>CAWFCS010000001.1:0-258010 GCA_963814395.1 uncultured Acidobacteriota bacterium
GCTGGTGAAGTTGAAGTCCCACGTACTCGTCACAACAACCCCGCCCTGCCGTTGATCCGGTATCGGACCGGTGACTACGGGTTCATTCGACCCGAGCCGTGCAGCTGTGGTCGACCGCTGGCGGTGCTCGGGGGGGTGCACGGTCGTGCCTACGATTTCGTTCGCAATCGTCAAGGCCAGATGTTCCACGGTGAGTTCATCATGTACATCTTCGAGGACCTGCGACGCCAGGGTCTCGGTGTCAAACAGTTTCAGGTTGAGCAACAGGACTCGATCGCTTCGTCGTCCGTATCGTCCGGGCGTCGACCTACGACTTGTCGTCCGAGACGTTGATAACGGCGCGGATCAGAGAGCATGTCGATCCGGACGCTCAAGTCGTGTTTCAGTATCCTAGGTCTTTCGAGCGCGAGGCCTCTGGCAAACTTCGCGTCGTGAAGGGCCTCGGTGCGCCTGCCCCGCGCTAGCTGGGCGGTGCTGCTCCATCTTCATCCCGCGTCTACTGTAGCGACCAAGCTCGCGCACAGGCTGTTCGAGACAATGGGCCCAGACTTGAATCGGAACGTCATTCTGGGCAGGCATCGGCCTCTGCTCAGCTATGATCTAGAGCGTCGGACCGCACAGTCCTTAGGGCCGCTGGCGTGGTCGAGGCTCGAACTGCGGGAGAGCCAGGAATGATCAGTAGGTTGGGGACACTGATGTGCGGCATTTGCGGTATCGTCGAATTGGCGGGGGCTGCGCAACCCAGCCCGGCTGACGTTCAATCAATGTCCACGCTGCTGTCGCATCGTGGCCCGGATGCACACGGTCATTGGTGCAATGGCGCCGTCGGCCTCGGTCATCGGCGACTGTCGGTGATTGATCTCGAAGGCAGCCTCCAACCGATGACGACAGCTGACGGCCGCCATGCCATCGTATTCAACGGCGAGATTTACAACTATCGCCAACTCCGCGAAACGCTCCGCGGCACCGTGTTCCGCACCAACGGCGACACTGAGACGCTCTTGTGTCTGGCTACGAGCGACCGAGCTGATTGGCTCGACAGCCTGATCGGAATGTTTGCGTTCGCGGTTTGGGACTCCCAGAAGCAACAACTGCGACTGGTAAGGGACCGTCTCGGTATCAAGCCACTCTACTATCGCACGGTTGGCGGGCGGTTCTACTTCGCTTCAGAGGCCAAGGCGCTGGCGAGGGTTGGAGGGGCGACCGCAGAAGCGAACGCTGCGGCCGTGGGCGAGTACATGGCCTTCCGCAATATCGCCGGGGAAGAGACGCTGTTCGCTGGTGTCCGTGAGGTGCCGCCAGGGCACGTACTTACGCTTGATGCCAACAGTGGAAAGCTCGAAATTGCCGCCTACTGGCGCGACGAGGTGATGGCCCGCGAACCTTCCGAGAGGGGGTTTGCCGACGACTCGAAGTTGGCCGACTTCGTAAGTGATGCCATCCGCTACAGACTCGTTGCTGACGTCCCAATCGGCACATACAACAGCGGCGGCATTGATTCGTCCCTAGTGACGCACTTCGTGCGCGGAATGATGAGCGGTGAACTCCACACTTTTTCAGTCGGGTTCCACGAGAATGGCTACGACGAGAGTGCTTTCGCTGAACAAGTCGCGGCGCAGGTTGGAAGCGAGCATCACAAGCTACTAGTTGGTGCAGAGGAGTATGCCGAGAATCTGCCGCTCACGATTTGGCACAACGACGAACCCCTGCATCACGCGCACACTGTGCAGCTGCTGCTTCTCAGTCGTGAGGCGAAACGCTACGTGACGGTGGTTCTAACCGGCGAAGGCGCCGACGAACTCTTCGCGGGATATCCCCGCTATCAGATTCCGTTGTTGTCGCGTTCGCTGTCGTGGCTCCCGGGTGGTCTCTTCAGCGGCCTTCACGAGATGTTCCAATCGGCGGGGCTACGACGTCTCGCCAAACTCTCGGAGATTGCCGGCGGCGTGGACCAGAGCGTCGTGGAACAGGCCCGCTTCGCCACGCGACGAAGCTTGGCCGCTCTAGGAGGGGATCGGCCCATCAGGCGGCGTGCGCTACGATGCCTGGACGGCGTTGGCGGCTGGAGACGGACCGTTTCTGGAGAAGGTCTTGGCATTCGATCGGCGCACTTACCTGCCGTCGCTATTGCAGAGACTTGACCGAACGACCATGGCCCACGGTTTAGAAGCCCGCGTCCCATTCCTCGACCATCGCCTGGTGGCGTGGAGTCGAACGATCAAGCAGTCGGCAAAGCTGTCTCTCGGCTTCGACAACAAGTTACCCCTCAAGCGACTGGCGCGCGAGATATTCCCCGCCGGCTTTGTCGGCCGTCGGAAGATGGGCTTCGATGTTCCTGTGTCGGCGTGGCTTCGAAACGCAAGCGGACTCGGTCGCTATATGGACTTGCTGACCGACCGAACCTTCAAACAACGTGGCACGTTTGACGGCGCTACTGTAGCGAGGCTCGTTGATGAGCATCGGACCGGACGAACAGGATCACGCCGACGTCCTTTGGCCGTTGCTGAACTTGGAACTATGGTACCGCATGTTCATCGATGACTTTCGTCATCCGAGCTGAGGCCGGCCGAATCGGTGGCGTACACCGACCGCTCTCTGTCGTTCAGCCTGGGAGGTTCGGCAGCATGGCCGGCTGAGGATGCGAAGAAGCCGCTCTGGATAACATGGGAACGCCAGGTTCGAAACCGGTCGATGGCTCGTCTCATTGGCGCCGATTACCATGAATTGCTTTCCTCGCGGGGCGGACTCGTGCGGTACATCGCATCAACGAGGCGAACGTTGGCTATCCTCTGGCGCGAGCGGCCGGCTCTCGTCGTCTGCCCAAATCCTTCCCTGGTCCTGACTGTGCTCCTGCTCTCCGTGCGGCCGTTCTGGGGCTTCAGGCTCGTGGTCGATGCTCATTTCGGCGGCGTCGAGGCTTACGATGCAAATCCCGTCCTTCAATTCGTGTTGGACACTTGCAACTGGTGCGCTGATCTAGTCGTCGTCACCAATCCGGATCACAAGCGACTAGTGGAGAAGGTTGGCGGACGCGGTTTGTGATGCCGGATCCCCTCCCGGATATGCCAGGACAGGCCGGCGGACCAGTGGAACCAAAGCAGATTTTTTTCATCTGTTCGTTTGACGTCGATGAGCCCTACCTGGAAGTGTTCGAGGCGGCTCGACTGTTGGCGGCGGAAGGGTTTAGGCTTGCGGTCTCTGGACGGTTCGCCAAGGCTGGGATCGTCCCCGAACAATTCCCACAAATCTCATTTCTCGGCTTTGTTGACGAGGCGGTCTATTACGCCACATTGAGATCATCCGAGCTTGCGATCGACTTGACGCACAACGATCGGTGTCTGGTGTGCGGGGCCTACGAAGCAGTCGCCGCGCACAAGCCGATCGTTCTCTCGGACAAGAGATCTCTCCGCGAATACTTCACCGGCGGAGCAGTGTTTGTCGAGAACAACGTCGAGAGTATTGCCGGCGGCATCCGACTGGCCTACCGGCGGCGACTGGAGTTGATCGACGAGGCCCGTCTCTGGGCCGAGCAGGAGCGGCGCAACGCCGACTCACGCCGAGTGCAGCTCTTGGCCTTAACGAGAAGTTGACAACGAAGAGGCGATGCATATGGAGACAAAGACACTTCACCCAGCACGTCCAAGAGCGCGAGAGAAGTTACTGCGGCGGATGCTGGTCGCCATCGTCATTGTCTTCATAGCTGTGTGTTCCATCGGCGCGGAGTTCGGCGCTCGATACTATGAGCGACACCGAAAGACACCTCCAGACTACTTTCCCCAAATGTACTATCCGCATCAGCGCCTACGATATGGCTTGGTGCCAAACCTTGACTATTTTGGCTGGTTCCGGATCAACTCGTTGGGGTTCAGAGGTCGTGACGTAGGCCCCGGCCGCGAACCGGGGTCGTTGCGGATCGTCTGTTTGGGTGGGTCGACCACGTTTGACATCGGATCTGTGGGCGTTGCGCTGCCGTGGCCCGAGGTCATGGAAATTGAGCTGCGAAAGCAGCTGAACGTTGACGCCGTCGAAGTGTTGAACTTGGGCATCCCGGGATCGACGACCCTGGACTCGTTGATTGACTTGCAAACCAGAGCGATGGACCTGAAGCCTGACCTCTTGATCGTGTATCAAGGCCACAACGACTTCAGCTATTCATTGTCTCCGGGCAACCGTCCTTCCCTGGTTGTTTCCACAAGAAGATCGCCCGCGCTCCGGCTTTATTCGCTGGCTGACCAACCACAGCGTTCTCTACGCCAAGGGCGAGGGGAGGGTGGGCGATCTGATGGGTAGGGTGTGGGCCGCCGTGAGCCCGTCGGCAGCGGAGCGGACAGCGGACACGGTTGGTGGTCGATCTCTGGATCAGTCAATGGAACGTGGCTTCATGACCCTTCGCGCCAACACCGACTCAATCGTCGCTATCGCCAAGGCCAATCGGATCCCATTGGTCTTCCCAAAGATCGTCCTGGCGTTTCCCGGCGGCGCCACTACGGGCTGTGGTGTGTGCGCCGGCCTATCACCGCTCCTGGGGGAGACATTCCGATCCAGAGGATACAAGCGATGATCTGACGGTACAACGAAGTATTCAGGCACCTCGCGCTACCGGAGAACAACGTGCGTTACATCGACACAGATGGATTCGTTCCTAGCGAAGACCGCTACTATCTCGATCCCATCCATTTCAATCCTGAGGGGTCAAAGCCGGAACGGGCGAGAATCTGGCGCATGCTCTGGTGCCTATTCTCAGGGACCTTGGCATTGTCACGACAGGTGCGCCGCTCGGAAAGTAGGCAATCGCGGCCTGGGAGGAAGATGCCTGAGGGCCTGCCGGGTCTGGAGAACGGCAGTCCACTGAAAGGATGCTCAGGATCGATTGGTGACGTCCCTCCCGAAAACGATCCGAGGAGCAGATTGCGTATCGCTCTCCGCCAGGCCGAGAGCGGCACGCCGGTCGGCGACGGTGTCGCCAGGTCGGCGTGAGCGAAGCGAGTTCTACCAGTGGAAGAAGAAGTTCGCGCACCTCGGCGCGCGTGAACTCCGGCGGCTCCGGCAGCTCGAGGATGAGAAGGGGCGGCTGGAGCGGCTCGTGGCCGACCTCACCCTCGACAAGCACATGTTGTCGGAGGCGCTCAAAAAAGAGACTGAGGCCATCGAGCGGCGGGCGCTTGCGGCGTGGTTCCAGACCACGTTCGCGGCGGGCTTGTGCTGCTGGCCCGATTCAGTCGCGCGACATGATATCGCCCCGGCCGCGCGCGCGACCAGACCGCGCTGCGCCTCCGCATTCGCGAGATCGCGGTGGCGGTAGTAGTAGTTGATGCCGCGCACTACCTCCTTCAAATTGGAGATCAAGCGGCTGCTCGGCTGCGATCTGCTTCAGGCGGTGACTTTCGTTCTCAAGGGAAATTGAGCCGCAGCCGTAAGCTTCCCCGTCAAGTAGACAGTGCGAAGAGAGACTGTCCGGCTGATGAAGGCCTCGGCAGAAACGTGAGCGGCGGCACCCGGCCGAGGCTGTCGTGGGGCCGCTCGCTGTTGTAGATCCGCAGCCAGGTGTCGGTCAGCGCCCGCAGTTCCGCGACCGACTCAAAGAGATGGGCGTTGAGGACCTCGGTCCGATAGCTGCGATTGAAGCGTTCGATGTACGCGTTCTGATCGGGCTTGCCGGGCTGGATGTAGTGAATCGCCACGCCGTGCTCGGCGCACCAGTCGACGAAGGGCTGCGCCGTGAATTCCGGGCCGTTGTCGACGCGGATGGCCGACGGGCAGCCGTGCACGGCGACGAGCTCGTCGAGGACGCGAATGACACGCCGGCTGGGCAGCGAGAGCGCCCATCGCGATCTCCAAGCCTTCCCGATTCCCTTCGTCGATCATCGTCAGCAGCGCGGACGCGCCGGCCGTCGTAGAGCGTCTCGGTCATGAAATCGAGCGCCCACGTCTGATTCAGCACCGGCGGCGCCGTCAGCGGCTGCCGGATCCGCGTGCGGCACGCGCCGCGTCGTCCGCCGCGGCAGATTCAGCCGCAGCGCGCAGTACACGCGATGCACGCGCTTGTGATTCCACGGACGCCCTTCGACGCGCATGCGGTCGAAACAGCTTCCAGAAGCCCCAGCGCGGATAGCGCGCCACCACGTCGGTCAGCGCCGCGATCACCGCGCGCATCGCGTCGACTCGCCGGAACCGGAGGCCGGTAGTACGCCGCCCGCGAGAGCCTCACCACGCGACAGGCCCGCTGCACCGGCAGCTGGTGCTCGTCGACGAGCACCTCGAGCGACCTGTCGCTTCGCGAACGGCGTTACAGCTTTCGGTTCAGGACGTCCTTGATGGCCGCGTTCTCGAGCGCCAGGTCCGCGTACATCCGCTTCAGCTTCGCGTTCTCGGCCTCGAGCTCGCGCAGCCGCTTCACGTCGGACACCGACGCGCCGCCGTACTTGCTCCGCCACTTGAAGAACGTGGCCTTGCTGACGCCGTGCTTCCGCAGCAGGTCCGCCACCGGCACGCCGCTCTCGGCGTCTTTCAGAATCCCGACGATCTGGCTCTCACTGAACTTCGACTTCCGCATGACCGCTCCTGACCCGGAGCAGTCTACCTTCGAGCTGTCAATCGATCGGGGAAGCTTACGCAGCAGCTTCGCTGGCAGCTTTCATGCCGGATACTGCTTCTCGTTGGTGGCCCGATGAGCACTGCCACGTTTGAACGCAAGGCCACTAAGGCTGCGTTGCCAAACGTGCCGCCAATTGGATCATGCTAGGAGGTGACAGAGTTATCGATCTGGGCCGCGTCGCCGAAATACCGCGAGCATATCCCCGTGAGAGACTAGTCGCTCGATGCCCTCGAGGTAATCCAGCGGCAGCCCGGCGGTCAGACAAACCTTGTCAGCGCTACCTTGTCCGGACCTCCAGATATGCTGGTCCTCGAGCCACAGGTCATGCTGGTGCATCCCGTTCCACCGCTCTGCAGTGCCTTCCCGCGAGTGCCCAGACACAACCAGTACGCCACCCGGCCTAGTGAGCATCGTGAGTTGCTCAACAACTGAACGAGGAGACTTAGTGTGATCCAAAGCGTTATTGATTGAAATGAAGTCGAAGCTGTCGGTGGCTAGCACTCGCCCCAGATCCTCGCCTGCACACGCCAAATACCGGACACTTCCCAGCACGCGTTCATGGCCGTAGAAGCGCAGCAGCTTCTGATAGTGCTCGGTCAGCAGGTCGGTCGCCGTCAGAGAATAGTGTCCCCTCAATAGGTCCGCCTGTTAGCCGCGACACCGGTCCCGCTCCGACGTCGAGCACGTGAGAACCCGAAACCACGTAACGCGCGATACAGGGCGGAAAGATCTCTCGGAACAATCTCATCGTGTCGCCGTGGATCCAGCATAGCGCGCACACTCTCTGAGTGTGTACCACACCGATGATCTGTCGTTCATGGTAGATCAGTTCAAGGCTTGTAGGATCGATCGGCCACAGGCCCAAGGAAGCAAACTCAGGCCCCACAGCAACCTTGACCGCGTGTCTGAAACCGCGAACCCGAGACACCACGGACACAGTGGTCGCAAGTTTTGGAAGCGCGCTCATGACCACGCTACTCGACTCTTGATGCACTTCATGGTTCGTGCCCCTATGATCATGCTCGTGACACTGTGCCCGCGATGCGCTGCGCGACTACCAGAGACGTCGCTACTACGGCGCGCCCGGAACGATCCGGAGGTTTCTCGGAACCGTTGGCAGCTGGTTCCCGCCGAGTGGAAAGCCGTCACTGGCGTTGTCGTTGTCGTCGACTACGTAAAGGTAAAGGCCGGAGAAATTAGGAAACGACCCGCGGTTTAAGCGAACAGAGACATTGCTGCTGGACCAAGCGGTGGGCACTTGGATCTCCCTGTGCGTAGCGTTCGCGTTGATCGGACTGTTGCCCACCTCTACTCTGGACAACGTCCTGTCGATGTAGAGCGACTCCCAGTACGCTGACTGCCTACCGTTGTAGTCCACTAGATCGTGACGAACATAATTCCCCAGAGCCAAGACGCCATCCGCGCCCATGTGGGGAATGGCTATGTTGCGCCATGTCTGACGCGCGGTACCGTTTAGATAGACTGTGGCCCACCCGTTCGTCGCGCCGCCGCCGGACCCGAAATCAATGACGTACGTATAGTGCTGCCATTTGTTGTATGCGTCCGCTCCAGAAAGCGATGGCCGCCCGTTACTTCCGAACCACCCTCCGGAGAGATTTGGCGCGTAGAGGGCTAGATTGTCCGGTGACACCGGACTGTATAGGTTCATGAACATGTCTACGGCTGGTGACGTCATCCGCCACGGCTTCACATTGATGTTTCCGCACGGACTGCAGGCAGACAAGTCGTGGTAGACCCAGTAGTCAAGTAGCAGCTTTGAGAACGGCTGACCGAGAAGTCCCACCGCGGACTGATGAATACTTCCTGGCGTCCACTGCGACATCATGTTCCGCGTGTAGGGGGTGCCTGGCCGCAGCCGGAGCTCGAAGCCACTGGATCAGTCTGGGTGTTACCCGTAAGATCCGCCCACGGAGCTCCGGCTGCAGTCGAGGTGTCGATGGCGGATCCTAGCGGCACCGACTGAAAGTCGTCATACTTGACCGGCGTTTGCGATGGCCGGACACCAAATGCCGTGCCGCTTATTGTGACGACCAGGTCATGTTGGAGAGCCCAGTAAATCCCACCGATGGACGGTCTCGAAGACTGAGACGAGAGGCTCGTCGAAGGGCCATGAAGGCCAATCCCGACGCAACTACAACACCCAGGAAATGACGAAGCGTGAACCGACCGTTGACGACTCTCATATGTTTGACCTCGGAACAGGACCGAGTATGCAGTAAGCGCGCCAACATGGCTCGCGTAGAGAGTGGCAGATTTTACGCGCGATTTGGCGGCCAGCTCCAATACGGTTCAGGCTTTTACAATTGTGTTTTGTATTGCGTCAGATGCTAGTGCGAGTGTCCTACCTGCCCTCGCTGCTTGGCGCGCAATTTGATTCGTCAAGTTCCCGGGCCACATGCTCAAGGCGACTGATAGAAACGTGGCCGAAGCGACCCTATTGTGGCGGCGCAAACCCAGGTGAAAACTCGTGTCGGCCCACGGCGGCGCGCTAGACCCAAGCGCCGCCCAGGGACGCCACGCAGCGATGCTAGACAGTCGTCGAGTCCGTGGCGGCCCTCCGCTGACAGACATGCAACTCGTCGGACCGGGAAACCCGAAGAAGGTAACGGCCGAGATGCTTGCTTCGAACGCCGCCGTGCAAGCGGGCCCGTGAAGTTCGATGACGAGGGTGTCCACCTTGTCAAGCCACACCTCACACCCAGGCCCAAACACTTCTAACTCGGCCCCCTCGATGTCGACCTTCAGGATTGAGATCCGGTCATGCCCTGACTCGGCCAACAGGGTGGCGACATCAACCGCTTGGAACGCTGGTTCGCCAGGCAGAGCTTCGCGAACCTGCCGGGCCCACTCCGACCCTTCTCCACGGCTGGCAATCTTGAAGGGTGAGGTTCACTGGCTTCGACCAAATCCCCGACCGGATGGCCTTGAACCTACCTTGATACGGCTCCAGGTTCTTCTGAAGCGCTTCGAAGTCGTCGGGGTCGGCTCGATTGCAATAGAAAAAGGCTCCAAGGAAACCTACTCAGAAGTACGCCGATGAATAGCCGACGTTCGCGCCACAGTCGAGAATCAGCGTCGGATTCACCATGGCATCAAGGCATCGATACTCGCGATGGAAGAACAACCTGGTTGAACACCTTGATGTCAGTGGTCTTGGGCCGAACCGTCACCGGATGGCGCAAGTGCTTGCTCCGCAACAAATAGGCCTTGCGCGCTGGAACGATGGCGTTCCAAGTGGCGCGCACTACGTAAGAAGCGAAGTTCAACAAACCGAGGTTGTGCCATCGCTGCGATGTACCTTAGAGGAACTGACATCACGTCGGCCATGGCTTCGGAGACTCCATCAATCTCTTTCGCGCCGCCGCGAACGACCTTGTCGATGTTCGGCGCACATTCCCCGGGGAGAGGCTTCGGTTGGAATCCCTAGTCGCTCTCCATCTCCGATTGTGGCACAAGCGGAAGCCCCGCGTTATTAACGCGTTCGGCGTAAGCCTGCGACACAATCGCATTGCCCTGCGCCCATCCGACGTCAAGAGGGCGAGCGGGACCCTAATCCAGGACGATACCCGGATGCGGGTTCGGCTGAACAAGGATGGCTCACGCAGCGAAGCCACGATGTACGTGAACGCGCGATCGGCAGCTAAGAAATTACACGGAAACTGGGCTTCCAGCCAATAAGAGAATCGACCGCTCCGACCATGCCATTTCGCCAGCCTGGCTCGAATTTTGCCCAGATGCGCACGGAATCTTCGGGGACCATTTCTTGGGGAGCATGGGTTATGAGACGTCCAATTTCGTCTTCGCGGGAGGCTGTGGGAGCTCGCGACTCTGTTGGTGACGGGAGCAGGCTCGGCGCGCCCGTTGAGTGGCGGCGCTGGCTGGGGCCCGAGAATCGCGAGTTAAAGCGGACCAAGGAGGCTCTCCAAAGATCGCCTTCGCGCATTCGCCCAAGCTGCACTCGGCTACCGGCGCAAGAATGCCTGCCGCCTTCAGAAACCCCTCGTGAGTAGCCGCTGCAACTCCACACCGCGCGATCCTTGACTTCGAATCTGACTGCCGCCTCAGGGGCAAACTCGCGGGCAGAGTGCGTGGTAGGCGACAGCATCTCCTCTGACACAGTGCCTCTGCGAACGCAGCACTGTCTCTTGCGGGAACAATTCTCGCCGGCGTAGCTCTTAGCACTTCGCGCAGACCAAGACAAGTCGTACCGATCAAAGGCACACCGGCGACCATGACTTCCATCGGAAACAGCCGGCATGCCTCCCACCGAGATGGCATGGCCACTACGCGTCGAGGCCCTTGATGGTGGCCGCGGTGTTGGTTACAAATGGAAGAAACCTAAAGAAGCCGTCGAGAGCTTTGGCTCTATCGCCTCGCGTTCTTCGCGGATAAAGCCATCTTCCTGACTGAAGCAGAGCACGAGAGGCGTCCTTGGCAGACCGGGTCGGGACCTCACAATCTCGATCGCGCTTACCAAATCGGCAAACCCCTTCTGGTTCATGAACCGTCCCAAGAAGCCTATGAGGAACGTCTCGTCTGAAATACCGAACTCCGCCCGAAGGTCTCTCGGACTTGCGTCGGCGAAGGGCGCCGAGGCGATCCCGTTCAAGATCACAGTCGGCTCACTTCGACGCATCAACCGCAGAGCCGGCAACTCACTGTCCAGGTTTTCGCGCGCGTCGTGACTAACGCAGTGAATCCGGTCAACCGCCGCTAAGCCAACCGTCAGAGCAAGCTTTTTAAGCAAGCCTCTGGCGCCCACAAATTGGCCTTTCGTAAACACGTCATGCAGGGTCAGTAAGTGACTGGTGCCGGTGAGAAGGGCCGGAGGCACGCAGCAGATTCCGGAAGTCAGCCCCTGTGAATGAATGAGGTCAAAACCAGACTTGCGAACCAGCCCAAACGCCGCCTTCATCAAGCCCATGGCACCGATTGAACTATCAAGAGGCACGTACCTCATCCCGGTTGTGGCCATTTCGGCTGCGAGCAGTCTTGCTTCGGGAACGTCGGGTGCTAACAATACGACCTCAAGGGGACCCGCCGTGAACCCTCCGTAGAAGGACCCGGACGAAGGTTCGAATTCCGCCTACTGGATGCCGTATCGCCAACAAAATTTTGATCGGCTTCATTCGCCTGTATTCTCCTGACCCACGCTGGCTGGCATTCGCTACGATGACTGTGGAGGTTCCTCTCGGTTTCGAAATCTGACGATCGGCACAACACTGCGTGAGTCAGTTGTAATCAACTAGGGAGTCCGGAGCAACAGACCGTCCGATTCGAGGTTCACGACCTGCCGATGCAATACCAGGAGGCGCGGGCGATTCCTATCTTCCCCACGCGCGCTGCGCCACCACCCCGATTGCCCGACCAGGGTCCAGCCAACCGGCGTTTCCGAAATGCCACGCAGCGCCGAAATACCTCGAGTCGGCAAGGGCGGCGCACCCGTGCCGATAGGCAATAGTGGCCAGCCGCTTTTGCACCACACGCCTGGCGTACGGATACCTTTCGCGGGCGCGGTTCAAGACGATAAGCGCCCAGTCCCACAGGTACCGGGTTTGCCGACATCTGCCCCGAATGAACTCGATAGCGGTATCCTATTGCGTCAACATACACGCCACGATGGACTTCAAGAACTCGCAGCCACATGTCTTGGTCTTCGGCGGAGCCGAGCGTCTCTTCGAAACCACCCACCTCGGCAATGACCCTCGCTCGTGCCACCACCGCACAGGGCGGGAACCACTGGTTGAGCAACACATCCTCCGGTCGAAGCGGTCCTGGCGCTACGTTCGGCCGACGATCGCCCCACACCTCGCCCCCCTCAGTGACGGTCAGGCCGTTGTCGACCGCCAACCCCAACATGCCATCAAGCTCGAGCGCGTTCACCATGTCGCTGAGGTGACTCGGTAACCATGCGTCGTCTGCGTCAAGGAACGCCACGTACTCATGCCTGGCCTGCCGAAGGCATAGATTCCGCGTGGCAGGAAGGCCTCGATTCCGTCCGCCAGGATGCTCTACCACCACCACCTGGGAAGGGTAAGACCGAGCGATCTCTCTCGAAGCATCCGTCGAACCGTCATTACCGACGATGATCTCGACGGCGCCGCTGAAGTCTTGTGAGAGTGCACTGTCGATCGCCTCCCTAAGGTAAGCCGCGCCATTGAAGCACGGAATCACCACGGACACTCCAGCTAGATGAGGCCCGCGTTTGAATTGGCTCACTCCTTCACCTCCATCGGCAGCCATGCCGCATGAACATGAACCCGCTTGTTCCGCATCGTACGGCCACCGCGCAGGGCCGTAACCGCACCCCTCGGCGCCTGGCGTGTGCCTTAGCCGTCAAGACCCAACGACCGTTGGCCCCGCAGCTCGCGTCACTTCCAGAGCCGCTGAAGGGATGATGGAACGAGACTAAACATGTAGACGCGCTCCTGCCTACTAAATACCACGAAAGCCACCGCGCAAAGATAGAGTGGACTGACGACCGCGCTGACGGCACAGATGTAGAGATACGATGGTTCCGCGTCGTATCGAGACAACAGAGCCGCCGTTGCTACCAGCGACGACACCGACAGCACAGTCACGGGCACCAGGCTGCGATAGTAAACAGAGATTGGCAGGTCGATTGCGCGGGCCACAATTCTAGGCACTACGATCAAGCGAAAGCCGATCAGAGGAATGGCAGTGCCGATGGCGACGCCAAGCAGACCGAATGGTCCAATAAGTACCACACTCAAGCAGAAGTTCGCGACAGCTTCGGCGCAATTGATCCATGCCAGATAGCGATGCTTCGACACAGCATAAAGCACGCTGTCTGATGGATTGCCCATCGTCTCCAATGCCATTGCTATCACCAACACAACACTAAGAGGGTAAGACTGCTCGAAGGCCGACCCCATCCAGCGGAGAATGAAATTCTTGCCCAGAATTATGATCATCCCAGCCCCGAATAGACTTGGGACTGCGGTAAGTCGTACTACCAGCAAGTACTTACGGCGCAGTTCCGCCATGTCGCCCTTGAAGAACTCGACAGTGAACACTGGAACCATCACGTTCGTGGCCTTGTAGATCAAGTCGGCGAAGTATTCCACAATGCGCATTGCGACCGTGTAGTAGGTAACGGAACTCGCCGATTGCAGCCACCCAATCACGAACGCGTCAACACCAAACCGAAACGTATTGGCGATCTGCGCGACCAATGACCACACGCTATACGTGAATAACTGAGGCACCAGCGCTCTCTTGTAGTGCACGCGACTGACAACCAAAGGCCTGAACAGATGCTTAGCAATTGCGTAGTAGGTCAGAGAGGCAAGCTGCCCGACGACCAGAGTTGTTGCCGCCATGGCCACGATGCCGTAGCCATGTGTCAACAAGTAGATGAGTATCGCGTTTGTCACTACCGCGCTCACGAAGCGCGACGTCATCAGAAGGTCCGTACCTCATAAATGAGGCGACGATTCCAGCGAACGCCTTAAACGGAAACTCCGTGGCGTAAGTCAGACCAAGCATGATTATGGTTATCCTCACCGTGGTGAGAGCTTCCAAGTCGGCGACGAAGTATCCGGCAAACGCGGCGAGGCACACCGTAAACGCCACCACCACCAGAGCCAGGCCAGAGTAGATTACTAGGCAAGTATTGATGACGTCGTTTGCCCCTGCGTCATCATTCTCACCGAGGCTCTTGGCCATGAACCTGGTAACCGCCGAGGTCAAACCCAGGTCCAGGAGGTAGCAGCTGCTGACCAGCGAGGCGGTCAGCACCCAGATGCCATACCAGCGATCTCCGAGGTGAGCGACCAGAAACGGCATCATGAAGAACGCTTGAGCCGCATAGAGCACGGCGTATGCGACTCTGGCCGCAGAACTCCTTACGATGCTTGTTCCCGAGATCGTTGACATGTTAATACTGGCTCGTCCGGCGCTGTTGGGTGTCTACAGGCACAACTGGGTGAGGGATCCACTCGTGTGCTTATGTCCGAAGCGTGTTTCGCGACTTCGTTGGCGCCGATGTCTCTATTCTCGTGACGGGGGTGGCAGGCGCGTCTTAACTCAGTACGAGCGCTTGCGAGGGCCGAGTGAACAATGGCGCGCTGACCTGGAAAGGCACTGTGCAGTAACGCCGCGGCGACCTCAAAGCTAGATCGTCTCTCTCTGCCCGTCGACTCCTTCATGGAGCAGTGACGAATAGATCTCGAGATATCGCTCCGCCATGGTGTCGGCGAGGAAATGTGTGTCGACCACCTTCTTTGCCCGATGTGCTAAGGAAGCCCGAATCCCCGGCTCGCGATACAATCGCTCTATCGCCCTCCCCAGTGCTGCGCTATCAGTCGGCGGAACGAGTAGAGCGGTCGCTCCATTGGCCAAAACCTCCGCCAACCCGCCGACATCGGAAGCAACAATCGGCAAGCCCAGGTGCATGCCTTCCAGGAGCGTGAACGGTAGACCTTCATGCAGTGAGGGTATCGCCAGGACATCCAGGCCGGCCATGTGCTGACGAATATTGTCCCGAAACCCCATAAAGACAACTCGGCCGCGAAGCACCTCCGATTGGCAATAGCTCCGCAGTTCCGCGTCCAATGGTCCTTCGCCAAATATCAGCAGGCGTATGTTCGGGAGTTCCGTGAGTCGACGAACTGCATCAATGAGATAGCGGTGACCCTTCACAGGCGCGAGCCGCCCGACGATGCCAACATCAAAGGTCTGGTGAGGTAGAGCCTTGCCTACGCTGTAACCTGGTTCCGCATCCAAGCCGTTGTAGACAACGTAGCGCGCGATGTCGCTACCCAGCGGTTTCGAGTGAGCCTGCACATCCTTCGTGACCGCCACATCTGCATCGATCGTCATGCGCGCGATCAAGCGCTCCGCCAGCTCGTTGGCTCGCATCTTGAGATGGTCCAAACCGCGCCCCGGCTCTAGGCGACCGTGTTCAGTGTGTACCACCGCGATGCGGCTCATGCGCGCCGCGATTCCACCAAGAATCGTGGCTTTGTATCCGTGAGTGTGGGCAACGGTGGTGCGATGGGCGCCCAACGCAGCCTTGATGGCCTTCAACGCCAACGGGTCGTAGCGCCTGCTGCTACCAACCACTTCGACAGCGAGCCCGTTCTCAACCAGCCGGGAGCGCAGGGGGCCGTCGAACAAGGTCAGGACGATCGTTGGGATGTCTCGGTTCTTGTATTGTCGGCCAGCGTAAGTACGCACTGCTCCACGCCGCCCCAGATTTCGCCAGCAGCACAAATGGCTACTCGCGGTAGCGCCACCGTCGGACCACGTGCTCTGCGCATATCCATGACGCTCACAAAGATGGCTGCAGGCTCTCACGTCGCCGCTGATGAACTTGCACGGTGACACCGGCAGATACTGGCACCGCCGGCGTCGCCACGGGGACTGACAGTTCTAAAGCAAGTCGTTTGAGGACACTGGCAAGTCCCGCTGTGAAATACCACTCGTAACTTGTCAGTCCATAACTCGCAAAGCTGAACAAAAGTGTCATCCAGAACCACGTCTGAGTCGCGTCGACGACACTGAGAAGAAATGAGTTCGCCCCTGACGCAGCGCGTAAGGCGCGAATACCGGAGCGCAGGTCCGCAGATATCGTCACGATCAGCAAGACCAAAATGCCAAGTCCCACTAGTCCGATCTCCTGCGCCGTCTCAGTATAGAGATTGTGCGACGGCATATCCGATCCGGCGAAATTGGCATTGGCTTCCCTCGAGGTTCCGAGACCGTGCCCGAACAGCGGCCGACGGAGGGCAACCGTAAGATCGGACTCCAAACCCGATAGCCGGCCGCTGGCGGTTGCGCCGTTCTTAGTGTTCGAGTCCACGATTGACAAATAGCGATCGGCAAGGTCGTCTGGCAAGGCGGGAATCGCCAGCAGCGCGGCGGCCATCACAATTGTCAGCATCAGAAGCTTGTGCCGACTCTTGAGCCATATCCCAAGAAACACCGCACCAAGACCAAGCAGACCCGACCTCGAACCAGTCAATATCAGCGCCCAGAGGAGGAGCGGCAGACACATCAGATAGATTGCTTTGAGGTAGTTCGTCGAAAAACTCAAGTAGTGCAGAAATGGCAGAACTGTGAGAATGACGAAGGCTAGGCCATTCGGATTCACGACGTCGAACGGCGCACCGGACAGACGATCCATTCGCTCTTCGCCAGATGACATGTAAGCCTCTGACCCCCAGTACCCTGTCGTCACATGCAAATAGAGCGGCTCGAGCACTCGGAGCGTCATGGCGATGACGAAGACAGTCATCAGCGTACGAAGACGAGCCTGTGTTGAAACCAACTTCGCCGTGAAAGGAAGAACACTGCTGCCTTCACGAACTCAGGAATCCCTCTATTGACAACAGTGCCAGGCCACTCTGCGAATGGCGCCGTCACAAGCGCGTAAACGAGAAGGCCAAGAATAAGACTGCCGGTCTTGGACGACTTCGGTAAACGTGGACCAGGTCTTGGGTCGTCCGCATTTAGGAGGAGGAGTGACCCTATCACCAACACAAGCACCAAATCGGACCTGATGTAACCGAGCACTGGCACGCGCGCGCTCACGTGAAGGAACCACGAGGCTATGAAAAGCATGTACAGTGAAAACGCGGCGCTCATATAGCGGAGCCTAAATTGCGCCGTGTCCCAGGCGCGCAGCAAGAAACTTGAGGCCGTACACTGCATTCAGAAAGTAGACACGTTGGTCGCCACCGGAGACTCTTTGGATGTTGAACACATCATCGGTAGCCGAGCTCCCGTCGCCTACCGCCATTGCGAAGTCGTATCCAACCTCACGGACGGCTCGTCGCACGGCGTCGGTCGAAAGTCCGTGGGGATAGGCAAACGAGCGAACTGGATGGGCCAGCTCTTGTGCGAGCCGGGCGCGTGAGTCTCTCAGTTCCGCAAGCACGACTTCCGGAGTGCACATCGGAAGAGGAGGATGCGACCAAGTGTGGTCGCCGATTCTCGATGCCGGCAGCCTCAATCTCGCGAAGCTGGGCCCACGAGAGTGCCTCGTAGGCCGGCGTAGGCCGGTCCGGCACGACCACAGCAAGGCTGGCAGCCAGCTGACTCAAGAAAACTGGCGTAAGGCTCCAAGGCAACGACTCGCAATGTGTTGCGAAGACGTGCCAAGCAGCTCTTCGTAGTAACGGAGGTATGCAGAGGTACCGGCCTGCGAACGCCATCGCTGAGCCAGTCGTAGTGCTCAAGCGGACTCTGTTCCAGGATATAGGAAATTACGTCAGGCCAAAGCCAGAGTCGACGGTCGACAAACCCAGTGGTAACGTAAAGGGCGGCAGGAATCCTGTGCTTAGTGAGCACTGGGAGAGCCCATCTGTGAACGTCTTCATAGCCGTCGTCGATTGTCACGACGACGGCGTTCTTCACCGGCCGGTCGGCTAAAATTGCTGCGTGTAACTCGGAAGCGCTGAGGACAGAGAAGCGCTCGCGAACGATGCGCATCTGCTCGTCGAACTCTCTAACGCCCAAGGCAGTGTCCGTGGGCTCTTCTGCGAAACGATGATAGAGCAGGATGCGGGGTTCGTACCTCGTGAACCAGTTGACGAGTTCGAGGCTGGGCCTCGACCTCAGGGCGCTGACGAGTAGTGACCGAGCCGGGCGTAGGAGCGCCAGTGATGTCCGAGTCACGGTCGCGGCACGACAGGATTCGGCCGGGCTTGGAAAGGTCCGCCTTCATCCGAGCTCATGGTGATGTCTGGCTCCCTCAAGAACTCGTCTCGGCGGCGCTCCTGGCGACGGCGAATCTGATGAGCCCGACACGCCGACCGCCTTGAGCACTGCCTTCAGAAGTCTGTTGACAGGCGACCGAAACGGCTCGTCGACATATCGCGAAGTCCGAAGGCAACGCTCAGCGCGACTGCGGTAGTAATCACGAGACGACTCGAGACGCCTACCGTGCCTGGAAACAGCGGCAGTACCAACGCCCCCAGAGCCGCGTGCGTCAAGTACAGCGGATATGTCAACGCGCCGAGCTGGAATGCAATTCCTGGGCTTGAAGCGTCTGGGCCCGACGTTGCCAGCTGCCAAAAGAATACGAAGCAGAGAAGGACTAATGAAGGAACGACGATAGCCGAGGGTAGATCGGGTGTGAGAAAGCTGCTCCTGCCGAAGTATGCCTGATCGATCGAGGCTATCGCGGCGACTGACAGCGCTAACTTTCTCCATCTGGTCTGGCCTTCGCGGAAGACCAGATAGAAGAGACATCCGGCGGCGAAGTAGGAGCCGAATGGCGCAAGAGTAAGATGCCCACTAAGCGGCCTCCACCGATGATCCGCTGGTACACGATCAAGGCAAGCCACACAGAGAGCCAATGCTCAATCCGACGCATCTGCTTAAGGGCGAGTAGCGCGAAGACGATAAGATAGAATCGAAGTTCGAGTTCGAGCGTCCAGTATACGTCGTCAATTCGAGGCGCCTTGAAGAGTGTCGGCAGCATCGTCGCATTCATGGCCAGATTCCGCCACGTCACGACTGCCGATTGCTGGGTGAGCCCAGTATCACGGTCAGGAGGGCCGTCACGCAGAGGGCCACCCAGAACGTCGGAAAAAGGCGACTGAATCGTCCGATGGCAAAGGAGACGGCGCTGCGGCCCATCGAACTCCAGAGAATGACGAAACCGCTGATCATGAAAAATAAGTTCACACCGAGGTAGCCATAGCGGGTGCCGAGTGAAATCAATGCAACGGCTTCGCTCTGGACATCCGGCAACTTCGGTGCATAACTTGAGACGTAGTGGTAGAGGGGCTACCCCGAAGGCCGCTGTGAAGCGGAGCGCATCCAACGCGTTCAATCGTGCGGGCGTGAGAGCGAAGCTGCGCAAGGGTGGGGGGACGGCTGCCTTCATGGTAGCTCGAGCAATCTAGGTTGTAGCTTGGGACAAGAGGAGCAAGCCAAGAGCGGAGACTAGCGCAGCCCGTTCTAGCGTCGAGCGCGATGGAAACGCTTGGCGCAGTAGCAGGGGCTCAGCGTCCCAGAACATTAGAATCGGCTGCATCGTGACCGCGCCGGCGCTTGGAAAGCGAGTCATACGACTCGCCGGTTGGCGGGGACGCGACAGATTGAGAACCGGTAATTTCCTGATGGCAAACGGTCGATCGCTTGAACTATGACGATGGCCACGTCGACATCCTTCCCAAATGTGTCCGCGAACTCGGCCTGAAGCGTAACTTGGCTCTCCGAACTGAATCTCCAGTCCGGAACGACGTTGACCTGAAACCGGTCGATGTCCTCTTGAACGATCTGAAGTTGCTTGATGCCCGCTATCAGAGTGAGCGTTCTCTCGATCATCGAGATGCCTGCGACCTGAGAGCCATCGCGACGGATCAGAAAGTCGGCGACGCGCCCTGTGACGCGTTCGAGTAACGGCAGGCCCCTACCACAATTGCAAGCCCGCGTCGACAGCACGCCCGTGTCGCCGAGCTCGTAGCGAACTAAGGGCATCCCATGGTTGATCAAGTCGGTCACTACTATGCGGCCCTCTTCAGCTGGGGAGGCGGGATGGCCGCGATCATCGATCACCTCAACAACGAGGTGATCGACATTTAGGTGCATCCCGTTGCGCTCTTCGCATTCCGACGCGATAAGGCCCACCTCCTCACACCCGTAGCGGTCGGTGACTGGCGTGCGAAATACTGCCTCAATAGCCAGGCGCTCCGGTTTGAGTAGCATCATCGACGTCGTGATGATTCCGGCTGGAGGCACGGGCGACAGCCCGTGCTCCTTCAAGAACATTGCGTAGAGAAAGACGGAGTGCGCGTGGCCATAGAGAACAGTTCCAGGCCGACGCTTCGAGCGCTCGAAGAAGGCTCGCATCGTGGCCGCGGTCATGTTCATAGTGTCGAGGAAGTCCAGGCGATCGTAGAACGCGTTCCGCGCCCGTTCACGAAGGGTGGCGAACGTCGGCGGGTTCCCCCAAAGCGCGCCGACCGGCAGCCCTGGCTTCCACCCCGCCCAACTATCGCTACGCATCGCGGCAGCGTTGCGCAACGCCTGGCACTGCGCATCGAAGAAGACATGCAGCGAGGTGCCCGTCGAGCCGCCGGTCTTGGCTTCAAGAAGCGTCGTCTTGGTGAAGCCGTCGGCGACAAGGTCATCCGACCGGTCCCGGATGTCGTCTTTGGAGAGCAGTGGGAGTTTAGTGAACTCGGCCCATATGTCCTCGGCAGTGCCGTTGAAACCGACCTCCGCGAACCGCTCTCGATAGAGCCGGCAGTGGCCCGCCGCGTAGCTGAGCATTTCTCGCAGTCGCACCAGCTGCTGCCGGCGGAGGTCCGCGGTTGGGAGTTGCTGCGTCCGGAGAGATCGTGAAACGCGGCCATTCGGCGATACGGATCGCGCCACTCCATCTACGCGGTATGCCAGGTGCCTGGACAGCGTTTCAATCATGATGCCTTCGACCTCATCCCGGCCAGGTCTGATGCGGCCACTGACCGTCTGGGGCTCAGTCGGTCGTAGAGTGCAACGTAGGCGGATACCATCGCGTCCGCGCTGTACCGAGTGCTGGCCACCTGATGCGCGCGCTGACCTAGCGCACGGCCCAACGGTGGGTTCTCGAGCACTGTGGTGATCGCCGCCGCAAGCGCGTCGACATCGCCCACTCCGACGAGTAGGCCGGATTGTTCGTGCTCGATAATCTCGACGTTACCGCCGACATTCGTGCAAACGATGGGCCGCTGGCAGAATGCGTACTCGAGGATGGAGTTGCTGAAACCTTCGGAGTTGGAGCACAGGACGGCCACGTCGAAGTGCTTCACGATGGGAACGGGTTCGGAAACGCCCTCGATAATGTGAACGGTCGAACCGAGGTTCAGCGTGGACGCCAAAGACTGCAAGTCGGCGCTGTCTGGTCCGCGTCCAACGAGGATCAGGTGCGCCTCACGGTGACTCTCTCGGACCTTCGCGAAAGCCTTCAGCAGATCGGATTGACGCTTTCGTTGGTAGAGGTTCGCGACCATACCGACAACCGGGTCGGACTGTCCAATTCCAAACGCCGTCTCAGGTCCGGGTCGGGAGGCACCATGAAACGTTGCGTCCGGTGCCCGTTGCCGATGACCTCAATCCGGTCCAATGGAAATCGCTCCGCGACGCTCACGTTGTGCTTGACCGCTTCGCTATTGGCCACCATTACGTCGACGAATCGATTGGCCAACTGGAAGGGCTCGGAGCACCAACAGCGTGTACCAGAAGCCCATGTCCCGCCTGGAGACAACCGTTCGCGCACCAGCCAGTCGGCTGAACGGGCGCAACTATTGAAGCATCGTTGAAGAATACGTGTGCAACGTTTGCATTCAGCGTCGAAATCAGGCGTGAGAGCGAAAGGAGCTTGGAGACACTCGTGGGCGAAGTCAACTTACGAATCTCCAGCAAGTGCACCGGGCAGGGCACCGCCCAGAGGCTACGAAGTCGGAGTTGCGAAGCACGGCGAGATGAGGAACGACAGAGGAGTGTGCTAGGCCGCCAATCAACTGGAGCAACTGCCCCTCGGTGCCAGCGCTCGGCGTGGCGATTTCGTCAACGACAAACAGCACCGAGCTTTGCTTGGCGCTGCCGCGGCCTTGCTGCTCCGATGAAATCGCTTGGACCACCATCAGCCGAGACGGGGATTCCACACGCGAAACCTCTCGCCCTTGAGGAACTTGACGACCGCTCGGAGCGCGGCCATGTTCACGAGCGCAAAGTAATACGGAATGAAGAGAAGTCGATTGGGCCGGCCTCGCCGCTCCGCGAGATATCCAAGATAGGCGAGCGCGCAAAAGGCGACGTGCGCGAGAAATGCAATGCGGTAAATCTGGGCAGTCGACCAGAGCAGGGCCGAGGTGACCAGCGTCGCTGCCATGAAGGCGAAAGCCAGGTAGCGAAGCAGCTTGTGCGAAATCAGTTGGATGGCATAAATGCCGTGCCGCGCGATGTTCAGCAGTCCTGACATTTCCTTCAGTGTCCACAGGGAGCGCAGGGTGACTCGCACTCGCATCCGATACTCGTCTGCCGAGTTGCCATTCGCCGTCTCACTTAGCAGGGCGTTCGGCTCATAGACGACCCGCGAACCCCGCGCGACGACGTTTAGAGGCAGGACTAGATCCGGCAGGTCGTCAGGATGCATCGGCGCATACAGAGCGCGTCGGACCGCGTCGATGCCGCCATTCACGCCGACCACCGAGCCGAACCCGGTCTCGAACGTGCGAATCAGGTTCTCGTACTTCATGTAGGTGCTGCAGCCGTCGCCAGTCATGCTGCCATCGGCATTCACGTAGCGCAGCTTTCCCGTGACGTAGCCCACGCTGGCATCGGCAAAGTTGGCCGCCAGGTGCTCGAGGGCCTTTGAGTCGTACAGGGAGTTGGCGTCTGCGAACACGATGATCTCCCCGGTAGCATCCAGTGCAGCCAGGTTGAGTGCCGCAGTTTTTCCGTTTCGAGGTTCTTGTCGAAGGAATTTCACACCGCGCGAACAGAACTCCTGAGCGATCTCATCCGTTCTATCTGTCGAACCATCTGACACCACGAGAATCTGCAGCTTGGTCGGAGGATAGTCGAGCGCAAGCTTGTTCGCGATTGTCTGCCCGAGATGGGCCTCTTCATTGAACGCCGCGATCACAATGGTGACCGTGGGCTCGAATGCGGCTTTGCGAACGCGACGGTTCGCCAATCGCGACAGCACGAATGCGCCGAACGGATAGCCGACGTAGACATAGAGCAATGCGGCGGCTGCCACCCAGAATACGACCGCCGTAGTGGTCATTGGGAGAGGCTTCTCCAGGTTGATCGCGCCAACTGTTCGGTCGGGACAAGTGGACAAAAGCAATATCTGGGCCACAACCATGCGACCAGGAGGGCTTTAATCGCCAACGTTTTGATTTCATACTCCGGCCAAAAGTCGGCACGACTACGACAATGTTCGAAGTGAGGAGCAAAATTATCGCCCAGATTGCGGATTTCGACTGCTCCCAGAAGATGGGGAAAAGGTCTTGTCGCTCCCGTCCTCCGGTGGTCCCGCACCGGCCAGCACGTCGCTGATCGTGCCGAACCGGAAATCGCGCAACAACCGAATCAGCCGGTCGCTCGTCCGCTGCAAGTTCGTGTAGTGGCGGAACCGCGAAACGGCGCTCGCCCGCAGTCGCGGCTGCTCTGGATCGATCTCCCAGGGGTGCAGGTAGAAGATCGCCGGCTGCGACTCGACCTCATTCAGCCGGGTCATGCCGCGGCGCGTCCAGGCATACGGCAACAGCCGGAAATAGCCGCCGCCGCCCATCGGCAGGTTCATCCCGCAGTGCTGCACCGTCGATCCGGGCAGCTCCCACAGGCCGCCGTCGCGACGCGTGACATGATGCACGTGACGCGGCCACGTCGGAATCCCGTAGCGATCGTGGCGAATCGGATAGATGCTGGAGTCGTAGGTGTAGCCTTCCGCGACCAGCACGTCGAGCGCCCACAGCGAGCGCTCGGTGATCGAGAAGCTCGGTGCCCGATAGCCGCGCACTGCGGTGCCGCACGCGTCGGCGATCGCGCACCTGGCGCGCCGCAGATCGGCGACGAACTCCTCGGGCGTCTTGTCGTAGACCAGGCCGTGGTCGTAGCTGTGTGAGGCGATTTCGTGTCCGGCGCGCTGGATGCCGCGCACCAGACCGGGAAACCGCTCCGCCACCCAGCCGAGCACGAAGAAGGTGGCGCGCACGTCGGCCTTCTCGAAGATGGCGAGCAGCCGCTCGGTGTTCTGACACACGCGGCTCTCGAACGTCGTCCACGGTCTGACGGCGTCACGACGTCCGCAAAGGCCGAGACGTGGAAGTAGTCCTCCACGTCGACCGTCATGGCGTTGAGCACGTCACGGCACCTACGATCCGCCGCGCACGAGCACGGTCTTCACGGTCTCGAGCACGATGTAGAGATCGAACGGAAACGACATGTGCTTGATGTAGAAGAGGTCGTACTGCAGCTTCTCCTGCGCGTCATCGACCGTCGATCCGTAGCGATGACGCACCTGCGCCCAGCCGGTCAGGCCGGGGCGGACGACGTGACGCTGACCGTAGAAGGGAATCTGGCGCGTCAGCTGCGCGACGAACTCCGGCCGCTCGGGTCGCGGACCGACGAAGCTCATGTCGCCGCGCAGCACGTTCCAGAGCTGTGGCAGTTCATCCAGGCGGGTGCGGCGCAGGAATCGCCCGAGCGGCGTCACGCGCGGATCGTTCTCCACCGACCCAGACGGCGCCGCTCGTCGGCTTCGGCATCTTCGCGCATCGACCGGAACTTGTAGATGGTGAAGACCACGCCGTCCTTGCCGACGCGGCGCTGCTGGTAGAGCACCGGCCCGGGTGAACTCGAAGCGCACGGCGAGCCAGCCGTGCCGGCCATCAGCGGTGCGGCGAACATCAGACCAATCAGCGAGAACACGACGTCGGACAGCGCGCTTGACCCCCTCGAGGGTGGCGGTCTTGCGGAAGCCGTCCGAGAAGATCATCCAGCTCGGCCGGAGGTTCTCGACGGCGATCTTGCCGGTGTACTCCTCGTAGACCGACGCGAGATGGTCGAAGCGAACACCTTGGTTGAGCTTCATCTCGAGCAGCTGGTCCATGTCGAGCTTGCCGCGCGCGTCCGCGAGACTCACCACGACCCGGTCCACGCCGCGCCGCGCACAATCGACGGAATGTCGTGCACGGTGCCGATCACGCCTGGGTTCGACCACCGGCGCCCCGACCATCGGCCGGATCGGGATCGACGAAGCCGACCAGCTCGACGCCGAGCTCGCTGCGCCGCTCGAACAGCTCGCGCGCCAGCATCACGGCCGCGACGCCGGTGCCGACGATGAGCAGCCGCTCGTTCGGCTCGCCGCGCAGCGACAGCCACTCGAACGCCACCCGCCAGCCGGCGACGAGACCGATGATGAGCACCGTGGCGAGCGCGAAGACGCCACGGCCGATGACAGGTGGGGCACCCAGTAGTAGAGCACCGCCAGCAACACCGAGGCGGCGCCGAGCGACGCGGACATGCCGTCAGCAGGTCGCGTCGGTCGATCAGCGTGCGCAAGTCGTAGAGGTCGCTGTAGTGCAGGCAGACCTGCAGCACGGCCGGCGACCACCACGGAGCGCAGCACCCAGTCGGTGTAGGCAGCAGGAAAGCCAAGCCGAACGATGGCGGCCACGACGACTGCGAGCACGATCAGCGCGTGCTCGACGAGCACGAGGGCGACTCGTCTGACGCTGAAGCTGCCGGTGATGACGCGATACATGACCTAATGCTCAGGCGTCGCGGAAGGCGACCGCCGCGACAGGACAGAAGCGCGAGCCGCGGCATCACGAGAAGAAGGAAAACCGTCGCTTCGGGCGGTGGCGTCAACGACTGAAACATTGGCCGCTCGGCCGCCGCGCGGTTTGCGTCGTCGCTCGCAGGCAGCACCGACTGCGTGGACGTCCAGCGCCAGCTTCATCGCGTGCGGGCACCGGGCTCAACTGGAGCTGGGACGCGCCGAGCGCCAAGGTCGAAGTCTCGACAGACGTCCTCCACGACCTCCACCGGCACTGGCTTGAGCTGTGCCGCGAATCCGCCAATGAGCGCGTTGTCGCAGATCACGTTGACCGTGCGAGGGATGCCCGACGAGCCCTCGTAAATGGCCACGACGGCATCACGCGTGAAGATGTCTCTGGGCGCCCCTCCCGCAATCCGGAGCCGCCCAGAAATGTACGAGGCCGTCTCGCCAAGCGAGAGAGGTTGCAGCTCGCACCGCAGAGACACGCGCTGTTTCAACTGGCGAAGCGACGTGTCGTTGAGCCGTTCGGCCAGTTCCGGCTGGCCACAGAGCACGATGTTGAGCAGCTTGGTCGTGGGCGTTTCGATGTTGCCGAGAAGCCGAATCTCCTCGAGCAGCTCGTGCGGCATGCTCTGCGCTTCGTCGACGATCAGGCCTGTGAGTCCGCCAACGGCGAAGCGTGTCTCGACATCCTGCTGTAGCTCAGCGAGGAAGGCTGCCTTCGACACCGCCGCTTGTGCGCTGAACTTGAACTCCCTCGCGAGGAACTCGTAGAACTCCTGGCGGCCCAGCGTGGGGTTGTTCACCAGCACATAGCGGCTCGGCGTGTCGTTGATGCCGGCTAAGGCGGTTCGGACGAGCGTCGTCTTGCCGGTGCCGGCTTCTCCCAGAATCAGCGTAAAGCCCTTCGATGTCGAGAGAGCGTAGCGCAGGTTACTGAGGGCTTCGCGCTGCTGCGGCGTGAGGAACAGGAAGCGGGGGTTTGGCGTGAGGTCGAACGGCGCCTCGAGCAGACCAAAAAAAGGACCGTACAGGGGTTGCTTCCGCAATGAGGCGTCGAGATCGCCGAGGCCGCCGTTGTTGTCAGTCTGGCCGGCTTTCGGGTCGCTCATCATCAATTCCAAGGACGCGTCGCCCCTTTCATTGCAAGGTCGACGCCGAAAGACGAACCCCATTTATGACACATAAGTCGTTGTCTCACAACCAGATGCGCACTATGGCCAACGCCCTGACGCCAAGAAGTGGCGTGTCGATGCGGAGACGGAACTTCAGCACGGCGTCGACCAAAGGCATCCCAAGAGGCGACTAAGTTCCAGCTCTCCCCTCACCGAGCTTATCGGTCGTTTTCGCCGCGTCCTTGCGCCCATCGAGCCACGCTGACGCGCAAATCGTCAAATATTTTGACAAGAGCGTCCTTCGCGGATGCGGTAGCCTGTGGCGGCCATGCACCGACCCACACAGGACCTCCGCATCACCAGCGTGAGGCCGCTGATTTCGCCGGCCATCCTGATTGACGAGATTCCCATCAGCGAGTCCGCCTCCAGCCTGGTGGCCGACACAAGGCAGGCGATTGCCCAGGTCATCCATGGCCGCGACTCTCGCCTCGTCGTGGTCGTGGGCCGTGCTCCATCCACGACCCGGCGCGGCGCTCGAGTATGCCGAGAAGCTGAAGACGCTCGCCGATCGCTACCGGAGCGAGCTCGTCGATCGTGCTGCGCTGCTATTTCGAGAAGCCGCGCACAACGGTGGGCTGGAAGGGGCTCATCAACGACCCCGGACCTTGATGGCAGCTTTCACGTGAACAAGGGGCTGCGCCTGGCCAGGAAGCTGCTGCTCGACGTGAACGGGATCGGGCTTGCCCACGGCCTCGGAGTTCCTCGACACCCAGATTCCGCAGTACATCGACGATCTCACGTCATGGGCGGCCATCGGCGCGCGCACCACCGAAAGCCAGGTGCATCGCGAGCTCGCGTCTGGGCTTTCGATGCCGGTCGGCTTCAAGAACAGCACCGACGGCAACGTGCAGCCGGCCATCGACGCGGTCTGCGTGGCGGCGTCGGAGCACTGGTTTCCCGGCGTCACCAAGCAGGGCGTGTCGGCCATCTTCCACACGACGGGGAACGACAGCTGTCACGTGATACTGCGTGGCGGCTCGCAGACCGGGCCCGAACTTCGACGCCGCTCGCGTCGGCGAGGTGTGCGCGCGGCTGGCCGAGAAGACCGGACGGCCGACCCTGATGATCGACTGCTCGCACGGCAACAGCCTGAAGGACTTCCGCCGGCAGCCCGAGGTGGCCGCCGTCGATTGCCGAGCAGGTCGCGTCTGGCTCGTGGCAGGTCTTCGGCACCATGATCGAGAGCCATCTCGTGGAAGGCCGCCAGGACTACACGTCTGGCCAGGACGCCGCGCTACGGGCAGAGCATCACCGACGGGTGCCTGTCACTCGAGGCAACCGAACCGATTCTCGAACAGCTCGCGCGGGCGCAGCAGATGCGGGGCCCGCGCCAAAGCCTCAACGCGGTACTGCTCAAGAACCGGCGCCACCCCTCAATCCTGCCGGCCTTCGGACGAAACTGCTGGCAGCGCCCTGATTGTTATCGGCGGACGACCACCTCATTCGAAGGCTGTCCGGGGCCACGGGCGTTGATGGCCCGCACCCTCACGTAGTAGGTGCCCGGCGGCGGCGCCGGCGCCGAGAAGGTGGTGACCGCGCCCACCTGAAGTACGCCCAGGTCTGACAGGCCAGGCGCACTGCCTGCTTCAATCAGATAGCCCGTCGGTGCCGCGCCCGCCGGTGCCGTCCACCGCAGGCTCACGGTCGAACCCGACCCGGGCGAGCTGAGGCTCGTCGGGGCGCCGGGCGCACCCGGCGCCACCAGCACCAGGTCCGCGGTGGGATCCGAATCGCCGAACGTCGTTTTCGGCGCGGACGCGCACGTAGTAGGTGCCAAGGGGAACGTCGGCCTGGAAGGTGGTCACGTTGCCCACCGACACGGTGCCGATGTCCGACGCCTGCCGCGCGCCGTGCCCGCTTCGAGCACGTAGGTCGTCGGCTGATCTTCCACCGCGGCGCCGTCCGGCACGGCCGCCGCCCACGACAGCACCGCCGTCGTGCCCACCCACTGCACGGTGAATCCGCGCGGCGAAACCAGGTTGCGGCCAATCTTGAAGATGGCTTCGTTCGAATTGCCGCTCGTGCCGGTAGCATTCGTGGCGCGCACGCGGGCGTAGTAGCGGCCTCTGGGCAGGTCACCCGCCACCGTCAACACGTTGCCCACCGCGTAGCCGTTGACGATGTTCGAGGCTCCGGCCTGCGTCCCAGATACAGGAGATAGCCGGTGGGCGCCGTCCAGTCGTGGGCGCCCGCCATGACAGCGTCACCCGCGCACCACTCACCGAGCCAGCCATGTTGGTGGCTGGACTCGCGAGCTCGGCGGCGTGATCGTCACCGTGGCGCTCCGCGTCGCCGTGGCGCCGCTGGCATTCGTAGCCACGAGCGTATAGGTGGTCGTGGCGCAATCGGCACCGGCGAGGACCCGCGAACCCCACGGCGTGCCGTTGATCGTGCGCTCACGGCGTTGGTCGTCTGCCACGTGAGGAGCGCGGTGGTGGCGTTCTGCAACGTGGCGGTGAAGGTGGCCGTGGGTGCCGCCGGCGGCGCCACGGTCACCGTGTGCGCTCTGCGTGGCGGTGGCGCCGCTGGCGCTCGTGGCCACGAGCGTGAACGTGGTCGTGGCGGCAATCGTGACCGGCGCGGATCCGCTGAGCGTGGCCATGGGCGTGCCATTGATCGTCGCGCTCACGGCATTGGTGGTCTGCCACGAGACGAGGCCGTCGTCGGATTCTGCAAGGTCGCCGTGATCGTCGCCGTGGGCGCGGGTGGCGCGGGGCCTGACAGGTTGATGGTGGCTTCGTTCGACGGCGGGCCGAGTTCAGCGGCCGCGTTGTAGCCGCGCACCGCCACGTAGTAGGTGGCCCCTTCGGCGAGCGTCAACGCCGCACTCACCTGGTTGCCTGCGTCGTAGCTCCACTGGTAGTTCCCCGACGACGTGCCGTAGTACACGATGTACCCGGTCGTCACGGCGTCGGTGTTGCGATCCCACACGGCGGTGACGGTTCTAGTGGTCTGCGCGAAGACCGTCGCCGTCGACGGCAGGACCAGCGCCAGAATCAGCCCGACGACGGCCGCGGCGCGCATACGCCGAACGGCCTGCTGGCCACGGCACGAGAATCGAGCAAACAAAGAAGTCACCACAGTGGTCACCACAACCCCTCGACGAGGGGCGGAAAAGTCGATGTGATCGGTGGTGCCCAGGGGGAGGCGGGCGTAGTAGGTGGGGGGGACCCAACCCGATACCTAGCAAGCATCGGGCCATCGCACGTCGATGACCCGCCGAATCGGGGCAAGGCTCGCGTCGCCTGGCGCAGTGAGGCGGTCGCTCGTCGTCCCGGGCCTTGATTTCATGACGCCGAACGGAATTGCTAGAAGTGCGCCACTTCGGCGCGCAGCGCCGGTGTCTCTCGTAAGTAGCTCAGGAGCGCCTGTTTACGGCGCGAGACGGGCAGGCGGAAGACGGCGGCGGGGTCAGCGTGCGGCGCGCGAATATTTCAGTTCTCGCATCTGGCGCTCGAATGTGTCGCCCGATCACGACGGAAAATCGGGGAATCGAACGCGCGAGAGCGACGCAGATTGAGTCACTTACCAGGTAAATTCGTTCTCGTGCCCGTTCTGCGCGCGGCTCGGGCCGGCGCGCCTATCTTCCATTCAGCTCGTCATAAATCGCCTGCACCGCCGCCGTCAGCCGCGTCGCGCCGTAGCCCGGATACTTGCTCATCCACGCCTGTGTCCGCCGCAGCCTGCTCCACCGTCTTGCCGGCCTTGTGCGCCGCCGTCGTCTGCGCGTAGCAGATCCGCCAGGAACTGCTGGAACACCGCCAGGTCCTTCCAGCGGCGCCACGGGCTGGTGGCCGCCGATCACCGTGTCCACGTTCTTCACGCCGTCGAGCAGCTTCTTCAGCGTGTCGCGGCCACGCGCGGCCGCTGCCGCCGTTGCTGCGGTCGATGAACGGCGCGTCTTTCCACGGGAACATGTCGCCGGCCTGCATGGTGCGCAGCGCCGTATAGACCACGAACGTGTCGCCGTTGGTGTGGCCCGCGCCGAAGTGATAGAGGTCGATCTGATCCTTGCCGGCTGCCGAGCGTGAGCTTGTCCTTGTAGGTGCGCTTGGGCAGGAACTGCGCCTTGTCGCCCTTGAAGGCGTCCATGCGCGCCATGTTGGCCTTGGTGTTCTCGTGCACGACGCTCTCGACCGACGCGCCGAAGAACTCGTTGCTGCCGGTGTGGTCGCCGTGCGTGTGGGTGTTGATCACCGTCACCACCGGCTTGTTCGTGACCGTCTTGATCCGCTCGAGAATCGTCGGGCCCCAGTTGGCCAGCTTGGTATCCACCACCACGACGCCGCGGTCGGTGATGAATACCCCGGTGTTGCCGCCGCTGAAGGTCTCGCGCGGCACCGGGCTCGAGCCGGTGATGACGTAGAGATTCTCTTTGACCTTCTCGATCTTGGTGACGTCGAGCACCGCCTGCGAAGGCGCTGCCGCCGGAGCCTGGAACGCGGCCACGGCCATCGACAGGCCGCCAAGGGTCACGATCACGCCGAGTGCACGGATGCGTCTCATGCGGGCGATTCTACCGCTGCCTGCCCCGGAGCGCGCTACGATGCCACGGTGGCATCCACGCTCGCGTCGCTCCCCACGGCCGACCTTTCCGCCTACCGCGATGAAATCCAGCGTCGCTACGATGCGTTCACGACCCGCGGCCTCGCGCTCGACCTCACGCGCGGCAAGCCGTCGAGTGACCAGCTCGACCTGTCGAACGCACTGCTGACGCTTCCAGGCGCAGCCGACTACAAGGCGGCCGACGGCACCGACGTGCGCAACTACGGTGGCCTGCAAGGGTTGCCCGAGCTGCGCGCGCTGCTGGCACCGCTCTTCGGCGTGCCCCCGGCGCAGGTCGTGCTGGGCGACAACTCCAGCCTGGCGCTCATGCACGACGCGCTGGTCTTCGCACTGCTCAAGGGCACCGTGGGCAGCCCGCGGCCGTGGTCGCAGGAGCCGCGCCTGGCGTTCCTGTGCCCCGTGCCTGGCTACGATCGCCACTTCGCCATCACCGAAGACTTGGGCTTCGACTTGATCCCCGTGCCGCTCGGCGACGACGGCCCCGACATGGACCTGGTCGAGCGCCTCGTGGCGAGCGACCCGGCCGTAAAGGGCATGTGGTGCGTGCCGAAGTACAGCAACCCCACCGGCGCCATCTACTCCGCCGCCACCACCGACGCGACTGGCCGCGATGCCCACCGCGGCGCCAGATTTCCGCGTGATCTGGGACGACGCCTACGCCGTGCACCACCTCACGGCCGAGCGCATCGGCACGCCGAATCTGCTCGAGGCGTGCGCACGACACGGCCATCCACACCGCGCGTGGGTGTTCGGGTCCACGTCGAAGATCACACTGGCCGGCGCCGGCGTGGCGCTGTTTGCGGCCTCGCCCGAGAACGTCGCCTGGTACCTGGGCCGGATGGGCAAGCGCACGATCGGCGGCGACAAGATCAACCAGCTGCGTCACGTGCGCTATCTGAAGGACACCGCCGGACTGCTGGCGCTCATGGACCGGCACCGGGCGATCGTGGCGCCGAAGTTCGCCAGCGTCATCGCCACCTTCGAGCGGGAACTGGCCGGCACCGGCGTGGCCACGTGGAGCGTGCCGCAAGGGCGGCTACTTCATCACGCTCGATGTGCTCGACGGCTGCGCGGCGCACGTGATTGGCCTGGCCAAGGCCGCGGGCGTGGCGCTCACGCCGGCCGGATCCACCTATCCGCACGGCCGCGATCCGCGCGATGGCAACATCCGCATTGCGCCGACGTTCCCCGACCTGGCCACCGTGACCACGGCCGCGGAAGGTGTGGCCGTGAGCGTGCTGCTGGCGGCCGCCACGGCGCTGCTGACCGCGCGCGCTTCAACGACCTAGGCGTTTCTTTCTCATTCCAGGAGTCATTCGATGTCGATCGCCCAGAGCCTGCTGCCCGAGTTCGATCACGAGTTCGCCACCCTGCGCAAGACCCTCGAGCGCGTGCCCGACGACAAGTGGGATTACGCGCCCCACGCCAAGTCGATGAGCCTCGCGCGCCTCACCGGCCATCTCGCGGAACTGGGCGGCTGGATCAACTCCACCCTCGAAGCCGACGAGCTGGATTTCGGGAAGACGGCCTACACGCCGTTCATTCCGTCGTCCACCGCGGAGCTCGTGGCCAAGCTCGACGAGATCGTGGCCAGGGCGCGTCCGGTGCTGGCGGCGACGAGCGACGCCACCATGATGCAGCCGTGGACGCTGCGCCAGGGCGCGAAGGTGTTCTTCACGATGCCCAAGGTGGCCGTGCTCCGCAGCTTCGTGATGAACCACATGATTCACCACCGCGCGCAGCTCGGGGTCTACCTGCGACTGAACGACGTGCCAGTGCCGTCCACCTACGGCCCGTCGGCCGACGAAGGCCAGATGTAGGTGTCGATGAACATCCTCGTGACCGGCGCCGCCGGCTTCATCGGCATGCACGTCTGCGAGCGGTTGCTCGCGAGGGGTGATGCCGTGGTGGGCCTCGACAACCTCAACGACTACTACGACCCGTCTCTCGAGCACGATCGGCTGGCGCGCCTCACCCCGCAAGGCACATTTCGCTTCGAGGAGATGGACGTCGCCGCGGCAAGGCATCGCCGCGTTGTTTGCCGCGCAGCATTTCGATTGCGTGGTGCATCTGGCCGCGCAGGCGGGCGTCAGGTACTCAATCGACAACCCCCATGGGTACATCGACAGCAACCTCGTCGGATTCATCAACATCCTCGAAGGCTGTCGCCACTCACGGGTGGGACATCTGGTCTACGCGTCGAGCTCGAGTGTCTACGGCAGCAACACGCAGATGCCGTTCTCCGAGTCGCACGCCGTGGATCATCCCGTGAGTCTGTACGCCGCCACGAAGAAGGCCAACGAGCTGATGGCGCATACCTACAGCCACGTCTTTGGCCTGCCCACCACCGGCCTGCGCTTCTTCACGGTCTACGGCCCGTGGGGACGGCCCGACATGGCGCTCTTCAAGTTCACCAAGGCGATGATTGCGGGCCGGCCGATCGACGTCTACAACCACGGCCGCATGGTGCGCGACTTCACCTATGTCGACGATATCGTCACCGGCGTGGTCGGTGTTGTCGATCGCGTGCCGGCGGCCGACCCTGCCTACGACGCCGCACATCCGGATCCCGCGCGGAGCCACGCGCCGTATCGCGTGTTCAACATCGGCAACAGCCAGCCCGTGCCGCTGATGGCGTTCGTGGAAGCCATCGAGGCAGCGCTCGGCGTGACCGCCGAGAAGAACTTCCTGCCGCTGCAGGATGGCGACGTGCCTGGCACCCACGCCGATGTGTCGGCGCTCGCCGAGTGGACTGGCGTCTCACCGTCTACTCCGATTCGCGAGGGCGTCCAGCGGTTCGTGGATTGGTATCGCGCCTACTACGCCAGAGGCCTGCCAGTCAGCGTGAGCCAGTCGGGGACTCGACGAGCCGATAGTAGAGGTGGTAGCTGACGCGACGCAGCAGGACTCGACGCACACCGGCGAGGCGAAGGTTGCGGGCGGTGGCCCCTGCGTCTGGCTGAGTGGTGATGAGTTGCAGAGCTCGGGCGAGCTCCTCGCGCAGGGCGCCAGGTGCCTTTGTCCGATTGGTGCGCCACCACCGTCCGGCTTCGTCAACGTGTCTTGCTGCACGGCGCGTGAAGCGCACGGAGAGGCGGACGATCACTCGAGGTTCCGAAGCGCCCGCAGGACTTCTTCGGCTGGAACTGTCTCGCCCCTGTCGCCCTCGGCCATCGATTCGAGAAGCTCAGCCTCGGCCGCTGGATCGAGCGTGAATGTCTCGTCGCCCTCGCGACTCAGAACCGTGACAACGGCACCGTCTGGCAACGGCTCGCCATCAACGATGATCTTTCCCGCCACGACTCTGCCGGATGTAATCACCATATCGAGATTCTAGCGCGACTGCGATCATTGCCGGAGTCGTAACGCGTGACTTTAAAGTTTCGCTGTACATGACAAAGGCCGGCGGTTGCCCGCCGGCCTTTGCCTGATGTGATCCGCTCGAACTAGCCGCGCGCCATCGACGTGGCCGCTGCCTTCTTCGGGAAGATTTCCTTGAAGGCAACCAGGAACTTCGCCATGTCTTCCTCGCGGCCGATCGACACGCGCAGGTGGTTCAGCATCGGCGGGAAGGGACGGCCCACGAGGATGTTCTTCTCGCGGAACGCCGCAATCGTCGGCTGCACGGTCTTGTCATGCAGGCTCACCATGAAGAAGTTGGTCTGCGACGGAATCACCGGGTAGCCCCACGCCTCGAGCTCGCGCGCGGTCTTGGTGCGCAGGTCGATGACCTTCTTGCGCACGTCGGCCTGACCAGCCGCGTCCTTGAACGACGCCGCGGCGCCGTACTTGGCCAGCACGAGGGCGTCCGGCGGTTCGTGAATTGGTATCGCGCCTACTATCCCTGAGCGTGCTCACGCCTTCGCCAGGCGTTTCATCAATTCCGGCAGCGCCACGGCCGTGACCCCTTGCTCGAGAGGCCATGTGTCGTCACCGCCGTGCACGACATATCTCGCCTGGGGCCGCAATGTGTCGCACGCCAGGTGGAACCCTTTGCTCACCACCGGGGCGGTCGAGCGCTTGATCTCGATCGCCATCTCGACGGTGCCCGCGCGCTCGAAGATCAGGTCAACCTCCGCGCCGCTCTCGGTGCGGTAGAAGTAGGGCGAGCGGCGGTCGCCCGCCACCGCGATCAGGTTGTCGATGACGAACCCCTCCCAGCTGGGTCCCGCCACGGGGTGCCCGAGCACCGCATCCCAGTGCTCCAGGTCAAGCAGCGCGTGTACCAGACCACTGTCCCGCAAGTAGATCTTGGGCGTCCGCACCAGACGCTTTCCGACATTGCCGCTCCACGGGCGAAGACGGCGCACGAGCAGGAGATCGACCAGGAGGTCGACGTAGCGGCCGATCGTCGGCGTAGACACGGCCAGGCTCGACGCTAGACGAGACTGATTCAAGAGTGTGCCCTGTGCGTGCGCGAGCATCGTCCACAGGCGCCCGATGGTCTCCGACGGCAGTCGTGGCGCGAACATGGGGACGTCGCGCTCCAGGTAGCTGCGGATGAACGCGTGCCGCCACCGCAGGCTCGTGGCGTCGCTCGCAGCCAGCACGCTCTCCGGGAAGCCCCCGCGCACCCACAGCCGCTGTACGTCGCGGACTGGCGCCGGCAGGTCCATCAGGTCGAACGGCGCGAGTTCGACGTACTCGACGCGGCCGGCGAGCGTCTCGGAGGCCTGTTGCATCAGGTCGAGCGCGGCCGATCCGAGCAGCAGGAAGTGTCCCGCCCGATCGCCGGCGGCGCGCCGGTCGTCGATGACGCCGCGCAGGGTCTGAAAGAGGGCGGGCGCCCGATGAATCTCGTCGATGACGACCAAAGTTCCGGTCTGGGCGCGAAGGAACGCATCGGCATCCGCGAGCCGCCGCTGGTCGGCGGGGCGCTCCAGGTCGAGGTAGATGGCCCGACCCTTTCGACGTGTCGTCAGTTGACGGGCCAACGTGGTCTTGCCGACCTGTCGCGGCCCCAGCAGCACGACGCCAGGCATGTGCTGCAGGCGATCGTCGATGAGCCGGCCCACGCGCCGCATGCGTAACGCCATGGCCGGAATCATAACGCATGACGTTAGAATTCCGTGGTACATAGAAAAAGGGCCGACGGTTGCCCGCCGGCCCTTGCGTGAGTGAGGGGATCCGCTCGAACTAGCCGCGCGCCATCGACGTGGCCGCTGCCTTCTTCGGGAAGATTTCCTTGAAGGCGACCAGGAACTTCGCCATGTCTTCCTCGCGGCCGATCGACACGCGCAGGTGGTTCAGCATCGGCGGGAACGGACGGCCCACGAGGATGTTCTTCTCGCGGAACGCCGCAATCGTCGGCTGCACCGTCTTGTCGCCCAGGCTCACCATGAAGAAGTTCGTCTGCGACGGAATCACCGGGTAGCCGTGCGCTTCGAGCTCGCGCGCCGTCTTGGTGCGCAGGTCGATGACCTTCTTGCGCACGTCCGCCTGACCAGCCGTGTCCTTGAGCGACGCCGCGGCGCCGTACTTGGCCAGCACGTTGACGCTGTTCATGGCGTAGGGACGCATGCGTTGAATCATGTCGGCCGGCGCAATCGCGTAGCCGATGCGCATGGCCGCCAAGGCGGCGATCTTCGAGAACGTGCGGGCCACGATGACCGGACGACCTTCGAGGATGTAGGGCACCGCGGTGCCGTAGGCCGGGTCGTCCACGAAGTGGTGGTAGGCCTCGTCAATCAGGATGGGCATGTCCTTGGGAATGCCCTCGACGACCTGCTTCACTTCCTTGGCCGACACGACCACGCCGGTCGGGTTGTTGGGGTTGCACAGGTAGAAGAAGCCGATGTCGCGCGCGTTGCGGTTGGCGGCCGCGATCATCCCGGGGATGTCCTGGCGGTAGTCCTTGAGCAGCGGCAGCTTGATGGCGTCGGCCTTGATGTTGGTGGCGTGCTGGTAGACCGAGCCGTAGGACGGGTCGGCGCCGAGCACCATCTGGCCGTTCTGCAGGTAGGTCGTGCCCACGACCTGCAGCACCTCGCCGGAACCGGCGGTGAGCAGCACGTTCTCGGGCTTCACGCCGTGGTGGTCGGCGATCGCCTTCATGATGTCGGAATCGGGGTTGCCGTAGCGGTTGGCGTACTTCCAGGCGCTGTTCATCGCCTGCATGACCTGCTCGGGCGGGCCCCAGTTGTTCTCGTTGCTGGCGAGCTTGACGTAGTTGTCGTAGACCGCTTCGCCTCCGCGGAACTGTTCAGTGCGGACCTGACCGAACACACTGGCGGGTTTCAGACCCAGGGCGCCGACCGCAGCAGCCACTCCACCGAAAAACCGTCGACGGGATAACGCGTCCATGTGCAACTCCTCCAGGAGAGATCGAGAATCCTGAGAGATTACTCGATCTCATGGTCGGCCGTGCCGAGAAAGCGCATATGCATGCTATCCGTGCAGTAGAATCCCGGGCCAGTCGCCCGGGTCTCTCACCGGGGACGGGAGCCAGGGCATGAAACGCCGGGAATTCATCGTGTCGTCGGTGGTCGGGGCATCGCTGTCGGCGGGCGCCGGCCGGGCTGGCGCCTCGGGTGCCCCGGCAGACGGGGCAGTGAGCCACGACGGCACCCAGCCGGGCCGTGCCGCCACCCGCAAGATCCTGATTGCTGGCGGCGGCTTCAACACGGCCTATATCCGCTACATGGCCGAGCTTACCGGCAAGCCACGGCCGAAGTTGCTCTACCTACCCACGGCCTCGGCCGACTCCCCGACCGGCATCATCAGCTGGTACCGGAACTGCGCGCCGCTCAACGTCGAGCCGTCGCATCAGGTGAGCTTCATCGCCAGCACCCAGCAGCCGCGCAGCTGGGAAGACGTGCTGCTGTCGGTGGACGGCATCGTGTGCTCGGGCGGCAACACGCTCAATCAGCAGGCCATCTGGAAGGCGCAGGGCATCGACGTCCTGCTGCGGAAGGCCTGGGATCAAGGCATCGTGCTCGGCGGGGCCAGCGCCGGGTCGCTCTGCTGGTTCGAGGAAGGCACGACCGACTCGCGCCCCAAGGAGCTGTCGACGGTGCAGTGCCTGGGGTTCCTGGCCGGCAGCCACTGCCCGCACTACGACGCCGAGCCCGGCCGCCGTCCGCTCTACCACAAGCTCATCGGCTCGGGTCAGATGAAGCCCGGCTACGCCTGTGACAACGACGCCGGCATCTACTTCGAAGGCACCGAGGTGAAGCGCGTGGTGACGGCGCGCGCCGAGGCGCGTGTCTACTACGTGATGATCGTGGACGGCCGCGTGGTGGAGCGACGCCTGCCGGCCGAGTCGATCGCGTAGAGCCGGATGCGGCCGGCACCATGAAAATCGAACGATGAGTGTCTGTTTTTCTTGGACACGCTGCTACAGGGCCGTGCCGCTGGTTTCACGGCTCAGCCACAAGCCCGTGAGTGAGAGCGCCGCCGCCGTCGACAGGTAGTAGCCGACGTAGTGCAGGCCGTAGGTGGTGGCCAACCACTGCGCCGCATAGGGCGCCAGCGACGCGCCGGCGATGCCCGCCAGGTTGTAGGTGAGCGAGCTGCCCGTGTAGCGCACGGCGGTGGGGAAGAGCTCGGCCAGCACGGTGCCGATCGGGCCGTAGGCGAGGCCCACCAGTGAGAACCCCACGATCATCGTGACGATCGCGCCGGCCGTGCCGGCTTCGAAGATCGGCGCCAGCACCAGGCCGAAGAGCACGGCCGCCACGTGCACCCAGATCAGCACGATGCGCCGTCCCCGTTCGGCCAGCCACGCCGACAGCGGCACGCCCAGGCCGAAGAACACCACGCCGAGCAGCTGCATCACCAGGAACTGGTCGCGCGTGAAGCCCAGCCGGGTCGTGCCCCACGACAACGAGAACACGGTCGTGAGATAGAAGTTCACGAACACCGAGGTGGCGATGACCGTGCCCAGCACCAGCGCGCCGGTGTGGCGCGTGAGCACGGTGACCATCGGCACCTTCACGCGTTCGTGATGGTCGATGGCCTTCTGGAACACCGGCGTCTCGGTGAGCGCGAGCCGCACGTAGAGGCCCACGGCCACGAGCGCCGCGCTGGCGAGGAACGGAATGCGCCAGCCCCACGCCAGGAACTGCTCGTTCGTGAGCGTGCGCGAGAGCAGCAGGAAGATCGCCCCCGAACAGAAGAAGCCGAGCGGCGCGCCGAGCTGCGGGAACATGCCGTACCACGCGCGTTTGCCCGGCGGGGCGTTTTCGGTGGCGAGGAGCACCGCGCCGCCCCATTCGCCGCCCAGGCCCAGCCCTTGGCCGAAGCGGCACAGCGCCAGCAGCAGGGGCGCCGCGATGCCGATGGTGTGATAGGTGGGCACGAGGCCGATGGCCACGGTGGAGAGGCCCATCGTGAGCAGGGCCGCCACGAGCGTGGTCTTGCGGCCGACGCGGTCGCCGAAGTGTCCGAAGAGCGCCGAGCCCACGGGTCGCGCCAGGAACGCGATGGCAAACGTGGCCAGCGAGGCCAGCGTGGCCGTGGCGGGATTCGACGACGGGAAGAACAGCGCTGGGAACACGAGCACCGACGCGGTGGCGTAGATGTAGAAGTCGAAGAACTCGATGGCCGTGCCCATCAGGCTGGCCATCAGCACCTGGCGGGGCGAGTTCACGGGCGCGGGTGTGGGTGCAGGCGTAGGTGTGGTGTGCGGCATGCCGTGTCCGAGGGTGATCAGTCGTGCCGCCTGGCGTACACGTCGCCGTGACGCGTGAGTGCCGCCGTAGTCAGCTGGTCGATGAAGGCCGCGCGCGTGAGCCATTCCGCCGACGCCAAGACGTGCGACTCCCCGAGCGCCCAGTTGAAGCGGTACTCGCCGAGGGCGCCGAGCCGATCGGCACAGGCGGCCGCGGCCTCGAGCGCCTGCGGCAGGAACTCGTACGACACCACGCGCACCGCCCGGCTCAATCCTGCCAGTGCCGCCAGCTCACCGCCTTCGATGTCGATCTTGATGAAGGCCGGCTCGCCGTGTTGCGCGATGAGCACATCGAGCGTCGTGGTCGCCACCTCCACCGTGTCGTTCCATTCCACGCCGGCGAAATCCGCGTCGTCGCGGCGCGCGTCACGCCACTCGTGCGCCAGCGTGCTCACCGTGGGATGCCGTTCGCTCACCGCCAGGGTGGCACGTCCGGATGTGCTCGACACGGCCGCCTCCACCACGGTGACGCCGGGCCAGCCGCGAGCCACCGTGCGGAGCGTGGCGGCCACGGCCGGCTGGGGCTCCACCGCTACCACGCGACAGCCGAGCGCAGCCAATGCGCGCGTGCGATTGCCCACGTGCGCGCCCACGTCGAACACGAGATCGCCGGTGGTCACGAACTGGCCATAGAGCGCGCGCAGCGGCCGTTGCCGGCGCGGCAGCAGGTGATAGATGGCCAGCGATCGGACGAGGCCCACGACGCGGTCGACGCGGCTCATCGGGCCTGGGGTCGCAAGCGCAGCGGCACCGGGCCACTATAATCCGCAGACCGCATGTCGCACGGCCAAACCTCGGTCACGCCCTCGCCCAGCCCCTTCAGCGCCGACGCGGCCTGGGCACTCGTGCGTGCGGCCGCTGACGCCGCCGAGGCCGCCTCACACATGGATGCGATCGCCGCGTTCGATCTCGACGAGGCCGGCGCGCTGCGCCGGCTGGCCGCTGATGACCCATCCGCGTTCCTCCAGTGGCACCCCGGCCACGGCTGGGTGCTCGTGCTGCCCGCCTCCGATCCGCGTCACGCGCTCGTGGACCTGTATCTGCCGATCTGCAGTGCCACGACGGCGCGGCCGATCACGGTGGGCCACCTGGGTCAGAGCATCGACGGCTTCATCGCCACTCCGTCGGGCGACTCGCAGTTCGTGACGGGCGCCGAGAATCTGCGGCACATGCATCGCCTCCGCGCGTTGTGCGACGCGGTGATTGTGGGCGCGGGCACCGTGGCCGCCGACGACCCGCAGCTCACCACCCGCCAGGTCGAGGGCCCGAATCCCCTGCGCGTCGTGATCGACCCGATGCGCCGCCTGTCGCCCGACTACCGCGTGTTCCAGGACGGCGCGGCCCCCACCGTGTACGTGTGCCGCACGCGCCACCTGTCGACCGACGCGCCCCTGGTGGGGCAGGCCGAGGTGATGGGCGTGAACGACGGCCCGAGCGGCATGGATCTGGCCGAGGTGATCGCGCGGCTGCGGGCCCGCGGCTGCGCGCGCGTGTTCGTCGAGGGCGGCGGCGTGACGGTGTCGGCATTCCTGGCGGCACAGTTGCTCGACCGGGTGCAGATTGCCGTGGCGCCGATGCTGATTGGCATGGGCCGCCCGGCGCTGCGCCTGCCGGCGCCCAATCTGCTCAGCGACTGCGCGCGGCCGAGCCATCGCGTGTTCCGCATGGGCGGCGACCTGCTCTTCGACTGCGACCTGCGGGCGGCCGAACCCAGCGGTCCGCCGCCGGGTGTCGACGGCGCGCCGGCGATCGCGCGCGTCATCTGACCACGAGGCCACGAGGGTGATGCCATGCTGAAGGGCTCGAACGTCGCGTCGGATGTCGACGCCTACATCAAGGAATTCCCGCCGCAGGTTCGGGCGATCTTGCGAGCCATCCGCGCCACGATCCGAGAGGCTGCGCCCGACGCAGAAGAGAAGATCAGCTACCGCATGCCAGCCTTCTTCGAGCACGGTGTGCTCATCTACTTCGCCGCGTTCAAGAAGCACATCGGCGTGTTTCCACCGGTGAGCGACGAGAAACTGCGGGCCGTGGTGGCGAAATACGCCGGGCCGAAGGGCAATCTGCAGTTCCCGCTGGCCGAGGCCATGCCCTACGCGCTCATCGCGCGTATCGTGAAGGCGCGGCTGCGGGAGAACCGGGCGAAGTTCAAGCAGAGCGCGGTAAGGTAGCTGTCAGGACTGCGCCCATGGACATCGAGACCATCCGCCGTGTGTTGGCTGCCTTCGAGCAGGAAGGCGTGAACTACGCGGTCTTCGGCGGCGCGGCGCTCAACCTGCATGGGCTCGCCAGGTTCACCGAGGATCTCGATGTGTTCATCGCGCCGACGGCGGAGAACATCGCACGCGTGAAGGCGGCGCTGCGGCGGGTGTTCGACGACGACACCATCGACGAGATCACCGCGGAAGACATGCTGGGCGAATATCCGGCGGTGCAATACGTACCCCCGACCGGCGGACTTCATCTCGATCTTCTGACTCGCCTTGGCGAAGCGTTCGCCTTTTCCGATCTCGAGGTCGAGCGCATGCCCCTCGGCGATTTGACGGTGAGCGTCGTCACGGCGCGCACGCTTTACAGGATGAAGCGGGACACGGTACGTTTGAAGGACCGCGCCGATGCCGCGCTGCTCAAGGAACGGTTCGGGATCGAGGACGACTGATGCCTGTGCGCAAGTTTCGCACCGTCGACGAACTCAACCAGCCCATCTGGCGCCTCCCGGGTGACCCGGCGCTTTACCGCACGATCGCGTCACTGTGGGAAGCCGCCGAGGCGATACGCCCACGCCGGTTCCCTCCGGGCGTGCGCCGGTTCCGAACCATTGCGGAGTTGGAAGCCTACGCCGATCGTGCCCCCGCCGACGAATCGCGACAGGCCTGAAGCCATGCCCTACGCGCTCATCGCGCGCATCGTGAAGGCGCGCCTGCGCGAGAACCGGGCGAAGTTCAAGAAGACAGCGGCAGGATAGCGGCCAGGTCGTGATGGCCCACCCGCAGCGACGAGCGTCCCTCGTCGATGTGGGCCACACGGCGCGCGCGCCACGCCTCGATGACCGCGGCGTCAGCCGGTGCCAGCTCCCGCGCCGCCCCCGCCCAGCCATCGACCAACGCGCGTTGCAGTGCCGTCGTGTCCGGCGTAAGCACCCAGTCGCTCGCCGCCACGTGCACCTCGTAGCCCTCCGCGCGGAAAGCAGGCCTCGGCCACGCGCGTCGCCTCGGGACCAAGCGCCGGACCGAAGCCCTTGTCGCCGCGCTGGTGCTGATTCACGAGCGCGCGCACGCGTTCGTCGTCGACGTCCACCGGGTCGCACGCGATGCGCCCGTCGTAGGTGAGCGCGAAGAGCACATGGCTCCCGGCCGCGCGGCAGCGCTGCGCGAGCGCGTGGAGCCACGGCTCCGACACGAGGTCCAGCAGGGCCGACGCGGTCACCAACGCGCAGTCGTCGAACGACACCGTGTCGAGCGCCGCCAGGTCGCCCTGCCGCACGTCGAACGATCGGCCGGCCGCCTGCCCGATCGGCAGCAGCAGGCGCCAGGCCTGCGCGAGCAACGCCGGGTCGTGGTCCACGAGCGTCCAGTGCTGGATATGCGGCACGCGCGGCAGCAGGTAGCGCACGTTCGATCCGGTGCCGGCGGCCAGATCCACGGCGCGCGTGCCGAGCCGGTCGACGAGCCTCGCCGCCAGTGCGGACGTCAGCGCCGCCGCCGGCCCCATGTCTCGGGCCGCGTGATCGGCCGGCTCGCGCAAGGCGAGCCAGTCAGCGCTGAAGGCTTCCATCGTCGGCGAATCTCGTGAGCGCGTCGGCCATGGCCTGCGCCGACGCGGACCAGTGCGGCAGCGTGCCGCGTCTCGCTCGGGCGCCGGCAGTGGCCCGGCCCCGCGCGCCGTCGTCGCCGACGAGCGGGGCGAGGGCCTCGGCCAGCGCCTCGGGGTCGTCCATGGGCACGATCGCGCCGCCCGTGCCATCGACCAGTTCGGGAATGGCGCCCGTGGCCGTGCTCACCACCGGCAGGCCGTGCGCCACGGCTTCGGCCACGGCCATGCCGTAGCCTTCGTGACGGGTGGCCAGCACGAAGATGTCGGCGCGGTCGTAGGCCACGGCCAGGGTTGCGGTGTCGAGGTCGCCGGCGAGCGTCACGCGGTCGGCGATGCGCAGCGCGCGCAGTTGCTCCTGCAGGGCGGCGGCGGTGGGCGGATGCAGCGTGAGGCTGCCGGCACAGGTGAGGTGCCAGGGCAGATGCCGCAGCCGCGCCAGCGCGGCGAAGAGCACGTCGTGGCCCTTGCGCGGCACCAGAGTGGCCACGCACAGCAGCTCCACCGGCACGTCGCCATCCGCCCCGCTCGTGCTGCGCGTGCCGCGCGAGGCCGGGGCCGTGGCCGTGCCCGGCACCACCACCGCGATCCGGCGCGCGTCCACGCCGTAATCCGAGAGCCGCCGCGCCGTGGCATGGCTGGTCACCACCACGCCGCGGGTGCAGGCCAGGGCGCGCCGCTCGCTTGCGGCCAACGCCCGCGCCGTCTCGTCGTCGAGGCCGGATTCATCGGCCAGCGGATGATGCACGAGACCCACGAGCCTGAGACGCGTGGCTTCGCGTTCGGCTTCGGCCGCCATCGCGCCGAACGCCAGGCCGTCGGCCAGCACGAGCGCGCCAGCGGGCAGCGCCGCCAGCGCCTGCGCGGCGTGCGGCGCGCGCCGCCGCGGTGGGATGCGGGAAACGAGCCGTCGAGCAGCACCACGTTCACGCGCCAGCCCAGCGCGCGCAGCCCCGCGACGATCGCGCGGTCGTAGCCGTAGCCGCCGGTGCGCAGCGCGAGGTCGCCGGGCACGAGCAGCGTCACTGCTCGTGCGGCGTGGCTATCCGCCACACCGGCCTTCGTAGGCGGCCGACGCCACGTGCGATTCGGCCAGGCTCACGCGCGCGCTCTCGATGCCGTGGGCGCCGGGCCCGAGCTGGCCGGCGCGAATGGCCGCCGCGAAGCGGTCGAAGATCACGCGCGCGAGGAACTCGGTGGTGGTGTTCTTGCCGGCGAACTCCGGCAGCTCGTCGAGGTTCTTGAAGTTGAACTCGGCCAGCACCTCGCCGAGCACGGTGGTGGCCAGGCCGATGTCGACCACGATGCCGTCGGCGTCGAGTTCGGGGCGCCGGAACTCCACGTCGACCACGTAGGTGGCGCCGTGCAACGCCTGCGCGGGGCCGAACACGGCGCCGCGAAAGCTGTGGGCAATCATGAAGTGGCCGCGAACGAGCACGCTGTACATGTGAGGGAACTCTGGCTGGACGGCGCCGGCGATCAGGCCGGCCGCCCGCTGCCAGCAGGATACCGCACGCGATGACACAAGGCGCGGCTGGCGGGGCTCGTCAAGCGAGGGCATCACGCCGGGCAGATCGTCGAACGCACATTCGCCCGTGATGAGCGCGTCGAGCACGGGACTCGCGAGCAGGGCGAGCGCCGCCGCCATGCGTCGCGCGTAGCTCCAGCGGGCCCGCCGGTCGGCCGGCACGTGGCCCACCTGCGACGACTTGATCGTGAGGCGCTGCGCGTGGAACGCCTTGCCGAGCGCCGCGGTGACGGGGCGATCGCCGTACCAGCTCAGCTCCACCACCGTGGCTTCGAAGCCCGCCAGCGACAGGGCCGTGTCGAGGCCCGACGGTGCGCCGCTGGCGTGAATCACCACGTCGCGCCCGCGGCGCGGCGGCGACGGGCAGGGCGAAGCGTGACGCCGAGCTGCCGGGCGACGGCCTCGCGGTCTGGCTGCGATGTCCACGAGCTGCACGTCGCACCCGGGAATGCGGCCGGCGAGCCACGCCACCAGGCACCCCACCGTGCCGCCGCCCACGACCGTCACGCGATCGCCGGGCAGCACGTGCGCGTCCCACACGCCGTTCAGCGCCGTTTCCATGTTGGCGGCGAGCACCGCGCGCGCGGCCGGCACGTCGTCGGGCACGACGTGCACGGCGGTGGCCGGCACGACGTAGCTGGTCTGGTGCGGGAACAGACAGAACACGGTGCGGCCCGCGAGTTCGGCGGGCCCGGCTTCGACGCGGCCCACGCTGGCGTAGCCGTACTTGAGCGGGCCGGGGAAGTCGCCCGCCTGAAAGGGCGCGCGCATCCGCTGGTATTCTTCGGGCGGGACGCCACCGTGGAACACCAGCGATTCGGTACCGCGGCTGACGCCGCTGAAGAGCGCGCGCACCACCACGTCGGTCGGTGGTGGCGGCCGGCAGCGTCTCGGCGCGGATCTCGCCGCGGCCGGGCGCCACGGTCCAGAACGCGCGGGCGTCACGGCTCATGTGCGCCTTCAGCATAGCGTGGGCGGTTGCCGATGACGCCGCTGCCCAGGCCGCACGCGCCGCGCGACGCTCCGCCGACGAGCTCGTGTCGCGCGCGGCGCTCCTGGCCGGCGCCGGCACCGGCGCGGTCACCGCGCTCGCCTTCACGGTGCAGCCCGCGTTCGCGCTCGGCGAAGGCTTCCCGGTGCGTGTGGCGTTCGTGGCCGGCGGCGTGATGCTCGTGGCCCTGGCCGGGCTGCGCCACCATCATCCGTTCGCGCGGGTGGGCCCCGCCAATCTCGTGACCGGCACACGCGCGTTGCTCGTGGCCCTGCTCGGCGGCCGTGGCGCTCGAACCGGCCGGTGCGTCCGCTCGGCTGGTGGCTGGTCGGCACGGCCACGGTGGCGGCGTCGCTGGATCTCGCCGACGGCTGGCTGGCGCGGCGCACGCACCTGGCCTCGGCCTTCGGCGCGCGCTTCGACATGGAAGTGGACGCGCTGCTCATCCTGGTGCTGTCGGTGCTGGTGTGGCGCGCGGGCCTCGACCGGTGCGTGGGTGCTCGCCTCGGGCCTGATGCGCTACGTCTTCGTGGCGGCCGCCGTCGCCCTGCCGTGGATGACACCGCGCGCTGCCCTCGAGCCGCCGCCGTCAGGCCATCTGCGTGGTGCAGATCGTCGCGCTCATCGCCGCGCTGGCGCCGATCGTGCCGCCACTTGCGGCCGTCGCGCTGGCCGCCGGGTCGCTGGCGCTGCTCACGTGGTCGTTCGCGGTAGACGTGATGTGGCTCGCCGCCGCCAGGCCATGAGCCCCAGCGCCAGTGCGCCCCCCACCATCAGCGCCGCCCCACCCACCTCGCGCCACCGCAGCGCGCGGGGCAGGGCGTCGGTGCCGCCCGTGAGCACGAACGCGGCCCAGTAGTGCGGATGCGCAAGGGTCTCGCTCGCGAGGAGCGCGCGTTTGGCCCGGGCCAGCGCGTCGTCGGCCCGCTCGCCGCGCTGCAGGTGGTAGTAGAAGACGCGCATCAGCTCGGCGCTGGCGGCGTCGGGCACGCGCCAGAGCGTGGTGACGACGCGTGTGGCGCCGGCCGCCAAGACGGCGCGGCTGAACCCTTGCACGCCCTCGCCGCGCACCTCTGGACCACGTTCGGTCTCGCAGGCGCTCAGCACCGCCAGGTCCACGCCACCGAAGGGCAGGTCGTACACTTCGCGGAGGAACAGCGACTCGCTGGGTCCGCCGTCAGTGGCCGGTGAGAAGACCAGACGCGAACGTTCGCCGGCCACGAGGTCGGCCGCGCCGTGCGTCGCGAGGTGCACGACGGTCGGGCGGATGCTGGAGGGCCTCGGTCAGCGCGGCCTTGCGATTGTCGCGTCCCAGGTAGAGCGCATGCTGGCCGCCGAGGATGGCCGAGATGTCGCGCACTTCCGCGGCGCTGGCCGCGAGCCGCGGGGCGGCGCCGGGCGCGCTCCACGGATCCTCGCCCGACACGGGATCGCCGAACCCCGCGAGGGTGCGGGTCCAGGGTGCACGCCAGGGCCCCGCCGGCTGCGTCGCCGGGCGCACCAGGGCGGCCGTCGGCAGATAGCTCACGGGGTAGCGGGCCACGAGCGGCCCGCCCTGCACCGTGAGCGCCTCGAAGGGCAGCGCCCCCAGGGCGCCGTCGGGCACGATGACCACGTCGGTGGCGCCCGCCACGAGCCCGTCGGGCAGCAGGGCGTGTCCCAGCTCCGTCGCGAGCGTGGTCCACCGCGAGTCGCCGGGGCGGCGCATGGCGTCGGCAAAGGCCGTGACGAGGTCCAGATCCACGGCGAGCGGGGTCACCGTGGCCTGCTCACGCGTGACCCGCACCACGGCCGAGCGTTGGGAACTCCACCAGTAGGCGAGCAGCACCGTGCCGGGCGAGAGTCGCGCCTGCACGCTGGCCAGCGTCACCGCCTCGAGCTTCAGGCGTTCGCGCCACGCGCGGGCACGGCTGCGCTCGATGAGGGCAAACACCGTGGCTGGCGGGTCGGTGCCGAGCCCCAGCGCGATGCGCGCGTCGTAGACCTCACGCTTGTCCTGAAAGAACTCGGCGCGCGACGAGGGCACGGCCAGGCTCTCGCGCAGCGCGTCGACGATGCCGATGGCACGGTCGAAGGCCTCGCGCGCCTGCGGCTCGCGTCCGGCCGCCAGTTCCACGCGGCCCAGGCCATACAGCGCCTTCCATTGCTCCTCGCGCGTGTCGAGGGTGACGGCGGCGCCCAGCGCGGCCTCGAAGTCGGCGCGCGCGGCCTCGGCCCGGCCACTGCGCAGCAGCGTCTCGCCTCGATACAAGCGCGCCAGCAGCTCTTCGCGCGGCACGTGCGCGGCGCCGGCGGCCCGGGCGGCTTCCGTGAACGAGGCGAGGGCGTCGTCGGCGCGGCCCAGATCCAGGGCCAGGGCGATGCCGCGATTGGTCAGCACCGTCACCTCGCCCCTGGCGTCGTGGGCCTCGGCGAAATCGGCACGGGCGCGGTCGTAGGCCTGCAAGGCCTTGTAGGGATCGCCGAGCCGCCGGAAGAGCGCGCCTTCGTTGACCATCACCCGGCCGTGTCCTTCAGGGGGAAGGGGCGCATCGGACGATCGGATTGTGCCGTAGAGCGCGAGCGCGTCGGCGTAGCGCCCGAGCCGCTGGTGCAGCGCCGCCTGGTTGGCCGTGACCACCATGCGGCGACCGGCCGCCCAGGGCGCAGCGCGGTGCTGATCGGTGACGGTCAAGGCGCGGGCGTTGACGCGGGCGGCGTCGTCGTAGCGGCCCACGAAGAAGTAGACGCTGCCCAGGTTGCCGAGTTGCTCGGCGAGACGCTCCCAATCGGCGCCCTCGTCCGACAGGCGGATGGCCGCGTCGAGATGGCGCGCCGACGCGGCGTAGTCGGCGCGCGTGAACTCGGCCATGGCGGCCAGGTTCAGGGCCTCCGAGGCCCGGCCATGATCCCCGTCGCGCTGCAAGAGACCGGCGGCCTCGAGGGCCCGTGCCACCGCCGCCGTGTCGTGGCCGAGCCGCCGTTCCAGGTTGGCGAGGCGATAGAGCACCAGCGCGCGGGGGGCCGAGTGGTTGTCGAGCAGGGCGCGGTAATCGGCCGCGGCGCCTGCCAGGTCGCCCGTGGCCGCCTTGGCCTCGATGGCGGCCATCGGGTCCGCCGCCGACGGGGTCTGCGCAAGCAGCGCCGCGAGCGCAATTCCGGCCAGCACCGACGCCATGGCCAAGAGCTTAGCAGCCGAATCTGCGTCCCGGCGGCGTCGTGCCCGCGTGGAACCGGTGCGAAATCGAGAAAGCTGTTCCGGCCGGGAGGGCCCGAGCGTCCTATTCCACGACGCCCATGACCAGCCCGCTATACTCGAACAGATGGGGCCAGAGGCCGCAACCGACGAGGAACTCCTCGCAGCGTTCGCCGGCGCCTCGCCCGAAGAGCGGCGCGACCTGGCCGATCAGTTGTTCGAGCGTCACTACGCCCGGGTCGCCCGGTGGTGCTTCCGCATCATGGGCGACCGCGACCTGGCCGCCGACGTGGCGCAGAACGTGTTCGTCAAGGCCTACCGCCACCTCGACGACTTCCGCGGCACGGCGCGCTTTTCGACCTGGCTCTACACCGTGGCGCGCCATGAATGCTTCGCCCACCTGCGCAAGCACGCCCGCGACCCGGTGGGCGTGGATGACGAGGTGCTCGCCGCGGTTCCGGCCGACGACGACGGTCCCGACGCGCAGGCCGAGCGGGCCAGCGACGGCCGGTTCGCCCACCAGGTGCTGCTCGAGACCCTCGACGACACCGAGCGGGCAGTCTTCGTGCTGCACTACGGCGACGATGTGCCGCTCGAGGCCATCGGCCGCCTGCTGCAACTCCAGAACACCAGTGGCGCCAAGGCGTTCATCGTGAGTGCCAAACGCAAGCTCGCGCGCGCGGTGAAACGCATCGCGGCCCGCGGAGGAACCCTGTGACCACGCCCATTTCCCCCAATGGCGACCAGGTCAGGCGCGAGTGGCAGCAGGCGCTGCAGACCGGACCCGCCTGCCTGGCTCTCGACCGTCTGGGCGAGCCGCTGAGCGCCGAGGAGCAGGTCCACGTGATGGGCTGCGCCCGCTGCCGCACCGAACTCGAGATGTTCGCGGCCTACGAGGCCAACGAGCCGATCGCCGGCGAAGGCCTCTCGGTGGCGTGGATCGCGCAGCGCGCCAAGCGTGCCGTGCACGACAGCGCCGCCCCGGCCATGCCGGCCGCGCCCGCCGCCGCTCCGCCGGTTGTCGCTCCCAAGGTGACCTGGGGCCTGCCGCGCTGGGCCCTGGCCGCGGCGTCGCTGGCGGTGGTGCTCGGGGGCGCCACGTTGCTGTGGTCGCCGGCCCCGTCGGTGGCGCCGATCGTTCCGGGCGACATCTACCGGGCCTCGCGGGTGGAGATCACGTCGCCCACGGGTGACATCCCGGCCGCGCCCACCGAGGTGCGCATCACGGCCGTGCCGGGCGCCGCCCGGTACGACGTGCGCCTGATCGAGGTCGACGGCACGGAGCTGTGGCGCGCGTCCACGACGGCCCCGACCGTGCCCGTGCCTCCAGAGGTGTCGGCGTTGGCGCTGCCGGCCAAGACCTTGATGTGGCAGGTCGTCGCCACCGACCCACAGCAACGCGTGCTGGCCGAATCGGGCGACGTGCGCTTCCGCGTGCAGCCGCGCTGAGCCGCGGAGCCAAACCGACGATGAGAGTCCGATGATGATGTTCATGACGGTGCGATTGACGGCGTGGGTACGGGCCGTTGTGGCGTGCGGTGTCGTGATGGCGGGGGTGGTTGCGGCGCAGGCGCAGCCATTGTCGTTGCGCATTCCCGACGAAGAGGTCGCACCCGGCGGCGTGCTGCAGGCCAAGCTCGACCTGACCGAACCACGGCCCATCTTCACCGGCGGCGGGGGCATGTCGTTTGGCGGCTACGACGAGTTCCTCGGCTTGGCCGTGCACAGCCCGAACGGCGACGCGGCGGCCGTGGGGGTGATGCGCGGGTCCACGCTGCGGCTGCGGCTGTTCTCGCCCACGAGCGACATCGGGTCGGCGGGCGAGTATCCCATTCTGGCGACCACCCTTCGAGTGCCGCTCGACGCGCCGCTCGGCCAACGCACCCCGCTCGACCTGGCGGGCGCGCAGTTCATCGGGCCCAGCGGCGTGCCGTATACCTACGAATTCCGCCCGGGCGTGGCCACCGTGGGCCAGGTGGCCGCGGTGATCGACGTCACGCCGGGCAGTGCCGTGGTGCCGGCGGGCGGCACCATCGTGATCAACGGACTCGGCTTCGAACCGGGCACGCGGGTGCGCTTGAAGGAAGCGGCCGTGTCGAACGTGCAGGTCATCGGCACCACGCAGATCCTCGTGACACCGGCGGTGGCCGTGGACATGCACGGGCAGGAAGTCGAGATCGAGATTCCTTCCACGCGGCAGCGGTTCAGCTACTTCTCGTATCAGCGCACGTCGACCATCGGCCGCAGCGCGCACCCGCTCATCGGCGCGGTGGAGCCGGCGTTTCCACGCCGGTTCTGGACGTCGTCGTCGGTGCGTTTCACGCCCCCCACGGCCAACGACGTGTACGGCGTAGCGCTGCAGAACGAGGGCAACGTGCCGAGCACGGTCACGTTGTCGCTCGTGAGTGGCGGCACGGTGCTCGGGCCGGTGCAGTTCGTGCTGCCGGCCAACGCCCGGGCCGCGCGCAGCCTGGCGGAGATCTTCGGCACGACCTGCCCGCTCGGCTGCGCCCTGCGTGCCACGGCGTCGCTGCCCATCCAGATCCTGGGCCTGGCCGGCGACCTCGCCGCCGATGCGGTGATGCCCGTGCTTCCCGCGGCCGAGGCGACCACGGTGCTCGGCGTGTCGGTGGCGACCAATGCCGCCAGCTACCGGGCGGGTGACCTGCTCGTGGTGACGGCCACGCTCACGCCCGGCGAGGTGCCCACCAACGCCGATGCCTACGTGGTGTTGGCCACGCCCGCGGGTGACTACTGGTCGCTCACCCCCGGCGGCCTCGCGCCTGGTCTGCGTCCGTACTTCGTCAACCGCACAGTGGCCGTGGCCTCGACCTTGGAAGTGCTGCGCGCCGTGCTGCCGGCCGGCGTGCCGGCGGGCACCTACCAGTGGCTCACGGCGCTGGCCGTGCCGGGCACCGTGCAGCCCCTCACGCCGGTGCAGTCCCAGTCGTTCGTCGTCACGCCCTAGAACTAGCGCGGTGCTCGCCGGGTGGTCATGAGCTGAGGGCGCGTTCCGCGCGGTCGAGATAGAGGCGCACGCGCGCGTGCCATCCGGGTCGCCGCAGCCGGGCCTGTTTGGCGATGAGCCGCACGTAGGTCAGGGCGATGAAGCGCGGCAGCCGCGCGGAGACGTCGGTGCCCGCGCCGAGGTAGGCCTCCACGAACTCCGCCGCGGCCGCGTCGGCTCCGCGGGCCAGATGCGTGCGCAGGTAGACCGCGAAGTTGGCCACGTCGAGCGCGGCGTCGCCGCGAGCGTAGAGATCCCAGTCGACGATCCACACCCGGGGGCCATCGAGGAACATCTGGCGGGGATGGGCATCGCGGTGGATCGCCACCAGGCGCACATCCGGTGACGCCGGCAGGCCCACGAGGGTGGCGGTCACGGCGCGCATCCGGTCACCGATGGCCGGCAGGTCGAGCGCGACGACGTCGGGATGCGGCCGCACGAGTTGGGCGAGATGTTCGGCCATGCCCGCGAGGCGCCCCACCCGCACGGGCGTGCGGTGCAGGCACGCCAGCGCGCGTCCGGCCGCGCGGAGCGCGACGCCACGACGGGAGGAGTGCAGCTCCTCCAGCAGCGGGCGCCCTGGCGCGAGCGATTGCACCAGCACGCGGCGGCGATCGTTCCACTCGAGCACCTGCGGAACCGCGAGGGGCGGATCGTCGAGCCGTGCGAGGGCGTGTCGCAGGGCGGTCATCGCCGCGGCGGCGCCGGCACCCGAGTCGTCGCGGTAGTGCTTGGCCACGACCCATGCTCCCGGGTCGGCGTGCGCCTGCAGCGCCACCACGTTCGGGCCCTCCGGGCCCACGCCGAGCACCCGCGCGGCTCCGCCACTCGACACGCACGTCAACGCGGCCGCCCACTCGGGCACGATGGCGATCGCGGCGCTCATCGCGCGGCGTCCAGCAGGGCCAGCGCGGCGCGCGTGTTGCCGCTGTCGAGGGTGTGCGCGCGCGCCCGCTCCCGCATCGCGGCGAGGGCCACGGGGTCGCTCGCGAGCCCGGCGAGCGCGGCGACGGCGGCGGCCTTCGACTCGCGTCCCACCACGCGCACCAGCCCCTGGGCTTCGAGCGCCCGGGCACGACCCGCCTGATCGTCGTAGCGACGGTGCGCCCGGCACGAGCAGGGCGGGCACCTTGACCTGCTGAATCTCCTGCACGGTGTTGTATCCCGCTTCGGCCACGACGAGCGTCGAGAGCGCGAGCAGGTGCACCAGATCGGGATCGGCATCGACGATCGTCAGCCCGGGCCGCGGCGCTGGTTGCGGCCGCGCCGACAGGGGACCGCGCACCACGATGTGACGCAGGCGCGGGATGCGCGTCGAGAGTTCGTCGTGCGCGGCGAGCACCACGTCGAGGAGCCAGCTGGCGGAGTCGTCGAAGCCTCCGCCTCCCACCGTCGACGTCACGATCGTGTCGCCGTCGGCGAGACCGTAACGCTCGCGCACGCGCGCCTGACCGGCCGCGTCGGTGGTGCGGACGATGGGTCCGGTGAACACCGCGCGCGCCTTCACCGACTCGGGCAGGTCGTAGCCGAACTCGTCCGGGGTGTGGGGCACGAGGATCACGCGCATCGCGGCGAGCCGCGCATCGGCCAGCGTCTCGCGGTGCCGGGCGGGCACGGAGTGGCGCCACACGAACGCGCGCGGGGTCGCGTCGTCGGCCCAGCGCCCCGGCAAGATGGTATCGAACACCACGAGCGACGGGCGAAAAGCCGCCAGCAGCGCCGGCCAGGTGCCGGCCTCGGCCGGATCGCTGGCCACCCACAAGATGTCGTCGCCACACATCGCGCCGGCGGCCGCGTTGGCCACGTGCACCAGCACCGCGGCGTCCGGATCGGCCTGCGCCACCGCTCGGGCCAGATTGGCCCCGCGCATGACGTGGCCGAGGCCACGGCGGCTGGGGCTGTGGAACAGCACGCGTGGCGGCGTGGTCATGCCCTCGCCCCGCCCACGCCCCGCGCCGCGTCCACGATGCGTCCCGCGCGCGTCGGCCAGTCGGGCTCGCGCCGCTTGGTGATGCCGGCCGCCACGTCGAGCAGCGCCATGGCCTGGAGCGGGGGCAACCGGCGGACCCCATCGCCCCCGGCGTGCGCGAGATACGCGGATTGCAGGGCCTGCCAGCCCCAGTCGCGCAGCGCGCGCTGGTCCGCGTTGGCATCGCGGGTCGCCCACCATCGCGCTTGCAGCAGCGCCAGGTCCCAGAGCGGATCGCCCAGATGACACGAGTCCAGATCGATCAGGAACACCTCGGGTCCATCGACGAAGACGTGCTCGAGTTTGACGTCGCCGTGCGTGGGCCCGAGCGGACTTGACCTGCCACTCGACCCGTCACTCGACAGGCCACTCGACGTCGCGAGCGTCTGCGCCGCCGTCAGCGCCAGCGCCCGCTCCGGGAGTGCCGCCGCCAGAGCGGAACACGATCGGTCGAGAGCGCTCAATCGGTTGGCCGGAGGGCGTGGTCGATCGAGTGGCACCGCGAGCTGGCCGAAGCGCGCCAGGGCCGTCGCCACACGCTCCAGCGTGAGTGCCACCTGCCGTGGCTGGTCGAGCGACAGGCAGTCGAGCGCCACGCCCGGCGTGTCGGCGAGCACGAGAGTGCGGAGCCGCTCCACGTAGGCCAGCGCGCGGCGCACGCGCGCGCGGCCCGAACCGGCGGGCGTGGCGGCGCCCAGCACCGCGAGGATGGCCGCCGCATGAGCGCCCCCGTCGTCGACGTAGGCCTTCGCGAAGAACCGCGCTTCCTGCCATTGGTCTCGGCCGACGCGCGTCTTGACCGCGTAGCGGCAGACGGCGTTCAGCTGTTCCCGGTAGCGCACGGTGTCGACCACCACGCCCGCGAGCGAGGCCGCGGGCGCCTCCATCCACGCCAGCATCGGGGCCAGCAGGTCGGGCGATCGGCCCGACGCCACTTCGGGCAGCGCCGGCAGGCGCCGATCCCACGGAAAGGTCGTGGCGACCATCGCCGTCGCGCGGTCGAAGAACACCGGCGGGAGCGCGGCCGACCAGTGCCAGGCCGCCGCCTTCGCCGCGGCTGCGAGCTTTCGGTAGAGCGCATCGTTTCGCCCTTCCTCGGCATGCCACTGACCGGTCACGCGAAGGTCGGCTTCGCGGCCGGCGGCGTCACGCACGCGCACGTCGTATTGCACCAGGCAGCGCACCCCGGGCCGATGGCGGTAGCGCGCCACGCGGCACGAGACCACCGCGGCGCCGTCCGCCCGGCCCACCAGGTGCCGGCCCAGCACCTCGCCCATGCTGGCGCCCTGCACGACGGCGTCGAAGGTCGTGCCGGTACGCGAGTCGACGGCCACGCCAGGCATGGTCACGACGCCGAGGCCAGCGCCGCCGCGTGGCTCGCCTGGTGGGTTGCCGCGGCCGCCGAACCAGACTGGTGCAGCAACCGGTAGACGTCACTGCGCGACATCAGCTCGTGGTGCGTGCCCTGGTCGACGAGCCGGCCGCCGTCCATGAGGAGCACGAGGTCGGCGTCGGCCACCGCACGCAGGTCGTGCGTGACGAGCACCGACGTCTTGCCGGCCGTGAGCCGGGTCAGCGCCTCGTGCACCTGGGCCTCGGTGCGGCCATCGAGGCCGGTCATGGGCTCGTCGAGCAGCAGCACCGTGGCCGGACGGATCATGGCGCGGGCGATCGCGAGTCGCTGCCGCTGTCCGCCCGAGAGCGTGGCGCCGCGCTCGCCCACGACCGTGTCGTAACGCTGCGGCAGCGCCGTGATGAACTCGTGGGCATTGGCGCCGATCGCCGCGCGCGCGATCTCGTCGTCGGTGGCGTCGAGCTTGCCGTAGGCGATGTTGTCGCGCACCGTCGCTCCGAAGAGCACGGTCTGCTGGAGCACCACGGCCATCGACGCGCGGAGCGACTCGCGCCGATACTCGGCGATGTCCGCGCCGTCGACCATCACGCGTCCGGCGGTGGGGGCATACAACCGCAGCAGCAGGCTCACGATGGTGGACTTGCCCGCGCCGGACGGCCCGACGACAGCCACGCGCTGGCCGGGTGCCACCCGGAACGAGACGTCGCGCAGGGCGGTGCGTCCGGGCTCGTACTCGAACGACACGTGGTCGAAGACGATGTCGCCGCGCACGTGGCCGATATCGCGCGCGCCGGGCGCGTCCTCCACATCCGGCGTGGCGTCGAGCACGCGCGAGATGCGGCGCACGCTCACCTGGGCCTTGGCGAGCTTGGCCGACAGCTTGGCGAGGTTGCGCATCGGCCGGTAGAGGCCGTGCAGGTACGACGTGAAGACGAGGATGGCCCCCACGCTGAGCCGGCCGGCCAGCACCTCGAACGCGCCGACGGCGACGACGACCGCGGTGGCGGCCGCGCCAATCAGCTCGATGGCGCGCGACGACAGCGCGTCGAGGCGGGCCGCGTGCACGGCCTCGGCCACCTCGGCGTCGTTCTCGGCCTGGAAGCGCGCGTGTTCGTGGCGCTCGCGCCCGAACGCCTGCACCACCGACACCGAGGAGAAGACCTCGTGCAGCTGCGTGGCCATGCGCTCCTGCTTGCGGCGCTGGGCGTCGGCCCTGAGGCGCGTGCGCGCGAAGAGCTGCAGCAGGTTCCACGCCAGCAGCGGCACCGTGCCCAGCACGACGAGCGCGAGCCGCCAGTTGAGCACGAACATCACGGCGAAGACGCCGATCACCGTGACGGCATGCAGTCCGAGCGTGAGCACCGTGTCGGTGAAGGTGTCCCTGAGCGCCGCCGTGTCGCTGGCGACGGTGGTGAGCAGTTCGCCCGACCGGGTCTTGGCGTGGAACGAGAGCGACAGCCGCTGCAGATGCGCAAAGAGCTGCCGCCGCAGTTCGCGCACCAGCTGATTGCCGACCCGCGCCGTGAAGTGCACCTGGTAGTAGGCGAAGGTGCCGGTGACGGCGGCCACGACGAACATGCCGGTGGTGCACACGACAATCGCCGGCACGGGTCCCCAGGCCAGGAGCGCGCTGAGCGGCGCGAGCCATTCCGGCACCGGCCGGCCGAGCAGCACGTAGTCGAGCACGAGCTTGAGCGGCCACGGCCGCAGCAGGTCGGCCGCCGCCATGGCCACCGTGCACAGCGCCGCCAGGGCCAAGGGGCGTTTCGACAGGACGAGTTGACGGCGGACCAGCGCCCGTACTGCGCGGTTGGTGGCGGGATGGGCGTCAGGTGAGTTCATCGAGCAGCGCCTCCACGCGCGCCGAGGCGAGGTCGAGCACGTGGGCCGTGAACGCCGCGCGTCCCGGCACGACCGTGCTCAAGTAGACGTGTCGAGCGACGGTGAGGGCCGAGCACACCCGCACCGGCGTGTGGCTGGCCTCGCCGGCGTGCGCCACGTAGCGGGTGTCGAGGGCCGCTTCAGCCGCCGCCAACGCTGCGGCGTGCTGCGGCTCGCGGACCTGTTGTTCCGCCAGGTGTCCGCCGAAGTTGCCGATGTCGAGCGGCGCCGGGCCGGCGCAGTAGAGGTCGAAGTCAAGAAGATAGAGCCGAGGGCCGTCGACCACGATCTGGTCGGCGTAGAAATCGCGGTGGATGCCAGTGGCCGGGCCACTGACGGTGGCGGCGAGCCGATGGCACCCGGCCACGAGGGCGGTGATCCGCCGGTGCCACGACGGTTCGCGATCGGCCACGAGGTGCAGCACCCGCGTGAGGATGGCCATCTCGTCGTCCAGACCGTGTGTGCGCTGCGCGGCGACGCCGGCCCGATGCACCTTGTGGGCCGCGTCAGCGATGCGCCGCGCCAGGGGCACGCCGGCGGGCGTGACCAGCAGGTCGGTAGCGATCGTGCCCGGCACCTTGCGCTGCAGCCACAGGCCCAGCGCCGGCACGACGCCGATCGGCTCCGGCACGCTGATGAAGTCGCTGCTCGTTGCGGCGAACCCGTGGCGCCAGAACTCGCGCAAGAGGCGATAGCCGGTGCGCGGATGCCGGTGCGCGCGCATCTTGCCGATCGCGGTCAGGCCTTCGTGCCGCCCGTCGGGCCAGGCCACCGAGAGGTCGTATTCGATCACCGCGCGACGTCCAGGCTTCAGGCGCGCCAGGCGGGCGGCGTGCACGCGCACCAGCGCGCCGGCAAGGGCCTTCACCGCGGTCATCGCCCGGGTGGCGCGATCGGGGTCGAGCGCGGCCTCGAGCAGTGGCAGCGCCGGGTCGATCGCCGAGGCCACGGGCATCGCGTTCATGCCAGCACCGGCCGCAGGATCGAGGTCCACAGCGCCAGCAGGGCGTCGACCTGGGCGCTCGCCGAAAAACGCGCCTCGGCGCGACGCCGGGCGGCCAGGCTCATGGCGGCACGCAGGGCCGGAGAGCCGAGCACCCGCGCGAGCGCGTCGGCGACCGCCACGGCATCGCCAGGCGGCGTCACGAAACCGGTCTCGCCGTGGGCGATGAGCTCTGGAATGCCGCCCACCGCCGGCGCCACGGCCGGCACGCCGCAGGCCGCCGCCTCCATCAGGCTCACCGGCATCCCTTCGCTGTGGCTCGTGAGCACCCCCACGGTGGCGCGCTGCCACCACGCGAGCACGGTGGCGTGGTTCTGCAGGCCCTCGAACTGCACCTCGGCGTCGAGACCGAGCCGCGCGCGCTCGGCTTCGAGCTCGAGCAGGCTGGGGCCTTCGCCGATGACGACGAGGCGGAAGGGCACCTGGCGGTCCTTCAAGAGGCGACAGGCCATGAGCAACGCACCCAGGTTCTTCACCGGCCGCAGGCGTGCGACGCACACGATGGTGTGCGGCTCGACGCCGTGCGCCGCCGGGCGGAAGCGGTCGAGATCGACGCCGCACGGCAGCACGCGCAGGCGCTCCCGAGTCGCGTCGAAGTGGGCTACGAGGTGGTCGGCGTTGGCCTCCGATACGGTCACCACGGCGTGCGCCGCGCGGATGCGCTCGCGCAGGTCGGCCGGAGGCTTCCGGTACACGTCGTAGCCGTGCGCGGTGAAGGTGAAGGGCAGTCGCAGCGCGGCGGCGAGCGCGCCGGCCACACGCGCCGGCTCGGTGGCGAAGTGGGCGTGTACGACGTCGGGCGGGTTCGCGGCAAGCGAACGCCGGAACGCGTCGTGGTCGTGGAAGACCATGCGATCGAGCGGCAGGGTGTCGACGACCGCGTGCCGCAGCACCTCGGTCGGCTGCTTGAGCGACAGCACACGGCAGTCGATGCCGCGGCCGGCCAGCTCCGCGATCTCGTTCACGATGAACGTCTCCGACACTTTCGGAAACATGTTCACCACGTAGGCCACGCGCTGCACGGTCATGCGTGTGCCATCCGCGGCGCAGCGATCGCCTCGGCGATCCTCGTCACCTGCGTGGCGTTGTGCGCCCAGGTGTGTCGTGCGGCCACCGCGGCGACACCGGCCGCGCCCATGCGCCGGGCCGCGACCGGGTCGGCCAGCACGGCCTCACACGCCGTGACCAGAGCATCGAGGTCGCCGGCCGGATAGACCAGGCCGGTCGTGCCGTCGCGCACGACCTCCGACAACTGCCCGAGGTCGGCGGCCACGACGGGCACGCCGCAGGCCATGTACTCGAACACCTTGAGCGGCGAGAAATAGAAGGCATGGGGCGCGTCCGGATAAGGCGCGACGGCGACGTCGAAGGTGCGGATGTACGCGGGAATCTCGTCATGCGGCACGGCGCCGGCGAGCGTCACGTGCCGCTCGAGGCCGAGCCGCTCCACTTCGCGGGTGACCTCGTCCCGAAGGGGGCCGTCGCCCACGATGAGCGCCTGCACCTGCGGGTGCCGCTGCCTGATCGCGGCGATGGCGCGCGGCAGCAGCTCCACGCCGTGCCACGGTCTGAGGCCACCCACGAAGCCGACCACCGGCCCTGGGCCCAGGCCCAGGCGGGCGCGCAGGGCGCCGTCGTCGGCCGCTGGACGGAAGCGATCCGTGTCCACGCCGTTCGCGACGACGTGCACCCGCGCCGGGTCGGCGCCCAGAGCGGTGACGTGCGCGGCCAGCGGCGCCGACACCGCCAGCACCGCGCCGGTGTGCTGCAGGAGCCACGCCTCCGACGTGTCGGCCAGCGCCTGCAACGCGCCGCCGCGGCGATAGCGCTGCTGCTCGTCCGACAAGCGGCGCGTTCAGCTCGAGCACGTGCGGCACGCCGGCCTCGCGCGCGAAGGTGAGGCCCGCGACGCCGAAGAGCGACGCGCGCTCGTAGACCAGGTCGGGGGGGTGGTGCTCGAAGCGCTGGCGCAGCTGGATCAGGAGCTCCTGGCTGTAGAGCACGCGGCGCACTTCGCCGGCGGCGGTGGTGGGCGCCTCGATGGCGTGGGCGAACGCCCGCAACCGCGACGAGGCGTGCACGATGTCGCCGCTCGGCGGCACGTGCACGACCGGCACCGCGCACTCGGCCGGCGTCTCCCAAGGCGACTTCACCAGTTGCCCGGCCACGAGCGTCACGGCATGACCGGCGTGGCGCAGGGCGTGCGCCATCGCCCGGACGTGCACGGCCGCGCCCTTGCCGCCGAGCACGGGCACGCCGAGGTCGGCGCAGACATAGAGCACCTTCACAAGGCCCTCCGCAGCGGCATCCAGACGGGACTGCGATGCGCCGGCAGGTCCACGTGCGGCAGCGCGTGGGGCGGATGCAGGGCCTCGAGGCAGGTGGTGAGCGTCGACAACCCCTCGAGGTTGATGCCCGGGCGAGGCTGCCGGTGCGCCGGGCGCCGGAGTTCGTCGGTGATGACCGCGGCCAGGCCGGCCGGCGTGAGCTGGTCGGGGTGCACGGAGCGAAACCATCCCAGCGCCGCCATGCGTTCGGCGCGAATCGCCTGCTCGAGCACCGGGCGCACGCGCGGCACGACCACCGCCCGCGCGGCCAGGGTGAGCACGTCGCAGACGGTGTTGTAGCCGGCCATCGACACCACCAGGTCGGCGGCGCTCACGTAGCTGCTCATGTCGTTCGTGAAGTCGCGCACCTCGATGCCCCCGGCCTGCACCGCCCGCCGCTGCAGGTCGAGGAGGTGGTCGGCCGGCACCTGCGGCCCCGCCACGACGAGGCCGCGCACGCGATCGCCGGCGGGCCCGGCCCGCAGGATCTCGAGCGCGCCGATGGCGTGGTCGAGCAAGGCGCGGCCGTCTTCGCCGCCGCCCGGCGTGACGAGCACGAGGCGTTCCCCAGGCTGCACGCCGAGCGCCGCGCGCACGTCGGTGGGGCTGGTCTGGCCCGGCGCACTGCGCAGGTAGCCACAGAAGGCGACGCGTGACGAGGTCTCTGCCGTCAAGGCGTACTCCCGTCGCAGATCGAACACGTCGGGCGTGCCGAGCACCGCCACCATGTCGTAGAACGCCTTCACGTCGCGTTCGAACCCCGAGGCCGCCATGCACGCCATCGTGGCGTCCGGCGCATCGAGGATGTCGCGCAGCACGAGCACGTGCTTGGTGCGGGGCAGCGCGCCGCGCAGGTAGTGCAGGGCGTCGCGCAACTCGTTCATGATGCCGAACGGCTTCTTGTCGACCAGCACGAGGTCGGGCGCGAAGTCCTGCACCGCGGCCGTGAGCAGCGCCGCGCGCAGCCGGATCGTGTCGGTGATGGTCGTCGTCAGGTAGCGCGTCGCGTACTGATCCCGTTCGGTGCGGGCCACCGACGGCAGCTTGATGTAGTCGACGCGGTCGGGCAGGCGGAAGCCATGGATCACCGGCGAGCCCGACGCCAGCAGCAGGTTGGCCTCGGGCAGCGTGCGCGCCAGATGGGCCGAGATGGCCATCATGCGGCGGGCGTTGCCCATCCCGAACGCATCGTGGCAGTAGATGAAGATGCGACGCGGGTGGTGGCGGTTGCGAAGTGGCATGATGCGTCCCCTAGAAGTAGAGGCGCACTTGCGGGCGCCAGAAGAAGGCGACCCGGCGCTGTTCGCCGAGTCCGGGACCAGAGACGAACACGCCCGCCGACAGGTCGAGATCGAGGCCGCCCACCCGGAAGGTGAGCGCGGCGTCGGCCTCGTGTCCGAGCAGGCCGTCGCGCCCGACCACGACGGGGTCGAGCGCGCCCGAGGGGAACGACGAGCGGAGCACCGTCTGCACGTAGCGGTGGAACACGAGGTCGAGTCCGAGCCGCGCGGTGGGCCGCGCACCGACGGCGGCGGTCAGCACCTGCAGGTTGCTCAGCTCGGGGTCGAACAGCTCGCCGTAGTAGGTCAACCGCCGCAGGCCGCCGACGCGCGCGCTGTTGTCTTCGAGATCCGTCTGCCGGAACGTGGTGTCGCGGCCATCGCCAGCGACGGCATCGCCCGAGGCGACCGCGTAGCCGAGCGTGAACGACGGCGTCGCCGTCGCGTCCTCGAGGATCCACGTCGCGCCGGCATCCGCGGCCCAGCCGCCCAAGGTGGTGCTGGCCCGGGCACCCCGGCGCATGGCCCCCAGCGACCAGGCGCGCCAGGTCGGGCGCTTGACCTCGACCGTGCCGCCGACCCACCAGGGGTCGTCGTTGGCCGCACTGCGATCGTCGCGTGACAGGAAGAAGGTCGAGACCCGCGCGCCGGCGTCGAACGAGCGGGTCACGCTGGCAATCACCTGCCGCTGGTCACGCCGCGAACGCCGGGCCACGTCGCCCGCCAGCACGCCGTCGGTGACCGCGCCCTCGACGACCCACGACGCCAGGTCCGCCGTGACGCGAACGGCGTCGAGGTACTCGTCGAAGAACCACTCGCGGCTGTCGCGGAAACGCTGACGACCCACTTGCAGCGAGATCGGCGTGCCCGCGATCCGGTGCGCGATGACGTAGGCCTCCTGCACCCGCACGTCTCCGACCGAGCCCGATCCGGGCTGGTGCAACTGGCCTGAGCGGGTCAGCGACACCTTGCCGTAGGCCTCGATGCGGCCGGTGAGCTGCGCCGACCCCAGCAACTGCACGCGCGACGACCAGGCGTCGTCCCGTACGCGGGCGTCGTCGAGGGCGAGGTTCGCCCTCTGCACGAAGGCGCTCTCCATGCGGCCACCCACCACCACCCGGTCGCCCAGCCGGATGGGCTGTCGCACCTGGTCGTCGTCGTCGCGGCGCAACACGCTGGTATCGGGCACGTCGCCCTGCCGTTCATCGACGATCGCGACGGCGCTCGGGATCCACACCTGCCGGCCGAGCACGACGAGGGCGTGCGTGGTGGCGTCGATGCCTTCGATCACGCCTTCGAGTTCCTCGGTGGCCTCGGGCGCGTCCTTGATGCGGATGCGGTCGGCCACGAGCGCCTGTCCGCGCCAGTGGCCCTTCGCCTCGAGCCAGGCGCCGGGCACGAGCAGGGCCCGCGACGCCCCGGCCGTGCCGCCGCGGTACACCAGCGTCTGCCGGGTGAGGGTGATGTCGAACCCGGCCAGCGCCAGCCGGCGCTGGTCGGAGTGCACGAGGGTCACGCGGCCTTCCACTTTGGCGGCGTGGTCGACGTCGCGCAGCACGACCAGCGTCGCGTCGAACGTGCCGTCTGGGCGCGTGTGCCCCTCGACCTTCACCTGATGGCCCACCGCGAGCGTCTCGGGCGGCGCCGCTGCCAGCACCGCGGGCGGGAGCCAGGCGAGGCTGGCGATGAGGACGAGCGCGGCGCCGCGTCGTGCGCCGGTCGAATCGTCGGTCACTGGAGGCCTCATGGGTGTGAAGGGCTGCGGCCACGGCGCGAGCTGTCGCATGCCCGTTACATGGGGGTGAGAGCCCCGCCTGGGCCGGCCCGGAACAGAAATGTCGTGGGCATCGAGACCACACAACATTTCCGTTCCCGCTCGCCCGGGCCGGTGCTCTAACCCAGAGCAAGGCCGTCCGGGTGTCCACATGCGCAAACTGATCCTGCGAAACTTCCAATCCGCCGGCGACATCGTGATGTTGAGCGCCGCGGTGCGCGACCTGCACCGGTGCCATCCCGGTGAGTTCCTCACCGACGTACGCACCTCATGTGCCGATGTGTGGCTCCACAACCCGCACCTCACGCCCCTGGCCGAGGACGACCCCGACGTGCAGGTGGTCGATTGCCACTACCCGCTCATCCATCGCAGCAACCAGGAGCCGCGGCACTTCCTCGATGGCTTCGTCGAGCACCTGAACGAACAGCTCGGCCTGCACATCCGCGTCACCGACTTTCGCGGCGACCTCCACATCCACGACTCCGAGAAGCATTGGTTTCGCCAGGTCGAGGCACTGTCGGGGGCGTGTCCGCCGTTCTGGCTGTTCGCGTCGGGCGGCAAGTTCGACTACACCATCAAGTGGTGGGACGCCGCGCGCTACCAGGCCGTGGTCGACCACTTCCGCGGCCGCATCCAGTTCGTGCAGGTGGGCGAAGCGCACCACAATCACCCGGCGCTCGACGGCGTCGTCGATCTGCGCGGGCAGACCTCACTGCGCGAGTTGATTCGCCTGATGCATCACGCGCAAGGCGCGCTTTCGGCCGTGAGTCTGCTGATGCACCTGGCGGCGGCGGTCGAGGTGAAGGCCGGCATGCCGAAGAACCGCCCGTGCGTGGTGGTGGCCGGCGGCCGTGAGCCACCACACTTCACGGCGTATCCCCACCACCAGTTCATTCACACGGTGGGCGCCCTGAAGTGCTGTGACAACGGCGGCTGCTGGAAGTCGCGCACGCTGCCGCTCGGCGACGGCGACATCAACGATCGGCCCGAGGCGCTGTGCGTCGACGTGGCGGGTACCCTACCGCGCTGCATGGACATGATCTCGGCCGACGAGGTCATTCGGCGAATCGAGCTGTACTACCGGGGAGGCGCCTTGCCGGCACCTTCGCCGCCTGACCCTCGCGGGCGGCGTCGCGACTATGCGGCCGCGATGACGCAAGGGACGACATCACTGGAGGACCGTCATGCCGACACGACCACGTAAGACCGCCACCCGCCACGCCGATGCCGCCGAACTGACAAAGCGCCGGCAGTTCCTGCTGCTGTTGTCGGGCGCGCCCGTGGCGGTGGTGGCCGCCGGACTGACCGGCTGTACGACCTTGCCCACCTCGCCCGACGGCTCGCCCTCGAGCAGCACGGGCAGCTCGTCCACCGGCGGCACGGGCTCGTCGTCGAGTTCGTCGAGCACGCCGTCGAGCAGTTCCTCGAGCTCGCCGTCGAGCAGCTCGTCGAGCACGTCGTCGAGCAGCTCGTCGAGTTCGCCGTCGAGCAGTTCCTCGAGCACCAGCAGCGCGTCGAGCGGCTCGTCGTCGAGTTCGTCATCGAGCACCGGGAGTTCGAGCAGCTCGTCGAGCCGCAGTTCGTCGAGCAGCAGCTCGTCGGGCGGGGGCGGGTCATCGAGCTCGTCGTCGCGGTCGTCGTCGAGCGGCTCCAGCGCCTCGTAGGCGCGCGCGACTCCGAGGGGGGGGCGTGCCTAGACGGACGTGAGCTGGTGGCCCAGCTTGTCTTTCTTGGTCTTCAGATAGCGGCGGTTCGCATCCGAGATGGCGACCTCGATCGGCACCCGCTCGTTGATCACCAGCCGGTCGCCCGTGACCCCTTCGAGCTTCTTCGGGTTGTTGCTCATGAGGCGCAGCGATCGCACGCCCAGCAGCTGGAACATGTGGACGGCCGACGCGTAGTCGCGCGAGTCGGCGGGGAAGCCGAGCTGCTCGTTGGCCTCCACGGTGTCTCGGCCCTGATCCTGCAACGCGTAGGCGCGGATCTTGTTGGCGAGGCCGATGCCGCGGCCTTCCTGGTGCAGGTAGAGCACCACGCCGCGTCCTTCGTCGGCCACGCGCTGCATGGCCATGTGCAGCTGCTCGCCGCAATCGCACCGGGCCGAGTGGAAGATGTCGCCGGTGACGCACGACGAATGCACCCGCGCCAGCACGTTCTCGCCCGTGCCCAGGTCGCCGTGCACGAGCGCCACGTGGGTGGCTCCGTCGAGCCGGCTCTCGAACACTCGGATGTCGAACGCTCCGAACGCGGTCGGCAACTTGGCGCTGGCCACTTCCGCAACCGGGGGACGGCCACGCAAGGCGGAAATGAAGGCGGAGAGACGGGTCAGTATCAAGGGTGTACGGATGGGGACGTGGGCCCCGGCGCGGTGCCTGGCCGGTGTCGTAACGACAATTGTACTGCTCAACCCGCCGTCGGGGCCTGACATACCTGAGACGCACCTGCCGGGCGAGAAGGCCCACGGGTCGCGGCGGGCGGGTTTCCCGGCCTCCGGGTGCGGGGTAGAACTCCTGTGCACACAAGCACTTGCGTGCATCGGTGGGGCGCGGCACGGAATCGGGCAGAATGGGCCGCATGGCCACCGCCACGCTCCGTTCCGCCACTGCCAGCGACTTCGACGTGTGGCTGCCGCTCTGGCGCGGCTATCAGACCTTCTACCAGACCGACATCCCCCACGACACCACACGGCTGACCTGGCAGCGTCTGCTCGACCCGGCCGAGCCCATGCACGTGATGCTCGCGGAGCTGGCCGGCGAGGTGGTGGGCTTCGTGCACTTCATCGAGCACCGCAGCTGCTGGACGAGCGGCAACTACATGTATCTGCAAGACCTGTTCGTGCGGCCGGGCCTGCGCGGGCAGGGCGTGGGGCGTCAGCTCATCGAGCACGTCTATGCCGATGCCGCCGCGCGCGGGTGTTCCCGGGTGTGGTGGCTCACCCACGAGTCGAACACCGACGCGATGGCCCTCTACGACAAGGTGGCCACCCGAAGCGGCTTCGTGCAGTACCGCAAGATGTTGTAGGGCGCGCCCGTGGCCACGATGGTCAGGTGCGCGGGACGGCCAGTAGAATAGATCCATGGTGCGACTTTCCCGAGGACTCCTCGCCGTGGCCGCGTGCGTGGCGCTGGCGGCCTGTTCGCAGCCGCTCACCGTGGGCACGATTCAACTGGGCCGGTCGCTCAACGCCGACAGCAGCGTGGCCAACCAGACGAGCACGTTCACGCCCCAGGAGACGGTCTATGTGGCCGTGCTCAACCCCGAGCGGGGCGAAGGCACGATTGGCGTGAAGTGGTACTTCGGGTCGCAGTTGCTCAGCGAACGCGAGAAGCCCGTGTCGTTCAAGGGCGCCGGGGCCACGGAGTTCAACCTGCAGAGTGCCGCGGGCTTTCCCCCCGGTGACTACAGCGTGGAAGTGTTCCTGAACGGCCAGTCGGTGGGACGCCGCAACTTCAACGTCACCAACTAGCCAGCCGGCGCCCGCGTCGGAATCCCCAACGGGTCGCGGCTCGCAGGGGCTAGAATGACGCCCGGTTCACCCTGTGGCTCAATTCATCGACACGCTGACGACCTACCTGTTCCAGTACGTCGTCGTCTGGATGCTGCTCGGCTCCGGGCTCTTCCTCTCGATCCGCTACAACTGGGTGCAGTTCCGGCGCCTGCCCGAGGCGTTCCGCGCCATGGTGGCGCAGCAGTCATCGGCGGCCGGCGGCTCGCTCACGCCGTTCCAGGCGTTCATGACCGCCCTGGGCGCGTCGATCGGCACGGGCAACATCGCCGGCGTGGCCACGGCCATCATCTCGGGCGGTCCGGGCGCGCTCTTCTGGATCTGGATGTACGGCCTGGTCGCCACCTCGGTGAAGTTCACCGAAGCGGTGCTGGCCGTGCGTTATCGCGAGGTGCAGGGCGACTCGGTGCAGGCCGGGCCGATGTACTACCTGCGCGACGGCTTGAAGTCGCCCGGGCTGGCCAAGACCTTTGCGCTCGTCGCCGGCATCGGCGCCCTCACCACCACGCCCTTCACGCAGCCCAACTCGATTGCGCTCGTGCTCGACAGCGTGTTCGGCGTGCCCACGTGGATCGCCGGCCTCGTGATTGCGGTGCTCGTGTGGGCGGTGATCATCCGCGGCATCAAGTCGATCGGCAAGGTGGCGCAGGTGTCTGTCGCCGCTCAAGGTCGGCCTCTACCTGGCCGGTGGCGTCACGGTCATCCTGATGTTCGCCGAGCGCGTGCCGCACGTGCTGTCGCTCGTCTTCTCCGAGGCGCTCACGACCAAGTCGGCGATGGGCTTCGGCTGGTTCGTGGCCATGCGCTACGGCGTGGCCCGCGGCGTCTACGCCAACGAAGCCGGCTACGGCACGGCCGCGGTCGCCTACGGCACGGCCAAGTCGGACCGGCCGTCGCAGCAGGGCCTGCAGGCGCTCATGGAAGTGTTCATCGTGTCGTTCGTCACCGGCACGATCAGCGCCATGACGATTCTGGTGACCGGCGTGGCCGAAACCTCGATTGCCGCGGCGCAGGCCGGGCAGCCGTATCTCACGAGCACGGCGGCGGTGGCGGCGGCGTTCAACCTGGCGGTGCCCACGGTGGGCGGCTGGGTGGTGGCCTTCTGCGCGTTCCTGTTCGGCTACACCACGCTCATCGGCTGGGCCTTCTACGGCGAGCAGTTCCTCGAGTACATCCTGGGCCGCTCGGTGACCATCCCCTACCGCTGGACCTACTGCCTGCTGATTCCGTTTGGCGCCGTGATGCGGCCCGAGCTGGTGTGGGCGTGGGGCGATCTGATGAACGTGCTGCAGGTGTTTCCGAACATGGTCGGGCTCATCGGCTTGAGCGGCGTGGCGGCGGCCTACGCCAAGAAAGGCGCGTAGTGTCACCGCACGCGCCGGGGGCTGCGCCTGATGAGGGGCGCGCCGCGGTCTACAAGATCGTGGCCGGCGCGGCGTGGCGCGAGGCGGTGGGCGCGGGCCGATTCCTGGGCGCAGACGTGGATCTCGCCGACGGCTACATCCACTTCTCGACCGCGGCGCAGGTGCGCGACACGGCCGCCAGGCATTTTGCCGGCGTGGCCGGACTGCTGCTGGTGGCGGTGGATGCCCACGCGCTGGCGGGCGCGCTGCGCTGGGAGCCGTCGCGCGGCGGCGACCTGTTTCCGCATCTCTACGGCGACCTGCCGATGAGCGCGGTGCAGTGGGCCGTGCCCTTGCCGGTAGGCTTGGATGGACGCCACGCGTTTCCGGCGTCCGTGGGAATGTGAACGGGGCTCAGGGCTCGGGGCCCGGGGCTGGAATATGTTGGGTAAGCGAAGGTTCGTGAAGGAGGACGTGATGATGTCTACAGGTGAGCTGCTCCGCGCAACCGCGCTGGCCATGGTGGTGCTCGGCACCGGCATGCCGGTCGTGGCTCAAACTCCGGCGGCCGCAAGTGCCGAGAAGGACGTACGCGCGGTGATTGCCGACTACAACGCCGCCTACGGCAGGAACGACCTCGAGGCGTATTTCAAGGCGTTCGCGCCGGATCTCACCCAGTGGTTCCCGTCGGGGCGCGTAGACAAGGCCACCTATCAGGCCGACTGGACGAAGTACATCGGTGCTGGCAACCGCCTCGAGCGGGTCGAGGTGCGTGACCTGCAGGTACAGGTGAGTGCCTCGAGCGACGCCGCCGTGGCCACCTACATCCTGCGCGTCACGACGCGCACCGCCAAGGGCACGGTCTCCACCGAAGACAACCAGGAAACGGACGTGCTCTTCAAGCGCGGCGGGGCGTGGACCATCGTGCACGTCAACTACGCGCCGGCGAAGAAGGCAGGCGCGCAATGAGCCGGCTGGTTTCGACCTCGCTCTGCGTGATTGGCGCGCTCGCCCTGAACGCGTGCGCCACGGCGCGGCCCGCAGGCGGTGCGGCGCCGGCCACACCAGCGCCGGCGGCCCCGGCCGCCCCGGCCGCCAGCACGCCAGCCCCGGCCGCGCCTGGTGCCGCTGCCGCGCCGGCCACACCGGCGGCTGGCGCTGCTGCCGCGGTGCCGGCCACGCCGGCCGCGCCGCCGCCACCTCCCCCTCCTCCACCACCGCCGCGGCGGCAAGTTGCCACGTCGAGCGATGGCACGAAGATCTCCTACGACGTGGAGGGCACCGGCCCCGCGCTGCTGCTCGTGCACGGCGGCGGGCAGACCGGCCGCTCCTGGCGCGAACGCGGCTTCGTCGAGAAGCTGCGCGGGCAGTTCACGGTGATCACGATGGACCTGCGCGGTTCGGGTGAAAGCGGCAAGCCGGCCACCCCCGACGCCTACGCGCTCGACCGCGTGCTCGACGACCTTACGGCGGTGGCCGATGCGGCCAAGGCGCCGCGCTTCCACCTCTGGGGCTTCGGCCACGGGGCCACCATCGGCCGCTACCTGGCGGCGCGATCCCCGCGCGTGATCTCGGCGGTGCTGCTCAGCGCCAACTTCGGCCCGCCGCTCGAAGGCGTGGTGCGCGACGCGGTGGCGGGCATGCGTGCCAAGTGGCTGCCGCTCGTGCAGCAGCAGATGGCCGGCACGCTCAAAGTGGACACGCTCTCGAACAGCGATCGCGCGGCGTGGGACGCCGGCGTGGCCGTGTCGGCGCTGGCGCTCGGCGCGCTCGCCGACTATCCCGCGCTCGAGCCGTCGGCGATCACCGTGCCCACGTTGTGGATGATGGGTGCCGCCGACACGTCGGCGATGGAGAGCGTGAAGGCCTACGAAGGCAAGCTGGCCGGCACCAAGGTCACGCTGAAGCTCTTGAACGGCGCCACTTACTCCGACAGCTTTGGCCGGCCCGACCTGTCGCTGGCCGAGGCCGTGCCGTTCCTGGTGGCCAACAAGTAGCAGTTGTGCGATGCCGGCCGGCGACGCGTGCCGCGCGCCGCCGCCAGCTCAGAGCAGCCGCCAGCGCGAGTCGAGGGGCCGCGTGGCCTTGAAGGCACCAAACGATCGCGTCACGCCGTACAACGGCACCAGTCCGGCGAGCCACACGGCGTAGACCGTGCCGTACCCGGTACCGGCGCGGAACCAGAACGCCCCGACGGCGGCGAACAGCCACAGGTGGGCGATGTAGAACACCAGCGGCGCCTGGCCGAACACGCGCAGCCCTCGGCCGAGCGCCGTCGTCGAAAGGCGCGTGCGGTCGATCAGGTCGAGCAGCAGCAGGTTGCCGCCCACCATCAAGAGCGTGAAGACCAGCGACGGCGGGTACTTGATCAGGTTCAGGAACTCGATCCACGACCCGTCCCGCGGCGCCCGCAGGTTGCCGAAGCCGCCCGCGGTTCGCAGCAGTACGGCCACGATGATGGCGCCGATCCCCAGCCACCACTGGCTGCGCCGCGCGGCGGCGCCGTCGTGGGCCAGCCAGCGGCCGAAGAGCACGCCGAGGGCGGCGGTGCCGAACCAGGGCACCAGTGGGTACTGCGACCACACGCCATGGCTCCACCGCGAGAGCATCAGTACCGTGCGGGCCAGACCGTAGTTGGTATCGAACTGCTCTGGCCCTGGCGTGGTGAGCGCCGTGCCCAGGATGGCGCCGGCCGCAAGCAGCGCCCACGCCCACGTGCGCAGGTGCACGAGGGCCGCGCTCGCGACCGTCGACGCTCCCAGTGCAAACAGCACGGTGAGCACCCACCGCGGCTGCGTGGCGCCAGGAATCGCAAACTCCGGATTCGACGCAGGATTGGGCGGCCCGCTGAGGATGCCGACGAGGAACGCCGGCACCTCGAGCAGCGTAGCCACGGCGATGAGCATCAGGCCGCGTCGCAAGATGTGCCCCGAGATGCGCCCGCGGGTCCACCCTTGCGCGGCGCGCGCGTGCACCATCAAGCTCAGGCTCGCGCCCATCAGGAAGAAGAACCCCGGCGCGCAGAAGTGCGTGACGAAGCGCGTCAGGAACGGCAGCGCAGCGGGGTAGCGGGTCCACGCTCCCGCCCACATCTCGTTCGAATGGAAGCGCCCCACGAAGAGGCCCACGTGGTCGAGCGCCATCACGACCATGATCAGCCCGCGCAACACATCGAGGGCGTCGAGCCTGCCGGAAGGCCGTTCCGCGAGCGTTGGGGCGGTCATGCGCGGGCGTCGATTCTGACACGAGTGGCCGGGCGGCCACGGACTAATGTGCGACCGGCTCGGGCTCGCCTGACCGAGGGTCACAGTCGGATGAATTTGCCCGCCCAGCGCGTGTACACTCCTGCCTCGAAGCGACAGGCGGGACGTCGGACCGGGCCGCGCCAGCCCGGTCGCGCGCGACGTCCCGCACGGAGGTGCGGCATGAAGACGCTTCTCAAGGCAGGTGTATCGGCGGCAGTCGTGGCGGGGGTCGTAGCGATCGGCGGCTACATCGCACTCGCGGACGACAATCGCAACGACAACCGGATCCTGGTGCTCGACGAATGCCTGCCCGGCGACCCCGGCTGGGATCCATCGGGCGGATGCACGCTCAGGCCGCACCAGGGCGACGTGTCGTTTGCCGAGTTCGGGGCCCTACTGCGCTCGACCCTCACGATTCCGGCCAACGGCGCGCTCATCGGCCATCCCGCTTGGCGTAACGAGCCGTCACATCTGTCGGTGCGCGAGGGCAAGACGGTCCGCGTCACCAACAAGGGCGGCCGTGGTCACACGTTCACCGAGGTTGCCGAGTTCGGCGGAGGCTTCGTGCCGCCGCTGAACATCGGCCTCAACCAGGCGCCCGAGTGTTCGCCGGCCACGACGATTCCGCTGCCTCCAGGCGCCACGGTCGCCTTCCGGGACCTCGAGCCCGGCCTGCACAAGTTCGAGTGCTGCATCCACCCGTGGATGCGCGCCACGATTCGGGTGCACGAAGACGAACACGACGGCCACAAGCCGTAGGACGCGCGATTCCGGCCGCGACGATCCGGCAGGCGCGCCACCTGCCGGTACCGCCGCACGGCGAAGGGGCGGCTAGGGCAGGTCGATCAGCCGGTCGGGGCTGTTCCGCATGTCGTCTTCGAGCAGGGCGAGCAGGGCCGCGGTGACCGGGCCCGGCTTGCCGTCGTGGATCGGCGTCTTGTCCCATTCCACGATCGGCGCCACCTTGATCGAGCTGCCAATCAGCATCATCTCGCGCGCCGCGCGCGCCTCGGCCACCGGGATGTCGCACACCTCGACCGCCGTGATGAGCCCTTGGGCCACGAGCGCCGGGGCGAGCGCCAGCAGGCGCAGCGAGGTGCAGCCCGACAGGATGTGGTCGAACTTCGGATGGCGCAACACGCCGTCGCCGGGTGACGAAGGCGACGTTCATGTTCGAGCTCTCGCCCACGTTGCCGTCGGCGTCGAGGAACACCCCGTTGTCGAGGCCCACGGCCTTGGCTTCCATCTGCATGAGCACGTTGGGCAGGTAGTTGGTGCTCTTGGTGATGGCGTAGAGCGCGGGCTTGATCGGATAGGTGGTGGTCATCACCTTCAGGCCCTCGGTGTACCAGCGCGCCGGGTAGTTGAGGCCGCCGAAGATCATCACGAAGAAGCCGGGCACGGCGCCGGCGGCGGGGGTGAGGTCGAGGCTGCCGGGTCCGGACGAGATCCAGTAGCGGATGGCGCCGTCGCGCTGGCCGGCGGCCGCCGCCGTGGCGATGATGATCTCGCGCATCTCGGCGCGCGAACACGGCAGGCGCAGCAGCGAGCGCTCGGCCGACGCGAGGAAGCGATCGAGGTGCGCCTCGAGGTCGTAGATCTTGCCGGCCACGAGTCCGGCGGTGTCGAAGATGCCGTGGCCGCGGTGCACCATGTGGTCGTCGAAGGGCAGCACCATGAGCGCCGGGTCGGTCACGATGCCGCCCAACTGACTGGAGTAGAACGCCCAGTACTTCACGGGCTGCGTGGCGCGCAGGCCGCGCAGGGCGGCGAGCACGTCTTCGGACTGGAGCTGGCGCAGGGGCGTCGACATCCGCCGCACTGTAACACGGCGGAATCGACGCGCCCGCCGGCGCCGCGATCAGGCGTGCCCGAGGTCAGGCCGCGCGTGTCTGACCGTCCGCCGTGACGGGCTCGGCCGGTGGCTGCAGCGCCGTGTAGCGCTGCACGGCAATCGACACGAAGGTGAAGCTGAAGGTCACCGTCGTCGCGGGGGAAACCTGCGTGTCTTGCGGCGTCGCGGGTTCGGCCGGTGGTGCGGGCTCGGCCGCCGACGTGGCCTCGCCGCGACGACGGCCGCCGGCAGCGGCGAGCGCGGCCGTGAGTTCGTCCTGGTCGATGGCGCCGTCGTCGTTGGCGTCGACGCGGCCGAAGGCCTTCTCGAGCTTGCGCTCGAGCCGCCGTACCCCGCGCGACTCGTGATGGCCGTGCGCCCTCGCCGTCGTGCTCGCGCACGCGCTGCCGGTCGCCGGCGCGCCGCAGCAGGGCCACGGCACCCTCGGTGAACTCCTGCGCGGTGATGGCGCCGTCCTGGTCGGCGTCGAGGGCGCCGAACAGCGCCTCGCGCCGCTCGCTCGGCGCGCGTCTGTGTCCGCCGGCGCTGGGTCGTGCTCGGGGCCTCGCGGTTCGTGCCCTGGGCGACGCGGTGCGCGGTTCGGCGCGGCGCCGTGCGGCCGGGGTAGTCGTGGCCGAGCTGGCCTGGCGCATGCTGAGCTGAGTCGACACCGCCGCGACGCTGAACGACTGGGAGATGCTGTTGACGGTCACGAGACGGCGTAATCGACCGCCGGCGCGGCCGGGCCGTTGAACGGGCGCCGGTCTGGCCGGACGTCCGGGGACCTCGGGGCCCTGGCCGGACGTCCCATGAGACGGGGCGATAGAATGGGATGTTGCCCCGAGACCTCGCGGACATGACCACGGCTCCACGCGTCCAAGGAAAGTTCCTTGAACTCGACGGCAGGCGCTTCCTCGTGCGCGGGGTGGCCTATGGCACCTTTGCGCCCGACGCCGAGGGCGCGCAGTTTCCCGCGCTGGCGCGCATCGACCACGACTTCGCGCTGATGGCCGCCGCCGGCCTCAACACGGTGCGCACCTACACCGTGCCGCCCGAAGGCCTGCTCGACGCCGCCGCGCGGCACGGCCTGCGCGTGATGGTCGGCATCCCGTGGTCGCAGCACATCGCGTTCCTCGACGACGCCGCGCTCACGCGCGAGGTGCGGCAGGGGGTGGTGGCCGCGGCGCGTCGCGTGGCCGCGCATCCGGCCACGCTGATGCTGGCCGTGGGCAACGAGATTCCGCCGGCGGTCGTGCGCTGGCACGGCCACGCCCGCATCGAACGCTTCCTGCGGCAGCTCTACGACGACGTCAAGGCCGTGGCGCCGCACACGCTCGTGACCTACGTGAACTTCCCGCCGACCGAGCACCTCGACGTGAGCTGCTTCGACGTGTGCGCCTTCAACGTCTACCTGCACCGCGAAGCCGACCTGCGCGCCTACCTCGGGCGCCTGCAGCACGTGGCCGGCCAGAAGCCGCTGCTCCTGGCCGAGGCCGGGGCCGACAGCATCCGCGAGGGCCTCGAGGGCCAGGCGCGGATCACCGCCATGCACCTGCGCGCGGCGTTTGCCGAAGGCGCGGCCGGCGCCGTGGCCTTCTCGTGGACCGACGAGTGGTGGCGCGGCGGCCATCAGGTGGACGACTGGGCGTTCGGCCTGGTCGACGCCGAGCGGCACGCCAAGCCGGCGCTGGCCGCGGTCACGCAGGCGTTTGCCGCCGCGCCGTTCTCGGCCGCGGAACGCGCCACCTGGCCCACCGTGTCGGTGGTGGTGTGCGCCTACAACGCCGGCGACACGCATCGCGCGACTGCCTCACGTCGCTCCAGGCGCTCACCTATCCGCGCGTCGAGACCATCGTGGTCGACGACGGCTCGCGCGACGACACCGCCGCGATTGCCGCCACGTTCCCCGGCGTGCGGGTCGTGTCGGTGCCGAACGGCGGCCTGTCGGCCGCGCGCAACGTCGGCCTGGCGCACGCCACCGGCGAGATCGTGGCCTACACCGACGCCGACGTGCGCGTCGATCCCGACTGGCTCACCTATCTCGTGCAGCCGCTGCTGCACTCGAACGTGGCCGGCTCGGGCGGCCCCAACGTGGTGCCGGCCGACGACCCGTGGGTGGCGCAGTGCGTGGCGCGCGCGCCCGGCGGCCCCACGCACGTGCTGCTCGACGACCGCATCGCCGAACACGTGCCCGGCTGCAACATGGCGTTCCGGCGCGAGGCGCTCGGCCTCGATCGGCGGCTTCAACCCGGTCTATCTGCGCGCCGGCGACGACGTCGACGTCTGCTGGCGGCTGCAGGCCCAGGGCCTCGCCATCGGCTTTGCGCCGGCGGCGCTCGTGTGGCACCACCATCGCGCGATCGGTGAAGGCCTACTGGCGCCAGCAGGCCGGCTACGGCGAAGGCGAGACCTGGCTCGACGCGCACCATCCCGAGAAGTTCGTGCGCGGCCAGATGTTGTGGCGCGGCCGCATCTACAGCCCGCTGCCGTTCGTGCGCGCGCTCGCCGGCCGCCGCGTGAACACCGGCGTGTGGGGCACGGCGGCGTTCCCGTCGGTCTACAGCACCGACGTGCACGCCTTCAAGTTCCTGCCGCACTCGCCGGCCTGGATGGTGGGCTCGACCGTGCTGCTCGTGGCCGGCCTGCTGGCGCTGCTCACGCATCCGGGCGAAGCGGCCATCATGATGCTGGCCACCGGCCTGGCCGGCTGGGCCGACCACCGTGGGCCGCTGCGTGGCGTTTGCCGCGGCGTCGGATCTCGTCGGGGCTGCCGGCCGCTCGGCACGCACTCGATGGCCCGCAGCCGGCTGCAGTATCGGCGCGCTCATCGCGTGGCTGCACCTGATCCAGCCCGTGGCGCGCGTGTTCGGCCGGGTGCGCGGCCTGCTCTCGCCGCCCGACGTGGAGGCGTCGGCCCACGTCGCGACGCTGCCCTGGACGGCGCCGTCGCCGTCGGTGTGGAGCACGGCGGCGTCGGCCCGGCTGCAGGTCGGCGGCACGGCCGAGTGGGCGTTCTGGAGCGAGACGTGGATCGCCCACAGCACCGTGCTCACGGCGCTGGTGGCCGCGCTGCGGGCCTCGCGTCCGGCGCGCCGCGTGGACATCGACGACGGCTGGCACACCGATCGCGACCTCAGCATCAGCGTCGGCCGCTGGGGCTGGCTGCACGTGCGCGCGCTCGTCGAAGAACACGCCGAAGGCCGCTGCCTGTGCCGGGTGGCCGCGCGGCTGCAGCCGAGCGTGCGCGGCATCCTGCGCGCGGTGGTGATTTCGGCCGTGCTCGTGGCCGCGTCGAGCGCGGCGATCGCGCTGCGCTGGCCCTGGGTGAGCATGGCCGCCGTGGCGTCGGCGCTCGCGCTGTTCGTGAGCGCGGCGTGGCAGACCACGCGTTCGGTGGCGGTGCTCGACCGCGCGCTGGCGCGGGTCACCGACGCAGTCGGGCATGATGCCGCTGCCCGGCCGGGCCGCCGGCGCGCGCCTCACGTGGCGCCCTCGACGGTGCTGCACAAGGGACAGGCGGCGCTCGTGGTCGGCGTGGTCGCACGGGCGGCCTGCTCGTCGAGCGGCCTGTTCCTCTCGCGCGACCTCGCGCCCCGCGCCACCGCGCGCGCCGGCGCGGCCGCGCATCATCACGCCGGCCGCCCCCGACTGTGCAGCGGCTGACGCCGCGTCCCGGCGCTGCCGAGCCAGACGCTGCGCCGCACCACCCGGGGCGCCGACGGCGTCACCCCGGTGGGCAACGGCGCGTCCGCGCCGCGATCCGCCGCGCACGCAGCTCGAATCCGTCGCCGGCACCGCCGCCGGCCACGCCACGACGGGTGCCGCGGAGAACCGCGTGAGCCTGCTGGCGTGGACGCTGTCGTTCCTGCGGCCGCACCGCGGCCGCGTGGCGGTCATCACGGCGCTCGCGGTGGTGGAGGTGGGCTTCGGCGCGCTGGCGCCGTGGCCGCTCAAGACGGTGGTCGACAACGTGCTCGGCGGCCAGCCGCTGCCGGCGCCGCTGGCCGGTCTGGCGCAGGCCACCGTCGGCACGAACGTCGTGGCGCTGCTCTTCGTCGTGGTGGTGGCCGGCCTGCTGCTGCAGCTCATGAGCGAAGTGGTGATGATGCTGCACACCCAGCTGCAGGTGAACACCGGGCAGCGCATCCTCTACGACCTGCGCGCGCGCCTGCTCGATCACCTGCTGGCCCTCGGCCTGCGGCATCACGTCGTGACCCGCACGGCCGACTCGGTCTACCGCCTCGAGGCCGACGCCTACTGCGTGAACGACCTGGCCATCGGCGGCATCTTCCCGCTCACCACCGCGGCCCTCAAGCTGATCGTGATGTTCGCCATCCTGGCGCGCCTCGACCCGTCGCTGGCGCTGCTCTCGCTGAGCGTCGTGCCGTTCCTCTACGCCTGCCTGCGCTACTACTCGACGCGCATGGTCGACCGCGCCGAGCGGGTCAAGCAGCTCGAGTCGTCGCTCGTCGAGCGCATGTTCGAGATCCTGTCGTCGATTCGCGTCGTCAAGAGCTTCGCGCGCGAGCCGCACGAGCTCGCGCGCTTCAACCGCGTGGGCGAAGAGACGATGCAGGCGCGCCTGCGCCTCACCTGGCAGGAGTCGTTCTTCGCCATCGCGCTCAGCGCCATCACGCTCGTGGGCACGGCGCTCATCCTCACGGTGGGCGGCATGCACGTGCTCGACGGCACGCTCACGGTGGGCGGCCTGCTCGTGGTGCTCGCCTACCTGGCCGCCGTCTACAACCCGCTCTCGTCGATCGCCCACACCACCGGATCGCTGCAGCAGGCGGTCGTGAGCGCGCGGCGCGTGCGCGAGATCCTCGCCCTCACGCCCGAGACGCTCGATGCCGACGCCGGGCTCGACGCCGCGCACATCCGCGGCGAGCTGCGCTTCGACCGCGTGAGCTTCGCCTACGACGAGAGCCGCGCCGATTCTCGACGAGGTGAGCTTCGCCGCCCAGCCCGGCGAGATGGTGGCCATCGTGGGCCTGACCGGCGCCGGCAAGACCACGCTGGCCAGCCTGATCCCGCGCTTCTTCGAGCCCACCGGCGGGCAGGTGCTGATCGACGGCGTCGAGGCCTCGCGCTACGCGCTGCGTTCGCTGCGCGAGCGGATCGCGCTCGTGCCGCAGGAGGCCGTGCTCTTCGGCGGCTCGATTGCCGACAACATCCGCTACGGCCGGCTCGAACGCCACCGACGCCGAGGTCGAGGCCGCGGCCCGGGCCGCCCACGTCGACCACTTCGTGGCGCGCCTGCCGCACGGCTACCAGACGCCGCTGGCCGAGGCCGGCGGCACGCTCTCGGGCGGCGAACGTCAGCGCCTGGGCATCGCGCGCGCGCTGCTCAAGGACGCGCCGCATCCTGATCCTCGACGAGCCCACCTCGTCGCTCGACGCGATCTCGGAGGAGGCCGTGTTCAGCGCGCTGCGCACGCTGCGCCAGGGCCGCACCACGATCGTGATCGCGCACCGCCTGTCGACCATCCGCGACGCCGATCGCATCCTGGTGCTGCACGAGGGCCGGCTCATCGCGCAGGGCACGCACGACGAGCTGCTGACGGCGAGCGACCTCTACGCGCGGATGTGCGCGCGCCTGTCGGTGGGCCGATCGCTCGACGAGCCCGAGTCGGTCGACGAGCTGCTGCACGCCATCTGAGGCAGACGCCACCAGTGAAGATTCTGTTCGCCGGCATCATCGCGCGCTACCCCTTCGGCGGCGTGACCTGGTGCTCGCTGATGTACCTGCTGGGCCTGCGGGCGCTCGGCCACGAGGTCTTCTACGTCGAGGACACCGGCGAGTGCATCTACGACCCGGTGCAGAACACGCGCTCCGAAGATCCGGGCTACGGCACGCGCTACATCCACGACGCGCTGGCGCCCTTCGGCCTGGGCGAGCAGCTGGAGCTTCGTCAACTTCGACGGCACCTACCACGGCGCGTCGCGCGAGACCGTGCAGGCCTTCTGCGCCGACGCCGACCTGTTCATCAACCTCTCGGGCGGCTCGTGGTTCTGGCGCGACGAGTACGCGCGCATTCCGCGCCGCGTGTTCATCGACTCCGACCCGGTCTTCACGCAGCTCGCGCTGGCCAAGGGCGATCCGTGGTACGTGGACTTCTTCCGCGGCTTCGACGCACCTGTTCACGTTCGGCGCCAACATCGGCACGCCGGCGTGCGACGTGCCGACCGGCGGCTTCACGTGGCACAAGACCTGGCAGCCGGTCGTGATCGGACGAGTGGCAGCCGCCGGCGGTGCCGCGCCGGCGACCGCTTCACCACGGTCATGACCTGGAAGATCGAGAGCTTCGCCGACGTCGACGGCAACAAGGACAGCGAGTTCCTGAAGTTCATCGATCTGCCGGCCCGCACGCCCGCAGCGCATCGAGCTGGCCGTGAACGGCCCGCAGGACTTCCTGCGCGAGCACGGCTGGACGACGGTGGACGCGATGGGCGTGTCGCGATCGCTCTGGGACTACCGCGCCTTCATCCAGGGCTCGAAGGCCGAGTTCGGCGTGGCCAAGCACGCCTACGTGTCGCGCCGGTCCGGCTGGTTCAGCGATCGCACCGAGTGCTATCTGGCGGCCGGACGCCCGGCGCTCGTGCAGGACACCGGCTGGAGCGCGCATCTGCCGGAAGGCGTGGGCCTGCTCGGCCTTCTCGACGCCGGACGAGGCGCTCGAGGGGCTCGACCGCATCGCCAGCGACTACGCCGCGGCATGCCGCGCGCGCGGCCGAGATTGCCCGCGAGTGCTTCGACGCGGCGCGGGTGCTGCCGGCCGCTGCTGGAGACGGCGAGCCGATGAGGCAGCCCACGTCCCAGCCGCTGCGCATCGCGCAGGTGGCGCCGGTGGCACCGCGGTGCCGCCGCCGCTGCTCGGGATCGATCGAGACGATGACCTCGGTGCTCACCGAGGGTCTGGTCGCCCGCGGCCACGACGTGACGCTCTTCGCCACCGGCCGACTCGATGACCGGCGCCACGCTGCACGCCACGTTCCCGCGCGGCTACCGCGAAGACCCCACGATGTGGCCGTGGGAGCTGTGCGAGCTCTTCAACCTGTCGGCGGCGTTCGAGCGCGCGGCGGCCGTTCGACGTGATCCACTGCCAGTCGGCCTACGCGCCGATGTCGCTCGCCTTCGGCCGGCTCGTGCCCACGCCGGTGCTGCACACCGTGCACCATTCGCCGACGCCCGACGAGGTGCGCCATGTGGCCGCGCTATCCCGAGGCGCCGTTCGTGGCCGTGTCGCACGAGCAGGCCGCGCGGCTGGCCGGCCTCAACGTGGTCGGCGATCATCCCGCACGGCCTCGACCTGACGCGCTTCGCGTTCCGCGCCGCAGCCCGACGACTACCTGCTCTTCCTCGGCCGCTTCACCGAAGGCAAGGGCGTGGTGCACGCCATCGAGGCCGCGCGGCGCCTCGGCATGCGGCTGCTGCTCGCCGCGCAGGAGAACGACTACTACCGCGCGGCCATCGCGCCGCTCGTCGACGGCGAGCGCGTCGTCTACGTGGGCGAGGTCGGCCACGACGAGAAGGTGGCGCTGCTCGGCGGCGCCCGGGCGCTGCTCTATCCGGTGCAGGCCGGCGAGCCGTTCGGCCTGGTGCTCGCCGAGGCCATGGCGTGCGGCACGCCGGTGGCGGCGTTCGACGCCGGCGCCGTGCGCGAAGTGGTCGACGACGGCGTGACCGGCGGCGTCTTCGCCTCGCTCGACGCGCTCGTCGCCGGCCTGCCGCGGGTGCTGGCGCTCGACCGCGCCGCCGTGCGAGCCACCGCGGTGCGCCGCTTCGGCGTGGACGCGCATGGTGGACGCCTACGTGGACGTCTACGCGGCGCTCGTCGACGCGCGGGCGCCCGGACGGGCCTGAGATGACGGCGTCCGTCCCGACCTGCACGGACACGTGCTGCTGGGCGTGTTCGCGCACCCCGACGACGAGTCGCTGGCCTGCGGCGGGCTGCTGGCGCGGTGCGCCGCACTTGGTGCGCGCGGTGACGCTGCTCTGCCTGACGCGCGGCGAAGGTGGCCCTGGGCTCGACGCCGGCGACGGCGATCGACGAGGAGCGGCCGGCGCCAGCTCGGCGACGCGTCGCACGCAGGAACTCGATGCCGCGATCCGCGTGCTCGGCGTGAGCGACCTCGTGGTGCTGCGATCACGCCGACGGCATGCTGCCGTGGGTCGACGCCGACGCGCTCGAGGCCGACATCCGCGCCGCCATCGACCGGCTGCGGCCCGACGTGGTCATCACGTTCGGCCCCGACGGCCTCTACTGGCATCCCGACCACATCGCCGTGCACGAGCGCACGACGGCCGTCGTGGCGGCCGCTGGGCGCCGCCGCGCCGGCGCTCTACTACGTGACCATGCCGCCCGGGCAGATGCGCGCGGTCGCCGAACACGCGGGCCCGGGCGCCGCGGTGCGTGCCGGGTCTCGACGAACCCCGACGCCTTCGGCGCGCTGGCCGAGCCGCCCACGCTCGTGATCGAGGCCGGCGAGCTATGCCGCGCGCAAGCTGGCGGCGCTCAGGTGCCACCACAGCCAGTTCGACGCCAGCCCGATTGCCGGCATCAGCCGACGCCGACGCCGCGCGGCTGCTCGGCACCGAACACTTCCGGCGGGCCGCAGTGGGCCGAGCCGGCGTGACGTTCCTCGACCAGTTCGGCTCGTCCCTTCCCGACCGGCTCGCGCCGAGCGCAGACTGACCCCATGCACGAGTCCCTGCTCGCCCTGCTTCGCTGCCCGTTCTGCGGCACGCGCCTTCAGCCCGTCGAGAACCACGCGCTGGTGCGCGACGCCGAGGTCGCATCGAGTCCGGCGTGCTCGGCTGCGAGTGCTGCGCGTTCCCGGTCGTCGACGGCATCCCGGTGCTCATCGCCGACGACACGTCGCGGGCGGCCATCGTGGCGCTCGAAGCCGGCCGCGCCGACGACGCGCGCGATCTCGCTGCTCGGCCTCGACGGCGAGCGCCGCGCCGCCTTTCGCGCGCTGCTGGCCCGCGGAGATGCCGCCACCTACCGCGACTTCATCGCGGTGCTGAGCCCCGATGCCGAGGGCACGTACTTCGTCTACCGCTTCTCGGATCCCACCTACGTGATGGCCGAAGGCCTGCTGCGTGGCCTGGCGCAGACGCCGGCGACGACGGCGCGTTGGGTGATCGACGTGTGCGGCGGCTCGGGTCATCTCACGCGCGTGCTCACCGAGGTGCAGCAGGCGAGCGCCGCGCCGGGTGCGGGCACGGTGCTGGCCGATGTCTACTTCGCGAAGCTGTGGCTGGCCGCGCGCATCACCGCGCCCGCCTGCCATCCCGTGTGCTGCGACGCCAACCACCCGCTGCCGTTCGACAGCGACGCGTGCTCGCTGGCGGTGCTGTCGGACGCGTTCCCCTACATCTGGCACAAGCGCCTGCTGGCGGGCGAGCTGATGCGCCTGGTGGGCCCCGCGGGCTGGTCGTGATGCCGCACCTGCACAGCGCGCTCGGCGAGAACTTCTCGCCTGGCATGCCGCTCACGCCGGCGGCGTATGCGGAGCTGTTCGCGCCGCTCGCACCCCGGCTGTATCGCGACGAGGATCTGCTCGGGCCGCTGCTCGACCGCGAGGCGTTCGACCTGGCGCGGCCGGTGACGCCGGCCGAGATGGGCAGCGAGCCGTCGCTCACGCTCGTGGCCAGCCACGACCCCGCGCTGTTCCGCGCACTACCAGGTGCCCGCGCCGAGCGGCGGTGACCGGCGCGCTTGTCGTGAATCCGCTCTACCGCGTGGAGCGCAGCGCCGTCGGGATCGACGCTGACGCTCACGTTTCCCACGCCCGAGTACGCCGAGGAGTTCGGCGGGTGCCGCCGCTATCTGCCCGACACGCTCGACGTGGCGGCGGACCTGTCGGGCGCACTCGACGCCGGCGCGCTCGACGCCGCACTGGGCGCGTCCTACGGCGACGCTGCGCCGCCGGCGCGTGCTCATCGACGCGCCACTGCGCTACTGCTGAGCGAACGCGTCGTAGGGCAGGCGCGTGACGAAGCGCCGGCTCGCCCATTCGTGGATCACGACCTGCGGACGCTCCTGCTCGATGGTGCGCGGGTTCACGTCGTACTCCCACAAGAAGAGGGCGCGGCTGAAGTGCTCGGCCAGGAACGGCACCAGTGCCGATCCGAACGAGTCGCGGTAGACGACCGCGCGCGGCAGATCCGGCTGCGCCACGGCGGTGGCGAGCCGGCCGATGTCGTAGCCGGGGTCGTCGCCGCCCGCCGCGTGATCCTGCGGCTCGACCACGCGGGCCCGCCCGCCTCGCGCGCGCAGCTGCGGGTCGTCTTCGCTGAGCCAGCGCTCGAGGCCGAGCATGCGCGCCAGGTCCTTGCCGGGCGCGCGTCCGTCGCGCCGATAGGAAGCGCACTCGTGGGCGCTGGCGCGAGCGCGGGCAGGCGGCCGCCGCTCAGTTCGCGCAGCCGTCCCACGATGTGCTGCGAGGCCACGAGCGCGCCCAGGTCGTTCCAGTGGCTGTCGGTGCGGTGGTAGATGCGCGCGTTGCGCTTGGCCTCGAGCAGCGCCGGCCGCAGGTCGAGCACGTGCACGGTGGAATGGGCGCGCAGGTGGGCCACGAGCTGGTCGGCGCGCGACGGGCCAGGCGCGCGGTGCAGCCCGTCGGGCAGGAACTCCGGATAGATCGCGTGCTTGTCCGGCGCGATCACGAAGAGATACGTGATGCCGCGCGCGGCCAGCCAGTCCTGCGTGTGCTGCAGCGTCGTCGCCCACCGGCGCAGATCGGCGTCGCTGAGCGGCACGGCGTTCAGATGGTCGTCGAGCGCGCCGTCGTCGGCGTAGAAGAGCCAGCCGTCCGTGCCCCGCAGCACCGTCGGCGACGGCGACACGCGCAGCGCCAGCAGGCGGAACGCGGCCTGCCACTGCACGAGGCGGCCGCGAAACGCGAAGTGGTCCTGGAACCAGGTGGTGAAAGCGGCGGGGAAGGCGGTTGCGGCCGGCCACGACAGGGCCACGACGGGCGCCGCGGCCAGGTCGCGGTTCTCGCCGCGCGTCTGCGCCACCGTCGACGCCCGCCAGGGTGGCGATGCCCAGGCACGACAAGCGTGGTCAGGAAGCACGCCACCACGACGCGCTCCCACAGCGGGTGCAAGCGCCATTCGGCGATGGGGCGGGGCGGTTGCGAAGGCGTGGTCATGTCAGAAGCGGAAGTAGATGAACGGGCTGTAGGTGCGCGCGGCACTCAGCATGATCGAGGCGCCCAGCAGCACCGCAAGGCCCACGGCGGTCGCAGCCGACGCTGCCCAGGGCAGCGTCGGCCCGGCATTGCCCGCCGCTCCACCACCCGCGCGCAGCAGGCGGCGGGCGAGCGTGCGGCAGCACCGGCGTGGCGCCCACCACGCCAGCGCCCAGCGCCAGCATCAGTTCCGGCGTGACGTACCACGACCACGCATAGGCCGTGGGCGCGCCTGCGCCCAGGCCTACCATCGCGCCGAGCATGGCACCGGCGCCGCTGAGCGTGTCGGCGCGGAACAGCACCCAGCCGACCATCACGACGGCCAGGGCGTAGACGTGGCCGGCCGCGCGTCGCGCGAGACCTGGCGTCGACGTCGTGCCCGTGCTCGCCCCCGCGCGCACCCGCTCCAGCACCAGGAAGGCGCCGTGGAAGAGGCCCCAGACCACGAACGTCCAGCTCGCGCCGTGCCAGAGTCCGCACAGGAAGAACACGGTGACGAGATTCAGGTGCGTGCGGCCGGGCGACGCGCGATTGCCGCCGAGCGGCACGTAGACGTAGTCGCGGAACCACGACGACAGCGAGATGTGCCAGCGCCGCCAGAAGTCCTGCACCGACGCGGCCGCGTAGGGGTAGCGGAAGTTCTCGGGAAAGCGGAAGCCGAACATCCGCCCGAGGCCGATGGCCATGTCGGAGTAGCCCGAGAAGTCGAAGTAGATCTGCAGCGTGTAGCAGACCACCGCCAGCCACGCGAGCGGCGCGGTGAGCTGCGCGGCCGGCAGCGCGAAGATCTGATCGGCCGGCCCGGCCACGATGTTGGCGACGAGCATCTTCTTGGCCAGGCCGACGATGAAGCGCCGGACGCCGTAGGCGAGGTCGGCCGCGTGCCACCGCGCGCGTGGCCAGCTGCGCGGCGATGTCGCGGTAGCGGATGATCGGCCCGGCGATGAGCTGCGGGAAGAGCAGCAGGTAGAGCGCGGCGTCCACCGGGCTCTTCTGCGCCACCGCGTCGCCGCGCTTCACGTCGACCACGTAGGAGATCGCGTGGAAGGTGAAGAACGAGATGCCGATCGGCAGCGCGATGGCCGGCACGGCGAACGGTGCGCTGCCCGTCACGGCCAACAGCCCGTTCACGTTGGCCACGACGAAGCCGGCGTACTTGAACACGCCGAGCACGAGCAGGTTGGCGGCCACCGTGAGGCGCAGCAAGCGCGCGGCCGCGGCCGGGTCGCCGAGGCTGTTCAGGCGATCGATGCGCAGCGCCGCCAGGTAGTTGACGGCAATCGAGCCGAGCATCAGCCAGGTGAACGCGCCGCCGCCGGTGGCGTAGAACACGACGCTGGCCACGAGCAGCAAGCGCGTTGCGGGCGCTGCGCCAGGCGCAGGGCATACAGCCCGAGCAGCACGGGCAGGAAGACGAAGAGGAAGGTGGGCTCGGTGAACAGCACGCTATGTCGGGTCGATACCCTCGAGGCCAACGTGGCCGCAGGCCCGCAGCAGATGCTGGTCGTTGGTGTAGACGTGGCGAAACTGCTCAGACTTGGCGGTGACCAGGTGCAGCGCGTCCAGGGCGCGCAGGTAGACCGACCGCTCCAAGCTCGCGAACAGGTCGCGCACCTCCGCCAACAGCGCCTCGGTGGGCCCGATGCATGTCCACAGCCCGGTCTCGAGGTCGTGTTCGAACTGCCCCTGCAGAGCGCGGAATACGGCCGGCGTCACCGCACTCTCGCGGTACTTCCGGTGGAACGCCGCGGACACTTCGGCGACTGCGATGCCCGACGTGACGACGGCACCGGCCCGCGCCGCCAGTTGGCGCACGGCGTCTCGCCCTGCCTCGTTGAGATAGAACTTGGCGACGAGCGCCGAGTCGAAATACACCGGGTCGACCAATCCAGCCGACTGCGGCATGTCAGCGCTCGCGGTCCTCGCCGATCAGCTCTTCGACCGGTCGGCCCGCGACGACCCGGTCGAGCGCGGCGGCGAACTTCTTCATCGGCCGCCATCCGGAAAAGCGGTTGATGGCGGGCTCCGCCGACACCGCCGTGAGCACGGCCACGGGAACGTTGCGATCGCGCACGAGAATCGAGCCGTGCTTGCGGGCACTGCGCACCCAGGCTCCGGTGTTGCGGTGCAGTTCGCGCAGGGAGATGGCCTTCATGTCTGACAGTGTCACACATGGAGATCGCACCGTCAACGCACCTGGCCGTCGCCCAGACCCATCGAGCGGCCGTGGGTCAGCGGTCGTCGCCGAACGCGTCGAGCAGCACGGGCGTGACGGCGTGCATCTTCGCCACCGCGGGCCGGCGCGGCGTGAGGCCGGTGGCAAAGCCGCGCTGCCGCAACCGATCGAGCACCGTCCGCCGGCTGGTGATCACGTGGATCGGCACGTCCCACGGCGCGCCCTCGCCGCTCACCATGGCTGGCGGCTGGTGATCGCCGATGAGAATCATCACGAGGTCGCGGTCGGCGCGGTAGCGGAGGTAGCCGCCGAGCGTGGTGTAAGCGTAGTTGAGCGCGCGCACGTAACCGGGACCCAAATCGAGCCAGTCGGCCGGTCCGTCCCAGGCCTCCTGCAGCGCCTGCGCGTCGTACGGCTCGGGTGAGAGCGCGCGGCTCCAATCGGGCTGATACGGGGGCGTGGGGGTGAACGGCGTGTGTGTGCTGATGGTCGGGAACACCACGAACAGCGGCGCACGCGCGGCGGGCGCCACTTCGAGCGCGTCCATCCTGGCCAGACAGAACTGGTCGGTCACGTCCCACCAGCCGAACGGCGGGCCCTTGTAGTCGAGGTCGAGCGCGCCGTAGATGCGATCGAAGCCGTAGAAATCGCCTTCGGGCCACTGGCTCTGGATGCCCGGCATGATCGCCACCGAACGATAGCCCTGCGCCGTGAAGGCCTTGACCATCGTGTGGCGCTGCTGGGCCATGAGCCGCGTGTTGGTGGCGCCGTCACGCACCTCGGTGCCCGAGAGCAGGCTGATGTGCGCGAGCCACGACTCGCCGCCGAAGGTCGGCGACTCGACGTAGGCCGACACGACCTCGCGGCCGGTGCCAGCGATGTCGGCGGCAAGACGCGCGCGGCTGGCGGCGAGCCCCGTGGCAAAGGCCGGACGTTCCCAGCTCACCGCGCCGTACGATTCGACGAAGATCAGAAACACGTCGGCGCCGCGCACGCGGGCCAGCGTGGACGACAGGTCGGGCGCCGGCCCCAGATCCCGCAGGCCCGCGCCGCTCCACTCGTAGGCGAACTGCCCCGCCTGACGGGCCCACACGAGCGTCACCGGGGTCGCCACACCGGGAACCTGCGGCACGCGCTCGTCGAGCCGTTGCACGCCGCCGACCACGAGCACGCCAAGCGAGAGCGCCACGAGCACGCGGCGCAGCCGAGGCTCGCCCGTGGCGGCGATCAGGCGATCGAGCGACCAGCGAAGCGGCCGGTAGAGCAGCACCGGCACGAGCACGAGCGCGGCCAGCACGGCCGCGATCACCCACGGCGTGGCCACGAACGCCAGCATGGCGCCCACGGCCGGCACGTGCGGCATGTCCCAGTAGAGATTGATGTCGCGGCCCCACAGCGACTGCGAGGTCACCGCGGCGTAGCGGCCGAACATGAGCATCACCCACGCGGTGGCCAGCAGCCGGCGTACCGTGGCGCGCCGGGCCGCCACGGCATCGCGCAGCGCCACCAGGCCCAGGACGCACACGGCAAGTTCCGCCGACAGGTCGCCGCTCAGGCGGATGAACGGCGTGGGCCACAGGTTGGCCAGCGTGAGCGACGCGTTCAGCAGCGCCAGAGCCAGGGCCAGCACGGCCCAATGGGGCGCATCACGTCGAATCTGCTCGTCGGTCACGGGATGCTGTCAGCGTACCTCAAGCCTCCGAGGCCGCGTATCCTGCTTGACCACGTGCGCCCAGGGTGGTGAGATCCGCGGATGCCGTCCCGCCTGCTCTCTCTTGCCGCCGCGCTGCTCGTGGGCTCGCTGTCGCTGGGCGCCTCGGCGCCGGGCGACGAGCCGGCCGCCTGGGACAAGGCCGCGGCCGCGCGCTATCTCGACGCCCGCATGGACGTGTGGTGGCAGAAAGCCAAGCCGCTCAAGAGCGGCGACACGACCACCAAGTGCCTGTCGTGCCACACGGCAATTCCGTATGCGCTGGCCCGCCCGGCCTTGCGCCAGGCGATGGGCGTCACCGCGGCCACGGCGCACGAGACGACCATCCTCGACACGGTGCGCACGCGCCTGGCGCACCTCGACAACCAGCAGCCGTTCTACGACCACACGGAAGACAAGAAGGTCGAGTCGCGCGGGGTGGAGGCGGTGCTGAGCGCGTTCCTGCTCACCAGCCACGCCGCCGGCGCTGGCACGACAACTCCCGACGGGCATACGCAGAAGGCCATCGCCCGCTTGTGGCAGGTGCAGCGCGCCGACGGCGCGTGGGACTGGCTCAACTTCGGCCTCGAGCCCTACGAGTCGTCGGACGCGGTGTTCCACGGCGCCACCGTGGCCGCCCTGGCCGCCGGATCGGCCGTGGGCGCGGCGGCGAGCCGTGACGGCGGTGGGCCGGCCGGCGTGACGAAGCTGCGCGCGTATCTGCGCGCGAACCTGGCATCGCAGCGGCTCTTCAACCGCACGTGGGCGCTGCTGGCGTCGTCGCGGCTCACCGGTGTGTTGACGCCCACCGATCGCGACGCGATCGCCCGCGAGCTGGACGGCAAACAGCGGCCCGACGGCGGCTGGTCGCTCGCCGACCTCGGTGCCTGGCACTGGAGCAAGGCCGACGCGCCCTACGTGTCACCCGGCACGACCGACGCGGCGCTCCTCGGCGCGTCCGACGCATACGCCACGGGACTCGTGGTCTATGCCTTGAAGCAGGCTGGCTTGGGCACGCGTCCCACCGTGCAGAAAGGCCTGACGTGGCTGCGGGCCAGTCAACAGCCCGAGCGCGCGACCGATGCGGCGTGGGCCCCGTGGCGCGCCCACTCGCTCAACTTCGATCGCGAGCACGGCGGCGACAAGGGCGAGCCGTGGCGGCGCCTGTTCATGTCCGACCTGGCCACGGCCTTTGCCGTGTTGGCCTTGCTCTAGTCAGCGGTCGTGCGCATTCTCGTCGTCGAAGACGACCCCAGCATCGCCGAGTTCGTGGCGGCGGGACTGCGCCAGGAGGGCTTTGCCGTGGACGTCGCCAGCAATGGCGTCGATGGACTCGACCGGGCCAGCACCCACCCCTACCGATGCGCCCGCCGTGGTACGCGCCGGGTGGATGGTGATCGAGAATCCGCCCGGCGGATCGGTGCTCGAGGTGGGCTCGGCACGGCTGGCCGACGGCGTGATCGTGCAGGTGGGGCGCAGCTCGCACGTGCGCGCCGAACTGCTCGGCCACTTCCGCGAGCGCGGCTTGCAGGGGCTCGTGCTGGTGGTGCCGGCCGGTCTGGCTGGCGGCGCGCTGCTCACGCACTTCGCGTTGGCGCCGCTGCGGGCGCTCGAAGGCACGCTGCGGGCCATCCTGCGCACGGGCCGCTTCGATGCGCGGGTGGCCACGCAAGCCTCGTCCGATCCGCTCGACGAACTGGGCGGGCTCGTGAACGACATGCTCGGGCGCATCCAGGTGCTGCTCACCGGCATGCGCGGGGCGCTCGACAACGTCGCGCACGACCTGCGCACGCCGCTCACGCGCTTCCGCTCGGTGGCCGAATCGGCCCTGCTCGCCGACGATCCGGCGGCGCTGCGCGACGGGCTGGCGCGCGCGCTCGACGAGGCCGACCGTGTGAACGCCACGCTCACGGCGCTGATGGACATCTCGGAAGCCGAAACCGGCACGATGGCGCTCGACCGCCGCGCCGTCGATCTGGCCGGCGTGGTGCGCGAGGCCATCGATCTCTATGCCGACGAGGCCGAAGACAAGGGCGTGACGCTCGAGTCCGCGGTGGCCGCCGAATCTCGCGGTGCAGGGCGACCGCACGCGGCTCCGCCAGGTGCTCGCCAATCTGCTGGCCAACGCCGTGAAGTAATCCTCCGCCGACGGCCGCATCGACGTGACCGCCACGACCGCCGCCGGCCGCGTCACCGTCACGGTGCGTGATACCGGCATGGGCATTGCCGCCGCCGACCTGCCGTTCGTGTGGGACCGCTTGTATCGCGCCGATGCCAGCCGCGGCAGCCGCGGCCTGGGCCTGGGCCTGTCGCTCGTGAAGGCCATCGTCGAGGCGCATGGCGGCGAGGTGGGCGTGACCTCCACCGTGGGGCAGGGCTCGGCGTTCACGATTACCTTGCCGGCCGCGTAAGTGCGGTTCGCCGCCCCCAGGCGAACCCTGTCACGTTTGTCATGGTGGCGATAGGACCAGGACACCCGCCCGCGCGTCCAACCAGATGAGGCGCATGGCACGCGCCACTGGAGGACCGTCCCGTCATGAACGAATCTCAACTCGCGTCCGTCGCGGCCGCAGGCCACCTGGGCCCGTGCCGCCGTCCTGGTGCTGGGCACCGTCGTGACCGTGGCTGCCGTGGCCAGCGTGTCTGGCCTGCGCGGCACGCTGTCGGCTGCCGCGCAGCCCGACCCACGCGCGCCGGCGCTGCTCGCCAGTGCTGCGCCTCGTTCCGCGACCCCCACCCTGCCGGCCCATCCCCAGTCGTACAGCGCCGTCGTCGACACGGTGGCGCCGAGCGTCGTCACCATCCGCGTGCAGCGGCGGGCGGAGGTCACCAACACCGCCCTGCCCGCGCCCTTCCGCGAGTTCTTCGGCAACCGCGGCGGTGCGCCCGAACGGCGCCGTGAAGGCGGACTCGGCTCGGGCGTGGTGGTGCGCGAAGACGGCCTGATCTTGACGAACCAGCACGTCGTGGAGGGTGCCGACTCGATCCGCGTCGACTTCGCCGACGGTCGATCGCTGACCGCCACGCTCGTGGGCAGCGATGCGCCGAGCGACCTGGCGGTGTTGCGGGTGGCGGCCAAGGGGCTGCCGGCCCTGCCGTTCGGCAACTCCGACCGCATGAAGGTCGGCGACGTGGTGCTGGCCTTCGGCAACCCGCTGGGCGTGGGCCAGACGGTGACCATGGGCATCGTGAGCGCCAAGGGCCGCGCCACCGGCGTGAGCGACGGCTCGTACGAAGACTTCCTGCAAACCGACGCGCCGATCAACCAGGGCAACTCGGGCGGCGCGCTCGTGAACCTGCAGGGCGAGCTCGTGGGCATCAACGCGCAGATCGTGTCGCCCTCGGGCGGCAACATCGGCCTGGGCTTTGCGATTCCCTCGTCGATGGCCATGGCCGTGACCGAGCAGCTCGCGCGCGACGGCGTGGTGCGGCGCGCCAAGCTCGGCGTGACGGTGCAGGGGCTGACCCCCGAACTGGCCGCCAGCCTCGGCGCCAGCCGACGCGCGCGGCGCGCTCGTGAGCGACGTGGAACCCGGCGGCCCGGCCGATCGCGCCGGTGTGAAGCAGGGCGACGTCGTGGTGGAGGTGGACGGCAAGCCCGTGACCGATGCCAACGCCATGCGCAACCAGATTGCCGGCACGCGGCCCGGCAGCCTCGGTGCCGATCGTGGTGCGCCGGAGCGGCCGCACCGAGACGCTGACGGCCCGCCTTGCCGAGCGTGAACGGCCGGCCGGCGACACGCCCGCGGCGACGGGCGCGGGCCACGGCGAAGCCGGCTTCGGCATGGCGCTCACGCCGCTCACGCCGCAACTGGCCGAGGAACTCGAGCTGCCGCGCGCGACGTCGGGGCTGGTCGTGACCGGCGTCGACCCGTCTGGGCTCGCGGCCTCAGCGGGCATGCAGCCCGGTGACGTCATCAAGTCGGTGAACGGCCAGGCGGTGGCGTCGGTGGCGTCGCTGCGCAGCGCGCTCGAGGCAGCAGCCCGACCGCCCGGCGCTCGTGCTCGTGAGCCGCAGGGGCGCGGACGCGTTCGTGGCGCTGCCTCGCGCGGAGTCGTAGGGCCGCATCCAGGGGGGCGAAGTCTACTGGCCGCTCGAGCCGCAAGTCGGCCTATTCTTGAGCGCGTTCATGCGCGCTTCGCCCTCCCCCTCGCGCCGCGTCGGCCGCCGCCCCGGAGCGGCCCTGACGGTCATCTTCGCAGCCCTGTGGCTGGTGGCATGGGCGCCGGCGCCCGGCGTGCCACCGCGGTCGCGCATTCTCTCGATCGTGGGCACGACCGACCTGCACGGCCGCATCTTTGCGTCGGAAGGGCGCGGCGGCCTGGCGCTGCTCGGGGGCTACCTGGCCAACCTGCGCGCGGCCCGCGCGGCCGACGGCGGCGCCGTGCTGCTCTTCGACTCGGGCGACACCTATCAAGGCGGCATCGAGTCGAATCTGTCGGAAGGCGCCGTGGTGATCGACGCCTACAACGCGCTCGGCTACACGGCCGCCGCGGTCGGCAACCACGACTTCGAGTTCGGCGCGGTCGATGTGTGGCAGGGCGAGGCGCCGCCCACCGCCGACCTGCGGGGCGCGCTCAAGGCGCGGGCGGCGCAGGCGCACTTTCCGTTCCTGGCCGCGAATCTGCTGCGAGGACGGCCGGCCCGTGACCTGGCCCAACGTGGTGCCGTCGCTCCTGACCGATGCGGCCGGCGCCCGCGTGGGCGTGATCGGCGTGATGACCTACGACGCGCTCGCCATGACGCTGGCCGCCAACGTGGGCGGCCTCACGGTGACGCCGCTCGTGGCCGCCATCGACACCGAGGCCCGCGCGCTCCGCGCCCGGGGCGCCCAGCTCGTGATCGTGACCTCGCACGCCGGCGGTGAGTGCAGCGCGTTTGCCGAACCGGCCGATCTGACGTCGTGTGACGAGTGGGGCGAGATGTTCGACGTGGCCCGCCGCCTGCCGCGCGGGCTGGTGAACGTGATGGTCGCCGGCCACACCCACGCTGCGGTGGCCCACGAAGTGAACGGCGTGGCGATCGTGCAGGCCTACTCGTGGGGCCGCGCCTTCAGCCGCGTGGACGTGACGGTCGACGCGCAGGGCCAGGTGACCGGCACGCGGGTGTTTGCGCCGCAGGAGGTGTGCGCGCGCGAAGACGCCGCCGGGCGCTGCGTGGCCGACACTGCCACTGAGTCGCGGCCGGCGCACTACGAGGCGCGTGTGGTCACCGCGCAGCCGGCGATCGTGGCCGCCATGGCGCCCGCGCTCGACCGCGTGGCGGCGCTGCGGGCCACGCCGCTCGGCGTTACGCTCGACGCGGTGGTACCGCGCGGAGCGGGTGACGAGGAATCGCCCCTCGCCAACCTGTTTGCCGACGCCCTGCGTGCGCAGACCCCCGGTGCCGAAGCGGCCATCGGTTACGCCGTTGGCCCGGGGGGATTGCGATCCGACCTGCCAGCTGGCGCCGTGTCGATCGGCGCGCTCTACGACGCCTATCCCTTCGACAATCGCGCCGAGCGCATGACCCTCACGGGGGCGGAACTGCGTGCGCTCTTCACCGTGCAGCTCACGCGGCCGCGCTGGTGGGGCCGGGCGTTCGGCGTGGCGGGGCTGGGCATCCGGCTGGCGTGCGACGACGGCCGGGCCCGGGTGGACGTGCGCCGCGACTCGGGGCAGCCCATCGCCGATGACGAGGCGCTCATCGTGGCGCTGTCCGACTTCACCGCGGCCCGGGTGCGCCAGCTGCGCGCGCCAGCGGCGGGCGCGAGTGCGGCCCCGCCGGGGCCACGGCCCATCATGCGCGAGCTGGTGGCGCAGTGGCTGCGGCAGCGCGGTCGGGTGCAGGCGGCGGAGTTCGCCGATCGCGCGCGGCCGCGCTGGGCCTACGCCGACGCCGCGGCCTCGTGCCTGTCTCAAGCTCCTCCGCCATGACCAGACGCACACTCTTCCTCTCCGCGCTCGCCTTCTGGGGGGCTCCAGCGATCGTCGTGGCCGTCGACGAGCGTGCGCCGGAACGCTTCCGCGTGCGCCTCCACACCACCAAGGGCGCCATCGTGATCGACTGCACGCGGACGTGGTCGCCGCTTGGCGCCGATCGTTTCTACACGCTCGTGAGGGCGGGTTACTTCGACGACTCGCCGTGGTTCCGCGTGGTGAAGGGGAAGTGGGCGCAGTTCGGCATCGCCGGCACGCCCGCGATGGCGCAGGCGTGGCGGGCGCGCACCATCCGCGACGACCCGTTGCGCGAATCCAACGTGCGCGGCACCGTGGCGTTCGCGTTCGCGACGAAGAACGGCCGCACCACCCAGGTGTTCATCAACCTGGTAGACAACAGCGCCGGGCACGACAAAGAGCCGTTCGTGCCGTTCGGCCGCATCGTCGCGGGCATGGACGTGGTCGACTCGCTCTACGATGGCTACGGCGAGGCCGCACTCGGCGGTATTCGCGCGGCCAAGCAGGACCCGCTGTTCCAGCAGGGCAACGCGTACCTGAAGACGCACTTCCCTCGGCTCGACTACATCACCGCCGCGCGCGTGGAGTAGCATCGCCTCCTGCGCGGAGGCGCGTCCATGATTCCGAGATTGCTCATCCCATGCGTGCTGCTGATGGCTGGCCAGCTCGGCCTCGCCTACGCCGAGCCGCCGCGCGGCAGCATCACCATCGAGCGCATCGCCGACATCAAGTACCCGACCAACCCCACATGGTCGCCCGATGGCACCAAGGTGGCCTTTCTGTGGGACGCCGCCGGCAAGCAGGATCTGTTCGTGGTCACGCCCGGGCAGCCGCCGGTGCAGCTCACCGACTTTCCCGTCGACCCGCACCTGCTCGTGTCAGACCTCGGCGCCGTGGCGTGGACGTCGAACGACGAGCTGCTGTTCGGCAAGGACGGCCAGCTGTGGAGCGTGACGGCAACGGCACCGAAGCCCGCGCGCGTGAGCGGCGGCCTCGGTGACGCAGGCGCGTTCACGTTGTCGCCCGACCGCGCGCAGATCGCGTTCCTGCGGCGTGGTCAGATCTGGCTGGCCAACGTCGCCGCCAAGACCGAACGCCAGATCACGAACGTGGCTGACGGCCTGACCCCGGGCGTGCCCGTGTTCTCGCCCGACGGCCGCTGGCTGGCGTTCACCGCGTCGCGCGGCGGCCTCGAGCCCGAGGACCTGCCGTGGAACGGCCCGCTCGTGCGTTCGATGGAGACCGTGAACCGCGAGCGGCGCCTGGGCGTGGTGTCGGCGCAGGGCGGCGACGTGGCGTGGCTGCCCACGATGGGCGGCACGAGCGGCGTGCAGTTTGCCGGCGACGGCAGTCTCGTCTACCAGGAGCTGTCGCCCGACGGCAAGACGCGCGAGATCAAGGTGGCGCGCGCGGGCAGCCTGCCGCGCGTGTTGTGGCGCGACCGCGACGAGAAGTGGTGGTCGCCGACCAATCGCGACGCGAAGCTGCTGGTGTCGCCCGACGGCAAGTCGCTGGCGTTCGTGAGCGATCGCACCGGCTGGATTCATGTCTACGTGATCCCGATCGACGCCACGAGCGAGGCGCAGGCCAGACAGCTGAGCAAGGGCGACTTCGGCGCCGGCCTGGGCAGCTGGTCGCCCGACAGCACGAGGCTGGCGTTTCACCACAGCGCACCGGGCAATCAGATGGAGCGCTTCGTCGACGTGGTCGACCGTGGCCACGGGCGCGACCGAATCCGATTGTGACCGACGCGCGGGGTGAACCTCGACCCGCTGTTTGCGCCCGATGGCCGCACGCTCGTCTATCAGCGCACCGACGTGGAGAACTCGCTCGACCTCTACACCGTGGCCGCGCGCGCCGGCGCCACGCCCACGCGGCTCAGCGACTCGATGCCGGCCGGGCTGAACAAGAGCGACCTCGTGGCGCCGACGTCCGTGTCGTTCCCGAGCCGTCTCGACAAGGCGCCCGTGCCGTCGACGCTGATGCTGCCGAAGAACCTCGACAAGTCGCGGAAGCACCCGGCCATCGTGTGGATTCACGGCTCGGGCTCCGATCAGAACTTCCTCGGCTGGCACCCCGGCAGCTACCGGATGTACTACTCGGTGAGCCAGTACCTGGTGCAGCAGGGCTACATCGTGCTCACGCCCGACTACCGCGGCAGCTCCGGCTACAGCCGCAACTGGGCCACCGGCGTGCATATGGGTCTGGGCGTGAACGACACGGCCGATGTGGCCGCCGGCGCCGACTACCTGAAGACGCTGCCCTACGTGGATGCCGATCGCATCGGCGTGTGGGGGCTCAGCTACGGCGGCTTCCTCACCTTGCAGGCGCTCAACACCGACCCGCTGTTGTGGCGCTGCGGCATCGACGTGGCGGGGGTGGTGGATTGGGCCACTTACGGCGCCGGCTACACCACGCCGCGGCTTGGCACGCCGGTGGAGCATCCCGAGATCTACCGGGTCTCCGCGCCGATTTACCACATGGAGAAGCTGGCGCGGCCGCTGCTCGTGCTGCACGGCACCAACGACCGCAATGTGCAGTTCCGCGATTCGCTGCGCGTGATCGACACGCTGCTCAAGCTCGACAAGCCGTTCGAGATGGGCGTCTATCCCGGCGAGATCCACTTCTTCCGCCGGGCGCACATCCTGCGCGACGCGTGGCGGCGGACCGAGGCGTTCTTCGACGCGCACCTGAAGCACGGCGCGGTGATGGCCAGTCAGTAGTCGGCGTCGTGGCGGATGGGCAGGCGCGCCGCGTGCGCCGGCTACACCGTGGCCACGCCGCCGGGCAGTCGCACTTCCACGAGCGTGCCCGGGCCCGACGAGTCGCCCACTCGAATGGTGCCCTTGAAGAGCTGCACGATCTCGCGCGAGATGGCCAGGCCGAGGCCGGCGCCGCCGGTGCGGCGCGAGCGCGACGAGTCGAGGCGGTAGAACCGCTCGAACACGCGCTCGCGTTCCTCGGGCGGAATGCCGGTGCCGGAATCGCACGACGTCGATCACCACCTGGTCGCTCACCCACTCGCCGGCGCGCGGGCTCACGCGTGCGCCGTGATCGCGACGGTGCCGTGCTCGCGGTTGTACTGGATGCGCGTTGCTGCACGAGGTTGTCGAACACGCGCTCGAGCAGACCCGCGCTCGCCGTAGACCACCAGGTTCGGGTCGGCGTCGCACCGTCACCGTCACGCCGCTGGCCGCCGCGGCGTCGCGCCGGCATGCGCCGACACCCGTTGCAGCAGGTCGGCCACGCGTACCTCTCGACCACGGTGCGGCAGGCGCTGCTCCTGGGCGCGCACGAGCAGCATCAGGTCTTCGGTGAGCGCGGCTCATCACCGTGAGCCGCTCGCGCACCAGCGCCAGCGCCTCGCGGTACTCCTCGGGCGAGCGCTCGCGCTTCAGGGTGACGTCGATCTCGCCCAGCATGGCCGTGAGCGGCCCGCGCAGCTCGTGCGAGGCGTCGGCGGCGAACCGGCGGTTCGCCTCGAGCGCGCCATGCAGCCGGTCGAGCATCCGGTTCAGCAGCCGCGTCATCGGCCGATCTCGTCGTCGACTGGCGGCGGGTCGAGCCGGGTGGCGAACTGGCCGTCGGCGATGGTCGCGGCCTGCTCGGTGATGCGCCGGATCGGGTCGAGCGCGCGCGAGGCCAGCGAGAAGCCGACGACGCGCGGTGAGCGCCAGCGCGCCGAGCCACACGCCGACGAGCAGCTGCGCAAGCCGCGCGCAGCGTGGCATCGAGCGCGTCGGTGAAGAGGCCCACGGCCACGACGTAGCGCGGCGGGCCCGGCAGTGACGAGCGCCGATCATGCGGCCGGCGCGGCCGCCGCACCACCACGTCGACGAGCGGCGCGTCGCCCGCGAAGCGCGCGGGCCAGCGCGGCGGCGTCGAGCAGCGCCGGCGGACGTGCCGAGGCGCGGCGACTGCATCAGCACGCGGCCGCCGTGCGTCGATCAGCTGCACGAACTTGTCGGCGTACCTCCTGCGGCGCCGTGCGCGTCGATCGGGAACTCGTGCAGGTGCGGGCCCGTCGCCGTCGCTCGACCGACGCCAGCTCGGTGCCGGCCAGCGTGCGCAGCTGCGCGTCGAGGTCGCGGCGCAGGAACGCGCGCGCGCCGGCGTACACCGCCACGTGCGCCAGGGCCAGCACCAGCCCGAAGGCCAGCAGCCACCGCAGCGTGAGCCGCGGCGCGGAACGACAGCGTCATCACGCCGTCGTCCTCGGGCCGGCGCGTCTTCAGCATGTAGCCCATGCCGCGGATGGTGTGGATCAGCGGCTCCTGCGACGCCGGCGGCGCGCAGCTTGCGCCGCAGGTAGCCGACGTAGACGTCGGCGACGTTCGAGAACGGGTCGTACTCGCCGCCCCACACGTGCTCGGCCAGCTGGTCGCGCGACACGATCGCTTCGGGATGCCGCAGCAGGTGCTCGAGCAGGCGGTACTCGGTGGCGCTCAGATCCAGCGCGCGGCCGCCGGCGCGCACCAGGTGCGTGACCGTGTCGATGGCGAGCGGGCCGTAGGTGAGCGATGGCGTCGAGCTGGCGGGTGCGGCCGCGGCGGGTGAGCGCCCGCAGGCGCGCCAGCAGCTCGTCGAAGGCGAACGGCTTCACCAGGTAGTCGTCGGCGCCCGCGTCGAGCCCCTCGACGCGGTCGGCCACGGCGTCGCGCGCGGTCAGCATCAGCACCGGCGTGTCGATGCCGTCGCGGCGCAGGCGGCGGCACAGCGCGAAGCCGTCCAAGCCGCGGCAGCAGCACGTCGAGCACGATGGCGTCGTAGGCCTCGGTCGACGCCATGCGCTCGGCCGTCGCGCCGTCTTCCGCGAGGTCCACCCGGTAGTGCTCCTCGCGCAGGCCGCGCACGACGAACCGGCTGATGGCCGGGTCGTCTTCCACTACGAGCACGCGCACGGTGCCATTCTAGGGTCAGTCGTCCGGTCGTCGGCGCGCAGCGCGCGCTGCTCGAGCACGGCGTAGAGCGTGGGCAGCACCATCAGGGTCAGCAGCGTCGAGGTGACGACGCCGCCGATCACGACGCTGGCGAGCGGCCGCTGGATCTCGGCGCCGGCGCCCGTGCGACAGCGCCATCGGCACGAAGCCCAGCGCCGCCACCATGCGCCGTCATCAGCACCGGCCGCAGGCGCGTGGCGGCGCCGGTCATCACGCGCCTCGCGCAGCGACGAGGCCCTGCTCGCGCAGGCGGTTGACGGCGCGTCACGAGCACGACGCCGTTCAGCACGGCCACGCCGAAGAGCGCGATGAAGCCGACCGAGGCCGACAGGTTCAGCGTGAGGCCGCGGATCCACAGCGCCGCGACGCCGCCGACGAGCGCGAACGGCACGTTGAGCAGCACCAGCGCCGCCTGCCGCACGCGTGCCGAACGTGACGAAGAGCAGCAGGAAGATGATGGCGATCGACAGCGGCACCACCAGCGCCAGGCGCTGCCGTGGCGCGCGCCTGGTTCTCGAACTGGCCGCCCCACTCGATGCGGTAGCCCGGCGGCAGCGTCAGCTCGCGGCGCCACGCGCGACTGCGCCTCGCCACGAAGCTGCCGACGTCGCGGCCGCGCACGTTGGTCTGCACCACCAGCCGGCGCTCGGCGTTCTCGTGGTTGATGGCTTCGGGCGCCTGCGTTTCGGTGATGCGCGCCACGCGCGACAGCGGCACCCGCTCGCCGCGCCGCCCGGTGAGCAGCACCGCGCCGACGGCTTCGGCGTTGGCGCGCAGCTCGTCGGGCAGGCGCACGACCACGGGGAAGCGCCGCGGGCCGTCGAGCACCTCGGTCACCTCCGTGCCGCCGACCACCGTCTCGACCACCTCGCGCACGTCGGCCACGTTCAGGCCGTAGCGGGCGATCTGCGCGCGGTCGATGTCGATCTGCAGCTGCGGCGGCGCCGAAGAGCACCTCGGCCTGCAGGTCGCTGGCGCCGCGCACTGTCCGCAGCGCCGTGCACCACGACCGCCCCGAGCCGCTCCAGCGTGGCGGCGTCCTGGCCGAAGATCTTCACCGCCACGTCGGCCTTCACGCCCGAGATCACCTCGTCGAGGCGCATGGCCATCGGCTGCGTGAAGTTGAAGGTCACGCCGGGCATCGCCTCGAGCGCGGCGGCCAGCGCCTCGATCAGCGCCTCCTTGTCGCGGCCCGTGGTCCACGTCGTCGATGGGATGCAGGCCGACGTAGACGTCGCCCTGGTAGATGCCCATGGCCTCGGTGGCCAGGTCGGGCCGGCCGATCTTGGTGACCACCTGGCTGACCTCCGGGAAACGCCTTGACGATCTGCTCGACGCGCGTCGCCAGCTCCACCGACTCGTCGAGCGAGACCGACGGCAGCTTGCGCGTCTCGATCAGGATCGATGCCCTCGTCGAGCTTGGGCATGAACTCGGTGCCGAGGAACGGCAGCGAGCCGATGGCCAGCGGCCACGACCACGAGCGCCAGCGCCATGGTGCGCCCGGGGTGGTTCATGGCCCAGCCGAGGTCGTGCAGGTAGCGCGCGCGCAGCCGCACGAACCAGCGCTCGTCGTGGTGCGCGCCGGCGACGCTGCAGCAGGAACGACGACACCACCGGCACGACGGTCAGCGACAGCAGCAGCGAGCCCAGCATCGCCGAGCAGACCGTGATGGCCATCGGCCGGAACATCTTCCCCTCGAGGCCTTCGAGCGTGAAGATCGGCAGGTAGACGGCCACGATGATGAGCACGCCGAAGAGAATCGGCCGCGCCACTTCGGTGGCGGCGCTCGTGAAGAGCGCCATGCGGCTGCCGTGCGGGTCGTGGTGCTCCAGCGTGTGGCCGGCCTCGGTGCGCTTGCGCACGAAGTTCTCCATCATCACCACGGCGCCGTCGACGATCAGGCCGAAGTCGATGGCGCCGAGCGACATCAGGTTGCGCCGACACGCCGAAGATGCGCATGCCGATGAAGCCGACCAGCATCGACATCGGGATGACCGCGGCGACGATGAGCGCCGCGCGCACGTCGCGCAGGAACACGAACAGCACCACGATGACCAGCAGCGACCCTTCGATGCAGGTTGCGCCGCACGGTGGCGGCGGTGCGGTCGATCACCTCGGTCTGGTCGTAGAACGGCGTGATCGTGACGTCTGCCGGGCAGCGTGGCCACCACCTCGGCGATGCGCGCCTTGACGCGGGCGCCGACGTCGCGGCCGTTCTCGCCCTTGAGCATGATGACCATGCCGGCGAGCGACTCGCCCTTGCCGTCGTGCGTCACCGCGCCCTGGCGCTGCATGGCGCCGATGCGCACCTCGGCCACGTCGGACACCAGCACGGGCACGCCGTCGACTTCGTCGACCACGATGCTGCGCAGGTCGTCTTCGCCCGCGACCAGGCCCGTGCCGCGCACGGTGTAGCGCTCGGAGCGGTGCTCGATGAAGCCGCCGCTGAACGACGTGTTGTTGGCGGCGATGGCCGCGAACACCTCGGGCAGCGGTCACGCCGAAGCGTTCGAGCCGGCGCGGGTCGACGATCACCTGGTACTGCCGGGTCAGGCCGCCCCACGAGTTGATCTCGCTGACGCCGTTCACCGAGCGGAGCTGCGTGCGCAGGTCCCAGTCGTGGATGGTCTTGCGCTCCATCACGGTCGGCCGTGTCGCTTTCGACCAGGTACTGGTAGATCTCGCCGAAGGCGGTGGCCACGGGGCCGAGCGTGGGCGCCAGGCCATCGGGCAGGCGGCCGCGCGCTTCGACTGACGCGCTCGTTCACGAGCTGGCGCGCCATGTAGATGGGGACCGCGTCTTCGAACACCACGGTGACGAGCGACAGGCCCGACTTCGAGACCGAGCGCACCTGCTTCGGCGCCGGGCACGCCCATGAGCGCCGTTTCGATCGGATACGACACGCGCTGCTCGACCTCCACGGCGGCCAGGCCGGGCGCCTCGGTGACGACCGTGACCTGGTTGTTGGTGAGGTCGGGGAAGGCCTCGACCGGCAGGTCGCGGTAGGCGACCACACCGGTGACGATGAGCGCCAGCAGGCAGATCAGGACGAACAGTCGCTGGCCTAGACTGGCCGCGACGAACCGTTCGACCAGGCCCATGGGGGCGGCGGTTGGCGCCGACTCAGTTGCCACCGTCGGGCTCCTTGCCGAGCTCGGACTTGAGCACGAAGCTGCCGTTCACCGCCACGCGTTCGCCTTCTTCGAGGCCCGACACGACCTCGACCAGTCCGTCGGCGTCGGCGCCGGTCTCGACCGGCCGCACCACGAAGCGGCCGCCGGCCCCGGCCACGAACACCGAGATCTTGCCGTTGACCGATTGCAGCGCCGCCGACGGCACGACTACCACCGTGCGGGGGTCGCCTTCGCCGAGCGCCATGGTGGCGAACATCTCGGGCTTGAGCCGCCCGTCGGCGTTGGCCACCGTGGAGCGGATGGTGATGCGCCGCGTCTTCGGGTTCACGATGTCGGCGATGAACGTGATGGTGCCGGCGAAGCGCTCGCCCGGATACGCCGCCACGGTCACCTCTACGGGACGGCCGACCTTCACGCGCGACAGGTGCGACTCGTCCACTTCGGCGATGGCCCACAGCGTGGAGAGGTCGCTCACCACGAACAGCGGCGTGCCCAGGGTGACGGTGCTGCCCGGCGTGACCAGGCGTTCCAGCACCACGCCGCCGATCGGGCTGCGCACCGGCACGCGTTCCTCGGTTTCGTCGGCCACTTCAGGGCCGCTCGCGCCCTGGCCGGGCTCGTCGAGGTGGATCGATACGCCCACGTGTTCGAGCTCTTCGATCGAGCGTTGCACCTCGGCCTTGGCCACGGCCACGCTTTCGGTGGCCGACGACCGCTCCACCCGGCGCGCTGCACTTCCTGCTGCGACACCGCCTTGTCGGCCAGGAGCCGCTGCGACACGCTCGTGGGCATCCACGGCGAAGGCCAGCACGCCTTCCACGCGCCGCAGGTCGGCCATGGCCTTGCGGTAGCCGGCCCACGCGTCGTGCATCGCGTGGCTGTGCATCGTGGCCAGCAGCTGGCGCGCCTTCACGCGGTCGCCGACCTGGGCCGGCGTTTCCAGGATGAGTCCCTCCTGCAGCGCACCGATGCGGGCCGTGCGCGAGTCGTCGACGGCGATCAGGCCGGACGCCGCGATGCGGTCGGCGCGCGTCGTCGTCCGTACCGTCTCGATCGAGATGCCCGCGTTCTTGATGGCCGCGTCGGTGAGCACGATCGTGTCGCTGGAGGTGGGCGCCGCGGTGGCCGCTTCGGCGGCCGGCGCGGGCGTCGAGGAGCCGCAGGCGGCGGTCAGGCCCACGGCCGCCGCGAGCATCAGGGCGCGTCCGGTGGACGCAGGGAATACAGTCGTCATCGCAGGTCCTCGCCCATCGCCAGTCGCGCTTCGAGCGCTGCCGCCAGCGCATCGAGCCGAAGTTCCAATGCCGCCCGCCGCACGTCGCTGTAGACCCGCTCGGCATCGAGCAGGCGCACGACGTCGGCGGCCCCTTCACGAAAGGCCGACCGCGCGGCGTTGCGCACGGCATCGGCCGGTTCCAGCAGCTCGCGCGCGGCGCGCGTCGAGCGCTCCGAGAGCACCCGGGCGGTGGCGATGAGCGACACCGCATCGGCGGTCAGGCGCCGTGCCAGCGCGTCGCGGTCGGCCATGGCGGCGCGTTCGTCGCCGGCGGCCCGGGCCGTGGCCGCCTTGTTGCGTTCGAAGAGCGGCACCGAGACGCTGATCCCGGCCAGGGCCGAGTCGAACCCGGCCGTGCGCTTGTAGCCCGCGACCACGATCGGGTCGGGCACGGTGCGCGACCGCTCGAGCGCGGTCACTTGCTGAGCGCGGGTCACGCGGGCTGCGGCGGTGGCCACGTCGGGATGCCGCGCCACGGCCTGGGCCAGGGCGGCGTCGTCGAGCACGGGCGGCGCGGCTGGCGGCGGCTCGACCAGCTGCGCGGCGGCAATCGGCGACGGGCGATCCCATCACGAAGGCGAGCAGGTTGAGGCTGCGTTCGAGTTCCAGACCGGCCTTGGCCACGTCGATGTCCATGCGCGCGGATTCGGCCTGGAAGCGCAGCAGATCGGCTTCCGCGGCCACGCCCTCGGCGACGCGCCGCTTCATCGTCTCGATCAGGCTGGCGAGCCCGTCGCGATTGGCGGCCAGCGTCTCGACCAGGGCCCGCGCCTTGAGCGCCTGCAGATAGGCCTGCACCGTGCGCACCGACACGTCGTAGGACGCCGACTGCAGATGGCCGGCGGCCACGTCGCGATCGGCGGCGGCCAGCGCGCGGCGCAGGCCGCGGCGGCCGTTCAGCTCGATCGGCATGCTGGCTTCGGCGAACACGTCCCGCGGCAACGCGCCCGACGGGGCGCCACTGGCCAGGTTCTCCATGCGAAAGTCGAAGGTGGGGTTGGGCATGCGGGCCACGAGCCGCGACGCCTCGGCCGTGCCTTCCGCTTGACTGCGGGCGGCGCCGAGCAGCGGCGAGCCGGCACGCGCCTGCGTGACGGCATCGCTCAGGGTGATCGGCGCGGGTACGGCCGGTGGCGTCTGGGGTGGACTGGCGCCGGCCAGCCCCACGGCAAGGGCAATCGCGAATCGCATCCGCACACCGTACCTGCGGCGGATAAGACCTGGATGAGAGCAGTGACGGCGATCCGCCAGAGGTGGGGAAATACACGAACGGGGTCGGGGAATCGTGCGGGCCGTCACGAGCGCGCGCGCCGAAGGTGGAGTCTGGCGCGGGTGCCGCTACGGTTGGGCCGGCGGTATGCCCTTTGCTCCATCCCACGGAATGCACCGTCGTACCCTGCTCCGCGTACTTGGCCTCGCTCCCTTCATGCAGCTCGGCCGCCCGGCCCCGGCTGGCGTGCCCGACGTGGAGCTTCGACTCACGGCGGCGCCGGGCGAGGTGAGCCTGCTGCCGGGCGCGGCCACGCGCGTCTGGCAGTTCACCGGAGAGGTGCTCGAGGGCCCGGCCAGCACGTTGCAAGTGCTCGATGGCTCGTATCTGGGGCCGGTCATCCGTCTCATCCGCGGGCAGCGGGTGCGCATTCGTTTCGCCAACCGCTTGAGCGAGCCGTCGATCGTCCATTGGCACGGCCTCGACGTGCCCGAGTCGGCCGACGGCCATCCACGCTTGGCGGTGGCCCCCGGCGGCGAGTACGTCTACGACTTCACGGTCACGAACCGCGCCGGCACCTACTGGTATCACCCGCATCCGCACATGCGCACCGCGCCGCAGGTCTACCAGGGGCTGGCCGGCATGCTGATCGTGTCCGACCCCGAGGAACAGGCCCTGGGCCTGCCGGCTGGAGCAGGCGAGCTGGTGTGCGTGCTGCAGGACCGCCGCTTCGATGCCACGAACCAGTTCGTCTACGCCCGCGCCGGCATGGGGATGGGGGCAGGCACCGGCACAGGGCCGGGGCCGGGGATGGGGAGAGGCATGGGCATGGGGATGGGCGGCGGCATGGACCAGATGATGGAGACCATGAACGGCTGGCTCGGCGACCGCATGCTCGTGAGCGGACGCGTGCAGCCGGTGCGCGACGTCGACCGCCGCACCTACCGCGTGCGCCTGCTCAACGGATCGAACGCGCGTTTCTACAAACTGGCGTGGAGCGACGGCACCGGCATGACCGTGATTGGCGGCGACGGCGGGCTGCTGGAACACGCCCGCACGCTGCCCGCGCTCACGCTCGGCGCCGGGCCAGCGCGCCGACGTGCTGCTCGACCTGTCGGCGCACCCGCAGGGATCCACGGTGCTGCTCAACTCGCTCGCCTTCCCGGCCGAGGCGGTGGGTCGAGTGGGCATGATGGGCGACACCTCGCCCGTGCCCCAGGGCGCGCGCGCTCACCATGATGACGCTGCGCGTGTCGGGCGCTCAGGGGCCGAAGTACGTCGTGCCGCCGACCCTGTCAACGCATGCCTTTCGTGCGCGGCCGTCGGCGCCCGTGCGAACGGTGCCGCTGGTGATGATGCGCATGAACTGGTTCATCGACGGGCGCACCTTCGACGTGAACGACATGACCGAGGTGGCTGCCGTGGAAACGGTGGCGCCCGGTTCGACGCACATCTGGGAGCTGGTGAACCAGCCGAATCCCATGGGCATGGCGGCCGCGCATCCCATTCACGTGCACGGACCGCAGTTCCGCGTGCTCTCGCGCAAGGGCGGCGGCGCCAACGCGCTGCGCGACGGCATTCACGACGCCGGGCTGGACCGACACGGTGGTGGTGCTGCCCGGGGAAACGGTGCGCGTGCAGATCACGTTCTCCACGCACCCCGGGCTCTACCTGTACCACTGCCACATCCTCGAGCACGAGGACATGGGCATGATGCGCAACTTCCGGATTCGCGCGTAGCCCTCAGTCCTGATGCGGCTGCGTCAGCAGGCGCGCCGCCGCCCGATCGACCAGCCACGTCACCTGGCTGCCGCCTCTGGCGATGCGCTGCGCGGGCAAGGCCGACGGCCGGGCCGGCCCTTCGAGCACGGCGGCCAGCTGCCGCCGCCTTGTCGTCGCCGGCCACCAGGAACAACACGGACCGCGCCGCGTTGATGATGGGCGGCGTGAGGGTGAGGCGCCAGCCGCGCGACGTGTCCACATGCTCGGCCACGACCCAGCGCGTGATCAGCCGGCCCGACGGCATGCCGGGGAAGAGCGACGCCGTGTGGCCGTCGGCGCCGAGGCCGAGCAGCACCAGGTCGAGCACGCCGGGCCCGCCTGGCGCGCCGGCGTGTCGGCGTCGCGCGTGGCTCTCAGCTCCGCTTCGTAGGTGAAGGCGGCGCTGTCGGGCACGTCTTCGCCGCGCATGCGGTGCACCTGCGCAGGGGGCACGGGCACGTGGTCGAGGAGCGCCTCGCGCGCCATGCGGTAGTTGCTGTCGGCATGCGTGGGCGGCACGCAGCGCTCGTCGCCCCAGAAGACATGCACGCGCGGCCAGTCGATGCGGTCGCGCCACGGCGCGCGCGCGAGCCGCTGATACAGACCGCGCGGCGTGGAGCCGCCAGCGAGCGCCATCACGAAGCGATCGCCGCGCGGCGATGCTGGCCCCGGCCGTGCGCCACGACCGTCGGCGGCGGCGTCGAGCAGCGCGTCGGCGTCGGCGAAGACCTGCACGTCAGGCCATCGCGCGCGTCTACTTTCCGCCCCAGTGCTGCTCGGGGTTGTGCCACGCGCCGCCGTTCGTCATGAGCGCATCGGCCGCAGCCGGCCCCCACGAGCCGCGCTCGTAGCCGTGGAGCGGCGTGCACGGACCCAGCACCGGCTCCACCACCCGCCAGGCCGCTTGCACCGAATCCTCGCGGGCAAAGAGCGTCTGGTCGCCGCGCATGGCGTCGCCGAGCAGGCGCTCGTAGGGCGCCTTTTCGTCCACCTGCTCGTGATACGCCATCAGCTCCACGTCTTCGCCGCGCATGGCATCGCCCGGCGTCTTGGAGCGTGCGCCGAGCGAGAGCACCACCTCGGGACTGAGCCGGAAGCGGAAGTGGTTCGGCCGGGCGGCATCGCAATCGGCAAACAGGCTCACCGGCGGCCGCTTCAGCTCCACCAGCACCTCGGTGGCCGTGACCGGCAGATGCTTGCCGGCGCGGATGTAGAACGGCACGCCGGCCCAGCGCCACGAGTCGATGTGCAGGCGGATGGCCGCAAACGTCTCGACCTGCGAGTCGGCGGCCACGCCCGCTTCGTCGCGATAGCCGGCGAACTGCCCGCGCACGACGTCGGCGGGTTCGAGCGGCCGCATCGAGCGGAAGGCCTGCGCCGTTTCGTCGCGCACGGGCTCGGTGCCGCGTCCGCCCGGCGCCTCCATGGCGAGCAGGCTCACGATCTGCAGCATGTGGTTCTGCACCACGTCGCGAATCGCGCCGGCCTCTTCGTAGAACCGGCCGCGGCCCTGCACGCCGAACGCCTCGGCCATGGTGATCTGCACGCGGTCGATGTAGTTGCGATTCCAGATCGGCTCGAGGAACGAGTTGGCGAAGCGGTAGTAGAGCAGGTTCTGCACCGGCTCCTTGCCCAGGTAGTGGTCGATGCGGAAGATCGCCGGCTCGGCGAAGTGCTCGTGCAGCGTGCGGTTGAGCGCCTCGGCCGAGGCCACGTCGCGGCCGAACGGCTTCTCGACGATCACGCGCGCCTGATCGCACCACGCCCGCGGCCGCCAGCCCCGACGGCCACCGGCGCGAACATGCTGGGTGGAATGGCGAAGTAGAAGGCCGGGCGCGTGGCGCTCGCCGAGCTCGGCGCGCAAGCGCCTCGAACGTGGCCGCGTCTTCGTAGTTGCCGCCGATGTAGCGCAGCAGGCTCGACAGCTTCGCAAACGCCGCCGGATCGAGCGGGCCCTTCTCTTCGATGCTGGCCTTGGCCCGGGCCCGCAGCTCGTCGAGGCTCGAGCCGGCGCGCGCCATGCCCAGGATGGGCACGTCGAGCTGCCCGCGGCGGACCATGGCGTGCAGCGCCGGAAAGATCTGCTTGTAGGCGAGGTCGCCGGTGATGCCGAAGATCACCAGCGCGTCGGAGGCGGCGATCGCGCTCACTCACGTCTTGCCCTCGCTCTTCTCGTGATGGCCGCCGAACTGATAGCGCAGCGCCGACAGCATCTTGTGCGCGAAGTCGCCCTCGCCGCGCGACGTGAAGCGGTCGTAGAGCGCCGCGCTCAACACCGGCGTGGGCACCGATTCGTCGATGGCGGCGGCAATCGTCCAGCGCCCCTCGCCCGAATCCGACACGCGTCCGGCAAAGCGCGCCAGGTCGGGGCTGTCGACCAGCGCCGCGGCGCTCAGATCCAGCAGCCACGACGCCACCACGCTGCCGCGCCGCCACACCTCGGTGATGTCGCCCAGGTTGAAGGTGTACTGGTAGTGCTCGGGATGCTCGAGCGGCGTGGTTTCGGCGTCGGTGTGGCGCGTGGCCAGGCCGGCATCGGCGTGGCGCAGCACGTTGAGGCCCTCGGCATACGCGGCCATGAGCCCGTACTCGATGCCGTTGTGCACCATCTTCACGAAGTGGCCGGCGCCCGACGGCCCGCAGTGCAGATAGCCGCGTTCGGCCGTGCTCGCCTCGCCCGCGCGGCCGGCGGTGCGCGGAATCGAGCCGGCGCCCGGCGCCAGCGCCGCGAAGATCGGGTCGAGCCGCTGCACCGCCGTGGCGTCGCCGCCAATCATCAGGCAGTAGCCGCGTTCGAGGCCCCACACGCCGCCGCTCGTGCCCACGTCTACGTAGTGGATGCCGCGGGCGCGAGCGCCTGCGCGCGCCGGATGTCGTCGTGATAGCGCGAGTTGCCGCCGTCGACGAGCGTGTCGTCGGGTGCGAGCAGCGACGACAGCGCCTCCACCTCGGCATCCACGAGCGCGGCCGGCACCATGAGCCACACCGCGCGGGGCGGGCGCAGCGCCTGCACGAACGCCTCGAGCGACGTGGTGGCCGTGGCCCCTTCGGCGGCCAGGGCCGCCACCGCGTCGGGCGACACATCGAAGACCACGCAGTCGATGACCCGGCGCGCATCAGCCGGCGCACCATGTTGCCGCCCATGCGTCCCAAGCCGATCATTCCGAGCTGCATCCAACCTCCCAGTCAGTGTTCTGCTCGCAGTATGACGCCTGAGGGCGCGGAGAAATACAATGAGAGGCCACGCGGGCGCACTGTCCCGCTGCCGCTTTTCAGGAGATATCCATGCGTTCAGTTCTCGTGCAGTCCGGTCTTGCCGTCGCCCTTGGCGTGGCCTCCTTCGCCCAGGCCCCGGCACCTCAGCCTGTGCCCCAGCCCGCTCCGGCCGCCCAGCCCTTTCTGGCGGGCACGCCGCTCAAGACCACGCCGAACGTGAAGGTCTACGGCAGCTTCCGCTTCAGCGAGAGCCTGTCGTACGACGCCGACCGCGATCTCTACGTGTCGGTGAACGCCGGCATGGCGCAGGACCTCGTGCCCAACGACGGCTACGTGTCGCTCGTGAATCCCGACGGCTCGGCGCACACGCTCAAGTGGATTGGCGTGAACCGCAACGGCCTTACGCTCAACCATCCGCTCGGCAGCGACATTGCCAACGGCATGCTCTACGTGGTGGACATCGACACCGTGCGCTGGTTCGACATGAAGACCGGCGAGCCCAAGGGCAACGTGAAGGTCGAGGGCGCCATCCGCTTCAACGACCTGGAAGTGGCCGCCGACGGCACCATCTACGCCACCCAGACCGGCACGCCGCAAGACCCCGACCACCTGGCGCGTCTACAAGGTGACGCCGCAGGGCCAGGCCTCGGTGGTGGTCACCGGCGCGCCGCTCAGCATGCCCAACGGCATCGCGTTCGACGCCAAGGGCAATCTGGTGGTGGTGAACATCGGCAGCAACGACGTGCACACCTTCACGCCCGACGGCAAGCTCGTGACCACCGAGCAGGCCGTGGATCCGGGCAACGACGGCATCGTGGTGACCGCCGACGGCACCAAGTACGTGAGCAGCGTGCGCCAGGGCACCGTGTCGCGCATCCGCCCGGGTCAGAAGGCCGAAATCGTGGCCTCGGGCATTCCGAGCGCCGCCTCGATGACCTACGACTCCAAGCGCAACCGCCTCGTGATTCCCATGAACGACTGGAACGCGATTGCCATCGTGGAGCTGGGCGCGCCGGCCCGCTGATGTTCGCTTCCGCGCCGCCGGCCTTCGCGCACGCCAGGTTTTACGAACTGGCAACGTGCGCGTTACATCATTGACACACCGGTGGACTAGGTGCGATAAGGCCGTGTGCGAACCGGCCCTGTCGCCGCCTGGCTGCCGTGTGTAGCCCTGCTTGCTGCCTCCGTGGCGGCGGTGGGCGCGGCCGGGCGCGAGCTGGTGGTGGACGTGCGGCTGGCCGCCTCGGCGCAGTTGTCAGCCATGGCCCGGGCCAGCCTGATTCGCGAAGTGAACGACATCTGGCAGCGCGAAGGCGTGCGTCTGCAGTGGCCGTTGTCGCCGCCGGTGCAGGTCATTCCTGGCGCCGCGCCCCAGCCGTGCCCGACTTCGCCCTGCGGGCGCTCGTGGTGCAGCGCGAGAGCGCCACCGGCAACAGCGATCACCAGTGGCCGGTGGGCGAGCTGCTCTTCGACCAATCCGAGAACGCCGTGGCGGTGGCCTCGATCGAGGCGGCCGAGCGCGTGCTCGCCACGGCCGCGCGCGCCGACGAACCCACCGCGCTGCACGACCGCCGGCTCGGCGTGATCCTGGGCCGCGCCCTGGCGCACGAGATGGGCCACTACCTGCTCAACACCCCGGGCCATGCCCGCCGCGGCCTGATGCGCGCCAGCATCGACGCCCGCGACTTCGCCGACCTGCGCAGCGGCGCCTTCTTCCTCGACGGTCCGGCCGGCGAGTGGATTCGCAACGCTGTGTCGCCCCGGCGCCAGCCCCCAGACCCGGCTTGCGCGCTTCGTCTACGCGCCGTAGCATCTCGTCGTCGAGGTCTCATGGGCCAACCCGTCTCCATCCGCACGATGCCCTGACAGCGCCCATGCGCACGCCGCCTCCCGCTACCGCGCTCCAGTTGCTGCGCCACACCGTGGCCACGCTGGCCTACCGCGCCGAGAAGGTGCTGCGTGAAGTGCCCGTCGGGTTCGCGGAATGCCGGCTCACCCCGTCGAGCCGATCGGCCGGCGAGATCGTGTGGCACCTGGGCGACCTGATGGCGTGGGGCGAGCGGCTGGCGCGGGGCGAATATCGCTGGGACGCCGGGGCCCCGCTGCCGTGGCCCGAGGCCGTGAATCGCTTCTTCCGCGAGCTGGCCGCGCTCGACGCCGCCCTGGCCGACCCCGGCATTGCGCCGCCGCCCACCGACGTGCTGTTCCAGGGGCCGGTGGCCGATGCCCTGACGCACGTGGGCCAGTTGGCGATGCTGCGAGGGCTGGCCGGCGCGCCAGTGCGGCCCGAAAGCTACGCGCGGGCCACGATTGAGGCGGGTCGCGTGGGTCGCGACCAGGCGCCGCCGGGGCGCGAGTTCGACGGCGACGCCAGCCGGCCGAGCCGCTGACGGCACCGCGCCGCGGAATCTGCCATCCCGCGCGCGCTGCAGCCACGCGGAAATCGCACTACCGATGCGCGCTCCGCCCGGCCGAGCGCCTCCAACGACGCGGCACGGAAATTTCATGGGCCTCTCGACGTGCCTGCGCCCACGCCACAACCGCGGCTTCTCGACCAGGTGCGCGATGCGCTGCGCACCCGGCACTACAGCCGCCGCACCGAAGCTGCCTACGCGGGTTGGGTGCGCCGCTTTGTCGCCTTCCACGGCCTGCGCCATCCGCGCGACTTGACACCGGCAGACGTGAGCCAATTCATCTCGTCGCTGGCAAGCCAGGGGGTGGCGGCGTCCACGCAGAACCAGGCGCTGGGGGCATTGCTCTTCCTCTATCAGACCGTGCTACGCATCGCGCTGCCGGAACTGCGAGACGTGGCGCGCGCCAAGGCGCCGCAGCGCCTGCCTGTGGTGCTGTCACGCGGCGAAGTGGCGAGTCTGCTGGGCTACCTGCAGGGCATCGAGTGGCTGATGGCCTCGATGCTCTACGGCTGCGGCCTGCGGCTGATGGAATGCGTGGAGCTGCGCGTGAAAGACCTGCACTTCGACCGCGGCGAGGTGATGGTGCGCGACGGCAAGGGTGGCAAGGACCGCGTGACCATGTTGCCGGCGTCGCTGCGCGCGCCGCTGGCGTCACACCTGGAGGATCGGCGGCGCCTGCATGCCGTCGACCTGGCGCGGGCGCGCGGCACCGTGTGGCTGCCCGACGGCCTGCGCCGGAAGTATCCGCGTGCCCCCTACGAATGGGCCTGGCAGTGGGTGTTTCCCGCCACTCGCTACTACACCGACGAGGCCACGGGTGAGCGCCGACGTCATCATCTGCATGAGTCGGTACTGCAGCGGGCGGTAAAGGACGCAGTGCGCGCTGCTGGCATTGCGCGGCCGGCAACGTGTCACGCGTTGCGGCACTCGTTCGCGACGCACCTGCTGGAAAGCGGTTACGACATCCGCACCATTCAGGAGCTGCTCGGGCATCGCGACGTGAGCACGACCATGATCTACACGCACGTGCTGAACCAAGGCGGACGGGGTGTGCGGAGTCCGCTCGACGGCTTGAACCCCAGGGACGGTGGCCCGGATACGCCGACCAGGCTTCGTTGAATATCCGATTTATCCAGATCTGGATATTGCCGGCTCTGCCGTTCTGCAGAAGGCGAGAAGGCTCGTGAACTGACGGACTTTCGGGCCCTCGGTGTTCAACGGCTTCGGGGTTAGACTGCGGGAAGGCTGATCTGCGGAACTACCCTGATCAGCCTAAACATTGTTGAACGAAACCGCTGCGCGGTAGGCCTCGTGCCTGCGTCGCGGCGTCCTTCCTGAAGTCTCCCGACACACACTGCTCCGATCGACACGGCTGAGCGCACCGGCGCGCCTGATGTCGGAGGAGGTGTGTGATGACCGAGCTACGCCGACGGATGGACGAGGCGATGATCGTGCGCGGATTTGCGGCGCGCACGCGCGAGACGTATCTGGACGTCGTGAAGGGCTTGGCCAGGTATTACCGCCGATCCCCGGATCTGATCACCGATGCGGAGATTCAGGCGTACGTGCTCTACCTGATTCGCGATCGGCAGCGGTCGTGGAGCACGTGCAACATCGTCGTCTGCGGCCTGCGATTCTTCTACCACGAGACGTTGCAGCGTGACCGGACGACGTTCACCATTCCGTCGCCGCGGCAACCGGGCAAGTTACCGGCCCTGCTCAGCCGGGAGGAGGTCCAGCGGCTGATCGCCCACGCGCCGCACCTGACCCACCGCACGATGCTCTTGACGACCTACGCGGCGGGTCTGCGGTTGAGCGAAGTGCTCCATCTGCGGGTCGGGGACATCGACGCGACGCGCCGGATGATTCGGGTCGAGCAGGGCAAAGGGGGACGCGACCGCTACACGATCTTGTCGCCGCCGCTGCTGAGCGCCTTGCGCGCGTATTGGACCGTCGCGCGGCCCACCACGTGGCTGTTTCCCTCCCCACATCGATCGCAGCCGCTCGATCCCTCGGGGCTGCAGCGGGCGTATACCCTGGCGAAGCGGCGCGCGGGCATCACCAAACCGGGCGGCATTCACGCGCTGCGGCACGCGTTTGCCACGCACCTGCTCGAAGCCGGCGTCGACCTGCACACGATCCAGCGTTTGCTCGGCCATCGGTCGATCGCCACGACGACGCGCTACTGGCATCTGACGCATGCGTCGCTGACGACACAGGCGGCGCGCCTCGATCTGCTCACCGGGCTCCCGCCGATCCTCCCGTCGGCGTAGGCCGTGTGCACCGTGGCCCCTGCGGGCACGGCACCCCAGATCGCACGGCCTCGACTGGAGCTGGCCGACATCGTCCGGGCGCACGGCGAGGCGTATGCGCGTCAGCATCGCCTCGTGCCCGTGCAGCATCGGGCCTTGCGCGCGATCACGGCGTGTCGCACCGCCGCGTTGGGCGGACATCAGGAGACGTGTGATCGTTGCGGCGCCGTGCGCGTGTCGTACAACTCCTGTCGCAATCGCCACTGTCCCAAATGCCAGACGCTGACGAAAGAACGCTGGCTCGCCGCGCGGAAGGCCGACCTGTTGCCGATTCCGTACTTCCACGTCGTCTTCACGCTGCCGCACGACCTCAACGCCCTCGCGCAAGGGAATCCCTGCGTGATCTACGCCCTGCTCTTCCGTGCGGCGGCCGACACGCTGCTCGCCTTCGGCCGCGATCCGCGGCATCTCGGCGGCACGATCGGGATCACGGCGATCCTCCACACGTGGGGCCAAACCCTCGCGCAGCATCTGCACCTCCATTGCCTCGTCACCGGCGGCGCATTGGCGGCGGATGGCACCCGCTGGATCGGCGGGCGATCGTCCTTCTTGTTTCCGGTGCGCGCGCTGGCCACGGTCTTTCGCGGAAAATATCTCGCTGGCCTGCGAGCGGCGTACGATGCGGGCGCAGCTCACCTTCGCCGGCGGCACCGCCGCACTGGCCGATCGCCGTGCGTTCACCGGTTTCCTCGGGCACCTGCGAGCCGTCCGCTGGGTCGTGTATGCGAAGCGGCCCTTCGCCGGCCCGGCGCAGGTGCTCGAGCTACCTCGGTCGCTACACCCACCGCGTCGCGCTGTCGAACGATCGACTCGTCGACCATGCCGAGGGCCGCGTCCGGTTTCGCTGGAAGGACTACGCCGACCACGACCGCGTCAAGGTCATGACGCTCGAGGCCGACGAATTCCTCCGGCGCTTTCTCCTGCACGTCGTGCCGCGCGGCTTCATGCGCATCCGCCACTTCGGCCTCCTGGCCAATCGCCCGCGGCGCGCGGCCCTGCGTCGGTGTCGGGACCTGCTCGGCCAGCCGCCGCCCGACGCGATCCCCACCGAATCATCGCAGGCGCTGCTGCAACGGCTCACGGGCGTCGACCTCGCGCTCTGTCCCGTCTGCGGTGAGGGCCACATGCATCTCACCGCGATCGTCGTGCACCCGCCGGCCCCACCGGATACCTCATGACGGCCGACCGCGCTGCCCGCCCGTGCGACACGATGACGCACCCGGGTGCGGACGGCCGGGCTGTGCCTCGCGCCCGCCGACGGCGACCCCATCCCCGCCGCCCCAGCGCCCGCCACACGGCGCCCCGCCCCGTCCGCGGCCGTGGGTGATGTCCCGCGACCGGTCACGCCCGTGCCCCCCGTCCAGAAGGCGCATCGACGCACGCCCGACCCGCCATACAATCCCCATAGGAGGCGCGGCGCTGAGCCAACGCGGCTTCGTCCAACAGGGTTTATCCGCACGGTCCGCGCGCCGGTGCACGCCTGAACTATCGTCGCCGTGCGGATCAAACCCTATTTGTTAGGCATACACCATGAAGCCGATGATCGGTCTGGCCCTCGCCTGCTGCGCCGCACTCGGCTCTCCGCAGGAGCGCGCGGGAGCCTCCGACACCGTCGGCTGGGTCGGGTTGTACAGCACAGAATCTTGTCGAATGGCTCGAGAACGAGAACAGGCTGAGATCGTTGTGCTCGGCGCATGCGCCGGAGAGTTCGGACTGGTATGCGTGTCGCGAGCGAATGCTCGAGCCGAAGGTGTACGTCGTCAGGCTGAGGACGGCCCCAGACAAGCAGGCTGCATCGGCGGGAGACCTGATCGTCGAAGCGTTGCCGGGCAAGGGCCTGCGCGCATTCTATGTGCCAGCCCAAGCCGGCGCGGCAGTCGCGCTAGTGCCGGACATTCTCAATACAGACTGGGGATACGGACCCTTCTTCCACCACTCAGTCGTTGAGCACCAAGGCCCTTGGGTGCGACTGCCCGAAGGGCCCCTTCCTCCTCGCGCGTGGCTCGACCTGACAGACTTCGGCACGGACAAGGCCGTGACGTGGCTGGCACCCGACGATATCGTCGAGAGCCCTCGGGGCGACCTGTATATCCTTGGAGTAGCGAATGGCCGAGTACACGCTCGTCCAGAGCAAGACCGGGACATGTGGTGCGACGGCGACACGCAGCCCGCAGTCGCGCCGTTTCGCGAGAATCGTGCTCGACCACTCAGAATCTGTTCACTCCGACAGGTCACATGCGCTTGAAACTCGAGTACACGCGAGGCTGTTGACGTGATGCCTAACATCCAAATGCAGCCGACGCGCCGCGTGACGCTTGTCGGCGCGCGGCTGATTTGGCCTCGTTAGGCCGACTGACTCGCGTGAGTCTTGTGTGCGACAGAGCGCGCTGAGCAGCAAACGTGTCGGCGCAGGCTGGCGATGCGGTCTGCCACCACGTTCACGCTTAGGTCGACAGCCGCGTGGTTGGCAGCCGGCTCGGCATTCGGGGTAGCGCGGCCGAAGCGCGCTGCCGGCAATGCATTTGCAAGGCCAGTGTGCGAGGAACGCAGTGATTACGCGCCCAAACCCTGACGAGCGTCGCGATGGCTTGAGCGCTGAGCGGCCCTACCTGTATGGCGCGTGGCCTGGCGTGTTGCTCATCTTCTTGGCCACGGCAATGGTGTCTTATGTTGTGGGCTGGTTCGGCGCCGCCGTTGTGTTGGGGGCCGGGGTTCTCGCTGTGGTGCTGGTCTTCCGGCGACGGTAGTAACTTCCATGATCCCGAAGTCAATGCGCAAGCGGCCTAACCACCAAATGCAGCCGACGCGCCGGCCGGGGCTTGTCGGCGCGCGGCTGATTTGGCATCGTTAGCCAGACGACATATAGCAGAATCGCATGTTCTTCTCGATGATCCTGGCCGCTTGGCTTGCGCAGTCCGACACACGAGGCGACGGGGCCTGCGACGGCGTCGTCGTCGTTGAAGAGTTCGAGGGCGCCAGCGTGCGTGGTGAGTGCTCGACGAGCGGTGGGCCGCGTCGCCTGTCCATCACGATCAAGAACGCCCGGCAGAGGTCAGCTGGGACACTCACGTCGGTTCACCTGGGTTTCTGCAGGTCGTCGGTAGTTCGTGCCGTAGCGCCCGATGGCTGGGCTGTCACTCTCGACGCCGAGGGGCGAGGTGTCACGTTCTCTCGAGGCGGCGAGGCCTTCAAAGAGCCTGGCATTCAATCCGGCCGTCGACTTGGTGGGTTCGTTGTCGAGTTGAACCAAGGGTGGCGGTACGCCCACGAGGCGGCTGTCGGCTGGGAGAGTGCCGGGGTCGCAAAGGGCACTGATCATGCCTGCCTCGGCGATGCTGGCTAACCACCGCTTGCAGCCGACGGCGCCCGGGCGTTGTGGCATCATGCGGGCAGTCGGGCGCCGCGGCTGAAGCGGCGTCGTTAGACCGACAACGTAAAGACCAATCATTTCTTTTTCGCACGAGCGGTCGTCGTGCCGCACTTCCATCACGGGCGTCCTTCACGCGCCGAGCTTCTGCGAACATCGGGCCGGCTCCCGCGCCATGCCGCGCGCCATCACGCGCGGGCTCGCTCGAGCATCTCCAGAGGCTCTCAGGTCCGGCCAGCGCCGTGCCATGCATTCAGCAGGCGGGCCCATCGCGCGCCGGTGATCGGCTGAGGCGCGATTGACACACCGAGGCGCCGGTCGCGCGATTGCTGCCGGTGATCGCGTGACCCGACCGGCGGTCTAACCTGCCGTTGCACCGGACGGCACCGGGGCGCGCGTGCGCGCGCCCCTCGCGCTCGGGTGTATGCTGGCCTCGCGCGTGCCGCCGGTGAACGGCGGCTCGTTAGCCAGACATGAACGTCGGACAATCGGTACGAAAGGCAATCGACGACTGGGGGCTGGGCGAGCCAGACGCCGCAATGCTCCACGCCTGTAACGCCGTCGACGGCTCAGCGAAGAAGCTGCACGCGTCACTCGGAAGTAACGCGCGCTTCACGCAGTTCCTGCGCGACAACTACGTGATTTTGGGGCCAATGGGGATGCCTGGGATCGACCTGGTGGGGACGCGATTTCCTGTCCACGTGGAGCGGCCGAAGGCACAGGGCGGCCAGCCTGATCTCGCCGACGTCATTTACGGCATTCATCGTTGCTGTCACGGTCATGGCGAGGAACTGCCGCAGGGGTTCGAACTGTTGCCTGACGCGGCTGGGCCGGCACGAACGACCCGATTCGAAGTGGAGCAGGGCAAGGTCAGGCTAAGCGACCGAATCATCTTCGCTCTCATCGCCGTCGCGGTTCTCTCGCCCGTCAACCACGATCAGCGGGTTCCGGACAGCTACTTCTTGACGTTCGGATTGCACAAGTTGCCAATAGGCGACTGGTGGGGCCGCGCAGTCGACTTCGCGGAGCTGATCAAGACAGATCCGCTGCCCAGTGTTCGGCTCGACTTCGGCGACTGGATGTGATCGTAGAGGCGAACCACTCCCGAATGCTGGCTAACAACGGCTTGCAGCCGTCGGCGGCCCGATGGATCATGAGGCCGCCGCGGCTGAAGCCGGGGCGTTAGGCCGAAGGGAACCGGAGTGAAGGCGAGATACGGTCGCGGTGCGGTTGTGGGCGTCGCTGTCTTCTTCGTGTACGTCGCCTACTACGTCGTCGGACCGGAGATCGACAATCAACTTGGCATCAATACGTCCAGAGACCTGGCTCGATTTCGAGACCTACCTACTGCAAGCGGCCAGTCACTCGGCGCCGCCATCGAGTCCAAAGCCGGAGGGTGCACTTGGGCGGCTGCGCACAACGAGTACATCTTCGCGACGAACATTGAGTGCAAGTCGTTAGGCAAGCCTGGGCTCACGTGGGAGATCAGCCACAACCCACCGCGCCCGTGGCTCGGGCGCCAGGCCGTATACGTGACGCCGCTCAGTCGAAGCGCGGCTGTGCTACTGCCCGAGCTCCTTCCCTCAGGAGTGGCCATTGATCAAGTGCCACTAACTCGGTTCAGTTCTGGCGTGATCTACGATCTAGCGAAACCAATTCGTCGGTAGCACACCTCGGCCTAACATCGGCTTGCAGCCGACGCCGGCCAGTGAAATCATGAGCCGGCGCGGCTGAAGCCGCGTCGTTAGGCGGACAAACAGGCGTTTACGCGGGGAGCCACGTTGTGAGCGAGATTGCGCGCGATCTGTCCAGTCCCACGTGGTGGTTTACAGTCGTCGTCGCTGGGTTCCTGGTCAATGTCGTCGCGGCGTACGCGAAGGCTCCGATCGACCGACTGGCTGATCAATACGCACGCCGACGACACGAAAGCAGCGCGGCACGTCGGCAGCGCGTCGACAGTCACGGTCGACTACTTGCTCGCCAATCCGACCGAGCTAGTCGATCTCAAGCTCGAATCGATCACGCGAATTCTCACCGCGATCTTTGCGGTCGTACTCGCCATCTTCGGCTTCTTCGTTACTCAGTTCGCCATGGGTGTTTCAGATCTTCCCGAGGCTGTGGCAACCGCCGGCACATCCGCGTACTACTTGGTGGCCTCGGTCGCAATCATGTTGCCGGTCCGCGAGTACTTCGACCTTCGACGAGTTCTCTCGGCGTACGGCGCAGCGGCCCACACGGTCGTGAGCCGCTATCGAGACAACACGTTCCCAGCCGCCTAACCACGGCTTGCAGCCGACGGCGGCCCAGGCGCATCATGAGGGCCGCCGCGGCTGAAGCCGGGGCGTTAGGCCGAGCAATGAACCGCATGCGTAAATCGCCAAGCGTCATCGCTATAGCGCGCGGTGTCCTACTGGCCGCCGTGGCGGGTACGGCCGCGGCTTTCGTGGGCTGCTCCCAGGGATCCACGCCGCCCACATCACCTACGCCAACGCCCGCGAGCCCGGTTGCCTCGATCGAGTCCGTAAGCCTGGCGTTCCGCGGCAGCCCAGTCAACGGCGAACCGATCACTATCGTCTCGCCAGAGACGCTAAGAGTCTCGATGCGCTTCGCCCACAGCGTGCCGCGAGACGCGACTCTGATGATCCACATGTGTGTGATGGAGACAGCGCAGCTGATTGGCAGAGGCACGTGCACCAGCGGTTTTGCCAGGGTCGAGTTCGTCGAATCAATTGGCAACGTATGGGAGCAAGGCATCTTCAACTATCGAAACGGGGCCGCAACCACGACCCACTTCGTATTCGTTGGCGTGGGCGTGCTCGAAAGCACCCCACGCCCGATCGATGGCGCCGGTGCGCCCAGGGTGGGTGATCTCGTCGGCGGTGGCCGCATCCTTGCTACACGTCAACTCGCTCAGACGGTGACATTTCAATGACAGCGCGACGACTTGCCGGCCTAACATCCGAATGCAGCCGACGCGCCGGGTGTCGCGTGTCGGCGCGCAGCTGATTCGGCAACGTTAGACCGACAACGAATAGACCAATCCTTTCGTCGGGGCACGACCGATCGTCGTGCCGCACTTCCATCACCAGCGCCGGTCGCGCGCCGAGCTTCTCCGAGGGTCCTCTCGGCTCCAGTGCTGTGCCCTGCACCATCACGGGCGGGCGCGCTCGAACAGTTTCCGGAGGCATCTCAGTTCCGGCCGGCTCCGTGCCGTGCAATCAACAGGCGGACCCCTCGCGCTCCGCGGTGATCGACCGAGGCGCGATCGACACATCGAGGCGCGGTCGCGCGAGCGCGGTCGGCGATCGCGTGACACGACCGGCGGTCTAACCTGCCATTGCACCGGACGGCCCCGGGGCGCGCGGGCGCGCGCCCCTCGCGCTCGAGTGTATGCTGGCCTCGCGCGTGCCGCCGGTGAACGGCGGTCCGTTAGACCGACAACTTAAAAGATCAGTCTTCGGGCATGTGGGCACGAGCGGTCGTCGTGCCGGCGTTCATCACGGCGCGCCCGGCCGATCATCCGGGCAATTCAACACGACAGTGCCTCGGTGACTCGGCGTACCAGGTCCGCCTCCCTGCGGGCTCGCCCGCGCGTTTCCGGAAGCCCTCAGTTCCGGCCAGCGCCGTGCCGTGCAATCAGCAGGTGGGCCCATCGCGCGCCGGTGATCGACCGTGGCGCGATTGACAGATCTGGGCGCCGGTCGCGCGATCCTGTCCTGGCGATCGCGCAAAACAACCAGCGGTCTAACCTGCCGTTGCACCGGACGGCACCGGGGCGCGCGTGCGCGCGCCCCTCGCGCTCGGGTGTATCCTGGCCTCGCACGTGCCGCCGGTGAACGGCTGGCCGTTAGGCCGAACTGAGGAACGGCATGGTCTCCGTCGATCTCGACGCATTGGTCGAGGCTGTCGAGTTCGTCAGCAGCGGGGTACTGACGGAGCACCGGGCGTATGTCTCGATCGACGCCGGGGCGATCTACTTGGTGTCCGAAACCGGCGATCTTGACGACGACGCACCGGAAGACCTCGAACAGTCCGATCGGTACATTGCCGTCCCGAGCAAATCCGATCTCGGTCTCGGTCGCAACGTGGCGCTGCGATTCGCCGAAGAGCAACTCCCGAATGAGTTCCAAACGGTCCGGAGGTTCTTCGGGGGCCCAGGCGCGTACGACCGATTCAAGGACCTCCTTGCGGCACACGGCCAACTCGATGCGTGGTACGCCTTCGAAGCGCAGTGTACTGAGCGGGCGCTCCTTGAGTGGTGCGAAGCGCAAGAGATCAAGGCGATCCCAAAGGGCAAGGCATGAGAACCACGGGTCGGCCTAACATCGGCTTGCAGCCGACGACGGCCCGGTGGATCATGAGGCCGTCGCGGCTGAAGCCGCGTCGTTAGCGAACCAACAAACTCAAAGAGCTTGAAAGCCATGGGCTCGGGCGACTCGACACGCAGGTGCGCGAGCGATCGGCTGGTGGCGGTTGGCAGCGTAATCAGTTTCGGAGGTGTTGGCGTGGCCGTGAGCGGCACGCACGGCGGCGCGGTTGCGAGGCCTCAGCCTGGGGACCGTGGCGCTCGACACGCTTCGGCGCGCCTTGATCGGTCGGCAGATCCAGCGGCGGTGGGGTCAGGTCGTGCCGGGGGCGGCCTGGGGTGGGCGGTCCCAAGGGCGAAAGAACCCGAACACCCGCGAATGACTTCCGCTAACATCCCGCTCGAGCCGACTCGGCCCGCGAGCGATTCGTGCGCGGGCCTCACGGCTCAGCGGTAGCGTTGAACGAAACCGCTACGCGGTAGGCCTCGTGCCTGCGTTGCGGCGTCCTGCCTGAAGTCTCCCGACACACACTGCTCCGATCGACACGGCTGAGCGCACCGGCGCGCCTGATGTCGGAGGAGGTGTGTGATGACCGAGCTACGCCGCCGGATGGACGAGGCGATGATCGTGCGCGGATTTGCGGCGCGCACGCGCGAGACGTATCTGGACGTCGTGAAGGGCTTGGCCAGGTATTACCGCCGATCCCCGGATCTGATCACCGATGCGGAGATTCAGGCGTACGTGCTCTACCTGATTCGCGATCGGCAGCGGTCGTGGAGCACGTGCAACATCGTCGTCTGCGGCCTGCGATTCTTCTACCACGAGACGTTGCAGCGTGACCGGACGACGTTCACCATTCCGTCGCCGCGGCAACCGGGCAAGTTACCGGCCCTGCTCAGCCGGGAGGAGGTCCAGCGGCTGATCGCCCACGCGCCGCACCTGACCCACCGCACGATGCTCTTGACGACCTACGCGGCGGGTCTGCGGTTGAGCGAAGTGCTCCATCTGCGGGTCGGGGACATCGACGCGACGCGCCGGATGATTCGGGTCGAGCAGGGCAAAGGGGGACGCGACCGCTACACGATCTTGTCGCCGCCGCTGCTGAGCGCCTTGCGCGCGTATTGGACCGTCGCGCGGCCCACCACGTGGCTGTTTCCCTCCCCACATCGATCGCAGCCGCTCGATCCCTCGGGGCTGCAGCGGGCGTATACCCTGGCGAAGCGGCGCGCGGGCATCACCAAACCGGGCGGCATTCACGCGCTGCGGCACGCGTTTGCCACGCACCTGCTCGAAGCCGGCGTCGACCTGCACACGATCCAGCGTTTGCTCGGCCATCGGTCGATCGCCACGACGACGCGCTACTGGCATCTGACGCATGCGTCGCTGACGACACAGGCGGCGCGCCTCGATCTGCTCACCGGGCTCCCGCCGATCCTCCCGTCGGCGTAGGCCGTGTGCACCGTGGCCCCTGCGGGCACGGCACCCCAGATCGCACGGCCTCGACTGGAGCTGGCCGACATCGTCCGGGCGCACGGCGAGGCGTATGCGCGTCAGCATCGCCTCGTGCCCGTGCAGCATTGGGCCTTGCGCGCGATCACGGCGTGTCGCACCGCCGCGTTGGGCGGACATCAGGAGACGTGTGATCGTTGCGGCGCCGTGCGCGTGTCGTACAACTCCTGTCGCAATCGCCACTGTCCCAAATGCCAGACGCTGACGAAAGAACGCTGGCTCGCCGCGCGGAAGGCCGACCTGTTGCCGATTCCGTACTTCCACGTCGTCTTCACGCTGCCGCACGACCTCAACGCCCTCGCGCAAGGGAATCCCTGCGTGATCTACGCCCTGCTCTTCCGTGCGGCGGCCGACACGCTGCTCGCCTTCGGCCGCGATCCGCGGCATCTCGGCGGCACGATCGGGATCACGGCGATTCTCCACACGTGGGGCCAGACCCTCGCGCAACACCTGCACCTGCATTGCCTGGTCACGGGCGGCGCATTGGCGAGAGACGGCACACGCTGGGTCCGCGGTCGACCGTCCTTCCTGTTTCCGGTCCGGGCGATGGCGACGGTCTTTCGCGCGAAGTATCTCGCGGGCCTGCGCGCGGCGGGTGAGGCGGGCCAGCTGACCTTCGCCGCGCGGGACCGCTGCGCTGGCTGAGCGCCGTACCTTCACGGCCTTCCTCGGGCAGCTGCGGGCGGTCGACTGGGTCGTGTATGCGAAGCGGCCCTTCGGCGGTCCGGCGCAGGTGCTCGAGTATCTCGGGCGGTACACGCACCGCGTGGCGCTCTCGAATGATCGACTGGTCGATCACGCCGACGGCCGCGTCCGGTTCCGCTGGAAGGACTACGCCGACCACGACCGCGTGAAGGTCATGACGCTCGAGGCCGACGAATTCCTCCGGCGCTTCCTCTTGCACGTCGTGCCGCGTGGCTTCATGCGCATCCGCCACTTCGGCCTCCTGGCCAATCGCCCGCGTCGCGCGGCCGTGGCTCGGTGTCGGGCCCTACTCGGCCAGCCGCCACCCGACGCGATCCCCGTGGAATCACCGCACGCGCTGCTGCGGCGGCTCACCGGCGTCGACCTCGCGATCTGTCCAGTCTGCGGTGAGGGCCACATGCATCTCACCGTCATCGACGTCGCGGCAACGCCCTCTCCGGATTCCTCGTGACGACCGATGGCTCGCGCGCACCGCACCAGGACGGCTGCGGACCTGGGTCCGGTCGTCGAGGCTCTGCCTCACGCCCTCTGGTGGCGACCCGTCCCGCCACACCGCTCCTCCGGACCCGCGCCGTGCCCCGACCTCGCGTGCCTCGTGTCCCGCTCGCGACCCGTCACGCCCGTGCTCCGCGACCGACCGTCACGCTGCGGCACGCCCGACCCGCCTTACAATCCCCATAGGGCCGGCGGCGCTGAGCCCCCGCGGCTTCGTCCAACAGGGTTTATCCGCACGGTCCGCGCGCGGGTGCACGCCTGACAATCGTGGCCGTGCGGATCAAACCCTATTTGTTAGGCACACTCGAAGCGTCGGCCAGCAAGTTCGGTAGAGGCATTCCATCGAGATTCTTGTCGAGTTCCTGTTCTCGGGCGTGCTCGATGTGCTCATTGAGATCGCGTACTGGAGCGGCGGTCGCGAGCCACTGGCCCGGCGAGCTCGGGCGCACCCGGTCGTTGTGGCCATGGGCATCGCGTGCCTCGGGGGTTGTGTGGGCGGAGTGCTGACGTGGTGGTGGCCACATCGGGTGCTCAAGGCGTCGCTGGTCCCCGGGGCAAGCTTGGTGTTCTCGCCGTTGCTGAACGGTGCTTTGATGCATTGGTATGGGCGTTGGCAAGCGCGTCGAGGCCATAACCATTCGCAACTGGCCACGTTCTGGGGCGGCGCGGCGTTTGCGCTTGGCTTCGCGGCTGTTCGTTTTCTCCTCGTCGACGAACCATAGCAACTCGGTGCCTAACACGCGGCTGCACCCGACAGCGGCCGGGCGCAGTGTCGTGATAGCTTGAGGCATCGAATCGCGGCCGCTGCGGGTGAGCCGCATTCCGTTAGACCGACAACTTAAAGATCAGTCTTCAGGCATGTGGGCACGAGCGGTCGTCGTGCCGGGGTTCATCACGCGCACCGTCCCGATCATCGGGGCGATTCAACACGCCTCCTCCTCATTGACTCGGCGTACCGGGTCGACCTCCCGGTGGGCTCGCCCGAGCATTTCCGGAGGGCCCTCAGTTCCGGCCGGCTCCATGCCGTGCATTCACCAGGCGGGCCCATCGCGCGCCGGAGATCGACCGGGGCGCCATTGACACAGCGGGGCGCCGGTCGCGCGATCCTGTCCTGGCGATCGCATGACACGACCGGCGGTCTAACCTGCCGTTGCACCGGACGGCACCGGGGCGCGCGTGCGCGCGCCCCTCGCGCTCGGGTGTATGCTGGCCTCGCGCGCGCCGCCGGTGAACGGCGGCTCGTTAGCCAGACCGACAGATTCCTTCGTGCTCAATCGGCACGACAGCATCCCCAAGACATCACCATGCCGCAATTCGCCAAGGCCCTTCTCGCAGGCGCGATTGGAGTGGTTCTCGCCGCCTCGTGGTCGAAGGGCATCGAATGGGGACCGAGTTCATGGGTCGCGTTCGTGGGGGTGCTCGGCGGGGTTGCAATATTCGCGTCCTGGAAATCGGCAACGCTGGTCTGGACGACCCCGGTCGGTCTGTTCGCTGGCATTGCGCTCGGCGTGTTCGTCAACGCCGTTCTAGACTTTGCATTTCGAGACATCGACCACAACCTCTTCCCGTTTGAGATCGTGCTCTTCTGGATCGTGGCTGGTCCGCCCGTCGGATTCGGCATAGCCTTCGGACAGTGGCTCCGACATCGACGAACGCCAACCGGGCGTTGGTAGCAGGCTGGCTAACACGCGGCTGCACCCGACAGCGGCCGAGCGCCATGCCGTGGTAGCTTGAAGCACAGCTGTGCGGCCGCTGCGGGTGAGCCGCATTTTGTTAGGCACACTCGAAGCGTCGGCCAGCAAGTTCGGTAGAGGCATTCCATCGAGATTCTTGTCGAGTTCCTGTTCTCGGGCGTGCTCGATGTGCTCATTGAGATCGCGTACTGGAGCGGCGGTCGCGAGCCACTGGCCCGGCGAGCTCGGGCGCACCCGGTCGTTGTGGCCATGGGCATCGCGTGCCTCGGGGGTTGTGTGGGCGGAGTGCTGACGTGGTGGTGGCCACATCGGGTGCTCAAGGCGTCGCTGGTCCCCGGGGCAAGCTTGGTGTTCTCGCCGTTGCTGAACGGTGCTTTGATGCATTGGTATGGGCGTTGGCAAGCGCGTCGAGGCCATAACCATTCGCAACTGGCCACGTTCTGGGGCGGCGCGGCGTTTGCGCTTGGCTTCGCGGCTGTTCGTTTTCTCCTCGTCGACGAACCATAGCAACTCGGTGCCTAACACGCGGCTGCACCCGACAGCGGCCGGGCGCAGTGTCGTGATAGCTTGAGGCATCGAATCGCGGCCGCTGCGGGTGAGCCGCATTCCGTTAGACGGACTACTTGAAGACCTGATCTTCAGGGCACCGAGCCACGCCCGACCTCCGGGGCCATCCCACTCGCGGCCTCTTCGACCCACCGCGGAGGCCATGGGCGATGGCCGAGTCGATTCGACACGCGGTTCTGGTCGCACGCACGACCGATCTCGAAGGGCCCTCAGTTCCGGTGACCATCGAGCTATGCAGTCATCCGGTCTGGGGCATCGCGCGCCGGCGATCGAGCAGGCGTTGGTCGGGAGGCCTGGGCGCCGGTCGCGCGATCCTGTCGGCGATCGTGAAGACCACCGCGCCGTCTAACCTGCCGCTGCACCTGACGGCACCGGGGCGGGCGTGCGCCCGCCCCTCGCGCTCCGGTGGTATCGTGGCTCCGCGCGTGCCGCAGGTGAGCGGCTGAGCTTGATCCAGTTTCGTGGACGGTTTAGCTACGCTGCTTGAGCGTGCCGACGCTCGAAGACCGCTGGGCTGACTCTGGCCCAGCGTCGAGTGCCGACGCTGCTGGTTATAGAACACTTCGATGTAATCGAACAGGTCCATCTTCGCGTCGCCGTAGCTCGCGAACTGGTCCGCCAGCTCGCTCTTGACGGTCGAGAAGAAGCTTTCCATCACAGCGTTGTCCCAGCAGTTGCCGCGGCGGCTCATGCTGCACACGATCCCACGGGCGTCGAGGACGGCTTGGTAGTCCTCGCTCGCGTACGTCGAGCCTTGATCCGAGTGATGCAGCAACCCGATCGCGGGGCATCGTCGCTTGAGCGCCATCTCGAGCGCCTTGATGGTCAGGTGGCGATCGTTCGCGGCACTCACCGCCCAGCCGACGACGAACCGCGAGAACAGGTCGAGGATCACGGCCAGGTAGAGCTTGCTGCTGGTGCCGATGACGAACTCCGTCGTGTCGCCGACCCAGCGCTGATTCGGGGCCTCCGCCTTGAACTGGCCGATCGAGGAGGTTGTCGGCGACCGGTTGATCGTGGTCGCTCATTGTCGTGTGCTTGTACCGCCTTCGCACCCGCGCCTTCAGGCCGTCGGCTTGCATCAAGCGCACGACGCGCTTCCGGCTGACCTGCTCGTGGAGCTCGATAAGATCCTCGTGGATGCGCGGACTCCCGTACCGGTGTTTGCTGGCCTCGAAGGACGCGCGGATGAGGACTTGTAAGCGGCGATCGTCGATGCGGTGCGCGGACTCCGACCGACCCCGCCATGCGTAGAACCCGCTCGTCGTGACACGGAGATTGCGACACAGAGCGACGACGGGGAAGGTGGCCTTCTCCAGGGCGATCCACGCAAACTTCACGCGTGGTCCCTCACGAAGAAGGCCGCGGCTTTTACGAGGATCTCCCGATCCTGCCGGAGCTGCCGATTCTCTTTCCGCAAGCGGACCAACTCCTCGCGCTCGGCAGTGGTCACGCCGGTCTTGCCCGCCGTGCGATCGGCGCGCGCGTGCTCCACCCACGCACGGAAGGCCGTTTCGGTCAGGTCCAACTCGCGGGCCACCGCCGCGACCGTCCGACCTTCATCGAGGACCAACCGCACGGCCCCCGCTTTGAACTCCTCCGTGAACTGTCGCCGTGCCCGTCGCCCCGTCTTGCCTGATTCCATTCTGGCCATCGTATCCCCCTCTGGAAAGATGTCCACGAAACTGGATCAAGCTCAGCTGGCTGGCTCACGGCGTGGGTGTTTCCGGGACATCTCTTCGGGGCGCCGGTTCTCCCTAGGGCGAGTCTGGTGCTATCGCCGATCCTAAACGGGGCGCTGATGCACTACTTCGGCGCATGGCGGGCACAGCACCTGCAGGGGAACTCGTTCATCGCGACGTTCTGGGGTGGGGCCCTGTTCGCGTTCGGCTTCGCTGTGGTCCGTTTCGTCTTGGTCGTAAATCAGTAAGGTCGAAGCGAGAATTTGGCGTGGGCTCATGAGGCCCGAGCTGCGTCGCCAACGGCCGCAGTGCTTGAGGTCCGCTCGGGTGCGCGACGCTCCGGAGGTCACGGCATTGGGGCTCGGTGCCTAACAACGGCTTGCAGCCGGCGGCAGCCCGGGCGATCATGAGGCCGCCGCGGCTGAAGCCGGGGGCGTTAGGCCGATCTGAATGAACGGATTGCTGGATTGCACGACGTACCAGTCGGCGCTCGGATCCCTCGCCGGTCTGCTCGGCGTCAAGACCTCTGGTCTTCAAGACAAGCTGAGCTCGCTCGCCATCGACTGGGACAGTGAAGAGTCTGAGGAGACGCAGTTGGTGCGGTGCCTTGGATTCGAGTCCCAGGAAGAATTGCCGCTGCCCGAGGCTACCAGATGGTTTCACGCGACTCGTGCACCCAGGCATCGAGAATTCACTGAAGGTCTGCTGCCCACTCTTGCGGCGCTTCCGCGATTATGGGAAGACCTCGAGTCTGTGGCGCGGTCGTGGATCGGTCCCGAAGAGTGGAACGCGTACCGCGAGTCTTTTGCGAGTTCAGGCCGATTCTATTCGCTTCAGTTCACCTCGAAGGCCATTTCGGCCGCCTGGGAGGGACCGTTCGCCTTCCTCGTTCGTGATGCCGCTCTCGGGCGTCATCGCGGTCACAAACAGTTCACCCGGATCTGTGAGGCCCTTGAAGACATCTGCGCCGACTATCAGGAGGTGTTCGGTCACGCGTTGCGGCATGCTTACGAGGCATCCACCGAACCCTGCTTGGTCGTATTCACGGCTCCCGGTGGGGGCCGGGGAGCCGTGACCGCGGCGACTGTGTTCGTGTATCGCTCGCTCCACGAGCTGAGCCACGGCCGGTCTAGCCACGCCTGCTTCTCCGGAAAGGGCAAGGCAGTACCCGCCTCTTGGATCGAGCGAGTCGAATGGCTCCCGACGGCCTAACCACGGCTTGCAGCCGACGACGGCCCAGGAGCATCATGAGGGCCGCCGCGGCTGAAGCCGGGGCGTTAGGCCGAACACGAACCAGAACGCACGAATCGCGGCCACGAGCCCTACACTGGAGCGGTGCAGTTCGAGTGGGATCCACGCAAGGCCGCAGCGAACGCCAGAGACCACGGCGTTGAGTTCGCCGAAGCCCAGACAGTCTTCGGCGATCCGCTCGAGACGACGATCCCCGATCCTGACCATTCGGTAGGCGAGCATCGGTTTCTCAGCATGGGCCGGTCGGCGGCCGGTCGCTTGTTGGCAGTGTCGTACACTGAGCGAGGTGGGCGGCTCCGAATCATCAGCGCCCGCCTCGCGACAGCGCGCGAGCGCAAAGCATATGAAGCACACGAACAAGCAACGTGATCCCGACGAGATGCGCCCCGAGTACGATTTTCGTCGGCAAAGGCCGTGCGAGGCAAGCACTTCCGGGCGTACCAAGCAGGCACCAACGTTGTGCTGCTCGAACCCGACCTGACGAAGGCATTTCCTGATTCGGCCTCAGTCAATCAAGCGCTGCGGCTGCTTGTCCGTCTTTCGAAAAGCAAGGCACTGAGTCAACGTCGGCCTAACAAGGCGTTGCAGCCGACGAACCGCGCCCAGCCGTCAGTCAAGTCGAAGGCCTCTGCGCGCGCGGCTCGCGGCTGAACGCCGGTCCGTTAGACGGACGAGGAGGTGCCAGGTGTCAAGTCAACACTTTCGCACCAAGGTCGACTGGTTCTTCGTGATGATCTACATGTTCTTAGGCGTTCGCCTCTTCACGCCCGTTGTGACCGCCGTAGTCCAGGGCCGTTCATTCACGCCTGCGGTGGATCTTGTTTCCGCTTGGCGTCCTCGGGGCGCTGTCACTACTTGGCGGCTAGCACGTACCTACGTTCTGACCGACACGATGCTTCTTGTCAAATCGGGCCCGTTCACGTCGCGGATCCCGGTCGCGTCAATTTACAAACTTCGAGCCACCCACACGATTGTCGCGTCGCCGGCACTGTCGCTCGACCGCATCGAAGTTCTCGCGAGGCAAGGGCCCTACACCGTGATTTCGCCGGCCGACAAGCGCGGATTCATTGCCGCGGTTCGCCAACGCGTACCAGCACTCGAGCTCGAAGGGCTTGAAACCGCCGTCTAATCTAACCACGGCTTGCAGCCGACGCCGGCCCGGTGAATCATGAGGGCCGCCGCGGCTGAAGCCGGGGCGTTAGCCCGACCGCAACGTTGCATCGTCGTATATACAGGCGTATACTCGATCCGTGCGCTTCGGGTGGGATGCTCGGAAAAGCGATCGCAATCTTCGGGCGCGGGGCTTCGACTTCGAGTTCGCCACGCAGGTGTTCGACGGGCCGACCTTGGAGCGCCCAGACACACGTCGCGACTACGGCGAGCGTCGGGTCGTGGCCATTGGCCAGGCCGATGGCATCACCCTGACTCTCGTGTACACCGACCGGGCCGAGGCCGGTGCACAGGTCCGTCGCATCATTTCGGCCAGAGTGAGTAGTCGCAGTGAGCGTCAAGCCTACGAGCAAGCAGTCCAAGGCCGGTCCTAGCCGCGGCCGCGCCAGCCTCGCCCGGCTGCGGCGGGTCTCTGACGCGACGATTCAACGCACGTCGCCCCGAGAGCTGCGAGGCCTGCCGGATGATTTCTGGGCTTCGGCGCGGGTGGTCGAGCCCGTGGCGAAACAGCCGATTTCGCTCAGGGTCGACACAGATGTTCTCGACTGGTTCAAGGCCCAGGGGCCCCGGTATCAGTCACGCATCAACGCGGTCCTGCGGTCGTTCATGACGCAGGCCAGCACCGCTAGCCGCCGAAAGGCGGGCTAACATCCAAATGCAGCCGACGCGCCGCGTGTCGCCCAACGGCGCGCGGCTGATTTGGCGTCGTTAGCCCAATCCCAGCTCGATCGAGAAGAGGATGACACTACGCCACACGAAGATCGGGGTGACGGTCGCGACGATGCTTGTGGGTGGCGTTCTGACGACGCTTGTACCGGTTGCTGGCCAGTCCGGTCGGTCACCGGTCAGCGTTGTGCGTCTTCTCGATCGGCCCATCATTTCGCCGGACTTGGACAAGAGCATCTGGGCGCGCCGCTCGGAAAGTAGGCCATTCGCCGCCCAGAAAGTAGGCCACCTGAGGGCCTGATGGCGGACTTGCGGGATCGGGGAATCCGGCGTCCGCTGAAAGGATGCTCAGGATGGATCAAGTGCATGTGGTCCGGCACAAAGTGCTGGTCGAAGGGCGGTCGCAGCGGGCGGTGGCGCGGGAGCTGGGACTCTCGCGGTCGACGGTTGGCAAGTACGTCGGCCAGGCAGCGCCGGTCCGGAAGGCCGAGGCGGGACCGCGGCCACGGCCCGTGTGGGACACGGTCGGCGGGCGCGTGCAGGCGCTGCTCACCGAGTCGGCCCAATGGACCGGCGGCAAGCAGCGGCTGACCGCGACGCGGTTGCATGGGCTGGTCGTCGCCGAGGGCCTCCAGGTCGGCGTCACCGTGATCAAGGCGGCGGTGGCGGAGTGGAAGCGCCAGCGGCGCGAGGTCTTCGTGCCGCTGACGTATCGGCCGGGGGATCTCGCCGAGGTCGACTTCTTCGAGGTGCTGGTCGACGTCGACGGCACGCGGCGAAAAGCGTGGCTCTTTCTGATGCGCTTGATGTACTCGGGCCGCGACTTCGCCTGGATCTACGAGCGCCAGGATCAGATCAGTTTCCTCGATGGGCACGTCCGCGCGTTCGCACACTTCGACGGCGTGCCGGCGCGGGTCGCCTATGACAATCTGCGGGCCGCCGTCGTGCGGATTCTGGTCGGCGGCGGGCGCACGCTGACGGCGCGGTTCAGTGCGATGGCGTCGCACTATCTGCTGGAGGCGTGCTTGTGCGGCCCGGGCGAGGGCCATGACAAAGGCGGCGTCGAGAGCCGCGGGAAAGCGGTGCGCCAGCAGGTGCTGGTGCCGATTCCGAGCGGGCCGACGCTGGCCGGCATCAATGCGACGTTGCTGGCACAGATGGATGCGCGCCTCGCCACGGCGCGCGATGCGACGCGGCCAGACGATCGGGGCGCGCTTCGCGGAGGAGCAGCGACTCTTTCGGGACGCCCCGATCCCCTTCGTGGCCGAAGCCACGACGCTCGCCACGGTGACTCCACGCGCGCTGATTCGACTCGACGGCGCGGGGTACTCGGTGTGGACGCGCTGGGCCGGCCTCGACCTCGTGGTCCGGACGGGCGCCACGACCGTCACCATCGTCGGGCGCGACGGCACCTGCGTGTCCCATCCGCGGCGGCGGTTCGGCCAGCGGTCGATTGACTACCGGCATTACTGGCCGAGCTGGCGCGCAAGCCGCAGGCGGTGCGGCAGGTGCTGCCGGATCTGCTGCGCGACCTCGGCGCCCCGTTTCCGGCGATCTGGGATCAGCTGCACGGCGCGCATGGGCCGCGCGAGGCCGCGCGGCTCTTCGCCAAGGTGCTGGGCCAGCTCGACACGCACGGCGCCGCGGTCGTCGTGCCGGCGCTGACCCGCGCGCTCGCGACCGGCACGCCGCTGCTCTTGGCGCTGACGCCGGTGCCCGATCGCGACGGCCTCGCCGCCGACGCCGTGCCCGCGCGGCTGCGTGACCTCGAGATCCCGAGCGGCTGTGCCGCCGACTACGACGGCTGGCTCGTCGCGGTGGGCGCATGAGCGCCCCCGCGATCGTCCGGGATCTCGTCGTCGCCCATACGCGGGCACTGAAGCTGCCCGGCGTGGCCCGGACGTTTGAAGGCCTCGCGCGGCAAGCCCGCGACAGCCACTGGCCGCACGAAGACTACCTGCACGAGGTCCTGAGCGCCGAGCAGGCGTCGCGGCACGAGTCGGTGATCCGGCAGCGGCTCCGCGAGGCGCGCTTCCCGGAGGTGAAAACGCTCGACACCTTCGACTTTGCGGCGGCCGACGGGATCAATCCGACGCAGATCCACACCCTCGCGCGCGGCGAATGGGTGACCGCGCCGGAGAATCTGATCCTGGCCGGGCCGATCGGGACCGGCAAGACGCACCTGGCCATCGCGCTCGGCGTGGAAGCGACCCGCCAGAAACGGCGCGTCCTCTTCACGCGGGCCGCTGACCTGGTCCGCCAGCTCGTGGAAGCCCGCGATGCCCGCGAGCTGACGCGTCTGCAGCAACGACTGCTCCGCGTCGACGTGCTGATCGTCGACGAGCTGGGCTTCGTGCCCTTCGATCGCGTCGGCGGCGAGCTGCTCTTTAATCTGCTGACCGACCGCTACGAGCGGCGCGCCACCGTCGTCACCACCAATCTCGCCTTCGCGGAATGGGTCACCGTCTTCGCCGGCGACGAGAAGCTGACCACGGCCCTGCTCGACCGCTTGGCGCATCACGCCACCGTGCTCACCACCAAGGGGAAGAGCTATCGCATGCGCACCCGGAGGGGCGCCGACGGACGGGCCTGCCCCGTCAGAATCACGTAGAATCAACCGCCCTCAGGTGGCCTACTTTCTGAGCGGCGAATGGCCTACTTTCCGAGCGGCGCGCCCGCCCAATCCCAGCTCGATCGAGAAGAGGATGACACTACGCCACACGAAGATCGGGGTGACGGTCGCGACGATGCTTGTGGGTGGCGTTCTGACGACGCTTGTACCGGTTGCTGGCCAGTCCGGTCGGTCACCGGTCAGCGTTGTGCGTCTTCTCGATCGGCCCATCATTTCGCCGGACTTGGACAAGAGCATCGGTCCCAACATCCAGGGGCCATCGCTCATCCGCGTGCCAGACTGGGCGCCGGGACGCCTCGGCAAGTACTACCAGTATTTCGCCGACCACAAGGGACGCTATATCCGTCTCGCATATGCTGACGACCTTCTGGGCCCCTGGCACATTCACGCGCCAGGCAGCCTTCAGCTCGGAGGTTCGTTTCTGCTGACCGAGCCGCCACAGGGGCCGGCTGACGAGTTGGCCAAGCTTCGCGCCGAAGGGCGCCGGGCAAACTTTTCGCACGACGCCTTCACCGAAGCCACGACGCCGCATATCGCCTCACCTGATGTCCACGTCGACGAGGCCAATCGACGAATCATCATGTATTACCACGGCCTCAATGGGCTTGGGGAGCAGGTGACGCGGGCCGCCACTTCTGCCGACGGCATTCGCTTTGCGGCAAGGCCTGAGATCCTCGGGAAGACCTATTTTCGAACGTTTACTCACGGCGACTATATCTACGCTATGGCCATGCGTGGCCAGTTCTACCGATCAAAGAACGCGCTGAGCGGTTTCGAGGAAGGGCCTTTGCTGTTCAACCCCAACATGCGTCATGCCGCCTTTCTCAAGCGCGGGAGCACACTGCTTGTGTTCTGGACGCAGGTTGGGACGGCTCCGGAAGCGATTCAGCTGAGCACGATCGATCTGTCAGGCGATTGGACGACGTGGAAGGACACCGCCCCGATTGAGGTCCTCCGACCAGAGCGAGTGTGGGAGGGATCGGACGCGCCGCGGCGACCGTCGCTCCGCAGTACCGCCTACGGCCATGTCAATCAGCTACGTGACCCGGCGGTCTTCGAGGAGAACGGACGGATGTTCCTGCTCTACGCGGTGGCCGGTGAGAGCGGCATCGGAATCGCCGAGTTGAAGTTCGACAACTGACCACAAACGGGCTAACTCCGTCTGGAGCCGACGTGGCTCCAGTAGGGAGCGCCGCGAGAGCCACGCGGCTCAGACGAAGCGTTAGCCGGACACAACGAACACAGCGGACGCATCGGTCAGTGCTTGCGGGGCTCGCGCGATCCTGAGATCATCGACCAGAACGCGTACATGCCGAAGGTCGGAGGCATCCCGGGGCCGTATTGGTTCTTCTTCTACAGCTTCGACTGTAGCGAGCCCATTCACGTACACGTTCGACGCGACGATGCTGAGGCGAAGTTCTGGCTGCGGCCCGTCGCCTTGGCGTGGAATCGCGGGTTCTCGGCGCGCGAGCTGGGCGACATTCGACGGACGATCGTCGTTCGTGAACGGCAGATCATCGAGGCATGGCATGAGCACTGTGGTTAGCGCGGAAGCGAGCATCGCGCGGGTTGAGGTGTCCGAAGACACGATCACGGCCCACCTGGCAGACGGGCGAGTCATCAGCGTACCGTTGGCATGGTCGTGGCGCCTGTCAGATGCGACGCCCGCCCAGCGTGCCAACTGGCGTCTGATCGGTCGCGGTCATGGCGTGCACTGGCCCGACATCGACGAAGACATTAGTGCAGAAGGCATGCTCAACGGCACACCAGCGCGCCGACCCGTGCGTCGAATCCGAAGAGCAATGGCGCCGGCTAACATGCGCATGCAGTCGACGCGCGGCAAGAAGAAAGCGACCGCGCGCGGCTGATGCGCGATCGTTAGCCGGACAGACGAACGCCAACGGCATGCGACAATGATCGCGTGCCAGAGCTGTCGCGCTTCTTTGGAATCATCATTCGAATGTTTGCGGAACTGGGCGCGCCCCACCACCGACCGCACTTCCATGCCGCGTACCAGAACGCGACGGCGACGTTCGCTCTCGATCCGATCGAATGCATCGGTGGCGAGTTGCCCCGGACGCAGCAGCGGCTGGTCGAGGCGTGGGCAGAGATTCACCACGCGGAACTCCTGGACGCTTGGCACCGCCTGCAATCTGGTCAGAGCCCACGCAAGATCGATCCGTTGCAGTAAGAGGGAAACCGCCATGGGCCATGCCATCTATCGGGTCGAGCGTTTCGAGATCGTTGCGCCCTACACCTTGGCGCTGCGGTTCAATGACGCCACGGAACAAACGATCGATTTCCTGCCAGTACTGGAAGGTGAACTGTTCGGACCCCTTCGTGATCTCACCCTCTTCAACCGCGTAGAACTCGACGACGCGTTCGGCACGATCCAGTGGCCGACCGGAGCAGACTTCGATCCGGAAACACTACACGACTGGCCAAGGTATCGAGACGGGCTGGTCGAAATGGCTCGGCGGTGGGCGCTGGCCGGTACGCCATCTACGAAGCGAGCGGGCTAACATCCAAATTGAGCCGACGCGCCGGGCGACGCTTGTCGACGCGCGGCTGATTTGGCGTCGTTAGCCCGACTAGGAGCATGGTCATGCGTGGCCGAGATCACACCCGACGCGCGCAACGGGGGCGCATGGCTCTGGTCGGATTCTTTCTGCTGACCTTTGCGTTGACCTGGACGGCATGGCTAGCGCCCGCGGCGCTGGGGGCGCCAGGCGATTCCGGGTTCTTCGGTCTCGGCGGTCTGGTCTTCCTGTTGGGCGTCTTCGCGCCAGCGTTCGTGGCGCTCGCTCTTACCGTGTACGGCGAAGGTCGCGCGGGGGTTGCGCGACTGCTGGCGCGCATCGGCAGGTGGCAGGTGGGCGCACACTTGTACCTGTTCGCGATCAGCTATATGGCGGCCACCAAGCTGTTCGCCGCCCTGGTACATCGAATTGCCACGGGCGTGTGGCCGAGTTTCGGCGGCACGCCGGTGCCCCTGATGCTCGGCGCGATACTGGTTTCGACCTGGGTGCAAGCTGGTGAGGAGGTGGGATGGAGGGGATATGCGCTCCCGCGCCTCGCGACGCTCCTGGGCCTCGGCGGCGCGAGCGTTCTCCTCGGCGTCATGTGGGCGCTCTGGCACTTGCCGCTCTTCTTCCTGCACGGCAGCGGGAGTGACGGCCAGTCGTTCCCGATCTACCTGCTACACGTGACCGCGCTTTCGGTGGCGATGTCCTGGCTGTACTGGAAGACCGAGGGCAGCCTACTGCTAGTGATGCTGATGCACGCCACCGTGAACAACACGACCGGCATCGTTCCCGCGGCCCTTCCCAACGCCGTGTCCCCCATGTCGTTCGAGGGCACACTGGTGGCTTGGGTGACCGTCGCAGTATCTTCGGCGGTCGCCGCGCTGCTCCTGGCCCGAATGCGTGGAGCCGAGATCGGCGCGATGGTCGGCCCAGGCTCTCGCCAGTCTCAGCTCGGGGAATGAGCTTGATCCAGTTTCGTGGACGGTTTAGCTACGCTGCTTGAGCGTGCCGACGCTCGAAGACCGCTGGGCTGACTTGGCCCAGCGTCGAGTGCCGACGCTGCTGGTTATAGAACACTTCGATGTAATCGAACAGTTCCATCTTCGCGTCGCCGTAGCTCGCGAACTGGTCCGCCAGCTCGCTCTTGACGGTCGAGAAGAAGCTTTCCATCACAGCGTTATCCCAACAGTTGCCGCGGCGGCTCATGCTACACACGATCCCACGGGCGTCGAGGACGGCTTGGTCGTCCTCGCTCGCATACGTCGAGCCTTGATCCGAGTGATGCAGCAACCCGATCGCGGGGCATCGTCGCTTGAGCGCCATCTCGAGCGCCTTGATGGTCAGGTGGCGATCGTTCGCGGCACTCACAGCCCAGCCGACGACGAACCGCGAGAACAGGTCGAGGATCACGGCCAGGTAGAGCTTGCTGCTGGTGCCGATGACGAACTCCGTCGTGTCGCCGACCCAGCGCTGATTCGGGGCCTCCACCTTGAATTGCCGATCGAGGAGGTTGTCGGCGACCGGTTGATCGTGGTCGCTCATTGTCGTGTGCTTGTACCGCCTTCGCACCCGCGCCTTCAGGCCGTCGGCTTGCATCAAGCGCACGACGCGCTTCCGGCTGACCTGCTCGTGGAGCTCGATAAGATCCTCGTGGATGCGCGGACTCCCGTACCGGTGTTTGCTGGCCTCGAAGGAGGCGCGGATGAGGACTTGTAAGCGGCGATCGTCGATGCGGTGCGCGGACTCCGACCGACCCCGCCATGCGTAGAACCCGCTCGTCGTGACACGGAGATTGCGACACAGAGCGACGACGGGGAAGGTGGCCTTCTCCAGGGCGATCCACGCAAACGTCACGCGTGGTCCCTCACGAAGAAGGCCGCGGCTTTTACGAGGATCTCCCGATCCTGCCGGAGCTGCCGATTCTCTTTCCGCAAGCGGACCAACTCCTCGCGCTCGGCCGTGGTCACGCCGGTCTTGCCCGCCGTGCGATCGGCGCGCGCGTGCTCCACCCACGCACGGAAGGCCGTTTCGGTCAGGTCCAACTCGCGGGCCACCGCCGCGACCGTCCGACCTTCATCGAGGACCAACCGCACGGCCCCCGCTTTGAACTCCTCCGTGAACTGTCGCCGTGCCCGTCGCCCCGTCTTGCCTGATTCCATTCTGGCCATCGTATCCCCCTCTGGAAAGATGTCCACGAAACTGGATCAAGCTCAGAACCGGTTGTATGACAAGCGGCTGTCACGATCCTCAGACTGCCGAAATCCTGCCGCGGATGCGGGCTAACAACCGGTTGCAGCGGACGGTCCGCCGCGCGGCCCGCCGCTGAACCGGAGCGTTAGGCGCACTTGAACGAGCACGGCGTTGCTTGCCTACAGAGGTATCGCATATGATACCGACGTGAAACCTCGAATCGTGCTCGACACGAACGTGGTGGTGGCCGGCATCCGGTCGAGTCTCGGTGCATCGAATCGAGTGCTGTCGTTGGTCGGTACCGGCCAGTTTGTGCATGCGGTGTCGGTAGCGTTGTTGTTCGAGTACGAGTCGGCCGTGGTTCGTCCGGAGGCCGGCGTTCGATTGCCCAGGGCTGTGGTCGACGACGTGCTGGACTATCTGTGTTCCACCGCCGAGCGTCAGCGAATCTACTTCCTTTGGCGACCGATGTTGCCTGATCCGAGCGACGATCTTGTGCTGGAAGTCGCCGCGCACGGGCGGTGTGACCGGATCGTGACGTTCAACGTTCGCGACTTTCGCGGGTCGGAGCGATTTGGCATTCGCGCCCTGACACCCGCGGCCTTTCTACGATCACTCGAGGAATAATCATGAGCGCATTGAGCCTTCGACTGCCGAACTCGTTGCATGAGCGGGCACGCGACTTGGCCCGTCGTGAGGGCGTGTCGATCAATCAACTGGTAGCTTCGGCGCTGGCCGAGAAGATGTCGGCGTTGCTGACCGAGGAGTACCCTCGACGCACGGGCAAAGCGGGGGTCACGCGCGCGGTTCCTCGCGGCGTTGGCCCAAGTGCCCGCCATTGAACCAGATCCGGAAGACCGGTTGCCGACGGCGGCGCCTAGCAGGCGCTTGCAGCCGACGAAGGCGCGTCAGAAGGCTGGGCTGAAGCCACGACCGCGAACGCGCCTTCGCGGCTGAAGCGCATTGCGTTAGCCGAAGCTGAACGTGGCGTGTTGCCAGTAAAGCTGGCACAATCGCCAGGTGAGTCCCACGGTGCTGCAGACCGGCCCGTACCGGCTGTTCTTCTTCTCGAGCGATCGTGGTGAACCCGTGCACGTGCACGTGGCGCGCGACCGCAAGGCCGCGAAGGTCTGGCTGGCGCCGGTGCGTGCCGAGTACAACCGCGGGTTCACGAAGGCGGAACTGGCGAAGGTAGCGGCGTTGGTGCGCGAGCACGAAGCCGCGATTCAGAGGGCCTGGCATGAGTACTTCGGCAGCAACTGACGTTCCCGTGGCGACCGAGGTGAGGGTCACGGGCGATGCACTGGTGGTGGCCCTTCGCGATGGCCGTGTCGTGTCGGTTCCGCTCACATGGTATCCACGCCTGGCGGCGGCGACGCCGAGCGAGCGTCGACAGTGGGAGTTGATCGGACCCGGCCTTGGTATTCACTGGCCCGCCATCGACGAAGACGTGTCGGTTGACGCGCTGCTGGCTGGGCAGGGCTCGAACGAGAGCGTGCGGTCGTTGCGTCGTTGGCAGGCGGCGCGAGCACGCCCGGCTAACAAGGCGTTGCAGCCGACGAGCCGCGCCCAGCAGTCAGCCAAAGCGAAGCGACCTCTACGCGCGGCTCGCGGCTGAACGCCGCTGCGTTAGCCGAAGGACGAACGGACGATGAAGACATGGGAGGTGACACTCTATCGTTGGGAACGGTCTGAACCTGTGGAAGGTGTCTCGTTCCTCCCGCAGGATCGCGTTGTCATCCTCGCTGGAACCTTCGCCGGTCGCATGGGCACCGTCGTCGGCTTAAGCAAGGGGCCGCCGGAGCCCGCCTACGAGGTGGAGTTGGAGGACGGCACGCGGACTGGGTTAGGTGGGTCCGCTCTCGGTAGCCCCGTCCCGAACGACGTTGGTCAACATATTGCCTGGATTCAAGAGTGGGTACGCTGCTCGATGTGATGGGGACTGGGAACATCAGAGTGGCTTGACACTGGAAACGCTCGACAATCCAGGCTGGTCGCTCAAGGTGGATCTTGAGGGTACCGACCTCGAGGGGAAGTCATTCGCACCCATTCGAGATCGGCGAACCCGAGAGGGCATGGCTGGCCTGCGAGCTCGATGGCACCACGTGGAGCGGCGCAGGCGGACCCCACATGCTGGGGTTGATCCTGGCCACGTTCGTCAGGTGGGCCCGCAGCACGGGCCCCTCCGCCTAACATCCGCTTGCAGCCGACGGCAGCCCGCGGGATCGACGAGGCCGCTGCGGCTGAAGCGGCGTGCCGTTAGGCTTCTCTAGAAGCATCGGAATAGCGCGATTAGGAGTGCGGCTTATCGAATTCATCTTCGAGGTGGTCGCCGGACTGATCTGGGAGATCTGCCTTCAGGTTGTTGGCGAGGCGCTGTTCGAACTCGGCTTTCACTCGCTCGGCGAAGGGTTCCGCCGGCGCGAGCGCGCGCATCCCGTCTTGGCCGGCGTTGGCATCAGCCTGTGGGGCGGGCTGGGTGGAGTGGCAAGCAGCATGCTGTGGCCGTCCCGCGTGTGGACCAGCGCATTGCTACCAGGCGCGAGCCTGTTGCTTTCGCCTCTGTTGAACGGCGCGGCAATGGAATTCTACGGGCGTTGGCGCACGCGGCACGGCGGACCGCGGTCGTACATCGCCACCTACTGGGGCGGGGCGCTCTTCGCGTTCTCGATGGCTGTGGCTCGATTCGTCTGGATCGAATAGTGATTCGAAGCCTCCTAAGAAACTGCTCCCTCGACGACCTCGCCGGTCGCGAGGTTGATCAGGCCAAATCCGAGATGCTCGGCGCGTTGCCGGAGGCGGCGGACGACGCGGGTGCGGTCGCTGCGCATCGTAGGCCTCGGCGCCGGGTCGACGTAGACGAGGTGGTCTTTGAGCGTGCGATAGACCAGGATGGCGAGCTTGCGCGCGGTGGCGGTGATGGCTTTGGCCTTGCCGATGCGGAAGGCCACGCGCCGATAGAAGGCGCCGAGGGCGGTCTGGGTGCGGCCGAGATTCATGGCGGCCAGGCGGAGGATCGCCGCGGCGCGATTCGCGGAGGGCTGCGTCCGGCTGCTGAGGAGGCGGCCGCCGGAGATCTTGTTCTGCGGCGCGAGGGTCAGCCACGACGTGAAGTGCTTCTCGGTGGGCCAGCGCGTCATGTCGGTGCCAATCTCCGACAGCAGGCGGAGCGCGTTGTAGGGCCCGATGCCGTCGATCTGGGAGAGGTCGACGCCGGTGAGCTGGTGGAGCGGGCGTCCGGACATCGAAGCGCGGTTCGTTGTCGCGCGGCTTCTGCGGCGCCGCGCGGCGGGCAGCGGGGTCGGCGGCGGCGCGGTGGTCGCGGCGAGCTGGGCGAGGTGCGCTTCGAGGGCGCGCATCGCACGCCGTCGAGTTGCCGCTGATAGGTGTCGAAGAGTTCGAGATTCTGCTGCAGGACGAAGACGTGTTCGGGGCGATAGTTGCCGGTCAGGGCGGCGACGATCTCGGCCTCGGACGCGTGACACCGATAGTCCCGATGCTGGGCGAGCTGCTGCGGGTCGCGCTGGCCGGCGACGATGTCGCGCAGGATCCGCAGGCCGGTCACGCCGGTGATGTCGCTGACGACAGCGGGAGCTGCACGTTCATCTGGACCAACGCCTTCTGCATGCGTTGGACGAGCGCCCCCGCGCTCTCGATGAGCGTGGTCCGGTGCCGGAGATAGCCGCGCAAGCGCGACGATGCCGTCGGCCGGGCGGAAGCTGCCGCGCAGCAAGCCGAGGATGTGGAGGTCGCGGAGCCACTCGCAGTCCGAGACATCACTCTTGCGGCCCGGGAGATTCTTGACGTGCCGCGCGTTGACGAGGATCACCTGGAACCCACGCGCCTCGAGGATCTCGAAGATCGGAATCCAGTAGACGCCGGTGGCTTCCATCGCCACGTGGGTGATGCGGCACGCCGTGAGCCAGTCGGCGAGCCGGTGGAGATCGCCGGTGAACGTCGGAAACGATTGCACCGGCGTCGGGTCGCGATCCGGCGGCACGGCGACGAAGTGCTCGGCGGATCCGCAGTCGATGCCGGCGGCGTGCGGATGGAGCCGCTCCAGGGCGGCGGGAGACGCGGGGCTTGGGAGCACGACGACGGGTCTGGCGCTTCACGGAGGCTCCTTTACACTGACGCAGCCTCCGGGAACAGGGATGCGGATGAGAGGCAATCTCCTAAACGGGATCACGCCGCGTCGAACGGCGTGTCACCAATGACGATGCCGCGAATCCCCGGACCACGCTAACCAGCGGGCTCTGTGCACCAGTGCCGGGTCGGTCTCGGTTCCCGGAGTGCGCGGCGTCAACTACTATTGCCGGTCGGCGACAACTATTTCTGCCGGCGAAGGGTCAGCGAAGGAGCCGTGCCCACCACCGGGCGCGACTCGGGTGTGATCGTCGGCTGGTGGGTAGCCGGAAAGACCCTGAGGGCCGGAGCGCCGCCAGGCGCGGAGGCCCCCGTCGAGGGCACGCCCCCTGCCTGGAGGTTCGGGTCATGCGGCCGGTTCCGCGCTGGGGCGCGTGGGGCCCTTGCCGCGGCGTTTCGCGTGCTCGGTCCGAAAACTGGGGACATCGAATTCCAGCAGCACCGAGTGATGCACCAAGCGATCGATCGCCGCGGCGGTCGCCATCTGGTCGCGGAAGATCCGGTCCCACTGCGCGAAGATCAGATTGCTGGTGATGAAGACCGAGCGGCGCTCGTAGCGTTCGGCGAGGAGCGTGAAGAGAATCTCGGCTTCCTCGGGACTCTGCTGGACGTAGCCCACGTCGTCGAGGATCAGCACGGCGAACTGATCGAGTTTGCGGAGGGCGCGCGGCAGCTCCAGGTCGCGCTTCGCGGCCAAGAGGTCCTGCACGAGGTTATAGGTCGGCATGAAGAGGACGGCGTGGCCGCGCTCGATGAGGGCGTGGCCGACGGCGCACATCGCGTGGCTCTTGCCGACGCCGGGCAGGCCGAAGGCCAACACATTGGTCGCGTCGTCGAGGAAGTCGCCGTCGGCGAGCTCGTGGAGGCGGCGCACCAGCGTCGGCGGCAAGCGCCCCTCGTCCAGGGTGGCGAACGTCTTCCCCGGCGGCAGCTTCGAGGCGCGGCGTAACCGCGTGATGCGACGTTCGTGGCGCTCGTCGGCCTCGAGCTGCAGGACGTCCAAGAGCACCGGGAGGGCGGGCTGCTGCTCCGCGCTGACGAACCGCGACACCAATTCGCGCGCGGCCGTCGTGAGCGTGAATCCGGTCAGCAGGGTCGTGATCTGATCGCCGATGGTGCGCGTCGAGACGGGGCGGCTCATGCGGCCGCTCCGGTCCGGAGCGCATCGTAGACCGCGAGATCGGGCCGCGGAATGTGAATGACCGGCACGACGCAGACGGGCGGCGCGACCTGCGCCTGCACGGTGACGTAGTCGAACCCGCCGATCTGATCGAGCACGCCGGCGAGGACGACCGCGACGCGCGCTTCTCCCGTCGTGGCCGCCAGCTGCAGGATCCGCAGGTACTCCACGTCGGCGCGCTCGCCATGCGTGCGCACGAGCGCGTCGTACGCCCGCCGGAAGAGGACCGACGGATAGAGGTCTTCCCGATAGCGATACCGCGCGAACGCGCCGGGCTTGCGCACCAACCACCCGATGACATGGCGGTAGTCGATGCGATGCTCGTCGCCCTTGCGCAACCGCGGCATCGTCTGCACGACCTGGCCCCGGTACCGGACCTCGACGACATTGGGGTGCACGCGCGCTTCGACCGTGTGGCCCATCAACTGCGCCGGCACGGAGTAGGTGCGGTGCGCGACGCGCACCGTGCTCCACCGCCGCACGACCGGGTAATAGGTCGTGTAGCTCGGAATCGCGGCGGAGGGCAGGGCGCGGAGCGCCGGCCGCTCCTCGGCCAGGCGGGCGGCCACCGGCCGGTTGCGCCAGTACGCGACCACCTCCTGGACGAAGGCCTCGTACGCGGCGAGGTCCGCGAAGTCGGCATGCCCTCGCACCAGCAGCGCCTGCGCGACCAGCGACTTGAGGCGGCGATGCGCTTGCTCGGCGACGCCGTTTTCGTGCGCCTTGCCCGGCGTGATCCGGCTCGAGCGCATCCCGTAGTGCTCGAGCACGGCGCGGAACCGCGTCGTCAGGTCGCGCCCCCCACTCGCTTTCAGCTCGTGCGTCGCGGCCGACAGATTGTCGCTCCGCAGGATCGTCCGGCGCGCCCCCCAGCGCCCACAGGGCGCCTTGGACGCCGGCGACCAGCGCCTCGAACGTCTCCCCGAACGCCACCGCCACCCACGTCCAGTGGCTGTAACTGAGCACGAACTCAAAGAGCAGGTGCGGAAACGGATCGCCGGCGATCGTCACGCCGAGCTCGGCGCCATGCGTGAAGTCGATCGCCGCCTCGCGCCCGGGGACGGCGACTTGCTCGAAGAACACCTCGGGCTCGACGCCGTGCCGCGCCCGCCAGTCGCGAAAGCGTCGCTGCAGCGTCCGCGCCTGCCCGGCCTGGAACTGCTCGGGATACCGCGTCCGCAACACCTCCAGCACCAGCTTCGCCTCGAGGACGCCCTTGACGTCGCGCCGCAGCAGCGGCTCGACGTCCGTCAGCCAGACCGCCGCAAAGGGATCCGGGCGCGTCCGCCAGTCCCGGATCTGGGTCGTGGCCGACGGCGCCGGCCCCGTGTCCCACTCCCGCGCCGTCCGGAGACTCATGCTACTGGCGGCCGCCGCGGCCGCCTGGGTCTTGCCATTCATACGTGTCTGCCTCATCAGCCGAACCTGCGCATCCGTGACCATTGATCACAGGCTGGCACAGCCGGCCAGGCCGACCCCGAAGCGGCAGATCTAGTTGTCGCCGGGCACCGGAGGCTCGTGATCATACCGGCGGTGGCGTCCCACCCAGTTTCTCGCGTGACGAATCGCGATGGCATCGCGAGGGCCGCTACCATCACATGAACCCGGCGGCGTTCAGCTTCTGTGGCATCATCCGGGCGTTGGTGGCGCCGCGGGTTATGCGCGGTCGTTGGGCTGACAAACGAACGAACTACGAACGCAGTCGTTCTCGCCAGTAGCCAGGCCGGCGCCGATCGTGCGCGACGGCGAGGATTCTCAACTCCTCGGCCATCTCAAGATAGACAACGTGATACGGAAACCGCCTCACGGCAAGACGGCGTACGGCAAGGTCGCGGGGCACTCTCGGAACTGGGGCACCGACCCGCGGAAGATCGAGTAGCTGGCGAATCGTCGTGTCGACCTCATCGAAGAACTCGATCCCGAGCCCCTCGCGTCGACTTTCGTACCAAACGCCCGCCTGTCGATATTCGGCCTCGGCTTCGTCCTCGAAGCGAACCTGCCGGCTCACCGCTCTCGGAGATCCGATTCGGCCCGGTTGCGAACGTCTTGCCAGGGGGCCCCAGGTGGGCCTCCCGCGAGCACGCGGCGTGCCCGCCGTTCAATCTCGGAGGCCCAGGCCGCCTCGACCTCGGCCGGGGCTTCGCAACCGCCATCCAGGCTGGCGAGCAGCTCGGCCGCGACATCCGCTCGTTCCTCAACCGGGAGGGCCAATGCTTCCTGAAGAAGTTGCTGCGTTCGAGACGTCATGAGGCCATTGTAGACCTCGAATCAGCAGCCCAGCAACCGCTTGCAGCCGACGGCGGCTGGTGCCATTCTGAGCCGCCGCGGCTGAAGCGGCGACGTTAGGCCGACAAGACCGACTTGTGTGCGCGATTGGTAGGCCGTATATGACAGGCGTATACTGCGTGCGTGGGTATCCGTTCCGAGTTCTTCCCGGACGTGGACGGGTTTCAGTGGGACGAGGGCAATTCGTTCAAGAACTGGACACGCCACCGAGTCAGCCAGACAGAGGCTGAGCAGGTATTTTTGAATCGACCGCTCGTGGTGGTCGGGGCGCCGTTCAAGGGTGAGGCGCGGCAATTCGCGTTCGGTCACACAGACGCCGGACGGTTGCTGACCGTTGTGTTCACAGTGCGCGGGTCGCTGCTGCGCGTGATTTCGGTGCGGCCCATGAGTCGGCGAGAGCGGAGGGGGTATGGCCAAGCGCACGACAGCGTAGGACGATCCCGACGTTCGCATCTGAGCGTGCGGAGCGGGAATACTGGGAAACCCACGACGCGGGTGACGTTGTCGATTGGGCGTCGGCCCGTCAGGCGGTGTTTCCGAATCTGAAGGCATCCACAGAGACCATCTCTCTTCGCCTGCCGTCGGCGCTGTTGTCGGACCTGAAAGTCCTAGCCAACAAACGCGACGTGCCGTATCAGTCGTTGCTCAAGGTGTATCTCGCCGATCGGGTGAGTCGAGAGACGATCGGAATTCGCAGCCTAACAAGGCGTTGCAGCCGACGAGCCGCGCAGCGAAGGCCGTGGCAACGACGCGACGGGCACGCGCGGCTCGCGGCTGAACGCCGTTCCGTCAGGCATTCGCGAACAGCATCGCGGCGAACTCGCTAGAGCCTGTTATGTACTTTCACTTGTACTGGCCGGGGAGATTTGGGACACAGGAAGGGATGCCCAAGCGCATCCCGCGACCGCGATCGACCGGCTATCCCAGTGATGTGAGCGATGAGGAGTGGGCCTTGGTCGCGCCGTATCTGACCCTGAGCCGGCTCGATAGTCCGCAGCGGACGCACGATCTGCGGACCGTGTTCAATGCCATCCGGTGGCTGGTGCGCACCGGCGCCTCGTGGCGAATGATGCCCAACGACCTGCCGCCGTGGCCGGCGATCTATCAGCAGTGGCAGCGCTGGGTGCGCGCGGGGTGCTTCGAGGCGATGGTGCACGACCTGCGGGTGATCCTCCGGCTGCAGGCGGGCCGCGCCGCGCAGCCCACCGCCATCATCCTCGACAGTCGGACGCTGCAATCGACGCCGGAATCGGGCGCGCGCGCGGGCTACGACGGGGCGAAGCGGCGCAAGGGCGCGAAGGTCCACGCCGCCGTTGACACGCTCGGGCATCTGCTCGCGCTGCACGTCACGCCCGCCAACGCACAGGACCGCGCGCAGGTGGGCACGCTGGCCGCGGCGGTGCAGGACATCACGGGGCAGCACGTGTCCCTCGGCTACGTCGACCAAGGGTATACGGGCGCGGATCCCGCGGCGGCGGCCGCCGCCCACGGGATCCGCCTCGAGATCGTCAAGCACCCCGAAGCCAAGCGCGGCTTCATCCTCCTGCCCCGCCGCTGGGTCGTCGAACGGAGCTTCGGGTGGGCCGCCCGCTTCCGGCGCCTGGCCCGCGACTACGAACGCCTGGCCGACACGCTCGCGGCCTATCACTATCTCGCCTTCGCATGTCTCATGCTCCCGCACGCGCTGGCGGCGGGAACTTCATAACAGGCTCTAGAATCATCGGGTGCGGTTGCCGACCGTCGACCAGGCCATCATCGACTGGGCGAAAGTCGAGGGCTATCTGCTCTCCGAGGTGCATCCCGTCGGGCGATTCAAGGCGCGGTCTTTCGCAAGTCTCGGCTTCACGGTCCACAACTGGCTCGAACTCGACGCGGCGCTCCGCTCGCAACATCTTTCCGAGTCCGCAACACCGGGGCCGGTCGAGCCCTTTGGCCAGTCGTTCACGATCCGGGCTATCCTCAAGGGACCGGGCGGTGCCGCCCCGGTGACCAGCGTCTGATTTGTGCGCACGGGCGAGACGGTGGCGCGATTCGTCACGGCGTACCCGGGAGGCAGAGCATGACACCGCAGAATCTCGACGTGGTCGTCCTTGAGCGCGATCTGCCCGCCCATGGTCTCAAGCGGGGCGATCTCGGCGCGGTGGTCGAGCCGGTCGGGCCCGACAGCTACATGGTCGAGTTCGTGGCGGGCTCCGGGCGTACGCAGGCGCTCGTCACGCTCGAGGCGCTCGACATCCGGGCGGTCAGCGACGACAATCTGCTCTCGGTGCGTTCCTCGCACGCCATCGCCAGCTAGGCGCGATGCCTAACCTCCATATGCAGCCGACGCGCCGTCTGACGCGTTCGGCGCGCGGCTGATTTGGCGTCGTTGGCCGGACAGAACCACGCGGGTTGCCAACTCGAAGGACGAGGAGTAGCCTGTTTTCATGACGACCGTCGCGGAGATCTCTGGTGCCGTCCAGCGCTTGCCGACGCGAGAGCTTGCTCGCTTCCGGAAGTGGTTTGCTGAGTACGACGCGGCCGTGTGGGACCGGCAGCTCGCCGCGGATGACGCGGCGGGCAAGCTCGGCGCATTGACTCGCGAAGCCCAGCGTGACCACCGGGCGGGGCGCACGAAAGCGCTGTGAAGCATTTCGCCAACGCGCGATTCTGGCAGTGCTACCGCGCGTTGCCGGTCGAGGTTCAGGCGCTCGCCGATCGAAACTACGCTCTCCTGCGCTCCAACTCGAGCCACGGCTCCCTTCATTTCAAGCAGATCGGCGGGCTCTGGTCAGTGCGTGTCGGTCTGCACTACCGAGCGCTGGCCACCTCCGCGGACGACGACCTCGTCTGGTTCTGGGTCGGTTCACACGCCGAGTACGATCGATTGGTCGGACGCAAGCCGGCTAACAAGGCGTTGCAGCCGACGAGCCGCGCGCCCGTGAAGGCCAAATCGAAACGTGGCGCGCGCGCGCCTCGCGGCTGAACGCCGTTCCGTTAGACCGACAATCGAACGACCGATCCGATCCAAGACAGCGAGGCGTTCCGGCTGGGCCGTGGTAGCCTCAGCGCATCGCGATGAACGAGTTCGAGTGAGACCCCCGCAAGGCCGCGAGCAACCTGAAGAAGCACGGCGTCTCGGACCCCGCGGCCAGGATCTTCGACGATCCCGATCACTCAGGCGACGAGCGTCGTAAGATCATCATAGGGTACTCGCGGCGCCCTCGGCTGTTGGTCGTGGGCTTTACGCAACGGGTCGGCCGCGTTCGCATCATCACCGCGCGACGGGCGTCGCGGGCTGAGACACAGCGTCATGAAGAGCACACGTAAGGCAAAGGCACCGGCCCGCGATCTCCGCGCGGAGTACGAGGTCGACTACAGCAAGAGCCAGAAGAACCGGTTCGCAACTGGCGGCGCGCCCGCTGTGGCCGTCGTACTCGACCCCGACGTGGCTCGCGTCTTCGGCTCTTCGGCGAAGGTCAACCGTCTCCTCCGGTCGGTCATCAAGGCCGTGCCCGGCGCCGCAGACGGCGACAGAAAACGCAAAGCGGGCTAACCACCAAATGCAGTCGACGCGCCGGACGTCGCGTGTCGGCGCGTGGCTGATTCGGCATCGTTAGGTCGACAACGAAGGACGCTGGCGCGCGAACCAGCGTCTGGCTATAATCTGGCCAGAATGCGGTTCGAGATCGCACTGGCACCGGGCGCAGTCGCGGCGCTCAAGGCCCTGCCGGCCCGGACGCGCACGACCGTCCGCGAGGCCCTCGAACGGCACCTGCGGTACGAGCCGACGAAGACCAGCAAGAGCCGCATCAAGCGCCTCCGGGGGCTCTTGCGCCCGCAGTATCGGCTGCGCGTCGATGAGATCAGGGTGTTCTATGACGTCACTGCGAGCACAGTCGAAATTCTTGCCATCATCACGAAAGCCGAGGCGCAAGCCTGGCTCGACGACGCCGGTGCGCCCGACTCGGAGCGTGGCTCTGGCGGAGGCGAAGGATGATCTGTCCCGCTACCTCCGCCTGGCGGCCACCGAAGAGATCGTGATCACCCGTCACGGACGACCGGCCGGCGTCATTATCGGCTTCGAGAACGAAGACGCGTGGTTCGACTACAGACTCGAGAACCATCCAGAATTCCTGGATCGAATCGCGGCGGCGCGGGCGGCCCTCGCCGCCGGGCAGGGCATCCGGCTTGAAGAACTCGAAACGCGACCTAACAAGGCGTTGCAGCCGACGAGCCGCGCCGGGCGCGTGGGCAACCCGACGCGCCGTGGTCGCGCGGCTCGCGGCTGAACGCCGGGCGTTATCAGATGAGTCAGACCGTCGAACAGCGCCGCCCGGCGTGCGGACTGTCATGCGTGCCCACCGCGCCGCGCTGTGACTGTGGGTACGACTTCACCCTCGGCACGTCGCCTCCGCGCCCGCGTGGCCTTCAGCTGAGTGCGACCACCATTGGGGCGCTCAGTGGGGGCGCGTGGTTTGTCGTCGCGTTGGTCCTCGACCGGGGGTGGGCGCTTCCGTTGCGGAAGAAGCGACCTGTACATTGACTGAGCCGGCTAACCTTCAGATGGAGCCGACGCCCCTCGGCGGCTGGCGCATCGACCGCGGCGCGGCTCATCTGAATCGTTAGCCTGACCCACGACAGCCCTTGCCAGACAGACGGTCCGTGGCTACAATGTATCCACATGACGGTCACTACACGGATCGTTCGAATCGGCAACTCGCGGGGCATCCGCGTGCCGAAGGTGTTGCTCGAGCAGGCGGCCCTGTCGGATGAAGTCGAGATCCAGGCCGAACCGGGCCGGCTCGTGGTCAGCGGAGTGAAACGGCCACGAGCGGGCTGGGCGGTGGCAGCCCGCGCCATGCATGAACGGACCGATGACATCGAACTGGATGCACCGACAACGAGCCGGTTCGATCGATCGGGCTGGAAGTGGTGATGCGTCGCGGCGACGTGTTGTTGGTCAAGCTCGATCCGACCTTGGGTAGTGAGATCAAGAAGACCAGGCCGTGCGTGGTCGTGTCGCCGGACGAACTGAACGAGCACTTGCGCACCGCGATTGTCGCTCCGATGACGACCAAGGGGCGGCCGTACCCGTGGCGAATTCAGTGCCGCTTTCAAGGCAAGACTGGCTACGTCGTGCTCGACCAGCTTCGGACCATCGACCAAGAACGTGCGGCATCGCGGCTCGGGCGGTTGTCCGCAGACACACTTGATCAAGTACTCGAACGGCTGCAAGAGATGTTCGCTGAGTGAATCGGCAGGCTAACATCCGAAGCGGCGTCGTTAGCCTGAGCCCATGAACATCTCGCGCGCGATCCTGACCCTCTGGATGTTCGTGGCGACCACGCCGGCGTGGGGCCAAGTGGGGCCACCCTCGAGTGCGAACCAGCCCACAGATGACTCGAAGGGCTACTTCCAGGCAGGGCTCCTGGTCGCCTTCCATCCAGAGGGCACGCCGTATCCTCGCATCACGCCCACCGTTCACGGCGCGGTGCCCGGTGCACTCATCGGCGGCGGCATACGCCTCTCTCCTGCGCTCGCACTGGAGGTCGAGACGGTCCTGAGGCGCTCCCTCGTGACGCCCTTGGTGCTACTGGGCTTTTCGTCAAACAGGAATTTTGACGGAGCGGTTCGCGACCTAGTGGTCGGTGCAAACCTGAGGTTGAGGCCGAGCCGTCACCTTGAGCTTCACGTCGGTGGCGGGGTCGCTGTCAGCCGGTACTCCGGCCTCGCGCCACCCATTCAGGAAGTCACGCGAAAGCAGGGCACGCTTGGTGCGGGCATTGCCAAGGCTTGGCGCGTCGGCGCCAAGACGGCAGTCGTGCCCATGGCCAGCTACGAGTGGATCGACAGACCAGATGAGCTGTCGTCCGTCGCCACTCTCGGCGTGAGTAGCCATGTGTTCCGCATTGGCGTGATGATCCGTCACTAGGCCTTGGACGCCCTCGTCTTGAGAACCACGCCCATCAGGCATCTGGGCGCGCCGCTCAGGCATCTACTCAAGTGGCCCGACCAATGACTGCCAGCGGTGAAGAGGCCAGGCCAACATCGGCTTGCCGCCGACAGCGGCCCAGTGGATCATGAGGCCGCTGCGGCTGAGGCCGCAACGTTAGCCAGGCCGACACAATTCAGAGCCCACTTGACATCCCAAAGATGAGATGTGCACACTGAGGCATGTGGGCACTCCTGGAGCATTGCCGGATGGACCGGCAGCTGGCCAAGGCCCCACGCGAAGTGCTCAAGCGCTACGAGAAGTGGAAAGACATCGCGCGGTTGTCGGGGCCTCCGGGCATCCGGCTGATCGCTGGATTCCATGACGAGGCCTTGGCGGGAAAATGGAAGGGGTCGCGGTCATCTCGCCTGGGTGACCAATGGCGCGTCATCTACCGCGTGGAGCCGGAACACCTCACCTGCTACATCGAATCGGTGACGCCCCATGACTACCGGAGGCCGTGACATGAAGAACTATCGTGCGGCGCGCAAGCGCGTAACCGTGTCGGTCGGAGAGTCGGTGCGAATCATCCGTGAGCTGCAGGGGCTGAGCCAGAACGAGCTCGCCCAGCGCACGGGTATCTCGCAGGCGACGATCTCCGGCATCGAGAACGACCGGGTCAAGCTCGGCGTCGAACGCGCAAAGGCCCTCGCGCAGGCGCTCAGGTGCCACCCCGGCGTGCTGGTGTTCCCCGGCTGGGTTGTGCCTACTGAGGCGGCGGTGAAACAACCGGTTGCAGCGGACGGCGCGAGCGCCGCCGCTGAACCGGCAACGTTAGGCTGACAGATCCGCAACAGGAGATCGCATGAAATAGCACCGCGTCGGCGTTGGAGTTGCGATGGTCTTCGCTTGCGGGGCCGTTCTTCTTGCGCAAGATCGGTACGTCAGCTCAGACGGAGCGTCGATTCGTTACGTCGTCCAGGGGCGAGGCGAATCGGTCGTGCTGGTCCATGGGTACACTGGAAGCGTAGAAGACCATTGGGTTACGCCTGGAGTTATGTCGAGGTTCGCGCAGGACTACCAAGTGGTGGCGCTGGACCTGCGCGGACATGGGAAAGGCGCCACACCGTATGAGGCCAGCGCCTATGCACGCATGGAACAGGACGTCGTGCGCGTGCTCGACGACCTGAAGATCGCTCGCGCACACATTGTCGGCTACTCCCTCGGAGGAGTCTTCGTCAACAAGCTGCTCGTGACCAATCCTGACCGCGTCCACACCGCGGTGCTTGTAGCTTCGCCAGGGCGCCGAAGTTGGAGCGCGAAGGACGACGAGGCTGCGCAGCATGCCGCTCGGGAGCTGATGAGCGATGCACCCTACCGATCGTTGGCGCTACTCCTCGCCCCGACCGATCGCTCCCGACCATCAGAAGAGGCCGTGCGATCGGCTTCGGCACGCCTGGCCGCCCGCAACGACCCGAAGGCTCATGCGGCACTAGCGTTGGCGCGCAAGTATCAGGTCGTAACGGTCGAGGAGTTGGCTCGCACCAAGACGCCATCTCTCGCCGTAGTCGGCACAGCCGATCCTGTAGTGAACAGCGTTCGCGATATGAAGAAGGGCTGGCCGGGTGTGGTCGTGGAAGAAATCGGGGGCGCCACGCATGCGGGCGAGCGAAGCAGTCTGACGCAGCCGTCCACCTGGAACCGCGTCGCGGCGTTCTTTCGTGAGCATCCTACGTTCTAGTGCATCGACAGTATGACGTCCGAATGCAGCCGACGCGCCACGTGATGCCAACGGCGCGCGGCTGATTCGGCGTCGTTAGACCGACAACGAAGGGCACGACGAAGAGAGGACGGTAGTGGTGACGAACACTCGAGGTATGTGCGCAGCTCTTGTGTGTGTCCTCGCGGTTGCAGTACCTGAGCGCTCAGCCGCCCGCCCCTGTTCTCCACGACCTCAAGGCCATGCCCGAACTGGAGGTCAACGCGAACATCAAGATCAAGAAGGTGATGGGCGAGATCGGCACCTTCATGCTCGGCAGGTTCCGTGCGGGGTTCAAGTCCGCTCCTCATCACCATACCTACGAACAAATCAACATCGGCCTGACGGGCATGTACACGTTGCCGGTGGCAGGCACTCGGCATCCGGTGTCGGCCATGCGCGGCGTCGTGATCCCGCCAGACGTCGAGCACAACAACGACGTGCCTGGGGACGCCGGTGACCCAGAATTGATCGAGTTTCAGTCCACGCGCCGACTCGACTTCCCGCCCGAGCGCCAGCAGGTCACTCTTCCTGCCTGGCCTACGGCGTTGCCGGTGCCCCAGGGGCGCCAGGTGGGGTTTGACTTCGGCACATCGTCCTCGGGCTGGCAGACCATCATCAAGGGTGTTCGCATGCAGGCGCGCACCGGCAGCACGACCGCGATCGCGTCGTGGGAGCTTCTGCCAACGGCGCAAGACTCCGTCGACCTCCGACTCTTGCTGCCTGGGGCTGAGCGGTTCGTATATGTGGTTGAAGGCGCCGTTGAGGCAACCGTCGACACAAGGCGCCTCGTCGTGAGCCCTGGCGCCTTGCTCGTGAGCGCGTCAGGCGGGCCGCCTCTTCGCGTCAGCAGGCAGGGCAGCCAACGAGCGCTGCTGCTCGTATTCGAGGCGCGTCGCTGATCGTCAAGGTGATGACCAGCGGTCTAACATCCAAATGCAGCCGACGCGCCGCGTGATGCCCGACGGCGCGCGGCTGATGCGGTGCCGTTGGGCAGACCGCTCACGCACCACCAGGGAAGAGGACCGAAGAATGAACCTGTTGACGACAAGACTTGCGCTCACGGTCATTCTGTCGCTCGGCTCCTTGGGCAGCACGTCGCACGCGCAGGCCGACGACCCTGTTGCCAAGCAGTTCACTGGGATGTGGAGGCTGGCCTCTCGAACGCAGCGTCTCGCTGATGGCACGACGCGACAGCATCCGATCAGCGTCGGGTACATCATCTACACCGATTCTGGGCACATGTGCTACGTGGCCATGAATCCTAGTCGGGCCAAGTGGAAGTCCGAGACTGCGCCGACCGCCGAAGAAGCCATCTCCGGGATCACGGGCCTGGGTGCATACTGCGCGACTGTCGAGGTGTATTCGAAAGAGGGATTTGTCGTCCATCAGGCGGAGATTGACAAGATCCCGAACCTGGTTGATCGGGCCAAGAAACGGTGGTTTACATTTCAGGGGCCGAACCGCGTCGTGTTGCGGGTCGATACCCCGGAACTAATCTTGCCGGTCGTCGAGGACACGCTGACCTGGGATCGCGTACGGCAGTGATCTGAAGCAGACGATCCCGCTCGCTCTACGCGAGGCTCATGGAAGTCCGACGTCGACCGAGCGGACAGCTGGACATCGGCGCACACGGCCGTCTAACACGCGCTGCACTAGACGGCCGCCGGTGCAATCATGGGCGGCCGCTGGTGAACGCTGTCGTTGATATGGCCGATTCCCGAGGTTGCGGTCGGTCGATCGAGAGCTACGAGGAGGGACCGCCGTGCCTGGAATGTCTCGACGTGAAGCGCTCGCCCTTCTGGCAGCAGGTGCCGTCGCGCCCCATGGGGCCGCCGTGTCGGCACAGACTGCGACCGACGCTCATTGGTTGAGTATGGCGGACATCGGCCGCCTTATCAGGGCGCGAACGCTGTCATCCACGGCGTTGACCGAGCAGATGCTCGATCGCATCAAGCGCCTCGACCCAGCCCTCGAGAGTTACGCCACCCTGATGGCCGACGCCGCCCTGGACGCCGCGCGCGCGGCCGACCGCGAGATGAGTGCTGGCACCGACCGCGGACCGCTGCACGGCGTGCCGATTGCCGTCAAGGACCTCTGTTACACCCGCGGGGTTCGAACGATGGGCGGGACGTTCGTGAATGCCACGTTCGTTCCGAACGAAGACGCTACCGTCGTTGCCAAGCTGCGCGATGCCGGCGCGGTCCTGCTCGGCAAGCTGAATCTCACGGAAGGCGCGATGGTGGGGTATCACCCCGAGAGGGGCATTCCGCGAAACCCGTGGGACACCAGTCGCTGGCCGGGCCATTCGTCGAGCGGATCGGGGGTGGCGCTCGCCGCTGGCCTGTGCTTTGGCGCCATCGGCACCGACACCGGCGGTTCAATCCGCTATCCCTCGTCTGCCAACGGCGTGGTCGGACTGAAGCCCACCTATGGACGCGTAAGCCGCCACGGCGTGATGGGGTTGTCCGCAACACTTGATCATGTCGGTCCGATGGCCCGAACCGTGCGGGACGTCGCCACCATGTACGACGCGATTGCCGGGCACGATCCGAAGGACGCCACGTCGCTCGCGAGCCCACCGACCAGCGCGACCGCCCAGATCGAGCGGTCCATCAGTGGCCTGCGTATCGGCATCGATCGTGACTACGCGCTACGAGGTATCGATCCCGGCCAGGCTGCGTCCATCGAGGAGGCGCTCAAGGTACTCGCCGGCCTCGGCGCACGCATCGTCGACGTAACCATGCCAGATCGCTCGGCAATGCGCGACACGTGGCTATCAATCTGCGCCGCTGAAGCACTCGTGTTTCACAAAGAGAATTACCCGGCGCGCGCCAACGACTACGGTGTCTACTTCCGCGAGTTCCTGGCCATGGGCGCCACGGTGACTCCGGAGCAGGCCGCTACGGCACGGGCGTGGCGAACCCAGTTCAGCGCCCGTGTCACGGCGGTTCTGGAGTCCGTCGACGCCATGGCCTGCCCGGCCGGCGGCGCCCCGGCGTGGCCGGTCACGCGCGCTCAACTACTCGGCGGCGACCTCGTTCCGGCGATGGCCAAGGCATTGCCGCGCAGCTCCGAATTCACGATGCCGATGAATCTCGCCGGCACGCCGGCCATCTGCCTGCCGTCGGGTTTCTCGGCCGAAGGGCTTCCGTACAGCATCCAGCTTGCCGGCCGCCGTCTCAGTGAGCCAACGCTCTGCCGTCTCGCGTACGCCTACGAGCAAGCCACGCGGTGGCATACTCGGCACCCGGCGATCTGACGTGCGCCGGCCCAACCTGCGGTTGCCGCCGGCGTCGGCCGGTGCAATCCTGAGGCCGGGCACAGCCTGGCGTTCAAGCGCAACGCGGTCGCGCTGAGTCAGCTGCCGGGTGTCGAGGTGCAGGCGGTCGCCGACGCCAAGAAGGGCGCGGGGATGGGAAAGGACACCGTGCGTCATTCGCTGCTGTTGTGCGTGGTGCTGATCGCCACCATTGGTCTGACTCCCACCACAGGCCGTGCGCAGGCGAGCACCAAGTGGGTGACCACGTGGGCTGGTTCCGTGCAGGGGCCGTACCCGGTCGGCAACGCGACAGCTCAGCCGGACTTGAGCGTGGTGTTCCCGTCGGCTGAAACCGGCGCACGCGACCAGTCCTTTCGGTTGATCGTGCGCCCCGATCTCTGGGGGCCCGAGGCGCGCCTTCGACTCTCGAATACGTTCGGCACCCGTCCGATCACCTTCGACGGTGTGTTCGCAGGCATCCAGATGAGCGGCGCCTCGATTCTGAAGGGGACCAATCGCGCCGTGACCTTCGCAGCGAAAGCCTCGGTGACGATCGCGGCCGGGGAATCAGCGTGGAGCGATCCGATCGCCCTGCCGTTCTGGCGCCCGGCCCCGGACACGACGCTCGACGGTCGAAAGCTCGCCGTCAGCTTCCACATCAGTGGGGACAGCGGACCGATGACCTGGCACGCCAAGGCGCTCACCACGTCGTTCGTCACGATGCCAGGAGCCGGCTCGCGGGGCCAGGATGAGGGCGAGTCGGCGTTTCGAGCCAGTACCACCTCCTGGTACTTCCTCGACGCCATCGACATGCGGGCACCGCGCGACACGCGCGTGGTTGTCGCGTTCGGTGATTCGATCACTGACGGCACCGCGTCCACACTCAACGGGGACGACCGATGGCCGGATGTGCTCTCGCGGCGCTTGCACGCCGAGTACGGCGACTCGGTTGCCGTCGTCAACGCCGGCATCGGCGGCAATCGTGTCGCCAGTCCGCTCGACTACTCTTCGCAGAAGCCGTTTGCCGGCGGGCCATCGGCAGGCCAGCGTCTCGAACGCGACGTGCTCTCGCTCTCTGGCGTCTCAGCGGTCATCTGGCTGGAGGGGATCAACGACTTCACCTCAGGGGCCACGGTGGACGGCGTTCAGGCCGCCATGCGCCACGTCGTGGGCCGGCTCCGCTCGAAGGGTCTTCGCGTGTATGGGGCAACGCTCACCTCGGCCATCGGCAATGCCAGCGGCGGCGATGGCGGCGTGGAGAGAGACACGAAACGACGTGCCCTGAACGCCTTCATTCGCACGTCCGCGCTGTTCGACGGCGTGTTCGACTTCGACCGGGCGACGCTCGACCCAGGAACGGGCGCAATGCGCGAGGAGTTCGTCCCGAACAGTACCACGGGCGGTCCCGGTGATCACCTACATCCGAATCGACTTGGGTATCTCGCCATGGGGCAGGCGATCGATCTGCAGCTGTTGATGGCAGAGAAGCACTGAGCTGTGGTCTTGCGGCTCTGGCTGAGCACCAGAGGTGAGTTATGCTCCGGTGCGATGAGTCTCGAGCACGAGAAGTGGATGCGCCTGGCCATCGACGAGGCGGAGCTGGCGCGCGGCAACACGGGCGACAACCCTTGGGTCGGCTGCGCGATCGTGAGCCCGACCGGCGAGCTCCTGGGGCGGGGCCACACACTGGGCCCAGGCGAAGATCACGCCGAGATCGCCGCCGCCCGCGACGCGCAGGCGCGCGGGCACAGCGTGGTGGGCGCCACGCTCTATTCCACCCTTGAACCCTGCGCGTTCCATGGCCGCACCCCGGCCTGCGCGAGATCTATTGCCGAACGCGGCATCGCCCGGGTGGTGATCGGGATGCCCGACCCGCACCCGCGGGTCAACGGCGCGGGCACGCTCATGCTGCGCAACGCCATGGTGGAGGTGATCGAAGGGGTGTGCGAGGCCGACGTGAGACGCCAGCTTGGCCCCTGGGCACTCGAGCACCATCCGCATGAGCCGCTGCACCGGGCCCAGTCCCTTCCCGAGCCGCACCGCGTGGCACGGCTGGCCGAGCTCTACGGAGTAGACCGCTCGCAGATCGAGGCGTTCCTGGCCAGACACGCCGCTGGAGACTCACGGCCATGACCGTGATCCGGAAAGGCTGACCATGGCACACCCCGATGCCTGCGTCACGATCCATATGGTGGCCAGCCTCGACGGCTTCATCGCCCGCACCGACGGACGCGTCGACTGGCTCGAGGTGCCCGACGAGTTCGAAGGGGGCGACACGCTCGACCCGGAGTTCGTGCGAGCGTTCCTGCAGACCATCGACTGCTACGTGATGGGCTCACGCACCTACGAAACCGCCCTGGCGTTCGAGGGCAAGGGTCTTGGCTGGGCCTACGGTGACACGCCGACGTTCGTGCTGACCAGCCGGCCGCTGCCGAAGACCAGGGATTCGGTGGAGTTCTACGCGGGCGATCTCACGCGCCTGGTGAATGAGCGGCTCAAGCCATCGTTCCGCGGCATCTGGTTCGTGGGCGGCGGGGTCGTGGCTGGAGAGTGCCTGCGGCTCGGCCTGGCCAACGAGGTGCGCTACTCGATCGTGCCCATCCTGATTGGTGAAGGCATTCCGTTCTTCACCGCGCTCGGCGCGGATGTGGCGCTGCACCTGGTGGAGACGAAGGCCTACAAGAGCGGCATGGTGGCCCTGCGCTACGAGGTGCGGCCAGAGCGTCATGACTCAGCTGTGGACGATCATCGGCGTAGGCGACGTGGCGCGCAGCATCAGCGTGGTATCAGTCGCTCCTCGGCCAGCCCCACTCGCCACCGGCCCATGCCGACTTCGGGCAGATTCGCGAGGCCGATGGCACGGTGTTGCTGTGTCTTCACCAGTGGGGCGCGCACGAACATCCGTCGCTGCTGAGCCCTGAACCGGCCACGCCGGGGAACGGCCTGCTCTTGTTCTTTCGCGTCGACGATCTCGACCAGGCGTTGCCGCGAGCCCGCGCGCTCGTATCCCAACTCGAAGAGGAACCGCACGCCAACCCGAACACGCGCACGACGGAGTTCTCGCTGCGGGATCCCGACGGCTACTACGTGACGATCAGCGCGCTGTGACCACTTGCCGGCGTGCTCGCTCTGGCCGTGCTCGACAGCATCAACCCGTCGGCGATCGTCGTCACGCTCTATTTGCTCTCTACCGCCGGGTCGCGCGCGTTCGCGCAGGTGGGCGTGTACATCGCCACGATCTTCGTCACCTACCTGCTGCTCGGGGTGGCGATGATGGTGGGGATCGGCGCGCTTCTGCCGTCGCTCGGAGCGGCCCTCGACGGCGTGCCGGGCCTGATCGTGCAGAGCGTCGTGGGGCTGGCGCTGCTGGTCTACAGCCTGCGCGCCCCCGCGCAACGCCACGGCATCGACGGCGCGGCCACCGTCAGCAAGCTCGCTTGCCGCGCTCGTGATGCTGGGTGTCACGCGTGACGGCCATGGAACTGCCCACGGCCGTGCCCTACTTCGCGGCCATCGCCCTGCTCACCGAGGCCGAGCTGCCGCTGCGCGCGTGGGCGCCGCTGCTCGCGGCCTACAACGTGATCTTCGTGCTGCCGCCGCTGGCGCTGCTGGCCGGGCACCTGGTGTTGCAGGGCCGGATGGCGGAGCCCTATGCGGCCCTCAGGCAGCGGCTGGAGAGCGGTGCGCGAAGCACCATGCTGTGGATTGCTGGCCTCGTTGGCGGCGCGCTCTTCGCCACGGGCGATGATTGAACTCGTGGCGCGGCTGCGCTGAGATCACGGGCGCCGCGCGCCTACTTCGGCGGCACCACCGGCACGAAGCCCGGGAACACGTAGGCGTAGAGCATCGCCACGATGCCCATCACGATCATCAGCATCACGCTGTGCTTGATGGTGAAGCGGAACAGCCGGCTCTCGTCGTCGGACGTCATGCCCGTGGCGGCCACGGCCACGGCGATGCTCTGCACCGAGATCATCTTGCCCATCACGCCGGCCGCCGAGTTCACCGACGCCGTGAGCACGGGATTCAGGCCCAGCGCATTGGCCGTCACCACCTGCAGGTTGCCGAAGAGCGCGTTGGCCGAGGTGTCGCTGCCGGTGAGGAACACGCCCAGCCAGCCCACCACCGCGCTGAAGAACGGGAACAGCACGCCGGTGGTGGCCAGCGCCAGGCCGAGCGTGCTGGTCATGCCCGAGTAGTTCATCAGGTAGGCCAGCCCGAGCATCGAGGCGATGGTGAGCATGGCGAACTTGAGCTGGTTGAAGGTGGCGGCATACAGCCCCACGAACTTGCCGGGCGACACGCGCAGCACCAGGGCCGCGGCAATCGTGGCCAGGAAGCACGCCGTGCCCGACGCGCTCAGCCAGTTGAGGGTGTAGATGGCGGCGTAGGGCGCCGGCGCGGCGGTGACCGGCGGGATGCGCGTGATCACATTGTGCAGGCCGGGCACCATCACGCCGTTCAGGCCAGCGGCGGCCTTGGGCAGGAACGACGGCATGATGCCGTGGGTGAAGGTGTCGATCTGCGCCTTGATGGACGGCTCTCCCCAGGGCAGCACGAACACGACCAGCAGCAGGTAGGGCATCCAGGCCATGAAGATGGCGCCGGCCGAGTGCCGCTTGGCCGCCGCGGTGATGGGCGTATCGCCCTCGAGCCGCATGATGGTCTTGGGTCGCCACAGCTTCAGCACCGCGACCATCACGATGATGCAGGTGAGCGAGCTGAGGATGTCGGTCAGCTCCGGGCCCATGTAGTTCGACACGTAGAACTGCATGCGCGGCAAACGACACGCCGCAGGCGATGATCGCCGGCAGCACCTCCGCGGCGCGCGCCCAGCCCGCCATGACCACCACGAGATAGCCCGGGATGATGATCGAGATGAGCGCGCACATGCGGCCCACCATGGCCGAGAGCGGCATCACGGGCAGACCCGGTGACCGCCGCCAGGGTGGTGACCGGGATGCCGATCGAGCCAAACGCCACCGGCGCGGTGTTGGCGATGAGGCAGAGGCCGGCGGCGTAGAAGGGATTGAAGCCCAAGCCCGCCAGCATGGCGCCCGACACGGCCACGGGCGCGCCGAAGCCCGCGGCGCCTTCGATGAACGCGCCGAACGAGAAGGCGATGAACATCGCCTGCAGGCGGCGGTCGTCGGTGAGGCTGCCGACCGAATCCTTGATCACCTCGAACTTGCCCGTGTCTACCGCCAGGCGGTAGAGCATGATCGACGAGAACACGATCCAGGCGATCGGGAACAGGCCGTAGGCGGCGCCGTACACCGTGGAGATCACGGCCAGGCCGGGCGGCATGCCGTAGACCGCCAGCGCCACGACGAACGCGGTGATGAGGCCACTGAGCGCCGCTTTCCACGCCGGGGCGCGCCACACGCCCAGCATCAGGAAGAGCACCACGATGGGCAATGCGGCAACCGGCGCCGACATGGCCAGGCTGCCGCCGAGGGGTTCGTAGTTATGCGTCCACATATGCGGGTTGGCCGTGTGGCAGTCCACGGCCCCGCACGCTTATAGCACAGGCCGCCGCTGCGGGCGGCACACTACCGCTTCTCGTAGACCACCTTGCCGTCGAAGATCGTCGCCATCACTGTCACTCCGGTGGGCGCCGCGATGGGCGCCGCCGCCAGGTCGCTGCCGAGCACCACGAGGTCGGCCAGCATGCCCGGTGCCAGCGTGCCCTTGCGCTGCTCGTCGAACGAGGCGTAGGCCGGCCACGTCGTGTAGCCCGCCAGCGCCTCGTGCAGGCTGAGCCGCTGGTCGGCGGCCTTCTCGGCGCGGATGCGCGTGGACGCCAGCCACAGGCCCTGGCCGGCTTCGAGCGTGGCCACGGGCCAGTCGCTGCCGAAGGTGAGCCGTCCGCCAGCGGCTTGAATGCTCTTCCATGCCCACGCCCGCGACGCGCGTCGCGGCCCAATCGGATCCGGCCACGGGCCCTTGGGCACCGCCTGGTTCGTGTCGCCGAGCGCCACGTGAATCGGCTGCTGCGACGCAATCACGCCGAGGGCGCCGAAGCGGGCGATGTCTTCGGGCGCGATCGCCTCGATGTGTTCCAGGCGATGGCGGCGTCCGCGGGCCGGCGCGGGGTTGGCCTTGGCGGCGGCCTCGAAGGCATCGAGCGCCATGCGGATCGCCCGATCGCCGATGGCGTGAATCTGAATCTGCCAGCCGCGTTTGTCGAACATGGCGACGATGCGATTCATCTCGGCGGCGGTCATGTTGGGCGTGCCGGCGCTCTTCGTGCCCACGTAGGGCGCGAGCATGGCCGCGGTCTGGCTCTCGATCACGCCGTCGGCATACATCTTCACGATGCCGGTGCGCACGGTGGGGTCGTCGCCGTACCGCTTCCACGCCACGTCCATCGCGTCGACATCGGCCTCGGTGATGCCGCCCTCTGCGGAGGTGGCCAGATACGCGCGCACGGTGAGGGCGCCGGCCTTGCGGGCGGCGTCGTAGAGGGCCATCTCGGCCACCGAGCCACCCGCGTTCTGAATGCTCGTGACGCCGAACTGATTGGCATGGGCCACGGCGGCCTCGAGCGCCGCGCGGCGATCCTCGTCGGTCACCTTCGGCAGCACGCCAGCCAGCAGATCCATCGCCGATTCCTTCAAGTGCCCGGTGGGCTCGCCCGTGCGCGGATCCCGCACGATCACGCCGTTCACGGGATCCTTCGTGGCCTTCGTGATGCCGGCCAGGGCCAGCACTTTCGCGTTCACCCACACGCTGTGGCCGTCGTAGCAGGTCATCACCGCGGGCCGGTCCGGCACTACGGCATCGAGCTGCGCCGTGGTGGGGCTGGCGTTGGTGAAGGGGGCATAGAGCCAGCCTCGGCCCTTGATCCACCCATCGCCTGGCTTGGTGGCGGCGAAGGCGCGAATCTTGTCTTGCACCTGCGCGAGGGTCGTGAGGCCAGCGAGATCCACGTCGCCGAGCGACAGGCCGCCCGACACGAAGTGCACGTGCGAGTCGTTGAAGCCCGGCGCCACGGTGTGGCCCTGCGCGTCGATCACGCGCGTGGCGGGACCAGCCAGCGCCTTGATCTCATCGGTGGTGCCCACCTTCAGGATGGTGGTGCCCGAGACGGCCACGGCCTGCGCGATGGTACCGGCGCTGTCCATCGTGTGCACCTTGCCGTTCACGATGATCAGGTCAGCGGCCGGCGCCGTGCTGGCGGCGGGCGCGGGTGCGCTCGCGCCACCACAGGCGGCGGAGCAGGCAAGAGCGGCAGCGACGAGGTACGCGCGTAGGGTCATGGCGGCTCTACGATAGCAGGGGCGCGGGTTGCGCACCGCCCGGCGATGGGCCATGAGTGTGCGCATGCTGACGCTTCGCGACCTCGGCGCCGCTGCCATCAAGCTGCTCGGCGTCACGTATCTGGCGCAGACCATCGTGGGTCTCTTCACACTGTTGGCGATGTTCTTCGTGCCGATGGAGGCGAACCTTCCGGGAGCGGGTGAGATTTTACCCACGCCAGTTGGCATCGCCCTCGATCGGCTCGACCTCATGGTGGTGTCGCTCGTGGCCATCGGCGTGGCGCTGGCCGCGTCGTCCCTGCCGACGCTGGTGCAGACCGGCGGCACGGCCCTGTGGTACGCCGAAGCCTCTCGCCAGGCGTTTGCCGACGCCTGGTTCGAGCGCCAGTGGCCAGAGGTGATTCGCGCGGGGCTCGAGCTGACGGTCGGCATGGCGCTGGCCTTGGCCGCCCGCCCGGCGGCGTCGTGGCTCGACGCGCGGTCGCAGTAGCGGCCAACCATCTGGCGTCGGGGGTTGATTGCGGGTAGTCTGAGCCAATGCCGTCTCCCGTGCTGAACCACGCTGACGCGGTGCAGCGTCTCTCGAGCTATGCGTCTGAGATTCGCGCCCTGGGCGTGAGTCGTCTGGCGCTGTTCGGCTCGGTTCTGCACGGTCGGCCACAGCCCAACAGCGACGTCGATCTGCTCGTGCAATTCGCCGCAGGGGAAAAATCGTACGACCGCTTCGTTGCGCTGTCCGATCTGCTCGAGCGACATCTCGGCCGGCGTGTCGAGCTGGTGACGACCGAGGCACTATCGCCCTTCATTGGGCCGCGCATCCTCAACGAAGCGGAAGATGTCCTTCGAGCCGCGTGACTTTCTGCGGCATATCCTGGTTGAGGCGGACTACTTGATTGCCCGCTCTGCCGGGCTTTCGTACCCTGAGTTCGCCGCTGACGAGACGCTGCGGCGCGCGTTCGTACGCAGCCTGGAGATTGTCGGCGAAGCGTCCAAGAAGATCCCGGACGATTTTCGCGCCAGCTATCCACAGGTCGAGTGGAGCGCCATGGCGCGTATGCGTGACCGGCTCATTCACGCCTATTTTGGCGTGGACTTCGAACTGGTATGGGATGTCGTGCGCCACCGTGTGCCAGAACTCAGGGCTCAGGTCGCCGCCATTCTGGACACGTAGCGGTCCCATCCTGGTCAGGTAACGGTCGAGGCCGGTCATGATGCACCTTGCGCACGCGCTGATTGTGGCCACGCTCTTCAGCCAGCCGGCAGCGGCGCAGACCGCTCTCGAGATCGCGCTGGCCCACGACAGCCCGGCCGAAGCGCAGACCAAGGCGCAGTTGCAGCGCCTGCTGGCCACCCACGACCTGTCGGCGTGGCTCTTCACGCGCACGATCGTGGTGGATGAGCGCGCCGTCCCGCACAGCCATCCCGTGCTCACCCTGCACACCCGTCACGACAAAGACGACGAGTTGCTGCTTTCCACCTTCGTGCACGAGCAGTTCCACTGGTACCTGTCGAATCGCAAGGACGCGACCGAGGCGGCGATGGGCGAGTTGCGGAAGCTGTTCCCCTTGCCAGGCGGCACGGCGGCCAACGCGGCCGAGGAGTACTCGACCTACCTGCACCTGGTCGTGTGTTACCTCGAACGTCAGGCCGACCTTCGGCTCTTCGGCGAGCTGAAGACCAAGCAGATCATGGACTTCTGGTCGGGCGACCACTACGCGTGGGTCTACCAGATGGTCACCACGCGCCCGCGCGACATCGGCACGGTGCTGCGCGCCCACAAGTTGAGCCTGCCACAGGGAGCCCCATGAGCTTCGACCTCACTAGCAGCATCGCGGTGCTCGAACGCACGCCGGCCACCTTTCGTGCCCTGCTGTCGGACCTGCCCGACGAGTGGATCGCGGCCAACGAGGGCCCGGCCACGTTCAGCCCGTTCGACAACCTTGGGCATTTGATTCACGGCGAGCGTACCGACTGGATCCCGCGGGCGCGCATCATCCTGGCGCAAGGCGCCAACCGCACCTTCGAGCCCTACGACCGCTTCGCCCAGGTGCGCGAGAGCGCGGGCAAGTCGCTGGCGCAGTTGCTCGATGAGTTCACCGCCCTGCGCGCCGAGAACCTCGCCACGCTGCAGGAATGGCGCCTCACCGACGAGCAACTCGCGCTCGAAGGCCAGCATCCGGAGCTGGGGCCCGTGACGCTTCGCCAGTTGCTGGCGGCCTGGGTGGTGCACGACCTCGGTCACCTGGCGCAGACCTCGCGGGTGATGGCCAAGCAGTATCGCGAGGCCGTGGGCCCATGGCGCGCGTACCTGCCGGTGCTGGACCGCTGAGGGGTGCGTCGGCATGGCGCACCTTCACCTCGTCGCGCTGGTCGTGCAGGACTACGACCCAGCCATCCGCTTTTTCGTCGACGTGCTTCAGTTCGAGCTGGTCGAAGACGTGCCGTCGCTGACCAACGACGGCCGCCCCAAGCGCTGGGTGGTCGTGCGGCCGGTTGGGGGCCAGACCGGCATCCTGCTGGCGCGTGCTGATGGCGCGCACCAAGCGCAGGCGGTGGGCCAGCAGTTCGCCGGCCGGGTCGGCTTGTTCCTGCGCGTGGACGACGTCGAGGCGAGCTTCGCGCGCATGACGGCTGCCGGCGTTACATTCGTGTCCGCGCCGCGCACCGAGACCTACGGCACGATCGCGGTGTTTCTCGACCTGGAGGGCAACCGGTGGGACCTCCTGGGCCCTGCTGGCGTTGCGCCAACCGGCTAAACTGGCACCATGCTCGGTCGTGTTCTGCTCGCGTGTGCGCTAGCCGCCGGCGTCAAGGGGCCGTCCATCACGGCGCAGCCCGAGTCTCGGCCGACCATCGACGGTGCATGGGAAGGGTTCGTCACCAATCCCGACGGCGATCCACGCCGGTTCCGCTTCACGTTCGTCACGGACGGTCCACGTGTGACTGGCACGGTCGCACTCGGCGACGCGGCGGCGGTGCCGTTCAGAGACGCCCGACTTCGTAAGCAGTTGCTCGTGTTCCACCTCGAATCGCGCGATCGCGATGAGGCACTGCTCTTCAGCGGCCTGATTGGCGACGCTGACATCACGTTCGCCGTCTACCGGGCTCGGGGTAGCGAGCTCAGCGACCCTGTGCGCTTCACCGCCACGCGGTAAACTGCACGCGCACCACTCTTCAGGAGACGCGCATGGCAGTTCGGGCTCGCACGCACATCATCCGCATCGCGTTGGCCGTGGCGATCCCGGCGTTCATGGGCGCGGTCGCGCCGGCGTCGGCGGAGCAGACGTCACTGGCGCAAGACGCGGCCACGCTCGCCGCCGTGGATCGCGCGATGGAGGCCTACCGCCTCGATGCGCACATCCCCGGCATGGTGTGGGGCATCGTGAAGGACGGCCGCCTCGTGCATGTGAAGGGCGCCGGTGTGCAGGACGTGGACACGAAGCGCGCGGTCACGGCCGACACGCTCTTTCGCATCGCCTCGATGACCAAGGCGTTCACCGCACTGTCGATTCTGAAGCTGCGCGACGACGGCAAGGTGTCGCTCGACTCGCCCGCCGAGACCTACGTGCCGGAACTGCGCGGCTGGAAATACCCGACCGAGGATTCCCCGAAGATCCGCGTGCGCGAGCTGCTCACGCACACCGGCGGGCTCGTCACCGACGACCCGTGGGGCGACCGGCAGACGCCCCTGCCCGAAGCCGACTTCACGCGGCTGCTGACGGACGGCGTGCCCTTCACGCGTCCGCCGGCCACGCAGATGGAGTACTCGAACCTCGGCTACGCGCTGCTCGGCCGCATCGTGGGCAACGTGTCGCAGGGCCCCTACAAAGACTTCGTGCAGCGCACGCTGCTCACGCCGCTCGGCATGACGGCCACGAGCTACGACGTGACGTCGGCCCCGGCCGACCGTCGAGCCCTCGGCTACCGTTGGGAAGACAACGCCTGGAAGCTCGAGCCCACGATGGCGCACGGCGCGTTCGGCGCCATGGGCGGCATTCAGACGAGCGCGAACGACTACGCCAAGTGGGTGGCGTTCTTGCTGCAGGCCTGGCCCCCGCGCGACGGCGCCGACGCCGGTCCGGTGCGGCGATCGAGCGTGCGCGAGCTGGCCCAGGGGGCGAACTTCCCCTCGGTGCGCATGCGTCCAGGCGCGAGCGGACCCGGGGCGTGCCGCGAGGCCGCCACCTACGCCATGGGCTTCTACGCCGCCTCGGATTGCGAGCTCGGCCTCACGCTGAGCCACGGCGGCGGCTATCCCGGCTACGGCTCGCACGTGCTCGTGCTGCCGGATTTCGGCGTGGGCATCTTCGCGCTGGCCAATCGCACCTACGCGGGGCCGCGTGCGCCGGTGTGGGATGCGGCCGTGGCGCTGCTGCGCGCGGGCCACCTGGCGGAGCGTCCGGCCACCGTGTCTCCGGCCCTCGCCACCGCCTACGCGGCGGTACGCACCATGTTCGGCTCGGGCTCGGTCACCGCTGCGGGCGACGTGCTGGCCATGAACTTCCTGATGGACCGCGACGCGCAGCACTGGGCCGGCGACCTCACCGCGCTCAAGGCGCAAGTGGGCACGTGTGACACGGCCGCGCCGATTGCGCCCACCGGCGCGCTGGCGGGCGAGTTCACGTGGACCTGCGCGCACGGTCGCCTGCAGGGTGAGCTGCTGCTCGCGCCCACGCCGGCGCCGCGGATTCAGTCGCTGAGCCTCACGCGCGCCACGCCATAGCCGACGGTGAGCCCGACGAAGGTCTCATTGCCGGCAGGCGACGACGCGGCCGTCAACGAGCCTTGCGCTTCTTGGCAGGCGTCGCCTTCTTCTTGGGCTTCGGGAGCGGCGCACCAAACGACCAGGAGTGCCCGAACGGGTCGACCAGTTGGCCAAACCGGTCGCCCCAGAACTGATCTGCGGCGGGCATGACGATCGTGCCGCCCGCCTTTGCCGCACGTCCCATCCACCGATCGACGTCCTTGGGCGCCGTCAGCTGAACGAACATGCTCACCGCGGTTCCGCCATGCTTCTGCGGCGTGCTGCCGCCGGTGAACTCCGGAAAATCATCAGACAGATAGAGCGCATGCCCGTTGATCTCGACTTCGGCGTGCATCAAGCGCTTCTTGTCTTCGGCGGGCATGCGCATGATCTCTGTGGCGCCGAGCCCCTTCTTGTAGAACGCGATCGCGGCCTTCCCGTCGCTTACCGTCAGATAGGGCACGAGTTGCTTCTGCGTCTTGGCCATCGCTGTCTCCCCGTCACGTCGAATCTGGCTGCCGTCTGCCGCTTCGGCCGTCGGCTCCGCCATCCTACAACGCGGGACCCTACACGTTGAACTTGAAGAGCAGCACGTCGCCGTCTTTCACGACGTACTCCTTGCCTTCCATGCGGTAGAGGCCCTTCTCGCGGGCCGCGGCCACCGAGCCGCAGGCCACGAGATCGTCGTAGGCCACGGTCTCGGCCTTGATGAAGCCGCGCTCGAAATCCGAGTGGATCACGCCGGCGGCCTTGGGCGCCGTATCGCCCACGTGGATGGTCCAGGCGCGCACTTCCTTTTCACCCGCGGTGAAGTAGGTCTGCAGGCCGAGCAGGTGGTAGGTCGAGCGGATGAGCGAGCCCATGCCGCTTTCGGTCACGCCCAGCTCCTTCAGGAACTCGTCGCCTTCTTCGGGCGACAGGTCGATGAGCTCGCTCTCGATCTGCGCGCTGATCACCACGGCCTCGCACGACAGGTGCGTCTTCACGTAGTCGCGCACCTTCACCACGTGGGGATTGGCGTCGGCCGTGGCGAGATCCGAGTCCTTCACGTTGCAGGCGAAGATGGTGGGCTTGTCGCTGAGCAGGAAGAAGCCCTTGGCCACGGCGCGCTCCTCGGGCTCGAGGGCCACGGTGAGGGCCGGACGCCCGGCTTCGAGCGCCTCGATCGAGCTTGGTCAGCACGGCCTCTTCGGCGATCGCGGTCTTGTCGCCGCGCTTGGCTTCCTTGGCCACGCGCTCGCGCTTCTTGCTCACCGATTCCAGGTCGGCGAGCATCAGCTCGGTGTTGATCACCTCGATGTCGCGCACCGGATCGACGCTGCCCGACACGTGCAGCACGTCGTCGTCCTCGAAGCAGCGCACCACCTGCACGATCGCGTCGACCTCGCGGATGTGCGTGAGGAACTTGTTGCCCAGGCCCTCGCCCGTGCTCGCGCCCTTCACCAGACCGGCGATGTCGACGAACTCGACGGCCGCGGGAATGACCACGTTGGTCTTGGCGATCTTCTGCAGCACGGCCAGGCGCGCATCGGGCACCGTGACGATGCCCACGTTGGGGTCGATGGTGCAGAAGGGGTAGTTGGCGGCCTGGGCGCCGCGGGTGCGGGTGACGGCGTTGAACAACGTGGACTTGCCGACGTTGGGGAGACCGACGATTCCTGCTCTCAGCATGTGGAACGTCTATTGTAACGGCCCAGCCGGGAATCCGCCCTGGCGCGCTGCCGCAGGCTCGGCGCCGCGCGTTCAGTAGCCCAGGCGAATCACGCCGGTCTTCTGGTCGCCCACCGCGCCCTTGGTGAGCCACTCGAGCGACGCGCCGTACATCAGCAGGTGGTTCTTCTCCCACATCGCGTTGTGCGAGGAACACGCCAGGTCGACCAACACCTTGTCGGGGGCGCCCAGGTCGTCGTAGGCGATCTTCACGCGGTCGGGGGTCACCTGCTTGTCGAGCACGCCGGCGATGATCATCGTCGGAATCTTCGTGCCGCCAATCGCTGCCGCATTCCAGCCCCACGTGGTGGTAGAGGGCGCGCGGCGTACACCCGTGCCCCAGGTGGCGCCCACCGGATCCGACGCCAGCATCTCGGCCCACACCGCGTCGCGCGTAGCCGGCTCGTATTGATTCGCGCACCCCACCTGGCGATCCCAGTTGGCGGTGAACTCGCTGCGCGACTGCGTGTTGAAGACCGTGCCAGGGTTGGGCAGCGCGGGTGCGGTGGCCGCGGCCGTACGGTTGTAGGCGGGCGCAAAGAGCACCATGCGGTGCACCTTGTCGGGATGCTGCGCCGCATAGCCGCCCGCGCGCGGACCGCCGAGCGACCACGCCACGAGGCTCACTTTCGCCACGCCGCGCAGCTTCCGGATGTGATCCACCACCGCGTCGATGTCGTGCCAGTCCGACGCCAGGCTTGTAAGCTGGCCCGGATAGGTGGGCTTGCACGGCGCGGGAATCAGGCTGGGGATGAACTGCGCCTGCTGCGCCTCGGCCAGGTTGCACGGGTCGCTCATGGCCGCGGGTCTGGTGGAGCGGCCGTAGCCGGTCGTGTCCATCGAGAACACGTCGAAGCCGGCCTGCGCCAGATACGCCATCCAGCTATGCGTGCCGATGGGCGCGTCGAAGGCCACTTCGGCGGGCGTGCCGGCGCCGTGCACGAAGAGCACCACCTTGTCGGCGGCAGGGGCCCCGCGCAAGGCCACGCCCGCGCTGACCCGTTCCCGCACGTAGATGTGCGCGAGCTGACCGGAGATCGCCGGCACGTTCGAGGTGAGGCGCACGAAGTGATCGATCGTGAGCACACGTTGGCCGTCGTCGGCCGCCTGCGGCGACGTCGCCGCCAGCAGCAACACGAGAAGGATCAGGGCAAGGCGCAGCGGCATGACGGTGACCATCGCCGCGCATTCTCGCATGAACCCCGAGCTGCACACCGGCCCATCCGTGTGGGCGGGCCGGCGCTTCCCCTGGCCACTGTGGGTGCCGCCCTGCCGATTTTGTGGCGCGAGGTGCCACGTGGGCCGGGCTGCCGCCCGTCGACACCTGGCCTGCGTTGTGCACCTGTGTTCCGCGCCGGCCGTACCGTTCGCGGCCGCGCATGGAGGAGATGCAATGAAGAACATTCTAAGCGAGACCCTGGCGTTGGGCCTGGTGCTGTCGATGTCACCCGCGGTGATTGGCAGCGTGACCGCGGCCGACCTGAGCGTCGTCTTGCAGGCGCCGACCGACGAGATGCTGAAGGATCGCGTGGCCTACCGTCTCGAGACGAGCACGCTGGTGCGCAAGTACGACGTGAAGGTGAAGGTCGACGGCGGCGTGGCCATGCTGTCGGGCACCGTCGCGACGGCCGCGCAGAAGGCCGAGGCCGAGAAGATCGCCAAGGTCGACGGCGTTACGCGCGTCGAGAGCACGATTGCCGTCGATGCCGATGTGGACAAGACCCTGGGCGAGCGCATCAAGGGCGGCTTCAGCAAGACCGGCGAGAAGATCAGCGACGGGTGGATCACCACCAAGCTGAACTGGTTCTTCGTGGGTGAAGACCTGCTCAAGGACAGCAAGATCGACGTCGACACGAAGGACAACGTGGTGACGCTGAAAGGCACCGTGGCGAGTCAGGCCGGGCGCGCACGCGCGGTCGAACTGGCCAAGGCCACCGAGGGCGTCAAGACCGTCGTGAACCACCTGACCATCAACACCAGCGTGCATTAGAGACACGAAGAGCCGGCAGGCCAATGGCCTGCCGGCACCGTCGTGGGCCGTGCTCACGCGCCACTACATGCCGCAACCCACCTGGTTGAGCACGAACCAGAGTGCGACCAGTGAAAACGGCACGCCGAGCAGCCACGCCACTCCATATTTCATGATGTCCCTCCCTATGCCCATGAACAGCAATCTCAGTGCCACGCAGATCCCAACGCCGGTCGATCCTCGAGTGCCCGGCGGGCCGCCCCCGCTGGAGCCGCCGGTCGTGCCGCCCGATGATCCGAATCTGCCCGACGTGCATCGTGAGCCGAGCATCGACCCGCCGCGCGATCCGGCGCCGATCGGCGTGCCCTCCGAGCCGCCGCCAGGACTCGTGCCGGAACCGATGCGCCTCGACGCGCACGACGGCGCGGGCGCGTAGCCGTGCGGGCGCTCGTGCTGCCCGTGCGCATCCTGGCGGGCTGCGCGATCGTCGGCCTGCTCTACGTCGGACGGCCGGTGTTGATCCCGATGGTGCTGTCGGTGTTCCTGTTCTACGCGCTCGATCCCCTCGTCGACCGGCTGCAGCGCTGGCACGTGCCGCGCGTGCTCGGCGCCGTCACCGTGGTGTGCGCGCTGGTGGGCGCCATGGGCACGGGCGCCGCGGCCCTGTGGCCGCAGGTGGAGACGGTCGTCACGCAGATTCCGGCCGGGGTGCAACAGCTCCGCACGACCCTGCGCCGCAGCCGCGCCCGAGCGGGGGAGCCCACCGCCCTGCAGAAGGTGCAGGCTGCCGCCGACGCTATCGACAAGGCTGCCGCCGAAAGCGCGCCGACGGTCGCCAACCGCGGCACGGTGATGGTCGAGATGACCGATCCGTGGCGCGTCTCCGACCTCTTGTGGTCGAGCGGCATCGGCATGGTGGCACGGGCTGGACAGTTGGTCGGCGTGCTGTTCCTCACGGTCTTCCTGCTCATCGAAGACGACGCGTTCAAGCGCAAGCTCGTGCGGCGCATGGACTCGCTCGGCGAACAGCGCGTCACGGTCGGCATCCTCAACGACGTGGCCGCGCAGATCGAGCGCTTCATCTGGGTGCAGGCTGTGACGTCGGCCGGCGTGGCGCTCGTGACGGGGCTCGCGCTGTGGGGGCTCGGCGTGGCGCAGCCAGCGGTGTGGGGCGTGTTTGCCGGCGTCATGAACCTGGTGCCCTTCTTCGGGCCCTTCATCGTCACCTGCGTGCTCGCCGCGGTGGCCTTCCTGCAGTTCGGCAGCCTGACCAGCGCGGCGCTCATCGCCGGCGTCACGCTCGCCATCACGTCGATCGAGGGCAACATCGTGACGCCGCACCTGCTCAGCCGTGCCGGCTCGCTCAACATGGTGGTGCTGTTCGTGGCCATCGCCTTCTGGAGCGGCGTATGGGGCGCGGCCGGCATGTTGCTGGCCGTGCCGATTCTGATGGCGGTGAAGGTGATTGCGGATCGCGTGGCCGGATTCGAAGGACTCGCCGACATGCTGAGCGCCTGAGGCTGCTATGCTGCCCAGGAGATGCTCATCCTGATTGTCGACGACGAGCCTCACAGCGCCAGCGCGCTGGCCATGTTGTTACAGGCTCACGGTCACGTCTCGCACGTGGCGCACGACGGTCAAGAGGCGTGTGAGCGCGCCGACGATCTGCGTCCCGAGGTGATTCTGCTCGACCTGAGCCTGCCGGATCTGAGCGGCTACGACGTGTGCCGCCACATCCGGTCGCAGGCCTGGGCCACGCCGCCCTTCATCGTCGCCCTCACCGGCTGGGGACAACAATCGGACCGGCAGCGCACGCAGGAGGCTGGCTTCGACCGGCATCTGGTGAAGCCCATCGATCCCGAAGAGCTGCTGCGCGTGCTGAACCAGCGGTTCTCCGCGTGAGCCGGCGCCTGATAGGCTCGGGAGACGTGAGTTCCGCTCGACTGACACCCGACATGCACTCCCAGGACGCCGCCTCCCGGCAGTTGCTGGCCCTGGCCCTGCACCTTGCCGCCCGGCGCGACGCCGTCCTGCAGGCGTGGCGCGCGGCCGTGCGAGCTGATCCCACGCTCACGACCGCGTCCTCGCTGCCGCGCAGTCAGTTCAACGACCATATCCCTGGCCTGCTCGATGCCTTCGAACAGCGCCTCAAAGCCTGGCCGCGCAGTGAAAGCGCCGCCTCGGGTGCCCGGCGTCACGACGATGCCGCCAGCCACGGCCTGCAGCGCTGGCAGCAGGGCTACCACCTGCGCGAGGTGACGCGCGAGTGGGGGCATCTGCAGGTGTGCCTCACCGACGAGCTCACGGGCTACTTCCTGGCCCAGGCCGGCCTCGACCCGGCGGTGCAGCCGGCGGCGTTTCGGGCGCTTGCGGAGCTGTGCGGACAAGGCGTGAGTGAGAGCGCCACACAGTACTTCCAGATTCAGCAGGACGAAGCCGCGGGCCACGTGCGCGAGATGGAGCGGCATCTGGCGGAGGTGCGCGAGCTCGAGGCGAGCCGCGTGGAGCTCTTCCGGCAGGCCGCCCACGACCTGCGCGGCAACGTCGGCGTGGTGCGCAATGCCACGGCGGGCCTGGCGCGCGAGGAGATCCCCGAGCCCATGCGCGACGGTCTCCTGCGCCTGCTGCAGCGCAGCGTGTCGTCGCTGCACGGCCTGCTCGACGAGGTGATGGACCTGTCGCGCTTGCAGGCCGGTCAGGAGGCCCGCGACGTCCAGGCCATGGACGCGGCCGTGCTGCTCGCCGACCTCGTCGAGCAGTTGCGGCCGCTGGCCACCGAGCGCGGTCTGTATCTGCGCACCGAAGGGCCGCTCGCGCTGCGCGTGCACGGCGACGGGCCAAAGGTGCGGCGCATCGTGCAGAACCTGGTGATGAACGGCGTGAAGTACACGCGCGCGGGCGGCGTGACGGTGAGCTGGGGCGATAGCCGCGACAACGACGTGGGCCGCTGGATGGTGTGCGTGCAGGACACCGGCCCCGGGTTCGACGGGGGCGCCAGCGCGCCCATGGCGGAGGTGCTGAAGGACGCCACCGTGGAGTCACGCGAAGTGGATGCGCACGCGCCGCACGGCGCCTCTGGCCCGGCGCCGGCCGAGCCGGCACCGCCGGTGCGCGCCGCGGGGCTAGCGGTCGACGAGGAGCGCGGCGAGGGCATCGGCCTGTCGATCGTGAAGCGCCTGTGCGAACTGCTCGACGCCAGTGTGGAACTCGAGTCGCTGCCGGGCGCGGGCACCACGTTCCGCATCGTGCTGCCGCGCCGCTACGACAGCGACGAGCGTCCACCCCGCGCGATGGCGGCGGGGTGAGCCGCCGCTATTTCTTCAGGAGCAACGCGAGGCCGCCGACGAGCATCAACCCGCCGGCAATCGGCGGCAGCGCCACCGACTCCCGCTTGTCGGCGGAGATCTCGATCGGGCCGACATCCACGATCTTGTCCTTGCGCGTCCACGAGAACCCGCCATAGGCCAGCGCCAACACGCCGCACACAATCAACACCATTCCCAACGCCTTCATGCCATCCTCCTCGGGCCGGATTCGTGCCGGCCACACGCACTCTTGCAACTGCTGTTCCGCCGGTGCCGGGCTACACGAGACCGGTTGGCGGATCGCCCGGCTTGTCAGGCTGCGGACTCCACGGATTGGCCGGGCGGGTGTGCGACGCCACGGGCCGCTTCCAGCGGCCCATGCCCACGACGATGCAGCCGACGCCCAACGCCAGCGTCAGGCCGGCGAGGGGGGCGATGACCACGGGCGCCACCGACGCGCCATCCGCGCGATCCGCGGGCACGCCGCCATCGGGGCCCTGCGACGGGCCTCCCGACTGCTCGATGACGTTGCGGGACGATTGGAAGCAGGCTGCGGCCGACCCGCCGAGACCAGCCACGACCATGAACACGCCGACGGGTAGCAACCACCGCATTGAGACCTCCTCTGCCGCCCGCCGTCGTGGCAGGCCGTGCATGGAGGCAAGAGCAAGGGCCGTTCCAGGTGGAACGCGGCCCGCTCAGTCGGCGCGCAGCTCGGTGATGCCGCTTTCCTTCATCTTGTTGAGCAGGGTCTTGTAGCTCACCTGCAGGAATGCGGCGGTCTTGCGCCGGTTCCAGCGGAAGCGTTCGAGCGCCGCCTGAATCGCTTCCTTCTCGGCGCCCATGGCGGCGTGACGGGCCAGCTCCTGCAGGTTGACGGCGTCGGGTAGCTCCACGGGTGCGGCCGGTGCGGGATCCGCGACGAGCAGCGCGGGCGCCTCGGGCACCGCCACGCGGCATCGGCGGCGGCGCGCCGAGACGGGCGCGGCCGGCGCGCTGCGCTCATCGCCGGTCGCGCGCGGAGCGCGGGCGCGGCCGAGTTCGGCCAGCACGTGCGCCTCGTCCTGCAGCACCACCAGCCGCTTCATCATGTTCTCGAGTTCGCGGATGTTGCCCGGCCAGTCGTAGGCGAGCAGCGCGTCCTGCAGCACGAGCGACGGCCGCACGGCCGGCCGCCGATAGGTGGCGGCGTACTTCATGAGGAAGTAGTCGATGAGCGACTGCACCTCTTCGCGGCGTTCACGCAGGCTCGGAATGCGCACTTCGATGACCTGCAGCCGGTAGTAGAGGTCTTCGCGGAACGTGCCCTGGCCCATCATCGTCTCGAGATCGCGATTGGTGGCGGCGATCACGCGCGCATCGACTTCGACCGTGCGGTTGCTGCCCACCTTGGTGAACTCGCGATCCTGCAGCACATGCAGAATCTTGGCCTGCAGCGCCAGCGGCATCTCGCCGATCTCATCGAGCATGATCGTGCCGTTCTGCGCGAACTCGAACTTGCCCACGCGCGTGTTGGCGGCGCCCGTGAACGCGCCGCGCTCGTGGCCGAAGAGTTCACTTTCGAGCAGCTCGGCGGGCAGCGCCGCGCAGTTGACCTTGACGAACGGCTGGGCGCGCCGCGGCGATCGCCGGTGAATCTCGCGGGCGATCACTTCCTTGCCGACGCCGCTCTCGCCGCGCAGCAACACGCTGACGTCGCTGTCGGCCACCCGGTCGACCATGTTCATCACGCCCTGCATGGCCTTGCCGGAACTCCAGCACACCTGCAGGCCATCGGGATCGGTTTCCGCCTGCGTGCGCAGGCGCGTCACCTCGGTCGTGAGGGCGAGCCGCTCGAGCGCGTTGCGAATGGCCGCTTCGAGCGCCACCTCCCCCACGCCGTCGGCGTCGCCGGGCTTGACCACGTAGTCGGCGGCACCCAGGCGCACGGCTTCGACGATGGTGGCGGGGGTGCGTCCGGCCGAGAGCATCAGCACGTGTGACGAGGGATGCGCCAGGCGGATCGCGCGCAACGTCTGCAGGCCGTCCATGTGCGGCATCGCCACGTCGAGCAGGATCACGTCGGGCTGGTCGCCGTCGCGGAGTCCGGTCAGCAGGGCGTCGCCGCTGGGATAGGCGGTGGCCTCGTAGCCGCGCGACCGCAGCCAGACCTGCAGGTATTCGGCAAACGCCGCGTCGTCGTCGACGACCGCCAGCCGTGCCTTGCTCATGCGCTCACCACCGGAAAGAGCAGGCCCACGGCCGCGCCCGGCTCGCGGTGCTGCCAGGTGCGCACGCCGTGCCGCTCGAGCACCGCGGCCGCCCAGAACAGTGACAGCCCGAAGCCGCCGCGCACGAGCATCGGGGTGGCCGCGTCGGGGGCGTCGGGGTGCGGCGGCAATGCCGCCACCGCCTGGGCGCCGCCGACGCTCAGCGTCATCGTCGAGCCGAGGGTCTCGGTCATGGCCATCACCTTGTCGTCGGGCCCGGCGTCGGCGCAGGCCATCGTGCCGAATGCCGCCACGGCGGTGGCCAGATCATGCGTGCCATCGGTGGCGATCAGATGTGCTGCCAGCGGAGGGCCGCTGCGGACGGGCGCATGACGCGACAGCGCCTCGTGCACGGCGTCGAACACGGTCGCGGCGCTGACCCGTGCCAGCAGACTGGGCGCGACCCCTTCGGTCGTGGCGCCGAGCCGCCCCATGTCGTTGCAGAGCGCGGCGATGCGGCCGAGCGCGTCACGTGTGCGCTCGATCGCGGCAGCCTGTTCGGTGGTGCTGGTGAGCCGGCCCTCGGCCATGAGCTTGAGGTATCCCTGCGAGACAGCCAACGGCGTTCGAATCTCGTGGGCCAATACATTCAAGACACGCGCCAGTTCGGTCTCCACAGTGCACCGAGCCTAACACGAGCCATGACGCCGCCTTGGCATGCCGATTGAAGCTGAAGCCCGTGCGCGCCGCCATCGTCGGGGTGAGTGAGCACTCTCGAACGTGGCGGTGTGGCGCGCACGGGTCAGATTCGGTATCGAACTTCCCAGGGGTAGCACGCACATGACCGATCTCTCGACCATGGAACGGGCACTGAACATCATCGCCGTCGGCATCGCGCTGCAAACCGTGTTGCTGATCGGCGGCGCCGTTGCCGCCTATCTGGCCTACCGGCGCACCACGGTTGCGCTCACCGGGCAGATCGTGGAACTGCGCGCCATGGCCGATGCGTTGTCGGTCACCGTCAACCGCGCCGCTGACACGGTGGCGCACGGCGCACACGTCGTGACGTCGGCCGTCGACGACGCGCGGCAATCGGCGCACAACGCCGCGGCCTGGCTGAACACCGCGGCCGCGGTCGTGACGACCCCGCGCACCGCCGCCGCCATGGGGCTGCTGCGCGGCGTGGCGTGGTGGAAAAACCGCCGCCGGGCCGCGCGGACCGGCCCGCGTCAACCATCCGTTCTGATCGCCTCTGTGACCAACGCTTCTCAAGACTGGAGACCGCCCATCATGTTGAACACCCTGCTCATCGTTCTCGTCGTGCTGTGGCTGCTCGGAATGGTCAGCTCCTACACGCTCGGTGGCTTCATCCACCTGCTGCTGGTGCTCGCCGTGGCCGTGATGCTCATTCGCGTCATTCAAGGGCGCAACCCGGTCAGTTGACCGTCGGCCCGTTCCGGGGGCCGTTCGGCGCGTTGCGTTGGCGCCCCCCATTCGGCACTTTCAGGAGACCTTCGACCATGACCATGCGAATACTTACGACGGCTGCGCTCGCCCTTGTCCTCGATGCGGCCACTCCCCGGGCCGCCCACGCCGACTGGCTGCTGACGCCTTACCTGGGTGTGACGTTCGGCGGCGACGCGGAGAAACAGCAGGTCAACTACGGCCTGAGCGCGGCGTTCCTCGGCGGCGGCATCTTCGGCATCGAAGTCGATGCGGCGCTCACGCCCAACTTCTTCGAGTCCGACTCGGGCCTGATCGACGACAGCAATGTCTCCACGCTGATGGCCAATCTGATGGTGGCGGCGCCCGACGGGCGCGCCGCTCCGGCCCTACGCCTCGGGCGGGGTCGGCATCATCCGCTACAAGGCCACCAGCGTGGGCAACTTCTTCGACCTCGATGACAGCAGCTTCGGCGTGAACATCGGCGGCGGTGTGCTGGCGCAGGTGGGCGCCCAAGGTGGGCATTCGCGGCGACATCCGCTACTTCCGCTCGGTGCAGGATTCCGACGGCGGCGACGATCTCGACATCGACTTCGGCCAGCTTCAACTTCTGGCGCGGCACCCTGGGTGTGACCTTCCGCTTCTGATCCCCATCAGGGCGGGCCGCGATGACCGAATCGGAGTTTCGCCTCGTCGCTGACCTGGGCACGGCGTTCTATTTCCGTGCGGCCGGTCCGCGGGCTCCGGCTCGGCTCAGCGCCGGCTTCTTCGTCCTCACCGGCGTGGCGCAGCCGCCCGCCTGGGTGGCACTGGACCGATGTGATCCACCCCGACGACCGGCCCTCGTTCGTCGCGAGCTGGACGCGGGCAGAGGCCGATCATGCGCGACTCGACACCGAGGTGCGGCTGACCGGGACCGATGGCCGTGACCATTGGTACCGGGTGCGCGCGGAGCCGCTCGAGCCCGATGACGGGGGGTCGTGCGCGTGGGTGGGCGTGGCCCTGGACGTGTCCGAGACGGCGGCGGCCCACGCGCAACTCACCACCGAATTCCTGGCCACGGCGTCGCACGAACTTCGCACGCCGCTCAACGCCATTGCGGGCTGGCTGCACGTGCTCAAGCTGCACGCGCGTGACGACCTGCCGCAGTGGCACGCCCTGGCTGCGATCGAGCGCAATCTGCTGGCCGAGAAGACCCTGATCGAGGGCCTGCTCGACGTGGCCCGGCTGGCGCGCGGCGCGGTCACGATCGTGCCGGCCCGCGTCGACCTCAGCGACCTCGTGCGAACCTGTGCGGCGAATGCTACGCCCGCCGCCGCCGCGAAAGGTGTGGCGCTGCGCGTGGACGCACCGATGGATCCGGTGGTGGTCACCGCCGACCGCGTGAAGATCGAACAGGTGGTGTGGCACCTCCTGGCCAACGCCATCCGGCACACCGCCGGTGCCGGTCAGGTGCACATCCAGGTGGGGCACGACCACGGGCGGGCCTGGCTGCGCGTACGGGACTCCGGCGAGGGCATCGACGCCACGTTCCTGCCGCACGTGTTCGAGCCCTTCAGTCAACGACCCCTGGTCGCCACCCGGGTGGGTCTCGGCCTGGGCCTGAGCGTGGTGCGCGCGCTGGTCGAGTTGCACGGCGGGTCGGTGTCCGCCGCCAGCGACGGGCCAGGGCACGGCGCCGTGTTCGAAGTGACGCTGCCGAGCGCGGCATGATTCTCGTGGTCGACGACTATCCCGACACGCTCGACGTGTGGACCGTGTCACTGCAGGCTGCGGGGTTCGACGTGGTCACGGCCGTCGACGGCCTGACGGCGCTGGCCATGGCCGAGGCCCTGCTGCCCGATCTGGTGGTGCTCGACCTCGAGCTGCCCGGCCGCAGCGGCTACGACGTGGCGACGTCGCTGCGGCAGAATCCGGCCACGCGGCACATTCCCCTGATTGCCGCCACCGGGTTCTCGCACGAGGCGCAACTCGCGCGCGCCCGGCGTGCCGGCTTCGACGTGATCGTGATCAAGCCGTGCGACCCGGGCGAGCTCATCGCCCACATCCATCGGCTGATTGCCGCATGCCGCATCTGGGCAGCGCGCTACCAATGACGGCAGTGAAGGTCTTCGCCGGGAGTGCCATGGCCGGCGCGGACGATGGCGCGGAGCTTGCTCACACCGCGATGTCGCCGACTGGTGCATACCGGCGGCGCGAACAGGAGAGGGATATGTCCATGTCGAGATACGAACGAGAGAGCAGCGGCGCCGGTTTCGCGGCGGGCGCGCTCACCGGAGCGCTGGTGGGCGCTGGTCTGGCGCTGCTGCTGGCGCCCAAGGCGGGCGCCGAGCTGCGCGAAGAGCTGGGCGAGTCGTTGACGTCGTTGCGCGAGCGCCGTGGCGCGTCGCTACCGTGAGCTGGCCGCGCGCGCCGGGGTCGAGATCGAAAATCTCGAAGAGCGCGTGGATGCCGCCGCCGAGTCGATCGAAGTCAGCGCCCGCGAGTTGCTGTCCCGGTCGCCGAGGAGCCAGGCATGAAGACCCTGGCCGATGCGTTCCATCACACCCTGCAAGACGTCTATTTCGCCGAGCACGCGCTGATCAAGGCGCTGCCCAAGGTGATCAAGGCCGTGACGCAGTCCGATCTGAAGGCTGCGCTCAAGGCGCACCTGGCCGAAACCAAGGGGCACGTCACCACTCTCGAACGCGTGTTCGCATCGGTGGGGGAAAAAGCCACGGGCGTGAAATGCGACGCCATCGAAGGCCTCATCAAGGAATGCGAGGGCGTCGTCGACGAGGCCACTGGCAAGGTGGCCCGGCACGCGGCCATTCTGGGCTGCTGCCAGGCCATCGAGCACTACGAGATCGCACGCTACGGCACCTTGCGCGAATGGGCCAAGGCGCTCGGCAATCACGAGGCGCACGAGCTGCTCGGGCAGATTCTCGACCAGGAGAAGGCCGCCAATCACACGCTCACGCACCTGGCCGTGACAGCGGTGAACGCGGCGTAGCGGCGACGCCGGCTCGGCCTACGGCCGGCCGGTGGGTGGCGGTGTGGCCCCCGACACCGTCACCTTGAGCAGGCTGGTCGTCCAGCAGCAACCCGTGGCACCACCGCCTGGACCCGACAGGTCGTTGGCGGTCACGTGCAGCAGGTAGTCGCCGGGTTCACTGAAGGTGACCGTGGTAGACGCCTTGCCCGCGTAGGGCTCGGCCGGCTTGCCACCCTTCAGCGTGGTCACCTTGTGGTGGTCCTTGGCGACCGTGACCTTGCCAGGGCCGCGATACTTGGCCACCACGAGCGTCACCACCTGCTCGTGTTCGCCGATCGGCGCGTTCGAACCGCTCGAATACAGCGCGTCGTCTTCCACCCACAGGTCGAGCGTCATCGGCATGCCCACCATGGCCACGCGGGCGATCGCCTTCGCGACGGTCGCCTCCGGGTTCTGGAGCCCCGGGCCGTTGGCTGAGAAGCGCAACACGGCCGGCTTGTTGTACTTGCCCCCAGGGCTCTCTTCCGACGCCGTCTGCGGCGTGATGTTGTAGTCGGGTGTCGACGAGAGAGGCACACGCTGGGTCACCCCGTTCACGGTGAGCACCCACCACAGCTTCTCGGTGGCGCCCTTCGGCACGGTGACCGTGAACATCCCGAAGTTCCGATTGGGCAGGAAGTGCGTGGGCTGGCCACGATCCGGATCGCCCGGCTCGAAATGGTTGTTGGGCCCGATCGGCACGTCGATCTCGTCGGTCCAGTTGCGGCTGTAGTAGCCCACGAGAAACGTGCGCGTGCCGTCGGGGTTGTCGTACCACCCGTCGTAGGCCGGCGACACGCTGGCGCCGAACGCCTTCTTCGGTGCGCTCGGCAGCAGTTGTCCCTGGAGGGACGACGTGGTGCCCGTGAGGGCCAGAGGCCACCGCGCTCGCGGCGGCCAGTCGACGCATCTGAAATGAGCTCATCGCAGTGTTCCTCAGAGCGCTACCGCTGCTGGCTGGTGGTCGATTGGGCCTTCTTCTTGGCGACGCGCTCGGCATACTCCGCGTCCGAGAGATACACGACGTTCATCCAGGCGTGCGCCATCTCGTCGACCGTGCGGTCGCCGTAGCCCACCCACTGATCGGGATCGGGGTTGCTCTTGTTGGCCTTCGTGTTGTCGTAGTAGGCCGTCACGTGGATGATGGTGCCCTTGGGGAAGACCGGCGAGGCGTCGTCCTCGTAGATGTAGTTGGTCATCCAGTTGAAGTTGAAATCGGACACGTAGCTGACGACCTCGGTGCGGCCGTCGGGCAGGATGGCCTCGACCTGCATCGCCTTGCCGCGCAGATGGAAGTGCGGCTGGAAGTTGGTGATGATGGTGTTTTCCTTCAGCACCGTGAAGCCTTCGGTGTAGGCGATCGAGTTGGGCGGGATGTCGAGCGCCGCGGTGCCGTTCTTGAGGCCCGTGAAGCCGATCAGGTAGCTGCGCTTGGTGGGTTCCTCGCCTTTGGGATACAGCCACAGCCCGATCTCCGACGCGCTCGTGATGGCCTCGCCCGAGGCGTGGATGTGCTGATCCCACGAGATCTTCTCGCCCGGCATGATCAGCTTGCCCGTGCCGTCCATGAAGCGGTCGTAGCCCTTGCCGATGGCCCATTCCATGAGCTGCGGCCGGCGGTTGACGAGGTCGGCGGCCGACGCGGCGGCCGGCGCCCCGGGCCGCACTACGCCGGTGTTCACGGCGGCGACGTTGTCGGGATTGAGGATGTGATACGCGATCGAGTGGTGCAGGATCTTGCGGCCCTCGAGATTGGCGGGCCGAATCTCGACCATCCGCACCCAGCGCGGCTCGGTGATCGGAATCTCGCTCACCGGGCGCCACCACACGTCCTGGTGCACGGCCGGCATGGTCTGCATCGGCGCGGTGATCACGACGTCGGGCGGGCCGTAGCCGTCGCGTTGCCCCTGCCAATAGAGGCCCTGGGTGACGGGCTTGGCGGTGAAGTCGGCCGGGTTGCCCTCGGGCGCGCCCTGGTCGACCCAGTTGACGACCGTGGCGATCTCGGCGTCGGTGAGCGACATGTCGTTCTTGAACTTCTGCACGCCCACGCTGCGGTCGATGTGCCAGGGCGGCATCTGCCGCGTGGCCACGCGCGCCCTGATCGACTTGGCCCACGGTCGCGCCTCGCGGAAGGTCACGAGCGACATGGGCGCAATCGATCCGGGCTCGTGGCACGACTGGCACTTGGCCTGGAAGATGGGCGCGACGTCTTTGGCGAACGTCACCGGTGCGGCAGGGGCCGCGGCGTGCGCGGGTGCGGGCACTGCGAACAGACCAACGGCCGCCAGAGCCGTCACTCCCAGACGAAGCATCGTTCCGGTCATCGTCAACTCCTTGTCGGGCGGGTCACCGTGTGGCCCTCGACCACTGCAGTTCCCATGCCTGAGTTGGATGACGAAATACCGACGTATTCCGTAAGAAATCAGTGGGCGCGAGGGGTGTGCGGGGGAATTCCCCGCGCCCGTCCCACGGCCGTTTCCGCAGGCCCTCGGGCCCCGGCCGGCGAGCCGATCAGCCCTTCAGAAAGCTCTTCAGCATCCAGATGGTCTTCTGGTGCAGCGTGATCCGGCCAATCATCAGGTCCTGGCTTTCCGCGTCGCTGGCGGCGCCGGCCAGCTCGCGGGCGCGGGCGGCGTCGGCCACCACCTTCTCGTTGCCGGCGATGAGCGCGCGCACGTAGTCTTCCTGCGACAGGGGCGAAGTGAACTCCTTCATCTGCGCGGCCGCGGCCAGGGTGCCGAGTCCGCCGATGGCGTAGGCGTCGAGCGCCCGCACGCGCTCGGCGATCTCGTCCACCGCCGTGAAGAGCTCCTCGTACTGCGTCTGAAAGGCCGTGTGCAGCGCGAAGAAGCCCGGGCCCTCCACGTTCCAGTGGGCCAGATGCGTGAGCGAGAGCAGGGCGTAGGAATCGGCCAGCACCTGATTCAGGCTCTGGGTCAGTTGCGCGGTGCGCACGTCGCGAGCGGCGTCGTTGGCCATACCGTCATCATGCCACGGCGCCAGGCACTTTCAGGGCTCGATCCACCCACTGAGCGGCTTGAAGCGTCCGGCGTCGAGCTCGCAGACGAAACCGGCCGGTTGGGCGTGATGGTCGGACGCGGAGAACGACACGGGCGGCATGGTGCCGCCGGCGTCCCACTCGCGGATCGACTCGAGCGCGTCGACCAGACGCTCGCGGGTCAGGTCGCGGCCGGCGCGACGCAGCCCTTCGACGATCAGGCGGCCATAGACGTAGCCGTAGAGCGAGTAGCGGTTCCGCGGCCGATCCTCGTGGTAGCGCGCCAGCGCGGCGCGATCGCGCGAGTCGATGGGCAGCGCGCCGGCCACGGTGTAACCCGAGCTGCCCGCCAGTGACGTGAGCCGTTCGAGGAACAGCTGCCCGTAGGCGTTCACGTCGTGCACGATGCCGAGGCGCGTGAGTTTGCGATCGCGTGCCAGGTAGGGAAACATCACCGCCGCTTCGCCTTCGAAGCGCGGGAACGACGTAAAGAGATGCCGCTGGCCCGCCGACGACACGAGCGCGGTGTGCGGGAAGAGATACGGCACGCGGCGGCTGGCCGTGAGCGCCAGCAGCGTCATCGACTGCGGCCCGCCCCAGTTGACCAGGGCGAGCACGCCGTCGTCGTCGATGAGCCGCGTGGCGTTGGCCACGGCTTCGGCGGCCGCGTCGCCGCCACCACGCGCGTAGCCCTTCCACGCAATCGTGCGCCCGTGAATCGGGCCGGCGGCGTTGGCTTCCTGGAACGCGAGCCGGAAGCCGAGGTTCTCCTCGTCGGTCGAGAAGGAGTTGACCTGTTCCTCCAGCCCGAAAGTGATGGTGGTGCTGGTGACACCGCGCTCGACGGCCGGCTGTGCCTGAGCGAAGAGGAGCGCTGCCCCGGCAACGGTGGCGGTCACCGCCGCCAGGACCACGCGAATCCGCATCATCTGCGGAGAGAGCTTACCGCTTCTTCGCCCGTGCCGCGCTCACCGAGGCTGCGGCGATGGCCACGGCGCCGGCCACCGCGCCGGCGGCCACGAGGGCCCGCTTCACGCTCTTCTTCCTGGTCGGCGTGGGCGCCAGCTTCTGGCTCGCCTTCAAGGCCAGCTTCGAGGCTCCAACACGCGCCGTGGTGACCGCCTTCGACACGCTCTTCGCGGCTTTCGAGGCGCTCTTCACGGCCTGCGTGACCGCCTTCTGTCCAGCCTTCTGGCCCGCCTTGGCACGGGTGGCAACCGACTTCGCGACGTCTTTCATCTTAGCCATCAATCATCCTTCTGGCATCGCACGCGTGATGCCTGCAATGAGTGTACGCCTCATTCGCGAGAGGATCGGCCGGCCCGATCACACCCCGGCGCCGACCGCGGTCGCGCGCAGGCGCACGTCGCGCCGGAGCGCGGCGCGAATCGGACCCATGAGCGTGTAGGTCGAGGTGAGGTGCAGCAGTCGATCGTCCGGTTCGTCCTCCACCTGCCCCGTGAGCACCGCCCAGCGCTCGTTGAACCACGTTTCGTTCACGCCGCCGCGCGCGCGCTTCTTCTCGAGCAGCGCGATCTGGCGCTGGCGGTTGACGATCTCGGGATGATGATTGACGCCAAGGATGCGCGGCACGCCGTCACCCTCCGTGCCTGCTACTTCCACCATGGTGATGGCATCGGTGGGGGCGCCCGCGGCGTCGGTGTCGACGGCGAGCACATGCACGTCGGCAGCGGCGCGGCCGGTGGCCACGAGGTCGTAGAGCCGGTTGTCGAGCACGGGGAAACGCATGCCGTCCTTGAGGTCGCTGGCGAAGTGCCCGAACCACGGATGCGCTTGTCCTGCCGGCAGCAGGTCGTTGTAGCGCACGCCCACGCTCTTGCCGCCGCGCTCCGGGCCACGCAAGCACGGCTTCGGCCACGCCCAGCCAGCGGCACATCACGCCGAAGCTGTGGCACACGGCGATGAGCGAGGCGTGCGGATCGGCGCGGATGGCGTCGAAGAGCGCGAAGAGCGGCGCTTCCCACGCCGGATCCTCGATGATGCCCTGCGAGCCGTCGCGGCCGTCGTTCAGCCGCGGATCGAGGTGACCAGGGCCGCCCGTGCCCAGGTAGATCGCGTGCCGGCCGTGCGCGTGGTCGGGCAGCGCGTGGCCGCGGCGCACGTCATACGAGAGCACGCGCACGCTGAGGCCCGCCGGCACCAGCTCGTCGCGCATGTCGCACACCGCGCTCTGCACCACGTCGACCAGGGCTTCGTGGCCCAGGTTCGGCCAGCCGTGGTGCATGTCGAGCAGCGCCACGTCGATGATCTGCGGCTCGGCGGCGGGCGCGTCGCCGGCCCGTTCGACCCGCGCGAAGCGGAAACCGCCCACCTCCGCCCGCGTCGGGCAACCGGTGAGACACTCCTGCGCGCCCAGGCGGGCGCGATGCGCGCAGTCGAAGGACATCAGCGGCGCGTCGTGGCCGGCGCGCGCGGCACGGGCACCAGGCGATAGACCGGCGTGGCCTTGCCGTCCACGCCGCGCACGTCGGCGTCGATCATCACGTAGACGGCGCCGTCGGGTCCCTGCTGCACGTCGCGCATGCGGCCCATGCCCTGAATCAGGATCTCGTCGGCCACCACGCGGCGCCCCTTGAGCGTCATGCGCACCAGGCGCTGGCCGCTCATGCCGCCCACGAGCATGTCGCCCTTCCAGCCCGGGGAATGTGTCGCCGCCGTAGAAGATCAGGCCCGACACGCCAATCGACGGCACCCACACGTGGGCCGGCGGCGTGAAGCCGTCCTTGTGCGTGCCTTCGTGGATGGCGAGGCCGGTCGTGTAGTTCACGCCGTAGCCAATCACCGGCCAGCCGTAGTTCATGCCGGGCGTGATGACGTTCAACTCGTCGCCGCCTTGCGGGCCGTGTTCGTTCTGGAACAGATCGCCGGTGGTGGGATGGAACGCCATGCCCTGCGCGTTGCGGTGGCCGAGCGACCAGATCTCGGGCAGCGCGTGCGGCGTGCCCACGAACGGGTTGTCCTTGGGCACGCGGCCGTCGTCGTGCAGGCGCACGGTCTTGCCGTTGTGGGTCAGCAGATCCTGCGCAGGGTGGCGATGCAGATCGGCCACGGCGGGCCACTGGCGATCGCCGAGCGTGAGGAAGAGGTAGCCGGCCTTGTCGAAGGCGATGCGCCCGCCCCACATCGAGCTGCGGTTGGTGCCGTTGCCCGCGGCCTGCGCCACGAAGATGTCCTGCACGTTCGACAGGCGATCGTTCTCGAACCGTCCGCGCGCCAGGGCCAGGTTGCCGTAGCCGTTCGGTCCCGGCTTGACGTAGCTCAGATACAGCAGCCGGTTGGTGGCGAAGCCGGGATGCAACACCACGTCGCGCAGGCCCGCCTGCTCGCGGCCGTCTTGCGCGGTGGCGCCGTGGCCCAGATACAGGATGTCGGGCAGGCCCGCCACGGGCGCGTCGAGGAGCTTGCCCTGGCGCACGATACGCAGCCGGCCCGGGCGCTCGGTGATGAGCATGTCGCCCTCGGGCGTGAACGCCATCGAGTGCGGGTGGATGAGCTCGGCCACGAGTTCCAGCCGGAAGTCGTGCTGTGAGGTGCGGAAGATGCGGCTGGCGGCGGGCGCCTGAGCGCGGGCCGCTGGAGCGGCCAGCGCCGATGCGATCACGCCCGCGAGCAGGAGGGAGGCGGAACGGCGGAGGGGCGGCAGGATGGCGGACATCACGTCGCCACGATACGGCGTTCTGCGCCTTGAATCAACGCCGCGTCGCGCTCGCTCCCCCTCGGGGGATAGTCGCCATGCCGTCATTCCGTGCGCAGCGCCTGCAGCACATCCACGCGTGAGGCGCGCCGTGCCGGCAGCAGCGCCGCCGCCACCGCGGCCACCGCGAGTACCTGCGGCTGCGCCCAACACGGGCCACAGGCCTGGCAGGCGCAGGCCGTCCACGTAGCTTGCCGCCACGGCGGCCAGCGCGTAGCCCAGCCCCACGCCGGCCACGATGCCGACGGCGACGATGGCCGCGCCTTCGCGCAACACGCCCCTGAGCAGGTCGCGCGGCGTGGAGCCGATGGCCAGGCGCACCCCGAACTCGCGCGTGCGGGCGCTCACCGAGAAGGCCAGCACGCCGGCCACACCCACGATCGCGATGGCCAGGGCCACGAGCGCGAAGCCCGCGACGACGAACGCGTTGACGCGGTCGGGGGTGAGCAGGCCAGCACGCACGTCGGCGAGCGTCGCGGCGCGCTCCACCGGCTGCTCCGGCGCGATCTCGTGCAGCACGCGCGTGATGGCCGGCATCAGGGCATAGGGATCGCCGCCCGCCGCCTGCACGAACAGGCGGCCGGCGTAGGGAATCTGCTTGAGCGGGTGATAGACCACCCAGGCGGGCAGCGGCAACACGCTCTCGTCGTTCAGGTCGGCCGCCACGCCCACGATCCGCCGCTTCGCAGAGCCAAAGACCGGGTCGGTCCACCAGATCTGACGGTTCAGGGCCTCGCCGTTCGGGAAGAGCCGCGTGGCAATGGTCTGGCTGACGATCACGACCAACTCGCCGCGGCCGCGGTCGTCGTCGGTGAAATCGCGGCCGGCCAGGATGGGCACGCCGAGCGTGGCGAAGAAGCCCGGCGTGACGTTGCGCAGCCGCGCCATCGGCGGGTCGTCGCCGTTGGCCGGGGTGTAGCCCTCGGCGGCGAACGAGAACGGACCGAACTTGCCCAGGTCGCGCCAGGGCACCACGTTGCCGGCCGCCACGCGAGTGACGCCCGGTAGCGCCGAGAGTGCGCCGTACGGCCTCGTCCACGAAGGCCACGGTCTTGGGGCCGGCCGACTGGATCGGGAGCGGCACGTCGATCGCCAGCACCTGCGCCACGTTGGCGACCGAGCTGGTGGTCTGCAGGGCCAGCAACGCCGCCAGCAACATCCCCGCGCCCACGAGCAGCACGAACGAGAACGCCACCTGCGCGGTGGCGAAGAGCCTGAGCCGCCGGTTGGTGCCCGGCGTGATGCGCAGGCCGCCCGTGGCCAGGCTCGCGCCGGCCGACGTGTCGGACGCCGGCAGGCGCGGAATCCACGCCAGCAACACCGCGGCCGCCATGGCCAGCCCTGCGCCCACCCAGAGCAGGCTCGCGTCCATCGTGACGTCGAGCGCGCGCACCGAGAACCGCGCGGCGAAGCGGGCCACGGCCGTCACGAGCGGGCCAGCCAGCAGCACGCCGAGCACCGCGCCTGCGCCACACAGCACCAGACTTTCGGCCAGCAGCGTGCGACGCAGCGCGCCAGCGCTTGCGCCCAGGGCGGCACGCACGGCCAACTCGCCTTCGCGGCGCACCGATCGCGCCAGAATCAGGTTGGCCACGTTCGAACAGGCCACGATGAAGACCACGCCCGCCGTGGCGAGCAGCAGCAACAGGATCGTGCGCGCCGGCGTGGCGATCTGGTCGCGCAGCGTGCGCACCGTCAGGCCCACGTTGGGGCGGCCGGCGTAGTCTTCGGGATGTTCGGCCTTGAGCGCCGCATGTGCGGCCGTGAGCTCGGCGCGCGCCGCTGCGAGCGTGGCGCCCGGCGCGAGCCGTCCGAACAACTCGGTCATGCGATGCGTGCGTCCGGTCACCATCAGCGCGTCGAGATGGTGGGGGCTGGTCACGATGTTGGCGATAATCTCGGTATCCACGGGATACGGCACCGACGGCTCGAGCACGCCGATCACCGTGGCCGTGCGCGTGTCGAGCCGCACGGTCTTGCCGAGCACGGCCGGATCGCTCGCGAGCGCCGTGGTCCAGAAGCGATGCGTGAGCACGACAGCGCCGGCCGCACCCGGGCCGTCGTCGGCGGGCGTGAGCAGGCGGCCCAGCACGGGGCGCAGGCCCATCACCTCGAAGAACGTGCCGCTGACCACCCCGGCGTGCACCACGCGCGGCTCGCCGAAGCCGATCATCGTGAAGTCCACGGTGGAGAAGTCGCCGAAGGCGCCAATCGAGGTGACGCGCGCCTGCAGGTCGTCGATCTCGGGCACGGAGAACGTCAGGTTCTCGGCGTCGGATCCCGACGCGCCCTGGCGGATGTAGAGCAGGCGGTCTTCGTCGCGATTCACGAGCGGCGCCAGCAACACCCCGCGTACCACGCTGAAGATGGCGGCGTTGGCGCCGATGCCCAGCGCCAAGCGTGACGATGACCGCCAGCGACAGGCCCTTGGCCGCCGTGAGCGCGCGCAGGCCCACGCGCAGGTCGCGGACGAAGTCGGCGCTGGCTTCGAACCACCGGCTGTACCAGACCACGCGCACCGTATCGCGCACCGCCGGCAGGTAGCCAAGGTCGTCGAGGGCGGCCCGGCGCGCGGCGGCGGGGCCTTCGCCGCGGTCGATGCGCTCCTTGATGGCCAGGGCCAGATGGCCGCGCAGTTCGTCGTCGATGTCGCGCTCGTCGGGTCGCATGCGCTACTCCTTGCCCGTTGCCGGGGCCATGATGCGGCCAATCGCGGTCACGAGCTGCGACCAGCGATCCTGCTCACGCGCCAGCTGCGTCTTGCCGGCCGCGGTGAGCTCGTAGTACTTCGCGCGCTGATTGGCCTCGCTGAGCGCCCACTTCGCTTTCAGCCAGCCGCGCTTCTCGAGGCGATGCAGGGCCGGGTAGAGCGAGCCGGTTTCGACCTTGAGCAGGTCGTCGGACTGCTGGCGAATGGCGTGCGCGATGCCGTGCCCGTGCTGCGAGCCCCACTGCAGGGTGCGCAGGATCAGCATGTCGAGGGTGCCCTGGAGCAGTTCGAGGCGGGTATCGTCGGGGGTCTTGGCCATGGCTGTAGACGTTCTACAGCCTGAGACGTAGGCTGTCTACGGCTTGTTCCGTGTCACCACGAAGACGCCGAGGGGGGTGGCCTGCCCGTTCACGACCACCTCCACCTCGTGGCGGCCAGGATACGGCTTACGCGTCGTGTGCACGGCCAGCGACACGCCCGTCGTGAATCGTTCGCGCCCTCCGGCAGGCAGGGTGACGCGCTTCAACTTGAACACCTTCGGCGCGCTCCGGCCGTTGGCCTTCACGAAGTGCACCGCCAGATCCACGAGCAGATCCTGCGTGATGCGCGATCGACTACGCAGTGTAAACGCGATGCTGACGCGTGCGCCGATGGGCACGCGCGCCGGCGCGATGGCGACGCCCTCCACCGACACGGCCGCCTTCCGTCCGAAACCGAGCAGACGAAGCGCCTCGGGCGAGCCCCGTTTCACGGCGCCGCGCAGGGCATGCTCCACGAGCGCGCGCCGTTCCGCCGACGCGTCGGTCAGCCACGCCTCGCACGTGCGCATGAGCAGCGCCGGATGCGCCTTGCTCAGGTCGTTCAAGTTGTTGGCCACGCTGCGTCGCACGAGCGACGCCGGATCGTCTTTCAGCCGCTCGAGCAGGGCGAGCACCCGTTCTGGATGGGCGTCGAGCCACGGCACGCGCGGCGCCCACGGCAGGCGCAGCCGCGTGCCTTCCGACACGAGGCGGCGCACATGCGGGTTGGCGTCGGCCGCCCAGGTCGCGAGCGTCGCGAAGGTCTGATCGGGAAAGCGCGCGATGTAGGGACGGATGCTGGCTTCGGCGCTGAAGCGCTTGGTGAGTTCGTACTGCGCGTGCATCGACACGTCGAAGTGGTCCAGCCCGTGTTCGGCCACGAACATGGTGTGCGGCAAGTAGAAGAACGGCGCCATGCCCAGACCCAGCAGCTCGTCCGACGCATGCTCCGGCCCCAGCGACCGCAGCAACACGGCGACGGCCTTCGGGTAGGGCTTGGGCAGATGCGCCGCGAGCGCGCGGGTGATGTGCCGGCCGCGGTCGAGCAGCTCCAGCCGGCTGAGGCCGCGGGTGGCCTGTTCGACGAACGCTTCGACGGGGAAGGCTGGATGCGCGCGCGCAATCTCCGCCGCGAGCCGACGCACGAGCGCCGGGGAGAAGAACGTCTTCAGAGAGTCGGCCATGCCTACCTGACAGGGGAAACGTCGATCACGACTTTACCGCGGGTATGACCCTCTTCCACATAGCCGATGGCCGCGGCCGTCTCGCCGAGCGGGTAGCGCCGGTCGATGGCCGTCGTCAGCTTGCCCGATCTGCATCAGGTCGCGCAGCACGTCCAAGTCCTTCTGGTTCATGTCGGAGATGAAGAAGACGAAGTCCTGGCTGACGAAGGGCGAGTAGAGGGTGGCGCCGATGGCCCCCGCCAGCGGCCCTATCCATTGGCCGTCGCTGGGCCCACCGACCAGCGACCATCCGCCCCTTCGGAGTCATCACGCGGCGCAGGTCCGACAGGGCGTGGTTCCCGACGGTGTCGATGATCACGTCGTAGATGCTGCGGGCCCTGCGTGAAGTTGTCCTTGGTGTAGTCCACGACGTGGTCGGCGCCGAGCGCCGTGCACCATCGCCACGTTGCGGGTGCTGCACACGCCGGTAACCTCGGCGCCCATCGCCTTGGCGATCTGCACGGCAAAGGTGCCGACGCCGCCTGACGCGCCGTTGATGAGCACCTTCTGCCCGGGTTGCAGGGCGCCCTTGTCGCGCAGCGCCTGCAGCGCGGTGATCGCGGCAATCGGCACCGCCGCCGCCTGCTCGAACGACACGGTCGCGGGCTTCCGCGCCAGCGCCCGGCTCTCGGCCAAGGCCACGTACTCCGCAAAGGCCCCGGCGACGCCGCCAAACACCTCGTCGCCCGGCTTGAACCGCGTCACGTCCTTGCCGACGGCTTCCACCGTGCCGGCGAAGTCCACGCCGAGACGGATGTCGTTGGGCGCGCCGACGCCGGCCGACAGGCGCATCACGTAGGGCAGGCCGCGCAGTTCGTGCCAGTCGAGGGGATTCACGCCGGCGGCGTGCACCTTGACCAGCACGCCATTGGCCGCGGGCACGGGTTTGGCCACGTCCTCGAGCACGGCCCGCTCCGGACCGCCGTAGCAGCGATACACGATCGCCTTCATGGTCGCAGCGCCAGCGGGAAGCGGCTCCGGCACGCGGCACTCGCCCTCGTGACTGACGTAGGCGGCGAGTCCCGCCACCGTGGCGGCGACGAAGACGAGGAGGCCGCCGAGTACCTTGTATCGCCGCTTCATGTGCCGCACTCCCCTGCGGACCGGGTCGTCCGCTTGGCTGTAGACGTTCTACACCCTTGGACGGAAGCGAGCCGCGGCAGGTTCAGCGGCGCGCGCACGCCGGCGGCGTGAGGGCGCCGTTCCGCATCCCCGTGCTACCATCCGCCGCTCGCCGATCATCCGGCGCGCATTTGCGGGAGACGGGTTCCATGACGCCAGTCGAGACCATCAAGGCCGCCTATGCGGCGTTCGGCCGCAACGATCCCTCCGTGTTGTTCGGGGCCATGGATGCCGCCGTGACCTGGAACGAAGCCGAAGGCTACCCGCTCGCCGACGGCAATCCCTACGTCGGTGCTCAGGCCATCGCCGAGGGCGTCTTCGGACCGCTGCTGGCGGCCATCGACGGCTTCACGGCGGTGCCGGCCACGTTCATCGACGGCGGCGACGACGTGGTGGTGCTGGGCCGCTACGGCGGCACGATGAAGAGCAGTGGCGCGCGGATGGACGCCCAGTTCTGCCACGTCTACCGCTTCCGCGACGGCAAGATCGTGTCGTTCCAGCAGTACACCGACTCGGCCCAGTGGGCCAGGCTGATGCCGTAGTGAACGGTCACCGCGCCAGGCGCGGTTCGTCGCCGAGCACCTGCGACGCGTCGACCTTCACCCACAGCACGGCGCCGATGAGCAGCAGCACCGCCATGGGGATGAACGGCGCGTCGTAGCTGCCCGAGCGGTCGACGATGTAGCCGTAGAGCACCGAGCCCACGAGTCCGCCCACCTGGGCCACCGTGTTCATCAGGCCCACCATCGCCCCGGCGCGCGGCCCGCCGATGTCGAGACACACGCCGAACACGCCGGATTGCTGGAACGTGATGGCCCCGTAGGTGAGCGCCAGGAACACCACGGTGAGCACCTGATGCTGCGTGAGCATGGCGGCCACGGTGAACGCCGCCGCGAGCGTGAGCGCGGTGGCGCCGATCAGCCGCCGGCCGCGCTTGGCCCCGAGCCGCCGCACCAGCGCGTCGCTGGCGGCGCCGCCGGCGAGGTTGGCGCACGCGGCCACCACGAACGGCAGCGCCGAGAGCAGCAGCGTGGCTTCGCTGAAGCCGCGGCCCGCGCACCAGGAACGTGTGGAACCACGTCTGGAAGAAGTTGTAGACGTAGATGTAGCAGAACGCCACGCCGAGCATGGCCCACACCGTGGTGGAGCGCGACGGCCAGACGCCACGGGAAGGCATGGCTCGTGACCGGCACCGGGTGCGGCCTCGAGCCGCTGCGTCGATGGCGGCCGCGGCGCGATCCAGCCGACCCGCGCATCTCCTCGGGTGAGTCGCGGAACCACGCGTACCAGACCGCCGACCACACGAGCCCGGCCACGCCGAACACGTAGAACGACATGCGCCAGCCGTAGCGCATCTGAATCGGCAGCACCAGCAGCGGGGCGATGGCGCCGCCGATCTGGCTGGCCATCAGATTCACGCCGGACATCGTGGCCCGCTGCCGCGCCGGAAACCAGCGCGCCACCACCACCGACGCATTCGGAAACGCGCCGGCTTCGCCCGCGCCGAACAGGAAGCGGGTGAGCAGCAGCGGGTAGTAGCTGGTCATCGTGCCCGTGAGCGCGGTGAACGCCGACCACCACACCACGATGCGCGTGAGCACGCGCCGCGGGCCCAGGCGATCGCCCATCATGCCGGTGGGAATCTCGAACAGGCAGTAGGCCAGGGTGAACATGCCGGTCACCCAGCCCCAGCCGATCGGGTCGATGCCCAGGTCTTCCTGCATGCGCGGTCCGGCCACCGAGATGCAGACGCGGTCGAGATAGGTGATGGCAAAGAGCAGCACGAGCAGAGCGACGACGCCGCGACGATCCCTCGATGGACTCGGCATGGGCGCTCGCGACCATGGCCACCGTCTTGTCCACGAGGCGCAGGAAGGCGTCGATCGTCACCTCGAGGTCGGCCTCGGCCGTGTCTTCTTCCTTGCAGTGCGACAAGCCGTTGATGGATTTGGAGAACATCATCACCGCGGGCATGATGCGGCCCATCTCCACGGCGTCGTGCAGCGGTCCAGACGGCAAGCGCGGCGCATGGCCGGTCGCTTCCTGCACGGCCTCGGCGCACAGCTCGACCAGACGCGGATCGAAGTGGCATGGGTCGATGCGCCACACGTGGCGCCACGCCACCGACACGCCGTTGGCGGCGGCGGCCCGGGCGGCGGCGGCGCGCGCGTCGGCGAGGGCCTGCCGCAAGCACGGCCGGCTCGAGGGCGCGCTGATCGAGCGCGATCTCGCACACGCCGGGCACGGCGGTCACGATGCCTGGCTCCACCATCACCGTGCCCACCGTGCACACCATGCCCACGGCGGGCGTGGAGTAGCGACGGGCGATGTCGCGACAGGCGAGCGCCGTTTCGGCCGCCGCCAGGAACGCGTCGCGGCGCATGGCAATCGGCGTGGAGCCCGAGTGCGCGGCCTGGCCCACGAAGCGCAGCACGTGCCGCTCCACGCCGTAGGTGCCGATGACCGCGCCGGTCGGACGGCCCAGCGATTCGAGCACCGGCCCTTGCTCGATGTGCAGCTCGAGATAGGCGCGCGGGTGGCGCTCGTCGAGGGCCCGGCGCGCCTCGGGCATGCGGTCCACGTCCACGCCGTTCTCGGCCAGTGCGTCGGCGAGCCGCACGCCCTGGCGATCCACCAGATTGCGCACCGTGTCGGGCACGAGGCTGCCGCTCGCACCCGACGACCCGAGCAGGCTGCGCGAGAAGCGCGCGCCTTCCTCGTCGGCGAAATCCACGACGGCGAGCGTCACGGGCGGCATCGTGCCCCGGTAGCGGCGCAGTGCTTCCACTCCGGCCAGCACGCCGAGCGCGCCGTCGAGCCAGCCGCCGTTGGGCACCGAGTCGAGGTGGCCGCCGATGACCACGGTGTCGGGGCGCGCGCCGGGCAGCGTGATCCAGTTGTTGCCGGCGGCGTCGGTGTGGGTGCGCAGGCCCTCGGCCGCCAGCAGCCCGTCGAGCCACAGGCGGGCGTCGCGCCACACCGGCCCCCACGCCACGCGTTGGGCGCCCTGTGCGTCGCTCGTGCGCGCCGCCAGGGCGCGCAGGTTGCCAATCACATCCCGTGCGCTCATGTGGTCTCCTGACGTTGGTGGGCCGGCTGGTGCTGTTCAGCGGCCGTGCGCACGCGCCAGGCCTGCCACAGGTGGCGTCGCTCGTGCGCGTCGATCACATGCAGCCCGGTCGCCAGGCTGAAGCGTACGCCGCGGACGAAGGGATTCGGGAACAGCACGCCGGCCAGGTCGATGTCGGCATAGGCCTGCAGGAACGCGACGACCTCGCGCTGCGAGGCGAAGAACTGCTCACCCGCGTCGGCGAGAGGTGGGGATGGCCGCGGCTGAATCTGTGCCGGCGCTTTCCCGCGAAGACGCTTCCGCACGGGCGGCTCGAGCAATCGCACGAACCACCCACCGACGAGTCCCGGCAGGGCCGGCCCACGCCGGCGCCGGCCCTCGGCGATCGCGCGGTCGGCCGGCGGCTGCATCGCCCGCAGATACACGCGATTGCTGGTCGCCAGATGGTCGAGGCATTCGGCCACGCTCCACGAGCCGGGTGCGGCGCGCCAGGTGCCGTGCGCGTCGCTCAATCCGCGTAGCAACGCGCGCGCGTCGTGTTCGACCGCCGCGTAGGCACGTTCCAGGGCAGCGATGTCGTCGTGGGCCATGAGTCCTAACCTTTGAAGGCCGCGGATGAGAGGCCTTGGTCGGCCCGTCGTTCGTGCCAGTCGAGCACGCGGAGCGCCCGCAGCGTGTTCCACCGGCTGGGCGTGCCGTCGCCGTCCTCGAGCGCGAAGTGCACCTGGCCGGCATGCGTGTGCTCGAGCCGCCAGGTGCCGTCGGGCTGCTGCTTGGATCGCAGCAGCGCGATCGCTTCGTCGAGGCGCGCGTCGGGCGCGTCGCCGGCGGCGCGGAAGTAGTCGAGCGCCCGCAGCACGTCGTAGTGCCAGCGCAGCGGAAACGAGAACTGCAGCCAGGCCGGCTTCACCACCTCGCCGGTGCTCTTGCGCCGCATCAAGCGCCGTTCGAGCAGGTACTCTTCGCCACGACGCCGGGCCGCGAGGGCTCTGGCGGAGCCACCCGTGGCGTGCTCGTGAGCGAGCAGGCCTTCGAGCACGTTGATGGTCGTGTCGAACGACGAGCGCACCGAGCCGCGCTCCGCCTCGCAGTTCCACCCGCCGTCGACGAGCTGCTCGCTCGAGCAGGCGCGCGACCACGCCGTCCACGTTCACGCCGAAGTAGGTGCCCAGGGTGACGGTGCGGCCGTTGATGCACGGCTCCACTTCGCCGCCGAAGAACGGCTGGCCGGCATGTTCCCAACGGCAGTGCGCCGCCACTTCAGCCACGGCCCGGCTCACGCGCTCGTGCCCAGGGTGCACACCCAAGTCGTGAAGGAGCTGCAGGGTCGGCAGGGTCGAGGTCCAGGGCTGGCCCTCGTATTGGTCGGACTCGTCGAAGAACCGCGCCGGGAAGCAGGCGCCTCCCGCCCACTGGCCGTCGTCGCCCTGCAGCGCCAGCAGCCGGGCACCCCAGCCCTCGGTGGCCACCCGCGCGCGCTCGGCGGCCACGACGTCGGCCGGCGCGTGGACCAGATCCCGCATCACCTGCCAGCGAAGGGCCGGGTCCGAATCCAGCAGCCAGTCGAGCACGGTCATGCGCCGAAGTGTAACAAGCGGGCGCCGGGGTGCGCGTCGAGAGGGGAACAAAAAGCGAAACCTCGTCGATCATGAGGATTCAGGCTGACATCTATCCCCGGAGGGTGTAGTTTGTCGTCCCACAGAGGTCGCATGAAGAAACGTTCCGTCGCGTTGGCTGCGCTGGTGCTCCCTGCCGCCGTGGCCGCGCTCTCGGCGTCGCAAGCCCCGCGAGCCGCCCTCCAGGCGCCGCGGCCGGCGCCGTCACATGCGGCCGTCGTGCCCGCCGCGCCGGTGTCGTCGCTGAACGACACGGTGCAGACCTACTGCGTGGGCTGCCACAACGACCGGGTCAAGTCGGGCGGCCTGTCGCTCGCCTCGTTCGATGTCGCCGCCGCGGCCACCCACGCCGAGGTGGCCGAAAAGGTCGTGCGCAAGCTGCGCACAGGCATGATGCCGCCGCGCGGCGCCTCGCGAAAGCTCGACGCGCCCACGCGCGCCGCCCTCGCGAGCGAACTCGAAGTGCGGCTCGATGGGGCCGCCGTGGCGCACCTGAACCCCGGGCGCCGGTCGTTCCAACGCCTCAACCGCGCCGAGTACATCGCCGCCGTGCGCACCATCGTCGGTCTCGACATCGACGCCAGCTCCTATCTGCCCGCCGACACCATCAGCGCCAGCTTCGACAACATCGCCGACGTGCAGATGCCCTCGGCCACGGTGATGCAGGGCTACATGCGGGCCGCGGCCTACGTCAGCCGCGTGGCGGTGGGCGATCCGTCGATCGATGCCAGCTCCACGCAGTACGAAGTGGCGCGCACGATGTCGCAGAAGGAACGCGTCGAGGGGGCGCCCTTCGGCACGCGCGGCGGCACGGTCGTCGTGCACAACTTCCCGGCCGACGGCAAGTACAAGTTCCAGATGCTGCTGCACGGCGAGCCCACCGGCTATCTCTTCGGCCGCACCGTCCGCGACATCGAAATGGAAGTGGCGGTGGACGGCGAACGGGTGGCGCTCGTGAAGGTCGACCGCTGGATGTCGGAATCGGATGCCGACGGCCTCACGCTGTCGACCGCGCCGATCTACGTGCGGGCCGGCGCGCGGAAGGTGGCGGCCACCTTCCTGCAGGAGTTCGAGGGCACCGAAGACGACCTCATCAAGCCGATCGAGCACACCCTGGCCGACACGCAGATCGGCGTCGGCTACGGCGTCACGACCTTGCCGCACTTGCGCAACCTGTCGGTGGTGGGTCCCTACGAAGCCACCGGCGTGTCGGATCATCCGGCCCGGCGCGGCATCTTCTCGTGCCGCCCGACCGCACCCGGCGAAGACCTGGCCTGCGCGCGCAGCATCCTGCAGCGTCTGGCCACGCAGGCCTATCGCCGTCCCGCCACGAAGGCCGACGTGGACGAACTGATGGCGTTCTACAGCGAGGGCGCGAAGGCCGACGGCTTCGATGGCGGCGTGCGCCGGTCGCTGCAGGCGCTGCTCTCGAGCTTGCACTTCGTGTTCCGCGTGGAAGAGACGCCGGCCGGCGTGAAGCCAGGCGCGGCCTATCGCATCAGCGACCTCGACCTCGCCTCGCGGCTCTCGTTCTTTCTGTGGGGCACCGTGCCCGACCGCGAACTGCTCGACGTAGCGGCGCGCGGCGGTCTCACCCGGCCCGAGATGTCGGCCCGGCAGATCCGGCGCATGCTCGACGACCCCCGCTCGGAGGCGTTGGGCACGCGCTTCGCGTCGCAGTGGCTGCGCCTGCAGGACCTCACCAAGGTCGAGCCCGACGCGTTGTCGTTCCCCTACTTCGACGAGTCGCTGGCCGACGCGATGGCGCGCGAAACCGAGCTGCTCTTCGACTACCTGGTGCGTGAAGACCGCTCGGCGCTCGAGCTGCTTACCGCCGACTACACCTTCGTCAACGAGCGGCTCGCGCGGCACTACGGCATGTCGGGCGTGAGCGGGCCCACGTTCCGCAAGGTGGCGTATCCCGACGACACGCGCCGGGGCCTGCTGGGCCACGGCAGCGTGCTCACGCTCACCTCGCACGGCAACCGCACCTCGCCGGTGCTGCGCGGCAAGTGGGTGATGGAGGTGCTGCTCGGCAGCCCGCCCCCGCCCCCGCCGCCCAACGTGCCCGAACTCGAAGCCACCAAGGGCACCTCGGCCGGCCGCCTGCTGTCGGTGGCCGAACAGCTGGCGCAGCACCGCGCCAGCCCGGTGTGCAGCTCGTGCCACAACGTGATCGACCCGATCGGCCTCTCGCTCGACAACTTCGATGTGACCGGGGCGTGGCGCATCAAGGATCGGGGCGTGGCCGTGAACGCGGCGGGGCAGCTCTACGACGGCACGCCGCTCAACGGCGTGGCCGATCTGCGCGCGGCGCTCGTGGCCCGGTCCGATGTATTCGTGACGCATCTCACGGAGCGGCTGCTGTCGTACGCGCTCGGCCGCCGGGTCGAGTACCTACGACATGCCCACCGTGCGGCAGATCGTGAAAGACGCGAAGGCGGCCGACTATCGCATGTCGGCCCTGATCCGCGGCGTGGTCAGCAGCGCGGCGTTCCGCACGGCGAGCGCCGACCAGACCGACGAGCCGCAGCGGTACGCACGACCGCAGCCGAGTAGACCGATAGAGAAGTCAGAGGGAGCACAGAGATGGTCTTGACCCAGAAGCACATCTCGCGCCGCTCGATGCTGCGCGGCGCCGGCGCCACGATTGCGCTGCCGTTCCTGGAGTCGATGGTGCCGGCCGGCACCGCCTACGCCAAGACCAGCGCGGCGCGGGTGGCCAGCAAGGTGCGGCTCGTGTGCATCGAACAGGTGCATGGCGCGGCCGGCATCAGCGAATACGGCCAGGCCAACCATCTGTGGATTCCTGCCGCCACCGGCAAGAACTTCGACATCAGCAAGGGCAGCCTGAGCCCGCTCGAGCCGTTCCGCGACCAGCTCACCATCATCAGCCACACCGACACGCGCATGGCCGAGGCCATGTCGGCGCCGGAGGTCGGCGGCGACCACTTCCGGTCGAGCGCGGTGATGTACACCCACGCCCACCCGAAGCTCACCGAAGGGTCGGACGTGCAGGTCGGCACCTCGATGGATCAGCTCTACGCGCAGCGGCTCGGCCAGGACACGCCGATTCCCTCGATGCAGCTCACCATCGAGCCGGTGGATCAATCCGGCGGCTGCGCCTACGGCTACGCCTGCGTCTACACCGACACGATCAGCTGGGCGGCGCCTGACCGGCCGCTGCCGATGGTGCGCGACCCACGCATGGTCTTCGAGCAGTTGTTCGGCTCGGGTGGCACGCCGGCGCAGCGGGCCGAGCGCCGTGCCACCGACCGCAGCATCCTCGACATGCTGGCCAGCCAGATGGCCGACCTGCGGCGCACGCTCGGGCCCACCGACCGCCAGCGGCTCGACCAGTACGGCACCAACATTCGCGAAATCGAACAGCGCATCTCGAAGGTCGAGGCGCGCAACTCGAGCGGCGAGGCCCGCGAACTGCCGGGCGCGCCGGCGGGCGTGCCCGACTCGTTCGAGGAACACGTCAAGCTCATGTTCGACCTGCAGGTGCTGGCGTTCGCGTCGGATACGACGCGCGTGTTCTCGTTCAAGATCGGCCGCGACGGCTCGGGCCGCGTGTATCCCGGCAGCGGCATCTCGCGCGGCTTCCACGACGCCTCACACCACGGCGCCACCGAAGACCGGATCAAGGAATTCGCCGAGATCAACAAGCACCACGTGTCGATGCTGCCCTACTTCATGGAGAAGCTGCGCAGCACCATGGACGGCGACGCGAACCTGCTCGACAAGACGCTCATCCTCTACGGCTCGCCCATGGCCGTGGGCAACACCCACAACCACCGCAACTGCCCGTTGATTCTGCTCGGCCGCGGCGGCGGCGTGGTGGATCCCGGCGTACACATCAAGGCGGCCGACGGCACGCCGATGGCCAACGTCATGTTCTCGCTGCTGAAGGGCCTGGGGCTCGACGATCTTCAGAGCTTCGGCGACAGCTCGGGCGAGTTCTCGTTCACCGCGCCGAACCCGACCGTGGCCTGATCGCGCGGGAGACATCAGATGCGTAACCGAGTGCCCACTCTTGCGGTCGTGTTGCTGGCGGCGTCGCTGGCCGCCGGCGCCACCACCATTCGCCTGTCGGCGGCCGCCGCCGACCCACTCGTGGCCGACGCGGCCATGCGCAGCGACGTCGACGGCGTGCGCACCTTGCTCAAGGGCGGCGCCGACGTGAGCGCGGCGCAGAGCGACGGCATGACGGCGCTGCATTGGGCCGCGCTGAACGGCGACGTCAAGACCATGGACGTGCTGCTCGTGGCCGGGGCGGCGCGCGAGGCGTTGACCCGCATCGGCGCCTACACGCCGCTGCATCTGGCGAGTCAGCGGGGCCACGGCGCCACCGTGGCGCGCCTGCTCGAGGCCGGCGCCAAGGTGGGCCCGCTCACCACCACTGGCGTGCAGCCGCTCCATCTGGCGGCGCAGGCCGGAAACGCCGAGGCGGTGAAGGCCCTGCTCGACCGCGGCGCCGCCATCGACGCCGTGGACACCACGCACGGCCGCACCCCGCTCGTGTTCGCCGTGTCGAAGGATCGGCGCGAGGTGGTGAGCCTGCTGGCGGCGCGCGGCGCCAACCTGAAGGCCACCACCGCCGTGATCGACTACAAGGAGCGCGCGGCCGCCGACACCAAGTCGCGGCAGGCGCGCGACCGGATCGTGTCGGCCACCACGGGTCGCGCCGTGGACTCGAGCTTCGACCCCGATCCGCCCCCGCCCGGCACCGCGCCGAGCAACGTGCAGTCGGCCCGCGCCGGCCAGCCGCCCGCCGAGCAGGCGCAGGTGGCCCGCGCCGCCAACGTGGGCGGTGGCGGTCCGGGCGACCCGAACGAGGGCCGCCGTGGCGGCGGTGGCACGCGGCCGCCCTCGGACATCGAGCAGATTGGCAAGCAGGGCGGCTTCACCGCCCTCCACTACGCCGCGCGCGACGGCTTTGCGTCAACGGCGCTGGCGCTCATCGACGCGGGGCTCGACGTGAACGTGCCCACGGCCGGCGATCGCACGACGCCCGATGACCGTGGCGCTCATCAACGGGCAGTACGACCTGGCGCTCACGCTGCTCGGGCGCGGCGCCGACCCGAACCTGCGCCAACGAAGACGGCGTGACGCCGCTCTACGCCACGCTCAACAACGAGTGGGCGCTGCGCACCTGGTATCCGCAGCCCACCGCCGGCGGCCAGCAGAAGGCCTCGTATCTGCGACGTGCTCGAGACCCTGCTCGAGGCCGGCGCCGACCCGAATCTGCGAACCTCGTCGCACATCTGGTACGCCGCCTACAACACCGGCCGCATGGGCGTCGACTTCGCCGGCACCACGCCCTTCTGGCGCGCCGCCTATGCGCTCGACGTCGACGCGATGCGCCTGCTGACCCGCTACGGGGCCGACACCGACATCCCCAGCATGACCTACGGCGCCACCGCGCGGAGCGGCGACCAGTCGGGGATGCAGACGGTGCCTCCGGGCGGACCGCACGTGCCGGCCTTCCATGCCGCCAGCGGCGTGGGCTACGGCACGTCGCGCGTCGCGCAGCAGCATCGGCACGTGCCCGAGGGCTGGCTGCCGGCGGCGAAGTACTTCGTCGAGGAGCTCGGCGTGAACGTCAACGCGCGCGATGCCGACGGCTTCACTGCCCTGCACCACGCCGCTGCGCGCGGCGACAACGAGACCATCACCTACCTGATTGCTCGCGGCGCCAACGTGCTGGCCGTCAATCGTGCCGGTCAAACCACGGTGGACATGGCCAACAGTCCGGAACAGCGCACGCAGCCGTTTCCCGACACGATTGCCCTGCTCGAGCGGCTGGGCGCGAAGAACAACCACAACTGCCGCGCCTGCAAGTGAGTGACGGGCGGGTCGCACCCGCCGGCGTTTCCGCAAAGGTCTGCGCGACGGCAACGCGGGCACGTGGCGTGTTGGGGCCCTTGGAATCTCGGATACTCTGCAGCACGTGATCAACCGACGCGATTTCATCGGCGGCGCCGTAGGTGGTTCTGCCGCCGGCGCGGCCGCGGGTCTGGCCTGGGCGGGCAGCCAGCAACCCGAGCCTCCACCGCCGGCCCCCGCACCGGCACCACCGCCGCCACCGGCGCTGCCGGAACACGCGCGCCTGAGCTTTTCGCAGCAGGGCGAAGACATCGTGCTGTTTCATCTGCTGCACGAGCTCCTGAAGATCGCGGCGCCCACCTACATGGACGTCGGGGCGGCGTATCCCGTGCGCGGCAACAACACCTACCTGCTCTACACGACCGGCGCGCGCGGCGTGCTGGTGGAGCCGAATCCGGCCCTGGCCGCGCAGCTGCGCAGCACGCGTCCGGGCGACACGGTGGTCGAAGCGGGCATCGGCGTCGAAGATGCCGTCGAGGCCGACTACTTCGTGATCAAGGGCAACGCGATGCTCAACACGTTCTCGCCCGAACAGGTCGCGCACCTGCAGCGCGGCCAGACCGAGAGCGTGGTCGAACGCGTGGTCAAGATGCCGCTCATCAACATCAACCGCGTGATTCAGGACCACCTGGGCAAAGCGCCCGACTTGCTCTCCACCGACGTGGAGGGCTTGGACCACGCCATCATCCGCACCCTCGACCTGGCACGGTTCCGCCCAGCGGTGATCTGTGCCGAAGTGGTGCCGACGATGAAGTCGGGCCGGCTCTCGCCGACGACCAGGTATCTGGCGGCGAAAGGCTACGTTCCCCGCGGCGGCTCGGTCTACAACACCTTCTACCTGGATTCGCGCCTGATTTCGGAGTAAGGGCCGTGGAATGGCCCCTCCGGCCAGCACTTCCCGCTTGTACACAGTGAGCCAAGGAATTGCCCCGCCTCAACTTTTTGACAGGCCTGCCATGACGCTACGTGTGCTCGTCGCCCTCCTCGCTCTGGTTCCCGCGTTGGCGCAGGCGCAGCCGGTGCCCGAGACGTTCAACGACTGCCCGACGGCCGTGGTGGACACCCTGCGGGCCGCGCGCAGCACGTTCGCCTTGACCGGGATCTCGTTTGCCACCTCGACGGCCGGCATCCTGAACTGCGGCGGCGCCGTGGGCGTGGCCGACGCCACGACCGGCCGGGCCCTGCTGCCGACGACCATGATGCGCATCGGCAGCATCTCCAAGCCGATCACGGCTATGGCCATTCTGAAGCTGATGGAAACCGGGGCGCTCTCGCTGGATGACCGCCTCATCGACCGCCTGCCCGACTTGGTGCCGGCGGGCGGCCCGGCCGACGCACGCTGGGGGCAAGTGACGCTGCGCAACCTGCTGCAGCATTCGCTCGGCTGGCGCCGCTCCATCGGCGGCGAGCCAATCCAGAACAGCCGGAGCATCGCCACGGCCCTCGGCATCCGCGGTCCAGCCACCTCGGCCGACGTCACGCGGTGGATGTTCCAGCAACAGCTCCACTTCACCCCGGGCACGCAGTACCAGTACACCGGCATTGCCTACGCCATGCTGGCGCTCGTCGTCGAACGAGTCTCCGGCATGCCCTACGAGCGCTACACCCGCGAGACGCTGCTCGAGCCGCTCGGCATCCGCACCTCGATGCGCGTGGGCCGCACGCTGGCCGAGGGGCGGTCGCAGCCACTCAATGCCGCGCGTTTCGAGGCGGCCTATCATCAGCCGGCGGGCACGCCCGGGTCGTCGAGCGTGTTTCCGTGGGTGCCGGGCCTGGTGCCCAACCCCTACGGTCAGTGGTACAACGAAAGCCTGGAAGGCTCTGGTGGCTGGGTGGCCACGGCCCCGGCGCTGGTGCGGTTCATCGACGCCGTGTTCGGCCGTCCCGGCCGGCCCTCGATCTTCCTGCCATCGACCCTGACGGCGATTCAAGCGCGGCCCTCATTCGTGGCGGCGAATGCCACCAATTGGATCGGTCTGGGCTGGCAGATCATCCCGGTGGCGGCGGGCAACCGGATTCGGTTTGCCGGAGCGCTGCGCGGCACGATGTCGGTGGTGTTCTACCAGCCCAACGGCCGCAGCTTCGCCTACATCACGAACTACTCGGAAGAAGGCAGCGAAAACGACGCCACGCCTCTCGAGAATCAGGTGTTTTCCGCCGTGTCGGCCCTGCCAGGCGCGGCCAACGATCTCAGCACCAACCCGGCCTACATCGACTCGTCGGCCGTGATCCCGCAGATTCGCGCGCAGAAGGGCGTGGTGGACGCGGCTTCCAGCGAACCCGGCATTGCTCCCGGCTCGCGCTTCGCAATTGTCGGATGGCGCCTCGCCGCCGCGGCGGCCACGGCCCCTGGCGGCGTGCCGCAGACCCTGCTCGGCGACGTGGAGGTGCGCATCAACGGACAGGCCGTGGGGCTCTACTCGGTGGGTCCGGACCGAATCGAAGCACAGGTGCCGGCTGGCGCCACGATTGGCACCGCGACCCTCGTTGTGGTGCGCAGTGCGGTGCCTGGCGAGCCCGAGCCGATCGAGATTCGGCAGGCGACCTCGCCCACGGGGGTGCCCGGACCTCCCACGGCGCTGCAGGCCACGGCAACCGGCAGCATCTTGAACATGTCGTGGGGCGCGCCCACGTCCGGCTCCGCGCCGACCGGCTACACGTTGATCGCGCGCACGGCCGCGGGGGCAGCACCGGTGGGCACGCTGCCCGTGGGTTTGGTCACGTCGTTCTCGGCAGCGGCGCCGAACGGCACGTTCCTGGTGAGCGTGGTGGCCACCAACGCCTTCGGCACCGGTCCGGAATCGGCCGTGGTCAGCGTGACCTTCCCGGGCGGCGCGGTGGCACCTCCGACGGCGCCCACCGGGCTGACGGTGACCGTCACCGGCACGACCGCAGCCTTCACGTGGACCGCGCCTCAATCGGGTGGCGCTCCGACGAACTACGTGCTGGTCGGAGGCCTGACACCTGGCTTCACCGTTCCTGTGGCCTCTCTGCCGTTGCCCGTGAACCCCACCACTGTGAGCGCGCCGGGTCTGCCCGTCGGCACCTTCTACATCCGGCTGCTGGCGCAGAACGACGGCGGCACGAGCCCGCCTTCGAACGAAGTGACGATGACCATCGCCGGGGCCACCGCGCCTGGCGCGCCCACCCTCAGCGCCAGTGTGGCCGGCACCACGGTGAACGTGAACTGGTCGCCCGGCAGCGGGGGCGCGCCCACGAGCTACACGCTGAGCGCGTCGTTGACCCCCGGCGGCGCGGCCATCGGCTCGGTACCGGTCGGCGGCACGAGCCTGGCGATTCCAGCCGTGCCGAGCGGCACCTACTACCTGTGGATCACCGCCACCAACGCGGCCGGCACGAGCCCGGCGTCGAACCAGGTGGCCGTCACGGTGCCTTAGGGCGGCGGCGGGAATCAGCTTGCCGGCGCGCGGAGGCTGGGCCGGCTGTGACGTAGGCGGCCAGATGTTCGCCGGTAAGTGTGGAGCGGGACGCCACGAGGCTGGCCGGAGTGCCCTCGAAGACGATGCGGCCGCCGTCGTGGCCGGCGCCGGGGCCAAGGTCGATGATCCAGTCGGCGTGGGCCATCACGGCTTGATGGTGCTCGATCACGATGACCGATTTGCCCGAGTCGACGAGCCGGTCGAGCAGGCCGAGCAGCTGCGCGACGTCGGCCAGATGCAGGCCGCTCGTGGGCTCGTCGAGCACGTAGACGCCGCCCTTCTCGGCCATGTGCGTGGCCAGCTTGAGCCGTTGCCGTTCGCCGCCCGACAACGTGGTGAGCGGCTGTCCCAGACTGAGATAGCCGAGCCCGACGTCGGCGAGCCGCTCGAGGATGGCGTGCGCGGCCGGCGTGTGCGCCGGGCCGGCGGCAAAGAACTCGCGCGCCTCGCTGACGGGCATCCCCAGCACCTGGCTGATGTCCTTGCCGCCCAGGGCATACGTGAGCACCTCGGCCTGGAAGCGCTTGCCCGCGCACTCCTCGCAGGTGGTGGCCACGGTGGCCATCATCGCCAGATCGGTGTAGATCACGCCGTTGCCGTTGCACGCGGGGCAGGCGCCCTCGGAGTTGGCGCTGAAGAGCGCCGGCTTCACGCCATTGGCCTTCGCAAACGCGCTGCGAATGGGATCGAGCAGGCCGGTGTAGGTGGCCGGGTTGCTGCGCCGCGAGCCGCGGATCGCGCCCTGATCGACCGCGACCACGCCGTCGCGGCCCGACACCGAGCCATGAATCAGGGAACTCTTGCCCGAGCCGGCCACGCCGGTTACGACCACCAGCACGCCGAGCGGGATGTCGACATCGACGCCCCGCAGGTTGTGCGTGCGCGCGCCGCGCACCTTCAGCGCTCCCGACGGCGTGCGCACCACCGGCGTGAGGGCGGCCCGGTCGTCCAGGTGCCGCCCGGTGAGCGTGCCGCTGGCCCGCAGCCCGGCGACGGTGCCCTCGAACACGATCGTGCCGCCGGCCGTGCCGGCGCCGGGGCCGAGATCCACGACGTGGTCGGCAATCGCAATCGTCTCGGGCTTGTGCTCCACGACCAGCACCGTGTTGCCCTTGTCACGCAGCCGCAGCAGCAATCCGTTCATCCGCTGGATGTCGTGCGGGTGCAGGCCAACCGTGGGCTCGTCGAAGATGTAGGTCACGTCGGTGAGCGAGGAGCCGAGATGGCGAATCATCTTGGTGCGCTGCGCCTCGCCGCCCGACAACGTGCCCGACGGCCGATCGAGCGACAGGTAGCCGAGCCCGATCTCCGCGAACGCGTCGAGCAGGTGTTGCAGTCCGGTCAGCAGCGGCGCCACGGCCGGCGCCTCGAGCGCCCGCACCCAGCCGGCCAGGTCGCTGATCTGCATCGCGCAGACGCCAGCGATGTTGACCCCCTTGATCGTCGACGACCGGGCGGCCGCGTTCAGCCTGCTGCCCTTGCACTCGGGACAGGTAGTGAACGTCACCACCCGCTCCACGAACGCCCGGATGTGCGGCTGCATGGCCTCGACGTCCTTCGACAGCAGCGATTTCTGGATCTTCGGGATCAGGCCCTCATGGGTAAGGTTCAGTTTCTCGACCTTCACCTTGCGCGGCTCGTCGTAGAGGAAGATCTGGCGCTCCTGCTTGGTGTACTTGCGAATCGGCTTGTCGGGGTCGAGGCCGGCCGCGGCGAAGACGCGCACGTACCAGCCGTCGGCCGCATAGCCCGGCACCGCGATCGCGCCCTCGCGCAGCGACTTGTGCTCGTCGACGATCTGCGTCAGGTCGATGTCGGTCACCGAGCCCATGCCTTCGCAACGCGGACACATGCCGCCGGCCACCGTGAAGACCCGAGCTTCGGTCTTGGTGCTGGCGCCCTTCTCGACCGTGATCTGGCCAGAAGCACGCACCGACGGGACGTTGAACGAGAAGGCGTTGGACGAACCGATGTGCGGCGTGCCGAGCCGGCTGAACAGCACCCGGAGCATCGCGTTGGCGTCGGTGGCGGTGCCCACGGTGGAGCGCGAGTTGGCGCCCATCCGCTCCTGGTCCACGATGATGGCCGTGGTCAGCCCCTGCAGCAGATCGACCTCGGGCCGCGCCAGGGACGGCATGAAGCCCTGCAGGAACGCGCTGTAGGTTTCGTTGATCAGGCGCTGCGATTCGGCGGCGATGGTACCGAACACGAGCGAGCTCTTGCCCGAGCCCGACACACCGGTGAACACGGTGAGCCGGCGCTTGGCAATCGCGACGCTCACGTCCTTGAGGTTGTTGACGCGCGCGCCCTGCACGCGGATCAGATCGTGCGAGTCCGCCACCGGCCGCGCTTCCGTCTTCTGTGCCTTGGCCATGGTCCCCCGTCATTATCCGCGACGTCACGTCGCCATCTCGACCGCCTCGCCGAGATACCGCGCCTCGATGAGGAAGCAGCCACCGAGCCTGGGCAGAGGTATTGGGAGACCCTCCCGAGGTCGATAGGGTAGAAGATGACCAGACAGACGTGGGCCCTTCTCGCCGCTGGCGCGTTGGTGCTGGCGGTGTACGTCCTGCGCCTCGATGCCATCGTCGGGATCATGGGCGACGACGCGTGGTACGCGCTGCTCGGGCGCACCCTGGCCCGCGGCGGCGGCTTCCTGCAGCCCAACACGCCCACGCCGGGTCTGCTTCCCATCGTGCCGCCTGGCTTCCCGCTGCTGCTCGCGCCGCTCTGGCTCATCGCCCCGGAGTTTCCGGCCAACGTCTTCGTGCTGAAGGGGCTCTCCGTGGCGGCGATGCTCGCCACCGGGGGTTTGACCTACGCCTACAGCCGTGCGCACACCGAGTGGCCGCGTGAGCTGGCGCTGATTGTGGCCGTGGCCGTCGCGCTCGTGCCGAGCTTCGTATTCCTGACGACCTCGACCCTGATGTCCGACACGGCCTTCGTCACCGTGCAACTCGCCACGCTGGTGGCGCTCGAGCGCTGGCCCACCCGCACCGGCACCGTGGCGGCGGGCGTGGGCGCCGCGGTGGCGATGTTGATGCGCACGGTGGGGGTCACCCTGCCGGCGGGCGCGGTGCTCTACCTGTGCCTCACGCGCGAGTGGAGCCGCGCGGCGCTGCTGTCGGCCGTGGTCGTGGCGGCGTTCGCGCCGTGGCAACTCTACGCTTCCAGCCATGCCTCACGGGCCGTGCAGCTAGGCGTGGGCGAGGCGTTGCCGTCCTACAGTCAGCAGTTCTGGCAGCAGTGGGCGGGCGACGCCAAGGCCGGCACGGCGACCCTCGCCGACCTGCCGCTGCGGGTCGGCCAGAACACGGCCGACGTCATCACCCGCAACGTGGTGGCCGTGGTTGCGCCGTCGCTCTTGCGGGGTCCGCACCAGAGCGGCCTGGAAGTGGTCGGGGTGGGCGGCTACGGCATGAAGGGGCCGATGGGGAACGGCGCCGGCACGATGATCCTCTCGGCCGTGCTGTTCCTGCTGATGGCCGTGGGCTTCTGGCGGGCGGTGCAGCACCGGCTGTCAGTGGCCGAGATCGTCGTGGCCTTGACGCTGGGGCTGATTGTGGCCTGGCCGTTCTGGACGTTCCGCTTCATGCTGCCGCTCACGCCGTTCCTGCTGGTCTACCTGGTGGACGGCATGCGCGCCCTGACGCCCGCCGCGAGTCGCGTGCCGGCGCTCGCCATGCTCGGCGTGGTGGGGCTGAGCCTGTTCGACCACGGCGAGTACGTCGCGCGCGCCAGCGTGCGCCCGCCCGACTGGGCGACCTACGCCGAAGACACCGACGCCGTGATCGCGTGGCTGCAGCAGCAGCCGGCGCCCGGCGTGATCGCCACCAGCAATCCGGCACTGGTCTACCTGCGCACCGGCACGCCCACGATTCAACTCGAGGGGCACGTCGACCGCGCCGCCCTGAAGGCACGAGGCGTGCGTTACGTGGTGTGGGTGCACCTGGCCCCGATGCGGGTGCCCCTCGACCAGGGCACGGTGCGCTATGTGTCGCCGCGCGCGGGCTTCTGGGTGCTCGAGTTATGAGCGCCTGACGACCGGGTGCGCGCGCGGCGCGTATGATCGGCCGATGACATCGCTTTCGCTCCGCCACGTTCGCCTGGTGCTCCTGTTGGTCGTGGCGTGGCCGGCCACCACGGGTGCCGACACGTATCCACGCCAGCCGGGCATCGACGCCCGGCACTACGTGTTTCGCCTCACCCTGCTGACCAGCAACTCGAACGAGATTCAGGGCGAAGCCACGGCCACCGTCCGGCTGCTCACGACGGGCCTGCGCGAGCTGGCTCTCGACCTGGCCACCCCGCGCGCCGACGGCAAGGGCATGACGGTTACGGGCGTCACGTCGCAGGGCGCAGCCGTGACCTTCACCCACCGCGAGAACCGATTGCGCCTGGTGCTGCCGGCTGGAGTGACGGCGGGCCAGGACGTGACCTTCACCATCACGTATCGAGGGGTGCCGGCCGACGGCCTGCGGCTCATCGACAACATCCACGGGGAGCGCACGGCGTTCAGCGAGAACTGGTACAACCGCGCCCGGCAGTGGCTGCCGATGATCGACCACGTGGCCGACAAAGCCACCGGTGAGTTCATCGTGACCACGCGCGCCGACTACCAGGTGATCGCCAACGGGGCGCTCGTGGAGCAGGTGGATCTGCCCAGCGGCCAGCGCCGCACGCACTGGCGGCAGGACGTGCCGATTTCCTCGTGGCTCTACGCCGTGGGCATCGCGCGCTTTGCCGTGAGGCACGTGGGCCTGGTGCGCGGCGTGCCGCTCGAGTACCTGGGTCTTCCCGCAGGATGCCGAGAAGGGCTTCGCGCTCTTCGACAATGACGCGCGCCGGTCGTTCGAGTTCTATGCCGACCACGTCGGCCCGTACGCGTATCAGAAGCTGGCCCACGTGGAGGCGGCCGGCATGGGCGGCGGCACCGAACACGCGAGCAGCATCTTCTACGGCGAGAAGGGCATCACGGCCGGTGCCGGCCCGGTGGTGCACGAAGTGGCGCACCAGTGGTTCGGCAACGCCATCACCGAACACGACTGGAACGACATCTGGCTGAGCGAAGGCTTCGCCACCTACTTCACGCTGCTCTACACCGAACACGCTGAGGGCCGCGACGCGTTTGCCGACGGTCTGCGCCGCAGCCGTACCACCGTGCTGGCCCTCGAGAAGAAGCTGCCGAACACGCCAGTCGTGCACGTGAACCACGACGACGCCACGCGCGAGCCCACCAATCAGCTCGTCTACCAGAAGGGGGGCTGGGTGCTGCACATGTTGCGCGAGCAGATCGGCGCCGACACCTTCTGGCGCGGCATCCGCGACTACTACCGGCGCTACCTCAACGCCACGGCCTCGACCGACGACTTTCGCCAGGTCATGGAGCAGGCCTCTGGCCAAGACCTGACGTGGTTCTTCCGGCAGTGGCTGAATCGCGCCGGCGTGCCAGCGCTCGAGGGCTCGTGGCACTACGACGCGGCGGCCAGGGAGGTGGTGGTCACCGTGCGCCAAACGCAGGCGGGTGACCCCTACCGGCTGTCGCTCGGCGTGGGGCTCGTGCCGAGGGACGGCGCGCTGCCGGTGGTGCGGCCGATGGCCATTACGGATCGTGAGACGACGGTGCGGTGGGCGGCCGCGACCGAGCCCACCAGTGTGGTGCTCGATCCGGCCGTGTCGACGCTCGCCGACGTCGGACCCTTCGTGAAGGCGCAGCCGTAACGCGGCGCCCGGCCTGGCTCAGGGCAACCGCGGCACGCGAGCGAGCAGCCCGTCCTGCGCTCATCACGGCCGCGATCTCCGGTGGCGTGCTCGCGAGCGACGCAGTGAAGTTCTCGATGCCGTCCTTCGTCACCACGATCGTGTCCTCCATCCGCACGTAGAGCTTCTCGTCGGGAATCCACATCATCGGGTCGACCGTGAACACCATGCCCTCGCGGAAGGGCTGCCCCCAGATGACACCGGGATCGTGCACGGTCATGCCGACGGGATGCTGCAGGTGACCGCGAAAGGTCAGCATGTCCTCGGCCGCCTTGCGGTGGCGTTCCGACGCAAACTGCGTGCGGGCCAGCACCGGCTCCATGTCGCGCCGGGCCTTGACGATCACGTCCTCAGGCGTGACGCCCGGGCCGATGTGGCGGAAGAACGCCGTCCGGTACTCGAGGATGAAGGTGACCAGCGTGCGCTGGGCGTCGGTGTAGGTGCCGCTCACCGGCCACATGCGGGTGACATCGCTCGTGTAGTAGCGGAGGTCGGGCGCGTAGTCCATGAGCACCAGGTCTCCGCTCTTCAACGGATCGAGGTTGCGCGAGTAGTGGCCCATCCAGGCGTTCGTGCCGCCGCCGGCGATGGGGTTGTAGCCGTCGAAGCGCGCGCCGTTCGCCAGGAACGTGAACCGCGCTGCCGCGGCCACCTGGTACTCGAACACACCCGGCCGCGTGCTCTTCATGGCCTCGAGCAGTCCCATTCCCGCCAGCACCGAGGCTTGGCGAATGAGCGCGATCTCACGCGGGCTCTTGGTCATGCGCAGCGTGTCGAGGATCGGCGTGAGGTTGCGGCGTTCGAGCGACGGATAGCGCGCCTCGAGCACGCCGAGGAAGTGCGCCTCGCGCGACGGCCGCCCGTCCCAGGGATCGGCGGCCACGCCGGCCTGGTGGGCGAGCAGCTCGTCGCGGCTCTGTGCCTCGCCTTCGGCCGGGCTGAACGGCACGTAGAGCGCCGGCCGCGGATCGCGCAGCATGGCCCCGAATGTCTGGCGCGACAGCAGGTCGACGGGCGCGACCTCGTCCACGCCGGTGAGCCGCATGAGCTCGGCGCGGTCTTCGGCCGACCACACGGTGCCGGTACTGCGTTCGAGCGCCTCGTTGCGCCGGGGCAGGTAGAGCGTGGTGCGGCGCGTGCGGCCGTCGAGCACCAGGTAGGCATGCGGCGTCTCCACGCCGGTGAGGTAGTAGAACTCGTTGGATTGCCGGAACACCTTGAACCCGTCGACCCCCGCAGCGCCCTGGAGCACGGCGATGGCCTGCGGGCCGATGGCGTCGAGCACACGGCCGCGGCGCGCGGCTAGCTCTTCCACGGGGAAGTCGCGTTGGTACGGCGCCACGCCCTGGCCGCGCAGCAGCACGGTTGAGGCGATCACGGCCACGACGAGCGCGGCTGCGCGCGCGAGGCGCGGGGTGCTCAGTGCGCATGACTGGGATTCGTTCATCATTCTCATCTCGCGAAGCCTTGCTCCAGGGTCATCTGCCATTCGACGTTCTCCGCCTCGATCATGAAGTGGCACCATCTTGGCTCGTCGGCGACCTCCACGGTGGCCGACGAGACCCCCTGCGCGTCCACGATGGTCTGCAGCAGGCGTCCCGACACGGCGCTGTGCAGGGTGACGGTGAGGCGTCCGGCGCCGGCGGAGGTCTCGCGCGTGGTCTGCCAGCGCAGACGCATCGGCACGGTCGAGACCTCGAACGAGCCGGTCTGCTGGCTGAGACGCCCCGACCAGGTGCCCACCTCGCGCCACGTGATCTCCGCCGCTGGTGGCTGCGCCACTGGGCTTGGCGGATCGACCCCGCAGGCGCTCGTCAATGCCGTCACGAGGATGAGGGCGAAAGGGGAGATGGGGGGCGCAAGTCGCATCGAACGATCGATACTACCTGTGGCGGCGGATCACGGCCGCCACGATTTCCGGTTATCACCCAGAGAAAGCGGTCATGGCAGACACGTCCACCAAAGAAACGCTCGGCTTCCAGGCCGAGGTCTCACAGCTCCTGCACCTGATGATTCATTCCTTGTATGGCAACAAGGAGATCTTCCTGCGCGAGCTCGTCTCGAACGCCTCGGACGCGGCCGACAAGCTGCGGTTCGAGGCAACGACCGACGGCGCGCTGTTCGAGAACGATCCCGACCTGCGCATCCGGGTCCGCGTCGACCAGGCCGAGCGCACCATCACCGTGTCGGACAACGGCATCGGCATGACGCGGCAGGAGGTGGTCGACAACATCGGCACCATCGCCAAGTCGGGCACGCGCGAGTTCCTGGCACAGCTGACCGCCGACCGCGCCAAAGACGCCCAGCTCATCGGACAGTTCGGCGTCGGTTTCTACGCGGCCTTCATCGTCGCCGACCGGGTGACGCTCGTCACCCGCCGCGCCGGACTCACGCCGGAACACGGCGTGCGGTGGGAGAGCACGGGCGAAGGCGACTACACGGTGGAGACGGTGGAGAAGTCGGCCCGCGGCACCGATGTCGTCCTGCATCTGCGCGCCGAGGAAGACGAGCTGCTGTCGGGCTTTCGACTGCGCGACATCCTGCGGAAGTACTCCGACCACATCGCCGTTCCCATCCTGATGAAGAAGGAACAGTGGGACAGCGACGCCGGCGCGCAGGTGGCGACCGACGAAGACGAGCAGGTCAACCGGGCCTCGGCGTTGTGGGCCCGCCCCAAGAGCGAGATCACCGAGGAGCAGTACCACGAGCTCTACAGGCACGTCGCCCACGACCCCGAGGCGCCGCTCGCCTACCGCACGCCAAGGTCGAGGGCCGGCAGGAGTTCACCCTGCTGCTCTACCTGCCGTCGCGGGCGCCCTTCGACCTGTGGGACCGCGAGCACCGTCGCGGCGTGAAGCTCTACGTGCGTCGCGTCTTCATCATGGACGACGCCGAGCAGTTGATGCCGGCCTGGCTGCGCTTCGTGCGGGGCGTCGTTGACTCGAACGACCTGCCGCTCAACGTGTCGCGCGAGATTCTGCAGCAGTCGAAAGACGTGCAGGCGATCCGCGCGGCGGCCGTCAAGCGGGTGCTGACGCTGCTCGAGGACCTGGCCGACAAGGACACAGCGAAGTACCAGACGTTCTGGACCACCTTTGGCCGCGTGCTGAAGGAAGGCGTGCCCGAGGATCACGCCAACCGCGAACGGCTGGCGAAGCTGCTGCGCTTCTCGTCCACGCACAACGCCGACGACGCGCAGACGGTGTCGCTGGCCGACTACGTCGGCCGCATGAAAGACGGCCAGACCGCCGTCTACTACATCACCGCTGACGGCTACGCCGCGGCCCGCAACAGCCCGCATCTCGAGATCTTCACGAAGCTCGGCGTGGAGGTGCTGCTGTTGCACGAGCGCGTCGACGAGTGGGTGGCCACGTCGCTGCATGAGTTCGACGGCAAGCAGCTGCAGTCGGCCGCGGCGAAGGATCTCGACCTCAGCGCCATCGGCGGCGAGGCTCCGGCTCCCGACGAAAGCACGCCGTCGGGCGAACATGCGCTGCTGCTCGAGCGCATGCAGACTGCACTGAGAAACCGCGCCAGCAGCGTGCGCGTGACTCATCGCCTTACCGATTCGCCGGCGTGTCTCGTCAGCAATGAAGGCGGTCTCAGCACGAACCTGGAGCGGATGTTGAAGGCCGCCGGTCAGGCGGTGCCGGCCGCGAAGCCGATTCTCGAGGTGAACCCGACACACGCCATCGTGCGCCGGCTCGCCGAGGAAGCCGACCCAGTGCGGTTCGACGACTGGAGCCACATCCTGTTCGACCAGGCCACGTTGGCTGAAGGTGGCCAGATCGAGGAACCGGCGGCCTTCGTCAAGCGGCTCAACGCGCTGATGTTGACGCTGGCGCGATAGCGGATTCGCGCCTGATCGACATCGCCGACCGGGCGGCTATACTTCGTACATGACTCGACTTGCCCTCGCCTACGCCGTCGCCGGTCTCGCGCTGCTGCCTGCCGTTGTGCTGGCTCAGACCCCGCCGGCCCCTGCGCCCGCCCGGGTGCGCCCAACGTGGGAGAAGTTCACGGTGGAGGGGCAGCCGGTTGACCGCCGGAAGCCAGAACTCGACACCGATCATCCCGTGTTCCCTGGTCAGACCCGCGCGCCGTACCACAAGTCGGTGGACGTGGAAGTGACGACCATTGCCAGCGACCTCAACATGCCGTGGGCCGTGGAGCTGCTGCCGAGTGGCCGCTTCCTCATCACCGAGAAGGCCGGCCGGCTGCGGATCCTGAACAAGGACGGCTCCGCCCTGCACACCATCACCGCGAACATGCCGCCGGTCTACTTCCGCGGCCAGGCGGGGCTGCTCGACGTGGCGCTCGACAAGAACTTCGCCACCAACCATCGCATCTTCTACGTCTACCTGCGGAACATCGACGCCGACACCTGTGCCCACGCGGTGGACAGCGCCATCCTCGACGAAACCGCCGGCACCATCTCGAACGTCACCACCATCTTCCAGGCCGCGCCGTTCACCAACCGCGCCGTGTCGCAGTCGGGGTCGCGCATCGCCGTCGATCCGAAGGACGGCAACCTCTTCGTCGCCGTGGGCGACCGTTCAACCGGCGATCCCCTGCCGTTGCAAGCGCAGCAGCTCGACACCTATCTGGGCAAGGTGATTCACATCACGCCCGAGGGCAAGCCGGCGCCCGGCAATCCGTCGCTGGGTCTGCCGGGCACGTGGTCGATGGGCCACCGGACGCCGCAGGGGCTGACCTTCGCGCCCGACGGCCGGCTGTGGGAAGTGGAGCACGGCCCGCGCGGCGGCGACGAGTTGAACGTGATCGAGAAGGGCAAGAACTACGGCTGGCCGGTGATCGTCCACGGCATCAACTATTCCGGGAACAAGATCGGCGAGGCGATTGTGGAGAAGGCCGGCATGGAGCAGCCGCGCTACTACTGGGATCCAGTGATCGCGCCTGGGGCCCTGGCCTTCTACAAGGGCACTCTGTTCCCGCAGTGGAAGTCGAGCGCCCTGGTGGGCGCGCTGGCGGGTCAGGCGCTGTTCCGCCTCGAACTCGGCAAGGACGACAAGGTCGTCAACGAGGAGCCGCTGCTGATGGACCTGGGCGCGCGCATCCGCGACGTGCAGGTGTTCCCGGACGGTGCGGTCTACCTGCTTACCGAAGGCGCCAACGGCAAGCTGCTGAAGGTGACGCCGAAGGGCGCGACGAGCAGCCAGTAGTCGATCGGTCTCGACGCGACGCCGCTAGCGGCTCGCAGACACCAGCACCGGCTCGTTGCGGTAAAGCTCTGGGAACAGCTGCTTCAACTCGCCGATCTTGGGCAGGTCGTTGATCACGATATAGGGCGCGCGGGGATTGAGCGAGAGGTAGTCCTGGTGGTAGGGCTCGGCCTCGAAGAACGGCTGCCCGGCCTCGATGGTCGTGGCAATCCCACGGCCGAAGACGCCGGCGGCGTTCAATTGCGCGATGTAGGCGCGGGCCACCCGCGCTTGACTCTCGCTGGCGGGGAAGATGGTCGAGCGGTACTGCGTGCCCGTGTCGGGGCCCTGGCGATTCAGTTGCGTGGGGTCGTGCGCGACCGAGAAATAGACCTGCAACAGGCGCCCATAGCTGACCTGACGCGGGTCGTAGGTGACGCGCACCGACTCCGCGTGCCCGGTGCGGCCGCTGCCGACCGACTCGTAGTTGGCCGCGTCCTTCGTGCCTCCGGCATATCCGGACACGGCACTGGTCACGCCCTTGACGTGCTGGAAGACGCCCTGCACGCCCCAGAAGCAGCCACCCGCGAACACCGCCACCTGCGGGCTGGAGGCGGTCGGCTCGTCGACGGCCGGGGCCGGGAGCACACGCCCCTTCTCGCCACGGGCGGCTGAGGTCATGGCCACGCCCGCGATGGCCACGGTGGCCACCACGACGAGGGCCAGGGTCCAGTCGCCCACGGGTTGCGACGGCGTCGTCTTCGTCGAGTCGGGAATGGAAGGCGTCATCTCTCGGGCTCCTTGCTGGGTCAGACGGTGTGGGGCGTGAAGGTCATGGCCACGCCATTCATGCAATAGCGCAGGCCCGTCGGCTTGGGGCCGTCATCGAAAACGTGGCCGAGGTGCCCGCCGCAGCCGCGGCAATGCACTTCGGTGCGCACCATCCCCGGCGTGATGTCGCGCGTCGTGCCGATCGCGTTCTCGAGCGGCGTCCAGACGCTGGGCCAGCCGGTGCCGTTGGTCCTCTGCTGAGTCTACGCTCGAGCCCACCGAGCGGATGCGGGTCAGCATAGGGAGTATCACCGGGGCCCGCACGGATATTCCCGGGCCTGCTCGTGGCCCTGTTGCCATCGCTGTCGACGACACCGGCCAAGAGTCCCGTCGCTGACCCGGGTGGCGCCGGTCCGCGTCCGAAGTAGGATCACCTCCGCTCGAACCGGTTGCGACCGCCCGCCCCGCGACACCCACACACATTGCGATGAAGAACCTACGAACAGATGCGCTGGCCGGCGTCATCACCATCCTGACGGTGCACCAACCGTTGATTCTTGCCGTGCATGGGGCGGGGCTCGCGCCCTGGCGCGCCTACGACCTCTCCCCGGTCGCGCCCTTCGGGCTGCCGGCGCTTGCCTCCGCCTCATTCTGGGGCGCGATCTGGACGGTCGGTATCGCGCGGCTCGTGCGACCCCCAAGCGGCCTTCCACGACATCTGCGCTTCGCCGTGGCCGGAGGCGTGTTGACGACGGCGGTGGGTGCCATCCTGGCCGCGGCCGGACGTGGCGCCCCGCTCACCGGCATGTCGCCAGCGTCAGCTGCGCTGACCAGCCTGGTCGTCAACGGGTTGTGGGCATACGCGGCGTCGTCTGTCGCAGCGCTCTTCACGCGGGCCAGCCACGCCCCGGCGTAACGCGCCACCAGGGGCAGGCGCCAATCGCGGAGATTCCATCCTCCGCGGGCCGGCGAAATGACTACCATCGTCTAGCTCGAGCGCCACGCCATGTCCCTCGAACGACGTGCCCGACCTGACATGAAGAGCCTGTCGATCATCGTCCCCGCCCTCAATGAAGCGGCCACGATCGCCGTGACGCTCGCTGCCGTGCAGGGCCTGCGCACGGGCGGCGCCGAGGTGCTGGTCGTCGACGGCGGCAGCGATGACGGCACGCCTGCGCAATGTCGCGGCCTGGCCGACCGCGTCATCACTGGGCCACGCGGGCGGGCGCGCCAGATGAACGCAGGCGCGGCCGCCGCGCGCGGCGAGGTGCTGTTGTTCCTGCACGCCGACACGCTCCTACCGCCCGATGGGGCGACCGCGGCGGTCGCGGCGGTGACGGCCGGGGCGCTGTGGGGGCGCTTCGACGTGGCGATCACCGGCCGGTCGCTCTGGTTCCCGCTCATCGGGGCGCTGATGAACGCGCGGTCACGGCTCACCGGCGTGGCGACCGGCGACCAGGCGATGTTCGTTGCGCGTGACGTCTTTCAGCGCGTCGGCGGCTTTCCCGATCAGCCGCTGATGGAAGACGTGGAACTCTCCACACGCCTGCGCGCGCTCGGCCGCCCGGCCTGCCTGCGCTGGAAGGTGCGTACCTCGGGACGGCGCTGGCAGACGCATGGGGTGGTGCGCACGGTGCTGCTGATGTGGCGGCTGCGCTGGCGCTACTGGCGCGGCGTGCCGGCGACCGAGATCGCGCGGGCGTGGCGTTGAGCGGCGCGACGGTCGTAATGGCCAAGGCGCCGCGGCCAGGGCTGGCCAAGACCCGGTTGATTCCGGCCCTCGGCGCCGAGGGCGCGGCGCGCCTGGCCGCCCGGCTACTCGATCATGCGGTGGCGCAGGCGGTGGCGGCAGGGCTCGGCACCGTGCATCTGTGCGCGACGCCGGATGTGGACGATCCGGCGTTCGTGGCGCTGGCGCAGCGCTACGGCGTCGAGTTGCATCCGCAAGGCGACGGCGACCTGGGCCAGCGCATGCAGCGCGCCATCGAACGCGGGCTGGCTGGCGCCGGGCAAGTCTTGCTGATCGGCACGGACGCTCCGGCCCTGGATGCCGCCATGTTGCGGAGCGCGGGCACGGCCCTCGACAGTCATGATGCGGTCTTCGTGCCGGCCCACGATGGCGGCTACGCCTTGATCGGGCTGCGCCGCAGCGCGTCCTGGCTGTTCGACGACATGCCGTGGAGCACACCCGCGGTCATGGCGACGACGCGCGAACGCGCTGCGGCGGCCCGCTGGCGCATCGCGGAGCTGGCGCCCGTGCACGACATCGACGAGCCGGCCGACCTGGCGCACCTGCCTTCAGTGTTCGCATGATGCGCCGGCTGTGGCTGGTCGGCGGCGGGCATGCGCACGCACTGGTCCTGCGGGAGTGGGTCCGCACCGGCCGGCCGGCCAACGTCGACGTCACGCTGCTGTCGCCCTCGGCCCTGGCGCCGTACTCGGGCATGGTGCCCGGCTGGCTGGCCGGGCGCTACCTCTGTGAGGAGATCTGCATCGACATGCGTGTGCTGGCCGAGCGCGCTGGCGTCGTGATTCGAGAGGGCGAGCTGCGCGCGCTCGACGCCGACACGCGCACGCTGGTGCTGGCCGATGGCAGCCGCGAGGTCTACGACCTGCTGTCGCTCAACGTCGGCGCCACGCTCACGCCGCCGACGTGGCCCGATGCGCGCATCCTGGCGCTGCGGCCGCTTGCGGCGTTGCCAGCCGCGTGGGCGGCCGTGCTCGAGGCGCCGCCACCCAGTGCGGTGCTCACGGTCGGCGGCGGCGCCGCCGGCGTCGAAGCCACGCTGGCCGTGCTTGCCAGCCTGCGCCAGCGGCATGCCGGCTGGCCGGGTGCCGGTCGGCTGATCACACGCAGCACCACGCTGCTCGAAGGCTTCCCCGCCGGGGCCCAGCGCGCGGCCCGCGAGGCGCTAGCTCGCGCCGGCGTGGAGGTGCAGTGTAGCGTCGAAGCGGCGGAGTCGATGGCCCCACGGGGCACGCTGGTGCTGTGGGCCGCTGGCGCCACGGCCCACGACTGGCAACTTCGCTGCGGGTTGGCCCGCGACGCCGGCGGATTCATCCGCACCGAGGTCACCCTACGCTCGGCTTCTCATCCTCAGGTCTTCGCCAGCGGCGACTGTGCCAGCCTGCCGATGCCGCTGCCGAAATCCGGCGTCTTCGCCGTGCGCCAAGGTCCGTTGCTGGCGCGCAACCTGCGCGCGGCGCTCGACGGCCAGCCGCTGCACGCGTTCACCCGGAATGGTGCCGCGCTCGCGCTGCTGTCCACGGCCGATGGCCGGGCGATTGGCGCGCGCGGCGCCTGGTCGGCCTCCGGACCACACCTCGGCAGGCTGCTCTGGTACTGGAAGGACCACATCGACCGCGCGTTCGTGCGCGGCCTGGCGTAGCCTTCGCCACTTCCAGTGCGGCGAGCGCCATGTCGCCTTGCGACGGATCGCTCGTCAGTGCCGGTCGCGCGGGTAGGCCGGGCGCTTGTCGGTCAGCACTCCGCGCACCCGCCCAATCACCGCACCCAGCGTCGCGTGGCCGCGGCGCCAGCTCTGGAAGGCCGTGAGGAACTCCCATTGGCCCACGGTCACCGCGCGCTTGCGCCACACGCCGGCGACGTACTTGTTGGCCTCGGCCATCGTCGGGTAGGTGTGGATCGTGCCGAGGACTTTGTTGAGGCCCAGGCCGTGCTTCATGGCCAGCACGTACTCGGCGAGGATGTCGGCGGCGTGGGCGCCGACGCAGGTCGCACCGAGGATGCGGTCGCTGCCGGGCACGGTGAGCACCTTGATGAAGCCGTGCGCCGCTTCGTCGGTGATGGCCCGGTCGAGTTCGCCGAGATCGAACACGCTGACCTCGCAGGCGATGCCCTGGTCGCGTGCCGCCGCTTCGTTCAGGCCGACGCGCGCCACCTCTGGGTCGGTGAACGTGGCCGACGGAATCACCCGGTAGTCGGCCTGGTAGCGCCGAAAGGTGCCGAACAAGGCGTTGACCGCGGCGTACCACGCCTGGTGCGCCGCGGTGTGCGTGAACTGATACGGTCCGGCCACGTCGCCGCAGGCGAGGATGTTCGGATAGATGGTTTGCAGGTGTTGGTCGGTGCGCACGGTGCGCGCGGCGGTCGTCTCGATGCCGAGTTCTTCGAGGCCGAGCCCCGCCGTGTTGGCCGTGCGCCCTACCGCGACCAACACCTGGTCGAAGGGCACGACCACTTCGCGCTCCTGGTGACTGGCAAACAGAGTCTTGCCGGTAGCGTCGGCGGCAAAGCGCGTCGCCGTATGCGACGTGAGTACACGTACGCCGTCGCCAGCCAGCGCCCGCTCCAAGAGCGCCGACACGTCGGCATCTTCTCGCTGCACCAGCCGCGGCCCCATTTCCACAAGGGTGACCTCACACCCGAGCCGGGCGAAGGCCTGTGAGAGCTCGCAGCCGATCGGGCCGCCGCCGAGCACGACGAGTCGACGCGGCTGCTCCCGCAGCGCCCAGATGGTGTCGGACGTCAGATAGCCCACCGTGTCGAGTCCGGCAAGCGGCGGAACGAACGGCCGCGCACCGGTCGCGATCACGATGCTGCGCGTGGTCAGGGTGCGGGTGCCCCCCGACGTCGTCTCGACCTCGACCGTCCACGGCGACGTCAACCGTGCCGTGCCCAGAACGACCTCCACGCCAAGACCCGTGTAGCGTTCCACCGAGTCGTGTGGCGCCACCGTGCCAACGACGCGCTGCACGCGGGCCATGACCTCGGCGAAGTCGAGGCGGGCGTGCGCGGCCGCGATGCCCAAATCCTTGGCCCGGGCCACGTCGGCCAGGAACGCCGCCGACCGGATCAGCGCCTTGCTCGGCACGCAGCCGGTGTTGAGGCAGTCGCCGCCCATGGCGTGGCGCTCGACCAGCGCCACCCTGGCCTTGGTGGCGGCGGCGATGTAGGCCGAGACCAGGCCCGCCGAGCCGGCGCCGACGACCACCAGGTTGTAGTCGAAGCGGCGCGGGCGTGACGATGCCCACCGCGCATAGACACGGCGGGCGGCCAGTGCGTCCACCAGCCGCTTGGCGAGCAGCGGAAACACGCCGAGCAGGGCCAACGCCAGGATCAGCCCGCCTGAGACCCTGAACTGGCCCAACTCGGTGCCGGCGTAGACGAATAGCGCTGTGCCGGGCAGCATGCCCAGTTGGCTGACTGCGTAGAACGTGCCCGTGGGCATCGGCGTCAGTCCAAGCGCAGGGTTGACGAGGAAGAATGGAAAGAGCGGCACCAGCCGCAGCGCGAAGAGGTAGAAGGCGCCCTCTCTGGCGAGACCGGCATTGAGCGGCGCCAGACGCGCGCCGAAGCGCTGCTGCACCCAGTCGCGCAGCAGGAACCGCGCACTGAGGAACGCCAGAGTGGCCCCGATCGACGAGGCGAACGAGACCAGCGCGATGCCCCGGGCGAAGCCGAAAACGGCGCCGCCGGCCAGCGTCATGATGGCGGCGCCGGGCAGGGACAAGGCAGTCACCATCACGTAGAGCGCGAAGAAGCCGGCCGCCGCCTGCACCGGACGCGCGTTGGCATACGCCTCGAAGCCGGCGCGCGACGCCTGGAAGTAGTCGAGGGACAGGTAGCGATTGAGACCCAGCGCGAAAAAGCCGGCCACCATCGCCGCCAGCACGATCAACAGGAGGGTTCGCGAACGAGGCATGGGGTGGGGCGCCGAACGACACTGAGCCGTCCACGGCACCCTGATGATACGCGCCGCGCCGCAATCCAGATTGCCGCACGAGCCGTAGGTGGAAGAAGATGACCCGCGTCGTCGCGACGCGAGGTCAATCCGGGTCGTCTAGACAGGGCTGCGGCGGGGGTACCGATATGACGCTCAAGGGATGGATCGCCGTCTGCCTCATCGTCGGCACGCCGTGGGCGGCGCCCGCGCAGACCTTCGACCACGGCGCCTTCGACGCGCTGCTCAAGGCTCACGTGGCCGACGGCCTGGTCGACTACGACGCCTTCGCCAAGGCCCCATCCTTTCCCCGTTACCTGTCCAGTCTGGCGGCATTTTCTCCCGCTTCGCTGCCGCGTGCCGAGCAGCTCGCGTTCTGGATCAACGCCTACAACGCCTACACGATTCAGCTGATCAACCAGCACGGCGAGCGCCAGTCGATTCGTAACATCAATCGCACGTTCGGGTTCGTGCGCGGCTACGGGCCGTGGACCGAGAAGCTCGCAACCGTTGGGGGGAAGGCCTACGGCCTCGACGAGATCGAGCAGGACATCATTCGGCCGACCTACCAGGAACCGCGCATCCATTTCGCGTTGGTGTGCGCCGCCATGGGCTGTCCGCCGCTGCGCAGCGAAGCCTATGCAGGGGCCTCGCTCGAGGCCCAGCTCGAAGACCAGGGCCGATTGTTCGTGACGACCCAGCCAGCCAAGAACCGCGTCGACGTGGCCAGTCGCACCGTCTATCTGAGCCCGATTTTTCTCAGCTTCCGCGACTACATCAAGGATTTCGGCGGCACTGCGGCCGCCGTGTGCCGTTACATCGCCCGCTACTTCGCCGCCGGCCCCGAGAAGACGTTGCTACTCGATGGCCAGTGTCGGACCAAGGAAACAGTCTACGACTGGACGCTGAACTCCCAGGCCAATGGGAAGACGGTGGTGCGATGATGGCACCGTTCTGGAGGATGTGACGTGGGCATCGCCACCCTGGCGCGCATCCTGCGCGCACCGGTCCTCGAGGAGACCAAGCAGAACCTGGCGCGGAGTTGGGCGCGCGTCGCCCCCTCGCACCGCGTTCCTCAGCAGATGTTGGGGCGTCAGGCCAACAGCTGTGGTGCCACCATTGGCGCCATGCCCCGCTGCGACTTCGCGTGCCGTGGATGTTATCTGGGTGAGGAGGCCAACCGCATTCCCCCGGCGAGCCTCGCCGAGATCAAACGCCAGCTCGAGGCGCTCGCGCCGCTGCTCGGCAATCCCGGCAACGTGCAGCTGACCGACGGCGAGATCACGCTGCGCCCCGACGACCAGGTCATCGAGTTGTTGCGTCATGCCGTCGGCCTCGGGCTCATTCCGATGGTGATGACGCACGGCGACTCGTTTCGACGCCGGCCGGGGCTGCTCGAACGCTACATGGTCGAGGGTGGTCTGCGCGACGTCAGCATTCACATCGACACCACCCAGCGCGGCCGGCTTGGCACCCGCTGGCGCGCCGCCGGGACCGAGGCCGAGCTCAACGACCTGCGCAGCGAGTTCGCGGACCTGGTCCGCCAGGCGCGGGCTCGCACCGGCCTGCCCCTGCGCTGTGCCACCACCGTGACGGTGACCCGCGACAATCTCGCCGGCGTCGCCGACGTCATGCGCTGGCTGAGCCACAACGGCGACGTCGTGCGCATGATCTCGTTCCAGCCGATGGCGCAGGTCGGCCGCACCGAAGACGGTCTGGGCGGCGGCGTCGATGTCGAGGCCTTGTGGCACGCCATCGCCGCCGGTCTGCCGGCCGGACACGGCGACGACGAACTCGAGCGGGGGCACCAGTGGATCGGCCATCCCGACTGCAACCGCTTCGTGCACGGCGTGCTCGTGCGTCGCCAGGGGCAGCCGGTCGATTACATGCCCCTGCGCGTCGAAGGCGCCGCGGTGGGGCCTCCTGAAGTGGACGGCTTCCTGGCGCGCTTTGGCGGCATCTCGTTTCGTCGGGATTCGACCCTCGAGGCCGCGGCTCGCGCCGTGGCGGTGACGGCCCGGGCGCCGTGGTTCATGACCACCGGATTCGTGCGTCTGGCGCACGCCTGGCTCGATCGCATCGCCCCAGGAACGCCGCTGCGGGCGCTGCGCGACCTGTGGCGCGGCGACGTGCGGCTGGATCCCATCGTCATCGTCAGCCACCACTTCATGAGTCGCGAGGAAATGACAACCGCGCGTGGCCGTGAACGTCTGGCGCACTGCGTGCTGCACGTGAACATCGATGGCGAGACCCTGTCGATGTGCGAAGCCAACGCCCTTGGCCGCCGCGCCGACTTCTATCGCCGGCTCGAGGCGGACGCGCGCCCCGAAACGACGTCCTCAGCCCTTGCGTCCTAAGACGATGGTGGTCCTTCTGCACTTGTTCGGCCGTCATGGCCGGTCGCGGCCGCGCGCAGGTGCGGCCTGGGTGGCTGGCGCCGTGCTGGTCCTGGCCGGGCTGGCGCCGATGTGGGCGCGGTCGCAGCCGTCGCCGTCCCCGCACGACGTGTGGCTCGACCTCGACACGGCCATGGGGCCGATCGTCGATCGGCCGCGCGACGTCGACGACGGCTTGACCCTGATTCAGGCCCTGGCCACGCCAGAGCTGCGCGTGGTTGGCATCAGCGCGGTGTTCGGCAACGCGCCCCTGCTGGAGGCCGTGGCCAACGCACGCGCCATCGCCGAGCGCTTCGCGCCGCCCGGCACGCAGGTCTACAGCGGGGCGGCCTCGTCCGACGGCCTGGGGCACGAGACAGAGGCGACCCGTGCCCTCGCCGCCGCCTTGGCGCGCCAGCCACTGACGGTGCTCGCGCTCGGACCGGTGACCAATGTGGCCACGGTCGTGGCCGGTCATCCCGAGTTGCGCCCGCGCATTCGTCGCATCGTGATGGTGGCGGCGCGCCGCCCGGGCTTCGACTTCCATCCGGTGGGACGCCCCGAGCTGAAGTTTCCCGATGCCAACTTCGAGAAGGACGTGCCGGCCATGCAGGCGCTGATCGATTCGGGCATCCCCCTGGTGTTCGCCGGCTACGAGTCGAGCAGCGACGTGTGGTTGACGCGGGCCCACCTCGACGCCGTCGGCGCGAGCGGTCCGCGCGGTCAATGGATTCGCGACAACAGCCACGCCTGGCTCGAACGCTTCGAGCGTACGCTCAAGCTACCGGGGTTCAATCCGTTCGACACGTTGGCGGTGGGCTGGGTCGCGCACCCGGAGTGGTTCACCGCGGTCGACGTCCGTACGCACATCACGCGGGGTCCCGACGACCGTGTCGGCACGGGGCCGGCGGCCGGCCGCGCCAGCAAGGCCTACCTCGTCTGCGAACCCACTGACGGCGGTGTCGCGCCTCACCTCTACCTGACGGGCGCCGCGCCGTCGTTCATGCCATGGCTGATCGAACGACTCTCCGCGCGCTGACCCTGCTACCGGCCGCGCTGCTGATGCTGGCCGGGCCGGCGTCCGGCTGGCACGCCGACGTGCCGTTCGATCACACCTACGCCGTGTGGAACACGCTGGTGCGCCAGCACGTGCGCTGGCTGCCCGACGACGTGCAGACGCGCGTCGACTATGCCGGCCTGGCCACCGATCGCCGCCGCCTCACCACCGCTCTCGACGCGATGAGCGCCGTCGACATGGCCGAGTTCGAGCGCTGGACCAGGCCCCAGCGCATGGCTTTCCTGGTCAACGCCTACAACGCGTTCACCGTGCAGTTGGTGCTCACCAGCTGGCCCGGCCTGGCGTCGATCAAGGACCTGGGCTCGGTGATCCGGAGCCCGTGGCGCCAGCCCTTCTTCACCTTGCTCGGGGCTCGCCGTCATCTCGATTGGATCGAACACGAGCAGTTGCGGCCGCTCTACCACGAGCCACGCCTGCACGCCGCCCTCAACTGCGCCTCGGTTGGCTGCCCGGCCCTCAGGCCCGAGGCGTTCGTGGCGACCCGGCTCGAAGCGCAACTCGACGACAGCATGCGCCTCTTCCTGCACGACCGGACGCGCAACCGCGTCAGTGACGGCCGGCTCGAAGTGAGCATGATCTTCAAGTGGTATGCGGCCGACTTCGAACGCGGTGATGGCGGATTTCGCAGGGTCACCGACCTGTTTGCGCGCTATGCCGAGGCGCTCTCCGACGACGCCACGGTACAAGCCGCACTCCGGCGCAGTACCCTGACGGTCGCACATCTTCCCTACGACTGGTCGCTCAATGTCGTCCATCCCTGACCGGCACGCCGCGGCCGCCGGCCCCAGAGCCGGCGAGCCCTTCTTCCTGAGCCTCGACGACAGGGCCGGCCTGACCGCGTATCTGCGCCAGCGTGGGTGGCTGGCGGAAGACGAGCTGATCGAGTCGCTCGCGCCGGCCGGCGACGGCAACATGAACTGCACCATCCGCGTGGTGACCTCGGCCCGACGGCTGGTGGTCAAGCAGGGGCGGCCCTGGGTGGAGCGTTACCCCGACATTCCGGCGCCACCCGGTCGTACGCTGGCCGAAGCGGCGTTCTACCAGGTCGTTGCGGCGGTGCCGGCGGTGGCCAACCGGATGCCGCCCTTGCGCGGCATCGACGTCGAACACTGCGTGCTGGCCATGAGCGACTGCGTCGGCTTTGCCGACGTCACCGGTGTCTACGAGGGTGCCAGACTCGAGCCGGCCGTGGCCGAGGCGCTCTTGGGGTATCTCGCCGCGCTCCACCGGGTGCCGGTGTCCGATCCGACCACGCTGCCGTTCGCGAACGACGCGATGCGCACCCTCAACCACGCTTATATCTTCGCGCTGCCGCTGATCCTCGATGCCGCTACGGCGGCTCGGCTCGAACACCTCACGCCCGGATTGGCGCGGCCGGCCGCCCTGCTGGCAACCGACGCCGCCCTGGTGGCGGCGGTGGGCCGACTCGGCGACCGCTATCTGGTCGGGCCACCGCATGCCCTCGTGCACGGCGACTTCTTCCCGGGGAGCTGGCTGGCGCGCGGCACCGAGGTCATGGTGATCGACCCCGAGTTCTGTTTCGCCGGCGCGCCGGAGTTCGACTACGGCGTGATGGCGGCGCACCTCGTGCTGGCCGATCAGGGCGCCTCGCTCGAGCGCCGTGTGGCGCAGGCTGCAGCCGGCGAGGGACTGGATGTCAGCCTGGTGGCGGGGTTTGCCGGCGTGGAAGTGCTGCGGCGCGTGATCGGCGTGGCGCAGCTCCCCAGGCTGGCGCGCTCGCTCGCGGCCAAGACGGCGCTGCTCGCCCGCTCGCGGCGCCTCATTCTCGGTCTCGAATCGTTCGACTGAGATCACGGCCCTGGCGGTGCTGAGGGCCCGCCGGCATCGGCCTCGCCTGCTTCGTCTGCAACGCCGCTTTCGTCCTCTTCGCGCGAGCCCGAATACACCCGCAGGCCGAACACCGCCTCGAACGGCTTGCCGTCAACAGTGGCATTGACCGCCAGCGTCCAGCTCTGCGAGCCGAACTTCGCGTCGGCGAGGGCCGAGGCAGGGATCGGGAACTCCACCGGAATGCCGCCGTGCGAATTGGCGGTGTGCACCGTGTGCGACGATTCCCACAGAATGGCGGCTTGCGAACGCCGCTTGGTCTCGTCCATCGTCTGGCCCTTGCCCTCGATGCAGCGCACGCGGAGCTCGAAGCCGTCGGGCGCGGATAGCGAACGCGAGGTGATCACGCGACCCCGCAGCGTCTCGCCCACGTAGACGTTGCTGCCTTCCTGATCGAACACCGTCGTGCCGAAGCGCGTGAGGCCGCCCCGGCGGCGCACCCCCCGCGCGAGGTAGTAGACGCCGATCAATCCGAAGAGCAGCGCCAGCACGATGAGCGGGTTGAACTCGCGATCGCTGGGGTCGACGACCAGCGGGGTGCCGATCGCATAGACGACCCACGCGGCGGCGGCGCCGAGCAGCACGCCCATCATCACGTCGACGTTGGAGTTGCTGGCCGTGGCGTCGTCGAAGCGGGTAGTAGGGCCGATGGTCATGGGCGCTGCCATCATACGACCTGCGGCGTGGGCGCGACGCGCAGGCGTCTGGCGGGTAGTATCTCCTCGTGCCCAAGCCCTTCGTCCTCGCCCTCGGTGTCGTCGTGCTGGCCGGCTGCCGGCAGGCGCCGCCCATTCCGGCCGCGCCGCCCGCGCTGCCGTCGCTCACGGCCGAGAGTGCGTCCAACTTCGCCACGATCACGCTCCGCTGTGTGGCCAAGGCGTATCCGAGCCAGCCCGGCTACGTGCTGAACGCGCCCGAGGACGTGCAGCTGCCCGACGCCGTGCACCCCGCGTTCTACGGCTGCTACGACTGGCACTCGTCGGTGCACGGCCACTGGATGCTCGCGCGGCTGTTGCGAGCGTTCCCGTCGCTGCCCGAGGCGCCGGCCATCATCGCTGCGCTCGACCGCAACCTCACCGCCGAGAACCTCGCGGTGGAGGCGGCGTACTTCACGCGGCCGGGCACGGCGGCGTTCGAGCGCACGTATGGATGGGCCTGGACGCTCAAGCTCGCCGAGGAGCTCCACCGCTCAGCGACGCCGGACGCGAAGCGCTGGGAACAGCACCTGCAGCCGCTGACCACGGCGCTCGTCAAGCGCTACCTCGACTTCCTGCCGAAGCAGACGTATCCGATTCGCACAGGCGTGCATCCGAACACGGCGTTCGGGCTCGGGTTCGCCCTCGACTACGCGGTCGCCCTCGGCGATGCGCCCCTGAAGGATCTCGTCGTGTCGCGCAGCCGCGACTACTTCCTCAATGACACCGACTACCCGGCCAAGCTCGAGCCCAATGGCTCCGACTTCCTGTCGCCAGCGCTGGTCGAGGCCGACCTCATGCGGCGAGTGCTGTCGCCGGAGGAGTTCGCCCGGTGGTTCGAGGCGTACTTGCCGGCGATGGGCGACGGCCAGCCTGGGAACCTGCTGACGATTGCCGTGGTCACGGATCGGTCCGACCCACAGCTCGGCCACCTCGACGGCCTGAATCTGAGCCGCGCGTGGGCGATGCGGAACATCGCCGCGGCGCTGCCAGCCGACGCGCGTGCCCGCGCCTTTCTGGCCGCCGCAGGGCATACCCACGCGGTCGACGCGCTCCAGCATGTGGCCACCGGCCACTACGAGGGCGAACACTGGCTGGCCTCGTTTGCCGTGTTCCTGCTGACCGACGCGCCCGGTGAGCCGTGACGGGTTTGACACGCCGAATCCGCTTGTTGAAAGAGGGAGCCAGCTCACGGCCGTGAGCTGCCCCACTGGAGACAGCGAACATGCTTGCATCGACACGCCGCGCCATCGGTCTCGCCCTGGGTCTTGCTTTGTCGGTTCCGGCCCTGGCCCAGCACGGGCGCCCGCCTCTGTTCTACGAGGTGACCAGTATCTCGACCAAGGAGTTCCAGATCTTTCCGGGCGGCGATGCCGCGGAGGGCCGGGACATCAACAACCTGGGCGAGGTCGTGGGCTGGGGTACGACCTCCACGGGCCAGAAGCGTGCCTTCAAGCGCGCGCTCCTGGGATCGACCATCGACCTGGGCGCCGGCCATCCGTGGAACGAGACGGTCGCGGAAGGGATCAACGACAACTCGGAAGTGGTGGGCAACCGCGCGGCGTTCGGCGGGCACATGCGGGCGTTCTATTGGTCGCCGGGCAGCGGCTTCCAGAACCTGAGCATCACCAATCCGCCGGGCGTCGAGCACTGGCGTGACTACTACGCCTCGGCCATCAACATCCATGGCCGGATTGTGGGCTGGACGTCCGAAACGGGGATTCTGGACAGCGTGGCGGTCACATGGTGGCATCAGAGCGCCGACCCGTCACTGTTCTACACGGTGCCGGCTGGAGTCGCGAATTGGGCGTCCGACATCAGCGACTCGAGTTGGTTCACGGGCGGGGAATACACCCTGTCGAACTCCAAGCGCCGGGTGTATCGCTACCGCGCCGGCACGCTCGAGTACCCACCGGCGCCGGCGGGGACGCCCGACGAACACCACGCCTACGCCGTGAACGAGGCGGGCACGGTGGTGGGGAGTGCGGCCAACTGGACCACGGGTGCGCAGCGCGCCATCCGCTGGCGCCGCACCGGCCCACCGCTGGTACTGGGCGTGCTGCCGGGTGGCAACAAGAGCGAAGCCTTCGACATCAACGAAAGTGAGTTCATCGTCGGCCACTCCCGCATGGCGGTGCTACCCAACTCCACGCTCGCCGTGCAACGCGCGTTTCTCTTCCATATGGACTTCGGCATGATCGAGCTGCCGCCGCCACCGTCGCAATGAAAGTGCGGTGTCGACGTTCTGCGTCGCAAATGCGCTCAACGACCGCAAGGACAACGGGCTGCTTCAGGCGACGGGCTTCTGCACGCGCAACGGCAAGACCCAGGCGGTGCGCTGGGACGTGTTCGTGAGCGAGCACCCATAGGCATGCCGAGCTGAAAACGTGGCAACGTCAGCGTCGGGAACCTCGCGGTGTGCCAGGCGGAGGCTTTCTCATCTGTTCGGCCGTGGTGACGCCGAAGATGCGCAGGTCGGTGTAGGTCGCCTTGCTGACGCCAAGTTCGCCCGGTGCCCGGTAGGTCTCTTCCATCCGGCCCGGGATACGCACGGAGACCCGCGGATGCTCCACGAAGTCGACGGTCGTCGTGACCGACGACGACACGTCTCCCAGCATCACCTCGCTGCGCACGAGCACACCGGTAGCTGGCTCCACCCAGATGCGGCCTCGTCCGGGCGTGTCCCGTCCCGAGGCGCTGCGCACGGACGTGGGTGTGCCGACCTCTTCGAAGCGCCACATGGTGGCCCGCTGCCCGGCCACAGTCACGTCCCGTGGCGACGACAGCGTGACGCGCTCTGGCGGCGCCACCAGGTAGGAGAAAATCAGGTCGGGCACGTTCGTGGTGCGCGGCACACGCCCGAGATTGAATCTGGCGCTTTCCGCCGCGATCGTGCGCATGGCGTCGATCGATCCCGGAGCGTTCGACTCGAGCAGCTGAAGCAGGCGGTGCACGCGATCGCGCACCGGCCGGCCGTCCACTTCGTAGACGTCGCGGAACCACACCGGCTCGCTGCGTCCCGGCGGGTGCAGCATGAGCACGTCGGACCGCAAGACGACGGAACGAGGCGCCGTTCGCCGTCCCGAGATGCTTGGCTCGTAGTGCTCGTGGGCGACCACCGACGTCATCGTGGCCAGGTACTGTGTGGCGTACGCCCGCAGCCGTTGCCGCTGCGCAGGATCGGGGTGCTCCCGTGACTGGGCCACGAGTACTCCGGCCGCATGTGTGCACAGCAGGGCCACGAGCAGTACCGGCGGCCCGCTGGAACGCGACCGTCGTCTCGATGCCGGCATGCACGCAACCTCTGGAGGCGATCCTACCCCTGTGACGCTCACCGATGACCGCCGGGGCAGCCGCTGGTCGAGGCTGACGGGCCGCTAGGGCACGAACTTCGCGAGCGGCACTTTGGCCGGCATGCGCTGATTGCCGCGCACACCGAGCAGCCCAGGCGCGGCCGACTCCTCGCCCCAGAACCACAGGCTGCCGTCCCTCGTGCGCGCGAAGGCGAAGTTCCCGCCGAGCCAGTAGGCCTCCACGTCCGGCAACTTGATGGGTGTCGGCTTCAGTTGAAAGTCGCCGGAGATCCCGGCGCCGAGCTGGCCCCAGTCGCTGTTGCCCCAGCCGACCAACGTGCCGTTGCGGCGGCGCACGATGAACTGCCGGCCGAACGTGCCGGCTTTCACTTCGACGGCATCCGCGAGGCCCGGGAGCAACGCCGGCGTGGGTTGCCCCGGCTCTCCGACATCGGCTTGTGTGCCGTGCCCCAGGCCGCCCTGCTCGTTGCTGCCCCAGGTCCACACGCGGCCGTCTCGTGCCACCGCCACGGCGGCGCCGTTGACCGTGGCGATTGAGACGATGTCAGTGACGCCGGGCACGAGCGCAGGGCCGCGCTCCTCGACTGCCGCGGTGCCGATGCCGAGCTGTCCCTTCGTGTTCGCGCCCCACGCGAAGACGCGGCCGTCGCGCGTCAGCGCGTAGCCGCCAGCCGGGCCACCAGCGATGTCGGCGATGTCGCAGAGACCTGCCATCGCCATCGGTGTGGCGACGCCAGGGAAGATCCGGTTGCCGCCGGTGAGGAACGATGGCACCGCGCCCCAGGCCCGCACGCTGCCATCGCGCAGCACCGCCATCGCCGCCGCGCCGTGGGCCGCGATGCGCACCACATCGGCAAGGCCGGGGACCGGTGCCGGCGTGTGCCGGTCGGTGGCACCCTTGAGCGGCACGCCGAGGTTGTTGCTGACCCCGCGTCCCCACGCCCACACCGTGCCGTCGTCGAGCAGCGCGTACGACGCGTCGTCGTCGCCAGCGGCCACCTGGACGGCCTTGCCGGGAAGGTCTACGCGGGCCGCGGGCAGGAATCCGCGGACCACCTTCGGCCGGCCCAACTGCCCCGAGCGGTTGTTGCCGAGTGCCGACACGGTGCCGTCAGAGAGCAGGGCGAGGATATGCCACGACGCTGCAATCTGCGTGACGGTGGCGGGCGCCTGCGCTCCGAGTGGGCACACCCCACTGTGGGCGGCAAGACCGAGGAGAACGACCAGCGCAAGTCGACGCATGAGCGCGAACCCGGGCACCATCTTGCTCTGGCGTCGGGCCGCATTCAACCCCCGAAACTCCACGGCGTCGGCCACAGGTCTACTGCGTCGGCCGCCACGCCAATTGCGACAGCCTGACGTGGGTCACGTCCTGATCGATGGTCAGGGTCGCCCTCTTCGTGTCGCTGTCAGCGCTCGACCAGTAGAGCTCGAGCGTCTCATTGCGCTCGATTGCGAAGGTCGCCTCTCTCTCGCGGCCGACCTCCACGCCGTAGCTCACCTCGCGAATCTCAATCCAGCCGTAGCCGGGCAGCCCCGTGAGATCGAAAGTCACGGTGCTGAGCGGACGCGAGAGGCGGGCCACGAGTGGCCGTAGCACTGTGGGCTGTGCCGGCCTGACCGTGACGGTGCCTGGTAGCAGCCGCACGCTACCGCCGCCGGTCTTTGCCTCCACTTGATAGTCACCGGCGGACAGCGGACCAATGTCGAATGCGCCGGAACGATCGGTCTTCGCCTGCTGCAGGCTGTCGCTGGCGTGCAGCATCAGATTCGGGATGGGCCGGCCCGTGGCCTCGTCAACCAACACGCCGCGGATGCGGCCGTTCGTGAGCAGTTGAAACTCAGCGCGCATGCATTCCTGCGGGTTGCCGATCTGGACCGTGCTCGGCCATGACGACCTGTCTGCCATCCCCCGCGGCGGATCGACGGTGACCTCATATCGGCCCACGCCAGGCAGGCGGAATCGAGTAATGGCCGTCGTCGTCCGTCGTCGTCTTCGCGTCGAAGTCCGTACCGCGCACACGCACCGTGACGTTGGCAAGGGGCGTAAACGAACCGGCATCAACCACCGGATCGTCGCGGTGCAACACTTCGCCGTAGACCCTCGCCGCGGCCGTGCCCGCGGCGGCCGACCGTGCGTAGTCGAGATCGTCGTCGGCATCCTCGAACCGGCGCGAGTGCATCGACGCCCCGAGGGTGCCGTCCTTCGCCCGGTGGGCGTAGAAGAAGACGCGCTCGCCGACGGCGACGTCGAAACCGCATTCGCCGTCGAAGGTATCGACGGCGACTACCGATCCCACCGGGCCGGCGCCGCGGAAGCCTTCTAACACGTTCACGCGCAGCCGGTAGGTGTGACCGAGTGTGAGGCCCTCGACGGTCTGCGCCGCCAGCCGCACTTTGTCGCGGACCTCGCCGAGCAGCACCGCGTCGGTGTGCCAGTAGCGATAGCACGGCCCCTGATCGTCGACGACGCATGACGCGAAGGCCGGCCGGGCGCCCGTGGCCAGCAGCGACACCCAGACCAGGAAGGCGATACGGGCGGCGTGGTGAATCGTCATGCCACGGCGGCGCTGCAAGCGGCGTGCCCTAGCCCAATGGTGGCGCCCTTTCGCGCTTCTGCCTATGGCCGCGGCCGGCGATCCAAACGCCGGTGCGCAGAGATCTGGGATCGCGTCAGAATCGTGTGACGCTGGTCCTGACCGTGGCCGGGGCGCCGGCGGTCAGGTCGCCGGCCTTCACGCCACGAAACGCATTCTCGGCGGCGGCGCCCTCTTCCGCGGCCTTCGTCACCGCCGCCACGAGCGTCTCGTACGCTTTGGCGCCTCGCGCGGTCAACTTCAGCTCGATGAGGCCGTCCGACGCGATGGCATTGACCGAGTTGCCGCCGGTCAGGTTCGTGATCTGGTAGCTGCCGGCGGGCAAGGCCTTCTGAATCAGGATGACGGTACGGGAGGCGGCATGCAGGGCGCTGACGCGTCCATAGGCGCCGAAACTGTGGCCACCAGGGCCCTGGAACTCGACGCGCACCCCTACGGACTGCTGGGCGAAGGCGGGCGTGCCGGCGACGGCGACGACGAACGCGAGCGTAAGATCAGGCGCTTCATGATCGGCTGCTCCAGAGTCATCGGACGACTTCTCGCGTCCGCTTGCCAATCGGGCCGACGGATGGTGGCACCACGGTGCCATCCGCCGCGTGGAACCCCGACACGATCAACGCCGCCGTGAGCACGCGATGCATGCGGGCCACTTCGGTGGCGGGCGCGCCGCGCGTGCCCCACTCCCAGAACGCATGTCCGCCCGCGCCGGCGGCCGAAGACGCCAGCGTGAACTGATAGGTCGGGACGCCGGTGTGCGCGGGCACGTTGTCGTTCAGGCTGCCCGATCCCGTGCCGACCATCGGTGAGCTGAGCACCCCCAGCTGGATGCCCGACTGCAGTCCGGCGTGCACCGCGACGTTGTCGACGCTCTCTGCCACGTAGGCCGGCCGCAACCCGAACCACATCAGCTCGAGGCTGATGCCTTCGGCGCTGCCATCCTTGCGCCCATACCTGGCGTTCTCCGCCGACGCGCCGGCCTGGAACATGGGCTCGATGGCGCTGCGGATGTCCTCGAGCGTTTCCTTGCGCGTCGAGCGCATGTCCACTTCGAGCGAGCAACTCGGCACACCCAGGCCCGGCCGCGGCGGCGGCTCGCAGCTGGCGCGGCCGACGGTGTAGGTGGTGTTCGGCGCGCCGTCCTGCAGGTCCGTCGGCGTCTTGACCTCGGCAATCTTCGCGATCGCGGCGGCCATGGCCGCAGGGGCACTGGGACCGTTCGCGCGCGCGAAGGGCGCCTTGAACTTCATCTCGAAACGGTAGCTGCCGACGAAGTTGACGGTGCCGCCGCCCTCGAGACCGAAGTTGGCGACGATGTTGAGGGGATTGGAGCCGGTGCCGGCCTTCTGGTCGAAGCCGTAGAGCTGCTTCACGCCGGCCAGGTTGCCCTTGCCCTCCTCACCGGCGGTGCCGCAGATCCAGATGTCGTAGACCGGCTTGATGTTGTGCTTCTTCATCGCGGCCGCGAGCACGAAGGCGTTCGACGTGCTCGGCATCATGTCGCCGTAGCCGGGCACGTAGATGCGCACGCCTCCGCCGGCTTCGGCCTCTTTCGCGTTGGCGAAGACCTTGCTGGCCGTGGCGTACTTGTCGTTCTCGACGACCCGGCCTCGCGCATCGAACGACAGTTCGTCGGGGATCGCGGCCAACTCCTCAGGCGTGGCGACCACCGGCTGTGCGTACGGCTGGAGCTTGATGCGGATGGACGGGTCGCCCGACTTCGGCAGTTCCTCGGGGTTGACGACGTCGATGTGCCCTTCGACGAGCACCTTGGGAAACTGGCCCTTGTACTGTTGAGCGTCAGCGCGGCCCGCGTACGACCCCTTGATCACCACGCACGCGTTGTAGACCGGCAGGCCATCAACGATGTTGGTGTCGCTCGCGGGGATGACCCCGTCCGCGCGCGTCATCACTTCGTCAGGGGCGAATCCCCACTCGCTCACGAGCCGGCGATGAATCTCGGCCGCCTTCAGATGTTCCTGGCGCGGCGGCGAGGGGATGCGCACCAGTTCCAGGAACTGATTCCATCGTGCCTTGGCGGCCGCATCCGTGCTCTGATCCTTGAGCAGCGCCATGACTTGCGGATCGGTGGCGATCTTCTCCGCGGCAGCGACCACCGCCGCCGGAATCGTCGCTGGGGTGCCAGCCGGAGGGGCCGGGGCCGCCTGCTGTGCCGCGCCGACGACGATCGTGGTCAAGAGAATTGTCGCCGTTGCGACCAGCGCGCTGTGGGTTGTGAGGACGGGTCATCGTGTCTCCGAGTGAGGATACGCGTCGATTCTAAAGCGGAAACGCAGGAAGTGCTTCGTTGCGAGTTGATAACGGAACGAGGGAGGGGCATACTCGGCCATCTGAGAAGGACTGCTCACATGACCAGGGCCGGCCTCACATTCACTGCTGCGCTCGTCGGGTTGGTTGTCGCCGGGGTACGCACTCCTGCGGCCCAATCCGCCACAAGCCAGAGAGCCGCGGCCCAGAGGCCGGCGGCGCCCCTCGCCAGCGCCCCTCGTGCGAGCGACGGCCACCTGAGCCTCGAGGGCAACTGGACCAACGCCACCATCACGCCGTTCCAGCGCCCCTCGCCCACGCAGCCGCTGGTGTTGTCGGAAGCAGCCGCGGTGGCCGACGAGGTGAATACTCAGAAAGGTGTTGATGCCCGCGAGGCATCCACGAGCCCCGATCGCGAGGCACCACCCGTGGGGGGCGAGCAGCGCAAGAGCCCCAACGCCGAGCTTACCCACCTCGAGCGCCAATGGCAGCTCGGCGCCGGACCCGTGGGCGGCTACAACGCGTTCTGGATCGATCCTGGCGACCGCGTGTTGCGTGTCAACGGCCAGCCGCGCAGTTCGATTCTGATCGATCCACCCGACGGCCAGGTGCCCGCCTACACGCCCGAGGCCCGGGCCCGGCTCGCCGCCGCCGCGGCCGCCCGAGCCGCCCAGGGCAGCGAATTCGATCACCCCGAGCTGCGGCCGCTGGCCGAACGCTGCATCACGTCCTTCGGCAGCAATCTCGGGCCGCCAATGTTGCCGAACTACTTCTACAACAACAACTACACCATCGTGCAGACGAAGGACCACGTGCTGATCCTCACCGAGATGGTGCACGACACGCGCATCGTGCGGATTGGCGGCCAGCATCCACCAGCGAGCGTCCGTCAGTGGTTCGGCGACTCGATCGGGCGATGGGACGGCGACACCCTCGTGATCGAGACCACCAACTTCAGCCGCGACCACGGCTTTCGCAACTCGTGGGAGCACCTCAAGGTCATCGAACGCCTGAGCCGCAAGGACGCGGCGACGTTGTCCTATCGGTTCACCGTCGAAGATCCCACGACCTTCCGGGTCCCCTTCAGCGGCGAGCTGGAGTTCAAGGCGATGGCGCCGGGTGAGCTGGTGTACCGAGTACGCGTGCCACGAGGCCAACTACGGCCTCGAGGGCGTACTGAGCGGCGCCCGATCGCAGGAGCGCGAGGCCGCCAAGAAGAAGCCACGATGATTGGCATGACGAGGCAAAGTGCCGAATCAGAGCCTGAGAACGGGTCGCCGCTCGGCTCGCTGCGGCCCATCCACCTCTGACCCCACAACGGCGCCGTCAACGAGCACCATCAAGGCTCGAGCGGTCGCCGTGGGCATTTCGTGCCACGGGCCACCGAATTCCTCGCGCGATGAACCGCCTGCCCGGGCATCTGAGAGTGGCTCAGTAGAATGACTCGAAAGTGCCACTTCACAGAGACTAGTGTCAGGGCGCATGCTGTGCGGTGCGAGTGACTCGATGCGTACGCTCTCTCGCCGCGATCTGCTGAAGTCGGCGGCACTTGTGCCGGCGGCTGCCGCCATGCAGACGCGCCGCCGCCGCGTTGTCGTCGTGGGTGCCGGAGCCTTCGGCGGCTGGACGGCGCTGCACCTGCGTCAGCGGGGCCACGAGGTGACGCTGCTCGACGCCTATGGGCCCGGCAATTCGCGATCGAGTTCCGCGGGCGGTGAGACGCGGGTGATTCGCGGATCCTACGGCTCCCGCGAGATCTACACGGACATGGTGGCCCGCTCGCTCGTGCTCTGGCGCGAACACCAGGCGCGCTGGTCGGTGCCCGTGCTGCACGAGATCGGCGCGATGTTCATGTCGGCGACGGTCGACGACGGCCAGCAGGCGTCGATGAAGGCGCTCGCCCGAGTCGGCCTGCCCTTCGAGCACCTCACGGGACGCGAGGCCAAGGTCAGGTATCCGCAGGTCAACTTCGACGGCCTCGATTCGATCGTCCTGGAAAAGCAGGCCGGCTATCTGTCGTCGCGCACGGCCTGCCAGGCCGTGGCCGCAACGGTCGAGCGGCTCGGCGGCACCTACCGCAGCATCGCCGCCACGCCGGGGCCGATCCAGAAGCGGCGACTCACCAGCGTGGTCCTTACGGACGGGACGACCATTGACGCCGACACGTTCGTGTTCGCGTGTGGCCCCTGGATGGGGAAGCTGTTCCCGGACGAGATCGGTCCTCGCATTCTTCCGGCGCGCCAGATGGGGTTGTTCGTCGGCACTCCTAGTGGGGCAGAGGCGTTCCAGGAGCGCGCGCTGCCGATCTGGATCGAAGCCGGCGCGTACTACGGCATTCCCGGCAACGACTACCGCGGCTTCAAGATCGTCGGCGGGTCGCTCAGCGAAGGCTTCGATTCCGCCAATCCGTGGAATCCGGATACCAGCGAGCGCACGGTGCCCGAAGCGCGGATGCGCGCGCCCCGCGAGTACCTGGCTAAGCGCTTCCCTGGCCTGGCGAGGGCGCCGCTGCTCGAGTCGTTCGTCTGCCAGTACGAGAACTCGCCCGACGAAGGGCTGATCCTCGACCGGCATCCTGGCTGCGACAATGCGTGGTTTGCGGGCGGCGGCTCCGGCCACGGCTTCAAGTTCTGTCCCGCGGTGGGCGAACTGGTGGCCGACCTCGTGGAAGAGAAGAAGCCGGTGCCGGCGCCGTTCGCCCTGGCCCGTTTCAGTCGAGCTCGTTGAGAGGGAGCACATCGTGATTCACGTCACACCGCTGATGCTCGAGGGCAATGGAGTCCGACTGGAGCCGCTGAAGGGCGACCACACCGAGGGCCTGGAGTCCGCGGCGGCCGACGGCCGCCTGTGGGAACTGTGGTACACCAGCGTGCCGGCGCCGGGCGGGATGGCCGACTTCATTGCCGACGCCGACCGCGGCGCGGCCAGCGGGCACCGCATGGCGTGGGCGGTGCGCGAACTCGCTACCGGCAACCTCATCGGCTCCACCAGCTACCACGACATCGTGGCGTCAATCGACCGCGTGGAGATTGGCTACACGTGGTACGCGCAGTCGTGGCAGCGCAGCCACGTCAACACGGCGTGCAAGTTGCTGCTGCTGACGCACGCCTTCGACACGCTCGGGTGCCAGGTGGTGGGCCTGCGCACGGACGCCTTCAACACCCGGTCACAACGCGCCATCGAAGCGCTCGGCGCGAAGAAAGACGGCGTGCTGCGCCGCTTCCAGGCGCGCCGCGACGGCACCGCACGCGACAGCGTGCAGTACAGCATCCTCTCGGAGGAATGGCGCGATGTGCGCCGGCACCTCGAGGCGCGTCTGGCCCGAGCCCGATAGCAGGCCTTCGATGCCTCAGTGTCCAGCCCGGGGCCTTGCGCGAGCGCCACGGCGTCTTCACAATCGCGGTCGGTGGCGATGTCGGAAATGTCCGCCCCGCGGACGTCACGACGTCCACGTCGACCGTGGACCGAGCCACGCCGGGTAGCGGAGGTTCGTTCAGCCCCACCGACGGTCGCCCTCACGGGCTGGCGGTGATACCATCCACCGGCTTGCCGGAGGCGGCGGCGACATCGGGTGGCACTTTCAGAGGAGGTTCAGATGATTCGCTGGATTAGCGTGCTCGTTGCGTCGTTCGTCGTCGGTGCGTGGGCGTTGGCCAGTGCGCAATCGACCCCGTCGTTGGTGGGTGCTTGGCGGGTCACCGAAGTCGTGGTGACTGGCGCCAACGCCTCAACCAACAGCAGCCCCCAGCCCGGACTGTACGTCTTCACCCGGGGGCACTACAGCGTCCTCACCGTCGGCGGCACGACCGCGCGCAAGTCTCCCGCGGCGCCGAAGGATCCGGCTCGACTGACCGATGCCGAGAAGCTCGCGCAATACGAGGTGTGGAACCCATTCACCGCAAACTCCGGCACCTATCAGGTCACCGGCAGCACCCTCACCACGAGCCCGATGGTGGCGAAGAACCCAGGAGTCATGGGCGGAACGCAAACGCGGGAGTTCAAGAATCGACGGGAACACGCTGACGCTCATCCAGAAGTCTGCGGCGGGCCAGCCGGCCGGCGAGACGAGGACCAAACTCACACGTCTGGAGTAATCCAGCTGGCGACGCTCGTTCCCGCTCAGCCGCCGGCGCCGTCGGTCGGCTGCAGCGGGGCGTTGGCCGTCAGCCGCAGCCGCATGACTCACACCCAGGTGTCTGCGTCGGACAGGTACACGTTGGGGTGTTGTGGCGCTCCAGTTCGAGGAACGCCTCGCTCAGGAACGAGTGGGCCCTCGGTTCTTCCATCCGCGGCTCAGCAATCGCGCAGCGCCACCATCGGATCGATGCGGGTCGAGCGGCGCGCCGGCAGGTAGCAGGCCACGACCGAGGCGGCCAGCAGCGTCGTGCCGGCGACGACGAAGACGAGCGGGTCTTGCGCACCCACGCCGTAGAGTTGGCTTTGCAGGAAGCGGGTGAGTGCCACCGCACTCACGAGGCCGAGCGCCACACCGAGGACGGCCGTGCGCACACCCTGCCTGAGCACCATCTGCAGGATCGTCTGGCGGTCGGCGCCGAGGGCCTGGCGGATGCCGAACTCGCGCACGCGCTGCGTGACGCCGTACGCCACCACGCCGTAGATGCCGATGCCGGAAAGCAGCAGCGCCACGACCCCGAACAGCCCCAGGAGCAAGGTGGGCGCACGCCTGGTCGCGAGCGATCGCCCGATCCACTGATCCATCGTCCGCACGTCGGCCATCGGCTGGCCGGGGTCGATGGTCTGCACGGCTGACCGCACCTGCGCGAGGAGCGTCTGCGTGTCGAGCGTGGACTTGACGACCAGCGCCATGTTCGGACGGGGCGATTGGGCGACCGGGTAGTAGATACGCTCTTTGTTGACCGGCTCGCTCAGATCGATGCTGTTGATGGTGCCAACGACGCCCACCACGGTAAAGGGCGGCGCATCGGGGCCGCCGCGGCGGATCTGCTGGCCGATCGGGTCTTTGTCCTTGAAGTAGCGACCCACGAGATATTCGTCGATGACGGCAACCGGCGGGCTGTCTGGGCCGTCGCTCTCGGTGAAGGTGCGGCCCTTCACGAGCGGGATTTGCATCGCCCGGAAGTAGTCGCCGCCGACGATCTCCTGCCGCGCGTGCGGGGCGGCTTCCGACGGCCCGGGCGTGTAGCCGACGATGCTGTAGGACGCCGAGCCGACCATGCCGTTGAACGGCACGTTGCTCGTGAGCCCGGCGGCGACGACACCGGGAATCCGGCCCGTCTCGTCCACCAGCCGTCGCCAGAAGGTGGCTCTGGCCGTGTCGTCGGGGTAGGTCGTAGCGGGAAGCGCCATCTGCGCGGTGAGCACGTTCTCTGCCGAGAAGCCCGGATTCACTTCCTGCAGGCGCGCGTAGCTGCGGCCCAGCAGTCCGGCTCCCACGAGCAGCATCACCGCCAGCGCCACCTCGGTCACCACCAGGCCGGCCCGTGTCGCGCCCGTCCCGCGCGATGCCGATCCCCGGGCGCTGTCGTCGCGCAGCACCTGGTTCACGTTGGTGCCGCTCGTGGTCAGCGCTGGCACCAGGCCGAAGACCACGCCGGTGAGCCCCGCCATGGCCAGGGCGAAGCCGAGCATCGGCAGGCTGAGCGCGACGTCGGCTGCGCCCGGCAACTGCTGTCCAATGAGCGCCACCAGGCCGCGCACGCCGGCGAGACCGAGACCCAGACCGACCACGGCGCCGAGCAGCGACAGCACGAGACCTTCGGTGAGCATCTGTTTGACCAGGTGCCCGCGTTCGGCGCCAATGGCGGAACGAATCGCGACCTCGCGATGCCGGCCGGTGGCGCGCATCAGCAGCAGGTTCGCCACGTTGGCGCAGGCGATGAGCAGCACCAGCACCACCCCCGCCTGCAGGACCAGCAGCGGCGCGCGCACGTTGCCGACGATCTGCTCGCGGATGGGTACCGAGTAGCCGGTGAAGCCGCTGCGCTCGGCGAAGCCGCGAAACTGCGGCAGCCGGTCGAGGTTGCGGCTGATGATGGTCTTCATCTGCGCGTCGAGTTGCTCGCGCGTGGCGCCCGGCGCCAGGCGCGCGATCATGGTGCTGAATTCGTTGCCGCGGCCCTGGTCGCTCACCTGCTCGGATGTGAACGAGAAGGGCACCAGCAGTGCGATGTCGCGCGCCGGCAGCTCGAGGTCCGGCGGCAGGACGCCCACGACGCGGTAGGCCCCGCCGTCGAGCCGGATGTCTTTGCCCACGACGGCGGCGTCGGCGGCGAACCGCGAGTGCCACAGACCGTACGTCAGGATGGCAAACCGGTCGGCGCCGGTCGTGGCATCCGGCTCCGTGAAGGCGCGCCCGTGCATAGGCCCGCGCCCGAGAGTGGAGAAGAATGACGGCGTCACCCTTAGAATCCGGACCTGCTCCGGTGAGCCACCTTCGGCCAGGCTGACGCTGCGCTGGGTGAACAGCGTGGCGTCTTCGATGGCCGGCGCCTGTGTCCTGCGGTCGAGGTAGTCAGGGATCGAGACGCTGGCCTGCGGCAGGTTCCCGAGCGGGTAGCTGTTCCAGACGAACACCAGGCGGTCGGCGTTCGCGTAGGGCAGAGGCCGCAGCAGCACCTGGTAGAGCAGGCTGAAGATCGCGGTGTTGGCGCCGATGCCGACGGCCAGCGTCAGCACCGCCACCAGAGTGAACAAGGGCTGTCGGCGCAGGCCCCGCAACGCGTAGCGCAGGTCGCTCATGGGCGGTTCGACGGGCCAGGCCGTTCAAAGGTTGTCCCAGGGGCTGCGGCCTTCCCCAAGCGCTCGAGCGATGCGGAGGTTCCCTGCTATACTCCCCGGCCGTATGTTCAAGTCCATGCCCTTTGCTGCGTTACTCGTCCTCCTGGCTGTTCCACACGTCGTCCACGCCCAAGCCAATTCCTTGTTCGTCGAGGATCTGACCTGGGAAGAAGTGGCTGCGGCGCTCAAGGCCGGCACGACCACCGCGCTCATCTACACCGGTGGCGCGGAACAGAACGGCCCGCATCTGGCGTTTGGCAAACACAACGCCGTGGCGCGGTATCTCTCGGAACGCATTGCGAAAGAACTCGGTAATGCGCTGATCTATCCAGTGCTGCCGTATTCACCCACGGGCGACCCGTCAAGAAGGGAAGGCCAGTTTGCGTTCCCTGGAACCAGCGGCATCACCGACGAAACCTACGGCATGGTGTTGCGGGACCTCGTGCTAGGCGCCGCGACTGCCGGCTTCCGGGACATCATCCTGATTGGTGACCACGGCGGCGGGCAGGACGTGCTGAAGCAGACCGCGGCCACGCTCGATGCGAGGTTGACACCCTCAGGCGCGCGGGTGTTCTACTGCGACGATTTGTACTTCAAGTCCCGTGACGAGTTTTCCCAGTACCTGAAGGACCACAAGGTGACCGGGGAAGGCCATGCGGGCGTGGAGGATACCTCGGCGATCCTCTACGTGAAGCCCGAATGGGTCCGCAAGGACAAGATTGCGGCGAAGGACGCCGCGAAGGGCGTCGAGGGCGACCCGCGAAACGGCAGGGCGGAGCTGGGCAAGGTGCAGCAGGATCTGAAGGTCAAGGTGGCCGTGGCCCAGATCCGGGCGCAAGTCGCCAGCCATCGCGGGCGATAGCCAACGCCTCGCTTGCTACCCGGATGCGTGACACCAGCGTCAGGTAGTGCCAGCCGGTGAGCACCGGTACCGCCAGCAGCGCGACGCCCGTCGTCGTTCGCGATGGAGCCCAGCGAGGGTTTGCGAATCGGCAGCCCTGGGCGGTCTTCGCGAGGCGAGCGCTAGTTCGAGCCTGCGAGGCGACGTTCGAGCACCGTCCCGCCCGACCACTCGATTCGAGTGACTGCGGCGGAAGCCCTGCGTGAGCCCCTCTGGGCGATCGCCGCGGGGCGGGCCGCAGGATTTGGTCAGGACGCCGCGCCAGACAAGTCAGTCCGCCTTCGCCCGCTGCGCGGGCTTCGGCGAGACATCTCGCCATAGCTCGCAGGGCTTCTTGGCGAGCGAAGGCGGATGGCTGGGTGTCTGGGACGATCTTCGCAACTGGATTGTGATCGCAGCGTAGAAAGCAGGCAAACCGCAAGGTCGCGCGGCGCTGGTTCGGACGTGTTGACAACGTGTATACGTCACGCTATCGTCGAAGACGGGCAGTTCGAGCCGCGAACCTGGGGGAGTTTCCGATGGCAACCGCTACAGCACGCACACGGGTCATCAATCTGCGCACCGACGAGGCGCGTCGTGCGCTGATCGACCGCGCCGCCGAGGCACTGGGGAAGGACCGGACGGAGTTCATGCTCGACGCTGCCACCCGCGAGGCCGAGTCTGTGCTGCTGGATCGCCGGCTGTTCCACCTTGACGACGCGGCGTACCGCCGATTTGCCAAGGCACTCGATGCGCCGCCGGCGGCCAACCCCCGGCTTCGTAAGCTGCTGACGACGCGCGCGCCTTGGGAGCGATGAGCCCGCCGGTCAGCGCGCCGCAGCCGCTCACCAGCGCGCATGACGTCTCGACCTTCGACTGCGCCGTTCCCGAGCTGAACGACTGGCTCAGGCGCCGGGCGCTGCAGAACGAGACCGCGCGCGCCTCGAGGACGTTCGTGGTCATCGGAGATGGCCGGGTCGTGGGCTACTACGCGCTGGCCACCGGCGCCGTCGCCCACGCCGTGGCCACGGGCAAAGTACGGCGCAACATGCCGGAACCGATCCCGGTCATGGTGATCGCTCGGCTCGCTGTCGAACGCGCGTATCAGGGGACGGGCCTCGGTTCGGCCCTGCTCCGGGACGCGCTCCTGCGCACACTCGCGGTGGCCGAGTCCGTAGGCATCCGCGCCGTGCTGCTGCACGCGTTGTCCGACGACGCGAAGCGCTTCTATGTCCATCATGGCTTCACGGAATCGCCAGTCGACCCGATGACGATGATGGTCCTCCTCGCCGATGTCGAAAAGGCCGTTCGCCCGTAGGCTACGTCCACTATCGCGCGCGGAGCAGATGTTGTCGCTCGACGAACACTGATCAGGGAACCGCGGTTCTGCTCGCCCCACAGAGACCAGGTGCTGCCGACGACCGGGCGCCCTGTGGAGGTGCCGCAGCAGCCTCCGGGGGCCTACCGGATGGCCCTGGTGCCCTCGAGCGCGAGCGGCGGGCTCGCGCCATCGGCCAGGCGCCCCGTCACGCAGACGCGTTGTCCGAGGCCCCACGTGCCATCGGTCAGAAGGTAGCGTTCCACGCCCGCCGTGAGCCACCGCTGATCCTGTTCCTGCACGACCACGCCGCAGACATCGGCCTCGAAGCTGACGACCTCCACGTCGGCTTCTCCCACCGCCTCGCGAAACGCTGTGGCCGAGAAGGTGTGGGGTATCGCCGCGAACTCCACCTCCGCGGTCTGCCTGGCCTGGCTGATCGAGATGCGGGCAACGCCGTCCAGGCGTCGTCGCAGCGCCACTTCCATGGCGGCCGCGCAGGTAGGTCAGGTGATGCCGCGGACCTGCGCGAGGACCCGCGTCACGCCTTCCGGTTTGGGCGAGGCGTCCGGAGGTGCGCAGGCGCCGCCCGCGGCCAGCAGCAGGCCCACCACCAACGTGCCACTTATGCGACGTCTCATCGATAGCGGAGCCATAGTCCGATCCACGTCAGCGCCACGAACGCACTGGACCCGATGCTGACCCACAGGATCAGGAGCATCGCTGTCGTGCGCCGAACGGCGGGCCGGCGCCAGACCAGCCACCCTTGATAGCTCAGCGCTGCCACCGCGACCAGGACCAACAGGGGCTGGAGCCGCTGCAGCCAGAACAGGCAGCCGGCGCTCGCCACCGACACGACTCCAAGTCCTGCCAGGACTTGCGGCAGCAGTCATCAACTGGGCACGAGCAGCGCCGCCACGATGGCGGCGAGCCCGGAGGTCTGGGGTTGGCGGATCACGGGCAGCCTAGAGGGTGATGATCTGGTCCGGCATGTTGCCGGCCAGGGCGCCGTACAGATCCGGAAAGCAGCCGATCGGCACGCCGTCGAAGAGCTTGTCCGCGATCTCCCGCTCGTAGCAGCACTGGTCGCACCCCATCAGCAGGATCCCCTTCTTCTTCGCCTCCGCGTGGAGCCGTTCGCCGGTGGGGTTGCCCTTGACGAGCACGTAGTTGTTGTCTTCGAAGAAGAACATGCCCACGACCGTCACGCCGTGCCGGTTCTCCTCGAGCTGCGGCAGGATCATCCGGCCCAGCACGTACGAGATCGTGTGACGCTGCGTGGCGAAGATATAGGCGACCTTCATGTCAGCTGTCTCCTCGCGGACTCGGTGACCGTGGCCATCACCGCCTGAACGGCGAGCACCGCCCGATGACGTTTTTCGTCCGGTACGAGCGGCAGGGCGCCGGCCAGCTCGTGCAGACGCACCCGATGTGCGGCGGCCTTCACGGTCAGACCGGTCACCCACTCCGCAGCCACTTCGCAATACGCGACGAGCGTGACGCACGTCGTCGCGTCGAACGCGACGTCGGCAATCACGCCGTCACTCATGCGGACGCTGAACTGCGCGAATCGACCGTCGTCGTCATGGCGCACGTCGCCGACGATGGGCAAGGGCCCGGTTCGGCGCCGGCGCAGCCCGCGCTCGATGTAGTCGCTCAGCGTCGGGGGTCTCGTCGACCGGCCGCAGCACGGCGACACGCAGACGCCGGCAGGCTCTGCGCCCGCCGTCAGTCGTTCCGCGGCGGCGTCCATGTCAGGGGGCACGGAGCGCCGACCGATGTCACGCAGACATTGCGCTCGAACGTGGTCTGCCCGGATGGCGACAGATTGAGGATGTCGACGGCCTGCGCCTCGGGGCGCGCGTTGCCCACTTGAATGTGCGGGTTGCCGACCACCATGTTGTCTCTGACCTTGGTATCGCGCGATCCCGACCCCAGAAGGATGCCGTTGGTGTTGCCGACGATCGTGTTCTCATCGAGGACGTTGCCGGAAGCCGACCCGATCACACCGATGCCGAAGTCGTCTGGGGGTTCCGAGAAGCCATTCCCGCTCGTGCTGTTCAGCCGGACCCGGCTGTTGTGGCCGATGATTCATATGCCGCCGCAGGCGAACCCCGGCGCCGATGAGCCGTTGCGGACCGCGACGTTGTTCTCGACGATGGTGTCGAACGACGTGGCCTGCACGATGATGCCAGCCGCGCAGTTGGTGGACGAGGTGAGGCCCTGGATGCGCGCGTTCCTCGAGGCCGACACCACGACGCCCGAGTTGCGGAATCGCTGGACGAGCCCTGGACCCTGGATCGAGACATCGGCCCGTCCTCCGGTCGTGATGCCGAACTCGGCCGGGGTCACGGTGCCGCCGCAGCCGATGACCGGGTCGGCCTTCCCGGTGATGGTGTAGCCGTTGAGACGCAGCGCAACGCCCGGCGCCCCGAACGAGAAACACGGCGCGCCGGTGACATCACACGTGACGTCTCCGGTCAGTTCCGTGTCCTCGACGATTACGTAAGTCCGCGTCATGAGGCCGCTCACGCGGTCCTCCGCCAGTGATGCGACGCTCGCGGTCACGACCGCGGCCAGTACGAGCCCCACAGTGGTTATCGGCCAACCCCTTGCGTGCATGGTTCCCCCCGGTTGAAAGGTATCGACCCCCTCTTACGCGGAAACGGCGAGAAAGGGGGCCACACCTGAATGCCTCGGCCTCCTGCCTGACCGCTATACTGGGCCGGCTGCACTGGACATGGAAGGCGCCGATTCGGTCCCTTGGAGACGTGTGAGGGAATTGTTCCTGGCTGCGCTCGAGGTGCCGCCGGGTCAGCGCGATACCTTTCTGGCCGGCGCCTGCGGCGCCGACCACGGCCTGCGGGACGAGGTCGCCTCGCTGCTGGCGAGCGACGCCGAGGCGGGCAGCTTCATCGAAGGGCCGGCTACCGCTCTGCTCGCCGCCGCTGCCCGGCCATTCACGCCACGCCTCGCCCCCGGGGCCGTGCTGGGGCGCTACGAGAATCGTCGAGTTCCTCGGTGCCGGCGGCATCGGCGAGGTGTACAAGGCGCGCGACACCAGGCTCGAGCGGACCGTGGCCATCAAGTTCGTGAGCGATCCCGGCGACGCCGATGCGGGGCGGCGGCTGCTGGCCGAGGCACAGCACGCGTCGAGGCTCAGCCATCCGCACATCTGCGGCGTGCACGAAGTCGAGGACGTCGACGGCCTGCCGTTCATCGTGCTCGAGTGCATCGAAGGCGACACGCTGCGCGAGGTCATCAGGCGGTCGCCACCGTCGAGCGGCGACGCCGTCCGCTGGGGGATGCAGATCGCCGCGGCGCTCGACCACGCCCATCGCCGGGGCGTCATCCATCGCGACCTGAAGGCGTCGAACGTGGCCCTGACGCCCGACGGACAGGTCAAGGTGCTCGACTTCGGCCTGTCCCGGCGGGTGGACCCGGCTGCGGATGCCACGTCGCCGGCCGCCATCCTGTCGGACGCATCGGTCGCCGGCACGCTGACCCACATCGCGCCGGAAGTGCTGCACGGCCAGCCCGTCGATGCCCGGTCCGATCTCTGGGCCCTCGGGGTGATGTTGTACGAGATGGTCTGCGGCGTTGTGCCGTTCACCGGCACGACGCCGTTCGAGACCGCCAACGCCATCCTGCACGACGCCCCCCGTCGACTGCCGTCGAAGGTCGGACCAGGGCTCCGCCGCGTGATCGACCGGTGTCTCGTCAAGGACCCGAGCGGGCGCTTCCAGAGCGCGGCCGAGCTCAGGGACGCACTCGATGCCGTCAGCGGCGTGACGCGCGCACCGACGGCTCCCTGGACGACATGGAGCCGGACGGCTCGGCGCACGGCCGCCGGAGCGCTGGTCGTCGCCGCCGCCGGCGGCGCCTACCTCTTTGGCGTGCTGCCGCCGGCGCCGGCCGACGCGCCGCCACCGGTGCTCGCGGTGCTGCCGTTCAACGACACGTCCACCGGGGCATCGCAGCCGTTCTTCACCTCCGGACTGACGGAGGGCCTGATCGCGGAACTTGGACGAATCGACAGCCTGCGGGTCATCTCGGCGGCCACGACGATGCGCTACCAGAACCGGCCAGGTGCCGTGCCCGAGATGGTCAGAGAGACCGGCGCCACCCTCGTCCTGCGCGGCTCGGTGTCGCGGGCCGCCGATGGCGTTCGCATCACTGCCGAGCTTCTCGAGGCGGGGACGGGCCGGGTGATCTGGTCCGAGGTGTACGAGCGTCCGATCCGCACCCTGCAGGCGCTCCACGGCACGATCGCCACCGCCGTCTCGCGCGCCAGTGCCGTGGAGCTGGGGGAGGGCGACCGTGGCCGGTTCGCGACGGCGCGTGCCGTCGATCCGGAGGTCTACGAGGCGTACCTGAAGGGCCGCTACCACTGGAACCAACGCACCGACGAGTCGCTGCGCGCGGCCGTGGTCGAGTTTCAGGCGGCACTCGCGCTCGACCCCACCTACGCCCCGGCCTACGCGGCCCTCGCTGACTGCTACAACCTGCTCGGCACCGTGATGGTGGGCGGCGGATCCCCCCGGCAGTGGCGGCCGCGCGCGTCCGAAGCCGCCATCAAGGCGCTGCAGATCGACTCCGGCCTCGCCGAGGCACACGCCACGCTCGGCTACATCCAGCACTACAACTGGGAGTGGGACGCGGCGGAGCAGTCGTTACGGCGCGCCATCGCGCTCAACCCCAGCAACGCCCTCGCCCGCATCTGGTATGCGAATCTGCTGTCGTCGCGGCTGCGGCACGACGAGGCGATTCGGGAAGTCACCGTCGCGCGCGATCTCGACCCCCTGTCGCTGGTCGTCAACACCAACGTGGGCTGGGTGCTGTACATGGCCCGTCGCAACGACGAGGCCATCGCGCAGTACGTGAAGACGCTCGCGCTCAGCGCCGGCTACGTCCAGGCCCACGCCCGGCTTGGCGACGCCTACATGCAGGCCAATCGTCACGATGACGCCATCGGCGAGCTCACGACCGTGGTGCGCCTGACCAACGACAGCGCCACCAGCCGCGTCGCCCTGGCCCAGATCTACGCGCTCGCCGGTCGGAACGCCGACGCCCGCCGCCTGCTCGAACGCGCGCTGGTCGAGCGCGGGGAGAAATACGTGTCGTCCGGCGCGCTCGCCAACGTCTACGTCGCGCTCGGCGATCACGACCAGGCGTTCGAGTGGCTCGAACAGTCGCATCGCGACCGCGCCAACAACGTCGCGTATCTGGCCGTGGAGCCGCTGTACGACCGCATTCGCCAGGAACCCCGTTTCCAGGCGCTCGTGAAGGCGGCGGGGCTCCCGTGAGCGCGCGCACCTCGTCCTCGACCGACATCACGCCGCTGCTCGTCAGGTGGAGCCAGGGCCACCGCGAGGCGCTCGATCGCATGTTGCCGCTGGTGTACGGCGAACTGCGCCGGATCGCCGCTCGCCAGCTTCGAAGGGAGCGTGACGGACATTCCCTCGATCCCACCGATCTCGTGCACGCGCTCTTCCTGCAGCTGGTCGATCAACGCCACGCCACGTGGAGCAACCGGGCACAGTTCTTCGCGACCACCGCCACGATGATGCGCCGGATCCTGGTGGAGCACGCCCGGACGCGCCTGGCCGCCAAGCGTGGCGGTGGGGCCGTCACGGTGTCGTTGACAGCGCTGAACGCAGACCCGGCGTCGCTCCGCCCGCCGATGTCGGACGTGCTGGCGATCGACCTGGCCCTCGAGCGGCTGGCGAAACGCGATGCCGACCAGGTGCGCATCGTCGAGCTGCGGTTCTTCGCCGGGCTGTCGGTTGAGGAAGCGGCGCATGTCATGGGGTGCTCGCCCCGCACGATCAAGCGGGAATGGAGGATGGCCAGGGCGTGGCTGTTTCGGGAGCTGCGGCTCCACGGCTGACGCAGCTCTCGGTGTCGACATGCGGCGCTCGAAGCGGCGCCCGGGGTGACTGCCGAATCCGGTATGCCGCTGCGACGCCAGCCGCCCGTGGCCCGCACCGCCCGCGGGACCGGCGCTGATAACCAGTGACGGCGCGGGCCGCAGATGACGGGACAAGCTGTTGTCGCTCGCCGAACGGTGATTATGTGCCGCCGACGTTCGGGTGCCCTGTGGCGCCGCGAGTCGTCGTAACTGCTTGGTCAGTATTCACCGAGCACGGGTGGTCAGTCCTGGGCGAGCGTCAACACACCCGTCTTGAGCATCGGGTGTTCTACGTCGCGAAGTTCGACGACGCCGTCTATGTCTTACACGCGTTCGAGAAGCGAACCAGAGCAACGCCGGCCACCGCGATCGAGCTGGCGCGCAAGCGCCTCGCCGATCTGCTCCGTCGTCGCGCCCAATAGGAGTCAATCATGGCTGCGAAGATCCGACGTTCGAGTGGCAACGTGTTTCGGGACCTGGGATTCCCGGCGGACGAGGCCACGAACCTCAAGCTCCGGTCCGATCTCACGATCCGTCTGAGCAAGCTCATCGACGCGCGCGGCCTGACCCAAGCACGGGCGGCGACGCTCTTCGGAGTGACGCAGCCAAGAGTCAGCGACCTTGTCCGTGGCAAGATCGACCGCTTCAGCATCGACACGCTCATCGCCATGCTGGGGCACGCGGGCGTAGGGGTGCAGATCGTCGTGGGACGCTCGAAGGTCGCCTGACCGGGTCGACCTGAATGTCCACGGAGTCTTTGGAGTATCTGAGGCAGCTGCGATACCCGCACGCGACCCTTGATGAGCACCGAATCGTTCTTGGGCCTCAGCGTGGGTGTACGTATCGAACGCCTCTCTCCTGAACTCAATGGCGACAACGACGGCCCAAGGTCGCCCCGAGCCGGTGTGGCCACCGCCTGGACCGTTGTGCCAGACCAACCGCTTCGCGACGTCACAGGTCAGGCCCACGTAGTGACGCGTCGGGTC
>CAWFCS010000002.1:0-234444 GCA_963814395.1 uncultured Acidobacteriota bacterium
ATCTCGTCGTGGAGAATCGCGGGTGATCGTCTATGCCGATGCGAGCGCCCTCGTGAAGCGGTATGTCACGGAGGCTGGTTCGGCGGCGGTGATCACGCTCACCATTCGTGCGGAGGGTGTGGCGACAGCGCTCGTCACGCGCGCTGAAGTGGCAGCGGCATTAGCGCGCGCCGTGCGGGTCGGCCTGCTCGACGACGTCGGCGGCCGCCGGGCGCAGCGTCGCTTCTCGCGCGAATGGCCGACCCGTAAAGGTGCCCGTCACCGAGACACTGGTCGCGCGGGCCGAGGCATTGGCGTGGGCGCATGGACTGCGTGGCTACGACGCCGTTCAACTGGCGTCGGCGATGACGTGGCAGGATGCCTTCAGGGCAAGAGATCGTCTTGGCGACATTCGTTCGCCAGTTGTGGGACAGCGCGCGAGATGCTGGATTGCGTGCCTGGCCCGACCAGTTGCCCCGCTGAACGACCGAGGCAACATGATCACCGCACCCTTGGCCCTCAACCCCGGCACCCGTCTCGGCGTTTACCACATCACGTGCACCGATCGGCGAAGGCGGCCCGCCTACGCTCGCGCATGATAGCGGGCGAGCTTCGGCGAGGTCTCGTCCCACTTTCGCCACAACGTGGCTTGAGCGAGACCTCGCCGGAGCTCGAATGGCACTGCCCTTGAGCGTAGGCGGGCCGTAGCCCAACGGGGCTCGACATGGTGATCGGCGACACAATCGGGTCGTACACGATCATCGCCAAGTTGGGCGAAGGCGGAATGGGCCAGGTGTGGCGCGCCACGGACACGAAGCTCGGGCGGCAGGTGGCGATCAAGATTCTGCCCGAGGCCTTGGCCACGGACCCCGACCGCCTGGCGCGCTTCAAGCGCGAAGCGAAGACGCTGGCGTCGCTCAACCATCCGCACATCGCCGCGCATCTACGGCGTCGAAGAGAGTCCGGCGGCGGCTTACGCCCTCGTGATGGAACTGGTCGAGGGCGACGACCTGTCGCAGCGCATTGCGCGCGGCGCGATTCCGCTCGACGAAGCGTTGCCCATCGCGAAGCAGATCGCGGAAGCCCTCGAGGCCGCGCACGAGCAGGGGATCATCCATCGCGATCTGAAGCCCGCGAACATCAAGGTGCGCAGCTGACGGCACGGTGAAGGTGCTGGACTTCGGTCTCGCCAAAGCGCTCGATCCCACCGCCGCGTCGAGTCCCGCGGCGATGAACTCGCCGACGATCACGTCCCCCGCGATGACGCAGGCGGGGATGATCCTCGGCACCGCCGCCTACATGGCGCCGGAGCAGGCGCGCGGGACCGCCGTGGACAAGCGCGCCGACGTCTGGGCGTTCGGCGTGGTGCTGTTCGAGATGCTGACCGGGCAGCGCCTGTTTGCGGGCGCCACCGTGTCGGACACGCTCGCGGCGGTGCTGACGCGCGAGCCGGACTGGACGACGCTGCCGGCGGGCACGCCCACGCCGCTCCGACGCCTGCTGCGCCGGTGCCTCGAGAAGGACCGCAAACGCCGGCTCGACTCGGCCGCGGCCGCGCGGCTGGAGATCGACGACGCGCTGACGGCGCCCGCCGCCGTCGATGGTGGCGTCGCTTCCGGCGCGTCTGCGACCACTCCATCGTCGCGGGGGCGTCTCCCCTGGATGGTCGCGACCGCCGTCGCGGTTGTGGGGATGATGGCGCTGGCCTTTCCCGCGGTGCGGCATCTGCGCCAGCCGCCACCACCCACTCCGCCCGAGATGCGGGTGGACATCACGACGCCCGCGACGGACCGGCCTTCGGAGTTCGCCCTTTCACCCGACGGCCGCTCCCTCGTCTTCGTCGCGTCCGGCGATGGCGCCACGCGGCTGTGGCTGCGTCCGCTCGACCAGACCGAGGCGCGGCCGCTGGCGGGCACGGAGAACGCGAGCTATCCGTTCTGGTCCCCCGACAGCCGGTCGGTCGGGTTCTTCGCCAACACCAGACTCTGGCGCCTCGACATCGCCGGCGGTGCGCCCGACGTGCTGGCGACGCTGACGGGAATCAGCAACGGCGGCAGTTGGGGCATCGATGGGAGCATCGTGTTCTCGCGGCAGTTGACCGGTCCGCTGTGGCGCGTGCCGGCGTCCGGGGGCGAACCGGTGCCGGTCACCCAGATCGACCCGCCGCGCCAGACCAGCCATCACCACCCGCAGTTCCTGGCCGACGGCCGGCAGTTTCTTTTCTACGCGGAAGGTGTGCCCGATACGGCGGGGATCTACCTCGGGTCGCTCGACGGCGGGGCCCCTACGCGCTTGACCGGCGCGGACTCGGCGGCCGCGTTCCTGCCGCCAGACCGCGTGGTCTTCGTGCGCCAGGGAACCCTCGTGGCGCGCCGGCTGGACCTGGCCGCCCGGGCGTTGACTGGGGAACCGGTGACGCTCGCCGAGGGGGTTGGCGTTGACAGGTATTTTCGAGGCGGCGTCACGGTGTCCGGGGCGGGGCAGGTGGCCTATCGCGCAGCCAGCGAAAGTTCTTTGCGACAGCTCAAGTGGGTCGACCGGACGGGCAAGTCCGAGAGCGTGGTCGGCGAGCCGGATGCGAGTGACATGTCAACGCCAGACTGTCGCCCGATGGCCGACGTGTGGCGATGCGGCGCGTGGTGCAGGGTAACGTGGACATCTGGCTACTGGACTTGCTTCGCGCCGGACTAACGAGGTTGACGTTCGACGCGGCCGGTGAGTACTCACCCGTCTGGTCGCCGGATGGTACGCGAATCGCCTTCAACTCGAACCGCACCGGCGTCTACAACCTCTACGTGAAGGCGTCGAATGGGTCAGGTGCCGAAGTGCGGCTGGGGCCCCCGGCCAACAACAAGGCGCCGACCGATTGGTCGGCGGACGGGCGTTGGCTGCTGTATTGGGAGGTGCACCCGACAACGGGGCGCGACGTATGGGCGCTGGACATGACCCGTCCAGACGAGACGCCGCGGGTCATCGCGAACATGCCTGCCGAAGAGTGGCTGCCGACGCTGTCTCCGGACGGGCGCTGGGTGGCCTATCAGACCAACGAGTCCGGCCGTTTCGAGGTGGTGGTGCAATCCTTTCCGGTCGCAGGCGGCAAATGGCAGGTGTCGACCGCTGGCGGCGGGTCGGCCGATTGGAGCGCCGACGGTAAGGAACTGTACTTCCTGACGCCCGAGGGGACGCTGATGGCCGCGCCGGTCATCGCCTCGGGCGCGTCATTCGAGGCCGGCACGCCGGTGGCGCTGTTTCGGACGCGCAACGTCGAGGGCGGCACCACGACGGGCCAGAAGCACTACGCCGTCGCGCGTGACGGCCGGTTCCTGATCAACCAGCCGGTGGGGGACGACGCCGCGCCGGTCACGCTGATCCTGAACTGGAATCCCGAGGCGAAGCAGTAGCGCCCATACCCTTTCAGTTTAACGTTATGCGTTATACTGCTGGGGCGTGATCAAGAGCTTTCGCTCTGCCGAGACGCGGGCGCTGTTCGAGACGGGGAAGTCGAAACGTTTCGGCGCCATCACGGCCGTGGTCACGCGCAAGCTGACGCAGCTTCACGCCGCGACCACGCTGGCGTTTCTGAAGTCCCCGCCGGGCAATCACCTGGAGGCGCTCAAGGGGAATCGGAAGGGCCAGCACAGTATCCGGATCAACGACCAGTGGCGTCTCTGCTTCCGTTGGACGGCGGTTGGCCCTGAAGATGTTGAGATTGTGGACTATCACTGACGGAGCATGGCGATGACACTCAAGAATGGCATGCGGCCGGTGCATCCCGGCGAAGTGTTGCGCGAGGACTTCCTGCGGCCAGCGGGTCTGACCGCGAACGCGTTGGCCAAGCGCCTTCATGTGCCGGCGCCGCGAATCAACGACCTCGTGCGGGAACGGCGCGGTGTCTCCGCTGACACCGCCATGCGGCTGGCGCGGTACTTCGGTGGCGATGCGCACTCGTGGCTGAATCTGCAGGCGATCTACGACCTGCGGCTCGCCGAGATCGCCAACGCCCGCAAGATCGAGCGCGAGGTCATGCCGATCGCTGTCTGAGCGATCCTCCACCATCCCAACGTGTTCGGATCGCGCCGCAGGTCGATGGCGGTCCGTCCAAATGCGCCCGACCACTCCGCCGGTATACTTCCCGACGTTGGCTCTCACCCCCGGCACCCGTCTCGGTGTTTACCAGATCACCGGATCGACGCTGGAACCGGGCGCACCCGTGTTGCTGTTTCCCGCGCGCATGGTCGGCGGCGGCGGAGACAATCAACAGATGCGGCAATACGACGTCGCACCCGACGGGCGCTTCCTGATCAACACGGAACTGCCTGGCGACGCCTCGCCGATCACGCTCATCCTGAATTGGAACTCCGAGGCGAAGAAGTAGCGCGTCGCGACTTCGCCGCGGTCAGACGCCACGACACCAACAGAATGTCGCGAAGGGCATCCCGATCGATGCGCGACAACCGCACGAGCACGACCGGGTGCTTCAGGTGGAAGTCCGTCACGTAGTAGGTGTCTGGCGCGTCGGCGATGAGCAACACGCGGTCGTCCGGGTTCATCCGCACCACGAGCGTGTCGGGTTCCGCCGTTGCGTGCGTCGCCAAGCCGGCCATGAAACACCCACCCAGCTTCAACAGAGGCGACCCGTCGTACTTCGTGGCGACCACGACACCCGGCAGGGTCAGCCCCACCTCCTCCACGACGGCGAACGCGGCACTCGGGATCCGCGGGGTGCGCGGTGTCGTGGCGCGGCTCATGACGCCGCCTTCAGCGCCGGGTAGCTGAGGAACAGCAGGTGGACGAGGTTCAGCCCCGTGTGCGCAAGGATCGACATGGCGATGGAATCGCTGGCCGCGTAGATCCATCCGTAGCCCAGGCCGGCCAGGGTGGCGAGCGCTACATAGGGCCAGCCGCCGGCGAGATGCGCCAGGCCAAACAGCACGGCGCCCACGGCCATGGCGATCCACCGCGCCCGCAGCGTTCCGCCGAGCCAGTGCTGCAGGCCGCCCTGCACGACATGCCTGAACACAGCCTCCTCGGGCAGCGCGGTGAGGAAGGCCATGCTCGCCAGCCACATCGTCCACCAGGCCGGCAGCTTCGGATCCCACCGGGCGAAGCCCGCGGCGATGGTGGCGGCGATGACGACCGTGGCCAGCAGCGCGAACCGCCAGAGGAGCACCGGCGCCGGCAGGCGCGACGGTCGCGCCGTGCGCGCGGGCGCCACCAGGCCCAGCAGCACGAGTCCCATCACGCCTTTGTCGACGTTGAGGTACTTCGTGTAGGGCACCGAATCGTGGCTGAGGACCACGGCGTCGAGTACGCGCGGGTTGGCAAATCCCGGGAACGCGTGCGCGAGCAGGCCCGCGCTCATCGCGAGCGTCACCGCCAGCGCGAAGCCACGCAGGGCGCCGTCGGGCGCGTGGTGCGCCAGGCGGCACGCCGTGACGAAGGCAAACAGCACGGCCAGGCCCCACGTGTCGACCAGGCCGCTGCCCTGGGCCAGCATCAAGGCGACGGCAAAGGGCAGTACCCACCACTCGCGAGCCCGCGGCGACGCCGACACGCGCGGCGCCCAGAGCGCGACCATGGCCACGGCGAGCGCAGCAAACGCCGCCGTGGTCAGCGTGGGTAGTGGCGTGGTCAGCACCGCGTGGCGCAGTGGCGCACGGCGCTCACTGGCCGCCCGTGCGCGCCGGCGCCTTCTTCGCGGTCGATGTCGTGGCCGGCGCGGGCATGCCCGACGGCGGACCAACGATGGCCTGGTTCACGAGCGTGCGCACCCGGCCGGTGAGGTTCACGGTGCCGGCGGGGAGCAACTGCGTCATGAACACGACCACGAGCTTCTCGGCCGGGTCGGCCCAGTAGGTGGTGTGATACGCGCCGCTCCACGAGAACTCGCCGGCGGCGCCGTAGCGCGGCGCACGGCCGGTCTGTTCCACCACCTCGAAGCCCAGGCCCCAGCCCAAGGCGCCGTTCTGATAGAGCGTGCCCACGTGGTTCGAGGTCATGAGCTTCACGGTCGTGGGGCTCAGCAGCCGCACGCCTTCGAGCTCGCCGCCGCTCAGCATCATCTGCATGAAGCGCGCGTAGTCGGTGGCGGTCGAGAGCAGGCCGGCGCCGCCCGAGAAGGCCACCTGCGGCCCGCCGGTGTACATGCCCTGGCCTGGGTGCCCTTCCGGCGCGCGCGTGATCGTGCCGTTCTCGCCCGCGGCGTAGACCGCCGCGAACCGGTCGATCTTGCCGGCGGGCAGGAAGAACGCCGTATCCACCATCTTGAGCGGCGTCGTGATGCGCGCCTCGATGAACTGCGCCAGCGTCTGTCCCCTGAGGCGTTCGATCACGTTGCCCAGCACGTCGGTGTTGTAGCCGTAGACCCACCGCTCACCGGGGTGCGATTCAAAAGGCAGCGTGGCGAGCTTGTCGATCCAGGCCGTCATGGGCTGCGCGCGGTCGGCGAAGTACCACATCGTGAAGCCGGCCGGCGTGTAGAACGGCTCGAGCGCGCCGGTGCCGTACGAGATGCCGGCGGTGTGCGTAAGCAGGTCGCGAATGGTGATCGGGCGTCGTGCCGGCACGACCGCCACGCGTCCGTTCTGTTCGTCGAGCACGGTGGTCTTGGCAAACGCGGGAATGTAGCGCGACACCGGGTCACTGATGCTGAGCCGGCCTTCCTCCACGAGCATCATGATGCCCACGCTCACGACCGCCTTGGTCATCGAGGCGATGCGGAAGATGGTGTCGGTCTTCATCGGCGTGCCGCGTTCGGCGTCCTGGCTGCCGGCCGCCTCGAAGTAGGCCACCTGGCCGTCGCGCAGCACGAGCGTGACGGTGCCGGCGGCGCGCTGGTCGCGCACGGCGTCACGCATCACCGTGGTGATGCGGCCGAGCCGTTCGGCGGAGAGGCCCACCGCTTCGGGCGAGGCGGCCTTGGGCAGCACCTGGGCCTGGAGCGGCGCGGCGGCGAGCAGCAGCGCGAGCACGACGGCACGGGTACGAACGGCACGCAACCGGATGGCAACGGTGATCATGACGGGAAGCCCTTTCGATCTGCCACGAAGTAGAGGGGACGCTTCATCGACTCGACGAAGCTCTTGGTGAGGTATACGCCGACCGTGCCGATGGCGAGGATGACGAGCCCGCCGATCAGCACGAGCACGGCCGTGGCCAGGTGAATGGCCTGCACCGCCGCATCAGGATGTGGCGGCACGAAGACGGCGCGCGCCAGCACCAGCGCGGCCACTGCGGTGATCGACACACCCAGGATCACGACCAGCTGCAGCGGCACCTCGGAGTAGCCCACCAGCACGTGGAAGGCCATGCGCGCGGAGCGGTAGAGGGAGTAGCCGCTCTTGCCGCCGGCGCGGGCCTGATGCTGCACGTCAATGGTGGCGGTGGGCACGCCCATGATGGCCATGATCGCGTTGACGTTGCGGGTGCGCTCGCGGTACTCGCGGAAGAGCGTCACGGCCCGCCGCGAGAGCAGTCGGTAGTTGCCCACCCGGTGGTCGTAGCGCACCTTCACGAAGAACTGCACGACGGCATAGAACAGGCGCGCGAGCGTGCGCTTCACGAGCGGGTCTTGACGCCGCAGCCGACGCGTGAGCACCAGATCGGCGCCGGTCGTGCGCGCCGCCTCCACGAGCGCCGGCAGGGCGGCCGGGTCGTCCTGCAGGTCGCACGCCATGATGACGGCGTGGTCGGCGTCGACGTGATCCAGGCCGGCCGTGATGGCCACGTGTTCGCCGTAGTTGCGGATGAACTTCAGCCCCCTCACGCGCGGGTCGGCCGCGGCCATGGCCTCGATCATCGGCCACGAGCGATCGCGGCTGCCGTCGTCGACGAGCACGAGCTGCCAGTCGTCGGTGAGCGCCGTGAGCGCGGCCACGATGCGCCGATGCAGTTCGTCCAGTGTGGGTTCGCCCTGATACACGGGCACCACCACGCCAATCTTTGCCACGGCGACACTATACCTGCAGGGACAGGGGGCCAGGGACCAGGGACTAGGTAAGATCGGGCCATGCGCGTCAGGATGTGGGCGGCGGCGTTGGGAGTAGTGATGATGACGACGGGATGTGGCAGCGACACGGCGGCGCCGGGGCCGGCTCCGGGGGTGGAAGCGCCGTACGGCGAGTGGCGCTCGCCGCTCACGGCGGCCCGGGCCACGGCCGGGGCGCTGCGCCTTGGTCAGATCACCGTCGACGGCGACGACGTCTACTGGCTCGAAGGGCGGGCCTCTGAGGGCGGCAGGAACGTGCTCGTGCGCCAGTCGGCCGGCAGTCCGCCGGTGGACGTGTCGCCCACGGCGTTCAACATCCGCAGCCGCGTGCACGAGTATGGCGGGGCGGCCTATGCCGTGCATCAGGGCGCCATCTACGCCTCGAATTTCACCGACCAGGTGCTCTACGCCTTCACGGCCGGCACGGCCCCCAAGGCCCTCACGACGCCCGGCTACTTCTACGCGCAGTGCCGCGTCGATAGCGCGCGCCAGCGCCTCGTGTGCGTGCGCGAAGACCACACGAAGGGCGATGACCAGCCGCCCGCGTCGCTCGTGGCGGTAGCGCTCGGCGCGGCCACACCCTCGGCCGGCGTCGTGCTCACCTCTGGCGCCGACTTCTATTCCGATCCCTCACTCAGCCCCGATGGCCGTCACCTGGCGTGGCTGCAGTGGAACCATCCCAACATGCCGTGGGACGGTACCGAGCTGTATGTCGCCGAGCTCGACGCCCGGGGCGTGCCGCGCGCGCCGGTGCGGGTGGCCGGCGGCCCCGAGGAATCGGTGTTCCAGCCGTCGTGGTCGCCCGACGGCGTGCTCTATTTCATCTCGGATCGCACGGGCTGGTGGAACCTCTACCGGCGCCGCGGCGACGTCACCGAGCCGGTGCATGCCATGCCGGCCGACTTCGGCAAGCCGCAGTGGAGCCTCGGCACCAGCACCTATGCCTTCGCATCGGCCGATCAGCTCGTGGCGACGTATGCCGACAAGGGCCGCTGGCGCATGGCGCTGCTCACGGTCAATCCGCCCTCGTTCATGCCGCTCGACCTGGCGGTGGAGCCGCTCGACTCGTTGGTGGCCACGGCGCGCGCGGCCTACTTCGTGGGCGGCTCGGCCACCGACGGCGCAGCCATCACGCGGGTCACCTTTGGCGGCGGCGAAGCGGAAGTACTGAAGCGCTCGCGCGAGGATCGTCTCGATGCGCTGCTCGTGTCGGTGCCCGAGGCCATCACCTTCGACAGCGCCGGACTGCCCGTGCACGCCTTCTACTATCCGCCCACCAACGCCGGCTTCCGCGCGCCGCCCGGCACCGTGCCGCCGCTCCTCGTGCTGAGTCACGGCGGTCCGACCGGCGCCACCGACCCAGTGTTCGATCCCGAGATGCAGTTCTGGACCACGCGGGGCTTCGCCGTGGTGGATGTGAACTACGGCGGCAGCACTGGCTACGGCCGTGCCTATCGTCAACGGCTCAATGGCCAGTGGGGCGTCGTGGACGTGCGCGATGCCGTGAATGCCGCCAAGCACCTGGTGGCGGCGGGGAAGGCCGACCCCGCACGCCTCATCACGCGCGGCGGCAGCGCCGGCGGCTACACGACGCTCGCGGCGCTCGCGTTCCACGACACGTTCAAGGCGGGCGCGAGTTACTACGGCATCAGCGACCTCGAGGTGCTGGCGCACGACACGCACAAGTTCGAGTCGCGCTACATGGACCGGCTCGTAGGGCCGTATCCCGCCATGCAGGCCACCTACCGCGAACGGTCGCCGATTCACGCCGTCGACAAGTTGAACTGCGCGCTCATCCTGCTGCAGGGCCTCGACGACAAGGTGGTGCCGCCGAATCAGTCCGAGATGATGGCCGCGGCCGTGCGCAAGAAAGGGCTGCCGGTGGCTTACGTGACCTTTGCGGGGGAGCAGCACGGCTTCCGCAAGGCCGAGAACATCGTGCGCGCGCTCGAGTCCGAGCTCTACTTCTACGGCAAGGTGTTCGGGTTCACGCCGGCCGACACGCTGGCGCCCGTGCCGATTGACAACTTGCGCAGCGGCACGCCCTCGTCCCTAGTCCCTAGTCCTGCCCTAGAACTTGATGGTGATGCCGGCGGTGGCGCGCCAGAAGTCGAACTTCGGCAGCGGCAGGTCGCCGACGTCGACGATGTCTTCCCAGTTCACGTCGCCGGTCTGGAAGCGGCGCACCTCGGCGCGGAGGCCGACGTTGGGCGAGGGCAGCAGGTAGACGCCGCCGCCCACGTTCCAGGCCACGTCCTGGGCGCTGGCGCTCACCACGTTGCCGAAGAAGGGCACGTTGATGTCGCCGGTGACGCGCACGAGGCCCACGCCCGCCGAGCCGTAGGGCTGAATCGGCCCAGTGGGCACGCGCAGCACCAGGTTGGCCATGTAGGTGGTGAGGTTGGCCTGCACGTCGACGACCTCCACGTTCTCGAGGCTGCCGAGCCACACGCGGGCGGCTTCGAACTCGATGCCGACCAGGCCGCCGAAGGTGACGGCCGCGCCGAGCGTGCCCTTGTTGGTTTCGTTGATGCGCGTGGCGCCGCCAAACGCGGTGGCGCGCACGTCGGCCGAGGCGGTGGCCGGCACGAGTGACACGGCCAGGGCGGCCGCAAGGATGCAGGCGGAACGAGTGATGTGAGTCATGATCCCACTCTAGACCATCGTTCGGGTCGCCGCCGGTCTGAGCCGGGAGGCGAGCCGCGACAGGGAGCGCCGCGTTCAGATGGACATCAAGGGCAGCACGGGATTGGGCTCACGCCGTTCGCTCCATGTGGCCGAGCTGGTTGCGGCGACCGCGCTGGGCGTCTACCTGTGCTACCGAATGGCGCTGCCCTTCCTGCCGGCGCTGACCTGGGCGTTGGCGCTCGCCGTCCTGTTCGCCCCCGTCCAGCGGCGGCTCGAGTCGACGCTGAAGCACGCCGTCCTGGCGGCCGCGGTCTCAGTGCTGGGAATCGTGCTTCTGATCGTCGTGCCGGCGGCGCTCGTGGGGCAGCGGCTCGTGTCGGAGGCGGTGAAGGGCGCCGACAGCATCACCGCCAAGGTCGCATCCGGCGAGTGGCAGCACGCGCTCGACGGTTACCCCCGCCTCGCGCCGGTCGCCGAACGGATCGCGCGGCAGTTCGACCTGCCCGGCACGGTGACCGCGGTCTCCGCCGCGGTGGCTTCCGGTATCGCCTCCCTGGTGAGGGGTTCGGTGGCACAAGCCATCGACGCGCTCCTGACCTTCTATCTGCTGTTCTACCTCCTGCGCGACCGGCGCCCGGCGCTCGCGGCCGTCGGCACCCTCTTGCCCCTGTCGGAGGCGGACCTGGACACGCTGTTCGGCCGCGTGGGCGACACCGTGCACGCCACGATCTACGGCACCCTGGCCGTGGCGGCCGTTCAGGGCGCGTTGGGCGGCCTGATGTTCTGGTGGCTGGGCCTGCCGGCGCCGGTGCTGTGGGGACTCGTCATGGCCGTGCTCGCCGTGGTGCCGGTGTTGGGCGCGTTCGTGGTCTGGATTCCGGCGGTGCTGCTGCTGGGGCTCGAGGGCAGGGTGGGCGACGCCCTGATCCTCGCTCTGTGGGGCGGCGTGGTGGTGGCGGGGATCGACAACCTGGTGTATCCCGTGCTGGTGGGGACCCGGATGAAGCTTCACACCATTCCCGCGTTCATAGCCATCGTCGGCGGGCTGACCGTGTTCGGGCCGTCGGGGCTGATCCTGGGCCCCGTGACGGTCACGGTCACGATGTTCTTGCTCGAGGTCTGGCGCCGCCGCAACGTCTGACGCCGGCGCGTCGACCCGATGACGGCGCGGCGCGCGCATAGGGGTAGTAGCGGTAGTAGCATCGCGGCATGAAGAAGCTGCTGGTCGGCTGCCTGCTGGCGGCCGTGCTGCTCACCGCGGCGGCGGGCGGGGTGCTCTATCTCGCGTGGGGCTTCGTGAGTCCGATCATCCGCACCGTCTCGGGCGTGACCGACGGCGTGACGCGACTCGGTGGCCTGGCTGAAATCGAGCAGGGCCTGACCATGACCGCGCCGTTTGCCGCGCCCGAGTCGAGCGAGCTCTCGCCGGCGCAGGTCGAGCGTTTCTTGCGCGTGCAGCGTCAGGTGCGTCTGGCCCTCGGCACGCGCGGCGAAGCGTTTGCCGCCAAGTACCGCGAGATGACGCAGACGCGGCCCGACGGCACCACCACCCTGCCCACGCTGCCCCAGCTGCTCGACAGCATCGGCGACCTGTCGACGGTCTATCTCGACGCGTGGCGGGCCCAGGTGCAGGCCATGAACGCCGACGGCTTCTCGCGCGACGAGTTCACGTGGGTGCGCGCGCGGGTCTACCAGGCGGCGGGGCTCGATGCGGCCCGCTACAACGCCGGTGATCTCGAAGACGTGATCGAAGCGATGGCGCGCGGCGCGAAGGTGGAGACGCCCGCCGTGCGCTTGCCCGACGCGCCAGCCCGCAATCGGCGCGCTCGTGAAGCCGCATGTTGCCGAAGTGACGGCGTGGCTGCCGATGGCGGTCTTCGGGCTCTGAGCCAGGGTCACGGACCGCGCGTGAGCCGCGCTCGGGCCTAACGGGCGGCCGGCTTGCGCAAGTGGCCGTACATCAGCTCTTCGGCAAACGGCACGCACTTGTATTCCATGAGCTGCATGTCCGCTTCGCGCCGCCGATACAGCGGCATGCTCATCTTCCACGGTCGCGAGAACACCTTGGGGTCGTCGATCGTCGCCTCGTATTGCAAGGTGTTGGCGTCGATCGCGGTGTAGCGTTCGGTCACCTTCAGCGCGTCGCTGTGATAGTTGCCGGCGCGATCGAACCACGTCTCTTCCATGTGGTCGGTCACCTCCACGACGAGCGACTCGCCGTCCCAGCGCCCGATCGACCATCCCATCCAGGCCGGCGCGGGGCTCTTCTCGGCGCTGTTCATGCGCACGATGCGGCTGGCGCTGGCGAACTCGTAGGTCATCACGACGGCGCCGGCCGACTGCACGATCTGGAAGGGGTAGGGCTGGTAGGTCGCGCGCGGCACGCCGGGCATGAAGCACTTCACCTCGGGGTCGAGCGTCGTCCAGCCGGCGGCGTTGGCCTGCTTCTTGGCCAGGGCGTCGGGCAGGTAAGGCAGCTCGTTGCCTTCGACCACGCCAAGACCCGGCGGCACGCTGAAGGCGGCTCCGAGCGCGGCGACCGGACCCTGGCGTGCTTCGTGGGCCTGGATGTCCCAGTTGGCCGTATTGTTGGCCTGCCAGATGCCGCTCAGATTCGGCGTGCCCTCGGGCGTGCGTGGCGCCCGGTAGCCCTGCGGTGCCGGCGGCGCCGGCGCACACGCCGACACCAGTGCGCCTACGATCACGACCGCGGCCAGCGGGCCTGTGAATCGGCGGAGCGTCACAGGCCGGGCCCTTTCGGCTTCTGCGTGGGGTCGCGGCCGTCGTTGGGGGCGCCGGTGCCCGACGACCCCATGAAGAGCGTGCGGCCATCGGGGAACGTGATGTCGCGGCCGTTGGCCCGCAGCCGGCCGTCCTTGGCCTTGAAGCCGGCTACGACGATCTGCGTGCCGATCTTGATGGAATCGCGCGAGATGCCGCGGCGCTGCAGGGTGTTGGGGGTGCCGCCTTCGACCATCCAGGTCTCGGCCTTGCCGGCGGCCGACTTGACCTCCATGTGGATCCACGCGTGCGGGTTGATCCACTCCACCTTGGTGATGGGGCCGCGCAGAGTGACCGGCGACTTCGCATCGAATTCCGAGGAGAAGGCGTGGTGCGCCACGAGCGGCGCCACGGCACCCAGCGCGACCACACCGGCCACCCACATCCAGAGCGCTCTTGCCATCTGACCTCCTCGCCGCGGGAGCATAACATGGGCACTGGACGACGCGGCCGGCTTGAGCGACACTACGCCGCATGAGACACCTGCCCACGGTTCTCGTCGCGTGCACCCTGGTTGCGGCCACCCTGGCGGCCCAATCCCCCCCGGCCCCGACGGCCAGTGCTCCAGCGGGCTGGACGGTGCCGCGCACGCCCGACGGCAAGCCCGACCTGCAGGGCGTGTGGGGCAACAACAGCGTTACGCCCATGACCCGGCCCACCCAGTGGAAGGACAAGGCCGCGCTCACCGACGCGGAGCTCGAGGAGCTGAAGCGCATCACGGCGGAGTTCGTCGATCAGGGCGGCGACGCGATCTTCGGCAACTTCGTGCAGCAGACGCTCGACGCGCGCGACAAAGGGCAGTTCAAGCAGGTCTCGTACGACCCGACCACCGGCAACTACAACCAGTTCTGGATGGCCGACCGCGAATGGGACACGCGCACGTCGCTCATCACCGACCCGCCCAACGGCCAGTTCCCACCGATGACGACGGCGGGTGAGGCGCGTCGCGAGGCCGCGCGCCTGGCGCGTGAGAAATCGGGCCGCGGTCCGGCGGATGGCCCGGAAGACCGGCCGCTGTCGGAGCGGTGCGTGTCGTACGGCGCGCCTCGCACCGGCGCCAACTACAACAGCTACGTGCAGATCGTCCAGTCGCCCGACACGACGGTGCTGATGCAGGAGATGATTCACGACGCGCGGGTGGTGCCGATGACCGGCAAGCCGCACCTGCCGAAGACCATCCGTCAGCTGCACGGCGACCCCCGCGGCCGCTGGGATGGCGACACGCTCGTGGTCGAGACCACCAACTACACGAGCGGCTTCCAGGGCTCGACCCGCGACGTCACCCTCACCGAGCGCTACACGCGCGTCAGCCCCGACTTCATCAACTGGGAAGTCACGGTGGACGATCCGGCCACGTGGACCAAGCCCTACACCTTCATGATCCGGCTGAAGAAGACCGACGGCCAGATCTACGAATACGCGTGCCACGAAGGCAACTACGCGATGGAGGGCATCCTGGCCGGCGCGCGCGCCGAGGAAGCCAAGGCCGGCGGCCCGAAGAAGCGGCAAGTAGCCGCGCAGGTAGCCCTTACTCGAGCGGGCTGCCGGGCTCCCAGGCTACCGGGGACCCGAGCGTAATCTCGCCGCCGCTCAGCACCTCGCCGAAGGCGCCGCCGGCCCAGGCCGGATCGAGCGCGGCCTGCAGGCCCGGACACGCCTCGTCCATCTGACGGCACGGCCGGGTCTCGCCGAAGATCCGCACGCGCGCCTCGCCGATGCGCAGCACCCGGCCACGTGAGCCCTCGAGGTCGACACCGCTGACCAGCAGGTTGGCGCGGCGGATGGCCGGTGCCGGCGGGCCGGGCAGGTGCGCGGTCAACGCGGTCCAGCGCTCGAGCGACAGGATCGTGACCTGACGGCGGCCGCCCTGCGTGGCATCGCCCTGCAGCCCGCGACCGGTCACGAGCGTGGCCGACGCCGCCGCGTCCATCGGCCCGCGGTGCGCGCGCTTCACCCAGATTCCGAGTAGTTCCGCCATCGCTGATTGCGCCTCCCACGCGCGCCTCCACATTGTAGCGGCGCCGTCACGCGCCTGTCGCGCAACGGTCACGCCGGCTCGATACCGTTCTTCCTCGAGGCTGCGACATCGCTGCCTCGGTGCCCGTTCCGCCGGGCCACTTCGTGAGATGCGAGGGGCGCCGCGGCCGGGCACCGCACCACACATCCGGCCTTTGAGGGATTCATGCGACTGATTGCCTGCCTGTTGACTCTGTTTGCCGTGGCCACGCCGGCTGCGGACGTCTCTGCCCAGTTCGAGACGGCCACCGTCGTCGGCACCGTGCGCGACAGCTCCGCGGCCGTGGTGGCCGAGGCGCGCGTCACGCTCACCAACATCGACACCGGCGTCACCACCGAGCGCACCACCGACGCCCAGGGGAACTACGAGTTCTTCAACGTGCGCATCGGCCGCTATGTGGTGGCCGCCGACAAGGCCGGCTTCTCGGTGGCGGTCGTGGACAACGTGCAGGTCACGGTCGGCGCGCGCCAGCGCGTGGACGTGGCGATGGCCGTGGGCCAGCTCACCGAAAAGGTGGAGGTGCGGGCCTCGGCCACGCAGCTGCAGACCGACTCGAGCGACCGCAGCCAGGTGATCAGCGGCGAGCTCACGCGCGCGCTGCCGCTGAACGGCCGCGAGTATTCGCAGCTCGCGCTGCTCTCGCCCGGCGTGCGCTTGTCGGCGCTCAACACCGGCGGCTTCACGCCGCGCGAAGGCTCGTTCAACGTCAACGGCCTGCGCTCCACCTTCAACAACTTCCTGATCGACGGCGTCGACAACAACGCCTACGGCACGAGCAACCAGGGCTTCTCCAACCAGGTGATGCAGCCCTCGCCCGACGCGGTGGCCGAGTTCAAGGTGGTCACCAACAACATGAGCGCGGAGTACGGCCGTTCGGCCGGCGCCACGATCAACGTGGCGTATGCCAGCGGCACCAACACCTTCCGCGGCTCGGCCTGGGATTTCGTGCGCCGCACCGACTTCAACGCCACCGGCTTCTTCAAGCCGGCCAACGGCCAGAAGCCGCTCTTCGACCGCGACCAGTTCGGCGGCGTGGTGGGCGGCCCGATCGTGAAGAACCGCGCGTTCTTCTTCAGCGACGTCGAACTCTTCCGCCAGGATCGGCAACAGCCGGCGGCCTCCACGCTGGCCACGGCCGCGCAGCGGCAGGGCCTGCTCTCGGTCGACGTGCGGCACCCGCTCACCGGCGTGCTCTACCCGGCCGGCACGCCGATTCCCATGACCGAGTTCGCGCGCCGCGTGTTGTCGGGCCTGCCCGAGGTGTCGAACAGCGGCACGGCCAACAACTACGTGGTGTCTCAGCTCAACAACAACAAGACCAACAAGGCCGGCGGCAAGATGGACGTGGTCGTGAATCCGAAGCTGTCGATGTTCGGCCGCGTGGGCTGGCGCGATGTGGCCATCTTCGACCAACCCTCGATCCCGCTGCCCTCGGGCGGTGGCGGCAACGCCACCACCTACGTCGAGAACAAGCAGATTGCCGTGGGCGCCACCTACACGCCCACCGGCGCGTCGCTGCTCGAGTTCCGTTTCGGCTGGTCGGACACCACGGCGGGCAAGGACCCGGCGGCTCTCGGCACGGAGGGCGCGCTGCAGGCCTACGGCATCGCCGGCCTGCCGACGGATTCGCGCGTGGCCGGCGGCCTGCCGCCGCAGCTCATCACCGGCTACTCCGACCTGGGCCGTCAGGCCACCAATCCGCAGTGGCAATACCCGACGGTGTTCAATCCGAAGGTGAACTACTCGTGGCTGCTCGGCCGGCACTCGATGAAATCCGGCTATGAGTACCAGCGCGTGCTCACCGAAGTGCAGGACGTGAACCCGCTCTACGGCCGCGACCAGTATGCCGGCCAGTTCACGCGCCCCACCGGTGCGGCCGCGAGCAACCTCTACAACCTGTCCGACTTCATGTTCGGCCTGCGCTCCACCTACGCGCTCAGCAACATCCTGGTGGCCAAGCTGCAGCAGGACATGCACTTCGGCTACGTGCAGGACGACTGGCGCGTGAACGACCGGCTGACGCTGAACCTGGGCCTGCGCTACGAGTTCGCCACGCCGTGGGTGGAAGAGAACAACGTGCTCTCGAACTTCGATCCGGCCACGCGCACGATGGTCATCGCCACGGACGGGTCGCTCAAGGACCGCTCGACCATCAATCCGGACCGCAACAACTTCGCGCCGCGTTTGGGCTTGGCCTGGACGCCGCTCGACAAGACCGTGGTGCGCGGCGGGTATGGTGTGAGCTACGTGCACTTCCATCGCGCCGGCGGCGGCAACGTGCTGCCCATCAACGGCCCCCAGGTGATCAACGCCGTGGCCGTGCAGACGCCCACCACGCCGGGCTTCCGCACCACGCAGGAAGGTTACCCGGCCGACTTCACCGACCCGACCCGGTTCAATCCGCTCGCCGCCAACATCACCTACATGCCCGAAGACTACCGCTCGAGCCGCGTGCAGAGCTGGTATGGCTCGGTGCAGCGCGAACTGCGCGACGGCGTGCTCGTGGACTTGGCCTATGTGGGCAACCGCGCCGACGGCATGCTGCTCTTTGCCAACTACAACCAGGCCGCGCCCAACAACGCTGCCGGCACGATTGCCCTGCAGGACCGCCGGCCCATCCGCGAGTTCGCCGACATCACCTACGCCTTCAACGGCGGCAAGTCGCGCTACCACGCGTTCCAGGGCAAGGTCGACTGGCGCGCCACGCGCGACCTCACGCTGATGACCTCGCTCACCCTGTCGCAGACCAAGGACAACGGCGCCGGTTCGCTCGAGAATCCCAACGGCAACTTCCCGGCGCCGCAGGACTTCCGCAACAGGGACGCCGACTTCGGCCTGTCGTCCTACCATCAGCCCTACAACAGCACCACGAGCCTGGTGTGGGACCTGCCCTTCGGCCGCGGCCGCCGCTTCATGGGCGATGCGCCGCTGGCCCTCGACCTGCTGCTCGGCGGCTGGCAGGTGGCCGGCGTGAACACGGTGAATGCGGGCGACCCGGTGACGCTCACCTACACGGCCGCTCCGGCCTTCCAGGTGTCGGGCATCCAGCAGGACTTCCGCGGCGCCAACAACTACCGGCCGAACGTGACCGGCGACGTGCTGGCGCCCGACGGCAGCCGCACGGTGCAGAACTATCTCAATCGCGACGCCGTCGTGATTCCCACCGACCCGAGTCAGCCGTTCGGCAACGCCGAGCGCAACTCGGTGCGCGGGCCGCTCTTCTGGGGGCTCGACGTGCAGGCCACCAAGCGGGTGCCGATGCCCTGGCCGAACGGCACGCTGGAACTGCGCGTGGAGGCCTTCAACGTGCTCAACCGCAGCAATTTCCGGGCGCCGAACGGCAACCGGAGCGCCAACGCGTTCGGCACCATCACCTCCACCTACGACCCGCGCATCCTGCAGGTCGGCGTGAAGCTCTCGTTCTAGTCCGTGGCGCCCCGGCTTCGCGCGAGGCCGGGGCGCACGCGACGGTTGCGTGACTTCACGGCCGCCAGAGGGTCTATGCTAGGCATGCCCGTGGCTGCCCACCCGTCCCCCGATCGTGCTCCTGCCCGCGTCGATCACGTGCGCGGCCTCGACGCGTTGCCGCTCGTGACGAGCGCCCTGGCCCGGTTCGAGCCGGCGGTGCTGCTCACCTCCGAAGGGCTCGGCGCCATTCATGCGCCGCTGGCCGACGAGGCCGGCGACAGCCGGAAGCTCTGGTTCCTGGCGGATGCCCGCGCCTTGCTCGATTGGGAAGCCAATCGCCGGCACGTCGTGACCCTGACCTTCCAGAGCCCCGACGAACGCGTGTTCCTCACCGTCTCGGGCAAGGCGGAAGTGATCACCGACCACGCCATCACGGTGAAGATGTGGCGGCCGGCGTTCAAGCGCTGGTTTCCCGGCGGGGTCGGCAATCCGCGGCTCTTGCTCGTGCAGTTCTCGCCTTACGACGCCGAATTCTACGAGGCCGCCGACGGGCGGGTCACCGCCCACCTCACCCACTGACGGTCAGCGCGCGTTGATGCGCACGCCGCCGTTGACCGTGCGCAGCTTGAGCAGTGGACCGCCGCTGCCGAGCGTGGTACGCAGCTCGCGGTCCACACGCCCCTGCACCGTCATCGGGATGTCGGTGCGGATGCCGCCGTTCTGCGTGTGCACTTCGAGCGCGGCCGAGTAGCGCGCCGGCACCCCCAGCGTGACGCCGCCGTTGGTGGTTTCGACATCGAGGCCGGCCCCTTCCCAGCGCGCCCCCGACAGGCGCACATGCACGCCGCCGTTGCGGGTAGTGCCCACGACCTGGCCGCTCAGGTCGTCGAGCGTCACCCCGCCGTTCTCGGTGGTGAAGCGCGACTCGCCCCGCATCGACCGCACGGAGATGCCGCCGTTCTTGGCGGTGAGGGCGAGGGCCGTGGCGCGTGGGGCCCAGATGCGGAAGCTGACCGACCAGCCGGAGCGGCGCTGACCCGAGGTGCGCTCGGGTCCTTCGGCGCTCACCCGGTCGCCGGCGGCCGTGACGCGCACGCTCGGCAGCAGTTGCCGCGCGTCGCCGTCGGTGTCGCCGTAGGCCTGCACGACCGCGCGCACGAGCACGTCGGCCTGGTCCCAGCCTTCCACCTGGATGCCGCCGTTGGGCGACGCATCGACGGTGAGCGGCCCGGCGGGCGCGGTGAGGCGGGTGTCGCGCACCTCGCACGCGTGGCCGCGATCGCCGCCTGTGTCGCCGCCGCCGTGACGTTCACAGAGGTCGTCGGTGGGGCTCACCTGGCGGAACGCGCGCGCTTCACGCTCCCGGCTGCGCTCGCGGTCGCGCGCCTCGTTGCGGTTGTCGCGGGCGGCGTCGGCCTGGCGGCTCCTCAGCTCGCGGCCGGCCCGGCCGGCTCGGCGGGTTTCGCGCCGCACCTCGCGCTCCACCTCACGCAGGGCGCGCTGCACCTCGAGGCGGGCCTCGCGCAATGCCTGGCGCACGATCTGGTTGACCTCACGCGCAATCGACTGGGCGTGATTGTGGTCGAACGCACGGGTGGTGGGCGGCTGCGAGGCAGACACCAGCACCGAGCCCAACACCATCACGCCGGCAACTAGGGCGGCAGCCATTCGCGTCATCGGGTTCCCTCCGTCAGAAAATCGTCGGGAGGTTGGACGGGGCAGGTGGAGGGAAGGTTGGCTCAGGGACAGCGGCTAGCGGCCAGCCAGTCGCCTGTCGCCACTGGACGCTCTGGCACCGCGCACCACTCGCTCCACGACCCCGGAAAGAGCCTGGCGCCGTGGAGTCCGGCGTGTTCCAGGGCCAGCAGGTTGTGACAGGCGGTGACGCCGGAGCCGCAATACATGACGACGCGGGACGCATCTTCGCCGCCGACCACGGCCGCCCATTCTGCGCGCAGGTCGGCCGGAGCCTTGAAGGTCTTCTCGGGCGTGAGGTTGAGCTGGAAGAAGCGGTTCACCGCGCCGGGGATGTGGCCACCCACCGGGTCGAGCGTTTCGTTCTGGCCGCGGAAGCGCTCGTTGGCGCGCGCGTCCACGAGCACGCGCCCCGCCTCGCCGAGGTGCGCCTGCACGTCGGCCGCGGGGACGCGTTGCGCTTCGGCTGGCGCGGCCTCGAACACCACCGGGGCCCACGTCTCTTCCGCCGCCGACAGCGATAGCCGTCCGGTTCGCAGCCCGAGTAGGCCGCTGCTCGCGGCGCGGTGCCACGCCGCCAGGCCGCCATCGAGCACGGCCACCGCCTCGTGTCCGAGCCAGCGCAGCATCCACCAGGCGCGCGCGGCGAACATCCCCATGTCGGCGTCGTAGACCACCACCTGCGTGTGCCGCGACACGCCCAGACTGCCGAAGGTGGCCGCGGCCACGTCGGGCGAGGGCAGAGGATGGCGGCCGTTGGTGCCCGTCTTGGCGCCCGACAGGTGCGTGTCGAGGCTCACATAGCGCGCGCCGGGGATGTGGCCCTCGCGGTAGAGCGCCTCGCCCTTGGCCGGCGCCGCCAGGTCGAACCGGGCATCGAGCACGACCCACGACGGGTCGTCGAGATGCGGCGCGAGCGTGGCGGCGTCAATGAGCGTCGTGTGCATGGGTGTCTGGGCCTCGAAGCGCGATGGCGAGCTGGTGCAGGAAGAGCCCCACGTCGGTGACCACGCCGATGGTCTGGGTGGAGCCGCGGTCGCTCAGTTTCGTGACCACCGCGGGGTTGATGTCGACCGACACCACCTTCACCCACGACGGCACCATGTTGCCCACACCGATGCTGTGCAGCATCGACGACAACATGATCACGACGCCCACGTTGGTGAGCGCGTCGGAATACTTGTTCTGGGCCTGCGTGAGGTCCATCACGGTTTCGGGCAACGGCCCGTCGTCGCGGATCGACCCGGCCAGCACGTAGGGCACGTCGTGCACGTGCAGCTGGTACATCACGCCGCGCGTGAGCAGGCCCGTGGCCACCGCCTTGGCGATGCCGCCGGCGCGGCGAATCACGTTGATGGCGCGCATGTGGTTGCGGTGCCCGTGCTCCACGGGGCGGCCGGTGTCGAGGTCGATGCCGAGCGAGGTGCCCGAGAGGGCCGCCTCGATGTCATGCACGGCCAGCGCGTTGCCCGAGAGCAGCACATCGACGAAACCCTGCTGGATGAGCTCGCAGAAGTACTCGCCGCCCCCGGTGTGCACCACGACCGGGCCGGCCACGAAGCGAGATCTTCTCGCCCCGCGCGCGCGTCTCGCGCAGCATCGCGGCCACGCGGGTGACGGCCACTTCCACCCGGCGCTCCGACGACACGTCGTTGCTCATGAAGCCGAAGGTGGGCTTGTCGCGGCCTTGCAGGTCGGGCAGCACGCGCACGCCCTGCATGCCGCACACCACCTCGTCGCCCACCTTGAGGTCGCGCAGCTTGCGGCAGTGGGCGTGGCCCTTGTCGACGACGATGGCCGCGTCCATGCGCTGGTGGCCCACCGTGGTCCACACGCCGCCGAGCAGGATCTGCGTCTTGTGGTTGGTGGTGGAGTAGAAATCGACGGGCGCCGCGCCGCCGATGTCGTTGACGCGCAGCAGCGCGTCGGGGGCGCCCTGCACGTAGCAGCCGAAGGTGCTGAGCGTAGCAAGCAGATGATCGAGCGACTCGCGCGTTTCCGTGGCCACGCGCAAGGACAGGCGCGAGGCGTCGGAGTTGGTGCGGCCCACGTCGAAGTGCAGGATCTCGTAGCTGGCGCCGTGTTCGACGACGGTGGTGAGAATCGCCTGCAGATCGCCCGAGTCGATGAGATGGCCCTGAGCGTCGACGGTCTCGAATATCATGCGCGTCCTCTGGAACTGCGTGGACGCCCATTCTAGCCCGTCCGCTGACGCTACCTGGGCGGCCCGGGCAGGTTCGTATACGACAGGTTGGCGACCAGCCACCCGCCGCCGGCATTGACGAGCGTGAAGTAGTCCACGCCGTGGGACTGGATCTTGCCGCCGATGACGATCGTGAAGTGGGCCCGCAGGTGCGCGAGCTGACCGTCTTCGACGTGGATCGAGATGTCGGTGAGCGGTTCCCGGAAGCGCGCGCCTGAGGGTTGTGCCCGCAGAGCCACGACCCACTCATCGCGCGTCTGCGCGGTGTGCGTCCACCGCCCGTCGCGGAACCGTGCCACGTTGAGCGTGGCCTGCGGGGCCAGCAACGCGGGCAGGGCGGCGACGTCGCGATTCCCGACCACCACCAGGAAATGCTCGACGGCCGCTTGCACCGCCCGCTGCTCGGCGCTCTGCGCCCGGGCAGACGCGGGCACCAGGCTCGCGACCGCCACGAGCCCGGCCATCACCAGCCGGGCGACGGCGGGCGAGTGCGGCAGGCGCGTCATCGCAGGCTTTCGAGGGCCGCGATGCGCTGCTCGAGCGGCGGGTGGGTGGAGAGCAGCATCATCCACTTGCCGTCGCCGCCCGAGATCTTCATGGTGGCGAGCTGCGCGTGGCTGGGGTCGACCAGTTCGTGCGTGGCCTGCAGCCGGCGCAGCGCCGCGATCATCGAACCGCGGCCGTTCAGTGCCGCAGCGCCGGCATCAGCACGGAATTCACGCGCGCGCGAGAACCAGGCGACGACCATGCCGCCGAGGATGCCGAAGGCCACCTGCAGCACCATGCGCACCACGAACTCGATCATGTAGCCGCCGCCCCCGCCGTCGTCGCGGTCGCGATTGCCTTGCAGGGCGTTGCGCACGATGTTGGCCACCACCGTGGACGCGAACATCACGAAGGCGTTGACCACGCCCTGGATGAGCGTCATGGTCACCATGTCGCCGTTCTTGATGTGCGACACCTCGTGGGCCAGCACGGCCTCCACCTCGTCGCGCCGCATGCCGCGCAGCAGGCCCGTGGACACGGCCACGAGGCTGCGTGACTTGCTCGGGCCAGTGGCGAAGGCATTCACTTCGGGCGAGTCGTAGACACCCACCTCGGGCATCGGCAGCTGCGCCTGTTTGGTGAGGCGTTCCACCGTGCGGTAGACCCAGTCGGCCTCTTCGCGGCCGGTGCGGCCGTCGACCAGCTGCATGCCGGTCATGCGCTTGGCCATGAACCGCGACAACTGCAGCGAGATGAACGAGCCCACCATGCCCCAGATGAGGCAGAACACCATCAAGGCGCCGTAGTCGAGCCGCCCGCCGGCGATGCGGTAGTTGCCAATGCCCAGCAGGCTGAGCACGACCGTGACGGCCAGGGTGATGGCGATGTTGGTGGCGACGAAGAGGAAGACGCGCTTCATCATGAATCCAGAATAGGGCCCGCGGCAGGCGGGATCAAGCGGAACCGGACAGGCACGGCCGCCGGGAACTTCCGCACGGCGCACGCGTCTAAACGGCGTCGCGCCGGCGCGCCACGGCGTCGCCTGGCCCGGTCGAGCGCTCAGCGCGCGGCGGTGTAGCCCTTGGCGAGCTTCTCGCGCGCGGCCGTGACCTCGCGGTGGAACACGAACAACTTGTCGGCGTTGTCGGCCGCCTTGTCGGTGAAATTCCAGGTCTTGCCGCCGCGCTGCTTCACCTTCAGGTTCTTCTCGAGATAGTTCACCTCGAACGACTCGACCTGGTCGTACTTCAACGTGAAGGCGTCGCCCTTGTTCGGCGTGTCGTAGGCGAGGCCGTCGATCGTGGCCCGCAGCGTGCCTTCGCAGCCGCCCATGCCGTGCTTGTGCGCCACGCCCACGGTGGTGCTGAGCCGCACTTCCTTGAAGCGCATGGTCACGGTGTTGTCGCCAGCCGTCACGTCGACCGCGCGCTGCACGCCTTCGAAGCCTTCGACCGACAGGTTGATGCGCTTGCTGCCCGGGGCCAGATTCTTGAGTGTCACCGGCGCCGTGCCGACGAACTCGCGGTCGACGAACACCGACGCCCCAGGTACGTCGGACTCCACCGTGAGGGTGGCCGCATCAGCCCTGGCCACCTCGGCCGTTGGCGCGGGGGCGGGCTCGGCATCTCGCTTCGGAGCGGCGGACCGGCGGCCAGCGTCGGCGGCCTCGGGCGGCGTCTCGCGCGCTGGCTCGGCCTTCTTCGGCGCTGGCGCGGCCGGCCTGGGGGCAGCGGCGGGCACCGCGGCCGTCGTAGGGGCAGGCTCGGGATTGCGGGTCAGGAACCACGCACCGGCAGCCATCAGCAGAAGCACCACGAGACCGCCGGCCACGAGCGGCGTGCGGTTCGGGGCTTCCGTGGGGGTCTCATCGAAGACACTCACGCGGCAGATGGTAGCATGCAGGTCTGCACCGGATCCCGTCCATGGCCGACCCGCTGTCAATTCTCTGCATCGCGTCCTACCACAAGGGCCACGCCTTCATTCGCGAGGCCAAACGCCAGGGCGCGCGCGTGTTCCTGGTCACCTCCGAGAGCCTGCGCGACGCCGACTGGCCGCGCGAGTGCCTCGACGACATCTTCTTGGTACACGACAACGAGAAGCGGTGGGCGCTCGACCACCTGATCCTCGGCGCCAGCCACCTGGCCCGCCGGGTGCCCATCCATCGGGTCGTGCCGCTCGACGACTTCGACCTCGAGAAGGCCTCGGCCCTGCGCGAGCACCTGCGCGTGCCCGGCATGGGCGAAACGACCACCCGTCACTTTCGCGACAAACTCGCGATGCGCATGCGCGCGGAGGAGTTCGGCGTGCGGGTGCCGGCCTTCGTGCACGTGCTGAACGAAGCCGCGATTCGCGCGTTCTGCGCCACCGTGCCGGCGCCCTGGGTGCTGAAGCCGCGGCTCGAGGCCGGCACCATCGGCATCAAGAAGGTGCAGCGTTCCGAAGACCTCTGGCCGCTCATCGACGGGCTCGGCGATCGCGCCTCGTACCATCTGCTGGAACAGTTCGTGCCCGGCGACGTCTTCCACGTGGATTGCGTGGTGAACGACCGCGAGGTGCTCACGGCGGTGGTGAGCCGCTACGGCCGCCCGCCCTTCGACGTGTCGAACGCCGGCGGCGTGTTCACGACCGAACTCGTGGAACGCGGTTCGGCCGACGACACCGCGCTGCAGGCGTTCAACCGCGAGGTGCTGCGGGCCCTGGGCCTGGTGCGGGGCGTGTCGCACACCGAGTTCATCAAGGGGGCCGACGGCCTCTACTACTTCCTCGAGACGTCGGCGCGCGTGGGTGGCGCGCACATCGTCGAGCTGGTCGAGGCGGCGACCGGCATGAACCTCTGGGCCGAGTGGGCCAAGGTGGAACTGGCCGGCGGCAAGGCACCTTACGCCGTGCCCGCCTCGCGCCGCGACTACGCCGGCCTGGTCACGTCACTGGCCAAGCAGGAATGGCCCGACCTGTCGGTGTTTGCCGACCCCGAAGTGGTGTGGCGCCTGGCCAAGCGGCATCACGCCGGCGTGATCGTGGCCTCACCCAGCCGCGCGCGCGTGGCGGAATTGGTGGAGCGTTACGCCCAGCGCCTGATCGACGACTTCAGCACCTCGCTGCCGCCAGCCGAGAGCCCCAGGGACTAAGGGCTGGGGCAGGTCTGCCCTAGTCCCGAATCCCTAGTCCCTGGTCCCCGCCCTTGGGCAGGGCGTGTCGCGCAGGAACTTCAGCACGGCGGGTCCGGCCGTCTTGTCGTCGCGGCTGAGTTCCAGGATGATGCGCGCGTGACTCGACCCCCTCACGGTGACCAGGGTCGACGGCACGCCGGCTTTGCCGAGTTGTTCGTGGAAGAGCGCGGACTGACGCCGCAGGCCCGCCGACTCGCCGGTGGCGGACACGATCAGGAACGGCGGGTCGAGGGCGTCGAGCCAGGGCACGACCGAGGCGTCGCGCCACCACGTGCCATCGAGTCGGCTGCCGCCGAATCGCTCGGCGAAGTAGAGCGGGTCGAAGCCCTTGCGGTAGGTGTCGATGTCGCCGAGATCGTAGCCGGCGCCGCTCACCGCGGCCACGCCGCACACGCCCGAGATTGTCACCGTGCTCCTGCGCGAGCCACGCCGGGTCGGTGGCCACCCGGGCGGCGAGTTGCGCACCGGCCGAGTGCCCCATGAGGAAGATCCGGTCGGCTCGCCCGCCGTGCTCCGCCGCGTGGGCCTGCACCCACGCCACGGCGCGGGCCACATCGCCGACCTGCGACTGCCAGTCCATCGGCCACACGAGCCGATAGCCGATGACTGCGGCGCCGATGCCCTGGCCGGCGAGGAACCGGCCGATGTTGCGGTACACGTCCGCGCCCCCGAAGCGCTGGGTGCGGTCGCCCCAGGCCCAGCCGCCGCCGTGCACGAACACCACGATGGGGAAGTCGCGGCCAGCCGGCAGATACAGGTCGAGCTGACGCTTGGGATCACCAGGCGCCCCCGGGTCGTATGGCACGTCGAGTTGCACCGTGGGCGGACTCGGCGCGGCGTCATAAAGCGCCTTCGCGCCCACCCAGTAGACCGGCGCGCACGCGGTGGAGGCCAGCAGGATGGCCAGCGCCCCCAGTGCCCCCAGCGCGCGCACACGATCCCTTGCGATTGTGGCGATCACGCCCCAGTCCCGAGCCCTAGTCCCCAGTCCCCAGTCCCTAGTCCCTGTCTCTTAGTCCATCCCTGATCGTTCGCTCGACGGCGGCACGATCTTGTTGAGGCGCATGTAGGTGACCAGGTTGCCGTAGTGTTCGTAGCCGTGCGACACGTTGAACGACAGCACGAACAAGCGCGGTGTGGGGCCGGTGAAGAACTTCACGATCTCCATGCCCTTCGCGTCGGTCATGCCGTCGATCACGGTGTTGCAGTAGGCCGACGAGTCGGCCAGGGCCTTGCTCAAGGCGGCCTTCGCCGTCATGCTCTTCTCGATGCCGCTCTGCGGCGGCTTCTCGCCAATGGCGGCCGCGCACATCATGAACTGGCTGTCGGCAATGTGACCGATCAGCTGTCCCATCGACCGCACTTCCGGCGTAGCCTTGAAGGCGTAGAGCGCCTCGGGAATCTTCTCGGCGGTCTTGGCCATCACGCCGCTGATCATGCCGAACTGGGTTTTCACAGCCGCCGTGGCCGCATTTTGCGCCATGGCCGGCGAGGCAGCCGCGAGCAGGGCGAGCGACAGACACAAAGTACGCATGGAATTCATCGTCAGGGTCTCCAGGAAGAAGGCGCCGTCGAGCATAACGCCATTCGGGCGGGCGTGCCTGCTGGCCCTGGTGACGATGCTGGGGCCGGCCTGCGCGGCGCGTGGTCCCCTTGCGGCCGCTGGCGACGGCCGGGCGCGCACGCTGCGGCTGCTCGGCTCGGTGGCCTATCCCGCCGGCGCGCTGACGGTGCCGGGCGGTCCGCGGCTCGGCAGCCTTTCGGGCCTGGCGTTCGATCGGCAGACTGGGCGTTGGGTGGCGGCCAGCGACGAGACCGTGCAGGCCCGTCTGGCCTGGCTGGACATCGCATTCGGCCCAAGCATCGCGGCCACGGCGTCGCAGTTCACGTTCCTGCGTCCGGGGGCCGGGCTCACCACGGAGGACATTGCCGGACTGGAGCCCGAGTCGCTGGTGATCCTGCCGGACGGCACCTTCGTCACCACGATTGAGGGCTATCACGACGCCGAGGACGTGGTGCACCAGCCGGCCGTGGTCTTCGTGGCCCGCGACGGCGCCGTGTCGCAGCTCGTGCGGCCGCGCGGCCACTTCACGATCGTGGCTGGCGATCGGGCGCGCGGGGTGCGGCACAACCTGGGCCTCGAAAGCCTCGCGCGCACGCCCGACGGGAGGCTGGTGAGCGGGCTGGAGCAGCCGCTGCTGCAAGACGGTCCGATGTCGGCGGTGGCGGGGGGTGGTCTCGTGCGGCTGCTGGAGTTCGTCGAGCGTCCGGACCGGGGCTGGGCGCCGGGCCGCGAGTGGGCGTACCGGCTCGAGCCGACGGCCGTCGTGCCGGGCTACGACCGGCCCTGTGAAGATGGCCAGAACGGCCTCTCCGACCTGCTCGCGCTCGGCAACGACCGGTGGCTGGCGCTCGAACGCGCGTGCCTGCTCGGTGCGCCGGGCGCTCCCGCCTACAATCCAGTGCGCGTCTTCGAGGTGACGGTCACGCGCGCCGACGACGTCTCGGGCCTGACGTCGCTGGCCGGCCAGCAGGTGCGCGTGGCGAGCAAGCGCCTGCTGCTCGACGTCACGGCACTGCTGCCTCGCCTGGCTCGCGAGGCGCCGCTCTTTGCGCCCAGCAGCAACTTCGAGGCGCTGGCGTTCGGCCCCGCCGGCCCGCGCGGCGAGCGTACGGTGGTGCTCATGAGCGACGACAACCTCCGCCCGTCACAGACCACCGCCTTCCTCTGGCTGGCCCTGCCGTGAGCCAGGGGTCTGACCCCTCTGGCATGACTTTCGCGCGAGATCCGTGCCAGAGGGGTCAGACCCCTTTCAACACGAGGCGGTAGCCGATGCCGCGCACGGTCTGGATGAGCGACGGACGGGCGGGGTCGCGCTCCAGGTAGCGCCGCAAGCGCACGATGAAGTTGTCGATGGCGCGCGTGTCGGTGTCTTCGTGCAGGTCCCACACGTCTTCCAGGATCGCCTTGCGCGATACGACCTGGCCGGCGTGGCGCACGAGATAGGCGAGCAGCTCTGCTTCCATCACCGTGAGGCGATAGGCGCGATCGTTGGCGTGCAACTCGAGCGCGCGCAGGTCGAGCCGGTGCCCGGCGAACTCCAACAGCTCGGCCGGAAGCGCCGGCACGGCCGCGGCTTTCGGTGCCTCGGCGTCACCACGCAGCCATTGCCGGCGACGCAACAACCCGCGCACGCGAGCCAGCAGGATGGCCAGCTCGAAGGGCTTGGGCAAGTAGTCGTCAGCGCCGCTCTCGAAGCCCATGAGCACGTCTTCAGGGCGGGCCCGCGCCGTGAGCATCAGAATCGGCACGAAGTCGCTCTCGCCGCGCAGCGCGCGCGCCACATCGAAGCCGTTCTTGCCCGGCAGCATGATGTCGAGCACCACCGCGTCGAACTGACCGCGTTCGTCGCGCAGCCGGGCGAGCGCCTCCGTGCCGTCGCCGACCACGTGCACGTCGTGCCCGTCGGCGGCCAGATTGAAGCGCAGCCCTTCGGCCAGATGCTGCTCGTCTTCGACAATCAGGATGCGGCTCACGCGGATCGCCCCGGCACGAGCTTCGGCAGCTCGAGCGTGAAGGTTGCGCCCTTGCCCTCGCCTTCGCTTTCGGCGAACACCCGGCCGCCATGCTGGCGCGCGATCGAACGCACGATGTAGAGGCCCAGGCCGGTGCCCTTCACCGAGAAGCCCCGCGCCTGGAAGCGGTAAAAGCGGTTGAAGATGCGCCGCAGTTGCCGGCGCGGAATGCCCACGCCGCGGTCGCGCACGCGCACCCACACCGTGTCGGGGGTCGGCGAGGCCAGCTCCATGCTCACGTGCACGGCGGCCGCCGAGTACTTCACGGCGTTGTCGAGCAGATTGCCGATGGCCGTGCGCAGCTCGTCGATGTCGCCCTCCACCATCATGGGCTGGGCCGGCGCCACGCCCGAGAGCGCGACGGCGTCGGCCGGGAGTTGATGCCGCCGCCGCGCCATCTCGACGCACTCCACGGCCAGCGCGGCCAGGTCGAGCGGCGCGCGATGGGTCAGCCGGCGGCGCTGACTCGCGACGCCGGCGCGCAGCACCTGTTCCACGGTGTACTGCAGGCGCGACGTGTCGTCGAGCATCACCCGGTAGAACTCCTGCCGCTGCGCCTCGGAGATCTCGCGCGCTTGCAGGGTCTCGAGATACAGGCGAATCGAGGCAATCGGGGTCTTCAGCTCGTGCGTGACCGCGTTCAGGAAGCTGTCTTGCTGTTCGGTGCGCCGCAGCTCGCGCACCAGGAACACGGTGTAGACGATGATGCCGGCGATGATGAGCGCGAAGGCCACCACCCCGAAGATGAGCGGGAGCAGCGAGCGCCCTGGTGCCAGGATCCAGCCGACGTTCAGCGACACCGCCGCGGCCACGAGCACCACGCAGAGCACGATGAACACGGCCGTGGCCGTCTGGCGGCGGGTCATGGGGGGATTCTAGACGCTTGCAGGAGAACGGGGACCAGGGACCAGGGACTGGGGCGTGGGGGCTGGGGGCTTGGGGCTGGGGCGGGACAGTGCTCCCTGACGTGGTCTCGCTGCAAACAGCAACGGGACGGGCAAGTGGTTTCGCCCGTCCCGTGAATCGTGTGCCGGCAAGCCCCAGCCCCCAGCCCCTAGTCCCCAGCCCCGGCCGCGCTGTTCCCGCTGGCGGCGCAGCCGCCCTACATCACCGGCGCGGCATCCGAAATATCCACCGCATCGGGCGATTCCTGCGGCACGATTTCGGCGGCATCCTTCGGCATGCGGGCCACCTTCAGGTCCCACGCGAGGCCCACCGCTTCCATCAGCTTGATCTGCACGTAGTTCAAATCGAACTCGTACCACGCCAGGCCGTGCCGCATCGACACGGGATGCGCGTGGTGATTGTTGTGCCAGCCCTCGCCGAACGCCAGCAGGCCGACCCACCACAGGTTGCGCGAGTCGTCGCGCGTGCGGAAGGTCTTGTAGCCCCACATGTGCGTGGCCGAGTTCACGAGCCAGGTGGCGTGCAGGCCGAAGGTGGTGCGGAAGAACACGCCCCACAACACATACGGCAGCCCGCCGAAGGCCAGCAGCGCCAGGCCGACCACCACCTGAGTGACCCAGTGCCAGTTGGTGAGCGCCACGTGGAACTTGTCCTTGCTCAGGTCGGGCACGTAGCGGGTCAGCACGTCGGTGTCGTGGTGCATCGCCTTGCCGAACATGATCCAGCCCATGTGCGCCCACCAGGCGCCTTCACGGGGCGTGTGCGGGTCGCCGTCCTTGTCGGAGTGCTGGTGATGGATGCGGTGGGTGGCCACCCAGAAGATGGGCCCGCCCTCGAGGGCAAGCGTGCCGCAGATGGTGAGGAAGTACTCCATCCACTTCGGCGTCTTGAAGCCGCGGTGGGTGAGCAGGCGGTGATACGCCATGCCGATGCCCAGGCTGCCCGAGACCCACCAGAGGATGGCGGCGGCGAACATGGCGCCGTAGTCGATGTAGAAGAAGGCGGCGACGGCGCCGATGTGGAACGCCGTCATCGCAATGAAGGTGATCCAGTTGAGGCCCTTGGCCGCCTTGCGGCCGTAGATGTCAGTCACAGCAACCATGACTCGGATGCTACAGACATCTTTCCGGCGCCACTGTAATAGTTCTGTCGCCAGGCGTAACCAGCCTGGATGCAAGCGCTTGCGGCGAGTTGTCTAGGACCGTCCGCGCCAGGGCAGATGGGCCAGCGAGCCCACGATCGGGGCGTCGGCAATCAACTGGCCGACGCGGCCGAGGAACCCGTCGGGCGAGACGCGCGCCGGGGCCGGTTTGGGCGCCGTGAGGCGCCCGGCCGCCGGGTCGCTCAACCGCTGCCACGCGCGCAGCGTGCGTTCGTCCTTGGCCAGAATCGAGGCGCCGCACTGCAGGCGCGAGGTCTGGCCAGGTTCGGCACCCGCCCGCAGCCACACGCGCTGCACCGGCATGGCCATCTTCAGCACCGGCACGTGCACCACGAACTGCGGCGAGAGCTTGGCGGCCTTGCCCGCCGCCAATTCCAGGCGCAGGCCTTCGTTGCTTACGTCGATGAGCACGGCCGGCTCGCCTTCGATGGTGGTCGCCAGGCGCGGCACGATCCGGCGCGGTGACCGTCGGAACGGGCGTGCCTCGGCCACTACGAGCGACACGGCCAGCAGCAGGTCTTTCTCGCCAATGGGCCGGGTGTGGAACGTCACGCCCTTGCGGGTCAGCGCCTCTTCATTGGGATCGCCGGGTTCGCCGATGGCGATGACGGCCCGGTTCGCATCGCCGCGGCGCAGGGCCATGAGGAAGTGCGGCGTGAGCAGGGACGCTTCGGCGACCACGCAGTCGAGCGGCCGCCCGTCCACCTGCGTGTTCACGAAGCAGGCGTCCACGAGCACCACGGGCTCGATGCTGGCTGAACGCAACCAATCCGAGACGGCGGCCCGTTCGCCGGGCCTGGGGCAAGCGACTCCGACGCGAGGTGACGTGGACATGGCGCTCCGACGACTTTGCAATGGTCCTGCCAGCGCTGAACCGCATGAACCACGGTTTGTGGTGCACGATTGCCCCGCTCGAGGGCAAGGGCCTCCACCGATCCGTAAATTGCCTAACGGATTTCGTACTTCGGCGCCAATCCAGCCCCACCGATCGTCCGTGCTACCATCCCGCGCATGCGAAGACTTGCGCTGCTTTCCTTCGTGGTGGCCACCGCTGGCGCGTTGTCGGCGCAGGCCCCCGCGGGCATCGATTGGGCTGCCGCCGACGCGGAGACGTTGAAGCACTTCCAGGCCATCGTGCAGATCGACTCCACCGATCCGCCCACCACGCCGCCCGGCGTGGAGAAGCCGGTCGTGGATTACCTGCGCGCGGTGCTCGAAAAGGAGGGCATCGCCACCGAGACCTTCGCGCTGGATCCGAACCGGCCCAATCTGGTGGCGCGCATCAAAGGCTCGGGCAAGAAGCGCCCCCTGCTGCTCATGGCGCACACCGACACGGTGAACATCGACCAGAAGAAGTGGACGAATCCTCCCTTCAGTGCTCTGCGTCAGGACGGCTACATCTACGGCCGGGGCACGGTGGACGACAAGGACAACGTCACCGCCACGCTCATGGCCCTGCTTACCCTGAAGCGCCAGAACGTGGCCCTCGACCGCGATGTGATCGCGCTCTTCGAGGCCGGCGAAGAGGGCGCCGTGCGCTACGGCATCGCGCACATGGCCGAGCCCGAGCGCCTGCCGAAGATCGAGGCGGAGTTCTGCCTGGCCGAAGGCGGCAGCTTCAACCGGCAGGCTGGCAAGGTCACGTTTGCCTCGATTCAGACGCTCGAGAAGATTCCCCGCGCCATTACCCTGACCGCCCGCGGCACGGCCGGCCACGGCTCGGTGCCGCTACGCACCAACGCCGTCGTCAAGCTCACGACCGCCGTGTCGTCGGTGGCCAAGTGGAAGCCGCCGATCAGCTTCAACGAAACGACCGCCGCCTACTTCAAGCGGCTGGCGAGCATCTCCGACCCGGCGGCCGCCAACCGTTACCGCGCGATTCTCAGCACCGACGCGAAGGTGCAGGACGCGGCCGACGAGTACTTCCTCGACAACGAGCCGCGCCACGCCTCGACCATCCGCACGTCGATTTCGCCGACGATGATTCAAGCCGGCTACCGCACCAACGTCATTCCGTCGGAAGTGCAGGCCACACTCGACGTGCGCATGATGCCGGATCAGGATCCGGCCGCCTTCCTCGAGATGGTGAAGAAGGTCGTGAACGACCCGACCGTGGAGGTCACCTACGGCTCGCGCGACGTGCGCCCAGGCGGCACCTCGCGGCTCAACACCGAGGCCTTCGCGGCCATCGAAGCCAACGTCACCAAGCACTACAACGTGATCACCCTGCCGGCCATGAGCACGGGCGCCACCGACATGGCGTATCTGCGCGCCAAGGGCATCCAGTGCTACGGCGTGGGCCCGGCCATCGACATCGAAGACGGCCCGAAGGGGTTCGGCGCGCACAGCGACCAGGAGCGCATCAACGAAGCGGAGCTCTTCAAGTTCGTGCGCTTCCACTACGATCTCGTCGCCGATCTGGCGCGCGTCAAGTAACCAACCCGCCAGAGAGGACGTTCCCGTGAATCGCCGCACGCTGTTGAGCAACGCCGGACTGGCCCTGGCCGGTCTAGGCATCGGCGCCTGCGCGCCCAGGACCGGAGCGCGCACCAACGTGCCGGTGTCGCCGCCGCCGCCCCGGCGGCCAATGGCGCACCTGCCGCTCGTGCGGGTCTCGCACGACCGCGTCATTCGCACCACCGTGGGTCTGCGCCCGCACCGGCCCTCTGGCTTCGTGCTCAAAGCCGGCACGCTCGACGCCAAGACCGTGATTCACAACTACGGCCACGGCGGCTCCGGCATGTCGCTCTCGTGGGGCACGGCCACGATGGCTGCCGACATGGCGCTCGCGCACCCCGAGCGGCGCGCCGCCGTGCTCGGCAGCGGTGTCGTCGGCCTCACCACCGCCCGTCAACTGCAACGGCGCGGCTTCGCCGTGACCATCTATGCGGCCAATGTGCCCCCCGACGTGACCTCCAACTGGTCACTGGCGGCGTGGACGCCGACCTCGGGCCTGGTCGAGTTCGCCAAGCGCACCTCCGAGTGGAGCACGCAGCTGGTGCAGGCGGCCGAGATCGCCTACCGGCAGCTGCAGTTCATGGCCTCGCCCAGGTACGGCATCTCCTGGATCACCAACTACTCGCCGACCGACTCGGCCCGGTCGGCCGGCGGCGAGAACGCGCTGCTGCCGCGCCACCTGCAGAGCGAGATGACGCTGCTGCAACCGGGTGAGCATCCGTTCCCGACCCAGTACGCGATCGAGCGGCCCGAGCTGCGCATCGAGCCGAACATCTATCTGCCGGCGCTGATGGACGACGTGCTGGCCTTCGGCGGCCAGTTCGTCATCCGCAAGTTCGAGACCCCGCGCGACGTGCTGGCGCTCTCCGAGAACGTGATCGTCAACTGCACCGGCCTGGGCGCCAAGGCGCTCTTCGGCGACGACGAGCTGATGCCGCTGAAGGGCCTGCTGGTGTTGCTGCCGCCGCAGGACGAGGTGAACTACAGCACCAGCGGCGGGGTGAACATTCCGGAGTCGCAACGCGGACTCTTCATCCACATGATGCCGCGGCGCGACGGCATCGTGCTCGGCGGCACCTCCGAGCGCAACGTCGGCACGACCGACGTGAACGAGGCGGAGAAGGCGCGCATCATCGACAACCACGTGCAGCTCTTCGCGTCACTGAAGGCGCCGCTCGGCGGCGGGCCGATGGCGCGGCCCTTGCCCGGACGGCGATGAGCGCGCGGCCGCCAGCCGCGACGTCCGGTTCGCGACCGGCCCGTTCGGGGCTCCACCCCAACGCGCCAACCCCGCGCGTCGGGGGCCACGGGCTTGCGCGCGAGATGGGCCTGCTCGGGCTCACCGCCACCGGCATCTGCGCCATGGTGGGCGCGGCCGTGAACGTCATCCCCTTCATGATCCAGCGGCAGGTGCCGGGCATCGGCGCCAACGTGCTGCCGGCCTACCTGCTGGCGGCCGTGCCGGCGGTGCTGGCGGGGCTCGCCTACGCCATGCTCGCCTCGGCGATGCCGCGCGCCGGCGGCAGCTACGTGTTCGCGAGTCGCGCGCTCAGCCCCTATCTGGGTTTCGTCGCCTCGTTCTCGCAGTGGTTCTCCCTGTCGATCGTGATGGGCGTGGTGTCGTTCCTGATCACGCCGTTCCTGCGCGACATCGCGCTGGCGCTGCAATGGCACGACGTGGCGGCCACGCTCGAACTGGGCGCCGTGCGGCTGGCCATCGCGCTCGGCGTGTTGTGGGCGGCCACGGGCGTGAACCTGCTCGGCATCAAGACCTACGAGCGTCTCATGGTGCCGCTGATGTTCCTGACCTTCGCCTTGGGTGCGGTGGTGATCGTGGCCGGGTTCTCCTACACGCACGCCGACTTCCTGCAGGCGCTCGCCGGCCGCGGCGAGCCGGCGATGGTGGCCGGCACGACGGCGCCGCTGACGGGCACGCTCTTGCCGGCCTCGGTGCTGCTTTTTGCCTCGTTCATCGGCTTCGACTCGATCGCGCAGGCGGGTGGCGAAGCGAAGCGTCCGGGCCGCGACCTGCCGCTCGCCATCTTCATCTCGGTGGGCGTGACCGCGCTCTTCTACTTCCTGTTCACCGCTGCCGTGTATCACACGGTGCCGTGGGCCTACGTGGCGGCCGAAGCGCAGCGTCGTGACGTGACCGCGCCGGGCCTGCTGGGGGTGGTGCTGCCGCCGTTCTGGACGGTCGTGATCGTGTCGAGCGCCTCGGTGGCGCTCATCAAAGACCTGCCGGCCATGCTGCTGGGCGTGTCGCGGCTCATGTTCGCGTGGGCCGAGGATGGCATCTTCCCCGCGGCCGTCGCCGCCGTGCATCCGCGCTTCCGTACGCCCCACGTGGCGATCTTGTTGAGCACCGCGATGGCCACCGTGGGCGTGCTCGGCTGCCACCTGGCCGGCGACTGGTTCCTGGGCGTCGACATCCTGGTGACCTCCATGCTCATCAACTTCCTGCTGATGGCGTTGTCGGTGCTGGCGCTGCCGGCGCGCAATCCGGCCCTCGCCGCCGCCGTCACGGTGTTGCCCTCAGCCGCGCAGCGTGTGCCGGTGGCCGTGGCCGGTGTGTGCGTCCTTGCCCTGTACCTCGCCGTGCACACCTGGAAAGACGTGACGGGGCCGGCGGCGTGGTACTTCAAGTCCACGCCGGTCTGGGCTATCGTGATGGCGCTCGCCACCGTGGTCTACGCCCGCGAGATGCGCCGCCTGCGCGCGCAGGGTGTGGACGTGACCGCCCGCTTCCTCGCCTTGCCTCCGGAGTAGCCGCGTGTCTGGCATCGACCGAACGACCCTGGCCCCCGGACTCTCGATCGCGCGCGTCGTCACCGGTCTGTGGCAGATCGCCGACATGGAACGCGACGGCCGCGTGCTCGATCTCGACGCTGCGGCCCGGGCCATGACGCCTTACGTCGAGGCCGGATTCACGTCGTTCGACATGGCCGACCACTACGGCTCGGCCGAGATCATCGCGGGCACGTGCCGGGCGTTCGGCGATCCCGATCGCGTGCAGCTGTTCACGAAGTGGGTGCCGGCACCCGGACCGGTCACGGCCGCCCAGGTGCGCGCCGCGATCGACCGATCGCTTGCGCGCCTCGGCACCGACCGCATCGACCTGCTGCAGTTCCACGCCTGGAACTACGCCGACCCGTCGTGGCTCGACGCGCTCTTCCACCTGCAGGAGCTGAAAGCGCAGGGTCTCATCCGCCACCTCGGGCTCACCAATGTGGATGCCGCGCATCTGCGGGTCGTGCTGGCCAGCGGCATCGAGGTGGTGTCGAACCAGGTGAGCTGCTCGCTGCTCGACCGCCGCGCCGCCGGCCGGCTGGCGGCCGTGTGCGCCGAGTACGGCGTGGGCCTGCTCGCGTATGGCACGGTGTGCGGCGGCTGGCTGAGCGAGAAGTGGCTGGGCCAGGACGAGCCCGATTGGGAACGGTCCGGCACCTGGTCGCAGATGAAGTACGGGCGCTTCATTCGCGCGGCCGGCGGCTGGGCCGCGCTGCAACGGGTGCTGGCCGCCGCGGCCGCCGTGGCGGCGCGTCACGGCGTGTCGCTCACCAACGTGGCCACGCGCTTCGTGATGGAGCAGCCGGGCGTGGCGGCGGTGATCGTCGGCGCGCGCCTCGGCGAGCGGGCCCATCTCGAGGACAACGCGCGGCTGTGTGCCTTTCAGCTCTCGACCGACGACCGTGCCGAGCTCGACGCAGCCATCGCCACGCTCACGCCGATTCCGGGCGACTGCGGCGACGAATACCGCACGCCGCCGTTCCTCACGGCCTCCGGCGACCTGAGCCATCACCTCGACACGCTGCCGCCGCCCTACGAGGTGCGGCCGGGGCCGCACGGCACGCGCCGCTGTTTCAGCGGCACGTCGTGGGAGCCGCTGGCCGGCTTCTCGCGCGCGGTGCGCGCCGGTGGCCGCATCAGCGTGTCGGGCACCACCGCCACGCACGGCCAGCGCGTGATCGGCGGCCGCGATCCGGCCGCGCAGACGCACGCCGTGATCGACAAGATCGAAGGCGCGCTGCAGTCGCTCGGCGCGCGCCTCGACCACGTGGTGCGCACGCGCGTGTTCGTGTCGCACCTGGAGCACTGGGAGCCGGTGGCCCGGGCGCACGGCGAACGGTTCGGGGCCATCCAACCGGCCAACACGCTGGTCGAAGCGCGGCTCGTGGGCGACGAGTACCTGGTGGAGATCGAGGCCGAGGCCGAGGTGTCTGAAGACCTGTAGGGACTGGGGACTAGGGACTGGGGACTAGGGCGCGTGGCATCGAGCTCAACGGCGCCCGGCACCAAGGTGGTGCGCGCGCTGACACAGCGCGACGCGAACTCGTGACGCTGCCCGCCCTAGCCCCCAGCCCCTAGCCCCCAGTTCCAATTAGAATCCCTCCATGCAGATCGGGCACACGCCGCTCATCCGGCTCGAGAAGGTCGTTCCCGGCAACGGCGTGGAGATCTGGGTGAAGTGGGAAGGGGCCAATCCCACTGGCAGCATGAAAGACCGCATGGCGTTGTCGATGGTGCGCGGCGCCGAGCAGCGCGGGCAGCTGCGTCCGGGCGGACGCGTGGTCGACTTCACCGGCGGCAGCACCGGCAGCTCGCTGGCGATGGTGTGCGCAGCGCTCGGCTACCGGGCCCACTTCGTGTCGTCCGACGCCTTCGCCGAAGAGAAGCTGCAGACCATGCGGGCCTTTGGCGCCGCGCTCGAGATCGTGCCCAGCGTGAACGGCACGGTCACGCCGGATCTCTTTCAGATAGGGCTTGCTCGCGTGCGCGAACTCGCCGCCGAGCCGAACACGTTCTGGACCCAGCAATTCGACAACGCCGACAACCGCGGCGGTTATCACCCGATGGCGGAAGAGACGCTGGCGACGCTCGGTGGCCGTCTCGACGAGTTCGTGATGATGGTGGGCACGGGCGGGTCATTCTCCGGCAACGCCGAAGTGTTCAAGGCCAAGGTGCCGGGCGTGCGCTGCATTGCCGGCGAGCCAGCCACCAGCCGCGCGCTGTCGGGCCTGGCGCCCACCGGCGGTCACCGGATCGAAGGCACCGGCGCCGGCTTCGTGCCCGGCAACTACCGCGCCGATCTGGCCGACGCCACGCTGGCCGTGAGCGACGACGACGCCTTCGCCACGGCGCGCCGTCTGGCCCGGGAAGAGGGCATCTTCGGCGGCACGTCGTCGGGCGCCAACGTGTGGATGGCGCTCGAACGCGCCAAACAGCTGCCGCCGGGTGCACGCGTGGTCACGATCGTGTGCGACTCGGGCCTCAAGTACTTGCGCGGCGATCTGTATCCGTCGTGAGTTCCGGCACCGTGACCGTCTCCAGCCCCACCCTGTGGCTCTCGTGCCACGTGCACTACGCCTGCCGTCATGCCGGAGCCTGCTGCCGATCGGGGTGGCCTCTGCCCGTCGAATCACAGGCCGTCCCAGCGATCGACGCCGCCATTGCGGCCGATCGGCTGCACACCGTCGACGGCAGTCCGGTGTGGCTGCTGGCCTCCGCCGACGCGCCGCCGGGCGTGGCCGGCACCTTCCGCCTCGCCGACGACGCGTGTGTGTTCCATGTCTCAGGGCGGCGCGGCGGGGCCGCGAGTGCCACCGCCAGCCGGCACTGCGCCGTACACGCTGCCGAGGGGCACGAGGCGTTGCCGGCGAGCTGCCAGCACTTTCCGCGCGTCTGCCTGGTTGACGCGCGGGGCGTGCGCGTGTCGCTCTCGCACTACTGTCCTACCGCGGCCTCGCTGCTCTTCGAGCACGAGGGGCCGGTGGCGATCGTGCCGGGCCCGCCGGCCGTGCCTGGCCGCGCGGTGCCCGAGGGACTCGATGTGCGCGACGAGTTGCCGCCACGCCTCACGCCTGGCGTGCTGATCGATCTGGACGCGCTCACGGCGTGGGAGGCACTGGCGGTGCAGACCCTGGCTGGTGCCAACGCCCCGGCCGGCACCCCGGCCGAGGCCCTTGCGCTGCTGCGGGCCTACGCCGAGCGGCTGGTCGTGTGGACGCCGGGCGATGCTCCGCTCGTGCAGGTGATTGCTGCGTTGCGCGGTGGTGACGGCACGCCGGGTGCGCGCGCGGCCTTTACGTCGGCCGAACGCGGGTCGGACGGTGGCCCGTACCGCCTCGAGCGGCAACGCCGCGCCATGCGGGTCGTGACCGAGACCTGCCGCGCCCCGTGGACCTGGCCGGCCACGCCCGCCAATGTCGACGCGCTGGATCGGGCGTTCGTGGCGCCGGAATGGCCGGCGGCCAGCGCCCTCGTGCGTCGCTATCTGGCGACCAAGGCGTTCGGGGCCTGGGTGACCTATCAGGCCGACGCGTCGCGCGGGCTGGTGCGCTGGCTGCAACTTGCCCATGACGTGCTGCGCGTGGAAGCGGCGCGGGCGTGCGGCGAGGCCAACCGGTCCCTCGATGGCGACCTGCTCTTCACCGCCGTGCGCCAGACCGACCTGCTGCTGACGCACTATGCCGACGGCCTCGCCGTGGCGCGGTCGCTCTAGCCGCCGTCTGAATCGCCCGGCCGGCGCGCACGCGGTCCCGGCGCTCTTGACAGCCACCAGCGACTGGCCCAGCATGCACCAGCGCACGGAGGCGCGGAACATGCGGACACGACTGCTGATGCTGCTCGGCGCCATGAGCGCGAGCGCGATCCTCGCGGCTTGCGCGCCGAACGCCAATGTGGATGCCCAGGCCCCGGCGGCCGCGCCGGCGGCCACGCCGAATCCCCTGCCCGGCGTGACCAAGAGTCTCGACGCGCTCAAGGCCGAGATGTTCCATGTGGGCGCCGGCCGGCGCTTGAAGCCGGCGGCGTGGCCCGGCGGCAACCGCGTGGCGGTGGCGCTGTCGTTCGATGTGGACAACGCCACGATGGCGCTGTCGCAGGGCAACCTCGACTACGAGGTGCTGTCGCGCGGCGAATACGGCGCGGTCGACGGCCTGCCCCGCATCCTGCGGCTGCTCGATCAACACCGCATGCCGGCCTCGTTCTTCATCCCGGCCGTGAGCGCGCTGCTGCATCCGCAGATGGTGCCCGACATCCAGGCCAAGGGGATGCACGAGATCGGCATCCATGGCTGGATTCACGAGCGCCTGCCCACGCTCAACAACGAGCAGGAAGAGCAGCGGCTGCTCGACCAGTCGCTCGAGGCGCTGACCAAACAGATGGGTAAGCGTCCGGTCGGTTACCGCGCCCCGTCATGGAAGTTCAGCAAGTACACGCTGGCGCAGATCACCAAGGCTGGCTTCCTCTACGACAGCAGCCTGATGGCCAGCGACGACGCCTACGAGATCAACCTCGACGGCAAGCCCACGGGTCTGGTGGAGCTGCCGATCGAACGCATCGTCGACGACGCGCCCTACTTCGGGGCGTCGGACGGCTCGATGCCGTCGCCGGAACACGTGCTCGAGGTGTTCACCTCGGAGTTCGACGTGGCCTACGAGGAGCGCGGGCTCTACGTGCTCACGATGCACCCGCACATCATGGGCCACCGCTCACGCGTGGCGATTCTCGATCGGCTCATCCGCCACATGAAGGGCAAACCGGGCGTGTGGTTCGCCACGCACGAGGACATCGCCAGGCACCTGAAGGGCATGCTCACGGCGACCGGCACCAACTGAGCTAGTTGGGCGCCGGGCCGCCGACCACGAGCGGCACTTCGTTCGACAGCAGACCCACGCCGCAGCTGCCGCGCGCCGCCATTCGCACGAAGTAGGTGCCGGCCGCCACCGGCCCGCTCACCGACGTCATCGGCGCGCCCAGGTCGAGCACGGCCACATTCGAGAGCCCTGGCGCCGAGCCCGCCACGATGACGTAGGCCAGTGGCGTCACCCCTTCGCCGGGCGGCGTCCACGACAACGTCACCATGTTGCCGGCCACCACCGGCGCGTGCTGCACGGGCGCCATCGGCAGGCCCACGCAGCCGACCGACGCGCGCATCACCAAGGCGAGTTCGTTCGTGGCCGGTCCCGGGCCGGCGTTGTTGGCCGCGCGCAGGCGCAGCCAGAACGTGCCGTCGGGCACGCCGTCGAGCGAGAACGAGAGCGCCGTGCCCAGATCGAGCCGGCCGTAGTCGGCGAGGCCGGGCGCGCTGCCGCCTTCGAGCACGTAGTTGGTGACGGGATCGCCCGTGGTGGGCGCCGCCCAGCTCACGGTGACGCGGCGGCCAGAGAAGACCGCGCCGAACTGCACCGCCCGGCCCGGCGTGGGCTCGAGGATCGTGATCGTGACGACCGCTTCGGGTGAGGCCGCGCTCGTGCCGAAGCTGTTTACGGCCCGCACGCGCGCGTAGTAGGTGGCGCCCCCGCTCACGGGCACGAGGAGCGTCGTGGCGCTCGTATTCTGCTGCGGCAACGTGGTGGCACCCGGCGCCGTTCCGACCGAGACGACGTAGCTGGTGGCGGGCGTGCCGGTCGTGGCCGCCGTCCACGTGAGCCGCAGCGCGCTTCCGGTGACGGTGGCCGTCAACGCCACCGGCGCGTCCGGTGCCGCGGGCGTGGTGGTGACCGACAGGTTGACCGTGCGCACGATCGGGGTGCCGCCGTCTGCGGCCGAGAGCGTGAGGCCACCGCTGCCCGATGCGCCAGGCGCTGGCGTGAGCGTCACCGTGAAGGTGCGGCTCGACGCGGAGGCGGACACGGGCACGACGGCGATGCCGCCATTGGGCAGCAGCGACGCGTTGGTCGTGGCGCCGGCGAGCGTGAGACTGGCGCCGGCCGTGTCGGGGTCGGTCACGGTCACCGGAAATGAGGTGGCGCTGCCGACGAGCGTCGATACGCTCACCGGCACGCCGGCAGCAAACGACGGCGGGTCACTCACCGCCGTCACGGTCAGCACGAACGAGCGCGAAGCCGTGGTCGAGCCGTCGCTCACGGTCACTGTGATGGTGGCGCTTCCCGTCTGGTCGGCCGTGGGCGTGATGGTGACCGTGCGGGCACTGCCGGTGCCGCCCATCACGAAGCCACCGGCCGGCACCAACGCGCCGTCGGACGAGACGGCCTGCACCGTGAGGGCACTCACCGGCGTGTCGGGGTCGCCCACCGTCAGGTTCACCGTGATCGGCGTGTCCTCCGCGGTCGTCTGCGCGGCTATGGCCGCCAGCGTGGGCGCGTCGGCGGCGCTCGTCACGGTGAGCGTGAAGGCGCGCGATGCCGATTGCGCGCCGTCGCTCACGGTGAGGGTGATCGTGGCGGAGCCGAACTGATTGGCGGCAGGCGTGACGACGAGCGTGCGGTTGGCGCCGGAGCCGCCGAGCGCCAGCGCGCCGGCGGTATTGGGCACGAGCGCGGTGGTGTTCGAGGACGCGGTGACGACGAGGCTCGTTGCCGGCGTCTGGGCGTCGCCGACCGTAAAGGCGATTGGTGCCGACGAGGTGTCTTCGGCGATGGTCAGATTGCCCACGGCCGAGATCGTGGGGGCCGTACCGCCGCCTACGGCCTGGCGCCAGTTGGCGATGGTGTTGGCGGCGTTGTTGAGCGAGCGCGCGTTGTCGTGTTGCACCGCCGTGCCGGTGGGCGCGCCGCTGTACGACACATTCGGATTCGAGAAGTGCAGCACGCGCGGGCAGCCCGCACCGCCGCAGTTGTAGGCCATTACCGTGCGGAACAGATTCGACGGGTGTTTGTAGCCGAAGGAATACGGATAGAGCGAGCCTTGGCCGCTGCCGTCCTCGGGCGCGTGTGCCGAGCCCATGTTGTGGCCGAGCTCGTGCGCGAAGGTGTAGTTCGGGCTGATGCAGGAGTAGGCGGTGACGGTGAAGGCATACGAGGCAAACGCCGAAGACAGCCCCGTCATGACGTAGCCCACGCCGCACGCCCCGCCGGCCGTGGCGCCCACGACCAGCATGGCCAGGTCGGCGCCCAGCTGGTTGCGCCGGGTGTGCACGGCGTCGATGAACCCATCCGAGGCGTTCTGGAAGCGGCTCAGGTCCACGCTGAGGTCGCCGGATTCGGTGTAGTCGAGCAGCTCGGCGCCGACCAGTCGCAACCGCGGGGTGACGCCGCTGTTGGCATAGGCCGTGTTCGTTTCTGAGACACCGAGGGCAATTCTTGTCTGTGCCGCGCCGTCGCTGCCGGCCACGTTGCGGGCCGCCGTGGTGTAGAACACCACGATGTCGAAGGTGCTGGCGTCGTCGCCGCCCACCGGCGGCACGTCGCCGGCGACGGGGGCGAGCGCCTCTGGCGTGATCGGATCGAGGCCGACGCCCGTGGCATCAGGGTCGACGTGGCGCACCACATGAAAGGCTCCGCCCGGCGCCGGTTCGATGGAGTAGGCGGCGGTGAGCGTGCGGATGGCGCCCTGCAACAGGCCGTTCATCTCCACCACCGTGACGGTGCTCAGTGGCTCGCCCACGACGTGTCCGGCCCAGGTTCTGGCGCCGTTGCGATGGGTGTCACGCCGATCGATGCGCGCCCGCAGGGTGAGGCCCGGGCTGACCTCGACGTCGAATTCGTCGCCGGCCAGGGCCGACAGGTTCGCGCGTGCGGCTCGCGCTTCCAGCGTGTCGAGCCGTCCACTGACCGCGGCCGGCACCCGCGCGGTTGCGTCGGCCGGCACGAGCAGCGACGGCACGGCGGTGGTCTGGGCGTGCCCGCCCGCGACGGTCAGAGCAGTGAGGACGCCGGCGGCGAGCAGCCGGACGGTCCGGTGGGAAGCGACGAGAGCGATGCGCACGCCGCTTGGCGGTGCAAAATCGACGCCGACCCCTGGTGGCACGGCGCCCTGCACACCGCTGCGCGGCGTCGCCGGCTGGTCAGTGGGTGAGGTTGTAGAGCACCACGTTGATGCCGAGGGCGTAGCCGTCGGGCGAGAACTGCAGGAAGAACTCGCGGTCTTCGCCCTCGCGCTCCCACGAGTCGCCGATGTCGGTGTTGTGCGTCATGAGCACCATGATGCGCCCGGCCTTGTCGGTCATCATGCGCAGGTTGGCCTTGGGGCTGTCTGGCCCGCGTTCCGACGTGTCACCGCCGCTCTCGCGCCAGAAGTTGATGCTCGTCACCTGCGGTGCGGCCTTGAGGTCGAACATCGTGTGCAGGATGGGGTGCTCCGGCGGCACGTCGGCGATGCTGTACTCCGGCAGCACGCGTTGCATCTGCGCGGTCCACTGCTGCCAGGCGCGCGTGCCCCAGAAGTCGTCCACCCAGAGAAATCCGCCCTTGAGCAGGTAGGCGCGCAGGCCGGCCACTTCGGCGTCGGTGAACTCGAGCGTGCCCACGTCGGTCGCCATCGCGAACGGGCAACTGAAGAGCGCCTCGTCGGTGAGGCGTACCACCCAGTAGTTGGGCTCGCCTTCGTCGCCCATGCTGACGCGCGTCTTCGTGAGTTCCTGCACGCGCGTGAGCAGGTTGATCGCGGCATACGGATAGTCGGTGGCCCAGCCCATGCCGTTGCGCTCGCGCCGCACGCTCGTGTACATCACCTTGCAGTGCGTGAAGCCCCCGTCGTGGAACGCCGGGGTGGGGAAGCGGGGCGGTACCCAGGGGCCCTCGGGCAAACGGTAGCGCTGCGCCGACGCCGACACCGCGACCAGGCACGTCAGCGCCGCGGCCGCCCACACCCGGGTGCGTGTCGTCATGCGAATGCTCCTACCGCGCCGACCACTCCACGAGGCCCGTCTGCGCGGTGACGAGCACGGCGATCCCGAAGGCGATGCGATACCAGGCGAAGGCGGTGAAGTCGTGGCTGCTCACGAAGCGAATCAGCCAGCGCACACAGAAGTATGCCGCGACGAAGGCGGCCACGCCGCCTGCCGTGAACCAACTGACGTCGGCGGCCGAGAGCAGGTCGCGTTCCTTGAGCAGTTGATAGCCGCCGGCGGCCATCAGGGTGGGCACGGCGAGGAAGAACGAAAATTCGGTGGCGGCCGTGCGCGACAACCCCGACAGCAGGCCGCCGATGATCGTGGAACCCGCGCGCGACATGCCGGGCACGAGCGCGAGGCACTGCGCGCAGCCCACCTTCAAGGCGTCGCCGGCCGACATGCTGTCCACGTCGGGCACGGTCACCACGTGGCGCCGGCGCTCGGCCCACAGGATCACGAGGCCGCCGACGATGAACGCCGCGGCCACCGGAATAGGACTGAACAGGTAGGCCGTGATGAACTTACCGAACGCCAGGCCCAGCACGGCGGCCGGCACGAAGGCGATGAGCAGGTTCACGACCAGGCGCCGCGACGGGCCAATCGTGCCGAGCCCGGCCAGCGTGCGCGTGAACCGAGCGCGATATTCCAACACGATGGCCAGCATGGCGCCGGTCTGGATGACCACTTCGAACACCTTGCCCTGCGGCGTGTTGAAGCCGAGCAGGTCGCCGGCCAGGATCAAGTGTCCGGTGGACGAGATGGGCAGGAACTCCGTGAGTCCTTCGATGAGGCCGAGAATCACGGCCTTTGCCAGCAGGGGCAGTTCCATTGCTGCGAATCGTACCACGCGGCCAGCGTCCCGCTGCCCGCACGGTCAGCGTCCCGCTGCCGTCCGGCCACCGGGGGGCCTCCTCGACTCAACCTCGCCCCGCCGGCCACACGCACCTTCCGCCGACGTGTCCGGAATACGAACGACGCCCGCTTTTCGCCTCTCGTCCGTGTCACTCGGACTCACGGTGCGCGTGGCGCGTCACACCACGCCCCGGCGAGGGCTCCGATTTCGCCGCGGAGGCCCTCCGGCGTCCGGCCGTCAGCCTGTGGCGCCGTCGCGTCGTGTTCCCGTCAGTGTTGGAAGCTGCAGCGCGGCTTTCGGGTTTCGCGCTCCCAGTCGGTCGAACTCTGCAGGGACAGGAACAGTTGCTGTGCGGCCCACGCCTCGACGGGGCCCTCGCGGCCGGAGGTCTTCACCGTCTTCTGTCGGCCGTCACCCCAGGTGGCAGTCGTCGTCAGGTATTGCTGGTGGGTAGACACCGTGAATGGCGCGCTGTACTCGGCGCGCAGGGCGTCGTAGTTCATCACCGCGAGCGCTCGCGAGAAACGCTCCATGTCAAAGACGCGACCGTCACGGACGACGCACTCCGTCCTTCTTCCGGTGGGGCGCGCACAGCGCACCGATTCGAACGTTGCCTTCATGGACGCCGCGTCGTAGGTTGCGGTGAAGTGCAGGTCGCTGGTGGGAGAGCAGAGTACGCCTGTGGAAGCGACCGCCACCGTGGCAGTTCCGACCATGTTGGAGAAGTGATTGCCCCTTGCGTCCAGTTCGAAGGCATGGCCGTCCCAGCGCTGGAGCAAGGGCTCGGGCAATGGCCCGGTCAGCTGATTGTCGGAGAGGCTGAGTCGCGTGAGCTGCGCGAGGGCGCCAAGGCTCGGCGGTACGTTGCCACGCAGATTGTTGAAATCCAGGGACAGCCAGGTGACCGTCGGACGCGACGCGTCGAATTCGATGCCGCCGAAGAATACGCCATGCCACTCGCAGACCGGACGATCGCTGCCCCAGCCCGTCTTGTCCTTCCAGCGCTCGCCGTCCGTGGCGGCGAAGAACTCCATCAGGACCTCTCGCTCGCGCGGCGGCACGTCGGGCGTCTGCAACGCGCCGGCAAGGCTAGCCGCAAAAATCAGAGTGGCGAGCTCCAACATGAAGACTCCGTCTGAGAGGGCGAAGCCTCAGGTTATCTGACGCACCTGCAATTCGGCGCCCTCCGGTGCTGTCGCAGGTTCGCGTCGCTCCACGCGCTTGCACGGAATCCTCTGCGAGCCGTCCGGGCATCGGGAGCTCGTCGCGGCGAAATCGGAGCCCTCGCCGCTGCGTCTTGTGACCCGCCACTTGCACCGTGAGTCCGAGTGACACGGACGAGAGGCGAAATGCGGGCGTCGTTCGTATTCCGGACAAGTCGGCGGAAGGTGCAAGTGGCCGGCGGGGCGACGTGTGAGCCGCGAGGAGCTCCCGATGCCTGGACGGCGTTCGGGTGATGGGGTGGTCGATGCTCCGGCGATCGGTCGGAGCAGTTGGGCCGCCGTGGATGCGGGGCTTGACGTATTCCCATATGGGAATGTATAACAGTGAACGTGGCCCGCGCCTCCACCACCTCCGACGCCTTCAACGCCATCGCCGAACCGCGGCGGCGGCACATTCTCGAGTTCCTGGCGGCCGAGGAGCGTTCCGTCTCCGAGATCGCGGCGGCCCTCGAGCTCGGCCAGCCGTCGGTGTCGAAGCATCTGCAGGTGCTGCGCGACGTCGGCCTGGTCACGCAACGGAAGGACGGCCGGTCGGTGATGTATCGCACCAACGCCGAGACCGTGCGCACGATTCACGAGTGGAGCAGCCTGTTCGCCAAGCACTGGCGCAATCAGCTGCGCCGCATCAAGTCCCACGCCGAGGAGAACGAATGACCGCCACTGCCATGGCCAGCGAGACGTTCACGATCAAGGAAGAGATTCTGGTGAAGGCGTCGATCGAGAAGACGTTCGCGTCGCTCATCGCCGAAATGGGACGGCGCAACGTGCGGCCCGACGGGGCGCCGATGCCGATGGTGCTCGAGGCGCATCCCGGCGGACGGTGGTACCGCGACCTCGGCAGCGACAACGGGCACCTGTGGGGCTTCGTGCAGAGCATCAAGCGGCCGGCCCTGCTCGAGATCTGGGGGCCGCTCTTCATGTCCACCGGCGCGACGTCGAACCTGATGTACCGCCTCTCCGAGAGCGACGACGGCACGCGCATCGACTTCACGCACACGGTCTTCGGGCCATGCCCCGACGACTTCCGAAGCAACATGGGCACCGGCTGGACGGCGCTGCACGCCCGCGTGCAGGCTACGGCCGAAGCCGACGGCGGCGATCTGCTCTAGGAGACGGATCATGCCGGTGACATGGCGATCTTCAAGACGCTGACCCGAGTCGTCTTCGGCGCGGCCTTCGTGGCCGCCGGGCTCAACCACTTCCGCAACCCCGGCTTCTACGTCGGCATCGTGCCGCCGTACCTGCCGTGGCCGCTCGAGCTCGTCTACATCAGCGGTGTCGCCGAGGTCGTGCTCGGCGCCCTGCTGCTCATCCCGGGGTGGACGGTGAGGGCGGCATGGGGGCTCATCGCCTTGCTGGTCGCGGTGTTCCCGGCCAACGTCCACATGGCCATACATCCCGAGCTGTATCCGTCGATCCCGCCGGCCGCGCTGCTCATCCGCCTGCCCCTCCAAGGACTCTTGGTGGTGTGGGCGTATTGGTACACGCGGCGGCCGTGAGGCGCGCGCGCTACGTGGCGCGCTTGAGCACCTTCACTTCGAACAGCTCGCCGCGAATCGTCTTGCCCTTCATGGCCTTCACCACCGTGGCGGCCACGGGACCGGCCACTTCGACCATCGACGAACTGGGCGTGATGTTGATGGCGCCCAGTTCACGCGACGTGATGCCCGACTCGTTGGTGATGGCGCCGACGAGATCGCCGGGACGCACGCCGTTGTTGCGGCCGATGTTGAAGGCCAGCATCACCGCCTCGGCCTGATCGAAGCCCGCGCCTTCGGGCCCGCTGGCCCGGGGCGGACGCTTCTCGCGCGCCGCGTAGGGTTCCTTGGCGGCGTAGGTTCCGGCGGGTTTGGCGGCACGCGCCGGACGGCGCTCGAAGTCGCCGTCGAAGCGGCCGGGCCGTGGGGCGTCGCCGCGATCATCGCGCTGGGCCGGACGGCTGTCGCGGCGCGGGGGGCGCCGGTCGTCGAAGGACCGAGCCGGCCTCTCGGGCGGCGCCACCACGTCCGGCGCGTTGTCAGCGGCCGTCTCGCCGGCCGCCTGGAAGAGGGCCACGGCGGCCGCGGCGATGTCGGTCATGTCGAAGTCGGCGGCCAGCGCCTGCACCACCGCGCGGGTCTCGTCGAGATCGCCGGCGGCGATGCGCGTGGTGAGCGCGCCGCGCGTGGCATCCAGACGCTTGGCCTTGAGGGCCGACAGCGTGGGCAGTGTGGCGATGTCGATCTTCTGCTTCGTGAGCCCCTCGATGAAGCGCAAGGTGCGCTGCTCGCGCGGGTCGATGAGCGTGATGGCCACGCCCTCGCGGCCGATGCGTCCGGTGCGGCCGATGCGGTGCACGTAGACTTCGGGGGCGGTCGGGATGTCGTAGTTGATCACGTGCGAGACGTGGTCGATGTCGAGGCCGCGCGCGGCCACGTCCGTCGCCACGAGCACATCGGCCTTGCCGGTGCGGAACAACTGCATCACGCGGTCGCGCTGCCGCTGGTCGAGTCCGCCGTGCAGGGCCTGCGCGCCGTAGCCGTGCGACTTGAGCGTGTCGGTCAGCTCGTCCACTTCGATGCGGGTGCGGCAGAACACGATGGCCGAGGTGGGATCTTCGAACTCCAGGATGCGGCCGAGCGCGAAGCCCTTCTGGCTGCGCGACACGATGTAGGCGGCCTGGCGGATCTGCGGCATCTTGCCGGGCGCGCGCTTCTCGGCCTTCACCGTGATGCGTTCGGGCTTGCGCAGATGGCGTTCGGCGATCGACGCGATGCGCGGGGCCATGGTGGCGGCAAAGAGCGCGGTCTGGCGCGTCGCCGGCGTGGAGGTGAGAATCGCCTCGAGGTCGTCGGCAAAGCCCATGTCGAGCATCTCGTCGGCTTCGTCGAGCACGAGCACTTCGAGCGCCGTGAGGTCGAGCGTCTTGCGGCGCAGATGGTCGAGCGCGCGTCCCGGCGTGGCCACCACGATCTCGACGCCGCGGCGCAGCGCGCGAATCTGCTGATCCATCGGCGCGCCGCCGTAGACGGGCACCACCGTGAGGGTGGTCTTCTTCGCGTACTTGTGCACGGCCTCGGCCACCTGCATGGCCAGCTCGCGCGTGGGCACCAAAATCAGCGCGCGCGGCACGCCCTTCTTCGGAGCGGGCGAGGTGAGCAGGCGGTGCAGCAGCGGCAGTGCGAAGGCCGCGGTCTTGCCCGTGCCGGTGCCGGCCTGGCCGATGATGTCGGCGCCGGCCAGCAGTACCGGGATGGCCGCGCGTTGGATGGGGGTGGCTTCTTCGTAGCCCAGGGCCAGCACGGCCTTGACGATGGCGTCGTCGAGGCCGAGTTCGGCGAACCCGAGCGGGGCAGGAACAGTGGCGTCAGTGGTGGTGTTCAATAGCTGATTGTACCCCGCGGCGGTGTCTGGGCGGGTAGGCGCCAGAAGCGGGCGTATCAGAGGGTGCGCGGATTCGCCCCATCGTAGGTGACCGGCACCCGTATGCGCATGGGCTTTTCCCGAGCGTGCTCCTCGGCCACCTCAGCCGCGATTCCAGCCACCCGGCCGACGATGAAGATGAGACGGCCAGCAGGCGCGCGAGCTGGTCCTGCACCTCCTGGTCGGGTAAGCGCAAAGGGGTCGCGGCGGCGGTCCGCACGGCCATGACGCTCTCATGGTAACCGCGACCGGGTCTGGGATGTCATGACCCTGGGCGATTCGCCCGGCGGAGGCGTACGCGGAGGGATTCCAGCTGGTCGAACAGTTCGGGTGCCTCCTTGAGTTCGAGCAGGGGGCGCAGTTGTTCGTGGATGTAGCCCCAGTCGAGCGCGTCATCACCCTGGCGCACGATGATCATTTCGACATCCCGCCAGTCCTGCGAACGGGCGGCGAACGTCTTGAACACGATCAGATCTTCCGCTGTACACAGGCGCAGCGTCCGGCCCGGCAGGAGCGTGATCTCTTGCCCTCGCCGTACGGCCTCGTCCTCGAAAGGGAATGCCCCCATGGCGATATCGATGCCGACGCCGCCCTTGGTCTGCAGCAGCAGTACGCGGCGCGTTCGTGCGAACTCGCGTGCCGCTGGAATGCGCGCTTCGACCCAGTCGAGCGCCAGCAGGGCGTCGATGAACGGCGTCTCGGTGCCGAGGCCCGTAAACAGCGTGAGGTCCACGTCGTCGGTCACGCGCGGCTCACCCCATTTCTGCACGGCGAGGCCGCCGATGAAGCAAAACCGCCACTCCCTGGCGCGGCAGAACGCCTGCAGTCTCAGCGCGGCGTCGAGCACGTCATTGGAGAGGATCTCGCCGTGGGGCATGCGCGCTCACCGGCGTCCGCGTGCGAGGATCTCGTAGAACTCCACCAGCCCCGAGGTCGGCGCCGGCGGGTGCAGGTGGACGGCAGAGTCGAACAAGGAATTCAGCCTGAGCAGCGATGCCGCCGTATCCGCATTGCGCACCCGTTCCCGGCGCTCGGCTTCGAGGATCTCGCCGGTTTCCCGCCAACTCATCACGTGAGCCTTCAGGTGTTTGCGGAGTTCAGCTTCGGTCATGGTGAAATGGTAACAGGGCCTGGCCGCGGCCACACGGATGACTGTAACCGTATCGCTACGGTTCGACGCGGGTTGGCCCGCGACCCCAGTGTTAACATCCCCCGCGGCGCCGCCGCATGCCCGCACCCTGGGAGCCCCGATGACCGACAATCCGCCGGTGCCACGCGCCACCCACGAGCGCTGGTTCCCTGTGTTGGCTCTCGTTGCCGTGGCGACGATGATCAACTATCTCGATCGCACCGTGCTCGGCATTGCCGCGCCCTACCTGACCAAGGAGCTCGGCCTCACCGCGGCGTCGCTCGGCATCGTGTTCTCGGCCTTCTCGTGGAGCTACGCGCTGCCGCAGATTCCCGGCGGCGTGTTCCTCGACCGCTTCGGCACGCGCCTCACCTACACGCTGTCGCTCACGCTCTGGTCGGTGTTCACCGGTGTCATGGGGGGGGCGTGCAGGGCCTGCCGGGGCTGCTGCTCACGCGGGTCGGCGCGGGCGTCTTCGAGGCGCCGTGTTTCCCGGCGAACAGCCGCATCCTGGCCACGTGGTTCCCGCAGCAGGAGCGTGCCCGGGCCAACTCGATCTACTCGGTGGGGCAGTACGCCGGCCTCGCGTTCCTGAGCGTGCCGCTCTTCTGGATCACCCAGCAGTTCGGCTGGCGCAGCCTGTTCTTCCTGGCCGGCGCGCTCGGCGTTGCCCTCGGCGGCCTCTTCTGGTGGCGCTACCGTGAGCCGAGCGAGAGCGCGATCGCCAACGCCGCGGAGCTGGCGCACATCGAGGCTGGCGGCGGCGGCGAGTACCGCGGCGCCCGCGCGCCCTTCAGGTGGCGCACCCTCGGGCGGCTGCTGCGCCACCGCCAGATCCTCGGCGCGTCGCTCGGCCAGTTCGGCGGCAACTCGACGCAGGTGTTCTTCGTCACCTGGTTTCCGACATACCTCGTCAACGTGCGCGGCATGACCTTCATCAACGCCGGCATGATGACGATGCTGCCCTACATCGGCGCATCGGTGGGCGTGCTCGTGGCCGGGCAGCTCTCGGACCGCCTATTGAAGCGTACGGGCTCGGCCAACCTCGCGCGCAAGTTGCCGATCGTCGGCGGGATGCTACTGGCCTCGACCATCGTCGTCGCCAACTTCGTGCCGCCGGGTGCCGACCTGCTGGTCGTGGCCATCATGTCGCTGGCGTTCTTCGGCCAGGGCATGACCAACCTGGGGTGGACGGTGATCTCGGACGTGGCGCCGAAGGAGTTCATCGGGCTCACCGCGGGCATCTTCAACTTCAGCGCCAACCTGGCCGGCATCGTGACGCCGCTTGTCATCGGCTACGCCTATCAATCCACCGGCTCGTTCTTCGGTCCGCTGGTCTACATCGGCGTCGTGGCCCTGCTCGGCGCGTTCTCGTACAGCGTGATCCTCGGCGACATCCATCGCCTCGAGATGACCGACTGACCATGGCAATGCCAGCCGCCGCTGCTGCGCGCATCGACGACGTGTCTAGCCCTTGCGCGTCCGCTTCAATCCGCGCCCCAGCCTCACGACCACGTCGTACTCGGCCTTGGTGACCGGCTGAATCGACAGCCGGCTGCCTTTCTGGATCACCATCATCTGCTCGAGGCCCTTGGTGGTCTTGAGCGTCTCGAGCGGCACCACCTCGGGGAAACGCTCCGCAAACGCCACGTCGACCATGTACCAGACCGGCTTCTCCTTGGGGCTCGCCGCGTCGTAGTAGACATGGCCCTTCTTCCACGCCAGGTGATCGGGGTAGCCGGCGCGCGCGATGGTGGCCAGGCCGGTGACGCCCGAGGGGTCGGCGTTCGACGCGTAGAAGAGCACCGCGTCGCCCTGCCGCATGTCGTCGCGCATGAAGTTGCGCGCCTGGTAGTTGCGCACGCCCTCCCAGCTCGTGACCCCGTCGCTGTTCGAGCCGGTCGATCGCATACGCGCCCGGCTCGCACTTCATCAACCAATAGCGTTTCGGCACGCTCTATTGTGCCGGAAGATTGTGCCGGAAGACGCTGGCGGCCGAGCGGCGGGGAGCGACCCGCGCTCAGCGCGTGGCGCGCAGTGTGGCGCGGTAGTCGCCGGGCGCGATGGTGCGCGAGCTGAAGGGATAGGGCGCCAGCTCCACGAGCGCCATCGTGAGCCCGTCGTGCGTGACCGGGGCCATGCTGCCGGTGTGCAGTTCGTAGTCGCGGCGCCGGCCGTCGGTCGTGACCGACACGCGCACGACGGCGTCGCCGCCCTGGACGCACACGGCATCGGCGGGACACCGGGAGTCGCCCTCGACGCCGTGGAATTGCACCCGCGCCGAGGTGTCTTCGAGGCTTACGAGATCGCCGGGGGCCATCGTGAAGGTCTTGTCGAGCGGCACGCTCGGCCCTGTAATCGACTCGTCGCACGCCGACAGCGCGCCTACGAACACCCCAACCATCAGCCTTCGCCATCCAGACATCGCCGCCTGCCTCCCCTGCAAGCTTAGACGCGGTCGCGGCCAAGGTGGCTCGTCCATACGAACGCGGCGGCTAGAGGCGCATGCGGCACACGACGCCGACGTCGTCGCAGTACCACAGCGTGCCCTCCCAGATGGTGAGGCCGTGCGCCAGAGGATCGCTGTCGGCCAGCTGGATCTTCTCCACGATCTGGCTGGTGGTGAGGTCGAACTTCATGAAGGCGTTCAGGTCGCCGTCGCCGTGCCACAAGTAGGGCCCCTCCCACGCCAGGCCGTGGGGCCGCGGGCCGGGCACGGAGAGCTGTTGTTCGACCACCCACGTCTTCGGATCGAGCCGGTAGATCGATCGCGAGCTGGTGGAGGTGGTCCACAGCTTGCCGTCGCGCCACTCCTGGCCGTGCGCGCCCTGGAACCTGAGGTGCGGGGTTTGCGTGAGGCGCACGGCCGGTGGCGTCCCTGCTGGAACGGCCGCGGCCATTGCCGCCGCGGCGGGCGGTGGTGCGAGCGGGGGCGCGAGCGGACTGCGCCGTGGCCGCGGATCCCCGGCCATCGCGTAGGTGGTGCAGCCCGGCGTGGGACGGCGCTCGAGCACCGCGCCGGTCATGGCGTCACAGCGCACGTTCTCGTAGCTGAACGTCGAGCCGATCCACAGCGCCTCGCCATCGAACGTGATGCCGCTCGGCCGCACCGTGTCGGTCTCGAACGAGCGAATCACCTGGCCGTCCGAATAGCGCACGAGCGATGCGCGGCTGCCGGCGCTCTGGTCGATGATCCACAGCCCGTGCGGCGTGGCCTGCAGGCCGTTGGGGCGTCCGGGCGACTTGAACGCAATCTCCACCTGGCCCACGCGGCGCGTCGGCGCCGACGCGAACGACGGCGCGTCGGTGCGGGTGGTGCCGGCATGGGCGGGCACCGCGGCGAGGGCGGGCGCGGTGCCGGCAAGGCGGAGGAAGGCGCGACGGCTGACCGTGGACTCCATGGGGCTCCCTTTCACTTCACGTCGGGCGGAACATCGCGTTCATTCTGCCCCGGATGCGCTTCCGCTCGCGGGGGAGTTCATCTCGTCTGGCACGCCAATCAGGAGCCGGTTCTTGGGGGTGATGGCAGCAGGAATGGTCTGCGTCCACACGCGGTAGCCGCGGTGCGCGAGCCGTTCGGCGCGGCGCACGTCGATGGCCAACGGCGCGTCGAGCCAGCCGGTGAGGGCGCCGGCGTCGCACGTGCCGGCGTCGTGGCAGCAGGGCAGCACCGCCACCCGCGCGCGCGACGCCGCAGCGCCGTCGAGCACGTGATCGGTGAGGGCGCCACAGGCGTGACTCGACACCACGATATCGCCGGACGACAGGGCGAACGCCGCGAGCGGCTGCGCGTGCACGTGCACACGCCCGTCGAGCCGGGGCCACACGGCGGCCAGCGCTGCGTGCAGGGCCCGTGCCGACGGCGGCGGCGACGGGTCCACGACATGCGCGTCGTTCGACGTGTCATCGAGTACCAGCATCACGTGGGCCAGCAGGCCGTGGCCGCCCGCCACATCGACCACACGTCCACCGCGGCACAAGCGCCGGGTGCGGCGCGCCACCTCCCACGCCTCGTAGAGCTCCTTGCGCGGTAACACCTCGGCCTCGCACACGGCGCGGGCGAGACGGTCGAACAGGGTCTCGCTGGCGAACCGTCCCAGGTCGTGACGCGTGAGGCGGCTCTTGGCTGAGAGAGAAAACGGCACGGCTCGCATCGTAGCGCGACCGGCGTTGCGACTGAGCGCCTGGCGCCGGGCCGCTCCTTTGTGACGAGCCGCGTGACCGGCCGCGTGTCGCCGGCATGGGCGCCCGTCATACTGAACCCACCTGAACCCCCATCACGGAGGCCCCACATGACCCGCACGCGTGTCGCTGTGTCCGTTGCCCTCGCTCTTGCCGTCGCCGTCGTTGCCGTGAGCGCCGGGGCGCAGACTCCACCGGCCACCGCATCCGCCGGCTCACTCACCGATCTGACCGGCGTGTGGACGATGCTCGTGGAGGGCCATCAGCTCGGCCTCGAGCTCGAGCAGAAAGAGAGCACGGTCGAAGGCGTGATGCTGGCGATGGGACGCCGCGTGCTGCTCGTGGGCAGCTACACCGGACGCGCGCTCACGCTGAAGGGCGAGCGCCCGGAAGACGGCGCGGGCTTCGCGCACGGCGACCAGCCGGCGCAGGCCGGGCCGATCACGGCCACGATGAAGGACGACGGCACGCTCGAGGGCGAGCTGTCGACCAACCGCGGGCGCACGAAGTGGACGGGCGAGCGGCTCAAGGCGCGTTAGACGCGGCCGGCACGGCGCGGAAGGTCAGCACCAGCACGTCGCGATGCGCAGGCGCCGCGCGGTCGTGCGGCACCACGGGCGTGACGCCGTGCTGCACGCGGCGATCATCGAGCAGCACCGTATCGAGCGGCTCCTCGAGGGTGAAGGTGCCCAGGGATCGCCCTGCGTCGTCGGCCACCGCGGTGACGCCACCGGCCACGTTCGTGCGGCCCACCAGACACACGGCCACCCAATCGACGCCGTCGCGGTGCATGCCTTCAGGGGTGGGCAACCCGGCGTGCTCCGGGTCGGCGGCGATTCGGAACTGGTGCATCTCCACGAGCCAGTGCGCCGTCGCCGGTGTTCCGCCGCCAGCGAGGGCAAAGATCTCGGCGCAACGCGCCAGCAGGTCCGCTAGCAATGGTTGGCCGGCCGTGTCGTCGGTCACCGGCGCAAACCAGCGATCGACCCCGCCGTTCAGGCCGTTGTAGTCGAGGCTCTGATAGTGCGGCTGGTGCGCGCGCCGCGTGACGGCCGCCCCGGCCAGGTCGAAACTCGCATAGCGGCGGCGGCGATAGCGTCCGCCATCGGCCATGTGCGCGTCGACCTCGAGTGCATCCCAGCTCGCCGCGAATGCCGTCCAGCCGGCACGCGCATCGGCGCCGACGAGGCCGCGCACATCAGCGGCGGAGAGGCGGCAGTATCCACCGGCTGACAGCGCCGCGGCGATGGTCGCGGCGACGGTCATGGTTGACCGCCTGCGACCGCCGCGGCGCACGCCAGAATCGACTGCAGCGACTGGTCGATGTCGGCCTCGGTCGTGGCGTAGGACGACACGCTGATCCGCATGGCGTCGCGGCCCTGCCAGCGCGTGCCGCCGCACCAGCACACGCCGGCGGCCTGCACGGCGGCAATCACCTGCGCGGTGGCGGCGTTGCTGCCGAAGCTCACGAGCACTTGATTCAGCGTCACGTCGTTCAGCACCTGGTGTCCGGCGTCGCTCAGGCCGCGGGCCATCCGCGCGGCGTGGGCGCAACAGCGGTCGACGAGATCCGCGACCCCGCGGCGGCCCAGGAACGCCAGCGCGCTCCAGACGTCCACGGCGCGCGCGCGGCGCGAACCGTCGGGAGAGTAATGCATCGGGTCCCGCACGCCCGAGGGTGGCAGGTAGGCGGCGGTCATGGCCATGGCGGCAAGCAGCGCGCGATCGTCCCTCACCATGGCGATGCCGCAGTCGTAGGGCACGTTGAGCCACTTGTGCGCGTCGGTGGCCCACGAGTCGGCCAGCTCGTAACCAGCGGCCTGCGCGGCCACGGTGTCGGTGGCGCGCGCCCACAGCCCGAAGGCGCCGTCCACATGAACCCACGCGTCGTGCTCATGCGCCCACGCGCACAGCGCGGGGGCCGGGTCGAACGCGCCGGTGTTCACGTTGCCGGCCTGCAGACACACGATGCTCGGGCCGGTCAGCGCCGGCAGGTCGCGCGCCATGATCCGGCCCTGGCCATCGACTGGCAGATTCACCGTGCGCATGCGGCCGAGCCCCAGCAGGCCCAGCACGCGCCGCACGGTGGCATGCACCTCGGCGCCGACCACCACCGTCACGGCGGGTGCGCCGTTCAGGCCGTCGTTGTCCACGTCCCACCCGGCCCGCTGCAGCACCGCATGCCGGGCGGCGGCGAGGCCGGTGAGGTTGGCCATGGTGGCGCCGACCACGAACGCGCCGGCGCAGGACGGCGGCAGGCGCAGCACGTCGAGGGTCCAGCGCAGCGCCACCGCTTCGATCGCGGCCACCGCCGGTGACATCACCTGCAGCGCGCAGTTCTGGTCCCAGGCCGTGGCCAGCCAGTTCGATGCCACCGTCACCGGGAGCGAGCTGCCGTTGACGAAGCCGAAGTAGCGGCCGCCGCTCATGGTGACGGTGGCCGGCGAGGCCACGCGGTCGAGCAGGGCAATGACGGCGTGCGGGTCGCGGCCGCCTTCGGGGAGTGCACCACCCAGTTCGGTCAGGCCCGTCAGCGCTTCGCTGGTGGGTGACACGCGGCGGGTGGTGGCGGCGGCGCGGTAGGCCACGCCGCGGCGGGCGGCGTCCAGGAGCACCTCGCTGGCGGCCGAGGGATGAGGCCCGGAAGGCCCGGACGGCCCGGGAAGCGCTTCCGTGCCAGCGAGAATAGCGCTATCGTGAATATTCATGTTGGAGAGTAACAGCGTAGCGGCGGTGATGCAATCCCTCAGGCGCGACGCGCGCCGCCTCACGCCGGGCGCGCGTATGCCGTCGGTGCGCGAGCTGATGGCGACCCATCGCGTCAGCCCCGGCACCGTGCGCCAGGCGATGGCGCGGCTGGCGGGTGAGGGCGTACTCGAGGCCCGGCCCGGCCACGGCACGTTCGTGGCCGCTCGGGCGGCCGATGGCGCCACCGAGCCGCCCGACTTCGCCTGGCAAGGCTTGGCCCTGGGCTCGTCGCGCCTCACGCCCGATGCCATCACCAGCCTGCTGGCGCCGCCCGCCACTGGGGCCATCAACCTGGCCGGCGGGTATCCCGTCGAAGAGCTTCAGGCGGCCGCCCTGGTGTCGCGGGCGATGCAGCGGGCCGCGCGCCGCCCCGGCGTGTGGGGCCGCATGCCGCTCGAGGGCATCGACGGCCTGCGCGACTGGTTCGCGCGTCAGTTGGGGCCGACCGTGTCGGCGCGCGAAGTGCTGATCACACCGGGGTCGCAAGCGGCCATCACCACCACGTTCAACGCCCTGGCCGCGCCTGGGGCGCCGGTGCTGGTCGAGTCGCCGTCCTACGTGGGCGCGATGGTGGCGGCCGCGGCAGCCGGCCTGCGGCTCGTGCCGGTGCCCACCGATCGCGACGGGGTGCGGCCGGAGCTGCTGGCGCGCGCCTTTGCCACCTCTGGGGCCCGCGTGTTCTACACCCAGCCGACCCATGCCAACCCGACCGGGGCCACGCTGGCAGCGGAGCGCCGCAGCCAGGTGCTCGACGTGGTGGCTGACGCCGGCGCGCTGCTCATCGAAGACGACTGGTGCCGCGATCTGTCGTTCGAGCGGGTGCCGCCACTGCCGCTCATCTGCGGCGATCGCCATGGCCACTGCGTGTATCTGCGGTCGCTCACCAAGAGCACCGCACCGGGCTTGCGCATTGCGGCGATCGTGGCGCGTGGCGCCGCGCTGGCCCGGCTCACCGCCACCCGGGCCGCCGCCGACTTCTTCGTGTCGGGACCGCTGCAGGAAACGGCCCTCGAAATCGTGCACGCGCCGGCGTGGCGCCGCCACCTGCGCGACGTGCGGGTGGCGTTGGCGCAGCGCCGCGATGTGCTCGCTGGTGCCGTGCGGCGCCGCTTCGGCGACGCCGCCGTGCCGCTCACGCCGTCGGGCGGCATGCACCTGTGGATGCGTCTCGACGACCACGTCGACGACCTGGCGCTGGCGCGTGCCGCCGCCGAGGCCGGCGTGCTCGTGAGCGCTGGGCGCCAGTGGTTTCCCGCCGAAGCGCCCGGCCCCTACCTGCGCCTCAGCTATGCGAGCGCGCCGGCGGGTCACCTGGCTCGCGCCGCCGACGTGTTGTGGCGGGTCAGCTCCGCGCCCCCCACCAGTCGCCGCGCGCCGCGGTGAGCCGCGCTATTTCACCGGCGAGCCGATCCACCAGGTGATGCCGTTGGCGTCGACGACGCCGGCGTTGCGGTGGCCGTAGGGTTTGTCCTCTGGCGGCATCTGCGAGGTGGCGCCGGCAGCGAGGGCCTTGGCGTAGGCGCCGTCCACATCGGACACCCACAGATAGAGCGCGCCGCCGAGCGCCTTCCAGGTGTCGTTGGCTTGTCCGAGCATGACGAGCGAATCGCCGACGACGAGCTCGGCGTGCATCACCTGGCCATCGGGACGCCGGTCGACCCCTTTCTCGGTGGCGCCGAACGCGGCAGTGAGGAAGCGGATCTCGGCGTCGGCATCGGGCACGACGAGATACGGGGTAAGGGTGCGGTAGGTGTCCATGGTATCGGCCATGGAGGCATGGTGCCCGATCTCAGCCGGCGTCGGATTGTAGAAAAGTGACGTGGTTCTGGAACGCGGTGCGCCCGGCCAGATAGCCGGTGGGGGTCAGGCCCGAGAACGCGCGGAAGTCGTGGATGAAGTGGGCCTGGTCGTAGTAGCCGCTCGCCAGCGCCACTTCGGTCCAGTCGACGGCGCGGGCCGCATGGGTCTGCGCGACGGCGCGCTGGAAGCGCAGCACGCGGCAGTACCTGCTTGGGCGTCACGCCCACGTCGGCCTTGAAGCGCTCGATGAACCGCTTGGGGCTCAGGCCCACGGCATCGGTGACCGCGCGCACCTTGGCCACGCCCGGCCGGCGCAGAAAGGCGGTGAGGGCGAAGCTGACCGCCGGATGCACCTCACGCGCCCGCCACGCCGCCAGCAGCGCCCGCTCCATCACGTCGAGTGCGGCGTTGGGGGTGCTGGCCTCGAGCAGCGCCTCGCGCAGGCGCGCGGCCGGTCGCGTGCCCCACAAGGCGTCCACCGCTACATCGGGTCCGCTGAGCACGTGCGCCGGCTCGCGAAAGAACCCGACCGTGCCGCCGGGCCGGAAGCTGACGCCCACCACGTGCTCCTGCTCGGCGGTGTCGATGATCTGAAAATGGGTATCGAGGCCGCTCACCACCGCGCCCGACAGGGTGTGGCAGCGTCCGGCCTCGTCGTAGGCGCGCGTCTCATCGTCCTTCAGGTTCACGATGAGCTGCGCCGATCCGTTCGGCAGCACGCGCTCGAGCCCGAAGGGCCGGGGCGCGCACTGGTAGAACCAGATGGACCCGATGTACCGGTCGAGTGGCGGCGGTGGCGGGCGCGTGACGAACGTCATGAGGACGAGGCGATCAGCGGATGAACGGCCGCACCGTGGTGACGACGAACCGCGCGCCGTCGCGGGCCGACATGGCGTCTGCTTCCTTGTAGAAATCGGACGGCGTCAGGTCTTCCGCACCGTAGAACGCCAACTCGCGATCGCGCCGCAACGTGCGCGAAATCTCGGCCAGGCGCGCGACCTGCGGCCGCATCACCGCCGGTAGATGTGCCTGTTCGGCGAGCAGCACATCGGCCACGTCATGGATGCGTGGTGGTTCCACCCCGTGGGCGCGGAGCAGGCCCTTCAGGGCCAGCTCCACGACTTCTTGCGATTCGCGCACGACATCGGCCCAACTGCGCGCGTCGTAGAGCGTGTCGAGCGCGCTGAGGCGGGCCGTGGCGCGCCGCAGATGGTCGGCGGAGAGATCGCGATTCTGCATCAGGCCGCCACCGTCCAGTATGGCTGGCCGTGCACCATCTTGCGCACCATGTGGCCTTGCGCGATCGCGGAGCGGGCCGTGATCAGGGCGCGCGACAGATCACCCGACGCATCGAAGAGCACCAGCCCTTCGGTGGCCGCCTCGCACCACACGCTGCCTGGCCGCGTGCCCGCCGCCGGCAAGTGGACGAAGTGCGCATCCACGGTTCGCCCCGCCCACAACAGCGCCCCGCCGTCCCACTGCCGATAGAGTGACCGCGTCAATGCGAGGGCCCGATCGACCACCACGAGCACATCGACGTCCGACCCGGTCCGGGCCTCGCCGCGCGCCAACGACCCATGCACCAGCACACCGTGCAGGTGGGGACCCACCACCGCTCGCGCCCGCGCCAACAGCGCGGCCACGTCAGCGCGCGGCAGAAACGGCAGGTCGGGGCCGCTCAGGCGTTGCACGCACAGTTCGTTCACCGACGTCCCTTCGCGCGCAGCCTGCGCCGTCAACGTCCGATGCAGGTCGACCGGCAGACGCAGCAAGACGCGTGCGACCCCTTCCGCATCGAGTCGAACGGGAGTGCGGCGGGCACGAGCCATGGCGACGATGGTATCACGTCGTAGTGTGCCGTGATATCAGCGCCGCGGCCGCCCGTCGACAGCTGGCCTGAACGCTGACGGTCAGCGAACGAAGTAGCCTGCCACGCGCCACGCGCCGTCGGTGTCGAGCGCCATCACGGCAGTTTCGACGGCGGCAGCCTTGCGCTCGAAGGCGCTGTCGAAGACGAGCCGCACGTACTGGCCGTCGGGCGCGCCCGGCAGCGTCGTGGAGTAGGTGCGCGCCGTCACTTTCCGCGAGAGCAGCCGTCCAAACGGCTCACGCGCTCGCGTCACGGCCTGTTCCCACTGCGCGGCGGCAACGGCCTTTCTGAACCCCGCCGCGGCCTGTTCCCACGAAGCGGCATATTGCGCGCCGTCGATCAGCGCCAGCCACGGCTCCACGGCCTTCTGCGCGGCATCCTCGGGCGACTGCGCGTGCGCGGGTGCCACCGCCAGCAGCACGGCGAGCGCCAATCCGACTCCGACTCCCATTCTCGGCATCATGCGAGCCTCCGTCTCCTCTCAGATCATCCGATCACACGATCACGACATCACCAGATCTTCTGAGCTCAGATCCTTCCCATCCAGGTCAGCAACCCCGTGGTGAGCCACGGCACGTAGGTGATGACCAGCACGCCGAAGGCCAGCACGAGCAGCATCGGAAACGTGGCGGCGGCCACCTCGAGCAGGGGCTTGCGGAACTTGTACGACGCCAGGAACAGGTTCAGGCCCACCGGCGGGGTGAGGTAGCCCAGCTCGAGGTTGGCGATGAAGATGATGCCCAGGTGCACCGGATGCACGCCGTAGGCGAGGCCGAGCGGCACGAGCAGCGGCGCCACCACGAACGTGGCGCTGAAGATGTCCATCAGGCAGCCGACGACGAGCAGGAAGCCGTTCAGCGCCAGCAGGAAGGCCCACTTGCTTTCGATGTACTGCTGCGTGAGCTCGAGCAGGCGGCCCGGCACGTCGGCATCGATCATCCAGCTCGTGAGGCCCACGGCCACCCCGAGGATCAGCAGCACGCCGCCCACCGTGGACGAGCACTCCGCCGCCACGCGGCCCATGTCCTTGCCGATCTTCAGGTCGCGATGCACGACCACTTGCGTGAAGAAGGCGTAGAGCGCGCCGATGGCCGCGGCCTCGACGGTGGTGGCGAAGCCGCTGAAGAGCGAGCCCACGATCACGATGGGCAGGGCCATCTCCCACTTCGCGTCCCACAGCGCCGCGCCGGCTTCGCTGAACGCGAAGCCCGGCCGGTGCACCTTGGCGACGATGGCCGCGCGGATGCCCCAGGCTGACGTGATGCCAATCAAGCAGGATGCCAGGCACGATGCCGCCGATGAACAGGTCCTCGATCGGCGATTGCGCCACGATGCCGTAGAGAATCAGCGGCAGCGCGGGCGGCAGCAGCAGGCCGAGCGAGCCCGAGGCCGTGAGCAGGCCGAGCGAGAACTTCTCGCCGTAGCCGTCCTTCACGAGCGCGGGATAGAGCAGGCCGCCGAGGGCCAGGATGGTCACGCCCGAGCCGCCGGTGAACACGGTGAAGAACGCGCACAACATCGCGCACACGACCGCCGTGCCGCCGGGGAACCAGCCGAAGAGCGAGCGGAACACGCGCAGCAGCCGGTGCGGGGCGCCGCCTTCGGCGAGCAGCACGCCCACGAGCGTGAAGAGCGGAATCGACGCCAGCGTGGGCTTGGTGGAGAGCTGGTAGGTCTGGATCAGGATGGCGGAGCCGGGCACGCCTTCCGAGAGGAACATGATGGCGGCCGCGCCGCCGAGCAGCGCGTAGATCGGCGCCCCGGCGATGCCGCCCACGAAGAGCGCCAGCAGCCACCAGAGATACGAGCCGGGCCCGCCCGGCAGCACGGGCTGGGCCGCCTGTTCGATCGCGGCCGAGAACGGGTCGCCCCAATTGAACGGCAGGCCTGCGCCCAGGTACAGGCCAGCCAAGCGCGCCGAGCGCCGCGCCGATACCCGCGGCCACGTGCGACTTGAAGGCCGCCCGCACGATGCGCCAGGTGATCACGGCAAAGCCAAGCGGCAGCAGCACCTGGAACGCCCACACGGGCACGCCCTCGGTGATGTTGCGGCCGGCCTCGCGCTCGAAGCGCACCAGGTCGACGCCGGCGCGGGCGAGCAGCGCCGACACGGCGGCGCCCACGAATCCAGCCAGGGACTTGGCGGCGGTGGTGATGGGGCCGGCCGGCAGGAACGAGCCCGTGGCCAGCGCCAGCAGGCGATCGTCGCGGGCCGCCAGCGCGCCGCCCACGAGCGCCACGACCAGCGTGAGGTGCTGCACGAACGGCGTGCCGCCGGGGATGCCCGAATCGAACCGGCGCAGCACGATCTCGGCAATCGGCAGCAGCGTGAGCAGCGCCAGCGCGAGCACCGAGAAGCCGTGCTCGACCTGGCTGATCGCGCTGTCGTCGACGCCGCGGGCTTCGGCCGGCGCGTTCGGGTCGAGGGTCACTTGGCGCCGCGGCTCTTGCGGAACGCCTCGCGTTCCCGCACGCCCTGGTCGTAGACGTCGGCCGGCACGATCAGCGCCCGCATCGACACGGCGAACTTGTCGGCCATGTCGCGGAACGCCTTGGTGTTGGCGGCATCAGGCGCCAGTCACCTTCAGGCCGCGCTTCAGCATCTCGGCCCTGGCCTGATCGTCCTGCTGCGGCACGTCGCGATCCAGGCCGTCCTGAATCTTTCGGGCCACGGCAAGCACCTGCTGGCGGTCGGCCTCGGCAATCGTGTTCCAGATCTTGGCGTCGATCACCGTGGCGCCGGCGAGCGGTCCCAGGCCCAGGTCGAGCATGTTGGGCACGTTGCGATACCACTGGAACGCCAGCGTCGCCAGCGGCGTGGACGGCACGGCGTCGAGCAGGCCGGTCATGAGCCCGCTCTGCACTTCCGAGAACGGCAGCGGCCGCGGATTGAAGCCGTTCTGCTTGTAGAGCTGCACGAACTGATCGTCGCCGGCGCTCGTGTAGAGGCGCGTCTTCTTCAGCGCGTCGACGTTCGGCACCGGGTCCTTGCTGAACAGGTAGACCCAGCCGGTGTCGCCCCAGTTGAGCAGCACCAGGCCCTTGGCCTCGAGCTTGGACTTGAGCATCGGCTCGAGCTTGGCGCGCACGGCGCGATACTCGTCGTAGGTCGAGAAGAACATCGGGATGGTGAAGATGTTGAAGGCGTTGTCCACCGAGGCGAGGCCGACGGCGGTGATCGAGGCGGCGTGCTGCCGGCCGATCTTCATGTTCGAGATCATGGTGGCTTCGTCGTCCTGCGCGGCGCCGATCACCCGGATGACGACGCGCCCGCCGGTGGCGGTGCGCACGTCGGCCTCGAACTGCTTGAGGGCCTTGTGCCACACCGAGCCGAGCGGCGCTGGCGACGCCAGGCGAATCGTCGTCTGCGCGCTGGCCGCGGTGGCGGCGCACGACGAGCAGCAGGGCAGCGAACCACGAACGGACAGTCAATCTCATTGCAGGAGTTCCTCTTCGGTGAACAGCTCGTCGATGCGCGACTGCAGGAGCCGCGCGCGCTTCTGCGCAATCAGCGTGGCCAGGCGCGTGTCGGGCACGTCGTCGGGATTGACCGCCAGCGCCTGCGCCAGCAGCTTCTCGAATTCTTCCTTGTTGCCGGCGGGCTGCGCCACGCTCACGGCCATGGCCACATAGGCCGACGCCGACTTGCCTTGCGACAGCACCACGGCGCGGTCGAAGTGCGTGCGCGCGCGCGCCGCGTCGCCGCCCATCGACGGCGACATGCCGTCGAGCGTGATGAACACCTCGTGGATGGCGCCAGCGGCGTAGTCTTCATCGATGGCGAGCGCCTTCTCCATGAGCGTGCGCACCACCGGGAAGTCGGCCACGAGATCCGGCTGGTCCACGCCCACGGCGATGGCCGAGCCCCACGCCGCGCCGAGCCAGTAGAGCTCGTCGACGTCGTACTTCACGGTGCCGAGCGCCGTGGCCGGATTGGTCGAGAGCGCCGCGCGCAGGCCCGGGCCGCTTCAGCTCCACGCGCCGCATGCAGTAGTCGCGGCCGCGCAGATAGAGCTTCCGGGCGCGGGCCTTGAGCCGCTCGCTCTCTTCGTAGTTGGTGGATTCGAGCGCTTCGCCGTCGAGCTGCACGAACGCGTTGGCGTAGGAGGTGAAGCCCGAGCACGCCGTGAGCAGCAGCCCCTTGTGGTTGGGCGAGGCCTGCAGCAGCGACTCCACCGTCTTCAGCGAGAAGGGCAGGGCCGCACGGATGAGCTCCGGGTCGTCGTCGGTCGTGTAGACCGACGGCCCAGGGGCCGACAACGTGTCGCCTAACTTGTTGACCGCAAAGGTCTTGATGGAGCAGCCGGCGAGGCTGAAGGCGGCCAGGCCGGTGACGCAGGACGAGCCGGGTGCGAGCGAGCAGGGAAGCCTGAAGAGACACCGTCACTTCAGGATAGACGAAAACTTCCGCGCGGGCGATGCACGGCCGCGACGCTCCGGCCCTACCGCGCCGTGCCTTCGATCTCTTCGTAGGCCCGCGCCACGCCGTGCCACAGCACGCCGGTGGCGGTGAGGGCGGGGTAGTTGGCGACGTGCTTGCGCATGTCCATGCGCTTGGCCGCCTCCTCCGCGCTGACGCCCGCCTTGTGCAGGGCCTGGGCCTGCGTCCAGAAGTCGCGCAGGTAGGCCTGGAAGTGGTCGATCTTGGCCTTGCCCTTGAAGGCGGTGCCGTGGCCTGGCAGGGTGACGTCGTAGTCGAGCGCGCGCAGGCGCTCGAGGGTCTGCGGCCAGTCGGCCAGGAAGCCGTCGCCGATGTACGACGTGCCTTCCACGAGCAGGTCGCCGGTGATCACGACGCGCTCCTTCGGCAGGAAGACGACGACGTCGCCGCCGGTGTGCGCGCGGCCCAGGTAGAGCAGGCGGATCTCGCGGCCGCCGCGGAAGAGCGTGAGGTGGTCGGTCAGCGTCACGCGTGGGCGGCTTCACGGCAATCGCCTTGGTGCCTTCGAGCTGGGTCTCGAGCACGGCGAGCTGCTGCGTGAGCGTGCCGCGCTCGGCGGCGTCGGCGGTCTTCGCCGCGCGGTCCTTCAGGTCGGCGATGCGGGCCGGGCAGGCCGCCGATGAACATGTCCCAGCTGCGGCCGCGCGTCGAGTCGCCGGCGGCGAGCTTCGCGCGCGTGTACTCGTGGCCGATGATCTCCACGTCGGGGCCGTAGATCTGGTTGCCGTGCGCGTGGTCCCAGTGCCAGTGGGTGTTGATCACGTAGCGCACGGGCTTCGGCGTGAGCGCCTTCAGCTCCTCGCGCAGCGCCCACGCGCCGCCCGGCGACATGTGCGTGTCGACGACCAGCACGTCGTCGGCGTTCACGACGATCGACGCGTTGCAGCCCACCGACAGCGCACCGGTGCCCACGGCGTGATACACGCCCGGCGCGACTTCGTTGAACGTGAACGCCTTGCCCGTGTAGCGCGCGCCGGCGGGACGTCCCGCGTCCTGCGCCGCGACGCGGCCGCGCGAGGGCCGCGACCGAGGCAGCCACGTGCCGGCGCTGCGGCCTGCTGAGGCACCACGACGTGCGACGGCCAGTCAGAGCGAGCCGCAGGCGACGAGCCAGCGATGAGCCGCCGCGCGAAGGATGTGAGCCGATGACGGCGCAGGCTAGCGGCTCGAGCCGACTGGCCGCGGGCGACGTGCGCAGGCCTCGCTAGCGCCTCACGCGAACGTGGCCACGACCGGGCCGTGGTCGCTCGACCCGAACTCGCGCTGCACGACGCAGGTCTGGGCCGTGCCGGCGAGCGCCTGCGACGCCACCACGTAGTCGATGCGCCAGCCGATGTTGCGCTGCTTCAGGTTGCGCCACGGCGCCCACCACGTGAAGAGCGTCGTCGTCGGTGGGATGCAGGGTGCGGCCGACGTCGACCAGGCCGCGCGAGAGCAGCCGGTCGATGAGCGCCCGCTCGTCGTCGCGCGTGCCGATCTGGTTGGGCTTGCGTTCGCGCGGATGCACGTCGCGCTCGGTGAGGGCCACGTTGAGATCGCCGCAGAAGAGCAGCGGCGCGGCCGGCGGCCTGCGCCTCGGCGGCCCACGCGTCCATGTCGGTGAGGAAGCGGATCTTGGCGTCGTAGTCCTTGCCGCCGTTCGGCACGTAGAACGACGAGGTCAGCACCGGGCCGCTGGCCGAAGTCGAGCTCGGCGCGAGATCACCCGCTGCTCGAAGTCGAACGGCGGATGCGTGTAGACCGGCGGCGTGCGTCACGAGCGACTTGGCCACGAGCAGCCCCACGCCCGAGTAGCCCTTCTCGCCGTGCCAGCCGGCGTAGTAGCCGTCGAGGTCGCGCAGCTCGAACGGCAGCTGGTCGAGCGACGCCTTGACCTCCTGCAGACACGCGATGTCGGGACGCTCGGTGGCGAGCCACTCGAGCAACTGGCCCTGCCGGGCGCGGATGCCGTTCACGTTCCAGGTCGCGATTTTCATGACGCGGCGACAAGCATAGCGCTCAGGCGGCCGACCACGTGACGAGCGCGCGGTCGATGGCCCGCCGGGTGCGGCTCACGATCACGGCGGGCGGCTCGTCGCGCATGTCGCGGGTGGCCGCGTCGAGCAGGGCGCGCAGTTCGAACACCGCCTGCGCGGCGTCGCTCGATGCGGCCATCTCGCCCCGCGCGATGGCCTCGGCCACGCTGGCGGCCAGGGCGTCGCGCCAGGCGGCGCGCCAGGCGTCGAGCCGGGCGCGCGCGGCGGGCGGGCGGTCAGGCCGAACGCGGGGTCGTCAGGCGGCAGCCGGGCCGGGTCGCCGGGCGCCGGCGTGACGAACGCCAGAAGCCCTCGCACAGGGCCACCACCCGGGCGATGCCCGGCGGCGCCGTGGCGGCGGGCGCCAGCACACCGCGGGCGAATCGTTCGGCCGCCGCGTCGATGGCCGCCAGGTCGAGAGCGTCCTTCGAACCGAAGTGGGCGAAGACGCCACTCTTGCTCATGCCCAGGGCGTCGGCCAGCGCCCCGATCGTGGCCGCGTGCAGGCCAGCGGAGGCCGCCAAGGCGAGAGCCCGGTCGAGGATGGCCGCGCGGCTCCTGATGCCGTTTGATCTCGCGGATATGGCCATATTTTTCGAATATAGCACTGATGTTCTTCATAGAACGAACGTTCGTTTATAGACAGTCGGAAGGAGCGAATAGGACGGCCCCTGGCTCCGCAGAGGAAAGGCCGGCCAATCCGGCGGCGGGCTGCGTCACAATGCACGTATGACGCTACAGATTCCCGCGCTTGCCCTGGTCGCCGTCCTGGCCGCCGCGCCGTGTGCCACCGCCAGCGCGCAAGGGGCCGCCACCGCCACCCGCCGGCCCGACGTGATTTACGTGCCCACGCCCGATGAGGTCGTCGAGGCCATGTTGCAGGTGGCCAAGGTCACCAAGAACGACGTGGTCTACGACCTGGGCACGGGCGATGGCCGCATCCCGGTCACGGCCGCCAAGAAGTACGGCGCGCGCGGCGTGGGCATCGACATCGACCCGCAGCGCATCAAGGACGCCAACGAGAACGTGCAGAGGAGCGGCGTCGGCGACAAGGTGCGCATCATCCAGGGCGACCTCTTCGAGACCAACATCTCGGAGGCCACGGTCGTGACGCTCTACCTGCTGCCGTCGCTCAACCAGAAGCTGATGCCGAAGCTGATGAAGGAACTGAAGCCCGGCACGCGCATCGTGTCGCACGCCTTCGACATGGGCGACTGGAAGCCGGAGCAGGAACTCGACGTGAACGGCCGCAAGGTCTACTTCTGGACGATTCCGAAGAAGTAGCCGTCGCTCGCGCCGTTCGCCGCCCCTAGTCGGTGCCGTCTCCCGGCAGCAGCGCCTCGCACGTGCGCGTCTCCGGACCATTCGCCGTGCACACCGCGAACTTGGCCGTGTACATCGACACGGCGGCGAACTCGCCGGTCTTGTCGAACATGTAGAAGCTGATGTTGAACGCCGGATTGCCGGCCTTGTTCAGCAGCCGCTTCTCGACGGTGTTGGCCTTGATGCGGCGCAGTGCTTCCATGCCGGCGTCTTTGGGCGACTTGCCGGCGCGCATCTGCTCGACGATCAGGTACGAGTTGAGGCCGTAGAGATTCGCCTCGCCGCGGCCGGTGGAGCCGGCCGCGCCCACCGCGTTGTCCACGTAGAGGCCGGCGCCGAGAATGGGCGAGTCGCCCACGCGTCCGGGGATCTTCCAGGCCATGCCGCTCGTGGTGGTCACGCCGCAGATCTCGCCCTTGGCGTTGATGCCGTCGCAGTTGATCGTGCCCCAGAAGTGGTTGGGGTCGATCAGGCCGTCCTTCACCATGCTCAGGCCGGCCATCAGCCCGGCGCGATCGCGCTTCTTCGGGATCGAGGTAGTGCTCGGGATCCACGCGGCGCTTCCACTCGAGCCACAGCCGGCGCGACTTCTCGGTGTTGAGGTCGGCCTCGATGGTGAAGCCCATGCTCCGCGCGAAGTCCTGCGCGCCCTTGCCGACGAGCAGGTGGTGGTCGGTCTGTTCCAGCACCGCCTTGGCCACGAGCGACGGCGCGCGCACGCCTTCGATGGCGGCCACGCCGCCGGCCCGCTTCGTGGGGCCGTGCATGCAGCACGAGTCGAGCTGCACGACGCCGTCGGCGTTGGGCAGGCCGCCGTAGCCCACGCCCGATTCCTCGGGATCCAGCTCGCACAGGTTCACGCCGGCGACGAGCGAGTCGAGCACGTCCTTGCCGCCGCTCGTCATCATCTCGAAGGCGAGCTGCACGCTGGTCTTGGTGCCGCCGTTCTTGTAGACGTTGCCGTTGTCGGAGGCGATGACCACCGGGCGGACGCCGCCCGTGCGCACGGCCGGGGCCTGGCCGAAGGCCGGCGCGGCGCCGAGGGCTACGCTGGCGGCGGCGGTGGAGGACTGGACGAACTGGCGGCGGGTCAGCGTCTTGGACATGGCGGCTCCTGTGGACGTGCGGGAGCATCCTACACCCGGGAAGCGCCGCACGAGCACAGGGCCGCGCGCCTCACTGCTTCCAGAGCTTCCGCCACCACGCCACGGGCACCTCGGCGGCCGCCCTGGGGGCGGGGCGACGGGCCCGACGCCCTGACTTCCGCCGGATGTCCTCGATGTGCCAGCCGGTGAGCGACGCCAGCGTCTGCGCGCTCGCGCTCGCGCCGCTGCACCAGCTCGCGGCGATACGTCTCGGCCGCCTCGCAGGTGGCCGGCCCGGTGTAGGCGTGGCGCAGCACGTAGCGGCCCTGGAAGTTGGTGCGGTCGCCGGTTTCGTGGAACACGAGGTCTTCGGGGAAGTGCGCCTGGTCGTAGCGCACGTGCAGCCGCGTCACGAACACGTCGGCCGGCGCCGGTGTGGGCGTGAGGCGCGCTGCCGCGCTGCGTCACGCCCGCCAGGTCGTCCTGCCAGAACACCCCGAGCTGCCGCAGCTCGTCGGCCGATAGCGGGTCGGCGGCGCACGGGTCGCACCACGCCATGTCCCACGCGTACTCCTGGAACACGGCGCTCATGTTCTCGCGGCGCACGTGGTCGTCGAACATCGCGCGATACATCTTGGCGAACTCCGCCGGGTCCTTCACGTAGGCCGGGATCTCCACGTCGGTGCGCAGCTTCACCGTGCGGTAGTTGGTGCTCTCGACGCGGCCCTTGCGCGTGAGCGCGTAGACGAAGAGCTCCTGCGCGCCGTCGGCGTTCACCATGCCGAGGCGGATCGGCAGCATGAACTTCGGCGACTCGTAGGCCACCTGGATCGGCCGCAGCGTGGCGAAGCCGAGCTTCGACTGCTCGGTCAGGTTCACCTTGGCCACGAAGAAGCGCATGTTCTGGCTGATGTAGCTGCCGAGCACGGCGGACGCGCCGGCCGGAATGCGGTAGCCGCTCTCGCGCAGCCAGGTCTCGAGGCCAGAGCTTTGCGCCGCCGACAGGATGAGGATGTCGTATTCGCCCACGGTGTAGCGGGCTTCGATCGTGACGCCGAGGTTCTTGGCGCGGCGCTCGTCGCGCGCCACGCCCACGGCGCGGCGGCCGCCGCGGCCATCGGCATCGTGCGTTCCGTCATGCGGTCGTAGCGCGCGCACGGATCGGCGTCGAAGTACTCGACCAGCCGCGGCGCCGTGTAGGCGTCGAGATGGGTGAGCAGCGACGGTTCGGCCACGTGGATCTGCTCGCGCGGTGATCGACGTGGGCACGGGGATGACCATGGCGAACTCCCGCGGGTCGCCGCGGAAGTCGTTGGCCATCGTGATCACCGTGCGGTCGCCGTCGCGCACGAGCACGACCTGCGACGCCTTGTTGAAGATCTTGGTGTCGGCCTTGGCCACGTAGAAGCCGCAGAAGGCGAGGGCGGGGCTGGCGTGGGTCAGGGCGGCGAGCGCGAGCAGGAACACGGCGGTCTTGCGAATCATCGGAGTCCTCCAGTGGAATCGGGTCAGGGGCGACAGCAGGCGCGACGGCAGGGACGGCCACTGGTAGCGGGCCGCCGGGAACACGAGGTCGATGAGCGGCACGAGCGGCGAGGCCAGCACGAGCGCCCACAGGAAGCCGTTCGGGCGGAACAGCCGCAGATGCACGTAGGCCGCGCCCACGGCCACGAGCAGCGCGAAGGCGATGCGCCCCGCGCGCGCGTCGGGGGTGGTCTTCGGGTCGGAGATCATGAAGAAGCTGAAGAGCAGGAAGGCGCCGCTCTCGAGGCGGTGCAGCGGAATCGTCAGCGGCTCGCCCAGGTAGAGCGACCGCGCGGTGATGAGCCCGGCGTAGGCGGCGATGAACGCCAGGGTGACGTCACTGCGGGCGGACCGATAGGTCACGGCCAGGCCGGCACAGGCAATCGCGAACGCGAAGCTCGCGCCCGTGCCCCATTGCCCGGGCGACACCCACACCTCGGGCGTGGCCAGCAGCAAGGCCGCGAGGGCCAGGTTCGTGGGGTTGAACACGTGCTTGCCGCGCACGCGCACCAGGAACTTGGAGCCCACCGCGAGGGCCGCGGCCACGGCCGCCCACGCCAGGGCGTCGGTGCGCAGCAGCAGGCACAGCGACAGCGCCGAGATGAGCGCGCTCTTGGCGCCCGAGGTCCAGGGCGCGCCGGTGCACGGCATCGCCCGCGCGCTGCACGGCCAGGGCGGTGCCCACGGTGATGAGCGCCTGCGCCGCCGAGACGTCGAAATCGAGCCGGGCCATGCCGTAGACGAGCAGGGACGCGAGCGTGGCGATCTGGCCGTGGCGGGGGTCGGCCGGAAGGGTGGTCCAGCACGCGGGTCAGCAAGGGCATGCGCGTCGTCCTCCAGGCTGAGAACGGCGGCCCCGGGATTTCTTGCAGGCCCGCTCGCAGCTGGTGCGCCAGACCTGGCGAATCGCTGCTATCGTCCGTAGCACCTCATGCGCATCAAGTCACACGCCCCATGGATGTTCGCCGGCATGGCCGCGGCCGGCCTGATCACGCTGGGCGTTCATCGGCACCTACATCTACCTGATGCGGCAGGCCGGCCGGGACGTCTGGTTCCTCTACGCGTTCACGGCGCCCTTCCTGATGGTCGGCAGCCTGCTCGCGTTCTTCGGCGTGCGCACGCTGCTGCGGCTGGTGCGGTTCGGCGGTTGGGAACTCGAGGTGCCAGCCCAGGGCGGCGTCTTCGGACAGCCGTTCGAGGTCACGTTGTTCCCCACCCGCGAGCGCATGCCGAGTGGTCCGTTGACGTGTCACTTACGCTGCATCCGCATCAGCCGCACCCGCGCACGAGCCGACGTGAAGCCCGTGTGGGAATCCACCTGGACGGCCAGCACGGCCCTGATTCATCCGCGCCTCGGTCTGCCGCTCAGCCTGCCGCTGCCCGACCGCGGCGAGCCCACGAACATCGACCGGCGCACGGGCGGCGGCGTGCAGTGGCAGTTGAACGTGGCGATTCCGTCGGCGGGAATGTCGGAGGAACCGGTGTTCGACCTGCCGGTGCGGTTCTAGCCGGGCGCTGGACCCGCTATACTCCTGCCGAATGCCTGCCATCTGTTGCGCATCTGGCGGCACTGGACGCCGAAGCGAGGCCCCATGAAAGTGACACGACGCGATCTGCTGGCCGGCGCCGCCGGCGCGGTGGCCCTGGGCACGACGGCGCAGGCGCAGGCCCCGGCCCCGGCCGATCCCAGCAAGGTGCGCGGCAAGCCGCCCCGCGCCACCGGGCAGCGCGCCGCCGGCGAGAAGGTGCAGCGCCTCGTGCGCGGCGCCACCTCGTCGGGCACGCCGCATCAAGACCTGATGGGCATCATCACGCCCTCCGACCTGCACTTCGAGCGCCATCACGGCGGCGTGCCGGAGATCGATCCGGCCACCTACTCGCTGCTCATCCACGGCATGGTCGACCGGCCGATGGTGTTCACGCTCGCCGACCTGAAGCGCTTCCCGTCGGTGTCGCGCATCCACTTCCTCGAGTGCTCGGGCAACCTGGGCCGCACGGCCGGACCCGAGACCACGCCCGGCACAGCTCGCCGGACTCACGAGCACGAGCGAATGGACCGGCGTGCCGCTGGCGACGCTGCTCAAGGAAGCGGGCGTGCAGGCCAAGGCGAAGTGGCTGCTGGCCGAAGGCACCGATGCCGCCGTGCTCACGCGCAGCGTGCCCATCGAGAAGGCGCTCGACGACGCGCTCGTCGCCTACGGGCAGAACGGCGAGCCGATTCGTCCGGAGCAGGGCTATCCCGCGCGCCTGTTCCTGCCCGGCTGGGAAGGCAACGCCAGCGTGAAGTGGCTGCGGCGCATCGAGGTGTCGGACCAGCCGTTCATGACGCGCGAAGAGACGTCGAAGTACACCGAGCCCTTCGCCAACGGCACCTCGCGCATGTTCAGCTTCCGCATGGACGCGCGCTCGCTCATCACCTATCCCGCCTTTCCGGTGACGCTCACGCCGGGCTGGGTCGAGATCAACGGCATCGCCTGGACCGGCGCCGGCAAGATTCGCGCGGGTGGACATGAGCACCGACGGCGGCAAGACGTGGGCGGCGGCGCAGCTGCAGGAGCCGGTGCTGTCGATGGCGCACACGCGCTTCCGGCACCTGTGGCAGTGGACCGGCGGCGAAGCCGTGATCATGAGCCGCGCGGTGGACGAAACCGGCTACATGCAGCCGACGCGCGCCGAGCTGCTCAAGCCGCGCGGTCCAGGCACGGCCGGCTATCACCTGAATCCCATCACCGGCTGGGTCGTGCAGGCCGGCGGCAAGGTGATCTACAAGGAGGAAGCGTGGGGATGACGCGCATGCGGCGTCGGCTGTGCGCGCCGTGCGGCGGTGCCGCGGTGCTCATCGCGATCGGCGACCGGCGTTGTCCTGCGCAAGGCGCCCGCGCGGTTCGGCATCGGCCGGCCCGCCACGCCGCAGGAGATCGCGGCCATCGACATCGACATCATGCCCGATGGCCGGGGCCTGCCGGCCGGACGCGGCACCTCGGCCGAGGGCGCCGCCATCTACGCCACCAAGTGCGCGCAGTGCCACGGCAAGACCGGCAAGGAAGGGCCGAACGACATCCTGGTGGGCCGCGAGCCGCGCACCGGCTTTCCCGTTCTCGCAGGATCCCAAGCTGCCGCACACCATCGGCAACTACTGGCCCTATGCCACGACGGTGTTCGACTACGTGCGTCGCGCCATGCCGCCGACGGCGCCAGGCTCGCTCACCGACGACGAGGTCTACGCGCTCACGGCGTTCCTGCTGCACGCCAACGAGCTGATTGCCGCCGACGCGGTGATGGACCGCACCACGCTGGCCGCCGTGAAGATGCCGGCGCGCGAGCACTTCGTGCCCGACACGCGCAATCAGACACCGAAGCCGCAGAAACCCAAGCCGTAGCATGACGGTACTGCCACGGCGCGCGTGGTCGACTGCTGCTGACGCTCGCCTGTGGGCGTGCTCGGCCAGCGTCGACGTGCGTGCCGAGCCCGCACAGCCGCGTGACCGCGCGGCTGCAAGCCGACCTGGCGGTCGTGCAGGCGTTCCGCCCGGCCTATCCGTTCTGGCAGCACATCTTCACGATCCCCGACGGCCGCATCGTCTTCGGCAGCGAGCGCGACGGCCGGCTGGTTGCCACGTTCCCGACCAAGGGCGACTGGTCACGCGGCGGCCGTGTGGGCCGACCCCGCGCTGAGCCAGCGCGCTCGCCGGCAGTGACCTGGCCCGTGCGCCTCGACGATCGCCGCGACCTGGTGGTCGCGCCGGCTGGCGCTCGTCGACCGGGCCGCTCCTGCACAATCCCACGCGCGGGCTGTTCCTGCTGCCCAACGTGCCGCGCTACGGGCCGTTCCTCGCCGAGTGGAGCCTCATCTACGAACGCTTCGGCGTGCCCGCCGACATCGGCCTGTCGCAGGCGATCCTCGAGTCGGGCCTGAACGGCACGGCGCGCTCGCGCGCCAACGCGCTCGGCCTGTGCCAGTGGCTGCGCGCGCAACTGGCAGTTCCTCGACCGGCTGTCGCCAGCCGTCATCGAGGCCTACAACCAGACGACGCAGGCGCCCTACTGCGCCGCCTATCTCTCGATCCTCGCCACGATGTACGGCAGCTTCATCCCGGCGCTGTCGGAACACCACTCCGGCGGCGTCAACGTCGGCCGCGCGGTCATCAACGGCGAGCGGCTGGGCGGCGCCACCCCGCGAGCAGTACTCCCTGGGGTCGCGGTTCGCGCGCGACCTGCGCACGGTCGATCTGCGCGGCTACCGCGACCTCTATCGCACCTACGGCCCGCGTCGTTCCGCTACGCCGAGATGGTGTTCGGCAACACCATCATGGTGCAGCGGATCCGCGCCGAGGTGCCGCAGGAGCGGATCTTCGCCATCGCGGCGCCGCGCCCCGTGCCCGTCGGCGAGATCACCAGGCGCACCGGCCTGACCGCCGACCGAGGTGCTGCGCTTCAATCCCGCGCTCACGCGCCAGGTGCCGGCGCAGGCCAACATCTACCTGCCGATGCGCGTGCCCGAGTTCGGCGACGACCTGTCGTTCTGGCACCGCCCGCCGGCGCCGGCGTTCACCGCGGCGCTCGACGCGTTCCTGCAGCTCGAGGCCGGCGTGCACGCTGGCACGAGGCGTCGTTCGAGCCGGTGCTGCAGGCGCACCGCCGCCGCTTCGAGGCCACCGGCACCGAAGAGGGCACGGTCATGGCGACGATGCTGGCCTACGTGATCGGCGATCTGCGCACCAGCCGCCGCGCGGCGATCCTCGAGGACTTCCGGTCGAACGGGCACATCCTCGACCTGTTCAAGCGCGGCGTCGCCGAGCTGGGCGCGTCGCTCTCCGGCACGCACCGGTAGGACTCTGCCGGTCACGCCGCCGCGGTAGCTGCTATTTGCGCGTGCGCGCCTGCCACGCCGCCAGCACCTGCGCTTCGCGCTCGGCCGCGAGCCCCGCGCGCAACTGCGCCTTGCGCTCCTCGGTCTGCTGCTGGTAGAAGGCCATCGTCGCCTTCACGGTGTCGGCAAACGGCCGGAACGTGAGCCCCTGCGCCGAGCGCCTTCGCGATGCTGCGCTGCGTGAAGCCGGCCGTGTCGCCGGCGGGCGGCACCCACACCGGCATATCCGACCAGCCGTGCACCGGCGGCTGCTGCGCCGCGAGGAACGCGCTCGTGACATGCGTGAAGGTCGCCTTCGCGCCGAGCGCCGCGCGCGTGCCCTCGAGCATCTGCTGCACGGTGAAGCGGGCGGCCGGCCCGGTGGCGTTGAACACGCCGTAGACCTTGCGCTCGCAGCAGTGAATCACCCACTCGCCCAGATCGCGCGCGTCGATGAGCTGTACCGGGTCGTCGGCCGGCGGCGCCAGCACGTCGCCGCCGCGGGCGATGCGCACGGGCCAGTAGGTGAAGCGATCGGACGGATCGCCGACGCCCACGATGAGGCCGGGACGGATGATCGTGGCCCGGCCGGGAAACGCCTGCTGCGCCTCGTGTTCCGCCAGAGCCTTGAGCGGCCCGTAGAGCGGCGGGAACTCGGGACCGCTCTCCAGGTCGGGCGTCGTCGTCGTGGCGACGGCGGCCGACTCGTCGGCGCCCGGGCGTGTCGTTCGTCGCGTAGACCGAGATCGTCGAGATGAACACGTACTGGCCGGCCCGGCCCTTCACCGCGGCCGCGGCCTCGCGCACCCACCGCGGACGCGTCGTGGGGTTGTCGATGACGACGTCCCACTCGCCGGTCTTCAGCGCGTCGTAGTTGCCGGGGTTCGGCGCGCGATCGCCGATCCGCTCCTCGATGCCGGCCAGGCCCGTGAAGAGCCCGGGATTGGTCGTGCCGCGATTGAAGAGCGTCACCTGTGGCCGCGTTCGACGGCGTAGCGCACCTGGTGCGGCCCGATGAAGCCGGTGCCGCCGAGGATCAGGATGCGCAGCGGCTGGCCGCGCGCTGCTGTTCGAAGGCGCGCGCGCCGAGCGCAGCAGCGAGCGGTGCCCAGGCCGAGGGCCGCCGCCCGCCAGCGCCGACGTCTTGAGGAAGTGCGTCGGGTCGCCATGCCGCGAGGATAGATCAGGGCGGACGGCGCCTGCGCGGGCCGTCACCCATTCGTCACGCCGGTCGCTACAGTCCCAGCGGCAGGCGGCGGCACCACCACGAGCGAGACGGCCATGGCGGCCACGGCGGCCAGCAGTCCCCACATCGCCGCCGTCATCCACGCCGGTCCCGGCTGGCCGAACGTCTGCACCGCGAGCACGCCGGCCACGCCGCACACCGTGGAGGCGACGGCGCCGGCGGAGCTGGCGCGCGGCATGAAGAGGCCCGCGAGGATCGGCACGAAGAGGCCGACGCCCATCAGGGTGTAGAAGATCGTCAGCGCGGCGATCACCGATTCGGCCGTCATCGCCAGCACGACGGCGGCGGCGCCGAGCCCCACCGCGGTGAGCCGCGCGACGCAGCAACTGCTGACGTTCGTCGGCGCCCTTGTCGATGAAGCGCGCGTACAGATCGCGTGTCACCGACGTGGTGAGCATGAAGAGCACCGCGTCGGCGGCGCTGATCTCGGCCGAGAAGATCGCGGCCAGGCCCAGGCTGCCAATGGCCGGCGGCACGCCCTGCAGGAGCAGCGTCGGCAGGGCCAGGTCCGGCGACGGCCAGATCGGGGAACCGCAGGCGGGCGATCATGCCCAAGCCCACCGGCACGATCGCGTAGAGGAAGAGGCCGAGCGCGTTCAGTCCCACGCCGATCCGGACGGCCGAAGCGTCGCGCGCGCCGTAGACCTTCTGCAGCAGTCCGGGCGACACCACGAAGGCCGGGCCAGCATGGCCAGATAGACCAGCCCGAGCGCCGCCCTGCAAGAAGCCCCAGTAGGTCCTCGGTAGGCTGCAGCAGCTGTATCGCCGGCCAGCCGCCGGCGGCCGCCCAGTGCAAACGGCAGCGCGATGCCCAGGCCTACGAGCTTGACGGTGAGCTGCACCATGTTGACCCAGGCCGAGGTGAGCAGCCCGCCGGCGGCGAAGTAGGTGGTGACGACGACGCCGCCGATGATGCAGCCCCACAGCTTCGGCACGCCGGTCACCACGCCGAGGATCCAGGCCAGCGCAATGAGCTGTCCGCTCAGGATGAAGAGGGCGCCGACCCACAGCAGCAGGCCGATGAGCAGCCGCTCGCTCGGTCCGAAGCGGTGTTCGAGGTAGTCGCCCACGGTGCGCAGGTTGTGACGCACCGTGATCGCGGTGGATGGCCGGGCCAATCCAGAAGGCGAGCACCACCGAGCCAATCGCCGCCGAGCCGACCCACCACCAGGCGGCGAGTCCGTCGCGATAGCCGAGGCCGGTGGCGCCGACCGTCGAACCCGCGCCGATGTTGGCCGCGAGCATGGTCGAGAAGAGCAGGCCCGGCCCGAGCGACCGGCCGGCCACGAAGAACCCTTCGGCCGTGCGGACCTTCCGGCCGATCCACAGGCCGAGGCCGATGATGCCGGCCGAGTAGGCGAGCAGCAGGAGCAGCGTGGTGGTCATCGGCGCGCGGTCGCGCGGCGACGTGGGCGCGAGGGCCGCGTCACAGCAGGAAGCCCGCGATCGTCGCGGTCACGAAGTTGGCGAGCGTGCCGGCGACCATCGCGCGGATGCCGAGCCGCGCCAGGTCGTGGCGGCGATTGGGCGCCAGCGCGCCGATGCCGCCGATCTGGATGCCGATCGAGCTGAAGTTGGCGAAGCCGCACAGCGCGTAGGTGGCGATCGTGAACGAGCGCGGGTCGAGCGCGTCTTTGAGCGGGCCGAGCTGCGAGTAGGCCACGAACTCGTTGAGCACCATGCGCGTGCCGAGCAGGTTGCCGACGGTGGTGGCGTCGTGCCACGGCACGCCCATGCTCCAGGCGAGCGGCGCGAAGCCCCAGCCGAGGATCTGCTGCATGCTGAGGCCGACCAGGCCGAGGCCGGCGTTCAGCATGCGCGACCAGCGCGAGGAACGAGATCAGCATCGCGCCGACGTTGAGCGCCAGGTGCAGGCCCTCGGCGGTGCCGCGGCCGGCCGCGTCGATGATGTTCACGTCGGTCTTCTCGACCTCGAGCTCACCGTGCCCATGGTCTTCGGCTGCCCGGTTTCGGGCACGAAGATCTTGGCCATCATCAGCGTGCCGGGCGCCGTCATGATCACCGCCGTGAGCAGGTGGCGCGCCTCGATGCCGAACAGGATGTAGGCGGCCATGATGCCGCCGGAGATGTGCGCCATGCCGGAGGTCATCACCGTCATCAGCTCGGAGCGCGTCATCTCCGGCAGGTACGGGCGGATCGTGAGCGGCGCTTCGGTCTGGCCCATGAAGATGCTGGCGGCCACGTTGAGCGACTCGGCGCCGCTGGCCTTCATGACGCGGCGCATGCCGATGGCGAAGAGCCGCACGACGAACTGCATCACGCCGAGGTAGTAGAGGATGGCGAAGAGCGCGGCGATGAAGATGATGGTCGGCAGCACCTGGAACGCGAAGATCACCGAGTACTGCGCGCCCTCGGCGCCGAGCACCGCCGTCATGATGCGCGGCCACGCCTCCTTGTTGCCGAGCGGCCCGAACACGAAGCCGGCGCCGACGTTGGCGAAGTCGAGCAGGCGGTTGATGCCTTGGCCGAGGGCGATGAAGAGCTGCTGGCCGGGCGTGGTCTTGAGCACCAGCAGCGCGAAGAGCACCTGCAGTCCGAGGACCCAGGCCACGGTCTTCCGGTCGATGGCGCGTGCGGTTGGTCGAGGCCGCAAAGGCAATCGTCGAGGATGACGAGCAGGCCGACGAGGGACTGCACTTTCGGCGCGGCCGCCACGTAGGCGATCACGCGCGGCCAGGGCCGCCACGGCCAGGGCGCCGGCCGACCAGGAGGTCCTGCCGGGTCCAGGGGGCGGTGGCCTCGGACGAGTCGTATGCTGTGCTCATGCGACGAAAGGGTAGTGCTCGAGCGCGAGCAACCCCCATGCGACGCGCGCGCCGGCGCACGCCTGGCGGCGGCGTCAGACGGGCGGGTCGGACGACGGTCCGGCGGCGGGCCGGCTGTGCGCCGCCGAACCCCTCGCGTTTCATGCGTCCCCATGAATGATCGCCCTGCAAGTACCGGACGAACGCCTTCAAGCGGAACCAGACGGTGATCTGCCGGTAGCCGAACGGCTCGATGAAGGCAAAGAAGATCAGCCGCAGCGTGTCTCCGGACGGCGGTACCGGTTGAAGCTCACCTCCTCCATCAGGATGGCGGCGAGCGAGAGCAGGGAGCCGAACAGATACGCGGTGACGAAGAACGCGAGCGCGAACCCCAGCGACAACACGCCCGTCATCGTGCACGCCACCGTGATGATGAGCCCGGCCGCTTCGACCACCGGTGCCATCAGCTCGGCGATGAGGAAGTACGGCATGGCGATGAGCCCGGTCGAGCCGTAGCGCGGATTGCCGATCAGGCGCGCGTGCGACACCAGCGTGGCGATGAGGCCGCGGTGCCATCGCTCGCGCTGCCGGCCGAGCACCGCGATGGACGTGGGGACCTCCGTCCAGGCCACCGGGTCCGGAATGAACACCACCTTGGCTGGGATCGCACGCTCGCGCAGAAATCGCTGGAGCCGGACGATGAGTTCGAAGTCTTCGGTGACGGTGCTCGTAGCGTAGCCGAGAATCTCCGTCAGGTAGTCACGCCGGAACAGGCCGAACGCGCCCGACACGATCAGGTTGCCGCCCAGCATGTTCCAGCCCAGGCGGCCGAACAGGAACGCGCGCAGATACTCCACCGTCTGGATGCCCGCCAGCCATCGCGAGTCGACGCGCGCCTCGACGACTCGCCCGTCCTCCACGCGGCACGAGTTCACGACCCGAATCGTGCCGCCCACGGCCGCGATCTTCTGGTCGAACAGAAACGGGCGCGCCAGCCGCAGGAGCGCGTCGGGTTCGATGAGGGTGTCGGCGTCGCACGCGAGCACGAACGGGAACCGCGCCGCGTCCAGGCCCACGTTGAGTGAGTCGGCCTTGCCGCCGTTGATCTTGTCGACGACCAGGAGTTTGGACCACGTGCGGGAGCGGTAGTAGGCGCGGACGCGCTGGGTGCGCAAGCGACGCATCACGGCGGGGGGGACCTCGTAGAGATCGTAGGCGTCTTTCAGGCGCTGCAACGTGTCGTCGGTGGAGCCGTCGTTCACGAGGACCACTTCGAAGTAGGGGTATTGCAGCGTGAGCAGCGATTGGAGGCTGGCGACGATCGACACCGCCTCGTTGTGCGCGGGGACGAGAATGCTCACGCGCGGAACGGCCGACGAGGTCAGGCTCCGCGACAGGACGTCCTCGCTGCCGAATCGCCAATGCGCGAAGAGTTGCGGCCCCGCCAACAGCAAGAGCAGCGCGAAGAACGAATTCACCAGGAGCATGTACCAGAGGATGGCGAGATCGGCCGTCTGCATGCTCCCACGAGCCATGACAATGACGGGCGCCGCTCGCCGCTAGACCTCGGACATCTCGACGACGGCCGCCGACGACAGGCCGGCCACCAGGATGGACATGTCGCGCGCCAGTGGGTCTTCGCCCGCAGCGACCTCGAGCAACAGCCGGCGGGCGGGGCCGCCAATCTGCGCGAGCGCCAGCGCCGACCGGTAGCGGACCCACCACGACGAGTCGCGCACGCTCGCGGCCAGCGCCGTCGTGGCCTCGCCTGCTCTGAGCGCCCCCAGGGCACGAGCCGCCTGCGCACGGACGCGCCAGTCGTCGTCGACGAGCAACGTCAGCAGCACCGACACGGTCTCGGGTTCGGCGTGACGACGGAGCGCGCGCGCCACGTGCACCCGCACCTCGGGCTGGGGGTGCGTCGCCAGTTCCCGCACGCGCCTCAGCGCCACGGGGCTGGCCAGCGCACCGGCCGCGTCGACCCACGCGTTGAGCGCCGGCGTTGGCGCCTCGGCCGACAACCGCGGGAGCAGCGCCTGGGCCACGACCTGACTGTGACGCGCCATGGCGGCGAGCTGGTAGGCCTGCACGGCGTCCTGCCGTGCGGGTAGTCCGTCCAGTTCGTGCTCCACGAGGCGCCCGCCGAGGCGGGCCGCGGCATCGATGGCCACCAGGCGCACGGCCGGATGCCGATCGTTCAGCAGCGCCTGCACGAGCGGGGCGTCGTCTGTCCCTCCGACGATCGACAGGAGGCGTGCCGCGTCGAATCGACGCCACCAGAGCGACGAGGTGCCACGTTCGAGGATCGTTCGCACCCAGGCTTCCTGGCGCAGCAGGGGCGCGAGGATTTGCTGGCGTTCGAGCGTCAGGTACGGCGTGGCCAGGCGCGCCAGGCTGCGGAACGCCACCGTGGGAGCCATGGCGTGCAGGAGGTGCACGACGGCGGACACGTCGGCGTCTGCACCAGCCAGTGGTGGAGGATCGGCTCGATCGCGCGCACGCCGTGCTCGACGCGCTCGGCGCGAGCCGCGAGCATCACGCGTAAGCAGGCCAGTCCGACGAGGCACGAGCCGATCAACACGCCCTCGAAGGCGAGTGCCCACCAGAGTCCGTGCAAGGTCAACATGGTGCCTAGGCCGCCGCCTCCCAATGTGCCGAGATCGCCGTCCACCGTTGAAGCTTCGCCATGAGGACGCGCACGTTGAACGGCTTGGCCAGGTGGTCCAGTGCGCCGGCAAGCAGGGAGCGCACTTGCACCGACTCGTCCGCGTGCGAGGAGAGCACCACGACCAGGAATGTGTCCGGGCGCTCCACGCCCAGGCGTTCGAGAATCGCGTGACCGTCCACGCCGGGCAGGTCCACGTCGAGCACGACGATCGGGGGACGCCGGCCGACGCGCATCGCCAACAGCGCCTCCAGTACCGCCGTCCCGGAACTGAAGGACTCGTGGGCCAGTCGCGCCTGATCGAGCGCGAAGGTGAGCATGCGCGACAACGACGGATCGGCCGTCGCGACGACCACCGGCGTGGCCTGCGGCGGGACGCGCCTCCGGCTGGGCGCCGCCGCGCGTGGGCGGCGCGCCCGGCGGCAGCGCTCGCTGCCCGCTTCGGCGCATGGGTGTTCGCACCGGCGTCGAGCCCGGGGCTCTCGGAAATGGAAGTAGTCGCTGCTTCACTCGCTGGTCGCCGGCGCCCGCTCGTCGACGGGAGCATCCCTGATGGAGCAATCGGCCACGGGGCACCCTCCCCTTCACGTCGCCTCCGAATTCACGCCGCAGCCGATCTCTCGCGGGTCGACGCTCCGACCGATAGGACAGGATGTGAAGGCCGTTCGCTCGCGCGTTTTCGGAGCGCCGTGTCCCGACGTGTCACTCGGCCGCTGTCCTTCCGTGCTGGTGGCGTGGGTGGCGTGCATGGGCCTGCTGGTGCAGCGCGCCTACCTGCAGGCGTCCGCCGCCAATCTGGCCACCGACCTCGCGCGCTATGGCACGGCCGCGCAGTGGCGCGGCGTCTACTACCGCGGCGAGAAGGTCGGCTTCACCGTCAGCCAGGTCGTGCCCGCCGACGACGGGTTCGAGCTGCAGGAAGACGGCCGCCTGCAGATGTCGCTGCTCGGCGCGACGACGCCGGCCGTGATCAAGACCGACGGCGCGCGTGGACCGGGCGTTCGCGCTGCAGTCGTTCGACTTCTCGCTCGATCCCGGCACCGGCCCGCTGCACGGTCCGGGCACGGCTCGACGGCCTGCGCCTCACGCTGCAGATCACGACGGCCGGCGGCACGCGCACCGAGACGCGCACCTGCGACGAGCCGCCGGCGCTGATGCTGAGCCTGGCGCGCCGGCTGGCCAGCGACGGCCTCGTGGCCGGCGCGCGCCACACAGTTGATGGTGTTCGACCCCGCGACGCTGAGCAACGCCCCGGTCGTCCGTCGAGGTCGGCAGCCGCGAGGTCGTGCGTGGCGGGCGGACGGCCGATTCCGGCGTTCCGGGTGGAGATGGCGTTCTCGGGCCTCGCGACGACGTCGTGGATCACCGACACCGGCGAGATCGTCCGCGAGGAGAGCCCGATGGGCCTGATCACGGTGCGCGAGACGCCAGGAGCAGGCCAGGCGCTGGCCGTGTCGAGCCGCGTGCAGGCGGACATGCTCGCAGGCCGCCGCCGTGGTGCCCGCGCATGCGCACGCGCGATCGACGAGCCGCGCGACGTCGCGCGGCTGCAGGTGCGAGTCGACGGGCGTCGACCTGTCGGCGTTCGAGCTGGCCAGCAGCACGCAGACGCTTCGACGGGCGACGTGCTCGACATCGCGCGACCCGACGCGCGCTCACGGCCGGGCCGGCCGATGCGGACCGCTGGCCGCGCTATCTGCGTGCCCGAGCCGTTCATCGAGAGCGACGAGCCGGAGATCGTCGCCGAGGCCGAGCGCATGGTCGACGGGCATCGTCCGGCACGCGCGCGCGGGCCGAGCGGCTCATGCGCGAAGTCAACGCGCTGCTCGAGAAGAAGCCCACCGTCAGCCTGCCGTCGGCGCGCGAGGTGCTGCGCACGAAGGTCGGCGACTGCAACGAGCACACGGCGCTGTACGTGGCGCTGGCGCGCGCGCTCGGCATTCCCGCGCGCATCGACGTCGGGCTGGTCTTCGTGCGCGGCGCGTTCTACTACCACGCCTGGCCCGAGGTGTACATCGACGAGGGCCGGCCGCGGCTACTGGCTGCCGGTCGATCCCACGTTCAACCAGTTTCCGGCCGACGCCACGCACCTGCGGCTGCTGCGCGGCGGGCTCGACAAGCAGACCGCCATCCTGCCGCTCATCGGCCGGCTGAAGATGACCGTGCTCGAAGTCGAGCTGGCGCCCAAGCACCGTCGCCGCGTCCTCGTCGGCCGCGAGCACTGGCCGACGCCGCCGACGCGCGGCCGCTGTCGCTCGCCCTGCCCACGCCGCGCAGGCCGTGCGGCTGCTGGGCCGCTGCGCGTGCCGAGGCACCCGATGATTGCCGTCCACGACCTCGCAAGCGGTACGGCGAGTTCACCGCGGTCGACGGCGTGTCGCTCGACGTCCAGCCCGGCCAGATTCACGGCTTCCTCGGGCCGAACGGCGCCGGCAAGACCACCACCATCCGCATGATCGCCGGGCTGCTCAAGCCCACGGCCGGCCGCATCCTCGTCAACGGCCACGACCTGGCGACGCGAGCCCGAGGCCGCGAAGGCGGCGCTCGGCTTCATTCCCGACCGGCCGTTCATCTACGAGAAGCTGACCGCCGGCGAGTTCCTGCGCTTTCACGGCGGGCTCTACGGCATGGACGACGCGGCCATCGACACGCGCATCAGCGAGATGCTCGAGATCTTCGAGCTGGCGCGGTGGCAGCACGAGCTGGTCGAGAGCTTCTCGCACGGCATGAAGCAGCGGCTGGTGATGAGCGCGGCGTTCCTGCACCGGCCGAAGGCGGTGCTGGTGGACGAGCCGATGGTCGGCCTCGACCCGCGCGGCGCGCGGCTGATCAAGGACGTGTTCCGCCGGATGAGCGAGCGCGGCGTCGCCATCCTGATGAGCACGCACACGCTGGAAGTGGCGCAGGAGATGTGCGACGTCGATCAGCATCATCCTCAAGGGCAAGATCATCGCGCACGGCACGGTGGACGAGCTGCGGGCCATGGGCGACGCCGGCGACGACGAGCTGACGCCCGTGTTCCTGAAGCTCACCGGCGGCAGCGGCCTGCAGGAGATCGACGAGATCATCTAAGTGTCCAACGACCTGTCAGGGGCTGGGGGCTTGGGGCTGGGGCTGGGCGGGCACGCTGCCAGGCCCAGGGATGCCGATGCCACACTACGCCGGGATCGCCCGGCCGTTTCCGTACCTGCTGCTGCCGGCGCTGTGGGCGTCGCGCAACCGCGCGCGGCGGCGCGAGCGGGGCGACTTCCTGCGCGGCGCTCGTGTTCGGCGGCATCGGCCTCGGCGGTGATGGCGGCGCTCTTCGCCGGCGCGTTCTGGGTCACCTGGCAGGCCGCCCAGTACGCCGAGCTCGGCGACTACCTGATTCGCATCGGCCTGTCGTGGCTGTTCCTGACGTTCCTCTCGTTCCTGGCCTTCAGCGGCGTCGTGACGTCGCTGTCGACGTTCTTCCTGTCCGACGACCTGCGGCTGATGCTCGCGGCGCCGGTGGCGGCGCGGCGCGTGTTCATGGCGCGCTTCGCGCGCACGCTGGCGCAGGCCGGCTGGATGGTGGTGGTGTTCCTGGTGCCGGTGCTCGCCGGCGTGGGCATCGCCAAGTGCGCGCCGTGGTCGTTCGTGCGCCGTGGCCACGCTGACGGTCGTGCCGTTCGTGGTGATTCCGGTGGGCCTCGGCGCGGCGGTCACGCTGCTGCTGGTGAACGTGTTTCCGGCCCGGCGCGCCCGCGACATCCTGATGCTGATGGGCCTCGTGTTCGCGACGAGCCTCGTGATCCTGCTGCGCTTCATCCAGCCCGAGCGGCTGCTGCGCGTGGAGTCGATGCCCGACGTGACCGACTTCTTCGCCACGCTGCAGTCGCCGGTCACGCCGCTGCTGCCGTCGTTCTGGGCGGGCGAGGCGCTGTTTGCGGGCTGCAGGGCGGCAGCGACTGGCTGCACGTGGCCGCGCTGTGGACCACCGCGGCGGCGGTGGTCATCGGCCTGGCCGCGGCCTTCGAGCGCTGGCACTTCGCCGGCTTCAGCAAGTCGCAGGAGGCGCGCAAGGCGCGCGTTCGCCGAGTGGCGCGTGCTCGACGGCGTCGCCCGGCTGCTGCCGCTGTCGCCGGTGCGCCGGCAGCTGCTCGTCAAGGACCTGAAGGTGTTCCTGCGCGACGTGAGCCAGTGGTCGCAGCTGCTGCTGCTGCTCGCGCTGGTGCTGGTCTATCTCTACAACTTCCGCGTGCTCGACCTCGACCGGATCCCGTACATGAGCGGCGTGATCAAGAACGTCTACGCGTTCCTCAACCTGGGCATGGCCGGCTTCGTGATGGCGACGGTGGCGGTGCGCTTCGTGTTTCCGGCGGTGTCGGCCGAAGGCGCGGCGTTCTGGATCATCCGCACGGCGCCGATCTCGCTGCAGGACTTCCTGTGGTCGAAGTTCTGGACCGGGCTGGTGCCGGTGCTGCGTGCTGACCGAGTGCCTGACGATCGTCGGCAACGAGTTGCTGGGCATCGATCCGTTCCTGAAGCGGGTGGCGGCGGTGGCCGTGGTGTTCATGGCGTTCGCGCTGGTCGGGCTGGCCGCCGGCCTGGGCGCGCGCTATCCGCGATTTGCCGCCGACAACCCCAGCCAGGTGGCCGGCTCGTACGGCGGCGTGGCGTTCATGATCCTGGCCGTGCTGTTCATCCTGGTGATGATCGTGCTGCTCGGCTGGCCGTCGTCGGTGTATCTGTTCGCGCAGACCCGCAACCGCCCGCTGACCGAGCCCGCAGCAGTGGATGATGGTCGGCGTCGTTCGGCACCGCGGCGGTGATGAGCATCGCGATCTGGCTGCTGGGCATGCGCAGCGGCGTGACGGCGCTGCAGCAGATGGACCGCACGCCGAGCTAGAGCCATGGGGATGGCGCCGCCCGCCATTCGCGTTCGCGCCCTGCTCTGGGCGCTGGCCCTCGAAGTGGCGCTCGCGGCATCGCTGCTCACCGCGCTGAGCAGCCACTCGTGGCTGGTGTGGCCGGTGGCCGTGCTCATGGGCCTCGTCCCGGCTGGCGCCGCCTATGCGCGGCTGCCCGCGTCACAGGCGGGCCGTTCAGCACCGCGCTCGTGGACGCAGCACCTGAACCGACCGTACCCGAATGCGGGTCCGGTGCTCGCTCTTGCCGCGCTCGTGCCCCTCTACATGGCCATTGCCGCAGGGACCCCCGGCCGGGCGTTGTTCGTGCCCGAGCTGGCGCTCGACCGTGCCGTGCCGCTCCAGCCGGCATGGGTCCTGGCCTACGCGTCGCAGTGGGTGTTCTCGTTCCTGCCGGTCTTCGTCGTGCGCGGCGTGCCCCTGCGTCGTCGCGTGGTGCTGGCCTACCTGGCCATCGTGACCATCGCCTACGCGGGCTTCCTGCTCTATCCGACGGCGGCGCCGCGGCCGAGTCGTGTGCCAGGCGACGGCTTCGTCGCGTGGGCCCTGAGGGCGGTCTACGACAGCGACCCGCCCTACAACTGCTTCCCGTCGCTCCACGTCGCCTACTCGTGGCTGGCCGCGCTCGTGGCCTATCACGTGCACCGCGGCCTTGGGCTGACGGCGCTGCTGTGGGCCGTCGTCATCTCGTGGTCCACGCTCTTCACCAAGCAGCACTACGTCGTGGACGTCATCGCTGGTGTGGCCATGGCCTACGCGGCCTACGCGTCATTCGTGCGTGGCGTACCCCACGCAGCGCTGGCCGAGCAGGACCGGCTCCTGGCCCCACGCCGCGCTCTGGCGGTGCCGGGCATCTTCGGCGCGCTGGTCGCCTGCGCGTGGATGGCTTACATTACGCGGTGAAGGCCATGTCGCCATCGTTCTCCGCCCCCGACCCGCACCCGTGACCGTCCGTCCAGCCGTTCGCGACGACGTGGCCGCGGTCGTGCGCCTCCTGGCCGACGACGTGCTCGGCGCCCTGCGCGAGCGTGTGGAGGAACCAGTGGCGAAGGTCTACCTGCAGGCGTTCGACGAGATGACCGCCCAAGCGGGGAATACCCTCCTTGTGGCCGTGCGCGGCGACGACGTGGTCGGCTGCCTGCAGCTCACGATCACCCCGGGCCTGAGCCGCATGGGGACGCGGCGGGCGCAGCTCGAGAGCGTACGCGTCAGCGCGAGGCACCGGGGCGCCGGGATCGGCGCGCAGCTGGTGACCGAAGCAATTGCGCTGGCCCGCATGGCCGGGTGCGGCCTGGTGCAGCTCACGAGCGACGTGACGCGCGTCGACGCGATCCGCTTCTATGAGCGCCTCGGGTTCCAGGCCACACACGTGGGCATGAAGCTGTCGCTGGCGGACACGTAGGCTCATGACCTCGCCACGCGCGCGCTTCGTGCTCACGCTGGTGCTGGCGCTGGCCGCCGGCGGCGTGGTCGGTGCCGGGGTGGCGTGGCGGTGGTACGGCCCGGCCGTGGCCGTGATTCTGGCCGCCCTCATCGGCCTCGGCGTGGGCCTGCAGGTGCGGCGGGCGACGATCAATCGGGTGGGTCGGTCGTCGGCGTCCGATACCTGAAGTCACAACACGCGGCGCCCTGCATGATCGTCTGCGTGCGGGTCAGCGTCACGTCCGGGTTGAACCCCTCGATGAGCGCGGCGTCGCGCTGGCACGACAGCACCTCGCCCAGCTCCTGGATGCCGAGCGCGCGATACATCTCGGCGTAGCGGCAACGGGTCACGTCGAAGTCGAACTGCGCGGGCGCCTCGTGCACCACGCGCAGGCGCAGCGCGTCGTCCTTCGTCCACGGGCCGAGCGTCTGGGCGAAGCTGCCGAGGGACGCGTCGCCGCGGCCCTCGGCCATGGCGCGGCCCTGATCGCGCGCGATGCCGGCAATCACCTCGCGCACGATCGCCACCACCTCGTCGCGGCCGAAGCGCTCGCCGAGCGCGGCCACGACCGGCGCCAGGATGCGCGCCTCGATCTCGCGGCGGGTCAACACGCCACGGCGTTCAAGCGCTCCACGCTCTCGTGGTCGTCGGTCATCGCGCTCTCCCAGCGGGCTGCGGCGGGCCGCGCCTATTCGCGCCAAGGCGGCAGCGCTACTTCTTCGCACGTGGCGCTCGAGCATCTGCCGGCGCACCACGCCGCCGTAGACGTTGCCGTCGGCATCCACGCCCACGCCTTCGGCGCCGGCGTGTTCCACGGCCAGTGGCTCCAGGTCTTCGATGAACGCGGTGACCGCGCCGTCCTTGGCGCTGCCGATGCGGATGCCCTTCTTGATGCCGGGCAGCTCGTGCGCGCCGGTGTCGCGTCCGCCGGATTCCGAATCGGCCACGTAGATCGTGTCGTCCGTGGTGATCACGATGCCGCTCGGCCGGCCGAACTGCCGCCACTCCTCGAGGAACGTGCCCGTCCTGGTCGAAGATCTGGATGCGGTTGTTCTCGCGGTCGCCCACGAACAGCCGTCCGCGCGAATCCATGGCCATCGTGTGCGGCTCGCTGAACTCGCCGGGGCCGGCGCCCTTCGTGCCCCACTCGCTTGAGGTACTTCCCGTCCTTCGTGAAGTGCACCACGCGGTTGTTCTTGCCCGTCGCGGTGGCTGTCGGTCACGAAGAGGTCGCCGTTCGGGCGCGACCACGACGTCGGTGGGCTGATCGAAGTGCGTCGGGCCCGATCCGCTCACGCCCTTCGTGCCCAGCGTCATCAGCACCTGGCCATCGCGGACTCAGCTTGATGGCCTGGTGGCCGATGCCGTTGCCGCCGCGCGCGTCGGTCATCCAGAGATTGCCGTCGCGATCGACCGTGCCGCCGTGCGGGAAGTTGAACAGCCCCTGGCCGAAGCTGCGCAGCAGCTTGCCCGGTCTTGTCGAACACCAGGATGGGCGGCTCGGTGCGGCCCTCGCACGAGTTGTCCACGCAGCGATGCACCACGAAGATCGTGCCGTCGGGCGCCGGCTCGATGGCCGTCACCGCCGCCCACTTCACGCCCGGGGGCAGCTGGCCCCAGTCGCGCGTGGTGCGATAGGGCTGCGGCAGGTCGTTGCGCGGCGCCGCCTGCGCATGCGCGGTCGACGGCAGCGCGGCGAGCGCGAGAGCGATGAGGAGCACGGCCTGCAGACACTGGCGCATGAGGATCCTCCGGCGGTGGTGCGAACGCGCGGCATTGTAGCGCGTCATGCCGCGGCGACTCTCGCAGGCCTGCGCGGTGGCGCGGTGGCGGAAGCGGAACATCGGGATCAGGCTCCATGCCACCAGCCGGCCGAAGAGCGCGTTCACGAGCGGGCCGCCCGGCAACTGGAACGTCACGCGGTCGGTGAGGCGGGTGGTGTGCGGACCGAGCGCCTCGAACTCGTGGCGATGCACCCACGAGGCAAACGGGCCGGCGATCTGCTCGTCGACGAAGAGCTCGTTCACGCGGTAGTCGGTGTGCAGCGCCAGCCATCGCACCGGCCGATGCGCAGGTCCACGCGCGCGCCAGTGCGGATGCCGCCCGCGCGGCTCACCACGCGCATCGGCGGAAACGGCGGACTCAGGCGGGGCAGGGCGTCGTCGCGCTCGTGGAACGCGAACACCGGCGCTACCGGGGCGCCTGCACGACGAGCTGTCTGCACGAAGGTGGGCACGCTGTTCAGATTACCGCCAGCCCGGGCCGGCGCTGGCGGTAGAATCCACGCGTCCGGAGGGGCACCGCCATGGAACAGACAATCGAGACGCTGCTGAACGACTTCGAGCACGGCAAGATGAACCGCCGTCAGCTCATCAAGCACCTGGCGATGGTGGCCTCCCTGGCCTCCCCGCGGCCGCGGCCGCGCAGAGTGCGCGCCGGCGAAGGCGCCGTGGAAGACCGTGCACCTCGATCACATCTCGTACTCGGTGAGCGACTACAAGAAGAGCGCCGCCTGGTACGCGAACCTGATGGGCTGGGAGATCGCCAACGACAACGGCACCAACCAGGCCACGCTCAGGATCGGCAACGTCGGCGAGATCATCATCCGCAACCCGCGCCGTCCCGACGGTGCCGCCGGCGTCGGCAGGCCTGCCGCGGCGCCCGCGGCGGCGGCATGGCAGCCCCCGCGTCCGCCGCATCACCGGCGTGATCAACCACATCTCGTACGGCATCACGCCGTGGGACACCGACGGCGTGAAGGCCGAACTCGAGAAGCGCGGTCTCAACCCGCGGCCCGACATGGTGGGCGCCGACTTCAAGAGCTACCACGTGCTGGATCCCGACGGCTGGGATCTGCAGATCAGCAACCAGACCAAGCGGCTAGGTGGAGCACATCATGCGTCGATCATTCATGGGCGTGGCGGCGGCCATCACGCTGGCCAGCGTCACGGGCATCACGAGTGTGGCTCAGGCACCCGTGCCGACGCTGCCCTACGACCACATCCACCTGAACGTGCCCGATCCGAAGGCGGCGGCCAACTGGTACGAGGCCAACTTCGGCGGCACGCGCATCACCGAAGCGCCCGATCGGCTGATGTTCGGCAGCACCCGCTTCATGTTCCTGAGAAGCGCCACCGCCAAGCCCAGTGCGGGCAGCGCCGTGGACCACGTGGGCTTCTCCGTGCCGGATCTCGCGGCGACGCTCACGAAGCTCGAGGCGGCCGGCGTGAAGGTGACCACGCCGCTGCGCGAGGTGGAGGGTCTGTTCAAGCTGGCCTTCGTGGAAGACCCGTGGGGCACACGCATCGAAGTGGTGCAGGATCCCGAGCTGCTCGGATTGCACCACATGCACCTGCGCAGTCCCGACCCGGACCAGGCGTTTGCCTGGCTGCTCGGCAACTTCGGCGGCGAGCGCACGAAGCTCAAGGGCCGCATCGACGCCGTACGCTACCGCGCCGTTGGGTTCAGCGACATGTGGATCCTCGTGACCAAGGGCGAGGCCGAGCCCAGCATCGGGCACGCCATCGATCACATCGGCTGGCGGTCCACCAGGCCGCTCGCCGACACTATCACCGAGCTCGTGGCCAAGGGCGTGCAGAAGACGAGCGAGCCACGGCCCCTGGCGCTGCCCAACGGGCCGTCGATCAACTTCGCCTATGTGGCGGGTCCGGCCGGCGCGCGCATCGAGCTCGTGGAGCGGCCCGGCCTGAAACCCGGGCAGTAGCGAACCTGCTCAGCGACAGCCAGCTATTGTCGCCGTCGGGTCTAAAGACCCGGCCTCAGAAAAGCGTCCACTACGCCTTCAGGAACGCAAGGACGGCGAGCACGCGGCGATGATCCGAGTCGTCAAGCTCGAGGGCGAGTTTCGAGAAGATGTGGCTGACGTGTTTTTCGACGGCGCCTTCGCCGACGGCCAGGCGGTCTGCGATGGCGGCGTTGCTGCGCCCTTCCGCCATCAAGGCGAGTACGTCGCGCTCCCGGGGTGTGAGCGGCGCAAGGGGATCCGCCCGCCGGCGACGGGCCATGACCTGGGCGATCACTTCGGGGTCGAGCGCCGTGCCGCCGTGAGCGACGCGAGCCACCGCGTCGATGAACTCTGAGATGTCGGCGACGCGATCCTTCAACAGATAGCCGACGCCGCGCGCGCCCATCGCGAGCAACTCCTGCGCGGCGGGCTCCTCCACGTATTGCGAGAGGACCAGCACTCCGAGATCGGGAAAGAGGCGACGCAGTTCCACCGCTGCGCGCAGGCCCTCATCGGAAAACCCAGGCGGCATTCGTACGTCCACGATCGCGACGTCAGGTCGGTGCTGGGTCACAGCCGCCATCACGGCAGGCGCGTCGCCCACCGACGCCGCAATCTGCCATCCCGCGTCCACGAGCAGGCGCTCGAGGCCTGCTCGCAGCAACACGGAATCATCGGCGATCACTACCCGCACGGGATCTCCACGTACACGATCGTCGGGCCGCCATCGGGACTCGTCACCGTCAGGCGCCCGTTCAGGGCCTCGACGCGATCGGTCAGTCCGGCCAGTCCCCCGCCGGGTGCGACCTGCGCGCCACCCTTACCGTCATCGTGCACTTCGATCGTCAACAGGTCGTTGTCGCGGCGTGCCGTCACCTGGACGTTCGTCGCCCCTGAATGGCGCGCGACGTTCGTCAGCGCTTCGGCCACCACGAAGTAGGCGGCCGATTCGATCGCCGGCGCCGGCCGCGGTGTCACTGCGACATCAACACGCGTCGAGATCGGGCAACGCGCCGCCAGCGCAGGCAATGCGGCCTCGAGGCCGTGATCGGTCAGCACGGCCGGGTGCAGGCCGCGCGCAAGGTCCCGCAGATCCTGCAGTGCACGCTTGGCCTCGTCGTGAGCCTCGGCCACCAGTCGCGCGCCCTCCTCGGGGTTGGTCGCCAGTTTCTGTTGGGCGAGTCCCAGCGTCATCGCCAGCGACACCATCCGCTGCTGCGCGCCATCGTGGAGGTCGCGCTCCAGCCGGCGCCGATCCTGATCGGCCGCGCTCATCGACCGCGTACGGCTGTTGGCAATGTCGGCCACCCGGCGCTTCAATGCCTCCGGCGACGCATCGAGGAGCGCGACGCCCAGCACGCGTTCGAGTCGCGCCAGTCCCTGGGTTACACCGTAGGCCACGCACGTCATCACGACACCGCCGAGCGTGGCGAGAATCACCGCGATGGGTCCAGCGAAGGCCCACGAACCAACCTGCAGGCGGAACAGCCCGAGCCAGTACATGACCGGCGACGCGAGCAAGCCACCTGCGATGGACCACATCGCGATGCTGGCCGTGAACGTGACCATGCCCATCGGCGTGCGCAACATCAGGAACAGAAAGTCGCGCCACACCGCCGGGTCTGTGCCGATCGCCGACAACCGCGCGATCCAGCCCGACTCTGGAGCGGCCTCTCGATACGGGCTGCGGAGGGTCGTGCCGAGGAATCCGTTCATGCGCGCGCGTTCGATGTTGCCCAGCGTGCGCACCATCCACCCGGTGCCGATGAGGATCGGGATGCCAAGGAGCGTAACGAGCAGCCCGATGCCCAGGGAGGCGCCGACGGCGAGGACGGTGAAGTAGAGGATGCCGAGCGGCAGGTTCAGCAGGAGATGAATGAACGCGAACCATGTGGACGACACCACGCCGCCGCTGAACATCGAGCCGGCTACGGGGGGGACTGAAGTTGGAGTCGCAGCCGCGGTGGACGACGTGAACGAGTTCATGACAAGGCCTTCCGTTTCTATCACGCCGTTGAGTGAGCGCGATACGTCACGGTAGCCGTCCGGCCGCATTCCAAGAACCCGGCACGCCCTCCCTTCGATGGTAGGGCTAGCCCCCTGTCCGGCTCACCGTCGGGCGTACGCCTTGCGTTCTCCCGTCCGCGCGTTGGTCACGCTGAACGAGCCGTTCGTGCCGGCGCTCAGCTTCAGCCAGTGACCGGTCGTCTCGTCGAGATTGGCGATGCGAGAGTCGGGGAAGTTCCGCACGCCCTCGTTCTCCGAGCGGTGCAGCTGCCACACGTCCTCGAGGCCCTTCGACCCGTGCAGCATGTCGAAGGTCCGCGCCTGCCCCCCTTGATGCGGCCGTTGTTGACGATCGCGATGCGCGGCGTCAGCGCCGCGACCAGCGATGGATGTGACACGTCGTTGCCGCCGTGATGCGGCACGAGGTACGCATCGATCGGCCCCAGCAGGTTTGCCGGACAGACCAGTGCGTGGAGAGGCGGGCCAGACAGGTCGCCGAGGTCGATGAATCGGAAATCGCCGAAGCGGAGGTGGAAGCCCGTCGAACGGGGATTCTCGAGCGGCTCGCCAGGGTCTGGCGGCGTCGGTGGGCACGCCGCATTCGCGGCGCCGGTCCCAGCGACCGGCCTGGCGATGGTGGCCCTCGCCGAGGCGACAAACGTCACGTCGAGGCCCTTCAGCGGCAGTCGGTCGTGGGGTTGTGCGCCGATGTGCCTGCCCGTGGCGCGCACCGCCACATACGCCTCATAGGCAGTGATCGCCGCCGCGGACGTGGCCGCGACCGCGGACGGATCGAACCCGCCGTGATCGATGAACGTGCGAATCGGGATCTGCTTCGCGAGTTCGATCACGCCGCCGTCGTGATCGGGATGAAAGTGGGTGGTGAGCAGGTAGTCGATCTGCGTCAGCCCTGCGTCGCGCACCGCGGCCATGATCCGATGTGAGTCGCGCGCCTCGTTGCCAGCGTATCCGGTGTCGATGAGCAGCGACTCGCCGGCCGGTGTCGCGATGAGCGTCGACTGGCCTCCCTCCACGTCGATGAAGTAGATGTCGAGTGTGTCGGCGGCGTGAAGGGCCACCGCGCATGCCACTGCTGACGCTACACACGCGAACCGCTGAATGCTGCGCATCCGCGAATCGTATCAGCCCGTGGTGGAAGTCGAGCCGGCAATCGAGCGACGATCCGCTGCCAATGGCGGTGCGAGAGCGCCGCGCTGGGGTCCCTGATCCTGGGCGGGACGAGGCGCGTCCACATGCGGCCCGGCCTGAAACCCGGGCGGTAGCAGGTTGCGTGGGCCGGTCGCCTACGGGTGGGCGGCGCAGTACTTCGAGCCGGTGCAGGCGGTGGGCACGAAGACCTCGGCCTGGATCAGCCATGTGCCGTTCACCTTGCGCCACTGTGCCAGGTAGGTGCCGCGCACCTGCACCACGCCGTCGGGCTCGGTCCACCGGCCCGTCCACTCGCCGCGCTCCGACGCCACGTTCCAGGCCGCAAACACGTCCACGTCGGCGGCGTCGCGCACGTAGACCGTGTCGGGGCGGCGCGCGAACTGATCGGCCATGCGCTGGCCGTTCACGTCGCGACCGGAGCCCTGCGCGCTCGTGGAGGTGACGATTGCACGTCGGGCATCCAGTGGCGCGCGATGCCGGCCACATCGTGGGCGGCGATGGCCTGATTCGATTGCGCCCGCGCCGCGCGGATGGCGGCGTCGTCCGACGGCCGGCGGGCTCTGCGCGGCAGCGGCCATGGCCACCACCATCGGCACCAGCAGGGCCGTGACCAGTGCCGCCCAGTAGACATGTCCCGTTCGCATCGACGCCTCCCGGGCGTCGTATCGCGCCCGTCGACATCGTAGACTGTCCCGCATGCGTCGACGCGATTTCCTCCAGGTCTCGACCGCCCGCCGCCCTGGCGTCCGCGCGGGTGTCGGCACAGGCTGCCCCCGCCCCCGCCGACGCCCGCCTCGACGAGATCGTCGCACTCGTCACGGCGAAGATGGCCGAGTACCGCGTGCCGGGGGTGGGTCTAGGGCTCTTCGCCGACGGCCAGGTGCAGGTGCGCGGGTTCGGGGTCACCAGCCTCGACGATCCGCAGCCGATCACCGAAGACACGCTCTTCACCATCGCATCCATCTCGAAGACCATGACGGCCACCGCCGTGATGAAGCTGGTGCACCACGGTCGGGTCGACCTGCGCGCGCCAGTGCGCAGCTACCTGCCTGGCTTCCGCGTGCTCGACGACGAGGCCAGCCGCACGGTGTCGCTGTGGCACTGCCTCACGCACACGCCTGGGTGGGAAGGGCAGCTCACCACCGAGGACCGCGGCGCCGAGGCGCTGGCCCACTTCGCCTCGTCGATCATGCCCACGTTGCCGCAACTGGCCCGGCCGGGCGAAGCGTGGAGCTACAACAACGCCGGCTTCGCACTCACCGGACGACTGTTGGAAGTGGTGACCGGGCGCTCGATTCACGACGCGCTGCGCGAGCTGGTGTTCGCGCCGCTCGGGCTCACGCGCACGTTCACGCGGCTCACCGACGCCATCACCTACCGGCAGTCGCTCGGCCACCGCGACCGCGACGGCAAGGCCGAGGTGATCCGCCCGTTCCAGACCACCTCGAGCACCACGGCCGGCGGCGTGATCACGTCCGTGGCGGATCTGATGCAGCTACGCCCGCGTGCACCTGGGCGATGGCCGCGCGCCGAGCGGCGCGCCCTACGTGTCGCGCGCCACGCTCGACCTGATGCAGACGGCGCAGGTCCGCAAACACGGCACCACCGACGAGATGGGCATCGGCTGGCACCTGCGTACGGTGGGCGGCGTGGGCACGATGGCGCATGGCGGCACACTGAACGGCCATTGCCTGCTGCTGCAGCTCGTGCCGTCGCGCAACCTGGCCTTCACGGTGCTCACCAATCACCAGGACGGCTGGCGGCTGGTGCAGGACGTGGAGCACGCGATCCTGCGGCGCTATGCCGGCGTGTCGCTCGCCTCGGGGCAGGCCATCGGCCATCGCGGCGTCAACGAAGCCATGACCTTCCACGCGCAGCCCAAGGCCGTGCAGCCCGCCCTCGAGGAGTACGAGGGCCTGCTACGCGCGTCCGCCCGTGGGCACCGTGGAGGTGCGACGGCGCGGGGATCGGCTGGTCGTCGTCACGGGCGCCAATCAGCCCGATGCGCGGCTCGCGTTCTACGGACCAGATATCGCCTATGCCCTCGACGGCGCGTATCTCGGCATGCCCTACGAGTTCATCCGCGGCGCCGACGGCGCCGTGCGCTGGATTCGCGTCAACGGGCGCATCGCGCGCAAGAGCAGCTAGCGGCCGGCCTCACCCCTGGCAGCCTGGCAGGCGAAACGCGCCGATGCGGGTCGAGTAGCTGGCGGCGCCCGCCTTCAGGTAGTCGCCGACGTACCAGATGGTGCAGTCGTCGCTCGGGTCGACGGCGGTCTGCGTGTAGTCCTCCCAGCGCAGCGTGCTCGTCTGGGCGGCCTCGCCTTCGGCCAGCACGCTTTCGTGGAAGGTGAGTGCGCCCTTCGGATCGTCGGCGAGCCGCGCGGCGAAGCGTTGGCCGGGGAAGGCGTCGGCCGCGCCGAACGAGTAGCCGATGCCGATGTTGCCGCGGCGATCCATGGCGGGGCTGGCCATCCAGCGATACGCGCCGCCAGGGGCATAGGTGCCCTGTTGATGCAGCTGCGGATCGCCCTGGGCGTCGAGCCGGAACTCGTACCAGCGCACGCCGCCGCCACCGGCGGCCGTGTCCACCGAGTGCACGGCCACGATCGACTCGCGTCCCGCCGACGTTGCGATAGACCAGCCGCGCCATGAGCTTGTCGCCCTGCGCGTCGAGCCGGCGGTCCACGCCCGGCTGCGGCACGCAGGTGGTGAGCTGCCCGCCGCACAGATACCGGTAGGGCGCCACCGCGATCTTGCGCGGCCCCGTGAGCGCCGTGCGCGACGGCTGCGCCCAGTCCACGTGCAGCTTCCAGACGTAGATGCCGTCGTCGTCGAGGTCGCCGCGCAGCTGCGCGCCGCCGGCCGCCATCATCAGATTCGGCGCGCCGGCTGGTGGCAGCACCGTGCCATCGAGGTCGGCGTTGTTCAGGAAGTTCACGCCGTCCACGACCAGGCACTGCTCGGCGGCCGGCTGGCCGAGCAGCATGCGCGCGCGGTCCACCACGCACACGTGCTTCTGAATCACGTCGTCGCCCGTGCTCGTGGGCACGTAGTAGCCGTCGGGCCACACGGCCGGACGGGGGTAGTCGGGAAAGAGCGGCCGCTCGAAGACGTAGCGGTGGTAGGCGCCGAGCGGGTCGGCGCTGGTGCTGATGGCGTAGCAGATGGCATACGACCCCTCGGCCGGGGCCGGCGCGGGCGTGACGCCCGACGCCGGCGGTGGGGCGGGTGGCGGCGCTGGCGGCGGCGGGGTCATGCGGCCCGCTGGCCCCGGATCGGAGGCCTGACCCGGACGCGCGGGCTCACCAGGTCGGGCCGGGCCGGCCGGCGCCACCTCGCCGGGCGCGCGCACCACCGCGCGACGGAAGATCGGCATCACCACCAGCCAGCGATTGGCGAGCTGGTCGTAGCGCGCGACCGCATCGCCGTTGGTGCGGCTGCCGCACACCTCGCCGTGTCCGGCAAAGAGCGTGTGCGTGGCCACGGGGCCATGCAGGGGCTGGCCCGTGGTCGAGAACTGCGCGCCCGCCTTGCTGAACACGGCGAGCTGCGAGTTCACGATCTGCATGATGTGGTTCGGCCCCACGGCCAGGCTGTTGTCCGAGGGATTGCGGGGCGGCGTGTCGCCGGCGTGGAAGCCGGCGCCCAGTCCGTCGAAGCTCGCGAGCACCGGCAGGGCGGGCTTGCGTGCCCTGCGCCGTCTGCTCCGACGGCGCCGCCGGGGGCGGGCGCCTTCTGGATGCGCTCGAAGGCCACGTTGCCGATGGCGTAGCGGCGCCAGTCCTGGTGGTCGAAGTGCCACCATTCCTCGGGATTCACCGCGAAGCCCTCGGCTTCCATCAGCCGCCGCAGCAGCGCGCGATGCCAGCGCTGCAGGCTCGTGCCGCCAGGATAGAAGGCGTAGGCGCGCGGCGTGGACTCGTCGTAGGTGCTCGGCATCTCGATGACCGCGCCGCGTCTTCAGGTCGTAGAGCGTGAGGTCCACCGCCGCGCCGCGATTGTGGCGCGAGCCCTGCGCGGGATTCGCCACCAGCCACTTGCGATCCGCCGGCGTCGTCTCCCAGAAGGTCCTGGTCACGTACCAGGGGCGGTAGCCGTCGTGCACGAGCAGTGCCGTAGCCGAGCGGTGCCAGCGCGCGCTGCACGCGCACCACGGCCTCGGCGGCGGGCCGCTGCAGGAACGCGCGCGCCTCGGCATAGAACACCGAGCCGAGGAAGTTGTTGGTGGTGGCGTAGCGCACATCGAGCGTGATGGTGGGGTCGAGCGCGGTGAGCTCGACCAGATCGGCAGGCAGGAACGTGCCGGCTTCGAGCGGCGGCGTCAGCGCCTGCGATTCCTTCAGCACCTCGGCCACCGGCCGGATCGGCGTCACCCGCAACTGGCCGGTGCCGCCTTCCGGCCCGACCTGCAGGCGGCGGTGCACCACGCCGCCGATGGTGACGGCGGTGGCGCGGCCCGAGCCGCATCGCGCGTGAAGGCCGGCCGCGGCGCCATCGTGTTCACGTCACGCGCGGGCCCGCGGTCGGCAATCACCATCAGCCGGGCGTCGCGTTCCAGCACGTAGAGGTGCACGGCGGGGCGACCGGGGGCCGGCGCCGACTCGTACTCGCCCATCAGCAGGTACCAGTCGCGGAAGGGCAGTTCCGGCTTCGGCGCCGCCGGCTGCTCGGGCTCGCGCGGCCAGGTCGGCACTTGCTCCTGGGCGCGGGCCGCGGCGACGAGCGCCGTCGCCAGACGAAGGCGGCGAGCGACGAGGGGCACCGACCGAAGGCTGGGCATGGACACAGGTCACCTCTGACGCGTGCGCGCCGCTACTTGCCGATCGTGGCCGCGAGCAGCACCACTGTACTTCGCCGTGCGCAGCATCTGCGGAATGTCGCCCCACTCGTCGGCGAAGCCGCGCTGCCGCCGCGTTCGCCGCCGATGCCGATGGCGACCGACCCGCGGCCCAGCGGCACGTTGAGGTTCGCCGAGCCGGCGTTGCCGAGCGTGCGCCGTGTAGCCGAGGTGCCGCGAAATGGCTTCGGCGGTCGTGACGAGGGCCGAGTCGCGCAGCCCGGGAATCTGTCCGCCGGGCGTGATCTGGAACGGCTGCAGCTCGAAGCGGATGGTGGTCTCGGCGGTCACGCCCGCCAGCAGGCTCTTCACCTCGGCCTCCACCTCCTCCACGCGCGCGCCGTCGAGCGAGCGCACGTCGAGCGAGAACCAGCCGGTCTCGGGCTTGTGGTTGTAGACCGCGCCGCTCTGCAGCATGGCCACGTTGATCACCACGCGATCGGCCTTGTAGCGGTCAGGGTGGGGCAGCGACAGGATGCGATCCACGGCGCGGCCGATGCCCTGGTTCACATTGGGCACGCCGCCGTTCAGCGAATGGCCGCCCGGGCCGCTGGCGACGACCTTCCACCAGTGAATCGTGATGGCGCCGTAGGTCACGCTGTGGCCGTCGCCGAGCACGTCCACGAAGGCGAGCGCGCGGTCCTTCCACTGCTCGTAGAGCGCCTTCATGCCGACCAGGCCGGTTTCTTCCTGCGCTACGGCCGCAAACACGAGGTCGTGCTCGGGCTGCAGGCCCGACGCGACGAGCGCCTCGGCGGCAGCGACGAGCGCCGCCGTGGTGGTGGAGGTGTTGGTGCCGGGCCCCACCACGCGCTCGCCTTCGATGCGCGGCCGCGCCGTGGTGGCGCGCTGGTGCGCGGCTACGGTGGCGAGATCGTCGAGCGTGGACACGAAGACCAGCGCCTTGCCCGACCGTCCGCGGATGCGGCCGGTCACGTTCGGCGCGGCATCGACGGTGACGTCGCTCAGGCCGATGCGGCGCATCTGGGCGGCCACGGCCTCGGCGCGTTCGCGCTCCTGCCCCGAGGGCGACACGATGCCGCCGATCGTGGCGAGCCAGCGCGCCGTGTCGTCGCGGTGGGCGTCGATGCTCGCCAGGGCGCGGGCCACCTGCGGATCGGCCAGGGCCTGCGGCAGGGGGCGCTGCGCCGCGGCATCGCCGGCGAGCAGCAGACCGAGAGCCACTCCGGTGGCGAGACGAAGGCAGGGCATGGCGGAATTCTACTGGCGAGTCGGCGCGAGACTGGTGATTCGCTCGCCGGCCGGCACCGGAAAGTTGCCGTCGAACACGTCAGCTCACGGCCGGCACCCTCGCGAGCCGCTTCGTTTCGCACAGCAGATGCATGCCGGCGGCGAAGCGCTGCGGGTCGATGGCGCCGATGCCGAGCCGCGCACCTTCAGGGTGGCCCATCTCTCCGGCCAGCGTGAGGTCGAGGCGCGCCTGCTCCGCCGGCGCCACCATGGCGGGCACGCGCCGACGCAACGCCGCCAGCGCGGCCGCGGGGTCGGCAATCGTGTCGCGCACGCCGCGATTGACCGCGCGCACCAGGCCGTCCACGAGTGCCGGCTGCTCGCTGATGAGCCGCGTCGAGACCATCAGCGCGCTGCCGTAGAGCTCGGGCACCAGGTCGCGGTAGAAGAAGAAGCGCACGCGGTCGGCTGGAATCTTCGCCGTGATGAGCGCGGCGGTGATGGTCGTCTCGTAGCCGAAGGCGCCGTCGGTGTCGCCCTTCAGCATGCCCTGCACCACGGCGCCCATGCCTTCTTCGCTGCTGCTGATACGCACGGTGGTCGCGTCGAGCCCGACCTTGGCGGCTAGGGCCGGAAAGGTCTGCAGCGCCACATCGGTGGCATGTCCCCGGAAATGCGTGCCCGCGAACTTGGGCGTGCGGATCGATGAGCCAGCCGGCACGGCCACGACCGACGGCGAGCGGTTGAACATCATGTAGACCGCACGGGGTGCCTTCGGGTTCGAGGCGGCGGCCTGCTCGATGAGCGCGTTCACGTCCCCGTAGCCGATGTCGAAGCCTTGCTCGGCCGTGCGTCCCGCGGCCGTGTAGGCGCCGACGCCGTCGGTGAAGGTGAGCCGCAGGCCCGCCTCCTTCAGATAGCCGCGATCCTCGGCCAGGCAGAACCACGCGTTCACGCTCGAGTAGCCGGAGTTGAGCAACATGCGCAGGGACGTCTGGGCGCCAGCGCGGCCGGTGGCGACCAGCGACAGGACGGGCGCGACCGAGACGGCGCGAAGGAAGTGGCGTCGGGTCACATCGGACATGGGAATGGCCCTCGACGACGCGCTCAGCGCGCCAACGTCTTGATGCGTTCGGCCGCCGGGGGCAGACACGCGCGGGTGAAGATCTCGTCGCCGCGCGGCACCCGCGGCAGGCCGCGGCTCTTGGCAATGAGCGCGATGCCGCGCGTGAGCCGGCCGTCGTCCACATCGCCGATGCCCAGACGCGCGCCGTCGGGATGGGCCATCTCCATGGCCAGCGTGCCAGCCAGGCGCGGCCGATCGACATCCTTGCGCACCTTCGGGTCACGCGCGGCCACGCTGTCGATGGCGGCATCCAGGTCGGCCACCGTGTCGGCCAGGCCGCGATTCACCGCCCGCACGAAGGCCGTCACGTCGTTGGGGCGCTCGGCCAGCACCCGGCGCGAGACCAGGAGCGCGTTGCCGTAGAGGTCGGGCGTGTGGTGCCGGTATTCGAGGAACCGCAGACGCGTGCGGCCGTCGATGCCGGCCGGCGCCACCGCCGCGATGATGGTGTTGACGAAGCCGAACACGCCCGCGCTCTTGCCGGCGAGCATGTCTTCCACGAGCGAGCGCATGCTGGCGGGCGAGCGCTGAATCGTCACGGCCTTGGCGTCGATGCCGGTGGCCCCGGCAAACTCGGGGAACACCTCGAGCGCCGCATCGATCGGATGGCCGGCCACGATGCGGCCTGCGAGATCCTTCGGCGTCTTCACCGGCCCATTGGCGTCGACGGCGATGGTGAGCGGCGTGGTGTTGAAGGTGACGTAGACGGCAATCGGCGCGTCCTTCACGCCTCTGGCCACGAGCGGCACGAGCGCGTTCAGGTCGCCGTAGCCGAAGTCGAACCCCTCCGCGCCCACCCGCGGCACGATGGCGGCCGCGCCGTCACCGCCCACGAACTCGGCGTCGAGGCCGGCGGCCTGCAGATATCCCCTGTCCTGAGCCAGAAAGAAGAACGCCTGGGGACCGGAGAAATTCGAGTTGAGCAGCACCCGGTAGCGGCGCAATTGCGCCGCCGGCAACGAGGCGGTGGCCAGGGCGGCCAGGGAGGCGCTGCTGGCGCCGAGAAAGGCGCGTCGGCTGACTCGTCGCATGGCGCGATCACATCAGCAACGCCCCGCGATGTAAAGCGCCGTGGCAGTGAGCGGCAGGTAAGATGCGGCATGCCTCAGGTGACTCGCGGTCTGCTGTCGCTCGTCGCGTGCGCGGCCGTGGCCGCCATGGCGCGTGTCCGCTGCTGTGTCCGCGCAGGCTGTCGGCCCGCTCTGGTTCGACGTCACGACCGAGGCGATTCCGGCCACGGTCTACTGGACCAACAAGGTGGAGATCGCCGACCTGAACGGCGACGGCCGGCCGGATCTGCTGTTTGCCAACGGCGGCGACTACTCCACGCCGGGCACGCCCGAGCCGAATCAGGTGTTCATGCACACGGGGCCGGGCTTCCGCTTCGCCGAGGCGACCGCCGCGGTGTTCGGCCCCACTCCCGACCTGGCGCGCGTGATCAAGGCGCGCGACGTGAACGGCGATGGCCTGGTGGACGTGTTCGTCGGCACGACCTACCAGACCCAGAGCCGCCTCTACCTGGGCACGGGGAAGGGCGCCTTCCGCGAAGTGACGGCCACGCACCTGCCGCAGCTGCCGCTCAGCGTGGGCGATGCGCGAGTTCGGCGACGTGGACGGCGACGGCGACCTCGACGTCGTGCTCGCCGACTGGGGCCCCGGCCACAACATGACCAACGACGGCGGCCGCACGCGCCTGTGGCTCAACGACGGCACCGGCCATTTCAGCCGACGCCACCGACGCGCGCATGCCGGCGCTGAAGGTGCGCTTCTCGTGGGACCTCGAGCTGGCCGACGTGGACAACGACGACGACCTCGACGTGCTGGTGTCGTGCAAGCGCTGCCCGGGCAGCAGCCTGTTCAGGAACGACGGCAGCGGCACGTTCACCGACGATGCCCGCGCGCTGCCGCAGTACACCAACAACTACGAGTTCGAGCCGATGGATCTCGACGGCGACGGCTTCCTCGACCTCGTCACCATGAACGACGGCGACATCGCGGGTGACGACCAGTCGAGCCGGCGCGAGCACGTGTTCAAGAACGACGGCAAGGGCCGATTCCGCGATGTCACCGCGGCGTGGTGGCCGCCGGCCGCGAACGTGGGCGAAGACGACAACATGGTGGCGTTCCTCGATGCCGACTCCGACGGCGACGCCGACTTCGTCGTGGGCTCGCTTGAGCGGACCGGACCGGCTGCTGATGAACGACGGCCAGGGCCACCTCTCGGCCCGGCTCGACGTGTTCGGCGGCGAAGACACGCCGGGCACGCTCGGCATCGCGCTCGCCGACCTCGATGGCGACGGCCGCATGGACGTGGTGCAAGGCCAGGGCGAGCACAAGACGGCCGTGCAGGAGCGCGTGTTCTCTGGCCGCGGCCTGCCGCGCGACACCGCGCCGCCGTCGGTGTCGCTCGTGCACGCCGCCGCCCGCCCCGGCGCCGCGGTGCAGGTGCGCGCTCGCGTGCACGATCGCAAGAGCCCGAGTCTGGCCAGCGAGTGGAAGCGGGTGGTGGTGGAGTTCACGGCCGCCGCTACGCGCGAGATCCCGATGCGCTGGTACGGCGAGTACCTGTGGGTGGCCGACTGGCCCACGGACGTGCCCGCGTCGGCGCCGTATCGCGTGTGCGCCACCGACGCTGCCGGCAACGCCGCCTGCGCAGAAACGGCGTCGCCAGCCAAGCCTTAGTCGGCTCGCCCGCCTACGCGATGATGTCGTGCAGCACGGTGCCCGACACGTCGGTGAGCCGGAAGTCGCGGCCGCTGTAGCGATAGGTGAGCTTGGTGTGGTCGATGCCCATCAGGTGCAGGATGGTGGCGTGCAGGTCGTGCACGTGCACGGGCTTCTCGATGGCCTTGAAGCCGAAGTCGTCGGTGGCGCCGTAGGTCATGCCGCCCTTCACGCCGCCGCCGGCCAGCCACATCGAGAAGCCGAACGGGTTGTGATCGCGGCCGCTCTGCGCCGCCGGCCTTGCCGCCCACTTCCACCACCGGCGTGCGGCCGAACTCGGATCCGCACACGACCAGCGTGTCCTTGAAGAGCCCGCGTGACTTCAGGTCCTTGATCACCGCGGCGAACGGCTGGTCGGAGTCCTTCGCGTTCTTGCGGTGCTGCTGGATGTCGGAATGCGCGTCCCACGGATCGCCCTTGGCGTAGTAGACCTGCACCATCCGCACGCCGCGTTCCACCAGCCGCACGGCCATCAGGCAGCCGCGCGCGGTGCTGCCCGGGCCGTAGAGCTCGAGCGTGGCCTTGCTCTCCTTGCGGATGTCGAACACGTCCGGCGCTTCGGTCTGCATCCGGTAGGCCGTCTCCATCGAGCCGATGGCGGCTTCGAGCTGCGGATCGGCCGGCGCGCCGCCGCGCTGCATCTTGTCGAGCGCCTCCATCAGGTCGAGTTCGCGCCGCTGCTCGGCCAGCGTGAAGTCCTTGCTGTGGATGAACGACACGAGCTTCTTCGGGTCGAAGTCCTTGCCGATGATCTGATCGGGCCGCTCGACCTTGCTCGGAATGAAGGTGCCCTGGTGCACGGCCGGCAGGAACGCGCTGTTCCACAGCGGCGGACCCACGGTGGTGGGCACGTCGGGGCACAGCACCACGTAGCCCGGCAGGTTCTGGTTGTCGGTGCCGAGCCCGTAGGTGAGCCACGCGCCCATCGACGGCCGGCCCACCTGGCTGTGGCCGGTGTTCATCATGAGCATCGACGGCTCGTGATTCGGGATGTCGGTGTGCATCGAGCGGATCACGCAGATGTCGTCGGCGCACGCGCCCACGTGCGGGAAGAGCTCGCTCACCTCGAGGCCGCTCTGGCCGTACTTCGTGAACGCGAACGGCGACTGCATGAGCGAGCCGGTCTTGCGCTCGGTCGCCACCGTGCCGCCCGGGCAGCGGCTGCCCGTGGTACTTCGCCAGCATCGGCTTCGGGTCGAAGCTGTCGACCTGCGACAACCCGCCGTTCATGAACAGGAAGATCACGCGCTTGGCGCGCGCGGGATGGTGCAGGCCCTTGGCGAGTCCCGCGGCCGTGGCCTTCGCCGCGGCCTTGCCGCCGGCCTGATCGAGCCCGGCGGCCGACAGCGACTGGCCGACCATGCCGGCAAACGCCATCATGCCGAAGCCGTTGCCGATGCGGCACAGCGCGTCGCGGCGGGTGAGCGGAGCGCGGCGGTGGTGGGACATGCGGCCTCGAGCGGTCAGCTCACGAACAGGAACTCGTTGGAGCTGAGCAGCACCTTCACGTAGCGGCCGAAGGTCGTGATCGGCCGCATCTGCGCGGCTTCCTTCTCACTGGTCTTCGCGCCCGGCGACCACGCCGGCCATCATGCCGTTGGGGTCGGGCATGCCGTCGTCCTCGCCCTCGCCGGTGGCCTTGGGCTCTTCGGCGGGCGGCGGCTCCTCGGGCGGCTTGCCCTTGGCCTCGGCGGCCTTGACCTTGCGCTCCTCGTACTGCTTGAGCGCTTCCGCTTTCAGGAAGGCGCGGCCGGCCGTGACCTCGGCCGCGGTGGGGGCGCGACCGAAGACCAGCCGGTAGACCGTCGCGATGCGCGCGGCGTCGTCGGGCTCGTCGGCCACGCGCTCGGCCAGCCGCTCGGCGTGCTGCTGCACGAAGTCGCTGTTCATGAAGAACAGGCGCTGCAGCGGCACGGTGGTGGCGTAGCGCTGTTCGGCGGTCTGGCTCGGGCTCGGGAAGTCGAAGAGCTGCAGGAACTCGTCGAGCTTGTAGCGGCTGACCTTGCCGTAGATGGTGCGCCGATCGCCGAGCGGCGTGAGCGGCACCGACGGCCCGCCCAGCCGCGCGTCGAGCGCGCCCGACACGAACAGCACCGCATCGCGGATCTGCTCGGCGCTCATGCGCGTGCGGTTGGCGCGCCAGTAGAGCCGGTTGCCCGAATCCTTCGCGGCCGCGGCGGCCTGCGTGTCGGCGCTCAAGCCGTAGACGCGGCTCCGCAGGATCTCCTTGTGCAGCGCCTTGATCGACATGCCGTGGTCCACGAAATACTGCGCCAGGTAGTCGAGCAGCTCGGGATGCGTGGGCCGTTCGCCGTTGATGCCGAAGTTGCTCGGCGTGGCCACGATGCCGGTGCCGAAGTGCTGCTTCCAGATGCGGTTGACGATCACCCGCAGCGCCAGCGGCTGGCGGCCGATGGTCTTGGCGAGTTCGAGGCGGCCGCTGCCGGTGGTGAAGGTCGTGCGCTCGCCGGGGCTCAGCACGCTCACGAAGCCGCGCGGCACCACGTCGCCCAGGCGCATCGGGTTGCCGCGCACGTGCACCTTCAGGTCGCCGGGCGTCTCCACGTCGCGCACGCCGTGCACGTAGGCGTACTTCGGCGGCATGGCTTTCTGCATCGCCTCGATGTCCTTGCGCAGCGTCTCGACGAGCGCGCGGCGGTCGTCGCCGAGCCGCTGGTCGAGCGCCCAGCCGGTGAAGCGCAGCAGGCCCGGGCGCGCGCGGCTTGCCAGGCGCGTCGTCGGGGTCGAGGGTGTCGCGGAACACGTCGGTCCAGAGCGCCGTGCGCTCCGTGGACATGCTCTTCAGCTCGAGTCCGCAGCCGGGGCAGAAGTCGTCGTTGGTCTTGAACTCGTTCGGCAGGTTCGCCGGTTCCTTCGGCTTCGCGCTCGGCAGCGCCCGGGCGCGGATGATGTCGTTCTCCTTCTTCACCTCGCGCTGTTCGAGCACCACCGACACGAGCAGCGTCTGGAAGTCGGTGGCGAGCGTGTCGGCCTCCTTCGCGGTGCCGCCCTTGGCGATGAGCGCCTGCCAGTCCTTCAGGAACGGATAGAACACCGGCCGCTTGGCCAGGAAGACCAGCCAGCGGTCGAAGAGCTCGTAGTCGAGCTTGTCCTCGCTGACGACCTCGTGCTTGTCCTTCTTCGGCTCGCCGGTGACCTTCCACGCCGCCTTCATGTAGCGGCTGGCCTGGAAGGCGAGCGTCTCGGCCAGTTGCTGCGACTCGGTGTTCGTGAACTCGCGCAGCAGCTCCTGCTTCTTCTTGAGCGCCTTCTCCTTGGCCGTGTGTTCGTCGACGACCGCCTTCGGCGCCAGCGGGTACTCGTGGTACTCGGCGTTCAGGAACACGCCGGCCAGCGCGTAGTAGTCCTTGGTGGGAATGGGATCGTACTTGTGGTCGTGGCAGCGGGCGCAGCCCACGGTGAGGCCCAGGAAGCCGCGGCTCACCGCGTCCACGCGGTCGTGGCGCTCGTCGGCGTGGGTGATCTCGACCGCGCCGTTGTCGTAGTACCACGGCCCCAGCCCCAGGAACCCGAGCGCCGGCAGGTGGCGCACGCGATCGCGGCCCTCGAACAGGTCGGCGGCAAGCTGCGCGGTGACGAACTGGTCGTAGGGCAGGTCGTCGTTGAACGCGCGAATCACCCAGTCGCGATAGAGGTGCGCATTGGGATAGGGATTGAGGCCGCGGCCCATCGGATCGAGGCTGCGGTAGTCGTCTTCGCCGTAGCGCGCCACGTCGAGCCACACGCGGCCCCACGCCTCGCCGTAGCGGGGCGACGCCAGCAGGCGGTCGATGACCTTCTCGTAGGCGTCGGGCGAGGCGTCGGCGAGGAAGGCGTCGACCTCTTCCGGCGTGGGCGGCAGGCCCGTGAGGTCGAGCGTCACGCGCCGCAGCAGCGTGCGCTTGTCGGCGTCACCCACCGGTGCGAGGCCCTCGGCCTCGAGCTTCGCGAGCACGAACCGATCGATGTCGGTGCGCGGCCAGGCGGCGGCCTTCACCGCCGGCGCGCCGGTGCGCTGCAGCGGACGGAACGACCAGAACGCGCGCTGCTCGGCCGTGATGACCTTCTCGCGCGCGCGGCGGGAGCCGCGGCGGCGCTGGCGGCGGTGGTCGACGACGCGGGCCACGGCGCGCCGGCGCGCACCCACTCGACGAGCAGCTCGATGTCGGCGGCGGGCAGCTTGGCGCGGCCCTTCGGCATGGCGGGGAAGCCGGTGGCATGCTGCAGCACCTTGATGAGCGTGCTGTCGTCGGGCTTGCCGGGCTCGATGACGGCGCCGGTGTCGCCGCCGCTTGAGCAGCGCCTCGCGCGAATCGAGGCGCAGGCCGCCCATGGCGCTCTCGGCGTGGCAGGCGTAGCAGTTGGCGGCGAGCAGCGGCCGGATGCGCGTCTCGAAGACGTCGGGGGCCTTCACGGCCAGTGCCGCCTGTGCCGCCGCCGGCGTCGCCGGCGTCTGCGCGGTGGAGTCGGCGGCCGGCCGGGCCGCCAGCGTGCCGTCCAAGGCCGCGGCCCAGACCAGCAGCGAGGCTCCGAGGGCGACCGGCGACGTCGTCATCGATAACCGCATGGGGTAACGCGTATTATGCACGCGCATGACCATCTCGAGCGGGCGGCCCTGGGCCCGCCTCATCCGTCGCTCAGCGCGGCCCTCCGGCCAGCGGCGACTGTCGATGCCGGCGTCGGTTCTGGCCCTCGTAGCTGGCCATGGGCGCCACCGGCCGTCGCTGGCAGGAGCCCGCCAAGCCGCCGGTGCGCCCGCCTGACGTCATCCCGATGGCGCAGGTGACGCCCGATGCCCGCATCCCCGTCGCGCTCGCGCCCGGCGCCGTGGCGACCGACGACGCGTGTGGGTGGCGGTGGGCAGCACGCTCGTCCGGATCGACGCCGAAGTCCAACGCCCCCAGCCCGCCCGTGGCGCTGCCCTCGCCCGTGTGCGCCAACCTGGTGGTGGCCTTCGGCAGCGTGTGGGCGCCGCAATGCGCCGCCGGCACCGTGGCGCGCGTGGACGTGAAGACGCTGGCCGTCACCACGCCGCTCACGATTCGCGTGGCCGATGCCGACCGGACGCATGGCGACGGCGGTGGGCAGCGTGTGGATGGCGTCGGATGCCTCGGGCGTCGTGTCGCGCGTGGATCCCGACACGAACGCGGTCGTGGCCGAGGTGTACGTGGCCGCGCGCGCCGGCGTCGGTGGCGTCGGGCGACGACGCGCTCTGGATGACGAGCGCCGAGTGGCGACCTGGTGACGCGCGTGAACCCGCACACGAACGCCGTGGTGGAGACGGTGAAGGTCGGGCCTCGCCCCGGCCGCGTCGCGGTGGGCGAAGGCGGCGTGTGGACGCTCAATCGCGGCGACGGCTCGGTGTCGCGCATCGATCCGGCCACCAACAAGGTGGTGGCGACCATCGCCGTGGCCGGTGCCGGCGCGGGCGAGATCGCCGTGGGCGCAGGTGCCGTGTGGGTGAGCGCGCCCGGCCTGCCGCTCGTGCGCATCGACCCGAAGACCAACCGCGCGACGCACCGCTTCACCGGACCGGGCGGCGGGGCGGTGATCGTGGCGCACGGCTCGGTGTGGGTGGCCGCGGCCCCGGCGATGACCTGGCGGCTCGATCCGGCGTTGCTCGCCGCGCATGCGGGCCGGAGTAGGGCGCGCGTCGTGATAGCGTGGCGCGCGTGACGACGCCGCGACTGCTCACCCTCATCCTGCTCGCTCAGCGGGCTCGCGGCCTGCGGCCAGCCGTCCGGCACGCCCGTGGATCTGGCGATCACCGCCGCTTGCCGTCGTGGACGTGCGGAGCGGCACGGTGCAACCCGCGACGCACCATCCTGATTGCCGGCAACCGCATCGTGGCCATCGCCGATTCCGCTGCGGGCTACGCGCCGGCGCGCGTGGTGGACGCGGCGGGGAAGTTCGCCCTGCCCGGCCTGTGGGACATGCACGTGCACTTCGGCGGCGGCGACGCGCTGATTCAGGAGAACCGGAACCTGCTGCCGCTCTACGTGGCGCACGGCATCACCACGGTGCGCGACGCGGCCGGCGACCTGAGCCCGAGCGTGCTCGAATGGCGATCGGCCGTGGCCGCGGGCACGCTGCTCGGACCTGCGATCTACACCTCGGGTCCGAAGCTCGAGGGCATCAACTCGGTGTGGCCAGGGCGACCTCGAGGTGGGCACCGCCGACGAGGTGCGCGCGGCGCTCGACCGCCTGCAGGGCATGAAGGTGGACTTCGTGAAGATCACCGAGAACACCTTGACGCCGGACCTCTACCTGCTCGGCGTGCGCGAGGCGACGGCACGCGGGTTCAAGACGTCGGCCCACGTGCCGGTGGCGGTTACGCTCAATCAAGCGTCAGAGGCAGGCTTGAGTTCGATCGAGCACATGTCATACCTGCTGCGCGGCGGGTCGCCACGCGAGGCCGAGCTGAGCGGCGCGGTGGCAGCGGGCACGATGACGGCGGGTGACGCAGTGAGCGCCATGATCGACGGCTTCGACCAGGCCACGGCGCTCGCGACCTACGGCCGGCTCGCGGCGCGCGGCACGGCCGTGACGCCCACGCTGAACGGCAGCCGCATCCTGGCCTATCTCGACCAGGACAGCCACGCGACTGACGACTACCTGCGGTATCTCGGGCCGGGCTTGAAGGCCACCTACGAAGGCCGCGTCACGCGAGCGGCAGCCGACGATGCGGCGGCCGTGGCGCGTCGCCACGAACGTTTCGAGCAGGCCGCGCGGCTCCTGCCCTTGCTGCAGCGCGCCGGCGTCACCATCCTGGCCGGCACCGATGCCGGTTTCCTCAACTCGTTCAACTATCCCGGCATCGGCCTGCACGACGAGCTCGAGGTGCTGGTGAAGTACGGGCTCACGCCGCAGCAGGCGCTCGCGGCGTCGGTGGTGAATGGCCCGGCCTTCCTGCGCGCGCCGAGCGGCGCCGGCAGCGTGGCGGCTGGCGCCCCGGCCGACGTCGTGCTGCTCGCCCGGAACCCCCTCGACGACATCCGCGCCACGCGGGCCATCAGTGCCGTGGTGCTGAAGGGCCGCTACCTGGATCGCGCCGCGCTCGACGGCCTGCTGGCCGACGCGCAGGCGCAGGCCGCCACGCGCGCGCCGATCAGCCCGCGCCCCTGACGCGCCGTCGTCGCCGCGGGCTGACGCGGTGGGGGTCCTCGCAGCTCACACGTCGCCCCGCCGGCCACTCCCACCTTCCGCCGACTGGTCCGGAATACGAACGACGCCCGCTTGTCGCCTCTCGTCCGTGTCACTCGGACTCACGGTGGGAGTGGCGAGTCAGACAACGCAGCGGCGAGGGCTCCGATTTCGCCGCGACGACCCCCACCGCGTCGGCCCGCGGCCGCGCCACCTCGGCTCGCGCCGCAGCTACTGCGTCGCAGCGCGCCGCCTCGTCCGGCGTTTGACGGCCCCCGCCCGGGGCGTTAGACTCCGCCCGACCGGACACCCTCGGCCGGTCGCTGGCGTCTCACGTAGGTCGTCTCTTCCTTCGGAGCACGTATGAACCTGGCAGTGTTGGCAAATGTCGCGGTGTTCGTCCTGGCGCTGGTGTGGCTGTATCGCCGCCGGGCCGGCGGCGCGTCGGTGTCGAGCAACGTGCTCATTGCGGTGCTGCTCGGCGCGGCGCTCGGCGCCGCCGCGCAGGGCCTCTACGGCTTCGACAGCCCGGCCGTGAAGGGCACGTATGACGTGGGTCGGCGTGGTCGGCGGCATCTACGTGCGGCTGCTGCAGATGATCATCGCGCCGCTCGTGCTGGTGTCGATCCTGTCGGCCGTGACCAAGCTGCACGACACGCGGGCGCTCGGCAAAATCAGCGCCGGCGTGCTCGGCGTGCTCATCGCCACCACGGCCATGGCCTCGGTGATCGGCATCGTCGTGACCAACCTCTTCGGCCTGCGCGCCGACGGCCTGGTGCGCGGCGCCCGCGAGCTCGAGAAGGGCGCGTCGATGGAAGCCCGCATGGGCGACCTGGCCACCATCAACATCCCGTCGCTGCTGCAGTCGTTCGTGCCCACGAACATCTTCGCCGACCTGGCCGGGATCGCGATCCACGTCGGTGATGGGCGTGGTGGTGTTCGCGGCCATGCTCGGCTTCGCGGTGCTCACGCTGCGCAAGGACAACCCCGAGCTCGGCGACCGCGTGCTGAAGGGCATCGAGACATTCCAGGCGCTCATCCTGCGGCTCGTGCGCATGGTGCTGCGGCTCACGCCCTACGGCGTGCTCGCGCTCATGGTGCGCGTGGTGGCCACGTCGAACGTCAACGACATCGTCAACCTGGGCGGCTTCGTGGTGGCCTCGTACGTGGGCCTCGCGCTCATCCTGCTGATGCACGCGGCCATCATCGGCCTGGCCGGTCTGAGCCCGGTGCGCTTCTACCAGAAGATCTGGCCGGCGCTCACGTTTGCTTTCACGTCGCGCTCGAGTGCGGCCACCATTCCCGCTCAGCGTCGAGACGCAGGTGAGCCGACTGGGCGTGTCGCCGGCCATCGCCAACTTCGCCGCCAGCTTCGGCGCCACGATTGGCCAGAACGGTTGCGCCGGGCTCTATCCGTCGATGCTCGCCATCATGATTGCGCCAAGCGCCGGCATCGATCCCGATGTCGCTGTCGTTTCTCAGCCTCGGTCGTGGCCGTGGCCACCATCGGTTCGATCGGCATTGCCGGCGTCGGCGGCGGCGCGACGTTTGCCGCGCTGGTCGTGCTCTCGAGCCTGAACCTGCCGGTGGCGCTCGCCGGTCTGCTGATCTCGGTGGAGCCGCTCATCGACATGGGCCGCACCGCCATCAACGTGAGCGGATCGATGACCGCCGGCACGGTGACCAGCCGCTGGTTGGGGCAAACCGACATGGCGGTGTTCACCGCCGACGAGCCGATCGCGCCGACCGCCGCCGAAGACGTGGCCACCGCGCCGGCGGGCCACCCGGCCGTGCCCGTCGCCTGATTGCCGCCGCGGCGCGTCGTGCCCGGGTCCTGCCTCGACGCCGCGCGGGCGCGGGTGTACCGATCGGCGCTGAGTTCCTATGGCCCTCAGGTCGTCCCTCAGCCCGTTCCAGCGTCTCGCGATCGCCACCACGCTCCTCACCTATCTGCTGATTGCGGTGGGCGGTCTGGTGCGCGCGTCAGGCGCGGGCCTGGGCTGTCCCGACTGGCCGCGCTGTTTCGGATCCTGGATTCCGCCCGCCTCGGCGGCCGCGCTGCCGCCGCAGTTCGACCCGTCGCAGTTCAATCCCACCCAGATGTGGACCGAGTATCTGAACCGGCTGCTCGGCGTGAGCGTCGGCTTCGCCATCCTGGCCACGACCGTGGCGGCGTGGCGGCGCCACCGCCGTGCAGCCGCGCATCGTGTGGCCCATCGTGGCGGCCCTGCTGCTCACCGGCTTCCAAGGCTGGCTCGGCGGACGGGTGGTGGCGCACGAGCTGGCGGCGTGGATCGTCACGGTGCACATGCTCGTGGCGCTCGTGATCGTGCAGTTGCTGCTGTGGGCCACGGTGGAGTCGCTCGTGATCGATCGGCCGGCCGCGCCGTCCGTCGCCGGCGCTGCGCGCGTTCGGCTGGTGGGCCTGGGCCGCCACCGGCGTGCTGCTCGTGCAGGTGGCGTTCGGCACGCTCGTGCGCGGCAAGGTGGACGAGGCGCTCGATGCCGCGGTGCCGCGGGTCGATGCGCTGGCCACCGTGGGCGCGCTCGACACCACGCCATCGCGAGCTGGCCGCGCTCGTCACCGCTGGCCGTGGTGGCGCTGTGGCTGTGGGCGTGGCTGCGGCACGGCGGCCACGCGGCGCTGACGCGCGCGGCGGGCGCGGCGCTGGCGCTGGTCGTGGCCCAGGTGCGTGGCCGGCATGGCGCTGGCCGGTCTGGCGCTGCCGCCCGCGGCGCAGGTGTCGCATCTCACGCTCGCGAGCCTGCTGCTCGGCGCGCTCACCGCGGTGGCGCTCGTGGCCTGGCGGTGGCCGGCCCACGAAGCAGAGGTGCCGGCCCCGGCCCGCGCACGCCGTCCAGCCCACACCGCATGATCGCCAGCGTGGTCGGCGATCCGCTCTTTGCCGCCTTCCTGACCTTCACGCTGGTGTTCGTGGCCACGCCCGGCGCCACCACGGCGGTGATCGTGCGCAATGCGCTCGACGGCGGGCGTCGCGCCGGCCTGTCTGCGGCTCTCGGCGCCGCGGCCGCCAACACCGCTCATGCCACGCTGGCCCGTCTGGGTGGGGCGGCGCTGCTTGCCGCCTGGCCCGGCGGGCTCGACGCCATCCGCGTGGCCGGCGGCGGCTTTCTGGCCTACCTGGGATTGCGCGGGCTGTGGACCCTCTACACGCAGTGGAGCGCGCCGGCCGCCGTGCCCGGGGCGGCCGCCCCTGGATCGCTGCATCACAGCCTGCGCGAGGGCTTCGCGGTGAACATGCTGAGCCCGGTGATCCTCACGTTCTACCTGGCCGTGGTGCCCACCTTCATCCGCCCCACGTGGCCGCGCTCGGCCTATTGGCTGCTGGCCGCGGTGCACGTCTCGATCGCGCTGGCGTGTCATTCCGCGTGGGTGCTGGCCCTGCACCGGATGCGCACGATCTTCCAGCGCCAGCGGCCGCGCCGCGCCCTGGGTCTGGCGGCGTCACTGGCCATGCTGGCTGCTGGCCGCGCGCGTGCTGCTGCGCTGACGCGGCGGCCGTGCGTCAGTCGTGCAGCACCACGCTCATGAGCGAGCTGTGCACCTTGAGACCGCCGTTGTACTCGATGAAGCCGAGCTTGCGAAACTTGTTCATGAAGAAGTTGACGCGCGAGCGGGTCGTGCCCACCATCTCGGCCAGTGTCTCTTGCGACAGCTTCGGCAGCACCCGCTGCGATTTGTCTTCGCGGCCGAACCGGGCCAGCAGCAGCAGCGTGCGTGCCAGTCGCTTCTCGCTCGAGTTGAAGAGCTGATCGACGAGGTCTTCCTCGATGCGAATGTTGCGGAAGAGCATGTGGGCCAGGAAGTGCTCGGCCAGCGGCGCGTGCTCGTGCAGCCCCTTGAGCATCACCGCCTTCGGAATCCGCAGCACGGTCGTGGGCACAACTGCGCGCGCCGTGCCGATGCGCAGGGGTTGTTCTGCCAGGCACCCTTCACCGACGAAATCCCCCGGTCCCAGCATCCCGACGACGGCTTCTTTGCCGGTGGACGAGAGCACCGCGAGCGTTACGCCGCCTTCCTGGACGTAGTAGACCTCCGTCGCCACGCCACCCTGCACGAAGAGCACGGCCCCGCGAGCCAGGCGCTGCGCGCGCGCGGCCATGCCAGAGCGGTGCAGGAACGCCGGCACGTCGAAGGGTGGAGGCTCTGGCGGCGTTGGAGTGCGAGCGCCGGCCCTGGGCCGGAGCGCCTTGGGCGCCTTGGGCGGAGAGGGCGTCGGCGGCATCGTGGGATTTTGCCACGAGGCGAGACGCCGTGACCGTCTTGTCGGCCGAGTTATGGCCTCAGGACGCGACCGGGCGCGCGCGTTGAGGCGCGCTGCCAGGGCGCGAGATCGCGAGCCGTGGCCGGGGCGCCGACGCCCGGCACCGGGCGACCACGGAGAGCGACCCGGCGGCGTCCTCCGCCCAGGCATCCACGCCGGCATGGCGGGCGAACCCCTCGGCGAGGCGCGCCGCGGCTGCCAGGGTCTGGCACCCGCATTGGTCGGGCCCGGGCTCGGCCCGCAGGACATACGCGGGCACGCCGGCCGCCGGGTTCGGCCGCACCACGACATCGCCTGGTGCGATCTGACCACTCGCCCTCATGACGGCCACGGGCCGGTGCGTTGCGACATTGATGCTCCACCATGGCGGAGCGCGGGCGGACGGCCCGGCGCTCGGTCGCCGACAGCATGGCCGAGGCCACGACCGGCGTCTGTGCGGTTGTGCACAGTGCGCGCCGTCTGGCCGGGCGATGCTGGAGCCATGAAGGCGAGCAAGCGCGTCCGCCAGGCGAGCCCCGTCCGCCCAGTGGCGGCCGCCGGCTTCGACGTGCAGGACTACCTCGAGTCGGCCGGCGGCACCAAGACCGTCCGGCATTTCACGCACGGACAAGCGGTGTTCAGGCAAGGGGATGCCGCCAACCATGTGATGTACATCCAGTCGGGTGGCGTGAAGCTCTCGGTCGTGTCGCCAACCGGCCGTGAGGCCGTGGTCGCCATGCTCGGCCAGGGCGACTTCTTCGGCGAAGGCTGCCTGGCCAGTCAGCCGCTCAGGATGGGCAGTGCCACGACCCTGGTGCCCAGCACCATCCTGCTCGTGAGCAAGGCCGCCATGGTGCGGCTGCTGCACAAGCAGCGCGGCATGGCGGATCGGTTCATCGCGCACATGCTGGGGCGCAACATCCGGATCGAGGAGGACCTGATCGATCAGCTCTTCAACTCGAGCGAGAAGCGCCTCGCGCGCGCGCTGTTGCTGCTGGCCCGCTACGGGATGCCCGAGAAGCCGGCGCGGGTCGTGCCGAAGATCTCGCAGGAAACGCTGGCCGAGATGGTGGGCACCACGCGCTCGCGCGTCAACTTCTTCCTCAACAAGTTCAAGAAGCTCGGCTTCATCGACTACGACGGCGAGACGCCGCTCACGATCAACAGCTCATTGCTGAGCGTCGTGCTGCACGACTGAGCCCTCGGGCCGCCAGCTACGGCACGACCGGCCCCTTCAGCAGCCTCGCCACGTCGTAGACCACGCCGCCCTTCACGACCTGGCGGGTGCGCCGCAGGTCGGTGATGGCCGCGAGCGGATTGCCGTCGACGACCACGAGGTCCGCGAGCTTGCCGGCTTCGATGGTGCCCAGATCGGCGCCGAGGCCGAAGGCCTCCGCCGGCACCGCCGTGGCCGTGCGAATCGCTTCGGCCGGCGACAGCCCGGCCGCGCACGTAGTGCTCGAGTTCCGAGAGCAGCGCCACGCCGTAGGGGTTGATGGGGGAGTCGGTGCCGGCAATCACGCGGCCGCCGCCGCGCACCACGGCCAGCACCAGCCGCTCCTGCGACGCGCACCAGCGCCTCGCGCGCGGCCAGGTCGGCGGCCGCGAGCGGCTTGGCCCGCATGCGCCTGGCCGCCGGCTGCGACCGACGCGGGAAAGAGGCCGGTCACGCGCGGGTCGTCGACCCACCACGGATCGCGCGCGGTGAGCAGCGGGAAGCCGCCTTGAATGGTGATGGTGGGCGTGATCGTCATGCCCGAGGCGGTGAGCAATTGCACGACGTCGCCGTACGAGCGGCTGAGCGCGCTCGTCTTGGGCGAGTAGCCGCGCCGGCTCGTGCCCCGCACGTGCTCCACGCCGTCGGCGCCGTAGGCCACGGCCGGGTAGATCTCGTGCGAGGTCACGGGCATGCCCGCCTGGTGCGCACCCTCGATGATGCGCTTCTGCAGCAGGTCGGGCAGGCGCACGTAGGTCTTGATGAAGTCGAAATGCAGGATGCGCGCGCGCGCCAGTTGCGCCTCGACCAGCCCGCCGCCGTCGAGGGCCACGCCGCCGGGGTAGTAGATGCGCGAGCCATCGAGCGGCTCGCCCGTGGTGAGCACGCGCGGGCCGACGCGCACGCCGGCCTCGATGGCCTCGCGTTCTTCCTGGCCCTCGAAGGCGTTGGTGGCGGGATTGCGCACCGTCGTGACGCCGAACGACAGCCAGATGCGGCCCTGCTTCTCGCCGAGCGCCTTCGACAGATGGGTGTGGCTCTCGATCAGGCCGGGCAGCACCGTGCCGGCCGAGGCGTCGACGACCGTGCCGCGATGCTGGCCGTCGCGATGCGGCGTCACCGACACGATGCGCTGGCCCTCGATCACGACGTCCATGTCGGTCTGGGCGGTGGCGCCGGCGCGCGCATCGAAGAGCCGTCCAGCGTGGATGGTCGTGGTCGTGGCGGCCGGCACCTTCGCCGTCCACGACCACTGCGGCACGATGTCGCGGATGCTGCCGTCGGCCAGATCCGCGAGGCGGAAGCGATCGGCGGTCTGATAGAGCACGCGCCGCGAGTCGCCGGTCCACGACGGTGAGCTCGCGAGATCGGTCGAGATACGCCTCGGCGCACCGGTGGCCGTGCCGTCGCGCGCCACCGCGTAGGTTGTGAGCTGGCCATCCACGATGGCCGCCATCTCGCGGCCGTTCGGCGACCACACGGGCCCGAGGTTCTCGCGCATGCCCACCGACTTGTGGGGAATCGGGTCCATCCAGCGGTCGGGCGCGAACGCCGCCTTCCCGTCAGGCGTCGCGTCGGGCTGCACGGCCACCCACAGCACCTGGTTGGTGCCCTCGCGGAAGCGCGTCGAATAGGGACGCAGCGCCGACATCACCACCGCGCGGCCATCGGGCGACCAGCTCGGGCGGCCCGGTTCGAACAGGCGCCCGTGCACCTGCCGCTGTTCGCGGTTGGCCACCTGCACCACACGGAGCTGCGAGCCGGAGTCGAGATATGCGAGCTGCGTGCCGTCGGGCGACCACGAGGCGGTGGTGCCGTCGGCGGCAATGCGCCGGTCGGCGCCGCTCGCCAGGTCGCGCGCCCACAGCGCCACCGCGCCGTCGCGATCGGACGAGAAGGCGAGCGTCTCGCCGTCGGGCGACCACACCGGGTTGGTCTCCACGAACACGTCGCTCGTCACGCGTCGTGGCACCGCGTCGCCGGCCCGCGTTGATACCAGCCACAGGTCGCCGAGCGCAGCGAAGGCCACCGTGGAACCGTCGGGCGAAATCGCGGGGTGCATCAGGCCGAGCACTGGCTGCGGCCCCACGGCCGGGAAGGCGCGTCGCGCCGGCGTGAAGGCTGCGCGCGTGAACGCCACGTCGGCTGAGAACGGCACCGGCCGGGCGGCGCCGCCGGCGGCCGCCCGGCGCTTCACGCCGCCATCGGCCGCATAGAGCAGCTCGGATGACGAGACCCACGAGGCGCGGAAGGGGTGCACGTCTTCGGTGGCGTCGGCCACGTTCTTGCCACCGGCCATGAGCCTGGTGACCGCGCCGTCGACCGCGACGTAGGCCACGGTCTTGCCGTCGGGCGCCCACGACGGCGTGTAGAGCACTGCGGCATCCGCCGCCAGCTGCCGCTCCACGCCCGTGTCGAGGTGACGCGCGTAGATGCCGCGAGCCTCGCGGTCGGACACGAAGGCGATCTCGCGGCCATCGGGCGACCACGCCGGCATCGACTCGTTGGCGCCGCTCGCGGTGAACCGCTGCACGTCGCCGCTGGCCAGCGTGAGCAGCCACACGTCGTAGTTGCCGCCGCGGTCGGACGCGAAGGCGATCCGCGTGCCGTCGGGCGCCCAGTGCGGCTCGCGATCGTCGTAGGGGCCGGAGGTGACCTGGCGCAGGTCGCTGCCGTCGGCCTTCATGGTCCAGATGTTCCACGTGTCTCGGTAGTAGGCCTGGAAGGCGAGACGCGTGCCGTCAGGGGACCAGGCCGGGGCGTGCGCGTCGTAGCCGTCGTCGAGCACGCGCGTGGCGCGGCCGCCGGCGCTCGGCATCGTCCACAACGCGCCGAGCAGGTCGAGCGCGATGGTGCGGCCGTCGGGCGACAGGGCCGCGGCCATCGACGTGCCTTCGGTGAGCGTGAGGCGCACGCCGCGCGCCGCCGACTGCGCTCCGCTCCACGTGCCGAGCGTGGTCACCAGTGCCGCGACCAGACCCGCTCCCATCAGCCACCGTGCCTGCATCGTGCCTCCTGCGCTGCGTGCGCCGGCCGGCGTACGCGCCGTGATTATAGGAGCACGGCGCGCGTCCGGCCGAACCCGCCCGCGGGAGTCAGGTGGTCAGATGACACGCGCTGAAGTGATCGACGCCAATCGGCTTCAGTTCTGGAACGGTCTCGGCGCACACCGTCACCGCGCGCGGGCAGCGTGTGCGGAACACGCAGCCAGACGGGGGATTGGTCGGGCTGGGGATGTCGCCCGTGAGGGTCATCCGGGTCCGCCGCCGGCCGGGCTCGGGCACCGGCACGGCCGACAGCAGTGCCTCGGTGTAGGGGTGATTCGGTTGGCGGTAGAGCGTCGCCGACGGCGCGATCTCCATGATCTTGCCGAGATACATCACGACCACGCGGTCGCAGATGTGTTCGACCACCGCGAGGTCATGGGCGATGAAGAGCATCGTCAAACCGAGGCGATCCTTCAGATCCGCGAGCAGGTTGATGACCTGCGCCTGAATCGACACGTCGAGCGCCGAGACCGGCTCGTCGGCCACCAGGAACTCGGGCTGCACGGCCAGCGCGCGGGCGATGACGATGCGCTGCCGCTGGCCACCCGAGAACTCGTGCGGGAAGCGGTCGAGGTGGTCGGCCGAGCAGCCCGACCTGCTCGAGCAGCGTCCACGGCGCGGCCGGCGCGGTCGGCCGGCGTGCCGATCGCGTGCAAGGCCAGCGCGTGGCCGAGCATGGCGCCGACCTGTCTCGCGCGGGTTGAGGCTGGCGTACGGGATCCTGGAAGACGATCTGCATGCGCTTGCGGAAGCGGCGCAGCGTCGGACGTCGCCAGCGCCCAGCACGTCGGTGCCGTCGAAGTGACACGCCGCCAGACGTGGCCTCGGTCGAGCCGCAGCACCAGGCGCCCCACGGTGGTCTTGCCCGAGCCGCTCTCGCCGACCAGGCCCACGCACCTCGCCGCGGCGAATGGCGAAGCTCACGCCGTCGACGGCCCTCACCTGACCCACCACGCGATTGAGCAGGCCGCCGTGAATCGGGAAGTGCTTCACCAGCCGGTCGATCCGCAGCAGCGCGTCGCTCACGCGGAGGCTCCGTCGCCCAGCTGCAGCTCGCGCCAGCGCCGGCAGCGGACCTCGTGCCCTGGCGACGTTGCCTCGAGGCCAGGTGCGGTCGCGACACAGGGCGGCTCGACGTGGCCGCAGCGAGTCGAGAAGCGGCAGCCAGCCGGCAGCTGCGCGGCCGTCGGCACCTGGCCGGGGATGGCGTGGAGACGGCCTCCCGGCCGCGATCGGCCCAGCGCGCGGAATCGAGGCCAGCAGCCCCGCGGTGTAGGGCATGCGCGGCCGGGCGAAGAGGTCGGCGACCGGACCGGCCTCCACCACCTGGCCGGCGTACATCACCAGCACGCGGTCGGCGATCTGCGCCACCACGCCCAGGTCGTGCGTGATGAACACCAGGGCCATGCCGAGCTGCGCCTGCAGGTCTTCCATCAGGTCGAGAATCTGCGCCTGGATCGTGACGTCGAGCGCCGTCGTCGGCTCATCGGCGATGAGCACGCTCGGCCGGCACGCCAGCGCCATGGCGATCATGACGCGCTGGCGCATGCCGCCCGACAGCTCGTGCGGAAAGTTGCCCGGCCCGGCGGCGCGGCTCCGGAATGCCGACGAGCGCCAGCATCTCAACGGCATGGGCGTGCGCCTGGTCGCGACTGAGGCCCTCGTGGCAACGCACCACCTCGGCAATCTGCGCGCCCACGGTGTGCACCGGGTTGAGGCTGGTCATCGGCTCCTGGAAGATCATGCCGATGTGCCGGCCGCGCACGGCGCGCATCTCCTCCTCGGGCAGCGTGGTCAGCTCCCGGCCGCGCAGTCGAATCGAGCCGGCGGCGATGCGGCCCACGCGCGCTGGCAGCAGGCGCATGATCGACAGGGCCGTCACCGACTTGCCCGATCCGCTTTCGCCGACGATGGCCAGGGTCTCGCCCGCCGCGACGGAGAAGCTGACGCCGTCGACGGCCACGACGGCTCGCCGCCGCCGGTCGCGAAACGGTCGTCGCAGGTCGCGCACCTCGAGCAGCGGCGCGCCGGGCGCCTCGGACGGCGTCGACGGTCATCGCAGCCCGAGCTCGTCGAGCGCCTGGGCCACGCCGTCCAGATGCGTCAGGTGCATCGACGCGTAGTTGGGCGCCAGCACCACGCCGTGGCCGCCCGGCCCGATACGTGGCCAGCACCGACCGGCGCACGATGTCGGTCGAGCAGCGCGCCGTGTCCGGCCGCGTGCGGGGCGCGTCGACGCCCACGCCCATGTAGACCTTGGCCCGGCCCTCGACCCCGCGCAGCGCCTCCGCGCACTGGCCGTAGACGTAGGTGTCGGGGTCCATACCGGCTGGCGACCAGCTCCGCGAACGGCGCTTCGTTCAGGCCGAGCAGGCGGAAGAGCGCGGTCGTGGTCTCGTCGGGCGTGAAGTCGCGCAGTACGGTCTTGCGGAAGAAGCCGAGCTCCTTCGCCCAGACCTCGCCGGCCTGGTGCTGGTAGGTGATGGGCTTCACGAAATCGGCGTAGCGGGTCTGCTCGGCCCACGGCCACTGCGCGCGCCGCAGCAGGTTGAAGTGGTTGCGGTTCCACACGTTCAGGCCGAAGGGCAGCGTGGGCTTGCACCACTTCACCAGGCCGTAGAGCTCGCGGTCGAGGTCCTTGTTGCGCTCGAGCCAGAACTTCTCCCAGACGAGCGCTTCGGGGTTCTCGAGCAGCACGCGCAGGAACGTGATGAGCGTGCCATCGACGAAGGTCTTGCCGGCGGCGGCCTCCTGCATGAAGTCGTAGAGGCGCAGCAGGGCCTGGCGGCAGGCCTCCACGTTGACACCGCGCTCGGCGGCCTCGCGCCGCGCCGCCGGCGAGAAGTCGCCGGGCGCCCCGCCCTGGATCAGCGTGTCGAGCGGCGAGTTGCGCTCGTTGCACCACATCACGCCGTCGATCGGGTGATTGCGCACCTGATCCTCGATCATCGAGTGGATCCACGTGCGGTAGCCCGGGTCCGAGGTCGACGGCTCGCTGCCGAAGCGGCCGAAGAGGTCGACCTCCATCGCCTGCGCCAGCGTGGGCACTTCGACGGCGGCGGCCGAGCCGTGGCCGGCGTACTTGAAGAAGGGCTCCATCAGCTCGATGTAGACCTGCATGCCGCGCGCGTGGGCGGCCGGCAGCACCATCTTCAGGATGTCCTTCCCCTCGAACTCGGCATCGCGACTGCGGTAGTCGGCCATGAACGTGTCGCGGTAGTAGCGCGGGTCGGGGTCGAAATACGCGCCGCCGCGCATCTGATACGGCTCGGGCACGCCGTGGTCGGGCCAGCCGTCGAGCGCGTGGCTGATCGAGCGGCCGCTCTTGAGGCCGAGCCAGCTCACCGTGCCGAGCATCAGCACGTTGACGCCGACGCGGTGCTGCAGCGTGTCGAGCACCGCCTCGACGCCCTCGTCGACGAAGCTGATCGGGCTGATCTGGATGCCGACGAACTGTCTGCTGCGGTTCGGGAGTGGTCATGCGGTGGCTCTGCGCCTTGGCCGTGAAGTCGGCGATGCGGCCCATGGCCTCGCGGATGAGCGGCAGCGGCTGCAGATAGCTGATGCGGATGTAGTCGGGGCTGGTGTCGCCGAACATCGTGCCGGGGAACACCATCACCCCGGTGTCGCGCAGCAGCCGCTCGCAGAAGTCCGGCGCCGGCGAGGCCGGACGAGACGATGTTGGTGTAGATGTAGAACGCCCCGCCGGGGTGCCCGTAGGTGAACCCGGCCGCGGTGAGCGCCGGCATCAGCCACGCCCGCCGGGCGGCGTAGTCGTCGAGCATCGCCTGCACGGGCTCCTGCGGACCGGTCAGGGCCGCCAGGGCGGCGTACTGGCTGATGGTGCAGGTGTTGATCGAGAGCGTGTGCCGCGGCTCGGTCACCTTCGCCACGAAGTCGCCCGGCGCGGCCAGATAGCCGACGCGCCAGCCGGTCATCGCGTAGGTCTTCGAGAAGCCGTTCAGCGTCACCGTGCGCTCGCGCATGCCCGGCAGCGTGGCGATCGAGAGATGTTCGTTGGGCGCGTAGATCATGCGCGCGTAGATCTCGTCGGCGACGATCAGCGAGGTCGTGGCGGCATCGCCAGATCGGCGATCGCGCGGATCACCGCCGGCGGCGTCACCGCGCCGGTCGGGTTGTTGGGCGAGGTCAGCACGAACATCCGCGTGCGCGGGCGTGATGCGGCGTCTCGATCTCGGCGACGTCGAGCGCGAAGTCGTCCTGCTCGTACGTGGGCACCGGCACCGGCACGCCGCCGCAGAGACGCACGGCCGTGTCGTAGGTGGTGAAGCGCGGGCTCGTGATGAGCACCTCGTCGCCCGGCGCGCACAGGCCCAGCATCGTGAGCATGATGCCTTCCTGCGCGCCGGCGGTCACCACGATCTCGTCGGCGCCGTAGTCGAGGCCATGCGCGGCCTGCAGATCCGCGGCAATCGCCGCGCGCAGCGCCGGCAGGCCCGTGGGGCCGGTGTAGTGATGATGATTGGCGTCGATGGCCGCCTTGGCCGCCGCCACGATGTGCGCCGGCGTGTGGAAGTCCGGATCGCCGCGGCCGAGCGCGATGACGTCGGTCATGCCGGCGGCGAGCGCCAGCATGCGCGTGCGGAACGCGCCGTCTTCCTCGACGATACGCGGCGCGAGCCGCGAGGCGAGCAGGCTCATCCGTGCATCCTCTTGCCGGCCACGAAGGTCATGCGCACGCGATCGAGCGCGAACAGATCCTGGTCGGGGTTGCCGTCGACCACGATGAGGTCGGCGGCCTTGCCGGCCTCGAGCGTGCCGATGACCGCGTCCATGCGCGAGAGCCGGGCCGCGCGAATGGTGATCGGCGGCGAGCGCGTCCATGGCGTCGGGGCACACGCCCACCTTCACCATGTGCGCGAGCTCGGGCGCGATCACGTCGTGTTCCACGGCGGGGCTGCCGGCATCCGTGCCGAACACGATCGGCACGCCGGCCTTGGCGGCGCGCACCAGACCCTCGTAGCGGGCCGGATTGGCCACCGCCTTCTGCCGTTCCTCGACCTTCCAGTCGGGGATGCCGAACCGCTTCGCCACCTCGGGCTGGCTCTGCTGCACGAGCGGCGCGAAGGTGGTCACGATCGGGATCTTCTTCTCGAGCAGCAGCGCCACCGTCGACTCCGACATCGAGCCGCCGTGCTCCACGCAGTCGACGCCGAAGCGCGCGACCCGCTCGATGCAGGCATCGTAGGTGGCGTGCGCGGTGATCGGCAGGTGGTTGCGGTGGGCCTCGTCGATGACCGCGTGCAGTTCCTCGTCGGTGAACTCGAGCGTGTCGTGGCAGGCCATGATCTTGATGAGGTCGGCGCCGCCGCGCACCTGCTCGCGCACGGCCCGCCGCATCTCGTCGGCCCCGCTCGCCTCGCGGCACACCCAGTAGGTGTGGCCGCCGGTCTGGATGATGGCCGCGCCGCAGACCTTCAGGCGCGGGCCCGGGAAAGATGCCCTGCTCGATGGCCTGCTTCGAGAACAGGTTCAGGTCGTGGAAGCCGAGGTCGCGCACCATCGTCACGCCGGCGCGCAGGCTCTTCAGCATGTTCGCCGCGGCCTTGAACACCGAGATCTCGCGCGGGTCGTCCATCGACTGGCGCGCCAGGTCGTGGATGCCGTCCCAGTTCAGGTGCGCGTGGCTGTTGATGAGGCCCGGCATGATCGTGCCGCCGGTGGACACGAGAGTGCCGCGCCCCGTCGGCATCTCACCACGGGCGCCGACCGCCGCGATCTTCCCGGCGTCGATTTCGACGAAGCCGTCCTCGATGAGCGCGCCGGCCATGGTCAGCACGCGGCCCGTCAGCACCAGGTGCGGCGTCGGCAGGTCGAACATGGGCTTGGTGATCTTCTGGTAGCGCCAGGCGGCAGGTTCGGGCATGGACGGGGCTCCGTGGGGACGCCACGCGCGCGCCAGTGGGCGCGGGGGCATCGTGTGCGGCATTCTCGATGAAAACGGCTGTCCCTGTCGAACGCGACCGACCAGGCGCCGCGCGGAACTCAGATCTGCAGGTCTTCGCCGTCGCGGGGGATGCGCACGGTCGATCGCACGTCAGCGCGGCGGAGCCCGTCGCGCAGTTCGGCGCGCGTGAGCAGGCAGTGATTCACGGCCTCGAGGTGGACGGCGATCACGGTTGCGCGCGGTGCGGCCCGGCAGACCTCGACCACGTCGTCGAGCCCCATGATGATGAGTCCGCCGTCGAGGAACTGCGCCGCGCCGGCATTGACGACGATGACGTCGGGCGCATGCGCCTTGATGGCCTCGGCCACCTCCGGACACCAGATGGTGTCGCCGGCGATATAGACGGTGGGCAGACCTGCCCGTGCGAGGACGTAGCCCGACACCGTGCCCATGCGTCGTCCGATGTCGCCGCGGCCGTGCTGACCGCCCGTGCGCGAGATCGTGATGCCTTCCCACGTCAGCGTCGACTCGACGGTTCGCACCGCGGTGAATCCCGCTGCTGGTGACGCGCTCCCGGTCGGCGGGCTGCGACGAAGATCGCGCCATCTTTCGGCAGCAGCTCCCGCGCCACCGGATCCCAGTGATCGACGTGCGGATGCGTGAGCAGCGTCGCATCGATGCCGGCGACGATCTGCGCGGCCGGCATCGGCAACTCGACGAGCGGGTTGGGACGCGGATTGGGCGTGTTGTTGAACGCCGGCAGCGCGCCCGCAGGGCTGAGAAACGGGTCGAGCAGGAGCGTCCGTCCGCCGTAGCGGATGATCGCGGTGGCGTTGCGCACGAGCTGCAGGCGGGCCGACGCTGTGGCGTCCGCACCATGGGCCTGCGGGGCGCCCCGTACACCGGCGGTCGACGGCGCCGCGAGAAGGGCCGCCGCGGTCGTCGCCGTCAGGAAGTCGCGTCGGGTCATGGCGCAGCCGTTCTCAGAGGGTGAGCATCCGCGTCTCAGCTCGGATGGGTGGATTGAAAACGGCTGGCCACCTCGACGGCGCCGGTGCCGACGATGAGTGTCTCGATGGTGCGCCAGCCGTCAAGGCCCGGGCGGTAGATGCCGGGTTCGCACGAGAAGACCATGCCGGCGGACGATGCGGTCGCATCGCCCGGGGCGAGCCAGGGCGCCTCGTGGCCTTCGACGCCCATGCCGTGGCCGATGCGGTGACGGATGGCGTCGCCGAAGCCGGCCGCGCGGATTGGCGCGAGCGCGGCGGTATTGACCTCGGCGCAGGGGCGTCCGCGCGCGAGGGCATCGACGGTGGCGCGGTTCGCGTCGTCCATCGCCTGCATCACGCGCCGCTGCTCCGCGCTCGATGCGCGCCGCACACGAACGTGGCGCCGCTTTCGGCGTGATAGCCGCCCAGGCTGCAGCCGATGCCGGCAATCACCGGCTCGCCGGGCTGCGGGCGGCGTGCGAGCACCGCGCCGTGCGGCAGGGCGGCGCGGGGCCCGGAATGCACCGATGCCGTGATGCCCACCTTCGTGCCTTGGAACACGGCGCCGTGGGTGGTCATGAGGGCGGCGCGGGCGTGGCCGGTGCAGTCGGCCATGAGATCCAGCTCGCTCCCGCCCTGCCGGATGAGGTCCGCGCCGGCCGCCAGCAGGCGCTCGAGCACGAGGTCGGCGAAACGCGCCGCTTCGCGGATGAGCGCGATCTCGTCGTCGTGCTTCACCGCGCGTTCCGGGCGGACGTGATCCGCAAGATCGAGGTGCGTGAGGCGCGCCCGCGTGGCGTCGAGCAGCCGGGCGTCGAGCGCGTCGATGCCGAGGCGCCGGGCACCGGTCTCGCCAATCATCCACAGCACCGGTGGCACCTCGCCCGGAAACTCGTCGTAGGTCGTGACCTTCACCCCGGGCACATCGAGCGCGTTCTCGAGTTCGAGGTGCGGCACGAGCAGCCGGGCCTCGCCGTCGACCGGCACCCACAGCCCCATCGGGCGTTCGTTCACGGAGAAGTGCCACCCGGTGGCGTAGGTCAGGTTCCCGGCCGCCAGCACGAGCAGGCCGTCGAGACCGGCCGCTTCGGCGCGCGACCGCAGGCGGTCGCGGACCCGGGCACGGAAGGCCGGAGCGAGCGGCGCCAGTGGCGCCGGCACCGCCGCGGCCGTGGTCACAGCCGCGCCTCGCGCCACGGGCCGACGACGGTGAGCGTGTCGCGCACGCCAAGTTCGCGGCCGAGCGCCGTGAGATCCGCGAGCACGTCGTCGTCGAGCGGCACGCCCACCGCCAGCTTGGTCGCCACGCGGCGCGCCTCCTGCTCGCCGGGAATCAGCACCTCGTCCACGCCGGGCCGCCGGGCCCGCGACTTCACCATGCGCGCGAAGTCGTCCATGCGGCGCGTGAACTCGTCGAGCGGCATGAACCACGCGATGTCGATGGCGGTGAGCGTGTGGCTCACGTCGAGCTTCGCCGGGTCGGCGTAGGGCGTGAGTCCGTAGCCCCCACCGCCGATCACGCCGGTGAGCACGTCGGTCATGAACGCGAGGCCGTAGCCTTTGTAGGTGCCGATGCCGAGCAGCGCGCCGGCCATCGCGGCGTTCGGGTCATCCGTCTCGTGCCCATCGGGCGTCAGCGCCCAGTCGAGCGGCATGGGCCGGCCCTCGCGCGCGTGCCACTGCATCATGCCCTTGCCGGCGGTCGTGAGCGCGATGTCGAGCACGGCGGGGAAGCCCAGCCCCGTGGGCGCGGCGATGCCCCACGGGTTCGTGCCGACCGCGCCTTCGCGCGCGCCCCACGGCGCCATCTCGGGACCGGCGTTGGTGACGGCGATGCCGAGGCAGCCCGCGTCCGACGCCTGGCACGCATGCACGGCACTCGACCCGAAGTGCGTCGAGTTGCGCACGACCACCTGGCCGATGCCGCACACCTTGGCCTTCTCGATCGCGAGCGTCATCGCGCGTGCGGCGGCCACCGTGCCGATGCCGTTGTGCGCGTCGACGAGCGCGAGCGCCGGGCTTTCCTTGACGATCTCCCACCGGGCGCGCGGATCGACCTGCCGGCTGCGCAGACGCTCCTGGTAGCGGCGCAGGCGCCGCACGCCCTGCCCGTGGCCGGGATGGAAACGCAGCTCGGAGAAGACGAGCGCGCGGCCGAAGATGGCGGCGTCCTCGTCGGTCAGGCCGAGGGCGCGGAAGACCGCGATCGTGAACGCTTCGAGACTGTCGCGCGTGACGGACGTGAGTGCAATCATGGGTGACCGGGCGGGCGCTGGGTGAGATCCGCCCGTCGCCTTCGCGGACCGATAGAATACACGGCAGCGACAGCGTCTGAACCGGGGCGGTGGACCGCTGCCCGGGGGCACCTGGCGACACGCGCGCGCCCGTCGCCCCGGTGCCCGCGCCGGCGGCGCCGGCGCCGAAGCCATTCCAGGATCATGAGATCGAGGTCAACGGCGTGCGGCGGAACTACGCCAGCGCCGGGCAGGGACCGCTCGTGTTGTTCCTACACAGCTATCCGTCGTTCTGGTACCAGTGGAAGGACCAGATGCTCGAGATCTTCCGATCCGTCCCGCAGTTTACTCATCCATCGGCCCGTGCCGCAGCTATGATGGCCGCGCCCACCCAGGGCGCCGCGCGGCTACGTCAGAGCCCTTGCGGACGGTTGTGTCCCAGGCGCGGCGTCGCCGGAAACCGCCCGCGGTCCAATCGAGTGAGGCAGACGCTCCATGAAAATCCTGAAGATCATCATCGCGGTGGCTCTCTCGGCCCTGGTCGTGGTCGCGTTGGTCGCACCCATCGGTCCGGTGCCGGGCTTCTTCATCGGTGGTGAGCAAACCGCTCCGCCCGCGAGCTGGCCCGACACATCTGGGGTGCACGAGATCCGGCTCAAGGTGCCTGGCACGTTGCCGCGGGTCGTGACGATATGGGTCATCGACCACGAGGGCGAGCTGCATGTGGTCGGTCGCCGAGACAGCGGCTGGGTGAAGATGATCGGTCAGGGCGCACCCGTGGAGATCCGTCTGGGTGATCGCACCTACTCCCTGAACGCCGCCCCGCTGACCGAGGGCTGGCAAGCGGTGCTCGAGGCCTACGTGGCGAAGTACAAGCCCGACTATCCGGAGATCATCGCCGGCATGCCGCCAGTGAGCGAGGCCCAAGACCGCGTTGTATTTCGTTTGAGCCGCACCTGACCATGGTTTGCCGATAGCACTGGTTGTTCGTCATAGCGCTGACTTCGCTCACGCTGTGGACGGTTGACTAGGCGCTGAGCACCATCTGGTCGAGTCCCTGAACCCGCTCGAAGTCGTGGTCGAAGCTCAAGAGCGTCCCGCCGCAGTCGAGTGTGGCCGCCGCAATCCAGATGTCGTTCACGGGCAGTGGAGTGCCGCTGCGATCGAGGGTGGAGAAGACACGGCCGTAGTGGCGCGCCACTGAGGCGGTGGTCTCGATCGGATCGACGAAGGGCTCGGCCAGAAAATCATCCAGGCCACGGCGATTCTCGCGCGCGCGACTGCCGAGCTCAAACGCCGCTTCGAGCTCGCCCAGCACGGTGATGGGAATCAGCACTCGTTCCGCCCCCGCGATTAGGTCGAGGACCCCGGCGTGTCCGCGACGGAAGTGGGCGTACGCCCGCGTGTCGAGCACGAGGCGATGGACTCGCTCAGCGCCAGAGGCCGGCATCGATCACCCGCTGGCTGGCCAGCGCTTCGTCAACAGCCGCCGCGTCCTCGTCCGACCACGTGGCGTAGCGTTCAAGCCGGGCGCGACGCGCGTCCAGGCGTTTGCCGACCTCAGCGGGCACGTTCCGGATGGTGAGTTGCCGTGGTGGGCATCGACGCGAGCAAGGATGAACTTGCGTCCAGTCCCCAACTCATCGCCGGTGGCCGGGCGGTGTTGTTCACACTTCGTACGGGCCAGCAATCGTGGGACGAATCGCCCGTCGTGGTCCACGAGCTAGCCACCGGGCGGCGCACTACGGTGGTCAACGGCGGTGCCGACGCCCGGTTACTACCGACTGGTCACCTGGCGTACGTTCGTGACGACACTCTCTTCGCGCTGCCCTTCGACGAGCAGCGGATGGTGGTGACCGGTGGTGCGGTGCCAATGCAGCCGGATATCCAGGTTACCGGAAGCGGAGCGGCGCAGGTCGCCTTGTCCACTACGGGCGCCATGGCTGTGGTGGGCTCAATCAGCAATAACCTCCGAGAGCTCGTGTGGCTCGCTCGTCAGGGACAGCAGGAACCCGCAGCGTCGACGGCGCGAGCGTTGTTCCAGCCTTGGTTTCCGGGGTTGGTCCTGTCACCTGACGGCACCCGGGCGGCAGCCGTGGTCTCAAGCGAGATGGGGAATGACATCTGGGTGGCGACGTTCGCCGCCAAGACGCTCACCCGCCTGACGTTTGCGCGCGCCACGTCGCCGGTGTGGACCCCCGACGGCAGCCGCATCTGCTTCACGTCGAGTGAGGAAGTGTTCTGCCAGGCGGCCGACGGCAGCGGGAAGCCGCAGTCGCTGTTCAAGTTTCCCGGCATTGGTCTTCTGGATGCCCTGGCCTTCTCGCCCGATGGCTCGCGGCTGGTGTTCAGCGCTCGCGTCGCTGGCCGGGACAGCGTTTCGACTGACATCCAGATTGCGACGCTCGGACAGCCGACCGAGGTCCGTCCGCTGATTAGCACGGCCTTTATCGAAGATTATCCGGAACTCTCGCCCGATGGCCGATGGCTCGCGTACGCGTCGAACGAATCGGGCCGCAAGGAGGTGTACGTGCGGCCATTCCCTGACGTGGAACGAGGTCGGTGGCAGGTGTCGGCCGATGGGGGAACCTTGCCGCGCTGGGCGAAGAACGGCCGCGAGCTGGTCTTCCGGCGAGGACAGAATTTGAATCAAGAGTTCTGGGTAAGTGCGATCCAGCCAGGATCGAGCTTCGTTGCGGCGACGCCTACCCTGGTCGCTGCACGGGCGCCAGCCAATGTGAGCAATGCCTACGACGTGGCCGCCGACGGTCGTCTTCTCGTCACCGTGCCCATTGGCGGCGGCCCCGGGGCCGAGGAATCGGGGTTCCGGATTGTCGTCGTGCAGAACTGGTTCGAGGAGCTGAAGGCGCGCGTGCCGGCGACGCCGCGCTGAGCAAGGTAGAATCAGCACGTGGCGACGCTGGCAGCCGTGCAATCCGCCCTGCGCAACGACCCTGACGTCAGCCTGGCCGTGGTCTTCGGATCGGCGGCGCGGGGCACGGCGTCGCGATCGAGCGACCTCGACATCGGCGTCGGGGGCGTCCCCCCGTCGCGCCTGCCCGCGCTGGCCGTCACCCTCAGCCGGCTCGCGGGTCGTGAGGTTGACCTGATTCAGCTTGAGACCGCCCCGCCGCTGCTGCGCTTCGAGATGGCGCGGGACGGTGTGCTGCTCTCCGAGCGCGCCAAAGGTGATTGGGCCGCATTTCAAGCACGTGCGATGGTCGATTGGTGGGACTGGGCGCCGTCGGCCCGGCGGTTTGCCGAGGCGGCCATGAGCCGGTTGTCGTCGGACCGGCCCTGATGGTGCGGCGTGATGTGGCGTTGAGCCGGATTGGCCGGGCTTCCACCTGGTTGGCCGATGCCGATCAGTTGTTCGAGATGGACGTCGACCAGTTTCGCGCCGCCACCAAGGACCGCGATCTTGCCATCTTCTACTTGTTCCTGGCCCTGCAGGAGTGCATCGATCTTGCGGCCCACTGGGTGGCGGACGCCGGATGGGGCGTGCCCGACGATGCTGGTTCGACCTTCGATGAGCTGGCCGACCGCGGCGCCATTTCTCGTGAGTTGGCCGATCGGCTGCGCGAAGGCGTCGGACTTCGTAATCGCATTGCGCACGGGTACGCGTTGCTGGACTACGGCCGGGTGCAGGCGGAGGCTCGGGTCGGTATTCCCGCGCTCAGGTCGTTTCTCGCCATCGCCGGTCAGGCCGCCGGCCTCTAGATCCAGGCACGGCGTGCGTGCCGACAACGCCGCGCTGAGGTTCAGCGAGAGGAGCCGAGCCACGCCAGCGCGGCCGGCTACGGCTCGAGCGCCAGCAGCTGTGCGAGGTTGGCGCCGGGCGCGTCGAAGCTGCCGAGTTCGCCAGCCGGCGCCGTGAGCAGCACGGTGATGCCGGGGCCGTAGCCGGCGCGCGGTCCGTCGGTGCTGCATACCACGCCGATGGCGCGGGCGCCGCGCAGGTAGCCGTGGTTGAAGCGGCTGTCGGTGTCGTCGAGCGCCACGATGTCTCCCAGGCGCAGGCGGTCGAGGCCGAGTTCGGCCAGCAGCGCGCGGTCGGTCGATTGCATGTGGATGCTGCCGCCCTCCGAGGTGAGCCCGAGCCCGGCGCCCACGAGATGGGCCGGGATGCGCGCCGTGACGCCGATGAGCACGCGCCCGTCCTCCTCGCGCGCGGGCAGCACGTCGAGCAGGCCGGGGGACAGGCTGCGGAGCGCTGATGGCCGGGTGCGCCGTGAAGGTCATGCCCACGCCTTCGGCGCGGATCACGATCTGATCGCCCACGGCCATCCTGCGCGCGTGCCGCCTTCGGAACGTGCACGATGAGCTGTTCCGAAAAGCGTCCCGACTTGCCGGTGACCACGCCACGCGTGCCGGCCGCCTGGCCGGTCATCACCGTGGCGCGATTACCCACGCACGCATAGGTGAGCAGGCCGCGATTCTTCATGTCGTCGGCCTGACGGATGCTCGCCCCGGGATGGATGCAGTCAGCGGCCCAGCCGAACGCGCGGTCGCCGACCGACACGTTGTAGACGAGGCCGCCCCAGGTGGGCAGCAGGAACGCCGTGCCGTCGGCGGCGAGCCGGTAGGGTTCGGCCGGCAGCGCCGGCAGGCTGGGGTGGGCGACGGCGCCAGCCACCGACACGGCGATGAGATCGGAGCGATTGGTCGCAATCGTGTGCGCGGTCATGACGCCTTCCGGATTCCGAGCGAAGTGGCAATGTTGGCCGCCGGGTCGAGCGTGAAGCCCAGCGTGTCCTCCGGCCCGGTGATGAGCGTGAGAATGCCCGGCCCGTGCCCCGTGAGCACCGAATCGCCGTGGATGCACAGGCAGATGGCGACCCAGCCGCGGCGGTACGAGCGGCCGAAGCGGTGGTCGACGTCGCGGATGGCGACGAGGTCGCCGAGCCGCATGCGGTCGATGCCGAGTTCGGCCATGAGCGCGCGATCGCCGGACATCAGGTCCTGGTCGACGAACTCGGCATTCAGTTCGGCGCCCGACCCCATGATGCGCGCCGGCAGTTCGATCGCCACCGGGCAGATGACCCGGCCGCCGTCGACCGTGAGGCCGAAGGCCTCGGCCAGGGCCGGACTTGTCTTCTTGAACTCGAGCGCGGGATGGCCCTCGAGGCGCAGACCGCGGCCCTTCGCGTGGATCTGCACGGTGTCGCCGATGGTCATCAGGTCGAGCACGTCCGGCGCGAAGTCGACGAGCAGCCGCGCGTGTTCGCCGGTCACGATACCGCGCGCGCCGCGCGCCAGGCCGCTCGTGACCTCCGCGTCATTGCCGATGCAGGTCAGATAGTGGAGGGCGTAGTCGGCCCGCTCGTCGCCGTGCGCGATCGAGACGCCCGGTTCGAGGTGGTCGGCCGCCCAGCCGAACGCGCGGTCACCGACGCGCGCGTTGTAGACGATGCCGTACATCCCCGGCAGGGTCGTGGCGCGGCCGTCCGGCCAATGCAGATACGCCCCCTGCCGGATCGCCGGCTGGCTCACCTGGCCGGTCACTGCCATCCCGACCAGGTCGCTCGTGTTCCATGTCAAGCCGTCGGCCATGCGTCGTCTCGCATTCGTGGCGACAAAAGCTGATTGGCGTGTCGCCGGTCGACAATATACAGTGTGCGGCATCTGCCGCCTGCTCGAATCGTGCGGCAGGCGAGGCAGGGCGCGCACACGATGGGCTACACCGCACTTCTGGAACGCATCGGCCAGGTCAACGACCTGATCAACGCCAAGCAGATTCTGGCCTGGGACGCGCGCACCATGATGCCGCCCGGCGGCGCCGAGACGCGCGCCAAGCAAGAAGCCACGCTCACCGTGATGGCCCGCGACCTGCTGGTGTCGGACGACACCCGGCGCCTGCTCGACCGGGCCGAGGCCGAGACCGCTGCGCTTGCGCCGGAGTGCGTCGAGCGCGTCAACTGCGCGCAGACGCGCGAGGCCATCGACTACCACCTGCGGATTCCCGGGGCCCTGGTCGCCAAGCGCGCCGAGCTGGGCGCGATTGGCCACGAGGTGTGGGCGCACGCGCGCGCCGAGAGCAACTTCGCCGCCTTCGTGCCCACGCTCGACGAGACGGTGGCGCTCAACCGCGAGATGGCCGAGTGCATCGGCTACGGCGCGCATCCCTACGACGCGCTGATGTATCGCTTCGAGCCGGGCGAGACGGTGGCGTCGCTGCAGCCGCTCTTCGCTACGCTGCGCGCGGCGCTGCTGCCGCTGGTGCGGGCCATCGGCCAGCGCGAGGCGCCGCGCATCGATTTCCTGCAGCGGGCCTATCCCAAGGAGGCGCAGCTCGCCTTCGGCGTGTCGATGGCCCAGAAGATCGGCTACGACCTGCAGCGCGGCCGCCTCGACACGACGGTGCACCCGTTCGAGGTGTCGTTCACGCGCAACGACGTGCGGATCACCGACGCGGGTCAACGAACACTGGATGCCGTCGAGCCTGTTCGGCTCGCTCCATGAAGCCGGGCATGCGCTCTACGAGCAGTACGCCGACCCGGCCTTCGTGCGCACGCCGCTCGCCACCGACCTGGTCGGGCTCTACGCCGTGAGCGGGGTCAGCTTCGGCGCCCACGAGAGCCAGTCGCGGCTCTTCGAGAACCACGTGGGCCGCAGCCGGGAGTTCTGGGAGCTGAACTTCCCCGAAGCGCAAGCGGCCTTTCCCGGGCAGCTCGCCGACGTCGACGCCGAGACGTTCTGGCGCGGCGTGAATCGCGTGGCGCCCGGGCTCATCCGCGTGGAAGCCGACGAACTGACCTACGACTTCCACGTCATGCTGCGGGTGGATCTCGAAGCGGCGCTCATCGACGGCAGCCTGGCGGTGCGCGACCTGCCCGAGGCGTGGAACGCCAAGATCAGGGAATACCTCGGCCTCGAGGTGCCGAACGACCGGCTCGGCGTGCTGCAGGACGTGCACTGGTCGTCGGGGCAGATCGGCACCTTCTGCAACTACACCATCGGCAATGTGATGGCCGGGCAGCTCTTCGCGACCGCGGTCACGGATGAGCGGGTCGCGGCTGGCCTCGCCTCGGCCGACTACACCCCGTTGCGCGAGTGGATGACCGCGCACGTGCACCAGCACGGCCGCCGCTACACCCGCAACGAACTGCTCGTGCGCGCCACCGGCCGCCCGCTCGATCCGGCCCCCTACGTCGCCCACCTCACGAACAAGGTACTCGACCATCTACGGACTGTGACGCCGATGCCCACGACTCGTCTCGCGCACCGCGCCGCGCTGAAGGATGCGCGCGTCAACACCCGGCTGCAGGACATGGCCGACGGCTTGACCGACGTGATCCGGATGGGCCGCGGCGATCCCGACTTCGACACGCCCGCGCACATCGTGCGCGCGGGGCAAGAGGCCCTGGCCAAGGGCGCCACGCACTACACCCATGCCCAGGGCATCCTGCCGCTCCGTCAGGCCATTGCGAACGACATCCTGGCGCGCGGCGGCGCCAGCTACACGCCCGGCCAGATCGTCGTGACGCCCGGCGCGCAGCAGGCGCTCTTCACCGTGGCGCTCGGTCTGCTCGACCCGGGCGATGAGATGGTGGCCGCGTGCCCGGGCTATCACCCGTATCACCAGGCCGCCGAACTGGCTGGCGCGCGCGTGGTGGATGTCCGCACGACGATGGCCACGAACTTCACGCTCACGGCCGCGATGGTCGAGGCGCACCTCACGCCCAAGACGAAGATCGTCGTCGTCGTGAATCCGGGCAACCCGACGGGTACGGTCACGCCGCCCGAGGAAGTGGCGCGGATCGCGGAGGTGGCGCGCCGACACGATCTGCTGGTCATCTCCGACGAGATCTACGCCCAGCTCACCTACGGGGATGCCCGCATCCAGCCGGTGGCCGCGCTGCCCGGCATGGCCGAGCGCACGATCACCATCTCGGGCTTCTCGAAGACCTACGCGATGACCGGCTGGCGCGTCGGCTACTTCGCCGCGCCGGCGGATCTCGTGCCCGCGCTGGCGGCGATCCACAACGGCCTGGCCATTTCGACCGCCGCCGTCAGCCAGCATGCGGCGCTGGCCGCGCTGACCGGCCCGCAGGACTGCGTGGCGGAGATGCGCCGCAGCTACGACGAGCGGCGCGCGGCCCTGTGCCAAGGCCTGGCAGCGATGGGCATCCCCTACGCCGACCCGCAGGGCGCGTTCTTCGTCTACGCGAACGTGGCGAGCGTCGGCCTCGGCGCGACGGCCTTCTGCGAGAAGCTGCTGCGCGAGGGCAAGGTGCTGGTCTTCCCGGGCGTCGTCTACGGCGACTACACCGACGACTTCGTGCGCCTGTCGCTCACGCAGCCGGTCGGGAAGATTCGCGAGGCCTGCGCCCGGATGGCGGGTGTCGTCGCGTCGATTCGCGGATAGGGGAGCCTGGATGAAGTCCGACAATCCGAACGTCAAGAGCATCAAGCACATGGCGTTTGCCGTGCGCGACGCCGCCGCGGCGCTGGCCTCGTACGCGCGCTTCCTGCACGTGCCGGCCACGACCGAACTGAAGATCTATCCGAAGTCGCAGAACCGCGTGGCGCTGTTCCATCTGGGCGGCATCGAGTACCAGCTGTGCGAGTCGCTGCAGCCCGAGGGCCGCTTCGCCACCTGGATCACCCAGCGTGGGGCCGAGGGCCTGCATCACATCTGCTACGAGGTGGACGACATCGACGCCGCGCTCGCGCACGCCCAGGCGCAGGGCGCGTCGCTGCGGATCTGTCAGGCTTGCCAGACGTTCGGCTCCCATCCGCATCCCGAAGGCTGGGTGGCGTTCCTCGACAACGAGGCGGGCGGCATCGAGATCGAGTTCATGCAGGTCTACACGCCCGAGCAGTTGAAGACGTATCAAGACGTCCAGGGGATCTGATGATGTCCGTCGCCAAGACCGTCACCGTGGGTACCGCCACCGCCGCGCCCGGCACGATCGTGCGCGGCGCCATTCCCGTCACCACGCTCGCCGGCGGCACGCCGCTCGAGATTCCCGTCGTCGTCATCAACGGCGCACAGGGCGGCCCGTGCTTCTGGGTGGACGGCGCCATCCACGGCGATGAGCCCGAAGGGCCGCTGGCGTGCCAGCTCGTCATGCGGGAGATCGATCCCGCACACCTGGCCGGCACGGTCGTGCTGGTGCCGGTCATGAACGTGCCGGCGTTCGAAGCGGCGCAGCGCGGCAACCCGCTCGACACGTTCAGCTACGACATGAACCGGATCTACCCGGGACGCGCCAACGGCTATCTCACCGAGCGGGTCGCGGCCGCGCACGCCGAGGCCCTGGCGGCCCACGCGGATTTCGAGATCTCGATGCATTCAGGCGGCGCGCATTCGTTCCTCGACAAGGCGATCTTCGTCGACGAGTCGCCGGCGTCCGTCGAACTGGCCACGGCGATGGGGCCCGGCTGGGGCTGCATCATGTCGTCGTTCAACCCGAAGGGCAGCCCGATGGCCCACATGAAGGACCTCGGCAAGGTCGGCATCACCGTGGAACTCGGCGGACGCTCGGCGACCTCGCCCACGGAGTTCGCGCGCGTGGGCCGCGAGCTGGCCAACGCGATCCTGAACATCCTGCGGCACTACCAGATGTATCCCGGCGCCGCGCAGTATCCGTCGCCGCGCTACAAGGGGCAGCAGGAAGCGTTGCTGGCTGCCGCGTCGGGCCTGTTCCTGCCGGCGCCCGGCGTCGGTTTCCTCACCATGATGACGAAGGGCGATGCCATCGCGCGCATCACGAACCTCTTCGGCGACACGCTGGCCGAGCTGACGGCGCCGGCTGACGGCATGATCTTCGGGTTGCGCGCCCTGCCGAACGTAACGACCGGCGAGTGGTGTTGCTTCTTCTGCAAGGTGGAAGGGACGCGGGACTAGCCGAGCCGTGGCGAACGACCTGGCGGCCGCGCGCGATTTCGCGGGGTACGGGGAGACGGCGCCCGACGTGTGCTGGCCGGGTGGCGCGCGGCTGGCAGTGAACCTCGTGCTCAACTACGAGGAAGGCGCCGAGTACTCGATCGGCGACGGCGACGGCCGCTCCGACGCGGCCTTGACGGAAGTCGCACAGGCGCGGGTGCCGCCCGGGCTGCGCGACCTGGGCGCCGAGAGCATGTTCGAGTACGGCAGCCGGGTGGGTTTCTGGCGGGTCTACCGGCTGTTCCAGGAACGCCAGCTACCGGTCACCGTGTTCGCCGCGGCCCTCGCGCTCGAACGCAATCCCGCGGCGGCGCAGGCCATCGCCGCCACCAACTGGGACGTGGTCTGCCACGGCTGGCGCTGGATCGAGCACTACCTGCTCGACGAAGCGACCGAGCGGGATCACATCAGCCGGGCGCACGCGTCGATCACGCGGCTCGTCGGTCGCGCCCCCGAGGGCTGGTACTGCCGCTATGCCGCCTCGCCGAACACGCGCCGGCTCGTGGTCGCGCACGGTGGCTTTCGCTACGACAGCGACGCCTACAACGACGAACTGCCCTACTGGGTGACGGTCGGCGGCCGCGCGCATCTCGTCGTGCCGTACTCGCTGGCCCTGAACGATGCCAAGCTCGTGGGTGGACCGCTCGTGACTGGCCGCGCTTTCGGCGAGTTCCTCATCGACAGTTTCGAGGAGCTGCTGGCCGACGCGCAGCGCCAGCCTCGCATGATGTCGGTCGGACTGCACCCGCGCATCATCGGCCAGCCCGGGCGCATCGGCGGCCTGCGTGCCTTCCTCGACCACATCCAGGGGCGCGCGGGCGTCTGGCTGTGCCGGCGCGGCGACATCGCGGCGCACTGGCGGGCGCACGTGCCGCCGCCTGGAGACGCGCTGTGCCCGTGACGCTCAGGGCGCCCGATCCGGCCGCGTTCGCGCCCTTCGGTGCGTTCATCGACGTGCCCGCGCAGGTCGGCGACCGGCGGCTCTACAGCGAGTGGCTCGCGCCGGTGGCGGGTCTGGCACCGCAGTGTCACACCAACCGCGTGACGGCGGCGGCCCTGCCCCTCACGATTGACCGCGTCGAGCGCCATCCGCATGCGGCCCAGGTGTTCGTGCCGCTCGACGCCGCGCGCTACATCGTGACGGTCATGGCGGCCGGTGCGACGGGCGCGCCGGATCCGGCCTCGGCGCTGGCGTTCCTGGTGCCGCCGACCGTGGGCGTCGTCTATCGCGCCGGCGTCTGGCATGCGGGCATCACCGCCCTCGATACGGTGGCGAGTTTCGTCGTGCTGATGTGGCGCGGGGCAGCCGACGACGACCTGTTCGCGTCGGTGCCGCCGCTGGTCGTGATGCTCGCCGGCGCCGCGGAAGGAATGCGTCATGGCTGAGCCGACACCGCTGCTGGGGGCCGCCGGCACGATCCTGGCGCCCGCCTTCGCGCCCATCGAGCAGACGCCGCTCAAGGTGCAGATCGTCGACCAGTTGCGGCGGGCCATCGTGACCGGGCGGCTCCGTCCGGGCGCGGCACTGGTCGAGACCGCGCTCGCCGAGCAGTTGAACGTGAGCCGGGCGCCGATTCGCGAAGCAGTGCAGATCCTCGAGAACGATGGCCTGGTCGAGACCGTCGCCTACAAGGGCAAGCGCGTCAAGCCACTCACCGTGCGTGAGGTGGTCGAGACGTGCGAGCTGCGCACGATGTTCGAAGTGACGGCCGCGCGGCGGATTCTCGCGCACGGCACCGGCGTCGACGCGTTGTGGCAGCCGTGCGGGGTGATGGAGCAGGCCGCGCTGGCCGGTGACCGCGAGGCGCTCGTGGCGGCTGACGAGGCGTTCCACCGGCGGCTCATCGAACTCTCCGACCACACGCTGCTGACCCATCTGTGGGCGGGGCTCTACCGTCGCATCCACCAGATCATGTCGCTCCGCAACGACCGCGATGTGAACCTCGCCGACATCGCCGCCACGCATCCGCCCATCGTCCGTGCGCTGGCGGCGAGCGACGGCGCTCTGGCGGAGCGGCTGATTGCCGAACACACTCACGCGCTCGCCAGCTTCGATCCAGCCAGCGTGGCGGAGCGCCTGCCATGACGGCGGCGCGCGAGATTCTCATCACCGGCGCTGGCGGCTTCGTCGGCAGCGCGCTGGTCGAAGGCTTCCTGGCGCTCGGGTGGCGGGTCACGGCCGTCGATCGCGTGTTCGACGCGGCGACCCGCGCGCGACTGGCCGGCAGCCACCTGGTCACCACGGATCTGGCGCGTGGCGACCCGTCCGATCTGCCCGCCGCCGCGGTCGTGGTGCATGCGGCAGCGGTCACGGTCGAGGCCGCGGCGCTCGGCTGGACGCCCGCCGCGCAGATCGCCGCCAACACGCGGCCGCTGCTGGCAATGCTCGAGCATGCTGCGCGCACCCGACCCGACGCCTTCGTCTTCCTCAGCTCGAGCGGAGTCTTCGCCGCCGGCGATGGCGCTGCCGGGGTCGAGGGCGGTGACGGGCTGCGCGACACGGACGTGCCCACCGGCCGTTCGCCGTATGCCGTGGCCAAGCGGGCCGGAGAACTGTTGACGGGCACGGCGTTCGAGGGCGTGGCCGCGCATGTGGTGCGCCTGGGCTATCTCTATGGACCGCACGAGGCCGCGCGACCGAGCCGGGTGCGGACGTCGGCCGTGGCGACCTGGTTCGCCGCGGCGCGCCGGGGCGAGCCGCTCGTCGTCGCGGCCGACGATCCCGCCCGCGACTGGACGTTCACGCCGGATCTGGCGCCGGTCGTGGCGCAGCTCGTGGCCGGGCGTCCGGCGTCCGGTCCCGTGCACCTCTGCAGTCCGTTCGTCGCGACCGACAGCGTGATGACGGGGCACATCGCCGCGCTCATGCCTGGATCGCGCTGCACGTCCGGGCCGGTGCGGACCGCGGGGAAGCCGCCGATGCGCCCCTCGGATTTCTCGCATCTGGGGCCGCTGTCGTGGACCGATCCCGCCACGGCGCTTGCGCAACTCGCCGCAACCGAGGGGCGCGCGTGAGCGAGGTGCGCCTCATCCTCGTCGGGCTCGGTGCCCGCGCCCGCATCTGGCGCCGCGTCGTGGCGGCGCATCCGCAGTGCCGGATCGTGGGTCTGGTCGACACGCGGCCCGACGCGGTGACGGCCGCCGTGGCCGACACCCCCGGAGCGGTCGGTGGCGCGACCCTCGCCGAGGTCGCCCAGCGCGTCGCGGCCGACGCCGTGATCCTCAGCACGCCGCCCGGTGGACGTGACGATCAGGTGGCCGCCGCCTGCGCGGCCAAGCTCGCGATCCTCGCCGAGAAGCCGCTGGCCGATAGCGTCGCGGCCGCCGAGGCGCACGTGGCCAGCGCGGCTCGCGCCGGGGTCTCGCTCGCGGTCGGTCTCAACTTCCGGTATCTGGCCGTGACCCGCGCGCTCAAGGATCTGTTGAGGGCGGAGCACATGGGCCGGCCCGAGTTCGGACACTTCACCTACGAACGCTGGCGCGATGGCCATCAGCCGCACTTGAACCGCTATCCGCTGACCATGGACCACCCCATGCTCTGGGAGCAGTCGATCCATCACTTCGATCTGATGCGCTTCGTCTACGACGCCGAGCCGGTGGCGATTGCGGCCCGCACCTTCAACCCGTCGTGGTCGATGTACCGCGGCGCCGCCAACGTGTCGGCGCTCATCACCTTCACCGGCGGCCTCGAGGTGACGTATCAGGGCACGTGGGCCAGCAACTGGCGGCCCCTGACGTTCCACTGGCGCACCGAGACACCGCGCGGCGTCGTCATCCAGGCCGACATGTTCGGCGCCCTCGGCTACGCCCGCCGCGACGACCCGGCGCTCACGCCGGTCACACTGCCCGCCACCGAGCCGTGGGTCGACGACGCGGCCGCGCTCCTCGCCGACTTCATCGCCCACCTGCGCGACGGCGCACCGGTGCCGTGTCCCGGCACCGATCACGTCGGTTCCCTGCGGATGGTGGCGGCCTGCATCGAGTCGTCGATGACCGGCCGCGCCGTCGATCCCCGCCGCCCCGGACTGGAAAGGACGAGCCCCTCATGACACTGCGCTACCTCGTGACCCTGGCGGCCGGCCTGGCCATCGTCGCTGCGGCGGCCGTGACGATGATGACGCGAACCGGGCCGCGCGCGGCCAGCACGATCGTCGTCGGGCTGAGCGCCGACATCGCCACGTTCGAGCCGGCCAACATCTCGAGCCGCGACAACATGAACATCGCGCATCACATCTTCGCATCGCTCTTCACGCTGAGCGCGGACGGCACCCACGTGCCCAGCCTGGCTCGCGAGCTGGCCATCTCCGACGATGGGCTGGCCTACACCTACACGCTGCGCGATGGCCTCACCTGTCACGACGGAGAGGCCCTGACGGCGGAGGACGTGGCCTTCACCTTCGCGCGCATCGCCAATCCGGCCAACAAGTTCACGGGCAACGCCCCGGGCTTCGTCTTCAGCTCGATCGGCTTCCGCAGCGCCGAGGCGCTCGACCCTGGGCGCGTGCGCATCACGATCGCGAGGAAAAATCCGATCGCCTTCGGCCTGCTCACCGAAATCAGTATCCACTGCAAGGACAGCTACGAGCAGATGACCCTCGACCAGGCGGCGACCGCGCCGGTCGGCTCCGGACCGTATCGCCTCGGGTCGTGGACCCGCGGCTCCGAGATCGTGCTCGAGAAAGTCGGCCCATCAGCGGCCGCCTACGACCGCATCGTGTGGCGCATCATTCCCGAGGCCTCGACCCGCGCCGCCGAACTCATGGCCGGCAACGTCGACCTCATCGCCAACGTGGCGCCCGATCAGATTGCCGCGATCAACCAGTCGGGCGTGGCGACCGTGCAGTCGGTCACGAGCACGCGGCGCATGTTCGTCGGCTTCAACCAGGCGGAACAGTTCGGGCAGACCCCGGGTGGCCGCGCCATTCGCGATCCCAAAGTGCGCCGCGCGTTGCAGTATGCGGTGGATGTGCCGACCATCTGCCGGCAGCTGCTCCAGGTCGAATGTCAGCGGGCTACCGGCCTGGTCAATCCCGTCAACGCCAACCAGGCCCTTGCTCCCTATCCCTTCGAGCCAGCCACGGCCGAGCGGCTGCTCGATGAGGCGGGCTGGCCGCGGGTCGCCGGCAAGATGCGCTTCGCGCTCACGCTGCAAGCCGGCCGAGGCCGGTATCTGAACGACGTCAACGTGGTGCAGGCCATCGGCCAGTACCTGCGTGATGCCGGGGTCGATGTGACCGTCGAACTGCTGGAATGGGCCAGCGTGTTCCAGCCGCTTCTGCGTACGCGCACGGCCGGGCCGCTCTTCTTCATGGGCACCGGCGGCGGGTTGTGGAGCCCCATCTACGACATGAACGACCTGGCCCGGGTGGCATCGGGCACCAACTACGCGAACTGGGCCGATCCACGCTGGTTCTCGCGCTGGGATGCCCTGACCGATGCGGCGACGCCCGCAGATCTGCGCCGCGTGGTGGATGAGATGCTGCAGGTGTTCTACGACGACGGGCCGTGGCTGCACCTGTATTTCCAACCCGACTTCTACGGGGTGTCGTCACGCATCGAGTGGCAGGCCCGGCCCGACGAGCGGGTCTACGCCTACGACGCGAGGCCCAAGGGCTGATGGGCGTGCTGGTCGCGCGCCGGTTGCTGCAGAGCGTCGTTGTCATCCTCGGCGTGACGCTCGTCAGCTTCATTGCGCTGCATGCCGGCGGCGATCCGACCTACCTGTTCGTGAGCGAGCGGGCGACTGCGGAAGAGATCGCGCTGGTGCGTCAGGCGCTCGGCTTCGATCGGCCGCTGCCGGTGCAGTATCTCAGCTTCGTGGCCGACCTGACGCGCGGCGACTTCGGCACGTCGCTGTCGTATCGCCAGCCGGCGCTCGGCCTCGTGCTCGGCGCCTTTCCTGCCACCATCGAGCTGGCTGTCTTCGCCTTCGCCCTGGCCATTGCCCTGGCCATTCCCCTCGGGGTCGTCGCGGCGCTCAACCGCGGCACCGCCATCGATGGCTCGATCACCATCCTGGGATTGCTGGGCCAGTCGATTCCGAACTTCTGGATGGGGATCATGATGATCCTCTTCTTCGGCCTCTATCTGCGCTGGTTCCCCATTTCCGGCCATGTGCCCTTCCTGCTCCCGTTGCTGAACGGCGACCTCGTCACGGCCCTCGGCAACCTGCCGCGCACCATCTACTTCCTGGTCATGCCGGGCGTGGCGGTGGCCACCTACTCGCTGGCGCGCAATACCCGGTTGGTGCGCTCGTCGATGCTCGAGGTGCTGGGGCAGGACTACGTGCGCACGGCGCGCGCCAAGGGGCTGGCCGAGCACATCGTCGTGGTGCATCACGCGCTCCGCAACGCCTGGCTGCCGGTCGTGACGATGATCGGCCTCGAGTTCGGCTTCCTGCTCGGCGGCGTGGTCGTGACCGAGACCGTCTTCAGCTATCCGGGGATCGGGCGGTTGCTGTTCAACGCCATCAATCAGCGCGACATCCCCCTGGTGCAGGCGGGCGTCATCCTGCTGGCCGTCAATTTCATCGTGCTGAACACCATCGTCGACCTCGTCTACGCGCGGCTCGACCCGCGGGTGACGCTCGCGAGGCGCCAGTGAGCGCGCGGCGCCGCGACCCGCGCCGCCTGTGGCGCAGCCTGCGGGCGGCGAAGTGGCCGGTGCTGGCGCTGCTCATCCTCGTGGTCGTGGCCGTCGTGGCCGCGTTCGGTCCCTGGCTCGCGCCGTTCGACCCGGCCCGCCAGAGCATCGGCTCGCGGCTGGCCGAACCGATGGCCGACGTCCAGGGCGTGACCCATTGGCTCGGGTCGGACGTGCTCGGCCGTGACGTGCTGTCGCGGCTGCTCTACGGTGCGCGCGTCTCGCTGCTCGTCGGCCTGGCGGCCATCGCCGTGGGCGGCGTCATCGGCATCGTGGCGGGTTTGCTGGCCGGCTACTTCGGCGGCTGGGTGGACGACCTGACGATGCGGCTGGCCGACATGCAACTGGCCTTCCCCTTCATCCTGCTGGCCATCATGTTCCTGGTGGTGCTCGGTCCCGGCGTGGGCAATCTGGTCCTGGTGCTGGGGATCGGTCAGTGGGTGACCTACGCCCGCATCGTCCGCGCCGAGACCTTGTCGCTGCGCGAGAAGGAGTTCGTCGAGGCGGCCCGGGCGCTTGGCGACAGCACGGGTTCGATTCTCTTCCGCACGATTCTGCCGAACATCGTGGCGCCCCTCACGGTGATGGCCTCGTTCAACGTGGCGGGTGTGATTCTGACCGAGGCGTCGCTCTCGTTCCTCGGACTGGGGGTGCCGCCCTCGGTGCCCACGTGGGGCAGCATGCTCGCCGAGAGCCGCGACACGTTGCTCGCCAACAAGTGGTGGCTGGCGGTCTTCCCCGGGCTCGCCATCATGCTCACCGTGCTGAGCTTCAACATCCTGGGCGACTGGCTGCGCGACGTGCTCGATCCGCGGCTGCGCGACCGCTAGACGACGGAAAGTGACGGACGCATGAGGGTAGGGATCATCGGGGCAAGTTTCGCGCAGGCGGCGTATCTGCCGGCGCTGCGCCATGTGCCGGGCGCAGAAGTGGTGGCGGTGGCGTCGGCGCGGCTCGCGCGGGCGCAGGCCGCGGCCGCGGCGTTCGGCGTGCCCCACGCCTACGACGACTGGCAGCGGATGCTCGCCGAGCACCCCTTCGACCTGGTGTGCGTCGCCACACCCACCGTGCAGCACTCGCCGCAGACGCTGGCCGCGATCGCGGCCGGCGCGCACGTGTTGTGCGAGAAGCCGACGGCCATGAACGCCACTGAGGCCGCACGCATGCTGGCCGCCGCCGAGGCGGCGGGCCGCCTGCACATGATCGACCACGAGCTGCGTTTCAATCCCAACCGCGCGCGCCTTCAGTCGCTCATTGCCGAAGGCACGCTGGGCGAGATCCGGCACGTCACGATCGCGGCCGTCGGCAACACATGGAACGATCCCGCGAGCCGGCCGAAGGGCGATTGGTGGAGCCTGGCCGATCAGGGCGGCGGCCGCCTGGGCGCCAACGGCAGCCATCAGGTGGACCTGCTCCGCTGGTGGCTCGGTGAGGTGGCGTGGGTCACCGGTGCTGCGCCGGTCGTCGTGACGGCCCGCCGGGACAAGGCGAGCGGCGACGCCTGGACGGCGACGGCCGACGATCTGGCCTACTTCACGGCGGAGATGGCGAGCGGAGCAGTCGCGCAGGTGATCATGTCGGGGGTGGCGGCCCACAATCTGGGTAACGTCACCCAGATCTGCGGCTCCGCCGGCACCGTCACGCTCTCGAACGACGACGAGCGGTTGTGGCTGGCACGCGGCGGGGCACGGGCTTCGAAGAGATCACCGAGACCGACCCCAACGCCGCCCTGCCCGGCGTGAACGCCGGCATCTGGAACGTGTCGGTCGTGGCCCTCCTGCAGGAGCTGGCCGCGGCCATCCAGGAGGGCCGGCGGCCGGCCCGCGGCGCCACGTTCGTGGACGGCCTGGCCAACCAGCGCGTGCTCGACGCGGTGCGGCTCTCCGGCGCCGAGCGGCGGTGGGTGCGACCGGAGGACATCGATGCCACGGCTTGAGGGCCAGACCGTGCTCGTGACCGGCGCGGCGCAGGGGCTGGGCGCGGCCATCGCCCGCCATCTTCATGCCGGCGGCGCGCGCCTCATCCTGATGGACCGCGATGCCGCGGGTCTCGCCACCGTGGCCGCCGCATGCGGCGATCCGGTGTCGGCCGTGGTAGACCTCGCTGATGCGGACGCGACGGCGCGGGCGATTGCCGCCACGGTGCGCGGTCCGGTCGACACGCTCATCCACAACGCCGCGATCCTGAAGATGGAGCCGGTCGACGTCGTGAGCCTCGCCACGTTCCAGGCCACGCTCAACGTCGGGATTCAGGCCGCGTTCCAGCTCACGCAGGCGGTGTGGCCGGCGATGACGTCGCGTGGCGGCACGCTCGTCTTCGTGAGTTCACGGTCGGGCATCGAGGGGTTCGCCGACGAGACGGCCTACTGCGCGTCGAAGCACGCGCTCGAGGGGTTCTCGAAGAGCCTCGCGCTCGAGGGCGCCGCGCACGGCATTCTCTCCGTCACGGTCACGCCCGGCATGTACATGCACACGCCGATGTCGGACATCACCTATTCCGCGGAGCTGCGGGCGAAGTGGGTCGATCCGATCCGGCTGGCCCCGGCGTTCGCCTATCTCGCCACGCGTCCTCTTCACCTCTCAGGGCAGCGCCTCAGCGCCTGGGACCTCGCGCAGGAACACGCCTCATGAGCATGCAGCCCATCTACGACTGGATCGACCACCACGCCGACGAATGTGTCGGCGACCTGCAGCGCTTCGTGCAGCAGCCCTCGATCTCGGCGCAGAACGTCGGCCTCCGCGAGTGCGCGGCGCTCGTCCGCGACATGATGCACGCCGACGGGCTGCCGGCCGGTTTCCACGAACTCGCGGCCGGGCCACCGGTGGTGTTCGGCCACCTGCAGGCGAAGCAGCCGGGCCGGAAGACGATCCTCTGCTATTCGCACTACGACGTGCAGCCGCCCGAGCCGCTCGACAAGTGGACCCACGGCGGCCCGTGGTCGGCGGCGGTCGTCGACGGCGTGCTCTACGGCCGCGGCGCCACCGACAACAAGTCGGGCGTGCTGGCGTTTCAGAAGGCGGCCAAGGCCTTCCTGCAGGTGCGCGGCGAAGTGCCCTGCAACCTCAAGTTCCTGATCGAGGGCGAAGAAGAGATCGGGTCGCCGCACCTGGCGGCGTGGGCCGCCGCGAACAAGCCGCTGCTCGAAGCCGATGGCATGCACTGCCTCGACGGCTCGATGGAAACAGGCACCGCCGTGCCGGACGTGTCGCTCGGCCTGAAGTCGGTGCTCTTCGTCGAACTGACGGCCCGCGGCGCGAAGACCGACATCCACTCGCTGAACTTCCCGCTCGTGCCGGCGCCGGTGTGGGAGCTCATCTGGGCGCTCAACACGATCTTCAGCCGCGATCGCCGCATCCTCATCGAGGGCTGGGAGGAAGGCATCTGGCAGCTCGGGCCTGATGACGAACAGCAGCTCGCCGACAAGGCCGCCCGCGTCAACCTGCAGGCGATGAAAGAGGAGTGGGGCATCACCGAGTTCGCCGGCGGACGCGACGGCATCGACGCCATCAGGGCCCGCTCCTACGAACCCACGGCCAACATCCAGGGCCTGATTGCCGGCTACACCGGGCCCGGCACCAAGACGATCGTGCCGAACGAAGCGCGGGCGCGCCTCGACTTCCGGCTCATTCCGAACATCCAGCCCGAGGCCGCCATCCGCAAGCTGAAGGCGCATCTCGTGAAGCACGGCTTCGGTCACATCGAGGTCAAGGCCTACGACAACGCCGAGCCGCCCTACAAGATCTCGGTCAAGGAAGACATCAGCCAAGCCATCATCGCCGCGGCCACCGAAGTCTACGGCGAGCTGCCGGTCGTGAACGGCGTGTCGGCGGAAGGGGCGATCCTGCGCCACGTGTGGATTCCGTGCGTGCTCACCGGGTTTGCGAATCCCGGCGCCAACCTGCATGCGCCCGACGAGAACATCCATCTCGACAAGTACCTGCAGGGCATCAAATACGCGGCTGCGATCATGGAGCACTTCAGCAAGGCGTGAAGCGGCCCCGGGGGGACCCGGTCATCGTGACTACGTCAGAACGACCACTCCGTGCTGAGCATGAAGAACACCGGGCGGCCCTTGATGCCCGGCTTGCGTGCTTTCACGAAGGCCCCGTCGTGGAAGTAGACCGCGGCGGCGTCGAGTTCGAGATGCGGACGCCAGCGGTAGCGCAGCCGGACGTCGGTCTGCGTGCCAAGCTCCGTGCCTGAGCGTCCGGTGGGGTCGACGAGTCCCGTGGATCGCCAGCGGTCCCTGGCCTGGTCGAGCCAGTTCCACCGGTGCTGCACCGACAGCTCGATGGGTCGCACCGGTGTCGTGATGAGCCACAGGCCGGGCGACACGAGGTTCGAGCGGGCGACCAGCCCCAAAAGGCTGGTCGGCCCCAGCTCGAAGCGCGAACGGCCGAACAACGTGTCGAAGCTGCCGTTGCGGTTGTCAGTCGGGTCCGCATCACCGGACGCGTGGTCGTAGATGGCAATCAGGTGCGGCGCCCATGGGACCTTCGGCCACGCGTAGCCGACCTGTGCGTGCTCGAACCACGCCCGGTGATCGAGGGCGCCGAACGAGCCCCTCTGCACGACCGCCTCGTTCTCGAAGTCGAGGCGATTGCCGGCGGCCGCGCCGAATACGCGCACGCCAGTGGTGTTGACGCGGCGCCTGGTCGCGGCCGGAAAATCATCGCCGTCGTCGAGGCGCAGGAAGTACGTATCGACGTTGACGCGTGGCACGCGGCTGGTCGTGGCATAGACGCCGCCAAAGCGCGCCTTGCGGAATCGGTCGTCGAACGTCAGGGAGGGATAGGCGTAGATCGCCGGACGCCCGGCCATCGTCTGCACCGACCAGCCCGTGCCGGTCAGGCCGAGCACCGCGCCGTCCTGGGCGTTCGAGACGTTGCCGTAGGGGGGGCGGGCAATCAGCCGGCCGTTGCCGTACTCGCGGCTGAAGCGGCCGACCTCGAAGGTCACCGTTGTCTTCGCCGCGCCGAGGTCCTGCCAGCGGACCCCGGCCGACAACTGCGACATCTTGATCTTCGACGTCATCCGGTTGGTGATGGTCGACGCGCTGTCGGTCAGCTCCGTGCGCGCATCCTGCACTTCGGCCATGCCGACGAAATGAGGCCAGCTCACACGGGCGCGCAGGCGGGTCCGGAAGCCGATGACGTCGTCGCTGCCGGTTTCGGCCAGCCGATACCGCCGCCCGAATCGACTCGAGGCGGATTCTGTGTTCGCCGTGCACGTCGAGCCAGGCGGGCAGCAGACGCTTCGGCGCGGTCGTGGCAGGCGGCTGCGCCTCTTCGGCGCGCAGACCGTCGAGTTCCGCGGCGGCAGGGGCGGCGCCCAGGAGCGGCAGCGCCGAGGGCGCGAGCGACATCTGGCGGGCGTCGGGCAGTACCAGCGTCTGGGCCGTCACCGCCGATTCAATGGTGGCGAGGAGGGCGACGACACGCAGCATCCCCCGAAGACGCCCGCAGTTGGCAACAACCAGCACGTAGACTCTCTTTCGCGACAGACGTTGAGACGCGCGCCTATTGTCTCCGAAACCCTGATGCCTCACCACAAGTTGGCCCCCGGGTGAACGCGTGAAGTAGCTGCGCGCCATCAAGTACGCGGCCGCCATCATGGAGCACGTCAGCAAGGCGTGACGGGCCCGGTGAAGGCGGCGTCAACCGCGGGCGCGGGCGTCGGTGGCGTCAGCGCCGCGGGGTTGGGGCGCGACGCGCCAGCATCTCGACGAGGACGCGGCCGTCGGCGCCGCTCGGCGCGGCCACCCCAATCATCGCGGCCACGGTAGGCGCCAAGTCGTTGAGCGCCACGTGCTGGTGGTAGCGGCCGGGGGTCACGCCCGGGCCCATGAACACGAGCGGGATGTGCGCATCGTAGTTGTAGGGCGAGCCGTGCGTGGTGCCGCTCGGGGCGCGCATCCAGAAGGGCTCGAAGATGATCTCGAGGTCGCCGGAGCGCTGCGGGTTGAAGCTGCGCAGCACGCGCCGATCGATGAGGTCGGTGCCCACCTCGCCGCGCTGCAGCTGGTCTCGGGTGTAGACGCGCGTGACGTGCGGTGTGCCCAGCGCGGCCCCGGCCGCCACCCGCCGCACCTCCTCGGCGTCGAGCTTCTTCTCGGCGATGAGGGCGTGGTTCAGGTAGGGCGACGAGCCGGCCGTAGCCAGCAGCCACTGGCCCGGACCGAAGCGCGCCTCGAGGGCGGCGGCGATGGGCGGAAACAGCGTCTTGGCGTCGATACGACCACCCGGCAGGCGGCGCTCCTGTTGCACCTCGGGCACCGGCGCCACGCCGTGATCGGCCGTGAGCACGACGAGCGTGTGCGACAGGCCCACCGTGGCGTCGAGCTGCGTGAAGAACTCGGCCAGTTGCCGGTCGGTGCGAACCGAGACGTCGTGAACCTGCGGCGAGTCCGGCCCGGAGGCATGGCCGATGGTGTCGTTGTCCGACAGGCCCACGCTGAGCACGTCGGTCACCCCGCGCTGGCCCAGACGCTCCGCCCTGATGGCCTCGGTGGCCAGCATCAGGATGCGCGTGGTGCTGTCGACGAGACCGTCGCTGGCTGGCGTCACCGGGCGCGCGTTGAAGGCCGTGACCCACGCCGGCAGATCCGTGAAGTAGTAGGTGCTGCTCACGAACGGCCCGGCGGCGGACTGCAGCCAGAAGGCGCCGTCGGCGCCGTGCCCGGCCGGCAGGATGGCGCTGCGGTCCTTCAGCGAGATGCCGTAGACGCGCGGAGCGGCGGTGCCGTTGCCGGGAGGCGCGGCCATCTTCAGCTCGTCGCCTACGGTGGAGGCCAGCATCCGCCGCGGTGACGCGCCGGTGCCAGTGCCACCGAGCAGCGTCACGGTGTCGTCGGTGATGCTGTGAATCGACGTGCCACTGGCGCGATCGAACCAGTCGTTGCCGATGATGCCGCTGACCGACGGCGTGGCTCCGGTGAGCATCGTGGCGTGGCCCACGGCCGTGACGGTGGGGTAGTGCTCGAGGTAGGCGTTCGTGAAGACGGCCCCCCGTGCGAGCAGGCGCTGCAGCCCGCCGGTGTACTCGGCGGCGAAGCGCTCGAGATAGTCCGCCCGGAACTGATCCACGGCCACGAGCACGATCAGGCGGATGGCCGGGCCGGGCGCGGCGGCAGTTGTGAGCGGCGGCCTTGGCGCGCGGTTCTGAGCCGACAGGGGCAGCAGCGGCGCCAGCAGCAGCGCGGCCAGGGCACCGGCGAGGACGCGCGGGATCACGGCCTCGAGTGTATCAGCGGCCGGGCTGTGCGCCGGCCCATTCCCTACACCGGCGCGTGCGGCTCAATTCGCCGGCGCGAGCCGCTTCAACTCCTCGTTGAAATGCTGCACGACGACGACGTTCGGCACCACGCCAAGGCCGCCTGGACACTGCGCGGAGCGTACTCGGCCTCGACATAGACCAGGTGACCAGGTCGCCCAGCGCGCATCGAGGACGAGGATCCACTGGGCATGAACTTCGCGAGGCTGCCGCCTCTCACCAGGATTGTCTGGGTGTGCGTGTCCAAATCGTAGACCGCGATCGACCTCGCCCGTGAACCGCCGGTCAGGGACGTGATGGTGAAGAGCACGGCTCTTCGGCCGGGCAGCGCCTCCGGAAACACGTGGTCGGATTCGCCGCGCGCCGTGTCGACGGTGGTCAATTCGGTGGGCGCACCACCGTTGGCAGGAACGCTCTGCAGGCCCAGCGGCACGGTGCCGGTCGCGACGACAATCGTGTCGTCGCTGAGCCAGGTGCCACCTCGTATCGCGCCGCCGTCGAGGGTCGCCACGGCGTAGGCGGGACCGCCGGAAATCGCCACCTTCTTGAGGCTGGTATTGTTGTCGAAGAACCCCACCCACTGGCCATCTGGCGAAATGAACGGATGGGCCAGACTTCCACCGCTGACCAGGGCGGTCGGCTCGAGCGCGTCGAGCGCCCGGACAAAGAGCTGAGTGGCGTTGTTGCCGACGTAAACGACGCGGGAGCCATCGGGGGTGATCGCCAGGTGGCCGCCGCTTCGGGTAACCGCAAGCGCTGTCGGGCCCGAGCCCGTGATGGTCGTGCGCGACACGCGCGGCGCCAGCGGTCGGGTCGTGACCCAGACCCCGGCGCCGGCGACGGCGGCCGCCCCGATGGCCACCGCCACGAACGCAGCGAGGCGCCGCGTCCTCGCTGCCCGTGTGGCGGAGGCTGGTGACGGCAGCGGCTGGGCGCCTGCTGCCACGGAGGATTCCTCCTCGAACGTCGCCTCGAAGGCGAGGCGCACGTCACCCATGTCGCGGATCCGCTGCCGGGGGTCTTTCACCAGGCAGCGGCGCATCAGCCGCTGCACCCGAGGCGGCGTGGCCGAGGGCAGCCGCGACCAATCCGGCTCTTTCATCATCACGGCCGCGAGCGTGACGGCGAGGTCATCCCCTTCGAACGCGCGACGGCCGGTCAGCATCTCGAAGAGCAGCGCTCCGAACGCCCAGATGTCGGCGCGCCGGTCCAGGACCTTGCCGCGCGCCTGCTCTGGCGCCATGTAGGCGGCCGTGCCGAGGATCATCCCCATCTGCGTCATCGCCGGCGAGGTGATGGTGGGCGAGTCTGCGCGTGCCCGTTCCTGGGTCTTCAGTGCGGCGCTCGAATCCATCGCTTTTGCGAGGCCGAAGTCGAGCACCTTGACGGCGCCGTCGGGCCGCACCTTGACGTTGGCCGGTTTGAGATCGCGATGGACGATGCCCTGCTCGTGCGCGGCTTCAAGCGCCTCGGCGATCTGCCGTGCGATGGGCAACACGTCGTCGAGCGGAATGGCGCCACGCGCGATCCGGAAGACATCAGTCAGGCGATCATCGCCGCCGCCACCGAGGTCTACGGCGAGCTGCCGGTCGTGAACGGCGTGTCGGCGGAAGGGGCGGTCCTGCGCCACGTGTGGATTCCGTGCGTGCTCACCGGGTTTGCGAATCCCGGCGCCAACCTGCATGCGCCCGACGAGAACATCCATCTCGACACGTGCCTGCAGGGCATCAAATACGCGGCTGCGATCATGGAGCACTTCGGGACCACGTGACTCACGGCCCCCGCCGGCCCCCGGCCATGGTCTGGTTGCGCGGCGTGACTGGTGGTCGCGCCGCCCAACCCAGCGCCGCAGCTCGTCCCCGGCGTCGTCCCACCTGGCCGGGCGGGAGGGGCGGGCAGGATCGACGCCGTCTGATACCGTACACGGCGTGATGCGTGCGTGGCTGTGCGGACTCGTGTGCCTGGTGCCGGCCCTGGCCGCGGCCCAGGGGCCCTCGGCGCCGGCCGAATCGGCCGTGGCGGCAGCCGTGTTCTCGGGCGTGGACCGGCAGCTGCAGGTGCAGCCGCCGCGCATCGAGGCCGAGGTGCAGATCGACGGCCAGCTCGACGAGGCCGTGTGGGCCCAGGCCGCGCGCCTCACCGGCTTTTCGCGCTACGCGCCGGTCGACGGCGGCCCCGCGGATCGCGCCACCGAGGTGCTGGTGTGGTATTCGCCCTCGGCGCTGCATTTCGGCGTGCGCGCGCAGGCGGCCCCGGGCGGAGTGCAGGCCACGCTAGCCGATCGCGACCGCATCGACGCCGACGACCACGTGCAGTTCTTCCTCAGCACCTTCGGCGACGGCCGGCAGGCGTTCGTCTTTGCCGTGAACCCCTTCGGGGTGCAGATGGACGGTGCCATGGTGGAAGGCGTGCGCTCCGCCGGCGGCGGCTTCGGCGGCCTGTCGCAGGGCCGCGAAGACGTGGACCGCAGCCCCGACTTCGTGTTCCAGTCACGCGGCCGGCTCGAAGGCGACGGCTACGTGGTGGAAGTGCGGATTCCCTTCAAGAGCCTGCGCTACCAGGCGTCGGCCGACGTGTCGTGGGGGCTGCATGTCACCCGCGTAAGTCCCCGCGCCGGCGTGGAGGAGAGCTGGGCGCCGGCACGTCGCGACGGTGCGTCGTTCCTCAATCAAGCCGGCGCGCTCGTGGGCATGCACGACCTGCGGCGCGGGCTGGTGCTCGATCTCGAATCCCATCGCCACCGCAGCGGTGAACGGCGCACCGGCGGCAGACCAGTGGAACTACGGCTGGTCGCGGCCGGACATCGGCATGAACGTGCGCTGGGGCGTCACCGACACACTCACGCTCAACGGCACGGTCAATCCCGACTTCTCGCAGGTCGAAGCCGACGCCGGACAGTTCCAGTTCGACCCGCGCCAGGCGCTCTTCTTCCCCGACAAGCGGCCGTTCTTCCTCGACGGCATCGAGCAGTTCGCCACGCCCAACAACCTGATCTACACCCGCCGCGTCGTGGCGCCGCTGGCCGCCACGCGGCTCACCGGACGCGTGTCGAAATCCACGAGTATGGCCTACCTGATGGCGGTCGACGACCCCGCCACCTCGACCACCGGCCGCGATCGCCCGGTGTTCAACATCCTGCGGGCGCAGCGCGACATCGGCGCAGGGTCGAAAGCCGCCCTCGTCTACACCGACCGCATCGACGGCGTGCGCTCGAACCGGGTGTTCGGCGCCGACACGCGGCTGGTGTGGAAGAGACGTCTACAGCCTGCTGCTGCAAGGCGCGGCGAGCCGCACCGACACGGGCGCCACCACGCTGACCGCGCCGCTCTGGCAGGCCACGTTCAACCGCGCCGGCCGGCGCTACGGCGCTGCGGATGCAGTCGCGCGGCATCGATCCCAACTTCGAGGCGCAGTCTGGCTTCATCAGCCGGCGCGGGGTGGCTTCGACTCAACATCGCCAATCAGCTCACCACCTACGGCGCCCCGGGCGCGTTCGTGGAGCGCTTCACCAGCGACGTCGTGGTCGACGGCAGCTGGGTCTACGACGACTTCACGGCCGGCCGGCCCTCGCAAGACCGCAAGCTGCACTTCAACCAGAACCTGGCGCTGCGCGGCGGCTGGCGCGTGGGCGCCTCGGTGCTGCTCGAGACGTTCGGCTACGACGCGTCGCTGTTTCGCGACTACGTGGTGGCGCGACCCTACGCCGGGCGGTGGCGTGTGCGTACGAGCCCTACGTGGGCACGCCGCGGCTGCCGAATCTCGACTACGTGTTCTCGTTCACCGTGCCGACGCGCAAGGGGCTCACCGCCGACGGCCTGTTGCTCTGGGGCAAGGACGAGAACTTCTACGAGTGGTCGTCGGCCGACATCGTGTTCGCCAACGTCGGCGCCACCTGGCGGCCCACCGACCAGCTCCGGGTCGAGGGCCGCTACCAGTTGCAGTCGTTCCAGCGGCGCACCGATGGCAGCTACGTGGGTATCCGCCGCATCCCGCGGCTGAGGGTCGAATACCAGGTGTCGCGGCCGATCTTCGTGCGGGTCATCGCCGAGCAGAACGGCAACTTCCAGGACACCCTGCGCGACGACTCGCGCACCGGCTTGCCGATCTACCTGCGTGACGGCCAGGGCGGGTTCGTGGCCGCGTCTCGCCAGGACACCAAGCGCGTGCGGCTCGACTGGCTGTTCTCGTATCAGCCGACGCCCGGCACGGTGTTTTTTGCCGGCTACGGCACCAGCCTCGACGAACGGGACACGTTCCGCGGGCGTCAGCCGCTACCGGCGGATTTCTGACGGTTTCTTCGCAAAGATGAGCTATCTTTTCCGCTTGTAGCGGCCTCCCCTCCGCGCTCGTCCGGTACTGGTCCCCCAAACCAGTGGTCGCCCGGCCGATTTCATCAATGTGACTTCCGGCTCGACCACTGGGTCTCTAACCTCCATGCATATGGTTTCACTGCGCCTGTACTTCGCCCTGACGCTCCTCGCGACGACTTTCGCCGCGGCTCCCGCCCTCGCGCAGGCCCCCGCGTCGGCGCCGCCCCCGCCGCCTCCCGGCTGGGCCGGCTCCGTCGGCGCCGGCATGGCCGTCACGAGCGGCAACACCGACACGTCCACCGTGAACATCGGCTACGACGTGCTCAAGGACCACGGCACCGACATCGTGTTCAAGTCCGCCGGGCTCTACCTGCGCGGCAGCAACAACGGCGACTCGAACGTCGACCGCGCCAACGCCGACGGCCGCGTCGAGTACAAGCTCTCGCCGCGCCTGGCCGCCTTCGGCATGACCACCTACGCGCGCGACCGCTTCAAGGCCATCGACTACCTGGTGGCGCCGACCGGCGGCCTGTCCTACAAGGTCATCGCGACGCCGCGCACCGATTGGGCCGTGGATGGCAGCGTCGGGATGGTGTTCGAGAAGAACACCGGCAGGAGCCTGGACAAGGACGGCGCCTTCATCGCCGGCGAGAAGCTGACCCACAAGTTCAACGACACGACGCGGCTTCATGCACGCCGCCAGCGCGCTGTGGAAGATGGGCGACTTCGACGACGCCTTCTACACCTTCCAGGCCGGCATCATCACGTCGGTGGCCGCCCACCTCGATCTGAAGGCGGAATTCCTCGAGTCGTACAAGAACCGCCCGAGCAATGCCCTGCTGAAGAAGAGCGACCAGTCGGTCGTTCTCGCCGTCGTTTACAAGTACTGAGGGGGCTGAGATGTTTCAGGAATTCAAGGATTTCATCGTCAAGGGCAACGCGTTCGACCTGGCGGTCGGCGTCATCATCGGCGGCGTCTTCGGCGCCGTCGTCACCTCGCTGGTTGGCGATATCCTGATGCCGCCGATCGGGTCGATTCTGGGCGGGGCCGACTTCTCGAACCTGTTCGCCACGCTGAAGGAAGGCGCCGCGCCCGGGCCCTACGCGTCGCTGGCGGCGGCCAAGGCCGCCGGCGCCGTCACGCTGAACTACGGCGCCTTCATCAACACCCTCGTCAACCTGGTGATCGTGGGCTTCGTGATCTTCATGCTGGTGAAAGCCGTGAACGCCGCCCGCAAGCCCGCGCCTGCGGCGCCCGCCCCGACCCCCGAGGACGTCGTGCTGTTGCGCGAGATTCGCGACGCGCTGAAGAAGTAGTCCGCGTGCCTGGGACGGCGGCCTACTTGGCCGCCGTGCCCCGATACATCACCTTGCCGCCGACAATCGTATAGGCCACGCCGATAGCCGGAATCTCGGCCTCTGGCACGGTGAGCGGATTGCCGGTGAGCACGGTGATGTCGCCGAGCTTGCCCAGCGCGAGTGACCCCTTCAGCGCTTCTTCCTTGGCCGCGTAGGCCGCATTGTAGGTGTACGACTTGAGCGCCTCGGCACGGCTCATGCGCTGGTCGGGGAAGAACGCGCCGTCTTTGGTGAGGCGCGTGATGGTGGCGTGCAGGTTCGGCATCGGGTCGATACGTTCCACCGGCACGTCGGTGCCATTCGACACGACTGCGCCCGACTGCATCAGCTTCTGCCACACGTAGCCGCCCTCGGCCACACGGGCCTCGCCGAGGCGCGCCCGCACGTAGGGCGCATCCGACGTGGCGTGGATGCCCTGCATCGAGGCAATCACGCCGAGCTGGCCGAAGCGCGGGATGTCGGCGGCGTTCAGGTGCTGCGCGTGCTCGATCCGCCAGCGCCAGTCCTGCACCGCCGGGTTCGCCTTGAACGTGGCCTCGAAGAGGTCGAGCGTCTCGCGATTGGCACGGTCGCCGATGGCGTGCACGGCCAGCTGCACGCCGTGCGTGGCGGCCAGGCCGGCCAGCGCGCGCACCTCCTCCACCGGCGCCGTGTTGAGCCCGGTGCTCGTGGGCATGTCGCTGTAGGGCGCGAGCAGCCAGGCCCCGCGCGAGCCGATGGCGCCGTCGATGGTCTTCTTGATGGCGGCGATGGTCAGGTGCTGGTTGGCCAGGCCGACGGCCTTGTACTGCGCCATCTTCGCGGCGATGTTCGCGTTGCTGTCGCGCACCATCACCCACAGGCGAATGCCGAGCGCGCCGTCGTTGGCGGCCTGCTTGAGCACGTCCACCGTGGCGAAGCTCTCACCGGCGTCTTGAAACGAGGTGATGCCCTTTTCGAGGCTCGCCTGTACCGCCAGCTCGATTTGCTTCCGGGCGTCGGCGGCGCGTTCCTCGGGTGTCTTCTTCGCGAACCAGGCCGCCAGCGCATCCTCGGCCAGGTCCGACGCGGTTTCGCGCAGCACGCCGATCGGCCGTCCCGCGCGGTCCTTCAGGATGTCGCCGCCTGCCGGGCTCGTCGTGGCGGCCGTGATGCCGGCCTCTTGCATGGCCTTCGCGTTCACGTAGGTGGCGTGGCCGCTGGCGTGCTCGAGGATCACTGGATTGTTCGGCGACACCGTGCTCAGGGCGTCGTGCAGCGGGAAGCCCTCCACGTTGGGCTGCGGCACCGACGTCCACTTCTCCTGGTGCCAGCCGCGCCCGCGAATCCACTCGCCCGGGGGCGCCTTGGCGGCCGCCGCGCCCACGCGGCGCACGATCTCGTCCCAGCTCGTCACGTCCATCAGGTCGATGACCATGCGCGACTGGCCCAGCCCCATGAAGTGACCGTGGCCTTCGATGAGACCGGGCACGGCCGTGAGGCCGCCCAGTTCGATCACCTCGGTGGCCGGGCCGATGTAGGGCTGCATGTCGGCGGCTGCGCCCATGGCGACGATGCGATCACCGCGGATCGCGAGGCCGCTCACCTCGGGCGTGGCCGCCTCCATGGTGACGATCGTGCCGTTGCGCACCACCATGGTGGCCGGCTCGATGGGCGGCGTGCCGGTACAGCCGGCCACAGCGGCTAGCACCGCCGTGATGAATACGAACTGCTGTCGCGCGAGACGTGTCACCGCACCCTCCAGACGTCGGCGGCGCCGGCCGCGCGAACCCCGGGAACTCTGGCCCGACGGCTGGCGCCTGTCAACCCGGAGTTGGTGTGGCTGGTCGCGACGCTAGGGCAGGATGGCGAAGCGCTTTCGCGCCCCGGGGCGGTAGATGCTGAAGTGACGCCGGTCGAGCGTGAAGATGCGCGTCTGGCCGTCGCGCTCGGCCACGCGCACCAGCGCGGCGTCCGCCAGGTCCATCGGCAGGTCGCGATACTTTTCCATCAACGCCCGCATGCGAGGCGCGTCGCTGCCGTCGAGCGGCGCCAGACGCAGGGCATCGGTGTCGAGGCGGCTCCAGAGGGCCTTCTGCCCATGCCACGAGGGACCGAGCAGGTACATGGCCTCGGTGAAGGCTGGCCAGACCGTGACGAGCGGTCCGCGGATGGAGCCGAGGACCGAGACGCACCGCTCGTGATGCGCGTCGGCTCGGTCGAGGAGGGCCACGAGGGGCCCAGCGTCAACGAGCACGCCGGTCCCTGGCTTTCTTCCGAACCACGTCGGTGAACCGTTCGCCGCTGGTCCGGGTGACCGCATGCTGGCCGGAGTCGATGATGCCGATGACGTCGACCCACGCGGCGAGCGCCGAGTCGCCCTCGGTCACCGCGGCCTGAGTGACGGAGTAGTGGTCGAGTGCCTCGCGCACCAGGTCCGACCGCGTTTGGCCGCGCTTGCGGGCGAGCTGATCGAGCACGCGCTCGGTCTTGGGGGTGAGGCGCACGGTAAGGGCCATACGTGTATTACATCAATGTATCACGCCAGTCTCCCGGTCCGTGCGAGTGGCCGTGGTCGACCCGGAGTACGATCGGCGCGCATGTCCGTGTTTGCCGATGCCCTGCGCCAGCGCCTGCGTGCGCAGCTGCCTGGCCGCGACGCGCAGGTGCGCATGGCGCCGCAACCCCGCCCGGGGTGGGATCCCAGCGTGCTGCCCCCAGGACTGCGGGATGCGGCGGGGCTGGTGCTGCTGTATCCGCATGCGGGCGAATGGTGCCTGCCGCTGACGTTGCGTGGTTCGTGGATGCGGCAGCACACGGGGCAGGTGTCGTTGCCCGGCGGGCGCGTAGACGCGGGCGAGTCGATTGAGCACGCCGCACTGCGCGAGGCGTACGAAGAAGTAGGTGTCGAGGCCGCCGGTGTGGACGTGATCGGCCGCCTCACGCCGTTGCATATTCCCGTGAGCAACCACTTGCTGCACCCAGTCGTCGGCATCGTCCATGCGCGTCCGGCGTTCCGCGTGGCGGAGGCCGAAGTGGAGCGGCTGATCGAGGTGCCCCTGCGCGGGTTGCTCGCGCCCGACGTGGTGCAGCGCGAGGCGCGGCTGCGGGAGCGGCCGCCGGTCGTGCTCATGGACGTGCCGTACTTCGCGGTGGATGGCGCGAAGGTGTGGGGCGCCACCGCCATGATCCTCGCCGAGTTCCTGGCCCTGCTCGACGGGATCGAGCTCGAGCCCCCGGCTGAGCACTAATCCCGCCTGCGGGCAGAACCGATATCTTCTCACGGTGACGTATTCCTGCCCCGAGGCCCCGAGCCGCCTGTTGCTGGCCGTGGCCGGAGACCTTCGCCCTGGTCTTGCGGCCACGTTCGCGGACGCGGGCTTCGTGGTGACCACGGCGCTCCACGCCGGCGACGTCGATTGCCTCACCGATGCGCAGATGCCGCAGGCGGTGGTGCTCGACACCGAGCTGGGCGGCGAACCCGAAGCCTTGCGGGCCTGCCAGATGCTGCGCGCGAAGGCCGCAACCGCCGAGGTGCCCGTGCTGCTGCTGATTACCAGCGGCGCGCCGCTCGCCGTGGACCACGGCCTCGAGTCGGGCGTCACCGATGTGGCCATGCGCGTGTCGCCGGCGTCGCTCGTCAAGCACCGCGTGCAGGAGATGCTGCGCGTCAAGCGCACGGTCGACGACCTGCAGCGCAGCGAGTCGAGTCTGGAGCATGCGCAGCGCATCGCGCGCCTGGGCAACTGGACCTGGGATCCGGTGGAGGATCTGGTGACCTGGTCGGCCGAGGTCGACCGTCTGCTCGAGGTGCCGGGGAGCATCAGCTCGGCCACGATGGACGTGTTCCTGGCGCGCGTGCACCGGCACGATCTGTCGGCAGCCAAAGCGGCGCTCGCCGCCCTGCAGCACGGCACCCCGTCGTTCGCGCTCGACCTCCGCTTCGTGCAGGCCGGCGGCCGCGCCCGTGTGTTGCATGCCCAGGGCGAAGCCCTCTTCGACGACCTCGGCCGGGCCACGCGGGTGATGGGCACGCTGCAGGACATCACCGAGCGCACCGCCACCGAGAACCGCATCAAGTTCCTGGCCTACTACGACAGCCTCACGAAGCTGCCCAATCGCGTGCTCTTCACCGAGCGCCTGCGCGGCATGCTCGGCGCCGCACGCCGGCGCGGCCAGCTGGTGGCCACGGTGTTCGTCGACCTCGACAACTTCAAGAGCGTGAACGACACCATGGGCCACAGCATGGGCGACGAACTGCTCAAGCGCGTGGCCGACCGCTTCCGCGACACGCTGCGCGACACCGATGTGTTCACGCGCGACCGCCCGGACGGCAGCGAGACCAGCACGGTGGCTCGTCTGGGCGGCGACGAGTTCATCCTGGCCATCGGCGACCTCGAGCGTGTGGAGGACGTGCCGCGCATCGCCCGGCGCCTGCAAGACTCGCTCAAGCAGCCGATCCAGCTGGCGCCGTTCGGCGAGGTGTTCGTCACGACCAGCATGGGCATCAGCGTGTTCCCGCAAGACGGCCAGACGGTGGAGGAGCTGTTCAAGAACGCCGACGCGGCGCTCTATCACGCCAAGGACTCGGGTCGCGACTGCTTCCAGTTCTTCAGCAGCTCGATGAACGAGGCGGCGCTGCAGCGCCTGCTGCTCGAAGGCCACCTGCGGCGGGCCGTGCAGAACAACGAGCTGGTGGCCTACTACCAGCCGCTCGTCGATGGCTCCACCAACCGGGTGGTGGCGGTGGAGGCGCTGATGCGCTGGAATCGCCCCGAGGCAGGACTGGTGCCGCCGGCGCAGTTCATCCACGTGGCGGAAGAGAGCGGGTCGATTCACGAACTGGGCCGCTGGATCCTGCAATCGGCCAGCGCGGAATCGGCCACGCGCGGCTGGCACACGCGCGGTGTGCGTGTGGCGGTGAACATCTCGGCCCAGCAGTTCAAGCGGCCCGACGTGGTGAACATCCTGGTGGAGGCCGTGGCCAGCTCGGGTCTGAGCCCCGAGGCGCTGTCGCTGGAGATCACCGAGAGCGTGCTGGCGGATCACGCTCGCGCCGTGCCCACGCTGCGCGCGCTGAAGGACGCCGGCTTCTCGATCATCCTCGACGACTTCGGCACCGGCTACTCGTCGCTCACCTATCTGAAGGCGCTGCCGCTCGATGCGCTCAAGATCGACCGCTCGTTCATTCGCAACCTCACGACCGACCCGCGCGATGCGGCGATTGTGACGGCGATCATCGGCGTGGCACGCAGCCTGTCGATGGACGTGGTGGCCGAGGGGGTGGAGCGTGTGTCGCAGAAGGAGAAGCTGCTCGAGATGGGCTGCAACGTGATGCAGGGCTATCTCTTCGGCCGTCCGGTGCACGTGGACAGCCTGGTCTGCTGACGCCGGACAGCGACGGATTTACTTCCCCGGATCGAAGCGGAACACCAGATAGCTGATCGGCGAGTCGAGCGCGCTGAAGCTGTGGGGCGTGCCGGCCGGAATGATGATGGTGTCGCCTGGGCCGACGCGCCGGCTCTCGCCGCCCTGCCGCGCGCCGGCCAGGCTCGGCCCGGCGCCGAAGCGCGAGAGATCCGTGGGCTTGGCCGTGCCGCCGAGCGCGCCGCCGGTGACGATGGTACCGCTGCCGTGCAGGATGTAGTAGGTCTCGGTGACCCGTTCGTGGATGAGCGCGCCGGTTTCGGCCTGGTCACGGTGCAGCATCGCGACCAGGGCGCGGCCGCCGTGCACATCGACGCCCTTGATCGGCTGATCGATGAGGTTCTTGGCGACGGCGGTTTCGAGAACCGCGGCAACGTCGGCCGGCGTGATGTGCACCGCCGGGGCCGGTGGCGTCTGGGCCCGGGCGGAGGCGGCGGTGAACAGCACGAGCAGCGAGCAGGTCAGGCATCGGATCACGGCGGCAATCTCCTGGGCGGCCGTGAAGCGGCCGGCACGACCCGCAGTCTAGCAGAGGCAAGCGGCGGACTGAGCCGCCGCGCGGGCGCTGGAACCGCTACCGCGGCGTCCAGAGGAACACCTGCCACTCGCCGACCGGTTCGGATTCGCCGATGATGACGCCGCCCGAGAGCCGGCGATTCAGATCCGGACCGAACATCGCCTGCAGATGCGGCTTCTTGGCGTCTCCCGTGACCTCCGTGGCTGTCATGGCAAAGGTGTCGTCGCCCATGCGCACGTAGCCCTCGGGCGCGACGCGGGCCCGCGTGGCCCAGTAGCCGCCGTCCGGGCGCGTCGAGGTGATGAAGCCGTCCTTGAACGGCACGAGCGAGACATTCACGACGAACGGCGGGAAGCCTCCGGTCTTGATGTTGCCGACCGAGCGCTTGTACACGGCCGTGAAGTCCGGGGGGGGCGGCGTGATGGTGCCGCCGATGCGCACGCCGGCGATCCGGTTGTAGGGAGCGACGAACACGTAGGTCGTCGCGGCGATGACGAGCACAATGCCGACTGCGAGTCCTGCGATCTGCGTCTTCGAGCGTGCCACGGCAGTCTCCTTGGTTAGCGGGCTCGCCGCGGCGCCATTGCGCGGTCGGCGATCGAGAGCAGGGTCGTGGCCACGAGCACCGTGGCGCACGGACGGACGAGGGCGGCAGCCAGTCCCGGCAGGGCCGGCAGGCCGCCCATGCGGGCGATGACGATCTGCACGAGCGGGACGAAGTAGAGGATGCCGTTCCAGCGCCCGAGGACACTCATGCGCAGCTGCTTCTGCCGGTGCAGGAAGTACGAATCGAGCACGTACTGCGAGAAGGCCACCACGATCAGCACTGGAAGCAGCACCGGCACCAGGCCGGCCACGGCGGCGCCGGCCAGGCCGGATGTGACGAAGAGGAAGTCGGTGGCGTGGTCGAACAACATCCCGCCTGGTGAGGCCGTGCCGGCGGCGCGCGCCGCCGGGCCGTCGTACAGATCGGTGACGATGGCCACGGTGACGAGCGCCGCGAGCAGCCAGACGGACACGTGGTCCGGACGCGAGAACGCCCAGGCGGCCGGCACGACCGCCAGCAGCCGCGTGCCCGTCAGCACGTGGGCGATCACTTGTCGAGCAGCTCCCGCCGGGCGCGCGGCCAGAAGAGCAGGCCCAGCAGGGCGTTGAAGAGCACGAAGAAGTTGTGCTGGACGAACCCGAACGCCGCCATCTGCCCGACGTTCTCGGGGAAGAGAATCACCCACGACGTGATCGCGGCCGCGCGCATCGGCGTCGGCACGGTGGCGGCAAAGAAGATCACCGGCAGGTAGGGGAACAGCGTGAAGAACGAGGCCGGCACGCCGAAGAGCTGCAGCGCGATCGTGTAGACCACGCCGGCACCGATGAGCGCGGGCGAGCGCAGCACGAAGAAGGCGGCGTAGTGCCACGGCCGTGCCATGCGGAACGCGTGCAGGATGCGCTTGTCGCGCAGTCCGCTCCCGGGAAACACCACACCGCGGAAGTAGGCGATCCAGGCCACGAGCACGACGGCGCCGCCCAGCACCAGCCACGGAATCAAGGCCGAAGGCCTCAGGCAGGCGCTCGCGGCTGAACGTGTAGCCGATCCCGGCCCAGGCCAGCAGGTAGAACACCTCGCAGAACATGATGAACAGCATCACCGAGCCGACTTCCCAGCCCGGGACGGCGTGCCGCCGGTTCAGGTAGTAGGCCATCGCGCCCTTGCCGATCTGCTCGCTGAAGATCGAGATGATGTAGGCGCTCGCGCGGATCGGCAGGATGTCGCGGTAGCGGATCTGTTTCTCGAGGAACCAGTTGAGCGCGCTCGTCGTCACCCGCGTGTCGACCAGGAAGTAGAAGCCCGAGTAGGCCAGCATCAGGCCCAGCCACGGCACCCAGTCGACGTTGCTGAAGACCCGCGTCATGTAGTCGACGAGGGACAGCCCCTCGCGCGCCGCCGCGCCGCTCAGCCGCAAGGTACAGGAACACGAAGCAGAGGGCCGTGAAGCCAAGAAACACCAGGCGCTGCAGCGCACTCGGCTTCCGCGCGGCTGGCGTGTCGCTCGGCGCGGGCGCGCTGGCGTCGGTCATGTCGTGGGTCTCCCGGGCAAAATCTTGGCGAGGGTCTGGGCGAGGGGCGTGAGGGTGATGCCCAGGTCGGCGTCGGCGTTGTGCGGCACCGCTTCATTCGCTGTGATGACGTCGATTACCGTGGGCGTGATACCGCCGCCGCTGAGGCGGCTCCGCAGCGCGGCCCCCAGTTTGGCGATCCAGATGGGGATAACGCCCAGCGTCACCTCGCGGCCCATCATCGCCGCGGCCCGCTGGATGAGATCGCGGTAGGCGACCGGTTCAGGGCCGGCCAGTTCGTGCACGTGCACGCCTGGCGTGCGGCGGTCGCAGGCCACGAGAATCGCGCGGCTCAGGTCGTCGAGGTCGAGTGGCCGCATCACGTACCCACCGCCGCCCAGGAGCTTCGCCCTGCCGCTGCCCGCCGTGCGGACGATGGCGGCGGCCCCGGCCGAGCCGGGGCCAAGCAGAATCGGCGTGCGGATGATCGTGGCGTGCAGCCCCGAACGCTCCACGATCTGTTCGCCTTCGCCTTTCGAACGCCGATACCGGTTGGGCGAGTGCACGTCGGCGCCGATCGCGCTGACCAGCACCAGATGCGGAACACCCGCGCGCTGACAGGCGGCGACGACCGCGGCGGTCGCCGCGACGTTCGCCTGTTCGTAGGTGGCGTCGCGGCTCTCGATGAGGATGCCGGCGAGGTGCACGACCGAGGAGGCGCCCTGCATCACCGCCGCGAGGCCCCCGGAGTCGTCGCCCGCAACCACGCGCACGTCGATGCCGCGCAGGTCGGAGAGTGACGACGCGGCACGCGCGGAGCGCACCACCGCGACGGCCCGAGCCCCGGGTATCGCCGCCGCGTGCGTCAGCAGATTCCGGCCCACGCCGCCATTGGCGCCGGTGACGACAAGACGCGTGCCGGCACGGCCGGCCGCGACTACCGCGGCGTCCAGAAAAAGATCTCCCAGAGCGCTGGGTTGGCCAGATCCTCTGACGCCATGCCCGGCGTCTTGCCCGTGTTGTATTTCCGCACGTAGGCGGCGCCCATCTCCTTGCGCTCGGCCTCGTCGACGACGTGGCGCGCGGTGACGTCGTAGGCGGCATCGCCGATGCGGATGGTGGCGTTCGGGTTGGCGTGGACGCGCCCGCCCCAGTAGCCCCCGTCGTGCCGGGTGGCCGTGATGACGCCGGTCGGCGTGCCCACGAACCAGATGTTGACCACGAAGGGCGGGAACCCCTCGGGCTTGATTTGCATCATCTGCGCCTGGGCGGACGTCTGGCCAGGCTGCCGCTCGATGTTCAGGCGGCTCCAGTCGGCCGGAGGCGGCGTGAGCGTGCCGCCAAGGCGCACGCCGGGCGTTCGATTGTAGGGCGTCATGAAGACGTAAGCGACTCGCAGCGATCGCGAGTACGCCGCCGAGCCCGATCCAGGCCTTGCCGGCCTTTTGTGCCATGCTGCCGCTCCTCGCCGTTGGTTGTCGACCGCCGTGTTCGATGACGCGCCGGATGAGTCGCGGGCATTCTACACGGAGCGTGCACGCCGGGTACCCGCTTCGCCGTGCGGGACCTGCGCGGGACCCTCGCGAGGAGAACGGCCACAGCCCAGAGGATCGCTCTGCTCATGGTCGAGACCTGCTGATGGCCTTGTCGCATGGAGGGCGTGCCCCAGTCCGCAACTACTTCTTCGGCGGCGCCGTGTCCCACCAGAACGGCTTGGGCAAGGTCTTGACCGCCGGCCAGATCGTGTTCAGCGTGTCGGCCTCGAAGAGCTCGCCGTTCTTCATCACGTAGCGCACGGTGTTCGTGTTGCGCAGGTTCACGAGCGGGTTCGCGTCGAGGATGGTCAGGTCTGCGAACTTGCCGGGCTCGATCGAGCCGATGTCCTGCTGCATGCCCAGCGCTTCGGCGCCGAAGATGGTCACGACCTTGAGCGTCTCGTGCGGCGTGAGGCCGCCAGAGCCCAGGTTCCACGTTTCCCAGTGCGCGCCCAGGCCCTGCAGCTGGCCGTGGCTGCCGAGGCCCGCGCGTCCGCCGGCGTGCACGATATCCGCCACCTGCTTGCCGATCTTCGTGTGGCCGTACTCCTCGGGCGTGAACCACTGCGGCCGCCGTCGAATCATCGTGTCCAGCAGCTCGTTGGGGATCCACTTGTTCAACTTCGCGTCGCCCACGGTGTTCTCGGTTTCGAAGTAGTGGTTCTCGCTCCACGGCGCGCCGTAGGCCACGAGAATCGTCGGCGTATAGAAGGTCTTGGTGCGCGCCACGAACTCCACCACGTCTTTGTGCAGGGGCATGATCGGGAAGCTGTGCTCCTGGCCGGTGTAGCCGTCGGCAATCTGCGTGAGGTTCAGCTTCAGGTCGAGCGAGCCTTCAATCGTCGGCGTGATGCCGTACTCGCGGCTCGCCTCGATGATCCACTGGCGCACGATGCGGTCGCCGGCCACGTACTGCTTGAGCGTGTTGGTGTGGTACGCCTCTTTGTAGCGCTTGATGAAGCGAAACGCGGTGTCGCGGTCGTCGATGCCCGAGGTGGCGAACACGCCCGGGCCCGTGGCGAAGACACGCGGACCGGCCATCATGCCGGCATCCACCATGTCGGCATAGGCGAACACGTCGGGCGTCGAGGTCTGCGGATCGCGCGTGGTGGTCACGCCGTAGGCGAGATTCGCGTAGGTACTGCCACACGGCCGTTTGGTGCAGGCCCCGCGGCGCCCACATGTGCGCGTGCGCGTCGACCAGGCCTGGGATCACGGTCTTGCCGCGCAGGTCGATGCGGCGGATACCGGCGGCGGCCGCGACTGTGCCGCGCGGGCCCACCGCGGCGATGCGATTGTCGGTCACCAGGATGTCGCCGCGCTCGAGCACCTCGTCGCCGTTCATCGTGATGACGCGTGCGCCGGTGAGCAGCACGGAACCCGTCGGCCTGGCGCGCGGCACGCGCACGGCCACCTCGGTCACCTGCGGCGCGGCGGCACCAACGACCTGGCGGAACACCTGCGCGCCGAGCGCCCAGGTGACGGCGCTGCCGTCGCGGGTCCAGCCCAGGTAGTCGCCGCCCTCGGCCGACATGCGGGTGATGGGCACGGCCGTGTTGTCAGTGCCTCCTTGAATGCGCACCTCCACGGTTTCGCGGCCGGCGCGAGGCAGCGCGAAGACATGGTGCTTGCCCTGCAGGCTCACGAACACGCGCGTGCCGTCGGGCGAGAGTTGAATCTCGTCGGCCGCAGGCGGGTTGTTGCCCGGGCCCACGCCCTGCACGCGCACGTGCGTGCGGCGGTCGAGACCCGCGAGCGTCACCGACACGAGCCCGCGCGCCGTGCGGAAGTAGACGCGATTGCTGTCGTCGCGCGTGAAATGCAGGCCCCGCCCACCCTGCGCCGAGGCCACGAGCGTTTGCGCTCCGCCACTCACGGGAAGGGTGCGGATCTCGAGGGTGGCGGGCTGCTCGATGCCGCCGATCTCGCCTAGGCCATCCCGGCCCCCTACGCCGTCAGGACCATCGTGATCAGGCGGCGGGGTATCGAGCATGATCGCGTAGAGCTGGTCAGACGCCGCACCGGCCAGGAACGCCACGCGCGCGCCATCGGGGGTCACGACCGGATCGAGGTAGTAGCCCTCGTGCGCGGTGAGCGTCTGCGTGGCGCCGCCAGGGGCGGGCACGCGCTTGATGTGACCACCGGTGCTCGTCCACGTGGTGTAGACGATGGCCTGGCCGTCCGGCGTCCACGTGGGCATGAACTCGCCCTCGTCCGCGTTCGTCAGACGCCGCGGCGTGCCGCTCGGGTAGTCCATCACGTAGAGATGATTGAGCGCGCTGAACACCAGACGCGCGCCATCGGGCGAGAGCCGCGGCCAGCGCACGAGCCGCGCCCGCACCTCGGGTCCGTCCTCGATGCGGATGGCGGTGTAGGCGCGTGGCGCCACTTCGGCCTGCACGCGCGCCGTGAAGGGAATCGGCGTGGCGGCGCCGGTGGCGATGTCGATGCGCTGCAGTTTGCCGAGCACGGGCGCCACGATCGACCGCCCGTCGGGCATGAAGTCGTAGCGGGGCAGCGTGTCGCGGCTGGCGCGCGATTCCTGATCGTCACGCGTCACCGATGCCGCCAGCCACCGCTCGGCGCCGGTCTCGAGATTGCGGATGCGCAGCGCCGTGTCGGTCTTGTAGCGCGTGGCGAAGACCAGCCACGTGCCGTCGGGCGACAGCACCGGCCGCATGGCGCTGCCTTGCGCGTTGGTCACCTGCGATACGTCGCCGGTCTCGCGATCGTGGCGATGGATCTGCCACAGCGGAAAGCGCGCGTTGTAGGTGAAGGTGCCGGTGCGCTGCGCGTAGTAGATGAAGCGGCCATCGGGCGACACCACCGCGCCCAGGCGGTTGACGGGTGGCGCAGCCGGCGGGCCAGGGCTGTCGGGCGAGGCCTGCGGCGCAGGCGGAGCACCGACCCGCACGCCCGACCCACCATCGCGGTGATACAGGTAGAGCCAGAACGTGCCCGGATCGGGCGGACGGGATTTCGACACGACCAGGAACTGGCCGTCGGGCGTCCAGGCCGGCGACGCCATGATCTGCGGGCGGTCGTTGGTGCGTCCGTCCTTGGTGACCGCGCGCGGGTTCGAGCCATCCGCGTTGGCAATCCACAGGTTCTCGACGCCCGAGCGATCCGACAGGAACGCGATGGTCGTGCCGTCGGGCGACCACGTGGGCTGGCTCTCGAACGACAGGCCGCCGATGATGCGCGTGGCCTCGCCGCCGCCAATCGGCAGCGTGTAGAGATCGCCCAGCACGTCGAACACGATCGTGCGGCCGTCGGGCGACACGTCGAGTGACAGCCACGTCACCTCGTCGGTCGTGAAGTCGATGGTGCGCTCGGGCGTGAGCACGAGGCCGTCGGCGGGTGTGGCGGGCGAGGCGGGCTGCTCTTGCGCCACGAGCGGCAGTACGGCAGCCAGGCCCAGGGCGGCGATGACGCCGGCGCGGCGAAGGGTCACGGTGTCCTCCGAAGAGTGACGAACGCTGGGATGAACGCGCCTGCCCGACGCCGACGCGCGCGAGCGCGCATGATACCGCGACTGCATTTGTAACGGTGACCGGCCTCGTTTCAAGTCAGCGGAAGCGCACGGTCGGAGGCGTGTCGGACGTGGCCCCGAATGCCGCCAGCGTGGCGTGCTGGCGGTGCAGGAAGATGCCGGTGAGGTCGCGGCGCACGAACAACCGCTCGATCGGCCAGCCGCCGGGCACGGCGAAGTCCACCTCGTCTTCCACCATCGTGCCGCCGGTCACCTGGCGAAAGCGATGACTGTGCACCCAGCGCCAGTACGGGCCCGACAGCTGCGTGTCCACGAAGTGGTGCGGCGGCTGCCACGCCGTGATTTCGGTGCGCCACCCAATCGGCACGCCGTGCACCTTCAGCCGGTAGTCGATGAGCGCGCCCACGCGCATGGCGATCGGCAGCGGCGTGGCGATGCGGAAGTCGACCCAGGGCGGCGTGATCCGCTGCAGGTTGCCGGCGTCGGCAAAGAACTCGAACACCTCGGGCACGGGGCGTGGCAGGAACAGGGACGTCAGCAGCAACGACATGGCAACTCTGTATGGACGCCAGCCGGCGGCGTCGGGGTCCGTGCGGGGAGCCCGCGCGCGGGCCGCGCGGAAGCCCACGCGGGAGGCTCGCCGCGAGGGACCGCGTGGCCTCGGGGTATCATCTCGCCGAATCATGCAGCCCATTTCCGTCATCGCCGACCGCCTTGGCCTCACCGACGACTTGCTCGAACCCTACGGCCGCCACATCGCGAAGATCCACCTCGAGGCGCTCGAGCGTTTCCCCACGCGCCGCGGCAAGTTGATCCTCGTCACCGCCATCACCCCCACCACGAGCGGGGAAGGGAAAACGGTGAATACGATCGGCCTCACGCAGGGCCTCGTCGCCATCGGCAAGCACGCGGTTGCGGCCTTGCGCGAGCCGTCGCTCGGGCCCGTGTTCGGCCAGAAGGGCGGCGCCACGGGCGGCGGCAAGGCATCGCTGCACCCGGTCGACCGCATCAACTTGCACTTCACGGGCGACTTCCACGCCATCACTGCCGCCCACAACCTGCTGGCGGCGCTGCTCGATGCGCATCTGCATCACGGCAACGACCTGCGTCTCGACGCCAAAGAGATCCTGTGGCCGCGCTGCATGGACATGAACGACCGGTCGCTGCGCAAGATCGCCGCCGGCATGGGCGGGCGCGAGAACGGCCCGGCGCGCGAAACGGGATTCATCATCACGGCCGCGAGCGAGATCATGGCGATCATGGCGCTGGCCGAGAGCCGCGCCGATCTGCGCGCGCGGCTCGGCCGCATGGTGGTGGGGCTGAACTACGACGGTCAGGCGGTGACGGCGGCCGATCTCGGGGCCGTGGGCCCCATGATGGTGCTGCTGCACGAAGCGCTCATGCCCAACCTCGTGCAGACCGGCGAGGGCGCCCCAGCCATCGTGCACTGCGGGCCCTTTGCCAACATCGCGCACGGCACGAGCAGCGTGCTGGCGCAGCGCATGGGCCTGCACCTGGCCGACTACGTCGTGAACGAAACGGGCTTCGCCGCCGACCTCGGCGCCGAGAAGTTCTTCGACATCGTGATGCCGATGTGCGGTCACGTGCCGTCGGTGGCCGTGATGATCGTGACGCTCAAGGCGCTGCGCGCGCAAGGCGGGTCTGCCGACGGCCCGGTCGAGACGGGGTTCCCGAATCTGGCCCGGCACGCCGCCAACGTACGCCGTTGGGGCGCCGAGCCGGTCGTGGCGCTGAATCGGTTTGCCGCCGACCTCGAGGCCGACCTGAAGGACGTGCTCGACTACTGCGCGTCAATCGGCGTCGAGGCCGCGCTGTCGGAGGGCTATCTCAAGGGCGGCGAAGGCATGACCGACCTGGCGCGCAAGGTGGTGGCCGCGGCCGACCGCGCCGACACGTCGAAGGTCGCGCCGCTCTATGGTCCAGAGCTGACCTTCGAGCAGAAGATCACCGAGATTGCCACCAAGGTCTACGGCGCCGCGGGCGTCACCTTCAAGCCCGGCGCGAAGAACCGCCTGCAGCAGTACGCCGCACTCGGCTACGGCCACCTGCCGGTGTGCATCGCCAAGACGCAGTATTCGTTCACCGACGACGCGAAGGTGATGGGCGCGCCGAGCGGCTGGATGCTCACCATCTCCGACGCGTCGCTCTCGGCCGGGGCCGGATTCGTCGTGGCCACCGCAGGGAATATGATGCTCATGCCCGGCCTGGGCAAGGTGCCCCAGGCCCAGAAGCTCGACGTCACTGCTGCCGGCGCCGTCGTCGGCATGGACTACTAGAACAGGGACTAGGGACTAGGGACTAGGGACTAGGGACTAGGGACTAGGGACTAGGGACTAGGGACTAGGGCTGTGGCTGGGGCTGGGGAACGGGGCGATGGAATATCTGATCAAGCAGTACGCGCTCGAAGCGGGGGCGCTCGAGATCCAGGTACATCGAGGAGTTCTTCGGCGAGTTCCCGCGCCGCAAGAGCGCCACTGAAGTGCTCGCGCGGCTGCACGGGCGCGAGTCGCTCATCCTCATGGCCGAGGCCGCCCTCCCCCTCCGATCCGGCCACCCTGGCGCCGGTGGCCTACAAGGTGGTGCACGAGCTGCGCGCGGTCGAAGCCGAGCCGAAGCTGCGCGATCTGGTCGAGCGGCTGCGTGGCTGCGTCGAGTTCCACGATCGCAAGGTGCTCTATTCCTGGATTGGCGCCACCCGCCGCGACTGGCGCGGCCAGGGCCACTTCCGCGCGCTCACCGAGCAGTCGGAGGCGTGGGCGGTGGCCCTCGGGTATCAGGAAGTGGTCGTGAAGACCAAGAACAAGTTCTACGACATGCGCGCCGTGCTGGCGCAGCTCGGCTTCGATGTGGTGAAGTTCGAACCGCATCCGGCCCATCCGGGCGAATCGAAGGTCTACCTGAGCAAGCTGCTCAAGAGGATCTCGTGGCCGGGCATCGCAGCCGCCGCACGGTGGTACACGCCGGCGACTAGCCGCGCAGCGCCGTGACTGGGTCGACACGGGTGCCCGATCGCGCCGGCAGGTAACTGGCGAGGGCCCCGGCCGCGACGAGTAGTGCGGCCACGCCGAGCAGGGTGGTGGGATCGCCTGGTCCCACGCCGAAGAGCAGCGACCGCAGCGTGGATGACAGCGGCACGGCGAGCAGCGCGCCGGCGGCCACGCCGCTCACTACCATCACCAGGCTCTGGCCCAGCACCAGCCGCACCACGTCGCCCGGCTGTGCCCCGAGCGCCAGGCGCACGCCGAACTCGGCGCGCCGCTGCGACACGCCGTACGACACCACGCCGTAGACGCCCACCGCCGCGAGCAGCAAGGCCGCCGCCGCAAAGATGCCGAGCGCGGCCGAGGCCACGCGCGGGCGGAGCAGCGACCGCGACACCACGGCGGTGAGGGGCCGCACGTCGGACACCGGCTGCGTGGGATCGACGTCGCGCACGGCGGCCTCTACGGCGCGGCCGAGCGACGCCGGCTCACCGGCCGTGCGCACCACGAAGGTGAGCGAGCCCACCGGCAGTTGCGCATACGGCAGGTAGATGGCCGGGCGGGGCGTGCCGTCGAGCGAGGCGAGCGCCACGTCGCCAACCACGCCCACGATCTCCTGCGAGTCGCCGAGTGAGTCGTTGAGCCGGCGGCCGAGCGGCGAGACGTCGGCCGAGAGCTGCCGCACGAACGCCTCGTTCACGATCGCCACGCGCGGCCGGTCGGCGCTGTCAGCAGCGGTGAAGTCGCGGCCGCTACGCAGCGGAATCTGCAGGGTGGCGAAATAGCCGGGGGTGACCGGCCGGTAGTCGGCCACGGGCCGATCCCCTGCGGCGGGCTCCGGCCGATCGGCCAGCAGGAACGAGGAGCCGATGCCGGGCGCGCCGTCGAGCGGCAGGAACGACGTGGCGGCCGCCGCGGTCACGCCTGGCAAGGCGCGCAACCGCGTGATCACGTCGCTGCTGAAGGCCACTTGCGACTCCTGCGCCGTACGGCCCATGCGCGACACGCGCGCGGTGAGCACCTGCGCGGCATTGAACCCCGGGTCGACGTCCTGCAGCGCCAGGTAGCTGCGGCCCAGGAGCGCCGCGCCCGACAGCAGCAGCATGGCCGCCGCCACCTCGCCGGCCACCAGCCAGCCGCGCAGGCGCTGCCGGCTGCCGACACCGCCCCGTCCGCCCTCGCGCAGCGCGTCGTGCACCGACGCCCGGCGGGCGCTCATGGCCGGGCCCAACCCGCATCCCACGGCCGTGAGCGCGGTCACCGCCACCGCGAAGGCCAGCGCCGCCGGGCCGAGCGTGCCGTCGGTGATGAGGGCTACGCCAGCATCGCGCGCGGTGGCCGACACGATGCGCGTCAGGGCGCTCGCCAGCGCCGTGCCCAGCACTCCGCCGGCGCCGACGAGCAACACCGTCTCGATGAACAGTTGACGCGCCAGGTGCACGGGGCGCGCGCCGAGCGACACCTTCACGGCCAGCTCGTGCCGCCGGCCGGTGGCGCGCACGAGCAGCAGCGCGGCCACGTTGGCGGCGGCCACGAGCAACACCGCCAGCACGGCGCCGAAGAGCACCCACAACGCGGGCCGCGTCTCGCTCGTGAGCTGCTCGCGGAGCGGCACGACGTTCAGCGTCCAGCCGGTGTTGAACTCGGGGTGCTCGCGTACGAGGCCGGCGAACACCGACGCGAGTTCCTGCTGCGCCGCCGCCGGCGCCACGCCGGGCCGCAGACGGGCCATGGCCATGAGGCTGCGGCCGCGAAAGCTGGTGCGCGCGTCCGGCGTGAGCAGGGCGGGCCGCCAGAAGTCGCCGGAGAACCCGGCGAGCTGGAAGGCCGCCGGCAGCACACCGACGACGGTGGCCGGTTCGCCGTTGAGCACGACCGCCCGGCCCACGGCGTCGGGCGTGCCGCCGAAGCGCCGCCGCCACAGGCCTTCACTCACCAGGATGGCGCGCGGCGCCGCGGTGTCGCCATCGCCCGGCACGAACAGGCGGCCCAGCACGGGTCGCGCACCGACGAGCCCGAGCACGTTGGTTTGCACCACCATCCCCGGCACCTCTTCGGGTGCACCACCTTCGCCTGCCAGATTGCCCACCGTGGGGCTGAACATGCCGGCCGACTCGATCGAGGTGCTGCGTTCCGACCACGCGAAGAAGTTGCCGGGATTGATCACGTTACGCGGGCGATTGCGCGTGAGGTTGTGCTCCCACACCATCACGAGGCGGTCGGCGTCGGGATAGGGCAGGGGCGCAAGCAGCGTGGAATAGACCACGCCGAAGGCCGCCGTCGTGGCGGCGATGCCGAGCGCCATCACGATGACGACCGCCAGGCTGAAGACCGGCGCGCGCCGCAGCAGACGCAGTGTGTGACGCAGTTCGCTCGCCAGGCCGCGCACGAGCGAGGCGCCGCCGGGCTCGGGTACCGGGGGAGGGCGGGTCGAGCGGGCCGCGTGTGCGTGAGTTCGGTGAGGTGGGCGCGCTGCAGTCCCCGCGCCACGAACGCGTCGATGCCGGCGGGGTCGGCGGCCGGGCCGTATTCGGCCTCCCACGCGTCTTCCAGGTGCGCGGCCAGCTCCTCGACCACGCCGTCGGGCAGTTCGAGGCCCCGCTGCCGAAGATGTGACGTGACGCGCGATTGCCAGTTGGTCATCGGGGTGTCCTCAGGCAAACGAGATTCCGGCGATGCGTCCCAAGGCCAGCACGAACTGCTTCCACTCGTCGCGCTGCCGTCCCAGCACCGTCGTGCCGCTCGTCGTGAGGCGGTAATAGCGGCGCCGGCGCTGTCCGGCACGTTCCACCCAGCGGCCCTGGATCCAGCCGCGCTCTTCGAGCTTGTAGAGGGTGGCGTAGAGCGAGGCGAAGTTGTAGGCCAGCGCGCCGCCCGATTCCTCCTCGATGCGTGCGGCCAGGTCATAGCCGTGGCGTGGGGTCTGTTCGAGCAGCGACAGGATCACCAGCTCGGCGCTGCCCTTCTTGGCCTCGCGCAGGACGTCGACGTTGGGACTTGACATAATGGACTACGATATATCGAAGTCCGGAACGTGAGCAAGTGACGTCAACCCTGAGGAGCACGGCGATGACGACCAGAATGCGTGGCTGGCGGGGAGGCCTGGCCGCCGCGGCCGCGGCCGCTCTCGGGATGACTGGGATGACTGGGACGAGCGGGATGGCTGGGATGGACGGGATGGCAGGGACGATGGGCGCAGGAACCGCGGGTGCTGCGGGCGCCGTGGCCGAAGCCGTGATCCGCGACATCGCCGTGGTGGACATACGGCGCGGCGTGGTGCTGCCGGCGCGCGACGTGGTGATTCGCGGCACCGTCATCGCGGCCATGGTGCCCAGCGGCGGCGCGCTGCCACCAGCCAAGACGGTGATCGACGGCCGCGGCAAGTTCGCGGTGCCCGGGCTGATCGACGCGCACGTCACGCTCGCGCGCCACTCCCGCGAGTCGGCGGCGGGGCTCCTGGCGGCAGGCATCACCGCCGTGCGTGACATCGGCACCGACGCCACGACGATCGCCGAGTGGCGCCGCGCGTTGGCCTTCGGCAAGATCTACACGCCGCGGGTTGCCCGCTCGTGCGCCGCGTTGCGGATCGCGCCCGCCGCCGGGGTCTCGGGTAGCCGAACGCCCAGCGAGCCCGGCTGCGAGGCGTTGGCGTCCGCCGACGCGTCGCCGCTGGCGGCACTCGGGCGATGCGCGCGGCCGCGCCCGACTCGCGTGACGGCTCCACGGCCGGCTGGGGCCTGCACGACGCGCTCGAGCAGGTCGTGGCGTCCGGTGGGGTCACGCGGGCTGCGGCGTTGCGCGCCGCCACGCTCGACAGCGCCGTGCTGCTGGCGCTCGACGACCTTGGGGAGATCGCGGCCGGCAAGGCCGGCGACATCCTCGTCACGACCGCCAACCCGCTCGTGGACCTGCCCCACCTGCGCGCCATCGACGCCGTCGTGTTTCGCGGCGAGCCGTTGACGCAGGCGCACCTGAACCTGCTGCGCGCCGGGCGTCTGCCGCGCGCCACGGCCGCGGTGCCGTACGGCGGCGCGACGCGCGGGCACGCCATTCTGGCGCGGTGTAGTCACTCTCCCGCCGTGGCAAAACCTCCGATTCGCGTGGGGCTCACCTGGGACGGCGATCTCCCGCTTCAACACCGTCTCGAACGGCGTGGCTCTGTCGATAGACGGGCAATCGAAGACCGGCCCCTCGCCCGTGCAGGCGCTGGCGCTCGCCCTGGCCGGATGCATGGCGGTGGATGTGGTGGACATCGTCGTGAAGGGGCGGCATCCCGCTGCGCGCGCCTCACCGCCGACCTCACCGCCCAGCGCGCGCCCGAGCCGCCGAGCCGGTTCACGGCCGTGGCGCTGCACTTCCAGCCTCGAAGGCGACGTGCCGGCGCACGCGGTGGAGCGGGCCATCGCCCTGTCGCACGACAAGTACTGCTCGGTGTGGCACTCGCTGCGGCAGGACATCGCCTTCGAGACCTCGTTCGAGGTCGCGCCCTGACGAGCGGGCCCGTGGCCCGGCCGCGACAGCCGTGGCTCGACTGGATGCGCGGACTCGCGGTGGTGCTGATGGTGATGGCGCACGTCGTCGACGCCTGGACGCGCGAGGCCGACCGCGATCGCACGGCCTACTACTGGACCACCTTCCTCGGCGGCCTGGCGGCGCCCGCGTTCCTCTATCTGGCGGGTCTCGGGTCGGCCCTGTCGGGCGCGGCGAAGCTCGCCCGCGGCGTCGCGCGAGCGGAGGTCTGCCGCGGTCTCGTCATGCGCGGCCTCACGATCTTCGGCCTGGCGTTCCTGTTCCGCTTCCAGGGCTTCGTGCTCGGCATCGGCTCGCCCGTGGACCTGCTGAAGGTGGACGTGCTCAACGTGATGGGGCCGGCGCTCGTCGTGGCGGCGCTGCTCTGGGGCGCGGCCGCCGGTGCTGCCGCTCGGGTGGTGCTGGCGCTCGGGGCCACCGTGGCGATGGCGATGATCGCGCCGCTCGTGCGCACGGCCCAGTGGATCGACGCGCTGCCCGCGCCGCTGCAGTGGTACCTGCGACCTACGCCGGGCCACACGAACTTCACGTTGCTGCCGTGGGCCGGCTTCGTGTGCGCGGGCCTGGCCACCGGGGTGTGCCTGGCTGCGGTGCGCGATCCGCGCGGCGAGCGGCGCCTGCAACTGAGCCTGGCCGGGCTGGCGCTGGCCGCCACGGCCGGTGCCTATTGGGCGTCACTGCAGCCCACCATCTACCCGCCCGGCCGGTCGACGTTCTGGGGCGCGTCGCCCACATTTTTCTTCGTGCGGCTGGGCCTCGTCACCGCGCTGCTGCCGGGGTGCTGGGCGCTGCGCGGGTGATGCCGGCACGGCTCGGGGCGGGCCTGGCCACGCTTGGCGCGGCGTCGCTCTTCATCTACTGGGTGCACGTGGAGCTGGTCTATGGCGGCATCGCGATTCTGATCAAGCGACGCGTGCCGTTCGAGCTCACGCTCGTGGCCACGCTGCTGGCCTGCTACGGCCTGACGCGCCTCGTGCCGTGGGCGCGCGCGTGGGTCGCCACGCCAGAGCGGAGGCCCGCGCCGGTTCGGCGGCTGGTCGCCAAGTTGCTTTGACCGGTTGCGTGCTAGCGACGTCGCAGAAACTGCAACGCGGAAGGTTGTAACCGTGACAGGCCCCGTTACAATTGCGGGCCCGGAGGCCGAGGATGACGACGATGCGAATGATGATGGCGGTGGCGCTCGTGGCGCTCGCGGTGGGCTCTTGCGAAGCGCAGGAAGCGCGGCGGCGCTGGGAGATGCAGCGGCAGATCCGGCTCGACAAGTTCGAGCAGGTGCTGCCGGTGGTGATGAAGAACACCGGCATCGACATGTGGCTCGTGGCCGTGAAAGAGAACCACATCGACCCGCTGTGGCAGGACCTGGGGCGCGGCTACGTCACGGGCATCGGCTACTACGTGTTCTTCCTGCGCGGCGACAAGGTGGAGCGCCTGGCGCTCGGCCCGAGCGGCTACCTCATCGAGCAGTCAGGCGCCTACGACCGACTGGGTCCCGCCTCGTCGCTGGCCGAGGTGGTGAAGCAGCGCGACCCGAAGAAGATCGGCCTCAACATGTCGGCCGAGATCGGCCCGGCCGACGGCCTCAGCCTCACTATGCATCAGCATCTCGTGAAGACGCTGGGCGAGCCCTACGCCTCGCGCTTCGTGAGCGCCGAGCGGCTGGTCAGCGAGTTCCGCTCGCGTAGCGTGGCGGCCGAGATCGTGGCCTTCGGTGAAGCCGCGAACATCGCGATCGGGCTGGCCGAACGCGCGCTCTCGAACGAGGTCATCACACCCGGCAAGACCACGCTCGAAGACGCCGCCTGGTGGCTGCAAGATCGCCTGCTCGAACGCGGCCTCGGCTCGGAATTCGACATGCCGTCGGTCTACGTCACGGGGCCCGAGGGCATCGTGGCCACGTCCAATTCCCGCATCGTGCAGCCGGGCGACGTGATCATGATCGACTGGGGCGTGCAGCTCATGAACTTCGGCACCGACGTGAAGCGCGTGGCCTACGTGCTGAAGCCCGGCGAAACGGTGCCGCCCAAGAGCATCCAGGAGGCGTTCACCAAGGCCATCGCCGCGCGCGACGTGATCAAGCCGGCCATCAAGGCCGGCCGCACGGCCAAAGAGACGATGGTCGCCATGGACGCCGCGCTCACCGCCGCCGGCTACGGCGTCATCGAATTCAACAAGCCCAATGCCAACGCCAAGACCGACATCACCTACGGCTTCCACCCCGTGGGCAACACCGGCCACGGCAGCGGTCCGTCGATGACCACGTGGCAGCCGCTGCAGAGCACCTTCACGCTCAACCTGCAGCACATGTTCTCGTTCGAGTACTTCGCCTACTCGCCGATTGCCGAGTGGGGCGGCAAGAAGCTGCGCATCCCGATCGAGGACGATGCGATTCTGATGGAGCACGGCGTGCAGTTCATGCACTCGGCGAATTACCGGCTGCTGGTGATCAAGTGACAGGGACTGGGGGCTGGGGCTAGGGGCTGGGGCATGCAAAGGACAGGGCTGGGGACTGGGGGCTAGGGGCTAGGGCGTGCCGACGTCCAACTGCCAAGAGCCGGGTGTTTCAGTGTGACGAAGAGCGCGTCGCTGTCCAGCGTGACGTTTGCACGCCCGAGCCCCCAGCCCCTAGCCCCCAGCCCCGGAACCGCTGGCCATGACCTACGCGTTCGGAACATTCGTTTTCGACGGCCCGTCCCTGGAGCTGACGCGCGAGGGGCGGCGCGTGGCGCTCGAGCCGCAGCCGGCGCGGGCGTTGGCGCGGCTGCTGGCTGGGGCGGGTGAGCTCGTGACGCGCGAAGAGATGCGCGCGGCGATCTGGGGCGAGCGACACGCACGTGGACTACGACCGCGGGCTTGGCCTATTGCATCGGGCAGGTGCGTACGGCGCTCGGCGACAGCGGCGACAACCCGCGGTTCGTGCAGACGTTGCCGAAGCGCGGGTTCCGTTTCGTGGCGCCCGGTGGCGCCGCGTCCGTCGACACCGTCGTCATCGGCACCAACGGCGAGCGGCGACACGCCGCCTGCGGCCCCCGGTGGCGGACGAAACGGTCGATGGACGTCGGTCCGGCGCCGATGCACGACGTGCCACGCGCCACCCCCGGGATGCTGATCGCGGCCGTCGTGCTGGCGCTGGTGGGCGGGCTCTGGTGGTGGACGTCGGTGCGCACGCCACGGGCGATCACGGTGGCCGTCTCGATCTTCGACAACGAAACCGGCGATCCCGCCCACGATGCATTCGTGCTGGGTCTGTCTGATGTCGTCGTCGCGCAGCTCACCAGGCTCGCGCCGGGCCGGGTCGGCATCATCGGCAACGCGGCGCCCCTGCGCCAGCCGCGCAACATCCGAAACCTGAAGTCGCTGGCGGCGTCGCTCGACGCCGACTACCTGGTGCTTGGCCAGTTGCAGCGGCAGGACGCCGACCTGCGGTTCATCGTGCACTTCATCCGACTGGCCGACGGCGTGCATCTCTCGGCGCAACGGTTCATCCGGCCACCAGGCGAAGTCGCCGGGTTCGAAGCAGATGTCATCGCCGAGGCCGAGCGAGTCGTGGGGGCGTTCGTGCGAGGCCCCGCCAGCTCCTGACCTCTTCCTGTAACTCGTTCTACCGGCAGGTGTTGGCCCCTGACGTTGTCCTGCGGCGTTCCGTCCTTGCCGCTCCTGTCAACGGCGGTGCACCATGCCCCGTCGCCGTCCTTCGTTCCGGGGTCCCACATGTCATTGCCCAACCGTAGACGATTCGTTCGCGCCCTTCCGTTGGCCGGCCTGGCCGGCGCCACGATGCCCGCCGCCGCGTGGAGTCTCGGGCGTTCGCAAGCGCCTGCCTCGTCGGCCATGGCTCCTGAGTGGCTGCCCAAGCAGAACCCGGCGCTCGCCAAGGAAACCGTGGGCGTCTCGCACCGTGACCTCACGCGGGTGCGCGAGCTCGTGGAGCACCAGCCGGCGCTGGCGCGCGCGGCCTACGACTGGGGTTTTGGCGACTGGGAAACGGCCCTGGGCGCGGCCTCGCATACCGGCCGGCGCGAGATCGCGGAGTTCCTGATTGCCAACGGCGCACAGCCCACGATGTTTTCAGCGGCCATGCTCGGCCAGCTCGACGTCGTGAAGGCGTTCGTGGCGGCGAATCCGGGTATCCAGCGGACGCCGGGTCCGCACGGCATCCCGCTGCTGGCGCATGCTCGGGCGGGCGGCCCAGGTGCCGCGGCCGTGCTGGCCTATCTGGAGTCGCTGGGCGGCGCCGACGTGCGTCCGCCAACGCAGCCCCTCGCGCCCGCCGACCGCGACGCCGTCGTCGGCAAGTACACCTTCGGCGCGGGTCCACGCGACCACTTCGTGATTGACGTGCGTAACGACCTGCTGGGCATCGAGCGCCCGCAAGCCGACCGCAACATCCTCAATCACGTCGGCGACCTCGTGTTCTTTCCCTCGGGCGTGCCCACTGTGAAGATCGCCTTCGCCCGCGATGGCGCCAAGGTGACCCGCTTCACCGTGGCCGACCCGCTGGTGGTGCTCACCGCCACGCGCGCATAGCGCCGACCAGGCAGGGGTCTGACCCCTTTGGCACAATTCTCGTGCCACCGGGGTCAGACCCCTCTGGCACGCTATTCCTGCGGAGCGGCACCGGTTGCGGTGGCCGCTGGACGGTCGAGGTCGTTCCAGTAGAGCAGCCCGTTGAACACCAGCGAGTGTTCGCCGAAGGTCTGCCAACGGTAGATCGGGTTCATGGCGTAGAGCAGCACGCGTCCCTTGCCCACGGGCGCGTCCACCAGCGCCGGGCGATTGCGGAGTTGATCGGCGCCGCGCATCAGCCCGCTCAGCACACCGCTGTCGCCGCCCTGAAAGCGGAGCACGGTCCTGGCGGTGTTCGGCATGGTGCCGGTGAAGGCGACCAGCTCGGGATTGGCGCCCGCCACCTGCAGCAGCGGACCATCGGCCCAACGTACCGGCAGGGTCTTGCTGCGCAGTCCGAAGAGCAGCGGATGCGTGGCGTCGACCACCTCGGTCTGCACGTATGGACCGGGCGCGTACCACGTGCCCTGCGGCCGCTGCGCATCGACCGAGCGCGTCAGGCCGAACTCGGTGGGGAAGAAGCTCGACACACCGAAGGTCATCAGCACCCCGCCGGCTTCGACGAACTCGCTGAACTCAGCGACGCCCTTGATGCCCATGCCGCCGCGCACGTCGTCGGTCTCGGCATACATGCCGAAGGACGTGAACCGGTCGTTCTTGCGATAGGGCAGCGGCTTCGACAGCTTGGGCTGTTCGTAGACCAGCGCCTTGCCGCCCTGGGTCTGATGCGGCACGACGATCACGTCGTACTTCGCCCGCAGACGCGCGCCCGGCTGCACGTGATCCTTGTGGATGAGGTCGTACGGAATCTCGAAGCGGTCGAAGGCAAGGCGTACCCAGCCGACCTTCTCGGTGTTCGCCCACGTGGTGTAGACGGCGATGCGCGGCAGGTCGACATTCACCGTGGCGAGACCCGCCGGCAGCGCCGGCAAGGCCGCGGCCACGAGCCCGAGTGCCGTCACCTCGGTGGCGATGTGTTCGGCATGGCCTTCGGCGTCGATCAGGAACGAGCCAGCCGGGAACTCGCCGATCGGCGTGGCGAAGGGTGCCGTGGCGGCCCGCACCGGCACGTCTCCGCCCAACCGGTAGCGCAGCGTGATCAGGTTCAAGGCGCCGGTGTGCTTCACCGCCACCACCGTGCCGAGCGCCCCCGCCACACTGCCCCGGGTGACCACGTCGGCTTTCAGCAATTCGGCCGGCGACGTGAGCGCGGCCAGGTCGTCGACCGCGCGGATGTCCACGTCGCTGGCCAGACCCATCGTCCACGCGCTGTCGTCGTAGGTGCGCAGGCTCGCGTCGGGATACACCTGCTTCTCGAGCAGCGTCTTGGCGAGGCGGCCATACGGCTGGTTGAGACGCACCAGATACGAGCCCGCCGTCACCCGCGCATCCCCCGTGCCCACGTCGGCCGTGGCGCGATGCACTTCGATGGCCTGACGGCGCAACAGGTTCACCACGCGGTCGACGCGCGTCTGATCGGGTTGTCCGGCCGGCAGCACGAAGGCATACGGCGGCTTGGCGGAACCCGCCTCCACGCCGTTGACCGACTTCTTGTAGAAGTTCTCGACGACCGTGCCGGGAATCGTGGAGGTCAGTTCGAGCGCCGTGAGCACGCCGGTTTCGGCGTAGTTGATCGCGTTGCGGATCGACCAGTCCACCTCGCCGGCCGGCGCGGGTTTCGGCCGGTACCACTCGCGCGTGAGCTGACCGCCCGACGAGCCGCGCCTTCTTCGTGGACGCGCCGCCCTGGTTGAAGATCTCGTACATCCGCAGCATGCCGTTGTGGTTGGCGGCGGCGTAACCCAGGTAGCCGGGCGACCACATGTCGACGAAGCCGAAATGCCACACGCCGGGCATGCCGTAGCCGGTGAGCTTGTTCACTTCGTAGGTGGCGAAGAAGGGCAGCTCCGAGTAGAGGATCGGGTCGAGGTTGGCGTTCTGCGGCGGCTGGCCGCTGAAGGTGTACATCAGGATCTGCGCCTCGTGCAGGTCGTGCCACACGGGCGGCAGCCAGTGCAGGTACCACTCGAGGTGCGCGCGCAGCGAGTCGACGCCGTAGTTGATGTCGCGGTTGTTGTCGTGGAAGACGTACTTGCCCCAGTAGGGTGGGCCGCCGTAGTTCTCGCCGCCGTCGTAGGCCTCGTCGATTTTGTAGGCGTTGTACCAGTCCACGGCGCGGTCGCGGCCGTCGAGGTCCACGGTGGGCGCCACCGACACGATCACGTTGTCGCGAATCTTCTTGATGAAGGGCTCTTCCGACACCGCAAGGCGATAGACCAGTTCGATCACGGTTTCGGGGGAGGACGTCTCGGCGCTGTGCAGGCCCGCCGACACGTGGTAGTGCGGCTTGGTCGTGGCGAGAATCTTCTGCGCCTCGGCTGGCGTGAGGCCGCGCGGGTCGGCCAGCCGGCGGATGTTCTGGCGGTTGGTCTCGAGGTTCTTCAGGTTGGCTTCGGAGGTGACGAACACCACCTGGATGTCACGACCTTCCTCCGATCGCCCGGCCGACATGGTGCGCACGCGCCCAGGCAGCGCCTTCTCGAGGGCTTTGAAATAGGCCTGCTGCTGGCTGGTGGAGGTGAGGCGCTTGGGCTCGCCGATGTGATACCCCAGTACGTCCTTGGGGCTGGGCACGCCCTTGCGCCGCGGCAGGTGAGAGACGAGCGGGCTGGAGAACTCCGGCCGGGTCGTCCATTCCTTCACCCGCGCGGCAAAATCGTCGTCGGGCGTCGTCGCCGGCGCGCCGGATTGCCCATAGGGCATCGCCCCAAGAGCGAGGACCAGTGCAAGCGAGGCCCAGACCCCTACGCGCAGTCTGGTCGAGAGTGGCGCAACCATGTGCATCAAGTCCTTTTGAATCTGCCGTTTAGGTGACATGCCCGCAGGGCCGGACGGAGTCGACTCGCACCGGATCCGGAAAAAATCGCTGGTGAACCCGGTGACACGCCAGTAAAATCCGGCCGTCCCAGCGGACTCCTATGATCAGCGTCGCCGCGATTCGAATGCAGCAGTTCGGAGTGCAATTCTATCAAGCGTCATTGACCGCCAGTGACATCGACAAGCTGGTGCGGTTCGAGGTGCTGAGCTACGGCGACCAGAGCGCCGGCGGCGTGCGCGGCGGCAAGAAGGCGCCCTCCAAGATACGCTGGGACCTGCTCGAGCGGCGCATCGCGTCGAGCGAAAAGGCCTACCAGCGCCAGATCATCCGCAAGAAGATCGACGAACTCGTGCAGTACTACGAGCAGTGCCGTCAGGCCCGCGACCTGCCGTCGATTCCGGGCGCCGTCATCATCTCGTGCGACGAGAAGCTGTCGTTCGAGCCCATGGAATCGGGCAGCTCGCTCGGCCGCCTGAAGGTGCCGGAGCGCGAAGGCATCCTGCGCGCCATCGACGGACAGCATCGATTGCTCGCCCTGCATGCCGACATCGAGCGCTTCGAAGGCGAGCAGTTCACGGTGCCGGCCATCATCTTCGACCGTCTGCCCGAAGACCACGTGGTGCAGATGTTCGTCACCATCAACGCCAAGCACACCCGCCTCAACCCGTCGCATCTCGTGTCGCTCTCGGGACGCCAGCTCTATCGCGACGAGGCGCTCGCGGCTGCGCACGACGTGGTGCGCGCGCTCAACGACCGCGAGGATTCGCCGCTCCACAACGAGATCAAGCTCCTCGGCGTGGGCAAGGGTCGGGTGGCGCAGGCGCCGCTGGCGCAGGAGTTCAAGCGCCTGTTCGCGGATGAAGACGCCCTCGGCGGGCCACGCAAGGCCGCCCAGTTCAGGGACGAGTCGAAGGCCTTCTTCGTGAACTACCTGAAGCAGGTGTCGTCGGTGTTCGAAACCGCGTGGCACGGCCGCAAGTACAGCGTGCGCTCGGCCACGGCCCTGCGTGCCTTCGTGCGCGTGGCGCCCGATGTGGTGCGGGCGGTGGAGCAGCAGCACGCCGAACGCACCGACTTCCGGGCCATCGGCCGTGCCATCGCGCCCTGGGGCCGCCGCATCGGCGCTCTGCGCTTCGAGACCGACGGGGCCTGGAAGCGCTCAGCGAGCGTGGACGGGCTCGCCAAGGAGTTGCGGCTCGCCTTGCTGTATCCCGAAGGCGCTGGCCAGTAGGACGCCGACGCGTCGACGCGGCATCTCCCTCCTCCTCGCGCTCGGCTGGCGCACGCTCAGCGCGGGGTTGTACCCTGACAGCGATCACCCGCTCACCAGATCAACAAATCACCAGATGTGCGAAAGGGGCAACCCCGGGTCTCCCCGTTGTTGCCCCTTGCAGATAGGTGTCGCCAGCCTGGCTCCCCCCAGCGTTCACGGCAACAAACCGTAAACAACAGGTACTGGCGACGCCGGACCTTGTTTCAAGCTTCGTGCCGTCGCGAAACTGGCCGAACTTCGCAGAGTGTGCCCTGGGCCACCACACGACTTCGTCGTTGCTCTTACAGAGTCGTCAGCGGCGGGTGAGCGGAGCGACCATGACCCCGGCGTCTTCGAGTCCTCGGCGCACGGCGGCGGCCAGCAGCGCCGCCCCGGGCGTGTCGCCGTGCAGGCACAACGTGTCGGCCTCGAAGCGCATGGTCGTGCCGTCGCTGGCCACAACCGTTTCCTCGCACACCATGCGCACCGCGCGGGCTACGACCGTGTCCACCTCGTGCAGCACGCTGCCGGGCTCGCTGCGCGGGGCCAGCGTGCCGTCGGCGTGGTAGGCGCGGTCGGCGAAGGCTTCGGCAGCCACCGGCAGGCCGGCGTCGAGCCCGGCCTGCAGCAGGGCGGAGCCAGGCAACCCGAACAGCACGAGCGTCGGGTCGAAGGCCACCACGGCCTTCGCGATGGCCTCGGCCAGAGCTTCGTCCTGACACGCCATGTTGTAGAGCGCGCCGTGGGCCTTGACGTGCTGCAGGCGCACGCCCTCGCTGTGGGCAATCGCCGCCAGCGCGCCGATCTGGTAGAGCACCAGATCTTCGATCTCCTGCGGCGTGAGGGTCATCGCGCGCCGGCCGAAGCCCCCCAGGTCGGGAAAGCCCGGATGGGCGCCCACGGCCACGCCGTGCGCGCGGGCCAGGCGCACGGTCTTCCGCATGGTGCCGGGGTCGCCCGCGTGGAACCCGCAGGCCACGTTGGCCGACGAGATGAGCGGCATGATCTGGGCGTCCTGGCCCATGGGCCAGGGGCCGAACGACTCACCCAGGTCGGCGTTGAGGTCGATCCGCACGGGCGCCTCCGTCACGAGAACAACGTCACCAGCATGGCCTTCTGCGCGTGCAGACGGTTCTCCGCCTGGTCGAACACCACCGACGCCGGCGACTCGATCACCCCGTCGGTCACTTCTTCACCGCGGTGCGCCGGCAGGCAATGCATGAAGATGGCATCGGGCTTGGCGCGCGCCATGAGGGCCTCGTTCACCTGATAGCGCGCGAAGATCTTGCCGCGCTCGGCGTACTCCACCTCTTGACCCATCGACGTCCACACGTCGGTGTAGACCGCGTCGGCGCCCTTTACGGCCTCGTTCGGGTCGACATACTGCTTCAACTCGGCGCCGCCCACGGCGATACGCTCGGCCGCCGCCGTCACCGCGGGTGGCAGCGCGTAGCCCTTCGGCGTGGCGACGCGCACGTGCGCGCCGAGCATCAGGCCGGCGTGCACGAGCGAGGTGGCCACGTTGTTGCCGTCGCCGACATAGGCGATCGTACGTCCGGCAAGCGCGCCCCAGCGCTCGCGCAAGGTGAGCATGTCGGCCAAGGCCTGGCACGGATGCTCTTCGTTCGACAACGCATTCACGACGCGGAGCGCCGGCGCGGAGTCGGTGAAGATCGACAAGCGGGCCTGCGCAAACGTGCGGATGACGACGGCGTCGATCCACCGCTCCAGATTGCGTGACACGTCGTGCAACGGCTCGCGATCGGCGTGCATCACGTCGGACGGGATGTCGACGAAGCTGCCACCGAGTTCGCCGATGCCAATCGTGAAGGTGACCCGCGTGCGCAGCGACGGCTTCTCGAAGAGCAGACCGACCTGGCGGCCGGCCAGCGCCGAGCCATGCGGGCTGATCCGGCGGGCGCGCCAATCCGCCCCGAGTGACGACGCCAGTTCGAGGCACCGCGACAGGTCGTCGGGCGTGAAGTCGAGCAGTGAGAGGAAGTGTTTGGCCACGGCGTGTTGTCAGGAAGTCAGGTGCGGTATTCGGCGTTGATCTGCACGTACATCTTCGACAGATCGCACGTCCAGACGGTGGCGGCATGGGGCCCGCCGGTGCCCAGGTCCACGTCGACGGTCAGATCGGTGCCCTGCAGGTAGGTCGCGGCGTCGCGGGCCCGCTCATCGAAGGGCCGGCCGCCCTCGAACAGCACGAGCGGGCCGATGCGCACCCGCGCGGCGTCGAGCACGAAGCGCGCGCCCGAACGTCCGGTGGCCGCCACGAGCCGGCCCCAGTTGGGGTCGGCGCCGTGAATCGCGGTCTTCACGAGCAGGGAATTGGCGAGCGCGCGGGCGGCCAGCCAGGCGTCGGCCTCGGTGGCCGCGCCGGTGACCGTGATGGCCACGAGCTTGGTGGCCCCTTCGCCGCCGCGCACGATGCCGAGCGCCAGCTCTTTGGCCACGGTGCGGAGGCCCTCGAACAGCGCCGCCTCGAGCGCGTCGTCGATGACCACGCCCGAGGCACCGTTGGCGAGCGCGAACACACAGTCGTTGGTCGACGGCTCGCCGTCCACCGTGATGGCGTTGAAGGTGAGACGGCAGGCCTCCAGCAACACCCGCCGCAAGCGCACGGGATCGACGGCCGCGTCGGTCGTGAGATACCCCAGCATGGTGGCCATGCGTGGTTCGATCATGCCCGAGCCCTTGGCCATGCCGCCCACGCGGAAGGTGCCCGCCGGCGTCACGACCTCGACGGCCGTGGCCTTCGGAAACGGGTCGGTGGTCATGATCGCCTGCGCCGCGTCGGCGTGGCCCGCCACCGAGAGCGCCGCGGCGGCGAGCGGAATGCCGCCGCGCACCGCGGCCATCTTCAGGTTCACGCCAATCACCCCGGTCGACGCCACCAGCACGTCGTGCGGCGCGCATCCCATGGCGGCGGCCGCGAGTGCCGTCATCTCGCGCGCGTCGAGCAGGCCCTGGGGGCCGGTGCAGGCGTTGGCACAGCCGCTGTTGGTGACGATGGCCCGGGCCACGCCGTGCGACGCGGCCAGGTGTTCCTGCGACACGAGCACCGGCGCGGCCTGGGCCAGATTCGTGGTGAAGAGGCCCGCCGCTGACGCCGGCGGGTCGCTGACGAGCAGCGCGAGGTCGGCCTTGCCGCTGGCCTTGATGCCGCAGTGCAGCCCCGCCGCGCGGAAGCCACGCGGCGCGGTGATGCCGCCGCCGATGGTGGTGATCGAGGTGAGGGTGATGCCCGTGGATGACATGGTGGCCTCGGAAGCGTCTGGAACCATCGCTAGGCCGCGCCTTCCGCCGGCAGTGCGGCCAGCACCGCGTCGAGGATGGCGACGGCTTCGTCGATCTCGGCGCTGGTGACGGTGTAGGGTGGCAGCATGCGCACCACGCGCTCGGCCGTGCGGTTCACGATCAGGCCGCGCGCCATCGCGCCTTCCACGACCAGCGCCGCGTCGCGCCTGAGTTCGAGCCCGCGCATCAGGCCAGCGCCGCGCACCTCGGCGACGATTGGATGGGCGGCGGCCAGCGTGCGCAGCTTCGTCTCGAAGTAGGCGCCAGCCTCGGCCACGTGCGCCTGCAGCCCCTTGTCCATCAGCGCCTCGAGCACGACCAGGGCCGCGCGCATCGCCAGCAGGTTGCCACCGTAGGTGGTGCCGTGGTCGCCGGGCAGCACCTGCGCCGCCACGTGCTCCGCCACGAGCGCCGCCCCCACGGGCACGCCGCCGCCGAGGGCCTTGCCCACGGTGACGAGGTCGGGCGTGAGGCCGAGCGTCTGGAAGTAGAAGGGCGCGCCGGTGCGGCCGAGCCCGCACTGCACCTCATCGGCAATGAGCAGGGCGCCGGTGCGCGCGCAGGCGCGCTCGATGGCCGCGGCCATGGCCGGCGGAATGGGCCGCACGCCGCCCTCGCCCTGCAGCGGCTCGACCACGATTGCGGCGGTGGTCGACGACACCGCCGCGTCGAGCGCGGCCGGGTCGGTGGGCGATACGAACGTGACGCCCGGAATCAGGGGCTCGAACGGCTCCCGGTAGTGGGGATTCGCCGTGACCGAGAGCGCGCCCATCGATCGGCCCGAGAAGCCGTGCTCGAAGGCCACGTAGCGCGTGCGATCGCGCACGCCCTGCGTGAACCAGTAGCGGCGCGCGAACTTCAGGCACGCCTCCATGGCTTCGGTGCCGCTGTTGCAGAAGAACGTGCGCTGCAGCCCCGACAGGGCCGACAAGCGCTCGGCCACCCGACCCTGCAGGGGATGGAAGTACAGGTTGGAGGTGTGGAGCAATGCCGCCGCTTGCTCGGCCACCGCCTGCGCCAGCGCTGGATGTCCGTGGCCGAGCACCGACACACCGATGCCAGACAGGAAGTCGAGATAGGCGCGACCCTCGATGTCGATGATGCGCCGGCCCTCGCCGCGCACGAACACGACTGGCAGACGCTTGTAGGTCTGCAGCACGTAGCGGGCTTCGGTGGCGTGAACGTCGGTGGCGGTAGTCACGTTCGTCCTCACTTGACCCGCGTCCAGAGCGCCAGTCGCTTCGCCCAGCAGGGCCGCCAGCAGCGTGGCGGGCACGCGGCCATCGGCAATCCGCACGTCGGTCACGCCGCGCGTGGCCGCGGCGCGGCAGGCCGCGAGCTTGGCCACCATGCCGGCACTGGCCGTGCCGGCCTTCACCATGCGGCGCATGGCCGCGGCATCGACGAGCGGCAGCGTGTGGCCCTCGCGTCGAGCACACCGGCCGTGGCGCCGGCAATCACCAGGCGCCGGGCCGAGAGCCGCGCCGCCACGTTGGCGGCAAGCGTGTCGGCATTCACGTTGAAGAGGCCGCCGGTCTTGGACGCGCTCACGCTGGCAATCACGGGCACGAACCCGCGCCGGTCAGCCGCGTCAGCAGCGCCGGTGTGCCGCCCGGCAAGGGCTCGCCCACGAGGCCCAGGCTCACGCGCGCGCCGGTGGTGCTGCGATGCGCGGCGGCCGGCTTCACGGGCGCCACGCCGGCATCGGCGCCGGTCAGGCCCACGGCAGCCACGCCGCCCGCGTTCAGCAGGGCCACGAGCTGCGTGTTGATCGTGCCGGCGAGCACCGCCACGACCACCTGCAGCGTGGCCTCGTCGGTGATCCGCAGGCCGTCCACCTGCTGTTTGACGATGCCGGCCACGGCCAGCGCGCGATCGATTTCGCGTCCCCCGCCGTGCACGACCACGAGCGGCACGCGGGCCGCAGCCTGACGCACGACCTTCGCGATGGCTGTCACCCGCGCCGGATCTTCGAGCAGTTCGCCGCCGAACTTCAACACGACAGGACGTCCGGTCACAGCAGCCCCGTCCGTTCGTCCACGCCGATGAGCAGGTTGAAGTTCTGCACGGCCTGTCCGGCCGCGCCCTTGAGCAGGTTGTCGATGACCGACACCAGGATGATGCGGCCCGTGGCCTCGTCGACCTTCCAGCCGATGTCACAGAAGTTGGTGTAGGCCACGTGCTTGATCTCGGGCAGCGCGTCGCCGGTGAGCCGCACGAAGAACGAACGCGCGTGCGCGGTGCGCAGCGTCTGCGTCGACCTGCACCGCCGTGACGCCGGGCGCGAGCCGCGCGTAGAGGGTGGACAGGATGCCGCGATCGAGCGGCACCAGGTGCGGCGTGAAGGTCACGTCGCCGCCCAGCGTCTGTATCATCTCGGCGGTGTGCCGGTGGCCGAACAGGCCGTAGGCGGCCACGCTGCCGTGGTTCTCGCAGAAGTGCGTGCGATCGCTCGGCGCCTTGCCGGCGCCCGACACGCCCGACTTCGCGTCGACGATCACGTCGGCGCCCGGCTTCAGCAGGCCGGCGGCGAAGAGCGGCTGCAGCGCGAGCAGCGACGCGGTGGGATAGCAGCCGGGGCACGACACCAGGCGCGCGCCGGGAATCTCGGCGCCGGTGAATTCCGTAAGGCCATACACGACGCCCTCGGGCATGGTGGTCGTGGCCGGGTACCACCTGGCGCGGGCGGCGTCGTCGCGCAGGCGGAAGGCGCCCGACAAATCGATCACCCGCCGGCCGGCGGCCAGGAACAACGTGCCCATCTCGGCGGAGGCGGCCTCGGGCAACGCGAGGAACACGATCTCGGCGCTGGCGATCACGGCCTGAGGATCGAGCGGCACGACCTCGCCCTCCCAGAGGCGCGCCAGGGCCGGCAGGCGGCGCGGTGTGCTCGTGGCCTGCGACGCCGTGGCCATCGTGAGCGAGGCGCGTGGATGGCGCGCCAGCAGCCGCACCAGTTCCTGACCGGCATAGCCGGTGGCACCGACGATCGCGACGCGCACGGGCGCGCTGTCGGCAGAGGGCCCCGCGGACGGGGCGGTGGTGTCGATGATCATCACAAGGCTCGCGGAATAATATTCACGTGAAAGAATAACTATGCAGGCATTGCGGACATGCGTCAAGACTTTCTGCGTAAATTGCCAGGAGCGAGCTTGCATATTGGTATACACTCGGCTGCATAAATATGAAGGCCCGCCGCCAAGCCGCCGTGCTCGACGTGGTCAGCCGCGACGCGGTGCGCAGCCAGGAACAGCTCCGCCAGCACTTGCACGCGCGCGGGTTCGACGTCACGCAGGCCACGCTGTCGCGTGACATCAAGGAGCTGGGGCTCGTGAAGCGCGCCGCCGACGGCGCCTATCAGGCGTCACCCGACGACGACGGCTCGCGGCCGCCGACCGAGGCCGCGCGGCACACGCTGCAGCGGGCGCTCATCGACTACCTTGCCGGCATCCAGCAGTCGCAGCAACTGCTGGTGCTGCGCACCGGCGCCGGCGAAGCGCAACTGCTCGCCCTCGCCATCGACCGCGCCAAGCTCGAAGACGTGCTCGGCACGATTGCCGGCGACGACACGGTGCTCGTGATTGGCCGGGATGCCCGGTCGGCGCGGCATCTGGTGCAACAGTTCGAAGGGCTCGCCGCCAACTAGGCGGGCCTTCCAGCAGGGACGGGAACGTGGACATGGACATGGACAACGGAGTGCAGGCATGAGCGGCGGGCATTTGTGGTCGGGACGGTTCGATGCGGCGCCGGATCCGGCCGCGTTCGACTTCGGCGTGTCATTCCCCTTCGACCGCAAGCTCTTCGAAGACGACGTCGCTGGCAGCCTGGCCTGGGCCGACGCGCTCGGCCGCGCCGGCGTGCTCGATGCGGCGGCGGTGGCGCGGATTCGTGAAGGGCTCACGGCCATCCTGGCGCGGGGCCGGCAGGATCCGGCGTGGGTGACGGGCGACGACGAAGACATCCACGCCTTCGTGGAACGACAGCTCGTGGCGCTCATCGGCGACGATGGACGCCGGCTGCACACCGGCCGCTCGCGCAATGAGCAGGTGTCGGTCGACTTCCGCCTCTACCTGATGCGGCGCATTCCGGTGCTGCAGGAACGCCTGCGTGCGCTCGTGGCGGCACTGGCCGATCAGGCCGAGGCGGCTGGCGAAGCGCTGATGCCCGCCTACACGCACATGCGCCGCGCCATGCCGGTGCTCGTGAGCCACTACCTGCTCAGCCATGCTGCGGCCCTGCGCCGCGACCATCGCCGGCTCGACGTGGCGATCGACGAAGCCGATGCGCTGCCGCTCGGCTCGGGCGCCGTGGCCGGCACGGGCTACGCCATCGACACCGCGGCGCTCGCGCGGGCCCTGGGGTTCTCGCGCGTGGTGCCCAATAGCATGGACACCTCGTCGGATCGCGATTTCGCCGTGAGCTTCCTGCACGCCAGCTCGCTCGCGATGGTGCACCTGAGCCGTCTAGCCGAAGACGTGATCTACTTCACCGCCGAAGAATTCGGCTTCTTCGATCTGGCCGATGCGTCGGCCACCGGCAGCAGCATGATGCCGCAGAAGAAGAATCCCGATCCGATGGAGCTGGTGCGTGGCAAGGCGGGGCGCGCGATCGGCAATCACGTGGCCCTGCTCGTGGCCATGAAGGGTCTGCCCACCGGCTACAACAAGGATCTGCAGGAGGACAAGGAAGGGGTGTTCGACTCCGAGCGCACCCTCACCGTGTCGCTCGATGCGGCCACCGCGGTGGTCTCGAAGCTCACGCTCAAGCCCGCGCGCACCGGCAAGGCCGCGTCTGGCCTGCTGCTCGCGACCGATGCGGCCGACTACCTGGTGCGCAAGGGGCTGCCCTTCCGCAACGCGCACGAAGTGGTGGGGAAGATGGTGCGCGAGCTGCTGCTCGCCGGCCGCGACTTCGACGATCTGTCGCCGGCCGAGTGGCGCGCGTATTCCGAGCTCTTCGGCGACGACGTGAACCAGGCGGTGAGCGCGTTGGCCTCGGTGCGGGCGCGGCGCACGCCGCAGTCCACCAATCCTGATGCGGTGGCGGCGGCTCTGGTCGAGACGCGGGCGTGGCTCGCGGCCGGCGGTCGCTGACGCGGGCTCCGGTCCACTTGGCCCCGTGCCCGGGATGAAGGAAGATCGCGGGGCGCCGGGTCGGCCGGCGCGCGTTGACAGGGAGCAGTGATGGCAGGAGCACTCGAAGGCAGGGTCGGACTCATCGTCGGCGTGGCCAACAAGCGGTCGATCGCATGGGCGATCGCGCAAGCCGCGGCGCGCGAAGGCGCGCAGCTCGTGCTGACCTATCAGGACCGGTTCGCCGAGCACGTGCAGGAGCTGGCCGCCACGCTCGACCCCGCGCCGGTGCTGCTGCCCTGCGACGTGCAGGACGACGCGCAGATCGACGCCGTGTTCGCCCACTTCGTGGCCACGGGCGGGGCGCTCGACTTCGTGGTGCACGGCGTGGCCTTCGCCTCGCGCGACGAGTTGACGAGCCCCTTCGCCAACACCACCCGCGAGGGCTTTCGCCTGGCGCTCGATGTAAGCGCGTACTCGCTCATCGCCCTGGCCCGCGGCGCGCGGCCGTTCATGGAGGCGCGCGGCGGCGGCAGCATCGTCGCGCTCACGTTCCTCGGCAGCGATCGCGTGTTCCCGAACTACAACGTGATGGGCGTGGCCAAGGCCGCGCTCGAGTCCACGGTGCGCTATCTCGCCGCCGACCTCGGCCCGCAGAACATCCGCGTGAACGCCGTGTCGGCCGGGCCGATCAAGACGCTGGCCGCCGTGGGCATCGGCGGCTTCTCGGCGATCCTGAACGTGGTGCGCGAGCGCGCGCCGCTACGCCGCACGGTCGAGTCGTCGGAGGTGGCCGATGCGTCGATCTTCCTGCTCGGGCCGGCCGGGCGAGGCGTGACCGGTGAAGTGCTCATGGTGGATGCGGGTTACCACGCAGTGGGGATGTAAGGACAGGGACTGGGGACTAGGGGCTGGGGGCTGGGGCTTGCCGGCGTCACACTTCGCATCGCCGCTGGCGGCGATGCACAAGCCCTGCTTGTCGACGCATTGCTACGAAGCGCGACTGCAGCGCGCCCCAGCCCCTAGCCCCCAGCCCCTATCCTTCAACTACAATCCGTTCCGCCGGCACGCCGAGGCCTTCGAGGCTGGCGGTGACGGTGCCCACGAATCCTGCTGGGCCACAAACCAGGCACCAGGCGTCGCGGCCGGGCAGTGCGGCCTCGAGGAGCGCGTCGTCGACCCGTCCCGATCGACCTGGCCATGGCGTGGAGCGCTCGTCGCGCGTCACGGTCCGGTAGACGCGCAAGCGGCCGCTTCGATCGAGCGCGGCGAACTCCTCGCCGAACGCAAACTCGTCAACCGTGCGCGCGCTGTAGAGCAGCACCATCGGCGGGGCAGCGGCGTGGTCGAGACGGTCGAGCGCCACCGAGCGCAGCGGCGCGATGCCGGTGCCGCCGCCCACGAGCAGGAGCGGCGCGTCCTCGGCCCCCGCCGGCACGCCGAACCCGCCAATCGGGCCCTCGATGGCCAGCCTGCGTCCCACGACCGTGGCCGGGTCGAGTCCGGCCTCGCCGAAGGCGCCGTCGGCGGGCACGAGCAACTCGAGGGTGCCGCGCGCGGCCAGTGACGGCGGGGACGCGATGGAATAGGCCGAGCGCGCCGGCCCATCGGCCAGGCCGGCCATCACCGCCTGGCCGGCCGTGAACACGAACCCCGCGTCGGGCAGCGTAAGACGCAGCATCCGCGTGCGCGGCGTCGCCGGCACGCAGTCGGTGAGTAGCGCCGTCAGGACGGGCTCGATTCTAGAGCACGCCGGTGCGGGCGCGCTCGATGTCGCTCTCGGTAATTTCGGGCCGCAACGTCGGCAGTCGCAGGCCGCTGCTGCCGCGTTCGGGCAGCCGGCCCAGGCCGTTGCGGGACAGGTTCTTGCGCTGCGTCTTGTCGCGATACATCCGGGCATCGCCCGACGCCAGCAAGGCTTCGTAGGTTTCGCCGTCGTGCGGATACACGGCCGCCCCCACGCTGATCGACAACGTGAGCCGGCGCCCCGGCCGGGCCTCGAACACCACGTCCTCCATGGCGCGCTTCAGCTCGAGCCGCTTGCGTTCGGCTTCGTCGGCGCCGCAGCCCGAGAGCACGACGATGAACTCGTCGCCGGCGTAGCGCACGCAGATGTCGTAGGGGCGCACGCCGCTGCGCAGCACGTTGGCCACCTCGCGCAAGGCGCGATCGCCCACGTGGTGCCCGTGCGAGTCGTTGATCTCCTTGAAGTTGTCGCAGTCCATCACGAGCAACGCCACTTCCGATTTCAGGCGTTCGGCGCGCGCCAGCTCGCGCGACAGGTGGATGAACATGAAGCGCGTGTTGGGCAACCCGGTGAGGGCGTCGGTGAGCGAGTCTTCCTGCGTGCGCTCGAACACGCTCGCGTTGTTGATCACGGCGGCGGCCTGCTCGCACACGCGGTCGAGCAGGCGGCGGTGGTCGTCGGTGTAGGCGTCTTCGGCTTCCTGGTAGACGGCGAGGGTGCCAATCAGCCGGTCGTTGATGATGAGGGGCGAGACGATGGCCGACTTGAGCGATGTGGCCGTGGGCGCCAGACCCGCGGCCTCGAAATCGGCGCTCGGCCGCGCGTTGACGAGCGGCCGGCGGTTGCGGGTCACCCAGCCGGTGAGCCCGTAGCCGCTCTTGATGGTCATGCTGCCGATGAGTTCCGAGTCGAGCCCGGTGGCGAAGCGGCAGCGCAGCCAGTCGTGTTCCTCGTCGTAGACGAACAGCGCGCACGCGGCAAACGGCACCAGGTTGCTCAGCTTGGAGCTGATGAGCGCCATGGTGTCGGCCACGCCCAGGCTCGTGCCCATCGACTGGGCGATCTCGTAGAGCGCGTAGATCTCCTTGTGGGCGAGCGCGATGTCCTCGAAGACCGTGCTGCTCTTGCCGCTCTCGTTCTCGAAGCCCACGGCCGGTCGACCGAGTTCGGAGGTGGGTTCGAGGGTGAGCCGGCGCGACGGCGCCTGCTCGAGGCGGTCGGCCTCGGCCGCCAGCACTGGCAGCTGGGTGAAGAACATCTTCACCACATCCGGGTCGAGCGCCTTGCCCGATTCCTGATCGAGCAGCGAGAGCGCCGCCTCGTGGTCCATGGCCCGGTGGTAGGGCCGGTCGGAGGTGAGCGCGTCGAAGTAGTCGACCACCGTGAGGATGCGCGCGCCGAGCGGGATCTCGACGCCCTTGAGGCCCTGAGGGTAGCCGCGGCCATCCCAGCGTTCGTGGTGGCTGAGGATGAGCGGCGCCACCGGATAGGGGAACGGCACGGCGCTGATGATCTCGGCGCCGACCTGCGGATGGATGCGGATCTTCTGGAACTCTTCCTGCGTGAGCGGGCCGGGCTTGGACAGGATGTGTTCGGGCACGGCCAGCTTGCCGATGTCGTGCAGCAGGGCCGCCGTCTTCACGCCCTGAATCTCCTGCTCGGGCATGCCGAGCGCCTTGGCCAGGCCGGCGGCGTAGATCTGCACGCGGCGAATGTGGCTCTGCGCCGTCTGGTCCTTCGCGTCGATGGCGAGCGCCAGCGCTTCGATCGTGGCCAGGTGCAGGTCGGACATCTCCTGCACGTGGCGCCGTTCGTCTTCGATGCGCCCGAGGTAGACCTTGTAGGTGCGGTAGATGAGATAGACCGGCGCCGCCAGCAGCAGGCCGAGCCACATGCCCACGTTGAGCACCAGCCAGCCGGCCGCGAAGGCCGCCGCCGCGCCCACGAAGTAGCTGGGCGCGCTCCACAGGAAATTCTGGTTCCAGGTGGTGACGAAGGCCTGGCGGCTCGACAAGGCGATGGCCGCCGAGATGAGCACCGTGTTGAAGATGAAATAGGTGGTGGCCGCACCCACCAGGGCGGCCGCTACGGTGAAGGAGTCGACCAGCACGCCGGGCGCGCCGCCGAGCCGCTCGTAGACCCAGCCGGCCGCGCGCACGGTGATGGCCAGCGACGCCATGCTGAAGAGCGTGCGATAGAGCGGCGTCGGCTGCTTCATCCGGAACGTGCACTGACTCCAGGCGCTCGACACCGCGATGATCGTCGTGGGGTTGGGCCCGAGCAGCAGCAGCGCCGCGAAGTCCACGGTGTAGCTCACCGACATGGTCGACCCGCTGGCCGAGAGCAGCGCCACCTTGAAGGCCGAGGTCACGTTCGAGAGCACGAGCAGGGCCAGGAACAGGTAGGGCGTGTCGAGGTCGATCTGCGGCAGCGTCCAGGCAAGGGTCGCCGCGCCGGCCGCAATCACGGCGACGATGAAGGCCTGGGCTGCCGAGGGGAGGGCGCGCATGCCTACCGGGGGTGGCGCGTCACGCGTCGACCGGCTCGCGGCGTCGACGGGCGGACGGCTCCAGTCCGTACTCGTCGATCTTCCGGTAAAGGGTGCCGCGGCTGATGTCGAGCACACGCGCGGCTTCCAGTTTGTTCCAGCTCACCGCCTCCAGCACGAGCGCGATGTGGGTGCGCTCGGCATCGCGCAGCGTCGGCATCTTGCCCGAAGGGGTGGTCGTGCCCGTGGCGAGCGGCGAATGCAGGAACTCGATGTCCTCCGAGCGGATGATGTGGCCAGGCGCCGACAGGGCGGCGCGCGACATGGTGCTTTCGAGCTCGCGGATGTTGCCCGGCCAGTGATAGCTGAGCAGGCGGTCGGTGGCCTCGGGCGAGAGGCGCTTGGCGTCGAGCGGCAGGCCGTTCGACGCGCAGTAGCGGCCCAGGAAACGCGCGGCCAGCACCGGGATGTCGACGGCGCGCTCCTTGAGCGACGGCAGCCGAATCGAGAAGGCGTTGACCCGGTAGAAGAGGTCTTCGCGGAAGCGGCTCTCGCGCACGAACAGAATCCAGCGGACGGTTCGTGGCCGAGATCAGCCGGAAGTCGACATGGATGGCCTTGCTGCCGCCGAGCCGTTCGAAGCGTCGCTCCTCGAGCACGCGCAAGATCTTGGCCTGGGCCACGAGTGAGAGGTCGCCCACTTCGTCGAGGAAGAACGTGCCGCCATTGGCCAGTTCGAGCCGGCCCGGCTTGCGGTCGTTGGCGCCGGTGAAGGCGCCCTTTTCGTAGCCGAAGATTTCCGACTCGAACAGGGTGTCGGGCAGGGCGGCGCAATTGACCGCCTGGAACTTCTCGGTGCCGCGCCGCGACAGCTCGTGGATCATGCGCGCGACCACTTCCTTGCCGGCGCCGGTCGGCCCGAGAATGAGCACCGAGATGTCGCTCTTGGCGGCGGTGCGGATCCACTCGAAGATGGCCAGCATCTTCTCGTCGCGGCCAATCATCTCGCGGAAGCGCTGTACCGAGGGCGAGGTGTCTTCGATGCCGACCGTGGCCCGCCGCTCCAGGAACGTGTCGAGCAGCTGGCCTTGGGCCGAAGTGGGGTCGATGCGCGCGGCGGCGTACTGCACCGGGTCGCCCGACACGCGGCGCACCACGCCGGATTCGACCAGCTCCTTGAGACAATTCTCGACGTCGAGGCGCATGCGGCCGAAGGCCTGCATGATGCCCTCGGCGTCGAACTGCTCGCCTGGCCGGGCACTGAGGAAGCGCAGGATGCCGGCCCGGAGCGGCGACTGTACCAGGATGCGGAAGCGCGCCTCGGCGTCGTGCTCCTGCTTGGCGGTCGAGCTCGTGGCTCGGCGAGCGGCGAATGTGATGTCGTCCACAGCCTTGGTCTCTTCCTACCTGTCCTTCTATCGGACAGTCGACCGGAGATCTTTGGGGGGCGGGCCCTTCCGCAACCTCGGCCGTCAGGCGAGGTTGACTTCGCCGGTTCGCCGCCAGCGTGTGCAGCCCTGTAACCTCGCGGTGATACTCTACCGTCAATTCGCTGACTTCTGGAGGACGACGTCCGTGCCACACCGCGCTCCTGGTTCCACCGGCAAGAAACGCTCACATCTGGCCGGCCGGCCGATCCGCTACTACCGGCCCAAGGGCAGCCCCGAAATCCGGACGCTCATCGACGAGGGCTTCCAGGCCTTCAACGCCGCCCGGCTCGGCGAGTCGTGCCGCATCTACTCGGACAAGATGCTGTCGCCCGACCACGACACCACCATTGCCCTCACCGTGGCTGGCGCCCTGACCCCGGCCGGGCTGGGCGGCGCGATCATCGAGCTGATGGAGCGTGGGCTCATCGACTTCGTGATCAGCACCGGCGCGAATCTCTACCACGACCTGCACTACGCCCTGAACTTCACGCTCCACCGCGGCTCGCCGTTCGTGGACGACCGCGAGCTCTACGAAGACGGCGTCATCCGCATCTACGACGTGTTGTTTCCGGCGCAGGTGCTGCTCGACACCGACAAGTACGTGCGCGAGTTCCTGGTGCGCTCCGGGCTCGACGGCCCGGTGTCGACGGCGGAACTGCACTATGCGCTTGGACAGGACCTGCGCGCGCAGCACCCCGGCTGCGAGGAGTATTCGGTGCTCGCGGCTGCCGCCCAGGCCGGCGTGCCGATCTACACGTCGTCGCCGGGCGACAGCTCGATTGGCATGAACATCGCGTTCCACGAGCTGATGAACGACGGTCACCTGATGGTCGACCCGAACAAGGACGTGAACGAGATCTGCGCCATCATCCTGGCCGGCCAGAAGAACGGCGCGGTCATCCTTGGCGGCGGCTCGCCCAAGAACTTCTACCTGCAGGGCCAGCCCACCTTGTGGGAGGTCTACGGCATTCCCAAGGGCGGCAACGACTACTTCATCCAGATCACGACCGACCAGGTCGTGTGGGGCGGCCTGTCGGGCGCCACGCCGGCCGAGGCGGTGAGCTGGGGCAAGGTGAACCCGGGCGTGCTGCCCGACACCTGCGTGACCTACTGCGATTCGACGATCGCGTTTCCGCTCTTTGCGGAATACGCCGTCGGCCACGCCAACAACCGCCGCCCGTTGAAGCGTCTGGTCGAGAAGCGCGACGGGCTGGTGGCCGCGCTCAAGGCGGAAGCCTCGAAGCCGCGCGACAGCGAAGACGCGTAGGCCGATGATCCGGCTGCGCGGCGGCAACCTCGTGCTCCCGAGCGGCGTGGCGAGCGGCGGCGCGCTCGTCATCGAAGCCGGACGGCTCGTCGAGGTCGGCGTCGAGGCCGGCGCGCGACCGGGCGCCGAGCCGGGCGACGTGGACTGCACGGGCTGCTGGATCGTGCCGGGGTTCGTCGACACGCACATCCACGGGTCACACGGCATCGACGTGCTCGATGGCGGCGACGCCGTGGCGCGCGTGGCGGCGCTGCTGCCGCGCTACGGCGTCACCGGCTTCCTGCCCACGAGCGTCGCCTGCCCGCCCGAGGCCCTGGCGACCTTCCTCGCGGCGGTCGCCGCCTGCCAGTCGGGGCCCCCGGGGGCCGCCGCGCGCGTGCTGGGCGCGCACCTCGAGAGCAACTTCGTCAACCCCGAGTACCAGGGCGCGCAGCCGGCGCGGTGCCTGCGGCTGCCGCCCCAACCAGGCGAGCCGGCTCGCGCCGACGGCGCGTTCACGGCGGGCGCCGTGCTCGCTGCCATCGACGCGCAGCGCGCGGCCGTGCGCATCGTGACCCTTGCACCAGAACTGCCCGGCGGCCTGAATCTCGTGCGCCGCCTGGCGGGCGCCGGTCACCGCGTGTCGCTGGGGCACTCGGCCGCCACCTACGAGCAGGGCGTGGCGGCGATTGCCGCCGGCGCGCGTCATGCCACCCACCTCTTCAACCGCATGCCGCCGCTGTCACACCGCGCGCCCGGACTCGCCGGCGCGGTGCTCGAGGCGGGCGCCGAGGTGACCTGCGAGGTGATCGGCGACGGCCATCACGTGCACGCGGCGATGGTGCGCCTGGCCGTGCGGGCCAAGGGGCCGGGCGGCATCGTCGCGATCACCGATGCCACGGCCGCCGCGGGCCTGCCTGCCGGCGCCACGGCGCGTCTGGGCGAACACACGCTTCACGTGCGCCGGGGCTGGGCGGAGCTGGCCGACGGCACCCTGGCCGGCAGCGTAGCGACGATGGACGGCGTGTTCCGGTGGCTGGCGCGCGAGGTGGGTCTCGGGGTCGTGGCCGCAGCGCAACTGACGGCGACGGCCCCGGCCGACGCGCTGGGCCGGTCGGATCTGGGCCGCCTGGCCGTGGGCGGGATGGCCGACGTCGTGGTGCTCGACGACGCCCTGCGCGTGCGCCAGACCTGGGTGGCGGGCGTGCCGGTGTGGAACCCGGGCCCCTCGCTTGCCGTCTCTCCGACCGGGGGCCAGCAATGACACTGCACTCAACCGGCATCGGCGGACTTGGCGCGGCCCTGGCGGCCTGCGCCCTCTCGGCCTGCACCGTGAACGTCAACACCGAAGGCGCCACGGCCTCCGAAACCCGCAGGTTCACGGTGGCGGGCACGCCCACGGTCACGCTCGACACCTTCGATGGCGCCATCGAGGTGCACTCGTGGGACCGCAACGAGGTGGAGGTGATCGTCGACAAGCAGGCTCAGGACGAGACCCTGCTCACCCAGATCGTGGTCGAGCAGTCGCAGGACGGCGACCACATCACGCTGCGCGTGCGGGGACCCGCCGAGGCCGCGCGCTCCGGCGTCGTGATTGGCGTGTCGTTCTCGCCTCGGGCCACATTACGGGTGGCGCTGCCGAAGGCCGCCACGCTCGATCTGAAGAGCGGCGACGGCAGCATCACGGTGGAAGACGTGGCCGGCTCCGTCACACTGCAGTCGGGCGACGGGTCGCTCATCGGCACGCGTCTCTCGGGCGACCTGCGCGCGCGCACCGACGACGGGTCCATCCGCCTGCGCGAGGTGACCGGCAAGATCGACGCCGAGACGCTCGACGGCAGCATCACGGTGAACGGCACGCTCACGCACCTGCGTGCCAAGACCGGCGACGGCTCGGTGCGCATCGGCGCCGAGACCGGCAGCGCGCTCGCCGATGACTGGAACGTCGAAACCGGCGACGGCACCGTGGAGGTGCGCCTGCCGCAGGGCGTGGCGGCGGTGGTCGACGCGTCGACCGCCGACGGGGTCATCCGCTCGAACTATCCGGGTCTCACCGTGCCGGCGCGCAGCGAGGACGGCGAGCGCGACGACCGCGAGGACCGCGACCGGCGCGAGCTCAAGGCCACGCTCGGCGCGGGCGGCCACACCCTGCGGGTGCGCACACGCGACGGCACGATTCGCTTCGAGTCCTGAATGGCGCGGCGCTACGGCGCCAGAGAGGCGTAGGTGCTCGGATCCAGCACGCCGGCCTCGGCGAACGCTTCGCGCCGCTCGCGACACTTGCTGCAGCGGCCGCAGTGCGCGTCGCTCACCGGGTTCATGCACGACAAGGTGAGCTCGAACGGCACGCCGAGTCGCGCGCCAAGTTCGATCACCTGCGGTTTGCGCAGCGCCGCAAACGGCGTCACCACGGTGAGGGCGTGCGCCAATCCTCGCGACAAGGCCTCGGCCATCGCGGCGAAGAACGCCGGGGTCGCGTCGGGGAAGACATTGCCCGCCAGGAGACCAAGGGCGATGCGCCGTGACTCGGCGCGCGCCGCTACGAGTCCGGCCTTGGCCAGCAGCGTGATGTTGCGTCCCATCAAGTAGACGTCGGCGTCGGGCGTGTCGTAGCCCGGCGGATGGCCGGCGATCGCCCAGTGATCCGGCGGATACACGTCGCGCATCGGCAGGTCGACGACCGTGAGCGGGTGCAGGCGTCCGGCCATGGCTGGCGCGGCCATGAGCCGCGACAACATGCGGAGCTCCGCGGCTTCCCAGGCCAGGCCACAGCGCACGTAGACCGGGCGCACCTCGTAGTGCTCGGTTTCGTGCACGAGCAGCACGGCGCTGTCGAGCCCGCTGGACATCAGCGCCACGGAGGGGGGACGGGCAACCACGCGCCCGAGGATACAATCAAGCACGGCTGTGGTGGCACAACAAGATCGCGCGGCATCGGCATGATTGGCCCCGGCGCTGGCCTCGCCGTCTTCGACCTCGATGGCACCCTTGTGGACTCGGCGACCGACCTGGCGTTGGCGGTGAGCGCGCTGGTGGAGGACCTGGGAGGCCGGCCGCTGACTCGGGCCGAGGTGATTGGGATGGTGGGCGAGGGCGCGCCCGTGCTCGTGCGCCGCGCGCTCACCGCCGCCGGTCTCGACCCGGCCACGCCCGGCGCCCTCGACCGCTTCCTCGCCATCTACGACGCCCGCCTGCTCGACACCACCGGGCTCTATCCCGGCATCCGAGTCGTGCTCGATGCCCTCGACCCGCTCACGGCGTTGGCGGTGCTCACCAACAAGCCGGTGGCGCCGGCCGAGCGCATACTGGCGGCACTCGGTGTGCGCGACTACTTCGTCGAGGTCGTGGGCGGGGATGGCCCATGGCCGCGCAAGCCGGATCCAGCAGGTCTCGTGGCCCTGCGGATGCACGCGCGAGGCGGTTCCGTGGTGATGGTGGGCGACTCGCCGGTGGACGCCGAAACCGCGGCCCGCGCTGGCGCGACGTTCGTGCTCGCGGCCTACGGCTTCGGCGCGGCGGCCTTTGCCGATCGCGTCGTCACGCCCTTCGTGGCTGCAGACCCGCATGCGCTCGTCGAGCTGATCAGCGCGGCGTTGGCCGCCGATCGCCGTTAGGCGTCAGCGAACGTCGACGAGCAGCTTCGACGCGGCGCGGGCGCCGATCGTGATGGCCGTGTCGCCGCGGCCGCGGAGGCGCACGGCATCGGCGGCTTCGTCGCGGGCTTCCACTTCCACGAGTTCGCCGGGCTTGAGGCCGTTGCGCTCGACGAAGCGCAGGAACACCGGATCCTGATCGGTGACCCGGGCCACGACCACCGGCGTGGCGACCGGGCAGGTGAGCAGCGTGTCGAAGTGGCGCTCGAGGATCGTGCCTTCCTTGCCCGGGATGGGATCGCCGTGCGGGTCGGTGTCGGGATGGCCCAGCATCTCGTCGATGCGATCGAGCAGACGGTCCGACACCACGTGTTCGAGATGCTCGGCATCGTCGTGCACTTCGTCCCAGCGCATGCCCATGACCTGCACGAGGAAGAGTTCCACCAGCCGGTGCCGGCGCAGCACGGTGGCGGCCAGCTTGGTGCCCGCCGCAGTGAGCCGCACCCCGTTGTAGGGCTCGTACTCGACCAGGCCCGATTCAGCCAGGGCCTTCACCATGGTGGTGGCGGTGCCGGGAGCCACGCGCAGGGCCACAGCCAGTTGCCCCATCGGCAGCAGCGGCTCGCCCGGCGGCAAGCGGCTGACGCCGAGGTAGACCTCTTTGAGGTAGTTCTCGACCGTGCTCGAGTGCGCCATGCGACCCGGTGATCGTAGCAGACGGGACCGCAGAGCCCTTGACTTTTGATGGCTATTCAATCAATATTTTGATTACTCAAAATCACCCACAGATGATCGATCCATTGATGTCGCTCCTCGTCGTCGTCGCCGCCCTGGTGTTGGCGGCCGTGTTGTTCTGGCCGTCGACCGGGCTGGCGTGGCGCTGGCGGCGGGGTCTGGCGGCGTCCGACCGGGTCGAGGTCGAAGACGCGCTCAAGCACTTGTGGGACGGCGAGTACCGGCAGCGCCCGGCGACGCTCGAGAGCCTGGCGGGTGCGCTCGGCCTTTCGGGCCGTGCCGCCGCCGACCTCGTCGACCGGCTCGGCCGGCTCAATTTGCTCCACCACGACGACAGCACGCTGCGGCTCACCCCCGATGGGCGCCGCGACGCCCTGCGCGTGATTCGCATCCACCGCTTGTGGGAGCGCTACCTGGCCGACGAAACCGGCCTCGACGCGCGCGAGTGGCATGCCCATGCCGAACACCGGGAACACGGCACGAGCGACCAGCAGGCCGAGGCCCTGGCCGCCACGTTGGGCTACCCGCGTTTCGATCCCCACGGCGATCCGATTCCGATGGCCAGCGGTGAAGTGCCCCCGCATCAGGGCATGCCGCTCACGCAGCTGCCGGTCGATCAGGCGGCCGAGATCGTGCACATCGAAGATGAACCCGAGGCCGTGTTCGCGCAGATCGCCGCGGCCGGGCTCGTGCCCGGCATGCGCGTGCGCGTGCTCGACCGCTCGCCGCAGCGCCTCCGCGTCGAGGCCGAAGCCGATGAAGTGGTGCTCGCGCCGGTCGTGGCCGCCAACGTCACGGTGGTGACCATCGAAGCGCCGGCCGACGTCGGCACGATGACGCGGCTCTCCACGCTGTCACTCGGCGAATCCGCCGACGTGGTGGCGCTGGCCACATCCTGCCGCGGCGCGCAGCGGCGCCGTCTGCTCGATCTGGGTCTGGTGCCTGGCACGCGCGTGACGAGCGAGCTGCGCGGGCCCTCGGGCGATCCCACGGCCTACCGCATCCGCGGGGCGCTCATTGCGCTGCGCAGCGATCAGGCCAGCCACATCTTCGTCCACAAGCGCGCGGAGGTGTCAGCGTGAGCCATCCGAGTGCCGAGGCCTGCGCCGCGTGTCCGGCGCACAATCTCGCCAATCTGAAGAAGCTCGGCGTCGACATGACCGGGCACGACTACGTGGTGGCGCTGGCCGGCAACCCCAACACCGGCAAGAGCACTGTCTTCAACGCCCTCACTGGGCTGCGGCAGCACACCGGCAACTGGCCGGGCAAGACGGTGACACGCGCCGAGGGTGCCTTCGCCTCGGGCGACAAGCGCTACAAGCTCGTGGACCTGCCCGGCACCTATTCGCTCCTGTCGTCGAGTCTCGACGAAGAGGTGGCGCGCGACTTCCTGCTGTTCGGTCAGCCCGACGTCACGGTGGTCGTGGTCGATGCCACCTGCCTCGAACGCAACTTGAACCTCGTGCTGCAGGTGCTCGAGATCACCAATCGCGCGGTGGTGTGCCTCAACCTCATGGACGAGGCGCGTCGCCGCGGCATCGACGTCGACGCGCGGCGGCTGGCCCGCGACCTGGGCGTGCGCGTGGTGCCGACGGCGGCGCGCTACAACGAAGGCCTGCCCGAGCTGATGCAGGCCATCGCCGAGGTGGCGCGCGGCGAGGTGAGCGGGGCGCCGCACAAGGTGGGCGAACGCTCGCCCGCGCTGCAGCGGGCGGTCGTGCGTCTGTCGGCGGCGGTGCTCGAACTGCATCCGCAGCTGCCGAACGCGCAATGGGTGGCGCTGCGCCTGCTCGACGGCGATGAGCGCATCCAGACGGCGTTGCGCAGCGGGGAACTCGGCGACCTGATCCAGGCGACCGACCCGGCGGCGACGGCCACAGCGGCGCCGCCTCAGGCCCGGCCCGAGGCCGATGCCGCCGTGGTGGACGCGCTCATCGAGCTTGCCTCGCAGTTGCGCTGGCAGGTCGGCTCCGAGTTCCATCAATCGCTGATGGAGGCCGTCTACACCGAAGCCGCGCGCATCGCCGACCGAGCCGTCACTCGCGCCGAGGGCGGCCGGCGCTTCGATCTCGATCGGGCCATCGACAACCTGGTCACGAGCCGCCTCTGGGGCGTGCCCTTGATGCTCCTGATGCTGACCGGCGTGTTCTGGCTGACCATCGCCGGGGCCAACGTGCCCTCGAAGATGCTGGCCACGCTGCTCATCGACTGGACGGTGCCGGTGCTGCGGTCGGGCGCGGCGGCGATGGGCGCGCCGTGGTGGCTCTCGGGCTTCGTCATCGACGGCATGTACCTGGCGACGGCCTGGGTGGTGAGCGTGATGTTGCCGCCGATGGCCATCTTCTTCCCGCTCTTCACACTGCTCGAAGACTTCGGCTATCTGCCGCGCGTGGCCTTCAATCTGGATCGCACGTTCCGCCGCGCCGGCGCGCACGGCAAGCAGGCGCTCACGATGGCCATGGGCTGGGGCTGCAACGCCGCCGGCGTCGTGGCGGCGCGCATCATCGAGAGCCCGCGCGAGCGGCTCATCGCGATCATCACCAACAACTTCGCGATCTGCAACGGGCGTTGGCCGACGCAGATTCTCGTGGCCACGATCTTCGTGGGCGGCGCCGTGCCCGCCCACTGGGCCGGGCTGATCTCGGCGCTCGCGGTGGTGGGCGTGGCGGTGTTCGGCGTGCTGTTGACCTTTGCCACGTCGTGGCTGCTGTCGCGCACGCTCCTGCGCGGCGAGGTGTCGGCCTTCAGCCTCGAGCTGCCGCCCTATCGGCCGCCGCGCGTGCTGGCCACGCTCTACACGTCGCTCATCGATCGCACGCTCTACGTGCTGTGGCGCGCCGTGGTCTTCGCGCTGCCGGCCGGTGCCGTGATCTGGCTGGTGTCGAACATTCCATTCGGCGATGCCAGCCTGGCCGCGGCGATCGTGCAGTGGCTGCAGCCGTTCGGGTTCGTGCTGGGCCTGTCGGGCGTGATTCTGCTGGCCTACATCGTGGCCATTCCCGCCAACGAGATCGTGGTGCCGACCATCCTCATGCTGACCGTGCTCGTGACCGGCGCGCCCGGCGTGGGCGAGGGCGCGGGCGTGATGTTCGAGCTCGATTCCACGACCGACACCGCCGCAGTGCTCAGAGCCGGCGGCTGGACGTTGCTCACGGCCGTGTGCCTGATGCTCTTCAGCCTGGTGCACAACCCGTGCTCCACCACCATCTACACCATCTGGAAAGAGACGCGCAGCGTGAAGTGGACCACCGTGTCGGCACTGCTGCCGCTCGTGATGGGCTTCCTGCTGTGCTTCGTCGTGGCGCAGGCCTGGCGGCTCGTCGCGTCGTGAGCCGCGGGCTGTCATCGGCGTTCGCCTCGCCCGAGGCCAAGCGCCGCCATGTGCGACGCCTCTTTGCCACCATCGCCGACCGCTACGACCTCATCACTCGGGTGCTGTCGTACGGCATGGACGGCCGCTGGAAGCGCCGGCTGGTGACCCGGGCCGCGGTGCAACCCGGCGAACGGGCGCTCGACCTCGCCACCGGCACGGGTGATGTGGCCTTCGCCCTCGCCGCCCGAGGCGCCGTGGTCGCCGGCCTCGACGTGACGCATCGCATGCTGGAACTGGCGCGAGCCAAGCAGGCCGCCGGCACCGCCTCCGCCGTGACTTGGACCACGGGAGACATGGGCGCGCTGCCGTTTCCGAACGCCGTGTTCCAGATCGTGACGACCAGCTACGGGCTGCGCAACGTGCCCGACCTCGACGCCGCCATCGCCGAAATCGTGCGCGTGCTCGCCCCCGGGGGACGCTTCCTGTCGCTCGACTTCAACCGGCCCGAATCGCCGGCCATCCGCGCCGTCTACCTGGCCTACCTCGGCGTGGTCGGCGCCACACTCGGGTGGGTGCTCCACGGCGATCCCGACACCTATCGCTACATCCCTGCGTCGATCCGCCAGTATCCGGGAGCGGCCGGCGTGGCGGAGCGGCTCGGCCGGGCCGGCCTGACCGGAGTGGTCACGATTCCGGTGCTGGCCGGGCTGATGACGATTCACGTGGGCCACGCACCAAACAGGCCGTAGCGGCTAACGTTGCTGTCGCAAGGGTCCGAAACATGTCATGCAGGACGGAAGCAGCCAGGCGCCCCGTGAAAGACGGTGCACCGCCGCGCAACCGCCCCACTGACACCGATGCCGCTAGTAGATTCGCTCCTGACCGCAGTCGTCCGCAGTGACGGCGACGCCCTCGTTCTCCACGTCGGGGAGAAGCCCTACGTCGTGGCCGCGGGGGGACCGGTAGAGCTGTCTCGTCAGGGGCTCGGCCTGGGCGCGATGGAAGGCATGCTCGCCCAGCTGCTCTCGGCCGACGCCCTGCGCGCCCTGCGCGAAATGGGGGCGGTGGAACACGAGCTCGACGACCGTCCGGCCTCGAGCGGCGACCGCTTCACGGTCGTGGCCGCCCGCGGCGGCGACGACATCTGGATCGAGCTGCGCCGGCACCGCCGCATGCGCGCGGCGGCCACGGCCATGCCCGCGACCGTGGTCGAGGCCGTCGCCGTGGCCGTCACCCCCGACCAGGTCATCGCCGCGCCGCTGGCGCATCAGGTCGAGCCCCACGCCGCGCCTGTCGTGGCTGCCGCCGCCCACGTGAACGCGCCTGTCGCCAATATCCTGGCCGACGCGGCCGCCGACCATCCCGTCGAGATTGTCGAAGACGCCGAAGCAGAGGTGGTCGTGCCCGTCGCCGTTGAAGTGCCTGCCGTGGTTGCTACCGTCTTCTCCGAGGTCGTGAGCGAGCCAGTCACGGTCGTCAGCCCGACGACCGACGCCATGCCCGAACTGACGGCGCCGAGCGTGATGTCGCCCGTGCCCATGCCCGAGTTCGCGCCGCTTCCCGGTGTGTCGGCCGAGGGCGTGGCCTTTGCGCAGGTCCAGCCGCCTCCGCAGCCTGTGGCGATCGAGCCGGTCTACGAACCGGTGTTCGAGGAATACGTCGAGCTTGCGGCGCCGCCAGCCGCGGCCCGCCACGACGAGCTGTTCGCGGCCGCGGTCGACGTGCCGCCGGCGCCAGTGGGCGTGCCCGCGCCCATGGCCCTGCCCGCGGCCCCGCCGGCGCCCGTTCCCGCTCCCGCGTTTGCCGCCGCGGCAGCGGCGGAGCCGCGCGTGGCCTACCGCCACGAACCCGCGCCGGCGCACAGTGCGCCCGCCCTGCGTCCACCGCCGCTCGCGCGCTACGAACCGCCGTCGCCCGAATCGGTGCACTACGCGACCCCTGAACCGCAGCCCACGCTGCCGGGACTTGCCTCGGCCTTCGGCGGCGACCACGCCCCCGACGGCGGACGGCTCGACAGCCCCGACGCGATTCCGGCCGTCGTGCTCTCGCTCACGCGCGACTCGGCCCGGTCGAGTGGCGGCGCCGCGCGCGGCACCGTGCGGCCCGGTGGCATCGAGCGCCTGCTGCGGCTGGCGGCGGCCCGCGGCGCGTCGGCCCTGTATCTCACGACCCAGGCCCGCCCGGCCGTGCGCGTCGATGGCGACATCCGGCTACTCGACGGCGAGCCTGCGCTCTCGAGCGGCGACGTCGAGGCGGCGGTGCTCGAACTGGCGCCGGAAGGCGCGCGCGACAAGGAAAGCGCCGAGTGGATTCGCGACCTGGCCGACGTGGGCCGCGTGCGTATCACCACCTTCCGCGACTATCGCGGCCCGGGCGCACTGCTGCGGATGATCTCGGCCAAGGCGACCTCGGCCGAGCAGTTGGGTCTGGTGCGCGAGATCCAGGCCCTGGCGATGGAACCCGAGGGGCTCGTGATCGTGACCGGCCCGCGCGCCAGCGGCAAGTCCACGATGGTGTCGGCGTTCGTCGACCTCATCAACCGCCAGCGGAACGACTACGTGATCACGCTCGAGGGGCAGATTCGCCTGGTGCACGAGAGCCGCGGCTCGCTCATCAGCCAGCGCGAAGTGCGCGGCAGCGCCGCCGAGATCGTGACCGCCGCGCGCACGGCGCTGCGCGAGAATCCCGACGTGCTGGTGATCGAAGACCTGCGCTCGCCCGACGTGCTGCAGGCGGCGCTCGACGCGGCCGGCTCGGGCCTGCTCGTGTTCGTGTCGGTGACGGCGGCCTCGGCCACCGCGGCGCTCGAGCGCCTCGTCGACCTCTGCCCGTCGGAGCAGCGCCGCAACGTGCGGGCCGCGCTCGCCGAACATCTGCGCGGCGTGGTGGCGCAGGTGCTGCTGCGCAAGGCCGGCGGCGGACGCCTGGCCGCGCGCGAACTCGTGCTCAACACCAACGCCGTGGCCGCGCTCGTGAGCGACGGCCAGATTGCCCAGCTGCCGCGCGCCATCGACAGCGGCCGCAAGCTCGGCATGGCGCCGCTCAACGACGCGCTCGTGGCGTTCGTGCAGAGCGGTGCGGTGGACGTGCGCGAGGCCTACCGCAAGGCCGACGACAAGGTGGGGCTGCTGGCGCTGCTGCGCCGCGAAGGCATCGACACCTCGTTCGTGGAGCGACTGGCGTAGCCAGTCGCGGAAGCCTGAGCGAGCGAAGCGAGTCGAAGGCTGGAACGCCTCGCGCAGCTGCTCTCTTCGCCGCCGCAACCGGGCATTCCGCGCTGCAGCCGGCACTACCCGACTTCATGCGTCTGCTGCGCGGAACGCCCGGCCGCGACGGCTCGCCCGACCGTGGCGTACGGACGCGACGGCGGCGCGCTCCAGCGAGCGTGAGCGAGGTGAGGTCGCCCGGTGTCCCGCGCAGGACCGGCACACGATAACCGGTGCCCGTCGAACGCTGACCCTACGTGCCGAGCAGCTTTGAGATGCCAGCAGCGATGAGCACTAGCGCGACGGCGATCCAGTAGCCGACGAGGTCCACTTTGGCCGACCAGTTCGGAGGAGTCCATTTCATCGGGTTGCCCTGCCTTCCGCAGGCTCGTCCGAGTCAGGGTCGCGGCGGCTCGCCCGATCGGGTCACCGAGCCGCTGCGGGCGCGAGCCTGCTTTTCAGAAGCGAGCGCGCGACGCTAGCGTTCCAACCAGGGACGCAGTTCTTCGATGAGCGCGCGCGCCACGTCTTCGTCGGTCACGCCTTCCACGCGCTGCGCGTCGGTCAGCGGCCGCTCCCTGCGTATCGTGCGGCTGCCTCGCGAACGCAGCACGCTCAGCACCGGCGCCGGCGGGTCGAGCGTGGCGTCGAGCGTGAGCTCGATGCCGTCCTCGCGCTGACGCTCCGGCACGAGGCGCACGCCGCCCAGGGGCGTCATCACCTCGAACGGCAACCCCTCGCCCTTGAGCGCGCCGGCCATGGCCCGGAACACCGGCACCGCCGTGCTCTCGAGGAACGTCTCGTAGAGGCGCGTGGCCTCGTCGGCCCGCGCGCGCTTGGCCACGCCGTCGCGCTTGGCGGTTTCGATGGCCTGAATCAGGCTCTTGCGCAGTTGGGCGATATCCATGATCAGAGCCGCACCGCGCCGCTGTCGGCCAGCGCGCGGACGGCCTGCTGATCGTATCCCAGCTCAGCGAGGATCGCGGCGGTGTGTTCACCGAGCGTGGGTGGGCCGGTGCGTACCCCTCCGGGCGTCTCCGAGAGCTTCACGGGCACGCCCGTGACTCGTACCGCGCCCAGCGTGGTGTGCGGCACGGTCTGCACCATCTCGCGGCTGAGGATCTGCGGGTCGGCGAACACTTCGTCGACGGTGCGCACGCCGCCGCACGGCACGCCGTGCTCGAGCAGCCGCGCGCTCCACTCGGCCCGCGTGCGCGACGCGAAGGCCTCGACCAGGCGTGGCTTCATCGTCTCGTAGTTGGCCAGCCGCAAGGCGTTGGTGGCGAAGCGCGGGTCGGCCGCCAGGTCGGCCAGGTCGGCGGCCCGGCAGAAGGCCTGCCACAGGCTGTCGTTGCCGACGGCCAGGGCGAGATCGCCATCTTTCGTGGCAAACGTCTCGTAGGGTGCAATCGTGGGATGCCGGTTGCCCATGCGGCCGGGCACGTCGCCGGTCGCGAAGTAGTTGCCGGCCTGATAGGTGAGCAGGGCCGCCGTGGCGTCGAGCATGCCGATGTCGACCGTCTGGCCCTGGCCCGTGTTGCCGCGGGCCACGAGCGCCGCGAGCACGCCTTGCGCCGCGAACAGTCCCGACACGATGTCGACAATCGCCACGCCCAGGCGGTAGGGCGGACCATCGGCGGCGCCGGTGATGCTCATGAGGCCGCCTTCCGCCTGCATCACCGCGTCGTAGCCGGGTTCGTCGCGCCGGGGACCCGTTTGCCCGTAGCCCGAGATCGAACAGTAGATGAGCGAGGGCCGCGCCGCGCGCACCGTCGCGGCATCCAGCCCCAGCGCGTCGAGCGTGCCGGGCCGGAAGTTCTCCACGACCACGTCGGCCACGCCGAGCAGCCGCTCCACCACCTCGCGGCCGCCCGGCGACTTGAAGTCGATCGCGATGCTTTCCTTGTTGCGGTTGACGCTGAGGAAATACGCGCTCTCGTCGCCGAGGAAGGGCGGCCCCCAGCGCCGCGTGTCGTCACCGCGCCCGGGATGCTCGAGCTTGATGACGCGCGCGCCCAGGTCGGCGAGCGCCATCGTGCAGTACGGACCCGAGAGCACGCGTGTGAAGTCGAGGATGGTGATGCCGCTGAGTGGTCCCATATCGTCGGACGATATGGTATCCGCTCACGCCGCTCAGGGCGCGGGAACCGCCGCCAGGCGATCGAGAAAGGCCTTGAGACGCGCGAGTCCGGCCAGCACGTAGTCGGCGTGTTCGCCCGCGCCGAGGCGCAGGTAGCCGTCCATGCCGAAGTGATCGCCGGGCACCACGAGCACGCTTTCTTCCTCGCGCAGCTGCGTGACGAGCGTGGTGGAATTCACCGGCAGCGTGTAGCGCGCGAAGAGGAAGGCGCCCGCCTCGGGCGTGAGCCAGTCGAAGGTGTGACCACAGCCGGCCAGCCACGCCTCCACGCGCGGCAAGTTCTCGCGCAGGATGCGCTGCGTGCGCGCGAGCAGGCGCGCGCGGGTCTCGGGCACCAGGGCGGCCGTGGCGAGCTGGTCGCTGAGGGCGCCAGGTGCAATCGACGTGTAGTCGTGGTGCTCCCACAGCGAGGCCACGAGGTCGGGCGGGCCCACGGCCCACCCCACGCGCAGCCCCGGAAGGCCGTAGGCTTTCGACAGGCCGCTTGTGACCACCACGCGATCGCCCCGGCCCCACATCGACGGCGACTCGCGTCCGTCGAGCTCGGCACCGCGGTAGATCTCGTCGGAGACGACCCACGCGCCGTGCCGCGCGGCCGTGGCGGCGACGGCGTCGAGTTCGGCGGCGGTGAGGCGCGCGCCGGTGGGGTTGTTGGGCGTGCACAGCACGATCGCCCGCGTACCCGGTCCGACGAGCGCGGCCAGGGCCTCGAGGTCGGGACGCCACCGGCCGGCCGCCCGATCGAGCACCATCGGCCACTCGCGCACCGTGCCGCCGAAGGCCCCCACAAGTCCCGCGACCTGCATGTAGGTGGGCACGAGCACCACCACCTCGTCCCCCGGCTGCACGAGCCGCCAGGTGGTGACGAAATTGGCCTCCGACCCACCATTCGTCACCAGCACGTGAGCGGCGCTGGCCCCCGGATAGAGCGCAGCGATGCGGTCGCGCAGCGCCGGCGTGCCGTTGGTCTGCGTGTAGATGAGCGGCGTGTCGAGCAGCGTCTCGATGGCGCCGGCGTCGCCGAGCACCTGGCGCACCGACAGCGGGTGCACGCCGCTTTCCGACAGATTGAACCGCACCCGGTGCTCCCACTCGGATTGGAATCGTTCCAGGGCAAACGGCTTGACGTGCATGGCTACTAGACATCTCCGATGGCCGACATCGTCACTCATGAAACACGTTCCACTCGGCCATGGAAGATGTCGACGCCCGGCGAAGCCGGGCCAGAAGATGCTGCCCTAGCGAAGTGAAGCCGACGAGGTTCTTCTCGGCGGTGTGAGGCGGAGCTTCGCTAGTATACTGAGCGCCATATCGGCCATGCGTGAGGAGCTGCTACCCCGATTCGTCGAGATTCCCGCCGGCGAGTTCGTGATGGGATCGGTCGACGGGGAGGATGACGAGCGCCCCGTGCGGAGCGTGACGCTCGACCGATTCCACCTGTCGGCGCATCCCGTCACCAACGCCCAATACGCCGAGTTCGTGCGCAACACCGGCCATCACGCACCCGATGTGCGCGACCTGCCCTCGTTCGTGTCGCCGGCCGCCGAGCCCACGTTCCGCGAGCTTGCCTCGCCCTATATCTGGCGGGGCGGCGACCTGCCGAAAGATCGCGGTCTGCATCCGGTCACGCTCGTCACGTACGCCGACGCGGTGGCCTATTGCGTGTGGCTCGGCACCCGCCTGGGCCGAGCCGTGCGCCTGCCGAGCGAAGCCGAATGGGAGCGCGCCGCGCGCGGCGCCATCGACGGGCGGCGCTACCCGTGGGGCGACGAAATCGATCCCTCGCGCTCGAACTTCCTGCCCGATGCCGGGCTGAAGCGCATGCGCGGCACGCGGCCCGTGGGCACGTTCCCAGCCAATCCCTTCGGCCTGCACGACATGAGCGGCAACGTCTGGGAATGGGTGGCCGACTGGTACGGCGCCGAGGCCTACGCTGCCGCCGAGGCAGTGAACCCGTCGGGTCCGGTCTCGGGCACGATGCGGCTGCTGCGCGGCGGATCGTGGGTGACCCACGACGTGCTGCAATTGCGCTGCGCCTATCGCCACAAGGTGCCGCCCGACAGCTACGCCTACAGCATCGGCTTTCGCGTGGCGTATCACGACTCGCACGAGATTGCCGACGGGCTCAGCGACGGGGAGGCTCTGCAATGATGCGTCGCGCGCTGTTGATGGCTGGAATGGTGGCAGCCTCGGTGGCCGTGGCAGGAGCGCAGCCGGCTCCGCCCACGGTGGTGGTGCGCGGCGAAGGCGAGGTGCGGGCGGCGCCCGACGTGGCGTTTGTGACCATCGGCGCCGAGTTCCGCGCCGCGACACCCAAAGAGGCGCAAGGCCTGTCGGCCAAGGCGATGACGGCGGTGCAGCAGCGCCTGAGTGCCGCCGGCGTGCCGAAGGACGCCATCCGCACGCTGTCCTACGACTTGCAGGCGCAGTTCGAGTTCACGGGCGGCAAGCAGGTGCCGCGCGGCTACCAGGCGCGCAACGTGATCGAGGTGCGCCTCGACGACATTCAGACGGTGGGTGAGATCCTCGAACTGGCGGTGGCCGCGGGCGGCACGTCGGTGCAGGGCGTGCGCTTCGATCTGAAGCAGCGCGCCGCGCTCGAACGCGAGGCCCTCACCCGAGCGGTAGCCGATGCGCGCGCTCGGGCCGACGCCGCCGCCAAAGGCGCCGGCGCCGCCGTGGTGGCCGTGCTGCGCATCGAAGAGGGCGGCGTGAACGTGCGGCCGATGGAAGCGCCGATGTTTCGCATGGCGGCCGACACGGTGGCCGCTTCCGCCCCGCCGATCGCCGCCGGCGACACCGTGATTCACGCGAGCGTGACGCTCACTGCGGCCATCAAGTAGCGCGCGGGAAGGCCCTGGCCCGCTGATGGGGCCCCAGGGCGCAGCCTCTCGGCCGGCCGGGCCTCACGGCGCGGCCGGCGTCGACAGGCTCTGCCACAGATACCAGCTCGCGACCGAACGATGCGGCCGCCACGTCTCGGCAAGCGTGCGGGCCTTCGCTGGGGTGGGCCGCGCGCGCATCTTGTAGGCCCGCTGAATCGCCACCATCAGGGCCAGGTCGCCCGAGGGAAACACATCCGGGCGTTCCAGGTGGAACATCAGGAACACCTCCGCCGTCCAGGTGCCGATGCCCTTCACGGCCGTGAGCGCCGTGATCGCGTCGTCGTCGCTGTGGGCGGGCAGCGCGCGCAGATCGAGACGGCCATCTTGCACATGCGCCGCCAGATCGCGCACGTAGAGCACCTTGGCCCGGCTCAGGCCGGCCCCGCGCAGCGCCTCGTCGTCGAGCCGCAGCATCCGCGCCGGCACCGGCACGTCGTTGGGGAAGAGCGCGCACACGCGGCCGAAGATGGTGCGGGCGGCGGCGGCCGACACCTGCTGCGCCACGATGGCGCGCACCAGCGTGGCGAACGGATCGGCATGCACGCGGGCCTGGAAGCGGCAGGGGCCGACGCGCTGGATGAGCGTGGCCATAGCGGGATCGATCGCCATTAGATGCCGGCGTGCGCGCCGCGTGTCGATGGGCACCCGGCATTCTGGCACGATGTGCGGCACGCCAGCCGATGGGCTCGCCGTTCACGTGGCGTGTCCGTTGTGCCCTTGCCTGCCCCTGCCATAAGCTGAAGGCGTCGCAGACATGGAGCACTCGATTCTTTCCGCCATCGGCCACACGCCGCTCGTGCGCCTCGCGCGGCTCGAGCGCGACGTGCCCGGGCTCGAGCTGTACGGCAAGCTCGAAGCCAGCAATCCCGGCGGGTCGGTGAAGGACCGCGCCGCCCGCCACATGATTCTCGAGGGGATGCGCTCCGGCGCCCTGAGCGCCGGCAAGCGCCTGCTGGATGCCACGTCAGGCAACACCGGCATCGCCTACGCCATGCTCGGCGCCGCGCTGGGATTCCCGGTGACGCTGTGCCTGCCGTCGAGCGCCAGCCCCGAGCGCAAACGGATTCTCACGGCCTATGGGGCCGAGCTGGTGTTCACCGATCCAATGGACGGGTCGGATGGCGCCATCGTGGAGGCCCGGCGCCGCTACGCGGCCAGCCCCGAGCAGTACTTCTATCCGGATCAGTACAACAACGACTTCAACTGGCGCGCTCACTTCGAGACGACTGGCCCGGAGCTGCTGGCCGAAACCGCCGGACGTATCACGCACTTCGTGGCCGCACTCGGCACGAGCGGCACCTTCATGGGCACGGGCCGCTTCCTGCGCGCCAACGTGCCGAACGTCGTGCTCATCTCGGTGCAACCCGAGTCGCCGCTGCATGGGCTCGAGGGCCTCAAGCACATGGCCTCGGCGATCGTGCCCGGTATCTACGACGCCACGCTGGCCGACCACGCCGCCGAAGTGTCGACCGAAGACGCGCACGAGATGACGCGGCGTCTGGCGCGCGAAGAGGGCCTGCTCGTGGGCGTGTCGAGCGGCGCCAATCTGGCTGCCGCGGTGGCGCACGCGGCTGAGGCGCGCAAGACACGCGAGTCCCTGTTGATGGTGGTCATCCTGTGCGACGCCGGCGATCGCTACCTGTCGGAACACTTCTGGGACGAAGGACGCGTGCCGGCCGCCGCGGCGGCCCCCGTCGAGCAGGACACCACGCGATGACCCCGCTCGTGCTGGGCCCCGGCGTGCGGGCGGCCATCGAGCAGCACGGCCGCGAGACCTATCCGCACGAGTGCTGCGGCGCGCTGCTCGGTGACGGCGACCGGATCGTGGCCACGCACCCCTTGTCGAACGTCACCACCGAAGGTCCGCGCCGGCGCTTCCGCATCGACGACAAGGACTACCTGGCCTCGGAACGCCAGGCCAGCGCCGCCGGGCTCGCGCTCCTCGGCTTTTATCATTCGCACCCCGACCATCCGGCCGAGCCGTCGCAATACGACCTCGACCACGCGTGGCCTACCTTCGTCTATCCGATCGTATCGGTGCGCAACGGGCGGCCCGAGGCGCTGCGGGCGTGGATGCTGCGCCCCGATCGCTCGGGCTTCGACGAACGGCCGATTGCCGACACGTCCACGCCCGCGCCGGCGTCATAATCAAGCCACTTTCCGAACCGAACGAGGATCCCGTCATGCCCGTGTCCATCCACATCCCCACGCCTCTGCGGCCGTTCACCAACAAGCTCGACGTGGTGCAGGCGAGCGGCGCCACGGTCGGCGAAGTGTTGCAGGACCTCACCACGCAATACGCCGGCCTCAAGCAGCACCTCTATGCCGCCGACGGCCGGCTGCGCAGCTTCGTCAATGTCTACGTGGGCGACGAGGACATCCGCTATCTGCAGAAGGAGCAGACGCCGGTGGCGGATGGCGCCACGCTGAGCATCATCCCGTCGGTGGCCGGTGGTGCGGGCGTGGCCGCGCCGGCGTTGCCAGCGCTCGAGCCCGACGAGATCAAGCGCTACAGCCGGCATCTCATCCTGTCGGAAGTGGGCATGGAGGGGCAGCAGAAGCTCAAGGCCGCCAAGGTGCTGTGCATCGGCGCCGGCGGGCTCGGTTCGCCCGTGGCCATGTATCTCGCGGCGGCCGGCGTGGGCACGATCGGCATCGTCGACTTCGACACCGTCGACCTCAGCAACCTGCAGCGCCAGATTCTGCACGGCACCGCTGACGTGGGACGCTCCAAGCTGGCCTCCGCGAAAGACACGCTGCACAACCTGAACCCGCACGTGAACGTGATCACGCACGAGGTGGCGCTCAGCTCGGCCAACGCGCTGGATCTCTTTCGCGGCTATGACGTGGTCGTCGATGGCACCGACAACTTTCCCACGCGCTACCTCGTGAACGACGCGTGCGTGCTGCTCGGCATCCCCAACGCCTACGGCAGCATCTTCCGCTTCGAGGGGCAGGCGTCGGTCTTTGGCGCCAAGGACGGCCCGTGCTATCGCTGTCTCTATCCCGAGCCGCCGCCACCAGGGCTCGTGCCGAGCTGCGCCGAAGCCGGCGTGCTGGGCATTCTGCCGGGGCTCATCGGCACCATTCAGGCCACCGAAACGGTCAAGATCATCCTCGGCATGGGCCAGACGCTGGCCGGGCGGTTCCTGATCTACGACGCCATGAAGATGCGCTTCCGCGAGCTCACGCTGCGGAAGGACCCCGACTGCCCGGTGTGCGGCACGCATCCCACCGTCACCGCGCTCATCGACTACGACCAGTTCTGCGGCGTCGCCCCATCGCAGGCCCCGGCGGCGGCCAGTGCCGACGCCATGAACGACATCACGCCGCTCGAGCTCAAGGCGCGCATCGACGCCGGCACCCGGCCGTTCGTGCTCGACGTGCGCGAGCCGACCGAATACCAAATCAACCGCATCCCCGGCTCGGTGCTGATTCCGCTCGGCGAGTTGCCCGCCCGCGTCGGCGAACTCGATCCCTCGATCGAGATCGTGACCCAGTGCAAGTCGGGTGTGCGCTCGGCCAAGGCCGCGTCGTATCTGCGTCAGCAGGGCTTCACCAACGTGCGCAACCTCACCGGGGGCATCCTGGCCTGGGTCGACCAGGTGGACCCGAGCCAGCCCAAATACTAGGGACTAGGGACTAGGGACCGGGGACCGGGGACTAGGGCGGGTCCGCTCGGCGGGCTCTGCCCGCCTTGCTCGCCAGGGACAAAACGCCGGCGAGATCGGCCGCATGGAAGGGGACTCGTTTTGAAGCCCGCTGGTGAAAGCCCCTCCGGAGATGTGCACGGTCGCATCGAGCGCGGGCAACGGGCGCGTGCGCTGCGCGCGGCGGCGACAGCCTATCAGCGGTTCCTGGACGAGAACCCTGACGAACGGGCGGCGATGGAGCTCTGGGAGTCGGCGCCCCTGGTGGACGACGTCGAGTCCGACACGCCATGAAGCGCGGCACTGACGTGTGGGTGGACCTGAGCGACACCAGCCCACACGAAATGGGCAAGGTGCGCCCAGGAATCGTGGTCTCGGGCACTGCGCACAACGACGTGCTCAACACTGTGGTGATCGCGCCCACGTCCAGCATCGCGCCCGAAATCTGGCCGTTGCGCGTGGCTATAGGCAGTTTCTCCGGCAAAGAGAGCTACGCCGTGATTCCCGGCATCCGACAGGTGAGGAAGGGCCGATTGCGCGGACTGCTCGGCGAGTTGTCGCACGAGCAGCTGCTGAGGCTCGACGAGTGCCTGGAGGCGTACCTGCGATGACGGGCCGGTCGTCTGGGCCGTGCGGCCGACCAGTACCCTGAGCGCTCGTCTCACCGGTGATACAATGAGACATGGTCGAAGTCACGGTCCGAGAATTGCGCAATGACGGCGGCCGCGTGCTTGATCGCGTCGAACGAGGTGAGTGTCTGACGGTGACTCGCGATGGGCACCCGGTCGCTGAACTCAGGCCCCTGTCACGGCGTCCGCTTCGCGCCTCTCTGTTGCTGAGCCGGTGGCGGCGGCTGGCCCACGTCGACGCCGCGCGGCTGAAGGCCGACATCGACGCGACGCTGGATTCATCGCTGTGACGACACGAGCACGCGTCCGTCACGAACGTGGCGTACTCGACACCAGCACCGTGATCCTGCTGCCACGCATCGAGGATGAACACGTGCTTCCGGCAGAGCCGCTGATCACGACGGTCACCCTCGCCGAGCTCTCCGTCGGTCCTCTCGTGGCGACAACGGACGAGGAACGGGCTGCGCGCCAGTCGCACGTACAACAGGCCGAATCGGATTTCGATCCGCTTCCGTTCGACGTGCCCTCGGCTCGTGCCTTCGCGCGCGTCGCCCTGGCGCTGCGACAGAGCGGTCGAGCGGTCAAGCCGCGAGCCTTCGACGCCATGATCGCCGCGACCGCCCTTGCGAACGGCCTGCCGTTGTACACCTGCAACCCGAAAGACTTCAGCGGCATCGACGGGCTGACGGTCGTGTCGGTCCCGGTGCCGGGTCCTCGCGCTCCAGGCGAACCACCTTCCCGGCGCCAGCGGCGAGCGAAGCGCTAAGAGCGAGGCGGCCGCGGAGACAGCGGCGTCCGCACCATATAATCCGCTGCGCGTGTCCCTCACTCCCGGCTTGCGTCTTGGCCCCTATGAAGTGACCGCCCTCCTCGGCGAGGGCGGGATGGGTCAGGTCTACCGTGCGACCGACACGAACCTGAAGCGCCAGGTCGCGATCAAGGTGCTGCCCGCCTCGGTCGTTGGCGATGCGGACCGCCTGGCGCGGTTTCAGCGCGAAGCGGAAGTGCTCGCGGCACTCAACCATCCCAACATCGCGCAGATTCACGGGCTGGAAAAGACGCCCGAGTTTACGGCCCTCGTGATGGAACTGGTCGAGGGCGACGACCTGTCGCAGCGCATCGCCCGCGGCCTTGCCTCGCCGAAGCCCGGGGGCGAAGGCGGGGCGATCCCGATCGACGAAGCGTTGCCGATCGCAAAGCAGATCGCCGAAGCGCTGGAAGCCGCGCACGAGCAGGGCATCATCCACCGCGATCTCAAGCCCGCGAACATCAAGGTGCGCGCGGACGGCACGGTGAAGGTGCTGGACTTCGGTCTCGCCAAAGCGATGGACCCGCCCGCCTCCGCGCTTCGCGCTTCGGCGCGGCAGGCCCCTGACGCTGCGCCGCACGTGTCGCAGTCCCCCACGATCACGTCCCCGGCCATGACGCAAGCCGGGATGATTCTCGGCACGGCGGCCTACATGGCGCCAGAGCAGGCCAAGGGAAAGATCGTCGACAAACGCGCCGACATCTGGGCGTTTGGTGCGGTGCTGTTCGAGATGCTCACGGGCAAGCGGGCCTTCCCGGGCGAGGACCTCACCGACACACTCGCGGCCGTCGTGAAGCTGGAGCCGGCGTGGGAGGCTCTGCCGGCGGACCTGCCCGTCCACGTGCGTCAGATCGTACGCGCCTGCCTGCAGAAGGATCCCAAGCGGCGCATGGGCGACATGCAGAGCGTACGCCTCGCGCTCGACGGCGCGTTCGAGTCGGCCACGACGCAAGCGCCGCCGCTCGCCGTCGCCACGCCACGCTCGGTCGTGGCACGCGCGCTGCCGTGGGCGATCGCCGGCGTGGCGGTCATCTTCGCGGGCGTGCTGCTGACGCTGTGGGCCCCCTGGCGATCCGCGCCCGTGCCCGCGCCGCGAAAGCTGCTCGCCAGCATCGGCGCCGACGCCTCGCTATCGACCGGCAACGGTGCGTCAGCGATTCTGTCGCCGGACGGCACGACGCTCGCGTTCGTCGCGCAGCAGACGGGCCTGTCGCGCCTCTTCATCCGCAAGCTCGACCAGTTGCAGGCCGCCCCGCTTGCCGGCACCGAGGGCGCTGCTAGTCCCTTCTTCTCGCCGGACGGCCACTGGCTGGCGTTCTTCGCCGGCGGGGCGCTGAAGAAAGTTTCGGTGAGCGGGGGCGCCGCGGTCACGCTCTGCGACGCGCCGTCCGGCCGCGGCGGCACATGGGCCGACGATGGCACGATCCTCTTTACGCCGACGTTTGCGGCCGACGCGACGCTGATGCGCATCTCCTCGGCCGGAGGTACACCGGCAGTCTTCGGCGCCCTCAGCGCAGGGGCGACGACGCAGCGGTGGCCGCAGGCGCTGCCGGGCGGTCAGGCGGTGCTCTTCACCGAGCACTCGACGGTGCAAGGGTTTGAGCGGCCAACGTCGTCGTCGCCCCGCTGTCGGGTGGGGCCCCGAAGGTGGTCGTCCGCGGCGGGTACTATGGCCGCTACGTACCGAGCGGGCGTGGCTCGCCCCAGCGCGACGCGCACAACTTGTCCGCCGACGCCCGGTTGGCGACGGCGGAAGGCGGCCATCTGATCTACGTGCAACAGGGGACGCTGTTGGCGGTGCGCATCGATCTGCGCGCCTCGAGACGGTGGGCCAGGCGGTGCCCGCGCTCGAGGGCATCGCCGCGAGCGCGGTCACAGGCGGTGCCCAGGTAGCGGCGTCTTCGGATGGCACGCTCGTGTATCTGCCCGGCACGGTCGCGACGGGCGCGCGCCCGATCGACTGGGTGTCGCCCGACGGCAAGACCTCGGTATTGCGTGCGGCGAAGGCCGATTGGGCGAATCCGCGGTTCTCGCCAGACGGCCAGAAGCTGGCGGTCGAGATCTCCGAAGGCAATCAGCGCGACCTCTGGGTGAATGAGTCGGCGCGGGACACGCTCACGCAATTGACCTTCGACCCCGGCCAGGATCAGAACGCGGTGTGGACGCCAGACGGCCGTCGCCTCGTGTTTGCGTCGGACCGCGCCGTGGCCGGCACACACAATCTGTACTGGGTGAACGCCGACGGCACAGGCGAGGTCACGCGTCTGACCAACAGCCCGCAGAATCACTTTCCCTGGTCATGGCACCCGAGCGGCAGATTCCTCGCGTTCCATGCCTATCCCTCCGCCACCGGGAGCGACCTGCTGATCCTGCCCATGGAGGGGGATGCCGCGCGCGGGTGGACGCCCGGTACGCCCACGGTGTTTCTGAACGCGCCGGCCAACGAAACGGCGCCGAGCTTCTCGCCGGACGGTCGCTGGATCGCGTACGTCACAGGTGGAGCCGGCGGCGGCGAGCGTTCCCATGTTTACGTTCGCCCCTTCCCCGGCCCCGGCGGCCCATGGCGCATCTCCATAGCGGGCGGCCAAAATGCGCGGTGGTCGGCCACGGCGCCCGAGCTGCTGTTTCTGACGCTCGATCAAAACAGGATCATGGCCGCGCCGTACGCCGTCGTCGGCGAGTCGTTCCGCGCCGGCACGCCGAAGGCCTGGTCGCCGAGCTCGGGCATTCAGAGCGGGTACGACGTGCATCCGGACGGCACGCGGGTCGCGACGAGCGCGGCGCCGGAGCAGGCCAGCAGCGTCCGGGACCACGTCGTGTTCGTCTTCAACTTCGGCGACTACCTGCGCACGATCGCGCCGGGGACCAAGTAAGAAGCGCCAGACTGATCGACGGCCCCGAAGAAGGCGCCCTCCGGCAGGCTCAGGGCAAGCGGGCGGAGGCGCTGGAAGCCGCATACGAGCCGGGGACCGCCCAGCGGGGTAGAATCCTCCGCAAGGTCATCAGCGTCGATGTCACTCTCCGCACCGCAGGCCGGCATCGTCGTCGACGCGCTTCGCAGGGCGCTTGGCCCTGAGATTGCCGTCTATCAGTTCGGGTCGTCGGCGAGCGGCATGACCCATCGCTAGAGCGACCTCGACGTGGCGGTGCTGGCGCCGCGGCGCCTTGGGGTGACGGAACGTTTCGACCTGCAGGAGCATGTGGCGGCGAGTCTGGGTCGGGACGTCGACCTGGTGGACCTCCAGTCGGCGTCGACCGTGATGGCCATGCAGGTCGTGTCGACGGGCACGGTGTTGTTCGACGGCGCCCCTGAATCGCGTGGCGCCTTCGAAGACCGCACGTTCAGCAGCTACGCCCGGCTCAACGAGGAGCGGCGCGGCATTCTCGAACGCATTGCCAGCGAAGGTACGGTCTATGGATGATGTGCTGCTGAACAAGGCGGCGGCCATCCAGCGAGCCGTGCGTCGTGTGCGGGAAGAACACGCTCCTAGGCCGCGGGCATGCTCGACCACGCGCTCGGCGATCATCTGAGAAAGATGGTCGGCTTCAGGAACGTCGCGATCCACCAGTACCAGAAGCTGGATCTCGAGATTGTGCGGCGGATCGTCGCGGAGTCCCTTGACGACTTCCTCGTGTTCACGCGGATCCTGTTGAAGGGCTGACCCGGGTCGTGGCCGCGTCGAATCCCGCCCCCGGCTCCCGACTCGCGCAGTAGAGCCGGTTCGCACCGTCGGGGGCGTCTATCCACGCCGATAGGTCGTCCCGCCTCAGCCGTGGCCGACGCGGGAAATACCCGACTTGCTTAGTCGGAGATCCCTGACCTAAACTACGACTGTAGCGGTCGGAGATATAGGTTCAGCCCTAGCCCCCAGCCCCTAGCCCCAGGACACGTAATGCTGAGGCTTTCCAAGAAAGCGGACTACGCGCTCATCGCCATGCGGCACCTCGCCTCGGGCGAGGCGGGCAGTTCCGCGAGCGCGCGCGAGATGGCCGAAACCTATGCCATTCCGCCGGAGTTGCTCGCCAAGGTGCTGCAACGGCTGGTGCGGGCGGGCTTGCTCGTGTCGGTGCAGGGCACGCGCGGCGGTTACAAGCTGGTGCGCGACGCGCAGCGGATGACGGTGGCCGACGTGATCCAGGCCATCGATGGCCCGGTGGCTGTGACCGCGTGTTCGCCGGATGACCACGCGTGCGAACAGTACGAGCGGTGCGAAATCCGCGATCCGCTCTGGAGAATCAAGTCGCGTATCGTCGATGCGCTGGCCACCGTGAGCCTGGCGGAACTGGCCGAACCCGTGGCGCCCGCGTCGGTCTCGGCGCCGCTCGTGATGCACACGAGCCAGCGCGCGCCGGCGGCGGCGGGGAAGTGACGCTGCCCGTGGCCGCCATGTCGCCCATCTATCTCGACCATCACGCCACCACGCCGGTCGACCCGCGCGTGTTGCAGCAAATGCTGCCGTACTTCAATCAGGTGTTCGGCAACGCGTCGAGCCGGCAGCATGCCTTCGGTTGGAAGGCCGACGAGGCCGTGGAGCACGCCCGCCAGCAGGTGGCGCAGCTTATCGGCGCGCGCGCCAAGGAGATCGTCTTCACGAGCGGCGCCACCGAGGCCAACATGCTCGCCATTCGCGGGACCGTCGCCGCGCGGCGCGGCCACGGCGGGCATCTGGTGACTGTGACCACCGAACACAAGGCCGTGCTCGACGTGTACGCGAGTCTCGAGCGCGAGGGCTGCACGGTGACGCGCGTGCCGGTGGAACGGGATGGCCGCGTGGACGTTGCACGTTTTGCTGCCGCCCTGCGGCCCGACACCGTGCTGGCGTCGGTGATGACCGCGAACAACGAGATTGGCGTGCTGCAGCCCGTGGCGGAACTGGCCCAGGCGTGCCGCGCGCGCGGCGTGTGGTTCCACACCGACGCGGTGCAGGCCGCGGGCCACGTGCCCGTGGATGTGGCTGCTCTCGACGTGGACCTCGCCTCGTTCAGCGCGCACAAGATGTACGGCCCGAAGGGCGTGGGCGCGTTGTACGTGCGGCGCGCGTCCAAGATTGAACTCGAACCGCAAATGGTGGGCGGCGGCCAGGAACGCGGGCTACGCGCGGGCACGTTGAACGTGCCGGGCATCGTGGGCTTCGGCGCCGCTGCGGCGATCGCCCGGGCCGAGATGGCACAGGAAGCGGTGCGCGTGGCGGCGCTGCGCGACCGACTGCTCGAGCGCCTGCGTGGCGGGCTCGGCGACGTGACCGTGAACGGTTCGCTCGCGCACCGTCTGCCGCACAACCTGCACGTGAGTTTCGACGGCGTCGACGGCGAGGCGCTCATGACCTGTCTGGCCGACGACGTAGCCGTGTCGTCAGGATCGGCGTGCGCCTCGGGCAGCCGCGAGCCGTCGCACGTAATGACGGCGCTTGGCCGCGAGGCGGCCGACAGTTGGGGCGCCGTGCGCTTCGGTCTGGGCCGCGGCACGACTGCCGACGACATCGACTGGGCAGCGGCCCGGGTGTGCGAACACGTCACGCGTCTGCGCGTCATGTCGCCGGTGGCCGTGGGGACGCGGGCATGAGCAGCGCCGTCTATTCAGCAGCGGTGCGCGAGCGTTGCCGCGAGCCGCATCGGGCCGGGGCGTGGCCCGACGGCGAGCCCGGCGTGGGCACGGGCTCGGCGGGCAGCCTCGACGCCGGCGTGTGGACGCGCCTGCAGGTGCGCGTGGGCGCCGACGGCCGCATCGACGACACGCGGTTCAAGGTGTTCGGCTGTAGCGCGGCTATTGCCAGCGCCAGCTTCGCGGCCGATGCGCTCATCGGCGCCACATTGGCCGAGGGGCGCGCGCTGGCGCCGGCCGACATCGTCGCGGCGCTTGGCCTGCAGGGCGACAAGCGGGCCATGGCGGCGCTCGCCACCGACGCCGCGCGCGACGCGGTGGATGACTGGGAGAAGAAGACAGGGACTAGGGACTGGGGACCCAAGGCGGGGCTCGGGACCCGGGGCTCGGGGGCGGAAGCGCGGGACTCGGGGAGTCACGATGATTGAAATCACGGAGAGCGCGGCGCGAGTCATCGCGAAGCAGATCGCCAAGAGCGGCACGGCTGCGGGCGGGCTGCGCGTGGCGGTCAAGGCCGGGGGCTGTTCGGGTTACAGCTATGTGTTCAAGTTCGATCCGGCCGCGCGCGAGACCGACCAGGTGTTCGATGGGCCGGGCGGCGTGAAGGTGTTCGTCGATCCTCGCAGCCTCGCCCTGCTCGAAGGCACGGTGCTCGATTTCGACGAGGGCAACCTGATGGCCACGAGTTTCATCGTGCGCAATCCGAACGCGAAGAGCGCGTGCGGGTGCGGCACTTCGTTTGGGGTCTAGAACCTCGGGTGCTGGGGACTAGGGGCTAGGGGCTAGGGCTCCACGGGGCTGGGGAACGGGGACTGGCGCGTGCCAGGCGGAAGTGAGCGACA
>CAWFCS010000003.1:0-224114 GCA_963814395.1 uncultured Acidobacteriota bacterium
GAGCTCGAGCGCCCGGGCGAACTCCTGGCGGGCATGGGGCAGGTCGCCGAGCGAGGCCAGGGCGATGCCCAGGTTGTTGTGGGCGTTCGGCGCGCGCGGGTCGAGCGCCACGCCGGCCTCGAGCACGCGTTCGGCATCGGCGAAGCGCCGCAACTGGATGAGCGCGCTGCCGTAGTTCACGTAGAACTCGGCCGATGACGGCGAGATGTCGATGGCCCGCTCGAAGAGCGCCACGGCTGCGGGCGAGTCGCCATGACGATCGAGCCCCACGCCCAGGTTGTTCATGGCCCGCGCATGGAACGGATTGATGGCGAGGGCCCGGGTGTAGCGCGCGCGGGCTTCGTCCCACTGGCCCTGCAGGTCGAGCACGGCGCCGAGGTTGTATTCCGCTGCCGCGTCGCGCACCACCACCGCGCGGCGCAACACGGCTTCGGCCTCCTGCAGGCGGCCCAGGTCGGTCAACACGCGGCCCTCTTCGACCAGCGTGTGGTGGTCGCCAGGGGCCAGCGCCTCGTGCTGCTTCAGGTAGGGCAGTGCCTCGGCGGCGCGCCCCGTGGCCTGCAGCATGGCCGCGGCCTCCATCAGCACGTTGAGGTCGTGCGGGTTGTAGGTGAGCGCCCGGCGCACCAGGAACTCGCGCCAGGCCGCGTCGCCGGCCCTGGTGGCGATGCCGGCATGCTTGAGCAGCAGGTCGCTGTGACGCGACTCGGCGACGACGGCGTCGAGCAGCGGATCGGCGGGCGGCACGAAGGGCGCGTCGAAGGCGCGATCGGGCTGAGACGATGCCGCCGCGGCAGTGGCCCCGGGTGTCGGGCGCCGTTCCTCCGCGCGCAGCAGCGCTCGGGCCGGGCCGAACGCCGGATAGCTGTCGACGAGGGCGCGCAGCCGTGTGGTCGCGCCGGCCCGATCGTGCCGGTCGAGGGCCACCCGCGCCAGCCCGAGCCCGGCGTAGGCGCTGAGCGGCACGGTCTGTCGCGAGGTCACGCCCGCCGGCATGAAGGGCGACGTGAAGGGCGGCACACCCCCGGCGTCACGCGCGCGTTCGTAGGCCCGCTGCGCGTCGTCGAGCCGCCCCTGCTTGAAGGCCAGCTCACCGAGCCGGTACCAGGCCAGGCCGAAGGCCGGCGCCGCCGTGGTGACCTGCTCGAAGGCGGCGCGGGCGGCAGCCTGATCGCCGCGTTCTTCGAGCAGCAGCCCGCGCAGATAGGTCCAGGTCCAGTCGGCCGGCGCCAGCCGTTCGGCCAGTGGGTAGAGGGTGAGCGCGTCGTTCACGCGCAGGCTGGCGTGATACACGCGGCCCAAGGCGCCCACCGTCGCGCCATCGGTCGACCGTCGAGCTCGTGCGTCCGCGTCGACGATGGCCTCGCGCATGGGCGCGGCCACCCCCGTGAGGTCTGCGAGCGGCGGAAGACGCGCGGCCTGCGAGCGTTGCGTGAGCATCCCAGCCACCAGCCAGGCGGCCAGGCCCGCGGCCGGCACGACGGCCGCCGCCCACCACGGCACGCCGGCTAGGGAACGCGGGGCCGCCACTCGTTGATCCAGGTCGTGAGCCGCGACAACCGGTCGTAGGGCCAGCTCATATGCATGCCGCCGGTGACGAGGTCGGGCCGGCCGTCGCCGTTGAGGTCGCCGATCGCCAGCGTGAGCAGGTGCGTCGGCGAGCTCGCAAGGTCGTGGAGCGTGAAGGTCGCGCGCCCGTCGTTCTCGAGCCACACGAGGCTCTGCGCCGCCGGATCCGCCCAGTTGTTGTAGGCACTGACGACCGCGATATCGAGGTCGCCGTCGCCGTCGAGATCGGCCGCTTGGGGGCCCGACGCGCCCGGGATGTCGCCGATGCGGTGGTAGGTGAAGGCCATGCCGCCGGTGTTCTCGAGCCACTGCAGGCCGTTCCAGCTGCGCCCGGCCGTGGTGGCGTAGTCGAAGGCGTCGCCATTGCTGTAGACCACGTCGGCATCGCCGTCGCCATCGAGGTCGGCCAGGGACATCCAGCTCGAGCCGAAGTCTTCGTTGCTCGCGCCGAAGATCCGGGTGGGCGTGAACGTGCCGCGCCCGTCGTTGACGAGCACGTAGATCTCTTCCCACTCCTGACTCACGAGCGTGACGATGTCGAGATCGCGGTCGCCGTCGAGGTCGGCGATCTCGGCGTTGATGGCGCCCGACAGCTCCTGCAGCAGGTGGCTCTCGAAGCGCCAGCCGCCCTGGTTCTCGAACCACCGCGTCTCGCCCTGGTCGTAGCCGAAGAGCGCCGCCGACAGATCGAGATCGCCGTCGCCGTCGAGGTCGCCGGCGCGCACGTCGGCCACGCGCGCCAGCTTGTCGGCCACCACATGCGGCGTGAAGCGCTGACGCCCGTCGTTCTCGAGCAGCACGATCGCGCCGATGCGCGCGTTGTTGGGGAAGAGCACGCCCAGGCTGGCCACCGCCACGTCGAGGTCGCCATCGGCATCGAGGTCGACGGCCTGCACGTGCGCCGGGCCTGGCACCTCGGCGAGCGTCTGTTCGGCGAAGCTGCCGGCGCGCGTCTGGCGCACCCACGTGATGCGGTTGGTGGCGGCGTCGGCGGCGACGATGTCGGCCAGGCCGTCGCGGTCGAGGTCGACGATCGCCACGTTGGCGATCATCGGCCGGTCGCTCGGGCCGACGGCATCGCCCACCGGACGCGCGCCGCAGGAAGTCGATGCGGGGGCCTCGGGCCACTGCCGCCGTGGCCTGGATGATGGAGGTGACGGAGGTGGAGGCACTGGTGGCGGCGCCGTCGGTATCGGCGCCCGGAGCCGCCACGTCACCCACGGCCAGGTCGGCGCGCCGCATTTGCACGACGAACGCGAGCATGGCGGCCACGAGGGCCGCCACGATCACTCCGGCGCCGCACTTCGTGTCGTCAGTCCGACCGTCAACTATGGGCGCAACTCGGCTCACTTTGGTCACGGTGATGGGCGGCGTGAGCTTCTGCGCTTCGGTGTTGGTCTTGCGATCGGCCGACGAGGGCGCCTGCTGAATCTTGCGCACCACGTCCATGCCCGAGACGACGCGGCCGAACGCCGCGAAGCCCTGGCCGTCGGGATTGCGCATGCCGCCGAAGTCGAGCGACGGCTGGTCGTTGATGCAGATGAACCAGCCCGACGTGGCGCTGTCGGCGGTGCCGCGGGCCATCGAGATGGCGCCGTCGACGTGCTTGAGCCCGGTCACGCTGGTGCGTTCGAGCGCGATCGGCGGGAAACCGGCCTTGGCCTTGTCGGCGTGCACGCCGGCCTGGATCACCTCGATCTTGATGGTGCTCTCGGGCTGGTTGTCCATCTTCACGGTGCGATGGAAGTTGCCGCCGTCGTAGTGGCCGGCATCGACGTACTTGAGGAAGTTGGCGGTGGTGCCCGGCGCCTTGGCCGGGATCGAGCTCGAGCACGATGTCGCCGAGCGTGGTCTGCACCCGCACGCGCACCGGCTTGGCGCCCGGCCTGCGCGAAGGCCGAGGGCGCAATGGCGAAGGAGAGGGCAAGAGCAGTGAGTGCGGTCAGGAATCGTGAACGTGTCATGAAGAGTCTCCAAAAAATACGAGGGCGGATGCCGATGCACCCGCCCTCGTCGTGAATCCGGGCGTCAGTTCCGGGCGGCCGTGAGCCCTAGCCCCCAGCCCCTAGCCCCTGGGAATCAGAAGCGGTAGGTGGCCGCGAACTGGAACTGCCGGCCGGGGAACACGGCCGAGCCACCGGTGTGCTGCCCGAAGTTGGCGCGCCGACGATGCCGACGTAGCCGTCGGAGGTCAGGTTCCAGTTGTTGAACAGCGTTGAAGGCGTCGGCCCGGAACTCGAGCCGGTCATCGCGCGATCTCGAACGTGCGCGACAACGTGACGTCGGTGTAGTTGATGAACGCGCCGCGCTCGGTGTTGCGCGCGCCCGGCCGGGCCGCCTGGCAGCCGCGGTTGCTGCACTGGCTGAGAGCCGGTGCCGGTCGGGAAGCCGGTGTAGCGAATCGAGTAGGGCGTGCCGCTCTGCGAGTGCTGCACGCCGCTCAGGCGCCAGCCGTCGAGGAAGATGCTGTCTGCCGGGCAGGTCCCACGTGGCGCTGGCCACGAAGTTGTGCGGCGTGTCGGCGCCGGTGCGGCCGCGGTCGAGCTCGGGATCCGAGCTGTCCTCGGGCGCGAACCAGTGGTTCAGGCGATCCTCGGACTTCGACAGCGTGTACGACGCGGTCAGCGTCAGGTCGGCCGACTGATAGCGGGACGACGCGCGCACGCCCTGATACCAGGAGCGGCCTTCGTTGGTCAGCACGTCCATGCGGCGGAAGGCGTTCGGCACCGGCACGTTGGGCCGCGTCGCATCGGCCTGCGCGGTGGTGCGGAACACGGTGGTGAGCGGCGCGGCGGCCATCGCCGCGTTCAGCGCCGCCTTGTCGATCGGCGCGGCCTGGTTGACGTCGAGGAAGCCGTGCTTCTGGCCGCGGTTGATGTTGGCCGCGATCTCCACGCTGGCGCGCGAGCCGATCTGGCGCTGGATGGCGACGTTGCCGGCCCAGGCGAACTCGTTCTCGAGGTCGGGCGAGATCTCCTGGATGTCGCGCGCCGGCAGCACGGCTCCCGGCGGGAAGGCCGGCAGCGAGTTCGGGAAGGTCGGGAACAGCGCATCGGCCGGCGTCAGCGAGAGCACGACCTGGCCGTTGCGGCCGCTCACGCCGCCCTTGACGATGGTGAAGATCGGGTGCTGCTGCGTGAAGCGGCCGAAGCCGCCCCGCACCGACCACTTCTGGTCGCTGAGCGGATCCCAGTTGAAGCCGACGCGCGGGTCGAAGTTGTTGGCGTCGGTGCCGGCCGGCCAGTCGGGGATGTCCTTGATGAGCTCCACGTCGTAGCGCAGGCCGAGGTTGAGCGTGAGGTTGCTGCGGGCGCGCCAGTCTTCCTGGAAGAAGCCGCTGAGCACCGTGGCCTTGGGATACATGAGCGCGGCTTCCGGCACGAGCGCGAACGACTGCCGGTACTGCGACGGGTTGGGGAACTGCGTGGGGTTGCCGTTGAAGGTGTAGACGCCGTTCTGCAGCGGCTGGTAGAGCTGCTTGGTCACGTCATACGTGATCGACGCGCCGAGCTTCATGGTGTGCTTGCCCAGCCACAGCGACACCGTGTCGGACAGGTCGTAGGTGGTCTCGGGAATCACGCCCCAGGTGCCCTGGTCGTTGCCGCCGCTGATCGAGTAGTTGGTGCGGTTGATGTTCACCGCGTTCACCTTGGCGGCGCGGCTGTCGGTGTAGCGCGAGTACCTGGGCCCGCACTTCGTTCAGGAAGCGCGACGACTTCACGGTGGTGAACATGCCGTGCACCGTGTCGACGTTGTTGTCCCAGATGAAGCCGGTGCCGGGCAGGCTGAAGCCGCCGGCTTCGTTGTCTTTCTGCCAGCGCACCATGTTGTAGCGCAGGGCCAGGCTGTTGCGGTCGTCGAAGCGGTAGTCCATGCGCAGGTGCGCCTGGTGCTCGTTGGCCGGGGTCTTCACCGACGGCTCGGTGGCGGCCGGCGAGGTGATGGCCACTTCGCTGCGCTCGCGCCGGTACTCGTAGCTGCCGAAGTAGAACATCTTGTCCTTCACCAGCGCGCCGCCGAGCACGCCGCCGACCTGCTGCTGGTTGTAGGGCACGTCCACCCGGGCCAGCGGCGGACGCGCGTCGAGGTCGCCGGGCCGCAGCATGCCGAAGAGCGAGCCGGCCACCGAGTTGGTGCCGCTCTTGGTGATCATGCTGGCGACGCCGGCCGAGTGGCCGCCGAACTCCACCGAGAACGCGTTGGTGATGAGCTGCACTTCCTTGACGGTCTCGAGCGCGAAACCGCCCGAGCCCTGCTGCGGCGCGCGCTGCAGGGTGAGCCACTTGGAGTGGTTGTTGGTGCCGTCCACGTAGGTGCCGAAGTTCCACACCTCGCCGCCGCCGACGTTCACGGCGTTGGTGCCGGGCCGGCTCTGCACGACGTTCGAGTCGAGCGAGAGCAGGCGCATGTAGTTGCGCTGGGCCACCGGCAGGGTCTCGAACGCGCGGCGGTCGATGGTCGACGACACTTCCGACGACGTCACCTGCATGAGCGGCGCCTGGCCGGAGACGGTGATGGTCTCCTGGATGGTCGACAGCTTCATCGGCACGTTGATCACGGCGCGCTGGCCGGCGTTGAAGGCGAGGTCGTTGCGCACCTGGGTGGCGAAGCCCGGCCAGCTCGATGGTGATCTCGTAGCGGCCTTCGGGCGGCAGCGCCGAGAAGGCGTAGCGGCCGTCGGCGTCGGTCACCGCCGTGCGGTTGAGGCCGGTGGCGACGTTGCGGATGGTGACCGTGGCGCCCGGCAGCACGGCCTGCTGCTCGTCGGTGACGACGCCAGCGACGCCGAACGTGGGAGTCTGGGCGTAGGCCAACGGGCCAGCGCTCAGAGCGGACAGGGTGAAACCCAAGACAAGTGCCCAACGGGCCAAACTTCGCATCGCGAACCTCCAGGACGGCCGCGGGGAGCCCGCGGACGTGGCGAAATCCTAGCATGTCCCTTGGGCCATTCCTTGCCCGGTTGGTGCCCATCACGCTACACTGAAGGTTCGTCCCGCCTCTATCGGCACGCGCTGTGCGGGCCGTCGGGGCGGCGGGCCGCACCGCGGCCCGGAACCTGTGCAATGTCAGTCTGCGAACCGCGTCAGGGCCGGAAGGCAGCAGCGCTCAGCAGCTCCTGGGATGTGCCGCAGGACCTCCGGGCTGCGGTGGGTCCCGTGCCCCGGAACCGATCGCCGCACGACATCTCCGAAGGAGATGTCCTGCCCCGCGGAGCGGGGCCAAGGAACACTGGTCTAGCGATGCGGAGCTTACGAGTGATACTCACACGGTTTCAGGCGGAGCGTCGCTAGATGTACCAGGCACTCGCGCGGAAGTGGCGGCCCCAGACGCTCGATGACGTGCTGGGTCAGCAGGCCGTCACCCGCACGCTGCGCAACGCCCTCAAGAGCAAGCGGATCGCCCAGTCGTTCGTCTTCGCCGGCCCGCGCGGCTGCGGCAAGACCACGACCGCCAGGATCCTGGCGCGCGCCCTGAACTGCGCCCAGGGCCCCACGCCCACGCCGTGCGGCGAGTGCGACGCGTGCATCGAGATTGCCGAGGGCCGCGACATCGACGTGCTCGAAATCGACGCGGCCACGCACACCGGCGTCGACAACGTGCGCGAGGTGATCATCGAAGGTCTGTCGATTGCCCCGGCGCGCAACCGCTACAAGGTGTTCCTGATCGACGAAGTGCACATGTTGTCGAACTCGTCGTTCAACGCGCTGCTCAAGTCGATCGAGGAGCCGCCGGCGCACGTGGTCTTCATGATGGCCACGACCGCGCTCGACAAGATTCCCGACACGGTGTTGTCGCGCTCGCAGATCTACGAGTTCCGCACCATCTCGACCAAGACCGTGTCCGAACGCCTGCGCTACATCGCCGGGCAGGAAGGCATCACGGTGCCCGACGACGCGCTGCTGCTGCTGGCCCGCGCCGGCGAGGGCAGCATGCGCGATTCGCTGAGCGCGTTCGACCAGGTGCGCGCCTTTGCCGGCGACACCCTCACGCTCGACGACGTCACCACGGTGCTCGGCCTGGTGGGCCGCGACCTGGTGTTCGACATGCTCGAGGCGATTGCCAGCGAAGACGCCGGCGCGGCGTTCACGCTTGTGGATGCCGCCATCGAGCGGGGCTACGACCTGCGCCTGTTGTGCCGCGAACTGGCCCGGGCCACGCGCGACCTGCTGGTGGTGTCGGTCGACAGCGGCCGGCTCAAGGACCCCGACGTGGCGAGCGAGTCGGAGCGCGCGCGGGTGCAGGCCATCGGCGCGAGGTTCTCGCGCGAAGACCTGCTGCGCACCTTCGACGGCTTCACCCGCGCCGAGTACGACGTGCGCCAGTCGGACCATCCGCGCTTCCAGCTCGAGATGGCGCTGCTGCGCCTGATGCACATGCGCAAGCTGGTGCCGCTGGCCGAGCTGCTCGAGGGCGGCGGCGCCCGCGCGCTCACCTCGGCGCCGGCCCGTGCGGCGGCCGCGCCCGCCGCGCGCACCGCCCCCGCACCGGCCGCGCCCGCGCGCGCCGCGGTGCCCGCGGCCGCCGGCGCTGCGCGCGTCGCGCCGCCCGCGGCCAAGTCCGCCGCGCCGCCCGCGCCCGGTCCGCGGCACCGGCCGCGCCCGCTTCACAGCCGGGCGAGGCGCTGCCCGACGGCGCGAAAGACGCCTTCCTCGCCGGCGTGAAGGCCGGCAAGGTCTTCTTCTACAACGCCGTCGTGGCCCAGGCCTACCGCATCGAGGTCACGCCCGCGCGCATCACCTTCTCGTTCCTGCCGAACCAGAAAGTGCCGCGGGCGCAGTGCGAAGAGAATCGCGCCTGGCTCGAGGCCCTCGGCCAGCAGGTGTTCGGCCGGGTCATTCCCGTGCACATCGCCCTGGCCGATCCGGCAGCCGCACCCGCCGCTGCCGCGCCTGCGGCCATGCCGGCGGCGGCGCCGCCGCGTCCCGCGTTGAGGAGCCCGGTGGCCGGGCCGAGCGAAGAGGAACTGCGCCAGGAAGCGCTCTCGGATCCGACGGTGCAGGCGATGTTCGAGATCTTCCCGGTGGAACGTACCAAGATCGAGGAGATGTGACGTTGCTGCCCGGTCCACTCGATGCGCTCGTCGACCAGTTCCGCAAGTTGCCCGGCGTGGGCGCCAAGAGCGCGCAGCGCCTGGCCTTCCACATCCTGAAGACGCCGCGCGAGGACACCGAGCGGCTGTGCGACGCGATCCGGCACGTGAAGGACAGCGTCACCTACTGCTCGGTGTGCCAGAACATCACCGATGTGGATCCCTGCCGCTACTGCGCCGACGAGGCGCGCGATCACACGCTCATCTGCGTGGTGGAAGAGCCGCAGAACGTCAACGTGATCGAGAAGTCGCGCGGCTTCAAGGGCGTGTATCACGTGCTCATGGGCACCATCTCGCCGCTCCAGGGCGTGGGGCCGGACGACCTGAAGATCAAGGGCCTGCTGACGCGCCTCGGCGGCGGCGCGGCGGGCCCCGTGCAGGAAGTGATTCTGGCCACGAGCCCCACCGTGGAAGGCGAGGCCACGGCCATCTATCTGGCGCGGCTGCTGCGTCCGCTCGGCGTGCGGGTCACCCGCATCGCCACCGGCATCCCCGTGGGCAGCGACCTCGAATACGCCGACGAGCTCACCATGGGCAAAGCAATGGAGGGCCGCCGCGACGTGTCGTAGGCCGGCGCGTCCGGTCTAGAATCGTCGGCGGTTTCGCGAGATGCTCCCCATCTCCTACCAGATGCCCGCAGCCCTCGTGCTGCTCCTGTGCGGCGCCATGGCCTGCGTGGCCGGGTTCCGGCTGCTGCGCTACGTGCTGGCGGCCTTCGGCTTCATCATCGGCGGCCTGGCGGCCAGCTCGCTGCTCGGCGCGAGCGAAACGGCCTACATGGTGGGCGCGTTCCTGGTGGGCGGTCTGGCCGGGGCCGTGATCATGGTGGCCGCGTCGTTCATCGGCGTGGCGCTCGTGGGCGCCGGCCTGGGCGCCACGGCGGTCACGCTGGCCTACACGCAGGTACCCGGCGACCCGCATCCGTACGTGGTGATTCTGGCGTCGGTGGCGGGCGCGTGGCTGGCCACCTGGCTGCAGCGCTACGTCACCATCGTAGGCACCGCCTTCGGCGGCGCGTGGGCACTGCTCGTGGGCGGCCTGGCGCTGTCGGGCGACCAAGGCAAGCTGGCGGCGGCCGCAGCGGGTGAGGTGTGGGTGCCGTATCCCATGCATCCCGCGCCGGGTCAGGCCTGGGTGCCGTGGGCGTGGCTCGTGCTCGGCCTCGGCGGCGTGCTGATGCAGCTCTACGTCACCGGCGGTCACAGCGGCCGGGTCGTGAAGAAGGGCAAGAAATAGCCGCTCAACCGGCGCTGAACCGCACGCCGGTCATGTGCTCCGATGCCGCCCACCAGTCGGCGGCCGCACCGGCATCGCGCACATGCGGATGCACGCCGGCATGGGGTGGCTGGCCCTCGACCCACGGCGCCGCGATATTGCAGTCGCTGCAGTAGACCCCGCCCATCCCTTCCAGCAACGGCGACACTGCGCACCACACCGAGGTGCTCGCGCCCTGCTCGGCGGTCTTGAAGAGCGGATTCAGCTGGCCGTCCTTGTCGTACCACCCCAGGGCCGTCTGCTCGGCCATCGTGAGATGCCGTTGCAGGGGCGTGCGGATGCCGCCCGGATGCACGGCAAAGGCGCGCACGCCGCGGGCGCGGCCCAGGGTGTCGAGGTGCAGCGCGAACAAGGCGTTGGCCGACTTGGCCTGGGCATACGCCGTCCACTTGTCGTAGTCGCGGCGCACGAAATGCGGATCGGAAAGGTCGAGTCCGCCCCGCGCATGTCCGCTGGATGACAGCGCCACCACGCGGGCCTGGCCAGCGGCCACGAGCAGCGGCCAGAGCCGCGCCGTCAACTGGAAGTGGCCGAGGTGATTGGTGGCGAGTTGGCTTTCGTAGCCGCGCGCGTCGCGCGCCAACGGACACGCCATGACGGCGGCGTTGTTCACGAGCAGGTCGAGCTGCGGGGCGGTGGCCGCGCAGGCCGCGGCACACGTGTCGATCGACGCGGGCGCGGCCAGATCGAGCGCGAGGATCTCGACCTGGCCCGACACGTCGCGCAGTTCCTCGGTGGCCGTATCGGGCGCCGCGCTCCGACGATCACCCTGGCCCCGGCGCCGGCCAGCGCGCGCACCGTTTCCTTGCCGACGCCGGAGTAGCCCCCCGTGACCAGGGCGGTCGTGCCGGCGAGGTTCATGCCGGCGATCACCTCCGCGGCGGTGGAGCGATAGCCGAACGGCGAGTCGAGCGGAACCTGTGGTGTGGTCATGCGGGGCCTTGGTGAGTCAGCGCAGCGTAGCGCAGGGGACGGCGGTCGAACAGGCCATTCAACGGCCGGCGGTGAGGCTCATGACCCGTCCCAGGCTGCCCTTGTAGCCGGTCATCTCGAGGTAGCCGCGGCCCGTCACGGCGCGTCCGCGCGCCGTACCGGCCACCTGCACCATGCCTTCCCAATACGCGATGCCGGCGCCGGCCGTGGCCAGTTCCTGATTCGCGAGCGGGGTCGTGACGGTGAGCGTGAGCTGCTCGCGCGGCAGGCCGATGGTCCACGACACCGGATAGGTCGCGCCCGACGGCGCCGGGAAGGTGGCCCCCGCCGGCGCCATGGTGAAGTCGGCCGCGGTCAGGTGCGTGGTGCCACCGCGCGCGTCCACGATCGTGCCGCTCGAGCGCGGGTCGCGCGAGCCGTCGGCGCGGCGTAGCTGATAGAGCATCAGCTCGCGGTTGTCGTCGAGCTGAAGGGACAACCAGTCCCACCCCTGCTGCTCGGGCTCGAGGAAGCTCGTGCCGAACTCGTGGTCCATCCAGCTCTCGCCAGTGACCTCGAAGCGCTCGCCGTCCACCACGATCGTGCCGCGCGTGGGCATGCGCGTGACCGAGTAGTAGTGCGACGCGTTGCCCGGGCGCGCGCCCTTCTGGCTGATGCCGTTCACGCCGTTCACGGCTGGATGCTTGCCCTCGTCGAGCGTGAGCTGCACCGCGGCAGTGGGACTCGCGGCCGTGATGACGTGCCGGCCCTGCGCGTCGAGACCGGCCGTCCAGTCCTCGTTCCACACCTGGTAGGTGTCGGTGGCGGCGCCCGACAGGCCCGGCCCACCGCGGCTGAGCCGCTCGTCGAAGCGATACCGCTGGCCTTCGGGATCGGACACGGCCAGATGCGCCATGTAGATGTCGCGAATGGCCCAGCGCGACGGATTCACCGGCGCCGCATCCACGCCCACGCGAAAGAACGTCACCTGATAGCCGAAGCGCCGGCCACGTGCCGTGGCCACGTTGCCCGTGTAGTACCACCACTCGATCTTGTGATCGGGATGACTCGCATGATCCCGCGGGAACGCGTACTGATACCCCGCCGCCGCCTCGCGCCACGGCGCCTGCGCCTGGGTCGGTGTCAGCGAGACGAGTATCAGCGTGACAAGCCCTAGCCCCCAGCCCCTAGCCCCTAGCCCCTGGTCCCTATTCGTCATGATCCACCACCAACCGCGTGGCGCGTCGCGCCGGAATGAAGCCGGCCACCGCCGTGGCCGCCACCACGAGCAGCGACACCTGCGCCAGAAAGGCCACCGGCACGCGGAACTGAATGGTCCAGCCGAAGCTCTGCACGTTGATCACGTAGACCAGCAGCACCGACAGCGCCAGCCCCACTACCAGGCCGATGGCCATGCTGGCCGCGCCGATGAGCGCGGCCTCGATCACCACGACGCGCTGCACCTGCCGGCGCGCGGCGCCGATGAGCCGCAGCATGGTGAGCTCGCGCCGCCGCTCGATCACGAGCGTGAGCAGCGTGCCGGCCACGCCCAGCATCGCCACCACCACGGCGATCAGCTCGAGCGCGTAGGTGATGGCAAACGTGCTGTCGAAGATGCGCAGCACCTCGCCGCGCAGCGCGCGGTTGGTGTAGATGAAGGCGCGGTGCCCTTCGTCCAGCCCGTCGAGGATCTCGGTGCGCACCTGCTCGGGGTCGGCGCCCGGCCGCAGGTAGACGGCCATGCTCGTGGGCGGCTGGTCGGTGAAGTGCCGCGCGAAGGTGCGATGGTCCATCACGACCACGCCGCGGTCGATGGCGTAGTCGTAGTAGACCGCCACGACCGCAAACGGTCGGTCGCCGGCGCGGGTGGCGAGCTGGATGGTGTCGCCTGGTGCGGTGCCGTAGCGGTTGGCGAAGGCCTCCGACACGATCACCGCATCGCGTGCCCACGGCCCTGGCGAGTGCGTCGCGGCCATCCGCCGGCGTCTTGAAGAGCAGCGGCGCCATGCGACAGCACCACGTCGAACTGCGTGGCGCCGAGCACCACGAGGTTGCCCTGGTAGACGAGGTCGAGATTGCGGAAGGTGTCGACGGCGGTTCGGCGGCCGGATGTGCCCGCACGGCCTCCACCACGGTGGGCGAGAGCGACTGCCCCGAGCCGGTCGTGGGTTGCACGCCGGGGCCGATGAAGAGATCCGCTTGCAGCGTCTGGCCCACCCAGTAGACGACCGTGTCGCGGAAGCTGCCGATCATCACGGCCACGGCCACCATCATGGCCAGGCTCACCGAGAGTGCCGCAATCGAGATCGACAGGCGAGGAATCGCCGACGACAGGTGCGCGTGCGCCAGCACGCCTTCCACGCCGAGCAGCCGCCGCAGCGGCGCGCGCACCAGGCGCGCCATGCCGTAGACCAGCGTGGGCACGAGCAGCGACGCGCCGATAATCGTGACGAAGGCCGAGAGATACCCGAAGAGCGGGATGCCGTTCACTGGCCCGAGCTGTGCCAAAGCGAACGCGCCCGCCAGCACCAGCAGCGGCACGATGAAGGTGCGCGGCCGCAGGCGCACGCGGGTCTCGAGCACGTCGGCGCCGCGAATGGCCGCGGTGGGCGGCACGCGGCTGGCTTCGAGCGCAGGCACGGTGGCGGCCAGCAGCGAGAGCGGCACGCCAATCGCCAGAGCGAGGGCCACGTGCGCCCAGCCGAGCGCCGGGGGCGCGGCCGCCGTGGCGATGTAGAGCGTGCTCACCGTGGCGCCCGTGACGCCCACGGCTGCATCGGCCAGCAGGCGACCGAGGCCGAGCCCGAGCGCCGTGCCGGCCACGCCCATGAGCGCGGCTTCGCCCAGGAAGAGCGCCAGCACCTGGCGGCGGGTGACGCCGAGCGCCCGCAGCATGCCCACTTCGTCGCGCCGCGCCAGCACCGACACGGTGGCGGTGTTGTAGACCAGGAACAGGCCCACCACGAGCGCCACCCACGAGAGCGCCGACAGGTTCATGTGGAACGCGGCCAGCATGCGTTCCACCTGTTGTCCGCGCCGCGACGGCCGCGCGGCGGTGAGCCCGGCCGGCAGACGCGCGCCGATGGCGGCGGCAGCGGCGTCGAGATCGGCGCTCGTAGGCGCACGCGAGGCATCGAGGGCCGTGGGGGCGCGCACGATCTGCACATCGACGCGGTCGATGCGGCCCAGGCGCGCGAAGGCGAGCTGCGCGGCGGCAATGTCCATCAGCACGAAGCTGCCGTCCATCACCCGCGCTGGGCCTTTGTCTTCGAGCAGCGCCCGCACGATGTAGGTGTTCACGCGGTCGCCGGCCAGCAGCCGGATCTCGTCACCGAGCTGGTAACCGCGGCGGCGGGCCAGCTTCTCGGTGATCACGATGCTCTGCGGGCTCGTGAGCAGTGCGAGGAACGCCTGCGAGGTGAGCGCCGTGCCCTCGCTCGCGGAGCCAGCGGCGCCCCCGGGGCCGCCGGCGTAAGCTCCCACCGCGTAGTCGCGCAGGGTGCGATCGCGCAGGATGTCGACGCCCAGCACCTTCACGGCCTCGGCGCGGCGCGGCCGGAAGCCCGAGGCGCCCGTGGCCTCGCCGGTCACGATCGCCATGTCGCCTTCGATCACCGGCGACACCGCCCCGAACTCGCGCAGCCAGCCGAGCGACGGCAGCAGCGTCTCGTCGATGCCGCCGGTGCCGAGAATCTCGATCGACGCGCGGCCCGACACCGTGTCGAGCGCCGTTTCGAAGCCTCGCACCGAGCTCGAGTTGGTGAGCTGGATGGCAATCACCACGCCGATGCCGAGCGCGATGCCGGCAATGGTGGTGAGGGTGCGGGTGCGCTCGCGCGCCATGCGGCGCACGATGAACTGGTGGAAGAGCCGCAGGCTCATGCCGCCCCGTCGCGCCGTTGGTCGAGCTGTCCGTCGCGCATCCGCAGCGTGCGCGCGGCCGCGGCCGCCACGTCGACGGCGTGCGTGGCGAGCAGGATGGTGATGCCGAGGTCGCGGTTCAGGTCGGACAGCAGCGCCAGCACCGTGGCGCCGTTCACCGAGTCGAGATTGCCGGTGGGCTCATCGGCCACGAGCAGCGCGGGCTGATGCACCAGCGCCCGGGCGATGGCCGCGCGCTGTGCCTCGCCGCCCGACACCTGCTGCGGATAGTGCGTGAGCCGATGGCCGATGCCCACCCGCTCGGCCAGTGCCGCTGCGCGCGCTTCGGCCTCGTTCACCGCCATGCCGCCGAGCAGGCAGGGCAGGGCGATGTTGTCGCCGATCGTGAGCGTGGGCAGCAGGTTGAAGAACTGGAAGACGAAGCCGATGCGGTCGCGACGCAAGCGGGTGAGGGCGTCGTCGTCGAGGCCGCCGAGGTCGCGTCCCTCGATGGCCAGGCGCCCGGCCGACGGGCGGTCCATGGCCCCGCACAGATGCAGCAGCGTGGACTTGCCACAGCCCGACGGGCCCATGAGCGCCACGAAGTCGCCGGGCTCCAGGGTGAGTGACACGCCGCGCAGGGCCGTGACTGGGGCGGCGCCGCCCATGTAGGTCTTTTCCAGGGCGTCAGCGACGAGCAGCGGCATCGGTACAGTGTAAGACCCGGTCTGACCGGAAAACGTCCCCGCGGGGCCTGCGCGCTTGCGAGGGGCGCGCGGTTCGGTTTACGATAAGCGTTCGTGTGGCCCTCGGCATTCGCGCCTGGGGCCAGACGTACTTGCCTGTTCCTCGGTAGCTCAACGGCAGAGCATCCGGCTGTTAACCGGAGGGTTGCTGGTTCGAATCCAGCCCGAGGAGCCATCCGCCTTGCGCTTGGTGACGTCTGGCGCGCCACGGCGCGATGCCTCGTCGAAGCCGCGCAGCGGCGAAGGCGGGCCCGGCGTCGAGCCGTTCCCCGGCTCCGCCAAGGAACAAGCAGGACTCAATCCAGACGACACAGTTCCCCGAGAAGGAGGGGATTGCATGACCGGTGTGATCAAGACATTGCGCGCTGACAAAGGCTTCGGTTTCATCAAGGGTTCGGACGGTTCGCAGTATTTCTTTCACCAGAGCGCCATCTACGGCGAGGGTATCGAGATGTTGCGCGAAGGTGACAGCGTGGAGTTCGAGCTCGGCCCAGAGGGACCCAAGGGGCCGCGAGCTGAAAGCGTCAAGCGCACGTCCACCTAGACGTTCGGCGCGCCCCCGTCAGTGAGGGGGGCACCCTGGGCGAGTCGTGCGGGCCCGGCGATTGAATCGACACATGGATCACGAGGGCATGCCATGAGCGTAGACCGTCGCGCCTTTGCACCTGCTGTGGCCTTGGCCGTTGCTGCGTCCGCATTGCCAGCCTGGGCTCGAGGCCGAAAGAACCTGCGTATCGGGCACACCGGGATTACCTGGCCGCGAGGCAACCCCGCTGGTCCTGGCGGTGGCCGCGCGCCGGTGCCGGCCGGAGATCCCGGGCTCGTTTCATCGAGAATTACAAACTGCCGCTGATCGCCAGTTACGGTGGCCCCAACCTCACCGATCCCGCGCAGCGAAAGCCATCGCTCGAGCGTCTCATCGCGTCGGCCAAGGTGGTGAAGAAGCGCGGCGGGCAGGTGATCGTCTTTGGGCCGAATGGCGTGGATCGCTCGAAGTTCGTCTCATGCCGTGATGGAAGCTGTGGATACCCGCTACCTGAAGTTCGGCCCGGACATTGGCCAGCTCCAGAAGGGCGGCTCCGATCCGGTGCAGGTGGTCAAGGACTTCCTGCCGGCCATCCACCACGTGCATCTGAAGGGTTGGGTTGGCGGTGAGGCCTTCTCGGGGTATTGCCCGCTAGGCCAGGGGAAGGTCGATCTCGCGACCGTCCTCACGCTGCTGGAGGGCCGGGCCATGGCTGGCATGATCATGGTCGAGTTGGACGGCGGCCGGACCATGCCGATGTCGGCGTTGGAGACGGCCACGATCGCCAAGGCGTATCTGCAGAAGCAGGGCGTGCCATTCAGAACCTGACGTCACTGCCGGGCCTTGGCTCACTGCAACAGCTGAGTTGCCTCTAAAATGGCGCCAGACTTACAAGACCGTTACTCCCGTGAGCGCGCAGGGGTCCAGCCGTATCCACAGGCGGTGCAGAAGCGCACCCAGGACGGTTGGCGTGAGTCTTGCGAGGAGTTGGGTGACGTCGACTGCGTTTTGGACGCAGATTGCCCGCGAAGGCGGGCGCCGGCTCTGGAGGAGATAGCGTGAACATACAGGGCCTATCGGCTCGATTCGCAGGAACGGCGCTCGGTACTTCTGCTCGCCTTCGGGTCTGGGGAGAAGCTGGCGGCGCAGGTGCCAAGTGCCTTACTTCCCAGTCTGTTGAACTACGCCGAGACATGGGCGCGGAACTGGAACTACGGCGGGCACGCCGTTGACAGCCGCTTCACGTCGTCGTACGGCTTCTGGGACTACACCGAAACCACCTCTGAACCCTGGCTGTTCGACCGGGTCACCGTCGGTCATCGCCTCTACCAGCTCACCGGCAACGCGCGCTGGCGCACGCAGTTCCTCAGCGACTTCGCGTGGTATCGCCAGCGGATCGACGCCCAGGGGGTCTTCACGCCGAAGGGAGCAGGGGACACGAAATACAGCTACGTCACGCCCTTTCTGCTCTACGAACGCATGACCGGCGACGCCCAATTCCGTCCCGTGGCGCAACGGATCAGGGACGCCTGGCAGCGCGAGTGGCCCGACACGTTCAATCGTGGAACGGCGTTCTGGACCGAACGCGAGATGGCCTTCGCCCTGGAAGCGGCCGTTTCCTGGCGGGAACTCACCGGCGATGGGACCGCCCGAATCAACGCGCTGTTGAACCACTGGGACGCCGCCGGCATCAACGGCGTGCCCCAGGTGACCTACACGCAGCACGAGGGCGGAGGTCCTGGCGGCACGACCCCACAGAGTCTGACGGCTTCGCCGTGGATGGCAGCGCTGTATTTCCAGGCCGCGCGCAGGGTGGGCGGAAACCAGGTCAACGAACAGTTGTCGCGGTATGCCGACTGGATGGAGACGAACGCCTTCTACGACGCCTCGATCATCGGCAGCGAGTACGCCGGCTTGGTGTTTCCGCGCTATCTGACGGGCGACCTCATCGGCGACGCGGGCTACGACGCTGGCAACATGGACCACGCCCTCGACGTGGCGGGCCTTCTGAAGGCGGCCATCGACGCCAAACGAGCACTCGGACGGCCCACGGCGGCTACTGAGATTCGACTGCAGCAGATGCTGGTCACGGCCCAGGCGAGCTTCGACGGCGGGCGGCGCACGACGACCTACCTCCCGATGTACCGCGTCAATCCGCCTCGCAAGGGCAACTGGTGGGTGCGGGGCTACTACGAGCTGACCCTTGGCGGCAGCAGCAGCACGACGCTTCCGACCGCCCCAACGAACCTGAGGATTGTGCCGGCGGCCGAATAGACGGGTAGGCGAGCGTCGCAATTCACTACGCCGACGTCGTTATTACGCGCCTCAGCTCAACCCGGGCGCGACCTCACGCAAGGCTCACCGGTCGCTCACGGCCTGGTGAGGACTCCGCGGCCGAGCCTCGGTCACACTGCGGCCATGACCACCGCTGTGATGCGCCGCTTGGAAGCGTTCACCCTAATCGCTCTCGGCCTGTCCATCGCGGCCATGGGCATCTATGTGGCCGAAGCCGACGACGCGCCGGGCGCCGGGGGGGGCATCGGCCTGCTGCTGATGGTGGCCGGCGTCGTGCTTGGCGTGAGGGCCGCGCGCAACCGGCTGCCGACGTGGGCGGCCCGCACCGCGCTTGCCGTCGGCGTTGTCCTTGCCGCGTTGGCGGCACTGCTGACCCATGGGGTGGTGGTCACGGCGCCTCTCTTCCCGCAGGGGCAGGAAGTGCCATCGGCCGTCGACGCGGCGCCGTCACCGCAGCATGCGGCGGCGGTCGCGCGCGCGCGGGAGCTGGTGCGGGCGGCCGTCGCGGAGCAGAACCTGCCCGGGGTGTCCGTGGCGGTCGGCGCCGGCGGCGCCATTGTCTGGGCCGAAGGGTTCGGATGGCGAGACGCCGTCACGCAAGCGCCCGTCACGCCGCACACGCGCTTCAACATCGGCACGGCGGCGTCCGTGGTCGCTGCCGCGGTTGCCCCGCTCGGGCTGACCCACACCGGCGCAGACTCGGCGGCGGCATGGAGTCCTGAAGCGATCGGCGAGGAGGGAGAGGACTTTCCGCCCCTCGCGCTCCTGCGCCACGTCCTCTGGCAGCCGCTCGGTCTCATGCCTGCGGGATACCCGCTGCCGGGCGATCGGGCGACCTTCTACGTTCCGAGGACCGATGACCATCCCCGGCGTGGACGGCGGCTGATGGCGATGCGCGACCTGGCCTGTTGCGCGAACGGGATGTCGTTCTCTTCCACGCCGTCCGATCTCGTGCGCGTCGGGCTGGCAGCGAATCCCGGCAGCGTCAACGGCGAGCTGGCCGGCGGCACGGTGATGACGCTCCTGGTGGAGCACAGCAGCGGCGTGGTCGTCGCCGTCACCTCGAATATCGCGCACGCGGACACGCCCTCACTGGCGTGGCGAATTGCGTCTGCCTTCGCCCAGTAGGGCGATGGTGCGCCAGCTCGACCCTGACCATGCGCTGGAACCGCTTGACAGGGGGTCGTGGGGCCCGTAGGGTCTCAACGTATGCGCGGAACCGGAGTCGTGTTCGCGACGGTGCTCGTGTGCGGTGTGGCGCTCTCGGCGCGATCGGGCCAGGTGCGTCCAGCGTCCTCGTCGGGCGCCGCAGCGACGCCGGCGCCGGCCGTGAGTCATGCGGCCGGCATGTCCGTCGAGGCGCAGAACGCGCTCGTCGGCCGCTACTGCGCCACCTGTCATAGCGCGCGCGCCAAGGCCGGCGGCATCTCGCTGGCCGCCTTCGATGCGGCCAAGGCCGTGGAACACGGCGAGCTCACCGAGAAGATGATCACGCGCCTGCGCGCGGGGATGATGCCGCCGGCCGGCGCCCCGCGGCCCGAGCCCGCCCTGCTCCAGTCGATGGTGAGGGCGCTCGAGTCGGTGATGGACACGGCGGCCGCCGCCACACCGCGGCCGGGATGGCGTCCGTTCCAGCGCCTCAATCGCGCCGAGTACACCGCGGCGGTGCGCGACCTCACCGGCCTCGACGTCGACGTCAGCGCCTACCTGCCGCCCGACACCATCAGCGCGGGTTTCGACAACGTGTCCGACGTGCAGAACTTCTCGCCGCAATTGATGCAGGGCTACCTGCGCGCCGCCAGCCAGATCAGCCGCATGGCGGTGGGCGACAAGCAGGCGAGCGCCACGTCGGCCACGTTCAAGATCGAGCACAGCCGCTCGCAGATGACGCACGCGGAAGGCACGCCCATCGGCACGCGCGGCGGCCTCTCGCTCGTGCACGTCTTTCCGGCCGACGGCGAATACGTCATCAAGACGTCGATGGTCTACGCCGCGCTGGGCGGTCTGTTCGGCCGCACGCCGCTGCTCTCGATGGGGTTCAAGGAACAGGTCGACGTGTCCGTGAACGGCGAGCGCGTGGCGCTGCTCGACGTGAGCCCGGCCATGACCGAAACCGACTTCGGACAGAACAAGGGCCAGAACGGCATGGAGCTGCGCACGCCGCCGATCTTCGTGCGGGCCGGCCCGCAGCGGATCTCGGCCGCCTTCGTGCAGCGCCTCGACGGTCCCGTCGACGACCTGCTCGCGCCGATCGCCAACACCGCGGAAGGCGGTGACGGCTACGGCACGACCACCTTGCCGCACATGCGCGACCTCACCATCGTCGGTCCCACGGCCGTCACGGGCGTGTCGGATACGGTGAGCCGCCGCCGCATCTTCTCGTGCCGGCCGACGGCGCCGGTCGAGGAAGAGGGCTGCGCGGCGGCGATCGTGCGCGACCTCACCTCGCGCGCCTACCGCGGCAAGAGCACGCCCCAGGCCATGGCCGACGCGATGCGCTTCTACACCGAGGGCCGCCGCACCGGCGACTTCGAAGACGGCGTGCGCATGGCCCTGCAGTCGGTGCTCGTCAGCCCGCTGTTCGTCTTCCGTCTCGAACGCGGGCCGGCACACGCGGCGTCGGCCACGCGTGTTGCCGACATCGACCTCGCGTCGCGGCTCTCGTTCTTCCTGTGGGGCACCGGTCCGGATGCGGGCCTCGTGGCCGCGGCTGACGCGGGGAAGTTGCGCACGGCCGCCGGCCTCGACGCTGCCGTGCGACGCCTGCTGGCGGATGCACGCGCCGGCTCGCTGTCGACGCGGTTCGCCAGCCAGTGGCTGCGCCTGCAGGATCTCGACACGCTGCACCCGGAGTTCACCGAATACCCGCTGTTCGACGAAACCCTGCGCGATGCGATGCGCACCGAGACCGAGCTCTTCTTCGAGAGCATCGTGCGCGACGATCGCAGCGTGCTCGATCTCTTGAAGGCCGACTACAGCTTCGTCAACGAGCGCCTGGCCCGGCACTACGGCATCCAGCACGTCAACGGCGCCGGCTTCACGCGGGTCACGCTGCCGCCCTATCGCCGCGGGTTGCTCGGCCAGGCCAGCATCCTCACGCTCACCTCCGTCGCCAACCGCACTTCGCCGGTGCTGCGTGGCAAATGGGTGCTGGAGGTGCTGTTCGGCACGCCGCCCCCGCCGCCCCCCCCGATGTGCCGGCACTCGACGAATCGGTAACCTCGAACGCCGCCGGCAAGCGGCTGTCGACGCGGCAGCGCATGGAAGAACATCGCAAGAACCCGGCGTGCACGTCGTGCCACAAGGTGATCGATCCACTGGGGCTGGCGCTCGACAACTTCGACGTGACGGGGGCGTGGCGCACGCGCGACAACGAGGTGCCGGTCGACTCGGCTGGCACGCTCTACGACGGCACCAGGATGGAGGGACCGCTGGGCCTGCAGGCGGCGCTGCTGGCGCACTCCGACGTGGTGCTCCGCAGCTTCACCGAGCGGCTCATGACCTACGCGCTAGGACGGCGTCTGGAATACACCGACATGCCGGCGGTTCGGGCCATCGTGAACGAGGCGGCCCGATCCGACCATCGCCTGTCGGCCTACGTGCTGGGCGTGGTGCGTAGCCAAGCCTTCCGGATGAGCGAACCGGAGCGGCCGCGGCCGTCGACGAGCGTCGACGGCGTGCGGTAGCGGGTTCACGGCGGACGAGCGACGACCACGGGCGACTACTTCAAGGAGCGGGCATGTTCATCACGGGCACACATCTTCCACGCCGCACCATGCTGAAGGGCCTGGGCGCCACCCTGGCGCTCCCGCTGCTCGATGCCATGCATCCGGCCAGCGTGATGGCGCAGAGCGCCGCGGCTCGAGCGCGCAAGGTGCGCCTGGTGGCCATCGAGATGGTGCATGGCTCGGCCGGAAGCACGCAGTACGGCATTGCCCAGCACCTGTGGGCACCGGCCGCCACGGGCCGCGGCTTCGACCTGGGCCCCACCAGCCTGAAGACGCTCGAGCCGTTCCGTGAGCACCTCACCATCGTGAGCAACACCGACGTGCGGAATGCCGAGGCCTTCACCCTGCCCGAGATTGGCGGTGACCACTTCCGGTCGAGCGCCGTGTTCCTCACGCAGATGCATCCCAAGCAGACGCAGGGCTCGGATGTGAACGTCGGCACGTCGCTCGATCAGCTCTACGCCCAGCGCTTCGGGCAGGACACGCCCATTCCGTCGATGCAGCTGTGCATCGAGAACGTCGACCAGTCGGGTGGCTGCTCCTACGGCTATTCCTGCACGTATACCGATTCGATCAGCTGGGCGTCGCCCACGCAGCCCCTGCCGATGGTACGCGACCCGCGCGTGGTCTTCGACTCGCTCTTCGGCGCCGGCGCCACGGCCGGCGAGCGCCGTCAGCGCCGGCTCGAGGACAAGAGCCTGCTCGACTGGCTGGGCACCGCGGTGGGCCAGTTGAAGCGCGACCTCGGCGCCGCCGATCGGGCCCGTCTCGACAGCTACCTCACCGAGGTGCGCGAGGTGGAACGCCGCATCCAGCGCGTCGAGGCCTCGAACAGCAGCGGCGAGACGCGAGACCTGCCGGGCGCGCCGATTGGCGTGCCCGATTCGTTCTCTGAACACGTGAAGCTCATGTTCGACCTGCAGGCCCTGGCGTTTGCCTCGGACACGACGCGCGTCTTCGCGTTCAAGCTCGGTCGCGACGCCTCGAATCGCACCTATGCCGAAAGCGGTTTCGGCGGCGCCTTCCATTCCACCTCACACCACGGCGAGAAGGAAGCCACCATCCTCGAGTTCGCGAAGCTCAACACCTACCACGTCGGCATGGTGCCGTACCTGCTGGAGAAGCTGAAGAACACGCCCGACGGCGAGGGCACGCTGCTCGACAACTCCCTGGTCATCTACGGCTCGCCGATGGGGGATTCGCACGTCCACAACCACAAGCGCTGCCCGCTCTTCTTTGCCGGCCACGCGGGTGGCCGGCTGAAGGGCGGCGTGCACGTGGCAACCCCCGACGGCACCCCCATGGCCAACGCGATGCTCACGGCCATGCACGCACTGGGCTTCGACGACCTGGCCGCCTTCGGCGACAGCACGGCTGCGCTGGACCTGTCGAGCGCGGCGACGACCGCCGCCCGGGCGTAGGCCATGATGGGCCTGCGTCTCGACCGATCGCGCCTCAGCCGGGCTGGCGCGAGTGCCGCCCTGCTGGCCACCGTCCTGTTGACGCCCGTGATGGCCGCCGCGCCCGAGGACGGCATGTCGCCGTCGGCGCCCGACCGGCTAACACCGCCGGCCGCTCCGGCTGGTCGCAGTGCCCTGGCCGATGCGGCGATGCGCGGCGACGTCGCCGGCGCTCGCGCCCTCACTGCGACCGGCGCCGACGTGAACGCGCCGCACGGCGACGGCATGACGGCGTTGCACTGGGCGGCCATGAACGGCTCGACCGAACTGGCCACGTTGCTGTTGCATGCCGGCGCCAATCCCAATCCGTCCACCCGCGTCGGCGGCTACACGCCCCTGTTGCTCGCGGCCAAGCAAGGACACGGCGCGGTGCTCGAGCTACTGCTCGGCAGTGGGGCGGTGGCGTCGGCGGCCACCGACAACGGCACCACGGCGCTGATGTTCGCCGCCCAGTCGGGCGACACCCGCTCGGTGGAACTGCTGCTCGATCGCAAGGTCGATGCCGGCGCGCGCGAGGCCACGCGCGGCCTCACGGCGGCGATGTTTGCCGCCGCGGCCAATCGGGCCGACGTGATTCGGGCGTTCGCACGCCGAGGGGATCCCGCTCGATGTCGGGTCTGACGCGCTCGATCTTCGGGTCATCGACCGCAGCAAGTTCGCCGGGGTGCTGTTCGGCAACCCCACGCAGCCCAAGGCACCGGGGCAGGACGCCGGCTCCGTCGAGGGCGGCGGCGGCCGGAGCGGCGGCGCGCGGCGGCGGCCCGATGGGCGCGCCGACCGAGCCCAGAACCCGCATCCCCGGCGTGGACCGCGACTTCTCGGGCAACGAACTGGTGCGCACGCAGGGCGGCATGACGCCGCTGCTGTTTGCCGCCCGGCAGGGCCACATCGAAACCGCGCGGGCACTGCTCGACGCCGGCGTCGACGTGAACCAGGCGAAGGAGCGGCGACCTCACGACGCCGCTGCTGATGGCCGCCATCAACGGTCACTACGACCTGGCGAAGGTGCTGCTCGAGAAGGGCGCCAATCCGAACCAGGCCGCGCTCAACGGCGTGGCGCCCCTCTACGCGGTGCTGAACCTGCAATGGACGGCGCGGGCGGGCCGGCCCCGCCTGCAGGCCCACCGCGAGCAGACGCTGACCTATCTGCAGATGCTCACGGTGCTGCTCGACCACGGCGCCGACCCCAACGCGCGGCTGGCGACGCGGGTGTGGTATTCGGGCGGGCTCTCGGGCGTGGACGAAACCGGCTCCACGCCCTTCTGGCGCGCCGCCTACGCCAGCGACCTCGAGGCGATGAAGCTGCTCGTGGCCCGGGGCGCCGATCCGAACATCGCGACGTCCAAGGGCCTGAGCCGGCCGCCGACCGACGACGGGCGTGCGCGAGTATTCCGACGTCTCGGGCCGGCCGGCAATCCCCACGGGCGGTCCGGGCGTGCCCCCGCTGGTGGCGGCGGCAGGCGTGGGTTACGGCGAAGGCTTCGCCGCCAACACGCACCACTACGCGCCCACCGGGATGATGGCGGCGGTGCGCTATCTCGTGGAGGAGCTCGGGGCCGACGTGAACGCCGCCGACCACGAAGGCAACACGGCGCTGCACAACGCCGCGGCCCGTGGCGACATCGAGATGATCAACTACCTGATGGCGCGGGGCGCCGACGCCACGGTGATCAATCGCGAGGGCAAGAGCACGGCCGACATGGCCAACGGCCCGGTGCAGCGCATCCAGCCCTGGCCGGAGGCATTGGCGCTGCTCGAGAAGCTCGGCGCCGTGAACCATCACCGCTGCGTGTCCTGCTGACGGCGAGAGCCGCCTCACGGGAGCTCTGGTCGAGGCGGCGAGGCCAGGCTGGATGAGCCGCTGGGAACATTCGACGCCGGGGTGAGTCTCAAGAGGCATGAAGCGCTTCAACCGACGGGGGCTGCTCGCCACCGGGGTGCTGGCCGGTGCCGGTGCCGCGTGGACCAGCGTGTCCGACTCCTGGAGCGCGCGGTTCCTGCGCGCGCGCATGGCCGAGGTCGGCCACGACGTGCCCAAGGCGCCGCACACGCCCACGCCGGCGGCTGGCGGACGACAACGCCGTCACGATGGCGTGGCTCGGGCACGCCACCGTGCTCATCAACTTCTACGGCGTGCGGATCCTGACCGACCCGGTGCTGTTCCCCCGGATCGGCGTGGACCTCGGCATCGGCAGCCTCGGGCCGCTGCGGCTGGTGCAGTGCGCCCTCGCGCCGGACGCGCTGCCCGAGATCGATCTCGTGCTCGTGTCGCACGCGCACTTCGACCATCTCGACACGCCGTCGCTCGCCGCCATCCGCGGCCGGCCGGTGGCAGTGATGGCCGCGGCCACGTCCGACCTGCTGCCGCGGCGTGGCTATTCGGCGGTGCACGAGCTGCGCTGGAACGAGACGGTCGCGGGTGACCACGCCGCGTGGCGACGCGGTGGTGCGCGCCATCGAGGTGAAGCACTGGGGCGCGCGGATCCAGCGCGACACGCATCGCGGCTACGGCGGCTTCATCGTCGAGCGCGAGGGGCGCCGTCTGCTCATTGGCGGCGACACCGCCGTCGACCAGTGCCTTCGCGCGACCACCGCCGCTTCGGTCCCTTCGAGGCCGCGGTCATGCCGATTGGCGCCTACGACCCGTGGATCGCCAACCACTGCACGCCCGGAGCAGGCCGTGACCATGGCCGATGCCGCTGGCGCGCGGCTGTTCGTGCCGGTGCACCACCGGTCGTTCAGCCTGAGCCGCGAGCCGGTGGACGAGCCAATCGCCCGCGCCGAGCAGATGCTCCACGCCGAGCGCGGTCGCCTCGGGCTGCGCGAGATCGGCGAGACGCTGGTCGTGGTCGAGCTGAGTCGCGCTCAGCGCTTCTTGCCGATGCGCTTGGCGATGTCGTTCACGACCCGCTCCCACACCTCGAGGGCGCGGGCATAGCGTTCGGCGGCCGGGCTGTCGGACGGCGTCTTGGCGTCGAGCGCGAAGATCCTTCGGCTGGGGCATGGGCGGCAGGTGCACGACGACTCGTTCGCTCATGGCCGCATCGTAGCACCGCGGGCCGTGCCCGCGTGGTCCGGCCCGGGTCGGCACGCGAGCGCGCACGACCTGCGTGCTATAACGCTACGCATGATGCGTAGACGCGCGCCGCGAATGCTGCTGCTCCTGCTGGCGGCAGTCGCCCTGGCTTCGGCCACCGTGAACACCCAGCCCGCCGCCGCTGCCCACGCCCGAATCGGTGCTCGGCTTCCAGCCCGGCGCCGACTACAAGCTCGCGACCTACGACGAGGTCGTCGGCTACTTCCAGAAGCTCGCCGCGGCCAGCGATCGCATGAAGCTGGTGGAGGCCGGGCAAGACGCACGCAGGGGCGCGACGTACTACTCGCGCTCGATCTCGTCGCCCGAGAACCTGGCGAAGATCGACCGGCTACGCGAGATCGCGCGGCGGCTGGCGCATCCCGACGGCCTGACCGACGCCGAGGCGCGCGGCGCTGGCGCGCGAGGGCAAGGCGTTCGTGCACATCGACGGCGGCCTGCACGCGACCGAAGTGGCCGGCGCCGCAGCACACGCCGCAGCTCGCCTACGACCTGCTGAGCCGCGCCGACGAGCCCGACACGAAGGCGATCCTCGACAACGTCGTGCTCATGCTGTGGCCGACGATCAATCCCGACGGCCAGCAGATGGTGGCCGAGTGGTATCGCGGAGAACGTCGGCACGCCGTACGAAGTGGCGCCGCTGCCGAAGCTGTACCAGGAGTACGTCGGCCACGACAACAACCGCGACGGCTACATGCTCAACATGATCGAGTCGCGCGTGATGGAGCACGCGTGGCGCCAGTGGGAGCCGCAGATCATCTACGTGCACCACCAGACGGCGCCGTTTCCCGACGCGCATCTGGCTGCCGCCGTTCTCCGAGCCGATCGCGCTCGCGCGCGCCGTACCTGATGTCGCGCGAGGTGAACATGATCGGCATGGCCATCGCGAAGGGGCTCGAGGAGCGCGGCCAGGTCGGCGCGACGCACATGGGCACCGGCTTCGACGCGTGGTATCCCGGGCTACATCGACTACACGCCGATGCTTCAAGAACATCGCGGCGTTCTGGACCGAGACGGCGCTCTATCAGTACGCCACGCCGCACGATCTACACGATCGAAGGACTTCCCGGCCGAACATGCGCGACCTGCGGCCGCAGAGCCTCTACTCGAGCCCGTGGACCGGCGGCTGGTGGCGGCTGCGCGACGCGGTGGACTACATGGAGACGGCGTCGCTCGTCGGTGCTCGAGTACGCGGCGAGGTACAAGGACTCGCTGCTGCTCAACCGCTACCAGGCGGGCCGCGATCAGATCGCGCGCGGCCGCAACGGAGCCGCCGTTCGCCTACGTCGTTCCGCAGGAGCAGCGCGATCCGGTGGCGGCGGTCGAGCTGCTGCGCCGCCTCGCGTTCGGCGGCGTGCGCGTGTCGCAGCTCACCGCGCCGGCGACGATCGACGGCGTGACGTATCCGGCCGGCACGTGGGTGATCCCGATCGGATCAGGAGTTCGCCGCGATGGCGCGCGAAGTGCTCGACGTGCAGAAGTATCCCGACCTGCGCGAGTATCCCGGCGGTCCGCCCGAGCGCCCGTACGACGCGGCCGGCTGGACGCTGCCGCTGCAGATGGGCGTGCAGGTCGTCGCCGCGACGACGCCGCTCGCCGCCGACGTGCGCGCGAAGATGAAGCGCTCGGCCGCGCGCCGTCGTTCGAAGGTGGCGCCGACGCCGTACGACACGCGGCGACGGCCGACGCGGCGCCGTTCGACAGCGTGCCGGGCGTCGGCTTCGACACCGAATCCCGCGGCCGCGGCCATCGTGCCGCCGGCCGGCAAGGTCACCGGCACCGGGCCCGGCGCTGCGTCGTCGATCCGGCGCAGAACAACGCGTTCCGCGCCATCAACCGCGCCTGGAAGGCGGGCGGCGCGGTGCAGTTCGTCGCGGCCGGCGACAGGCGCGCGCGCTACGTCATCACCGGCGTCGACCGACGCGGCGCTCAGCCGAGCTGGTCGACGTCGCTCGCGCTGCAGGCCGAGCGCGCGGCCGCGCCGCGCGGCGTCGCCGTGAAGAAGCCGCGCATCGGCCTCTATCAGCCGTGGACGGCAGCATGGACGAAGGCTGGACGCGCTGGGTGCTCGAGCAGTACGGCTTCGAGTACGTCGACGCTCACGCCCGCCGACTTCACGGCGCCGTCGCGCTCGCCGATCGCGTCGACGTCGCTCATCCTCGCCGACGAAGCGCGCGGTCGCTCGATGCGACGGCTACGCGGCGCGGGCGCGGTGCCGCCGCGCAGTTCGACCGGCGGCATCGGCGCCGACGGCGTGCGCGCGCTCGACGCGTTCGTGCGCGGCGGCGGCACGCTCGTGTGCTTCAACCGCGGCAGCCTGTTCGCCATCGAGCAGCTCAAGCTGCCGGTGAAGAACGTCGTGGCCGGCGTCGAAGCCGGAGGAGTTCTTCGCCGGCGGATCGATCCTCGAAGTCGAGGTCGACGACCGGCGCAGCCGGTGATGGCCGGCATGCCGGAGCGCGCGGCGGTGTTCGTCGACGGCAGCCCGGTGTTCGAGACCGCTCGACGGCTTCACGGGCACGGTGCTGGCGCGCTATCAGGACGGCCGGCTCGCCGCTGCTCTCCGGCTACTGATCGGCGAGAAGTACCTGAACGGCAAGGCCGCGGCGCTCGACGTGCAGCACGACGCGGGCCACGTCGTCCTGCTCGGCTTCCGGCCGCAGTGGCGCGGCCAGCCCTTCGGCACGTTCCGGGTGATCTTCAACGCGGTGCTGGCGGGCGGCGGCCCCGGTAGGGCACCGCCGCGGCTCTCGCCGGCGCGCTACCGCCCGCGAAGCGCACGCGCACGCCGCCGTTGACCAGGCGCGGCGTGCCGATCGTCGACGGGATTCGTCTGCACGAAGTAGACCTGGTCGAACAGGTTCTGCACGCCGACGAAGACCTCGAGCCGCGGCCGAGGTCGCGCGAGCGACGAGATCGACGACGGTATAACCCGGCAGCCGGCGGCGTGTCGGCGTCGTAGCCGGCCTCGGTGAGCGTGGCCGCCGGGATGAAGTTGACGTTCTGGTCGTCGTTGAACTGCGCGCCCTGCGAACTGCACGCCGAGCGCGACGCGTGGCGACCTTCGGGATTCGCGTACGACACCTGCACCGAGCCGCGGTGCTTCGGCACCTGCGGCAGGTACTTGCCGACGAGCCCGGCGTTGGCCACGCCGCCGTCGGTGACCTTGGCCTGGTTGTAGAGATAGGCGCCGGCCACCCGCCAGGACGCGCCGAGCGGTACTCGACGTCGGTCTGCACGCCCCGGATGCGCGTCTGGCCGAGGTTCTGCTTCTGCGCCAGCGTCGGCGATCAGCGTGACGTTCGAGACCGGATTCTTCACGCGGTTGTCGAACCACGTCACCCGCGCCGTGAGGTTCGCGCCGGCGCGACGTTGATGCCCAGCTTCGCCGCCGACCAGGCGCTCCGGCCCGAGCTGGTCGTTCGGACGCGTCGTGACGGCGCCCACCGAGAACTGGCGGTACAGCTCGGTGAGCGTCGGCGCGCGGAAGCCCGAGTTCGCCGCGCCCCAGACGGTCACGCGATCCGTGAAGTGGTAGAGCGCCGCCACGCGCGGGCTGACGACCGTGTCGGTTCGGTCGGGCAGCGTCGGCCGTTGTTGGCCGTCGGCAGGCCCGTGGCCACCGTCGTCTCGAGGTTGTGGCCGTCGTAGTTGCGCCAGTGATCGACGCGCGCGCTGAGCGTGACGCACCAGCTTCGGCGTCGGGCGTGAAGATGTCCGGCACGAACGCGCCCAGGCTCTGCTGCGTGCCGCCCGAGATGCGCTGCACCGACAGCGTCGCCGCGCTGCGTCACGCCGGTGATGACGGTGGGCACGGCCGCCACGTACGCGTCTTCCTGGCTGTCGCCGTCGACCCAGCGCCAGTCGGTGCCGGCGCTGAGCACCTGCGTGCTGCCGAGCACCTTGGTCCACTGCACCATGCCGCCGACGCCGTTGGTCGGCACGCGTCTGATCGGTGGCCAGGCGGACGATGTTGCGCGTCGTGGCCGCGTTGGTGACGGCCAGGAAGTTGAAGTGCGACCGCTGCCGGTCGACGAAGACGCGCGCCTGCAGGTCGCTGTCGTCCGGCAGCGCGCCGGACGCCGCCGCTGCACGGTCGTCCACCGGTGTCGTTGACCTCGCCGACCTTGGCGTTGGTGCGGTTCTCGGTGAAATAGCCGACCCGCAGGAAGGTGTGCAGCGCGGTCGGCGGCGTCGAACTCGACCTTGGCGGTGAGGTTGCGATAGTCGACGTCGGCGTTGTTGTCGATCGGCCCGCGCTCGCGCGGCGCCACGATGGGGAATCCGTCGGTGTTGAAGGCGCTGCCTTCGACGGCCACGCCCACCTTGTTCCACCGGTCGCTGGCGAAGAAGTCGACCTTCGGGCTGCTGCGGTTGCCGTACTGCGTCTGCAGCTCCAGCGTGCGCGCGCGTGGGCCGGCTGGTGACGATGTTGATGACGCCGCCCATCGCGTAGTTGCCGTACAGGCTCGAGGCCGTGCCTTCGGTGATCTCGATCCGGTCGACGCTGACGAGCGGCACGCGCGTCCAGTAGACCCAGCCGCCGAACGGATCGTTGAACGGCACGCCGTCGAGCAGGACGAGCGTGCGGCTCTGGCCGCTCGGGCCGATGCCGCGCAGCGACACGCCCTGCGTGGTGGGCTGCGCGCCAGGCTGCTGGTGCGGCGGAACAGGCTGAAGGTCGGCACCTGGCGCAGCACGTCGTCGGCGACCACCGCCGGCGAGGCCTTGATGTTCTCGCTGGTCACGACGTTGACGCTGGCCGGGCACGTCGCCGAGCCGCTGCTCGGTGCGGGTGGCGCGTCACCATCACGGTTTCGAGCACCGACGCCGGCGCGAGCACGACCTCGATCTCGCCGGGCGTCAGCGGCTGTTGCACGTCGGCGAAGCCCTGCGCGCGCACCACCAGCGTGGCGTCGCCGCCCGGCGGCCTGCGCGATGAGGAAGCGGCCTTCGCCGTCGGTCACGGTCTGTTGCAGGCCGCCGGACGGCGTGCGCACCGCCACGGTGGCGCCGACAATGACCTGCCCGTTGGAGTCCTTCACGACGCCGGTGACGCCCGAGGCGGCTTGGGCCAGCGCGAGGATCAGTGCCAATACCATCGAAATGCTCCGTTTCCTGAGACCGCCGCAGTATACCGCGCTCGTTTGCGGCCGCCGCCCCACCCCGCCCACTCGCGGGCCGGCCCCCGGGGCTTGACGCCCGGCCCGCGCTGTATAAAACCAAAAGGTTATGCAACTGACTGGTTATGAACGTGGCGCCGGCGGCCGCCTCGACGCCACCTTCGCCGCCCTCGCCGACCCGACCCGGCGGGCCATCCTGGCGCGGCTGATCGCCGGGCGAGGCCTCGGTCGACCGAACTGGCGGCGCCGTTCGACATGAGCCAGCCGGCCATCTCGAAGCACCTCAAGGTGCTGGAGCGCGCCGGCCTCGTCTCGCGCGGCAAGCGACGCGCAGCGCCGGCCGGTCGACGGTCGAGACCCAGCCGCTCGTCGAGGCCACGGCCTGGCTCGAGACCTACCGCCAGACGCTCGGGAGGCAGCTTCGCGCAGCTCGATGCTGCTGCTCGAAGAGATGAAGGCCGACAGACACGCCCGCGGCGCGCCCCAGCGCGCCGACGCCGGCAGCCGGTAGGCGGCGCCCATCAACGACGAGGACGACAGCCATGCAGAAGATCACGCCGTTCCTGTGGTTCGACGACCACGCCGAAGAGGCCGTCGCACTTCTACGTGTCGGTCTTCAAGGACGCGAAGGTCGGCACGTCACCGCTACGGCGAGGGCGGCGGCCCGGCGGGACGGCGTCGTCATCGAACTTCGAGCTGCACGGCCAGGCGTTCATGGCGCTCAACGGCGGGCCGCAGTTCAAGTTCACCGAGGCCGATCTCGTTCTTCGTCGATGCGCAGACCAGGCAGAGGTCGACTACTACTGGGACAAGCTCTCCGCGAGGCGGCGGCAGCGAGTCGCAGTGCGGCTGGCTGAAGGACAGGTTCGGCCTGTCCTGGCAGGTCATCCCGACGGCGCTGGCCGAGCTGCTGGGCGACCCGGACCGGGCCAAGGCCAGCCGCGTCATGCAGGCCATGCTGCAGATGAAGAAGATCGACATCGCCGCCTGCAGAAGGCGCACGCGGGAGAGCAGTGATGTATCCGCCCGACACCTTTGCCGTCACCACGCCGTCCGACACCGAAGCGCGGATCACGCGCGTCGTTCAATGCGCCGCGGCACCTGGTCTTCCAGGCCTTCACCACGCCGGCGCTGCTGACGCGCTGGATGCTCGGCCCGCCGGGCTTCACCATGCCGGTGTGCGAGATCGACCTGCGGCCCGGCGGGCGGTTCCGTTACGTGTGGCGCAAGCCGAGCGGCACCGAGATGGGCATGGGCGGCCAGTTCGTGGAGGTCGTGCCGCCGCGCGCGCATCGTGCACGTGGAGCTCTTCGACGAAGACTGGACCGGCGGCGAAACGCGGGTGACCACCGAGTTCGACGAGCACGACGGCGTCACCACCGTGACCATGACCGTGCGCTATGCCACGAAGGACGGCCGCGACGGCGCGCTCGCCACCGGCATGACCACGGGCATGTCGGCCGGCTACCTGGCGCTCGACGCGCTGCTGGCCGAGCAGGCCTGACGGTGGCGCGCGGCCCGCACCCGCGGCTCGACGAGGCGATGGCGTGGCTCGAGGGTCACGCCACCGCCCACACGCGCGCCGGCCTGGCGCGCTACGGCATCGTCACGGCCGACCGCGTGCTCGGAAAGTCACGGCCCCGGGGCGGCCGGGAGCGTCGGACCGAAATCGCGCAACTGAAAGGTTGCGCGTGCCCCGCGCGTCTGATAGATTGCGCAACCTGGAGGTTGCGTAATCATGAGTGACACCGATCGCATCGAGAAGCGTCGTGCTCCGCGCACCGCGGGCGCGCGTGTGGCGGGCCATCAGCGACGCCGTCGAGTTCGGCGCGTGGTTCGGCGTGGCGCTGGAGGGGCCCTTCGTGGCCGGCGCGATCACGCGCGGACGCATCACCCATCCCGGTTACGAGCACCTGACGTGCGAGATTCAGGTGACGCGGATCGACGCCGAACGGCATCTCGCGTTCCGCTGGCATCCGTACGCGGTCGACCCCGCCGTCGACTACTCGGCCGAGCCCACGACCCTGGTCGAGTTCACGCTCGACGACGTCCGGCGGGACTGCGACGCTGTTGACCATCGTGGAGTCGGGCTTCGACCGCATCCCGCTGGCGCGGCGCGCCGAGGCCTTCCGCATGAACGAGGGCGGCTGGACGGCTCAGGTCGCCAACATCGAGCGCCATGTCGCCGCGTCGTAGCGCGGCGCAGGCCGCCGTGGTGCAACGCGGCGCCCGGTGTTCGCGGCGCTCGGCGATCCCACGCGCCTGGCGCTCGTCACGCGGCTGTGCGATGGCGGCCCAGCGTCGATTGCGCGCCTCACCGCCGGCGCCGGCGTGTCGCGGCAGGCGGTGAGCAAGCATCTGCGCGCGCTGGAACAGGCCGATCTGGTGCGCTGCACGCGCCTGGGCCGCGAGCAGATCTACGCGCTCGAACCGCGTCGCCTCGAGACGGCGCGGCGGTGTCTCGAGCGCATCTCGCAGCGATTGGGACCTGGCGCTCGGCCGGCTGCGGGCGTTCGTGGAGGACGGCGACGCCTGATCCCGCGCCCACGCTGCTGCCATCGTCTTGTCACATCTCGCGCGTCATCGATCGCCGCTGGCCGGGGCACACTGGCAGGTGTGCCTGCGCAGAGCGGAGTAGACCGATGCGATCTGTCCTCGACGATGTGACCGTGCTCGTGGCGAGCGCGGCGGTAGCGCTGCTTCACGGCCGGTGCCGTGTCGGCGCGGGCGCCAATCGACGTGTCCGGCGTGTGGGAGCTGAACCGCGATCTCAGCAGCCCGCCTGGCGGCATGCCCGCGGGTGGCGACCAGGGTGGGCGCGGCGGCCGCGGACCTGGTGGCGGCGGCGGTCGCGGTCCTGGTGGCGGTGGACCCGGCGGTGGCGGCTTCGGCGGCGGCCCGCGGCTGGTGTTCGGCGGCCCGCGCGGCGGCGGTGCGCGTGGCGGCCCGGCGGGCGGCGAGCGTCCGTCGAAGGAGCAGATGGAGGCGGGCCGCGCGCTGCTCGCCGAAGTGATGGAATTGCCGGCGCGCTTCACGCTCATCCAGGAGGGCGAGAAGCTGATCGTCACCGAGCCCGACGGCGTGGTGCGCACCTACCTCGTGAACGGCAAGGCCGAGAAGCACCAGCTCACGAACGGCACGATCGAGACCAAGACGTCGTGGGACGGACCGTCGCTCGTGATGCAGATGGCGGTGGGCGAGCGGATGACGGTGCAGCGGGCCTTCACCATCCGCGAGGATCCGCGGCGGCTCGAAATCGCCACGGGATTCGAGCGGGCGCCGAAAGACGCGCGCCGGCTGCACGTCTACGACCCGGCGCCGGCTCGGTAGCGCGCGGCACGTCGCTTGCAACTCGGCCGGGATGTGTCGCGGCTGCCGCGCGTGCCTCCGCCGTCGCTGCGACGCGCTGGTCGTGTGGCGGCCCGGGGCCGGGCGGCGCGGCGGCGCCTGACGCGGCCGCCCGTTCCGACCTGTGCGGCCGAGGGCCTGCCCGGCCTGTCGGCGCAATTCGCCCGGGCCCGGCGCGAAACGCGCGAGACCGCGCGGCCGGCCGATCCTGCGGCCACGGCGCGCCCGCGTGCTGGCGGCCGGACCCGGCCGCCGACTTCTGGCGCGTCGCCGCGGCGATTCTTGGCGACGCCGGTGACGCGCTCGTGCAGGCCGCCGACGTCGCGCCGTTCGCGCGCTGTCGGCGAGCCGTCACGGCCGCGCGTGCCGTGTGACCGCGGCGTGCGGGCGCGCGACGACGTGGCCTGGGCCATGGGCCTCGAGCGGCTACAGCGCCCGCGAGATTGCCGACGTGCTCGGCGGACACCTGACGCGCGCCGACCTCGACCAGGCCCGCGGGCTGTTGATGGCGGGCCAGCCGCGCGCGACCGTGGCGGAGTTCCTCGAGGCGCGGTGGCGCGAACCGGCCGCCGAGCGGGCCGCGGCGCTCGCGGCCCGGCCTCGCGCGGCCCGCCCCGCCGTCTGGCCGCGGCGGCGGCCGCTGGCGCACCTCGACGCCGAACTCGTGGCGCTCGCGCGCCGCCACGGCGTGGCGCCGGAACTGGTGCGCGCGGTGATTGCCGCCGAGTCGGCCGGCAACCCGCGCGCGGTGTCGTCGGCCGGCGCCATCGGCCTGATGCAGCTCATGCCCGCCACCGCGGCATCGCTCGGCGTCAATCCCTGGCAGCCGCTCGAGAACCTGCGCGGCGGGATCAGCTATCTCGGCACCTTGTTGCGCGCCTTCGGCGGCAACGCGCGGCTCGCGCTCATCGCCTACAACGCCGGGCCGCAACACGCCAGCCGGGTGCGCGACGGCAGCGCCGTGGCGTATCGCGAGACGCGCCGCTACCTCGACGCCATCGACGCGCGCTATCGCGCTGCCGTAGCCCCTCGGCCCCTCGTCCCCAGTCCCTAGTCCCTAGTCCCCGGTCCCTGCTCTAAGGCAGGCTGTAGGCCACGAGCGTGGCCTCGGTGCCGCGTCCGGTCGCCACCACCACGAACTGCCGGCCCGTCGCCGTGGCGTAGGTCATGGGCGTGCCGGTCGTCTCGAGCGTGGGGGCGCTCCACAACTCGCGGCCCGTGGTCTTGTCGAGCGCGTGGAACGCGCGGTCGCCGCCGCCCACGAAGATCAGGCCGCCCTTGGTCACGATGAGCCCGGCGGGTCCCTGCGCGCCGAGCGCGGCGGGCGCCGCCACGCCCAGCTTCTCGAGTTGCTGGCGCACGGCGGGATAGTCGCCGAACGGCTCGCGCCAGGCGATCGTGCCGGCGTTCAGGTTCATCGCCACGATGCGCGCGTAGGGCGGCTTGGTGAGCGGCAGCCCGTCCATGAACCAGCCGGGCAGACCGCGATTCGTGTAGTCGGCATCCACTTCGCCCGGGCGCGTGGTGGGCGCGTCGGGGTCGCGCTTCTCGATGCGGATGATGTGGCCCGCGTTGACGGTCTTCAGATAGAGCATCCCCGAGTCGGGATCGAACGCCCCGCCGCCCCAGTTGGCCCCGCCCCACACCCCGGGCCGGGTGATCGTGCCCTGCAGCGAGCCCGGCGTGTAGACCGGGCCGAGCCGGAACTTCCGCATCTCGGCCTGCGCCGCGGCCTTCAGCTCCGGCGTGAGGTCGAACGCGTCGTCGAGCGTCACGCCTTGCTCCACGAACGGCACGGGCCTGGTGGGGAAGGGCTGCGTCGGCGAGCTCTGCTCGCCGGGCACATCGCTCTGCGGCACGGGCCGCTCTTCGATCGGCCACACCGGCCGGCCGGTCACGCGATCGAAGACGAACGCGAAGCCCTGCTTGGTGAGCTGCACCACCGCATCGACGCGGCGGCCGTTGGCGCGAATGGTCACGAGGTTGGGCGGCGCGGCCGGGTCGTAGTCCCACAGGCCGTGGTGCACCAGCTGGTAGTGCCACTTGCGCTTGCCGGTGGCGGCGTCGAGGCACACGAGCGACTCGCCGTAGAGATTCGAGCCGGGCCGGCGGCCGCCGTAGTAGTCGTTGCTCGGCGTGCTCACCGGCATGTAGAGCAGCCCGCGTTCGGCGTCGAGCGTCATCGGCGCCCACACGTTGGTGTGGCCGGTGAACTTCCACGAGCCGTCCTGCCACGTCTCGTTGCCGAACTCGCCCGGCTGCGGAATGGTGTGGAAGGTCCAGGCGAGCTTGCCGGTGCGCGCGTCGAACGCCCGCACGTCGCCCGGCGGGTCGTTCTTGTAGGTCAGGCGATCGCCGACGCCGCTGCCGAGGATCACGAGGTCCTTGTAGATCACCGGTGGAGACGTGTTGGCGTAGTGCTTCTTGTTGATCGGCCAGATCAGCCCTGCCGACAGATCGATCGCGCCGCCGCGGCCGAAGCTGGTCACCGGCAGCGCCGGTCTTCGCGTCGAGCGCGATCAGCCGGTAGCGCGTGTTGAGGAAGATGCGGAGCTGGCCGCGGTCGCGCCAGGCGGCCACGCCGCGGTGCACGAAGCCCTGGCCGCTGGCCGGCTGGCCGTCGTCGTAGGCGCGCGGATCGTAGGCCCAGATCTCGCGGCCGGTCGCGGCGTCGAGCGCCACGACGCGGTTGTAGGGCGTGCTCAGGTAGAGCACGCCGTCGATCATCAGCGGCGTGGTCTGGAACGCGCCGGGGAAGGTGCCGAGCGCCTTGTTGGGCTGCTCGCCGGTCTTCCACTCCCACGCCTTACGCAACGACGCCACGTTGGCCGGCGTGATGGCGGTGAGCGTCGAGTACTTGCGGCCGCCGGCATCGCCGCCGTAGACCGGCCAGTCACCCGGAGGCGCCACCTGCGTGTGCGCCCACCGCCGTGACGGCGACGATCAGCATGGCCGCGAGCGACGAAATGCGGTTGTGCACGATCGAGTGCCTCCTCTACGCGGCGGATTGTACTGGCAGCGTCGCGACGGATGCCGAGAAAGCCGTGCAGCCAGTGCGCAATCGGATGGATCCGGCGCGGAATCTCCGTGATATCGTCCGCGCCAAGAGAGCCCATATGCGCGGATATCGCCGCCTGCCATCGTCTTCATTTGTCATCGCCGTGGGGGTGTGGCTGATGGCCGCGGCGCGCGTCCTCACGCAGGCCCCTTCCCTCACGACTGGCGACCTGCAGCATCCGCAAGGCACCAACGCCGGCATCTTCGCCTTCACCGCCCGGTGCGCGTCGTGCCACGACAACGGCACCAACCAGGCGCCGGATCGCTACGCCCTGAATCGGCACACCCCCGAAGCGGTGTTTGCCACGATCACGCACCGGCCCGCACGCCGCTCACGCCACCGGGCTCACGGAATGGCAGAAGCGCGTGATGGCGGTCTACGTCGGCGGTCGTCCGTTCGGCTCGGCGGCGACCGGCGATGCCGCCACGATGAAGAACGCGTGCACGAGCGCGCCCGCCTTCACGCCGTTCACCGGCTCCGAATGGAACGGCTGGGGCGCCGATGGGTCCAACACGCGGTTCCAGCCCGCGCCCGGGCTCACGGCCGCCGACACGCCGAAGCTCGCGCTGAAGTGGGCGTTCGGGTTCCCGATGGGGAACTCCGCCTACGGTCAGCCGTCGGTCGTCGGGCGGCCGGGTGTTCGTGGGCGCCGACACCGGTTTCGTCTACGCCCTCGATGCCAAGACGCGGCTGCGTGCACTGGTCGTTCCGCGCGGCGGCCGGCGTGCGCACGGCGCCCACGGTGGGGCGCGGCACCGGCGGCGAACCGGTACCTGCTCTACTTCGGTGACATCCGCGCCAATGTCTACGCCGTGAATGCCGACACCGGCGCGCTCGTGTGGCAGGCGCGCCTCGACACACATCCGATTGCCCGCGTCACCGGCGCGCCCACACTCGCCGCCGGGCGGCTCTACGTGCCGCTCTCGTCGCTGGAGGAATCCGGCGCCGGCCATCCGAGCTATCCCTGCTGCACGTTCCGTGGCGGACTCGCGGCCTACGACGCGCTCACCGGTGCGCGCCTGTGGAAGTCGTACACCGTGGCCGACGCGCCGAAGCCCACGAAGAAGACCACGCGGGGCACGCAGCTCTTTGCCCCGGCCGGCGCCGGTGTGTGGTCATCGCCCACGGTGGATCTCAAGCGGCGGCTGGTCTACGTGGCCACCGGCAACGGCTATACGGAACCGGCCGACGTGGCCTCGGATGCCGTCATCGCCTATGACCTCGACAGCGGCACGCGCATGTGGGTCAAGCAGGTGATGGCGCTCGATCACTACGTGCGCGACTGCCCAGGGGTCTACCGGCCCAACGTGCCCACCGAGAACAAATCGGAGACGTGCCCCGACGACCTCGGTCCCGACTTCGACTTCGGCAACGCGCCGATCCTGCGCACGCTCCCCACCGGCAAGTCCTTCATCGTGATCGGCCAGAAGAGCGGCCATGCGTGGGGCCTCGATCCCGACAACAAGGGTGAGGTGGTGTGGAGCCGGCAGGTGGGCCTCGGCTGGGAGAACGGTGGGGGCGGCATGATGTGGGGCTCGGCCGCGGATGCGCGGCTGGCGTATCTGCCGGTCACCCGCGCCGACGATCGTCTGGGACTCGCGGCGTTGTCGATTGCCAGTGGCGAACCCGTGTGGCGCGCCACCCCGCCGGCAGGCGGCGCGGCGCCGGTCACGGTGATGCCAGGGGTGGTGTTCATGGGCGCGAGCACCGGCACGGTCTACGCGTACTCCACCGCCGACGGCAAGGCGATCTGGTCGTTCGACACCGCCCGCCCGTTTACGACCGTGAACGGCGTCGAGGCCACCGGCGGCGGCATCAACGCAGCCGGTCCGGTGGTGGCCGGCGGCATGTTGTTCCTGACCTCGGGCTATGCGGACCTCGGCGGCGGCACGCGCGGCAACGTGTTGCTGGCCTTCGGCGTGCAGTAGGCAGGGCGCCGCCCGACGGCGCGGACCTCTCGAAAGGACGGGCATCATGAGCGACGCAATCAACCGGCGGACGTGGCGGACGGCAATCGTCCTGACGGCTCTCGTGATCGGCGCCGGTGTGGCGGGCACGGCCGCGGCGCAGATGGTCGGCGGCAACCTGTCGGGGCGCATCCTGGATGACAACGGCGGCGCGCTGCCCGGGGTCACGGTCAGCATCACCAACAAGAACAACGGCGCGCAGCAGACCGTGGTCACGAACGACGAAGGCAGCTACCGCGCCGTGTCGCTGCAGCCGGCGCCGTATGTCATCAAGGCCGAGCTCTCGGGCTTCGGCACGGCCACGCGCGAGATGGTGATCACGATTGGCGCCAGCGCCACGCTCGACCTGAAGCTGGGCGTGGCCACGCTCGAAGAGAGCATCACCGTGACGGCGCAGACGCCGATCATCGAGGTGGCCAAGGCGGCGCCCTCGTCGACCATCGTCGAGTCGCAGATCCAGGCGCTGCCCGTGCTCGAGCGCAATTTCCTGGCGCTCGCGCAGCTCATGCCGGGCGCCGCGCCCAACTACATCAGCAAGTTCTCGCGCGTGAAGTTCGGCGGCCCGGCCGACCAGCGCAACGGCTACACCACCATCGTCGATGGCGGCGACCTCGACGACGCCATCTGGGGCGACCCCACGGTGAACATCAGCCAGGACGCGGTGCAGGAGTTCAAGGTGTTCCGCAACCAGTTCGACGCGCAGTACGGCGCGGCGCTGGCGGCGGTCGTCACGGTGGCCACCAAGTCGGGCACCAACGCGCTGCACGGCACCGGTTACTACTTCGGCCGCGACGACGCGCTGAACGCGAAGAACGCGTTCCAGCGCTCCAAGCCGGTCTACGGGCAGAAGCGCTTCGGCGGCTCGGTGGGCGGCCCGATTCTGCGGAACCGCACGCACTACTTCGGCGCCTACGAATACACCAATGTCGAGAAGCAGAACATCATCGCGCTGCCGGCCAGCAACCGGTTCGCGGCTGCCGAGAACGGCGCGTTCCCGGCCACGTCGCGCGAGCACCTGCTGGTGAGCAAGGTCGACCACCGGCTCAACGACCGCAGCTCGTTCTTCGTGCGCTACGCCTTCGACGACCAGTACGCCACGCGCACCGCCACGGTGACGGCCGATTCGGCCAACGTCAACGACTCGAGCAAGATGCACAGCGCCATCGGCGAGCAGAACTGGGTGCTCTCGAATTCGGCGGTCAACACCTTCCGCGCGCACTACATGTGGAACGAAGTGGCCACCGTGCCGGTCACGCTCGGGGTGGCCCAGGTGGTGCGGCCCTCGGTCACGACCGGGCAGAACTGGACGTCGCCGCAGTTCTTCCCGCGCACGCGCGTCCAGTTCTTCGAGACCTTCTACAAGACGGCGGGCCGGCACGACCTGAAGTTCGGCGGCGACTACACCTACGCCAAGCACACCTACGAGGCGCACTTCTACGAGAGCGGCTACTGGCAGTTCGGCACCGACGCGCCGTTCGACCGGGCCAACGCCGCCACCTGGCCGATTGCGTTCGTGCAGCAGACCAACGGCACCTACGACTACAACTCGCACATCCTGGCCGCCTACGCGCAGGACGACTGGCGCGTCAGCGACCGCCTGCGCCTGAATCTGGGCCTGCGCTACGACCTCGACACCAACCTGCGCATGAACGACGTCTACGAGCGGGTGCTCGCCGACCCGGTCTATCGCGGGCTCGACAACTTCGTCTCGAACGATCGCGGCACCGACGCCAACAACCTTCAGCCGCGGCTGGGCGTCACCTACGACGTGCTCGGCTCGGGCCGGCTCGTGGCCCGCGCCGGCTGGGGGCGCTACATCACGCGCAATCGCCACTACTTCGGACTGACCGCGCAGGACCGCCTGCTCGGCGTGGCCGTGCGCATCCAGGACCCGGCGCAGCTGCAGAACTATCCCGACATCAACGCCGTGCTCGGCGGCAAGTCGCTCACCGAATACGTGGCGGCCGGCGCGGCCCGCTCGCTCTATGTCATTCCCGATGACTACGAGCTGCCGGAATCGCGCAACACCACGCTGGGCTTCGGCTGGCAGATCAGCAACACGACCGGTCTCGACGTGGACTTCGTGCATGCCTACGGCTACAAGCAGCTCGGCGCGCGCGATCTCAACCTGCCGGCGTCGGGGGCGATCACGCGCGGCGAATCCGCGGCCGGTCAGCCAGTTCACCGAGGTGAAGAGCCTCGAGAACTTCACCGAGAGCTGGTACAAGGCGGTCGAGACGCAGTTCCGCACGCGTCTGCCCGGCGTCGACAGCCTCACCGTGTCGTACACCCTGTCGAGCACGCGGCGTGACGGCGTGAACCACTACCAGAACTACCCGGGCACCATGCGCACGCCCAACGAAGTGGGCTACGGCGAGCAGGACACGCGCCACAACCTGTCGGCGTCGGCGGCCGTGAGCCTGCCCTACGGCGTGCAGTTCGGCGGCATCCTGCGGGCGCTGAGCGGCACGCCCTGGGCGGTCACCGCGGGCTTCGACATGGACGGCGACGGCCAGCTCCAGAACGACCGGCCGGCCGGCCTGCCCATCACGGTGGGCCGCGAAGACGTGGCCGAGTCGCTGCGCATCATCAACGCGCTGCGGGCCACGCGCAACCTGGCGCCGATTTCCGAAGACCTGCTGAAGCTCAACCCCTTCATCTCGCTCGACCTGCGGCTCACCAAGGACATCCCGCTCACGCGCGGCGCCCGGATGGAGCTGTTCCTCGAGTCCTACAACACGCTCAATCGCGTGAACTACTCCGGGGCGAACGGCAGTATCGTGTCGTCGGCCTTGCTCATCCGCAATGCCGCGCGCGATCCGCGGCAGGTGCAGTTGGGCGCGCGACTCACGTTCTGATATCCGCCGGGCGGCGGCCGCCACGAGGGCGGCCGCCCACGCCGGCGCCGAGTGCCGAGGTTCAGCGCATGCGCACGTTCGTTCGTCTCTCCGTTCTGGTCGCTGCTCGCGGCTGGCCTCACGATGTCCGCGCCCGAAGCCCGGCAGGCCGGCGCCAAGCCCGCCAAGCTGGCGCTGGTGGGCGGCATGCTGCTCGACGGCTACGAGGCGCCGCCGATTCACCATGCGGCCATCCTCATCGACGGCGATCGGATCGTGCGGGTCGGCCGCGCCGCCGAGATGACCATCCCGCCCGACTACCAGATCGTCGACACCAGTGGCCGCACCATGATGCCGGGCATGATCGAGCTGCACGGGCACCTCATCCTGCTCGGTCATGGCAACTACGGCGAGTGGTTCCCCTGGATCGCCAAGCAGGGTCCGGGCACGCTCACGACGGTGATGGAGACTGCCGCCCGGCAACTGCTCGAGGCCGGCGTCACGTCGGCGGTCGATCTCGGCGCGCCGCTCAAGGAGAGCCTCGCCGTGCGCGACCGGATCGACAGCGGCGCCGTGCCCGGCCCGCGCATGTCGATGAGCGGCCCGTGGATCACCCGCCAGGGCGGCGGCATGACCGACCAGTTCGGCGGCATCGCGGTGACGAGTTCGGCCCAGGCCGCGGCGGAGGTGGAGAAGCTCATTGCCGCCGGCGTGGACGTGATCAAGGCGCACTCGGGCCTGACCCGCGACGACTACAAGGCGATTGCCGACACGGCGCACGCCCGCAACATCCGCGTGCACGCCCACGTCTATGCCGAAGCCGACGTGCGCAACGCGCTCGAGATGGGCATCGACGTGCTGAGCCACGCCGGCTCGGCCGGCACGGCGCCGCCCTACAGCGCGCAGCTCATCACCGACATCGTGAACGCGGGCCGGCCGGTGGTGATCACCGCCGCTCACCGGGCGTGGGTGTATCCCGACACCGCGGCCTTTCCCGAGCGCCTGCAGGATCCGCGCTTGAAGACGCGACTTCACGCCGGCCATCTACGCCGAGGTGCAGCGCTCACTCGCCAACTGGCGCGCTCTCGGCTACTTCGGCCGCACCGACCGCGAGATGATCTTCCGCGACAAGGGCGTCACGCAGTTCACCGGCTCGGGCACCGTGCTCGGCATGGGCACCGACTCGGGCACGCCGATGAACTTCCACACCGAAGCGCTGTGGCGCGAGGCCAAGGTGCACGTCGACCTGGGGATGCCGGCCATCAAGGTGATCTCGGCCTTGACCCGCGTTGGCGCGAACATCCTCGGCAAGCAGCGCGACCTGGGCACCGTGGAGCCCGGCAAGCTGGCCGACATCATCGTGCTCGACGGCAACCCGCTCTTCGACATCACCGCCCTGGCCCACATCGAAACGGTGGTGAAGGGCGGCACGGTGTTCAAGCGCCCGCGGCCGAGCGCTCAGCGCGTGTCGCGCGGCCGCCGGGTCGTCCGTCAGCGCGTGGTGCAGCGCCTCGGCCAGGATGGCCGACGTCATCGGCTTGTTGAGCACGGCGCGGATGCCCATGGCGCGCGCCTCGTCCGGTCCGAAGTCGGCGTTGTAGCCGGTGAACAGCACCACCGGCGTGTCCGGCCGGTGTTCGAGGATCCGTCGCCCGAGCTCGATGCCCGAGAGATGCGGCATCGACAAATCGGTGAGCACCGCGTCGATGGCCTGGGGCTCGCGCAGAAAGGTCGCGAGCGCCTCACGCGGATCGGTCTCGACCGTCACCGCGTAGCCCATCAGGCGCAGGCTCTGGCCGACGACCTTGGCCACTTCGGGTTCGTCGTCCACCACCAGGATGTGCCGGCCCTTCCCGCGTGGCGGCGCCGGCGCGGCCGCGACGGCCCCGACCGGCTGGGGCGGCGTGGCAGTGGGCGCCAAGGCGGGCCAGTAGACCTGCACCGCGGTGCCGTCGCCAGGGGTGCTGTCGACCACGATCACGCCGCCATGGCGGCGTACGATGCCCTGCACCACGGCCAGGCCGAGTCCGGAGCCCGGCGACGCGGTCTTGGTCGTGAAGAACGGGTCGAAGATGCGCGGCAGCAGTTCGGGGGTGATGCCCCGGCCCGTGTCGCGCACGGTGAGCCGGGCGTAGCGTTCGGCCGCGGGCGCCGGCACCGTGGCCGGCGCATCGGCAGCGCGGATTTCTTCGAGGGTGACCTCGATTCTGCCAGTGGCGTCGCCAATGGCCTGGGCGGCGTTCACGGCCAGGTTCATCACCACCTGCTGCACCTGGGTGGCGTTGGCGAACATGGTCACGTGCGGCGTGAGCCGCATCACCAGCTCGATGCTCTTGGGCATGGTGGTGCGCATCAGTTGCAGGGCACTGTCGATGGTGTCGGCCACGGCCAGCACCACCCGCGCCGTCGGACGGGGCTGACTGAATTCACGGATCTGCCGCACCAGCGCGCTGGCGCGCAGGCTCGCCTCGGTGATGGTGGCGAGGCTCGCGCGCCGCGGCGTCTCGTCGGTGGCGTCGGCCGACGTCTCGGCGTGGCCCATGATCACCATGAGCAGGTTGTTGAAGTCGTGCGCGATGCCGCCCGACAGTGTGCCCAGGGCCTCGAGCGTGTGGGCATGCTGCAGCTGATGTTCGAGCTCGGCCCGCCGTTGCTCCTGGTCGAGCCGGGCGGTCACGTCCCGGAAGCTCCACACCCGCCCGACCACCGTGCCGTCGAGCAGTTGCGGCTGCGAGTAGCGTTCGAAGCAGCGGCCGTCCGCCATCCGCAGGGTGTCGAAGCTGACTGCGTCGGGCCGGGCGTAGAGGCTCTGCACCGAGGCCAGGAACGCCTCGGGTTCGGCGAGCTGGCTCACGGCGTGGCCGAGCAGCGCCTGGTCGTCGCCGGTGTCGAGCACGGCCTGGGGCATGCGCCACATCGACACGAACTTCTGGTTGTAGCCGGTGACCCGGCCCTCGGGCGCCACCACCAGCAGGCCGTCGGCCGTGGAATCGAAGGCGCTCTGCAAGAGCGACAGCGAGCGCTTGAGGGCTGCCTTGCGATTCCCGCAGCGCCTCCTCGGCGGTGCGCCGCGCCGAGATGTCGGTGAGCACGCCGTGCCAGCGCACGGTGCCGTCGGGCGTGCCGGGTGGGCAGCGAGTGGCCGCGCACCCACTTCGAGGTGCCATCCGCCGCGCGAATCGTGCCGTCGAATTCCCAGGGCTCGAGCGTCGCGTAGCGAATGGGCAATCGAGGCCGCGAGGGCCGGCAACTGCGACGGCGGATCGACCATGGCGAAGATCGGTGCGGGCATCGCCCATGCAGCGACTCCGGCGCGCACCCGAAGAGGCGGCGGGCGCCTTCGCTCACGAACGTGAACCGTTGCGCGCCGTCGGGGCCGACTTCGAACCCGTAGACCACGCCCGGCACGGTGGCGACGACCTCGGCAAAGCGCCGTTCGCTGAGGGCGGCCTCGCCGCTGCGGCCTGCTCACTGCGCGCCAGTTCGGTCTGGGCGGCGCGCGAAGGCCGTGCGCACGCGATGCACTTCGAGGCGCTGCATCACGGCGAGCAGGGCACACGAGGTGGCGGTCGTCAGCCAGAGGCTCCACGGCGTATGGATGACCCACGGGCGCAGGCAGCCAGCCGCTGCGTGTCGGCCCAGGTCACGCCGGCCATGACGGCGACGGTGGCAACCGTGGCGAGCGTGGCGCCCACCGGCCCGAGCACGAGCCAGTAGCCGCCGACGACGGCCACGGTGTAGCTGCGCAGCGCCGGCGACTCGGGCCCGCCCGTGACCCAGGTGGCGGTCGACGGTAACGAGCGCCACGAGCGCCAGGATCAGGCCGGTGATGACGCGCGGCGGAAGCCGGCGGCGCAGCAGCGTCAGCGCGGCCGGCCGCCGTGAGCAGCAGCGCGCCTTCGAACAGATAGAAGCGGGCCGAGGCGGGCACGGCCAGCGCCGGCACCATGACGATGGCGCCGGCCAGCCACAGGCAGGTGCAGGGCGGACCGTGCGGTGAGGGCGTTGAAGTCGCGGTCGAACAATTGCTGCATGAGACGCTCGGAAGCAGGCGCGCTACGGTTGTGCTGGCGACGATAGCAGAGAAGTGGACCATCCGCTCGGCAATCTCGCTACGCGGCCGTGAGCACCAGCGGCGCGCCGTCGGTGACCACGATCGTGTGCTCCTCGTGCACCGCCAGGCTGCGGTTCTTCGTGCGAATCGTCCAGCCGTCGCCGGTCTCCAGCGCGCGCGAGCGCGTCGCGCTCAACATCGGCTCGACGGCGATCACGAGCCCATCGGAGAGCCGTTGCCAGGAAAAGCGGTCGGGGTAGTTGGGCACTTCGGGCTGCTCGTGAATCTTGCGGCCCACGCCGTGCCCGCACAGCTCGCGCACCACGGCGAAGCCGGCGGCATGGGCGCAGGCGCTCACGGCCCGGCCGATGTCCGACACGAGCCGGCCGCTGCGGGCGGCTGCCAGGCCGGCCGCCAGCGCCTCGAGCGCGCACTGCTTCATGCGCTCCGCCACCGGGTTCACCGGGGCCAGCAGCACGGTCGTGGCGGCGTCAGCGATGTAGCCATCGCACTCGGCCGTGACGTCGAGCTTCACGACGTCGCCTGGCTGCAGCACGCGCGGACCTGGGATGCCGTGCACGATCTCTTCGTTGACGCTGATGCAGGTGTGGCCGGGGAACTGGTAGACGAGCTTCGGCGCCGACTGTGCACCGAGACGCGCCAGGGTGCGGGCGGCGAGGGCATCGAGGTCGGCGGTGGTGACACCGGCGCGCGCGGCCTGCGCACATCTCGGCCAGGGTGATGGCCACCGCGTGGCCGGCGCGCTGCATCCCGCGCAGGTCGGCATCGGAATCAATCGACATGGCGCGATCCTACCAGCCGGCGCTGCGCGCGCGGCGGCCGCATCCCGACTGGGATATGCTCATGATCCGCACGGGCCGCTGAGGGCGCCTCACGCACACATGAATCCCTGGGAACTGCTCGGCAAGACGGAAACCCCCGCCGGCGACGAAATGACGCTGATGCTGCGGTCGGGTGAATACGTCATCCTGGCCAGCGGCAAGGCGCTGATGTCGAGCCGCATGCACGGCTCCGAAGAAGCCATGGCGTCGCTCGGCTGTGCCGAAGCGCGCCTGCTGCCGGCGCCGGTCGTGCTCGTCGGCGGCCTGGGCATGGGCTTCACGCTGCGCGCCACACTCGACCTGCTGCCGCGAAACGCCACGGTGGTGCTCGCGGAGCTGGTGGCGGGCGTGGTCGACTGGAATCGCGGCCCCCTCGGGCCGCTGGCGCAGCATCCGCTGCGCGATCCGCGGGTGCACGTGGAAATCGACGACGTGAACGCCGTGCTGCGCGCCTCGCGCGGCCGCTTCGACGCGGTGCTGCTCGACATCGACAACGGGCCCGATGCGTTCACCACCGAGGGCAACGACTGGCTCTACAACGACGGTGGCCTGGCCACCATCCGCGCCTCGCTGCGCGGCCGGGGCACGGTGGCGATCTGGTCGGCGTGGGAAGACCGCAAGTTCGAACAGCGCATGCGCTGGGCCGGCTTCGAGGTGCAGACGCAGAAGGTGCGGGCGCGGCTGAGCAAGGGTGGACCGCGCCATGTGATCTTCTGCGGCCGCATGGCCGCCGACGCGCCCGAGCCGGGCTCGCGCCGCAGCCGCCTCGAGGCCGCGCGGCGGCTCGCGGCCGTACCTAGGCCGCGGCGCGCATGCGCTCGATCGTGGGTCTGAGCGCCGCCGTCCACGCCGCATAGCCGCGCTCGTTGAGGTTCAGCCCGTTCTCGGCGTAGAACTCCGGCGCGCGGCGTGCCACCCGGTCCGAGCAGCGCGGCTTCGGCATCCGCATAGGCGGCGAGCCGGTCGCCGGCCAGGTCCGCCTTCACCGCGGCATTGGCCGCGCGGATGGTCGCCATGTGCGCCCAATGCAGCGGGCTCGGCTTGGTGCCGATGACGACCATCGGCGTGTCCGGCAGGCGCGCGTGGATGAGCGCCACGAGCGTGTGCGTATCGGCGGCAATCTTCTCGGCCGACTTGCCGGCGGCCACGTCGGCATCGCCGGCGTAGAACACGATGAGAGCCGGGCGGTAGGGCAGGATGAGGCGGGCGGCGAAGTGGATCGTGTCGGAGACGTGCGACCCGCCGTAGCCGCGCCGGATGGGACGAAGCGCGGGGAACTCCCGCGCCACGTCCCAGTAGCGGATGCTCGAACTGCCCACGAAGAGCGTGCCGCCGGGACGCGGCGGCGCGGCCTGGTCCTCGGCCTCGAAGGCCGCGATGTCCTTCTCGAAGCGGGCCGGGTCCGGGTCGGCACCTGGCTGGGCCGACGCCGGAACCGGCGTGCCGGCGAGCAGGGCTGCGGCGATGACGAACCTCATCATCGCCGCAGTATGCCCCAGCGGGTCGATGGCGCGTGCGCTACTGCACGACGACCGTGCGCTCCACCGACGGACCGCTCGTGCCGCACGCGTTCACGGCGCGGGCGCGCACGAAGTAGGTGCCGGCCGGAATGCCCGGCACGGTGATGCCGGCCGCCGGTGCGGCAAACGGCGTGGAGAGTGCCGTGGCGCCGGATGCGTAGCCGGCGTCGATCACGGTCGAGGTCGTGCCCGCCGCCACGTTCCAGGCAAACGCCACGGTCGATCCCGTGACGGTCGTGGTGAAGCGTGGTGGGGGCCGCCGGCGGCGAGCAGCCCACGTTGAGCACGACGTCGCTCGACGGCGCACTCGTGCCCACGGCATTGACCGCGCGCACGCGCACGAAGTACTGGCCGGTCGGCACGGCGCCGGCCAGGGTCGTGGCCGTGGTGGTGGCGGTGCCCAGATTCGCCGAGCCCTGCGACGAGCCGGCCTCCACGACGTAGCTGGCGGCCGAGCCGCCGGTAGCTTGGCGCGTTCCAGGTGAGCGACACCGTGTTGCCCTGCACCGTGCCGGCCAGGTTGGTCGGCGCGCCCGGCGCCACGGCGCCGGCGGCGTCGATGCGGAAGATGCGGCCGGTGTTCTCGGCCGAATAGCCGAAGTCCATGAAGTAGAGCTCGCCGGCCGTGTCGCGCGCGAAGCTGCCGATGCACTGGAAGGGGCCGCCCATCTCGCTGGTGTGCTCGGTGTTGGTGCCTGCCGTGGCCTCACCGAAGCCGTCGATGTTCAGGCCGAGCGAGAAGATGCGGCCCTGCACGCAGTCGGCGTAGAAGTAGCGGCCCTGGTAGGCCGCACCCAACGCCGATCCCCGATAGAGATAGCCGCCGGTGATGGCCTCGCCGTTCATGCTGGCGTGCGGGTACTCGAAGACCGGCGCGGTGAGCGGGAAGTAGGCCGGCGCCTCCTGGTAGTTCTCGAGCGTGCCTTCGCGCACGCGCCAGCCGTAGTTGCGGCCGGATTGCCCGGTGGGCTCGAAGTCGATCTCTTCGCGCGCGTTCTGGCCCACGTCGGCGATCACCAGGGCGCCAGTGGCGCCGGCACCGAGGTCGTCGAAGCTGTAGCGCCAGGGATTGCGCAGGCCGAAGGACCAGATCTCGGGCAGCGCATTGATGCCGAGGAACGTCGGGTTGCCGGCCGGCACGGGGTTGCTCGCCGGAATGGTGTAGCCGTTGGCGGGATCTGCCCGACACGTCGACGCGCAGCATCTTGCCGAGCAGGGTGGCGGGGTTCTGCGCGCGGTTCTCGGGGTCGTTGGCCGAGCCGCCATCTCCCATGCCGATGTAGAGGAAGCCGTCGGGCCCGAACGCCAGGTGTCCGCCGTTGTGGTTGGCGTAGGGCTGCGTGATGAAGCCCTGGCGGCCGCCGCTGCCGTTGGGCCACTGCAGGTCGACGCGGCGTCGCCGGGTCGACCACCATCGGGTCGGCGGCGCTGCGCGTGAAACGCGCAACCACGGAATTGCCCACGCCGGTGCGGTTCGTGAAGTGCACGAAGACGCGACCCGAGGCGGCGGCGTCGCGCGGAAAGGCCATGCCGAGCAAGCCCTGCTCGCCGCCGTTCGAGACGACTGCGCGCAGATCGAGGAAGGGCGTCGGCCGCTCGGCGCCGTTGAAGAACGTGCGCACCACGCCCGCCTGGTCGACCACGTAGACGGCTCCGGCCACCACCGGATCGAGCACGACGCCGTTCGGGCGATTGAACCCCGACGCCAGGAGTGTGGCGCGCAGTTGCGCGTGCGCCGCCGCAGGAAGAACCGTCAACAGGGCTGCCACCATCAGTGGCAGAGTCCGGACCAGCATGCTCACCTCTCTTGGGGGAGGCTTCTGCCAGCGTAGCACGCCTCCTGCGCGGTCCTATATCGGGTCGGGCACGCCGCCGCTGTACCCGGCCGCGCCATCTACCCCTTTCACCCGGCCCCGCACTGACGCGATAATGCGGGCACTCTCGCGCCACGACATGTCCAGCCCCACCACCCGTTCACGTCAGTCGCCGCGGGCGCACGACGTGCCGTTCGCCGACGTCTGCCACCTCATCCAGTCGGTGATGGCGGTGCGCCCCGATATCCTCGCCCACGCCGGCGCGGCGCGGAACCTGGAGCATGGGCTGCTGCGCCTGCGCGACGGCATGCGCACGCACGTGTGGCACGTGGGCAGCCGGCGCATCGACCTCGGCGCCGCGGTGGCCGACTACGACGCGCGCAGCCGCGCCGAGGGCCTGCACGCGCTCAACGACTGGGACGGCGTGGCCGATCGGGTGAACGACGACACCATCGCGGTGGACGTGCTCGAACTTCCTGATCCGCCAGCGCGGCCAGGACGCGCGCCGATCCGGTGGCGCTCGCCGTGCTGCTCGACTACTACCTGTTCTATCTGCTGGCGCTGCTGTCGTTGCGCGCCTGGGACGACGACGACGCCGAGGCCGATCTCGGGCGCCTCGACGCGTTGCTCGCCGGAGTTGCAGGGGCCGGGCGGAAGCGGCCAGCGCTTCAGCGACGACGCCGAGTCGGCCGCGCTCATCGCCACCGCCCACTACGAACTGCGAGGAACACGGCTACGCGATTCTGCTCGATCGCGTGCGAGTCGCTCGGCCAGGTGCGCCGCACGCGCACGGCGCTGCAGCACTGCGCCGCCATGGGGAGCCATCTGCGCTTCGGCTTCGAAGCCACCTATGCGCGCGACACCATCAAGATGCGCGACGACAACGTGGCCGACTATCCGTGGCTGTGTTTTGCCGTGGCCGGGGCCACCGACGAGTACGTGCGCCTGGCCGAGGCGGGGCAGGTCGGCCACGACCGCGAGGTCGTGGTGGAGGCGCTGCTGAACGGGCTCACGCCCGACGCCCGGGCCTTCGTGGGCGCGCCGTTCGCCACGCTGGTGCCACACGAAGCCGAGCGGTCGCGGGCGCGGGAACTGCTGCTCGCGCACCGCGCCCAGTTGCGCGAGGAATTCGAGGCCTTCCGGCCCACGTCGCAGCGCTACTCGCCGCTCTCGTTCTTCTTCAACTTCTCGCACAACGTGGTGAAGGGCACCATCGTGGACGGCCTGCTGCGCAGCGATCCGTGGCCGGTCACCCTCACCGACCTGTTCACGTCGTTCCCGCGCGACCCCGACGTGTCGGCCACGCGCACCGCCCTGGCCACGGTGCTGATGGGCTACGCGCGGTCGAGCCCGCAGACGATTCGCGGCACGCTGATGCCGGTGATCGTCTACGACCCGGCGACCGGCCGCGAGTCGTTCGGCAACACGATGCGGAAGTTCATGGAGTAGCCGCGCGCGCGGCAGGAGGCTCACGATGACGGCCCGAACCCTGACGGCGTGTCTGTGGCTGGTGATCTTCGGCGCGTGGGCCACGGCCGGACGCGACCGCCTGCTCGCCCAGCCGGCACCGGCCGGCATGACGTTCGCCCTCACCGGCGATTCGATCATCACGCGCAAGCTCTCGGTCTACAGCGAGCCGGCGTTCACGCGGCTCCTGGCGCTCGTGCGGGGCGCCGACGCGGCGTTCACCAACATCGAGATGCTCTTCCACGACTTCGAGTCGTATCCCATGAACGAGAGCGGCGGCACCTACATGCGGGCCGAGCCCGCGCTGGCGAAGGAACTGGCCTGGGCCGGCTTCGACCTGGGGTCGCTCGCCAACAACCACACCGGCGACTACGGCGTGCCGGCGATGCGCCTCACCCAGAAGCACGTGGCCGAGGCCGGCATCCTGGCTGCCGGCGTGGGGCAGAGTCTGGCCGAGGCGCGCGAAGCCAAGTTCCTCGAGACCGCCAAGGGCCGGGTCGCGCTCATTGCCGTGTCGTCGACCTTCCCCGATCACTCGCGCGCGGGCGCTACGCGCGGCGATGTGCCGGCGCGTCCAGGCTTGAACCCCCTGCGCTTCACGACCACCTACGTGGTGACCAAGGAGCGCTTCGAGCAGCTCAAGCTGGCGGCCGGCGAGGTGACCGGGCAACCCCCACCGATGGCGACGCGCTCACGTTCGTGGGCCGGCGCTTCGTGGTGGGCGCCACGCCGGGCATCCGCACCGAGCCGCGCCAGCAGGACGTGGATGAGATCGCGGCCGTGGTGAAGAGCGCAGCCACGCTCGCCGACCATGTGATCGTCACGATTCACGCGCACGAGTCGGGCCGCGCGGGCATCACCGAGCCGGCCCAGTTCCTGCCCACCTTCGCCCGGGCCATGGTCGACGCGGGCGCCGATCTGTTCGTGGGCCACGGCCCGCACGTGCTGCGCGGCATCGAGGTCTACAAGGGCAAGGCCATTCTCTACAGCCTGGGCGACTTCATCTTCCAGAACGAGACGCTGCTGCGCTACCCGAGCGACAACTACGAGGAGCAGACGCTGGGTGCCGGCGCGCAGCCCAACGACTACCTCAACCGCCGCTACAACTTCGACAAGTCGGGGTTTCCGGCCAACCGGCTGATCTGGGAATCGGTGGTGGCGATGCCGCGCTTCGACGGCGGCCGGCTCGTGGAGCTCGCGCTCCACCCGATCGGTCTGGGCTTCGGCGCTCCGCGCCAGGAGCGCGGCCGTCCGATGCTGGCCGATGCGCCGCTGGCCGCCAAGATTCTCGACGACGTGGCGCGGCTCTCCACGCCCTTCGGCACGCGCCTCACCGTGCGCGACGGCGTGGGCTATGTGGACGTCGGTGCCGTGGCGGCATCCCGGCCCTAGCCGCGGCGGTCGGCGGCCGTGTCACCGTTTCTCACAGGCGGGTCAGGACACCCGCCCCAGCGGAGCACTACCGTGCCTTCATGCGCGATGCGCGCGGAGGCAAGCACATGAACCGAGCAATCCTGTTGGTCGTGGCTCTGGCGTCAACCGGCTGCGCCACGATGGTCAATGGCCGTCATCAAGACGTGCTGGTGTTGTCGGAGCCGTCGGGCGCGTCGATTCGATTGAATGGTGAGGACGTGGGCTCGACGCCCACCACCGTGAAGATGCGGCGGCGCGGCCCGGCGGAACTGGTCGTGGCCAAGGCGGGCTACGCGGCGACGACCATCCCGGTGGCCAGGAAGGAGAGCGGGTGGATGTTCGGCAATTTCGTCTTCCTGAACCCTCTGGCTGGGCAGGGGATGGACTCGACGGATCAGTGGCTGGCCTCAGCCGCCGCCTGGTTCCTCGGCTCCATGACACTCGACGTGGTGAGTGGGGGCGGCTTCAAGCGGCCGCCAGTCGTGACCGTCACCCTCGCGCCGCTGTCAGTGCCCCCAGACCGGCCCGTGTCCGTGACCCCCGCCAGTGCCACTGACGGTGCCTCTCACGACACCTGGCGCACTACGGCGTCCTGCGCGCCGCAAACACCGCCAGGCTGCTGGCCACGCGGCGTCCGGCGGGGTTGTCCTGCGAGCTGTTGAGCAGCGCGGCCTGGCCGGTGTCCGGGTCCACCCAGGCCAGCGACGTCGACCCGCCGCCATCGAGGTTGATGGCGTTCCACACGCTGTGGTCGCGCACCAGCAGCGCGGCGATCTCGGCTACGGTGAGCCCCTCGACCCCACCGCGTCCCTCGACGGCCACGAGCGTGAGGTAACGCTGGTTGCGTGACAACCCGGCGATCGTTCGCGAGGTGATGAGGTCGTACCACGACTGGGTGTTGCCGTAACGACCGGCGGGCCCGGACGTGAGGGTCCCCCGCGGGTGAGTGTCGTCGCGATAGGTGGGCACGGTGACGCGGCCATTGGTGATGACTTGCGCCGAGCCCGCCACGGCGTTCCAGACGGCCCCGCGTCCGCGCACCCGCCGGTCATCGTCCCCCGGGCGCCGGGGCGCGATGCGGGCGCGGTGCCGGCGGTCGAACACGAGCGCCGGCGCATCGGCGGTGATCGCGAAGCTCTGCTCGGGGCGTTCGAAGGCGGAATAGACCTGCCCTGCGGACGCGCCGAGGCCAATCACCCACGCGTCGCGGTCGTCGGCCGGGAAGGGCAGGAAGAAGTGGCCGTTCACGGCCAGCTGCGCGCCCTGGCGGGTCATGAACTCCAGCGTGGTCTCGCGCGCCGTCTCGCGCGGGCCCGCGGGCGGCGACACCGCGATGCGCTACGCCAGGCGCCCGCAGGTCCACCTGGGCCACGTGCACCCGCGCCGGGCGCGGCGTGGTGAGCACGCGCTCGATCAGCGTGACCCCCTGGTACGGGTGTCGCGTCCCGGGCGACTCGTCGGCCGCGCGCAGCCCCGCGGCGGCGCTCGCCAACAGGAGCAGCACGGCGGCGAGCGGCCACGGGCGGCGGCACAGAGGCATGCGCCACAGTGTAGAGCGGTCGCCCCCGCGCTGCCGGTGTGGGGCCGCGAGCCTGCCGGAACGACGCTACAATCGGCCGCATGTTCAAGACCTCCACGCGCGCGCTGTTCGCCCTTCTCGCGGCGACGACCCTGTCGATGGGCTGCGGGGGCGGCCCGGCGCCAGCCCCAGAGGCGCCGGCCGCGCGAACCGCGTCGCCCGCGGCGGCGGCGCCGAGCTTCGACGTGGTGATTGCCAATGGCCGGGTGGTGGATGGCACCGGCGCGCCGTGGTTCCGTGCCGATGTCGGCATCACCGGCGACCGCATCACCGCCATCGGCAACCTGTCCGGCGCGCAGGCGGCCACACGCATCGATGCGGCGGGTCAGGTGGTGGCGCCCGGCTTCATCGACCTGCTCGGACAGTCCGAGTTCAACGTGCTCGTCGACAGCCGTGCCGCCAGCAAGATCACGCAGGGCATCACCACCGAGATCACCGGCGAAGGCGTGTCGATTGCCCCGGTCAACGACCAGATGATGGCCGACCGCAAGGCCAGCTACGACTTCTTCAAGATCACGCAAGACTGGCATTCGCTCGCCGAGTACTTCACCCGCTTGAGCGCGGCGACCACCGCCATCAACGTCGGCACCTTCGTGGGCTCAGGCGGACTGCGCGACTACGTGATCGGCAAGGCGGATCGGGTGGCCACGCCCGACGAGATCACGAAGATGAAGGCCTTGGTCGCACAGGCCATGGCCGACGGCGCGCTCGGGCTCAGCTCGTCGCTGCAGTACATCCCGAACCGCTTCTCGACCACCGACGAGCTCGTGGAGCTGGCCAAGACGGCGGCCGAACACGGCGGCATCTACATCACCCACCAGCGCTCGGAAGGCAACAAGGTGTTCGAGTCGATCGACGAGGTGATCGCGATTGCCGAGCGCGCCAATATCCCGGCAGAGATCTGGCATCTGAAAACTGCCTACAAGGCCAATTGGGGCAAGATGGCCGAGGCCATCCGCAAGATCGACGCGGCCCGCGCCAAGGGCCTGCGCGTGTCAGGCAATATCTACCCCTACGACCGCGCCTCGAACGGTCTCGACGCGTGCCTGCCGGTGTGGGTGCGCGAGGGCGGCACCGACGCGCTGCTGAAGCGGCTGCAGGACCCCGAGACGCGGGCGCGCGTGAAGCGCGAGATGGACGACCCGAACGCGCCCTTCGAAAACCAGTGGTACGGATCGGGCGGCGCTGCCGGCGTGATGTTGAGCTCGGTGCTCGACCCGTCCTTGCGCAAGTACGAGGGCATGAACTTCGCCGAGATTGGCCAGGCCATGGGCAAGGACCCGCGGGATGCGGCCATCGACCTGGTGATTGCCGACAAAGCCGAGTCGTCGGTGATCATCTCGATCATGCGTGAGAGCGACGTGGTGGAGGCGATGCGCACGCCGTGGGTGTCGTTCGACACCGACTCGGGCGCCCGCGCTGAAGACGGACCGCTGTCGGCATCCAAGTCGCATCCTCGCGCGTGGGGCACCTTTACCCGCGTGCTCGCCAAGTACGTGCGCGAAGACGGCGTGCTCACGCTCGAGGAAGCCGTGCGCAAGATGACCTCGCAGGCCGCGATTCGCGTCGGCCTCGCCGACCGCGGGCTGGTGCGGCCCGGCATGATGGCCGACCTGGTGGTGTTCGACCCGGCCACCGTGAAGGACGTGGCCACCTTCGAGCAACCGAACAAGTACTCCGCCGGCATGACCTACGTGCTCGTGAACGGCAAGGCGGTGGTGGCCAAGGGCGCGATCACCGCCGAACGCCCGGGGCGCGCGCTGCGTGGTCCTGGCTACCGGAACGGCCGATAAACGGGCGGGAGCCGCGAGTGTCGTCCATGCGCCGGTCACGCACGTCCATCCGCCTCGCGACAGCGGCGGCCATCATCGGCACCGCGCTGCTGGCCATTGCCACGGCCACCCGCGCGCAGGGGCCTCTGCTCACGCGCGGTCCGTATCTGCAGCTGGGCACGCCGACCAGCCTCGTGGTGCGGTGGCGCACGGCCGCCGCGACCGACAGCGTCGTGCGCTACGGCACCGCGCCGGGCCAGCTGACCTCGGTCGTGTCGCTGCCCACGGCCACCACCGAACACGTCGTGGCGCTGACCCTGCTCACGCCGCATACCCGCTACTTCTACGCCGTCGGGTCGAGCAGCGGCACACTGGCGGGCGGGGATCTCGCCCACACCTTTACGACCTCGCCGGCCACGGGCTCGCGCACCGCCACGCGCCTGTGGGTGCTGGGCGATTCGGGCACCGCCGACGCCAATGCGAGGGCCGTCCGCGATGCGTACGTGGCGGCGGACCGGACGCGCGGCACCGACCTGTGGCTGATGCTCGGCGACAACGCCTACACCACAGGCACCGATGCGCAATATCAGGCGGCGGTCTTCGACACCTATCCCGAGATGCTGCGCCAGGCCGTGCTCTGGCCCTCGTTCGGCAACCACGACGCGCTGTCGGCGGATTCCGCCACGCAGACCGGCCCCTACTATGAGGCCTTCACGTTGCCCGGCCAGGGCGAGGCCGGCGGGGCCCCCTCCGGCACCGAGGCCTACTACTCGTTCGACTACGGCAACCTCCACGTCGTCTGCCTCGACTCGACCGAGTCGGATCGGACTCCGGCCGGGCCGATGCTGACGTGGCTCGCGACGGATCTGGCCGCCAACCACGCCGAGTGGACCATTGCCTTCTTCCACCACGCGCCCTACTCGAAGGGCAGTCACGACTCCGACACCGAACGGGAGCTGGTCGAGATGCGGCAGTACGCGGTGCCTCTCCTGGAGGCGGGCGGCGTAGACCTGGTGTTGAGCGGCCACAGCCACTCCTACGAGCGCTCGGTCCTGCTGAACGCCCATGTCGGCCTCTCGTCCACGCTCACACCCGGGCAGATTCTGGACGGCAGCTCGGGTCGCGAGCCGGTGAGCGGCGCGTATCGCAAGCGCCCGGGGGTCGGGCCGGGCGCGGTCTACGTCACGGCCGGCAGCTCGGGGCAGGTGACGCCCGCGGCGCTGAATCATCCGGCGATGGCGACGTCGCAGCCAGTGCTGGGCTCGCTCATGATCGACGTGAACGGGCCGCGGCTCGACGTGGCGTTCCTGGGGGCACAGGGCCAGACGCATGACAGCTTCACGCTGTCGAAGCACACGCTGGCGGCGCCCGTCGCGCCCCGGACCATGACGGCCACGGTGACGCCGGCCGGAGGCGCGCTGCTCACGCTCGACTGGCAGGCGGGCATCGGTGGCGGCGCGCCCGATGCGTTCGTACTGGAGGCTGGCTCCGAGGCCGGCAGGGACGACCTTGGGCGGCTCGCGACCGGCTCGCGGGCGACGCGGTTCCAGACGCCGGTCGGGCCTGGCCGCTACTTCGTGCGGGCGCGCGCCAGCAACGCCGCGGGCGTGAGCGCGCCGTCTGAGGAGGTCGAGGTCGTGGTCGACGCGCAGGGCGGCTGGGCCCCTGCCGCTCCAGCACTGCTCACGAGCACCGTCTCTGGCGCTACGGTGGCCCTCACGTGGCAGGCCGTGCCGGGCACCGCGTGGTACCAGATTGAAGCTGGCCGGCGCGAAGGCGCGACCGACCTGGGCGCGCTCGCCACGGCGTCCCCCGTCTTTGCCGCCGTCACGGTGCCGCCGGGCGCCTACTACGTGCGGGCGCGAGGGGTGGGGCCCACCGGCGTGGTCGGCGCGCCGTCCGGAGAGGCGCTGCTCGTCGTGGGCGGCGTGCCCGCCGCACCTGCGGCTCCCGAAGCGCTGCGCGCGTCGGTGGCGGGTGGACGGCTGGCGCTCGTCTGGGCCCCGCCGCGAGCAGGCCAGCCGCCGCTGCACTATCTGGTCGAAGCCGGCGTGAGCCCACAGCGCTTCGACCTGGGTCGGATCCGCACGAGCACGGCGATGCCCGGTCTCACCGTGACGGGCGTGCCGCCGGGCTCCTACTTCGTGCGCGTGCGGGGCGAGAACGCGCAGGGCGAAGGCCTTCCGTCGTCCACCGTGCGCATCGACGTGCCGTAGACGCGCGGCCTGGGCGACGGGCTACAATCGACGGCGCTGGAGATGTCATGGCCCGTGTGTGCGCTGCTGCGTGGTTGGCCGTTGCGGTTGCCGGGTGCTCCTCGCCGGAGCCCGCGAAGATGACCTACCCGCAGACCGAGAAGGTCGACCACGTGGACACCTACCACGGCGTGTCGGTGCCCGACCCGTATCGCTGGCTCGAAGACGACCGCTCCGCCGAGACGGCCGCGTGGGTGGAGGCGCAGAACGCGGTCACCTTCGCGCACCTCGACACGATTCCGTTCCGCGCCACGCTCACGGCGCGGCTCGAGCAGCTCTTCAACTACCCCAAGTTCAGCGAGCCGGTGCGCCGCGGCACACCTACTTCTTCTCGAAGAACGACGGCCTGCAGAACCAAGCCGTGCTCTACCGTCAGACAGGGCCTCGACGGCGCGCCCGAGGTGCTGCTCGATCCCAACACGCTGTCGCCCGACGGCACGACCAAGCTCGGCGTGTTCTCGGTGTCGAAAGACGGCGCGCTGGCCATCTACGGCCTCTCGGAGGGCGGATCGGATTGGCTCGAGTACCGCGTGCTCGACGTGGCCACCAAGCAGCCGCTGAGCGACGTGGTGGAGTGGGTGAAGGTGTCGGGCGCGGCGTGGGCCGGCAAGGGCTTCTTCTACAGCCGCTATCCGGCCAGCGACAAGGGCAAGGACCTGTCGGCCAAGAACGTCGATCACCAGGTGTTCTACCACCGCATCGGCACGCCGCAGTCGGCCGACGAGCTGGTCTACCAGGACGCGGCCAATCCCGAGCGCTTCCACACGGTCGAGGTGACCGAAGACGAGCGCTTCGCGATCCTCACCGTGTCGGACCGCGGCAAGGGCAAACAGGGCAACGCCGTCTTCTATCGCGACCTCGCGTCGAAGGACAAGACGTTCACGCCGCTCGTGGCCGAGATCGGCGACGACACGTTCACGGTCGTGGACAACATCGGCGACAGGTTCCTGGTGCACACCGACCATCAGGCGCCGAATGGCCGCGTGTTCCTGTTCGATCCGAAGACGCCCGCCGAACCCGCGTGGCAGGACGTGCTGCCCGAACGTCCTGAGCCGCTCGACGGCGTGGGCACGGGCGGCGGCAAGATCTTCGCGACCTACCTGAAGGACGTGACCTCGCGCGCCTACGTGTTCGACCTGACCGGCAAGCAGGAACGCGAGATCGCGCTGCCCGGGCCGGGCACCGTGACCGGACTGGGCGGGCGGCGCGACGACGCGCAGGTGTTCTACACCTACACGTCGTTCAACTACCCGCCCACGATCTTCCGCTACGACGTGGCGTCGGGGCAGTCCACGGTGTTCCGCAGCGTCGACATCCCCGGATTCACGTCCGACGCCTACGAGGTGAATCAGGTGTTCGTGACGAGCAAGGACGGCACCAAGGTGCCGGTGTTCCTCACCCACAAGAAGGGTCTGCAACTGAACGGGCAGAACCCCACGCTGATGTACGGCTACGGCGGCTTCAACATCACGACCGCGCCGGCCTTCAGCGCGCTGCGCATCGCGCTGCTCGAGCAGGGCTTCGTCTACGCCTCGGTCAACCTGCGCGGCGGCGCCGAATACGGCGAGGCCTGGCACCTGGCCGGCACGAAGCTGCGGAAGCAGAACGTGTTCGACGACTTCATCGCCGCGGCCGAATGGCTGATCGAGCACAAGTACACCGTCCACGCCGAAGCTGGCGATGACGGGCGGCTCGAACGGCGGCCTGCTCGTGGGCGCGGTGATGAACCAGCGGCCGGATCTCTTCGGCGTGGCCGTTCCGCAGGTGGGCGTGATGGACATGCTGCGCTTCCACACGTTCACGATTGGCTGGAACTGGATTGCCGACTACGGCTCGAGCGACAACGCGGAGGAGTTCAAGGCGCTCTACGCCTATTCGCCGCTGCACAACCTGAAGGCCGGCACGAACTACCCGCCCACGCTCGTGACGACCGCCGACCACGACGACCGCGTGGTGCCGGCGCACTCGTTCAAGTACGCGGCGACGCTGCAGGAGCGGCAGGGCGGACCGGCGCCGGTGCTGATCCGCATCGACACCAAGAGCGGGCACGGGGCGAGCAACACGAAGAAGCAGATCGAGAGCACGGCCGACATCTACGCGTTCGTGATGTATCACCTGGGCGTGACGCCGAAGCTGTAGCTGCGGCGCGCCTGGCCGGCCGGTGTCGGTCGATGCGATAAGATCGCGGCCGGAGGATCTACCCGCGTGAGCCAGCCGTCCACCCGTCGAGAGATGATCGCGCAGAGCGCCGCCGGCCTGGCCTGGCTGGCCTCACTGGGCATTCCCGAAACCGCCTGGGCCCTGCAGGACGGTGAGGAACCGGTGACCCTCACCGACTACACCAACGCCTTCCAGATCGAGGCCTCGGCCACCACGCCGCGCGTGCGGTGCGTCGACCTGCGCACGCTGACGAGCTGGGCGACGCCGAACGACGAGCACTACGCCTTCTCGCAGACGCGCGCGCCCGAAGTGGATGCCGCCACCTACAAACTGCGCGTCAGCGGCTTCGTGAAGAGGCCGCTCGAATTCACGCTCGACCAGCTCAAGGCCCGGAAGGACCGGCGCGACGAAGGCGTCACGCTCGAGTGCTCCGGCAACTCCACGCGGCCGCAGCGCATGTCGGGCCTGCTCTCGAACGGCGTGTGGACCGGCGTGGGGCTCAAGTCCATCCTCGAGGAGGCGGGCCTCACCCCCGAGGCCCGCGAGGTGCTGTTCCTCGGTCTCGACCTCGAGAAGGAGAAGAAGTTCCAGGCCGGCAACCGTGAGTACACAAGCCCCGCACGGCCGTGCCATCCACCTGCTCGACGCGCTCCATCCCGACACGATGCTGGCCTTCGCGCTGAACGGACAGCCGATCCCGCGTGAACAGGGCTTCCCGGTGCGTCTGCTCGTGCCCGGCTGGTACGGCATGACCCAGGTGAAGTGGCTGGGCCGGATCGAGGTGCTCGATCGCCGCTACGAAGGGCAGCACCAGGTGCGCAACTACCTGAGCCTGCGTTCGGTGGCGACGCCCGACGGGCCGATGTGGATCGACACGTCGATCTCGAAGAACCGCCTGAAGTCGATCGTGGCGCGGGTCACGCGGCACAAGCGCGACGGCGACCTGGTCTACAAGATCAGCGGTCCGGCGTGGGGCGGCCAGGTGCCGATCAAGGCCGTGGAGGTGCAGGTCGACGGCGGGCCGTGGCAGTCAGCCACGATTCAGCCGTCGGAGCAGGCCACGCGCCTTGCGAGCAAGGGCAAGTACTCGTGGGTGCTGTGGTCCTGCTCGGTGCCGAATCTGGCGCCAGGCACGCACAAGGTGGTGTCGCGGGCGATTGACGCCGCCGGCAAGGTGCAGCCGACCGCCGAAGAGCGGCGCGCCGAGATCGCGAGCGGCCGCGAGGACAACTCCCAGTGGACGCGCGAGATCCGCGTCGACTGATCGCTATTCTGCCGCGAGGGGCGACGGCCACGTACGGGATGGTCTGCGGGCCGTGCGGCAGCACCGCCAGGGATGCGCCCGGCCCCGCCTTGGACAGCGCGCCGCGCACGGCCATGGCCACGTCGGTGACCGGCTCGAAATGGGCCGCGCGCAGGGCCTCGAGCGACACCCCGCCGGCCTTCACGAGCACGGTGGCCTTGGCCTGGATGAGCGCCTGCACCTGCACCTGCCACGCGTCGGGCACGCGGTAGCCGGGCGCCTCGATCATCTCGAGCAGGGCCGCGGGCGAGCCGCGTTCACGCAGAATCGCGCCATAAGCGCCGTGCGTGGGCACGCCGTCACGGCATTCCGCCGCGCAGATGATCGTGCCGCCGGGTTTCACGATGCCCGCCGCGGCCGACATCCCCTTCACCGACTGATACAGGTTCTGGTCGAGCGGATAGCCGGAGTTGGTGGTGAGCACCACATCGAACAGGCCGTCCACCGGCACCATCGCCGTGGCCTGCACGTGCGCGCAGGCGGCCGCATGTTCGGCGAAGAGCTCGCCCGCGAACACCTTGGTGATCGCCTGATCGCGGTTGAGCGCCACGTCGATCGCGAAGGTCACGCCGGTGAGCCGGGCGATCTCGCGCACGTCGTCGTGGATCGGATTGCCTTCGGTGATGGCCCACGTGGCCTTGGGATGACCCACGTGCCGCGCGTCGTGCAGGCCCAGCACCGTGTCGAGCCCAGCCAGGCCGGGCGCCACCATCTTGGGCCCGCCGCTGAAGCCGGCAAAGAAGTGCGGTTCGACGAAGCCGGTGGTGATGCGCACGTCGGCGCCGAGCCAGAGCCGGTTCAACGCGATCGGCACGCCCGAGGCCGTGGTGCCCGCGGCGACGAGCGACGCGGCGTCGCGGGCGTCGTGATTGACCACGCGGTAGCGCTGCACGAGGTCGGCGCCCAGCATGGCCACCAGCTCGTCGTGCGTGTTGGCCCGGTGCGTGCCGGTGGCCACCAGGATGGTGACGTCACTCGCGGCCACCTGGGGCAGCGCCGCGAAGATCGCCTCCAGCATCACCTGCCGCGGCTGCGCGCGCGTGATGTCGCACACCGAGATGGCCACGCTCTGGCCCGGGCGCACGAGCGAGGCCAGCGGCGGGCCGGCGGTGGGTCGTGCGAGTGCCTCGCGCAGCGCGGCCGCCGCATCGCTCACGGCCGGCACATGGCGCGGCGCCACCACCACGGTGCGTTCTTCGGGAAGGTCGACGCCGAGTCCGTCGCTGCCGTAGTCGAGCTGTACTCGCATGGGGGTGGTCTATTGTGGCCCGGCAGCGTGGCGATACGCCATGTCGAGCAGCTCGGCCACATGCACCACCGGCACCGCGTGCCCCGAGGCGGCGAGCGCGGCCTGCATCTGGGTGAGGCAGCCGATGTTGGCCGTGGCCACGAGCGTGGCCCCAGACGCGATGAGCGCTGCCGCCTTGCGGCCGCCCAGGTCGGCGGCGAGCGCCGGCTGCTCGAGGTTGTAGAGGCCCGCCGAGCCGCAGCACAGGCCGCTGTCAGCCACCGGCACGAGCGTGAGCCCTCCCACGGCCTGCAGCAGGTGGCGAGGAGCGCTCGTGACGTGCTGCGCGTGGGCCAGGTGACACGCGTCCTGATAGGCCACACGCGCCGGCGCGGGGAGGGCGGGCACGCCGACGAGGCCGAGCCGCTGCAGGTATTCCAGCACGTCGAGCACCGGCGGGCCGCCCGCGTGCCGGTCCTTCATCGACGACCCGCACCCGGCGGCGGTCGCCAGCACCGGCGTCGACGTCGGCCGGGAAGGCGCGCGTGTGCGACGCGGCCAGCGCGCGGCCCCGCGCCTCGTCGCCGACATGGCAGGCCAGGGCGCCGCAGCAGCCCTGGCGAGGCGGCACCACCACCTCCACGCCATTGGCCGCGAGCACCCGCACGGCGGCGTCGGTGATGCCCGGGCGCAGCACGCTCTGGACGCAGCCGGTCATCAGCGCCACGCGTCCGCGGCGCGGTCCCTGCGCGGGTGTGACGGTCGGCGGGAGTCGTGGCCGCCGGCAACGCCCGCGGCAGCAGGCCGATCATGGCCCGCAGTGCGCCGGGAAGCACGGGCGCGAGCGGCCGGGCCGCGCTGCCGGCCTGCGCGGCCAGCGCGGAAGAGGGCGGGGGACTCCATCACCCGCAGCAGGGCCCGCAGGCGCAAGCGCGCCCAGCGGTGAACGCGCGGCGACGAGCCGCGCGCGGAAGGGCTCGATGAGGTCGCGGTAGGGCACGCCCGACGGACACGCGGTTTCGCAGGCCAGGCAGCCCAGGCACCGATCGAGATGCGGCGCCGCGTCGGCCAGCGTGAGGCCGCCCTCGAGCACCTCCTTCATGAGCACGATGCGGCCGCGCGGCGAGTCCATCTCTTCGCCGAGCACGCGGTAGGTCGGGCAGGCCGGCAGGCAGAAGCCGCAGTGCACGCACGACGACACGGCGTGGGCCATGCGGCCCATGTGCGGATCGGCGGCGTCGATCGGGATGTGATGCTGCATGGCGGCGAGCGTCAGTGGAACCGCTGGTCGGGATCGAGCGCGCAGCCGCACGCGCGCGGCAAAGGCGTCGGCGCCGCCGGCGCCCAGCAGGCGTCCGTGGGACGCGCCGCACACCGACCACGCCGCGCCAGCCGCGGCCGGCGAGCACGGTCGTGCACGTGCGTCGAGCGGGCTGCACTCGTGGCCAGCAGCACCACCGCGCCGCCGCACTGCACCCGGCACGTGCCGAGGGCGCGAGGGCGCGCGCCACGCGCGAGCACGCGCGTCGGCGTCGTCGGCACCTTCACGAGCGGCCGTGGCGCCGGCGGCTCCACGTGCAGCTCCGCCGCATCGCTCCACACCCGCGCGTCGTCGTCGTGCTGCGAGCACCAGCGAGCGGCGCCCGCGAGCAGCGCCTGCGCGCGCGCGACCCGCGCCGGCAGGGCAGTCGGCGGCGCCGGCCAGCCGCGCCCACACCGTGGCGGCGCCGACGTCCGGCGCCGACCTCGAGGTCGAGCGCCTCGAGGTCCATGGCCGCGGCCCGCAGGCGCTCGTGGGCGGCGAGGGCCTCGGTCAGATCGAGGCGCAGGGCGCGCGCAGCGTGGCGCGCGCCTCTGGACGCGGGAACACCTTGAAGGTCACCTCGGCAATGGCGCCGAGGCGTCCGGCGCTGCCGACGAGCGCGTGGTGCGGTCAGGAAGCCGGCGGCGTTCTTCACCACCTGCCCGCCGCTGGCGATCAGGCGTCCGTGGCCGTCGACCACGCGCGCGCCGATGATGAAGTCGCGCACGCCGCCGTAGCGATAGCGGCCAGAGCCGCTCAGGCCCGACGCCACCGTGCCGCCGATGGTGCCGCCGGCGCGCACGTGGGTCGGGATCGAACGGCAGGTACTGGCTGATGCGCGCGCCAGGGCCGCGTCGATGTCGGCCACGGGCGTGCCCGCCAGCGCCGTGAGCACGCACTCGGCCGGGTTGTAGCTGGTGATGCCGGAGAGGTGGCGCATGTCGATGACGTCGCCGCTCTCAGGTGGCCGGCGACGAGGCCTTGGTGCCCGCGCCGGCGATGCGCAGCGCGCGCGGCGCTGACGAGGCGACGGCATCCTGCAACGCGTCGAGTGTGGCCGGCGTCATCCTCATGCCGGCACCTGCAGCATCTTGCCGCGGTTGGCGATGGCGCGGCCGTCCACGGCGTTGCGCAGGCGCTGCATGAACGCCATGTCTTCGGGCGAGTACATCTCGGGCAGGAACGCGCGCTTCTCGAGGCCCACGCCGTGTTCGCCGGTGATCGACCCACCCAGGCGGATGCACAGGCGCAGGATGTCGGTGGCCAGCGCTTCGGCCCGCTCGAGTGCGCCGGGTTCGCGTCCGTCGTAGAGGATGAGCGGATGCAGGTTGCCGTCGCCGGCGTGGAACACGTTGGCCACGCGCACGCCGTGTCGAGCCGACGAGCTGCTCGATGGCGACGAGCGCATCGCCGAGCTTCGTGCGCGGCACCACGCCGTCCTGCACGATGAAGTCGGGGCTGATCCGTCCGACGGCCGAGAACGCGCACTTGCGGCCCTTCCAGAGCAGCGCGCGTTCGTCGGCGTTCTGCGCCACGCGGATGTGCGTCGGCGCCGATTGCTCGAGCACGGCCCGCAGGCGCGCCAGCTCCGCCTCCGCCTGTGCCTGCTCGCCCTCGAGCTCCACGAGCAGCACGGCCGCGGCCTCGCGCGGATAGCCGGCGTGCACGGCGGCCTCGGCGGCTTCGATGGCCAGGCGGTCCATGATCTCCATCGCGCCGGGCAGCAGCCCGGCGGCGATGATGCGGGTGACGGCATCGCCCGCCGCCTGCAGCGACGCGTACGACGCGAGCACGGTGCGATAGGCCTCGGGACGCGGGATGAGCCGCACCGTGATCTCGACGCGCGATGCCGAACAGTCCCTCGGAGCCGACGAAGAGGCCGGTCAGGTCCGGCCCGGCGTCTTCCACGCTGTCGCCGCCCAGGCGCACGACCTCGCCGTCGGGCAGCACCACCTCGAGGCCCGAGCACGTGATTGGCCGTCATGCCGTGGCGGAAGCAGTGCGCGCCGCCCGAGTTGAAGGCCACGTTGCCGCCGATGGTGCACACCGACTGACTCGACGGATCGGGCGCGTAGTAGAGGCCGTGCGGTTCACCGGCCGCCGAGATGTCGAGGTTGATCACCCCGGGCTGCACCACGGCGATGCGGTCCACCGGGTCGACCCGCAGGATGCGGTTCATGCGGTTGAGCGCGATGACGACGCCGTCTTCGATCGGCACCGATCCGCCCGACAGGCTGGTGCCCGACCCGCGCGCCACGAAGGGCACGCCGCGGCTGTGACACAGGCGCACCGTCTCCACGACGTCGTGCGTCGATTCGGCCAGCACCACGGCGAGCGGCCGCGTGCGAAACGCCGTGAGGCCGTCGCTCTCGTACGACGCGAGCGAAGCCGCGCGCGTGAGCAGCCGCTCGGGCGGATAGAGTGTGGCGAGCGCCGCCAGGAGGTCGCTCATCGCCCGTCCGTCCGGAGGCAGGTGCCGCGAGTCACGCCGCATCGTCGCACAGATGGCGCAGCCTCGCGAAGCTCCCAGGTGCTCGACCGCGGTATCCTTGCGATCGTCGCGCAGAGGAGACAGGTGATGGCGAAGCTGCGACTCAAGCTGGCGATGTCACTCGACGGATTCACGGCCGGCCCCGATCAGAGCGTGGCGCACCCGCTCGGGATCGGCGGCATGCGCCTGCACGAGTGGGTGTTTCCGCTCGCCGTCTGGCGCTCGATGCACGGGTTGGACGGCGGTGAGGTCGAACGCGAGCTCCGAGGTCGTGGACCGCGCGAGGGCCAACGTGGGCGCCACGATCATGGGGCGCCACATGTTCGGCGGTCACCCCGGGCCGTGGGCGTCCGAGGCGCCGTGGAACGGCTGGTGGGGCGAGAATCCGCCGTTTCACCATCCCGTGTTCGTGCTCACGCACCACCCGCGCGAGCCGCTCGTGCTGCAGGGCGAGAACACGTTCACCTTCGTGACCGACGGCATCGAGGCGGCGCTGGCGCAGGCTCGTGCGGCCGCGCAGGGGAAGGACATCTCCCTGGCGGGCGGCGCGCATGGCCGCGCGCCAGTACCTGCGCGCCGGGCTCGTGGACGAGATGTGGCTGCACGTCGCGCCCGTGGTGCTCGGCCGCGGCGAGCGGCTCTTCGACGGGGTGGACGACCTGCACGGGCTGGTGCACGTCGAGACGGTGGCCGCGCCCGGCGTCACGCACTGGCGCTACGCCCGCGGCTGACCGGGGCTCGCGGCGAGGCAGGCCGAGGGGCCGAGGATGCCTGTAGATCGGCAGCCAGCCATGGATGGCACCGATTTCGACGCACCGGCCTTCTTTCGCGCCCTCGCCTCGAGTCAGTAGGATGCCGTCACGCGCCTGGTTCTTGCGCGACCAGCCCAGCGCCCATGCCTGGTTGTGGAACCTGCTGGCGAGCCGGCTGAACGAAGTCCTGCCCGCCGGGCTTCCTCGTGAGGTACGACGCCGGCGTGAGTCTCTCGATCGACGCACCAGATGGATACGGCAGCAGCGCCTATGTCGGCGACTGCGAGCCCGAGCCCGATGGGACCGAGACGCGTGAGGTTCTCCTTCGGCGGATTGAGCTGCGGGCAGCGATGGTCCTCAGCAACGTGCAGGACGTGGTCAGCGAGACCACTCGCGATCCGTGGCCGCGAGCGCCAGTGGCCAAGCGCGTCGAAGCGATCGCCGGAGCGAGCATCGACAACGGCGTGCTGCACTGTTGGTACGGCGACCAGCACGCGCCCGTTGTGGCCCTCAGGCCGCTGCCGACTGACCGGCATTGGCCGTCGGCGCGGCGCACCTAGCCCATGATGCGCTTGAGCGCGCCCATCGCTTCGAGCGCGCCCACGGCCACGAACAGCACCAGGATGGCCACGAGCAGCAGGTTGGTCGTGAGCGCGTTCTTGGGCACGTCTTCGGTCCACGCCACGCGGTTGTTCAGGTAGAGCAGCGTGGCCGCGAGGAACGGCACGAACAGGCTGCCGATCACCGTGTAGGTCACGATCACGAGCAGCGGGGCCCCGGTGAAGGCCAGCGGCAGCGGCACCAGCGTGATGAAGATCAGGCCGAGCAGATAGGGCCGGCTCGTCACCTTGGTGACCTCGGCGCGCGCCTCCAGCGACAGGCCCTTCATCACGCCGTAGATGTCGGCGTAGAGATACGGCACGCTCTGCCACACGCCCAGAAGCGACGCGAACACCGCCGCCCAGAATCCGAGCGAGTAGGCCCACACGCCGAACGGACCCAGCACGGTGCCGAGAAACGCGGCCATGCGCGGCACGGCTTCGGCGTCCCTGAGGGCCACACCCGGCAGGAAGAACGCCGTGTTGGCAATCAGCATGATCGAGATGCCGAACACCGCGGTGAAGACGTAGGCCACGGCCACGTCGCCGCGCACGTACGACAACCAGCCCGATCCGCGCATGCCTTCTTCGCGCATCCAGTAGTTGTAGGAGAGCATCGTGACCGAGCCGCCAATGCCGCCGATGAGCGAGAGCACATAGGTGCCGCTGCCCGCCGGGATGATCGGCAGCACGAGCCCCTGCGCGGCCGTGCCCGGGTTGGTCATGGTGAGCCCCGCGCACACCAGGATGCTGAAGCCCATCACGCCGACCAGCAGCTTCATGAGCTTCTCGAACTTGCCGTAGCCGCCCAGATAGACGAACGCGAAGCCCACGAGGCTGTGAGCCACCGCGCCCCACGACTGCGGAATCGCGCCGCCGGTGAGATTCGACAGGCCCAGGCCGCAGGCATTGGTCAGCGCGGCACTCACGGCAATCGTCCAGAGCACGAGATAGATGCCGAAGTAGAACTTCACCCACGCCGGCAGGTGCGCGGCCCAGCCCTCGATCACGGTCGTGCCCGTCGCGAGCTGCCACCGCGCGATGCCTTCGCTCAGCACGAACTTGAAGAACGCGCCGAGCAGGATGGCCCAGAGCAGCACCACGCCGTAGCGCGCGCCGCCGACGGTGGCCGACACCACGTCGCCCGACCCGATCCCGGTGGCGGCCACGACCAGGCCGGGGCCCGCGAGCTTCAGAAAACTGACGGACGGCGCGGTCTTGGCGGCGGACACGTTCGGCACAGGCACCCCTTGGAAGCGGGGGAAGCGTATCAGAGTACGGCTAGCCGGCGGCCCGCGCGTGCGGACGTGCCTGCGCCACGGCGCGCAGGGCAGCGGCGAACCGATCGGCGGCCAGGTCGAGGTCGGCGGCGGTCATCGGCGTGGACAGCACCATCAAGCCGCGCGTGGCCATGAACATGCCGCGCGTCAGCAGCGCCAGGTGCATCAGCGTCACCAGCCGCCTGTCGCCAGCGGCCGACGCTTCAGGCGTGCGCGGACCTTCGGCGCAGGAAGTGCACCTGCATGAGCGAGCCGTAGCCCACGACCACCGCCTCGACTCCGGCCGCCTTCACGATGCCGTTCAGCCGCGCGCGGAAGGCGTCGCCGGCAGTATTGAGACCCGCCACGGCCGTGTGGTCGTAGCGGGCGAGCGTGGCCAGCCCCGCGGCCATGGTGGCGGCGTTGCCGTTGAACGTGCCCGAGTGCGCGATGGTGCCGCGCCTGGTAGGGTCGTAGGTGGCCATCACGTCGGCGCGTCCGCCGAAGGCGCCCACGGGCAGCCCGCCGCCGATGATCTTGCCGAACGTGGTGAGGTCGGGCGCCACGCCGAAGACCTGTTGCAGGCCGCCCACCGCGAGACGGAAGGTGATGATCTCGTCGAGCACGAGCAGCACGCCGCATTCCGCGGTGACCGCGCGCAGGCCCTGGAGGAACGCACGGTCGGCCACGATGGCGCCCGAGCCGAGCATGGGCTCGACGATCACCGCCGCCAGCTCGTGCCGATGGCGGCGAATCAGGCTGGCCGTGTAGTCGAGGTCGTTGAAGCGTCCGAGCACGACTTCGCTCACGGCGCCGGGTGACAGGCCAATCGGCGCGGGACCATCGAACGGCGCCGAGGCGCCCACCGCCACCTGGTCGTGTGAGCCGTGGTAGCCGCCGGCCATCTTCATGATGCGCGGCTTGCCGGTGAACGCTTTGGCCGCGCGCAAGGCGCCGAGCGTGGCCTCGGTGCCCGAATTGCAGAAGCGCAGGCGTTCCACCGACGGCACGCGCGCGCAGATCGCCTCGGCCAGTTCCACCTGCAGGGCGTTGGCGGTGCCGTGGGCGGTGCTGTGCGCTTCCTGCCGGGCCATGGCGGCGACCACCGCGGGATGCGCGTGGCCGTGCACGAGCGAGGTGAAGTTGTTGAGCAGGTCGAGGTACTCGTGGCCGTCGGCATCCCACAGCCGCGCGCCCTGGCCGCGCGAGATGAACAGGGGATAGGGCAGGTGGAACGTGCCGGTGCGCGTGTCGCCGCCCGGCATCACCCGCGCGGCGCGGGCATAGAGCGCGCGCGAGGCAGGTGTGCGCGCCTCGTAGGCGGCGTGGGTCTGCTGCTCGAGGGCGGTCAGCGTATCCATGACTCAGTCGTCGTGACTGAGTTCGTACTCACGCTGTTCGCGGGCCTTGTCGCCCTGCTGCACCTTGTCGCGCCGGTGGGCCGCGCTCATGGCGAGGGCGTGCGTCGACTCCGACTTGATCGCCGGCAGCGAGATCAGCTTCGTGAGCTCGTGGCTGGCGCACTTGGGGCAGGCCGGCGTGTCACCGGTGCGCACCAGGGTCTCGAACTCGTGGCGGCAGGACGCGCATTGGTATTCGAAGATCGGCACGGCAGTGACCTCGGGCGGATTCCTGGGTCGAGAATAACATGCGGCCGCGCCGGGTCTGGTCTCAGAACGTCCAGCGCAGGCCAGCGCCAAGGCGCAGGCTGAGGCCGCCGTTCAGCGCATAGGCCCGCACCTGCGGCACCAGCGCGAGGCGGCTCGTCAGCGACACGGCCGCGTCGGCTCCCACGACCGCAACGGCGTGATAGCTCGTGCTCGCGAACGTGCTGACATAAGGGTCGATGGGCGCGAAGAAGCCCGAGGGGACGGAGAAGCGCACCTCGTACGAGGAGACCACAGACGACTTGACCAGTCCGAGGCCACCCACGAGTTCCAGGGCGTGCCGTCCGGCAGGCAGACGATAACCCAGCAGTGCGAAGACCGCCTTGCTCTCCCGCGTCGTCGAGAACTGCTGGTCGAGAAGCCTGACGCCGGGCATCGTGGCAAGGGACTGGCTCAGGTCGAAGAGGGCCGACTGTGCGAGGACGCCGTTGAAGTCGGACCTTCTGGTGATGTCGCCGGTGGCCGACCACTCTGCTCGAAACGCGACCTGGGGTGTGAGATGGATGCCGACGCCCAAGGTCGCTCCGGCCACGGTGCCGTTGCCGCTTTCGACTGGCGCGAGACCCTCACCCGCGCTGCTGGCCACCTTGTCCACGACGAAGAGCCCGGCGCCGGTCACGAAGATGGTACCGGCTTCCGGTTGGGCGAGGGCGGGGGAGACCCCGACGAGGAGGCTGAATCCAAGGGCTGCAGCGGCAACGACGACACGACGAATCACGGGAGGCTCCTGGCGCAGATGGGGGCACCGGCTGTTCTACTACAGAACCAGAGGGGCTCTTGCACAGGGAATGGGCCACGAGTTCCGCGAACGACGCCCGCCCGGTTCGGGCGGGCAGGGGCTCAGCGCTTAGGCGCTGCCTGGACGCGTCGGTGGCGCCATGATGGCCTTGCGCCGGTAGTCGAGCTCGCCGCAGCTCGCGCACTGCGTGAGCCGTCCCTTGGGCAGGTCGGCCACCATCACGGCCATCTCGTGGCCGCACACCGGACAGGTGTGTAGCAGGTCCGCCGGCAACGACGCCAGTGGCCTTGGGGTATCCAGCACGCCAGGAAGCGCTGCAACGCATGTGCCGCGTGGCGCCATGTGTGGCGGCACCGCTCCGGCCAACGGTGAGCTGACGTTTCCGGGGCGAAACGCTCGGGAAACGTGACGCGGGGGCCTAGAGAGGCTTAGGTGCGGGCGAAATGCGACATACGAACGTGGGGCGCGGTGTGCAGGATCAGCACACCACCACTGCCCCCATCCAGCACACCTTCGTGATCGCTCGAACTACTTCGGCAGTTCGAGCGTGATCTCTTTCAAGAGGCCGCCCTCGCTCGGCAGCTCGTCCTTGCCGGCCGGGTACTTATTCGTCTTCAACAGGTGCGCGATGATGTCGGCCTTGGCCTGCGCCGGCACGGCGCCCGGGCTGCTCGGGGGCATCGACACGCGGATGCGGTCGAAGAGGTCGCCCACGGTAGTGCCGTTCCAGTTGCTCAGGAACTCGCTGCCGGCCAGGCCGGGCGCGAAGCCGTCGCCCTCGAGTCCCTCGCCGTGGCACGACGAGCAGTCCTTCTTGTAGGCGGCGGCGCCGCGTGTGGCCTGGGCCTCGGTGTAGACGCCGTTGACCACGCTCTTGGTCTGCTCCGCGCTGGGCGACGCGGTCACGAGCGCCATCCACACCACGGGCAGTGCCATCAGTCCGAACTTCGATGCCGTCATTGCCATCCCTCTGAACGGTAGAGTAACGCATCAGCCGTGCTGGTCGACGAGCAGCACGGCACCCGTACACGAAAAACGGCGGCGACCCGAAGGCCGCCGCCGTGGAAGGTTGCCCGACGGGCGACGAACCTACTTCGCCGTCGAGGTCGGCCAGGGCACGCCCTGCTTCTTCGCCGTCACCGGACCGATGCCCTTGAAGTTGAACTTCTGCAGGCGCTTGCCGGTGTAGGTTTCGGTCGTGTAGATGTTGCCCTTCGAGTCGGTGGCGATGCTGTGCACGCCCAGGAACATCCCGGGCTGGCGGCCGCCATAGCCGAAGTTGGTCAGTTCGGTCATCGACTTGCGGTCGAAGATCCGCACGTGTTCGTTCACGCCGTCGGCCATGTAGAGGTACTTCTGCTCGGCGTCCTTCGAGAAGGCGATGTCCCACACCGAGCCGTCGGCCAGGGTGTTGGTCTCGACGAAGTGCTCGCTGATGTACTTGCCGGTCTTGTCGAAGACCTGCACGCGGTCGTTGGGGCGGTCGCACACGTAGACCATGCCGTCGTTCGACACCTCGGAGCAATGCACCGGGTTGCGGAACTGCTGGGCGGGGGGCTGGCCGGGAATGTAGCGGCCGAGCACCTCGTCGGTCGGGGGCTTGCCGTAGGCGCCCCACATGCGCTTGATCTTGCCGTTGTCGAGGTCGATGACCGCGACGCGGTGGTTGAAGTAGCCGTCAGCCACGTAGCCTTCGTTGGCCTTGGGGTCGATGAAGATCTTGGCCACGCGGCCGAAGTTGTCCATGTCCATGCTGTTGGCGATGTAGGCCGGCTTCTCAGCCGTCGACTTCGGATCGCGGCGCGCGCCCGACTTGCCGTACTGCGCCACGAACTTGCCGTCGCGCGTGAACTTCAGGATGTGGGCGTCGTTGCCGCCGTTGCCACCGATCCACACGAAGCCCTTGTGGTCGACCACGATGCCGTGGTTCGACTCGGGCCACTCGTAGGGCGCGCCGGCCACCTTGCCGCCCCACGAGCCCACGAGATTGCCCGCGGCGTCGAACTCGAGCACCGGCGGAGCGGCGTCGCAGCACTCGCCGACGCGCGGCGTGCCGGGCTGCACCACGGCCAGCTCGGTGCGGTCGAGGCCGGCCGTGCCGGGGTCGTTGCCGCGATGGATCAACCAGATGTGATCGCGGTCGTCAACGGTGAGACCGATGGTCTGGCCCATGACCCAATTGTTGGGCATCGGCTTCGGCCACATCGGATCGACTTCGAACTTAGGGGCCTGAACGCCCGCCTGCGCCTCGACGACGGCGCGTTGCTCAAGCCACGACGCGCTCAGGCCGAATGCGAGCGCCAACGCGACGAGCGCGCTACCGATTCTGACCTTGCGCGACTGGATTACACGGCTCATGGTGCCTCCCGAACACGGACCCCGCCACGTGCGGGGTACCGAAACCCGGCGAGTATACACGGAACGGCCCATGCGTATCCCCGAAAGTCATGCCGCCTGGTCCGTCCCTTGCCACGAGGGCGCCACACTCGCTACCCTCACCGGCGTGACACGAACGATCGCGGCCGTCATCACCGCATGCGTCCTGCTGATGGCTCGGCCTCAGGCCCACGAAATCCCCAGTGAAGTGACGGTGCAGAGTTTCCTGCGGCCCGAGGGGCAGACCCTCGTGTTCCTCGTGCGTGCGCCGCTCAAGGCCATGCGCGACGTGGACATCCCGTTGCTGCCGAACGGGTTCCTCGACCTGACCAAGGTGGGGCCCACGCTCGAAGACGCCGCCATGCTCTGGATCGGCGACTTCGTCGAGCTCTTCGAAGATGGCCAGCCGCTCGGCAAGCCGCGCGTGGCGGCGGCCCGCGTGTCGTTGCCGTCCGACAAGTCGTTTGCCTCGTTTGCCGAGGCGCAGGCCAGCCTGGCCGGGCCGCGGCTGCCCGACGACACCGACCTCTACTGGCAGGACGGGCTGCTGGACGTGCGGTTCGAGTATCCCATTCGCTCGGACCGCGCGCGGTTTGCGGTATTGCCGGGTCTCACCCGGCTGGGCATTCAGGTGAACGTCGTGCTGCGCCTGCTCATGCCCGACACGCCTGAGCGGGTGTTCGACGTGCACGGCGATGCCGGCCTCGTGGAACTCGACCCGCGCTGGTATCAGGCGGTGCTGCGCTTCACGCGCGACGGCTTCTTCCACATCCTCGACGGCATCGACCACCTGCTGTTCCTGTTCTGTCTCGTCATTCCGTTCCGCCGCCTGCGGCCGCTCGTGGCGGTGGTGACGGCCTTCACCGTGGCCCACTCGATCACGCTGATTGCCTCGGCCTTCGACATGGCGCCGACGGCCCTGTGGTTCCCGCCGCTCATCGAGACGCTGATTGCCGCGTCGATCGTCTACATGGCGCTCGAGAACATCACCGGCGCGCATCTCGAGCGGCGCTGGATCGTGACCTTCGGCTTCGGCCTCGTGCACGGCTTCGGCTTCTCGTTCGCGCTCCGCGAGTCGCTGCAGTTTGCCGGCAGCCACCTGCTCACGTCGCTCCTGGCCTTCAATCTCGGCGTGGAACTCGGTCAGCTCCTGGTGCTGCTCGTGCTGCTGCCCGTGCTGGCGTGGGTGCTTGGGCGGGTCGTGAACGAACGGGTGGGCACGATCATCCTGTCGGCGCTCGTCGCGCACACGGCCTGGCATTGGCTCGGCGAGCGTTGGGAGGTGCTGGCCCGCTTCCAGTGGCAGTGGCCGGCCTTCGACATGGCGTTCATGGCCGCGTTGCTGCGCTGGGCGATGCTGGCGGTGCTGGCCGTGCTGGCGGCGTGGATCGTCAAGCCGCTGGTGGGTCCGCCTACGCCCGCCTCTTCAAAGACCTAGGCGGGCTACGGCGAGACTACGTCCGCGCGCTCAGAGACGTGGCGGGCCTCCGCGAGACTACACCTGCCAGATGAGGCAGGTGGTGGTGGCGTGAGCCAGCAGCTTCCCGGAGGCGTCTTCGAGGCGGCCTTCCGCCATGGCCGTGCGCCGTCCGCGGTGCAGCACCGTGCCGATCCCCCGCAGCGGGCCGGTGGCGACCGTGATGGGCTTCAGGTAGTTCACTTTGAGCTCGATGGTCGTATAGGTCTCGCCCAGGTTGACCAGCGTGTACACGGCACAGCCCATGGCCGAGTCGAGCACGGTCGCGGCGAATCCGCCGTGCACGTGGCCGGCGGGGTTGTAGTGGAACTCGGCTGGGGTCACCGCGAACACGGCGCGACCCTCGTCGACCTCGACGAGGTCGTAGCCCAGGAGGCTGGCCATGGGCGAGGGCACGAGCGCGCCGGCGAGCACCTGGCGCAGACCTCGAGCCCGGGGCCGGTCGAAGCGCGCCAGGCGTGTTCGGCCGGGTCGGCCCAGGTGATGGTGCGGGTGCGAACCGGATCAGGCATGCGGCGGGCAGTATCGCATGCCCCCGTAGTTTCGTGGCCCGAGCCCGCAGCCCCAAACCCCGTCCAGAACTAGTCGAGCGTGATGGCCCAGCCCACCCCGAATTTCAACGACTGGGCCCGGCCGCTCCCGAGTCTGGCTTCCATGAAGAAGCCGCTGTCGTGGCCAAAGCCCACGAGCGAGTGGAAGCCCACGCCGGTATCGCGCTGGTCGTCGAAGTCGGCAAAGCGCGTCACCACGACCGACGGGCCGCCGCCCGCCAGGAACGTCCAGCCGTTGGCGCCGAGCGGGTAGCCGTAAACGAGGTCGACGTTGATGGTGGCGATGCGCAGCCCCTGGCCGGCGGCCCCGTCGATGCCCGGCCGCACCCGGATGCCGCGCCCGATATCGCCGGTCTGGAAGAACACCCCGCCAAACACCTGCTCCGGATCGAACGCCAACCCACCCTGGAACCCCACCGCCGACTGCGCCGCCGCCGGCGCGGGCAGTGCCGTGACCACGAAGACTGCGAGCGCAGCGATCAGCGTGACAGCTGCCCGCCCTAGTCCCCAGTCCCCAGTCCCCAGTCCCTGCTCGTCGTGTCCTCCCAAGTGGACCATGTGCACCTCGATGCCATCGTCGTTCAAGTTGCGTTCCACAATCCTGCCGGAAGCGGCTTTCGAGGGAAGATAGGCAGATGACCGTGCCAACCGTGCCCGCGGCCGCCGCGAGCAGCCGCACGGTGTCCTCTCCTGGCTCCGCCGTGATCGCCCTGCTCTACGAGGACGACGCGATGGTCGTGGCCGACAAGCCGGCCGGCGTGGCTGTGATTCCCGCGCCTGGCGAGCCGGCGGAGGCGTGCCTGCGCGACCGCGTGGCCGCGCAGATCGGCACGCGCGCCTGGGTGGTGCATCGGCTCGATCGCGACACGTCGGGAATCGTGGTTCTGGCGCGCACGGCCGACGCGCACCGCATGCTCTCGATGGCGTTCGACCGCCGCGACGTGGAGCGGCGCTACACGGCGCTCGTGCGCGGAGTGCCCGTACTGGTCGACGGCGCCATCGATCGACCGCTGCACTCGGCCCGCAAGGGCAAGACGCGTCTGGCGCAGCCGGACGAGGCCGACGCGCAGGCCGCACGCACTGAGGTCGCGGTCACACGGGTGTGGCGGGCCGATGGCGGCGTGGCGCCCGCCACTGTGGCCCAGGTCACGGCTGATCCCCACGTGAACCGCCACCATCAGGTGCGGGTCCATCTGCGCGCGGTCGGCACGCCCATTGTCGGCGATACGTTCTACGGGCGCGCCGTGTCACCGTTGCCGCCCGAGGTGCCGGCGACGCGCCTCGCGCTGCACGCGTCGTTCCTCGAGATTCCGCATCCGTCGGGCGCGCGCCGCGTGGTCGTGGAGTCGGCCCTGCCGCTCGATCTGTGCCTGCTGCACGACTGGCTCGACGCGCGCTGGACGGTCGAGGCCTCGTCGTGACGCGCGTGCCCGTGCCCGACCGCGTGCGGGAGCGCCTCGAGCGCTCGTGCGAGGTGCCGTTCACCCTGCTGGCCGCTCCCGCCGGCACCGCCGACGGCGAGGTCGTGCTGTTCACCGCACGCGCGGCTGACGGGCTGGCCCTGGCCATCGTCGACCGTGGCGCCGACTGCTGGCGCGTCATGGCGCGCGGGCCCGGCCTCGTGACGGCCCTCGACGCCGAATGGGCCCGCGCGCGGCTGGTCGAGGCGCTGGCCGTGCGTGCGCCGTTCCAGGTGATGTCCCCCGAGAGCGCCTACCGGGTGCTGAACGGCGCGGGAGACGCCACACCCGGCCTGATCGCCGACGTCTATGGCGCATGGGCGGTCGTGTCGGCGCTGAGCGGCGCGCTCGTGCCGCTGGCGCGGTTGGTGGCGCAATCACTGCTCACCCTGGGCCGGGCGCGCGGCGTGGTCGTGAAGCACCGGGCGAGGGGCCGTGCCGCGGCCGGTCCGGCGGTGGTCGATGTCATCGGCGAGGCGCCGCCCCAGCGTCTGGTCGTCAGCGAAGGGCCCTGGCGCTTCGAGGTGCACCTGACCACCGGCGTCAACGTGGGGCTGTTCACCGACATGCGGATGGAGCGCACCCGCATTGCCGGCATGGCGTCCGGGCGCCGCGTGCTGAATCTCTTCGCCTACACCGGCGCGCTGTCGGTGGCCGCGCTCGGCGGCGGCGCCGACGCCGTCACGAGCGTGGATCTGTCGGAGGGCGTGCTGGCCTGGGCGCGCGACAACATGGCGCTGAACAGCGTGCCAGCGGGGCGCCACCAGACGGTGGCCGACGATGCAGCCCGCTATCTCGAGGCGGCGCACGCGCGCGGCGACCAGTTCGACGTGGTGCTCATCGATCCGCCCAGCGTATCGACGGCGCGCGATGCGGGCTTCATCATCGGCCGCGACTACGCGCCGCTCATGACCGCGGCCTGTCGCGTGCTCGCGCCGGGCGGGCAGTTGTGGCTCGCCACCAACACGCGCGGCTACTCGCTCGTGGGCGCGGCGCAACTGGCGACGAGCGCCGCCGGCCGCCTGGCCCGCGTGGTCGGCACGGGCGGTCTGCCGCCCGACTATCCGACCGAACTGGCCGACGCCGACGCGCGCTACCTGCAGACCTGTCTGCTACACCTCGCCTGACCCGCGGCGGATCGTGGCGATCTTCTCGTCGAGTTCGCGCGTCATGCGGTCGGTGTCACGCCTGAACTCGACCTGCAGGCGCTGCAGTGACTCGATATCGCCGACGCTGGCCAGGCTGGAGGCGTGCATGATCTCGGCTTGCGCGCGCCGCGCCGCGTAGACCTGCCGGGTGTCGGCGATGGCCGCCTTCTGCGCCTCGGTGAGCGGTGTGTCGGTGGTGCCGGCCGCCGTGTCCTTCTGCTTCAGGCGGGCCATGGCCAGTTCGATCGCGCTCTTCGGGGCGTCGTCATTCATGATGGACCCATTCTATGGCTATGATCGTCGGATGAGTTCGCCGCCGCTCGACGAAGGTTTGGTGTACGCACGCATCGGCGAAGACGGGTTCGCCCGGCTCGTGCGGGCGTTCTACGCGCAGGTGCCGGCCGACGACATCCTCGGGCCGATGTATCCAGCCGACGACTTGCCGGGGGCCGAAGAACGGCTGCGCGATTTCCTGGTGGGCCGGTTCGGTGGTCCGCCCCGCTACATGGAGCAGCGCGGACATCCGCGCCTGCGCATGCGGCACATGCCCTTTGCCATCGACGTGACCGGGCGCAACCGGTGGGTGACACTGATGGACCGGGCCCTCGTCGAGGCCGCGCTGCCCGACGACGCGGTGGCGGTGCTGCAGCCCTTCTTCCACCACATGGCGTCGTTCATGATCAATCGCGCCTGAGCCGCGCCCGCTCCTGGAGTACCCTCACGCCATGACCACCGTACATGTGGAAGCCGCGGGCGGCGCGTTCGCCCAGACCATCGTGGTGCGCCATCACCGCGTCGTGTCCGACGAGGCGGTCGCCGTAGGCGGCGCCGACAGCGGAGCCGAACCCCACCGAACTGCTGCTCGGCGCGCTCGGCGCGTGCGTGGCGATGACGCTGAAGATGTACGCCGGCCGCAAGGGCTGGGAGACCGGCGGCATCCAGGTCGACCTCACCGGCCGCGACGAACACGGCGTCTTCATCGTGGAACGCCGGCTCACCTTCGCCGCTCCGCTCAGCGAGGAACAGCGCGTGCGGCTCACCGAAATTGCCGGCAAATGCCCGGTGTCGCGCCGTCTCACCGGCGCCGTCGAGATTCGCCCCATGGGGCCCGATGGGGCTTCGCCCGCGGCTTGACGGCCTCCGCCCGCATGACAAATGATTACCCCCACAGGGCGGAATCGGCCGTAAAATGCCGAGACGTTCGGAGTACTTCCTGGAGGCAGCCGCACATGTTCGAGACCAACGGTGACCGTCGGAGCTTTCTGCGTGGTTCGGCGCTCTTTGCCGCGGCCATCGGCCTGACGGTCGTGGCCCCGGCCGTGGCCCAGGAACAGGATCACGAGCAGCAGAAGCCGAACGACAAGAAAGACCCCTTCGCCAACGAAGAGAAGGGCAAGAGCGGCGAGAAGACCTACACCGACAAGGACGGCCGCGAATACCGCATCTGTCCGCAGTGCGCCTACAACATGTACAAGCAGGGCCGCATGTGGGTGTGCGACAACTGCGGCTACAGCTACGTCGAATAGCCACGAAGGCCTGACGTCGACCACGTCCGAACGGCTGCTGCCGCTTCGGACGTTCGTCTGTACGGCACAATCGCCGGCATGACGCTCGCCCACCGCACCCTGTTCATCACCGGCGCCAGCCGGGGCATCGGCCTGGCGATCGGGCTGCGGGCCGCTGCCGACGGCGCCAACGTCGTGGTTGCCGCCAAGACCATCACGCCGCACCCGAAGCTGCCGGGCACCATCTACACGGCGGCAGCGGCCATCGAGCAGGCCGGCGGCCGCGCGTTGGCGGTGCCCATGGACCTGCGCGACGAGCTACAAGTGAAGGCGGCGGTGAAGGCCGCGGTGGATCGCTTCGGCGGCATCGACATCCTCGTGAACAACGCCTCGGCAATCTACCTCACCGGCACGCTCGACACGCCCATCCGCCGCTTCGACCTGATGCACGAAGTGAACACCCGCGGCACGTTCCTGGCCACGCAGCACTGTGTGCCGTTCCTGCTGCAAGCCGCCAATCCGCACGTGTTGAACATCTCACCGCCTCTCAACCTCGACCCGCGCTGGTTCGCGCCGCACGTGGCCTACACGATGGCCAAGTACGGCATGAGCCTGTGCGTGCTGGGCATGGCGGAGGAGTTCCGCGCGCAGGGCGTCGCCGTGAACGCGCTCTGGCCGCGCACCGCCATCGACACGGCGGCCATCACGCTGATTGCCGGCGAGGAGACGCGGCGCCGGAAGACCCGGCGCGTGGCCATCATGGCCGACGCCGCGCACCACGTGCTCACGCGGCCGAGCCGCCAGCTCACCGGACGCTTCCTGATCGACGACGAGGTGCTGGCCGAGGCCGGTGTGACCGACCTTGCGCCGTACCTGCAGGACGGCGCCAGGGAAGAAGACCTGATGGCGGACTTCTTTCTGGAGTAGGGGCTGGGTTCTAGGGGCTGGGGGCTGGGGCGAGCCCGGTACAAGAAGTAAGGGCCGGGGGAATCCCCCGGCCCTTGCTCTCATTTCTCGGAACGTCCGTCTGGCAGCGGCACGTGGCGAGCCCTAGCCCCCAGCCCCCAGTCCCCAGTCCCTGGCCCCGCCGAGCGCCTGTGGCGCGAGGCCTAGAAGCGCCCCGCGCCGGTCCAGCGCACGGCTTCTTCGCCGGTGAACACGCGCCAGCCAAGGACCGGGCTGCCGCAGTGCGCGGTCAGCATGTCCACGGCGTAGACCTCGTTGGTGTTGCCCTCGTCGGCGTTCGAGCCGTAGTTGTAGAGGATCTCGTCACCAGCGGCCACGACGGGACGGCCGCCGTTGTCGCCGGGGCCGCGCGTGGGCTTGGCGTTGTAGCCCCACCGCGTGTCGACCTGCCGCAGGCGGTCGACGATGTAGTCCTGCCAGGGGTTGTTCACGTACTTCACCCCGAGCGGGCACTGCTGCGACGGAAACAGGTCGGGGCGCTCCGACGTCCACTGGCGGATCTGCGACTCCATGTTGGGCAGCGGCAAGCGCTGCCCGGCGGGCGGATTCGGCGTGCGATTGCCAGATCCGGGAGGCGGCGGCGCCGAGCCGCTCACCACGAAGCTGCGGGGCGCCGACCAGGGACCGAACGCCGTGTCGAGTTCGGCGCGTGCGCGCCAGTAGATGCGCGTGCCGGCGCGCTGCGCGCGCTGCACGCGGTAGGTCACCGGGCCGGTGCCTTCGGTGGTGCCGGTGCCTTCGTCAGTGATGGCGCTGAAATCCTGCGCGTCGCTGGACTGGAAGCGCAGCGTGCGCACCGTCACCGACGAGAAGCGGCCGAGGGTGGGTTCGGCCACCAGATCCGGCGTCGAGGCCGCCGACACGCCATCGGCCGGCGCGCGCAGCAACGGTGCCGTCGTCTTGAGCGTCGAGCCGTCCGCAGCGGCACCGCCCGAGCCAGCGGTTGCCGCGGACGGCGAGGTGAGTGCGTTGGACGGACCACTGCACGCTGCCAGGGTGGCGCACAGGGCCGCGGCGCCAACGGTGGCGGTGAGGCGAGCAGTCATCGTCGAAGTTCTCTGAACGCGCATCATGCTTAGAAGCGCCCCGCGCCGGTCCAGGTGCCGAACTCGTTGTAGAACGGACGGTAGTCGGCCGCCTCGCGGCCGAACGTGCAGTGGCCGCCCAGGGTGTCGACGATATACACGTTGGGCGAGCGCTGTGCCGCATCGCGACCGTAGTGGTAGGCGAATTCGTCGCCGGCGATGATGGCCTGGAGCGGCGAGCCGAACGCGGCCGAGCGCGGGTCCTTGGCGTTGTAGCCGAAGCGGCCATCGATCGTGGCGCAGGTTATCGACCATGTAGTTGATGTAGCCGTTCAGGTTGCACCTTGCGGGCTTCGATGTCGCTGTCGCTGAAGCCCGGGCGGCTGGGGCATGACGCCGAGGCGTCCATCAGCCCGGCGTTCTTGGCCTGCTGCGCGATGCGGAACACGTCGGCGCGCACGTCGAACTGCGGCAGGCGTCCGGTCGCGGGCGCCGGCGTCGTGGCCGGCGTGTTCACGCCGGCCGTGACCGAAATTTCGTTCGAGAAGCCGCTCGTGCCGCACGCATTGGTCGAGGCACGCCCGCAGGTAGTACGTGCCGGCCGGCAGGGTGAGGTTGAAGGCCGGCGTGGCAAACGGCGCCTGTCCCAGCACTCCGGCATCGAAGTTCATCCCCGAGGTGAGGCTGGCCTGCAGCCAGTAGGTCGAGGGGACGCCGCCGGTGCCTGCGTTCCAGGCGATCCACGACTGCGAGCCGCGCACGATGGCGGTGAGATTCTGGGGCGTGCCCGGAGCGACGCAGCCGCCGGGGATCACGATGTTGATCTCGGGCGAGGCCGGTCCGGTGGCAGCGCCGTTCACGCCCTGCACCGTCACGTAGTAGCTGCCGTTTGGCGCCACGGGGTTGTTCAGGGACGCGAGCATCTGCGGCAATCTTGCTCGGGTCCACGAAGGTCGAGGTCGGGAACTGCAGCAGGTTCGTCACGCCGGGAATCGTGCCCACGTTGATCAGGTAATGCGTGAACGCCCCGGTCGAGTGCGTCCAGCTCAGCGTCAGATTGCTGCCGTTCAGGAAATACGTCGAGGTCGGCCGGAGCGCCTGGCGCCGCCTGGCGCGCCGAGACGTGGGGCGCCGTGAGCCACGCGGCCAGGCCCAGGGCCGCCGCAACTACCGTCAATCGTCGAACAAATCTCACGAGATCCTCCTAGGGTGCCAGCCAACCGGGTCCAACGGGGGAGGTCGACGCATCCGTCGCCAGGATACCGCGGGACGGAGAGCCTGCAGATTATTCGCGACATATTCTGCGCCGTGCAGGGCGAGTGGCCGTCCGGGCCGCTACGAGCGGTAGTTGCCGAACTGCAGAGCGACGCCGAAGTCGTGTTCGCGCAGCGCCGCCATGGCCACCTGCAGGTCGTCCTTCGAGCGCCGACGCGATGCGCAGCTGGTCGCCCTGAATCGACGCCTGCACCTTCTTCATCTTGTGTTCCTTGAGGTACTTCACGATCTCCCGGGCGGCGTCGCTCGGAATGCCCTGTTGCAGCGTGACCACCTGCTTCATCGTGCCGGCGCCGGCGGCTTCGGGGTCGGCAGGCTTCATGTTCTTCACCGGCACGTTGCGCCGCACCAGCCGCGTCTGCACCACCTCCCACACCGCGCCCAGCTTGAAGGCGTTCTCGGCCGTGAGCGTGAGGGTGCCGGCCTTCTGGTCGAGTTCGATGGCGGCCGTGGAGCCCTTGAAGTCGTAGCGCTGGCCGATTTCCTTCCGGGCCTGGTTGACGGCGTTGTCCACCTCCTGCAGGTCGATGGTGGAGGTCACGTCGAACGAAAAGGTCTGCGCCATGCGAGGAATCGTAGCTGATTCTCCGCGGCCGCGGCGGCCCGCCCGGTCCGCGCCGGGCTTCGGTATACTCCGGCGAACCGCCGTGGTGCATGAACCGCTGGTGCTCGTCGTCGACGACTACGCCGATGCGCGCGAGATGTACGCCGCGTGGCTGCGCGTGTCGGGCTACCGCGTGTCGCTGGCGGGCACCGTCACCGACGCGCTGTCGTTGGCGTTGCGGCATCCGCCCGATGCCATCCTGATGGACCTGTCGATGCCCGGCATCGATGGGCTCGAAGCCACCCGCCGGCTGAAGGCCGACCCCCGCACCCGTCACATCCCGATCCTGGCCATGACCGGACACGTCGAGTCGCGCGTGGCCGACGACGCGGCGGCGGCCGGCTGCGACGGCTTCATCGTGAAGCCCAGTCCCGCGCCCGATGTGGTGCGCGTCATCGGCGACCTCATCCAGCGCACGGGCGGACGGCTGCCGGAGGTGCCGGCATGAGCACGCGCGGCATCCGTGACGTGCGCGTCGTGCGCCTGAACGGCGCCGGCCACGGCGCCCGACGACGACCGCGTCGCCGTGGAAGAGCCGCTCGAGGTGCGGGTCAACGGCGAGCCGTTTGCCGTGATCATGCGCACGCCCGGCCACGACATCACGCTGGCCTGCGGGTTCCTGCTGGCCGAAGACGTGGTCCGTCACGTGGACGAGGTGGCGGCGGTGGAGCAGTGCGACGACGTCGAGCTGGAGGCCCGGGGCAACGTGGTGAACGTCACCGTCACGGGCGAGGCGGCCGAGCGCGTCGTGGCCCGACTGGGCGAGCGCCGCCAGGTCATCACCACGGCGGCATGCGGCTTGTGTGGGCGCCGCACCATCGAGTCGCTGCGCTCGCGCGTGGCAGCGTGGACGGCGCCTGGACGGTGCCGGCCGCGGTCGTGTCGTCGCTGCCCGTGGCGCTGCGCGCCGCGCAGGCCGCCTTCGACGCCACCGGCGGCATTCACGCCGCCGCGCTGTGCGACCTCGACGGACGCGTGCGGCTCGCCGCCGAAGATGTCGGGCGGCACAACGCCGTGGACAAGATCATCGGCCGGGCGCTGCTCGACGGCGCGCTGCCGCTCGATCGGCTCATGCTCGTCGTGAGCGGGCGCACCTCCTACGAACTCGTGCAGAAGGCGCTGCTCGGCGGCGTGCCGCTCGTGGCCGGCGTGTCGGCGCCATCGAGCCTGGCGGTGGACCTGGCGCGCGCGTCGGGCATCACCCTGTGCGGCTTCGTGCGCGGGCCGACGATGAACGTCTACGCGCACGCCCACCGCATCGCCGGCTGAGCGCTAACGGCGGCGCCTGCGCCCGGGCTCGGTCCGCTCGAGACGCGCGGCCGGCGAGCCGCCGGTGGCGCGGCGGGCGGGCGGCCTGTGCCGTGAGTGTCCGCCCAGTGTTCCTCGAAGGTCCGTCCGTCCTTCGACGGCAGCCTGCGCATCACCGCCGAGAGCCAGCGCGGCGGCGCGCTGCCCGGCGAGGTGTCGATGCGCGGCAGGAACTGCGTCAGGTCGGAGAGCACCTTGCAGCCGACGAAGAAGGCGAAGAACGCGCCCGGCCGGTCGAGCCACGCGGCCAGCACCATGCCGGCGATGATGCTCAGGTGCACGAGCACCACGCGTCCGAGCAGGAAGTCGGCGCGTTCGTTCACGCGGTGGGCCGGCCACCGCTCGAGCGTCCACAGGTCGACGCCGAAAGCCAGCCCCTGCACGACGAGCAGGGCGAAGACGGCCTGGCGCAGGTTGGCCAGGTCGGGCGCGACCTTCACGACCGCGGCGAAGACCGCCGCCAGCATCACGCCGTGCGCGAGCGTGAAGGGAATGGCCGTGCCCAGGAACGGGCCGGGCGCCTTGACGGCCGGACCGCCAGAGGCGGCCGGATCGGCGACGCCGTGCCAGCGCCGGTGCAGATACAGACGCGCGCCGATGAGCAGCGCCGCAATCAGATTCTCGGCCCAGTACACGCTGAGCGCCGTGGCCGACGACCACTCGCCGGCCAACACGCCCAGCACGGGCACGGAGTTCACGCCGAGCATCTCGACGATCTTGGTGAGGCGTCGCAGCACGCGCGCCTAGGGTAACGCGAAGGCGGCGGCCGTGGCTACGCGCTGACGGATAGCGGCTGGCAGACCGGACACCAGTAGACGCGCCGCGACTCGAGGCCGTCGGCGGCCGAGCGAATCGCCGCGCCGCAGCGGCGGCACGGCAGCGACGTGCGGTTGTAGACCCACAGCGCCTCACCCGGCGCGGCGCGGCCGGTGGTGTTGCGCGTCGCGATGTTGGTCACGGTGTTGGCCCGCAACAGCCGCACGGCGTGTGCGACGAGCGGCGATCGCAGCCTCGAGCGTGATCGCCCCCGCCGTCGTGGCCGGATGCAGGCCGGCCAGGAACAACAGCTCCGATCGATAGACGTTGCCGATGCCCGCGGCAATCCGTTGGTCGAGCAGGGCCTGACCGAGCGGCCGCGGCCCTTGGTCGATCAGGCGCGCCGCGATGGCCGCGATGTCGACGTCGGGCGCGAGCAGATCCGGACCGAGGCGGGTCAGGGCGCGGGAGCGCGCCAGGTCGGCGTCGCGCAGGAACTCGGCATCGGGCACATCGAAACCCACGGCTACCCGGGTGGCGGTCTCGATCACGACGCGCATCGCGCGCGCGTGGCCGCTGCCAGCGTTCGCCCGGGCGATAGAGATGCCACGAGCCATGCATGCGCATGTGCGTGCGCAGCACGAGCGCCGCCGGAGAAGGCGATGAGCAGGTGTTTGCCGTGGGCCGCGCAGCGCTCCACGATCCGGCCGGCGAGGGGCGTGTCGACGTCCACACGCGCCAGATGCGCGAGCGCCGTCGCGAAGCGGGTCACCGTCTGGCCGGCGAGCGCCTCGTGCAGCACCGCCGCCGCGCGCGCGATCGTGTCGCCTTCAGGCATCGGCGGCCTCGGCGGCGGGCCGCAGGCGGCGACAGGGCGCGCGGCACGCGCAACTGCAGCCCGCCGCTCGTCACGGCGAAGCCCGCCTCGACGAAGTAGGCTGGCCAAGCGGACTGGACGCGGCGGGCACGCCGTTGAGATCGGCGATGAGCCAGCCCCGCCGGTCGGCCGTGGACTGGTGGGCGATCGCGCACCAGTTCGCGCGCCACGGCGCGGGTGCGGCGGCCGCGTTCGGGTTCTTCGTCCGGTACGGCTACCAGCAACTGCCGATCGCCGCGCGCAATCCAGGCCGCGGCGTATCCGTCGACGAGCACGACGCGCGCGCCGGCCACGCGGCTCGCCCGCAGCGCCGGAGCGCCGGTCCAGACCGGCCACTCGACGAGCGCGCCATACGGGTTGGCCGGGTCGGTGGCGGCCAGCGTGACGGCGCGCGCCTCGGGGGCCGGATCGCGCTCCGCGCGCAGCCGATCGACCGCGCCCGGCTCGGCGAACTGGGCGCCGCCGAGGCCGGCCACGAAGTAGCCGCGGCGCACGCGGCCGGTGTCTTCGAGGCGGCGCAGCACCGGATACACCGTGCTGAACCCGCCGGCCAGGGGCTCGAGCGCCGTGACCTCGCGGCTCACCACGCCGTGCCGCGCCAGCAGTTGGCGCGTGAGGGCCGTCGCCCAGGCGGCCGGGCTCGCCGGCGCCGGCGCCGCGAGCACCGACCAGCGGCCCTCCGCCGACGGCGGCACGAGCCGGCGCGAGCGGAAGCGGTGGGTCGCGCGCGTCGCGCGCATCGCGCCGCGTGCGCGCCGGTGCCGACGCATAGGCGCGCAGCGGATGCAGCGTGTCGTTCGTGACCAGGCCCTGCCACACGAGACTCCACAGCGCGTCCACCGTCTCTTGCGGGAAGCCGCCGCCCACCGCGTCGTGCAGCGGGCCGAAGAAGGCGGCGCCGTGCTTCGTGAGGAACGCCACGATGTGCGCCTCGCGCTCGAGCAGGCCGCCGGCCTCGGCCCGAGGCGGCATCGAGCGCCGCGCGCTGGTCGGTGAGGTAGAGCGCGATGCGCCCGTCGCGTTCGCCGAGCGGCTCGACGCCGACCCAGATCACTTCGCCGGCCGACACGAGCGTGTCGAGCTGCGCCGGCGCGTAGCCGGCCACGCGGGCCGGCAGCACCTCGCGCTCGAGCACCGAAGCGACGAGCGGCGCGCCTTGCAGCTGTTCGATGGCATCGAGCAGCGCGTCGAGGCCGGCGCGCGGCGCCGTCAGCGCCGTGCCAGCCCACGAGGAAGCGGCCGAGCACGTGCGGCTCCACCGGCTCGACGTCCTGGCGCAGCGTGGCGAGCGACCGCCGCCGCAGCGATCGCAGCACCTCGGCATCGCACCACTCGCGGCCGCGCGCGCCCGGCCGGAACTCGCCCTCGACCACCCGGCCGCTCGTCGGCCAGGCGGTGCAGCGTCGCGTCGGCCACGGCGACGCCCAGGGCGAACCGCGCGGCGGCTGCGGCGGCCGTGAACGGGCCGTGCGTGCGCGCGTAGCGGCGGAGCAGGTCGCCGATCGGGTCGGCGCACCGGCTCGAGCAGCGCCGCCGGCAGGCCGGGCGGCAGCGGGGCGCCGAGCCCGTCGCGATAACGCGCGGCGTCTTCCACGGCGATGACGCGGGTCTCGCCGCCGATCCGCAGCGACACGACGCGGCGGGCGGCCAGCAGCGCGGGCACGGCCGCGGCGGCCACGCCGGGTTGCGCGCGCGCGGCGATCTCGGCCGGCGTCAGGTCGCCCAGGCGGAGCAGCAGGTCGTGCACGCCGTCGGCGGCGCGCGCGTGGTACTTCTCGGGCAGCTGCTGCAGGTCGCGTTCGAGGCTGGCCAGGGCGTCGGGGTCGAGCAGCGCGCGCAGTTCGCCCTCGCCGATGAGCTCGGCCAGTTGCGACTGGTCGACCGACAGCGCGTGGGCGCGCCGTTCGGCCAGCGGCGCGTCGCCGTCGTAGAGGTAGTTGGCGACGTAGCCGAAGAGCAGCGACGCGGCAAACGGCGACGAGGTGCGCACGTCCACCGTGTGCACGCGCACGGCGCGGCTGCGCACCTTCCGCAGCAGGTCGACGAGCGCCGGCAGGTCGAAGACGTCGCGCAGGCACTCGCGGTAGGTCTCGAGGATGATCGGGAACGATCCGAACCGCGCGGCCACCGCCAGCAGATCGGCGGCGCGTTTGCGCTGCTGCCAGAGCGGCGCGCGCGCGCCCGGCCGGCGGCGCGGCAGCAGCAGCGCCCGGCCGGCGGCTTCGCGGAAGCGCGCCGCGAACATCGCCGTGGCGCCGAGCTGCGCCACCACCAGGCGTTCCACGTCGTCGGGATCGGGCATGAGCAGCGCCGGGTCGAGCGGCGTGTCGCTCTCGGGCACGCGCACGACGAAGCCGTCGTCGGCCCACATCACCTCGGCGTCGAGCCCGCGTTCGTGCCGCAGCATGCGCGGTGACGGCCATCGCCCACGGCGCGTGCACGCGGCTGCCGAAGGGCGAGAGCACCGACAGGCGCCAGTCGCCGAGGTCGTCGGTGGAGCGCTCGATCAGGATCGTGCGGTCGTCGGGCACGACGCCGACCGCGCGCTCCTGGTCGTCGAGATAGTGCAGCAGGTTCTCGGCGGCGCCGGGGGTGAGGCCGTGGTCGTCGGCCAGACGCGTCAGGCGCCTCGGCCGGCGTGGCTTTGCGCAGCTCGCGCGTGAGCTTGCCGATGGCCTGGCCGAGCTCGATGGGACGGCCCGGGCCCTCGCCCTTCCAGAACGGCATCTTGCCAGGCTCGCCGGGTGCCGGCGACACGAGCACGCGGTCGTGCGTGATCTGCTCGATGCGCCAGGTGGAGGCGCCGAGCAGGAACGTCTCGCCGGCCCGGGCCTCGAAGACCATCTCTTCGTCGAGTTCGCCGACCCGCGCGCCGCCGGTCTTGTCGGCGCCGCCGCCCGCGAGGAACACGCCGTAGAGGCCGCGGTCGGGAATCGTGCCGGCGTTGCTGATGGCCACGCGCTTGGCGCCGTCGCGGGCGGCAATCGTGCCGTTCACGCGGTCCCAGGTGACGCGCGGCCGCAGCTCCGCGAATTCGTCGGAGGGGTAGCGGCCCGAGAGCATGTCGAGCACGCCCTCGAAGACGCGCCGCGAGAGCTCGGCAAACGGCGCGGCGCCGCGCACGGTGGCGTAGAGGTCGTCGACGGCCCAGTGATCCATCGGCCGTCATCGCCACGATCTGCTGCGCCAGCACGTCGAGCGGGTTGCGCGGATAACGCGACGGCTCCACCAGGCCCTGCCGCATGGCGCCGGTGACGGCGGCCGAGGCCAGCAGGTCGCCGCGGAACTTCGGGAAGATGATCCCTTCGCTGACCTCGTCGATCGAGTGGCCGGCGCGGCCGATGCGCTGCAGGCCGCTCGCCACCGACGGCGGCGCCTCGATCTGCACCACCAGGTCGATGGCGCCCATGTCGATGCCCAGCTCCAGCGACGAGGTGGCGACCAGCGCGCGCAGCCGTCCGGCCTTGAGCAGGTCTTCGATCTCGGTGCGTTGCGCGCGCGCGAGTGAGCCGTGGTGCGCGCGCACCAGCGGCCTCGCCGGCCAGCTCGTTGAGCGCGCCGGCGAGGCGTTCGGCCAGGCGCCGGCTGTTCACGAAGATGAGCGTGGAGCGGTGGCGCCCGCACGAGTTCGAGCAGACGCGGATGGATCGACGTCCAGATGGTCTGCACCGGCGGCGCCTTCGCCACCGGGCCGCTCGGCTGCGCCACGGGCTGACCCACCTTGGCCATGTCGGCGATGGGCACGTCCACGGTGAGAGCGAGCCGCTTCGGCTCGCGCGCGTCGACGATCGTCACGGCCCGCGGCGCCGCCCCGTCGTCGAGCGCAAACTCCGCGTGCAGCGACGCGGCGGGGTCGACGCGCGCCGGCCCGGCCGCCGGCGCCTTGCCGCGCGCGCGGCGGCCGCGGCCGTGCCGCCGAGGAAGCGCGCGATCTCGTCGAGGTTGCGCTGCGTGGCCGAGAGGCCGATGCGCTGCAGCGGACGGCCGGTGAGCCGCGCCAGGCGTTCGAGCGAGAGCGCCATGTGCGCGCCGCGCTTGGTCGACACGAGCGCGTGGATCTCGTCGACGATCACCGTGTCGATCGAGCGCAGCCGCTCGCGCGCGTTCGAGGTGAGCAGCAGGAAGAGCGACTCGGGCGTCGTGATCAGGATGTCGGCGGGATCGCGCTGGAAGCGCGCGCGCTCGTTGGCCGGCGTGTCGCCGGTGCGGATCGACAGCGTGGGCGTGTGGAAGGCCGTGCCGGCGGCCGTCGCCACGTGGGCGATGCCGGCGAGCGGGCGCCCGCAGGTTGCGCTCGACATCCACCGCCAGCGCCTTGAGCGGCGAGAGATAGAGCACGCGGCAGCGCGCATCGCGGGCGGGCACGGGCGCGAACATCAGGCGGTCGAGGCACGCACAGAAACGCGGTGAGGGTCTTGCCGGTGCCCGTGGGCGCGAGGATCAGCGTGGACTCGCCGCGGGCGATCGCCGGCCAGCCCTGGCGCTGCGGCCGAGTCGGATGCGCGAAGGCCGACGCAAACCACGCCGCCACCGGCGGGTGGAAGAGACGCGAGGACGGGCGGGGCCATCACCCGCTATAATGGCTCGGATGTTCGTGCCAGCACCGGTGGTGACGGTTGGTGCGATCGTCTGAAGGTCCGACCAAACTCATGGGTGACGCTGCTGAAGGTCTGATTGACGCCGATAACCGCATTCAGGAGCGGATGGAAGAGCTCGAACAAGAGCGCAAGGCCGCGCGCAAGGCCGGCCCGGCCAAGGACCCCGTCAAGGTGCGCGAACTCGAGTCGTGCCGGCTGGCGCAGATCGAGATGAACCGCCAGCTCGAACTCACGACCAACACCGGGCGCCGCGAACAGATCGTGCTCGCCGTGGCCGAACTCGACCGCCGGATGAAGGCGCTGCCTAACCGTCCTGCGACGCCGGCGGCGCTACCGGCGCGGTCCGCGTCGGCGGCGACCGTCAGCGACGGTCGCCGGCCACGATCGGCCGGCGCGTCCACCCCGAACGGCGCGAGCAGCGCGGCGATCGTCTCGTCGCCCTCCGCCGCTCAGGTGCGCGCGGCAGCGCCACCGCCGGCGCGGCGCGCTGCGCCGCCCGCGCGCAGCAGCTCCACATACGCGTCGGCCATCGCCGCCAGCGTGTGGTGCGCCTCCCAGTAGCGCCGCGCCGCCGCGCCGATCCGCGCGCGCCGTTCCGGACTGCGCGCCAGCGAGTCGATCGCGCAGGCGAGCGCGTGCCGCTCGTCGAGCACCGGCACGGCCAGCGCCATGGGCGGCTCGCCGGCGCGGCCGAGCGGCTGCCAGTTGCGCGGATCGACCACCGGCAGCTCCGGCTGGTGACTGAGCTCCGTGATGATCGTGGCCCGTCCGGCCGCGATCGCTCGCAGCCACGACGCCGAGGTCTCGCCGTTGGTCGGCCAGCGCAGGCAGGTGCAGATGTCGGTGGCCGCCAGGTGCGCCGGCAGCTCCGCATCCGGCACGAATCCCGTGACGTGCACGCGCGCGGCCGAGGCCGTGGGCGGCGGCATCCGCCAGCACGTCGTAGTGCGCCACCGGCGCGCCCACCACCAGCAGGTGCAGACGCGGCTGCTCGCCGGCGAGCGCCGCCATGGCCGCGATCACTTCGGGCAGGCGCTTCTCCGGCGTGACGCCGCCGTAGGCGCCCACGACGATGGCGTCGTCGGGGATCCCGTAGCGCGTCCGCGAGCGCGGCCGGCGTCGCCGTGCCGGGCGCGGCGAGGGGATCGGCCACGCCCATGGGCACGGCGTCGACGTCGACGCCGTATTCCGTGTGCAACCGCGCGGCGAGCGCCGCGCTGTGCACGGCCGTGAGGCGCGCCGCCTGCAGCACCAGGCGGATGTGCGGCCAGTGCCCGAAGAGACTGCCGCCCAGGCCTTCGGCCACGAGCAGCGCGAGGTCGGGCGGCGCCTCGGGATGGTTGGCCGCGAACTCGGCCAGGTAGTCATCGCGTCGCGGCAGGTAGCGCTTCAGCAGGCCCTGCGCGCGCGCCTGGTGCACCTGCGCGTCGTGCAGCACGACCAGCCCCGGATAGCGGAACAGATAGCCCCACATGTAGTCGTGGCAGGCGGCGTTGCCCAGCTGGTAGACGGTGAGGTCGTAGGGCCGGCGCCGCGCCGTCCACACGAAGTCGCGCGCCGTCGTGCCCCCGGGCGGCGTGCCCGGCGGCGGTTCGGCATAGACGTCGACCTCGACCCCGCGCGCGCGCAGCAGCGGCAGCAGCTCGTCGGAATAGGCGGCGATGCCCGACCGCGGCGGGCGGCATCGGGCTGAACCACGCCACGCGCAGGCCGGCCGATCGAGGAACCAGGGATGGGACTGTCATCGCGGTGTCACACCAGTAATCGTGGGTAGGGCGTTTGACTGTGCCATGGCGAATTGCCTACCATCTACGCGACTCTTGCGAAATACTTCACAAGCGGCGTCTCGACGCGCGCGCCTCTGACGGACAGGTAAAAACATGGAAGGCTGGGGTGGCGTCGCCATCATGGTCGCGATCGGGCTGGGATTCGGAGTGGTGTCGGTCATCCTCTCCTTTTTCCTGGGCCCGCGGCATCCTACACCCGAAAAAGAGGCGCCCTACGAGTGCGGCATGCCCCCCGTGGGTGATGCGCGCGAGCGCCAGTCGGTCAAGTTCTACCTGATCGCGATGATCTTCCTCCTGTTCGACATCGAAGTGGCCTTCCTGGGCCCCTGGGCGATGGCGCTGCGCGATCTCGGGCTGGCCCGGCTTCGTGCAGATCTTCGTGTTCTTCATGATCCTCGCCGTGGCGTTCATCTACGTCTGGCGCAAGGGCGTGCTCGACTGGGGTCCCGAGAGCGATCCCGACTACGTGCGGCCGAACAAGGTCGGCCCCGCGGTGGTGAAGAGATACAGCTATGGGACTCGAGACTGATCTCCCCGAAATTCCGGTCCTGACGACCACGCTCGAGAAGGTCGTGACGTGGAGCCGGCGCTCGGCCGTGTGGCCGGTGACGTTCGGCTTGGCGTGCTGCGCCATCGAGATGATGGCGATGGCCTCGCAGCCGCTACGACATCGCGCGCTTCGGCGCCGAGGTCTTCCGCGGTTCGCCGCGCCAGTCGGACCTGATGATCATCGCCGGCCGCCTGTCGCGCAAGATGGCGCCGGCGCTGCGCCGCATCTACGACCAGATGCCCGAGCCCAAGTGGGTGATCTCGATGGGCGCGTGCGCGTCGTGCGGCGGCGTGTTCGACAACTACTCGATCGTGCAGGGCTCCGACCAGGTGGTGCCGATTGACGTCTACGTGCCCGGCTGCCCGCCGCGCCCGGAGGCGGTGATCTACGGCATCGTGCAGCTGCAGAAGAAGATCGACGCCACGAAGCTGAGGGCGTAAGCACATGGACGCCCAGGCGATCATCGACCTGCTGACCCCGCTCGTGCCCGGCGCCGTCCTGGCGCCGTGCCCTGGCGCCGACGCCGACGACACGCCGGCCATCTGGGCGTCGGCCGCGCACATCGTGCCGGTGTGTCTGGCGCTGCGCGACACGCCCGGCCTCGAGTTCCACGCCTTCTCGAACGTCACCGCGGTGGACTACCACCCGCGCCGCACGCCGCGCTTCGACATGGTCTACCACGTCGTCTCGCCGCACCGGCGCGCGCGCCTGCGGATCAAGGTGCAGCTCGGCCTCGACGAGCCGATCGCCACCGTCACGCCCGTGTGGGCCGGGGCCGGCTGGTGCGAGCGCGAGGTCTACGACTTGTTCGGCATCGTGTTCGACGGCCACGCCGATTTGCGCCGGCTCATGATGACCGAGGACTGGGAAGGCCATCCGCTGCGGAAGGACTATCCGGTGCAGGTGCGGAAGGACGCCCAGACCTATATGCCGCTGCAGGTCACCGCAGAGGAGTTCCGGGCGAACATGGAACGCGATCGCTACTCGCGAACGCGCGCCAAGTAGAGCACGCAGAGGATGGCGGGGCAGGAGCCGGCGCGCCGGAGGCTGGTGGTCGACACGCTGTTGTCGGCCGCTCGCGTCCACGAGGCGCTGGCCCACGGCCCGGCCGCGGCGGCGATTGTGGAGGCAGGCGCGCTGCTCGTCAGCGTGCTCGCCGGGGGCGGACAGGTGCTGGTGTTCGGCAACGGCGGCAGCGCCGCCGACGCGCAGCACTTCGCGGCGGAGTTGGTGGGGCGGTTCGTGCGCACGCGGCGCGGCTGGCCGGCGGTGGCGCTCACGACCGACACGAGCGTGCTCACGGCGGTGGCCAACGACTTCGGGTTCGAGCACGGTGTTCGCGCGCCAGATCGAGGCGCTCGGACGGGCCGGCGACCTGGCCGTGGGCATCACGACGAGCGGCGCCTCGCCCAACGTGGTGCGGGGACTCGAAGAGGCGGGTCGGCGGGGGCTGCGGACGATCGCGCTCACCGGGAATGACGGCGGGGCGGCGGGCCGCAGCGCCGAGGTGCACGTGAACGTCCCGGACGCGGTGACGGCGCGGGTGCAGGAAGCGCACGCCACGGTGCTGCACCTGCTCTGCGCCATCGTGGACGAGGAACTGGAAGGCTGAGGATGGCGGAATTTCGCACCGAAACGATGACCGTCAACATGGGGCCCCAGCACCCCAGCACGCACGGCGTGCTGCGGCTCGTGCTCGAGCTCGACGGCGAGACGGTCGTGTCCGTGTCCCCGACCATCGGCTTCCTGCACACCGGCATCGAGAAGACCGCCGAGCAGAAGAAGTGGCAGCAGGTGATTCCGCTGGTCGAGCGCATGGACTACCTGGGCGCCCAGTCGAACAGCTTCGCCTACTGCCTCACGGTGGAGAAGCTGCTCGGCCTCGAGGTGCCGCAGCGCGTGAAGGACCTGCGCGTGCTGATCGCGGAACTGCAGCGCCTGAGCAGCCATCTCGTGTGGTTCGGCACGCACGGCATGGAGATCGGCGCCATCACGGTGATGCTCTACGCGTTCCGCGAGCGCGAGATCCTGATGAACCTGAACGAGATGCTCGCCGGGTTCCGCTTCTTCCCGAGCTACATCCGGGTCGGCGGCCTGCGCGAAGACATCCCGCGCGGCTTCAAGGAAGCGGTCAAGGCGTTCCTCGATCGGCTGCCCGGCAAGCTCGACGAATACGAGACGATGCTCACGAAGAACCCGATCTGGCTCGATCGCACGCGCGGCGTCGGCATCATCTCGCTCGCCGACTGCTACCAGTGGGGTCTCTACGGCCCGATCGCGCGCGCCGCCGGCGGCGACTACGACGTGCGCCGGGCGTTTCCCTACTCCGGCTACGAGACCTACAAGTTCGACGTCATCGGCGCCAGCAACGGCGACGTCTACGACCGCTACATCACGCGCGTGGCCGAGATGCGCGAGAGCATCAAGATCTGCCTGCAGGCGCTCGAGCGGATCGACCCGGTCGGCGACTGGCAGGTGGCCGACCGCAAGATCGCGCCGCCGCCCAAGGACGAGGTCTACACCGAGATGGAGGCGCTGATTCAGCACTTCCTGATCTACTCGCAGGGCTTCAGCGTGCCGGCCGGCGACGCCTACGTGCCGGTCGAGGGGCCGCGCGGCGAACACGGCTGCTACGTGGTGTCCGACGGGTCGAACCGGCCGTGGCGCGTGCACATGCGATCGCCCGGCCTCATGGCCAGCCAGGCGCTGCACAAGTTCGTCGTGGGCGGGATGATCGCGGACGTCGTCGCCGTGATCGGCTCGCTCGACGTGGTGATGGGAGACGTGGATCGATGAGTTTTCATCCCGCGATGCCGTACGGCACCGAGCGGTGGCACCGCTCGGAGCGCAAGACGCTGCCCGAGGGCCCCGAGTTCTCCTTCACCGCCGAGCGTCGCGCCGAATTCGAACGCCTGGCCGCGCAGTATCCGCCCGAGCACCGGCGCTCGTCGGTGCTCTACGCGCTCTACCTGGCGCAGGACCAGCAGGGCTACATCAGCAACAACGCGGCCCGTCACGTGGCCGAGGTGGTCGGCATCACCACCGCCGACGTCGAAGACGTGGTCAGCTACTACGTGATGTTCCACCGCGCGCCCGACCGGCAAGTACGTGCTGCAGGTGTGCACGACGCTGTCGTGCGCGCTGGCCGGCGCCGAACGCGTGGTGGAGCGCATGGAGCAGGTGCTCGGCATCCAGGCCGGGCGAGACCGACCCGTCGGGCATGTTCACCATCCAGCCGATGGAGTGCCTGGGCGCCTGCGACAAGGCGCCGGTCGTGATGGTCAACAACGAACACTGGCACGAGTGCCTGCAGCCCGAGCAGGTGCCGGGCTTCATCGACGGCGATGCGCAAGGACGGCCTGAAGGCGCTCAGCGGCTGCCACCTCGACGTGGAGACGCGCACCGACGCAGCGGGGAAGTCCACCGTGCCGGTGCAGCCGGCGTCGGTGAACGGCTACGAACCCGTGCTCACGAAGTACGCGTTCACGCCCGGCGGCAACACGCTCGAGCACTACCTCGCGCATCAGCAGGGCTACGACGGACTGAAGAAGGCCCTGGCGATGACGCCCGATCAGGTGATCGAGATGGTGAAGGCCTCGGGGCTGCGCGGGCGCGGCGGCGCGGGCTTTCCCACCGGCCTCAAGTGGCAGTTCGTCGACAAGAAGTCGCCGAAGCCCAAGTACATCGTGTGCAACGCCGACGAGAGCGAGCCGGGCACGTTCAAGGACCACCTGCTGATGGAGCGCAATCCCCATCTGCTGGTGGAAGGCTGCCTCATCGGCTGCCACGCGATTGGCTCGCACGCCGCCTACATCTACATCCGCGGCGAGTTCTATCACCTGTTCGCGCCGCTGCAGAAGGCCATCGACGACGCGCGCGCCGCCGGCTATCTGGGCAAGAACATCCTCGGCACCGGCTGGGACTGCGAGGTCTACCTGCACCGCGGCGCCGGCGCCTACGAGGCCGGTGAAGAGACGGCGCTGCTCGATTCGCTCGAAGGCCGGCGCGCGCAGCCGCGCTTCAAGCCGCCGTTCCCGGCCGTGGCCGGGCTGTGGGGCTGCCCCACGGCGGTGAACAACGTCGAGACGCTGTGCAACGCGCCGCTGGTGCTGACGCGCGGTCCCGAGTGGTTCGCGGCGCTCGGCCCCGAGAAGAACGGCGGGCCCAAGCTGTTCTGCGTGAGCGGCCAGGTGAAGCGTCCGGGCGTGTTCGAAGCGCCCATGAAGGTGTCGCTCAAGGAACTGATCAACGACTACGCCGGCGGCATGCGCGACGGCCACACGATGAAGGCCGTGATTCCCGGCGGCTCATCGGTGCCCATCCTGCTGCCCGACCAGATCGACATCCCGGCCAGCTTCGACGACGTGCAGCGCGCCGGGTCGTTGCTCGGGTCGGCGGCCATCATGGTGCTCGACGACACCGTCGACATGGTGTGGCTGGCCGAGAACCTGCTGCACTTCTACCGCCACGAGTCGTGCGGCAAGTGCACGCCGTGCCGCGAAGGCACCGACTGGCTCTACCGCCTGCTGCACCGCATGCTCGGCGGGGAAGGCTCGGAACGCGACATCACGCTGCTCAAGAGCGTGGCCGACCAGATCAACGGCAAGACGCTGTGCGCCTTCGGCGACGCGGCCGCCACGCCGGTGCTCACCACGCTGAAACTGTTCAAGCACGAATACGAAGTCTACGCGCGCGGGGAAAAGCCCGCCGCCGCCGACTACCGCGCCAGCTCGCCGGCTGGCGCGCATCACTAGACAGGGATCCGAGGCACCGACGTCATGCTCGAAACCCTCATGTGGCCGCTTCGCCCACCCCAGAACTGGTGGGTCGCCTACGCGACGATCGTCGGCGTGCTCTTCCTCGCGCTGCAGATCTCTGCGGCGGTGATGGTCTATTTCGAGCGCAAGGTGTCTGCCTGGATGCAGCAGCGCTACGGCCCCTGGCTGGTCGGACCGGCCGGCGTGCTGCAGCCCATCGCCGACATCGTGAAGCTCTTCTTCAAGGAGGAGCTGCAGCCCAAGGCCGCCGACAAATGGCTCTTCTCGCTGGCCCCGATCATCTCGGTGGCCACCTGCTTCATCGCCTTCGCGCCGGTGCCGTTCGGGGCCACCACCACGTTCTTCGGCTGGCTCGATGAGCCGATCGCGCTGCAGGTGGCGGACCTGAACGTGGGCGTGCTGGTGGTCTTCGCCGTGGCCTCGATTGGCGTCTACGGCATCGTGCTCGCCGGCTGGGCCAGCAACTCCAAGTACGCGCTGCTCGGCGGGCTGCGCAGCTCGGCCCAGATGATCAGCTACGAGCTGGCCTACGGCATGGCGCTGGCCACCATCGTGCTGCTGGCCGGGTCGATGTCGTTCCGCGAGATCGTCGACGCGCAGGCGGGCTACTACTTCGGGATGATCCCGCGTTGGAACGTGTTTGCCGTGTTCCCGTTCGGGCTGGTGGCGTTCCTGCTGTTCTTCACGGCCGGCGTCGCCGAGACCAACCGCGCGCCGTTCGACTTCCCCGAAGCCGAACAGGAGCTCGTGGCCGGCTACCACACCGAATACAGCTCGATGCGCTTTGCCATGTTCTTCATGGCCGAGTACATCAACATGGTCACGGTGTCAGCCGTGGCGGTGAACCTCTTCCTGGGCGGCTGGCACGGTCCGTTCCTGTCGCCCGCCTACGGCTGGATCTGGTTCCTGATCAAGCTGGCCGTGCTGCTCTTCATCTATCTGTGGCTGCGTTGGACGCTGCCGCGCGTGCGCTACGACCAGCTGATGTCGCTCGGCTGGAAAGTGATGCTGCCATTGGCGACCGTGAATCTGCTGGTCGTCGCAGCGGGGGTGCTCGCCTTTGGCCTTTGATCTGCTCCTCTTCTACTTCTTCGCGGCCATCACCGTGGTCGGATCACTGCTGGTCGTCGCGCAGCGCAACCCGATCTACAGCGTGGTCTCGATCGTGGCGGCGTTCTGCGGCCTGTCGGGCCTCTACGTGCTGCTCGAGGCGCCGTTCGTGGCGGTGGTGCAGATCATCATCTACGCCGGCGCGATCCTGGTGCTCTTCCTCTTCACGGTGATGCTGCTCAACGCCTCGCGCGAAGACGGCAGCGGAGTGGGATCGCTCCCACCCCTACTACCGCCCGGGCCCGACCCGCGTGGGCGCCGTGCTGGCCGTGATGCTGCTCGGGCAGCTCGCCTGGGTGGTCTCGCGCATCCCTGAGCTGCGCGCCGGCGTCGGCGACGCGGCCCCGGCGGCCTCGAGCGTGCGGCTGCTCGGCCGCGTGCTCTTCACCGACTACATGTTCGCCTTCGAAGTCACCTCCATCCTGATCATCGCGGCGATGGTCGGCGCCGTCGTGCTGGCGGGAAAGCGGGGGAACTGAGCCATGGTCCCCATCGGCCACTACCTGATTCTCTCCGGGCTGCTCTTTGCCATCGGCACGGCCGGCGTGTTCCTGCGCCGCAACGTCATCACGCTGCTGCTCTCGGTGGAAGTGATGCTCAACGCCGTGAACCTCACGTTCGTCGCCTTCGGCCGGCAGTTCGGCACGGTCGACGGACAGATCATCACCTTCTTCGTGATGACCGTGGCCGCGGCCGAAGCGGCCGTCGGCCTGGCCATCGTCATCGCCCTTTTCCGCCATCGGGAATCGCTCAGTCCCGAGGCGTTCACGAACCTCAAGTGGTGACGCCGTGCTCGCGCTGATCCCGCTCTTCCCGTTCCTCGGCTTCCTGGTCAACGCCAGCCTCGGCCGGCGTCTGCCCAAGGCGGTCTCGGGTGGCTTGGCCTGCGCCGCGATGCTCGCCGCCTTCGCCGTGGCGGTGCTGCAGGTCATGGCCCTCGCGGCGCTGCCGGCCGAGAGCCGCGAGATCAACGACACGGTGTTCACCTGGATCAAGTCGGGCGACTTCGCGCTCGACCTGACCTTCCGGCTCGACCCGCTGTCGGCCCTGATGATTCTGGTGATCACCGGCATCGGCTCGCTGATCCACATCTACTCCACGGCCTACATGCACGAGGAGACCGACAGCGACTTCGCGCGCTTCTTCTCGTACCTGAACCTGTTCGTGTTCTTCATGCTGCTGCTCGTGCTCGGCTCGAACTTCCTCGTGATGTTCGTGGGCTGGGAGGGCGTGGGCCTGTGTTCCTACCTGCTCATCGGCTTCTACTACGTGAAGAAGTCGGCGGGGGATGCGGCCAAGAAGGCCTTCATCGTCAACCGCGTCGGCGACTACCTGTTCGTGCTCGGCGCCTTGCTGGCGTTCGTCACGTTCGGGTCGTTCGACTTCCAGATCATCGCGGCCAAGGCCACGGCCATGCCGCCGGAAGTGGCCTTCGGCACGCTCAGCCTGATCACGCTGCTGCTCTTCGGCGGCGCCACCGGCAAGTCGGCGCAGATTCCGCTCTACACCTGGCTGCCCGACGCCATGGAAGGCCCGACGCCGGTGTCGGCCCTCATCCACGCGGCCACCATGGTGACCGCCGGCGTCTACATGATCGGCCGCAACGCGGTGCTCTTCGAGCACGCGCCCATCACGCTCGGCGTGATTGCCGCCGTCGGCGCCGCCACCGCGCTCTTTGCCGGCACCATCGGCCTGGTGCAGAACGACATCAAGCGCGTGCTGGCGTATTCCACGGTGTCGCAGCTCGGCTACATGTTCCTGGCCATGGGCGTGGGCGCGTTCGGCGCCGGCGTGTTCCATCTCTACACGCACGCGTTCTTCAAGGCCTGCCTGTTCCTCGGCTCTGGCGCGGTGATTCACGCGCTGCACGGCGAGCAGGACATCCGCCACATGGGCGGCCTGAAGAAGGGCCTGCCGATCACCTACTGGACGTTCCTGATCGCGTCGATCGCCATTGCCGGCGTGCCCGGCCTGGCCGGCTTCTTCTCGAAGGACGAGATCCTGTTCGAGACCTTCGCGCACGGCCATCAGGTGCTGTGGGTGATGGGCGTCGATCACCTCGCTGCTCACGGCCACCTACATGTTCCGCCTGGTGTTCCTGACCTTCCACGGCACGCGCCGCGCCGCGCCGGCCGCCGCCGGTCACGGCGCCCACGGGCACCCGCCTTCGCTCGCGAGCGCTGGAGGACACTCGCCCGCGAGCTTCGGCGCGGCAAGTGCCCACGGCGATCATGGCGGGCACTTGCACGACGCGCCGCCGGCGATGGCGATTGCGCTGATCGTGCTGGCGCTCGGCTCGGTGCTCGCCGGCTACCTCGGCGTGCCCCACGCGCTGGGCGGCCACAACACCTTGGCCGAGTGGCTGAAGCCGTCGTTCACGGCCACGTCGAAGGCGCTGGCTGAATGCAACGTGCCCGTGTCGCTGCCGGGCGCTCCGGCCGGCATGACCATGGCGGAATGTGCCCCCGGTGATGCGGTGCCTGCGGTGGCCTCGGCCGCCCAGACTGCAGGCGAACTCGCCCTTCCCGCCTCGGCGCAGGCGACCGAAGCGCGCGAGGCCCAGGCAGAAGGCGGGCATGGCGCCGCGGGTGACGAGGACAAGACGCAGCTCGAGCTCATGCTCATGGGCGTGTCGTCGCTCATTGCCTTGCTCGGCATTGGCCTTGCGGCGTTCCTGTGGCTGAAGAACCCGCAGATTCCCGCGTCGATGGCGGCGCAGCTTCCCCGGCCTGCACAAGCTGCTGCTCAACAAGTACTACGTCGACGAAATCTACGACGCAGCCATCGTGCACCCGATCCAGACGGCCTCGTCGCAGGGGTTGTGGAAGGTGGCCGACGCCCGGATCATCGACGGCGCCGTCAACGTCACCGGCTACCTCGTGGCGGGCGTGAGCGCGGTGCTGCGGCTGTTCCAGACCGGGTCGGTGCGCAGCTACGCCGCGTCCACGTTCGTGGGCGTCGTGGTGATTCTCGGCTACTACCTGTGGAGATGATGGTGACTGGTGTGCCGATCCTGACGCTGCTGATCGCGCTGCCCATCGTGGGCTCGCTGGTGCTGCTGGCGCTGCCCAATCGCGACGGGTCGAAGGACCAGACGATGCGTCTGGGTGCCCTCGCGATTTCACTCGTGACCTTCGTGCTGTCGCTGGCGCTCTGGGCCTCGTTCGACCAGTCGGCCGCGGCGCCCGCGTTCCAGTTCGTGGAGCGTCACAGCTGGATTCCCACCTTCGGCATCGAGTACTACGTCGGCCTCGACGGCATCAGCCTGATGCTGGTCGTGCTCACCACGTTCCTCACGCCGATCGCGCTGCTCTCCGGCTGGGAAGGCATCCACGAACGCGTCAAGGAGTTCTCGATCTTCATGCTGCTGCTCGAAGCGGCGATGATCGGCGTGTTCCTGTCGCTCGACCTGTTCCTGTTCTACGTGTTCTGGGACGTCGTGCTCATCCCGATGTATTTCCTGATCGGCATCTGGGGCTACGACCAGCGCCTCTACGCGTCGATCAAGTTCCTGCTCTACACCATGGCCGGCAGCGTGCTGATGCTGGTGGCCATCATCGGCACGGCGTGGCTGCACCAGCAGGCGACCGGGCAGTACTCGTTCGATCTGCTGAAGCTCTACGAGCTGCGCGTGCCCGACCACCTGCAGTACCTGGTTCTTCCTGGCGTTCGCGGTGGCCTTCGCCATCAAGGTGCCGCTCTTCCCGTTCCACACCTGGCTGCCCGACGCGCACGTGCAGGCGCCGACGCCCGGCTCGGTCATCCTGGCCGGCGTGATGCTGAAGATGGGCGCCTACGGCCTGCTGCGCTTCGCCTTCCCGATGTTCCCCGAAGCGGCGCTCGCGTTTGCGCCCGCTGCTCGCCACGCTGTCGGTGATTGCCATCGTCTACGGCGCGCTCGTGGCCATGGTGCAGCCCGACATGAAGAAGCTCGTGGCCTACTCGTCGGTGAGCCACATGGGCTTCGTGGTGCTCGGCATCGCGGCCATGAACGTGCAGGGCCTGCAGGGCGCCTCCTACCAGATGCTCGCGCACGGCGTGAGCACGGGCGGGCTCTTCGCCCTGGTCGGCATGCTCTCGGACCGCCGCCACACGCGCCTCATCAGCGAGTTCGGCGGGCTGAAGAGCGTGATGCCGCGCCTCACCGCCGCCTTCCTCATCATCACGCTGGCCTCGGTCGGCCTGCCCGGCATGAACGGCTTCATCGGCGAGTTCCTGATTCTGCTCGGCGCCTTCCGCTGGGAGCCGCGCTTCGTGGTCGTGGCCGGGCTCGGCGTGATCCTGTCGGCGGTCTACATGCTCTGGCTGTTCCAGCGCGTCTACACCGGGCCGATCACCAATCCCGAGAACAGTCATCTCAAGGACCTGAGCGTGCGCGAGTGGGCCGTGATTGGCCCGCTCTGCGCCATGTCGATCCTGATGGGCGTCGTGCCCAATCTCTTCCTGGCGCCGATGGAGCCGGCCGTGACGCGGATCGTGCAGCGCATGGAAGCACGCGAGCCGATGCGGGTGGATGCCGGATGGCGTTCCTGGTTTGCCGGCGCGCCTGCGCCGGTTGCGGCGCGCGCCAACGCCGGCGAGGGGCAGTAGATGTTCAACAGCGCGTTTGACGCCGTCGTCCCGATGGTCTGTGTCGCGCTGGCCGGGCTCTTCGCCCTGCTGGCCGAGGCCTTCCGCGCCAAGGGCGAGCGCATGCCCATTGGCGGGCTGGCCGTGATCGGCCTGCTCGGCGCCGGCGTGGCCTCGGTGCTGCTCTGGGATCGCAACGCCACGAGCTTCGGCGTGGTCACGGCCGACAACTTCTCGCTCTTCGTGAACCTGATCCTCGTGGTGGTCGGCCTGCTGACGGTGCTCTTCTCGTCGCAAACCCTCGAGCGCGACGGCCTGCCGGTGGGTGAGTACTACGCGCTCGTGTTGTTCGGCCTCGTGGGCATGATGCTGATGGCGCAGGCCACCGACCTGCTGCTCATCTTCCTGGCCCTCGAGACCATGTCGATTGCCGTCTACGTGCTCACGGGCCTGCGGCGCGATCAGACCAACGCCACCGAAGCCGCCTTCAAGTACTTCCTGCTCGGCGCCTTCGCCAGCTCGTTCTTCCTCTACGGCATCGCCTTCATCTACGGGGTGACGGGCACCACCCATCTCGAACCCGCCGGCGCGGCCATTGCGGCGCAGTCGATGTCGGGCAACCCGATGCTGCTCATCGCGGTGGGCCTGCTCATCGTCGGCTTCGCCTTCAAGATCGCGGCCGTGCCGTTCCACATGTGGTCGCCCGACGCCTACGAAGGCGCGCCTACGGTGGTCACCGGGTTCATGTCCACGGGCGTGAAGGCGGCGGCGGTCGCGGCGTTCGCGCGCGTGTTCCTGTCGGCGCTCGGCCCGATGGTGGCCGACTGGACGCCGGTGCTGTGGGTCATTGCGGTCGTCGACCATGGTGGTCGGCACGGTGGTGGGCGTGTCGCAGACCAGCCTGAAGCGCATGCTCGCCTACTCGAGCATCGCGCATGCGGGCTACCTGCTCGTGGCCATCATCGCCGCCAACGACGTGGGCAAGGCGTCGCTGCTGTTCTACCTGGCCTCGTACGCGGTCACCAACCTGGGCGCCTTCGGGGTGATTGCGCTGCTCGGCTCGCGCGAGCACGCCAACGACGACTTGCGCGACTACGCCGGGCTGGCGCGGTCACATCCCGCGCTGGCGCTGCTCATGACGGTGTTCCTGCTGTCGCTCGGCGGCTTCCCGCCGACGGCCGGCTTCATCGCCAAGTGGTACATCTTCAGCGCCGCGGTGAGCGCCGGCTACTACGGCCTGGCCATCATCGGCATGCTGTCGAGCGTGGTGTCGGTCTACTTCTACCTGCGCATCGTCGTGATGATGTACATGTCGGAGCGCGACGCCCGGCCGGTGCCGCCCCAGATTTCGACCCTTGCCATGGCCGGCCTGGTGGCGTCGGTGCTCGCGGTGCTCTACCTGGGCGTGCTGCCGGCGCAGATGATTGCGTGGGCGGAGCAGTCGATCTCGACGATCTTCTAGCCCTTCGACTTCGCTCAGGGCTACCCTGAGCCTGTCGAAGGGTAGGGGCTGGGGACTGGGGGCTGGGCGGCTAGCGGCGTCTCGGCGGCTCGAGCGACGCAGCCTCGTCGTCCTTCGACGCGACGGTACGCAGGTCCAGCACCACCGCGTCGTCCTGAATTCGCGCGATGACGGGCGTGTCGAGCCCTCGCAGCCACGTCTCCAGGCGGTCTGCGCTCCAGCCTGGCCAGGTGAGTTGCACCAGGGCCGTGGGCACGGTGACGCCGGGCGCGCTGCCGCCGCCGATGGCCGATTCCCCGTCGATCACCGCGGCCGTCCAGCCCCGCGGCCTGAGCTGATCGGCCAGCGCCAGCGCCCGCGCGCGCACGACCTCGAACGGCGTATGCAGCATGCGCAGCACGGGCACGTCTTCGTGGGCCCGGCCGGCCCAGTGGTCGAGCAGCGTGCCTTCGAGCGCGGCATAGGTGAGCTTGTCGACGCGCAGGGCGCGCATCAACGGATGCGTGCGCAGGCGATCGATCAGCACCTTCGAACCGAGCACGATGCCGGCTTGCGGTCCGCCCAGCAGCTTGTCGCCGCTGATCGACACGAGGTCCACGCCGGCGGCCAGCGACGCCTGCACCGTGGGTTCCCACGGCGAGGCCGCATCGAGGTTGCCGGAGCCCAGGTCCTCGGCGACCGGCACGCCGCACGTCCGGCCAGCGGTCACGAGGTCGGCCAGCGAGGGGCGCTCGGTGAACCCTTCGATGCGGAAGTTCGAGGGATGCACGCGCAGGAACAACGCCGTCGCGGGACCTGCCGCGGCGGTGTAATCGGCGATCCGCGTGCGGTTGGTCGTGCCCACTTCGCGCAGGATTGCGCCCGACTGCGCCATCACATCGGGCACCCGGAATCCGCCGCCGATTTCCACCAGTTCGCCGCGCGAGATGAGCACCTCGCGTCCGCGCGCCAGGCCCGCCAGCATCAGCATCATGGCCGCGGCGTTGTTGTTCACGACGACTGCGGCCTCGGCTCCGGTCAGGGCGGCGAGCAGCGGCTCGGCATGCACCGAGCGTGAGCCGCGGCTACCAGTGGCCAGGTCGTATTCGATCGTGGCATACCCGCGAGCCACCGTCGCCACATGCGCGAGAGCCCGGCGTGACAAGGGCGCGCGTCCCAGGTTGGTGTGCACGACCACGCCCGTGGCGTTCAACACGGGTCTGAGCGAACCGCGCGTGGTGGAGGCGAGTCGCGCCCCGGCGTCGGCCACGATCGCGTCGGCCCCGGCGCCCGGCTCGACCATCTGTCCGGCCGCCAGCCCCGCCCTCAGCGCGGCTGCAGACGCACGGAGCGCTGTCGCCAGCGCCTCGCGTCCGAAGCGGACCTCGAGCACGCGCCCGTCGGCCCGCTGGCGGAGCTGCTCAATCGAGGGGATTGCGCGGAAGTCGGGCATGGGCGGCGTCTTGCGGGTGCTGGCGGTTCAGGATACCATCACCAACTCACGCGTTCGCGTCGCCCGCGATCGTGTCCCGCTATGCCCGACGAGCCCGCTGCAGCCCCCACGCCGACGCCGACGCGCCGCCCGCTCGAGCGGTTCTGGCCGTACGTCGAGCTGGCCGAAGAGCCCTCGCACGACGAGCTCGCCGCGCTCGACCCCGATCTGCATGCCGCACTCTTCGGTCCGCGCGACTTGCCGTTTTCGCTCACGCTCGTGTTTGCGCCGTTCGCTGGCGACCGCTATGCCGGCGCCCTCACGTTGGCCCAGGCCTCGGCGGAGTATCGCGACGTCGGCAACGGCGCGGCCCGCCGCCATCGCGCCCGCTTCTTCTCGGCCGACGTCGAACGCCTGCGCGATCTCTACGACCTGGTCGGCCACCTGCCAGAGACGGAGGTGCTGATCGACGATCGGCCCGTGCCGTACGCGCGCGAGCTGTGGCTCCCGCTCCTCTGGTTCCAGCTCCTGCGGTGATCCTGTGGCGCCGCCGACCACTGAATTCGATCGCCAGTTGCGCGAGCTCGAGGCCGAGATCAAGCGGCTCGACGTCGAGTACAACTTGTTCTTCGCCGGCCGGCTGGCGAAGCTGCCGTGGGACACGCGCGCGCGCGTCGAAGGGCTGATCAAGCGTTACGACCGGATGCAGATCCAGAACACGGCGGAGCGCTTCCGCTTCCAGGGTCTGCAGTCGCGCTTCAGCGCGTTCTGCGAGCTGTGGGAACGGAATCTGAAGACGCGGGAAGTGGGGCGGCCGGCACAGCGCGGCGCTTCGACCTACCGCCCACCGCCGATGGTGCCGCCCGGCGGCTCAGCCCCGCCGAGCAGCTCAGCGCCGCCCACCGCATCGCCGGTGCCGGCCGGAGGCGCAGATCGCGACACGCCCGCCGGCCCTGCTGTCATGTCATTGCGGAACGCCGAAGCCGAGGGCGACAAGGTGAAGGCGTTGCACGAGCAATTGAACGCCGCGCGGCGTCAGGCGGGTGAGGGCGACGTGCCGTTCGAGCGCTTCCAGGAAGTGGTGCGGGCGCAGGTGTCGAAGCTGGGCAAGGACGGAGCCGAGGTGGCCTTCAAGGTATCCGTGAAGGACGGGCGCGTGGCGTTCACGGCCAAACCGACGACGGCCTCTGGCGATGAGGAGTGAGGGGCAGTGCAGGCGGGAAGTGCGGGGCGGTGGGCGCGCGAACCGGCGCCAGTCTTGCGACCGGCGCCGGATGGAATCAGTGGTTCAGACGAGCTGGACGTTGCCGGCCTGGGGTCCCTTCGGACCATCGACGATCTCGAACTCCACGCCCTGTCCCTCTTCGAGCGAGCGGAAGCCGGAGCCCTGGATCGCCGAGTAGTGGACGAACACGTCGCTGCCGCCTTCGCGCTCGATGAAGCCGTAGCCCTTGGCGTTATTGAACCACTTGACTTTGCCTGTGATACGCATCGTTCTTGTTCCTAGCTTGCTGTGGCTTTCGCCACCTTTCGACCGGACTCCAGCCCCGAGACCGGTGCCAGAGCCACAAAAAAAGGCTGCGCGTTCGCAGCCTTCTGCGTGCCCCTCGTGGGGTACCGCAGAGGGATGATACAAACGCGTGTCTCCAAGTGTCAATGCCCGTCTCCTGGTTTCTTTCCGTAGTTTCACGTTTTCGCTTTTGATTTGCCTTCCGGGCGAAGCGAGGTTGTAGCGGTATGCGACGTGCGTTGTTGAGTGTGTCCGACAAGTCGGGTCTGGTCGATTTCGCTCGAGGTCTGGCCGCACGCGGCTTCGAGCTCGTGTCCACCGGCGGCACGGCGTCCGCCATCGCCGGGGCCGGCCTGCCGGTCACGAACGTGTCGGCGGTCACCGGCTTCCCCGAGATGATGGACGGCCGCGTGAAGACGCTGCATCCCGCCATCCACGGCGGCATCCTGGCGCGCCGTCACGACGCGCACGACCTGGCGGCAGCGGCCGGCGCCGGCATCGGCCTCATCGACGTGGTGGTCGTGAACCTCTATCCGTTCGCCCGCACGGCCGCCAATCCGGCCGCCACCTTCGACGAGCTGGTCGAGAACATCGACATCGGCGGACCGAGCATGGTGAGGGCGGCGGCGAAGAACTTCCGCGACGTGATCGTCGTGGTCGACCCGGCCGACTACGGCGCGGTGCTGACCGCCCTCGACGAGGGCGGCCCGTCGGCGGCCGCGCGCTTCGACCTGGCCCGGCGGGCCATTGCCCATACGGCGGCCTACGACACGACCATCGCCGAGGTGCTCGAGACGATCCGGTTCGACGGCGACACGCCGGCGCGCGGCCCCGCTCAGCTCGCGCCGGCACGGCTCGTCGTCGACGCCGCCAAGGTGCGCGACCTGCGCTACGGGGAAAACCCGCATCAGGCGGCGAGTTGGTACGCGATCGGCGAGGGCCACGGCCTGGGCCGGCCCGACGTGATTCAGGGCAAGGAGCTGTCGTACACCAACCTGCTCGACCTCGACGCCGCGGCCCGCATCGCGCTCGAGTTCGACGAGCCGGCGGCGGTGGTCATCAAGCACACCAACCCGTGCGGGGTCGCCACCGGGGCACGTGCCGTCGACGCCTACGAACGAGCCCGCGACGCCGACGCGCTCTCGGCCTTTGGCGGCATCGTCGGACTGAACCGCGCGATCGACGCGGCCACGGCCGCGGCGCTCGTCTCGACCTTCATCGAAGCGGTCGTCGCTCCGGGCGTCGAGCCCGACGCGCGCGCGGTGCTCGCGACCAAACCCAACCTGCGCGTGGTCGTGACGGCCACGTCGATGTTCTCCGGCGCCGTGGCGCCGGCGCTCGGGCGCGACGTGCGATCGGTGCTGGGCGGATTGCTGGTGCAGCAGCGCGACACGGTCGACGAGGCGCGCCTGCCCTGGCCCAACGAGGCCGTGCGCGTCGTGAGCCAGCGTCCGCCGACGGCGGCCGAGTGGGAGGCGCTGCGCTTTGCCTGGCGGGTCTGCGCGCACGTGAAGTCGAACACCGTGCTCTTCACGGATCGCGATCGGACCCGCGCGGTCGGCGCGGGGCAGATGAGCCGCGTCGATGCGGTGCGCGTCGCCACCATGAAGGCCAGCGGCTGGCAGCTCGCGCCGGGCACGCTGCCGCTCGCCGGCACCGTCGCGGCGTCGGATGCGTTCTTCCCCTTCCGTGACGGACTCGATGCCGTGGCGGCGGCAGGCGCCACCGCGGTGGTGCATCCCGGCGGATCGATGCGTGATGCCGAGGTGATTGCTGCCGCCGACGAGCACGGCATGGCGATGGTGCTCACCGGGCGGCGGCACTTCCGCCACTGACGGCGCCGTCCGAAGCGGCGCCACCGGCGAGGTCGCCTGAGGCGCACCCCTCGCTCGTCTAGAAGCGCGCCCGCAGCTCGTCGCTGGTCACGACCGCCGTGCCGAAGCGGGAGACCACGATGCCCGCGGCTTCGTTGGCGAGCCGCGCCGCTTCGGCCGTCGTGGCCCCCGCGGCCATGGCCGCGGCCAGCGTGGCCACGACCGTGTCGCCCGCGCCGGTCACGTCCGACACCTCGCGCGCGGTGGCCGGCAAGTGTCCCTCGTGCGGCGGGTGCGACAGCCACAGCCCGTGCTCGCCCCAGGTGACGAGCACGCCATCGACGCGCAGCGACTCACACAGGCTGCGGGCGGCGCGGCGCGCGTCCTCGGCCGTGCGGATGCGCACCAGGCTGGCGTGTTCGGCTTCGTGGTGATTGGGCGTCAGCAACGTGGCTCCGGCGTAGAGCGCCATGTGCGGCACCTTGGGGTCGACCAGCACCGGGATGCCCAGGCGGTGTCCGGCCGCCACCACGTGCGCCATGAGGCGCCGCGTCACGACGCCCTTGAGGTAGTCCGACACGACGATGGCCTGGGCCGTGGCCGCTGCTTCGTCGAATCGCGCCACGAGCGCGTCTTCCACCTCGCCCGTCACGTCGTCCACGCGCTCCACATCGATGCGCGCCACCTGCTGATTGCGCGTCGTGGCGAGGCGGGTCTTGCGAGTCGTGGGCCGCCCTGGGTCGACGATCAGGCCACTAGGCGTCACCGCGCGGGCTTCGAGCAGGCCGCGCAGCTCGGCCGCGGGCGGGTCGTCGCCCAACACACCCACGAGTGTCACGGCCGCCCCGAGCGCGATGGCGTTGTGGGCCACGTTGGCGGCACCGCCCGGCAGGCTGAATTCCCGCTCGAGCTCGACCACCGGCACCGGGGCTTCGGGAGAGATGCGCGTCACCCGGCCGATCATGAAGTGGTCGAGCATCACGTCGCCGACGACGACGAGGCGCGCCCCCGCCACGCGATCGAGGATGGCGTGCGCACGGTCACGGGACACGTCGGGCAGCAGCGGAGTGTGGGTCATGGCAAGCCGCCGTCGCGGTCCGCGGCAAAGGGCAGGGTGACGAGCACCAGGAAGAGCATCAGGAACTCGGAGTCGCCGAAGTTGTATTCGAAGAGGCCCGCCGCGAGCATCGCCGCCACGGCGGCGAGTCCGCCGGCCGCCAGTGACGGATGACGCGTGCGCCGCAGCCGTTGCCAGGTGCCGCGGGTGACCGAGGCCAGGAACCAGAGCCACACCGCCAGGGCCGGCAGGCCGCGTTCGGCGGCAATCTGCATTGGCACGTTGTGCAGATGCGGATTGTTGGGCTGCACCGCCCACGGCACGCGGTAGCGCGGGTAGACCTGCGTGATCATGTCGGGGCCGACGCCCGTGAGCGGATGGTCGCGCACGATGGCCTGACCCGCGTCGAGCATGGCGAACCGGTCGCGGTTGGTCGGGTCGTTGCGATCGAACGTCGAGTAGACCCGGTTGGTGACGGCGGCCGGCGCCACCGCCACGAGCACGGCGACGGCGATGGGCAGCAGGCCCACGAGACGCCGGTCCTTCAGCAGGAACAGCGACCCGACCCCCGCCGACACCCCCACCCACGCGCTGCGCGTGAAGGTCAGGCCCAGGCCGGCGACGAGCGCCGGCATGACGAGCGCGGCCCACACCCGATCGCGGGCGTCGAAGAGCAGCCGCGCGACCGAGGCGCAGATGACGAGCATCAAGGTGCCCGAGTAGGTCATCCAGTGCGACAGCGTGCCCTGGGGGCGGCGTCCGAGGTGGTCGTAGTTGAGCACGCCGTACTGCACGATGCCCACGAGCGCGCTGGCGGCGCCGACCGAGATGGCGATGGTGGCCAACGTGCGCGCGCGGGCGCCGCGGCCGAACTCGAACACCACCGGCACGAGCAGGAACAGCACCAGCTGCTTGGTGTCGGGCACGCTCACGGCGGGGTCGCGCGACAGCGCGGCCGAGAGCAGGGTCAGTGCCGCGTAGAGGGCCAGCGGCCAGGCGAAGCGAGGGAGTTCGGGCACGCCCGCGAGGAACGCGCGCGCCACCCAGGCCAGCGCCGCGACGGCGACCGCCGCCTGCGCTCCCGCAATGGAGATTTGCAGCGCCGCGACGGCTGCGGCCAGCGCCCACCAGCCAACGCGATCGAGGCGGTCGATCGCTGCGGCGTGACTGCCCGCGATCGCCAGCGACGTCACGGCGCCGCCTCCAGCACGCGGTGGGCGGCCGCCAGCACGGCCTCTGGCGTGAGCGCGGTGAGGCACCGGAAATCGCCATGCACGCACACGCGCTGGTGGCAGGGCCGGCAGGCGAGCGGACCCGGTTGCACCGCCGCCGCGCGCTCCGGGTGGGCGCGCCACGGCATCGAGCGCTCGGGCAGGGTCGGGCCGAAGAGCGCCACGATCGGCACGGCGGTCGTGGCCGCCACATGGAGCGGTCCGGAGTCGCCTCCGATGAAGAGCGCAGCGCGCGACATGATGACGTGGAGTTCCTCGAGCGACGGCTCGCCGCAGCGCACGATGGCCGCGGCCGCCTCGCCCGCGTGGCGCGCGGCCTCGTCCGCCACCGCCGTGGCGGCGTCCGCCTCGGAAGGCCCGGCCGTGATCATAATGCGCCGGCGCCCATCTTCGCGCGCCAGCGTCGCGGCCACGCGGGCGAACGATTCGCGCGGCCAGCGCCGGAAGGGATTGCTCGCGCTCACGTGCAGGACGACGAGGCGGGCGTCGGCGCGGCACCCCCGCCGCGCGCAGCCGGGCGTCGGCGCTGGCGCGACTCTCGGGGCCGGCCGTCATCTCCACCGCGTCCTCGGCGGGATCTGGCGGGCCGATGCCGAGCGGCGTCAGCAGGTCCCACTGGTTCAGCACGGAATGGCGCGGCGGCATGAGTGAGGGGTGCCAGGGCACGCGCGTGGTGTAGCAACCGCGGCGCCCCGGAATGTCGTAGCCGATGCGCTGAGTGGCACCGGTCGCGCGCACCAGCCAGGCGCTGCGCGGACCACCATGGAAGTCGAGCGCCACCTGATAGCCCTCGCCGCGCAGCCGGCGGGCGAGCGACAGGTCGTAGAGCAGCCGGGCCAGGCCGCGGGGCCTGGCGACCTCGATGACCGTGTCGAGATGCGGGCTGTGGCGCACGATCGGCGCGGCGCCCGCTTCCACCAGATAGTCGAGGCGGGCCTGCGGGAAGTGCCGGCGGAGCGCCCGGACGGCCGGCGTGGTGAAGACGACATCACCCACCAGCCGCAGCCGCACGAGCAGAATCTTCAGGGCTCGACCGTCGCCTCGTCGAGCAGCATCACCGGGATGTCGTCCTTGATGGGATACACCCGGTGGCAGGTCGCGCACTTCAATGCGGCCCCATCGCGCACCAGCACGACCGGCGTCTTGCAGGCCGGGCACGCCAGGATTTCGAGCAACTCCGCGTCAATGGGCATCGTCAAACTCCGCCTGCCGAGTATAGCGCGCACGCGGCGTCGGCCGTTTACATCGTGGGGAAATATGAAAAGATGCAGGGCATGACGTTCGCGCTCGCCGTCCTCGCGCTGCTCGTGGTCGCCGGTGAGCCCGCCGCGGCACAGGAACCAGCGTCCGCGCCCGCCACGGCGGCGCGCCGCCCGACCAATGCCGCCGCGATGTACGAGTTCCTGCTGGCCCGGCGCGCCGAAGCCGGCGACGACGTCAGCGCGGCGCAGAAGCGCGCTCGAGCGGGCCGTGGCCCTCGACCCTCAGGCCGCCGAACTGCATGCCGAGCTGGCCGGCTTCCACGCCCGCCAGAACCATCCCGACGAGGCGCTCCGTTCTGCGCAGCGGGCCGTTGCGCTCGATCCGGACTCCGAGGAAGGGCATCGCATCCTCGGCCTGGTGAACGCCGCGTGGGCGGACGGCGCCGTGGAAGGGCCGAGCGGCGGCTCCACCAGCGCCTGGCGCGCGGCCGCCATCCTCCATCTCACCAAGGTGCAGGGCGCGCCGGCCATGGCCACCGATCTGGGGCTGCAGGTCACGCTGGCGCGTCAGCTCATCGCCGCCGATCAGGCGGACAAGGCCGTGCCGATTCTGGAACGGGTCGTGGCGCAGACGGGTCCCGCCGGCGAGCCGATGGCCATGCTGGCCGATGCCCATCGGTCGCTCGGTCAACTGGATCGCGCGGCCGCTGTGCTCGAACAGGCCGCCGCGGGCAATCCTCGCTACTATCTGGCGCTCGGCGACCTCTACGAACGGCAGCGGCGCTTCGAAGATGCCGCCACGGCCTTCGACAAAGGCGCCAAGGCGATGCGCACGCCGGGCCGCGAACTGCGCCTGCGCCACGCTGCCGCCCTGCTCAACCTCCCTGACGGGAAGGGCGCCGACCGCGCCGTCACCGCCCTCACCGAGTTCCTGACGGGCACGCCCAAGGACGTCACCGGTCTCTATCTTCTTGCGCAGGCGCACCAGCAGCGCGGGGACACGGACCAGGCCGTGAGCGCAGCCGAACGAGCGTTGGCGGTCGAATCGGGCCACCTGCCGTCGTTGACGGTGCTCACCACGATCTACCGCGAGCGCTACGACTATGCGGCCATCGCGACGCTGCTCGGCCGGCTCGACTCCGATCAGGCCGCCCGCAAGGACGGCGCTCCGCTGGAGATCGCGCGGCTGCTCGCCGAATTGGGCAGCGCGCGATTGCAGCGCGGCGACACCGCCGGTGCGGTGCGGGCCTACGAGCGCGCCCAGCGACTGCTGCCCGAATCGGCCGGCGTCGCCGGGGCGCTGGCGCAGGCCCACCTTCAGGCGCGGCAGGACCGATCAGGCGCAGCGCGTCGCGCGCGCGGCACGCGAACGGGCGCCGAACGACATCGGCCTGATCCGCATCGAGGCCATCGCCGGCGTGCGCGCGGGCCGGACGGCACCGGCCGTGGCCGCGGCTGAAGCGGCCCTGGCCGCGCGCAACAGCACGCCAGAGGGCGCGTTCGCGCTGGCCGACATCTACCAGGAGGCCAAACGGCACGACGCAGCCATCGCCCTGCTGAATGGCCTCGTGGCCAAGGCGCCGGGTGACGACGAGCTCGCCTTCCGGCTGGCGGCGGCCTACGAGAGCGCCGGGCGCGTGGCCGAGGCCGAGCGCGTCTTCCGGGCCCTCGTGGCCCGCGACCCGCTGCACGCCAACGCGCTCAACTACCTGGGCTACATGCTGGCCAATCGTGGCCTGCGTCTCACCGAAGCGCTGAGTCTCATCGACCGCGCGCTCGCTGCCGACCCCGGCAATCCCGCGTTCCTCGACAGCCGCGGCTGGGCCCTGCTCAAGCTCGGACGGGCCGCCGACGCCGAAGCGCCGCTGCGCACGGCCGCCGAGGCGCTGCGCAGCAGCTCGGTGATTCAGTCGCACTACGCCGACGTGCTCTCGGCTCTCGGCAAGCGGGGCGAAGCGGCCGACCGGCTCGAGCTGGCGCTGGCCGGCGACGGCGTCGACGTCGATCGGGCCGCGACTCGAGCGCCGGCTGCGGCAACTCGGCCGCAAGACGCCATGAGGGCGGCGCGGATGGCCGTCGTGGCGGTCGCCGCGTGCGCGTCGGCGTTCGGGGCGTCCTGCGCGGCCCGCGTGCCCGACCGGCCAGCTGGCGTCGCCACCGATGCGCCCGGCGGCGGCGCAGATCGCTGGCTGATGGCACGCGCCACTGCCGGCCGTTGCGCACGGCCACCGCCGAAATTCGCCTGTCGGGACGCGTGGGCTCCGAACGCGTGCGAGCCCGTCTGCTCGCCGGCTTCGCCGAACCCGACTCGTTGCGCCTCGAGGCCCTGGCGCCGTTTGGCGCGCCGGCGCTCGTGCTGGCCTCCAACGGCGCCACGACCACGCTCGTACTTCCCGCGTGATGCCCAGGTGCTGCGCGATGCGCCTGTCGCCGCCGTGCTCGACGCCCTGACCGGGCTGGCGCTCGACGCCGCCGACCTGCGGCGCCTGATCTTCGGCTGCGTGGTGGGGGAGGGCGGACGGGGCCGGAAGTACGGGACGAGCTGGCAGGTGGTCGAGGCGGGCGACACGCGCGCGTTCCTCAAGAACGGCGTGCTCGTGGCCGCTGACTACCTCGGCTGGCAGGTGGACTACGCCGCGCACGACGGCGGCATCGCCCGATCGGTGCGCGTGCGCCGGGTCTTGCCGCGCGGCGCCATCGACCTGGTGGCGGTGCTGTCCAGCGTCGAGACCAACTCGATCTCGACTGCCGCGGCGTTCACGGTCGCGGTGCCCGCCGAGCGCAGCGCCGATCACGCTCGAAGACCTGCGCGCGGCCAGCCCGTTTGCGACCCGCGAGCCGTAGGAGCAGGGTGCTGCGCATGCCGCTGTCCGCGCCTCTGGTCGTGCAGGCCTACGCGAAGGTCAACCTCGACCTGAAGATCCTCGGGGTGCTGCCCGACGGCTACCACGAGGTGCGTACCGTGCTGCAGTCGGTGGCCCTGCACGACACGCTCACCTTCGCTGATGCTCCCGGCCCCTTCGTCATCCGGTGCGATCAGCCGGGCGTGCCCGTCGACGCCCGCAATCTGGTGTGGCGGGCCGCGCTGTTGCTGTGGTCGCGTGCGGCCCGAGGCCGGCCGCGCCGCTGGCGGGCGTCCGGGTGACGCTCGACAAGCGCATTCCCTCCGAAGCGGGACTCGGCGGCGGGAGCAGCGACGCCGCCGCCACGCTCGTGGCGTTGTCGCGGCTCTGGAACCTGTCGCTCGACCTGCCGAGCCTGGCGCGGCTCGGGGCCCGCCTGGGAGCCGACGTGCCGTTCTTCCTGGCGGGTGGCACGGCGCTCGGATCGGGCCGCGGCGACGACATCTCGCCCCTGGCGGAGCCGCCAGTCACCCCGATCGTGATCGTCAAGCCGCCCTTCGGCGTGCCGACCCCCGACGCCTATGGCTGGTTCGACCAGGACCGCAAGCCGAAGCCGCCCCGCGCGGCAGCCCGGACGCTGCCGGGCTGGCCGGCCTGGGCCCACGACCTGCGCAACGACCTCGAACCGCCCGTGGCCAGCCGGTTTCCGCAGATTCGCCGGACGGTCCGTGAACTGACCGCCTTGGGCGCCATGCACGCGGCCATGTCGGGCAGCGGATCGGCGGTTTTTGGCGTCTTTGGCGACGCCGGCGTCGCGGCCGCGGCCCAGGCCGCCCTGACCGCGCGGGGCGAGACGGCCATGCTCACGACCACCCTGCCGGGCGAGGTCGTGGCCACGTGAACGTCAGCGCGTGCTTGCCGGCGGCTGAATTCGTCGTATAGACTAGGGGTTTCGGCCGTAGAGGAAGGGCCGCGCTGTCAGCACCGGGTCGGCGAACCGGAGCGGCGGCCGGGTCGTCGTCGCGGGCTTGGTCACGTGGCCAAGGGTGATGGGGCGTGGCCAAGCGGTAAGGCGCGGGCCTTTGAAGCCCGTTATCGAAGGTTCGAATCCTTCCGCCCCAACCAACTTTTTTCGAGGAGCTTCCTCCGGAATACGGGGGAATCGTAGCGGCGACAGGCGATGCCACAGACGGGCTTTGGAGATCTCAAGATTTTTGCCGGCAGTGCGCACCCGCGCCTGGCCCGCGAGATCGCCCAGTTCCTCGGCGTGCCGCTGGGGCAGGCCCGGCTGCGCCGGTTCCCCGATACCGAAGTGTCGTTCCAGATCGACGAGAACATCCGCGGCACCGACATCTTCCTGGTGCAGCCGACGTGCGCGCCGGTCGACCAGCATCTCGTCGAGATGCTCATCATGATCGACGCCTTCCGCCGCTCGTCGGCGGCGCGCATCACCGCGGTGATTCCCTACTACGGCTACGCGCGTCAGGATCGCAAGGACAAGCCGCGCGTGCCGATCTCGGCCAAGCTCGTGGCCAACGTGATTGCCGCCGCCGGCGCGCACCGCGTGCTCACCATGGACCTGCACAAGGCGCAGATCCAGGCGTTCTTCGACATCCCGGTGGACCACCTGTTCGCGGCGCCGATCATCATCGACTACCTGTCGCGCCAGGACCTGAAGAACCTCAGCATCGTCGCGCCCGACGCCGGCGGCGCCGAGCGCGCGCGCGCCTACGCCAAGCGCCTCGGCGCGGAACTCGCCGTGATCGACAAGCGGCGCTCGGAAGACGGCACGGCCGAAGTGATGAACGTGATCGGCGACATCCGCGGGCGCACCTGCGTGATTGCCGACGACATCATCGACACGGCCGGCACCATGCAGAAGGCGGCCCAGGCGCTCAAGGATTCCGGCGCCGAACGCGTGCTCGCGTGCGCCGTGCACGGCGTGCTGTCGGGCCCGGCCATCGAGCGCATCGAGAAGTCGCCGCTCGACAAGCTGATCGTGACCAACACCATCCCGCTCGAGGACAAGCGGGAGCGGTGCGACAAGATCGAGGAGCTGTCGGTGGCGCGGCTGCTCGGCCAGGCCATCCGCAGCATCCACGAAGAGACATCGGTTTCGTCACTGTTCGTTTAGCGACGAGCTGGACCGGGGACCAGGGACCGGGGACCAGGGATTACAGGGGAAGTTATGGAAGCGATACTCGAGGCAGTCAAGCGGTCGGGCAAGGGCAAGAACGAGGCGCGCCGGCTGCGCGCCGCCGGACAGCTGCCGGCCGTGGTCTACGGCGCCCAGAAGGCGGGCGACGCGATCGCGCCGGTGCAGCTGGCGGTGAGCCCGAAGGAGATGATGCGCATTCTCCATTCGGCCTCGGGCGTCAACACCCTGATCACGCTGAACGTCGCCGGCGAGAGCACGCAGCGCGTGCTCGTGCGCGAGTACCAGCTCGACCCGGTGACGCAGCACCTGCTGCACGCCGACTTCTACCGCGTGAACCTCGAGCGCAAGATCGCGGTGAAGGTGCCGATCGTGCTGCACGGCGAGCCGAAGGGCGTCAAGCAGCAGGACGGCGTGCTCGAGTTCCTGCACAAGGAAATCGAAGTCGAGTGCCTGCCCACGCAGATTCCCGAGCACGTCGACGTCGACGTGAGCGACCTCGAGCTCGGCCAGGCCATCTACGTGCGGGACATCGCCGCCAATGCCACGTGGGTGCCGCTCAGCGAGAACGACCTGATGCTGGTGCACGTCGTGTCGGCCAAGGCCGTGGTCGAGCCGGCGGCCGACGCCGCCGTCGCGGCGCCCGGGCGCCGCCGCCGAGCCCGAAGTCGCGAAGAAGGGCAAGACCGACAAGCCCGGCGACGACAAGGACAAGCCGAAGAAGTGAAGCTCGTCGTAGGACTCGGCAATCCGGGGGCGCGCTACGAGTCGACGCGCCACAACGTGGGATTCCAAGTCATCGACGAACTGGCGCGCCGCTGGCACGTGGATCAGTGGCGCAACGAGCACCAGGCCCTGGTGGCCAAGGTGCGGCTCGGCGACGATCAGGTGCTGGTCGCCAAGCCCATGACGTTCATGAACCTCAGCGGCGAGTCCGTCGCGGGCCTCGCGGGGTTCTACAAGGTGTCCGTGCCCGATACGCTCGTGGTGCTCGACGAAGTGGCGTTGCCACTCGGCCGGGTGCGGGCGGGACGCGGGGGGAGCGACGGCGGCCACAACGGGCTGAAGTCGATTCTCGGACGCCTGGGCACGCGCGACGTGCCGCGGCTGCGCATCGGCGTGGGGCGGGGCGACGGGCGGCGGGAACTCGCGGATCACGTGCTCGGCAAGTTCGCCGAGGACGAACGCGAACAAGTGGAGGCGGCCGTGCTGCGGGCCGCCGATGCGTCGGTGATGTTCGTCACCGAAGGCATCGAACGCGTGATGAACGCGTTCAACGCAGCCAACGACAAGCAGGACCCCGGCGCCGTCGCGTGACGGCGCGGAAGGTCTCCTTGCCACTACGGTGGCCATCGTCGCCGTCTCACGGTTTCAGCGAGCCTGCCTCGCCGAAGCCCGAAGGGCGTAGGCGGGTCCACAAGGAGAACGGATGAGCGACCGGAAGTACGAACTGGTGTACGTCATGAAGCCCGATGCCACCGAAGCGGAGGTGGCCGAGCAGCAGACGCAGATCGAAGCCATCATCGCGCGCGTGGGCGGCACCCTCGAGAAGACCGACCCCTGGGGCCGGCGCAAGCTCGCCTACGACATCGGCGATCACAAGGAGGGCTTCTACGTCCTGCACGTGATCGCGGGTTCGGGCGAACTCATGAAGGAGATCGACCGCCGGCTGCGCAACACCGAAGGCCTGCTGCGGCATCTCATCGTGCGGGTCGACGAGCACGAGCGCAAGGCCGACCGCGCCAAGAACATTCGCGTGGAAGATTCCCGCCGGCGCCGCGTCGCTCGTGGGTTGCCTCCTGATCGCCAGCCCGGTGAGGGCCCGCAGGCGCAGGATGGTGACGACGACGACCGCGACGGTTTCGATCCGACGGAGGCATAGGCATCATGGCATTTGCAAAGAAATCAGGACCGGCCGGCAAGGCGCGCGGACGTGGCGCCAAGGCCACCGGCGACAAGAAGGACGGCCAGCGCCGCGGCGGGATGTTCCGCCGCCGCAAGGTCTGCAAGTTCTGCGCGGAGCGCGTGGACGACATCAACTACAAGGACATGCGGATGCTGTCCGGCTTCGTGCCGGAGCGCGGCAAGGTGCTGCCGCGCCGCATCTCGGGCACCTGCGCGCTGCACCAGCGCAAGCTCCGCACGGCCATCATGCGGGCGCGCCAGATTGCGCTCCTGCCCTACGTGACCGACTAGGAGGAGCTCATGGAAATCATCCTCCGCGACCACGTCGAGCACCTGGGAACCCGCGGCCAGATCGTCAAGGTCGCCGACGGCTACGCCCGCAACTACCTGCTGCCGCGCAAGCTCGCCCTGCTCGCCACCGAGGCGAACAAGAAGCGGGTCGAACGCGAACGCAAGATCGCCGAGGCGCGCGAATCGGAAGAGCGCGGCGCGGCCGAAGCCATCGCGACGCGGCTCGCGGCCCTCGAACTGGCGTTCACCCGCAAGGTGGGCGAGACCGAGCATCTGTTCGGCTCGGTCACCAGCCAGGACATCGCCGACGCCGTGAAGGCCAAGGGCTTCGACGTCGACAAGCGCAAGATCCTGCTGCCCGACGCCATCAAGGCGCTCGGGGAGTTCACGGTGCCGGTCAAGCTGCACCGCGACGTGACCACGCAGCTGAAGGTCACGGTCAGCAAGGAATAGGGACTCGGGGCTGGGGACTGGGGGCTAGGGCTCCCGGAGCCGCCCAGATCGTCGACGCCGACGACTCGGGGGCCGGGTGCAGCATTACTGCATCCGGCCTTCTTCTTGACTTCACGACGCCGGGCATGTTCGAGCGACGGACGCAATCGAGTCCCAGACCCTAGCCCTCAGTCCCCAGCCCCTTTCCGTCATGGCCGAACCGCGTCGCCGCGCACGAGCGCACGCTCCCGCACAACCTCGACGCCGAGCGGTCGGTGCTGGGCGCGATCCTGCTCGACAACGAGGCGTTCAACACCGCCATCGCGATTGTCACCTCGGCGGCGTTCTTCCGCGACGCGCACCGCCGCATCTTCGAGCGCATGACCGTGCTGGTCGAGCGGCGCAGCGCCATCGACTTCGTGATTCTGCGCGAGGAGCTCGAGCGCGCCGGCGAGCTGGAGGAGGTGGGCGGCGCGGCCTACCTGGCGTCGCTCGTCGACGGCGTGCCGCGCGCCACCAACGTCGAGTACTACGCGCGCATCGTCAAGGAAAAGGCCACGCTGCGCAGCCTGATCTACGCCGCCAACAAGATCGTCGCCAACGCCTACGAGGCCGATCAGGACGCCGACCTGATCCTCGACGACGCCGAGGGCGCGATCTTCTCGGTGGCCGAAGACCGGGTGAAGGCCGGCTTCGTGCCGATGCGGCAGCTCGTGCAGGAGAGCTTCCCGAAGATCGAGAAGCTGTTCGAGCACCAGTCGTTCATCACCGGCGTGGGCACGCACCTCGTGGACCTCGACAAGATGACCCGCGGCTTCCAGCCCGGCGACCTCATCATCGTGGCGGCGCGGCCGTCGATGGGCAAGACCAGTCTGGTGCTGAACATCTGCCAGCACGTGGCGACGCATCCCGTGCCGGGCACCAACCAGATGGGCGTGGCCGGCGTGTTCAGCCTGGAAATGTCGAAGGAGCAGCTGTTCATGCGCATGCTGTCGTCGGAGGCTGGCATCGACAGCTTCCGCCTGCAGAGCGGCCAGATCGGCCAGCGCGAGTACGGCCAGATCACCCACGCCATGGAGACGCTCGCCGAGGCGCAGCTCTTCGTCGACGACTCGGCTGGCGTCGGCGTGCTCGAGATGCGCGCCAAGGCGCGCCGCCTGCAGGCCGAGCACGGCCTCAACATCCTCGCGGTCGACTACGTGCAGCTCATGACCGGCCGCGGCAAGGCCGAGAACCGCACGCTCGAACTGGGCGCCATCTCGCGATCGCTGAAGGGCCTGGCCAAGGAACTGAACGTGCCGATCATCGTGCTGTCGCAGTTGTCGCGCGCCCCGGAGGCGCGTTCCGACAAGCGGCCGATGCTGTCGGACCTGCGCGAGTCCGGCGCCCTGGAGCAGGATGCGGACGTGGTCATCATGATCTTCCGCGAGGAGATGTACAAGGTCGACAAGTCGGAGAAGGCCGAGAGCGACGGCATCGCCGAACTGATCATCGCCAAGCAGCGCAACGGCCCGACCGGCACGGTGAAGACCGCGTTCATCGCGGGGCAGACCAAGTTCATGCCCCTGGCGCCAGGGATGTGATTCGCTGCACCTCGGCGCGCGTGGATCTGGCGGCCGTCCGGGCCAACTACCGCGCGATCGCCGCCTATCTGGCCACCGACGCCGCCCTCGGCCCACGCCGCCAGGCAGGGACCTGCCGAGGCGCCGGCGGTCATCGCCGTGGTCAAGGCCAACGCCTACGGCCACGGCGCCGTGCCCGTGGCCAGGGCCCTGGCCGATGCGGGAGCCTCGTGGCTCGCCGTGGCCGACATCGAAGAAGGTATCGAACTGCGCGAGGCCGGCATCGGCGGCCGCATCCTGGTCTTCGGCGCGCTCAGCGTCAGTGCCCTCGATGGCCTGTTCTCGCACCATCTCACGCCCACGATCTCCAGCCCGGGCGCCGCGCGGGCCCTGGCCGCCGCGGCGATCCGGCACGGCCAGCGTCTCGCCTGTCACCTGAAGGTCGACACGGGCCTGCACCGGCTGGGCTTTCGCGACGACAACCTCCAGCGCACGTTGCCCGAGGTGCTGGCCAGTCCGGCGCTCGACGTCGAGGCGGTGTTCACGCACTTCGCCACGGCCGACGATGCCGAGCACGAACTCTTCGAAGCGCAGCGCACGCGCTTCGCGGCCGCCTGTCAGGCGGTCACCGCACTCGACGGGCGGGTGCGACTGGCGCACGCGGCCAACAGCGCGGCGTGCCTGCGCGATTCGCGCACCTGGGGCGACCTGGTGAGGCCTGGCTTGCTGCTCTACGGCGTGGTGCCGCCGCCGCTCGCCTCGACCATCGCGCTCACGCCGGCGATGACGCTGACGAGCCGGGTGGTGGCCGTGAAGGGCGTGCGGGCCGGAGAGGCCGTGGGCTACGGCGCGCGCTACCAGGCCGCGGCGCCGGTCACGCTGGCCGTGGTGCCGGCCGGCTATGCCGATGGCCTCGACCGCCGTCTGGAAGGGCGGGGCGCAGCGCTCGTGCGCGGCCAGCGCGCGCCGATTGTCGGGGCGGTCAGCATGGACATGCTCACCGTCGATGTCAGCGCGATCGCGGGCGTGTCGCCGGGCGACGAGGTGGTGTTCCTCGGATCGCAGGGCCCCGGCGCAGCGCAGACCATCGACGCACGTGAGATGGCCGCCTGGATTGGCACCATTCCCTACGAGGTGTTGTGCCGGCTGGGCGCGCGCGTGGCACGCCAGTACCGTCTAGCGCGTGCGCGCCGCGAACCCGCGATAGGATCGTGCCGATGAGCAAGCCGCCCAAGCCGGTGTTCGTGTGTCAGGAATGCGGCAGCCAGTCGAGCAAGTGGCTGGGGCGGTGTCCTGACTGCGAAGCCTGGAACTCGTTCATCGAAGAGCGACCGGTCGAGGCGTCCACCGGTGGCGGGGGACTCGCGGCCGGCGGCCATCGCTACTCGATGCCGGGCGGCGCCGGCGGCGCCAAGAAGTACGCCGACATCGAGAACAGCGACACGGCGCGCCTCACCACCGGCATCGACGAATTCGATCGCGTGCTCGGCGGCGGCATCGTGCCCGGATCGCTCGTGCTGCTCGGCGGCGAACCTGGCATCGGCAAGTCGACGCTGCTGCTGCAGGCCGCGGCCAACTTCGCGCGCGTGCACGGTCCCGTGCTCTATGCCTCGGGCGAGGAATCGGAGCACCAGGTGAAGTCGCGCGGCGAGCGCCTCGGCGTGGGCGATGCGCCGCTCTATCTGCTGGCCGAGACCTGCGTGGAGCGGATCCTCGAAGAGATCGGCCGCGTGCGGCCCCGGCTGCTGGTCGTCGACTCGATCCAGACCGTGTTCTCGCTCAAGTTCCAGTCGGCGCCCGGCAGCATCGGCCAGGTGCGCGAAGCCGCCACGCAGTTCCTGTTCACGGCGAAGGGGCACGATCTGCCGACCTTCCTGGTCGGGCACGTGACGAAGGACGGTGCGCTGGCCGGGCCGAAGGTGCTGGAGCACGTGGTCGACACGGTGCTCTACTTCGAGGGTGAGCGGCACCACTCGCACCGCGTGGTGCGGGCCATCAAGAACCGCTTCGGCGCCGTGAGCGAGCTGGGCGTCTTCGAGATGACTGGCGCCGGACTGAAGGCCGTGCCCAACCCGTCACAGATGTTCCTCGCCGAGCGACCCACGGCCACGCCGGGTTCGGCGGTGTTGTGCTGCGTGGAGGGATCGCGGCCGCTGCTGGTCGAAGTGCAAGCGCTCGTCAGCACGGCCACCTACGGCACGGCGCGCCGCATGGCGGTCGGCATCGACACCGGCCGCGTGTCGCTGTTGCTGGCGGTGCTCGAGAAGCGCGCCGGCCTGGTGCTCGTGGGCGAAGACGTCTACGTGAACATCGCCGGCGGGATGAGCCTCGACGAGCCGGCCGCCGATCTGGCGGTGCTGGCGGCGCTGTCGTCGAGCGTGCGGAACCGGCCCATTCCGCAGAGCACGGCGGTGTTCGGCGAAGTCGGACTGGGCGGTGAGGTGCGCGGGGTGCCGCACGCGCCGCTGCGCCTGCGCGAGGCGCGCCAGATGGGGTTCACGCGCGTCGTGCTGCCGGCCGCCAATCTCGACGACGACACCAAGCGCAGTGCCGACGAGGCCGGCACCGCGCTCGAAGGCGTGCGCCATGTCGGTGAAGCGCTCGACCTGTTGATTGGGTGATGCGCGTTGCCGACGTTCCACCTGCTCCGCACGGTGTTCTGGCTGATCCCGGCGATCACGGTCTACACCATCGTGCTCGGCACGATGTCGATTGTCTCGACGCTGCTCGGTGGACACGGGCAGTTCGCGCACCGCTGCGCCCAATGGTGGTCGTGGCTCATCCTGGCCACGACGGGCGTGCGCGTGACGGTCGAGGGGCTGCAGCACCTGACCCCGGGCGCCACCTATGTGTTCGTCGCCAATCACCAGAGCATCTACGACATCCCGGTGTTGTTCGCGTCGGTGCCCTTCCAGCTGCGAATCATCGCGAAGGAGTCGCTGGGCCGCTTCCCGTTCCTGGGCTGGCACCTGCGGCGCTCCGGCCACATGCTCGTGGACCGGCGGCGGCCCAATCGCCAGGGCATCTTCGCGTGGGCGACGTCACTGCCGTCGCGCGGCCTGTCGCTCATCGTGTTCCCGGAGGGCACGCGCAGCCGCGACGGCCTGGTGGCGCCCTTCAAGGCCGGGAGCCTCTTTCCGGCCGTGCAGACCGGCATCGCCATCGTGCCGCTCTCGGTCGTGGGCAGCCGGCACGTGATGCGCAAGGGCGAACTCACGACCCGGCCCGGCGACGTGCGGCTCGATCGTGCACCCGCCCCTGGCCCTCTCCGCCGACCCCGATCCGTCGCCTGACGCGATGCGTGACCTGGCGGCGCGTGTCCGCGAGATCGTGCGCCGCGCCGTGGATGCCGAAGCCGGTCATCGGCGAGTCAGTGAGCCGGTCGTGCGGCCGCGCAGCTTCGAGCACCTCGAACGCGATGGGCAGCACCGAGACGCCGACGATGCCGAGCACGACCAGCTCGAAGTTGTCCTTCACCACCGGGATGTTGCCGAACAGGTAGCCGGCACTCGTGCACACGCCCACCCACGTGATGGCGCCGGCGGCGTTGTAGGCGATGAACGATCGGTAGGGCATGCCCGCGCCGCCCGCGACGAACGGCAGGAACGTGCGCACGATCGGCATGAACTGCGCGAGCATCACGGCCTTGCCGCCGTGCTTCACGAAGAAGGCGTGGGCTTCGCGCACGTGCGCCGGCTTCACGAACCGGGCCAGTCCGCCCGTTGCCGGGCGGGCCTCGTCGCCCAGGAAGCGGTGCGCCACGCGCGATCCGATCGAGTAGTTGACGGTGTTGCCGGTGATGGCCGCGACGATCAGCGTCGGCACCAGGATCCGGATGTCGAAGACGCCGGTGGCGGCGAGCGCGCCGGCCGCGAAGTGCAGCGAGTCCCCGGGCAGGAAGGGCGTGACGACGAAACCCGTCTCGGCGAAGATGATGGCGAAGAGCACCGCGTAGGCCCACGGCCCGGCCCAGTTGGCGATGGCGACCAGGCGCTCGTCGACGTGAAGCAGAAAATCGAGCATACGCGCTAGTGTACAGGCAGGGCCATCGGCGCACCGGCGGGTCAAGGTAGAATTCGGCGACGTGACCGTGCCGTTTGCCGTCGAGCCCGCGCTGGCCCGTGTGGTCCGCCCCGGTGTGTTGTGGTGGGACGGCGTCGCGGTCACCGCCGGATCGCCAGCCATCGAGGCCGAACTCGACACCGTGGTGGCCGCCGTGGTGGCTGCGCCACCGGCGGACACGCAGGCGGTTCGCGACATGTACCGGCGCATCGGCCTCGATCCCGACCAAGACCCGGCCTTCGAACGAGGCCCTGCTGCGGCGCGTGCGCCGCGGCGATCCGTTTCCCCGGGTGAACAGCCTGGTCGATGCCGTGAACCTGTGTTCCTTGCAGTGCCAGTTGCCCTACGGCGTGTACGACCGCGCGGCCCTGTCTGGCGGCATGACCCTCCGTCTTGGTCGCGACGGCGAAGGCTACGCCGGCATCCGCAAGGACGTGGTGCACGTGGCCGGCCGCGTCACCGTTGCCGATGCGGCTGGCCCATTCGGCAACCCCACGTCGGACTCGGCGCGGGCCATGGTCACGACGGCGACCCGCGCCGCCCTGGTGGTGGTCTATGCGCCGATCACGACCACGCCCGCGGCGATGGCGCGCGTGCTCGATCTGACGGCGGCGCGGATCGGCCTGGCGTGTGGCGGCGCCGAAGGCGCGCGGTGGGTGGCGTGAGCCGGCCGCCCGTCGTGAGCGCCATCCTGGCCGCCGGCGGCCTCGGCACGCGGCTCGGCGCCGATCGGCCCAAGCAGTTCCTCGACCTCCACGGCCGCTCGCTCCTCGAGCTGAGCCTCGCGGCGCTCGCGACGCATCCTGGCGTGCACGAGGTCATCGTCGCTCTGCCGGCCGCCCACCTCGACCCCGCGCCCGCCTGCGTTACCGCCGCGTGGCCCTGCCGGGTGACGGCGGTGGCGGGCGGCGAACGGCGCCAGGATTCGGTGGCGGCCGCGTTCGCGGTGGTCGGTGCGACGACTGAGGTCGTGCTCGTGCACGACGCGGCCCGGCCGTTCGTCAGCGCCGACCTCGTCAGCCGCATGATCGCCGCGGCCGCTGAGAGCGGCGCCGCCGTGCCGGCCCTGCCGGTGGCCGACACGGTGAAGCGCGGGCAAGGCCGGGACGGCCGCACGTGGGTGGCATCCACGCTGCCGCGCGCTGACCTCTTCCTGGCGCAGACGCCCCAGGCCTTCTCCCGCACCGTGCTCGGCAGCGCGCTCGTCTCGGGCGGCGCCGAGCTCGCGACCGACGAAGCCGCCTTGGTGGAGCGGGCGGGCGGCGCCGTGCAGATCGTGGCCGGCGAGGCCACCAACGTGAAGATCACCACCGCCGCCGATCTCGCGGTGGCGCGCGGCGCCGCGCCCGCGGGCGGGCTCCCGGCCTTCCGTATCGGGGCCGGCTACGACCTGCACCGTCTCGTGCCGGATCGGGCGCTCGTGCTGGCCGGCGTGCGGATTCCCTTCGCACTCGGGCTCGACGGACACTCCGACGCTGACATCATCTGTCATGCCGTGACCGACGCCGTGCTGGGCGCCGCGGCCCTTGGCGACATCGGCAGGCTCTTTCCTGACAGCGACGCCGCCTGGAAGAACGCCGACAGCCTCGTGCTGCTGGCCACGGCGATGGCCGTCGTGCACGAGGCCGGCTTCCGGGTCGGCAACGTGGACGTCACCGTCATCGCCGAGCGGCCGAAGCTGCTCCCGCACGTGGCCGCGATGCGCGCCAATCTGGCGGCGGCGCTCGCCGTCGACGTCGCGTCCGTCAGTGTGAAGGGCAAGACCAACGAACGTGTCGACAGCATGGGCCGCGGCGAGTCGATGGCCTGCCACGCTGTCGCCTTGCTGGTCCGCGCCGCAGGCGCCCCTGGGTCCTCAGTCCCTAGTCCTTAGTCCCTAGTCCCTGGTCCCTGTAGTCATGAGAGTCCGATTCGCTCCGAGTCCGACCGGCCACCTGCATGTCGGCAATGCGCGCACCGCGCTCTTCAACTGGCTGGTGGCGCGCCGTCACGGCGGCACCTTCATCCTGCGGGTCGAAGACACCGATCGTGAACGCTCGAGCGCGGCCTCGGAAGCGGCCATCAAGGACGACCTGCGATGGCTCGGACTGACCTGGGACGAAGGCATCGACGCGGGCGGCGAGGTCGGACCCTATCGGCAGTCGGAACGCCTCGACCTGTATGCCACCCACACCGAGCGATTGCTGGCTGAGGGGCACGGCTATCGCTGCTTCTGCACGCCTGAGCAGCTCGAAGCCGACCGTCAGGCGGCCCTGGCCGCGGCGCGTCCACCGAAGTATCCCGGCACGTGCCGCCACTTGCCGGCCGTCGACGTGGCCGCGCGGCTCGCCAGCGGTGAGCGGGCGGCGGTGCGGCTGCGCGTGCCGGCCGACCGCACGGTGAGCTTCGACGATCTCGTGCGCGGCACGGTGTCGTTCCACACCGACGTGATCGGCGATCCGGTCATCGTGCGCGCCGACGGCATCCCCGCCTACAACTACGCAGTGGTCATCGACGACGCGCTGATGCGCATCACCCACGTGGTGCGCGGCGAAGACCACATCTCGAACACGCCGCGGCAGCTGCTCGTCTACGAGGCCTTCGGTTGGACGCCGCCTGCCTTCGCGCATCTCTCGCTCGTGCTCGGTCCGGACCACGCGCCGCTGTCGAAGCGTCACGGTGCCACCTCGGTGGCGGAGTTCCGCGGCAAGGGCTACCTGCCAGAAGCCCTCGCCAACTACCTCGCGCTCATCGGCTGGTCGCCCGGCGATGGCGACGAGGTATTGCCGCTCGCCACACTGGCCGAGCGCTTCGACCTCGGCGCCGTTGGACACAGCGCCGGCGTCTTCGACGAAGCGAAGCTCGCGTGGGTGAACCGCCACTATTTGAAGGCCGCGGCCCCGGCCCGCCTCGCCGATCTGGCCCAGCCCTTCCTGGCCGGCGCGGGCTGGCTGCACGGGGTGCCCTCGCTGGCCCTGCAGACGTGGCTCGCGGCCGTGGTGCCGCCGGTGGCGGCTTCGATCGACAAACTGAGCGATCTGCCCGGCCGGTTCTCGCAAGTGTTCGTCTACGACGCGGCCGCAGCCCTGGCCGATGCAGGCGTGCGCGCCGAAGCCACGCAGCCGGCGGCGCTGGCCGTGGCACGGGCCTGGGCTGTCGCCCTGGCCGGCGCGCCGCGTCTGACCGAGCGCCAGGCCTTCCGCGATCTCGCCAAGCGCGTGGGCAGCGAGACCGGCACGAAAGGGAAGGGGCTCTTCCACACCATTCGACTGGTCTGCACCGGCGCACCAGACGGCCTTGAACTCGACGTGCTCATCCCCGCCATCGACCAGGCTGCATCGCTCACGCCCGCCGACGGCATCGTTCCGGTGCTCGGTATCCGCGAGCGCGCCGCCGCAGTTCGTCGCGGCCCTCGACAGCCTGACCTCGTGACTGGCTGCAGCGGGACAGTGGGGACAGTGGGACAGTGGGGCGTTGTTCTTGACCCGCCCCAGTCCCCAGTCCCTAGTCCCCAGTCCCTAGCCATGATCATCTACGGTATCAACCCCGTGATCGAAGCGATTCGCACCGGCCGCGCCACCGAGGTGATGGCCGTGACGCCCCACGGGGATCGCGTGCGCGAGCTCGTGCGGGAAGCGCGCGCGCATGACGTCCAGGTGCGCGCGGTGGACCAGGAGACGGCCCGGCGCCTCGCGCACGGCGGGGTGCATCAGGGCGTGATCGCGCGCACGCAGGCGGCGCCCGAAGCCACGCTCGAACAGCTGGCCTCGGGCGGCGACGGCCCGCCGCTCATCGTCGTGCTCGACGGCGTGGAGGACCCCAACAACGTCGGCGCGATTCTTCGGTCGATCCACGCCGCCGGCGCCACGGGCGTGGTGCGGCAGACCAGGCGCGCGGCGCCCCTCGACGGGGGAGCCGCCAAAGCGTCGGCCGGAGCCGTGCACCACGTGCCGGTGGCCGACGTCGTCAACGTGGCCCGCGCCATCGAGGAACTGAAAGTCCTTGGGGTCTGGACGGTGGGACTCGACGCCAGCGCCGGATTGCAGTACGATGAGGTCGACCTCACGCTGCCGACAGCGCTCGTGGTAGGGGCCGAAGGCTCTGGACTGCGACGCTTGGTTCGGGAGCGGTGCGACCGGCTGACCTCGATTCCAATGCGAGGGCAGGTCGGGAGCTTGAATGTATCGGTGGCCGCCGCGGTTCTACTGTTCGAGGCGGTCCGCCAGCGCAACCGGGGGAGGCAGGGCTCGTAAGGCCCGCCGCTTGGACTCCGGGGGAGGAAGAGCCTGTCACGAGAAGTCTGCCCGGCGCATGGTTCCTGTGTATTGCACTTCTGGCACAGGACGTGCTACCATCCCTGATTCGTCTGGCTGGCGTAGCTCAGCCCGGTAGAGCGGCTGATTTGTAATCAGCGGGTCGTGGGTTCAAATCCCTCCGCCAGCTCCACCGGCTGCATCGTCGGCCGCGGGGAAGTGCCAACGAGTAGCCGGGGGAATCCAAGACATACACGCAATCGCGAAGACGACGTGGCCGGTGGCCGTGTCGATTCGCGCCGCACGATTTTCGGGCAGGTGGCGGAGCGGTCAATCGCAGCAGACTGTAAATCTGCCGGCCTTGTGCCTACGGAGGTTCGAATCCTCCCCTGCCCACCAATCTTCGCTCCGCGTGCCGCGGAACGTTGGTCTGGCAAGCTCAGAGCCGGCGGCCGACAGCGATCGGCCGGGATGCAGAGTCAGAGAGCGAGGGTGTAGGCGGGCCTGCCTCGCCGAAGCCCCGCAGGGGCGTAGGCGGGAGTAACTCAGTGGTAGAGTCACAGCCTTCCAAGCTGTTGGTCGCGGGTTCGATCCCCGTCTCCCGCTCCAGGTGTCAGGCAAGGCCGGCGTCGCGTCACCAGGGACGCCGGGGTAGGGCAGCAGAAGGCGAAGGCCGATGTAGCTCAGTTGGCAGAGCACGTCATTGGTAATGACGAGGTCACCGGTTCGATCCCGGTCATCGGCTCCAGATGTCAGTTGGTTAGGCAGCTCGACGCCGGCACGGGGCCGGGTCGTCAGTCCGCAAACGAAGCGAGCGTAGACGAGTCATGGCGAAAGAGAAATTCGACCGTTCCAAACCCCACGTCAACGTCGGCACGATCGGCCACATCGACCACGGCAAGACCACCCTTACGGCGGCGCTGACCAAGGTCTCGTCCGACAAGGGCTGGGCGAAGTTCATCCCGTACGACGAGGTGGCCAAGGCCTCCGAGTCGCAGGGCCGTCGCGACGACACGAAGATCCTGACGATCGCGACCAGCCACGTCGAGTACAGCACGGCCAACCGGCACTACGCGCACGTCGATTGCCCGGGCCACGCCGACTACATCAAGAACATGATCACCGGCGCGGCGCAGATGGACGGCGCGATTCTGGTGGTCAGCTGCGTCGACGGCCCGATGCCGCAGACGCGCGAGCACGTGCTCCTGGCCCGCCAGGTCAACGTGCCCTACCTCGTGGTGGCCCTGAACAAGGTCGACATGATGGACGACCCGGAACTGGTCGACCTGGTCGAACTCGAAGTGCGCGAGCTGCTCACGAGCTACGGGTTCCCCGGCAACGACACCCCGGTGGTGCGCGTGTCGGCGCTCAAGGCGCTCAACGGTGAGCCCGACGGCGTCGAGTCGGTGGCCAAGCTGATGGAGGCCCTCGACACCTACATTCCGATGCCGCAGCGCGACGTCGACAAGCCGTTCCTGATGCCGATCGAAGACGTGTTCTCGATCTCGGGCCGCGGCACGGTCGTCACCGGCCGCATCGAGCGCGGCAAGGTCAAGGTCGGCGAGGAAATCGAAATCGTCGGCTTCAAGGCGACCGAGAAGAAGGTCGTCACCGGCGTCGAGATGTTCCGCAAGCTGCTCGACGAGGGCGTGGCCGGCGACAACGTCGGCGTGCTGCTCCGCGGCGTGGAAAAGGACGACATCGAGCGCGGCCAGGTGCTGGCCAAGCCCGGGTCGATCAAGCCCCACACCAAGTTCAAGGCCGAGGTCTACATCCTCAGCAAGGAAGAGGGCGGCCGTCACACGCCGTTCTTCAACGGCTACCGTCCGCAGTTCTACCTGCGCACGACCGACGTGACCGGCACGCTGAAGCTGCCCGAGGGCGTCGAGATGGTGATGCCCGGCGACAACACGCCGATCACCGGTGAGCTGATCACGCCGGTGGCCATCGAAAAGGGCGCCCGGTTCGCGATTCGTGAAGGCGGCCGCACGGTGGGCGCCGGCACGATTTCGGAAATCATCGAATAAGAGCGGCATTCGGCAGGGAGCCGGCGGCCGGGACTTGGGTCCTGGCCGCCGGTTGACTGCTGTGAGCCGGCCGGTTTTTCCAGCCGCTAGCCGCTAGGACCTAGCCGCTAGACCCGAGGCGAGCGAAACGAGCCATGAGAGACATCATCCAGATGGCGTGCGGCGACTGCAAGCGTCGCAACTACAGCACGACCAAGAACAAGAAGAAGACGACCGAGCGGCTCGAATTGAGCAAGTACTGCCGCTTCTGCCGCAAGCATACGGCTCACAAAGAGCAGAAATAGCGACGGGCGTTGGCCTAGCCGCTAGCGACTAGCCGCTAGCCGCTAGTCGGGGAATGTAGGCCAATAGCTCAATTGGTAGAGCACCGGTCTCCAAAACCGGGGGTTGGGGGTTCGAGACCCTCTTGGCCTGCCAGTGTTGACTCGGTCAGATGCGCGCCGCGACGGCCGGCGCGCCGGCCGGACCAGGTAACGAAGAATCGAGACATTCGTGGCAACCGACACGCTCGACAAAGTGGAAACCGGCCCGCCCGAGGGCGGCGCGGTATCGACGACCCGGGGACCAGGCCGGCTGTTCGAGTTCATAGGCGAGGTTCGCGCGGAGTTGAAGCGGGTCACGTGGCCCTCGAAGGCCGAGGTCTACGCCACCACCTTCGTCGTGATCGCGACGTCTCTCGTGTTCGGCTTGTATCTGTTCGGCATCGACTTGCTGTTGAACACGGCCGTGGCGCGGATCTTCCAGCGGTTTGGTGGGGCATGACCGACGTCGCGGCCAAGCACTGGTACATCGTGCACACCTACTCCGGCTTCGAGAAGAAGGTCGCCGAGTCGCTGGTGCAGCGCGTGCAGGCCTATGGCCTTCAGGATGAAATCGGCGAAGTGCTGATTCCCACCGAAGACGTCATCGAAATGCGCGGCGGCAAGAAGGTGGTGAGCTCGAAGCGCTTCTTCCCGGGCTACCTGCTGGTCGAGATGCACATGTCCGACAACGCGTGGCATGTCGTGAAGAACACGCCGAAGGTCACCGGATTCGTCGGCGCGGGCGCCAAGCCCACGCCGCTCAGCAAGGAAGAAGTCGAACAGATTCTCGTGCAGGTCAAGACCGCGCACGAGAAGCCGAAGCCGAAGTACTCCTTCGAGCGCGGCGACCAGGTGCGCATCAACGAGGGGCCGTTCACCAGCTTCAATGGCACCGTCGACGACGTGAACGTCGACAAGAACACCCTCAAGGTGATGGTCACCATCTTCGGCCGCGCGACGCCGGTCGAGTTGGACTTCTTGCAGGTCGAGAAACTGTAGAGTTATGGCAAAAAAAGTTCAGGCAATGGTGAAGCTCCAGATTCCCGCAGGCAAGGCCACTCCGGCCCCGCCCGTGGGCACGGCGCTCGGTCCGCACGGCGTCAACATCATGGACTTCGTGAAGGCGTTCAACGCCCGCACGGCCAAGGACGAGGGCCTCATCATTCCGGCCGTGGTCACGATCTACTCGGACCGCTCCTACACCTTCATCACGAAGACCCCGCCCGCGCCCGGTGCTGCTCAAGCGCGCGGCCAACGTGGCCAAGGGCTCGGCCGAGCCGAACAAGGCCAAGGTCGGCACCGTGACGATGAAGCAGGTCGAGGAAATCGCCAAGCTCAAGCTGGTCGACCTCAACACCGAGTCGCTCGCCTCGGCCATCAAGAGCGTGTCTGGCACGGCCCGCTCGATGGGCATCGACGTCGTTCAATAGTGCAGGGAACAGGGACTAGGGACTAGGGACTCGGGAAGGCGCTTGGTCGAGGCTTTCCCCGGTCCCCGGTCCCCGGTCCCTGGTCCCTGCTTGTCAACGTGGGAGGGTGCGCGCCACCCGCAGGTACCACGGAGGAGGCTCATGAGAAAGCGCGGGAAGAAATACCTCGCGGCGCGCCAGCAGGTCGAAGAGCGCGCCTACGGGCTGGAGGAAGCACTGCCGCTGCTCCAGAAACTCAAGTTCGCCAAGTTCGACGAGACCGTCGCGTTGTCCATCCGGCTGGGTGTGGATCCCAAGCACGCCGACCAGATGGTGCGCGGCACGGTCGTGCTGCCGCATGGCCTCGGCAAGACCAAGAACGTGCTGGTCATCGCCGGGCCCGACAAGCAGCGTGAGGCGCAGGAAGCCGGCGCCGACCACGTGGGCGGCGAGGAACTGGTCGATCGCATCCAGGGCGGCTGGACGGATTTCGATGCCGTCGTGGCCACGCCGGACATGATGCGGGTCGTCGGCAAACTCGGCAAGGTGCTGGGGCCGCGCGGCCTCATGCCCAACCCGAAGACCGGCACCGTCACGGTGGACATCGCCAAGGCCGTCAAGGAAATCAAGGCCGGCAAGGTGGAGTTCCGCGTCGACAAGACCGGCATCGTGCACGCGCCGGTGGGCAAGACCTCGTTCGAGCCCCAGAACCTGATCGACAACGCCTCGGCGTTGCTCGACAGCATCGTGAAGGCCAAGCCGTCTGCGGCCAAGGGCAAGTACCTCCGCAGCATCACCGTCTCGTCCACCATGGGCCCAGGCATCCGCATCGACGAAGCAGCGGATCGAGCTGGCGGCCAAACAGTAGGAGGCGCAGACAGTCATGGCAGTCACGCGAGCCGACAAGCAGGCCGAGCTGAGCGTCCTCGAGGGGATGTTCCAGCAGGCCGATGCGGCCATTCTGATCGACTACAAGGGCATCAACGTGCCCCAGGTCACCGAACTGCGGCGCGAGCTCAAGAAGGCGAGCGCCAGCTACAAGGTGGTCAAGAACACCATCGCCAAGCGGGCGTTGAAGGGCACGTCCTACGAGGTGCTGATCGGGCACTTCGAAGGCGCGACCGCAGTGGCCTACACCGAGAGCGATCCGGTGGCCCTGGCCAAGACGCTCACGACCTTCATGAAGACCGTGCCCGCGCTGCAGATCAAGGCAGCCGTGGTGCAGGGCCAGGCGATCAAGGCCGCCGAGGTCACCGACCTGGCCAACATGCCGGGCAAGCCGGAGCTCTACGCCAAGCTCCTCTTCCTGATGCAGGCGCCCGCCACCAACCTGGTGCGGGTCCTGAGCGCCGTGCCGCGCGATCTCATGAACGTGCTGGCGGCATCGGAAAAGAAGCGGGCGTAGGCCCACATCCCACATTTCGTTTCATCTCAGACGGAGACAAGATCAATGGCCGACGTGACGCAGCAGCAGGTTGTGGACTACATCAAGAACATCAGCGTGATGGAGCTGTCGCAGCTCGTGAAGACGCTGGAATCGGAACTCGGCGTGTCGGCGGCAGCCGCCATGCCGATGGGCATGCCCATGATGATGGGCGGCGGCGCCGCGGCCGCCGTGGTCGAAGAGCAGACCGAGTTCACCGCGATCCTCACCGACATCGGCGCCAACAAGATCAACGTGATCAAGACGGTGCGCGAAGTCACCAGCCTCGGACTCAAGGAAGCCAAGGACCTCGTCGAGAGCGCGCCCAAGCCGATCAAGGAAGGCGTGACCAAGGAAGAGGCCGAGGCGATCAAGAAGAAGTTCGAAGACGCCGGCGCCAAGGTCGAAATCAAGTAAGGCGGCGCTCGCGCCGCCTCTTACCCGGGACCCGGGGATCGGGCCCGGGGTCGTCAGACCCCGAGGCCTCACCCGTGTTCCGGTTGTTGTGTTCGTCCCGAGCCCCGAAGCCCCGAGCCCCGAGACCCCGAAACGAGGGTTTTCACAGCATGTACAGCCTTCCCAAGAACGTCTACCGCGAGCGCAAGGATTTCTCGAAGATCAAGACGACGGTTCCGATCCCGAACCTCATCGAGATCCAGCGCCGCTCGTACGAGCGCTTCCTGCAGATGAACCGGATGCCCTCGGAGCGCGAGGACCAGGGCCTGCAGTCGGTGTTCAAGTCGGTCTTCCCGATCAGCGACTTCCGCGAGAACTCGTCGCTCGAGTTCATCGAGTATTCGATCGGCAACTGGGAGTGCAAGTGCGGCAAGCTGGCCGGGCTGCATCACCTGCGCAAGCCCTGCAAGTCGTGCGGCTTCACGCTCGTGGCCGATCCCTACGGCGAGAAGGACGTGATCTGCGGCAAGTGCGGCACCGCGAACCACGCGCGCGGCGACGTGTGCGACATCTGCGGCCACACGGTACAGCTCAAGCTGAAGTACGACGTGGACGAGTGCCAGGAACGCGGCATGACCTACGCCGTGCCGCTGAAGGTGACGATCCGCCTGGTGGTCTGGAACAAGGACCCCGAAACCGGCGTCAAGACCATCCGCGACATCAAGGAGCAGGAGGTCTACTTCGGTGACATCCCGCTGATGACCGACAACGGCACGTTCATCATCAACGGCACCGAACGCGTCATCGTCAGCCAGCTGCACCGCTCGCCCGGCGCCTTCTTCCACTCCGAAGACAAGACCCTCTACGTCGCGCAGATCATCCCGTACCGCGGCTCCTGGGTGGAGTTCGAGTACGACGCGAAGAACCTGCTCTACGTGCGCATCGACCGCAAGCGCAAGTTCCTGGCCACGGTGTTCCTGCGCGCCCTCGGGCTGCGCGGCGCCGACGAGATCATCCGCGCGTTCTACGGCGTGGATCGCCTGCACCTGTCGGGCAACGCCGTGCGCTGGGCGGTCAACGACACGATCGTCGGCCTGCGCGCCAAGAAGGGCGTGAAGATTCCCGGCGCCGACGTGTCGGTGGCCGAGGGCAAGAAGATCAGCAAGGCGCACGTCGATGCCATGCGCAAGGCCGGCATCGACACCATCGACATCACCGACGAGGCGCTCGAAGGCGCCTACGCGGCGGCCGACATCATCGACCCGGGCACCGGCGAGGTGCTGCTCGAGGCCAACGAGGAGCTGACCGCCCGGGTCATCTCGATGGCGCACGAGAAGGGCGTCGATGCGGTCGACATCTTCTTCCCCGAGCGCGACGAGGTCGGCACCATCCTGTCGCAGACGCTGCGCAAGGATCCGATCCGCACGCACGAAGAGGCGTTGATCGAGATCTACCGCCGCCTGCGCCCGGGCGATCCGCCCACGCTCGACAGCTCGCGCACGCTGTTCGAGAACATGTTCTTCAACCCGCAGAAGTACGACTTCTCGCGCGTCGGCCGGCTCAAGCTCAACACCAAGCTCGGGCTGAACACGCCGCTCGACGAGAAGATCCTGCACCCGCAGGACTTCTACGAGGTCATCAAGTACCAGCTCAAGCTGAAGAAGAACCCGACCAACGTCGACGACATCGACCATCTCGGCAACCGCCGCGTGCGGTCGGTCGGCGAGCTGCTCGAGAACCAGTTCCGCATCGGCCTGGTCCGCATGGAGCGCGCGATCAAGGAGAAGATGTCGGTCTACCAGGAAATGGCCACGGCCATGCCTCACGACCTCATCAACGCCAAGCCGGTCATGGCGGCCATTCGCGAGTTCTTCGGGTCGTCCCAGCTCTCGCAGTTCATGGACCAGACCAACCCGCTCTCCGAGGTCACGCACAAGCGGCGTCTCTCGGCCCTTGGGCCAGGCGGTCTGTCGCGCGAACGCGCCGGCTTCGAGGTGCGCGACGTGCACACCACGCACTACGGCCGCATCTGCCCGATTGAGACGCCGGAAGGTCCGAACATCGGCCTGATCAGCTCGCTCAGCTGCTATGCGCGCATCAACGAGTTCGGCTTCATCGAGTCGCCCTACCGCAAGGTCAAGGACGGCCGCGTCGTCGACTACGTGCTCGTGCAGAACAACGGCGGCAACGTGAAGTACAAGGTCGGCGACATCGTGCCGGCCGACGAACTGGTGGGCGCCGACGGCCGCAGCAAGAAGAAGGGCGTGGAGTTCGAACCGCACGCCTTCTACCTGTCGGCCTGGGAAGAAGACCAGTACATCATCGCGCAGGCCAACGTCGAGCTCGACGAAGACCTCAACCTCAAGACCGAGCGCGTCAACGCCCGCAAGCAGGGCGACTTCATCCTGGCGCGCCGCGACGAGGTCGACTTCATCGACGTCTCGCCGAAGCAGCTCGTGTCGGTGGCCGCCTCGCTCATCCCGTTCCTCGAGAACGACGACGCGAACCGCGCGCTCATGGGCTCGAACATGCAGCGCCAGGCCGTGCCGCTGCTCCGCGCCAAGTCGCCCTACGTGGGCACCGGCATGGAGTACATCACCGCGCGCGACTCGGGCGCGGTCATCGTGGCGCGCCGCATCGGGCACCATCGACTTCGTCGACAGCACGCGCATCGTCGTGCGCGTCGAAGGCGGGGAAGACACGAGCAAGGAGATGGGGGCCGACATCTACCCCCTCACCAAGTTCAAGCGCTCCAACCAGAACACCTGCATCAACCAGAAGCCGATCGTGGCCGTGGGCCAGAAGGTGCACAAGGGCCAGGTCCTGGCCGACGGTCCGTGCACGGAACTGGGCGAGCTCGCGCTCGGCCGCAACGTGCTGGTCGCGTTCATGCCCTGGCGCGGCTACAACTTCGAAGACGCGATTCTCGTGTCCGAGAAGGCCGTGAAAGAGGACTACTACACCTCGATCCACATCGAGGAGTTCGAGATCGAAGCGCGCGACACCAAGCTCGGGCCGGAAGAAATCACCCGCGACATCCCGAACGTGTCGGAAACGTATCTGCGCGACCTCGACGACAGCGGCATCATCCGGATTGGCGCCTACGTGAAGCCGGGCGACATCCTGGTGGGCAAGGTCACGCCCAAGGGCGAGACCCAGCTCACGCCGGAAGAGAAGCTCCTGCGCGCCATCTTCGGTGAGAAGGCCGGCGACGTGCGCGATGCGTCCCTGATCTGCCCCCCGGGCATCGAGGGCATCATCGTCGGCGTCAAGATCTTCTCCCGCAAGGGCATCGAGAAGGACGACCGTGCCAAGGCGATCGAGCAGGAAGAGCTCGACATCATGGACAAGAACCAGCAGGACGAAATCCGCATCCTGCACGAAGAGACCAAGAAGCGCGTCGCCCAGATGCTCGACCGGCCGCGTGCTGCGCGCCGACATGTTCGACGAGTTCGGCCGCGAGCGGCTGCTGCGCAAGGGCCAGGCGCTCACGCCTGAACTGATGCAGGACCTGCCGTTTGCCGTGCTGGTGCGCGCCAAGGTCGAAACCGACGACGCCGGCCTCGAGCCGGATCTGCGGGCCATCGAAGAACGCACGGAGCGTCAGGTCGACGTCATCCGCCAGATCTTCGAGGAGAAGAAGGAAAAGGTGCGCCGCGGCGACGAGCTGCCGCCGGGCGTCATCAAGCTGGTCAAGGTCTACGTCGCCATGAAGCGCAAGCTGCAGGTCGGCGACAAGATGGCCGGCCGGCACGGCAACAAGGGCGTCATCGCCCGCGTGCTGCCCGAAGAAGACATGCCGTATCTGCCGGACGGAACCCCGGTGGAGATCGTGCTCAATCCGCTGGGCGTGCCGTCGCGCATGAACGTCGGGCAGATTCTCGAGACCCACCTCGGGTGGGCGGCGCACGCGCTCGGCCTCTACTTCGCGACGCCGGTCTTCGACGGCGCGACCGAAGCCGAAATCACCGACTGGCTCGACAAGGCCGGGCTCGATCAGGTGGGCGGCAAGACGCGCCTGCGCGACGGCCTGACCGGCGACCTGTTCGAACAGCCGGTCACGGTCGGCTACATCTACATGCTGAAGCTCTCGCACCTGGTGGACGACAAGATCCACGCCCGGTCGATCGGTCCGTACTCGCTCATCACCCAGCAGCCGCTGGGCGGCAAGGCGCAGTTCGGCGGTCAGCGCTTCGGCGAGATGGAGGTGTGGGCGCTCGAGGCGTATGGCGCCGCGCACATCCTCCAGGAACTGCTCACGGCGAAGTCCGACGACGTCACGGGACGCGCCAAGATCTACGAGTCGATCGTGAAGGGCGATGCCAGCTTCACGCCCGGCCTGCCGGAGTCGTTCAACGTCCTCATCCGCGAGTTGCAGTCACTCTGCCTCGACGTGGAATTGATTTCCACCAAGCGCCGCCCGGTCGAGACCATCGACGTGCCGGCCGAGCCGGTGTTGGAGGGCTGAGAAATCCATGATGAGACCTAGCTTCACGGACAGCAAGACGGCCCTGCGTGCCGATTTCGACGCAATTCGCATCAGTCTGGCGTCGCCGGAGAAGATCGAGCAGTGGTCGTTCGGCGAAGTGACCAAGCCGGAGACGATCAACTACCGCACCTTCAAGCCCGAACGCGACGGGCTGTTCTGCGCGAAGATCTTCGGGCCGATCACCGACTGGGAATGCCTGTGCGGCAAGTACAAGCGCATGAAGCATCGCGGCGTGATCTGCGACAAGTGCGGCGTCGAAGTGACGCAGGCCAAGGTACGCCGCGAGCGCCTCGGCCACATCCGCCTGGCCACGCCGGTGAGCCACGTGTGGTTCTTCAAGGGACTGCCCAGCCGCATCGGGCATCTGCTCGATATCGCGCTGCGCGATCTCGAGCGGGTGCTCTACTTCGAGGCCTACGTCGTCATCGATCCGGGCGACACCGAACTCAAGCAGAACCAGCTGCTCAACGAAGACCAGTTCCGCAAGGCGCGTGAAGAGTACGGCTTCACGAAGTTCAAGGCGCAGATGGGCGCCGAGGCGATCAAGGAACTGCTCAAGCGGGTCCAGATCGACACGCTGGCCGTCGAGCTGCGCGAGAAGATGCGCACCGAGACGTCGGCGCAGAAGAAGCTCAAGTACGCCAAGCGCCTGAAGGTCGTCGATTCGTTCCGCAAGTCGAGCAACAAGCCGGAATGGATGATCCTCGACGTGGTGCCGGTGATCCCGCCCGAACTGCGGCCGCTCGTGCCGCTCGACGGCGGCCGCTTCGCCACCTCCGACCTGAACGACCTCTATCGTCGCGTCATCAACCGGAACAACCGCCTCAAGAAGCTCATGGAGCTGAAGGCGCCGGACGTGATCATCCGCAACGAGAAGCGCATGCTGCAGGAGGCCGTCGACGCGCTGTTCGACAACGGCCGCCGCGGCCGCGTGCTGCGCGGCGCCAACAACCGGCCCGCTCAAGTCGCTCTCCGACACCCTCAAGGGCAAGCAGGGCCGGTTCCGTCAGAACCTGCTCGGCAAGCGCGTCGACTACTCGGGCCGTTCGGTCATCGTCGTCGGACCGGAGCTGAAGCTGCACCAGTGCGGCCTGCCCAAGAAGATGGCGCTCGAGCTGTTCAAGCCGTTCATCTACAACAAGCTCGAAGCAGCGCGGCCTGGTCGCCACCATCAAGCAAGCCAAGGAGATGGTCGAAAAGCAGGTCCCCGAAGTGTGGGACGTGCTCGAAGAGGTGATCAAGGAGCACCCGGTGCTGCTCAACCGCGCGCCGACGCTCCATCGCCTGGGCATCCAGGCGTTCGAGCCGGTGCTGGTCGAGGGCAAGGCCATCCGCATCCACCCGCTGGTCTGCACGGCGTTCAACGCCGACTTCGACGGCGACCAGATGGCGGTGCACATCCCGCTCTCGCCCGAGGCGCAGATCGAAGCGACCGAGCTGATGATGTCGTCGCGCAACGTGCTCTCGCCGAGCAACGGCGCGCCCATCACGGTGCCCTCGCAGGACATCGTGCTCGGCTGCTACTACATGACCAAGTCGAAGGCCGGCGCCAAGGGCGAAGGCCGGGCGTTCGGCAGCACCGATGACGTGGTGCTGGCGCTCGAAGCCGGCGAGCTCGAGACGCTGTCGCCGATCCGCCTGCGCTACACCGGTCCGCTTCAGGACCTGACCGCGGCGCGCGACGACCAGGACGTGCTCCACACCGACGTGCAGCACGTCGAGAACAAGATCATCAACACCACGGTGGGCCGCGTGCTGTTCAACGCCGGGCTGCCCAAGGGCCTGCCGTTCGTGAACGGCCTGCTCAAGAAGAAGGGCCTGCAGCAGCTCGTGCAGCGCTGCTACCTGCACCACGGTCTGCAGACCACCGTCGAGATGCTCGACGGCCTGAAGACCACCGGCTTCACCTACGCCACGCAAGTCGGGCCTGTCGGTCGGCATCAAGGACCTGATCATCCCGAAGAGCAAGGCCGAGGTGGTGGCGCGCGCGAGCGACGAGGTCATCCGCGTCGAGCAGCAGTACCTCGAAGGCGCGATCACCAACGGCGAGCGCAAGAACAAGATCATCGCGCTCTGGTCGGACGTGACCGAAAAGGTCGCCGACGAGATGTTCTCCGAGATGGAGAAGCTCGACCGCGAAGGCCGCACCTTCAACCCGGTCTTCATCATGGCCGACTCGGGCGCCCGCGGCAGCAAGCAGCAGATTCGTCAGCTGGCCGGCATGCGCGGCCTGATGGCGAAGCCGTCGGGTGAGATCATCGAGACGCCGATTCGCGCGAACTTCCGCGAAGGCCTCTCGGTGCTCGAGTACTTCATCTCGACGCACGGCGCCCGCAAGGGTCTGGCCGATACGGCCCTGAAGACGGCCGACTCGGGCTACCTGACGCGGCGTCTGGTCGACGTGGCGCAGGACGTGATCATCTCGGAGATCGACTGCGGCACGGTGGACGGCATCGAGGCCCGCGCCATCGTCGAAAGCGGCGAGATCATCGAGCCGCTGCGCGACCGGATCATCGGCCGCGTGTACGCTCGAGAAGATCGTCGACGCGGTCACCGGCAACGTCGTGCTCGACGTGAACGACGTCATCGACGAAGACAAGGCGTCGGAAGTGCAGGACGCCGGCATCGAGAAGGTGAAGATCCGCTCGGTGCTGACCTGCCAGTCACGGCGCGGCGTCTGCGCCAATTGCTACGGCCGCGACCTGTCCACCGGCAAGCTGGTGGAACTGGGTCTGGCGGTGGGCGTCATCGCGGCGCAGTCCATCGGCGAGCCCGGCACGCAGCTCACGATGCGCACCTTCCACATCGGCGGCACGGCGTCGCGGGTGTCGGAACAGTCGGGTCTCGACGCCAAGCACGCCGGCACCGTGCGCTTCGACAACCTCGCGGTGGTCGAGCGCGTGAAGGGCGCCCCCGGCACGGCCGCCGACCTGATCGTGATGAACCGCAACGGCCACATCGTGGTGCAGGACGACAAGGGCCGCGACCGGGAACGCTACCAGGTGGTCTACGGCGCGCATCTGCGCGTCAAGGACGGGCAGAAGGTCGAACAGGGCCAGATCCTGGTCGAGTGGGATCCCTACACCTTCTCGATCCTGACCGAGGAGACCGGCAACGTCCGCTTCAAGGACATCATCGAAGGCGTGACGGTGCACGAGGATCTCGACGAGATCACCGGCCTGTCGCGGCTGATCGTGATGGACTCGGCCGACGAGAAGCGCCAGCCCACGGTGGAAATCCGCGGCGCCGACGGCAAGGTCGGCCGCAAGTACATCATGCCGGTCCACGCGCACATGATGGTGCAGGACGGCGAAGAGGTGCAGGCCGGCGACGTGCTGGCGAAGATTCCGCGGGAAACCACCAAGACGAAGGACATCACGGGCGGTCTGCCGCGCGTGGTCGAGCTCTTCGAGGCGCGCAAGCCGCGCGACCCGGCGGTGATCAGCGAGATCGACGGCATCGTCAAGCACGGCGGCGTCGTGAAGGGCCAGCGCAAGATCCTCATCGTGCCCGACGAGGGCGGCGGCGAGGCGCGCGAGTACTCGATCCCGCGCGGTGTGCACGTCAACGTGCAGGACGGCGAACGCGTGCGCGCGGGCGACCCGCTCATGGACGGTCCGAGCAACCCGCACGACATCCTGCACGTGCTGGGTGAGAAGGAACTCCAGAAGTACCTGGTCAACGAGGTGCAGGAGGTCTATCGCCTGCAGGGCGTGAACATCAACGACAAGCACATCGAAGTGATGGTGCGTCAGATGTTGCGCTGGGTCCGCGTCGAGGACGTGGGCGACACCGAGTTCCTGATCGACGAGCAGGTCGACAAGTTCCGCTTCCTGAGCGAGAACGAACGGGTGCTCGCCGACAACGGCCGCCCGGCCACCGCGCAGCCGCTGCTGCTCGGCATCACCAAGGCGTCGCTGTCGACCGAGTCGTTCATCTCGGCGGCGTCGTTCCAGGAAACCACGCGCGTCCTCACCGAGGCGTCCATTTCGGGCAAGGTCGATCACCTGCGCGGCCTCAAGGAGAACGTCACGATGGGCCGGCTGATCCCGGCCGGCACGGGCTTCTGGTGGTATCGGCACCTGTCGATTCCCGCCGACGAACCGCCGCCGCCGCCGGCACCGACGCAGCCGGCCGACGACGAGCTCGAGCTCGACCGCGAGCTGGAGTATCTGGTCGAGCCCGACGAGCCGGTCACCCGGGGCACGGTGGCGGGGACCTGGCCGACTAGGGCGGGACTCGGGACCCGGGCTCGGGTCTCGGGATACGGGCTGAAACGACAGAGGGCGCGCGCGAATCGACTCGCGCGCCCCTTGTCTTGTGCGACGTGACGAGCCTGGCTGTTGCTCGAGCCCGAGCCCGGAGCTCGGCGCAGCCACCGGCCTACGCGCCGGCACGCGCGTGCGCGGCTCTTCGGCGGCGGCGAGACATCGACGTGGCCGTGTAGACCACCACGACCACGACCAGCCAGCGCACGTAGAGCAGCGGCAGCTGACTTGACGATGAACGCGGCGACGAGCACGGCGAGCGGCCCGCCGAGCGTCAGGCCGACGGCGGCCCGCAGGTCGTAGCCTGTCCTTGCGGATGAACTGCATGCTCCCGACCGGCATCAGGAACGCGCACGAGCCCATCATGATCGGGAAGGCGGCCGTCGGGTCCATGCCGAGCAGGCTGATCATGATCATGCACGGCGCGTAGAGGCCGATGCCGAGCATCATCAGCGCGCCGAGGACGAAGTTGACGCCGACGCCGATGCCCAGCTTGGCGCCCGTCAAGCCGAGGGCCGCCCCGCCGCCAGGCACCAGGCCGAGCAGCTGCAACAGCATGATGCCGGCGGCGAGGAACAGCGCCGAGCCCATGCCGATCTGGACGGTGCGGCGCGGCATGCCGGCGACGATGCCGGCGCCGAGCCACGCGCCGGCGGCGGCCGCGGCGAGCAGCAGGGCCAGCGTCATGAAGTCGACCTCGACGATGGTGCATGTAGATGACCGCCTGCACGACGGTGGGCAGCACGTGGCCGACGTTGAGCGTGCCGGGAATCAGCTCGTCGGGCACGAGTCTTCCAGGCCCGGAACATCGCCGTGGTCGTCGCATACGAGCCGATGCCGAGCGTGTCGAAGAAGTTGGTGACGGCGCCGATGAAGAGATGCAGCAGCGTCGGCCGGACCGGCTCGTGCGACCCGTGGCCGCCGGCGGCGCAGCCTGGCCCGGGCGACGGTGACCCAGCGCACGAGGAAGACGAGGGTGAGGGCGACCATCGCCGCGATCAGCAGAGTCTTGGAATCCATGAGCCTCCTGGTCGCAGCGAGCTGCGGCCCTGGGAACAGCGGCTAGCGGCCAGGGCTAGCGGCTAGCAATGATAGGTCAGCCGACGAACTTGTAACCGGTGCCGTGAATCGTGAGGATGTGCTCGGGCTCGTGCGGCGCGCGCTCGATCTTCTGCCGCAGCTTGGCGACGAAGTTGTCGATGGTGCGCGTGGTCGGGAACTCCTCGTAGCCCCACACCTCGTTCAGGATCTGCTCGCGCGTCACCACCTTGCCCCGGTGCTGGACGAAGTAGCGGAGCAGCTCGAACTCGCGGGCCGTGAACTCGATGCGCCGCTTGCCGCGCCGCGCCTGGTGCAGCTTGAAGTCGATCTCGATGTCGCCGATCCGCACGACCTCCTCGGTGGGCGGCCGCGTGCTGGTGCGGCGCAGCACGGCGCGCACCCGCGCCAGCAGCTCGGTGATCGAGAACGGCTTGGTGACGTAGTCGTCGGCGCCCAGCTCGAGGCCGAGCACCTTGTCGGTCTCGGCCGAGCGGGCCGTGAGCATCACGATCGGCGTGGTGATCGAACGCTCGCGCAGGTCGCGGCACACGTCGAAGCCGTTCTTCCTCGGCAGCATCAGGTCGAGGATGACCAGGTCGGGATTGAAGGCGGCCGCCCTGGCCAGCCCCTGTTCGCCGTCGCTGGCGGTCTGCACTTCGTAGCCCTCGAGCTCGAGGTTGTCACGCAGTCCGAGCAGCATCTGCGGCTCGTCTTCGATCACCAGGATTCGCTTCATGTCGATCTCCGTACGCGTCGGCCGTGCCGGCCGGAATGGGGAAGGCAGGGTGAAGGTGCTGCCGCGGCCGGGCTCGCTGTCGACGCTGACCGAGCCGCCGTGCCCGCGCATGGTGTGGTCGACGATGGCCAGGCCGAGGCCGCTGCCCTGCGGGCCGCCGCCGAGCCCGCTGTCGACGCGGTAGAACTTCCGGAAGATGCGGCGCTGGTCGCGCTTGGCGATGCCGATGCCGTGGTCGGTCACGCGCACGGCCACGTCCCCGCCGGCGCGGGCGACGTCGACCTCGATGTCGCGTTCTCGCGCGAGTACTTCATCGCGTTGGCCAGCAGGTTCTCGATCGCCTGCTCCACGGCGCCAGTGTCGATGTCGACCGACGGCAGCCCGGGCTCGACCCGGGTGACGACTTGAAGCGGCCCTGCGCGAACTGGGTCTGCAGCCGCGCCACCACGTCGCGCGTCACCTCGCCGAGGTCGGCCGGCGCCGTGCGATAGGGCCGCAGGCCCGCCTCCATCCGCGAGAAGTCGAGGATGTTCTCGATCAGGCGGGTCAGCTTCTTCGCCTCGCCGTTGATGATGCGGTAGTACTCCGCGGCCCGCTCGGGCGTGCGCACGCGGCCCGAGTTCGAGCGTCTCGGCGAACAGCTGGATCAGCGCGAGCGGCGTCTTGAGGTCGTGCGAGACCGAGGCCACGAAGTTGGACTTCAGCTCGGCCAGCCGCACTTCGCGCGCCGCCGCGCCGGCGACGAGGAAGACGCCGGCGGCCATCACCAGCGCCAGCATGGCCATCAGCGCCAGCTGCGGCCGGCTGCTCGACTCGGCGATTGCGGCGATGGTGCGGTTGCCGAAGCCGGTCTGCAGCGTCCAGGTCTCGGGCTCCACCTCGAACGGCGCGGCGTACTCGAGCAGCTCGCGGTCGAAGAACACGAGCGGGAAGCTGCGCTGGTCGACGAAGACGTCCGAGGCCTCGCGGCGACGAGGTGAAGATCACCTGGCCCTGCGGCGTCGCGCAGCGACAGGTCGAGCTGCGGGAAGCCGCCCAGGTGCTGCACGCGTCGCCAGCCGCGCCTTCATCATGCGCCGGGAGGTGCACGGTGCGGATGGCCTCGGCATCGACGGCGAGCGCAATGAAGCTCGAGAAGCGTGTCGCGATCGGGACTGGGGAAGCGCAGCTGCACCTGCACGTACTTGCGGCGGCCGCCGATGGTGGCCGGAAACGCCACGATGGCGCGCTTGTGTTCGAGCAGCTGCTGCAGCCGCGGCAGGATCGACGGCGGCCACGCCCGGGGCGTCGCGGAAGCGGCGGTCGAGGTCGCCGGAGACGTCGGCGAGGCTGTCACGGTTGTAGACGAGCATGGTGTTCGCCTGTTGCGGCGACACCGCCGACCACACGTAGAACGCCTCGACGAAGGGGCTCTGCTCCAGCCCCTGCTGGAAGACCGGGTCCATCCAGGCGCGGTCGAGCGCATCGGTGCGGGCCTGCGGCACGCCGAGCAGCACGCCGATGTGCGGCCGTTTGAGCGTGTCTTCCACGTCGTTGGCGGCGGCGTCGGCGGTTTCCTGACTGAGCTGCCGGAGCACCACGGCCGAGGTGCTCGCCAGGTCGTTGATCGACTGGAACTGGAAGTAGAAGAGCACCGCCACCGGAATCGCGACGACCACGGCCAGGCCCGCGGCGAGGCGGATGCCGCGATCGTCGAGCAGCGTGGCTGCAGCCAGCCGAGACGCCGCGCCGCGAGTCGTGGACGATGCGGCGGCCGTGTGCGTGCGTTCGTCCATGTGTGCCCTCCAGACTACGGCTTGGCCAGCTCCGCCGCCAGCCAGTCGCCGACGACGCGCCAGTCGCGGCAGGTCCGGCGCCGCCGACAGCAGCGCCCAGGCCACGGCGTGCGTGTCGCCGAGCAGCTGCCGCCGGTAGTCGCGCGGCAGCGTCGCCGTGCAGCCCTGCAGCTCGCGCAGCGCGCCAGCCGCGTCGCCGGTGGCCAGCCGCGCCAGCGCCAGGCGGCTGGCCTGCACCGGATTCCGCGCCGGGTCCTTCCGCTGCCCGGCGGCGTACGCCGACAGCGAGGCCTGATAGCGGCCCTGCAGGAACAGCGTATGTCCCAGATTGTAGTGCCCGAAGGCCAGGTCCGGCGTGAGGGCAATCACCCGCCGGAAGGCGGCCTCCGACTCGCCGAGGCGGCCGAGCTCGCGGGTCACGACGCCGACGTTGTTGACCGCCTGGGCATTGGCGGGGTCGGCGGCGAGGGCCCGCGTGAAGGCCGCCAGCGCCTCCTCGGGCCGGTCGAGCTCGCCCAGCGTCGCGCCCCAGTTGGCGGCGGCCGACGCAAACGTGGGCAGCAGCGCCGAGGCGCGGCCGAAGGCATCGCTGGCGGCCGCCATGTCGTCGCGGCGCAGCCAGTACCTTGCCGTGCTCGAAGTGCGCCGCCGCCCAGTCGGGCGCCGCGGCGACGGCCTCGGCCAGCAGCGCGCCGGCGTTGTCGAGGTCGTTGACCTCCATGCAGGCGCTGGCCAGGGCGAGCAGCCGCGCCGGCGTGCGCGCCTCGTCGACCGCCCGTCCGGCGGCGGCGAGGCGGCCGGCGGGATCGGCCGAGCGGAAGGCGGCGGGCAGCGGGCCGCGATCGGCGGCGGCGGTCGTGCCGTCGGAGCTCTCGGTCCGAGGTCGTCGGCCTCGACGATGGCCACGTCGCGCCACGGGCCGCGGCGCGTCGAGTGCTTCCTGCGCGTGCTGCTGCATCGGCGCGCAGATCGGCCGTGGCCACGAACGTGACGCGGCCGCGGGCCGGCATCGCGTCGATCCAGAGCTGCAGCAGGTAAGCGGGCTGGGTCGTGACCAGCCGCGTGGAGTTGCCCTGCTCGTTGACGAAGGCTTCGTGGAGATCGGGCGCCCAGAGCACCAGCGGGCCGCGCGGGCCAGGTGTCGGCGGCCACGAGTGGGTAAGTGAACGGCCAGTCGGCGGCTCGGGGCGCCACCACGGCTGCGCGTCGGGATCGCCGTCGGACACCTGCGCCAGCACGCGTGCGGCCGTCGCGCGCCGGCCAGCGGGCTGGTCCGCCGACCACGACGATCGCGGCGTGGCTCAGCGGCACGGGCCACGGCTGCGCGCCGCGGCCGAGTCGGTCAATCAGTGGGGCGAGGCTCACTGGGCGCACCGGAGGCGCGAGAGCCTCAAGGGCTGGGCGTCGGCGCGGCCTTCGGTTGCGCCGCGCCCTGGTGGCACGTGTAGCAGGTGACGCGGCCGAGCGAGGTCTCGCCCTCGGCGGGCGTGAAGCCCGGGAAGTACTGCTGGTTGAGGCGGCGGGTCATGGCGATCATCTTGCGCGCCGTGGCCTTGCGCGGATTCTCGTCGCTGGCGAAGTTGCCGCGGGCATGGCAGCCGCCGCAGTTCATGCCGAGCGCCTGCACGAAGTGCCGCATCTCGATCTCGAACTGCGGCACCATCAGGCCCGTGAGCACGGTGATGGTCGGGCTCTCCGCGATGCCCGGCTTGGTCGGCTCCGGCGTCTGCGCGGCCACCGGCGCCGCCAGCGCGGCGCCGAGCGCGAGCGCGGCCACCGCCACGCCAGGCGAGCCGCGCCGCGTCATCGGGCCACCGCGCCGAATCCCATGCCCAGCTTGGGCGTGGCCGCCCCTTGGTGGCACGTATAGCAGGTGACGCGGCCCAGCTTCGATTCGCCGGGCGCCGGCGCGTGCGTGGGGAAATGCTCGGCGTTCAGCGCCAGCGTGAGCTGCAGCATGCGCCGCGCCGTGTGCTTGGCCCGCTTCTCGTCGCTGGCGAAGTTGCCCTGCACATGGCAGTGGTCGCACTTCACGCCGATGGCCTCGCCCATCCGGCGCATCTCGTCGCGCACCTCGGCGCTGGTCCAGCCGGTGAGCACCTTGATGTTCTCGAGCGGACGCGGCGGACGCGGCGGTTGCGCGGCGGCAGGCGCCGCCCACAGCACGGCCAGCACGAGCACGAGGAGTCGCGACATGTCGAATCGTCCTACTTGGTCTCGGTGAAGATCGACTTCGGCGTCGGCCTTCACGCGCGCCGGCTGCGGCGCGGCATAGCCCGTGTACTTCGCCGGCGTCTTCCACGACGCGACCACGTCGTCCACGGTCTTGCCGGCCTTCTTCGCGGCCTGCACGGTGGCGACGAACTCGCCGATGAACTCGGCGTAGAGCTTCACGTCCGCCGGCGTCATGGTCGTGGCGTTGTGGCCGTTGATGACGGTCGTGACGCCCGGCACCGCCGCCGCCTTGGCGAGCGTGGCGGCGAAGGCCACGCCGCTGCCGCCGTTGTTCACGTCCATGATCGGCAGGTCGCGCGTGGGGAAGGTGTCGCCGACGTGCATCACGCCGAGCGCCGGAAACACCACGTAGGTGTCGCCGCCGGTGTGCGCGCGCCCGAAGTAGTGCAGGTCGATGCGGTCGGCGCCGCTGCCGATCGTGAGCGTGTCCTTGAACGTGCGCGCGGCCATGCCGCGTCCGCCGTTGGCGGTGAAGATGTTCGGCTGCGGGCCGGTCTGCAGGCCGTAGACGGGATTGGCCTGCGTCATGTAGAGCTTCGTGTTCTCGTGCGCCACGACCTCGACCGAGGCCGGAAATTCGACCTGGCCGTTGGTGTGGTCGTAGTGCGCGTGCGTGTTGATCACCATCGTGACCGGCTTGCTGGTGAGCGCCCTTGATGGCGTCGAGCAGCGGCTGACCCCAGCCCGGCAGCTTGGTGTCGACGACCACCGCGCCGGTGGCGGTGAGGAAGAGGGCCGTGTTGCCACCGCCGCCCTTGAGCACGTACAGGTTGTCCTTGAGCTTGTCGACCGTGACGGTCTTCGGCGGCGCCGGCGCGACCGGCGCCTGCGCCGCCGCGACGGCCATCGAGCCCAGTGCCACGGCCGTGACCACGGCCAGTCCCCACGCGCGCTTCGTCATGCCAGCCCTCTGCAGTGCCGCGCCGGTTCGGCGCGCGCCCTGGCATTCTACGCCGGGAGCCCGTTCTTCGCGACGTCGCGCATCGCGCTGACGAAGGTGTCGATCTCCTCGAGCGGCGTGTAGATGTTCGGGGTGACGCGCAGCGCCCGGTACGGACATCTTCGGCATCGTCCGGGTTGTCGTGGCCGATGGCGGTGATCACGATGCGGTGCTTGTCCCACAGGTGCTGCACGAGCTTGTTGGTGTCGACGCCGTCGATCGACACCACGGCCAGGCCCCAGGTCTGGCCCTCGGCGAGGTTCGAGTGGATGCGGATCTTCGGCTCCTTTGCAGCGCGTTGGCCCAGCGCAGCGTCAGATAGCGCAGGCGCGCCGCCTTGCGCTCGATGCCGATGGCCTGCTGGAAGGCGATGGCCTCGTTGATGGCCGCCTTGGCGCCGACGGCGTGGGTGCCGATCTCCTCGAACTTGCGGATGTCGGTGTCGCGCGTGGCCGGCGCGGCCTGCAGCGGCCAGGTCGAGGCGATGCGCTCACGGCGCACGTAGAGCATGCCGGTGCCCATCGGCGCCAGCAGCCACTTGTGCAGCGACACGCCGTAGTAGTCCATGCCGAGGTCGCGCAGCTTGAAGGGGAAGTGGCCGAGCGCGTGCGCGCCGTCGACGATCGAGATGATGCCGCGCGACCGGCACAGCTCGCTCAGTTCCTTCACCGGGAAGAGCTGGCCCGACTGGTTGGTGATGTGGCAGAAGTGCATCACCTTGGTCTGCGGCACGATCGCGCGCGCCAGGCGTCCGAACAGGTCCTCGCCGTTGGTCGGCACCGGGAAGTCGATGCGGGTCAGCTTGATCTTGTCGCGCCGCACGCGCTGATCCCACGTGGTGAGCATGCGGCCGTAGTCCTGCTCGGTCGTGAGCACTTCGTCGCCCGGCTTCAGGTCGATGCCGTTCTGCGCGATCTGCAGCGACTCGCTCGAGTTGCGCGTGATGGCGATCTCTTCGGGGTCGGCGCCGAACTCGGCGGCCAGCCGGCGGCGCGTCGTCTCGACGTTCCGTTCGGTCATGCCGCGGTGATACACCGGCGCCTGATTCGCCCAGTCGTTGTAGCGCTTGCAGGCCTCGTGCACCACGGTGGGGGCCGGGCTCGAGTTGCCGTTGTTCAGGTTGATGATGGTGCGGTCGAGCGTGAAGGCGAACTGGATCTCGCGCCAGTAGTCTTCGTCGGCGGCCACCTGCGCCGGCGTGCGGCCGCCGGCGGCCGCCTGCTGGGTGAGGGCGGCCACCTCGTCGATGCCGTAGCGGGCCGTGGCGAGGGCGGCGCCGGCGGCGCCTCCGGTGAGTCGCAGGAAGGTTCGACGGCTTCGCATGGACATGGGCCTCCAGGGGCAGAGTGGTACGGGCAGTGGGGCAGTGTAGGGGGAGCCGGTCAGGAATCAACCTGATGGGCAGTGTCCGGGCGATGGCCGCAATATCTTGTGGTATTCCGCCGGACGCGCGGTGCATACTCTTGCACGGCGGCCGTGCCGCCAGACCACCGGCGTAGGAACGTACTTGCGCTGGTCGTGCGAGTGTGTGCTATGCTCGCAAGGTTCTCGTGGTCCTAGGACACCCTATCTAGGACCGTCCGCTCCTCGTAGCGTCGACTCCCCGGTGTGCGGGGGCGACCACGACCGGAGCACCGTGACGCCGTATTTCGCGCGCCGAGTCACCCTCGGAGCGTGGCGCGTCCGCCGGTGCCGAATTTCGACAGCAGGGGTTTTTGCGCGTCGGGTGCCAAGCCGCAAGGCTTTCAGGCCCAACGCCACACGAGCATCGCCGCCATGGCTTTGGGCGGGGCGCGTGGAGTCATGAGGTTGATTGCTCTCGCCCGCCTTCGTGGCTGGGTGATGCGATGGCGTGAGCCATCGCGGGGTGACGCGGGCCCGACGAACCCGCGCGAGTGGAGAGATCGTGCCGACGATCAGCCAATTGGTCCGCAAGGGCCGCGACGCGGTGAAGTGGAAGACCAAGAGCCCGGCCCTGCAGGAAAGCCCGCAGAAGCGCGGCGTGTGCGTGCGCGTGTTCACGCAGACCCCCAAGAAGCCGAACTCCGCGCTGCGCAAGGTGGCGCGCGTGCGCCTCACCAACAAGATTGAAGTCACGACCTACATCCCGGGCGTGGGCCACAACCTGCAGGAGCACTCGCTGGTGCTCATCCGCGGCGGCCGCGTGAAGGACCTGCCGGGCGTGCGCTACCACGTGGTGCGCGGCACCCTCGACGCCGTCGGCGTGCAGGGCCGCAAGCAGAGTCGGTCGAAGTACGGCGCCAAGCGCCCGAAGCAGTAGGAACGACGTTATGCCTCGCAGACGAATTGTAGCCAAGCGCGAACTCCCGGCCGACGGCCTCTACGGCAGCCCGCTCGTCACCAAGTTCATCAACTGCATGATGAGCGACGGCAAGCAGTCGACCTCGATGAAGATCGTCTACGGCAGCTTCGAGATCATCAAGGAGAAGTCGGGCGACGACCCGGTCAAGATCTTCAAGAAGGCCCTCGACAACGTGAAGCCGTCGCTCGAAGTGAAGTCGCGCCGCGTCGGCGGCTCGAACTACCAGGTGCCGATCGAGGTCAACCCGAATCGCCGCCTGTCGCTGAGCATCCGCTGGCTGGTCGGCTACGCCCGCTCGCGCGGCGACGGCAAGACCATGCAGGAAAAGCTCGCCAACGAATTGCTCGACGCCGCCAACCTGCGCGGCGGCGCCGTCAAGAAGCGTGAAGACACGCACCGCATGGCCGAAGCCAACAAGGCCTTCGCCCACTATCGCTGGTAGCGTCGCTTCACTACGACCTGGGAATCCTGAACCAATCATGGCTCGATCGGCACCACTCGAACGCACGCGGAACATCGGCATCATGGCCCACATTGATGCCGGTAAGACCACCACGACCGAGCGCATCCTGTTCTACACCGGCATCACCTACAAGATCGGCGAGGTGCACGAAGGCACCGCGGTGATGGACTGGATGGAGCAGGAGCAGGAACGCGGCATCACGATCACCTCGGCCGCGACCACGTGCTTCTGGAAGGAGCACCGGATCAACATCATCGACACGCCCGGCCACGTCGACTTCACCGTCGAAGTGGAGCGCTCGCTGCGCGTGCTCGACGGCGCGGTGGCGGTGTTCGACGCGGTGTCCGGCGTGGAGCCGCAGTCGGAAACGGTGTGGCGTCAGGCCGACCGGTACCGCGTGCCGCGCATCTGCTTCGTCAACAAGATGGACCGCATCGGCGCGGACTTCAAGGAGACGCTCTCGCAGATCGGCAGCAAGCTGCAGGGCAACGCCGTCGCGATCCAGCTGCCGATTGGCGCCGAAGACAAGTTCCGCGGCGTGGTCGACCTGGTCGAGATGAAGGCCTACGTCTACAAGGACGAGACCATGGGCGCCGACTACGACGTGGTCGACATCCCGGCCGACCTGCTCGACGACGCCAAGGCCTACCACGACATCCTGGTCGAGAAGGCCAGCGAGGCCGACGACAAGCTGCTCGAGAAGTACCTGGGCGGCGAGGCCATCACGCCCGCCGAGCTCAAGGCCGGCCTGCGCAAGCGCTGCATCGAGTCGGTGCGCAACGAAGCGGCGCCGTTCGTGCCGGTCATCTGCGGCACCGCCTTCAAGAACAAGGGCGTGCAGCCGATGCTCGACGCGGTCGTCGACTATCTGCCGTCGCCGCTCGACATCCCGCCGGTCACCGGCATCGACCCCGACTCGAAGGACGAGAACAAGATCGAGCGCAGCGCCAACGACAGCGAGCCGTTCTCGGCGCTGGCCTTCAAGATCATGACCGACCCGTTCGTCGGCCAGCTCACCTTCTTCCGGGTCTACTCGGGCACGCTCACCTCGGGCTCCTCGGTCATCAACTCGACCAAGGGCCGCACCGAGCGCATTGGCCGCCTGCTGAAGATGCACGCGAACAAGCGCGAGGAAATCAAGGAAGTCAACGCCGGCGACATCGCCGCGGCCGTGGGCCTGAAGTCGGTCACCACCGGCGACACGCTGTGCGACGAGAAGAAGCCCATCATCCTCGAGAAGATGGAGTTCCCGGAGCCGGTCATCTCGCTCGCCATCGAGCCGAAGACCAAGGCCGACCAGGAAAAGCTCGGCCACGGCATGGCCAAGCTGATGGCCGAAGACCCGACCTTCCGCGTGAAGACCGACGAGCAGACCGGCCAGGTGGTCATCGCCGGCATGGGCGAACTGCACCTCGAGATCATCGTCGACCGCCTCAAGCGCGAATTCGGCGTCGAGGCCACGCGTCGGCAAGCCGCAGGTCGCCTACAAGGAAACCCTGACCAAGCCGGCCGAAGGCCACGGCCTGTTCAAGCGTCAGACCGGCGGCCGCGGCCAGTTCGGCGACTGCTGGATCCGGCTGTTCCCGCTCGAGCCGGGCACGGGCTATCAGTTCGAGAACGAAACCGTCGGCGGCTCGATTCCGCGCGAGTTCATCAAGCCGATCGACCAGGGCATCCAGGAAGCGCTCACGCGCGGCATTCTCGCCGGCTACCCGATCGACGACGTGCGCATCGAAGTGTTCGACGGCTCGTACCACGACGTCGACTCGTCGGAAATGGCCTTCAAGATCGCCGGCTCGCTGGCGTTCCAGGACGCCGCCAAGAAGGCCGGCGCGGTGCTCATGGAGCCCGTGATGCGCGTCGAAGTGGTCTGCCCGAAGGACAACCTCGGCGACGTGATGGGCGACCTGGCGTCGCGGCGCGGCCGCATCCAGTCGCAGGAAGACCGCGGCGGCACGCAGATCATCTCGGCGCGCGTGCCGCTCAGCGACATGTTCGGCTACGCAACCGACCTGCGGTCGCGCACGCAGGGGCGCGCCACCTACTCGATGTATTTCGACCGCTACGAGCAGGCACCGCGCAACGTGAGCGAAGAAGTCATCGCACGGGTCCAGGGCACCAAGTAGTCCCCGGACCCGAGACCAGAGACTCGAGAAGGATCAGCACATGGTTGGCGACAAGATTCGAATCCGCTTGAAGGCCTACGACGCGCGGCTGCTCGATCAGAGCACCGGCGAAATCGTGGATACCGCCAAGCGGACGGGCGCGCGGCTGGCGGGACCGATTCCGCTGCCGACCGAGATCAACAAGTGGACCGTGCTGCGGTCGCCCCACGTCGACAAGAAGTCGCGGGAACAGTTCGAAGTGCGGACGCACAAGCGTCTGATCGACATCTTCGAGCCGACGCCGCAAACCGTCGATGCCCTGATGAAGCTCGACCTGCCCGCCGGGGTGGACGTCGAGATCAAGGCCTTCGGCAAGGAACACGGCAAGTAACAGGGTCCCGTGACCCTGGTGCCGGAAGGAATCGCGATGGTGAATGGAATCATCGGCAAGAAAATCGGAATGACGCAACTCTTCCTGGAAGACGGCACGGTCGAACCGGCCACCGTCCTGCAGGCGGGTCCGTGCGTCGTCGTGCAGGCGAAGCGTCCTGAGCGCGACGGCTACGAGGCCGTGCAGCTCGGCCTGGTGTCGGCGAAGTACAAGCCCAACAAGGCCATCGCCGGCCACCACAAGGCGCCAACGTGCCGGCCACCCGCGTGCGCCGCGAAGTGAAGCGCGTGGCGGGCGGCGAACAGCCGAAGCCGGGCGATTCGATCGTCGTGGCCGCGCTGTTCAATCAGGGCGAGCGCGTCGACGTGATCGGCACGAGCAAGGGCCACGGCTTCCAGGGCGTGGTGAAGCGTCACCACTTCGCTGGCGGCGCGGCCACGCACGGCTCGATGTTCCATCGCGCGCCCGGCTCGATCGGCGCCTCGTCGTATCCGTCGCGCGTCGTCAAGGGCATGCGCATGGGCGGCCACATGGGCGTCGACCGCGTCACCGTGCGGAACCTCAAGGTGCTGCGCATCGACGCCGACAACAACCTGATGGTCGTGCGGGGCGCCGTGCCCGGCGCCAACGGCGGCTACGTGCTCATCCGCAAGGCCATCGCGGCCAAGCCGGAACCGCAGCCGCAGCTGCAAGAGAAGCCCAAGAAGGGCAAGAAGTAGGACGCCATGACCGTAGATGTCGTCAACGCAGAGAACAAGAAAGTGGGCTCGGTCGAGCTCAGCGACGCCGTGTTCGGCGGGCGCGTGAAGACCGACCTGATCCACGCGTCGGTGGTGCGGGCCAATGCCGCCGACCGGCGCGGCACCCACGCCACCAAGAACCGCGGCTCGGTGAGCGGCAGCGGCAAGAAGCCGTGGCGGCAGAAGGGCACCGGCCGCGCGCGCGTCGGCGAAATCCGCAACCCGCTGTGGCGCAAGGGCGGCACCGTGTTCGGTCCGCAGCCCCGCAGCTACGCGTTCACGGCCCCCAAGAAGGTCGAACTCGGCGGCCTGCAGGCGGCGCTCGCGCAGAAGGCGCAGGACGGCGCCATCGTGATCGTCGACACCCTGGCGGCGGCGGAAGTGAAGACCCGCCAGGCCGTGGCCATGCTGACGGCCATCGGCGTCACCGGCAAGGCGCTGCTGGTCGACGTGCAGCCCGACGCGCAGCTGCTGCTGTCGGTGCGCAACATCCCCGGCGTGAAGTTCCTGGCGAGTTCGCGGATCACCGCGCGCGACGTGATCGACACGGCGCACGTGGTGCTGACGCAAGTCGGCCATCGAGAAGCTGCAAGCGGCGCTCGGCGCCTAGCAGGAGAACGCACATGAAGCTGACAGAAGTGATTCGGCGGCCGCTCGTCACGGAGAAGACCACCGTGATGCGCGAAGACGGCCGGACGCTGGTGTTCGAAGTGGCGCGCAACGCCAACAAGCTCGACGTGAAGCGCGCGGTCGAGAAGCTGCTCGGCCCGAAGGTGGCGCTGGTGCGCACCGCGCTCGCCCACGGCAAGCAGAAGCGCCAGGGCCAGTTCGTGGGCCGGCGTTCGGATTGGAAGAAGGCGTACGTCGTGTTGAAGGCGGGCGAGAAGATGCCCGAGTTCACCGAGAACGTCTGAGCGCCGCGATACTGTGCGACGCGCCTAGAGATACAGAGAGACGGCCATGCCGATTCGCAAGTACAAACCCACGTCCCCCGGCCGGCGGTTCCAGACCGCCCAGGTGTTCGACGAGATCACCACGGACTCGCCGCTACCGTCCGCTCACCGAGAAGCTGAACAAGTCGGGCGGCCGCAACAGCACCGGCGAGCTCACCAGCTGGTGGCGCGGCGGCGGTCACAAGCGCCTCTATCGCGTGATCGACTTCAAGCGCGACAAGAAGGGCATTCCGGCCAAGGTCTCCACGATCGAGTACGACCCGAACCGGTCGGCCCGCATCGCGCTGGTCACCTACGCCGACGGCGAGAAGCGCTACATCCTGCAGCCGCTCGGCCTGAAGGTCGGCGACGCGATTCTTGCCGCTGACACCGCCGACATCCTGCCGGGCAACACGCTGCCGCTGGCGAACATCCCGCAGGGCACGCTGGTGCACAACGTCGAGCTCAAGCCCGGACACGGCGGCCAGCTCGCGCGCAGCGCCGGCGCGGCCGTGCAGGTGGTGGCCAAGGAAGGCGACTACGTCTCGGTCAAGATGCCGTCGGGCGAGATTCGCAAGATTCTCCAGAACTGCCAGGCCACCATCGGCCAGGTCGGCAACCTCGACTTCGAGAACGTCTCGATCGGCAAGGCCGGCCGCAACCGCTGGTTGGGCAAGAAGCCGCACGTGCGCGGCGTGGCCATGAACCCGGTCGACCATCCGCTCGGCGGCGGCGAAGGCCGCACCTCGGGCGGCCGTCACCCGGTCACGCCCTGGGGCGTGCCGACCAAGGGTTACAAGACCCGGTCGAACAAGAAGCTCAGCAACAAGTTCATCGTGCAGCGGCGGAAGAAGTAGGCGTTATGAGCAGATCGCTTAAAAAGGGGCCGTTCATCGACACCCACCTCCTCGAAAAGGTGGAGGCCATGAACCGTGCCGGCGAGAAGAAAGTGGTGAAGACCTGGTCGCGCCGGTCCACCGTGATTCCCGAGATGGTGGGGCACACGCTGGCGGTGCACAACGGCCGCAAGTTCGTGCCGGTCTACCTCACCGAGAACATGGTCGGCCACAAGCTCGGCGAGTTCTCGCCCACGCGGCAGTTCAAGGGCCACGCGGCCAAGGCCGAGAAGACGGCGTCGTCGGCGCCCTCGGCCGGAGGGAAGTCGTAGCCATGGTGCGTTCGGAGGCAACGGCGAAGTACGTGCGCACCTCGGCCCAGAAGGCCGGGCTCGTGTGCGACCTGATCCGCGGCAAGGACGTCAACCGCGCGCTGGCGGTGTTGCAGTTCGCCAAGAAGACCGTGGCGCGCGACCTGGCCAAGGTGCTGCGGTCGGCGGTGGCCAACGCGCGTCTGCGCGAAGGCTTCGGCGGCGACATCGAGCGGCTGTTCGTGTCGGCGGCCTACGCCAACCAGGGCCCCTCGCAGAAGCGCGTGCGTCCCGCCCCGATGGGCCGGGCGTTCCGCGTGGTGAAGCGCACGGCGCACCTCACCGTGGAAGTGACCGAGCGTGCGCAGAAGATCGCGGCGGTCGGCGAGGGCGAGACGAAGACCCCGGCGCGGCGAGCCCGCGTCAAGAAGGCCGCGGCGGCCGAGTAGTTACGAGGAGATCGCAGTGGGTCAGAAAGTTCACCCGTACGGGTTCCGGATCGGGTTCAACAAGACGTGGAAGTCGCGCTGGTTCGCGGACAAGGACTATGCCGATCTGCTCCACGAGGACCTGGCGCTCAAGGCGGACCTCAAGAAGCGGTTCCAGCATGCCGGGGTCGCCAAGATCGAGATCGAACGCGCCGCCAACAAGCTGAAGATCGACATCCACACCTCGCGCCCGGGCATCATCATCGGGCGCAAGGGCACCGAGGTCGACAAGTTGAAGCAGGAGATCCAGAAGCGCACCAAGCGCGAGGTCTTCATCAACATCCAGGAAATTCAGAAGCCCGAGCTCGACGCGCAGCTCGTGGCCGAGTCGGTCGCGATGCAGCTCGAGAAGCGCGTCGCGTTCCGCCGGGCGATGCGCAAGGCCGTCGAATCGGCCCTGCGCTTCGGCGCCCGCGGCATCAAGGTGCGGGTGTCGGGCCGGCTGAACGGCGCCGAAATTGCCCGCTCCGAGTGGTACCTGCACGGCCAGCTGCCGCTGCAGACGCTGCGCGCCGACGTGGATTTCGGGTTCCATGAAGCGCACACGACCTACGGGCAGATTGGCGTGAAGGTCTGGATGTACAAGGGCGAGCGGCTCACGCCGCGTGTGGGCCGCGACGAAGAATATCGCGACCGTCCGCGCCGGGCCGCGGGCGCTCGGGGATAGCGAGTAACGACGATGTTGATGCCGAAGAAGGTCAAGTTCCGGAAGCAGCAGCGCGGCCGCATGTGCGGCAAGGCGTGGCGCGGTTCGGACGTGTCGTTCGGCGACTACGGGCTCCGAGGCGATGGAGCCCTGCTGGATGACCGACCGGCAGATCGAAGCGGCGCGCGTGGCGATGACCCGGTTCATCAAGCGCGGCGGCAAGATCTGGGTGCGGGTGTTCCCCGACAAGCCGGTCACGAAGAAGCCGCTCGAAACCCGCATGGGTAAGGGCAAGGGCGCGCCGGAAGGCTGGGTCGCGGTGGTGCGTCCTGGCAAGATTCTGTTCGAGATGGAAGGCGTGAGCGAGGCCGATGCCCGCCGCGCCATGGAGCTCGCCGCGGCGAAGCTGCCCATCATGACCAAGTTCTCCGTGCGGTTCGGCGAGGAGAAGCAGTGATGAAGGCAACGGAACTGCGTGAACTCGACGCGGACGGTCTCACGGTCAAGGTGGCCGAGATCGAAGACGAGATCTTCCGTCTGCGCATCCGCAAGTCGATGGGGCAGCTCGAGAAGCCCACCATCATTCGCGACGCCCGGAAGAATCTGGCGCGCGTGAAGACGATTCTCAAAGAGAAGGCGAAGTAGCCATGGCGTCGAAGACCGAAATGCAGGGTGTGGTGGTCAGCGACCGCATGCAGAAGAGCGTGGTCGTGGCCGTGAAGCGCCGGGTGCAGCACGGCGTCTACGGCAAGATTCAGAAGCGCACCACCAAGCTGATGGCGCACAACGAGAATGACGACGCCAAGCTCGGCGACCTCGTCTCGGTCGCGGAAACCAAGCCGATGAGCAAGCGCAAGTGCTGGTCGGTCACGCGCGTCATCGAACGCGCGTCGAAGGTCTAGGAGGAGAGCCGCCATGATCCAGATGCGGACGATTCTCGACGTCGCCGACAATTCCGGCGCGCGCAAGCTCGCGGTGATCAACCCGATCGGCGGGTCCACCGGCCGCTATGCCCGCCTGGGAGACATCGTGACGGCCTCGGTCAAGGAAGCGACCCCCGAGTCGAACGTGAAGAAGGGCTCGGTCGTGAAGGCCGTCATCGTGCGGGTGCGCAAGGAACAGCGCCGCAAGGACGGCAGCTACATCCGGTTCGACCGCAATGCGGCCGTGCTGGTGAACGCCGAGGGCGAGCCCGTCGGCACGCGCGTCTTCGGGCCGGTGGCGCGCGAACTGCGCGAACGGCGCTTCATGAAGATCATCTCGCTGGCTCCGGAAGTGCTCTAGCCATGGCAAAAGTGCGGATCAAGAAGAACGACACGGTGCTCGTGCGGGCCGGCAAGGATCGCGGCAAGCGCGGACGCGTGCTGCAGGTGCTGCCGGGCAAGAGCAAGGTGGTGGTGGAAGGCGTGGCGATCATCAAGAAGCACACGCGTCCCAACCCGCAGAAGAACATCAAGGGCGGCATCCTCGAGCGCGAGGCGGCGATTCACGTGTCGAACGTGATGCTCGTCGACCCGGACTCGAACGAGCCGTCGCGCATGGGCGCCCTGGTGCAGGCTGACGGCGCCAAGGTGCGGGTCCGCCGGAAGCGCGGCGGAGTGGGGGCGAAATGAGCGACATCAAGGCAAATCGTCTGCGGGAACGGTATCTGAACGACGTGGTGCCGGCGCTGTCGAAGGAATTCGGCTACAGCAACGTGATGGCCGTGCCCAAGATTCACGAAGGTCGTGGTCAACATGGGCCTGGGCGAGGCGACGCAGAACGCGAAGGTCGTCGACGTGGGCGCCGAAGAACTGGCCAAGATCACCGGCCAGAAGCCGCTCGGTGCGCCGCGCCAAGAAGTCGATTGCGCAGTTCAAGGTGCGCGAGGGCATGCCGATCGGCGCGATGGTGACCCTGCGCGGCGACCGCATGTATGACTTCCTCGACCGCCTCATGAGCATCGCCCTGCCGCGGGTGCGCGACTTCCGCGGCGTGTCCGGACGCGGCTTCGACGGCCGCGGCAACTTCACGCTCGGCCTGCGCGACCAGCTGCTGTTCACCGAGATCGACTACTTGAAGGTGGACAAGGCGCGCGGCATGAACGTGTGCGTGGTCACCACCGCGAAGACGGACGACGAAGCCCGCAAGCTGCTGCAGCTGCTGGGCATGCCGTTCCGCACGAACTAGGACGAGGATTCGAGCGATGGCGACAACGGCAAAAGTAGCTCGTGAGAAGAAAGCGCTGAAGTTCAAGGTGCGCCACCGCAACCGGTGCCGGCGCTGCGGCCGTCCGCGGGCCTACATGCGGAAGTTCGCGCTCTGCAGGCTGTGCTTCCGCGAGCATGCGCTCACGGGCGATGTCGCGGGCGTGACGAAGAGCAGTTGGTAGTTGGCGGGACCCGGGACTCGGGTCCCGGGGCTCGGGAAGATTTGACGAGAGCACGAAGAACATGACTGATCCGATTGCAGACATGCTGACCCGGGTTCGCAACGCGGTGTCGGCTCGACACAGCCGCGTGGACATGCCGGCGTCGAAGCTGAAGACCGAGATCGCGAAGATCCTGCAGGACGAGGGCTACATCGCGGGCTTCAAGCTCGTCGAGGAGAAGGCCGCCAAGCCTGGCGGCACTGCCCGTCCGATGATTCGGCTTCTGTTGAAGTACGGCCCCGGTGGCGAACGCGTCATCACCGGGATCCAGCGCGTGAGCCGTCCTGGCCGCCGGGTGTATGCCGGCGCCGATGGCATCACGACCGTGCTGGGCGGGTTGGGTGTGAGCATCCTCACCACGTCGCGGGGCGTGATGACCGGCCGGTCGGCACAGAAGGCCGGCGTGGGCGGCGAGATTCTCTGCAACGTCTGGTAGTGGTGCCGGCGCCTGGTGCGCCGGTCTGGTTCGCTAGAAGGCCCGAGACCCGAACGCCGGGACCCGGGACCCGATTGGGACACTGAAATGTCACGTATTGGCAAGAAACCGATTCCGATTCCGAAGGGCGTCACCGTGAAGATCGACGGCGCGGCCGTCGACGTCAAGGGGCCCAAAGGGCCAGATGCGCCAGGCGCTGCCGCCGGGCGTGGTCGTGGCCATCGAAGAGGGCCAGGTGTTGGCGCGCCGCGAGCGCGACGACAAGGCCCTGGCGAAGTTCCACGGTCTTGCGCGCAGCCTGGTCGCGAACGCCGTGCAAGGCGTGAGCGAGGGCTGGAAGCGCGAACTCGACATCGTCGGCGTCGGCTACCGCGCCGAGGTGAAGGGCAAGCAGGTGAACTTCGCGCTCGGCTACTCGCACCCGGTGGTGTTCGACATCCCGGTAGGGATTGACGTGACGGTGGAGAAGCAGACCCACATCACGGTGACCGGAGTGGACCGGCAGCTGGTCGGGCAGGTGGCGGCGAACATGCGTTCGCTGCGCAAGCCCGATCCGTATCAGCAGAAGGGCGTGCGATACACCGGCGAGGTCTTGAAGAAGAAGGCCGGGAAGACGGGGGCGTAAGCCATGAAGGTCACCAACAGAGAAGAACGTCGTCAGCGGATCAAGTTCCGCATCCGCAAGCGCGTGCGGGGCACCGCCGAGCGGCCGCGCCTGAGCGTGTTCCGGAGCGTGTCCCACATCTACGTCCAGGTCGTCGACGACCTGGCCGGCCAGACCCTGGCGTCGGCCTCGAGCGTCGAGCCCACGGTCAAGGCCAAGATGACCGACGGCGCGAAGGCGGGCAACAACAAGGGTGCCGTGGTCGTCGGCGAGACCATCGCCGAGCGCCTGAAGTCGAAGGGCATCGTGAAGGTCGTGTTCGATCGGAACGGATTCCTGTATCACGGCCGGGTGCGCGAAGTCGCTGAAGCGGCACGCAAAGCCGGGCTCGAGTTTTAGGCGAATCGGAAGGCAATGATGCGGACACGCGAACGAATCGATGCGGGCCAGCTCGACATCAAGGACACGGTGGTTGCCATCAACCGCGTGACCAAGGTGGTCAAGGGCGGCAAGAACCTGAGCTTCAGTGCGCTCGTGGTCGTCGGCGACGGCCAAGGGCGTGGTGGGCTTCGGCATCGGCAAGGCCAAGGAAGTGCCCTCGGCCATCAAGAAGGGCATCGAGGCCGCCAAGAAGAATCTGATCCGCGTGCCGCTCAAGGGCACGTCGATCCCGCACCCGGCGCTCGGCCGTTACGGCGCGGGTCGCGTGCTGCTCAAGCCAGCGCCCGACGGCACGGGCATCATCGCCGGCGGCGGCGTGCGCGCCGTGGTCGAATCGTGCGGCATCCACAACGTGCTGACCAAGTCGCTCGGCACGGCCAATCCGCACAACGTCGTGCGCGCCACGTTCACCGCGCTCTCGATGCTGAAGGATCCCCGTCACGTGGCCCGGCTGCGCGGCAAGGACCTGGAAGACGTCATCGGCGTGACGGCGCCGGCGAGTCGCTGAGGACATCATGTCGAAGCAGGCAAAGACCGTGAAAGTGACCCTGGTGAAGAGCCCGATCGGGTTCAACCGCACCCAGGGTGCGACCGTGACGGGCATGGGGCTGCGTCGGATTCGTCACACCGTGACGCTGGTCGACACGCCCGAAACCCGCGGCATGATCCACAAAGTCCGTCACCTCGTGACGGTCGCCGAGTAAAACGACCATGGCAACCAAGCCAACCAATCTCAGCAATCTGCGCCCCGCCGACGGCTCGAAGTTCACGCGCAAGCGCGTGGGCCGCGGCCCGGGCTCGGGCAACGGCAAGACCGCCGGCAGCGGCCACAAGGGCGCGCAGTCGCGCTCGGGCTACAAGCAGCGGCGCGGCTTCGAAGGCGGCCAGATGCCGCTGCATCGCCGGGTGCCGAAGCGCGGCTTCAACAACATCTTCCGCATCGAATACGCGGTGGTGAATCTCGACTCGATCGCCGAGCGCTTCGACGTGGGTGCGGTCGTGACGCCGGAGTCGCTGCGTGAAGTGGGCCTGGTCAGCGACCGGCGCGCCCTGATCAAGGTGCTGGCGCGGGGCGAGGTGAGCAAGGCGCTGACCGTGCACGCGCACAAGTTCAGCGGTAAGGCGGCGGAGAAGATCGCCGCCGCCGGCGGCGCAACCGAAGTTCTGGGAAAGCCGGCGGCCTGACCGGCGCTGGCCCGGACTTGCGAGACAAGGCGTAGCACATGCTGGACGCGTTCAAGAACCTCTTCGCCATCGCCGATCTGAGGAATCGTGTGCTCTTCACGCTCGCGATGCTGGGCGTGTACCGCGTGGGCAGTCACATTCCGACGCCGGGCGTGAACACGGCCGCGTTGGCGTTGCTGGCCGAGCAGGCCCGCGGCACGATGTTCGGGTTCTACGACATGTTCTCGGGCGGTAACCTCTCGCAGGTCACGATCTTCGCGCTGGGCGTCATGCCCTACATCAGCGCGTCGATCATCCTGCAATTGCTCACGGTGGTGTGGCCCTACCTCGAACGTCTGTCGAAGGAAGGCGAACTCGGCCGCCGCAAGATCACCCAGTACACCCGCTATCTCACGGTGGTGCTGGCCGTTGCCCAGTCGATGGCCATCGCCATCTACCTCGAACAGCAGACCAACATCGCCGGTGGCCTGCCGCTCGTCTACGAGCCCGGTTGGGGTTTCCGGCTGATGTGCATCCTGACGCTCACGACCGGCACGATGTTCGTGATGTGGCTGGGCGAGCAAATCACTGAGCGCGGCATCGGCAACGGCATGTCGCTGCTGATCTTCGCCGGCATCGTCGTCAACTTCCCGCGCGCCGTCACGCTCACCTTCGACCAGTTGCGCACCGGCCAGATCGGTCTCATCCGTCTGTTGCTGCTCGTGGCGTTGATGGTCGCGGTGATTGCCGCAATCGTCTTCGTGGAGCGAGGCCAGCGCCGCATCGTCGTGCAATACGCCAAGCGCGTCGTCGGCCGCCGGCAATTCGCAGGCACGAGCACGCATATTCCGCTCAAGGTCAACACCGGCGGCGTCATTCCGGTCATCTTCGCCAGCTCGCTGCTGGCCTTCCCGGGCTCGCTCAAGGGCTTCTTCCCGATCGGCAGCTGGGCCGAAGCCGCGGTGCGGCAGCTCGACTACGGGATGCCGCTCTACAATCTGCTCTTCGTCACGCTGATCCTCTTCTTCGCTTACTTCTACACCGCCATCATCTTCAATCCTGATGACGTGTCGGAGAACATGCGCAAGTACGGCGGTTTCATTCCGGGCATCCGTCCGGGCAAGCGCACGGCGGAGCACATCGATTCGATCCTGACCAAGATCACGCTGGCCGGCGCCGTGTATCTCTGCCTCGTGGCGCTCTTGCCCGAGTTCATGATCACCGGCTTCCGCGTGGCGCCGATTCCGTTCGTCGGCGAATGGCTCGACCGGAACCTGCCGCAGTGGTTCACGCAGGGCCTCGGAGTCAGCTTCTTCTTCGGCGGCACGTCGCTGCTCATCGTCGTGGGTGTGGCGATGGACACGGTGAGCCAGATCGAATCGCAGCTCATCATGCGGCACTACGATGGGTTCATGAAGAAGACCCGCATTCGTGGCCGGCGCGACTGAGGCGATGGCGTTGCGTCTGCTGGTATTGGGCCCCCCTGGAGCGGGGAAGGGCACCCAGGCACTGAGAATCGCTCGCGACCACGGCGTGCCCAAGATTTCGACGGGCGACATGTTGCGGGATGCAGTGACGTCGGGAAGTCCGCTCGGCGCCCTCGTCAAGGAGACGGTGGCGAAGGGCCAGCTCGTCAGCGACGACGTGATCGTCGAACTGGTGAGGTCCCGGCTCGAGGAGGACGACGCGCGGAAGGGGTTCGTGCTCGACGGGTTTCCGCGCACGGTGGCGCAGGCCAAGGCGCTCGATGTCCTGCTCGACGGGGTGCCGCTGGCCGTGGTCGAGATTCGCGTGCCGGACGAAGAACTGGTGCGGCGGGTGCGGGGACGGCGGATTTGCGAGAGCTGCGGCACCACGGTGTCGGCGTTCGACGGCGATCCGGCCCTGGCTCAGGCGTGCAAGTCGTGTGGCGGCAAGTTGGTACAGCGTTCCGACGACAGCGAGTCGGTGGTGCGCGACCGGTTGAAGGTGTACTGGCGTGAGACGCAGCCGATGATCGACCTCTACGAGGTCAGGCCGACGTTTCGACGGGTGGACGGCACCATGGCGCCGGTGGATGTGTATGCGGCGATCGCGGCGGCAGTAGCAACCGCGGGCGCGGAAGGGTGAAGCGTTCGGCGATGATTGTCTGTCGATCGGCGGCTGAGCTCGAGAAGCTGGCGCGTGTCAACGCGTTGGTTGCTCGTGTGCTCGTCGAGCTGGCGGCGATGATCGTGCCGGGCGTGACCACGGCGGAAGTCGATGCCGTGGCGGAGAAGCGGCTGCGCGAGGCCGGCGCCGAGCCGGCGTTCAAGGGCTATCACGGCTACCCGGCGACGATTTGCGCGTCGGTGAACGAGCAGGTGGTGCACGGCATTCCGTCGGGCCGCAAGCTGGCGGCCGGCGACATCATCTCCGTGGACCTGGGCGCGAAGATGGACGGGTTCTACGGCGACAGCGCCGTGACCGTGGCGGTTGGACCGGTCACACCGGAAGCAGCCAAACTGCTCGAGGTGACCCGGCAGTCACTGGCCGAGGCTCTGGCGGTGGTGAAGGCCGGGGCGCGGTTGTCGGATATCGGCGCGGCGGTGCAGCGGCACGTCGAAGCCAACGGGTTCTCCGTGGTACGCGAGTTCGTCGGCCATGGCATCGGCGCGACGCTCCACGAGGAGCCGCAGATTCCGAACTACGGCACGGCCGGGCGCGGACCCAGGCTGGCCGAGGGCATGGTGCTCGCGATCGAGCCCATGGTGAACATCGGCCAGGCCGGAGTGAAGGTGCTCTCGGACGGCTGGACAGCGGTGACGAAGGACGGCAGCCTGTCGGCGCATTTCGAGCACACGGTGGCGGTGACCGCCGACGGGTGCCGGGTGCTGACGCGGGCGGATGCCGCCGCCAACGCCGCGGCGTAGATGGTGACCGACGAGTCGACGCCGTCGCCCCTCGACGTGGAGGGCACGGTGCGGGAACTGCTCCCGAGCGCGTTGGTCAGAGTGAGTGTGGATGGACGGCACGACATCGTGGCGCACCTGGGCGGATCGCCGTCGAGGAACTACGTCAGGGTGGTGGTTGGCGACCGGGTGAAACTGGCGCTGTCGCCCACGGATCGAACCCGTGGGCGCATCGTCGAGAAACTGTAGGGACGAGCGATGAAAGTGCGAGCGTCAGTCAAGAAGATTTGCGACAAGTGCAAGGTCGTGCGTCGCAAGGGTGTCGTGCGGATCATTTGTACGAACGCCAAGCACAAGCAGCGGCAGGGATAGGACTCAGACTGGGGGCTCGGGGCTGGGGGCTGGGGCGTGTCACGCCGCCAGACCACGGCACCGGCGCCCGCGAGGCGAAGCAGTTATGGCACGAATTTCAGGCATTGACCTTCCGCGCACCAAGCGCGTCGAGATCGGGCTCACGTACATCTTCGGGATCGGGCGGCATCGCGCCGTCAAGATCCTGGAATCCGCCGGCGTGAGCGGCGACATCCGCGTGAAGGACCTGACCGACGACGACGTGCGCAAGATCAGCCGCGCCATCGAAGAGGCAGGCAGCGTCGAAGGCGACCTCCGCAAGGAAGTGTCCCTGAACATCAAGCGGCTGATGGAAATCGGCAGCTACCGGGGCATGCGCCACCGTCGTGGGCTGCCGGCCCGCGGCCAGCGCACCAAGACCAACGCGCGCACGCGCAAGGGTCCGCGCAAGGGCGCGGTTGCCAAGAAGAAGACGGTGTAGACCATGGCCAAGACCGAAGGCGCGAAAGAATCCACTCCCAAGAAGAAGACGTTCAAGAAGCGCGGCGAGAAGCGCGTGGTGCACCACGGCTACGCCCACATCCAGGCGTCGTTCAACAACACCCTGATCACCATCACCGACACCGAAGGCAACGTGGTGTCATGGTCGAGCGCGGGCGCCATCGGCTTCAAGGGCTCGCGCAAGGGCACGCCGTTTGCCGCGACCCAGGCGGCCATGACGGCCGGCAACGTGGCCAAGACCTTCGGCATGCGCTCGTGCGAGGTGCTCGTCAAGGGCCCTGGTTCGGGCCGTGAGTCGGCGGTGCGCGCCCTGCAGAATGCCGGCATCGAGGTCAAGTCGATTCGCGACGTCACCCCGATTCCGCACAACGGCTGCCGGCCGCCCAAGCGCCGCCGCGTGTGATCACGCGCTCACTGGATTAGAGAGAAGGACGACGTTACATGGCTCGATATACCGGTCCGGTCTGCCGCCTTTGCCGCCGCGAGGGCATGAAGCTGTTCCTCAAGGGCGAACGCTGCTACACCGAGAAGTGCGCCATCGAGAAGCGCAACATGCCGCCTGGCCAGCACGGCCGCCGGCGCTCGTCGAAGATGCAGGGCTACGGGGTGCAGCTGCGCGAGAAGCAGAAGGTCAAGCGCACCTACGGTGTGCTCGAAGACCAGTTCCGCCGCTACTTCGAGATGGCCGACCGTACCCGCGGCATCACCGGCGAGACGCTGCTGCAGTTCCTGGAGCGGCGCCTCGACAACGCGGTCTACCGGATGGGCTTCGCCACGTCGCGTGCCCAGGGCCGTCAGCTGGTGCGCCACGGACATTTCCTGGTCAACGGCAAGAAGGTCGACATCCCGTCCTACTCGCTCAAGGCTGGCGACCTCGTGTCGGTGCGCCAGACGAGCAAGGAGAACGCCGCCATCCTGCACGCCGTGGGCGAGGTCAAGGGCCGGGGCATCCCCGACTGGATCGCGCTCGAAGGCGAGCTCGGGGCCAAGGTCAAGTCGATGCCGACGCGTGAGCAGATCAACCTGCCGGTGCAGGAACAGCTCATCGTCGAACTCTATTCGAAGTAAGCACGGCCCCGGGCCTCGGCCCGGGGGCGCCCATCGCCGGCCCGCAGCTCGACAGACCTGCAGCGGGAGGCCGGCGATGTCTTCACGCAGGTCTGGAGGCCGGTCTGCCGGCCCGTTGGCGAAAAGGATACGCATATGTTGTGGAGAGGTTTTCAGCGCCCCAAGCGCCTCGAGTTCGAACGCGACACCCTGACCGATCGGTTCGGGCGCTTCACCGCGCAGCCGTTCGAGCGCGGCTTCGGCACCACCGTCGGCAACGCCATGCGGCGCGTGCTGCTCTCGTCGATCGAAGGCGCCGCGGTCACGGCCGTGAAGATCGACGGCGTGCTGCACGAGTTCTCGCCGATCAAGGGCGTGGTCGAGGATGCGACCGACATCATCCTCAACCTCAAGATGATCCCGCTCAAGGTGCACACCGACGCCGCCAAGACCCTCACGCTGCGCGTGAACAAGGCCGGCAAGGTGAAGGCCAGCGACATCGAAACCGATCAGGACATCGAAATCCTCGAGCCGGACGCGCACATCGCGACCATCTCCGAGGGCGGCAAGCTGCACATGGAGCTGCGCGTCAAGCGCGGCCGTGGCTACGTGGCCGCCGACAAGAATTTCGACGAGGACCTCGGCATCGGCTGGATTCCGATCGACTCGGTGCACTCGCCGGTGAAGAAGGTGAACTATCTGGTCGAGGCGGCGCGTCTGGGGCAGACCACCGACTACGACAAGCTCACGCTCGACGTGTGGACCAACGGCTCGGTCACGCCCCGCGACGCCGTGTCGCTCTCGGCCAAGCTGATCCGCGACCATCTGAGCATCTTCATCAACCTCGACGACGAGGACGAGCCCTCGGCCGAAGCCGGTGGTGACGCCGCGCGGGTCGGTGGCTCCAACGAGCACCTCGACAAGAGCGTCGAAGAGCTCGAGCTCTCGGTGCGCTCCTACAACTGCCTGAAGAACGCGAACATCCGCACCATTCGCGAGCTCGTGCAGAAGACCGAAGGCGACATGCTGAAGACCAAGAACTTCGGCCGCAAGTCGCTCAACGAGATCAAGGAGATCCTGCAGACGATGGGACTCGGTCTGGGCATGCGCCTCGACCAGGCCGGCGCGCAGGACTAAGGGACGGGACCCGGGTCTCGGGACCCGGGGCTCGGCGATACCCACGACGGAACGACTAGGAACAGACCAATGCGTCATCGAGTTGGACATCGCAAGTTGGGTCGGGTCACCGAGCATCGGATTGCGCTGCTGCGCAATCAGGCCGAAGCCCTGCTCACGCACGAACACCTCACCACCACGCTGCCGAAGGCCAAGGAACTGCGGCCCTTCGTCGAGAAGATCATCACGGTGGCCAAGCGCGGCGTGAAAGCCGCCGATCCGAAGGGCAAGACGCTGGCGGCCAAGCGCCAGGTCGGGCAGGACGTGCTCAACCCCGACGTGGTGGCGAAGCTGTTCGCCGACATCGCGCCGCGCTTCATGGAGCGGCCGGGCGGCTACACCCGCATCCTGAAGCTGGGCCATCGTCGCGGCGACGGCGCCGAGACCGCCATGGTCGAACTGGTCGGATCGGAATTCGATCCCAAGAAGGCGGCGGCCGAGAAGGCCGCTCAGGCCGAGACCGGCGATGCGCCGAAGTCGCAGAAGAGTGTCGGCGAGCGCCTTCGGGCCGCGGCGTCGCGCATTCGCGGCGACAAGAAAGAGAAGAAGACCGACGCGACCAAGGCCTCCAAGCCGGCGCGCAACGCGGCGAAGAAGACCACCACGCCGCGCAAGGCCGGCGGCTCCTAAGCCACCGCCCGGTTCACGATTCGCATGACCGACAGCCTGGTGCCTTCGCGGCGCCAGGCTGTTTGTCTGTACGGCCCGGAGTGTCGCTCGAGGCGACGCGGCATCTCCCTCCGCCTCGCGCTCGGCTGGCGCACGCCCATCGGAAGGCTTCGGCAGATCGCAGCGCCTTCGGCGTGCTTGCCATCAATCTCGGCGTCGAGAGACGCCACGCCACCTCGATCGACGAGCGGGCCTTCTCTTCGCACCACTGCCAGGGGAGGCGACGAAGGGTTGTCGCTGGCCCGAGAGGTCGTGCACAATCACCCGGGCTGGAGCGCCAACCATGAGCTTCTTCGACCGCTTCTTCGTCGGTTCAGTCATCCGTGATCTGGGCGTGCTCCTCACGGAGAAGACGGGGCTCGTAACTCGAACGGTCACCGTCCTGCTCGCCGAGCGCAAAGGAAGTTGCAGCCTGGTGGTCCGAATCGCTGGCGGTTCGCTGTTGGGAGGAGGTGTGACCTGACGTGCCAATTCCCGTTTCGGCAATCCCGGAACTTCGGAGAATGCTCGATGCAGCAGAGGCATTGCTGGCACAGCGTCCGATAGGCCGTTGAGCCGCAGTGCTCAGTTGGCGCCTCGAGCCGGCTGGAAGCTTGGACGACTTGGGCAGCCACGCCGCACGTCAACGGCACGTGAGCTGGCGTGGTGTCTCTCTACGAACGAGATTGACGGCCAGCACGCTGTCGATGCTGCGAGCTGCCCTCAACCTGTCGTTGAGCGTGCGCCAGCCGAGCGCGAGGAGGAGAGAGATACCGCGTCAGCTCACGTGCAGCGTGCAGCGTGCGGCGTGCACCGTGCACCGTGCACGCGGTGCAGCGCGCAGCCTTCGTGTCGGTTCCGGTCAGGCGTGCTCGTGCCCGTGCGGGTGCTCCGCCTTGAACGCCGCGATGATCTTCGTCTGGATGTGGCTCGGCACGTCCTCGTAGTGCGAGAACTCCATGTGGTAGCTGCCACGTCCGCCGGTCATGGAGGTGAGGTGCTGCTCGTAGGTGAGCATCTCCGACATCGGCACCTGCGCCTTGATGACGGTGTCGTGCGACCGCACATCCATGCCGGCGATGCGGCCGCGTCGGCCGTTCAGATCGCCCATCAGGTCGCCAGCGAAGTCGCTGGGGGCGTAGACCTCCACCCGCATGACCGGCTCGAGCAGCGTCGGCTTGGCGCGGGCCATGCCGTCGCGGAAGGCGAGCGACCCCGCCGTCTTGAACGACAGCTCGTTCGAGTCCACGTCGTGGTACGAGCCGTCGACCAGCGTGATCTTCAGGTCGACCACCGGGAAGCCCGCGAGGAAGCCGCGCTGTCGCGACTCCTGCAGGCCCTTTTCGACCGCGGGAATGTACTGCCGGGGAATCGATCCGCCGAAGATGTCGTCGACGAACTCGAAGCCCTGGCCACGCGGCAGCGGCTCGATGGTGATCGTGCAGTCGCCGAACTGGCCGTGGCCGCCGGTCTGCTTCTTGTGGCGGCCGTGTGCCTCGACGGCGGCCGTGACCGTTTCCCGGTAGGGAATGCGGGGTGGCTTGAGGTTCACTTCCACGCCGAAGCGCCGCTTCAGCTTGGCGACGGTCACCTCGATGTGGAGCTGGCCTTGGCCCGCCAGCAGCAGTTCGTGGGTGTGCGGATCGCGCGTGTAGTGAATGGCGCCGTCTTCCTCCTCGAGACGGTGCATGGCGGTGCTGATCTTGTCCTCGTCGCCGCGGCTCTTCGGCTCGATGGCATAGGCAAGCAGGGGCTCGGGAAAGGTCAGCGGCGCGAAGGTGAGGTGCGCGCGGGGATCGGCGAGTGTGTCGCTCGTGCGCGTGTCCTTCAGCTTCGCCACCGCGCCGATGTCGCCCGCCTTCACCTCGGGCACGGCGACTTGCGTCTTGCCTTGCATCAGCGACAGGGTGCCGAGCCGTTCCTCCGTGTCTCGTGTGCCGTTGCGCACGGTGGAGTCAGCCGTCAAGCGTGCCCTGGTAGACGCGGAAGATGGTGATGCGTCCGGCAAACTGGTCGGCCACCGTCTTCCACACGAAGGCCGCGGGCGGCGCGCCTTCGCTCACCGGCCTGGTGACGGCCGCCCCCGACGCATCGAGCGCCCGGAAGGGCCGCTCGGCCGCGCTCGGCAGCCAGCTCAGCATCGCGTTCAGCAGGGTCTCGATGCCGATGTTGCGCAGGGCCGCCGTGCACACCGCGGGGAACACGGTGCCGGCGGCGGTCGCGCGCTGCAGCCCGGTGACGAGGTCGTGGTCGCTCAGAGTGCCGTGCTCGAAGAAGCGCTCCATCAACGTCTCGTCGGCTTCGGCGACGGCCTCGATGAGGGCGGTGCGGGCGGCGCGTGCGTCACCGAGCAGGGCATCTGGAACCGGACCCTCCACCGCCGGACCGCCGTCCACCGGCGCCATGAAGGCCTTCATGCCCACGACATCGACGACGCCCGTGCACGCGTCGCCCTCGTTGATCGGCAGGTGCACCGGCATCACGTTGCGGTGGCAGGTGCGGCGCAGCGACACGATGGCCCGCTCGAGCGAGGCGCGGTCGCGGTCGAAGCGGCTGAGCGCCACGAGTCGAGGCAGCCCGAGCTCGGCGGCGGCGGCCCAGGCCTTTTCGGTTTGCACCGCCGCGCCGCCCACGGCATCGACGACCACGAGCGCGGCATCGGCGACGCGCAGCGCCGCCTGGGCATCGGCGAAGAAGTTGCCGACGCCAGGCGTGTCGAGCAGGTTGATCTTGGTCTTGCGCCACTCGACAAACGCCAGCGAGGTGCTGAGCGTGTGGGCGCGAGCGATGGCGTCGGGGTCGTGGTCGGTGACGGTCGTGCCGTCGTCGACGCGGCCGAGCCGGTTGACCATGCCGGCGGCGAACAACAGCGCTGAGATCAACTGCGTCTTGCCGCATCCGCCGTGGCCCACCACGGCGACATTGCGAATGCTGGGGGCGTCGTACACCTTCATGGCCGGTCCCTCCGCGCGCGAGTCGCGGCCATCAACCGGCCCAGTGCCGGCAACGGCCCTGTGACGAGTATTCGTGCGTACAGTATGCCTTCGCTCCGGGAAGTCAAGAGTCCAGAGGAGGTGGCCCCAAGAGAAGGGCGAACGGCGGCGAATTCCGCGGGCCAGGGCCCGGAACGGCTATTCGTAGCGCAGCGCTTCGATCGGATCGAGGCGCGAAGCGCGCCAGGCGGGCAGCATGCCGAAGAAGATGCCGACGCCGGCCGAAAAGCCGAGGCCCAGCGCAAACGACCACCACGGCAGCGAGATGGGGAAACCCGAGAACAGGTTCACGAGGAAGCCGAAGCCGCTGCCGAACAGGATGCCGAGCACGCCGCCGATCGACGTGAGGACCACGGCCTCGATCAGGAACTGGAAGAGAATCTCGGAGCGCCGCGCGCCAATCGCCTTGCGTACTCCGATCTCGCGCGTCCGCTCGGTGACCGAGATGGTCATGATCGACATCACGCCGATGCCGCCCACCATGAGGGCAATCGACGAGATGACCACCAGCGAGAGCAGCACCGCCTGCGAGATCTGATCCCACACCTTGAGGATGGCGTCCTGGGTGACGAGGTCGAAGTCGTTGGGCTTGTCGAGCGTGAGGCCGTGGCGGATGCGCATCACCGCTTCCACTTCGCGCATGGCGTCTTCGCGCGAGGCCGACTCGCGCGGCAGCACGGCAATCATGACCGAGGCCGCGCCGAACTGTCCGCCGCGGACGCGTTCGTTGCCGAACTGCTTGCGGTAGGCCGTGTAGGGGATGATGGCGAAGTCGTCGGGGCTCGGGCCGATGCCCCCGCCCAGCGACGGCCGCTTGTCGATCACGCCCACGACCAGGTAGCGCACGGCGCCGATGCGCACGTGTTTGCCCACCGGGTCGATGCCGCGGTTGAGGAACAGCGCCTCGTACGGGCCGTAGCCGAGCACGGTCACGGCGCGGCGGCGCAGCACTTCCTGCTGCGTCATCGAGCGGCCCAGACGCATCTTGGCGAAGTTGACGTCGACGTACGACTCGCTGGCGCCCATCAGGGCCTGGGGCGCGGTGCGCTCGTTGCCGTAGAAGATCCGCGCCTGGGTGGGCGGGCCGCCGATGCCCAGCCAGGTATCGACGATATCGACCGACGGCGCCAGCCGCTCGATGGCGTGGCCGTCTTCGACCGTGAGCGCCGGCCGCTTGATGAGCTCGAGGAACGAGGTGCCCGACGAGAAGCTCAAGGCGCCGAAGCGCTGCACGAAGATGGTGCGCGGGCCGAGGGCGCGAATCGAGTCGCGCAGCGACTCGTCGAAGCCGCGAATGAGCGCCGTCATGCTCACGATCGAGGTGATGCCGATCACCACCCCCAGCACCGTGAGCGCCGAGCGCATCTTGTTGGCCCACAGGGTGTCGAGGGCCATCTCCGCGGTTTCGCGGAGCAGCGAGAGACGCTTGCGGATGCTGCCGGTCATTCGCGCCTCAGGGCCTCGATCGGTGCCAGGTTGGCGGCCCGGCGGGCCGGATACCAGCCGAAGAACAGGCCGACGGCGCCGGTTACGAGCACCCCGACCACGATCGACCACGTCTCGATCACGGCCGGCAGCGGCGTGACCGCCGCGAGAATCTTGGCGAACAGGGCCCCCACGGCGGCCCCGGCGATGCCGCCCATCATCGACAGCGTGATCGACTCGGTCAGCACTTGCGACATGATGTCGCGGCTGCGCGCGCCGAGCGCCTTGCGCAGGCCGATCTCGCGGGTGCGTTCGCTCACCACCATGAGCATGATGTTCATGATCACGATGCCGCCCACCAGCAGCGACAGGGCCACGACGCCGACCAGCACGGCGGCGATGCCCTTGGTGGCCTGCTGAAAGATGTCGAGTACCGAGTCGGAGGCGACGATGCCGAAATTGTCGGGTTCGCCTGGCCCGAGATGGCGGGTGACGCGCAAGGCCGTTCGGGCTTCGTCGCGGGCCAGCGCCACCGCGTCGGCGCTGCGCGGCTTCACCATGAGCGCGAGCGACTGCCGTGCGCCGAACAGCTTCTGATACTGGCCGAGTGGGATGACGACGAATTCGTCAAGGGAGTTGCCGAAGAATGCGCCCTTCTTGGCGCTGACCCCGACGACGCGGAACGGGACGCCGGCAATCTTGATGGCCTTGTCGAGCGGGTCGGCCTGACCGAACAGACGGTCTGCCACCTGCCAGCCCACGAGCGCCACCGGCCGGTTGCGCGAGATCTCGACCGGGCTCACCATGCGGCCGCGCTCGGCGTCGAAGGTCGAGAACTCGAGATAGGCGTCGGTCACGCCCTGCACGGTGATCGACTGCAGTTCTTCGGTGCGGTAGCCCACCGTCGAGTTCTGCTGGGCCTGGGCCATGACGGCCGTGATGGTCGTGCCGAAGCGGCGGATGGCCCGGGCTTCGTCGAGCGTGATGCGCGGGTTGTTGCGTTGGCGATCGATCTCGTCCTGGTTACGGGCGATGCCGGTGCGGCGGATGGTGAAGGAATCGGCGCCGAGATCGGACACGATGGCGTCGGAGACCGCGCCGTTCACGCCCTGGATGAGCGCCACCACGGCGATGATCGACGACACCGCCACGATGTTCCCGAGCAGGGTCAGCAGCGACCGGAGCTTGTTGCCCCAGATCGACGCCAGCGCCAGATTGATCGCCTCCCAGATCTGCTGCATGCCGTCCGTGGGGGCCGCTACTTCGCGGCCGAGGTCGGGGTGTTCTCGCGCACCTGGTCGCCTTCGAACAGGTTGCGCACGCTGTCGAATGGACCGGTGATCACGCGGTCTCCAGTCTTCAGGCCCGAGGTCACTTCGAAATAGCGCTCGCCGGCGATGCCGACGGCGACCAGAACGAACTGGGCCTTGCCGTCGCGAATGACGAACACGCCCTCCACCTCCTTGCGCGTGTGTCCCACGGGCAGTTCGGTGGGCAGCGCCAGGGTGGTCGCGGCGGCAGGTGCCCCGAAGCTGAAGCGCGACGTGGGAGCAGGCCGCAGCCTGGGCACGACGGCGCCGGCCCGGTCGTATTCCAGCTCGCGCACCGTCAGAGCCTGAATCGGCACGGCCACCGCGCTGGCCTTCGACGCCGTAGAAATGTCGGCGGTGCAGGTGAACCCTGGGCGGATTTCCGGCGCGGCCTCGTCGAGCGTGACGACGACCTTGAAGTTCGTGGCCGTGCGGGCGCCGGTTGCCTGGCCGGCCACCTGGATTGGGCTGTTGCCGATTTCGGTGACCCGTCCAGCGAAGGTCTTGCCGTCGATGGCGTCGATGGTCACGATGGCCTTCTGGCCGATCTGCACGAGCGGAATGTCGGTTTCGTCGACCTCGACCTCGGCCTCGATCACCGACATGTCGGCCACCGTCAGCAGCACCGTGCCGGCGTTGTTCATGGTGCCGACTACGACGTTCTCGCCTTCTTCGATATTGCGCCGGGTGACGATGCCGTCGAAGGGCGATTCGAAGCGCGCCTGCGACAGGTTGTGGCGGCTGCTGACCAGTCCGGCCTCCTGTTGGCGTACCTGCTCTTCGCGCGTGCGAATCTCCTGCTGCCGCGCATTGATGTCGCTCTCGCGCATCTCCACTTCGGCCTCGGCCTTCTCGAGGGCCTCACGCGTGGTCAGCCCCGCCTGCCACAACTCCTGCTGGCGCTTGAGCGCCTGGCGCGCGATGTCGACGCTGGCGCGCGCGCTCTGCACGGTGACCCGCGACTGCTCGAGGCCGGTGCGTGCCCCCGCCACGGCGGCCTCGTCCCGGCGCACAACGCTCTGGGCGGCCACCGGGTCGATCAGTAGCAGGAACTGACCGGCGGTGACCCGGTCGCCCTCCCGCACCCCGATCTGGGTGACCCGGCCCATCGACTGCGCGCTGATGTTCACCGAGCGCTTGGGCTGGATCGTGCCGGACGCCGAGACCAGCGCCTCGAGGTCGCGCAGCTGGATGTTCTCCGCCGTGACGAGCGTGCCCTTCTCCTGACGCGATTGTGAATACGCGCCCCCTGCGACGGCCGCGACGAGCAGCGCGCCGACCACCCACGGCCATTTTTTCCGGAACACGATTACGACCCTCCCGTCAGCAACACCGCACCGGCCACGATGGCCGCCACGCCCGCATACGTCCCAACCAGCGGCCCGACGAACGCGCGGGCCCGGCCTCCGGCCATCACCGCACAGCCGAGCGCCAGCAGCAGCACCCACCACAGCCCGAAGACCTCGACCGTTCCCAGGAACCGCGCCACCACCGAGCCTTCATCGAAGAACGGAAGCAGGGCGGCCAGGTTGAACGGGCTGGTGAGCGATTCCCGCAAGAAATGCAGCGGCGTTGCCAGCAACTGCTGGGCGACCAGCGCGCCGGATGGCGTGCACCGACGTGCTGAGGCATTGGCCGAAGGTGGCGCGCCGGCCGCGCCGCAGCCACAGGAAGAGCCCGGCGGCGACCGCGAGGGTGACTGGCGGGGTGAGCAGCAACCGGCCGCCGCTCGCGAAATAGACCCACAGGGGCGGTGCCGCCTGCAGTTGGGTATAGGCCGCGTCGGTCACGCGTCCGCCCAGGCTTTCGACCACCCGCACCCGTTCGTCGACCAGCGCCTGGCGTCCGACCGGGGTGGAGAGCAGCCATGTGCCCGCGGCGCCCCAGAGGATCAGCAGGACGGCCCAGGTCAGCAGGACCTGAGGCACGGTCAAGCGTACGGCCGCGTGCATCGCCGACCGTGGAGCGGTTGCGAGTCGGCCGAGGCGTCCGGCCAGCGTCATGGCCGGAGGGTTGCTAGAGATGGACATTCTGGAGGGTGGGAGCAGGCCGACGGCGGCCAATTCCCACCAAGTGTAATACGGCGGCGGCCCGGAAATGTTTCTGGATCCTGCCGTCAAGTCGCTGATGCTGATGGACTTCCAGGCGACTGGTAGCGGCAGACGGGGCGTGCGACGCAGCGGGGAGGCGGCTCCTCTTGGGTATGGCCGGATACGGGCCGCCCCAGCCAGAAGTGTAAGTGGTTGGGTGATCTTGGCGCGTCCTCGTCGGTTCGAGCCTGCCGGCCGGGCTGGAGGCGCCGAAATCTGGCGGTGTGATTGGGCCGTGACATCACGAATCTGCACGAACTGACCACAAGTCTGGCGGTTCTTGGGGCGACGCAGCCTGCAGACCGCGGCGACCGATGACCGAAAAGGTAATGGGACGACAGGCCTGGAACCCCTCCAGCGCTGACGACCGAAGGCGGACAACGCGACATGGCGGTGCGGATCGGTGAACTGCTGCTCAAAGAGAAGCGGATCACCCCGGAACAACTTCAAGAGGCGCTGAGCTATCAGCGCTCGAATGGCGGCAAGCTCGGCGCCAACCTGGTGAAGCTCGGCTTCGTCAAGGATGAAGAGATCACGTCACTGCTCTCGAAGCAGTACCGGCGTGCCCTCGATCTCGCTGAACCAGTTCGAGATCGACCCGGCGGTGATCAAGCTCGTGCCGGCCGAAACCGCGCACAAGTATCAGATCATCCCGCTCAGCCGGGTGGGCGCCACGCTGACCATCGCGATGACGGACCCGACCAACGTCTTCGCCCTCGACGACCTGAAGTTCATGACGGGCTACAACGTGGAGCCCGTGGTGGCCTGGGAGACGGCGGTCCTCGACGCCATCCAGAAGTACTACGGCGCGCCGGGCAGCGGGGGCGGCGGCAAGAACAGCCAGAAGATCGTCGAGATGGCGCCGGGTGAGAGCGCGCTCGACATCGCGACCCGCGCGATGTCCGAGATGCCGATGATCGACGCCGACGACGTCGAGATTCTCGACGAAGTCGACGAGATCAGCGCCGAAGCGCTGACCCGGCAGGGCGAGGAAGCGCCGGTCATCAAGCTCGTGAACGTGATTCTGATGTCGGCCATCTCGAAGGGCGCCAGCGACATCCACGTCGAGCCCTACGAAAAGGAATACCGCGTCCGCTACCGCATCGACGGCCTGCTGCACAGCGTGATGAACCCGCCGCTCAAGATGAAGGACGCGATCACGTCCCGCATCAAGATCATGGCGAAGCTCGACATCGCCGAGAAGCGCCTGCCGCAGGACGGCCGCATCAAGATCCGCTTCAGCGACGCCGGCCAGCAGCGCGACATCGACTTCCGCGTGTCGGTGCTGCCGACGCTCTTCGGCGAGAAGATCGTCATGCGTCTGCTCGACCGCACCAAGCTGATGCTCGACATGACCAAGCTCGGGTTCGAGCCCGAGTCGCTGAAGAAGCTCGAGACCCAGATTGCCAAGCCGTGGGGCATGGTGCTCGTGACCGGCCCGACCGGCAGCGGCAAGACCAACACGCTCTACTCGTCCATCTCGCGCATCAACACGATGGACACCAACATCATGACCGCGGAAGACCCGGTCGAGTTCAACCTGGTCGGCGTCAACCAGGTGCAGGTGCGCGAGAGCATCGGCCTCAACTTCGCGGCCGCCCTGCGCAGCTTCCTGCGTCAGGACCCGAACATCATCCTGGTCGGCGAGATCCGCGACTTCGAAACGGCCGAGATCGCGGTCAAGGCCGCGCTCACGGGCCATCTGGTGTTGTCGACGCTGCACACCAACGACGCGCCGAGCACCATCAACCGCCTGATGAACATGGGCATCGAGCCGTTCCTCGTGGCCAGTTCGCTCAACCTGGTGTGCGCGCAGCGCCTGGTGCGCCGCATCTGCACCAACTGCAAGATCGACGAACCGCTGGCCCCGGCCGCGCTGGTGGCCGTGGGCTTCACGCCGGAGCTGGCGGAAACGGTCGTGCCCAAGAAGGGCAAGGGTTGCGAGAAGTGCAACGGCACCGGCTACAAGGGCCGGGTCGGCTTGTACGAAGTGATGGAAATCGCCGAGGAACTGCGGGAGTTGATCCTCGTGGGCGCCTCGGCCCTGGAATTGCGTCGCAAGGCCATCGAGGAAGGGATGATCACGCTGCGCGGCAGCGGGTTGCGAAAGATCGCCGACGGCGTGACGACGATCGAAGAGGTCGTGCGGGAGACGGTCAAGTAAGAGGGACCAGGGACTAGGGACCGGGGACAGGGACACACACATGGCCACGCTGCCAGAACTACTCAAGACGACGGTGGAGCTCAACGGATCGGACCTCCACCTGTCGATCCAGTCGCCGCCCGTCGTGCGCGTGCACGGCGACCTGCGCCGGCTCGAACAGCCGGAGATGACGCCGTCCGACACCAAGACGCTGGCCTACAGCGTGCTCACCGACGCGCAGAAGAAGCGCTTCGAAGAAACGCAGGAACTCGACTTCTCGTTCGGCATCCGCGGCCTGGCGCGCTTCCGCTGCAACATGTTCAATCAGCGCGGCGCGGTGGGCGCCGTCTACCGCTTGATTCCCGAGCGGGTGCGGCCGTTCGACGAACTGGGCCTGCCGCCGGTCATCGGCAAGCTGGCCGAGCGCCCGCGTGGGCTGGTGCTGGTCACCGGACCCACCGGCAGCGGCAAGTCGACGACGCTGGCGGCGATGATCGACAAGATCAACATCGAGCGCAAGGGCCACATCCTCACCATCGAGGACCCGATCGAGTACCTGCACCAGCACAAGGGCTGCCTGGTCAACCAGCGCGAAGTGCACAGCGACACCCAGAGCTTCGGCAACGCCCTGCGCGCGGCCCTGCGTGAAGACCCCGACATCGTCCTGGTCGGCGAAATGCGCGACCTCGAAACGGTGGAATCGGCGCTGCGCATCGCCGAGACCGGCCACCTCACGTTCGCCACGCTGCACACCAACTCGGCGTCGTCGACCATCAACCGCATCATCGACGTGTTCCCGGCGCACCAGCAGTCGCAGGTGCGGGTGCAGCTGTCGCTCGTGCTCGAGGGCATCGTGTGCCAGTCGCTGCTGCCCAAGATCAACGGCCAGGGCCGCGTGGTGGCGCTCGAGATTCTCGTGCCGACCCCCGGCATCCGCAACCTGATTCGTGAAGACAAAGTGCACCAGATCTATTCCGCCATGCAGACCGGGCAGGAGAAGCTCGGCATGCAGACCATGAACCAGTCGCTCGTCACGTTGCACCAGCGCCGCCAGATCTCGCTCGAGACGGCGATGAACGCGTCGGGGCAGCGGGATGAACTGACCGAGATGATCAGCCGCGGCGTCGGTGTCGTCGCGGGTGCGGGGCTCGGCCGGCCAACCGGCCCGCGACCGGGCGCGCGCTAAGGACATTCGAGAGCACGAAGGCTCCTCCAGGAGACGACGCACATGCCGACTTTTGCATTTTCAGGCCGCACCCGAGGCGGAGAGACCATCTCGGGCGAACGCATGGGGGACACCGTCGAATCGGTGACGACCTCGCTCAGGCGCGAGCAGATCATGGTCACGCGGATTGCCGCCGTGGCCGCCAAGGTGGCGGCGCCGCCGAAGAAGCCACGGGCGAAGGCCGTCAATCCGAAGAACCTGGCCGTGTTCGTGCGGCAGTTCTCCGTGATGATCGACGCCGGACTGCCCCTCGTGCAGTGTCTCGACATCCTCGGCAACCAGGAGGACGACAAGAACTTCGCGGCCGTCATCCTGGCGACGCGGTCCGACGTCGAAGGGGGCGCTTCGCTGGCCGACGCCATGAAGCGGCACCCGAAAGCGTTCGACCCGCTGTTCACCAACATGATCGCGGCCGGCGAGGCTGGCGGCATCCTCGACACCATTCTGAAGCGCCTGGCGACCTATATCGAGAAGGCCGTCAAGCTCAAGGGCCAGGTCAAGTCGGCGATGATCTACCCGGTGGCGATTGTGGTGATCGCCGGGGTCGTCGTCACCGTCATTCTGTGGAAGGTCATTCCGACGTTTGCCAGCCTCTTCGCTGGTCTGGGCGCCGAACTGCCGTTCCTCACGCGCATGGTGATTGGCGTGAGCAACATGCTCGTGCAGTTCATGCCCTTCATCATCGTCGCCGGCATCGCGGTGTTCTTTGCGTTCCGGCAGTACTACGCCACCGAGGGCGGACGCCGGGTAGTCGATGGCATCGTGCTGAAGTTGCCGATTCTCGGCCCCATCATGCGCAAGATCGCGGTGGCGCGGTTCTGCCGGACGCTCTCCACGCTCATGACCTCGGGCGTGCCGATTCTCGACGGCCTCGAAATCACCGCCAAGACCGCCGGCAACGCCATCATCGAAGATGCCCTCTACGAGGTGCGCCGCAGCATCGAACGCGGCGAGACCGTGGCCGGGCCGCTCAAGACCACCGGGGTGTTCCCAGGCATGGTGGTGCAGATGATTGGCGTCGGCGAAGCCACCGGTGCCCTCGATACCATGCTGTCCAAGATTGCCGAGTTCTACGAGGAAGAAGTCGACACCGCCGTGGCCGGGCTGCTGACCTTGCTCGAACCGGTGATGATTGCCTTTCTGGGGATCGTCGTCGGCGGCATCGTGGTGGCGATGTACCTGCCGATCTTCGGCCTGATTAGCCAGCTGACCTGATGTCGGCCTTGGGGCCTCGTCTTTCGAGGCTGGTGGCGGTCCGTCTCGGGGCCGCCACGTTGCTCGCGCTCTTTGCGTGTTCACTGGCGCTGGCCGGTTCGGCCCTCTGGCCCCTGGACCAGGCGGCGGTGGCCCTCGTCGGGCTCTTTGCCGTCGCCTTGCTGGATGCCGCGACGGTGCGGTTCTCGGCTCGCTTCAGCGCGACGGCCGACCTGCAGTTCGCGCTGGACGTGGCCCTGATCTCGGTCTACGTCTACGCCACCGGCGGCGTGGCGAGCGTCTTCACGCCCCTCTACGCGCTGCCGGTGGTGGCGGCGGCCGGCGTGCAGTATCGCCGCGGCAGCCTGCGCGTGGCGGCCATGGCCAGCCTGTGTTTCGTGGCCATCGTGGTCTACCAGTTCGCGGCGGTCGGCGGGGCAGGTCTGCTCGTGACGGCACCCGACGTGGCCTGGGCCACCGTGGGCATCAACGTCTTCGCCTTCTTCGCCGTGGCGTTCCTGGCCGGCCAGCTGGCCGAGAACCTGCGGTCGGCCGACGTCGCGGTCGAGGCGGCGTCGGAAAAGATCGCCGACCTGGAGGCGTTCAATCGCAACGTCATCGACCACCTGGCCAACGGCCTGACGACCATGGATGCCAACGGCCGGGTGATGACCTACAACCGCGCCGCGGCGCTCATCACCGGCTGGGAAGGCGACGTCACGGGGCAGCCGGCGACCGAGGTGCTGCAGCTGCCCGGGTCGTTCGCCGCGGCGCTCGCCTCCGATCGCGAAGCCGGACGCGCCCGCCGCGTCGACTACACGTACACCCGCGACGACGGGCGGCCGATCGAACTCGGGGTGAGCGCGGCGCCCTTGCCGCTCGGAGCCGGCCAACGCGGCTTCATCTTCACCTTCCAGGACGTCACCGACATCAAGGGCCTCGAGCGCACGGCCCAGTTGCGGCAGCGTCTGGCGGCGGTGGGCGAGATGGCCGCCGGCATCGCCCACGAGATTCGCAATCCGCTGGCCTCGATGTCGGGCGCCATCCAGGTGCTGCGCGGCGAGCTGCCCCTCTCGACCGAGCAGGCGCAGCTCATGGACATCGTGCTCCGCGAGTCGGACCGGCTGAACGGCACCATCCGATCCTTCCTCACCTACGCGCGTCCGAGCTCCGTGGTCGTGGCCCGCACCGACGTGCGCCGCGCCGTGGAAGACACCGCCAAGCTGCTCCGCGCCAGCCCCGAGCTGTCGGCCCACCACCACGTGGCCCTCACCATCCCCGACGCTCCGGTCTGGCTCGACGCCGACGAGAATCAGCTCAAGCAGATCATGTGGAACCTGGCGACCAACGGGCTCAAGGCCATGCCCAACGGAGGACGGCTCGAGCTCTTCGCGAGCGGCGACGACACCTCGGCCGCCATCGGCGTCCGCGACGAAGGCACCGGCATTCCGGCCGACCAGGTCGATTCCATCTTCGACCCGTTTCGCGGTTCGTTCGGCCGCGGCACCGGGTTGGGCCTGGCCATCGTGCACCGCATCGTGACCGACTACAATGGGCGCATCGACGTCGAGTCCACGGTCGGACAGGGCACGACGATCACCGCCAGATTCCCCGTATGAGCGCCTTGCCAGAACGGAAAGCCCGCATTCTCGTGGTCGACGACGAGCGCTCGCTCCGCGAGATGCTCTCCATCGTCTTGGGCCGCGAAGGCTACGAGGTCACCACCGCCGAAGGGGTCGGTGCTGCGCTCGACCAGATTCGCACCGGGCCGCCTCCCGACCTGCTGATCAGCGACCTGCGCATGCCGGACGGCTCGGGCGTGGACGTGCTGAGGGCCCTCAAGGAGCGCAGCCCCTCGTCGGTGGGCCTGCTGCTGACGGCGTTCGCCTCGGCGGACACGGCCGTGGAGGCCATGCGGCTGGGCGCCGTGGACTACCTGACCAAGCCGTTCGACGTGGCCGATCTCAAGCAGCGCGTGGCCCGCTACCTCGAATCCAAGAGGCTCGCTGAAACACAGGTGGCCCTGCCGAGCAGCAAGGGCCAGGGCTTCGTGCTGGCCGGCCGCAGCCGGCAGATTCTCGACGTGATCAGCCTGGTGGCGCGCGTGGCGCGCACCGATGCCAGCGTGCTCATCACCGGAGAATCCGGTACCGGCAAGGAATGGACGGCGCGCGAGATCCATCAGCAGTCGACCCGCCAGGCGCAGCCCTTCGTGGCGGTCAACTGCGGCGCCTTCACCGAGTCGATCCTGGAATCCGAGCTCTTCGGGCATATGAAGGGCTCGTTCACCGGCGCCGTCGACACGAAGAAGGGCCTGCTCGAATCCGCCGACCGGGGCACGTTGTTCCTCGACGAAGTGGGGGAGACCAGCCTGGGCATGCAGGTGAAGCTCTTGCGCGTGCTGCAGGAGCGCCGCTTCCGCCGGGTCGGCGGCACGCAGGAACTCGAAGCGGATGTGCGGTTCATCGCGGCCACGAATCGGAACCTCGACGAGATGGTGCGCACCAACGCCTTCCGCGAGGACTTCTTCTTCCGGATCAACGTCATCTCGGTGCGCCTGCCCGCCCTCAGGGAGCGCGCGGAGGACATCCCGATTCTGGCGGAGCAGTTCGTGAAGCGTTTTGCCGAACGGATGGGGCGGCCGGTGCGAGGGATTGCCGTCGACACGATGCGCCTACTCATGGCCTACCGCTGGCCGGGCAACGTGCGCGAGCTCGAAAACGTCATGGAACGGGGCGTGGCGCTCGAGCAGGGCGCCGAACTGACGAGCGACAGCCTGCCGCCGCACCTGTCCGATACGCCGGCCGGCGACCCGCGGACGATCGAGGCAATTCCGGCCTCTGGGTTCAATCTCGAGACGCACCTGCAGCAGATCGAGCGGATGCACTTGGAGCGCGCCCTCAAGCAGGCGGGCGGCGTGCAGGTCAAGGCGGCCGACCTGCTGGGCATCACGTTCCGGCAGTTCCGCTACCTGGCCAAGAAGTACCAGCTGAAGTAGTGCCCAAGGCTGTCAGTCGGCGCCACGGGGCTGACATCGGCCGTCAGCCGTCCCTGCACACTTGGCGCCCGGACGAATTCGACAAATCTCACGCAAGACGCGTGGAATCAATCACTTAGGTCATCCATACGCTAGCGCTCTTGGATTGGCATTCTTGTTGCTTTGGTAAAGGCATCGACGCCGCCCAACAGGTGGCGGCGTCGCTGAACCGAAAGACATCGAGACGTCAACCAGACCAGTTTCAGGAGCAGACACCATGCGTATTCGTAGCAACAAGGGCTTCACCCTCATCGAACTGCTGATCGTCGTGGCCATCATCGGCATCATCGCGGCCATCGCCATCCCCGGCCTGCTGAAGGCCCGTATGGCCGGCAACGAGGCGTCGGCGATTGGCTCGCTGCGCGCTGTCAACAGCGCACAGGCCGGCTTCTCGGGTTCGGGCCCCGGCTCGCCCTACTCGGCCACGCTGAACCGCCTGGCGATTGCGGTCTGCGGCGGCAGCCAGGGCTTCCTCTCGAACGACCTGAGCGCCGACCCGGCCATCAAGAGCGGCTTCACGGTGACGCTCGCCAACGGCACGGGCGGCGTCGCCCAGGGCACCGGTTGCGACGGCGCGGCGGGCACCAGCGCCTACTACGCGACGGCGCAGTGCCCGCTGACCCCCGGCACGTCGCGGTGCGCGCTCGTTCGCGACGCTCCAACCAGGGCGCCATCTTCGTGAACAACACCGCCGCGGCCCCGACCGAAGCGCAGATGGCCGTCGGCGGCGGCGGCACGGCGCTGCAGTAAACCGCAACTCGGCAACACCTTCGACGCACGGGGGCGCAGCCACGAGGCTGCGCCCTCGCTGCGTTTCGCGGGTAGGCCAGTTCGGGGTTGAATGCCGTTACAATGGCGGGCGATGGCGCACGTCTCATCGAACCCGGCCCCTCCCGTGCCCGCCGGCGCGACCACCGCCTGGATGTGGGGCGCAGGCCTGCTCGGCCTCGCCGCCTCGAGCACCTCCGCCTGGGTGCACTACCGCCTGCTGAACGATCCCGCCTACGCCAGTTTCTGCGACGTCAACCAGACCCTCAGCTGCACCAGCGCCTACGCGAGTGCCTACGGCTCGGTCGCCGGCACTGCCCGTGGCGGTCGTGGGCGTGCTGTTCTTCGCCTTCGTGCTGTTGGTGCTGGCCCTCACTGCCGGATCGCCGGCCAGCCGCGCGCACGTGCCGGCCTACCTGCTGGTGATGTCGGCGGCCGCGCTCCTGCCGATCGCGTATCTGGGCTACGCGTCGTTCGTCGTGCTCCAGACCGTTTGCCTGTTGTGTGTCGCCACCTACGTGGCGGTGTTGGGATTGTTCGTGTCGGCCGTGACGGCCACGAGGGTGTCCATGAGCGCACTGCCCGAGCGTCTGGCGGCGGATCTCCGCCGTCTGGTGAGTACTCCCGCTGCCGTGATGTCGGTCGTGGCGTTCCTGGGCGCGGCCGCGACGCTGGTCTGGTCCTTTCCGGCTGAGACCGTGAGTGCGGCGAGTGACGACGCGCAAGCCGCCGCCGCGCCAAGCGGCACGGCGGGCTTGGCGCCTGCGCAACTGCAGGAACTCGAGAAGTTCATGAACGCGCAGCAGCGTGTGCCGGTGATGGTGGCGACCGAAGGCGCCGCGGTCGTGCTCGTGAAGTTCAACGACTACATGTGCCCGCCGTGCGGCCAGACCTTTGCCGAATACAAGCCCGTGCTGGCGCGCTATGCCAAGGACTACCCCGGCAAGTTGAAGTTCGTGACCCGCGACTACCCACTCGATCCCGAATGCAACCGGCTCGCGCCTGGGGGCAGTCACCTCGCCTCGTGCGAGGCGGCGGTAGCCGTGCGTCTGGCCCGCGAAAAGGGCAAGGCCGACGCCATGGAGAACTGGTTGTTCGCGAACCAGCCCACGCTGACCCCCGCCTCGGTGAAGGAGGCGGCGCGCACGCTGGGCGGTGTCACCGACTTCGACGCCCGCTATCCGACGACCCTGACGCTCGTGAAGGGCGACATCGAACAGGGCGGGCAGCTGCAGGTGCAGGGCACCCCGACCTTTTTCCTGAACGGCATCCGGCTGCCCGGTCTGCGGGCGCAGTTCCTCGATGCCGCGATCGCCATCGAGATGAAGCGCGCCGGCGTCACCGTCAAATAACGCTCCGGGCGCCAGCGTCCGATAAGGTCGGTGACGATGCTCGTCATTGAGACCGAGAAACTCACCAAGGACTACGCCGTCGGCTTCTGGCGCAAGCGCCCGTATCGCGCGCTCGACGGGCTCGATCTGGCCGTGGAGCAGGGCGAGGTCTATGGCTTCCTCGGGCCCAACGGCGCGGGCAAGAGCACGGCCATCAAGTTGCTGATGCAGCTGATCTTCCCGACCGGCGGCTCGGCGCGAATCCTCGGCCGGCCGGTGGGCGATGTCGCCATCAAGAAGCGCATCGGCTTCCTGCCGGAGAATCCGTCCTTCTACGACTACCTCACCGCCGAAGAGCTGCTCACGTATTTCGCCAGCCTGTTCGACGTGCCCTCGGCCGAGCGGCCCGCCCGTGTCTCCCGCGCGCTCGACGAGGTGGGCCTGGGCCGGGAACGACGCATGCGCCTGCGATCGTTCTCGAAGGGCATGATCCAGCGCGTGGGCATCGCGCAGGCGCTCATCAACCACCCGGAGGTCGTCTTCTTCGACGAGCCGATGTCCGGACTCGACCCGCTCGGGCGCCGCGAGATCCGCGAGCTGATGCTGGCGCTGCGCGATCGCGGCACGACCGTGTTCTTCAGCTCTCACATCCTCTCGGACGCCGAGACCCTGTGCAGCCAGGTCGGCGTGATCGTGCAGGGCCGCCTGGTGGCCGGCGGCCGGCTCTCCGATATTTTGGCGCGGCAGCTCACCGGCTGGGAACTGGTCGTCGATGTCGCGTCGCCGTCGTCGCTCGCGCAGCTGCAGGCCGCCGCCCGTAAGGTGACCACGGTGCATGAGGGGCGTTACAACGCCGACCTGCCGCCCGAGCAGCCGGATACGCTGCTGCAGCAACTGGCCAGCGGCGGCGCCCGGGTCGTGTCGCTCAATCCGGTACGCGACACCCTCGAAGACTTCTTCGTGCGCAACGTCGCCGCGTCCGAACATCGCGACACGTCTTCGCTATGAGCATCACCGCCATCGCCCGGGTTGCGCTTGCGGTCTTCAAGGAGTCGGTGCGCGACCGCGTGCCCTTCAGCATGGTGCTCTTCTCCGTCGTCTTGATGGGGGCGGCCTACCTGATGAGCCAATTGACGGCCGGTCAGGACTTGAAGGTGATCAAGGACCTGGGCCTGGCGGCGATGAACATCATCGGCCTGCTGATCGCCTTGTTCATCGGCACCGGACTCGTGGCCAAGGAAGTGGAGCGGCGGAGCATCTACTCGATCCTGTCGAAGCCGGTCACGCGCTCCAGCTTCCTGCTCGGGAAGTTCGCCGGCCTGGTACTCACGCTGTCGGTCAATCTCGCGATGATGGCCGCCGCGTTCTACGCGATGCTCTACTACTACGACCTCACGACCGATCCGTGGATCAAGGGCGGCTGGCGCGCGCCCGCCGTCGACCCGCGCTTGCTGTTGCCGATCGCGCTCATCGGCCTGCAGCTGATGTTGACGACGGCCGCGGCGCTGTTCTTCTCCACGTTCACGAGTCCGCTGCTGGCCGTGCTCTTCACCATCGGCCTGTGGATCTCCGGGCATTTCAGTGCCGACTTGAAGGAACTCCAGACCGCCGTCGACTCGCCGACCGCGGCGGCCGTCGCCCGCGGCGCCTACTACGTGCTGCCGAATCTGTCGGCCATCGACGTGAAGAACGAAGTCGTGCACGGCGTGGCCATCGGCTGGCGGGCTCTGGCCTTCGGCGTGATGGCCGCCCTCAGCTATGTGGGCGCATTTCTCGTCGCCTCCATTGCCGTGTTCAGCCGGCGGGATTTCAAGTAGGGCGGGCATGCCGACGATGGTGCCTGGTCCTCGCGCGCGCCTGTGGTGGAGCCTCTGTGGGGCGCTCCTCGCCACGGTCGTGGCGCTGCAGGTGCTGCGCGACCAGTCGGCTCCTCCGCGACTCGAGGTGCCCATGCTGTGGCTCGAGTCGCCGGCGCTCGCGCGCCGCATGGTCCTGTCGTTCTCCGACCTGGCCGCCGACATCTATTGGATGCGGGCCGTGGTGCATTACGGCGGCGAGCGCAAGTCGACGGCGACCGAGGGCCGCTACGCGCTGCTGTATCCGCTGCTCGATCTCTCGACCAGCCTCGATCGGCGCTTCGATGTGGCGGCCCGGCTGGGGGCGATCTTCCTGAGCGAGGGCTACCCGGGTGGGCCCGGGCGTCCCGATCTCGCCATCACGCTGCTCGAGAAGGGCATCGCGCAGGAACCACAGCGCTGGCAGTACCGCCACGACCTCGGCTTCGTCTACTACTGGTGGCTGAAGGACTACAAGGCGGCGGCGCGTGCCTTCGACACGGGCGCCTCGCTGCCGGACGCCCCGCTCTGGTTGAAGACCCTGGCCGGCGTCACCCTGGCCAAGGGCGGCGACCGCGCGTCGGCGCGGCTCCTGTGGCGAGAGTTGCTGGCCGGCAACGACCAGGATTGGGTGCGACGCACGGCGGAGTATCGCCTGCAACAACTGCTGGCCATGGACGAATTGGACGTGTTGCTCGCGCACGTCGCGACCTATATGCGCAGGACGGGCACCGAGCCGACGCGGTGGGAGCAGCTGGTGGCCGCTGGGCTGATCGCGCGGGAACCCATCGACCCGGCCGGCGTTCCCTACGTGCTGCTGGCCGGCGGCGTGGCCCTGGCGGCGAGTTCACCGATGTTGCCCCTGCCGAGTTTCGAGACCCCGCCATGAGTCCGGTGATCTTCGCAGGGGTCGTCGTCGGCCTGTTCGGCCTGCTCCTCGGCTCGTTCCTGAACGTCTGCATCTTCCGCCTGCCCCGGGGCACGTCGGTGGTGTGGCCGGCCTCGGCCTGTGGCAGCTGCAAGCGTGAGCTGCGCTGGTTCGAGAACATCCCGATCGTGAGCTGGGTCGTGCTGCGCGCCAAGTGTGCCCGCTGCAAGGCGCCGATCTCGGTGCAGTATCCGCTGGTCGAAGCGGTTACGGCCGTGCTGTTCGTGGTGGTCGCCATGGTGACGCCGGTGGGGCCGTTGCTGGCCGCGCGGCTGATCTTCGTCAGCGCGCTCATCGTGCTCTTCGTCATCGACCTCGAACATCAGATTCTGCCGAATGTGATCACCCTCCCCGGCATTGCCGTGGGCCTCGCGTTCGCGCTGCTGGGCCCGCCGGGTTGGCGGTCGGCGCTGCGTGGGCGCCCTGCTCGGCGGCGGCTTGCTCTACGCCACGGCGGCGGGCTACTACCTGTTGCGCAAGGAAGAAGGCCTGGGCATGGGCGACGTGAAGATGCTGGCGATGATCGGCGCGTTCCTCGGGTGGCAGGCGGTGCTGCTGACGCTCGTGCTCGCGTCGTTCTCGGGCGCGCTCATCGGCCTGTCGTTGATCGTCGCGCAGCGCGGCTCGATGAAGTACGCGCTTCCCTTCGGCACCTTCCTGGCGCTCGGGGCCCTGGTCGCGATGCTGGCCGGGCAACCGATCATCGACTGGTACGCGGGCTTCTACTGATCGCATGCCGCAGGTGTCTCCGGCCGGCGCCCTCCTCCTCGGCCTCACGGCCCTCGTCGGCTTCCTGGCCGGGGTGCTCGGCTTCGCCCTCCTGCGCATCGTCTCCGGCGCGCGTGATTCGGGCCGTCATCTGCGCGAGTCGAGTGCCGATACCGCCGTGCTGTCGGCGGCGCTGCAAGAGGCGGTGGCGAAGATCCGGCAACAGGAGCGTTCGAGCTTCGCGCGCGCCGAGGCGTCCGAGCGGCTGAACGCCCAGATCGTCGAGGGCCTCACCTCGGGGCTGCTCGTGGCCGGTGCCGACGGCCGCGTGCGCATGCTCAATCCGGCCGGCCACCGCATCCTCGGCGTGGCCCCGCGGCCCATGCCAGCGCCCCTCGACGAGATGCTCGAAACCGTGCCCGACCTGGCGCAGTTGGTGCGAGATGCCGCGACCGGCCGGCGCGCGCCGTCGCGGCGTCACATCGCCACGGGTGGCATGACCGGCGGTCCGTCGCATCTCGGCGTGACCCTGTCGCCCTGGTCCGGCGGGCCGGGCGAGTCGGGCGTGATTTGCCTGTTCACCGATCTGTCGCGGGTGGTGGCGCTCGAAGAACAGCTCCGCTTCAAGGACGCCCTGGCCCGGCTTGGCGAGCTGACCGCCGGCCTGGCGCACGAGTTCCGCAACGGGCTCGCGACCGTGCACGGCTATGCGCGCCTGCTCGATCCGGCCGCGTTGCCCGCGCCGCACGGCACCTACGCCGAGGGCATCCGCGCCGAGACCCAGGCGCTCGGCGAAGTGGTCACGCGCTTTCTCGACTTCGCGCGTCCCGAACGTCTCACGTTGCAGACCTTGGCGCTCGGGCTGGTCGTGACCCGGGCGGTCAACGACGTGGACCCGGCCCGCGCCGCGGTGACCATCAGCGGCGCGTTCGGCCATGTGGAAGGGGACGAGGTGCTGTTGCGTCAGGCGTTCTCGAACCTTCTGCGCAATGCCATCGAAGCCTGCCAGCGGGCTGGTGTCGCACCGGCAGTACGCGTGCACGGCGCGGTGCAGTCGCAAGACGGGATCGTGGAGATCACCGTGGCCGACAACGGCCCTGGCCTGCCGCCCGAGGCGCGCGATCGCGTGTTCCAGCCCTTCTTCACGACCCGTTCGGATGGCACCGGCCTGGGTCTGGCCCTCGTGCAGAAGTTCATCGTGACGCACAACGGGCAGGTGCGCGCCGACAACGGCCCCGACGGCGGCGCACTCTTCACCGTGCACCTGCCGCTCAAGCACATCGCCGCCTGAGGGCCCCGCCACGGGCAGTTGCTGCGACCTGGCGCCCGACGGCGGCGCGCAGGTTCTGCGGTGTCGCGCCGGCCCGTCGCCGCGCGGCCCAATGAAATCGGGCCGCTCACGGCCGCGACCCGGATGGATCGCCGGTTGCACTGCGCTGGGTTGTCGTCGCCATGGATCGGCGGCGCCGGGAGGCGCGATGCGTAGAACGGGGTCGTCGGAACGCGGATTCACCCTCATCGAGGCGATCGTGGCGCTGGCCATCGTCACGACCGGCGTACTCGAGTCTGGCCAGTCTGGCCACGCAGATCACGGCGGCGATGGCCCGGGCCCGGCGGCACACCATCGCGGCGGTACTGGCCGACCAGTCCGTGTCGGCGCGCATCCGCGCGCCCCTGTCGGCGACCTCGGCTGACTGTCTGCGGCGCGACGTGGCCGGGTGCTCGGAGCGGCTCGACGAAGCCGGCGTCATCACGAGTGGCCTGCCGATGTTCATGCGCCGCTGGCGTGCCGTGCCGATCGGCGGCGCGACGCCGAGCGCGTGGGGACTCACGGTGTGCGTCGTGCCCGCGCACGAGCGCGACAGCACCAGCAGCGCGCCCGGGGCCTGCGTCGCGCGCATCGCCTGGGAGGCCGAGCCATGACGCGGCGCCGGCCCGTCGGCAGCCGCCCGCGTACCGATGCCGGCTCCACGCTCGTGGAACTGCTGGTCGCCACGACGCTGTTGGGCCTTGCCCTGGGCACCGTGGCGATGCTGGCCACGGCGGTGCTGGCCGGCTTCGAGGCCGATCCTGCTGCCGCCGACCAGCACCAGCGTGCGCGTGGCGGCGTCGCGGCGCTGCTCGATGACGTGCAGCGCGCCGGCAGCGGCTTCGCTCAGTCGCCCGACCTCGCGCCCGGCACGGCGTTGCCCGCCGTCGTGCCCGATGTCGTCGCGCCGGGCGCGTGGGCCGTGGGCGCCCAGGCCCGCACCCTGACCACCTTGTCGGCCCGTCGTCGGCGCTGCACACGCGACGCTGCGGGCGCCGGCGGTGGCCGGCGAGACGTGGCTGCGGCTCGAACGGCCCGCGTTCTGCGCACCGGTCACGGTCACGTGCGGGTTCGCGGCGAATGACGATCTGCTGCTGTTCGATGGGCATGGCCGCATGGCCATGGCGGAGGTGCGCCAGGTCGCGCCGCCGCTCGACCTGGAACTGGCGCAGACCACTCAGTGAGTCATGGCGCATCGGCGCGTCGGTGTCGTCGGTCGAGGCGCACGGCTATGCCGTGCGCGCCTGATCCGGCCACCGGACTCGCGCAACTGGTGCGCCGGCTCGGCGCCGGTCCAGCCAACCCGCTGATCGACTTCGTGACGCGCTTCGATGTCGAGTGGCACGGCGCGGACCGCGCGCCGATCGTGCGCGTCGCGCCCGACGGCACGATCGAAGACGCCACGGCCGGACCCCGGCCGCCGCCCGTGGGCACGGTGGCCGACCCGGCGTGGCCGGCGGGCGAGAACTGCGCGTATGCGCGCGACGGCGCCGCCCTGCCGGTGTGGCGGAGCAGTGCCGCCCCGATCGATCTGGCCACGCTCGGCGACGGGCCGTGGTGTCCGGCGGCGTCGGCGCCCTCGCGCTGGGACGCCGACCTCGCGCGCGTGGCGCGGGTGCGGGTCACGCTGGGCGTGGCCGTGGCCTCGGCGCGGCTCCGGCCGCCGGCGAGTGTGCTGCTCGGCGACCGTCGTTCGGGCGCGCGGCTGGTGCCTGACCTCACGGTGGTGATGGACCTCGTGCCGGGCCGTCGCAACGGAGGGCAGTGACATGGCCTCCACGTCTTCGCCGTCCGCACGGCGGGCTTCGGCCTCGTGTCGGTCTTGATCTGGCTGAGCCTGCTGTCGACGCTGGCGCTCGGCGTCGCGCTGGCGACGTCGGCCGAGGCGCCAGCCGCCGGCGCCCTGCACGAGAAGTTGAAGATGACGCGCGCCGCAGAATCGGCGGTGGCCCTCGCCGTTGCCACCCTGGCGCCAGCACGCCGATTGGACGATCGCGCCGGGCGGCGGCATCGGCTCGGCGTTCACCGATGGCGCGCCCGGGCGCGCGCGTCGTGGGCGGCGCGTCGCTCGATCTGGTGGCCGAAACGCATCGCCGCACCTGCGGCCGCACGACGGCCTGCGACGAGGCGGCCACCACGGCGTTTGCCGCGGCGCGGCCCTGGGGCGCGCGGAACCCGCGCTGGCAGCTGCTGGTGCATCAGCCGCTCGCGGCGCTCGACAGCGCGGCCGGCACCGTGTGTCCCTGCTACCTGGTGGCGTGGGTGGCCGATGACCCGGCCGACGCCGACGGCGACCCGCGCCGCGACGCTCCGGCCGGCGTGGCCGGGCACGGCGTGCTGCTGGTGCGCGGCGCCGCGTTTGGCGCCGCGGGGGGCGCTCGCCGAGGTCGAAGCGCTCGTCGCGCAGCCGTGCCGGCGATCGGCGACGCCGTGCGGCGGCATTCGCGTGCAGTCCTGGGGCACGGTGGGCGACGGCGTTCCTTGACCGCGTCGCGGTGCGGGCGTAGCATCGCGATAGGGTGATTTGTCCATGACTTCACGTGCATCACGTCGTCTGGCCGCCGTCGGTGTGGCCCTGCTGATGGGCGCACTGCCCGGGGCCGCCAGCGCGCAGTCGCTCGCCGATGTCGCTCGGGCCGAACAGGCGCGGCGCAAGGAACAGCCGAAGCCGGCCAAGGTCTATACCAACGACAGCGTCCGGACCGACATCACGCCGAGCACGGTGGTGGTGGATGACGCCTCCGCTGCTCCGGCCGCCGCTCCCGAGGCCGCCGGCGCCGCGCCGGCGCCGCCGGGTGACGCCGCGGCTCCGGCCAGCGGTGAGCGCCGCGACCAGGCCTATTGGAAGGGCCGGATGACGGCGGCGCGCGAGCAGCTCGAACGCTCCCGCACCTTCGCCGAAGCGCTGCAAACGCGCATCAACGCGCTCAACGCCGACTTCGTCAACCGCGACGACCCGGCCCAGCAGCGCGTCATCGCCCAGAACCGCACGAAGGCCGTGGCCGAACTCGACCGCGTGCAGCGCGAAGTGGCGTCGCACACCAAGGCCATCACCGCCATCGAGGACGAGGCGCGCAAGTCCGGCGTGCCGGCCGGCTGGCTCCGCTGAACGACGTCACCCGTCCGGCGGCCGGCGAGCACGACGCCGTTGTGCTGGTCGTCGAAGACCGCGACTCGCTCCGCACGATGCTCCGGCTCGCGCTCGAGTCGCATGGCCACCACGTGGTCGAGGCGCGTGACCAGCACGAGGCCGAAGTGGCCATCGAACGCACGCCGCCGGCAGTGGTGATTACCGATCTGCGGCTCCCAGTGGGCGATGGACTCGGCGTGTTGCGGGCCGTCAAGGCGGCGGACGCCACGATTCCCGTCGTGGTCATGACGGCCTTTGGTGGCGTGCAGGACGCCGTGGCTGCCATGAAGGACGGCGCCCTCGACTTCCTGGCCAAGCCAGTGGATCCCGATCACCTGCAACTCGTCGTCGGCCGCGCGGTGGCGCAGCAGCGACTGGTGCGGGAGCACGAACGCCTGAAGCAGGAAGTGGCGGAACGCCGCGGCGCGCCGCGCATCATCGGCAAGGCGCCCACGCTGCTCAAGGCCATCCAGACCATGCAGCGCGCCGCTGCCACCGGCATCACGGTGCTGCTCGAAGGCGAGAGCGGCACCGGCAAGGAGCTGTTCGCCCGCGCCCTGCATGCCTGGAGCGAGCACGCCGACGGGCCGTTCATCGCCATCAACTGCGCGGCCCTGCCGGAGACGCTGCTCGAGTCGGAGCTGTTCGGCTACGAGAAGGGCGCGTTCACGGGCGCGACACAGCGCAAACTCGGGCGCTTCGAACTGGCGCACCGCGGCACCCTGTTCCTCGACGAGATTGGCGAGCTGGCGCCGAGCATCCAGGCCAAGATCCTGCGCGTGCTCGAGACGCGCGAGTTCGAGCGCGTGGGCGGCACCGCTACGCTGCACGCGGACGTGCGCCTGGTGGCTGCGACCAACCGCAACCTGCGGCAGGAGGTGGCGGAGCGGCGCTTTCGCGAGGACCTGTTCTTCCGCCTGTCGGTGATGCCGATCACCGTGCCGCCGCTGCGCGACCGGGGCGACGACGTGGCCCTGCTCGCGCAGTACTTCGTGGAACGCCACGCCCAGACCTCGGGCCGTAAGCCGCCGGTGCTCGACGCCGCGGCCCGCGTGGCCCTTGCGGCCTACCCGTGGCCAGGCAACGTGCGCGAGCTGCAGAACTGCCTGGAACGCGCCGCCATCCTGTGCGACGGCGGGGTGATCGCCCCGCGCCATCTGCACCTGGTCGAGGCGGCGACGCCGCGCGGCCGTCGAGCCGGCCGGCATCGACCTGTCGGGCACGCTCGCCGAGGTGGTGGAGCGCGCGCAGCACGACGCCGAGCGCCGGAAGATTGCGGCCGTGCTGGCCGAGACGGGCAACGACACGGCCCGGGCCGCCGACCTGCTCGGTGTCGCATTCCGCGTGCTCGTGGCCAAGATGCGCGCCTACGACCTCGGCACGCACTAGCGGAGACGCGGCGAGCGCGGACTTCATCGCGCCGGTGGCCGGCCCGCGTCAAATGGACGCTACCGCGAACGGATGGCCAGTGTGGCCAGTGCGGCTCGCAGTTCGCGCGCCGTCACGTCGGTGACGGTGGAGGTGGCGCCGCCGCCATCCGCCAGCACGAAGTGCAGCCGGCCATTCACCACCTTCTTGTCTCGACCGATCGCCTCGATCACGTCGGCCGCGGCCACGTCGGCCACCGACGGCAGCGGCCCCAATCGAGCGATGAGCGCCGCGACGCGCGTGGCCAGGTCGACGGGCGTGACCCCACGCGCCACGCCGAGGGCGAGTGCCGCGCGCATGCCGAGGCCCACGGCTTCGCCGTGCCGCAGGCGGCCGTAGCCGGTGGTGGCTTCGAGCGCGTGTCCCACCGTGTGCCCGAAGTTGAGGCGTGCGGCGCAGGCCGTGCTCGTGTTCGTCGGCGGTGACGACCTCGGCCTTGATGCGGCAACACGCGCGGACGATCTCGGTGAGGTCGTCGCCGCGCTGGGTCAGCACCGCCGGCAGCGCGCGGTCGAGTCCAGCCAGCAGGCACTCGTCGGCGATGACGCCGTACTTGATGACTTCGTAGAGACCGGCGCGGAACTCGCGGCGCGACGAGCGTGGCCAGCGCGTCGGGGTCGACGACGACGAGGGCCGGAGGATGGAAGGCGCCAACCAGGTTCTTGCCGCGCGCATGATTCACGCCGACCTTGCCGCCGATGGCGCTGTCGACCTGGGCCATCACGGTGGTGGGCACGTGCACCAGGCGCACGCCCCGCAGGAAGGTGGCGGCGGCAAACCCCACCATGTCGCCGATGACCCCGCCGCCCACGGCGACGATGGTCGATCCACGGTCGACCTTGGCCTCGAGCAACGCGTCGTAGACCGCTCGACACCGTGGCGAGGGTCTTGGCCCGCTCGCCGTCGGCCACGAGGATCGGCGCGAGGCGGCTCGACGTGGGCGCCTTGCGCCGTCCACACCCGGCGGCTCGAGACGATCACGGTTCGGCCGGTGATACCGGCCTCGGCGAGCACCGCGCGCAGGCGGCGTGCGCACGCCACGCGCGACAACCACGCCGTAGACGCCGTGCTGGGCGCGCACTCTGATGGGAGGGACAGTCATGGCTGGGCGCACGGCCAGGGGCCGCAAATGCGGATGGTAGGATACACCCGGTGCGGGATTCGGCGGATTTCCTGATTATCGGCAGTGGCGTGGCGGGTCTGCGCGCCGCTGCCTCGCTTGCCGCGCAGGGGTCGGTGCTCGTGCTGACCAAGGCCGACGAGCCGGGCGAAAGCAACACCGGCTACGCGCAAGGCGGCATCGCCGCAGCCGTCGGTGACGACGACTCACCCGACCTGCACCTGCGCGATACCGAAGTGGCCGGCGACGGATTGTGCCGCCACGAGGCAGTGCGCGTGCTCGTGGACGAAGGCCCTGCGTATGTTCGTGAACTGGCGGCCTGGGGGGCGCGGTTCGACCGCGACGCGCAGGGGCGGTTCGCCCTGGGCCGCGAAGGGCGCGCACAGCGTGCGGCGGGTGCTGCACGCGCACGACGCGACCGGCCGCGAGATCAGCCGCGTGTTGTGGGCACACGTGGCGGCGCTGCCGACGGTGCGAGTGGTGGACGACGCCCGGGCGGTGCACCTCACCTTGGACCGCGGCGCCTGCGTGGGCGCGCGCTACGTGCGCGGCGCCGCCATCGTCGACGTGCGTGCCGCCGCCACGCTGCTCGCCACCGGCGGGGCCGGACGCGTATTCCGCGAGACCACGAACCCGCCGGTGGCCACGGGCGACGGCGTGGCGCTGGCCTGGCACGCGGGCGCCGCGGTGTCCGACCTGGAGTTCGTGCAGTTCCATCCCACGGTGATGGCCGTGCCTGGCACCGCCCGGTTCCTGCTGTCGGAGGCGCTGCGCGGCGACGGCGCGTGGCTGCTCAATGGGCACGGCGAACGGTTCATGACGCGCTACGAACCGGCGGGGGAGCTGGCCTCGCGCGACCTCGTGGCCCGGGCGATCGTGCGCGAGGAAGTTCGCACCGGCGCGCCAGTGACGCTCTCGCTGCGGCACCTCGATGCCGAGTGGGTGCGGCGCCGGTTTCCCGACCATCGCGGCGGCGTGCCGCGAGCGCGGCCTCGACCTGGCGACCGATCCAGTCCCGGTGTCGCCGGCGGCGCACTACATGATGGGCGGCGTGGCGACCGACATCGAGACCCGCACCACCGTGCCGGGTCTGTACGCGGCCGGAGAGGTGGCATGCACCGGCGTCCACGGCGCCAACCGCCTGGCGAGCAACTCGCTGCTGGAAGGCCTGGTCTTTGGCGGTCGCGCGGCCGCGGCCATGTGCGAGCCGGCGCGCAGCGGTGACGTCGTCGCGGGCGCGGCACGCGCGGCCGCATGCCGGCCGCCGCCGCGGCGACCGTCGTGCCCGAGGCCGACGCCGTGCGCGAGCTGATGTGGCGCGAGGTGGGCCTGGTGCGCGACGCTGGCGGTCTGGCTCGCGCCGTCGTCACCCTCGACGGCTGGCGCCGGGCCGCGCAGGCCGTCGACGCCACCGGCGGCAGTGCCATCGTCTCGCTCACCACCGTGGCCTGGCTGATCGCGCGGGCGGCGCTCGACCGCTGCGAGAGCCGCGGCGGCCACGCGCGCGCGGACTTCCCGGCGAGAGACGATCTACACTACATGGTTCACGTCACCGAGAGCATTCATGACCAAGACTCCTGAGAGCGGTGGGGGCAAGGTGACCGAGATCACCCCCCAGAGCGAAGACTTCTCCCGCTGGTACCTCGACGTCGTCCGCAAGGCCGAACTCGCCGACTACTCGCCCGTGAAGGGCTGCATGGTGATTCGGCCCTACGGCTACGCCATCTGGGAACTGATCCAGCGGCAGCTCGACGACCGGCTTCAAGGCGACCGGCCACGTGAACGCGTACTTCCCGCTCTTCATCCCCGAGAGCCTGCTGATGAAGGAGGCGGAGCACGTCGAAGGCTTCGCGCCGCAGGTGGCCTGGGTCACCAAGGGCGGCACCGAAGAACTCGAAGAGAAGCTGATCGTGCGCCCCACGTCCGAGACGCATCTTCGGGGTGATGTATCAGAAGTGGATTCAGTCGTGGCGCGATCTGCCGCTGCTCATCAACCAGTGGGCCAACGTCGTGCGCTGGGAGAAGGTCACGCGGCCGTTCCTGCGCACCACCGAGTTCCTCTGGCAGGAAGGGCACACCGCGCACGAGACGGCCGAGAGGCGCAGGAAGAGACGCTGAAGATCCTGGCGCTCTACAAGGAGTTCTGCGAAACCGTGCTGGCCATGCCGGTCGTGGACGGGCAGAAGAGCAGCAGCGAGAAGTTCGCCGGCGCCGAACGCACCTACTCAATCGAGGCGCTGATGGGCGATGGCCGCGCGCTGCAGGCGGGCACCTCGCACAACCTCGGTCAGAACTTCGCGAAGGCCTTCGAGATCCAGTTCCAGGGCCGCGACAAGACGCTGCAGCACGTATGGACGACGTCGTGGGGCGTCTCCACGCGGCTCATCGGCGGCGTGATCATGACGCACGGCGACGACAGCGGACTCATCCTGCCGCCCAACGTGGCGCCCTGGCAGGTCGTGATCATCCCGATCCCGCGCGGCGACTGGAAGACGACGGTGCTGCCGGCGTGCGAGGCGATTCGTGACGAGCTGAAGGCCGCCGGGATCCGCGTGCGGCTCGACGACGACGAGAGCCAGACGCCCGGCTGGAAGTACGCCGAGTACGAGATGCGCGGCGTGCCGCTGCGCCTCGAGATCGGCCCCAAGGACATCGAGAAGCAGTCGGTGTTCTCGGCGCGGCGCGATACCAGGGCCAAGGCAGCGCTGCCGATGGCCGGACTGCCTGGACACGTGAAGGCGCTGCTCGACGAGATCCAGGCGTCGCTGCTGGCGAAGGCGCTGCGCCTATCGCGAGGCGCACACCTCGAGCGCGGCGTCGTACGACGAGTTCACGCAGGCCATGGAAGGTCGTCCCGGATTCGTGGTGTCGCCCTGGTGCGGTTCGGACACGTGCGAGGCCGAGATCAAGACCGAGACTCAGGCCACCATCCGCAACATCCCGTTCGGGTCGGCCGCGCCCACGGCGCCGTGCATCAAGTGCGGCAAGCCGGCGCAATACAACGCCTGGTTCGCGAAGGCGTACTAGGGGCTAGGGGCTAGGGGCTAGGGGCTGGGGCGGGCAGACGTCACGCTGCTAGCTGCTCAGTCCCGCGGACCCTCCGGTCAGTCTCTTGGCACTTCGACGTCGGCCCGCCCGAGCCCCGAGCCCCTAGTCCCCAGCCCCTAGTCCTTGTCCTCGTCGTCGGTACGGCGCTTCTTCTGGAAGACCCAGGCCACACCGATGCTGATCACGTAGAGCACGAGCATCGGCGCCGCGGTGACCGTCTGGCTCACGGGGTCGCCGCCGGGCGAGGCGATGGCCGCCACGATGAAGATGATGAGCACGGCGTACTTGATGTTCTTGGCCAGGAAGCCGGCGGTGACCATGCCCATGCGGGCCAGCACCATCACGAGCATGGGCAGCTGGAACATCACGCCCATGGCCAGCAGCAGCCAGGCGTACATCGAGAACACGGGCGCGATGCGCGGCAGGAACCTGACCTGCGGTGTCTGGAAACTGGCGAAGAACTGAAAGGCCATCGGGAACGCGAGGTAGTGCGAGAACGCCGCTCCCGCCATGAACAGCGCGCTCGAGAAGAGCACGAACGGCACGGCCAGGCGCTTCTCGTTGGCGTACAGGCCAGGGGCGATGAAGAGCCACACCTGCAGCATCACGTAGGGCGATGAGATGAGCAGCCCGAGAATCGCCGCGATCTTGATGTAGAGAAAGAACTGCTCGCCCGGTTCGGTGAACACGAACTCCGCGCCGGGCGGCAGCGTGGCCACGAGCGGCTTCATCACGAATTCCTGCGCCTGCTGCGCGAACGCAAACGCGGCGATGAAGCCGGCGAGCAGCGCCACGATCGCGTGGGTGAGCCGCTTGCGCAGCTCGTCCAGGTGATCGAGGAAGCTCATCCGCCCATCGAGATCGTCCTCGGGGTCGGATCCCTCGGCGGCGTCGCCGTCGTACTTGCCCAACGGCGCGTCGGCGTCGGCTTTCTTGAACGGAACGAGGGCCATCGCCCGTTAGCTGCCGCTCTCGCCGCGCGAGACCGGCTGGCCGTGCGTGCCGTCAGCGTCGATCACCTCGGCCGGGGCCGGCGCCGGCGCGGCGGCGGTCTTGGCGCGCTCGTCCTTCTGCTCCTCGAGCTTGATCTCCTGCTCGAGCGTGTTCTGCAGTTCGGTCGAGGCCTTCTTGAACTCGTTGATGCTCTTGCCGAGCGACTTGCCCAGCTCCGGCAGCTTCCGGGGCCCGAAGATGATGAGGGCGATCACCAGGATGATGACCAGTTCCGGCATGCCGATCGATCCGAACATCGCGAACTCCAGGGCAAAGGACGGGGGCCGCGGGGGCGCCCGCCGTTTCGACGGCCAACTGCATCGCAGTCGCCGTAAATCCCAGTATAGGCCCGTTCGCCCCGGGTGAAGCAGGGAGCCCGGGGAACCCGCGGGAAATCACTCCCGCCGGAGTGGCAACCCGCGGTAGGATTCGACCATGCGGACCTCCAGATTTTTCACCGTGGCGGCGCTTGCAGTTCTGCTCTCGGCCGGCCTCGGCGGCGTGCTCGGCCGTAGCGCCCTGGCGACGGAAGACCGCGTGCCGGCCCACTACAAGGCGTTCACCGCGGCGCTGGCGGCCATCGAGGCGGAGTATGCCGAGCCGGTCGAATCCGACCGGCTGGTCTACGGGGGCATCAACGGGATGCTCCAGACGCTCGATCCGCACTCCAATTTCATGGACCCGAAGACCTACGCGCAGATGCGCGAGCGCCAGGAGCAGCGCTACTACGGTCTGGGCATCACCATTCAGTCGCTCGACCGCAACATCACGGTCGTGCGGGTCTTCGAAGGGTCGCCGGCCCATCAGAAGGGCCTGCGCCGCGGCGACGTGATCGCCAAGACCGCCGAACAGGACCTCACCGGCTGGACGACCGACCAGGCGGTCACCAAGCTGCGCGGGCCCAAGGGCACGTTCGTGAACATCTCGATGCAAGCGACCTGGGATCACCGAGCTGCTGTCGATGGACGTGATGCGCGACCAGGTCACCATCCCGAGCATCCCGGCGCACTTCATCACCAAGAACGACACCGGGCTCATCCGTCTCGAGGATTTCGCCGAGCACACCGACGACGAACTGGGCGAGGCGCTCGACGATCTGCGCAAGCAGGGCATGAAGCGGCTCGTGCTCGATCTGCGCGGCAACCCCGGCGGCCAGCTCGATCAGGCCATTCGCGTGTCGAATCGCTTCCTGGCGCGCGGCGAGCTCATCGTCTACACCCGCGGCCGCGTCGACAACTCCGACGAAGATTACCGCGCCACACGCCAGAGCGATTTCCTCGATGTGCCCATGGTGGTGCTGGTGAATCGCAACAGCGCCAGCGCCTCCGAAATCGTCTCGGGTGCGCTGCAAGACCACGACCGCGCGCTCGTCGTGGGCGAGACCACGTTCGGCAAGGCCCTCGTGCAGTCGGTCTACCGGGTGAGCCAGGGCGCCGGCCTGGCGCTCACGACCGCGCGCTACTACACCCCCAGCGGACGCTTGATTCAGCGGCCTTGGGACGGCGCCTTCGACGAGTACCTCACCTACACCATGCGCGACCAGGCAACCCGCCAGCACACCGCCGACGAGATGAAGCTCACCGACGGCGGCCGCAAGGTCTACAGCGGCGGCGGCGTCGAGCCCGATGAGCGCTTCGACGGCCCGGTCGAGGGCTTCAATCCCACCCGGTTCGGCCGCTCGCTCCACGGCCGGCAACTCTTCGGCAGCTACGCCGAGAAGTTCTATGCCGCCGGCGACACGCGTCCGGGCACCGCGAGCAGCGAGCGCCGGGCGGTCGCCAAGGACTTCGCCGTCGACGACGCGATGCTGGCCGACTTCAAGGCGTTCGTCGAATCCAAGCGCGTGAAGATGGACGAGGCCGCGTGGGCGACCGACCGCACGTTCATCAGCGCCATGGTGCGCTTCGAGATCGACTCGGCCGTGTCCGGGATGGGCGTGGCGCGCCGCCGGCTGCTCGAGGTGGACCCCCAGGCGCAGCATGCGCTCGGCCTCTTCCCGCAGGCCGAAAAGCTCCTCACCCTGGCCAAGGTCAAGACCACCCGTTCAGGGCAGTAACCCCAAAATGTAGGGGTCCCTGAATCGCCTTGCCACACAGGTAGGGCCTTGCTAGACTGACCGGCAGTCTGGTCCAGCTTGGGCTTCCGCCCACTGTCCGCTGGGTCGTTGCGGGTTTCCATGCGCCTCGATCGCCTTCAAACCGGGCCGACGCCCACGCCCTGGTGTCCGAGGCGGCCGCGGCCGCGCGGAGCGAAGGTCTGACGCTACGCGCTGCGCTCGAGCGGGCGCTCGAGCCGGAGACCCTGGCAGCGATCCGCCCGCTCGACGACGTGCTCGATCCGGGGTCCTACCTGGGCGAGACCGACGCGATCGTCGCGGCGGCGCTCGCAGGGATGGGCGCGTTCATCCGTACCCCGTAGGGGAGATGGCGCAGCCTCTCCCGGGAGCGCACACGGTACCCACCCGCCCCACGAGGGCAGACCGGCGCCACGGCGTGAGGCACCGCCCTAGCCGGCGGCGGCTGGAAGAGCTCGACCGTGATCCCGTCCGGATCCCGAGGTAGAGCCCGAAGCCGCCGCGGTTGATCCCGGTGTCGACCTCGACGGGCGGGGAGACGAACGACGTGACGCCCTTCTCGAGCAGCTCCGCGTAGAGTCGCGCGGAGGTCGGCGACGATGAAGCAGAGGTGCGACGCGCCGACGTTGCGCGGCTCGACGTCGGCCCTCTCGCCGGCGGGCGTCAGGTACTCGAACAGCTCGATCACGTGCTCGCCGCCGGGCGCCCGGAGATGCGCCATGCGAACGTGCGCGTCGGGGTAGCCGACGATCGCGGCGAGGTACCCGCCCTCCTTCTCCTGGGTCGCGATCACCTCGCAGCCGAGGAGTGTCGCGGTAGAAGGCGAGCGAGCGGTCGAGGTCGGAGACCGTGTAGCCCGTGTGATGAAGCGACCGAGAGTCATGCGACCCGCGGCCATCAGCGCCCGCAGCTCGACCCCTCCTTCGGGCGTGACGACGAAGATGTTCTCGACCCGCGCGCCGTAGCGGCCCGGGAAGTACACGCCGGGCTCGACCGCGAGCACCATCCAGGGCTCGAACGGCATGCTGTCCGAGGGGATCAGTGCGGGTCCTCGAACGTCGTGAGCCCGAGCGCGTGGCCGCCGTGATGCGGCAACTCGCCGTCGGGGAACGACGCGACGACGCTGCGCGTGGATGTTCGCGAACACCTCGGCCCCGTCGCGCCCGGCACGAGCTCGGTCCGGGCCTGCTCGAGGATGTCGAGGAGGATCGACCGCGCCGCCTCGCGCGTCGGCGTTCGCCCCGGCGACGTGGGTCTCGGCCGTGTCGCCCCAGTACCCGTCCGCGCGAACGACGACGTCCGCGATCACGGGATCGCCGTCCTCGACGATGCGCGGTGCCGGCGACGTGGATCGGGCAGCACACGTCGGCGGAGTTCGGTCCCGAGAGAAGGTCGCAGAGGAACTCGATCGGCCCGCCCGAGCGCGAGCTGGGCCGTCGACTGGGCCGCGGTGAACAGCTCGATCTCGGTCGCGCCGGGAACCGCGCCGCGCGCGACCGCCTCCTGGCCGAGCCAGCACAGCTCGTAGGCGCGCGTTGATCTTCTCGAGCTCGTCCCAGTCCTTGATCAGCCTGATCCGGTGGAGCGCTCCGTCCGCGCCGACGATCGTGCCGGACGTGGCTGCGGCGAGCCGGTCGTCCGCGGCGGGGATCTCCGACGAGACACCGATGCGCTCGTGCCCGCGCGACCGCGGGCACGGCGGCGACGGCGGCGACGAGATCGGTGACGGGGTCGAGGTTGATCCCGAAGCCGCGCTCGCCGTAGCCGAGCACGTGGTCGGCGGCCGACAACGCGCGGGCGATCGGCATCTCGTCCCGCATGACGACCAGCGTGCGCTCGCCGTCGCGGCCGATGACGAGCGCGGAGGGGCCGCCGTAGTAGCGCCAGTAGCCGCACAGGTGGTTGACGTTGTCCGTTCCGAACACGACCGTGCAGTCGACCGTTTCGTCGGCCATCCAGGCCCGAGTCGCTCGAGTCGGTGGGGCGGCCTGGCGGCATCGAGGGAGTCATCTGGCCTCCAGGCGGGAAGGGGGCAGTGTGGTTCGGCGCGAGTATGTCACAGCCGCGGCGCTCATCGGACGGGCGGGGCCCCGGATTTTGACTTGCCTCCTGACCCGGATATACTCGCGCCCGTCCGGGACAACTTCATTCGGGAGGAGCCGTCTCACTGGATGTGCTCGACTGGAAAGGCCGCGATCGTGACAGGGGTCACTACCGATCGTGGCCGTGCGAGATGGCCGTGCGACCCGGTGCCGGTGAACACGGTCGACTGCAGGACGGCGATTGCCGCGACACGAGGAGGAAACGATGAGAAGGTCGAATTGGCGGCTCGGTGCGTTGCTCGCAGCAGTGGTTCTCGCACTCGCGGTGACCGCCGTCGCACTCGGGACCACGGCGCGGAGCGGCGCCGCGAAGGCGGACGGCGGGTCGATCACCGTCTGGCTCAGCGGCACGTACGCCGGCGCCACGCCCGGATCGACGTACCGGAAGTGGCTCGACGGGATCAAGGCGCGCTACGAGAAGGCGTACCCCGGCTCGAAGGTGAAGTTCGTGCTGACGCCGATCAACAACGCGCAGTTCACGGCGCAGATCGCCGCCGCCTTCGCCTCGAAGAAGGTGCCGGACGCGATGCTCGTGTACTCGGGCGGGTACACGACGCCGTACATGCTCAGCTCGCTCCAGAAGCTCAACGACCGGGTCTCGCCAGACGCCGGGCTTCTACGGCAGCCAGGCCGCGTGGGATCTCTCCTGCCTCAACCTCGACTGCAAGGGCGGCAAGGGCGAGATCTACGCCATCCCGAACGATCTCGGCACGTACGGGCTCTTCTACAACAAGGCGCTCTTCAAGAAGGCGGGCATCGCGGCGCCGCCGAAGACGTACAAGGAGCTGCTCGCCCAGTGCGCCAAGTTCAAGGCGAAGGGCATCCTCCCGCTCGCCTACGGCGACCGCGACGGCTACTCGACCGACAACTGGGTGACGCACGACTACGCCTCGTACATGGCGAAGGGCGACATCTCGAAGGTCAACGCCGGCAAGATGAAGTACGCCGACCCCAAGCTCGTGAAGCCGCTCGAGGCGCTGACGCAGTTCAAGAAGCAGGGTTGTGTCAACCCGGACGCGTCGACGCACGAGAACAACGACGCGAACACCTACTTCACCTCGGGCAAGGCCGCGATGGTGCAGATGTTCCCGTTCGTGATCGAGGACTTCGAGAAGGCGCTCGGCAAGAACCTCGGGCTCGCACGGCTGCCGCAGTCCGGGCCGAATCCCGGGCGCGCGGCGTCGAACTCGTTCCACAACTGGGTGATCCCGAAGAACGCGGGGAACCAGGACGGCGCGTGGGAGTTCATCAAGATGGCCGTGGACAACAAGGGCGCCTCGGATCTCGCGACCAAGGTCGGCGCCCTGCCCACGAACAAGGCGGCGAGTCGCCGGGCTCAAGGATCCGCTGTCGAAGTTCTTCCTGCAGCTGTCGGCGAACCCGCAGGTTCCGCTGCTCGACAGCGTCGTGCCGCTGAAGGTCGCGTTGCTCTACTACCAGCAGCTCCAGGCTGCGTTCTCCGGTAAGACGACGCCGCTGAAGGCGATGCAGAACGTCGACAAGGGTCTCAAGTCGCTGAACCCCTGATCGCGTCGCACGACATCGGCTGCACGGAGCAGGCCCCATCGCCCCCAGTGGCTGTGGGGCCTGCTCTACGCGGCGCCCGGCGGTTGCGCTCGTCAGCGTCTTCGTCGCCTATCCGTTCGCGAGCGTCCTCTACCACGCCTTCACGCGCTGGGACGGCATCAGCCCCTCCGAGTGGGTCGGCCTCCACAACTTCCAGCTCCTCTGGAGCGACCCGATCTTCCGGAACGCCCTGAGGAACAACGCGATCTTCGCGCTCTCGGTGCCGATCCTGGTCGTCGTGCCGTTGATCGTGGCGTTCGCGATCCACCGGCGCGTGCCGGGCTGGCGGGTCTTCCGCGCCACCATCTTCCTGCCGGCGGTGTACGCGACGGTCGTGATCGGCATCCTCACCGCGACGGTGCTGCAGCTCGACGGGCCGCTGAACCAGGTTCTCGGCGGGGTCGGGCTCGACGGCCTGCAACGCGAGTGGCTCGGGAGCGCGAGGACGTCGATTCCGCTGATCCTCCTCGTCGTCGTGTGGACGAACTTCGGCTACAACGTGCTGCTCTACCTGGCCGGCATGAGCGCGCATCGACCCGTCGCTCGAGGAGGCCGCGCGGATCGACGGTGCGGGAACGATGCGCATCCTCGTCTCCGTGATCGCGCCCGAACCTGCGTCGCGTGCTCGAGATCGTGCTCGTCGTGAACACGATCGCCGCCTTCGCGTTCATGTTCACCTACGTCTACACGATCACGAACGGAGGGCCCGGCACCGACACCTACGTGTCCGAGTTCTACATCTACCAGCAGGCCTTCACGAACCAGAACATGGGGTACGCCGCGGCGATCGGTGTCGTGCTCGTGCGCGATCGTGTTCGCGGTCGGCCTGTTCCAGATCCGGGTGCTGACCCGGAAGGAGAGCTGAGGTGGGCGCGACGCGAGGCGGCCGCGTCGCCGCCGCCGGACCGACGCCCCGGCGACGCGCGAACCGGTCGCCACTCGTGGCCGCTCGTGGTCGCGATCGGGCTGTTCTGCTTCTCGGCGATCCTGCCGCTCCTCTTCATGGCGGCGACCGCGTTCCGCACCCAGGCGGACTGGGCGAACGCGAAGATCGGCCTGCCGACGACGCTCTCGCTCGGAGCGTTCGAGCGGGCGTGGACGGGCGCGAACATCGGCGTCTACTTCCGCAACTCGGTCATCGTGACGACGGCGACGGTCGTCCTCTCGGTCTTCAGCGCCACGCTCGCGGGCTACTCGTTCGCCAAGCTCCGCTGGCGGCTCTCGGGCGGCGTCTACCTGTTCGTCCTCGCCTGGATCGCCGTGCCGCCGCTGCTGATGATGGTGCCGATCTACGTCGAGATGGTCCAGCTCGGGCTGCTCGACACGTACGGCTCGGTGATCTTCCTCTACACGGCGCTCAATCTCCCGTTCAACGTCTACCTGATGACCGCGTACTTCCGATCGGTGCCCGACGAGCTGATCGAGGCGGCGCGGATCGACGGCGCCGGCATCCACCGCACGTTTCTCCTCATCCTGCTGCCCCTCGCCAAGCCGGCCATCGCGACGCTGGTCATCTTCAACGTCCTCTGGTCGTGGAACGAGTTCCTCTTCGCGCTGCTGATGCTGCAGTCCGACGGCGTCAAGACGCTCACCGTCGGCGTGCTCCAGCTGCAGGGACGCTTCGCCGCCGACTACCCGGCCCTGATGGCCGGGCTGCTGATCACGTCGCTGCCCGTGATCGCCGCCTATCTCGTCTTCCAGCGCCACCTCGTCCGCGGCATCGTCGCCGGGGCCGTCAAGTGAAAGGAGCATCGTGACAGCTCGTCGATTCGAGGGAAAGAACGTCATCGTCACCGGCGCGGGCCAGGGGATCGGGCTCGCGATCGCCGAGCGGTTCGCCGGCGAGGGCGCGGACGTGATGGTGATCGGCCGCCGGCCGCGAGCCGCTTGCAGGAGCTCGTCGCCCGGATCGAGGGCCGCGGCGAGGCCGCCTGGCTCCATTCGGCCGACGTGAGCGACTCGGCCGCCGTCGATGCGGCCGTCGCTGCTGCAGCACGAGCGGTGGGAGGGCCGGATCGACGTCCTCGTCAACAACGCCGGCATCGCCGAGGAGAAGGACTTCCTCGAGATCGAGGACGAGAGCTGGGACGCGATCCTCGCGACGAACCTCCGCGGCGCGTTCCTGATGTCGCAGCGCGTCGCCCGCGTCCAGGTCGCAGCCGGCGGAGGGGCGATCGTCCACATCGCCTCGATCGATGCGTCGGGCGGCGACGGCCCGTACGCGAGCTACAACGCCTCGAAGGCGGGCCTGCTCGGCCTCAACCGGACGATGGCGCTCGAGCTCGGCCCGCACGGCATCCGCGTCAACTGCGTCAGCCCGGGCTTCACGCACACCGAGATGACCGAGGTGGGGGTGCCGCCGGGGATGATGGACTACCTCGTGAACCGCTTCGACCGCGTCCCGCTGCGCCGCCTCGTGCGCCCGGAGGAGATCGCGGCTGCGTGTGCGTTCCTCGCCTCCGAGGATGCGTCGGCGATCACGGGGATCGACCTCACGGTCGACTGCGGGCTGACCGCCAACTGGTACATCCTCGAATCGATCCCGGCCGATGGCTAGCTGCCGCGTCGCGGCGGGGACCGTGGCCGGCTGGCGGAGCGTCGTCCTCGAGAACGACGAGCTCCGGGTGGTCGTCCTTCCGGACAAGGGCGCCGAGATCCATCAGATCGTCGACCTCCGCTCGGGAACCGCCGATCCTCTTCGAGGCGCCGTGGGGGCTTCGGCCACCCGGAGCGCCGCCGCTTCCCGGCAGCGGCGACGACGCGTTCATGTGGAACTACGCGGGCGGCTGGCAGGAGCTGTTCCCGAGCGTCAACGACGCCGTGCACCTACCGCGGCCGGCGGATCCCGTTCCACGGCGAGGTCGCCTCGCTGCCGTGGGAGCACGAGGTGCTGCGACGGCGGCGGCGGCGAGGCGCGGGTGCGGTTCTGGAACCGGGCTCCCGGCGTGACGCCGTTCCTGCTCGAGCGCGTGCTCCGGCTCCGTCGCGGGAGAGGCGACCCTCGTCGATCGAGGAGGACGGTCGTCAACGAGTCGGCCGAGGACGCCCACTTCGTCTGGGGGCATCACTGCGTCGTCGGGCCGCCGTTCCTCGAGGCCGGCTGCCGGCTCGAGATCCCCGCCCGCACGATCGTCACCTCGCCCGAGCTCTGGGAGCCGGAGACGGCCCGGCTCGAGCCGGGCCGCCGCGAGCCCTGGCCGCTCGCCCCGCTGCGCGCGGGCGGGACGGTCGATCTCCGCGACGTCCCGGGCCCCGAGACCGGGAGCCACGACGACCTCTACGTGACCGATCTCGAGGCCGGCTGGCTCGAGGTCTCGAATCCCCGGCTCGAGCTGACGTTTCGGCTGGAATGGGATCACGCGCTGTTCGGCTGGATCGTGCTCTGGCAGCCGTACGGCGGAGCTGTCGCGCCGCCGCTCGCCGGGTCGTACGCGCTCGGCATCGAGCCGTGGACGAGCATGCTCAACCTCGAGCGGGCCGTCGCGGCGGGACGTTGCCACCGAGCTCGCCGCCGGCGCTTCCCTGACGACGAGCCTGCAGGCGCAGCTGCTCCACGGCTCCTGAGCGGAGGCGCAGCCGGCTACAGCTAGAGCGCGTTCCCGGTGGACGGGGTCGAAGAAGTGCGCGCGCTCGATGTCGACGCCCGAGGACGAGCCGCTCCCCGGGCGCGGCCTGCGTGCGGGGGTCGAGACGAGCGACGAGCGCGCCGCCGAGCTCCACCTCGCCCTCGCTCTCCTGCTCGGCCTCGACGCCGTCGGCGCGGAAGTAGAGAAGCGTCTCCGAGCCGAGCTGCTCCGTGAGCTCCACCGTCACGGGAAGGCGATTGCCGGCCGCCTCCGCGTGCGCGAAACGCGGATCGAAGAAGTGCTCGGGCCGGAGGCCGAGCAGGACCTCGCCGTCGACGCCTCCGAGCCGGTCTCGCGCTCCGCGCCGGAAGCTCGAACCGGTAGGCGGCGAACTCGACCGCGCCGCCGGAGAGCCGCGCGCGGAGGAAGTTCATCGCCGGGCTGCCGATGAACGTCGCCACGAACGTGTTCGCCGGGCGGTTGTAGAGCTCACCCGGGGTGTCGACCTGCTGGATCACGCCGCGGTTGAGCACGGCCACGCGCTCGCCGAGCGTCATCGCCTCGGTCTGGTCGTGGGTGACGTACAGCGTCGTCACGCCGAGCCGCTGGTGCAGCTTCACGAGCTCCGCGCGCATCTGCACCCGGAGCTTCGCGTCGAGGTTGGAGAGCGGCTCGTCCATCAGGAACGCCGTCGGGTGGCGGACGATCGCGCGGCCCATCGCCACGCGCTGCCGCTGGCCGCCCGAGAGCGCCCCGGGCTTGCGCTCGAGGAGCTCGTCGATGCCGAGCAGCTCGGCCGCGCTCCCGATCCGCCGTCGCCGCTCCTCCTTGGCGAGCTTCTGCATCCGCAGCGGGAAGCCGATGTTGTCGCGAACGGTCATGTGCGGGTAGAGCGCGTAGTTCTGGAACACCATCGCGATGTCCCGATCGACGGGGTCGAGGTCGTTGACGACCCTGTCGCCGATCAGGATCTCGCCCGACGTCGGATCCTCGAGGCCCGCGACCATCCGCAGCGCGGTCGTCTTGCCGCAGCCCGACGGGCCGACGAAGATCATGAACTCCCCGTCGTGGATCTCGAGGTCGAGATCGTCGACGGCGACCGTGCCGTCGCCGAACCGCTTCGTCACGCCGGAGAACCTGATCCCGGCCACTAGTGGTCTCTCCGGGGAATCCTAACGCGAGTCGTTCCGATCGATCGCCGCGCTCGGACTGGTGCTGCTTGTGCTGTTCGGCGTCTGGATCGGCGTAGCGCAGACGATCTACTGGGCCTACTTCGGCTACGCGGTGCCGGAATCGATCGACAGCTTCGCCCGGCAGGTGCTCACCACCGAGGCCGGGCACCGCATGATCCTGATCGGCAATGCGGTCGGCTTTCTGTTCGCGCTGGTCGCCTTCTTGATCAGCGTGGTGGCGTTTCCGCTGCTGCTCGACCGCCACATCGGCGCGGCCGCGGCGGCGGCCACTTCGGTCAGGGCGGTGCTGCGCAATCCGCTGACCATGGCGCTGTGGGGCCTGATCGTCACCGGCGCATTGTTGCTCGGCTCGCTGCCGTTCTTCGTCGGGCTCGCGGTCGTCGTTCCGGTGCTCGGGCATGCGACCTGGCACCTCTATCGGAAGCTGGTCGTGCCGGACCTGGCGCCGCGCGAGGTCGAGCCGCAACGTCCCGAAGTCCAGCGTTATGCGGCGGATTTCCCCTCGGTGCTGTTCACCTGGGGCCGGCGCCCGCGGGCCTAGTGGTCCGCAGGGCCGACACGAACCGTGCCTGCTGATGGTTCGGTTCGTGCAACTGCCGGGATGTGCTAATGTACGCAACCTGGGGGATCGCTGGGAGAGGATCATGGGCCTGTCGAGAATCTCGCTGCTGGCGCTGAGCATCGTCGTCCTGGGCACGACCGTGCCCGCAGGCGTGCATGCGCAACAGACCGACAAGCCGTTCGACTTCAAACCGCTGCTCCCGCCGATCGTCCCGGTACCGCCGAATTCGGCGGTGACGTCGGGCTCGGTCGGCGGCACACAGAACCCCTACACCACCGCACCGCTGCAAAGTCCGACGCAGCCACAGACGCAGTCCGCCCCGGGCATGCGGCTGACGATCCCGACGCGGTAACGTCACCGCACGATCAGCGCCGGAACCTTGCTGTGGGTGAGTACCTCGTTGGCCTGACTGCCGAGCAGCAGCCGTCCGATGCCGCGGCGGCCGTGTGAGGCCATCACAATCAGATCACAGCCCTTGTCCTGGGCGGCTTGGACAATACCCTCGGCCGGGTGCCGATCCTGCACATGCACGATCTCGCAAGGCACGCCTTTCGCCTTGGCCGTCTGCTCCGCGCTGCCGAGAACGCGTTTTGCAGCAGCCGCTGCGGCTGCATCGAATTCCGCAATCGGATTCTGCACGCCGTGACGGACCTCCCGCCCGAGATCGAGCGAAGACCAGGGCTCGGTGACGGTGACGACGGTCAGGCGCGCTTTGTGCGTACTCGCGAGATCAATGCCGTGGGCCAACGCCCGGCCCGCCAGTTCGGACCCGTCGGTCGCGACCAGAATATGCTTGTACATGGGGCTCCTCCGCAGTTGCCGGACAGATAACCTCACAACGATAGACGGCCTGCGCGGCGCCCGCTTTGCCCCAAATCAATTTTTGGCGGGTGGGCTGGCCGCCGCGTCCTTCTCCTGGGCGCGCTTGAGCGCCGGCCGCTCGTTCAGCCGGCCGACATAGGCCGTGAACTCCGGCCGTTCCGGAATGAGCTTGAACATCATACCCCAGCGCAGCCCTGACCCGATCACGACATCGGCGGCGGTGAACTGCTCACCGAGCAGATAGGGGCCGCCGGCGACACCTTTCGCCAGCACTTCGATGACCGTGTCGTAGTCGCCGTGACCCAGCGTCCCCGGCCGCGCCTCCTCCTTACGCGGATAGGCGCGATCGGTGATGGCCGGCTCGACGCAACTCGGGCCGAAGAACAACCATTTAAGATAGAGGCTGCGCCGCTTGTCGCCGACCGGCACGTTGAGCCCCGCCCTGGGAAAAGCATCGGCCAGGTAGGTGCAGATCGCGGCGCTCTCGGTAATCACCACGCCGTCGTGATCGAGCGCGGGCACCTTGCCCATCGGATTGATCGCAAGATAGTCGGGCTTCCGGTTCTCACCGGCCTGCAAACTCAGGAGCCTCACGGCATAGGGCTCCCCGACCTCCTCCAGCATCCAGCGCACGATCGACGAGCGTGATGGAATGGCGTGAAACAGCGTGAGCATTCGAACTCTCTCCCCATCGAACGACAGACAACGACATTCCCCCTTCAGGGCCGCGGCTGACACCATAGACAGGTCGGAACAAAAAGGGAACAGCTAATTCATCGGCCCCGCTTCTGTTGGAGTGCCCGACGCATCCACGCTACGCTTCTACGCTGGCAAGCCGGGCAAATTGGGGACGTGAGAACCATGAAACCTGAAATCACGAGGCGAATGCTGGGCTCCGCCCTTGTCATTCTGGCGCTGGGCTCCGGTGCCGCTCTGGCCCAGGCACAAACCTATCCGACGCGGCCGATCCGCTTCATCGTGCCGTTCCCCGCCGGCGGCGTCGCCGACGTCACCGCGCGGCTGGTCGGGCAGCGGCTCGGCGAGGCGCTCGGCCAGACCATCGTGATCGAGAACCGCACCGGCGCGAGCGGCACGCTCGGCGTCGACGCGGCGACCAAGGCCACGCCCGACGGCTACACGCTGCTGTTCACCACCGGCGATTTCATCACCACGCCGACGCTGATGCCGAAGGTGCAATTTCGACCCGTACAAGGACCTGATCCCGATCACGCAGGTTGCGACCGCGCCGCTGCTGCTGGGCGCGCATGCCGCGGGCACATCGGATCGGTCAAGGAACTGATCGCGCAGGCCAAGGCAAATCCCGGCAAGATCGCCTATTCGTCGCCCGGCAACGGCACCATCAATCAGCTCGCGGTGGAGTGGCTCGCGATCGAGGCCAGCTGAAGTTGCTGCACGTGCCTTATCGCGGCGGCGTGCCGGCCGCGACCGCGCGTCGCGGCCGGCGACGTTCCGATCGGCGCGGTGACGCCGTCCTCGGCGCAGTCGCTGATCGATGCCGGCAAGGTCAAGGTGCTGGCCCTGATGACCAAGCAGCGGCCGGCGTTCGCGCCGCCGGCATGGCCGACGCTCGCCGAGCAAGGCCTTGCGGTCGATGCCGCGCTCTGGGTCGCGCTGTTCGCGCCGGCCGGTACGCCGCAGGCGATCGTCGACCGGCTGGACCAGGAAGTGTCGCGCATCCTCAAGGATGAGGCGGTCCGCAAGCGCCTCAACGCGCTCGGCACCGAAGCATCGGGCATCAGCCAGAAGGCGTTCGTCGACCGCATCCGGACCGACGCCGCGCGCTATCTCGACATCATCAAGCAGACCGGCATCAAGGTCGAGCAATGACGCGCTGCGCCGGAACGGCGCCGGTCACGACAGGACCGGTACCTCCACCAGCAACAGAAAGCCGTTGATGCTAAACAGCATTCCGACAAGGCCGAGCGCGCCGCCGAGATACGACAGCCAGACCAGATTGGCGACGATCGCGACTGAGATCAGCACGATGGCGATCTGAAGCAGCGCCTCGCCATAGTCGAAATACGGATCCTGCTTGAGCGCGCGATCGCGAGCTCCTCATGCGCTCGCGCCCGCTCGATCAATTCCTTCTTGCCTTCGCGGGTGTCCGGCTCGGATTCATAGCGTGCAACGGTTTTCTTGTAGGCGTTCACCTTTTCCTGCATCGCCTTCCTGGTTTCGGCGGGCAGTGCGGGATTGTTGAGCGAGGTCATCTCCAATTCATCGGCGGCGAGCTGATAGGACGGTCTGACGAATGTTCTTGGCCTGGAAGAAACTGTAAAAGTTGGAGGCCAGGATGTTGTTGTTGAATGCTTCCTTGGCCGCGTTGTGACCACCGAGACCGGTGATCGCCAGGCACATCGCAAAGAACGCAATGACGACCGCAGCGCGCGTCTTGAACTGGTCCGTTTCCCGATCTCGGTCCATGAGTTCGGCGGCTTCGTCGGCTTTCATGGACGTCCTCCCGGATGATCGCAGCGCGGCACCATGCCACAGCCGCGCAGCCGCTGCGCGCAAGCGGCCGACCTATCCACAGGCTGCCGGTGCTGTATGGCGTCTGTTTGTCCAAAATGATGAAGCGACGATGTTCCGAACGTTGGGCTACGCCACTTCTTCGACCTGGGCCGCCCGCGCCGGAGCGGGCTTTGCCGCTGGCGCGGGCCGGACTTCTGCCGCCATGCCTGCACGAGTTGAAGAATGACCACGCACAAGCCGGCGACCAAAAACCAGCCAGCCCGGCCGGATCATGTCGAGATCGAATTCAACGTCGATTGCAGCACCAGGAGTGGCGACACCTTGTAGTAGAGGCCGATGCCAATCGCCTCTGAGGCAAACACCAGCGCGGACGCAACGACCGCGAGCACCAGGAGTGCGAGGGCGGACGGGCGCTTTCCTCCGCCAGCGCATCATCAGCCGGTAGCCCATCAGCCAGACGAACAGGCCGGCGGCGAAGGTCGGGACCCAGACGTCGGCCTTGGTCTGCTGGAAGAAATGGATCAGCGCGAGCAGCGCGATCCCGTAGACGAACTGATGCAGGCGCTGCCAGCGCCGGCTTCCCAACCGGCGCACCATGGCGTCGGTCGACGTCACCGCCAGCGCGACGAGGCCCGGAGCGCAATGAACCCGATCGTGAGATAGAGCCGCAGCACGATTTCGGTCGCGACCTTCAAGAGGTCGAACATCTGGTCGGCGACAAACAGCATGATATGGGTCGCGGCGTAGACGCAGGCGCCGACCCCGAGCATGCGCCGGACGTCGAGCAAGCCGTTGAGGCGGCCGGCCCGGGCCAGCGGCGTCACCGCCAAGGTCACCATCAGGAACACCAGCGCCCAGTAGCCGGTGCGGTGGATCAGGTCGTTGATCGGCCGCGCGCCGAGACCGGCCGTGAGGAAGGCGTGGGCCGCAAGCGAAACCGGCAGCGCCAGAAAGGCCAGCGCCGCGATCCGCAAGTGCGATATGCGGCCGCGGCGGTCACGCCAGAGTGCGAACGACGGTGTCATGATTGGCGCCTAGCACAGGGCGCGCGGCGCTGCCCAGAGGCGGGGCGGCTTTTTCGGCAAAACGTGATCGCTCGTGATCGGCCCCTTAACCTTTGCCGGCTAGGCTTCCTCTGCTCGAAATCCACAACGTCGGCGGAATCCATGCCCACGGACCGCAAGTCGAGGAGCACGAGATCGCGCAGATGGTTCCGCCGTGACAACCGGCGGGCCCTGGCTATTTGCCTCTTGTTCGGAACTGCTGCCACCATCGGCCTTGGTACCGTGATCCGGTACGCCCCCTCGACCGGCTTCCGTATCGCCGCCAACGGTCCTGGATACGCTCATGGGGACGACGATCTGGCCACCGGGTCCATCATCTTCGTGCCGATCCTTGGCAACACCTGCCGCAAGAAGCTGATCGACAACGCCACCTGGCAGATCCGCGATAGCGGCCTGGTGGATTGTCGGGCCGCCCTCGCCCAGAACGCGCATGGCCGGCAGTTGGGATGGTCCCGCGTCGACGTCATCCGTCACAGCTTCTACAATCGCTGACCCGATCGCAGGTTGGCCGGATGCCTCCCATTCGCTGAACTCACGCTAGTGCCGCCAACTGGCACTAGGGACGCGAAGAGTTCTGGGAGCTTGCTCGTGATCAGGATGGTCCGCGGCACACTGGCCCTCGCAGGTCTGTTGCTCGTTAACCAGCCGGTTCTTGCCGAAGACGATTTCCCGATCGTCGGAACCTACATGCGCGATATCGCATGCACCGGCAACGGCTCGCATCGCCCCGATCTGCTGGTGACGATCACGCAAAGGCGGATCGAGTTCCCGATGGGCTCCTGCCACATCCTGAGCCGCAAACGCGTCGGCAAGGCGATCTCCGCGCATCTCGAGTGCAAGGTGCCGGGCGACCAACTAATCCTCGGCGACGTCACCTTCACGATCCGCGACGACAAGACGCTCGACTTCGAGGACCAGGACCACACCTCGGATGCGACGCTGCACCGGTGCGCCGAGTAGCCGCGCTTGGCACCTCAAAATTCGTCCGACGCGGCGCCGCCCCGGTTGAGCGGCCCCGGGAGCCGCATGCTATATTGCGCGCGTGGATCATTCGAGGAGTGCAATGTCGTATCGAGCCCTGCACGGCGAAACGATTTCGTTCCGCGGACACGACGGTTTCCAGAGCGAAGCGTATTTTTCCCGCCCGCTGAAGGCGGGGCCCGTTCCCGGCGTCGTCGTCATCCATCACATGCCCGGCTGGGACGAATGGATCACCGAGGTGGTGCGCAAGTTCGCCCACCACGGCTATCGCTGCGATCGCGCCCAACCTGTTCGTCCGCTTCGGCCCCGGCGAGCCGGACGACGTCGCGGCGCGCGCGCGCGCCGGCCGGCGGCGCTTACCGACGCCCAGGTCATGGGCGACGTCGCGGGCTGCGATGGCGTACCTGCGCGCGCTGCCCGATGCCAACGGCAAGGTCGGCGTGATCGGCTTCTGCTCCGGCGGCCGCCACACCTATCTCGCGGCCTGCACGATGCCCGGCATCGATGCCGCGGTCGACTGCTGGGGCGGCGGCGTGATCGTCGACGATCCGAAGCAGCTCAACGCCGAAGCGCCCGGTCGCGCCGATCGACCTGACCGCGAAGCTCGACCTGCCCGCTGCTCGGCATCTTCGGCAACGACGACGGGAACCCGACCGCCGAGCAGGTCAACCGGACCGAGGCGGAGCTCAAGCAGCTCGGCAAGGTCTACGAGTTCCACCGCTACGACGGCGCCGGCCACGGCTTCTTCGACTACGG
>CAWFCS010000004.1:0-123487 GCA_963814395.1 uncultured Acidobacteriota bacterium
CCTCATGGGCAAATCCGACCTGCCGCGCTAGGTCGGGTGCTCAAGACAGATCGGCTGTCCGGCCCGCCCACGCCCCTCAGCCGCGCGGCTCGCCGCGCACACGGCGGCGCTCGGCGGCTTCTCGGGTCCACAGATCCCACGGCCGATGCACCTGACCTTCGATCGAGGCGACGCAGGCGGCAGCCTCCTCCGGCGGTGAGAGCGGTTATCGGACCATGGCGCATGGCCTCGGACTGGTAGCGCGCGTTCAGCTCGGCATAGACGGCACGAAAGACGACGAGAGGTAGCGACGGAGCGGTCACGGTCGAGCCGTGGCCGCGCATGACGACGATGTTGCTGTCGGCCAGCGAGTTGGCCAGCGCGCGACCGAGTTCCGGCGAGCGGATCAGCAGGTCGGTTGCGAGTCCGCCCGCGTCGCGGATCTCGAACAGCGGGGCTTCGGTGCCGATGAAACCGGCCATGTGCAACACCGCGCGCAACCGATGTTGCGCCGAGATGGAAAGCGGCACGATCGAATGCGAATGGCTGTGCACGACCGCCATGACATCGGGCCGCGCAGCGTAGATCTCGCTGTGAATGAACCGCTCGAGATAGGGCCGCGGCCCCTTCGGATCGACGGGCGAGCCGTCGAGATGGAATTCGAGGATGTCGCTGGCCGTCACGTTGCCGGGCGCCATGTTGCGCGCCAGCAGGAAGCGGTCGGGCCGCTTGTCGTGGCGGACGCTGACATGGCCGAATGCGTCGACGACGCCGTGGTCATAGAGGATGTGATTGGCCGCAACGAGATCGCGATCAGGGTGGGATCGGCGGTCATGGAGGGTTCTCAATTTTCCGGTGGCGTGATGCCGGCGACTTTGGCGATCTCGGCGCTGCGGGTCAATTCCGCGGCGAGGAAGCTTGCGAAGGCGGCAGCCGTCTCGGTCACCGGCTCAGCGCCGAGCGCCGTCAGCTTCTGGACGAGCTCGGGATGCTTCGAGGCTGCCTGCACCGCGGCATTGAGCTGCGTCACCAGGTCGGCCGGCATGCCCTTCGGGCCCCACAGGGCGTACCAGAGCATGAAGTTCAGTCCCGGCGAACCCTGCCTCGGCGACGGTCGGCACGGCCGGCAGCTGCGGCGCGCGCTGCTCGGACATGACCGCGAAGGCGCGCAGGCTGCCGGCCTGGACCTGTTGCAAGGCGCTGCCGAGCGGGGCGACCATGAGCGTCGTCTGTCCGCCGATGACGTCTGTGAGGGCCGGCGCCGTGCCGCGGTAGGTGACGACGACCGCCTTGACGCCGATGCGGTTGTTGAAACTCGCGCTGGCGAGGTGCCCCATCGAGCCGAGCCCCGAGTTCGAGTAGGTGTGCTTGTCGGGGGCGGCCTTCATCTCGGCAGCGAGAGCCTTGAGGTCGGCGGGGGTCTTGCCGGGGTGGCCGACGAACACCATCGGGGAGGTGGCGAGCCGCGAAATCGGCGAGAAGTCTGCGATGGGGTCATAAGGCACCTGTCGCATGACGTGCTTGGCCATGAGATGGATGTCGGCATTGGTCAGAAGCGTCGCGCCATCGGGCGCGGCGCGCGCCACTTCGGCGGCGCCCAGCGTGTTGTTGGCGCCTGCGCGGTTCTCAACCACCCAGGTCTGGCCGAGCGTGTCCTTGAGGCGGTCCGCGATAGAGCCGGCCGATGACATCGATGTTGCCGCCGGGCGCAGCGGGAACGACAAGGCGGACATTGCGGCCCTGTTGAGCGGACGCCGCGCGCGGCAGTCGGCGCCAATCCGAGTCCACCCAGTCCAAGCAGAGTTTTGCGGCGCGTAAGCATGGCGATCTCCCTCGGCGTTCGCCTCGGATCATCACGCGAGACGCCGAGGTGGTTGTCAAGGACCGCGCATGCCGGATGCGAAAAGTTTCGAGCTCGAGCCTTGTCGCCCGACCCGACCGTAACCGCCTCGGCACGGCTCCGAGGAGCCCGGTATTTCCGGTGCGCCCCGCAACAACAGCCGTTCGCTCCAATCCATCTGCGGGTCTGCCCTCGACACTTGACGCCCCACCCCACCCCGTCCCAACCTGCATGCGAGCCCGAGGCGCACGACGCGCCTTGATGTCGCCTCGCGAGCACCACGTGTCCCGAGGGGGCCTCATTTCACAACGGAAAGGGCAGACCACATGAGCGTAGCGGTCGACGTACGTTTTCATGGGATCGAGAAAAGCCACGGTCGAACGGAGGGTGCGCGACAAGGTCGCCAAACTCGCCAAGCATTTTACCCGCATGACCAGCTGCCGCGTGGCAATCGAAGTGCCGCAGCGTACGGCTGAGAAGCCAAAGGTTTACCAGATCAAGATCGAGATCGGAGTACCGCGCCGGGCGATGGTCGTCGTGAGCCATGAACGCCAAGGCAGTCACGCCAGTGAGGACCTGCCGCTCGCTATCCGTGACGCCTTCCAGGCGGCGTTGCGCAAGGTCGATAGCCTGTCCGCCACGATAGGCCAGCGCAGCAGGATCGAGCGGGGCCGGCGCCGGCCCGCAGCACCGACCGAAATGCTCTGAGCTGGCGAAGCCTTCAACTCCGCGGCGGGACTTTGGAGGGCGGGCGCACGGGCCGCAGGGGGGGTGGCGGCGCGACCACGAGTTCCGGATCGACGCGCGGCCACATGAAATCGTCTGCGCGCCCAGGGCGCGGCGGCAGGCGCTCACCCTTGATCCAGACCTGATAGTAGGGCTGGCCCGGAGAAACCCTGCGTGCGCCGCCGCCTGGGCCGGTCGCGGCAGCTGTGACCGAACTCAACACCACCACGCCGTCTCCGATATCGTCTGCCAGGACGTCACCCATTTGCGAGGCGCGTTCGCCGGTATCCTTGCGCGTGATGAGCTGGACCACGGCTGCCGGGATTGCGGGCCTGGGTAGCTCGATTGTGATGGTCTCCTCGCGGCCGGTTGGCGAAATTGTTTTCAGCGATATGCGGCTGTTGTCAGCTTTTTGCTCGCCGAGCGCGTCGAGTACAGGAACCGTCTGTTGCTGCGCCGGCGCATTGGCGTCCACCTTGGGTGCACCGGCTGATTTCACTTCCTTGCTGGGTGCCACTGTCCCCTTCCACCCTGTATCGGCCTCCGGCCGGGGCCGCTGCACGGCTATGCGCTTCTGCTCCACTTCGGCGCCCGCCAACGGAATGGATCGGTCGTTCCTCGCCTGTGTCAGGTCGCGCCTGATCTCGCGGTCCACGAAGTGCGCCAGCTTGCGGTATCCGGCCCAGGTGAACAACACGCCGTCGGCGTCGCGCACGAGCGCCTGCTTGCCGGCAACATCCGGCCCGTACGCGGAATAGTTACCGGCCTCGTCGGCGAACTGCGCAGTGATGTCGATATACTTGATGCCGTTCAGATAGGCTTTCTCGCGCACGATGTCGTTCATCGTCTGCGCCTGCTCATTGACGTCCGGGCGGCGCATGATCGGTTGCCCGACCCAGTAGACGGCGGCTCCGCGCTTTTTCAATGTCTTCATCACCCGGTCAGCGCGGCGGCCGTACTCCTGCCGCCATTCCTCGCTGCCCAGGATGAAGCGGTCACGCGGGGTGCCGCGAATGTTGAAGCGATCGTAGGCGCCGATCATCACGACGGCGATGTGCACGGTATCCTTGCTGGCTTCTTCCAGGCGCAGCTCATCCTCGAGGTCAGGACGGATCAGTCCCCCAAGCAGCCGATGCTTGCGCTGAACTTGTACGCGGGTGTCGTCCGCCAGGGCCTCGACCAGGCGAGCCAGCAGCCCCTCGGCGTAAACGTCGCCATAGGCCTGCAGCTTGTAGATGTCGCCTTCGGGATAAGGGGTGATGTAGTTGGTCCCCCCAGGATCTTCCTGCGCTCTCGCTAGCGTTGCGGGCAGCGCCATGAGCGCAACCAGCACGAAAAGGATAGCAGCACGAGCGCGCATTTCAGTCATGATCCAGCAGAGTTGGCACAATGGTTCCGACTCGCGGCAATCGCCGGGCAAGATGCGCTACTTCGGCGGGCGCGACAAGCCGTCGGCATGGTTCAGCGGGTTCCCAAGCGAACTCTTGCTGGCAGGCTCGGCCTTCTCGGCCGCCGCTGTGCCGCGCAGATGGCTCAGCAACGCCTCCGACGGCCAGCAGTCGACCTTCAGTCCGTTGGCTTCCTGGTAGGCGCCGATCAGCGCGCGCGTGTTCATGCCGGCCTTGCCGTCGAACTTGTCGATGGCATAGCCGCGCGCCTTGCAGGCGCTTCTGGATCTCCGTCGATGCCGCGCGCCGGAGAGCTGGCGCACGTCGCCCCAGGCCGCGTCGAAGTCGCCGCCGCCGGCGATGCGGTCGGCCAGGTTGCCGACGAAAAAGCGCGTAGAGGTCCGACATGTTGTAGCGCTTGAGACCATGAAGTTCTCGAGCGCCAGGAACGCTGGCCCGTAGGCGCCGCCCGGGGTCAGCACGAAGGCCTGTGCGTCGAGCGACGTCGGCTGGAAATGCCTGCCGCGCGTGCGCACGACCCCGAGCTTGGTCCACTCGCGCACCGTGCGCGCCTGTCGGCGGCCCTTCCAGCTGGCACGTCATGCCGGCGGCAGGCGCACCTCGTAGCCCCACGGCTGCCCGCGCACCCAGCCGTTATGCGCGCAGCTGGTTGGCGGTCGAGGCCAGCGCATCCGGCACCGAGTTCCAGATGTCCTTGCGGCCGTCGCCGTCGAGATCGTAGGCGAGCGTCGTAGTATTCGCGACGGCATGAACTGCGTGAGGCCCATGGCGCCGGCCCACGACGCCTTCATGGTCTCGCGGGTGACGCACGCCGTCCTGCAGCATCTTCAGCGCATGCATCAGCTCGTTGCGGAACAGCTCCTTGCGCCGGCCCAGGTAGGCCTGCGTCGCGAGCACCTGGATCGCATAGTGCGGCGCGCGGTAGGTGCCGAAGGCCGTCTCGCGGCCCCAGATGGCCAGCACGAACTGGCGCTGCACGCCGATCTCGCGCTCGATCTTGGCCAGCGCCGCGGCGTGCTTCGCGAGCAGCGCCTTGCCCTGCTCGGCGAGCTTGGCAAGATAGGCTGCGTTGAGGTACTCGGCCGGCGTCTTGGTGAACTCGGCCTGCCCCTTCACGTCGCGCTCGGTCTTGCCGGGCAGCACCAGATCGGGCAGCGACAGGTCCGCCTCCACGCCCGCGAACGCCTTGTCGAACGTCGCGCGCGATACGCCCTTGGCCTGCGCCTCGGGCCACAGGCCCTCCACGAACACCCGGAACGCGTCTTTTCCTTGCGCGCTCGCGCGGATCAAGCCAGCGAGTCCGACGCCCTGGTCGATCCTGAAGCTGGCCGAGCTGATCGAAGAGATCGTCCCTCCCGGCGTGCTCAACATCGTCAACGGGCCGGGAGCGGAGATCGGGATGGCGCTCGCGACGAGCAAGCGGATCGCGAAGATCGCGTTCACGGGGGAGACGGTGACGGGCCGCCTGATCATGCAGTACGCAGCCCAGAACATCATTCCCTCGACGACGGAGCTGGGCGGCAAGTCGCCGAACATCTTCTTCGCCGACGTGATGGCGGAGGACGACGCGTTCCTCGACAAGGCGATCGAGGGGCTCGTCCTCTACGCGTTCAACAAGGGCGAGGTGTGCACGTGCCCCGCGGGCGTTGATCGAGGAGTCGATCTACGACGCCCTTCATGGAGCGCTGCCTGGAGCGGATCGCGATGATCCGCCAGGGCCACCCGCTCGACATCGACGACGCAGATCGGCCCGCAGGTCTCGGTCGCACAGCTCGAGAAGATCGAGAGCTACGTCCAGATCGGTCTCGACGAGGGCGCAGAGCTCCTGATCGGCGGCGAGCGCAACCTCCTCGAAGGTGAGCTCGAGGGCGGCTACTACTACAAGCCGACCGTCCTCAAGGGCCACAACAACATGCGGGTCTTCCAGGAGGAGATCTTCGGGCCGGTGCTCGCCGTGACGACGTTCAAGGACGAGGCGGAGGCGCTCGAGATCGCGAACGACACGCTCTACGGCCTCGGCGCCGGCGTGTGGACGCGGGACACGAGCAAGGCGTTCCGCATGGGGCGTGGCATCAAGGCCGGGCGCGTGTGGACGAACTGCTACCACCTCTATCCCGCCCATGCCGCGTTCGGCGGCTACAAGGGCTCGGGCGTCGGGCGCGAGAACCACAAGATGATGCTCGACCACTACACGCAGACCAAGTGCCTGCTCGTCAGCTACGACCCGAACCCGCTCGGGTTCTTCTAGGAGGTGTCGAGACGTGACCGGAAGATCATCGCCACAGACGCGGCGCTCGCCGCGATCGAGCGCCTGACTGCCGCGCACGGAAAGCTGATGTTCTTCCAGTCGGAGGGCTGCTGCGACGGCAGCTCGCCGATGTGCCTCCGTGCCGGCGAACTGCTGCTCGGGCCCAACGACCTTCGGCTCGGCGACGTCGGCGGCGCCTCGTTCTTCATCGATGTCGATCAAGACAAGCGCTGGAACCGACCCGAGCTGCTCCTCGACGTCGCAGTCGGCCCGGCCCCCGGGTTCTCGCTCGAGGCTCGACGGCCTCCACTTCGTGACACGAGGCGTTTCCTAGCGGGGCGTCGCAGGCACGCGGTCTACCCGCGGGTAGGGCCGAGCGGGAGGATCGTCCTGCCGTACTGGTCGTTCCAGATTTGCGCGGTGGCGGTGTAGACCGCGAGCAGTCCCGTGACGATGCCCTCCCAGCCGGCGATCTCGCCGATGGTGTCGCTCCCCGTCCAGTCGCGGACTGCGAGGAGGACGAAGAGGATCGTCAGGGCGGCAAAGACGGCCTGCAGTGCCCGCGTCGTGCGCAGCGACCCGACGAACATGATCGCTGTGAAGAGGCCCCACGAGATCAGGTACCAGCCCATCGCGCGATCCGAGGCTCGTCTCCCATGCCCCAGCCGGGAAACACGATCAGGGCGACGAGCGAGAACCAGAACAGTCCGTACGAACAGAAGGCCGTCGCACCGAACTCGTTGCCCTTGCGAAAGTCGATCGTCCCCGCGATCACCTGCGCCAGGCCGCCGTAGAAGATCCCCATCGCGAGAATCATCGAGCTGAGCTCGTAGTAGCCGGCGTTGTGGATGTTGAGGAGGATCGTCGTCAGGCCGAAGCCCATCAGCCCGAGCGGTGCGGGGTTTGCGGTCGAGTCATGGATCGTGATCTCGCGGAGCTCCGCCATCTGGCGAGGACGTTCGCAGGCGAGCGTGAGGCATCCGGGGCGACACCGATTGCGCTACGCGTTCTCCCTGATCGTCCCCTCTCGCGAACTGATCTGTCAGACTGCCATCCATGAGCGATCCGACAACAGCACCCTTTTCCGCCGTCAGCCTCGCCGACGTCGTCACCGACTCCGGCCCGCCCGACGGCAGCGGTGCTGCCGCATTCCACCTCGTCCGTCGCCACTTCGACATCCAGGCGTTCGGCGTGAACGGCGCCACCGGCAACGCGGGTGGCGCGTGATCACCGAGCACGACGAACGCGCAGACAGCGACTACGGCACCGAGGGGCACGAGGAGTTGTTTGCCGTGACGAGCGGCCATGCGGTGTTCACGATCGGCGGCGAGGAGGTCGACGCGCCGGCGGGTACCCTCGTCTTCGTGCGCGACCCGGCGCTTCGCCGCTCGGCAGTCGCAACAGCGGACGGCACCGCGATCCTGGCCGTGGGAGCGCGTCCGGGAGCACCGTATTCCGTCTCACGTTGGGAGCGGTCGATCGCCTGAGCATCTTGATCGGTGCGATGAGTCGCTCCGTCGCTCCGCCCAATACGCGCGTCGTAGAATCGTCTCATGCCCGAGAGCCTTCGCGTCGTCGCCATCTGCTCGATCGCGCCACTCGCCCATGCGCTCGTCGGCACGTTGCGCGAGCTCGGTCACGAGCCGGTCGCGATCCTGGGGCCGCGAAGGGACGACGGCTCGGAGATGCCACCGCACCTCGTGTTGACGGATGCCACCGCACCGGCCGGCCTCGACCTCCTCTTCGCACGCGACAAGCACGCGATCGAGCTGCTCCTCCGCGCCTACGAGCCCGATCTGATGTTGTGCGCGGGCTTCCCGTGGAAGATCCCCCAGGCCGCCCTCGACGTGCCGCGACTCGCCTCCGTGAATCAGCATCCGGCGCTCTTGCCGCGTCATCGAGGGCCGATTCCGTTTGCCTGGACGGTGAGAGAGGACGACCCGGTGTGGGGGATGACGTGGCACTACATGGACGCCGAGCTCGATACGGGCAACCTTCTCGCACAGGGATCGATCCCGGTCCTCGACGACGACGTCAACATCGATGAGTTCGCGCCGAGGCTTCAGGCGCTCGGGATGGGTCTCCTCCCGAAGCGCTCGAGCGAGTGATGGCCGGCGACCCAGGCGATCCGCAGTCCGACGACGGAGCCACCTGGGCCGGGCATTTCGAGGATGACGATTATGTCCGCATCGACTGGTCGCACACCGCTCGCGCAATCCACAATCAGGTGCGGGCGTGGCGCCTCACGTTCGGCATGTCCGGCCTGCGAGCGCCTCGCGGCGAGATCGATGGCGAGGATGTCGTCGTCCTGCAGACGCGACTCACCGACCCGGGTGGCGAAGCGAGGCGGGTCGACTGTGGCGATGGTTCGATCTGGGTGATCGCGACAGAACCGGTCTGAGCGGAAGGGCGAGAAGTGCTCGGGATGGCGCCACCCCCTCGCTGATCTGGGAAGGGCATCATGCGACGACACCGGTCGCATGCATGCGCTCGCCGATCTCGCGGGTCACTTCGCGGTCCTGCACGACGTACGCCGCGCGTGCACTGAACGAGCCGAGCAGTGTCGCCGGGTCACGGACGAGGAGCGCGGTGGCGACGAGCGGCGCGTACACCCACTTGTGGGTGTCGAAGGTGATCGAGTCCGCCCGCTCGATGCCGTGCAGGAGTGGGCGGAGGTCATCGGAGAGCGCGACGGCGCCGCCGTACGCAGCATCGACGTGGAACCAGGCTTCGACCCGCTCGGCGATTGCGGCGATCTCGACCAGCGGATCTATCGAACCGGTGCCGGTCGTACCCGCGGTCCCGACGATCGCTGCAGGTGTCACGCCCGCTGCGATGTCCTCCGCGATCAGCCGCTCGAGGTCGTCAACGCGCATCCGCAACTGCCCATCGATCGCCACCTTGCGGACGGCCGATTCGCCAAGGCCGAGCACGTCGGCCGCGCGATCGATCGTGAAATGGCTCTCCTCCGACGCGTAGATCGCCAGCCGCTGTCCGCCGACACCTGCGGTCCGCACGTCTGTGCTCGCACGATCGCGTGCCAGCTTCAGGGCGGTGAGGTTGGCGAGCGACCCACCGTTGACGAGGTTGCCGCCGGATCCGCTGGAGCCCGAAGCGGTTCGCAGAGTCAGCCGATCAGCTGCGCCTCGACTTCGGTCGGGCCCGCGGCGAGAGCCCAGCCGCCGGGGTTCGCGTTGAGGCCCGAGGCGAGCAGGTCGGCGATCGCGCCCGGCACCGTTCCCCCACCGGAGATCCACGCGAGGAAGCCCCCGCTCCCCGGGCGCACGGAGCTGTCGAGGATCGCCTGCAGGTGCTCGATCAGCGCGTCCTCCTCGAGTGGCTCCTCGGGCACATCCAGCGCGACCGCCGTGCGGACGCCTGCCGTCGTCAGTTGCGGGCTCGTCGGTGCATCCGGCAGGTCGGCGAGCAGCGACGCGTAGAGCTCGAGCACGCGCGCCCCGAAGGGCTCGCGCGCGCGGGCGACCAGTCGAGGTCGGCGACGGGAGGAGGAGGTGGACCAGGGCTCACGGAGCGAGAGTATCGCGTGGGCAGTCGAGATCCGGAGCGAGCTGAAAGCGGGCGCTGAGGCGTGCTACCCAGACGCGAGGGCAGCCGTGATCGTCTCGATCGCTGCTGTCTCTTCCGGCTGGACTCCAGCCTTGGCTCCTGCAACCGCGTTCGCAACGTCGAGCACGAAAGCACGATACGCATCGAGCTCGTCAGGGGCCTTCTCTGAGAGCAGTTTACCGAGGCCACAGTGCTCCAAGGTCCCTTCCTCGACCTCGCTCGGTGACGCGGTGAAGCCGAACCCGGTGCCGTGGGTCTGCGCAAGCTCACGAACGAGCTGGCTTTCGCTCTCGCCATGGGCGCCGAGATCCTTCGCGAGCGCGCTTGCCTCGCCGAAGCTGTCCGTGAAGTCGCGATGGGAGACGGAGACGAGCATGCCGGCCCCCGTGACGCCTCTCTGAAGCTCTTCCCACTCGTCCTTGCTGAAGTCATCCTTGCCTGCCAACGTATCCTCCTCGATATCGGGTGCCCTGTCTGTGAACACGAATTCTTGCAGCAGTGTGTACGTGCGCCCAGCCGGTCAGGCGGGTGGGCCCGGCCGGAGGTCACCGGCAGATGCCGTCACCGCCTCGACGACCGTCGCCGTGACGGCGGTCTCGATCGCCGCGCCGGCCTCGAGCCAGGCAGCGGTGCCGTCGGCGACGTTCTGCGCGAGGCCGCCGGGCGGGCTCGTGCGACGGCTCGGTCAGGAGGACGTAGTGGCCGCGCCAGCCGCCGTACACACCCCAGAGCCACGTCGTTCGGAACAGCTCCGGGTCGAACTCGAGCCGCGAGGCCGACCGACCGCGAGGGGTGCGTGACGGCGCACCAGCCCTCGCTCGGGCCGACGGTGTAGAGCCACTCCGTCAGTCCCGGCTTCGGCGGGGAGCACGGCGGCCAGGTCGAGGTCGCCGTGCAGCGGCCACCGCAGCGGCATCGGCGTCCCGCCGAAGCGCCCCGGCTGCGCGGGAACCGCGGCGACCGCCTCGACCGGCAGATGGATCCGCGAGTCGGGCCCGATCGCGTGGGCGACGTGCAGGCTCCAGGCGAACGGCACCGGCTGCGTGCCGAGGTTCGTGAGCCGGTGGCGGAAGCGCACGTCGAGGCCGTCGCGGCCGCAGCGTCACCCACTTCTCCATCAGGCACGGCAGCGCGACCGTGAAGCGCCTGCAGGGCGACGGTCGCCGTCTCGCCGTCGTCTTCCTCGATCGACCAGTCCCACGGGCCCGTGCCAGAGGTCGCCGTGGTCGTGGAACGTGTTGCCGTCCAGCTCGCACGGCGGGTCGGTGGGGAAGAGCTCGTCCCAGCCGCCGCACCAGACGTCGTCGAACGCCGCGCCGGGATACGTTCGGCGCAGCGGCACCCGCGGGTTCTGCCACAGCAGGTTGACGCCCGTCGGCCGGTGCACGAGGTCGAGGATCTTCGCGCCGGCCTCGGGGAAGAGCGTCAGCCGGAGGCGGTCGCCCTCGAGCGCGAGCCCGGGGACGCCCTCGTGCACGAGCGTCGTGTCGACGATCGGCGTCGCGTGCTCACTCGCCCTTCAGCGCTCCCGACGACGAGGCCGCGCACGAAGTAGCGCTGGCCGAAGATGTAGACGGTGACGATCGGCAGCGTCGCGAGCGTCAGCCCGGCCATGATCGCCGGCACGTCGAGGCTGTAGCGGCTCTGGAACCCGGTGATCCCGACCATCAGCGTCTTCTTCGAGTCGTCCTGCAGGAAGACGAGGGCGATCAGCAGCTCGTTCCAGACCCAGAGCAGGTTGACGACCGCGAGCGTGACGAGGGGTGCGGCCGAGAGCGGCAGCACGATGCGCCGGAACACGCGCCAGGACGAGGCTCCGTCGATCACCGCCGCCTCGATCATGCTCGCCGGGATCGTGCGGAAGAAGTTCGTCAGCATGTAGACCGAGAACGGCAGCATCAGCCCGACGTAGATCAGGATCACGAGCCGGAACGTCGAGATCTGCCCGATGTCGCACGCCGAACACGAACAGCGGCACGAGCAGGACGACGGGCGGCACCACCATCAGCGCGACGAGGACGCCGAGCACGGCGTCGCGCCCGCGGAACGACCAGCGCGCGAACCCCCAGGCGGCGAGCGCCGCGACGAGCAGCGTCACGGCCACCGCGGCGAACGAGAGGAGCACCGTGTTGCCGAGCCAGCGCGGGAACTGGTCGTTGAGCGCCGTGCGGAAGCCCGCGAGCGTCGGATCGGCGATCGGGGCCCAGGGATGCGCGAGGAAGCTCGACTGCGTCTTGAACGCGGCCGTGATCATCACGTAGACGGGGAAGAGCGCGATCAGGCTCGCCAGGATCAGGAGCCCGTGCTTGGAGACCGTCGCGGCGAGGCGCCTACTCATCGAGACCGATCCCCGAGCGGCGCTGGATGCGGAAGAACGCGACGATGAAGACGAGCGTGACGGCGAAGAGGGTCGCCGCCGCGGCCGACGCGATCTCGGGCGACTGGTACTGGAAGGCGGTCTGGTAGATGTAGAGCTCCGTCACCTGGGTCGCGTCGCCCGGGCCTCCCTGGCCGTTCGTCATCACGTAGACGTAGTTGAAGACCCAGGAGACCATCGTGATCGCCTCGACCACGACGTAGAAGACGATCACGCCGGAGAGCTGCGGGATCGTGATCCGGCGGTGGAGCCGGAAGAAGCGGGCGCCGTCCATCCGCCCCGCCTCGAAGATGTCGGACGGGACGGAGAGGAGCCGCGCGAGGAAGAGGATGATGCCGAAGCCGAGCTCGCGCCAGACGATCACGGCGGTCATCGTCCAGAGCGCCCAGCGCGGCTGGCCGAGCCAGTCCTGCGCCAGCCCTCCGAGCCCGACGGCCCGGAGCAGCTGGTTGAGGAGCCCGTTGAACTGGAGCAGCTGCCCGAAGACGACGCCGATCACCGGGATCGCGAGCACGTAGGGCAGGAACAGCGCCCAGCGGTGGAAGCGCCAGCCGCGCAGCCCTTCGAACAGCAGGATCGAGAGCAGCAGCGACGTCGCGACGAGGATCGGCACCGCGAGCAGGAGCCGGGCGTTGTGACCGAGCGCCGTTCGGAAGGTCGGGTCGGTCCAGGTGACGCGGAAGTTCTCGGTCGTCCACGTGCCGTCGAACTGCAGCGAGGTCTTGACGAGCTCGACCATCGAGTAGCCGAAGACGAAGACGACGACCGCGACGGCCGGCGCGATCCAGAGGAACGGCTCGAACCGGCCCGGCCGCAACCGGCGCCGTCTCCGCGGGCGGGGAGAGCGCGACGGTGTCGGGGGTCATTCGACCCCCGACACCGTCAACTGCGCGATGTGCTCTACTGGTACGAGGCAGACCACGTCTTGAAGTTCGCCATCTGCTTCCGCTGCGTGAGCCGGATCCGCTGCGCGATCTTCTCCGTCGCCGCCGCCGCCTTCGGCTGCGTCGGTGTTGCCGCCGAGCAGGAGCTGCGCCTGGGCGAAGTAGGCCTTCGCGTCGAGCTCCGGCGGGATGAAGTTCTCCAGGTACGGAGAGCCGTTCTTCACGAGGTCGAACAGCACCTTCTGCTGCGGCAGCGTGATCAGCTTCGTGTTGAACCGGTCGTCGGCCGGGAACGCGCCGGTCGTCTTGAACCAGGCGGCCATCCGCTCCGGGGTGTGCATGAACATGATGAAGTCGGCCGCGACCTCCGGGTACTTCGTCCAGGCCGTGATCCCGACCGTCTGCGAGGTCGAGCCGAGCTTGCCGGCGTACGGGCCGTTGCCCCACTTCGGCATCGCCATCACGCCGACCTTCGCGACGCCGACCTTCTTGACGAACTTCTTCACGTCCGACCCGGCCGAGACCGTCATCGCCGCCTTGCCCTGGACCATGGCCTCCTGGGCCGGTGTAGAGGTCCAGCGAGTTGATGTCGTCGTTCCAGCACTTGTGGTCGCGCAGCTCCTGCAGGCGCGTCCAGTAGGCGGCGAGCTTCGGGTCGGTGAACTTCGCCTTCCCGGTCGTCGCGTCGAGGACGTCGCTGATCGAGGTGATGCCCTGGGCGCCGATGATCGAGAACAGCCAGCCGCCGAACCAACCGTCCTTGACGCCGCCGGCGATCGGCGTGATGCCCTTGGCGTTCAGCGCGTCGCACGCCTTCAGCAGCGCGCTCCACGTCGTCGGCACCGCGACGCCCGCCTTCGCGAGCACGTCCTTGCGGTAGAGGACGGGGAACGACGGCTGCACGTACCACGGTGCCGTCCAGACCTTCCCGTCGTACGTGTCCTCCTTCGCGTTCAGGTAGTGGGCGAGCTCGGACTTCGGGATGTAGTCGGATACCGGCTTCGTGTTGCCCTGCCAGGCATCGTCGAGCGACCAGATGCCGCCCCAGAAGTACTGGATGTCCGGGCCCTTCTTGGCGGCCGCGGCGGCCTTGAACGCGGGGATGAGGCCGTCCGTCGTCTGCAGGACGGTCTTGATCTTCACGTTCGGGTGCTTCTTCTCGTAGAGCGCGACGGTCTGCGCCAGCCAGCCCTTCGCGCCGGCGGCCTCCTGCTCACCCCACCACCACATCGTCAGGTTGACCGGCCCCGTCGGGAAGCGCCTGCCGCGTCGTCGTCGACGAACGCGAGGCGAGCCCCGCTGTTGCCAACACTGCCGCGGCCACGACTGTGACGGCCACGACGACCCCAAGCTTGCGATGCATTCTCTTAGCCCTCCTTTGGACTCTGGATCTCCATCTTCCTCCCTCGCCGGGCCCGGCGCAAGCCGGTGCCGCCGGCCGTCAGAGGCTCAGGTCGTGACCGGAGAGCACCTCGCACCCGTCGGCCGTGACGAGCAGGATCTGCTCGAGCCGCACGCCGGCGCCGGCGTACGTGCCGGGCTCGATCGCGACGACCATCCCTTCCTCGAGCACCGTGCGTCGAGCCCGGGACGATGCGCGGCTCCTCGTGGAAGCCCGTGCCGAGACCGTGGCCCGTGTGGTGCGGGAACTCGAGCCGCTGCGCGCGCCAGAGCGTCCAGGTCGGCGGCGACGGCGCCGGGCCGGATCGCCGCGACGAGCTCGGCGAGCACGTCGCGCGACGACGCGCGTGGGCCTCACGCGCGGCGGCGCTCGGCTCGCCGACCGCGAACGTCGCGCACGAGTCGCCCCAGTAGCCGGCGACCCGTGGAACGAGGTCGCAGAGGACGAGGTCGCCCGTCCGCGAGGGCCCGCGATGCCCGGAGGGCCGCCGATCTCGGCAGTGCGCGGGCCCGAGACGAGGTCGGCGAGCACCGGCAGCCGGGTCTCCGCGGCGCTCTCCATCGCGCCTCGCACGCTCGGCCCACAGCTCGAGCTCGGAGATCCCGGCCGCCGCATGCGCCCGCGCGGCCGCCTGTCCCGCGTCGCACACGGCGATCGCCGCCCGCATCAGCTCGACCTCGTCCGGATCCTTGACGGCCCGCGCCTGCGCGAGCTCGCTCGCAGACGTCGACCCAGTCGAGTCCCGCTGCGAGCGCAGCCGGGAGCGTATCCCGCGTCGATCGCGACGCGCGCTCCGTCGAGAACCGCGGCGAGCGCCTCGCCTGCTCCGGCGACCGGGTCGACCGGGCCGATCCCGAAGCCGGGGTACGCGGCGACCTCGCAGCCCGTCGCCGCGGCGGCGTCCGCCTCGTCCTCGCTGACGACGAGCACAGGCGTGCTGCCCCGAGCCAGCACGGCGATCGCCGAGAGGGCGAACGGGCTCGGGCCCGTCTCGATCTCCGGCGCGTAGCCCGGTCAGCCAGGTGACGGTGGACGGGTGGGCGACGACGAGGCATCCCGCCTCCGCCGCCTCGAGCGATCTCGACCGCCCTCTCTCGCCGCGGCCGCATCAGAACGTCACCGTGAGCCCGCCGTCGACCGTGAGCACCTGACCCGTCATGTAGGTGTTGCGCTCGCTGCGCGAGCCACGCGACGTGCTCGGCGATCTCCTCCGGCATCGCGTAGCGGCGGATCGGGATCTTCCCGTACTTGACGTAGACGTCGCGGAACCAGTCGCTCTCGAGCTCGTCCTTGCCGTCGACGACGGACATGCGTGTCGCGACGAAGCCCGGCGCAACCGCGTTGACGAGCACGCCGTGGCGCGAGAGCTCGACCGCCAGCGTCCGCGTCGCCTGCTCCAGCCCGCCCTTCGCCACGTCGTACGACAGCGCCGATCTCCTCGCCGAAGCGGCCGTGGACCGAGGTGATGTTGACGATGCGCCCGTATCCACGCTCGATCATTCCCCGTGCCGCACGGCTCGCGAGGAACACCGGTGCGTGCAGGTTGACGGCGAGCACCCGCTCGATAGGAGTCGAGCGTCAGGTCGACGGCGAGGGCGGGCTCGAACACGCCTGCGTTGTTGACGAGCACGTCGAGCGGCCCGACCGCGGCCTCCGCCTGCGCCGAGCAGCTCCTCGAGCGCGCCGGTCTCCGAGAGGTCCCACGCCAGCCCGTGCACGGACGGCCCGAGGTCGGGAACCTGCTCGACGTCGACTGCCGCAACCTGCGCTCCCTCGGCCGCGAGCCGTTCCGCGATCGCGCGGCCGATGCCGTTCGCGGCGCCCGTCACGAGCGCCGCACGCCCTTCGAGCAGGCTCATTCTTCCGTCGCCCGCTGCCCGGGCGCCCACACTCGTCGCGCGATTCCGCCTCGACTCGTCTCATGGTCCCTCGCTCGTTGTCGCTTGTCGTCCCGGCCTCGCCGGATATTGTCACGAGATCATGCACGCTTCCGTCAGCGCGCACGAGCATCGGCGATCGTGAAGATCACGGACGTCGAGCCGATCGTGCTCCGCCTCGCCCAGGTCGACGCGACCCGCGCCGACGGGACGCAGGATGCGTTCCTCGTCCGGATCCACACCGACGAGGGCATCGTCGGCGTCGGCGAGGCCGACACGGCGCCGATGCTCGCGCGGACGATCATCGAGATGCCGTCGTCGCACTCGCGTGGCCCGCGGGCTGCGCGAGGTGCTCGATCGGCGAGGATCCGCTGCAGATCGACCGCCTCTGGCAGCGGATGTTCCACGCGAGCGACCACTACGGGCGCCGCGGCGCCGCGCTCCACGTGATCAGCGCGATCGACATCGCCCTCTGGGACATCGCCGGCAAGGTCGCCGGCCGGCCCGTCTGCGAGCTTCTCGGCGGCCGGCGCCTCGACCGAGATCCCGGTCTACGCGAGCGAGGTGATGCCGGAGACGCCGGACGACGTGCGGCGGATCGCCGAGGCGGCGGTCGAGGCCGGCTACACGGCGCTCAAGCTCGGCTGGGGGCCGCTCGGCCGGGACCTCGCGCTCGACGAGGAGCTCGTCCGCGCGGCCCGCGAGACGCTCGGCCCGGATCGAGCCCTGATGCTCGACGGGGGCCGGGTCTACACGGTGAAGCGCGCCCTGGAGCTGCTGCGCCGCGTCGAGGAGCATCGCCTCTACTGGTTCGAGGAGGCGCTGCAGCCCGACGACCTCGACGGCTACCGGCGCCTCGCCGACGCGCGCCGACGTGCGGATCGCCGCCGGCGAGGCCGACGAGACGTTCGCTCCGTTCCGGGCGCTCGTCGAGCAGGCTCACGTCGACGTCCTGCAGCCGGACATCGCGCGTTGCGGCGGCTTCACGGTGGCCCGTCAGATCGCGCTGCTCGAGCGGTCGTCGGCGGTCGAGATCGTGCCGCACTGCTTCTCGACCGGCGTTCTCGTCGCCGCGTCGCTCCAGTTCGTCGCGACGCTCGACCGCCCGACCTGGTCCGAGTACTCCGTCGCCGACTCGCCGCTCGTCAACGGCATCCTGCAGGAGCCGTTCGTGCTCGAGCGCGGCTGCCTCGCCGTTCCCGACGGGCCCGGGCCTCGGTGTCGAGCTCGACCCGGACGGCGATCGACCGCGCTCACAGGAGTGGACGTCAGCAGTGGCGGCGATCGAGTTCCGCGGCGTCACGAAGCGATTCCCGGACGGGACGGTCGCCGTCGACGATCTCCAGCTCCGCATCGAGGACGGCGAGTTCATGATCTTCGTCGGCCCTTCCGGGCTGCGGCAAGACGACCGCCCTGCGGATGGTCGCGGGGCTCGAGCAGCCGACGTCGGGCGAGATCCTCGTCGGCGACACCGTCGTCAACGACCTCGATCCCGTCGATCGCGACATCGCGATGGTGTTCCAGAACTACGCGCTCTACCCGCACATGACGGTGCGCGCCAACATCGGCTTCCCGCTCGAGACGCAGCGGATGCCGAAGCCCGAGCGGGAGCAGCGGATCGCCGAGGCGGCGGCGCTGCTCGGGCTCGAGGACCTGCTCGACCGGAAGCCGCGGGCGCTGTCGGGCGGGCAGCGCCAGCGCGTCGCGATGGGCCGGGCGATCGTCCGGCATCCGCAGTCGTTCCTGATGGACGAGCCGCTGTCGAACCTCGACGCCAAGCTGCGCGTGCAGATGCGGGCGGAGCTGGTGAAGCTGCACCAGCGCCTCGGCGTGACGACGCTGTACGTCACCCACGACCAGGTCGAGGCGATGACGCTCGGCCAGCGCGTCGCCGTGCTCGAACCAGGGGGTCGTCCAGCAGGTGGATCCGCCGGACGTGCTCTACAACCGGCCGGCGAACACGTTCGTCGCGTCGTTCATCGGCAGCCCGTCGATGAACTTCCTGCGCGCCCGAAGCGACGGCACGTCGCTCTCGTTCGGCGGCTTCACGCTGCCGCTGCCCGCGACGGTGCGCCGCGCAGCTGCGGCGGCGAGACGGCGAGATGATCGTCGGGCTCCGGCCCGAGTACTTCTCCGACGCGCGCATCGCGCGGTGGAGGCGGCCGCGCCGTTCCGGTCACGGTCGAGATCACCGAGCAGCTCGGCTCGGAGACGCTCGTCTACTTCCGGATCGACGGCGTCAGCGCCGAGATCATCGTCCGGCGATACGGAGGCGGCGCTCGGACGGAGCGTTCGTCGCGCGGCTCGACCCCCGCACGCGTCCCGCTCCCGGGAGAGCGGCTGCAGCTCGCCGTCGACGTCGAGCGGGCCCACTTCTTCGATCCCGCCGACGGCTCGACGCTGCGCAGGCACGGACGCCTGAGGCCGCCCGCAGGCAGCGGGATATACTCGCCGCTGTCCGCGACATCGGCCACGGGAGGGACGTCTCAGATGGGTGTGCTCAACGGACAGGTTGCGATCGTGACGGGAGCGGGAACGGGTCTCGGCCGCGGCATCGCCCAGCAACTCGCCGAGGCCGGCGCGTCGATCGCCGTGCGTCGAGATCGACGCGGAGTCGGCCGAGGTCGCGGCCGCGCGAGCTCGCCGAGGCCGGCGTCGAGGCTCGCGCCTATCCGACGGACGTGGCGGTGAGCAAGCAGGTCGACGACGCCTTCGCGGCGGTCGTGAGCGACTTCGGCCGGCTCGACATCGTCGTCAACAACGCCGGCATCAGCCGCGTCGGCCCGCACACGCAGGACGTCACCGACGAGGACTGGCACGACTCGATCGCGGTCATGCAGTCGGGCGTCTTCTTCTGCATGCGCGCGGCCGGGCGGATCATGCTGCCGCAGAAGTCGGGCTCGATCGTGAACATCTCGTCGATCCGCGGCTTCTCGCCCAACCCGGGCCGGATGACCTACTGCGCCCCCAAGGCGGCGGTGATCATGATGACGAGCGTCGCCGCGGGCGAGTGGGCGCCGGACGGCATCCGCGTCAACGCGATCGCCCCCGGCGTCCTGCGCACGCCGATGTGGGACGCGGACGTCGCCCGCGGGGCGATCGACGAGCAGTTCTACGTCGACACCGTCCCGGTGCACCGCCTCGGGATGCCCTCGGAGGTCGGCAAGCTCGTCGTCTTCCTCTGCTCGGACGACGCCTCCTACATCACCGGCAGCGTCCACACGATCGACGGCGCGCTGACGTCGATCCCCGCCGGCTGAGCGGCTGGAGCACGGGTGTTCCTCCCGCTCGTCGACGTGTTCGGCGACGACGAAGTCACGCAGCTCTTCTCGGAGGAGTCGGTCGTCGGCGCGTGGCTCGAGGTCGAGCGGGCGCTCGCCGCACGCCCAGGCCGAGCTCGGGATCATCCCGCGCCGAGGCTGCGGCGGCGATCGACGCGGCGGCCGTGCTCGACCGGATCGATCTCGCGCGCCTCCGCGAGCGAACGCTCGTCGTCGGCTACCCGATCCTGCCGCTGCTCGAGCAGATCGGCGCCGCCTCGCCCGAGGCGGCGCGCTACATCCACTGGGGAGCAACGACGCAGGACATCATGGACACCGGCCTCGCGCTCGTCCTGGCCGCGCGCTCGATCGGATCGAGGCCCTCGTCCGACGCGCTCGGCGACGAGGTGGCGGCCAAGGCCGACGCGCATCGCGCGACGGTGATGCCGGGCCGGACGCACGCCCAGCCGGCGGTACCGATCACGTTCGGTGGCAAGCTCGCCGTCTGGCTCGCCGAGCTCACCCGCCACGTCGACCGGCTCCGCGCCGTCCGCGGGCGGGTCGCGGTCGTCCAGCTGTTCGGCGCGGCCGGCACGGCCGCGGCACTCGGGCCCGCAGAGCCGGGCCGTTCGGCACGGCGTCGCGAGAGGCTCGGGCTGGGAGCCGGTGGACGTCCCCTGGCACACGGCGCGCGACGGTCTGGCCGAGGCCGGCTTCGTGCTCGCCGCGACGGCGGCCACCTGCGGCAAGCTCGCGCGCGAGGTCGTCGAGCTGTCCCGACCCGAGATCGGCGAGGTGCGCGAGGAGGGAGGCCACCTCCGCGGCGCCTCGTCGACGATGCCGCAGAAGGCGAACCCGATCGGCAGCGAGGCGGTCGTCGGGCTCAGCGTCCTGGCCGCCCAGCACGTCGGGTGCCCTGCTCGTCGCGATGCAGGGAACGCACGAGCGCGCTGCGGGCGAGTGGCAGGCGGAGTGGGACGCGATCCCGCTCACCTGCGCCGCCACCGCGGGTGCCGCTCGCGGGCGCACGGCGTGTGATCGCCGGGCTCGACGTCTTCCCCGGGCGGATGCGGGAGAACCTCGACAGCCAGGGCAACGCGATCATGGCGGAGTCGGCGATGATGGCGCGTCGCCGACGTCGTCGGGCGATTTCCGGTTTCAAGTCCTTTTCCGATCGGTCGGAGCTTGCCTTCGATGGCGGGGTCACGGCCATCGTCGGTCCGAACGGCTGCGGCAAGAGCAACGTCGCCGACGCCCTCACCTGGGTGCTCGGCGAGCAGAGCGCCAAGAGCCTGCGCGGCGACAAGATGGAGGACGTCATCTTCGGCGGCAGCGACGCCAGGAAGCCCACCGGGGCGGCCGAAGTGCGCCTGCGCCTGAGCGGCGTGCCACTGCCGCCGCCGGCGCCTCACGGTGTGCCCTTGGCCACCAACGGCCACAACGGCCATGAGCTCGACCCCCAGGACGCGCTCGACCTGATCGACCCCGTGCAGGCGGTGCGCGACGTGGAAGTGACGCGGCGTCTGTACCGCTCGGGCGAGAGCGAATACATGATCGACGGCGCCCAGTGCCGGCTCCGCGACGTGCATGAACTGCTGATGGACACGGGGCTGGGCGCCAAGGCCTACTCGATCATCGAGCAGGGCAAGATCGGGATGATCCTGAGCTCGCGGCCGACCGACCGCCGTCAGTTGATCGAGGAGGCGGCCGGCGTCACCAAATACAAATCGCGGCGCCGGGCGGCGGAACTGAAGCTCGATGCGGCGCAGCAGAACCTGACTCGCCTCGACGACATCGTCTTCGAAGTGGAGAAGCAGTGCGGGTCGCTCAAGCGCCAGTCGTCGAAGGCGCGCCGCTATCAGCGGCTGCGCGATGAGATGCGCCGCTGGGAAAAGGTGCTCTTTGCGCGCCGCTACCGGCACCTCGCCGAGCATATCGAATCGGCCCGCACGCGTCTCAACGACGCGCGTCAGGACGAAGTGGCCTCGAGCGCCCGTCTTGCCGAAGTGGAAGCCGAACTGGCCCGCGTCCGCATCGAACTGGCCAAGGCCGAACAGGACGCTGCCGGCGTGCGTGAGGCCGCGCACGCCCGCGAACTCGAAGTGAACCGCCGCCAGCAACAGCTGGCGCTCGACGCGCAACAGGCCGCCATGCTCGAGACGCGCATCGGCGAGCTGGACCAGGAACGGCAGTCGCTCGAAGAGCGGCGCGAACCGGAGCGCCTGCGGCTCGAAGAGCGCCGGTTGGCGATTGGCGAGGCCGAACGCGCGCGTGACGATGCCGCAGCCGCCGCCGAATCGGCCGCCGCCGAGTTCGCCGCCGCGCAGCAGGCGATCGCCACGGCCGACCAGGAGGTCGATCGCGCCCGCAGTCAGGTGCACGCCGCGATCAACACCATGACCGCGCTGGCGGCCGCCATCGAGCACGCCGTGGCCGAACGTGAACGCTCGGCGGCCGTGCTCGGCCGCCTCGAGGTGGAGGCGCGCGATCTCGACGCCGAGCTGCAGCGCGCCGCCGATGCCCGCGATCGCGCCACCGACGCGCTGCGCCAGGCCCAGTCGGGTCTGGCGTCGACCGAGCTCGCCCGATCCGCCCGCGAATCGGAACTGGCCGCCGCGCGCATCGAACACGAGTGGCGCGAACGCGAGAAGCGCCAGCGCGAACACGATCTGGCGGGTGAGAGCGCCCGCTTGCGGTCGCTCGAAGAGGTAGAGGCGGCCCGCGCCGCCTTCAGTGACGGCGCGCGCATGTTGCTGGCCAGCGCCGATGCCGCGGTGGGCCAACGCGGTGCCTTGGCCGACTACCTCGAGGTGCAGCCTCGCTACGAGCGGGCGGTCGAGGCGACCCTCGGCGATCTGCTCGAACACGTGGTGGTCGACAGCCACAGTCAGGCTCACGCCGGCTTCCAGTTGGTGAGGCGCGACGGCGCCGGCCGCTGCGGCTTCATCGTGATCAGCGACCGCGTGGCGGCGGAACCGCCGCCGGCGGTGGCGCATGTGCCCCAGGGCTGCGTCACGCTCTCGAGCGTGGTGCGCGTCACCGGGCCCTTTGCGGCGGCGCTGCGCAGCGTCGTGGGCGAGGCCCTGATCACCGAGTCGCTCGACGACGCGGCGTCGCTGGCCGGCGCTGCCGGCGTGCCGGTCGTGACGCTCGACGGCGACGTCTATCGCGGGGCGCATGTGGTCAGCGGCGGCAGCCGCACCGAGTCCACGGGCATCCTGGCGACCAAGCGCGAGATTCGCGACCTGCGCGAGCGCGTCGCCGGCGGACAGCTCGCCGTCGAGGCCCTCACGACGGAGCTCGCCGGCTACCACCAGGCCATCGCCACGGCGAGCGCCGCCGTGATGGGGCTCGTGGCCGACGGCCATCGCCAGGAGAAGGCCATCGTGTCGGCCCAGTCCGACGTGGCTCGTGCCTCGGCCGACGAGTCGCGGGTGCGGCAGCGGGTCGATCTCGTCGCCACGGAAGCCCGCGGGGCCCGCGAGGCAATCGCCGGATTGGACGCGCGCCACGCCGATGCGCAGGCCACGGTCGACCGGCTCGTGGGGGAACGCAGCGAGCACGAAGCCATGCTCGCCGAGCGCCAGCGCATGCTGCTCGAGGGCCGCGAGTTGGCCCACACCCTCAGCCAGAGCGCGGCCGAAGCGCGGGCCATGCACGCCGGCCTGGTGGAGCGTGCCCGCTCGGCGGTGGCCGAGGTGGAGCGTCTCGAAGACGCCGCGCGCGAGCTCAGCGAACGGGCCGATGCCTGCCGCCGTGACATGGCGCTGATGCGCGAACAGCGCGAACGCCTCCTGGCCAGCACCGAGGACGGCAAGCGGCTGATGGACGAAAGCATCCACGCGCTCGAAGACCTGCGCGAAGAGATGCTCAAGGCCGATGACGAAACCCTGGTGCTGAAAGCCGCCTCCGATCGCCAGGAGCAGTCGATTCGCGACGCGCGCCGGGCGCTCGACGCGGTGCGCGCCCTGGCTGCGGAGCTCGACATCTCGCGCGCCACCGGCGAAGCCGAGCTGACCCACCTGGCGCAGCAGAGCCTCGATGCCGTCCAGGCCGATCTCGATACCATCGCGGCCGAAGTGGCCGAGATGGAGGCGCAGGGCATCCATGCCCCCGACGCGCGCATGATTCACCGCGCCGTGGCCGAGGCCGCTGAAGCGACCGACGCCGACAGCGACGAAGCGCCGGAAGCGGCGGTCGAATCCGGCGCCGAGGCAGTGGCCGGCGATGCCGCCGTGGCCGAAGCGGCGCAGGCGGCCATGACCGCGGAAGAAGCCATCGCCGCGCTGCGCACGCAGATCGAGCGGCTCGGGCCGGTCAACATGATGGCGATCCAGCAACACACCGAACTCGACGAGCGCCGCATCTTCCTCACCACGCAGCGCAAGGATCTGGTCGACTCCATCAGCCAGACCAACGAAGCCATCAAGCGCATCGACGAAACCACGCACGCCCGGTTCCGCGACGCGTTCACGGCCATCAACGAGAACTTCCAGGTCACCTTCACCACCCTCTTCGGCGGTGGCCGCGCCGGGCTCACCCTGCTCGACGAGTCGGACCCGCTCGAAAGCGGCATCGACATCGTGGCGTCACCCCCCGGCAAGCGGCTGCAGAGCGTCATGCTGCTCTCGGGCGGCGAGAAGGCGCTCACGGCCATTGCCCTGATGTTCGCCATCTTCAAGTACAAGCCGAGCCCCTTCTGCCTGCTCGACGAAATCGACGCGCCGCTCGACGACGCCAACATCGGCCGGTTCGTGGAGCTGCTGCGCTCGATGCTCGACCGCACCCAGTTCATCATCATCACCCACAGCCGCAAGACCATGGAGATTGCCGACCGGCTCTACGGTGTCACCATGGAAGAGCCGGGCGTGTCGAAGGTGATTTCGCTCCAGATGAACTGACCGCGCTGAACTTCGCCCCTGGGCGGGCCGTATGTTCAGGGTGGGGGCAAGGCACATGCGTTCACTGAGAACCCGCGCGACGCTCGCGTCGCTCTTACTGGCGGTTGCAGTCGCGGCTTCGGCCGGATGCGACGTGAAGATGGCCGCCGACGGCGACCTGTCCGTCGACATGTGGCATGGGCAGGCGCAAGACACCTGGACCCGCAGCTATACCCTGGCGCCCGGTGGGCATCTGGACGTGATCAACGTGAACGGCCAGATCACGGCCGAGGCCTCGGATGGCGCCACCGTCGAGGTGCATGCCGAGCGGTCGGCGTCGGCCGCTTCCGACGAGGCCGCCAAGGACCTGCTGGCCACGATCGAGATGCGCGAGGAGGTGAGCGCAGAGCGGGTGCGGGTGGCCACCATCGCCCCGCGGGTGCGCCTCGGCAACCACAAGGTCACCTACACCATCAAGGTGCCCAAGGGCGTGCACGTCGACCTGCGTACCGTCAATGGCGGCGTCAGGCTCGAAAACGTGGGTGGGGAGGTGCGGGCCTCCACGACCAACGGCGGCGTGCGCGGCCGCGTCGCGGCGGCGTCGCTGGTCGAGGCGCGCACCACCAATGGCGGCGTCGAACTCGAGCTGACCGGGGCGCTCACGGCCGACGGCCGCGTGTTGCTCTCGAGCGTCAACGGCGGCGTGCAGTTGAAGGTGCCCGAAGACACGAAGGCCCAGGTGCGCGCGCGCTGCACCAACGGGCGGGTCAGCGTCGACGATCTGCCGTTCACGGCCGAAGGGGAGCAGACCCGGCGCCGGCTCGACGGCACGATCAACGGCGGGGGCGGCCGCATCGAGCTCCAGACGACCAACGGCGGCGTCTCGCTCGGCCGGTCCTGACCGGGGCCGGCCTGCGCGTAGACCGTTGTCCCAAAGGCGGCGAGTGTCGTACGCTTCGCGGACGAGCATGAGTCCGCCGTGAACGAAGACAAGTCCACCCGGTACCACCGCCGCCGCCGTCGTGCGGACTTCGCGGGCACCGTTCTCGTGGGCGCCTTCCTGTTCGTGATTGCCATCTCAGGGATGGCGGCGGCGTTTCGCAGCGCGGCCGAATGGCTCACGGCATGGCTGCCCGGCATGCTGGCGCCCGGTGCCAGCATGGCCCTCTTCCTGGCCGGCCTGGTCGCCACCGTGCAGGCCCTCGAGTTGCCGTTTGCCTGGTATCAGAGCTACTGGCTCGAGCGGCGCTACGGTCTTTCCACGCAGATTCTGGCGCACTGGCTCGCCGATCACGTGAAGGCCGTCACCGTCAGCAGCGCGGTCATGGTGGCTGGCGTCTGGGCGGTCTACCTCTGCATGCGCTGGTGGCCGTCGGCCTGGTGGCTGGTGGCGGCCACCGCCTTCACGCTCGCCATGGTAGTGCTGGCGCGGCTGGCGCCCATTCTGCTGCTGCCGGTGTTCTACCGGGTGCGGCCGCTGCGCCGGCCGGGCCTGTCGGAGCGCCTGCTGCGCCTCGCCGAGCGCGCCGGCGCGCCGGTGATCGGCGTCTACGAGTGGGTGATCGCCGGGCACACGCGCAAGGCCAACGCCGCGCTCGCCGGGATTGGCCGCTCGCGGCGCATCCTGCTCTCGGACACGATGCTCGATGCCTACTCCGACGAGGAAATCGAGGTGGTGCTGGCACATGAGCTCGCGCACCACGTGCACCACGACCTGTGGACCAGCATGTTGCTGCGGACGGCCACCCTGTTCGGCGGCTTCTACGTGGCCGCTGCGACCATCGCGGCCGTCACGCCGTGGCTCGGCCTGCGGGGACCGGCCGACGTGGCGGGGGCGCCCGTGCTGCTGCTCGTGGCGGGCGCGCTGTCGTTCTTGATGCTGCCCGTGGGCAACGCCCTGTCGCGGGCCCAGGAACGGCGGGCCGACCAGTACGCCCTGCGCCTCACCGGCAACCCGCACGCCTTCGTCACGGCCATGCGGCGCCTCGGGCAGCAGAACCTCGCCGAGGACCGCCCGTCGGCGCTGGCCCGCTGGCTGTTCTACTCGCACCCGCCCATGCGCGAACGCATCGCGGCCGCAGAGGCGTGGGGCGGCGTCGCGCCGGCGTTACCCGCGCATGGCATCATCGCCGGCAAGGAGTGAGCGGATGCACCATTGGCAGCACACGATGTGGATCATGACGCTGGTGGCGGCCGCGGGGGCGGGCATGCCGGCGGCCGAGGGGCGCAAGCTGAACGTGGCCCATCGCGGCGCCTCGGCCTACGCGCCCGAGCACACGCTCGAGGCCTACGACCTGGCCATCACCCAAGGCGCCGACTTCGTGGAACAGGATTTGGCGGTCACGAAGGACGGCGTGCTCATCTGCCTGCACGACCCCTCGCTCGAGCGGACGACCGATGTCGAAGAGCGCTTTCCCGATCGCTCCAGCACGGTCACCGTCGAGGGACGCCCGCGCCGGGTGTGGCTGGCCAACGACTTCACGCTCGCCGAGATCAAGACGCTCGACGCCGGCTCCTGGTTCGCCGCCAAGTACGCCGGCGCGCGCGTGCCGACCTTCGACGAGGCGGTGGCGCGCATCCGCGGCAAGGCGGGCCTCTACCCTGAGCTGAAGACGCCGGAGATCTACGAGGGCCGGAATGTCGACTTCGTGGCGCTGGTCGAGCAGGCGCTCGACCGCCTTGCGCTGCGCGGTGCGAAGGCCGACGCGAAGACGCCCGTGATTCTGCAGACGTTCGGCGCCTCCACGGCCCGGGCGCTCGCCGCCCGCCGCATCGGCGTGCCGGTGGTGTTGCTCATTGGCGGCGTGCCGCCCACGTGGGATCCGCGCGCCGCCGTCGCCGAGTGGAAGGGCGTCGTGGCTGGCTTCGGGCCGGCCAAGGGGATCGTGACGAAGCACCCGGAGTTCGTGCGCCTGGCTCACGAGGCGGGCCTCACGGTCACGCCCTACACGTTCACGACGAAGACCCCGGCGGAGCAGACCTCGGTGGCCGCCGAGATGGAGCACTTCCTCTACATACTCGGGGTGGACGCGGTGTTCACCGACAACCCCGACAAGTTCCCGCGCCGCCCCTAGCGCGGACAGCGCCGCATGCCGGCCGAAATCAACGACCGGTGACCACGAGCGTGCCCTTCATGGTGCGGCACTGGGGGTCGCTCGACAGGCTGCAGTAGGTACTCGAACCGGCCCACCTGGTCGGCGCGGAACTCGAAGGTGATCACTTCACCGGCGCCGGCGCGCTTCATCACCCGGTAGGCGTCGATCGCGAAGCTGTGCGGCCCGCCCTCGCTGCGCAGGGTGATCGTGACGAGATCGTTCTTCGCGACCTCGAGTCGATCGGGGTCGAAGCGCCCGTCCTTGGCCACGACCGTGAACGCCCGCCGGGTCGGCGCCACTTCTTGTGACGTCACTGCGCCTGACGGGCCCGCCAGGGCGGTCGTGAGGACGGGCAGGGCGGCGAACACGACCGCGAGCAGGCGGAGAGCCATGGAGGGATTGTAGGGGGACTGGGGGCTGGAGGCTAGGGGCTGGGGTGGGTCTCAAGAAAGACGAAGGGCCGGAAGCAAATGCTCCCGGCCCTTCGTTGTGAGTGTCGAACCTGGGTGTCACACCGTCACCGTGGCGTGCCTTGGTCCCCAGTCCCGAGTCCCTAGTCCCGCCGCGCCCTAAGGCGCGGCTGACTAGTCGCGCCGGGGGCCCCGATCGCGGCGCGGGCCGCGGGGACGATCGCCGCCGCCGGCATCGCCGCCGCTCGGAGCGTCCTGCTCGCTGCCCGGCTCGGCCGCCGGCGGACCACCCTCGGAGGGCAGCAGCGCCTTGCGGCTGAGTCGAATCTTCCCGGTCGGGTCGATGTTGATGACCTTCACGAGAATCTGCTGGCCTTCCTTGAGCTCGTCGCGCACGTCCTTCACGCGGTGGTTCGCGATTTCGGAGACGTGCAGCAGGCCGTCGGTGCCGGCCATGATCTCGACGAACGCGCCGAAGTCGGTGATGCGCTGCACCTTGCCCAGGTAGGTCTTGTTCAGTTCGGGCGTGGCGGTCAGCTCTTGAATCATGCCGATCGCCTTGGCCGCCGCGGCTTCGTCCGACGACGCCACGTTGACCTGGCCGTTGTCCTCGACGTCGATCTTCACGCCGGTCTTCTCGATGATGCTGCGGATCATCTTGCCGCCCGGCCCGATGACGTCGCGGATCTTGTCGACCGGGATCTTGATGGTGACGATGCGCGGCGCGTAGGCCGACATGTTGGTGCGGGTCGCCGGCAGGTGTTCCTGCATGATGCCGAGGATGTGCAGGCGGCCGGCCTTGGCCTGGGTGAGCGCCGCGCGCATCACTTCCGCCGAGATGCCGGTGACCTTGATGTCCATCTGCAGGGCGGTGATGCCGTCCTTGGTGCCGGCGACCTTGAAGTCCATGTCGCCGTAGTGGTCTTCGGCGCCGGCGATGTCGCTGAGCACCGCGTACTTGCCGGTGGCCTCGTCCATGATGAGGCCCATGGCGACACCGGCGACCGGCGCTTTGATCGGCACGCCGGCATCCATCATGGCCAGCGACGCGCCGCACACCGACGCCATCGAGGAGCTGCCGTTCGACTCGAGGATGTCCGAGACGATCCGCACGGTGTAGGCGAAGTCGGCTTCGAGCGGCATCATCGGCGCGAGCGCGCGCTCGGCCAGTGCGCCGTGACCGATCTCGCGGCGGCCGGGGCCGCGCATCGGCTTGGTTTCGCCGACCGAGAAGGGCGGGAAGTTGTAGTGGAGCATGAAGCGCTTCCACATCTCGCCGTCGACCATCTCGATCTTCTGCTGGTCGTCGGCCGTGCCGAGCGTGGCGGTGACGAGCGCCTGGGTCTCGCCGCGGGTGAACACGGTCGAGCCGTGCACGCGGGGCAGCACCTTGGTCTCGATGGTGATGGGGCGGATCTCGTCGAACTTGCGGCCGTCGAGACGAATGCTGCGGTCGAGGATCTCGGTGCGCAGCACCTGCTCCTGCAAGTCGTGCAGGATGCCCTTGGCTTCGCCCTTGCGGCTGGCCTGGTCTTCTGGCAGACCCGCGATGGTTTCCTTCTCGACCTTCGCCACCGTGGCGTAGTTCTCGATCTTGCCCTTGATGCGCATGGCCGCGGTGAGCGGCGCCAGCGCCTTGGCGGCGATCGCCTGCTGGAAGGCGCTGTCGGCCTTCACGGCGGGCTTGGCCAGCTTCGTGCGGCCGGCGTCCTTCGCCAGGCCGTCGATGAGGGTGCAGATGTCCTTGATGGCGGCGTGCGCCACTTCGAGCGCCTGGATGACCTCCTCTTCGGAGACCTCCTGCGCGCCTGCTTCGACCATCACGATGCCGTCCTTGCTGCCGGCGACGGTGAGGTCGAGGCGGCTCAGCTTGCGCTCGGGGAAGGTCGGGTTGACGACGTACTTGCCGTCGATGAGGCCCATGCGCACGCCGGCGATGGTCTTCTCGAGCGGCATCTCCGAGAGCGCGAGCGCCGCCGAGGCGCCGGTGATGGCGAGCACGTCGGAGTCGTGGTCGGTGTCGGCCGACAGCACGAAGGCGATGACCTGCGTTTCGAAGGCCCAGCCGGCCGGGAAGAGCGGACGAATCGGGCGGTCGATCAGCCGGCTCGTGAGCGTTTCCTTCTCGGTGGCCTTGCCTTCGCGCTTGAAGAAGCCGCCGGGAATGCGGCCCGAGGCGTAGGTGTATTCACGATAGTCGACCGTGAGCGGAAGGAAGTCGATGCCCTCGCGGGCGCTGGAGGCGTGGCAGGCGGTGACGATCACCATGGTGTCGCCCATGCGGACGACGACCGCGCCGTCGGCCTGCTTGGCCAGTCTGCCCGTCTCGATGGAGAGGGTGTGTTGGCCGATCTGAATCTCGCGCTTGATCATTGGAAACCTCGATGCCGGGGTCACGTTCCCCGGGCTTGTCGGCGCGACGGCGCGGAGCCTTCGCCTGGTGCGAGAAGCCCCGCCGCCGCCGGTATTGCGGTGTGGTCGCCAGGCACGGATCCGGACCGGACGAGCCGGTGCGGCCGTGCCGGACGACAGTTACTTGCGGATACCGAGTCGCTTGATCAGCTCAGCGTACCGGTCGGTGTCCTTGCTCTTCAGGTAGTCGAGCAGGCGCCGGCGCTGGCCGACGAGTTTCAGGAGGCCGCGGCGCGAGTGGTGGTCCTTCGCGTGGCTCTTGAAGTGCTCGGTCAGGTAGGTGATGCGTTCGCTCAGAATCGCGACTTGCACCTCGGGAGAACCCGTATCGGTTCCGTGTGTGCGGTAGGAGCCGATGACTTCGGTCTTCTTGTCTTTCGTCAGTGCCACGTCTGCCTCCACGCACGGCCCAGAGCACGGTCTGCCGCCGCTCCACGCCGCCGTATGTCTGCGGGTTCGTCCGCAGGTTGACCGTTCATCTTAGCCCAGGATCACAACGGGCTGCAAAGTGTCCGGGCGCCGCGGCCTGCCGGCGAGCGGCGACCTCGGCCTCGGCGATGCCGATGAGCCGTGCATCCTCGTCCAGGAGCCGGACGGGCCCAGACAGGGCGCCGGCTGGGCCTGCCGCTTGCACGGTTTGGCCATGCCGGACGCGCGCCGCGTCGTCGGCCGACAGCACCACGGCTGGCAGGTTGGGAAGCAGACGGTCGATCGGCAACAGGCCGGCCGCGGCGGCCTCGCCGCCCCGAGCCAGCACCTCCCACGACAGCGCATCGGCCAAGGCGAAGGCGCCGGCCTGAGTGCGGCGCAACGCCGACAGATGCGCGCCGGTGCCGAGCCGTTCACCCAGGTCGTGGGCCAGGGACCGCACGTAGAAGCCCGCCGACGCCCGCACCGAGAGGGTGGCCACGCCCTCGGCGTAGTGGCCGAGCGTGAGGTCGTGCACCACGACGGCCACGGGCGCGAGCGCGACGGGCAGGTCGCGGCGCGCCAGCTTGTAGGCGGCTTCGCCACCCACCTTCTTGGCGGAGTAGGCCGGCGGTTGCTGCAGGAAAGGCCCGGTGAAGCCCGCCAGTGCGGCGGCCAGGGCCGCTTCGCTCCGGATGCTGGCCGGTCTCGGAGGTGGTGGCGCCGAGGGCGTCGTAGGTGTCGGTCGCTCGGCCGAACGTGACGTGGGCGTCGTAGCTCTTCACGTCGCCCGCCATGTAGCGGGCCAAGCCGGGTGGCGCGGCCGACCACCAGCACGAGCACGCCGGTTGCCATGGGATCGAGCGTGCCCGTGTGGCCGACCTTGGGCGTGCGGAGGGCGCGGCGCGCCACGGCCACCACGTCGTGGGAGGTGGGCCCCGCAGGCTTGTCGACGACGAGGACGCCGTCGGCGGCCGGGCTCACGCGCCGTCCGCGTCGGCTACGGCGCGTTCGAGCGCCCGCAGCACGTCGGCGCGCACCACGTCGAGCGGGCCCGCGCAGCGCGCACGCCGCGGCATTGCGGTGGCCACCGCCACCGCGTTCGCGCGCGATGCTGCCGATGTCGACCGCACCCTTCGAGCGCAGGCTCACGCGCCAGTGCTCGGGCGACTCGGCCTGCTTGAAGAAGGCCACGGCGCAGAGCGTCGTTCACCGACAGCGGGAAAGTTGATCAGCCCGTCGGTGTCGTCGTAGCTGCCGCCGGCGGCCGCGGCCATCTCCGGCGTGACGGCCAGCAGCGCGATCCGCCCGTGCGCGTCGACGATCATCTCCGAGAGCACGCGGCCGAAGAGATGCACCCGCGCCATGCGGTTGCTGTCGTAGTGCGTGCGCGCAATCCACACCGGGTCGGCGCCGGCCTCGACGCAGCGCGCGGCGATGTCGAAGGTGCGCGCCGTGATGTGCGAGAAGTGGAACGACCCGGTGTCGGTCAGGATGGCGAGATAGAGGTGCGTCGCGATGGCCGGCGTGAGCGGCACGCCGAGGGCGACGATCAGGTCGTAGGCCAGCTCGCCGCAGGCCGCTGCCGATTCATCGACCCAGTTCTCGGCGCCGTAGCGCGCGTTGCCGGGATGGTGGTCGACATTGAGCACGGGCGAGCGGTCGAGGCCGCTGACTCCGGTGCGCGCCAGCTCGCTGCACTCCATGATCACGGCCGCGTCGAAGGTCTCGCTGACGTCGCGCGTGACCCACACGCCGTCCACCTCGGGAAAGGGGAGGAGCGCGGGTGGCGGCGTGTCGCACATCACCATGCGGGCGTCCTTGCCGAGGGCGCGCAGGGCCAGCACGAGTGCCATGCCCGAGCCGATGGCGTCGCCGTCGGGCCGTTCGTGTGAGGACACGACGATGCGGGTCGCGGCGTGGAGCCGCGCCACGATGGCGTCGAGCTCCGGCCGGTCAGCGCGCCGGGTCGGCATCATCGGCGGGCGCCGCCGGAGCGCCGGCGGGGACTGGATCGGACGGGGCCGGATCGGCCGGCAGCGGATCGGATGGAGCCGCGTTCGCCCCGCCGGCCGTCTCACCGCGCGCGGCATCCGCCTCGTGAATCTCGTGCAGAATCTCTTCTACGCGCTGGTGCGCCGCCAGGCCTTCGTCGTAGTGGAACGCCACCTCGGGCACCCGCCGCAGCGTGAGCCGCGTGGCCAGCACGTGGCGCACGAAGGGGGCCGCGCGCTGCAGCGCCTTGGTCGTGCGCTTCTTCTCGGCGGCGTCGCCGAACAGCGTCCAGTAGACGCGCGCGAGCGACAAATCGGGCGAGACCTTGACCCGGCTGACGGTCACGAGTCCCACGCCCGGGTCGGCGATGTCGGTGGCCAGGATCTGGCTCACCTCTTCGCGCAGTTGTTCCGCGATCCGCTCGATGCGATGGGTGAGGGGCATGTCTCTATTCTAGGGGCTAGGGCTGGTCCCCAGCACTCCGGCGACGTGCCCGTGTCGGCAGCGAGCTCAGGCCGGTGTGGCCACGCGCTCCATCTGGAAGACCTCGATGACGTCGCCGACCTTCACGTCGTTGTAGCCCTGCAGGCCGATACCGCATTCGAAGCCGGTCTTGACCTCGCTGACGTCGTCCTTGAAGCGGCGCAGCGACGCGAGCTTGCCCTCCCAGACGACGACGCCGTCGCGGAGCAGCCGCACCTGCGCGTCGCCCTTGCGGGTGATAGTGCCTTCGCTGACCATGCAGCCGGCGATGACGCCGGCCTTCGGCACCTTGAAGGTATCGCGCACCTGCGCCGCGCCGATCCGCACTTCCTTGAAGGTCGGATCGAGCAGTCCGGCCATGGCCTTCTCGATCTCCTCGGTCACCTTGTAGATGACCGTGTGGAGGCGGATGTCGACCTTCTCGCGTTCGGCGATGTCGGTGGCATTGCGGTCGGGACGCACGTTGAAGCCGATGACGATGGCGTTGCTGGCCGTGGCCAGCAGCACATCCGACTCGTTGATGGCGCCCACCGCCGAGTGGATGATCTTGACCTTGACCTTGTCGTCCGACAGCTTGTCGAGCGACGAGGCCAGCACTTCGGCCGAGCCTTGCACGTCGGACTTGATGATGATCGGCAGTTCCTTCATGCCGCCTTCGGCCATCTGGAGCTGCAGGGACTCGAGGGTGAGCCGGCCGCCCTTGGCGACGAGCAGCTTCTCCTTCGCCCGGGTCTGACGGAACAGGGCGATCTGGCGGGCCTTGGCCGGATCGGCCACAGCCTGGAACGAGTCGCCAGGCGAGGGCAGCGTCTCGAGCCCCAGCACCTCCACCGGCGTGGACGGACCGGCCGACTTGATCGGCCGGCCGCGGTCGTCGATGAGGGCGCGGACGCGGCCCACGACCGGTCCGGCGATGATGTTGTCGCCCACGCTGAGCGTGCCGTCCTGCACGAGCACCGTGGCCACCGGCCCGCGGCCGCGATCGAGCTTGGTCTCGAGCACGGTGCCGGCGGCGGCCCGCTTCGGATTGGCCTTGAGCTCGCCGATTTCCGTGACGAGCAGGATCATCTCGAGCAGGGCCTCGAGGTTGGTCTTCTGCTTGGCCGAGACCTCGACGAAGACCGTCGTGCCGCCCCAGGCTTCCGGCATCAGGCCCAGGTCCGACAACTGACGCTTCACGACTTCGGCATTGGCGCCCGGCTTGTCGATCTTGTTGACGGCCACGATGATCGGCACGTTGGCGGCCTTGGCGTGGTCGACCGCCTCGCGCGTCTGCGGCATGACGCCGTCGTCGGCCGCCACCACCAGGATGACCACGTCGGTCACCTTGGCGCCGCGGGCGCGCATCATGGTGAACGCGGCGTGACCAGGCGTGTCGAGGAAGACCACGCTCTTGTCCTTCTTCTCGCCGATGCCGCCCACCAGGTAGGCGCCGATGTGCTGGGTGATGCCGCCGGCTTCGCGCTCGGCGACCCGCGTGGTGCGGATCGAATCGAGCAGCGTGGTCTTGCCGTGGTCGACGTGGCCCATCACCGTGACGACCGGGGCGCGGGCCACGGTGTCCTTGTCGTCCACGCCTTCCGACGCCACCTCGAGAAGTTCCTCCTCGAAGCTGCGCGTCTCCACCTCGGCGCCGAAGTGGCGGGCCACGTCGCGGGCCGTATCGATGTCGACCGTCGTGTTGATGTTCATCATCAAGCGGCGGTCGAGCAGCACCTTGAGCACGTCCTTGACGCGCACTTCGAGCTTGTCCGACAGGTCCTTCACGGTCATGCCTTCGGCCAGCGTGATGGTGCGGCTGATCGGCGGCAGGGCCACCGGCGGCGGCGCCGGCGACTGGCGGAGCCCGGAATCACGGCGCGCGCCACCCATGGGCCGGCCGGCGGGCCGGAAGGCGCCGCCCGGACGCGCGCCCATCGGCGGCCGCGACGGCATGCCGGGACGCTGCGGATAGGCACCGGGACGCGGCGGCAGGCCCTGTCCAGGACGCACGGGCTGTCCCGGCAGCGGCCGCGGTCCACCGAGGGGCGGCGCGCCATACGGCGGACGGGGCGAGCCGGGAGGATACGACGAACGGGCGCCGACGGGCGGACGCATGCCCGGGATGCCGGGCTGCCCGGGTCGCGGCGGCGCGGGCGGAGCGACGATCCGGGCCGGCGGCTGCACCGGCGGGCGCCGCACCGGCGTGACGGCGCGGGCCTGCGGCACGGCCTGGCCGGGTTCTTCGATGCGCAGGCGCAGACTGGACGGCACGACGCGGCCTGGCGCCACGACCGGTCGAGCGGCGCGGCTGGCGGGGCCGGGGGCGGCGCGGCGCGGCCGGCGGAGTGCGGCTCCGCCACGGCGGTGGTCTCGACCTCGACGACAGCGGCGACGGCGCGACGGGCGCGGCGGCTACGGGCGGCGCCTCGACGGGCTCGACGACGGCGACCGGTGCCGGCGCCGGCACGTCCTGCGTGGTCGACGCTCGGTCTCCGCGACGGCGTGGCCATGGGCTGGCGCATGCGCGTCGGCCGGCGCCTTCGACGTGCGTGGCCTCGTCGTCGACGTGCACGCGGCGCGTGGTGGCCGGCGGCGTCATCGACGTGGTCGCCTCGTGCGCGTCGGCCGGGGCGGTCGGCGGCTTGATCGTGCGGATCAGGCGGGGCGCGGGCAGGGGCGGGCCGGTGGGCTTCGGCGGCTCGGGCGCCTGCCCCTTCTTGGGGGCGCCGGGCTTGCCCTTCACGACCTTGACGGCCGTTTCAGAGAAGATGTCGCCCTTGGGCAGCTCGATCGAACGCTGCCGCGCCAGGCGCTCCACGAACTGGCGCGCCACGATCTCCTCCACGGTGCTCGACGCGCTCTTCAGCTCGATCCCGTGGTTCTGCTTGAGCAGGTGGAGGACCTCCTGACTGGTCGTGCCCAACAGCTCTGCGATTTTGAAGATCCTGACAGTGGCCAACAGTCACCCCTGGTATACGCGTTCCCGTGCCGGCACCCGTCGGACAGACGTCCGGCAGGTCGATGCCGCGTGCTGCTATTGATCCTGCGTGCCGGCGCCCGCGGCGGGCGCGGCCTCGGTCGGCCGCGGCGGCCGGTGCCGCCTCGTCGATGGCCGGCGCCGCGTCGTCGCCCGTGGGCAGCGGCTCGTCGCCCTCGGCCACCGCGTCGGCGCCGCCGGCTTCGAGCGCGCCCAGTTCGGCCTCGACGGCCCGGCGCATTTCTTCTTCGCTCTTGATGTCGATCTTCCAGCCGGTCAGCTTGGCGGCGAGCCGCACGTTCTGGCCCTTCTTGCCGATGGCGAGCGAGAGCTGGCTGTCTTCCACCAGCACCTCCATCACCCGGTTCTCGTCGTCGGTGATCGAGACGCGCTGCACCTTGGCCGGGCTGAGCGCGTTCATCACGAAGCCCACCGGGTCGTCGGACCACTCGACGATGTCGATCTTCTCGCCGCGCAGCTCGCGGATGATGGCCTGCACGCGCGTGCCCTTCATGCCCACGCAGGCGCCCACCGGATCGATATCGCGTTCGCGCGAGTAGACGGCGACCTTGGCGCGATCGCCGGCCTCGCGCACGGCGCCGCGAATCATCACCGTGCCGTCGTAGATTTCCGGGACTTCCTGTTCGAACAGCTTGATGAGCAGGGCCGGGTCGGTGCGCGACAGCACCACCTGCGGGCCCTTGGCGCTCTTGCTCACGCCGCGGATGACGGCGCGCACGCGGTCGCCCTGGTTGTAGCTTTCGGCGCGCGACTGCTCCTTGCGCGGCAGGATGGTCTCGATGCGGCCGACTTCCACGATCATGTCGCCCTGCTCGAAGCGCTTCACGACGCCCGTGACCACTTCGCCCACGCGCTGGTTGTATTCCTCGTAGACGTTCTCGCGCTCGGCTTCGCGCACCTTCTGGAAGATGACCTGCTTGGCGGTCTGCGCGGCGATGCGGCCGAGCACCTCGGTGCTCTTCGGGAACTCGATCTGGTAGCCGACCTCGACGCCGGCGTCGGCGCCGTACATCTCGAGGGCCTCGGCCAGGGAGATCTCGGTGGCGGGGTTGGTCACCTCGTCGACGATCGTCTTCACCGCGAAGAGCTCGATCTGACCGGTGTCGATGTTGAGCTTGGCCTTCAGTTCTTCGCCGGCCTTGTAGTACTTGCGCGAGGCCGTGAGCACGGCCTCTTCCATGGCGGCGATGACCACGTCGGGCTCGATGCCCTTTTCCTTGGCCAGTGCCTCGATGGTCTGCATCAACGGGTTGGTCGCCATGTTCCTCAAAACTCCACTTCGAGACGGGCTCGCTTGATCACGCGCAAGGGCAGGCGTTGCAGCTTGCCCCCGACCGCTTCAAACAGCACATCGTCGCCATCCACACCGCGCAGGTGCCCCGCAAACGCCGTCTGCCTGGCCACCGGCTCGGCGGTGACGATCTTCGCAAACCGTCCCGCGAACCGCTCGTAGTCGCCTCGTGACCGGAGCGGCCTGTCGAGCCCCGGCGACGACACTTCCAACGTGTACTCGGCGGGCACGACGTCTTCGACGTCGAGCACCGCACTCAACTCTTCGCTCACCTTCGCGCAGTGCTCGAGGCTGACGCTGTCCTCGGCGGTGGCCGAGGGGCCAGGCCGATCGAGCACCACCCGCAGCACGTTCCGGCCGCTTTCGCGGCCGTAGGTCACGTCGAACAACTCGAGTCCATACACCCCGGCCATGGTCGCCGCGAGCTCCCGAATCCGTTCAAGTGACGTCACTGACTACCTAGAAACAAAAAAGAGTGGGCTACAGCCCACTCTGGATTTCCCAGATCAGCACCGGACCCTTGAGTTTAGCATCCTGCTGGCTTACAGGTCCAGGGGCCTAGCGACCAGATCGTAGCCGCTGGGCCCCGACGATTTCCACGTCGAGGAACTGGCCGGGCCGCAAGACCGCCGGATCGGCCTCGGTCAGGAAGACCTGCGGGTCGATTTCGGGCGCCTGCCCTGAGAGCCGGCCGGTGAAGACCCACTCGTGTTCCGGGGACGGGCCGTCGACGACCAGACGCGCACGGGCGCCGACGCGGGCCTTCTGGCGGGCGGCGACCAGCTTCTTCTGCGGTGGCCATCACCTTGCGCTGGCGGCGCGCCTTCTCCGCGGCGGGCACGTCGTCGGCCAGGTCGAAGGCCGAGGTGTCTTCCTCGTGGCTGTAGGTGAAGACGCCGACGTGGTCGAAGCCCACCGCCGTGATGAAGGCCAGCAGTTCCTGCACGTCGGCCTCGGTCTCGCCCGGGAAGCCGACGATGAAGGTGGTGCGCAGCGTGACGTCGGGCATCTTCGCCCGGATGTTGCCGAGCAGCCGCTCGTACGAGGCGCGCGTGCCCGGACGTTTCATGCGCTTCAGCACCGCGTCGGAGGCGTGCTGCAACGGCAGATCGATGTAGCGCACGACCTTCGTGCTGGCGGCGATGGCGTCGATGGTGGCGTCGGTGATGGTGGTGGGATAGAGATAGAGCAACCGCACCCATTCGATGCCGTCCACGCCGTCGAGCGCCCGGATCAAACGCGGCAGGGCATCGCGCTCCTTGCGGTCGATGCCGTAGAAGGTGGTGTCCTGCGAGACCAGCAGCAGTTCCTTGACGCCTCTGGCGGCGAGCATGTGCGCCTCGTCGACCACCGACTCGATGGTGCGGCTGCGGTAGTGACCGCGCATCTTGGGGATCACGCAGAACGCGCACTTGTAGTCGCAGCCCTCGGCGATCTTGACGTAGGCGTAGTGGCCGGGGGTGGCCAGACGGCGTGGCGTGGTGGCGTCGTAGAGATAGGTGGGGAGATCCAGGCCGAAGGCAGGGACGAGGGACTGGGGACTGGGGACTGGGGCGGACTGTCCCGCTGCGGACGCTGTGGCGTGCTCAGCTGTCCAGGAGCACCATCGCTGCGCTCGGCGCTTTCGGATCGCGCTTGTAGAAGGTCAGGGGCGAGGCGCCGGCTGGCGCGCGCAGCGGTCGAGCCGGGCTGGATGGCCTCGAGGATGTTGGGCACGTCGCCGGTGCCGAGCAGGGCATCGATCTCGGGGATTTCCTGCTGCAGTGTGTCGCGGTAGCGCTCGGCCAGGCAGCCGGTGACCACCAGGCGTCCGCCAGTGGCCTTCTTGCGCTCCGCCATCTCGAGAATCGTGTCGATCGACTCCTGCTTGGCGCGGTCGATGAAGGCGCAGGTGTTCACGATCACCACGTCGGCGCCGTCGGCGTCGGTCGTGATCTCGTGCCCGGCCTGCTCGGCCATGCCCAACATCACCTCGGAATCGACGAGGTTCTTGGGGCAGCCGAGGGAGACGAAGCCGATCTTCACGGCAGGGACCAGGGACTGGGGACCGGGGACCAGACCCCAAGGACGCGGCGGGAGGCTAGCGGTTGGCTGCTAGCGGCGCAAGACATCCCAATACTGTACACCCCCACGGCCGCCCGTGCCTGTCGTGCTATACATGGCGCGCTCGTTGCCATGCCGCGTCAAGCTGCCGGGGGGCCAGTGACATCCCGCGACGTCGCCATCGCCGGATGTGGACCAGGCGGTCTTGCGGCGGCCCTCTTCCTGCACCGTGCCGGGCACGCCGTCACGCTCTACGAACGCTTCGACCGGCCGCAGCCGGTCGGATCGGGGCTGATGATTCAGCCCACCGGCCTGGCGGCGCTCGACGCGCTCGGCCTGGCCGGGTCGCTGCGGCACCTTGCCGCCCCCATTCGTGGCCTGCACGGCGTGTCGATGCCCTCGGGACGCCGGGCGCTCACGATGACCTACGCCGCCATCGACCCGGCGATGACCGGCTACGGCGTGCATCGCTCGCTGCTCTTCGACCTGTTGTTCGACGCCGTGCGGGCCGCCGGCATTGGGATTGAGACGGGGCGGGCCGTCTCCGGCACCGAGCCCACGGCGAACGGCAGGCGTCGCCTGCTCTTTCATGACGGCGGCACGTCCGCGCCAGTCGATCTCGTCGTCGACGCGATGGGATCGCGCTCGCCGCTCTCCACCCGATCGCGCGACCTCGCCTTTGGCGCGCTCTGGACGACGCTCGACCGCGTGGACATCCAGCACGCCCTGCCCGACTGGCTCGACCAGCGCTATCACCGGGCCGATCAGATGGCCGGCATCATGCCGCTTGGCCGCTCCAGCCCAGGGGGCCGTGATTCGGTCGCGTATTTCTGGAGCCTGCGCCAGCGTGACCTTGCGCGCTGGACGGCCGGAGGGGATCGAGGCGTGGCGCCGCGACGCGCTGGCTCTGTGGCCCGAATCAGAGCCCCTGCTCGCTCAGGTGCGTGATGCCGGGCAGTTCGTCTTCGCGTCCTACCAGCACCGCACCCTCGCGCATCCGGTTGCGGCGGCGCTCGTGCACATCGGCGACGCCTGGCACGCGACGAGTCCCCAACTCGGCCAGGGGGCGAACATGGCCTTGCTCGATGCGTGGGCGCTCGGCCGGTCGATGGCGGCGGCGTCGGTGGGCGACGCTCTTGCAGCCTATCAGCGGCGCCGGTGGAGGTATGTCGCCCTCTACCAGTTGATGAGCCGCGTCTTCACACCGGTCTTCCAGTCCGAGAGCCGCACCCTGCCGCTGCTGCGTGATGTCTTGATGGAGCCGCTCGACCGCATACCACTCGTGCGCCGGATCGCCGCCCGCATCGTGGCGGGCCAGGTGTGGCTGGAGGCAGGACCGTGACGGAGCGGCTGCTACGGATACAAGCGGTGCAACATGCGCGGGTAGGGAATGGTCTCGCGCAAGTGTTCGAGGCCGCAGATCCACGTGACCACGCGCTCGATGCCCATACCGAAGCCGCCGTGCGGCACGGTGCCGTAGCGGCGCAGGTCGAGGTACCACTCGAACGCCTCCTGCGGCAGCTCGTGGTCCTTGATGCGCTGCACCAGCAGATCCAGGTCGTCGAGGCGCTGGCCGCCGCCGATGATCTCGCCGTAGCCTTCGGGCGCCAGCACGTCGACACACAGCGCCTTGTCCATCTGCAGCGGATCCGACTTCATGTAGAACGCCTTCACCGCCGCGGGGTAGTGCGTCACGCACAGTGGCGCATCGAACTGCTGTGAGAGCACCGTTTCATCGGTGCCGCCGAGGTCGGTGCCGTGCTGGAAGGGCAGGCCCTTCTCGATGAGCAGCTTCGCGGCGTCGTCATAGGTCATGCGCGGAAAGGGCGTCTTCACGCCTTCGAGCTTACTGGTATCGCGCTCGAGCAGCTGCAGTTCGGCTGCCCGCCGGTCGAGCACGCGCGCGACCACGCTCGTGACCAGACGTTCCGCCAGGCTGATCACGTCGTCGAGATCGGCGTAGGCCATCTCGGGCTCGACCATCCAGAACTCGGTGAGGTGGCGCCGCGTCTTGCTCTTCTCGGCGCGGAAGGTCGGGCCAAAGCAGTAGACCTTGCCCAGGGCCATGGCGTTGGCCTCGTTGTAGAGCTGTCCACTCTGCGTGAGGTAGGCCGTGACGTCGTCGAAGTACTGCACGGGAAAGAGCGTGGTCGTGCCCTCGCACGCGGCCGGCGTGAAGATCGGCGTGTCGGCCAGGATGAAGCCGTCGTGGTTGAAGAAGTCGCGCACGGCGTTGACCACTTCGTGGCGCACCTTCAGAATGGCGGTCTGTCGCTCGGCGCGAATCCACAGGTGGCGGCGGTCGAGCAGGAAGTCGACGCCGTGTTCCTTCGGCGAGATGGGGTAGTCGTGCGACGCACCCACCACGTCGAGGCCCGAGGCCACCAGCTCGTAGCCGCTCTTGGCGCGCGCGTCGGCGCGCACGTTGCCGCGCACGACGATCGACGTCTCCTGCGACAGGTGGTCGGCCTTCTGGAACGCCTCCTCGCCCACGTCGTTCTTGCCCATCACGACCTGGATGAAGCCGGTGCCGTCGCGCACCACCAGGAAGTGGATCTTGCCGCTCGAGCGGCGGTTGTGCAGCCAGCCGGCCAGCGTGACGTCCTGGCCAACGTAGTCGCCGATCTTCGCGATGGGAACGTGAGGAATGCTCATTGGCTCATCAACTCGTCATTGATTCCGAGACACTGTTCGAAGCGCTGCCGGGCCTGGGCGGCGCGGGCCAGCGTGGCGACGACGGGCGAGGCAGCCGGGGCCAGCTCGAACGTCCACGGGCCAGAGTAGCCCACCTTCTGGAAGGCCAGCAGCGTGCGCGCCCACTCGATCGACCCATCGTAGGGCACGAGATGGTCGTCGCGGGAGCCGCGCGTGTCGTGCACATGGCTGGCCACGATCAGGCCCGACGCGGTCTCGATCGCGTCCACGGGATCGCCGAGCAGGCGCGCGTGGCCGACGTCGAGGCAGATTCCGGACGGCGGCCAGTCGGCGGCGTCTTCGATGAGCGCCACGAGCGCATCCGGCGTGGACAAGGCATTGGTCTGCACTTCGAGCGCCACCTGGACGCCGCGCTCGGCGGCGTACGGCACGATGACATCGAGACTGCGCCGGGCCGCGCCGGCATCGTTGTCGTTCGCTGCCGCGATGTGCGCCGGCATGCCCACGTGCAGCACCAGCGTGCGGAACGGCAACACCCGGACGAGGTCCAGCGTCAACTGCACCTCGGCCACGGCGCGTGCGCGGATCGACGCGTCGGTCGACGCCACCGAGAGGTTCCCCGTCCACACCCCGTCGACCAGGCGCTCCGCCGTGGGCGCGTGCACGGCCACGAGCTGCAGGCGTGTGTCGTCGAGCCACTCGGCCAGGTCGGCGACTGCGGCCGGATCGGCGTAGTCGAAGTGCGAGCGCAGGGCGAAGAGCTCGACCGCGCCGAAGCCGTGGGCCGCGATCTCGACGAGGTGCTCGCGGTCGAGACGTGACCGGTGGAACAGGAAGGTGGAGACGGCGAAACTGACGGCGCTCACGACTACCCGGAATTCTAGCAGCTACCGGAGTTCGTCGACGAGTCCCCCGAGCAGTTCGGCGAGCCGCGCGTAGCGCGGGTCACGCGAGACCGTGCGGCGCACGTAGGCCAGGGTGCGCGGCACGTACTGCATGTAGACCGGGTTGGCGCGCGTGGTGGTCTGGTAGCCGAAGGTGCCGAGCGCCTTCAGATTGCGCTGCAGGGCCATCAGATCGAAGCGCCGCCGGAACTCCAGGCTCTCGGCCGGCGAGGCGGCGGCGCCGCGCGTGAGCGCGTAGAAGTAGTCGATGAGATCGTCGACCGCCGCGTCGGGCAGGTCCACGTACGAGTCGCGGAGCAGCGACACGAGGTCGTAGGTGTCGGGCCCCATGCGCGCGTCCTGGAAATCGATGAGGTAGAGTGCGCCCTCGTGCCACATCAGGTTGCGGCTGTGGTAGTCGCGATGGCACAGCACCCGCGGCTCGCTGGCCAGCTCGTCGACGATGCTGGTCCACTCCACCCGCAGCGCGTCGCGCACGGCGTCGTCCGGCAGCGCGCCGCGATAGGCCAGCAGGAAGTGGCGCACGAAGAATTCGAGCTCCCACATCAGCTTCTCGTGGTCGAAGGCCACGCCGTAGGGTGGATAGTCGGGCGATGCCAGCTGCGCGCCACGCTGCTGGAGCCGCACGATCAGGCCCACGGCCTCGCGGTAGCGCTTGCCGCGATCGGGCGCCGACAGCCCGCCCAGGTGCGCCTGCAGCGTGACATCGCCGAGGTCCTGCAGGCCGAGCACGCCGAGCGCGTCGTCGTGATGGAGGATGTGCGGCACCGGCACGGGCATCCGCGCGAAGAGCTGGGCCACGCGCACGAAGGTGGAAGTGGCATAGGTGATGGGGCCCGCGTGCACGCTGAGCACGACCGACGGGCGTCCCGTCAACAGTACCCGGACATAGCGCCGATCGGAGGCATCGCCCGTGAGCGGCACGATGCGCTGCACGTCGGGTGCGAGGCCCTGTGCCTGCAGGTAGGCGGACACGCGTGGATCGAGGTCGGCGGACACGGAGCGGAATTCTACCTGGATGGGGCGGTGAATGGCACGGCGAGCAGATCGCCGTGCGTCACGCCCGGTGCCCCGGGCGGCTGCGAGTCGCGGCGCACGACCGCCGCATTGGCCAGCCGCAGGCCGGGTGGCACGACCACGCCGTCTCCCACCACGCAGTCGGTCAGCGCCGCGCCGGCGCCCACGTGCACGTCGTTCCACAGCACCGAGCGCAGCACCTGCGCCGACGGATCGACCCGCACGCCGGTGCCGCGATCGAGTGGACGTCCGAGTTGCGCGGCGATGGTCTGCGCGGTGCGCAGATACTCGGCCGGCGTACCGACGTCGTGGAAGGCCGCGTCGCGGCGCCACACCCGCACGCTCGAGGGGTCGCGAGCCAGCAGGCGAGGATACAGCCACTTGACGGTTTCAGCGGGGGTGCCCGGGGGCACGTCGGCGCAGGCCCGGCGTTCGAGCACCTGCACGCCCATGAAGTGCACGGCGTGTTGAGCAGACGGACCGGTGGCGAGCGTCTCGCCGACGCGGATCACGCCGGTCAGGCAGCCAGCGTCGTTCACGAGCAGGGCGTTGTAGCCGGGCCGGGCCGCACGGGTGGCCGCCATGGTGACGAGCGGCTGCGTGCGCGCGTGCTCCGCGACGAGGGCCGGAAGGTCGAGGTCGGTGATGGTGTCGCCATTCACGACCAGGAGGCGCTCGGTGTCGACGAGGTCGAAGGCCTGCCGCGGCCCACCTGCTGAGCCCAGCACCTGCCCCTCCCACGAGTAGCGCACCGTCACGCCGAGATCGTCTCCGTGCCCGAGTACGGCCGCGACCGTTGCCGGCAGGTGATGCAGATTCACGATCACGTGGCGCACGCCCGCAGCCGCCAGCCACCGCACCTGGTGGCGGATGATAGCCTCGCCGGCCACGGGCAAGGCGGCTTTCGCGCGGATGGCCGAGAGCGGCGCGAGGCGCGTGCCGAGCCCGGCCGCAAGGATGAGGGCGGTGTCGATCACGAAGCCGATTCGGGCGGGCCGAGGACGGTGGCGGTGGGGAAGACCATGTCGCCCGCGCCGTCCGCGGCGCCCGCGCTGGCCATGAAGAGCGCTCGGTACGACGCGGTCACGTAGTCGGCCGGCGCGAAGCCCAGCCGGGCCGCCAGCGTGTGGATCGCCGTTTCGTCGCCTTCGATCTCCACGAACACGCCAATCGGCGTGTCGTCCACGGCGATGACCACGCCTGGCAACGCGAATTCCTCGCGGTACTTGTCGTAGCGGAACGCGGGCTGGTAGCCGAGGGCCGCGCCGATGGCGAGCAACGCCTCGGCGCTGGCGGCCTCGGTTTCGATCTCTTCGCGGGCTTTCACGACGCCCGGCAGGACCGGCCCTTTGAAGGTGAGAAAGGCGCGGTCGCCGTCGGCCCGCACCCGCAGGGTGGTGCCGCTCGCGAGCAGCCGCCGATCGGCGGTGTCCAGCAGGACGTCGCGCTGCAGCCGCCGGGCGCGCGCCGGCGTGGCCGCCAGCGCGAGGACGCGCGTGCGCGCATCCTCGGCGCTGGAGAATCGCAATTTGACTTCGCGTTCGAGGCCGTGACCCAGGAGCTTACTCCTTGCGCACGGTGACGAAGCTCTCCTGGCCGTTGCGCAACACGAGCAGGAACGCCGTGGAGCCCGAGGCCACGCGACCGAGTTCGCGCGCCGCATCGCTGACCGAAGTGACCGGCCGGCGGTTGACCTGCAGCAGCACGTCGCCGCGCGCCAGGCCGCCGCGCTGCGCGGGGCTGCCGGCTTCGATGTCGGTGATGATCACGCCCTCGGTGCCCGAGGGCAGCCGCAGACGGCGGGCCATGTCCGCGGTGAGCGCACCAACCGTCATGCCGAAGCCTTCGCCGGCTTGTTCTTCGGGCTCGGGCGTGTCGGCCTGGGTGCGGGTGGTTTCGGCGTCGAGATTCAGCTCGTCGACCGTGACGTTCAACCGCTTTTCCACCTTGTCGCGCAGCACCTTCACCGGCACCGTGGTGCCGGGCGAGGTGCGCGTGACGTAGCCCACCAAGTCGTCGCGGTTCTTCACCGGCTTGCCGTTGAACTCGATGATCACGTCGCCCGGCTCGACGCCGGCCTTGGCGGCCGGGCCGCCGTTGTTGACCGACGACACGAGCGCGCCGGCGCGTTCCTTGAGACCGAGCGCCTCGACGGCGTCGAGCGGAATGGTGCCCACCGAAACGCCAATCACTCCGCGCGTGACCTTGCCGCTGCGCAGCTGCGGCAGCAGCTCGCGGATGGTGTTGATGGGAATGGCGAAGCCGATGCCGATGTTGCCCTGCGCGCGCGAGTCGGTGTAGATGGCCGTGTTGATGCCCACGACCTCACCGCGCACGTTCAGCAGCGGGCCGCCGGAGTTGCCGGGATTGATGGCGGCGTCGGTCTGCAGCACGTCCTGACTGCGGCCGTCGGTGATGGGAAAGGGCCGCTCGGTGGCGCTGACGACACCGACGCTCACGGTGTGCGCCAGGCCGAAGGGATTGCCGATGGCCATCACCCAGTCGCCGGGCTGCATCTGGGCGGAGTCGCCGAACTTCACTTCGGTCAGCTCGCGCTTGGGCTTCTCGGTGAGTTCGATGAGTGCGCTGTCGCTGAGCGGGTCGCGGCCGACCACCTTGGCGAGGTAGCTCACGTCGGCGTCATCGCCGTAGAACGACACCTGAATCTTCGTGGCGTCCTCGACCACATGGTTGTTGGTGAGGATGAAGCCGTCCTTGCTGATGATGAAGCCCGTGCCGGCCGCCTGCGTGACCTGCGGACGCTCGGGCTGCTGCCGGCGCTGCTGGCCGCCGCCACCGCCGCCGCCCCCGAAGAAGCGTTCGAGCAGGTCGTCGCCGCCGCCGCCCGTCGCCGCCGAAGAACTGCGTCATCTGGCTGGCGCGCTGCCGCGACTCGGTGCGGATGTTCACCACCGCCGGGCTCATCGCCTTGGCGATGGTGCGGAACGTGGAGGCGTCGACGGGCCCGCTGAGCGGCGCGCTGTTGGCGGGCGGCGCGGCCAGGTTGACCCCCTGCGCCGACGAGACGGGTGAGAGCTCGAGCCGCGACGCGATGACCATGCCGACGGCCACCGAGGCAACGGCAATGAGCAGGGCATAGAACAGCGTGGTCTTTCGGGTCGACATTGATTCCTCCACTTACACCACCGGGCACGACGGCCATTTGCCGCGGTCCCGTCACTTCAGGGCCGTCGGGGCCCCAGGCGATATTGATCTCGGTGCGAACGCCGAACGTGTCGAAGTACAACCCAGGTTCGATGGTGAAGCCGGTGCCCGGCAGCAGTCGCCGTTCGTCGCGGGTCTCGTAGTCGTCGAGGTGGGCGCCGTTGCCGTGCACCTCTTCGCCCAGGCTGTGTCCGGTGCGATGCAGGATGGCGGCGCCGAAGCCGGCCGCCTGCAGCACGCGGCGCGCCGCGGCGTCGGCTTCCCAGCCGCGCACCTCGCGGCCTGCGGCCGCGGCCTCCTGGATCAGCGTGACGGCCGCGTCGCGCGCGTCCCGCGCTGCCGCGAAGGCGGCCACGAGGGCGGCTGGCGGCTCCGGGCCGGTGAAGCCCATCCAGCTGATGTCGGCGTAGACCGCGCCCGGCGAGGCGAGCTTGCCCCACAGGTCGAGCAGCACGACCTCGCCGCGGCCGATGGCGCGGGACCCCACGGCCAAGGGCTGATAGTGCGGGTTGCCGGCGTTCTCCTGCGCGGCCACGATCGGGGGATGATCGGTGGTCAGCCCTTCCTCGGCGAACCACTGCATCATGGCGGCCTGGATGTCGTGCTCCGTGGTCGGCACGCCGTCGCGGAGGCGCGCGGCGATGGCGGCAAAGGCGCGGTCCTTCACGCGGTAGAGGCGTTCCGAGGCGGCGCGGTGCGACGCCAGGGCCTCGGGGCTCCACACCGCCTCGAACTGCTGGATCAGGTCGCCGGAGGAGACGACGTGCACGCCGCGATCGCGCACCAGCTCGATGGTGCCCGCATCCACGCGCGACACATACGGAATCGCGTTCCGGGGCGAATACTCCATGGCGATCGTGCCCATGCCGGCAAGCAGCGCCGACAGTCCGGCCTCGAGCTCGACCCGGCCGGCGTATTCGGTGGACGCGCCGGGCAGATGGGCGAGCGTGCGCCGCTCGATCTTGTGCACCAGGCCCCGGGGCGCACCCTCCGCGGGAATCAGGTAATACCAGCGCCGCGAGGTGATATGTCCGCTCGACGCCAGGCCGGCCAGGCGCTGCGCCACGGGGTTGGAGCCGTGGAAGTCATAGAGCAGCCAGCCGTCCAGATCGGCCGCGCGGAGGGCCGCTTGCACGGCGGCGACGTCAAGGGGCATACGATTTTCGAGTATAGCCGGTTTGACGGAGGGCCAGGCGAGGCGCCCTGGTCCGCCAATCCAGGCACATCAGCTAGGACGCACGACCGCGGCCGAAAGTTGTGTCTGGGCTCGTTGGAGAGAAACCGGCGGCCCCGGGCCGCCGTCCTATAATCATGCGCATGACCCCTACGATCCGGCTCCTTTCGTTCGCCGCCGTGGTGGCGGGCGCCGTGCTCACGTCCGCCCAGGAAGCGCAGATCCCGCCCTCGACGCAGCCGCCGGTCACCTTCCGCGCGGAGATCAACTACGTGGAGGTCGATGCCCGGGTGCTCGATGACAAAGGGGTGTTCGTGCCCGGCCTCACCGGCGCGGATTTCGAGGTGCTCGAGGACGGCAAGCCGCAGAAGGTCTCGGCCTTCTCGCTCGTGAACATCCCGGTCGAGCGCCAGCAGCGGCCGCTCTTCGCCGCGGCGCCGATCGAGCCCGACGTGCAGAACAACATCACCGGCTACGACGGCCGGGTCTACGTGCTGCTGCTCGACGACCAGCACACGCACCCGCTGCGGGCGGCGCGCACCAAGAACGCGGCGCGGCAGTTCGTGCTGAGATACATGGGCGCCAACGACACGGCCGCGGTCGTGTTCACGAGTGGCCGTTCGGATGCGGCGCAAGAATTCACCAACAGCCAGCGGCGGCTGCTGGCGTCGGTCGACAAGTTCACCGGCCGCAAGCTCCGTTCGTCCACGCTCGAGCGGCTCGACGAGGAAGTGCGCACCCGCGAGACGCGTCAGCAAGGCGACCGGGTGGACGACATGCTCGACAACGAACGCGGGCTCACGGCGCGCACGACCCTCGACTCGATCCGCAACCTGGCCACCTACCTGGGCGGAATCAGCGGCCGGCGCAAGGCCATCATCTACTTCAGCGAAGGCATCGACTACGACATCACCGACGTGTTCAACAATCGCAGCGCCTCGAACGTGATGGACGCCACGCGGGACGCGGTCGCCGCGGCCACGCGCGCCAACGTCGCCATCTATGGCATCGACGCGCGCGGTCTGGGCGCCGGCTTCGACGATCAGATCGAGGTGGGCAGCCTGCCCCAGGACAACTCCGTGAACCTGGGCAGCGGTTCCTTCCTCACCGAGGCCCGGCTCGGCCAGGACAGTCTGCGCGTGCTCTCGCAGGAAACTGGCGGCTTCGCCGTGGTCAATCAGAACGACCTGGCCGCCAACTTCGAGCGGGTCGTGGCCGACAACAGCGCCTACTACCTGCTCGGCTACTACTCGACCAACGAGCGGCGCGACGGCAAGTTCCGGAAGATCGAGGTGCGCGTGTCGCGGCCCGGCCTGTCGGTGCGCGCGCGCAAGGGCTACGCCGCCGCGCGGGGCCGCGTGGAAGCCGACAAGGGCGATACCAAGACCGCGCCCGAACTGCGCGCGGCGCTCGCCAGCCCGCTGCCCTCATCGGGCCTGCCGCTGGCGCTCGCGGCGGCCGTGTTCAAGGGCCCGGACAAGCTGGGCGCGGTCGTGATTTCGGCCCTCGTCGGCGCCCGCGATTTGCCGCTCACGGAAAAAGACGGCACCTTCCGGAACGACCTGGAGATCGTGCTCACCGCCGCCGACTACGGCGGCAAGTCGTTCCCCGGCGACCGGGCCACGCTGGCGCTCAACCTGAAGCCCGATTCGGTGCAACGCCTGCGTGCCGGCGGCTTCCGCATCCTCAACCAGATCGATCTGCCGCCCGGCCGCTATCAGCTGCGCGTGGCCGCGCGCGAGGGCAACACCGGTCGCGCCGGGTCGGTCACCTACGACCTCGACGTGCCCGACTTCTCGAAGGACAAGCTGTCGATCAGCGGACTCGCCTTGACCTCGGCCTCGAGCGGGCTCACGCCGACCGCCCGCCCGAAGGACCCGCTCGCGAAGATGTTGCCCGGGCCGATGACCACCTACCGCGACTTCACCGCCGGTGACGAGCTGGCGCTCTTTGCCGAGGTCTACGACAACAGCGGCAAGCAGCCGCACAAGGTCGACATCGAAGCGACGCTGCGTTCCGAAGGCGGGCAAGCCGTCTTCCAGACGCGTGAAGAGCACGACAGCAGTGAGCTCGCGGGCGGTCCTGGCGGCTACGGCTTCTCGGCGCGGGTGCCGCTCAAGGACGTGCCGCCGGGGCTCTACGTGCTGCGCGTGACCGGCCGCACCCGGGTGGGCGATCAGGCCGAGGCGTCGCGCGAGACGATCATCCGGGTGCTGGCGCCGCCGGCCCGATGAGCAGTGCCGGCGCGGACGGCCCGGACCCGGCAGGCAGCAGCACTGGTCTCGATCCCCGTGTGGCCTCGGTCGTGGCCTACAGCGCGTGGTGGGTGACCGGCCTGGTCTTCCTGGCCCTCGAGCGTTCGGATGACACCGTGCGGTTCCATGCGGCGCAGTCGGTGGTGGTCTTCGGCCTGGCGTCGGCAGTGATGGCCTTCACCTTCGGCGCGGCCTTGCCGCTCGTGCTCGTGTCTGGGGACGCGGTGCGCGTGCTCATGGCGGTGGCCAATCTGACGTGGCTGGCTGCCGTGGGGCTGTGGGCCTGGCTGGTCTACAAGGCCGCGAACGGCGAGCGCTGGTGCGTGCCCGGCCTCGGGCCGCTCGTGGCCGCCCTGGCCCGCCGGTCGCCGGCGCCGCGCTGACGCCGTACACACGACGACCCGCGCTGCCAGAGGTGGCGCGGGTCGCGGTGCGTGCCGGGGCCGGGTCTACTTCGCGGCGGTCGCGGGCGGTACGTCGATCTTCGGCACCACGTTGGCCTTGATCGTGCCGTTGGTGTGGCTGAACTGATACTTGTTCGAGTTCATGGCCGGGCTGCGCGGCGTGCGCAGCGTGATCGTCACGACCTCGCCGGCGCGAAGCGGCCGCGGGTGGCGGTAGAGGTCGCCCGCCACGGGGTTGCCGGCCTTGTCGTACCAGTTCTCTTCGACTTTCAGACCGGCAATCGCGCCGGTCGTCGCCGGGTTGCGGATGATGATCACCGTGACCACCTCGGCGCCCGACAACTTCGTGGCTGGCTTCGTCATGTCCAACGTTGCTTCGCCACGGATCGGCGGAATGAGCTTACGCTCCTGAGCCGAGGCCCCTCCGGTAACGAGACCCACCACCGCAACGGCCAACAACAACTGCCCAAGGCGCTTCATCAACACTCCTCCGATCTCATCGGCGAACCAGGGTCCGCCAGCTGGCGTGCAGTATAGATCCTTACATCTCGCCGTTCCAGTCCTCCGGTTCGGCCGTGGCCGAACGGAAGACCTCGAGGTGCCACTTTCCGCCGCCCCAGGGTTCGATGACCTCGGTGGCCACGACGTCCACCAGCAACTCGGCGAACGTGCGGCCTTCGGGGTCGCCCTCCAGGTGGTAGGCGGGATCATCCCACGCGAACGTGGGATAGAGCGTCATGGTCAGGAAGAGGTCGTAGCCGTCGTCCACCACGATGAGCTGGCCGCACGGCGGCTTCTGCGTGGAGTGGTAGACCAGGTACTTCTCGGCGCTGTGCGCGCGGATGTAGCGCTTGAGCACGAACTCGCGCGCGACGATCTCCTCGACCGCGATCTTCTTGTCCCAGCAGTCGCCGCAGTAGCGTTCCTCGCCCTTCGGCTCGGACACGTCCTTGGCACCGCAGAGCGCGCAGTGCGCCTTGGTGGGCGTGGTCTTTCGGGACATCCTCGCATTGTATCAAGCCCCTGCGCGGTGCGCGCAGGGACTCGCCGGCGGGCAGGTCGCTCGGCCTAGCGCTGGCGTTCGATGGCCGGGCCGTAGAGGCGGCGCACGTACTCCTTCAGCATCCGGCTGGTGGAGAAGCGGGGGATGTTGGTGCGCATGGCTTCACGCACGACCTTCATCCAGGCGGTCGGCACGCCGGCCGCGTCCCGGTCGTAGAAGGCGGGCACGATGTTGCCCTCGAGCAGGGCATAGAGGGCCTCCGCGTCGGCCGTGTCAGCGGCGTCGGGGTTGGCGTCGGCGGCGCGTCCGTCGATCAACCAGCCGTTGTCGCCGGTGTAGCCCTCGGCCCACCAGCCGTCGCCGATGCTCAGGTGAGGCACGCCGTTGATCGACGCCTTCATGCCGCTCGTGCCGCTGGCCTCGAGGGGTTTGCGGGGGTTGTTCAGCCACACGTCGCAGCCCTGCACGAGCAAGTGCGCGACGTGCAGGTCGTAGTCGTCGATGAAGGCGACGCGGCCGCCAAAGATGGGGTCGAGCGCGCGCCGGAAGACGCGCTGCATATGGTGCTTGGCCGGGTCGTCGGCGGGATGCGCCTTCCCGGCGAAGACGATCTGCACCGGGCGGCCCGGGGCATTCAGCAGCCGGGCCAGACGCTCGGCGTCGTGGAAGATCAGCTCCGGGCGCTTGTAGGCGGCGAAGCGGCGCGCGTAGCCGATGGTGAGCGCGTCGGGGTCGAGCATCGACCCGTGGGTGAGGATGCGCGACGGGGCGACGCGTTCCACCGTCCACCGCTGCCGCGCGCGCTCGCGGATGAAGCCGAAGAGGTGCGCGCGCAGCGTGAGACGCGCCTGCCAGAGGTCGGCGTCGGGGATGGCGTCGAAGCGGCGCCACACCTCCGGGTCGTCGACGCGCTGGATCCAGTCGTCGCCGAGGTGGGTGGTGAGCAGCTCGCGCACGTCGGCGGCCACCCACGTGGGCACGTGCACGCCGTTGGTGATGGCCTGCACCGGCACGCCGTCGACCGGACGGTCGGGCCACATCGGCTGCCACATCTCACGGGTCACGTGTCCGTGCAGTTCACTGACCGCGTTGATACCGCCGGCGGCGCGCATGGCGAGCGCCGTCATGTTGAACTGCGACCCGTGGCCGCTATCGTGCTCGCCGAGCGCGAGGAAGCGCGGGCGATGCGGTCCGAGTTCACCCCAGCAGCCGGCCAGGTGCTTCTCGACCAGTTGGTAGGGGAACGCGTCGTGGCCCGCGGGCACGGGCGTGTGCGTCGTGAACACCGTGCTCTTGCGCACGGCCTCGAGCGCCTCGTCGAACGAGTGGCCCTGCTCGATGAACTCACGGATGCGCTGCAGCACGACGAACGCGGCATGGCCTTCGTTCAGGTGCCACACCGCCGGTTCGATGCCCATGGCGCGCAACACGCGCACGCCGCCGATCCCGAGAATCACTTCCTGCTGGATGCGGGTCTCGCGGTCGCCTCCGTACAACCGCGCCGACAGTTCGCGGTCCCAGGGCGCGTTCTCTTCGAGATCGGTGTCGAGCAGGTAGAGGCGCACGTGGCCGACCCGCACGCGCCAGACCGCGGCCAGCACGGTGCGGTCGCCGAGCGGCACCGCCGTGATGCACGGCTTGCCGTCGGGCGTGATCGCGGTCTCGATCGGGGCGTCGGCCCAATTGATGCGTTCGTAGTGTTCCTGCTGCCAGCCGTCGTTCGAGACGCGCTGGTGGAAGTAGCCCTGCGGGTACATGAAGCCGATGCCCACGAGCGGCACGCCCAGGTCGCTGGCTTCCTTGCAGTGGTCGCCGGCCAGCACGCCCAGCCCCCCCGCGTAGATGGGCAGCGACTGATGGAGCGCGAACTCGGCCGAGAAGTAGGCGATGACCTTGCCCTGCAGGTCGGGGCCGTCGCTCGCGAACCACGAGCGCTCGGGCGCGCGGGCGGCGTCGAGTCCGATCAGAGCGGCGTCATAGAGGCGCAGGAACTCAGGGTCGGCAGCCGCCCGCTGCAGCACGTCGGCACCGAGGGTGCGCAGCATGCGTGCCGGGTTGTGCGCAGTGGTGCGCCACACGCCGAGATCGAGGCGCCGGAACAGCGCCCGGGCGCCGGGTTGCCAGCTCCACCAGATGTCGGTGGCGAGTTCGCCGAGGCGGTCGATGCGGGCGGGAAACGGGATGTGGAAGCGTTCCATAGATCAGGCTGGGACTAGGGACTAGGGACTGGGGACTAGGGACTAGGGACGCGGGCTCGCCGGGCAGGCGCCCACGAGTGTCGCGAATCTGGAGAGGTCGATGTTGCCGCCGGACACGATGGCCACGACCTGGCCGGGTCCGGCGCGACCGGACAGCGCAGCGGCCACGGCACAGGCCGCGGCGCCTTCGATGATGACGTGCGCGCGCTCGGCGGTGAGCTTCATGGCCGCGGCGGCGTCGTCGAGCGTGACCACGAGCGAGCCGGCAATCGCGCCGTGCAGCAGCGGCCACATCGACGGGAGCACCGAACGCCCGCCGGCGCCGTCGACGAACGACGTGCGCCACGCCTCGAACCGCTGCGGCGATCCGGCGGCCAGCGAGAGCGCCAGCGGCGACGCGGTTTCCGGTTCGGCGGCCACGACGCGCACGTCGGGACGCCGGGCGTTCATGACGGCAGCGATGCCGGCCAGCAGGCCACCCCCGCCGATGGCGGCGACGACCGTGGAGACGCCGGGCAGGTCGTCGAGAATCTCGAGGCCAGCCGTGGCGTTACCGGCGATGAAGGCGTCGTCGTCGAACGGGTGCACGAAGTAGCCGTGCATGCGCTCCGAGGCGCGCGTTTCCACCGTCTTCCAGCACTCGTCGTAGGTGGCGCGCACGATCGTGGCGCCGAGCCGCTCGATCGCCCGCACCTTCGTCTCGGGCGCCGTGTCCATGACCATCACGGAGCAGGGGGCGCCCACGGACCGCGCCGCGAAGGCCACGCCCTGCCCGGCGTTGCCCGCGCTCACCGTCCACACGCCGTCCTGCAGGTCGCGCGGACCGAGCTGGCGCACGGCATTGAAGGCCCCGCGCAGCTTGAACGATCCGATGGGCTGCAGGCACTCGAGCTTGAGGAAGACCTCGACCGGCTCGCCTTCAGGGGTCCGCACCGGCACGTCGAGCCGCACGAGCGGGGTGCGCACGGCCGCCGCATAGATGGCCGCGGCTGCGTCTTCTACCGCGCTGATGGGAATGTGCCGCATCGTGACGACCGCAGATCGTATCACGCCGTCCCGCGCATCGCTGGCGCGGCCGCGCGTAGAATGCTCGTGCCTGGAGGCCGACATGACGAGCGCGAATGCGAAGAGACTGCTGCTGTTGTGTGCCTTGAGCACAACGCTCGTGTGGAGCGCCGCGCCGCTGGCGCAGCCGGCCGCTGCGCGTCCGCGCGCGCGTGAGCTGGGGCTCGCGCCAGGGGTGTTTGCGCCGGGGCCGGGCAACGCCATCACCGACGTGGACGGCGTGCGCGTGGGTCACGTCACGCTCACGACCGGCGACGCGGTTCGCACCGGCGTCACCGCCGTCCTGCCGCATCCCGGCAATCTGTTCCAGCAGAAGGTGGCGGGCGCGGTGTTCGTCGGCAACGCCTTCGGCAAACTGGCCGGTTCCACTCAGGTGGACGAACTCGGCACGATCGAGTCGCCGATCGTGCTCACCAACACCCTGGCGGTAGGCGCCGGCGTGGAAGGCGTGGTGCGGTGGACGCTGGCGCAGCCCGGCAACGCCGAGCGTGCGCTCGGTGAACGCGCTGGTCGGCGAAACCAACGACGGCGGCCTGCAACGACATCCGCGGTCTGCACGTGCGGCCTGAGCACGTGCTGCAGGCCATCGCCGCCGCGCGCGGCGGCGCCGTGGAGGAGGGCAGCGTGGGCGCGGGCACCGGCACACAGGCGTTCGGCTGGAAGGGCGGCATCGGCACGTCGTCCCGCCGCCTGCCCGCGACCTACGGCGGCTTCACGGTGGGCGTGCTCGTGCAGAGCAACTTCGGCGGCGTGCTCACCATGGGGGGCGCGCCCGTGGGCAAGGAACTCGGCCGCTACAGCTACGCGCCGGCCGGGCGCGGCGATGCCGGCGACGGCTCGTGCATGATCGTCGTGGCCACCGACGCGCCGCTCGACGCCCGCGACCTGAAGCGCCTCGCTGCGCGGGCCGTGTTCGGCCTGGCGCGCACCGGGTCGTCGTTCAGCAACGGCAGCGGCGACTTCGCCATTGCGTTCACGACCCATCTGTCGCAGCGGGTGGCGTTCGGCGCGGCCGCGCCGGTGACGCGCACGGCGCTGCCCACCGACGGCGTGTCGCCGCTCTTCCAGGCGGCGCTCGAGGCCACCGAAGAAGCGGTCTACAACTCGCTGCTGCGCGCCACCACGGTCACCGGCAACGGCACGACGACCGAGGCGCTGCCGATCGAGCGCGTGCGCGAGATTCTGCGCAAGTACAACGCCGGCAGTCGCTGACGCCGTCCGCTTGAGCAGGGCTACCCGCGGTGGCCGGGATAGCGTTTCTCGCCAGCTGGTGTCATCGACAGGCCGCCCGTGTGGATGAAGAGCACGCGGCTGCCGGGCGCGATGTCGCCCCGCGCCACGAGGCCCTGCAGGCCGGCAAAGGCCTTCGCCGTGTAGACGGTGTCGAGGAAATACCCTTCCGTCGTCGCCATCAGGCGGATGGCGTGGTCGCTGCCATGATTGGGCACGCCGTAGCCCTCTTCGCCGAACCCATAGGTGATCTCGTGCGGCGGGATGTCGGCGGCATCGAGATCGAGGCCGAAATGACGCACCGACGTCATGAAGTGCACCGCGGGCGAGGGCATCTGCAGCGCGACCTCGACGGCATGGCGCGTGCTGATGGCGATGGGATGGACCCGGGCGCCGAAGCCTCCGAGCGCGAGCCCCAGCAGGAGGCCGGTGGTCGTCGACCCCGTGCCGTAGGCGACCACGATGTGGTCGAAGTCGAGGCCGCCGCCGCGCTGCTGGGCGATTTCGGCGACGCAGCGCATGTAGCCGGGTTCGGCTTGGGGCATCGTGCCCCCGCCCGGGATGAAGTAGCCCGAGGTCTCCGCCGTGACCTGGGCGCACAACGCGGCGAGACGGATGCCGTCGTCGGCCGTGGGCTCGGCGAAGTTCATCGGGCTGAAGTGCAGGCGGGCGCCCAGGTAGTCGAGGAGCAGCAGGTTGCCGTGCCAGTCGGCCGGCCCGGCCGGCGGATCGCCGGCGACCACGCAGTGCACCTCGAGGCCCACGCGCCGGCACGCGGCCGCGGTCATCATGGTGTGGTTCGAGGTGATCGGGCCGGGGGTGACGACGGTGTGCGCGCCGCGCTGCTTCACGTCGGCGAGGATGTATTCGAGCTTGCGCGTCTTGTTGCCGCCCAGGGCGACGCCCGAGCACTCGTCGCGCTTCATCCACAAGTCGATGCCGAGCGTGGCGCCGACGCGTTCGAGGGGCACGAGGGGCGTCGGGAACTCGCCGAGGCGCACGCGCGGCACCCGAGCGACGAAGTCGAGCAGCGTGGTCAGTGATCTCACGTCGGTAATGCTATGGGCCTGTCCGCTCGAGGTGTGGACAGACATGGGGGGATTGCGATACAAATAGAGGTTCCTGCCCTCGTGGAACGACCCTTCTGTGCGGAAGTGGCGGAATTGGCAGACGCGCTAGCCTCAGGAGCTAGTCCGGGCAACCGGGTGAAGGTTCAAATCCTTTCTTCCGCACCAGCCTTCGCGGGCGCCGCCCGCTTCGGCTAGGCAAGCCGGCGAAGGCTGTCTCGCCGTAGCGCGTGAGCGCGAAGGCGGACCGCTACTTCTTCCAGTCCGGCAACCGATCGTTGCCCGCGCCCTGCGTGAGGCGCATCCACGCGCCGGTCTTCAGGTCCATCACCGCAAGATCCCAGTTCTCGCCTTCGTGGTGCTCCGGGCTCACCGAGAACGCCAGGCGCGTGCCGTCCGGCGAGAAATCAGGGTAGTAGCTCCACAGGCCATCGGCCTTCAGCACCCGCGACTGTTCGAACCGTGCCCCCTCCCGCACTTCGATCGACGAGGCCTCGCCCGAGGGCAGCCGCACGTGCGCGAGGCGCAGGCCATCGGGTGACCACGTCGGCCAGCAGCCGCCCACAGAGGTGGTGAGCCCGGGGGCGGTGCCATCGGACGACAGCAGATGCACCTGATACGACCAGAACGCGCCCGCCCGTAGCGACTGTGCCGCAAAGGCGACCCGAGTACCGTCGGGCGACGGCGACGGCATGATCGCGCGGCCCACGAAGTGCTGCGTGAGTCGGGTCACCACGCCGGTCGAGAGCACGAGCCGGAACAGGTCGCCGCGGCTGTCGCGGTCGGAGTTGTAGACCAGGCTCTGGCCATCAGGGGCCCAGGCCGGATCGTGTTCGTTGGCCGGGTCGCGCGTGAGGCGGGCGAGCCCGCGGCCATCAGCGTTCACGACCCACAGGTCCATGTCCGGTGTGCCGGTGTCCGGGGAGGCGCCGTCGTAGTGCGCGCGATTCGAGCTGAAGGCCACGCGCGACCCATCGGGCGACCAGCGCGGCGTCGTGGCCGTGAACGAGCGCCCGCCCGAGAGCGCTGCCACTGTGCCAGTGGCGAGCGCCAGAGTGTAGAGGGCAGGGCGCCCCGCCACGTCCGACTCGAAGACCAGGGTGCCGGTCAGGCCCGGTGGGAAGGGTTTCACGGCCTCGGGCAGGCGGGCAGGCCGGGTGTCTTGGGGTGCCGGGGGGTGCGGCGCGCTGCCCAGGAGCGCGAGGCTGAGGAGCGCGGCCGGCAGCACCAGGGATGCGGACATCCTTCGTGTATACCGTACCCCGGCCGACTGTGCCGAAACGAGTCAGGCCGTGTGCCACGGAGTTTCGTTTCGGAACACTAGTGCACCGAAAGCCGGTGGTCGATGGCGTCCACTTCGTCGAGCAGCCGCCGCAGCAGCACGGCATGGTGTTCCGTGCTCGGCGTGCGGAAGATGGTACGCACCTCGCGCAGCCACATCCGCACATCCCCCACGAACCCGTCGAGTTCGGGCCGATCGCGGGCGATGTCGGCCGCCGCGCGCTCGATATGATTGAGCAGCGCAACCGCCTCGAGTAGTTGCTCATGAGTCAGATCTACGGAGCCGAGTCGTCGGGCCATGCCGGTGACCTTCGCAAGCGACGTGCCAAGCCAGGCGTGGGCTCCGGCGGCCCAGGGGCGGCGTGTTATCGTGGCCGGCCATGACTCCCATCGTGATTGGCGTGGCGGGCGGCTCCGGTTCTGGCAAGACCACCGTCGTGCGCCGCATCGTCGAGAGCCTGGGCGACGACCAGGTCATCGTGCTCGAACACGACCGTTACTACCGCGATCGCAACGACCTGCGGCTCGAGGAACGCGCGTCGCTCAACTACGACCATCCCGATGCGCTCGAAACCGACTTGATGGTGCAGCACGTGCTGGCCCTCAAGGGCGGCCAGCCGATCGATGCCCCGGTCTACGACTTCGCCATGCACGCGCGCACCGTGAAGACCGACCACCTGGTGCCGCGGCGCGCCATCATCGTCGAGGGCATCCTGATCTTCGCCGACCCGCCGCTGCGGCGCCTGATGGACATCAAGGTGTTCGTCGACACGGATGACGACACGCGCGTGATCCGGCGGTTGCAGCGTGATGTCGCGGAGCGCGGCCGCACCATGGCGTCGGTGATCGATCAGTACTTGAGCACCGTCAAGCCCATGCATCTCGAGTTCGTCGAGCCGAGCAAGCGCTACGCCGATCTGATCGTGCCGGTCGGCGGACACAATGCCGTGGCCGTCGATCTCTTGTTGTCGTTGATTCGCGGCGTCGCCGGCGTGCCCGCTTCCCGCGGCTAGCCGCGGGCGCAGGCCGCGACGGCGTTGGTCCCGGTCCGCTCAGCGCGGGTGCGCGTCTTCGTAGTGGCGGATGGCAGCGTCGTGCCGCAGGATGAGCGCGATGTCGTCGAGTCCCTCGAGCAGCCGCTGGCGCGCGCGCGCATCGATCGTGAAGGGCGCCTCGAGCCCGCTGGCGTCGCGCACCACCAAGGCGTGCAGGTCCACGGTCACCGCGTAGCCGGGCACGGTCGCCGCGCGGGCCACCAGCGTGTCGAGCAGTACCTCGTCGATGCGCCCCGTCAGCAGGCCGTTGGCCACGGCGTTGCTGGCGAAGATGTCGGCAAACGACGGCGCCAACACCACTCGGAACCCGTAGTCGTGCAAGGCCCACACGGCGTGTTCGCGCGACGAGCCGCAGCCGAAGTTGGCGCCGGCCAGGAGCACCGACGCGCCGGCGTAACGCGCGTCGTTCAGCACGAAGTCGGGCTGCAGCCGGCCGTGGCCGTCGGCCCGCCAGTCGTAGAACAGCGCGTCCTCGAAACCGGTGCGGCCGAGGCGCTTCAGGAACTGCTTCGGGATGATCTGATCGGTGTCGACATCCCGTTTCGGCAGCGGGGCGACCAGGCCGGTGTGCGTGGTGAAGGGTTCCATCGCGGCCTCAGCGGAACTGCCAGTGGCGGATATCGGCGAAGTGGCCGCGGATGGCGGCCGCGGCCGCCATGGCCGGGCTGACCAGGTGCGTGCGGCCGCCCCGTCCTTGCCGGCCCTCGAAGTTGCGATTGCTGGTGGAGGCGCAGCGCTGTCCGGGCTGCAGCACGTCGTCGTTCATGCCCAGGCACATCGAGCAGCCCGGCTCGCGCCACTCGAAACCGGCCGCGATCAGCACTTCGTGCAGACCCTCGGCCTCGGCGGCGCGTTTCACGGGCTGCGATCCAGGCACGACCAGGGCGCGCACGGACGGCGCCACGTGATGCCCCTTGGCGACGCGCGCCGCCTCGCGCAGGTCTTCGAGACGCGCGTTCGTGCACGAGCCGATGAACACCCGGTCGATCGCGATTTCGTCGATCGGCGTGCCTGGGGTCAGCCCCATGTAGGCCAGCGCCAGCTCGTGACTGGTGCGGGCCGCCGCCGAGGGCTGCGCCGCCGGATCGGGTACCCGTGCCGTGATGGCGGCCACCATGTCGGGCCGCGTGCCCCAGGTGACGAGCGGCGTGACGGTGGCGGCGTCGATCGTGATCTCGCGGTCGAAGACAGCGCCCGGGTCGGACACGCAGCCGCGCCACCGCGCGACGGCAGCCGTCCACGCGGCGCCGGTCGGCACGCTCGGCCGGCCCCCGAGGTAGGCGATGGTGGTGTCGTCGACGGCCACCAGGCTCGAGCGCGCGCCCGCCTCGATGCTCATGTTGCAGAGCGTCATGCGCTCTTCCATCGACAGGGCGCGGACGGCCTCGCCCGCAAACTCGATGGTGTAGCCGGTGCCGCCCGCACAGGTGAGTTCGGCGATGACGGCCAGCGCGAGGTCCTTGGCGCCCACGCCCACGGGGCGGCGGCCCGTAAGGGTGACCCGCATGGCCTTGGGCCGCGACAGCACGAGGCACTGGGTCGCCAGCACATGCTCGACCTCGGAGGTGCCGATGCCGAAGGCGAGGGCGCCGAACGCGCCGTGGGTGGTGGTGTGACTGTCGCCGCACACGATCGTCATGCCGGGCTGGGTGAGTCCCTGTTCGGGTCCGATCACGTGCACGATGCCCTGCGCCGGCGAGTCGAGGTCGTGCAGCCGGATGCCGTGCGCCTCGCAGTTGGCGCGGAGGGCGTCGAGCATGGCCACGGCGAGCGCGTCGGTGAGCGGCAGGTGGCGCGGACCGGTCGAGATGTTGTGGTCGAGGGTGGCCACCGTGAGGTCGGGGCGGCGCACGCGGCGGCCGGCCAGGCGCAGGCCCTCGAAGGCCTGCGGCGTCGTGACCTCGTGAATCAGGTGCAGGTCGATGTAGACGAGATCCCGTCCGCCGTCGAGCGGCGCGACGACGTGCGCGTCCCAGAGCTTGTCGACCAGCGTGCGCGGCGCGCTAGACGCCATGGTACGACCAGTGGCGTTCGAGCGCGTCGACCACGGCGCGTTCCACGGCGGCGCCGATCTCGGTCGTGCTGGCGGGCGTGTCACTGGGCCGGGCCAGATCGGCTGGACGCAGGCCGTGCGCGAGCACCTCGCGCGTGGCGGCGTCGACCGCATCGGCCTCGCGCGGCATCTTCGCGGTGTAGCGGAGCAGCAGCGCGATGCAGCCGATGGCGCCAATCGGATTGGCGATGTTCTTGCCGGCGATGTCGGGCGCGGAGCCGTGCACGGGCTCGTAGAACGCGACCTGGCCGCCGAGGGTGACCGACGGCAGCATGCCGAGCGACCCGGCGATGACCGCGGATTCGTCGCTCAGGATGTCCCCGAACAGGTTGTCGGTGAGGACGACGTCGAACTCGGTCGGCGCCGTGGCCAGCCGCATCGCGAACGCGTCCACGTACATGTGCTTGAGGACGACATCGGGATAGTCGTGTCCCACCCGCGTCACGGTCTCGCGCCACAGCCGCGACACCTCGAGCACATTGGCCTTGTCGACCGACGTCACGAGGCGGCGGCGCTGCCGCGCTTGCTCGAACGCCACCCGGGCCACGCGCTCCACTTCCGCCACGCTGTAGCGCAGGGTGTTGAACGCGCTCTGGCCATCGGCGTCGTAGCCACGGGGCTCGCCGAAGTAGAGGCCGCCGAGCAGTTCGCGCACCACCAGCACGTCGGCGCCGCGCACGCGTTCGCTCTTGAGCGGCGACACGTCGAGCACGGGCTCGAACGCGACCGCCGGGCGCAGGTTGGCGAAGCCGCCAAGGGCCGTGCGCAAGGCCAGCAGCCCAGCCTCGGGCCGCAAGGCCGGTGGGTGGGCGTCGAAGGCGGGATCGCCCACCGCGCCGAGAAACACGGCGTCGGCCGCCAGGCACGCGGCGAGCGTGGTCTCGGGCAGCGGCACGCCCGCGGCACGAATGGCCGCGGCGCCGACCGGATGCTCGGAGATATCGACCTTGAGACCGGTGACGGCGGCGACGGCGTGCAACACGCGCATCGCCTGGCGTGTGACCTCCGGGCCGATGCCATCACCAGCGAGTGTGACGAGACGTAGTTTCATCGTGCTCATTCTGCAGTGGTACGGCCGAGCGTGTCGAATCGCGCGTCGCTGGCGGGGGCGTCGACATCGCGCAGCAGGGTCAGGAGGTCGGCGTCTTCGATCACCTTGGCGTAGTCGGTGACCTCGAGCATCCGGGCGTAGAGTTTCCGCAAGTCGTCCACCCGGAGGTGGTGACCGAGCGCGCGGCAGCGGGCGTCGAGGCCGCGCAGGCCCGAATGGCGTCCCAGCACCAGCTTGGTGGCCGGCGCGCCCACCGATTCGGGCCGCATGATCTCGTAGGTGAGCGGGTTCTTGACCATGCCGTCCTGGTGGATGCCGGCCTCGTGGGCGAAGGCGTTGTCGCCGACGATGGCCTTGTTCGGTTGCACCGGCACCGACACGATGGCGCTCAGCGCGCGGCTGGTCGGGAACAGCGCCTCGGTGACGATCCTGGTGCGGCAGCCGAGCGCGTCGCCGCGCACTTCGAGGGCCATGACAATCTCTTCGAGCGCCGCATTGCCGGCCCGCTCGCCGATGCCGTTGATCGTGCACTCCACCTGGCGCGCGCCGGCCTGCACCGCTGCGAGCGAGTTGGCCACCGCCAGACCCAGGTCGTTGTGGCAATGCGCCGAGAGCACCACGCCCGGGCCCACGCGCCGGGCCACGGCCTCGAACATGCGCGTGATGTCGTGAGGCAAGGCGAAGCCCACCGTATCGGGCAGGTTGATGGTGGTGGCGCCGGCCGCAGCCGCCTCAGCCGCGACGTCGCACAGGAAATCGAGGTCACTGCGCGTGGCGTCTTCGGCCGAGAACTCGACGTCGGCACAGAGGGCCCGGGCCTGGCGCACGGCCGCGACGGTGCGGGCCACGCACTCGTCACGCGAGATGCGCAGTTTGGCCGACAGGTGCAGGTCGGAGGTGGCGAGGAACACATGGATGCGCGGACGGGCCGCATTGCGCACCGCATCCCAGGCGGCGGCGACGTCTTCGGGCGTGGCGCGAGCCAAGGCCGCCACGGCCGGGCCACGCACGGCGCGCGCCACCGCGGCCACGCCCTCGAAGTCGGCGGCGGAGGCGATGGGGAAACCGGCTTCGATGACATCCACGCCCAGCCGCTCGAGCTGTCCGGCCAGTCGCACTTTGTCGGCCGGGCTCATGCTGAAGCCGGGCGCCTGCTCGCCGTCCCGCAAGGTCGTGTCGAAGATGGCGACGTGTGGCCGGAGGTGCTTCCCCATGCCTGTGATCGAACCCGAATCAATAAAATAAGTCAAGATATTGAGAACTACAATATCCATAAGCCAGACCCGCGCATTGTCGGGGTCGTCGCCCACTCCTAGAATGGAAGATTATGGACATTCACCAGCTCGAGACGTTCCTGGCTGTCGTCGACGAAGGGAGCTTCTCTGGCGCGGCCAAGGCGCTCGGGCGCACTCAGCCGGCGATCAGTCAGGTGGTAGGACGGCTCGAAGACGAGATCGGCCAACGGCTCTTCGAGCGGCCGGCGCGGCGGGGTGGGCTCACCGACGCCGGCAAGGCCCTGGTCGAATATGCCCAGCGCCTCATCACCGTGCGTCAGCAGGCGCGCGTGGCCCTCGAAGACGTGCGCGCCCTGCGGGCCGGCCGGCTCACCATCGCCGCCAATGAGCTGACCTGTCTCTACCTGCTGCCAGTGCTCGACGAGTTCCGCCGCCTCTACCCGGGCGTGAGCGTGACCGTGCAGCGGTCGCTCGCCAGCCGCGTGCCCGCCAGCGTGCTCGATTACGGCGTCGATCTGGGCGTCGTCACGTATCAACCGCTCGAACCCCAGCTGAAGTCGGTCGTCGTCTACCGCGATGAGCTGGTCTTCGTGGTGCCGCCCACCCATCCCCTCGTCCGTCGCGCGGAGGTCAGCATCTCGATGCTCGGCAGCGAGTCGTTCGTGGCCCACCACGTGGCGTCGCCATACCGGGGCCTGGTCCTGGAGGCATTCCGCAAGCACCGCGTGACGCTGCACATGCCGGTGGAGATGCCGACCATCGATGCCATCAAGCGCTTCGTGGCGTTGGGGCACGGGGTGGCATTGCTGCCCGGGATCAGCGTGGAGGCCGAACTCGGCCGCGGCGAGCTGGTCCGTGTGCCCGTACCGGAACTGGCCCTCGAACGCCGCCTGCGGCTCGTGATGCGCCGTCATGGCGAGCCGTCGCAGGCCGTGCAGGCGTTCCTGGCGGTGGTCGAACACCACGCCGCGACCGCCAAGGGGCTGTTCGACTTCGCCTGGGACGCAGGTCCTGTCGCACCCGGGGGCGAGGCCGTCATCGACCCGCGGGGCGAGAAGTAAGATGTCGGCGCCGTGGGCCCTGTGAGGAGTGACCTGAATGTTCCGATCGTTCGCCGCGATGTCGTTTGCCGTGTTGGCCGCACTCGCGGCCGCGCCGCACGCCCAGACCCCGCCGGTGCCGCCGGCAGCGGTGGACCCGGCCCTGTTCAGCGAGTTGACCTGGCGCATGATTGGTCCGCACCGCGCCAGCCGTACTCGCGCGATCACGGGCGTCGTACAGGAGCCGCACACGTTCTACATCGGCGTGTCGAACGGCGGCGTGTGGAAGACGACCGACGCCGGCCGCACCTGGGTGCCGATCTTCGATGGCGCACCCACCGGATCGACCGGCGCGCTGGCGGTGGCGCCGTCCGACCCGCGCGTGCTCTATCTGGGCACCGGTGAAGCCCAGCAGCGGCCCGACCTGTCGGTCGGCAACGGCGTCTACAAATCGACCGACGCGGGCCGCACCTGGACGCACCTGCCGGAGCTGCGCGACACGCAGCAGATCGGCGCGCTCGTGGTGCATCCGACCGATCCGAACCGCCTCTTCGTGGCCGCACTCGGGCATCCCTACGGGCCGAACGAGGAGCGCGGGCTCTACCGTTCGGCTGACGGCGGCGCCACCTTCGTGCGCGTGCTCTTCAAGGACGAGAACACGGGCGCAGTCGATGTCACGCTCGATCCTGACAACCCAGAGGTGGTCTACGCCGCCCTCTGGCAGGCGCGCCAGGGGCCGTGGGAGAACGGCGACTTCCGCGGACCGGGCAGCGGGCTCTTCAAGTCGATCGACGGCGGCACGACCTGGCGGCAATTGACCAGCGGTCTGCCCGACTGGGAGAAGAGCCGCGTCGGGCGTATCGGCGTCACGGTAGCGCCCACGCTCAACACCCGCCTGTATGCGGTCGTCGAAGCGCGCCAGGGCGCGGGCATCTACCGGTCCGACGATGCCGGCGAGCACTGGGTGCGCATCAACAGCGACCCGCGTGTGGTCGCCCGGCCTTCCGATGCGGCCGACATCCAGGTGCACCCGACCCGTCCCGACGTGGTCTTCGTGCCCACCATCGTGGCGTGGAAATCGCTCGACGGCGGCCGCACCTTCACGGCGTTCCGCGGCGCGCCCGGGGGCGATGACTATCAGGACCTCTGGATCAATCCCGGCAATCCCGACGTGATGGCCATGTCGTCGGATCAGGGCGCCGTCATCTCGCTGAATGGCGGCACCACGTGGAGCAGCTGGTACAACCAGGCGACCGCGGCGTTCTACCACGTGTCGACCGACAACGCGTTCCCCTACCGCGTGTGCAGTGGCCAGCAGGAGAGCGGGTCGGCGTGTGTGGCGAGCCGCGGTGACCACGGGCAGATTACGTTCCGCGAGTGGGCGCCGGTGGGCGTGGAGGAATACGGCTACGTGGCGCCCGATCCGCTCGATCCCGACATCGTCTACGGCGGCAAGGTGAGCCGCTTCGACCGGCGCACCGGGCAGGTGCAGCAGGTCGGCCCTCGGCCGCTGCGTACTGCGGACTACCGCACGGTGCGCACCGCGCCGGTGGTCTTCTCACCGGTGAATCCGAAGAAGCTCTACTTCGCCTCGAATGTGCTCTGGCAGACCGTCGACGGCGGTCAGCATTGGGATCAGATCAGCCCGGACCTGTCGCGCGAGCGCTGGGACACGCCCGCCAACGTCGGCATCTACCGCGGCTCGCCCGAGGCGGCGCCCACGCGGCGGGGCGTGATCTACACGATCGCGCCGTCGCCACTCGATGAACGCGTGGTGTGGGCCGGCACCGACGACGGCCTGGTACACGTCACGCGTGACGGCGGCAAGACCTGGGCGAACGTGACCCCGCCCGAGATCGGGCCGTGGGCCAAGGTGTCGCTGATGGACGCCTCGCACAGTGACGCCGGCACAGCCTACGCGGCCGTGAACACGATTCGCCTCGACGACGTGCGGCCCCACATCTTCCGCACGCGCGACGGCGGCCGGTCGTGGACGCGCATCGTGACGGGCATTCCCGATGGCGGCATCATCAACGTGGTGCGCGAGGATGCCAAGCAGCGCGGGCTGCTCTTCGCCGGGTCGGAGCAGGCCGTCTACGTGTCGTTCGACGACGGCGACCACTGGCAGTCGCTGCGCGTGAACATGCCCGCCACCTCGATTCGCGACCTCGTGATCAAGGACGACGATCTGGTGGTGGGCACGCACGGACGCTCGTTCTGGATCCTCGACGACATCACGCCGCTGCGCCAGATCGCCGCCGGCGCACTCGTCCGCCCCACACATCTCTTCACGCCGCAGCCGGCGTGGCGCTTCCGCTGGAACACGAACACCGACACGCCGCTGCCGCCCGACGAGCCGGCCGGGCAGAACCCGCCCGACGGCGCGATCCTGCACTACCGGCTCTCGTCGCCGGCGACCGAGGTGACGATCGAGATCCTCGACCGCGCCGGCGCAGTCGTGCGCCGCTACTCGAGCCGCGACGTGCCCGACCCACCTGTCGAAGGCCGTAACACGCCCGACTACTGGCTCCGTGCGCCGCAGGCGTTGGGCACCTCGCCAGGGCTGCATCGCTTCGTGTGGGACCTGCGGCATCCGGCGCCGGCCGTGGCCAGCTACTCGTATCCGATTGCCGCCATTGCCGGGGGCACGCCGCGCACTCCGCAGGGCACGCTCGTGGCGCCGGGCGCCTACACGGCACGGCTGCGCGTCGACGGAGCGGAGTTCAGCGCGCCGCTCACCGTGCGCATGGACCCGCGCGTGAAGACGCCCGCGGCCGGACTGCAGCTCCAATACGCCACCTCGCGCGCCATCGATGCCGCGCTGGCTCGCGTGGCCGCGGCCCTGAGGGAGGCGCGAATGGAGGCCGGTGGAGGAGCCCGGGCGGAGGCCGCGAAGATGGCGGCGACGGCGCTCACGCGTGCCCAGGGCGAAGCCACCCAGCTCTTTGGACAGATAGAGGGCGCCGATCTGCCGCCCACCCCTCAGGTCCTGGCGGCATGGCAGGCGACGGCATCGGCCATCGACGCCGCCATCGCCGCCTGGGAGCGGGGGAGGCCATAGCGATGGCGCCGCGCCGGCCTACTGGCCGGGCGCGGGCGACGGGAACATGGGCGCGCCGGCCGGAGCGGGCACCGGGCCCATGATCTGCGCGAGCACGTCCTGTTTGATGCCGATCTTGAGCGACGTCTTGGCCTTGGCCATGTAGGCGCTGAAGAATTTGTCGCGGCGCTGGTTGACCAGTTCGTCGCGTAGCGCGTCGCGGCCCTCGGCCAGCTGCGCGTCGGTCACGTCGGCCCGCTCGGCCACGCGCGCAATCACGCTGCCGGTGGCGGTGGTGATGGCGCCGGTGACGCCGCCCACGGGCAGGGCAAAGGCGGCCTTTTCCACCTCGGCGTTGGCGCCGATGTCGGGCAGGGCCGCGCCGCGCGCGATGAGTTCGGTGGGCTTCACCTCGAAGCCCGCCTTCTTGACCGCCGCGGTGAAGTCGGTGGCCGCCTTGAGGTCGGCGGCAATCGCGCTGGCGCGCGTCTTCAGCAGTTCGGCGGCCTTGTCGCGCGTGGCATCCTCACGCACGCGGTCGGTCACGTCGGCCAGCGTCGGTAGATACGAATCCTGCTTGCCGGCGGGAGTGGCGAACACCCAGCCGCGTGACACGCGCATGGCCGGCGTCACCTCGCCGTCCTTCATGGTGAAGGCGCGCGACGCGATGTCGGGCGCGGCGCCGAGTTCGCCAATCGGCTCGTCGCGCAGGAACAACGGCGATTCCACCACGGCGAGCCCGCGCTCCTTGGCGATCTTGTCGAGGTCGGCGGCCGTCTTGATCGGCGGCCTCCATGGCCTTGGCCTGCTCCTCGGCGACTTGCTGGGCCTTCTGCCACTTGAGCTGGTCGACGAGTTCGGGCTTCACCTCGGCGACTGGCCGGCTGGTTTCGGGCTGGCTCTCGACCACCTTGATGATGTGGAAGCCGAAGGTGGTCTTGACGAGCTCGCTGATGTCGCCGGCCTTCATGGCGAAGGCGGCCTGCTCGAACTCCGGCACCATCTGGCCGCGTCCGAAGAAGTTCAGGTCGCCGCCGTTCACCGCCGAGCCCTCGTCTTCCGAGTTGGCTTTGGCCAGTGCCGCAAAGTCGGCGCCGGGTGCCTTGGCCTGCGCGAGCAGGGCTTCGGCCTTGGCCTTGACGGCCGCCTCGTCCTTGCCCTCGGTCTTGAGCAAGATGTGGCTGGCCCGCACGCGGCCTTCGGTGGTGTATTGCGCCTTGTTCTGCGTGTAGAACGCCTCGACGTCGGCGTCGGGCACCTGCACCGTCTCGCGCACCTTGTCGACTTCGAGCAGCGCGTACTTCACCTTGCGCTTCTCGCCGATGCGATAGGTTTCCTTGTTGGCCTCGAAACGCGCGGTCAGGTCGGCATCGCTGACCGTGACCTGTCCCTTGAACGCATCGGCGGTGAGCGCCACGAGCTCGAGCTTCACCTTCTCGTTGCGTTGCTTGAATTCCTGGGCCACGTCGGCGTCGGTCACCGACATCCAGCCGGTCACCGAGGTGCGCAGCTTCTCGGCGAGAATGGCGCGCCGCAGCTGGTCTTCGAATTCCTTGGTGGACAGGGGCGGATTCTGACCCGAGAGCAGCTGGCGATAGCGCGTCTCGCCGATGAACGTGCCGTTCTCCATGAACGCGGGCAGCGAGAGGATGCGCTGCCGCACTTCGACGTCGCTCACCGTCAGGTTCTGGCGGCGGGCTTCGGCGACCATGGCCTGCTCGTCGACGAGGGCCTGCAGAATCTGCTGGTCGATGCCCAGCTGGCGCAGCATCTGCTCGCTGATCTGGCCGCCGTAGGCGTTGCGGTACTGCTGCATCTGGGCGCTGTAGCGCCGCTGGAACTGCGCCACCGTGACCGTTTCGCCCTCGACGTCGGCGAGCACCTGCTCCCCGGCGAGCGTGGCCGTGGCGGTGTTGTTCGTCGGCACGAAGAACAGGCCGAAGGCCAGGATGAGCGGGGCCAGGCTCCACTTGAGCCAGGTCTGGTGACGCCGCATCCGATCGAGCATGGTCATGGGTAAGTTCCTTGAACCTCTCATCCTAACAAGGTTGCGCGCTGATTCCCAAACGGCCTGGCGACGGGAGGAGCCGAAAAGTCTGGACCACCGTGCAACTGGGCGTCGAACCGGTCTCGAGCCGTGCTATAGTCGCGATCTTAGACAACCGCCGGAACGGGCCTAATTCGCCCCAGACTTCCCCAGTCTCGGCTGAAGCCAATGCCACCTTCAGCGGCTGCCCGCCCCGACCTCGCCACTCGACTTCGTCACGCTCAGCGGACGCTGAGAACCCGGCTGACCCGGCCCGATGTTCAACTTGCGCTCATGCGCGCGGCTCACGAAACCCTCGACCCCGAGGAGATCGGCGAACTCGTGGCCACCCACGCCGCGCAGTGGCTCAACGCCCAGTCGCTCGCGGTGTATGCCGTCGACATGGACGGGCAGGTCGGCCTCATGGCGTCGCGCGGCATGACGACGACCCTCTCGGCGCCGGCGTCCAATGTGAGCCGCTGGGTGCTGTCGCACGGCCGCGAGTTCACGAGTCCCGATCTGCGGCACGACCTGCGGGTGCGCGGCACAGCTGGCGCCGTGTTCGCGGTGCCGCTGCGCTGCCGCGGCCGCGTCGTGGCCGCCCTCGTGATCATCGACCGCGCACTCTCGAAGACCGAGCCGCGCCTGCCGGCGGGCGCGGCCGACGCGCTGGCCGACGTGCTCGAAGGTCCGGCCCTCGCGCTCGACAACGCGCTCGCCATCCGCCGGGCCGAAGCGCTCTCGGTCACCGACGACCTGACCCAGCTCTACAACTCGCGCTATCTGAACCAGGTGCTGCGGCGCGAGTCGAAGCGCGCGTCGCGCAGCGGCCGCTCGCTGTCGCTGCTGTTCATCGACCTCGACGGCTTCAAGCGGGTCAACGATTCGTACGGCCACCTGGCCGGCAGCCGGGCGCTGGTCGAGGCCGCCGGCGTGATTCGCGGCTCGGCGCGCGAAACCGACGTGGTCGCGCGTTTCGGCGGCGACGAGTTCGCCATCGTGCTGCCGGAAACCGGATCGGAAGGCGCGCTCGGCGTGGCCGACCGCGTGCGGGACCGCGTGCGCGACTTCGTCTTCCTGGCCGGCGACGGCCTGGAAGTGCGGCTCACGGTGTCGGTCGGCGTTGCGACGCTACCGGATGCCGCCAGTTCGGCCGAAGAGCTGGTACGGGCGGCCGACGTCGCCATGTATCGCGTCAAGGAATCGGGGAAGGACGGCGTGGCCGTCGCCAACCCCTAGTCAGGAGCCGTCTGCGTGGGATTTGGGTCGATATTCTCTGCGTTCTCGACGGATCTCGCCATCGACCTCGGCACGGCCAATACCTGCGTCTACGCGAAGGGCAAGGGCATCGTCGTCAACGAGCCGTCGATCGTGGCCGTCAACAAGCTGAACGGACGCGTCGAGGCCGTGGGCCGCGAGGCGAAGGAGATGCTCGGCCGCACGCCCGGCAACATCGTGGCGATCAAGCCCATGAAGGACGGCGTCATCGCCGACTTCGACGTCACCGAGAAGATGCTGACCTACTTCATCAAGAAGGCCCACAACGGCACCGTGTGGGTGCGGCCGCGCATCGTCATCGGCGTGCCGTCGGAAATCACGCAGGTCGAGAAGCGCGCCGTCAAGGACAGCGCCTACCGCGCCAAGGCCAGCGAAGTGCACCTGGTCGAAGAGGCCATGGCCGCGGCCATCGGCGCCGGCCTGCCGATCGAAGAGCCCTCGGGCAACATGGTGGTCGACATCGGCGGCGGCACGACCGACATCGCCGTCATCTCGCTGGCCGGCATCGTCTACAGCAAGGCCGTGCGCGTGGCCGGCAACGAGATGGATGAAGCGATCATCCACTACATCAAGAAGGCCTACAACCTGCTCATCGGCGAGCGCACCGCCGAGGCGATCAAGATCGAAGTCGGGTCGGCCTATCCGCTCGACGAGACGGTCACGATGGAGATCAAGGGCCGCCACCTGATCGAAGGCGTGCCCAAGACCATCACCATCACCGACGAGGAGATCCGCCTGGCGCTGGCCGAGACCGTCAACGTCATCGTCGATGCCGTGCGCGTCGCGCTCGAGCGCACGCCGCCGGAACTGTCGGCCGACATCGTCGATCGGGGCATCGTGCTCACGGGCGGCGGCTCGATGCTGCGCAACCTCGACAAGCGGCTGCGCGAGGAAACGGGCCTGCCCGTGACCAACGCCGAAGATCCCGCTGTCGTCGGTCGTGCTCGGCGCCGGCAAGATGCTGTCGAACTTCGACCTCCTGCGAAAGATCGCGATCGATTGAGCCTGGTCCCTGGGCCCCGGGCCCCGATCCCGGAGCCGGCGACCGCAGGTCGCGTGCCCTGATGGCCCTTGCCGACATCCGCCAACGTCCCGGCCTCATCCTGGCCGGCGCCATCGCGCTGAATGTCGCCCTCATCTCGCTGCAGGTCACGACCGGGTCGGGCACCACGGTGTTCCACGCCGTCACGTTCGGCAGCTTCGCCGAGGTGCAGCGCGCGGCCACTGGCGTGGTCGGCAGCGTGCGCGACACCTGGCAGGGCTACTTCGCCCTGCGGCAGGTGCGCAGCGAGAACGACGCGCTGCGCGCGCAGCTCGGCGCCCTGCAGGTCGAGCTGCAGATGGAGCGCGCGCGGGCCGAACGCGCCGACGCCTATCGCGACCTGCTGCAGTTCCGGGCGCGGGTGCCGCTCACGACGACCGGGGCCGAGGTGATTGGCGCCAGCGCCAGTCCGGAGTTCCGCACCGTCACCATCGACAAGGGCACGAGCGACGGCCTCGCGTCCGACATGGCCGTGGTGGCGCCGGCCGGCGTCGTCGGCCGCATCACCCGGCCGAGCGGCCGCGCCGCGCTCGTGCAGCTCATCATCGACCGCAACGCCGCCGCCGGCGCGATCATCGAGCGCACGCGCGTGCAGGGCATCGTCGTCGGGCTGGGCGACGGCACGCTGCGCATGGACTTCGTGGTCGCGACCGGCGACGTCGTGGCGGGCGACGCGGTGGTCACGTCGGGCATCGACGGCCTCTATCCGCGGGGCTTCGCCATCGGCACCGTCGTCACGGTGGGGCGGGGCGACGGCGTGTATCACGAGATCACCGTGCGGCCGTCGGTCGACTTCTTCCGGCTCGAGGACGTGCTCGTCGTCGTGGCGCCGCCGGCGCCACCGAGCCGAGGGCCAGCCGCGATGAGGGGGCTGGCGCTGGTGGCGGCGCTGGCGGCGGCCGTCGTGCTGCAGACCACGCTGGCGGGCTTGTCTGGTGCCGGGCGCCATGGCCGTGGACCTGGTGCTGGTGGTGGTGGTCTACGTGGCGCTCACCTCGGGCCCGGTGGCGGGATTGCTGGCCGGGAACCGTCGGCGGGCTGGTGCAAGACGCCCTGTCCTCCGGTATCCTCGGCATGGGGGGCCTGACCAAGACGTTGGTGGGGTTCCTGGTGGGCCGTTTCGGCACCCAGTTCATCGTCACGGCGACGGTGCCGCGGTTCCTGGTGTTCGCGGCGGCCAGCGCGGCGCACGCCGGGTTGTTCATGGGGGCCTACACGTTGCTCGGGCTGCGCTCGTTTCCCAATCCGTTCGCGGCGGTCGCGCTGCAGGCGGTGGGCAACGGCGTGCTCGGCGTGGTGGGGTTCCAGGTGGCGGAGTGGCTGCCGCGGATGCTCGAACGGCGGCGTTCGGGACGCGGAATGCGGGTGAAGCGATGACCGTGGGCGAACGCGGGGAGCAGGCGTAGACATGCGCATCGGGTCGATGGGCGCTCAGGACGATCGGCGGCGGCTGCACGCGCGCATCGCCGCGCTGCGCGTGATCATCTCGATGGCCTTCGTGCTGCTGCTCGGCGGCTTCTGGTTCTTCCAGGTCTTCCAGCACGCCAAGTTCAAGGAGATGGCCGAGAACAACCATCAGCGCACGCTGCCGTTGCGCGCGCCGCGCGGCGTGATCTTCGACCGCAACGGCGAAGTGCTGGTCGAGAACCGCGCCTCGTTCAACATCTCGATCATGCGCGAGCACACGCGCGATCTCGACCGCACCGTGCGGCTGCTGTCGGCGGTGACCGGCGTGGACGAAGCCGAGATGCGCGAGACCGTGGCGCGCCACCGCCGCGAGCCGTCCTACCGGCCGATTGTCGTGGTGCAGGACGCCACGCTCGCGCAGGTGGCGGCCGTGACCGCGCGGCGCCTCGACTTCGAGCTGCCCGACGTGGTCGTGCAGCAGGTGCCGACGCGGCGCTATCCGGCCCAAGCGCTCGGCGCGCATCTGCTCGGCTACGTCGGCGAGGCGAGCGAGCAGCAGGTCGTCGACGACCAGCGTGGCCACCGGCACGGTGCTCGGCCAGTCGGGGCTCGAGCGCACCTACAACCGCGTGCTGATGGGCGAGGACGGCGCGCGCCGCGTCGTCGTCAACAGCGTGGGCCGCGAGATCCGGACGCTCGACGAGGCGCCGCCCGTGGAGGGCCGGCGCGTGCAGCTCACGATCGATGCCGCGATGCAGCGGGCCGCCGAAGAGGGCTTCCGCACGACCGGCTACTGGGGCTCGGCGGTGGTGCTCGACCCGCGGTCGGGCGACGTGCTCACGCTCGTGAGCCTGCCGGCCTACGACCCCAACGCCTTTGCCGCCGGCATCGATCGCGCCACCTGGCAGGCGCTCAACACCGACGAACTGCGCCCGCTGCAGAACCGCGCCATCCAGGGGCGCTATTCACCGGGCTCGACCTTCAAGATCGTGGTGGCCACGGCCGGCCTCGAAGAAAGGTCGTCACGCCCGACACCAAGATCTACTGCGCCGGCGGCGGCACGTTCTACGGCCGCTTCTTCCAGTGTCATCTGCGCGGCGGCCACGGCTGGGTGGACATGCGCCACGCCCTCGAGAAGTCGTGCAACATCTACTTCTACACGGTCGGCAACATGCTCGGCGTCGACCGGATTCACGAGTGGTCGCGAGAAGCTGGGCCTGGCGGCGAAGAGCGGGCGTCGATCTGCCGAACGAAGTGGAGAGCATCATTCCGTCGACCGACTGGAAGCAGCAACGCACCGGCGAGCGCTGGTATCCGGGCGAGACGATCTCGGTGGCGATCGGCCAGGGCCAGGTGTCGGTCACGCCGATGTCGATGGCGGTGATGATGGCGTCGGTGGCGCAGGGCGCGCGCGTCGTGCCGCGGCTGGTGAAGGCGACGTCGAACGGCGGCGCCTGGGAGCCGGTGCCGGTGGCGCGTCCAGCCTCAGCGGTCACGCTCGCTGCCGGACACCGTGTCGGCGGTGCACGACGGCCTGTGGATGGCCGTGAACGGAGCCGGCACGGCCGGCGCGCGCCAGGATCGCCGGCCGCGACGTGGCCGGCAAGACCGGCACGGCCCAGGTGATCTCGCTCCAGGGCCGCGAGCGGCCCGCCGCAGCGGCAGCGAGCAAGGACCTGCGCGACCACGGCTGGTTCGTGTTCATGGTGCCGAAGCGACAATCCGGAACTGGCCGGCGTGATCTTCGCCGAGCACTCCGAGCACGGCTATCTCGCCGCGCCGATCGCGCGCCACATCATCGAAACCTACTACGCGCGCAAGGAAGGGCGGCCGCTGCCCACCATGCCCGTCGTACCCGGCACGCCCGGCGCCAGCGCCGGCGCCGGCCCCGCCGTCCGTCCCGCGGCCACGGCCGCTGGCCGGCGCGGTCGCTGGCCGCGCGCAGTCGTGCCGGCGCCTGCGTGCCGTCGCGGATCCCAGGTAGCCGTGTTCGAGCGCCGCCTCTCGACGCACCTCGATCTGCCGCTGCTCGGCGCGGTGCTCGCGCTCGTGGCCATCGGCCTCGCGATGATCTACAGCGCCACCGGCGGCGCCAGCCGCGAGTACTGGACGCAGATCTACGCCGTGGTGATCGGCCTGGGCGCGATGGCCGCGTGCCTGGCGGTCGACTACCGCTCGCTCGTCGACAAGGCGCACTGGCTCTACCTCGCGCTCGCCCTCGCGCTGCTGGCCGTGCTGTTGTTCGGCGCGGTGCGCGGCGGGTCGCGGCGCTGGCTCGACCTGGGCACCTTCAACCTGCAGCCGTCCGAGTTCGCCAAGGCCGGCCTGGCGCTGATTCTGGCCAAGCTGCTCGGCGACGTGCGCCGCGCCGAGCTCTCGACCCAGGACCTGCTGCTGGCGGCGGCGCTCACCGCCGGGCCGCTCGTGCTCATCGCGCGCCAGCCCGACCTGGGCACCGCCGTCACGCTGCTGCCGGTGCTGGGCGCGGCCGTGTTCGCCGCCGGCCTGCCGCTGCGCTACCTCGGCATCGGCGCGCTCATCGCCATCGTGTCGGCGCCGGTGGCCTGGGTGTTCGCGCTCGAGGACTACCAGAAGTCGCGCATCGTCACCTTCCTCGATCCCGAGCAGGACGCGCGCGGCGCCGGCTACCAGCAGATCCAGGCCCGCATCACCGTCGGCTCGGGCGGCGTGCTGGGCAAGGGCTTCATGGGCGGCACGCAGGGACAGCTGCGCTTCCTGCCGGTCGCGCACAACGACTTCATCTTCTCGGTGCTCGCCGAAGAGCAAGGCTTCGTCGGCGTCATCGTCGCTCTGGGCTTGTACTTCTTCGTCATCATCCGCTCGCTCGACGCGGCCCGGCTCTCGAAGGACCGCATGGGCGCCTATCTCGTGCTCGGCGTGCTCGCCAGCTTCACGTTCCAAGTCATCTACAACATCACCATGTCGGCGGGTCTGGCGCCGGTCAAGGGACTCACGTTGCCGCTGCTCAGCTACGGCGGGTCCTCCATGATCGCCACCCTCGCGGGCTTCGGCCTCATCCTCAACGTGCGGATGCGACGGTTCACGAATTGAGTGACGCATGAACAAGGAAATGATCATCTCGACCAATGGCCACGAAACCCGCGTGGCCATTCTCGAGGACGACCTGCTCGCCGAGGTGTTCATCGAGCGCGAGCGCAATCGCGGCGTGGTCGGCAACGTCTACAAGGGCCGGGTCTCGAAGGTGCTGCCCGGCATGCAGTCGGCGTTCGTCGACATCGGCCTCGAGCGCGACGGCTTCCTCTACGTGTCGGACGTGGTCAACACGATGGAGGAGTTCGAGCGCCTGAGCGGCGACGACGACGACGAGGAGACGCCGGCGGTGGCCGCCGAGTCGGCCATCGGCAGCGGCGCGGCCGACGTGGCGGCGGCGAGCGCGCCGGCGCCGTCGGGCGGACAGAGCGGCGGCCGGGGCCGTGGCGGGCGCGGCGGGCGCGGCGGCGAGCGCGACAAGAACGCGCCCGAGCCGAAGATCGAAGACCTGGTCAAGGAAGGCCAGGACATCATCGTGCAGGTGGCCAAGGAGCCGCTCGGCACCAAGGGCGCGCGCCTCACCTCGCACGTCACGATGCCCGGCCGCTTCCTGGTGTTCATGCCCACGGTGGACCACGTCGGCGTGTCGCGCAAGATCGCGACGCGCGAGGAACGCAACCGGCTGCGCGGCATCGTCAAGGAGTTCCGCGACCAGCACCACTTCGGCGGCGGCGTGATCATCCGCACCGCGGCCGAGGGCCGGCCCAAGGAAGACATCGTCTCGGACCTGCAGTACTTCCACCGCGTGTGGACCGAGATGCGTCACAAGTCCGAGACCAGCCGCGCGCCGGCCACGGTGTTCCGCGAAGCCAGTCTCGTGGCCAAGCTGCTGCGCGACCTGCTGACCGACGACTACATCGCGATCCGCATCGACGACCCGCGCGAACACGCGCGCATCATCGAGCTGCTCAACCGCATCATGCCGGCGATGTCGCCGCGGGTGCGGCTGCACGACAAGCCGTATCCGATCTTCGAGGAATACGGCGTGCAGGCCGAGCTCGACAAGGCGCTCAAGAGCAAGGTGTGGCTGAAGTCGGGCGGCTCGATCGTGATCAACCAGACCGAGGCGCTGGTCGCCATCGACGTGAACACCGGCCGCTACGTGGGCAAGAAGACCGCCGGCCGGCTCGAGGACACGATCATCAAGACCAACCTCGAGGCGGCCAAGGAGATCGTGCGGCAGATGCGCCTGCGCGACCTGGGCGGCATCATCGTGCTCGACTTCATCGACATGGAAGAGAAGAAGAACCGGCAGAAGGTCTTCCAGACGGTGGAGCACGAGCTGCGGCGCGACCGCTCGCCGTCAAAGGCGCTGCAGGTCTCGGACTTCGGCCTGGTGATCGTGACGCGCAAGCGCGTCAAGCAGAGCCTCGAGCGCACCCTCACCGAGCCGTGCCCGTATTGCTCCGGGATCGGCACCATCAAGTCGAGCTCGACGGTGTGCTACGAGATTCTCACCGAGGTGAAGAAGGTGGGACCGGACCTGGATGGCCTGGGCGTGCTGCTGCGGGTCAACCCCGACATCGCCCGCGCGCTCAAGGACGAAGAGCGCGGCGTGCTGCGCGACTTGAAGCAGATGCTCGGCAAGGACGTGATCGTGAAGGCCGACGTGCAGCTGCACCACGAGCAGTTCGACGTGATGTCGATCGGCGGGTAGGCGCTGCGCGCCGAGGCGCCGCATCGACAGGTCTTGGGACTGGGGGCTGGGGGCGAGGGCCTGCCAGAAACGGCGAAGGGCCGGGCGATTCGCCCGGCCCTTCGCTTTGTACGGTGTGGCGGCTGGACTGGTACGTTACTAGCCCCAGCCCCCAGCCCCCAGCCCCCAGTCCCTAGAACCTAGAACCTGAAAATCGCCGACACCCGGTAGCGGCGGGGCAGCTGGAACGAGCCGCGCGCCGTGGCCTTGCCGAAGTTGTCGACGGCCGTCGCGCACGCTGCGGTGGCCGACGTACCGCAGAACGCGGTGTTGTTCGAGATGATCTTGGCTTCGCGGTTGGTGACGTTGAACGCCTCGCCCTTGAAGCCGACCTGCGTGCGCGCTGGACCGCGCCAGGTCACTTCGACCGAGCCGTCGACATACCATTCGATGCCGTCGACCGGGTCGGAACCGCGTTCGTTGTAGAAGTAGACGGCGGTCGATCCCTGGTTCAGCAGCGTGCCGGGCAGCAGCACGTTGACCGAGCGCTGCTTCTCGTAGCGGCGCTTCGAGATCGCTTCTGCCAGGGCGCCCACGCTCAGGTTGATCGGGCCGATCGGCCGCACGTAGGCGCCGTTCAGTTTGAAGTTGTGGGGCCGGTCGTAGATCGGCCGGCCGTACTTGTTGTCGCCGTTCTGCACCTCGGCGCAGGGAATCACGCCGTTGACCCCCACCGTGGTGTCGACCGTGGTGCGGCACTGTGCGTCGAGGTAGTCGCCCAGGCTGGTGAAGGTCTGGTCGAAGTGGTTGCCCTCGGTGCGCGAGTAGGTGTAGCTCGCCGCCGCGTTCCAGTTGTTCGAGAAGCGCTTCTCGAAGGTGGCCTGCACGCCGCGATACTGACGCTCGGCCGCGTCGTAGTTCACGACCTGACGGTTGATCGAGTTGTCGGCGTTGAAGGTGCGGACGTCGTCGATCAGATCCTTCCAGTCGCGCGTGATGAAGCGCACGCCGGCAGCCAGGCTGCGGCCGAACTGCCGCTGCACACCCACCGTGAACTCGTCCAGGTAGGACGGCGTGAGGTCGGCGTTGGGGCGGAAGGTCGAGCCGCCGATGCGCACCTGGTTCTGCAGGGCGTAGGCGCTGCCGTTCCACGCGTAGTTGTCGTAGTCGGCCTGCTGCGGCACGCCGGCGAAGGCATCCGAGAAGCTCTGGATGATGCCGGCGTAATAGCGGCCGAAACTGCCGAGCACGATGGTCTTGCCGTCCCCGGTCACGTTGTAGCTGGCCGACACACGCGGCGCGAGCACGGTCGTGTCGACCGTGTCGGCGGCGAGGTCGCTCGTGCCGACCTGCTTCTCGACGCGTACGCCCGCCTCGACGAAGAGCCGGCTGGTGACGTCGAACTTGTCGCGCAGGTAGAACGCGTAGTTCTTGCCTTCCGACGTGGACGCGCCGGAGAGGTAGTCGCGCCGGAACTGCGGCACCAGGGTGCCGGTCGCCTGATTGAACGACTCGGCGATGTAGTACTGCTTGTTCGGGTAGTCGAACTGCGAACCCGATTCCACCGTCTGGAAGTCGAACCCCGCCTTCACGTTGTGACTACGCGAGCCGAGACTGAAGAACCAGGTGCTGGCCAGGTTGGCCTGCTGGCGCGGACGATTCGTGAAGCCGTCGAAGGTGGCGCCGTTGTAGTTGCGGTTGTCCGCCTGGGAGAACACCGGGGCATTCGAGCCAATCCGGCCGGCCTCGAAGGTGGTGACGTCGAGCCGCGAGGTGTAGGTGCCCACCGCTGCTTCCACCGCCCAGTTGTCGCTGAGCACGCCGTTCCACTGCCCGGCCCACGAATCCGAGCTCTGGTTCTGCGAGGTCAGGGCTTCCAGTTCGGCCGCGGCCGAGGCCGCCGGCCAGTAGTCGATGACGAAGCCAGTCGTTGGGCGAGCGGAAGTACTTCACCCAGGCCGAGTGGCCGTCGCTGATCTGCACGGTGGCGCGCACGTTGAGGAAGTTGTTCTCGGTGCTCTGCTGGTAGTTCTCGGGGATCGGGCCGCTGGTCTGGCGCTGCGGCGTGGTGTTGGTGGCGTACTCGTGCGCGGCGAAGAACCACGCCCGGTCCTTGAGCAGCGGGCCGCCCAGGGTGGTGGCGTAGACGGGGTTGACCTTGTCGAACTTGGCCCGTTCGAGCGACACGCCTGTCACTTCGCTCTTGGTCGAGTTCTGCTTGTCCCAGTTGTCGTTGATGACGATGTATTTGGCCGAGCCCTCGAAGCGGTTGGTGCCCGACTTGGTGATGATGTTCACGATCGCGCCCTGGCCGCGGCCGTATTCGACCGACGCCGCCGAGGTCGACACCGACACTTCCTGGATGGCTTCGAAGTTGAGGTTCGCGCCGAAGGTGCCGGTCGTCGGGTCGGTGGTGTCGACCGAGTCCATGATGAAGAGGTTGCTGCTCGTGAGCGCGCCGAGCGCGTTCACGTTGCCCGTGCCCACCACGCCTGGCGTCACGCCGATGAGGTTCTGGTAGCTGCGGCCGACCGGCAGCCGCTCGAATTCCTCGCGGCGCACGCGCGTGTTGGCGGTCACGTTGGTGAGGTCGACGATCGGCGTCTCGCCGGTGACGGTCACCGAGTCGGTGAGGCCGCCGACCTTGAGCGCGAACGGCACGTTCGTGGTCTTCTCGGTCTCGACGAGGTTGTCGGTGAGCCGCAGTGGCGCGAAGCCGGCCAGGTTCGCTTCGACGGTGTAGTTGCCGATCGACACGGCGGCAAATGCGTAGCGGCCGTTCTCGTCGGTGACCACCGACCGCACGACGCCGCGTTCCTGGCTCGTGAGCGTGACGGTGACGCCGGGCAGCACACCGCCGCTGACGTCTTGCACGACGCCCGCGACCGTGCCGGTCTGGGCGGGTTGGGCCCAGGCCATCGGGGCCAGGGCGATGGTCAACAAGGCCGCAACCCACACGGATAACAGTCGAGACATAGTCAGATCCTCGTCACAAGAACAACGCCGCCGTCATGACAGCGAACACGCCTGAGCGACATTAGGACACCAGAATCGTGGTGTTCGTCCCAAAGGTGGCCATTTTGCACGGTTTGGCAGCCCGCCGTGTCAGTGGCCGATATTCGCCGTGCAAACGGGCTGCCGAGGCGAGTGCCCGGCTACGGCTGAGGTCAGCGTGCCGCGCGGCGGCGCGGTGCCCCGGTCCAACGCACGCGCGCGAAGTGGCGCACGCGGCGCGGCGTGACCTCGAGTCCCTCGGCGGCCAGCAGTGCCCGCTTCAGCGCGAGCTGGCTGTAGCCGCCCAGCATGCCGCCGGCGGCGATGACCCGGTGGTAGGGAATGCCGGGCCGGGTGGCGCGCGCCATCACATTGCCCACGGCCCTGGCGGCCCCGGGCTTGCCGGCGAGGCGGGCCACGTCGCCGTAGGTGGCCACGCGGCCGGGCGGGATGCGCGACACCACCGCCAGGACGCGCCTGGCGAAGACGTCAGCGGCCGATGACGAGCGAGAGCCGGATACTGGTGCCGCCAAGGTTCGTTTCATCGAAGGCCTGTGAGGCGCCGCCGGTGCCGATCGCGTTTGGGATCGGACGTCCAGACGGCTTCTCCGGTCAGGCCGATCCACCGGGCGAGGCGCACTTCTGCGCCGGCCTTCACGTGGAAGCCGTTGAACGACTCGTCGACGTCCTCGTCAGCCGCCGCGAAGTCGGAGGTCTCTTCGTAGCGCAAGCGCGTGTAGCCGCCGCCGAGAAAGGGGACGAACGCGGCCGAAGCGCGGAGCGAAACGCCAACCCGCGGCGATGTCGAGCGGCGTGAGCCTGATGGTCGCGGGAATGCCGAGGGGAAAGACCTCGCCGATCGCGCCGACGAAGACGCGTTCGCCGGTCTTCGTGAAACCGGCGTGCGCCGACCTCGAGGAAGACTGGGCCCCTGGTGAGGTTGAGGCCGCCGCCCAGGTCGTGGCCCGACCCGCTGCCGAGCACGGCCCCGAAGGTGCTCGCTGCCGTGAACCACTCCAGACCCGCGCCGGCGAAGGTGCGAATGGCCAGGCCGCTGGGGCGGACCGCCGCCGTCTGCGTCTGGGCAGCGACGACCGGGGCGGGCGCGAGCCCGACGGCGAGCAGTGCGGCAAGGGTGCGGATGCGTATCATCCGCTCCTCAGCGCGCCAGGCCCAGACCACGCAGCGTGGCCCGTGGGTTGATCAGTCCGGCGCCGTATTGATCGTCGCGGCCGGCGGCCCCGCGGTCGGTGGCGAACTGTTTCATGGCGGCCTCGATGGCCGCCGGGTTCGTGAGGCCCTGTTGCCGCAGCAGCGCGGCGAAGCCGGCCACGTGGGGCGTCGCCATCGACGTGCCCTGCACGAAGTAGAACCGGAACGCGTCGAAGCGCGGCGTGCGGAAGAGCGCGGGTCCGAGCGTGTAGGTCATGCTGAGGTCCTGGTCGACCATCTGCTGCAGGATTCCGCCCTCACGCAGACTGCCCGCGGCGCGTGAGTCGCCGCCCGGCGCCGAGAGCTCCACGTAGCTGCCCGTCGTGGAGTAGTAGGCAGCGGCCAGGCCGCGGCCCACCGCGCCCACGGCCACCGCGCCGTCGATTCGCGCCGCGAACTCGGCCGATCGATTGGGCCGGTTCAGGCCGGCCCCGTCGTTGCCCGCCGCGATCACCACGAACACGCCCTTCGACACCGCGTAGCGCACGGCCTCTTCCACCGCCGTCGCCGCGCCGCCGTCTTCACGGCCGATGCTCATGTTGATCACGTGCGCGCCGTTGTCGGCCGCGTAGCGGATACCTCGAGCGACGACGTCGTCGGTGCCGACGTTAGGGCTCTCGAAGATGTCGTCCCACAGCTCCGCGATCACCTTCACCGGCATGATGCGCACGTTGTAGGCCATGCCGGCCACGCCCACGCCGTTGTTGGTGGTCTGGCCGATGGTGCCGGCCACGTGCGTGCCATGGCCGTCGAGATCGAGCGGCAGGTCGTCATCCCAGATCAGATCGCGAGGCGCCACGAAGCGTGACGCCGGCCCGAGGTCGGGCGCGGCGGCAAACGGCACATCGACGAGCCCCAGCGCCGGATAGATCGGGCCGCCGGTTTCGAGCCGGAACGCGTCGGCGCGGTAGCGTACGACCGCGTCCCTGTAGGCCACGCCGCTGTCGAGCACGGCCACCGTGACGCTGCTCGTGGCCCCCGGGTTGATGTCCCAGGCGCGTTCCATGTCGATGCGCCGGCAGGTTCCATTGCAGCGAGTAGAACTCGTCGTTCGGCCGGAACATCGCGTGGTTGACGTAGCGCGCCTGCGCGTACTCCACGTCGGATCGCGCAGCCAGCAGCGCTGCCGCCGCTTCGGGATCGGCGCTGGCGGGAATGTCCATGATCGCGAAATCGGCGTGAGCGGGATGCGTCAGGTGCTGTCCACCGACGGCCCGCATCGCAGCCGCCTGCGCCGGTTCGGTGCCGTCGCGGAACTTCACGATCAGCGACCCGCGGGCGAACCGCTCGCGGGGGGTGCCCGAGGGAGGCTGGAACTGCGCGCCACGCTGGCTGCGATCGACGGGATCGATGGTCTGATCGTGCTCGGCGAGGCCACGGTCGAGGCCGGGCACGGCCAGGTCGTCGACGAGCAGCCGGCCGGCGGCGCCAACCGGCAGCTGACGGCCCGCTGGAGTGCTCGTCGCGAGGGCCAAGGCGCTCGCAGCCGCGAGGCCGGCGCCAGCCAGGCGGTGCCGGAACGAATGTGTCATGCGACCTCGAATGCGGCGGGCAGGCCGCTCGATTCTACTTCGGCGGCGCGATCGGGCGCGCGCTCGCCGTAAGCGGCCGCCCCTCGACGCCGGTGAGCGTGAGGCCGACCGTGGCGGCGAGCGTGGGCGCGGCATCGGCGGGCGTCGCGGCGGCCTGGTAGCGTCCCGGCGCAAACGGGGCGCCGAGGAACACGAGTGGCACATGCTGGTCGTAGGCGTGCAGGGAGCCGTGGGTGGTGCCGGTGCCGCCGGCCGCGTCGTTGCCGGGCACCAGGATCCAGTTCGGCGCCGGCACGATCGTGATGTCGCCGCTGCGGTCGGGCACGTGGCTGGCGCGTACGGCGGCCACGGTGGCTGCGGGCAGATCGGTCGCGCGCGCCAGATCGGGCGTCCAGATCGCCGCCGCCACGCCGGGCATCGCCCGCAGGGCGGCAAGCGCCGGCGCGACGCGTGCGGCCGTCATGGTCGCGCGAGCGGCTTCGGTCAAGTAGACCTCGGTGTACTCGACGCGGGCCACCTGGGGCACCGGTGCCAGATCCTTCAGCGCCGCGTCCACCGTCGAACGCACCACGCCGAGCGGCACGCGGCCCGCCGACTGGCCGGCGGCAGCGGCTACTTCAGGCACGGTGGCCACGCCGTGATCGGCCGAGAGCGCCAGCACGTACTTGCCGCGTCCAACCTTGTCGTCGAGAGCGGTGAGCAGCGTGCCCATCGTGCGATCGAGCCGGGCCAGGGTGTCCTGCACTTCGTGGCTGTCGGGGCCGAAGTCGTGGCCCACGAGGTCGGTCGACGAGAAGCTCACGCCGAGGAAGTCCACGGCGTCGCGCTGGCCGAGCTGGAAGTCGTCGATCGCTGCCACCGCCATCGCGCCGAGCGCTGCGTCGCCGTAGGGACTCGACTGCCAGAGTTCGAGGAACGTCGCGGGCGTGGCGCCGGGCGGCGTGAGCGGATGCGGGAACTGGCGTGTCCAGCCGTGCTCGGGCCGTTCACCCGGGCCCTCGTCGATGCCGAGGTAGGACTGCGGCGTCGCGAAGCCGCTCCCACACCGCGGTGCGATCGGCGTCGATGGGATGGGCCGCCACGCTGCGCGCGATGCTGGGCAGCGGGCGCCGCCGCGAACGCGGTCGAGGTCTGCCAGCCCCCCGGTCCGATCCAGGTGATGGCCGTGGCGCCGCGGCCGGCCATCATCACCGACGAGCGCGGCTTGAGCGACAGCGACACGCTGCGCGACCCGGGCCAGCGCGCGCGCAGGCGCTCGGCCAGGGTCGGCACTCGCAGCTGCGTGGCGCTGTGTCCTTCTCCGTCAGGGCGTCCGCGATAGACGACCGCGCGCACGGTCGGGTCGAAGGTGCACGACCGCACGCGCCCCTCGTCGCGGCGATACCACTGATTGAGGATGATGCCGTGCGTTTTCGGCCAGGCGCCGGTGCCGAGCGTGGCGTGACCAACGCAGGTCACCGTGTTCAGGTAGGGGTAGAAGGTCTGCTCGTAGCGCGCGCCTTCGTCGGCCAGGCGGCGCAATCCGCCGGTCCACGGCGCGCTGTAGCGCGTGAAGTAGTCGGCCCGCATCTGGTCGACCACGACGAGCACGAGCAGGGTGGGCTGGCCGCTGCCGCCCGGCTGCCCGGCCAGCACCGGCCAGCACGCGGCGGCCAGCAAGACGCCCACCAGCACGTGCCGAAGTCGCGAGCCCGGATGTGGCGGCATCGGCGTGTTCGTCCGGCTAGAGGAAGGCCAGCGGATCGATGCCGAAGTCCTTCGGATCGACGGGCGCAGCGATGCTCTTGGGGCCGATCGACTCGGCGTCGACATCCCACAGGTTCACGTCGAACGGCCGCGGCATGCGGTTGCCGGCCGCGTCGATGATGACGCGCACGCGCGGGCGGCGCGGATCGGGGGCGAAGGTGCGGATCACGACGCCGATCTGGCCGGTGTCGAGGCGCACCATGTTGCCGGGCGGGTAGAGGCCCATCAACTGCGAGAAGCGCCGCACGAGATGCTGGTCGAAGTGCAGCCCGTCGCTCTTCTGCAGCACGCCGAGGATGCGGTCGGTGGGGTAGGCGCCCTGGTAGGCGCGCTGCGAACGCATCGCGTCGTAGACGTCCGAGATGCTGCACAACATGGTGCCCAGATTGAGCGAGGCGCGCTTCACGCCCATCGGATAGCCCGTGCCATCGAGCCGCAGGTGATGTTCGAAGGCGACCACCGGGGCGAGCGCCGGGATCTCGGGCGTGCGGCGCAGGATCTCGGCGCCGTCCACGACATGCATGCGCATGATCGCGAACTCGGCGTCGGTGAGCTTGTCGGGCTTGTTGAGCACCTCGAGCGGGGTGCGCACCTTGCCGATATCGTGCATCAGCGCGGCCAGGCCGAACTCGCGCAGCAGCGCGCCGTCGATGCCGAGGCTGCGGGCCTGCGCCATCACCAGGATCGACACGTTCACCATGTGCGTGAAGGTGTAGTTGTCGTAGTCCTTGAGCGCGGTGAGCGCCATCAGCGCCGTGCGGTTCTGGGCCACGGCCTGGGCCAGCGAATCGACCAGGGCCTTGGCCTGATGCGGGTCGGGCATGCCCTCGCGCTCGTCATCTCCCAGAGCGCGCCGGCAATCGACACGCCGTCGGTGTAGAGCCGGCGGATGGTGGCGACATCGGCCGATGACGCTTCGACGCGCTCGTCGAGGCTGAGCCGACCGACGCGCACGCGGGTGAGGGCGCCGAGCACCGCGAGCGGGTCGGGCACCTGTCCCACCTGCGTGACGTTGGCGCGTTCCGGGTGCGCCAGCGTCTCGACCAGCACGCCCAGCTCTTCGGGGGTCACGCCGCGATCGAAGGTGATGCGCTCCACGCCCACCTGACGCACCCGGCGCAGCAGCTCACCGAAGGCATCGCCGACCTGCACCAGCGGAATCTCGCCGACGACGATTTCGTTCTCGATGAAGCCGACCGCCAGGTTGGTCTCGTCGGCCAGCATCTGCGAGGCCGACTCCGCCAGGGCCTTCAGGGCGCGGCCGGCCAGCGGATGGGACGGGGCATACAACTGATTGGCCCGCACCGCGGCCGTCAGCCGTCGCACGAACTCATCGGCTTGCCTGAGCTGCCGGGCAGCGTCGCTCACGAATCACTCCTCTCGGGGGTGGGGGCGGATTCCGACGGGGATTCGGGGTCGGACGGCCTCGGACACTGGGGCGCGGCGGCGCGGACGGGCGGGCGCCGGCCAGCGCGGCACGCGCGGCATGCCTGCGCGCCGCGCGGGCCGCCGGCTGCGAGATCCTGCAGCACGGCGATGGCCTCGGGAGAGCCGATCGTGGCGAGTGCGCGCACGGCGGCGGCGCGCAGCCGGCGGGTGCGGAGCGGAGCCCACCACTCGCCGCGCACCGCGGCCTGCTTCAGCGCCGCGAGGGCGATCTCGGACGACACGCGCAGGCCACCGAGCAGCTCGATGCAGGTGAGGTAGATCTTCTCGGACGCGCCGCGATACTGGCCCTGGCGGATGATGAAGGCGAAGAGCGGCGCGGCCCGCTCGTCGCGCAGCGTGCCGAGCGAGCTGGCGATCATGTCGCGGGTGCGCGGCGTGCCGCTCGTGAGCGCGTCGCGCAGCGCGGCGAAGCCTTCGTCGCTGCCCATCTGCACGATGGCGCGGAGCGCGTCGCGCTGCACCTGCGGCTCCTCGTCGTCGAGCAGGGTCACGAGCAGATGCAGCGTGTCGGCCCCACCCACGGCCCGCACCAGCTCGACCGCCGTGCGGCGCACGGCGGCGTTCGGCGAGGAACACAGCTCGGCCACGCGCGCCTTGGCGGCCGAGCCAAACGACATCAGCACCTCGCGCAGCCGGCGGATGGTGCGCGCGTTCTCTTCGATCAGGATGGCGTCGACCAGCCGGCCGACGACGGTCTTGCCGAGCGACAGGCTGAAGCGCGTCGCCCGGGGCAACTCGCCCTCGTCGGCCTGGCGGATGAAGAGCAGCACATGCGTCATCACCTCGCCGGCCGCCAACTGGGCCACGCCGCTCTGCGCCACGCCGGCGAATTCCGAGGCTGGGTTGCGCGAGACGCGCAGCAGCGTGTCGAGCAGTTCCTGGGCCGGCGCCAGATCGCCCACGAGCACGAGCTGTTCGATGCGGGCCAGGGCCAGGGTATGCACCTTGCGCCACTCGTCGCGCCGGGTCTCGACCACGAGCAGATCGCCCAGCACCTGCTGGTCGAGGCGCCGCACCTGCTCGTCGGACACGGTGGCCACCCACGCCGCCACCCGTTCGGGCGGATCGTCGCCGATGCGGTCCATCTCGACGGCGACGATGCGGGCTCTGGTGAGGTCGGCGGCGTAGTCCTGCGAGATGTACATCTCGTCGGTATACGACGTCAGCATCTCGGAGGCCTGCTGCCAGAGTTCGTCGAAGCGCGGTTCCTTGCCGAGCGGCCCTTGCGACGCCACGTCGGCGGCCAGGTCGAGCACCCGGCCGCGTTGCTCGTCATCGGGCACGAGCGCCTGGAACGCTTGCGCCAGTCGGGCCGTGGCGTGGCGATCGCGGGCCACGGCGGCAGCCACGAACTTGGCGATCAGGTCCTGGTCGACACGGGCCACGAGCTCGCCGGCCAGGTCGATGCCCTCGGGCTGGCCGTCGGCGCCGGTCGACTGCGGCTCGTTGAGCAGCGACGTGAGCACCTCGGGCGACATGCGCGGCACGCTGCCCGCAAGGTTGCGCAGCACCTTGTCGAGCAGGCTGGGGTCGGAGGCGGACACATAGGACGCCAGCGCCTGCAGCAGCTTCGAGAGCTGCGCCTGCTGCTTGCTGAGCCAGCCGTTCTCGCCCGCGGCCCGTTCGACGATGTTGTCGATGAAGGCCGCCATGCGCGTGGGCTCGGTGGCGATTTCGAGGAGCGCGTCGAGCAGCGTGTCGTCGATGTCGGTCTGCTCGCCCTGCAGATACGCCGTGAGGATGTCTTCCCAGTCGGAACTGTCGCCGTCGGCGCGCTCGCGCAGCACCTCGGCGTAGTCGATCTGGCGCACCTCGAGCGGGCCGCCCCCGGCCGCTTCCCAGGCGCGCGTGATGCCGCCCTCGTCGCGGATGTCGGCCGCCGACTGCGACAGCAACACGAGGAAGGCATGCCATGCGGCCGGCGCCAGCGCGCCACTGATGTTCAGTTCGCCGACGCTGTGCGCGTGCAGCATGCCGGCGAGCTCGGTGACCGCCATGTCGGGCCGGAGCAGGGCCCGGCCGCCGACGAGCAGCGTGTCGGGGGTGACCGTAATCTGGAACGGGCCGTCGCCCACGGCCTGGGTGCCGGCCACCGTGATCCGGCCGAGCGCGTCCTGGATGGCGGGGTGGGTGGGCGGGTACATGGACACCACACGCGCCGCGGCTTTGCAGGCGCGGGCCAGGTCCAGCAGTTTGCTACTCGTTTCCGCTGAGAGTGGCTCGGTCGCGTGGGACATGTACGCCGGACAGGTTGCGGGCCCGGCGGCTGCCAGCCGGCCCGGATAGATTATAGACGGCAACCGGCTGTTGGGCAGCCCGTGATCATGGGCTGCTATACTCCGCTCCGAATTCATGCGCGCCGTTGACATCATCCGCGCCAAGCGTGACGGCGACGCCCTCGAGGAAGACGCCATCGGCGCCTTCGTGCGCGGGGTCCTCGACGGCTCGTGGGCCGACTACCAGACGTCGGCCCTGTTGATGGCCATCGTGTTGCGCGGCATGACGGCGCAGGAAACCGCCTGGCTCACCGCCGCCATGGTGCGCTCGGGCCGGCGCGTCGACCTGCGCGGCATTCCGGGCGTGAAGGTGGGCAAGCACAGCACGGGGGGCGTGGGCGACAAGGTGTCGATCGTGCTGGCGCCGCTCGTGGCGGCCTGCGGCGTCGTGATGCCGAAGATGTCCGGGCGGGGGCTGGGGCACACCGGCGGCACGCTCGACAAGCTGGAGTCGATTCCCGGGTTCCGCGTAGGCCTCTCCACCGAGGAGTTCGTGCGCGTGCTCGGCGACGTCGGGTGCGCGCTGGTCGGGCAGACCGCCGATATCGCGCCGGCCGACAAGGCGCTGTATGCGTTGCGCGACGTGACGGCAACGGTCGAGAGCGTGCCACTGATTTCGGCCTCGGTGATGAGCAAGAAGCTCGCGGAGGGCAGCGACGCGCTCGTGCTCGACGTGAAGTGTGGCCGGGGCGCGTTCATGAAGACCCGCGCCGAGGCGCTTGCGCTGGCCCGATCGCTCGTCGCCATCGGCACCGCCAACGGCGTGCGCACCGAGGCGGTGATCACGGCCATGGACACGCCGCTCGGCACGGCCGTGGGCAACGCGCTCGAGATTCGCGAGTGCATCGAGACGCTGCGCGGTCACGGCGCGCCCGACCTGCTGGAGGTCGTCGAGACCATTGCCGGCCGGGTCATCGAGCTGGCCGGGCGGGCGGGCGGCGCCGACGAAGCGCGCGGTTTGGCGCGAGAGGCCCTGGCGTCTGGCGCGGCGCTGGCCAAGTTTCGGGCCATGGTGGCAGCCCAAGGCGGCGACGTGGCGGCCATCGACGAACCCGAACGCCTGCCGCGGGCGACGGCGACCGCCGTCGTGTCGGCCGGGCGCGACGGCGTGGTGACCGATCTCGACGCCTACGTGGTGGGCCGCGCCGCGGTGCGCCTCGGAGCCGGGCGCGATCGCGCTGGCGACCCGGTGGATCACGCCGCCGGCATCATCGTGCGCGCGCCCGTGGGCACCGCCGTGCGAGTCGGGGACCCGGTGCTGGAGCTGCACGGCAACGTGGCGGCCACTCTGGCCGAGGCCGAACTGATGGTGGCGCCGGCCATCACGATTGGCGACGCGCGTGCCGCGGCCGCGGCTGGTGCTCGGCTGGGTGCGTCGCGACGGGGAGACCGACGAGTCATGACCGCCCTTGGACACCTGGAACGCGTCAGCGCCGCCGCCCTCTTCCTTCGCGCCCGCGGCGTGCCGGACGCCGACGTGGCGGTCGTGCTCGGCTCGGGTCTCGGCGCCTTCGCCGGACGACTCGGCGATGCGCTGCATGTGCCCTACGGCGAGATTCCGCATTGGCCCGCGTCCGCCGTCGTGGGCCACGCCGGCGTGCTCGTGTCGGGCACGCTCGGCACCAAGCGGGTCATCGCGCTGTCGGGCCGCGCCCACGTCTACGAAGGCCATCCCCTCGACGATGTCACCTTTGCCATGCGCGTCGTCGGCGCGCTCGGCGTGCCGCGCGTGATCCTGACCAACGCGGCCGGCGGCATCAACACGAGCCTGGCCACCGGCGCGCTCATGGTCATCGACGACCACATCAACCTGATGGGCCGGAATCCGCTGGTTGGACCGCACGACCCCCGACTGGGTGCCCGGTTTCCCGACATGACCGAGGTGTATTCAAAGCGACTGCGCGCCCTGGCCCACGAGACGGCCCTGTCGCGCGGCATCCCACTCGAGCACGGCGTCTATGTCGCCGTGCTCGGGCCGAGCTACGAGACGCCGGCCGAGATCCGCGCGTTCCGCACCATGGGCGCCGATGCCGTCGGCATGTCGACGGCGCCCTGAAGCGATCGTCGCGCGGCACATGGGGGTGGAGGTGCTCGGCCTGTCGTGCATCACCAATCCCGCCGCCGGCGTGGTCGATCGTCCGCTGCAGCACGACGAGGTGATGGAGGTGGCGGCGCGCGTGCGCGGGGAGTTCATCGCGCTGCTCGAGGGCGTCATTGAGCGGCTCTGAGGCGCTCGTGGCGGCGGCGCGCCGGGCCCGCGAACATGCCCGCGCCGACTATTCGGGCTTTCGCGTCGGGGCCGCCCTCGAGTGCGCCGACGGCACGGTCGTGACCGGCTGCAACATCGAGAACGCCACCTACGGCCTGACCGTCTGCGCCGAACGCGTGGCGCTCTTCAAGGCGCTGTCCGAGGGCCACCAGCGCCTTCGTGCGCATCGCCGTCGTGGCCGACACCGAGGCGCCGACGCCGCCCTGCGGCCCGTGCCGGCAGCTGCTGTGGGAGTTCGCCGGCGACGTCGAGGTCGTGCTGGCGAACCTCACGCGCGAGACCGGACGTTACCAGCTCGCCGCTCTCTTCCCCCTGCCGTTCGATCGCTCGCTGCTCGGTTCTGGGGGCTAGGGGCTGGGGGCTGGGGCGTGCAAGAACAGGTTCTAGGGGCTTGGGCTGGGGGCTGGGGCGTGCAGCGTCACGCGTTCAAAGGGACGTGTTCTTCGGCAGTGTGACATCTGCACGCCCTAGCCCCCAGTCCCTAGTCCCCAGTCCCTACTAGAATCAACGACATGCTCCCGACCATCGCCTGGGACGGCGACGAGATCGTCATGATCGACCAGCGCAAGCTGCCGGGTCGTGAGATCTACGTGCGCTGCAAGACCGGCAACGACGTAGCGAAGGCCATCACCACCATGGTGATTCGCGGCGCCCCGGCCATCGGCGTGGCCGCGGCGATGGGGCTGGCGCTGGGCGCGCAGCGCAGCACGGCCACCGGCACCAAGCAGTTCGCCATCGACTTCCAGCGGCTCGCCGACCTGCTCGCGGCCACCCGTCCCACGGCGGTCAACCTGTTCTGGGCGATCGAGCGCATGAAGCAGTCGCTGGCCGCGGGCGTGAGCGCGGGGGAGGGCGTGGCCGATCTGCGGGCCCGTCTGCGCCACGAGGCCGATGCCATCCACGACGCCGACGTCGCCAGTTGCCGGGCCATCGGCCGCCACGGCGCCGTGGTGATGCCCGATGACGCCCGCATCCTCACGCACTGCAATGCCGGCGCGCTGGCCACGGCGGGCTACGGCACGGCCCTCGGCGTGGTGCGCGGCGCGGTCGAGGCCGGCAAGCGCGTGCAGGTCTTTGCCGACGAGACCCGTCCGTTCCTGCAGGGGGCGCGGCTCACCGCGTGGGAACTGGTGAAGGACGGCATCCCCACCACCGTGATCACCGACAACATGACGGCGGCGATGATGGCCGGCGGCCATGTCAACGTGGTGGTGGTCGGCGCCGATCGCATCGCCGCCAATGGCGATACGGCCAACAAGATCGGCACCTACGGCGTGGCCATCCTGGCGCACGCGCACGGCATCCCGTTCTACGTCGCCGCGCCGTGGTCGACCATCGATCTGGCGACGCCGACCGGCGCCGGCATTCCCATCGAGGAACGCGCGGCCAAGGAAGTGACCCACATGGCCGGCACGCAAGTGACGCCGGCCGGGGCGGCGGTGCGCAATCCCGCCTTCGACGTGACCCCGCATCGCTACATCAGCGGCATCGTGACCGAACGCGGCATCGTCTATCCGCCCTTTGCCGAGAATCTCGCGAGCGCGGCGTGCTGATGCTGGGCATCGAGACCTCGTGCGACGAAACGGCCGCGGCGGTCGTCGAGGCGGCGGCCGGCGGCGCGCCGCCCTGGCGCCTGCGCTCGAGCGTGATTGCCTCGCAGGTGGCGATTCATCGCGAGTGGGGCGGCGTGGTGCCCGAACTGGCCTCGCGTCAGCACGTGCGCGACATCTGCGGCGTGGTCGAACGGGCGCTGGCCGACGCCGCCATCGTTTGGCGCGACCTCGACGCCGTGGCCGTCACCGAGGGCCCGGGCCTGGTCGGATCGCTGCTCGTGGGCGTGTCGTTCGCCAAGGCCGCGGCCTGGGCCCACGGCCTGCCGCTCGTGGCCGTCAACCACATCGCCGGGCACATCGAGTCGTTGTGGCTGGCGCACGACGCGGTGCCGGTGCCGGCCGTGGTGATGGTCGTCTCGGGCGGGCACACGAGCCTGTATCTGGTGTCGTCGCCGGGCACCTACCGTCTGCTCGGCCGCACCCGCGACGACGCGGCTGGCGAGGCCTACGACAAGGTGGCCAAGCTGCTCGGCCTGGGCTATCCCGGTGGCCCGATCATCGATCGCCTCGCTGCCGCCGGCCGTGACGACGCGGTGGACCTGCCACTGACGCGGCTCACGAGTCCCGATCGCAACGCTCCCGACCGCGACGGCCGCTTCGACTTCAGCTTCAGCGGCATCAAGACCGCGGTGCTGCGCCACGTGCGCCAGCGGCAGGCGGCGCTCGGGGCGGAGACGTTGCCCGACGCCGAGGTTGCCGACCTGTGCGCCAGTTTCCAGCGCACGGTCGTGCGCGTGCTGGCCGAACGCCTCTTCGCGGCCGCCGAGGCGCACGGCGCCCGGGCCGTGGGCGTGGCCGGGGGGGTGTCGGCCAACAGCCGGCTCCGCGCCGAGTTCGCCGAGCGGGGCCGCGCGCTCGGCCTGCCGGTCTTCGTGCCGCCCGTGTCGCTCTCGACCGACAACGCCGCGATGATTGCGGCCGCCGGCCTGCGACGGCTGCGGCGCGGTGAATTCGCCAGCGACCGGTTGAATGCCTCGCCGGCGCTGGTGCTGGCCTGACGCGCATGGCTCGCGAGTATCCCGACCAGCCCGTGGCCGGCGTGGGCGGCATCGTGCTGCGCGGCCGCGACGTGCTGCTCGTGAAGCGCGCGTTCCCGCCGCGAGCAGGGGAGTGGTCGCTGCCCGGGGGCCGCCTCGAACTCGGCGAGTCGCTCGTCGATGGCGTGCGGCGCGAGGTGCGCGAGGAGACCGGCATCGAGGTCGAGGTCGGGCCGCTCGTGGAAGTCTTCGACCGCGTGCATCGCGACGCCGACGGGCGCGTGCGGTACCACTTCGTCATCGCCGATTATCTCTGCCATCCCATCGGCGGCGCCCTGGCGGCCGGCGACGACGCGGCAGACGCGCGCTGGGTGCCGCGTGAGGCGGTCGTGGATCTGGGCGTCAATGCCCATGCCGTGGCCGTCATCGAGAAGGCCTTTGGCGCACAGGATGCGGGCGAAGCCGGATAGGATGGGCGCCATGCAACTCTCTCGCGAGGCCGCGTGGCGGCTGCTGACCGAATGGACCGCCGGTGACGGCCTGCGCAAGCATGCCCTGGCGGTCGAGGCCGCGGTGTGCGGCTACGCGCGCCAGGCCGGCGCCAACGAGGAGGAATGGGGAGTCGTGGCCCTGCTGCACGACTTCGACTACGAGCGCTATCCCACCCTCGGCGACCATCCCAACAAGGGCTGCGAGCACCTGCGCTCGCTCGGCTATCCCGAGTGGGTGATGCGCGCCATCCAGTCGCATGCCTGGGATTTCACCGGCATCCAACCCGAATCGCCCATGGAGCGCGCGCTCGTGGCCTGCGACGAAATGGCGGGATTCGTGACCGCGGCCTCGCTCGTGCGGCCCAGCAAGAGCGTGCTCGACCTCGAAGCGCCGTCGGTCATCAAGCGGATGAAGGACAAGGCCTTTGCCCGCGCCGTGCCCCGCGAGCATCTGACCCGCGGGGCCGAGCTGATGGGGCTGCCCCTCGACCAGCACGTGGCCAATGTGATCGCCTTCATGCGCGAGCGCGCCGATGTGCTCGGGCTGCGAGGCACGCTCTGAACCGGCCGGCCGCCACTCGCGTGGCGAACGCCGCCGCCCATCCTTCCGTATCTACCAGCGAATGACCGCCCCCGGCCCCTCCGCCCCCGGCCCGTTCGCTCCCGACGCCGGTGCCGTCGTCGACCTGCAGGGCGTCAGCGTGGTCTACGGCCGCCAGCTGGCCCTACGCGACGTCTCGGCGTCGTTCCCGGCCGGCGCGGTCGGCCTGCTCGGGCCAAACGGCGCCGGCAAGAGCACGATGCTCAAGGCCCTGCTCGGCTTCATCGCGCCCGACTCAGGGCCGGATGCGCGTCCTCGGCCTCGACGTGACCACCTCGGCGCTCGAGATTCGCGCCCGCATCGGCTACATGCCCGAGAGCGACGCGCACATCCCCGGCATGTCGGCCGTGCAGTTCGTGGCCTACTGCGGCCAGCTCGCCGGACTGCCCGACGCCGACGCCATGCAGCGCGCGCACGAGGTGCTCTACTACGTGGGCCTGGGCGAGGCGCGCTACCGCAACCTCGAAACCTATTCCACCGGCATGAAGCAGCGCATCAAGCTGGCGCAGGCGCTGGTGCACGACCCCGACCTGCTGTTCCTCGACGAGCCCACCAACGGCATGGACCCCAAGGGGCGCGACGAGATGCTCGAACTGATCCGCGACCTGGCGCGCAACAAGGGCGTGAACCTGATTGTGTCGTCGCATCTGCTGCCCGACATCGAGTTCACCTGCGACCACGTGGTGGTGATGGACAAGGGCACGGTGGCCACCTACGGCACGCTCGAGGCCGTGAAGGGCCCGCAGGTGCAGGTGTTCGAGCTGCGCGTGAAAGACGGGAGCGAGCACATGGTGGGGCTGCTGCGCGCCGCCGGCTACGACGTGCACGACACCGACGACGACGTGATGCGGGTGTTCGTGCCGGGCGACACGGGCGCCGCCGCCATCTTCGCGCTGGCCGCCACCAACGGCCTGCAGGTGCGGCACCTGCGCCAGAGCGTGCCCACGCTCGAAGACGCGTTTGCCCGCGCCGTGGGAGGCGACTGAGATGCCCATCCACGACCAGGGGTATCAGCGTTACGCCGGCTCGCGCGCCCGCACTGGTGCGGCCTGGCAGGTGATTGCCAAGGCCGGTCTCCGGTCGGTGCTGGTCGAGCGCAAGTTCCTCGGCCTGTTGCTCGTCGCGTGGCTGCCGTTCCTGGTGCGCGCAGTGCAGGTCTACATCGCCGCCAACTTCCAGCAGGCGTCGTTCCTTGCGCCCAAGGGCGAGACCTTTCGCGAGTTCCTCGAGACCCAGAGCGTCTTCGTCTTCTTCATCACCATCTACGCGGGCGCCGGGTTGATTGCCGCCGACCGCCGCGCCAACGCCCTGCAGCTCTACCTGGCCAAGCCGCTCAGCCGGTGGGAATATGTGGCCGGCAAGCTGGCGGTGCTCTTCACCCTGCTGCTGTTCGTCACCTTCGTGCCGGCCCTGGCGCTGCTGCTCGTGCAGATCGGATTTGCCGGGAGCCTGACCTTCGTGCGGCAGAACCTGTACCTGCTGCCGGCCATCACGCTCTACTCGCTGGCCCAGGTGCTGCTCGCGTCGAGCACCATGCTGGCGCTGTCGTCGCTCTCGAAGAGCAGCCGGTTCGTGGGCGTGCTGTATGCCGGCCTGATCTTCTTCACGGCGGCGCTCTTCAACGCCGTGCGCGGCATCACCGGCAAAGCGTGGCTCCTGTGGCTCTCGCCGAGCGACATGATGGAGCAGCTCGGCGACGTCATCTTCCGCCTGCCGCCCCGGTTCGACATGCCCGGGTGGCTGGCCGGCGTGGTGGTGGTCGTGCTCATCGGCGGCTCGGCGCTGGTGCTGGAACGCCGCGTGCGCGCGGTGGAGGTGGTGAGCTGATGGCCACCGACAGCGTTCCGGCAGCTCCCGCGACGGCCATCGTGCAGGCCGAACACCTGTCGAAGTGGTACGGCCAGGTCAGCGGCCTGAACGACGTCACGGTCTCGATTCCGCCCGGCATCACCGGCCTGCTGGGGCCCAACGGCGCCGGCAAGTCGACGTTCATGAAGCTCATGACCGGGCAGCTCAAGCCGAGCCAGGGCTCGATCCGGGTGCTCGGCACGTCGCTCTGGGACACCCCCGAGGCGTTCTCGCGCATCGGCTTCTGTCCCGAGCAGGACGCCTTCTACGATCGCATGACCGGGCTCGAGTGGGTCACGGCGCTGGTGCGGCTGAACGGCCTCGGCGACGTCGAGTCGCGCGACGCCGCGCAGCGCGCCATCGAGCTGGTGGATCTGAGCGACGCCGCGGGCAAGAAGATCGGCGCCTACAGCAAGGGCATGCGGCAGCGCATCAAGCTGGCGCAGGCGCTCGTGCACGACCCCGAGGTGCTGATCCTCGACGAGCCGCTCACCGGCATGGACCCGCTGCAGCGCCGCAAGACCATCCGGCTGATCAAGGACTGGGCCCGGCGCGGCCGCCACGTGATCGTGTCGAGCCACATCCTGCACGAGATCGAGGCGATGACCTCGAACATCCTGCTCATCACCAACGGCCGCATCCTGGCCGAAGGCAACGTGCACCAGATTCGCGATCTGATCGACACCCATCCCCACACGGTGCACATCCGCGCGGCCAATCCCCGGGCCCTGGCCGAACATCTGCTCAAGGACGAGGGCGTGACCAAGCTCTCGTTCGAAGATGCGGCGCTCGTCATCGAAACGCGCCAGCCCGACGCCTTCTACCAGCGCCTCACCGAGCTGGCCGCCAGCGGCGCGGCCGGGGCCATCGCCGAAGTGACGTCGCCCGACGACAACCTGCAGGCGGTCTTCAAGTATCTGGTGCGCCAATGAGCACGAGCGACCTCACGCGATCCACGCCGCCGTCGCTCTTCGGCGCGGCCCGCCGGGTCTTCGAGCTGTCGTTCGGCGAGATGTTGTGGTCGCGGCGCACCATCTTCATGGCGCTGGTCGTGGGCGGACCGGTGCTGCTGGCCGTGATCTTCCGCGCCGTCGAGACCGTTCGGCATGCCGGCCATGCGCGTGAACGGCGCGCCGGTGGCGGGCGCGAGCATCTTCGGCGTGATGATCTGGATGCTCTATCTGCGCTTCATCGTGCCGGTGCTGGGCGTGTTCTACGGCACGGCGCTCATGGCCGACGAGGTCGAAGACAAGACGCTCACCTATCTCTTCACGCGGCCCATCCCGCGCGGCGCGGTGCTGCTCGGCAAGTACCTGGCCTATCTGGCCTGCACCTCGCTCGTGGTGCTGCCGTCGGTGATGCTCACGTACTTCCTGGTCGTGCCGTTTGGCCAGGTGGCCGGCACGTTCACCTCGCTCCTGCTGGACCTGGCCATCCTGGGCCTGGGCCTGGCGGTCTACGGCGCCGTGTTCGCCTTCGTGGGGGCCCGGCTCAAGCGTCCGCTCGTGAGCGGCCTGATCTTCGCCTTCGGCTGGGAACAGCTGGCGCTGGCCCTGCCGGGATACCTGCGCCAGTTCACGGTGGCGCACTACCTGCAGGCCCTCGTGCCGCACGCCCTGCCGAGTGACAGCGCGCTCAGCCTGATTCAGGGGCTGTTCCGCCAGAATCCCGGGGCCACCGTGGCCGTGAGCTGGCTGATCGCGTTCCTGGTCGGCTTCCTGTGGCTGGCCATGCGCACCGTGAGCCGGCGCGAATACATCCTGGAACAGTAGAGGCTGGAACAGTCGGGCCTGAGCCTGCCCCTGAGCGAACTTCGTGCCAGGGCCGCCCGTATACTCCATCAGGGGGACACACCGCATGACCTCGAAGACCCGCTATTTCGTGCTCACCGCCTTCGGTATTCTCGCGCTCGGTCTCACGACCGGGCTGGTGGCCTCCCTGGCGGGTGGTCTGCCGGTGGCCTTGAGCCGCGCGGCCGGCCCCGACGACCTGAGCTATGTGCCCTCCCAGGCCGTGGCCGTGGCCTACGCCAACGTGCAGGAAGTAATGGCCTCCGAGCTGCGCCAGCGCCTCAAGAAGCTCGAACCCGACACCGCTGACCGCGACGACTTCGAAACCAAGACCGGCGTGAACATCGAGCGCGACATCGACACGGTGGTGGCCGCGATGCTGACCGGGGCCGAGGGCGCCGAGCCCGATTCGCGTCCTCTGGTGGTGGCCCGCGGCCGTTTCGACCAGGTGCGGATCGAAGGGCTGGCCCGTGAGCACGGCGGCGCGGTCGAGGACTACCAGGGCGTGCGCGTGATTTCGCACGCTGGCGACGGCCACACCATGGCCCTGGGCTTCATCGAATCGGGTGCGGTGGCAGTGGGCAGCGTGGAGGCCGTGCGCGCCGCTATCGACGCCAAGCGCAGCGGTCGCAGCGTGCTCTCGAACACCGAGCTGATGCGGCTCGTCGGCGACCTGGACAGCAGCAACGCCTGGGTGGTCGGGCGCTTCGACGCCATGGCCGGCAAGGCCGGGCTGCCGACCGAGCTGCAGAACAAGGTGCCGGCGTTGTCGTGGTTCTCGGCGGCGGGTCACCTGAACGGCGGCATCACGGGCACCTTCAAGGCCGAAGCGAAGGACGACGAGGCCGCCACGAACTTGCGCGACATGCTGCGCGGCGTGATGGCGATGGCCAAGCTGCAGGCCAGCGACAAGCCGGCCATGAAGGCCATGGTCGACTCGCTGCAGCTGGGCGGCGAGGGCAAGACCGTGGCGGTGGCCTTCGCGGTGCCGGCCGAGATGTTCGATGCACTCGAGGCGATGAAGCCGAAGGGCGAGCGCCGGCCCGCGGAGATTCGCTAGACCGCACAGGCGGCGGGGGGAAGGCCGTCAGGCCTTCTCCGCGCGGTGCAGGCGCAGCGCTTCGATGAAGTGCCGCACCACCTGCGCGACCGGCTCCGACAAGTCGACGAACTCGATGCCGGTATGGTAGCTGACCCGGTCGGAGCCCACGGTGCTGATGTGCGAGTGCACCACGCGGCCCTTCACCACCACCGAACGGTCCCCCAGACTCAGCCTGAAGTCGTGCAGCGAGTCGAGCTGCAGCGGGACGCCAATCTCAATCAGCGCGCCGCCGCCACTCAACTGGCGAATGGCCATGGAATGGTAGATCTTCACTTCGCCGGACACCGGGTCCGGCAAGTCGTGGCGCTCGTGCGCGCGGCGGTGATCGTCCGTCATTTCGGCGCTTGACTATAGCATCAGTGCCGAGCGAGGCGGCTCGCTGAGCGGCCCGACAAACGCCGCCGCGGCGCCACGTCATCCACCCCGGGCAGCGCCTGTCCTTCGGATTCGGTCGTGTAGGTGAGCACCGGCAGCCGGCGCGTTGCTGGGTCGAACTGCAGCATGCTGAGGAACGCGAACGACGCGGTGTCTTCGATCTTGAGGCAGACCACCAGCAGGTCGGGTGTGTCGTCGAGGATGCAGCCGTACGGTTCCTGATCGAGGCGCACGAACTCCACCTCGTAGGCGCCGGTTGGCAGCAGTGGCTCCACGCGCGGCAGCACGTCGGGCCCACCGCCCACCACCATCACCCGCAGTTGTCGCAGTGCGCCGGTGGCGGTGTCAGTAGCGGTCGCCGTCGTTGTGTCTGTGGCTGGCATCGTTCGGTCCTGGCCTACCCTGTATCAAGAAGCGGGCCAACCCAGGTATCGGCAGCGGTCGCCGAAAAGTCCAGCAATTCACCGGAATGTCGTCGTCGAGGCGCGTCTGCGTCGCGCCGTTGAGACATTCTGCGTCACGTGCCGTGGCAGGCGGTGCGTACCGGGGCTGCGGTGCCGCCTTCGGCGGGACGCCGGTGCGGCCCGGCCGGCGGCTCAGGGCCCGTTTGGTATCATCCCCAGCGATGACGCCCCGCGATGTCGTGATCCTTGGCGCCGCGCGCACGCCGATTGGGCGTTACGGGGGCAGCTTCAAGGACGTGCATCCCGCCGCACTCGGCGCCGTGGCCGTCCGGGCGGCGCTCGAGCGGGCCGGCGTGGCCGCGGCCGAGGTCGACGACGTGCTGATGGGGCACGGCCGCCAGGCCGGGTCGGGCCCCAACCCCGCGCGCCAGGTCGGGCATCGCGCCGGCCTGCCCGCGACCACCCCCGCCCAGACCATCAACAAGGCGTGTGCGTCGGGACTTCAGGCCATCGTCTCCGCGGCGCACAGCATCGTGTGCGGCGACGCGCAGGTCGTCGTGGCCGGCGGCATCGAGTCGATGAGCCGCATGCCGTATCTCGTGGACGCAGCCGATGCGCGCTGGGGCCACAAGATGGGGCACTTCGCGTTCGTGGACGCGATGTACCGCGACGGCTTCTCGTGCCCGTTGTCGGGCCTCATCATGGGCGAAACCGCGGAGATTCTCGCGCGCGACTACGGCATCACGCGCGAGCAGTCCGACACGTTCGCGCTCGAGAGCCAGCACAAGGCCGAGCGCGCCATTGCCGCGGGGCACTTCGCCGCCGAGATCGCGCCCGTGGACGTGACCGAGCGGGGCAAGACCGTCACCGTGACCGCCGATGAACATCCGCGCGCCGGGGCCACCCTCGACGGCCTCGCCCGGTTGCCGCTCACGTTCCCCGTCGTCGAAGGCCACCCGGGCATCATCACGGCGGGGTCGGCGTCGGGCATCACCGACGGCGGCGCGGCCGTGGTGCTGTCGTCGGCGGCGTGGGCGAAGGAACGGGGCCTGCGGCCGCTGGCCCGGCTCACCGGGTGGGCGAGTGCCGGTGTCGACCCGCGCGTGATGGGCATCGGTCCGGTACCGGCGTTGCAGAAGCTCGAGGCTCGCTTCGGCGTGCGCGTGGCGGAGGCCGACCTCGTCGAGCTGAACGAGGCCTTCGCCGCGCAGGTGCTGGCCGTCTTGCGCGATGTACCCATTCCGGCCGGGAAGCTGAACGTGAACGGAGGCGCCATCGCGCTGGGCCACCCGATTGGCTGCACCGGCACCCGCATGGTCGTCACGCTCGTGCACGAACTGCGGCGCCGCGGCGCGTCGTCGGGCATCGCGACGCTGTGTGTCAGCGGCGGCATGGGCATGGCACTGGGAGTGGAAGGGCTCTCGTAGGGACTAGGGACTCGGACGGGACTGGGGACTAGGGCTCGTCGCGCTTCGCGCGGCATGAGGAAGAACGATGACGACGGTTGGCGTGTTGGGGTGCGGGCTGATGGGCGCGGGCATCGCGCAGGTGTCGGCGGCGGCGGGGTTTCGTACCATCGTGCTCGAGGTCGACGAGAACGTGCTGGCCAAGGGCCTGGCGCGCATCGACAAGTTCCTCACCGCTGGTGTGGCCAAGGGGAAGATGACGGCCGAGGAGCAGGCCGCGATTCTCGGCCGCCTCAGCGGCACGACGCAGTATGCCGCGCTGGCGGCGTGCGATCTGGTGATCGAGGCGATCGTGGAGAACGTCGACGCCAAGCGCCAGGCCTACGCGCAGGTCGAAGCGGTGGTGGGCGCGCAGTGCCTGCTGGCCACGAACACGTCGTCGCTGTGCGTCACCGAGCTGGCCGCGGCCAGCTCGCGCCCAGACCGGTTCGGTGGTCTGCATTTCTTCAACCCCGTGCCGCTCATGAAGCTGGTCGAGGTGATCCGCGCGCTCTCCACGAGCCAGGCCACCTTCGATGCGTTGTTCGCGTTTGCGCAGGCGCTCGGCAAGGATCCGGTGACGGCGCCCGATCGCGGCGGCTTCATCGTCAACCGCCTGCTCGTGCCCTACCTGCTCGACGCGATTCGTTGCCTCGAAGGCGGCGTCGGCACGGTCGAGGACATCGACAAGAGCATGGCCCTTGGCTGCGGCCATCCGATGGGCCCGTTCACGCTGCTCGACTTCGTCGGCCTCGACACCATCTACTTCATCGCGAACATCATGTTCGACGAGTTCCGCGAGACACGCTTCGCCCCGCCGCCCCTGCTGAAGCGCATGGTGCTTGCGGGCTATCTCGGCAAGAAGAGCGGCCGCGGGTTCTACAGCTACTAGGGGCTGGGTGCTAGGGGCTGGGGGCTTGGGCGTGCGAAGAGCAGGGGCTGGGGACTAGGGGCTCGGGGCTCGGGCGTGCAAGCGTCACGCAGCGGAAAGATCCGTCTCGTTGCCCGTGCGACGCTGCAAGCCCCAGCCCCCAGCCCCTAGCCCCCAGTCGTTCTTAGCAGCGGTGGCACCGGCATGTCAGGCGTGAGGGCCGGGCGGCGGGTGTGCCACTCGGTGGCGCGTTCGTAGGCCTGCGCCAGGGCCAGCACTCGGCCTTCGGCGAAGCGCGGGCCGGCGATCATCAGCCCTACGGGCAGGCCGGCCGAGGTGAAGCCGCACGGCACCGAGATGGCCGGGATGCCGTAGTTGTTGAACGCGCTGGGATTTTCGAGTTCGGGATTGCGCGGCATGTCCTTCTCTTCGCGCTCGAGTGAGGCGTCGACCGTCCGCGGCGTGTGGCGGCGGGTTGGCAGCACCACCACGTCCACGTCGGCAAAGCTGTCGTCGATGCTGCGGCGCAGGGTGTCGAGCGCCCAGCGACCGCGCACGTAGTCGGACGCCTTGGCATTGCCGCCATTCTGCAGATTGCGCCGGGTGGGGATCTGATACCGGCCGGACATCCGCGCGAACAGCGCCTCGTGGTAGGCGAACATCTCGCCGTTGAGGTTGACGTCGCTCGTGGACGGCAACACCACGTCGCGCATGCTGCCGGTCAGCGTGCCGATGACTTTCAGTGCCGCGTCGGTGGCCGAGGCCACATCGGCATCGAGGTGATCGAAGAAGGGCACCCGCGCGATGCCCACGCGCAACCCCTTCACCGGGGCCGCGAGCGCCGCCACGTAGTCGTCGGCCGGGTGTTCCACGCTGGCGATGTCGCGGCGGTCGTAACCGGCCAGCACCTGCAGCAAGAGCGCCGCATCGGCCACGGTGCGGGTCATCGGGCCGCAGTGATCGAGCGAGAGCACGAGCGGGATGATGCCGCGAATCGACACCAGGCCGTAGGTGGCCTTGAGGCCGACGATGCTGCAGTACGACGCCGGCGTGCGAATCGAGCCGCCGGTGTCGGTGCCGAGTGCGCCGAAGCACAGCCCGGCCGCCACCGCCGCGGCCGATCCGCCCGACGAGCCGCCGGGGTTGCGGTCGAGCGCCCACGGATTGCGCACCGGTCCGTAGTAGCTCGTCGCCGACGTGCCGCCGTTGGCGAACTCGTGCAGGTTCAGTTTGCCGACCATCACCGCGCCCGCGGCGTGCAACCGGCGGGTTACTTCGGCGTCTTCGGCCGGCACCCGGTCGTCGAACACGCTGCTGGCGGCGGTGGTGCGGATGCCGGCGGTGTCGATGTTGTCCTTGAGGGCAATCGGCACCCCGTGCAGTGGCCCCCGGACCGTGCCCGACCGCAGGTCCGCGTCGAGGGCCCGGGCCCGCGTGAGCGCGAGTTCGCGGGCCACGGTGATGAAGGCGTTCAGCTTCGGGTTGTAGGTGTCGATGCGCGCGAGACAGGCCGACGTGAGATCGACGGCCGACACCCGTCGGGCCCGAACGAGCGCGGCCGCGTCGGTCAGCGACAAGGTGGTGAGGTCGCCGGGCACGGGCGGCGGCTGCGCCTGCGCGCGCCTGGCCCCGCGCGAGAGTGCGGCGCCGGCGACCAGAGAAGTCGTGAACGCGCGTCGGGTCAGGGTCGGCATGCCCGACACGATACACCGGGGCCGCGCGCCGGCTCCATACGATCGGGCTATTTGATCGTGCTCAAAAGCTGGCGCGCCTGCGCCTTGAAGCGCGTGTCCTCGGGCAGCCATTCCGGGTCGGCCGGCGCCTCGAGTGCGGCCTGCAGCGCGGCGCGGGCCTCGCTGCGCCGGTTCAGATCGATCAGGGTCTCGGCGAGGAACAGCAGCGAGATCACGCTGTCGCGCTTGTAGGTCAACGCCGCCCGGAGATGGGCTTCGGACTTCTTCAGGTCGCCACCGAAGAGCCCGGGCACCTTGTAGTACCACCGCCCGAGCGCGCGATCGGGCGAGCCGTCGAGGTACGACGGCTGCGCCTTCAGCGCCGCCTCGAGCGCGAGCCGGATCGGGTTGCGGTACTTGATGCCCTGGCGCAGGCCGTGCGCCTCGGCCAGCGCGCCCATGTTGGCGGCCATCCAGAAGTGGCCCTCCGCCGCCGCGGGCCGCGCCGCGAGGGCGATGCGTCCGGCTTCGATGCCACCTTCCAAGCGCGCGCTTCTTGTCGGCCAGCGCGCCGGGCGCGTTGGTGCCGAGCCAGTAGCGGACGCGCGCCAGTTTCCAGGCCGCGTCGAAATCGTCAGGGCGTGCCTTCACCTGCGCGGCCCAGATACGTTCGGCGGCGATCGCGCTGGCGGGCCGCTCGCGGTCGCGATAGAGCGTCTCGGGCTCGGCCGCCGTCGATGCCGGCGCCACCGGTGCGGCCGGCGCTTGGGCCGCGGCCACGCGAACCGTGGGCCCGCCCGGCAGCGTCGAAACGGCAAGGTACACTACGAATATGCAGGAACTCATCACGCGTCTTCTCGAAGCCATCGGTGAAGACCCGACCCGCGAGGGTCTCGTGCGCACGCCCGGCCGGGTGGCGCGCTCGTATGAATACCTCACCAGCGGGTATCGCACGGACGTGGACCAGGTGATCAACGGCGCCCTGTTCTCGGTCGATTACAACGAGATGGTGATCGTGCGTGACATCGACTTCTACAGTCTATGCGAACACCACCTGCTGCCTTTCTTCGGCAAGTGTCACGTCGCCTACATCCCCAACGGCCGGGTCATCGGGCTCAGCAAGATTCCCCGTCTGGTCGACATGTATCGCGCGCCGCCTGCAGGTGCAGGAGCGGATGACCAGTCAGATCGCCGAGACCATCCGCGATGCCGTGCAGCCGCTCGGCGTGGCCGTGGTCTGCGAAGGCACCCACCTGTGCATGGCGATGCGGGGCGTGGAGAAGCAGCGGTCGACCACGACCACGAGCGCGATGCTCGGCACCTTCCACGAAGACGCGCGCACCCGCACCGAATTCCTGCAGTTGCTGAAGCGTCCATGACGCGCGCACCCCGGCAGCAGGGCGGCATGGTTCCGTCCTGGTGAAGCAGGGGCAGCGCCGCCCCACGTGCCGGGATGGCACGCGGGGCGACGGCCGGCGGTCAGAAGCGGAAGGCCACGTTGAAGCGGATGTTCCGCGGGCCGTAGACCTGCGACGGCGAGCCGAACTGCGGCAGGGTGTTGATGGCCCCCGTGGGGTCGCCGTTCTGCCGCAGGTTGATGGTGCCGCCCAGCGTGCGGGCGTCCCAGAAGGTGTTCACGTTGGTCAGGTTGTTGAAGTCGACCGACGCCTCGAGTTCGCGCGTGCCCCAGCGCTGCGTCTTGAAGACGCGCAGGTCGCCCACCGTGCGGCGCGGCAGGCGGTACGAAGCCGAGCGGCTCGACGTTCACCGTGCTGTTGCCGCCGACCGTCTTGGCCACGGCGAACTGGCGGGTGATCGGCGATGCCGCTCTGCGAGTTCAGGTTGCCGGCCAGGCCGATGTCGTAGAAGGGCAGGACGTAGGTGCCGGTCACCTTGAACTGGTGCGGCCGGTCGCCGATCTGGCCGTTGAAGTTCGTGTTCTGGCCGGCCAGCGGCCCGGTCACGTTGATGAGCGTGTTGGGGTCGATGTTGACGCTCAGGCCCTTCGACGCGGCTGTGCGCGAAGGTGTAGCCGGCCACCATCTGCCACCGGTTCGACATGCGCTTGGTGGCGGTGATCTCGAGCCCGTTGTAGGTCTGGCGGTAGCTGCGGTCGTTGGTGAAGTAGGTCTGGTTCACCGCGGTCGACGTGCGGTTGTAGAACTGGAACGTGCCGTCGTCGCCGTGCCGAGCACGCCGTCGCGGCCGCTGTCGGCGCGCGTGGTGAGGAAGCTGTCGAACGGGTTGGCGGGGTTCGACGTGGCCTGCGGGTTGCGCTCGAGGCGATGGGTGAAGACCGCGCTCACCCGCAAGGCCGGGAAGAGCTCGTGGTCGATGCCGCCCGTGAACTCGTCGGTGTAGGGCCGCAGGTAGTCGGGGTCGACCGAAATGGTCGTCGGGTCGACGCGCGAGATGACCGGATTGCCGGTCTGCTCGCCGAGCTGGAACTTGCGGTCGCCGTTCACGTCGTTCCAGCCGTACTGCTCCGAGTAGTTGGCGTTCGGGTTGACGCCGTCGAGGATGCCGCCGCCCGAGGCGATCTGGTAGTAGTAGCGGCCGACCGCCGCCTTCAGCGCGGTCTGGCCGTTGCCCATCAGGTCGTAGGCGGCGCTCAGGCGCGGACCCGTGGTGCGTCCAGTTCACGACGTCGCGCTTCTCGTCGAACGAGCGCACCAGGTTCGGGAAGTAGCGGCTGGCCGGGCTGGCCTGTTCCGGCAGATAGCCTTCGAGCTGCTCCCAGCGCAGGCCGGCCGTGACGGTGAGGCGCTTGATCGCGAAGCTGTCCTGCGCGTAGAGCGAGGTGACGTTCACGGCCGTCTTCGTGAAGAACGGCGTCGCGAAGAGCGTCACGTTCTGGGCCAGGCCCGTGGCGCTGCTGTAGACCGGCTCCACGTCGTCGACGCGCGATGGCGCGGTTCTCGACCGGCGAGTGCGAGAGGTCGAAGCCGAACTTGAACTCGTGGCGCGCGCCCAGGAAGTCGTCCACGTAGTACTGGCCGGTGGCGTTGCCCTGGTAGCGATCGCGCCACCGCTCGGTGCCCACGTTGAAGTTGCGCGTGCGGATGTTGGTGGCCGAGTCGAGCAGGGTCTGGTCGGCGGTGTTCAGGTAGGTCGGGAAGAAGATGCGGTTCAGGCCGATGCGCGCATCGACGAAGAACTTCTGCGTGACGACCGAGTTCCACAGCACCTGGTAGATGTCGAACACGTCGTCTTCGTTGACCGTCGATTCCTGCACGGCCAGGTTCGACGCGATCAGGAAGCGCTGCGGCTTCTTGTAGTACTGGCGCGAGTAGAGGCCGGTGAGGCGGTTGTTCTGCGCCACCTGGTAGTTGGCGTTGATGAGGCCCGACGTGATGTCGGTCTTGTCGAGCACCAGCGTGGAGAAGGCGGCCGGCACGTTGACGTGCACGCGCCAGTCGCGGAACGACGTGAACATGCGCAGCTTTTCTGGCAGCAGCGGGCCGCCGGCGCTGACGTTGATGTCGGACACGAAGTCGACCGCGTTGGTCTGCGGGCGGAAGCCGTACTTCAGCAGGTTGTCGTCGATGTTCTGCGTCTGCGTCTGGTCGCCGAGCCACGCCGTGGTGATGCGGCCCTTCCAGGCATCGCCGCCGCTCTTGGTGACCATGTTCAGGAACACGCCGCTCGTCGGCACGGTGATGTCGTGCGCGCCGGTCGAGACCTGGATGTCGTCGAACGCGTCGAAGTCGTAGTAGAAGCCGGCCGCGCCGATGGCCGCCGGGTCGCCCGACGTTGATGCCGTTCAGATAGCTCGAGTTCTGCGCGCTGGTCGTGCCGCGCGCGTTGAACACGCCCTGCAGGCCGCCCGACGTGCCGCCCACGTCGGGCCGCGTGATGAGCAGGCTCGGCACCTTGTATTCCACCAGCGACCAGATGTCGCGGCCGCCCGGCGTGCCCTGCAGGAGCTGCTCGCCGAGGTTCACGCTGGTGTTGGCGCTGGTCGTGTCGACGACCGGCGAGGCGCCGGTGACCGTGACCGTTTCGGCCACGGTGGCCAGCTGCAGCTGCAGGTCGAGCGGCACGGTGGCGCCGACCTGCACCGTGACGTTCTCGCGGATGACCGACTTGAATCCCTGCAGGTCGAGCTTCACCGAGTAGATGCCGGGCTGGAGCGACGGGAAGCGGTTCGCGCCGCCGCTGTCGGTCACGCCCGACATCGTGCCCGGCGACCAGCACCGGGCTCGTGAGCGTGACGGCCACGCCGGGCACGGCCGCGCCCTGGTCGTCGGTGACCCTGACCAGGATCGAGCCCGTCTGCATCTGCGCGATGGCCGGAGCGGCCGCCATCGAGCATGAGCAGTATCGCCAAGAGAGATAGACGTAAACGATGTCATCGCAGGCCTCCAAGAAAACGTCCGATGTGGTGCAAGTGATTGGAGCAGGGGAGTGCCCAGCGCAGGCAACGCCCACGCTGCTGCAGTGTGTAGCAAAGGAGGTGCCGACCGGGATGCGTGTGCCGTGCACGGAATCTCGAAGTCAGCTAAGCTCGCTAGGCATGCGTCGCATCCTGGTCGCGCTCGCGCTTGCGCTCCTGGCCATCCCCTCCCACGCGCAGACGAAGAAAGCTCCGGTCCGCCGTCCGGCGCCCGCGCGCCCGGCGCCGGCGAAGCCGCCGCGCCTGCACCGGTCACGCGCGTGCCCGCCACGATGGTGTGCCCGTCCGAACTCGGCGACGGGCTGGTGACCAAGCGCCGCTTCTGCGACGTGCTGACCGGGCTCGAGCCGAAAGCCGGCATCGTCGTGACGGTGCCGCCGCATCAAGGCACGGTCACGCTGTCATTCGAGCTGCACAATCGCCATACCTATTCGGCCGAGCTGGTGAAGAAGAAGCAGGCCTACCGGCACTACACCGCCACGGTCGGGGTGCTGCTGGCCGACCTCACCCTCATCGATCGCGCGGTGATCGACTCGGAGTTCCGCTCCGAGAAGGACCTCTACGACCGCATCGGCGGCGGGCGCCGGACCCGGCGGGATGAAGGCGGTGGCGCCGGCCGGCGCCGAGTTCGTGCAGATGACCCTGCCGCAGGGCACGACCGAGGTGAGCATTCTCGGGCGAGAAGCTCACCGAAGTGCGGCCCGATGGCACCAGCGTCTTCACCTCGCCCGGCCGGCCGGTGGCGACCATCAGCAACGTGATGATCGAGTATCGCCCGGCACCGCCGCCGCGCGCCCCCACGAAGAAGCGGGGTTAGGCGCCGGCGGCCGCGCGCGGCCTCGCGGTAACAGCGCACGATGGCCTCGGCCGAGCGGTCGATGTCGGCGCCCGTGGTCGACCAGTTCGACACCGAGATCCGCATCGCCTCGTGCCCCTGCCAGGCCGCGCCGCCGGCCCAGCACGTGCCGTCCTTCTGCACGCGCGCCATCACGGCCCGCGTCATCGCCGCCGTGTCCGTCCTGCTCACGGCCGGCAAACGTCACCAGCACCTGGTTGAGCGCGACGTCGTTCAGCACGCGCACGCCCGGCTCCTGCTGCGAGCGCCTCGGCCATCCGTCGCGCCAGGTGGCAGGTGCGCAGGATCAGCGCGCGCACGCCGTCGGCGCCCAAGGCGCGGATCAAGGCGTAGACCGGAATCACCCGTGAGCGCCGGGAGGATTCCGGCACCCAATCCATGCCGATGCGTTCCTCGTCGGCGCCGCGTTGAAGATACGACGCGCGCAGGCTCATCGCCGCGCGGTGCGGGGCGGCGTGGGCCACGATGGCGAAGCCCGAGTCGTAGGGCACGTTGAGCCACTTGTGCGCGTCGGTGGCCCACGAGTCGGCCTGGGCGACGCCGGCCACCTGATCGGCGAGTTCCGGCACCGCCGCCGCCCACAACCCGAACGCGCCGTCCACGTGCACCCACGCGCCCTGCGCGTGGGCCAGCGGCACGATCGCGTGCATCGGGTCGGACGCGCCGGTGCTGACGTTGCCCGCCTGCACGCACACGATGGTGGGCCCGGTGAGGCCGGCGAGCGTCTGGCGCCAGCGCGTCGGCCTGCATGCGGCCCTGCCCGTCGACCGGCACCCGCACCAGCTCGCTCGTGCCGAAGCCGAGCATCCGCAGGCTGCCCACCGTGGAGACGTGCACCTCGTCGCCGACCACGACCGTGATCCGCGGCGCGCGTTGCAGGCCGTCGCGTTCCACGTCCCAGCCGGCGCGGCGCAGCACCTCGTGGCGGGCGGCGGCCAGGCAGGTGAAGTTGGCCATGTGGCAGCCGGTGACGAAGCCCACGGTGGCCGTGGCCGGCAGGCCGAGCAGTTCGAGCACCCAGCCGGCCACGATGTCTTCCAGCACGGCCACCGCCGGCGACATCACATAGAGCGCGCCGTTCTGATCCCAGGCCGACGCAAGCCAGTCGGCCGCCACGGTGACCGGCAGCGAGCCGCCGGTGACGAACCCGAAGTAGCGCGGACCCGTCGTGGCCACGAGGCCCGCATCCGCCCCGCGCGCCAGCGCCGCGATCACGTGGTCGTCGGCGGTGGGTCCGCTCGGCAGCGGACCGCCGAGGGCCGCGCGCAGCGCCTGCGGATCGGCGTGGCCGCCCACGTGACGGGCCGCCACGCCGTCGATGTAGGTGACGGCGCGCAGGGCGGCCGAGAGGAGCAGTTCGCGCTGGGACATGCGCCATCGTATCCCGCGCGATCCCAGGCATACTATGGGCACCGCGTGCCGCCACTCGTCTCCATCATCGTGCCCGTGTTCAACGAGTCGGCCACGGTCGCGGCCGTCATCCGCCGCCTCCTCGAGGTGCCGCTCCCGGCCGATCGCGAGATCCTCGTGGTGAACGACGGCTCCACCGACGGCACCCGCGACGTGCTCGATGGGCTGCCCGCCGCACGCCGTGGTGCGCATCATCCACGCGCCGCGGAATGGCGGCAAGGGCAGCGCGATCCGTCTGGGACTGGCCGAGGCGCAAGGGCTCGGTCATCGCCATCCAGGATGCCGACCTCGAACTCGACCCCGCGCAGTTGTCGGACCTCGTCGCGCCGATTCTCGCCGGCGAGGCGAAGGTGGTCTACGGCTCGCGCTTCCTGCAGCCGACCTCGCAGGCGCCGTGGATCACGGTGGTGGCCAACCGCGTGCTCACGGGCGTGACCAATCTGCTCTACGGGTCGCGGATCACCGACATGGAGACCTGCTACAAGATCATGGACACGGCCGTGGCCCGCAGCCTCGCTCTCGAGTCGAACCGCTTCGACATCGAGCCCGAGATCACCGCGAAGCTGTTGCGCGCCGGCCACACGATTGCCGAGCGGCCCGTGCGGTTCGAGCCGCGCAGCCGCGCCCAGGGCAAGAAGATCGGCTGGCGTGACGGCGTGCGGGCGCTGCAGGTGCTGGTGAAATACCGCTGGTGATGAGCCGGCGAACGCGCGGCCGCGGCCGTGGCGCTGCGCGGTGGCGCTGACGCTGGGCGTCACCGCGTGGCTGTGGCGCACGGGCGCGGTCGGCGGATCGGATTCGGCGTGCTACGCGCTGATGGCGCGGGTGTTCGCCGACGGCCAGGCGCAGCCCACGAGCGCGCTCGCGCTCGAAGCGCCGTGGCCCGACGCCGACGCGCGTGGCCGCGCCGGCGGGCTTCCTGCCCTCGGCCTCGACGCCTGGCGCCGCCGTGCCGGTGTGCGCGCCCGGCTACTCCGCTGCTGCTCGCGCCGCTCGTGCGCGTGGGCGGGCCCGGTGCCGTGCACGTGGTGCCGCCGCTCGCGGCTGCCTGCGCTGGCGTGGCTCGCCTTTCTGCTCGCCCGGCGGCTGCACTCGGCCTGGGCGGGCGTGGGCGCCGCGGCGCTCGTCGCCGCCAATCCCGTCGTGCTGTTCCAGGCCGTGCAGCCCATGAACGACATCACGACCGGCGCGCTGTGGCTGGCGCGCCGCGCGTGGCGGCGCTCGCGGCCCGGCCGGTCTGCGACCGGCCTGCTCGTGGGCATCGGGTTGCTCGTGCGTCCGAACCTGGCCCCGGCGGGTGCGGTGGCGATGCTGATCTGCGTGTGGGCCGCGTCGCGGCCGTTCACGCCCGGCTGGTGGCCGCGCGCGCTGCGCGCCGGCCGTGGTGTGCGGCGTGGCCGCGCTGCCTGGCGTGCTGACGGCGCTGGCGCTGAATGCCGTGCTCTACGGCTCGCCGCTGCAGTCGGGCTACGGCGACCTCGGCGTGCTCTTTGCGGCCGCGCACGTGCCGGTGAACCTGGCACACTACGGCCACACGTGGCTGATGACCGGATCGCCGCTGGTGCTGCTGGCCCTGGCCGCGCCGTGGCTCGTGCGCCGCGAGCGACGCGCCGAGACGCTGGGCCCTCGTGCTGCTGGCCGGCGCGCTCTCGGTCGTCTACCTCGCCTATCGGCCGTTCCCGGAGTGGTGGTACCTGCGCTTCCTGCTGCCGGCCGTGGCGCTGTCGCTCGTGCTCGCGTCGGTGGCGATCGTTCGCGCTCGCCGCGCGCCTGCGGCCGGCGGCGCCGTGCCGCTGGCCCTCGTCGCTGATCGCCGCCGCCGGCGGTGTGGGGGCTGCGCAGCAGCGAAGGCCGCGACGCGTTCGGCCTGCGGCAGCTCGAGGCGCGCTTCCCGCTCACGGCGGCGGCCGTGGCCGGCGCACCTGCCGGCGGACACCGTGGCCATCACCGTGTGGCAGAGCGGCGGGCTGCGCTTCTGGCCGGGACGCGAGGTGGTCGTGTGGGACGCGCTCGATCCCGGCGTGGCTCGACCGCGCCGTGGCGTGGCTGACCGACCGCGGCCGCCGCCGGCCATCGTGGTGGAGCGGTGGGAGGAAGAGGGTTTCCGCCAGCGCTTCGCCGGACAGGCCTACGGCGCGCTCGACTGGCCGCCACGCTACGACGTGGATCGGCGCGTGCGCATCTTCCTGCCCGAAGACCGCGCGCGCTACCTGGCCGGCGAGCCGGTCGTGACGACGCCGGTGTTCGCGCCGCGGCGGTAGTCATCGCGCGCGTCTGGCGCGGTGCGTTGCACGCCATTCGCGCGCGGGCGCTACCGACGCCGCCTGGGCTTTGGGTATAGTGGTCGCGCCTGGAGGGACGAGGTACGGCCCATGCACGAGACGTCCACGGTCACCGTTCGTCGGGCGACGCCCGCCGACGCCGACGCCATCGCCGACATCTACAACGACGGCATCCGCGGCCGCGGCGCCACCTTCGAGACGCGCGAGCGCACGCGTGACGACATCCTCGCCTGGTTCGCCGATCCGCGCTTCCCCATCCTCGTGGCCGACGACGACGGGCGTGGTCGTGGGCTGGGCGGCGGCGTCCAGCCTACCGCGCGCGTGACTGCTATGCGGGCATCGCGGAGTACTCGATCTACGTCGCCACGAGCCATCACGGGCGCGGCGTCGGCAACCTGCTGATGCCGCCGCTTCCTCGAGGCGCTCGAGCAGGCGGGCTTCTGGAAGGTGCTGTCGCGGCTGTTCCCGGAAAACGCCGCGTCACGCGCGCTGTGTGCGCGCCACGGCTTCCGCGAGGTGGGCGTCTACGAGCGCCACGCCAAGCTCGACGGCGAATGGCGCGACACGCTGATCGTCGAGCGGCTGCTCGGCCCGGCCTTACACCTCTTCGCCTAGGTGCAACTGCCGTTCGGTGGCGGCGAACTTGCGCGCCGACTCCGCTTCGGGCGCGAGCAGCGACACCACGATGCCCACGGCGAACGACAGCGGGATCGACACGATGCCGGGATTGCGCAGCGGGAACAGCGCCGACGTCTGCTTCAGCATGTCCACCTGAATGGTGGGTGACAGGTAGATGAGCACCAGCGCCGTGGCCGTGCCCACGACGATGCTGGCCACCGCGCCGGCCGTGGTGAACGGCTTCCAGAACATCGACAGCAGCAGCGCCGGAAAGTTCGCGCTGGCGGCAATGGCAAACGCCAGGCCCACCATGTAGGCCACGTTCTGGCCCTTGAACACGATGCCGAGCCCGATCGAGACGAGCGCGAGCAGAATCGTGGCGCCGCGCGCGACGAGCAACTGCTCGCGCCCGTCGGCGTGGCCGTCGCGCACCACGTTGACCCAGATGTCGTGCGAGAGCGCCGCGGCCCCGGCCAGCGTGAGTCCGGCGACCACGGCCAGGATGGTGGCAAACGCCACGGCGGCAATGAACCCGAGGAAGGCCTGGCCGCCGACCGCCTCGGCCAGCAGCGGCGCCGCCATGTTGCCGCCGGCGTCGATGGCGCGGATCGCATCCTGGCCCACGATCACCATGGCGCCGAAGCCCAGGATGAAGGTGAACAGGTAGAAGAGGCCGATGGCGGCCGTGGCATAGGCCACCGACACGCGCGCCGTGCGCGCGTCGGGCACGGTGTAGAAGCGCATCAGGATGTGCGGCAGACCGGCCGTGCCGAACATCAGCGCGATGCCGAGCGAGATGGCGTCGATCGGGTCGGACACCAGCCGGCCCGGCGCGAGCACCGACGGGCCGAAGCGGGCCGCGGCATCGGCGAAGAGCGCGAGCGGATTGAACGAGTAGCGTGCGAGCACCATCAGGGCCAGCAGCGCCGCGCCGCTCATCAGCAGCACGGCCTTCACGATCTGCACCCAGGTGGTGGCGAGCATGCCGCCGAAGAGCACGTAGGCGAGCATCACGATGCCGACGATCACCACGGCCGTTTCGTAGCGACAGGCCGAAGAGCAGACGGATCAGATTGCCGGCGCCGACCATCTGCGCGATCAGATAGAAGGCAATCACGGCGAGGCCGCCGAACGCCGAGGCCACGCGCACCGGGCGCTGCTTGAGCCGGAAGGCCACGACGTCGGCAAAGGTGTAGCGGCCGAGGTTGCGGAGCGGCTCGGCAATCAGGCACAGCACCACCGGCCAGCCCACCAGGAAGCCGATCGAGTAGATCAGGCCGTCGAAGCCCGACAGGGCCACCAGGCCGGCGATGCCGAGGAAGCTGGCCGCGCTCATGTAGTCGCCCGCCAGCGCCAGGCCGTTCTGCAGCGCCGTGACCGAGCGGCCGGCGGCGTAGAAGTCCTCGGTGGTCTTGGTGCGCCGAGCCGCCACCCAGGTGATGCCGAGCGAGGCGGCGATGAACACGAAGAACCCGATCATGGCGATCAGGTTCGGCTCGTCCGACGGCGCCGTTCATCGCACCCTCCCGTCGCGGATCGAGGCCACGCGGTGGTCGTAGTGGGCGTTGGCCCAGCGCACGTAGATCAGGATGAGCGCCCAGGCCGACAGGATGACCAGCACGCCGAGCGCGATGCCGATGCTCAGGCCCGGCACGATCACCGTGCCGAGAAACACCTTGCCGTAGGCGATGAGCAGGATGAACACCACGTAGATGGCGGTCATGGCGGCGGTGAGGCTGAGCCCGATCCGCCAGCGGGCGAGGGCCAGGGCTTCGAGGGCGGCGTGATTCGACGCCTGCGACGACTCGTGCGTGACGTTGGTAGACATGCATGCGTGTTCCCCGACCGCGGCTACGGCCGGCGTAGCCGTCGGCGCGGATGATAGTCCGGGGCCGCACCCGGCGCAACGCGCATATGACCGTGTGTTATAGTCCGCGCAGTTTCCGGGCGTCACACGCATGTGAGGTGTGCGGCGCTGTCGAAAACGTCGCGTTCGTGCAGCTGGTTCGTGGATTCCCCGGAACGGGGAAGGGGGCGTTATGCGCGTGCGTTCGATCGGTCTCTGGGCCGCAGCCATCGTGCTTGTCAGCCGCGTCGGTCTTTGCCCAGGAGGCAACCATCCTCGGCACCGTCACCGACGAAACGAAGGGCGCCTTGCCCGGTGCGTCGGTCATGGCCACGTCGCTCGACAACGGCCGTGTCTTCACCGACGTGAGCGACGCCCGGGGCGACTACCGCCTGCGCGGCCTCGCGCCCGGCCGCTACAAGGTGCAGGCCGAGCTCTCGGGCTTCGCCACCGTGATCGTCCCCGACGTCGAGGTGCTCGTCGGCCAGAACCGCACGGTGCCCTTCGCCATGCAGGTGGCGGCGCTCAGCGAGACGCTCACCGTCACCGGCGAGGCGCCGCTCGTGGACATCAGCTCCTCGCAGGTGGCGGGCAACGTCGACCGCCGCCAGATGGAGGAGCTGCCGCTGCAGGGCCGCAACTGGATGGAGCTGGCCATGCAGGTGAAGGGCATCACGGCCAACGCCGTCGACAACAACCCGGGCGTGCGCGACCGCGCGTTCCAGTTGAATCTCGACGGCCAGGAGATCACCCAGCAGGTGGCCGGTGGCGGCTTCGGGCAGCCGCGCTTCAGCCGTGAGGCGATCGCCGAGTTCCAGGTCATCACCAACCTGTTCGACATCACGCAGGGCCGGTCGCTCGGCATCCAGGTGCAGGCCATCTCGCGCTCGGGCACGAACGACCTCGCGGGCAGCGTCTACGGCTACTTCCGCGACGACAAGCTGAACGCCAAGGACTTCATCGCCAACCGCGTGCTGCCGTATGCCAACCAGCAGCTCGGCGCGGCGATCGGCGGGCCGATCGTGCGCGACAAGCTGCACTACTTCCTGTCCTACGAGCGCGAGAACGAGCCGAACACGCTGCTCACGACGCCCCCGGCCCTGGGCGGCGCGAGCTACTCGTTCCCCACGAAGCTCGTGCAGAACAGCTTCCTCGGCCGCGCCGACTGGCAGCTGCGCCAGGGCGACCACATCACGTCGCGCGTGTCCTACTGGGATTGGGACAACCCGTTCACGCAGGTGAACGGCACCGAGCACCCGTCGCAGGCGGCGGCGCGCTCGCGCCGCGCCTTCAACGTGGCCAACACCTGGGCCAACGTGCTCAGCGACACCACGATTCAGGAAGTGCGGCTGGGCTACAGCCACTTCGACTGGAAGAACGCGGTGGCCGAATCGGCCCTGAACAACACGCCGAACTACGTGTTCCCCGGGCTCACCGTGGGTGGGCGCCGCAACTACCCGCAGAACTTCAAGCAGAACACCTTCAGCGGCCGCTACGACCTCACGTCGAGCATCGGCACGCACGACTTGAAGTTCGGCGCGGAGTACCTGCGGTGGCACGACACCGGGTCGTGGGAGCTGCTCTCGCGCGGCGAGTTCATCTTCAACACGGCCCCCACCGACCTGGCCCGGCGGTTCCCCGCCGACGCGTGGAACGACCCCTCCAGGTGGGACCTGACGGGCCTCGATGCGAGCGTGCAGCGCTTCGATCAGAACTTCGGCGACTGGACCATCGACATTCCCCGGCCCACCGATTGCCATCTGGCTGGGCGACACCTGGAAGATCAACAACTCGCTGTCGATCAACGGCGGTCTGCGCTGGGACGCGGACTTCGGCGCGCTCGACCCGCCGCACATCACCACCCAGGTCACGTTCAACCCGCGCCCCGGCGTGGTCTATCCCGACGCCGCCTTGCAGTCGGGTGACAAGCTCTATCCCGGCGGCCTGCGCGACATCAACAACATCGCGCCGCGCGGCGGCTTCACCTGGAACGTCGGCGGCAACGGCACCCTCGTCATCCGCGGCGGCAGCGGCCTCTACTTCAGCATTCCCGACTCGAACACCACGTTCAGCCACCAGTCGTTCAACGGCGAGCGCATCCTGGTCAACTCGTTCCCGAACGACGGCCGGCCCGGGTTCATCCAGGATCCCACGCGCGGGATCACCGCCGACGACATCTTCGCGGGCCGGGTGCCGCTGCCGGCGCAGTCGCCGCGCGTGATCGCGAGCGACTACAAGATGCCCAGCACCTGGCAGAGCAGCATCGGCTTCCAGACGCAGGTCGGCGCGCTGTGGGGCTTCGAAGCCGACATCACGCACTGGAAGGGCTACAACTTCGCGCGTCAGCGCGATCCGAATCTGGCCTTCAACCCGGCCACGGGCTACAACGTGCCGCCCACCGCGGCGACGCGGCCGGATCCGAAGTTCGGACAGATCCAGTGGCTCGAGTCCACCGGCAAGGCGGACTACGCCGCCATCCAGTCGGGCATCAACAAGCGCTATGCCAGCAACTGGCAGGCGTCGTTGACCTACACCTACATGCTGTTCATGAACGACAACACCACCAACTTCCAGTACCAGGGCAACAACCCCTTCGATCCGGATGCGGAGTGGGCGAGGTCCACCGACTTCCAGCGCCACACGCTGCGGCTGAACGGACTCTGGCGCGGGCCCTGGGGCATCAACATGTCGGGCGCCTACTTCTTCGGCTCCGGCAACTACTACGCGACCACCATCGCGGCCAACCCCTTTGGGCATACCGGCACCAACCGCTACGTCACGGCGCCCGTCACCGTCGCGCAAGACGTGCAGGATCGCTTCGACGGACCGACCTCGTTCGCGGTGGGCGACGTCGTGCCGCGCAACGCCCTCAAGGGCCTGGCGCTGCACCGGGTCGATGCCCGGCTCGCCAAGGACGTCCCGCTGCCGGGCGGCATGCGGGTCAGTCTGATCGCCGAGGTGTTCAACCTGCTCAACCACAAGAACTACGGCGCCTACCAGAGCGTGCTCAACCAGGCGCAGTTCGGTGCGCCGCGCCAGGCCCTGCTGAACGCCTATCAGCCGCGCGTGGCGCAGTTGGCGTTCAAGGTCTCCTTCTAGGGGCTGGGGACTAGGGGCTAGGGGCTGGGGCTCGAGCAGAGCACGGCGGACCGAGGCTGGCGTCTCCGGAGCAAGGATAGGCCCGGCGGAATTCCTCCGGGCCTTTGCTTTGACACGCCCTAGCCCCCAGCCCCTAGCACCCAGCACCTGCATCAAGCGCGAACGACGCTGAGGGGCAGGTCGTGTTCGCGCGCGAAGGCGGTCCATTCGGCGCAGGTGCGGGACGCCATCACGTCGCGCAGCGGCGCATCGACGCGGCAGGTCGAGCGCGGCGTAGAGGCGGGCGCGGAAGTGCGGCTCGAGGGCGGCCACGCTGACGTGGCCGTCGCGCGTGGCATAGACGCCGTATGCGGGGTCGCCGCCGCCGAGCCGGCCCCCCTCGGTCGTGAGGCCGTAGTCGAGCGGCGCGCGCAGGTCGTCGACGACGTCGCGGAGGCCCACCGTGAGGCACGCGCCCGGTGCCGACCTGAGCGCCAGCAGCACCGCGGTCACGACCCGCTCGGCGCCCACGAGGTCGGCCAGCAGCGTGACCGGCAGCCGGTCGCGCAGCAGCCCGGCCTCGGCCTGGTAGGTCACGTCGTGCCCGGCCTGCTCGGGCGCGTCGCTGTCGCCCACGATGCGTCACCGCGCGCACGGCCGGAAACCGTTCGGCCAGCCGGGCAGGGCCGAGGCCCAGGCGCGTCAACGCCGAGGGCCGCTGGCTCGTGAGGAGCACGTCGGTGCTGGCGAGCAACTGGTCGCAGCGCGCGCGCCCGTCGTCCGATTTCAGATCGAGCGCTTCCACCGCGACGCCCTCGTGCAGCCGGTCGTACCAGGCACGGCTGTAGGTCGCGAGGGGATCGCCCGACGGCGGCTCCACCTTGGAGGCCGAGGCGCCGAGCGCCACGAGCCGGGCCACGGCCACCGGCCCGGGCAGATTGAGGGCGACGCTGAGCACACGAACACCGGCAAGGGCGGGCACGGGGCCAGTCTACCCGGAAGACCAGCGGGCCCGGCGGCTCCGCCCGACGCGCCGGATTATCCAGTGCCAACGCCGCCCAGGAACACTAGACTTCTCCCATGCGCTCCGTGCTCGTGCCGCTGTGCCCTGGCCGCGCTGCTCGACCTCGACCAGTGCGTGGTTGCTTGCCGGCGCAGACGGCGCCCCTGCCTCCGGCCCCGGTGATGCTCGTGAACGCGTCGGTCGTCGATACCGTGACCGGCGCCGTGCGCCGCGGGCAGGTGCTGGTGCTGCGCGACGGGCGCATCGAATCGGTGGGTGCCGCCGCGCCGGCCGCCGCCAGTGCGGCCGCGCCGCGCCGCATCGACCTGGGCGGGCGCTACGTCGTGCCGGGGCTGATCGACGCGCACGTGCACATCGCCAACCCCGCCGGCGATGCGCGCCGCGCTCGAGAGCGGCGTCACCACCGTGCGCAGCGCCGGCGTGTCGCAACTTCGTCGACGTCGGCCTGCGCGAACTCGTGAAGCGCGGCCATCTGGCCGGGCCGGACGTGCTGGCGGCCGGTTACCACGTGCGTCCGCAGCCGGCGGCCGAGGCGTTCCTGGACGCGCCCGAGCTCGGCGATCTCATGGGCGGGCCTCACCAGCACGGATGCGCTCCGCCGCTTCGTGAAGTTCAACCTGTCGCGCGAACGTGGACTGGATCAAGGTGCTCGCCACCGAACGCGCCGGCACGCCCGACACCGATCCGCGCAAGCAGGTCTATACCGAGGCCGAGCTGGCGCTGATCGTGGCCGAAGCGGCCGCGCGCGGCGTGCCCGTGCTGGCCCACGCGCACGGCGCCGAGGGCGCGCTCGCCGCCGTGAAGGCCGGCGTGCGCAGCATCGAGCACGGCACCTACCTCACCGACGAGACGCTCACCCTGATGGCGCAGCGCGGCGTCTTCTTCGATCCGACCGCCGACGTCGTGAACGACCTGGCGACGCCGGGCGGCGAGTACGACAACGCCGGCTTGCAGCGGCGCGGCCAGATGCTGAAGCCGGTGCTGGTGGACACGATCGCTCGTGCGCGGGCGCGCGGCGTGAAGATCGCGGCGGGCTCGGATACCGGCTACGGCCCGTCGAGCATCGCGCGCATCTCGCGCGAGGTGATCGAGCTGGTGGAGGCCGGACTGCCGGCGCTGGCGGCGCTGCAGTCGGCCACGACGGTGAACGCCGAGCTGCTGAAGCTCGACACGCAGATCGGGCAGGTGCGGCAGGGCTTCGAGGCCGACCTGGTCGTGGTCGACGGCCAATCCGCTCGAGCAGCCGCGCGCGTTGCTCGATCCCGCTGCTGGTCATCAGCAACGGCCGGGTGGCGCTCGACCGCTTGAGCTTCGGCAAGTAGTGGCAGGCAGTGACCGGTCATGCACGTGACGTGACGCGGGCGCGACCCGCAATGAGGAGAGACCCGTGGGACTGAACGTACGTATCGCGGCGGTGATGTGTCTGCTGAGCGCGCCGGCGCTGGGCCCAGCACGAGAACCATGGCGGCGGCCCGCTGTCGGTGGACCAGGTGGGCGCCGTCGATTTCCAGACCTCGTGTACCACGGCCGTGAAGGCCGAATTCAACAGCGCCGTGGCGCAGCTGCACTCGTTCTGGTTCCCCGAGGCGCGCAAGGCGTTCGAGGGCATCCTGGCCAAGGATCCGAACTGCGCCATGGCCCTCTGGGGCGTGGCGTTGACCCACTGGGGCAATCCCTTCGGCGGCTTGCGCACGCCGCAGACCATCGCCACCGGCAAGGCCGCGATTGAGAAGGCGCAGGCGACCGGCACGCCGACGCGGCGCGAGAAGGGCTACATCGACGCCGTGGCCGGGCTGTTCTCGAGCGACGACGTGACCACCCAGCGCGCGCGCATCGTGGCCTACGAGACGACGATGGGTCAGGTGTCGAAGGACAACCCGGCTGATGTCGAGGCGCGCATCTTCTGGGCGCTCGCCGTGGCGCAGACCGCCACGCCGACCGACAAGACCTACGCCGCGAACCTGAAGGCCGCTGAAATGCTCGAAGTGCTGTTCAAGAAGATGCCGGGCCATCCCGGCCTGGCGCACTACATCATCCATGCCTATGACGCGCCGCCGCTGGCGCCGCGCGCGCTCGATGCCGCGCGCCGCTACGCGTCGATTGCGCCGGTCGTGCCGCACGCGCTCCACATGCCGTCGCACACCTTCACGCGCGTCGGCGAGTGGAAGGAATCGGTCGAGACCAACCGCAAGTCGGCCGAGGCGGCGCGCAAGGCCGGTGGACCGGCCGGCGCCGGCGAGGAGCTGCACGCGCTCGACTACCAGACCTACGCCTACCTGCAGCTGGCCGACGATGCCGGGGCCAAGGTGGCGCGCGAGCGCGCGGTGACGTTCGAAGCCGGCGCCGTGGGCGGCGCGTATGCGTTCGCGCTGGCGGCCATTCCCGCGCG
>CAWFCS010000005.1:0-175038 GCA_963814395.1 uncultured Acidobacteriota bacterium
GGCTGGCGGCGTCCGTTTCGCATACCGGAACGGACGGGGTAGTATCCCCGACCCATGATGCGCCCCCCAATCCTCCTCCTCGCGGTCAGTGGCTTCGCCCTGGCATTGTCAGGGGCGCCCCGTGCTCGGCGCCCGCGCCAGCTGGCCGGGCAGCGCCGCGGCCTGCGACTGAGGGGCCCACGTCGGCCACGGCGGCGACGCGCCACCCCGAGGAGGGCCGGCCGTTCGTCCGCACCTATGCGCCGCTCGACGTGAACGCCGCCGGCCAGAACTGGTCGATCGTGCAGGACGCCCGTGGCGTCCTCTACGTGGGCAGTCCAGAGCGGCGTGATCGAGTTCGATGGCGTCGAACTGGCGGCTCATCGAAACGCAGAACCTCAGCACCGTGCGCTCCCTGGCCATCGACGCGGCTGGCGTCATCTACGTGGGCGCGGCGCTCGACTTCGGCTACCTTGCGCCGAACGCGAGCGGGCAGCTGCAGTACGTCTCCCTGGGCGACAAGGTGCCCGAGGACGCGCGCGGATTCAACGACGTCTGGCGCACCTTCGTGACCCCGTCCGGTGTGTTGTTCCAGACAGAGCACGCGGTCTTCCGCTGGCACGACGGCGTGATGACGACGATCCGGCCCACCTCGCGCTTCAACCGGGCCTCGCTGGTCGACGGTCAGATGTACCTGACCATGCCCGAAACCGGCCTGAACGTGCTGGACGGCGATACCTTCCGGCCCTTGCCCGGCACGGCCAGGCTCGGATCCGAGGTTACCCCGTCGTGCTCCGCTATGACGCCAGGCGTCTGCTCGATCGGCAGGCGATTCGGCGGCTTCTGGCTGTACGACGGCGCCGGCGCTCACGCCGTTTCCGACCGAACTCGAATCGAGTTCCTGAAGAACGCCTCGCTCTATCGCGGCATCGCGCTCCCGGACGGCACTATCGCCTTGTCCACCACCAACGCCGGAATGGCCATCATGGACCGCGAGGGGCGGCGCCTGTTGACTGTTGGTCGCGCGCAAGGGCTGCCGTCGGACGCGGTCTACAACCTGATGGCCGATCGCGAAGGCGCGATCTGGACGGTGGGCGAGCGGGGCATCGGCCGGGTCGAGTATCCATCACCGGCCACGGCGTTCGGCGAGGCGGATGGCTATCTCGGTGCCTGGGTCCAGGAACGCCATCAAGGGCGCCTGTTACATCGCCAGGCAGAGTGGCGTGGCCTACCTGGAGCCCGCGGCTGGCGGACGCCCGGCGCGCATCGAGCCAGTTCCGGGCATCGGGCAGCAAAGCTGGGCGTTCGCCGAGATGACCGACGGCCGTGGCGGGCCGCCGGTGCTCGTCGTCGCGTCTACAGATGGCCTGTTCGAGATTCGCGGCACGGCGGCCATGCCCATTCGCGCGGCGCGCGACGGCACGTTCAGGGCGGCTGCGCTCGAACGGTCGCGGGTCGACCCGACGCGTTTGTGGATCGGGCTCTTTGACGGGCTGACGTCGTACCGGTGCGTGGACGGCCGCTGGATCGACGAAGGGCGCGTGCCCGGTCTCCCCGAGCAAGTCCGTTCGCTCGCTGAGGACGCCGATGGCTCCCTGTGGGCGGGCACCCAGGCGACCGGTCTGATGCGGCTGACGTTCGCGGCTCGCCCTGGCCCTGGGGCGCCGCGGCCTGACGCCACCATCCAGCGGTTCGGGGCGAAGGATGGACTGTCCGAGCGGGGCGTCGGGGTGTTTCGCTTCGGGGACACGATGTACCTCGGACCCTGGGGGGCGTCGGTCGACAACATCATCACCACCTGGGATGCCGGGCGCCGCGTGTTCGTCAGGGACGAGTTCCTCAGCGGCTTGCCACACGACCGTCTGCGCGGCAGCTTCGGCGTGGCCCCGGGCCCCAACGGCACGCTGCTGGCCAATGCCGGCAAGGGCACGCGTGTGCTGAGACCCGACGGAAAGGGCGGCTGGACGGCCGACGACACGCTGTTCAGCCGATTCGGTGCGACGCCTACGGGATTCGTCTACGTGGAGCCGGACGACATCGCCTGGTTTGGCTGGAAGCAGCAGTTCGTCCGGTTCGACATGAAGAAGGCGGCGGCGCCAGCGCCGCCGTTTCGCGTCCTGACTCGCCGGGTCACGGCTGGCGCGGACGCGGTGCTCTTCGGGGGCGCCGCGGAGGTCTCGTCGCCACGCCTGCCGGCCTCGACCGACGCCCTGCGGTTCGAGTACGCCGCCCCGACCTTCATCGACGAGACCGCCACCCAGTACCAGACCAAACTGGACGGCCTCGACGCCGACTGGTCGCCCTGGACGGGAGAGTCGCGCCGCGACTTCACCAACCTGTCGTTCGGCGACTACCGCTTCCACGTCCGCGCCCGCAGCGTCTCAGGCGCGATGGGCGAGGAGGCCGCCTACGCCTTCACCATCCTGCCGCCCTGGTACCGCACCTGGTGGGCCAACGCGGCTTACCTGCTGGGGTTCATCGGCCTCGTCTTCGGCGCGGCGCGCATCCAGCGGCACCGCGTGGTCGGCAAGGAACGCGAGCGGGCGCAGTTCGCCGAGGCCCGGCTGCGCGCCGAGTCGGCCGAGGCGCTGGCGCGCTCGGAGGGCGAGGGCAAGAAGAACATCGAGCTGCTCGAGCGACATCGGCCGCGAGATCACCGCGTCGCTCGACTTCGACACCATCTTCGGCAAGCTCTACGAGCGCGTGAACCAGCTCGCCGATGCCGATGTCTTCGGCGTGGGCCTCTACCATCCGGAGCGCCAGGAGATCGAGTACCGGCTGGCCATCGAGCAGGGCAAGCGCTACGCGCCCGTACTCACGCAGCACGGCCGATCCCGACCAGTTGCCGGTGTGGTGCATCACCCATCGCCAGCCGGTGTTCATCAACGACGTGCACACCGAGTACGCGAAGTACGTCAGCCGCTTCGACGAACAGAGCCGCCCGCTCGAGGACGGCTCGATGTCGAAGGCGCCGCAGTCGATCATCTACCTGCCGCTCGAGGCCAAGGACCGCGTGCTCGGGCTCATCACCATCCAGAGCTTCGAGAAGGGCGCCTACACCGAGCAGCACGTGAGCATGATGCGCAGCCTGGCCTCGTACACGGCCATTGCGCTCGACAACGCCGCGGCCTACCGCCAGCTCAACGAGCAGGAACACGAGAACCGCCGCCTCTTCGAAGAAGCGCAGCGGGCGCGTGGCGTGGCCGAAGAAGCCGATGCGGCCAAGAGCGCGTTCCTCTCCACGGTGAGCCACGAACTGCGCACGCCGCTCACCTCGGTGCTGGGCTTCGCCAAGATCATCAAGAAGCGCCTCGACGACCGCATCTTCCCGCTCGTGCCCAAGGACGACAAGAAGGTGGTGCAGACCATCCAGCAGGTGGAAGACAACCTGAAGGTCGTGGTCAGCGAGGGCGAGCGGCTCACCAAGCTCATCGACGACGTGCTCGACCTGGCCAAGATCGAGGCCGGCAAGCTCGAATGGCACATGGAGCCGGTGTCGTTGGCCGAGGTGATCGACCGGGCCACCGCCGCCACCGCGTCGCTCTTCGAGCAGAAGGGGCTGCGCCTGGTCACCGACGTGGCGCCCGATCTGCCGCCGGTCACCGGCGACAGCGACCGCCTGATCCAGGTGGTCATCAACCTGATCTCGAACGCGGTGAAGTTCACCGACGCCGGTTCGGTGACGTGCCGCGCGGTGCGCCGCGGCGGCGAGATCGTGGTGAGCGTGGTCGACACCGGCATGGGCATCGCGCCGGCCGACCAGCCGAAGGTGTTCGAGCGCTTCAAGCAGGTGGGCGACACGCTCACCGACAAGCCGAAGGGCACCGGCCTGGGCCTGCCGATCTGCCGCGAGATCGTCGAACATCACGGCGGCCGGGTGTGGGTCGAGAGCGAACTCGGCCACGGCAGCACCTTCTCGTTCTCGGTGCCGCTGCCCGACGCGCAGGTGGCGACGGCCGGGGCCGGCGCCAACCCGATGGAACTGGCGGCGCTGATTCGTCAGTTGCGCGATCAGGTGGTGGTGACCACGCCGCGCACCGCCGAGCGCGCGCCGCGCCTGCTGGTGGTCGACGACGACCCGAACATCCGCGAGCTGCTCACGCAGGAGCTGACCGAGGCTGGCTACGTCGTGCGCGTGGCCACCAACGGCCGCGAGGCCATCGCCGAAGTGCGGCGCGAGCGGCCGGATCTCGTGGTGCTCGACGTGATGATGCCCGAGATGAACGGCTTCGACGTGGCCGCCGTGCTCAAGAACGACCCGCTCACGATGGACATCCCAATCGTGATCCTGTCGATCGTGCAGGACCGCGAGCGCGGCATCCGCATCGGCGTGGACCGCTATCTCACCAAGCCGATCGACACCGACCTGCTGTTCCGCGAAGTGGGCGCGCTCATCGAGCAGCGCAAGTCGCATCGCCACGTGCTGGTCGTCGACGAGGACGCCTCCACGGTGAAGACGCTGGCCGACGTGCTCACCAGCCGCGGCTACAGCGTGTCGGACGCGCGCGATGCCGACCTGGTCGAGAAGGCGCGGGCGCTCAAACCCGACATCATCCTGCTCAACTCCGTGTTGTCCGCCCAGTCGGACAACGTGCGGATGCTCCGCTTCGAGAAGGGGATGGACCATGTCCTCTTCCTCGTCTACCAATGAGGCCCCTGTGACCCGGACGATCCTGATCGTGGACGACGAACCGCACCTGCGCACGCTCCTGCAGCAGACGCTCGAGGAGCTGGAGGACGAGGGCGTGGAGCTGCTCACCGCCACCAACGGCGAAGAGGCGCTGGCGATCATCGAGTCGGCCAAGCCGAACCTGGTGTTCCTCGACGTGATGATGCCGAAGCTGAGCGGCTTCGACGTGTGCCATCGCGCCAAGCACGAGCCTCGGCCTGAGCGACGTCTACATCGTGCTGCTCACCGCCAAGGGGCAGGAGCTGGATCGGCAGAAGGGCCAGGAGGCCGGCGCCGATCTCTACATGACCAAGCCCTTCGACCCCGACGCCCTGCTCGACAAGGCGCGCGCCGTGCTCGGCTTGTGACCCGGCGATGAGTCGTGTCGGGCTGAAGCAGGTGCTCGGCCGGTCGGCCGAGGCGCGGGCGATCGTGGATGCGTGGTCGGCCACGGCCGGCGGCGTGGCGGTCGAAGACGCCGACGGTCGCCTGCTGCACGGCGCGGCGCCGGATGCCGCCGCCCAGCGCTTCCCCGTGACCCACGAAGGGGCCATGCTGGGTTGGGTCACCGGACCACCGGCCGCGGCCGCCGTGGCGGCCCTGCTCGGCCACCTCGCGGGCAAGGACGCCGAACGCAAGGCGCTCGGCGGCGAGGTGCTCCACCTCTATCGCGAGATCAACCTCATCTACAGCTTCTCCGAGAAGCTGGCCGCCCTGCTCGACGTCGAGCGCGTGGCGGAGCTCACGCTGCAGCAGGCGCGCCATCTCATCGTCGCCACCGACGGCGTGGTGATGCTGCTCGACGACGACACCGGCGAGCTCCGCACCGTGTCGGGCTTCGGCGACGAGATGCCGGCGCTGCAGGGCTTCCGGAAGGGCCACGGCATCATCGGCGCGGTCGCCAGCACGGGCGTGGCGGAAATCGTGAACGACGTGGATCAGGATCCGCGCCGCGTGGTCGAGCACACGACCCTGAAGGCGTTCATCGGCGCGGCCCTGCGCGTGGGCGAGCGGGTCACCGGCGTGGTTGCGCTCGGCAGCACGGTGCCGATGGCCTACACGGCCGCCGAACTGAAGCTGCTCAACACGCTGGCCTTGCAGACGGCCACGGCCATCGAGAACGCGCGGCTCTTCGAACGCACCGTGCAGGCGGCGCTCGAACGCGAGCGCCTGATGGCGCTGCACCAGCAGGTGGAGGTGGCGCGCGCGAAGCTGGAAAGCGAGATGAGGCTGGCGGCCCGCATCCAGGCCGACCTCTTCCCGGCGGCGATGCCGCTGGTGCCGGGCTACGAGCTGGCCGCGCGGAACCGGCCGGCCCGCCAGTGCGGCGGCGACTACTACGATGCCATCGTCATGGCCGACGACGCCGGCGGGCGCCTGCTGCTGTGCGTGGCGGATGTGTCGGGCAAGGGCCTGCCGGCCTCGCTCGTGATGGCCAACATGCAGGCGACGCTGCGGGCCCTTCTCGGCCGCAGCGCGTCGCTGCCGGCGCTGGCGGCCGAGGCCAGCGACCTGCTCTTTGCGTCGACCGCGCCCGAGAAGTACGTGACGGCGGCGCTCGTGGATCTGGAGCCGTCATCCGGCGCGATCCGGTTCGTGGGCGCCGGCCACGTCGACACGCTCATCCTCAGGGCCGATGGCCAGATCGTCACACTCGCCTCGACCGGCATGCCGCTGGGCATGCTGCCGCCGCTCATTCCCTACGGCGAGGTGCGCTTGGTGCTCGAACCTGGCGACACGCTGGTGCTGTTCTCCGACGGCGTCACCGACGCGCAGAACCTGGCTGACGACGAGTTCGGCGAGGCCCGTCTCGTGGAATGCCTGCGCGCATCACCGGGCGCGCCGGTGGACACGGTGATCGCAAACATCATGGCGGCGATTGACGCGTTCGCCGGATCGGCGCCGCAATTCGACGACATCACCGTGCTGGTCGCGCGGCGGACCTGACGGCGTAGACGAGCGAGCCGGCAGCGAGGCACGCAGCGAAGCCGATCCACTCGCCCTGGGTCAGGCCGGTGAGCAGCCACAGGATGACCGGCACCGCCAGATACGGCGCGACGCCGGCCAGGGGCCCGCGCGGCCCCGTGCCCGTGCCCGCGCCCGGACCGGCCACTGTCACCGGCGCGGCCTGCGTGCGCAGGCGCCACGACGCGATCGCGCAGCCCAGATATAGAGCGAGCGCCGACACGTTGGCCAGAATCGCCAGACGCTCGAACGTGCCAGTCACGGCGAGCGCGAGGGTGGCGAGCGACTGCGCCACGATGGCCGCCTGCGGCGTATGCAGCGTGGGATGTACGGCCGCCAGCGCCCGCGGCAGGAAACCGTCACGGGCGAGCGCGTAGACCATACGCGGCATCGCCAGGGTCATGCCGCCCAGATAGCCGAACATCGACACCGACGCGCCGGCCAGAAGCAACGTCCGAGCCCAGCCGCCAAAGGCCACACCCGCCGCATCCGCCAGCGGCGACACCGTGGCTTGCGCCAGCCCGGCGCCCAGAATGCCTTGCGCCGACACCTGCAGCGCGAGGTAGAGCGCGGTGATGCCGAGCATCGCGAGCGCGATGGCCCGCGGCACCGTGCGCGCGGTGTCGCGCACCTCGCCGCTCGGCACGAGCGCGGCTTCCACGCCCGCGAACGCGAAGATGAGCAACAGCGACGTTCGCGCCACATCCGTGGCGGCGGGCCACGCCGTGACGGTGAGATGCTCGGCGCGCACGGCGAACAGCCCGCCCACCGCGATCAGCAGCAGCGGCACCAGCTTCACCACCGTGGCGACGGTGTTCAAGCGCGCGCCCAGGGCCACGCCGCGCATGTTGACCAGCGACCAGAAGGCAAACGCCGCCACGAGCACCGCCGTCTGCCTGGCTGGACTGCTCAGGACAGGCACGAGCTGACCGACGCTGGCGGCAAACACGGTGGAGACGGCCGCAGTGGCAAACAGCCCCAGCATCCACAGCAGGATGCCCGCCAGGAAGCCCGCATACGGTCCGAGCGCCACGCCGATGTAGGCGTAGGGGCCGCCCGTGAGCGACACGCGGCTGCCGGCGTCGGCGATGCACAGCACGATCAGGCCCATGGCCACTGCGCACACCAGATAGGCCATCGGCGCAGCCGGCCCGAGCGCCCCGGCGACGTTGGCCGGCAGGCGGAAGATGCCGCCGCCCACCGTGATGTTGAGAATGGCGGCTGCCAGGCCGAAGGTGCCCATCACGCGCAGCAGCGACTCCGACGAACCTGGGGGCGGCGACGGTGATCGGGCGGGGGCGTGAGCCATGCGGCGCTAGAGTAGCAGCCCGGTGCCTTCGCGCGGTGCTACCTTCTGTTCATGACTTCGACGACCAGAGCCGCGTGTGCCGCGCTCGATGCGGCCGATCCACTTGCGGCCGTGCGCGGGCACTTCGACCTCGACGCCGCGGACGCGCGAGGCGACATCTATCTGGATGGCAACTCGCTGGGCCCGCTGCCGCGTGCCACCTCGGCGCGGGTGCAGCAGGTGCTGCACGACGAGTGGGGACGCGACCTGATTCGCAGCTGGAACACGGCCGGCTGGATCACGCTGTCGCAGCGGATCGGCGACAAGATCGCGACCCTCGTGGGCGCCGGGCCGGGCGAACTGGTGGTGGCCGACTCCACCTCGGTGAATCTCTACAAGGCGCTGGCGGCCGCCATGTCGCTTGCGGCAGCCGACGCGCCGGCCACGCGCCGCGCCATCGTGTCGGAGCGCACGAATTTTCCGACCGATCTCTACATCGCCGACACGGCCGCGCGCGAGCGCGGCTTCTCGCTGCGCCTCGTCGACGCCGAAGACCTGGCCGGTGATCGGGCCGGCCTCGCGGGGGTGCTCGGCGACGATACCGCCATTCTGCTGCTCACGCACGTGAACTACCGCACCGGCCGCATGCACGACATGGCCGCGGTGACGCGCGCGGCGCATGCCGCCGGCGCGCTCGTGATCTGGGACCTGGCCCACTCGGCTGGCGCCGTGCCGGTGACGCTGCACGGCGACGGATCGCGCGCATCCGCCGCCGACTTCGCCGTGGGCTGCGGCTACAAGTATCTGAACGGCGGCCCGGGGGCGCCGGCCTTCATCTGGGCGCATCCCACGCACACCAGGCGCATGGACGCGGAAGGCTACCGGCAGCCACTCGCCGGGTGGCTGGGGCACGCCGCGCCGTTCGCCTTCACGACCGACTATCAGCCGGGCGCTGGCATCACGCGCTTCCTCTGCGGCACCCCTCCGGTGCTCTCCTTGGCGGCGCTCGAGTGCGGTGTCGACACGCTGCTCGCGGCCGAGCCATTCGGCGGCATGGCGGCGCTGCGTCACAAGTCGCTGGCTCTCACCGACCTCTTCATCCAGCTCGCGGAGGCGCGGTGCGGAGGGCACGGCCTGTCGCTGGTCACGCCGCGCCGATGGGCACGAGCGCGGCAGTCAAGTCAGTCTGGCGCACGCCACGCGGCGGCTACGCCATGATGCAGGCGCTCATCGCGCGCGGCGTCATCGGTGACTTCCGGGCACCCGACATCCTGCGCTTCGGCTTCACGCCGCTCTACACGCGCTTCGTCGATGTCTGGGACGCCGTCGATCGCCTGGCGCTGGTGCTCGAGTCGGGCGAGTGGCGTGACGCCCGGTTCGCGGTGCGCTCCGCGGTGACGTAGGCCGGCCAGGTCCGCGCCGGCGTTGGCCCGCCGGCTACGAGCGCGCGAACAGGTCGTGGGCCGCGCCGAAGAGCGGCGAGGCCGCGTCGCCCAGTTCCAGAACCACGTCGAAGTGATTCCGGCCCGGCACCTCGAGCGACGCGCAGGGCGTGCCGGCCGTACGCAGACCCGCCGCAAACGCGCGACTTTGTCGCTTGAACGCGTCGGTCTCCACCTCGCCCCACGCCACCACGGCGGGGCAGTAGCGGCGCTCCGGCGTGAGCAGGTCGAGCGCGCGTGCGGTGGCCGCATCCAGACCGAGCGGTTCGTTGATCGACGTGCCGATGAGCGGCGCCACGTCGAACACGCCCGACACCGGCACGATGCCACGCACCGGCACGGGTGAACGGTCGGCGGCGGCCGCCGCCAGGTAGCCGCCCGCCGAACTTCCGGCGATCACGACGTTGGCGGCGTCGAAGCCCAGCGGGTCGGCGCGGGCCACGAGCCACGCCACGCGCCGCGCGGCACTCCGCCACGATTTGCGGCAGGCGCGCCTCGGGCGCCAGCGTGTAGCCCACGACCGCGTGCGCAACGCCCGCCTCGTGCCAGGCCGGCGCGAGGAACGCCGAGTCTGCCTTTGCGCCTTCCTGCCAATAGCCGCCGTGGATGTAGATCAGCAAACCGGGGCGAGGGGCGCCACCTGGAGCCGGGAAGTAGTCCAGGGTGGCGCGCGGCGCTGCGCCGTAGCGCAGGTCGCGCTGCACCGGCAGGTGCGCGTGGGCACGGGCGCTGAGCGCCGCATACTGCGCGAGAAACGGCGCGTAGTTGCCGCCGATGGCGGAGCTGGGCGAGTATTCGCGCTCGCGCCGAGACGACGGTCGAGTGGATGGCTCGGGTCGAAGGCGAGTGGCATGACGCACATCTAGGGTAGCAAGCCGCGCGGCGGGCGCGCGGTCCCGACGTACACTCGCCCAGATTCTCTCCCTCGGTTCTCTCCACCAGGTTCTCTTTCGAGTCACGGAGCGGGTGCATGGATGCGGTGAACGGGGCGGAAGCGGCGGTGCGCATGCTCGACCTCTACGGCGTGCGCCACATCTTCGGTCTCTGTGGCGACACCAGCCTCCCGTTCTACGACGCCCTCTTCCGTCTGGAGCACCAGATCACACACGTGCTCACGCGCGACGAACGCAGCGCCGCCTACATGGCCGATGGCTATGCGCGCGTGAGTGGCCGCCCGGGCGTATGTGAGGGGCCGAGTGGCGGCGGCGCCACCTATCTGCTGCCGGGGCTCGTGGAAGCCAACGAGTCGAGCTCACCGGTGCTCGGCATCACCTCCGACGTGCCGGTGCTGTCGCGCGGCCGGTATCCGCTCACCGAGCTCGACCAGCAGTCGCTCTTCCGGCCGCTGACCAAGTGGAACACCGTGTGCGACCGGGCCGATCAGGTGCCGCAGGCGCTGCGCACGGCGTTTCGCTACATGACCACCGGACGTCCGGGTGCGGCGCACATCGGCCTGCCCTACGACGTGTTGAAGCAGCCGGTGGACCCTGCCGAGATCTGGGCGCAGCCCGGCCACGAGCGCTATCCGGCGTGGCCGTCCGGCGCCGATCCCGTGGCGGTGACGGCGGCGGCCGACGCCCTCGTGCGGGCGCGTAGGCCGGTGTTCATCTGCGGCGGCGGCGTGCTGGCCGCCGGGGCCACCGAGGTGCTCGCGGAACTGGCCACGCGGCTCGACGCGCCGGTGTGCACGACGGTGAGCGGCAAGGGCAGCGTCGCCGATGCCCACCCGCTCAGCGTCGGCGTGGTCGGCTTGAACGGCGGCGTCGTGGCCACGCGCGCCGTGGTGCAGCAGGCCGATCTGGTGGTGTTCGTCGGCTGCCGCGCCGGTTCCACCACCACCGAACGAACCACCACGCCGTCGCGCCAGGTGCCGATCGTGCACATCGACGTCGATCCAATGGCGGTGTCGGCCAACTACCGCACCGACCACGCGCTCATCGGCGATGCCCGGCTGGTGCTCGAGGCGTTGCTCGCGGCGGTGCAGGCCCTGCCGGAATGGCGCCTTCCGGCGAATCGCGACGGCCGGGCCGTGGTGGCGCGCGCCCGCGCGGCCAAACAGGCCGCGTGTGCGCCCCTCGCGGCCGACACGGCGCGGCCCATCCGTCCCGAACGCGTGATGGCCGAGCTGAACCGCGTGTTGCCGCGCGAGGCGGTGGTCGTGGCCGATCCCGGCACGCCGTGTCCGTATCTTTCGGCCTACCTCGAGCTGCCGGCCGCCGGCCGGCACTTCCTGACCAACCGTGCGCACGGCGCGCTCGGCTACTCGCTGGCCGCAGCGGTGGGGGCGTGGTTTGCCCGCCCGGCCGCCAAGTGCGTGTCGGTCATGGGCGATGGCAGTTTCGGCTTCGCCGTCGGCGAACTCGAGACGGTGGTGCGCTTGAAGGTGCCGCTGCTCATGCTCGTGCTCTCGAATGCCTCGTACGGCTGGATCAAAGCCAGTCAGAAGGCCAGCTACGGGGCGCGCTACTTCTCGGTGGACTTCTCGCGCACCGATCACAGCCTGGTTGCCGCCGCCTACGGCGTGCGCTCATGGCGCGTCGACGACCCCGAGCAGCTGGGCGCCGTGCTGCGGGAGGCGATGGAACACGACGGACCGGCGCTCGTCGACATCGTCGTGCAGCCGCTCGAAGATGCTGCCGCACCGGTGCTGCAGTGGATGGGGTAGTCTTCCGTTCGGCCGCCAACAGTCTTGGTCAGGCCAGAATTCGCGCGTTGACCCCCTTTTCGTTCCGTTGGCGCTACGAGTGAGTGTGGCGGTGCTGGGTTTCACCAGCCGCCGGCACTTTCGCCGCGTGGTGAAGGATGGCAGCCAAGTTGCAATCCGCCACGTTCACCTGCTCGCGATGTTTGCTTGTCGCGTCCCGCGTTTGTCGTTCATCTCTGTAGAGGCCCTTTCATGAAGACTCGACGCCGTACTCCTGCTTCACCCGTGGCTCGACTCGACGGCCTACCGCCGCTGGCTCTCCGCGGCCATGCTGCTCGCCGTGGCAGCCTTCGCGACGGTGGCCATTCGCGCGCAGGTCGGCGCACCAGCCGGAAGCCGCGACGAAGGCGCGCCCAACTTCGACATCCGCACGTTCAAGCTATATCCCCGTCCCAGCGAGACGCCCGACGCCGCCGACTACCTGGCCCGATTCGATGCGCCCCAGCGCGCCGATCGCCTGGCCGCCGACCGCCTCGATGGCGGCGTGCAGCTAGCCGCCGCCGTGCCCGGCGTGCATATCGATACTCACGCGTCGCTGTCCACCACCGAGGTGGTCAACGCCGCGCCCGGCGGGGCGTTTCTGACGGCGGCCTCGGCCGACCGCGAAGCCACGCTGCGCGGATTCCTGGCCACCTACGCCGGCGTCTACGGGCTGGCGTCGAACGAGGTCGCCGACCTGGCGGTCGTCTCCGACTACGTCAACCCCGCCGGCAACATGGCGTGGGTGGAACTCGAGCAGCGCTTCAACGGCATTCCCGGTGTTCCAGGGGCGGGTGCGCGGCGGCTTCACCGCCAAGGGCGAACTGGCCGGCACCACCGGCGTGCTGGCCGCGGGCATCGTGCCCGAAGAACTCACCGATACGCCGGCCGTGGCGGCCGAGCAAGCCGTGGCGCTGGCGGCCACGAGCGTGGGCTGGAAGGTGACGGAACCCGCGCTCACGCGCAAGAGCGCCGTCAACGGCAAGGTCACGCTGGCCGGGCCCGGCATGGCCAGCGACGCCACGGCCTGGCTGGTCTACTTCCCGCTGAAAGCCGGTGTCGTGCGGCTGGCCTGGGCCACGCAGGTCATGGGCGACCCTCACGCCTACCTGACCGTGCTCGACGCCGACGACGGCACCATGCTGTTCCGGAAGAACCTCACTGAGTTCCAGACGCAGTCGGCCACCTACAACGTCTACACGAGCGACAGTCCGGCGCCGTCGTCGCCCACCACCATCCTGCCCGGCTCCGGCACGCAGGCGCCGTTCGTGGCCCGCAGCAACCAGACCCTGATTGGCAACGAAGGCGCCAACTCGTTCAACAACCTGGGCTGGATCACCGACGGCAACAACTCCACCGACGGCAACAACGTCGAGGCCGGGCCTCGATCTCGGCGTGCCTGACGGCGTCGACGCACCGGTGACCGGCGCTGTCGCGAGTGTTCAACTTCGCCTACGACCCGGCGGTGGATGCGCCCACCGACGGTCAACTACCGCAACGGCGACGTCACCAACATGTTCTATTGGGTGAACCGCTACCACGACGCCACCTACCTGCTCGGCTTCACCGAAGCTGCGTTCAACTTCCAGAACGACAACTTCGGGCGCGGCGGCGCTGGCGCCGACCGGGTCAGCGCGGAAACGCAGGACTCGTCGGGCACGAACAACGCAAACTTCAGCACGCCGGCCGACGGCGGCCGCGGCCGCATGCAGATGTTCGTGTGGACCGGTCCCACTCCCGACCGTTCTGGCGGTCTCGACCAGGACATCATCATTCACGAGCTCACGCACGGGCTCTCGAATCGCCTGCACGGCAACGCCACTGGCCTGAGCAACAACATGGCGCGTGGCATGGGCGAGGGCTGGTCGGATTTCTATGCCCGGTCGCTGCTGGCCACGTCGGACGAGAACGCCAATGGCATCTTCACCGTCGGCGGATGGGCCACGAACCTCGCCGCAGCGGGTTACACCGACAACTACTACCACGGCATTCGGCGCTTCCCATACTCCGTGCGCACCAACGTGGGCGCCAACGGCCGGCCGCACAGCCCGCTCACCTTTGCTGACATCGACGCGACCCAGGCCGACCTCAGCGACGGCGCGTTCCCGCGTGGGCCCTTTGGCTCGGCCACGCTCGACCAGGTGCACAACATCGGCGAAGTGTGGGGCGGCATGTTGTGGGAAGTGCGCGCGCGGTTCATCGGCCGGCTCGGCTTCGCCGGCAACCAGCGCTTCCTGCAGATCGTCACCGACGGCATGAAGCTCGATCCGGGCGGTCCGACCATGCTGCAGGCGCGCACCGCGATCATCGCCGCGGCCAACGCGGGCGCGGGCAGCCCCGCGGAGCGAGCCGCCGACGTGGCCGACATCTGGGCCGGATTCGCCGCGCGCGGCATGGGCTTCAGCGCGCAGATTACCAACGCCGGCTCCGGCGCCAACAACACGCGCGTCGTGGAGGCCTTCGACACGCCTGGCGTGAATGGCACGACGGCCACGCTCGTGTCCGAGTCGATTCCCAACGGCCACCTCGACCCGGGTGAGTTCGCGGGCGTGTCGTTCTGCATGACCAACTCCGGCGCCGCCACGAGCGGCGCGGTCACCGGCACGCTGCTCACGTCGGGCGGAGTGCTCACGCCCTCGGCCGCGCAGTCGTTCGGCACGTTGGCGCCGGGCGGCAACGCCTGCCGCACGTTCACCTTCGTGGTGAGCGGCGCCTGCGGCGCCACCGTCACGCCCAGCCTGCAGGCGGTGGAGGCGGGCGGCGCCACGAAGAACTTCGTGTATGCGCCGTTCGAGATCGGCGCCATCGTGAGCGCCTTCGCCCAGAACTTCGACGGCGTGGTGGCACCCGCGCTGCCGGCCGGCTGGACCACGAGCACGCTCTCGGGCACGGCCAATCTGTGGGCCACCAACGCGACCACGCCCGACACTGCGCCCAACCGCGCGTTCACCGGCGATCCGGCGACGGTGAGCGACAACCTGCTGCTCTCGCCCTCCATCGCGCTGCCAGCCGGCGTGAATCGCGTGAGCTTCCGTCACAACTTCGCTACTGAGGCGACGTTCGATGGCGGCGTGCTCGAGCTGAGCATCGCCGGCGGCGCCTTTACCGATGTCATCTCGGCGGGAGGCTCGTTCCTCAGTGGTGGCTACAACGGCACCTTGTCCGCGGCGAATCCCATGGGCGCCCGCCCGGGTTGGTCGGGCAGTTCGGCCGGCTACATCACGACCGTGGTGAACCTGCCCGCTGGGGCGGGCGGCCAGAACGTGCAGCTGCGGTGGCGCTTGGCCACCGACTCGTCTGTGGCTGGCACTGGTTGGGCAGTCGATACGATCAACATCGGCGGCTTCGCGTGTGGCGGGCCCACTACGCCCGCTCCGGTCTCGGTGAACGACGCCTACGCCGTGGCCTTCAACACGGCGCTTTCGGTGCCGGCACCAGGCGTGCTCGCCAACGACACGGGCACCGGTCCGTTCACGGCGTCGATTGGCGCCACGGTCGGCTCACGGCACGCTGGCGCTGGCCGCTGACGGCAGCTTCACCTACACGCCCGGCGGCCAACTACATCGGGCCCGACAGCTTCACCTATCGCGCCACCAACGCCGGTGGTCCGAGCGGCCTGGCCACCGTGTCGCTCACGGTGAACGGCCCGACCAACGCGCAGCCGCCGACGGGCCTGCGCGTGTCGTCGATGGTGGGCAACGTCGTGACCTTCCGCTGGGATCCGCCAGCGATTGGTCCCGCGGCCACGGGCTTCGTGCTCGAGGCCGGCCTCACCCCCGGCTCGGTGCTGGCCAGTTTGCCGCTGGGCTCGGTGCCGTCGTTCACGGTCGATTCGCCGAGCGCCTCGTACTTCGTGCGCGTGCACTCGCTGGCGGGGGCTGACCGCAGCGCCGCGTCCAACGAAATCGCGGTGCACGTGGGCGTGCCCGTGCCGCCCTCGGCGCCAGCGAACCTGCTGGCCACGGTGGCCGGCGACACGCTCACGCTGGCCTGGACCAACACCTTCGGCGGGGCGGCTCCCACGGGCCTCGTCGTCGACGTGGCGGGCGCGGTGAGCGGCTCGCTGCCGATTGGCCTGTCCGACTCGCTGGCGGTGGGCGGCGTTCCGCCCGGCACCTACACCCTCAGCCTGCGCGCCGTGAACGGCGCCGGCGTGAGTCCCTCGTCGAATCCCGTGACGGTCACGTTCCCGGGCGCCTGCTCGGGTGCGCCGCTGCCGCCCTCGAACTTCCTGGCGTTCAACAGCGGCAATGTGTTGTTCCTCGCGTGGGACACGGCGTCGAGCGGAGCGGCGCCGAGCAGCTTCGTCATCAACGCGACCGGCTCGTTCGTGGGCAGTGTGCCGGTGACCGGCCGCGCCGTGAGCGGTGCCGTGCCCCCCGGCACCTACAACCTGAGCCTGCAGGCGGCGAATGCCTGCGGCACCAGCGCTGCCACCGCCGTGCAGACGGTCGTCATTCCGTAGCACGGCCCCTGGTCACCGCGTCGCGGAGGGTCCGCGTCGCGGTGGCGTTCAGTCTTTGAGTTCGACCACCGTCGCCCCGCCGCCGCCCTGATTGGGCGGCGCGGGCGCGACCTTCATCACGAGCGGATGGCCTTTGAGAAACGTCTCGAGGCCACGCCGCAGCGCACCCGACCCGTGGCCGTGCACGATGCGGATCTCGCGCACGTCGGTCACGAGCGCGTCGTCGAGGAACTTGGCCACCCGGTCCACGGCCTGGTCCACGGTGCAGCCAATCACGTTGAGCTCGCTCAGCGAGCCCTCGCGCGGCTGCAGGTTCACGCTGACCCGCACGCTGCTGCCTCCCGCCTGTCGCGCCGAAGCCGAAGGCGAAGGCGGACCGGACGAAGGCGGACCAATCACCCGCAGGTCTTTCACCTTGGCGCGCATCCGCTTGCCGCGCACGTCTACCTCGGCGCGGGTGCCGTCGAGCGCCACGACTGTCCCTTCGAGCCCCATGCCCGCCACCGTCACGCGCGCGCCCAGCGTCACCGGCCGTTCCGGCTCGCCCGACGCCACTGACGCTGAGGCCGGATGGCGCAGGCCCTCGATGATCTTGCCCACCGCCGCGGCCGCCTCGACCCGCGCCGCCCCCGCCTCGCCCGTGGAGATGGCGCCGCGCTGCGTGCGTGCCGCCGCCTGCTCGATGAGCGTGTCCGACCGCTCCTTGAGCTTGGCCACCACGGTGTCGATCTCCTGACGCGCCTGGCGCAGCCGATCATCGAGCTTCTCGTTCACGCGTTTGGCCAGCCGGCCCTCGCGTTCGGCCACGGCGCTCTCGCGTTGCCGCAACGCCTGGTTCTGCTCGACCAGCCCGGCCCGTTCGCGCTCGAACTTGCGCCGCTCCGTGTCGAGGGCGCGGGCCTGCGCATCGACCCGTTCGAGGTGCGCGTCGAGACGCTTGCGGTCGTCGCTCAGATAGCCGCGCGAGGCCGCGATGATCGCCGGAGCCAGGCCCAGACGTTGCGAGATCTCGATCGCCAGGCTGCGCCCGGGCGCGCCGTAGATCAGCCGGTAGCTCGGCGCGAAGGTGTGCGGATCGAAGGCAAACGCCGCCGTGGTCACGCCGTCGGTGGCCGTGCCCCACGCCTTGAGCGCGTCGTAGTGCGTCGTCGCGAACACGAGCGCGCCCTGCTGCATGAGGTGCGCGATGATCGCCGTGGCCAGCGCGCCACCCTCGGCCGGGTCGGTGCCGGTGCCCACCTCGTCGAGCAGCACGAGCGCCGGCACCTGAATGGCGCGTTCGATGGCCGCGATGTTCGTGATGTGCGACGAGAAGGTGCTCAGGCTCGCCGAGATCGACTGCTCGTCGCCGATGTCGGCAAAGAGCGTGCGGAAGACCGGCAGCGTGGACCCCGGCGCGGCCGGGATGTGCAGGCCGGCTTGCGCCATGAGCGCCAGCAACCCCGTGGTCTTGAGGGCCACGGTCTTGCCGCCGGTGTTCGGGCCCGGTGATGAGCAGCACGCGCGACGGCGGCAGCAGCTGGATGTCCACCGGCACGGGCGTCGTGGCGCGGCGCTCCGCCGCGTCGTCGAGCCGGTCGACCACGCTCTGGATGAGCAGCGGGTGCCGGCTCTCGCGCAGTTCGATGTGGCCGGTGGCCGAGAGCACCGGCTCCACCGCGTTCATCGCGTGGGCGAGCCGCGCCCGCGCCTGCAGCAGGTCGAGTTCTTCGGCCACGGCCAGCGCCACGCGGAAATCGCCCGGCCGCGCCCGGAAGCGATCGCTCAACTCGAGCAGGATGCGGAAGATCTCCTCCGCTTCTTCCTCTTCGGCCGCCACGATGTCGTTGTTGATCTCGACCGACGCCATCGGCTCGAGGAACAGACTGGCGCCGCTCGCCGACGAGCCGTGCACGATGCCGGGAACCGACGCCTTGTGTTCGGCCCGCACCATCAGCACGAAGCGGCCGTGCCGGCTGGTCACCACCTGCTCCTGCAGGTACTTGGCCGTGTCGCGGCCCTTGGCGAACTGCTCGAGCGTGGTGCGCAGCTTGGCCCGCTGCCGGCGCAGCCGCTCGCGAATCGACGCCAGTCGTGGACTCGCCTCGTCGAGCACCTCGCCGTTCACGTCGATGGCCCGTCGCACCGCGGCGACCTCGTCCGAGAACGGCGCCAGGCGCGACACCAGCTTCTGCAGGATCGGGTAGGCACCCGGCGCGCGGTGCACGGCGGCCTGCGCGTCGGCAATCGAGGCCACGAAGTCGGCCAGGATGCGCAACTGCAACGCCTCGAGCGGCCGCCCTTCGACCGGCAGCGACTCGAGCGCGTTCTCGAGGCCCGCGCCAGCGCGCAGCGGGAAGATCGCGTGCTGCTCGACGTAGCGCACCGTTTCGGTCGTGGCCGCGAGCGCCTGGGCCACGACCGCGCGGTCGACCTGCGGCTGCTCCCCCAGCATGCGCGTCTTGCCCACGGGCGTGAGCGCGAAGCTGGCGAGCGCCGCGATGATGCGGTCGAATTCGAGGGTGCGGAGCAGGGCGGGGTTCATAGACAGGGACTAGGTTCTAGGGGCTGGCGGGGCTGGGGGCTGGGGCGAGCCACTGTCACGCTATCAGAAGATGTGTCTCACCGGCCGCGACGAAGGACTCGTCTCCTACACGCGCGACGCCGGCACGCCCCAGCCCCTAGCACCCAGCCCCCAGGTTCAATCCCGGCCCGCCCTAGTCCCCAGCCCCTAGCCCCTAGCCCCCGTGATTGATCAGCGACGCCATGCACCCGGCCCCGAAGCCGTTGTCGATGTTCACCACGGCCACGCCGTTGGCGCACGAGTTGAGCATGCCGAGCAGGGCGGCGATGCCGCCGAAGCTGGCGCCGTAGCCCACGCTCGTGGGCACGGCAATCACCGGCACGTTCACCATGCCGGCCACGACGCTCGGCAGGGCGCCTTCCATGCCGGCCACGACGACGATCACGCGCGCCGTTTCGAGGCGGGTGCGTTCGGCGAGCACGCGGTGGATGCCGGCCACGCCCACGTCGTAGATGCGCACCACGTCGTTGCCCATGATCTCGGCGGTGACCGCCGCCTCTTCCGCCACCGGCAGGTCCGACGTGCCGGCCGAGGCGATGACGATGGTGCCGTGGCCGCGCGGCAGGTCGCGCGGCAGCGTGATGGCCCGCGCCAGCTCGTGGTAGACGCACGCCGGGCACGGCCGCGCGCACGGCCTCCCAGGCGTCGAGGCTGGCCCGGGTCGACGAGCAGCGGAGCGCCGCGCGCGGCGATCCGCGTGGCGATCTCGGCGATTTGGCTCGGCGTCTTTCCAAGGCCCAGCACGACTTCCGGGAAGCCCTGCCGTACGGCCCGGTGGTGGTCCACCCGGGCAAACCCCAGATCTTCGAAGGGTTGGCCGCGCAGTTCGGCCAGCAGCCGAGCTTCGGCGTCGGCCGGCGCCACGGTGCCGGCCTGGATGGCTTCGACCAGCGCCCGGATCTCTCCTGGGGTCATGACCGCAACCGCTCTCGATTCGTTGACTTGGCCAAGTAGTCAACTATAATCGGGATTTGTTGTCGGCGTGAACGAACGGCCCATAAACGATGACGCTCGCAGAAACTCTCATCCTCGCCTCCTACTTCTTCGTGCTCGTCGATCCTGGCCGTGTACGGGTGGCACCGCTACTTCATGGTGTACCTCTACATGAAGCACAAGCACGAGGTGCCGGAGCCGCAGGCGGAGTACGACTACGCGTCGCTGCCGGTCGTCACGATCCAGTTGCCGCTCTACAACGAGATGTACGTCGTCGATCGGCTGGTGGACTCGGTCTGCGCCATCGACTACCCGCGCGAGAAGCTCGAAATCCAGATCCTCGACGACTCCACCGACGAGACGCAGAGCATCGCCGAGGCGGCCGCGCGCCGTCACGCGGCTGACGGCATCGACATCAAGTACATCCACCGCACCGACCGCTCGGGCTACAAGGCCGGCGCGCTCGAAGCGGGCATGCACGTGGCGCGCGGCACCTTCATCGCCATCTTCGACGCCGACTTCGTGCCCAAGCGCGACTTCCTGATGGCCACCGTGCATCACTTCACCGACCCCAAGGTGGCGCTCGTGCAGACGCGCTGGGGCCACGTGAACGAAGACTACTCGCTGCTCACGAAGATCCAGGCGATTCTGCTCGACGCGCACTTCGTGCTCGAACACGGCAGCCGCAACCGCGGCGGGTGCTTCTTCAACTTCAACGGCACCGCCGGCATCTGGCGCAAGGCCGCCATCATCGACGGCGGCGGCTGGCAGCACGACACGCTCACCGAAGATCTCGACCTGAGCTACCGCACGCAGCTGCGCGGCTGGCGCTTCGTGTTCCTGCCCAACCACGTGGCGCCGGCGGAACTGCCGGTCGAGATGAACGCCTTCAAGAGCCAGCAGCATCGCTGGGCGAAGGGCTCGATCCAGACGTTCCTCAAGCTGATGCCGCAGATCCTGCAGTCGGATCAGCCCTTCAAGGTGAAGGCCGAGGCGTTCTTCCACCTGTCGGCCAACTTCAACTACCCGCTCATGTGCGTGCTGTCGGTGCTGATGGCGCCGTCGATGGTGATTCGCTACAACATGGGCTGGTACGAGATGCTGCTCATCGACGTGCCGCTGTTCCTGGCGGCCACGGCGTCGGTGGCCAACTTCTACATGGTGTGCCAGCGCGAGTTGTATCCGCGCACCTGGACCGACCGCCTGAAGTACCTGCCGATCCTCATGTCGATCGGCATCGGCCTGGCGGTGAACAACACCAAGGCCGTGATGGAGGCGATCTTCCACAAGCCGAGCGAGTTCAAGCGCACGCCGAAGTACCGCATCGAAGGCGGCACGGGCGAGTGGATGGGCAAGAACTACCGCCAGGCCGTGGCCATCCAGCCGATCATCGAGCTCACGCTCGGCCTCTACTTCACCGCCACGCTGTTCTACGCGCTGGCCAATGGCATCTACGGCACGGTGCCGTTCCTGATGCTGTTCCAGGTGGGCTTCCTCTACACCGGCCTGCTGTCGATCGTGCAGCAGTTCGGTGGCGACCTCGACTTCAAGCCGGTTGTCAGCAAGCGCGCCTGACCCGCGCTGCCGGCCGCCTGGGTGACGCGTGATTCATCCTGACGACTCACTCGTCACCGACCGGCTGTCGCTGCGCCGCTTCACGCTGGCCGATCTCGACCTGCTCGATCGGCTGGCCAGCGACCCCCGCGTGATGGAGTTCCTGGGCGGCGTGAAGGATCGCGCCGCCACCGAGACCATGCTGCGCGTGCGCATCCTGGAGTACTACGACCGGCATCCGGGCCTGGGCATCTGGGCCACCGTGGAACGCGCCTCCGGGCAGTGCGTGGGCTTCCACGTGCTCAACCACATCCAGGGCGAAACCGACATCCAGGTGGGCTATGCGCTGTTCGCCGAGGCCTGGGGCCGGGGCTACGCCACCGAGATGACCCTCGGCCTGCTGCGCTACGGCTTCGGCACGCTGCAGCTGCCGGTCATCGTGGCCATCACCAACCTGGCCAACACCGCCTCGCAACAGGTGCTGCTCAAGGCCGGCCTGCGACGCAACGGCGAGCGCCTGTTCGCGCATCCCGCCTACGCGGACCAGGGGCCGATGGCCTGGTTCGAAGCCGACCGCGTCGCCTGGCTCGAGCAAATGTAACGGGGCCTGTCCCCGTTACAACTTTCCGCGCTGCAGATTCTGCGTACTGCGCACGCAGTGCTATCGTCTCGGGCGTGCGTTCCCGCCTGATGTTTCCCCAGCTGCCTGCCGGTCATCGCCGCGCTCGTCGCGCTGTCGGCCAGCGCGGCCCGCCCCACGGCCCAGGTGACCGCGCCGCCGCTCGACGTGGTGCTCGCTGGCGGACGCGTGGTGGACGGCACCGGCGGCCCGTGGTTCAGCGCCGATGTCGGCATCCGCGGCGACCGCATCGCGCGCATCGGCGACCTGCGCGACGTGCCCGCCACCCGGCGCATCGACGCGCGCGGGCTGGTCGTGGCGCCCGGCTTCATCGACCCGCACGTGCACGCGCGCGAACGCATCTTCGAGCTGCCCGAGGCCGAAGGCTATCTGCGCCAGGGGCTCACGACGGTGGTCGATGGCAACGACGGCAGCTCGCCGCTGCCGCTCGCGCCCTACTTCGAGAAGCTGCGCGCCGCCACCATGTCGCCGAACGTGGCGCTCTTCGTGGGGCAAGGCACCGTGCGCGAGGCGGTGATGGGCTCGGCCAACCGCAAGGCCACGCCGGGCGAGATCGCGAAGATGCAGGCGCTCGTGGCCACGGCCATGGCCGACGGCGCGATGGGCCTCTCGACCGGGCTGGCCTACGTGCCCGGCACCTTCACGCCCACCGACGAGATCGTGGCGCTGGCGCAGACCGCCCGCGCGCACGGCGGCATCTACATCTCGCACATGCGCGACGAGGGCGGCGGCGTGCTCGACTCGGTGCGCGAGACCATCGCCATTGGCGAGCGCGCGCAGATCCCGGTGCAGATCAGCCACCACAAGGTGGGCGGGCGCAAACAGTTCGGCCAGAGCGTGCAGTCGCTCGCGCTCATCACCGCGGCCCGCGCCCGCGGTGTGGACGTCACCTTCGACCAGTATCCCTACACCGCCTCGCAGACCGGGCTGTCGCTCATCTTCCCGCGCTGGGCGCTGGCCGACGACAAGCTCAACGAGCGGCTCGCGAGCGCCGGTCAGCGGCGCGAGATCAAGACCGGGATGTTGGCGTTCATCGACGAGCGGTTCGGCGACGACCCGTCGCGGATTCAGCTCGTGCGCTGCGGGCACGATTCGGCGCTCTCGGGCAAGACCATCCAGGATCTGCTCGCCGCGGCGAAACAGCCGCTCACGCAGTCGGCGACCGCCGACATGGTGATCGAACTGCAGCTCAAGGGCGGGTGCAGCGCCATCTTCCACGCCTACGACGAACCCGACGTCGAGCGCTTCCTGCAGTCGCCCTTCGGCATGATCGGCTCCGACGGCAGCCTCACCAGGCCCGGCGACGGCGCCCCGCATCCGCGCGCGTTCGGCACCTATCCACGCGTGCTCGGCCGTTACGTGCGCGAGCGCGGGATCCTGACGCTCGAAGAGGCCATTCGCAAGATGACGTCGTTCCCGGCGGCGCGGCTCGGGCTCGGCGACCGCGGCGTGATCAAGCCAGGGATGATGGCCGACCTCACCGTCTTCGACGCCGCCACCGTCACCGACAAGGCCACCTTCAGCGACCCGCACCACTACTCCGAGGGCATCCGGTACGTGCTCGTGAACGGTCAGGTGACCATCGACCAGGGCCGGCACACCGGGCTCCGCGCCGGACGCGTGCTCCGGGGCCCCGGCGCGCGCTGAGGGCCGCTGATGGCCGCCGCCGCTCAGGGTCCGCCACCAGTGCCGGCCGCCGCCGCGGCGCTCTCGGCGCTCGGCGCCACCGCACTGTTCGGTGCCACGCACGTCGATCCGTCGCACACCGAATGGCTGATGCGGGGCGATTTCGCCCTGCACTTCCTCGGCTGGCACATCTACCGCACGAGCCCGTGGACGCTGCCCCTCGGCGGCACGCCCCATCTCATCTGGCCGGTCGGCAGCTCGGTGGGCCTCACCGATTCGATTCCCCTCGCCTCGGGCCTCTTCAAGCTGTTCGATCCGTGGCTGCCGCCGACGTTCCAGTTCATTGGCCTGTGGCTCGTGACGTGTTACGCGCTGCAGGGGCTCTTCGGCGCGCTGTTGATGCGGCTGGTCACGCCGCATGCGGGCCGGCAGCTGTGCGGCGCGTTGCTGTTCGTGCTGAGTCCGCCGCTCGCCATCCGGTTCGGCCACGCCGCGCTGGCGGCGCACTGGGTGGTACTGGCCGCGCTGTGGCTGTCGCTCGCCGACGGCGCCGACCGGCCGTCGCTGGCGGCGCGCTGGCGCCTGGGCGCTGCTGGCGGCGGTCACCGCCACCATCCAGCCGTATCTGCTGCTGATGGTCGCGCTGCTGATGCTGGCGGCTTTCGCCCGGCAGGTGGTGGTCGAGCCTCGACGGTTTCCGCGGGCCGCAGCGCACGGGGTCGCCGGTGTCGGCGCAGCCTGGCTCGGCCTGTGGCAATCGGGCAGCCTGATCGTGCCGTCCGCGGCCGGCCTGAACGTGGGCGGCTTCGGCGGCTACTCGGCGAACCTGCTCACCTTCATCATGCCGACCGAGGCCAACACCTGGCTCTTCCCCGGGCCGTTCCCCTACGCCAACCCCGCGCAATACGAAGGCTATGCCTACCTGGGTCTCGGCCTGCTGCTGCTCGCGCTCGGCGCGGTCGCCGGGGCCATCGCGACCAGGTGGCGGCCGGCTGCTGGCACGCTGACCAGGCATGTGCCGCTCGCCCTCGCCCTCCTCGGTACTCACCGCGCTGGCGCTCGGCCCCACCGTAACGGCAGGGGCCCGCACGTTGTGGTCCTACGACGAGCGGATCTGGGGACCCCTCACGACGTTTCGCAGCAGCGGGCGCATGATCTGGCCGCTCTACTACGCCACGGTTACGGCCATCCTCTTTGCCATCGCGCGGGTTCGCCACCGCGCCGGCACGCTCGCCCTGGCCGCCGCCCTGGCCGTGCAAGCGGGCGACCTCTCAGGCATGGTGCCGTGGATCCGCACGATTGGCGACTACGGCTACCGCGAGCCGCTCGTGAGCCGGGTGTGGACGGTGGCGCCGCGCCACTACCAGCGCGTGGTCGTGGTGCCGTCGAACCTGTGCGCGCGCGAGGGCGTGCTCGACCTGCGGCCGTTCCTGCTGCTGGCTGGCCGCGAGGGTCTGGCCATCAACGCGGGCGCCACGGCGCGCTACGACCGGCGGCGCGCGGCCGAATACTGCACCGGGCTCGCCCGCGACGTCGCGGCTGGCCTGCGCGATTCAGGGGCGCTCTACGTCATGGCCCCCGACCAACTGCCGTCGCCTGCTACCGCGGGCGATCGGGTGTGCGGCGTGGCCGACGGGATTGGCGTGTGCGTGTCGGCGGCCAGCTATGCGCAGTGGCGCGACGAGGCTCCGCTCGAGCTGCGGTAGGGCCGCCGGAACGCCCGTTCCGGCCACGCGCGCCGGCCGGCGGGGTCAACGCCGCGTGAAGGGCTGACCGGGCGCCACGGTCTGGCTCGGCGGCGGGGTGGTGCCGCGCTCCACCCACGCCACGAGTCGATCGAAGGCCGCCTGCACGGTGGGGATGTAGGACGGACCCTCGCCCATGGCCGAGGCGACATCGCCGTCGAGCCCCATGCGCGTGGCGATGTACTGGAACGACATCGTGCCGTCGTCGTCGCCCGACATGTGCCAGACGCCGTCTACCAGATACAGGCGATGCCGGTCGGCCGGCGCCACCCGCGCGCGATAGGCGCGCAGTTCCGTAATCACGAAGTCGTCCCACGTGCCTGCGACCTCGACCGTTGGCACCTGCACCAGGCCGGACGAGTTCGTGCCCGGCGGTGGAGCAGACGGCAGGGCTCGCACTGGCGGCGGCGCGCACCGCGCCCGTCGCCGTGTAGGGCCACAGGCGGCGAGCAGCCACGGGGGTGCCGATGGCCTCGGCGAACGCCATCACTTTGGGGTCGGTTGCCGGCAGCCCCGGATGGGACTTCGGATCGATGCCCGGCCACAACGCGGCGAGCCGCGCCTGACGTGCCGTGCGCGTAGGCAGATCGCCGCCCGCCCCAGCCACGATGACGACGCCGGCGTAGGGCGTGCCCGGGGTCTCGGCCGCGGCGCGCGCGATGCCGCCGCCCATCGAGAGGCCGAGCAGGTAGCGGCGCGCCGGAGCCTTGCCCAGACGGCGCGTCAGCTCGCTCGCCGCGAGGTCCGCGAACTGGTTCGTGAGCGCGAGACCCCCGGCCGCACTGACGGCGCCGTCGCGGTCCACACTGGCGTAGGCGAAGCGCGTGGCCAAGGCGTGCCGGCCAATCACGTCGTCGAGCGCCGTCTCGTCGGTGCCAATGACCGTGCCGTTGCGGTCGAAGTTGTTGCCGCCCGAGCCGCCATGGGCGCCGATCACGAGCGATCCGTTCCAGCCAGACTCCGGATACCGGAGGACGAAGCGCTTGGCTACCGCGACTCCGCTCACCATGAGCGGCACCGTGCCCTTCACCTGCACCACGTGGTTGGCACGCGATTCGGCCGCGCCGGCAAATGGGCTCGTGCCCTGAGCCGCCACGATCGACGCGGCGGCCCACCCCATGAGGGTGGCGGTAGCGATGACGGATCCTCGCGGCATGGACTCTCTCCTCCAGGCGGCAGTGTGACACTTGCCCGGCCCAGCCTCCAGTCCCCGGTCCCCAGTCCCTGTAAGATCCCCCCATGGACGTGAAGGCGAAGGCGGGACTGGAAGACATCGTCGCCACCGAGTCGAGCATCTGCTTCATCGACGGCGACCGGGGCGTGCTGTCGTATCGGGGCTACGACATCCACGACCTGGCGCGAGCACGCGACCTTCGAGGAGGTGTGCCACCTGCTCTGGCACGGCCACCTGCCGGTGAAGGCCGAACTCGGCGACCTGCAGTCGCAGCTGGCCGCCGCGCGGCCGCTGCCCGAGCCGATCCTGCGGCTCATGAAGATGCTGCCAGCGGGCCACGGGAACGCGGACGGCATGGACGCGCTGCGCACCCTCACCTCGGCGCTGGCGCACTACGACCAGGACGCGCACGACAACTCGCCGCGCGCCTCCTACCGCAAGGCCGTGCGCCTCACCGGGCAGATCGCCAGCCTCGTCGCCACGTGGGGGCGGATGCAGGCCGGCGGTGGACCGATCGCGCCGGATCCGGCGCTCGGCCATGCCGCCAACTTCCTCTACATGCTGCTCGGCGAACGTCCCGACCCCGTGGCGGTGCGGGCCATGGACGTGGCGCTGGTGCTGCACGCCGATCATGAGCTGAACGCCTCCACCTTCGCCGCGCGGGTGGCCGCGGCCACGCTCACCGACATGCACTCGGCGGTGGTGGCGGGCATCGGCACGCTGAAGGGGCCGCTGCACGGCGGCGCCAACGCGGAAGTGATGAAGATGCTGCTCGAGCTCGGCCAGGACGCGCCGCCCGAACGGATCGACGCCTTCGTGCGCGGCAAGCTGGCGCGCAAGGAGAAGATCTCGGGCTTCGGCCACCGCGTCTACACCACCGAAGACCCGCGCGCCACGCATCTGCGCCAGATGTCGCACGACCTCGGCAAGCGCGCCGGCAACCTGAAGTGGTTCGCCATGTCGGAGCGCATCGAGGCGATCGTGAAGGCCGAGAAGAAGCTGAATCCGAACGTCGACTTCTACTCCGCCTCGATGTACTACACGATGGGCATCGCCATCGACCTCTACACGCCGATCTTCGCCGTGAGCCGCATCTCGGGCTGGTCGGCGCACGTGCTCGAGCAGCTCGCCAACAACCGCTTGATCCGGCCGCGCGCCGACTACACCGGCCCGGCCTATCCGCAGACGTGGGTGCCGCTGGAGCAGCGATGAAGCCGGCCGCGGCCCTGGCCGTCGCGGTGCTGGCGCTGCCGTGGGCCGGCCTGCGCGCGCCGCTGGCGGCGCAGCTGCCGGCCGAGCCACGCGAGGTGCGGCAGCTCGTGACGTTCCGCTTCCTGCCCGGTCAGACCCGGGCCGCGCTCGATCTCTACCGCGGGTTCCTCGTGCCGATCTACCGCGAGATCGAGCCGATGCGCACCGTACGCGTGTTCGCGCGAGGTGGAGAGCCCCGAGCCGCTCGACCTGATGGTGGTCACGCACTACGCCGACATGGCGGCCATGGACCGGGCCAACCGGCTCCTGCAGCAGTTGCCCGGCGACCGGCCGCCGATCGGCGAACTCTATCGCCAGGTGGCGGACCTGAGCCTCGGCCATCACGACCAGTTCGTCGAGGTGTTGTCGCCGCCGGCCATCGCGCCCGCGCCCGACGGTCTGCTCGAAGTGCTCGAGTTCCTGCGCGTGTCGGCCGGGTCGGGCGCCGGCTTCGAGCGGCAGATGCTGGGCGTCGTGCATCCGTGGGAACAGGAGACGCCGATGCGCGACATCCTCGTGCGTTCGGAAACGGCCCGCTTCCTGGTGGCCGACGGCTGGGACTACCTGCGCACCTACGCGCGTGCGTGACCTCGCGGCGTGGCAGGCCTACACCGCCGCGCGGGCGCGGCATCCGGCCGCGTTTGCCGCCAACCGCGTCGTCGAGGCGCGCAAGACGATCATCCTCAGAGAGATGGCGGACCTCCGCGTCCGCTGAGCGACGCCGCCCTCGGCCGCGGCCACGCGAAAAGAGCAGTTCATGCACGAGTTGTTCGGTCGGATGCCGCTGCTGGTCTTCCTGGCCATGATGGGCCTGTCGGTGTCGATGACCGTCGCCGCGGTGGCGCTCGGCTGGTACGCCCAGCGGGCCGCCCGGCGGCGCCGCGTGGCAGGCGCGCCCAAGGGACCGGCCGAAGATGCCCTCGGCGCCGGCATCACGGTGGCGGTCGTGCCGTTGGCGTTCGGGCTGATGGTGCTCTGGGCCCGTTTCGGCTGATAATGAATGGTTCACTGAGCTGTCGTGCTGAAGCAGAGCCGCGTCCGTAACTTCGCCATCGTCGCCCACATCGACCACGGGAAATCCACCCTGGCCGACCGCTTCCTCGAGTACACCGGCGCCCTGCAGGCGCGCGAGATGGAAGCGCAGGTGCTCGACAGCATGGATCTCGAGCGCGAACGCGGCATCACCATCAAGGCGCATCCGGTGCGCTTGAACTACAAGGCGAAAGACGGCCAGAGCTACATCCTCAACCTCATCGACACGCCCGGGCACGTCGACTTCGGCTACGAGGTCACGCGGTCGCTGGCCGCGTGCGAGGGCGCGCTGCTGCTCGTCGACGCGTCGCAGGGCGTCGAGGCGCAGACCCTGGCCAACGCCTACCTGGCCGTCGACGAAGGCCTCGAAGTCATTCCCGTCATCAACAAGATCGACCTGCCCAGCGCCGAGCCCGAAGAGGCCCGCCGCCAGATCGAGGAGATCATCGGCCTCGACGGCGCCGGGGCCATGCTGGCCAGCGCCAAGGAAGGCCTCGGCGTCGGCGAGATCCTCGAAGCCGTGGTGGCGCGCGTGCCGCCGCCGGAAGGCGACCCCGACGCGCCGCTCAAGGCGCTCATCTTCGACTCGTGGTACGACTCGTACCGCGGCGTGATCGTGGTGGTGCGCGTGCTCGACGGCACGCTCAAGCCGGGCATGAAGGTGCGCTTCATGGCCACCGCCCAGGACCACGAGGTGGAGCAGCTCGGCGTGTTCACGCCCAAGCCGCTCGAGATGGCCGAGATCGGCGTCGGCGAAGTGGGCTTCATCAACTGCGGCATCAAGCGGATTACCGATGCGCAGATCGGCGACACCGTCACCGAGACGGCGCGCCCGACGCCCGAGCCGTTTCCGGGCTTCAAGCCGCTCAAGCCGATGGTCTTCGCCGGGCTCTACCCGGTGGAGAACCACGCCTACGGCGAGCTGCGCGAAGCCCTCGAGAAGCTGCGGCTGAACGACTCGGCGTTCTTCTTCGAACCGGAAACGTCGGCGGCGCTCGGCTTCGGCTTCCGCTGCGGCTTCCTGGGTCTGCTGCACATGGAGATCGTGCAGGAACGTCTCGAACGCGAGTTCGACATGGACCTGATCACGACCGCCCCCGGCGTGCTCTATCGCGTGACCACGACCGACGGCGCGGTGCGCGAGATCGACAGCCCGGCGAAACTGCCCGAGGCCGGCACCATCCAGCTGCTCGAAGAGCCGGTCATCACCGCGATGATCCTCACCCCGGGCGAACACGTCGGCGGCATCCTGCAGCTCTGTCAGGACAAGCGCGGCGTGCAGAAGGCGCTCGAGTACAAGGCCGCCAACCGCGTGCTCATCACCTACGAGATGCCCTTCAACGAAGTGGTGCTCGACTTCTACGACCGGCTGAAGACCATCTCGCGCGGCTACGCTTCGCTCGACTACCACGTCACCGGCTACTGGGCCTCGCCGCTCGTCAAGCTCGACATCCTGGTGAACGGCGAGTCGGTCGACGCGCTCTCGATGATCGTGCACCGCGACCGCGCCTACGACCGCGGCAAGCAGCTCGTGGCCAAGATGCGCGAACTGATTCCGCGGCAGATGTTCGAGGTGGCGATCCAGGCCGCGATTGGCGCCCGCATCATCGCCCGCGAGTCGGTGAAGGCGATCCGCAAGAACGTGCTGGCCAAGTGCTACGGCGGCGACATCTCGCGCAAGCGCAAGCTGCTCGAGAAGCAGAAGGAAGGCAAGAAGCGGATGAAGCGGGTGGGTACCGTGGACATTCCGCAGGAAGCCTTCCTGGCCGTGCTCAAGCTGACCGGAGACTAGCCGTGACCACCGTGGCCTTCCAGAAGTCGACCGTGCGGGAGTACTTCGAGTCGATCGTCGTGGCCGTGATTCTGGCCCTCTTCATCCGCACGTTCGTGGTGCAGGCCTTCAAGATCCCGACCGGCTCGATGGAGCCGAACCTGCTCGTGGGCGATCACCTGCTCGTGAACAAGTTCGTGTTCGCGCCCACGGTCTCCGGCCTCGAGCGAACCCTGCTGCCGATGCGGCCGATCGTGCGCGGCGATGTGGTGGTCTTCAAGTTCCCCGAAGACCCCGAGCGCGACTTCATCAAGCGGATCGTCGGTTTGCCGGGCGAGACCATCGAGGTGCGCGGTACCCAGGTGCTCGTGAACGGCGCCGCCATCGAGCAGCCCTTCGCCCATTTCCTGCTGCCCCACGACCCGGCCGCGCCGCTCGACGACGGCGATCCGCGCGAGCACTACGGTCCGGTCACGGTGCCCGCCGGCCACTACTTCGCCATGGGCGACAACCGCGACAACTCGCAGGACAGCCGCTATTGGGGCTTCATGCCGGGTCATTACGTGAAGGGCCGGGCACTGATGATCTACTGGTCGTTCGACGACGCCCCGAGCACGTCAGGCGTCGCCAAGCTGGTGGGCGGCACGCGCTGGTCGCGGCTGCTGCACCAGATCCACTAGCGGGCGCGTCTGCTACACTCGACCCTTCTTTCCCCCTCGAGGCCGACATGGCGACGATCATCAAGCTGATCTTCACGGCGCTCGTGCTCAATGCCTGCGTGCAGGCGGGCCGGTCGTCGTGGAATTTCTACCAGTTCCAGGACGCGGTGCAGCAAGCCACGCTCTTCAGCAGCAAGGAAACCCCCGAGCAGCTCAAGGCCCGGGTCCTGGCCATTGCCGGCGAACAGCAGGTGCCGATCGAGGCCGCCAGCGTAAGCGTGGCGTTCCAGGCGACCCAGGCCCGGGTCACGGGCAGCTACACCGACGACGTCATCCTGCTGCCGGGCGGCCCGCCCTACAAGTGGACGCACGAGCTGAATCTCGACGTCCGGCGCGTGCCCTACTAGAGCAGGGACTAGGGACCAGGGACCAGGGACCAGGGACCAGGGCCTAGCCCTGAAGCGCGCCGAACGCAGTGTGCGCTGATTGCGCCGCATCTTCGAGCGTTGCGGTCAGGCGCCGCACCGAGTTGGCGGCGAACGCCTGGTCGTCGAGCGTGTCGAGGTTGGCGCGCACATTGGCCCCGGCGCCGTCGGCCGCCGCGCGCACGATGCCAATGGCCACGAGCAAGTCGGCGGCCGCCGCGCGGTGTCCCGACCCGGCTACGGTCTCGATCAGCTTCAGCACGTCAGCACACACCCGGGCGGTCTCGAGCGGCACGAGCGTGGCGTCCTTGGTGGCATCCAGGATTACCGCGCGGCGCAGCGTCTGCTCCTGATCGGTGCCCTTGGGCAGGCGGAAGCCGCGGAGCACCCGGTCGAACGCCTCGACGTCGAGTTGCGCCAGCGTCTCGAGACGCGCCCGCGCCGCCGACAGGGCCGGCACGACGAGCTCGAGCTCCTCGCGCTCACGCGGATCGTTCAGGCGCGTACGCGGCAGTGACGCCACCATCTCGGCCAGAGCCGCGCCGCAGGCACCGGCAATGGCCGCCACGGCGCCGCCGCCTGGTGTGGCCGTGGGGGCCGCCACGCGGGTCAGGAACTCGTGCAGCGGCAGGGCCGCGAGCGCGCTCATGCGTGTCTCCCGAGCGGCTGGCCGTGTACCACGGCGCCGCGTTTCACCACGGCCGACACGACCGGCGCGCCCACCCGCACGAGATCGGCCAGCGTGCCGTCGACCACCACGGCATCCATCTGCTTGCCGATTTCGAGGCTGCCCACGTGGTGCTGGCGGCCGAGCGCGGCCGCGCCGTTGATGGTGGCGGCGACGAGCGCCTCTTCGAGCGTGAGCCCCATCGCGAAGATGGCCAGGGTCATCACGAACGGCATCGACGGCGAGAAGCCGCCGCCCGGATTGAGGTCGGTGGCGAGCGCCACCGGCACGTCGTGGGTCACGAGCATGCGCGCCGGCGCGTAGCGCGGCAGCTTCAAGAAGAAGGCCGCGGCCGGCAGCAGCGTGGCGATCACGCCGGCCCGGGCCATGGCGCCCGCGCCAGATTCATCGACGTGAATCAGATGGTCGGCCGAGACCGCGCCGACGGCGGCCGCCGTGAGGGCGCCGCCACTGGCGCCGAGCTCGTCGGCATGGATGCGCGGCGCCAGCCCCAAGGCTTTGCCCGCTTCGAGAATGCGCCGCGCTTCGTCGGGCGTGAACACGCCGTGTTCGCAGAACACGTCGTTCCACTCGGCCAGGCCCTCGCGCGCCACCGCCGGCAGCATCTCGTCGATGACCAGCCGGATGTAGGCGTCGCGGCGGCCGCGGAACTCGACCGGGATTTCGTGCGCGCCCATGAAGGTGGCCGAGACCTCGATCGGCTGCGACGTCCCCAGCGTGCGGATGGCGCGCAACATCCGCAGCTCGGTGGCGGTGTCGAGGCCGTAGCCGCTCTTGATCTCGCAGGTGGTCGTGCCCTGGGCCAGGGCGTCGGCGAGCCGTGGCCGCGCCAGCGACACGAGCGCGTCTTCGGAGGCCGCGCGGGTGGCGTCGACGGTGCGCACGATGCCGCCCCCCGCCGCGGCGATGTCGGCATAGGTGGCGCCGGCCAGGCGTTGCGCCAGTTCGTGGCGGCGATCGCCAGCGTAGACGGCGTGGGTGTGGGAGTCGACGAAACCCGGCACGACGGTGCGGCCGCGGCCATCGACGACCACCGCCTCGGGGTCGAGCGAGATGGACCGCGCCACCTCGGCGGCCGGCCCGATGGCCACGATGCGGCCGTGCCGCGCGGCTATCGAGGCGCCGGCCACCGCCGCGATGGCGCCTTGGGCCGCGCCGCGTCTGGGCGCCGCCCCCGCGCACGTGGCGATCGAGATCGGCGCTGTCGATCAGGAAGTCGGCGCGGGTCATGGCCGGGGCCGGAGCCGGGCGAGGACGTCGTCAGGACGCAGGCCCGTGACCAGCACTTGTTTGTGGCGGGCCTTGTCGCCGCGCACGATCGAGAGGGCGCGGATGGGCAGGTCGAGCACGCCGGCCAGGAAGGCCACGAGCGCGTCGTTCGCCTGTCCGTCGACAGGCGGCGCGGCCAGCCGCACCAGCACTGCGCCGTTGCGCTCGCCGGCGAGCGCCGACTTCGACGCGCGGGGAATGACGCGCACCTCTACGACGGTGCCGCCGGGGCCCTCGCGCACCATGTCGCCGATCAGCCGTTCTGCGAGCGAGCGGGTTCGAGCTGCGCGGCAGCGGGCGCGCCGCCGGCCGCGCTGTCGGCGCCGCGGCTGGCGGCGTGCGGACGCATCAGGCGGACCTTGTCGTCGCGCTCGCGCGCGTCCTGTTCGCGCACGAAGTCGAGGGTGTTCTTGAGCGCGTTGATGATGGCTTCGACCGAGGTCTCGGTCTCGCGCCGGCGCGAACGCAGCCCCTCGATTTCCCGGTGCAGGTCTTCCAGTCGTCCCTGCGCCTTCTGAATCAGCAGGTCGGCGCGGGCCTCGGCCTCGCGAATCATGCGCTCGGCATCGCGCTCCGCGGTCTCGCGCATCTCGTCGGCCACGCGCTGGGCGCTCACCAGCGTGTTCCGCAGGCTCTTCTCTTCGGACTTGTGTTCGGCCAGCGAGCTTTCGAGCCGGGCCGTGTCCTGGCGCAGGCGATCGGCCTCGCGCAGCGCGCCCTCGTAGTCGTCGGCCACCTCGGCGAGCAGGGCATCCACTTCGCCCCGGTCGTAGCCGCGCATGGCGGTCTTGAACTTCTGCTGCCGAAGGTCGAGTGGCGTGACGTTCATGATGACTGCTCCCTGTCCGCAGGCCCGGGCGCCGGGTCCGTGCTCAGCGCCGCTCGCCGAATATCGCGCTGCCGATCCGCACGATCGTCGCGCCTTCCTCGATGGCCACCTCGAAGTCGTGGCTCATGCCCATCGACAACTCACGCAGCCGTGCTGCCGGCACGCCCGCGGCCGCCAACCCGTCGCGCAGCGCGACGAGTCGCCTGAACCACGGCCGCGCGTCGTCTGGGTCGGCCACGGCCGGGGGCAGCAGCATCAACCCCACCAGGTCCACCGCGGCACACTCGCCAGCGGCCGCGAAGATTCCCGGCAACTCGTCGGGCGCCGCCCCGAACTTCGTGGCCTCGCCGGCGAGATCGACCTGCACCAGCGCCTTCGGCCGGCGTCCGGCGGCCACCGCGCCCTCGTCGATCTTGCGCAGCAGCGGAACGCTGTCGACGGCGTGAATCCAGTGAAAGGCCTCGGCGGCCTTTCGTGCCTTGTTCGACTGCAGGTGGCCGATGACGTGCCACCGGATCCTGTTGTCGGTCGCGCCGGCGATCTTCTGCAGGCCTTCCTGCACCTTGTTTTCGCCGAAATCGAGCTGGCCGGCCGCCACGGCGGCCAGCACGCGGTCGGCCGGGTAGGTCTTCGATACGGCCACGAGCCGCACGGCCTCGGACGGGCGTCCGGCCCGGGCGGCGGCGGCGGCGATGCGGGCGCGAATATCGGCCAGCCGTCCGGCGATCGTGGCCTCCAGCTCGCTCACGCCGCGGGGGGCTTGAGCTGGGCCAGCATGCCCTTGGCCTGACCGGCGAACTGCCCGGTGGGGGCCATCTTCATGTACTGCTCGAACTGCGTCACGGCTTCGGGCACCTTGCCCTCGTTCAGCAGCGCCATGCCGAGCTGGAAGCGCGCGTCGGCGTTGGTGGGGTCGGCCTTGGTGGCTTCTTCGAACTTGACCTTCGCTTCGGCGATCTTGCCGCCGTTCCACAGGATGATGCCCTGGTTGTAGATCGCGTCGGCGTTGCCGGCCGGTGCCGAGGCGGCGGCTTTGGCGCTGGTGGCGGCGGCTTCGTCGAAGCGCTTCTGGTTGTTGAAGAGCGTGGCCAGGGACGTGAGCGTCTCGGCGTGGTCGGGTTTGACCTCGAGCGCCTTCTGCCAGTTCGCCTCGGCCTGCTTCTCGTCCTTTTTCTGCAGATAGGCGAAGCCGATGTTGAAGTAGCACTCGTGGCAGGTCGGCTGCAAGGCAACCGCGGCCTGGAAGCGGGTGATGGCGGTGTCGAAGTCGTTCGCCCGGCTGGCGGCCACACCCTCGTCGAAGGCCTTCTTCAGTTCGGCCACCTTGGGATCGGTGCCCGGGGGCACGGTGGACAGGGTGATGGTGACCTCGGACGTGTTGCCGATGCGGATGCGGGTGTCGGCAAAGCCGGAGCCGAGCTTCTCGGTGGTGGCCGTGACCCGGTAGCCGCCTGATTGGAGCCCGAGCTGCACGAACTCGCCGCGCTTGTCGGTCTTGGCGTTGAACTTGCGGCTCATGCCTTCCACCATCTCGATGGTGATGACGGCGTCGGCGACGGGCTTGCCGGTCGCATCGACCACCTTGCCTTTCACGAGCCCGGTCTGGGCCAGCGCGGGTGCGGCCACGGCCAGCGTCACGGCGAGGGCGGTGGCAAGGACTCGGGACAGAGTGCAATGAGTCATGGCGTGTAGCGGCCTCCTGGGATCAGTGTAGCGCGGGGCGCCGTTCGAAAATCACGATCTCAGGGTTGATCTTGTCGAGATTCGTGAGCGGATCCTCGCGGCCATTCTGGAACACGGGGTGCCACGCCAACACGGCCAGCCCGGGCGGTGACTTGAAGCGGGCCACCGGCCGGTAGACCTCGTGCGTGCCGTCGAGCAGCGGCTGGTAGAACGCCGCGTCGCGCTCGCGCTGGGCGTGCTCGGCATTCATGACGAGGAACTCGGGCGCCACGATCTCCATCACGTCCCAGTGGGGGCCAATCGGCAGGAACCGCAGGTTCCCCGGCCGCGGCAGGTAGGCCGCTGGACCGAGCGCGCCCACGGTGACGCGGTCGCTGACGTGCGCGGCCAGCCAGGCTTCCGCCGCCACGCGGGAATCGCGCATCATCAGCAGGTCCACTGACGCCCCGCGCGCCAGGGTGTAGGCCGCAATCGCGAGCGTCACAGCGCGCGGCCAGCGCCCCGGCCGCTGCCACAGCCAGGCCAGGCCGTGGCCGGCGCAGATTGCGAGCAGCAGCGCCGGGGCCAGGTAGAAGCGGTCGTACTGGTAGCGGATCACCGCGATGAAACACAGGTAGTAGGACACGACCGGCAGGAGCAGTGCCACGACCGCATGGCGGCGTGTGCGCCACGCCGCCGCCACGCCCAGCACGGCCATGGCCGTGGCGCCCCAGCCGATCATCCAGGGTACGAGGCCCAGCGCGTCGGCCAGCATCGCGGCGTGGCCGTCGATCGTGCCGTCGTACATCCGGAACGCCGTGCCGCCGCCGCCGACGAGCACGAGGTTCAGGTGCTGGCGGAATCCCGCCCAGTTGAAGACGAGGTTGTGGGCCACGGCAAAGGTGCCGAGCGAGACGGCCGCCGCGCGGGCGAGCGAGCGGTCGCGCAGCAGGGCGGCAGCGCGCGTCACGAGCGTGCCGCGGTGCTGTCGCCAGCGCAGCCAGACCAGGTGCACGGCCGGCAGCACAATCAGGCCGTAGGCCTGGTCCTTGATGCAGATCGCGACCATGCCGGCCAGGGCGAAGGCGCCGTAGCGTGACGGGCTGGGATCGCGAAGGCACTTCAGGTAGGCCAGCATCATGGCCATGAACGCCGCCACGTAGGGCATGTCGGGCTTGGCCAGCTTGGCGAGCATGACGAGATTCGGGCATCGGCTGCCGCCATCAGACCGGCCCACAGACCCGAGCGCCGGCTCCCGAAGGCTTCGCTGCCGCAGCGGTAGGCCAGATAGACCGCGGCAAGGCCGCACAACATGGCCGAGGCGCGATAGAGCAGCGGCCTGGGTCAGCACGGCCTGCGGACTCCACGCGTCGCCCGCGCCGGCCGCTGCGGTGAGCATGAAGGGCAGGCTCAGTGCGCCGAGCACGTAGTAGTAGATGGGCGAGTAGAGGCCGTGCCACCCGTGCGAGAAGCGCTGGTGCAGCCCTTCGAGCGCGTCTCCCGCGTTGAGCTCGTCGAGCTCCCACCCCACCGGCAGGCCGTAGGTGACCTGCCACGCGATCAGGCCGGCCGAGAGCGCGAGCAGTGTCCACAGCCAGGCGTTGCCCGCAGGGTCGGCGGCGTGGTGGACGGCGTGACGGCGGACGATGAGCACCAATCCGGCCACCACACTCAGGATCAGCACGCTCGACCACGCGGTGGCCAGCAGGTAGCCCGACGGCACGGCCGTATGCAGCCACGCCGGACGCGGCTGGAGGGCGTGGGCCAGGCGGGTGGGGAACAGGTCGGCCCGTGACAGCGGAGCGGGCGGCTGGCCGTCGCGACCCATCCACACGCGCAGCTCCGCGCCGCCGCGCAACTGCATGTAGCCGACGCGCAGGTGGTGCAGCCCGGGCGTGAGGGCAACGCGTGCCGCGCCGCTCGAGCACGGGGTGTTCACCGCCGTTGTCGACCACCATCGTGCCATCGACGAGCAGCCACGAGCCGTCGTCCGACGCGGTGACGAACTCGTAGGTGCCGGCCTCGGCGATGGCCAGCCAGCCTTCCCAGAGCACGCTGAACGGCCGCTCGCCGAAGCGCGGCGCGTGCGCGGCCACCCAGTCGTCCGCGGCGGGTTCGCCCAGCGCGACCAGGCTCGGCGCGCCGGTGCCAGTGGGGTTGGCGTAGGACCAGCTGACGAGCCCGGGCGTGAACAGCCGCGGGCGCGAGCAGCACGGCCGCGGTCAGGAGCAGGAGCACGACGGCGGCCGCCAGGATTCGGCGGCGCATCGAGCCCGGGCGACAGCACGGCCGAAGTGTATCCGTCGCCTCACGCGAAGAAGCGCCGGACGTGCTCCATGTCGTAGGTGACCGGCGCCGGCGGCAGCGAGCCGCCAGGAAGCGCCGGCCGTAGCCCATCGTGCGCACGCGCGGGTCGAGGATGGCCAGCACGCCGCGGTCGTTGCGATGGCGGATGAGGCGGCCGAGTCCCTGCAGCAGCGCCAGGATGGCGAGCGGCACCTGATACTCGTCGAAGGCGCTGGCGCCGCGCGCCGCCAGGGCCTCGATCCGCGCCGCCACGATCGGGTCGCCCGGCGACACGAACGGCAGCTTGTCGATGATGACCGCGCTCAGTTGATCGCCCTGCACGTCCACGCCCTGCCAGAACGACGACGTGGCGAACAGCACCGCGTGGGGCGTGCGCCGGAACTCGTCGAGCAGCACCGAGCGGGGCGCCGTGCCCTGCACGAGCACGGGATACTCGAGCTCGTGTTCGAGCAGGCCGACGACCGCGCGCATCGTGGCGTAGCTCGTGAACAGCACGAACGCGCGCCCGCGCGAGCAGCGCAGCAGCTGGCCGGCCTCCCACGCCACGGCTTCGGCGTAGCGTTCCTCGCGCGGCAACGGCATGCGGCGCGGCAGGTAGAGCAGGGTCTGCGTGCGGTAGTCGAATTCGGACGGCACCGCGATGGCGTCGGCGTCCTCGAGCCCGAGCCGCTCCTTGATGTAGGCGAAGCCGCCGTCGACGCTGAGCGTGGCCGAGGTGATGAGCGTGGAGCGACGCTGGCCCGACACGAGATCGCGCACGATGCGCGACACGTCGATGGGCGAGGCGCGCAGTTGCACGCTGCGGCCGCGCACCTCGAGGAAGTAGACGTAGCCGGGATCGGACGGCCGCGAGCAGGAAACGCAGCTCCGCCGCGAGGTCGCCGGCGCGCCGGGCCACCGTGGCCACGTCCTCGCCCGGCGGGGCCGGTTCGCCTGCGTCCGGCGGCGCCGCCGCCACCAGCATCAGCGCCGCCTGCAGGCCGTCGAGCGCGCCGGCCAGGTCGAGGCCGGTCGCCACATGTTCGGCGAACCACTCGGGCGTCAGCGCGCAGCCGGTCGTCGCCGCGGCCCATGCGGGCGAGCGCCAGCGCGCTGAAGAAGGCGCGGCCGTGGTCGACCACCCGCATCACGCCGCGCCGGGCATCCTGCACGCGGGGATCGGCCGGCCGGCCCCGGCCCATCGCGCCCTCGGCGTCGCGCGCCAGGTCGTCGAGCCGGTGATTGCTCACGGCCTTGCCGAAGTACTGCGTGGCCACGTCCTCGAGCTGATGCGCTTCGTCGACCACGAGCTGTCCGCACGCGGGAATCACCTCGCCGTAGGCGCTCTCACGCACCGCGGCGTCGGCGCACAGCAGGTGGTGATTCACGATCACCACGTCGCTCTCGGCGGCGCGCTGGCGCATGCGCGTGACGTAGCACTCGCTGAAGCGCGGGCAATCGGAGCCGAGGCAGGTCTCGGCCGTGGCCGACACCTCGTGCCACAGCGCCAGGTCCTCGGGCAGCTCGGCGAGTTCGGCGCGGTCGCCGGTGTCGGTGCCGGGCAGCCAGTGTTCGATGACCGGCAGGAAGATGGCGTCGTCGGACGAGAGGCGCGCGCCGCGCACGCCCTGCCGCGACTTGTACTCCTCGAAGCGATGCAGGCACAGGTAGTTGGCGCGGCCCTTCATGCAGGTGGCCGTGAACGGCACGCCCGAGCGCCTCGCGCAGCACCGGCACGTCCTTGCCGTAGATCTGCTCCTGCAGGTTCTTGGTGCCGGTGGAGACGAGCACGCGGTGCCCGCTCAGGATGGCCGGCACCAGGTAGGCCATGGTCTTGCCGGTGCCCGTGCCGGCCTCGGCCAGCAGCACGCCGCCGTCTTCGAGGATCGCCGCCATGGCAGCCGCCATGCGGCGCTGCCCGTCGCGCGGCTCGTAGTGCGGCAGCGCGCGGGCGAGCGGCCCATCGTCGGCGAAGGCGCGGGCGACCGCGTCTACGAGCCGGCCGGTGCCTGGTAGAGCGGGAACGTCTGGCACAGCTGCTCGACTTCGGCCTTCACGGCCGCGGCTACGGCCTGGTCGTCGGGCGCCGCGAGCACGCGCGCGATGAGCGCCGCAATGGTGCCCATGTCCGTGGCCCGCATGCCGCGCGTGGTCACCGCCGGCGTGCCCAGGCGCACGCCGCTCGCCACCATCGGCGGATTGGTGTCGAACGGAATGGCGTTCTTGTTCACGGTGATGGCGGCGCGGCCGAGCGCCGCCTCGGCCACCTTGCCGGTGAGGCCCTTCGAGAACACGTCCACGAGCACCAGGTGGTTGTCGGTGCCGCCGCTCACCACGCGGAAGCCGGCGCTCGACAGGCCGGCGGCGAGGGCCGCGGCATTGGCCACGACGTGCCGCTGGTAATCGACGAAGGCCGGCGCGGCGGCCTGCTTGAAGCACACCGCCTTGGCCGCGATGATGTGCATGAGCGGGCCGCCCTGCACGCCCGGGAAGACCGCGCGGTCGATGTCCTTGGCGTGGGCCTGGCGGCACAGGATGAGCCCGGCGCGCGGGCCGCGCAGGGTCTTGTGCGTGGTGGTCGTGACGAAGTCGGCGTGCGGCACCGGGCTCGGATGCAGGCCGGTGGCGACCAGGCCGGCGATGTGCGCCATGTCCACCATGAAGAGCGCGCCGGCGCTGCGGGCGATCTCGCCCATGCGCGCGAAGTCGATGACGCGCGCGTAGGCGCTGGCGCCGGCGATGAGCAGCTTGGGCTTGTGTTCGGCGGCCAGGCGCGCCACCTCGTCGTAGTCGATCCGTTCATCGCTCTGGCGCACGCCGTAGGGCACGATGTTGAAGTACTTGCCCGAGAAGTTGAGCGGGTGGCCGTGGGTGAGGTGGCCGCCGTGCGCCAGGTTCATGCCCAGGATGGTGTCGCCGGGCTTCAGCGCGGCGAGCAGCACGGCCATGTTGGCCTGCGCGCCCGAGTGCGGCTGCACGTTGGCGTGCTCGGCGCCGAACAGCGCCTTCGCGCGCTCGATGGCCAGCGTCTCGACCACGTCGACGTACTCGCAGCCGCCGTAGTAGCGCTTGCCGGGGTAGCCCTCGGCGTACTTGTTCGTGAGCACCGAGCCGGCGGCTTCGAGCACCGCCACGCTCACGAAGTTCTCCGACGCGATCAGCTCGAGTCCGGTCTCCTGCCGGCGCTCTTCGTGGGCGATGGCCGCGGCCACCTCGGGATCGGCGTCGGCGAGCGGACGCCGGAACATGGCCTGGTCGAAGGTATCGCTCATGGGTGCCTGGATGCGCCGCGCGGGCCGGCTAGGACGGATCGCCGCCTCGGACGCGCGACTCGATCTGCTGGATCTTCTGCACACGCTGCAGGTGGCGTCCGCCGCCAAACGGCGTGTCGAGGAACGCGCCGACGATGGCCTCGGCCTCGAACGAGGTGGTGCGCCGCGCGCCAAGCGCGAGCACGTTGATGTCGTTGTGTTCCCGGGCGAGACGGCCTTCGTCGGTGTCGAGAATCGACGCCGCCCGGATGCCGGCCACCTTGTTGGCGGCAATGGCCATGCCCACGCCGCTGCCGCACACGAGGATGCCGCGATCGGCCGTGCCCCCGGCCACGGCGTCAGCCACGGCCAGCGCGTAGTCGGGATAGTCGACCGAGGTGGTGGCGGTGGTGCCGAAGTCGTGCCAGCGCACGCCGCGCGCGTCGAGCATGGGCTTGAGCGCTTCCTTCAGCTCGAAGCCCGCGTGATCGGCACCAAGGGCCACCAACATGGCGCCGATTGTACATCCTCGGCCCACCGTTCACGAGATCTCGTCGCTTCCAGATCACCAGATCACCACATCACCAAATGCCGCTACTCTGTTACCTGTGTCCGATGTCCAAATCTCTCCCCGCGGAGAAACCCGTCTCCGTCACGGCCACCCGTGGATCTACCGGTCGGATGTCGCCGCGGGAAACGCCGAGGCCGGCGATATCGTGATCGTGCGCGGCGCGCGCGATCGTCCGCTCGGCCATGCCATGTTCAGCGACCAATCGCAGATCGCGCTGCGCATGCTGACCCGCGACGACCGGCCGATCGACGCCGGCTTCTGGCGCGGCCGGCTCGCGGCGGCCATCGCCTTCCGTGACACCCTCGGGATCGACGCCTCGGCGCGGCGTCTGGTGCACGGCGAGGCCGATCTGTTGCCCTCGATCATCGTCGACCGCTACGGCGACGTGCTGGTGATCCAGACGTTGTCGCAGGCGTCCGACAAGCTCCTGCCCGATCTCACGCGCTGGCTGGTCGAGCTCACCGGCGCGCAGGGCGTGCTCGAGCGCAACGACCCGCGGGTGCGCCAGCTCGAGGGGCTCGAGTCGCGCGTCTCGGTGGTGCACGGCGAGGTGCCCGACCTCGTGGCGGTGCACGAGGGCCCGATCGAATACGACGTGGACGTGCGCCACGGACAGAAGACCGGGCTCTTCCTCGACCAGCGCGAGAATCACGCCGCCGCCGCCACCTATGCGCGCGGCCGCCTGCTCGACGCCTTCAGCTACCACGGCGGGTTCGCCCTGGCCATGGCCCCGGCCTGCAGCAGCGTCGAGGCGCTCGATGCCTCGGCCGACGCCGTCGAGCACATTCGCGCCAATGCCGCGCGCAACCACCTGCCCCAGGTGCAGGCGCGCGAGGCCAACGCCTTCGACGAGATGCGGCGGCTGGAGAAGGCCGGGGCGAAATACGACACGGTCGTGCTGGACCCGCCGGCGTTCGCCAAGAACAAGGCGGCGCTCGAGAAGGCGCTGGCCGGCTACAAGGAAATCAACCTGCGCGCGCTGCGCCTGCTCGAGCCGAACGGCGTGCTCGTGACCTGCACCTGCTCGCACCACGTGGACGACCTGACCTTTGCCGAGGTGGTGCACGCGGCGGCCTCGGATGCCGGGTGCCAGGTGTCGATCGTGGAGCAGCGCACCCAGGCACGCGACCATCCGGTGCTGCTCGGCGTGCCCGAGACCCGCTACCTGAAGTGCCTGATTCTGCGCAAACTCGGCTGAGTTTCGCCCAGGCCGAGGTGGCCGGCCGCCACCCGATTGTCCGTCCTGGCCGGGCGATTCGTAGCAGAATATGTGTGGGCTGGCGTTTGTTGCCGATATATGAGTAAAATCCCGGCCCTAGCTATCCCTACCCGACTCTTGGAGGACCGACTGATGAATTACGGTCAGACTCGCGGCCTGTTCGTGGGCGCGTTCGCATTGACAGCATCGATGGCTGTGCCTTCGTTCGCGCAAACCACCGCGAACGCCCCGACGTTCACCAAGGACGTCGCGCCGATTTTCCAGGCGAAGTGCGAGTCGTGCCATCGGCCCGATTCCATCGCGCCGATGTCGCTCGTGACTTATGAGCAGAGCCGGCCGTGGGCGCGTTCGATTCGCGACCGCGTGCAGACCCGGCAGATGCCGCCCTGGCACATCGACAAGAGCCTGGGCATCCAGCACTTCGAGAACGATCGCTCGATGACCGACGCCGAGATCGACACGGTCGTGAAGTGGGTCGCCGCGGGCGCGCCCAAGGGCGACATGAAGGACATGCCGAAGCCGGTCGAGTGGCCGAACGAGGACGTCTGGAACTTCGAGAAGATGTACGGCAAGCCCGACCTCATCGTGACCTCGCCCGCCTACACGCAGAAGGGCAACGCGATGGACGCCTGGTACAAGCCCGTCATCGCGACCGGCCTGACCGAGGCCCGCTGGGTGCGCGCCATCGAGATGCGCCCGGGCACCAAGAACGGCCGCAAGATCACCCACCACGCGCTGGCGCGTCTGCAGCAGAACGACGGCGACACGGGCGCCTCGATCGCCCCCGGCGGCGACGACCCGGGCCCGGGCCTCTTCATGGAATGGGCCGTGGGCAAGCAGGGCGAGATCATGCGCGAGAACTCGGGCAAGCTCATGATGCCCGGCTCGAAGATCGTGTGGGACATCCACTACCACGCCGTGGGTGAGGACATCACCGACTCGGTCGAACTCGGCATCTACTTCTACCCGAAGGGCCAGGAGCCGAAGTTCCGCCAGACGCTGGCGCTCTTCAGCGGCATCACGGGTGGCAACCGCGCCCTCGACATCGCGCCCAACTCCTTGAACGTGTCGCAGAACTTCCACGTCATGAAGAAGGCCGGTCGCGTCGAGAACTTCCAGCCCCACATGCACCTGCGCGGCAAGGCCATGTCGATGGAAGCCATCCTGCCCTCCGGGCAGGTGCAGATGCTCAGCCAGGTGAGCGACTACAGCTTCAACTGGCACACCAACTACGTCTACACCGACGATGCGGCGCCGCTGCTGCCCAAGGGCACCATCCTGCGCATCACGTCATGGCACGACAACACCGCCGCCAACAAGAACAATCCCGACCCGAATCAGTGGGTGGGCTGGGGCGACCGCACGGTCGACGAGATGGCGCACGCGTGGGTGAACATCACCTACATGGACGACGCCGACTTCAAGGTCGAAGTCGACAAGCGCAAGGCCAAGACGGCGACCACCTCGGAGCGCCAGCAGCAGTAGGCGCGGAACGCGGATCGCTCGTGTAGATGTCACGATCATCGGGGGTGCTGTCGAAATGGCGGCACCCCCGTTGCTTTTCATGGAGCAAGGCTCAATGACCCGCTTGGTTTCCCTGGTTCGACGGTTCTCTCCCGCGGCCGTGCTGGCGGTCGTGCTCGGTCTGGCGCTGACCACACTCGAGGGCCGGCAGTTGCCGATGGACGCCCTCAAGGACAGTGGCCAGGCGATCTATCCGGCCTTCGAGGGCTGGTATCAGAATGCCGACGGCAGCTACAACCTGCTGCTCGGTTACTTCAACCGTAACCAGAAGCAGACGCTCGATATCCCGGTGGGTCCGAACAATCGGGTCGAGCCCGGTGGTCCCGACCTGGGACAGCCGACCTACTTCCAGCTGCGCCGCGGCTGGGGCGTGTTCGCGATCAAGGTGCCGAAGGACTTCGGATCCGAGAAGCGCTACACCTGGACCATCGTGGCCAACGGCAAGACCGCCTCGGTGCCGGTGGGCCTGATCAAGGACTACCAGATCGAGCCGTTCAAGGACGCCGCCGAAGGCAACCTGCCGCCGGTGGTCAAGTTCTCGCCCACGGGCAAGGCCTTCACCGGCCCGCCGGTGGAAGTGGCGCAGCAGTTGACGGGCGCGGTCGGACAGCCGGTGACGCTCGAGGTCTTCACCAGCGACGACATGCATGAGGAAGAGGGCGCCAACCCGAACGTGGTCTCGCGCGTCCCGCGCCTCGTGCAGTCGTGGCACAAACATCGCGGTCCGGGCACCGTCACGTTCTCGGAAGCCCGTCCGAAGATCGAGGCCAACGGCAAGTCGACCACGACCGCCACGTTCTCGGCGCCCGGCGAGTACATGCTGCGCGCCCAGGCCAACGACAACTCGGGTGAAGGCGGCGGCGGTTTCCAGTGCTGCTGGACCAACGCCTACGTGAAGGTCACGATCAAGTAGAGCGCACCCGTTACACCTTCGCAGCCCTGCTGTAGAGCCGGTTGGCATCAGTGCCGACCGGCTTTTTGTTTTTCGAAACGGACATTTCTCCAAGCCGTCGAATTGTCTTCTGATGTCGATGCCATTCAGCGATGCGAACGAGTGTTCACGCGCATGAGAGGCCCATTTTTATTGATGTTTTCCATCTAATCTCGTTGACTCGCGCCCGTCACACTTGTAGCCTTTCGGGTGCGCGGGCCACTACGCTGTCGTTGTCGCGCCGCTCAGGCGTGGCCCGCTCTTACTCTTGGAGGTCTGAAGCATGTCGAGTACAACCAGGCTGGCGCTCGCGCTATGCCTTGCGTTGGTGGGGGCCGGCATCCTGTCGTCGCCCGCCTACGCGCAGAGCGCCATCAGCGGTGTCGTGAAAGACGAATCGGGCGCGGTGATGCCCGGTGTGAGCGTGGAAGCCGCCAGTGACGCGCTGATCGAGAAGGTGCGTTCCGCCGTCACCGACGAAAACGGCGCCTACCGCATGATCGACCTGCGGCCCGGCAAGTACCTGCTGACGTTCACGCTGCAGGGCTTCAACGTGATCAAGCGCGAGGTCGAGCTGCCCTCGAACTTCGTGGCCACCATCAACGCCGACCTCAAGGTGGGCACGCTGCAAGAATCCGTCACGGTGTCCGGGCAGTCGCCGCTCGTCGACGTGCAGAGCAACGTCAAGCAGCAGGTGCTGTCGCGCGACGTACTCGACGCCGTGCCCACGGCGCGCACCATCCAGGGCCTGGGCCAGCTCGTGCCCGGCGTGACGTTCAACCAGCCCGACGTGGGTGGTTCGCGCGCCATGCAGCAGACCTACTTCTTCGTGCGCGGCACTGGTTCGGCCCAGACCGTCGTGATGGTCGACGGCCTGATGACCAACGGGCTCATGGGCGACGGCGCCGTGAACGCGTATCACAACGAAGCGATGACGCAGGAAGCCGTGTACATGACCTCGGGCGGCAATGCCGAGACCATGACTGGCGGCGTGAGCCTGAACCTCGTGCCCAAGGACGGCGGCAACCGCTTCTCTGGCGGCATCAAGTACGCCAAGAGCCCGGCCGACCTCCAGGGCGACAACCTCAGCGACGAGCTGAAGGCGTTCAACATCCGCGCCGTCGACAAGGTGGCGAACTTCTTCGAGTTCAACATCGAGCAGGGCGGACCGATCCTGAAGGACAAGCTGTGGTTCTTCGGTGCCTACCGCAAGGCCCGCTACGACAAGCCGATTGCCAACACCTTCAACCTGCCGACCAACGTGCCGGCGCCGCAGGCATTCGCGCAATGTCTGTCGGGCGCAGCCAACTGCGAGCAGGGCATCTCGCCCGAGAAGATGGACAACCCGATCCTGCGTCTCACGTGGCAGGCCTCGCAGCGCAACAAGTTCGCCGTCTACTACGACCGCGCCCTGCGTCTGCGGGCTGGGGCCATGGGCAACGCCACCGACCCGCGCACGGCGTCGGTCGTGTGGAACACGCCGATCTTCGCGACCGGTTCGGCCAAGTGGACCTCGACGCTGTCGTCGAGCCTGCTGCTCGAAACCGGGTTCTCGTTCAACCGCGAGCGCTACGACAACCTCTACCAGCCGGGCATCTTCGCCGAGCGTGGCACCCCTGAGTGGTATCGCAACGTGCGCAAGAACGACACGAGCACGGGCTTCCTGTGGAACGCCTCGTCGGCACAGCTCGGCAACTACCCCGACCGCTACACGGTCTCGACGGCACTGTCGCGCGTGACCGGATCGCACACCGTCAAGGTCGGAGTGCTCTACGGCTGGGGCATCTACCGCCGTTACAACAACGCCAATGGCGACCTCTACCAGACCTACCAGGCCGGCGTGCCGCTGCAGGTGACGGTGCTCAACACACCGCTCGAGGTGCAGGAGAACATGGACGGCCAGTTCGCGGTCTACGCCCAGGACTCGTGGCGCTGGAACAACTTCACCCTGAACTACGGCATTCGCTACGACCGCGTGGCGCAGAGCATCGTGGGCCAGGATGCCCAGGTTGGCCGCTTCGCCAACTCGGCGGCGTACGGCGACATCTCCGTGCCGACGTGGACGGATTTTTCGCCGCGCACCTCGGTCGTCTGGGACATCTTCGGCAACGGCAAGACCGCCATCCGCACCGGCTTCAACCGGTTCATGACGGCGCAGACCACCGGCTTCGGCCAACTCTACAGCCCCACTGCGCTGACCACCGCGAACATCGCCTGGCAGGATCTCAACGGCGACGACATCGCGCAGGGCGAACGCGGGTGCGTGTATCTGACCCCAGGCTGCGAGATCAACCTCGGACAGCTGCCCGCCAACTTCGGCGTGCGCGCCCTGGCGACTCCCGACGACGACATTCAGCGTCCCGGCCAGTACGCGTTCAATCTGGGCGTGACCCAGGAGCTGTTCAACCGCCTCACCCTCACGGGTGAGTGGTATCACAACCGCTTCTTCGACATCACGGAGCGCAACAACGTGCTGCGTAACCGCGACAGCTACACGGCGGTGGATGTCGTCAGCCCGCTCGACGGCCGTGTCGTCACGGCATACAACGTGAAGCCGGAATTCGTGTCGGCGGTGCAGAACGTCGACGACAGCGACCCGGACATCAAGCGCCACTACAACGGCTTCGAACTCGGTTTCAACGCGCGACTGCCGCGTGGCGCCCGCGTGTTCGGCGGCTTCAACCTCGAGCGCACGCTGGCCGATACCTGCAGCGCCGGCACCGACCCGAACTTCTCGGTCTACTGCAATCAGTGGGACAACGGCATTCCGTGGCAGAAGCAGTTCAAGCTGTCTGCGGTCTACCCGCTGCCCTTCTGGGGCGTCACGGCCAGCGCCGCGTTCCAGAGCCTCAATGGCTACGTCGTCGGCACGGCGGCCATTCCCTACGGCGTGTTCACCTTCGGCACGGGCTTGGCCCAGCCGCAAGGCCAGGGCACGTTCTGGCAGGTGTCGCGCACAACGCGTTACGCCACCAACTGCGCGGCGCCGTGCCGCCCCGGAGAGTTGGTTATTCCGAACCTGAACACTGCCACCCTGAACGTGCCGCTTGCGGCACCAGAATCCGAGTACATGCCGCGCATCAACCAGCTCGATCTGTCGCTGAGCAAGGTCGTCAACGTGCGGGGTATCCGGATTCTTCCCAAGGTCGACGTCTTCAACGCGACCAACTCCGACCGCTGGTCGAGCATCACGACGGCGCAGTTCGGCACCGCCACCTACCTGCAGCCGGCGACCATCCTGCAGGGCCGCCTGATTCGGTTCGCGATCGAGTCGAGCTGGTAGACAGGGGCGGGGCTCGGGTCTCGCCCTTCGGTAGGCTCAGAGCGTCCTGAGCGAAGTCGAAGGACGGGACCCGGTGCTCGGCTCTGACGACGAACGGCGAAACGGGCGGGCCTTCGGGTCCGCCCGTTTCATTTTTTGACGGGCCCTACGCGGCTCTTCCCGACCGCCGGCGAGACCGCTGGCGGGGCTATACTCGACCTCATGCGGGCACGGGCCATGGGGCGGTCGCTGGCGCTAGTCGTTGCCATTCTGGGGCTGTTCCGAGGCCCAGCGTGGGCGCAACCCTCGGCCGTCACTGGTCTCGACGGCGAACCCGTGGCCCCGCTCAGGGCGTCTGCGCCCGCCACCGTGCTGCTCTTCACAGCCGTGGACTGTCCCATCTCGAACCGCTACGCGCCCGAGGTGCGCCGCCTGGCCGCGCGCTACGCCGGCCTCGGTGTGCGTGTCTGGCTGGTCTACGCCAACCGCGACGAATCGCCGGCGGGCGCCCGGGCGCACGCGACAGCGTTCGATTACGGCCTGCCGGTGGCTCTCGATCCCGGCGGTGTGCTGGCCGATCGCGCCGGAGCCACCGTGACGCCCGAGGTGGCGGTGTTCGACCGTACAGGCGCGCTCGCGTATCGCGGGCGCATCGACGACCGTTATCTCGATTTCGGCGTGGACCGGCCCGTAGCCACCTCGCACGATCTCGCCGATGCGCTCGCCGCCGTCACGGCCGGCCGGCCCGCCCCCGTGGCCCGGACGCACGCCGTGGGGTGTGCCATCGTGCGTCACGAGCCATGACCCCCCAGATCGCGCAGGCGTGGCGGGTCACCGGCGCGTTGGCCCTGGTGCTGGCGGGTCTCACGGCGGGCCTGGCCGAAGCGCAGACCGGCTCGGCGATGCGCCCCGTATCGGGGGAGCCCGCAACGCCCGCAACGTCCGTGACCTTCAATCAGCACATCGCGCCGTTGCTGCATGCGCGCTGCGCGCAGTGCCATCACGGCGGCGGTGCCGGGCCGTTCAACCTGGTGACCTTCGACGACGCCCGCCGCCGGGCCGGGCAGCTCGCCGCCGTGACGGCCAGCGGCTTCATGCCGCCGTGGAAGGCCGACGGCCATCCCGGAGAGTTCGTCGCGCAACCGCGTCTCACGCCTTCTGACGTCGCGGCCTTCGCCGCGTGGGCCAAAGCGCCCGTCGAGGGCCCCGGCAGCGCGCCGGTGCCGCCGCAATGGCCTCAGGGCTGGTATCTCGGCCAGCCGGATCTCGTGGTGACCTTGCCGCCCGGCTACACCTTGCCGGGCGAGCCGAGCGACGTATTCCGCATCTTCGCGGTGCCCTTGCCGGTGAGCGCGACCCGCTACGTGCGCGGCATCGAGTTCCATCCCGGCAACGCCCAGGTCGTGCACCACGCCAACATCCGCATCGATCGCACCAACGGCTCGCGCCGGCTCGACGAGGCCGACCCCGCGCCGGGTTACGACGGCCTGATGGCGCGCTCGGCCGAATATCCCGACGGACACTTCCTGGGTTGGACGCCGGGGCAAATCGCGCCGCTCGTCGACGGCGACCTGGCGTGGCGGCTCGACCCGGGCACCGACCTGGTGGTGCAGCTCCACATGCAGCCGAGCGGCAAACCAGAAGGCGTGCGGCCCACCATCGGCTTCTATTTCGGCGATCGACCGCCGACGCGCACCCCGTCGATTCTGCGGCTCGGATCGCAGGGCATCGACATCGCGCCTGGGGATGGCCGCTACGTCGTGGCCGACCGCTACACGCTCCCGGTCGACACCACGCTGCTCGCCGTGCAACCGCACGCGCACTACCGGGCGGTCGACGTCACCGGCACCGCCACCTTCCCCGACGGCACCACGCGCACGCTCATCCACATCGGCGCGTGGGATTTCCGGTGGCAGCACGTCTACCGCTACACCGAGCCGATCCGGCTGCCGCGCGGCACCACACTGGCGATGCGCTACGTCTACGACAACGCGCCGACCAACCCGCGGAATCCGCAAATGCCGCCCGCGCGCGTGCGCTGGGGGCAGCGCTCGGTCGACGAGATGGGCGACCTGTGGTTCCAGCTCGCCACCGAGTCGCCGGAAGACCGCGCGCGCCTCGGCAGCGAGGTGCAGACCAAGATGACTTCCGAGGATCTGATTGGACTCGACACCATGCTGCTGTCGAATCCCGACGACGTCGAGCTGCACGACGACGCGGGCGTGCTCGCGCTGCTGCTCGGGCGTCCCGCCGTGGCCGTCGGTCATTTCCGCGCCAGTGCCACCTTGCGGCCCACGCTCGCGGCCGCGCACTACAACCTCGGCACCGCGCTCACCTCCGCAGGCCTGCTCGCTGACGCAGTTGTCAGCTACGAGCGGGCGCTCGCAATCAGACCCGACTACGCCGTCGCGCTGAACAACCTGGGCGATACGCTGCTTGCGCTCGGCCGGCCCGACGACGCCGTGCGCCGCTACGAAGCCGCCGTGGCGGCCGACCCGGCGATGCCCGAGGCGCACAACAACCTCGGCGCCGCGCTGTGGAAGCGTGGCGATCTGGCCCGCGCCGAACGCGAACTGCAGCGCGCCCTGGCCCTGCGGCCCGACTACGCCGACGCCTACTTCAATCTCGGCCATGTGGCACTGCGCATGGACGGGGCGCGCGCCGCCGCGCCGCACTTCCGCCGCGCCGCGGCACTCAAGCCCGATTGGGTCGTGGCGGCGATGTCCGCGGCCTGGCTGCTGGCCACCGCCGCCGAGAGCGACGTGCGCGCGCCGTTCGAGGCCGGCGCAGCTGGCCGAACGCGCCGCCCAGCTCACCGGCCGGGCCGACCCGCGCGTGCTCGACACGCTCGCCGTGGCCTACGCCGCCAGTGGGCGCTTCGAGGAGGCGGTGCAGGCGGCCCGCGAGGCGCTCGGCAAAGCCGACGGCGCCCTGGCCAAGGACATCGCGACGCGCCTCGCGCTCTTCGAGCGCCGCGAAGCCTACGTCGACAAGCGCTGAAGGAAGTGCGCAACCGGCCTTGCGCGGCCGGGTCCCTGACGGATACCCTCGGCGGATGTCTCGTGCCCTGAAATTCGCGTTGTCCACCCTCGTTGCCGCCGGCCTCACCCAGCTCACGGTGACCGGCCAGTCGCCCGCCATCCGTGGCTTCGCCAGCGATGCGCTCCAGACCCAGCGCGCCCTCGAGGAGCGTTTCCGGGCCGTGCCCGACGCGGCCCGCCTGCGTGAGTACATGAAGGCCATGTCCGCCGAGCCACACGTGGCCGGGCGGCCCGGCTCGAAGGTGGTGGCCGACTACGCGCTCGAGAAGTTCAAGTCGTTCGGGCTGAACGCGTCGATCGAAGAGCTCGAGGCCTACATGCCGTGGCCGACCCAGCGCCGGCTCGAGATGGTGCAGCCGACCGGTCGCGCGATGCTGATTCAGGAACCGCCCGTGCCGCAGGATCCCGATTCGCTCGACGCCGATCAGACGCCGACCTACAACGCCTACTCGGGCGACGGCGAAGTGACCGGCGAGGTGGTCTACGTCAACTACGGCATGCCCGCCGACTACGACGAGCTGGCCAAGGCCGGGGTGAGCGTGAAGGGCAAGATCGTGCTGGCGCGCTACGGCGGCGGCTGGCGCGGCATCAAGCCAAAGGTGGCGTATGAACACGGCGCCATCGGCTGCCTGATCTACTCCGACCCCAAGGACGACGGCTTCTACCAGGGCGACGTCTTCCCGGCCGGGCCCTACCGTCCGGAGTCCGGCGTGCAGCGCGGCAGCGTGATGGACATGCCGGTGCACACCGGCGATCCGCTCACGCCGGGCTGGGGCGCCGAGCGCGGCGGCAAGAAGCTCGCGCCCAGCGAGGCCAAGACCATCCTGAAGATTCCGGTCATGCCGATCTCCTGGGGCGACGCGCAACCGCTGCTCGCGGCCATGCGCGGCCCGGTGGCGCCTGAAGCGTGGCGCGGCGCGCTGCCCATCACCTACCGGCTCGGCCCGGGGCCGGCGGCAGTGCGGCTCAAGCTGGCCTTCGACTGGCAGAACCGGCCGCTCTACAACGTGATCGTGCGTATCGAGGGCTCGACCTTCCCCGACGAGTGGATCATCTTCGGCAATCACCACGACGCGTGGGTGAACGGCGCCGACGACCCGGTGAGCGGCGCCGCGGCGCTGATGGAGACGGCCCGCGGTCTGGGCGAGCTGGCGAAGAGCGGCTGGAAGCCCAAGCGCACGATCGTGCTGGCGCTCTGGGACGGCGAGGAATGGGGCCTGCTCGGCTCGACCGAATGGGCCGAGAAACACGCCACCGAACTGCAGAGCAAGGCGGTGGTCTACATCAACAGCGACGGCACCGGCAAGGGCTGGCTCGGCGCCGGCGGCTCGCACTCGCTGCAGCAGTTCATCAGCGAGGTGGCGCGTGACGTCAACGACCCCAAGACCGGCAAGCCGGTGCTGGAGCTGGCGCGGCGCAAGGCCATCGACGGCCTGCCCGAAGCCGAACGCGCCGAGGCCGAGAAGGACCCGTCGATTCGCATCGCCCCGCTCGGGTCGGGTTCGGACTTCACGCCGTTCCTGCAGCACCTCACGCTCGCCTCGCTCAACCTGGGTTTCGGCGGCGAGAGTCCGGGCGGCGTCTACCACTCGGTCTACGACTCGTTCGAGTGGTACACCAAGTTCTCCGACGGCGAGTTCGTCTATGGGCGCACGCTGTCGCAGGTGACCGGCACGGCGCTGCTGCGGCTGTCGGAGGCAGCGCTGCTGCCGTTCCGCTTCTCCGACATGAGCGACACGCTGGCGCGCTACGTGGCCGAGGTGCAGAAGCTGCACGCCGGGAAGAAGGACGCGCCGGCCGTCGACTTCGCGCCGCTCGTGAGCGCGGTGAGCGCGCTGTCGCGTTCGGCGCTCGGCTTCGAGAAGGCGTACGCGGCCGTGCCCGGTGCCTCGACGCGCGCCCTGCAGGTGCAGCAGGAGGCGCTCAAGGTGGTGAATCAGCTCGTGTTCTCATCCGAACGCCGGCTCGGGAACGAGGCCGGGTTGCCGCGCCGCGACTGGTTCAAACATCGGATCTACGCCCCTGGTTTCTACACTGGCTACGGCGTGAAGACGCTGCCGCAGATCCGCGAGGGCCTGGAAGAAGGGCAGTGGGACGAAGCGCGCCAGGGTGTCACCAAGGTGGCCGAGGCCATCGGCGCACTGGCCGCCCACGTGGACCGCGCCTCGGCCGGACTCGCCCGCGTCGGCAAGTAGCACGACGCGACCCGTCGCCCGAATGCGGCAGCGAAGGTCGCACCAAGTCGGGACCAAGTCGGGGGGACCAAGTCGGGGGGTCTGACCCCTATGGCACAAGACCCGTGCCATAGGGGTCAGACCCCGTCTGCTATAGTGCCAACGGAAGGTCCGCCAGGGGCATCCGCCTTCGCGCTGCCGCCTTCGCCTTCGCTTTCGGCTACGGCGAGACAGGTCGCGCTTCGGCGAGATTGAGACAGCACCCTTGGAACCTGATCCGGTTGAAACCGGCGTAGGGAGAGCGGCAGATGAGCACACCAGGTACCACCACTGCGTCCGGCGACTACGCCGACGCCTACCCCAACAGCTTTCGCGTGCACGACGAGTCGGCGGTGACCACCCCGCACGGCGTCGTGCCGGTGCGCGTGCCGATGCGCGAGGTGCGGCTGTCGGGCGGCGAGCCCTCGATCCGGCTGTACGACACGAGCGGTCCGCGCGTGGCCGACGTGCGCGTCGGCCTGCCGAAGCTGCGCGAGCCCTGGGTGGCCGCCACGAAAAGGCACCGCGTCGCCGACCCAGCTCGCCTATGCGCGCGCCGGCGAGATCACGCCCGAGATGGCGTTCATCGCCGCGCGCGAGGGCTTGCCAGCCGAGTTCGTGCGCGATGAAGTGAAGCGCGGCCGCGCCATCATCCCGGCCAACCTCAACCACCCCGAGCTGGAGCCGATGATCATCGGCCGCAACTTCCTGGTGAAGATCAACGCCAACATCGGCAACTCCGCCGTGTCGTCGTCGATCGAAGAGGAAGTGGAGAAGCTGCGCTGGGCCACGCTCTGGGGCGCCGACACGGTGATGGATCTCTCGACCGGCAAGAACATCCACGAGACGCGCGAGTGGATCCTGCGCAACTCGCCCGTGCCGATCGGCACCGTGCCGATCTACCAGGCGCTCGAGAAGGTCGGCGGCCGTCCCGAGGACCTCACCTGGGAGGTCTATCGCGACACGCTCATCGAGCAGGCCGAGCAGGGCGTGGACTACTTCACAGTGCATGCCGGCGTGTTGCTGCGCTACATCCCGATGACCACCAACCGCATGACCGGGATCGTGTCGCGCGGCGGCTCGATCATGGCCAAGTGGTGCCTGGCGCACCACCAGGAGAGCTTCCTCTACACGCGCTTCCGCGAGATCTGCGAGATCATGCGCGCCTACGACGTGAGCTTCTCGCTCGGCGACGGCCTGCGGCCCGGCTCGATCGCCGATGCCAACGACGAAGCGCAGTTCGCCGAGCTGAAGACGCAGGGCGAGCTCACCTCGATCGCGTGGGAATACGACGTGCAGGTGATGAACGAAGGTCCCGGCCACGTGCCCATGCATCTCATCAAGGAGAACATGGAGAAGCAGCTGGAGTGGTGCCACGAGGCGCCGTTCTACACGCTCGGCCCGCTCACGACCGACGTGGCGCCGGGCTACGACCACATCACCTCGGCGATCGGCGCGGCGATGATCGGCTGGTACGGCACGGCCATGCTCTGCTACGTCACGCCGAAGGAGCACCTCGGCCTGCCCAACAAGGACGACGTGAAGGCCGGCGTCATCGCCTACAAGATCGCGGCGCACGCCGCCGACCTGGCCAAGGGGCATCCGCGCGCGCGGGTGTGGGACGACGCGCTCAGCAAGGCCCGCTTCGAGTTCCGCTGGGAAGATCAGTTCAACCTGGCGATGGATCCGGTGACGGCGCGCGCCTATCACGACGCCACGCTGCCGGCGCACGGCGCCAAGGTGGCGCACTTCTGCTCGATGTGCGGCCCCAAGTTCTGCAGCATGGAGATCACGCAGCAGCTGCGGCGCGAGGCGGCGCAGGGCATGGCCGACAAGAGCGACGAGTTCCGCCAGCAGGGCGAAATCTACGTCGCCGCGAAGGGCTGACTACTCGATATACTTTCCATCAGCGTCCGGCATGGGCGCGTGACGGCCGGAACGCCACCGGCTCAGGAGGATGACCCGTGAACGTGTCTGGTTGTACGGTTGGAGTGTTGTTCCTGATGGCCTCGGCCGCTGCGGCGCAAACCGCGGCGCAGGTGCCGCCGCCCGCCACGCAGATCGCCGGCGCCGTGCAGGCGGCGCCTGAAGACAGGCGCGCGGGCGCGAAGGTGCTCGGCTGGGATGCGGCCGGCAAGATCGTGACGTTGCGCGAGGGCACCAACGATCAGGTGTGCGTGGCCGACAACCCGAAGGTGGAGGGGTTCAATGTGGCCTGCTACCACAAGGAACTCGACCCGTTCATGGCGCGCGGCCGTGAGCTGACGGCGCAGGGCATCACCGAAGACAAGGAGCGCGACGGCACGCGTTGGAAGGAAATCGACGCTGGCAAACTCGCCATGCCGAAGGAAGCGCGCACGCTGGCGGTCACGACCGGCAAGTCGTTCGACGCCGCGACCGGACAGGTCGACGATGCCTACACGCGCTGGGTGCTCTACGTGCCCCACGCCACCGGCGCCTCCACCGGACTGCCCACCAAGCCCGCGCCTGGCGTGCCGTGGCTGATGGACCCCGGCACCGCCGGTGCGCACATCATGATCAGCCCGGCGCGTCCCGCCGCGCCGCGGCAGTAACGCGCCACCGACACGCGCTCCTGGCTGCGGCTAGCGCCCTGGCGCCGTCGCAGCCGGGGGCGGCACGATCTGGATCAGCGTCGGAAAACGCTCGGGCTGCTGTCCGGGCCGCGGATTCGGATAGCCCGCTGAGCCGCTGAAGGTGTAGTCCTTCACCGTCACGCCCGGCGGAAACGCCATCGTCTCCTCCCGGAACCGGCCGATCTCGAACACATGGGTCGGCGGCACCTCGAACACGAGGTTGCCCTTCTCCTTCAGCACGTTCCGGTAGTAGTTCACCATCTCCGCAAACGGCGATCCCACGCCGTAGATGTAGTAGCGCTGGCCGCGTCCCGCGTCGTACGAGCGCAGGTAGACCGCCGTGGGATAGATGGGGAATCCGAGCTGTGCCTCGGTCGGCGCCACGTCGGTGCCAGGCGTGGCTGCGGTCTGGGCCGGCACCGCTGGTGCCGGCGCCGGTGCGACGACGGCGGGCGGCCGTTGCGCTGGAACCTGGCGAGGCGAGGAAGCCGGCTGGCCCGGCTGCGGAAACGGCTGCGGCGTCTGCGCGCTGACAACTGCGCCGGCGCAGGCCGCCAGCAGCGTGACGAGTCTGGTGCGGCGCGTGGGCTGAGCCATGCCCGTATTATAGAACCCGCATGTCGCAGCCACTCGAGCAGTTCTGCCAGGCCCACGAATCCTGGCTCCACGACGTCATCGACGCGCTGGTGTCGATCGAGTCGCCCACCGACGACAAAGCCGCCGTCGATCGCTGCGGCGCCGAGTTCCGCGCCCGAGCCTCGGCCGCGGGCCTGCGGGTGCGCGTCGAAGCGCGGTCCGACGCCGGCGACCACACGGTGGCGGAGATTGGCGAGGGCGGCCCGCGCATCCTGCTCGTGGGCCACGTCGACACGGTGTGGCCACACGGCCAGATCGCGCGCATGCCCCTCGTACGGCGCGACGGCAAGCTCTGGGGGCCGGGCACACTCGACATGAAGGTTGGTGTGGCCATGGGCCTGCTGGCCACGCGCGCCGTGTTCGAGACGCTGCGGCCCGGCGCCGGACGCGTCGCGATGCTCGTGACCTCCGACGAAGAGACCGGGAGCGATACCTCGCGCGCGCTGATCGAGGCCGAGGCGCTCGCCAGCGACGCGGTGCTGGTGCTCGAGCCGGCGCTGGCCGGCGGCCCGCTCAAGACCAGCCGCAAGGGCATCGGGCAGTACCACCTGGCCGTCACCGGCGTGTCGGCGCACGCCGGCGTCGACCCGCGCAAGGGCGTGAGCGCCATTCGTGAGCTGGCGCGACACGTTCTGGCGCTCGAGGCGCTGCACGACCTCGATCGCGGCGTGTCGGTCAACGTAGGCGTGGTGAGCGGGGGCACGCGGCCCAACGTGGTGGCCGAAGCAGCGCATGCGGTGGTGGATGTGCGCGCTCCCTCGCTCGACGACGCCGCGCGAGTCGATGCCGCCTTTCGCGCGCTGCGGCCCATCCTGCCTGGGGCGCGGCTCGCCATCACCGGCGGATTCGAGCGCCCGCCGATGGAGCGGTCGGCCGGGGTGGCCGCGCTCTATGCGCACGCGCAGGCCGCCGCCGCATCCCTCGGGCAGACGGTGCAGGAGGGCGGCACGGGCGGCGGCTCCGACGGCAACTTCACGGCCGCGCTCGGCGTGCCCACGCTCGACGGCCTGGGCGCTGTGGGCGACGGCGCGCACGCTCTCCACGAGCACGTGGAGCTGGCGCCGCTCATGCCGCGCACCGCGTTGCTCGCCGCCCTGATCGCGCGCCTGCTGTCACCCGACGGCGTGCTGCCGCCGCGCCCTCGCGCCTGACCACGAGCCGTCAGGCGCCGGTTGCTCGGGCACTCCGGGCCGGCGTGCGGTCCCAGCCGAACGACGCTTGAGCGGATTCCGCCGGCGGCTGCGCCGCGTCGGCGGGTCGACCGGCGTGCGCGCGCGCGTGGCCACCCCGTATTTCGCCTTGAGCAGTCCCACCATGTGCCCGACTTCGCCGGTGTAGGCCGGCGGCGCGTACTTCGCGGTGAAGAGGCGTTCGTAGCCGGCCACGAGCTGCGGGTATTCGGCCGCCAGCACGCGCATGAAGTGTGCGCGCGTGCCGCCTTCGAGGTGCAGCACCATCGCGCCAATCGAGACGCGCGCCGTGGTCGGCCGCGGCCTTCACCGTGTCTTCGATCAGCGTCCGCTTGGTGGTGATGCCGGGCACGAGCGGCGCCATCAGCACGCCGCACTGGATGCCGCCATCCACCAGCGTGCGCACCGCGCGCAGGCGCTGCAGCGGTGAGGCCGTGCCGGGCTCGAGCCGCCGCCACGCGTCGTGGTCGAGCGACGGCACGCTCAGATAGACGGAGCAGCGGGTCGTGGCCGCAATGGCCTGCAGCACATCGAGGTCGCGCACCACCATCGGTCCCTTGGTCACGATGCTCACCGGCGTGGCGGCATCGCGGCACGCCATCAGGCTGCCGCGGGTCAGCGCGTAGGTGCCTTCGATCGGCTGATACGGGTCGGTGGCGGTGCCGAGGGCCACCTGCTCGCGGGTCCACGAGCGGCGCGGCCAGTTCCCGCCGCAGCACCTCCACGACGTTGGCCTTCACGAAGATCACCGAGGCGAAGTCGTCACCTTCGCCGAGTTCGAGCTGATGCTGATAGCGGCGCGCGAAGCAGTAGTGGCAGCCGTGCGTACAGCCGCGATACGGATTGAGCGTCCACTTGAAGGGCATGCCGTGCACGCGGTTCAGGGCCGACTTGCAGCGAATCTCCTGGTAGGTGGCGTGGTCGGCACGCTCGGCGGCGTCGGGCAGCGCGGCCACGCCGCCGGCCTTCACGAGCCGGGCGATGTCGCGGGTGGTGGGGGCGGCATCCGGCGCGCCGAACAGGTCGGGCGAGGGGTGCGAAACCATGCAGTCGCACTATTTCGCTTTATGTTCGCTCTGTCAAATCGCGCCCGCGAGCCGACCCGCCGGCTCTTGCTCAGCCGCCGCTGGCTCGTACCTGCGCCGCGCCAGTAGCCGAGCAGCGCTTCGAGCGTGTCGTCGAGCGTGAGCACAGGCACCCAGCCGGTGTCGGCCGTGAGCTTGGCGTGGCTGCCGAGCACGACTGGCGTGTCGGCCGGACGCATGCGCGCGGGATCGGTGGCCACGGTGACCGGCACCGACACCCGCGCCACGAGTCCGTCGAGCACCTGGCGGATGGCGATCGTGCGGCCGGCGCACACGTTGTAGCTGTGCCCGGCGCGTCCCGACGCCATCAGCGCCACGTAGGCGCGCACCGTGTCGCGCACGTCGCTGATGTCGCGCTGCGCCTCGAGATTGCCCACCGACAGCACCGGCGGCGCCAGGCCGGCTTCGATGCGCGCGAGCTGGTGCGCGAAGCCCGCCGCGGCGAACGCGGGCGACTGATGCGGGCCGATGTGATTGAACGATCGGGTGACGAGCGCAGGGATGCCGTGATCGCGCCACGCCGCCAGAGCCACCATCTCTTGCGCCAGCTTGCTCGTGCCGTAGGGCGTGTTCGGCGCAATCGCCGAGTCTTCGGTCAGCGCGTCGGTGGACGGCTGGTAGATGGTGGCCGACCCGGTGACGAGCACGCGGCACGACAGGCCGCACGCGTGCATGGCGTCGAAGAGGTTGGACGTGCCCACGACGTTGCCGGCGAACGTCTCTTCGGCATGGGCCCACGAGTCGCCCACGTGCGCCACCCCGGCCAGGTGGTAGATCCCCGTGGGCGCCGCGGCGGCGAGCGCGGACGCGACGGCGGCACGATCGAGCAGTTCCACCGCCGCCCAGGTCACGCCGGACATCTCAGGGTGGCTGGTGCCGGGTCGATGCCAGCCCACCACGGGTCCGGACGGCGTCAGCGCGCGCAGCAGGTGATGGCCGACGAAGCCGGCCGCGCCGGTGACGAGCACTGCGCCGGCGGCCACGTTAGTAGCTTCTCCCGCCCATGTTCCCGAAGAAATTCGAGAAGGTGCCGATGCCGGCCAGGGTGAAGCCGAGATTGAAGCGCCGGTCTTGCGGATACGTGATGCCGCTGAAGCCGCCGGGGTTGTACTGCTGGTATTCGAGGATGATGCCGCAGCACTGGGCGTTGTAGAACGCGGTGACGCGCTGCTGGATGACCACGTCGCGCTCGATGTCCCAGTTGATCGAGTAGTCGCCGCCCAGCCGTCCGCCGAGCAGGTTGAGCCGCGTCGATCCGTTCACCGAGTTGGTCGGGTAGAACGACGACAGCGTCTTGCTCCAGGCCAGCCGCACCTGCGTGGTGGGCGTCGTGAAGTCGCCACCCGAGGACAACGACAGGATCTTCTTGGTCGCGTAGTCGTACTGGGTCTGCACCGAAGCGCCCACGAACTGCGTGGGCTGCGTGCGTACCTGCATCGACACGGGCGAGTAGTTGCTCGCAGGGCGGCCGCTGCCGGTGTCGACGTAGCTCGACGAGTAGTTGGGGTCGAACTGGCTGGCGCGCTGGTCGGTGTAGTAGGTCTGCGTGATGCTGGCCGTGAGCAGCTCACGCGGCGCGCTGGCCAGCGACGAGGCCTTCGGCTCCTTCGGCGCCTTGCGCACGAGCACGCGGTTGGTGAGCCCGTAGGTCATGCGCGTGACCCCGCCCACCACCCGGTCGTACGAGCTGCCGAGCAGCACAATCCGATCCTCGCCGTCGATGGCGGTGATGCGCTGCACCGAGAAGGCCGGTTCGATCACGTGCTTCAAGCGATCGGCCAGGAAGTTGTTGGGGGTGTAGACCTTGCTGAAGACCGGCCCAAGGAAATCGGCGCGCATGTCGGCGTAGCGGCGGGTGTAGGGCACAGCGGCGGGCACGCGGTCGACCAGGCTCTCGCTGTAGCGCGTGGTGCGATACGACAGGTTCAGGTTGGCGGTCAAGAACGGCAGGGTGCTGATGGGCGCGCGCAAGGTCGGTGTGATGTCGATCTTCGACAGGCCGCTGTCGATCTCCTGGTCGCCGTTCTTCTGGATGTAGATCTGGCGCGACGCTTCCGACTGGAGGGCGAAGTAGACCGGCAGGCGGCCCAGGCGCCGGTTCGAGATAGCGGCCGTGAGGCTCGGCAGCGCGCCGCTGATGACCGAGGCCGTCTGGTTGAAGAACAACTGATTGCGCGTACCGGTCAACGACGCATTCACGAACTGCCAGGAGCCCGCAACGCTGCCAGTGATGTTGCTCTGGCTCTGCGTGGCGTTGAAGATGTCGCGGCTGTAGAACTGGTTCACCTGCAGCTGCGACGAGTAGTCGATGCGGGCGCGGCCCTTGAGATTGAAGGGCAGGTCCTGGGTGATGCCGCCGTTGACGAGAAAGGCCCTCTGCTCGGCCACCTCGAATCCGTTCACCGTCGCGGCCTTCTGACTCAAGCGGTAGGCGCGGAGGTTGCCGTTCGACGTGGGCGTGCTGACCCACCGGTACTCGGTGCCGTAGCCCTGGCCGGTGGCCGTGTACCAGTCGTGCATCACGCTCAGGTCCTGACTGCGCGAGATCGCCCAGAAGAACGCGTTGCTCACCGACTGGCCCTGATAGGTCGAGCGCCCGTAGGTGGGCAGCAGGAAGCCGGTGGCGCGGTCGTCGTCCTGAATCGGGTAGTAGAGGATCGGCAGGTAGAAGACCGGCACGTCCTTCACGCGCATCACGGCGTTCCTGAGCACGGCGTAGTCGCCCACGTTGATGGTGATCGACCCGGCCACCATCTCCCAGCGCGGCGTGGGCTGCACGCAGGTGGTGAAGCCGCCCTTGGTCACCTTGTACTTGTCTTCGCCGACCTTCTCGAGCAGGTCGCCGTAGAAGTAGACGTCGGGCTCGAGCGCGCCGAACATGCTCTTGTCGGCCCGTTCGCCGATCGAGGCCAGGCCGGACGCCGTGTAGAAGGTGCCCGTGCCGGCCCGTGTGTTGAAGACCACTCGTTCGGCGGCGATGCGGGCCGTGGGCGTCTCGTAGAGCACGTTGCCCGAGGCCTCGAGCCGGTGCGTGTCGGTGTAGATGTCGATGACGTTGGCGTAGAACTTCTGTCCCTTGACCGCGAGGTTCTCGCTCTCCACCTGGCCGGTGAGGCGCCAGTGGTTGGCCTCAATCTGCTCCATGCGCATCTGCTTGCTGTCGTAGCCGGGTACCTGCGCCGACGCGGCCGCGGCGTGCAGGGCGGCGAGGAGCGCGGAGCAGATCGAGCAGGCGGGGCGTCATGCGGTGGCCACGGCGCGGCGAGACTCGAAGGTTATCACGCGCCCTCGAAGCCGCTCGCGACGAGCGCGGCGCGCAGCGGACCCACCAGGTAGATCGATCCCGTGAGCAGCACCGGCGCCGGCAGCGTGAGCGCGTAGGCCACGGCCTGCGCCGGGTCTGCCACGATCTTCACGGTCAGATCCGGCGGGCCGAGCGCCGACACCTGGGCGGCCAGCACGGCTGGGTCAGTGGCTCTGGGCAGGTTCGCGGCCGTGACCACCACCCGGCCGACAAAGGGCAGCAGCGGACCGACCACGCCAGCCACGTCCTTGTCGGCCATCACCGAGGTGACGAGCGTGAACCCGGACGCGCCGGTGGTCGCAAGGTAGTCGGCCAGCGCGCGCGCGCCGGCAGGATTGTGCGCGGCATCCACGAGCACCTGTCCGGCGGAGGGCGCGTGGCGCAACCATTCCAGCCGGGCCGGCCACCGCACGTCGGCCAGGGCGCCAGCGACCGCCTCGGCGGGCACGCGCACACCCGTGACGGCGGCAAACGCCTCGAGCAGCCGGATGGCCACGAGCGCGTTGCCGGCCTGATGTGCGCCCGCCAGGCCCAGCCGCACCGGCCCGTAGTGGCCCATGGCGGTCTGCACCGTGAGACGCGCGTGGCCGTGGTCGAGCGCGGCCGACACGACGGCGTCGTGGCGCGCGCGCCTCAGGGGCGCGCCGGCTTCACGCGCCATGCCCTCGATCACCTGCAGGGCCTCGGGCGGCACGTCGCCCACCACGAGCGGCACACCGGCCTTGGCGATCCCGGCCTTCTCGCCGGCGATGGCGGCGAGGGTGGTGCCGAGGTGGCGTTCGTGATCGAAGTCGATGGTGGTGATGGCGGCGGCCACGGGAGTAATGACGTTGGTGGCGTCGAAGCGGCCGCCCAGCCCGACCTCGACCACCGCCACGTCGACGCGAGCGTCGGCAAAGACGACGAACGCCGCGGCCGTGGAGACCTCGAAGAACGTGGGCAGCTCGGTGAACTCGCCGCGGGCGACGAGGGCGTCGGCGGCGGTGAACACCCGGGCGAGGGCTGCCGACAGCACCGCCTCACTGATGGCCTCGCCGCCGAGGGCCACGCGCTCTTCGACCCGGAACAGGTGCGGCGAGGTGTAGCGCCCCACGCGGAGGCCGGCGCGGGTGAGGGCGGCGCTCGTCATGGCGCTCACCGAGCCCTTGCCGTTGGTGCCGGCGACATGGAGCGACGGCCAGGCGCGGTGCGGATCGCCCAGCGCGGCGAGCAGCGTGCGCATGGTCGCGAGCCCGAGCCGGATGCCGAAGTGCTCGAGGGCGAAGAGCCGCTCGACGGGCGTCATCGACACGAATCCGTTCAGTTGGCGGCGGCCGCGCGGTCGGGACCCATGAAGCGCAGCAGCCGCGCGATGGTGCCCTTCAGGTCGCGGCGATCGACCACCAGGTCGAGCTGCCCGCGCTCGAGCAGGAACTCGCTGCGCTGGAATCCCGCCGGCAGCTTCTGACGGATCGTCTGTTCGATGATGCGCGGCCCGGCAAAGCCGATGAGCGCCTTGGGTTCGGCGATGATGCAGTCGCCGAGCATCGCGAAGCTGGCGGTGACGCCGCCGGTCGTCGGGTCGGTGAGCACCGACAGGTAGGGGAGCTGCGCGCGGTCGAGCCGGGCCAGCGCGGCCGACACCTTGGCCATCTGCATCAGCGAGAGCGCGCCCTCCATCATGCGGGCGCCGCCCGAGCACGACACGATGATCACGCCGATCCGCTGCTCGAGCGCGTGCTCGATGGCGCGCACGAGCTTTTCGCCCATGACCACGCCCATGCTGCCGCCGATGAAGCCGTATTCCATGGCGGCGATCACGACCGGGATGCCTTCGAGGGCGCCGGCGCCGACGAGCAGCGCGTCTTTCATGCCGGTGGACTTGCGGCTGGCGGCGAGCCGGGCGGCGTAGGGTTTGGTGTCGGTGAAGGTGAGCGGGTCGTTCGAGGTGAGGGCCGCGTCGTGCTCCACCCACTGCTCGTCGTCGAACAGGGTCCGCAGGCGCTCAACCGCGGTGAGCCGGAAGTGGTGCGCGCACTTGGGGCACACACTGAGCGTCTTCACCAGATCCTTCGTGTAGATGACCGTGTCGCATTCCGGGCACTTCACCCACAGACCCTCGGGCACCCGGCTCGAGGCCGTGGACGCCACCATGGGCTTGCGGGCCTTCTTGAACCACGCCATACCCCGTCAGTGTAGCAGCGGCTAGCGGCGGGTGCGAGGCACGTAGTAGCGGGTGCCGTGGGTCAGGCTCTGCACCTGTTTCACCAGGTCGTCGAGGGCCTCGTCGTCGTGTTCGGGGTCGAACTGCGAGGTCTCCACCACGAGAAGGGGGGTCGCGGTGTAGTGGAAGAAGTAGTGCTGGTAGGCCTCGTTCAGCTCCCGCAGGTACTCGGCGTCGGGCCGGGGCGTGTCGTCGTCGGGTTCGTGGTCGCGGGCGGCGGCGCGGGCCAGCAGCACGTCGGTGGGCACCTGAAGGTAGATGACGAGGTCGGGCGGCGGCACGTCCTTCCCCAGCAGGTCGAAGAGCCGCTGGTAGATGAAGAGCTCGTTGTCGTCGAGGTTCAGGAACGCGAAGATCTTGTCCTTGTCGAAGAGGTAGTCGCACACCGTCGTCTGCTGGAAGAGGTCGGCCTGCCGGAGCGACGAGAGCTGACGATGGCGGTTGAGCAGGTAGAAGAGCTGCGCCTGCAGCGCCGCGCCGGGCCGGTTGCCGTAGAAGTCGGCCAGGAACGGGTTTTCGGCCCGCTCGAGCACCGTCGTGCCCTCGAGTTTTGCGGCGAGACGCTCGGCCAGCCTCGTCTTGCCCGAGCCGATGGGGCCGTCAATGGCGAGGTAGCGGAAGGCCACGGGGAGGCGAGTATAGCAGCCCCCTCCGGGCGGCGGCGAGGGCGCGGCCTGCGTGGTAATGTGATGGGCAACCTGGAGTCTCAACGCCTGTGAAAATCGACCGTCTCGACGTGCGGCTGCTCCGCCTGCCGCTGGCCCACTTCTTCGAAACCAGTTTCGGCCGCTCCTACGACAAGACCTTCCTGCTGATCCGCCTCGAAGGCGAAGGGCACGTCGGTTGGGGCGAAGCCGTGGCGGAACAGCATCCCTACTACAGCTCCGAGACGACCGAGATGACGTGGCACGTCATCACCGAGTTCCTGGCGCAGCGCGTCGTCGGCAAGACGTTCGAGCACCCACGCGACATCTTCCCGGCCATGGCCCGCGTGCGTGGCAACAACATGGCCAAGGCCGGCGTCGAGATGGCGGCGTGGGACCTCTACGCCCGCATCCTGGGCAAGCCGCTCTCGGCCGTGCTCGGCGGCACGCGTGCGCGCATCGAATCGGGCGTGTCGATCGGCATCCAGGACTCGCTCGACCAGCTCGTGGCCAAGGTGGAGAAGGAACTGGCCGCGGGCTACCGGCGCATCAAGATCAAGATCAAGCCCGGTTGGGATGTGAACGCCGTCGAGGCCGTGCGCGCGAAGTTTCCCGACATCAAGCTGATGGTCGACGCCAACGCCGCCTACCTGTTGACCGACGGCGCCCACCTGGCCAGGCTCGACGCCTACAACCTGATGATGATCGAGCAGCCGCTCGACTACGAAGACGTGATGGACCACGTGCAACTGCAGCGTGAGATCCAGACGCCCATCTGTCTCGACGAGTCGATTCACACCGTGCGCATCGCGCGCGACGCGATCGCGGCGAAGGCCTGCAAGATCATCAACGTGAAGCCCGGACGGGTCGGCGGCCACGGCGAGTCGATTCGCCTGCATGATCTGTGTCAAGCCAACGGCATCCCGGTGTGGCACGGCGGCATGCTCGAATCGGGCATCGGCCGCGCCCACAACATCCATCTGGCGAGCTTGCCCAACTTCACGTTGCCCGGCGACATCGCCGCGAGCAAACGCTACTTCGTGCCCGATCTGATCGAGCCCGGCATCGAGGTGTCGCCCGACGGCACGATTCCCGTGCCCACCGGGCCGGGCATCGGCGTCACCATCGTGGACGAGCGGGTCAACGCCGCCACCCTGCGGCACGTCTCGCTCGACGCCGCCGCCGTGCGGCAGGCGGGACACTAGCCCGCATGCGGGCGCTGGCGCTTCTGGCGGCGGTCTGCGTGGCGGCCTCGTGCGCCACCAAGCCGCCACCGGTGGTGGCGCCGCCCAAGCCGACCTACGAACAGAAGGTTGCCGCGATCCTGCATCTCGAGGATCGCCGCGTGCTGGCCGACCCGGCGCTCACGCCGCCGGCGCCCACCGACCTGCTGGTCCTGCTCGCCGACGACGAGGGTCGAATCCGCCGCCGGGCCGCACTGGGCATGGGCCGCGCCGGCGTGATCGACGCGGTCGGGCCTCTCTCGGTGCGGCTCGCCACCGATCCTGAACCCGAAGTGCGCGCGATGGCGGCATTTGCCCTCGGGCTGATCGGCGATACCTCAGGGGCCCCGGCGCTCGTCACTGCGCTGGGCGATCCCGACGCACGGGTGCAGGGGCGGGCGGCCGAAGGCCTGGGCCTCATCGGCCACGCCGCCGGCGCCAGCGCCATTGCCGGCATGGCCGCCGCGCATGTGCGCGCCGGCGCCCTCACGGCGATCGCCACGCACGACGAAACCTATCCTCAAGCGCCGGCCGTCGAGGCCGTGCGGCTCGGCGTCTACGCGCTCACGCGGCTCGCGGCCTTCGAGCCCCTGCGCGCCGTCGTGCTCGGCGCCGATGGCACGCCGGTGAGCGACTGGTGGCCGCTGGCGTTTGCCGTGCAGCGGATCGCCCATCCCGACAGCGCCTCGATCCTGCGCCTCTGGCTCGGACGCGGCGGCGCCACGACGCGCGCATTTGCCGCCCGCGGACTCGGCGCCATCAAGGATGCCGAATCGCGCGTCAGACTCGAAGCCCTCGCCAAAGACGAGCGGCAGACCCTGGGCGTGCGCGTGCAGGCCGTGCGCGCACTCGGCGCGATTGCCGACCGCCGGTCGTCGCCGGTGCTCACGGCACTCCTGGCCAAGGCCACTACGGCCACGCTGCGACTCGAGGCCATGCACGCGCTCGGCGCCATCGCCGATCCGGCCACGGCCGAATGGCTGGTCGACTACCTGGAAGACGACTGGGTTGCGCTGCGCTCGGCCGCGCAAGCGGCGCTGGCCAAGGCCGACGCCGAGATGTTCATGACCGTGCTGTCGGGCATCGACATCGACGCGGAGTGGTCGGCGCGTGCCGCACTGGCGACCGCCCTGGGCGGGTTCGCCCCGGATCTGGCGGCGGCGCGGCTCGAACAGCTCGGGCGCGATCCGGACGTGAAGGTGCGAGCCGCGGCGCTCGGCGCTATGGCCCGGCTGAACGTGCCCACGGCCGGCGAGCGGTTGCTGGCGGCGCTCGCCGATCCCGATCCGGCCCTGCGCATGGCCGCGGCCAACGGCCTGAGCGCGCTGAAGCCCACCGGCGCGTCCGCGGCGCTACAGCGCGCCTACGCGGCCGCACGTAAGGACTCGACCTACATTGCCCGCGCGGCCCTGCTGGCCGCACTGGCCGCGGTGGACCCGGCCGCGGCCACGCCGCTCCTGCGCGAGACGCTCGCCGACGGGGACTGGGCCCTGCGCGTGCGGGCGGCCACGCTGCTGAACGGCCTCGAACGCGCGAGCATGGCGCAGCCCGCGCGTCCGGCGCCGGCGCCCGCCGATGCCACACTCGACGGCGCCGCCCTGGCGGCGCCGGCCTATTCGCCGCAGGCCTACGTGCGTACCTCGCGCGGCGACCTTCGCATCGAGCTGGCTGTGCTCGATGCGCCCGTACCGTGGCGAACTTCGTGGCGCTCGTGCGCCGCGGCTTCTTCAACGGCATCGCCTGGCACCGCGTCGTGCCCGACTTCGTGGCCCAGGCCGGCGATCCGCGCGGCGATGGCGAGGGCGGTCCCGGCTACACCATCCGCGACGAGCTGAACGACCGGCCGTATGTGCGCGGCACCGTGGGCATGGCGCTCGACTGGAAGGACACCGGCGGCAGCCAGTTCTTCATCACGCACTCACCGCAGCCCCATCTCGATGCGCGCTACACCGTGTTCGGCACGGTGGTCGCCGGCATGGACGTGGTCGATCAGCTCCTGCCCTGGGACACGATCACGTCGGTGCGCGTCTGGGACGGCACTGCCTGGATCGGCGAGCAGCGCGAGTAGCACTGCCGGCGCGTGTCGCGCGCCATCGCCGTCGCGTCCTGCCGTACAAGAAAAAAGGGGGCACACGGTGCCCCCTGGATAGTGCAGTCGCGAAGAACGCGACCTACCGCTTCTTAGCGGTCTTCTTGGCGGCCTTCTTCGCAGCCTTCTTTGCCTTCTTAGCCATGTGTTATCCCCCCTTTCTAGGTTGGGATGTTTGCGGTGTTGGGAACCTCGTCACCGGCCGGCGGCTGCACCTTGCGGCACTACGCTGACTGGCGTCGGTTCCGTCCGCCTCGTGTGCGCGTCACGATCGCGACGCGCAAATCCTGCCGGAGGAAAGACGGGGCGGTTTGCAACCGCCCCGAAGGCCACGACGGCCTACTTCTTCTTCGCGGTCTTCTTGGCGGCCTTCTTCGCAGCCTTCTTTGCCTTCTTCGCCATTTGTCCTCCTAAGGACCTAAGGGAAACTGACTCCGACACGCGGGCCCCACCCGACCACCTCACTACTGGTGGCCTGAGTAGGTATCCCTCATACCAGATGTAGATTATGGATGAGAAAAACGCGATGTCAAGCACAAATCACGGCCGCGTGTCAAAAGGAACCGCCGTACGACGGCGCTTCACCACGTCCGGTTGCGGTGTGCTTGTCAACTTCGCGCGCGGCGCGCGCTAGAACGCGCTCGTGCGCAGCTGCTGCTTCTCGTGATGCCGCTCGAGTGCCAGCGCAATCAGGCGATCGATGAGCGGGGCGTAGGCGACGCCGCTCGCCTCCCACAACTTCGCGAACATGCTGATGGTGGTGAAGCCGGGAATCGTGTTGATCTCGTTCAGCACGAGCGCGCCGGTCGAGCGCGAGAGCAGGAAGTCGACGCGCGCCATGCCCGGCGCCGTCGATGGCGCGGAACGCCTCGAGGGCCAGATGCTGCACGCGCGCCGCCGTGGCGGCGTCGAGGTCGGCGGGGATCACCGTCTGCGACGCGGCGTCGAGGTACTTGGCCTCGTAGTCGTAGAACTCGCGCGACGGGCATCACCTCGCCCGGCACCGAGGCCTCGGGCTCGTCGTTGCCGAGCACCGCGCACTCAATCTCGCGCGCGTCGGCCACGGCGGCTTCGACGATCGCCTTGCGATCGAACTGGAAGGCCACGGCGAGGGCGGCGTCGAGCGCGTCGGCCGTCTTCACCTTCGAGATGCCCACGCTCGATCCGAGGTTGGCGGGCTTCACGAACACCGGCAGGCCGAGCGCGGCGATGGCCGCCTCGTGAGTGGCGCGCTGCCGCGTCCACTCGAAGTGCGTGACGACCGCGTGCGGGGTCTGCGGCAGGCCGCGCGCCGCGAAGAGCGCCTTCATCGCCGCCTTGTCCATGCCCGCCGCCGAGGCCAGCACCCCGGAGCCCACATAGGGCACGGCGCCGAGCTCGAGCAGGCCCTGCACCGTGCCGTCCTCGCCGAACGGGCCGTGCAGCACCGGGAACACCACGTCGAGGCCCAGGCCGGTGACCACCGCGCCCGTCGGGCTCGCCGCCATGGGCGTCGGCCGAGGGCCGGCGCTCGATGGTGATGATCGTGTCTTCGCTCGGATGGGAGACGAGCAGCGTGTCGCGGTCGGCGCGGGGCAGCCGCGCGGTCGACACGCGCGCCTGCTCGATCACCTCGGAGGCCGAGAGCGCGGTGGGCGGCCTTGTCGGCCAGCACCCAGCGCCCGTCCTTCTCGATGCGGATCGGGCACGGGTTCGTAGCGGGCGCGGTCCAGGTGCTTGAAGATGGCCGCCGCCGACGCGACCGACACTTCGTGCTCGCCCGAGCGCCCGCCGTAGATGACACCGACACGCAGTTTCTTCACGAGATGGATAATAGCAACGACTCGATGATGTTTTCCTTCAACGTCACCCACACCGACGGCGCGGCGCGCGCGGGCGTCATGACCACGCCGCACGGCGTGGTCGAGACGCCGGCCTTCATGCCGGTGGGCACGCAGGGCGCCGTGAAGGCCATGACGCCCCGCGCTGCTCGAAGAGGCCGGCGCCACGATCATCCTCGGCAACACCTACCACCTGTGGCTCCGCCCGGGCGCCGAGCTCATCGCCCGGCGCGGCGGCCTGCACCGCTTCAACGGCTGGTCGCGGCCGATCCTGACCGACAGCGGCGGCTACCAGGTGTTCAGCCTGGCCGCGCGCCGCACGGTCGAGGAGCAGGGCGTGCACTTCAGGTCGCATCTCGACGGCAGCGCGCACACGCTCACGCCGGAGCGCGCGGTCGAGATTCAGGCGTGCCTTGGCTCCGACATCGCGATGGTGCTCGACGAGTGCCCGCCGCACCCGTCACCGAAGGAGGCGCTGGCCGCGTCGCTCAACCTCACCACCCGCTGGGCGCGTCGCTGCCGCGCCCGCCTTCTCGAACTCCGCGCCGGCGACACGGCACAGGGCCTCGCGCCCACCAACCCGGGCCAGGCGCAGTTCGGCATCGTGCAGGGCGGCGTGCATGCCGACTTGCGCGCCGAGAGCGCGGGGCAGCTCGCCGAACTCGACTTCGAGGGCTACGCCGTGGGCGGCCTGAGCGTGGGGGAGCCGAACGAGCTGATGTACGAGGTGGTGGGCGGACGTGGCGCCTCGGCTGCCGGTCGGGCAAGCCCCGCTACCTGATGGGGGTGGGCACGCCCGCCGACTTGATCGAGGCGGTGGATAGGGGCATCGACCTATTCGATTGCGTGCTGCCGACCAGAAATGCGCGAAACGGCCAGCTCTTCACCAGCCACGGACCGCTCAACATCAAGAACGCGCGCTATGCCGAGGACGATGGCCCCGTCGACCCGTCATGCGGGTGCTACACCTGCACGCACTTCTCGCGGGCCTATCTGCGTCACCTATACATCTCCGGCGAGATCACCGGAAGCATCCTGAACACGGTGCACAACGTGTCCTTCTACCTTGACACTATGCGGCTGATTAGGCACGCTATTGCGTTTGGGACGTTCTCAGCGTTCAAGCAGGATTATCTGTCAGCGCTGCGCGTTCGACCCTTTGCCTCATGACGTCGTCCTTCCCCCAGGTTGAATCCGCAGTGGTCATAGCCATGGCGGCGGCACCGAATGCGTCGGTGAATCCGCTGATCCAGTTCATTCCGTTCGTCCTGGTCCTCGGGATCTTCTATTTCGTGATCCTGCTGCCGATGAAGCGCCGGCAGAAGAAGGTCGAGGCGTTCCTCACGGCGCTGAAGGTGGGCGACAAGGTGGTCACGACCGGCGGCCTCTACGGCTCGGTCGCCAAGCTCGACACCGACACCGTCCAATTGCAGATTGCCCAGAACGTGCGCGTCGAGGTCTCGCGCGCCGCGGTCGTCGGATATCAAGGGCAGCCCCCGGTCACCTCCGAGGGCAGCTAAGGTCATCATGTCGAAGAACTTGCGTTGGAAAGTACTGACCATTCTTGCGGTGATCGGCCTCTCGGTGTGGGCCTTCGTGCCGCCACAGGAGAAGATTCGCCTTGGCCTCGACCTGAAGGGCGGCGTGCACCTCGTGATGCGCGTGCAGACCGACGATGCCCTGCGGGTCGAAACCGAAACCACGGCCGACCGGCTGCGCGAGACGCTGCGCACGCAGAACATCCCAGTCACCGGCATCACCGTGGCGGGGCCGAACGAGTTCCGCGTGGCCGGCGTGCCGACCGGGCAGGACGCGCAGTTCCGCCAGGCGCTGGTCGACATCGACCTGATGTACGACCGGTCGCAGTCGCTCACCGACTACACGTTCCGCCTCAAGCCGAGCGTCGTCAGTCAGTTGCGCGACGAGACGGTCAACCAGGCGCTCCAGACCATCGAACGCCGCGTCAACGAACTGGGCGTGGCCGAGCCGGTCGTGGCCCGGCACAGCGCCGCCGACCAGATCCTGGTGCAGCTCCCCGGCGTGTCGGACGTGAACCGCGCCAAGGAAATCATCCGGTCCACCGCGCTTGCTCGAGCTGAAGCTGGTCGAACAGGGTCCGTTCCCCGACGAGGCCTCGGCGCGTCAGGCCTTCGCCGGCAACGTGCCCCCGGACATGCAGATCCTGCCCGGTCGCAGCGAGGGCACGGCGGGCGCGCCGCCCACCACGGTCTACTACGCCGTGCGGCGCGTGGCGGCGGTGACCGGCCGCGACCTGCGCAACGCGCGGCCGAGCCTCGACGAGAACAACCGCCCGGCGGTGAGCTTCTCGCTGAACAACGAAGGCGCCGTGAAGTTCGGCAACTTCACCCAGGCCAACATCAACCGTCAGCTCGGCATCGTGCTCGACGGCCGTGTCTACTCGGCGCCGAACATCCAGTCGCGCATCGACAGCGAAGGGCGCATCACCGGCAACTTCACCCAGCAGGAGGCGGCTGACCTCGGCCTCACGCTGCGCTCGGGCGCGCTGCCGGCGTCGCTCACCTATCTCGAAGAGCGCACGGTGGGCCCGACGCTCGGCGCCGACTCGGTGCGCGCCGGCGTGATCGCGTCGGCCGGCGGCCTGGTCTTCGTGCTGCTCTTCCTGCTCTTCTACTACAAGCTCGCCGGCTTCAACGCGTTCGTGTCGATTACCACGAACCTGATCATCCTGCTGGGCCTGATGGCCTACCTGGGCGCCACCATGACGCTGCCCGGCATCGCCGGCTTCATCCTCACCATCGGCATGGGCGTCGACTCGAACGTGCTGATCTTCGAGCGCATCAAGGAAGAACTGGTGGGCGGCAAGGGCGTGAAGGCCGCGGTCGCGGCCGGCTTCGACCGCGTGTTCCTCACCATTCTCGACACCCACGTCGCCTCGCTCATCTCGGCCGCGTTCCTCTTCCAGTTCGGCACCGGGCCGATTCGCGGCTTCGCGACCACCCTCACCATCGGCCTGCTCGCCAACGTGTTCACCGCGGTGTTCGTGTCGCGCACCATGTTCGAATTGTTCCTTTCGCGCCGCGAACAACCCGCGACGCTCAGCATCTAACGTCATGCGTATCTTCGACAATCCGAACTACGACTTCATCAAGTGGCGCTGGCACGCGCTGGCCCTGTCGACCCTGGTCGTGCTGGCCGGCGTGGCGTTCGTCGTGTCACGCGGCGGTCTGCCGATGGGCATCGACTTCACGGGCGGCACCATCGTCGTGGTGAAGTTCGAGCAGCCGGTCGCCGAAGACGCGGTGCGACAGGCGCTGGCGGCCACCCCGGGCGAGAAGGTCGTGCAGAGCTACGGCGATGCCGCCGACAACCAGGTGCTCATCCGCCTGCCGCAGATGGGCGACGAGAACAGCGCCAATCTCGATGAGGCGGCCAAGAGCGTGGTGCAGTCGCTCGGCGCCGCCGGCCTGCCCAAGTTCGAGATCCTCTCGCAGGAAATCGTCGGCCCGGTCATCGGCCGCGAGCTGCAGCTGAAGGGCATCTACGCCACGCTGGCGTCGATTGTCGGCATCGCCATCTACATCGCGCTGCGCTTCCGGCCGGCCTTCGCCATCGGCGCCATCGCCGCCACGCTGCACGACGTGCTCATCACCATCGCGTTCCTGGCGCTCTTCGGCTACGAGCTGTCGCTCAACATCGTGGCCGCCCTGCTCACCATCACCGGCTACTCGGTGAACGACACCATCGTGATCTTCGACCGCGTGCGCGAGAACATGCGCAGCGCGCGCCGCGACCCGCTCGAGAAGGTGGTCAACACGGCCGTCAACCAGACCCTGAGCCGCACCGTCATCACGGCCGGCACCACGTTCCTGTCGGTGCTGGCGCTCTATCTGTTCGGCGGCGAAGTGCTGGAAGGGTTCGCCTTCACCATGCTCGTGGGCATCGTGAGCGGCACCTATTCCACGGTGTTCATCGCGGCCGCCATCGCCATCATCCTGGGCAATCGCCAGGGCTCCGCCACGGCGGTGTCCGGGACGGCGGTCAAGGTGAAGGCCGCGACGGCCCGCCGGTCGTAGACCAGGCCGGCCGTCCGGGCCCGGCAGTCCAGGCGAACCCGATGCAGTGGCTACGGCGCAGTTTCATCACAGGATTCTTCGTGACGGTGCCGCTCATCGTGAGCGTGGCGGCACTGGTGTGGGCGTTCCGGGTGGTCGACGACTTCGCCACGCCGGTGGCCACGCGGGTGCTGGGGCGGGCAGTGCCGGGGCTCGGCGTGCTGATCATGGCCACGCTGGTGCTCGGGGTCGGCGCCGGCGCCACGAACGTGTTCGGCAAGCGGGTGCTGCAGCAGGCCGAGGGCTGGCTGCTGCGGGTGCCGGTGTTCAAGACGGTCTACGCGCCGGTGCGTCAGCTCGTGGCGGCGTTTTCGCCCGACAACGAGGCGGGGTTCAAGCGGGTCGTGCTCGTGGAGGATCCCGGCCGGGGGCTGATTCTCGGGTTCCTGACCCGCGAGTTCACGCTCGACCGGGGCGCGGGCGGCGAGGCGTATCGTCGCCGTCTACGTGCCGACGAATCATCTCTACCTGGGCGACATCGTGGCGTTCCCCAGGAGTCGCGTGCACTACCCGGACCTGACGGTGGAAGACGGGGTCCGGATTTTTCTCACTGGCGGCATGGCGCTGCCGACCGAACTGCGGAGCCGCGCCGACGCGGGGCGAGTGTAGGATTGCCGCGGTGTCTGAACGACGCGAGGAGCTGAGAGCACACGTTATGACGAACGCGATGCGACGGTTGTGGAAACAAGCAGGGTGTCAGCGGGCCCTCGTGGCCCTGGTGACGGTGATGACACTGGCGGGTCCGGTGGCGCTGACCGCGCTGGCGGCCGAGCAGCCCGAGGCGGCGGCCGCGGCGGCGGCGGCAGCGGCGCAGGCCGCGGCGGAAGCGCCGGCGCATGCGCCGGCGCACCGGCCCGGTGGCGAGGTCAACATCCAGCTGCCCGACCTGAACACGGGCGATTTCCTCGGGATGACCGGTCATCAGATCCTGCTGACCGGCCTGGTGGTGTGCGTGCTGGGGCTGCTCTTCGGCGCCTGGACCTACAACGCCGTCAAGAACCTGCCGGTGCACAAGTCGATGTCCGACGTCTCGGAGCTCATCTACGAGACGTGCAAGGCCTACCTGATTCAGCAGGGCAAGTTCCTGCTGATCCTCGAACTCTTCATCGGCACCGTGATGGTGGCGTACTTCTGGCTGATCGGCCTCGAGGCCTACAAGATCGCCATCGTGCTGATCTTCAGCCTGATCGGCATCGGCGGCAGCTACGGCGTGGCCTGGTACGGCATCCGCATCAACACCCTGGCCAACTCGCGCACCGCCTTTGCCAGCCTGCGCGGGCACGCCTTCCCGGTGTGCGACATCCCGCTGCGCTCGGGCATGAGCGTGGGCATGATGCTGATCTCGGTCGAGCTGCTCTTCATGCTCGCCATCCTGCTCTTCATTCCCGGTGAGTACGCCGGCGTCTGCTTCCTCGGCTTCGCCATCGGCGAGTCGCTGGGCGCGGCGGCCCTGCGCATCGCCGGCGGCATCTTCACCAAGATCGCCGACATCGGCTCCGACCTGATGAAGGTCGTCTTCAAGATCAAGGAAGACGACGCGCGCAACCCCGGCGTGATCGCCGACTGCACGGGCGACAACGCCGGCGACTCGGTGGGCCCGACCGCCGACGGCTTCGAGACCTACGGCGTCACGGGCGTGGCGCTCATCTCGTTCATCATGCTGGCGGTGAAAGACCCGGCCGTGCAGGTGCAGCTGCTGGTCTGGATCTTCATGATGCGCGTGATCATGGTGCTGGCCTCGGCCGGTTCCTACCTCGTGAACAACGCCATCGCCACGAGCAAGTATGCCGGCGTGGCGAAGATGGACTTCGAGGCGCCGCTCACCATGCTGGTGTGGATGACGTCGATCGTGTCGGTGGTGCTCACCTACGCGCTGTCCTACCTGCTGATTCCCGAACCTGGCCGGCAACACGGCGCTGTGGTGGCAGCTCTCGACCGTGATCACCTGCGGCACGCTGGCCGGCGCCATCATCCCGGAGTTCGTGAAGGTGTTCACCTCGACCAGCTCGGCGCACGTGCGCGAGGTCGTGACCTCGTCGCGCGAGGGCGGCGCCTCGCTGAACATCCTGTCGGGGCTCGTCGCCGGCAACTTCAGCGGCTACTGGCTGGGCCTCACCATCATGGGTCTGATGGCCATCGCCTACTACTTCTCGATGATGGGCCTGGGCGGCCTGATGCTGGCGCCGGCCGTCTTCGCGTTCGGCCTCGTGGCGTTCGGCTTCCTGGGCATGGGCCCGGTGACCATCGCGGTCGACTCGTACGGCCCGGTCACCGACAACGCGCAATCGGTCTACGAGCTCTCGCAGATCGAAGAGATCCCCGGGATCGAAGCGCAGATCCAGAAGGACTACGGCTTCAAGGTCAACTTCCACGTGGCCAAGGAGCTGCTGGAGGAGAACGACGGCGCCGGCAACACCTTCAAGGCCACGGCCAAGCCGGTGCTCATCGGCACGGCGGTCGTGGGCGCCACCACGATGATCTTCGCGATCATCATGGCCCTCACCCAGGGTCTGGCGGATCAGTCGGCCATCGCCAAGCTGTCGATCCTGCACCCGCCCTTCCTGCTCGGCCTCATCACCGGCGGCGCGGTGATCTACTGGTTCACCGGCGCGTCGATGCAGGCCGTCACGACCGGCGCCTACCGTGCGGTCGAGTTCATCAAGGCCAACATCAAGCTCGACGGTGCGGTCAAGGCCTCGGTCGAGGACAGCAAGAAGGTCGTGGAGATCTGCACGGTCTACGCGCAGAAGGGGATGTTCAACATCTTCCTCGGCGTCTTCTTCTCGACGCTGGCGTTCGCCTTCGTGGAGCCGTTCTTCTTCATCGGCTACCTGATCTCGATCGCGCTCTTCGGGCTCTACCAGGCGATCTTCATGGCCAACGCCGGCGGCGCCTGGGACAACGCGAAGAAGATCGTCGAGACCGAGCTGAAGATGAAGGGCACGCCCCTGCACGACGCCTCGATCGTCGGCGACACGGTGGGCGACCCGTTCAAGGACACCTCATCGGTGGCGATGAATCCCGTGATCAAGTTCACGACGCTCTTCGGCCTGCTGGCCGTCGAGCTCGGCGTCTACCTGACGGCGCAGAATGGCGCCATGCTCACGAACGTGCTCGCCGCCGTGTTCTTCGTGGTCAGCATGTATTTCGTCTGGCGCTCGTTCTACGGCATGCGCATCGAGGCCTGAGACCAACTCCGAACCTGGTGCAGGCCCGACAGAAGTCTGGGCCTGGCGTGACGCCGGCGGCACAACCGCCGGCGTTTCGCGTTCCAGGGCATCGAATCCATACGTGAAAGAAAAAGCCCGCAAGAATCGGCCGGAAGTGATTGACGCGGTCTCGGGGCGCAGCTAGAATGCCCCGGGTTTTCGCAATTCTCCCGAACACCGGAGGCCTCGGAAATGCCACACTCCAGGGCAGTCGCCAACCGTTGGTGCCACTTTCCGGGAACCGGTGTCAAAGCTAGATACGGTGCAATCCAACGGTAACCGTCAGGCCGACGCGCGCATGACGACTCGTCGTTGACACGCCAAAAATCTCACCGATATAATCGGCGACCTTGCGGCTTCGCAGCGCCAGGTCAGGAGGAACAGTCCAGTGCCACGCGACCTCTTTGGTGATGTCGTCGACCCATCGATCAAGATGGGCAACAAGTCGGGATACACCGTCGCGCTCACGATGCTGGCCGAGGTCGTGCTCGTCGGCGCCATCGTGATCGTGCCGCTGATGGCAGCCGACATCCTGCCAACGCCCCCGTCGATGATGGCGTTCGTGGCGGCTCCGCCGCCGCCCCCGCCGCCCCCGCCGCCTCCGCCGCCTCCCGCAGGCAGCGGCTCCGCCGCCCGAAGTGGAAGTGAACCCCACCGCGGCGCCAGTCGAAGCGCCGAGCGAGATCAAGCCCGAAACGGGCATCGAGGCCGGCTTCGAAAGCGCCGGTGTGGTCGGTGGTCTCGAAGGTGGCGTCGTCGGCGGCATTACGGGCGGCATTCCCGAACCCCCGCCCCCGCCGCCTCCGCCCCCGACTCAGCCGGTCCGCGTGGGTGGCAACATCAAGCCCCCGCAGAAGGTCAAGCACGTCAATCCCGTGTATCCGCCGATTGCGCAGTCGGCGCGCGTGCAGGGCATCGTCATCATCGAGGCCACGATTGGCCCGAGTGGCGCGGTGCAGGATGCCAAGACCCTGCGGTCGATTCCGCTGCTGGACCAGGCCGCGCTGGACGCGGTGCGACAGTGGGTCTTCACACCGACCTTGCTGAACGGCGTGCCAGTGCCGGTCATCATGACGGTTACGGTGCAATTCACGCTGCAGTAGGTCGAGACGAGTTTTGTTGCACCCGATTCAGGGTCATTTCCGGAGGAATACGATGGACGCTCGGAAGATTGGTCAGATTGCGGCGGTTGCCCTCGGCGCCCTGCTCGTCAGCACGTCGGCCTTCGCCCAGGAGGGCGGCGGTATCGACTTCATCGAGATGTTCGAGCAGATGGGCACGGTGGCCCTGGCCATCGCCGTCGTGCTCTTCATCATGTCGTTCTGGTCGGTGGGTGTCGCCATCGAGCGCATCTACACGTTCAGCCAGGCCAAGAAGCAGTCCAAGATGTATGCGCCCCTCGTGGCGAAGCACCTCAAGGACGGCCGTCTGAAGGAAGCCATCCAGCTGTCGTCCTCGAAGGACTACCGCTACAGCCACCTCGCCAAGGTGGTGCTGGCCGGCCTCCAGGAATACCAGTTCCAGCAGGACTCCGCGGGCGGCGCCACGCTGAACCGCGACGACCTTCTGGACACGGTCCGCCGCTCGATTCAGCGCGCCTCGGCGCTGACGGCGAACGACCTGAAGAAGGGCATCTCGAGCCTGGCGACCATCGGCGCGACGGCGCCCGTTCGTGGGTCTGCTCGGCACGGTCGTCGGCGTCATCAACGCCTTCGTCGGTATCGCGTCGTCGGGTTCGGGCGGCATCGGCGCCGTCTCGGCCGGTATCGCCGAAGCCCTCGTGGAAACGGCGCTCGGCCTGTTCGTGGCCATCCCGGCGGTGTGGTTCTACAACTACCTGACCGGCCGCCTCGAGTACTTCAACGTCGAGATGGACAACTCGTCGTCGGAACTGCTCGACTACTTCATCCGCAAGACGGCTCACTGAGACTTCGTTCGGCGGCCTTGTCGCCAGGAGAGTGAACTATGTCAATGGATGTCGGCGGCGCCAAAGGCGGCGTCAAGTCGGACATCAACGTGACGCCGCTCGTCGACGTCATGCTCGTGCTGCTCATCATCATGATGATCATCGCGCCGCTCTTGCAGAAGGGCGTTCCCGTCACGCTGCCTACGGCGACCAACAGCGCTGACAAGCCCGAAACGCAGGATCAGACGGTCATGGGCGTCACGTCGAATGGCCAGTTCTGGGTCAACGGCGTGCAGGTGCCCGACGCCGACGTGCGCAGCGCGCATCGACGACATTCTCGAAGGCAAGCAGGATCGCATCATCCTGATCAAGGCCGACGAGGATGCGCCGTACGGGCGCGTCATGGAAGCGATGGACACCCTTCGGGCCGCGGGCATCGAAGACATGGGGTTGATCACGGAGCGTAAGTCTCCGGCTGGTGGAGGCAACTAATGTCTGCACGTAACCACATGGGTGCCGACACCGTCGTCACCGCCAAGAAGCTCGAAGCCAACGGCGACATGAACATCACGCCGATGATCGACGTGCTGCTCGTGCTGCTGGTCATCTTCATGGCGGCGCTGCCGCTGTCTCAGAAGGGCATCGACGTCAACCTGCCCGCTGAGACGAAGACGAAGGACCAGAAGACCCTCGACATCTCCCAGATCGTGCTCGAGTACACCAACGACAAGCGCATCTCGGTGAACAAGAACGACGTGCAGCTTCGCGATCTCGGCGACATGCTGCGCAAGATCTACGAAGAGCGCAAGGACAAGACGATGTTCATCGCGGCCGACGGCGCGCTGCGCTACGGCGACATCGTCGAGGTCATCGATGCGGCCAAGGGTGCGGGTGTCGAGAAGGTCGGCATCATCACCGAAGGCATGCGGAAGGCGGCGCAGGCCGCTTCCGGCGGGGCCAACTAGGCTCACGCTTCGCACATCGCTCGTCGTGTTCGACTTGGGCCGCCCTCCGGGGCGGCCCAAGCTGTTTCTGGCCCTCGCCAACTGGAGCCCGTGCCGTGCCCAGCAGCTCCGCCGCCCGCCTCAGCGCCTTCCGGCGCTTCGGCGAGGCGGCGCCCTGCTGGCGCTTCGGCGAGGCTCAGCGCGATCCCCGGCAGCACGATCGCTACTCACACGCCTGTCCGTTCGCCCGCATCATGGAGGAAGGCCTGTGCCGGCGACTGGTGCAGGTGGGCATTCGTACCATGACCCTCACCTGCAGGCAGGCCGACCGCTTCGGCGTGGAGCTCGGACCTGATGCGTGCGCCGACGTACCGGTGGAGTCGCTCGAGGGACCACTGTATGTGTCGCTCGACCTCGACGGGCTCGACCCGGCGTTTGCCCCTGGGGTGTCACACCCCGAGCCGGGCGGGCTCTCGGTGCGAGACGTGGTGCGGCTCCTGCACCGCGTCCGCGCACCCATCATTGGGGCCGACGTGGTGGAGTACAACCCGCTCAACGACCTGCGCGACCTCACCGCGCGAGGGTGGCCGTAAAGCTGGTGAAGGAGGTGGCTGCGGTGGCGATCAGGAACGCCGCTCGCCACTGACTGCGGCCGGCCTCACCGGCCTGGCAAGGAGGTCGCCGCCCATGTCTGTACGAATATACAGCCGGGCCACTGGGTGAACCCGGCTGTGACAAGAGCTTCTTGCTCGAGGCGCGTGCGACCGGGTCTAGTTGAACGAGTAGCGGAAGCTCAGCATGAACTGGTAGACGTCGGCCAAGGCCGTATTGCCTTCTGGAACGTCCTGGTCACCAGCTCGTTGTTGACCACCGCATGCGGTAGCTGAGCGCGGCCCTGCGCGTCGGCGCCTGGCGTTGGTCAGGATCTGCGCGCCGTTGCCGTGTGCGAATCACGCGCTGGCCACGCCCCAGTCGCGAGTTGAGCAGGTTGCCGAAGTTGTTGATGTCGATGCGGAACTGAGCCGGCGTTCCGCTTGCCGCTGATGTTGCTTGAAGAGCGTCCTGCGTGAGGCTCAGGTCCATGCGCTTGCACGAACGGCAGGAACACGCCGCCGCGCTGGGCGTATTCGCCGCGGCGCTTCTTCAGGTACTTGTCCTGCTGGATGTAGGCTCTCGAAGGCGTCGGCCTGTTCGGCCGCCGTGAAGGTGCGGCTCCCGACCGTGAACGGCACGAAGTTCATCTCGGACGTGTCCCGCGGGATGTAGATCAGGTCGTTACCCGCAGCGCCGTCGCCGTTCATGTCGCCGCGAAGATGTAGCTGGCGACGTTGCCGAAGTTCTGATGCGAAGGCCTGGCCTCCCAGAACGCCGAGATGCGTCGTCGAACCGAAGCCGAAGTACTGCTTCGAGTAGGACGCGTCTGCACGAACACCCGGTGTCCCTGGCGAGTACGCCGAGTAGCCGAGGCCCGGGTTGTTCGGGTCGGCATCTGCTGGTTGTTGCCGACCACGACGCGAACGCCGTCGAGCCGGGATCGATCGTGTTCCTGGACTTCGCCGTAGCTGTAGGCGGCCCGCAGCGACAGGCCGTGGCAGTCGTCTTGGCCAGGCTGGACGACAGGTTCCAGGACCTGCCCACGTCCTGGTTCTTCATGACGATGGCGTTGGTGACCTGACGTTCGGGCCGTGTTGTTGATGCGGTTCGCCGGTCCACAGCGCGGACGGTCGTCGACGCCGGTGAACGCCGTCTGGGCTGCGGGCAGGTTGGCGTTGATAGTAGTCGATGCCGTTGACGTCCTTGGTTGTAGATGAACTCCACCGTGCCGGTGACCCCGCCAGGCAGCCGGTGGTCGACGGCGATGTTGTTGCGCCACACCTGAGGGAACTTGAAGTCGTTGTCGGTGACGTTCAGCTCGAAGCTCGCCGCGCCCGCGCCCGTGACGTTGGTCGGCTTGTAGCGGTCGGGGTTGGTGTTGAACGGGAAAGCCGTTGGTGTTCTGCGCGGTGATGCTCGCCGCTGCAGCACGCCGGTGTTGCCGAGCTGATTCGAGATCCAGACATACAGGGGCGGACCCGTGAACAGGCCGGTGCCGCTGCGAAGCTGCGTCCGCTGCTGGCCGCCGATATCCCAGTTGAGGCCGACGCGGGGCGACCACAGGAGCTTCGTCGCGGGCATCTTGCCGGTTTCGAACTGGACCGGCGAGCCGTCCTCGTCGCGGAACGTGAGTGCGTCGGCCTTGGCGTTCTGGTACGCGGTGTTCGTCGAACGAGGGACACGTCGACGCGCACGCCGGCGGTAATCGTGAGGTTCGACTGCGGCCGCCATTCGTCCTGCACGTAGCCGCCGCCGTACCAGACGTTCAGCGGCTGCAGCGGCTTGTCGAGGCCGGGGATGTTCGTATAGCGCACCTGGAAGCGGCGCAGCGAGACCGGCGACGCCGTGCGGTTCGGGTTGGCCAGCGAAGTCGTTGGCGTCGGCGTAGAAGTCGGCCAGCGAGTTGTAGGCGTAGGCGCTCTGCGTGCAGCAGTTCAAGAACACGTTGTCCGATTCGTAGCGCTGCGGCGTGCCGCCCGACCGTGAAGGTGTGCGCTGTCGACGAACTTCGTGAAGTCGTCCTGCAACTGGAAGGTCTTGTAGCGCAGCTCGTTGTTGGGCGTGAACGGCTCGCTGCCGAACGAGGTCAGGCCGCGTGCCGTCCGTCGAGGATGTCGACGAACGGGAAGAGCTTGCCGATGTCGCCGCGGCTCTCGTCGTTCGAGGTGTAGCCGACGATGAGGTTGTTGGACATGCTGCCGCCGAGCACCGAGTTCCACTCGCCGATGCCCGACTTGATGTTCTCGAGGATCGTCGTAGTTGGAGCCGCCGAAGTTCAGGAAGTTGGTGGTGAACGTGCGGCGGCCGATGCCCGCCGAGGTCGAGCCGCGACAGGTAGTTGCCGGAGCTCGAGTCGAGCTGGATGTAGCCGGAAGCTGATCTTGTTGTTGTTGGTCAGGTTGAGGTCGGTCCTGCACCATGATAGCGCTTGGCCGGCGTCGTCGATCCTGGAGATCGATCGATACGAGCCCGGGTCGTAGTTGAAGCTGCTGCTTCAGGAACGACGCTGAGCGCGTCGAGGTCGGACGCCAGCACGCGCGGTGATGTTGCCGCCGACCGGCTCGCCGCCGGAGTTGGCGCGGAACGTGTTGAGCGGCCGCTTGTCCTCTCGTCTCTCGTAGTTGCCGAAGACGAACAGCCGGTTCTTGACGATCGGCCCGCCGACCCAGCCGCCGGTGTTGCGGAAGGTGAACGTGCCCGGATTGAAGGTCATGTCCCGCTCGCTTCGGTGCCGACGAAGTCGTCGTTGCGGAACCGGTGATAGACCGACGCGCGGAACGGGTTGGTGCCGCTGCGGGTGACGGTGTTGACGGCGGCGCCGACGAAGTTGCCCTGGCGCACGTCGAAGGGCGCGACGCTGACCTGCATCTGCTCGATCGCTCGAGCGAGATCGGCGCCACGCCGGTGCGGCCGCCGGGCTGGCCGTCGCCCAGGCCGAAGGAGTTGTTGAAGAGGAGCCGTCGACCGTGATGTTGTTCAGGCGATTGTCCTGGCCGCCGAACGAGCTGCCGCTGCGCCTGCGGGCGTCAGGCGCGTGATGTCGCTGATGCGGCCGCCGAACCGTGGGCAGCGTGGCCAGCGTCGTCGCGCGAGAGCGCGGTGGCGGCGCCGGTGCGGGTCGAGCTGAACACCGTCGGTCGACTGCGCCGTCACCATGACCGTCTCGGTGACGGCGATCTGCTTGACCGTGATCGGCAGGTCGGTCGCCACGCCGAGGTTCACCATGGCGTCGTCCACGCGACTTCCGGCGCGAACGCCGCTGAGCCCGTGCCCTGAGAGCGACACGGTCACGGAGTAGGGACCGCCGACGCGCATGCCGGGGATGAGGAAGCGCCCGTCGGTGCGGGTCGTGGCTTCGTAGGTGGAGCCCGAAGGCAGGTGAATGGCGATGACGCTGGCGCCGGCCACCGCCTGGCCGCCCTGGTCGGTCACGACGCCGGTCAGCGACCCGGTCGTGACGCCCTGGGCGAGCAGCGTGGAGGGAAGGCCAACGAGCAAGGCCACGAGCAGCGCGAGCGGCCTGAGCGCGCGAACAACGAGCTTCATATAGGTCTCCATTTGACGCATTTTGACCGCCCTACTCTATCAAACCGTCCCGCTCGAAGCGTGTCACCCGCGTAAAATCGCCGGCCGGCTCGCCCGACACGAAAAAGGGCTGTTTCGCCCGGCAGGCGAAACAGCCCTTTCATCGATTCCTTGCGGCGCGCCGATCGCAGGCGCCAGACGCGTCGAGCGCGCGTTACTTCTTGGCGGCGGCGGCGTCGCTGGCGGCGTTCTTGGCCTTGCGCATGTCTTCGGCCTTGTCGCGCAGCTGGTCGGCTTCGCGAATCAGCTGCCTGCTGGCGCGCCGGGTCCTTGATCAGGTTGGCCTGGAGGCGGAGCAGGAGGTTCTTGTAGGCAATCGCCTCCATGTAGTCGTCCTTGATGGCGATGGCCTTGTCGACCGACTCGATGCCCTTCATGACCATCTCGAGCTTCTCGGCGTCCTTCAGGCGGAAGTCGCGATAGGCCTTGTCCCAGTAGTAGGTGGACACGGTGTAGTGGGCTTCGGGGTTGTTCGGCTCGATGGCCACGCGCTGGCCCAGGGCCTCGATGGTCTTCGGGAAGTCGCCCTGGCGGTTGTAGTAGCCGGCCAGCTGCATGTAGACGTTCGGATCGCTCGGCTTGGCCGCCTTCGCCTTGAGGAAGGTCTCTTCCGCGATCTGGTACTCGCCCGAGTTCTCGTAGATGCCGGCGAGCTGGAAGTAGTTGGCCGGGTCGGCCGGGTCGAGCTCGATCATCTTCCGCACGATCGGTTCGGCCATGGTCGGGTCGTTCAGCTTGTCGGGACCGTAGGCCGACACCAGGAACTCGAACGACCGGCGCTTCCACAGCGGGTCTTCGATGTTCTCGGCGGCCTTGTTGTAGTTCTCGATGGCCTTGGTGAGCAGGGCATCGTTCTCTGGCTCGCCCACGCGCGTGGGACGGTAGAGGTTGTCGAGCGAGTTGGCGAGGAAGAAGTAGCTGTAGGCGTTGGCAGGATTCAGCTGGACGGCTTCCTCGTACTTGTTCGCTGCAGCGCGCCAGTCGCTCGCGGCGTACAGCTTGTTGCCGTCCTTGAACGCCTTCTGGGCGCGCACCTCGTTGACCTTGCCGCACCCTGCAACCGCCAGGCCGAGGCCGGCCACCAGTGCCAGACCCGCCATCGAAGACCGGAGCTTCATCGTTTCCCCCTCAAAACCTAAGACCGCGCCGAAACCCCGAAGAAACGCTTGCCCCGGGTTCTTCCGACAGGGATATAGAGCCGCAGGGCGGGAAGTATAGCCAGTTCCCACACCCCCCGCAACCCGCCTTCGCGCTTCGCGCTTCGGCGCGGCCAGGCCCCGCCTTCGCGCTTCGCGCTACGGCGAGGCAAGCCCTGACCACCGGACTGCTATCATGGACCCGCAGAGAAATTCTCTCTCTGCGTTAGACACCGAAACCCACCATTTGGCCATGATCCGCTTCGAGGATCTCCTCGGGAAGGTTCGCGCCTACAGCCCCGAGGCCGACTTGGAGCTGCTGAGGAAAGCGTACGTCTTCTCGGCCCTCGCCCACAAGGGCCAGGTGCGCCATTCCGGGGAGCCGTATCTCGTTCATCCGCTTGAGGTTTCCGACATCCTCGCGGATCAGCGGCTGGATGTGGTGTGCGTGGCCGCCGGCCTGCTCCACGACGTCGTCGAAGATACCCTCACGACGGTCGAGCGCATCCAGGAGCTGTTCGGCACCGACGTCGCCCACATCGTGGAGGGCGTCACCAAGATCAGCGCCATCCCGTTTTCGTCGAGCGAGGAGCGGCAGGCCGAGAACTTCCGCAAGATGCTGCTGGCGATGGTCGACGACATCCGCGTGATCTTCGTCAAGCTGGCCGACCGCCTCCACAACATGCGCACGCTGCAGTTCATGCCGGAAGACCGCCGGGCCCGCGTGGCCCAGGAGACGCTCGACATCTACGCGCCGATCGCCAACCGGCTGGGCATGAACAAGGTCAAGAACGAGCTCGAAGAGCTGGCCTTCCTGCACCTCGAGCCCACCGCCTATCAGTCGCTCAAGGCGCGGGTCGACGCGAAGCGCGCCACCACCGAGGGCGTGATCGAAGAGCTCACCTCCGAGATTCGCGCTGAAGCTGGCGGCGGCCGAGGTGCCGGTCGTGACCGTCGACGGCCGCGTCAAGCGCCTCTACAGCATCTGGCTCAAGCTCAAGCGCCAGAAGATCGAGCTCGACCAGGTCTACGACTTCGTCGCCATCCGCATCGTCACGCCGTCGGTGAAGGACTGCTACGCCGCGCTCGGCATCATCCACCAGGCGTGGTCGCCGGTGCCCGGGCGCATCAAGGACTTCATCGCCATGCCGCGGCCCAACGGCTACCAGTCGCTGCACACCTCGGTGATCTCGGATCGCGGCGTGCCCTTCGAGGTGCAGATCCGCACCGAGGAGATGCACCGGCGCGCCGAGGAAGGGATCGCGGCGCACTGGAAGTACAAGGAAGGCCGCGTCGGCGCCGGCCGCGACGAGCAGTACTTCCAGTGGATGCGCCAGCTGCTCGAGACGCATCAGGAGGTGCGCGACTCGCAGGAGTTCCTGAACCACCTGAAGATCGACCTCTATCGCGAGGAGGTCTACGCCTTCACGCCGCGCGGCCAGGTGAAGGTGCTGCCCGACGGGGCCACGCCGATCGACTTCGCCTACGCCGTGCACACCGACGTCGGCCACCGCTGCGTGGGCGCCCGCGTGAACGGCCGCATGGTGCCGCTGCGCTCGAAGCTCAAGAACGGCGACATCGTCGAGATCATGAACACCGCCGGCCACGCGCCCAGCCGCGACTGGCTGAGCTTCGTGAAGACCTCGCGCGCGCGCAACAAGATCAAGCAGTTCATCCAGATCGAGGAGAACGCCCGCGCCATCGACGTCGGCCGGAAGCTGCTCGAGAAGGAAGCCAAGCGCTTCGACATCGCCAAGGCGATGCTCGAGGAAGAGAACCTGCGGCCCGCCGCCACCGCGCTCGGCACCGGCAAGGTGGACGACCTGCTGGCGCAGGTCGGCTACGGCAAGCTGTCGGCGCGCCAGGTGCTCGACGCGCTGGTGCCCGACGGGCAGCTGAAGGAGAAGGCGCCCGACCACCCGGTGGTGTCGGCGGTGAAGCGCGTGCTGCGGCCCGGCGCGCGCCGCCGCCGATCGCATCACCGTGAGCGGCGCCGACGACCTGATGGTGGCGCGGGCGCGCTGCTGCAATCCGATTCGCGGCGAGAAGATCGTCGGCTACATCACCCGGGGCAAGGGCGTGTCGGTGCACGCGGCCGCGTGTCCCAACGTCGTCAACCTGCTCTACGACCCGCAGCGCCGCATCGACGTCGAGTGGGACACGGGCGGCGACCCCGCGCCCTACACCGTGCGGCTGACGATGCAGGTCGAAGACCGCAAGGGCATGCTGGCCGAGCTCAGCGCGAGCATCGCCGACATCAACACCAACATCCTGAACCTGGAGGCGACCACCGGCGCCGACGCGCACGCCCGGATCGACGTCACCGTCGAGATCAAGGACATGAAGCACCTGGAGCGGGTGATCAAGTCACTGCGGAAGGTGGACGGGGTGCTCGACGTGGAGCGGGCGGGAAGCCGCTGACATCCGCGGGACGGCGGCGGGGTTCTGGCCGGCGGCTCAGTCGAGCACGACGATGGCGTCGATTTCGATGCGCACGTCGCGCGGCAGCCGCGCCACCTGCACCGTCGCCCGCGCCGGGTAGGGCTCGGCGAAGTAGCTGGCGTAGATCTGGTTGACGGCGGCGAAGTCGGCCATGTCGGCCAGGTAGATGGTGGTCTTCGCCACCTGCGAGAAGTCCGGCGCCGGCCGCGGCGAGCAGCGCCCCCATGTTCTCGAGCACCTGCACCGTCTGTTCCTGGATGCCGCCGGCCACCACGGTGCCGTCAGGGCCCAAGAGGAATCTGTCCGGACAGGAACACCAGCGGCCCGACCGCGAGCGCGGCGGAATACGGGCCGATGGCGGGAGCTCCGGCGGCGGAGCTGATGGCGCGACGACCGCTTGCGCTGGGGCTGAGGCGGTCGGGCATGGCTAGGCGGCCTTGACGACCTTCTTCGAGCGGATGCAGCGCGTGCAGACGCGGATGCGCTTGGTGGCGCCGTTCACGACCGCGCGCACGGTCTGCAGATTCACTTCGAACCGGCGGGGGCCGACGTTGTGGGCGTGGGAGACGGTGCGACCGACGACCGGACCCTTGTCGCAGATTTCACAGCGTCTTGCCATGACAGATACCTTCTTCGCTACGTACTGGCTACGTGGAACACGAACGTGAGAAACGCCAAGCCTACCATGCCGGTGGCCGGCTGATCCACCGGACGGCCGCCTTGACCGTCCGCCCTGACGATCCGCTTGACGATCAGGGTCCCGCAAGCCACACTGTAAGTGTGTAGTTTTTGCCACATTTCTGGCGCGGCGTGTCGGAATTCCGTCTCCAGATGTGGACAGCGCGCCAGGTAGAACCCGAACGGCCCCTCCGGCGTCTAATCGACTGAACACCGTTCGATACGCCCGCCACCGACGCCACATCGAATCGCTAAGTCCTTATAGCGAAATGATTTAGCTGGTGCGTCCCGGTGGCAGAATCCCGGACGAAGGTCAGGCATTCTGTTAGCGGTTGGATGGAACATACCGGACAATCGTGATGTTTGATACGTCCGGTCTGTTCTGAGAAGGGCTCGACGACGTCGTCTAGCCAGGTACGGCGCTTGCAAGCTTGTGAGGGACATTACGAAGTCCTCTCCAACAGAGGACACGGAAGGAGCGGCTGAAGTCATGGCCAAGGCAGCGAAGAAGAATGTGGCGGCAACGGCGGTGCTCGACACGAGCGCGCGCTACGACGAACTCAAGACGATGCTGGATGAGCGCCGTCGCGTCATCCTGCAAGAAGTGCAGGGCAGGATCCGCGGGGTGCGCGCCGAGGGCGCCGACCGGCCGCACGAAAGCGCCGATCCGGGTGAAACCGCCGAAGTCGACATCCAAGAGGATATCGAGTTCGCGCTGATCCAGATGAAGGCCGAAACGCTCAACAAGATCAACGAGGCGCTCGCGCGCCTCGACGAGGGGCGCTACGGCCACTGCTACGAATGCGGCGACGAAATCGCCGAGGCGCGCCTGCGGGCGCTGCCGTTCGCGGTGCGCTGCAAGGATTGCGAAGAAGAGCGCGAGACGGCGATTCAGCGCGAGCGTACAATGTCGCGTCGCGGCTCGTCGAGCATCTTCGACATGCCGCGCTAGACCCGGCATCCAACCGACGAGCAGGCCCCGCCCAGGCGGGGCCTGCGTCCCACATCGGCCCGGGTTCTCGGGCACTTCCACGCGCGCGTCATCTCGGAGGGATCGCCATGAGCGATCACGACAATCAGTTCGACGCGGACGAGCCGTCCGCGGAACAGCCGTTCCACGTCCCGGCGGAGCTGCCCGTGCTGCCGCTGCGCGACACGGTGCTGTTCCCCAACTCGTTCATGCCGCTTGCGGTCGCGCGCGAAAGCTCGGTGCGCCTGATCGACGAAGCCGTCGCGGCCGGGCGGATGATTGCGGTCTTCACGCAGCGGGAAGCCGCCGAAGAGGATCCGCGCCAGGACGACCTGCACACCATCGGCACCGCCAGTCACATCCACAAGATGTTCAAGCTGCCCGACGGCAGCCTGCGGATCATCGTGCAGGGGCTGGCCCGCGTCACCTTCGACGGCCTGATTGCCAGCCGTCCCTATCTGCTCGCCAACGTGAGCGAAGCCAAGGACGCGCTGTCCGACGCCGACCGGCTCGAGATCGACGCGCTGCAGCGGAACATCAAGGCCAACTTCCAGCAGATCGTCTCGCTCTCGCCGCTCATGTCCGACGACCTGCAGACGCTGGCGTCGAACATCGCCGAGCCCGGCCGCGCCGCCGACTTCATCGCCTCCAGCCTGGGCACGCTCTCGACCGCCACCAAACAGGAAGTGCTCGAGACCATCGACGTGCGCGCGCGCCTCGACCACCTGAACCGGCTGCTCATCAAGGAGCTCGAGGTGCTCGAGCTCGGCTCGAAGATCCAGTCGCAGGTGCAGTCCGAAGTGGGCAAGAACCAGCGCGACTACTTCCTGCGCGAGCAGCTCAAGGCGATTCAGCGCGAACTCGGCGAGGGCGACGATCAGTCGAAGGACGTCGAAGAGCTGCGCCAGAAGATCGAGGCCGTGGGCCTGCCCGACACGGTGAAGAAGGAAGCGCTGCGCGAGCTCGACCGCCTGTCGAAGATGCCGCCGGCCGCCGCCGAGTACACGGTCTCGCGCACCTACCTCGACTGGATGGTCGCGCTGCCGTGGGCCAAGCGCACCGACGAGGTGATCGACCTGCCGAAGACGCGGGCGGTGCTCGACACCGAGCACGCCGGCCTCGAGAGGGCCAAGGAGCGCATCCTCGAATACCTCGCCGTGCGCAAGCTCAACCCGGCGGTCAAGGGCCCGATCCTGTGCTTCGTCGGCCCGCCCGGCGTGGGCAAGACCTCGCTCGCGCGCTCGATCGCCCAGTCGCTCGGCCGCAAGTTCGTGCGCGTGTCGCTCGGCGGCATGCGCGACGAGGCCGAGATCCGCGGCCACCGCCGCACCTACATCGGCGCGTTGCCTGGCCAGATCATCCAGGGACTGCGCCGCGCCGAGTCGCGCAACCCGGTCTTCATCCTCGACGAGATCGACAAGCTCGGGTCCGACTTCCGCGGCGACCCGGCCTCGGCGCTGCTCGAAGTGCTCGATCCCGAGCAGAACAACACGTTCCGCGACCACTATCTCGACGTGCCCTTCGACCTGTCGGAGGTGCTGTTCATCACCACCGCCAACGTGCTCGACCCGATTCCGCCGGCGCTGCGCGATCGCATGGAGGTGCTCGAGCTGCCCGGCTACACCGAGGAAGAGAAGCTGGACATCGCGCGCGGCCACCTCGTGGGCAAGCAGGTGCCGAACCACGGCCTCACGTTGAAGCAGCTCGCGTTCGCCGACGCCGGCCTGCGCACGCTCATTCGCGGCTACACGCGCGAAGCCGGCGTGCGCAACCTCGAGCGCGAAATCGGCGCCATCTGCCGCAAGGTGGCGCGCCGCCGCGCCGACGGCAGCACCGACCGCGTGAAGGTCACGCCAGCCATCGTGCACGAGCTGCTCGGGGCGCCCAAGTACATGGACGAAGAGATCGCCGAGCGCACCAAGCGGCCCGGTGTGGCGATCGGCCTGGCCTGGACGCCGGTGGGCGGCGAGGTGCTCTTCATCGAAGCCTCGCGCATGAGCGGCGCGGCCTCGCTGACCCTCACCGGCCAGCTCGGCGACGTCATGAAGGAATCGGCGCGCGCGGCGCTCTCGTGGGTGCGGGCGCACGCGGCGCAGTGGAGCATCGACCCCGACTTCTTCAAGTCGTCCGAGATCCACGTGCACGTGCCCGTCGGGCGCGATCCCGAAGGACGGGCCGTCGGCCGGGGTCACCATGGCCACCGCCCTCGTCTCGGAGCTGTCGCGGCGGCCGGTGCGCGGCGACGTGGCCATGACCGGCGAGATCACGCTGTCGGGCAAGGTGCTGCCGGTCGGCGGCATCAAGGAAAAGGTGCTGGCCGCCAAGCGCGCCGGCGTGCGCGAGATCATCCTGCCGCGCCAGAACGAGAAGAACGTCAACGAGGACCTCGACGCCGACCTGCGCGCGGGCCTCACCATCCATCTGGTGGGCACGATCGACGAAGTGCTCCTGCTGGCGCTCCTGCCGGTGCAGTCGGCCACCGGCAAGCGGCCGAGCCGTCGCGTGCAGCCAGGAATGCAATAGGCTTCCGGCGTGCGCGTCGTCTACTCGCCGAGATACCACCTCGACTTCGGCGCGCACGTGTTCCCGACGGCCAAATATCACGCGGTGGCCGAGCGTCTCGAGCGCGCCGGGGTCGTCGGGCCCGGCCGCTTCGTGGCGCCGGTCGAGTCTTCCTGGGACGACCTGGCGTTGGCCCACGCCCCCTCCTATCTCGACGCCCTGCGGGCCGGCACGCTGAGCGCCGGACGCGGTGGCCCGTCTCGAGATTCCCTACTCGCCGCGAGATCGTCGACGGCTTCCGGTTCATGACCGGCGGCAGCGTCGTGGCCACGCGCTTGGCCCTCGACGGCACCGACCGCACCGCCGTGCATCTGGGCGGCGGCTTCCACCACGCCTTTGCCGCGCACGGCGAAGGCTTCTGCATGTTCAACGACGTGGCCGTGGCGATTCGCGTGGCGTTTCGCGAGCGCCTGGCGGCCAGCGCCGCCGTCGTCGATCTCGACGTGCACCAGGGCAACGGCACGGCCTCGATCTTCGCCGGCGACGCCCGCGTCTTCACCCTCTCGGTGCACGAGCAGCACAACTACCCCGAGGTGAAGCCTCGCGGGTCGCTCGACATCGGCCTGGCGCGTGGCACCGGCGACGACGAGTACCTGGCGCTGCTCGATGGCGCGCTCGCGCGCACGTTCGACGCGCTGCCCGACCTGGTGGTCTATCTCGCCGGCGCCGATCCCTACGCCGATGACCAGCTCGGGGGCCTGGCGCTCACGCGCGACGGACTGCGGCGGCGCGACCGGATGGTGTTCGAGGCCGCCCGCGGGGCGGGCGTGCCGATCGTGGTGCTGCTGGCGGGCGGCTACGCGCGCCGCTTCGACGACACCGTGGCCATCCATGCGGCCACCGTGGAAGAAGCAGCCCGCTGCTGACGTCCAGGTCAGCCCAGCAGGGCCACGCCCGCCACGGTCTTCATGTCGACGATCTCGCCGCTGGCGATCATGCGCCGCACCTCGGCGAGTGAGAACGTGCGCGGCTCGATCACCTCGTCTTCGTCCTGGTGCGCGGTGGAATCGGGCGCCGGCGCGGTCAGCTCGGTGCAGCGGTAGAACGTCATCAGCTCGTCGCAGAAGCCCGGGCGTGGGCAGCAGCGCGCCGATCTGCTCGAGGCGTCCGGGCACGAGGCCGATCTCCTCCTCGCACTCCCGCGCCGCGCCGGCGCGCGGGTCTTCGCCGGCGTCGAGGCTGCCGGCCGGCACTTCCCAGATGAAGCGATCGACGGCATAGCGGTATTGCCGGATCAGCACCAGCTGGTCGGGGGCGGGCATGGGCAGCAGCACCACCGAGCCAGGGTGCCGCACGACGTCCATCACGGACGTATGGCCCGACGGCAGGGTCACGCGATCGGCCGAGAGCGTGAAGACCCGGCCGCGATAGATCTCGCGGCGTTCATGGACGATCGTCGTCGTCGCCGTCGTCATCGGGGTCGTCGTCGGCGGGGTGTTCGGCTTCAACGGGTTCGGCGGCTGGGACATGACGAGGCTCCGCGAGCACGGCCGACCGCTTGTCGGCCGGCGTGATGTCTTCGAGCACCGAGAGCAGGTCGTCGGGCAGCGGCGCCTCGAACGACACGCGCTCCTTGGTGGTGGGATGGGTGAAGGCGAGCCGTTCGGCGTGCAGGAACGGACGCGTGAGGCGCTGCACCGCGCGCACGTCGTGCGCCACGCGCTTGTGCACGCCGCCGTAGACCGCATCGCCGACGATGGCGTGGCCGATGGCGCTCAGGTGCACGCGGATCTGGTGCGTGCGGCCGGTGGCGATGGCCACGCGAATCAGCGTGACGCCCGGCAACTGACGGGCCCACGTGATGCGCGTGACGGCTTCGCGCGACCGGCGCGCCCGCGTCGAGATCCGCTCGCGATGCACCGGGTCGCGCCCGAGCGGCAGGTCGATGCGCTTGCGGTTGTGCACCGTGCCCCAGACGAGCGCCACGTATTCCTTCTCGACTTCGCGGTCGTGGAACTGACGCGCCAGCTCCTGGTGGGCGGCGTCGTGTTTGGCCACCACCATGACGCCGGACGTGCCCTTGTCGAGCCGGTGCACGATGCCGGGACGCGCTTCGCCGCCGATGCCGCTCAGGTCCTTCACGTGGTGGAGCAGCGCGTGCACGAGCGTGCCCGTGGCATGACCGGCGCCCGGATGCACCACCAGCCCGGCCGGCTTGTTGACCACGACGAGGTCGGCGTCGTCGTAGAGGATGGGCAGCGGCAGGTCTTCCGCCACGAGCGTGGACGGCGCGGTGTCGGGCACGTCCAGCGTGATCCGGTCGCCCTCGCGCACCTGCGTGTTGGCCTTGGGCGCCGGCACGCGGGCCACGGCCACCCGTCCCTCGTCGATGAGGCGTTGGAGTTGGGCGCGCGAGGTGTTGGGCACCTCGCCGGCCAGGAACTTGTCGAGCCGCAGGCCGTGATGGTCGGGCGAGACCTCGAAGGTGAGCTGGTTCATGTAGGCCGTGTGGCTAGAATGCCCGGCGCTTCTTGGCCGCCGGGCCGTCGACGACAGCCGTCGTCGTGCGGCCGGCCAGCCACCAGAGCATCACGAGGCTCAAGGGGGCGAGCACGAGTGAGATCATCTGCGAGGTCGAGAACAGCGCGACCATGCCGCGATCGTCGCCGCGGAAGAACTCGATGACGAAGCGCGACACCGCGTACATCAGGACGAACTGCCAGAACGTGCGCCCGGCGTAGGGTTTCCCGCGGCGCTCGATGACGAGCAGCACGACCAGAATGAGGAACCCGGCCAGCGATTCGTAGAGTTGGGTCGGGTGCAGCGGCACGCCCAGGGGCGTGCCCACGTTCATGGCGGCGGCCGGATCGGTGAAGGTAATCGCCCAGGCCAGCCCGGGCGCGGGCTTGCCGTAGCAGCAGCCCGCCGCCAGGCAGCCGAGGCGCCCCACCATGTAGCCGAGCGCGATGCCCGGCGCGAACAGGTCACCCGATTGCCACAGCGGCAGCTTGTGCTTGCGCAGCTGGTAGATGCAGGTGAGCGACGCGGCAATCAGCCCGCCGTAGAAGACGCCGCCCGACCGCAGCAGCGACATGAACTCTTCGCGGCTGCTCGTGAAGTGGTTGAAGTCCACGACGAAGAGCAGGCCCTTGGCCCCGACCAGCGCGGCGATGATGACCCAGATGCCCAGGTCCATGACCTTGTTGCCATCGAGGCCGGCCTGGCTGGCGCGTCGCACGCCCAGCCACAGCCCGAGCAGGTAGGCGGCCGCCAGCAGCACGCCGTACGAGTAGATGGTGACCGGACCGGCTTCAAGCAGGATTGGGTGCACGTCGGTATCCCAGGATGTCGAGCGCCACGTCGAGGAGCATCAGCACTGCGCCCACCGTGATGGCGGCGTCGGCGACGTTGAAGGCCCAGAAGTGCCAGGTGCCCCAGTAAGCGTCCACGAAGTCGAGCACATAGCCCGCCGTGGCGCGATCGATCAGATTGCCGATGGCGCCGCCGAGCACCCCCGCGATGCCGGCGCGCGCCACCTTGTTGGAATCCGGCAGGCTTGCGGCGTACCACGCCACCCCGGCCAGCGCGCTCGCCCGCGACCAGCATGAGCACCACCGTCTTGAACGGGAAGTCGGCGGCGTTGAGCACGCCGAAGGCCGCGCCGGAGTTGTGCACGCGGGTGAAGCTCAGCCAGCCGGCCACGACGTCGATGCTGTCGTGGAGCTCCAGCCGGCCGCGGACGAGCGCCTTGGTCCACTGGTCGAGGACCACGATGGTCAAGGCGATGAGGAGCTCGAGCCGGCGCATCGTCGTCCTACAGGCTCACGGCCTCGGCCAGCGCGTCGACACAGCGCGGGCACAGGCCCTCGCGTCCGGCCGCGCTCGTCACCTCGGGCACCACGCGCCAGCAACGCTCGCACTTGGTGCCGTCGGCCCGCGTGACCGCCACCTGCGGGCCGTCCGCGCCGGCGCCATCTGCGGCACTGACCCGCACGGCCGACACGCCGAAGAGGGTCGGCAGGAAGGCGTCATAGCGGCGCAGCAGCTCGAGCACGGTGCCCGACGCCCGCAGCTCGACCGCGGCCGAGAGATTGCCCGCAGATGGTCTTGTCCTGGCGCTTCTGCTCGAGTGCCACGTTGACGACATCGCGCACGGCGCCGAGCGCCGCCCAGCGCTCGACGAGCGGCTCGTCGATCATCCCCGCCAGGTTCGCCGGGAAGAGCGCCATGTGCACCGACGCTTCGCGCGTGCCGGGCAGGCCGCGCCACAGCTCGTCCATGGTCACCGACAGAATCGGCGCCAGCAGACGCGCCAGCCCATCGACCACCGTGAACATCACGGTCTGCCCCGAGCGCCGGCCGGCCGAGCGGGCGCCGTAGGTGTACATCCGGTCCTTCGTGACGTCCACGTAGAACGCGCTCACGTCCACGGTGATGAACTGGTTGGCCAGCTGGAACACCGTGGGATAGTCGTAGTCGTCGTAGGCCTTCACGATCTTCGTGGCCACGTCGGCGTACTTGGCGAGCATCCAGCGATCGACCTCCTCGAGCGCCGCCACCGGCACGACGTCGTCGGCCGGGTCGAAGTCGTAGAGATTGGCCACGAGCACCCGCAGCACGTTGCGGATCTTGCGGTAGGCCTCGATCGTGCGCGTGAGGATCTCCTTGCCGATGCGGATGTCCTCGCGGTAGTCCACCATCGATGCCCAGAGACGCAGGATCTCGGCGCCGCTCTGCTTGATGACGTCCTGCGGCGACACGCTGTTGCCGAGCGACTTCGACATCTTGCGGCCGTCTTCGGCCATCACGAAGCCGTGGGTCAGCACCTGATTGAACGGCGCGCGGCCGCGCGTGCCGATGCCCACGAGCAGCGAGCTGTGGAACCAGCCGCGATGCTGGTCGCTGCCCTCGAGGTAGATGTCGGCGGGCCAGCGGTGATCTTCGCGGAAGGGCAGCACCGCCTCGTGGCTCGACCCCGAGTCGAACCACACGTCGAGGATGTTCGACTCGCGCTCGAACGCCGTGCCGCCGCACGCCGAACAGGTCAGGCCGGCGGGCACGAACTCCTCGAGCGGGCGTTCGTACCACGCGTCGGCGCCGTAGGTGTCGAACACGCCGGCCGCCTGGTCGACGAGCGCCTTGGTGAGCACGGCCTGGCCGCACGAGGTGCAGTCGAGCGCCGGAATCGGCACGCCCCAGGCGCGCTGGCGCGAGATGCACCAGTCGGGCCGGTTGGCGATCATGCCCTCGATGCGCGCCCGGCCCCAGCTCGGGATCCAGCGCGTGTCGGCAATGGCCGTGAGCGCCTTCTGGCGCAGGTCCGTGCGCCTCCATGGCGATGAACCACTGCGCCGTGGCCAGGAAGATCACCGGGTTGTGGCAGCGCCAGCAGTGCGGGTACGAGTGCGAGAAGTCTTCGCGGTGCCAGAGACGGCCGCGCTCCGCGAGCGCGGCCTCGACGACCGGGTTGGCCTTCCAGACCTGCAGACCGGCGAACAGCTCCACCGTGTCGTTGTAGTGGCCGCCGGCGTCGAGCGGCGCGTAGATCTCGAGGCCGTACTTCACGCCGGTGTTGTAGTCGTCGGCGCCGTGACCCGGCGCCGTGTGCACGGCGCCGGTGCCGGCCTCGAGCGTGACGTAGTCGCCGAGCACGGCCAGCGAGTCACGCTCGTAGAGCGGATGCCGGAACACCAGCCGCTCCATCACCGCGCCAGGGAACGTCGCGAGCCGCGTGTCGAACGAGCGTCCGGTCTTGGCCGCCACCGACGCCGCGAGGTCCGTGGCGACGATGACGGCAGTGCCGTTCACGTCGTAGGCGCCGTACTCGAAGTCGGGATGGAACGCGATCGCGAGGTTCGACGGAATCGTCCAGGGCGTGGTCGTCCAGATCAACACCGACACCGGCCGGCCGGCCAGCGCCGGCACGCGCGCGTCGGCCTCGGCGCGGCTCGCCTCGCTCAGCGGAAACTCCACCGTGATCGACGGCGACACGTGCGGCTCGTACTCGACTTCGGCTTCGGCCAGCGCCGTGCGGCAGTGCGTGCACCAGTGCACCGGCTTCTTGCCCTTGTAGACCATGTCCTTGGCCACGAACGCGCCAAGAGCCCGCACGATGGCCGCCTGGTAGCGGAACGCCATGGTCAGGTAGGGGTCGTCCCACTTGCCGATGATGCCGAGACGCTTGAAGCCGTCGCGCTGGATGCCGACGTATTTCTCGGCGTAGGCGCGGCACGCCCGGCGGAAATCAGCGGTGGTCAGCTCGCGCTTCTTCGGGCCGAGTTCGCGGTCGACCTTCAGTTCGATCGGCAGGCCGTGGCAATCCCACCCGGGCAGGTAGGGCGCGTCGTAGCCCAGCATGTTGTGCGACTTGACGACGAAGTCCTTCAGGATCTTGTTGAGCGCCGTGCCGATGTGAATCTCGCCGTTGGCGTAGGGGGGGCCGTCGTGCAGCAGGTAGGTCGGCGCGCCCTTGCGCGCCTGGCGGATCTGCCCGTAGAGATCCATCGCGTCCCACCGCGCCACCGTCTCTGGCTCGGCCGTTTGCAGGTTGGCCTTCATCGAGAAGGCCGTGCGCGGCAAGTTACACGTGTCTTTCCACTCGGCCATAGGAATTCCTCCATTGTACAGTGGAGGGATGGTGCACGAGTCGACCTTGGCCAATGGCCTCACGGTGCTGGTTCAGGAGGTGCACACCGCGCCCCTGGCGTCGGTGTGGTGCTGGTACAAGGTCGGGTCGCGCGACGAAGGCCCGGGCGTGACCGGCGTGTCGCACTGGGTCGAGCACATGAACTTCAAGGGCACCACCAACATTCCCCGCGACCAGGTGAAGGGCATCATCGAGCAGTTCGGCGGCAGCTGGAACGGCTACACCTGGATCGATCAGACCACCTACCTCGAGACAGCCACGGCCGACGCCCTCGACCGCATGCTCTTCATCGAGGCCGAGCGGATGGCGAGCTGCCTCTACGAGCCGGCCGACTGCGAGTCGGAGCGCACCGTGATCATCTCGGAGCTGCAGGGCGGCGACAACGACCCGGAGCAGCGGCTCGACACCGAGATGACGGCCACGGCGTTCAAGGCGCATCCCTATCGCCATCCCACGATTGGCTGGCTCGGCGACCTGAAGGCCATGACGCGCGACGATCTCTACGGCCACTACCGCCGCTTCTACGTGCCCAACAACGCCACGCTGGTCGTCGTCGGCGACGTGGACACGGCCGATGTGCTCACCCGCGTCGAGGCCGCCTTCGGCGGGATTGTGCCGGGCGAGCCTGCCCGGCGGGCCACCACGGTGGAACCGCCGCAGGAGGCCGAGCGGCGGGTGCACCTGCGCAAGCCGGGCACGACCGCCTACTGGCGGGCGGCGTATCACGCGCCCCGCTTCGCCGACCCCGATTTCTTCCCGCTGCTGGCGCTCGACGCGATTCTCACGGGCGCCTCCGGTCTGAACATCTGGTCGGGCGGGTCGGTGCCCACGCCGCAGCGCAGCGCTCGGCTCTACCGGGCCATCGTGAATGCCGGCCTGGCCTCGTCGATCGGCGGCTTCCTGGCGCCCACCGCCGAGCCGTATCTCTACGCCATCAGTGCCACGGTGGCTCACGGCCAGACGCTGGCGGCGGTGGAATCCGCCGTGCTCGAGCAGTGCGGGCTCGTCGCTCGCGACGGCGTCACGGCGGCGGAGTTGGCGCGGGTGCGCGCCCAGTTGCGGGCGCGGTTCGTGTTCGACGGCGGCAGCGTCACCGACCTGGCGCATCAGCTCGGCTATTTCGCCACGATCGGGCGCTGGCAGGACTGGGGCGAGGTGAACGCCCGGCTCGACGCCGTCACGCTGGATCAGGTCAATGCCGTGGCGGCCACCTACCTCACGGCTGACAACCGCACGCTGGGCATCTTCGAACCCACCGCGGGCGCCGACGGCGAGGTCCGCTGATGGCGCTGGCACCCGTGCGGCGCGTGTTGCCCAATGGGCTCACGGTCATCGCCGCGACAAATCGACTCATCCCGGCGGTGTCCCTGGCCATCGGCGTGAACGCCGGCGCGTCGGCCGATCCCGACCGGGCCACCGGCACCGCCGCGCTCACCGCGCGCGTGCTCGACAAGGGCACCGCCCGCTACAGCGCCGAGGCCATTGCCGACGAGCTCGACGGCCGGGGCGCGTCGCTCTCGGTGGGGGCTGGACGCCAGCAAGTCGTGGTCAGTGCCACCTGTCTGATCGACGACCTGTCGGCCGTGCTGCCGGTGGCCTGCGACGTCGCGCGCACGCCGACCTTTCCGGAAGCCGAAGTCACGACCCGCCGGGCCGAGCTGCTCACGGCCATTCGCGAGGCGGCCGACGACCCCGGCTCCGTGGCCGTGGACGCGCTCAACGCCGCGCTCTACCCACATGGGCACCCGCAGGGACGGCCGGTGCGCGGCTACGCCGCCGACGTCGAGGCGCTGACGCGTGCGCACCTGCAGGCGTTCCATGGCCGCGCGTTTGCGCCCTCGGCCGCCACCCTGGTGATCGTCGGCGACCTCGATGCCGACGCGCTCGTGGACGCCGTGTCGGCGCAGATGGCCGACTGGGCCGGGGCGGCGGCGCCTGCCGGCACGCCGCCAGCGCCACCCACCATCGCGGAACGGCGGCTCGTGGTCCGCGCCATGCCCGACAAGTCGCAGGCCGATGTCGCCTACGGCTTCGTCGGCCTGTCGCGCCTCGACCCCGATTACTACCCGGCGCTCGTGATGAACAACGCGCTCGGCCAGTACGCCCTCGGCGGGCGGCTCGGCGACAGCATCCGAGAACGGCAGGGCATGGCCTACTACGTGTTCAGCAGTCTGGATGCCGGGTTGACCGCCGGCCCGCTGATGGTGCGGGCGGGCGTGGCGGCCGAGAACGTGCAGCGCACGATCGACTCGATCGACGCCGAGCTGCGGGCGGTGCTGAGCGACGGCTTCACCCGGGCCGAAGTGGACGACACGAAGAAGTACCTCATCGGCTCGCTGCCGCGTCAGCTCGAGACCAACGGCGGCATCGCCGGCTTCCTGCTCTCCGCCGAGCTGTTCGGCCTGGGCATGGACCACGACGTGCGTCTGCCCGAACGGATTGCCCAGGTCACCCACGAGGACGTGGCGCGGGTGACGCGCCGCCTGCTCGATCCGGCCCGCGCGGTCGTGGTCGTGGCCGGACCCTGGACGGGACCAGGCGCATGATCGGCCGGGCACCGATTCGCGCCGTGTTCTTCGACGTCGACTTCACCCTCATCCACCCCGGACCTCGCTTCCACGGCCACGGCTATGCCGCCACCTGCGCCGAGCACGGCGTAGCGGTGGATGCGGCCCGGTTCGACGCCGCCGTCAACCACGCCCTGCCGATGCTCGACGACCTCGACGATCCGCGCTACGACCACGAGCTGTTCATCACCTACACGGCGGCGATCATCGAGCAGATGGGCGGCCAGGGCGCCGGCGTGCGCCTGGCGGCCGCCGAGATCTACGAGGCGTGGGCCGCCAATCATCACTTCGACCTCTACGACGACGTGCAGGCCGTGCTGCCGGCCCTGGCGGACCGGGGTCTCGAGCTGGGCGTGATCTCGAATTCGCACCGCTCGCTCGAGGCGTTCACCGAACATTTCGAACTCGACCGCTACGTGCGCACGCACGTGTCGGCCCATCCCCACCGCTACATGAAGCCGCACCGGAGCATCTTCGAGGCCGCCCTGACGTCGGCCAACGTGCGCCCCGAAGAAGCCGTGATGGTGGGCGACAGCTTGAAGGCCGACGTGCACGGCGCGCTGGCCGCCGGCCTGCGCGCGGTGTGGCTGCGGCGCTCCGGCGACGATTCCAGCGAGCGGCCGGCACACGTGCCGCTGATCCGCCGGCTGCACGAACTGCCGCCGCTGCTCTGGCCCGCGTTACACTCGACATCCGATGTCTGACCTGCGTTTCCGCGACCTGCATACCGCCGACGAATTCCGCCAGGTGATGGACCTGGAAGCCCAGGTGTGGGGCTTCACCGACCTGAACGACATGGTCACGCTGCCGGTCTTCACGATCACCGTGAAGCGCGGCGCCATCCTGATTGGCGCCTTCGACGCGGCCGACCGCATGGTGGGTTTCGTCTACTCGATCGTCGGCATGAAGGCCGGCCAGCAGGTGCTGCAGTGGTCGCACATGCTGGGGGTGCTGCCGGAGTATCGCAACAGTGGGCTGGGCCGCTCGCTCAAGCTGGCGCAGCGCGACCGCGCCCTGGCGCAGGGCTACGAGCTCATCGAGTGGACCTACGATCCCCTGCAGGCCATGAACGCGCACCTGAACTTCACGAAGCTGGGCGTCGTGGCCGAGGAATACCACCGCAACGTCTACGGTGAGTCCACGAGCGTGTTGCACAAGGGCACGCCCACCGACCGGCTGGTGGCGCAGTGGTGGATTGCCCGGCCGCATGTGGCCCGCCGGGTCGCTCCTGACGGCGGGATGGCGCTGAAGGCGCACGAACTGGGCGACGCCGCGCCAATCAACGTCACCCATCCCGCGCAGAAGTGGCTGGCCAACTCCGACCTCTTCCTGGCGCGTGACGAGCGGCGGCTGGTGCTCGAGATCCCGATGGGTTTCACCGAGTTGCAGCGCGAGGCGCCGGCGCTCGCGCTCGAGTGGCGGATGCAGACCCGCGAGCTGTTCGAGACGTATTTCGCGAAGGGCTACCGAGTCGTCGACTTCCATCTCGACCGAACGCACCAGCGCGGCCGCTATCTCCTGGCGAAAGCCGACGCCTGAGAAGCGCGGGCGTCTAGCCTGGCGGCCAGGCCAGGGTTCGTCCGCCCAGCACGTGCAGGTGGATGTGGAACACCGACTGACCGGCGTCGGCGTTGCAGTTGAACACCGTACGAAAACCTGAGCCGGCGTAGCCACGCTCGGCCGCCAGCAGGCCCGCCCGGCGCACCATTGCGCCGACCAGCACGTCGTGTCCGGGCGCCAAATCGTTGACTGTGCCGATGTGCGCGCGGGGCACCACGAGCACGTGCATGGGCGCCTGAGGGTGGAGATCCTCAAAGGCCACGAGGTCGTCGTCCTCGAACACCACCGTGGCCGGAATCTCGCCCGCGACGATGCGACAGAAGAGGCAGCTCATGGGCCGGAGTATAGGGCACGGCCAGGGCGATCGGTATGTGACAAACGGTCGTGGGCCCGTGTCATGATTCCAGGAACGAGATCCCCCGAAACGTGGCACCGCGCCGCCTGCGTGGAACGGCGGCGCACATGGAGAGACGCACATGCTCGACAAATACCGAGACCTGGAAGGCATCGCCACGACGCTTGGCGTCAAGAACTTCTCACTGAAGGAAGTGGCCGGAAAGGTGCAGATTGCCGGCACCACCACCTACGCGCTCGAACGCGACCTGCTGTGGGACGCGATCAAGAAGCACGGTGGCTGGGAAGCCGAAGTGGCGGCCGACGTGAAGGCCGAGCGCACCGACATCCACGGCGTGCACACCGTGAAGCCGGGCGAGTCGCTGTCGAAGATCGCCAAGGTGCATCTCGACGACGCCAACCGCTACATGGACATCTTCAACGCCAACAAGGACAAGCTGAAGGATCCCAACGTGATCCACCCCGGTCAGGAACTCGTGATTCCGAACCGGTAGCACCGATCGAGGCCTGGCCGCGGCATCGCCGCGGCCGGGCGCTCACCGCGTTGCCACGACCGCGCGCGGAATCCCCTGCAGGTCGCCGCGCACGCGCGCCTGTTCGCCCAGTCCTGCCTCCGCAAGCGTGTGGCGCACCTCGGGCCACTGTCCTGCGCCGATTTCCATCACCAGGGCCCCACCCGGCACGAGCGCCACCGACGCCAGCGCCACCAGCATCCGCACGTCGCGGAGGCCGTCGGGCCCGCCGAACAGCGCGAGCCGTGGCTCGTGCGCGATCACCTCGGGCGCAAGCGTGGACGCGTCGCGCTCGGGCACGTAGGGCGGGTTGGAGACGATCAGTTCGAACGGGCCAGCCACGCCGTCGAGGAACGATGTCTGGCGCAGATCCACACGCGCGGCCACCCCGAATGCCGTCGCGTTGTTTCGAGCGATGGCCAGGGCGTCGGCGGAAACATCGGTGGCCACCACGGTGGCGCCCGGACATGCGAGGGCCAGCGAGACGGCCAGACAGCCGCTGCCGGTGCCCACGTCGGCGATGCGCGGCGTGGCCTGTCCGGCCAGGAGCGTGAGCGCTTCGTCGACGAGCAGCTCCGTTTCAGGACGCGGGATCAGCACCCCCTGGCCCACCGTGAAGTCCCGCCCGTAGAACTCCTGCACGCCGCGGATGTAGGCCACCGGCTCGCGCGCGGCCCGGCGAGCGATGGCCAGCGCGAAGCCGTGCGCGGCGGCGGGCGCGGCCCCCTCGTCGCGCCTGGTCAGCCACGAGGCGCGGTCCCACGCGAGCACGTGGCGCATCAGCAGCTCGGCATCGAGCGCGGCCTCACCGGCGGGGATGCCGGCCGCTACGAGCGGCGCGCGGGCGGCGTCGACCAGGTCGCGGAGGCGCGCCACGTCGAACCGCGCTACTTCTTCGCCGCGTCGGCGTCGGGTGGCTGGTTGGTGCTGGTGACGTCCTTCAAACGTTCGGACTGGAAGAACGTCGACACGGCGTCGAGCATCTCGGCCAATTCACCGTTCAGCACGGTGGGCAACTGATGGCTGGTGAAGCCCACGCGATGGTCGGTGATGCGGCTCTGCGGGAAGTTGTAGGTGCGAATCTTCTCTGACCGCTCGCCCGTGCCCACCTGGCCGCGCCGTTCCTTGGCCTCGGCGTCCTGCTGCTTCTGCAGCTCCATCTCGTAGAGACGGGCGCGCAGCACCTTCATGGCCTTCGCGCGGTTCTTGATCTGCGACTTCTCGTCCTGCTGTGACACCACCATGCCGGTGGGCAAGTGGGTGAGGCGCACGGCGGAGTAGGTGGTGTTCACGCTCTGGCCGCCCGGGCCGCTCGACATGAACGTGTCGATGCGCAGGTCCTTGGCCTCGATCTGGATGTCGACCTCTTCGGCCTCGGGCAACACGGCGACGGTGGCCGTGGAGGTGTGGATGCGCCCGCTGGCCTCGGTGTCGGGCACGCGCTGCACGCGGTGCACGCCGCTTTCGTACTTCAGGCGGCTGTAGACGCGCTTGCCCTCGATGTTGAGGATCGCTTCGCGGATGCCGTTGCCGATCTCGCTGAGCGACATCAGGTCCATCTTCCAGCCTTGCTTCTCGGCGAAGCGGCTGTACATGCGGTAGAGGTCGCCGGCAAAGAGCGCGGCCTCCTCGCCGCCGGTGCCGGCGCGGATCTCGAGGATGACGTTCTTCTCGTCGTTCGGATCCTTGGGCAGCAGCAGCACCTTGATGTCGGCGAGCAGCGCGTCGCGTGTGGTGTGCAGCTCGCCCAGTTCCTCGCCCGCGAGCGCGGCCATGTCGGGATCGTTGCCGGCGGCGAGTTCCTGGGCCTGCGTGATCTGCTCGAGCACGTGCCGGTAGTCGCGATAGGCCTGCACCAGCGGCTCGATTTCGGCGAGCGCCTTGGCGTGCTTGCGATACTCGTTGGGATCGCTCTGCACGGCCTGCGAGGCCATGGCGGCGGCGTGAGATTCGTAGCGTTGTTCGACGCTAGCCAATTTGTCGAGCATCCGTTACCTCGGCTCCGCGCTGCTGCCGCCAGAGACAGGCGGCAGGAACGCCACGTCGTCGCCGGCGGCGACGGCGGTCGTCATCCGGGCGTAGTCAAGATTCACCGCACACGACATCGACCGCTCGTAGACCGCGGCCGCGGGATGCGCCTGCACGAGCACCTGCCACACGTCGCGCACCGTGGCGCCCTCGGGGACATCCAGGGCGAGATCGCCCGTGCCGACCAGCTCGCGCAGACGTGCGAACAGCTTCACGTTCACGCGCATGCAATCTTCAGCGCGGCGTCGCGCGCGGCCTCGTCGTTGGCGTCGGCCGTGGCACCCTCGATCCACACCTCGCCGCCTGCGAAGTGCTCATGCTTCCAGATCGGCACGATCTGCTTGATGCGCTCGATGGCGTAGCGGCAGGCGGCGAAGGCATCGGCGCGGTGCGGCGTGGCCACGGCGATGACCACGCTGGCCTCGCCGATCTCGAGGCGTCCGGTGCGGTGATGGATGGCCATGCGCGCGCCGGTCCAGCGCGCTTCGGCTTCCTGCACGATGATGGTCAGCGCCTTCTCGGCCAGAGGCGCGTAGGCCTCGTAGTCGAGCCACAGCACCGCGCGGCCCACGTTGTGGTCGCGCACCAGCCCCACGAACGTGGCGACCGCGCCGGCCCCAGGGCCCGCGACGGCGCGGAGCACGGCGTCGGCGCTGAGCGGCGCGGCGGTGATGGCGGTGACGGGCGGCATGAATCGTTCAGTATACCGGGCCGCGCGACTGCCAGAAGTGATCCAGGGGGCGATGCCCCTGGCCGAGCGGCACGCCGGCCCGCATCGCTCCGGCGACGTAGGCCTGGGCGGCGCGCGTCGCCGCGTCGAGATCGTCGCCGAGCGCCAGACGTGCCGCGATGGCTGCGGCAAACGTGCAGCCCGTGCCGTGCGTGTGCACGCCTGGGACGCGCGGGCTCACGAGCTGCACGACGGCATCGCCCTCGTCGCCGTCGACGAGCACGTCGACGATGTCCGGCCGGTCGAGGTGCCCGCCCTTCACGATCACGGCGCGCGCGCCCAGGGCGCGGATGGCGTGGGCCGCGCGGATGGCGTCGTCGAGCGTCGCGATCGTGAGGCCCGTGAGCACCTCGGCTTCCGGGATGTTCGGCGTGACGACCCGGGCCAGCGGCAGGAGGCGTTGGCGCAGCGCCGTCACCGCGTCTTCGGCGAGCAGGTGGTCGCCGCTCTTCGACACCATCACCGGATCGACGACCAGATGCGGCAGGCGCAGGCGCGCGACCGCTTCGGCCACGGCCTCGACGACGCCTGCCGCCGCCAGCATCCCGGTCTTCACGGCATCGCAGCCGAGGTCGCTCACCACGGCCTCGATCTGGGCCACCACCATGTCGGGCGGCGCCACGCGCAACGCGGTCACCGCCACGGTGTTCTGCGCCGTCAGGGCGGTGATGGCCGAGGTGCCGTAGACGCCCGAGGGCGGCAAATGTCTTCAGGTCGGCCTGGATGCCGGCGCCGCCGCCGGAATCACTGCCCGCAATTGTCAGCGCTGTCCGCATGTTGATAAGATTCCGCTCGTATGACGCATTATCGTGCCGCTCGCCTCCCGGACTCCACGACCCGTCCCGACTCGCGCGCGGCCCGCATGGGCCTCATGGCAGGAACGGTGGCCGGGGCGGCGGCGCTCACGGCCGTAGCCGCACAGGTCAGCGTCACGTTGCCGGGATCGGCGATTCCGTTCACGCTGCAGCCGATCGCGGTGCTGCTGGCGGGCGTCATGCTCGGCGCGCGTCAAGGCGCCCTCAGTCAGGTGCTCTACCTGGTGGCCGGTGTGGCGGGCGCGTCCGCCTTCGCCTGGTCGCCGGTGCTGCTGCCGGGCGCGGCCCGGCTGTTCGGACCCACCGGCGGATTCCTGCTGGCGTTCCCGGTGGCGGCGGCCGTCGCCGGGCTGCTGAGCGATCGCGGCGCCACGCGCGGCGTGCTCGGCACCGCCGCCGCGATGGTGGCCGGACTCGTGGCGCTCTATGCCGGCGGGATCGCGTGGGCGACCCTGTTCGTGCCGGCCGCGACCAGCGCCGGCGTGGTCGCGACGTTTGCGCCGTACGCCGCGGCTGACCTGGTCAAGGTCGCTTTGGTCGCGCCGTTCGTGCCGGTGGCGCGCCGGGCGCTGGTTCGGGCCGCGCCCGTAGCAGCGCGTCGGTGGCCGCGCCCGCGCGGCTGAAGATCAGGAAGTACCTGGAACGGCAGGAAGGTCTCGCGCCGCTGCAGCACGCAAACCGGCCTTCGCTGGCTTCGTCCTCGATCATCTCGGACGCAACCCGGTCGCGCGGATCGGGGCCCGGCCCGGCCCCGCCGCTGCGGAAGTCCACGACCCCGATCCGGCCCACGGGCTTGAGCGCGGCCGCGAGATTCCTGAAGAGCGTCACGCGGTCTTCGATTTCATGCACCACGTCGACGATCAGCACCGCGTCGAGTGTTCCTGCGGGCAGGCGCGGATCGCTGCCGCGGCCCAGCACCGGGCGCACGTTCACCAGACCCTCGCGCTGCACGCGGCGGGTGATGGCCGCCAGCATCTCGGGCTGCACGTCCTGCGCGTAGACCAGCCCGTTCGGACCGACCCGGCGCGCCAGGCGCACCGTGAACCACCCGCTGCCGGCGCCCACGTCGGCCACGACCGATGCGTCGGCGATGCCGAGCGCGTCGAGGATCTGATGGGGCCGCTGCCACTCGTCGCGGTCAGGCGCTTCGAGCAGGCCGAGGTCCTGCGGCGGGAACAGGCGGCCGTGCTGGCTCTTGCGGCGGCGCCGGTGCCTGGGCCGCGAGCGGCAGCCAGGCGCCGAGCGCGATGAGTGCGGCCACGCCTGCGCCTCTCATTGACACGGTGCTTACTATACTAGGCGGATGCTGCCTGCCTTCCTCGACTCGGTCGTCGCCCTGATCGTCAGAACCTCCACCGATCTGCCGCCCGACGTGCGCGCCGCCATGCGCGTGGCGATGGACCAGGAGGAACAGCCGCGGGCCGCGCAGGCGCTGTCGATCATCGGCCAGAACATCGACCAGGCCGCCGAGGTCGAAGGCGCCATCTGCCAGGACACCGGCATGCCGACCTTCGAGGTGAAGACGCCGGTGGGCGTCAATCAGATCGTGCTCAAGCAGCGCATCAAGGAGGCCGTCGCCGAGGCCACCAAGCGCGGCAAGCTGCGGCCCAACTCGGTCGACTCGCTCACCGGCGAGAACTCCGGCAACAACCTCGGGCCGGGCACGCCGATCATCCACTTCGAGCAGTGGGAGCGCGACGAGATCGAGGTGAAGCTGATCCTCAAGGGCGGCGGCTGCGAGAACATGAACATCCAGTACTCGCTGCCGACCGAGCTGGCGCATCTGGGCCGCGCCGACCGCACGCTCGAGGGCGTGCGCAAGTGCATCCTGCACGCGGTGTGGAACGCGCAGGGCAAGGGCTGCGCGCCCGGCGCGCTCGGCGTGTGCATCGGCGGCGACCGCACCTCCGGCTACGTGCTCGCCAAGGAGCAGCTGTTCCGCACGCTCGACGACGTGAATCCCGACGAACGGCTGGCCGAGCTCGAAGCCGAGATCATGGCGCACGGTGAACCGCCTCGGCGTGGGCACCATGGGCTTCGGCGGCAAGGTGTCGCTCATCGGCTGCAAGGTGGGCGTGGCCAACCGCCTGCCGGCGAGCTTCTTCGTGTCGGTGGCCTACGACTGCTGGGCCTTCCGCCGCCTCGGCGTGGTGCTCGACGTCGAGCACCGGCGCGATCACCGAGTGGCTGTATCGCGATCCCGCCGTGCCGGCGCTGGCGATGATGGACCAGGGCGGCTTCCGCCGCACCGGCCGCGAGATCGCGCTCACGACGCCGCTCGACGAGGCCACGGTGCGCAGCGCTGAAGGTGGGCGACGTGGTGATGGTGAGCGGCCGCGCGTTCACCGGCCGCGATGCCGTGCACCACCACCTGATGTCGCACGAGCCGCCCGTCGATCTGCGCGGCAGCCTGATCTACCACTGCGGCCCGGTCGTGAAGAAGCTCGACGACGGCTCGTGGACGATCACCGCCGCCGGACCCACGACCAGCATTCGCGAGGAGCCCTACCAGGCCGACATCATCGGCCGCTACGGCATGCGCGCGGTGATGGGCAAGGGCGGCATGGGCGCCAAGACCCTGGCCGGCCTGAAGCAGCACGGCGCGGTGTATCTGAACGCCATCGGCGGCGCGGCGCAGTTCTACGCGCGCTGCATCGAGCGGGTGGACGGCGTGTCGCTGCAGGAGTTCGGAACCCCCGAGGCGATGTGGCATCTAACCGTCAAGGACTTCCCGGCCATCGTCACCATGGACGCCCACGGCAACAGCCTGCACCAGGACATCGAGCAGGCGTCCGGGGCCCAACTGGCCGCCCTGGCCGGGCCCGTGAAGTAGCCGCGGGTCAACACCCGAGGCTCTGCTGTAAGTGATTGCGATTCCACAGGTTATGCGCGAAATCAGAGGCGCATCCACCGTGCTACACTGAGGGGACCATGCACACCGATACCGCCACCGCACTCGACGCGCCCGTTCCCGTGCTCACGCCCAGCATCATCAACGTGACCGAAGCCGCGGCCGGCAAGATTCGCGAACTGCTCGTCGAAGAAGGCAAGGCCGACAGCGGCCTGCGCGTGTTCGTGCAGGGCGGCGGCTGCTCGGGCTTCCAGTACGGCCTGATGATCGAGGAGTCCGGCGGCGTGGGCGACCAGCTGTTCGAGTCGAACGGCGTGCGCCTGTTCGTCGATCCGGTGAGCCTCAGCTACCTGAAGGGCGCCGAGGTCGACTTCGTCGACACCATCACCGGCGGCGGCTTCACCATCAAGAACCCGAACGCCAGCTCCACCTGCGGGTGCGGGTCGTCGTTCAGCGCGTAACGTCTCAGCCGCGGCGCGGTGTCGCGCCGGCCGTTCCGGCCCGCGCGCCCGCCGCGCCGTCGTTCGTTCCGTCAGGTTCCCCGTCATGGCGATGAGCGCGCTTCCCGACATCGATCGCCTGCGTCCCGCCGGCACCAAGCGGTCCGGCAAGCGCGATCAGATCGTGAACACCTTCCTCAAGCAGGAAGGCCACCTCAGCGCCGACGACCTGGTCGACGTCATCAAGCGCGAAGACCACCGCATCAGCCGGGCCACGGTCTACCGCACCCTGCAGTGGATGGTCGCGGCCGGCATCGCGCGCAAGGTGGACTTCGGCGAGGGCCGCTTCCGCTTCGAGCACTCCTACCGGCATCCGCGGCACTTCCACCTGATCTGCAAGACCTGCAACCGCTCGTTCGAGTTCCTCAGCTCCGACATCGAGTCGCTGGTCGAAGAGGTGGCGGCCGCGCGCAACTTCACCGCCCGCCAGAGCGTGGTGCAGATCTACGGCACGTGCGAGGCCTGCCAGGCCGGGCGCGTGTCGCAGCCCGATGCCGGCAACTCCGAGCTGCTGTTCGCCCGCGACGCGCATGCGCATCGCCATCGCCACCGAACGCAGCGGGCGCGAGTTCTACACCCGCGCCGCCCGCCTGGTGAAGAACACCCGCGGCCGTCACGTGTTCGAGAAGCTGGCCGAAGAAGAAGTCGAGCACCTCGAACCGGCTCGAGGCGCGCTACCGCGCGCTGCTCGAGCGCGATCCGCGAGCTCGAATCGCGGCCGACGTTCCTGTTCTTCAAGGGCGCGGCCAACGGGCTGTTCGCGGAGGGCACCGAGCAGCTGAGCAGGCCCGGCGTCGACGAGGCCGAGGCGCTGCGCATCGGCATCCGCTGCGAGCGCGGCTCGCACAAGTTCTTCAAGCGCTACGGCGAGCGCTTCGAAGATTCCGAGGGCAAGCAGATCTTCCTCGAGTTCGCCGACGAGGAGCGCGAACACCTCGAGCTGCTGATCCGCGAATACCGGGCGCTCATCACGCGGCGACACGCCGGGCCGAAAGGCCAAACGCGGGGCGGCGCCAGCGCGGCCTGCGGCGGCCCGGAAGCTTCGCCCGTCGACGTGATCGACCTGCACTGCACACGACCGCCTCCGACGGCCGGTGCAGTCCCGCCGACCTCGTGGCCCGGGTGCACGCCGCCGGCGTCACCACCTTCGCCGTGACCGACCACGACACCGTGGCGGCGCTGGCCGAGGCGCGGCCGTCATGCCGAGTCGCCTGGGACTCACCCTCGTGCCCGGCCTCGAAGTCGACCGCCGTGTGGCAAGGCCGCGACGTGCACGTGCTCGGCTACTGGATCGACCCGGCGCACCCGCCCTTGCTGGCGTTCCTGGCCGAGCAGCGCGCGCGGCGCGTGGCGCGCGTGCGGGCCATCGGCGCGGCGCTGGCCCAGGCTGGCGCGACTGTGGATCTCGAGCCCCTGCTCGCGCGACGTGGGCGCTCGCGCGGGGGCGGCGGTGGGCCGGCCCGGCGTGGCGCAGGCGCTGGTTGCGGCTGGCCACGCGACGTCGGTGCAGGACGCCTTCGATCGTCTGCTCGGCGAGGGCTGCCCGGCCTACGTGGTCCGCACGCGGCCTGTCCCCCGCGGAGGTGTGCGCCGTGATCCACGCGGCTGGCGGCGTCGCGTCGCTGGCGCATCCCGGCGTGACACGCCGCGACGACTGCCTCGAGGAGTGGGCCCAGCGGCGGCCTCGACGCGCTCGAGGCCTACCACTCCGACCACAGCGAGGCCGAACAGGCGCGCTATCTCGAACGGGCCGCGGCAGCTCGGGCTGGCCGTGTCCGGCGGGTCCGACTTCCACGGCGACGATCCGATGAGCCATCGCTCGCGCCGCCGCGCCATCGGCGGCGTGGCGCTGCCCGAATCCGCCTGGCACGCGCTGCTGGCGCGCGTGCCGGCGCGCCAGCGTCACGGCACGCCGCGAGGCCCGCGTGACCACGGCCGACCCCGAGGTGCTCGTCGAACTGGCCGGCGTGGTGAAGGACTACCAGGGCCTGCGCCCGCTGCGCATCGTCGACCTGCGGGTGACCCGCGGCGCCATCGTGTCGGTGTCGGGTCCCGACGCGCTCGCCGCCGAAGTGCTCGTGAATCTGATGACGGCGGCCATGCGGCCGGACCAGGGCTCGGTGCGGCTGTTCGGCCGGTCCACCGAGGCGATTGACGACTACGACGCGTGGCTGGCCATGCTCGACGGCTTCGGCCTGCTCACCGAGCGGGCCGTGCTGCTCGACCAGTGCTCGATCGCGCAGAATCTGGCGCTGCCGCTCACGCTGTCGATCGACCCGATCCGGCCTGACGTGCTGCCGGCCGTCGAGGCCCTGGCCGACGAGGTGGGCATCGCCCGCGGCCGACGCTGAGCCAGGCCGTGCGTGGCGCCGATCCCGTCGTGCTGCAGCGCGTGCGGCTGGCGCGGGCGTTGGCCCTCGGCCCGCGGCTGATCGTGGCCGAGCATCCTACCGCCTCGTTGCCGCGCGACGCCGTGCCGGCCTTTGCCCGCGATCTCGCGCGGATCGTCGTCGCAGCGCGGCGCCGGGCTGCTGGCCATCAGCGCCGACCGCGAGTTCGTGAGGGCCCTGGGCGGCACGGCCCTCACGCACGACCCGAGCAGCGGGGTGCTGTCGCGTCCGGGATTGCTGGCGCGGCTGGGCCTGGGATAATGGCGCGCATGACCATTCACGGAGAGGTCGTGCGGCTCGAGCCCGCGCATGGCTTCGGCTTCATCCGCGACGACCAGGAGGGCGACTGGTTCTTCGCCGCGAGCGGCGTGCGCGCCGGCGGCCTGGCGAGTCTGTGGGTGGGCGAGCGCGTGGGCTTCTCGCAGGAGCGCGCGGCCAGCGGACCACGCGCCGTCGACATCCACCACGAGTCGGCCGAATGACGCCGCGCCTGCTGCTCTTCGACATCGACGGCACGCTCGTGCTCACCGGCGGCGCCGGGCTGCGCGCGATCACCAGGGCCTTCCACGAGCTCTTCGGCGTGGCCGACGCGTTCGCCGGCGTCTCACTGGCCGGCCGCACCGATCGGTATCTGGTGGAGCAAGGACTCGAGCGCAGCGGCGTGCCGATCACGACCGACACGCTGGCGCAGGTGCGTGACGCGTATCTGACCCGGTTGGCCGTCGAGATCGAGCAGCCGGCGCAGGGCCGCAAAGCGATGCTGCCAGGGGTCGCGCCGCTGCTCGACGCGCTCGAGCAGCGGGGGCACGTGCACAACGCGCTGCTCACCGGCAACTACGCCACCGGCGCGCGCATCAAGCTGGAACACTTCGATCTGTGGCGCCGCTTCGCCTGGGGCGCCTTCGGCGACGATCACGCCGATCGCAACGACATCGCCCGGGCGGCGATCGCGGCTGCGCCGTCGCGCGGCGTGCCCCTGCAGGATCCGGCGCATGCCGTGGTGATTGGCGACACGCCCTTCGACGTCACCTGCGCGCGCGCTGCCGGCGCCCGCGTGATTGCCGTGGCCACCGGCGGGCACAGCGTGGACGAACTCCGCGCGTGCGATCCGGATGCGGTGTTCGAGGACCTGAGCGACCTCGCCGCCGTGCTGGCCGCCATCGACGCGCTAGCGCACCCGAGCCGAAGCTCGTCGCTTCCCAGCCTTCGCGGGATCGCCGAGCGAAGGCTGGCGGAAGCGCCTGGGAGTCGAACCCAGCCCGCCCTCAAAGAGGGCAGCGACCGGTTTTGAAGACCGGGAGGGCCACCGGGCCCCGTTCGCTTCCACCCCCGATCATACCCGCGCCGGCGGGCACACGTGGAGCGCCGCGCAGTGAGCCGCCTCGATGGTGCGTGGATGCAAGGAACCCCGGCCTCATGTCGCGAGGCCGGGACGATGGGGAAGCGTCAGCCTTCGATGAGACGCACGTCAGCGGCGCGCGGCCCCTTCGCCGATTCCTCGGTCACGAACTCGACGCGCTGTCCCTCGCGCAGCAGTTCGAAGACCACGCCGCGCACGGCGCTCCGGTGGAAGAAGTGCTCAAGGCCCGCCTCATCACGGATGAAGCCGAAGCCCTTGTCGATCAAGAGCCGTGCAATTGTGCCCTGGTACATGTCCGTGCCCTCCGAAGGTGAACGCACATGTGCGTTCACCCGTAGTATCTACATCAGGTGCGCTGGCGACACCAGACCGATGTCCGCAGTGACACCCGGTGTTCCCCAGGCGGGCCATGGCGTGGACCCGAAAGGTTCGGGCAGTGTAGGCAGGGCTCCCGGTCAAGTCAAGGCCGGCCGTCGCCGGCCGGCCGGCCATGGCACGATAGGGGCCTCCCATGATTCGCGCCATCATCCTGGCCGCCGGGCAGTCCACCCGCATGGGCCGTCCCAAGGCGGGCCTCCTGGTGGCCGAGGGCGGGCCCACCTTCGCCGCGGCCATCGTCGGCCACCCTGCAGGCCGCGGGCCTCGCGGACGTCATCGTGGTGGCCGGGGCGCACCCCGCGGAGGTGGCCGAGGCCGTACGCGGGCTGGCGGGCGTGCAGGTGGTGCAGAACCCGCGGTGGGCGGCCGGGTCAGCTCTCGTCGCTCGTGGCGGGCCTCGACGCCGCCGCAGCGCCCGGACTCGAGGCGGTGCTGGTGACGCTCGTGGACATTCCGCTCGTGCGCCGCGCCACGGTCGAAGCGCTGCTCGAGGCGTGGCGCGCGACGCGCGCGCCCGATCGTGCGGCCGGCCATCGGCGCGCGGCACGGCCATCCGGTGATCTTCGACCGCGTCACGTTCGGCGACCTGCGGGCGGCCCCGAGCGACGGTCGGCGCCAAGGCGGTGATCGCCGCGTGGCAGGTCGCAGATGCTCAACCTGCCCTGCGACGACCCGGGCGCGCTGCGTCGACGTCGACACGCCGCACGAGTACGACGCGCTGCGGCGCGACGGCGCGCGCTGAGCCACCGTCGCTGCCCGCAGCCGGCCGCGCCCGGCCGTACATGAGAACGCCCGGGCTCCGCAGAACGCGAAGCACCGGGCGTCGAGGTCGAGCCCCGAAGGGCCGTCAGGCTAGAACTTGAACTGCGCGCCGAAGCGAATGACGCGCGGGTTCAGGATGCTGCTCACGCCGTTGTAGGCGGCGGTGCCGAAGTTCACCGAGCGCACACCCAGCACCGGGTTGGCGTTCATGATGTTGAAGATGTCCGCCTGCAGCTGCAGGCGGCGGCCACCGCCCACCTCGAACCACTTGGCCAGCGAGAAGTCGAGCTGGTTGATGCGGTCGAGGAACTCGGTGCCGTGGGGCGTGAGCGGCAGCAGTGAGCGAGGCCTCGGTCATGCCGGGCACGATCGACCGCGCCAGGCGTGCAGGGGGCCAGGCAGTTGGCCGGATACACGGCGCCGCGGTGTGATCAGCCACCGCGTGCCGATCGGGCTGCCCACGTCGCCGTAGCCGGGACCCGCGATGCGGTTGCGATCCGCCGCTGCCGTGCCCGAGTAGCCGCCCAGCGCGCGGCCGGCGATGCTCTGGAACGACGCGCTCGCCTGGATGCCCCACTTGATCGGGATAGGTGCCGGCGAACTTGAACTGCTTCAGGAACGGGATGTCGTTCTCGCGGTCGTCGCAGAAGCGCAGGAAGTTCGGGTCGTCCGGCTCGTCGCAGGTCACGCGCATCGTGCGCTCCATCGTGAAGCCGCCGAAGAGCGTGCCGCCGCCAGGAATGCGGGCGTTGAACGTGATGTCGCCGCCGTTGTAGATCTGCTTGCGATCCGAACCCGCGTTGGTGTCGAAGTCGCTGCACCTGGCGCGCAACTGCGCGGCCGTGGTCACGGTGTAGACCTTGAACACCGAGCCGTCGAGCGGGCTCACCACGTCCACCCCGCGGTAGTCGGCCGGCGTGCGCAGCAGGTTGTCGGTGACCGGCAGGTCGTAGAACTGGCGGCGGTAGAACGTGGCCGCCACCGACACGCGCGGGCAGAAGCTCGTGCTGGATGCCCGCGGTGTACTCGAGGTTGTAGGTGCGCTGGAAGTCGGGGTCGACCGTGGCCAGCGAGCGCGTGCCGAAGTTGGCCGGCAGGCCGGCGAAGTTGATCTCGCAGCCCGGCCGTGCCGAAGGTGCAGCCGCGCTCGCCCTGGGCGATGTCGTCGCCGTTGGTGTCGGTCCACGGCAGCGTGACCGAGGTCAGCGCCAGCGGGTTGTACTTGGTGGCGAACTGCGTCGTGCGCGACTCGTTGTAGCGGTTGAAGCCGGCCTTGAGGGCCGTCTTCGAGTTGCCGAACACGTCGTAGACCATGCCGAAGCGCGGCGCGAAGTCCTTCCAGGTGGGCATCGCGATGGCGTCGCACCGTGCGTTCGCCGACGAAACGGCCGACGCCGGAGAACTGGTCGGCCACTTCGTGCGCCAGGTACTCCCACCGCAGGCCGGTGTTGACCGTCAGCCGGTTGAGCGCCCACGAGTCCTGGACGAAGACGCCGACGTCGGCCTTCAGCTTCTCCTCGTAGCGGAGCGGCGTGTTGTAGACGGTGACCGAGACCGGGTTGGTGAACGGCGCGGCCGCCGTGCCGGCGTAGACCTGCTGCAGGTCGCCGTTGGCCTCGCGCGTGTTCACGTACGGGCCCCAGTTGTACTGCACGCCGGCCTTGATGTTGTGCGAGCCCGTGATGTAGCTGAGGGCGCCCATCATGTTGAAGCGGTCGGGGTAGCGGCCGCCCCAGTTGGCCAGGCCGTTGGTGAGGGCCGCGTTGTTCTGGTCGCGGCGGCTGGCATCGGCGTACCACTCGGGCGAGAACGGCGGTCTTGTTCACGCCGTCCTGGTTGGTGATGACGTACTGCTCGTAGTTGAACGAGTAGCCGGCTTCGGCCAGCAGCTGGTTGCTGAGCGTGCCGGTGTACTTCGCCGCCGCCGAGTTGTACTTCGGCGAGGTCCAGATCTGCGACGCCGTGTTGTAGTCGTCGCCGGAGTTCATGCCGTGGCCGCGGGACTTGTTGATCTCGTCGTAGTAGACCGAGAACTTGTGCTTCGAGCGTGACCTGCCAGGTGAGGCGCAGCAGCGCGCTCTCGATGCTCTGGTCGTCGATGCCCGTCTCGCAGCTGATGCGCGCCGCTTCGGCACTCCGCGATGCCCGTGCGGTAGGACGTGCCTGACGGCACCACGAACACGTCCTGCACCGGCGCAGTTCACCGACCACATGCGGCCCGAGGTGAAGAACCACAGCTTGTCCTTCTTGATCGGCCCGCCAATCGCCAGGTTGAAGTCGTAGATGCGGTCGACGCCGCCACCGGTGCGCAGCCCGCGCGCGATGATGTCGTCGGTGAGGTTCTTGCTCTGGAACTTCTTGTCGTTCCACGAGCCGAAGAAGGCGCCGCTGAAGCGGTTGCCGCCGTCCTTGGGCACGATGTTCATGCGCACGCCGCCGGGCGACACGTCAGCACCAGCGCCGCTGGTCTGATACGACATCTCTTCCATCATGGCCTGGTTGAAGTACTGCTGCACCGCGCCGTCGCCGTCGAGGCCGTTCACCATCAAGCCGTCCACGGTCACGATGTTGTTGGCCGAGGTGAGACCGCGGGTGGACATGTAGCTCTGCTGCATGGCGCGCGAGCCGCCCACGTCGGGCACGTTCAGCGACACGCCGCTCACGAGCTGCGCGAGGGCCTGAATCGTGCGGCCGGTCGGCACCTGCTCGAGGATCTCGGAGGTCATGACCTCGACCTTGGCGTTGCTCGACACGTCGACCGTGGGTGAACTGCCCGTGACCGTGATGGCCTCTTCGAGGGCGCCCACTTCGAGGCTCGCGTTCAGGGTGCCGGTGAAGTCGACGCGCAGTTCGACTTTCTCCTGCCGCACCTGCTTGAAGCCAGGCAGCGAGAACGTCACCGTGTAGGTGCCGGGCCGCAGGTCGGTGATGCGGTATTGGCCGTTGGAGTTGGTGACGTCCGACTTCGAGCCCTCGATGAGCACCGGGCTCGACGCCTCGACCGAGACACCCGGCAGCACGCCGCCGCTCGAGTCTTTCACCACGCCGGTGAACGAACTTTGCGCCGCCGCAATGGATGGGAACGCGATCGCGATCACGACACATGCGACTAACGCCTTGAGACGTCTTGCCATGCCACACTCCCTGGTTGAATTGCGAGCGAACCGCTCCGACGGGCGAGCGGCGACTGTCGAACACGAGCACGACGCCGGAAGGCGTCCGAATCCGCCAGCGGGCGCAGCACTGGCGAACGCTGCCGGGAGCCGCGGCTCCCGGGCCGGACACAAGTCGTCCCTTAGCCGAGCCTGAGTATCACGAATCGTCACCAGAACGCAACCGGATGTCTTCGTTCGGACGGCGATTGTCTTCCAGGTTCGTGCCCGATTGCATGCATGGCATCGCGCAGGTGCGGTCGACGCATTCGCGGCGAATTTAGGGCTAATGCCCAGGATGATTCTGCGGACCGAGGCGGGAGTATCATCGCGCGCACCGCGGCGCCGCAGGGGCGCCGCCCGGAGGGTGACCATGAGGGGAGCCGTTCGCGCAGTCGTGGTCGTGGCGCTCGGCGCGGCCGTGCTCGCCCAGCCCGCGGCGAGCGCCGGCCGTGCTCTTCGAGGGCGCGCGGCTCATCTTCGGCGATGCCACGCCGCCCGTCGAGTCGGGCGCGTTCCTGGTGCAGGACGGCCGGATTCGCGCGGTCGGCGCGCGCGGCGCCGTCGCCGTGCCGGCGGGCGCCCGCCGCGTGCGATCTCAGCGGCAAGACGGTGATGCCGGCGCTCGTCAACGTGCACGTGCACATCGGCTACGAGGGCTACACCACCTGGTCGGCCCACAACCACACGCCGCAGAACGTGCTCGACCACCTGCAGCGCGAGGCGTTCTACGGCGTGGCGGCCACGACGTCGGTGGGCTCGAGTCCGACGGCGCAGCTGCTGCAGTTCCAGCAGGACCAGCGGGCTGGCCGCTTCGCCGCCCGCAGCGCGCCTGTTGTTCATGCCCGGCCTGGCGCCGCCCGGCGGCGGCCCCGACCACATCCTGCGCGAGGCCACGAGCGAGCTGCACGCCGTGCACGAAGTGACGACCGCCGACGAGGCCCGCGCGGCCGTGCGCGCCATCGCGGCGCAGGGGCTCGGCCACGTGAAGATGTGGGTCGACGACCGCAACGGCACCTATCCCAAGCTCGCGCCGGAGGCCGTGCGCGCCATCGTCGCCGAGGCGCATGCGCGCAAGATGCTGGTGCACGCCCACGCCATCCAGCTCGCCGACCAGAAGGCCGTCCTGCGGGCCGGCGCCGACGTGCTCGTGCACATGGTGCAGCGCCAGCCGCTCGACGACGAGTTCCTCGCGCTCGTGAGGGCGACGCGGCCCTACTGGGCCACGGTGATCGGGCTGGGCGATCCCGACGGCGCTGTGCACGCCCGACCCGTTCTTCGAGCAGGCGATGCCCGCGTCGGTGACGGCCCGGATCCGCGCGACGCGTCGAGCGCGCAGCCGCTCGTGCCGAGCTGCGGCCCGCTGCCGGCCACGTCGGCCGACGCGCGAGCGGCAGATGGCCGTGAACTTCCCGCAGATGCTGGCGGCCGGCGCGCGAGTCGTGCTCGCGACCGACACGGGCATCCACCCCGGACACACCTTCGGATCAGGCGAGCACGTGGAGCTGGCGCGTTGGGTGCAGCTCGGCATGACGCCGGCCGACGCGATCGTGGCGGCCACGAGCCGACCCGCGGCGCTCATGGGGCAGCCCGATCTGGGCACGCTGGCGGTGGGCAAGCGCGCGAGCTTCGTGGTGCTCGAGGCCAACCCGCTCGACGACATCAGGAACACGCGGCGCATCGCCGACGTGTATCTCGACGGCGTGCGGGTGGACCGGGCCGCGCTGCAGGCAGGGTTCACCCGCGAGCGGCGCGACCCGCGCTAGCAGCGCTCAGGAGGCCGAATCGGTGTCCGCGGCCCGCCAGTTCCTGCTCGGCCCGCAGCCAGTCGCTCGCGGGATCGGCCGGGCGGCCGCGCCGTTCGAGGTGCAGGTAGTAGGCGCGCACCCGGATCTGCTCGTCAGCCGTCGCCGTGGCCGATGCGAACTGCTCCTCGCGAATCTCGAGAATCTCATGAATCTCGTGAATCTCTGGGGCGGCCGCGAGCGCCGGCGGGGCCGAGGTCTTGGTGCGGCGCACGGCGCCGGGGCGGCGGGCGCGGGGCGCGGCCGTCGCAGGTGCCGCTGGCGCCTGAACGGGGGCTGCGCGTTTGACGGGGGTGGGTTTGCGTGTCGCCATGAAGAATTTGATCCTTGCTGAGGGGGCCGCCGATTCTCCGGCGCCCGGCTACCATTTTAGTCCAGTGGTGCAACGGCGGCGTGAAGGCTGGCTGGCCTCCCACGCCGGCGACGACGCGATGCGCCGGGCCTAGTCGCGCATCACGAAGCGATCGATGGCGGCGGCGGCCTGCCGTCCGTCGGCAATCGCCCACACGATGAGCGACTGTCCACGCTGCATGTCGCCGGCCGCAAAGACGCCGTCGGCGCTGGTCATCCAGCCGTCGTCGCGCCAGACCGTGCCGCGGTCGGTCATGCGCAGGTCGAGATCGTCGAGCAGCCGCGCCTTGGCTGGCCCCGTGAAGCCCATCGCGAGCAGCACGAGATCGGCCGGCAGGTCGAACGCCGTGCCCGGCTCGGTCGCGAACCCTGGACGGCCGTCGACCGTCGCGCGCGTCACCTTGTGCCCGTGCAACCGACGCACCTGGCCGTCGGCGTCACCGCTGAAGCTGGTGGTGGCCACGGCGTAGTGGCGCTCGCCGCCTTCTTCGTGCGCCGAGGAGACGCGGAACACCTGCGGCCACAGCGGCCACGGGTTGTCGCCGCCCCGCACGGCGGGCGGCGCAGGCATCAGCTCGAACTGCGCCACCGACGCCGCGCCCTGGCGATGCACGGTGCCGAGGCAATCGGCGCCGGTGTCGCCGCCGCCGATGATCACGACATGTTTGCCCGTTGCCGAGATGGCCATCGAGTCCGGCACCTCGTCGCCCTGGCAGCGGCGGTTCTGCTGCTCGAGGTAGTCCATCGCGAAGTGCACGCCGCGCAGCTCGCGGCCGGGCACGACGAGGTCGCGCGGCTGGCCGGCGCCGCCGGCCAGCAGCACGGCGTCGAAATTGTCACGCAGGTCGCGCGCCGACACGTCCACGCCCACCTCGACGCCCGGGCGAAACACGACGCCCTCGGCTTCGAGCAGGGTCAGGCGCCGATCGAGCACCCGCTTCTCCATCTTGAACTCGGGGATGCCGTAGCGGAGCAGGCCGCCGATGCGATCGGCCTTCTCGTAGACCGTCACGCTGTGACCGGCGCGGTTGAGTTCGGCCGCCGCCGCCAGACCAGCAGGCCCGGAGCCCACGACCGCCACCTTCTTCCACGTGCGCAGCGCCGGCGGCTCGGGCGTGATCCAGCCCTCGTCGAAGGCCCGGTCGACGATGGCCAGTTCCACCGCCTTGATGGTGACGGGATCCTTGTTGATGCCGAGCACGCACGCGCCCTCGCACGGCGCCGGGCACAGAAGACCGGTGAACTCCGGAAAGTTGTTGGTGTGATGGAGCCGGTCGATGGCCGCGCGCCACGCGTCGCGGTAGACGAGGTCGTTCCAGTCGGGAATCAGGTTGCCGAGGGGGCAGCCCTGATGACAGAACGGCACGCCGCAATCCATGCAGCGCGCGCTCTGTCGTGTGAGCTCGTCCACCGGGTAGGCGGTGTAGACGTGACGGTAATCGCCGACCCGCTCGGCCACCGGCCGCGCTGGGGCCTTCACGCGCGGGAACTCCACGAAGCCGCTGGGCTTGCCCATGTCAGGCCCCCACCAGATTGCCCGACGACGCTCGGGCTGGACTGGCGCTGCCGCGTCTCGGCCTCGCGCACGCGCTTGAAGTCGCGCGGCGTGACCGCGACGAAGGCGCGCTGCCGTTCGGGCCACGCGTCGAGCACGCGCGCGCCGACGGTGCTGCCGGTCAGCAACACGTGGCGGGCGATGAGCTCGTGCACGATGGTCAGTTCGTCTTCGTCCTCGAGGCGGTCGAGGTCGACCATGTCGCCGTTGCAGCGCCGCGCGAACGTGCGGTCGTCATCGAGCACGTAGGCGATGCCGCCGCTCATGCCGGCCGCGAAGTTCCGGCCGGTGCGGCCGAGCACCACCACGCGCCCGCCGGTCATGTACTCGCAGGCATGGTCGCCCACGCCTTCGACCACGGCGTGCGCGCCGCTGTTGCGCACCGCGAACCGCTCGCCGGCCACGCCGCGCACGAAGGCCTCGCCGCTCGTGGCGCCGTAGAGCGGCACGTTGCCGATGATCACGTTCTCCTCGGCCACGAACCGCGCCGCGCGTGGCGGATGCACGACCAGCCGCCCGCCCGAGAGGCCCTTGCCGACGAAGTCGTTGGCTTCGCCTTCGAGGGTCAGGGTGATGCCCCGGGGAAGGAACGCGCCGAAGCTCTGGCCGGCCGCGCCGGTGAAGTTCACGCGAATCGTGTCGTCGGGCAGGCCAGCGCCGCCGTAGCGCCTGGTCACCTCGTAGCCGAGCAGCGTGCCGGCGGTGCGATCGGTGTTGCGGATCGTGGCCGTGACCGCCACCGGCTCCTGGCGCTCGAGCGCCGGTGCCGCCTGGGCGATGAGGGTCTGGTCGAGCACGTGCGCCAGGTCGATCACCTGGTGAGTCACGGCGCGGCGGGCCGCGCCGGGCATCAGCTCCGGCTGGTGCAGCAGCGGCCGCAGATCGACGCCGTGCGCCTTCCAGTGATCGGCCGCGGGTGCCACGTCGAGGCACTCGGTGCGGCCGACCATGTCGTCGAGCGAGCGGAAGCCGAGCGCGGCCATGTACTCGCGCACCTCGTCGGCGATGAACCGGAAGAAGGTCTGCACCAGTTCAGGCGTGCCGGTGAAGGTCTTGCGCAGCTCGGGATCCTGCGTGGCGATGCCGACCGGGCAGGTGTTGAGGTGACACACGCGCATCATCACGCAGCCCATGACGACGAGCGGCGCGCTGGCGAAGCCGAATTCCTCGGCGCCGAGCAGGGCGGCCACCACCACGTCGCGGCCGGTCTTGAGCTGGCCGTCGACCTGCACCACAATCCGGTCGCGCAGGCCGTTCATGAGCAGCACCTGCTGCGTCTCGGCGAGGCCGAGCTCCCACGGCGTGCCGGCGTGCTTCAGGCTGGTGAGCGGCGAGGCGCCGGTGCCGCCGTCGTGCCCGGAGATGAGCACCACGTCGGCGTGCGCCTTCGACACGCCCGCGGCCACCGTGCCGACGCCCGACTCGGCCACGAGCTTCACGTGCACGCGCGCCACCGGGTTGGCGTTCTTCAAGTCGAAGATCAGCTGCGCGAGGTCTTCGATCGAGTAGATGTCGTGGTGGGGCGGCGGCGAGATCAGCCCGACGCCGGGCGTGCTGTGGCGCACCTTGGCGATCCACGGGTAGACCTTGTGACCGGGCAGCTGCCCGCCTTCGCCGGGCTTGGCGCCCTGCGCCATCTTGATCTGCAGGTCGTCGGCGTTGACGAGATACTCGCTCGTGACCCCGAAGCGCCCCGAGGCCACCTGCTTGATCGCGCTGCGGCGCGAGTCGCCGTTGGCGTCCTTCACGTTGCGCGCCGGGTCTTCGCCGCCTTCGCCGGTGTTCGACTTGGCGCCCATGCGGTTCATGGCAATCGCCAGCGTCTCGTGCGCCTCCTGGCTGATCGAGCCGAACGACATGGCGCCGGTGGAGAAGCGCTTGAGCAGCGACTCGACCGGCTCGACCTCGTCGAGCGGCACCGGGGCGCCGGCTGGCGTGAAGGTGAACAGGCTGCGCAGCGTGGCGCGCTTCCGGCTCTGGTCGTCGACCAGGCGGGTGTAGTCCTTGAAGATCTCGTACTTGCCGGTACGGGTGGCGTGCTGCAGCTTGAACACCGTGTCGGGGTTGAAGAGGTGCATCTCGCCGTCGCGCCGCCACTGGTATTCGCCGCCGCTCTCGAGCTCGACCGGGCCGGCCGGGCGCCGCCCGAACGCTTGCGCGTGGCGCCGCCGCACTTCCTCCGACACGGTCTCGAGACCCACGCCGCCGATGCGTGACGAGGTCGAGGTGAAGTACTTCTCGACGAAGCCGCGGTCGAGGCCGACGGCCTCGAAGATCTGCGCGCCGCAGTAGCTCTGCAGGGTGGAGATGCCCATCTTGGACATCACCTTGAGCACGCCCTTGTTGAGGGCCTTGAGGTAGCCCTGCACCGCCTGCGTCTCGGTGACGCCGGGCAGCAGGCCCTGGCGAATCAGGTCGTGCAGCGATTCGAAGGCCAGGTAGGGGTTCACGGCGCCGGCGCCGTAGCCCATGAGCAGGGCGACGTGATGCACTTCGCGCGCGTCGCCGCTCTCGACCAGCAGCCCGCACTTGGTGCGCGCCCCTTCGCGCACGAGGTGATGATGCACGCCGGCCGTGGCCAGCAGGCTGGGGATCGGCGCATGCGTGGCGTCCACACCGCGGTCGGACAGGATCAGGATGCCGTAGCCTGCGGCCACCGCCTGACTGGCCTTGCGGCACAACTCCGCCATGGCCCGCTCGAGCCCTGGGCCGTCTTCGTCGGGGTTGTAGAGCAGCGGCAGGGTGCGTCGAGCGGAACGGCGAGCCCGGCGGCAGGTGGCGGAGCTTGGCCACCTGGTCGTTGTGCAGGATCGGATAGCGGATGGCGATCTGCCGGCACGCTTCGGGGTCGGCCTCGAGCAGGTTCCGCTCGGGGCCGATGGTCGAGCCCATCGACGTGATGATCTCCTCGCGAATGGCGTCGAGCGGCGGATTGGTGACCTGGGCGAAGAGCTGCGTGAAGTAGTCGTAGAGCAGCCGCGGACGATCGGACAGCACGGCCAGCGCCGTGTCGGTGCCCATCGAGCCGATCGGCTCCTCGCCGCTGGCGGCCATGGGCGTCAGCAGGATACGGAGGTCTTCCTGCGTGTAGCCGAAGGCGAGCTGGCGCTTCAGCACCGTCTGGTGATCGGGCCGCTCGGCATGGGCGCTCGGCAGCTGTTCGATGTCGACCAGGTGCTGCCGCAGCCAGGCGCCGTAGGGGTGGGCCGCGGCCAGGTCGCGCTTGATCTCGTCGTCGCTCACGATGCGGCCCTGGGCCGTGTCCACCAGCAGCATCTTGCCGGGCCGCAGGCGGTCTTTGGTCACCACGCGCTCGGCCGGGATGTCGAGCACGCCGACCTCCGACGCCATGATCACGAGGTCGTCGGTGGTCACGGTGTAGCGCGACGGGCGCAGGCCATTGCGATCGAGCACCGCGCCAATCAGCGTGCCGTCGGTGAAGGCGATCGAGGCGGGACCGTCCCACGGCTCCATGAGCGACGAGTGGTACTCGTAGAAGTCGCGCACGGCCGGGTCCATGTCGGGATTGCCGCTCCACGGCTCCGGGATCATCATGAGCACGGCGTGGGGCAGCGAGCGCCCGGACATCACCAGGAACTCGAGCACGTTGTCGAAGGTGGCCGTGTCGCTGCCGCCCGGGCGGATGACCGGCAGGAGCTTCTGCAGGTCGTCGCCGAAGACGCTCGAGCGCAGCAGGCCTTCGCGCGCCTGCATCCAGTTGATGTTGCCGCGCAGCGTGTTGATCTCGCCGTTGTGCGCCACCATGCGGTAGGGGTGCGCGAGCGGCCACGACGGGAAGGTGTTGGTCGAGAAGCGCTGGTGCACGAGCGCCAGGGCCGAGGCGACGCGCGGATCCGAGAGGTCGGGGAACATCCGCTCGATCTGCGTGGCCGTGAGCATGCCCTTGTAGATGAGCGTGGCGGCCGACAGGCTCACGACGTAGAACGCCTTGCGCGCGGCGGCGTCGAGGTCGAGGTCTCCGGCCGCGTGTTCGATGCGCTTGCGGATCACGTAGAGCGACCGCTCGAAGCGCGCCGCGGCGTCAGCGCCGGTCAGCGCCGGATCGCGGCCCACGAAGAGCTGCTCGAAGACCGGGGCCACGGCCGCGGCCGCGGCGCCGATGGCGTCGAGCCGGGTCGGCACCGGCCGCCAGCCGAGCACGCGTCTGGCCCTCCTCGCGCACGATGCGTTCGATCAGGGCGCGCAGCGCCGCACGCGGGGCGTCGGCCGTGGGCAGGAAGACCAGGCCGGCGCCGTAGGCGCCGGCGGCCGGCAGATCGAACGGCGAGACCTGCCGCAGGAACGCATCGGGCATCTGGAGGAGGATGCCGGCGCCGTCCCCGGTGTCGGGGTCGGAGCCGGTGGCGCCGCGATGTTCCAGGTTGATGAGCAGGTCGAGCGCCTGGCGCACGATGGCATGCGAACGGTGGCCCTTGATGTGGGCCACGAACCCGACGCCGCAGGCATCGTGTTCGTCGCTGGCCCGATACAGCCCCGCCTGTGCGTCAGCACAAGGGCGAGGCCGCGCCTGGTCGCCGGGGTCCTCCGTCACGCGTGATTCCATGGCATGCCCTCCGTGGCGGGCCCAATTACAGAGAAATCAATCGGATAATCAAAGCGCAATGTTTCTATTGAACCAATGCGCCGAGCGGATGTCGACTGAGCGCGGGGGTGAGTCGACCGGCGTGACCGCATCCTGGTCCTGTTCGCCGGTGCGGATGCGGTAGATCTTCTCGATCGGGAAGACCATGATCTTGCCGTCGCCGACCTCGCCGGTGCGCGCGGCGCTGATGATCGCGTTGATGGTCGGCTCGACGAAGTGGTTCGAGACGCCGATCTCGATGCGCACCTTCTCGGCCAGCGCCATCTTGACGGTGGTGCCGCGGTAGTTCTCGACGTGCTCCATCTCGCCGCCGTGCCCTTGCACGCGGCTGATGGTGAGCCCGCGCACTTCGGCGTGGAACAGCGCTTCGAGCACGTCGCTCAACTGCTCGGGCCGCACGATGGCGACGATGAGCTTCATAGTCCGCCTCCGTTCGACACCGCCACCGATTCGGACATCTGCCGAGCGAACGAGGAATCCTTGGGCGACACCAGGATGGCGCCGTCGCCGCCGGTGTAGGCCTCTTCGCCGTGTTCGGTCACGTCGAGGCCCACGCCTTCCACCTTGCTGCTGATGCGCAGCGGCATCACGAGCGCCAGCAGCTTGAGGATGCCGAACGTGGCGGCGGCGCTGTAGGCGGCGACGATCAGCACGCTGCCCAGCTGGATGGGAATCTGCCAGAGGTTGCCGGCCAGCAGGCCGCTGGCGCCGCCGCTCCAGGCCGGGTCGGCGAAGAGTCCCGTCAGCACCGCGCCGGTGGCGCCGCCGAGTCCGTGCGCCGCCACGACATCGAGCGAGTCGTCGAGCGTGGTGCGGGCGCGGTAGATCAAGGCGAAGTAGCTGGGGACTGCGGCCAGTGCGCCGAGAGCGAGCGCGGCGATCGGCCCGACGTAGCCGGCCGCCGGCGTGACCGCCACCAGGCCGACGACGATGGCCGTGGCCGCGCCGACAGCCGTGACCCGGCCTTCGCGCGACAGGTCGAGCAGCGTCCAGGTGGCCAGCGCGGCCGCCGGCGCGAGCAAGCGTGTTCACGAACGCCAGCACCGCCGTGGTGTTGGCGGCGAGCGCGCTACCGGCGTTGAAGCCGAACCACCCGAACCAGAGCAGGCCCGCGCCGAGCAGCGTGAAGGGCACGTTGTGCGGCAGCATGGCGTGCCGGCCGTAGTCCTTGCGCGGGCCGACGACGATGGCCGCGACCAGCGCCGCCGCCGCCGCGTTCACATGCACCACGGCCCCGCCCGCGAAGTCGAGCGCGCCGGCCGTCGCCAGGAAGCCGCCGCCCCACACCCAGTGCGCCACCGGCGCATACACCACGAGCACCCAGAGTCACGATGAACGACAGGTAGGCGCTGAACCGCATGCGCTCCACGACGGCGCCCGAGATGAGCGCCGCCGTGATGATGGCGAACGTGCCCTGGTAGGCCATGAACAGCAGGTGCGGAATCGTGCCCTGTGGCTGCAGACCCACGTCGCGCAGGCCGGCGTAGGCGAGTGAGCCCGACCGCCGGCACGCCGGGCGCGAACGCCAGCGAGTAGCCGAGCAAGGCCCACACCACGGCCACCGGGCCGAGCGCGGCAAAACTCATCATCAGCGTGTTCAGCGCGTTCTTCGAGCGGACCATGCCGCCGTAGAAGAAGGCGAGCGCGGGCGTCATCAGAAGCACCAGCGCCGTGCACACGAGCATCCAGGCGACGTCCGCACTGTTCATGACGATATTGAATCGAACAGGGCATCGTCATGTCCAATACGACTTAATTGTGGATTCTATCGAGAACGCATGAGTGACGCCCATGGCATCACCGCAACGCATCGTGTCGATGACAGCCGCGTCACACGAGACTGTCGTCGGGCAGCGTGATCGGCACGACCGGCAGGGCGTGCGGGCGGTGGTGGGTGCTGCCGGCGCCGGCGGCGGCGATCGCGAACAGGTCGGGCAGCGTGTAGGCTTCGGCCTTCGTGAGGTCGACGGAATAGCCGAGGTCCTTCAGACTGGCCACGGTCATGCGACTGAGCGGGTTGTTCGGTGCGGCGATGAAGCCCGACATGAGCTCGGTGCGGAACACACTTTCGCGCCAGTGACCGTCGCGCGTGCCGGCCCCGCCGGCGTTCTCCACGGGTACCTCCGCGGCCGCGGCGCCCTTGAGCGTGCCGAATTCCTGCTTCGTCGCCGCGCCCGTGAAACGAGGGTTGGCCGTGCCGGCGCCCTTCACCTTGCCTTTCAGGCTCCAGATCGTGCCCACGCCGATGACGTGGCCCATCTCGTGGGTGATCACATCCTTGAGCGTGCCGTCCTGCTGCATCTTGGCCAGGTCGGCGGTGTCGAACGACATGATGCCCTTGACCGGCAGGAAGGCGGACGCGCCGGCGCTGGCCGGCCGCAGATGTGTGGGGCCGGCCTGGCCGAGGATGCCGCCCGGACCGTCGATGGCCACCCCCTGCGCCAGAATCAGCAGGTCGTCGACCACCTCGCCGTCCACCTGCACGCTCGGCAGGTCGCCGACGATCACTCTGGTCCACCGGTCAGCGGCCGACTTGAACGCGTTCTTCTGGGCGGTCGTGAGCCCGCCGAGGAACCGCACCTCGATCTTGTAAGCCGTGGTGGCCGCCGCCGATCCCAATCTCCGGGCGGCCGGCTTCGCCGACGCCACGTAGGTCTCGAATGCCGGCTTCCTGACGACCGCCGCTCGCTTCTTCGCCATGTCACCCTCCCCCAGCGAATGTGCGCCTGCGGATGGTCGCACGCTTGCACAGGCGTCGCACCGGGGCGAATCCCCTCAGCGTGCCGCGCGGGCCGGCCGCATCGGTTCCATTCGTCGCGCCGGCGGGGCATAATCCGCGCGTCCAGCGGGCGAGGTCGCGGGACGCCAGGACCCGGAGTTGATGATGCGCACCACATCGATAGCACTGATCGCGGCGGCCACGATGACGCTGGCCCTGGTGGCCCTGCCGCAGGCGCAGCGCCCGGCTGCGGCGCCCGCGGCCGCGGCCGCTCCGGCGGCACCCGTCGATGCCCGCGTGGCCAAGCTCAAGGCCATGGTCGACGCCGACGTGTCGTCACCGGCCATGTACGACCTGGGCCAGCAGATGAACGACATGGTCTTCAGCTTCGGCGAGATCGGCTTCCAGGAATACGAGACGCAGAAATATCTCGGCAAGGTGCTGCGCGACCAGGGGTTCACCGTGGAGGACGGCGTGGCCGGCATGCCGACGGCGTGGGTGGCGACGTGGGGCTCGGGCAAGCCGGTGATCGCGTTCGGGTCCGACATCGACGGCATCCCGCAAGGCAACCAGAAGCCGGGCGTGGCCTATCACGACCCGATGATCGAGGGTGCCCCTGGCCACGGCGAAGGCCACAACTCCGGCACCCCGCTCAACATCGTGGCGGCGCTCGCGGTGAAGCGGATCATGGAACGCGAGAAGCTGCCCGGCACGCTGATGATCTGGCCGGGCGTGGCCGAGGAGCTGCTCGGCACCAAGGCGCACTTCGTGCGCGCCGGGCTGTTCAAGGACGTCGACGCCTGATCTACAACCACGTCGGCTCGAACCTCGCCACGAGCTGGGGTGATGGCGGCGGCAGCGGCCTGGTGTCGGTGGAATACCTGTTCGAAGGCGAGACGGCGCACAGCGCCGGCGCGCCCTGGCGCGGCCGGTCGGCCCTCGACGCCGTGGAGCTCATGAACGTCGGCTGGAACTACCGGCGCGAACACCTGCGGCTGTCGCAGCGCACGCACTACGTCGTGACCAACGGCGGCGACCAGCCCAACGTCGTGCCGCGCAACGCCGGCGTCTGGTACTACTTCCGCGAGACCGACTACGACTCGATCAAGAACATGTGGGACATCGGCGACAAGATGGCGCAGGGCGCCGCGCTCATGACCAATACCACCTGGACGTCGCGGGTGCTCGGCACGGCGTGGCCGCGCCACACCAACCGCACGCTCGCCGAGACCATGCACGCCAACATCGTGCACGTGGGTCTGCCGACGTGGAGCGACGCCGACGTGGCGCTCGCCAAAGCCACCCAGCGCGTGATGAAGGTGCCGGAGATCGGCCTGGCCACCGGCGCCATCGGTCCACTGCGCGGGCGCGAGCACATTCCCGACGAAGAGAAGTTCGGCGGTCCGTCCGACGACATCGGGCGACGTCACCTGGAACGTGCCCACCGTGTCGCTCAGCTATCCGGCCAACTTCCAGGCCGGCCCGGGCCACAACTGGGCCAACGCCATTCCCGATGGCCACGCCGATTGCGCACAAGGGCGTGAACGCCGGCGCGCGCGTCGAGGCGCTCACCGCGCTCGAACTCATCCTGCGGCCCGAGCTGGTGACGCAGGCCCGCGCCTACTTCGAGAACGTGCAGCTCAAGCAGCGCAAGTACGTGCCGTTCATCCGCCCCGACGACAAGCCCGCCACATGGATGAACAAGGCCACCATGGACCGCTATCGTCCCGAGCTGAAGAAGTACTACTTCGACGCCACCAAGTACAAGACCTACATGGAGCAGATGGCCGCCCAGTTCGGCTACAGCTACCCCACGCTGGGCCCCGCGCCGTCGCCGCGCCAGTGATCGCCACCGCGCGGGCGTTCGCCTTCTCCGCCCTGTGTGCGATCGCGTCGGCGTGCGGATCGTCCGCCGCCGGCGGCGACGACCACGGTGGCGACCACGTCGACCATCGACGCCGACCTGCTCGACGTGTCGGTGCCGCAGCTCCACGCGTTCTACGCCGCGCGCACCTACACCGTCACGCAGGTGGTGCAATGGCATCTGGCGCGAATCCAGAAGTACAACGGCGTCTACCGCGCGATCGAGACGCGTGCTGGAGCAGGATGCGCTGGCGCGTGGCGGCCCGCCTCGATGCCGAGGCCGCCGGCGGCGCGATCACCCGCGGGCCGTTGTGGGGCGTGCCGATCGTGGTCAAGGCCAATACCAGCCTCGCCGGGCAGATCACCACTGCCGGCTGGTCGGGGTTCACCATGCCTGGCCACGAGCTGGTCGCGCCGCGCGACGCCACCGTGGCAGCCAAGCTGCGCGCCGCCGGCGCGGTCATCGTCGGCATCACGAACATGCCGGATTTCGCCAACAGCGACACCAACCGCAGCAGCTCGTTCGGCCGCACCGGCAACGCCTACGACGTGCGCTTCTCGCCCGGCGGATCGTCGGGCGGCACGGTCACCGCGGTGGCGGCGAACATGGCCGTGCTCGGCAACGGCACCGACACCGGCAACTCGATTCGCATGCCGGCGGCCACGAGCGCGCTCGTCGGCGTGTATCCCGACGCGCGGCCTGGTCAGCATCAGCGGCATCGCGCCGCTCGACTGGCTGCTCGACAACACCGGCCCCATTGCCCGCACCGTGACCGACGCGGCAATTGCGCTGTCGGTGATGGCCGGTCCCGATCCGCTCGACGCGCGCACCGAGGGCAGTGCTGCGCTGGCGCAGCCCGGTCCGTACACGCAGTACTTGAAGGCCGGACGCGCTCGAAGGGCAAGCGCTTCGGCGTGCCCGCCTTCATCCTGCCGGGCACGGGCATCCCGTTCCACGGGCTGCACGCGGCGATCCCCGACGCCGTGGCCGCGCGCGAGCAGGAGAAGGCCGCCATGCCGCTGCGTCCCGAGACCCGGGCGGCCTTCATGAAGGCGCTCGACGAGCTGCGCGCCCTCGGCGCCACGGTGGTCATCGACGACACCATCCTGCCCGCGTCGTTCGCACGGACGGCAAGCCGCGTCGGCACCTATCCCTACGTGCGGCAGGGCACGGAGCAGTTCCTGGCGCAGTTCGGGCCGGCGGAATACCGATCGGTCGCGGCCTATGCGGCAGCCGTGGGCGCGCCGTTCTCGCCGATCACGGCTGGCGACGATCGCGCACATCGGGACGATCGCCGGCCGGCCGGTGCCGCATCGCCGTCTCGACACCGATCCGCAGGCCGAGGCCAACTACCTGGCGCCGCGCCGGCGCATGCTGGCGGCGTATCTCGAGCCACTCGAACGACTGCAGCTCGATGGTTACGTGTATCCCGCGATCCAGATGCCGCCGCCCGACGAGACGATGCCGCAGGATGGCGGGCTGAGCGGCGGGCCGCACTCGGCCACGAGCTGGGTGAACATGATCGGCGTGCCGGCGGTGGTCGTGCCCGGCGGATGGTATGCCGGCGGGTTGCCCTTCGGCCTCGAGTTCTCGGCGCGGCCCTGGAAGGACGGCGACCTGCTGGGTTTCGCCTACGCGTGGGAACAGGCCACGCGCCACCGCAGGCCGCCGGTGCTCGTCGAGCAGGGCCTGTTGCCCAACGCGCCTTGACGCGGCGTCAGCGCGGCTGGCCGGCGCGCACGCTAGACTACCGATCGTGATGCGCGCGATCGTTCCGTCGAGCCCGTGGGCACAGCAGGCCGGTGCCACGCCGGGCCGCTGGATGGCCGACCGGCTGCCCGCCCTGCTCCAGGGCTATGGGCCCTACGGACTGCAGTGGTGGCAGTGGGTGGCGCTGCCGGCGCTCGTGCTCGCTCGCGCTCGGCTTCGGCCGGCTGTTCGGCGCGCTCACGCGCGGCCTGCTCGCACGGGTGTTCCGGCGCACGGCGAGCACCCTCGACGAACGCTGGTTGTCGAGCGTGTCGCCGGCGCTCACCGCGCTGTGGGCGACGGCTGTCTTCAAGCTGGGCCTGCCGTGGCTCGAGCTGCCGCCCGGGGCGGAGCGCGCGGTCGAGTCGCTGCTCAGCGCGGCCGTGGTCATCGCCGTGTTCTGGACGCTGTGGCGCTCGGTGGACGCGCTCGTCGAGCTGTCGGTGGAGCGGTCGTGGGCCGCCGAGGACGCCTCGGCGCGCTCGATGCTCATCGTCGGCGGCAACCTGCTCAAGGTGGCCGTGGTGCTGACCGGCGCCGTGACCACCGCCGCCACCTTCGGCTACCCGGTGACGACCGTGGTCGCGGGTCTGGGCATCGGCGGCATCGCCTTCGCCTTCGGCGCGCAGAAGACGGTCGAGCATCTCTTCGGCTCGATCGCGCTCGCCACCGATCAGCCGTGCCGCGTCGGCGACGTGATCCGGGTCGACGATCTCGTGGGCCAGGTGGAGCAGATTGGCACGCGCTCCACGCGCATCCGCACCGCCGACCGCACGCTCGTCACGATCCCCAACGGCCGCCTGGCCGACCTGCGCATCGAGTCGTACGCCGCGCGCGACCGCATGCGGCTGGCCACGGTGGTGACGCTGGCCTACGGCGCCACCGAAGCGCAGCTACGCGCACGTGGTCGCGGGCATCGAGCACGTGCTGCGCGCGCATCCGCTGGTGTGGCCGGACGTGGCCGTGGCCCGCGTGTCGAATCTGGGCGCGACCTCGATCGACATCGAGGTGCAGTGCTGGTTCCAGACCACCGACTTCGAGGTGTTCCGTACCTGCCGGCAGGAGGTGCTGCTCGGCATCCTGCGCGTCGTCGACCGCGTCCGGCGTGCGCTTCGCGCAGCTCGGACTGCCCATGCCTCCGGCCGCGGCCCCGGTCGCGCCGCCCCCGCAGGCGTAGCCGCCCGGAATCCCCGTGCTGGAGGCGCCGTGGCTTTCGATGGACTGACCGCCGCTGCGGGCCTGCTGGTCGGTCTCGTCGTCGGCGTCACCGGTGTCGGCGGCGGAGCGCTGATGACCCCGATTCTGGTGCTGCTCTTCGGCGTGGCGCCGCACACCGCCATCGGCACCGACCTGGTCTACGCGTCGATCACCAAGATGGCGGGTCTGCTCGTGCACCACCAGCACGGCACCGTCGACTGGCAGGTCGTGCGGCGTCTGGCTGCCGGCAGCCTGCCCGCCGCCGCGCTCACCCTCGTCTGGATGGCCGCCACGGCCGTCGACGAGCGGCGCAGCGGCATCGTGATGACCGCGCTCGCCGTGGCCCTTCTCGTCACGGCCCTCGGCATGCTGCTCAAGGACCGCCTGCACGGCCTGGGCCGTGCCTTTCGCGTAGCCGCGCCGTCACGCTTCAAACACCGTCAGCCCCTGCTCACGGTGGCCGCCGGGGTCGTGCTCGGCGTGCTCGTGACGTGGACGTCGATTGGCGCCGGGGCGCTCGGCACCGTCATGCTCGTGTATCTGTATCCGCTCCGCATGAACGCGAGCCGGCTCGTGGGCACCGATCTCGCCCACGCCATTCCCCTGGCCCTGATCGCGGGACTGGGGCATCTGGTCATGGGGAACGTGGATGGCCGGCTGCTGCTGAATCTGCTCGCGGGATCGATTCCGGGGGTGGTGGCCGGCGCGTTCATCAGCACGCGCGCGCCACTCACCATCATTCGCTATGCGATTGCGTTCACCCTCACCGCCGTGGCATTGCGGCTGCTCGTGTCCTAGCCCTGATGGCGCCGCCCGTGCGACGATTGCGCAGAGAGCGGTGGGGAGATCCATGATGCAGGCAGGGTTGAATGGCGGTGCCCGCGACGGCGCTGCGGCGCTCGGCGAAGACGGACACGTGGTGGCGGTGTGCGCGCAGGAGCGGGTGACGCGCGTGCGCGGCGGCGGCGTGGCTGGAGGGCTGCCCAACGACGCGCTCGACCTGCTGCTGCAGCGGCGTGGGCGGTCGCGACGCGACCTGGCGCGGTGTGTGGTGGTCGACGGCGGGGCGGACCCCGCGGGCCTGCCCACAGAAGCGCTCGATCACCACCGCGCGCACGCCAGCCTGGCCTACCTGAGTTCGCCGTTCGCCGCGAGCCGCCATCGTGGTCTGTGACCGCGATGACCCCGGGGTCAGCGTATGGTCGGGCGACGGCGGCGCCGTCACCCGCGGTGGACTGGCCGCGCGCCGGCCTCGGTTTTGCCGCTGCCTACTTTCGGGTGGCCGCGGCACTCGGCTTCCGCACCGGCGCGGCTGGGCAGCGTCTCGAGGCACTGGCCCGGCTGCAGCCCGGCGCGCGCGATGCCGCGGTCGACGCGCTCTTCGACTGGCGCGACGGAGCCCTCGATCGTCGATCCCGCGCTCGAGGCGCGGCTCGCGCAGATGGCCGGCAGTGCCGAGGGCGCCGACATGATGCCGCGCGCACGGGTCGCGGCGGCGGCGCAGGCGCGTCTGGGCGAACTGGTCGTGGTCCTGCTCGCCGCTGTGAAACAGCGCCTGGGTGCCACGCGGTTGTGCCTGGGCGGGAGCCTCTTCTACCAGTCGTACCTGAACACGCTGGTGCGCCAGTGCGGTCTGTTCGACGAAGTGTTCGTGCCGGTGGACCCCGGTGACAGCGGCCTGGCCGTGGGCGCGCTCCTGCACGGCATGGGCGGCGCGCCGGCGCCGGTGTCGCCGTTTCTCGGGCCCGCCTACTCGGCCGAGGAAGTGAAGGCGGTCCTCGACAACTGCAAGCTCCAGTACTCGTGGGAATCGGAAGACGGGCGCCGCGGCCGCCGCGCGTGCATGCGCTGCGCGAGGGCCATCTCGTGGGCTGGTTCGACGGCGGCATGGAATGGGGTCCCGCGCGCGCTCGGGGCGCGCTGCATCCTCGCCAGCCCGACCGCAACCCTACGTGCTCGAGAACCTGAATCGCTTCCTGAAGCAGCGCGAGCCCTGGCGGGGCTACGCGCTGAGCGGCACCGCCGAGGCGGTGGCCGAACACTTCGATGGGCCAGCCCGCGCCCCCTACATGGAGTGCGACTTCACGCCCCGGGACGCGCAGCGGTTCCGGCACGTGCTGCCAACGGCGGGCGCCGCCGTGCGCGTGCAGACCGTGGACGCGAGCGGCCTGCCGCGTTTCGCCCGGCTGCTGGAGGCGGCCGGCGCCGCGAGCGGCCTGCCGTTTCTCGTCAACACGTCGTTCAACGGTTTTCACGAGCCGATCGTCTGCAGCCCGCGCGATGCGGTGCGGGTGTTCTACGGGTCCGGACTCGACCTGCTGGTGCTGAACCAGTTCATCCTTCGCAAGTAGCCGGCGTCGTCGCGCACCCGCCACCAGGCGCGCCCACTCGACCAGGGCTGGCGGATTCGTCTAATCGTCGCCGGCCCATGCACCGATACGACGCAGTGGACAGCTGGCGGTTGGTGGGTTCCACGACTGCACGCCACTGCCTCGTTCGTCGCAGGTTGGCGGCACCGCCGCTGCCCAGTCATGACCATTCCGACGCCCACGCGCGTAGAACTTCCGTGGCATCAGCGGCTCGAAGCCCGCGTCGCCTCAGCTCTCGGGCTGCTGGTGGCCGTGGCCCTCGGGGCGGTGCTGCTCGTCACGCTGCGGGTCGTGTCGGCGCAGTCGCGCGACCGGGTGGCGGAAGAACTGGCCGTCGCTCGCACGGCCGTCTACAACCTGATCGACATCCGCATCGCGGCGGCCAGCGACGTGGCCGCCCTGGTCACCCAGCTGCCGGCCTTCCGCGCGCACCTGGCCGACGGGCGACTCTCGGGCGACAGGGCGGCGATGAACGCGATGGCCGCGGCCCATCGCGCCGAGATGCAGGCCGCGTTTGCCATCGTCTCTCGGGCCGACGGCACGTGGCTCGGCAGTGCCGGGTGGAATGACGCCGCGGGCACGGGCGTCAACGTCGTGCGCGACGCGCAGCGCGTGGCCCGCGCCGGTCGGGCCAGTGGCGCCCTGGTGCAGGACGGCGGCCGGTTGTTCCTCGCCGTGTCGGTGCCGGCGCGCGCCGGCGGAACAGGTGCTCGGCACGCTCACCGTCGGCTATCCGCTCACCGACGACATCGCCGGCGAGCTGGCGCGTCTGGCCCGGGCGGAGGTGGCGCTGGTGGTCAGCGGCCGGGTCGTGGCCACCAGCCTGGCGCAGGGTGAGGGCCGCAACGTCGAGGCGCTCGTGTTGGCCACGATGACCGCGGCCGGCGTGAAGCCGGACGTGCTCGACCTCGGCTCGCGGCAATACGTGGCCGGCGTGTTTCCGCTCAAGCCCGACCTGCCCGGCGGCGACGCCGGCCGTCTGCTCGTGCTCTCCGACTGGGCGGCGACCCAGCAGTTCATCGACGAACTGCGGGTGCGGTTCGCGCTGGCCGGCATCGTCGCGCTGGCGCTGTCGCTCGTGGGCGGCGTGTTCCTGAGCCGTCACCTGAGCCGTCCGCTGCGCGACATCGCCACGGCCGCCACTGAGATTGCCGCCGGAAACCTGACCCTGCAACTGCCGGTGCGCGGCACGGCCGAGGCCGCCACCGTGGCGCAGGCCTTCAACGCGATGAGCGTGAGCCTGCGCACGGCCCACGAACGGCTGGTGCACGACGCCATCCACGACCACCTCACGCAACTGCCGAACCGCGCGCACTTCAAGGACCGCCTCGACCGGGCCCTGGCCCGCCGGGCCCGCCGCAAGGACTACCAGTTCGCCGTGCTGTTCGTCGACCTCGACCGCTTCAAGCATGTCAACGACAGCCTCGGCCACGCGGCCGGCGATCGCCTGCTCGTCATCTTCGCCGAGCGACTGGCCGCGGCCGTGCGCGCCGACGACGTCGTCTCGCGCATGCCGGTGGCCGCCACCGTGCCGGAGCCGACCCTGGCGCGCTTCGGCGGCGACGAGTTCGCCGTGCTGCTCGACGGCATCCGCGAGCCGCTCGACGCTGTGCGCGTGGCCAAGCGCGTGCAGCAGATGGCCGCGCTGCCGCTGCCCCTCGACGGGCAGGACGTCTTCACGACGGCCAGCATCGGCGTGGCCGTGGCCACCGATGCGCACAAATCGGGCGAGGACATCATCCGCGACGCCGACCTGGCCATGTACCGCGCCAAGAACGCCGGCGCCGGCGGCTACTCGGTGTTCGACGCCGCCCTCCACGACATGGCGGTTCGCCGCCTGCGGCTCGAGACCGATCTGCGGCGCGCGGTCGAGCGCGGCGAGTTCCGCGTGTGGTACCAGCCGATCGTGTCGCTGGCCGATCATCATGTGGTCGGCGTCGAGGCCCTGGTCCGCTGGCTGCATCCCGAAGACGGGCTCGTGCCGCCGGGCGAGTTCCTCGAAGTCGCCGAGGAAGTGGGGCTGATCACGCAGATCGACGAGTGGGTGCTCTTCGAGGCCTGCCGTCAGGCGGTGGAATGGCGCCGGGCCGGCACCTTCTCGACCCTCTCCACCGTCAGCGTCAACCTGTCGGCCAAGGCGTTCGCGCAGGACACGCTGGTGCAGAACGTCGTCGACATCCTGCACGTCACCGGCTATTCGGCCTCAGGCCTGCGTCTCGAGATCACCGAAGGCGCGGCCATCAAGGACGCGGCCCGCGCGCGGGTCGTGCTGGCCGAACTGCGCAAGCTCGGCGTGCGCATCAGCCTCGACGACTTCGGCACCGGCTACAGCTCGCTCAGCTACCTGCAGTCGCTGCCCCTCGACACGCTCAAGATCGATCGCTCGTTCGTGGCCGGCATCGGCACCGACAAGGACAAGGGCGAGATCGTCAAGCTGATCGTCGGCCTGGCTCGCACGCTCAACCTCGAGATCGTCGCGGAGGGCACCGAGACCGCCGCGCAGGTGGAGTACCTGCGCGGGCTCGGGTGTCAGTTCGGCCAGGGCTACTTCTTCGCCAAGCCCGCCGAAGCCATTCCCGCGGCGCCCGCCGTGCGCCTGAGCGGCGTGCGGCCCGCGGCGCGCGTGGGCTGACGGCCGGCCCGGCCGCATTGGCGATGACCACCGAACAGTGTGGCCCCCCATCTCGTGCGGCGCGCCTGGCGCGCCTCGCGGCCACCGTGCCGTGGAGCGCCGTCGCGTTGCTGCTGTTCGGGATCCTGCTCATGGCGGGCATCTGGCTGGTGACCATCGACCGCGTGCGAAGCGAAGCGGTGGAAGCGCTCGAGAGCGAGATGACCAAGAACGGCAATCTGGCTCTGGCCGTCGATGTGCAGACCAATCAGCTGTTCAAGGGCATCGACCAGTTCCTGCTGCTCATCAAGAGTCAGCACGAGCGCACGGGTCCTCGCGTGCCGTTGTCCCAGCTGGTCGCGCCGGCGTTCACGGGTGCCGCCGCGGTCACACTCATCGCCGTGGTCGACGAGCGCGGCGACGTGGTGGAGGCGCTGTCCGAGTACCAGGCCACCAACGCGGCCGACCGCGAGATGTTCAAGGTGCATCAACGCGGCGACACCGGACGCCTGCTGCTGTCGCCGCCGGTGCTGGGCAGGATCAGCGGCAAGTGGGTGATGCCGCTCTCGCGCCGCATCAACAAACCCGACGGCTCCTTCGGCGGCCTGGCGGTGATCTCGGTGGAGCCGCGCTACCTGACCTCGCTCTTCGAGAGCACGGCGCTCGGTCCGGCCGACGTCATGTCCCTGGTGCTCGACAGCGGCATCACCCTCGCGCGCCGCCGCGGGTCGGTGATCGAGTTCGGTCAGGACGTCGCGAGCTCGGAGCTCATGGTCGAACACGCACGGCGTCCGATCGGCAGCTTCATCGGTCCCGGGGCCATCGACGGGCACATCCGCGTCTTCAGCTACCGCACGCTGCACGACTATCCCGTGATTGCCACCGTCGGCACCTCGCAGGCCGATGCCCTGGCGCCGGCCGGCCGGCGCGCGCGCACCTACTCGCTCGTGGCCACGCTGGCCAGTGCGGCGATTGCGTTCGTGTGCGTCGTTGGCGCGGCCTCGCTGGTGCGGCAGCAGAGGGTCAATCGCCGCCTGCTCGAGCAGGCCTCGCTGCTCGACGAGGCGCAAGACGCCATCATGGTGAGCGGCACCGACCGCCGTCTCACCTACTGGAACAAGAGCGCGGAGAGGCTCTACGGCTGGCCGGCGGCCGCGGCGCTCGGATGCACGGTGTCGGAGCTGCTCTACCCGCCGGGTGAGGCCACGGCGGCCGACGCGGCCTACGATCAGGTCGCGCGCACCGGCGAGTGGCTCGGTGAACTGCAGCCGAGCGCCCGGAGCGGCCGTCGCGTGACCACCCAGAGCCGCCTGTCACTCGTTCGCGATGCCCGCGGCCAGCCGGTGAGCATCCTGGCGATCGACACTGACGTGACCGAGCGCCGCCAGCTCGAGCAGCAGTTCTACCGCGCCCAGCGGCTCGAGAGCATCGGCACGCTGGCCGGCGGCATCGCCCATGACCTGAACAACGTGCTCGCGCCGATCATGCTCGCCAACGAGCTGCTGCAGGCGCAAGCGACCGACGACGACACGCGTGAGCTGCTCTCGACCATCGGCGACAGTGCCCGGCGCGGTGCCGAGATGGTCGGCCAGGTGCTGTCGTTCGCCCGCGGCCAGGGCGGCCGCCGCACCGAGGTGGTCATCGCGCACCTGGTCGACGACGTGGTGCGGATCGCCCGCGACACCCTGCCCAAGGACATCGTCGATCGTCACGCAGGTGGCGCCGGCGCTGCCGCCGCTCGTCGGCGACCCGACCCAGTTCCATCAGGTGTTGCTCAATCTGTGCGTCAACGCGCGCGATGCCATGCCCACTGGCGGCACCCTGACCATTTCGGTCGACGCGATCGTCCTGCCGGGCGCGAGCGAGCTGCTGTCCGGTGACGTGGCCGCCGGCGAGTACCTGGTGCTGCAGGTGGAAGACACCGGCACGGGGATTCCCATCGAGCTGCTCGAGCAGATCTTCGATCCGTTCTTCACCACGAAGGCGCCCGGGAAGGGCACCGGCCTCGGGCTGTCGACCTCGCAGGCGATTGTGAAAAACCACGGCGGCCAGATTCGGGCCTACAGTGAGCCCGGCCGCGGCACGCGCTTCTGCATCTACTTGCCGACGCCCCGGGCGGCTGAGGCCACGCCACTGGCCGATGCCGAACGGCCAGTGGTCCGGGGCAGCGGCGAGACCGTGCTGGTGGTGGACGACGAAGAGGCGCTCCGGCGGATCACGAAGCTGGCGCTCGAAGCGTTCGGCTACCGGGTGCTGGTGGCGGCCAACGGCGCCGAAGCGGTGGCGATCTACGAACAGCGGCGCGCCGAGATCCACGTCGTCATCACCGACATGATGATGCCGGTGCTGGGCGGTGAGGGGCTCATCCATGCGCTGGTGCGGCTGAATCCGTTGGTGCGCATCATCGCCGTGAGTGGCATCAACAGCAACGAGGCGCTGGCTCGCGCGGCGAGCCCCAACGTGGCGCGGTTCCTGACCAAGCCGTTCACCGCCGCCACGGTCACGGCCGCACTGCAGGACGTGCTGTCGGCGGCCGCGGACTGAAGCCCTCGGTCACGAGCACGCATCGAGCAGGCGCTGTGCGTGCGCCAGCGCCGCACTGGCGGCGGCCTGTTCGGCCTGCCGCTCCGCGAGCGCCTGCTCGGCCCCGGTCACCGCGGCGTCGGCCCGCGCCAGCGTGGCCCGCGCCTCGTTCAACGCCGCCTCGGCGCGTGCGTGCCGCACCCGGCGTTCGCGCTCGCGCTCGGCCCGCTCGGCGCGCGCAAGGTCATCCACCGGGGGCGTGATGGTGGGTGTGTCGCGGCCTGCAGCCGGCGCCGCCTGGGGAGCGTGGCGCGGCGCCACGACGAGGCCGGCAAGGGCTTCCATGCCGCGCGGCGCCAGGGGGCGAGTGAGCCGTCCATTGACCTCCGGCGTGGGCACCGCGTGCAGCGTGTCGCGGATCGCGTCGAGCGTCGCGGGAGTGACCGGATGCCCGGCTTCGGCCAGCAGCGCCTTCGCGGCGACCACACACGTGCGGATCGCCTCACGATGCGTCTGCTCAGCGGCGTGCACCTCCGCCCGCGCGCCCGCCAGCGTCTGGCGATGCTGCTCGCGGAGCGCCGTCGCCGCGCCGGCCAGCGACTCGAGCAGCCCCCGGCGGTGCCAGTGCAAGTGGTTCACGGCCCACGCCGCCAGGCTCGGCTTCTCCAACTGCTTCAGGTCGGGGCGTCGCGCCGACCTGGCGAGCGCATTGCGCGCGTCGATGAAGGCGCCAAAGGGCAGCTGGAACAGCCGATCGATCTCGTCGTCAATGGTGGCCATACGAAGGGTGATGGAGGTGATGCGTACTTTGACGGCTGAGGATGATCGGGCGCAAGGCCCTTGTCGGTCTAGGATGTCGGCATGCCGCGCCCGCCGCCCGCGCTCCCGTTCATCCGCCTCTCCCGCCTCACCCGCCTCTACGGGGCCTGCCTGCGCGGAGCGGACGACGTGCATCGGCATCGGCGCGTCGCGGGCCTGATCGGAGCCGTGCTCGTCACGCTGTGGCTCGTGGCCATCAATCAGCTCGTGCTGCTCGACTTTCCGAACTCCGCCGACGAGTACGTCTACTTGTACCAGGCGCGGATGCTGGCCACGGGACACCTCTCGACCGCCACCGTCGCCTCACCGGAGTTGTTCGCGTTCAACTACATCGCCCAGGAGCCAACCCGCACCTTCGGCACGTTCCCCCTTGGCTGGCCTCTGGCGCTCGCGCTGGCGCTGGTGCTGCGCGTGCCGGCCTGGCTCGTGAATCCGCTGCTCGGCGCCGTGACGCTCGGGCTCGTCTGGACACTCGGCGCGCGGCTCTACACGCCGCGTATCGGCGTGCTCGCGGCCGCGCTCGTGGCCGCGTCGCCCTTCTTCGCGTTCAACGCCGCCTCGTATTTCTCGCATACGTTCTGCGGCGCGCTGCTGCTCGGGGCGGCCTGTCTGGCCGCGCGTGAGGACCGGACGCCGCCGTGGCTGCCCGTGGCCATCGGTCTGCTCGTGGGCTGGGCCGTGCTGGCGCGCTATCTCACGGGGGTCGTCTGCGCGGTGCCGATCCTGCTGTGGCTGCTTCGGCCGGGCGCGCGGAGCGCGCGCCTGCTGGCCCTGGTCGCGCTCGGCGGCCTGCCGTGGATCGTCGTGCTGATGGCCTACAACTCCGCGCTGAGCGGCAGCCCGTGGCAGCTGACGATGACGACGCTGACCGCGTCTCGGTGGTTCGCCGACGGCGTCCTGCTGCGGGGCGCCGACATCCTCGGCACGCAGCTCCTGCGCCTCGTGTCGTGGACGCCGCCGGGGCTGCTCGTGGCCTACCTGGTGTATCTGCGCGCGGCCGGCCGTGACACGCGCCGTGGCGTCCTGCACTGGGTGCCGGTGCTGATGGCCGGCACCCTCTTCTTCTACGTCGAACGCGGCGGCAATCAGTACGGGCCCCGCTTCTACGCCGAGACGTTCCCCTTCCTCGCGCTCTTCGTGGCGGCCAACGTGTTCCGCGAAGACGGCTTCATGAGCAAAGGCAGGCGCGACCAGACGCTCTTCGCGCTGCTGGCCGTGAGCCTGGCGCTGATGCCGATCGGCTTCGCCATCCACGCCGGCGTCGAGCGGCAGGTGATCCGCGAGCGCATGGACCCCTACCGGATGGCCGTTGCCGCCGGGTTGCAGGACGCGCTCGTGCTGATCGGTGGCCGCGTGGGTACGGCCCGCTCGATGGCGGCCTTCGACCTCACGCGCAACGACCTCGCCCACCAGGGCCGTGTGCTCTACGGACTCGACGAAGGGGCGCCCGCGCACTGCCGACCGGCGGCCCGGATCGCGGGCCGCACGACCTATCTCTACGCCTGGGACCGCGCGGCGTCGCGCGGCAGCCTGCGCCGCCTCGACTGCCCCTAGCTACTTGCCGGAGATGCTGATGTCGAGGCCGACGAATGCGGTCGCCGACGCCGTCAGCCCCTTCTCGTTGAGCGGCACGAGCACGCCCGCCGTGAGCAGGGTCGTGCCGGCGATGTTGTACTTGAGGCCGAAGGCTGCGCGCAGGATGTTGACGCCACCGGTCACGAACTGCGATTCGGCGGCCGAGTAGACGACGGTGATCGGCTGGCCGGCCAGCTGCGTGGCGACATTGCGGGGACCGTCCTTCAGCTCGCCGATCTCGGCGAGGCCCTCCTTGAGATACTGGCCCAGGAGTTCGGCCGAGGCCGTGAGCTTCTTGTTCGGCAGCAACGCGGCGTCGAGGGCGACGGCGTAGTCGCCCTGATCGGTGAGCCCGCCCACGCGGTAGCCGCCGTTGGCGTGAAAGGTGATGGCATCACTGAGCGCGGCCGAGGCAATGGCGCTGAAGCGCGTGCTCGTCTTGCCGGCGCCGAGGAAGTTGTCTTCATCACCCGTGGGCAGCCGCACATCGACGACCGCGGCCGCCGCATTGCGTCCCTGCGCGCCGAACGCGTACTTTGCGCGCAGCGTGACGTCGCCCACGCCGGAAGCCGACACGCTGCCGGCGTTGACCTGGCCCGGAGGGTCGAAACGCGGATTGCGCGGGCCCGACACGGTGGCCTGCTGGGCCGGCGTCCAGGTGGGGTATTCGCGCCCGAAGTCGTAGCTCCAGAAGCGCCGCGCTTCGAGCTTCAGCGACGAGTAGGGCACGACGACGCCGATGTCCAGCGACCTGGTGAGGCCGTAGGAGAGCAGGAGGTTGACGGTCGTGACCTTGGGCGTGGCGGTGAGGTATTCCTCGAGGTACTGCTCGTAGTTGTCGGGGAAGCGCACGCGGTTGTCGAAGAGCAGCAGGCCGTCGTCGTTGAAGTTCACGCCTTCGAACTTCGAGAACGCGGCGCGCGTGAAGCCCAGGCCGGCGTTGAACACCCCTTGGCCGTTGGTGTACGGGCGCTCCACGAACAGCGGACCGAAGCTCTGGCTCTTGAGGGTGTGTTCGCCGGTGCGGGGATTGAACTCGTATGAGAAGCCCGCCGACGACGCCCCGACCGGAGCGGTCGAGATGCCAATGGCGATGCTCTTGGAGAACACGTCGACGAACTCCTGGGTGCGGTTCGGATTCGCGAACGGGCCGAGCTGTCGATTGGCGATCAGTTGGGTGAAGAGCGCGCGCGCCGAACCCGGTTCCGCCGTCTGCGCCGCCACATCACGTGGCGCCAGCGCACAAGCCAGAGCCACCGTCATCATGAGCACCAGCCGGGACGGCACCAGTCGTTGCGTTGTATCCGTGCTGCTCATGTCATGGCTCCGTATCGAGAAGGCCCGGGTGCGGACCATTTCGGGCGGATTGTATCACCGGGCTGCACCGAGGTTTTCGACACCCGTGAGCACCCAGCCCTTGGCCCGCCGCTCGAACTGGAAGCGGTAGGTGCGGCTCTGGGTGGTCGTCGTGTCGGGCCTGAGCGCGCGTTGCGTCACCTGCACGGCAGAGCGGGCGTCGGCCCGTTCGCCGTCGAACCGGATGTTCGTGTCGCCGGTGACCCAACTGATGGTGCGGTACGAGTTGAAGAGATCACGGTAGTCGTTCTCGGCGCGGCCATTCATTTCCGGCCACACCGCCTTGAGCCCTTGCAAATCCTTGCTCTGATACGCCTGCCCGAACGCGCTGACGAGACGCCTGATCGTCGTCTCGTCGAGCTGGCGGGCCGCGGCCGCTTCGACCGCGGGAGTCACCGGGGGCGTGGCGGGGGCCGGCACCGTCACGCTTCCGCCGCTGCTGGAGCCGCCGGCCGGCCGGCTGTTGTTGGCGGGCGCGCCCGGCGTTGCCGGGCCCGGCGTGGCGCCTCCAGGCGGGGGCGCGACGGGGCCTGTGGAGGGACTCGCCGTGGCGCCGGTGGACGCGGCATTGGGTGCTGGGGGTGCAGCGACGGGCGGTGGGGTGCCCGCGCGCGGCTCGGCGCTTTGGGCAGGTGCCGGTGCCGGCGGCACGACCGGCCGTGAGCCCGCGCCCGGTGTGCCCGTGCCGGAGCTGGCACTCGGCGCTACCGGGTTGACGCTGGCCACAGGACGGGCGACGCCACCAGGAGTGGGTACAGGGTTGGGCTCGATGGCGGCCGGGCGGCTCTCGACTGGGCCCCGGAATCCGGCGGGCGCTCCGCTGTTGCCTAGGGGCGTCGTGGTCAGCGTGGGGTCGGCCGCCGTTGCCGCGGCCTCGGGAGGAACGACGTGTGGCGGCGGGTCGGGTGCTGCCTCGGGTGGCGCCGTGGGACGGGTCGCCCACACCAGCGCGAACACCGCGACGGCAGCCGCGCCGCCCATGGCCATGAGGCGCGGCCGAAGCGCGGCCCTCGGGCGGAGGGCCGGTCGCGCCGCTGGCGACGTTGCCGTCGTGTCGACGCGCGCCTCGCGAACGGATGTTGACGGCGCAACGGTCTCGGGCGGCCGCAGGTCGGGCACCTTCAGCGTCTGAGTGGGTTCGTCCCAGTAGCCGCGCTCGGATACGGTCACCGCCTCCCGGGCGGCCTCAGGCGGCGCGTCGAACACGGTTGGGCTGGCGGCCTGCAAGGCGGCCAGCCGGCGCTCGTCTTCGACACGAGCGGCTGCGGCCTTGCGGCGCTCCTCTTCGACACGAGCGGCTGCGGCCTTGCGGCGCTCGTCTTCGACGCGAGCGGCTTCGGCCCGGCGGCGCTCCTCTTCGACACGAGCGGCTGCGGCCTTGCGGCGCTCCTCTTCGACACGAGCGGCTGCGGCCTTGCGGCGCTCCTCTTCGACACGAGCGGCTTCGGCCTTGCGTCGCTCCGCGTCGACGCGAGCGGCTTCGGCCTCGCGTCGCTCGCGCTCGACACGTTCCGCCTCCCGCGCGGCCTCGTCGGCCGTTCGCTTGGCGTCGGCGGCTGCCGCTGCCGCGTGATCGATCTGCCGACTGCAGGCGCTGGACGCCGGAATCGTCGGGAAGGATGAGCACGGCCGTTTCGGCCAGACTGCGCGCCCGAGCGAAGTCGCCCTGATCGAGAAGGGCTCGCGCGTCGCGGACGGCCTCGTCGAAGCGCGCGAGATCGGCCGCGCGGCGTTCGACCTGCGCCGCCAGATCCCGCACTGTCTCCGACCCCGGCGCGAGTTGCGCCGCGGTCATCAGCGCCGTGCGCGCGTCGTCGAGGTGGTCGGCCTGCAGCGCCTCCCGCGCGTGCCCCACCTGCGACGCGGCCTTGGCCGCATCGGCGGCGCGGCGGGCGCGATCCAGCAGATCCAGCGCCGCTGCATCGCCCCCTTCGAGCGCGAGCGCCTGTTCGGCGTGTCGCACCGCCGACGCGAACTCGCCTTGCAGGATCGCCGCCTCACCCGCGGCCACCGCCGACGCCAGCGCGCGGCGGGTGTCGGGGCCGGCCGCGGTCTTGACCTGCGTGGCCGTCGCAGGCGCCGTGCGCGGCGCCGCCGCCATCGTCTGCTCGTTGCTGAGCGGGCCGATCGTGTCGGCCAGTTCGACGTCGTCGTCTTCGAGCGGCTTGCGCAGCCGGGCGAGATCGCGCTTGAGCAGGTTCAGGTCGTGATAACGATCCTCGGGGCGCTTGGCGAGGCAGCGGTTGACCACGGCCTGGAAGCCCGGGTCGAGTCCGGGGCAGTGCACGGCCAGTGGCTCGGTTTGACCGTGCACGATGTTGAACATCGCCGAGGTGAGGTTGCCCTTGAACGCCTGGTCGTAGGTCAGCAACTCGTGCAGCACCAGGCCCACGGCGAAGATGTCGCTGCGATGGTCGACCGGCTGGCCGGTGATCTGCTCGGGCGACATGTAGTTCACCGTGCCGACCAGCATGCCGGCCTGCGTGCGCTCGGTGCCGCGCAGCTTGGCGATACCGAAGTCGAGCACCTTCAGCATCCCCGAGGTGGTCACCATCAGGTTGGCCGGCTTCACGTCCCGGTGTACCAGATGCGCCTTGTGGGCGTGGCTCAGTCCCGAGCAGAGTTCCTCGATGAGCCGCACGCGCCGGGCCAGCGGCAGCGGCATCTTGCCGCGGATGAGGTCGGCCAGCGAGTAGCCGGCCACGTATTCCATGGCGATGTACGGGCGTCCCTCGTGCGCGCCGTACTCGTAGATCGTGACGATGTTGGGATGGGTCAGCTTGGCGACGTTGCGTGCTTCTTCTTCGAAGCGTCCGCGCAACTCTTCGTTGTCGAACCCGTCGCGCAGCAGCTTGATGGCCACGAGCCGGTCGAGCCGGTCGTCGCGGGCGAGGAAGACCTCGCCCATGCCGCCGGCCGCAATGGGCTGGACCACCGTATAGCGGGCGATGTGCGTGGGTGTCGTGCTCACAGACCCAAGTTGGTTTGGCGGCCGGCTCGGCCCGATTCTAGCGTAGCGGCACGCCCGCGCGGGCATGGTTGCGAACGCGGCGCGCCGCGCGCCCGCGGTTTGACTGGCGGCAGCAAAGCCGCTACCGTACGCGCCGTCATGAGATGGGCGTGAACCGCGACCGTGGGCTGCGCTGGGCTGTCGCGACGGTGCTCTTCGTCAACGCCTTTCTCGTGTTCGTGCTGCAGCCCCACATCACCAAGCGGCTGTTGCCGGTGCTCGGCGGCAGTGCCGAAGTCTGGATCGTCTGCACGTTGTTCTTCCAGCTCGCGCTGCTGGCGGGCTACGCGCTCGCCTATCGGCGCGCGCCGCCTGCCGCTGCCCGCCGCGCTGGCCCTGCACGCCGGGCTCGTCGGCGTGGCCTGGCTCCTATGGCCCCTCAGCACAGGCGACGGACCGCCGGCCGGGCGCCTCGCCGCCCCTCTGGACACTGCGCGTGCTGGTCGGCCAGGTGGGATTGCTGTTCACCGCCCTGACGGCGACCTCGCCGCTGCTCCAGACCGCGTTTGCCCGCGCCGCGCCGCACCTCGATCCGTACCCGCTGTTTGCCGCCAGCAATGCCGGCAGCCTGGCCGGGCTCTTTGCCTACCCTCTGCTGGTCGAACCGTTGCTCACCCTCGATGGGCAGGCGCAGGCGTGGAGTGCCGGCGCACTCGTGCTGCTCGTGCTGCTCGGCCTGACCGGCCGCCTGCTGGTCGCGGGCGGGGCGCGAGCCTCGGTGCCGCGGGTGCCGCTGAGCCTCGCGCCGTCGCTGCGCCAGCGGCTCCGCTGGCTGGCGTTGAGCCTGGTGCCGTCGGTGTTGCTGCTGGCCGTCACGGCGCAGATCACGACTCGACATCGCGCCGATCCCCTTGCTCTGGACGCTGCCCCTCGGGGTCTACCTGGGCTCCTTCATCCGCGTGTTCGCCAGCGGCTGGCAGCCGTCGCGGTGGACGTGGCCGGTGCATGGCCGTGCTGTCGTTGCCGATGGTCCTGGCCTTTGCCTACGAACCGAACGCGTGGTGGTGGGGGGGCGTGCATCTCGCCTTGCTCTGGTGCGGCGCGTTGCTTTGCCATGGCGCGCTGGTGCAGGAGCGGCCGTCGGCCGATCGGCTCGCGGAGTTCTACCTGTGGCTGGCGCTCGGCGGTGCGCTCGGCGGCGTGCTCGCCGGCATCGTGGCGCCGCTGGTCTTCACGCATGCGCGCCGAGTACCCCCTCGCCGTGCTGGCCGTGTTGTGGCTCGCGCCGCGCGTGCCGGCCGGCGTGACGCCGCTGCGCCTGTCATGGCGTGTCGGGTCGGGACTGGCGGTGATTGGCGTGGTGGCGGCGGCGGGACTGGCCTGGGCCACCGGCAGCGCCGCCCGGCGTGGCCAACGTCTTCGTGCTCGGTCCCTGCGGTGGTTGCGGTCATCAGCTGGCATCGGCCGCGCGTCTTCGCCGCCTGCGCCACGGCGGCGCTCGTGGCAATTCCGTCGGCTGCCAGCTACTCCGATCACGAGGGCACCGTGCTGCGCGGCCGCACCTTCTATGGCACCCATGCGGTGCGCGACCTGCCCGACGCGCATGCGCGGGCGCTCTTTCACGGCACCACGCTTGCACGGCCTGCAGTCTCAGCTTCCCGAGCGGCGCCGCGAGCCCCTGAGCTACTACGGGCCCAATTCGCCGGTGGCCGACGTGTTCAAGTTTCGCGTCGGCGCGGGTGCGCGCGTGGCGGTGATTGGCCTCGGCGCCGGGGTGATTCTGCGCTACGCCCAGCCCGGCAGTGCCTGGACGGTCTACGAGATCGATCCGGCGATCGCCGCGCTGGCCCAGAACCCCACGTTCTTCTCGCATTGGGCCGAGGCCGCCGTCGTGCCCGAGCTCGATCATCGGCGACGGCCGGCTGCGCCTGCGCGAGGCCGCCCGACGCCTCCTACGATCTCATCGTGGTCGATGCGTTCGCCTCCGACGCCATCCCGGTGCACCTGCTGACCCGTGAGGCCTTGCAGCTCTACGACCGCAAGCTTCGCGCCGGCGGCGCGGTGCTCTTCAACGTGTCGAACCGCTATATCGACCTGCCGCCGATGCTCGGCGCCACGGCGCGGCCCCTGGGCCTGGCGGCCTTCGATCGCGGCGACGAGACCGACGACCTGTCCGTGGGCCTGTTTCCGTCGCGCTGGGTGTCGATGGGGCGCTCCGGACACGCTCACGCCCCCCACGCCGCTGTGGGCCGCCGGTCGAGGTGCACCCGACCGATCAGGGCTGGACCGACGACTACAGCAACGTGCTGGCGGTGCTCCGCCCGGTGCGGCTCGTGCGCGCAAGTGATGGCCGAGGCGTGGGATCGGCGCAATACAGGTCATTGACGCGTCCGGGTGAACGCGCTAGGCTGAGCCGTTTTCAGACAGGTGCACTGGCCAATGGAACGGTGGCGCGGGCAGGCGGGGCAGACAACCACCGAATGGTTGATGGTCGCGGGCGTGCTCACGATGGTGGCCATCTTGTTCTTGAATCTGTTCCCCAACACGATCCGAGCGGTCTTGCGGGCGCTCGGCGTCGCGTTGCGCACGGCGGCGCCGTGACGCCGCGGGCGCGGCGCGGCGAAGCGGGACAGACGTTCACGGAAACCGCCATGCTCCTGGGCATCTTGACGGCGGTCATCATCGCGTTGACCGGCATCATCGTTCCGGGCTTCTCGAGCGTCATCGCGCAATTGGTTCGGCACATGCTGGTGTTCGTCGGAGCGGCCCGCTGACGTCGGGCCCCGGTTCCCAAGGAGAGTCTCATGCGCGTCCGGTCATCGATCTCCGACAGACTGCTGTATTGGCAAGTGGCGACCCTCACCCGCGCGCAGGGTCTGGGCCAGCGCCTCCGGCACCTGCACAAGGACGAAAAGGGGCAGACCCCGACCGAATACCTGATGATCGTCGGCCTCATGGCCGCGGTGATCGTGCTGGTCTTCGTGACCTTCTACTGGGGCCAGGTCAAGGGCGCGGCCAGATGACTGGGTGACGGCGGTCAAGAAGGCCATCACCGGCGGCGGCATCACCAGATAGGCGCGTCAGCGGCCCGCCACATGAGGCACGTAGGCAACGCGGCGCGCAGCCAGGCGGGCACCGCGGCCCTCGAGACGATGGTCGTGATGAGCTTTCTCTTCACGCTCATCTTCGGGTTCGTGCACATCTGCATGTTCGTCGTCACCAAGTCGATGGCCAACTATGCCGCGTTCACAGCCTCGCGCGCGTTGCTGGTGGGCGGACGCCGCCACTGTCGGCGGCGGCCGCCATGAACCTCGGCGCCCGTCAGGTGATGAGCGAAATCCAATGGTGGGGGCAGGGCAACGCCTTCGCCGACCAGGCGCGGGCGCTGATGCTCGTGCAGACCAACCAGCAAGGGCCGCGTCTCGCTGGCGGGCGGCGCCGGCGCGGCGTGCGGGTCAGCTACTTGGTGCCGTTCGGCTTTCCCGTATTCCGCGGCGGCCTTCGGCCTGGTGCGGGCCGTGGGGTTCGCGCCCACCATCACCACGCCGCACACCAACGTGCGTGAAGAAGGGGACAACCGGTGACCTTCGCCGGACATCGCTCCGAGGCCGGACAGACCACCGCGCTCGTGTGCGCGATGCTCTTCACCCTGGCGATGTTCGTGGCGCTCGTGGTCAACGTCGGCCAGCTGGTCAACCGGCGCGTAGCGTTGCAGGTCGTGGCCGATGCCGGCGCGTGGTCGGGCGCCACGGTGCAGGCCGTGCAGCTCAATCACTACGCGTTCTGGAGCCGGCTGGTGCCCAGAACGCCTACAAGAACGCGTCGGGACTCAGTTTCGGCTTCCGCTTCAGCGAATGCTGGTCCGGCGACATCGCCGCCCGGTTGGTGGACTTTGGCGCGCCTCGGGATGGGTGCAGCGACCCTGGTGCATTTCCGGGGCAAGGCGTACGAGCGAGGCCAGAAGCCACAGCCTGTTCAACATCGACGACCTGTTTCCTGGCGAACGCAACAACTTCGACTTCTCGACCATGGCCTATCAGAACGACGGCATGGTGTTCGCGCCGCTCCGATGGCAACATCCTCGCCGTGCCACTCCGCCGCGGAGACAGGCTCTACACGGGCGATCACGCCTGGCGCCGCGAGACCGCGCTTCAAGTGGCCTTGAGCTGAGCGTAAGGGTCTTCGGCCGGCTGCCCGTTGGCCAGGACCACTGCAAGTGGGCGCACCGAGAACTGGACTTGTGATACGTCTTCCGCACGACGGTCGTCTCGGGTCACTGCTCAGTGGTCCGGCGGGCTACAAGTTACAGCGGCCGCCAGGGCAGCCTTACCTGTTCGTCTGGAGGGTCAGCGAACGGCGACCGACGCGGGCCCTGTTCTTCGACCGTTTCTTCGGGCCCAATGCCGTGCCGACCATGTCGGCGGTGGCCGTAGCGAAGGCCGTGGGCGGCGATGTGCACCGAGGACTATCGCGCTATCGCGCCAAAATGGTGCCGGTGAGCCGTTACAGCGCCACCCGTGGCCTCATTCGCGACCCTAACCTCCGGCCCGGCTACCTCATTCCCGGATCCATGCGCCAAATCGTTCACTGAGTGCCATGCCGATGTCCAAATGCACACTCCGCGGCGAGCGCGGCACGGCGGTCACCGAGACGCTGCTGCTCACATGGATTCTGATCCTCTTCGTCGCGGCGGCGTTGCAGCTTTTCCGCGTCAACCAGGCCCTTTACTTGTCGATCACCAGCGCGCACACGCAGATGTTCAACGGCGCATGGGCCGCGAACTGCTTCAACAAGTCGAGCCGGTGCATCTACAACTCGGATGGGCACGCGCAGGTGCGCTGGCACCCCGCCAACATGCCGGAAGTGCTGGTGCCAACCGTGGGCATGTTCCGCCGGCAGCTCTCGGGCCAGCTGCGCCTGGCGGCCTGGCCCGGCGCTGCCACGCGCGAAGCGACACCATCAAGCGCACACGCATGGGCGCGGGTACGTATTATCCGATCTGCAAGTGCAGCTTCGGGACGCGGCTGCATGAACAGCCTGCACAGCGTCCCCGGCATGCGCTGCTGATGCTCGTGCCTCGAGCACACGTTCACGATCTGATTCCGGGGGACACGAACTATGCGTAACAAGGGGCGCCTCGTCGCGGCGGTTGCGGCCGGCTTCGTCGCGATGCTGCTGACGTGGTTCTACATCAGCACCCGCGAGGCCTCGCTGCTGTCGCAGTCGGCGCCGCAGACCGTGGCGGTCGCCACCGCCGACATCAGCGGCAACACGATCGTCGAGGCCGGCATGTTCGAGATGCGCGAAGTGCCGTCGGCCTTCGCCCAGCCGCGCGCGTTGGCGCGGCCCGAGGACGTGCACGGCCGCGTGGCCACCGTGCCGATTGCGGCTGGCACGCAGATTCTGGCGACCATGCTCGGCGAAGATTCGGAGTCGGCTCTGGCCTACGAGGTGCCGGCAGGCCAGCGGGCCGTGGCGATCGGCGCCGCCGACGTGATGGGAGTCGGCGGACTGGTGAGGCCGGGCAACCGCGTCGATATCCTCGGCACCTTCGACTACGGCCGGCCCACCGGCATCAGCCAGGCCGGCACCATCACCTACGCCGACGAACGCACCGAGACGCGCCTGCTGATGCAGGACGTGCGCGTGCTCGCCGTGGATCAGGAGCATCGCCGCCGTGGCGCTGCACCGCGCGCGGTGCCGGCGGCCACCGACGACGAAGGCAATGTGCTGGCGCCTCCGGTGCAGGAGGATCGCGACATCCAACATGTCACCGTGCTCGTGAGCCTGCGCCAGGCGCAGGAGCTGGTGCTGGCGCAGGAGATCGGCACGCTCACCCTGGCGCTGCGCTCGAATCTCGATGCCGGGCGGGTGGAGAACCTGCCGAACATGGATCCGTTGGCACTGCTGGGCGTACCAACGCCAGTCAAGCGGCGGGCGATGCCGGCGTGGCGCGAGCTGCGCGGCGGCACCGGGTTCTAGGAGGCCATATGCACGTGCCCTGGGTGTCCGTGGTGGCGATGGTGCTGGCGGTGGCGGCGGTGCCGGCGGCGGCGCAGCCGGGCGGTGCGGCACCACGCGAGGTGCGTCTGCTGGTTGGCGACCAGACGGTGTTCGAGCCCGGCTTCGCGGTGGGCGACATCGCGGTGGGCGATCCCGCAGTGGCCGATTTCCGCGTGCGCCCGGGCCGGCGCGCCGTGCTGCTGCTTGGCATCGGCGAGGGCCGCACCAAGCTGATCCTGTGGGATCAGACCAGCAAGTCCAAGAGCGAGGTCGACCTGGTCGTCGAAACCCGCGAGCAGGCCCAGGCCGAAGCGAAGCTGCGCGCGCTGCTCCGCGACTTCCCGTCGGTGCGGGTCGAGCGGGCCGGCGGCGACCTGGTCGTGTCGGGTACGGTCAGCGCGGAAGACGACCTGGCGTTGATCGAGCGGATGGCGACGTCGACCGGAGCCGAGTCGTTCGTGCGCTTTGTGGCGCCCGAGGTGCCGGCCGGCCCGGTTGCGACGCCCGCTGGGCCGCGCGTCGAGCGCGGGCCGGTCACGCCCGCCGCCCCGCCCACGCGCGCCGACCCCACCGCCGACCCGGTGTCGCCGCCGACGGCCGACGCCATCGAGTACGACGTGCAGGTGCTCGAGGCGAGTATCGCCTTCGGCTCCAGTTCGTATGAAACCGGCGTCGAACCGAGCGGCCGTGTGCTCCACACGGCCACGATTCGCGTGGCCATCGGCCGCGATGGCCAGACGTTCATTCCCGGCAAGATCCTGGCGTCGAACGACATCAAGATTCCGGCCAAGGAACTCGAGACGAGCGGCATCCGGCTCACCCTTACGCCCGCGTCGCTCGAAGAGGGCCAGCTGAGCACCCGCATCCTGGTGGAGACCAACCTGCCGATCAAGTCGAGTTCGTATGTGCCGGGGGGCTGGCGTCGAGCGCGCTGGCAGTCGGACAACGCCGTGGCGGCGCCGTTCAGCGTGGCCGGCGCCGATCTGCTGGTGGTGCCGGAGCTGTCGAGCGGCGGCGGGATGCTGTCGACGGTGTCGAATGCGGCGGGTGTGGTGAGCGGGCTGGGCGGACTGCCGGGCGTGTCGAGCCTGCCCGGGGTGCAATACTCCGGCTACGTGCCGTACTACAACAAGAGCCGCAAGACGCACCTGCTGGTGCTGTTGCGTGCCCGCACCGTGACGGAGCGATAGGGTTCATGCCGGGAAGCAACGTCACTGTGTGCGTGTGCGCCGGCGCCGGCGGCACCGGCCGCACCCTCGTTGCGACCAATCTCGCCGCGGCCCTGCACCAGCAGCGCAGCGGCCGCACGCTGCTCGTCGACGCGCACTACCCGCTGCCCGGCGACGCGCCGCTGCAGGTGGGTGTCGATCGGGCCAAGAGCCTGGCCGACCTCACGCCGATCGCGGCCCGCCTGACCCCGGAACTGCTCGAGAGTTATCTCATCACCTCGGCTAGCGGCATCACCGTGCTGCCCTATGTGACGAGCTACCTGCAGCACCGATTGCTCACGCCCGACCTGATCCGCGCCGTGCTCGAAGTGGCGCGCGTCGCCTTCGACACGGTGGTCGTCGACCTCCCCACGGAAGGCACCGGCGCGCTGCAGACCGTGCTCGACCAGGCCGATGTCACCTGCGTGGTGGTGGAGCTGTCGCCGAGCGGCGGGCTGCGCGCGCGGAGCACCATGGACCTGCTGCGCGCGCTGCAGTTCCCGCTCGAGCGGGTGATCGGCTGCGCCAATCGGGTGACCGACGAGCGGGCGCTCGGCACCGAGCGGCCGACGGCCTTGGGTGGTCTGCCGATTCGCGCCGTGCTGCCCGAGGACGTGCGCGCGGTGCGCGACGCGGCCAGCCGGCGCCAGCCGATCGTCATCGCCGACCCGCGCCACGCCATCTCCCGCGAGATCGATCGGCTCGGCCGCGACATCCTCACGACGTCTACGCGCCAGCTCGCGACCGGCGAGCGGGTGAGCGACTCGGAAGATTCCGAGGGCGTGATCCGGAAGCTCAAGCTCAGCCTGCACTCGCGGCTGGTCGACGAGATCGACATCAAGAAGGCCGACTTCGATCTGGCGCGCGACGAGGTGCGCATGCAGGAACTGCGCACCCGTGTGGAAGCGAAGATCCTGACGCTGCTCGAAGAAGAAGGCCGGCACATCCGCGATCGCCAACTGCGGCGGAAGATCGTCAAGGCCGTGCTCGACGAGGCGCTCGGCCTCGGGCCGCTCGAAGACCTGCTGAACGATCCGACGGTGACCGAGATCATGGTCAACAAGTTCGACCAGATCTACGTGGAGAAGAGCGGCAAGCTGACGCTCTCGGACGCGCGCTTCATGAACGCCGAGCAGGTGCGCGGCGTGATCGAGCGCATCGTGGCCCCCTTGGGCCGCCGCATCGATGAGAAGGTGCCGATGGTGGATGCGCGGCTGCGCGACGGCTCGCGTGTGAACGCGATCATTCCGCCGCTGGCGCTGCGCGGTCCAGCCATCACCATCCGCAAGTTTTCGAAGAAGCTGCTCGGCACGAAGGAGCTGGTCGAGTTCGGCTCGCTGACCGCCCAGATGGCCACGCTGCTCGAGGCGGCGGTGAAGTCGCGCCAGAACATCGTGATCTCGGGCGGCACGGGCTCGGGCAAGACGACGCTCCTGAATGTGCTGTCGTCGTTCATCCCCACCGACGACCGCATCATCACGGTCGAAGATGCCGCCGAGCTGCAGTTGCCGCAGGATCACGTCGTGGCGCTCGAAACCCGGCCGGCCAACATCGAGGGCGAGGGGGCCATCACGATTCGCGACCTCGTGCGCAATGCGCTGCGCATGCGCCCCGACCGCGTGGTGGTGGGCGAGTGCCGCGGCGGCGAAGCGCTCGACATGCTGCAGGCCATGAACACCGGGCACGACGGCTCGCTCACGACCGTGCACGCCAACACCCCACGCGACGCCCTGAGCCGGCTCGAGACCCTGGCCCTGATGTCGGGTCTGGAGCTGCCGGCCCGCGCCATTCGCGACCAGATCGCCTCGGCCATTCAGATCATCGTGCAGCAGTCGCGCCTGCAGGATGGCTCGCGCCGGGTCACCCACATCACCGCGCTCACCGGTCAGGAAGACGGCGTCTTCACCACCGCCGACATCTTCGTCTTCCAGCAACTCGGGCTCGCGCCCGACGGCAAGGTGCAGGGCCGCTTCGTGCCCACCGGCTTCGTGCCGCCGTTTGTCGAAGGGCTCGCTCGCCGGGGCATCAAGGTGCCGCGCGAGATCTTCCTCCCGCAGTCGGCCTAGCCATGGACGCCGTCAAGTACCTGGCCCTGCTGCTCATCGGCGCCGCGACCGCGCTCGGCGTCCGCACCGTGCTCGACATCAGCAGCGATCGCTGGGCGCGCGCCATGGAGACCTACGGCACGTGGATGTCCGAGGAGCTCGACAAGGTGCTGATCGTGGTGACGCCGGCGCGGGCCGGACTATGGGTCACCCTGGCCGTGCTCGGCGGTGTGGGTCTGGGCGTGCTGGCCGGCAACAGCATCGGTCCGCGCATCTTCTGGGCCCTGGTGCTCGGCACCTTCGGCTACTTCGTGCCGACCTTCGCGGTACGCTGGCTGCAGGCGCGCTACCTGGAGCGCGTCGACGACCAGCTGGTCGACGCCCTGCGCATGATGGCCAATGCCCTCAAGGCCGGGCTCAACCTGCAGCAGGCCCTCGACCTGGTCTCGCGCGAGATGCCGGCCCCGATCGCGACGGTGTTCGGCCGGGTCGTGAACGAAATCGGCCTGGGCCGGCTCACCGACGACGCCTTGCGGCGCATGGCGGTGCGCGTGCCGCTCGAAGACGTGCGGCTGTTCACCGACTCGGTGTTGACGCTGCGCGAAACCGGCGGCAACCTGAGCGAGACGTTTGCGGTCATCGCCGAGACGGTGGTGGAGCGCAAGAAGGTGCAGGGCCGCATCAAGACCGTGACCACGCAGGGCGTGTCGCAGGGCGTGATCATCTGCGCCATGCCGATCGCCCTGATGCTGCTGTTCCAGGTCATCGACGCCAACTACCTGTCGCCCTTCTTCACGACGCCGCTCGGCTGGATCATGCTGGCGGCTATCTTCCTGCTCGACGCCGTGGGCATGTGGGCCATCCTGAAAGTTGTGAAGGTGGAGGTGTGACGGTGCGTGCCGGCGAGCGAGGCCAGACCACCACCGAGTACCTGATGATTGCCGGGCTGATCACCGCCATCTTTCTGCTGATCTATCCGGCGCTCGAACCCCAGCTCGCGCGGCAACTGCAGCGCGTCGCCGAGTGCGTGCTGAACGACGACTGCCCCTGATTCCCGTCAGAGCGCCCCATGATGCTGTTGATCCTCTTGCTGGTGTTCGTGGCCGTGACGCTGTCGAGTTACGCCGTGTTCACGCGTCAGCGCGACGAGCTGCTGCCAAGCGGCGCGGTGGCCCCGGTACGCTTCGAGCCGGCGCACGCCCCCTCTGGATTGGTCCGCATGCTGTATCCGGTGCTGCACGTGCTGGCGCCGCTCTTTGCGCCGCTGCCGTTTGCCGAGTACCGCAGCGCGCTGACCGACACCTTGCGGAAGGCCGGCTTCGGCGACAGCGTCACCGTCAACCACATCTTTGCCTTCAAGCTCATCAGCGCCATCGTCACCCCGCTGGTGCTGCGCCTGGTGATCGACTCGATCAACTGGCCGCCGCTGTTCCTGGCCAGCATGGCCGTCGGCTTCATGCTGCCCGACAAGCTGGTCAACGACATCAAGAAGGCGCGCTGGAGGCAGATCCTCCGCACCATGCCCGGAGCCGTCGACGTGCTGTCGCTGTCGGTCGAGGCGGGCCTCGACTTCCAGGTGGCCATGCAACGCTTCGTCGAACGCGGCACGCCGGGCGCGCTGCGCGACGAGTTCTCGAACATCCTGAACGACATGCGGCTCGGCAAGACGCGGGCTGAAGCCATTCGCGACTTCGGCCGCCGCGTCGGGCTCCAGGAAGTCGGGTCGTTCGTGTCGGTGCTGGTGCAGGCCGACCAGCTCGGCGTGCCGATTGGCGAAGTGCTGCGTTCGCAGGCGGCGGTCATGCGCGTGCAGCGCTTTCAGCGCGCCGAGCAGGAAGGCGCGCGGGCGTCGCAGAAGCTGCTCGTGCCGCTCGTGTTCTTCATCTTTCCGGCGGTGCTGATCGTCATCTTGGGGCCGGTCGTGCTGCATTTCATCTCGGCTTCCGAATGAGCGTGCTGCGTGCCTGTTGAGCGCCGGCTGGTCGTGCGCGACGGCGCCGCTGTGCGCGAGGTGCTGCTCGTGGGCACGGTGACCGTGGGCCGCAGCCCCTCGTGCGAGGTCAGCTCGCCCGATCCGCGCTTGTCGCGCACCCATGCCGCCTTCGAGGTCGTGGACAACCAGGTCGTCGTGCGCGACCTCGAGAGCCGGAACGGCACGCGCGTGAACGGCGCGGCGATCAAGGAGTGCGCGCTGGGGGTCAGCGATACCGTGGAAGTCGGCCCCTTCACGCTGCGGCTGGTCGAGATCGCGACCGCCCCGGCCAGCGCCTCGCCGGTGGCCGGTGGCAACAACGACGCCACGGTGCTGCTCCCGCCGCGCGCCCCTCGCAGCAGCGGCGCGCCTGGTGCCGCCGGCGCCGAGCCGCCGCCGGCGATCGCGGCGACGCCCGGTGCGGGTGCGCCCGCCGCTCGGCCGCCGGTGGCGGCCGCCTCTTCGACGGAGAGTGACACCTCCGCCATGACGCGCCGCCAGGTGCGCCCGCCGCTGCCCGCGGCACCGCCGCCGCAGGCAGCGCCTGCCCCGACGCCCCTGGCCGCGCCGGCCACACCGGCCGTGCTTGTCGCGCCGGCATTGGACACGTCGCCGTCGCCGGTAGCAGCCCCGCCACTGGCCCCGTCAACGGCCACGCCGCGGCTCGCGGCCCGGCCCGAACTCTCGTTTACGCGCGCGACCCTGCTGTGGGTGCTACCGGTGGCCCTGGTCTCGTTCCTGTCGGGATTGGTGCCCGACTTGTTGCGGCCGGACGAACGCGCGCCGCTGTTACAGGCGCACTACGGCGCGCTGGCCGCCAGCGCCGTCGAGCTCGCGCGGGCGTCACGCGAACCGGCCTGGCCGCTCGACAGCGTCACGAGTGCGTTGCGCCGGCACGTCGGCGTGGTCAGCGCCCGCATCGTGGCGGCCGACGGGCGGGTGCTCGCGCCCATGGGCGAAGCCGGAACGCGCCTCACCGTGGAACCGCTGACCGGGCCGGCGCCGCGCCTCCTCGACACGGCCTCTGGTATCGTCGACCTGCACGTGGCGGCGACGACCGGCGACGGCCGGGCGGTCGTCGTGGCGCTGGCCGTCGACCCGGCGCTCATCCATCCCGCCCCCACGGGCTCGATCGTCGGCACGGTGCTGTTGCTGGCGTGTCTGGGCGCGGCGTGGTTCGTGGCGCAGCGGCTGACGCAAGTGACCGACGCGCGACTCTCGCGCCTGGGTGAGGAAGTGGAGCTGATGACGACCAGGCAGGTGAGCGTCGGTCGCGAACCGTTTGGCCTGCGTGGCGGCCAGCGAATTCTCGATGCGGTGACGTTCGCCCTGTCGCCGGCGGGCCGTCGCACCGGCGACGGGCCACTGGCGACCCCACGCCCGCCCCCGGTCGCAGCCGGCGACGGAACGGCGCCAGTCACCGCCACGCTCGAGGCCGATGCCGGATTCCGCATCGTCGCGGCCGATGCCGGCTGCGCGGCCCTGCTGGGCCTGGCGCCGGGCGGTGCGCGCGGCCTGCACCTGATCGATGCGCTCCACGACCAGGCCGTCGGGGACGAAGTGCTGCGCCTGGTCACGCTGGCCACGCCCGAGCGCGCCGCGCACGGCACGGTCGCGCCGGCCAGCGGCGATGTTCGCCTGAGCATCGACGTGACGCGCGGCACGGGCCCGGCGCCGTTGACCATTCGCTTCACGAGGGTATGACCGGGCCATGAGACGCGACGATCTGGGGAAGCGACGTGAGCCGAAACGCCCCGTGTTGCGCTGGACCGCGCCGGGCGGTGGCGCTCAAGAGTGCGCCGTGGCCGTGGGCCGGCCAGCCACCATCGGGCGCGAATCGAAGAACACCATCGTGCTCGACTCGCGGCTGGTCTCGAAGGCCCATGCGCTGATCGAGTTCCGCGACGGCGAATACACCATCCAGGATCTCGAAAGCGCCAACGGCACCCGCGTCAACGGCGAGGCCACGTCGGTGCGCGTGCTCGAGCCCGGCGACCGCATCGAGGTGGGCGACGTCGAGCTCACGTTTCTCGATGTGGACGACGGCGGTACCGGGGCGGGCGGCGCCGGCGCCGGCGGCAGCGGGAAAGTGGTGCGCCTGGTCCTCACCGCCACCGTCACTCTGGTGGTCATGGTGGGACTGCTGTTCATGCTGATCGGCACGCCCGGTACGCCGAGCGGCCGCGCCGCTCGCGTGGAGGAGGCGCTGGCCGCCGCGCCACCGGAACTGCTGGCGCGCCTGCGGGCGTCGGCGCAGGGTTCCCTGCCAGTCAAGGACGTCACCGCCCACGCCACGCTGGCCGGCGTGCCGCCGGCCCAGGCGCTGTTCGAAGAAGGCCGGTTGCGGCTCGAGACCGAACGGTGGCGCGATGCGGCCCACCTGCTCGCCGCCGCCGTGGCCCTGGAGCCAACCAACACCCGGGCCGCGGCCGCGTTTGCCGACGCCGCCGCGCGACTCGACCGCGCCGCGTCGAAGGCGTTGTCGGCGGCCGAACTCGCCGACTTCGGCATGCGCTTCGACGACGCCGTTGTTGCACGCCGACGAGGTGCTGCAGCTCATCGAGCGTCCCGATCCGAGGTACAATCGCGCGTTCACGATCGCCGAGCACGCGCGCACCGCGGGCCGCGCGGCGAAGTAAGGTCTGTCATGCCCACTGTGCGATTGACGCGAGCCGGCGCCGTCGAGATCGAAGTGCCGCTCGAGCAGCGCGACCTCCGCGTCGGCCGGGCCAGCGACAACGACGTCGTGCTGCAGGATCCCGACAAGACGCTGTCGCGGCACCACGCCGAGTTGCGCAGCGACGCCGGCGGCTGGTTCTATCTCGACCTCAACAGCGCCAACGGCAGTTGGGTGGGCGACCGCCGCGTCACGCGTCAGGCACTGGCGCCGGGCGTCGTGATCGCCCTCGGCGACTACCAGCTGGCGTTGCTCGACGAGGCGCCGGCGGCCGCCGGCGCGCCCGACGACCTGAATGCCACCCGGGTCATTCGCGTGAGGGATACCGCGGTGCATCGCCCGGCCACACCGGCCGCGGCGTCGGGCGTGCCCGCCGCGGACACGTCACCCGCGGTGGGTGGCGCCGTGTCGGTAGGTGCCGCGCCCCGGCCGCAGGCGCCGGCCGCCGCGTCGCCGCCGCTCATCCGGCGCATCATCATCTACGGCTCGATCGCCGTGTTTGGCGCGTTTGCCGTGATGCTCGCGCTGCTCTTCCGCCCAGATCCATCGGCACCCGCCGACACGACGGCGACGTCGCCCGCGGCCGGGGCCGCGCCCGTTACCTCGGCCGCCACGTCGGCGCCGGTCGGGTCCGCACCACCGGCCCCGTCTCCCGGCGCACCTCCAGCCACGCCTCCTGCCGCCATTCCACCCGCGACTCCCTCGGCCGTGCCGGCGGCCGCACCCGCGCCGCCGCCGGCTCCGCCGGCACGTGCCGCGTCCACGCCGCCCCGCAAGGCGACCCCCCGGGCCGGCGCGGCGCGTCCTGAACCCGTTGCGCGCCCGACGCGTGACACCGACCCCGACGCCGCCGCGATTCCGGCGCGCGACGGCGAGACGCCGGCCGCCCTGCAGCTGCGCCGCGACGACCTCCGCCGCCGCTACACGCTGGCCCTGCAGCAACTGGCGGCACGTCAATACGTCACCGCCCGCGAGCTCTTGACCGGCGTGGCCGGCGACGCACCGCGCCTTCGCGACCTGCCGGCCCGCCTCGCCGAGGCGGATGCCGGCATGCGTCAGCAGGCGGCTGAAGGGTTCAAGACCGCGACCAAGCTCGAGGCGTCGGCCGAGTGGAGCGAGGCGCTGAAGGAGTACGAGCGGCTGCGGCCCTATGCCGCGGCGTTGCCCGGACTGGCCGAGGCGGTGGAACGCACGCGCACCCGGATGCACGAGGCTGGCGCCGAGGCGCTCACCCGCGCCCGGCAGTTCGACAGCCGCGGCCGCGTGCCCGAAGCCATCGCGTGGTACCAACGCGCGGTGGCGTGGTTGGCGCCCGACCATCCAGGTCTCGCGGCGGCGCGCACGCGCCTCGCGCAACTGGTGAATCGTCCATGACCGACGCCGAACTCGACGACCGCCTGGCGGAGTTGAGCCTGCGGCAGGGCCTGGTCGCGGCGGCGACCCTCGAGCGGGCGCGCGCGTTCCAGCGCAGCCGCGGCACCAGCCTCGCCGGCGCCATGGCCACGCTGCAGTTGCTGCCGCCCGAGGCGGTGCGCGGCCTGCTCGAGGAGATCACCGGCTCACGCGCCGTGGATCCCTCGCTGATGACGGTGTATCCCGACTTCGTCGCTCGAGTGAACCAGTTGCTGCCGGCGGCACTGGTGGCGCGTCTGCTGGTGTTCCCGGCGCAGATGGAAGCCAACGCGCTGCACGTGTGCATGCTCAATCCGACCGACGGCTGGACCGTGCGCGCGCTCGAGGCCGTGTCGGGCTGCCGGGTGTTTCCGCTCGTGAGCCACGAGACCGCGGTCGTGGCCGCGCTCACGCAGCACTACGCCGCGCATCTGCCGAATACGCCGCTCCGCTACCAGCCCGAGGGTGGTCAGGCCGTCGCCGAGGCGGCCTACACCGCGCTCTTGGAACGGCCCTTCGAGGAATACGCCGAGCCGGCCGTGAGCCTCGTGAATCGCAATCGCGACGTGCTGGCGCGCGGTGAGGCGTTGCTGCACGAGCTGATTCGCGATCCGCTGATCATCCGGCTGGTGCAGCAGATGCTCTGCCGTGCCGTGGAAGCGGGGGCCAGCGATCTGCACATCGAGCCGGCCGAGCACGAACTGCGGGTGCGCGCGCGCATCGATGGCGGTCTGCGCGTGCTCCACCGCTTCCCGCCGTCGATGGCGCTGCCCATCGTGTCGCGGCTGAAGGCGATGGCCGACGTGCCGGTCGCCTCGGCCAGCGAGCCGATCGACTCGCACATCGGCTACAACCTGGTGTGGGGCCGGGCCGTCGATCTGCGCTTCTCGCTCGTGCCGGCAGTGACCGGCGAAAAGATCGTGCTGCGCGTGCTCGAACGCACCCGCGCCCGTCGCGAGCTCAAGGATCTGGGCGTCGACGACGACACGCACGCGCGGCTGGTCGAAGCCTGCGATCTGCCCAACGGCCTGATCCTCGTGACCGGGCCGACCGGCAGCGGCAAGAGCTCCACGCTCTACGCGCTGCTCGACCGGCTGAACGGCGAAGACCTCGCGGTCTTGACCGCTGAGGATCCGGTTGAGTCACGGCTCGACGGCATCACGCAGGTGCAGTGTCAGCCGGGCACGAAGATGACCTTCGCCAACGTCCTGCGCAGCTTTCTCCGCCAGGACCCCGACGTGATGATGGTCGGCGAAGTGCGCGATGCCGAAACCGCGGACATCGCGCTGAAGGCGGCGCTCACCGGTCACCTCGTGCTCTCGACGCTCCACACCAACGACGCGCCCGGCGCCGTGTTGCGCCTGCTCAACATGGACCTCGAGCCCTTCATCGTCGCCTCGTCGTTGCGGCTCATCCTGGCGCAGCGCCTGGTGCGGCGGCTGTGTCAGGAGTGCAAGGCGATCGACACCACCATGGACGATCGCGTGGCCGACCTGGCGGCCCGCGACGACGTGTCGCTGCCGGCCGGCACCGCCGCGCACGTCTACAAGGCCGTGGGCTGTGCGCGCTGCAGCGGCAGCGGCTACCGCGGCCGCACCGGGATCTACGAGGTGCTGCGGGTGTCGCCGCGGATTGAAGATCTGATTCTGGCCAAGGCCGGGGCCCAGGAAGTGCGCGTGGCGGCGCGGCGCGACGGCATGCGCACGCTGCGGCAGGCGGCCTGGCACAAGGCGCTGGCGGGCGACACGTCGCTGGCCGAGGTCTTCGACCACACCCTGGCCCACGAGCCTGAGGGCGCCACGGCGTAGCCGGGCGCACAGCCATGGACGACATCACACAACGCCTGCCGGCGCCCGACCCGCTGCTGCCCGGCCCCGGCATGGGGCTCGCGGCGCATGGCGTGTCGGACTGCGGTCCTGTGCGCAAGAGCAACGAGGACGCCTTTGCGGTGGACCTCGAGATCGGCTTGTTCGTCGTGGCTGACGGCATGGGCGGACACGCGGCTGGCGAGATCGCCTCTCGTCTGGCGGTGGAGTCGATCCAGGCCTTCATCACGCGGTCCGGCGGCGAAGAGCACCTGACCTGGCCGTTCGGCTTCGACGGTTCGGTGTCGGCCGACGCCAACCGCCTGCGCACCGCCCTGCACCTGGCCAATCAGCGCGTCCTGCGCGCCGCCGCCAGCGATCACGCCTACAGCGGCATGGGCGCCACCGTGGTTGCCGCGCTCTTCACGGCGTCGAGCCTCGTCGTGTGCCACGCCGGTGACAGCCGCGTTTATCAGCTCGCCAACGGCCAGCTGACGCCCCTCACGGAAGACGACTCCTTGCTCGCGGCCCTCGGCGGGGCGGTGGCGCTGCCGAGCGATGCGCTGGCGCAGCATCCCCTGCGCCATGTCGTCACCAACGTGCTCGGCGGCGAGGAGCGGCTCGAAGTGCATGTGTCGGAGCGGCCGCGCGAGCCAGGCTCGCGGCTGCTGCTGTGCAGCGACGGCGTGCACGGCGTGCTCGACGACGGACGGATTGGCGGCATCCTGGCGAGTGCGGCCGATCCGAAATCCCAGGCGGAACGCCTGGTGGCGGAGGCGATTGCCGCCGGCGGCCGCGACAACGCCACGGCGCTCGTCGTCGCCGACCTGGAGGTGGCATGACGGCGCACCGGCGTTCCGGCATCGTCCTGGCCCGTCGCCGGCTGCTCGGCGCGGTGGCGGGCGCGTTCGTGCCGGCCGCCCTCGCCGCGCAGTCGCCAGGAGCGCCGCGCACGCGGCCGGCATCGACGCCGAAGTTCAGCATCGACCTGCCCGAGAAGGACTGGCGTCTGCTGCCCGGCGGCCTGCAGCTGCTCGGCTGCGTGGTGCACAAGGACGGCGCCGCGGTGCTGGTGATCGAGCACGAGCTGCTGCAGATTGCCTTGACCTCGGACGAGATCGACGGCAACTTCGCCGAGCTCGAACTGGGCGAGCTCAAGGAGCGGGAGCCGGCTGGATCGGCCTTCACCAGTCAGATCGCGCAGGTCGGACGGCGCCGCATGGTGACGGTGGACTTCGAGCGGCGCGGCAGCAGCGGCGCTGAGCACGTGCGCGTCTACGTGGCCCTCCAGGGCCGCCACTTGTATCGTCTGGTGTGCGTGGCGCCGTCGCCCCAGTTCGCCCGATACGCGCCGGTGTTCCAGGCGATGTGCGGCTCGTTCACGACTCTGGGCACCGCCGGCTGATTGCCGGTCGCTTGCCACCGCCATGTCTCAGGGGCGCCTGTGTGCCGAAGACGGCCGCGAGTTGGCCCGCGTGGAGCTGGCCACGTCGCCGTGGCTACGCGCCCGTGGCCTGCTCGGTCGCGCTGGTCTGGCGCCCGGCGAGGCGCTGTGGCTGGCGCCCTGTCGCTCGATTCATACCGTGGGCATGCGGTTCGCCATCGACGTGGTGTTCCTCGATCGCGCACTCGCGCGTGGTGCATGTGGCGGCGGACCTGGCGCCCTGGCGTCTCACCTGGGGCGGGTGGCGCGCTCACGGGGCGCTCGAATTCGCGGCCGGCGAGGCGGCCCGCCTCGGCCTGGCGGTGGGGCAGCGGCTGCAGCTCCGGCGCGGCGGTGAATGACGGTCTTCATTCGCGGTATGCTGGCGGTTGCGGCGGAACGTGCTGTGCGATTCAGTCTTCGACTCATCCTCGTGACGTCACTGCTCGCGGGCGGCCTGTGGGCGGCGCCCGCGCTGGCGCAGCCGCCGCAGATCCCGACCGACGGCGACGAGCCTTCCGTTCCTCCCTCGGAAGCGCCGCCGGAAGAACGGCCCCCGTCCGACGAGCTGCCACCCGAGGGCGGACCCCCTCCAGCCGGAGAGGCGCCGGGCGAACAATCGCCGCCGCCCGAGTTCACTGTGCGCGGCACCGCTCGGCTGGCCTGGGACCAGGCCGTGGCGTCGTACGACGAGGCGGCGGACCTGGCGTTCCAGATTTACGTCGACGCCAGCCCGCAACCACTGGACGGGGTGTCGTGTTCGCGCACCGTCGGTCCGTCGGGCGTCGAGTGCCAGGCGCCGCTGCCGCGGCTCGCCCCTGGCCGGCACACCATCTGGATGTCGGCGTCTAGCGCCGAACCAGCACGCTCCGAGGGGCCGTCGTCGTCGCCCATCGTGGTGCGCGTCCTGGATGCCGACGGCAGCCTGGCGGCCGTGGCGGCGCCGACAGAGCCCTCGTCACCGGCGCCGGTCACGCCATCGTCGCCGTCCGTGCTGACGACCGGACTCGACGACCCCACCGACCTGGCGGTCCTGCCCGACGGCAGCGTGCTGATCGCGGAGCGCGCCGGCCGCATTCGCCGGTTCCGTGACGGGCGCGGCCTGCGCACCGCCGACGCGCGCCTGCCGGATCTGGTGACCGGCGACGGCCACGGCTTGTTGTCGCTGGCCGTGGACCGCGATTTCGCCACGACCCACGCAGTGTTCGCGTTGTACAGCACCGAGTCGGGTCTGCGCACCGCGCGTTTCGTGCTCGCCGACGGCGTGCTGGCGCAACAGCGCGATTGTCGTCGACGACCTGCCGGCCGCCGCAGCGCAGCCGCGCGCGCGCCTGCGCATGGCCCCCGACCGCACCTTGTACATCGCCCTCGATCATGGCGGCACCGTCGATCGTGCCGACGATCTTGGCTCGCTGTCGGGCAAGGTGCTGCGGATCAACCAGGACGGCACGACGCCCTGCCGACCAGCCAGCGGGCCCGCCCGTGCACCTGGCCGGCGTGCAGCGCCCGACCGGCCTCGTGTGGCTGGGAGATCCGCACACGCTGTGGGTCACCGACAACGTGGCCGGCGGCCTCTCGCAGCTGCTCCAGGGCCCGGCAGATCCGGCGTGGCCGCGGGCGGCACGAGCGCGGTTCGCGCTGCCCGAGGCAATGGGGAGCACGACGGCGGCGGCCGTTGCCGCGATCGCCGCAGGTCAGACCGAGAGCCTGCATCGTGGCCGGCACCTCCACGACCGCGGGTCTGCTGCGCATCCGCATTGGCCCTGCGGGCGAGGTCGTCGCTACGGCGTGGATCGCCCTTGATGGCATCGACGGCCCGGTACTGGCGTTGGCGGTTGGCGCCGACGGCGCGCTCTACGCCTGCACGGCGCGCGCCCTGGTGCGCGTCGATATGACCGGCCGCTGACGGCGCGCTGCCAGGAACGCGACTGGCGCGCACGGCCCGAACGGCGTCCCAGGTCGCGTGCTCAGGGGCTCGTCCAGCGTTCCTTCACGAGCGATGCGGCTACGGCGCCCGCGAGGAGCGCGCCGATGATGCCGAGCGACCACTCGATCGGGAACTTGCCGCCGAACGCCTGGTTCAGCCACACCATCTTGAGCCCCACGAAGATCAGGATGAACGCGAGCGCATACTTCAAGAGCTGAAAGCGCTGGACGGCGCCGGCCAGCAGGAAGTACATCGCCCGCAGACCCAGGATCGCGAACACGTTGGAGGTGAAGACGATGAGCGGCTCGCGCGTCAAGGCGAAGATCGCCGGCACCGAATCAATGGCGAAGATGACGTCGCTCAATTCCAGGAACAGCAGCGCTACCAGCAGGGGCGTTGCGTGCCGGCGCCCGTTCACCGAGACGACGAAGCGCTGTCCATGGAGGTCTTGGGTGATCGGCATGAGCCGGCGGAACAGCCGGATGAGCGGGTTCTGATCGGGCCGCACCTTCTGGGCCGGTACCACGAGCATCTTCACGCCGGTCGCCAGCAGCAGCACCCCGAACAGGACCACGACCCAGTGGTACTGCATCAGCACCGACCCGAGGGCGATGAACACCGCTCGGAAGACGAGCGCGCCGAGGATGCCGTAGAACAGCACGCGATGCTGATACCGCGCCGGAATGCCGAAGTATCCGAACACCATCACGAACACGAACACGTTGTCGACGGCGAGTGATTTCTCGACGACATAGCCCGCCAGGAACTCGAGGCCGAGCCGGGCGCCGGCCTCGGCGCCGACCTGGGTGACGGCATAGCGGTAGAACCCGTAGTTGAAGAGCAGCGCCAGCGCCACCCAGATCACCGACCAGGTCAGGGATTCGCGGAAGGTCACGTCGTGGGCCGTGCGGTGGAACACGCCGAGGTCGAGCGCCAGGAGCGCCAGGACGAACGTGGTGAAACCTGTATAGAACCACCAGTAGTCGACGAATGGGAACACCAGATCCACGGTCACCTCACAGCCCATCCTAGGCGCCGGGCTGCCGCGCGACAATTAGATAGTTCTGCGTATCCACGCTTGAAATATCTATAGTGTGCTGATGGAGTGGCTCAACTATCACCACTTGTTCTACTTCTGGACGGTCGCCCGTGAAGGGGGCGTATCGAGGGCGGCCGAATCCCTCCGCCTCGCTCAACCGACCGTGAGCGCCCAGATCAAGCACTTCGAGCGGGCGCTGGGTCAGACGCTGCTCGAGCGCCAGGGGCGGCGAGTGGTGCTCACCGAGGCCGGGCGCATCGTGTTCCGGTACGCCGACGACATCTTCACGTTGGGTCGAGAGCTGCAGGAGACGCTGAAGGGACGCCCCGCCGGACAGGCGCTCAGGCTCCGCGTCGGAGTCGCCAACGCGGTCCCGAAGCTGATCGTCTACCGGTTGCTGCGTCCCGCGACCGAAGGCGTCCTGCCGGCCCAGTTGACCTGCCACGAGGGCCAACCCGACCAGCTGCTGGCGCAGCTGGCAATCCACGCTCTCGACGTCGTCATCAGCGACGCGCCGGCGCCCACGCACCTGCACGTGAAGGTGTTCTCGCACCTGCTGGGCGAATCGGGCACGACCTTCTTCGCCGTGTCGGCTCTTGCCCGCAAGCTGCGCCGGGGGTTCCCGCGGTCCCTCCAGGGCGTGCCGATGCTGCTGCCCACGGCGGCCACCGTGCTCAGGCGCGCGCTCGAACAATGGTTCGACGCCAGCGGTTTTCGCCCCCGCGTGGGCGGCGAATTCGAGGACTCAGCCCTGATGAAGGCCTTTGGCGAAGCCGGAACCGCGGTGTTTCCGGCACCGACGGCGATTGCGGACGAGGTCTGCCGACACTACGGTGTCGTCGCCATCGGCAACACCGACGCCGTCCGCGAACGCTACTACGCCCTCTCTGCGGAACGGCGTGTCACCCATCCTGGCGTCGCGGCGCTGACCAGGGCGGCCCGTGTCGACGTGTTCGCACCGGCCGCGAGCGGCCGCCGGACGTAGGGCGCCGGCCTCGCGCTGACGCGTCTGGAGTCTCACGCGGTCGCGAGTGCTCCGGTTGCCGGGGCGGCATCGCCCGCCCGCTCTGCGTGGAAGTGCAGGTCGTGGAACGTGACGTCGCCCGACTCCACCGAGTACATCGCGCTCACGATGCCGATCTTGCCATCATTGAAGAGGTGCTCGAGGATCGGGCTGCGTTCGAGAATCGCGCGCATTTGCTGGCGGGTGTTCTCGAGTGCCACGTGCTCAATGAACGCCTGGGGCTCGGTGCCGCGTCCCTGAGCCGATTCCACGACATGCACGGCCGGGCTGATCTTCGTGAGCAGCCCGGTGAGATGCCCCATCTGCACGTAGTCGCAGGCGCCCTTGACCGCGCCACAGCGCGAGTGTCCCAGCACCACGATGAGTTTCGATCCGGCGACGAGACACGCGAACTCCATGCTGCCCAGAATGTCTTCATTGAGCACGTTGCCGGCGATGCGCACGCTGAAGATGTCGCCGAGACCCTGGTCGAATACCAGCTCGGCCGACGTGCGCGAGTCGATGCAGCTCAGCACCACCGCGAAGGGAAACTGACCGGCCGAGGTGTCGTTCACCTGCTGCAACAGGTTCCGGTTGGCGCGCAGGTTGTTGACGAACCTGCGGTTGCCATCCTGCAGGATGTCGAAGGCCATGTGCGGGGTGAGGTTGGTCTGGATGTCCTTGGTCTGCGTACGCATGGTGTGTGTGCTCCTGGCTGGTCGATGAAATGACGGTGGTGACGTGTCGCTCGCAGGCACTGCGCCGCAGCTAGCTAGACGGCCGCCTCGCGCTCGGCGCGTCGCTCGGTGTCGCGACGAATCATGCGCTGCACCTTGCTGAGCGGGTCGTCGCCGCGCTTGCGCGGGCCGTAGAGCCCCTTCACGGTGAGGTCCACGTCGATGATCTTGGCGCGCTGCTCGTATTCCTTGATCACTTCGTAGACGTCGTAGTCGATGTTCACCGAGCGCGTGGCGTCGAGCACCACCTTGGAGCCCGGCGGAATCTCGTCGAGCGTGCGCATGATCGCGGCCCGGTTCAGGAACGACACATCTTCCGAAAGCTCGATCCGCCACACGCCCCCGAGCTCGTGCGGCTGTCCTTCCACGAAGTAGGGATTGCTGTAGTTGGTCAGCAGAATCTGGAACACGGCCACCGCCATGCCGAGCGCGATGCCCACCAGAAGATCCGTGGCCAGGATGCCCACGACGGTGACCATGAACGGCAGGAACTGACCCCAGCCGAGCTGGTACATCGACTTGAACAGAGCCGGCTTGGCCAGCTTGTAGCCCACCGTGAGCAGAATCGCGGCGAGGGTAGCCAGCGGGATGCGATTGAGCAGCGCGGGCACCGACATCACCGCCACGAGCAGCAGCACGCCGTGCAGGATGGCCGACGTCTTCGACCGTCCCCCCGACTGAATGTTGGCGGAACTGCGGACGATCACCTGGGTAATCGGCAAGCCGCCAATCAGTCCCGAGATGACGTTGCCGAGGCCCTGCGCCTTGAGTTCGCGATTCGTCGGGGTCACCCGCTTCTCGGGGTCGAGCCGGTCGGTCGCTTCGACGCACAGCAGCGTCTCCAGACTGGCGACGACTGCCAGCGTGATGGCCGTGGTGTAGACAGCGGCGTTGCCAACCTGCGTGAAGTCGGGGAACGACAACAGCGCCCCCAGGCCCGACAGGCCAGTCGTTTCCGGCAGCTGTACCAGATGCGTCGAGGCGATGGCCAGCCCTGGCGCCATCCCCTTGAACACCTCGTTGAGCACGATGCCGAGCATCACCGCCACGAGCGGCCCCTGGATCCAGAGCGACGCCTTGATGCGCTTGATGAACGGCTGCTCCCACGTGACGAGCACGATCAGGGAGAGCACGGCCACGATCAGCGCGCCTTCCTGAATCATCCCGAACATGTGGCTCAAGGCCGACAGGGTGTTGTCGCCACCGCCAGTGTTGGCGAACCCGAGGTTGCCCTCCGCATCCGCGTCGTAGCCAACCGCATGCGGCAGCTGCTTCAGGATGATCGTGAGGCCGATGCCGGTCAGCATGCCCTTGATGACCGACGAGGGGAAGTAGTAGCCGATCACGCCGGCGCGCAGGAAGCCGAGCGCGACCTGGATCACGCCGGCCACGACGACCGCGAGCAGGAACGTCTCCCACGAACCCAGGGTCTGGATCGCGGTGAGCACGATCACGGCGAGGCCGGCAGCGGGTCCGCTCACGCCCAGGGCCGAGCCGCTGGCCGCACCGACCACGATGCCGCCGACGATGCCGGCGATGATGCCGGAGGCGAGCGGCGCGCCGGAGGCCAAGGCGATGCCGAGGCACAGCGGCACGGCGACGAGGAATACGACCAAGCTGGCCGGCAGGTCTGACGAGAGGCGTGTGACGAACGATCGATCCATTGAGCCGCACTCCTGTTGAACGGGAACGGGAGGA
>CAWFCS010000006.1:0-297599 GCA_963814395.1 uncultured Acidobacteriota bacterium
ACGGTGACGTGACCGCGCAGGTCGCAGAGTGGATGCGGCGCCGTGTCACGCGCTAGCCGCCGCGAGTTCCTGCAGCTCGCGCTCGCCGGCGCCGTGCCGCTCTTGGGCCAGGCAGCGCCGCCGCAATCCGCGCGAGGCGGGCCGCGAGCCGATGAGTTCGTGTTCGCCCGGCTCCGCTACGACTCGGGCGACTGGGACTACAACCCCAAGGTGGCCGCCAACGTGCTGAACTCGGTGGTCGAGTACACCAACCTGCGCGTCTATCCCGAAGAGGTGGTCATCACGGCCGACTCCGACGAGCTCGGCGCCTTTCCGTTCCTGTTCATGACCGGCCATCGGCTGGTGCGCTTCTCGGATCGCGAACGCCAGGGGCTGCGCGCATGGATTCGATCGGGCGGGCTGCTCTTCTCGGACGACTGCAACCACGACATCGCCGGCCTCTACGCGACCTCGTTCGAACGCGAAATGCGGCAGTTGTTCCCCGGCCCGGCCACCCTGGCCAAGCTGCCGCGCTCGCATCCGCTCTATCGCGCCTTCTTCCCGTTTGCCGACGGCCCGCCCCAGACCGCCCACGAGCTGAACGGCTGGGGCGACGACCTGGTGCACGACTACCTGCGCGGCGTCGAGCACGACGGCCGCCTCGGCGTGCTCTACTCGAACAAGGACTACGGCTGCGAGTGGGACTACGACTGGCGCAACAAGCGCTTCCAGCGCGACGACAACACCAAGTTCGCGGTCAACATCGTCGTGTATGCGATGTCCTAGTTGGGCCTGTCACCGAGCCCTCAATCAGACGAGGTGACTGGCCCAGCTCTCCTCCAGCGCACGACGGTGGCGGCACCCTGAGTTGTCGCCCGGCACTGCCACCTCCCTCCGTCCTCGCCAGATCCCCCACAATCATCTCGGACTCCAAGGGCCTGTCACCGAGCCCTCAATCAGGCGAGGTGACTGGCCCAGCCCTCCTCCAGCGCACGACGGTGGCGGCACCCTGAGCTGTCGCCCGGCACTGCCACCTCCCTCCGTCCTCGCCAGATCCCCCACAATCATCTCGGACTCCAAGGGCCCGTCACCGAGCCCTCAAGCAGGCGAGGTGACTGGCCCAGCCCTCCTCCAGCGCACGACGGTGGCGGCGCCCTGAGCTGTCGCCCGGCACTGCCACCTCCCTCCGTCCTCGCCAAATCCCCCACAATCATCTCGGACTCCAAGGGCCTGTCACCGAGCCCTCAATCAGACTAGGTGACTGGCCCAGCCCTCCTCCAGCGCACGACGGTGGCGGCACCCTGAGCTTTCGCCCGGCACTGCCACCTCCCTCCGTCCTCGCCAGAATCCCCCAACAATCATCTCGGACTCCAAGGGCCTGTCACCGAGCCCTCAATCAGGCGAGGTGACTGGCCCAGCCCTCCTCCAGCGCACGACGGTGGCGGCGCCCTGAGCTGTCGCCCAGCACTGCCACCTCCCTCCGTCCTCGCCAGATCCCCCACAATCATCTCGGACTCCAAGGGCCTGTCACCGAGCCCTCAATCAAGGCGAGGTGACTGGCCCAGCGCTACTCCAGCGCACGACGGTGGCGGCGCCCTGAGCTGTCGCCCAGCACTGCCACCTCCCTCCGTCCTCGCCAGATCCCCCACAATCATCTCGGACTCCGGGAGGAGGCAGCGCCGGGCGACAGCGGCATGCGCCGACCCATCCGCTGCCGGCCCGCCGCACACCGGCCGCGATATGCCGACCAGCCTATCGCCGGGATGCGACTGTGTCTTATTCGCCAGAAGCCCCTTGGCGGCATAGACTTGCAGCTAGTTTTGACCGGGATGGCCCTGCCCGTTATGCTGCGACGGCTGCCGGATCTCTTGGGATATGCCGGTCGGCAAAATAGTAGTTGACCGACAACTAAAGACCAATCCTTTCGTCGGGGCACGAGCGGTCGTTGTGCCGCACCTCCATCACGGGCGTCCTTCACGCGCCGAGCTTCTGCGAACGTCGGGCCGGCTTCCGCGCCATGCCGCGCGCCATCACGCGCGGGCTCGCACGGGCATTTCCGGAGGCCCTCAGTTCCGGCCGGCGCCGAGCCGTGCAGTCAGCAGGCGGGCCCATCGCGCGCCGGTGATCGGCTGAGGCACGATTGACACACCGAGGCGCCGGTCGCGCGATGGCTGCCGGCGATCGCGTGATACGACCGGCGGTCTAACCTGCCGTTGCACCGGACGGCACCGGGGCGCGCGTGCGCGCGCCCCTCGCGCTCGGGTGTATCCTGGCCTCGCACGTGCCGCCGGTGAACGGCTGGCCGTTAGGCGGACCACAATGAGCCATTGCGCCGTCTGCAAGGCACGAACTCGCTTCGGTAGGCATCATTGCGACCGTTGCTGGGCGCTGGTGAACGGTGGCGGCGAGCAGACAGGCAAGAGAAGACATCCGGTGTGGAGACCCGGTGTCGGCATCCTCATCTGTTGCGGTCTGGGAGGAGTTGTGTCGGGCCCGTTGCAGATTCTTGCTAGCGTGGCGTGGGCAGGCGTAGGGCCACCGCCAGACGCCGCGAGTCGCGTTATGGGTACGTTCGTCTGGTGCTATGGGCTCGCGGGGCTGATTGGGAGCTTGGCACTGTTCGGGACACCCCTACGCACCAAGGCGTACCATGCTCTTGGTGTTCTGGCTGCGTGTGTGGCGGCGGGAATCAGTGGCCACGGCACTGGAGGCGACGTCCGATATTTTCAAGAGTACCTTGTCGCTGGTGCTTTGCCGGCGCCGATTGGCATCTCGACCACCATGGCATGCGTGTTCTTCGACAGGGCATGGCAAACACGAGTGTAGCCAGTCGAGCTCAGCGGGCCGCCTAACCAGCGCATGAACCCGGCAGGGAGCCTCCCTCACTAAAGTAGACACTTCCACCTGACAGTCGGAGGTTTCAGATACCCCGAGCGGGTCCGCGGAAGGTGGAGCGCTGCAACCTCAAGATCAAGCTCACGGCGCCCGAGCTGAGTCAGCTGCGGGACGGTGAGGTGCAGGCGGCAGTCGAGGCCCTCGAGATCCACCCCGTGGCACCCGCGCCCGAAGGCGCGGGCGGCCCGTCCAACCGTCTTCGCCCGTTAGCTGTACGCCGCGCCGACCATGATGCGGCGAATGCGGCACCAGGGCGAGCCGTGTGACGGATGGTTGATCTGCACCGGCTGGCCCTTGGCATCGCCGGTCGTGCCGAACATCTCCCAGTGCTCCTTGCCGGTGACGGCGTCGAGGTTCTGCCAGAAGTCGGTGGTGATGGCGTTGTAGGTGACGTCGCTCAGCATGCGCGTCTTCTTGCCGTTCTTGACCTCCCAATAGGCATCGCCGCCGAACTGGCCGTTGAAGCGCTGCTGATCGATCGAGTAGCTGCCGCGGCCGTCGATGATGATGCCGTCCTTGGTGTCGGCGATGATCTGCTCGGGCGTGGGCGATCCGGGTGGGCCGGCGTCGACGTGCACATTGGGCATGCGCAGGAACGGGTAGTTGCGCCACGAGGTGGCGAAGGTGCAGCCGCGCGATTCCTTCTCGCCGATGTAGTGCGCGGTCTCACGGTTGGTCTGCAGCCCAACCAGCATTCCCTCGCGCACGAGCGGCCAGGCCTGCGACTTCACGCCGTCGTCGTCGTAGCCCACCGTGCACATGCCCCCGGGCAGGGTGCGGTCGGCGGTGACGTTGAAGAGCTTCGAGCCCATGACCCGCTTGCCGATGTCCCCCACCTTCACGAAGCTCGTGCCGGCGTAGTTGGCCTCGTAGCCAACCACGCGATCGAGTTCGGTGGGATGCGCGACGATTTCGTGAATCGTCAGCATGGCGTGGGCCGGCGTCATGATCAGATCTTTGAGACCCGCGCCGACCGGCGGCGCGGTGCAGTGCTCGATCGCTTCCGCGGCAATCCGCTCGACGTTCTCGAGCATCTTCGCGTCGGTGACCACTTCGTAGCCGGCCGACTTGGGCGCCACCGAGAAAGTGCGCGACTTGAACTTGCCGTCCTGGCGCGCCGACACGGTGAAGCCCGGCGAGGTGCGCCAGATCTCTTGCTCGAGATACGACCCTTCGGACGTGGCCAGATATTTCCACTCGTAGTCGAAGGCCATCTGCGACTGGATGCGGAACACGCCGGGCATCTTCAGCGCGGCCTCGTTGATCTGCATCAGGAACGCGATCTTCTCGTCGAGCGACACGTCCTCTGGCTTGACCTTCACCGGCACGCTCCAGTAGTCGGTGTAGGCTGGCACCGGTGCGAGCGTCACTTCGAAGCGCTTGCTCACGGCGCTGGCCTTGGCCACGTCGGTGGCCTGCGCGGTCAGCTTCCGGATCTCGGCTTCGGTCACGAACGGGCTGCTGGCGAAGCCCCACACGCCGCTGTGGATCACGCGCACGCCGAAACCGGCGCTCTCTTCATGGCCGCCGGCGCCAAAGCCGAAGCTGTCGGTCACGACCCGGTCGCGCACCGCCACGCTGTCGTTCACGTTGCGCGTGAAGCGGATGTCGGCGTAGGTGCAGCCGAGCCGCTTGGCCTCGGACAAGGCGATGTCCGACAGCCCCTTGAACTTCGACTGCAGCACCTGGCCGCGCGGCGACTGCGCGAGCAGGTCGCCGCACAGGTCACTGGCATACAGCGCCACACCGGAGGCGCTCAACGTCTTGACGAAATCACGTCGCTTCATGGCTATACCGCCGGAGAGATCGAGGTCATGGTGAAGTCTTCGAGCATCATCGGCGGAACGAGCGCCGTGCCCGGGTTGTCGTAGGCCTCGCCGGTGTGCATCGGCACCGGCCGGCCCAGCTTGGTGATGTTGTTGAAGCTCACCGCCGGCGATTCGTTCCAGCGGAAGTTCTGCACCGGGCCCACGATCTCGCCGTTCTCGATCAGGAACAGGCCGTCCCGGGTCATGCCGGTGTTGAGCAGGGTCATCTGATCGACCGGGCGGATGTACCAGAAGAACGACACGAGCAGGCCGCGCTTGGTCGACTTGATCATCTCGTCGATGGTGGCCGTGCCGCCCTCCATGACCAGGCTCATGTTGGGCGACGTGCCCGTCGGCGCCTTCTTCTGCTGCGCCGCCCAGTAGCGGTCGTAGTAGAGGTTCTTGACGACGCCCTTCTCGACCCACGGCACGCTCTGCGCCGCCAGGCCGCCTTCGCCCACCGGCGACTGGCGCAGCACGGGATTGCCGATCTCGCTGCGCAGCGTGAAGTTGTCGCCGAACACCTTCTCGCCGAGTCGGGTCTGGCCGCGTTCCTTGCCGCTCAGGAAGCTGCGGCCTTCTTCGGCCGCACGAGCGTTGAACGACTGCAGCATCAGCGACAGATAGCGGGCCGCCGGACGTGGCTCGAGGATCACCGTGTAGTTGCCGGGCTCGAGCGCCCGCGGCTTGGCCGACTTCACCGCCTTGTCGGCGGCCACCAGGGTGAGCGCCTCGGCGTCGATGTCGGCCATGTTCTTCACGCCGGTCGTGCCGGCCCAGCCCGACCCGGTCTGGTCGGGCGTGCGGCAGGTCAGGATGAAGCTGGCATCGGCGTAGTGGAAGTAGCTGAACAGGCCGGCGGAGTTGGCGCGCGCGTCGACCCAGTCGAACTTCGGGATGTAGCCGGCGCCGAGCACGCCCTTCTTCTCGCAGATGTCGGTGCTGGCCTTGACCATGCGGGCGCGTTCGGTCGGGCCGAAGTTCACGGCCGACGGCAGGGCCGCGTCGATCTCGATGTAGGGCTGCGGCGGCGCCACGAGCGGCATCACTTCCGGGTTGTCGGGCTTGCGCCGGGCCAGCGCCTGCACCGCCTCGATGGTGCGCTTCAGCGAGTCGTCGTCGAACTGATGCGTGGTCGCCGAGGCCGTCTTCTTGCCGTAGTAGACCGAGATCTGCACTTCCTGATCGTGCTCGATCAGATTGGCGGTGATGCTGGAGTTGGCAAACCGCGTCGCCGACCGCTCGCCGCCGGAGAAGACGACCTCGACGCCGTCGGCCTTGCACATGTTGAGCACCTTGTCGGTGATCGCCTTCACTTCGTCTTTCGAATACGCCATGGCCGCGGCTCCTGCCCGCGCGATGCGCGTACTTTACCACCGCGCTCCGCCGCAGCTCTGGGCCAGCCCGGAGGTCGCTGCCGAGGTGCGGCGCGTCAGCGCGCGCCCGCCCGGCGCCGCAGCCACCACTCGCCGCCGAGCGCCAGTGATGCCGCCAGTCCCCACCACCACGAGCGTAGCGGCCACGACGGCGCCGTCGTCGGCGCGGGCCGGTCGAGGGCCAAGAGCGCCTGGGCCAGCGCTGGCACGTCGCCGGCCGCCACGGTCGCGCCGCCGCTGGCGGCCGCAATGCCCTGCAGACGCTCGACCACCCGGCGGGCCTCTGCCGGCGTGTCGTCAGGCGCGGTCAAGGCGACGCGGCCCACGCCGATCCCGGCCAGATCGGCGACCACCTCGCACTCGGTACCGGATGACGGCCACGGCACCCGCCCGCGGAACTGCCCGGCTCGCGCCTGCGGCCTGAGGCGAATCGCGGTCTGCTCGGCGCCACACACCAGCCGGGCCGAGGCGCGCCACGCCGGGCGCGGCCTGAAGCACGCGCGCCTGCACGTCGACGATGCGCGTGCGGCGTCGCCGGCCTCGTGGTCGACCCGCACCTCGACGGCGGCAGCCGTGCCACGCGCGAGGTCCGCGATCAGCCCGCGCCAGAAGCCGGCATACGGCGTCAGCTCCGAGTCCGGAGCCACCGTGCTGCGGCGCCGCCAGGCGTCGAGCGCGCCGACCACAACCACGCGCCCCTCGCCAATGGGCCGCGACACCATCGCCGGCGTGTCCTGGTGCGTGGCCAGCACGAGATCGCCGGCACCGAGATCCGACGCGAGCAGCCACTCGCTGGCGCGCAGGCCTGCGACGATGGCGGGAGCGCGGTCGAGCCGCGGCCGCCAGCGACCGGGCAGGAGCCGCGCCGCGGGTCCCGCCACGGGCCCGTCCGGGACCAGCACGAGGGCTCCACCGCGCTCGGCGACGAAGCGCTCGAAACGGGCGACGTCACCGTCGGTGAGGCCGTCGAGGCCGCCGACCACGACGACCCGCGCATCGGCGACGCGCTGATCGTCGAGACCGGTGCGGCTCCGCGCTGTGGCCAGGCCCGGCGCCAACACCGAGTGGGCATCGACGGCGAGACGGGTGTCGCCTTCGAGCACGCGCCGCACGAAGGTGACGGCCCACGACGGCCGGAACTCCACGACCAGCACCGGCCACGGCGTGGCCGTGACGTCGACGGCGGCCGACACGTCGGTCTGCTGCGCCGCGGCACCGTCGCGACCACCCGTGGTCGCCGTCACGGAGAGGCGGCGCCGCCCGGCGCGCGCCGGCCACCACGGCACCGACACCGTCGCTGGCGTCGTGTCCGTCCACACGTGTCGCGCGGTGCCCACCAGCACGCCGCCGTCCCGCACCTCGACCTGCGTGTCTCGTCCATCGACGCCACTCGCCGCCAGCACGACCGATGCGGTCGCGGCCGCATCGACCTGCGCTGGCGGCACAGCCACGCCGTCGATGGTGACGACGCCGTCACGTGCGGCCACCGCCGGAGCGATCGTGAAGAGCGGACGCTGGCGCTCGAAGCCGCCGCGCGGCGCCACCACCGGATCGGTCACGACCACGCACGGCACCTCCGCCGCGCACGGCAGACGCTCGCCCGCGCGCGAAGGGCCGCAGCCGCAGCTGCACGGCGTCGCCAACGGCCTCGCCGAGTTCGCGCACCAGGCGACGACGCGCCTCGTCGTGTCGCCGCGGCCGGGCCTGACGTGGCCGCCGGAGCGGCGTGCACCCGCGCGGCACGGCGAGATCGACTTCGAGCGCCGGCCGATGCGTGCGCGTCACGGCCGGATCGATGACGCCGAGCACGGCGATCCCCACGGCCATGGCGCGCAGCGCGGTCGCCGCCACTCATCGCCGCTCTCCGGCGCGCCGTCGCTCGTCGGCCCACAGTCCTTCGAGCAGGTCTCGGCCGCCAGACTGGAGGCCGCCATCAGGGGCGAGGTAGCCTCGCGCGCGATCGAGCAGGGCCGCGGCGACTGCCGTGACTGCGGCGCGCCGCGAGGATTCGTCGGGCGCGGCCAGCAGTTGGGCGGCCAGCCGGGACCACTCGGGCGCACCGGGCGCTACAGCGGCCACGCGAGCCGCCACGGCAGCGGGCAGCGGCTGCGCCGGATTGGCGGTGGCCACGTCGAGGAGCAGCGCGCGTTCGGTGGCCAGGACGTCCACCCGTTCGCCGGGCAGGCGCATGCCAGGCGCTGCTCCGCGTCGGTCGCCGGTGAGGCGCCGGGCCAGGTCGATGCGGGACCGTTCGGGCACGGTGCGCAGGAAGTAGCGCCGCCGATCGAACGCCTTGAGCAGCGCCGCGAGCGCCCGCCGCTCGAAGACGAGCGCGCCTCGGGCGTTGCCGGCGGTGAGCTGCGCCTTCGGCGCGCGACATCTCGGCCAGGGCGCGCTGCATCTCCGCCCGGCCGCGATTCTCCAGCCGCCCTTCCTGCAGCTCGTCGCCGTGCGCCGCTTCTTCGACCTCGTCCTGCACCTCGCCCCCGCTCAGGAAGACCACTTCGGCCCGCACCATCCGCTGCTCCACCGCGATGCCCTGCGTGCGCGTCAGCCAGGCCTCGGCCGACGTGGCGGCGCGTTCGGCCAGCGCCTGTTCGGTCTTCACGATCACCATCTGCTGACTGATCGCGTAGCGGCGATCTTCCTCGGCCACGGCCGCGCCGGCCCCACTCGTCTCGAACGCGGTGCCGACGTCGATGGTGTAGCTCTCGGATTCCCCGGGCGGCGCCCCCGGCGCCTCGTCGCGCGCCACCACGCGGTAGACCAGCGACTCGCCGGCCTCGAGGGCCAACGGGCCGAGCGGCCAGGCCAGCCGACCGCGCAGGCCCGTGCCGGTGCGCGTCACGGCCGTGAGCGGAATGCGGCCCTCGCCGAACGTGAACGACTCGCCGCTGCCGGCCATGCGCACGTAGCGCAGCTCGAGCGCCGACACGCCGTGGTCGTCGGCGGCCTCGACCTCCAGTGGCGATGGTCGCGCCGGCCGTCGGCACGCGCAGATCGCGGCCGGGCCGCGCCACGCGCACGGTCGGACGTTGGTCGGGTTCGACGACGATGGCCAGAAGCCGCGATGCGCCGGCGGTGCCGTCGGCGGCCGCGTCCGACGAGCGCGCCGGTCAGCGACGCGGTCGGCGACCACGTGCGTTCGACCGTACCCGGCTCGCGGCCGGGCGCCAAGTGCCGTGGTGCCGCCGGCCGGATCGTCGAACGCCACGCTGGGGAGCGCGGTGCGCACGACCAGCCGCACCGATCCACCGGCCGGCACGCGCACCTGGTCGGGATTGGCGATGGTCAGCGGCGCGCGGCGCAGGTACGGCGGCGGCGTCACCGTGACGGCGAGATCGAAGGGCCCATCCAGCGCCGCAGCCGTGCGGCGCCGACGGCGAGCGGCGTGACCGCCGGTGCGCGCGCGATCCACTAGCCACGCCCCGGCCGCCACCAGTGCCGCCATCACCGACACTCGCGGCGCGGCCGGGCCAAGCGGCACGAGCGGCGCGGGCGCCAGCGCCGCGACGCGGCTGGTCGGCCTGCCGCGCGATCTCGTCACGAATCGCCGGTGACAGACCCGGCATCTCCGCGCTGGCCACCGCTGTGACGAGCAGGTTGTCGAGTCCGTCGACGCGCGCTTCGATCCACGCGGCGACGGCCGCGGTCTGCCACGCGGCACGGTATCGCCACATCCCCGACGCAAACGTCGCCAGGGCGGCCATCCCGGCGGCGGCCTTGGCCGATCGCAGCTCGACGACCGTCGACCGAGCCGGCGATGAGCCACAGCACGACCGCACCCACGAGCACGGCCAGCGGCGGCCAGCCACAGCGCCTGGCGCAGCCTCGAGCCGGCGCGCCACCGCAGCAAGCATCGTCGCGGCGGTCACGCTGGTCGCCTCCGCCACCACCACTCGAGCGCGAGCAGTGCCAGCACCAGAAGCCAGACGGCGCGGCGATCGCCCTCGTCGCGCGGCGCGGCGGCGCCCAGGGGCGACGCCGCTCTGCGTCCAGCCCGCCAGCGTGGCGTCAGCCATCGCCAGGGCTTCGTCGCCGAGCCGATCGCGTGTCCGTCGTGCTCGCCGCATCGACGGCCGCGCCCCACGCGCCCATGCTCCCCGTCCACGGCACGCTGATCGCCGGAGCCGAAGGACGACGTCAGCCGCACGCCCCGGCGAAACACGGCACGCCGCGCCGCGTCGGCGGACGGCTGCTCCGCGACGCTGGCCGTCGCCTCGACCACGCGGCCCGGTTCGAGCGCGCGCCCGGTCTCACGCACGGTGGTGCTCGTGTCGTCGAGGTCACCGTGTCGGTGACGCGCCAGAGCGTGTCGCCGACGAGCCGCGCCGTTTGCACTGCTCGCTGCGTGGCCGCCGCCAGCACGCCGGCGCGCACGAAGCGCAGGCCGACGATCGGCGGGCAGAGCCTGCACGTCGGCGGCCGTCAGCGCGCCGCGCGGCAGCGGTCCGACGACCACGATCTCACGCCGGCTGGGTCCTTGTGCCTGCAGCCAGGCCGAGGCATCGGCCAGTCCCGCGGCGACGTCGCGGGTCACGAAGCGGCGGCCGATCCCGTCGCCGTCGCGCACCTCGGCGGCGGCCACCGCCGGATCCGCGACCACCTCCGGCGCGACAACCAAGGCCCGGGCCACGCGCGCGTTCCAGCGGGCCTGGCGGCCGGCGGTCACGACCATCGGCCCGGCGAGCGCGGCCGTCAATGGCCAGTAGGATCGCGCTGCGCACGGCCAGCAGCCCGGGATCGCGCACGCGCCAGTGACGGCGCGACGGGGCGGAGGCGGCCTCGATGAAGCGCAGGGTCGGAAAGCGCAGCGGGCGGCGCCGCTGACGCGCGAGCAGATGCACGGCGACCGGCACGGCGACGAGCGCGCCCAGCCACCACGCCGCCGGCAGCAGCCACGCGATGCCCATCACGCGCCTCCGCGCCGGGCCAGCAGGAACCGCCGCAGCACGTGGTCGAGCGCGGTCGGCGGTGGTGACGCTCACCGGCTCGATGCCGTCACGCAGGAGCGACTGGCGCAGTCGGGCGCGCCACGCCGTGAGCCGCGCCGTGTAGGCGTCGCGGGCAGCGTCGGCGCCGACCGGACGGGACTGCCCCGACTCGGCATCCACCAGCTCCACGTCGTCGCCCACCGTCAGCCGCTGCTCCTCGTCGGCCAGGGTCTGCACGGCCACCACGTCGTGACCGGCGCGGGCCAGGCGACGCAGGGCCGGCAGCGCGAGGTCGTCGTCGTAGAAATCGGAGACCGCGATCACGACCCCGTGCCGGGGCAGGCGTGGGCCCACGCGCGCCAGTGCCGCCGAGAACGGCTCCGCGCCGTCGGCCACGAGGCGCGACAGGCCGGCCAGCAGGCGGGCCATGTGCACCACGCCCCGGCCGGCCGGCACGTGCGCCGCGCGCGATCCGAGCGCCACGAGGCCCGGCGGCATCGCCCTGATCCACCACCAGCATGGCCAGGGCCGCGGCCACGGTCTTGGCCAGCGCGAACTTGCCGTGGAAGTCCATCGACGCCGAGGCATCGACCACGACCAGCGCGGTGAGATTGGTCGTCTCGGTGAAGCGCCTGGTGTAGAGCGTGCGCGTGCGCGCGTAGGTCTTCCAGTCGACGTGCTTCAGGTCGTCGCCCGGACGGTAGTGGCGATACTCGCGGAACTCGGCGCCGAAGCCATGCAGCGGACTCGTGTGTGGTCCGTGCCGGGCCCCGGTCACGGCCACGCGCGCCCGCAGTTCCAGATCGCGGATGGCCGCGAGGTCGGCGGCGTAGGCGCCGGTCATGCGCCGCGCGGCACGTGGTCGAGCACCTGCGCCACCACCGACGCCGCGCTGATGCCGTCCGCCTCGGCCTGGAAGTTCAGCAGGATGCGGTGACGCAGCACCGGCGGCGCCACCGCGCGCACGTCGTCGAGCGACACCGCCGGCCGGCCGTGCAGCACCGCCCGGGCCTTGCCCGCCAGCACCATCGCCTGCCCCGCCCGGGGACCCGCGCCCCAGCGCACGCACTGCGCCACCACGTCGGGTCCGGCGCCGTCGCCGCCCGGCCGCGTGGCGCGCACGAGGCGCGTGACGTAGTCGATCACGTTGGGCGCGGCGGCAATCTCGCGCACGAGCGCCTGCGCGCGTTCGAGATCCTCGCCGGTCGCGACCTGCGACGCGGCTCGCACGAGTGCCGGTCGTGGTCTCGGCCACGATGCGCCGTTCTTCGTCGGCCGTCGGATAGCCCATCACCACCTGCAGCATGAAGCGGTCGAGTTGCGCCTCGGGCAGCGGATAGGTGCCTTCCTGTTCGATCGGGTTCTCGGTGGCCATCACGAAGAACGGCCGGGGCAACGGACGGCGGACGCCGCCGGTCGTGACCTGCCCTTCCTGCATGGCCTCGAGCAGCGCCGCCTGGGTCTTGGGCGGCGTGCGGTTGATCTCGTCGGCCAGCACCAGGTTGGCGAAGATCGGTCCGGGCGCGAAGCGGATGGTGCGGCTGCCGGTCACGCGGTCTTCGTCCACCACTTCGGTGCCGAGCACGTCCGACGGCATGAGGTCGGGCGTGAACTGGATGCGGTTCACGGTCACCGCCACCGCGTCGCCCAGGGTCTTGATGAGCAGCGTCTTGGCCAGCCCGGGCACGCCCTGCACGAGGCAATGGCCGCCGCCGAGCAGCGCCGTGAGCACCTCGGTCAACGCCGCGTCCTGGCCGATGATCACGCGATGCAGCTCGGCGCGCAGCCGCTCGGCGAACGCGGCGCCGTCGGCCAGGGTCATGGGCTCGCGCGGCACGACGGCAGAAGAACCGGACACGGGCAAATCTTACCCGACCCGAAACAATCCCCGAAGCCCGCCGGTCGTATGCAGCGTGAACCTTGCCACCGATCTGCGCCATGCCGTGCGGCTGCTCGGCCGGAGTCCGATCTTCGTCGTCACGGCCGTGGTGTCGCTGGCCGCGGGGCTGGCCGCCAGCAGCACGATCTTCAGCATCGCCGACGCGCTGCTGGCGCCGTCGGCCGGCGTGGCCGACCCGGGCCGAGTCGTCGACATCGGCCGCGGCACCAGCGGCAGCGGTTTCGACAACATGACCCATCCGGCCTTCGAGTACCTGCGCCAGCACGCCACGACCTTCAGTGGCATGGCAGCGGTGGACTTCGGCGGCCGTCCGATGAGCCTCACCGTGGCCGGCTCGAGCGAGCGTGTCTTCGGCACGCTGGTGTCGGCCAACTTCTTCTCCGTGCTCGGCACGCGCGCGGCCCTTGGCCGCTTCTTCCGCGATGACGAGGACGTGGTGCCCGGAGCCCGCCCGGTCGTGGTGCTCACCCATCGCTTCTGGACGCGGCGGCTCGGCGCCGATCCGCGTGTGCTCGAGCGTCCGTTGCGCCTGAACAACCGCGACTTCGCCGTGGTCGGCGTGGCCGAGCCAGGCTTCGAAGGCGTCACGCTGGCCGGCACCGACGTGTGGCTGCCGATGGCCATGGTGGCCGAGGCGCGCGGGCTGCCCAACGCGAACCTGCTCACGGCCGTGCGCGGGGTGTGGCATGTCGGCGTGGGCCGGCTCGCCCCCGGTCGCAGCCGCACCGACGCACAGGCCGAACTCGACACCCTGATGACGCAATACAAGGCCGCCACCCCCGAGGCCAACCAGCGGCACACGGCGGCGCTGCTGCCGACCAGCCGCGTGCCCGGTCCGATGCGCACGCCCTTCCTGCTCTTCCTCGCCGCGCTCTTCGCCCTCACCGGCGCGCTCCTCGCGATCGCCTGCAGCAATGTCGCCGGGATGCTGCTGGCGCGCGCCTCCACACGACGCCGCGAGATGGCGACACGGCTCGCGATCGGCGCGAGCCGCAGCCGGCTGATTGGGCAGCTGCTCACCGAGACGGCGGTGCTCTTCGTTGCCGCCGGCCTCGTGGCCGTGCCGATCACCATGGCCGGCGTGCGTGCTCATGCACGCGTCGCTGCCGGCGATTCCGGTTGCGCTCAACCTGAACGTGCACGTCAGTGGCCGGGTCATCGCCTTCGCGCTCTGCCTGTCCCTGCTGAGTGCGCTCGCCTTCGGCCTGGCGCCGGCTCGGCACGCGCTGGGCGCAGACCTCGCCCCGCTGCTCCACGGCGCCGGGGCCACCACCGACCGGCGCCGCCTCTGGCTGCGGCATGGCCTGGTCGTCGCCCAGGTGGCGCTGTCGCTGATGCTGGTGGTGACGGCCGGATTGTTCGTGCGCACCTTGCAGCAGGCGGCACGGGTGCATCCAGGCTTCACCACGAACGACATCGTGCTCGCCAACGTCGACGTGTCGCTCTCAGGCTATCGCGGCCCGGCGGCTGTGGCCCTCGTCGAGCGCTTCCAGCAACGGCTCGCGGCACTCCCTGGCATCACCGCCGTGGCCGCGGCCCGCATGATTCCGCTGCAAGGCAGCGGCTTCGGCCTCGGCCGGATCCGCGTGCCCGGCTACCGCAGTGCCAGCTGGTGACGACACGGTGGACGCCGATTGGGACGTGGTCTCGCCGGAGTACTTCACCACGATCGGCATGCCGCTCGTGGCCGGCCGCGGGGTGCGCGACAGCGACCGCGCCGCCACGACGCCCGTCGCCGATCGTCAACGAGTCGTTCGCGCGCGAAGTCTGGCCCGGTCGATCGGCCGTCGGCCAGCGCTTCCTTCACGGCGACGCCGACGAGCCCGCCGTGGCGGTGGAAGTGGTGGGCGTAGCGGCCGACGCGAAGTACCGCTACATCAGCGACGCGCCGGCGCCGTTCGTCTACGTGCCCATGGCGCAGCACCCGGTCGGCGACGTGACGTTCTTCGTGCGCCATGCACCCGGCCGCGCGCCCGGCGGCGGCGTGCGCGCCGCCATGGCGCACGTGGAGCCGAGCGTGCCGGTGATGTTCGTGCAGTCGTTCGACGAGGCCATCGCCATCGGCCTCACGCCGCAGCGCTTCACGGCCTGGATCGCCGGCATCGTCGGCGTGGCCGGCGTGGCGCTGGCGGCCCTCGGGCTGTACGGGCTGATGGCCTTCGTGGTCACGCAGCGCACGCGTGAGATCGCCATCCGCATGGCGCTCGGCGCGTCGGTCGCCGACGTTCGCTGGCTCGTGAGCCGGCTGGCCGTGCGCCTGGCGGTCGCGGGCATCGTCCTGGGCGCGCTGCTCTCGGCTGGTGTCGCGACCCTGCTGCGCGGTCTGCTCGTGGGCGTGGGCGCGGTCGATCCGCTGTCGTACGCCGGCGCGGCGCGCTCTTCGCGATCGTGCTGGCGCTCGCCTGCTGGGCACCGACGAGCGCGCGCCGCCACGACCGATCCGGCCGTGGCGCTACGCGCGGAGTAGGCCTTTGGCTCGCCGAAGCCTTGGCGCGCCGAAGCCTCGGGCGAAGGCGGCCTGTGGCGAAGGCGGCCGGCTACTGCTTGGGCGGATCGGCGGTGTAGGAGTCGCGAAGATCCACCGGCACGCCCGACTTGCGCACGCGGATGTTGACCACTTCGACGAACACCGAGAACGCCATCGCGAAGTAGATGTAGCCCTTCGGGATGTGCTGGCCCAGGCCCTCGCCCACGAGCGACATGCCGATGAGCAGCAGGAAGCTGAGCGCCAGCACCTTCACGGTGGGATGGCGCTGCACGAACTCCGACACGGCCCCCGACGAGAGCATCATGATGCCCACCGCGACCACCACGGCAATCACCATCACGGGCAGCGAATCGGCCATGCCCACGGCGGTGATCACCGAGTCGAGCGAGAACACGATGTCGAGCAGCATGATCTGGAAGATGACCGCGCCGAACGACGGCGCCACACGGGCCGAGCGCTCGCCTTCCACGCCCTCCAGCCGTTCGTGAATCTCCATCGTGGCCTTGGCGAGCAGGAACAGGCCGCCGCCGAGCAGGATCGAGATCCCGGCCCGAGATGCCGCGGCCGAGCACGGTGAAGAGCGGCTCGGTGAGCCGCACGATCCAGGCGAGCGAGAACAGCAGCAGGATGCGCATGACCATGGCGGCCAGCAGGCCGACACGGCGGGCGCGCGCCTGATCCCGGGCCGGCAGCTTGCCCGCCAGGATCGAGATGAAGATCACGTTGTCGACGCCGAGCACCACTTCGAGGGCGGTGAGCGTGACGAGCGCAATCAGGTTGTCGCTGGTGAGAAGCGCGTCCATGGCGGGGTGTGGTCTCGGCTACACGCCGGAAGGACGCCGCGGCTTGTGCGCGCAAGCGCCGGTGTTGATGCAGGCGTCGGCCAGTCGCAGGCGCGCGACCGGTTCGCCGTGCACGAGATGCCGGTCGACGATCTCGGCCACGTCGCGGCCGTGACCGGACCGTACCAGACGCCCTCCGGGTAGACCACCACGGTGGGCCCGTGTTCACACTGATCGAGGCAGCCGGCCTTGTTGGCGCGCACGGTGCGCTGCAGCCCGCGGTCGGCCACGGCGTGCTTGAACGCCTGGTGCAGCGCGCCCGCACCCGCGGCGTCGCAGCAGCCGCGCGGATGATCGGCCGGCCGGGCGTTGCCGCACACGAACAGATGACGGGCAAAAGCCGGCATCAGCCTCGCTCGGCGAGTTCGGGGCGATCCTGCAGGCCGCCCCACGTGTCGGGGTCCTGCCAGAGCAGCGTCCAGAAGTAGCGCCCGACGTCGGCCTTCGGATAGGCGGCCGACAACGTGTCGGCGGCCGTGGCCAGCTGTTCGGGCGTGACGGCTTTGGGCGACTCGTCTTCGATCAGGCCCTCTTTGTGCGCGATCCCGAGGGCGTCGAGGAAGGCGCCCATCATGGGGCGCTGGAACTCGAGGTGATAGACCACCAGGAGCCGCGCCGCCAGCAAATCGGACACTTGCGCGATACCGGCCAGGTACTTGGCCCGCTTGTCCGTGGGCAGCGACTGCACGCTGCGAGCCCGGAATTTGATCTGGCGCGCGATGAGCGCGATCGCCTCGGCTTGTTCGAGCGCGGCGTTCTCGTCGCCCCAGAAGGCGGTGGCGGCGTCGATCTTCAGCGGGGTGGACATCGACCGCCACAACTTGGCGGGCCGCATTTCCTCGGACATGGACGACATAGGCGTCCCCAGGATAGCAAACCCCCGCCCCTGGCGGGGGAATCACGGGAGCCGTGGCAGCGGCGGGTGCCCGCTACGACGCCCAGGCGACGCGGCGCAGCAGCGCGGTGTCGCCGAGCATGCGCCCGGCGCCCTGCACGACCGACGTGAGCGGGTCGGCGGCCACTTGCACCGGCACGCCGGTTTCCACGCGCAGCCGCTCGTCGAGCCGCGTGAGCAGTGCGCCGCCGCCGGTGAGGGTCATGCCCTGGTCGTAGATGTCGGCGGCGATTTCGGGCGGCACGCATTCGAGCGCGTTCTTCACCGCGCTCACAATCGCGCGCACCGGTTCGGCCAGCGCGTCGCGCACTTCGTTTTCGGTAATCTCGACGATGCGGGGCCGGCCCTCGCGCATGCAGCGGCCGCGCACTTCCATCTCGCGCACCGGCTCGCCGGGGCACGCCGACCCGAGGCGAATCTTCACGTCTTCCGCGGTGCGCTCGCCGATGAGCAGGCCGTGCCGGCGGCGCATGAAGCTGATGATCGCGTCGTCCATGTGATTGCCGGCCGTGCGGATGGCGCTCGTGTAGACCATGCCGCCGAGCGAAATCACGGCGATGTCGGTGGTGCCGCCGCCGATGTCCACGACCATGCTGCCGGTGGCCTCCATGATCGGCAGGCCGGCGCCGATGGCCGCGGCCATGGGCTCTTCGACCAGGTGCACTTCACTGGCCTTGGCGCGGTAGGCGCTGTCGACGACGGCCCGGCGCTCCACCTGCGTGATGCTCGACGGGATGCCGATGACCAGGCGCGTGCGGCGCCAGGTCACACTGCCCTGTGCCTTGCGGATGAGATGGCTGAGCAGCCGCTCGGCCGCTTCGAAGTCGGCAATCACACCGTCGCGCAGCGGGCGAATGGTGGTGATGTTCGCGGGCGTTCGCCCGAGCATCGCGTGTGCCGCGTGCCCCACCGCCTCGGTCTTGTCGCTCTGGGTGTTGATGGCGACAATCGACGGTTCGTCGACGACGATGCCGCGCCCGGGGGCGAAGACCACCGTGTTGGCGGTACCGAGGTCCACGGCGAAATCCCGGGCGGCGAAGGGCAATACATTCAGCAACATTGGGCTCGTTTTGACCGGGAATGGGCGCGATACTAGCCGCAATTGTGGCAAGGGATGTGCCGGAAACGTAACCCATCGCCATTTTGCGCGTAAGCCCGTGCAATCGCGCGCGATGGTGACGAACCTGCCGCGCCCCTCGATCGCGCCGACTCCCGAGATGTCGCCTATGGCAGTCGACATTTTGGCGGCCGGCCCGACAATTTTGTCTGTTCGTGTCAACCGGCTGACACGGCGTGCCCGGTTGGCCGTTAGCCCGAAAACCGAACCGTCGGGTTACCCTGTGCACGGAGACGCATCTGATGACTGCCACCACCGAGACGTTCTTCGACCAGGTCACGCGCTACTTCAACGACGCCGCGCGGTTCACTACCTATCCCGAGGGTCTGCTGGCGCAGATTCGCTGCTGCAACAGCATCTATCGCTTCGACTTCCCGTTGCGCCGGGCCGACGGACGCATCGAGGTGATTCACGGCTGGCGCGTCGAACACAGCCATCACAAGTTGCCGACCAAAGGCGGCATCCGCTTCGCGCCCGACGTGCACGAAGAAGAGGTGATGGCGCTGGCCGCACTCATGACCTACAAGTGCTCGATCGTGGATGTGCCCTACGGCGGCGCCAAGGGCGGTATCAAGATCGACTCGACGCAGTACACCGTGGAGGAACTGGAGCGCATCACGCGGCGCTACACCCACGAACTCGTGAAGAAGAACTTCATCGGCCCCGGCATCGATGTGCCCGCGCCCGACTACGGCACGGGCGAACGCGAGATGGCCTGGATTGCCGACACCTACTCGGCACTCCATCCCGGCGACCTCGACGCCATCGGCTGCGTCACCGGCAAGCCGCTCTCGCAGGGCGGCGTGAACGGACGGCGCGAGGCCACGGGCCGCGGGCTGTTCTTTGCGATCCGCGAAGCCTGTGCGCAGGCCGACGACATGAAGGCACTCGGGCTCACGACCGGCCTCGAGGGCAAACGTGTGGTCGTGCAGGGCCTCGGCAACGTGGGCTATCACGCCGCCAAGTTCTGCCGCGAAGCCGGTGCGCTCGTCGTGGCCATCGCCGAACGCGAAGGCGCGATCACCAACCCGAACGGGTTGCACGAAGACGAGGTCTTCCAGCACCGCAAGAACGGCGGCTCGATCCTCACCTTCCCCGGCGCCACGCCGCTCGCCAGCACCGCCGAAGCGCTCGAGATGGCGTGCGACATCCTGATTCCGGCCGCGCTCGAGAATCAGTTCACGGCCGAGAACGCCCCGCGCGTCAAAGCCAGGATCATCCTCGAGGGCGCCAATGGCCCGACCACGCCGGATGCCGATCCCATCTTCCGGCAGAAGGGCATCATGGTCATTCCCGACATCTACGCCAACGCCGGCGGCGTCACGGTGTCGTACTTCGAGTGGCTGAAGAACCTCTCGCACGTGCGCTTCGGGCGGCTCTCGAAACGCCACGAGGAAGCCAACGAGCGACAGATGCTGAAGGCCATCGAGCTGGCCACCGGCAAGCCGTTCACCGACCAGCAGCGCGCCGACCTCGCCAAGGGCCCCGACGAACTCGACCTCGTCAACTCGGGCCTCGAAGAGACGATGATCAACGCCTACCACGGCCTGCGCGACACGCGGAAGAAGCACCCCGACGTGCCCGACCTCCGCACCGCCGCCTTTCTCACCGCCATCCACAAGGTGGCGCGCAGCTACATGGAACTCGGCATCTTCCCCTAGAGGCGGGGACTCGGGACCAGGGACTAGGGTGTGTCCCGACGTGGCTACGGCACGGTGAAGGTGACGGCATCGGTGGGGCCGCCGCCGATGGTGGAATTGCAGGCATTTCCCGCATAGAGGGCGATGCTGTAGGTGCCGGACGGCAGGATGCCCGAGACGCTGGACACCGCCGGAAGCAGAAACCGAGGCGCCGGCGCGCCCGGCGCGCGGCCGCTCAGCAGCGCGATCTCGTAATAGGTAATCGGGCGTCCGGGCGGCGTCGCTGGCGCCGTCCACGTCAGGGTCACCTGGTGACCCACAACGGAGGCCGCAAGGTCGTCGACTTCATCGGGCCGCTCGGTCGAGCAGTTCGGCACCGACACGGGCAGCACCGCCGAGTCCGCTCCGAGGCCGAACTGATTGCGGCCTCGAACGCGGACGTAGTAGTTGCCCGCAGGTACCTGCGCCGGCACTGAGAACGGCGCCGGGCTGCTCGAACGACGCCACGTTCGCCACACCTGGGCTCGTGCCCGCCTCGACGAGAAAGCTCGTGGCGCAGCCCCCATGGGTGGACGAGAGCAACCGGACCGTGTCCGGCGCGACACCGGCCGAATCCCGGTCGATGATCCCCATGCCGGGCACGTCGGTGCACGCGCCAGGGACCACGAGCTGGCCCCAGGCGGCGGCGGAAATGTTTGGGGTATTGACGATGCCGACGACGATGGCCAGGTAGTAGGTGCCCGGAGGAACGCCGTTGTAGCGCCACCCGATGCGGGCTTGCTCGGGGAGATATTGGAACGGCGCGACGAATGGCAGACGAACCAGCAGCGGCCCATTCGGCGCGTAGGCGGCAAAGAGCGTCACCCCGCCCGCAGCATTGATGACATCGACCCCTTCCTGGCTGGATTCGAACCCGATGAAGGCACCGGCTGGATCACCTTGAAGAATCAGCGGCGTGATGGCCGTGCCGACCTGCGCGCCGGCCGGAGCGACAATAAGCAGCCACGCCGTGGCGGTCGCCGTGGCCAGCCGGCGCCAGGAAGAGGGTGAGGTCAGTCGCTGCATGAATGGAGGCTCCTTGCATGACTAGCGCAAAAGGCGCGCGGTCTCCGTCATGGCGCTGGCTCGACTGAGCTACGGCTGCAGATAGCGATCGAAGTATTGCGTCAGCTTCCGGAAGAAGTAGACCGCGTAGTGTTCCCTCGCCGACCACGCGTGGGTGGCAGCCGGCGCCGTGGCGAGGTCGAAGTCCTTGCCCAGCAGCATCAAGCGTTCGGCCAGCGCCATGGTCGTGCGAAACGGCACCACGTCGTCCATCATCCCGTGGATGATGAGCAGGTGATCCCGCAGGTTGGCGCCGAGCCCCATCGCCGAGCCCCTCACGAAGGCGTCGGGATGGGTGTCGGGTGATCGCGTGATCGCCACGTCGTCCGGTCCGAACGCCTGCGGGTCGGTGGCCGGTGCCCCGGCCACGCCGGCGGCGAACATGCCGGGGCGCTTGAGCAGCGCGTAAGCACTCAGCAATCCGCCGTAGCTGCTGCCCCAGATGCCCATGCGCGCACCGTCCACGTACGGCAGCGCCTTCAGGCCATCGACGACCGCCTGCAGGTCATCGAGATCTTTCCCGCCGTAATCCATGAGGAACGCCTCGCGGAAGCGGCGGCCGTAGCCCACGCTGCCCCGCACGTCCACTTGCACCACGATGTAGCCCCGCTGCACCAGATACTGCTGCAGCGTGCCCGTGAGCCCGCCCCAGCGGTTGCGCACGGTGTTCGAATAGACCGGTCCGAAGATCACCGGATGCCGCTTCGTGCGATCAAGGCCGGCCGGTTCGAGGATGCGCGCATGCACCGCGAAGCCGTCGACCGTGTTCGTGAAGGTCTGGTAGCGGGCGCGCACCCATGCCTGCCGAGTGAACTCAGCCGGCGGCGCGGTGACGCGCGGCAGCGTGGCGCCGGGGCGCGCCTCGCCCACGAGCAGCGTGGGTGGCGTCACGTCATCCGACCAGATCGAGGCGAGGTGACGGCCATCCGGAGAGAGCACCGGCACGTGCACCCCCGGCACCGACGTGAGGGCCACCGGCGCGGCATCGCCCGCGGCCAGCCGGTAGACGTGGCGCTCGTAGGGGCCGCGGCCGGTGCCCGTGAAATAGAGCGCTTGCGAGCCCGCGTGCGCGATCAGCGTGGCGGCTCCGCGCTCCCCGGCCACATCCCACGCCTCGGGTGTGAGCGCGAGCGGCGCGGGGGTCGTGGCGTCTGGATCGATCACGAAGAGCTGATCGCGCTCGCTCAGGTCGGCGACCACGACGATGCGCCTGCCGTCACTGTGCCAGCGCGCCACGTAGGCCGGATAGATGCGCGAGTCGCGGCGGTCGTGCCAGACCAGGCGCGGCGCAACGCCGTTGGGTTCGACCACGAACAGCCAGCGCTCGGCGCCGGTGTCCGACACCTGGTCGATGAGCAGGCGGCCCGACGGCGACCACTGGAAGTCGCTGATGCCGCGCCGGCCTGGGGCGTCGAGGGCAATCGGCTCGATGACGCGCGTGTCGAGCCGCAGTCGCGACAACGTGCGACGTTCGTTCTCGTCGCCCGGATAGCCTCGGCGCAGCTCGCTCACCACCGTTTCCGGACCGAGGTACGACGGAAACGGCACGGCGCGCAGATGCCGGCGGTCCGACGCGTGGAACACGATCGCGCGTCCGTCGGGCGCCCACGCATAGGGCAACCAGTCGGCGCCCCACACGCCGGTGCCCACTTCGCGGTCGGGCTTGTTGTAGCTGCCGAGCGGCACGGTGGCGATGCCGGGCACGCCAATCGACGTGAGGCGCTCGACCGCGGCCGCGCCGCGCGTCCACAGCCACAAGTCACCGGCCCGCAGGAACGTCACGCGCGTGCCATCGGGCGAGCACGCCACATCCGACACGTCGTCGCCGACCGGCAGACGCTCGGGCGTGCCGCCCGTGAGCGGCACGCGGAAGAGCTGCCCGCGATGCACCGCCAGCAGTGTGCCATCCGGCGTCCACAGCACTTCGCTGACGCCGCCGCGCGCGCGCGCCGCGGCCTGCGCGTGCAGCGCGCTGGTCGTGTCGCCGGCTGGCGGCGCGGGCGCCGGGTCGGTGCGCTGGAAATCGGTGACGCGACGCAGGCCCGTGCCCGCGGCATCCACCAGCCACACGTCGCGATACGGCCACCCGGCGTCGTTCCACAAGAACGCCAGCCGCGCGCTGTCGGGCGACCATGTGGCCGCAACCGGCGCCGTGCCGATGAGGCTGGGCAACGAGGCCACGCGCTCCACGGTGAGGGGCGCACCCGACTGGCCCGCCGCCGCGCCGGGCCAACCCGCGACCACGAATACGAACATCGGCAGGACGAGGCGATGGGCGACACGAATCATGCGCCCTCACAATAGCCGCGTTGCCGCGCTCGATCACTAGATCGCCAGATCTGCATCTTCCAATCCACTAGACTGCCTGCGATGCGACACGCGCTTGTCACCCTGCTCGGTGCCATCGGCCCTGATGCTGGCCGCTAGCGCCGGCCGCGGCGGATCCGTTCGACGACCTCGCGCGCGACGTCTGGACCTGGCGCGCGGCCACGCAGCCATCGTCGGGCGACGACATCCCCGCATCGAGCGGCCCGACGGCTGGCTGCCCGACTGGTCGCCGGCGGCCGTCACGGCCCGACGAGCCACGCTCGCGCAGCTCGACCGCTCGTCATGGCCGCCATCGACCCGACCGGCTGGCCCGTGCCGCGGCAGGTGGACTATCGCCTGATCGGCTCGGTGCTTGCGCGCGTGCGCTGGGAACTCGATGGCGCCCCGGCCTGGCGCCGCGACCCCGCCTTCTACATCCAGCAGGCGCTCGGCCCCGTGTTCGACGTGCTGCTGCCGGTGCCGCCGGTGAGCGCGGCTCGCGCGGATCTGGTGATCGCGCGGCTCGGCAATGTGACCCGCATCGTCGCGCAGGCGAAGGTGAACCTCGACGACGCGCGGGCGCCATTTGCGCGGCTGGCCATCGACACCCTGGCGGACATCGACACCAGGCTCGACGCACGCTGGCGCGTGAGCTCGACCGCGCCGTGCCCAGCCACGCCGGACGCTTCAGCCGCGCCCGCCGCGGCGGCCGCGGCCGCGCTCGTCGACCTGCGGCGCTGGCTCGAGAGTCGCGTGGCGGCGATGACGACCGACACGACCGTGGGCCGCGACGCCTACGTGCGCTTCCTGCGTGAGGTGGCGCTCGTGCCCTACACGCCGGACGAGATCGTGAGGATGGGCCGCCAGGAATGGGAGCGGGCCGTGGCGTTCGAAGCGCTCGAGCAGGGCCGCAACCGCGCCCTGCCACAGTTGCCCATCTTTCCTGACGCGCGCGCGCAGGTCACGACGGCGGCTTTTCAGGAGCAGGCCATCCGGCAGTTCCTCGAGCGTGAAGGCCTGCTCACCGTGCCGGCCGGCGTGCGGCCACTACCGCAATCAGCTGCTGCCGCCGTATCTCGCGCCGCTGGCGTTCCTCGGCGTCACCGACGACCTCACGGGCCCAGCGCGCCTCACGGACGACGGCGTCAGCTACATTCGCGAGCCGCGCCCCGACCTGCCCTACTTCTATCTCTCGACCGCGCGCGATCCACGCCCGATCATCGTGCACGAAGGCGTGCCCGGGCACTACCTGCAGCTCGTCTTGTCGTGGGCGCACGAGAACCCGATTCGCCGGCACTACTACGACTCGGGGGCCAACGAAGGCATCGGCTTCTATGCCGAGGAGATGATGCTGCAGGCGGGGCTGTGGCACGAGAGCCCGCGCTCGCGCGAGATCATCTACAACTTCGCGCGCCTGCGCGCGCTGCGCGTCGAGGTCGACGTGAAGCTCGCCACCGGCGGGTTCACGATTCCCCAGGCCGCCGACTACCTCGAGAAGACCGTGCCGATGGACCGCGCGACGGCGCTCGAAGAGGCGGCCTCGTTTGCCGCGGGTCCGGGCCAGGGCATCACCTATCAGATCGGCAAGCTGCAGCTCACCAGCCTGCTCGCCGACGCGCGGCGGGCCCAGGGCGAGCGGTTCTCGCTGCGCGCGTTTCACGACTTCATCTGGAAGAACGGCAACGTGCCGCTGGCGTTGCTGCGCTGGGAACTGCTCGGCGACCGCTCGCGATCTCGAGGCCCTGAAATGAGCACCTGCCGCATCGCCCTGGCCAACCTGCCCTTTCCCGCCACGGCCGATCAGTCGGTGGCGCTGGCCGTGGAGGCCATTGCCCGCGCTGGCCGGGAGCGCGCCGAGCTCGATCTGCTTTCCAGAGTGCTACGTGCCCGGCTACCGGGCGCCGGGCAAGGCGGTGGCGCCGCCCGACGCGGCGTTCCTCGATCGCGCGTGGACAGACGGTGGCTGCCGCGGCCGCCGCCGCCGACCTCGCGGTCGTGCTCGGCACCGAGCGCGTTCGTCGACGGGGCGCTGCGCATCTCCACGCTGGTCGTGAACCGCGACGGCACCGTCGCGGGCATGCACGACAAGCTGCAGCTCGATCCGTCGGAGGAGCCGCTGTTCGCGGCGGGCGACGAACGGCACGTGTTCCAGGCCGGCGCGCTCACGTTCGGGCTGGCCATCTGTCACGAAGGCTGGCGCTATCCCGAAGCGGCGCGCTGGGCGGCCCGGCGCGGCGCGCAGGTGGTGTTCGTGCCGCACTTCCACGAAGCCGAACCCGGCAGCTATCGGCCGACGACGCTTCGCCGACCCGGCCAACACGTTCCACGAGAAGGCCCTGCTCTGCCGCGCGGCCGAGAACACCGTCTGGATCGCCGGCGTGAACGTGGCCAGTGCGGGGTCACCGACGACGTCGGCGTTCGTGCGCCCGGACGGCACGCTCCACAGCTTCCAGCCGTACGGACAGGCCGGCCTGCTCATCGCGGACCTCGACCTGAGCCTGGCGACCGGACTGCTCGCGTCGCGCTGCCGCACCTACTGAGACGCCGCCGCACGTGCCCACCGCCCCCGTCCCGCGCCGCTACCGCTTCGGCGAGTTCGTGCTCTCACCGCGCCGGCGCACGCTCACGCGCGTGGACCGCGTGCAGCCGCTCATTCCGCGCTACTTCGACCTGCTCGTGTTCCTGGTGGAGCGGCGCGGCGACGCGGTGCATCGCCGCGACATCTTCGACTGCGTCTGGACCGACGTCGTGGTGTCCGACAGCGCGCTCAGCCAGGCCATCCGCACCATCCGCCGGGTGCTCGACGACAACTCGCGCGAGCCGCGCTTCGTGCGCACGGTGTCGCGGCATGGCTATCAGTTCGTGGGCGTCGACGTGATCGAGGAAGCGGACGACGGCGACGGGCCCGCACCCACGACGGCGGCCTCGCCACGTGCCGAGTCAGCGCCGGTTGACGGAGCGGCCCAGGGGCCCGATGACGCGTTCGCGCCGCTGCTCGCGCAGCTGGCTCGCGTGGCGACGTCGGCCAGCGACGAGGAGGAACAACGCGAGGCGGCGGAGCGGCTGCACGCACTGGGCACCGCCGAGACGCTTCGGCGGCTCGGCACCGGGCGAGGCCACGCCTTCGCGCGCGCGCTGCTGCGCGACACGCGGTGGGACGTGCCAGTGGCGGGACCGGTGCCGATCCTCGGCGCACCGGGCGCGCTGGCCGTCGCCGGCCACCTGGTGCGTCTGCGCCTGCGGCGTGCCTCGACCATCGCGGCCGCCCGGGCGGGGGCCGCCGCGCTCGGGGGCAGCAGTGCCGGGGCCCTTGGTGGCCTCGCCGGCGGTGTGTTGCTGGTGCTGGCGCCCGACAGCGCCGCGCCGATCGCCGTGGCACCCGTGCTGGCGCTGATCGGCGGCGCCTGCGGCGCCGTGGGCGGGGCCGGCGTGGGAGCAGGACTGGCCGTGGCGGAGTCGGCGATGCGGTCCCGCCGGTTGGCCGCGCTCGTGGCCGGCGGCGCCGCCGGGCGGCATCGCCGTGGGCCTGGTCAGCCAGTGGATGCGCGCACGCCGCGCTGCGCGTGCTCGTGGGCGTGGACCTGGCCGTGGGCGGTGGCCTCGAGGGCCTCGTCATCGGCGCCGCCGCCGGGCTTCGGCTACGCGGTGGCGACCGGCCACGCCACCGGCGGCCTGGCTGCTCCACGCGGCCGTGAGCGCCGGCGCACCGCACTCCTCACGGCCCTGGCCTGCGGCGTTGCGGCGCTCGTGCTCGCCGCGGCCGGTCGGCCGCTCGTGGGCGGCACCGTGCACGCCGTCGCACAGGCCTCGGCCGGCAGCCCAGGCCGTGCTGACGCCGCTCGGCCGCCTCGTGGGCGAGCCCGGCTTCGGTCCGATCTCGGCGGCCCTCATCAGTCTGGGCGAGGGCGCGATGTTCGGTCTGGGCCTGGCCTTCGGCCTCACGCGCCGCCGCTGAACTCCGCCGGAGCAGATCACCAGATCACCCGATTCCGCACAGATCACCCGATCACACAATCACCAAGTCACCAGATCACACTGGGTTTCTCCCCCTCACGCACATCTCATCGTCTGCTCACCCGCTGCTGAAGACTTCGTCCTCGCTCCGCGCCGATCCTGCCGGCACGGAGGATCCCGATGGACACGCTCTCGCCCGCTCACACCTGCCACCACGCCCGTCTCCGCCTGGAGACCACCCGCCAGACCGATTTCGCCGATCTCACCAGCGAGCTCGACCGGTTCCTGGCCGAGTCCGGCGTGGCCGTGGGCCTGCTCAACGTGCAGACGCTGCACACCACCACGGCCATCCTGGTCAACGAGCACGAGCCGCTCCTGCTCGACGACTTCCGCGAGGTGCTCGAATGGACCATCCCGCGCGCCGCGGCCTACCGCCACGACGACCTGGCCCGCCGGCGCGACGTGCCGGCCGACGAACCTCGCAATGGCCACGCCCATTGCCGGGCGCTGCTGCTGCCCACCTCGGCCTGCCTGAACGTCGTCGACGGACGCCTGGCCCTCGGCCGCTGGCAGCGCGTGTTCCTCGTGGAGCTCGATGGTCCGCGTCACACGCGACGTGTCGGTCGTGGTGTCGGGGGTCGGGCGATGAAGGTCACCGATGATCCTGCCGGCGCTCACCGAGGCGACCAGTCCGTTCTTCCGTCCGATCAAGTACTCGCTATTCCCGCCCCTGGGTTTGGCCACGCTCGCCGGTTACCTGCCGGCCGATGCCGACGTCACGATCCACGACGAACACGTCGAGCCCCTGGCGCTCGACGACGACACGCCCGACCTGGCCGTGATTCAGGTCTACATCACGAGCGCCACGCGCGCCTACCGGCTGGCCGACGCGTATCGGCGGCGCGGCGTGCACGTGGCGCTCGGCGGCCTGCACGTGACCTCGCTGCCGGAGGAAGCGGCGGCGCACGCCGACACGATCTTCCTCGGGCCGGGCGAAGACACCTGGCCGCGCTTCCTCGACGACTTCGCGCGCGGTTGTCCCGCGCCGGTCTACCGGTCGAGCGTGCGCACGTTGGCCGGGCTCCCGCCGATCCGCCGCGATCTGATCAAACGTCACCTGTACCTGGTGCCCAACTCGATCGTGGTCTCGCGCGGCTGTCCGCACGTGTGCGACTTCTGTTACAAGGACGCGTTCTTCCAGGGCGGCAAGGGCTTCTACACCCAGGCCGTCGACGCGGCGCTGGCCGAGATCGACCGGCTGCCGGGCCGGCACCTGTATTTCCTCGACGACCACGTGTTCGGGGATCGCCGCTTCGCGACGGCGCTCTTCGACGGCATGCGCGGCATGGGCCGGCTGTGGCAGGCCGCTGGCACGGTCAACGCCGTGCTGGCGCCCGATCTGCTCGAGCGCGCGGTGGCGTCGGGCCTGCGCAGTCTCTTCGTGGGCTTCGAGACGCTGAGCCCGGCCAATCTCGCCGCCCAGCACAAGTACCAGAACCTGCGCCGCGACTACGGCGCGGCGGTGCGCCGGCTGCACGACCACGGCGTGATGATCAACGGCTCGTTCGTGTTCGGCATGGACGACGACGACCCGTCGGTGTTCGCACGCACCGTCGACTGGGCCGTCAGCCACGGCATCGAGACGGCGACGTTCCACGTGCTCACGCCCTACCCCGGCACCGCCCTGCATGCGCGCATGGCGCAGCAGGGCCGCCTGACCAGCCACGACTGGGATCGCTACGACACCCGCCACGCCGTCTTCCAGCCGGCCCGGATGACGGCCGACGAGCTCGAGCGGGGCTACGCCTGGGCCTACCGCGAGTTCTACCGGTGGCCCGCGATTCTGCGCGGTGCTGCGGCACACGACGACCTGCGGGCGCAACTGCGCCACGTGGCCTATGCCGCGGGCTGGAAGAAGTTCGAGCCGCTGTGGGACGCCGTGATCCGCGCGCGCCGAACGGCCCTGATGCTGCCGGTGCTCGAGTCGGTGCTGAGCGAGTTCGGCCGCCGTACCGGGGCGCCGGCATCCTCGCCCGGACAGCCGCCGGCAGGCGTCACGCAGGGGCGGCGCGACATGCCGGCCGAGCCGATCACGGCTCCGCGATGAGCCAGCCACCCGGCCCGTCCACGGTCACGCGCGCGAACAGGTGCAGCGGCAGGAGCCCGTCGGCGTCGGCGCCGGCTGGGGCGCCCTCGATGACCAGGGCCGGCACGTCGCGCAGCCGCACGGCGCCGACGTCGAGCCGGTCGAGGGACACCCGCTGCGCGATCCGGTCGCCGGCCACGGTACGCAGCCGCACCGCGCCGAGCGGCGTGGCATCGGGCACCACGCGGCCACCGCCGGCGAAGAGCACGAGCCCGTCCGCTCCGGTATCGGGAATGAGGCGAAGCAGCGGCCCCACCGGGCTGGGCCAGCGCAGTCACGGCGCGGCCCCGGGCCAGTGACAGCGGCACGCGCGTACCCGGAGTGAGCGCGGCCTGCGTGGCGTCGAGCCAGGTGATCGTGCGGCGGCGATAGTCGACCGTGAAGGCGCGCGAGGCCAGCACGTCCAAACCGATCAGGCCGTCCACCGGCGCGCGGGCCCCGAGCTGGCCTTCGGCGATGACCAGCGCCGTCACGTCCACCGACGGCCCCGCGCCGAGTCGCGTGCGGTCGAGGCGGACCAGCGCCGCGGCCCGGCGTGCCGGCCGCCGAGCACGATGGTCGACTGACCGGCCGGCGTCAGGCCCAGGCGAGCCGCCACCTCGCTCGCAATCGCCGAGCGGCTGGCGCCCGTATCGAGCAGGAACGGCCGGCCCGGGGCCGCCGTCAATCGACACCGGCACGACGATGGCGCCGTCGGCCAACAACCGAAACGGCAGCTGGTCCGTCTCACCAGTGGCCGACAGTCGCGCCACGGCCACCGCCAGCGCCACCCCGAGACACCCCATGCGCATGCCGCCCCCCGCACGGAAGGCGCGACGGCCCGATGCGGCCCGGTCGTCCCTCCACGGGTCCACACTGGCGGTCGCCAGCCGCAGGAGTCGTGACGACGGCGCTGCGGATTCGCGGAGGAAATCCGAGAGGTCGATGGAGCCGGCCTGCTGGCGTCACGGCGAGGTGATGTTTTCCTGATGGCGGGCGCAGAGCGGAACGGCGGCGCGCCGAGCACGTATCCTGAGGACAGAGACGCGATGCAGCTACTGCTGGGACGACTTCGTGCTCGACCTCGACAGCTATCGCCTGGAGCGGGCCGGTCAGGCCGTGCCGCTCGAACCCAAGGCGCTGAACCTGCTGGCGCTGGTGGTGCAGCGGCCGGGACATGTCTTCACCAAGCAGGAACTCTTCGAAACGCTCTGGCCGAACACGGCGGTGACGGACCATGCGCTCACGCGGGTCGTGTCGCAGATTCGGCGCGGGCTCGGCGACGAAGCCCGCGAGGCGCGTTATCTCGAGACCGTGCCCACGCGCGGCTACCGCTGGATCCGCCCGCTGCTCCCGGAGGCCGGCGCGGCCGTGGCGGCGGTCCTGCCGACGCCCGGCACTGTGGTGCCCGTGGCCCCCGCGGCACCGGCGCCCGCGACCCCTGGCTGCGGCCGGCCCTCGCGGCCGGGCTCGCCGCGGTCGTGGCTACTGGCGGCGTTGCAGCGGCTGGGTGCTGGGCGGCCCGCCAGCGACGAGTCTCGCGGCGCCGGCGGCCGCCCGGCGCCTCGCCGCGCCGAACGCGCGCTGGCCGGTGCAGCACACCACCCATCCCGGCCTCGACATGTACCCGGCGCTCTCGCCACAGGGCGACGCGCTGGCGTTCGCCTCCGACCGCGCGGGCGCTTCGAGCTCTACGTGCGCGACCTGGCCGCCAGCGGCGCCGACCTGCCGCTCACGCGCGACGGCGGCCACAACGTGCAGCCCGCGTGGTCGCCCGACGGCCGGCAGATCGCGTATCACTCGAGCCGGCACGGCGGGGTGTGGGTCATGCCGGCGCGCGGCGGTCCCGCGCGCCAACTCGCCGCCAGCGGATCGCATCCGGCCTGGTCGCCCGACGGGCGCCGCGTGGCCTTCCAGTCCGACGAGTTCACCGATGTGACGCCCTCGGCCTTCGGCGCGCAGAGCGGCTCCACGCTGTGGGTCGTGAACGCCGACGGCAGCGGGTTGCGGGCCCTGACCACCGAGGGCCGGCCGATGGGCGGTCACGGACTGCCGGCGTGGACGCGCGACGGCCGGCGCCTCGCGTTCATGGTCTTCGACGGCGGCGCGAGCAACGGCATCTGGCTGCTCGACCTCGACACCGGCGCCACCCGCCTGCTCGAAGCCGGCACGAGGCTGTACGAGTTCACGTTCGCGCCCGATGGCTCGGCCATCTACGCCGCTGGCGGCCCGGCCGCGCGCATCCTGCGTCTGCCGTTCGACGCCGCGCGCGGCGTCACGACCGGCCCGCGCCGAGAGTCATTCCGGTGCCCGGCGTGCCCGGCGTGCGCGGGCTCACGATTGCCGCCGACGGCGCGTCGCTGGCGTTCTCGGGCCTGTCGCTCAGCAGCCAGATCTGGGCGCAGCCCATCGCCCGCACCGGCGACGGCGCGGGCCCGGCGCGGCCGCTCACCATCGACACGAGCCGGCGCAACTCGCTCGCCACGATCTCGCCGGACGGCTCGCGCATCGCCTACATGTCGTCGCGCCAAGGCGCGCCGCCGAGCGTGTGGGTGATGAACAGCGACGGCTCGGGCCGCGTGCCGGTCACGCCCGACGAGTCGGCCGACGGCGAGCCGACGTGGTTCGCCGATGGACGGCGCTGGCCTACCGGTCGAACCGCGGCGAGAGCGACGGCCTGTGGATGGTCGACGTGGAGACGCGTCGCGACGCGCCGTGGCTCGACGTCGAGGCGCTGGCCGCGCCGCCGGTGCGGTCGCATCCGCCCGGCGACCTGGCCGAACTGCGCTTCGCCCCGTCGATGGCCGTGGCCGCCTTCTCGCTGTTGTCCCCGCCGCTCGGCCGCCGCGTGCTCTACGTGACCGCGCTCGACCCCTACGCGCCGCGCGCCCTCACCGACGGCTCGGCCTCGGTCGGCTATCCCGCATGGTCACCCGACGGCCGCATCGATCGCCGTCGAAGTGAAGGACGGCAGCTCGATTCACGCCGCCGTGGTCGACGTCGCCTCCGGCCGATTCCGCCAGCTCACGCACGACCGCGGTCAGGTCTGGGTGCGGAGCTGGTCGCCCGATGGCGGCAAGATCGCCACCGCCACGCTGCGCGACGGCGCGTGGAGCCTGCGGTGGATCGACGTGACCAGCGGCGCGCAGGGCACCATCACCCCGCCGGCCGAGCCGAGCGTCTACCTGCGCTATCCCGAGTGGTCGCCGCGCGGCGACGTGGTGGTGTTCGAGCGCGGCGCAACTCCGCGGCAACATCTGGACGCTGCCGCTGCGCTGACGAGGCCGCCGCGTTCGAGCGTCTGGCCGGATCGCGACGAAAAGGGCCGGCCCCCTGGTGGGAACCGGCCCTTGTGTGTGTGTCACGACTGCCGCCGGAGCGGCCGGGCCGCCTTAGGGCAGCGCCATCGTGGTGTAGCCGCCGCTCACCGGCAGCACGATGTACTGCTTGCCCTGGTGCATGTAGGTCATCAGGCCGTACTGACCGAGGCGCGGCGTGTTCACGGAACCCACGCGCTTGCCGGTCTTCTTGTCGATGCCGAACAGGTTCGGCTTGTTGTCGGCGGTCTGGCCCGTGGCCAGCAGCAGCGTGGAGGTAGCCGCCAGGGCCGGGTGGCCGCGGCGTCCCCAGTTGGTGTCGACGGTCGACGCCCTTCAGCAGCGGGTTCGCCTTGAAGGCGTCCTGCTGGTTCTGCGCCATGTCGCCGTGGGGAATCATCCACGCGTGCTCGCCGGTGTTCATGTCGATGGCGACCACCTTGCCGAGCGGGCCCTTGAAGATGTCGGGAATGCCGGCGAGCGGGTCGCTGGCCATCCGCGGCGCCGGCGGCGGGCCGCCGCGCACGGGCACCCAATCGGCCAGGGTCTTGCCCGTCATCTTCTCGTTGTCGCGTTCCTTGGCGGGCTGCAGCAACGTGGGCGAGCAGCCGTTGGTCGTCGCGATGAAGACGAAGCCGATGGCCGGGTCGGCCGCGGGCGGACCGGTGATGTTCGCGCCGCCACCGCCGCCGGGGCAGATGTTGGCGGGACCGCGGCCTTCGGCGTTGCCGCGGTGACGCGGGCGGTTCGAAGAGCTCGGCGAGCAGGTCTTCCTTCTTCGCCCGTTCGAGCGCGAGCTTCTTGATCTCGGGCGTGTAGTCGATGAGATCCGATTCCTTGCGGCCCTGGAAGTCGAACGGCTTCGGCTTGGTGGGGAACGGCTGCGCCTTCGAGAGCTTCTCGCCGGGCACCTTCGACTGCGGCGCCGGCCGCATCTCCATCGGCCAGATCGGCTCGCCGGTGAGGCGGTTGTAGGAGTAGACGTAGCGACTGCTTGGTAATCTGGAAGAGCCCCGGAATGCGCCGTCCGCCGACGGTGACGTCCATCAGGATCGGGCGCGGTGGGCGTGTCGTAGTTCCAGATGTCGTGTTTGACCAGCTGCTGGTGCCACACGCGTTTGCCGGTCTTCACGTCGAGCGCGATGATGCTCGTGCTGAACAGGTTGTCGCCCGGGCGGAAGCCACCGTAGTAGTCGATGGTCGCGCCGTTGGTCGGAACGTAGACGAGGCCGCGCGCCGGGTCGGCCGACATCGGCGCCCACGACGACACGTCACCCGTCCAGCGCCACGCGTCGTTCTCCCACGTGTCGTGGCCGAATTCGCCCGGCCGCGGAATCACGTGGAACTTCCACAGGAACTTGCCGGTCTTGAGGTCGTAGCCGAGGATGTCGCCGGGCACGTTCTCGATGCGCGTCTGGTTGTAGCCCTGCTCGGCCGAGTTGCCGACGATGAGCACGTCGTTCACGACGATCGGCGGCGACGAGCGTGGTGACGTAGCCGAGCTCGAGGGGCAGGCCCTTGAACGCGTCGTACTTCTGCTCGGTGACCTTCCAGGGCTGCCAGTCGGCGATCAGGTCCTTGAGCATGTCGACCGAGCCGGTCTTGCCGAAGCCGGCCACCGGCACCGCTTCGCCCCAGCCTTCGATCGGCTTGCCGGTCTTGGCGTCGAGCGCGTGCAGGAAGAAGCCCGGGGTGGTGACGAGCACCACGCTCGCGGTTGTTGATCTTGGCGTAGGCCACGCCCTTGCCGTGATTCGAGCGCATCGAGTACTCGTGACGCGGCGTGAGCGGCTCCTGGAACGACCAGAGCGTCTTGCCGGTCGCGGGGTCGAGCGACACCACGGTGCGCCGCGGGCCCGACACGGTGATGAGCATGCCGTCCACGTAGATCGGCAGGCCGCGGCCGTTGACTTCGCCGAGCTCCATGCCGGGCGGCAGGTCGGCGCCGTTCCATTCCCACGCCACTTTCAGCGTGTTGAAGTTCGACGCGTTGATCTGATCGTGCGCGGCATAACGCGTGGACGTGTCACCACCGGTGATGGTCGTCCAGTCGCCCTTCTGCTGCGCGCCGCCGGTGAGGCCGGCGACAATCATCGCCACGGTCGTGGCGGCCGCGCCGAGCAGCGCGTGGGGGATCCAGTTCCGAGCCTGTCTTGACGTCATGGGCACCTACACTCCCCGCGAATCGGTGGGAGAACCAGCGTGAATAGCCGGCCAAGAATGCTGCGCGGCGGGCAATTTGTCAAACCGGCCGTACACGAGGCGGGCCAGGCGTCCCCTGAGGAACGCCTGGCCCGTGGATAGGGTCCGCCCGAAGGCGGCCGGAAACGCTGGTGCTACGGCAGCGCCATGGCCGAGTAGCCGCCGCTCACCGGAATGATGACGTACTGCTTGCCCTGGTGCAGGTAGGTCATCAGGCCGTAGCCGCCGACGCGCGGCGTCTCGACCGAGCCGACGCGCTTGCCGGTCTTCTTGTCGATGCCGAACAGGGCCGGCTTGTTGTCGGCCGTCTGTCCGGTGGCAAGCAGCAGGGTCGAGGTCGCGGCCATCGCGGCCTGGCCGCGACGTCCGACGTTGGGATCGAAGGTGACGCCCTTCATGAGCGGCTGGGCGCGGAACGCCTCCTGGTCGCGCGTCGGCGTGTCGCCGTGGGGAATCATCCACAGGTGTTCGCCGGTGTTCATGTCGATGGCGACGATCCGGCCCACCGGGCCCTTGAAGAGCGACGGGAAGCCGCGCAGCGGGTCGTTCTCCATCGGCGGAGCGGGCGGCTTGCCGCCGCGCAGCGGCACCCAGGCAGCCAGCGTCTTGCCGGTCATCTTGTCGTTGTCCCGCTCACTGGCGGGCTGCAGCAGCGTCGGCGAGCAGCCGTCGTACGAGGTCACGAAGATGATCCCGTCGACCGGGTCGGCCGCCGGCGGTCCGGTGATGTTGGCGCCGCCGTTGCCGCCGGGGCAGATGTTGGCCGGGCCCTTGCCCTCCGCGTTGCCGCGGTGGCGCGGCGGTTCGAAGAGGTCGGCCAGCAGGTCGAGCTTCTGCACGCGCTCGAGGGCGAGCTTCTTGACCTCGGGCGTGTAGTCGATGACGTCCGATTCCTTGCGCCCCTGGAAGTCGTAGGGCGCCGGCTTGGTCACATAGGGCTGCACCTTCGAGAGCTTCTCGGTGGGCACCTTCGACTGCGGCGCCGGCCGCATCTCGATCGGCCAGATCGGCTCGCCGGTGAGGCGGTTGTAGGAGTAGACCCACGACTGCTTGGTGATCTGGAACACGCCCGGCACGCGCCGGCCGCCGACGTTGACGTCGAGCAGGATCGGCGCGGTCGGCAGGTCGTAGTTCCAGATGTCGTGTTTGATGAGCTGCTGGTGCCACACCCGCTTGCCGGTCTTCACGTCGAGGGCAATCAGGCTGGTGCTGAACAGGTTGTCGCCCGGGCGGAAGCCGCCGAAGTAGTCGATGGTCGCGCCGTTGGTCGGGATGTAGACCAGGCCGCGCGCCGGGTCGGCCGACATCGGCGCCCACGACGACACGTCGCCGGTCCAGCGCCACGCGTCGTTCTCCCACGTGTCGTGGCCGAACTCGCCCGGCCGCGGGATGACGTGGAACTTCCACAGGAACTTGCCGGTCTTGACGTCGTAGCCGAGGATGTCGCCAGGCACGTTCTCGACGCGCGTCTGGTTGTAACCCTGCTCGGCCGAGTTGCCGACCACGAGCACGTCGTTGACGATGATCGGCGGCGACGAGGTGGTGATGTAGCCGAGTTCGAGCGGCAGGCCCTTGGTGGCGTCGTACTTCTGCTCGGTCTGCTTCCAGGGCTGCCAGTCGGCAATCAGGTCCTTGAGCATGTCGACCGAACCCGACTTGCCGAAGCCGGCCACGGGCACGGCCTCGCCCCAGCCTTCGATCGGCTTGCCGGTCTTGGCGTCGAGCGCATGCACGAAGAAGCCCGGCGTGGTGACGATCACGACGCTCTTGCCGTTGATCTTGGTGAACGCCACGCCCTTGCCGTGGTTCGACCGCATCGAGTAGTCGTGACGCGGGGTGGTCGGTTCCTGGAACGTCCACAGCGTCTTGCCGGTGGCCGGGTCCATCGACACCACGGTGCGGCGCGGGCCCGACACGGTGATGAGCATGCCCTCGACGTAGATCGGCAGACCGCGCGCGTTGATCTCGCCGATCTCGACGCCGGGCGCCACGTCGGTGCCCTTCCATTCCCAGGCCAGCTTCAGGTTGTTGAAGTTCGCGGCGTTGATCTGGTCGAGCGGCGAGTAGCGCGTGGACGTGTCGCCGCCGGTGATCGAGGTCCAATCACCCTTCTGCTGGGCACCACCTGGCAGGCTGGCGACCACGAGCGTGGTCATCACGGCCGCCGCACCGATCAGTGCGTGGGACGTCCAGCGTCGAGCGTTCTGCAATCTTCATGGGCACCTGTACTCCGTAAAATGCGCCGCTCAAAGAGTCCTACGGCGCGGCCCAGAATGCTGCCACGGCATGGTGGTTGTCAACCCGGGCAGGACGGGCGTGTACAAGCGGAAGGTCACTCGTTCCGAAGCATGTCCGCCCCCTCCCGCCGGAAGCCTGCGCCGCCCCCTCCCCACGGTTCCAACGCCGTCGATCGTCCGCGGTCGTGGGCCGGGCTGGCCGTGCCCTTCGCCTTCACGCTCGGGCTGCTGGCCGCGTCGCTCCTGCCTCGCGTGCAGGGCAACGCGCGACTGAGCGCGGCCTTCTGGGCGGCGGGCGCCGGCCTGCTCGTGTGGCAGGCCGTGCTGGCCCTGCGCGCGAGGGGCGCCCTGCCCGGCTTCGTGAGCACCCCGCCCCGGCCGCAGCACTACATCCAGATGTGCTGCCACCTCAGCGTCTACGGTTACTGGGGCTACTACTTCGCGCCGGTCTACCCCTACTTTCCGCTGCTGTTCGCGCAGGTGCTCTTCGCCTACGCCTTCGACATCCTGCTCGCGTGGTCGCGCCGCCGCCGTACGGCATGGGCTTCGGTCCGTTCCCCATCGTCTTCAGCACCAACCTGTTCCTCTGGTTCCGCGACGACTGGTTCGCCTTCCAGTTCCTGCTCATCGCGGTCGGCTTCCTGGGCAAGGCCTTCCTCCAGTGGGAACGCGACGGCCGCCGCACGCACATCTTCAACCCGTCGGCCTTCGCGCTGGCGCTCTTCTCGCTCGTGCTGATTGTGACCGGCACGACGTCGGTGACCTGGGCGCAGGAGATCAACACCACCTTCGGCCTGGGCCCGCGCATCTACCTCGTGCTCTTCCTGGTCGGCCTGGTGGTGATGTACTTCTTCTCCACCACCTACGTCACCGCCTCGGCGGCCGCCACGCTCTTCGGCGTGAGCGCGCTCTACGGCGCCGTCACCGGCGTGCCCTACTTCATCGACACCGAGATTCCGTCGGCGGTCTTCCTCGGCCTGCACCTGCTCGTGACCGACCCGTCGACCTCGCCGCGCTCGCCGCTCGGCCGCGTGATCTTCGGCGTGGCCTACGGGCTGGGCGTCTTCGCCCTCTACGCCTTTCTCGGGGTCCTCGGCGTGCCGACCTTCTACGACAAGCTGCTGTGCGTGCCGCTGCTCAACCTGCTCGTGCCGTCGATCGACCGCCTGGTCACGCGGATCGGCGATCGGCCGCTCGTCACCGCGCTGGGGCTCGACCCGCCGCTCGGCCACCGCAACCTGGTGCACATGGCGGTGTGGATCGCCTTCTTCGCGGTGATGACCGTGGCTGGCCGCACCGACGGCATGCACCGCGGCGACGCGCTGCCCTTCTGGGTCGAGGCGTGCGCGGCCGATCGCCCGCAGGCGTGTGAGCGCCTGCTGCGCATCGAGGGGTCGTACTGCACCGACAACGCCGGCTGGGCCTGCAACGAACTGGGCCTGCACTACGCCGAGGGCCGGCTCGTGCCGGCCGATGGCGACCGCGCACTCGCCTACTTCTCGCGCGCGTGCGAAGGCCGGTTCCAGGCGGGATGCGTGAACCTGCTCGACCCGGCGGCGCCAACTCGCGCCAACCCGCGCGCCTTCGATCTGCGTCTGCTGGTGCGCGAGGGTGGCCTCAACCTGACCGACACGCCAGAGCCCGAACTGTACGCGCGCGCCTGCCGCCACGGCTGGACCTTCGCGTGCGAGAAGGCGTCGGCCTCGCGGTGACCGTGGCGAAGCGCGTGCGCGTGTGGATCGGCGCGGGCCTGGTCGCGGGCCTCGTGGCCGCGCTCGGCCCGTTCGTGCTCGGCGCCCTCCCGTCCGGGCCGGCGGTGGCCGCGCAGACGCCGTCCACGGCCCGGGCGTTACCCGAATTCGTGGCGATCGCGGCCGGCCCCCTGACCATGGGCGCCGACCCGGCACGCGACCCACAGGCCTTCGACAACGAGCGCTGGTCGGCGGCCCAGGGCGAGGGCACACTCGACGTGCCGCTCTTCTATCTGAGTCGCACCGAAGTGACCGTGGCGGCGTTCAGCGCATTCGCGGCGGCCACCGGCGCCAAGCCGGACGCGCGCGCGCTCGACGCGCCGGCCGCGCACCCCGTGGCGTTCGTGTCGTGGCCCGATGCGCTCGCCTACTGCCGCTGGCTCGAGGCCACGCTGAAGGCGTCGCCCGCGACGGCGCCCGAGATCGCGCAGCGGCTCGCGCGCCGGATGGCGCGTGACGCTGCCCACCGAAGCGCAGTGGGAGAAGGCGGCCCGCGGCGGCGACCGGCGGCGGTTATCCGTGGGGCGACACGCCCCGGCGCGACCGTGCGAACTACGAAGGCACGGCACCCGTACCCGCCGGGCAGCTCGCGTGTCCTGAGTGCGCGCACGGTCTCACCGACATGGCCGGAAACGTGTGGGAGTGGACGCGCAGTCCGTATCAGCCCTATCCCTACGACGAGGCCGACGATCGCGCGGGCCTCGAAGCCGACGCGCTCTGGGTGATGCGCGGCGGGGCGTTCAACGATCCGGCGCGCCTCGTGCGCGCGTCAGCGCGCGGTGCCGCTGAGCCTGGTGCGCGCCGCGCCTTCATCGGCTTTCGCGTCGCGCTCGTTGCGAAATAACGCGCACCCTGTGCGCCGTGGCAACCGCAGAGAATGTCAGGCTGCCCAAGCCGGCGCAGCTCCAGCGACCGATTGTTCTGGCGTCTTTGTTCTGGCTGGAGCCCGCCTATCTGCGAGGGCACCCATCAAACGGGCCGGAAGAACGGGCCCACACCGCTTGGCATGCCCCTTGAAATAGAGGCTGGCATGAGCACCACCGCAACCTCTTCATACCTCGACCACGGCGTGGCACCGAGCGCCGCCTTCAGCATCGGGCGGCGTCTGTCGGCCGTCAGGCCGTGGCGGCGCGCCTTGTCCGCCTTCAGCGCCAGCGCGCCCGTGGAACTCGGCAGCGTCAAGTCGTTCGAGGCGGCGTGCATCGTGCCGGAAGATCCGGGTGAAGTCGTGCGCGGCGCCAAGCCCATCAGCCCGCACGATCGCGACCGGATGCGCGAGCAGCACATCTCGCGGTTGATGGCCGACTTCCGGCGTCAGAACTAGCGGGCGCTACTCGCTGTCGTCCTGCTTGCGTGGACGGCGGTTGCTCTCGAGCACCCGCTTGCGCAGGCGAATGCTCTTCGGCGTGATCTCGACGAGCTCGTCGTCGTTGATGAACTCGATGGCCTGCTCCAGCCCCATCAGCCGGGGCGGCACGATGCGGATGGCCTCGTCGGCCGACGACGCCCGCATGTTCGTCTGCTTCTTTTCCTTGCAGATGTTCACGTCGAGGTCGTTGTTGCGCGAGTTCTCGCCGACGATCATGCCCTTCGTAGACCTCGGTGGTCGGCTCGATCATCATCGTGGCGCGTTCCTGCAGGTTGGCCATGGCAAACGCCGTGGCCACCCCCGACCGGTCGGACACCATCGCGCCCGTGGGCCGCGCCTGAATCGGTCCGTGCCAGGGCTCCCACTCGGCGAACACGTGGTTCATCATGCCGGTGCCCTTGGTTTCGGTGAGGAACTGCGAGCGGAAGCCGATCAGCCCGCGCGCCGGGATGCGGAACTCGAGGCGCACGCGGCCGCTGCCGTGATTGACCATCTTGGTCATGGTGCCGCGGCGCATGCCCGTGCCGGCGATCACGGCGCCCTGGAATTCCTCGGCCACGTCGATGACCAGGTCTTCGATCGGCTCCATCTTCACGCCGTTGATGTCCTTGGTGACGATCTCGGGACGCGAGACCTGCACCTCGTAGCCTTCGCGCCGCATCATCTCGATCAGGATGGCGAGCTGCAGCTCGCCGCGGCCCAGCACCTTCATCTGCTCGGGCGTGGCCGTGGGCTCGACCCGCAGCGACACGTTGCCGAGCAGTTCCTTCTCGAGGCGGTCGCGCAGGTGGCGCGACGTGACGTACTGGCCGTCGCGGCCGGCCAGCGGCGAGGTGTTCACGCCGAAGATCATCGACACGGTGGGCTCGTCGACGGCGATCGTCTGCAGCGCCTCGGGGAACTCGGGGTTGCTGATGGTCTCGGCGATGTTGATGTCTTCGATGCCGGCGAGGCACACGATGTCGCCGGCCTGCGCGTCGGTGATCTCGATGCGCTTCAGGCCGTCGAAGGCGAAGAGCTTGGTCACCTTGGTGGGCTGCGCCGAGCCGTCGAGCTTCAGCACGGTGATCGGGTCGCCGACCTTGACGCGGCCGCGGAAGATGCGGCCGATGGCGATGCGCCCCAGGTAGTCGCTGGCGTCGAGGTTGGCGACCAGCATCTGCAGCGGCTTGTCGGGGTCGCCCTTGGGCGGCGGCACGTGGTTCACGATGGCGTCGAAGAGCGGCCGCAGCGTTCTCGCCGGGCACGTTGAGGTCGGTCGTGGCCGTGCCGGCGCGGCCGCTGGTGTAGAGCACCGGGAACTCGATGGCCTCTTCGGTGGCGTCGAGGTCGATGAACAGGTCGTAGACCTCGTTGAGCACTTCCTGCGTGCGCGCGTCCGAGCGATCGATCTTGTTGATCACGACCACCGGCGGCAGGCCACGTTCGAAGGCCTTGCGCAGCACGAAGCGGGTCTGCGGGCAGCGGCCCTTCGGCCGCATCGACCAGCAGCACCACGCCGTCGACCATCGACAGCACGCGCTCCACTTCCCCGCCGAAGTCGGCGTGGCCGGGCGTGTCGACGATGTTGATCAGGATGTCGCCGTAGTGCACGGCGCAGTTCTTGGCGAGAATGGTGATGCCGCGCTCGCGCTCGAGCTCGTTGCTGTCCATGGCGCGTTCGGTGACGCGCTCGTTGGCGCGGAACACGCCCGACTGCCGGAACATCGCGTCGACCAGCGTGGTCTTGCCGTGGTCGACGTGGGCGATGATGGCGACGTTACGGCGGAGGGGGTTGACCACGTTCTCTGTGGTCGAAGGTGATGCAGACATCCTCCCAGTATACCCTTCGACTGGCTCAGGGCGGGCCCTTCGACTGGCTCAGGGCGGGCCCTTCGACTGGCTCAGGGCGGGCCCTTCGACTGGCTCAGGGCGGGCCCTTCGACGTGGCTCAGGGCCAGCCCGTGCTTCCGGTCAGCGGCCTCAGAAGATGGGATGTAACGTGGTGAAGAGCGTGAGCGCCAGGACGTAGAGCAGCCCGTAGAGCACGTAGATCGCCGCGCGGGCGGCTGGACGGGCTGACCGACGCGAGCCAGATCTGGAAGGGGAAGAGCACGGCGCAATAGCGGCCGAGCCCCTCGAACTGGCCCGAACTGAGCGGCAGCGCCAGGTTGGCCGCCACGAGCAGCGCGTAACCAGTACCCAGGCGCCGCCAGATCCACGGCAGGCTGGCAACCATGACCACGGGAAAGAGCCCGTTCAGCAAGTCGTACGGCGCCGCGTGTTCCGTCACGAGATAGTCGTACGGCCGTAACAGCAGGTTCGTGGCCAGCGCCACGAGCGGATTGCCCGACGCGGTGGCGCCCGGGTGGTAGCCCCATCGCGTGATGGCGTGGTACCACTCGAACGGGTCGCCAGCGACGCGCCAGTTGTAGGCGCAGTAGGCGACGGCGCCCAGACTGGTGGCGGCGCCGGCTGCCAGGGCGCGCACACGGCCGCCGCGCGTCGGTGGCGCCGACACCCACGCCAGCCACACGAGGGCGGGCACGGCCATCACGCCGTTCACGCGCGTGGCCGTCATGAGCGCGCCGGCCGCCGCACCGAGCCACCAGCGCTGAGTGCGCAGCCCGAAGATCGCCGCCGCGAGGGCCAGCAGGAACAGCCCCTCGGCGTAGACCACGCCGAAGAAGAACGCGAACGGGAAGACGAACGTGAGCAGAGCCGCGTGCCAGGCGCGCTCGGCCGGCAGGTCGATCCGGGCCACGGCGTAGACCACGCCAATCGCGGCGATGGACGCCACCCACGAGAGCACGATGCCGGCGAAGTAGACGTCGGCCTGCGTGCCGCCCAGGGCGCGGCCCAGCACGCCCATCAGCAGCGGGTAGGCCGGGAAGAACGCGAGGTTGCTGCGCCCGCCCTCGACCCATTCGTAGCCGCGCGCCGCGATGCCGTAGTACCAGCCCGAGTCGTTGCGGGCGAACGAATCCCAGAAGTGATGCGTGTCGGCGAGCACCGTGAATTGCTCGGGCCGCGCGAGCGGCAAGCTCGCATTGGCGGCATAGGCCACGAGGGCCGTGACCACGCGCAGGGCCACGGCCAGCAGCATCAGCTGCGTGACGGCACGCGCATCGGCGGCCGTCCACGGCGACGTCGTAGAAGGGGCGGACACCGCCCGGATTCTACTGCGGCTCGAACACGAAGACCTGCGACGCCGAGCGCGACGAGGCGTCGATGTCGAAGCCGCGCGTCATGAGATCGTCGGCCGAGGCCTGCCCCACCGCACCCCGGTCGAGTGACCGGATGCGATAGGTGGCGCCGGCGCGCAGCTGCTGCAGGGTGACGTGCACGCTGCGGCCGCCGCGCGGGTTGCGGAAGGCAAACACCGTGGCAACGCCCGAGACGGGATTCACCTCCTGCAGCACGTCCCACTCCGGCCCGCCGCCGTCGACGCCAACCGCCTCCGTGAGCGTCACGGCAAACGCCGACCCGCGCAGCGCGCGCAACGCCTTGTAGTCGGCGATCTGGGCAGCGAGTTGGTCGTAGTCGCGCCGAGTCGAGGTTACGGAAATCCACCGTGAGGCCCATCACGCCGGGCATGCGGCTGCGCGCGAGCAAGGGCAGATCGTCGCCGCCGGGCAGCGGCTCGTCGCCGTGGGGCAGCAGATACGACAGCAGCGCCGAGGGCGGCAGCAGCCCGGTCAGCAGCTCGAGGTGGTGGCGCACGCGCGCGGCCGGCGCCGTGCGGTCGTCCATCCAGTGGGCATCGGTGCGGGTGAGCAGTTCGGCGTCGAGCCGGCGCGCGCCGCCCGAGACATTCTCGAGCCATATCGCTGGATACCGCTCACGCAGCGCCGTGAGCATGCGGTAGTAACCCCGGGTGTGCGCGAAGTTGCCGCCGTCGGCGCGGGTGCCCGTGGTCGGTGCGGGTGCACACGAGATAACCGTTCAGATCGATCTTCAGGTAGTCGGGGCGCGCCTCGTCGAGGAACGCGAACATCCGGTCACGCACCCATTGCCAGGCCCCTTCGTCGGCCAGACAGATCTGCCCTTCACGGGCCTCGCTATTGGGACGCCCCGGCTGGTAGCTGCCGTCGCGGGTGGCGAGGAACGACTCGCGCGCCAGGTCTGGCCGCCCCACGGTGGCGAGATCGATGCGCTCGGGCTCGACCCACACACCGAACTTCAGGCCGCGCGCGTGCGCGTGATCGGAGAGCGCGCCAAGACCGCGCGGAAACCGGCTGCGATCGAGCTGCCACGAGCCCAGGCCGGCCGTGAAGTCGAAGCGGTCAGCGGCATTGATGCGGCGGATACCACCCGGCATCCAGTTCGAACAGCTCGCCGCCGACGTCGGCAAAGCCGTCCATCTGCCGGCGCATCAGCCCGTCGTCGATGTAGGTGCCGAAGGCGAACCAGGAGTTGTAGGTGGCGAGCGCCGGGAAGGGGCGCTGGTTGCGACGGCCGGCGATCCACCGGGCGAACGCCGCGCTTTCGGCGCCGGTGCGATCGTCGGTGATGCCGAGAAACGCGTGCGGGTATTCCACGCGCTGGCCGGGATGCGCCACAACCGACATGTCGCGCAGCCCGAGATCGAGCCGCGTGCCCGCGGCCGTGCCGTCGAGCAGCACCCGCCACGCACCCGACCACGCGATGCCGGCAAACACCCGTCCGTCGCCGCCAGTCAGGCCGAACCACGGCAGGTGTTCCTGTGACGACAACACCGGGCTGCCGAACTCCACGTGCTGGCCCTCGTCGAGCCGCGCCGTGCGGCGCGAGAACGGCCCGCCTTCACCGTCGCCGGTCTCGAGACCGCGATGGAACCAGAGCTCGCGCGCCGCGGTGAGTTCGAGCGTCATGCTGCTCAGGTCGCGCAGCGTGGTGTCTTGCTCAGCGTCCACCGACGTCCACATCTCGATCACGGGCGCGCCCGGCACCACCGCGTAGCGGCGCTCCACGACCACCGGACGGTCGCGCAAGGCGAAGCCGAGCGTAAGCACCACCCGGCCGTCGATCACGGCCGCTTCAGCGCCCAGGTAGCGGAAGCGTCGATCGCCGAAGGCGCCGCGGTCGTCGTCGACCACGAACGATGCGTCACTGCCGCCGGTCGTGACGACGCTGTCGTGGCCGGCGCGCGCCAGTCCGCGCACTTCGAGTTCGCCCGAAGCGTTGAGGCCGAGCGCGTAGGTGAAGACGTCGTTGCCGATCTCCCACCGCCGGCCGTCGGCCGACTCGCGCGCGAAGGCATCGTCGAGCGTTGCGGACGCCTCGGCGCGGATGCCCGCGGACTGGGCCGTCAGCACCAGCGTCAGCAGCATGACGCCCAGGCGCCACGATGACGGCGGCCGCCGGGATGTCCTCTGCGGAATGGGCGTCTCTGGCCTCACGTCTTCATTGTGTGACGGTTCGGCCCGATGGAACTGCGGCATCCCGCCAAACCATGCAAACGCTACGCCGCCGACCTACGCTCCAGCTCGCCGGCGCTGCGGCGCCACCAGGGCCTTCGGAATGCGGTAGGCCGCCGCATCCGCCAGCGCCTCGTTGAGTTCGTCCAGCGCGTAGATTCGCGCCCCGATGTCGCGGAACGGGACGGCCGACGCATGGCGGTCGAGCACCTGCACGGCGCGCAGGAAGTGCCCCGCTTCGCTGCCCCAGCAGCCGCGAATCTCGAGGTGCTTCTTGTTGATGTGCTGGTGCGCGTTGATGGCGCTCGGGCCGGCGTCGGTGTAGTGACCGGCAATCACGTAGCGGCCGCCGTCGCGAATGAGCGAGGGCGCTTCCTCGACCGCCCCCGGCGCGCCCGAGGCCTCGATGGCCACGTCCACGCCGCGGCCCCCGGTGAGTCCGCGCACGCGCTCGAGCCGCTCGGCGAGCGACGTGGCCGTGACGTCAAGCGTCACATCGGCACCCATGCGCCGCGCCAGATCCAGGCGATCGCCCGGTGCGCCAATCGCGATGACGACGCCCGCGCCCGACAGCCGGGCCAGCGCCACGATGCTGAGGCCCACCGCGCCCGTGCCCTGCACGAGCACCGCATCGGTGAGCCGCAGTGCCGCGCGGTCGATGGCATGCACGGCGGTGATCAGGCCGCAGCCGCCGCCGATGTAGTCCTCCGAGCGCACGTGATCGGGCAACCGCGCCGCCACCACGCCCGGCTCCAGATAGATCGCTTCGCTCCAGCCGCCGAACAGGCCGTCGGCGGCGCCATCGGTGATGCCGTAGACCCGGCGCGAGGGACACTTGGTGGGCGTGCCGCTCACGGCGCAGGCGTAGCACCGCCCGCACGCGCGGTGCACGTCGTAGAACACCACGCGGTCGCCCTCGCGCAGTCGTTGTCCGTCGCCACCAATCACCTCGCCGCGGATCTTCTCGGCGTGCCCGATCGACACGTGGCCAGGGATCAGCGGATACGGCACGCCCGCGAGCCGGCCATGCCACAGGTGCACGTCGGTGCCGCACACCTCGGAGAACTCCGTGCGCAGCAACATGCCGCCGGGCGCGAGCTCGGGTTCGGGGAACTCACGCAGTTCAACGGGCTGGTGCGGCGCGGGGATGACGGCGGCTACGATCATGGCTAGGGACTGGGGACTGGGGACTGGGGACTAGGGACTGGGGGCTGGGGGCTGGGGGCTGGGGCGTGCCAAGGCAGCGTGACGATGCCGCATGCAAGTGTCAAGGCGTCCAAACGTCTTCAGGCAATTCCGAACTAGACACAGGACGCGCAGCGTGACTGCCGCCTGCCCCAGCCCCCAGTCCCTAGTCCCCAGCCCCCAGTCCCTAGTCCCTAGTCCCTAGTCCCTGCGGTATCCTGTTCCCCCATGCCGCTCTACGAATACCGCTGCCAGGAATGCCATCACGGCTTCGAGCTGCTCGTCCGCGAGAGCACCACGTTCGCGTGCCCGGCCTGCCACGGCGACAAGCTCGAGAAGCAGTTGTCGGTGTTCGCCGTGGGCGCCGACGGACGCGGCGGCCGCGCCCCCGCGGCGATGGGCCCGTGCGGGTCGTGTGGACATCCCGACGGTCCGGGCTCCTGCTCGGTCAACTAGGCCCGTCGTGCGCATCCTGAAAGTCGCCTGGCATCTGATGGCGGTGGTGGGGCTGACCACCGTGGCCGGTGCCACGTGGTTCGCCAGCCAGGGTCTGAGCGCCAGGGCCACGCCCGGTCCGGTCGAGACCCGCGTGTCGCGGGCCGCGCGCCACTGGCTGGTGCCGGCCAGTGCTCGCGCCCGGGTCAGCCCGGAACCCAGCACGCCGGCCACGCTTCAGGAAGGCATGGCGCACTGGGCCGATCACTGTGCGAGCTGCCACGGCAACGACGGCTCAGGCCTCACCGCCATGGGCCAGGGGCTCTATCCCAAAGCGCCAGACATGCGCCTGGCCGCCACACAGGACCTGAGCGACGGCGAGCTCTTCTATCTCATCGAACACGGCGTGAAGGTCACCGGCATGCCGGCGTGGGGCACGGGCACGCCCGAAGGCGAACAGGCCTCCTGGCACCTCGTGCAGTTCATCCGCCGCCTGCCCGCCCTCACCGAGGACGAGATCACCGAGATGGAAGATCTCAACCCGCGCGGCCGCAGCGAGTGGCAGGCGCTCGAAGAGGAACGCCGCTTCCTGTCTGGTACACTGGACCTGCCTGAACCAACGCCTGGGCACGCACACCGCCCCTGACTCGAGGAGTTGCCATGAATCGCCGCACCTTCGTCCTGGCCGTCACGCTCGTCGCCGCCGCCGTCACGCCCGGCCTCGCCCACGAGGGCCACGATCACAAACTGCTCGGCACGCTGACCGAAGTGACGGCTGAACGGATCGTGGTGCGCGCCACCAAGGACGGCGCGGTCTCGACCGTGGCCATCGTGGCCACCACCAAGATCACCCGCGGCAAGAAGACCCTCGGCGCGGCCGACCTGAAGGTCGGCGACCGGGTGGTCGTCAACATCGGCAACGGCAAGGCGCCGCTCTCGGCCAAGGCCATCCAGGTCGGCGCCGCCCCGACCACGCGTTAAGTTGCCCGCTCCGGCTGCCATGGCCCTGCCGACCTCCATCCTCTGCCCGGTCGACTTCTCTGCGCACTCCGAGCGGGCGCTGCGCCACGCCGTGGCCCTGGCGGGGGCGTGGCACGCGCGTCTCACGGTCGTGACGGTGAACGACACGCTGCTGGTCGAGGCCGCGGCGGCGGCGGGATACGCCGACACGCTGCGCGATCAGGGCGAGGCAGCGCTGCTCGAGTTGCTCGGCCGCGTGCCGGCGCACACCACACGCGTGTTGCCCGCCATCGACGTGGCCACGGGACCACCCGCCGAAGAGATCCTGCTGGCGGCGGTGCGCGCCAGTGCCGATTTGATCGTGATGGGCACGCAGGGACTCGGCGGCACGAGCAAGTTGATGTTCGGGTCCACGACCGAACGCGTCCTCCGCACCACACGCGTGCCGGTGCTTGCCGTGCCGGCCTATGCGCCGGAGTGCGTCACCGTGCAGGACGGCGTCACGCGCTTCGCGCTCGCCAGCGTGGTGGCTGCCGTGGCGCTCGATCCGCTCGACGGCGCGGTCAGCACCGCCGCCGCGGCGTGGGCCACGGCCTGTGCCGCACCGCTGGTGCTGGCCCATGTGTGCCAGGAAGCGCCAGCCCCCGCCTGGTGGCCGTTTGCCGGCAGCCCGGTGCCCGTGGAGTCGGTCGAGACGGCACGCGCGCAGGTGCAGGAACTGGCCAGCTCGCTCGACGTCACGCCAGCCGCGCAGGTGGATGTGCGGCGCGGGGCCGTGCCGGCTGTGATTGCCGCGATCACGCGCGACCGGGCGGCCGGCCTGCTCGTGGTGTCGCGTGGGGGCGGCGAACACCGGCTCGGTGCCGTGGCCTATCGCGTCATGTGCGAGGCCGACCTGCCCACGCTGGTCGTCACGGGCCGCTGACGGCGGCCGCGGCGATCAGTAGGCCGCCAGCAGCGCGGCCGCCGACGTGAAGCGGGGCGCGATGTCGACCGGCACGTTCGTGAGCCGATCGAACACGGCCTTGGTGCTCGGCCGCACCACCCCCAACGACTCGAGCAGCGCCTTCGCGCCGGCGTAGTTGCCTTCGGCTTCGATCATCAGCAGATCGCGGGTCAGGGCCGTGACGGCGTCGCGAATCGCGCCGCTGTCGACGGCAAACGTGCCGTCGGCGCTCACCGTGAACGCGCCCTTGTCGAGCAGGTAGTTGAGCTGCACGGCCTGCCCGCGGCCGTGCGCCTCGTTGATGCCGAAACGAATCGACCGGAACGCCGACGCCAGGAACGTGGTGTACATGGTGCGTTCCATGGCCTTGGGCAACGTGCCTTGATCGACCAGATACTGCAGCGCGAAGAGCCCGGCCGCGTCGGCCTTCGCTTCCTCGATCGCGCTGTAGGTGTCTTTCAGTTCCTGGCGCACGGTGGTGGCGCGGCCGCCCACGGTGATGTTGTGCGGCCCCAGCCCGTGCACCAGTTCGTGCATCAGGATGTGCGTGAAGAAGGCGTCGAAGGCCACGTTGCCGCGATCGGCCGGTGCCAGGGCCACTTGGGCGATGGGCAGCAGTACCTGGTCGAATTTCGCCTGCTGGTTGTTCTTCAGCATCACCCGCTTGCTGCCCTTGGCGGCGATGACCCGTTCGTCGTTCGGCAGGTTGAAGGCGGCGGTCTGCACGCCGCGGTTGGCGTCACCGGCCGAGAACACCGTGTTCACGACGGCAATCGGCGCCAGGGCACCGAGCGCGGGATTGCGGTACTTGGCGTCAATCGGCAGATGGTCCTCGATCTCCTGCAGCGCGCCGGCGAACTGCTGCAGCTTGGCCGATTCGGCCTGGTCCTTGATCGTGACGAACGCCTCGAACGCGGCCTTGTAGTTGAACCACTCGTCCTCGTAGACCTCGTAGGGCCCGATCGTGGGCTCGATGGACGCGTCGAGCTCCATCCACTTCACGTCGCTGTCGTAGTAGTCATTCGACAGGAACGCCGCCGCGCGCGCCTCGAGGAAGGCCTTCAGCGTCGGCTGCGCCGTGGCCGCGGCCGCGGCGCGCAGGTGGCCAGCCGCCACCGCGAGTTCGCCCTGGTATTCCACGTTGTAGGGCACGGCCATCAATTGCCGGTTGGCGCCGCGGCGAATGGTGGTGAAGAAGCCAGTGGCTGCCTGCCGCGCCGGACCGGCGAGCCCCCCCAGCCACTGCTCCACCTCTGCCTTCGTGGCATCTGCGGGATAGAAGTTCGCTGGCGCCGGCTTGGCCGGCGCGCCGGGCACGAACGGCGCGTTGTGGTCGAGACGCGACCATGGCCCCTTGTTCACCAGGAAGTAGCCGAGCCGCGCCCGGCCGAGCGGCGTGTCGTCGGTGACGAGCGACGAGAGCATCGCCTCGTTGCCCGCCCACACTTGCCGCAGGAAGAGCGCGTCCATCACCTGGGCCGCCCGCACCATGTGCGCGAGCGCGCGGCGCTCCGTTTCGGGCAGCGCCGACACATCCGCCGACAAGTCGGTCGGGGCAAACCGTGCCGACTGCGTGGCCAGCGCGGCCACCGCCGGGTCGACGCGTTCGGGCGCGGCCGCCGACGGTGCCGCGCCGCTCGGAGGAGCATCTCCGTCGCCGCACGCAGTCAGACCCACGACGAACACTCCGGCGAACAAGACACGCTGGGAACTGGACATGATGAATCTGCCGTGGCGAATGAGGGGACGACTCGGTGCATGGACTAATGCACGCCCGGACTGCCGAGCAGGTGCGCGGGATCGGCGCCAAGACGGTGAATCGCCTGGTCCCACATCTGCGAGGGCGCGCTGCCGAAGATGAGGTCGGCACCCACCGGCGCCAGCAGCCACGACGACTGCGCGAGTTCCTCGTCGAGCTGCCCGGCCGACCAGCCCGCGTAGCCGACGAGCACCTTCATGTCTTGCCCCGGGGGCGACTGGAGGGCCGTGCGGATGGCCGAGGGCGACGCCGAGAGGAACACGCCGTCAGCCACCTCGGTGGCGTCGACGTCGAGCGTGGCGCGCGAGGTCAGCACCCACGCACGCATGGGCTCCACCGGACCGCCGGTAAACAGGTGCACGTCCTCGCGAATCGTGAGTTCGGGAACGGTCTGCACCATCTCGTGGGCCGGCTGCGGCATGCGCCGGTTGACGATCAGGCCGAAGGCGCCCTCGGTGCCGTACTCGCACAACAGCACCACGGTGCGCGAGAAATTCGGGTCTGCCAGCTGCGGCATCGAAATCAGCAGCATGGGCGTCATCGTCGCCTCGCGGTCGGGCATGAGTCCATCCTACCCCAGGGCTACAGTGCGCGGATGACCCTTCCCCGTCTCGCCAGCGCCGTGCCCGTGCTCCTGGCCGCGGCCGGCGCGCACGCGCAGACGCGCCGCGCCGCGTGACGCTCGACGACCACTCGCGCCTGACTGGCTGCTGGCTGCGCCCCTTCATCCGTCCGGATGACCGCGGCACGATCGTCGACTGCTCGAGCTGCGCCGGCGAGCGCTCAACGGGCGGTGTCGCGCATCGCCCGCCGCATCTCGGCGGCCACCCACGCGGCCTCTTCCTTCGGCAGCATGGTCGACAGCGACGCCTGGAACAGACTGAGCGCGTCGGTCTTGCACACGTAGAGGGTGTCGTTCGACTGGGTGATCATGCCGTAGGGCGGCCGTGGATAAACGCGCGGCAGCGGCCGCAGCCCGCGCCAGACCCGCACGGCGTCGGGCGCGATATCGACGCGACGCACGGCCAACGCCCACAACACCAGGAACACCAACGACAACACCAACGACACCAGAAACCAGACCAGCGGTTCCGATGGCACCAAGGTCGACGCGTACGGGATGGGCGGGATCCACCCGACGAGCGGCGCCAGTTCCGGCCGGCGGAGATGAACGGGCAGCAGCCGTGCCGCGGCCAGGGCCACGGCCAGCGTCACGCCCCACAACCCGAACTGGATGACCACCCTCAGCGTGCGGCCATAACGCACGGTGAGGACCTCCCCTGAGCGGTCGATCGTGATCGATGTCGAGGTCGGGCGAACCGCCCCGGCGTCGGCGGCGGCGTGGGTCTCGGACAGTGCCTGCAACCCCGCGGCCCAGATCGCTTCGGGGGACAGCGTGCCCTCCCGGGCGGCCTGGTCGAGCGCGGCAAGGGGCTGCGCGGCGTCGGGCGCGTGGTGCAGCTCGTCAACGCCCTTGGTCCAGATGCGGGTGTTGAGGTCGAGTTCTTCGACGATGCCCTCGGCCAGGCTGAATTGCGCCGCCATCTCGTGCACGGCCGCCGCAGAGGTGCTGTCGCGAATGCCTGGCTCGAACAACGCCCGGCCGTAGTTCACACCAAGGAACGCGCGGTTGTTCTTGAAGGCCAGGTGCACCGGCTTCTGCGTGAGCGCCGAGAGCGCCAGGATGCGCTCCATCATCGACGGCGTGAGGATGTAGCGGGCTTCCACCTCGTCGCTCGTCCACACGCGGAACCGCTCGTTGAACACCGGGTTCTCGAGCGCCACGGCGATCAGCGCCGAGCGGTCGCCGATGGTGCTGCTACGCGCGCCGCTGGGATCGACCAGGGTCGTGGCTTTCAACTGCTTGTTGAAGTCGAGATGGAAGAAGAGCCCCCGGAACACCACCACGGTGGTGCTGTTCTTGCCGCCGGTGGCGTAGCTCCGGCTGACGTCCGCCGCCTCGAAGGGCGTCTGGCCGATGACCCCCCGCACGCGATCGTCGGACGTGTGTTCGCCGCGCGCATTGAAGAGCCCGGGCTCATCGACGACCTCCTTGGCAATGCCCTCGAAGGGCGCGTAGGCCGCCGTGGGGCACACGATCTTGAAGACCTCGGCAGCCACTTCGTGCTTGAACCGCGAGCGGTAGTTCGCCGATGCCGCGGACGCTGGCAGCAGGTACCTGGTGATCGCCACGAGCACGGCCGCGACGACGCCGACCAGGGGCACGGCCATGGCGAGCCAGCCGAAGCCCTCGGGCAGGGCCAGAGCCACGAGGTCGTTGGCCAACAACAACACCGCCGGTACGCCCACGAGCAGGCCGGCCCGGATCAGGTAGCCGCGCACGTCGAGCCGAAGCGACTCGAGCGCCGTCAGGCGCGGTGCCAGCGTGGCTTCGTAGAGCGCGTCGATCTCGTTCGCGGACACCATGGCCGGCTCCTTTTCACGCGACGGACGTCACCACCAGCGCTGGCCCCTCGCCCATCGGCGGCGATTATCCCCGCTGCGTCAACGCCCACGCAACGGCATCCTGCACGCTGGCCGCCTCCGCGCTGAACGCGGCGTTCTTAACCCCGCCACCCGCATGGTCGAGGGCGGCGATGGCCGCGCCGTCGCCTGACGCGCCCATCGCCAGCGCGAGGTTGCGCCGCAGTTGGGCCAGCGGTGCGTGCGTGAGCGCACTGCCGGCCACGAAATCATGCAGGCGATCGTCGGGCCGGCGCCAGAGCGCCGCCGGATCAGGCGCCTCGCGCGTGCCGCGCGGCTGCCACGCCGGATCGCGGCTCACCGCGGGCGCCAGGTTCCACGGACAGACGTCCTGACAGACATCACAGCCGAAGACGTGGCCGGCCACCGCCGCCTTCTCCGCGTCGTCGAGCACGCCGCCCTTCTCGATGGTCAGGTAGCTGATGCACGTGCGCGCGTCCACCTCGCGCTCCCCCACGATGGCGCCGGTAGGGCACGCGTCGATGCACAACGTGCAGGCGCCGCAGTGGTCGGCGACGAGTGCGTCAGGGGGAAGCGGCAACGTCGTGGCGATGCCGGCCAACAGCATCCACGAGCCGATCTCGGGGTTGATGAGCAGCGAGTGCTTGCCGATCCAGCCGAGCCCGGCGTAGGCGGCGACGACGCGCTCCTGCACCCAGTGCTTGTCCACGAACACCGCCGCATCGAAGGGCTGCTCGGTGGCCTCGCGCATCCACTCCAGCAGCGCCTCGAGCCGCTGCTGCAAGACGAGGTGGTAGTCCTGCCCGCGCGCATAGCGCGCCACCGAGGCGGACGGCGCCGGCGTGGGGTCGGGGCCGGTGAAGTAGTTGGTGGCCGTCATCACCACCGAGCGCGCCCCCGGCAGGAACGTCGTGACGTCGGCCCGCACCGCGGCCGACCGTTCGAGATAGCGCATCTCGCCGTGGTGGCCGCGCGCGATCCAGTCGTGGATCCGCGACAGCTCCGGCATGCCAGTGGCGGGCGCGATGCCGCACAGGTCGAACCCCAACGTTCGCGCCTGCGCCTTGATCGCCGACGGCGTCAGCACCACCTCACCGCCAGGTCACGACGGGCGGAGATGCACTCGGGCACGCGCTACGAGGTGCGCGCCACGAGCTGCCGCAGCACGTAGGGCAGGATGCCGCCGTGGCTGAAGGCCGTCAGCTCTTCCGGCGTGTCGATGCGGCACATGGCCTGGAACGACTTCGTGCTGCCGTCATCCGCCGTGGCCGTAACGGTCACCTGCGTGCGCGCCTTCAACCCCGCACCCGCGCCGGTGAGGGCGTAGGTTTCGCGACCGGTGAGGCCGAGCGAGGCCGCCGATTCGCCGTCGAGGAACTGCAGCGGCAACACGCCCATGTTCACCAGGTTGCTGCGGTGAATGCGCTCGTAGCTCTCGGCCACGACCGCCTTCACGCCCAGCAGCATCGTGCCCTTGGCCGCCCAGTCGCGCGACGAGCCCGAGCCGTATTCCTTGCCGGCCAGCACGAAGAGCGGCGTGCCGGCGGCCTGGTAGTTCATCGCCGCGTCGTAGATCGACATCACGTCGCCGGCCGGCAGATACGCGGTCACGCCGCCTTCCACGCCGGGCACGAGCTGGTTCTTGATGCGGGTGTTGGCGAAGGTGCCGCGCATCATCACCTCGTGATTGCCGCGCCGCGCGCCGTAGGAGTTGAAGTCCTTCGGGACCACGCCGTGCGCGATCAGATACTGCCCCGCCGGGCTGTCGGCCTTGATGTTGCCGGCCGGCGAGATGTGGTCGGTGGTGATGCTGTCGCCGAGCACGGCCAGCACGCGCGCGCCGCTGATGTCGGCAAGCGGCGCCGGCTGCATCGACAGGCCTTCGAGAAACGGCGGCCGGCGGATGTAGGTGGAATCCGCTTCCCACTCGAAGCGGTTGCCGGTGGGCACCGGCAGCGCGCGCCAGCGCGCGTCGCCTTCGAACACGTGGGCGTACTGCGACGTGAAGGCCGCCGACGTGACGCTCGAGCGCATGGCGTCGGCGATTTCCTTGTCGGTCGGCCAGATGTCCTTGAGGAACACCGGCACGCCGTCGGCACCCGTGCCGAGCGGCTCGGTCGTGAGGTCGATGTTCATCGACCCGGCCAGCGCGTAGGCCACGACCAGCGGCGGCGAGGCCAGGTAGTTGGCGCGCACGTCCTGCTGGATGCGGCCCTCGAAGTTGCGATTGCCCGAGAGCACCGACGACACCACCAGGCCGCGCTCGCGGATCTCGGCCGAGATCTCGTCGGGCAGCGGGCCCGAGTTGCCGATGCAGGTCGTGCAGCCGTAGCCGACGAGGTTGAAGCCGATCTGGTCGAGGTAGGTGTCGAGGCCAGCGGCCCGCAGGTATTCGGTGACCACCTTCGAGCCCGGCGCGAGCGACGTCTTCACCCACGGCTTGCGCGTCAGCCCACGCGCGGCGGCCTTCTTGGCCACGAGTCCCGCGCCAATCATCACGCCGGGATTCGAGGTGTTGGTGCAGCTCGTGATGGCGGCGATCACGACCGAGCCGTGTTCGAGCTGCGTCGGTGCAGCGACCGCCGCCTGCCCTGAGCCTGTCGAAGGGCCCGCCGATGGCGCCATCTTCACGCCCTTCTTCAACTCGTCGAGCGTGCTGGCGAACGACAGCTTCGCGTTGGTGAGCGGCACGCGGTCCTGCGGACGCCGCGGCCCGGCCAGGCTCGGCACGATGGCGGTGACATCGATCTCGAGCGTCTCCGAATAGACCGCATCCGGCGTGGCGTCGGTGCGGAAGAGGCCCTGCGCCTTGGCGTAGGCCTCGACGAGCGCCACCTGCGCGGCGTCGCGGCCGGTGAGCCGCAGGTAGTCGAGCGTCAGCTCGTCGATCGGGAAGATGGCCACAGTGGCGCCGTACTCGGGACACATGTTGCCGAGCGTGACCCGGTCGGCAATCGTGAGATGTCCCAGGCCGGGGCCGTAGAACTCCACGAACTTGCCCACCACCTTGTGCTTGCGCAGCGCCTCGGTGATGGTGAGCACGAGGTCGGTGGCGGTGGCGCCCTCGGGCAGCTTGCCCGACAGCCGGCACCCGACCACCGGGGGAATCAGCATCGAGCTCGGCTGGCCCAGCATGGCGGCTTCGGCCTCGATGCCGCCCACCCCCCAGCCCACGACGCCGAGTCCGTTCACCATCGTGGTGTGCGAGTCGGTGCCGAAGCACGTGTCGGGATACGCCGTGCCGTCGTCGGCCACCACCACGCGCGCCAGGTATTCGATGTTCACCTGGTGCACGATGCCGGTTTCGGGCGGCACCACGCGGAAGTTGCGGAACGCGTCCTGGCCCCAGCGCAGGAACACGTAGCGTTCGCGGTTGCGCTGGTACTCGAGGTCGGCGTTCAGGCCGAGCGCGTTGGCCGTGGCGAAGTGATCGACCTGCACCGAATGGTCGATGACGAGTTCCACGGGCTGCAGCGGATTCACCCGTGTCGGGTCGCCGCCGAGGGCCACGATGCCGTCGCGCATGGCCGCCAGGTCGACCACGCACGGCACGCCGGTGAAGTCCTGCAGGATGACCCGGGCCGGCATGAACGAGATTTCCTGGTCGGGGTTCTTCGCCGCCGGATTCCATCCGGCCAGGGCGCGAATATCGCCCGCCTTCACGAAGGCCTCGTCTTCGCGGCGCAGCAGGTTCTCGAGCAGGATCTTGAGCGAGAACGGCAGGCGCTCGACCGACGGGAACGCCTTGGCCAGGGCCGGCAGGCTGAAGTAGTTGAGCGTGCGGTCGCCCGTCTTCAGGGCCGTCCGCGTAGCGAATGAGTCTCGGCTGGACATGTCGTTCAGATTCTAACCCGCCGGCAGCTAACCGCCACGGGCTGGCCTCCGTCGAATGCGCGAGGGACACGCCATGCGTGAGTTGCTGCTCGGGTTCCGCCAGTGGAAGCGCGCGCCGGCGCTCGCCGCCGCGGCCATTCTTTCCATCGGCCTCGGGGTGGGCGCCACGACCGCCATCTTCGGGGTGGTGCGCCACGTGCTGCTCAGGCCCCTGCCCTTTGCCGAGCCCGAGCGACTCGTGATGGCCTGGGAGACCTCGCCCGACAACCCGGCCCGCTGGGTGGCCCCCGCCAACTTCCTCGATTGGCGCCGCGACGCCGCGCATGTGTTCGACGGGCTCGCGGCCTTCGACACCTACTCGGCGGCGCTCACCGGCGGCAGCGCGCCCGAGCGCGTGCGCGGCATCTCCGCCTCGGGCAACTTCTTCACCACCTTGGGACAGCCGCCCGCCGAGGGGCGCCTGCTCGCGCCCGATGACGACCGTCCGGGCGCTCCGTGCGTGGCCGTCCTCAGCGCGGGCCTGCGCACGCGCCGATTCGGCGCCGTCGATTCAGCGCTCGGCGCCACGCTGGTCCTCGATGGCCGGCCGTGCGCGGTCGTAGGCGTGCTGCCGGCGTCGTTCTCCTTCCCGCTCCAGCCCACGACCGAGATCTGGACCAACGGCGACCGCGGTGTGCCGCGCACGTTCCCGTTTCCCGGCGACATCACCACGGTGCGCGATTCGCACCTGCTCTTCGTCCTCGGTCGGCTGAGGCCCGGCATGACGCCGGAAGGTGCCGCACGCGAGCTGCGGGCGGTGATGGCCCGGCTGGCGGTGGCGTATCCCGACACCAACGCGGGTCTCGGCGCACACGTCGAGACCCTGCAGGCCGCGGTCGTGGGCGACGTGCGCCCCGTGCTCCTGCTGCTGCAAGTCACGGTCGTCGTGCTGCTGCTCGTGGCCTCGGCCAACGTCGCGCACCTGCTGCTGGGCCAGGTCGCGGCGCGGCGCCGGGAACTGGCCGTGCGCGCAGCGCTTGGCGCGCACCGCGGCGTGCTGGTGCGGCAGCTGCTGGGCGAAGCGCTGGCCCTCGCGCTGCCGGGGGCTCTCGTGGGTCTGCTGCTGGCGGCCTGGGGCATCCACGTGATCGTGGCCCTGGCGCCGCCGTCGGTGCCCCGTCTCGCGGAGGTGACGGTGGATCCGGCCGTGCTCGCCTTCGGTCTGGCGCTCACCTGTGCCACGACGCTCGCCTTCGCGCTGGTGCCCGCACTGGGCGCCTCGGCTCCAGCCGTGGCCCCCGAACTCGCACACGGCGCGCGGGTGGCCGGCCGCCGGCATACGGGGTGGCATCGCGCGCTCGTGGTCGGCGAGCTGGCGCTCGCCCATGTGCTGGTAGTGGCCGCCCTGCTGCTCTCAGCCAGCCTGTTGGCGGCCACACGCGTCGACCTCGGCTTCGCCTCGAGCGGCCGCCTGACCGCACAACTCAACCTGTCGCGGGATCCCGTACCAGCAGCCGTTGCCCGGTGGGGGCGAGTTCACCTCCAATCCTGGTCCGCGTCAGCAGCTCATCGACGCTGTGCTCACGCGCATGGCAGGCACGCCTGGCGTGCGGGCGGTGGCCGCGTCGTTCACCGCGCCGCTGGGCGGAGCGCCGAATCGTGGCGTGCGTATCGAGGGCGCGCCCGAGCCGCCGCGCGGCCAGGAGCCAGACGCCGACTTCCAGGCCATCACGCCCGCCTATTTCCACACCCTCGGGATTGCGCTCACCGAGGGCCGCGCCTTCACCGCCGCCGACGACGCGCGGGCCCCCGCCGTGGCGATCGTGAACCGGGCCTTCGCCACGCGCTATCTCGCGGGGCGCCCCGCCGTCGGCAGCGTCGTGCGCTACGGCGGCCATCGACGCCATCAGATCGTCGGCGTGGTGGGCGACGCGCGCAATCGCCAGATCGAACGCGCCGCCGGGCCGGCGATCTTCGTGCCGTTCCCGCAGAACGACGAGTCGTGGCCGTTCCTCGCGATCACGGTGTGGGCGGCGGGCGATCCGGCGGCGCTCGCGCCGCAGGTGCGGGCGGCGTTCGCCTCGGCCGATCCCAATCAGCCCATCTCGACCCTGCGCGTGGTGGACGAGCTGCTCGCCGACCAATTGGCGCCGCGCCGCTTCACCACCGGCCTGGTTGCGCTCTTCGGCCTGCTCGCGCTCGTGCTCGCCTCGATCGGCGCCTACGGCGTATTGTCGCTGTCGGTGTCGTCGCGTCAGCGCGACCTCGCCGTGCGCAGCGCGCTCGGCGCCACGGCCGCGCAACTGCGCGGGTTGGTGCTGGGTGAAGCCCTCGCCTTGGTCGCGCTCGCCAGCCTGGCCGGCCTCGGCCTGGCGCTGGCGGCGGCACGGCTCGGCCAGTCGCTGCTCTTCCAGGTGTCGAGCACGAGTCCCGCCGTGCTCGCGAGTGCAGTGGTCGCAGTCGTGGTACCGGCGCTCATCGCCGCCGCGCTGCCGGCGGCGCGTGCAGCCCGCACGCAGCCTATCGATGCGCTGCGCGCCGACTAGTGTCGGCGGGCGCTGCCAGGCTGGTGCCGTCTAGCAGCGACGCGTGAGCACCCAGCGCGCCAGGTCCGTCAGGTAGTGGTCGGGCAAGGCGGATTCGGCCAACGCCTGCTCGGCGGCGGCCACGTGTGAGGCCGCGAGCACGCGCGAGCGCTCGAGCCCGACGAGCGCCGGATAGGTGGGCTTGAACGCCGCGGCGTCCTTGCCACACGACTTCCCTGTTTCGGCGCTGCCCCCTTCCACGTCGAGGATGTCGTCGACGATCTGGAAGGCGATGCCGATGTTGGTGGCGAAGCGTTCGACGCCGTCGAGATGTTCGGGCAGGCCGCCGGCCATGATCGCGCCGCTCACCGCCGCCACGCGGATGAGACCACCGGTCTTGCGGGCGTGCATGTCTTCGAGGCCCGCGAGGTCGAGCGGCGGTGCAGCGCCGGCGCGGCCTGGTCCTCCGGCGTGCGTCAGGTCGATCGCCTGGCCCGCCACCATCCCAGTGGCGCCAACCGCCCGGCCCAACTCGCCGATCACGCGGAGCTGCCGCGCCATCAGGTCGGCGGGCGGCGCCGGGTCGCGGCTCGCGCGCCAACAGGCCGAAGGCCTCGGCGAGCAGCGCGTCGCCAATGAGAATGGCCAGGCCCTCGCCGTAGCGCACGTGCACCGTGGGCTGGCCGCGGCGCAGCGAGTCGTCGTCCATCGCCGGCAGATCGTCGTGCACGAGCGACTGCGTGTGCACGAGTTCGATGGCGCAGGCGGCCGGCAGCGCCAGGCGCCGGGCCGCGGACCTGGCCGCGTCGTCGCCGCCTCGCGCGCTGGCCACGGCTTCGGCCGCCGCCAGCGCGAGCAGTGGCCGGAAGCGCTTGCCGCCCGCACCCAGCGCGTAGCGCATGCCCTCGGCCACCACCACCGGGCAGGCCGGCGCGGCCGGCAACCACGCGTCGAGCGCCGCATCCACCTCGGCGCGCCGGGTGGCGATGAACTCCAGGAACGGGAGCTGGCGGATGGCGGTGTCGGGCATGTGGCGGTCGAGGACCAGTATCAGTGGCTAACCCCCGGGGGCGCGCGCTATTCCCCGCGCGTGCGTCACGCGCTCAGACCGCTTCTCCGCGCCGGAAGAGCCGTCGCGCCACGAGCCACGCGGCGAGGCCGGCCGCGAGCAGCACCCCGGCCGCCAGCCACGTGGCGCCGCCCGACGGGCGAGGGCCCCAGCGCCTGCGCGAAGCCCTCGATGGCCCAGGCATTCGGGGTGGCCCAGCCCAGCTGCTGCAGCCACGGCGGCATGAGGAAGCGCGGCACCATGCTGCCGCCCACCGCGGCGGCCACGAGCACGGCGATGTTCGACACGGTGGTGGCTTGACGCGCGGTGCGGCACGAGCGCGGCCAGCACGAGCGCGAGGCCCGCCGACGCCGCCGCGAGCGCCAGCAGCCATCACGAGCCACGGCCAGAACGTGGCCGGCACGGGCACGCCGGCATGCAGCCACGCCACCGCGAAGATGAGCGTGGCCTGCGCCACGCCCTGTCCGGCGAGGAACAGCGCGCGGCCGTCCACCAGCGCGGCCACGCCGCCCGGTCCGGCCACGACCCGGTCGGCGATGCCCGAAGCGAGTTCGTCGTGCAGGGAGGCCGCGACGGGCACGGCCGCCAGCAGGATGAAGAGCGCGGCCACGGCGCCCGCGTAGTAGCCAGCCACGATCGTGGCCGGCGCCGCGCCGGCGAGCGCGCGCACCTGCACCAGCGATCCGAAGGCCGCCGCGTCGCCGGTGACGTCGTCAGCTGGAGTGTCATTGGCCGCAGCATCGGCTTGCGGTGTGAGGCCGTCGAGCACGACGGCCGCCTCGGCGCGTTGCGCGTCGGTCAGCGGCACGACCACCTCGTCGACGAGGGCGACCGCGCCGCGCAAGGCCGCATCCGGCAGCGCCGCGAAGTAGGCCCGCTGCACCGCGCCGCTCACGATGCCGCCGGCCACCGCGCGCGCGGGATGGGTGACGACCGTGACCGGCGAGGGGCCGTCGCCCACGAGCGTGTCGAGCGCGCGACCCGCGCGGCCGAAGATCACGGCTACATCCACGGTGCCGGCCGCCACCAGTGCCTCGGCGGCCGCTGGCGTCTGCGGTTCGGCGCGCACGACGCGCAGGGCGCCGTCGCGCTCGAGGGCCGTCGCCAGGCGCTGCGACAGCGGCGAGCGCACCTCGTCGGCCAGCGCGATCTTCAGCCGCAGGTCGTCGCCCGGACGCGCTCGAGAAGATGGCCGCGAACACCAGGAAGACGAGCACCGGCAGCGCGAAGCTCATCGCGAGCGCCCCGCGGTCGCGCACGAGCGCCAGCAGTTGCGTGTAGCAGGCGGCCCGCCTCACGGCCGCGTCTCCCGCGTGGTTCTGCGCGCCCGCCGCCGGCGCGTCGCGCAGGGCCGCCGCCAGCGCGCCCGCCAGCGTGGGCCGGCGCAGGCGCAGTCTCGACCACCGGCACGCCGCGCGCGGCGAGCCGGCGCTCGAGGGCCGCCATCTCGCCGGCCGACCCGTCGCCGGTGCCGCGACCACTCGCCCTCGGCCGCGGCCACGAAGCCCTCGGCCGACAGCGCGTCGTGCCCGCGCGCGCCCGGCGCGGTCACCACCACGACCTCCGCCTCGGTGCCGCACAGCGAGGCGACGAGCGCGGGCACCTCTCCCTGCGCGAGCACGCGGCCGGCGTCGAGCAGCGCCACCTCGTCGCACAGGTCGGCGGCCTCCTGCAGGTCGTGGGTGACGATCAGCACGCCGAGGCCTTCGCCGCTGCAGATCCCGCAGCAGCTCGTAGAGCCGCCCGCGCGACTCGGCATCCACGCCGACGGTCGGTTCGTCGAGCAGCAGCAGCGCCGGCCGGTGCAGGATGCCGGCCACGAGATTCACGCGCCGCCGCATGCCGCCCGACAGCGTGTCGACGCGCGCCGAGGCGCGATCGGCGAGCCCCGCCCAGCGCACGCCCTCGGCCACGCGCGCGGCCACCTGGCCGTGCGGCATGCCGCCCATCGTCGCCCAGAGCGCGAGGTTCTCGCGCACCGTGAGATGCGCGTAGAGCGCGATGTCCTGCGGCACCACGCCGAGCCGTCCGTCACGCCGCGCCGCGGCGGCGGGCCGGCCAGTCGATCGCGATGGCGCCGACGATCGAGCCGCAGACGTCCGCCGATGGCGCGCAGCAGCGACGACTTGCCGGCGCCGTTGGGCCCGGCCAGACCCACGATGCGGCCGCGCGCCACGGCGAGGTCGATGCCGTCGAGCACGAGCCGTCCCGCCAGCCGTCTGGTCGCGCCGGTGACCTGCAGGGCCACGTCTGGCGAATCGGGCAAGGGCGGCACCGAGTCAGTATACCGAGCGCGACGAGAGGCGCATGATACGCTCGCCGCACGTGCGCAACTTGCATGCCAAAGGGGTCAGACCCCTATGACCTCATGACCCCTTTGACCGCCGATGTGGCTGATCGTCGGCGGCGGCCTGGCCGGCAGCCTCGCCGCCTGGCGTCTCAGCGTGCGTCGTCCCGACCTGCGCGTGCGCCTGCTCGAGGCGGGCGCCACGCTGGGCGGCAACCACACCTGGTCGCTCCACGCCACCGACGTGCCGCCGGCGGCGCTGGCGTGGCTCGAGCCGCTCGTGGAGGCGCGCTGGCCGCGCCATGCCGTGGCCTTCCCGTCGCATCGGCGCGTGCTCGAGCAGCCGTATCTCTCGATCACCTCGACGCGGCTGCATGCGGTCGTACAGCGCGGCACTCGGCGATCGCGTCCAGTTCGACACCAGCGTCGACGCCCTCACGCCCACCCGCGTGCACACCACCGACGGCCACGACCTCGACGCCAGGGTCGTCATCGACGCACGCGGCGCCGCGCCGGTGGACGTGCCGCTCGGCTGGCAGACCTTCCTGGGCCAGGAGATCCACTGCGCCGCGCCGCACGGCGTGCACGTGCCGCTCATCATGGACGCCACCGTGCCGCAGGTGGGCGGCTTCAAGTTCGTCTACGTCCTGCCGTTCACGCCCGATCGGCTGCTCGTGGAGGACACCGCCTATGCCGACACGCCGGGCGTGGACCTGCCGCAGGCGCGGGCGAACGTGGCGGCGTATGTCGCAGCGAAGGGTTGGCGGGTGCGCGAGGTCGTGCGCGAGGAGTCGGGCAGTTTGCCGATCCCACTGGGGGGCAGCATCGACGCCTTCTGGACCTGCGACGTGCCGCGCATCGGCATGCGCGCCGGGCTCTTCCATCCCACGACCGGCTACTCATTGCCCGACGCGGTGGCCACGGCGGACCTCGTGGCCGACCTTCTGGCCCACATGAATCCCCTCGACGCTGGCCGCGTCTATTCAGAGGTGCGGCACTTCGCGACCACGCGCTGGCAGGCCCGTGCCTTCTTCCGGATGTTGAACCGCCTGCTCTTCCGCGCGGCGGCGCCCGAAGCGCGGGCGCGGGTGCTCGAGCAGTTCTATCGCCGTGCTCCTGATCTCATCGCGCGGTTCTATGCCGGCGAACTCACCACGCTCGATCGCCTGCGGGTGCTGGCCGGACGTCCTCCGGTCAGCGTGCGCCTGGCGTTGGCGCACATGCGGGAATAGCGGTTCATGCAGCCTTCTCCCACCACTGCGGCCGTGATCGGCAGCGGCTTCGGCGGACTCGCCCTGGCCATTCGCCTGCAGGCCGCCGGCGTGCACACCACGCTGTTCGAACAGCGCGACAAACCCGGCGGCCGCGCCTACGTCTACCAAGACCAGGGCTTCACCTTCGATGCGGGTCCCACCGTAATCACCGCGCCAGGCTGCCTGGAGGAGCTCTTCGCGCTGGCTGGTGAGCGCATGGCCGACCACGTCGATCTGCTCCCCGTGTTCCCCTTCTACCGGCTGTTCTGGGAAGACGGCGACGTCTTCGACTACTCGAACGACGCCGAGGCGCTGATGCGGCAGATCGCCGCCCGCAATCCCGCCGACGTCGAGGGCTACCGCCGCTTCCTGGCCTACGCCGAGCAGGTCTTCGACCAGGGCTACACCAAGCTCGCGCACGTGCCGTTCCTCGACCTGTGGAGCATGGTGCGCGCGGCGCCGCAGCTGGTGCGCCTCGAGGCGTATCGCACGGTCTACGACATGGTGGCGAAATACATCCAGGACGACCACCTGCGGCAGACCTTCAGCTTCCACTCGCTGCTGGTCGGCGGCAATCCCGTTCGCCACCTCGTCGATCTACACCCTCATCCACGTGCTCGAGCGCACGTGGGGGGTCACCTTTCCGCGTGGCGGCACCGGCGCCCTGGTGCGCCAGCTCGTGGCGCTCTTCGAGCGGCTCGGCGGCACGGTGCGCCTGAACACGCCGGTGGACCGGATCCTCACCGTAGGCAAGGCCGTCACGGGCGTGCGTACTCGGGCTGGCGAGGACCTGCCGTTCGACGCCGTCGCCAGCAACGCCGATGTCGTGCACACCTACAAAGCACCTGCTCGGGCACCAGCCGCGTGGCGTCGCGGCAGCGGCCTCGCTCGAGAAGATGCGCCACAGCATGTCGCTCTTCCTGATCTACTTCGGCACCAGGCGCCGGCATCCGCACCTCGCCCATCACAACGTGATCTTCGGACCGCGCTATCGCGAGCTGCTCGGCGACATCTTCGACCGCGGGGTGCTGGCCGACGACTTCTCGCTCTACCTGCACGCGCCCACGGTGTCGGATCCCACGCTGGCGCCCGACGGCTGCGAGGCGTTCTACGTGCTGGCGCCCGTACCGCACCTGGGCAAGGGCGACATCGACTGGACGACCGAGGGGCCGCGCTACGCCGACCGCATCCTCGACTACCTCGAAGCGCGCTATATCCCCCACCTGCGCGCGGATCTCGTGACCCAGCGCATCTTCACCCCGCTGGATTTTGCGACCACGTTCCATGCGCATCTGGGATCGGCCTTCTCGCTCGAGCCCGTGCTCACGCAGAGCGCCTGGTTCCGCGTGCACAACCGCGACGACAAGCTGCGCGGCCTCTACTTCGTGGGCGCCGGCACCCATCCCGGAGCAGGCGTGCCCGGCGTGGTGAACTCGGCCAAGGCCACGGCCGGACTGATGCTCGACGACCTGGCCCCGGCACCACGCGATGGCTGACGTGGCCGCCCGGGCATCCGGAACCAACACGACCGCGACCGCCGCCACCGGCCACGATCGCGGCAGCGCCATCCGTTCGGGCTCGAAGAGCTTTGCCCTGGCCTCGCGGCTGTTCGCGCCCGAGACGCGCGGCCTGGTCTGGGATCTCTACACCTGGTGCCGCCACTGCGACGACGTCGTCGACGGACAGACGCTCGGCCACGGCCGCGAGTCCGATCAGGTCGATGGCGCCGACCGCACCGCGCGCGTCGCGGCCCTGCGCATCGGCACCGACGCGGCCCTCGCTGGACGGGCCGGTGCTGACGGGCCGTATGCCGCACTGCAGCGCGTGGCCGACGCCACCCGCCTGCCGGCGGTGCTCACGCGCGATCACCTCGACGGCTTTGCCATGGATGCGGCCGGGCGGAGCTACGACACCATCGACGACACGCTCGACTACGGCTACCACGTGGCCGGCGTGGTGGGGCTGATGATGGCGTGGGTGATGGGCGTGCGCGACCGCCCCACACTGGCCCGCGCCTCCGACCTGGGCGTGGCGTTCCAACTCACGAACATCGCGCGCGATGTCGGCGACGACGTCGTGGCCGGCCGGGTCTACCTGCCGCGCGAGTGGCTCGCCTCCGCGGGCGTTCACCTCGTGGCCGGACAGGCGATGGACGACGTCACGAGCCAGCGCGTGGCGCCGGTCGCGGCGCGCCTGCTCGACGAGGCCGACCGCTACTACGAGTCGGCGCAATACGGCCTGCCCCATCTGGCGTGGCGCTCGGCCTGGGCCGTGGCCACGGCCCGCCACGTCTATCGCGACATCGGCGCGGAGGTGCGGCGCCGGGGTGCCCAGGCCTGGCGCGAGCGCGTCGTCACGACGACGCCGGCCAAGATCGCGCGCGTGTTGCAGGGCGGCGTCGAGGCCACGTGGACCAGAGGGCCGGCCCTGGCCGGCACCGGCACCTCGCGGCGCGGCCTCTATACGCCGGCCGCGCTGGCCATGTTAGGGTGACAGTGGCGTGATCGTGGAGTGCGTGTGATGTCGTGGTGGGTGTTCTCCGGCTGGTTCCTGCTGGCGGTCGTGGCGATGGAGGGCGTGGCCTACCTGACCCACCGCTTCCTGATGCACGGGCCGCTGTGGTTCCTGCACGCCTCGCATCACGTGCCCCATGACGGCGGATGGGAGTGGAACGACCTCTTCGGGCTGCTCTTCGCCCTGCCGTCGATCGCGTTCATCAAGGCGGGCGTCGACGCGGGTGGCTCGTGGCTGCTGCCGGTGGGGCTGGGCATGACCGCCTACGGCGCCATCTACGTGGTGTTCCACGACATCGTGGTGCACCGGCGCGTCAGCATCCGCAGCGTGCCGCAATGGGCCTACCTGCGCCGCATCATCATGGCTCACCTGGTGCACCACAAGACGCACGGCAAGCGGGGCGCGGTGTCGTTCGGCTTCCTCTACGCGCCGAAGGACCTCACCAAGTAGTCACTTGGGCATGGTCATCAAGGCGGCCAGCATCTCGATGCCCTCCCACAGGTTCTGCAGCCGCAGGTTCTCGTCGGGCCCGTGCTGGTTGTTGTCGAAGTTCACGATCGACACGCCTACCGTGGGCATCTTGTAGAGATCGCTGAAGGTGCCGAACGGCAGCCCGCCGCCGAGCGTGGGCAACTGCACCGGCGGCACGCCGCGCATGGTGAGCGCCTTCACCACGGCCTGCGCCTTCGGATCGTCCATCGACACCCGCGAGGCCGCCGAGCCGCGCCGCGCGTCGACGCGCGCAATGAGCGCATGGGTGCGGCGTTCCTCGTCGGTCGGTTCGCGGTTGCTCACGATGAAGTAGCCCTGCGCCTTGCACGTGTTCGGTGATGAGCGCGTTCTGGGTCTCGGGCACGAGGTCCTTCACCATGCGCACTTCGATCCGCGCGGTCGCCGATCCGGGAATGGCCGACCGGCCGCTGATGCCGCTCGTGGACATCTCGAGGATGCTCAAGGTCGGCTCGTTCAGCTTCGCCTCGAGCCGCGTGTCGGGCCGTTCGGGCCGGGCCACGCCGAAGCCGCGCGCCAGCACCGCCTCGACGTTCGGGGCCGCCTCGAGCGCCGCCCGCTCGGTGGCCGTCAGCGGCCGCACGTCGCGATAGAAGTCCTTGATGAGCACCCGGCCCGCGTCGTCCTTCATCGTCGCCAGCAGCTTGGCGAGCCGCATCGACGGATCCGGCACCCAGTTGCCGTAGTTGCCCGAGTGCAGGTCGCCGTTGGCGCCGTAAACGGTGAGCGTCACGCCGGCGCCGCCGCGCACGCCGAAGTACACCGTGGGCCGGCCGCTCGGATGCCGCGGGCCGTCGAGCGTCACCGCCAGGTCGGTCTTGAGCGCATTGGGTCGCGCCTCGGCGAAGCGGCGGAAGTTGGCGGAGCCCGCTTCTTCCTCGCCGTCGAGCACGACGCGCACGTTCCACGTGGGCCCGCGCCCCGTGGACTTGAGCGCGTCGACGGCATTCAGCAGCGCCACGATCGGCCCTTTGTCGTCGGACGTCGAGCGGCCATAGAGCCGCCACTCGGGATCGAAGGTGGTGCGCGCGCGGTCGTCGGCGACCGGGCCCGCAGCGCTGAACAGGCACGGCGTGAACGGCTTGCACTTGGTCCACTCCGCTGGGTCGACCGGCTGGCCGTCGTAGTGGATGTAGAACGTGAGCGTGCCGACGGCGCCCGGGCTGTCGAGCTGTCCGAACACCACCGGCGAGCCCGGCCCGCCCACCGTCTCCACCTTGAAGCCGCGTCTGGTGAAGAGCGCCGACAGATGGTCGGCGTTCTTGCGCATGTCGGCGTCGTTGCCGGCCACGTTCGGCAACGACACGAGGCCGACCAGTTCGTCGACGATGGCGCGCTCGTGGGCCGCCCGCCATTCGGCCACGCCCGGCGGCTGGGCCTGCGCCACCGGGGCGGCGACACACAGCACCACCGCCACACCGGTTCCCCATCGCGCAATCTGACGCATCGAACGCTCCTTGGCCACGGCCGTCACGACGGCCCGCCCGATTCTAGCCGCTCTCGCAGCGCGCCGGGGGTGAGCGCCCGCTGCACGCCGGCCAGCGTCACATCGACGAGCACGGCCAGCGCCGCCGCCGGAATGGCGCCCGAGAGCACCATGCGCGAATCGGCCAGCGCCAGACCCGCCACGATCGGATCGCCCAGGCCGCCGCCGCCCACGAAGGCCGCCAGCGTGGCCGTGCCCACGTTGATCACCGCGGCGGTGCGAATGCCGGCCATGATCACCGGGATGGCCAGCGGCACCCGCACCCACGTGAGCACCTGCCACGGCGTCATGCCGAGCGCTTCGGCCGCGTCGATGACGCCGCGGTCGGCGCCGCGCACGCCGGTGACCGTGTTGCGCACGATCGGATAGAGCGAGTAGAGGAACAGCGCGGCCACGGCCGGCGCCGTGCCGATGCCGAGCACGGGCAGCATGAAGGCCAGCAGCGCGATGCCGGGCACGGTCTGCAGCAGGCCCACGCCGCGCGTCACCGGCTCGGCCCAGCGCGTGCGGCTCAGCGCCACGCCGCCCGCCACGCCAACCAGGATCGCAGCCGGCCAGCGACACGCCGGCGAGCCACAGGTGCCGCAGGCTCATCGCGCCAATGGCCGCCCGCCGCTCCCAGAGATAACGCGCGAGCGACGTCTCGTCACGCGGCGTCACCGGCGCGGCGACGCCGGCCGTGCCGGCCACGAGCCCCAAGTCGACCAGCGCGTCGCGCGCCACCGTGGCCACGGGCTCGCCGTTCATCTCGACGCGCGCATTGAGCGCGCGCATGCGCGTGACGTCGAGCCGGCCGCTCAGCTCCGACAGCGCGGCCACCGCCGCTGGCCGCTCGCGCGCCAAGGCGCCGCGCACCACCGCGGCCGCGTCGTAGGGCGGGAAGAAGTGCCGGTCGTCGACCAGCACCGTGAGTGGGTAGCGCGCCAGCAGGCCATCGGTGGAATACGCGTCGATGATGTCGACCCGGCTGTCGGCCAGCGCCTGATACTTCACCGCCGGCGCCAGGGCGCTCACGGTCTTGGGCGCCAGGCCGTAGGCGACGCGGAGCCCCGGCAGCCCGTCGGGCAGGCCGATGAAGTCGGCCGTGAAGCCGGCGCGCATCTCGCCGCTCACCTTCGCGAAGTCGCTGAGCGTCGTGCAGGCCCAGGCGCTCGGCCATCTCGGTGCGGATCGACATGGCGTAGGTGTTCTCGAAGCCGAGCGGCGCCAGCCAGCGCGCGTCGTACTGGCGCGCGAACTCGCGCGACACGACGTCGAACACCGCCGCCGGAGCTGCTGAGGGGCGGCGCCTTCAGAATCACGAGCAGGCCGGAGCCGGTGTACTCGGGGAACACGTCGATGGCGCCCTGCCGCAGGGCCGGGAAGATGATCTCGGTGCCGCCGAGCCCGAACGTGCGGCGCACGGGCATGCCGCGCGCTTCGAGGATCTGCGCGAAGAGCTCGGCCAGCAGATACGACTCCCCGAACGGCTTGGAGCCGACCACGATCGGGCGATCGGCGGCGGCCGGGGGCATCTGACGGGCGCTGGCCCACGGAGCGGCCGCGAGCAGAGCGACGACGACGGTGCCCCACGTCGTGATGCGGCCGCGCCTCATGCCGTCGTTCCCGTCGTGATCCGGGCCCGCCGCAGCAGTTCGGCCACGTAGGGGGTGGCTGGGGACGTGGCGAGCACGGCCGGCGTATCCACCTGTTCGATGCGTCCCGCGTGCATCACGGCCACGCGATCGGCCACCAGGAACGCTTCGTGCAGATCGTGCGTCACGAGCAGCGCCGCCATGCCGGTGCGGCGTCGCAGCGCAAGGAACAGCTCCTCGCTGTCGCCGCGCGTGATCGCGTCGAGGGCACCGAACGGCTCGTCGAGCAGCACGATGCGCGGGCCGGCTGCCAGCGCGCGCGCGAAGGCCACGCGCTGCCGCTGCCCGCCCGAGAGCTGATGCGGCCAGCGGCGGCCGAACTGCCCTGGCGGCAAGCCCACGCTGTCGAGCGCGGCGCTCGCGAGCGCGTTGCTGTCGGCGCGGCCGTTGAGCATGGGCACGAGCGCCACGTTGCGCGCCACCGTCCAGTGCGGCAGCAGCCCGCCGTCTTGCGGCACGTAGCCGATGGCCCGCCGCAGCGCCACCGGATCGGCGGCGGCCACGTCGTGGCCGTCGACCTGCACGAGGCCGCGATCCAGCCGGGTCAGCGCATTGAACGCGCGCAAGAGCGTGCTCTTGCCCGACCCGCTCTCACCCACGAGCGCCACACATTCGCCGTGCGCCACCGAGAGCGACACGCCGTCGAGCGCCCTGACCGCACCGAAGTGCTTGGAGGCGTGTGCCGCGTCGAGCGCCAGGGACGCCATGCGATCAGAATCCCACGAAGAGCCCGAGCGCGGCCGCCGGCATCCCGCGCGCGCCGTCCGCGAAGGCAATCCCGCCCGAGCGCCACACCCAGCGCGCCTCACCGGTGAGCCCGACCGCGCGTGTGGTCTGGTCGCCGCCGCGCAGCCACCAGCGCAGGCCCGCGCCGCCATGCCAGGTGCGCCCGGTGTCGACGAGCGCGTTGTCTTCGTGCAACTGCCGCAGATAGCCACCGCCGGCCACGAGATACGGCCGGGCGCGCCGTCCACCCAGGCGCGGCAGATGGTAGAGCACCGACACGTCCACGGCGTAGTCCGCCACCTCCTCGGTGGCGTCCACCGTGGGGGCGCCTTCAGCATCGGCCGAAATCCGCGTGGCGAGGGTGGGACGCGCGGCCGCACCGCGCACCGCCACCGCCCATCGACGGCTCACGGGCAGCACCACCGACACAGCCACGGCTGGCGCGGCGCCGAGTTCGCTGTCGGTCGAGAACAGGCGAAACGCAGGCGCGGTGGCCGTGCCCACCGAGGTGCCACGGGTCGTGGCCTCGACCCGACCCAGATCGCTCGTGCCATTCCAGCCGGCCGCCAGGTCGAACACCGGCCGCCACGGCCGCAGGGCGGGGCCCGACTGCGCTTGCGCGAGGGCCGGCGCACAGGCTGCGAGCGCGGCCACGGCCAGACCCGCGGCCCAGCGCACACCCGGCCGCCTCACGGTCATCGGGGCCGAACCTCGATCGTCACCGGCGCCGTGCTGCCCCCGGCCTGCACGACGACGACCTTCGGCGCAAAAGTGACGCCGAAGTCGATGTCGACGCGCGCCGGCGCGAAGAAGCTCTCCACGTCGGCGTCGTCGAGCGGTTCGACGCGCACGAGGTAGGGACCGGGCGCGAGCCCGCCAATCACGAAGGTGCCGTCATCGCCGAGGGCGAAGCCGCCAATCAGCACGCCCGACTCGAGATGGAAGGCCACGACGTGCGCGCCGTAGACGGCGCGGCCGCTTTTGGTCACCCGTCCTTGGATGCTGCCCACCTCACCAGCCGGTGCGGCCCCATAGAGATCCAGCACGCCGGCGAGGTCGTCGGCCTGCAGCGCGCGGTCGGTGATGCTGCCGGCGGGCATGGCGATGGGAAACATGATCGACCCGCTGGCCAGGACGCGGCGCCCGTTGCCGCTCACCTCGGTTTCGCCAATCGCCGAGTGCCCGAGCCCGAGCAGATGGCCCAGTTCGTGGAGCGCGATCGACTCGAGATCCGAGGCGCCGGCCTCGCCCGCGGCGGCCGTGGACCAGCGGAAGCGGGTGTTGAAGTAGATGTCGGATTCCAGGATCTGGCCGGTGGCAGCATCGAGCAGGAACGAGGCGGCGCCGAGCACGCGCTCCTGGTCGGGCCGGTCGAGGAAGCCGATCGTGGAGCGTCCGTCGGTGTCGAGCGGCTGGCTACGCGTGAGGCCCTGCGCGCTGAAGCTCACCGGCAGCCCGGGCGTGCGCATCCACGTGGCGGCCGCGCGGCCAATCGCGTCGCTGAACGCCTGCGCCGAGATGCCGCTGAAGTCGCGCTCGGTCACGAAGTAGCGAATGGGCCCCGCGCCCCAGCGCACCGGCACGACGCGGCCCGCCACCTCCACGCCGAACTTCAGATAGGCGTGGGCGGGCGTGGCGCCGCGGCGCCGTCACGAGCACGGCCACGAGCACGCCCACCATCCAGCCGCGCCAACCGCGCGTCATCGGGCGTCACTCACGGCGCGCACGTCGGCGGCGAAGGTGTCGAGCGACCGCACGGCCCGCGCCGAGGTGCCGCGGGCCACGACCGACGGCGTCGCCGCGGCGTGAATGGGCGACGGCACGACCATGGAGCCGCCGCCGCGCGCGGCCGTCGACACGCGGTAGACGCCGAGCGACAGCCCCACTGGCTCCGGCATGGCTGGCGCGCGGCCGCGCAGGAACACCACCACCTCATCACCCGCGCGGAACACCGGCGCGCCGGGCACCACCAGAATCCGGCCGCCGGCTTCTCCGCCGGGCACCACGAACGTGGCTGCCTCGGTGGACGTGCCCTTGAATGCGTCAATCACCTCGAGCGTGACGGTCGAGCGAATGGTGCGCCGGTCCGCCGTCCACGCCGCCTGCACGCTGCGCACCCGGCCGTGCACGACCGAGGCCGACTCACGCACCAGTTCTTCGAAGGTGGCCGGCAGCACCGTCAGCGCTCGCGCGGAACTTGCCGCCAGAGTGAGGATGAGAAGCAGCGTCGTTGCGAGTCTGCGCATGAGTCTCGAGTCTACCGTTGGCTGGACGATCACGCGATCGGCCACCTCGAGCACGGCCTCGGCCACTCGCGCCGCGGAGCCCGGCGGCCCGAGCTTGGCGCGCGTCTCGGCCAGCCGCGCACGGGTGCGCTCCCACCGGTCGAGGTCGAGCAGGAACGACACGGTCTCGCCGGCCACGGCCTCCGGTGTGCACGCCTCTTGGATCAACTCGGGCACGATGCGCTCGCCCGCGACCAGGTTCGCCATGGCGTAGGTGTCGATGGTGACGAGCGGCTTGCCGAGCGCGTAGGTGAGCGGCGACAGCTTGTAGATCACCACCATCGGCTTCTCGTGCAGCGCCGTCTGTGCCGTGGCGGTGCCCGAGGCCGTGACGACGACGTCGGCAGCGGTGAGCACGTCGTCGGTGCGGCCCTCCACGATCGGCAGGCCGGGCGTGGCGGCGGTGAGCGGCACGAACTCCGCGTCGTGACGGCCCGGCGCACGAGCCACGACGAACTGCACCGCCGGCACCCGCGCCTGAATCAAAGGGATGGCGCCGGCGATCACCGGCACGAGCCGCGCCAGCTCGTTGTGGCGGCTGCCGGGCAGCAGCGCCACCACCGGACGCGCGGGGTCGAGCCCCAGAGCGCCACACATCGCCGCGCGCACCTCGGCCGCGGCCTGCGGATCGGCCGGCACCGCCGGCACGGCGTCCACAAGTGGATGGCCCAGGAAACGCACGGGAACGCTCGCGTCGCGGTAGAGCGCCTCTTCGAACGGGAAGATCGGCAGCGCCAGCGTGACGTGCCGCTGCATGGCCTTCATCCGCTTCGGACGCCACGCCCAGAGCTGCGGCGTCACGTAGTAGACGACTCGCACCCCGCGCCGGGCCAGACGCGACATGAGCTGGAAGTTGAAATCCGGATAGTCGATGACGACCAGCGCATCGGGCGGGGTGTCATCGCAGGCCGCCACCAGTCGGCGCAACATGCGGAAGGTGGCCGGCAGCACCCGCACCGCTTCGGTGAGACCGGTCACCGACAAGCCGGTGTATGTCGCCCACCATGCGCACGCCCGCAGCCGCACAGCGCGGACCGCCGAAGCCGAATACGTCGATGTCGGGACGGGACGCGCGCAGGGCGCCGGCCAGATCGGCGGCGTAGTGGTCGCCGGACGGCTCGCCGCACGAGACCATCACGCGAGTCATGCGGGGCTCTTGCAGCACGCGCCCTGACCGCCGGCTACTGCGGCGCGCCGCGGCGCGGCCGGCGCAGATCCGCGGCGGTGAGGTCGAGCTCGTCGATCGGGATGCGCTCGACGCTGGTAAAGCCAGCGCCAGCCAGCCCCGCCATGAACTTGTCGGCGTCGCCCACGAGCACCACCGACAGCTGGCCGGGCCTGAGCCGGGCCCGCGCCACCCGCTGCACGTCGTCGACCGTGACGGTACGCACGCGTTCGGGGTAGGCCGGCAGCTCTGCCAGCGGCAGCTCGTAGAAGAGCTGATTCAGCACGCGCGTGGCAATCGCATCGGGCGACTCGATCGACAACGGAAAGCTGCCCGCCAGGAAGTCTTGCGCGCCTTCGAGCTCCCCTTCGTAGACCCGTTCCCGCTGCAGCCGCGAGAACTCGTCGACCACCGTGCGCAGCGCTTCGAGCGTGGCCTCGGTGCGGGTGTCGGTTTCGGCCACCACCGCGCCCGCGAACTTGTAGGCATCGAGGTCGGCCGAGGCGCCGTAGGTCAGGCTCTTCTGCGAGCGCAGCACCTGCTGCAGCCGGTTGCCGCCTTCGCCGCCCAGGATCTTCACGACCTGATCGAGCACCAGGTGGTCGGGATCGCGCCGCGGAATCGCCAGGTGGCCGGCGCGAATTTCGGTCTGCACCGAGCCCGGCTTGTCGACGACCACGAGGCGCTTCACGGCCGGCGGCGGCTCCATCGGCGCAAACGCCGGCACCGGGCCCTTGGCCCATGCGCCGAACACGCGCTGCACCTGCGCGAACGCCGCATCGGGGGTCACGTCGCCGACAATCGCCATGAGCGCGTTGTTGGGCACGAACCAGGCCTTGTGGAACTCCACGAAGTCCTGCCGCGTGAGCGTGGCCAGCGACGTGGCCGTGCCGCCCGACGGCATGCCGTAGGGATGGAAGCCGAAGATCAGCCGGTCGATCACCTGCGACGCCACCGAGTCGGGGTCATCCGCCGACACCTTGAGCGACGACAGGGCCTGCGACGTCTGCCGTTCGATCTCCTCCGCCGAGAACGCCGGCCGCAACACCACGTCGGCCATCAGGTCGAGCGCCGCACCCAGGCCGTCGCTCATGCTCACGGTGTTGACGAAGCTCAGATCGGAGCCGGCACCGGTGCCGATGAGGCCGCCCATGAAGTCGATCTCTTCGGCGATCTGGCCGGCCGAGCGCGTGGCCGTGCCCTGATCGAGCAGGGCGGCGGTGAGCATCGCCAGGCCTTCTTTGCCCTTGGGATCCTGCGCCGCGCCGGCGCGCACGAGCATGCGGGCGCTGATCACTGGCTGTTCGTTCTGGCTCACGAGCACCACCTGCAGGCCGTTCGGCAGCGTGCGGATCTCGTAGGGCGGGAACTTCACCGGCTTGGCCGACAGCGGCCGGGGCGGACGTTCGGTCGGCCAGCGCAGCGCGTCGAGGCCGCGCTGCCCGGCCGTGAGGCCCACGCACGCCACCATCACGCCGACGGCGGCGATGAGCGACGACTGCACCAGATGAAACACTCGACGGCTCATGGGCGGGTTCCCGCGGCCTTGGGCCGCACGTGCATCACCAGGCGCGACTCGGGCGTGAAGTAGGTCTTGGCCACCCGCTGCACGTCGGCCCGCGCCATGGTCTGGAAGATCGTGAACTCGCCGTCAGCGGTCTTGATGTCGGCGTGCAGCACCTCGGCGTGGGCGAGGATGCCGGCTTTCGCCTGCACCGACTCACGCTGCAGGATGTAGTCGCGGGCGAACTGGTTCTTGGCGCGCTGCAGGTCGCGGTCGCTGATTCCCTCGGCGGCCGCCTTGTCGAGTTCGGCAATGAGCGCCTTCTCCACCGCTTCGGGCGACTGGCCCGGGTTCACGAGCGCCACGGTGAAGAACAGGTTCGGGTGCTCGATCAGATTGGCGCCGCCGAAGGCCGCCACGGCCAGCCGCTTCTCGTAGACCAGGCTCTTGTGGATGCGCGAGCTGTTGCCGTCGGAGAGCACCTTGGCGAGCACGTGCAGCGGATAGGAATCGGGATGCCCGTCGTAGGTGATGTGGTGCGCGACGATCACTGCCGGCAGCGGCCAGTTCTCTTCGAGCGTCACCCGGCGCTCCTTGCCGGCCTTGGGCTCGGGCGCGATGTCGCGCACGACCTTGCCCGGCCCGGCGGGAATGCGCCCGTAGTAGCGGGTGACCAGATCGGTCGTTTCAGCCACGTCGAAGTCGCCGGCAATCACCACCGTGGCATTGGCGGGGATGTAATAGGTGTTGAAGAACGCGCGCACGTCGTCGATGGTGGCGGCATCCAGATCGGCCATGCTGCCGATGACCGGGTTCTTGTAGGGATGGGTCGTGAAGGCGTTGCGATAGAGCAGCTCGTTCAGGTTGCCGAACGGCTGGTTGTCGACCCGCATGCGGCGCTCTTCCTTCACCACTTCCCGCTCGCTCACGAAGGTCTGCTCGTCGATACGCAGCGAGCCGAGGCGATCGGCCTCCATCCACAACACGAGCGGCAGGTAGTGCGACGGCACGGTGTTCCAGTAGACCGTGGCGTCTTCGTTCGTGTAGGCGTTGGCGCGTCCGCCCACCGACGACACGATCGAGGTGTGCTGCTCGGGCTCGACGTTCTTCGAGCCCTTGAACATCATGTGCTCGAAGAGATGCGCGAAGCCGGTGCGGCCGGCGCGCTCGTTCTTCGACCCGACGTGATACCAGGTCTGCACGTGCGCGATCGGCGTGGACCGGTCGAGGTGCAGGATCACGGTGAGCCCGTTGGGCAAGCGTGAAGCGCGAATATTCGAGCTTGGGCGGCGCCACGGCCGCGCTGAGCGGCGTCCACAGGGCGGCCACCGCCAGTGCGCCTGCGCACATGGCCAGCAGCGCCCGGCGCCGGATGCGATGAACGACGGGGGCGGCAAAGATGGTCATGAGTGCTTTCGATTATGGCACGGGGGTGCCGGGCTGGCCGGCGGCCCCGGACGGCCGCTGATTCGAGGGCCGCGAGGCGACGTTCGAGGTCGATGAGCTGGCGCCGGTACTCGGGCAGGCGGCCCACGAGCACGGCCGATTTGCGCCAGTCGCGATTGTCGATGGCGGGCAGTCCCGAGATGAAGCGGCCGGCCTCGACCGAGTTGGTGATGCCGGTCTGTCCCGTGGCCGTCACCCGGTCGCCAATCGTGATGTGCCCGGCCACCCCCACCTGACCGGCGAGCGTCACCGAATCACCCACCGTGGTGCTGCCCGAGATGCCGACCTGCGACGCGATCAGCACGTGGCGGCCGAGCACCACACCGTGCGCGATCTGCACCAGGTTGTCGATCTTGGTGCCGGCCTTGATCCGCGTCTCCCCCACCGCCGGCCGGTCGATGGTGGTGTTGGCGCCGACCTCGACGTCGTCTTCGAGCACGACCGGGGCGGTTTGCGGGATCTTCTCGTGGGATCCGTCGGGATGGTGCGCGAAGCCGAAGCCATCGGCGCCAATCACCGCGCCGTTCTGCACCACCACCCGGTTGCCCAGACGGCAGCGCTCGCGGATCGACACATGCGCATGAATCACGCAGTCGGCACCGAGCACCGCCTCGGCGCCCACGACCGCATGCGACTCGATCACGGTACCCGCGCCGATCTGCGCGCCGCGGCCGATGACGGCCAGCGGCCCGATGCCCACGCCCGCACCGAGCACCACGCCTTCGCCGATCACCGCTGAGGCATGCACGCCCACCGGCAACACCGAGGGCGGCGCCAGCGCCTGGGCCGCGCGCGCGAAGGCCAGATAGGGGTTGGCCACCCGCAGCACCGCGCACGGGGCGATGGCGGCCGTGGCCGCTGTGCCCAGAATCACCGCCGACGCTTTGGTCGTGGCCACATCGGCCGCGTACTTCTCGTTAGCCAGGAACGTGACGTCGCCGGGTCCGGCCGCCTCGAGGCCGGCCACACGCGTCACCGCGAGGGTGCCGTCGCCTTCCAGGCGAGCGCCGATGCGCTCGGCCAGCTCTTGCAGGGTCACGCGGGCCAGCCTATCACGCAGCGGGAACGGCCAGCCTGGCCACGAACGTGGCCAGATGACGCAGCCCGAGCCGGTGCGCCAGATGCTGCAAGCGCTCCTCGCGGGCCGATGCCGCGAGCGCCAGGGCCGCGCGCACGTCCGTGAGATCGGCGTTGGCCTCGACTCGCCACGCCACCTTTCGCAAGCCCTGCTGCGCGCCGCGCCAGGCCAGCATGTGGCCCACCGTGGTGAACGTGAAGTAGTAGCCGAGCATGTTGGGCCCGGGCACGATGATCGTGGCAATCGACACGATCAGTCCCAGCAGATTGACCAGGAACCACCGCAGATGGCGATCTGAATCGCGCTTGAGCCCGAGCCGCAGAATCGACTCGGCCTGGCCCTCGGGCAAGTCATCGGGCGCCAGCAGGGTGACGTCGGTGGCCGTGCGCAGGTGCCACAACAAGCGCTGTTCCGCGGCCCGCTCTACGATCCAGCGCATCGACTTCTTGCGCCAGCGCGCCATGAAGCCGGCACTGGCCTCGACCTCGGGATCCTGCCGGCGATGCCGTTCGGCCTCGGCCTCGCGCAGCATGTCGCTCAGCTTGCGGCGCTGGCGGCTCAACCAGCCGGCGCCTTCGTCGACGGCCTCGTCTCCGTCGTCATCCGGCTCGAAGTACGGCTCGTAGGTGTCCGTGCCAATCGGGATCAGGAACACCTGCATGATCGTGGGACGCAGCACGGGGCCCGGTAGTTCGCCCGGCTAGCGCGGCGCCGCCGCCGCTGGCGCCTTGGGCACCCGGCGCGGCCCGCGCGTGAGGGTCACGGGCACGGCCGGCTTGCCCGCCCGTTGCCAGGCGCCAGTGATGAATGCCGCGACCGACGCCGTGGCGTCGGCCACGCGCTGGTCGACCACCGGCAGCGCCGTGCGGGCGAAGGCGTCGTAGAACCCGTCGTCGTAGTACTCGCGCCCGGCCGCCGCCGCGCGATCGGCCTCGAGCATCGGCGCCGCCAGGCGGTGGCTGTCGAGCAGGATCTGGAACATGGCCGAACGCGGATCGAGCACCGGCGGCTGCGGCGCGGGCACCACCTTCAACCCGGCGACGTTGCGCTCGAAGAGGTCGGACTCGAACCGGCCATGTGCCCCGGGCTGTCCGGTGAGCTGGCCGTCGTAGTTCTTCACGGCATGCAGCGGCACGTGGCCGTCGCTCACGTAGTGCGCCAGCACGGCCGAGAAGAGCGCGATGTTGTCGAGCGTGTAGGCCGAGGGCTGCGGCCGCTTCAGCGCCGCGAACTCGCGCTCGAGCTTGCCGTAGAACTCGGCCGTGCGCCACGGCAGCGTGCCTTCGCGGTGCACCACCTCGCGGCCGAATTTCTCCACCGCCTTGTCGTACTCGCGCGGCAACGCGTCGAAGGGATAGGCCCCGTAGGGCTCCGCATCGAGGTCCACGAAGTGGTTGGGCGGCTCGTCGTCCCAGCCCACATTGCGCCACAGGTCGGGATCGACCGAGCGCTCCACGATGAAGGCGCGGCGCGCCTCGAAGAGCGGCCGCAGCTCGGCCGGCAGCAGCGCAATCATGCGCCCGGCGATGTGCTTGTGCGCGTCGAAGCCCCAGCCCCGCACCGACGCTGGCAGGGCGCACACCAGGGCCAGCACGGCCATCCACCGGGTCACTACGCGCATGTGCTCCATTCTATGCGGGCCGCGTCACGGCACGGCGACGACGATGCCGGCCCAGCCGTCGGTGCCCGAGGGGCCCGAGTAGCGCGCGTCGTTGACGGTCACCGTGTGGCCCGTGGCGGTGGACGCCACGACGAAGAACGGAAAGCGCGACCAGGCGAGGTACTGCCGGCCCCGCTCCGTCGCGGCGGCCGCCTGAGCGGCGGGATGCCCGTCGTTCTTCGCCACGCCGTACCCCGCCGGACGGAAGTGCGGCCGCGGCGAGAAGGCCAGGAACCCTTTCTCGTAGCGATCGCCGAGGTCGATGATCACTTCGCGGCGGAAGGGATTGCCGGCCACGGGCGTCACCATGAAGCGCGCCTCGCCCCGGCCGGCGCGCGTGAGACCCGCCTGCACCTCGGCCCGCGCCCACATATTCGACGCGTACATCAGCGCCACGTAGAGGGCGGCCGCCGCCAGGCCGATGGCGGCGGCGCGCTGGCCGCGGGCCGACTCGCGCGCGCGCCAGGCCCACACCACGCCAGCGCCGAGCAGCAGGTACATCCATGGGTCGACGATGTAGAGCGCGTCGCCGTAGAACCACCGGCCCGAAAACGGCATCAGCAGGCGGATGCCGTAGCTGTTCATGTAGTCGAGCAGCGGATGCGACCAGGTGCCCAGCGCCGCAAGCAGCAGCAACTGCCCAGGCACGACTGGTGGCGGCGCCGGCGTGCGGCGCTGCCGCACCAGGCGGTCGTAGGCCACGACGAGCGCGGCCAGGGCCAGGGGCAGCAACACCATGGCCGGCGGCCCGTGGGTCCAGCCGCGGCGAAACGACACCTGCAGCGTGTCGGTCGCGAGCACCGCGATGTCGATATCCGGCGCATTGGCCGCAAGCGCCAGCGTGACGAGCGCGAGCGGCGTGCGGCGCTTCAGGCCGGCGTGGCCCATGGCCAGGCCGGTGAGGGTGTGACACACGGGATCCATCGGACAGCGCCTCGGGGCGGTCTAGCGGGGGGCGGCCAGGTCGCGCAAGTCCTTGCGCAGCACCTTGCCCACGGGGGATTTCGGCAGGTCGTCGCGGAACTTCACCACCCGCGGCACCTTGTAGGCGGTGAGCGACTCGCGGCAGAAGTCGCGCAACATGGCTTCGGTGAGCGCTGGGTCGCGCCGCACCACGAACGCACAGACGGCTTCGCCGCTCGTTTCGTCCGGCGTGCCGATCACCGCCACCTCGGCCACGCCGGGGTGCGCGGCAATCACGGCTTCGACCTCGTTGGGATACACGTTGAACCCGCTCACGAGGATCATGTCCTTCTTGCGGTCGACGATGTAGAGATAGCCGTCGTCGTCGGCCACCGCCACGTCACCTGTGGCCAGCCAGCCGTCCTTCAGCACACGCGCGGTTTCGTCGGGACGCTGCCAGTAGCCAATCATCACCTGCGGCCCGCGCACGAGCAGCTCGCCCGCCTCGCCCGTGGCTACATCCTGGCCGTCGGTGTTCACGATGCGCACGTCGGTGCCGGGCACCGGCGCACCAATCGACTCGCGCTTGTTGCGGTGGAACGGCACGAGCGACACGACCGGCGACGTTTCGGTGAGGCCGTAGCCCTGATACATCGGCGTCTTGGTCATGGCCTCCCATCGCTCGCCCACTGCCGGCACGAGTGCCATGCCGCCAGCCACGGTGCCCTTGAGCGCGAAGCCCTGGTGCTGCTGGAACCACGGCTCGTGCATCAGCCCGGCAAACAGCGTGTTCACGCCGGTGAGCCAGGTGGCGCCTTCGGTGGTGAGCGCTTGCTTGAGATTCGTGAGCGGGCGTGGACTGGGCAGCAGGATGTTGCGTCCCCCGAACACGAAGAACACCATGAGGTTCGCCGTGAACGCGAAGATATGGTAGAGCGGCAGCGCCGTGATGACCGTCTCCTTGCCTTCGATCACGCCGGGCTTCCACACCTCGATGCACTGGATGATGTTGGCGAGCAGGTTGCCCTCGGTGAGCACCGCGCCCTTGCTCACGCCGGTGGTGCCGCCGGTGTACTGCAGCGTGGCCACGCGGTCGTGGCCGAGGCCCTGCAGATAGAGCAGCGGGTCGGCGCCCGAATCGAGCTTCGACGCGCCCTGCGCGATCGCGCGGTCGAAGGTGGTGTGCGCAAACGTGATGGGCGGCACTTGCTTCTTCACGTAGCGCTGCACGGCCCGCACGACCGTGCGCGACAGGAACGGCAGCAGGTCGGCGATGGTCACCACGACCACGGTGCGAATCGCCGTCTTGGGCAGCACCTTCGCCACCTTGTCGGCGAAGAGATCGATCACGACCAGGCCCGTGGCGCCCGCAGTCCGCGAACTGATGCTCCATCTCGGGCGCGGTGTAGAGCGGATTGGTGTTCACCATCACGAGGCCGGCCTTGAGCGCCCCGAAGACCACGATGGGATAGGCCAGGCAATTGGGCATCTGCACGGCCAGGCGGTCGCCGGCGGCAAAGCCCGCCACCTCGCGCAGGTAGACCGCAAAGGCATCCGACAGGCGGTCGACCTCGGTAAACGTGAGCGCGCCGCGGGTGCCGTTGGGCAGGAGCAGCGTGAACGCTTCCTGCGCCGCGTACTTCGCGGCGGATTCCCGCACCAGCGCAGCCACGGTGGGCCAGCGCCGCGGGGCCAGATCCGGCGCCGTGGCGGGAGCGTAGAAGCGCGTCCAGGGTCGTAAGGCGAGTGACGTCATTGGTCGCGGACTGGCCCGCATTGTAATGGCGCGGAGGCTCCGGGCCGAAAGACTAGCGAGGCTCCGCCGGAGACCGCCGAGCATAGCGGGGACGGCTCCGCCTCGCTAGTCCAGTGTTGTTTGGCCCGCACTCCGTGCGGGCGGAGAAAACTTGACCCATTCGGTTGGCGTTTCCGGTCAAGTTTTCTGGACGAGAGTTCGATTCGAGCCCAGGGGCATCAACCTTGCAGACGGTTTTCCTTATGACCCGATTGTTCCGCCTTGCCGCCTGCGCCGCCCTGCTGACCGGGGCCGCCGCCTGCAGCAAGTCCCCCGAATCGCCCACGTCACCCACGGGCGGGGGTGGCACGACCGGCGTGAACTACACCTCGATCGGGGCCAGCGACGCGCTCGGCGTGGGCTCCGCGGTGGTGTGTGCCCCCTTCGACCTGAACTGCCCGAACGGCACCGGCTGGGTGCAGGTGCTGCACCGGCGCCTGCAGCAGAACGGCACCGCCACCCTGCTCAACCTGGCCGTGCCGGGGTCGGTGCTCAGCCCCACGATCGAGGAGCTGGGCCGGCGGGTCGGCCGTACCTACCCGGGCAATTTCCTGACGAACCAGGCACCTTTTACATCCACCTCGGCCACGCTCGTGACGGTCTTTGCCGGCGGCAACGACGCCAACACCATTGGCCAGGTGGTGCAGCAGCAGCAGGCGGGCGACGACCCGCGTGCGTTCATCGACCAGCAGGTGAACAAGTGGGGCGAAGACCTGGGCGCCGTGGTACGCGCCGCGCGCGCGCGGGCGCCCAACGTCAAGGTGGTGCTGCTCAACCTGCCCAACCTCTCCGGCGCGCCTTACCTGGCCCGCAACTCCGCGCTCGAGCGCGGCGTGATGCAGCGCATCGCCGTGGGCATGAGCGAACGCGTGAACGCGCTGGCGAGCAGCCAACACCTTCGTGGTGGATCTGCTGTGCGACGCGCGCATCCTGGAACCCGCGAGCTTCTCGAGCGACGGCTTCCACCCGAGCGATCGCGGCTACGCGCTCATGGCGGAACTGGCCTATCCCGCCACCGTCAACAGCACGCATCCGGCGCCCGCGTCGGATTGCGCGCTCAAGCGCGTGTCGCCGGCGTACTAGCGGGCCGCGCGGCTGGCGCGCTACGGCACCGCCAGCACGACATCCGCCGACGGCGCACTGGTGCCAGCGGCATTCACCGCGCGCACGCGAACGTAGTAGGCCCCCCCTCGGGGCGCATTCGGCAGCACGAAGGTGCCGCTGGGTCCCAGTTGCGCGGTTCCGACGTCGGCGAGGCCTACGCCAGAACCCGCTTCGATCTGATACCCGGTGACACTGCCCGGTGGTGCCGTCCACGTGAAGGTGGCGGTGACCGAGAAGATGTCGGTGAAGGTGCTCACCGCCAGGTTCGTCGGCGCCGCCGGTAAGGCTTCGGCCGCCCCCATGACGACCAACACTTCGCCACTCGCGGCACTCGTGCCGCAGGCGTTCGATGACGTCATCCGCAGGAAGTAGGCGCCGGGGGGCACGGCCCCCGCAATCGTCGACTGCTGCCCTGCGAGCGGCACCGTCGCGATGTTGCTCGACCCCGACGCCGTGCCCGCCAGCAGTGTGGTCGTAACCGCGCTGGGTGCGGGCGTCCACGACAAGCTGAGGTTCGCTCCAGCGACAGTCGCCGTGAGACCCGTCGGCGACGGTGGCGGCGCCCAACAGCCGGCCACGACTTCGTTCGACACTTCACTGCCGCCGAGCGCCCGCACGCGCACGTGAATCGGACCAGGCGGCAGCGGCAGCGCCACGCTGGTGACGTCGCCCACCGCCAGGGACGCCGCGGTCTGGCCAGCGCCGAACCCGCCCTCGATCACGTAGCCTCCGGCAGACGGCACCGCCGTCGGCGCCCACGAGAACTCCGTGAGCGCGCCGACCGCCCGCGCCCGCAGGTTGGCCGGGGCCATGAGCCCAGAGAGGTCGAAGGCCAGCACGCGGTCGAGGCCGTTGTCGATTGCGGTCTGCACCATCACATCGCCGAGCACTTGCGGGGCCCACTTCGGCGCGAGGGTGGCCGAGGCCGGCAGGCGCCAGCCGGTCAGCACGCCCGGGCGGGCCACTTCTGCGGTCCCTGTGACCGTCGTGCCGGCAACCACGAAGTCGAAACCGCGCGGGAAGAGCCGGCCTTCGACCACCGAGACCGCCGAGAGGCGTCCCGATATCGCGGGCACCTGCACGTCTCGTCCAGTCGTGCTGTCGATGGCCCGCAGCGCCCCGACGTTGTTGTTGTAGGGGTTGTAGGACGGATCGGCGAAATAGATCGTGTCGCCATCCACCGCGACGGCGACGAGCGACCCGTCGCTCCTGGCCAGGCGCGACCGTGAGCGTTCCAGGAACAAGCCCGTCGCGAGGTCGAGCGTGCCCACGCGTAGAACGGCCGGGAGGCCGTTCACATTCGAGAGCCGCTCGATGGCGACGATCTGGCCATTGGCAAGCGTCGCGATGAGAACTCCGGCCGGCGGCACGTTGGCCCGCCAGACCGGATCGAGCACGCCGGTGACGGCGTGAACTCGGCGCAGCGGGGGGTCGGGGCCTATCGGGCCGTTGGGGTCATCGAGATAGGCGTAGACCCAATCGCCGAGGATGAAGGTCCAACCGCGCAGGCCGAAGCTCGTCGACGACGTGGGCGCTCCCGCCGCCGGCCAGGGCAAGACGGTGCCGGACATGACATCCACTGCCGCGGCATTGACGCGGGGCTGTCCGTTGACGGCCGTGAAGGTGCCGCTCAGATACAGCACCGTGCCGCGGGCAACGATGTTCACGATACCGGTTGGGCCCAGACCGGCGACCACCGGCTCAGTCGCCAGCAAGGTGCCGGTCGCGAGGTCGAACGCCGCGAGCCCGGCTCGCGCGGTCGTGCCCGAGAGCACCTCGCCCACGGTGCCTACCAGCAGGTCGCCGTTGACGGCGATGGCCAACGACACCACGGTCTTGAGCCGGGGCACGGGTGCCCAGGATGTTGCGACACCGGCGGTGTCGATCTGCACCACCGGTCCCCGGCTGACGCCACCGATGGTGCCGAGCGCCTGCACGAACACCGTGCCGTCAGGCGCCACGGCCAGGGCCGCCACGGGCCGCGATGAATCGGGGTTCCACGGCAGCAGGTTGCCCGTCGTGAGATCGACCGCCGCCAGGTGGTTGCGCGGCTGCCCGCGGAAGTCGGTGAATGCACCGGCCAGATAGAGCGTGGTGCCGTGCGCCGCCATCACGTCCACGCGACGCAACGCCGAGGGGGCCTCAGGACCACCCCAGGCCGGGTCGATGACACCCGTTGCCGCATCGAGTGCGTAGAGCCGGCCGATCGCCACGATGATGCGCGACCCCACGACGGTCATCGCGCCCGAGGTAGTGTCGAAGCCGCCCGAGTTGCCGACCACGGCCGAGGTCCACACCACGGCACCGGAGATGCCGTCGAAGGCCGTGACGCGGCGGTTACCCACGTTGTCGCTGGTCATCACGAACAGGCGTCCGTTGGCGCCGGCGATGGGACCGACGTTCGGGCTCGGCAGCGCCGGCACCCACGGCAAGGTGGCGCCCGTGACCGGGTCGAGCGCTCGCAGCGGCGTCGTCAAGCCCGCCACGATTAGTGACGCGCCGACGCGCACCAGTCGCGGCACGCTGAAAGGGGCACTGATCTGTGGTTGGAACGCCGGATCGACGGTGCCGTCGCTGCGGATGTGCGCCAAGCCACCAGCGCCAGCGTTGGAGAACCTCCCAGCCAGATAGTAGCCACCGGAGCCGTCGGGTTCGACCACGCTGACCAGGCCGTTGATCGACGGCAGACCCGGCCGCGCCGCGCCACTCGTCGTGGACAGCGGCACCCACGTGCCCAGCGCCGCCGAGCGCGGCGCCACGCCAGTGAACGCACCGCCGACGTAGAGCGTGTTGCCGATGCGCGTGGTGGTCGACACCTCGCCGTCGAACAGCCAGTCGAGGCGCGGCGTCGGCGACGGCCCGGCCGCGACCTTCGCGGTGCCCCACGTGATCAGTGCAAGCCCGACGACGCCCAGTAATCTCACTCGAGTCATGCTTTCATCTCCGCAACCACATCCCGCATCTACGGCACCACCACCACGACATCCGCCGACGGCGCGCCGCTGCCCGCGCTCGTCATGGCCCGCACGCGTAAGGCATACACGCCGGGCGGTGCGCCGGGAATTGCGAATGACGTCGTCGCGCCGACCTGAAGGGCGCCGATGTTGGCCAGCCCCGCCGCCGTGCCGCCCTCGAGTACGTAGCCCGTCACCGGCCCGGCCGGCGCCGTCCACGTGAGCGTCACCGTGGATCCGCTCACACTCGCCGCCACGCCGGTCGGTGCGGCGGGCAACGGATCCGGCGCGCCGATCGTCATGAACACTTCCCCGCTCGGCCCGCTCGTGCCGCAGGCGTTGGTCGCCTGCACGCGCACGAAGAACGTGCCACTGGGCACGGTGCCGCTGATCGACGTTTGTGTGCCAGGAAGGGCCGTGGTGGCGGCGTCGCTCAACCCGCTCGCCGTGCCCGCCGCCAAGGTGTAACTCGTGACCGAATCGTTGGGTGCCAGCCACGCCAGCGTGACGTTCGTTCCGCTCATCGTGGTGGTCAGTGCCGTGGGCGGGAGCGGCGGCGCCACGCAGCCCACGACGACCTCGTTCGATACCTCGGCACTGCCTTGCCCGCGCACGCGCACGAACGCCGGGCCGATGACAGAAAGCGGCGTGGTGAAGGTGGCGCCGCTGCCGACCGCAATCGAGGCAGCGACCTGGCCCGGCGCGAACCCGCCCTCGATCACATAGCCGCCCGGCGGGGCGGACAGCGGCGCCACCCACGAGAACTCGATCGAGCCCGCCGGCCGTGCGTGAGCGCAGCGCCGTGGGACGTGACGTCGTCGACAGGTCGAACACGAGGACGCGCGAGAAATCCGGGCCGAAGGCGCCCGCCGCCACCAGCACGTCGCCATGCGCGGCGACCTTCGTCACGCCGCCGGGCGCGCCGCCAGGCAGCACGGGCGGGCCATGGGGCGCGAAGCCGCCGTCCCAGGCGGTGAATGCCCCCGTGCGGGTCAGCTTCCACGAGGCCGTAGCGATCGACACCGCCCGCGGTCACGTTCCTCCCGGCCACGACGAAGCGGCCATCGACGAGCGCAACGCTGGTGAGCCGCCCCGTGATCGGGGGCCGCGACACCGGCACCCCGGCCGTGCGGTCGAACGCGCGGATGGTGGCGCCGTAGTCGAAGATGCCGTAATTGGTGGTCAAGTCCCGGTTGCGCACGTAGACGGTGCTGCCGTCGAGCAGCATCTGTCCAGGCTCGGTGACGGTCGAGCGAAACAGCTCGCGCACCTGCGCGGTCACTTGGTCCACGACGCCGACGAGAATGCCGTTGTGGATGGTGCCACTCGGCGGCGTGGCGGCGAGGAACACCAGGTCGTCACCGTCCATGATCGCCTGCTGCACACGCTGCGTCGCTGGCGTCCACGTGGGGTCCATCACGCCAGTGGCAGGATTGAGCCGGCGCAGCACCTCCGCGACGGCACTACCCGGTGAGGGTGAGAACACCGTCACGTACAACCATCCGGCGGCATATGGCCCCATGCCAGACACCAGCAGGTCTGGCGCCGACCACACCGGGAGCAGCGTGCTCGTCGCGCTGTTCACCGACGCAAAGCGGGTTCGCGTCTGGCCGTTCACGGTAGAGAACTCGCCTCGCAGGTGCAGGGCGTCATCGTGCGCCACGAGTTCGCTCACGATGGGCACCGCCCCGCTCGTCGTCTGCAGGGTCAGTGCGAACGGCAACAGCGCCCCGGTCGTCAGGTCGAATGCGGCAACACTCTGGCGATTGACGCCGCCGGTGTAAGCGGGCGTGCCGTTGATGAGCATCGTGCCACCAGCGAACGTGGCCACGCTGGCTTGCGTCGTAGTCACCTGGAGCTGGAACGACGTCACGGTTCCGCCGGCATCGATCTCGAACAACCCGCCGACGCGCGTCTGCCCGTCGACCGTGCCGGTGCCGGGTAGCAGGTCTTGACCGGAGACGAACACCGACCCACTCGGCGAGACGGCCACGGCTGCTGCTTGCCCAGACGCCTGCGGACTCCACGGCAGCAAGGCGCCGCTCGTCGCGTCAACGGCAGCCAAGCGCGAGCGCGGCTGCCCGTGGAAGGTCGTGAAGGCTCCGCTGACATACAGCGTCGTGCCGCTCGCCTCCAGATCGAGCATGCGTCCGTTCGGATCCGGCAACCCAGACGCCCACGACGGGTCGATCAGGCCCGTAGCGAGATCGAACGACGTGAGGCGCGCGAGCGCCACGATGAGTCGCCCGCCGACGAGCGCCATCGCTCCGCCGGTAGCGCCCGCGGCGGTCGCCACCGACGACTGCCACAGACGCGCGCCCGTGACACCGTCGAAGGCTGTCAACGTCCGCAGGCCCCCATAGAACAGGCCGGAGGTGACATACAGCCGATCCCCCGAGACCACGGCGGCAAGGGCGACGTCGTCATCCGGTGGCAGCGCCGGCGTCCATGGCAGCCGGGCACCGGTCACCGGATCGAGGGCCACGAGCGGAGGATACTGGCCATCGAGCTGGTTGAAGCCCGCCAGGATCAGCGACGGCCCCACGCGCACCATCGTGCCGTAGCCGTTCAGTTGCGGCGGCGACTGGAACGCGGGATCGACCGAACCGTCCGATCGGATGTGCACGACGCGGTTGAGACCACCGCTGCCGATCGTGAGGTTGCCGCGCATGTAGTAGCCGCCGGCGCCATCGGCCACGATACTGAAGAAGGCCTCGCCGCCCACGTTCGGCAACGTCGACGGCACCACGATGCCCGTGGCTGGTGATACGGCGTAGAGGCGACCGAGCACACCCGAGGGGGGCAGTACGTTGCGGAACGCACCACCGACGTAGAGCGTGGTGCCGACGCGGGCGGTCGCATACACGGGGCCGTCGAACGCCCACTGCAAGCGCGGCGTCGCCGCGGGTTCGGCGGACATCTTCGCGCCACCCCACACCGTCAACCCGATAAGAACAGCCAGCGCGCGAAGTCGAAACGTGGACATCGTCTCCCCCAACCCTACGGAACTGCCACCATCACCTACGGAACCACGACAACGACGTCACTCGACGGCGCGCCGCTACCGGCGCTCGTCATCGCGCGCACCCGCACCGCATATACGCCAGCCGGTGCGCCGGGAATCGCATACGACGTCACTGCGCCCAGCTGAATCGCACCGATGTTCGCCAGCCCCAACGCCGTGCCACCTTCGAGCACGTAGCCCGTAACCGGACCGGCCGGTGCCGTCCACGTGAGCGACACCGTCGATCCGCTCACGGTGGCCGCCAGATTGGTGGGGGCAACCGGCAGTGGATCTGGCGCCCCCATCGTCATGAACACTTCCCCGCTCGGCCCACTCGTGCCGCAGGCGTTGGCCGCCTGCACGCGCACGAAGAACGTGCCGCCGGGTACTGTGCCGCTGATCGACGTGAGCGAAGCCGGCAGCGTCGTGGTCGCGGCATCGCTCAGCCCACTCGCGGTGCCGGCGCTGAAGACGTAGCTCGTCACCGCATCGAGCGGCGCCGACCACGCCAAGGTCAGCGTCGTGCCGGCGATCGTAGTGGTGAGCGCCGTGGGCGGCAACGGCGGCGCCACGCAGCCGGCCACGATCTCGTTGGAGACCTCGGCGCTGCCTGCCGCGCGCACGCGGATGAACGCCGGCCCGATCACCGACACGGGCGTGGTGAACGTCGTGGCCGTGCCGACCGGGAATGGTCGCCGCCACCTGGCCCGGCACGAAGCCGCCCTCGATCACATAGCCGCCGGCGGGTGCTGTCGCCGGCGGATCCCACGCAAATTCCACCACGCCCGCGGCCGCGCGCGAGCGCAGGCCCGTCGGCGCGGTCGAGCCAGTCAACGCGAAGATCGCCACCCGGGAGTACTGCTGATCGTGAGTGCCGACACTCACCAATGCGTCGCCCAGCGCGCGCACCGACAACACGCCGCCGGGTTCGCCACCCGGACCGGTCACTGGCGCATACGGACGAATCCCCGGGTCCCACGCCGTGAGTGCTCCGGAACGACTGGCTTCCATCAGGCCATAGCGCCCGACTCCCGCCACGTTGATGTCGCGGCCGCCGAAGAAGAAACGTCCGTCGGCAATAGCGAACGTGAGAAGGCGCCCGAACGCGCCCGGCCGCATCACCGGCACGGCGGTCGCGCGATCGATCGCGTAGACCGTCGTTACAGGCTCGAACGGGCCATACGTGCGGGTCGGATCGTTGCCCTGCAGGTAGATCGTGCCGCCGTCGGCGACGAGGCAGCACACGCTAGCCCGGGGTCACGCGCGTCAGTTCGTAGAACTGCCCGGTGACGGGGTCGAGCCGGCCGACGCGCGAGCCTATGGTCAGACCTCCGCCGGGGTTGGCGTACAAGGGCGCGACCAGAAGCAACTCGCCGCGGTCCGGCACCACTGTGCCGTCCACGGTGGGCCGCCACGTGGGGTCGGCCACGCCAGTGACGGCGTGCAGCCGGCGCAGCAGGAACTGGCCGGATTCATTGGCCTGCACGTAGACGGCATCTCCATCGACCGCCCCAATCGCGCGAACATCGAGGCCGGGCGCGGGCCACGACAAGACGGTGCCGCTCGACACATCCACCGCGCCCACGTTGGCGCGGGCTTGTCCGTTGATCGTGTCGAATCCGCCCCGCAGGTAGAGCGTCTGGCCGGACGAGCCGAGTGAACCGATGGTCACGGGCTGCGCTCCGGTCAGCAGCGGTGCCTCGGGCAACAGCGCGCCCGACAGCACATCGAACGCCGCGAGCCCCACCCGCGCCACCTTGCCGACGTAGCCCGCGGAGCCGAGCACATACAGCGAGCCAGCCGGAGACATCTGCAACAACGTCACGGTTTCGACCGACGCCTGCGACGTGAACGGCGTCACCGCCCCGGTCGCGTCGATTTCGAACACGCCGCGGATGAGGCCATTGATGGTCGACGTGCGCTCGCGGGCGCCGACGAACACGGTGCCGCTCGGTGAGACGGCCATCGCGAAGACGGGATCAGAGGCTTGCGGACTCCACGACAGCAAGGCACCGGTCGTCGCATCCACGGCCGCGAGACGCGACCGGGGCTGGCCGTTGAACGTCGTGAACGTGCCACCCACATAGATCGTGCTCGCCGTGCCGACGATCGCGCCAATGGTGCCAGACACCGGCTGCCCCGCGCCCCAGGCCGCATCGACCACGCCGGTGGCGGGGTCCAATGCGTACAAGCGCCCGATCCCGGCAATCAGGCGCCCGCCCACGAGCGCCAGCGAGCTGCTTCCGCTGAATCCCGGCGCACCGGTGACGTCCGTTTGCCACGCGAGGGTGCCCGTGGCCCCATCGAAGGCCGTGACGTAGCGCGTGGCGCTTCCGAAGACGACCCCCGACGTGACGACCACGCGGCCTCCGGCCAGCTCCATGTCGAACACGGCGTTGTCGCCGCCGGGCAGCGTGAGCGGCCACGGCAGCAGCGCCCCGGATGTGGCGTTCAACGCCACGAGCGCGGGCGACGCTCCGCCAAACGCAAACCGACTCCCGACGAACAGCGCGTTCCCGGCGCGGGCCAGGTGACCGCTGAGGGTGACGGCCGGAGACTGAAAGGCAGAATCCACGACGCCATCGGACCGCACGTGAATGATCCGACCAGCCGTAGCACCCGTCGTAATCCCCAGTACGAAGAGACCGCCAGAGCCGTCCGGCTCGATGGCGCTGATGGCGAACCCGAGCCCAAGGCTCGGCACATTCGTAGGCACCACGTTGCCGCTCGCCGGCGACAGCGCGAAGAAGTTGCCCACGGCACCGCCCGTGGGCGCCACGTGCTTGAACTCCCCGCCCACGTAGAGGGTATTGCCGATGCGCGTCGTGGCCGCCACGCGCCCATCGAACAGCCAGTCGAGGCGAGGTGTCGCTGACGGTTCAGCCGTGATCTTCACGCCATTCCAAATGATCAGCGCGAGCCCAGCGACAGCGAACAATCGCACTCGAGTCATGTCTTAGCTCTCCGCAACCACACTGAACCTACGGCACTACCGCGACTACGTCGCTCGACGGGGCGCCGCTGCCCGCGCTCGTGATCGCGCGCACCCGCACCGCATACACGCCGGGCGGGGCGCCGGGAATGGCAAATGACGTCACCGCGCCCACCTGAATCGCGCCGATGTTCGCCAGTCCCAGCGCCGTGCCGCCTTCGAGCACATAGCCAGTGACCGGGCCTACCGGCGCGGTCCACGTGAGCGTCACCGTTGACCCGCTCACACTGGCCGCCAGGTTCGTTGGCGCCGCGGGCAGCGGGTCCGGCGCGCCCATCGTCATGAACACTTCCCCGCTGGGGCCGCTCGTGCCGCAGGCGTTGGCCGCCTGCACGCGCACGAAGAACGTGCCGCCGGGTACCGTGCCGCTGATCGACGTCAGGCTGGCCGGCAACGTCGTCGTTGCGGCGTCGCTGAGGCCACTCGCCGTGCCCGCGCTGAAGACGTAGCTCGTCACTGCATCGAGCGGCGGCGACCACGCCAGGCTGAGCGTCGTGCCAGCGATCGTGGTGGTGAGCGCCGTGGGCGGCAACGGCGGCGCCACGCAGCCCGCCACGATCTCGTTCGATACCTCGTTGCTGCCGGCCGCGCGCACGCGGATGAACGCGGGGCCAATCACCGACACGGGCGTCGTGAACGTGGTGCCGGTGCCGACGGGAATCGTCGCCGCTACCTGTCCCGGCACGAAGCCGCCTTCGATCACATAGCCACCGGCGGGTGCTGTCGCCGGCGGATCCCACGCAAATTCCACCACGCCGGCCCCGGCGCGCGAGCGCAGGCCCGTCGGCGCGGTGGAGCCATTCAGGTCGAACACGGCCACGCGGCTACGGTTGGGGGCGACCGAACCAGTGATCGCCAGGACGTCGCCGTGCACGGTCACGGCGTCTACGCCGCCCGGCGGACCAAGTGGCTGGTCGGGCCCATAGGGCGCAAATCCCGCGCTCCATCCGGTGAGCTGACCGGTGCGGGTCGTCTCCGCTGTGCCGTAGCGTGCGACGCCGCCCACCGCAAGGTTGCGGCCGCCCACGATGAGGCGGCCATCAACGACCGCGGCGCCGTTGATTCGGCCCGCGAGCGGCGGGCGCCACACCGGCACGCCGGTGGCGCGGTCGATCGCGTAGAGGGTTCGCCCGACATCGAGCGGGTGATAGATGTTGTTCGGATCGCCGCCCAGCACATACACCGTGCCGCCATCCGGAACCAGACCCGTAATGAAGAGGCCCGGCTGCGTTCGGAGCCATTCGCGAAATTGTCCGGTCACCCTGTCGAGCACGCCCACGCGCGAGCCGACATTCCCCAACCCCGTGGGCGACAGCAGCCCGGTGATGAACAGCAGTTCGCCGCGGTCGGCAAACACCTGTCCGACGAGTGTGGGTGTCCATGAGGGGTCGATCGCGCCGGTGACGGTGTGCACCCTGCGCACGTGGCCTTCGCTCGGGGACGTCAACACAGTGGCATACATGGCAGCGCCCTCGATCGGCCCGAGCGAGAGCACCGAGAATCCAGAGGCCGGCCACGACAACACTGTGCCGCTCGACACATCCACAGCGCCAACACCTGCCCGTGGTTGCCCATTCAGCGTGTCGAACCTGCCCCGCAGGTAGAGCGTCTGGCCCGCTGACGAGAGCTCGTCGATGAAGGAAAACGCGCCGCCCAGCGTGGGCGTCTCCGGCAGCAGCGCGCCAGACGTGAGGTCGAACGCGGCCAGGCTCGCGCGTGATGTTCTGCCGAGGTAGACGTCCGATGCGCCGACCAGGAGCGACCCGGCCGGGGTGAAATGCAGCAGCCCGGCAGTCTCGATCGGCGCTTGCGGGGTGAACGGCGTGACGGCGCCGGCGGCATCGATCTCGAACACCCCGCGAACCAGGCCGTTGATCGTAAAGCTGCCGCTGCTGGTGCTGCTGGCGCCGACGAACACCGTGCCGCTCGGCGACACCGCCATCGCCTGGACATACCCGGATGCTTGGGGGCTCCACGGCAGCAGCGCGCCGGTTGCGGCGTCCACGGCGGCGAGTCGGGCCCGCGGCTGCCCGTGGAACGTCGTGAAGTTGCCAGCCGACGTAGATGGTCTGACCCGACGCCACGATTCTGCCGGTCGAGGCAACGGGCACCTGTCCGGCGGCCCACGCGGGATCGACGACGCCGGTGGCCGGATCGAGTGAGTAGAGACGGCCGATGCCGGCGATGAGGCGGCCGCCCACCATGCGCAACGCGCCAAAGGTGCTTGGCACTGGAGCACCGGTGACGTCGGATTGCCACAATGGCGCACCACTGGCTACGTCGACGGCGGCGACGTAGCGCATGTTTTCGAATCCGCCCCCCAGCAGCAGGAACAGGCGATTTCCGTCGGTCGCCAGGCCCGACACGTTGCGGTAGCCGGCCGGCAGGGCTGGCGCGAACGGCAACAATGCGCCCGTGGCGGTATCGAGCGCCACGATGGTCGCAAACACTCCGTTGACCTCCATGGGGCCGCCGACGAAGAGCGTCGTCCCTACGCGGAGCATCTGGCCGAAGGTACCCGGGGGTGGCTGAAACGCCGAATCCAGCGAGCCATCAGCGCGCGTGTGCACGATCGCGCCGGTGGTGCCGAAGTTACCGAAGCCCGCAATGAAGTAGCCGCCCGCACCGTCCGGCTCGATCGCGCTGGGAACGAAGTCGAGTGCCTGAAGATTGGTGGGCACCACCGCGCCACTGGCCGGTGATAAGGCAAAGAGGTTGCCGAGCGCGCCCGATGCCGGCGCCACCCTCGTGAAGTTGCCCCCGACATACAGGGTGTTGCCGACGCGCGCGGTAGCCGACACCCGCCCGTCGAACACCCAGTCGAGGCGCGGCGTGGCCGACGGCTCAGCCGCCATCTTCGCGCCGCCCCACGTGATCAGCGCCAGCCCAACGACGGCGAACAATCTCACTCGAGTCATCTCTTCATCTCCGCAACCACGCTGAACCTACGGCACCACCGCGACGACGTCGCTGGATGGCGCGCCGCTGCCCGCACTCGTGATCGCGCGCACGCGCAGCACATACGTGCCAGGCGGCGCTCCAGGAATCGCGAACGACGTCACCGCGCCGAGTTGGATAGTGCCGATGTTCGCCAGGCCCGCGGCCGTGCCGCCCTCGAGGACGTAGCCGGTCACCGCGCCCGCCGGTGCCGTCCACGTGACCGACACCGTGGAGCCGCTCACGCTCGCCGCCAGATTCGTGGGCGCCGCCGGCAACGGATCCGGCGCGCCGATCGTGAAGAGCACGTCCCCACTCGGCCCGCTCGTGCCACACGCGTTGGTGGCCGTGATGCGCGCGTAGTAGGTGCCTGCGGGAACCACCCCGCCAATCGAGGTCGGCGTCCCGGGCAGCGCTATCGTCGCGATGTTGCTCTGTCCAGACGCCGAGCCGGCCAGAAGTGTGTAGGTCGTGACGAGGGCATCGGGCGCGGTCCACGACAGCATCAGATTTGCGCCGGCGATACCAGCCGTGAGGCTCGTCGGCGGAAGCGGCGCGGCCACGCACCCGCCTCTGAGCACGACCTCGTTCGACACGCGCTCCGTTCCGCCCGCGGCGCCGGCAGAGCGCACACGCACCCAGAAGGTGCCGGGCGGCACGTCCACCGAAAACGACGTCGCGCCTCCTACGGGCAACACGCCGTCCACGCGCCACGGCGCACCACCGGCTTCGATGACGTAGCCGTTGGCCTGCGCGACCGGCGCCGCGTCCCACGTCACGGTCGTGACCGGGCCGTTCGGACGCGCTCTGAGGTTGGCCGGGCCGCGAGCGCCGGTCAAGTCGTACACGGCCAGGCCGTGCAGCGGTTCGGGCACGACGGCACTGAACGAGCCGCCGAGCACAACGACGTCGCCGAAGGTCGCGACGTAGGGCGATACGAGGCCAATCGCGCTCGGCTCATCGGCGTAGTCGAACGCGGGGTTCCAGCCGGTGACGGCGCCGTCTGGCGTCAGCTCGACGAAGCCGTTGCGGGGGAGGCCGGCCATCGTGGTGAACGTGCCAGCGGCAAAGAGGCGGCCGTCACCCGCGGCCAACGCAGTGGGCGTGGGCAAGGGCAGGCTTGGCACCGCGCCGCCCGGATCGCGGCGCGCGTCGCGCGCCTCGAGGCGCGTGCCGTCGGTCATGTAGACCGTGTCGCCGACGACCACCACGAGCGGCACGGCACTCGGGCGCGCGAGCACGGGCAGGTCGGTGGCGCGGGCGGTGAGCAGGTTGAGACGCCGCACGCGCGACTCGCATGCGGTGAGGAAGGGGCCCGTTGGGTTCGGACGCATCACGCAGATGCCGACGTGGAGCGCGCCGTCGGCAATCACGCCCGGCCGCGCGACGAAGGCCGCGTCCAAGGTGTTGAGCGGGTCGCGTTCCACCACGTGCACCCACGACCGGTCCGGTGCGCCGGTGGCCGCCGCCAGCCGGCCGATGGTGACCGGATCGGTCATCCGAAGTGAACGGGTGGCGACGTAGACGAACCCGGCGTCCGCTGCCACCAGGTACTCGGCGGCGGGCTCCGGCGCCCAGGGAATGGCTACGCCACTCGTCGAGTCGAAGGCCTCGAACGCGTCGAATCCGTACGAGGCCCGCGCGGGGCTGGCCGGCGTGAATGATCCGTTCGCCACGACCGTACTCCCAACGATCGCGATGCGGGTGACGATGCCGCGCCCGGCCGGCGCCCACGGCAACAGCGCGCCCGTGGTCAGATCGAAGGCCGCGAGGTTGGCGCGGGCCACGTTGCCGCTCGCCGCAAGCGTGGCCCCGACGAGCATGCCGCCACCCGCGTGCGGAGCCAGCGCGTAGGTTCCGTTGGGATACGCATCGGCCGTCCACGGCAGCACCGTGCCCGCCGCGTCGATTTGCGCCACGCCTCGCCGCGGGCTGGCACCCACGTTCGCGAAGACGCCGCCAGCGAACACTGACCCGCCCGAGGATACGCTCAGCGCCAGGACGCGCCCATCAGGATCGGAAGGTTGCCACGCCAGCAGGGCCGGGGTGTTCACGTCGACGGCGGCGAGGATCCCGCGTGGCTGCCCCAGCACCGTGGCGCCAGTGGAGGCATGCGCAAGGTAGAGGGTCGACCCGGACAAGGCCAGTGCCGTGACGGGCCGTGTGCTCAGCAGCGGCGTGGCATCGTCTTGGCCGGTCGCGGCGGCGAGCACATGAAGGCCGTCGCGTGCCGACACGAAGACGCTGGTGCCCCCCACCAGCATGGCGCCGTCGCTTGGCCCGTTGCCCGCGACCAATGCACGTTGCCAGGTCAGCGTGCCGGTTGCCGCGTCGAACGCCACGACGCCCACCGGCTGCACGGTCGATGCGGCCGACCGAACGACGAGCACGTTGCCGAGCGCGTCCACGGACGTGACCTGGCCGGGCGCGGTCACCGCCGGCACCCACGGCAGGGCGGCGCCGGTGGCGAGGCTCAGCTTCACGAGCGTGGTCACGGGCGGCACGCCCGCCTGGCGGCTGTCCTGCCCCGACACGTAGACGACGAACAACGCGCCCGCGCTCGTCGTGAGCGATACAACGCGCCCGGGGATGGCTGGTGTGAACCCCAGGTCGCGCGTGCCGTCAGCGAGCACATGTGTCAGGTTGGCTTGTGCCGTGCCCCCCACGGTGGAGAAGATCCCGCCGGCGTAGTAACCACCGGCGCCATCCGGTTCGATCGCATGCACCGATCCTCCGATGATCGGCATGGCTGGCGCGGCCGGCGCACCGGTGCTGGCTGAGAGGTGGAAGAGGGAGCCGAGCGCATTCGCCGTTGGCGCCACATGCGTGAACCGGCCGCCGACATAGAGCGTGTTGCCTTGGCGCACGGCCGCCTGCACGGCGCCGTCGACCAACCACGGCACCTTGAGCGCCGGCGCCGGGTCCGCGCCAGCGCTGCCGGCGAGCCACAGGGCGAGCGTGGCAACCAACGCCAGTGGGGCGCGGAGGTGTATGCGAGTCTTGCGTGACACTGCGCTGCTCGTAGTGTGCGACATATCGCTCCAGCTCCACCTTGTTCTCGAGGCACGCCCGGCCGTTGACACCTACGGCACCACCGCAACGACATCGCTCGATGGCGCACCGCTGCCGGCGCTCGTGATCGCTCGCACGCGCAGCACATAGCTACCCGGCGGCGCGCCGGGGATCGCGAACGACGTCACCGCGCCAATCTGAATCGTGCCGATGTTGGCGAGGCCCGCGCGCCGTGCCACCTTCGAGCACGTAGCCCGTGACTGGACCCGCCGGCGCCGTCCAGGTGAGCGTACACCGTCGAGCCGCTCACGCTCGCCGCCAGGTTCGTGGGCGCCGCTGGCAACGGATCCGGCGCGCCGATCGTGAAGAACACTTCCCCGCTCGGCCCGCTCGTGCCGCACGCATTGGTGGCCGTGACGCGCGCGAAGAACGTGCCGCCCGGTACCGTGCCGCCAATCGATGTCTGTGTGCCCGAGCAGCGCCACTGTGGCGGCGTTGCTCGAGCCCCGCCGTCGTGCCCGCCAAGAAGGTGTAGGCGGTGACGTCGCCGGCCGGCGCCGTCCATGCGAGCGACAAGTTCGTGCCGGTCAGCGATGTGGTGAGCGCCGTCGGCGGCAACGGCGGCGCGAGGCAGCCCACCACGACTTCATTCGACACTTCCGTGCCGCCTTGGCTGCGCATCCGCACGAACACCGGACCCGCCACCGCCAGCGGCGTGACGAACGTGGTGCCGGTCCCCACCGGCACGGCCGCAGCGGTTTGGCCGGCAGCCAGGCCGGCCTCGAGCACGTAGCCGCCGGTTGGCGGCACCGACGCGGCATCCCAGGTGAACTCCGCCGCGCCACCGGCGCTGCGGGCTCGCAGGTTGGTCGGCGCACGCGTGCCCGTGAGATCGAACACCGCCATGCGCCACCGGTCCGACACGTAGGTGCCGAACGCCACCACCACGTCGCCCGCCAGGTAGATACTGGGCGCGACGCTGAACCCCGTGTGCGGCTGGAAGCCCGGATTCCACGACGTGAACGAGCCGGGTAGTTGCACTTCGAGGGCGCCGTAGCGCACGTCGGTGCCGATGCCGGTATAGCCGCCGCTCACGAAGAAGCGGCCGTCGCCGATCTCGAGAGTGCCGAAGCTCCCTGACAGGGCCGGCCGGCTCACGGGCACGAAGGTCTTCGTGTCGAACGCCAGCACTGTCTGGCCTACAACGGTAGGACCAGGTACCGTGCTCTTGACGCTGACGGCGGCAAAAGCCGTGTCGCCCATCAGCCGTCACTGGACCACCGAGATATTCGGTTGAGCGGCTCCGTTCGAGGAACTGGCCGGTCACCGGATGGAGCGTGCCGAAAGCGACGCCAGAACCCGGACCGGCGTAGGCGCCGTTGGTGCCGGGAAACTCGCGCAGCGCAAACGTCACGCCGGCGTCGGCCAGGTCGAAGCTCACCGCAACGGGGGGCTGCCACGACACGTCGAGTGCGCCGGTGATCGGCCGGATCCGCCGCAGGCTGGCGTCGACGCCCACGTACTCCCACCCGCCAGCCGCCCTTGGCAGCCCTTGCACCGCAAGGCCACGTGGCGGGCCATGTCACCACGGTGTTGGTGGCGGTGTCCACGGCCGCACGACCCGGCCGCGCCACGCCGTTCACCGCGTCGAATCCGCCCCCGAGGTGCAGCACGGTGCCAGAGGCCGCGAGCTGATCGATTGTCGGATTCACGCCGGTGTTCGCCACCGTGATGGTCTCGGGCAGCAGCGTGTTGGTCGTGAGGTCGAACGCCGCCAGCCGCGTGCGCACCGCCTGCCCGACATAGCCAGAGAAGCCGCTCACGAAGAGCGTGTTGGTGGACGACATCTGCAGCAGTTCCACCGACTCGACCGGCGCCGCTGACCGGAACGCCGTGAGCGCACCGGCGGCATCGATCTCGGCCACCGTGCCCACCTCTTGCCCGTTGATCCTGAGCAGACCCGGGTTGTCGTTCGACGCTACAAACACCGACCCGGTGGGAGACAGCACCAACTTGCCGATGAACCCGGAGCCCAAGCTGCTGTCGGTGGCCTGCGGATTCCAGGGCAGCAAGCGTGCCGGTCGCAGGATCAACCGCCGCGAGGCGCCCACGTGGCTGTCCCCAATACACCTGGAAGGTGCCGCCGACGTAGATCGCACTTGGGCCAATCGCCATCGCGAACAGGCCCTCGGCCACCGGCATGCCGGCGGCCCATGCGGGATCGACGACGCCGGTGATCGGATCGAGCGAATAGAGCCGGCCCATGCCCACGATGAGCCGGCCACCCGACAGGCCCATCGCGCCTGGGGCGAAGTGGCCAGGGGCGCCGGCCACGTCGGTTTGCCACACCACTGCGCCGCTCACGCCGTCGTAGGCCGTGACGAAACGCGTCGTGCCAAAGCCGTTGCCCGACATCACGATGAGACGGTCATTGGCCACCACGACCGCGCGCACGATGGTGTCTTGGTTGGGCAGCACCGGCGCCCACGGCGAGAGCGCCCCGGTCACCGGATTCATGGCGAAGAGCGGACGGAACACGCTATCCACGTGCAGAAAGGTGCCGGCGGCCACGAGCGACGGCCCGACGCGCACGAGGCTCGTGATGGCCCCTTCGATCACGTGCGGGAACTGGAAGGCCGGGTCGACGGAGCCGTCGGCCAGGATGTGCGCCACCCGCGGGCTGCCGAGGTTCGTGAACCGGCCGGCAACGAAGTAGCCGCCGCTGCCATCGGCGGTGAGCGCCGTGATGCTGGCGTTGGGCGCCGGCATGATCGACGGCACGAGCGCGCCCGTCACCGGCGCCACCGCGTGGAACGTATTGGCGGTCGGGGCGGAGGCCGGGCGGATCGTGCGGAACCACCCGCCCACGTAGAGGGTGTTGCCGATGCGGGCGACGGAGGTCACCGAGCGATCGAACAGCCAGTCGAGCCGCGGCGTTGCCGAGGGCTCCGCCGTGATCTTCGCGCCACTCCACGTGATCAGCGCCGAGGCCAACGACAGACGCACAACGCGCAGTCGAGTCATGTCTCTATCTCCCCACCGCCATCACTCACCTACGGCACCACCGCCACGACGTCACTCGACGGCGCGCCGCTGCCTGCGCTCGTGATCGCGCGCACGCGCAGTGAGTAGGCTCCGGGCGGCGCTCCAGGAATCGGCGAACGACGTCACCGCGCCAATCTGAATCGTGCCGATGTTGGCGAGGCCCGCGGCCGTGCCGCCTTCGAGCACGTAGCCCGTGACCGGACCGGCCGGCGCCGTCCACGTGAGCGACACCGTCGACCCGCTCACGGTCGCTGCCAGGTTCGTGGGCGCCGCTGGCAACGGATCCGGCGCGCCGATCGTGAAGAACACTTCCCCGCTCGGCCCACTCGTGCCGCACGCGTTCGTGGCCGTGACGCGCGCGAAGAACGTGCCGCCGGGCACCGATCCGCCAATCGACGTCTGCGTGCCGGGCAGCGCCACCGTGGCGGCGTTGCTCGAGCCCGCGCTCGTGCCAGCCTGAGAACGTGTACGCCGTGACCGCACCCGTGGGCGGCGTCCAGGCCAGTGACAGGTTCGTGCCGGTCAGCGACGTCGTGAGCGCCGTGGGCGGCAGCGGCGGCGCGAAGCAGCCCGCCACGATCTCGTTCGACACGTCGGTGCTCGCCGAGGGCCGCACGCGCACGAAAATCGGACCAGGCGGCAGCGGCAACGTCACGCTCGTGGCCGTGCCCACTGGCAGCGCGGCGGCCGTCTGTCCCGCGGCGAAGCCGCCTTCCACCACGTAGCCCCCCGTGGGCGGCGGCACCATCGCGTCCCAACTGAACACCGTGTTCGGACCGACGTTCTGCGTGCGCAGATTCGACGGCACGCTCGCACCCGAGAGCGGATACGCGGCCACACGGGTGGGCGTGGCCGTGCCCGTGGCGAGACCACGCACCACGAGCAAGTCGCCGGCCACCGATACGCCCAGCGCGCCCTTCACGAAGTTGCCTACGATCGTGGGCTCGAACGAGAGCGGCGCGCCGCGCAGAGGCCACCCAGGAGTCCACCCGGTGAAGGCGCCAGGGCGTGCCACCTCCGCCACGGCCAGCCGTTCGCTGCCGGTCATCACCAGCGGCCCTCCCACCGGAATCAGCCGGCCGTCGGCCACCGCTACCGCGTTGACATAGCCGAGCACCGCTGGGCCAACCTGCAGGCCGGTGTAACGATGGAACGCGAGCACGATGTCCGATACTCGTCGCTCGAGCCCTGGCTCGGGCCGACGACCCGCGAGGTACACCGTGTCGCCGTCCACGGCAAGTCGGCCACTCGTGGGGGTCACCTCGCTGTTGTCGTGGCGCACCAACGCGGTGGCGAACCACTGCTGGAACTGGCCGGTCGTGGCATCGAGTGCCCCCACCGCGGTTGAGGACCCGTCGATTCTGGAGGCCACGAGTTCCCCGCCGCGTTCAATCACCTCAGTGACTGGAGGCGGAAGCCACGCGGCGTCTTGCAACCCCGACACAGCTTCGAAGCGCCGCAGCAGGATTTGGGACGACCCGCCGCTATTCGCCACGGCCATGTAGACGTGTCCGGCCGAGACGAGCACGACGTGCTGAGCCGACGACTGCGGCGTCCACGGCAGCACAGTGTTGGTCGTCGTATCGATAGCGGCAACGCCAGCCCGTGCTACGCCGCCCACGCTCGTGAACAGCCCCGACACGTAGAGCGTCGACCCTGCCGTCCCCATGCCTGCCACAATCGGCGGAAAGGGTGTGCCCGCTGGTTGAAACGTGAAGGCCGGCATCGCCGGCAGCAAGGCGCCGGTGGTGGCGTCGAACGCCGCCAGCGCGACCCGAGACGCGGCACCGGCCGTGGCCAGGTCGAACGTGCCGACAACCAGATTGCCCGATGGGGCGGTCTCCAAGACGTTCGGGATCAGGAAGGTCGCGCCAGACACCCACGCCGTGGGCACGCCAGCAGCATCGATCTCGACCACGCGGCCACCGCTCGGCAGGAAGACCGAACCCGACGCCGAGGCCGCCAGCGAGATCTGGCCACCCTCGTTTGGCAGCGCGGGGTTCCACGTGGTCAGCGCGCCGGTGTTGACGTCGAGCGCCACGACGCGGGTACGCGGCACGCCGTAGAACTGCGTGAAATTCCCGCCGACAAAAACGGTCGAGCCGCTCACCACCATGTCCAGCACGCTCTCGCCCGCCAATGCCCCGCCCCATGCGGGATCGATCACGCCCGACGACGGATTCAGCGCGAACATGCCGACGCTGGTCGCCACGAGCAGGCGGTTGCCGGCGATGGCCAATGCGCCGGACGAGTCGGGAAGACCGAGTGGCTGATTCAGGATCGACCTCGTCCACAGCCGCACTCCGGTCGTGCCGTCGTAGGCTGACACCTCTCGTCCCGCCGACAACGAGGCGGGCTGGAACAGCACATACAGCACGCCGTTGGCCGCTTCCACGTCCGCCACGCGGCTCGCTGGATACGGCACAACTGGCGTCCACGGCAACAGCGCCCCGGTGCCAGGGTCGAGGGCTACCAGAGCCCGGTCAACGCCGCCGACCTTGAGGCTGCCGGGGATGCCGAACGTCGAGCCGCCGGCCACGATGAGCGACGGCCCCACGCGAACCAGCCGCCCGAATCCTCCCGTGATGGCCGCCGACGAGAACGACGGGTCGAGCGAGCCGTCGGCACGCGCATGCACGATAGCCGTGGCGAGGGCGGAGCCGGAAGCCGTCGAAGTGGCCTGCGAAAGATAGGATCCACCGCCGCCGTCGGGCTCGATGGCGTAGACGGGGGCATTGGCGGCAATCGTGGGCGACACGACAGCGCCAGTGGCGGCGGACAGCGCGAACGCGTAGCCAGGCGTGGTGGCCGTGGGCGCCACGCCCGTGAAATTTCCGCTCACATACAAAGTGTTGGCGATGCGTTCCGTGGCGTAGACGGCGCCGGTGTTGAAACTGCCGCCGCCCGTGAACAGCCAGTCGAGGCGCGGCGTGGACGACGGCTCAGCCGCGATGCGCGCGCCGCTCGCCAGCAGCAGTGCCGCCATCCCCACCATCGCCAGTGCTCGTGTCGTTTTCATCATCTCGTCTCCACACTCGAGGGTTCGAATCCACACTCGAGGGTTCGAACAGGCTCGCAACGGTGCGGCTGGCCACTACGGCACGACGGCCACGACATCCGCCGACGGCGCACCGCTGCCGGCGCTCGTGATCGCCCGCACGCGCAGCGAGTAGGCTGCCGGGCGGCGCTCCTGGAATCGCGAACGACGTCACCGCGCCGAGCTGAATCGTGCCGACGTTGGCGAGGCCCGCGGCAGTGCCGCCTTCGAGCACATAGCCGGTCACTGGACCGGCCGGCGCCGTCCACGTGAGCGTCACCGTCGATCCGCTCACGCTCACTGCCAGGTTCGTGGGCGCCGCGGGCAACGCGATCCGGCGCGCCGATCGTGAAGAACACTTCCCCGCTCGGCCCGCTCGTGCCGCACGCGTTCGTGGCCGTGACGCGCGCGAAGAACGTGCCGCCCGGCACCGACCCGCCAATCGACGTCTGCGTGCCGGGCAGCGCCAACGTGGCCGCGTTGCTCGAGCCCGCGCGTCGGTGCCCGCGAGGAACGTGTAGCGCCGTGACCGCCCCCGTCGGGCGGCGTCCACGCCAGCGACAGGTTCGTGCCAGTCAGCGTCGTCGTGAGCGCCGTGGGCGGCAGCGGCGGCGCGACGCATCCGGCCACGATCTCGTTCGACACTTCCGTGCTGCCCTGCGGGCGAACACGAATGAATGCCGGGCCTGCCGGCATGGGTAGCGCCACGCTCGTGGCGTTGCCCACAGCGAGCGCACCGGCGGTCTGTCCGGCCGCGAAGCCGCCTTCAATCACGTAGCCGCCCGCAGGCGGTGGCACCATCGCGTCCCACGTGAACACCGTGTTCGGCCCAGCCACCTGCGAGCGCAGATGCGAGGGCGCACTCGCCCCCGACAAGGGGAACGCAGCGAGACGCACTGGCGCAGCGCCAAGGGCAGTGCCAAGGGCTGAGACCACCAGCAAGTCGCCGCGCACGTAGATGTCGTCGACCGTGTTGATGTCGACGCCGGATTCGAGGCGCAGCGCGAAGGGGTCCCATGACGTGGCGCCACCGGGCCGCGCAATCTCGGCGAGGGCAAGGCGCGGCGTGGCTCCAACCGCGAACGCGCCGCCAAACAGGAACAGGCGGCCGTCGGCCAGCGACAGGCCATTCAGTTTGCCAGTCACGTTCGGCACGCTCACGGCACGCGCGGTGGGCAGGTCGAATGCCTGGAACGTAGTGAGGAACGGGTAGTCGCCGTTGCGCACTGATCTTGCCGCATGCAGGGTGTCGCCTTCGATCGCGTAGGCGTTGTGACCGCCAGGGCTCGCCGGGGGGAAGTTGTCGAACAGGCGGCGAAAGGCGCCGGTCACGGGGTCGAGCACGCCGACGGTCGGCCCTGTATCGGACGCCGCATAGAGGACTCCATTGCCCGTGAACAGCGTGAGGTTGCCGTTGGCCTGCCAGAGTGGGTCGCGCACGCCAGTGACGGGATCGACACGCAGCAGCACCGACGGAGTAGTGTTTGTGCCCTGGTCGCGCAAGTAGATCCAGCCATCGTGCGCGAGCACGATTTTCGCGGTGCTCGGCACCCCCGCGGCCGGCCACGACAGCAGCGTGTTGGTGGTGCTGTCGACCGCCGCAAGGTTCGTGCGAGGTTGGCCGTTCACGGTGTCGAACCAGCCCGACATGAACAGCGTCTGCCCCACGCTTACCACGAAGGCCGCGGCCGGCAGGGTGCCGGCCCTGAGGATTGCCGGGGTGTTCGGCAGCAGCGCGCCTGTCGCCGTATCGAATCCGGCGATGGCCACGCGCGTGGCCGTGCCACTGGTGGCGGCCGCCGACGCGCCGAACACGACCGCGCCGGTAGGGGCCACGTGAAGGGCGCGCGTGATGAACTGCGCCTGCGATTCCCATGACGTCACAGCCCCAGCAGCGTCTATTTCGAAGACGCTGGCCCGACGGGCCTCGCCGTTCACGCGCCCGAGCCCTTGGAAGTCGTAGTACATCGCCACGAAGAGGGTGCCACTCGGCGAGGTGGCCGCGTGGGAGACCGCCGAGGAGGCTTGCGGATTCCACGGCAGCAACGCGCCCGTGGCCAGGTCGACCGCGGCAAGGTTGGCGCGCGGCTGCCCCTGGAAGACGCTGAACTGCCCGCCGGCGTAGACCGTGGAGCCGCTGATGGCCACCGCGGCCACGTGGTCTTCGGGACCGCCCCCGGGGCCACCCCACGACGGATCGATGGCTCCGGTGGTCGCGTCGAGCGCGTAGAGACGATCGACCCCGAGCACCACGCGCGATCCCGCCGCAGCGATTCCGCCAATGAAGTCGCGTCTTGCGGACGACGCACTCGTGATCGGCACCGAGGTCCACAGCGCCGCGCCCGTCGTGCCGTCGAACGCGTTCACACGGCGCAGCGAGCCCTCCCAGGTCGAGACGAAGAGCAGGCCGTTGGCCGTGGCGATGCCGGTGGCAGACCCGGGCAGCACCGGTACCCACGCGCTGAGCGCCCCGGTCACGGGATTCACCGCCAGCAGCTCGCGCGCCGTCGCCCCGCCGTTGACGAACAACTTGCCGAAGACCACCAGCGATGGCCCCACCCGCAGCATGCCTCCGACGTCGCCCCCGAACTGCGGCTGGAACGCCGCATCCACCGAGCCGTTGGCCAGCACGTGCGCGGTGCGCCACCGCGACGGCTGGCCGCCAATAATCGGACCGGCGCTGCCGATATTGGTGAACACTCCAGACACGTAGTAGCCGCCGGCGCCATCGGCGGCGATGGCCGTGACGTAGTTGTTCACCGTCGGCAGCCCAGGCACGGCTGCGCCGGTGGCCGATGAGAGTTGGAAGAACGGACTCAGGGTGCCGGACGTAGGCGCCACGTGGATGAATTCGCCGGCTACGTACAGGGTGTTGCCAATGCGCGTGGTGCTCGAGAGGAAGCTGTTGAACAGCCAGTCGAAGCGCGCTGTCGCCGATGGCTCGGCCGCCAGCCTCACACCGGCCGACATGACGAGGAGCAGTGCGGCCAGAACGGCGACACCAGCAGCGGGTAGGACGGAGAGGGGCACGCGCGCGCCCCCCAGCCGCCCCGAGGAAGGTGCTTCGGGGTTGCTCATGCTCACTCCGGATTCAGGATTCAGCCACGGAGCAGGGTGGAGGGGCGCCCGCCGAGTGCTCCGCGCCACTATACACACGTCACTTAGCTCGACCGTGACACGACCGGCGCCATTTCCTGGCGATTCGTCGCAGCTCATCCGCGTTCTTACATATTCGTTATTGCTTGGTTCATAGTGCTTGTCGGTGTGAATCTTGGACACATCACGCAAAATCATGACTTCCGCATTGCCGCGAGATGCCTACTTCGTGCACAATGAGTCAGTTTTCGTGTCCGTTCTGCATTTTTCAGCATCCCGAAGGAGCACACGCCCATGGCAGCCGCAACGTTGAGTGAAGCGATCGACCGCATTCGCAGCTGGTCGATGAACGAAGGACGCGTGGTGCACGCGCGTGCACAGGTCGGGTCCATCTTCGGATCGCTGGTGTTCAACGACTCGGTGCAGCAGGCGCGGCTGCCGAAGGCGGTCTACCAGTCGTTGCGCGACACCGTCACCAAGGGCACGCCGATGGAGATGGCGACGGCTGACTCGGTGGCCTCGGCCCTCAAGGACTGGGCGGTCGAGCACGGCGCGTCGCACTACACGCACTGGTTCCAGCCCATGACCGGCATCACCGCCGAGAAGCACGACTCGTTCTTCTCGCCCACCGGTGACGGCAGCTCGATGGCCGAGTTCAGCGGCAAGGAACTCGTGCGCGGCGAGCCCGATGCGTCGAGCTTTCCGTCGGGCGGCATGCGCAGCACCTTCGAGGCGCGTGGCTACACGGCATGGGACCCCACCAGCCCGCCCTGGCTGCTCGTGAACGGCAACTCCGCCACGCTCGTGATCCCCACGGCGTTCGTGAGCTGGACTGGTGAATCGCTCGACAAGAAGACGCCGCTGCTGCGCTCGATGGAAGCGCTGAGCACGCAGGCCACGCGCGCGCTCAAGCTGTTCGGCGTGCCCGCCTCGCGCGTCACCGCCACGTGTGGTCCCGAGCAGGAGTACTTCCTGATCGACCGGCACTTCTACTTCAACCGGCCCGACCTGATCAACGCCGGCCGCACGCTCTTCGGCGCGCGTCCGCCCAAGGGCCAGGAGCTCGAGGATCAGGTACTTCGGCTCGATTCCCGAGCGCGTGCTGGCCTACATGGCCGAAGTGGAGACCGAACTCTACAAGGTGGGCGTGCCGATCAAGACGCGCCACAACGAAGTGGCCCCGTCGCAGTACGAGCTGGCGCCGATCTTCGAGAGCATGAACGTGGCCACCGACCATCAGATGATGACGATGGAGGTGCTGAAGCGCATCGCGCCGAAGTACGGCCTGGCCTGCCTCACGCACGAAAAGCCCTTTGCCGGCGTGAACGGCTCGGGCAAACACGTGAACTGGAGCATGGGCGACGACCTGGGCAACAACCTGCTCAACCCGGGCGCCACGCCGCACGACAACATGCAGTTCCTGTTCTTCTGCACGGCGGTCGTGCGCGCGGTCGACACGTTCCAGGGCCTGCTGCGCATGAGCATCGCCAGCGCCGGCAACGACCATCGCCTCGGCGCCAACGAAGCGCCGCCGGCCATCCTCTCGATCTTCCTCGGCGACATGCTCACCGATGTGCTCGAGCAGGTCGAAAAGGGCGGCGCGAAATCCAGCAAGCACGGCGGCATGCTCGACATCGGCGTGTCGGTGCTGCCCAAGCTGCCGCGCGACGCTGGTGACCGCAACCGCACCTCGCCCTTCGCCTTCACCGGCAACAAGTTCGAGTTCCGCGCGGTGTCGTCGAATCAGAGCATCGCCTTCCCGGCCACGTGCCTGAACGTGGCCGTGTCGGAATCGCTCGACTACATGTGCGGCCAGCTCGAAGAGGCGGTCGCCAAGGGCGTCGCGATCGAAGACGCCGTGGCCGCGCTGCTCAAAGCCACGCTGAAGAAGCACAAGCGCATCATCTTCAACGGCAACGGCTACTCGCAGGAGTGGCAGAAGGAAGCGGCCAAGCGCGGCCTGCTGAACCACAAGAACACCGTGGACGCCCTGCCCGAGATCATGTCGCCGGTGGCGGTGAAGGCCTTCGAAAAGTTCAAGGTGCTCACCGAACGCGAACTGCACGCGCGCTACGAGGTGAACGTCGAAACCTACAACAAGACGATCAACGTCGAAGCGCAGCTCATGACGCTCATGGCCAATCGCTACATCCTGCCGACGGCGCTCGAGTATCAGCGCGCGGTGGCGGCCAGCGTGGTGGCGGTGAAGCAGGCGGGCGGCGTGAGCAAGGAAGGCAAGAAGCTGCTCGCCCGGATCGTCAAGACCATCGACCAGTTCCGCGTGCAGACCGACCTGCTCGAGCACGCGCTCGAACACTCGACCCCCTCGGTCGAGAAGCACGCGAAGTACATGCGCGACAAGATCGTGCCGGCCATGGTGCGCCTGCGGGATCTCGGCGATCAGCTCGAGCTGATGGTGCCGCACACCACGTGGCCGCTGCCGACCTATCGCGAGATGCTGTTCATCAAGTGACAGGGACTAGGGACTAGGGACTAGGGACTGCGGTCCCTGGTCCCTGCCCTAACGTCGCAGTCGCAACCCGCTGACCTGCAGCCCGAGCTCGCGGGCGTCGCCGCCACCGGTGTCGGCCGGGCGCACGATGCGTGACACCTCGAGGGCGATCTCGTTGGTGCCGTCCACCCACAGGCGTGCCGGGATCTGCCAGGTGTAGGTCTCGGTGGCATCGGTGAGCACGTGCTCCGGCAGGGCCGTGCCATTGATGGCCAGGCGCAGATGCATCGGGCCGTCGCTGCGGCGCGCGGCCGGACGCGCGTCGATGGCCAGGGTGACAGCGCGAGCCGCCGACGAAGGCACGAGCGTGAGGGCGCGGCCAGCCGTCCAGCGGAAGGCCGAGGGGCCCGCCCCTTCCACTCCGTGCCAGCCTCCGGCGAAGTAGGCGTCGTCGTCGAGCGCAAGTGTCGCCGCGTCGCCGTGCGCCACATCGAAGGGGTCGAGCCGAGGCAGCGGCGCGGCGCAGATCGTGGCGGGGCTCCCGCCGTCCACGACGCGCGCGGCCACGAGCGGCGCGCGAGCACCAAGGGCGAGCCACGCGTCGGCGGCCACCTCGGGCTGCGCGTCGAGTTCGAAGCGCGCGGCGATCTGTGCGGCATCGGGCAGCCGGCCATCACCGGGCCACAACACGGGCGGCAAGCTGCTCAGGCTGATGGCGGGGCCCGACGTGAGCCGTCCCACCGGCCGGCCATCCGCGGTGGCGGCGCGCACCGTGAGCGGCGGCAATCCCACGACCACCACCTCGAGGCGTCCCCGGCCCGGTGGCAGATGCAGGCCGAGCCTCCCCGTGTAGTCGAGGCCCGCAAGCTCGCTCCACCGCGTGCCGACGTCGGTGCAGCCGAACCGGCTGGTCACCTCGGCGAAGGCGAATGGCGCCGGCGCCGCCACCGTGGCGCCTGGCCGGAACCGAAAGCCCCACAACTCCAATGCCACACGCGCCGACGGTCCGGCCAGCACCGCACGTCCATCGGCCAGGGCGGCCGTCACGAGCGCGGGTTCGCGACGCACGCGCCTCACGCGGGCATCGCCACTGCCCCACGCCGCAAGTGCCGTGTCGACGCGCGTGTCCTCCGCGACGATGGCCGCGCCGCGCGAACGCATGGGCGCGAGCGCACCGTCGAGGGCCGCGGCGAACGTCCGCGGCTCTTCCGTCTCCAGGTGCCGCACGCGCGCGAGCAGGCCTGAGCCGATCAGCACGCTGGCCATGACCACCGTCACGGGCATGCGGCCGGCGCGTGGAGCACGCGACACGAGCCACGTCATGCCCACCGCCGCGAGCGGCCACGCCGACCAGTAGATGGCACGCACGGCCTCGGCCCGCCACGGATGCGGCGCCACCACGGTGGACGCCGCCGCCAGCACCGTGATGGCCGCGGCCGCGAGCCACAGGCCTTTGCGGGCCGATTCCTGCCACAGCACGGCAGCGCCGGTGAGCGCCAGCGCCGTGGGCAACGCCGCCGAGGTCAGCGCGGGCCACGGAAACGGGTCGAGGCCGCGTGATGTCAGCGTCGTCACCACCAGCCAGACGTCTCCCCATGACACGGCCTCGCCGGCCAACGCCGACGCGCGCAGGGCCCACACCTGCAGGCCCGCGCCCAGGCCGGCGGCGCCAGCCAACACCGCCGCAACACCCGGGCCCACGCCGCCCCCGCCAGCCGCGGCCACCAGCACGGGCAGCACGAGCACCAACGGCGGCCACAGCGCAAGCGCGGCCATGGCCCCGGCCGCGCACACGACCTGGCGCGCGCGGCTCACGGTGGCGTGTCTTGCGGCCGCGGCCACGCTGATCCAGGCGAGCGCCACGGCCACGAGTGGACTCGTTCCAAGCGTCAGCGGGCCGCCAAGATCGGGCCGCGCCGCAAAAGCCGCGACGGTCACCGTCGCGATCACGGCGCTCGCGCCTGCGCCACGACCGGCCGCCCACAACGCGCCCAGCACGACGCCGGCCGCGGCGGCAGCCGCGGGCATGCTCGCTGCGCCGAACCAGGGCGCGTGCGCCACCGGCTCCACCAGCACCAACAGTCGCGAGGCCGCGGCATCGTAGGTGGGATAGGCGCCGATCGGCAGGAAGGGCGGCAACGCGGCGCGCGGGCCGAAGGCGGTGAGCACCGCGCCAGCCCCGGCCACCGCGCACGCGAGGGCCCAATCGATGCGGCGTGCCATGGACACGCTATTCTAGCGGGCGACGTGACCCGGCGCCGAGAGCTCATCGCCTGCGTGGCCGTGGTGGTGGTCGTGACCGCGGCGCGAAGTGCGATCTTCATGGCGCCCGGCGTGCGCTTCGATGCCGATCAGGGCGTGGTCGGCCTGATGGCGAAACACATCAGCGAGGGGCGCGCCTTCCCGCTGTTCTTCTACGGGCAAAGCTATCTGCTCGCCGTCGAGGCGTATCTGGCGGCGCCCGTGATGTGGCTGCTCGGGCCCACCGAAGTGGCGCTCAAGCTGCCGCTGCTGGCCATGAACGTGCTCACCGCGGCGCTGCTCGTGTGGCGCGCCCATCGCGATCTCGGCCTGCGGCCATGGCTGGCGCTGGCCGGTGCGCTGCCGTTCGTGGTGCCGCCACTCGTACTCGGCACACGCTTCATGGAGGCCATGGGCGGCAACGTGGCCACGCTGCTCTACGCGGTGGTGCTGTGGTCGGTGCGATCGCGGCCCTGGATCTTCGGCCTGATCGCCGCCGTGGCGCTCGCGCAGCGCGAGCTCACGGCCTATCCCATCGCCGCGCTGTTGCTGCTCGACCTGGCCTACGGCGGCTGGCCCACGCGCGCCACCATCGAGCGCTGGGCCATTGCGGCGCTGCTCGTCGTGACCACCTCCGCCACGCTCGGCGCGCTGCGTCCCTTTGCGCCCATGTTCGGCCCGGGCACCACGGCGCGGCTCGTGCTCGACGAGCTGTCGAGCGAAACCGTCGTGGCCGGCGCGATCTGCCTGGCCCCGGCCACCTGGCCCGATCGCGGCGGCCGCATGTTGCGCGAGCACCTGCCGCTCATGACCGGCGGCCTGCCGGGTTCGGCGCAGCTGGTGGGCCTCAGCTCTGGCATCGGTCAGGGCAATCCCGGTCTGGCGCCGTGGGTGGCCGCGCTCACGCTGGTCGGGCTGATCGCGGGCGTGCGGGCCTATCGGCTGCCCGTTCCGCCGCATCCGGCCGGAGGCGTTCCGCCGGCGGGCCTGCCCTGGTTCCTGATGCTGAGCGGGCTCATCTCCACCACCGTCTACGGCTTCCTCGCCTGCGCGCCGGTCGAGTCCCGACACGCTCCGCTACGATCTGCTGCTGATCTTCGTGCCCGTCGGCGCGCTGCTCGCGGGCTTGCGGCTACCGGCGGCCCCAGTGCGCGCCGCGCTCGTGACCGCCACGCTCGTGTGGGTGGCCTCCTCGTTCAGCGACTACCGGGCGCTCGCCGCCGAGGTGCACTCCGGCCGCTGGCCCGATCGGCGTGGCCAGGCCATCGCGATGCTCGAAGCGCGCCATCTCACGGCGCTCTGGGGCGAGTACCGCCTGGCCTACCTCGTGTCGTTCCGCTCGCAGGAGCGCGTCACCGTGGCGCCCAACGACCAGCCCGCGGATCGACGAGTACGCGGCGCGCGCCACCGCGGCTCACGCGCCGTTCATCGCCACCGGGGCCTGTGCCCAGGGCGAGGAACTCGTGCCGGGGTTCTGGTTGTGCCCGCCGCCTGACGGGAAGTGAGCGGCCCGGTATACTGAGGGCCGCTGCCGCGCCCCCAGCCTACAGAGTGCCCATGTCCAGAAGCGTCCGTCTTGCCGCCGTCCTCGTTCTTGCCGCCGTGGTGTCCGCCTGCGGAGGCGGAGGCAGCGACACGCCCACGTCGCCGTCCGTGAACGTGCCGTTCACGACCACCGACATCCGGGTAGGCACGGGCGCCGAAGCCACGACCGGCCGCAATGTCACCGTGGCCTACGCGGGCTGGCTGTATTCCACGAGCGCGGCCGAGAACAAGGGCACGCAGTTCGACGCCGGAGCCTTCAGCTTCACGGTGGGCAGCGGTGTGATCGCGGGCTTCAGCCGCGGCGTGACGGGGATGCGCGTGGGCGGCCAGCGCCGCGTGGTGATTCCGCCCGACCAGGGCTACGGCTCGGCCGGGAGCCCGCCCACCATCCCGGGCAACGCTACGCTGGTCTTCGACATCGAACTCCGCTCCGTGCAATAGCACGCGGTCTACGACGCGCCGCGCGGAATGGGCGGGTGCTCGCGGAGTCCCCGCCGGCTCACGCCCGCCAGCTCGAACGTGTCGCCGGTGGTGGCGCGGTTGTACATCACCCAGGTTTGCACGCCGCCACTGCCGGCCACCGCGATGCCGAGTGGATGCCGGCGCGGGATGCGGATGAACTCGTCGTAGCTGCGGAAGCGCACCGGCCGCGCGCCGAGCACGACCGGCTCGGCCCCTTCCACTGGCAACACCCACGCGCCGACCACGGCCCCGTGCCAGCGGGGCTCCGGGGTACGCACGATGAGGTCGACGTACACGGCGTTGGCCCCCACGCCGGCCGGCACGTACATCGACACCTCGGTCACGCGGCGTTCGCCGATCCCGGCGGTTTGCGCGGCCAGGCCTTCCACCGCGTGTTGCGCCCACAGCCACGGCTCGCCGCTCGCGGCGTACACGCGCACCGTCGACACCGGCACGCCTTCGCTCGTCTCGAGCCCGACGATGGCGGGCGGATCAGGCGAGGGCGGGCCGACGAGTCGGGCCGGAAGATCGATGAGCCACGCGCGTCCGTCGAAGGTGGCAATGGGATGGCGCTTGCCCGAGACGTCCACGGCGCGCACGGCGAAGGACTCGGCCTGGGTCACCGAGCGGCTCGGGTCGGGACCGACACCCGGACCGCCAAAGGCGACCCAGCCTGCAAGGGCTGCGCCCCACCACCATCCGCCGCGGGTCACCCGCCTGGACACGCCCGTAGTGTAGCGCCACAGGCGGGGACTGGGGACTAGGGACTAAAGAGCGGGGCTCGGGGCTCGGGAGCGAAACTATTTCGGAAATTGTCCCAGGGCCACGAGCAGGGCCAGGCGCGCCAGGCGGGCGCGGTCTTCGGCCCGGCGCACGGCCGTGTCGGCATCGCGCGACCGGCGCTGGGCGTCCACGAGCTCGATGTTGGTCGTGGCGCCCGCGCGGAAGGCGATGTCGGTGATGCGCAGCACCTCGGCGGCATGCCCTGCGGCTTCGCGGGCACGCTCGAGCGACAGCGCTTCGGCGGCGATCGACACGCGCGCCGATCGCACCCCCGACTTGGCCCGCAGCTCGCCGTCCTTCAGGTCGACCTTGGCGAGCGACACGTCCACTTCGCGGAAGGCCTTCACGGCGCGCCGTTGGCCGCCGTCGAAGATCGGCACCGTGGCGGTCACGACCGCCCGCCAGGTGCCCGAGGGCGAAAAGAGGCCCGAGGGCGTGATGTACTGCGGCTCGAACGCGGCGCGCACGGTGGGCACCCAGTCTTTCCAACTGTCGGCCACCACGCGTCCGGTGGCGTCGATGCGCGCGTCGAAGAGCTTGATGTCGGTGCGGCTGCGCAACCACGACTCGCCGTCGAGCGCCGGCGCCTCGAGGGCCGGCTCGCCAGCCGTGTCCACCGGACGATCGCTCGACGTGATCAGCCCGAGCGCTTCCTGGCCGAGCGCCACGGCCAGCCGCGACTGCTCCACTGCTTCTTGAATCACGGCCAGTTCCTGCGCCGCGCGCAGTTCGTTCAGCCGGCTGCCGACACCGCCCTCGCGGCGGGCCCGCGCGTAATCGAGTTGCGCCTGCGCCGTGTCGCGCGCGCGCTCGTTCACTTCCATCTGACGCTTGGCGCCGACGATCGACAGATACGCCTCGGCCGCGGCCACGCCCACTTGACGTCGCACGTCGTCGGCGCCCAGGCGCGCCAGCCCGACGCGATCGGCCGCCTGGGCCCGCGCGGCCCACTGCGCCATGGCCAGCACGGGGGTCGAGGCCGAGCCGGCAAACAGCACCTGCGTCTGTGGCTGCACCACATTGCCGCTGAAGCCGCGCTCGCCATCGAGCATGGTGGTCACGATGCTGCCGTCGATCGACGGCCGCACCGCCGCGCGCGCCTGCGACAGCAGCGCCTCGGCACTGCGCACCGCGGTGGCTGCCCGCTCGGCCGTGGGGTTCGCGGCAATCGCCCGCTGCACGGCGTCGTCGAACGCCAGCACGTCGGCCACAGGTGCGGGCTGAACTGCCGGGTCCGGCAGAGACGACGGCGCCTGCGTCTGCGCCGTGGCCCCAGCCGCCAGCCCGGCGACCAACGCAGCCGCGAGCATCACCTGCTGCATCAAGGGACTACGCACCGGCCACCTCCGTCGTCGCGTGACTGCGACGAGGCTGACCGGGCACCAGCGTTCGAATGACGACATAGAGCACCGGGATGAACACGATTGAGAGAAACGTCGAGGCCATCATGCCGCCAGCCACGGTGGTGCCCACCGAGTTGCGCGCGGCCGCGCCGGCACCCGTCGCATACGCGAGCGGCAGCACGCCGAGGATGAAGGCAATCGAAGTCATGAGGATGGGCCGCAGGCGGATGCGGGCGGCTTCGAGGGCGGCGTCGGTGATGCTGAGCCCCTGCTCCCGCAGCTGTTCGGCGAACTCCACGATCAGAATGGCGTTCTTCGCCGCCAGGCCCACGAGCAGCACCAGACCCACCTGGCAGAACACGTCGTTGGCCAGACCGCGCCAGAGCTGTGCGCCCAGGCCGCCGAGCACGGCCAGCGGCACCCCCAGCAGGATGATGATCGGCAGCACCCAGCTTTGGTACTGCGCGGCCAGCACGAGATACACGAGCAGCACGCTCAGCGCGAAGATGAAGATGGCCTGCGAGCCGGCCTTGATCTCCTCGAGCGATTGCCCGGCCCACGCGAACTCGAAGCCCGGCGGCAGCGCCGTGCGGGCCACGTCCTCCATGGCCGCAAGGGCCTCGCCCGAGCTCAACCCCGGCGCCGCCGCGCCCGTGATTTCGGCGGAGCGGAACATGTTGAAGTGGCTGATCACCTGCGGTGCGGTCACTTCGCTGACCCGCACCACGCTATCGAGCGACACCATCCGGCCGTTGGCCGCCCGCGCGTAGAGCTGTTTGAGATCCTGCGGCGAGGCACGGAAGCGCTGGTCGGCCTGTACGAACACGCGGTAGGCGCGGCTGTTGAAGTCGAAGTCGTTGACGTACTGCGAGCCCAGGAACACCTGCAGCGCATCGGTCACCTCGCGCATCGGCAGCCCGAGCGCGCGCGCCTTGTCGCGGTCGATGTCCACACGCAGCTGCGGGTCGTCGGCGCGGAAGGCGCTGAAGAGCCCGGCCACCTTGCCCGACTGATTGCCCGCCGCCGCGACCGCGTTGGTCGCGTCAGCCAGACCCGCAATGGGGCCGCCCGTCTGGTCGAGCACCTCGAACTGGAAGCCGCCGAACACCGACAGGCCCTGGATGGCCGGCGGCGCAAACGGCACCACGATGGCGCCCGTGATGCCGAAGAGCGGTCCACGCAGCCGGTTGAGCACGGCCGACAACGACTGGTCGGGACGACGCCGCTCGTCGTAGCTCTTGAGCGACGTGAAGATCAGGCCGTTGTTCGGCGCCGCGCCGCTGAAGCTGAAGCCCATCACCGAGAAGGCCGAGGCGATGTCCGGGTCCTGGTAGAGGATCTTCTCCACCTGTTTGGCGACGCCGTCGGTGTATTCGAGCGAGGCCCCGGCGGGCGCCTGCACCACGGTGATGAAGTAGCCCTCGTCTTCTTCGGGCACGAAGGCCGTGGGCACGGCCTGCGAGATGGCCCAGGTGGCCCACAGGCCGCCAGCAAACAACACGAGCATCGCCCACTTCCAGGCCAGGGCCTGGCGCACGACGGCCACGTAGGCCGAGGTGCCGGCGTCGATCACGCGGTTCACCGCGGTGAAGAAGCGGCCGTGCGTGTGCGTTTCCTTGTCGAGCAGCAGCGCCGCCAGCGCCGGCGTCAGGGTGATGGCGTTGAACACCGACAGCACCACGGCAAAGGCAATGGTCAGCGAGAACTGCTGATAGAGCCGTCCGGTCGTGCCGGGAAAGAAGGCCACCGGCACGAACACGGCCACGAGCACGATGCCAATCACGATCACCGCGCTCAGCACCTCGCGCATGGCGTCGACCGAGGCCTGGAAGGCGGGCTTCTTGAACTCGCGCATGTGCCGTTCGATGTTCTCGACCACGACGATGGCGTCGTCGACGACGATGCCGATGGCCAGCACGATGCCGAAGAGCGTGAGCGTGTTGATCGAGAAGCCGAAGATCTTCACGAACGCGAACGTGCCGATGAGCGACACGGGAATGGTGAGCGCGGGGATGATGGTGCTGCGCCAGTTCTGCAGGAACAGGAACATCACGAGCACGACCAGCACGAGCGCTTCGGCCAGCGTCTTCAGCACTTCCACGATCGACTCGCGCACCACTGTGACGTTGTCGAAGGCCAGCCGCCACTCGAGGCCCGGGGGGAAGTTCTTCTCGATACGCGTCATCTCGGCCAGCACGCCGTCGTAGACCTCGAGGGCATTGGCCGTGGGCAGCAACGCGATGCCCATGCCCGAGGCCTCGAGTTCCAGGAAGCGCAAGCTCGAGGCGTAACTCTCGGCGCCGAGTTCGACGCGGCCCAAGTCGCGCACGCGCACGAGCGCGCCGTCCTTGCCGCCCGACACCACGACATCGGCGAACTCCGACGCCTCGGTGAGCCGGCCCTGCGCGCGCACGCTCAGGTTGAACATCTGGTCCGCGGCCGCGGGGGCGTCGCCGAGCGCGCCGGCCGCCACCTGCACGTTCTGCTCACGCAGCGCGTTCACGACATCGCTGCCGGTGAGGCCGCGCGCCGCCAGCTTGCCCGGATCGAGCCACAGCCGCATGGCGTAGCGGCGCTCGCCGAAGATGATCACATCGCCCACGCCGGGCACGCGCTTGACGGCGTCCTTCACGTAGCGGTCGATGTAGTTGCTGATGAACTGCGCGTCGTAGCGGTTGTCTTTGCTGAAGAAGCCCAGGCCGCCCATGAAGCCGGCGGTGTTCTTGGTGACCGTGATGCCGTTGGTGCGCACGTCGGCGGGCATGCGGCCGAGCGCCTGGTTCACGCGGTTCTGCACGTCGATCGCCGCCAGGTCGGGATTGCGGTCGATGTCGAAGGTGACGGTGATGGTGCTGATGCCGCTGTTGGTGCTCGACGACTGCAGGTAGGAGAGGCCCTCGACGCCGTTGATGGCCTGCTCGAGCGGGGTCGTGACGGCCGACTCGACCGCCTGCGCGTTGGCGCCCGTGTAGATCGCCATCACCGTCACCGACGGCGGGGCCAGTTCGGGGTACCGCGCGATCGGCAGCGTGGGAATGGCGATCACGCCGGCAATCACGATCACGAGCGCCAGCACGGTCGACAGGATCGGCCGGCTGATGAAGATGTCAGTACGCATGTCGGCCTGTCCTACTTCGCCGCGCCGGCGGGCGCTGCGGCGGGGGGCGCGTTCCCGGTGTTCACGGCCACGGGGGCGCCGTCGCCGATCTTCTGCACGCCCGACACGATCAAGCGGTCGCCCGCCGACAGGCCCTTCAGCACCACGTAGTCGTTGCCCACGAGCGCACCGAGGTCGACGGCGCGCTGGCGCGCCACGGTCTGGTCGCCCGCGCCTTCGGCCACGAACGCGAAGAAGCGTCCGTTGATGCGGGTCATCGACACGAGCGGCGCGGTCAGGCCCTCGGCCGACCGCCACACGATGCGCGCGCGCACGAACTGGTCGTTGCGCAGGTCGCCGGGTGTGTCGAGCGCCGCCTTGGCGAGCACCGACTGCGTGGCGGGATCCACCGACGGCGCCACGAAGGTGATCTTGGTGGTGGACAGGGTGGCGCCGCGGTCATCGACCAGGCGCACCGGCAGCCCCACCGACAGGTCGGGCGCCTGCTGCACGGGCACCTGCAGGTAGACCTCGAGCGACCGGTTGTCGTCCACGGTGGTAAGCACGGTGCTGCGGGTCACGCGGTCGCCCACGCGCACGGGAATGTCGCCCACCACGCCCGCGGACGGCGCCAGCACGCGGTGATAGCCCAGTTCGACCCGCTGCTCGCGGATCTGCTGGTCGAAGGCCGCCAGTTGCGCCACGCCCGAACGCCGCTGCGCGTCGGCCTGGTCGAACTCCTGCTGGCTCACGGCCCCGGCCGCCAGCAGCGCGCCAAGGCGCGTGCTCTGCTGCGTCCAGTAGGCCAGGTCGGCTTCGCGCGACGCCCGCTGGGCCTCGAGCGTGCCCACGGCCGCTTCCTGACGCCCGGCGTCGATCTCGAGCAGCACGGCGCCGGCGCGCACGCGGTCGCCCGACTGCGCGGCAATGCGCGTGATGAAGCCCTCGACCTGCGGTTGCACCGTGGCCGAGCGACGCGACTTCACGGTGCCGATGAGCTCACTCGATTGCTCGACCGGCACCATGGTCAGCGTGACCACATCGACGGCCATCGGCGGGAACGCACCCCCTGGGGGACCGCCCGCACCAGGTGCGGCTTCTTGACCGCGGCTGCAGGCCGCGCTCAGCGCCAGGGCGAGACACACGGACACACGGACGACCTTCAAGGGCAGCGACACGACACGCGACATGCGGGAGAACTCCAGGTGGAACCACCACGGCCGGATGGACGGCGAACGCCCGGGCGGGCGTCGAAGGGCAGGTGGACGTCCATTCTACGCTGCCCGCCGCCAAACCCGACTCGGCCGTTCGAAAAGTTCGTGGTACGATTTACCGATCATGTCTGTGACGCCGCTCGACGCCGGAGAGGTACGGCGCATCGCCGCCCTCGCCCACCTCGCCCTCACCGACGACGAAGTCGGGCTCTTCGGCCGCCAGCTCGCCGAGATCCTCGAGTACGTGCGCCAGATCCAGTCGGAAGACACGACCGGCGTCACGCCGATGTCACACGCCGTCACGGGCGACGCGCACGAACGGCCCGACGTGCCGCACGCGCCTCTGCCACGCGCCGACGCGCTCCGGAATGCGCCCGAGGCCGCGCTCGAGTCGGGCCTGTTCAAAGTGCCGCGGGTGATGGCGTGAGCGGCGCACGCGGACCGCTGGCCCTCGCGCGCGACGCCGTCGCCCGCGGCGAACGTTCAGCCGAAGCCATCACACGCGAGGCTCTCGCCGCCATCAACCGCCAGGAGCCGTCGCTCGGCGCGTTCACGGCGGTGGCCACCGAGCAGGCGCTGGCCCAGGCCGTGGCCGTGGACCAGGCGCGCGCGCGAGGCGAGGCCCTGGGCCCGCTTGCGGGCGTGCCCATCGCGGTGAAGGACAACATCAGCACGCGCGGCGTGCCGACCACCGCCGGCTCCAAAGTGCTGGCGGGTTACGTGCCGCCCTACGACGCCACGGTCATCACGAAGCTTGCCGCAGCCGGCGCGGTGGTGATCGGCAAGACCAACTGCGACGAGTTCGCGATGGGCTCATCCACCGAGAACTCGGCCTACGGCGTCACCGCGAACCCCTGGGCGCTCGATCGCGCGCCCGGCGGATCGAGCGGCGGGTCGGCGGCCACCGTGGCCGCGCGCGCGGTGCCGGCCTCGCTCGGGCTCGGATACGGGCGGCTCGATTCGTCAGCCGGCGGCGTTCTGCGGCATCGTCGGCCTCAAGCCGACCTATGGACGCGTGTCGCGCTTCGGCCTGCTGGCGTTTGCCTCGTCGCTCGATCAGATTGGGCCGTTTGCCATCACCGTCGATGACGCCGCCGCCGTCCTGGCCGTGATTGCCGGTCACGACGGGCACGACGCCACGAGCACGGCGAATGCCGTGCCCGACTTCACCGGCGCCGCCGCGGCCAGCGACGCGCGCGGCTTGCGCATCGGCGTGCCGCGGGCGTTCATCGCCGGCGTGGATCCGGCGGTGGCGCAGGCGTTCGACGCGGCCCTGGCCACGTGGACCAGCCTGGGCGCCACGGTGGTCGACATCGCCCTGCCGAATGCGGGGCTGGCGATTCCGGTCTACTACCTGATTGCCACGGCCGAAGCGAGTTCCAACCTGGCGCGCTACGACGGCGCGCGCTACGGCTACCGCACGCCGCTCACGGCCAAGGACTCGCTGCGCGAGATGTACGAACGGACGCGCGACGAAGGCTTCGGCGCGGAGGTGAAGCGGCGCATCATGCTCGGCACCTACGTGCTCAGCGCCGGCTACTACGACGCCTACTATCTGAAGGCGCAGCAGGTGCGCGCGAAGGTGCGCGACGACTACGCCGCGGCGTTCGCGACGGTCGACGTGGTGGCCACGCCGACCACGCCCGACGCCGGCGTTCAAGCTGGGCGAGAAGACGGCCGACCCGCTGCAGATGTACCTGGCCGACATCTTCACGGTGAGCGCGAACCTGGCCGGCGTGCCGGCCATGAGCCTGCCGTGCGGGCTCTCGCCCGACGGCCTGCCGATTGGGTGTCAGCTCACGGCGCGCATGTGGGACGAAGCCACGTTGATCCGCGCTGGCGCGGCCTTCCAGCAGGCCACCGACTGGCACCTGCGCGTGCCCGAACGGCCGTCACGCCGTAGCCGCGGGACGCTTCAAGAACGACCAGACCACGAGGCCGAGCAGCACGAATGGCACGAGCGGCAGCAGCACGGTGAGGGCGGCCACCACGAGGCCCACCAGCATGACGCCGCCGACGACCACGGCCACCACCGGCGCCAATGCCAGCATGGCCACCGTGCCGACGGCCGCGGCGGCCAGACCGAACACGAATTTCACCACGCCCAGGACCAGCCGCACCGGCAGGAAGATCAGCTTCAGTACCAGCCAGAAGAGGCCGATGATGCCGACCACGGCGGCGGCGGCGATGGCACCGAGCGCGAGCACTGCTCCCATGGACCCCTCCCACGGCGGCTACGGCCCGCCACTTGAAGGGACGAGAACCCGCGTCGGCGGGTTCCTCGGAGGCACCTCGAGGCGCGCGGATCAGCGCTTCTCGAGCAGCACGGCGAACTCGGGCAGGTCCCACTCGACCAGTCCCTGGTTCACTTCTTCCATCGCCAGGCGTTCGGGCTTCACCGCGCGCGGCGTGCCCGCGTCGAGCCGCACCGTCGCGCCCTTGCGCAACTGCTTGGCCCGCGCCGCGGCGATGTCGACGTAGAGGAAGCGGCTCTCGATGGGCCGGGCCTGCGGGCGCACGGCAGGCGCCGCGGCCTGACCGTCTACAGCGTTGTCATTATCGGACATAGCTTCTCAGCCTATCGAATTCCCGTGGGCGGAATCAATCCCGTCCGATTCGAGCCGATTTGCCGGCGGGTTTCACGACCGCGCCGACCATCCAGGCCGCCAGCCCGGTCACCAGCGCTCCGAGCATCGCCGACAGGAACGACCGCACGTCGAACCCGGGCACGAGCGCCGCGGCCAGGCCGAACGCCGCCCCGTTGACCACGAAGTAGAACAAGCCAAGGGTCAGGATGGTGATGGGAAATGTGAGGAACGTGAGCACCGGGCGCACCACGGTGTTCACCAACCCGAGCACGGCTGCGCCGATGGCCAGCGTGCCCCAGCCCGACACCGTCACGCCGGGCACGAGCTGGGTGGTGACCCAGAGGGCCACCGCCAGCACGATCCAATGCGCCAGGAAGCTCATCGCCTTACGACGCCACCGACACCGGCACGGTGCGGGCCTTCGACTCTTCCCGCAGCGGCAGGCGCACGTTGAGCACGCCGTCCTTGTACTCGGCCTCGACCTTCGCGGCATCGACCGAGGTGGGCAGCGCGAAGCGGCGGCTGAAGCGGCCATGGGCTCGCTCCACGCGCCGGTAGTCCTCGCGCTTCACGCCAGCCGGCAGCGCGCGTTCGCCGCTGATGGTGAGCGTGCCGTGTTCCACCGTGACCGCAATCGCCTCACGCGTCATCTCGGGCAGTTCGGCCTTGATGACGAGCGCCCGGTCGGCCGTCTCGTAGATGTCCACCGCCGGCACCCACCCGCCATCGCCGCGCAGGTGGCCCTGCAGTGCCGCGAGTTCACGAAACGGATCGAATCGCACGATAGCCATGTCGTCTCCTTGTTCTTCGTCGTGTGGTTCTAGTTCTTGGAAGCCCTAGTCCCTAGTCCCTAGTCCCTAGTCCCTGTCACTTCGTCTCCGAGAACTCCGCGTCCACGACATCGCCGTCGGGAGGCGTGGCTCCCGCGTTGGCGCCGGGCGCACCCGGCTCACCCTGTTCGGCGCCGCCGGCGGACTGCGTGGCCTTGTAGAGCTGCTCCGCCATCTGATGCGACGCCTTCTGTAGGTCGGCCGATGCGCTCGTGATGGCCGCGTGGTCGTCGCCCTGCACCGCCTTCTTGGCGGCGTCGAGCGCGGTCTGCACCTTTTCGGCGTCACCGGCCGGCAGCTTGTCCTTCGACTCGGTCAGGGTCTTCTCCACCGAATAGACCAGCGAGTCGAGCTGGTTGCGCGCGTCGATCAGCTCACGCTTGGCCTTGTCGTCGCTGGCGTGGGCTTCCGCGTCCTTCACCATGCGCTCGACGTCGTCCTTCGCCAGGCCGCTCGAGCCGCTGATGGTGATCTTCTGTTCCTTGCCGGTGGCCTTGTCCTTGGCCGACACGTTGACGATGCCGTTGGCGTCGATGTCGAAGGTGACTTCCACCTGCGGCACGCCGCGCGGCGCCGGCGGCAGCCCCACGAGCTGGAACTTGCCGAGCGTGCGGTTGTCGCGGGCGAACTGGCGCTCGCCCTGCAGCACGTGCACTTCCACGCTGGTCTGACTGTCGGCCGCGGTCGAGAACGTCTCGCTCTTGCGCGTCGGAATGGTGGTGTTGCGCGTGATCAGCGTCGTCATCACGCCGCCCAGCGTCTCGATGCCGAGCGAGAGCGGTGTGACGTCGAGCAGCAGCAGGTCTTTCACGTCACCCGCCAGCACGCCGCCTTGTAGCGCCGCGCCGATGGCCACGACTTCGTCGGGATTCACGCCCTTGTGCGGCTCCTTGCCGAAGAACGCTTTCACGGCCTCCTGCACGCGCGGCATGCGGGTGGAGCCGCCCACCAGCACGACCTCGTCGATGTCGCCGGGCTTCAGGCCGGCATCCTCGAGCGCCTTCTTCACGGGGCCCATCGAACGCTGCACCAGGTCCTCGACCAGGGCTTCGAGCTTGGCCCGCGTGAGCTTCACGGTGAGATGCTTGGGACCGGTGGCGTCGCCGCTGATGAAGGGCAGCGAGATTTCGGTCTCCATGGCCGACGACAGCTCGATCTTGGCCTTCTCCGCCGCTTCCTTCAGGCGCTGCAGGGCCATGCGGTCCTTGAGCAGGTCGATGCCCTCGGACTTCTTGAACTCCTCGGCGAGCCAGTCGATGATCTTGTGGTCGAAGTCGTCGCCGCCCAGGTGCGTGTCGCCGTTGGTCGACTTCACCTCGACCACGCCCTCGCCCACTTCGAGCACCGAGATGTCGAACGTGCCGCCGCCCAGGTCGTAGACGGCGATGGTTTCGTCCTTCTTCTTGTCGAGGCCGTAGGCGAGCGCGGCCGCGGTGGGTTCGTTCACGATGCGAAGCACGTTCAGCCCGGCAATCGTGCCGGCGTCCTTGGTGGCCTGGCGCTGCGCGTCGTTGAAGTAGGCGGGCACGGTGATGACCGCGTCGGTGACGGGCTCGCCGAGATGGTCTTCGGCGGCCTTCTTCAGCTTGCCGAGAATCATCGCGGAGATTTCGGGCGGGGAATACTGCTTGCCGCGCACATCGACCCAGGCATCGCCGTTGTCGTTCTTCGCCACGCGATAGGGGACGCGCTTGGCTTCTTCGGTGACCTCAGTGAACTTGCGGCCCATGAAGCGCTTGACCGAGAAGACGGTGTTCTCGGGATTGGTCACGGCCTGGCGCTTGGCGACCTGCCCCACGAGCCGGTCGCCGTCTTTGGCCACGGCCACCACCGACGGCGTCGTGCGGGCGCCTTCCTGATTGACCACCACGACGGCTTCGCCGCTTTCCATGACCGCGACCACGGAGTTGGTGGTGCCGAGGTCGATGCCGATCACTTTGCCTTTGGGTGCTGCCATGTGCTGTGTCTCCTGACGTAAGTTGAGACGACTATACCACCAGATTAGTTTCTTGGCAGCAGATTATATGATTGATACGCACTCATATCTAACCGCGTAGCGCGGCACGAACGGGATTCGCTCGGCTGCCCAAGCGACCGCCGCGGTAGAATGGCCGTGTCCCGGCGTTTCGATATGCGTCCCCTTCCGCGCCTGCCCATTTCCGCCGACGTCGGCGACGTCTCCGCCGACGTCCGGCGCCTGTTCGAGGAGCTGGCCCGCCAGCGCCCCGAGCGGCGGCATCAGATCACCGGCGAGTGCCTGCCCCTGCTCGATGTCTTCGAAACCCACGACGCCTTCGACATGTTGCTGGACGTGCCTGGTGTGAGCGCCCAGAACCTGCGCATTCTCGTGAAGGCCGGGGTCGTCATCATCGCCGGCGAAAAAGACCGTCCCGATCCATCGGCCCGCGGTCACGCCAGCTTCCACCTCGTGGAGCGCGACTTCGGCCGCTTCGCCCGGGCCGTGCGCGTGCATGCGGCGTTCGACGCCGCGACGGCGTCGGCCACGCTCAAAGACGGCGAGTTGCGCGTCCGCTTGCCGAAGATCGACGAGCGCCGCGGCCAGGGCATCCTGGTGCCGGTGACCACGGACGCCGTTCGATGAAACTGCTCTTCATCGGCGACATCGTCGGCCGCCCCGGCCGTGATCTCGTGCGCACGGGCCTGGCCGCCATCGTGGCGCACTACGAGATCGACTTCGTGATTGCCAACGGCGAGAACGCCGCCGCCGGCTTCGGCATCACCCGCGAGATCGGCGAGCAGCTCTTCTCCTACGGCATCGAGGTGATGACCTCGGGCAACCACATCTGGGACAAGAAGGAAGTGCTCGACTACCTGCCGCGCGAGCCGCGCTTGTTGCGGCCGGCCAACTTCCCCACCGGCGCGCCCGGCGCCGGCGCGTACCTCGCCACCGCCAGGAACGGCGTGAAGGTGGGCGTCGTCAACGTGATGGGCCGGGTGTTCCTGGCCAGCATCGACGACCCGTTCACGACCGCCGCGCGCGAGGTCGCCCGGCTGAAGCTCGACGGCGCGCAACTGGTGTTCGTGGACGTGCATGCCGAAGTCACCTCCGAGAAGATCGCCATGGGCTGGTACCTCGATGGCACCGTCACGGCCGTGGTCGGCACGCATACGCACGTGCAGACCGCCGACAACCGGGTGCTCCCCAAGGGCACGGCGTATCTCACCGACGTGGGCATGACCGGCCCGCACGACGGCGTCATCGGCGTGGAGAAGGCGCCGGTCATCGCCAAGTTCCTGAGCGGCCTTCCGGCCCGCTTCGAAACGGCCAGCGGCGATCCCCGGCTGAACGGCGTCGTGATCACCGCCGACCCGGCCACGGGCCTGGCCACCGGCATCGAGCGCGTCAGCCTCTCCGCCGCCGACCTCGAGCGCCTGGCGCGGCCTGATGGCGCCACCGCACCGTGAGCCGGAGCGGCCTGCCCTTCGACGACCCCGACCCTCCGGCGCCGCCGCCGGCGCCCGTCCGGCGCGTGCTCTCGGTGGGCGAACTCACGGCCTCGCTGCGCACGCTGGTCGAATCCGAGTTCCACGAGGTGTGGGTCGAAGGCGAGCTGTCGGGCGCGCGCGTGTGGAATACCGGCCACCTCTACTTCACGCTCAAGGACGCGCAGGCACAGCTGAAGGGCGTGATGTTCCGCTCGGCGCTGCGGCTGCTGAAGTTCACCCCCGAGGACGGCGCGCACGTGATCGCGCGCGGCCGCTTGAGCGTCTACGACCCGCGCGGCGAGTATCAACTGGTGTGCGAGCACCTGGAGCCACGCGGCCTGGGCGCGCTGCAGCTCGCCTACGAGCAGCTGCGCAAGCGGCTCGCCGCCGAGGGCCTCTTCGACCAGGCGCGCAAACGGCCGCTGCCGGCGCTGCCGCGCCGCATCGGCATCGTCACCTCGCGCGACGGCGCCGCGCTGCGCGACATCATCCGCGTGCTGCGCCGCCGCTATCCGAACGCACACCTGGTGATTGCGCCCACGCGTGTGCAGGGCGACGGCGCGGCCGCCGAGATCGCGCGCGCGCTGCGCCTCATCGCCACCGTGGCCAAGGTGGATGTCGTGATCGCCGGGCGCGGCGGCGGCTCGATCGAAGACTTGTGGGCGTTCAACGAAGAGGTGGTCGCCCGCGCGATTGCCGCCTGCCCGGTGCCGGTGATTTCGGCCGTGGGCCACGAGACCGACGTGACCATTGCCGATTTCGTGGCCGACCTGCGCGCGCCCACGCCGTCGGCCGCCGCCGAGATCGTGGTCGGCCGCAAGGACGAGTTCGTCGGCCAGATCGACGCGCTCTACGGACGTGCGCGGTCCGCCGTGCGGGCCGGCGTGCAGCAGCGCACCACCCGCCTGCACTATCTCGAGGCCCGGCCAGCCCTGGCTGGACTGCCCGGCCGGATCGCCTTCCGCCAGCGCCACGTCACCGAGCTGGCGGGCGCGCTGCGGGTGGCCGCCGGCGCGGCGCTCTCGACCCGGCGCCGCCGGCTCGATGGGCTGACCCGCACGCTCGATGCACATCGCCCGCAAGAGCGCCTTGCCCGCGTGCGCGCCGCGCTCGTGGCCTTGCGCGGCCGGCTCGACACGGCCATCCGGTCACGCCAGCATGTGGCGCAGGGCCGGGCCCGCGAGGCCGCAGCGCGCCTGCACGCGCTCAGCCCGCTGGCGGTCTTGGGACGCGGCTACGCGGTGTGCTGGAATGACGATCGCACGGCGCTGGTGCGGCGCGCAGACCAGCTCGCGCCGGGCGACCGGGTACGCGTCACGCTCGGCCAGGGGGAAATCGGGTGCGACGTGCGCGAGGTCCGCGACGACGCGCCGCCAGGGAGATCATGATGGACGACACGATCAAGGACTTCGAAGCGGCCATCGCGGAGCTGGCCACCATCGTGAAGAAGCTCGAGGAGGGCGACCTGGCGCTCGAAGCGTCGCTCGCGCTCTACGAACGCGGCGTGCAACTGCAGCGCTTCTGCCACGAACGGCTCGACGCGGCCGAGCGCCGCATCGACATCCTGAACGACCGCGGCGAGCTCGTGCCGGCCACGTCCGCGCTCACCGAGATCGGTCAGGACGAGGATCGCTAGTGCTGGCGTTTGCGGACTTTGCGGCCGCCAGCCGCGCCGCCATCGAGCAGGCCCTCGACCGCTACCTGCCGCAGCCGCCCGCCTGCCCGGCCGTGGTCGCCGGCGCCATGCGCTACAGCGTGATGGCCGGCGGCAAGCGCCTGCGGCCCATTCTGGTGCTGGCCGCCGCTGACGCCGTGGCCCGCGCCCAGGCCAGCGATCCCGAGGCGGCCGGCCGCCTCGCGCTGCCGGCCGCCTGCGCCCTCGAGTTCATCCACACCTATTCGCTCATCCACGACGACCTCCCGGCGATGGACGACGACGCCCTGCGGCGGGGCCGGCCCACGCTGCACATGGTCGTGGGCCAGGGCCAGGCGATCCTGGCCGGCGACGGGCTGCAGGCCGAGGCCTTCCAGCTCATCGCGCGCGAGCCCGCCAGTGACGACCCGGTCGTGATGCGCCGCAAGCTGCAGGTGCTCGACGTCGTGACGCGCGCGGCCGGCGCCATCGGCATGGTGGGCGGCCAGGCCCTCGATCTCGACGCGGCCGGCAAAGGCGCCGCCGCGGCCACGGTGCTCGATGGCGAGGCGCTGTCGGACATGCACGCGCGCAAGACCGGCGCGCTCATCCGCGCGTCGGCGGCCGCCGGCGCCATCATGGCCGGCGCTGACCAGGCGTGTCTCGCCGCGCTCGACCGCTGGGCCGCAAGCGTGGGCCTCGCGTTCCAGATCGTCGACGACATCCTCGATGTGGAGGGCGCCTCCGCCGACCTCGGCAAGACCTCGGGCAAGGACGCGGCGAGCGGCAAGCCCACGTATCCTGCGCTGTTCGGGCTCGAGCGGTCGAAGGAGCTGGCGGCCGACGCCACCGCGCGGGCCTCGAGCGCGTTGACCGACGCCGGCCTGCGCCCGTCACACCTCGACGCCATTGCGGAGTGGATCGTGGGACGCCGCTCGTGACGCGCGGATGCGGCCCGCGATGAAGTTGCGGCTCGATCAGCTGCTGGTGCGGCGCGGTCTCGTCGAATCACGCGAACGCGCGCAGGCGCTGATCATGGCCGGTCAGGTCGACCTCGACGGCCGCGGCGCGGCGAAGGCCGGCACGATGGTGTCGGAGCACGCCGAGGTGCGGGTCATCGGCCCCGACCACCCGTGGGTGAGCCGCGGCGGCGTGAAGCTGGCGCATGCCCTCGAGACGTTCGGCCTCGACGTCACCGGCCGGCTCGCCGTCGACATCGGCGCCTCGACTGGCGGCTTCACCGACGTGCTGCTCACCCGCGGCGCGCGCAAGGTGGTGGCCGTCGACGTCGGCCACAACCAGTTGCACTGGCGCATCCGCACCGATCCGCGGGTCGTGGTCGTCGAGGGCATGAACGCGCGCCACCTCACGCCGGCCGATCTCCCCGATCTGGCCGGGGGCGCCGGCATGGCCACCGTCGACGTGTCGTTCATCTCGCTGGCGCTCATCCTGCCGGCGCTGGCCACGATCGTGACGCCCGACGCCGACGTCGTGGCCCTCGTGAAGCCGCAGTTCGAGGCCGGCCGCAAGGATGCGCCCAAGGGCATCGTGCGCGACCCGGCGGTGCACGCGCGCGTGCAGGCCGAGGTGGCGGCTAAGGCGGCTGCGATAGGATGGACGCGCGTCGCCACCACGCCTTCGCCCATCGTGGGCGCGAAAGGCAATCGCGAGTTCCTCATGCACCTGCGCCTCGCTACCGTGTCCCAGGCCTGATTCCATGCGCATCGGCATCGTCGCCAAACCCGACCTGCTCGCCGCCCGCGACACGCTGGCCGAGCTGCGCGCGTGGCTCGAGGCGCGCGGCGCCGCTGCGTGCTGGGCGCCGGAAGCCGCGGCCCTGCTGGCCGATCCGCCCACGTCGGTGGTGGAACGCGATGACATGCCCGAGCGGGTGGACCTCGTGGTGGTGCTCGGCGGCGATGGCACGCTGCTCGCCATGGCCGACCGCATCGCCCGGGCCGGCCGCGACGTGCCGATCCTGGGCGTGAACTTCGGCAGCCTCGGCTTCCTCACCGAAATCACCCGGCCCGAACTGCTCGGCGCGCTGGCCGACGTGATGGACGGACGCGCGCAACTCGACGAGCGGATGATGCTGCAGGCGGTCACGAGCCGCGCCGGAGTCGCCCACAGCGACACCATCGTGCTGAACGACGTGGTGTTCACGCGCACCGCGCTGTCGCGCATCATCGACCTGTCGGTGTGGGTCGGCGACCAGTTCGTGACCCGGGTGAAGGCCGACGGCCTGATCGTGGCGAGCCCCACCGGATCGACGGCCTACAACCTGGCCGCGGGCGGACCCATCGTGCACCCGGCCATGGACGCCTTCATCCTCACGCCGATCGCCCCGCACACGCTCAGCAACCGGCCGATCGTGGTGCCGGCCGGCCGCGACGTGCGGGTGGCGGTGAGCCGCGAGAACGGCGGCGCCGAGGTCTACGTGACCTTCGACGGCCAGACCGGCGCGCCGCTCGACGCCGGTGACGAGGTCACGATTCGCCGGGCGCCGCGCAACGTGAAGCTGGTGCGTGCCTCGGCCCGCACCTACTTCGAAGTGCTCCGGCAGAAGCTCAAGTGGGGCGAACGGTAGACGGATTCGGGTGTGGACGGCGCGGCCGCACGGGCGCGGGAAGGCGACACGACGATGGCACAGCAGAACGAATGGCTCGAGCTGGCGGCGCACATGGAGTGGGCCGACGCACTGGTGTGGAGCACGACGCTGCAGTCGGGCCCGGCGCGCGCCGACGAGCGGATCCGCGGCTGGCTGCACCACATCCACACGGTGCAGCGCGCGTTCACCGCGATCTGGCAGGGCGGCACGCCTGATCTGGTCAACGTCAGCAGCTTCGCCGATGCGCCGGCGCTCGCCTCGTGGGGTCGCGGCGCGCATGCCGGCCTGCGCGCCTACCTCACGACCGCCGATGCCGCGGCACTCGGCCGCACGATCGAGTTGCCGTGGGCGGCCCGCGCCATCGAGCGGCACGCCGCGGTGGCCCATCCCACGCTGACCGAAACGGTGCGACAGGTCGCGATGCACAGCATGCACCATCGCGGGCAGGTCAACGCGCGGCTGCGCGAGCTCGAAGCGGAACCGCCGCTCGTCGACTACATCGCCTGGATCTGGCGCGGACGGCCGGAGCCCCTGTGGCCCAGGAACGTCGTGCTGGCGGCCGCCCGGCCGCCCCGGCCGCACCGGCCGCACCGGCCGCACCGGCCCGGGTGGCCAGCGAACACGACTGACCGCCCCGCCCCTCGCTAGTGCGCCCCGCTGCGCTCGGCGCGTTCACGCGCGCGCCGGTCGCGGAAGAACTTGATCTGCCACTCGAACACGTTCTGGTTGTGTTCCCGCAGCGTCGTCGCAAACACGTGCGTGCCGTCATTGCGGCTCACGAAGTACAAGTAGTCCACGGGCGCCGGCGCCACCACCGCCTCGAGCGCCCGCTTGCCTGGCGCCGCAATCGGACCGGGGGGCAGCCCGCCGTAGCGATAGGTGTTGTAGGGCGAATCGAACGCGAGATCGTCGCGTGACAGGTTGCCGTCCCACTTGCCGGCCCGCTGTAACGCGAAGATCACGGTGGGGTCGGCCTGCATCCCCATGCCGATGCGGTGGCGGTTGCGGTAGACCGCAGCCACGATCGGGACGCTCCGCGTCCTGCGCCGTTTCCTTCTCCACGAGCGCGGCCAGCGTGACGACCTGGCGCACGCTGAGGCCATCAGCCGCGGCGCGGGCGATGAGGCCGGGCGGCAGGGCCGCGCGGAAGCCGCGCACCATCTGCGCCACGAGCGTGCCGGCCGGCGTCTGCCGCGGCACGGGATACGTGTCGGGAAACAGGTAGCCCTCGAGATCGGTGGCGTCGGGATCGAGATCGCGGATGAGCGAGGCGTCCTGACCTGCGGCCAGGAACGCCGCGCGCGTGCCCAGCCCGCTCGCGGCGTAGATCGTCGGCCATGTCGGCCATCGTGAGGCCTTCGCGAAAGGTGACCGGCCGCGTGTAGATCTCGCCGCGCGCGAGCAGCTCCGCCACGTGCACCGCGCTCATGGGCTCGGCAAACCGATACTCGCCGGCCTTGAGTGCGCGGGCCCGGCCGGTAAGCCACAACGCCACGCGGAAGGTGAGGTCGTCGCGCACCACGCCGGCGGCCACGAGGCGCGCGCCGATCGTGCGGGGCCCGGCGCCGGCGGGCACGTCCACGAATTGCTCCGCGCCACCGTAACCGCGGTGCGCGGTGAGCGCGCGCGTGCGCAGCGCCCACGCGGCCGTGCCCGCGGCGATGAGGATGACGACGCCGAGCACGGCCAGACGCACGATCCACTTACGCACGGGCGTGCTCGTCGAGATAGTCCTGCAGCACGACGGCGGCGGCGGCGGCATCGAGCGTCTGCTTGCGTTTGCGCCAGTTGCGTTCGGTGAGGGCGAGGCGCGACTCGGCTTCATGCGAACTCAGGCGCTCGTCCTGGAGCACGACGGGCACGGTCACGGCCTGGCCGAGCGCGCGGGCAAAGGCCTCGACAATCGGCGTCTGCGCATTGGGCGTGCCATCGAGCCGGCGCGGCCACCCCACTACGACCGCAGCCAGCCCGTCATCATGGGCCACCAGCGTGGCAATCTCCTGCCCGAGCAGGCGCACGGTCTCGGGCTCGGATCTGGGCCGTTCGAATACCCGCAGGGGCGAGGCCAGCGTGCCGCTGGCGTCGCTCAGCGCCAGGCCGATTCGCCGCCCTCCGTAGTCGATGCCGAGCACCCGCACGAAAAAAGTATAGTTCGGCGCGCGGCGCCTTCAGCCGGCCCGGCGCAGCAGCTCGAGCAGCGCCTCGCGCAGGTAGTAGGCGGCGGTGGCGGCGGTGGCCACGAGCGCGAACATCCTGATGAAGGCGGCACGCGGCGCCAGGGCGCGCTGGGTGAGCCGTTGCACGGGCTGCCACGACACGAAGAACAGCAGGTAGGCCACCGCCAGCGCCGGCAGCCGGCCCCAGGCGTGGCATCAAGACGACGGGCAGCAGCGCCAGCAGACACACGCCGCCGATCCACAGCCCGGCCGTGAGCCAGAAGAGTTCGGCGGGCGTGACGACGAGCAGGCCGTTCGACGGCGCAGGCGCGGACGCGGACATGGGGCAAAGTGTACCTTCCCGCGCTACCCTATGGACATGGCCCCTTCTGCCGGCCCGCTGCAGCGTGCCGCCGTTTGCATGCGCCGTCGTCTTCGTGTTCGCGGGCGTGCCCGCCATCGCGCAGGAAGCCAGAGCAGCGGCTGCCGATGCCCACGACCGCGGCGCCGGCCGCCGCCCCCGCAGCCGGTGCTCTCGCCGGCCGATGCCACGGCCCTGGCCGATCGCGCCGCCGACCGGATCAAGGCGCTGCAGCGCGAATCGGATCAGCTCGCCGCGCAGTCGCGGACCCTGCTGACGTCGCTGCGCCAGCTCGAACTCACCCGCGCGCTGCGCGCCGAAGAGCTGAGCGCCGTCAACGACCGGCTCGCCGCCGTGAGCGCGAAGGCGGCGGCTTCGGCCGCGCGCCTGGCCGACATCGAACGCCAGCGCGTGGCCCGCACGCCGGCGCTCGAGAGCCGCCTCGAAGCGCTCTACAAGCGCGGCGGCAAGTCCGGCTACGCCCGCCTGCTGCTCGCCACGGCCGACGGCCGCGACCTGGCGCGCGCCAGCCGCGGCGTCGTGTCGCTGGCCCGCATCGAGGAGCTGCGCATTGCGGCCCATCGCCAGTTGCTGGAGGACGAGCGCGCCGTCAGCGCTCAGCTCGCCTCGGAAGAGCGCCAGGTGGCGCGCCTGCGCACCGAGGCCGCGGCGCTCGATGGCGCCGCCAAACGCGCGGTGGCCGAGCGCGCGAAGCTGCTCGACGATCTCGACCGGCGGCGGGAACTGGCCGCAGCAGTACGTGGGCGAGCTCGAGCAGGCGCGGGTGCGGCTCCAGTCCACCGTCTCTGGCCTGGCCGCCTCGGGCCCCTCCGACCTGCCGCTCCGGCCCTTCCAGGGCGACCTGCCCTGGCCGGTGACCGGCCGCGTGCTCTCGCGGTTCGGGCGGGCCGCTACGGCCTTCGGCACGGCCACGCTGCGCAACGGCATCGAGATCGCCGCGTCGCAAGGGGCACCGGTGCGCGCGGTGCACGGCGGCACGGTGGCCTACGTGGCGCCGTTCACCGGCTACGGCGTGCTCGTCATTCTCGACCACGGCGACAACGCCTTCAGCGTCTATGGCCATCTGGCCGGCACCGCCCTGCGGCCCGGCGCCACGGTGGGCCGTGGGCAGGTGGTGGGCGCGGCTGGCGCCAACCCGGCCGGCACCGGGGCCACCTACTTCGAGGTGCGCATCGACGGCCGTCCCGTCAATCCCCTACAATGGCTGAAGGCCACTCCATGACCCCACGAACCCGCGCCGCCGTGCTTGCCGTGTCGCTGCCCGTGCTCGCGTTTGCGGTCATCGGCGGATTCCTGGGCCGCGAGGCCGCCGCGCAGGGCGAGAGCTACCGCGCGCTGCGCATCTTCGAGGACGTGGTCACGCTCATCCTCAACAACTACGTCGAGGAAGTGGATGTCGACAAGGTGATGCACGGCGCCATGCACGGGCTCGCCGACGGCCTCGACCCCGACAGCGCCTATCTCGACGCGCAGCAGATGAAGACGGTCGATGCACCCACCGCGGGGCTGGCCGATCCCGGGCTCGCGCTCACGCGGCAGTACTACCTGCGGGTCGTCGCCGCGCGCGACGGCTCGGCGGCCGCCAAGGCGGGGCTGCGACCCGGCGACTACGTGCGCTCGATCGACGGTCAATCGACCCGCGACACCTCGGTGTTCGAGGGCATGCGCCTGCTGCGCGGCAAGTCCGGCACCAAGGTGAAGCTGGCCATCTTGCGCGGCAGCGCGGCCGAACCCCACGAGGTCGAGCTCGTGCGCGAGTCGCATCCTGCGCTGGCGGTGAAGGGCCGCGTGCTCTCGGCCGGCACCGCCTACCTGCGCGTTGGCGAGTTCACCGCGGCCACGGCCGGGCAGATTCGCAGCGAGGTGCAATCGCTCGCGCGCGGCGGCGCGCTGCGGCTGGTCGTCGACCTGCGCGGCACGACCCACGGCGACCTGGACCTCGGCTTCGACGCGGCCCGTTTGTTCGTGCCGACCGGCGTGCTCGGCTATCGCCAGGCGCGCGGTCAAGAGAAACAGCCGGTCTCTGCCGCAGCCGGTGACGGCGGGCTCACGCTGCCCGTGGCCATTCTCGCCGACAACGGCACCGCCGGACCGGCCGAGGTCTTCGCGGCCGCGCTCTCCGGCAACAAGCGCGCAACCGTAGTGGGCGAGCGCAGCCTCGGACGCGCCGGGCGCCAGAAGGTGGTGAAGCTGCCCGACGGCGCGGGGCTCCTGCTCACGCATCTGCTCTACCTGGGCCCGGGTGGCGCCTCGCTTCACGAGCGCGGCGTGGCCCCCGACGTGGCCGTCGACGTGCCCGTGACCGACTTCGGCGTCGAACCGACGCCCGGCGATCCCCTGCTCGATAAGGCCGTCGAAACCCTCACCGCCGCCAAGAAGGCCGCCTAGTTCTGGCGCGTGCCCTGCACGCCGCTGCACGGCTCGGGCCGAAACTACGCACTTTTGCCCTTGACTGCCCAGCTGCCAACGCCGTATAACCCGGAATCGGCATGTCGGCGCGCGCGTCTGGGTGACGGGCGGTCAGACATCTGGAGGATTTGATGAACAAGCAGGAACTCATCGCCAAGATTGCCAAGGACACCGGTGGCAGCAAAGCCACGGCAGGCAAGGCGCTGGCGTCGGTGATCGACGGCATCACCAAGACCCTCAAGAAGGGCGGCTCCGTGAGCCTCGTCGGCTTCGGCACCTTCTCCACCTCGCAGCGCAAGGCTCGCACGGCGCGCAACCCGCAGACCGGCGCCGCCATCAAGATCGCCAAGCGCCGCGTGCCGAAGTTCAAGGCGGGCAAGGCCCTCAAGGTCGCCGTCAAGTAACCACGTCGCTCGCGTCGTACGGCCGCCCGGCGATCTCGTCTTGCCGGGCGTTCGTGCGTACAGGTGCACGAATCAGGCCCAGTACGCGTGCTATACTCGTCGTTCTCGCAAGGTCGAGCCACACGCAATAGGCGCGTAGCTCAGTTGGTTAGAGCGCCTGCCTGACACGCAGGAGGTCGGCAGTTCGAGTCTGCCCGTGCCTACCATTCGACTCGGCCCCGAGGCGTAGCAACCCACCCCCAAGCCTCGCTCACGGCAGGCCCCGTGGGACAACGGCTCCAAGAGCAGACGACATGATTACGGTCACGCTTCCCGACGGCTCGAGCCGGCAGGTGGCGGCAGGCACGCCGCCGGCCGCCATCGCGGCCGACATCTCTCCCCGTCTGCTCCAGGCCGCACTTGCCGCGGTGGTGGACGACCAGCTCGTCGATCTCAGCCTACCCCCTCACCGCCGACGCGCGCGTGCGGATCGTGACCGACAAGAGTCCCGAGGCGCTCGCGCTCACGCGCCACTCGACCGCCCATCTCATGGCCGCGGCGGTGACGGCGCTCTTCCCGGGCGCGCAGTGCGGCATCGGCCCGGCCATCGACGAGGGGTATTTCTACGACTTCGTCATGCCGCAGCCCTTCGTGCCCGACGACCTCGAGCGGATCGAGGCGAAGATGCGCGAGCTGGCAGCGCAGGACCTCGTCTACGAACGGCAGATGTGGAACCGCGACGAGGCCCTGGCCTTCTTCGCGCAGCGCGGCGAGCCGCTCAAGGTGCAGCTGATCGAAGAGAAGACGGCCGGCCAGGCCGAGGTCTCGGTCTACACCATCAAAGACCGTGACACCTTCGTCGACTTCTGCGTCGGCCCGCATGTGCCCAGCACGGCGCGGCTCAAGGCGTTCAAGGTGATGTCGGCCTCCAACGCCTATTGGAAGGGCGACGCCAAGAACCAGCCGATGCAGCGGCTCTACGGCACGGCGTTCCTGTCGCAGAAGGACCTCGACAGCCATCTGACCCGCATCGAAGAGGCGAAGAAGCGCGACCACCGCAAGGTGGGCAAGGACCTCGGCCTGTTCATGTGGCACCCGTTTGCGCCGGGCGCCACGTTCTGGCTGGCCAAGGGCGCCACGCTCTACAACACGCTGGCCGACTACATGCGCAGCGTGCTCTTCCCCGCCGGCTACGTCGAGGTGAAGACGCCGATCATCTACAACAAGGGCCTGTGGGAAACCTCGGGCCACTGGTCGCACTACCGCGAGAACATGTTCTTGGTCGACTCGAAGGACGGCGACGCCATGGCCCTCAAGGCCATGAACTGCCCGGGGCACATGCTGGTCTTCGCGAGCGAGATGCGCAGCTACAAAGATCTGCCGCTGCGCCTCCACGAGCAGACGCCGCTGCACCGCAACGAGGCCTCGGGCGTGCTCTCGGGCCTGACGCGCGTGCGCCAGTTCTCGCAGGACGACGCGCACTGCTTCGTGACCGACGGCCAGATCGGCGCCGAGGTCGAGGCGTTGTTGAAGCTGATGCAGCGGGTGTATCGCGACTTCGGTCTCGAATACACCGCCAAGCTCGCCACGCGTCCCGACAAGTTCCTGGGCGAGGTAGCCACCTGGGATGCGGCCGAAGCGGCGTTGCGCGAGGCGCTCGAACGGGCCGCGCAGCCCTACGTGCTCGAAGCCGGCGAGGGTGCCTTCTACGGCCCGAAGATCGACTTCGACATCACCGACGCGCTGGGCCGGAAGTGGCAGTGCGGCACTATTCAGCTCGACTACCAGATGCCGGCCAGATTCGAGCTGCGCTATGTGGGCGCCGACAACACGACCCATACGCCGGTTGTGATCCACCGTGCCATCTTCGGCAGTTTCGAGCGCTTCATCGGCATCCTGATCGAACACTTCGCCGGGGCGTTCCCCCTGTGGATGGCGCCGGTGCAGATCGCGGTGCTGCCCATTACCGACCGGGCCAACGCCTACGCCCACGAGGTACTGGCCGCGCTGCAGGCCGCCGGGCTGCGGGCCGTCATCGATGAACGGCCCGAAAAGGTCAATTACAAGATTCGCGAAGCCCAGCTGCAGAAGCTGCCCTACATGCTGGTGATCGGCGACCGCGAGGCCGCCGACCGGGCGGTGGCCGTGCGCCACCGCTCCAAAGGCGACCTCGGTGCCACCCCGCTCGACAGATTTGTGGCGGAAGCGCTTGCCGAGGTTGCCGAGAAGCGGCTATCCTAAACTCTTTCCGTCTGGAGGCTGACTATCGCATTCGATCGTAACCGTTCCGGCCGTCGTGACGACCGCGTCCGCACCAACGAGCGCATCCGGGTACGCGAAATCCGGGTCATCGACGAAACGGGCCAGCAATTGGGCATCATGCCGCCGCCGCAGGCGCTGACCATTGCCCGGTCCAAGGGACTCGACCTCGTGGAGATCTCGCCCACTGCCGTGCCGCCGGTCTGCCGGATCATGGACTACGGGAAGTTCCAGTACCAAGAGGCCAAGCGGGCACGCGAAGCGAAGAAGCACCAGAAGGTCATCGAGGTCAAGGAAATCAAGTTCCGGCCCAAGGTGGACGAGCACGACTACCAGTTCAAGAAGAAGCACATCGAGCGCTTCCTCGAAGACGGCGATAAGGTGAAGGCCACGGTGTTCTTTCGCGGACGCGAGATGGCGCATCCCGAGATTGGCCACCGTATCCTCACGCGACTCATCGAAGATTTGACCGACGTGGCCCTGCCCGAGACGATGCCGCGGCAGGAAGGCAACCAGATGCACACGATCCTGTCGCAGAAGCGCGGCAGCAAGCCGGCGGTGCGGGCCAGCAAGCCCGCCGATGGCAGCGACGAACTGACCGAAAGCTAGAGACGAACATGGCGAAGAAGCTGAAGATCAAGAGTCACCGGGGCGCGGCCAAGCGCTTCAAGAAGACCGGCACCGGCAAGTTCACGCGCGCGGCGGCGTTCAAGCGCCACCTGCTCACGAGCAAGTCCACGCAGATGAAGCGGCACGCCCGCGGCAACAAGCTGGTCTCCGACTCGGAGCAGGACAAGCTGCGCCGGATGCTGCCGTACGACTAGGGGCTAGAGGCTGGGGGCTCGGGGCTAGGGCTCACACGAGCGCTGCCACGGCACCCGTCCGAAGAATCGGTCTCGCAGCAGGCGATCAGGGCCTTCCAGCTGCGCGATTCCCCACCGCCACGACGCACTCTGCGTCGGGCGCCAAGTTCACTGACATGACCCCTGGTCGCTGAGCGGAGAAGCAATGCCTCGCGTCAAACGCGGCACGGTACGCCGTGCCAAACGAAAGAAGCTGGAGAAGCTCACTAAGGGCTATTTCCAGAACAAGTCCAAGCTCTACAAGTTCATGAAGGAGGCGGCCGACAAGGCAGGCGTTTACGCCTACACCGGCCGCAAGCGGAAGAAGCGCGATTACCGGAGCCTCTGGGTGATGCGCATCAACGCGGCCGCGCGCGAGCACGGTCTCTCCTACAGCGTCTTCATGAACGGCCTGAAGAAGGCCGCCATCGAGCTCGATCGCAAGAGCCTGTCGGAGTTGGCGGCGCGTGATGCGGCAGCGTTTGCCGCCGTCGTCGGCCAGGCCAAGGCCGCGCTCGGACTCGCCTAAGAGCAGCAGGGACTGGGGGCTGGGGTCTGGGGGCCAGGGCGTGAAGACGTCAAGCTTCAGAACCTGCCTCCGGATTCCGCTGCTCACGACGCGTTCCTTAGCCGCGCGACATCGGCACGCCCCAGCCCCTAGCCCCCAGCCCCTAGGATCCCAAGCGAGCCCAATGTCCACGCCTCGACGAACTCACTGCACTCATCGCCGATCACGATGCGGCCTTTGCCGCAGCGCTCGCCGCGGCCGATGAGGCGCGCCGGCGGCGCGGCGCGCGGCGGCGCGCGAGGGCGCGCTCGACACACTGAAGGTCGGCTGGACGGGGCGCAAGGCCGGCAAGATCGCCGACCTGATGGCGCAGCTGCCGTCGCTGCCGCCCGCCGATCGCCGCGCGTTCGGTCAACTCGTGAACGCGCTCAAGACGCGCGTCGAAACCGCGCTCGCCGAACGCGAAGCCGCGCTTGCCGCCACGCGCCGCCCGGCCAACGCCGTGGACATCACGCTGCCGGGACGCGCGCCCGCGCTCGGCCACCGCCATCCGCTCAGCCTCGTGCGCGAGCAGGTGCAGGACGTCTTCACACGACTCGGCTACCAGGTGCTCGAAGGTCCCGAGATCGAGGACGACTACCACAACTTCGAAGCGCTCAACATGCCGGAAGAGCATCCGGCGCGCGACATGCAGGACACGCTCTATTTGACGACGCCTCTGCCGCCGCCGATAGGCGGCGTCGCGCCGAAGCAGGCGCAGCCTGCGAAGGCGGACCACTCACGCACGACTTCCACTTCCGCCGCGCCCGAAGCTTACGCGGCTTCGGCGAGACGCGCGCATAGTCCGCGCGCGCCTCAGCCCCTCACCTTGTTGCGCACGCACACCTCGGCGATGCAGATCCGGCACATGGAGCAGCACGACCCGCCGGTGCGGCTGGTCGCCATCGGTCCGGTCTACCGGCGCGACAACCTCGACCTCACCCACACGCCCATGTTCCACCAGTGCGAGGGCCTGGTCGTGGGTAAGGGCATCACGCTGGCGCACCTCAAGGGCACCCTGCTGGCCATGGCCGAAGCGCTGTTTGGCGCCGGCACGCCGGTGCGCTTCCGTCCCAGCTTCTTCCCCTACACCGAGCCCAGTGCCGAAGTGGACGTGGGCTGCATCCGCTGCGGCGGCAAGGGTTGCCCGGTGTGCAAGCACACGGGCTGGCTCGAGATTCTGGGCAGCGGCATGGTGCATCCCGGCGTGTTCGAGGCGGTCGGCTACGACCCGGCCGAGGTCACCGGCTTCGCGTTTGGCATGGGCATCGAGCGCGTCGCGATGTTGAAGTGGGACGTGGGCGACATCCGTCTCTTCTACGAAAACGATCTGCGCTTCCTGGAGCAGTTCTCGCTATGAGGGTGCTCTACTCGTGGCTCCGCGACTTCGTCGACGTCACCGACGGGCCGGCCGAGATCGGCCGCCGCCTGTCGTTGCGCGGCCTCGCGCTCGAAGGGCTCGAACCGGCGCCGCCCGGTGAGCAGCCGCCGGGCGTGCCGGCATTCGCCGACGACGCCGTGCTCGACTTCGACGTCACCGCCAATCGCCCCGACTGCATGTCGGTGACCGGCATCGCGCGCGAGGTCGCCACGGCCTACGGGCTGCCCTTGCGTCTGCCCGCGACCGCGGCCGCCGGGCTCTTGCGCTCGAACGACCTGCGCCGCGTGGATCACGCCACCTTCAGCGTGCGCATCGACGCGCCCGACCTGTGCCCGCGCTACGTCGGCGCTGCGGCCGACGTGCAGGTCGGCCCCTCGCCCGCCTGGCTGCAGCGACGCCTCACCGCGCTCGGCGTGCGCCCGATCAGCAACGTCGTGGACGTGACCAACTACGTGCTGCTCGAACTCGGGCAGCCGATGCACGCGTTCGATCACGGCCGGCTGGCCGGCAACGCGATCGTGGTGCGGCAGGCGCATCCACAGCGAAGCCCTGACCACCCTCGACGGCAAGGCTCGCACGTTGACCACGGACATGCTCGTGATCGCCGACGCCACGCGCGCGGCCGCCATCGGCGGCGTGATGGGCGGCGCCGATTCGGAAGTGCGCGCCGACTCGACGCGCATCGTGTTCGAGAGCGCGTGGTTCAAGCCGCAGGCCGTGCGGGCCACGAGCAAGCGCCTGGGCCTGCGCTCCGAGGCCTCGATGCGTTTCGAACGCGGCGCCGATCCCACCGCGCAAGCCGCGGCCATGGCGCGGGCGTGCGCGCTGCTCGAGATCATCGGCGCCGGACGCGCCGACGGCACGATGGTCGACGCGATCGCGCGGCCGCACGTGCCGCGCGTGATTCCCGTCACCCACGCGCACATCGAGGCGCTGCTCGGCATGCCGGTGCCACCCGCCGAGGTCGAACGCTTGCTCGCGGCGCTCGGCTTCACGCTCGCCGCCGAAGGCGCCGCGCCGGGCTGGCGCGTGACGGTGCCCGGGTGGCGGCCCGACGTCGTGCGGCCGGAAGACGTCATCGAGGAAGTGGGACGGCATCACGGCTTCGAACATCTGCCGGCCACGTTCCCTCCCGTGCACCAGGCGCCGCCGCCCTCCGACCCGCGTATCGCGCGCGACGCGAGGGTGCGCAAGGCCCTGCTCGGCATGGGCTTCTCGGAAGCGATCAGCTTTGCCTTCATCGAAGCCAGCGCGGCCACGCCCTTCACTGGCGGCGCGCCCCTCATCACGCTCGCCAATCCGCTCTCCGAGACCTTTGCCGTCATGCGGCCGAGCGTCTTGCCGGGCGTGGTCGACGCCGTGAGTCACAATCGCCGGCACGGCCGGCGGGATGTGCGCCTGTGCGAAATCGCCACGGCCTTTGCCGCCGATGGCGAGCGGCGCTCCCTGGCGGCGGCCTGGACCGGTGCGGCCGCGGGCGACCACTGGAGCGGCGCGCGGCGCGACGTGGACTTCTTCGACATGAAAGGTGTGGTCGAACAAGCCTGCGCGTCGCTCGGGGTCGCCGCCGCGTTCGCGGTGGCGGAATGTGATTACCTCGTGCCTGGACGCGTGGCCGCGGTCTCGGTGGCGGGCCGGGCCGCCGGCGTCGTCGGCCTGCTGGCGCCGGCCCTCGCCGAAGCGCGCGGCATCCCCAAGGGCGACGACGTGTTCGTGCTCGAACTCGATCTCGGCGTGCTGTCGGCGGGCGCGCCGGGCACCGCCCTGCGCGTCGAACCGCTGCCGCGCTTCCCTTCCGTGGTGCGCGACGTCTCATTGCTCGTCGACGACACCTTGTCTGCGAGCACCGTTCGTGACACGATTCGCCACGCTGCGCCGGTGTCGCTCGTCTCCGTGCGGGAGTTCGATCGCTACCAGGGGCGCGGTGTCCCGCCGGGCAAGGTCAGCGTGTCGCTGCGCCTCACGTTCCGCGCCGACGGTCGCACGCTGACCGACGACGACGTGGCGGCAGCCATGCAGGGCATTCTGGCGGCGGTGCGCGACGGGCTCGGCGCCGAGCAGCGATAGAGTAAGAGCAGAGGACGAAGGATGGCGAAGACGATGGCTGTTGGCGTAGAGCCGTTCGACCGGCTCGAAGAGAAGATCAAGCTGCTCGTGAGCACGATTGCCCGCCTCAAGGGCGAGCACACGCGTCTCACCGAGGACAACGGCCGGCTACAGCGGGAGCTGACGACGGTGCAGGAGCGGCTGGGTCAGGCCGAGCAGGCGGGCACCGAGGTGTCGGCGCTGCGTGAAGAGCGCGACCTCATTCGCACGCGGGTCGGTGAGATTCTCGCCGAACTCGACACCCTGAAGCTCTAGCGCGCACCCATGGCCGACCCGCGCGTCGTGCACGTCGAGGTGAACGGGCAGCGATATCCCATCCGCAGCTCGCTCGACCCGGTCTACGTCCAGGAACTGGCGTCGTACGTCGATCGCAAGTTGCGGATTGCCTTCGACTCCGCCCCCTCGAGTGACACGCTCGGGTTGGCGATTCTCGCCGCGCTGAACATCGCCGACGAGTTCTTTCGCGCCCGCGACTCGCAGCTCCAGGTCGATGGCAGCGTGGCGGCGCGCGCCGGCGAGTTGGAACGGATCGTCGATCAAGCCCTCGAACTGGCCGAGCCCGCCCGGCGCGACTAGCGCGGCCGGCTGGCCTGCTGCCGCTACCGCGCGGTCACGACGATGGTGACCTGCTCGTCGGTCGTCAGCGCGCCGTCATCGGCGTGTGACCTGAGCACGTAGATGCCCGGGTCGTGGAACGTCACCTGTACCGACGTCCGCCCGCTCTCCGCCAGTTCCGGCGGCGCCCAGATGGGCGCCCAAGGCGAGTTGGCGCCCGTCCGGGTGTCCTCCCAGGCCATGACCTGGTCGGGACTGAACGTCACCCTGCCCTTGCCCCGGTAGACGTACCACGTCACGTGCAAGCCCACGTTCTTGCCGACGGTGGCGCGGGCGGGCGGCAACATGGCGCGGTTCACGCGCACCGGATTCTCGGCGCTCGACTCCGACAGCGTGGCGTCTCTACGCGATCCCTCGTTGCTCACGGCGGCCCCAGACAACCCCGACCCACGACGCTTGGGAATGCCGTCGTCGACCACCACGGCGCTCAGCGTCACGGTGTCGCCGGCCTTCACCGTGCGCTCCCGGCGCCCCTGCACCTCGAGAATCGGCCTCGTGTTGGCGCGCACTTCCGGGCTGCTGGTGCCGGCACCGAGGGCCCCGGTTTCGGAGGCACGCACGACGTCGTCGATCTTGTAGTCGGGACGAAGCGTGGCGTAGGCCTTCTCGATCTTGCCGCGCGTGGTGAGCGTCCACACGAACTCGTCTTGTGCGGTGAACCCGGTGGGCGCGGCCACGCGGAACACGAACCGGTTGCGGCGCGGCAGGAAATGGGTCGGCTGTCCCTGATCGGCCGGGCCCAGATTGAACCCGTTGTCCGGGCCCACCGGCACGTCGAGTTCTTCCTGCCAGTTGCGGTTCATGTAGCCGAAGACGAAGTACTTCGCGCCGGAGGCATCTTCTTCCCAGCCCTCGTAGGCGGGCGAGACGTTCTGCCCACTCGAGTAGGACAGGGACTGGGCCGTGAGCCGCCCGGTCCAGCCCCCCAGAGAAGCGACAGCGACGACCGTGAGCAGCACGGCAGGTGCGCGCATCGTGAACCTCGCGCTCACTGCTGCGGCCGCGGCGCCACCGCGGGCGGCGCTGACGCCGGCTCCGGCGGCACGTTGCAGAGCGGACAGCCGATCACGACACTGTTGCGGCTCAGTTTCAACTTCTCGCGCCGCTCGGCCATCTCGGCGGCGAACTGTTCGTCGGTGAGCGACACGCGGTTGCCCAGGTCGATGAACATGTTGGCGACCGAGCGGTTGCCCGACCCTTGCCAGTTGCGGGGGTCGGGGATGTTCTTGTTGCCGGGCGTGTTGTTCATGTAGCCGATGATGTGCAGGATGGTGTCCTTCGGCAGCAACGGCGCCGCGTCATCGGCGAAGTCGTAGCCGCGCACCCAGTTGTGGTCGTAACCGACGCAACTGAGGGTCTGGATGTTGTAGCCCCAGATGGCTTCGAGGCACATCCGCTCGCCGGGCGCGTGCAGGTGCGGTTCGAACGAGAGCAGCTTGGTGTTCTCCTTGAGCACCGCGTAGGCGTGCAGTTGCTGGCCCGCTTCCATGCTCTTGATGTCGATGTCGACGCCGTTGCCGAGCGAGACGCGCGACCGGCGGTAGTCGGGCTTGTAGCCGCGCGGCATGAACTTGAAGGCAATCTGCAGGTGGGCCTTGGTGTCGCGGCCGTTCGAGTGCAGGTGCACCGAGTCGGAGACGATGCTCGATCCGGCCTCGAGCAGACGCGCGGATTTGGCATCGAAGAAGTCGGCTTCGCGGCCCACCTCGTGGACCGGCCACGAGGTGCCATCGGCGGGATTGCTCGAACTCTCCTGCCCCAGCGTGCGCGTGCTCCAGATCATGTGGTGGAAGACGTAGCGCCCGCCCACGGTGTCACGGCCCGACCCCGCGGTGGGCATGTCGTTCACTTCCTTCACTTCGAGGGCGGCGACATAGCGGTCCTCGGTGAGCCCCGTCGGCACCCGGGGAATCTCGCCCCACCAGTCCGGCGCCCCGGCCTTCACCACGAGGTCGGCGGTGTTCACGATCAGGTCGGGCTCGCCGATCGACCACTTGGTCGCCTCGCTCCAGATTCTGGCGGGCGGCAGGTCGGCAGGGTTGCCGCGCGGCGCGCCGGCGTCGGCCCACGCCGCGACCGCGGCGACTTCCGCCGCGCTCAATGAGGGGTCGTTCTTGAAATGCTGAATCCCGATGTTCTTCTCGACGTACCACGGGGGCATCACACCAGCCTTGGGACCGATGCCCGTGCGCTGTTTGATGGCGCGGGCCCACGGCCGTGCCTCCTCGTAGGTGGTAAGCGGCATCGGCGCGCCGCCATCCACCCGGTGGCAGGTCTCGCAACTGCGCTGGAGAATCGGCGCGATGTCCTTGGAGAAGGTGACCTCACCCACTGGGGCCGCCTGGTCGGGCGCGCTCCCCCGGAGGACCGCGACGCCCGCGGTGGCCGTCAAGGCGAGAGACCAGCTGATCGTGACCGCCGAAACGAGCCATCGTGGTGACTGCATGCCCCCCCTTTTACCACCAATTGCCGTGCGTCCGGGGGCGCAATGTGTCACGCTCCGGACCCGTCATGGTGCACCCTGCTCGTGGAACCCGGACCGTCCTCTGGACGTTGCTGGCAGTGGGCATGGCCGGGGCGTTCTCCGGGGCCTACCAGGCGCCGCCCGCACTGACCTTCACCGACGCCACCCGCACCGCCGGGATCACCTTCGTGCATCAGAACGGCGCGGCCGGCGACAAGTGGTATCCCGAGCTCTTCGGCGGCGGCGTCGCCGTGCTCGACATCGATGCGGATGGCTGGCCCGATGTGCTGTTCGTGAACGGCCGGCCGTGGACGCCGGCGTCGCAGCCGGGCCTGCACCGGCTGTATCGCAACAACCGTGACGGCACGTTTCGCGATGTCACCGCCGGCAGCGGCTTCGACACAGCGGGCAGCTACGCCCTCGGGGCCTCGGTGGCCGACTACGACAACGATGGGCGCGACGACCTCTTCATGACCACGGTCGACGGCGGGCGCCTCTTCCACAACGACGGCGGCGGCCGCTTTCGCGACGTCACGGCGCCAGCCGGCATCGCCAATCGCGAGTTCGCGGTGAGCGCGGCGTGGCTCGACTACGACCGCGACGGGCAGGCCGACCTGTTCGTGGGCAACTACGTGCGGTGGTCGCCAGCGCTCGAAGTGCGATGCGCGCAGGGCGGCGAGCGCGGCTATTGCGGACCCGACGCCTACAAGCCGACCGCCCCGATGCTCTATCGCAATCTCGGCGCCGGCCGGTTCGCCGACGTCACCGCCCGCGCCGGCCTGAGCGACCCCGCCGACAAGGCCATGGGCGTGGCGGTGCTCGACTTCAACAGTGATGGCTGGCCCGATCTCTTCATCGGCAGCGACCGCGTGCCCGCGCGGCTCTATCGCAACACCGGTCGTGGCGGTTTCGTCGACGAGGGGTTGTCAGCCGGCGTGGCCCTCAGCGAGCAGGGCGTGGCGCGCGCCAACATGGGCGTGGACGCCGCCGACTACGACCGCTCCGGCCGGCCGCACATCCTCGTCGGCAACTTCCTGAGCGAGATGCTGGGCCTCTATCGCAACACCGACGGCCGGTTCTTCACCGACGTGGCGCCGCGCACCGACGTGGGCCGGGCCAGTCTGCTGGCCGTGACGTGGGCGGTCTTCTTCTTCGATGCCGATCTCGATGGCTTCCTCGACATCCTCGCCGTCAACGGCGGCACCGATGAGTCGCAGGGGCGCGACCAGCGGGCACGGCTGAGCATGCCGCCGCTGCTGTTCCGCAACCGCGGCACCGGCACGTTCGAGAACCTCTCGACGCGCGTGGGCGAGGCGTTCGCGCGGCCGGTCATGGGGCGCGGCGCAGCGTATGCGGATTTCGACGGGGATGGCGATCTCGACGTGGTCCTCACCACCCTGAATGGCCCGGCCTCCCTGCTGCGCAACGACACCCCAGCCCCACGGCACTGGTTGCGCGTGCGGGCCGTCGGCGCGCGATCGACGCGCAGCGGTCTCGGCGCCGTCGTTCGCGTGACGAGCGCCTCGGGCACCCAGGCGCAGACCGTGCGCAGCGGCTCGAGCTACGCCTCGCAGAGCGACCTCGCGCTCACCTTCGGGCTCGGGCGCGAGGCGGCGCCGGTCACGGTTGCGGTGAGCTGGCCCACGGGCGCCACACAGGTCTTCCCCGCCGTTGCCGCCAATCAAACCGTGACTGTGCACGAAGCGCGGGGCCTGACGGTCACTGGGCGCCCTTCCGTCCCGCCCGCGCCTGACGCTGGAGCTCCTCCTCGATGAGCCGGGTGAAGTACTCGAACGGGGGCAGGAACGGCGGCGGCGGTGGCGCCAGTCGTCCGTTGACGAGCACCGCCGGGCCGCTCGTGATGCCGTAGCGACTGGCCTCGGCGGCCGCTTCACGTGGGCGGGTGCGGAACGTGCCGCCCGTCAGGCACTGGTCGAACGCGCGCAGGTCGAGCCCCGCCTCGCCGGGAATGGCCTTGAGACGCCGGGCATCGAGCGTGCCCGGACGGGCCGCCGCGTCGTGGAAGGCCCAGAACCGTCCCTGCGCATGCGCGCATGCGCCAGACTCGGCCGCCGACGCCGACTGCGCGCCGAAGGCGGGCAGCAGCTTGAAGACGAAGTGCACGCGGGCGCCGAAGGTCTCGCTGACGCGGCCAAACACCTGGGCGAACCGCGCGTAGTCGGGGTCTTGCAGGTCGCCGAAGGCCACGATGTCGACCGGTGCCGACGGTGGGCCAAGCACGGGATCGAGCGCCGAGCGCTCCACCGACACCGCCGGTGCCTCGAGCACCACGTCGATGCGCGTCGCGGTCTTCACGAGTTCCTCGACGTAGGCCATCTTCGCCAGGTCGGGTTCGGTCTTGCGTTCGAGCCAGGCCCGCAGCGACGGGCGCAGCTGCTCGAGGCCCGCACCGCGCGTCCGTTCGCCCAGGCTGTCGTAGAGGGCGGCCAACGCGGTATCGGGCATGGCAATCACGCGCGTGGGCACTTCCTGCGCGAGCAGGGCCTCGGTCGTGACGCCGCGCGCCTTGGCTTCACGGGCCAGCACGTCGTCAGTGGCCAGGCGGTCGGCGATGCGGCGGCGCTGCTGATGCAGCTCCCGCATCAGCGTGAGGTAGCCGCCGGGATCGGTCGCCTGCCATTCACGGTCCACGTCGGCCACCGTGATCGTACGATCGCCGACCACCACTGCCGGCGCGGCGGCTGCCGGCGCCAGCAGCAGCACCGGCGGTGCGCCGCCAGGACGATCCACGGGCGCGTCGAGCACGGCCCCGAGCGACACCTCGATCGTGGCGCGATCGGTCGCCGCTGGCCCGCGACTCACGGTGAGCAGATACTTGCCCGGCGGCATGGCGTCGATCGGCACCGCCGTCATGAGGCGCGTCTCGAGCACCAGCCGGAGGTCGAGGGGCACGAGATCGAGCGTCACGAACGGCGTGGCACCGAAGTGCTCGCCGTCGATGGTGAGGGTATCCGTGGCGGCGTCGGGCACTGCCCGATGTACGGCCAACGGCGGGCGCGCCTCCTGCGCCCACGCGCTCCACGGCGCCAGGGTCATCACCGTGACGGCAACGCCCACGTGGCGCCACGCGTGGGCGAGTGTCGAACTCGAGGTGTTCATGGCCACTCCTGCTCGGTCCAGGGAATCCGGCACGGCTGGCGCCTCTCGTAGCGCCTGAGATTGCCTTCGATCCGCGTCACCACCGGCGCCAGGCCCGCCTGACGCGCCGCCGTCAGCAGGTCGCGCTGCACCGCCGCCGCTCGATCGAACTCGCCGAGTTCCGCCAGCGTCATGGCCATCGTCTCACCGAGATCGAGCGAGCGCCCCTGCTGCACCAGCGCCTCGACCAGCGCCCGGCCGCGCACGCCGTCACGCACCCGCGCATCGGGCGCGGCCGCCAGCAGCCGCGCCAGGCCGTGCGTGAGCACGGGCGAATCGGGCCCGGTACGCCGGGCGTCCTCGAAGTGATCGCGCGCTTCACGGTAGCGGCCGAGCTGCGCCAGCGTCATCGCGTAGCCCACATGCGCCTCGACGAGTCGTGCGTCGTCTTCGACGGCGCGACGATACTCAGTGAGCGCATCGCCTGCGCGCTTCGTCCGGCGCAAGCTCGCGGCGAGACGCACTCTGGCCTGAGCGTAGGTGGGGCGGGCCGTGAGCGCCGCGCGAAAGCGGCCGACCGCGGCGTCGTGCCGGCCGTCTTCCTGGTCCATCACGCCCAGACTGTAGTGCGCCAGGAACTGGTCGGCCGACAGGCGAACGGCCTCCTCGAACTGCCGGCGGGCCGCCTCCCGCTCGCCGGTCATGCTGAGTGCCGCGCCCAGCCGGTGGTGCAGCGCGGCGCTGTCGGGCGCCAGCGCAAGCCCCTTCTCGAACCACCTCACCGCCGCGGGCCAGTCGTTGGCTTCGAGACTGCGGATGCCCCGCGTTTCGTAGCTCTGCGCACTGTCGAGCACCGTGTCGAGTTCGACCATCAACGGATCGGCGGGCAGGATGTCGCGGCTGGCGCGCAGCTGCAGGTGCGCGTCGGCCTTCGCCGTCTGCCCGAGCGCGCTGTAGGCCAGTGACAGCGGATAGTGTGCGGCCACGGCCGTCGGATCGCGGGTCAGCACATCCTCGAGATGGGTGACAGCCGCCGTGTAGTCGTGCGTCGCCAAGGCGGCGCGGCCGAGGCCGAAGCGCGCCGAGATCGACGTGGGCTGTGCGGCCAGCGCCTGCGCGAAGCGCGGCGCGGCGCGGTCGGTCTGTCCCAGTTGCAGGTAGAGCTCGCCGAGCCAGATGTGTGACGCGACATCCTGGGGATTCAGTTGGCTCGCCCTTTCGAACTGCCCCACGGCCTGCTCGGCTTCGCCCCGCAGGCGATACACGTGGGCGAGATAGTACGGCCACCGAAAATCCCCTTCGTCGAGGGATCGCGCGTTCTGCAGGTAGGGTTCGGGGGCGTCCGGAAACTGCGCCGCCATCAATAGCGTGCCCACCTCGCCGTAGGCCCGGCTCCGCTCACGGGCGGGGGCCCGGCCGGTGACGAGCGCCATGAGCCGCGCCTGCGCGTCGCGAATCTGCGTCTGCACCGAGGGCGCCAGCCTGGCCAGTTCGGGCAGCGGCGCCGCGTGCGGCGCGGGCCGATCCACGCCGCCGCCGCCAGACGGCGCGGCGCACGCCATGGCCGCGACGAGCGCCAGTGCGCCAAGACTTCCGACGCGGCTGGCGCTGCTCACTGCCCTGCGCCTTGCCGCAACGTGGTCCAGGTGTCGGCCGGCACCGCCGGCCACGTCTCGTCGCGGCCATCGGGCCACCGCACGCGCACCGTCGCCGCCGCCGCCGAGGCGCCGAGCCCCACCAGCACTCTGGGATCGTTGGCCGACCCGTAGCTGCCATCGGCGCGGGCGCGGCGCCACAACACCGGGTGGCCCGGACGCGCCACCGACACGCGCGCGCCGAGCATGTCGCGGCCGTCGCGGCCGGCCAGACGCAGGCCCAGCCAGTGCTGACGGGCACCGACTTCGTTGATGAGCAGATGCACGGGACCGCTGTTGTTGCCGATGAGCACGTCGGTGTCGCCGTCGTTGTCGATATCGCCGAACGCCGCGCCGCGGCTCGACTCCGAGAGCGCGAACGCCGGGCCAGCCTGCGCGCCGACGGACTCGAACCGGCCGTTGGTCAGGTTGCGGAACAGCAGCTTCTTCTGATCATACGGGAAGGCCCGGCCGGCGCGGCCCTCCTGCGCGATGATCGTGCCGTTCACGGCCAGCAGATCCAGCCAGCCGTCGTTGTCGTAGTCGAACCACGCCGTGCCCCAGCCGGTGTAGGGCTGGCTCGGCACGGCCACGCCAGAGGCGGCGCTGGCATCGCGGAATCGCGCGGCGCCGTCGTTGACGAACAGGTTGGTGCCCTGGCCGGTGAGTTCCGTGACGATGACATCCTCGTCGCCGTCGTTGTCGAAGTCGCCGGCATCGGTGCCCATGCTGGCTTCGGCCTTACCGTCGCCGGTCACGGCCACGCCGGCCGAGAGGCCTACTTCGCGCAGCGTGCCGTCGCGGTTGTTCATCCACAGGAAGTCGGGCTCGCCGTCGTTGGCCACGAAGATGTCCATCCACCCATCGCCGTCGAAGTCGGCCGTGGACACGCCCAGACCGGGGCGGGCGGTCAGGCCGCGCAGCCCCGTGCCGCTGACATCGCGAAACCGTCCGCCACCGAGGTTGCGGTAGAGACGATCGCGCTGTCCACCGTAGATCTGCGGTGGGCAATAGTCGGGCGCCCCGGCCGGACCCGGACAGACCGTGGCGTTGGTGGTCTGATAGGTGACGTTGTTGGCGACGTACAGGTCGAGCCAGCCGTCGCGATCGAGATCCACGAACGCCGCCGACACCGCCAGACCGCCGGGGTTGCCCGCGCCGCTCGCCGCGGTGACGTCGCTGAAGGTGCCGTTGCCGTTGTTGTGATAGAGGTGGCTGCCGTCGATGCCCGTCGCGTAGAGATCGACGAAGCCGTCGTTGTCGATGTCGCCGGTGGCCACGCCCAGCCCGAAGTCCGGCGCGCCGAGACCACTCCCTTCGGTCACATCCGTGAAGCGCAGCGTGCGCGCGCCACCCGCGGCGACCGCGAGATCGTTGCGATAGAGACGTGCCCCCGGGGCGGAGGCCTGGGCGGCCGGCGCGGTGACCGGCGCCGCGTTCGCGAGGGGCAGGCCCTGCGGCAGGTACACGTCGAGGTCGCCATCGGCGTCGTAGTCGAACAGGGCGACGCCCGGCGGCAGGATCTCGGGATAGTAGAGTTGTCCCGAGGCGCCATTGGTGTGCGCGAACACGAGGCCCGTGGCGGCGGCCCGTTCGGTGAACCACGCCGCCGGAGGCGCCACCGCCGTCGCCGCGGCCCCAGACGGTGGCGCCACAGGCCCGTCGCACGCCGCCACCCCGAGACCAAGGATCGTCAGGGCGACGTGAAGTGAAGCACGCGTCAGAAGCTCAGTCCTTGCGGGTGCCCTTGCTCGACGGCGTGTTGTCCTCGACCCCATGGTCGATGGCATAGATGCCGCCGGCCACGCCGAGCACGGCCACGAGGGTGATGAGCCACTTCTTGCGCGTGCTCATGCCACTCTCGGCCAGGGAGCCTTGCTCTGCAGCGGCGTAGCGACTGGGCGCCGGCCGGAGAGCGACGGGCAGCGGCATCTCCCGTCCCGCCTGTTGGGCCAGCCGGGTCGCCGACTGCAGGAGCGAGCCGCCAGCCAGGGCCGGTGTCACCTGCCCAAGAGTCATCGCTCCAAGTAGTACCGAGCGCGCGCGCATGCTTCACCACGAGTCCTCCGAGGCTAGAAGTTGATGCTGGCCGTGAGCCGGGCCAGGCGGGCGTCGAGGAAGCCGGTCGGGCGCTGCCAGCAGCGGACGCCAGTGGCCGAGCAGTTGGTGGCCGTGCTGAAGGCTCCGAGGACGGACTGGGCCGCGTTCGAGTTCAACGCGTTGTAGACGTCGAACGCCGCGCGCAGCCGCCCCCAGCCGATGTTGAACGTCTTGCTGACGGCCACATCGAGCTGCGAGAAGCGGTCGCCGAACACCGAGTTCGGGGCATACAGGTTCACGGTCTGGGCCGTGGTGAGGGTGGTGCGCGTCGGGTCCTTGAACTGCACGGCAGCCGAGGTCACGGCGAGCGTCGCATCCGTGGGCGCCCCGGGCGTATTGCGATAGATGAAGCTCGCGTTGAAGCTCCAGGGCAGCGGCACCGAGGCGCGCAGCCGCACGTCCATCAGGTTCGCCCAGTCGGTGACCACCCGGCAAAACGGATTGTAGGCGTTGGCCGCCGGCGCCAGCGCTCCGCCGCGCAACGGGTTGCCGGTGATGTCGTTGGGCTGGTTGGGCATGTCGACCGTGAGGCAGTGGTCGTCGACCTGCCGCCCGATGTCGAGCCCACCGCCCACAGTGATGTTCTTCGGCAAGCGCCCGTTCATGCCCAGCCAGAAGCCATCCCAGTAGCGCTGCTGCTTGCCGAACTCCTTGGCGTTGGTGACGCGACGCGTGCCCTGTCCGAAGAGCGACGGCTTCACGTCGTAGTAGCCGCACTGTTGCTGACCGGCATTCGGCAACCGCGGATCGTTGGGCACCGTGATGCAGTACTCGTCGAAGCTCTCGGGACCGAGCAGCGTGTTCTCCATCACGGTGAAGCTGCCATCCCAGTTGTGGTTGTAGCCCACGTTCACCGACAGGCCGTCGCGGATCTGATGCTCCACCTCGACGTTGATGTCCCACAAGAAGTCGCGGTTGTTCTTGGTGACCGAATCGTCGAAGGCGGTCGCATTCGGAATGAACTTGCCAAAGTTCACATCGGACATCGCCCCGCACTCGCCGTTGGCCGTGAAGGTGGCCAGGACGCAATCCGGAATGAAATTGCCGTTGGCATCGTTCCAGTTCCGGAACGCCGTGCTGCCCGAGGCCGTGAACGGGTGGAAGCGGCGCGTCAAGTCACTGCGCGTGAGCTGGTTGAAGCGGCCGACCGAGGCCTTCACCGCCGTGCGGCCGTTGCCGAAGACGTCGATCGCGACGCCGAACCGCGGGTTGATGTCGGTCCACTCGGGCACGCCCTTCAGTTCCTGCACCTGCCGCTCGGGCACATACGGCCCCGCGGCGAGCGTCGCCGCCGGGAACCCCATCGAGACGTAGTCCATGCGTATGCCCAGGTTCAATGTGAACCGCTTGATGGTCCAGGCGTCCTGCAGGAAGAGGCCAAGTTCGGCGTTCTGCCGTTCCTGTTGCAGGTACGGTTCCACTTGATACTGCAGGCGCAATGGCCGCCCGTTCAGGAAGTCGTAGTTCAACCCGTCGGTCTCGTTGTTGCGCGAGCGCGACTCGTCGTTGAACGCCTGCTCCATCGTGACGCCAGCCTTGAAGTTATGGCTGCCGGTGACGTAAGACGCCGTCACGCGCTGCGAGCTGCGGCCCGTGCGGGCCACGGGAGCGGTCAGCACGGTCGTAGCGCCGTAGCGGAAGTTGGTGGAGGTCTCGAGGATGGAGCGGTCGTCGCGCGACACGCCCTCTTGCGCGAAGTTCACCCAGTTGGCGACCTGCCACGACGCGCCGGCTTCCACGAGCAGCCGGTTGGTCAGCGGCGCCTGCCAGGTGCCCTGCACGACGCCCGACGGCCACCAGTCCCACCCGCGCTCCGACTCGATGGCATTGGCGCCGGTGAAGGGGCCAGTCGTGCAGCGGCACGACTTCTGGATGTCGCCGAAGAAGGCGAACTTGTGCTTTTCGGTGGCCTGCCAGGTGGTGCGCAGCGAGTGGTTGCGGAACCAGTCGAAGCTGGCGGCCGGACGATCGAGGTCGGGCGCGTAGGCGATCGTCGGCGTTCCAGGAATCCCCGATTTCCCCTGCAACAAGTTGTAGTACGCGCCGGGCTGATTGACGCGCGAGCCCCAGCGGGCAACGGCGGCGAAGAACCAGATCTTGTCCTTTATGATCGGTCCGCCCAGTTGTGCGCCGAGCCGATAGATCTTCTGCACCTCAGCGCTGGAGTTGATGCCGAACGCGCGCAGATCGTCGTCGATGTTCGCGCTCTGCATGCCCTTGCCGGAGAAGTAGCCGTCGATGCCGCCGCTGAAAAGGTTGCCGCCGCTCTTGGGAATGGCGTTCAGCGATGCGCTGCCCGACCCGGATTCCGCGCCCATGCCGCTCGTTTCGAGCTGCAGCTCCTGAATCGTGCCCTGGTCACTGACGTAACCGACACCGTTACCGGCGCCGATGAAATACTGATTGCGGAAGCCGTCGAACGAGGCGCGGGTGCCGGTCTTGCCGTGGAAGAGCGTGTAGGCGCCCTGGGCCGACCACGTGTCGCGGGTGCCACCGACGTCGGCTTGCGTCGATGCGAACCCCGGCGTGACGTAGGCCAGCGTCTGCAGGCCGATGCTGCCGCTCGGCAGATTCTCCAACTGGCGCGTGTTCAACACTTCCTGCTGACGGATCGACTGCGTGTCGACCACCGGCGAAGCGCCGGTCACCGTGATCGTCTCGGAAATGGCCCCGACCGACAAGTTGACATTGATGGGCGCCACGAAGCCGGCGCTCAGTTCGATGCCTTCGCGCCGTACTGTCGAGAATCCGGCCAGGGAGAAGGTGACCGAATACGTGCCCGGCCGCAGGTCGACGATGTTGTAGCGGCCCTCGCCGTCGCTCACGACCGAACGCACCTTCTCGATGAGCGCCGGGCTGGCGGCCTCGACCACCACGCCAGGCATCGCCAGGCCTCCGGTGTCACGTACCACGCCGGCAATGCCGCCGTTCTGCTGCGCCCACGCCGGCGACGCCGACATGGCGGCCAGCAGCGCTGCTGCTGCTGCCACAGTTCGAACTGCGCGCCCAAGATCGAGGTGTCTCACAGGCATCTCCATAGCTCGACTTCACCAACGGCGGCGCACGATTCGCACGGCGCCCCCGGGGCACCTGCCATGCGGGGCGGACACTACACCCATTCACCTCGGCTGTGCAAGCGCATTCCCGGCCGAAGATCACGCCAGCGCTGCGCCCGGGTCACTCGAGATTCCGGCCGCAAATGCTCCCTCCCGATAAAATTATTGGCACGCTGGGATCGATCCGCTATCCTGCAAGCTCTACTGACAACATCGAGGCGTGTGCCTCAAGGAGCGCAAGGATGACCGGTCGCCGTTTCCAGTCGTGGTACCCCGCAGTCGCACTTGCCGCCTCCGTGAGCCTCTGGGCGGCCCTTCCAGCCCAGGCCGAGCAGACGCCGGCACCGGCCGGTGAAGTGACCTTCGCCAAGCACATCTCACCGATCCTGCAGCGCAGCTGTGAGAACTGCCACCGCACCGGCGGTGTGGCGCCGATGGCGCTCCAGACCTACGAACAGACCCGCCCCTGGGCGCGGTCGATCAAGACCCGCACCGGCATCGGTCCGCGGGCCGGCGTGATGCCGCCGTGGTATGTCGAGAAGGAAATCGGCATCCAGCACTTCAAGAACGACCCGTCGCTCAGCAACGAGGAAATTGCCCTCATCGCCAAGTGGGCCGACTCGGGCGCGCCGCGCGGCAACGTGGCCGACCTGCCGCCCGCGCGCGTCTGGAACGACAGCACGCGCTGGTCGATCGGCGAGCCCGACCTGGTGGTGAAGACGTCCGACATCCTGGTGAAGGGCGACGCGCCCGACTGGTGGGGCGAGATTCCGCCGACGGCCACGGGTCTCACCGAAGACCGCTACGTGTCGGCCCTCGAAGTGCGCGAGGTGAACGACGTGGATTCCGGCGGCACCGGCCGCGAAACGGTGGGCGGGCGCTACGTGTTCCACCACATGATCTGGAGCACCAAGGTAATCGACGCGCCCGAGGAGCCAATCAACCCCAACGAGCCGTTCAGTCTGGCGGCCTTGTTCGGCATCGCGCCGGGCACCACCACGTGGCCGGTGCACGAAGTGGGCCGCGAAGCCGACTTCTTCGATCCCAAGTCGGCGCGGTTGCTCAAGGCCGGCTCGTCGGTGGTGTCCGACTCCATCCATCTGCACTCGAACGGCCGCGACACCAAGGCCCACCTCGAAATCGGCTTCAAGTTCATGCCCAAGGGCTACAAGCCCGACTACCGCACCTCGAACGTGAGCCTGGGCAACGGCGTGGACATCGACATCAAGGGCATGGACGCCAGCCAACAGCTGAACGCCTATGCGGTGCTCACCGAGCACACCAAGATTCTGTCGTTCGAACCGCACCTGCATGCGCCCGGCTCGCGGATGTGTCTCGAAGCCTCGTGGGGCTACACGGTGGAGACGCTCAACTGCGTGGGCTACGACCACAACTGGGTGCGCGGCTACGACTACGACGACGACCACGCCCCGCTCCTGCCCAAGGGCACGGTGCTGCACATCGTGGGCTACATGAACAACTCGCCCACCAACAAGAACGTGCCCGATCCACGTAACTGGCAGGGGTCGGGCAACCGTTCGGTGGCCAACATGTTCATCGACCTGGGCAACCGGGTGTCGCTCACCGACCAACAGTTCCTCGACGAGATGAAGGCGCGCAAGGAGAAGCTGAAGCTGACGCGCAGCTCGGTGATGATCGGCTGCCCGTTCTGCAATCTGGACCTGCCCGACAAGATGCCCGTGACGCCGGCACCAGCCGCGCCCACGCGTACCCCTCAGCAGCAACAGCAGTAGTCGCGTCGCGAGGAGCAGAACGATGACCCGCCGAGTGATTGGAATCGCGCTGACGTTGGTGTTGGCTGCGGTGGCTGGGGCCACCGCGCAGAATCTCACCTACGCGAACGGCCAGAACGTCTCGCCCGCCTACGAGGGGTGGGAAGAAGATTCGGCGGGTCGCAAGTTCTTCGTGTTCGGCTATATGAACCGCAACTGGCAGGAAGAGCTCGACGTGCCGGTGGGGCCCGACAACCGCTTCACCACCGGTACGGCCGACCAGGGGCAGCCCACGCACTTCCTGCCGCGCCGCAACCGCTTCACCTTCCGCGTGCCGGTACCACCCGGCTTCACCGAGAAGGACGAGATGATCTGGTCGCTGACCACGAAGGGCAAGACGGAACAGGCCTTTGCCAGCTTGCGGCTCGACTACAAGATCGACGACGTGGTGAAGGCCTCGGAAACCGGCGCGCTCGGCGCCGGCAGCAGCAGTCCAGAGGTGCGGGCGAACACGCCGCCGGTACTCGAAGTACAGGGTCCGCGCCGCCTCGAAGTGCGGGTTGGCCAACCCGTGGCACTGGCGGCCACCGTGCGCGACGACGGCATTCCCAAGAGCCGCGCCATTGGCGCGGGCGCTGCCGTGGAGAACGAAGGGTCGGCCACGAATCTCTCGGCCGCCAATCTCAAGCAAGTGGAGGTGCTGCGGGCGCGCCGGCTCATGTTGCCGCCCGCCCGTGTCACCGTCGGCAAGAACGTGGGCCTGCACGTCAATTGGTACGTCTACCGCGGCGCTGGAAAGGTCACCTTCGACCAGGATCAGATCGCGGCATGGGAAGACACGCGCACCGGCGGCAACTCGCCGTGGGCGCCGCACTGGCGCGCGCCCGCGCTTCCGGCCGACGGCAAGGTGTCGGTGACCGCCACCTTCCACACACCAGGCGAGTACGTGTTGCGTGCGCACGCCGATGACGGCGCGCTCACGTCCGACCAGCAGATCATCGTCGTCGTGAAGCCCTGATGGCGGCGCGCGCGATCGGCGCTTGACCGCGCCGGTCGCGACGCCTAGAATCGATCTCGTTCCTGCCGTGCTCGTGATGGAATCTTGGAGGCTTGTCTGAGCCAATGTTCCTACCAAGCGAGTCGCGTCAGTCGCGTGGTGTGCATGCCTCCGTCGTGAGGAAGCCTGAAACGCGGCTTTACAGCGGCTCCACCTGCTAATGCAGGTTCAGCAAACCTCCCCACACGGCACAGCGGGGCATTTCGCCTCTCGCCCAGACGGGCATCGAGGCCTAACGTGACGGTCGGCGAACGCGGAGAACACGCGCTACTCGAGTGGCTTCGCCAGCAGCTGCCGGCGCCTGGCGCGGATGTCATCGTCGGCGTTGGCGACGATGCCGCGGTGCTCGCCCCCACCCGGGGCTCCTATCTCGTCCACACCACTGACGCCATGGTCGACGGCGTGCACTTCGATTTACGGTGGAGCACGCCCGCCGAGGTAGGCCGTCGCGCCGTGGCCGTGAACCTCTCCGACCTGGCCGCCATGGGCGCCCGCCCCTCGTGGCTGCTGCTCTCGCTCGTGCTGCCCGACGCCTTCCCCGTCGCTGCGTTCGAAGCGCTCGTGCTGGCGGTGAGCGCCGAGGCGCGCCACGCCGGCGCCAACCTGGTGGGCGGCAATCTCACTCGCACCCCTGGCCCGCTCGTGGTCGACGTCACGGCCACCGGGCACGTGCGTCCGCGCCGCGTGCTGCGACGCGACGCCGCCCGCGCGGGCGACGAGCTGTGGCTCACCGGCAGCATCGGCGCGGCGGCTGCCGGCTTGAGCATGCTGCGCGCGCACGACCTGGCCGACGCCGCGTGCGTCGCCCGCTACAAGGTGCCCACGCCGCGCCTGCGTGATGCCTGGGCCATGGCCCGCGACCGCGCCGCCCGCGCCGGCCTCGACCTGAGCGACGGCCTGGCGGATGCCGTGCGGCAGCTGACGCGCGCGTCGGGCGTGGGCGCCCGCATCGACGCCTCGGCCCTGCCCATCGAGCCGGGCGCGCGGCGCTGGTTCGAGGCCCGCGGCGACGACCCGGTGCTCGCCGCCATCGGCGCGAGCGACGACTACGAGATGCTCTTCGCCGTGTCCCCGCGCGCCAAGGGCCGGCTGCGCGCGGCCCGCGCCGGGTCGGCCACCCCCTTCACCTGCATCGGCACGCTCACGAAACACCCTGCCTGCGTGCTCACGCGCAACGGCGTCGACGCGCCCCTGCCCGCGGGATTCGAGCACTTCGCGAGCGTGTGATGGTGCCGCCGCTGCTGCCGGCCCGGCGGGTGCTGTTTACGATGGTCGTGGTCGCGGCCGTGCTCTTCGTGTTCGTCACCCGGATCCGCGACTCCACCGAAGAAGCGTTCGATGCCAGCGGCCGCCCGCGCCTGGGTACCGCCTTGCGGTTCGAAGCCACGGCCTACTGCAAGGGCGAGACGACCGCGGCGGGCGTGGCCGTGCGCGCGGGCATGGCCGCTGCCGACCCGGCACTCCTGCCGCTCGGCAGCGTGGTCAGCGTGCAGACCCGCAGCGAGCGGCAGAACGGCATCTGGACGGTGCTCGACACCGGCCCCGAGGTGAAGGGCCGGGAACTCAATCTCTACATCTGGAACTGCAACGAGGCGTTGGCCTTCGGACGTCAGACCGTGCAGGTCACGATTCTGCGTCTGGGTTGGGATCCGCAGAACAGCGCCCCGTCGCCGGTCGAAGAGTTGTTCCGGCGCCGGGAACGCGCGCGCCCCGCGCCAGCCACGCCGGTGCCGGCGCCCAGCGAGCCAGCGCCCGCGACGCCCCCACCGGGCGCACCCCCGACGCCACCACCCTCGTAGCCGCCGGCCGGACGGGTCCACCCCCGCCAACGGGCGAATGGCGGATGCACTCGCCCTGTTTTTGCTATCATCCCAGCCTTATGAAAGCGTTGTACATCGTTCTGCCGGCCCTCTGCATCCTGGCGATTGCCTATCGCTACTACAGCGCGTTCATCGCGACGCGCATCTGGATGCTGGACGACAGCCGCAAGACGCCAGCCCACACGAAGTACGACGGCGCCAACTTCTATCCCACCACGCGCTGGGTGTTGTTCGGCCATCACTTCGCGGCCATCACCGGCGCCGGCCCGCTCGTGGGGCCGATGCTCGCGGCCCAGTTCGGCTGGGCCCCCGGCCTGATGTGGCTGGTGGCCGGTGTGTGTCTGGCCGGCGCGGTGCACGACTCGATGATCTTGTGGGCGTCGTCGCGGCGCGGCGCCAAGTCGATGGCCGACCTCGTGAAGATCGAGATCGGACCGGTCGCCGGTGCCGTGGGCACCGTGGCCATCCTGTTCACCCTCACCGTCGCGCTGGCGGGCCTGGGCATCATCGTGGTGAACGCGCTCGCCGACAGCGCGTGGGGCACCTTCACGATTGCCATGACCATCCCCATCGGCATGTTCATGGGCCTCTGGATGTATGTGTGGCGCAAGGGCCGCATCGCCGAAGCCACGACCATCGGCGTCATCGCCATGCTCGCGGCCGTGGCCGGCGGTGAGCCGCTCAACCATCCCGATTCGTGGCTGGGCAGCTTCTTCCACCTGTCGCGCACGCAGCTCGTGATCGCGCTCTGCATCTACGGCTTCCTGGCCTCGGTGCTGCCGGTGTGGCTGCTGCTGGCCCCGCGCGGCTACCTCAGCTCGTTCACCAAGATCGGCACCATCGTGCTGCTGGCCTTCGGCGTGATGATCGTGAATCCCGACCTGCAGATGCCGGCCTTCACGCAGTTCACCTCCGGCGGCGGCCCGATCATCCCGGGCCCGCTCTTTCCCTTCGCCTTCATCACCATTGCCTGCGGCGCCATCTCGGGCTTCCACGCGCTCATCAGCTCGGGCACCACCTCGAAGATGCTCGACAAGGAAACCGACATCCGGCCGATCGGCTACGGCGCCATGCTGGTGGAAGGCGTGGTCGGCATCATGGCCCTGGTGGCCGCGACCGCGATGCCTCCGGGCGACTACTTCGCCATCAACATGACGCCCGCGGCCTACGCGCGGCAGTCGTTCGAAGGCGCGCCCTTGCAGCACGTCAATCTGGAGAGCATCGAAGCAGCGGTCGGCGAGAAGGTGGAAGGCCGCACGGGCGGCGCGGTGTCACTGGCCGTGGGCATGGCGATGATCTTCAGCTCGCTGCCCGGCATGCAGGGCCTGCTCGCTTACTGGTACCACTTTGCGATCATGTTCGAGGCGCTCTTCATCTTGACCACGATCGACTCGGGCACTCGCGTCGGGCGGTTCCTGATCCAAGAGGCCTTGGGCAAGGTGTATGCGCCGTTTGCGCGCACCGACTGGCTACCTGGGGGCTTCATCGCCACCGGGCTGCTGGTGAGCGCCTGGGGCTACTTCATCTATACCGGCCAAGTGGATACGATCTGGCCGATGTTCGGCGTGGCCAACCAACTGCTGGGCTGCGTGGCCCTGGCCGTGGCCACCACCGTGCTCATCAGCACCGGCAAGGCGCGCTACACCTGGGTCACCATCGCCCCGCTCATCTTCCTGGCCGTCAACACGTTCTACGGCGGCTTCCTGAACATCCGCGACAACTACTGGCCCAAGGCCATGAGCGACGTGGCGTCGGTGAGCACGCAGGGCTATATCCTGTCGATCTGCACGGCGCTGCTGATGGTGCTGGCCGTGGTGATTCTGGTGTCGGCGGTGTCGAAGTGGTCGAGCCTGCTGTCGGGCGGCCAGGCGCCCGTGCCCGCCGAAAGCTGATATTTTCCGCTCTCTCGCCCGCCCCTGAGGTCCACCGGCCTCGGGCGGGCGGCAATTCGCCCCTCCCCCACCCGGTGCCGTTGGTCTGTCCGTCCCCCAGACGCGCCCAGCGGCGCGGCCCAGCCCTGTAGGGCGGGCCGGCTCCGGCCGATACATTCACATACTGGCGCTTGGCTATGCCTCCCCCGCGGGCCGGGCCTTCACGCGTCGTTCGTTGACCAGCCAAGGGTCGGAATCCATGCAGAAGCTTCAGTTGCCCCGTCTCGTCGCCGCCGCCGTATTCGGCCTCAGCCTCGCTGCCACCGCTGCACAGGCGCAATACCAGGTGCCAGGCGCCTCCGAGATGGTGGGCGAGAAATACAACATCGAGGTGTCGTACAACTTCTGGAAGCCCACGCCGACCGCCATCGTGAACAGCGAAGCGCTCGGCATCCTCGGCACCGACGTCGACCTGGTGACCGACCTGGGCATCGAGAAGCACTACCTCAAGGACCTGCGCATCGTGCTGCGGCCCGCGAAGAAGCATCGCTTCCGCATCAACTACCTGCCGATCAACTACGAAGCCGAAACCCAGGTGCGACGCGAGTTCGTCTTCAACGGCCTGCGCTACCGGGTGGGCCTGCCGGTGGCCACGACGGCCAAGTTCACGGCCTGGCGCTTCGGCTACGAGTACGACTTCCTGTATCGCGAGCGTGGCTTCCTCGGCGTGCTGCTCGACGTGAAATACACCGATGTGAACGTCGGCCTCAACAGCCCCATCGGCGACGAGTTCACCAAAGCGGTGGCGCCCATCCCCACCATCGGCGGGGTGGGACGCGTCTACGCCGCCAAGAACGTCGCGCTCAACGCCGAAGCCAGCTACTTCAAGATTCCCGAGAGCGCGTCGGATGAATACAAGGGCCGCTACGTGGACTTCGACGTCTACGCCACGTACAACCCCCATGCCAATGTGGGCGTGCAGGCCGGCTATCGCAGCATCGACGTGTTCTACGACGCGAAGAACGACCGCGGTACCTTGACCTTCAAGGGGCTGTACTTCGGCGCTACCGTGCGCTACTGACGGCGCGGGGGCTCGGCGCGCGGGCTCAGCCTGTGGGCACGCTGCGTTCCGCGATCAGCCTGGCCAGCTGACGTAGACGCCGAGCACGCGGCCATCGTGGCTGTTCGCGTCGTGATCGATTGGCCGGAACCCGGTGGCGCTCGTCACCGCGAGTTCGGCCGGCGCCAGGGCCGCGGGTGGCACCGGCACCTCGACCACCTCACCGGGCGAGAGCGTGACGGTCGCGCTCCAGCTACCACTCGCCATGGTCACCGTGTTGGCCACCGCGCCGCCCTGCAGCCGCATCACCGCCGCCGCGCCCTCGTCGGCGCGCGCCACGAGCCGCGCCGTGCGCCCGCCGCGAATCCAGAGGGCGGCCGGTTCGAGAAACGTGTTGTCGTCGAGCGCGAACACCACCACGCGGCCGAAGCGCTCGGCCCGCAGCGACTCGCGCGCGCCTTCTGGTGGAGTGATGACCCGCGGCTTGAGCGTGAGCCGTGACACCGACCGCACCGCCGCGTCGTCGCCGGTGATGGTGACTGAGTGGGCCAGCACCGGCAGCGACACTGTGAGTCCGGTGAATCCTGGAGCGCGGCCGGCGAGGCGCCACGTCTCCATCGGCTCGCGCTGACGTCCCAGCCGCACGGTGAGGGTGCCGTCGAGCGGCGCGCGCCCGTCGACGTAGATGTCGTACTCGCCAGCCAGCACGCGCGGAATGCGCAGCAGCGGTTCCCCACTCGGTGGGCGCAGGCCGCGAGTGGTCGACGCCAGTGTGAGCCGCCGCGGCACCTCCGCCACCTCGAGGCGGCGGGTCGGCGAAAGCTGCAGCGCCACCGGCAACCGGCTGGGCGACCAGCGGTGCAGGAACCCCATCTGCGACGTGGCCGGCGTGAGCGCCGGGCGGTCGAGGCCGACCCATACGGTCGTGACGGCCAGCATGAGCACGAGCGGCCCCGCCAGGGTGGCCGCCAGACGCGTGACGGCGCGGGCGGGATGCACCCGCATCAGCCAGGCGACGACGGCCGCCACGACGACGGCCACGGCCAGCCACGCCGCACTGTCTTCGAGCGTGGTGACGACGCCGTCGCGATGCACGCTCGGCGCCGCCACCGGCAGGTTGACGGTCGGGCTCAGCCAGTCGAGCAGCAGATCGTAGCCGTCCCGCCCGTTGTAGATGAAGGCGCCGCGGTTCACCGCCAGCAGCGCGAACGAAATGCCGCAGGACACCAGCAGCAAGGCGACGATGGCGCCCCGGGTAGAGCAAGCCGCGGCCCAGCAGTGGGCCGTCGCCAGCGCCAGCACGGGCAGCACGACCACGGCAAAACGGGCGGGCGCACTGCTCCCGCCCCACCACATCGGATAGGTCGCCACGGCGACCAGGTACGACCCGACAATCGCCGCCAGTTCCGCCGCCAGTCGCGGCCGTCGACCGGCCATCGCCGCCAGGGCCAGCAGCCCTGCTCCCAGCACGGGCGCATTGGCCACCAGGCCGAACTGCTGGTCGACCAGCAGGCCGGTGAGCCCGGCCGCCACCGCGCTCCAGGTGTTCTCCGATGCGCCGTAGACCACGGCCGGATTCGGCGTGCCGTAGATCACCCAGAAGTAGAGGAACCAGCCCGCTGCCGCCAGCACCGGCACGACGAGCAGCCGCGCGATGTGCTCGAGGCCGCGGGGGCGCTGCACCAACCGCAGGCATAGCGCGCCGCCCACCGTGCCCGCAACGAGGGCAAACCTGGTGTGCAGCCACGGCAGGCTCGCCAGCGCAGCGCCCACCGCCACCCAGGTGCGGGGCCGTGGCAGCGTCCCCGTCTCGAGCCACACGAGCGCAAGTACGCCGGCCATCGTGGCGGTGGCACCGGGTGCGTCGGGATAGATCGTGAAGGCATGCAACAGGAACGGCGCCGACACGGTGAGCACGGCCCACGCCAGCCACGCCGCCGCCGTCGAGCCCGTGAGCACGAAGGCCGTGTGCCACAGCAGCGCGAGGCCCAGCGCCGCGACGGCGATGACGGTGAGCACCGCCCCGGGATAGCCGGCGAGCGCAAACGCCGGAGCGACGAGCCCTGACACGCCTGGCGCGTGAATCGAGTAGATCTGCCGATCGAGGCCGCGCCGGCGAAAATCAGGCCGCAGTTCGCCCTCGTAGTAGTCCAGGTATTGGTGGGCCTGATGGTTGTTCTCGATGCGCAGGTCACCATCGCGCAGCAGGCTCTGGGTGATCACGAGATAGTGCGGCTCGTCGCCGCTCGGGAGGCGCGGACGCGCGACCGCCCACGCCCCGCCGAAGATCAACAGCGACAGGAGCGCCGCCAGCCACGGGGCGCGCGCTGTCGGGATGACAGGGTACGCGCCATGGCCACGTACCCTCATGGCCGCACAGCCACGCCACGCCGCCGAGCGCCACCAGCCATACCGCTGTCTCGAGCGGGCCCTCCCACAGCAGGAACGCCGCCGGCACGCGGAACGGCAGCCATGGCAGCCACAGGAGTGCGAGCGCCACGAGCGGCGTCCACACGCGCGCGGGTAGCCTGGCCAGTGCCACCAGCGCGGCGCCGCCGCCGGCGAGGGCCGCGAGCCACGGCCAACCGGGCACGGCCGCCACGCGCGTGAGGCGCACCGGGTCGACCAGGCCGAGCACGCCCTGCGACAGCCAGATCGTGGATCCGACGAGCGCGCCGACCGCCAGTCGGCCGAGTACGGGCCCGGCGGAACCGGGGCCGGGATTCACCGCGGCTTCCTGGCCAGACAGATGGCGGAACTGCCGATGGGCATGTTCACCGCGCGCAACAGCCACGATTCCACGGTGAGGGCTGCCGACAGCACGGCGTTCACCGGCGCCGACGGCACGCTGATCTCGGTGTCACTGGCCGCGGCCGTGCCGCCCCCTCGCCACCGCTGCCAGGCCCGCACGCCGTAGACCACCGGAAAGAGGGTGAAGTGAGTGTAGGACACGCGCTCCACCTCGAGACCGGCGCTTTCGAGCAGCGCGGCAATCGAGGTTGTGGTGTAGCGGCGCAGTTCCTTGGCGAGCGCGCCGTGACCGCCCCGCAGCGACTCGAGCGCGGCCACGGTGACGAGTACCGCCCCGCCGGGCTTCACCACCCGCGCCATCTCACGCACCGCCGCCTGCTCCAGATCGTCGGGCAGGCCGTAGAGCACATCGAACGCCGTGACGATGTCGAACGACGCGTCGGCACAAGGAATCTCGCCGATGCTGGCGCGCGCCACCCGCGTGACGCCGTGCGCCCGCGCGAACGTCGGCCCCGTGAAGGTGATGTCGAACCCGAAGGCGCGCCCGTGACGCTCGAGGAGCGCCAGGTTGGCGCCGGTGCCGCAGCCGCAGTCGAGCAGTTGCAATCCGGTGCGGCCGGCAGCCGCCGTGGCCAGCCACGGCGCGACGAAGCGCCGGAAGCCACGAAACCAGAAGTGGGTGCGCTCGGCGCGGTAGGTGAGTTCGAGCAGGCGATCGAGATGGTCCATGCGGACGCGCCGGCGCGGCTTCGCGTCAGCGGCCGCCATGGTACCATACCCCCCGCATGCGCCAGCGCGGGCTTACGGAAGCAGCGGCCGTCGTCGCCGGTGCGCTGCTCCTCACCGCGGCGCTCACCTATCCGCTGATCGTCAAGCTGGATCGCGTCGGCCGCCTCAACACGGACGACGGCCGCTACGCGCTCTGGAACGTGGCGTGGGTGGCCGACGCGTTGATCGTGCATCCCGCCACCCTCTTCGACGCCAACATCTTCTACCCCGCCCGCCGCGCCCTGGCGTTCTCCGAAGCCAATATCGGCGCGGGGGCCGTCGCCGTGCCGGCCTGGGGTCTCACCGGCAATCCCTACCTCGCCTACAACACCGTGGTGTTCTTCGCCTTCGCGATGGGAGCCGCAGGGGCCTACTACCTGGTGCGCCATCTGTCGGACAGCCGTGAAGCCGCGACCGTGGGCGCGGTGCTCTTCGCCTTCTGTCCCTTCATCTTCGCGCGCACGGCCCACATCCAGCTGCTCATGTCGTTCGGCTTGCCGTTTTCGCTCCTCGCCTTCCATCGGCTGGTGGCGCTCCCGGGCGTGGGCCGCGCGGTAGCGCTCGGCGTGGTGCTCTGGGTGCAGGCCTTGTCGTGCGCCTACTACGGCATCTTCGCCGGCCTCATCGTAGGCCTGGGCACGCTCGTGTTCGCCGTCACGCGCGGGCTGTGGCGATCGCCGCGCTACTGGCTGCTCATCGCCCTTGCCGCGGTGGTGGCGATGGGCCTCACGGCGCCGTTCTTCCTGCCGTACGTGCAGGTGCAGCAAGACGGCTTTGCCCGCACCGTCGAGGAAGCGCGTGACTACAGTGCCAACGGCGGCGCCTGGCTGGCCTCGTCGGCGTGGGCGCACCGCTGGTGGCTGCCGCGCATCGAAGGCTTCTCGGAGGTGCTCTTCCCCGGAGTGCTCGCCACGCTGCTTGGCCTGGCCGGCCTTGTGCGGGGGCTGCGACGGCCTTCGACCAACGCCCACACACCAGGCCCGCACGCCGGGCCGACGGCGCCAGTGCTGGCGCGCGACGTGGTGGTCTTCTATGGGCTGGTGGCGGCCATCGCCTTCTGGGCCTCGTTCGGGCCAGACGCCGGGTTGTACCGGGTGCTCTACAACACCGTGCCGGTCTTCTCGTTCCTCCGCGCCCCCGCCCGCATCGGCATCGTGGTACCGATGGCACTCGTGGTGCTGGCGAGCGCCGTGCTGGCGCCGTGGCTGCGCGCGCGTCGGCGCCCGGCCGTGTGGACCGCCGCGCTCGTGGTACTTGCGGCCTTCGAACTGAATGGCGCGCCGCTCACGGGCTTTCGCGATGCGCCCGCCGTTCCCGAAGCCTACCGGGTGCTCGCGCGCCTGCCCCGCGGCGCCGTGGCGGAGTTTCCCTACTTCTATCGCCGCGGCGACTTCCCGCGCCATGCCGAATACATGCTCGGCTCCACCGTGCACTTCCAGCCGCTCATCAACGGCTACAGCGATCACATCCCGGCCGACTGGCGCGCGCAGGTCGTGCCGCTCAGCTCGTTCCCCACGCGCGAGTCGTTCGGCATCCTCGGCGTCATTGGCGCGCGCTATGTGGTGTTCCACCTGCAGGGCTACGATCGCCGCAGCCGCGAGCGGCTGCTCGAACGTCTGCAGACCTATGGCCGGTTCCTGCGTCCCCTCGTGCAGCAGGACGACGTGTGGCTCTACGAAATCGTCGACTGGCCCAACTGATGCCGCGCCACAACGGGCTGGCCCTCGCCGCTGCGGTGCTGCTGGCGGTGCTGCATACTTGGCCACTCGCGACCAACCCCGCCGGACTCTCGCGCCTCGACAACGCCGATACCGCGCTCACCACCTGGATCGTGTCGTGGGTGGCGCACGTGCTGCCGCGCGCGCCGCTATCGGTGTTCGACGCGCCGATGTTCCACCCGGAGCACCGCACCCTCGCGTATTCCGAGCCGCTCCTCGTGCCGGGCGCGATGGCCGTGCCGCTGCGGGGCGCGGGCCTGTCGGCCACGACCACCTACAACCTGCTCGTGATGGCCGGCTTCGCGCTGAGCGCGTGGGCCATGTGGCGGGTGGTCACCGAGTGGACCGGGGATCCGGTGGCGGGCGCCGTGGCCGGCATGGCGTTCGCGTTCAACGCGCACCTGCTCACGCGCTTCGCCCATCTGCAAGCCCTGCACGCGGAGTTCGTGCCGCTGGTGCTGCTGGCGGTGGACCGCGTGGCCCGCGATGCCCGGAAGCGCGACGGCGTGCTGCTCGGCGTGGCCATCGCCCTGGCGGGGCTCATATCGATCTATCAGCTCGCCTTCGTGGCCGGCGCCACCGTGGTGGGGTTGCTGGCGCGCCGGTGCGACTGGCGCGATGCGCCGCGACGCACGTGCGTGGCGGCGGGCATCGGCGTGGGCCTCAGCGTGGTGCTGCTGGCGCCCATGTTGTGGCAATACCTCGCCGTGAGCCGCGAGTTCGGCTTTGCCCGCACCCTCGAGGAAACGGCGCGCTACGGCGCCACGTGGCGCAACTACCTGGCCACGGGCGGACGCCTGCACCTGAACGTGTGGAGCGCGCCCTTTGCCGACACGGCCACGGCGCTCTTTCCAGGCGTCGCCGTGACGCTGCTGGCCATCGCCGGCGTGTGGAGCAGCCGTGCCGATCGCGGCCGCGTGCGGATGTGCGTGGCCATCGGCGGGCTGGGGCTGGCGCTGTCGCTCGGCACCGCCCTCCCCTTCTACCAGTGGCTCTATCAAGCGGTGCCCCTGTTGCAGGCCACGCGTGTGGCCGCCCGCTGGGGCTTCCTGGTGCTCACGGCGCTGGCGGTGCTGGCCGGCTTCGGCGTGGCGGCGCTGCGGGCCGGCGCCTCCGCCCGCACGCGGCTGGCAGTGGCGGTGCTGGCGCCACTCGTGGTCACCCTCGAAGCCCTGCGCGCGCCCATCGCCTTCACGGCCACGCCGGCCATCCCCGCCATCTATCAGCAGATTGCCGCCCTTCCCGAGGCCGTGCTGCTGGAGTATCCGCTCTACCCGGGCCGCGCCTTCAACCTGAACGCGCCCTATCTGCTGGCCCAGACCGAGCACTTCCATCCGATCGTGGCCGGCTACAGCGGCTTCTACACGCCGGGCTACGCCGATCGCGTCACCAACCTGGCGACGTTTCCTGGCGAGGCCGCGCAGGCGCAGATCGGCGCGCTCGGCGTGACGCACGTGGTGTTCCACCTGGCGGCGCTGCGTGAGGGCTACGGCCAGCAGGCCATCGACGCCCTCGACGAACTGCCGTGGCTGGAGCGCGCGTTTGCCGACGACACGGCGCGGGTCTTCCGCGTGAAGCGCGACGCGCTCGCGAGCGCCAGCGTGCGCTAACGGTCGGTACTGGGCCGCGGACGCGCCGGTGTCTTGCGGGCGGGTGTCTTGCGGGCCGGCGGACGCGCGGGCGAGGGTCGCGTCGCCTTCGGCGCGGGCGTGGCGGGGCGCACGGCGCCGGCCGCAGGCGCCGGCAAGCCACCGGGCACGAGCATCCCGCCGCCGTAGAGCCGCCGGTAGTCTTCCGCCGTGCCCAGGATGCGCTTCACGTAGTTCTGCGTCTCGGGGAACGGGATGTCGTCGATCCACTCGTCGACCGGCAGACCCGGGCGCTCGGCCCGCCACCGCACCACGCGATGTTCGCCGGCGTTGTAGCCGGCGAGCGCATACGCGGCACCGCCGAACTGCTGCATCAGCTCCGCCATGTACTGCGTGCCGATCGACGCATTCACTTCCGGCTCGGTGAGACGCGCTGTCGAAAATGGCGTGATGCCCATCCGGCGCGCGAAGCCGCGGCCAGTGGCCGGCATGATCTGCATCAGCCCGATGGCCCCGGCCGACGACCTGATGCCCGCGTCGAAGGTCGATTCCTGCGCCGCCAGCGCGGCAATGAGATACGGGTCGATGCCCCGCGCCTTGGCCAGCGATTCGAGCAGCGGCCAGTAGTCGAGCGGGAAGAGCACGCGCAACACGTCGGCGGGCAGCGACTCGCCCCCGGCCGCGAGGTACTGCGGGTAAGCGCGCTTCATGGCGTTGATGCCGGGGCGCAGCCGTCCGGCGCGATACTGCGCCAGCGCCGCCGTGCCCATGAGCGCTGGGGAATCGCCCCACACACGCCGCGCGAACTGCGTCTCGCTGAGCGCCAGGTCGTGGAGGCCAAGTGACAGCAGCAAACCGATCTGCCGTTCGGTGGGCAGCGGCGTGCCCTTCGTGATCGGGCTCTCGGTGATGCTCGGCGGCACCACCGTGCCCTCGCCCAGGCGGGCCCGGGCGAGCCGCCCGTAGTAGCTGTTGTGGTAGTCGGTGGCCGTGAGCACGAAGCGCGCGGTGGCGCCGGCGCTGTCGCCGAGCCGCTGCTTGGCGCGTGCGCTCCAGTAGAGCCAGGGCGGACGGAAATCGGACCGCGGGAAATGCGCCGCGCCGGTCTCGAAGTGCGTGACAGCGGCGACCATGTCGTCGTGGCGGTACGCCCACCAGCCCGCCTTCCACGCCGCGCGTTCGGCGAAGCGGCCACCTGGGAACTGCCGCACCAGCTGCGCGAACACGTCGGCGGCGGCTGGATCGTCGTCACGCAGCACGTACCACGTGGCCAGGCCGTTCAGCGCCTCCTCGGCGTAGGGGCTCTGCGGATGCGCGGCGGCGAGCGCGCGCACGGCCTGCACATACGCGTCGGCATCACCCAGTCCGCGCACGGCGGTGGCGAGGTGGAGCCGCGCCTCGGCCTGGTGCGCGCCGGCGGCCGCGAGCGGACGCAGGCGGTCGGCGGCCGAGCGGTACTGTTTGAGTTGCACGTCGGCGGCCGCCATGCGCACTGCCGCCTGTTCGCGGTCGGGGCCGGCCGGCACGCTGGCCAAGACGCGCGCATAGGCCTCGCGCGCCGGCGCCCAGCGGCGCGCTGCATAGAGGGCCGCGGCGCGGGCCTGTTCCTTGGCCGCGGCATTGTCGAAGGGCGGCGACTGCGCGGCCAGGCGGCCCAGCACCTCCCCGGATTCCTCGGCATCGAGCGACAGCGGAAAGTCGTAGTAGACGCGCCGATGCGCGCTCACGGATGCAGCCGCGTTGCCGGCGCGCTCGAGCGCCACGCCCCAGCGGTGCGTGAGGCGGTCTTCGTCGGCAGGGCCGGTCTTCAGCACGCGCGCATAGGCCTCGGCGGCCAGCGCGTATTGTCCACGCTGTTCGTGCACCTCGGCCAGGCGCACGAGCGACTGCTCCACCACGTAGCTGCGATCCGCGGATGCCGCCACGGCCGCGAAGACCGTGGCCGCCTCGTCGAGGCGATTCTGCCTGAGCGCGACCAGGCCCCGGTAGTAGCGCACGTGGTTGCCGAGCGGAGAGGCATCCAGTGCCGGCGCCGCCAGCAGCACCCCCGCTGAACTGGCATCGGCCCCGTCGTCGACGAGCAGCGCCGCGCGCGCGAAGTCGCGCAATACCGGCGTGACCGCCGAAGCCGGCGCGGGTGCGAGCCAGTAGGCCGTGGCGTGCGCGGGCACCGGGTCGTGCCGCGTGGGCCGGAGCAACCCGTCGCCGGGCAGCGCGTGTTGACCGAGTACGAGCACGGATGTGCCGACGAGCGCCACGCCCACCGCGAGCCCGACACGCGCACTGCGCAAGTGGTGCTGCGCCGCGCGCCAGGCTCGCTCGGTCATGCCGGAGATCCGACCCGGGCTGCCGCCGTGCGGGCGTGAGCGCCGCGCGACACGGCCATGGCTTCGAGGCACCGGCCGGCGTGCCGCACCAGCACCTCGACCGGCGATGTCCAGCCGGGCGAGAGCGGCGCGGCGGCGCCTGAGTCGGCATACAACACGGCCACGGGACGTCCGGCTACGAGCAGCGGCACGGCGAGGCCCGGGCGATCCGGCGGCAACTGGCTGAAGGCCGGCGGGGCCAGCACCGAGCCGCTCCCCACGACGGCGGGACGGCCGGTGTTCACGGCCGCGGCCAGCGCGTCGACGTCGCTCGTGTTCGACTCGATCGAACGGGGCTCGTCGTCGAGCGTGCCGAAGCCGGCGGTGCGCCAGCCGATCAAGCGGTCGCTCTTCACCACGAGCATGGCCGAGCGGCCCGCTTCCTTCGCGGCGGCGAACGTCAGCGCGTCGAGGACCTCGGTGAGCGAGGCGGCGCCGTCGAGCGCGCGCACCGATTCGAGCAGCCGGCTCGCGCCGGTGAGCTGCGCATCCAGCGCCTGGCTGTGGGCGGCGACGGCTTCCTGGGCCTCGGCGCGGGCTTTCTCGACCTCGCTGCTCACCGACTCCTTGGTCTGCGCCAGGGCGGTTTCGAGTTCCTCGCGCTGCCGGGCGGCCTCGGCCACGGCGTGTTCCAGGTCGGCCTTGGCCTGATCGAGTTCTGCCTGCGCGGCGGTGGTGGCCGTGTCGGCGGCTTCGCGCAAGCGCGCCGCTTCTGCCGCCGCTTCGTCGAGCAGACGGTTCCGGTCGCTTTCGACCGCCTCGCGCAACTGCGCGATCACGCCGTCGTGGTTCGACGTGAGGGCGGCCTTCTCGGCCTGGAAGGCCGTGAGCAGTTCGGATTCGACGGTGCCCTTCGCATCTGCCAGCGCGGCGGCTTGCGCCTCGTCGGCGGCAGCCAGGGCTGCGGCCTTGGCCTCTTCCGCAGCGGCCAGGGCGTCGGCCTTGTCGCGCTCGGCCTCGGCGCGCACGTCGGTCAACGTGGCCGTGAACTGCGACTCGAGCCGGGTGCGGACTTCGGCAATCGCGTCATCGAAAGCTTGGCGAAAACGGTCTTCCAGCGACATGGTCACGTCTCGTAGGGGCGGGTTGCGACGCCGACGCGGCTGGGTTGCGCGGTCCGCCAGCGTGCGAGCCCCTGAGTCGCTGGCGGGCGTCCTGCAAACCATTATCGGAACGACGTCGCGGGATCCTCACCAGTATGTGCGCAGATCGGCGCGATCCGACGAGGGTTTTGCAGGCTCATCCCGGCGGCCATGCACGAGATGGCTCACGACTCGGCGGTGGTAGACTGAGAGCACGGTTGCGCGGCTGTGAATCGGTCCAGCGTGCGGCGCTCTCCTTGGGGGCGATTTGGCTTCGACGGGGGTGCAGAATCGTGGGATGCATGCCGAGCTCCACTAACTCGCTAATCTGGTGGGACATCCGTTAACTGCGGACAATCAGTACGCTCTCGCAGCCTAAACAGCTGTGAGCGTCTTTCCTGACCTGGCCTGGTGGTTGGGGTAAAGACGCCATTAAACAGGCTGGCTCACGAATGGCGCCACGGCGTTCGTGGGTGAGACGTACCGGGGCTGGTGCCTGGCGGTTCTTTGCCGCTTCCACACGCTGGGCATGAGAAACCAGAAGCGGACACGCATGTAGATTCCTACGGGGACGTGCTCTCGGACGCGGGTTCAACTCCCGCCGCCTCCACCATTTTTCCTCAGGGAATCGAGCAAATCAGCTCGATTTTCCCGCCGCCTCCAACATTCCTCCACGGCTGGAGGGCCCGACGAGACTGGGTCACGCGCGCGGATCGTCGCGACGTCGTCCAAGTGAGCTGGCGCGACAGCGTGGCGCTACCGCTGCTGCGCCGGTCCCACCACTCGGCCGCCGGTTCTGAATCGACGGTAGTTCGAGTACGTGGCCCGGCCAAGCGTTTGTTCCCCATTCGAACTGTCGTACTGCTCGCGCATCTCCACCGGCACCCACGTCCCGACCTGTGCATCGGGGCCGAACACCACCGTCAGTCGCGACGTCAGCAGGTCGTCCTGCATGGGGGCATCGCCCGGCTCGGTGGTCGGGATGTAGAGACGGTCGCGTAAGTTCAGCTCGGTGCGTCGCACGCGGCCGTCAGCGGCGTCCACCCAGACCTTGCCTCGCAGCGGCACATCGCGCCCCCCGGCCCCCGTCACGAGGGAGGGTCGACTGCGCTCGTTGAATTCGATAAGAGTCAAGGGGGTGCCGTCCACGCGATCCGAGCGCGGCGTGGAGAACGAGAAACGAACGTGCCTGCCAGTGCGGAGCGCCGCCAACGCGAATGTCGGCACGTTGAAGTCCCGGCTGATGGACCCCAGGTTGAACACAGCGCTCAGGTCGCGGACGCGCCGCCACCGTTCGCGCCAACTCAGGCTCGCGTCGCTCATCAATTGATCGAGGCGTGAACCGCCGTCGGTCACCGGCGTGCCGTCGACGCGCTTCACTTGCCTAAAGCCGAACCACTCGGCCAGGCCTTCGTCGAAATGGACGAGCGTGAACTCCGAGGTCAGTCGCCTGGTCTCGACCGCTGGTCGGCGTGCCCGGTCGATGGCACCCAACCGCTGCTGCCGCTTCACGGTCTGCTGGTAGTCCTCATCGGCGACCACGGAGCCCAACTCGCGCTCCCACGCATCCACGTACGTCCCTACGCGCGCGAGTACGCCATCGCGCGGCGCTCGAGCAGTGGCGGTCGTCGACGCCATACCCAGCGCGACTAGCGCCACGAGTGGCCAACGAGTAAGGACCATGTGGTTCACCGTTCTCGGCGCGCCTTCCTGACGCCCGAGCCGAGCTCGTAGTTTAACCACGCCGCCCGGCGCCCGCGCGGTTCGTCGAGGCGTACAAGCTCGGTTTCAGCCGGAACGGCTTCCATCGCCGGTTCATCGTGAACTCGCGCGCGACGTCCTGATCACGAAGGTCCTGCGCCAGTCCTTCGTTTCAGTCTCTGCTGCGTCGTGCCATCGCGCTTGTCCTCGACACCTCGGCTATTGGGAGGTGGCTAGACAGGGCCCGTGGCCTTCACCGACTGGGTTCCTATTGCTCGACGTCCTGCCGGCGACCGCGCGGCCGGCTACTCGACCGCATAGCCGAGCGCGAGTGCGTTCTCTCGCACGCGCGTGTCGCGGGTCACGATCGTGACCAGGGCCGGGGGTTCGCCGAGCTGCTCGGCCGTCGCGAGATGTACGGCGTCGAGTGTGCGAATCGGCTCGATCGGGAACGGACGAGCCACGCGAGCGAGGACGGCGTCGGTGACGGCCATCAGATCACAGCGTCGCGCGAAGATCTGAAGCGCTCGAATGGCTGCGCGCTCGTCGGCCGCCGACAGCCGCCCCGTCGCGCGTGCGCGGATGACGGCGCGGTTCGCCTCGGCAAGCGTCAATGTCGACGACACACGCCGGCCTGGACCGCGAATTGCGGCTCTCGCGGCGGCGTCGCGTTCCAGGAGTGCCGCCACGAGTGCGCTCGACTCGACGTAACGGAGCGCCAGGTCGGCGGCGGCGGTCGTGCCCACCGCGCGTGGGCGCCGACGCACTGAGGCAGCAGTCTGTGTTCTACGCTTCGCCACGGTCGCTGTCGATCAGCGCCGCCGCAGTGCCGCGCGGCAGCCGGATGTCAGGCCAGTGCTCGAGCGGATCACCGTCTTCGCTCGCTGGCTGAATCGTGCCAGCCGCCAGTAACTCGTCGTAGCGACGACGGCCCGCCTTCGAGACGAGGGTCGGGGGCACCAGCTCGGCGACGACGCGTCCATGCGCGGTCACCGCGATGCGTTCTCCAGCCTCGATTCGGCGGATGTAGCGGCTCAGGTTGTCTTTGAGCTCTCTGACGCCGGTTTCCATCAATCAAGTATAGCCACATGTGGCCACATGTGGAACTGGCACTCCAGCCGGCCCTCGCTGGGGCCTGCGAGCCATAATCGTCGAGGCGTGCCATCTGCCGTCGCCAATGTCGGTCCCCCCCAAGCGCCGTCTCCACAATGTCTCCACAACCCGGGTTGACTCTCGTGAAGTCGAGAAGACCGGAGTGAACGACTCGCCGGCCTCGAACTGCGGTTGATCCGATCCGGTGGACGGTTTGGCTAGGCCGCGCGTCGCCCGCGCGGCTCCTCGATGCGCGCCAAGCTGAGCCTGAGCCGGAACGGCTTCAGGAGCCGATTCATGGTCTTCTGGGTGGGATTGTGCCGCGGGTTGATTGCCCGCAGCACGTTCGGACCCGCCATCTTCACCTTCGCCTCATGCGATCCGCTGAGGTGGAAGTCGCGGTAGCACCCGGAGCCTGTGGTGAAGGACTGAGCTGTCAGAAGGCGACTAACTCCATCGAGGTATGTCAATCGGTTCAGCGCTATTGCAGAATCCGCTCGTCGTCGGCGTCACTCTCGCTGCGACCTACAGGAATTCGCCGCCGACGGTGGAGTGGAACAGGGTCTCGGGGCAGGAGGGTGCACATGAGTCGAGGGTTGTTTTCCCGCGCGTGCCTTGTTCTGGTTTTGATGTGGCTGACGTCGGGCGCCGCGTTCGCCCAGAGCGCCATCAGCGGGTCGGTTCGCGACAGCAGCGGCGGCGTCTTGCCGGGCGTCAGCGTCGAAGTGGCCAGTCCGGTGCTCATCGAGAAGGTGCGCTCGGCCGTCACCGACGATCAAGGGCGCTACACGATCATCGATCTTCGCCCAGGGGTGTACAGCGTCACGTTCACGCTGCCCGGCTTCAATACGAATCGACAGCAAGAGTTGGAGCTGCCCGCGAACTTCACGGCCACGGTGAATGCCGACTTGCGGGTCGGCGCGCTCGAGGAAGCCATCACCGTCACCGCGAGCACGCCGCTCGTCGACGTGCAGAACACGCAGCGCAGCGTGATCATCAACCGTGAGTTGATGGACGCGGTTCCGACAGCGCGCAACGTCACCGGCATGGCGTCGCTGATCCAGGGCGTCCGGATGAGCAACACCGACGTCGGCGGCAACCAGCAGATGGAACAGATCTACATGACCGTCAACGGCTCACGCCAGACCGACACCACGGTGCAGGTCGATGGCATGAACCTGAACAGCCTGATGGCCGACGGACAGGTGCAGGCATATTTCAGCGACGCCGCGATGGCGGAGACCACCTACCAGACCAGCGGCATCACCGCCGACGTGTCCACCGGAGGCGTGCGCGTCAACCTGATCCCGAAGGACGGCGGCAACATCTTCAGCGGGCAGGCGTTCATCGGCGGCACCGACGGATCGTGGCAGGCCAACAACGTGACCGACGATCTGCGGGCGCGCGGACTTCGCACCGGCTCGCGCGTGTCGGCGATCTCGGACCTCAACTTCGGGGTGGGCGGTCCGGTGCTGAAGGACCGGCTCTGGTTCTTCGCGAGCTGGCGCCGCATCGCCACCGACTCGGTCATCCCCGGCAGCTTCTTCTCGGATACCGGGGAGGTCGGCACCGGCGTCGAGGATCAGTGGATTCAGAACCAGATGGTCCGGCTGACCTACCAGGCCACGCCGAACAACAAGTTCAGCGTGTATCACGACCGCTATCCCAAGTTCAAAGGGCACGAGGCGATCGGCGGAGCGATCGCCGAATGGAACACCGCGGCCGGCCGCCGCAACCCGAACAACGCCCGCTACTACACCGCGCAGGCCAAGTGGACCTCGACGGTGACGTCCCGGCTCCTCCTCGAAGCGGGCTACTCGATCAACTCCGAGTACTTCACCGCCCGCTACCAGCCGGGCGTGCAGCAGGATCGCGGCACGCCGGCCTGGTACAGCACGGTCGGCAAGAGCGACCTGATCACGCTGACCGCGAGGGACGGCCGCATCACGCCGGCCACCGCCAACGACCCGGTCGCCAACACCTTGACCGTGCAGTCGTCTGTACGTCACCGGCAGCCACACCCTGAAGGCCGGCTTCAACTGGACCTACGGCGGCTCCCAGATCGAGAACGACATCAACGCCGACCTGGTGCAGCTCTACCGCAACGGCGTGCCGGATTCGGTGCGCGTCTACAACACGCCGGTGCGCTCGAACGAGTACCTCAACCGCAACCTGGGCATGTTCGTGCAGGATTCGTGGACGTTGAATCGCATGACGGTCAACATGGGCGTGCGCTTCGAGAGCTTCAATGCGAGCATCCAGAACCAGACCGCCTCGGCTGGCCGCTTCGCGCCAGAGCGCACCTTCTCCGAGGTGAAGGACCTGCCCAACTGGTTCGATATCGCGCCCCGGCTCGGCGTGTCCTACGACCTGTTCGGCAACACGCGCACCGCCCTCAAGGCCACCATCGGACGCTATATGGCCGGCCAGACCACCGGCTTCCCGGTCCGCTACAACCCCCTGCAGATTCAGAGCGACACCCGTACCTGGCGGGACACCAACGGCGACAACGTCGCGCAGGACAACGAGATCGGTCCGAGCAACAACGCCGCGTTCGGCCTGCCGCTGCAGACGCTGCGGCCAGACCCGGACATCCAGCGCGAGTACGACATGGAGTACACCGTGTCGGTCCAGCAGCAGATCGGCCAGGGTCTGTCGGTGAACGCCGGCTATTACCGCCGCGGCACCTACAACCAGCGCCGCACCCAGAACAACGGCTGGTCGCCGTCCGACTACCAGATCGTGAACGTCGTCAGCCCCCTCGACGGCGCCGATCCTGCCCGTCTACAACCTCGATCCCACGAAGCGGGCCAACGTCGACCGCACCGACTTCAACTCCACCGACGCCGACCAGCGCAGCCGCACCTACAACGGGGTGCAGCTCGGATTCAACGCACGACTGGGCAGGGCGCAGTTCTTCGGCGGATGGACGGTGGATCGGCTCATCGATACGCGCTGCGACGCCATCGAAAGCAACCAGGCCCGCTATGGCGGCACGGCCGCCATCGCCGCCAACAACGCCCCGCAGCCCGACTTCGCCTTCTGCGACCAGAGCGAGCTCGGCATGCCCTGGCTGCACGAACTGAAGCTGGCCGGCACCTACCGGATCCCTGGGACATCCAACTGAACGTGGCCTTCCAGAGCTACAACGGACAGCCGCTGTTCACGCGCTGGAACCTCTCGCCCACCACGCGCTATGCCGCCAACTGCCAGGCCCCGTGCCGGCCCGGTGAGCTCGTCGTGCCGAACCTGACGCTCGCCAGCTACGTGCTCGACCTGGTGGCGCCGGGCCAGCAGTACCTACGAACGGCAGAACCAGCTCGACTTCGGCGTCCGCAAGCTGTTCCGTATCGGCCGGTATCAGGTCTCCGCCCAGGCCGATGTGTTCAACATCGTGAACTCGTCCTACGTGAAGAACCAGAACATCACGTGGGGCACCTCGCTGGGGCAGCCGCTCGACGTCCTCCAGCCTCGCACGCTGCGCCTGGCCGGACAGTTTCGTTTCTGATCGAAATCCCGTAGGATGCGCACAGAGAGGTCCGACATGACGAGTCGATTCACGTGGTTCGGAAGCAACACAGTGATGGCAGTGATGTTGGCCGGGGCCTCGGCGGCCCAGGCGCAGAGCGCGCCGCCCGCGCCGGCACCGACGTTCACCAAGGACATCGCGCCGATCCTCCAGCGCTCGTGCCAGTCCTGCCATCGGCAGGGAGAGATCGCGCCCATGGCCCTGACGACCTATCAGGAAGTACGACCCTGGGCACGATCGATCAAGAGCCGGGTGGTGGCCCGCGACATGCCGCCGTTCCACGTCGACCGCACGATCGGCATTCAGTCGTTCAAGGACGATCCCTCGCTGAGCGATGCCGAGATTCAATTGGTCGCCCGCTGGGTGGACGCCGGAGCCCCCCAGGGCAACCCCGCCGCCATGCCGCCGGCGCGCACCTTTGCGACGACCGGCGAATGGCAGATTGGCGAGCCCGATCTCGTCATCAAGTTCCCGGCCTACCAGGTGCCTGCAGCCGGGCCGGACATCTTCGGAGACCTGTTTGCAAACATCCCGATCGACGAGGACCGCTACATCAAGGCGATCCAGACGCGGTCGGCGACGAAGCAGTCGCACAAGGTCGTGCATCACGCGCTGTCCTATTCGGTGGCCACGCCTGAAGGCGAGCAGGCGGCGATGAACGAAGGACAGTTCCTGGTGGAGTACGCCTCGGGCAAGAACGCGGAGGTCTATCCCGAGGGTTCGGGCGTCCTGCTGCAGAAGGGGCAGCGCGCCCGCCTCAGCTATCACCTGCACTCGATCGGTGAAGCCACGCTCGCCGAGGTCGAAATTGGCGTCAAGCTCTATCCCAAGGGCTACGTGCCCAAGCACATCCGCTGGTCGCGGCAGCTGGCCCAGCCGACCACGCCGCTCGATATTCCCGCCAACAGCGTGGCCCGCAGCGACGGCTACACCATTCTCCACAAGCCGGCCCGCCTCATCGCGTTCCAGCCGCACATGCACAACCTCGGAAAACGACAGTGCCTCGAGGCGATCTACCCCACCTCGGGCACACGCACCACCACCGAGATGCTGAACTGCGCCGACTTCAACAACAACTGGCACCTCACCTACAACTACGCCGAGGATGTGCAGCCGCTGATGCCGGCCGGCACGATCCTGCACAACATCCAGTGGCACGACAACACCGCCACCAATCCGCGCGCGATGGATCCGAAGAACTGGGTCGGCGATGGGCAGCGGACCATCGACGAGATGGGCTTCTTCTGGATCGGCTGGGTCGAGCTGACGGACGAGGAATACAAGACGCAGCTCGAAGCGCGGAAGGCCGCACAGCAGCGCACGTCGGACCCACAGCCGCAGCCGCGCTGACACCTGCAAGGACGGCATCCATGACGCTCGAAGTGCGAAACGCGACCGGTGTAATCGTCGCGGCGTTGCTGCTCTGTGCGGCGCCGCGGCCGCTGGCGCAGCCGTCGGAGTACACCAACAACTTCAAGTACAACCGTGGGCAGGCCATCCAACCGATCTTCGAAGGCTGGTCCTGGGCGCCGGACGGCAGCGTCAACATGCACTTCGGCTACTTGAACCGCAACTACGCCGAGCAGCCAGAGATCGTCGTCGGCCCGAGCAACCGGATCGAGCCGGGCGGGCCCGATCGCGGCCAGCCGACCTTCTTCTACCGCCGCACCAACCGCAACCTCTTCACCGTCAACGTGCCGAAGTCGTTTGGGCCACGTGAGGAACTGGTGTGGACGGTCACGTTCAACGGCCACACGGAACGAGCCGTCGGCTGGCGGCAGGCCGAGTGGGAAATCGATCCGGCGGGCGGCGCTACCACCGGTGGCAATACTGATCCAGAACGGCTGGCCAACAAGCCGCCGGCGTTGACGATCCCACCGCTGGCGCCCGTCAGGCTACCCGCCGCTGCCACCCTGACGGTGGTCATTCAGGACGACGGGCTGCCCACGCCGCGGCCGCGTGCCAAGCCCGCGGTCGGTCAGGAAACCCCTCCGACGTTGCAGGGCGGCACCAACGCTCCGGTCAACGTGCCGCAGGCAGCGGAGCGCCGGCCCGCCGCCGCTGGCGCGCCGGCGGATCGACCGCTGGGGATGGTCGTGTCGTGGATCGTCTGGCGTGGTCCCGGCGACGTCAGCTTCGAGCCGCGCTACGCCCAGCCCAAGGACGGCACGACTCAGACCCAGGCCACGTTCAGCGTGCCTGGCGCGTACGTGCTGCGGGCCACGGCTGACGACGGGGCGGCCGCCACGCATGCCCAAGTCGCCCTCAGAGTCTCCGCCGGCACGGCAACGACCGGCGGACGCTGACCTCACCCCTGAGTGGCGAGGTCAGAGTTGGGGATGTCCCGGGTGCTGACGCTGCTGGTCGCGTCGGCCCTCGCGGTCATGCTGATGGCCGGCTCGCGCGGCCTGCCGGAACTGGCGGTGACGACGCGGCCGAACCAGATCGCCGAGGACGGCTTCACGTCGTCGACCGCATGTCGCGCCTGTCATCCTGACCAGTACGCTTCCTGGAACGCGTCCTACCACCGCACCATGACGCAGGTGGCCGGACCGGGCGCGGTGCGAGCCGATTTCGACAGCGTCACGGTGGCGGACGTGCACGGCCGCCCGATGAACCTCGCCATTCGCGACGGACGTTACCGGGCCACCTTCGACGATCCCGACTGGGATGGTCGTGGCACCGCCCCCCCGCGCATCGATCGCGAAGTGGTCATGACGACCGGCTCGCATCACCAGCAACTCTACTGGTATGCGACCGGCCAGGGCCGGCTGCTCGGACAGCTGCCCGGCGCCTACCTGCTCGAGGAGAAGCGCTGGATTCCGCGGCGCATGGCGGTGCTCCACCCCCCTGGCGACCCGGTATTCTCGGAGACCGGCCATTGGAACAGCATCTGTATCGCCTGCCACACGACCCATGGCAAGCCGCGCTCGAGCAGCCCGTTGGGATCCGAGCCCATCAGTGCGCAGGTGGTGAACTCGACGACCGTCGAACACGGGATCGCGTGCGAATCGTGTCATGGCCCGGCCGAGGCGCACGTGCTCGCCAACCGCAACCCGATCCGGCGCTACGCGCTGCATCTGAGTGGACGGCCTGATCCATCGATCGTCCAGCCGCTCCGCCTCGATCCAAAGACGTCGGCGCAGGTCTGCGGACAGTGCCATGGCATCTGGGAGTTCTACGAGGCCGCGGCCGAACGCCGCGCCAACGTGGCGGGGCTGCCCTTCCGGCCCGGTGACGCACTCACGGCGACGCGCTTCGTGGCCCAGCCCACGCGCAACGGCAATTCGCCCACGATGCAGGCACTGCTCGCGGCCGATACCGGCTTCGTCCGCGATTCGTTCTGGCCGGACGGCACCGTGCGGGTGTCTGGCCGCGAGTACAACGGGCTCATCGAATCGCCGTGCTTCACAGGCGCGACCGACCCCGCCCGCACGCTGACGTGCTCGTCGTGCCACACGCTCCACAAGCAGCCGGGCGACCCCCGTGCGTTGACCGAGTGGGCCAACGATCAGTTGGGCGCGGGCATGGAGTCGAACGCGGCGTGCGCGGCGTGTCACCAGCCGATCGCCGCCGACGTGTCGCGGCATTCGCGTCACGCGGCGGGCTCGACGGGCAGCAGCTGCTACAACTGCCACATGCCGTACACCACCTACGGGCTGCTCAAGACGATCCGCAGCCACACGATCGGCAGTCCGTCGGTCGCCGAGACGACCACCACCGGCCGGCCCAACGCCTGCAATCTGTGCCACGTCGACAAGACGTTGCGCTGGACCTCCGAACAACTCGAGCGCTGGTACGGGCACTCGCCCGCCCCGTTGAGCGCCGACCAGGAGCGCGTCTCATCGATGGCCTTGATGGCGCTCGAGGGAGACGCGGGGCAACGCGTGATCGCCGCCGAGGCACTCCGCTGGCCACCGGCGCAGCAGGTGGCCGGCACCGCCTGGATGGCGCCTCTGGTCGCGCAACTGCTCGACGACAGCTACGACGCGGTCCGCTTCAGTGCGGGACGCACGCTGGGTTCGCTGCCCGGTTTCGATGGCATCACTTACGACTTCGTGGCCGGGTCCCCACAGCGCCGGCAGCGGCAGCTCCAGGTGATGCAGCGTTGGGACCGGGTGCGCGGCTCTGGTGCGAGCTCTGGGGCCACGCCGGGACGCGCCGTGCTGCTGGCGCCGGACGGCACGCTGATGGTCGACGAGATGCTGCGCCTGATCGGCCGGCGCAATCATCGCCGCATGCTGCTGCGGGAATGACGCGCTACCGCCGGGGGGATCGCGATCCGGCGGGCGGTGGCGCCGCCGGTCTGCGGCCCAGGACGAGGGCCGCCAGCGCGCCGACGAGAGCGACCGCTCCCACGGGCACCAGCAGAATCCCGAGCCCGGGATCGCCGCCGTAGGGTTGCAAGCCCCCCAGGAAAAAGCCTGCGGGCAGCAGGACGGCCGCGGCGACGAGACCGCGGGACGTCAGTGTGCCGTGCCCCCAATCGGCACAGTGCGCCACCGTCAGGCCGTACGCCACGTTGACCAATCCGAGCAGGGTACCGTGGGCGTGTGCCAGCGTCCACATCAGGCGCCGCGTCTCGTTCGCGGCGTCGAGGTAGGCGCGCACCTTGAAGCCGTGAAGCGTCTCGAGGATGAGTCCCAGCAGGGCGAAGACGAGGAGGGCGGTCCAGCCGAACCGGAGATGCCGCCGAGCCAGTCCCTCGGCCGCGATGTCACGCATGTCGCTCACAGCAGCGACAATCCTCGCACGATTCGAGTATTGTGTGCGCGCGCCTTCGTGCCGGCGTCAGTCGTCACGCATCGGGACTTCCCATGACCCGTAACCGAAGCGAATCGCCCATGTCGGCCCACCCCGATGTCCTGCGAAGTTTGGCAGGCCGGTCGGCGGACGATGCGCTGACCAGCCGCGAGGTCGGCGTCTTGGAACTCGTCGGGCAGGGCCTCAGCAACAGGGACATCGCCGCAGCCCTGAGCATCGCCCATGAAACCGTGAAGGTGCACGTCAAGAACATCCTGCGCAAACTGGGCGTCACCAATCGCACGGCGGCGGTGATGATGGCCCTGAAGCGGGGCATCCTCCACCTCATCTGAACCGCGCCAATGCAGGCCTTCCCGCATCTGCTCCCGCCGTTCGCCTCGTCAGCGTGCTTGCGCTGGTCGTGTCGCTGGCGGCGGCCGAAGGCACGATGCGATGGATCTACCGCGACGTGACGAGCACGGCCGATTCTCGCGGTTCCTTCACGCTGAAGTGGCTGCGCGCCGACGTGCGCCACAACCACGACGGCGACCGTGGCGCCGAGTTCGACGAAGCCAAGCCCGCGGGGGTCTACTGCGTGGCCGTGATGGGCGACTCGTTCACCTACGGCAACGGCGTCGCGGAGGCGTCGCGCTACTCGAACCTGGTCGCCGACGCCGTACGCGGCCGCGGCATCGAGGTGCTCAACGTCGGATTCCCTGGCAACAACTGGACCGAGCACGTGCAGACGCTCGAGCGCCGCGTGTTGCGGCTCCGGCCCGACGTCGTCCTGCTGCAATGGGGCTCGCGCTGATGGCGTGCGCGCTCACCGCTCCTCGAGGTCGGCGCGGATCGCGGCGTAGAACGCGGCGGCGATCGCCGCGTAGCCGGCTTCGGTCGGATGCAGGCCGTCCACGCCGACCCACGCATTCACGTTCGGCAGGAACGTCTGATACAGATCGACGAGCACGGCATCCTCTCCCGCGGCCAGCGTGCGAATCGCGTCGTTGAAGGCGAGAATCGCCGTGGGCTCCACCGACCGGGTCCGCTCCTGAATGCTCGGCGTCAGGGTGCCAAGGAACAGGCGCGCGCCGTAGCCGCGCACGTCCTTGGCCATGCGCTCCACCGTCGCCACGGCCCTGAGGCGATCGGCCGACGACTTCAAGTCGTTGTAGCCCATGAGCAGCAGCACCGCGTCGGGGCGGTCGGTGAGGAGCGTGCTGAGCAGCCGCGGCTCGGCGTCGGCGGCGGCCTGACCAGGGCGTCCAGCGTTCACGACATACGGCTCCTGTGCTGGATAGCGGGAGATCAACAGCCGTTCGAGCACCGTGGGGTACGACACGGTCGGCAGTACTACTTGGCGGTACTGCGGCAACCGTCCGGAGAGGTGCCCGATCGTGAGCGGCACGGTTACTTCGCCCGCAGTGATGCTGTCGCCGAAGGCCAGGAAGTGCGTGCGCGCCAGGCGCGGGGCCGGCGAGACCACCACGGTGAAGGCGCAACTGGCCGTCACCGCGGCGGCATCAGTGGCGGTGCAACTGACCGAGGTCGTACCCACGGAGAACACCTGACCCGAGGCAGGACTACAGGCCACCATCACCGGGGCCCTGCCGCCCGTCGCGACCGCCAGGGGATACGGCACGACGGCACCACCAGACGCTGCGGCCGCAGCTGTGACCGGCGCTGGGCAGGCCAGGGCGAGCGCTCCCCCATTTTGCGGCGACGGCGCGGTCGGACCACCGCACCCGGCCGCGCCGAGGGCCACGACGACGGTGCCGAGACGCGCGATTATCCCCTGACAAATCCTCAGAATTGACGGTCTCCGCTATCGTCGGGGCGCAGGATAGCAGCAGCGCGTGTCCGGGTCGATTTTTTCGAGATGAATGGGGACGCCGCGGCTTTCACTGGGCCTCGTCGCTGCACCCTGGGGCGAGGCCGGTCTCCTGCAGTCCTCGTCCTTCGTGTTTGCCTGACGTGGGAGGCCTCACTTCGCCGCCGAGCTGTTCTCCGCTACTGCCGCCTTCACCAGCGCCTTGAACGCGCGCGCATCCACCGTCTCCCCTTCGTGGATGTCGATGGCTCTGCGCGTGCCGCCGTCCAGACCGGCATTGAAGAGACCGGCGGGATCGGCGAGCGCAGCGCCTTTCATGAAGGTGAGCTTCAGCTTGTCCTTGTAGGTTTCGCCGGTGCAGATGATGCCGTCGAGCGACCACACCGGCACGCCGGCCATGGCATTCGACGCCTTCTTCCACTTCCGCTCCTCGAGCACGCCTGGGGCGGCCTGCTCGATCAGTGCCCGCATGCGGGCGAGGATGTCGTCGCGCCAGTCCCCCGGGGGCGCGCAGGTGGCTGCCTTTGGCTCATGACATCCTCCCCAGCACATCAAAGAGTGTGCCGCCCATCATCCTCCAGCCGTAACGGGCGTCGCCGACGTTCTGCGTCTGCTCCGGCACGCGTGCCCTCGAACGCTCGAAGATTCGGTCGTCGACCGCAGCCGCATTCACACCATGCGTATAAGCTGCTGCATATTCATGGTCAAGCGGGCGAACCGTCGCCGCCAGCTGGTAGCGGCCGCGTGAGGCATGATGCCGGCACACGACGCCTTGGCTCACAGTAGGAGGTGCCTGATGCGCAGAACTGGTGTGTGTGCGGCGGCCGTGCTGGCCGCGGTGAGTGCGTTGGCCGGCCAGCAGCCGATCCCGCCCGTCGATTTCCGGCCGTTCGTGGATGGCCAGCACTGGATCGTCCGTCAGCCGTTGCGCTACCGGATTGGCGTGTCCACCCAGGAAGTCGTGGTGCCGCCCGGGTTCGTGACCGACTTCGCCAGCATTCCCCAAGCGCTGCAGTCGATCATCAAGGCCAACGGCCACTACATCCTGCCCGCCGTGGTACACGACTACCTCTATTGGAATCAGACCTGCACGAGGAAGCAGGCCGACCAGATCTTCCTGCTCGCGATGATCGAAAACAAAGTCGGCGCGGTCCATCAGCGGGCCATTCACGGCGCGGTGGCGGTGGCCGGCAGCTTCGCCTGGGACGACAACGCCAGGGAGCGCGCGGGCGGATTGCTGCGCATCCTGCCCGCGGATCGCCAGAACCTCACGGCCGACACGTTGTGGCCGTGGTACCGACTGGAACTCAAGCTGGCGGGCGTGGTCGAAGCTCCCCACGCCACGGTCGCTGCCGGCTTCTGCGCGCGCGGCGACATGACCACCGAAGAGGCCCTCCGCCGGCCCTGATGCCGCCGGTGCCGGTTCATCGTTCGTGTATGGTGGAAGGCGCATGCACGACGACGACGAACGCGAGCTGGTCGTGGAACTCGAGGTCGAGCGCGAGGTCGAGCAGGCGGCCCCCGTGCGCATCGAGCCCGACGACCTGGCGCCCGACACGCTGCGCGCGGTGATCGAATCCTTCGTGTTGCGCGAAGGCACCGACTACGGGTGGCACGAGACCGCACTCGACGACAAGGTGGCACAGGTGCTGGCCCAGCTGCGCGCCGGCAAGGCGCACATCGTGTTCGACCGGGCCACCGAGTCGGTCACGATCGTCGTGACGCGCGCGCTCCCTACTTGACCGCGAGCGCGTAGAAGCCGGCCAGCTCCACCTTCACGACGACGTCTTTCGGGCTGTCGTTCTTGAGATACCAGCCATGGATGCCGTCCCACGGCGCCGTGAAGGCGCCGCTCTGCGGCGTGCCGCCGGTCTTGGCGTAGAACATCAGGTCGCCCACGCCGTCGACCTGCGTGGTGTGGCCGTGGAACTCGCTCAGCATCTTGCCGGGCTCGGCCAGCGTGCCGTAGCTGATGTTGTAGACCAGCGCCTCTCCCTGTTTCATCGTGAGCTTGTATTCCAGACCCTCGCCGGCCGGCACGGGGATGTCGATGGTGTCGGTGCGCCATTTCGCCGGCTGAATCGAGAGCACCCCGTCGCGCAACGGATACTCGCGCCACCCGTCCACGACCGCAGGAAGAGGCGGCGGAAGTGCCGAGGTGGCGGCGGTCGACGCGGCGCCGCCGGGGGTCGCGGCTTGTTCCGCGCAGCCTGCCGTCATCACCAGAGCCAGACCCGACAGGACGATGCGTGTGCAAGTCATCTGCGCCGCATCATAGTCTGGTCACGCGCCGAGCTGCCGGGCCAGATCCTCCATGCTCGAGGCGGCGATGTCGACGGGCACCCGTGGCGCCGACTCACCCGTCCCAGCGCCGTTCTCTCCCGGACGCGCGACGTGCGCCGTGCGCAGCCCGCCCGCGGCCGCCTGGCGCAGGTCGTCGCTGTGCGCGGCCACCATCATCACCTCGCGCGGCTGCAGGTTCAGCGCCGCCGCCGACAGCAGATACACCGCGGGCTTCGGCTTGAAATCGCGAGCGATGTCGGCGCCCAGAATGGCGTCCCACGGAAGGCCGTTGCGACGGGCGAGGTCGACCATCAGCGCGATGTTGCCATTCGAACAGGGCGCCAGCAGGTACTTCCGCGTGAGCCGGGCGAAGCCGGGCACCGTGTCCGGCCACGTGTCGAGGCGATGCCAGGCCAGATTGAGTTCGTCGGCCACGGCGGGGTCGAGCGTCTGCAGCCCGAACCGCGGCCGGATCGCGTCGAGCATCCGCCGATGCAGCACATCGAGGGCCACGTAGGGCTCGCGGCCAGCGCGCACTTCCTCCATGGTGGGTTGATAGAGCGCGCGCCAGGCGTCGGCGAAGGTGCGCCACTCGAGGCTGTAGCCGAGCGGCTTCAGGATGCGCTCGGCCTCGCGCGCCACGCCGCTGCGCCAGTCCACACATGTGCCGAACACGTCGAAGACGAGCGCCTTCACGCCGTCGGGCACGGCGCCTTGCTGCTGCCGCGTCGCCAGGTCCGTCGCCCCGTCCGTCGACGCGTCGGCCGACGCGAACACCGCCCGCGCCATCGACGCACTAGCCGCAGCCACGGCGGTGGCCCCCTTGAGCACGTTCCGGCGCGTCACGTTCGTCATCGTCTCCTCCACTTGGTCTGGCAGTTGCCGTGGATTATGCCGCCTTCTCGGGCTGCGCCGGGCGTTCCCTCTGGTGCCGTACTTCCTGTGGCCGATATGACGAACGTGAACCCCGTGCCGCGCCGCTTCCAGTTGCGCCCGTGGGCGGCCATGGCCGCGGCCATCGTGTGCATCGGCGTGCACGTGCCACCCGATCTCCAGGCCCAGTCGGCTGGGGGCACCATTCAGGGTCAGGTGTCGATCGTGACTCGCCCGTCGCGCCGCCTCAGTTCTGCCGGTGCCTATCCCGGCCGCACGATCACGGTAGCCCCAACGGCCCAGGGGTCCGAGCTGGCCAACGTGATCGTCTTCGTGGATCTGCCGAAGGGCGTGGTCTCGCCCCCGAGCCGCATGACGATCCGGCAGACGAACGAGGTGTTCGTGCCGCGCGTGGCCGCCATCACGGCGGGCTCCACGGTGCACTTCCCGAACGACGACCCGATCTTCCACAACGTGTTCTCGCTGTCGCGCGGCGCCACCTTCGACCTCGGCCGCTACCCCCGCGGCGACACCAAGAGCCGGCGCTTCGACCGGCCGGGCGTGGTGAAGGTGTTCTGCCACCTGCACTCGCACATGACGGCGCTCGTGCGGGTCTTCGACCATCCCTACTTCACCCGGCTCGACGCACGGGGACGCTTCACGATGCCGGAAGTGCCAGCCGGGCGTCACCGCGTGGTGGCGTGGCACGAACGGGTGGGTGAAGTGGCCCACGAGGCCGTCGTCACGCGTGCCGGCACCGTGTCGCTCAGCTTCTCGCTGCCCCTCACCGACACCCCATGACCCCGGCTGCCGTCCGGCTCTCGCGCGCGCCACGGCTCGTGGCCAAGGTCCTGGGCTTCAGCTTCGGTGTGATCGTGCTGGTGCTGGCCGCGGTGTTCCTGGTGCTGTCGTGGCAGGCCCGCACACGGCTCAGCACGGCCGTCACGGCAAATCTCGAACTGAGTCAGCAGCGCTTCGGCGAGGCCGAGTCCCGGCGCCGGCGCGATCGCCTCGCGCAGGCCGCCATGCTGGCCGAGAGCCCCACGCTCAAGGCGGCCGTCGACACCTTCCAGGCGGAAGGCCGCGCCGGCGGCCCACTCGATCAGCTCACCGGCACGGTGCAGGGCGAGCTGGCGAAGGTGCAGCAGGTCACCGGCGTGCCAGCCCTCAGCGTCACCGACGCGCGCGGCCGCGTCGTCAGCACGGTGGGTCCGCTGGCCGGCGATTGGCCGGCCGGCCTGATGGTGCGCCCCCGCACCCGGGCCACGCTCAATCCGGTCGAGGCGGTGGTCCGCGCGGGTGCGCGCGTCTATCTCGTCACCGTGGCGCCGCTCGTGCTCGGCGACGACGTGGTCGGCGAGTTCCTGCTCGCCGCCCCGCTCGACGACGCCTACGCGCGCCACCTCGCGGCCGACGCGAACACCGATGTGGCCGTCGTGCTCGACGGCGCGGTGGTGGCCGGAGCGGCAGCTCCAGGCCTCGGCGCGGCCATCGCCGCCGCCGGGCGGCCCACCGCCGCCACGCTCGACGTACACGGCGACGAATATGTCGTGCGGCGCCTGTCGCTCGTCGACGACGTGGCGGTCTACGCCATCGGCTCGCTCGGCACCGCCACCCGTGCCGCGACGGCCGATGCCGCCACGTTGCTCGCCGTGGTGGGGCTGGGCGCGCTGCTGCTCGCCGGCTTGGGCAGCGCCTGGCTGGCGCGCACGCTGGTGCGTCCGATCGACGAACTCACCCGCCGCCTGGCCCGCATGGCGGATGAGCGCCGCTTCGATGAACCGCTGGCGGTCATGGGGGCCAGCCGCTCCCCTCGCCGAGCTGGCGCGGCACGCCGGCACGGGCTTCGACCCGGAGGTGATCCGGGTGTTGACCTCACGGCCCATGGCCACGCTCGACGCGTCCTCGGCGCGACGTTCGGTGGGCCGATGACCAGGTCGCACCTGGGGTTCGCCGGCTGGCTCACCCTCGTGTGGCTCGCGACGCCGGCGCTCGCGCAAGAGCCGCCGGCCGAGACCAGCACGGCGCGGCGCGTGGCGTTCGACACCGTGTCGGGCTGGCAGGATTCGTTCGCCGAAGATGCCGATTGGCCCACGCAGGTCATCGTCGATGCGTTCGCCGGCGCGGAGCTGGCGCCCGGGTGGCAGGTGTCGGTGCGCCCAGTCGTGTGGCGCTTGCGCGGCGAGTGGGAAGTGATTCTCGACCAGGCCTCGGTGCGCTACGAGACGCGGCGCGGGGCGAACTGGCGCTTCGAGGCCGGCAAGTTTCCGATGCCGACGGGCCTGGGCCTGCTCGAGAATCGCGCCAACACCAACCCCGGCATTCTGTGGTGGCACCGGCCCTACTACACGCCTTCGCCGTCACTCGGCACCGGTCTACCCCGTGTGTCGCTCATCTCCACGCTCTATCCCTGGGGCGCGCAGGCCGCCGTGTCGGGCCAGCACTGGGACCTGCGCGTGGCCGCCGTGGACCGTCCCGCGGTGGAGTTCTGGCGCGCCACCGACAATCTGTCGCGGCGCGTCAACCTGGTCGCCGGCGGCGGCATCACGCCGCGCCAGGGCCTGCGGTTCGGCGTCGGCGGTGCCCGCGGCCGCTACGCGGAAGCCGCGGCGACGCTCCCGGCGCTCGACTACACCACGGTCAACGCCGAGACCGACTTCGCGTTCGGCTATACACGCCTCAGCGGCGAGTGGGTGCGCAGCCGCTTCGAGTCCCCCGGCGGCACGCGCGTGTCGGAGGGCTGGACGGCGCAGGCGCAGCACACCCTCACCCCGCGCGTGTTCGTGCACAGTCGGATCTCGAACGTGCGCGCGCCGCGCGCGGCCAGCGCCTTCGCCACGACGGTGGAGCTGCAGCGGTTTCGATCGATCGACTCCACGGTCGGTTACCTGCTTACGCCGGAGATCACGCTGCGCGCCGCACACACGGCGCTGCGTGCCTTCGACCGGCCGACGACCGACCATCAACTCGGGCTGTCGGTCATCTGGTCCCGGCGGTGGTGGTGAGAGGCTCGCTCGGCTTCGCAGGAGTTACGACATGCACAAGACGATGATGGCGAGCGCGCTGGTCTGCCTGGCGGGATGCGCCGCGCCGGCCGCGCCGCCGGCCCCGGTGTGGCCCACGACAGGGTGGACGATGTCGACCCCGGAGGCCGAGGGGTTCGACGTGGCGGCCGTGAACGCGCTCGACTCCGAGTTCGCGGCCGGCACGCACGGGCAGGTCACGAGCATGCTCATCACGCGCCACGGCCGCGTGGTCGCCGACAAGACTTACGAGCACGACTTCGACCAGCTCTTCGAGGGCCGGGACCCGGTGCGTGGTGCCTACAACTACTACGACCCAGACTGGCATCCCTACTACCTGCGCGGCCCCCTGCACACGATGCAGTCGGCCTCGAAGAGCATCACCGCCACGCTCGTGGGCATCGCCATCAGGCGCGGCGAGATCCGGGGGTAGAGGCCACGCTGATGCCCTACTTCACCGGCTTCAGGGCGGGTGGTGCCGACCCGCGCCGCGCCGATCTCACGCTCGCGCACGTGCTCACGATGACGACCGGCATCAAGTGGGACGAAAGCACCGTCGCCTACACCGATCCCGCCAACAGCTGCGCGGCCATGGAGCGGAGCCACGACTGGATTCAGTACGTGCTCGACCAGCCGCTCGTCGATGCGCCCGGCACGAAGTTCGTCTACAGCAGTGGCAACACCGAGCTGCTCGCGCACGTGATCAAGACGGCCACCGGACAACACGCGCACGACTACGCCGCGGAGCATCTGTTCGGCCCGCTAGGCATCACCGACACCTACTGGAAGCGCACACCCACGGGCTTGTCCGACACCGAAGGCGGCCTCTACTTGACGCCGCGCGATCTGGCGAAGATCGGCTACCTCTATCTGAACGACGGCGTGTGGGACGGCCAGCGGATCCTGCCCGAAGGTTGGGTGGCCAGGGCCACGTCCCCGCTCGTCGACACGCGGCCGGGCCAGCCGCGGTCGCGCCGCTACGGCTACCAGTGGTGGGTGCTGCCGCACGCCGACGGCTCCGCCTACGCCTATGCGGCCCTCGGCTACGGTGGTCAGCGTCTCATCGTGATCCCTGAGCAGCAGGTGGTGGCGGTGTTCACCGGCTGGAACATCTACGAGCACGCCGAGTTCGCGCCCTACGACGCGCTCGACCGCCTCCGTGCCACCATTCGACGGTAGCGCGCCACCCATGAACGACCAGCGCACGGCTCCGCCCTCGGCATCGGCCCCTGCGCCGATCCGCTGGCCGGCGCTCGCCGCCAACGCTCCGCGTTGGATGTGGTGGTCCGCTGCCGCGCTGGTCGGCTACACACTGCACGTGCTGTCGCCGTCAGGCGCGGGTCCGGACACGTCGCCAGCCGTCACAGTGGCCTCCGCCGGTCGCCTGGCGATCGAGGGCGCGGCGCTCTTGTGGGCGGCCCGCCGCACCGACATTCCCGGCCGGCTCGTGCTCGCCCTGCGCATCACGGGCTGGACGTCATGGCTGGCGGCCGTCAACTATCTCTTCCTTCTGCCAGAACGCCTGGGTGGTCCAGTACCTGATTTCGGCCACCGTCGACTCCTGGCTCACGCTGGCGAGCTATCTGGGCACGCTCTGGGCCCTGCTCGTCTATCCACGCGCACCGCCAGGGCCAGGCGAAGGGACGACCCTTGCCTTCGACGCCCTCGTGACGGTCGGCGGGCTCGGCTTGCTCAGCTGGACGATCATCACACAGACGAGCGAGGCCTTCACCGTCGATCCGATGACGCAGGTCTGGATCCGCGTGTTCGGCCTCGCGCAGTTGGCGATGATCGCCGGGCTCAATATCGTCGTGGTGCGCGGACTCGCCGTGCCGTCGGCCCGCGCCTTCTGGTGGTTCGTCGCCGGACAGGCTCTCTACCTGCCCGTCGTCGTCCTCGCCCAGTTCCAGCGGGCTGGCCTGATCGGCCCGCGGCCGAGTGATGTCGTCTACTTCCTTGGCGTCTTGCCGACGCTCGTAGCCTGCCTGGCGATTCGCACCGACCCGATGGAACCGCCGCGACGCAGTCGCGGCCCGTCGTGGCTGCGGGATCTCAATCCCATTCCGTTGTCGTTGCCGCTCTTCGTCGGCAGCGCGTTGCTCGTGTGCCTCACGATTGGGCCGGTCGACCGGGCACTGCCCCTGGCGGCCATGCTGGTTGCCGTGTCGCTGCTGCTGGCCGTGCGCCTGTTGCTCTCGGCCCACCACTCCGCCCGGCTGGCCCGCGACGAAGCCGACAAGGAGCGGCGCCAGCAGGCCGAGAAGCTGCAGGCCGTGGGCCGCCTGGCGGGCGGTGTGGCTCATGAGTTCAACAACCTGATGGCCCGCGTGGTGGGCCATGCCGAGCTCGGCGAGGCGTCGGTCGGTCCCGACCATCCGGCCCGCGAGAACTTCGCCAAGGTGAAGGTAGCGGCGCTGCGCGCGGCCGAACACACGCGGCAGCTCCTGGCCTTCAGCGGCCAACAGCGCACGCACCTCGCGCCGGTCGAGGTCGAGGCCACGGCCCGGGCCGTGATGGCCCAGGCCGGGCGCGCGCTGCCGTCCGGCGTCGTCGTCCACGTGCAGATCGGGCCCGGCCCGTTCATGGTGCATGCCGACGGCACCCAGCTGGCCGCGGCGCTCGAGCAGCTGATCGAGAACGCCGTCGAAGCGATGCCCGGCGGCGGGCGCCTCGACCTCGCCGTGGCGCGCGAGCACTTGCGTGAGCCGCTCGCGACGCCGCTCCTCTCGGTGCCGCCCGGACACTACGTGACCATCTCGGTGCGCGACAGCGGCGTGGGCATTCCCGAGACGTCGCTGGCGATGGTGTGCGACCCGTTCTATTCCACCAAGCCGCCGCACCTGGCCGCCGGCCTGGGACTCGCGTCAGTGCACGGCATCATGGCGTCGCACTCGGGCGGCCTGCTCATCGACAGCCGTCTGGGCGAGGGCACGCGCGTCACGCTGTACCTGCCGTCGCGCTGAGGCCGGGCCGCCGGCGGGGGCGGTGTCGGTTCCATCCGCCCCTGGTAGAATCACCGCCCATGGCCCAATCGGGAATCTCGCTGTCGGGCACGGTCGTGCGCATCGCGCTGGCGCTGGCCCTGGTGCTCGCCACCTTCAATCCGAGCGGCTATTCGCTGGCCCACTGGGTGGCGGCGCCGCCGGTGGCCTTTACGCCGGGTAAGGCGCTCGCCCTCCTGGTGCTCGCGATCGGCTGGTTGGTGTGCCTGCGCACGGCCTTCATCGCGCTGGGTAAAGGCGGGCTGCTGCTCGGCGTGGGCCTGTTCGCCACGCTCGTCTGGCTGCTCGTCGATCGCGACGTGCTGAGCCTGAACGGCCCCGGCATCGTCTGGGTCGGCCTCATCGTCGTGGGCGTGCTGCTCGGCGTGGGTCTGTCGTGGTCCCTGATTCGCGCGAAGGCCACCGGGCAGATCGAAGTCAGCTAGGCGCGGGCCCGCGCTCAGGCCACGGCGTCGCGCGCGGCGAGCCGTTGCTTCATGGTCGGCGCAGAGAGTCCCATCAACGTGGCCGCATAGGCGAGCGGCGCCGGCACCGCCACGAGCACCACCTCCAGGAGCAGCCCATCGACGCGATCGGCCAGGCAGCCCGGAGGCACGTCCGCGGCGGTGGTCACGGCCGCGAGCGCACTGCGCACCGCGTCCCACGTGGCTGGACGCGAGGTGAGCGAGCGGTCGGTTTCGGCCTGACGGAGCTGCCGGGCAAAGGTGGTCTGCGGCAGGCCGATGCGCGTGGCCGCGCGCGCGCCCACGCCGGCCGCCTGCTCGTGCGCGACCAGCACGAGTTCGTGCGCGAGCCAGCGGCCGAGCGGCAGACTGAGCCGGGGGCGCGCACTGCTGGCGGCCTGCACTTCCGACGCCAGGCGCTCGCGGAGCGCGGCCCACGCCGGCGCGAAGGCCGCGGGCACATCCGCACGGGGCGGCGGCACGAGCGCTTCGACGTCGCGCACTGGCGCTGCGCGCGGAATCGCTGGCTGGGAGAGCGCGCCGGACCCGGCCGGCAGATGCAGGTCGGCCGCCTCCAGACAATCGCCTTCTGACAGCACGACGGCCTGCAGGATGGTGTTCTGCAGCTCGCGGATGTTGCCGGGCCACGTGTGCGCGAGCAACTGGCGCTCGGCCTCTGCCGAGAAGCCGAGCAAGGGCTTGTGCTGCTCGGCCGCCGAGGCTCGCGCGAAGTGTTCGGCGAGCAGGCGCACGTCTTCGGGCCGCTCGCGCAGCGGCGGGATGTGCAAGCGCACCACGTTCAAGCGATAGAACAGGTCCTCGCGGAAGCGGCCGGTGCGCACCTCGTCCTCGAGCCGGCGGTTGGTCGCCGCGATGATCCGCACGTCGACCTTGCGCGAGCGCGTGCCGCCCACCATCGAGATGGTCTTCTCCTGCACGAAGCGCAGCAGCCGCGACTGCACGTCGAGCGGCAGTTCGCCAATCTCGTCGAGGAACACGGTGCCGCCATCGGCCATGGCGAGACGTCCCGAGGAACGCTGCTGCGCGCCGGTGAACGCGCCGCGCTCGTGACCGAAGAGCTCCGAGTCGATGAGCGTCGCGGGAATGGCGCCGCAGTCGACGATCACGAAGGGCTTGGCGCGGCGGCCGCTCAACTGGTGCAGGGTCTGCGCCAGCATCTCCTTGCCGGTGCCGCTTTCACCCGTGACCAGCACCGTCGTGTCGGTGGACGCCACGCGCCGGGCGCGCACCAGCAGGTCGGCCATCGCCGACGACTGGAAGACGATCGGACTCTGTTGCGATCGCAGGTCCTGCAGTTCGGCCTGCAGCCGGCGGCGTTCGTGCTCGGCGCGCACGCGATGCAACTCGGCGAGGTGCTCGCGATCGAGCGCCACGGCCAGCTGATTGGCCACGCCCGTGAGCACGTGCAGGTCGGTGCGGTCCACGTCGAGCACCGACGGACTGCCCACGAGGCACACCGCGCCCAGGGTGCGGCCATCGGTCACGAGGGGCACGGCGATGATCAGGTGCGGACGGTCGCCCGTCGTGACGGTCTCCTGGCGCACCGCGCTCGTCGCCACGGCGGTCGCGACGAGGGCGCGCTCGGCCTCGGTGATGTCGGCGGCCTGCAGCGTGCGCGGGTCGGCGCCGTCGTCGGGCCGCTGCTGGCCGTAGAGGAGCCGCACGCCGGCGTCGTCCGACACGAACAGCGCGGCGCGCGTGGGACGGAGCACCGTGCTGAGCCGGTCCACCACCTTCTCAGCCAGGTCCGCCGATCCGGTCGCGCCCGACAGCGCCTGCAGCACGTCCCACAGCAGGCCCATGTTGCGGTAGTCCTTGTCGGTGCGGCCGGTGAAGATGCCGAGCAGCCGATCGGTGGGCGGCCCGGCCGCCACGCCCGTCTCACTGCGCCACGTCACGATGCCATCGCCGCCGCGCTGGCGCGCCAGCCCGAGCGCCTCGTTGGCCCGCTGCAGCAGGTCGAGGGGCTCGAGCGCGTCCACCTCGTCGGGGCCGCTCGACACCACGCTCACCGCGCACTGCAGCTGCACCGTGCCCTGCAGGAACGCCTGCCCCGAGACGTGCCGGCGCACGCGTTCAGCGACGAGCTCGGCGCTGTCGAGGCCGATGTTGCCCAGCGGCAAGGCGAAGATGGCGCCGCCGTAGCGCATGAGCACATCCGAGCGGCGCAGCAGTCCGTGCATCGCCTGCACGAATTCGCGGACGACGCCGTCGCCGGCCAACCGGCCGTGCAGGTCGTTGACGCCGTCGAGGCCGATGGGATTCACGAGCAGCAGCGAGCACGGCAGACGGCGTCGGCGGGCGCGATCGAGATCGGCGCGCAACACGCCGTGCAGTTCGTGCCGGCCAGGAAGGCCGGTGAGCGGATCGGTGAGCACCGAGTAGACGCATACGATGGTCGAGGCCAGTGCGTGCGCGCAGGCCGCGACCTCCCCGGGCAGCGGCGGCGCGGGCAGCCGCACGCCCATCCAACCCGCCACGGGCGACGCCTGCCGCTGGTCTTCACTGCGACGCTTGGGATGGCGGCGAGCCGCGGCCGTGTCGCGCACGCCGCCGGCCCACAGGCTGGTCAGCAGCGGCACCGCAATCAGGAATCCGTCGCCCGAAGCGCTGGGGATGAGCGCGTCGAGCGCCACTTCCGCGCCGTGCCACCGGCCGCTCTCGAGTACGGCGCCGCTGAAGGCGGCCGCCGCATCGGGCGTGGCCAGCTCTGGCAACGGCAGCGCGTCGCCCGCGTGTACCAGCACCACCGGCGCGTGCGCGTCCCACGGCGTGGGCAGGTACACCGAGGCCGACGACGCCCCGGTCTTGCGGACGAGCAACTCGAGTTGCACGACGAGACGTTGAATGCCGACCACAGGGGTGCCACTGAGAGTATCGGCAACCGCAAGCCACTATTTAGCGATCTCGACGATAAATTGTGGTGTCGATTGGCCGACCATCAGCTGATATTCCGGCTCATTGTCAGCTGAATTTTCGGCTAGCGACCCATCGGTGTCAGCCGTCCGAGCGGGTGACGGCCCGCGACCCTTGGCCGGCAATGGTGCAAACCCCTGCATCGACGCCACTTCCGGACGCGCACCGGCAGGTGCGAGCGGCGCTGGCAGACCTGGCAGGCGCTTTGCGATAGGAAAGGCGCGAGCCCATGTCAACCGCCACCGCTGCCACCACCGCCGAGCATGACACCCGCGTCCTGGCACGCTACGTTGCCGCCGTGACGGCGTTGGGGCTCTTTGCCATCGCACAGTCGGTGACCACGCTCATCACGGTGCCGCGGCTGGCGGAATGGCTCCTGCTTTCAGCGCTGGCCGTGGCGTTCGGGCGGCTGTCGCTGCGCGTGCCCGGCGTGCCCGTGCACGCTTCGATGTCCGATACGTTCCTCTTCACCTCGGCCATGTTGTTCGGCCCGGCGCCTGCCACCGTCGCGATGGCCGCCGACGGCTTCATCCTGTCGTGGCGGCGCGGCCACAGCGCCGACCGCATGCTCTTCAACGCGGCGAACCCGGCGCTGTCGCTGTGGCTGGGCGCGCAGGCGTTCCTCGTGGTGCACGGCGGCACGCCAATGGCCGGGCAACCGGTGTCACTCGAGGGCCTCGTGGGGCCACTCGCGCTGATGGCCGGCGTGCACTTCCTGCTCACCTCGGGCCTGACGGCCACCGCCGCGGCACTCGAGCGCGGCCTGCGGCCCTTCGACGTGTGGCGCCGCCACTTCGCCGTGCTCGGCGTCAGCCACGCGGCGTCGGCCTCGGCCGCGCTGGTGCTGGCGCTGCTCGTCGGCAAGCTCGGGGTGCTGGCTCTGGCCGCGGTCGCCCCGCTCGTGGTCATCGTCTACATCGGCCTGCAGTCGCGCTTCGGCCGCCTCGCCGATGCCGAGCAGCACGTCAAGCAGGTCGATCAGCTCTACATGTCGACGATTCAGGCGCTATCGAGCGCCATCGACGCCAAGGACGGCGTCACGAGCAGCCACATCCGTCGCGTGCAGACCTACTCGGTGGCCCTGGCCAAGGAGATGGGCGTCACGGTGGCGGAGGAAGTGAAGGCCATCGAGGCCGCCGCGCTGCTACACGACACCGGCAAGCTGGCCGTGCCGGAGCACATCCTGAACAAGCCCGGCAAGCTCACGGCCGCCGAGTTCGAGGCCATGAAGCTGCACGTCGACGTGGGCGCCGACATCCTGGCGACCATCGCGTTCCCCTACCCGGTCGTGCCGATCGTGCGCGCGCACCACGAGAACTGGGACGGCACCGGCTACCCGCGCGGCCTGCGCGGGGAGGACATCCCGATTGGCGCGCGCATCCTCTCGGTCGTCGACTGCTACGACGCCCTCACGTCCGACCGTCCCTACCGGCCGGCCATGACGCAGACGCAGGCCATCGACATCCTGATGGAACGCCGGGGCTCGATGTACGACCCGGCCGTGGTCGACGCGTTCCTCGCGCTGCTCCCGGCGCTCGGCGCCGTGGTCGACATGGAACCCAACCTGGGCCGCGCGATGCACCGCCTGGCCGCCGCCCGCGAGGCGGCTGCGGCCGTGCCGGCGCCAGCGCCTGCGTTCGTGCTGCCGCCGCGCCTGGCCGCCCCGCAAGCCGCGCTCGAGAGCGTGGCCCGGCTCGTGTCCGGACCGCCGCGCATCGCCGACGTGGCCAGTCTCATCACCGGCGACCTGCGCGCGCTCGTGCCCGACGCCGAGTTCGTGTTCTACGTCACCTCGTCCGGCGGCGAGAAGATCGTGGCGGAGTACGCCACGCGCGCGGGCCTGTCAGGCACCGGCTTCGACAGCATTCCGCTCGGCGAGCGCGTGAGCGGGTGGGTGGCGGCGAACCGCCAGCAGATCATCAACTCCGACGCGCGCCTCGACCTCGGCCCCTCGGCCTCGGGCACGCCGCTGCTCTACTGCGTGGCGACGCCACTCGTGCACGACGGGCGCACGGCCGGCGTGCTCACGGCCTACGCCACGACCGCCCTCAGTGCCGAATCGGCGCGGCGCTTGAGCGAAGTGGCCCCACAGGTGGCGCAGGTGCTGGCCGACGTGGCGCACACGGTGCCGCTGCGTCAGGCCAAAGTGCGACTCAACCGCCCCGAGCTGCGCGTGGCGGCCAGCCGCTAGGGCTGCCGCACCGAGGCCACCACCGCGGTGATCGTGTCGGCGATGATCCCGACCATGCGATCGAGGTCGTCGTCGCTGGTCATGAGCGGCGGCGCAATGCAGATGCAGTCCATCACGGCGCGCGTGTAGAGCCCGCGCTCGAGCATGCCGTCCATCAGCTTCTGACTCACGCCGAGCGGCGGCGCATGCAGTTGCTTGGTGGCCTTGTCGGCCACGACCTCCACGGCCGCCATCAGCCCCTGGCCGCGCACGTGCCCGACCTGGTCGAGCGATTCCAGCTCGCGCAGTTTCGCCAGCAACCGCGCGCCGCTGGTGCCGGCGCGAGCGACGAGACCCTCGCCTTCCATGATGTCGAGATTGGCCAGCGCCACCGCGCAGCACGTCGGATGCCCCGAATACGTGAAGGCGTGCATCCAGCGCTGCCCTGGCGCCACGCCGTTGATCACTTCGCGGATGCGGTCGGACACGCCGATGCCGCCGAGCGGCACGTAGCCGCTCGTGATGCCCTTGGCGAACTGCATGATGTCGGGCTCGATGCCGTAGTGCTGCAGGCCGAACCAGGTGCCGGTGCGGCCGAAGCCGGTGATGACGTCGTCGGCGATGAGCAGCACGTCGTACTGGTCGCAGATCTGGCGGATGCGCGGGAAGTAGTCGTCGGGCGGGACGATCACGCCGCCGGCGCCCTGCACCGGTTCGGCGATGAAGGCCGCCACCGTCCCGGGCCCTTCCTTCAGAATCGCCTCTTCCAGTTTGTTGGCCGCGGCCACGCCGAGACTCACGCTGGTGTCGGTGTGCGCGAAACGATACGGGTCGGGGGCCTCGATGTGGCTGAAGCCGGGGGTGCGCGGTTCGAACATCGGCCAGAACGCCGGCAGGCCGGTGGCGCTCATGGCCGCCAGCGTCAGGCCGTGGTAGGCGCGGTGCCGCGAGATGACCTTGATCTTGTCGGGCTTGCCGAGCGCCTTCCAGTAGAAGCGCGCGGTCTTGAACGAGCTCTCCGACGACTCGGCGCCGCCGCTCGTGAAGAAGAAGGTGTTGATCGAGGGATAGGCCAGACCGCTCAACCGCTCGGCCAGCCGGATGGCCTGCTCGTTGGTGCCGCCGGCGTAGGCGGAATGGAAGGCCAACGTCGACATCTGCTTCTGCGCGGCGTCGCCGAGTTCGCGCCGGCCGTGGCCGATGTTGACGTTCCACAGGCCCGAGAGCCCGTCGATGTACTCCCGCCCGGTGGCGTCGGTGATCCGCGCGCCCTCGCCCTTGACCCACACGCGGGTGCCGGCGTGCGCCGACGGGTGGTGCAGCGGGTGCATCAGGTGCGCCTGATCGGTGGCAAGAGACGTGGTCGACGGCGTGGGCATGAAGCTCCTTGGTGGCCGCGATCCTACCGTCATCACGAAGGCAGCGACAACTCCGAACGCGCCGTCAGACGAAAGAGCACGTTGCCGAACGGTCCGGACGGGCCGGTACGGCACGCCACGGCATCGAAACCGGCGCGGTCGAACACCGCCAGCCACTCGTCGGCGCGCCGGTAGCACAAGGACTGCCGCCACGCGCCCGTGACCAGCGCCTTGAGGCGATTGCCGACGCGCACCAGCAGGAAGCGCCGGCCGGCCGCGGCATCGGCTTCGCGCACCAGCACGACGCCGCCCGGCGCGAGCCGGCGGCGGGCCTGCCCGAGCACGATCTCCTGATCCTCGGGCGGCATCATCTGCAGCACGTCGAGGAACAGCATCGCGGCACACGGCGGGTAGTCGAAGGTGCGGGCGTCGCCCTCGACGATGAGCGCCCCCTCCGCCGTGGCCTGGCGGGCCAGGTGCGCCACGCCCGGCCTTGGTTCCAGGCCGATGAGCCGCGTGAACACGGGCGGCGCGGGCTGGTCGGCCGGCCAGCTCCCGGCGCGCACCCGGTGCGCGGCTTCGATGAGCAGGGTCAGCATCAGGCCCTGGCCGCACCCGACATCCACGAGCACCCCGCCCGAGGGCAGCACCGCGCCGAGCAGAGCGTGCCGGTACACCGGATCGGCGCGCAGCTTGGCCCGCGCGAACTCCCAGCCCGTAAGGCTCGCGGCGAGATAGCGGTCAGCGGCCGCGACGACCACCTCGTCGAAGGGGCCGGGACGCCGGCCGCCCCTCAACGCCGTGTAGGTCAGGACGCCCGCTGTGCCCCCGAGCACGGTGCCCACCACGGCGGCGCCCACGAGCAGGTCGAGGCCGAACGACCAGGGGTCGGTGCCGCGCAGCGACTGTACGGTGAGCGCATGGAGCTGCCCGCGCACGAGCAGCGCGCCCACTTGCACCTCCGCCAGCACCAGAAACGGAAGCACGAACGGATTCGAGATGTTGGCGGCGAGGTAGAGGGTGATGCGGCTGACCCCGAGCAGCAGCGCAGTTACGTACGAGAGCGGCAGGTGGAATCCGTAAAATGGCGTGCAGCCGATGAACACGCCGACGCCCACGGCCACCGCGTGCCGCCCGGGCGTGTGCCCTTCGTTGCGCAACTGGTAGACGAATTGGCGCAGCCGGGACAGCCTGAGCGTCGGAAGAGTGGGGGGGTGCATCGCGCCCGGGGTCATCGCCGCTTTCGCATGCGGTAGAATCTCACAGCGACGGCTGAGCGACCAAGACGAGCATGAGTGGGTTCACCGCAGCAGACATCCGCGACCTCCCGCACGATCCGCCGCCGCTTCCCGGCTGGGTGCGTGACTTCGCCGACCAGCCGTCGGTGCTGGTGAGCGCAGAGTTCGAGGCCGCTCCGGCCATGAGCCTGGCGGCGTTCGAGGCCGGCGTCACCGCCGCCTACCGCTCCGTCTTCCACCAGCTCGCCGCGCACCCGTCGGTGCGGCCCGTGCGCTTCTGGGCGTTCCTGCCGAGCATCCACGAAGACCTCGGCGAGGGCATCGACCGCTACAAGGCGTTCAACACCGCGCGCTATGGCGCCTTCGCCGCGCACTTCGGCCAGGCGACGTTCCTTGGCGGCTCGATTCCCACGGCCTCGGCCGTCGGGGTCGACGGCCGGCGTTTTCAGTTGCACTGTCTGGCCACGACCGAACCCGGCGTGCCGGTGGAGAACCCGCGCCAGGTACCGGCCTATCAGGTACTCGCGCCGGTTCGGTCCGCTGCCGCCGTGTTTCGCCCGCGCCACCCTGCTCGCCGCTGACAGCGACCGGCCGTTGCTGCTCGTGGGCGGCACGGCCAGCATCGTCGGTGAAGACTCGGCCCACCACGACCAGTTCTCCCGCCAGGCGCAGGAGACGCTGCTGAATCTCGCCAGCCTCATCGCGTCGGCCGAGGGGCGCCCGCTTCCGGCCAACGGCACCGACCTGCGGCCCCTGCTGGCCAAGTACCGACGAGATTCGCGTCTATTGCCCCCGGCCGGATGCCCGGCACGAGATCGTCGACCTCGTCCGGGCAAACTTTTCGGCGGCGTGCCGCGTCGAGATGGTACGCGCGTCACTCTGCCGGGCCGAGCTGCTCATCGAGATTGAAGGCCTGGCGCGTCCCACCCGCGTCCGCACCCACGCCTGACGCTGCCGCCCGCGAGACAAGGACCGACACGTTGCCCGACCACGACCGAACCCGGCGCAGCGCAGGCTGGCTCCTTGCGTGCCTGGCCGCGCTGGTGCCGGCGCCGGCGGCCGCACAGCCGCAGGCCGTGCCGAGCCTGGGCTTCCACGAGTCGTTGAACGGCGCCCCGGGTACTGCACGAGGCGCTGACCCTGTCGAAGGGCGTCACGCTGCGCCTGCCCCTCACCGTGGTGATCGCCGTGCCGCGCCTCGACCTCGAGCCGCAACCCGGGGCCTTCGCGTTTGCGGCGCTGGACGAGCGCGTGGCGCTCTATCGCGGCACCGAGGGCGCGGCGCTGCTGCTGGATCTGCGGGCGAGCGCCGCCGACGTTGCGGGCGTCGCCGCCTGGGGCCGCTACGTGCGTGAAGTGGCGACGCGCTATGGCAACTCGGTGCGGGGCTACGTGATTCGCGCCGACGCCACCGTCGGCAGCCCGCGCGACGCCGGGTTCGTCCTGAAGTCCGCGGCGGTCAACGTCAAGGCCGCCGACGGCGATGCGCTGGTGCTGTTCGGCGCCTTCACCGGTGCCGACGAGGGTCGGCTCACGGCGCTCTTCGACGACGATCTCGGCGCATATGCCGATGCCTTCGGCGTGACGGCCGAAGGCATCGCGGCCGGCCTGCCCGCGGTCATCGAGACGCGCGACCCCACGGCCGCCGTCGTGCTCCTCGACGACGCCCTCGGCGCGGAGATTCCCGCAGCGGCGGCGCGCATGTTGACCCGGCATGTCGAGCTGCTCGGCACGCGTGTGTCCGGTGCCGTCTACGCGGCGTCTGCGCCCGTCGCCGCCGGCGCGTTGGCGCCGGTCGGCCCGCTCAGCTATCTGTTCTCGCAGGCGGTCACCTCCCTGGATCTGCGCGCGCTGCAGGTGAGTCTCTGGCGCAACGGGCAAGACGTCACCGCCACGGTCGCGCATCGTCTGCTCTTCGGTCTGAAGACCGGCGCCACCTATTTCGTCTATACCGCGAGCGAGGGTCCGCTCGAAGTGCGCCTCACCGAACGGACCGGCACACGGCCGGTCGTCGCCGACGGCGTGCGCGGCACCCGTCAGCCCGTGGCCACGTTCACCTATGACACCGCCAGCGCCACCGCCCGTATCGGGCTGCCGGCCGCGCCCACGCCGCTCGTGGTCGATTGGAGTGACGGCACCGATTCGGTGCTGCTCGACAACGAGGAGGTGTCGTCGGCCCGCCTGCCGAGCGTCGCCGAGATTGTGGCGCGCAATCAACAGGCCCAGACGGCGCAAGACGAGCTGCTCCACACCTATGTCGCGAATGCGCTGATGGAGCAGAGCTTTCGCACCACGGCGGCCGATCCCGGCTTCGACGTGGTCACCGAGAACCGCTTCTTCGTCGAAGGCAGGTCGGTCGAATGGGAGGAGCGCAGCTTCCGCTTGAACGGCACGAAGTGGGGCGCCAACCGTCCGCCGTTCCCGCTGCTCCAAGCCGAGAAGGTGTTGTCGCTGCCGCTCGATCTGCGGCTCAGCACCGATTACCGCTACCGTCTCGACGGCGTCGAGGAGGTCGACGGCCGGGCCTGCTTCGTGCTGCGCTTCGACCCGGTCGACGCCGCCCAGTCGCTCTACCGCGGCACCGTCTGGATCGACCAGTCCACCTACCTGCGCGTCAAGGTGCAGACGGTCCAAACCAAGCTCTCGACCCCCGTGCTCTCGAGCGAGGAGATTCAGCACTTCGGCACCGCTGGTGTCATCGACGGCCGGAACATCCAGCTGCTCACGCGGCTGCTGGCGCGCCAGACCATGCTCCTGGCCGGTCGCAGCCTCGCCGTCGAACGCGAGATCCTCTTCGACGGCTTCCAGTTGAACGCGCCCGACTTCGCCACCCTGCGCCAGGCCTCGCGCACCAGCGACAACGTGATGTACCGCGACACCGACAATGGGCTGCGCTATCTGGTGAAGAAGGACGGCGAGCGCGTGGTGGCCGAGACCACGACCACGTCGGCCAAGGCCCTGGCCCTCGGCGTCACCTACGACCCGTCGTTCGACTTCCCCATCCCCCTCGGCGGCATCAACTACCTCGACTTCGATTTCCTGGGCAAGGACAGCCAGCTCGCGGTGATCTTCGGCGGCGTGGTGGCGCTCGTCAACGTGCAGCACCCCAAGCTGATTGGCGACCGCATCGACGCCAGCCTCGATCTGTTCGCCATTGCCGTGCGCGGCAACGACCGCACGTATGGCGACGGCGGCGAGCGGCCGGGCGAGCGGCTGGTGTCGCTGCCCTTCTCGACCGGGATCAACGTGGGCTGGCAGATGACGCAGTTCCAGCGGCTGGTGGTCAACTACCAGTTCCGCTTCGACCACTTCGGCACCGACCAACTCACGGCGCCCACCTTCGCGGCGCCGGTCTCGACTGCCACGAACGGGGCGGGCGTGATCTGGGATTGGAAGCGCGCGGGCTATTCGCTGGTCGCCGGCGCCACCGGCTTCCGGCGCATGTCCTGGCAGCCCTGGGGCAATCCCGACGAGTACGATCCGTCGCACCGGGACTACCTGAAGTACTCGGCCAGCCTCACGAAGGACTTTCTCTTCGGCATTCACAAGGTACGCTTGAACACCGCCTACTACGGGGGGCGCGAGCTCGATCGCTTCAGCAAGTATCAGTTCGGGTTCTTCGACGACAACCGCATCCACGGCGTGCCGGCCTCGGGCGTGCGCTTCGCCGATCTCGGCATGTTCCGCGGCTCCTACTCGTTCAACCTGTTCGAGCAGTACCGCCTCGACCTGTTCATCGATCAGGCGATCGGCCGCGACCCGGCCGTGGCCCGCACCTGGCAGGCCGTGACCGGCCTCGGTTTGGGTTTCAACATGCGGGGTCCTCGTGGCACACTGCTGCGCGGTGATTTCGGCAAGAGCCTGCTCCCATCCCGCTACCGCGAACCGGGTTCGCTCGTGTTCCAGGTGCAAGTCTTGAAGCCATTGTGACGACCGTGCCCGTGCGCCCCCATCCCACGCTCGCGAAGTACTACGCCACCGACGACGACCGCGCCGGCATGGTGCGCAGCCTGTTCGACTCCGGCGCGCCGCACTACGAGTGGGTGTGCTGGTTCATGTCGATGGGCACGGGCGAGAAGTATCGAGCCGAGTGTCTGGTCAAGGCCGGCCTCAGCGCAGGCATGCAGGTGCTCGACGTGGCCACCGGCACCGGCCTGGTCTTGCGTTCCGCCGCCGCCCTCGTCGGACCGACCGGGGTCGCCATCGGCCTCGACCCCAGTTCCGGCATGCTGCGCGAATGCCGCTCGAAGTGCGCCGCGCCACTCGTGCAGGGGCGAGGCGAGCACTTGCCGTTTCCGAGTGCGAGCTTCGACATGGTGTGCATGGGCTATGCCCTGCGCCACGCCTCGGATCTGAACACGCTCTTCGCCGAGTACACGCGGGTGCTCAAGCCGGGGGGGCGGGTGATGGTGCTCGAGATCACCGAGCCGCGCTCGGCGCTGGCCCGCTCGCTCAATCGTTTCTTCCTCCGGACGGTCGTGCCGGGAGTGGCGCAGCTCAGCACCGGCCGGCCCGAAGCGCGGCGCATGATGGACTACTTCTGGGACACGATCGAGAACTGCGTGCCGCCCGAAACCATCCTGGCCTCCTTGCAGACGGCCGGCTTCGAGGGCGTGACGCGCGAAGTACGCGGCAGCGTGCTCAGCCAGTATCTGGGCACCCGGCGCCGCGACTAGGCCATTCGGGCCGGCGACCTATGGCGCCGGGGCGCCGCTCTGCCACGCCGTCTGCAGCCGCGCATCGAGCCGCGTGTCGAGCCTCCTGTCAGGCGAACCTCCTGCACTCTCGACAACCTTTGGGCGCGACTCAACGGCCACTGACGCCGATCACCCAAGGGGCGCTGGCGGCGCGGCGCCAAGGGCCGCGGACCTGAGCCCGCGCGCGGCCAGGTGTTCGAGCACGCGGGCGAGCGCGTCGAGCACGACCGGGGCGCCGGAGGCGGTGCGCGCCGAGCGGCCATCGTGCATCAGCAGGATGTCGCCGGCCGCCAGATTCCGCACCAGCCGCCGGGTCACGGCGCGCGGGTCACGCGTGACGGTGTCGAAGCCGCGCCGGGTCCACGACACGAGCGACAGCCCTTCGCCGGCCAGCACCGCCGGCAGCCACGGGTTCTGCATGCCAGCGGGCGCCCTGAAGAATCGCGGCGGCGACGCCCCGGCGGCCGTCAAGGCCACCTGCCCGCGGCGCACCTCGACGCGCAGCGCGGCTGACCGCCCGAGCGCAAACGACGACGGGTGGCTGTAGGTGTGGTTCTCGATGCCATGGCCGCGCGCGCGAATCTCGGCCACGAGGTCGGGATGCTGCTCGGCCCGGCAGCCGATGCAGAAGAACGTGGCGACGGCGCCCGCCTGGGCGAGTAGCGCGAGCACCCGCGGCGTCAGGTCGGGGTCGGGGCCATCGTCGAACGTCAGCGCAATCACGCCGGCCGGTGCGTCTGGCAGTCTGGTGAGGTTGGGGCCGAGCCACGCGCTCCGCGGTGCCATGCTGGCCGCCGCGATGACTGCGTGGTTGGCCACGAGCGCGCCGAGCGCGATCGGCCAGGCGCCCGGCGACGCCGCGAGCGTGACCACCGCGGCCGAGTGCACGCCGGCGCTGGCGAGGATCAGCGGCGAATGCGCCCAGAAGCCGGGCTCAGCGGGATCGGTGCGCGTCACGGATCTCCGCCAGCCACTCCGGATCGACCTTGCCCCGCGCCGAATAGACGATGCGGTCCACAATCAGGATGCTGCGCGGCACCTGGTGGTCCGCCAGCCGGGTGCGGCACCACGCACTGACCCCCTCATAGGTCACGCGTCCCTCCGGGACGGCGACGATCGCGCACACGAACTGCTCGGCCCCAGGCGACCCGATCCCGGTGACCACGACGTCGTCCACGCCGGCCAGGTCGCGCACCACCTGCTCCACTTCCACCGGGTCGACCTTCAAGCCGCGCACGTGGATGGCCGCGTTGGCCCGGCCGAGCAGCACGAGTTCGCCGTCGCGCAGCGTGCCCAGGTCGGCGGTCTCGAAGCGACCTGGCATCAAGCGCGCGTCCGGCGCCGGCAGGTAGCCGTCGCACACCGCTGGAGACTGCACGATGACGAGTCCGCTCGTGGCGGGCTCGCCCGCGAGCGGAGCCAACGAGAGACGGACGTCGCGCACCGGCGCGCCCACCGTGCCGCGTTCGGCGGCGTCGCCGCTACGGTCGTAGCAGATGCCGCCGCACTCGCTCGAGCCGTAGAAGGTGTGAATCGGCTGGCCATAGGTGCGGCGAAACTGGCTGGCCACGGCGGCCGGCAGCGTGGCGCCGGCCGACACGACCAGCCGCACGGTGCTGGCCCAGGGCGGCGGCGCGTTCATCGCCAGCAGCGCCCGCACGTAGGCCGGTGCCGTCGGCACGATCGTGGCGCCGCAGCGGGCCGCGGCCTCGAGCGGATCGAACGGCGCGGTGCCCTGGGCACGATCACCGTCAGGCCCCGGACCAGCGCCGAGAGCGCGAGGGTCGTGAATCCGTAGGAATGCGAGAAGGGCACGGCCGCAAGCAGCCGATCGCCAGCGCGAAACCCCATGGTCTCGGCCAGCGCCGATTCGTCGGCCAGCGCGGATGCCGACCGGGTTGCCACACCGCGGGGCGCGCCGCTCGATCCCGACGTCACCTTGACCACGGCGATGCCAGGCAGAAGCACGGGCGTCATCCCGGCATCGTGCCGCGCGATCGCGAACTCGCTGGCTGACGACGGCCACCCGTTCAGACAGTCGAGCATGGCCACGGCACCGAGCTGGCTCGCGGTGCGGCGTCGCGCTTCGCGGGGGGCGTGCGCGTCGAGCAGGAGCGCCGCATGGCCGGCGAGGCGCACGGCCAGAAAGCCCGCGAGGAAGGCAGGACCGTTGGCCGCGCTCAGCGCCACGAGCTGGCCGGCCTCGGGCACCACCGTGGCCACTCGCGCGGCCACCTCCGATGCGAGCGTCGCGAGATCGGCGAAGCCACACTGCGCCACCGGCGACACGACCACCGCATCGGCGGGCCGGTTCCTCACGCTTCGCAGAAATGCGTCGACGATCGCGTCGTCACGACGCACGAAGCGGCGCTCGCTCGAAATGGCGGTCAAGAGCGGTATACTAACTCGCGCTTCGGCGGTGGACCAGTGACCCCACAACCTTGGGATTTCGACGTCGCGGTCATCGGGGCGGGGCCGGCCGGCTCCTCTGCCGCGACCACTTTGGCCCGTCGCGGCCATCGCGTGCTGGCGCTCGATCGCGAGTCGTTTCCGCGCTACCACATCGGCGAGTCACAGCTCCCCTGCCTCAACGACCTGCTCGATACCCTCGGCGTCAAGGGCGCCATCGCCGCTGGCGGATTCGTGCCGAAGTGGGGCGCCAACTTCACCACGGCCGACGGCAGCGTCGAACGCTACGCCGACTTCTCCCGGGCCGCCGAGGTGGCGCAGCCGCAGACCTATCAGGTGCATCGCGAGCGGTTCGATCACCTGCTGCTCCAGCACGCGGTCGCCTCTGGAGCTACGGTGAAGCAAGGGTGCCGCGCCGACGACGTGGCGTTTGCCCCCGACGGCGTCACGCTCACCTATTCCGAGGCCGGGCAGTCGACGCACAGTACGGGTGGGCGGCATCATCGACGCGTCGGGCCGCTACGGATTCCTGAGCCGCCGCTTCGGCACGCGCGTGCCCGACCCGGTGCTGCAGAACATCGCCGTGCATCGCCAGTACACGGGCGTGCCCCGGGCCGACGGCCGGCGCGCCGGCGACATCCGCATGGTGACCCGGCCAGACCGCGGCTGGTTCTGGTTCATCCCGATCAGCGACACGGTGATGAGCGTCGGCGCCGTCATCCCCAAGACCATCTACAACGCCAAGCCGCGCGGCACCCCGACGAGAGCCTCGCCGACTTCGTGCGCGAGACGCCAGCGGCGGCCGCGCTGCTGGCCCACGCCGACCCGGTCAGTCCGGGCCGCTTCGAGGCCGACTATTCATACCTGCACAGCCAGCACGCCGGTGACCGCTTCGTGCTGGTCGGCGATGCCGGGGCGTTCCTCGATCCGATCTTCTCCACCGGGGTCTTGCTGGCCGTGCAGACGGGCATCGAAGCCGCCGACGAGATGAGCGACGGGCTGCGCGCCGGCGATCTCCGGCGCGCGCGCTTCGCCACCTACGAGGCGAGGCTGGTCACCCGCTACAAGTCACTTCCGCCGCTTCGCCGCCGGCTTCTACGACCCCGCATTCCGCGATTTGTTCTTCAGCCCATCGGCCCGCTTCGGCATGTACGAAGCGGTGCTGTCGGTGATTGCCGGCAACTGGCGGCCCAGTCTGGCCATGCGGCTGCGGCTCGCCTGCTTCTTCCTGCTGGTGCGCCTCCAGCGGGTGCTGCCCCTTGCGCCCCGCCTTGGCGCGACGCCGGCGGCCCGCCCGGACGCGCCAGCCGCGGCCACCTTTCCTTCGCAAACGTGAGCGAAGGTCTTCGAGGTCACACTGACATGGTGAACGAGGTTGCACTCCGCCAGGAACTGAAGGCACTGATCGTCCAGACCCTGCGCTTCGAAGGCCTGACCACCGACCGCCTGGCTGACGACACGCCGCTCTTCGGCGAAGGCCTTGGCCTCGACTCGGTCGACGCGCTGGAACTGGTCGTGGCGCTCGAGAAGGCCTATGGGATCACGATCCGCAGCCACGAGGTCGACAAGTCGGTGTTCATGTCGGTCGACAGCCTCGGAAAATTCGTGGCCCGCAGCCTCGTGGCGGCGAGCGCCGGTCGGCCGGTGAATGCTCAATAGTTCAGACCTGCGGCAGCGCCGGGTCGTGGTCACGGGCATCGGCGCCGTCACGCCAGCCGGTTGGGGGGTCGGGCCCTTCACGCAGGCCATCCTGTCCGGCCGCACCACCATCAGCGGCTTCACCCGTTTCGATCACGCGGCCCAGCGCACGCACATCGCCGGTCAGGTGCCCCCCGAGCCTCGGCCGGCCGGCGCATGCGCGGCTGGCGCAGGCTGTCGAATACCGACCGCTTCGCCGTGGCCTCGGCCCTCGAGGCCGCCCAGCAGGCAGGCCTGACGTGGCCACTCGCCGACGGCCACGCGGCGGTGTTCCTGGCCAGCAGCACCGGCGGCCTGTTCGAGACCGAGCAGTACGTGCACGCGATGATCGATCCGCCCGGCACTGCGGCCCCGCGCGGATTGCTGGCCTCGTATTCGCTCAGCTCGCCCGCCGAGGCGATCGCCCGGCGCCTCGGCGCCACGGCCGCGGTCGAGACCGTGTCGTCGGCGTGCGCCGCCAGCGCCTTGGCCATCGAACAGGCTCTGCGGGCGATCCGCCGCGGCGAGGTCGACGTGGCGTTCACGGGCGGCTCCGACTGCCTCTGCGTCACGACCTACGCGGGCTTCAATTCCCTGCGCGCCGTCGACGAACAGCCGTGCCGGCCCTTCCGCGCCGACCGCGCGGGTCTGTCGCTCGGCGAGGGCGCGGCCGTGCTCGTGCTGGAGTCACTCGACCATGCGGTGGCGCGGGGCGCCACGCCGCTCGCGGAACTCATGGGTGCGGGCTCGTCGTGCGATGCCAGCCACATGACCGCGCCGAGTCCCGACGGCGTCTGGGCGGCCGAGGCCATGCGGCGCGCGCTCGCCGATGCCGGTCTCGACGCCACGGCCATCGACTTCCTCAACGCGCACGGCACCGCCACGCCCCTCAACGACGCGGCCGAAGCTGCCGCGATCGGCCTGGTCTTCGGCGCGCGCGCGCACACCCTGCCGGTCGAGGCCACCAAGGGCGTGGTCGGTCACCTGCTGGGCGCGGCCGGCGCGGTCGAGGCCGTAGCCACCATCCTGAGCCTGCAGGCGGGCCTGCTGCACCCGACCCCCGCAGGCGGGGCGATCGACGACACGCTCGGCGTCGATGTGGTCATGGGCCACCCGCGACGGGCGAGCGCGGCGCGCACGGCCATGTCCGCCAACCTCGGATTCGGCGGCGCCAACGCCGCCCTCGTGCTGCGCCGGTGGAGCGAGTCGTGAGTGGCCGGCGCGACGAGGTCGTCATCACCGGGGCCGGCGTGGTGGCCGGCACTTGCTGCGGCATCGAGGCGCTGACCACGGTGCTGCAAGGGCCGTCGTCGCTGGCGGTCGACGTGGAGTCGCGCTCGCCCTACCATCGCGATCGATCGGCCACGCAAGGCGTGCTGTCGGTCGCCCTCGACTTGTCGCCCTGGGTACCGCCGGCGGCCGCGCGCCGGATGGGCCGGCCGTCGCTCTTTGCCGCCGCCGCGGCCCGCATGGCCATCCTCGATGCCGGCGACCCGGCCGTCGCCGGGCCGACCACGGCCGTGGTGATGGCGACGGCCTTCGGCGCCATCGAAGCCACCGAGCAACTGCTGCGGGTCGAGCGCCGCGAAGGCCCGGCCATGGTCTCGCCCTTCGCCTTCACCGAAAGTGTGGCCAACGCCGCGGCCGCGCACATCGCCATCGCCACCGGGGCGCATGGGCCGAACGTCACCATTGCCCAGCGCGAGGCTGGCGCGCTCACGGCCGTGGGCCGCGGGGCGCTCGAAGTGGCGTCCGGGCGAGCGCGCTGTGCGCTTGCCGGGTGCGCGGAAGAGATGCCGCCGATCCTGCACGCGTTCCTCGACCGCTTCGAGGCGCTGGCGCGCGGCACCGCCACGCTGGCCGAAGCGGCGCGGCCCTTCGACCGGCACCGGAACGGGTTCCTCGCGGCCGAAGGTGCGGCGGTGCTGGTGCTCGAAGCGGAACGTGACGCGCGCGCGCGCGGGGCGCGGATCCACGCCCGCATCCGCGGCTTCGCCAGTGCCTTCGACCCCACTGCCGCCCGCATCGGCTGGGGCCGTGGCCACGCGCACCTGAGCGGTGCACTGACGCAATTGCTCCAGCGCACCGCCACCGACCGCGCCCGCATCACGCGCATCGTGTCGGGCGCGTCAGGGTCGGTCGCCGGCGACCGGCTCGAAGCGCACGTCCTGCGCGACGTGTGGCAGGGGGCGGCGTTACCGCCCGTACTGGCGCCCAAGGCCCACACCGGCGAATACGGCGGCGGGTTCCTCGCCGCGGCCGTGCTGGGCGCCACGCTGCCCAACCTCGGCCCCACCGTGGGCTTTGCCGAGGTCGATCCCGAGCTCGGCGTACGCCCCCACCACGGCGGCGCCCTGCCAGCGCCCGATGTCACGCTGGTCACCAGCCTGGCCTCTGGAGGCGCGGCGTCGTGGTTGCTGCTCGAGGCGGTGTGATGCGCATCGCGGTCGTCATTCCCGCCTACGACGCGGTCTACACGGTGGGAGCCGTGGTGACGCGCTGCCTGGCGCTGGTGCCGGATGTGCTCGTCGTCGACGACGGCTCGAGCGACGGCACCGCCGAGGCCGCGCGGGCGGCCGGAGCCGAGGTGCACCGCGTGAGCGAGAATCGCGGCAAGGGCAACGCCCTCAAGGAGGCCTTCGCCATCCTGTTCGCGCGCGGCTTCGGCGCCGTGATCACGGTGGATGCCGACGGCCAGCACGTGCCGGAAGAGATTCCGCGTCTGCTCGCCGCCGCGCCCGATGCCGATCTGGTGCTCGGCACCCGCGATCACCTGTTCGCCGCCATGAGCCCGGCGCGCCGCACCGCCAACCGCCTGTCGTCGCAGGCCATTTCGCTGGCCGCGGGCAGCCGGATTTCCGACGTACAGACCGGATTCCGCCTCTACACCAAGGCGCTGATCGATCGCACCGGCTTTCCCGAAGCGCGCTTCGAGGCCGAGAGCGCGGTGGTCGTACGGGCCGTGCGCTGCGGCCTGCGGGTGACCACCACCCCGGTGCGACTGGCCAAAGCCGACGGCCGGGCGACGAGTCACTTCCGGCCTCTCGTGGACAGCCTGCGCATTGCCGCGGCGGTGCTGCGGGCTCGTACCGAGGCACGGCGATGAGCGAGGCGGTCACGCTCGTGACGGGCGGTTCGCGCGGCATCGGCGCCGCGCTCGTGCGCCTGCTCGTATCGGAGGGCCGGCGCGTGGTGTTCACCTATCGCGCCGATGCGGCGGCGGCGCGACTCGTGGAAGAGGCCGGCGGCGGACGGGCGCACGCGTTGGCCCTCGACCTCGCCGATCGCGACGCCCCCGACGCCGTGGTCCGCCACATCGAGGCGACCCTGGGGCCTATCGACGGCCTGGTCTGCAACGCCGGCGTGACCTTCTCCGCGCTGGCGGCGATGACCGCCGATCGCGACTGGGACCAGACGCTCGACGTGAACCTGGGCGGCGCCTTTCGCACCTGTCGCGCCGTGCTCGGGCCCATGGTGCACCGCCGGCGCGGCGCGATCGTGCTGATGTCGTCGCTGGCAGCCGTGGCCGGCACGCCGGGTCAAGCGGCGTACGCGGCCTCGAAAGCGGCGCTCATCGGTCTGTCGCGCACGCTGGCGCGCGAGGTGGGCCGCCGCCACATCCGGGTCAACGCCGTGCTGCCCGGCTTCGTCGCCACCGACATGACCGCCGGCCTCGCCCCGCCCGACGTGCAGCGGCTGCGCGCCCACGAGTGCCTGCCGGCCGGTACGTCACCCGGCGACGTGGCGCACGCGGTGTCGTTCCTGCTCTCCGATCGATCGGCCGCGATCACCGGGCAGTGCCTGATGGTCGACGCAGGAAGCTCGGCCTGACCATGGCCACGTCGAGTCGCGTCGCCGCGCCCCACGCCCCCGTGGTCGGCCTGTCGCAACGCCTGCTGGGCCGCTTCCATGTCACCGGCGTGTTCTGGTATCAGTTTCCCCACTGGTGCGTGTCGCACCTGCCGCTCTGGACCCATCGCGGCGGGATCGTGGTGTTCAGCGCGTTCTTCTTCGTGGTGCTGGGCCGGATCCGCCGGGCCATCGCCGCCAACCTCGACGCGGTGCTCGGTCCGGCCACCGGCCTGGCACGGCTGCGGCGTTCGCACACCACCATGACGGAGTTCGCGCGCTGCCTGTCGGAGCGCTACGCCCGGCTCGCCGGCACGCCCCGGGGTCCCTCACGGGTGGACGGGCTCGAACACTGGCAGGGGATCCGCGACGCCCAGCGCGGCGCGGTGCTGGTCACGGCGCACATCGGTCCGTGGGAAAGTGCCACGCTCGAGGGGGTGTCGGGCGTGAGCCGGCGCATTCACGTGGTGCGCGAAGCCGAGATCGATCCGCGCGCGCAGGCATTCGTGCGCGGCATCCTGAGCCGGGCCGGGGACAACTACGTCGCCCACTTCGCGGGCGAAGATCCACGGCTGGTGCTCGAACTGGTGGAGGCACTCCGCGCCGGCGAGATCGTGGCCCTGCAAGGCGACCGGCCGCGCGCCAGCGGCCGCAACGTGACCGTGCCGATGTTCGGCCAGCCGATGCCCCTGCCCGTGGGGCCGGCGCTGCTGGCCCGGGCCGCCGACGTGCCGCTCGTGCCGATCTTCAGCTTCCTCGACGACGACTTCGGCGTGCGCGCCGTGGTCCGTCCGCCCATCACGGTGACGCGCAGCGACGACCGCGACCGTGACGTGCTCGCGGCGGTCACGCAGATCGGCACGGAGATCGAATGGGCGATCCGCCAGCGCCCGCACCAGTGGTTCTGCTTCCGCCGGCTCTGGGACGCGTAGCTCGGCGTGGCTCAGCGGGCGGGAGTCGCCGCCTCGAGCCGACGGCGCCCCGCCGGGTCGGCCAGATCGAACAGCTCGTCCGGCACCGGGCGCGCCTGCAGGCTCACGATCTCCACGTCGGCGACGGCGCCCTTGCGCAGCTCGTCGCGCACGGCGAAGCGGCGCGCGTGCAGCACCGGCAGCAGCGCCCACTCGACGTACTCGATCACGCTTGCGGCCTTGCCGCTCACGAGGCGGTACTCGGTGGTGACCGGGCGGCCATCGCGGTTACGCACCACATGACGGAGTGACGGAAAGAGCGCGCCGCCCGTCGCCCGCAGCTCGAAGGCGGTCAGCGGCTGACCGTCATCGGTCAATCCTTCCTCCACCGCCTCGAGGCGATAGTCGCGCTGCAGCCGCACGCCCAGGATCTCGTCCAGGTTGACGCCGCTGTAGACGCGGTAGGCGGGATTCAACTTCACGGGCTGCCGGGCATCGGGCGTCAACAGCCACATCTCGGCACCGCGCCGCAGCAGGTACCGTCCGCGCTCACTCGCGTCGAGGAAGCGCACCAGCAACCGGTCGGTGCCGGCGCGCCACACCTCGATCTCGTGGGGCTTGCGGTCGCGCCGGTTGGTCAGCACCAGTCGAGCCACGAAGGCCGCGGGCGCGCGCGCCCCGATGTCGCTCTCGCGCAGCCGCTGCTCGTGCACGGCGGTCGGACCGACGGCGCGCCACTGCAGCAGGGCCGCCAGCGCCACGAACAGCAGCTTCAGGTCAGACATGACCCAGGGCATCCACGATCCGCAGGCGGACCAGACGCACGATGGCGGGCACGGCCGCCACCGACAGCACCACGGCCATGGCCATCATGGCCCACAGGAAGTCGGACGGCTGCAGCATCAGCGCCAGGTCCACGGGATCGACCGCCCCGGGCGGCGGCGGCATCTTGATGCGCAGCAGATCGAGCCCCACCGACACGGCCACCGCCATGGCGCAGCCCACGGCGCCGCCAATGAGCGCCAGCCAGTTCGCTTCGAGCATCATGAGTGCCGCCAGCTGACGACGGGTCGTGCCGATGGCCAGCAGGGTGCCGAACTCCCGCGTGCGCTCGAGCATCGACATGAGCAGGGTGTTGGCGGCCGAGAGCACGACCAGCAGGGCCACGATGGTGCCGAGGAACATGAAGATGCCGAGATAGAGGCCGCGCACCTGCTGATAGAACGGCGCGCGCACCTCCCAGCCCAGCACCGAGAGGGGCTGGGGCCGTCCTGTGAGCAGGGTGTGGAGCGTCGCCTCGACGCCGGCGGCCTGTGCGCCGTCGGCCACACCGACGACGAGCGAGGTGACGAGGGGCGTGCCCAGCGCGCGCTGCGCGCTCAGCAGATGCACCTGCAGCATGCGGGCGTCGAGTTCCTGGAGGCCGGTCGAAAAGAGGCCGGTCACCGTGACGTCGACGGCGTTCAGCGAGCCGTCCACGGTGGAGACCATCACGGTCATCGTGTCGCCCGGACTCACGCCGAGCGCCCGCGCCAGGCCGACCCCGACGATGGCGGCATCGGCGCCCTGTGCCGGAGGGGCATCGGGCAGGCCGCTGCCGGCCCGCAGGCGCGTTTCGACGTTCATCAGGCGCATGCGATCGGGCTCGTTGCCCGCGCCCACGAACGACGCCGTGCGATCGTCGTGCGTCGCGACACCAGCGAACTGGATGACCGCGCCGGCGGCCTGCACCTGCGGCGCGGCCTCGATCGCGGCGCGCACCTCGGCCCACTGTTCCATGCCCGGCTGACGCCCGGCCCGCTCGCCCGGCAACACCGACTCGGCCAGGTCGGCGGTGGGGATCACCTCGATGTGCCCCAACCCGCCGTGGATGATGGCTTCGCTCAACCCGTCGAACGAATAGCGCACGAAGCCGCCGGTGACGAGCAGGCCGGCACAGCCTGCCGCCACGACCAGCACGGCCAGCAGCGTGCGGCGGCGATTGCGGGCCAGGTTGCGCAGGGCAATGAGCGCCAGCATCACCGTGCCTCGCTCCGCTCGTCGGACACGATCCGGCCGTCGGCCAGACCAACCACGCGCGGCGCCCGCGCCATCACCGCATGGTCGTGCGTCGCCAGCACGAACGTGGTGCCGAGGGTGCGGTTCAGGTCGAACAGCAGCTGCACGATCTGCTGTCCGGTGACCGAATCGAGACTCGCGGTGGGCTCGTCGGCCAGGATGACGACGGGGTCGTTGACCAGAGCCCGGGCAATGGCGACGCGCTGGCGTTCGCCGCCCGACAGATGGTCGGGCCGGTGCGCCGCGCGATGGCTCAGCCCGACCGCGGCGAGCGCCCGGTCCACGCGCGCGCGCCGGCTGGCGCGGGCGGCGCCGCCCAGCCACAGACCGTATTCGACGTTCTCGTAGGCGGTCAGCACCGGCACCAGATTGAACGCCTGGAACACGAAGCCCAGCTCGAGCCGGCGGATGGCCGTGCGCGCATCCTCGGACAGGGCCGCCAGGTCGGCGCCGCCGAACACGACCTGGCCGCTATCCGGGGCGTCGAGACCGGCCATGAGATGCAGCAAGGTCGACTTGCCGCTCCCCGACGGACCGGCGAGCACCACGAACTCGCCCGGGGCCACCGTGAGGTCGACGCCGGCCAGCGCCGGCACGCGGACGCGCCCCTGCACGTAGGTGCGCGTCAGCCCATGGACGGCGAAGACCGGGGTCGCTGAAGCGGCCATCACGACGCGACGGGCTGCCCCGTGGCGTAGGTGCTGAGCGTGGCGCCGACGCGCTCTTCGCCGTCGAGACGTACGCTGACCCGGTAGACCGCCAGGGGCGAGGCCAGCGCCAGCACCTGCGCCGTGACGTCGAGCGGCGTGTTCACCGGCAGCGTGTCGCCCGCAAACTGCGCCTCGCGGATGCGCACGAGCCGGCCCCGCACCGGCCCCGACGGGCGATCCGTGCGCTGCGCGGCCTCCATGGCCGCCGCCGCCTGCGCGCCGAGTTCGATCGCCAGGAACGCCGGCGCCTGACCGTCGCACACGAGCGGGTGGTCCGCGGGGATCTCCCCCACGGCGGTGACCGACCGCGCATCGCACGCCAGCACGGCGGTCAACAGTCGCGCCGTACCGGTGTGCGGCAACAGCGCATGCAGCGGCGTGGTCACGGCGCTCACTGCGTCCACGGGCCCGCGAACACCAGCACGCCCCGGCTGGCCGCGTCGCCGTGGCTGAAGATTTCGAAACGCCGCGCCGTCGCCGCACCGTCGTTGGTGATCGCGACGAGGCACACATCACCGGGCAGCAGCGGCCGCATGAAGCGCACGTCCTGCAGCGCCACCAGGGCCGGCAGCCCGGGATTCAGCAGCCGGCACGCCTCGAGCGCGACGGCCAGATGCGCGACGCCGGGCAGCACGGGTTCGCCGGCGAAGTGTCCGGCGAAACAGGGATTGCTGGCGGATACGGTGAAGGCCCACGACTCGGACGAGACGCCGGCACTGCAGGTCGACTGACGGTCACGTGGTCGCAGGAATTGCATGGCCGCAGGCTCTCGCGAGTCTGCCATATTCCCCCAGGTGAGTCGAGCCGGCCCGCCCGTTGCTGTGCGCGCGCGAGGTGCGGCTAGTCCGCCGCCGGTACGCTGAGGCGCAGACGGCAGCCACCCCCGTCGATCGCGTCGACGTCGAGCGTTCCGCCGTGCGCCACGGCGATGCGGCGCGCGGCCGCGAGCATGAGCGCGCCGGTGGCGCCGGCCGGATGATCCCGCCAGCCGGCGTCGAAGAAGCGGTGATACGCGGAGGCCGGCACGCGCACCGCTGATTGCGCGATCTCGAGGGTGCGGGTCGCGGGCTCCAGGCGCGGCGAAAGCGTGATGGCCATCTTGCGCGCGTCGCCACGATCTTCGATCACGGCGCGCATCGCCGCCAGTGCGGCACCCACGGCCGTCGTGAGCAGGCGCTCGTCGCCGAACACCGGACAAGTGCCCACCGGCAGGGGCAGGGCCGCGTCGCCGCCGGTCAACCGGCTCTCGGGGCCGTGAGCCTCGACAACCACGCGCAGCACGCGCGCCAGGTCGACTTCATCCAGGGCGGGAATCGGTTCGTGCTGCATCACGGCGGCCGCATCGGCGAGCCAGCGGCCGCGTGTCGCTTCGGCGCGCGCCAGTTCGATGGTCACGCGGTCGCGCAGCGGGCGGCCGCGGGTCGGCAGATCGCGCAAGGCCGCCTGGATGGCGTCGAACGCGTCGGCGAGCGCAGCGGCAGCATCGGCCAGCGAACGTGGCGCCTCGATCACCACGGCGGCGGCCGCGGGCGCGGCCACGACCGTTACGGGAGGAGGTTCGACCGCCACGGGGGCGACGGGGGCGACGCGGGCGGCAGGCACGGAGCGCGCCACCAGCGCATCGACGTAGTGCGGTTCGTGCCGCATCCGATACGACGGCGGCAAGCCCTCACGCACCGACGCGCTGGCCGCCGGCAGGTCGCGACGTTCGCCGTGAGCGGTGCCGCGGGCGCGGACACCGTCGGTGTCGCCTTCGGGTTCAATCTCGAGATCGGCCTCGCTCTCGAGATCGGCGTCGGCATCGACATCGTCGTCGAGCGCGTCGTTGGCGGCGGCACTCAGTGGCACGCCGTGATCTCGCGAGGCACGAACGAACGGGGGCACATACACGGGAGATTCAGACACGAAGGGGGCCTCGCCATCTAGAATTCGCGCGGCTAGTTTACATCACCGGCGCGCGAATTCCTCGGCCCGGACGCGCGCTGGTGATGCGACCGCCATCGACGACGAGCTCGCCGCCCACAATGACGTACGGAATTCCCGCTGACGGAATCGATGCGTCTTCGTAGGTGGCGCGATCGATCACCGTACGGGGATCGAAGATGGTTAAGTCTGCGTCGGCCCCGACTTTCACGCGTCCTTTGGTGGACATCGCGGGCACGCGCCGCTCGAGGCGTTTCGCTGGCAGCAACGTCATGCGCTCGATCGCCTCCATGAGGCCGATGGCCCGTTCATCACGAACGAACCTGCCGAGCACCTTGGCGAACGTGCCGGACGTGCGCGGATGTCCGCGGCCGTTCTCGATGAAGCCGTCGCTGGCGATCATCGCGAGCGGGCTGACGATGGCCGCGCGGGTCTGCGCCTCGGACCGGTCGTGGATGATGATCGTGCCCCCGTCGTTCCGCGCCTGGGCGAAGGTGGTTCTCGTGAGACGCTCGCCCGTGCGTACGAGCTGGTGAAGACCAAACCGCTCGTCGGGCCAGGTCTTCCAGTCGTCGAAGAGGGCCGACTGGATCTCGGTCATGCCGGCACCGTAGGGATACGCCTCGGTGGTCACGTCCTGACCGGCAGCGCGCGCGGCGTGGATCGCCGCGAGGAACTGGTCGATCTGGTTGCCGGCGGAGGAGTTCACGTGCACGATGTGGAGGGCCGCGCCGGCGGCCTTCGCCGCCGCGATGGTCTCCCGCAGGCCGGTGATGTCGCCGCGCATGTGAATGTGCGCCGAGGCGTTCCCGGCTGCGGCCACGCGGAACATGCGCTCGATTTCCGACATGGGCGCGCCAGGAGTGTAGGCGCTGCCGAGCCCGACGGCCACGGCGCCCGCGGCCAGGCCCCGCTTCAGGATGGACTCCATCTCGGCCAGCTGCGCCGCGTCGGCCGTGCCGCTCCCGCCGATGCCAGCCGGCAGCAGCCCCTTCCCGGGATCCCCGAGCACCTTCATGCGCGCCGGGACGTGCCCCACGGAGACGCCGAAGTTCACGATCTGGCCGGCTTTTCGCGCGTCGTACCACGCGGCGACGTCGCTCGTGCCCACTTCGAGCTCGAAGGCCGACGTGACGCCGTCGCGCGCCATCATCGCGTAGGACTCCTCCTGCTGCCCGTGCTCGTGCAGGTCGATGAACCCCGGCGCGACGACGTGGTTCCCCGCATCGACCACCTTGGTGCCTTGAAGCGGCGTTTCGGAGACTGCGTCGATGCGCCCCCCTCGAATGCCCACGTGCCGGACGGCATCGAGCTTCGACTCCGGGTCCATGACCCGACCGTTGGCAATCACGAGCTCGTAGGTCTCTGCCGCAGGCGCAGGCGGAGACGAGCACGCCACGAGCGCGAGCAGCGAGCAGGACGACAGCGTGACCGCGCGATACCTTAGCAGCGAGGCAGCGAGACATTGAGTCAGCGTGACTGCGTTCATGTGTCTTTCCTCGCCCCAGCCCCCAGCCCCTAGCCCCCAGCCCCTGTTCCGAGCCCCCGTCATTTGGCCCGCGCGAGCTCCATGACCACGTCGTACTGGAACCGCACGAAGCGGTGCAGCTCCGCCACCAGGATGCGCTCCTGATCGCTGTGCGCGCTGAAGCCCTTCTGGCCGTCTTCGCTGTCGAGCGCCGGGCCAATGCCGTAGCACTGCGGTCCCTTGGCGCGAATGTTCGACATGTCGGTGGCGCCGGTGCCCATGGTGGGCAACGTCACCGTGTTGTAGTGCTTGGTGATCTGCGCTTCGATCACGGCGAAGGCTTCGGTGTTGAGGCGCGAGCCGCCGGCCGGCCGGTAGCGGTCGCGCGCCCAGCGCACCTCCACCTTGGGGTCGTTGATCACTTTGCGCACCTGCTCGAGGAACTTCTCCTGGTCTTCGTCGGGATGCAGGCGCACGTCGAGCGTGGCCTTGGCTTCCGACGGAATCACGTTGTAGCGGAAGCCAGTGGTCATGATCGTGGGCACGAGCGAGGTGTGCGTCATCGACCAATGACCGGGCTCGTTCACGAGCATCCAGTCCTCGGCCGGGCCATGCACCTTCGGATCGGGATTGAGCAGGTCGCGATACTGCTTGGCCACCGCCGGCTCCGACAACGTCGTGAGCTTCTTGAAGTACGACGCGGTCGTCTCGTTGAGCCGCAGCGGGGGCTTCCACGCGCCGATCTTGCCCACCGCCGCCGCCACGCCGAGCACGGCGCTGTTCTGGTTGGGCACCGAGCCATGGCCGGCCGGGCCGGTCACGATCAGCTCCACGGGGCGCGGCTCCTTCTCGGTCGTGCCGATGTTGGCCTGCTTCACCTTGCCGCCTGACCGCACCACCCCGCCGCCTTCGGCCAGGCAGAACTCGGCGTCGATGGCGTCGAAATGGTTGTCGGCCATGAACTGCGCGCCCACATCCGGGGCGCCTTCTTCACCAGACTCGGCCAGCAGGATCACGTCGCGATCGAGCGCGGCGCTGGTGCGCTTCAACTGCAGGATGAGCATCAGACCGGCGACCAGGTTGTCTTTGTCGTCGACCGTGCCGCGGCCGTAGACGTAGCCGCCGTCGATGGTGCCGCCGAACGGGGGGAAGGTCCACTTCTTCGGGTCGACCGTGACCACATCGGTGTGGCCCAGGATGAGGATCGGCTTCTTCTTGCCGTTGCCCTTCATGCGCACGACCAGGTTCGGCCGCGTGGGATCTTTCGCGAACACCTGATACGGGATGCCCTCGGCGTCGAGCACCTGCTTCAGGTACTCCACCGCCCGGATCTCGTTGCCCGGGGGGCTGCTGGTGTCGCGCTGCAACAGCGCCTGGAAATGGGTGAGCGTTTCGGCTTCGAAGGCCGGCGTGCCAGGACCGCTCTGGCCGTGCGGCAGAGCGACGGCGCAAGCGACGGCAAGGGACGTGAGCAGGACGCGTCGGAACATGCCGCCATGTTACACGCGACCGCCCGCGCTACGGCGTGGCCCGGTGGCCTGTTGCGGCGCCGCCGCCCGGGCCCCACCAGCGCTCGAAGCGCGGCGTGATCCACAGTACCCAGGGCACGAGCGCGGCACCGGCGATGAGATCCACCACCCAGTGGTGCCGCAGATACACCGTCGACACGAGCAGCGGCACCACGAAGGCCAGCAGGATCGGGAAGAACCCGCGGCAGTGGCGCCAGGCGTAGACCAGACTCAGGCAGCTCACGGCCGCATGCAGGCTCGGAAAGGCTGCGCGCGCGGCATGGTTCGGCATCATCTCGATCAGCGACTGCTGGAAATTGGTGATCGCGCCCCCTCGCAGCGTGACCGTGAACAGCCCGAGCGACTCGAAGTAGAGGCGCGGCGGAGCGGCCGGGAAGATCACGTAGAGCACGTAGCCCGAATAGAAGCAGATGATCGTGCCGAGCAGCACGTGGCGGGCCTGCGCGCGCCGGCCGGTGAACCAGAGCAGGATCACGACCGACGGCGCCACCAGGTAGAAGTTGGCGTAGAAGAGGTTGAAGAACTCGGTGCGGCCACGGGTGATGTAGGCCTCGGCCCACACCACCGGCTGACCGCCGAAGAGCCACTGCTCCGCCGCCGCCAGATGGTGATGGATGTCGTTGGGGTTCACGAACCGCACGGTGTCGTGCAGGTTGGTGTAGACGGCGATGCACATCACGAACGGCAGGGCCATCCGCGTGAACTCGGCGATGCCGCGCGCGCGCGACCCGGCCGAGGCCCGCTGCAGGTAGCGCTGGATGTAGAGCACCAGCACGGCCAGCACCGGCACCACCGCCAGCCGCACGAGCCCGCCTTCGATGCGGCGGGAGCTGATGCCGCGCGTGGCCAGATCGACGTTGGCGTAGACCGTGACGATCGCCGACACGACGAAGCCGAGAACGAGCAGGCCTTCTTCGGGGCGAAGCCGGCGCAGGCGGTGCATCGCGTGCAGAGTACCACTGCCGCGGCGCCGGTCAGGCCGGCGCCGCCGGAGTGAGAGGGGGTGCGGCTAGCGCCAGGTCGCGGCGCGCGGCGGACCGTCGGCACGGCGCGGGCCCTTGCGATGCGGCTTGGCCGCACCGGGACGGCCGCCGAAGCGAGCCGGGGCGCCGCCGCGATGGCCGGGCGCGCGCGCGCGGCCGCGCGCGCCTTCGGGCCGTTCGGCCTGGGGCTTCGGCGTGAAGCCGGGCATGGTCGCCCGCTCGATGGCCGACGGCAGCAGCTTCTGGATGTCGTTGAGCAACGCGCGCTCGGCGTTCGATGCCAGCGAAATCGCCTCACCCGTCATGCCGGCACGGCCGGTGCGGCCGACACGGTGGATGTAGTCCTGCGCCACGAGCGGCAGGTCGAAGTTCACGACCAGCGGCAGCTTCTCGATGTCGAGCCCACGCGCCGCCACGTCGGTGGCCACGAGCACCGACACCTGGCCGGCCTTGAAGTCGGACAGCGCCCGCTTGCGCGCGCCCTGCGTCTTGTCGCCGTGGATCACGGCCGTGCGCAGGCCCGCGCCTTCGAGGAAGCGGCCGACGCGGTCGGACCCGTGTTTGGTGCGGCAGAACACCAGCGTCTGGCGCAGCGGACCGGTCGTGAGCACGTGCGCGAGCAGGTCGCGCTTCTGCTCCTGCGGGCAGGCGTAGACGCGGTGCACGACGGTGGAGGCCACGACATGTTCGGGCGCCACGTCGATGCGCACCGGGTCGAGCGAGAAGGTCTTCGAGATGGCGATGATCTCCTTCGACAGCGTGGCCGAGAGGAGCAGCGTCTGGCGCTTGGTGGGCACGGTCGTCATGATCCGCTTCAGCGGCGGCAGGAAGCCCATGTCGAGCATGCGGTCGGCTTCGTCGAGCACGACGATTTCGATCCCGGTCAGGTCGATGGTGCGGCGGTCGAGGTGATCGATCAGCCGGCCGGGCGTGGCCACCACGATGTCGACGCCGCGGCGCAGGGTGCGCACCTGCCGCATGATGGGCTCGCCGCCCACCATGGTCATCGAGCGGAGGCGCGTGGCCTGCGCGAAGCCGCGCAGCGATTCCTGCACCTGGAGCGCGAGTTCGCGGGTGGGCACGAGCACGAGGCCGCGGGGCTTGGGGCCCTGGCCGTGGTCGGCCGCCGCCAGGCGCTCGATCATGGGCAGGCCGAACGCGGCGGTCTTGCCAGTGCCGGTCTGGGCGCGCGCGAGCACGTCCTTGCCCTGCAGGGCGGCGGGAATCGTCTGGGACTGCACGTCCGTGGGCGTCTCATAGCCCAGGCGCGCGAGCGGGCCCGTGGTGCGGGGCGACAGCCCCAGTGCGGTAAACGGCATTCAGTAACACTCCTTGGAATTGCCCGGAGCGTCGTGTGCCGCTCGAGGTCGATAGGTCGTAGCGAGAAACCAGTCCCTACGGGAGCGGCTTGTCGTTCGGGGGCGCGGGCTCCCGCACGACCAGCCCCGTCGCGACTTCTTCGCGAGCGGTGGTGGTGTGACGATGGGCGGCCGGCACGCGCGGCGTGCTGCCCTTGATGAGCTGCTCGGTACGCATCGCGCAGACGACGACGAATTCAAACGCCGACATGTGGTCTGGACGTTCAATCACGCGCACGCTCCAAAAGCCGCGGAACCAGCTGACGCAGACAGGGGCCTGCGCCACTCGGGGAAGACTCGTTGCTTTGGGTAGAAGCGCAACCGCGGCAGCCAGCGCGCGCAAAGAAGCGAGGCGTGAGTATACGCATCCGGCCCTGACGTCAACCCGACTGGCAGTATGCTGTGGCACCGGCGGCGAGGCCGCCGCTGCCCTTGAAGGAGTCGGCGCGTGGTGAAGTGGACACGGACGTGCAGCGTGGTGGCGGGCCTGCTGGTGGCCCTGGTGGCGGTCGCGGCGGCGGCCGACCGCATCTTCACGAATCCCAAGCCCGACGGGCACCTCCGGGCGCTCTTTCCGAAGGCCGCGGCGTTCTCTGCCCTGTCCGGCACGCCGATGCATTTCAAGGCCTACGCGGCCGACCCGAAGACCACCCCGAACCCGCCACTGCTGGGCTACGCCTTCTGGACGACCGACCTGGTGCCGAACGAGTTCGGCTACCACGGCCCGATCCACGTGCTGGTCGGCATGGACCTCACCGGCGTCATCACCGGCGCCATCGTCGACTACGACTCCGAGCCCTACGGCTACTTCTCGGTGCAGCCGCCGGAGTTCGGCGCGCAGTTCACCGGCAAGAGCGTGCGCGCCGGGTTCAAGGTGGGCGCCGACGTGCACGCCGTGTCGCGCGCCACCATCTCGATCACGAGCGCCACGCGGGCCATCCGCGACAGCTCGCGGGCCATGGCCAAGGCGTTCCTCAATCCGGCTGACGTCAAGCCGTGATGCAGCCCGACGATCCCTGGGGCTTCGAAGAGGAAGTCGCCGAGACCTGGGGAGACCTGATCAGCACCCAGGCCGTCGACCTGGGCGTGCTCGCCGCGTTCCTGCTGCTCGCCTACGTGAGCTTCCACCGCAAGAGCGTGCGGCTCAAGTACGTCACGCTGCTGGCCGCCGTGGCCTACATGGGGTTCGCCAAGAGCTACCTCATCTCGATCACCAACATCTTCAGCGTGCTCGAAGGCAACCTGCCGGTCTTCAAGTACAACCTCGCGTGGTACCTCTTCTTCGGCTTCACCGTGGTGTCGACGGTGCTGTGGGGCCGCTTCTACTGCGGCCGCGTGTGCGCCTACGGCGCCTTCACGCAGCTGATGGACGCGATCCTGCCGGCGCGCTGGCGGGTCGATGTGCCGAAGGCGCTCGAGACGCGCGCCGGCTGGATCAAGTTCGGCCTGCTCGCCGCGGTGCTCGCCTACTTCTTCGTGACCAAGGACACGATGGTCTACCGCTACGTCGAGCCGTTCTGGATGTTCGGCCGGTCCGAGACCTCGCTGCTGCTCTGGGGCGGCATCGCGCGTGCTGCTCGCGGCCACGGTGTTCGTGCGCAATCTCTACTGCCGCTTCCTGTGCCCGGTCGGCGCCACGCTGGGCCTCATGTCGTTCCTGACCGTCTTCAAGATCAAGCGCTGGTCGGAATGCACCACCTGCAAGATCTGCGAGAAGACCTGCGAGTGGGGCGCGATCGAGGGACCGAAGATCCTGGTCACCGAGTGCGTGCGCTGCGACGACTGCGAGCGGGTCTACGCCGACGAGGCGAAGTGCCCGCACTGGCGGATTCTCGACTACAAGAAGCGCAAGGGCGGCATGATCCCGCTCACCCCCGTACGCGGCTGACGGCGCCGACGCGCCTCACCTTCGCGCCGCCCACTCGCGTCGCACTCGACACGGCATCTCCCTCCTGCTCACCCTCCGCGCGGCGCGGACGTGGGCGGATCCACGTGACCGACCCGCCGCTGCTCCGGAGTTCGCCGTCGGGAGACACCGTGCCGAGCACGCCGCTCGCCGTCATGCGACGCGTCGGAAGGCGCGGCGGCGCCGAATCAGTAGCTTAGGGGCAGCAACACTGCGCCGTACGTCCTGCCGGCAACGGGCACAAGCGTGACGCGTGAACTGCCAAACATTGCACACATTGGAAATCGCTGTGACACCGGCCGTGGGCTGATGCGGTGGGGGTCGTCGCGGCGAAATCGGAGCCCTCGCCGCTGCGTTTTCTGACTCGCCACTCGCACCGTGAGTCCGAGCGACACGGACGAGAGGCGAAAAGCGGGCGTCGTTCGTATTCCAGACCAGTCGGCGGAAGGTGCGAGTGGCCGGCGGGGCGACGTGTGAGCCGCGAGGACCCCCACCGCGTCAGCCTGCGGCGAAAGCCTCACCGTCACCAAACAGCTGCCGGCGCCACGGCGCGAGGGTTGACGGCGGTGTCGGCGCTTTGGTCTAGTGAGGTCTTGACGTCTGACACTCGGAATGCGCGGCTGGTCGGCCGCGTCGTAGGCTTGTGGCGCTACCCGGTCAAGTCGATGGGCGGCGAAGCCGTCGCTGACATCGACCTGTCGTGGCATGGCTTCGCTGGGGATCGCCGCTGGGCCTTCATCCGGAACGACGTGCCACGCAGTGGATTTCCGTGGCTCACGCTGCGTGAGCGTCCGGACATGGCGCACTATCACCCCTCGTTCGTCGAGCCGGAACGTCCCGACGGGTCGGCGACGGTCGTGCGAACGCCGTCGGGCGCCGTCTTCGACGTGAGCGATCCGGCGCTGGGGGCAGAGCTCAGCCCGAGTGGCGCGCGCGTGATCAAGCACGACTGTGGCGTGTTCGACACCTTCCCACTGTCCGTGATCAGCACCCAGACGCTGGCCAGCCTGGGCGAGACGGTCGGCGCCACGCTCGACGTGCAGCGGTTTCGACCGAACATCCTCGTGGACGCGACCGATGGCGAAGGCCTGTTTCCCGAAGACACCTGGGTCGGCTGCGTGCTGCACATCGGCGGCGCGCGCATGCGCATCGACAAGCGCGACGGTCGCTGCGTCGTCATCACCATCGACCCGGTCACCACGGAGCGCAACCCCGCAATCCTGCGCGCGGTCGCGCAAGAACGACAGGGGTGCCTCGGCGTCTACGGCTCGCCCGTGGCGCCCGGCCGCGTGGCCGTGAACGACCCCGTGCTGATCGCCGGGTAAGGCCGAACCCCGGCCGTCAAGGCGTTGGTGGATGACGGATGGTGACGCGGCCCTGCGAGGCCGCTCGAAATCCGCACCTGGTTGTCGGCCGTCACGATCACGGCCTCCACGTCGGGCAGCCGCTCCACGAGCGCCATGCCGCGCTCCGGGCCCAGGATGAACACGCCGGTCGAGAGGCCGTCGGCCGTCGTGGCGTCGCGGGCCACGATGGTCACGCTGCGGCACAGGCGCGCGGGCTGGCCGGTGTCGGGGTCGAGGATGTGGTGATAGCGCACGCCGTCCTGCTCGAAGAACCGCTCGTAGTCGCCTGACGTGCTGAAGGTCGCGTCCGCGACCTCCACCGACGCGAACGGCTCGCCGCCCGGTCCGCGCGGATCCTGGATGCCGAGCCGCCACGGCGTGTTCCCCGCCCGGCCGCCCACGTAGAGGTCGCCGCCGGCCTGCACCATGAAGTTGCGCAGCCCGGCCGCGCGCAGGATCGCCACGGCGCGGTCCACGGCATAGCCCTTGCCGATGCCGCCCAGGTGCACGCGCACGTCAGGACGCGTGAGGAAGGCCGTGCCGCGGCCGTCGTCGACGACCACGGCCGTGTGGTCCACGCGCGGCACGCGCGCGGCGATCTCGGCGGCCGTGGGCACGCGGTTGTCCTGGTCGTGGTCGAACTTCCACACCTCGGCGAGCGCGCCGAACGTGATGTCGAACTTGCCGTCGGTCCACGCGCTCACCTGCGCCGCGGCGTGCAGCGCGCGACGCGTGTCGTCGTGCACCGGCACCGGCGCCACGCCGGCCGCCTGATTGAGGCGGACGACGTCGCTGCCGGCGCGCCACACGCTGAGCAGCGCCTCGAGCCGCTCGAACTCGGCGTAGACCGCGGCAAAGGCGGCGCGCGCCGCGCGGCTCCTCGGCAGGCGGAGGCCACGTAGGCGGTGAGATGCAGCTCCGACCCCATCGCCAGCCGGCGCTCCTCGACCAGCCGCGGCGCCACGGCGACGGGCCCGGCTCCGCACGCCAGCGCGCCGGCCAGCCCGGCGGCCACGAACAGGGTGCGAATCACGATGCCAACGGTCATCTGGACATATGCTAATCGGCGGCCGGCGCCATTTCGCGCCCGCCGTCACCGGATGCACACCACATGGCCTTACCTCTCCGCCATCCTCGCAGGCTCTGGCCCGTCGTGCTGGCGGCGACGCTCGCCGTCGTCGCCTCGACGGAGGCGGGCGTGACCCGGCTCGAGATCACTCGCCGCGAGGTGGTGCTGAACGGCCAGGCCTTCGGCGCCGCCGGCCCCTACGAGAAGCTCTCGGGCACGGTGCACTTCGCGCTCGATCCGCGGGCGCCGCGCAATCAGGGCATCGTCGACCTCGCGCTCGCGCCGCGCAATGCGCAGGGGCTCGTCGAGTTCTCCGCCGACTTCTATCTGCTGAAGCCGGTCGATCCCGGCGCGCGGCAACGGCCGCCTCTTCTACGAAGCCGGCAACCGCGGCACCAAGCGCATCCTGCCGGTGTTCCAGGGCGGCCTCGGCGCCGACGATCCCACGACGGCCGCGGACTTCGGCAACGGCGCGCTGATGCAGCAGGGGTTCACGCTGCTCTGGATGGGATGGCAGTGGGACGTGCCGGCCGGCCGCATGCGGATGGCGATCCCGATCGCCACCGAACACGGCCAGCCCATCACGGGCCTCGTGCGCGGCAACTTCATCCCGGGCGCCAGCGCCACGGTGGCCTCGGTGGCCGATCGCGGCCACGACCACTACCCCGTCGTCGATCCCGAGAGCGCCGAGCACGTGATGTACGTGCGCACGCTGCCGAGCGATGCCCTCACCGTTGTGCCGCGCGGCCGCTGGCGCTTCGCCGGCCCCGGCACGGTGACGCTGGAGGGCGGCTTCGAGGCGGGCCGCATCTACGACGTGGTCTACCGCGCGCGCGATCCGCGCGTGGTCGGCGTGGGCCTGGCCGGCACGCGCGATCTCATCAGCTTCTTCAAGCACGCCACCGCCGCCGAGGGCAATCCGGCGCCGGGGCTCCGCCAGGCGATCGGCTGGGGCGTGTCGCAGACCGGCCGCTTCCTGCGCCACTTCGTCTATCAGGGCTTCAACGAAGACGAGCAAGGCCGCATCGTGTTCGACGGCGTGTTCGATCAGGTGGGCGGCGCCGGCCGCGGCTGCTTCAATCACCGCTTCGGCCAGCAGTCACGCGACCAGCTGCAGCACTTCAACATCCAGTATCCGGTGGACATGTTCCCGTTCACCGACGAGGACCAGACCGATCCGGTGACCGGCGTCACCGATGGCCTGCTCGCGCGAGCACGGCGCACGCAGCACCGTGCCGCGGATGTTCCACCTGCTCACCAACTCCGAGTACTTCAACCGCGCCGGCTCGCTCGTGCACACCGACGTGACCGGCACGCGCGACGTGCCGCCGCCCGACACGAGCCGCATCTACATGGTGTCGTCGGCGCCGCACATCGTCGGCGCGTTTCCGCCGGCGCCGTTTGCCGACAAGGACTTCGTCGGCCAGGCCGACATGAACCCGCTGGTCTACACGCCGGTCATCCGCGCGCTCTTCCGCGCGCTCGATCAGTGGATCGTCGACGGCGTGGCGCCGCCGGCGAGCCGCTATCCCCTGCTGGCCGACGGCACGCTCACGACGCCCGAGAAGGCCGGCTGGCCCGCCGTGCCCGGCTTCCCGCTGCCGCACTCGCCGATGACGACCTATCGCCTGGACTTCGGCCCGGACTGGGCCAAGGGGCTCGTCACGATCGAGCCGCCCACAGCTCGGCGCGCCGTTCGTGAGCCGCGTGCCGGCCGTGGACGAAGCCGGCAACGGCCGCGGCGGCATCCGCCTGCCGCAGATCGCGGTGCCGCTGGCGACGCACACCGGCTGGAACTACCGCCGGCCCGCCGATTGGGGCGCCGGACCGGCTGGCGAGCGAGATCGGCTCGTATCTGCCGCTGCCGAAGACCCGCGCCGATCGCGAACGCACGGGCGATGCCCGGCTCTCGATTGCCGAGCGCTACGCCAGCCGCGAGGTCTATCTGGAGCGCATCACCACGGCCGCGCACGACCTCGTGCAGCAGCGCTACCTGCTGGCCACCGACGTCGCCGACATCGTGGCGCAGGCCGCGACGCACTGGGACTGGGCGACCAAGAGCAGGGACTAGGGACTAGGGATCAGGGACTGGGCAGAACGCCCGCGTTCTTCTTCCCTAGTCCCTAGTCCCTAGTCCCTGCCTTCTAGAGCATGAACCCTACGTCGCTCGTCGGGAAGCGCGACAGGTTCGGGAACGTCGTCGCCAGTTCGGCCGGCGAGGCGCCGAACCAGCGGCCGAGCGTGGCCCCGAACTGCGACGTGCTGATCTTCGGAATCCACGCGCCGCGGCCGCCCGAGTCGTCTGGACCGCCGAGCGCGAGTATCGGCTGCTGGCCGTAGATGCCGCCCCGCACGGCGCCGCCGATCACGAACTGGTGGTTGCCCCACGCGTGGTCGGTGCCCGTGCCATTGGGCTGGAAGGTGCGGCCGAAATCCGACTGCGTGAACGCCGTCACGTTGTTGGTCATGCCGATCTCTTGCGTGGCGAGCGTAGAACGCCCCCAGCGCCGACGACAGCTCGCGGAGCAGGTTCGTGTGGCTGCCGTCCTGCGAGGTGTGCGTGTCGTAGCCGCCCATCGAGCAGAAGAACACCTGGCGGCCGGGTCCGATCTGCGAGCGCATCTTGATCAGCTTGGCGACCTCGCGCAACTGCGTGCCCAGGCTATTGCCGGGAAACACCGTGTTGATGGTGGTCGTCGTGCCGGCCAGCGTGGCGGCGAGCTGCAGGCCGTCGGCGAAGGAGTCATTGGCCGCTGCCCGCAGCGCGCTGCCGCCGTCCATGGCCAGCATCGCCGACACCGCCGCCTTGCGGGCATCGGCCGCCGACGTGGGCGAGAAGCTCATGCCCGACAAGCCGAGGTTCGCACCCGGCGGGATCACATTCGATGCCCCGCCGCCACTCTGCAGGAACATCGCCGGCGACGACACCGACACCGCGCCGAGCGAGTCGTTCACGCCGAACACGTCGAGCAACCGGCCGCCCCATCCGCCCGAGGTCAGGTCCTGCGAGGTGGCCGTCTGCGCCTGCAGCGCCTGGTCCGAATGTGAGAAGAGGTTCGAGGGCGCCTGCAGACCCGACTGATATTCAGCGCGGGTCAGGGGTCGCTCGAGCGAACCCGTGTTCAGCACGACCGCCACCTTGCCCAGGCCGAAGCCGGTCTGAATCTCGGCCAGGTTGTTGTTGAGTGCCAGCGGGATGCCGTTGACGTCGGAGCCAAACGGCGCCAGCAGGCGGGCAGGGGTGAGCGCCACACCGGCCCGCAGCGAGGTGTAGGCGGCGAACCCGGCATTGTCGACCGGCACGATCATGTTGTTGCCATCGTTGCCGCCGAAGAGGAACACGCAGACCAGCGCCTTGTAGTCGGTGACCGGCGCCGCGGCGGCATCGGTGACGAACCAGGAGCGGGCCGGGCCGAAGCCCAAACCGGTGAGGCCGAGCGTCGCCAGGCGCGTGCTCAGCTTGAGGAAGTGACGTCGTGCGGGCGTATGGGTATGCATGGCGGTGTCTCGTCGCTGAACTAGGGAATCACGACGGTCTGGTAGGCCGTGGCGGGACCCGCCCCGCAGGCATTGACCGCGCGCACACTCAAGACGTAGGTGCCCGCCGGGGCCGCGGCGGCAAAGCCGCGCGCCGGCGTCGGGAAGGTGCCGCTGTAGGTGCCCGACACGAGAATCTGGTAGCTGGTGGCCGGCGTGCCGCCCGAGGGCGCATCCCACGCCATGATCACCGCGTTGCCCGAGCGGATGGCCGAGTAGTTCATGGGCACGCGTGGCAGGGCGCAGGTGGTGCTCGGCACGGTGAGCGACACCGACCCCGTCTGCGCGCTGACGCCGGCGGCATTCACCGCCCGGAGCCGCAGCGTGAAGGTGCCATCGTAGACGTTGGGCACCGAGAACTCTTCGCTGAGCGGCATCGGCACCGACGCCGTCAGCGTGCCGGTCACGTCCATGATGAGGCTCGTGGGCTCACCGCCGGCATACGAGTTCTTCCAGGCCGCGAAGATCGTGCGCCCCTTCACCGCCGCCTGGAAGTTGCTGGGCGTCGAAGGCCGTTGCCGGCGTGTTCACGTAGACCCGGATCTCGTTGCCGGGCAAGCTCTGACCGGCGCCGTCCAGCGAGCGCAGCCGCAGATAGAAATTGCCGGTGGGCGCCGCGAACGTGAACGTCGTGGCCGCGCTGCCGGTGGGCACCGACGCGATCACCGCGCCAGGCGAGAGGCTGCCCTCGAGCAGGTAGTTGGTGGGCGCCGGCCCGAGCGCAGGCGGATTCCACTTGAGCATCATCATGTTGCCGTACTGCCGTTCGACGACGAGGCCGGTCGGCGGCTGCACCGTGCTCGGCACGACGCCGCCGGCCGTGAAGCCGGTGCCGTAGACCGAGTACTCGCTCGAGATGGCGGCCAGATAGAGCGCGCCGATGGCGCGCTGGTTCGGGTCGGACGCTGGCACGGCGTTGGTCGCGGTGATGAGCAGCGAGCGGAGCTGGCTCGACATGCGGCCCATCATGAGGCGCTGGTTCACCAGGTCCACGAGTGCGGCCGCGTCGGGCGCCACCGTGTTGAAGATGGTGCGGTCGATGGCGTAGGACGAGCCGTACTGCCCGGTGATGATTCCGTAGATGAAGTTGGCGCGTTGCATGGCCAGCGCCGGGGGATAGAGCTGGAACTCGGGACCGAACACCGTGGGCTGATTGGGCAGCGTGGCGGTGAGCGCGTAGAAGCTGAAGACCGTCTGCGGCGTGAGCACGCGCTGGCTCAGGTTCGCGAACACGAACTGGAAGTTGTCGGGGTTGGCGATGGTGGCGCCCAGGGCGCGGCCGAAGCCGATCACGTGCATCACGGGATCCTTCAGGCGGCCGTGCAGCTGTGTCGTCGGGGTGAGCGCTTCGGGGTCGAGCAGGATGGCCTCGAACACCGCGCGCAGGTCGCCGCGCACGCCGGCCCCGTTGTTCTTGAACACGTTCACCACCCGCGCGATGTACTGCGGCGAGGGGTTGCTCGTGACCATCGACCGGATCAACCGCGTCACGACGAAGGGCGGCAGATTCGGGTGACTGAAGACGTTGTCGATCACCGCGTCGAGGTCGTTGATCGTGGCCGACGTGCTCGCCGTGGCCACCGCGGGCACGACCACGCCGTTCAGCAGGGTCTTCGCCCCGGTGTCGTGCGTGGTGGTGCGAGCCAGCAGCTCGCCCACGTAATACTCCTGGTTCGAGTTGGACGGCGTGGAGCCGGGCCGCGTCGGGTAGGTCCAGCCGGTCAGCGCCCGGGCGAATTCCGCGATCGTCGCCTGCGTGTAGGTGGGAATGGGCTGGCCGAGGCCGTCGAGCTGCTGGCTGCCGTCGTCGTTCAGCCTCCAGACGCCCACCGAGAAGAGCTGCAGCAGCTCGCGGGCGTAGTTCTCGTTGGGCGAGGTGGTGGCCGACGCCTTGCGGTTGAAGACGTTGTCGAGGTACTTGCCCATGGCGGGGCTGAGCGAGACCTCTCGCAGCAGCGTGCGGTAGTTGCCGAAGGTGTTGCGCGACATGAGCCGCGCCCACGAGGTGAGCGCCACGCCGTCGGTGACCTTGCTGGCCGACACGACCACGATCTGGCTCAGCGCGAACATGCGCGCGCTGCCGCACCTGATCAGGGCCCAGTGGCCATGTTCAGGTAGACCTGCGCGCGCAGCTGATTGCCGTCGAGGCCATCGGGGATCGGGCTTTCGGGCTGGGCGAACTGGTCGGTGAGCCAGGCCTGCGGGCCCATGCCCTGCACGGCCGTCACGTCGAGCGCGGTGGGGCCGAAGGTGGCCTGCTCGAGGAAGTGCACCGCGGTCGTGGCGTCGGTGGCCTGTGCAAAACCGTGCCCGACGTACAAAATCTGGACGAGGGCCGTCAGAAGTGCAATGCGACGCCAGGCCGGCTGCGCGCCGGGGCGTGTGGGCAAATATCCTGGTTTTCCAAGCGTTCTCGGCACGTTCATGCGCCCTACCTCGTTCGAGAGCCCGGTTGAATGACCGGGCGACGAACCAGACTGAGGCAGGAAGCGTGCCAGCGACGCGCGGGCGGGTGCCCGGCCAGGCGTCGTGTGGTGCGTCGCTAGGTGTAGTACTGGCGATACATCCCGCGCTTGAACAGCCAGCCGCCGAGCGGGCCGAGCCAGTTCAGCACGTGATACATGTAGCCCAGATCCATCAGCTCGATCAGGTTGCCATCGAAGTCGCGGATGAAGAAGAACGAGTGGCCGCGCGGCGACTTCTCGGGCTTCGTCACGATTTCGACACCCTGCGCGACGAGATGGTCATGCCACTTCTGCAGGTTCCGCACGTTGAACGAGAAGTGCGTGAGGCCAACGCGGTGCCACGGAATCGCCTCGGCAGGCAGCTTCGGCTCGAACGCGAAGATCTCGAGCACGCCGCCCCCGGGCACGCGGATCCAGCCGATCTTGCAGCGACGGCATCGGCGCGTCCACGGCGAAGAAGGCCCGCACGCGCTCGGGCGGCGTGTCGGCCACGCCCACGAGCGGGCAGCCGAACAGGTTCGAGTAGAACTTCACGGCGGCGTTGAAATCCGACACGGTGAGGCCGACGTGGCTGAAGGAACGGGCACGCATGGCGCCGATGGTACATCGGCCCCGCGCCGCGCGGGGCGGGTTCAGAACGCCGTGTCGCGGATATGGTCGGCCGCCCGCAGGGCCTGGGCGACGATGGTCAAGCCGGGATTCACGGCCGCTGACGACGGGAAGAACGACGCGTCGACGACGAACAGATTCGCGACGTCATGCGTGCGGCAGAACGGATCGAGCACCGACGCGCGCGGGTCGTGACCGAAGCACAACGTGCCGCACTGGTGCGTGGTGTTACGGGTCTTGTGCGAGTGGCTCATCACCACCCAGAAGCCCAGGCGCTTCAGCATGCGCTTGGCTTCGTCCACGAGGTGATCGTGCGCCGCGACGTTGTTGGGCGTGTAGTGCAGCTCGAGCCGGCCGCCGGCCCCCAGCCGCACGCGGTTCTCTGGATTGGGCAGATCTTCCGACATGGCCAGCCAGTCGACGCCGCGCGCCACCCAGGCGTCGTAGGCCGCCAGCGGAATGCCGGGGATGATGCGCGTCGCCCACCACCTTGGCCATGATGCCGTGGGTGCGGCCCTGTGACTGAATGTGCCCGAGGGGATGGGCCGTGCCCGGTCCGTCGAAGTAGTAGTCGTTGATCGCCACCGTCTTCTGGAACACGGTGTCGTTGCGGCGAAAGGGGTGGAACCCCTGCATCATGGTGGCCAGGTGCGCCATGTAGCGCCGGCCGACGAGGCCCGACGAGTTGGCGAGCCCGTCGGGATGGCGGTCGGTGGCGGACCGCAGCAGCAGCGCGGCGGAGTTGGCGGCGCCGCACGACACGACCACGAGCCCGGCCTCGACGCGCACGAGCGCGCCGTCGCGCTCCACCTCCACCGCGGTCACGCGCCGGCCGGACGGATCGGTGATGAGTCGCTGCGCCAGGCTGCCCGTCCATAGCTCCACGTTGGCGTGCCGCACCGCCGGCTCGACGCAGCACACCTCGGCATCGCTCTTCGCGCCCAGGCGGCAGGGAAACGAGTTGCAGGTGTTGCACAGCACGCACCCGGTGGTACCGCCCGGGTCGAGCACCCCGAGCGGCAGAGGCGACGGGTGCAGCCCCAAGGCGCGCAGGTCGTCCACGAGGGCCTGCACGCCCGGGGCGTGCGGCACCGGTGGATGCGGAAAGGGCCCGCGCGGAGGCTCAGTGGGATCGACGCCCGCCTGCACCGCGCACGCCGAAGAGCGCTTCGGCGCGGTCGTAGTAGGGCGCGAGCGTGTCGTAGTCGATCGGCCAGGCCGGCGACACGCCGTCGCGGTGCTGCAGCTCGCCGAAGTCTTCGCGGCGCAGGCGATAGAGCACGCTGCCCCAGAACTTGGTGTTCCCACCCACGCAGTAGTGCGTGTAGGGCGTGAACGCCTCGCCCCGCTCGTCGAACCACCGGTCCGCTGCGCGATACCGCAGATCGCGCCACACCGCGGCCGGGCTCCAGTTCTCGGCTTCGCGCGGCACGGCCTCGCCCCGCTCCAGCATCAGGATGCGCGCGCCGCTCGGCGCGAGCGCGTGCGCCACCGTGCCGCCGCCCGCCCCGGAGCCGATGATGACGACGTCGTAGCCGTGTGCCGTCACGCCCGGACCGCCGTGCCGGCTGCGCCCAGGCCCGCGTAGATCTGTTCCATCAGCCGCTGATCGTCGATGGCCCGCTCGAGACTCATCTCGGGCGCGCGCCCGGCGCGCGATGGCCGCGGCGAAGTCGCGATACATGGCCTGGTAGCCGCGGATGTCGCGGAAGCCCGGAAAGTGCAGACGCGGCAGCCCCGACCCACGGGTGAGCACGAACACGCCATTCGATTCGAAGGTGATCACGCCCTTTCGCCCGAACAGCTTCGACAGGCGCAGGCCGCGAAAGAGCGACGGCACCTCGCGCGAGTAGTAGAGCGACCCGACGGCCTGGTTGTCGTACTCGAAGGCGACCATCATGCTCTTGGCCCGACGGTCGGGCCCCTCGCGCGAGATCGACGGCCGGTAGCCGCGGGCCGACACGAGACGCGGCCCCAGGCTGCCGGCGATGTGCAGCCAGTGGATGCCCTCCTCGAAGAAGGCATCGCCGCCGGCCATCGCCTCGTCGTTGCGCCAGTCGTCGGCGCCCTTCAGCCGGTGCGCGATGGTCGTGAAGTGCGCGAACACCATCTCGCCGATGTGCCCTTCGCCGAGCAGCCGCCGCAGGCTGACGACGAGCGGCTTGTAGTGATCGTTCTCGCCCACGAGCACGACCCGGCCGGCGTCGTCGCGAGCGGCACGCACCGCCTCGAAGTCGGCCAGGGCCGGAAAGGCCGGCTTCTCGACCAGCACGTGCTTCCCCGCGGCCAGCGCCGCTAGGGTGAGCTCGCGGTGATAGAGCGGCGGCACCGCCACGACGACCGCGTCCACCGCCGGGTCGGCCAGCGCCGCGGCATAGCTGCCGTAGGCGGCATCGCCGCCGAATTCCCGCTGGAAGGACTGCGCCTTGCTCAGCTCGCGGCTGGCGTAGCGCGGCCGGATGGCACCGCCCAGCGCGCGCAGATGGCCGCTGTGCACGCGCGTGATGAAGCCGCAACCGAGGAAGGCGAGGGTGAGGGGCGGCGGCATCGGACGTGGACCGCCCGGAGCAGGACGGCACCTGAGTGTATACCGCGGCGCTTGCGGCCCGGCAAGCGCTCTCGGTATGCTCAGCCCCCCGGAGGATGTGCCATGGCCATGAAGACCGCCGCTGATTTCGATCCCGAAGTGCTGATCCTGTTCGATGCCTACGTGCACGGCGCGCTCGACCGGCGCGGCTTCCTCGACAAGGCCACGAAATACGCCGTCGGCAGCGTGACCGCCGCGATGCTGCTCGAGCAGCTCAGCCCGAAGTTCGCGGAGGCCCAGCAGGTGGCCAAGGACGACGCGCGGCTCAAGGCGGAGTTCGTCGAGGTGCCCTCGCCGCAGGGTTACGGCAAGATCCGCGGCTATCTGGTGCGGCCGGCCAAGGCCGCCGGCAAGCTGCCCGGCGTGGTGGTGGTGCACGAGAATCGCGGCCTGAACCCGCACATCGAGGACATCACCCGCCGCATCGCCCTCGACAACTTCGTGGCGTTCGCGCCCGACGCACTGACGCCGCTCGGCGGCTACCCCGCCGGGGGCGAAGACGAAGCGCGCGCGCTCTTCGGCAAGCTCGAGCAGCCGAAGACGCGCGAGGACATGGTGGCCTCGGCCAACTTCCTGAAGAACCACGCCGAGTGCACCGGCCGCATCGGCACCGTGGGCTTCTGCTACGGCGGCGGCATCGCCAACTTCCTGGCCACGCGCGTGCCCGAGGTGCTGGCGGCCGTGCCGTTCTACGGCGGCCCCGCCGCGGCCGAGGACGTGCCGAAGATCAAGGCGCAGGTGCTCATCAACTACGCCGGCAACGACGAACGGGTCAACGCGTCGTGGCCCAGCCTACGAGACGGCCCTCAAGGCCGCCGGCGTGAAGTATCAGATGTTCATGTATCCGGGCACCGAGCACGGCTTCAACAACGACACGACGCCGCGCTACAACAAAGAGGCGGCGGCGCTGGCGTGGTCGCGCACCATCGCGCTTTTCAACTCGGCCTTGCGGAAGTAGCGGCGTCTGCCGATGCCCAGACTGAATGCCCTCGGCCAGCCGATCGGCGAGGCCCTCGACGGGCTGGCAGGCGCCGCCCCGCCCCACGCGTACGCCGATCGACGGCGCGTGGGCGCGCCTGGTGCCGCTCGACCCCGAGGCGCACGGCCGCGCGCTCTTCGAGGCCAATGCCCTCGACACCGACGGCCGCAACTGGACCTACCTGCCGGTGGGTCCGTTTGCGGCGTTTGCCGACTACGACGCGTGGCTCCGGAAGATGGCGGCGGGCGACGACCCGCTCTTCTACACCATCATCGACCGCGCGCAGGATCGCCCGATCGGCGTGGCCGCCTATCTGCGCATCGATCCGGCGGCCGGATCGATCGAGGTGGGCCACATCAACTTCTCGCCGCTGGCGCAGCGCAGCCGCATGGCCACCGACGTGATGTACCAGATGATGCGACACGCCTTCGAGCTCGGCTATCGCCGCTACGAATGGAAGTGCGACGCGCTGAACGAGCCGTCACGCCTGGCGGCCGAGCGGTTCGGCTTCACCTACGAAGGCCTCTTCCGCCAAGCCACGATCTACAAGGGCCGCAGCCGCGACACGGCGTGGTATTCGATTCTCGACCGCGAGTTCCCGCCGGTCGAGGCGGCGTATCAGACGTGGCTCGCCGACGCGAATTTCGACGACGCCGGGCAGCAGCGGCAGAAGCTCGCCGACCTCATCGCCCAGGCGCGCGGCGCACGCTAGCGGGTGCGGCGGCGCAGGCTCCGCCCGCGTCTGTCACGAGTTGTCTTCGGCGCGGCGCAAGCGGGCCCGGTATTCTATGGGGCGCATGCGCATCGTGACTGAGTTCCATCTGCCCCTCGGCGTGGCCGCCGGCGTGTTCCTGCTCGCGACCGCGGCCGGCGCTCAGGTGTCCGACGTCATGAACTCGGGACGGCGCACGATGACGGCCGAGCGCATGCGCGATGACGAGCGCATCGAGCTCGACGGCGTGCTCGACGAGCCGGCGTGGGGCCGTGCTCAGCACGGCGGCGAGTTCGTCATGCAGGATCCGGTGCTCGGCGGCACGCCGACCGAACGCACCGAGATTCGCATCGTCTTCAACCGCGACCACCTCTACATCGGCGCCACGCATGTTCGACTCGGAGCCCGACAAGCTCAAGGGCAACACCCGCAAGCGCGACGAGTTCCTGAGCGCCGACGACCGGTTCATGTGGACCATGGACACGTTCCTGAACCAGCAGACCGGCTACTTCTTCGAGATGAACCCGGCCGGACTGATGGCCGACGCGCTCATGGGTCCGGGCGGCTCCAACACCCGCGAATGGGACGGCATCTGGAACGCCCGGGTGCTGCAGAGCGAGATCGGCTGGGTGGTCGAGATCGACATCCCGTTCCGCACCCTCGCCTTCGATCCGAACGCGCCGGCGTGGGGCATCAACTTCCAGCGCACCGTGCGTCGCAAGAACGAGGAGCTGCTGTGGACCGGCCATCAGCGCAACCAGGGCCTGCAGGCGCATGGCCACCGCGGGACTGCTCGTCGGCCTGAAGGACGTCACGCAAGGTCTCGGCCTCGAGCTGAAGCCGTATGCCTCTGGCAACCTCGCCGACGCGCCCGGCCGGTCGCCAGCCGTGGCCAGGAACGGCGAAGCCAACGTCGGGCGGCGAGGTGACCTACAACTTCACGCCCAGCCTGCGCGGCGTGGCCACGGTCAACACCGACTTCGCCGAGACCGAGGTCGACCAGCGGCTGGTCAACCTGACCCGGTTCCCGCTGTTCCTGCCCGAACGCCGCACCTTCTTCCTCGACGGCGCCACCTTCTTCGATTTCGCCAACCGCGCCTTCTTCTCGCGCCGCATCGGCCTGGACGCGCGCGGCCAGCCGCAGCGCATCGACATCGGCAGCAAGGTGACCGGCCAGGCCGGGCGCCAGGACGTCGGCGCCTTGTACGTGCGCACGGGCGAAGACGAAGGCGCGCTCGGCGAGGACTTCCTGGTGCTGCGCGCGCGGCGCCGCATGCTGCAGCAGTCCTACGTCGGCGCGCTCTACACGGGCCGGGCCACGCGCGGACCACGACGCGCCAGACGCGCGCCACACCCTCGGGCTCGACGTCCGCCTGGCCACCCGCTCCTTCCTCGGGCAACAAGAACCTCGAGGCGCTCGGCCTACCTGCTGCACGCCTCCACCCGCGGCGGCACCGGCCAGAACATGTCGTTCGGCAGCGGCTACGTCGAGCTACCTCAACGACATCTGGGAGGGCGGCGGCGGGTTCAACGTGGTGCGAGAAGCAGTTCGACCCGGCCGTCGGCTTCACGCCGCGACGCGGCTTCCGCAACGCGTTTCCGTTTCTCTTCTACATGCGGCGGCCGGTGGTGCGGCACCCGCGCGTCCGCCGCTACGGCTTGGGCGTCGGCACCGACCTCATCACCGACATGAACAACCGGTGGGTGACGCGCGAGATCAACGTGCGCCTGGGCCGCGTCGAGATGCACAGCGGCGACAACGTCGAGGTGAACGTCAGCCCGTCCTACGAACGGCTGCAGGACGACTTCACGATCAGCAGCGGCATCACGCTGCCGGCGGGCCGCGACTACACGTTCACCCGCTACAGCGTGTCGCATCAACACGGCCAACCAGCGCCTGGTGGCCGTGCGGCCGCGCGTGGAGTGGGGCGGTTTCCTCTCGGGCACGCGCCGCGAGCTCGCCTTCGACATCGGCATCCGGCCGCGACCCGGCGTGACCATCAACCTGACCAACGAGTGGAACCGCGTGGCGCTCACCGAGGGCACGTTCTCGACGCGCCTGCACCGCGCCATCATCGACACGCAGTTCAGCCCGTTCATGTATCTGGTGAACAACGTGCAGTACGACTCGGTGAGCCGCGGGCTCGGCTGGCAGTCGCGCTTCCGCTGGATCGTGCAGCCAGGCAACGACGTGTTCCTGATCTACACGCACAACTGGATCGACGACCGCCTCGACCCCAACCAGCGCTTCCGTACGCTCGACCGGCGCGGCGCGGCCAAGGTGGTTTACACGAAGAGGTTCTAGGGCTGGGGACTGGGGCTAGGGCATGCCAAGGCTCCTGCCCGCTGTCCAGCTGTCCGCTACTGCAGCAGGGGCGACGTGTCGCCCGGGAGCAACAGCTGGCGGTGGGCCCACAGCGGCGCGATGCCGTTGCTCATCACCTGCTCGTGGAACTGGCGCAGGTCGAAGGCGGCGCCGCGGGCGGCCTGCACGTCGGCGCGCAGCTTCAGCATGGCCAGCTTGCCCAGGAAATAGCCGCCGTAGGTCGGGTCGTAGGTGGCGCGCTCGGCCTCCTGCCGCGCCGCCGGCGCGGGCAGGTGCGCGCGCGTTTCGAAGAGCTCAGCGGCCTGATCGACGGTCCACGTGCCGGCGTGCTGCTGGATGCCCGAGATGAGCCGGCAGATGCGCGTGAGCGCTTCGCTCACCTGCGCCATCCGGTAGCGCGGGTCGTCGGCGCGGAAGCCCTGGTCGAGCATCATCTGCTCGGCGTAGTGCGCCCAGCCGTCCTGGCCGGAAGACGGCTGCGGGAACGGATTCAAGCCGATCCAGATGCGGCGGATCTTGCCTGGCGTCTTGCGCATGAACACGCTGTGCACGTAGTGGCCGGGCATCACTTCGTGGGCGCTGATCACGGTGAGCGTCGGGATATTGAACTTCTGCAGCCACGCGTCCTGGCGCGCCGCATCCCAGCTGGCCTGCGCGTCGGTCACGTAGAAGTAGCTCTTCACCGGCGTGAGTTCGAGCGGCGGCGACGAGTGCATCGACGCCAAGCCCAGGTCGAAGGGCGGCGCGGCGGCGACGATGACACGTTCCGACGGCGGCAGCGTGACGAGCTGCTTGGCGACGACGAAGGCCTGCAGTTCATCCACCGCCTTCTGTGCGGCGGGCACGAGCGCGCCGCGAACGGGATGGTTCGCCAGCACCTCCTTCCACACCGCCAGCGCGGGCCGTGTCTTGTCGACCTGCGCCGCCGCGGCAACGAAGGCAGCCTCGTTGGCCGCCAGCTCGCGTTCGCCGATCGCCAGGAGCTGGTCGGCCGGCAGGTCGATCAGTTCCTCCGCCCGATACCGCGCTTCGAGATTGGCCTTCCCCACCGCGTACGGCGCGTTGGCCGTAGGCAGGCGCTCCTGCTCGAACCACGTCACGAACGTGTCGATTTCCCTGGCCGCCGAGGCCGTGGCGGCCAGGAGCCCGCCCTTGAGGGTCGTGTCGCTCAGATCCAGCGAACGCGAGCGGCACATCGGCCGTCAGCATGCCCGAGGCGCCCTTCAACATGCGCACGCCGCGCTCGGCCATCACCTTCGGCGGCGCCGTGATGTTGGCGCGCGCCGCCGCCAGCAGCGCCGGCACGCCGCGCAGCTTGGCGATGATGCGCTGCGCCCGCACGTCGGCGCGGTGACGACTCCATGGTCATCAGGTTGTGCACGCCGTCGGACACCGCCGAGGCGTAGATCATCAGGTTCTTCTGCCAGTTGCGGTTGCCCTCGAGGTCGAGCAGCCAGGCGTCGATGAGGCCCGCCACGATCCGGTGATCGACGCGCTCATCCGGCGTGAGCGGCTCGACCGGAATCGCCAACAGGCGCGTGCGCAGGCCTTTCCACTCTGCGATCTCAGCCGCCACCGCCGACGCGCTGACAGTCTTCGAGGCGATCGTCGAACATGTGCAGGCCGTTGCCGGCGGCAATCGACGGATGGCGTTCGGCGAAGTGCGTCAGGAACGCGTCGACGAACACCTCGAACCGCTCGGCGGTGGGCGGCGGCACAGGGGCCGGCGCACACGCGGACAGAACTCAACAGCCCCAGAACGACAAATGCGTGGCACACACCCTGTGGTGACATGCCACGCATCGTAATGCATCAGGGACTGGGGACTAGGGACTGGGGGCTTGGGCGTGCCACAGTCACGCTACGAGAAGACACGTCTCTTCATGCGGATAACGAAGGACCCCCTCCTTGACCGCGGGACGTCGGCACGCCCCAGCCCCCAGCCCCTAGAACCCATCATTAGTTCATCGAACTCTTCAGCTTCGCCGTCACTGCGGCGAGGCCCTTCACCGAGGGCGTGCGGTTGGGCGTGCGCAGGAGCGACTGCTCGAAGGCCGCCGCGGCCTCCTTGTGGCGCCCAGCGTCGGCAAGCAGTTCGCCGTAGAGTTCGAACGCCGGCTTGATTGGATCGGGCGGACCGGAGGGCGCCTCCATCGTCTTCTCGACGTCGACGGCCTCCTTGGCCAGCGCCAGGGCTTCTTCCTTCTGGCCCTTGGCCCAACGGATGATGGCGCCGAGTTCCTTCTCGCGCACGGCGTGCGGCCGCACGGCGTAGGCATTCGGGCCGCCCTGCGCGCGCTCGCGGATCCCCTTGAGCTGCGCCTCGGCCGCATCGGCCGTCGCCATGTCACCGAGCTTCGCCGCGCTCACGCCTACGATGTAGATCCACGTGGCCGAGCCTTGCGGCGGTCCCATGTTCATGCCCGGCATGGCGGCGTGGTCACCGGCCGGCGCGGGCGCGGCGGCCGGCAGGGCGAGCTTCTCCCACTGCCCCGATTCCTGGATGTGGCGCGCACGCATGCTCATGTAGCCATCGCGAATGCCGGCGTTGGTGGGATTCCTGTCGGCGGCGGCCTTGGCCTGGTCGACGGTCTTCTTCGACTCGTCGAAGCTGCCGAGCATCTGGTGCGCGTAGCCGAGCCAGCCCAGCGTGTGGAAGTCTTCGCGGCCCTCGGCCAGCTTCATCTTGGCGTTCAGGTCGACGGCCGCCTTGTAGGCCACGATGTTCGACTGCTTCACCTGCTCCCACATGCCGCGCTGCACATAGATGTGCGACGGCATGTGCAGGGCGTGGGCGGCCGACGGCGCGATCTTGGCGTAGGCGTTGGCGGCGTCGAGGGCGAGCGGCGCGTGATCGGGATCATCGAAGGCGTGGATGATGAAGTGCGCGGCACCGGGGTGGTTGGGATTCGCCTTGAAGAGCTTCTCGGCAATCGAGGCGGCCAGGGCCTGGCGGCGGTAGCCGGCATCGCCTGGACGCACGCTGCCGAGCAGTGACAGTGCGTAGAACGTGCCCACCTCGTGGTCGTCGGGATACTGCTCGTACAGCTTCGCCATCACGTTCGAGTAGGCGAGGTCGCGCGCCAGCTTGTCGCCGGGGCTGAAGTACAGCACGTGCTGCGCCTCGAGGAACGCCTTCTCCTTCGGCAGTTTCGCCTTGGCCAGCCGGGCCTCGTGCGTGGGGGCGAGGCGATCGAGCGCCTCCTTGGCCTTGGCGAGATCCTGCTGCGCCCAGAGCGGGTGGTTGTGGCTCATGGCCTCACCCCAATACGCCATGGCGAACTGAGCATCGGCCGCCTGCGCCTCCTTGAACGCCACGGCGGCCTCGTCGAACTGAAAGTTGTGCAGGGCTTTCACGCCGGTGAGGAAGGCCGTCTGCGCCGCGGGTGCTCCGGAGGTGGGAAAGGTGATCGACCCGAACTGTTGGGTGGCCGGCCGCGCCGACACGTAGAACATCGCTGCTGCCGCCATCACAATCGCCGACGCCGTGCGTACACGAACCATGGTGTCCTCCAGAATGACGTGCCCGGTGGCGACTGCGGCCTGCCGCGGCGCCATCGGGTAGCTTACACCCGGGTGCGGCGCGTTCTCGTCACGCGCAGCTCGAGCAAGCGGGCGGGGCCTTCGGTGACGATCGCCAGCCGGCTCCGGCTCAGATAGGCCAGGCCTTCGGGCCGCTCCTTGCCCGGAAGTGGCAGGTCGAACATGGACACGAACTGGAGGTCGTCGCCCTCGAGCCGCATCACGGCGAGCCGGCGGCTGACCTCCGACAACAGCACCAGCAGACCCGTGACCGGATCGACTGCCACGTCGGCCAGGTCGTCGAGCACGTCTTTGGCCTCGGGCGGCAGCCTGAGGTCGTGGGTCTGGCGCAGATCGGGCAGCGAGAACAGACACACGCGGCGCGGCTTGTGTTCGTGCACCGCCACCAGCGCGTCGCGGCGCGCGCTCGAGTGCCGGGCCGGCAGGAACGCCACGCCCTCGAAGCCTTTGTTGGCGCGTGACCCTGGTCGCCGCAAGCGGCCAGTGCGCCGCACGGTGGGACCACGTGAGCCAAGCGCCAGTTCCACGAGCACGCCGCTGTCTTCCGCCACCGCCCACACCGTGTCGCCGCGCTCGTTGGCGGCGATGCCTTCGAGGTCGCCGAGTTCGGGATGCAGATCGGGGCCGGCCCACAGCGTGGCCGTCTGCCCGACAAGCCGATAGATGCCGAGGTCGTCTTCCACGATGAGCAGCCCGGCACGCGACCCAGTGACGCCGCTCGCGCCGCGCACCGGCAAGGCACGGACCGAGAGCAGGGAGAAACGCAGCGGCTCATCAGCAGAACGCAGCATTCGCACCATGACACACGGCGCCGCGAACCGACGTCATCCGGCGCGTGTTGCTCCTATACTCTACACACTCGTTTTCCCTCCGGGAGGCCTCTGATGCGTACTCGTGCCCTGCTTGCGGTGTCAGCACTCGTCCTTGCGGCCAGCACCGCGCTCGTCGTGGCGCAGCAGCAGGCCGCCGAGGCCCCGGCATCGAGCCGCACGCAGCTGGCGCGTCCGGCGGTGGCCGGCCGCCAGGGCCTGGTCACGAGCGGGCATCCCATCACCTCGTCGGCGGGTCTGCAGATCCTGCTGAAGGGCGGCAACGCCTTCGACGCGGTGGCCGCCGTGGGCGCGATGTCGGCGCTCGGCGAACCCGAGATGAACGGCATCGGCGGCAACGGCTTCATGACGGTGTTCCACAAGGCCACCGGCAAGGTGTGGTCGGTCTCGATGGCCGGGGCTGCGCCCAAGAAGCTCGTGCCCGCCGAGATGACACCCGACATGCTCAATGCGGGCATGAAGGCGGGCATCGCCCCGGGCAACATCGGCGGCTACCTGTCGATCATCGAGCGATTCGGCACCATGACCCTGGCCGAGGTGTTTGCGCCGGCCATCGACTACGCCGAACACGGCTACCCCATCGACCCGTTGCTCGCGCAGTCGATCGCGCGCGGCGTCAAGAACCTCTCGCGCTACCCCACCAGCGCCAAGATCTTCATGCCCGGCGGCAAGGCGCTCGAGGCCGGCGACCTGCTGAAGAATCCCGACTACGCCGCCACGCTGCGCAAGCTGGTCGAGGCCGAGGCGCAGGCCAAGGCCAAGGGCGCCACGCGCGAAGCCGCGATCCGCGCCGCCTACGACCGCTTCTACAAAGGCGACATCGCGCAGGAGTTCGAGCGCTTCTTCAAGGAGCAACGGCGGCGTGCTCACGGCCGCGGATCTGGCGGCCTACTCGCCGCAGTGGACCGAGCCGCTCCACACCGTCTACCGCGGCCACGACGTCTACAGCAATCCGGCCACGTCGCGCGGCGGCTTCGAAGTGCTGATGGGCGCCAACCTGATCGAGGGTGTCGACCTGAAGACGGCCGGCCCCCTGTCGCCAGCCACGCTGCACGCGGTGATCGAGTCGATCAAGATCTCGAAGGCCGACATCTACAAGTACGTCGCCGACCCGGCGTTCACGCGCGTGCCCACCGCCGGCCTGATGTCGCGCGAATTCACGACGGCGCGCCGCGCGCTCTTCGACCCTACCAAGGCCATCGCCTATCCGGAACCCGGCACGCCCGAGGGCAGCCCCGCTACCTCGGCTCGGGCGGGCGGTCCGGCCTTCGACGAGAACTACGACCCCGAACAGCACACCACGTCGTTCTCGGTGCTCGACCGCTTCGGCAATGCCGTCGGCGTCACGCCCACCCTGGGCGGCCTCTTCGGCAGCAACGTCGTGGTCGGCAACACCGGGCTGCTGCTGAACAACGGCATGCGCCTCGGCTCCACCTCGCCCTACCCCACCGACGCCAACTACGTGGGCGCCGGCAAGATTCCGATTCTCAACAACTCGCCGGTGATCGTGCTCAAGGACGGCAAGCTGGCCTACGTCTTCGGCACGCCCGGCGGCGAGACGATCGGCCAGACCGAGTTCCAGGTGCTGCTCAACCTGGTGGACTTCGAGATGCCGGTGCAGGCCGCCATCGAGGCGCCGCGCCTGGTGCTCAACGCCGAACCCAACTTCTACAAACCCGGCGCCGCCATCACCGTGCAGATCGAAGGCCGGGTGCCGGCCGCCACCATCAGCGCGCTCACGGCCATGGGCCACACCGTGCAGGTGCTGCCCGGCTGGGGCAGTCTGGGCAGCATGCAGGTCATTCGCATCGACCAGAAGACCGGCGCGATGACGGCTGGCGCCGATCCCCGGCGTACCGGCTACGCGATGGGATACTGAGCCCGGCGTCGCATACCCCTCGGGGGTCTCTTCGTGAGCGTCTACTTTCGGATCACACGCGCGGTGGCGGGATGGGGCGACCCCATCAGCCGGGATCTCAGCCGATCGGGCGACCTGTTCGTCGCCCAGTTCCGGCTGGGCCTGCTCGCCCTGCTGTCGCTCGTGCCGATCACGACCTCGCTCGCCAATCCCCAGCAGGTCGAGAACTGGCTCGGGCTCGCCTCGATCTGCGTGGCCCTGGGCTTCGCGGTGTGGTTCGAGCGCCTGGCGGCCCGCCCCGCGCCACCCGCCTGGCTGGGCGTGGCCACCAGCCAGTTCGACATCGCGATCATCTCGCTCGGGTTCGTGAGCTTCATCGTCGCCGGCCGGCCGATCGTGGCGAGCAACAGCCTGGTGCACTACACGATGTACTTCGTGGCGCTGGCCGGCACCGGCCTGCGCTACGACCCGCGCGTGTGTCTGGCCGCTGGCGGCGCGGCGTTGCTTCAATATGCCGCCATCGTCACCTGGGTGGGCCTGCGGGAGCCGTCGGCGTGGACCGTGTCCGAGGTCTACGGCACGTTCCAGTGGGATTCACAGGCCAGCCGTCTGCAGCTCATCGCCGTGGCCACGATCATCCATGCGGCGGTGGTGGTGCGCTCGCGCGCCTTCTGGCTCGGCTCGATGCGCGACCAGCTCACGGGCCTGTTCAACCGTGGCTACTTCGACGAGAGCTTCGCCCGGCTGCTCGCCGAGCAGCGCGCAGATCGGCCGTTCACGGTCGCGATCATCGACCTCGACGACTTCAAGTCGGTGAACGATCGCTATGGCCACGCGGCCGGCGACGAGGCCCTGCGCTTCGCGGCGAGCCGGTTGCGCGAGTCGTTCCGCGACGAGGACATCATCGCGCGCTACGGCGGCGAGGAGTTCGCGGTGATCCTGCGGGTGGATCACGCGAGCGCCGTGGCGCGGCTCGACGCCTGGCGGGCGGCCCTGCACGCCGATGCGCGCATCCCCCGCCTGTCGGCCAGCGTGGGCGCCGCCAGCATGCCGCAGGATGGCACCACGCGCGCGCTGCTCGATGTGGCCGACCGCCGTTTGTATGCCGCCAAGGCCGCCGGGCGCAATCGCACGGTGGCCGAAGATCACGAAGCGGCGTAGCCGCGCCACCTGGTTCACAAGATCGCTCGAGGAGTCGCGATGACACGACCGCTGGTGGTGATGGGCGCGCTCGGCGCGCTGCTGGTGCTGGGTGTGGCCGAACGCGCGGTGACGCGCGTGGCAGGAGCGTCGGCGCAGACCGCTCCCGCGCCGCCGGTCTTCGCCGTGGACCCGCGCTGGCCCACGCTGCCGGCGCAGTGGACGTTGGGTCAGGTCACGGGCGTGGCCGTGGACGCGAGCGACCATGTGTGGGTGCTGCATCGCCCCTGGTCGCTGACCGACGACGAGAAGGCGCAGAACCCCGAAGCCGCGTGCTGCACGGCGGCGCCGCCGGTGCTCGAGTTCGATGCCGCCGGGCGGTATCTGCGCGGCTGGGGCGGCCCCGGCGCGGGCTACGAATGGCCCGAAGACGAACACGCCATCCACGTGGACCACAAGCGCAACGTGTGGATCACGTCGGCCGGGGGCCCGCGTTTGCGCGACGGCAAAGAGAACATGATCCTGAAGTTCACGAGCGACGGCCGCTTCCTGCTGCAGATCGGCAAGCGCGGCATGAGCCAGGGGTCGCTCGACACGGCCAACGTGAACAACGCCGCCGACGTCTACGTCGACCCGAAGACCAACGAGCTCTACGTGGCCGACGGCTACGTCAATCGCCGCGTGATCGTCTACGACGCCGACACCGGCGCCTTCAAACGGATGTGGGGCGCCTACGGCAAGCCGCCTGACGACGCCGCGTCGAAGGCCATGAGCTACGACGGGCCGCCGCCGGCACAGTTCAATCTCGTGCACGGCATCCGCGTGTCGAACGACGGCAAGGTCTACGTAAACGACCGCCGCAACAACCGCATGCAGGTGTTCACGACGGCCGGCGTCTACGAGCGCGAGATCTTCATCGAACGCACGACCAAGCTGCTGGGCACGTCGTTCGCGGTGGGCTTCTCGCCGGATGCGGCGCAGCGCTACCTGTATCTGGCGGATGCCGGCAACGGCAAGGTGCGCATCTACGACCGCGCGACGCTCACCGAGGTGAGCAGCGTCGGTCGCATCGGCCGCTACGCCGGCCAGTTCATCTTCCTGCATGCGCTCGCGGTGGATTCGCGCGGCGATCTCTACACGGCAGAAGTGGGCACCGGGCGGCGCGTGCAGAAGTTCGTGCGGCGCTGACCGGGGCGGAAGTCCATTCGCTATACTGCGGCCGTGGACACCACCGGCTTGCCTGGAGCTGACCTCGTCGCGCAGGGCCTGCGCGACATCGCGGCCGGGCACGAAACTGAGGCGGCACTTCTCGTCCTCATCGGCGAGCCGCGACTGCGCCGGCTGGGTCTCGCCGTGTCGGAGCCTCCGCCGCAATGGTCCGCCGCGCCGCGCGATCCGTCGCCCGAGCACCGGCTCTACGCCCTGTTGGCGCGCTCGGATACCGATTCCGCGCACTCGCGCTACAACTCGCTCATCCGCACGCTCGTGAGCTTCGAGCGGGCCGGTGAATGCGTGCGCTCGAGGGCTGAGGTCAGCGTCAGCGCTTCAGCGCTTGCGCGTAGTTGAGCACGACCTGAATCTGCGGGGTCGCGGCCGCGCCCGTCTCCCCCTCCGCCGTCGTCAGCACGAGGAAGCGCTGCGCATCCGGCGTGACGCCGTACCGCGACGGGTCGCCTGGCGTACTCTCGGGCAGCGGCATCTCGAACAGCACCCGGGGCGTGCTCGCCTTGAAACTGGTGCCCAGCTCGACATCCACCACCATCATCCGGTTGCCGTTCTTATAGAACATCTCCCGGCCGCTCGGGGCCCACATCGGCTGGGCGCCGCCGTCGGTGGAGATCTGCCACTTGCCGTTCCCCGGGGGATACGACTGCACGTAGACCTCGTCCCGTCCTGTCTCGTCCGATCGGTAGGCGAACCACTGGCCGGCCGGAGCGAACCGCGCCTCTCGCTCGGTCGCGCCGGTCGTCAGCGTGGGGTGGAGGACGCCCTCGGTGTCGCGCACGACCACGTCGGGGCCGCTCTGGATCGCCAGGAGCCGGCCGTCGGGCGACCACGACGTGGCCACGCGCCCGCCCGGCAGCTGCGCGGCGGTGACCAGCGGCTCCGCTGGGCCGCTCCCGTCCGCCCGCACCCGCATGAGGGAAGAAGCGGACTCCTCCGCGTGAAGATCAGAGACGTCCCGTCGCGCGACCAGACGGGGAAGATGTCGTCGCTGCTGTCGAACGTGCGTTTGCCGAGCGTCCCCCGGGCGATGTCATACACCCACAGGTGGGCCCCGGTGTTGTCGCGCACGACGAGGACAATCTGCCGGCCGTCGGGCGAGAGCGCCGGGCTGTCGTAGGCGCCCTTCGCCAGCCCCAACGGCGTGACGCCGCCCCGGCGATCGACCCAGACCAGCCGACGGTCGATTGCGGCCCGCCTGGTCGAGAACACCAACACCCCAGTGTCGGACACCGAAAACAGTGCGGCGTTCTGACAAGAGGTTCGTGATGTCCTCTGCGACGGACGCGGGGTCGCCCGTCAATCGGAGCGCCGTCGTCTCGAAGGGCTGGCGCATCAACGTGGTGCCGCGCATGAACAGCAGCGCGCCAGAGGCGTACGCCGCTTGACTGTCGGTTGACACGAGCGATGTGCTCGTCTTCGAACCCAACGACGTGACGAAGATGCCGTTCGTGGCGGAGCCCGATGCCGCCGAGACTTGGCTGAAGTACAAGAAGTGCTCGCCATCGGGGAGGAACTGCGGCCAACGGTGCGAGCGCTCCTGGGCTGCCGGGTCGAGCACCGTGGCCGGTGCCGGCGTCCCGCCCGCGGCCGACACGTGCTGCAGCCCGCCTTCGTTGCTGGGTGCGAACACGATCGCGCCCGTTCGGCTCCAAGCGCCACCCCGACCCGTCGGCGCGTCGCAGAGCGTCACGGCAGGACCGCCCGCGACGTCGATCTTCTTGAGCTTGCCGTCCGCGAAGAAGCCGAGGCTCTTGCCGTCGGGCGACCAGAACGGGTCGGTCGCCCCCTCGGTCGCCGGGAGACGCTGCGCGGCCAGGCGCCTCGAGCGGCCGCACGTAGAGCGCACCGCCACCGATGCCAACCGCCGCCCCGGCAAGCACCACGCGCGTGCCGTCTGGCGAGATCCTCGGCGCGCTGGTCAGCGCGATGCCGTCTGGCAGGGGGATGGTGAAGCGCATCAGCGGCGGCTCGGACGGCGGCGTCTCGCGTAGATGCCGCAGCGCGGGAACGGCGAGCGCGGCGGCGGCGAACACCGCGACCGCGGCGACGATCCACGCCGTGCCCGTGCGAGGCGCGACAGGCGGGGCGGCGGTGACGGATGTCGCGGCCGGCGGCGCCAGGCTCGCGGCCTTGTCGAGCACGAACAGCGCCGTGGAGATGTCGGCGACGCGGCGCCGGGGATCCTTGACCAGGCAACTCTGCAGCAGCGTGCGCACCGGCGCGGGCACGTCTGCCGGCAGCGCGCTGTAGTTCGGCTCGAGGCGCACGACCGCGCCCAGCACTTCGGTCGTGTCCTCGCCGTCGAACGCGCGCGTCCCCGTGAGCATCTCGAACAGCACGACGCCGAACGCCCAGATGTCGGCGCGTTTGTCCACGGGCTTGCCGCGCGCCTGCTCGGGCGCCATGTAGGCCGCGGTGCCGAGGATCATGCCGGCCTGCGTCATGGCGGGCGTGGTGATGGTCGGCGAGTTCGTCCGCCGACGCACTCGCGGCATGCGCGTCGAGCGCTTTGGCGAGGCCGAAGTCGAGCACCTTCACCGTGCCGTCCGCGCGCACCTTGATGTTCGCGGGCTTCAGGTCGCGGTGGATGATCCCCTGCTCGTGCGCGGCCTCGAGCGCCTCCGCGATCTGCCTGGCGATGGGCAGTGCTTCGTCGAGCGGCATTTGGGCCTGCCGCGCCGAAGCGCCCGGAGCGCGAAGGCGGGCGATGCGCTGCGACAGATCTTCGCCCTCCACGAGCTCCATCACGAGCGCGTACATCTCCGCCCGCCCTGAGCCTGTCGAAGGGCCGGACTTCTCGACGGCATAGATCGCGGCGATGTGCGGATGATTCAGCGCCGCAAGCGTCCTGGCCTCGCGCTCGAAGCGCGCCAACCGCTCGGGGTCGGACGCGAACGCGTCCGGCAGAATCTTGATCGCCACCTGACGGCCCAGCGTGGTGTCGGTGGCCCGCCACACCTGCCCCATTCCGCCTTCGCCCAACTTCCCGACAATCGTGTACGGCCCGATTCTTTCGCCACTCACCATGTCGAGCCCCGTTGGGCTACGGCGAGACCGCGCCGAAGCTCGCTTGAATCATGCGCGAGCGAAGGCGGGCCGCCTTCGCCGAGCGGCGCGGTGACCTCGTAGACGCCGAGACGGGTGCCGGGGGTGAGCGCCATGCCCGTGCATCATACGGGCGGAGTGGTGCCTACGGCAGCTCTTTGAACGGGTTGAAGACCTTCAGGCCTGGACGCCGGAAGTCCCGGTCGTTGCCGGTGACGATCGTGAGCCCGTGGCGTCTGGCGGTAGCCGCAATGTAGCTGTCTTCGACCGGCATGGGCTGGCCAGCGTTGTCGAGCAGTCGCTCCTGCTCGGCCCACACGTGGGCAACCGAGACGTTGAACCCGTGAATGCGCCCCTGCATGGCGTCCACCAGCCGCGTCAGCCACGCCTGAAGCGCCTGGCGTTGCCGCCCTTCTTTCGTGCGAACCCAGTAGGCCAACTGGGCGATGCACCACGGCGCTCGTATAGCAGCGCGCCTGCTCCTGTTCGAGCCAGGCCGTGACGCGCGCATCGCCGAGCCGCTTCGCTGGCTGGCAGATGACGTCGGTGTCGAGCAGCCAGCTCATAACGGGCGGCGGCGGGCGGGCTCGCGGCGGCGCGGCGGCACGTCGTCTGGACTGACGGGACAGGCCTTCAGCACCGCGAGCCAGTCCTCCTTGCCCGCCAGTCGCCGGAAGACGAGCGCATCTTCCTCGGCGTCGAAGTGCGCGTCGAAGTAGTCCCCGGGCGCCGCGGGCGCGAGGCTGGCCGGCACGGTCAACCGCCGCTTGGCATCGAGCGTCACAATCATGGTGGGATTATCCCACCCTCGCAGCGTAGGGTCAACCGAGGCGTCACAGCCCGTACACGCGAACCGGCGCCACGGTCGAAGACCCTGGCGCCGGCACGGAACGCGTCGCGCAGCCCCCGGAGGACTGGCGCGCTACTTCGACGACGTGGTCGCGGCGGCCACCACACTCATCTCGCCGTCGTAGATCGTGATGTCGCGGCTCACGACCGTGATCAGCCCCGGTGGATTCAGCGCGTTGAAGGCCGCGAGTTCAGCCGCCGACATCACACGGTTGGGCGGCCGGCCCTTCTCGAGATCGGCGTAGCTCGCGTAGAAGGTGTTCGACACGAACGTGCCGACCGGGCCGCCGAAGACGACCTGTCCGGCCGTGCGGCGATGTCCCGACTTCTTGCTGGCTTCGAGGAACGCCTGCACGTACTTCAGGGTACTCGGCATTGCGTCCGGGTGCGATGCGCACCGTATACCGTTCGGCCATCTTCGGCGCCGGGCTACCGGCAGGATTCCAGCCCATGTCGAGGCGCTGCTGCCCTATGTAGGTATTGATCGACTCGACGAGCGTGCCGACCTTCTTCTGGTACGCCGTGAAGGCCACATCGCCCAGGCCCTTCTGCACCGCGCTCGGGCTGTCTCGGTCGGCCAGGCTGTTGTGCAGCACGATGCGCAGCACGCGATTGGTGTTGCCAGTCGAGAAGCGCCAGACCTGGCTAGCCGTGAGGCCGCCCTTCTTCGCCGCCGGGTTGGTTTCCTTGATGATCAGTTGCCGGAACTCCGGCATCATCCCGGGCCTGACGCTGTAGGTGGTGGCCGTGTACCAGGATCCGGTGCCGCTGCCGGCCGGGGCTTGCCCCAGCGCGGGCCCGACTGCGAGCGCAACGAGTAGTGCGGTGAGTGTGAGGCGCGTCATGCTGCCCTCCTGGAGGAACCGGGAGCCAGCCCCTCAGGCGAGACGAGTGAACGACGGTCCCGAGCGTGAGACCATCACGCATGCTACGCCCCCCCTCATGCATTGCGCGCATGTATTTCACGCGATGTACTGATGCATGGCTGGGCATCGGGCAGCGGCGTCGACCGGGCCCCGCGCCGCCCCTGAGGCGAATCGCTACCGCCCGGCGGCCGCGCGCCCGGCCTTGATGACCTCGTCGTTCGGCACGAGCAGCCCGAGGAACCCTTCCTTCACGCGCTGCGCCACGTCGTCCTTGTTGGCCGTCAGCATGTTCACGAGCTTCACCCGCTTGGTCTCGGTGAGCAGCTCCTGGTTGCCCTTCTCGGCCGCCACGCGATCGCCCTTGAGCGCGCCCGTGAGACTGCCGATGCCGCACGCCAGCACGCTGTAGCCGCCGATGTCGGCGATGGCCTGTGACTGCGCCATGGCGCCCGGGTCCTCGAGCATCAGCATGGCAATGACGGTGCCGGTCGGATTGGCCGGCGACCACACATTGGCGCGCGCGTCGGCAAACAGGCTCACGGCCTGCCGGCCCTGGTCGAGCGACTCGACGTGCGGCAACGTGACGCCGTCGGCGCCCATCGCCAGAATCTCCTTGATGCGCTGCAGCGTCACCTGCGGTCCGGCGTCGACCATCGAGGGAATGCGCACCAGCATGGTCTTGCGGCCAGGCGTGCCCTTCTTGCCCAGGCCCTCGCTGATGGCCATCACGGCGTCGCGGTCGTAGCGCCCTTCGAGATTGAGGAACACGAAGTCGAGGAGCGGGTTCTTCGCGAGCGCCTGACCGCCAGCCACCGTGTACACGGCCGGGCCGCGGTTGGGGCCGCGCGGGGCCGGGTTCTCGTCGGGCACGAACACGCCAAACGCGGTCTTGCCGGCGGTCCACACGTCGAGCACACCAGGCCGCGGGTTCGCCGCACTTGCGCCCTGCGCCATCGCCACGCCCGGCGCCAGCCCGGCCGCCACCACCAGACACGCCGCCATCCACCTCATCGCCATTCCTGATCTCCTCATGACGCGACGATTCTACCCGGGTTCGTTATGATGGAGGCGTCGTGCGCCGTCTGTTCGTTTCCGTGTGCGTTGCCGTGGCTTGCGCGGTGGCCGTCGCCACGCTGCCCGCGCAGTCGTCGCCGCCATCGCCGCTCACGTTGCTGAGCGCGCAGGGCCGGCGCTCCCTGCCCGTGGTGGTGGTGAACGGCGGCGAATACCTGTCCCTCGACGAGCTGGCCGCGGCCTTCGGCCTCACCGTGCGCGACGACCGGGTCACCGGCGCCACCACGGTGAGCACGCCGGCGCGGTCGGCCGTGCTCACGCCCGACCGCACCGTAGCGTCGGTGCAGGGGCGGCTCGTGTCGCTGGCGGCGCCGCCCGTGCGCCAGGAGGGGCGACTGCTCGTCACGCCGGAGTTCGTCACGCGCGTGCTCGCCGTGGTGGTCGATCAGCGCCTGGAGTACCGGCGGGCCGGACGGCTGCTCGTGCTCGGCGACCTGCGCGTGCCGCGGGTGATCACGCGCGGTGAGTTCGGCGCCAACGCCGCCCAGGTCACCTTCGAGGTGTCCCCTGCCACCGAAGCCACGGTCACCTCGGCCGGCGGCCAGATCACGGTGACGTTCGCGGCCGACGCGGTAGATGCGGCCATCCCGACCGTGCCCGCGCAGGGGCTGCTGCAAGCCATCCGGGCGGCCGACGGCGCGCCCACCCTCACGCTCGTCGTGGGTCCGCGGTTTGCGTCGCACCGCGCCGCCACCCAGGCCATCGACGCCGGCACCAGCCGTCTCGTGATCGATCTCGTGGCGGCTGGCGCCGAGAGCCTCACGCCCGCAGCTCCCGCCCCGCCGCCAGCAGCGGCTACGGCCACGCCACCCGCCGCCGGCGCGATCGACCCAGCCTCGCTCCCCTTCGATCCGCCGGCACGCGGCGTGCGCACGGTGGTCATCGATCCCGGGCCACGGCGGCGACGCCAACGGCACCGAGGGGCCGGGCGGCACGCTCGAGAAGAACGTCACGCTGCAGGTGAGCCGCAAGGTGAAGGCCCTCATCGAGAGCCGGCTCGGCCTGCGCGTGGTGATGACGCGCGACGACGACCGCACGCTCGACCAGGACGCGCGCGCCGCCATCGCCAACAACAACCGCGCCGACCTGTTCGTCAGCATCCACGCCAATGCGGCCGTGCGGTCCACGGTGAAGGGCGCCGAGGTCTACTACCTGAGCGTCGACCGCGCGGATCTCGAAGCCCGGCGTCGGCTGCAGGACCCGGCCCAGGCGTTGCCGCAGCTCGGGGGCGGCACGCGCGCCATCGAACTCATCTTGTGGGAAACGGCGCAGCTCCGGCACCTCGAAGATTCGGCCGGCTTGGCCGCGTTGGTGGAAGCCGCGCTCAGGTCGCGCGTGGAGATGAGCCCGCGGCCGGTGCAACAAGCGCCGTTCCGCGTGCTGGTCGGTGCCAACATGCCGGCGGTACTCGTGGAGATCGGCTACTTGTCGCAATCCCGAGGAAGAGAAGGCGCTGGCGTCGGGCACGCATCAGGACCGCCTGGCCCTGGCCATCTTCGAAGCCATCAACACCTTCCGCGAGCGGCGCGAGAAGCCCGCGCCATGACCGGCCGCCGCTGGCTCGTCATCGCAGCCGTCGGCGTCGTGGTGCTCGGTCTGGGAGTGGCCCTCTTCTCGGCGCTGGGCCGCCAGCTCGCCTCTGCCCACGCCCGACGCCGAGCCGCCCGCACGCGTGGCCGAGCCGGCGTCGGCCATCGGCCCGCGCATCTCCGCCACCCTCTACTTCGTGGCGGAAGACGGCGTGAGCCTGGTGGGCGTGCCGCACGACGTGCCGCTGGGCGCCACACCCGTGGCGCAGGCGCGCGCGCTCGTCGAAGCACAGCTCGGCACCGAGCCGGTCGCGCCGCTGCTGCGGGCCGTGCCCAAGGACGTGACCGTGCGCGGCGTGTTCCTGCCGGGCCGCGACGACGCCTACGTCGATCTCGACGGCGCCTTCGTGAAGGGCCTGCCTGGCGGCTCGCACAACGAGCTGCTGGCCGCCTACGCGATCGTGTCGGTGCTCACGACCAATCTCTCGCCCGTCGCCCGCGTGCAGATCCTGATCGATGGACGCGAGGTGGAGACGCTGGCGGGTCATGTGGACTTGCGCGAGCCCTTGCGGAAGAATGAAGGACTGATTCGTATCCACCATGAGCAGACAATTCGACCGCGCGCCCGGCGACCTCCGTCCCGTCACCATCACCCCCGGCTACCTGACCCACGCGGAAGGCTCGGTGCTCATCGAAGTGGGCCACACGAAAGTGATCTGCACCGCCTCGGTGGAAGACCGCGTGCCGCCGTTCCTGCGTGGCACGGGCAAGGGCTGGGTCACGGCGGAATACGGCATGCTGCCGCGCGCCACCAACACCCGCACCACGCGCGAAGCCTCGCAAGGCAAGGTGGGCGGCCGCACCATGGAGATTCAGCGGCTGATCGGCCGCTCGATGCCGCGCCGTGGTGCGCATGGAGCGCCTGGGCGAGCGCACGATCTGGCTCGACTGCGACGTGATCCAGGCCGACGGCGGCACGCGCACGGCGTCGATCACCGGCGCCTTCGTGGCGATGGTGCTGGCCTTCGGCAAGTTGAAGCAGACCGGCGGTCTGGCGCACCATTCCGGTGAACGACTACGTGGCCGCCACCAGCGTGGGCATCGTCGCGGGCATGCCGCTGCTCGACCTGGCCTACGAGGAAGACTCGAAGGCCGACGTGGACATGAACGTGGTGAAGACCGGCGACGGCCGCTTCGTCGAGGTGCAGGGCACGGCCGAGAGCGAGCCGTTCGACCAGGCCGCGCTCACTGGTCTGCTCGACCTGGCCGCCGTGGGCATCGACCAGCTGATCGCGGCGCAACGCGTCATCTGCGCGCCCATCCTGGGCCGCTGATGCGGCCGGTGCTGCTGGCCACCACCAACGCCAACAAGGTGCGCGAGGTGCGCGCCTTGCTGCGCGACGTGCCCGTGCAGCTCCTGACCCTGGCCGATCTGCCGCCGCGGGCGGAGCCCGAGGAAACCGGCGACACCTTCGAGGCCAACGCGCGACTGAAGGCCCACTACTACGCCGCCGGCTGGGCGGGCCTTGTCGTGTCGGAAGACTCAGGCCTCGAGATCGACGCCCTGCACGGTGAGCCCGGCGTGCGGTCGGCCCGCTACCTGTCGCCCCATGCCACCTACGGCGAGCGCTTCGCCGACATCTTCCGACGCCTCGACGGGGTGCCCGACGCGCAGCGCACCGCCCGCTTCGTGTGCGCGCTGGCCGCCGTGGAGGGCGGCGCCGTGCGCTTCGAGACGCGCGGCGTGGTCGAGGGGCGCATCGCGCATGCGCCCGCGGGCAGCGGCGGCTTCGGCTACGACCCGATCTTCGTCTACCCGCCCCTGGGCTGCACGCTGGCCGAAGCGGGCGAGGCGAAGGGCACCGTCAGCCACCGGGGGCAGGCCTTCGGCGCGTTCGCGCGCTGGCTGCGCCACCTGAAGTAATCTGGGACGCGCCGTCATGCACCAAGGCGAACGATCGGAACGCAGCCGCACGGCCATCCTCGAGGCCGCGCTCGAACTGTTCTCGCATCGCGGCTACGGCGCCACCAGCATGCGCGACATCGCCGGCAAGGCCGGCGTGTCCACCGGCAGCGTCTACCATCACTTCCACGACAAGGAAGCCATCTTCCAGACGCTGCTCGAGCAGTTCTACGCCATCACCAGGCGGGCCGACTTTCCCATCAACGTTGCGCTCGACCACAGCGCGCGGTTCGACGACTTCGAACGCCTGGCCGACGCCGCGCGCGAGGTGCTCGAGCGCTGGCGCTCGCACGTGGCGCTCTTCTACGTGGACGCGGTGGAGTTCGATGGCCGCCACATCCAGCGCTATCTACAGCGAACTGGCGGCCCGCTTCGAGCAGTTCGCCGTGGCCAACCGCGATCGTCTGCAGCTCGACGAGCACCTGCGCCACGACGTGCCGGCCGCGGCCGCACTGCTCTTCGCCACGCGCGTCTTCATCTACTACTTCTCGGTAGAGGCGCTCTTCGGCGTGGAGCGACAACTCGGCATCCCCACGCCCGACGCCACGCGCCTCATCGCCGGCATCCTGCGGCGCGGCATGCTCGCGCGAGCCCGCGGCCCGTCTCGTGCCAGCGACTAGGTCACGGGCGCGGGTCCATGCCGAGCACGCGCATCTCGTGTTCCACGAGGTGCCGCAGGCCCTCGTCGAGGCCTCGCGGGGCGAAGCCCCACTGCCGTGTGGCCTTGTCGTGCGAGCCCAGATAGGTCGCTCCCGCCGCCACCCGCACCGTCTCCGACGACAGCGCTGGCGGTAACGGCACCACGCGCTCCACGCCGCCGAGCACACGTGACAGGCCGCGCATGAGCCACGGTGGCACGCTCGCAAACGGGGCCGCGCGGCCGCTGTATTTCGACGCGAGGTCGAGGGCGTGGCGCAGGGTGTGCCGCGGTCCGGCGATGATGTAGCTCTGGCCCGCCTCACCGTGTTGCATCGCGTCGATGTGCGCGTGCGCGGTGTCTTCGATGTGCCCCCAGCAATACTCGGAGCGCGCCGGCACCACCGGCAAGCGGCGGCGCAGGTGGTTCACGAACACGTGGCCGACGGCGCTGGTGTCGCCAGGCCCGTAGACCACGCCCGGCAGCACGACGACCAGCGGAAGTCCCGCGGCCATGGCCGGCAGCGCCACCTCGTAGTGCGCCCGCCACTTGCTGCGGTCGTAGACCGACAAGTGCGGGCCGTCGTAACGATACGATTCGTCCACGAGCGAGCCATGGGTATCCGAGAAGATGGCCAGGCTGCTCGTGTAGACGCCCTTGGGGATGTGCAACTCGCGCATCAGGTCGAGCACATGGCGCGTGCCGTCGACGTTGATGGCGGTGGCCTCGGCCTCGGCCCGTGGCGCGCCGGTCTTGTACCAGCCCGCGACGTGAAAGACGCCGTCGACGCCCTGCATGCCGGCCCGCATGGTGTCGGGCTCGGTGATGTCGCCCTGATGCACCTCGGCCCCGAGCATGGTCAGCAGTGCGGCCTGCTCGGGCGCGCGGGCCAGCGCCACCACTTTGTGGCCCCGTGTGAGCAGTTGCTTGGCCACTTCGGCGCCAACGAACCCCGTGGCACCGGTGACGAAGTAGCGCGCCATGGGGGCACAGCATAGCGCACGCACTGGCGCGGGGACGCGACGGCTGCACACTGCGACGATGGCGTATTTTGGCCCCTGACGAGCTGAAGCAAGGCGCAGCGGCTACAATGAGGGGTCCGGATCACTCCACCCGGAGCCGGTCGGACATGTCGGGGCGTAGCTCAGCCTGGTAGAGCGCTCGCTTTGGGAGCGAGAAGTCGCTGGTTCGAATCCAGTCGCCCCGACCACTCTTCCGCACGGGTGCCCTGAGCTTGTCGAAGGGTCGCCCCGACCATTTTCGCCATGCTCAGACCCGGTCACATGCTGGTCGCCCTCGCGGTCACCGCGGTCATGCTCGGCCTTCCGTCTCATCCCCAGGCGCAGACCGTCGAAGGGCCAGCCCTGCTCGCCACCTTCAAGGCGTGGCAGAAGTCCGCTGCTCCCACCGCCGACTGGTCGGACGCGATTGCGCGATACCGGGCGAAGCTTCTGCAGGACGGCCTCTCAGCCAGTGCCGCCGACCGCGCGATACGCCTGATCTCGGCCTACGACGAAGCCGAACTCTACGACTCGGTCTATGCCACGCCACCGACGTTCAGCACGGCGCCCAATCAGCTGCTCGTGGAATCCATCCGGGGCATCCGCCCGGGACGCGCACTCGACGTCGGCATGGGCATGGGACGCAACGCCCTGCACCTGGCCCGGGCCGGCTGGGACGTAACCGGCTTCGACGTCTCAACGGTTGGCGTTCGCCAGGCCGAGGCCACGGCGCGCGCTGAGACGCTGTCGCTCACGGCGCGCGTGGCCGCCGATGAGGAGTTCGACTTCGGCGTGGCGCAGTGGGATCTGATCGCGGTCGTCTACGCCATCGAGAAGCGCAGCATCCATCGCGTGCGCGAGGCGCTTCGGCCCGGGGGTCTGGTCGTGGTGGAGGCCGGCATCACTACGGACCCGGCCGCCTCGTTCGGCTACGCCCCGGGAGAGTTGTTGAAGGTGTTCGACGGCTTCACTATCGTGACGCACGAGCAGGTGGAGGGTGCCTACGACTGGGGTCCCGAACGGATCCAGCTCGTGCGATTCGTGGCGAGAAAGCCTGTGCGCTAGTCAACGCCGGTCGACGAGTCGCGACAACACGGTGACCGTGACCGCCCACGCGGCCACATGCTGCGCCATGAAGACGAGCGCCAGGGGCCAGCCCTCGCGCCGCAAGAGCCAGCCCATGCCCACGGCAATGTCGGGCAGCAGCGACACAAGCAGCGCCACCAGGGCAATCCCGGCGGAACGTCTGAACCGGCCGGCTCGCCTTCCGGCCCACCATGGCAAACACGACGACCCCGAGCGACACGAGCGCAGCCGTAATGCCGGCAGGCTCGCCGTAGCCGGCGAGAAACGCGGGCGGCGACTCGAGGAGCTGCACGGCCAGCCACTGCACGCGCAACACCGCGGCCACTGACGCGCCCACCGTCACCGGCCCGGCCCACCAGAGTGCCCGCAGACGCACGGGCTCTTCAGACACCGCGCGCTACTCCGACCGCAACGCCGTCCACACCGGCGAGCGCACCGCGCGAAGGACTGGCACCAGCGCCGCGGCAGCGGACGCCGCCGCGACGATCGCCACGGGCGGGCCGAGCGACCAGGGAGTGATGCCCGCGCCAATCGATGTCGTCCGCGAGAGCGTAACGGCGACGACCACCGACAGGCCAACGCCAGCGGCGGCGCCGACCGCGAAGGGCCGGCCAACGTTCGTGAGGCACTGCACCACCAGGCGCACGCGAGGGGCGCCCAAGGCCTGCCGTACCGCAATCTCCGCTCGGCGCCGTCCCACGGCGAACGCCACAGCGCCGAACGTCCCCACGCACGCCAGCACGAGTCCCAGGCCGGCCACCGCCGACATCAACTCGGCCGCCAGGGCGTAGCTCAATCCTGCCCTGGCCAGCGTCGTGGCAAGCGACTCCACGGTGACGCTCTGGCCGGCCGCCGCGCGCTGGACGGCCGCGTACACCGCGGCGTGAGACGCCGCGTCGCCACGCGTCAGCACGGCTACCTCGGGCACGCGCACCGCGCTCACCGGCACGTAGAGCAAGGGCCCATCGCGTCGATCGGCGAGGATGCTCGACGTATCGGCTGCGATGCCGACGATGAAGGCCTCGCGGCCACCTTCCAACTCGACGCGCTGGGGTAGGTCGCGACGCAGGCGCAGCCGCGCGTGCAACGCCTCGGACACCACGACCTCCAGCGAACCCGCCGAGTCCGCACGCGCGTCGTCCCACCACCGTCCGCGGCGCAGCTCGACGCCGGCCAGCGCGAAATAGCTCGCGGACACGGACCGCACCGATGTGACGACAGGGGCGGCACCTTCAGCGCTGGTCACGAGGGCACTGGCGTCTCCAGCAAACGGCGCCGGGCTGCTCAGGGCCACGTGCCGCACGCCAGCGACCGCCTGCGCCTCTCGGAGCATCTGGGTCTGGCGGTCGCGCTCCTGCCAGGGCGAGGCCGCCGACGACTGCCGCACCGTGGCTACGACCATAGCGTGCACGTCGTACGGCACCTGAGGCTGCAGGTGGCGGCGTTGCGCCCCGGTGAGCAGCGCCACGGTGACGAGCAGCGTCATCGTGACCGCAATCTGCGGCACGAGCAGCCATGCGTGAGATCGCGGGGTGACCGTCATGCCACCAGATGACGCGGCGAGACGTCGCGCGTGCAGCGCCGGCAGCACGCTGGAGCTGAGGCCGGCCGCCACGGTGAGGGCGGCCACCGCTGAGAGCACCCGTGTGTCAGGCACCAGCGACACGGCGAGTGGGAATCCGCTCGCGCGTTGCGCCACCCAATCGGGCAGCACGAGCGCCAGCGCAGACCCGACCGCCACCGCGGGCACTGCCACGACGGCGCCTTCCACCAACAGCTGCTGCACCAGGCGTGCTGGCGTAGCCCCGAGCCGGTAGCGCATCGCGAGCTCACCCTCGCGAGCGACGACCCGCGCCAGAAGGAGCATCGCGACGTTCGCCGCCGCCAGCAGAAGCACCAGCCCGATCGCCATCGCGCCGAGGCCAACGACGGCAGGCAGGTGGCGCGCGGCCGCGGGGTCGTGTACGGGGGCGCCATCCGTGACGACCACCGAAGAGATACGGCCGAGTGGCCGATTGACGGCATCGACGATCCGCTGCATCTCCGCGGACGCGCCAGCCCGCGTCGCGCCAGGTGCCAGCCGGCCCGAGATGCTCAGCCACGCCTGTTGTCCTGGCGCGCGATGGAAGGGATCGTCGGCGGGCTCGAGCAGGCCCTTGCTCGTGTAGGGCACGAACATCTGCGGCGCCACGGCGTCGCGGACCGGCGTGTCGGGCACGACGCCGACGATCGCCACCGGGTGTCCGTTCACCGTCACCGAGCGTCCGACCACCTCGGGATCGGCGGCGAACTCGTTCGCCCAGGTCGTCGCCGAGAGCACGGCGACTGTCGCGTCAGTGGTGACACAATCGCTGGCCTGCAGCGTGCGCCCAGCGACGACGCCCGGTACGTGGGCACTCAGGTGGTTGCACGACACCCACTTGCCGCGCAGACGCGCTGCCGTGCGCCCGGACACTTCGAAGGTCGCCCAGGCAGAGGCCGTCACCGCGGCCAGCGTCGTCGTATGGGCGCGGATGGCGTCGAACTCCGCGCGCGTGGCCGACGTTGGCTCGCCACGCACGGTTCGCGCTGCCCCACCTTCCACCGACACGAACGCCGTGGCGAAGCTGTCCGGGTCGTGTCCCACGTTCGGCCGCAGGAAGAGGCCGTTGAAGAGCGTCAGCAAGACGGACGACACGCCGACACCGAGGCTGAGCGTGAGCACGACCGCGGCAGCCAGTGTCGGAGCCCGGCGGAACACGCGCGCGCCGCATCGGACGTCCAGGCGCAGCGTCTCGAGCATGACTTCGGCGCACGGTAACACGAGATCGGAACCGCCGCGGCCGAAACTGGCCCCGTGACGTCTGAGTGCCGAGAGCACCTTCCAACGTGGCCACTATGCCCCGATTCCTGCGCGTCAGTGCCACCGCCGCACTCGTGGTGTGCCTCGCGTCTACTTCCATGGCGCAGTTGGCGCCGGCCATCGCGCCCGAGAGACTTGCCGATGGAGTTCGCTGGCTCGTGCTGATCGACGACCTCCACCTCGACTTTCGGCGCACCGGCTACATTCGCAAGGCCGTCGCCGCCGTGGTCCGGCCGCTCTTCGATGCCGGGGTCCTTGCCGCCATCCGCGCCGACGGCTCCTCCCCGCTGGCATTGGCCACGCACGACACCACGCCCTGGTCAGCCGTCTCCGACGCCATCAAGGGGATCACGGGCCACGCACTGAGGTCCTCGGACATCGTGCACATCCTCGACGCCCGCCGGGGCCGACTCGAGCCGGTTGATCGCGCCCAGCAGTGCGCCGCGGCCGTCGAGGCGCTCCTGGCCGAGGTTGGCGACCGTCCGGCCGTGTTGCTGCTCATCAGCAACGGCTACCGCACCGACGTGCCCGCCGTAAGCGCACACGTCACCGAGATCGCCGCGCTGGCCGGCCGGGCCCTGGTGCCCGTGGTGGCGCTCGACGCGCGCCTCTTCGCGGCGGACGCCGATCTCCGTGCGGGCGTACCGGTCATCGCGGAGCAGCATCACCAACAAGTGACTGCCACCAGCCTGCAGCTGCTGGCCCGCGACACCGGCGGCACGATCTGGGAGGAAGGCGACACGCTGTCCACCGTGCTGACACGGCTCTCGCGCAGGGCTCGCTGACGCCAGCCACGACGCCAACGGCGCGTGTGGCTCGGCCGCCTCCAGTCGCGCATCCATCGCGTCTTGACATGTTATAAAAATAGCACTACGCTATTTCCATAACATGACTCCGCCTGCTGCGTCCGCCCTCAGCCGCCGCGAACGGCAGATCATGGACATCCTCTACCGCCGCGGGCGCGCCACTGCCGCGGAGGTGATGGCCGACCTGCCGGGCGACCTCACGTCGTCGACCGTGCGCACGCAACTGCGCGTGCTCGAGCGCAAGGGGTTCGCGCGCCACGAAGAATCCGGGCTGAAGTACGTCTACCTGCCCGCCGTGCCGAGGCATGCGGCCCGCAAGTCGGCGCTGCGGAACCTGGTCGACACGTTTTTCGATGGCTCCGCCGAACACGTCGTCGGCGCGCTGCTTGGCGGCGAGGGTGCGCGCATGACCGACGACCAACTCGAGCGCATTGCCGCGCTGGTGGCCAAGGCCAAGAAGGAGAGCGGCCGATGACCGACGTGCTGATTGGCGCAATCCGATTGTCGGCCCTGCTGTCGATTGGGTTGCTCGCGACCACGCTGCTGCGCCGGCAGTCGGCGGCCCTGCGGCATTGGGTGCTGGCCACGACCATCGCCTGCGGGCTCGCGCTGCCGGCCGTGTCGGCACTCGCGCCGCCATGGCCACGTGCGCTCCACTGGTCCATCCCGTCTTCACCGGCGCCGCGCGATGCTGCGTCCGGCCAAGACGTTCCGGCAGCCGCGGTCTCCCTGGAGGCCATGACCGCCCGTTCCACTACCGCAGCATCGTCACTCGCGCTGGCACCACCGTGGGCATTCGACATCAGCGCCGTCGCCGGAACGGTGTGGCTGCTCGGCGTGCTGGCGAGTGCGCTGATCCTGATCGCGGGGCTAGCGCGCCTGCATTGGCTCGCCGCCCACGCGCACGTCACCGAACATCCGCTGTGGCGGCAGATCGGCGAACAGGTCCGGGCGACCTACGGCCTGCGCACACCGGTGCGGCTGCTGCAGAGCGACCATCCCGCCCTGCTCGTCACGTGGGGCTGGCGCGCGCCGACCATTCTGCTGCCCGCGACCGCGCCGGAGTGGAGCGCCGAACGCATTCGCGTCGTGCTCGCGCACGAACTGGCGCACGTGGCCCGCGGCGATTGGGGCGCGCAGCTCGCCGCCGAGGCCTTGCGCGTCGTTCACTGGTTCAACCCTCTGGTCTGGCTGGCGTGCCGGCGGCTCCGGCACGAAAGTGAATGCGCTTGCGACGACGCGGTGCTGGCCCAGGGCATCGCCGCACCCGACTACGCCACCCACCTGCTGGCCCTCGCCCGCAGCGTGCAGTCCCACCGCCATCCGTCGCTGCCCGCGCCGGCCATGGCTCGTCCGTCCAGTCTTGAAGGGAGAGTTCGTGCCATGTTGAATCACACCGTCAATCGTCGCGCACTGTCATCGCCTGCGCGCGCGTGCTGCGCGGCCGTTCTGATCGCCGTCACTGCCGCCCTGGCCGGCCTGCAGGCGCAGGCGCCGCTCTTCGCGCTGAGCGGCACGGCCTTCGACCCGTCCGGCCGCGTGCTGCCCAACGCCCGGCTCGTGCTCACCAGCACTCGCGACCAAGCCACGTTCGAGGTGCGCAGCGACGCTGCTGGCCGCTACACCTTTGCCGGACTGCCAGGGGCCGACTACGCGCTCGAAGCAAGCCTGCCGGGCTTTGCCACCCTTCGTGAGCCCGTGCGCATCGACGGCGCGGCGGAGCACGACCTGCACCTGCGCGTCGGCACGCTTCAAGAGACGATCACCGTGGCCGACTCGCCAGAGCGCGCCCCTTCGGCGGACTCGGCCGCAGCACAGAAACGCGACGAGGCGCGGCGCCGCGACGCACAGCTCGTCGAAGGTGTCAGGGCCCGCTGCGCCGGCGGCGTGGCACCCGGCGCCGTCGGCGGCAATATCCTCGCGCCACGGAAGCTCGTTCACGTCGCGCCGGTGTTTCCTGAATCCGTGCGGGCCACGACGACCAGGGGTTCGGTGACCATGACCGCCGTGATTGGCACCGACGGCCTCGTGCGCGATGTGCAGGACATCGAGGGGCCCCACCCCGATCTGGCAGCCGCTGCTGCGGATGCCGTGCGGCAGTGGCAGTTCAGCACCACGTTCCTCAACTGCGAGCCCATCGACGTGCAGATGAGGGTGACGACGAGCTTCGTGACCCGCTAGGGTCAGCGCACGACGGCGCCAGATCCGGCCGCCAGCGTCACGCGAGCGATACGGCCGCGAGCCCCCGCGGCCCAGCCCGTCGTTCCGCGTGGCACGAAGCTCAGCGCGTCGTAGCCCTCACCGCCGGCCGGCGTCCAGGTGCGCCCGTCGTCGCTGGAGAAGTCCGAGCCCGAAGGCCCCACGGCCAGCCAACCGCCGCGGCTCGCGGGCAGCCACGCCACGACCGAGCGGAAGCCCGAGAGGCCACGCTGGCGAACGAGCGTCCACGTGGCCCCGCCGTCGCTCGTGGTGGCCACGTTGTCGACGGCGCCGGATTCCTGCTGGTAGTTGCCGCCCACGACCATGCCATGCATGGCGTCGCGGAAGGCAATCGAGAAAATGCCGGTGGCGTCGCCGGTCGCCACCAGCGTGGCAACGACGCTCCAGGTGCGCCCGTCATCGAGCGAGCGCAGCACGCGCGACTTCGTGGTGCCGATCCAGATCTGCCCCGTGGCCCCCAGCGCCACGTTCGTGCCGCTGGCCGCGAAGGCTCCCTCGCCTGGCAGCGCGGGCGGCAGGCGATCGGCCGGCACGCGGATCCAGTCGGCGCCGCCGTTGCTCGTGGTGAAGATCACGAAGCGGCCGTCCACCGAGTCGCTGAAGGCGACGCCATGTGCCTCGTCGCGAAACGCCATGGCATCCAGGAACATGTCCGGATCAGTAATGGCGAGTTGCAGGGTCCACGTGGTGCCGCCGTCGCGCGTTTTGTAGATGCGCGATGCGTTGCCCGGGCCGATGCTGAGCACGTAGGCGATTTGCGCGCTCACCGCGTCGACGTCGCGGAAGTCGAGCGTGGGCGCTCCGGCCACAGGGCGCGGCTGCCAGCTACGTCCGCCGTCGAGCGAGCGCAACACGGTGCCCTGCGCCCCGCTGGCCCAGGCCACGTCCGCGGATACGGCGCTGACACCACGCAAGCGCACGGACACGCCGGTCGTCTGAGGCAGCCACCGAGGCGACAGGGGCTGCGCCACGACGATCGACGACAGGCTCAGAATCAGGGCGAGGCAGCGAAAGAGGGTCATGGCGCGCATTGTCACATGGCCGTTGCCGGACAGACCTACAATCACGCGGGAGCATGCCATGACGACACGACGAGCACTTGCGGTGGCCTGCGCCTGCCTCACGGCAGGCGTGACTGTGAGCCTGACTGGAGCCACCGCACCAGCCGCCGCGCGCCAGCCGGCGAACCGCCCGGCCATCGTGCTGATCGTGGTGGACGGACTGCGCCCCGACCAGGTGACGGCCGACGTCATGCCTCGACTGCACGCGCTCGGCCGCCGCGGCATGACCTTCGGGGCGCATCATTCGGTGTTCCCCACCGTGACCCGCGTGAACGCATCGTCGCTCTCGACGGGCGCCTATCCAGAAACCCACGGGCTGCTCGGCAATGCGGTCTACTCGGCCGCCACGTTTCCCACGAAAGCGGTGAACACGTCGAATCACGCGGAGCTCGAGGCCCTGTCGCGTGCCGAGGGCACGCTCCTTACCGCACCGACGCTGGGGGCCGTGTTGCAGCAAGCGGGCAAACGGCTGGTGGTCTACAGCGCCGGCTCGTCGGGCTCGGCGCTGCTGCTCAGCCATCCACTGGGGAACGGCGCGGTGGTGAATCCCGACCTGATTCGTCCCGCGTCGCTCGAGACGGAGGTGCGGGCGGCAGCCGGTCCGTCGTCGCCTGACGCCGTGCCCAACGCGGCACGGAACAAGTGGATCGTCGATGCCTACCTGGCCCTGGGCGCCACTACGCTCGCCGCCGACGTGACGGCGTTCTGGTTTGGCGACCCCGACGAATCGGCCCATGCGATGGGCCTGGGCACGTCGGTGACCACGCAGGCCTTGCGTCTCGTGGATGCCGAGATTGGACGTCTCGAGGACGGCCTGCGCGCCCGCGGTACGTTGGCGCGCACGAACATCGTCGTGACGTCGGACCACGGCTTCTCCACCCATACGGGCGAACTGCAGCTCGCGGCACTCGTGGCGCCCCTGGCGCAGCCCCTGGCCGATGGCTCGCCAGATATCGTCGTCACCGAGGGCGCCGTCAACTTTCGCCGGCCTGTAGACGCCGCCCGCTTGGCCGCCGTCGTGCGCCACGTGCAGTCGCAACCAGCCGTGGGCGCGATCTTCACAGCGCCCGAGTCTGCTGGCTCGCTGCGCGGCGTCGTTCCGGGAACGTTGTCGTTCAACGCCGCCCGCTGGCAGCATCCGCGATCGGCGGCACTGCTTGTGTCGGCCAACTGGAGGGGCGATGCGAACGCCGCTGGCGTGGCCGGGACGACGACGCAGTCAGGCGTGGCCGGGCACGGCACGTCGAGCCCGTACGACATTCACAACACGCTGCTGGCCGCTGGTCCAGACGTGCGCGCAGCAGCCACAAGCGCCGCGCCCACGTCGAACGTCGATCTGGCGCCCACGCTGCTCACCATGCTGGGCGTGCCGGTGCCGCCGTCGATGACCGGACGCCCGTTGACGGAGCTGCTGCGGTCGGGACCGGCGCCAGCGTCGTTGGCCGTGACGCGCACGGTGGTCAGCGCCGCCACGCCGGACGGCGGCTACCAGGTGGAGGCGCACCTGTCGACAGTGGCGGGCTACCGGTATCTCGACCACACGGTGGTGCGGCGCCCCTCGCGATGACGCGCACCCAGGTGGCCCAGGGATGCCAGGGCCGCCCGCGTCGTAGCGGTACCACGCCTGGGCCTCGACGTCATCGACGCGCACCACGGGCGAGAACATCGGCATAGAACTGCTCGTGACGTTCGGCGAGGGCTGCCAGGCTGAACGAGGACTGCACGAACCGGCGCCCGGCCTTCGCCATCGCCTGCCGCTCATCGGGATTGCGGAGGAGCCGCTCGGCGGCGTCCGCCATGCCGTCGATATCGCCGCGCTTCACAACGACACCGGTCTCACCGTTCCGGACGCCTTCCCTCGTGCCGCCGATGTCGTAGACCACCGGCGGCACTTCCATCGCCTGCGATTCGATCAGCGTGCGGGGCATCCCTTCGTCGTGGCGGGTGGGCATGAGCATCACCGCGGCGCCATGGTACCAGTTGCGGTATTCGTCGAGGGTGAGACCGCCGACGAACGTCACGGCGTCGCTCAGCCCCCGCTCGGCAACGAGCGCGTGAAGGCTCGCTTCGAACGCAGGATTGTCGGACCGGCCCGCAAACACCACACGTGGACGGAGTCCGCGTTGCCGCAACCGGTGCGCCACCTCGAGCACATCGGCTTGACCCTTCTCGGGCGTCACGCGCCCAGGCGCGAAGATGTAGGGACCTGGTCCATCCGGCTGGATCGGACGTGCGCGGGTCCGGCTGTAGAAATCGGTATCCACCCCGTCCGACAGATTCCGGAACACGCCCCGCAGGTACCGGGGCATACCGACTGCCGATGCGCCCCCGATGCCGGCGGCGTGGATGACTTGCTGCCGCGCGCTGAACGTGCCGAGGCGGTGGTTGGAGAAGTGATGCACGATGGCTACGGGCACGCCGGCCGCGGCGGCGACCTCGATGATGGCAGCCGTGTCGCCGCCCTCGCAGGCATGGAGCACCACCAAATCGATGTTGAACTGGCGGAGCAACTCCCCCGCCTTGGCGCCCGCGCCCTCGGCTTCGCCGCCCCTGCGGGGGATGGCGCGCAGCGGCGACAAGCGCCGCATGGCCAGCGCATTTGCGCGCTGTGTCGGCAGCAGACACGCGAGCGCCGCGTTCTTGGCGTTGAACAGCCACGCCGACGATCCGGCGCGTGGACCAGGCAGACCCGGGCCCGAGCCGCGCACCAGCAATGGCACGATGACGATTCGCGATGACCCGTCTCGGCGTTCGGTCGGCGCCACCCGCAGGGGATCCGCCGTGAGCTGCATCTGTACCGTCGTGATCCGGTTGCGGGAGCCAAGGATGCGGTTCAAATCGGCCAGATGCCCCTCGACCCCGCCGCCCTCTTCGTAGGCGCGGGCGAAGCGGAGAATGGTCAGGCCATCCAATCGTCCGCTGCCCGCCAGGCCCGGAGCCTGGTCCGGGGACTCGGTCACCGGCTGCTCACTCATCTGCCGGTCCGGCGACGACGACCCTCGCGAGGGGGAGCGCGCGTGCGATCACCATGCGCGGGATTATATTCGGAGGCTCCCGATGTCACCACGTGTCGCGCCATTTGCGACGGGGCCTGTCACAGAGACATCCGATGGCGTAGCATTCTCTGCAACGTGTGGAGACATTGCCCTTGCTGACCGTTCGCCCCGCCACGCTCGCCGACCTCGACACGCTCGTCGACGGCAACGCCGCCATGGCGCTCGAAACGGAACATCTGCAGCTGGACCGCACCACGCTGCGGCACGGCGTCGAAGCGGTGCTGACCGGCGCCGCGCCCGGACGGTTCTCGGTGGCCGAGCACGAGGGCCGCGTCGTGGGCCAGCTGCTCGTCACTTATGAGTGGAGTGACTGGCGGAACCGCCCCGTGTGGTGGATCCAATCGGTGCATGTCGCCAGCGACGCGCGCCGCCTCGGCGTGTTCCGCGCGCTCTATGCCCACACGCGTCTCGCGGCTCAGGCCGCGGGCGCCGGCGGCCTCCGTCTCTATGTTGACACGACGAACGTGCGGGCCCAGGCGGTCTACACCGCTCTGGGCATGAACGGCGGCCACTACCAGGTGTTCGAGGACATGTTCTACGAGCCGCCCAAGGCGGTGTGACACCGCGCGCGAAATGCGTGCCAGCGGGGTCAGACCCCTGGGCGCACTTTTCGTGCCAGAGGGGTCAGACCCCTACCGGACGGGGAGCCAGAACGACGTCTTGATGATGAAGAAGTTGGTGCCGGTGGCGCGCAGCGAACGGAACATGTCGCCCGCACCGACGTAATCGCCGCGCACGTCGGTGCCCGATCGGCTTTGCTGCCACACCGCGTAGAGGGTGCTGCCCGGACGCCACTCCCAGCGCAGCACCACATTGCTGCGGAACGACAACGTGTTGAAGTCGCGATTGCGCAGCGAGAACGTCGTGCCGTCCACGCCCACCGTGCGGCTGCCGTCCGGCAGCACGGTCATCGTCGTGCCACCGCTGCCATACATCAACCGCTCGCGGCTCTTCGGCGCGGCCAGCTCGCCGTAGTCGTAGTAGCGGCCCGAGGCGGCGAAGGGCTCGGCGTAGACGTCCAGGTTCATGTCGGGCTTGACGGTGAGCCCCAGCCGGAACTGCGTGGCGATCGTGCTCCGGTCGATGAACGCGAACACGTAGCGCGACCCGTAGGTCTCGGGCCGGCCACCGGCCAGCGTCGACACGTACTGCTGCGGCTCGGTCAGCTTCTCGTAGTACGGCTCCGCCGACACCTGCCAGCGCGGCCGCGGCCGCACCGACAGCAGCGTGCTGATGCGGCGCTGGCGGTAGCCGTCGTCGTTGCGTGCGAACTGCGACGTCGCAGTCCAGCGCGTCTGGGCGCCGGCGCGGCTCCCCAGGGACGCACTGAATGTCACGCCAGGTCCCCGGCCCATGAGTGGGCCGCCGCGGGTCAGCGACACACTGGTCTGCGGCAGGTCGCGCCGCAATCCCGCCTGCGTCGTCCAGAAGTTGCGCCACGTCAGGTTCACACTTGACCGGGCATAACCAGCCTGCACGAGCCGACGCAACGTGGTGTCGGTATTCACGTCGGCCGTAATCGAGTACGCGCGGAAGACACGACCGGGCTGGGTCTCGCGGTAGCGCAACGTGGCGTTGCTCAGCCAGCCGTCGGCGCCGTTCAGGATCGCGAAGTCGTTGGTCTCGAAGTTCTCGGAGTCGATCTTCGTGTTCGCCCCCCACAGCCAGTGGCGCCCGCCGGTGCGATCGAAGTTCGCCTGCACGGTCCAGCCGCCAAGCGACGTGAGCGTCGGGTCGAGCGGCGAGTAGGTGCGGTCGGGCCGCTGCGCGAAGTGCGCGCTCGATCGCTGCACCCGCTCCATTGCCGCCGCCGTGCCGTTGACGATCGAGCCGCCGCCGGCCACGCGCAGCTCGTACTGTCCGCCGCGAAACCGCAGCAGCGTGTTACCGGCCAGGGCGAGGGCGTTCTCGGGCTGCAGGTTGGCCAGCGGATCACCGGGGGCGAAGTCGCGGTGCACGACGCTCGCCAGCAACCCGGCCGTGGACGCCTGCGACCCGAATTCCTGCAACACGCGGCCCAGCGCGAAGTACGAGCGCGGCGCCACGCTCACCTCGCTGCGGTCGGGGGTGGTAGCCGAGGCAATTTCGGCGGATTCCTCCGCCGTCACCGCCGTGAGCAACCCGACCGAGGTCTTCGACGGCAGGCGGCCGGTGAGCTTCGCCGCGCTGATGATGGTGCTATTGGTCGGGTAATCCACGTAGTCGCCGGTGGCCGGCCCCACCGGCCGGGCGCCGATGCGCCGCGAGTAGTAGAAGTTTGGGTGGCCGATGTTGAAGAGCGGCGCGCCTTCGAGAAAGAACGGCCGCCGCTCGGGGAAGCGCGTCTCGAACGCCGTGAGATTCACTTCCGCCGGGTCGGCTTCGACCTGCCCGAAGTCGGGATTGATGGTCGCCTCGAGGGTAAGGTTCGGGCCCAGGCCCATCTTCACATCGGCACCCACGCGCCCGACGGGATTCACGCCGTCGCGAAACGGGTTACCCCCGCTTGGCGGATAGAGGGTGCTGGCCGCAGCCACGTAGGGCGAGAGCTCCAGCCGGCGCGCCGCCGGCACGTCCGACACGCCGCGCAGTTCGCCGAAGCGCGACGACCAGGCCCGTACCGTGCGCGGGATGAGCACCCAGGTGTCTTCCTCGTTGATCGAGGGGCGAAACCGCTGCACATTGAGACCCCAGGTCAGCTCCTGCTCGGGATTGAAGCGCAGCTGCGCGAACGGGATCCAGATCTCGACCGACCAGCCGTCGGCATCCACCGTCGTCGCCGCATCCCACACCAGGTCGTAAGTCGCGTCGAAGCTTTCTTCGTTGTCGGTGCCGTGGAAGCGGTCCATGCGCACGCCCGCGGCGGTGACGCCGAACACGATCGACGTGCGGCGATCGTGGAACGTGTCGAGCGACACGAGGATGCGCTCGGCCTGGTCGACCAGGTCGCGACGCCCGAGCGGCGCCTGGATGCCCCGGGCGTTGCGGCTCGCCATGCGCGCGCCCACGTAGAACGCGCGGTCGTCGTAGGCGAAGCGCAGCTCCATGTCGTCGGTGGGCGGCGCGCCTTGCGTGGGCTCCTTCTGCACGAAGTCCGTCACCGGGGGCGACGCCCGCCACACCTCTTCCGACAGCCGGCCGTCCACCGAGATCACCCCTGACTCCACACGCGTGGCCGCCGCGCGTTTCGGAATAGGTGGCGGTGGGGGCGCCCCTTGCTGGGCACGCGCGGGCGCAGCGAACAAGCAGAAAGCCAGGGTCAGGACCGTTGACGGATAGCGCATTCGGTAGTCGAGCTGGACGGAGGCGCCAGCGTGCCGAGATGATACCGCGGGCCCACGCGATTCCGGGCGAGAGACCTCAGTCGAGTACGATGGCGTTGCCCATGGCACAGACGGCAACCCTCTACTCCCTCACCATCGACCTCTCCCACGTCGATCGCGGCGTCTACGAGACGCTCGAGCTGAAGGTGGCGCGCCATCCCTCGGAAAGCGCCGAATACATGGTGGCGCGCATCCTGGCCTACTGCCTCGAGTACGAAGCTGGCATCGCGTTCACCGACGGCCTGTCCTCCGGCGACGAGCCGCCGGTGCTCGTGCGCGACCTCACCGGCCGGATCACGACATGGATAGAGGTGGGCATGCCAAGCGCCGATCGGGTGCACCGCGCCAGCAAGCTGGCCGGGCGGGTGGCCATCTACACCCACCGCGAGATCCGTCAGGTGCTGGCGCAGTTCGACGGCCAGCGCGTGCATCGCGCCGCTGAGATTCCGGTCTATGAACTCGACCGTGCCGTGGTCGAGGCCTGCGCCGCCGGACTCGATCGCCGGTCGGCGCTCACGCTCAACGTGATGGACGGGCAGCTCTACATCGAGATGGGCAGCCAGTCGCTGACGATGCCGATCGTGGCCCACGCGCTTCCGTGAGCCGCGGTGCGGCGGCCGCGCGGCCGCCGTGTTAGGGTTGCAGAGTCGCGCTTGGCGCGCCACCCGAGCACTGAGTAGGCGTATGTCTCACACGAGTAACCGTTCGGTGCGGCCTCGGGCTGGCCGTGCTGCTGATGGCGGCGTGCGGCGGCGGGTCGGGCGCGATCACGTCGCCGTCGGGCACCAGCACCCCCGCCTCCCCCACTGGCACGCCCACGCCGCCTGGCACGGGCACGGTCGTGACCGTCTCGGCGAGCGGCCTGTCGCCGCAAGAGATCCGCGTGCCCGTCGGCGCGCGGGTCACCTTCACCAACACCGACACGCGGGCGCACGATTTTTCGGGCGGCCCGGATCCGAGCCGGCCCGAGTGTCCGGAGGTCGACGCGGCCGGCTTCGTGGCGCCGGGGCAGAGCCGGCAGACCGCCGTGTTCGCCACCGCGCGCACATGTGTCTATCACGACCACACCTACCTTGGCGTGGCGGCCTTCATCGGCCGCATCGTGATCGAATGAGCCGCCAGCCCTACTCCGGCACGGCGTAGGCCACGAGGCCGGCATTCAGGCCGGCGCCCACGGCCATCACGACGTACTGCCGGCCACGATGTTGATAGGTCATGGGCGTCGCCATCGGTCCCGGAATCGGCGGCTCGAGCGCGCGCAGATGGGCCCCGGTGTCCTTGTCGAACACGTGCAGCTTGCGCGTCTCTGGCGGCGGCAGCGCGGATGAACCGCCAGCCGGCGGCGCCACGCCTACGTTGCCACCTCCCTGCGCCACGAAGAGCAGCGTCTTGGTCAGCAGGGCATTGGCGCGGGTCTCCATCCCCAGGGGCGGCAGATTCAGATGCGCGATGAGCGGATGACGTCGCGGCCCCTCACCCACGGGCGACGTCCAGGCCAGCGTGCCTTGGCGCAGGTCGAGGGCCGTCACGCGCGAATAGGGTGGCTTCACCACCGGCAATCCATCCACGCTCGGCATGAGCATCAGCCCGCCCCGCCGCAACTGGAAATTGCTCTTCTCCGCGTCAGGCTTCACGAGCTGCACCATCGTGGCGCTGGTCATCGACGGCACGAACAGGCGCTGGGTGTCGGGGTCAAAAGCGGCGCCGCCCCAGTTGGCTCCGCCCACCCAGCCGGGCAACTGCGCGGTGCCGCGTTCCGACGGCGGCGTGAACAGCGGACCGCGATCGTGATCCTGCAACGCCTCGATGGCACGCTGGCGCAGTTCGGGGGTGAAGTCGATCAGGTTGTCGTCGGTGAGCCCTTGCCGCTCGAAGGCCGGGGGCCGTGACGGGAAGGGCTGCGTCGGAGAGGTGCGCTCACCTGGAGCGGTGGATTGCGGCACGGGCCGTTCCGCGATCGGCCACACGGGGGCGCCGGTGCGGCGGTCGAGCACGTAGGTGAAACCCTGCTTGCTCACCTGCGCCAGCGCCTTGATGGCCCGGCCGTTCACGGTGATGTCCACGAGCGTGGGCGCGGCCGGCAGGTCGTAGTCCCACAGGCCGTGATGCACCGCCTGAAAATGCCATTTCCGTTCGCCCGTGCGTGCATCGACCGCCACGATCGACTCCGCGAAGAGATTAGCGCCCGGACGATGTCCGCCGTAGAAGTCGTTGGTCGGCGTGCCGAAGGGCAGATAGACGAGGCCCAGATCCTCGTCAGCCGACATCAGCGTCCACACGTTGGTGCTGCCCGTGTATTCGGCGGCGTCGCCGCTCCAGGTCTCCCGGCCGACGCTGCCCTTGGCCGGAATCGAGCGGAAGGTCCACAGCCGCTTGCCGGTGCGCGCGTCGTAGCCCGTGACGTCGCCGCGCGGGTATTCCTTGGTGGCGGGTCCATCGTGCACGCTGGCGCCCACGACGATCACGTCGCGGCACACGATCGGCGCCGACGAGTTCGAGTAGAGCGTGGTGCGCACGGCGCGTGCCACGCCGGCCATCAGGTCCACGCGGCCGCCGTCGCCGAAGGCCGGGTCGAGCGTGCCGGTCCTGGCGTCGACCGCGATCAAATACGCGTCGCCCGTGCCCAGGAGCAAGCGCGCCCGCGTGCCATCGGTCCAATAGGCCATGCCGCGATGCACGAAGCCCAGGTTGCCGGGGCGGCCTTCCTTCCAGCTACCCGGATCGAAGGTCCAGATCGACGCGCCCGTGGCCGGATCGATCGCCGCCACCTGCCCGAGCGAGGTCACGGTATAGAGCACCCCACCCACCATGAGTGGCGTGTCCTGATAGGCGCCCGGCCGCGAGGTTGGATTCGCCGCCACCACCGCGTTGTCGACCGAAGGCCACTGCCAGGCCACCGCCAGGCGTGGCAGCGTGTCCTTGGCAATTTGCGTGAGCGGCGAGTACTTGCGCGCGCCGGCATCGCCGCCGTAGTGGCGCCATTCGCCCTGAGCCGCGGGCGCTTGCGCGTGGCCCGGCGCCAGGCTCAACGCCACGATCAACGCCATGATCAACGCCGCGCCGCAAGTCGTGCTGAGGTGATGGGCCATGTGTGGTCAGTCCAGCAGCGTCTGATACGCCAGGTTGCGCGAGTAGCCGTGGAACTGGGTGGCGCTCGCAAGCGTGCGCCCCTGGTGCTGGATCATGCCGATGAAGGCCACGTCCTTCTTCGGGTCGATCCAGAACCACGTGCCGCCGATGCCCCACCAGTGGACGGCGCCGTCGGCATAGGGCTCGCCGGCCGCCGCGCCGTCGAGCACCACCTGGGCCCCGAGGCCCCAGCCCAGCCCCTGGCGCATCGTCTTCAGCGGCTCGGCCAGCACGTGGTTGGTGCGCATCATCTCGACGGTGCGCGGGGCGAGCACGCGGGTGCCGCCGAACTCGCCGCCGTCGAGCAGCATCTGCGCGAACCGCGCGTAGTCGCTGGCCGTCGAGAACAGGCCGTGGCCGCCGAAGGCCGCCTGCGGCACCACGGTGGGATCGCTCAGGCAATCGTTGGCCACGAGCGCGCCCTGCGGGCCCTCGCCGTGCATCTGGGCCAGACGGCTCCGCTTCTCGGCCGGCACGTGGAACCCGGTGTCCTTCATGCCGAGCGGCGCGAACAGGCGCGTCTCGAGGAACTGCGCAAACGACAGCCCCGAGAGCCGCTCCACCAGATACCCCTGCACGTCGGCGCCGATGCTGTACGACCAGCGCGTGCCGGGCTGCGCGACGAGCGGCAACGCGGCGATGCCGTCGATCATGGACTGCAGTGGCAGGGCGGGATTGAGCAGATTCGCCTTCACGAACAGGCGGTCCACCGGGTGGGCCCCCACCAGGCCGTAGGCCAGGCCGCCGGAATGCGTCATCAGCTCGCGCATGGTCATGGAGCGGCGCGCGTCTTCGACCTGCAGCGTGCCATCCGACGCCTCGCCCAGGTAGACCTGCAGCTTCGCGAAGGCCGGAATGTAGCGCGACACCGGATCGTCGAGACGCCACTTCCCTTCCTCGTAGAGCATCATCATCGCGGCCGCAGCGACCGGCTTGGTCATGGAGTAGATGCGGAAGATGCTGTCGCGGGTCATCGGGTCGGCGGCGCGGATATCCCGTTTGCCATGCGCGGTGAAATGCACCGCCTTGCCGCGGCGCGCCAGCAGCGTCACGATGCCGGCCACCTTGCCGTCATCGACCAGGCCCTTCATGCCCGCGTCGAGCCGCTTGAGCCGCTCGGTCGACACGCCCACCGATTCTGGCGACGCGCTGGCCAGGTCGCGGCCTGGGCGTGCTTCGAGCGGCGCGGGGCGCCACGCGGCACCGGCCAGATACACGGCGCACGCCACGCCGACGGCTGCCGACACTCGCACGCGACGTCGTCCTTGCATGTCCGCCTCCTGTGGCCTGACGCTATTGCGCCGCGATGTTGGGCTTGCCACGGCGCAACACGAACTTCTGAATCTTGCCGGTGGCCGTCTTGGGCAGGTCGTCCACGGCCGTGAAGCTGTGCGGGGTCTTGAAGTGCGCGAGGTGCTCGCGACAGAAGGCCCGCAACTCGTCGGGCGGCGCCTGCGCGCCGGCGCGGAACACCACGAACGCGTGCGGCGCTTCGCCCCACGTCTCGTCGGGGAAGCCCACGACGGCCACTTCCTGCACGGCCGCGTGGCGCAGCAGCGTGGCTTCCACTTCGACCGACGAGATGTTCTCGCCGCCGCTGATGATCACGTCCTTGAGCCGGTCGCGGATCTCGATGTAGCCGTCGGGGTGCACCACGGCGGCATCGCCCGAGTGGAACCAGCCGTCGCCCATGGCCGCGGCGGTGGCCGCAGGGTCGTCGTAGTAGCCCGCCATCACGACATTGCCCCGCACCACAATCTCGCCCTGCGTCGTGCCATCGGCGGGCACCTCCGCGCCTGCGTCGCCGATGACCCGCACCTCGCCGCTGGTCACCTGCTCCACGCCCTGCCGAGCCTTCTGCCGCGCGCGCGCGTCGGGCGCGAGCACGAGATGTTCGGGCCGCACTTCAGAGGCGGTCATGAACGGCGACGTCTCGGTGAGGCCGTAGAGCTGCAGCACGGTCCAGCCCAGGCCCTCTTCGATGCGCTGGATGGTGGCCGCCGCCGGCGGCGCACCCGCGGTGAGCAGGCGCACGCCCGCGGGCACCTGCGCCTTCAGCGCGTCGGGCGCATTGGCCAGGCCGATGAGCACGGTGGGCGCCGCACACATGAAGGTGATGCCTTCCTCGGCCACCAGGCGAAACACGGCCGCGGGCTCGACCTTGCGCAGGCACACGTGCCGTCCGCCCATCGCCGTCACCACCCAGGTGAACGTCCAGCCGTTGGCGTGGAACATCGGCAGCGTCCACAGATAGCGATCGGCCGGCGACATCGGATAGTGCGCGAGCAGTCCCAGCGCGTTCACCCACGCGTTGCGGTGGGTGATCATCACGCCCTTGGGCCGCGAGGTGGTGCCGCTCGTGTAGTTGATGGTCAGCAGATCGCGCTCGTCCACGGCCGGACGCACGGGGTCTCCGGTCGCGCCGGCCACGAGTGCGTCGTAGTCGAGCCAGCCGGCGCGCGCCCCGGAGAGCGCCACGAAGTGCCGCACGCCCGGCACCTGCGCGCGCAGCCCGTCGACGGCGTCGAGATAGTCCGCATCGACGCACACCACCGTGGCACCGCTATGCGCCAGCAGGTACTGGAACTCTTCCGCCGACAGGCGGAAGTTGATGGGCACGAGCACGGCGCCAATCTGCGGCACGGCGTAGAACGAGGTGAGCTGCGCGTGCGTGTTGGGCGAGATGTAGGCGACGCGGTCGCCCGGGGCGACGCCCAGGGCCTGCAGCGCGACCGACCACCGATCGCAGCGCTCGAAGAACTGGGCATAGGTCCAGCGGAGCGCGCCGTCGACCACGGCCTCGCGATCGCCATAGAGCCGCCGGGCGCGGCGCATGAACTCGAGCGGGGTGAGCGGCGTCTCCATCGGCAGCCCCGCGAGGGGCGGGCGGGATTCTACCCCGGCCGTGCCGTCCGTGGGACCAGCCGCGCACTGGATCGGCTGCCCATCCATTCCCTTGACACCTTCAGCCCCCGGTGCGAGCATCCCTGTCTTGCGGAGGTCACTGGTGGGTCACGCTGCGGTCAAGCTCTGGGTCACGGGTCTGCTCGCGGCCGCCGCCGGCGCGGCCCTGGCGCTCACCGCGCTGCCCGTGTCTGGGCAGGCGCCCAGACCGGCGGCGCGCGCCGCCATCCCGCGCACGGCTGACGGCAAGCCCAACCTGAACGGCATCTGGCAGGCGCTTGGCACCGCCAACTGGGACATCGAGGCGCATACGGCGCGGCCGGCCCTGGCCATGCGGCCGGGTCCCGTCGTGCCGGTGCCCGCCAAGGAAGTACTCGCCTTCGGCGCGGTGGGCGCCGTGCCGCCAGGGGTGGGCGTGGTGGTGGGCGGAGAGATTCCCTACCTGCCCGAGGCGCGCAAGAAGAAAGAGGAGAACCAGGCCAACTGGCTCACGCGCGATCCCGAGATCAAGTGCTACCTGCCGGGGCTGCCCCGCGCCACCTACCTGCCCTTCCCGTTCCAGATCTTCCAGAGTCAGTCGGCGATGTTCGTGGCTTACGAATACGCTGGAGCCGTTCGCAACATCTACCTGAAAGACCCCGGTCCGCCGGAAGTCGATTCCTGGATGGGGCAATCAGTGGGCCGCTGGGACGGCGACACGTTCGTGGTCGTCACGAGCGGGTTCAACGATCAGACCTGGTTCGACCGCGCCGGCAATCATCACAGCGAGGTCATGAAGGTCACCGAGCGCTACACGCTCACCGGCCCCGACCATATCCAGTACAAAGCCACGATCGACGACGCGAAGACCTTCTCGCGGCCGTGGACCATGGCCCTGCCGCTCTACCGGCACGTGAACGCCAACGCGCAGCTCGGGCAGTTCAAGTGCGTGCCGTTCGTGGAAGAGTTGATCTACGGGCACCTGCGCAAGACCCCGCTGCCGTAGCCATGTCGCGTGCCCGCCGCACCTCGCACAAGGAAGGGACGATGTCACGACGTCATCTCACGCTGCTCGGGTTCGGCGCAGCGGTCGCGGCCACCATGGCACTGCTCGCGCCCGTAGCCGCACAAGCCCCCGCAGGGATCGCGAACGCCTTGGGCGCCGAAGCCCAAGCGAAGGCGGCCGTAGCCCCGGCGAAGGCGGGGACGTTGCCGCGCACCGCCGACGGCCATCCCGACCTGCAGGGCAACTGGATCGAACGCCACCGTCACGCCCATCGAGCGTCCGCCGGGCCAGCCCGCCGCGCTCGCGAAAGACGTGGTCGCCAAGATCGAGAAAGGCGTCGTCGATCGGATCGAGCGCCTGGCGGCGCCGAGCGACCCGAAACGGGAAGCACCGCCCCAGGGCGGCGACGGCTCCACTGGCGCGGCCGGCAACGTCGGCGGCTACAACAACTTCTGGATCGACGCGGGCGATCGCGTGGCGGTCGTGAACGGCGAATACCGCACCTCGCTCATCGTCGATCCGCCCGACGGCCGCGTGCCGGCGCTCACGCCCGAGGCGCGGGCGCGCCAGGCCGAGCGGGTGAAGCGCTTCCAGCAGTTCGGCGAGTACGACAACCCCGAGAACCGGCCGCTGGCCGAGCGCTGCATCGCGTCCTTCGGCAGCAACGCCGGGCCGCCCATGCTGCCCAACTACTTCTACAACAACAACTACACCATCGTGCAGACTCCAGACCACGTCATGGTCATGACCGAGATGGTGCACGACGCGCGCATCATCCGCATCGGCAAGCACCACCAGCATCCGCCGGCGCACGTGCGGCCCTGGTGGGGCGATTCGATTGGCTGGTGGGAGGGCGACACGCTGGTCATCGAGACCACCAACTTCCACCCGCAGCAGATCTTCCGGGGCGCGTCCGACACGTTGAAGGTCACCGAGCGGCTCTCGCGGGTGGATGCCGACACCCTGCTCTACAAGTTCACGATTGACGATCCGTCGACGTTCACGCGCCCATGGAGCGGCGAGGTGCCGTTCGAAGCACTCGATGAGATGGTCTACGAGTATGCGTGCCACGAGGGCAACCACGCCCTGTCGAACGTGTTGAGCGGCGAACGCTCGCAGGAACGAGCGCGGGCGGCGGCGAAGAAGTCGCCGCAACAGCAGTAGGAGTTCCGATCATGCGCATTGCCTTCTCGCTTCTAGCGGCCGGTCTGGTCTTGGCCGCGACCGCGCCCGTGGCCGGTCATCACGCCTTCGGCGCCGAATTCGACCCGAACGCCCCCATCAAGCTGCAGGGCAAGGTGGTGAAGCTCGAGTGGGTGAATCCCCACGCGTGGATTCACATCGAGGTCGTGCGGGACGGCAAGCCCGAGGTGTGGATGGTCGAGGGCGGCACGCCCAACACCTTGCTGCGGCGCGGCCTCACCCGCGACTCGCTCACCATTGGCACGGAGCTCGTCGTCGATGGCTACCAGACCAAGGACCACTCGTTGAAGCGAGCCAACGGCCGCGACGTGACCTTCACCGACGGCCGCAAGATGTTCATGGGCTCGTCGGGCACGGGCGCGCCGCGCGATGGCCGCGACCCGGTCGAAGGCAAGAAACCACCGCCGGGGCGCTAACGCGCCGGCGTCCCGGCCCGCAGGCGGAGTTGCGCCTTGCTGTGCCGGCGGCCGTAGCCGACATACACGACGGTTCCCGCGGCCAGCCAGGCCAGCAGCCGGAGCCAGGTGTCGACCGGCAGCCCCGACATCAGGTAACCGCAGGTCAACATTCCCAGCACCGGCACCACCGGTGACCACGGAGTGCGAAACGGCCTGGGCAGTTCCGGACGCGTGCGCCGCAGGATGATGATGCCGCCGCACACGATCACGAACGTAAGCAGGGTGCCCATGCTCACCAGCTCGCCCAGCACCCCGATGGGCGTCAGCGCCGCCAGCACCGCCATGACCACGCCCGTCACCACCGTGATGCGGTGCGGCGTGCGGTAGCGCGGGTGCAACTGGCCCACCCAGGGCGGCAGCAGGCCGTCGTGGGCCATGGTGTAGAAGATGCGGGATTGCGCCAACATGCCCACGAGAATCACGGTGCTGAGGCCGGCAATCGCCCCGAGTTTCACGAGCGGCGAGAGCCAGCGCAGGCCGGTGGCGTCGACGCCCACGGCTATCGGGTCGGGCACGTCGAGCGCCGTGTAGGGCACGAGTCCGGTCAGCACGATGGCCACCAGGATGTAGAGCACGGCGCACCCGGCCAGTGAGCCCAGGATGCCAATCGGCAGGTCACGCTGCGGATTCTTGGCCTCCTGCGCCGCCGTGGCCACGGCATCGAAGCCCATATAGGCAAAGAACACCACGGCCGCGCCACGCACCACGCCGGTGTAGCCGAACCGGCCGAATTCGCCAGTGTTGGAAGGAATGAACGGCGTCCAGTGCTCGGCCCGCACGTAGAACGCGCCGGCGCCGATGAACACCAGAATGACCGATACCTTCACCACCACGATCACGGCGTTGAGATTCGCCGATTCCTGAATGCCCACGACCAGCACCGCGGTCATCACCAGCACGATGCCCGCGGCCAGGGCGTTGAAGAGTCCCGTGGCGTGGGTCAGCGTGGCCGGATCGATGCCCTGCGCGGCCAGGCGGCCGGCCACGTTGGCCAGCACCTCCCAATGCTGCGGCGCGGTCTCGACCAGCACCGTGCCGGGCGGCGCGGTGAGGGCCGGTGGCAGCGCAATGCCCACGTCGCGCAACAGGCTCAGCACGTAGCCCGACCAGCCCACCGCCACGGCCGACGGCCCCACCGCATATTCGAGGGTCATCAGACACCCGATCATCCACGCGGCGTACTCTCCGAGCGTGGCGTAGGCATAGGTGTAGGCCGAGCCCGACACCGGGATCATCGCCGCAAACTCCGAATAACACAGCGCCGCGAACGCGCAGGCCACGGCCGCCATCACGAACGACAACAGAATGCCCGGCCCGGCGTACTGCGCGGCGGCGAGTCCGGTCAACACGAAGATGCCGGCGCCGATGATGTCGCCGATACCGAGCATCACGAGGCGGCCGGGGCCGAGCACGCGCTTCAACGAATGGGCGTGAGCGCTGCCGGCCTCGGCGGCCAGTGACTCGACCGACTTGGTGGCCGTGAGGGATGCGCGCCAGGACATGTCGGCCACACACTACCCCACAATCCCGCGCCGGCCGCGGGATTCCGCGTGCTACGCTGCCCTGCCCATGGCCAAGACCGCCCCGTCGCTCGACCTCGCGTTCGTGCGCGCGCAGTTCCCCGCCCTCGCCAGCGACTTTGCCTTTCTCGACAACGCCGGCGGCTCGCAGATCCTGGGGGGCGTCGTGGATCGCATCCGCGACTACCTGCTGACGACCAACGTGCAGCTCGGGGCCAGCTACAGCGTGTCGCAAGTCGCCTCAGCGCGCCTGCATGACGCCCAGGTGCGCACCGCGGAACTGCTCAATGCGGCGCGGCCCGAAGAGATCGTGATGGGCCCCACCACCACCGTGCTGCTGCAATTCCTGGCCCGGGCCATGGCCAGCCAGCTCGCGCCGGGCGATGAGGTGGTGGTGAGCCGCGCCGACCACGAATCGAACATCGGCCCATGGGTGGGCCTCGAAGCGCACGGCGTGGTGGTGAAGACGTGGGAGCTGAATCGCGACACTGGGACGCTGGAACTGGACGATCTCGACCGCGTGATGACGCCGCGCACGCGGCTCGTGGCGGTGACCCACGCGTCGAACATCTTCGGCGCCATCCAGCCCATTGCCGCGATCAGCCGCTTCGTGCACGAGCGACAAGGCGCGGATTTGCGTGGACGGCGTGGCCTACGCGCCGCACCGCGCCATCGACGTCACGGCCTGGGACGTGGACTACTACGCGCTCAGCTTCTACAAGGTGTATGGACCGCATCACGCGGTGCTCTACGGCAAGTACGACCAGCTGCTGGCGCTCGACAACCTGTATCACTACTTCGTGGCGAAGGACCGGATTCCCTACAAGCTTCAACCGGGTAATCCCAACTACGAACTGTCCTACGGCTGCATCGGCATCGCCGACTACCTCGTCGATCTCGGACAGCGCCTGGGCGTGCCGGTCGAGGCCACACGGCGTGCCGCGATCGAGGCGGCGTGGTCGGGCATCGCCGTTCACGAAGCTACGCTGGCCGCGCGGCTGCTCGACTACCTGCGGGGCCGGCGTGGCGTGCGGGTGCTGGGACCGGCCACCGCCGACGAGGCCGTGCGCGTACCCACCGTGAGCTTCGTGGTGGAGGGCGTGGACTCAGGCGCCATCGTGCGTCACACCGACACAGCTCGGCCTGGGCATCCGCCACGGCGACTTCCATTCCCGGCGCCTGGTCGAGTGGCTGGGCTACGGCGGCGTGAGCGGCGTCGTGCGCGCGTCGCTCGTGCACTACAACACGGTGGACGAAGTCGATCGGTTGATTGCCGCCCTCGACGCGGTGATCTAGATGCGCTGGCCGCGCGTGCGGCCTACGAGAATCCGATCCAGCGGCCGGCCGCAGCCACGATCACCCAGAGTGCGATTGACAGCGCGCCGGTGAGGGCCACGGGCGCGCCAGCGACGTGCGCGCGATCGGCCACGCGCTCGCGCACGGCGAAGGTGAAGAGCAGCGCCGCCGGCAGCGTGGTGATCTTCACCCAGAAGGCCTGGCTGTAGTAGCACTTGACGGCTTCCGACAGGAACAGCACCACGCCGCTCGCCAGCATCGTCACCACGCCCGCCACCAGCCACGGCCGGGCCTGACGGGCCAGCAGGGCCACGGGCGTGCGCGTCAGGCCGGCGCCCAGCATGCGCAGGTCCACCAGGAACAACGCGCCGCCGAGCAGGCACAGCCCCAACAGGTGCACGGCCTCGATGGCCGGGAAGAGCCACACCGATTCGCGCACGGCCAGGCCCAGCGCGGTGGCCTCGCACCACTCGAAGAACGGCAGCAGCGTCATGGCGCTAGGGCTCCGGCACCGGCGGCACGACGCAGCCCGCCGCCCAGTTCACGAGCGCCGAGTGCGGCTGCAGGTCGCAATCGAACCAGTTGTAGGCCACCATGCGCCCGGTCACGACCACGCCGGTCCACGCCACGAGCGACACCACCGCGGCGATGCGCGCGGCCCGCGGCGGGGGCATGACCAGGTCCCACACCTGCACCCGCTGATGCACGCGCGAGTGGAACAGCCAGATGTTGAGGCCGGCGGCAATCAGCAGCAGCACCTTCACGCGAAAGAAGATGTTCTGGTAGTAGCGCACCGGCGAGGAATAGAACAGCAAGACCCCGGTGACGGTCATCGCGACGAACGAGGCGCGGGTCCAGGGCAGCAGCCGGCCGGTGAACTCCGAGGCGGGCACGGAACGGAACGTGAGGCCCAGCAGCCGCAGGTCGAGCATGGCGGCCGTGCCCACGAACAGCATCAGCACCAGGACGTGCGCCGATTCGAGCAGCGGCCACACGAAGAGCGACTCGCGCAGCCCGATACTCCACGGCTGCTCGGCCATCCACTGCATCCACGGGAGCAACGACACGCCGAAGAGTATATGCTCCGGCGATGCGAACGGTGACCCTGACCGTGTTGGTCGGCCTGGCGTCGGCGGTGACCGCCGCCGCCCAGTCCGCGCGCCCGCCCGCCACTCCGGCGCCTCGCCCGGTCGGCACCATGAGCGAGCTGATGGTGCACCTGATCCGGCCGCCGTCCGACGCCGTGTTCTACATCACCAGCCGCACCCCGGCGAGCGACGCCGAATGGGGCACCCTGCAGGCCCAGACGCTGCTGCTGGCCGAAGCTGGCCACCTGCTGCTGATGCCGTCACGGGCGCGCGGCCGTGCGCAGTGGGTGACCGACGCCACGCTGATGCTCGAGGCCGGTCGCAAGGCGTTCGCGGCGGCCACGGCCAAGGACGTGGCCGCGCTCGAAGCGCTCAACGACGAGTTGTATCAGTCGTGCGTGCAGTGCCATCAACACTTCCGGCCGGGCTACGGCAAACGGCCGGACGCGGCCGCGGCGCCGCGGTAGGTGACCCGCTAGTTCTGCGTGTTGGGCCGGACGATCTCGTTGGCGTACTTGGCGTGGCAGGTGGTGCACACGTCGTAGACCTCGGCGCCTACGTCGAACACGGCCTTCGTGTCGTGCCGTTCGGCGGCGCGAATGGCCTTCTCGCCTACGTCAACGAGGGCGCGCGACATCTGCATCCACTCGCCGCCGTCTTTGGGCCGCGCGCCCAGCATCAGCAGATTGCCCGACTCGGCAATCACGAAGGCGCTGTTCACCAGCGCGTCCCAATCCTCGTCCATCTCGGGCTTGATCTCGGTGACGCCGGTCTGGTCGATGATCGTGCCCACGCCGTCCCAGTAGACGTCGGCGGCCGGCTCGGTCACCGAGCGCATCAACTGCTTCACGTCGGCCACGTGGCGCAGCGGCGGCGGCGTGGGGCCGCACCCCACGGCCGCAGCCGCCAGCACAGTGAGCGCAAGGATGCGTGTGGTCATGCCCGCGCGGCTACTGGCGCGGCTGCTGTGACGTGGTCAGTTTGGCGCCCGGGCCCGACAGGGTCTGGCTGTCGACGGTGTACTCGGTGAACGCCTGATACATCTCGTCCCAGCTCTGCTCCGACCAGTAGACCGGCAGGTGCGGCGCCGGATTCCAGCGGTTCTTCACCGAGTTGTCGTAGACGCCGAGGCCCAGGATTTTGCTGCCGGCCGGAATGCGCAGCGGCTCCTTCAGCTCGTAGTTGAACTGCCAGTTGAAGTCGAACTTGGGCACGTCGAGGATGGTCTGCTCCTTGCCGTCCGGATACACGATGATCCAGCGCAGGCTCTTGCCGCGCAGATGCATGTGCGGCGACATGGCGTAGAGCGTGATGGGTTCGGTGACCGGCGTGATGCCGATGAGCGACCAGTTCTCGACATAGGGCGGAATGTTCGGCGTGGTGCGGCTGCGGCGCGTGCTGGCCGTGTCGGCCTTGTACTCCACTTCCTTGCCCTCGGCCCGGTAGAGCGACAGGCCGCTCTTGTCGGTGGCCATCGGATCGCCGGCCTGGCGAATCAGCAGTTCGTGCGTGACCGGCACCTTGTTGAACCAGATGCCGAGGCGCGAGCGATCCTTTTCGGGCTTGCCAGTGGGGTTGTAGTGCAGCTGCCAGTTCAGATACTTGCCGGCGGGAATGCGCTTGCCGACGTTGGCGCGATGCACGTCAAGGCCGCGGCCAGGCACCCACGAGAGGAGCTTCGAGGCACCGGGCAGCGCCCCGGTTTCGGTGCGCGGCAGACCCGCTTCGGTGCGTTCCATGAACGGCTTACCGTCGGGCCCAACCAGCCGGCCGTCGACGATCTGCGAGCCCTCGGGGATGTCGACCACGAACACGCCCGAGTGATGCACCACCGCGCGATTGCTGGGCCGCATCTCGAGCACTTCGGCGAACTTGTCTTCGGTGAACGGGATCTTCGAGAAGAACGTCTGCACCCCGAGTTCGCCCTCGGCCGGGATGTCGAACTCGACCGGCATCTCGAGGATGTAGTCGGGTTCGCGGCCGTAGGTCCAGCCCTCGGTGAAGGTGGGCGCGGGCGGCAGGTCGGCGTCGTTGCCGCGCGGCGCGCCGGCATCGGCCCACGCCGCCATGATCTGAATTTCCTTGTCGCTGAGGCTCACGTCGTTACGCATCGGCAGGGTGAGATGCGGATTGGCGCCCCAGGGCGGCATCTCGCGCGCCATCACCTTGGCCTTGATGGCCTTGGCCCACGGCCGCGCGTCGCTGTACGACAGCAGCGACATGGGCGCCACTTCGCCGGGCCGATGGCAGTTGGCGCACTTGGCGAACATGATCGGCGCGACGTCTTTCGCAAACGTCGGCGCGCCGGCAGGAGCGGCGAGGCGGCGGGCGCCGTGGACTGCGCCGAGGCCACGGCGGCCAGCGACAGACTTCCCATCAGCACGAACAGCAGGCGACGCGTCATGGACATCTCCCCAAGAGCTCTGGGTGGCCGAACCCGACGAAGCGGCTCAGTTTACCGCGATTCCGAGGGCAATTCTCGCGCCCCGTTACTTGGCTGGCGTGCAGGTGGGCGCCACCGTGACAACCGACGTGATGTTGAGCCGGCTCACGGGTTTGGCCGGAATCAGCAAGCCCTTCAGCACCACCGTGTGGTCCTTGTGGCTGGGCAGGTCGAAGATCGACACGCCAATCAGCTGGAACTGGTTCTTCCCCACCACCGGCAGCGCCGGCACGTCGGCGGCGGCCGGCGCGTTGGCGTTGCTCGGCTTGGGGTCGGTGGCGTTCACGACGCGCCACTCGCCCGCCGCCGATTCGCGCAGGCAGCCCGCTACCATCACGACGTCGGCCTTGGCCGGTGGGGATTGCGCCCCAAGGCCCGCGAAGGCCCAGAGCAGGATCGAGCAGACGGCACATATGGTTCGCATCATCGCCTCGGTGCAGCTCGTCTGCCCGCCACGAGGCGGGCCGAGTGCGCCGTTATGATAGCCGCGAATGGGTGCCCGCTGGATCACACGGTCGTGGGGCCTGGCGGTGGCCGCCGTGCTGTGGCTGATGCTGGCCGCCGTCCCTCTCGCGCATGATCTCGAACGCACGACCGTGCACCTCACCGTGCAGGCCGATGGCGCCTTCACGCTGCGCCTGGCCCACGACCCCTCGTGGCTGCTGCTGCGCATGGAGTCGTTTGCCGGCGGCGGGTCCACGAACACCAGCGACGTGGCCGCGCGCGACGCCCGCCTGACCGCGCTGGCGCCACAGGTCATCGACCGCGTCGTGCTCTTCATCGACGGTCACGAAGTGCGGCCCGTGTCGGTCGACTACGCGCCGCCGCCTGCCGCGGTACCCGCCGGCGCCTTCGCCCTCGCCTCGTACACGCTGCACGGCCAGATGCCGCCGGCGGCCCGCGCGCTGCGCTGGTACTACGGCCTGGTCGCCGACCCGTATCCCCTTACGATCACGCTGCCGGACGGTTCGGAACTGACCGAGTGGGTGCAGGGCGATGCCTGGAGCACGTCCCTTGCGCTCGGCGCGCCCTTCGCGCGGCCTACCGTGTGGACGCGGCTGCGTGAGTATCTGGCGCTCGGCTACACGCACATCCTGCCCAAGGGCCTCGACCACATCCTGTTCGTCGTGGGGTTGTTCCTGCTACGCGCGCGGCTCCGGCCCGTGCTCGTGCAGGTGACCACATTCACGGTGGCGCACTCGATCACGCTCGGCCTGTCGCTCTACGGCGTGGTGTCGCTGCCGTCGCGCGTGCGTCGAGCCGCTCATCGCGCTCTCGATCGTCTACGTGGCCGTCGAGAACCTGCGCACCGAGCGGCTCACCGCATGGCGCGTGGCACTGGTGTTCCTGTTCGGCCTGCTGCACGGGCTCGGCTTCGCCGGCGTGCTCACCGGGCTGCAACTGCCGCGCGGGGATTTCGCTGTGGCGCTCGCCGGCTTCAATCTCGGCGTGGAGGCCGGCCAGCTCACGGTGATTGCCGCGGCGGCGCTGCTCGTGGGCTGGTGGCGGCAGCGCGCGTGGTATCACCGCCGCATCGTGGTGCCGGCATCGCTGGCCATCGCCGTGGTGGGCATCTACTGGACGGTGACGCGCCTGCTGGGCGCGTGAGCCGCACGCCAGACCCCACCCGGCTCAGG
>CAWFCS010000007.1:0-11563 GCA_963814395.1 uncultured Acidobacteriota bacterium
CCGCACCCGCGCGCCGGCGGCTGCGGCGCTGTCGAGCATTACCTGGCTCAGCCGTGACGTCGTGGCCTGCCAGCCGCGAGCGGCGTCGGCAAACGGCTCGCAGCGCGCGTCGCCGTCTCCCCACCACACCGTGTGGCCGCTGCTGCGCACGAAGCCGGCCGCGTCGATGGCCGCGGAATTACCCACCAAATCGAAAAATTTCTGGCACGAGGGGGTGAGCGACTCGGGCAGGTCTGGCTCGCCCCCGTCAGGCTTGGCCACGACCACCACGTCGCGTCCCCAGAGTGCCAGCAGGCGGGCGGCCGTGCCCGCGGCCGGCCCCCCGCCCACCACCAGGACGTCGCACGCTGATCGGTCGAGGGGCATGGTTGTTGCTAAGATGATGCACGATGTTCCGCCGGTTCGTCCTCGGCCTCGGCGCCCTTCTGGGCGGATTCCACCTGTGGTTGCTCGGCAATCAGGCGTGGAGCGGACAGCTGTCGGAGCCCGACCTCATCCTGCGCTGGGCGGCCGCCCTGGCCCTTGCCGGCGGGCTCGTCGCGCTCAGGCGTCGAGGCGAATCGCTCGTCGGCCGCAAGGCCGTCGTCATCTGGCTGCTCGCGGCCCTGCTGCACGGACCCGCGCTCGGCAACGACCTCGACGGCTTCGCGACGCCGTCGCTGCCCGAGGCTGTGGCCACCCTGGGCCAGGTGCTGGCGTCGGTGTCGGCGCTGGCCCTCACGCTGCTCGCCGTCTCGATGCTGCGCCCGCGGCCCACCGCCGCGTGTGCCGGCCGGGCGCCGCGTTTGCCGCTCGGTGCCCGCTTGCTCGCGGCCGGTTCTGGCCTCGGGTTCCTGCCTCGACCCCCGCCCCACTCGTAACCCCTCAACCCGTCGTTGCTCGTTCGGTTGTTGACGCCGAGCCGTGCGCGCCCTCGTAGCGCCCGGCCGCGGCATGGTTTCGATTGCGGAGTAGACACATGCGTACGCGATTTCTCGTTCTTTGCACGGCCCTCGCCTTGTGGGCCCAACCGGCCCTGGCGGCCACCGTCACTGGCGTCGTCACCGACGGCACCGGCTCGCCCTTGCCCGACACGCGGGTGATCCTGCGCTCGGTCACGACCGGTCAGGAGATTGAAGGGCAGACCGGCCCCGACGGCCGCTACACCCTGGAGGCGCCGGGCGCCGGCACCTACCTCGTGCTGGTCGTGCGCGCCGCGTTTGCCGAATCCGCGCGCACCATCCTCATCGACGGCGCGGACCAGACCGTCGATGTTCCGGTGCAACTCGAACTGGGATCGTTTTCCAGTGCCGTGAGCGTCACGGCCGCGCGCGCGGAACGCGAGATCACGCAGATTCCGCTGCACGTGGAGACCATGACCGCCGCCGCCATCGAACAGGCGAACCCGCTCTCCACCGGCGACGCGCTGGCCGCGGCCGCCAACGTCACGCAGGTCGGCAACGGCCCCTTCGGCGTGCGTCCGCGGCTGCGCGGTCTCGATTCCACCCGCATGCTCGTGCTGGTGGACGGCGAACGCCTCAACACCGCGCGTCAGGCCACCGACCGCACCGGCGCGGAAGTGGGGCTGATTCCCACCGACACGATCAGCCGCATCGAGATCGTGAACGGCGCCGGCACCTTGCTCTACGGGTCGGACGCGCTGGCCGGCACGGTCAACATCGTCACCAACGAGCCGAACTTCACGCCCACCACGCAGTGGATCTACGGCGCCAACGGCTACTACAGCTCGAACGAAGACGGCCGCCGCGGCAGCGTCACGATTGGCGCCACCGCGCCGCGCTACGCCTTCCGCGTGCAGGCCGGCGCCGAAGACTACGGCAACTACTCGGCCGGTAAACTCGGCAGCGAAGACACGCGTCCGTTCTTCGCGTCCGGGCAGATCGATCAGGCCGACACCGTCGACGACAACTTCGGCTTCACCTTCAACGCCTTCCCGGATCCCTTCAACGCGCCCTACGTGCGCACCGACAACACCGTGCCCAATTCGCAGGCCAAGGGCACGTTCGTGAACGCCACCGGGCTGGTGAAGCTCGGCGACAGACGCCGTCTGCGCGTGCGCTACCAGAACCGCCGCGTGGAGGACATCGGCTTCCCCGACTTCGCCTCGCCCTACTTCTTCAACGCCACGTCGCTGCCGTCGAGCAATCTCGACAAGATCTCGGCGCGCTACGAGGCGCAGGCGGTCACCCCGTGGCTCGCCAACCTGTCGCTCACGGCCTACTACCAGCGCGTGGAGCGGCTGCTGCAGAACACGCTGCCGGTGCAGTTCCCGGCGCCCACCGCCGTGGCGTTCTTCCCGATCAACGTGATGCGGCTCTCGATCGTGTCGCAGACCGAGCAGCGCGTGTGGACGCCCGGCGTCGACCTGCAGGCCGTCATCACGCCGGCCAAGAACCACGTGCTCACGACCGGCGCCACGTTCTACCGCGACCGCAGCAGCGACAACCGGCTCACCACCACCACCACGTCGATGATCGGCCAGGTGGTGCTGGGCCAGCGCGGTCCGGCCGCCGTCGTGTTCCCAACGCCGGTGCAGCTCGGCCCCGCCTCGACCGCGCGCCCGGTGCGCGTGCCGGATGCGGCCTTTCGCGACATCGCGGTGTTCGCCCAGGACGAATGGCGCGTCACCCCGCGTCTGTCGGTGATTGGCGGCCTGCGCGGCGACTTCTACGGCGTCTCCACCGAGAACACGCCGGGCTACGACGTGGCGCCAGTGGTGGCCGGCGCCGTGCCGGCCATCGACCCGTCGACCCTGCCCGACGTGAACGGCGAGAACATCACGCGCCGGGCACTCACCGGTGACATCGGCCTGGTGGCCAACCCTGGTGGTGCGGTGAATCCGTTCATCCGCTTCGGTCGCAGCTATCGCCATCCCAATCTGGAAGAGCTGCTCTTTGCCGGCCCGGCCACGGCCGGCAGCATCGCCCCGAGCATCAAGGTGAAGCCGGAAACCGGTAACAACTTCGACGTGGGCGCCAAGTTCAAGACCGGCCGCGTGTCGGGCGGCGTCTACGCGTTCATCAACCACTACTCGAACTTCATCTCGCAGGAGTTCGTGGCCACGACCGCCGCCGGCCCACTGGCGCAGGCCATCAACTTCGGCGACGTGCGGATCCGCGGCCTCGAGGCCTCGGTCGATGCGCCCATCGTGACTCGCGCCGGCGTGCTGTCGCTGAACGGATCCGGCGCCTACACGCACGGCACGATCGAGAAGGGCATCGGCCCCGGCGGACTGAATCTCGACAACACGCCGGCCGACAACATCACGCCGCTCAAGTTCGTGGGTGCGGCGCGCTTCACCGAGACCAGGGGCCGCTGGTGGCTGGAGTACGGCGTGCGCACGCAGACCGAGGTGGACCGCGTGGCGCTGACGCTGAGCGAGTCGCCCTTCCTCATTCCGCAGGATCTGCTGTCGCTCGACGGCTTCACCATTCAGCGCGTGGCCTGGGGCGTGAACCTGTCGCGGGCTCGCGACCGCGTGGGCGTCACCTTTGCCGTCGAGAACCTGACGAACAAGTACTACCGGGATCACTTCCAGTTCGCGCCCTCGCGCGGCAGGAGCTTCACGGTGGGACTGAACCTCGGCGCCTTCTAGGCGCCTCGCGCGGTTCTGGGGGCTAGGTTCTGGGGGCTGGGGCGGGTCGGCGTGCAACTGCGTGGAGACCCGCTCCGGAGACGAGGTTCTGGCCAGCGTGATGTCTGGCGAGCCCCAGAACCTAGCCCCCAGCCCCCAGCACCCAAGGAGTCGTGACCATGAACTCGTCCGCGGTGCACGTCATTCCGATCCTGACGACGCTCCTGGCCATCCCGTTCGCGCTGGAGATCTTCGGGCGCTACCGGGCGCATCCCGAGCGGCTGCACCTGCTGTGGTGGGCGCTCGGCATCGCCACCTACGGCGTGGGCACGTTCTCCGAGTCGTTGACGTCGGTGTTCGGCTGGCAGGAGCCGGTCTTCCGCGCGTGGTACGTGTCGGGCGCGCTGCTCGGCGCCGCGCCGCTCGCGCAGGGCACGGTGTATCTGATGCTGTCGCGGCGCGTGGCGCACACGCTCACGGTGCTGCTCATCGTCTATGTCGTCGTGGCCTCGGTGGCGGTGTACCTGTCGCCCATCGACGACACGCTGGTGGAGACGCATCGCCTGAGCGGACGCGTGTTCGCGTGGCAGTGGGTGCGCAGGTTCAGCCCGTTCGTGAACCTGTATGCGGTGGTGTTCCTGATTGGCGGCGCGATCCTGTCGGCGTTGCGTTACAGCGCCGACGTGGCTACCCGGCACCGCATGTGGGCCAATGTGCTCATTGCGCTTTGGCGCCATCCTGCCCGGCATCGGCGGCACGGCCACGCGCATGGGCCACGTGGAAGTGCTCTACGTCACCGAGCTCGTGGGCATGATGCTCACCTGGGCTGGCTATCGCATGAGTGTGACGGCACCTTCAAGATCGGATGCGCTGGTGATCTCGTGATCTCGTGATCTTGTGATCGGCGAGCCCCTATAATCCGGTCGTGGACACTCCCGTGCGCCGGCCGCTGGCCGAAGACACGCCGCTCGAGATCGAGCAGGTGCAGATCGCCATGTGGCAGCGCATGACGCCGGGCGACAAGATGCGTCTCGTGTCTGGACTGTGCCGCCGTCTCCATACGCTGGCCGCGGAAGCCGTCAAGCGGCGGCATCCTCAGGCCAGCGCGCGAGAGCAGTTCCTGCGTCTGGCGATTGTGCGTCTGGGATACGCCCTGGCCGTCGAGGCCTTTCCCGACGCCGCCGGTCTGGACGGCTGACGTGGGCCGCGAGCCAGACGGCGATCCCTGGGAAGTGGCGGCGGCGGTAGCCGAAGTGCTCGAAGCCGTGGGCGCGCGGTACGCGATCGCCGGGTCGCTCGCGAGCGGCGTCGTTGGCGAGCCGCGGTCGACCATCGACGTCGACATCGTCGTAGAACTCGAGAGTCACCAAGTCGACGCGTTGGCGGAGCGACTCTCAGCGCGGTTCTACGTGCCGGTTGGGCTGCTGCGGCGCGCAGTGCAAGAGCGAAGCAGCGCCAATGTCGTCGACACCCTGACCTCTCTCAAGGTCGACTTCTTCATGGCCGGTGGCACGCCTCTCGACCGCGACGCGTTGGATCGAAGGGTGGCTACGGTGTCGGCCGACGTGGAGCGCCCGCTCTTCGTACACACGCCTGAGGATGTGCTGCTCCAGAAACTCCGCTGGTATCGCAAGGGCGGGGAAGTCTCCGATCGGCAATGGCGCGATGTGCTCGGGATCGTGCGCGTGCAAGGTTCGCGGCTCGATCGCGACTATCTTTCTTACGGCGCGGCGCTGCTCGGCGTGACGGACTTGCTCGAACGGGTCCTGGCGCAAGAGTAGGGTCTGCCCGGAGCGGTCACGCCCAGTCTTCCCACATCAGCCCATCGACGCGCGCGAACTCGCGGGTGTTCGCGGTGACGAGCGTGATGCCGCGCCGGATCGCCTGGCCGGCAATCATCGTGTCGTAGGCGCCAATCGGCGTGCCGACGCGTTCGAGTGCGGCCCGCACGCCGCCGGTCGCGCGGGCGTCGGCGTCGTCGAAGTCCAGCACTTCGATCACACCTGACAGGAACGTGCGAAGGCGGTCGGTGTTGTGCGCCCGTCGTGCGCTCTTCTCGACGCCGTACCACAGCTCGTGCAGCACCACCGTCGACACGCACAGCATCGAGTCGGCGCGCACGGCTTCGGCAAACCGCGCGCGCACGCCCAACGCCGTGCGGTTGATGAGCCCGATGCACACGTTCGTATCGAGGCTGTATCCGATCACCGGAACAGGCGACGCTGCGGCGCGATGTGCTACGCACGTCCGTCGGCCATGAACGGCTCGTCGTCGAACTCGTCGAGAGCCGCGAACCAGTCGTCCACGTCCGCGACGACCGGTTCGAGCAACACACCCTTCCCGTGCCGGCTGACCCGCACCCGATCGCCTGGAAAGCGAAACTCAGCCGGCAGCCGGACGGCCTGACGGCGGCCGTTAGCAATAATTCGTGCGGTTTTCGGGAGCGGCATGATCTAAACCAACGGTATAGAACGCGCACTGCTCTCGTCAATCGCGCCGCGCAACGAGCCCTATTCCATCCGAGAGCGATCGACTTCTGCCGCGATGTAGCCGAAGGCCGCCCACTGCTTGCCGGCCAGCACGCGGTCGAAGATCGCCTTGGCCTTCGCGTTGTCGCCCGTGACCAGGTAGTAGTTGCCCACGCCGTAACCCTGCGTGGCGATGGTGAGGTCATCCGCATTGGTCGTGTCGAGCAGCGATTCCACCTTCTCGAGGCCCTTGTACATGAGCAGGCGCTTGTGGTACGAGCCGTTCTCCAGAATGTCCATCTTGGGCGTGATGCGCGCCAGCACCTTCGTGGCCGCGGCTTTGTCGCCCATGCGCATGTAGGTCATCCACTGCCAGTCGCTGATGGCGGCGATCGAGTCGTCGTTGTCCGACACCTTCAGACACTCGTCGTAGGCGCGCCTGGCGTTGGCGAAGTCGGCTTTCAGGTAGTAGGCCAGGCCCAGGTGGTACCAGATGTTGAACTGCAGGGTGCTGCGCGGCTTGCCGGCGGCGTTGGGCGCGCCATCGGGCTCGATCTCGTCGGGCTTGCCCTTGATGAGCGCGGCGGCCTTCTCGAAGTCGGCGATGGCGCCGTCGAAGTTGCGCACCGTGATGTTGCGGTGGCCGCGGTGGCGATAGAAGCGCGGGTCGTTCGGAAACCGCTCGATGCCCTTGCCGAAGGTGGCAATCGCATTCTTGTACTGCCACAGATAGCCTTGGCGTCGGCCCACCCAAATGAGCGCATCGGCGCTGTCGGGCGCCTTGGCCAGCGCCTCTTCGGCCGCTGTCAGATTGGCTTCCAACTTGGCGCGGTCGGCGGCCGGCAGCTCCATCGGCACCAGCGCCTTGCCAGTCACCGACATGGCCTCGGGCGCGGGCGTGGCCACGGGTGCGGGCGCCGGCGCGGCAGGTGCCGGGGCTTCGGCCGGGGGCGGCGCGCTGCACGCGGTCAGCGATCCACTCAGGCAGGCGGCAAGCACGAATCCACGAAGTTGCATCGGCAGGGTCTCCTTGACGGTCAGTGCTTCAGGCCGGACACCGGCGGCGTGATGACATCGGTGGCGTCGGTGCGATCGATCGCGGCGGACGCGTCGTCGGCGGCGCCTGGGCCGCCCGCGTCGTCACGTCCGGACTGGTCGCCATCGGCAGGCGCCAGAAAGAGCCGGGCCACGCCGTGCGGCGAGCGCGGCGTCGTATCCACTTCGCCGACGGCGCCAATCTCGTCACCGGTGGCGGCGCCCAGATCTCGGAAGCGGCGGGCCGTCACCAGCACGCGGCCCTCGTAGGTGGCCACGGTGTCGTTGAAGGCGCGCACGGTGCCGTCGAGGCGTCCGCGCAGCGTCTCCATCCAATCGGTGAGGTGGCGCACGCGGTCGTAGAGTTCCTTGCCGAGCTTGCTCACCTGCTCGGCGTTGCGGGTGAGACGCTCCTGGCGCCAGCCGTGGGCCACGGCGCGCAGCAGCGCGATGAGCGTGAGCGGGCTGGCGGGGAACACCTGCGTGCCCACGCCGAACTCGATGAGATGCGCGTCCTGCTGCAGCGCGGCCTGGAACACGGCCTCGCCGGGCAGGAACATCACGACGAACTCGGGCGAAGGATGGAACTGTTCCCAGTAGCTCTTGGCGCCCAGCTTCGACATGTGGTCGCGCACCTGGCGCGAGTGGTCGGCCAGCTTCTGCTCACGCGTCTGCTCGTCGGTCGCGTCCTGCGCGTCGAGATACGCTTCGAGCGGCGCCTTGGCGTCGATCACCACGGTGCGTCCGCCGGGCAGGCGCACCAGCAGATCGGGCCGCACGCGGCCGTTCTCGGTGGTGTGGGTCGACTGCTCGTCGAAGTCGCAGGTACTCGAGCATGCCCGCCATCTCGACCACGCGACGCAACTGCATCTCACCCCAGCGGCCGCGCACCGTGGGCGTGCGCAGCGCGCGCACCAGATTGGTGGTCTCGGCGCGGAGCTGCGTCTGGCTGCGACCAATCGCCTCGAGCAGCGAGGAGATCTCGGCGCCGGTCTCCATGCGGTTCTTCTCGACTTCGCCGAGCTTCAAATCGACCTGCTGCAGCACATCGCGGATGGGCGTGACCAGCTCGTCGAAGGCCTGCTGGGTCCGCGAGATCTCGGTGGCGGCGTCCTTGTCCGGCCCGACATGCGCTCCGACGCCAGCTTCAGGAACTCTTCGTTGCTGCTTGAGGGCCGCGCCGGCCAGCGATTGGAAGCTGTCGCGCAACTGCGCCTGCGCCTGGTCGAGCAGGGCGAGCTGCTTGGGCACGTCCTGTTCGAGGTGCGTGATCTCAGTGTTGACGCGGGCCAGCTCTTCCTTGAGCACCGAGCCTTCGATGCGCGACCGCTCGAGGTCGTCGCGCGACCGCGTCAGCTCGTTCTGCACTTCGCTCAACCGCCGCGTGGTCTGGTGGAAGAGCGCCTGCGCAGCGCTCACCGTGGCCTGCTGAGTCGTCATCGACTCGGTGAAATAACCGCCCCTGAATTGAGCCCGGGCCACGACGCAGGCGCCCAATGCGCCGGCCGTGAGACCCGACAGAAGAGACAGCAGGATAACACGCATCCATAGTGACGCACCGCCAGTCCGGGGGAAATGCCGAGAGCACCCGACAGGGGAAAATTCGTGCCGTGCAGTGCAGTGTAACAGCGCTGACCGGCGATTCAGGACGTGCGACGAAACGGGTCGCCAAGTGTCCGCCGGAATTGTAAGCCAGCGACGGTTTTCGTGCGAGCCGGACGCCATGGGCAAGAATGAAAGCACTATCGAACCCCACCATGGCCCGAGGCTGCCCACAGTTGCACCGCGCGGTGACGCCCGCGCCGGTGGAGCGGGGATTCTTGGTTCTCTACTTGGGTTCCCCATGGTCGAGTCCTCCCCAGTTTTCGCCGACGGTTTCGGACGGCGGGTCGTCCGCGTCACTGGCGGAGATGCCCCCGCCCACCGAGCACCTGCTGATCGATGCGGTGCTGGCCAACCACGAGGGCTTCGCCGCGGCCCTCCAGGAGCGCGCGGCTCACCTCCCGGGGCGCCGGCTCAGACCGTACGTGAAGGTGCAACGCGTGGTGGCCGACGGGCAGGGCGGCCTCGAGGTGGTGACCGACCACGTGCGCGGTTGGCGCTTGGCCGACGTGCTCGACGTGGCCGAGTGCGAGAACCTCACCTTCGACATCGGCGTCGTGATGTTGCTGCTGCACCAGCTCCTGCCCACGGCCGCGCTGCTGCTCGACGCAGAGCCGCGACACGGCCAGCGGCGCTCTCGGCCCCGAGCACCTGCTGCTCACGCCGCAGGCGCGCCTCGTGCTCACCGACTACGTGTTCGGCTCGGCCATCGACGCGCTCGGCTGGTCCGCCGAGCGCCTGTGGCACAGCCTGCGGGGTCGCGCAGCGCCGGCTGCCGCCCAGCGCGCGGTGTCGCAGCGCGGCGACGTCGGTGCAGGTGGGGCTCACCGTGCTGTCGCTCATCATCGGGCGACGGCTCCGGGCGACGAGTTCCCCGAACGGCTCGAAGACCTCGTCACCAGCGCCCGCCAGAAGACGCCCTCGGTGATTCACGCGCCGCTCTCGGCGCCGCTGCGCGAGTGGTTGCTGCGGGCGTTGCAGCTCCAGCCCAAGAGCTTCGCCACGCTCTTCGATGCGCAGATGGCGCTCGAACGCCTGCTCGCCGCCGAGCCCTCGCTGCTGGCGCAGCCTACCGAACTCGAGACGGCCGTGGCGCGGTTCGCGCGCTTGAGCATGGCCGAATTCGAACTGCCGGTCGTGCCCAATCTGCCGCTGCTCGAAGCGCCGCCGCCGGGACAGGTGCCGCTGGCGGTGGCCTTGAATCGGGCGCCGGCCCAGAGGATGGTGGCCGTCGCGGCCCAGCCCATCAGCGGAGGAAGCGTTCACGCCGCCGCCGCGCAGCCGGTCGGGCGTGCGCCAGGAAAGCGGCGGAGCTGGGCGTGGAGATCGCGCCGGAGCTGGGCGTCGAGATGACGCCGGACCTGGGCGTCGAGAGGACGCCGGACCTGGTGGCCGTCACGCCGCCGGCCCGCGGGTCTACCTCCACCGTCCGCCCCGGCCGCAGAGACCCCTGTCGAGCCCGTCGTCCAGGTGGCCACCGATCACCACACCCCCGGTGCGCGAGCCGGAATTTCCGCCGGCGCCGGCCGCCGCGGCCCAGGCGGTGGAGGCGTCGCTGCCGGCCGTGGACTTCGCGGCCCGCCGAGGTCATGGCTGCGGGCCCCCGCCGCTGCGGCCTCGGGTTACCGATTCGGCCCGCCCACCGCAATCGACGACCCGGATACGGAGGCCATTGCGGCCGGTTCGGTGCTGCTTGCCGAGCTGCCGGCGCCGTGGTGGCGCTCGTCTCGGGCCGTGGCAGCGCTCGTGGCGCTGGCCGTGGCCCAGACGCGCATCGTCGACCTGGCTGCTCTCGCGGCCCAGCGAGGGCCTGGGGGGCGACGGCGAGCTGCGTGGTGCAGTCGCGCCCGGAAGGCGCGCGCGTGTTCATCGACGACAAGGACAAGGGCATCACCCCGCTCACGGTGCGCGTGGGTCCGGGCGCACACGTGCTGCAGGTGCGCGCCGAATCGGCCGAGCCGCGCGTGATTCCGCTGCAGATTCGCGCCGGCGTGCAGACCGCCCAGTATGTGGAACTGATGGGCGTGGCCTCCACCGGCGTGCTCGAAGTGCGCAGCGAGCCCTCGAAGGCCAAGGTCACAATCGACGGGCAGGACCGTGGTTCGACGCCGCTCACGCTGCGCGACGTGGAGCCCGGCGACTCTCCAATCGTCGCTGGGCGGGCGCGGGTCGGAGAATGCACCCCCAGGTGGTGCGCGTAGAGCCAGGCGCGCGGCGCAACTCGTGGTGCCCATCCGGTGAAACTTTTCGCGCCGCGCGCGCGGGGCGTCATGGGCTCCGATTCCGTTCTTCGAATGGGCACGACGCATCGTCCAGTCGTGCTCACAACCCTCGTGCTCGTCACCATGGCGAGGCCCCCACCTTTGCGCAGAGCAGGGTGCTTGCCGACGCGCTCGTCCGCATGCACGCCGGCGTGGCCCGCAACGTGGTGGAGGCCGCCGAGAAGATGCCCGAAGCCGACTTCGGCTTCCAGCCGACGAAGGAGGTCCGGACTTTCGGCCAGATGATCGAAGCCCACGTGGCCAACTTCGTCCTTCTCGTACTGCGCCCGCGGCAAGGGTGAGGACAATCCGAACAAGGAAGACTTCGAGAAGACGGAGGAAGAGACCACGAAGGCCGACATCGTCAAGGCACTGAACGACGCCGCGACGTACTGCGACGGTGTGTACGGCGCGATGACCGACGCGGCGGCGATGGAGCTGGTCAAGGCCGGGGCAGAACCTCGTGCCGAAAGCGCGGCTACCCTGATCACCAACATCTCGCACGACAACGAGCACTACGGCAATCTCGTCACCTACATGCGTCTCGGAGGGATTCAACCCGCCGTCGACCGAGCGCGCCACCGCGCCCCGTCCCGGCGGCCACTAGGCGGCGCACTCACCCA
>CAWFCS010000008.1:0-16437 GCA_963814395.1 uncultured Acidobacteriota bacterium
TCACGCCCACCGAGGCGCGCGACTTGCTGCTGCATGCCTTTGCCGGCGAGGTGCTGGGCGAAATCACCGTCACCGAACTGCGCGGGGTACTCGAGCAGTCGCTCTTCAGCCGGCTCGCGCGGTACCTGGCATAGGGATCACGATGGCCACGACCGACACCGCTGCCGCCCTCACGCCCGCCGCAACGCCCGACGCCGTGGCGCTGCTGCGCGAGGAGTTTCCGATCCTGTCGGAACGGATCCACGGCAAGCGCCTCGCGTATCTCGACAACGCCGCCACCACGCAGAAGCCGCGCGAGGTGCTGGCGGCCATCGCGCACTACTACGAAACCGCGAACGCCAACGTGCACCGGGGCGTGCACCTGCTGTCGGAACGCGCGACGGCAGCCTTCGAAGGCGCCCGCGTCGAGGTCGCGACGTTCGTGAACGCCGCGCACCCGCACGAGATCGTCTTCACCAGGAACGCCACCGAGAGCATCAACCTCGTAGCCCAGAGCTGGGGCGGCGCGAATCTGTCGGCTGGCGACGAGGTGCTGATCTCGGCCATGGAGCACCACTCGAACATCGTGCCGTGGCAGATGGCATGCGCGCGCACCGGGGCGCAGCTGAAGGTGGTGCCCATCGACGACCGCGGCGCGCTCGATCTGGACGCGTTCCGGCGGCTGCTCGGGCCGCGCACCAAGATCGTGGCCATGAGCCACCTGTCGAACGCGCTCGGCACCGTGAACCCCATCGCGGAGATCATCGCCGCGGCGCACGCCGTGGGGGCCGTGGTGCTCGTGGACGGCGCGCAGGCGGCGTATCACATGGCGGTGGACGTGCAGGCGCTCGACGTGGACTTCTACGTGGCCACCGGCCACAAGCTCTACGGCCCCACGGGCATGGGCGTGCTCTACGGCAAGACGGCGCTGCTCGAGGCCATGCCCCCGTTTCTGGGCGGCGGCGACATGATCGCGTCGGTCACCTTCGAGCAGAGCACCTGGAACGTGCTGCCCTACAAGTTCGAGGCCGGCACGCCGCACATCGAAGGAGCCGTGGCCCTGGCAGCGGCCCTGCGCTTCATCCGGCGCGTGGGCTTTGCCTGGATCGGCGCGCATGAGGCGGCGCTGCTCGCCTACGCCACTGAGGCGGTGCAGGCCGTACCGGGCGTGCGCCTGGTGGGCACGGCGCCGGTGAAAGCCAGCATCCTGTCGTTCGTGATGGACGGCGTGCACCCGCACGACATCGGCACGGTCGTGGACCGCGCTGGCGTGGCGATCCGCACCGGACACCACTGCGCGCAGCCGGTCATGGCCCGCTTCGGTCTGCCGGCCACGGCGCGCGCGTCACTCGCGATGTACAACACGCGCGAGGACATCGACCAACTGGTCGCCGCGCTGCACGAGACGCGGAAGGTGTTTGCATGATGGACAGCCTGCAGGAGCTCTACCAGGAAGTGATCCTCGATCACAACCGCCGCCCGCGAAACTTCCGGGCGATCGCCGACGCCACCCGCCAGGAAGGCTACAACCCGCTGTGCGGCGACCGCCTGGTGGTCTATGTGGCGGTCGAAGGCGACGTAGTGCGCGACGTGGCGTTCGAAGGCGCAGGCTGTGCGATTTCGAAAGCGTCGGCCTCGCTCATGACCGAAGCGCTGCGGGGCAAGTCGGTGGCGGCCGCGCGTCAGCTCTTCGCGGATTTCCATGCCATGGTCACCGCGCCCGTATCCGAGCCAGCGCGCGAACTGGGCAAGCTCACGGCGCTGGCCGGCGTGCGTGAGTTCCCCACGCGCGTGAAATGCGCCAGCCTGGCCTGGCACGCGGTGAATGCCGCGCTCGACGGCGCGGCGCCTGCGCCCGTGTCCACCGAGTAGCCGACGATGCCTGCCACGAGGATGCTTAGCGTGATTCCCCACCATTCCGGCGAACCGTCCCAGGTGCCCGACGAGTTTGGCGCACCGCTCGACCTCACCCCCGACGCCGCGCAGACGGCCGACTTGGGGCCCAAGGTGATTGCCGCCCTGAAACGCGTATTCGACCCAGAGATTCCCGTCAACATCTACGACCTGGGGCTGATCTACGACGTGCTCGTCGACGCCGGCGGCAAGGTGGGCCTGCGCATGACGCTGACCGCCCCAGCCTGCCCCGCGGCGCAGACCCTCCCGGGCGAGGCGCGCGATGCGGCCCGGTCGGTCGAAGGCGTGACCAGCGCGCAGGTCGAGATCGTGTTCGACCCGCCGTGGTCGATGGATCGCATGGGCGACGCCGCCAAGCTGCAGCTGGGACTGTTGTAAGCTTCGGCGTCGCGCCGAATGTCCGAACCGATCGCCCCGTCCCGCTTTCTCGTGTTCGACCGGCCGGCCTGGGCGAAGCTGCGCGACAGCACGCCGTTGACGCTGTCGGAGCACGACCTGAGCGAGCTGCGAGGCCTGAACGAGAAGCTCTCGCTCACCGAGGTGGAGCAGATTTATCTGCCCATGTCACGGCTGCTCAGCCTCTACGTGCGGGCCACGCAGGAACTCTACCGCGCGTCGCAGACCTTCCTCGGCGACCACACCGCCAAGGTGCCCTTCATCATCGGCCTGGCCGGCAGCGTGGCGGTGGGCAAGAGCACGACCGCGCGCATCCTGCAGGCGCTGCTCTCGCGCTGGCCCGGGCACCCGGCCGTGGACCTGGTCACCACGGACGGCTTTCTCTTTCCCAACGCCGTGCTCACGAGCCGCGGCACCATGCACCGCAAGGGCTTTCCCGACAGCTACGATCGCGCCAAGCTCGTGCGCTTCCTGGCCGACTTGAAGGCCGGCGCCGAGGCCGTCGACGCGCCGGTGTATTCGCACCAGAGCTACGACATCGTGCCGGGCGCGTCACATACCGTGCGGCATCCCGACATCGTGATCGTCGAAGGCCTGAACGTGCTGCAGGCGCCGCCCGAGCGCGCCGAGACGCAGGTGTTCGCGTCAGACTTCTTCGACTTCACGATCTACGTGGATGCCGACGAGCAGGACATCCAGCGCTGGTACGTCGAGCGCTTCCTGCGCCTGCGCGACACGGTGTTCCAGGATCCGCAGTCGTACTTCCACCGCTATGCCGCGCTCGACGAAGGACAGGCGCGCGCCACCGCCGCCGGGATCTGGAACACGATCAACGGCGTGAACCTGCGCGAGAACATTGCGCCCACGCGCATGCGCGCCAACCTGATCCTGCGCAAGAGCGCGCAATCACGCCGTGGAGCAGGTGCAGTTGCGGCGGCTGTAGTCAGCGAGGAGTCCGACGCGCGCTACGAGCGGTCGGGATAGACGTTGAACGTCTTGCCGTTCCACGTGACCCGCTCGGTCTTCACCTCGAAGCGCTTCGGGTCGACGTGCCGGTGGCCGTGGATCTGCACCGTGGCGCCGAGCGGGATCACACCGCTCTTGAGGCCGGCGCGCGTGGTGGGCAAGGGGGGCGCGAGCGTGATGTCCCAAATCTGCTGCCCCGCCTTGATGCGCATGGTGGCGTGGGCGCCGACGACGCTCACGTCGGTGTCGACCGTGCCTTCGAGGTCGAACTCAGCCGTGTGATAGCCGGCCCAGCCGTGGTGCGCGGTCACTGGCCCGGCCAGAAGCAGCAGCAATCCGGCGATGATCCAGCGTGTGTTCGTGGTGCGCATGTTCGGCTCCCTGCGGTGGACGGGACGAGTGGAGACGTCCAGTCTACGCCTCGCGCCCGCCCGGTGCTACCATCAGGCCGAGGGCGCCAGGGCGCCGTCTAAACCGGCTATGAGACGCCTGCTCGCTGCCATGATTGCCGTGTCGCTGGCCGCTGTGCCGCTGCCGGTACTGGCGCAGGCCCCAACCCAGGCCCCGCCCGCGGAACCGGTGCCCGCCGTCAATGCCGAGGCGCTCGGCATCTCGATGTCGAAGATCAAGCGCCGGCTCGCCGCCGACTCGCGGGCCCGCACTCAGGGCAGCGCCCCGCTGAAACTGGAGTACCGCGTGGACGTCTTCGGCACCGCGCCGGCCCTGCGCTTCTTCGCCGGACAGGACCTGCGTTTCGGCGGCGTGCCGTCGAGCGCGCCCACGCACGCCGACATGCTCTACATGTTCACGCCGCAGGCGTTCCGCTCGCCGCGTGTGGATTTTCTGGGCCTCGCGGTCGGGGCTGCCACGGCGGGCGCGAAGAAGGTGCAGGACTGGCGTTATCTGCGCGACCTGCGCAACTACCAGCGCCTGGTCGAGTCGGGCGTGAACGTGCCGGCCCCGGCCCCGCCCAAGTAGCAGATGTAACGGGGCCTGTCACCGTCACATCCCAAGGCGGGTGGGACAGGTCGCGTTACAAGTCAGACACGATCAGGACGATCGCCGCCACGGCCGTGGCGACCCCCACCAATTGCAGCTGGCCGAGGCGCTCGCCGAGCACGACGCGCGCGAGCAGCACGGTGCTGGCCGGATAGAGTGAGGCGAGCGTCGCCACCAGGCTGAGCTGTCCCTGCCGCACGGCCGCCAGATACAGCGCGTTGGCGATCATGTCGAGGGCGCCGCAGGCCACGGCTGGCGCGATGGCCACGGCGGGCACCTGCCACCGTTCGCGGCGCAGCAGCGCCACGGCCAGGAACAGCGACACCGACACGGTGCGCGAGACCGCGAGCGGCCACAGCCCGGCGGGCGCCTGGGTGCGCCCCAGACACACGAAGAAGCCGCCGATGGCCACGCCCGAGGCGAGTGCGATCCGCACCGCCTGCGCCACGTGGGCGGCCGAGCGCGGCGGCTCGTGCGCCGGCGCAAGGCCAGGCGCATCCTGACCGAGCAGCACCACTGCGGCAATCGCGAGGGCCACGCCGAGCCCCGCGGCCGGCGTGAGCCGCTCGCCGAACAGCAGGCCGGCGATGAGCGGAATCACCACTGCGCACACCGCCGTGATCGGCGCCACCACGCTCATGGGGCCCATGGCGAGTCCGCGGTAGAGCAGCCCCACGCCGACGCTGCCGGTGAGGCCCGCCAGCGCGCCGAAGGCAACATCCGACCGGGTGACGGTGGCGTCGAGCATCAGCGGCGTGCCGAGCAGGAGCAGCGCGAGTCCCGCGCCTTGCGTGGCAATCACGGCGGCCAGCGTGGTGGCCCGCTTTGCCACCGTGCCGCCGAGGAAGTCGGCCGCGCCGTAGATGGCCGCCGCGAGCAGCGCCAAGAGCGAGGTCATGGCCGGCCCGGCCCGAGGCAGCGGCGTGTCACTGACACGTCGGGGCAGCGCGTGCGGATCATCGACACGAGTGCATCGGCCGCAGCATGCAGCGCGTCGAGGGGCATGGGCTCGAGCCGTTCGAGCAGGAACAGCGCGCTCGTCGACTGTTCCGTCAGGCGCGTGCGTGTGCCCTGCCGCCAGTTCCAGCGCCGGCAGGTGACGCCGAGATCGTCGGCCCACACCACCTCGCCGGGCGCGGGCGGGTCGTTGGCCGGCTGTCCGTCCTTCGTCGTCTCGAACGTCTCGGCGCCGGTCGCCCGAATCAGGCGGATGGGGCCGACAAACGCCGCCAGGTCTTCGCCGCCCACGGGCAAGCCGTGCGTGACACTGACGGCGTTGTAAAGATCCACGAGCCAGTTCACGCGGGGCAGCCCGGCCCCGGCCGCGCGCCGCCACAGCGCCTCCACCGACGAGGCCGTGCGCTGGGGCTTGGCGCCGAAGGCGCGGTAGGCGTCCTGCCAGGCGGCCGCGTGCGCCGGCAGTGCCGCCGGACCGGCCGCGCGCGTCGACGCCTCGGCGTCCTGCAGCCACCGCTCCGACTGCGCGTCACTCGGGCCGTTCGTCAGGCCGGTCACGGCCAGCGCACACACGGCGAAATCGGGCCGCAACGCGGGCACGGCGGCGTCGACATGGAGGCGATCGAGGGGCATGGCGGCCATGATATCAAAGTGGTCACGCGGTGCAATATAATGACCGCATGAACGATCCCCGCCGCGTCGAGGCCGCGCTCGCCACGAACCTGCGCGCCTGGCGCGCGAAGCGCGGCTGGACGCTGGCCGAACTGGCGCGGCGCTCAGATCTCAGCAAGGGCATGCTCGTGCAGATCGAACAGGCGCAGACCAATCCGTCGATCGCCACCTTGTGCAAGCTGGCCAACGCCCTGGGCGTGGCCCTGCCGCGCCTGGTCGAGCTCGAGGACGAGCCGGAAGTGCGGCGGGTGGGGCAGGAAGACGTGGCCTGGCTGTGGCGCGGGCGGTCGCGGGTCAGCGCGGCCGGCCTGGTCGCCGGGATCGAAGTGCCGGTACCGGTGGAGCTGTGGGAATGGCGCATCGGTGCGCGGGATGGCTACGATGCGGTCGCGCATCCGCCTGGCACGCGCGAGATCATCTATGTGCTCGAAGGCGCCGCGACGATCTCGGTGGGCGGTGTCGACGTGGCGCTGGCCACGGGCGAGGCGGCGGTGTTTCGCGCCGATCGGCCGCATCGCTACGCCTCGGCGGGAAGCGAGGCGACGCGGTTCGTCATGGTCGTGATGGAGCCGATTGCGCCGCCGGTCGAGCCGCCATCCCGTCGTCCCAGCGCTCGCGCGGCAACAGCGCCGGCGGTAGCTCGACGCCGGCCGCGCGGCACAGCACCGCGTGGAGCTGGCGCACGCCTTCGGTGAGGGCGGCCGGTCCGGGCTGCAAGATGTAGGTGGACTTCACCTCGAACAGGCGGTCGTGCACGATGAAGGGCACGGCGTCCCAGCCCTCGCGACGGCGCACTCTGTCCTTCTTCACGGGTTTGCCGCACCACGAGCCGATGTACACGTCCGGAACAGCAGCAATCACGCGGTCGGCCGTGACGATGCGGTCCTTGCCGAGCCCGGCCTCGCGCAGCTCGGGGAAGATCGGCGTGCCGCCGGCGACCTCCACGAGTTCCTCGACCCAGCGGATGCCGCTGATGAGCGGTTCGTCCCATTCCTCGAAGTAGACGCGGGGACGCATGGGAAAGCGCGCGGCCGATGTCCGGATGTCCTGGAGTCCGCGCTCGAACCCGGCGACCAGCGCCGCGGCCCGGTCGGGCGCGCCGACGATGCCGCCGAGCACGCGGACCATCTGCAGGATGTCGGCCACGCTTCGCTGATTGAACGTGAACACCGGATAGCCGCGCTTGACGAGCTCGGTCGTGATCTCGGCCTGCAGATCGGAGAAGGCCAGGATCAGATCCGGCTCGAGCGCGGCGATCTTGTCGTAGCGCGCATGCAGGAACGACGACACCTTGGGTTTCGCGCGCGCCTCCGGCGGGCGCACGGTGTAGCCGGAGATGCCGACCACCCGCTCGCCTTCGCCCAGCAAATACAGCGTCTCGGTGGTCTCTTCGGTGAGGCAGACGATGCGGCGCGGAAACATAGGTGGGCTCAGGCCAACTGGAGATCGGCGAAGGTGAAGCCGTCGCGCGTCACCGTGCCATGCACGGCGATCGGCACCGGATGCGCGAACATCGGGCCGTCCCAGGCGCACGAGTGGAACTCGCCGTTCTCGCCGCACGGGTCGACCGTGGCGGGCAACGCCTCGAGCAGGGGCAGGTCGAACGGGCGGCCCGCAAACGATGCGTCGAGCACGCGCGGGTCGACGGTGCTGAGCGTGGCGCGCAGGCCGCCGTCGATCATCGTGCGCGCCAGCTGCGCCGTGTCGGCCACGCGCCACAGCGGGAAGAGCGGCGCGAGGCCCGAGCCGGCGAGCCGCTCCTCGCGGTAGCGTCGCACGTCTTCGAGGAAGAGGTCGCCGAAGGCGACATGTGTGAAGCCGCCGGTCACGAGACCGGCCACGGCCGCGCCCATGCGGTGTTCGTATTCCTCATGGCTGCACGGCCACGGCAGCGGCACGACGTGCAGCGGCAGGTGCGCGGCGTGCGCCTGCGCCTCCAGCACGGCGCGCGGCACGCCGTGCATGGCGACCCGATCGAACGCATCGTTCGTCGTGGTGAGCAGACCCTGTACCGCGCCCGGATGGTCGACCCGCAGACGATGGAGCATCCACGCCGAGTCCTTGCCGCTCGACCACGACACCAGGATCTTCACGGCGTGAACGCCCCGGGATGAAGCGCGCGCGCCAGGCGTGCCACGGCGCCGGCCACGCGGGGGCCAGGCACGACCAGACCGTCGCCGCTCACGACGCGCACGCGGCCGTTCCTGACCGCCGGTATCGACGCCAGGCGGCTCCAGTCGGCCACCGTCTGCGTGATCTGCGCGCTCGAATAGGCCGGTCCGTCGCGCACCTCGAGGATCACCTCGGGCGCGCGCGTGAGCAGCAGTTCGGTCGTGGCCGGCACGGCCTGCTGCGGCAGATCGGCGAACACGTTCACGCCGCCCGCCGCCACGAGCATGTCGTGCAGGAAGCCGGTGCCGCCACTGGCGTAGATGTTCCTGAGCGCGCCAGGGTCGCGGCCGAAGACGAGCACGGTGCGCAACGGTGCCCGCGTGCCGACCCGAGCGCGCACGGCGGCGAGCTCACGTTCGATGCCCGCGGCCACGGCCTCCGCGCTGTCGGCATGGCCGGTCACGCGGCCCAGGTCGCGGATCGTGAGCAGGATGTCGGGCAGCCCCGCGTGGCGATAGTCGTAGATCGGGATCGTGGCGCGTGCCAGCTGCCGCCGAAGGTCGCTCTGGCTGCCGTAGATGGCCACCAGATCGGGCGTGAGCGAGAGCACGCGCTCCACGTCGGGATCGAGCAGCGCACCGACGCGCGGCCGCGTGGCGGCTTCAGGCGGATACGTGTCATACGAACTCACCGCCACCACCTGTGGTCCGGCGCCGATGGCAAAGAGCATCTCGGTCAGCGCGGGCACCAGCGAGATGATGCGGCGGGGTGCGGTCTGCCCACCGTCGAACTCGCGAATGGCGGCCGGCCAGGTTGCGCTCGCGCGCGCCGACCAGCCCCAGTCGGCCGCGACCGTGAACGTGATGGCCGCCAGCATGCCGCCCACCACCAGCCGCCGTGACAAGGGCCCAGACCGCATCAGCTGTGCCTCACGAGCTGCCAAAGAAAGAACGGGCCGCCGATCATCGCCGTCACGATGCCCACCGGCAGTTCCAACGGCGCCAGCGCCGTGCGCGACACCAGGTCGCAGCCAATCAGGAACGCGGCGCCGAAGAACGCCGACGCGGGCAGCACTATACGGTGATCAGCGCCGACCAGCAGGCGCACCAGATGCGGCACCACGATGCCGATGAAGCCGATCGGGCCCGCCAACGACACGGCCGCGCCCGTGGCCAGTGACGCGCTGATGAAGGCCAGGCGTTCGACCCGCGCCACGTCGACCCCGCGCGCGGCGGCCACGTCCGACCCCAGCGTGAGCAGGTTCAAGGTGCGCGGCAGCACGGCGAAGATGGCAAACGACACGAGCACGAAGGGCGTGGCGGCCACCAGCGGACCGTAGCTGCCCACGTCGAGATCGCCCATCAGCCAGCGCAGCGTGCGAAACGACTGCGTGAAGTCGGCCAGGTATTGCACGAACATGATGAGCGCCGAGAAGAACGCATTGAGCGTGACGCCGGCGAGCAGCAGCACGTTGGTGGAGAGACCGCGCCGCTGACTGCGCGCCAGCCAGTAGACGATGGCCGTCGCGCCCATCGAGCCGGCGAAGCTTGCCATCGGCACAGTGGACACCCCGAACGCCCCCACGTCGAGGCCCACGGCAATCACGATCATGGCACCGAGCGCCGCGCCAGCCGACACGCCCAGAGTGAACGGCGTGGCCAGGGGATTGCGCAGCAGCGCCTGCAGCACGACGCCTGAGGCCGCCAGCGTGGCGCCGACGACGGCCGCCGCGAGCACGCGCGGCAAGCGCGCCACGAAGAAGATCTGCGCGTCCACGTTATCGGCCCAGGGAATCGACGTGTCGAACGCGCGCGAAAGACTGATGGACGTGCTGCCCACAGTGGGCGCCAACAGCACGGCTGCCATCGCACCGGCCGCAAAGAGCGGCAACACCGTCCACATCCGCCGCCGCACGTGCGTGGTCATCGCGCGGCGCGCCTCAGCGGCACCACTGAAAGATGGCCGGTCACCGGGTGCACGTGCACGTCGGCATCCACGTCGTAGAGCGCGCGCACCTGATCCGCCGTAAGCACGTCGGCGGTGGCGCCAGCCGCCTGCACGCGGCCCTGGCGCAGCAGTACCAGCTCACGGCAGATGCCAGAGGCCAGCGCCAGGTCGTGCGTGGAGATCACCACCGTGACGCCGCGCGTGGTGTTCAGGTCCACGAGCAACTGCGCGATGTCGAGCTGCGCGCCGAGGTCGAGCGACGAGGTGGGCTCGTCGAGCAGCAACACGTCGGTGGCCTGCGCCAGCGCCGAGGCAATCACCACGCGCTGCTTTTCGCCGCCGCTGAGGGTGGCGAAGTCGCGATCCTCCAGATGCGCGACGTTGGTGGCGGCCAGCGCGTCGCGCGCCACGGCCAGGTCGGCCGGGCCTTCCACCTCGAACACGCCCAGATGCGGATGGCGCCCCATGAGCACCATCTCCATCACCGAGTAGTCGAAGGCCAGATGCGTCTCTTGCGGCACCACCGCCATCCGCGCGGCCAGCGCGCGCCGGCTGAAGTCGTGCAGCGGCGTGCCGTCGAGCGTGACCGTGCCGCTCGTGGGGCGGCGCATACCGGCGAGCAGGCGCAGCAGGGTGGTCTTGCCCGAGCCGTTCGGCCCGAGCACGCCCACGAGCGCGCCGGTGCGCACCTCAAGCGAGACGTCCGCCAGCACGGGCTGGCGGGCATCGTAGGCGAAGCCGAGATCAGTGGCGCACAGCAAGGCGAAGGCCCACGTAGGCCGTGCGGCCCAAGGCGGGGTAGCCGAAGACGTCTTCGTAGTCGGCGGCAAACGCGTTGACGAGGCGCCCATAGACCGTGAGATGCCGGGTCAGCGTCACCGCCGCGCCGGTTGTGACCACGGCGTGGCCGTCGTTCTCGAAGAGCCCGCCGAAGGTGCCGAAGTTGGGCTCCACGTCCAGCGTCTGGCCACGCATGGCCGCCTGGCCGAAGGCCTGCAGCCGGCCCTGGTTCCACGTGACGTCGACGCTGCCCTGATGGCGCGGCCGCCGCAGCAGGCGGTCGCCCACGCGGAAGGGTGGTGGCGCCTGACCCGCCGCGCCGTCCACGTCACGCACCGCCGAGTCGAGCCAGGTGTAGGTACCGCGCGCGCTCAGCGCCGGCGCGGGTCGCACGGCCAGCGACAGTTCCACGCCTCGGGCCCGAGCGTTGGCGATGTTGGCCGTGGTGTAACGGCTCGAGGCCGCGAGCCGGCCCACCGAGATGATCAGGTCGTCGTAGGTGTTGTGGAACCACGTGGCGTCGGCCTGCACCCGGCCCTGGGCCAGCGTCTGCGTGACGCCGGCTTCGGCACTGCGGTTGCGCTCCGGCTTCAGCCCCGGGTTGTCGGTGAACGCGATCTCGAAGGCGTCGGGCGGGCGGATGCCGGTGCCGAAGGCGGCCCGCAGCCGGGTCGACGCGCCGCGCGCGCCGCGTTCGGGCACCGCCATCCAGCTGGCGCTCACCTTCGGGTTCACCGAGTCGATCGTGTCGGCCGGGAAGCTCGGCCGCGGACTGAACGCCGTCGGATCGCCGGGAAGTGCATTCCGCGTGATGTGCTCGAGCCGGGCACCGGCGCCGATTGCCACGCGCGCGTGCGGTTGCCAGCGCGCCTCGGCGTAGGCGGCGATCGACGAGCGCTCCACCGGAATGGTGGTGGATCCGTTCGTGATGTAGGTGCTGCCGCCGTGTTCGCGCAGGCCGTCGACGCCGGCCGTGACGCCCAGCGATGCCGATACCGCCGCGTCGATCTGCGCCCGCCCGTGCGTGCGGCCGGTGTCGCCGCGCGAGTTCGAGAACGGCGCGCGAAACTCGAGGTCGTAATCGGCCCGGTCGGCATCGGCGCGCACGCGCACGCGGCTGGCCGGCCCGCCGAGCGGTTGGGTGAGGCGCAGCGCGCCCGTGCGGCGCCGGGTGAGGCCGCGCGACTCGCGGTCGACCCCGCCGAAGTTGCCGACCGGATTCGCGCCGTAGGCGCCGGGCGACCCGCGCTCCGTCTCGACGAACTGCACCGCGGCGGCCAGGTCGGTGCCCGCGGCGTGGCGCCAACCCACCGTGCCCGACACCTGCGTGACGAGGCCGTCGTCGTTGGTCACGGCCGTGCCATCCGACGCCGTGCCGGTAAAGCCCTCGTCGCTGTCGCGGGCCACGCTGGCGCCGCCGTACCACGGCCCGGTGCCGCCGCGCACCAGCGCCCGGCCGCTGCGTGCCTCGCGTCCGCCGAGTTCGCCCGAGGCGTTGACGGTGAGCGGACCACCCTTGGCGGTGATGATCTGCACCACGCCGCCGATGGCATCCGATCCGTGCAGGGCACTCTGCGGGCCGCGCACCACCTCGATGCGTTCCGCGTCGGCAATCGGCACTTGCGACAGGTCGAGGCCGCCGCCGAAGGCGTTGGCGCGCACGCCGTCGACCAGCACGAGCGTGTAGTCCGACTCGCCGCCGCGCGGGAACGCCGACGTGACGGTGCCCGGTCCGCCGTTGCGCGCCACGGCAAAGCCAGGCACCAGGCGCAGGGCGTCGCCAAGCGTGGTGGTCTGGCGGGCCATCAGCTCGTCGCGCGTGATCACCGAGACGCTGTCGGGCGCGGCCGACAACGGCGCGTCGACGTGGGAGGCCGTGACGGTGAGCGATTCGCTCACGGCGCGCACCGCGAGGGTGAGCGTCACCTCGGCGCCGGCCGCCACGCGCTGAGCCGGCGCGTCCATACCAGGCGCGAAGGCGCGGATGGTCAGAGCGCCAGCGGGCACATCGAGGGCAAAGCGCCCGTCGGCATCGGCCGTCGCCGTCAGGGGCGCTGCCAGGGCTCCCGTGACCGCCACCCGGGCGCCAGGCACGGGTTGGCCGTCTGGACCGAGCACCCGGCCCCGCAGCATCTCGGCGTGAGCCGTGCCCGCGACCAGGGCGACGGCGAGCAGCGCCGCGCCGCTCAGGCGTACGAATTCATGCAACCGGGCGAGTGGGGAAGCCGTCGTAAGAGACGGCGTACAGGCGTCGTGCATTGGGCCCTCCTCGGCGTTGTCCGCGCCGATCCGCCCTGGAGAGGGCGGTGAGAAGAACGTGGGCCCGTGGAGGAGGTCTCCTGACTTGCGGATCAGCGCGCAACGCCCGCGTCTTCCCGCCGCCGGCGCCGCCTGGCGTCGATCGGCAGTGACGGGCTGACCTACGGCCAGCCAATGGACGTGCGCTCCCCGCTTACAGTGGCGGAACCGTGTGGGATTTGCACCCAACTTCCCTGGTCAGCCACGGGAACGCGTCGATTTAGAGGCAGTATAGCGCCGATTGCGGCGTCACACCGAGTTTGCGTAGAATACGGCGTTTGTGTTTCGATGTCATCGGCAGCCCAGCGGCTGGCCGACCGAGAGGATCAGATGAGCAAGAGTTCGACCGTGACCGTTCGCGAAACCCCAGTTGAGGCGGTTGCCCGCGCCACGACTGGCGGCCTCGTCATCCACGGTGAGAACTTCGTCATCGACACCGACGAGCGCCTCGAGCTGGTGGACCTGACCGATCGCGTGATGGAGTACGTGCAGAAGTTCAAGATCAGCGAAGGCATGATCACGCTCTGGTCCATGCACACGACCTGCTCGGTGTTCATCAACGAGTTCCAGAAGGCGCTCCTCTCGGACATCCGCCGCTTCCTCGAAGAGATGGTCGTGCGCGACACCTACTACAAGCACAACGACCCCGAACATTCCGACTGCGACCGCATGAACGCCGACTCGCACCTGCGCGCGATGTTGCTCGGCCACTCGATCACGCTGCAGATCAGCGGCGGCGAAGTGGTGCTCGGGCAGTGGCAGCGCATCCTGATGGCCGAACTCGACGGTCCCCGCTCCCGCACGCTGCGCGCGCAGGTGTGGGGCGTGTCCTAGGCCCCCTCGACAGGCCCAGGCCATGCGTGAACGACTTCGCGCGGCCGCACTCACCGACATCGCCGACAAGATTGAGGCGCGCGAGCGGCTCAGCTTCGACGACGGCGTGCGGCTGTTCGAGACGCCCGAGTTCCTGGGCGTCGGCTGGCTCGCCAATCGCGAACGCGAACGCCGCCACGCCGGGCGCACCTACTTCAACCACAACCTGCGGCTCGAGGCCACGAACGTGTGCGAGGCCTCGTGTCTCTTCTGTTCGTTCGCCCGCCTCACGCCCGACAAGCCCGGCGCCCACACCAAGTCGGTGGAGCAGATGTTCGACCGGCTGCGGGCGCGCGCTGGCGAGGCCCTTACCGAAGTGCATATGGTGAACGGCCTGCACCCGGGCCTGCCGTTCAGCTACTACACCGACCTGCTGAGCGGGCTGAAGCGCATCCGTCCGGCCGTCCACCTGAAGTGCTTCACCGCGGTGGAAATCGCGTTCTTCGCGGATCACTACGGCAAGACCGATCGCCAGGTGCTCGAAGAACTGCGCGCGGCCGGACTCGATTCGCTGCCCGGCGGCGGCGCCGAGATCTTCGCCCCGCGCGTGCGCCGGAAGATCTCCTACGACAAGTGCGACGGCAATCGCTACCTGAGCGTGCACCGCACGGCCCACGCCATGGGCATGCGCACCAACATGACGATGCTCTACGGCCACATCGAGACGCTGGCCGAACGCGTCGACCACATGCTGCAGATTCGCGCGCTGCAGGACGACACCGGCGGCCTGCAGGCGTTCATCCCGCTGGCGTTCCACAACGAGAACAACCAGATGCGCAAGCTGCCGGTGCCCACCGCCACCGACACCCTGCGCACCCACGCCGTGGCCCGCCTGCTGCTCGACAACGTCGATCACATCAAGGCCTACTGGATTTCGACCAGCGTGGAGCTGGCGCAGACGGCGCTATGGTTCGGCGCCGACGACCTCGACGGCACCGTGCAGGAAGAGACCATCTACCACATGGCCGGCTCCACTACGCCGAGCGCGCTCAGCACCGATCAGATCGAGCAGCTCGTGCGCGCGGCCGGGCGCGAGCCGATCGAGCGCGACACGCTCTACAACGTGGTGCGCGTGCCCGACGCGGTGGCCGTCTAGCACCCGCGGGCAGGCCCCCGCGCGGCACCTCCGCTGACGTCAGCGCTGGCACACCGGGCAGTAGAACGTGGAACGCGCCCCTTGGACGATGCGCTTGATGGTGCCCGTGCAGCCGCGTCGCAGGCACGGACCACCCGCGCGGTCGTAAACGCGGAAGCGCGGCCCGGTGCCGGCAATGGCCGCCTCGAGCACCTCGACAATCGCCGCGGCCAGATCCTCCGCCGCAGGCCGCGGACGGCCCGACGCCGTGGCGATCGTCGAGGCCTTCCGCTTGGGCGACAACCCGGCTACCCACAGCGCCTCGCTCGCGTAGATGTTGCCCACGCCAGCCACCACGCGCTGATCGAGCAGCGCCAGCTTGAGTGACACCGACTTACCGCCGCAGGCGTGCGCCAGCGCAGCAGCGTCGAAGGCCGGCGCCAGCGGCTCCGGCCCAAGCCGACCCAGCACTGGATGCGCGTCCATGGCGCCACGGCGCACCAGGTCCATCAGGCCGAAGCGGCGCGCGTCGTTGAACGTCACCGTCGCGCCTGACGACAGCGAGAACACCACGTGATCGTGCCGTTCGTCGTCGAGCCCATCTTCCGAACGGTAGCCGCCGTCGATGCGCGCGTGCGCCACGCGAAAGCCGCCGGTCATGCCCAGATGCATGAGCAGCGTTTCTCCAGACGACAGCGTGGCCAGGAGGTACTTGGCCCGCCGCGTCACCGCGGTGATGGTGGTGCCCACGAGGCGGTCGACGAAACGCCGGGGGAAGGGGATGCGCAGGTTCTTGCGGCGCAGGACCACGGCCTCGAATCGCGCACCGGCCATCACGGGCTCCAGCGCGCGCCGCACCAACTCGACTTCAGGCAGCTCAGGCACGGCTCAGCATGGCACAGCGTGCCGATGTGACCCCACCCTGCGGCCCGGCGTCTAACGTGGTAGCATCGAAATCAGACCAAGGTGCGCCGGCCGCAATAGTGCGCCAGCAAGCCTTGGTCTTTTCGCGCCCGAAGATTGCGAAATTTTTCACAAACTCGCAATTGGCACGCCGGGTGCGCCGAGGGACTGACGCCGATGGGCACGGGCACGTTTCTGCCGGTTCTCAACGAAGTCGAGAAGGCCAGCATCCGCGAACGGCAGCCGTTGCCCGAGCGGTATCTCGGCCTGTCCGACGACGAGATGGCCGACCGCATCGCGGCCGCGCGCGCCGCGCTGGGCGATCGCCTCGTGATCCTGGGGCATCACTACCAGCGCGATGAAGTGATCCGCTTTGCCGACTACACCGGCGACTCCTTCAAGCTGTCGCGCGAAGTGGCCAGCCACCCGAAGGCCCAGTACATCGTGTTCTGCGGCGTGCACTTCATGGCCGAGAGTGCCGATGTGCTTGCCTTGCCGCATCAGCAGGTGATCCTGCCCGACCTTGCGGCCGGCTGTTCCATGGCCGACATGGCGCCCGCCGACGA
>CAWFCS010000009.1:0-8518 GCA_963814395.1 uncultured Acidobacteriota bacterium
CCGGAGAGTTTCAGCCCCCGCGTCATTTCGGCCAGGGTGCGCTCCACGTCGGGGCGCCGCAGGTGATCGATGGCGAAGGCGCTCACCGCGCCGTCGAAGGTGGCCGGGGCAAAGGGCATGGCGCGCATGTCGCCCACCTGCACGTCGAGCCGCGACTCGGCGCCCGCCGCCCGCGCGTTGGCGCGCAGACGTTCCGGCGAGTTGCCGCCGATGCCGGTCCTCGGTGCCGAAGATGTCGAGCGCCGTCACCGTGGCGGCGGACGCGCCAGCAGCACCATCAGACTGGAACGGCCCGAGCGGCGCCGGCGTCGAGCACGCGGCCCTGACCCGATTCCAGGAAGCGCGCCGTGGGCAGCGCAATCGGCAGGCTGAAGCCCAGCACGAGATTCACGATGGCGGCCCCGGCCACGGCCCACACGCCCAGCGCCGCGAACACCAGACACAACCGCGGCCGCTCCCCGCGCCAGGCCGCGAAAGCCGCCAGCGCGAACACCACCGCGCCAATCATGTGGCCCCAGGTCCACGGCCACTCGTAGCCGAAGTCGTAGCGAAACAGATCCATCACGGCTCACACCTTTCCGTCGAATTGGAAGACGTCGTCGAGGGGCACGCCGAAGACCGCGGCCATGCGGAACGCCACGTCGAGCGACGGCGAGTACCTTGCCGAGTTCGATGGCATGACCGTCTGGCGAGTCACGCCGATGCGATCGGCGAGCGCTTGTTGGGTCATGTCGTGCTGCGCCGCGCGCAGCTCCCGGATGCGGTTGCGGATCGCGCAGCCCATGTCACGCGTCCCGGCGGTAGAGCAGCACCTGGCCGCCGAACTTCACGAGTTCGGCCACCACGATGGCGAGCAGCACGACTTGCTGAATGACCCAGGCGCTGCGCGTGAGATGAAGCGTGCCCACGGCCGCGAGCGCCCCCAGCACCAGCACCTGAAAGGCCACGCGCGTGGCGCGCATCTCAATCAGGCGCTCGCGTTCGTCTCGTGGTGACGCCGCGTCCTTCGGCGCCTGCAGGGCGATGGCGGCGTGCAGCACGATCTCGAGCACCACGAAGGTCACGAGCAGCCACAGCGCCACGCTGACCGCCGCCGAGCCGTCGACTTGCCCCGTGAACTGCCGGTACGAGTTCCAGAAGAACGGCATGAAGACGGCGAGGAGACAGACCACTGGATCCACGCGCTCTTTTCTCGGAAGGACATCGGCAGGCTTCGCTCCTCGTGTCCAATATTCTTTACATGTCGACGAGGTGATGTCAGGAAAAGTTGACACCGTCGACAGCGGCCACCGGTCCGCCCCGAAGCGTCCTGCCAGCGCGTGCCAGACTTGGCGCCATGGGTCTCGCGTTGATACTCGGGTTCGCGCTGGTCGCGACGGCCGCATTCCTCTACTGCCTGCGAGACCTGCTCGGCGAACTTGCGGACCGTCGCTCGCTGACTCGCGCCGCCGGCGTGGTCGAGCACGTGCAGTTCAGCCGCAGCGGCCAGCCGACGGGCTCACGCGCCACGGTGGGCTTCGTGGACGGGCACGGCCAGCAGCGGCGCTTCACCACCGAGTGGTCCGAACATACGTATTCGGAGGGCGACACCTTGCCGGTCGGGTATCACGCCACGAAGAAGATGCCGCCGCGACTGCTCGCCACACGCACGCTGGCCGGTCTTGCGGCGCTCACGGCAATTTCCGGCGCGCTGCTGGCCGCGAGCCTCTTCGTGATCGCGCGCATCGTACTCGCGCGCGCCTGACGGCAGCGTCGATCAGGGCTGCGGCGCGCGGGTCGAGGTGGTGCGGCCCCACCGAGGCGCGAGCGTGGCCAGGATCTCGTCGGCCGCGATCTGATTGGCCAGGATGCTGGGGTGCGCATCGAGTGGGCTGGCCCACAGCGTGAGGCGATCGCTCACCGCCGCGAACCGCGGCAGCAGGTCCACGCACGGCACGCCCTCGGCCGCGCATGTCGCCGGCGTGCGCTCGTGCAGGAACCGGTACGCATAGTCGGCGCCGAGGCTCACTGCCGCATCCGGGAACAGCACGATGCCCACGCCTACGCCTCGGCTGCGGCACAGCTCGAGGAAGCGGCGCATCAGCGCGTCGGCCTGCACCGCGCCGTCACTGCGCGGATCGCCGTAGAGCCGCGTCAGGTAGCGGGGTAGGTGTCGCCCATCTGCCGCGTGAGCTGCAGGCGAATCCACTGCGCGTTCAACAGCGTGTAGAGCGCCGAATGCCGGTAGAGCGCCTCGTGCCAGTCGCGCCGCCCGATGAGCGGTGGCACAAGCGGCCGGCCGGCCACGTCGCGGTCGAGCTCCACGTCGTTGGTGCCCCATTGCAGCAGCACGAAGTCGGGCCGCAGCCGCAGCACGCGCCGCTCGAGCGTCTTCACGTGTTCGGCCAGTTGTTGCCGGGATAGCCGAAATTGAGCACCTCGATGCCGCGGTCGTGCACGGCCGCGCCGACCGAGTCGCTGAAGCGCGCGGTCCTCGGGCACGCCGTTGCCATAGGTGAAGGAATCGCCCATCACGGCCACCCGATAGGTGCCGGCCGGCGTGACCTCGTCGAATTCGCCGCCGCGGTAGTCGTAGTGGTTGTGCCGCACCTGCGTGCGCATCCACTTGGTGGTGAAGTAGCCGCGGAAGTCGGCCGTGGTCGTGACGCTCCGGTAGATCCAGCGCGTGACGCCCTCGGCGGCGAGCAGCGACAGCCCGAGCGTGGCCACCAGCACGGCGCCGTTCACGGCGCCTGCCGCCAACGCCCGCGCAGCGGCGTGTCGGGCCACAGGTGCCGGCGGACGCACGAGCCGCGTCATGCTGGCGGCCAGCAGTGCCGCCGAAACCGCCGCCACGGGCCAATCGCGAAGGGCAATGGCGGCTGCGATCGACAGCGCCGCGCCGAGCGTCACGACCGCGAGCAGGCCGCGCAGGTCGGACGGCTGGCCGGAGCGCGGCTGCGAGAGCGGCCGTGAGAGCGGCCGTGAGAGCGTGGGGGATAGGGGTGGCGATGGGCGGAAGGACAGGGCGGGGCGGCTCCTACGCCTCACATGGTAACGGCAACCTCGCCACGCGAAGCAAGATGGCCGGCGCTTCTGCTACCGTGGGCGCCGGAGCAACACGATGATCGAAGCCACTCGCGCACGACGACTCCTGGTGGCGGCGCTGGTGGCCGCGGCGGCCAGCTCGCATGCCGTGGCCCAGGCCCCGCCGCCGTACGACCTGATCATCCGCCACGGCACGGTCATCGACGGCACCGGCGCGGCGCGCTACCGAGCCGACGTCGCCATCGCCGGCGGCTCCATCGCGCGGGTCGGCGATCTCGGCCGGAGCCCGCGCCAGCGCCGAGATCGATGCCACTGGGCTGTTCGTGGCCCCGGCTTCATCAACATCCACAGCCACGCCACGCCTGAGGGGCTCGTGACCGCCGCGAACATGCTCACCCAGGGCGTCACGACCGAGATTCTGAATGCCGATGGCGCCGGCCCCCTGGACATCGCCGAGCAGTTGACGACGGCGGTGGCGCGAGGCCTGGCGGTGAACGTGGGCGCCAACATCGGCTTCAACAGCGTGTGGGCCCAGGTGGTGGGGTTCGACGACCGGCGTCCAACCGCTGACGAAGTGACGCGCATGCGCGATCTCATCACCGCGGGATTGACCGCCGGCGCCTGGGGCGTGTCGGCCGGTCTCGACTACAAGCCGGCCTACTTCGCCCCGACCGAAGACGTGATCAAGGTGGTGGAGGTGGCGCGGTCCGCGCGCACCTACTTCACCAATCACGATCGGGTCACGCCGGAATCGGGCTTCAGCTCGCTGGCCGGCATGGCCGAGACCATCGCGATTGGCGCCCGCGGCGGCCTCACGCCGCTCATCACGCACATGAAGGTGCAGGGGCACGAGCAGGGCCGCGCCGACGTCATCACCGGCCAGATGCGGCAGGCGACCGAGCGCGGCATCTATACCGCCGCCGACGTGTATCCGTATCTGGCCGGACAGACCGGTCTGGTTGCCTTCACCATTCCTGGCTGGGCGCAGGACGGCGGCCGCGACGCGATGCTGAAGCGGTTTGCCGACCCGGCCCTGCGCGCGCGGATCGTGGCCGAGGCCGAGGCGGCGATGGACGCGCGCTTCGGCGGCCCCGGCAGCGTGTTCCTGCCGGGGCTGAAACAGGACCTCACCGACGTGATGCGCGAGCTGCAGGTGCCGGCCGGCGAAGCGGTGGTGCGCCTGCTCGAACGCGGGAGCCCCGGTATCATCGCGCGCTTCGGCATCGAGGCGGATCTCGTGAAGCTGCTGCAGTATCCCGCCTCGTCGGTGGCCTGCGATTGCGGCGCGGGCACCGGCGACGCCGCCCATCCGCGTGCCTACGGCACCTTTCCCCGCGTGCTCGGCCGCTACGTGCGCGAGCAGCAGGTGCTCACGTGGGAGGACGCGGTGCGCAAGATGACCGGCCTGCCCGCCGCCACGGTGGGTCTGGTCGATCGCGGTCTGCTGGCTGCCGGCATGGCCGCGGATATCGTGGTGTTCGATCCCGCCACCGTGATCGACCACGCCACGTTCGAGGCGCCGACGCTGCAGTCCGACGGCATCCGCGCCGTGGTCGTGAACGGGCAGCTGGCGCTGCGCGACGGCCGGCCCACCGGCCAGCGGGCGGGCCAGGCGCTACGGCGCACGAGCCACATGCCGGCCCGGCCCATGTCCGACAGCAAGCCCCGCGCCGCGGCGCGACGGGTCACCTCCGCTGATCGTGCGGTGGTGATGGATGTCCGCCAGCGCCCGAGCGCCCGGCAGGCGAGCGGCACCTTCCGCGTCACCGACAAGGTGAGTGGCGTGGCCCTGACGATGACCGAGTTCGGGCAGTTGCAGACCGCAGCCAACTGGACCACGTTCACCGGGCGCGCGCGGTTGCGCCCGGCAGGGCCCGAACGCTCGGTGCTCGTCATCCTCGATGGCGACGAACTGGTCGTCAGTGCCGGCGACGTCAACATCACTCTGGCGACGCGCCGCCAGGCCGATGCACCCTCGCCGTGACTGGCCAGCCTCAGCGCGCGCGCTGCAGCTCGCGGGCCATCTCCACGAGTTGCGCGAAGGCGGCGCCCCAGCCCTGGTGGAAGCCCATGGCCTCGTGGGCCTGTCGGGCCTCCGGGCTCTGGTGCATGACCGTGGCGGTGTCCTTCGTGCCCGTGCCATGTGGCTCGATGGTGATGATGGCCGTGAAGTAGCCCACCCCCGACGTGTCGGGCGTGGAGGCCGGGCGAAATCCCGGTTCGAGCGCGCCGGTCCACACCAGGCGCGACGGCGCCATCACCTCGAGATAGCAGCCGGTGTTGTCGTGCTCCTCCCCCTCGGGGCCGCGCATCACCGTGCGGAACTTGCCGCCGGGCCGCAGGTCGATTTCGCACACCGTCGTCATCCATGGACGCGGGCAGAACCACTGCTTGAGGTGTTCGGGCGAGGTCCAGGCCAGCCACACGAGGTCGGGTGGCACGTCGACGATGCGTTCCAGCACGAGATCGAGGGCAGGGTTGGGCACGTACGGCACGGCGGTCATGAGCGCTCCTTCTTGAGGGTGTCGAGGTAACTGTCGAGTTGATTCAGCCGGGTCTGCCATTCCTTCCGGCGCGTGGAGAGCCAGTGCTCAGCCGCTTCCAGCCGCTGCGGCGCCAGCTCATAGGTGCGCACACGGCCCACCTTGCGGGAGCGCACGAGGCCGCTGCGTTCGAGCACGTCGAGATGCTGCGCGAACGACGGCAGCGCCATCTTGAACGGCCGCAGCAGGGACGTGGTTGGACACGGCCCCTCGCTGAGACGCGCCAGCACCGCGCGCCTGCGTCGGATCGGCGAGCGCCGAGAACACCTGCGACAGATGCTCCGATTGGATAGGCATAGGCCACCATACCGAGCATTCTGTCACTAAGGTCAATGCCTTAGTGAACACGTGGCGCTGATCTGGAGGAGTAGACTCCTAACCTGTCAGGAGACCGCGATGGCCGAAGATGACGAACGCGTCGAGCAGTCCACAGGCGGTGCCGGAACCGATGAGTGTGCCCGACGCGCCACCGGCGGCCGTGCGTGCCGACCTCAATTCACGCATCGAAACGCGGCTGTGGCTGTTGCGCAAGGGCACCGACAAGGCCGAAGCGCGCATGTGCGCCAAGTTCGGGCGCCGCGAGTTTCGTGTCTACGTGAACGGCGGGCTGCTGTGGTCGCGCAACTACTTGCTCGACGAAACGCAGCACTTCGACGGCGACGCTGCGGCCAAGCGCGAGGAGTTCATCGCGCTCGGCTGGGAAGCGCCGGAAGACGCGCCCAAGGGCGAGTAAGCGTTCGCGCCTCCGGCTGACCGCGGTCGATGGGGATGCCGATCTTCAGGCAGGGGCTGACGCGGTGGCCCACTGCGCGGCTTGCGTGTCGGACTGATACAGCTTCGTCAGGTCGACCACGACGGACCCTCCGTTCCGGCTCACCGCATAGCGATCCATATTGCGCGTGGCGCGTCCGGTCATGAAGGCGCCATCGGGCCGGTATTTCGAGTCGTGTCTGGGGCACTGGAAGCGCAGGTCGCCCTGGCGCCAGCGTAGCGCCGTGTTCTCGTGCGGACACGCCAGCGGGAAGGCGTAGAGCTTCTGCTGGTAGCGCACGAGGATGATCTGTTCCTTCTTGTCGATGGTCACGCCGTCGCCGGCGGGCACGGGGTAGGTGAGCGTCGTGGCGCCGCTTGCCCGGCCGTGGCGTCCGTCACGGCCGTTGCGCCCAGTGCCGCGGTCCAGTCGTCGCAGAGCACCGCGGCGGCGACCTGCCGGTGACGCGCCCAAGGAACTGCCGGCGCGAACCCAACGCGCATCCGCCACAATCAGGCCGCCTCGGTAGGCAGCGTCATGCGCCCACCGTCAGCCACGTGCCCACGAAGAGCGTGGCGAACCACAGCGCCATGCTGGCCATCGCTGCCAACGTCACGCGGCCCCATCCGGCGTCGGCCGAGCGCTCCGCCGCTGACTCGGCGGCCAGCAGTAACGCGCCATTCAGCAGCAGCAGGGCGACGAGCCCGAGCTTGGCCCAATACAGATTCGACGCCATGAACGTGTCGAGATCGGCCGCCGTCATGGCGACGCCGGTCGCGACGATCAACGCCGAGCGACGGCACCACCACCCGGTGCGATCCGCGCAGTTGCGCCAGCACGGCGCGGCGCGCGTCGCCGTCGGCGCGCACGGCCCGCACCACCTGGCGGTCGAGCGCCACGGCCGTGCCGCCGCCCACCAGAATCGAGGAGAGGTGCAGGTAGCGCACGGCCACCGAGACCAGTCTGATGGTCGCCGTAGTACGACGCCCACGACGCCACGACCGGTTGCAGGGCTGCGGGTATCGTCACGGCTATTGCCCGAACACCATGATCAAGTAGCCGGTCGTGGCCGTGAGGATCGACGTGATCGCCACCGACTTGTGGAGCGAGCGATTGCCGCCGCCGTCGTTGGTAGGCGCCAGCAGCCCGGTGGCCACGAAGCCCGCATCCGACGCCAGCATGAGCGCGCTGTGAATGAAGCGGCGTGTGCGGCTCGCTGGATCCTTGCGGCCCTCCCAGGCATTCCACACGCCGGTGACGGTGTTGACGCCGAACAGGCCGACCATCGTCGTCGCAATAGCGGCGTGGCTCGCCCGCACGGTTTCGGAGGCGTCGCCGTCGTCGAGCTTCTGGCCGAGCAGGTACTGCGCGCCGAAGAGCGGCAGGGTGAGGAAGCTGGCGTACTTGTGGATCTTCAGGCGACGCGCGTAGCCGTCGCTGTAGGTGAACGCCACGGGGCGCCTGACGGCGCCCTGCTCGTCGGGATTCGCGGTGGCGAGCGCCGCGCGCAGGTCGAGGCGACGCGACAGGCTCGGTGGGCGGCACCGGCGGCCGGCACGCCGAAGTCGACCTGCCAGACCTCCGCGGCGCCAAGCGGGCCAGGCGGGTCGGCCGACTGATCGCCGAACACCAGGGTAGGCGTGGCAAACGACGGCAGGTCGGCCGCCACCGCGGCTGACGGCGCCGCGGCGCCGCCGATCCACAGCGCCACGAGCAGCGCACAGGGCTTGGCCATGACTCGCATCTTCACTCCGTGGGCTATCGGCTTTCCCGGGCCTGGAATTCCACGATCCAGCGGCGCACGAGGTCGGCCTGCGCGGCGGCGTCGCCCCGCCAGTAGCGGTACATCGCGCCGCCCGAACGCGATTGGCGAATCAGCTCGGAGTTGGCGTTGCCGGGCTGCAGGGTGCGCAGCACGGACGCATAGGTGGACAGGTCGACGCCGGCTTCGCGTGAGCGGGAGTTGTGGCACCGGGTGCAACTGGCGTCGAACAGCAGCTTGGTGTCTTGCGTATAGCCGATGGTGGCGGCGCCCCCGGGGTTGGTGGCCACGCCCCCGCCAACCGCGACAGTGGGGCTCGTCAGGGTCGAGGGGCCGTCACCGCAACCGGCGACCGCCGCCGCCAAACCAAGCATCACCATGTAGAGCGATTGCCGCACGAGCCAACTCCCTCGAGTGGCGACGAACCTCACCCCT
>CAWFCS010000010.1:0-173715 GCA_963814395.1 uncultured Acidobacteriota bacterium
ACACGCAGCGCATCAGGTCGCAAGGCCCTCGCGGTGTCCGGGTCGAGTGTGATCGGTCTTGCAGCGCGGATCTTGGCGAGCACGATCACTTCGGCCGTCATACCTAGCCGTAAGCGTCGTCCCACCCACCGGTCCTCGTCGTAGCCCTGGCCCTCGGTCAGGTCGACGTAGACGTTCGGGCGGAACCGTCGCGCGTCCAACTCGGTGCCGACCTCCGGCCCGGAGCTGCACGGTCTGCGCCGAAATGAGCGATACCGGCCGGCAATCGGTGAAGGCGCGATCGGACCGCAGCAGGGTCACCTCGCCGTCGCCAGACGCGGCGTCCGCAAGATGCGTCACCAGCCCCGGATCGTCCACGCCGCCACACCTGGCCTGCGGGCGCGTGCACGTTGAAGCTCGCCGCAATGGTATCGGCATACAGGGGCGTGGCTCCCGGCGGCAGCGCCGCCGCTTCGCTCGATTCGGCGGCAGTGCCATCGAGTCAGGATTCAGGAACAGGGCCCCGTCCTGCAGCATCTCGGGATACTGCCGCGCCGTGAGGAACGGGAAGCCCTTGGGTCGGTGGCGCGTCGGAAGGCATAGACGCGATCGCCGTAGACACCCGCAAAGCCAACGAATGCCTGAGTGACGCTCTGCCTTCATACTCTTCACCGGATACCGCCACTGCTGAGCCACTCTGCCCACAATCTGCATGCCACGCACGGTAGCACAGCCGCCGCCGCGTGTGGTGTCATTGAGTCGCTGTGGACATCCATCCCCAGAAGATGCCTTCACTTGACGAACTGACAGAATATGCGTGTAGCGCGGCAGATCGTGTGATTGAGCCGTTTCGCGACGAGCGGCAGCCGATCTGTCCGGTACCGAAACACGCGCGCAGCCAGGCGGATTCCACAGGCACTGTGGCGAGGGCGCAGCGAACGCTGAAGCTGCTCGACGCCGCGGCCCGTCTACGACCTCCTGGTGCCAGCGGGAAACCGGCTCGAGGCGTTGAAGGGCGACGGGCTGGTCGGCACAGTAGTCGGCGTGAACGATCAAGACCCGCATCATGTTTCGGTGGAGAGTGGCCATGGGCCTCCCCAGGAAGTCGACGTCGAGGACAAGATGATCATTGAGACGCGAGCCGCTTGGCCCGCTATTCACCCCGCAGAAGCTGCTGCTCAAGGAGACCTGAAGCCCCTCGGCGTCGGTCAGTCGAGGCCGCGAAGCAGCTCGGCGTGCTCCACTGAAACCGACTCGACGAGCTCGTGCTCGGGAAGCGGGGCATTACCGCCGACACCGCCCTCCGGCTCGGACGGTTTTTGAAGACGTCGCCGCAGCTGTGGATGCGTCTGCAGGCCGACTGGATCTGCAGCAAGCGATGCAACGCGAGGGCCGGAAGGCGTCGGGCAGCGTGCGGTCCCTGTTGGTACCTGATTCTCAGACTTTGAGTGGGTTTGGTGGTTTGAGGGCTTCGGATCAGGCCTAAGTCGTTGATGGGAGCGAGGATCGCGGGAACGAATCCCACCCTCTCCGCCGAACACACCTCCGGCGTCCCGGCTCTGTCGCCGATCTTCACGACCTGCCCCTACACATAGAACGCTGCTGTAAAGCGAAACCTTACGGGCCGAGTCCCCGGTCGTCAGCGCCCGTCCTCGGGCCGCCGACCGCCACCGCATAAGCCTTCAGCGGGGTCACTATGGCGAGAACGCCGCCGGTGGCCTCCTTTCGGCTCCGCCCTCCTGGTGAGCTGTGCCATCCTCCCACCGGCGGCGCGCGGCACACGTGCCGCACGATGCCTCACACGCCAGTAGAGCAGAGGCCCCACGCAGATGACAGTGTCCGGAGATCGATCCGACGTTGCTCAACTCGACGCCCGGCGCCTGAACGGGCGACTTCGGCTGAGTGGGCTCCTGACCACCGCGGTGTTCCTGGTCATGGTGGCATCGGACCTGCTGATGCTGACCACGCTGGACCTGTCGAAGCCGTATCCTTCTGGACGGACGCCCCAGGCCTGCCTCAGCGGCAAGTGACCGTGGGCTACTACCTGGGTGTGCTGACCATTCCGTTCTACGTCGTCGGCGGATGGCATCTGTCACTCGCCATTCGAACCGCGGGGTCCTGGGCGTCGCGGTGGGTGCTCGTGGCCATCGGGTATACCGCGTGCCTCTGCACCGTGTGGCACGCCTCCTTCGCTTTCACGCGGTCGATTCTTCGCGCGGAACTCGCTGCCGGCACCAGTGGCAGCCCTGGCCCCGAGGCGCTACTCGCGTTCGGCACCTACGCTATGCCGCTCTTTCGGTTCGGGCTGGGCGTGGCGGGGTCGGCGTTCCTTCTTGCCTTCGGTCTCGCCCTACTGGGCAAGACGCACTATCCCCGCTGGGCGGGTGTGGCACTACCGGCGCTCTACATCGTGGTGGCCGTTCTTCTCGGCCCCTACGTGCCCGTCTGGGCGGGAGTCGTGCTGCGCGCGGGCGGGTGGAATGTCGGCGGCGTCGCGGTGTTTGCGCTCTCCACGGTGCTGCTGTGGAACGTGCCGAAAGCCGTGGACGCATGACGTCCGGGACGCCGAAGATGGCCACGATGAAGGCGTCCGCGCTGCGCACCCCCGCTTCAAGGCCGATCCCTATCCCTTCTACGCGCGCATGCGCGCCGAGAACCCCGTCTTCCAGGCCTCGATTCCGTTGATCGGGCGTGGCTGGTTCGTCACGCGCTACGACGACGTGGTCACTGTGGCGAAGGACGACCGGTTCTCGCGGGACATCCAGCCCTCGGTGCGCTGGCTGCCGGGGTTGGTGCGCGTGCCCCTGACCCGCCAGATGCTGAGCCAGGACCCTCCGGATCACACCCGCTTGCGGAAGCTCGTGAGTCAGGCCTTCACCCCCCGCCGGATCGAGCGGCTCCGCGACCGCGTCCAGATGGTGTGCGACGAGCGGCTGGAGGCCGCGTCGCGCAGGGCGCCGTTCGATCTGGTCCGCGACTACGCCCTTCCCATACCACTCACCGTCATCAGTGAGCTCCTGGGGATCCCGAAGACGAGCGCCAGCGTTTCCATCGCCTGGCCCAGGGCGCCCTCCCGATCGGCGTCGCTTCCGGCATCCTCGACATCCCGATGGCGCTCCCGTACGTCTGGTTGATCACGCGGTACTTCCGCCGGCTGTTCGCGGAGCGCCGCGCTCGCCCCGGCGACGACCTGATCTCGGCGCTCGTGCAGGCCGAAGACGGAGGCGACCGCCTTGACCAAGACGAGCTCTTCGGCATCGCCATGTTGCTGCTCGTGGCTGGCTACGAGACCACGACGCACCTCATCGGCAGCGCCGCGCTCGCGCTGCTGCAGCACCCGGATCAGCGCGCGCGGTCCGTCAGTGAGCCGGGCCTGGCTGTCAGCGGTCACGTAGAAGCGCGGAATTCTGGACTGCGGTCGAGGCCGGCGTGCGGGTCGCCTCTCCCCTGGTGTCCGCGGTCGTTGATGGGCTGACAGGCGTTCGGCGGCGGGGGTGACGGCCCCGGTGACGAGCGCAGCCGGCCGCCGAGCGCCCCGCCGAAGGCGGCCTGACCGGATGCAGTAGGCTGGCGGGCGGCGACGGAGAGGTGAGGACCTGGAGTTGATGGCTCCAGGCCCTCGATGACCGCCTCGATGCTGCGACAGACCGAGCCGATCGCCCGTGTTGTGGCACGGATTCGCGTAGCTGTCCAGTCGGGCGCGGGCGTCGCCGCGACGCCGTGGACCGGCCGCTGCGACTCAAGACCTGTCGGCACTGTAGCCAGCCGTTCGCGATCTGCGCGTCGTGTGATCGGGGCCATGCGTTCTGCTCGCCCGCGTGTCGCGTCGTCGCGCGCGACCGCTCCGTGCGCGCGGCCCGTCGCCGGCACCGCGCCAGCCCCGAAGGCCGGCTCGATCATCGCGATCACCAGCGCGCCTATCGCACCCGCGTGAGGGATCACACTTCCCAGCGCGCGCCGCCCGCCGCCACACTGCCGGCTGACACGTCGACGGATCCGGTGCCGACCGGCCCCCTGATGGGGGCGTCGCGATGCATGGTCTGTGGTCGCCAAAGCAGGTGGCTCCTTCCACCGCCCTGGCAGATCCGTCGCGTGTCGCTTGAGGCCTCGCATGATCACGCCCGCCCAGCACGCCGAGATTCGCCGCCTCTACTACGCCGAGCACTGGCGCGTCGGCACGATCGCCACCCAGCTCGGCGTCCACCATGAGACGGTCGCCGCGGCGCTCAATCGCGCCAGCGTGCTCACGCAGGCCGGACGGTGTCGGGCCACCGCGCTCGACCCGTATCTGCCGTTCGTGCGCGACACGCTGACGCAGTATCCGCGGCTGCGGGCCACGCGCCTGCACGAGATGCTGCGTCAGCGCGGTTATCCGGGCTCGGCGGTGCAGGTCCGTCGCGCGGTGCGCACGCTGCGGCCTGCGCCGGCGGGCGAGGCGTATCTCCGCCTGACGACCTTGCCTGGAGAAATCGCGCAGGTGGACTGGGGCAGCTTCGGGACGATCCGTGTGGGCCGTGGCGTCCGGGCGCTGTCCGCCTTCGTGCTGGTGCTCGGCTACTCGCGCGCGATCCACGCGGTCTTCACCCTCGACCAGACGCTGGAGAGCTTCCTGCGCGGGCATGTCGAGGCCGTCGCCGCGCTGGGCGGCTGCGCCCGCACGATCCAGTACGACAATCTCAAGACGGCGGTCCTCGATCGCCAGGGGAGCGCGATCCACTTTCATCCGCGCCTGCTGGAGCTGGCCGGGCACTATCACTTCGCGCCTCGCCCCTGTGCCCCCGCGCGGGCGAATGAGAAGGGCAAAGTCGAGCGGCAGATCCAGTATCTGCGCCACGCCTTCTTTGCCGCCCGGCCCTTCCGCGACCTCGACGACCTGCACGCGCAGTTTATCCAGTGGCGCGACACCGTCGCGCATCAGCGGCGCCATCCCGATCAGCGTGACCAGACGGTGGCGCAGGTCCTCGTCGAGGAGCAGCGCGTCCTGCTCCCGCTCCCCGCCCATCCGTTTGAGACCACGCTCGTGCGGCCGGTGCGCACCGGGAAGCAGCCCTACGTCGTCTTCGACCGCAATCACTACTCGGTGCCCCACACGCACGTCCGACGACCGGTGACGCTGCTCGCCGATGCCACGACCGTCCGCGTCGTCGACGGCTCCACCGAGCTCGCGCGGCACGATCGCAGCTACGACACCGGCGCCGTCGTCGAAGTGGCCGCGCATGTCGCCGCGCTCACCGCCGCCAAACACGCGGCGCGGCCGATCACCGCTCGGGCGCGCTTGCGCCAGGCCGTGCCCGCGCTCGATCGCCTCTTCACGGTGTGGGCCGCGCAGGGCGATGCCGGCGTCGCCCAGCTCCGCCGCCTGCTCGCCCTGCTCGACGACCACGGCGCGCCCGCGCTGGCTGCCGCCGTCGCCGAGGCTCTCACGCACGAAGCCCCCAGTGCCGGCACCATCGCGCACCTGCTCGATCAGCAGCGCCGTCGCCGCGGCCTCCGACCCGCCGTCCCGCTCCTCCTGCCGTCCCACCCCGGCGTCCAGGACCTCACCGTCCAGCCGCATGCTTTGGAGACTTACGATGCCCTCAGCCCCGACCGCCCCCGCGACCCTGAGTAGCCAGCTGCGCCGCCTCGGCCTCACGCGCAGTGCCGACGATTTGAATGACCTGCTCGCCCGCGCCGCCAAAGATCGGTGGACGCCGGTCGCGCTCCTCGAGGCGCTCGCCACCACCGAGCTCGAGGACCGCGCGCACCGCAGCCTCGAGCGCCGCTTCAAGCGCGCGCGCCTCGGCCGCTTCAAGCCCATGGCCGACTTCGAATGGAGCTGGCCCAAAGCGCTCGACCGCCCGCTCGTCGAGCAGGTGCTGACGCTCGACTTCCTCGGCCGCGCCGACAATCTCGTGCTCGTCGGCGCCCAGGGCCTCGGCAAGACGATGATCGCGAAGAACACCGTGCATCAGGCGATCCTGCACGGCCACTCCGCCCTATTCACGACGGCCGCCGACCTCTTGCTCGACCTCAACAGCCAGGAGACGGCCCGGGCGCTCGACCGACGGCTCAAGCACTACCTGCGGCCGCACTTGCTCTGCATCGACGAGATCGGCTACCTCGCCTACGACGCGCACGCCGCGGACCTGCTCTTTCAAATCGTCACGCGCCGCTACGAGCAGAAGTCGATCGTGCTCACGACCAATCTCGCGTTTCGCGACTGGCACACGATTTTTCCGAACGCGTCCTGTGCGGTCGGCCTCATCGACCGGCTCACGCACCACGCCGCCATCGTCAAGGTCACCGGCGACAGCTATCGGCTCCGGGAGGCCGAGCACGCCCAGAAGACGCGACGGGCGTCATAGCGCGCCCTGGCCTGGGGCGACCGCCCGGCGACGGTCGGTCCAGATTTACGCGCTTATCAGTGAGCGCCAACAGGCCTGGCCAATCCCGCCATCGAGGAATTGCTGCGCTACACGAGCCCGGCAGAGATGGCGACTCCCCGCATCGCGCGCCCATAGCGCGTGATCCCAACCCGCACGTAGCCTTCGGCCAGGGCCGGCACTTCTGCCCGGGCGCGAGCCTGGCGCGTCTCGAGGCGCAGGTGGCCCTCACCACGCTGTTCGCGCGCATCCCCGGCCTGCGACTGGCCCAGGCCGCAGAGTCGCTGCGGTGGCGCAAGATCCTGCCGCTGCGGGGCCTGGTCGAGCTACCGGTGACGGTCTGAACGGCGAGCGGGTACGACGTCGTGCGCAGCTTCTCGGACATCCCCGTCGGCGAGGCGCCGCCGATCTGCTTGTAGAGAAACGCCTTCGCGGGGTCTCGTTGGCCAAGCGCGTTGGTCAAGCCCGGGTGCTTTGTGATGGGCAGCTGATCAGGCGGTGTGCCAGGAAGGGGCGACTGTCGCCAAGAGACGGCTTCAGAGCGGTTTCGTTCGATCGACTGTGCCGTCGCTAGAGGCCGGTGGCGCCCCGGGCGCGCATCGTGGCCTTGCGTCCCAGCCACGGCAGGGCCCCCAGCGCCAGCAAGACCGCCGGGACCAGGCACCAGGCGATCATGTACACGATGTAGGCGGTCAGCTTGATGCTCAGCGAGAAGTGGCGTTCGATGATCATCGACAGCGGAACCCCCAGCGTCAGGATGGCTCCATTCAACCAGGCTGGGCCCAGCGCGGTCAGCAGGCGGTCGCGGGTATTCCCGCCGGCGCGCAGGGAGAGCCAGGCTCCCAGGGCGCCGATGAACGGCAGCGCCAGCATCCACAGCGGCGCCAGCACGATCGATACGCCATTCCGCGTGAAAAATACCCAAGGTGGCAACTGCGGCACGCGCAGCGCTACGAACTGCACCGCAACCGAGATGAGGAAGGTAGACAGAACCGGAGCCCACAATCGCCGGACACGAATGTTCATGGCGTCCTGCGTTTCCCTAGCGCCCGCCGTGACAGAGCACCGCTACTGGGCGCCCAGGCGTGCGCTTCTGCGGGCGAAGGGGAGCACGCCAAGCAGCAGGGCCGCTCCGGGCGCCACCAGCATGGGCAGGACCATGTTGATGAAATTGGTGAGGTGGATACCCAGGTGCCGGCCCCGCCGCCCCCCGCGACAGCGCAAACAGCATGTCTTCCCCAACCCCCAGCCCAACCACCGCCACGTGAAGCACCAGGGGAAACGCGCCGGCCGCCAGGCGTTCGCCGGGGCTGCCGCCGACGTGTCGGGACCACGCGGCCCCGATGGCTCCGAGTACGAGGTAGAAGAGCAGTGCCAGGCCAGCGGCGACTGCGTGCACCTGCCAGCGCGGGTCCAGCCATCGATCGGCAGGAATCGTGTAGACCACAAGGGACATGCCTGTCGCCGCCGCCAGCAGCATCGTCGCGCCTGGCAGCAGCACGGTCATTGCCTGTCTCGTCATAATCGAATCCTCATCGGTCGATTCATTCACCGCCACCGCAAGCGCGCGCCAGTCGGGCACGCGTTCCATCGCGCAGGCAAACGCCTCCGCCTCCGTACATCCATTCCGAAGGGCGCCGTCGTACGCGTCTTCAAGATGGGCCGCGAGCTCGGCGCCGATCTCGAGGCGGCGGCGTTCGTCGACGCGCAGGGACGCCAGGTGTGGACGCACGAGCGCGGACCAATCACGCACGGCGGAGCCCTCCAATGCGGCTGAGTGCGTGGAAGAACGCGTCCCATTCGCGGCGCGTCGTGCCGAGTTGCTTGACGCCCTTCGCCGTCAGGCCGTAGCAGCGGCGGCGGACGCCCGCGGGTGTGGTCTCCCACGTGGCCTTCGTCCAGCCCCGCTTCTCCATGCGGTAGAGCAGGGGATACAACGAGGCGAGCGTGAACCGCAGGGCGCCGTCGCTCTCCTGTTCGATACGGCGGGCAATCTCGTAGCCGTGGAGCGGCTGCTGTTCAAGTACCGCCAAGACCGCCAGCTCCGCACTGCCTCGCTTGATCGAAGGGTTCATCGTGGCCATCGCGACCCTATGTATAGCGTACCTATATATGCACGAGTCAAGGGGCACATTGCGCACAAATAGTGCGGCTTGCACGCGTGAATGTGGCGTGGATGTTCACGCACGACGCAACCTGCCGTCCATGCGTCTTGCCGCTCCTACGGCACCACCACCGTCTGCGGTGGCGTCGCGGCGCTCGTGCCGCACGGATTGTTGGACGCCACCGACAGTCGTGTACGGAACCCGGCCCGACGACACCCGACAGCGAACGATCGGACGTGCCGGCGCTGCCGGTGAACGATCCAGTGACGTTCAGCGTGTAGGCATCTGGTGCGCCGCCAGAGGCGGGGGAGTTCCACGACACGGTCACGCGATTGCCAACCGTCGTCGCCTGAAAGCTGGTGGGAACGCCAGGTGGCGTGCAGGTGCCGGGGAAGGTCAGCGTCACGCTGTTCGACGCCGGGCTGGTCCCCGCCGCGTTCCGTGCCGCCACCGACAGCGTGTAGGTGCCCGGCGGCACGGCCGGATAGGAGAACGACTGCCCAGCTCCGAGCGGCACCGTCAACGACACCGCACCGGCGACGTGCAACAGCAGCGCCGGTCGGCATGCCGCCAGTCGTCGCATTGGTCCACGCCAGCTGCAGGCGGCTGCCAATGGCGTTGCCGGTCAGCATGGTCGGCGCCGCTGGCGGCGTCGGGACGTTGACGGCCACCTGCACTTCGTTCGAGGCCGCGCTGGTCAGGCCATTCGCCCCCAGTGCCTTGACGCGGAGGTAGAGCACGCCGCTCGGCGACGGGAAGCTGAACGCCGTATTGGTGGACCCGGTGGCGACCTGGCCCAACACGGCGCCAGGCGTGAACCCGCCCTCGACGACATAGCCGGTGGGTGCGGCGCCTGCGCCGGCGATCCACTGCAAACTCACGGTGTTGCCAACGACCGACGGCACCTGCAGGTTGGTCGGCGCGCCTAGCCCGGGTGTCTGGTTGCGGTAGAACCGCATCAGTTCCGCGAGCGCCTCGGGTTTGTTCTGCGGCTCGGTCCGGTTCAACTGGTCCTTGGTGTTGACGCCGTGGCACGAGGTGCAGGTGCGGATTTCACCCGGCTGGAAGGTGAGCCAGTAGCGCTCGCGAACCACCGGCGTGCCGGTGGGGCTCGTGAGGTGCCACGACAGCGCGCGCCGTGCCGGCACGAAGGCCGCCATCGATCCGTCCCGGCCGATTTTCACCGCGCCCGGCAGTTGGGTCGGCAGCGGCGGATTTTGCACCGCCGGGTCGTGCATCGGCTGGGCCAGCACACGGCGCCCGGGCCGCGGGTTCACCGGTCCGCCCATGCCGCGGATGAGATCGCCCTGGAAGAACTGCATGAAGGGCACGTCGTAGATCGTGCCGGAGCCGGGCAGTGACTCGGCGCCTCCACTCGGAACGCGCAGGCGGAACGGCTGCTGCCGGTCGGCGGCGTCGCGGGTCGTCACGTCTCGGCTGACGACCAGCGCGAGGTTGTTGGCGCGAAGGTAGCGGCGGAGTTCCGCGACGTCGACGCCTTCGTCCGCGAACACCTGTTGCTCCGGCGCTTGAATCTCAGTCGTGCGCCGGGGCGGCCGCGGCCGCGCCCGCACCTCGACGGGATCCAGTTCCCAGAGCTCGCCGGTGTAGCTGACCAGCACATCGGGATCCCAATACGACACGGTCTCGACGATGCCCGGCCCCGTCAGCACCTGGCTGGGCAGCCAGTATGGGCCGGCCTGGGTGATGGTCTTCATCCGGAACCTGTAGCGCGACTGCGGCGACGCCCGGGTGCCGTCGTTCCGGTCCGCCCGGGTCTCGCTCGTGTGCACGGCCACGAGCAACCCGTCGGCCATCGGCAACGGATTGCGATAGAGGCCACAGTGGTTGGGGCTCGGCGTGTCGTCGGTGCTGGCCGTCTCTGGATGGGTGAGGTAGGTGATGGCCATCTGGTCGGGGTTCACCGTGGGCGCGCCGTTGATGCTGATGATCTGGCCGGCGGCGTGGGTCGTGAACTCGGGCGCATCGATGCCGATGTAGGTGCCGGCCTGCGACGGCGCTTCCTTGATCTGCAGGAAATTCGTGATCGAGTTGGCGTTGAACCGCGAGCCGGGATTGAACTCCAGCAGCCGCGCGTCGTTGTTGAAGCTGCGATTGAAATAGCGGTGCAGCTCGTGCCGGCCGATATGGTTCAGCGTTTCCTCACCCGTGCCGTCGTCGTTGATCTGCCAGGGAAAGAACTGATTGAGGGTGTAGGCCTCAACGGTGCCGGCGGCGATGCGCGGCTCGGGGAAGACCTCGGCGCGGCTGTTCACGGCCGCCGCTCCTACGGCTTCGCTGGTGTAGTTGAAGGTGCCGTAGGTGCCGCCGCCCGCGGCGTCGGCGTCGGCCTGCTGATCGCGCTGCAGGTGATCCCAGCGCGTGAAGATCACGCGCCCGAAGCTGTCCACCTGCGGCGAGAACACGCCCGAGGGCGAGTGATTCAGCAGGAAGAGATCGCCCGTCGCGGGATCCAGACTCCACAGACCGGTCACGACCGGCGTCGACTCGTACTCGTCGAGCTGCGGATACAGGTGCCGCTGTCCATCACGCGGCCGGTCGGACGAAAAGATGATGCGGTCGTCGGCGCCGTAGATCGGACTCACGTTGTTGTAGTTCGCCGGCTGATTCGGCACCTTCGTGACCACCGGCGTCTGACTCTGGCCGAGCCCGGTGATCTCGTACAGCTGCCAGTAATATGTGGCCACCTCGTACTGCCTGGTCGGCGAGCCCACGACCATGCTGAAGACGGCCTTGGTGCCATCCCAGTGGACGGACGGCTCGCGCACGGCGATCCCGCTGGCGCTCTGCAGTCCGGGCATCCCGTAGCCGGCCGCCGCGGTGAGGTTCTTCAGGGTGCCGCCCGGATAGCGAATCCAGAGGTCGCCGCCACGCGGCGCGTCCGAGACCGCCCCTTTGTGGTTCGCAAACACCGACCCGATGGTGGCGAAGTCGGCCGGCGTGGGCACCTGGGTCACGAAGAGAACCGGCGTGACCGGCAGCGGCCCCTGCCGGGCGAACGTCACGTGTCCGGCGGCGGTCGTGGCCACGAGCGCGCCCAGGAGAGCGTAGGGGAATCTCATGCGAAGGTCCTCGAGCGGCGTGCGACGCCTGCGGCGAGGGGCGACTGCAAGTCCGGTGCCGCCAACCGCGCGGGCTCGAATCCTTCGCGGATCGCATGGACGCGCGAAGATCCGCCATCCACCGAGAGTCGAAACGGAACATCGCTGACGACAACGTGATCGGCACGCGTTCCCGGCCACGGGGGCGGGTGCGAGGTCGGCGCGTCAGCGTGGGGCGGACACCTTCGCCACGGCGGTGGCCGCCGCGTGCCTGAGCTGCGCGGCATCCCGTGGCGATACGCCGGACGCCGCCTCCAGCGGCGCCTCATGTCCGGTCAACTGACGATAGACGACCAGCGCCCCGAGCCAGCTGCCCAGGCGCGACGGATGCAACCCGTCGCGGCCGTAGAGCGGCAGGGCGGCGTCGATCGCCCACGCGTCCTGCCACGCCGCGCCGACCGGCAATAACGTGGCGCCGAGCGCGGCGGCGGCGGCCGCATACGAGCGGCTCACCTGCGGGAAGTCACCACGCCGGGCGCGCGCCGGCCACACCATGTAGAGCGCCGTTCGGGCGCCGGCCCGTTGAATCTCCCGGTCGAAGCGCTTCGCGTATTCGACGAGCAGCAGCCGCGACGTCGCCAGCGCCGAGGGCCCTTGCTGGAGCACCACCCACGTCCAGCGACTCCGGCCGATGGCACGGCGCGCGTCTCCCTGGTTCCAGTGATCCTCGAGGCTGAAGTCGGGCATCGCCACCGTCTCGTATTCGATCGGCGTTCCCGCGGATTGGCCGAGCGCGGCCACCATCGCCGGCAGGTCGTTGACGTAGGTGAGGCTGTTGCCGATGAACAGCACGCGCATCGGCGCTGCCGGCTGCGCTGCCGGTAGCCAGAGCAGCAGGGCGACGAGTGCGCAGCGGGTGACCACACCAGCACTCTACGCGCGTGAACGCAAATATGCAGCCGCCCGGGCGGAGCCGGTCGAACGGTGGCTAGAAGCCCACCTCGGACGCGCCCTTCAGCGCGAGACGCTCGCGCGCTTCGGCGGGCGTCGCGATCTCGAACGACAGCTCCTCGAGGATGTGCCGGATCTTTGCGACCTGTTCGGCGTTGCTGGTGGCCAGCCGGCCCTTGGCCAGGTAGATGCTGTCCTCGAGCCCGACTCGCACATTGGCGCCGCAGATGCCGGCCATCGTCGCCATCGCCATCTGATGGCGCCCGGCGGCCAGCACCGACCACTCGATGGCGTCGCCGAAGAGCGACTGCGCGATGCGGCGCATGTGCAGCAGGTTCTCGGGGTCGGCCCCCATGCCGCCGAGGATGCCGAAGATCATCTGCACGAACAGCGGCGGCCGCACGAGCCCGCGGTCGAGCAGGTGCGCGAGGCTGTAGAGATGGCCGATGTCGTAGCACTCGAACTCGAAGCGGGTGCGGTCGCCGAGCGCCTGCAGGATGTACTCGATGTCGGCGAAGGTGTTGCGGAAGATGTAGTCGCGGCTGCCCTCGAGGTAGGGCTGCTCCCAGTCGTGGGTGAATGTCTGATAGCGCGCGAGGGTGGGGAAGAGACCGAAGTTCATCGATCCCATGTTCAGCGAGCACATCTCCGGATCGAAGGCGAGGGGCGCAGCCAGACGGTGCTGCACGGTCATGTTCTGGCCGCCGCCGGTGGTGATGCCGAGCACGGCGTCGCACCGGCTCTTGATGGCCGGCAGGAACTGCGCGAACAGTTCGGGATCGGGCGTCGGCCGGCCGTCGTGCGGATCGCGGGCGTGCAGGTGGATGATGGCCGCGCCGGCGGCGGCCGCGGCCACCGCTTCGTCGGCGATCTGCTGCGGCGTGATGGGCAGGTGCGGCGTCATCGTGGGCGTGTGAATCGCGCCGGTGACGGCGCAGGTGATGATGACGCTGCGGCGAGGCGTGGCCACGAGTTGTCGTTCCTTTCTGCCTAGACCAGGCCGCGAATCGTGCCGCCGATGTCGAGGCCGGCGCCGGTGATGAACTTCGCGCGCGGCGAGGCGAGGAAGACCGCGGCGTGGGCGACGTCCTCGGCATGACCGATGCCCATGGGCATCTGCCGATCCTGCAGGAAGCGTTCGACCGAGGCTTCGCGGTCGAGGCCGTAGTGGGCCGTGATCTGGTCGACGATGCCGCCTGGCCTGGTCCACATCCGCGACCAGATCGGCCCGGGCAGCACCGCGTTCACGCGCACGGTCGGCGCATACTGCTTGGCCAGGGCCTTGGTCAGATAGAGCAGGCCGGCCTTGAAGGCGCCGTAGTTCATGAACGCCGGTTCCGGCTGCTTCGACAGGTCGGATCCGGTGTTGACCACCACGCCCGACCCGCGCGCCGCCATCAGCGGAATCAGGGCGCGGCTGGCCCGAACAGTAGGCTCGACTCGAACCGGGCGTCAGCGCGGGGGCAGCGTGCCACCCTCGGCCAGCGTCTTGATGTTCTGGATGGCGCGCGTGAAGGTCGCCGTGCGCGACGCTTTGTCCTTCTCGCGTGCGGCGTCATCAGGCAGCATCGAGTTGTCGTAGATCAGCGTGTAGTACAGCCGCGACGTCTTGGCCGTGACCGGTCGCACTTCCATGGTGCCGTGGTAGAGGTTGTACGGCCGGCCGGCGCGCACGGGTTGGGTGTAGATGTAGGAGAACTCGGTCTTGCCGACCAGTACCTCATTGGCCACCGACCTCACCGAGCCCACCTCGCCTTCGACACCCGACAGCATCTTGCAGCCTGCCGGAATCTGCAGCCACTCGGCGATGTCACAATACTTGCCCACACGCTTCCACACCTCGGCAGCGGGGCGGTCGATGGCAATCTCGAGAGGAATCACGAGGTAGGTCGGGTTGTCGACGACGATGTTGGCGTTTGGTGCTGGTGCTGGTGCGGCCGGCGCCGGCGCTTGCGCCGCTCCGGTTGACGTGACACACGACAGGACGACGGCGGCAGCAGCCATCGCGCGGGTGAATGCAGTGGGCATCGAGTCCTCCGGCGCGAAGCTTATCAGCATGCGGCCGGTTGCGCCGCCAGACACCGTCAGCGCAGCCGCCGCAGTTCCGCCTCCGACACGATGAAGCCGAACCCGGGCCAGCCGCCCGACGCGATCGCTCGCTCGAACCACCGGCGCGCCTGCACCGTGTCGCCCCGCAGCAGGTACCAGTTGCCCAGGCCGTAGGCGAGCGTGGCGACCTGCACGTCCTCGGTATCCGCCGGCGTGACGACCGCGTCTGGCCTGATCTCGCCGCGATAGAGCTGCAGGCGACGCGTGTAGGCGTTGACCACCGGCTTCGCATCCGGCCGCCGATCGAGCATGGCCTGTGCTTCCGCGCCCCGCCCGGCCCGGCTGAGCGACATCCACAACCAGTCGGTGGACCCGGCCAGTTCGCCGGCATCCGGCGCGATCGGCTGGGCCTTGGCAAACGCCGCCGCCGCGCCGGCGAAGTCGCCACGCAGGTACTGGACGACACCAAGGTGATACCAGATCCCGTAAATGGAGCTGTCGATGGCACCACCGCGCGTGAGGTCGGCGAAGGCACGATCGAACTCACGCACGGACAGATAGCGATGCCCGCGCCAGCGCAGGAGCAGCGCGTTCGCCGGCTCGATCTCGAGCCCCCGCGTGAACGTGGCGATGGCCTCGCGAAACTGCCGCGCACCCGACTGCGCCACGCCGAGGTCGATGAGGCGACTGATGTTCCTCGGGTCGGTAGCGAGCGCAACGCGCGCGCACTTCACCGCGTTGGTATCGGGCAGCGAGCGGCACGGAGCGTGTGTCGAGACGGCAGAGCCCTGGATTCTGCCACACCGGTGAGGCTCGGCATCGAGGCCGAGGAGCGGGCTACTCGCCCTTGGGACCGGCCAGTCCGAACGCCGCACCGGCGGGATCGGTCGCAATCACGATCCAGTCGCCCGTGGGCACTTCGTGCGGCGCCACGATCAGTTGGCCGCCGTTGGCCGTGATGGCGCGCGCCGCAGCCGCAACTGACGGCACGCCGAAGTAGAACAGCCACGCGGCGGACGGACCCTCGTCCGGGCGCTGCATGATGGCGCCAATGCGCTGGCCGCCGTGATCGATGAAGCAGTAGTCGCCCATCGGCCCCATGTGCATCACCTCGTTGAAGGCGAAGCCGAAGTGGCGGCTGTAGAACGCCTTGGCCGCGGCCAGGTCGGGGCTGGCGAGCTCGTTCCAGTTCACGCGCTGCAGCGCCTGCGGGTCGAACACATCGCTCGTGGCGTCGGGCACACCTGCCGGCGGCACCGCCGTCATCACGTAGAAGGGCACGCCTTGGGGATCGGTGACCATGGCGATGCGGCCGACGTTCGGGATGGTCGACGCCGGCATCTGCACCGCTCCACCGTCAGCGACGATGGCGGCGACGTGGCCGTCGACGTCGGGCGTCGACAGATAGCCGATCCAAAGCGGCCGGGCGCCGTGCTGCTGCATGTCGGCCGACAGGCGCAACACCCCGCCGGCATGCTTGCCGTCGTCGCGACCAATCATCCGGTAATCCATGCCGCTCGCCTGGCCAGGGGGCGCGGCGCCAATCGTCCATCCGACCACGGCCGCGTAGAACGCCGCGACGGCGTCGGGGTCGGGGGTCATCAGTTCGTACCAGATGAAGCTGCCAGCAGGATTGGCCATAGGTCAGTGCTCCCGCGGGGCATTTTGCCACAGCGCACGCGACCCCGAGCGGGACGGGTCGTTCGGTCGCGGTATCATGCGCGCACATGCCGGCAGTTCGAAAGTGGAAGACGGCGGGTCCCGGCGAAGCCGGCGACGCATGACGTGCGCCGCACGGCTTGTCGTGCTGGCGGCGCTGTGCGCGTTGGCGGCGTGCGGCGACACGGGACCATCGCTGGCCGATCGGGCTGCGGCCACGCGCGCCGCGGCCGAGGCGGCAGACGCGAAGGCCCGCGACGATGCCCGGGCGACCCGCGAGGCGCAGCGCCTGCTCGCGCTGTGGCGGTATCAACAGGCCACGGTCGGCGGGGGCGCGCAGGTGACGGCCGCGATGTTCGCCAGCGACGACGTGGATGTCGATGGCACGGGACCGCGCCCGGTGCAACTCGTGTTTCGCGACCACCAGAAGTGGGGCCGCAGCGGTTACCTCGTGCTGCAGGCGGGCGACTTCGCGTGCCGTCCGACGTGCACGGTGGCCGTCACCGTCGACGACCGCGCCCCCGAGCGGCTCGCGGCGTGGCGGCCCGACACCGACGAGGCGATTGCGCTCTTCATCCGCGACACCGCCACGCTGTGGCGCCTCACCGGTGAGGCCGCGCGCCTGCGCATCGAGTTTCCGGTGAAGGCCGGGGGCACGCGCTCGGCCACCTTCGAGGTCGTGGGACTCGACGAGACGAAGATGCCGGGATGGTAACGTAGACGTGGTTGAGAGGACCCATGACTGTGACGACTTGCTTCCGCTCCCTGGCTACTGCGATGTTGACGATCGCGCTCGCCCTGCCCGTCGCCGCGCAAAGTGTCGTGGGCAAGGGCAAGACGGGTCCGGCGCCCGACCCGGTCAACCTCGACATCACGGGGCTCTTCCAGGCCAAGTTCGCGAGCGTCGGCGACGACCTCTTCATTGCCGGCCAGCCGACCGAGAAGGCGCTGCGCGACCTCAAAGCCAAGGGCGTCACGACCGTGGTGAACCTGCGGATGCCGCAGGAGATGGAGCAGATCGGCTTCGATGAAGCGGCCCTGCTGAAGGAACTCGGCATCACGTACGTGCACATCCCGATGCGCGGGTCGGCCGAGAATCCCTACGGCCCCAAGGAACTCGACACGTTCGCGGCGACGCTGGCGGGGGCCCAGGGCAAGGTGCTGCTGCACTGCACCGTGGCGTGGCGGGCCAGCCACCTGTGGGCGGCGTATCTGATTCGCGACCGCCACGTGCCGGTGGCGGCGGCGCTGACGCAAACGCGCGCGATCAACCTCCGTGAGGAAGCGCCGTTCGGGTCGCAGCAGCCGATCGAGGGCTTCCTGGGGCGACCGGTGCCCGAGCTTGCGCGTCCGAAGCACTGAGCGCGTGCTCAGCGCACGCGGCTGGAAGCGCAAAGGGCGCACCGGACGGCTCACGGCAAGCCGCGCAGCCGCAGGACGTCGATGACCAGTGCCGCCAGATAGAGTGCGCACAGGCCCGCGAACGCCACCGGGCCCAGCCTGAGCGGCGGGCGGGGCTCACGGCCCATCGTCGCGCGGCAGCGGGCGCGGAGCTGTGCGGTGCGTCGTTCGTCCGGCGCCAGTACGGTCACCTGGCCGATGTCGCGCCGCAGCTGGTCGAGGTCGTCGTCCGCCATCACGTAGGCACCTCTCTGAGGGCGGCCAGGGCCGGTGCGTCGGGGTCGAGGCTCGCCGACAGTGCCGCTCGCGCCCGGCTCAGCCGCTGGCGCATCGCTTCCGGTGAGATGCCGCACACTCCGGCCGCGTCCGACGGGCGCAGCCCTTCCACCACGACCAGCAACACCGCCTCGCGGCAGGCCACCGGCAGCGCCGCAATGGCGGTGTCGATGCGCCGCCCAGACTCGCTCGCGGCCGCGAAATCGAACGGTGAGGGCGCGGCCGACCCCGACGGCCAGAGTCCAATCAGACCGGCCGAGTGCGAATCCTCGAGCATGCGCGAGCGGCGATAGCTGGTGTGGAGATTGCGGGCCACGGTGAAGAGCCACGGCCCGAGCCTGGTGTCGGGCTGGAGGTGCGCGGCACGGGCGACCAGACGCAGCCAGGTCTCTTCGAGCAGGTCTTCGGCCACCTCGCGGCGGCGTGACAGGCGCGCGAGGAAGTTGAACAAGCGCACGTTGAAGCAGTCGTGCACGACATCGAAGGCGTCGGGGTCACCGGCGCGCAAGCGGGCGACCAGGACGAGCTCCGTCTCGCGGTCCATGCTGTTCATAACGCTCAGCCCGGCCGATCGTGACGACCGTCACGCGGCGCCCCGCTGAGCGTTATATCCCGTCTGGAGGCACAGACACCATGGAACTGTTGGAAACCCTCGGCAACGCCGGCATCGTGGCGCGCTTGAGCATGCTCGTGAGCATCTTCCCGCTGGGCGCCGGGCTGGCGTACGTGCTGCGGCCGAGCGAGCAGCGCCTGGCTCTGATGCGGCCCATCTCACTGGCCGGCTTGTTCGCCGCGCTGACCGGCACGGTCACCGGCGCCATCAACGTGCTGGGGATGTTCTGGCGCACCGACGGGGCCGTGAGGTGGCCAGTCGTGGCGGTGGGCGCGGCGGAGGCGCTGGTCACGCTGTTGCTCGCCTTCGGCTGCTTGACCGTGGCCTGGCTGTGCGTGGCGGCAGGGCTTCGGCGGCAAGTCTAGTGCCCGGCGGAACGGGCCAAGGGGGCGCTCACGTGCGGCGCTTCGACGCCTCGTAGCGCGCCTGGTTCTCCGCGTTTGCGGGATAGAGCCCTGGCAGCGCCGCCCCGCCCTTGACCTCGTCCATGATCCAGCCCTCGAGGCGTTCCTGCTCGACGGCGAGGGCCGTCACCTCGTCGACGAGCGCCGCGGGGATCACGACGGCGCCGTCCCAATCGGCGACGATCACGTCGTCGGGAAAGACCGCCACGCCGCCACAGCCCACCGGCTGCTGCCAATCGACGAAGGTCAAGCCGGCCACCGACGGGGGCGCCGCCGTGCCCCGGGCCCACACCGGCAGGCCGGTCGACAACACGCCTTCGAGATCGCGCACGGCGCCGTCGCTCACGAGCGCGGCCACGCCGCGCGCGGCCATACGCGCGCACAGGATGTCGCCCCAGAAGCCGGCGTCGGTGACACCGTTGGCATCCACGACCGCGATGCAGCCGGCCGGCATCTGCTCGATCGCGGCCCGCGTCGACGTGGGCGAACTCCACGAGGCGGGCGTGGCCAGGTCTTCACGCGCCGGGATGAAACGCACCGTGAACGCGCGTCCGACCACGCGCGCGGCGCCGGGAGTGAGCGGAAACGCCCCACGGATCCAGACGTTGCGCAGGCCCTTCTTCAACAGCACCGTGGTCAGTGTCGCTGTGGCAACCGCCTCCAAGGCGGCAAGAACCGACGCGTCGTCCGTGGCAGACATCCAGCACTCCCTAATGGCGATGCCGCTCGTAGTCCTCGCGCTCGCCGATCTCCTTGTCGATGTGTGAGCGCTGGCTGCGCGGCAGCGACGACTGCCGTGCGGCGTGCCTGGTGCCGGCGGAGTTCACCGCGAAGAGCGACTGCAGTCGTTCCAGATCGGTCGCGGCGCAGGCGGGGCAGGCCGGCTCGTCTCCCGGGCGTACCAGCGCCTCGAACTGGCGTTCACACCCTCGACATCGATATTCGTGGAGCGGCATCGGCGCGAGGCGTTACTTCTTTGCCGCCGACGGAAGCGTGGGCACCACGCAGGTGGCGTAACGGCAGTTGTTGGAGTTCACGGCGCCCAGGCTGACGAGCAAGTCGACCGTCTCCGGGTACTGCATGTTGTGCGCGCGCGGGCCGTTGGCCATGTCGGCCACGGTGTCGCCTCGGTCGGCGCCGGCGTCCTTGTCGGCCTGGCCTTCACCGCCGAACACGTTGCCAGATCGCGCCTTGACATCGGCGCCCATGGCAATCAGGTACAGCAGCAAGTCGTGGTTGGCGGTGAGCGCGGCGCCGTGGAGAGGGGTGTAGCCCTGGTTGTCGCGCGCGTTCACGTCGGCGCCGACCTCCTCGACCAGATAGCGCACCGCGGCCAGACGCGCCCCGGGCGCGAAGTTGGTCACCTGCGGTTCGATGCCGTAGCCCGCCGCCACGAGCAGCGGGGAGACGCCGCGCTCCGAAGGAATCGTCGGATTGGCACCGCCAGCGATGAGGGCGCGCATGGCGGCCACGTCGTTGGCCTTGGCCGCGAGCCAGAAGGGCGTGGCGCCCACGGGATTCGCCCAGTCGCCATGGAAGGTGCGATACCAGGGCTTCTTGACGAGCCGCGCGTTCGGGTCCGCGCCCCGGTCGAGCAGCATCTGGAGCAACTGGAGATGCGAGGTCTTTTCTTCGGTGATGCTGGCGGGCGGATACCACGTGCGCTCAGGCCAGCGTGCATCGATGGCCGCGTAGAGCGCACCGGTGCCATTGTGGCTGAGCAGGTTGGGGTTGGCGCCGCGTTCGAGCAGCAGCCGGGCGATGTCGAGGCGCCCGTTGACGATGGCCAGCGTGAGCACGCTCATGCCGTCCGAGCCGTTCACCGCGTTCAGATCGGCGCCGGAGTCCACGAGCTGTCGCACGACGGCGAGATGTCCCTCGCGGGCCGCGAACATGAGCGCCGTCATCCCGCCCATCGCGGTCACGTCGCTGCGGCCGCCCTCGGAGGTGATTTCGCGCGTGCCCTTGCCCGCGGTCTGCGTCTTGTAGCGCTCGCCCATGGTGATGATCCGGCTCACATGGGTGGCTGCGTTCGGGTTCGCCTGGTGCGTGAGGAGCACCCTCACGGCGTCGAGCCGTCCCTGCGCCGCCGCGAACATCAGTGCCGTCTGGCCGTTGGTGGCATCTTTCGCGTTGACGTCGGCGCCGCGTTGGATGAGCAGCGTCACGGCCTCGGCCCGGCCGGACCCGGATGCGAACATGAGCGGCGTGGTGCCGTTGGCGTTGGCGCCGACCGGATCGCCCTTCGCGTCGAGTAGCTGCCTGAGGATGGCCGCGTCGCCCGAACGGGCCGCCATCATCACCGGGGTGAGCCCGCCGAGGCGCGTCTGCGCCTTCGGGTCCGCCCCAGCGGACAGCAGCAGCCGCACCGTGTCCGCACTGCCGGTGTGGACGGCCCAGTGGAGCGCGGTACTGCCATCGCCCTGCGCCGCGTTGACGTCGGCCTTCTGGGCCAGCAGCGTGCGCACCCGGGCCAGATCCTTGGCCATGGCCGCGTCGGCGACGAGGCTGTCGGCCGCCCCCGCGGGAAGAATGCCGCACAGCACGGCGAGACAGCAGCCGATGACGTGATTCCTGACCATGATGGGCCCCCGCCGCACTAGATCGGCAACGTGCCGGTGCTGTCGCCGACGCTCGCCACCTCCACGCCCAGCTTCTGCATGACGCTCAGCAGGATGTTGGCTTGCGGCGTCTTGTCCTTGGCGGTGACGTGCAGATTGCCCTTCAGCGCGCCACCGGCGTGGCCCATCAGCACCATCGGCACCCGCCGATGCCCGTGCACGTTGCCGTCGCCCATGGGACTGCCGTAGAGCACCAGCGAGTGGTCCAGCAGGTTGCCGTCGCCATCGGGGGTGTTCTTCAGCTGCTCGGCGAAGTAGGCGAGCAGCGTCACGTGATACCGATTGATCTTGGCCTGGTCCTCGATCGTCTCGGCGCGCTCGCCGTGGTGTGACGCCGAATGCCAGGGCGTGGAGCAGCCGCTCTCGGCGAACACGCGGTTGCTGGTGTCGCGGCTCAGCTTCAAGGTGGACACGCGGGTGACATCGGCGGCGAAGGCCAGCACTTGCAGGTCGATCATCAGTTTCACGTGCGCCTCCCACGAGTCCGGCACGCCGATCGGTGCGGCCGGCAGCTCGCGCTCCGGGCCGTGCGCCACGTTGTAGGCCTCGATCGCCTGGATGCGGCGCTCGATCTCGCGGATGTTCTCGAGGTAGTCGTCCAGCCGGTTGCGGTCTGTGGGGGCGAGGTTGCGCTGCAGCTTCGCGATGTCGCGCGTGATGCTGTCGAGGATGCTGCGGTTGACCCGGTTGCGGTTCGCGCGATCGGCCACCGAGCCGCCCGTGCCGAAGAGTTCCTCGAAGGCCAGCCGCGGGTCGCGGGTCATGGGCAGCGGGGTGGTGGCGTCGGCCCAGCTGATCGTGTCCATGTAGGCGCAGCTGTAGTTGTAGCCGCACGTGCCGGAGGAGTCGAGGTTCTCGATGCACAGCTGAATCGAGGGCAGAGGCGTGTCCTGGCCGTGCGCCCTCGCGTAGATCTGATCGATCGACGGGCCGTTGCGAATGTCCGAGCCTTCGGTCTGTTTCGGATGCGCGGCCGTGAGGAACACCGCGCTCGAGCGGAAGTGGTCGGCGCCGACCTCCTCGGCCGTGAACGGGTCGGCGCCGCTGCAGTCGGTGCCGCTCACCACGGTGGTGTAGTCGCGGAACGGCTCGAGCGGCTGAAGGATCTTCGTGAACTCGAAGTTGCGCCCGTCGGTGGCAGGCGACCACAGGTTGTGCTTCGAGCCGTACTCCGTGCTGCCGGCACTGCCGTGCACGATCTCGATGCCGGCGAAGCGGCTCTTCGGGAGCACCGCCTTCATCTCCTGGAATGCCGCGGCGGCGGGCACCATGGCATCCAGCAACGGCAACGCGACGGCGGCGCCCATCCCGCGGAGGACGGTCCTTCTCGACAGTGCGCGTCTGGTGATGAACATCAGTGGTCTCCCCTGCCTTCTCGACCGGCGATGGTGTCGGTTGCGGGCGCGAGCGTGCGCATCTGGAACGGGCCGCTGGTGACGACGGCCATCACGAACGCCGACAGACGGTCCTGGTCCCGTGCGGCCTGCCGGGCGACGGCGCGGGCGGTGGGCAGGTCGGTGTGGTCGAGCACGCGGCCGAGCGCATAGCTCAACAGGCTCTCCGAGAACCCCGCGCGGAACGCGTCGGCCTGGCTGACCAGCGCCTGTCTCAGGCTCACCGGGCCGTCGAGTGCCCGCCCGTCATACAGCTCGGCGTGGGCATTCACCGGTATCAGGCCGTCGTTCAGGCGCCACCGGCCGATCGCGTCGAAGTTCTCCAGGGCCAGCCCGATGGGATCCATGATCCGGTGGCAGGCGGCGCAGGTCGCGTTCTTGCGATGCGCTTCCATGCGCTCACGCACCGGCAGCACCACCTCGTTGTTCACCGTCTCGGCCAGCGGCGGCACGTTGGCCGGGGGCAGCGGCGGCGGCGCCGCCAGCAGCACCTCGAGCACGTACTTGCCGCGCGCCACCGGCGACGTCCGATTGGCCAGGGAGGTCATCGTGAGGATCGCCGCGCGGCCGAGCAGGCCGAACCGGTTGGGGTCGGTCAACCGCACGCGGCGAAACTGCGGGCCGGCCACGTTGGGGATCCCGTAGTGCCTGGCGAGTACCTCGTCCACGAAGGTGTAGTCGGCCGTGAGCAGGTCGATCAGACTGCGGTCCTCGCGCACGACGCTGTCGAAGAGCAGCTCTACTTCCCGCCGCATCGACTGCGCCAGATTGCGGGTGAAGTCGGGAAAAATCGTGGGCTCCGGGTGTACCTCGGCCAGGCCGGAGAGACGCAGCCACTGCGCAGCGAAGTGGGTGGACAAGCTGTCGGCGCGGCGATCGGCGAGCATCCGCTTCACCTGTCGTTCGAGCACGGCAGGGGTGCGCAGCTGACCCTGACTGGCGACCGCGATCAGGGCATCGTCTGGTCCAGAGCCCCAGAGGAAGTAGGAGAGCCGGGCCGCCAGCTCCAGGTCATCGAGGCGGTAGTGCTGTCCGACCGTGAGTCCGTCCGGCACGCGCTCGAATCTGAAGATGAACTCGGGCCGGGCCATCGTAGCCTGCACCGCCGTGCGGATCCCGGCCTCGAAGGTGCCTTCCTCGCGTCCCAGGGCATACATCTCCATCAGGGTGTCGAGCTCGTCGGCGGTGGGCGGACGCCGGAACGCGCGCCGGGCCACGGTGGTGATGATGCTCCGCGCGCAGGCGGCTTCTTGCGAGGGCCCGGTCGGCGTGCAGGTGAGGATGTGCCGACGGCTCGGCGTTTCCGACACGCCCGCGACGCTGGTCGGACCGACGATGGTGAGCGTCTGCAGGTGTGGCGGCGTGGTCATACCAGGGTGTAGCCCCACGCTGACATCCAGGATCGTCTGCTCGACGAGACGCACCGAGTCTTCGACCGCGCCGTCGACCTTGGCGACGAAAGCCGCGGCCACCCGGTGCGGCCCCGCGGTCACGGCGACCGGCGGCGTCACGAGCGGGCCGCTGTTGCCCTCGTAGAGCGGGTCGATGGTGAACGCCGCCACGCGCGTGCCGTCGACCGAGATCTCGAGTTCCTGCCCTTGCAGCGCCTCTGGCAGGTTACCGCCGACGAGTTCGCCCAGGTAGTAGAAGTACAACTCGCTCTGGAACGTGTAGCTGCCGTCGGCGGGGAACTGATGCACGACGGCGGTGCCGCCGCGGGTGCCGAACGGCGCGCCGTCGATGTGCCGCATCTGGTTGACCACCTTCGGCACGTCGTACTTCGCCATCACCGGCGCGGCCTTGGGATCGCCGAGCGCCTGGCGCGCGACCTTGTCGGCGGCGCGGATGTAGGCTTGCATGAGCGCCGGATTGACCGTGAGGGCATCCGACATGTTGTCGAAGGCGCCGGTGCGGGCATCGGGCGGCAGCAGGGCCGACACGTCCACGTCGATGCCGAGCACGTCGCGCACGGCACTGCGGTATTCGCGGCGGTTGAGGCGGTGCAACTCGGGCGCCTTGTAGTGGGGGTGCGAGGCGACCATCTCGTCCAGCCGGCTGCCGAGCGAGGTGCCGAATTCGTGGAGCAGCGCGGCGTCGGGACGGCGGGCGCCCGGGGGGGGCATCAGCCCAGCGCGCACCTTGCGAATGACATCTTCGCTACGCGTGGCGTTCTGATCGGGCCGGGCCACGTCGAGTTCGCTGAGCGAGAACCCGCCGCTCTTCACGCGGTCGTTGTGGCACCCGGCGCAGTAGGTCTGGACGAAGGCGCGCTGGGCATCCACGGACGAGGCCGTGACGGGGGCTTGTGGCGGCGCCACGCCGGCCCCGGGATGAGCGACCAACAGGATCGCCACGATGGTGAGGCCACCGACGACGCGCGAGCACCTCATCTACGCACCCCCCAACAGCGAGCCCGCCACGTCGCAGCGAACCCAGACCGCGCGATTGTCCGGGATCTTCCGGCAAGAATGGCCCTGGGATCTCCACCCGGTCGTTGGGGCTATCTGGCAGCGAAACAGTAGAGGTGGCGGCGCGAAGCCGTCGCGTCCTCCGGTCCGCAGCTGGCCGTACGGGCGGAATTCCAGGCGCCGTCGGGTGCTCCGACCAGTGCCTCTCCCGCACTCGCGCTCGTCCAGTTGCGGCAGTTCTAATCCACGGCGGCGGTGCCGTTGGCCAGTGTGCCCGTGAAAATCACGACGGGGCTCGAACCGCTGACGGCCTCCCCGGTTTCCGTCAGCAGCAATTCCGGCCTGAGCCGGTCCTTGGTGTGAAGGTCCACGGGCCCTCGCGCGACGAGCACGCCCGCGGCGTTGAACCAGGGGCCGCGGCCGATCCGATCGCCCGCGTTGGCGGCGGGTGCGCCCTGGAAACTGGTGCTCAGATACGCCCGCCACGTGAGGTCGCCGGCGCCCGCGGCCGTCGCCAACGTCTGGCAGTGCCGGTCAGCGCCGGCCAATCCGCCCAGATGGCCACCCTGCGGTGTGGGTGCGCTCGTGACGAAGAAGGTCATGCGGTTGGCCGCCGCAGGCAGCGGCGTGGTCTTCGGCGCGGTCACCTCCGCAAGGTTGACCACCACCTTCTGCCCGCCGCGCTCGAAGACGACGACGCGGCTCGTTGGATCCGACAGGAAGAAGGTCGACCCGTCGGCGAGCCGTGCGCTGGGAACGTCGAAGTGCTGAGGGAAGGCGGCGCGTAACAGGGGCGTGATCTCGCGGCTGGCGGCATCGAACGCCGAACCGAAATCATTGCGCGCCCCGCCGCCCTCGGGCTTCACATGGCAGCTGCCGCAGCCGTCGACCGTGCTCCGTCGCATGGGATCGGCCTGGAAGCGCACGAGGAAGTCGGGACGGGCGTCGACCGGGTGCAGAGCCCCGAACGCCAGCGTGATGAGCCACGCGCCGCCGACTGCGCGACGCACCTTCGAGCCCGAGGTGTGCATGGGCCGGGAGTCTATCGCAACCGCGTCCGCCGGGCAGGATCGCGCTGGACGGTCGTGCTGGCCGGTGCTACAGTCCGTGGCCTCCGCTCGACGGTTGGCCTGGATTGACTCCGTCGCGGCGTGTCATGTGCCTGGAGGGTAGCGAGATGACCGGAGCTTGGCGCGGTGCGTGGCTGGCGATGGCCGGCTTGTTCTTGTTGGCTCTCCCCGCGGCGGCGCAGATCGAGCAGGCGCGTCTGAACGGCACGGTCACCGACGCCCAGGGAGCCGTACTTCCCGGAGCGACCGTGACGGCCCGTTCGGCGTCGCTCATCGGCGCCCAGACCACCGTCACCGAGGCGGACGGGCGCTTCCGCTTCCCGGCGTTGCCGGGCGGCACCTACGACCTGACCTATGAACTCACGGGGTTCCAGACCTTGAAGCGCGAAGGCATCGTGCTGCGCCTGGGTCAGACTCTCACCGTGGACGGCCAGCTCCAAGTGGCGACGCTCCAGGAATCGGTGACCGTCACCGGCGAATCTCCGGTGGTCGACGTGACCACCACGTCGGTCGGCACGACGTTCGACGCCGAGAAGCTGGCCGGCATCCCGAGCTCGACCGACATGTGGGCCGTGCTGTCGCAGGCCCCGGGGGTGCGGATGCAGGGCTACGACGTCGGCGGCAGCCACAAGAGCCAGGCCATGAACTACGAGGGCTTCGGTGTGCGCGGCCAGAGCCAGTTCACGATCGACGGCATCCAGTCCGAAGGCAACTACCCGAACGCGTTGTCGATGGAAGAGATCGCGGTGAGCGCAGCGGGCGGCGACGTCGAGATCAACAGCCCCGGGGCGGCCATCTCGCTCACCATCAAGAGCGGCGGCAACACGTTCCGGAGCCTGAACAACACGGCCTATCAACCGGCCCGCTTCTCGTCGAACAACGTCGACGATGACACCAGCAAGCGCGGATTCACGGGCAACCCGAACGTGCTCTACGTCGAGACCCATCACGACCTCGGCGGCCCGATCAAGCGCGACAAGCTGTGGTTCTTCGCCGCCTACAACTACTTCAAGATCGACAAGATCGTGTCCGGAATCCCGCAATCCATCGCGACCGACCTCGGTATCTTCCACGAGGTGCCGGTCAAGTTGACCTATAAGCTGTCACCGAGCGACACCCTGCAGGCGCACTACCAGTGGGGCTACAAGTACAAGCCCCTGCGCGGACTGTCGGCGACCACGCCGATTGAGTCGGTGCTGGAGCAGGACAGTCCGTACTGGACCGGCAAGTTCCAGTGGCAGCGCGTGTGGTCGAACCGGCTGTTCACCGATGTCCGCTACGGCTGGCACGGCTTCAACTGGCCGATGACCCCGAACGTCAGCGCGTCCGAGCGCCCGCCACGACTCGACGTCGGCACCAACCTCAACAGCGGCGCCGGCTGGAATGCGTTCGACGCCACGCCGTTCCGTCCCCAGGGCCTGCTGACGGCCACCTACTACCTGCCCACCGCGCGAGCGGGCAGCCACGACCTGAAGTTCGGTGGCGGCTATGTGGTCGACATCGACCGGACCATCACCAACGGGAACTCGGGCGCCATTCGCTACCGTGACCGCAACGGCCTCACCGACGAGATCGAGCTCATCGACGTCGGCCGGCGCGAAGACCTCTACGACACCTGGAGTGGCCCCGACAACCGCAACACGATCCTCACGGCATTCTTCCAGGATCGCTGGAGCCCGAAGCCGAACCTCACCATCCTGGCCGGCGTGCGCTACGACCGGCAGACGGGTTCGTACGAACCCGGCAAGCGTGCGCCGGTGCTGAGCGACGTCTTCCCAACGCGCGAAACGCCTGGGCGCAGCTTCAAGGCCAAGCACGGCGTGGCGCCGCGCTTCGGCGCGAACTACGCCTTCAACGACGGCAAGACGGTGGCGAAGGTGTTCTGGGGCCGGTTCTACAACGAGCTCGGCAACGTGCTCGGCGGCAACAGCAACCCCGGCGGCAACAACATCCGCATCTACAAGTTCAACGACGCCAACGGCAATCGTATCTACGACGGCGTCGCCGAACTGGGCACGTTGGTCTCGGCCACCGGCGGCATCTCGACGGTGATCGACGAGAACTTCAGGTCGCCCTACGCCGACGAGATCAGCAGCTCGGTCGAGCACCAGTTCTGGGGCGAGTCGTCGGTGCGGGTTGCCTACGTGCGCAAGATGGTGCGCGACTCGATTGGCGTCACGAACGTGGCGCGGCTCGGCCAATACACCGTGCCCCGCACGGTCGCCGTCAACATTCAGGACTTCGGCGGGCCGGTCACCTCCACGCAGAATTTCTCGGTGTTCGACATCCCGGATGCACTGCGCGGCGTCGTCCAGAACGTCTACGGCAACTGGCCCGACGCCAGCTACGACTACGACACCCTCCAGGTCGGGCTGAACAAGCGCTGGCCCGGCGGCTTCTTCCTGCAGAGCAGCTTCGACTACCAGTGGCGCGACGAACTGCGCGGCGGAGCCGGCGCGGCCACCATCGACGCGGCTGCCGATCCGCTGGTCACCGACCCCCTGGGCGTAGGCTTCTTCCAGAACGTGCGTCCCGACGTCTCGAACCGCCAGCAGACCACCAACTGGCAGGCCCGCATCGCCGGCCGCTACGTGTTCAAGTACGACATCGGCGTCGGCGTGAACTACCGCGTGCAGAGCGGCTACGGCTTCACCCGCGTCATCTCGACCAGCCTGCCCAATGCCGGCACCGTGCAGTTCTTCCTCGACGACCTCGACAGCCAGTACTCGGAGACGGTGCCGATTCTCGACGTGCGCATCGACAAGACCGTGGCGTTCGGCCGCTACCGCGTCGGCATCATGCTCGACGCCTACAACCTGACCAACGGCAACCCGGTGTCGAACTTCAACATCGTCAACGGCACGCAGTTCAATCGCATCATCGCCACGCTCGATCCGCGCGCCGTTCAGCTCGGGTTCCGGTTCGAGTTCTGATCTGGGTGCCCGGGACGAGGGCGGGGGAGCACACCGGAGGCGCATGACGGCGGCGCCCAGGCGCTGGATGATCGGGAGCACACTGCTCACGTGGGCAGGTGCAGCGCTGCTCGCGGCCCAGGCGCTGCCGCGTCCTTACAAGCCCCTCATCGCCGCGGATCACCCGGCTGTGGCGGGCATCGCGCCAGCCGGCGACGCGGTGGCGCGGCTGGCTGCGCGCCTCGACCGCGGCGACGTCGCGCTTGGGGCCGGCGCCGCCGCCTGGGGCGCGCATGGACAGGGCGTCCTGCGCGCGGTGCTGGCGGCGCTCGACGTGTCCATCGACTCGCAGCTGCTGGTGTTCTCGAAGACCAGCGTGCAGGCCGCACACATCTCACCAGCACGTCCGCGGGCCGTCTACTTCCGCGACGACGTGATGGTGGCGCACGTGCCCGGCACGCCCGGCCTCGAGCTGGTGGCCATCGACGCGGCGCGTGGCCCGGTGTTCTACGCGCTCACGCTGGGCGCCGGCGGTGTGCCGGCCTTCACGGCCAGCCACACGTGTCTGAAGTGTCATCACGGCCCGAACACCGCGGGGGTGCCGGGGGTGTTCGTGGGCTCGGTCGTGCCTGGGCCGCTCGGCACGCCGCTCCGCGACGACACCGCCATCATCACCGACCACCGGACGCCGTTCGTCGAGCGGTGGGGCGGTTGGTTCGTGACCGCGCGCCACGGCGAGCCGCCGAGTCGGGCCAATGCCGTGGCCGCACATCCGGCCACGCGCGCGTCGGTGGTGCGGGAGGTGCCCTTCAACGTCACGGCAATCCTCCACCTGGTCGAGCCTGCGGCGTATCTCGCGCCCACGAGCGACATCGTGGCGCTCATGACCCTCGAACACCAGACGCAGATGCAGAATCTGTTGACCCGCGTGGCCTGGCAGGCGCGGGTGGCCGAGACAGTGATGCCGGGCACCCCCTTGGCCTACCCGGGCCTTGCGGCCGATCTGGCGGACCTGGTGGACTACATGACGTTCGCGGATGAAGTGCGCCTGCCAGAGCCGGTGCAGGGCATCTCGACGTTTGCCGCCACGTTCGCGCGGCGTGGCCCAACCGACCACCAGGGCCGGTCGCTACGCGACTTCGATCTGACGTACCCGGCTCTTCCGCTACCCGGTGAGTTTTCTCCTGCTCAGTCCGGCCTTCGACACGCTGCCCGGTCCCGTGCGCACCGACATCTACCGGCGGCTGTATGCGCAGCTGACCGGCGCTGCGCCGACCGATTCAGGCGGACCCACGGCGGCCGATCGGCGCGCGGCAATCGCAATCGTGCGCGACACGGCCCGCGGTGTACCGCCGTTCTGGCGCCTGCCCGATTGAGCGGGTCGCGGCACCGTGGGCGAAGGGGCAGGCACCTGATCGGCAGCCATCCGCGAGCACGACGTCCGAGGGTTCCTGCGCACGCTCGACCCTTCTTCCGAATCGGCCAGCGGGCGACACATCGATCGGCACGCTGCCTTCGGCCCGGTCGTCGGTGCCCGCCCGCATCGGCCGCTACCGGCGTGGCCGGTCAGATGTCCGAACGCGCCAGGCGCCGCACGGCACACGCGAAGGGCACCACGATCCAGAGCATGAGCGACACGGCGACCGCGAGGCCGGCGGCGGCCATGCCGCCGGTGAAGCGCAGGAGGGCCGCCGTGGCGGCGCCGAACGCCGACGTGCCCTCGATGGCGAGCAGCACGCCTGTGCGAGCTGCGTCGACCGGATTGACGAGCGTGGCCCAGATCAGGAGCCGCGACGCAGACCCCGAACGCAGCAGCGAGGCCGCGCCAAGGGCCGCCACGTCGAACAGCACGACGGCCAGGAACCACACGACGAGGGCCAGCGCCAGCACCCGCGTGCGCCGCCCCGTGTGGCTGCTGGCCAGCCACGCGGCAATCGAGAGGAAGACGCCCGTGAGGGTCACGGCCGTGAGCGCGAGCGCCCCGTAGCGCGCCACGCCGTCGAGGCCGGTCTGCCACTGCAGCACGAGGCCGGCGAGGCCGAAGCCCACGAGTTCGGCCGCGGAGAGCGCCGCCCAGAGGCCGAGCACACGGCCGAACAGGATGCGTCCACGCGACACGGGTTGCGAGTAGAGCAGTTCGGCAGCACCGCCTTCCGAGGTCAGGGCGAGGGCTCCGAAGACGAGGGCCGCGAGCGGCACCAGCAGCAGCACCAGTTGCACCAGTGAGATCGCCGTCCGCGAGAAGTCCTGTACGCCATGTCCGCCCGACAGCACGTAGCCGGCGCCGGCCACGGCGAGGGCGAGACCAGCGAAGACCACCGCGAAGATCTGCAGCCAGCGTGACCGCACGGCCAGCACCAGTTCGTAGCGCGCGCACAGCCAGATCGGAGTGTCGAAGGCGTTCATGGCAGCACGCTCCTGGCCGGCACCGCCGTGCCGCGGCTGGCGGCGGCGTCGAGGTCGCGCGAGGCGCTGGTGGCGTGGGCAAGAAGGCCCGAACCCATCGGCGTGTCGAGGGAGGTCTTGGTGAAGACGGCCGTGCGCCCATCGACCCAGGCGCCCGTGCGGTGATCGGCTACGACGGCCATCGCCTCGGGTCGGAGGCCGGCGGCCGCGACGTAGTCGCGCAGGCAGCCGAGGTCGTCGAAGAGCACCGGGTCGTCACCGGGCGCGAGGATCTGAGCGGCGGAGGCGGTGGAGACGATCGCCATCCGGCAGTGGGCACACACGTCGGCCCCCGTGTCGATTGCGACCGGCGCGAGCGTTCCCGGCGCGCACCCGGCGATCGCGGCGACGAGCAGCAGGCGCAGCCCGGCCCTCATGGCTGGCCCCCGATGAGCTCACGGTAGAACTGGTCGAGATGGCCTTCCTCCGCGGTCAGTCCGCGGATGTCGCCGCCGGCCTCACGCACGAGGTCGAGCATCGCCGGACGGGCCGACGCGGGGCCCGGCAGAATCAGCTCGGCGCCGTGCCACGAGGCGTCGGGTGACAACGTGCGTAGGCGCGGCAGCAGGTCCTCGATGCTGGCGCCGAGGCGCACCCGCATGGTGCCGCGGTCGGCCAGCCGCGCGGCCAGCTCACGCTCGGTGAACGTCGCCACCAGACGGCCGGCCACGATGACCGCCACGAGGTCCGCGAGCCGCTCGACATCGCCCAGCTGATGGGAGCTGAAGAACACCGCGGTGCCGGCCCGCCGGCGCACGTCGACCAGCTCGTAGAACGAGTGGAGGCCTTCGGGATCGAGCGCCGCCGTGGGCTCATCGAGCAGCAGCACCTCGGCGGAGGCCACGCTGGCCACTGCCAGCCCGAGGCGCTGCACCATGCCCCCGGAGTAGGTGCCGACCGGGCGCGCCCCGGCCCCGTTCAGCGACGCGAAGGCCAGCGCGCGGTCCACCGCGTCTGGCGGCGCCTGGCGCAGCCGCCGGTAGAACTCGACGACTTCGCGCCCGGTCAGGGTCTCGGGAAACGAGACCCGCTGCGGCAGGAACGACACGCGCCGCCGCGCCCGCGCGTCGAGAGCGTTGACCTCGTCGTCGCCGAGCACGACCGCACCGGCCGTGGGCCGGATGAGACCTGCGGCGGCCTTGATGGAGGTCGTCTTGCCCGAGCCGTTCGGACCGAGCAGCGCGACGACGGCGCCGCGTGGCACCTCGAAACTCAGCGCGTCGACGACGCGGCGGCCGGCATAGGTCTTCGTGAAGGCGCGGTAGCGAATCACGATGGACTCCAACCGTGCCGTCCCACGCCGAGCACGACGAGGCCGAGGCCGAGCAGGAGCAGGGCGCTGCCGCGGGCGGCCCCGGCTGGTTCGGCAGTCAGGCCGGCGGAGGGCACCGCCGGAAGCGTGGGCGGCCGCGCGAGCGGCCGGCCATCGACCACCGGCACCGGGGTCAGCACGGGGAAGGCCCGCTCGGCCGCGCCGAGGGCGCTCACGGCCACGCCGTGGGCGAAGAGATCCGCCGCGGTGAGGTTGCCGCGCACGTGGTCGAAGACGTTCGAGAGCCGGTACGGCCGGTCGGCCACGCCGTCGCCATCGAGGTCGGGCTCGCGCTGATCGGACCAGTAGTTGCCGTCGAAGCGCGTGTCGGTGCGCCGGCCCGAGAGCGTGAGTGGCGTGAGATTGCCGACGAACGAGTTGCCCTCGAAGGTGTTGCCGCCGCTCGAGTCGTAGATGACCAGCGCCGTGTCCGACATGGCGATGACGTTGCGGCGGAAGTGGTTGCGGTACGAGCCCTCGAGGAAGATGCCCCGGGCGTTGTCGGCGATCAGGTTGTCTTCGGCGATGACGTCGTCGCAGGCCTTGAGCAGCAGGCCGACCGACGCGAAGCCGCGGTTGTGCACGAAGCGGTTACGGCGGAACACGAGGCGTTTCGAATACATGAGCGCGGTGCCGGCGGCGCCGGTCTCGAACGAGTTGTCCTCGAACACGTTGTCGTCCGAGAACATGTAGTGCAAGCCGTAGCGAAGCTCGCGGGCGCGGTTGCCGCGCACCAGGCCGTGCGACGACGACTGGATGTACATCCCGTCGCGGGTGCCGACAATCTCGTTGCCGGTGAGGTGGAAGCGCTGGCTGTTCCACACGTGGATGCCGCTGCCGACTTCACCGGGCGGACGGTCGGGCATGCCCGTGACGACCGAGTGCTCGATGGTGGCGTCGTCCGCTTCACGCAGATAGATCCCGAAGAGCGCGTCACGCACCCGGATGTCGCGGATGATGACGCGGGCCGCGGTGACGTGGATGCCCGAGGTGTCGCGGCCGAGGTCGCCGCCGCGGCGGCCGTCGATGTCGAAGCCCTCGAGGGTGACGCCGGCGGCGCGGACGCGCACGACGCTGCCGTGTCCCGACCCGCGCAGCAGCGGGCGTCCCACGCCCACGAGCGTGAGCGGCCGATCGAGATACAGGTCGCCCTCCCAGGTGCCCTCCGGCACTTCGATCCGCGCGCCCGGGGCGGCGTTATCGACGAGGGCCTGCAGTGGCGAGGTGAACGCCGCCGCCGGACGGCCTTCGATGGCCTGCGCCGCGGGCGGCAGGGCATCGTCCTGCCCCAGGGCTACGGCCGGCAGGCCGAAGGTGCCGAGGAACGCGAGCGCCGCCAGGGCCAGCTGAGTCATGGCGTCAGCGTCCGCCACTGGTGGCAAGGGCGCGCCGGGCACGCAGCCACGTCCACCCCAGCGCGGCGACGAGCAGCACGATGGCGGCGACCATCGCGTAGGTGCCCGCTCTCGGGTAGGAATAGACCTCGAAGTTGGCGATCTGGCGATAGCCGAACATCGGCGGCATGAACGGCGCCACCGTGATGGCGGCATCGGGCGCCAGATCGTGGCCGTAGCGATAGAGCTTGTAGCCGAACGACCAGGTCGAGAAGGCCCCGAAGTAGACGAAGATCATCACCACGTCGAGGAGCGCCGCCACCGAGCCATGCACGACGGCGCGCAGCATCAGCAGGCCGATGGCGCCGATCACGAACGGCATCCACTGGAACTCCGCGAACGACTCGTTCACCAGGTCGTGCATGCCGATGTAGTGGTTCAGGACGTTGATCTCCTTGACGTCCTGACCGTTGTTGCCGCCCTCGAGCGTGTGCGAGTAGATGTCGAGGCGCAGGCCGTCGGGATACTGCGGCGCGAACATGGTCAGGTTCCAGAGCGGCAGGACGTAGGTCACGGCCAGCAGCAGCACCGCCAGCAGCACCATGAGCCGGGCGCGGCCGTCGATGGTGCTGTCGAGAAACCGGCCGCGTGCTGTGCTGTCCATGACCCACCCCTGTTCCCTGTTCCCTAGTCCCTAGTCCCTGGAAGTCACTTGACCACCATGTACCCTTGCATCTCCTGGTGGAGCGCCGAACAGAAGTTCGTGCAGTAGTAGGCGAAGACCCCCGACTTCTTGGCCGTGAAGGTCACGGTCTTGGTCTCGCCCGGGTCGATGACCACGTTGATGTTGTAGTCGAGCAGGCCGAAGCCGTGCAGTTCGTCGGTGGTCTGCTCGATGTTCGTGATGGCCACGGTCACCACGTCGCCGGCCTGCACCTCGAAGTCCGTCGGGGTCAGCGTCGAGCGCACGGCGACCATCTTCACGAGCACGTTCTTTCCGGTGCGCGTGACGCCCGCCTGGGCCACGTCCCAGACCGCCATCGGGTGCGTGTTCTCCTCTTTCGGATAGACCTCGATGGGCTTCACCTTGTCGGCCTTGATGATCTGGGCGTAGTGGGGCTCCGGCTCGGTGAAGGCGTCGTAGAGGAGCTTCATCTTCTCTTCCGAGATGTCCAGCAGCTGTGACGACTCCGGCTGCGAGGGCCCCACCGAGAGGTGCCGCCCGTGTGACAGCTTGTTGAGCCCGACCAGGTAGTTGCCGTCGGGGCTCACCGTGTCGCCCTCGGCCGCCGTCAGGTGGCCGATCGAGTAGGACATCGGGGCCTTGTCCACGACTTCCCAGGTGCCCAGCTTCCACTTGGCGACCGCGCTGTCGACGAAGAGCGACGTGTAGGCCCAGTCGTCGGTACCGAACTGGGTGTGCAGCGGGCCCAGGCCCACTGGCACCTCGGCGTCCTTGATCGACTCGTACTTCAGCACCGGGATGCCGTCTTCCTCACCCGTGAAGTCCTTGTTGCGGATGGCGGTCTGGATCTTCTCGAAGTTGAAGACCGTGGTCACGCCCTGCAGCTTGCCCGAGCCGACGATCCAGTTGCCGTTGGGCGCCACATCCACCCCGTGCGGCGACTTGCCGCAGGGCAGCAGATAGACGAGGCCGGGCACCTTCTTCGGATCGATGACCTTGACGCCGTCGATGGTGTCGAACTGCCCGTCGGCGATCGCCTTCTCGGCGGCGCGCCAGTTGACCGCGGCGATGTAGTCGCGATCCTTCTGCGTCGAGCTCACCTCGAGCTTGCCGGTGGCGCGTTCGGTGTTGTAGGAGGTGAAGAACATCCACCCGTCCGACGCCACTTTGCCGGCGTCGCCGAGGTCGTAGTCGAACGGCGGCATCAGAATCTGCCAGGCCAGCGACATCTCGCCCGACGTCGGTTCGATCTTCACGCCGGCGATGATGCCCTTGTACTCGGTGGCGTACTTGTCGACGCCCACGGGCCGCTGCGGCACGGGGCGCGAGAAGCGGGACGCCATCATCGCGTATTCGCTGTTGGGCGTGACGAACGACGAGGCGTGGTTCCCGTGCAGGTTGGGCACGGGGCCCAGGATCTGCTTGGTCTTGAAATCACGCAGGTCGATGCGGGCGATGCGGCCGTTCATCTCGTTGATGAAGAGCCAGCGTCCGTCGTAGTCGCCCTTGGTCTCGGAGAGCGCGGGGTGATGGGCGTCGCCCCAGGTCAGCTCGCCCAGCATCTTCTTCGAGTCGTCGTCGAACCCGTAGCCGGTGGCCGGGTAGGGCGTGAACACCGGAATGGTCGACAGGTGCCGCATCGACGGCAGGCCGTAGACGTAGATCTGCCCGGAATGACCGCCCGACGAGAACATGTAGTACTCGTCGAGGTCGCCGGGCGACACGTAGGTCTTCTGCGCCGCGACCGCCAGGTCGGACTGGGCGCCGGCGGCCGGACGTCGTGACGCCGGCTGGCTGGGAGTGCACTGGCTGGCGACGAGCGCCAGTGCGGCGACGGTGAGCGCACGGGCCCACGTGATGCGACGGGATCTGTTCATGATCGTAGCCTCCTACTGGCTGCGCGCTGGGGTGACCGCCGCTGCGGCTGCGCGCTGCCGCTGATACTCGGCAAAGGCCTCGCGGAGCTTCTGCACCGCGATCTGCTTCTGGTCGGGCGTCAAGATGATCTGGCGCGACAGCACGACGCTCATCGTGCCGGTGGGCTTGGCCAGGAAGGCGTCCACCGTCATGCCGAACCGGCTCTGCGTGTCTTCCACGGCCGTGGACAGGTCTGGCCCGATCTGGGCCGGACTCTTCACGCCGAGCGCCGACACCGAATGGCACACGAAGCAGCCGGTGCTCACGAACCACTGGCCCGGGCCGGTCTTCATGGCCTCTTCGGCGGCCAACTCTTCCGCGCTTCGGGGATCGACACGGGGCGCGCCGGCCAGGTAGCGCGCCGGCACGTCGTGGCGGCGCCACGAGAGCACGAGCATCGACAGCGCCTGCGCCTGTTCGGAGGTCAGGTTGAAGTTGGGCATGATCGTGCCCTCCGAGAGCGCGCGAGGATCCTTGAAGTGCGCCACGTGCCAGCCGAACGCCGTGCGTTGCCCCGACAGCCGGCTGAAGTCGTACTGCTCCGGCGGTTTCTCGCCGACCTCGGTGAGGTCTGGGCCGATCGTGCCGCCGTAGCCGTTGATGACGTGGCAGGCGCGGCAGCCCTTGTCGTTGACCAGCCGTTTGGCCAAATTGATGGCCGTCGCCCCCGGCGTCTCGCGGTCGTAGCGATGACACGTGTTGCAGTTCATCTGCATCAGCGAGTTCTTGTCGCCGGCCAGCGTGTAGGCCTCGCCCAGCGAGCGGCTGAGGAGCGGTTCCTCCCAGTGCGCCACTTCGCCGTGCGCCGCCGCGGTGTCGATCGCCCAGCCCTGGCCGCCGTGGCACGACGTGCAGCCGAACTGCTCCACGGGATGGGTCTTCAGCGGACCCTCCGGATGGGTGCGATAGGGATGGTCGGCCTTCTCGAAGCCCTTCCAGGCCACGGCCTGGTGGCAGGTGGTGCAGCGGTCGGCGCGTTCGAGCCCGGCCACCCAGACCTGCTGCAGGCCCTGCGGCACGTCGGCGGCCTTCTCATCGCCGAGCTGCTCGCCCACCATGCGCGTGAACTCCGCCTGGTAGTAGCGCCAGTCGTGCGCGCGGTCGCTCCACATGAAGAGCCCGGTGCCGACGACGAGCACGACGCCGACGAGAGCCAGCACGAGCCGGTCGACGGCGGGATACGGAGAATTGGTGCGCTGCTCCATGTCAGATCCTCGTCGGGATGGCGGGCCACGTCTCCCATGGCCAGTACAGGTCCCAATACGGGCCGCGCATCGCCATGCCGATGAACGTCAGGATCAGCACGCCCAGCACCAGCAGCAGGAACACCGTGTTCTGGCGCGCGCGCGTCTTGGGCAGCCACAGGCCAGCGGCCAGCGACGGGGAGCGATCGAGCCACGGCCACGCCGTCAGCAGGCCGACCAGCAGCCCCGGCAGGATCACGCCGCCGACGAACGCGCCGTTGAGCGTGAACGAGCCGATGCGGATCGTCGTGTCGGTGACGATTTCCTGCAGCCACAGGAAGTACCACGGGGCCTTGGCTGGATTCGGCGTGACCAGCGCGCTCGCCGGCTCCTCGAGCGGCGACTCGATGAACACCGCCAGGATGCCGACGAGGGCAATGGTGCCGAGCGTGGCGATCGCGGCGCGGCGCACCAGATCGGGCACCGCGTTCACCGTGGTGCCCGGCGCTTCGAGGGCCTGCGCGCGAATCACCGGGGCTTGCCCCCGGGCCACGCCGAGCAGCGTGTAAGTCTTGCTGGCCACGACCGCGGTCGCCTGCGGCTGGGGTAGCAGCGCATCGTGTTCGGCCCGCGCCAGGCCGCCGTCCTTGCGCACGCGCCACATGTGGTAGGCGAAGAGCAGGCCCAGGCCGAGCGGCAGGATGACGACGTGCAGCACGTAGAAGCGGATGAGCGTGGCTTGTTCGATGGTGCGGCCGCCGATGAGCAGCTCGCGCACGCTCGGGCCCACCGCGGGAATGGACGACGCGATGTTGGTGCCCACGGTGACAGCCCAGAAGGCGAGCTGATCCCACGGCAGGAGATAGCCAGTGAAGGACAGGAACAGCGTGAGCAGCAGCATGACCACGCCCAGCACCCAGTTCCATTCGCGATGCTGTCCGCGGCCGACGCCGTTCTTGTAGGCCCCGGTCAGGAACACGCGCACGAGATGCAGGCACACGGCGATGACCATGCCGTGCGCGGCGATGCGGTGCACGGCGCGGATCCACGAGCCGAACGTGATGACGAACTCGATGTCCTTCACCGACTGGTAGGCCCGTTCCACCGACGGCACGTAGAGGAAGAGCAGCGGCAGGCCCGACAGGATCAGCAGGAAGAAGAGCGCCGCCGTGATCGTGCCCAGCCAGAACGAGTAGGTCCACGCCATCGAGGCTTTGCTGACCTTCGAGGGGAACGCGTGGAACATGAAGTTGGACGTCACGGCCGCGCCGGCCTCGCGGTCGGACCGCGGCCGCCAGCTCCAGAACGGCGCAGGGTGCACGCCAGGGGCGTCCGGTTCGGACTTGCGGGCCGTCAGTGGAAGGCGCATCACATCACCCCAGCGTGAGGCGGAAGTCGGAGCCGACCTCGTCGGCCAGATCGACCACGAGCGCCCCGTCGTCGGGCGCAAAGGACAGCCGGTACCACGCGAGCGGTTTGGGCGCCGGGCCGGAGACGTTGGCGCCGTCGCCCTGGTACTCGGAGCCGTGGCAGGGACACAGGAACCGGTGGGTGAGGCGCAGCGCATCGGCGCCGCGGCCCTCCGCGGTCTGCGCTGCGGCCAGGGCTTCCGCCCGGACCGTGCAGCCCAGGTGGGTGCACACCGCCGAGATGGCATGGAAGGTGTTGCCCTGGCGGAACACGAAGAGCCGTTCGTCGGACAGGAACTTGAGGCCGTCCGGGAAGTCCACGGGCAAGCCGAGCTTCACTGTGGTGGGTGAGTCGTACGAGACGTTGGGCACCAGCGACCGCAACGAGGCGGCCCCCTGCACCGTGAGGGCGGCCACCCCGGCCCCCGCGCCCAGTTTGAGAAGGAAGTCGCGCCGATCGGCCGGCGCCGCCGTGTGTGTGTCACTCATGGGTCCACCGCTCCGTGATGGTGAAACGCTCCATCGTCATGGCGTCGGTCGGGCAGCGAATCGCGCACAGCCCGCACCGGATGCATCGCTCGTCGTCCTTCACCATGGCGGCCAGCGGCGCTCCGCCCGCCTCGGCGCGGGCGACCAGGGCGTCGCGCAGCTCGGGCTCGAGGTCGAGATCGGCGAAGGGCACGATCGCCAGGCAGTACTCCGGACAGATATCCACGCACCGGTTGCACAGCACGCACTTCTCGGGGTCGTAGATGGTCTGCACGTGGCACACCAGGCAGCGGGCCGCCTGCCGCACGGCCGCGTCGTGGTCGTAGCCGGTTTCCACTTCGGCGATGCCGGTGCGCCGGTCGAGGCTCAGCGTGGGCGGCGTCTCGCGGTCGAACCGCTCGAAGCCGGCCAGCATCGTGTAGTGGCTCGTCGGCAGCGTCTCGATCTCCACCGTCGTCTCGAGCCGCGCCCGGTCGCCGGCCAGGTACTCGTGCATCGACCGCGCCGCGCGCTTGCCGTTGGCCACGGCCTCGATCAGGTTGCGCGGGCCGAAGGCGACATCGCCGCCGGCATAGACCCCGGGCGCCGACGTGGCCAGCGTGACCGGGTCGATCCGGATGGTGCCGCCCGGGTGGCGTTCGATGCCGTCTTCGGGCGTGAGGAACGACAGATCGGCCTGCTGCCCGATGGCCAGCACACAGCTGTCGGCTTCGATGATGGTCGAGATCGTCGTCGTTGTACTCGGGCGAGAAACGTCCATGCTCGTCGAACACCCGCGTCACGCTGCGCAGTTCGAGCCCGGTGATGTGCCCCTCGCCCAGCAGACGCCGCGGCCCCCGGCGGGTCACGAAGCGGATGCCCTCCTTCGCCGCCTCTTCGAACTCCTCGTGGCCCTGTGTCGTGCGCAGCACCGGCATCTCGTCGAGGCTCTCGAGCGATACGACCGTCACCTCGGTGGCGCCACCGCGCAGCGCGGCGCGCGCCGAGTCCATGGCTTCCTTGAGGCGGGCATCGCTCTCGGCGCCGAGGTCGGCCGCGGTAGCGTCGAGCACCGGTTCACGGCCGGCGCGCAGTGCCGTGCGAGCCGCGTCGAAGGCCACGAAGCCGCCGCCGATGACCACGACCTTGCGGCCCAGATTGAGGCGATAGCCGCGGTTCACGTTGAGCAGGTAGTCGACGGCCTTCACGACGCCGTCCATCTCCACACCCGGAATCTGCAGATCGCGGCCGCGCGACACGCCCACCGACAGGAACACGGCCTCGAAGCCCGCCTCGCGCAGGTGCCGGAGCCCGAACGACGCCGACAGCGGCGCGTTGAGCTGCAACGAGACGCCGAGTGACACGATGCGGTCGATTTCGGCCGCGAGCAGGGTGCGCGGCAGCCGGTATTCGGGAATGCCGAAGCGCATCATGCCGCCGGGCTCGGCGGCGGCTTCGAAGATCGTCACGTCGTAGTGCAGCAGGGCCAGATCGTGCGCGGCGGCGAGGCCGGCCGGGCCGGCGCCGATGACCGCCACCTGGCGTCGCGGCCCCGCTGCGGCTGCGGGGGGCGTGCGATGGAAGGCCATCGGCAGGTGACCGCTGTAGCGGTTGCCTTCGGCGATGCCGGTTTCGCGCAGGCGGTCCTGCGTGTCTGGCCGCACCGACTCCACGCCGTACTGTTCGGTGACGTGCCGCTTGAGCGCGCGGATCGACACCGGGGCGTCGATGGCGCCGCGGCGGCACGCGTCTTCGCACGGGGCCGCGCAGACCCGTCCGCACACCGAGGCGAGCGGGTTCGGCGCGCGGGCGACGAGATACGCGTCTTCGAGCCGGCCCTCGGCGATGAGCTGCACGTAGCGCCCGGCATCGGTCGAGACCGGGCAGCCGGTCTGACACTTCACCTGGGCTTTCCAGTGATCGAGGTTCGGCAGTGCGACGCGGATGCCCATGTGCGACTCCACGCGCATCCTGCCGCCGATGTCTGGGGCTGGGTATGACCGGCGTCATACCAGGGCGGCCGTGACGGCGGGAGACTTCTGAGCACTCTCACCAGGAGGCGGACACATGACCCGACTCACGTTCACCGTACTCGTCGCTCTGACCCTTACCGCGGGCACGGCGCAGGCTCAGCGGATCGAACAGGCACCCATGAAGCGCACCCAGGCCTCGGACGGTCCCGGGATGTTCAACAGCTACTGCGCCACCTGCCATGGCCTGAGCGGCGTGGGCGACGGCCCGGCGGCCAAGGCGCTGAACAAGGCGCCGGCGGACCTCACCCGGATCAGCGCCCGCAACGGCGGTCAGTTCCCCGAGACGAAGGTCAAGCGCTACATCGAGGGCCTCGACGAAGTGGCCGCGCACGGGTCGCGCGACATGCCGATGTGGGGCGAGTTGTTCCGCTCGCTCGAGCGGGACACGGTGCCGCTGCGCGTGCACGCACTGTCGGAGTTCCTGAAATCGATGCAGAAGTAGAGGCCGGGTGCGCGCAGCCGCTCATCGCCATCCATGGTAGCGTCCGTCCATGACCCGACGTGAGTGGCTGCTCGCCGCGGGCGCAGTGGCGCTCGGTGGCCCGTCCGGCCGCGCGCAGCACGGCGCCCGGATGCATCATCCACCGCAGTCCGCGCAGGAACTCGCCGGCCCGGCCGACGTGACGCTGCGCATCGGCTCGCTGCGCCACGAGATCGCGCCCCGTCGCGTCGTGCCGACCGTGGCCTACAACGGCCAGGTGCCTGGCCCGTTGCTGCGCGTGCCGCGCGGGCGTGCCCTGACCGTGGACGTCTTCAACGACACCGAGGCCGAGGACCTCGTGCACTGGCACGGCCTCCACATCCCGCCCGAGGTCGACGGCGTCTACGAAGAGGGCACCCCGGGAGCGCCGCCGAAAGGCCGGCGCCGCTATGTGTTCACGCCCGAGCCCGCCGGCACGCGCTGGTACCACAGCCACAATGCGGCCGGCCGCGATCTGAGGAAGGGCACCTACACCGGCCAGTTCGGCGTGATGGTGGTGGAAGACGCCCACGATCCCGGCGCCTACGACGCCGACGTGCCGTTGGTGCTGCACGAATGGGAGCCGTCGCTGCGCCGCCAGGGCGCCGTGGACGTCGAGTTCAAAGCCTATTCGGTCAACGGCCGGATGCTCGGCGCCGGCGAGCCGGTGCGCGTGAAGGCAGGGGCGCGCGTGCTGTTCCGGCTGGTGAACGCCAGCGCCACGCTGACCCATTCGCTCGCCCTGCCGGGGCACCGCTTCCACGTCGTCGCGCTCGACGGCAATCCCGGTGCCGCGGCCCGCGCCGGTGCCCGTGATCGACGTGGCGCCGGGCGAGCGCGTCGATGCCGTCGTCGAGATGAACCGGCCGGGCGTGTGGATCCTCGGCGCGGTGCGCGCCGCCGACCGCGACAAAGGGCTCGGCGTGGTCATCGAGTACGCGGGGGCGAGCGGTGCGCCGCGCTGGGAGCCGCCGCTGCCGCGGCCGTGGGACTACACGCTGTTCGGCGCCGAGACGCCGGTGGCCCCCGAGCCCGACGGCCGGCTCACACTGGCGTTCCGCGCCGTCGGCGACGGCCATCACTGGGCCATCAACGGCAAGTCGTATCCGAAGACCGACGACCTGGTGGTCACGGCGGGCCGCCGCTACCGGTGGACGTTCGACAACCAGAGCGCCGACCCGCATCCCGTGCATCTGCACCGGCACACGTTCGAGCTGGTGCGGTTCGACGGACGGCCGACGGCGGGCGTCATGAAGGACGTCGTGGTCGTGCCGGCGTGGAAGCAGGTCGAAATCGACGTCACCGCCAATCAGCCGGGCCTGGCGCTCTTCCACTGCCACCAGCAGTTCCACATGGACAACGGCTTCATGGCGATGATGCGCTACGAGGCCTGAGGGCGCCCGGTCACGTCGCGGAGGCGTCTTCGAGCACGACCCGATCGAGGATCACGAAGCCGTCCTTGTCGGTGTGCAGCACGCCTTCCTTCTCCCACCGGCTCATGATCCGGATCGCGCTCTCGATGGTCGTGCCGGTGAGATCGGCCAGCTCCTGACGGGCCAGCGGCATCGGCACGAAGGTGCCGCCCCGATCGGCACGGCCAATCTGGTGGGCGAGCTTCAGGAACAAGCGCGCGAAGCGGGCCTCGACCCGCGCGCCGGTGAGGTCGGCCAGACGCCGGGTGAGTTCCGCCAGCCGGATCGTGAGTCCCGACAGCAGCCCGCGCACGAGCACGGGATGGCGCTCCAGCAGCGCGAAGAAATCCCGCTGCTCGATGCGCAGGCAGGTGACGTCGTCGAGCGCCAGGGCCGAGGCCGGAAACGGCGCGCCCTCGTAGACGGCCACCGCGCCGAGCGGATCACCCGGTCCGAAGATCTCGAGGATGAGTTCCTTGCCGGCCGGTGTCGACTTGTAGACCTTGACCCGGCCCTCGACCACGGCGAGAAAGGCGTGCGCGTCGTCGCCTTCGTCGAAGACGTGCGTGCCGCGCTCGTGGTGCACGAGGCGGGCCACGGCGGCCACCCGGGCCCGGTCGTCGACCGCCAACCGCCGGAAGAGCGGCATGCGCCGCAGCAGATCGTCACTCGGAGCGGTCACGCCGCGCATCATAGCGGAAGCAGCGCCGAGCGTCAGACCCGGCGGTCGAGCTCGAGGGCCCGGGGGAACAGGACGTCCGCCTCGAAGGCCACGTGTGCGACCAGCTCGGTGCGAAACGCGGCCAGGTCGTCGAGCACTGCCCGCCAGGCCTCATCGCCCGGCGCGACGTCGAGATCGCCGGTGAGCGCCTCGACCGTCGCCAGGCCGGCCATCAACCGCTCGTGCTCACTTTCGAGCAGCCGGATGGGGTGGAGGATGGTGGGGAACGCCAGAGGCGGGCGACTGCGCCCGGCGCGCTCGGCCTCCGCCAGGGCCGCCAGCGCCGGGAACAGGATGTTCTCCTCCTTCGCCAGGTGCGCCAGCAGGCGGTCCGCCAGGTCGGCGAACGTCCGGTGCAGATCGCCGGCCGAGCCGCGCGGCTCGCGCGTGGCCAGGGCGGCCAGTCGCGAGCGAATGCGCGGCACGGCGGCGTGCGCCCAGGCATGGGGCCCGGCCACGAGGCGGTCGCAGAGCGCGTCCAGCGGCAACGTGGCCGCGTCGAACTGCTGGGCGCGCTGGTCCTCGGTCATGGGCGTATCCGGAACTGCCTGCAGTGTATGGAGCCCGGTGCCGCCGCCGTATGATCGCCATCATGTCCCCGAATCCCGCCGCGCTATCCGTCGGAGAAGTTCTGCCTCTCGAGTCGCTCATCGCGCCCACTCCCGGCGGCATCGCGAGCCGGGTGCTCGCCGTGGCGACGGGCGGTTCGCTCACGCTCTTTGCGTTCGACGCCGGGCAGGGCCTCACCGAGCACACCTCTCCCTTCGACGCCCTCGTCCTGGTGCTCGACGGTACCCTCGGGGTGACCGTCGCTGGCGCCGCCGTGGAGGCCACGCCCGGCACCATCATCCGGCTTCCCGCCCATGTGCCCCATGCCGTCGAGGCGCGGGAGCCGACGCGGATGCTGCTCGTGATGTTACGAGACAGCGGAGCCGCCTGAGGACACCGTCGTCGCGCGCGACGCCGGCACTCGAGGCGTGACGACCGTCAGCCGTGTTTGATGGCGATGGTCTTGAGCACGGTGAAGCCGAGCAGCGCCTCGAAGCCCTTCTCGCGTCCGTGCCCGCTGGCCTTGACGCCGCCAAACGGCAGCTCCACGCCGCCGCCGGCGCCGTAGTTGTTGATGAACACCTGCCCGCAGCGCAGCTTGCGCGCCACGCGAAACTGCCGGGAGCCGTCGCGCGTCCACACCCCCGCCACCAGCCCATAGTCGGTGCCGTTGGCCAGGCGGATCGCCTCGTCTTCGTCGTCGAACGGCATCGCGGCCAGCACCGGTCCAAAGATCTCGCGCTGCGCCAGTGCGCTCTCGGGCGGCACGTCGCGGAACAGCACCGCCGGCTGGTAGTAGCCGGCGCGGGCGGCGTCAGGATGCAGCGTGCCGCGCGCCATCACTGGAATGCGCGCCTCTTCGGCCTGCTGGATGAAGCCCTTCACCAGTTCGTACTGCTTCTGGTTCACGAGCGGTCCCATCTCGAGTTCGAGTGCCGGCGGGCCGGCGCGCAGGGCGCGGAACCGCTCGGCCAGGCGCGCGAGCAGCGGCTCGTAGACGCCGCGCTGCACCAGCAGGCGGCTGCCGGCCGAGCAGGTCTGCCCGGCATTCTGGATGATGGCGTTGACGATCACGGGCAGGGCCGCGTCGAGGTCGGCGTCGTCGAACACGAGCTGCGGCGACTTGCCGCCCAGTTCGAGCGTGACGGGGCAGTGGCGCTTGGCGGCCGCCTCGGCCACGAGCCGGCCAGTCACGGTGGAGCCGGTGAACGAGATGTGGTCGATGCCGGGATGGGCGGTCAGCGCCGCGCCGGCTTCGTGCCCGTAACCGGTGACCACGTTGAGCGTACCGGCGGGGAAGCCCACCTCCGCGGCCAGTTCGGCGAGCCGCAGGATCGACAGGCTGGCATCTTCGGCCGGCTTCACGACGCACGCGTTGCCGGCCGCGAGCGACGCGCCCACCGTGCGCCCGAAGATCTGCATCGGATAGTTCCACGGGATGATGTGCCCGGTGACGCCGTGCGGCTCGCGGATGGTAAGCACCGTGTAGCCCTGTTCGTAGGGCAACGTCTCGCCGTGCAGCTTGTCGCAGGCGCCGCCGTAGTACTCGAAGTAGCGGGCGAGCGCTGCGGCGTCCGTGCGCGCGGTCTTGAGCGACTTGCCGGTGTCGCGCGCTTCGAGCTGCGCGAACTCTTCGGCGCGCTCGGTCACGGCGATGGCCAGGCGCGCCATCAGCCGCCCGCGCTGCGCCGCCGGCAGGCGTCCCCACGGGCCGTCGAACGTCTCGCCGATGGCCGCCCGCGAGGAGGCCACCGCGCGCGCGATGTCCGGGCCGGTGCCGCGAGCGAGTGCCCCGAAGATCTCACCCGTGCTCGGGTCCACCGCGGGCATCGAGTCGCCGCTGGTGCCGGCCTGCCACGTGTTGTCGACGAAGTGCTGATGCTGCATGTGCCCTGTATTCTCTCTTACCGCTGGCTGCTGTCGTTCGGACATGATGGGGGTGGCGATGATGGCCGTTGTCTGCGGATCCCCCACCGGAGTGGTAGACATGTAGTGCGTCTTCGGAGGTCGTGAACATGGCGTTGGTGCGTCGCCCACGGGTCGCGCGCGAGACCCGGCTGCTCTTCACGGTGGCGCTGCTGGCCGTGGTGGCGCTGTGGGCGCTGGCTCGGCTGAGATTCCCCGACAGCGCCCCGGCCGGACAGATCGTTCCGCCGATGCTGGCGCCTTTCGTCGTGCGCCAGGGGTTTTCCGCCCTGGAGAGCCAGCTGGTCGAGGTGTCGACCCGCACCGCCCCCAGCCTCGAGGCCGTGGCCATCCGCGGTCCGGAGCGCGCCGCCCCTGCCGTACGCACCCGCCATGTTGCCGCGCTGCGGCTCCACGACGACGTGGCCATCGCGCTACCGGGCCCAGACGAGGGCGAGGCCCTCGACGTCACCGCGGCCGTCATCGTGCGCGACGCCCTCACCGGCCTGGCGGTGCTCCGGCTCACGCCTGGACCGGCGGCGCCGATCGCCCAGGCGTGGCCTCGGCGCGACCCGATGCTGTCGCGCTACGTCATGCAGACGATGGTTGCTGCTGCCGGCACGTCACTCGCACCGGTGATCGTCGGTGCCCTCACGCCCGTCGAGGCGCCCTTGTGGTCAGGCGCGTTGTGGGTGCCGAATTCCGTGAGCCAGCTGGTGCCCGGGGCCTTTCTCTTCACGCCAGAAGGCGAGTGGATTGGACTGGTCGTGCGGCACGACGACGGGCTGGCCATTGCGCCGGCCGAGCTGGTGTCGCGCCTGGCGGACGGGCGTCTCGCTCGCGCCGGTCAGGGCGCGGTGAGCCTGGGCATCGAGGTGCAGGCGGTGACGCCGGCGCTGGGCGACGTTCTCGGTCATGCCACTGGCGCAGCCGTGACGTGGGTGGCGCCGGATGGGCCGGCGCAGGCGGCGCTGCGGGTTGGCGACGTGTTGCAGGCGGCCGACGGCCGTCCCCTGCCCTCAATCGCGCACTGGCGTCGCCACCTGGCCGACCTCGACACGAACCCGACGGTGTTGACGGTCTGGCGCGCCGGACAGGCCACCGAGGTGGCGGTGAGCCCGGTCGCGATGCCGGCCGTCACCACGTCGCCCGCCGCGCCACGACCGGCGCCCCCCGTTGCACGTCGGGCGTTGGGGATGAGCGCGCGCCGGGTGGCCGGCGTGGGCGCAGCAATCACCGGCATCCAGCCGCGCTCGGTGGCCGAGACGGCGGATCTTCGCATCGGCGACATCATCACGCACTTCGGCACCCTCTCGGCGCCGACGCCGGCCCAGGTCCTCAACCTTGCGGCCACCGCCCCAATCGGCCACGCCCTTCTGGTGGCGGTGACCCGCGACGGCGCTCACCTCCTGATGGTCGTCACGCCGTGAGGGTCGCGCCGGTGGCACGACCGTCCAGGCGCCTGCTGCTCGGCTGGTCTGCCACGAGCGTGCCGGTCGCTCCGCTGCTGCTGGCGGGCGTATTCCTGGGGCCGCACGGCGTGGCCGTGCTGTCCGAACGCGCGCTGGCGGCCGTGGACCCGGCGCTGTCGGTGGCCCTGGCCGTGTTGGGCATCCTGATTCGGACTCGAGTTCCGCGAGCAGCGGGCTGGCGCTCCGCTCGGCGTCGCATCGGGCAGTGGGCTTGCCGTCGTGACCGTGGCGCTCGTGGCCGCCGGTCTCTTCGGCGCCGCCACGCGCGGACCGGCGCTCGAGATGGCGCCGTGGCTCTTCGCCCTGCTCTGTGGCATCTGCGCCGCCTCGTCGCTGACGCTGCCCGGTCGCTTGCTGTCCGAGCCTCGCCGCCAGACCGACTCGCTCGTCGAAGCCGAAGTGGCGGCCGCCATCGCCGCCGGTGCCGCGCTGCTCGTCTACGTGCGCCATGAGGCCCCCGCACCCGCCGCGTGGTTGCTGGCCCAGAATGTCGGGATTGCCGCGGTGCTCGGGCTGGCGGGATGGCTGCTCGCTCGGCGCACGACCTCCACCACCGAACGGCGCGTCTTCGTGATGGCCACCTTGCTGCTCGTGGGCGGGGCGGCCGACTTCTTGTCGTCGTCGCCCCTCTTCGCGGGCCTGTGCGCCGGGCTGCTGTGGCAACGGCTCGGCGGCACCTCCCGCGAGGTGTTGCAGCGCGAGACCCAGTACGTGCAGCACCCGTTCGTCGTGCTGGTCCTGCTCGTGGCCGGCGCGCGCACGGACCTGACGCCGGTGACCCTGAGTCTTGCTGCCGCGTACGTCAGCCTCCGCACCGTGGCACGGTTTGCCGGCGGCGCCCTGATGCACCGACTGGCGCCTTCGATGTCGCGCGATCTGCGGTTCGAGCTCGTGGCCCCGGGCGTCTTCGGCGTGGCGTTCGCGTTGGGCGTTGCCCGGGCCATGGCCTCCTCAGGGGGCGCCGAGCCGTCGGTGCTGTCGGTGGTGGTCGCCGGCACGGCGGCCGCCGACGTGCTCGCGCGGTTCGTCGCCGCGCGGGAGGCCTCGGCATGAACCGCGCTGCCGCGCTTGCCCTCACGGTGGCCGGGGTGATCTGGGCCAGACAGATCGCCGGCGAGGTGAGCGAGCCCTCCGCCGGTACGGCGTTGGTGCTCGGCTTCACGCTCATCGGCGCCTGGCTGACGGGCAGCCTGATGAAGCACCTGCGCGTGCCACAGCTCACCGGCTACCTGGTCTTCGGCGTGCTCGTCGGGCCCTCGCTCGGCAACGTCCTCACCACCGCCATGGCCGGACAGCTGGCCATCGTCAACGGCATCGCCACGACGCTCATCGCCCTCATCGCCGGCCTGACGCTGAGCGTCGAACGGCTCGGCGACCGGCTGGCCCCGATCGCGAAGACCACGGCGTGGACGCTGGCCGTGCCGATCCTGGGGCTCATTGCGGTCGGCTGGTTCGCCTGGCCGTGGCTGCCGATTGCGCCCGAGGTGGCCGGGCTCCCGCGGCTGGCATCGTCATGCTGGTGGCGGTCATCGTCGTCACCTTCTCGCCGACGATGACGGCCGCCGTCATCGCCGATGCCGGCGCGCGCGGCCGCCTCAGCGAGATGGTGCTGGCGATGGTCGTGCTCGCCGACCTGGCGATGCTGGTGCTGTTCTCACTGTCGATGCAGTTGGCGCGCGCCGTCTTCGGCGCTCGACGCGGCCGTGAGCGCCGAGCGCTGTTCATGCGCATCGCCTGGGAAATCGGCGGGGCCGTCGCCTTCGGGGTGCTGGTCGGCGTCGATGTTCGCGCTCTATCTGCGCTACATCGGCCGCGAAGTGACGCTGGTGCTGCTGGCGGTGTGCGCGCTGCTGAGCCAGGTGGGCACGGCGCAGCAGTTCCAGCCGCTGCTGGCGGCGCTTGCCGCCGGCGTCGTCATCGAGAACCTGGCGGTGCGCAGGGCGACACGCTGCGAGCCGCCGTGCGCCGCGGCGCGCCGCCGGTGCTGGTGGTGTTCTTCGTCGCGGTGGGGGCGTCGCTGCGCCTCGACGCGCTGGCCGCGATCGGCGCTCATGCGCGCTCGGCGCTGTCGGCCGTCCGGCTCGGCTTCATCAGGCTCGGCGTGCGATCGGCGTCCGGATGTCGGGCTTGGACGAGCCCGATCGGCGGCTACGCGTGGACCGGACTGGTGTCGCAGGCCGGCATCACGCTGGGGTTGTCGCCGTCGTCGCCGCCGAGTTCCCGACTGGGGCAAGCAGGTGCAGGTGCTGGTCGTGGGCGCGCTCGATCGCGATCCACGAGCTGGTCGGCCCCGTGCTGTTCCGCTGCGGTCTGGCCGCGGCCGGCGAGCTCGACGCGCCGCGCCGCGGCCGCTCATGGTCGTGTCGAACCGCGAGCCGTATCTGCACAACGCCGCCGCCGACGGCCGCATCGTCGTGACGCGCCGCGACCGGCGGCGTCGCCGTGGCGCTGGACGCGCTGATGCGCGAACGGGGCGGCGTGTGGATCGCGCACGGCGCCGGCACCGCCGACCGGCTGGTCGTCGACGCGGCCGACAAGGTGCGCGTGCCCCCCGAGAGCCCGACCTACGACCTGCGCCGGCTGTGGCTCGAGGAGCCGGCGTTCTCGGCCTACTACGGCGGCTTCGCGAACGAGGGCCTGTGGCCGCTGTGCCACGTGGTGGACGTGCGTCCGAAGTTTCGCAGCGAGGACTGGGCGCGCCTATCAGGACGTCAACGCGCGGTTCGCGCGCGGCGATGCACGAGGAGCTGGGCGACAGTCGACGCGCCGGTGTTCATCCAGGACTACCACCTGGCCCTGGTCGCGCCGGCGCTGCGCGCCTGCAGGCCCGACGCGCGCACGGCGCTCTTCTGGCACATTCCCTGGCCCTATCCCGATCGTCTGCGCATCTGTCCGTGGCGCCGCGAGCTGCTGGAAGGCCTGCTCGCCAACGACCTGATCGCCTTCCAGCTCGAGCGCGACCGGCGCAACTTCCTGCTGGCCGTCGAGGAAGAACTCGACGCCGAGGTGGACGACGAGGCGTCGCGCGTCACGGTGCGACGGGCGCCACAGCACGGTCGTGTCGGTGCCGATCGGCGTGGACTACGACCGCATTCAGCGCATGGCGGCCGATGCGGCGCTGCCGGCCGAAGCAGCGCGCCTAGCGGGCTGTTCGGGCTCTCGGCCGACATCATCGGCCTCGGCGTCGATCGGCTCGACTACACCAAGGGCATTCCGGAGCGCCTCGACGCGCTCGATGCGCTGATGACCCAGCGGCCCGACCTGCGTGGCCGGCTGACGTTCGTGCAGATCGGCGTGCCGTCGCGCTCGATCCTCGAGAGCTACGCCGGCGATGGAGCACGAGATCGGCGCAGCGCGTCGACGGCGCTCAACGCGCAAGCACGCGGTGCCGGGCGGTGCGCCCCTGGTCGTGCTGTCGACGACGCCGCTCGGTGCGTTCAGCCTGGTCGCGCTCTATCGCCTCGCGCACTTCTGCATCGTCAGCTCGCTGCACGACGGCATGAACCTGGTGGCCAAGGAGTTCGTCGCGGCCCGCGACGACGAGCACGGCGTGCTGGTGCTGAGCGCGCTGGCCGGCGCCGCGCAGGAGCTGCAGGACGCGCTGATCATCAATCCCTACGACGTCGACGCGTTCGCCGCGGCGCTAGCCACGGCGATCGACATGCCGGCGGCGGAGCAGGACGCCGCATGCGGGCCATGCGCAAGGTCGTGGCCGGACGGAACGTCTTCAGCTGGGCGTCCGACATCCTCGAGGGGCTCGAGAGCCTCTGGACCAAGCCGCTGCTCTATTCGGTGCGCGGCTGGGACGATACATCGGTGTGACAGAATCTGGCCGGCATGACGCCCCTTGGGAGCACCGCGATGGATCGACGTGCATTCGTGAAGAGTTCGGTGGTGGCGCTGGCCGCCGCCCGCGCGCAGGCGCAGAGCCCGCTGGCCACGGCCGACCTGCCGGCGCTCTGGGATGTCGATCGCTCGGTGGCCAATCTCGAGAACGCCTACTGGGGCACGATGCCGCGCGAGATCGAGGCGGAGTACCTCGAGCAGTCGCGCTTCCTGAATCGCCGCAACGTGGTGTTCGTGCGCGACGCCATCGCCGGCCGCGAACGCTCCGCGGCGATGGAAGAGGTGCGCGCCTCGGTGGCGTCGCTGATGGGCGCGCCGGCGGGGCAGTTCGCGCTGACGCGCAACGGCACCGAGTCGCTGCAGAACCTCATCATGCAGTACGGGAGGCTGAAGGCCGGGGATGCGGTGATGTATGCCGACCTCGACTACGACGAGATGCAGCAGGCGATGGAGTCGCTGCGCCACTATCGTGAGGCCACCGTGATCAGGTTCGCGATTCCCGAGCCCGCCACCACCGCCAACATCCTGGCCGCCTACGCGCAGCAGTTGCAGGCCGCGCCGGCCAACCTGAAGCTGCTGCTCGTCACGCACTTGTCGAACCGCACCGGCCTCGTCATGCCGGTGAAGGAGATTGTCGCCATGGCCCGCGCCCGCGGGGTCGACACCATCGTCGACGCCGCTCAGACCATCGGCCACCTGCACTTCACCCTCGCCGATCTCGACGCCGACTTCGTCGGCTTCTCGCTGCACAAGTGGCTGTGCGCGCCGATCGGCACCGGGGCCATCTGGCTCCGTCCGTCGCGCCTCGCCGACATCGAGCCGTGCATGGGCAGCACCATGTTTCCACCCGACGACACGCGCAGCCGCACCAGTGTCGGCACCATCAACTTCGCCGCGGCCATGACGGTGCCGAAGGCCATTGCGTTCCATGAGCGCATCGGCGGCCTGCGGAAGCAGCAGCACCTGCAGGGGCTGCGCAACCATTGGGTGGAGCGTGTACGCGACGTGCAGGGCCTGGAGGTCCTGACCCCAGACGACCCCGCCAGGCACGGGGCGGTCACGAGCTTTCGCCTGCCCCGGATGCGCGACTACGTCGAGGCACAGCGCATGGCGCGCGTGCTGCTCGACAAGCACCGCATCCTCACCGTGGCGCGCCGTGGTCTCGACCGGGGCGCGGTGGTCCGCGTGACGCCCACGCTGTACAACACCACGGCGGAACTCGACCGGCTGGTCACGGCGTTGCGGATCGAGAGCGCCGCGTTCCTCTGACGGCGCCGCCGCCCGCTCAGAACTCCTGCGACGACGCGGATGGAGCCTGGTCCACTTCCCACCAGCCGTGGTGGGGGGCGGCCGTGCCCGACAGGGCCGCGGCCATCGCCTGTCGAACGTTGATACAGAAGTGTTCGAGCGTGTGATGGCGCTCGACGTAGGCCCGGCCGCGAGCCCCCATTGCCGCGGCCCGCTCGGGGTCGTTCCAGAGGTCGTGCATGGCGGCCCGCAGGGCCTGCGGATCGCCGGCCGGCACCATGATGCCAGTGACGCCGTCCTCGATCACGTCGACCTGGCCGGCGGTGCGCGTGCAAATCACCGCCTTGCCCATGGCCATCGCTTCGAGGATCACCGTCACGCCGTTGTCGGACTGCGAGGGCAGCAGCGGCACCACGACGAAGCGAGCCTGGGCGTAGAGGTCGCGCAGTTCGGTCACCGTCTTGCGGCCGACGGTCACGTGGGGATTCGGGCGCGGCACCAGATCGGCGACCCGCACGCGGCGATCCTTGACCAGACGCACGCGCCCCGGCACCCGCACCACATCGGCGGCGACATGGCACCGGATCGCCGTGCCGTCGAGCGCGGCGAAGAGGGTGGGGTAGTCGCGCATCTCGGCCCCGACCGCGCAGACCAGATCGCCGGCGCCCGGCCGCGGGTGGAAGAAACGATGGTCGACGAAGTAGCGGATCAGGAACATGCGTCCGGCGACGACGAGGCGCTGCTGGATCGCGTAATCGCGCTGCACCGAGGTGAACGTCAACACGGCCCGCAAGTGGCGGCCGAGCAGACGCATTGGCACGGCGATGTTGGGCTTGGAGAACTGACTGATGAAGGCGATGTGAGGCGGGCCGGCACGGCGCAGCCATTGCAGGGCGAGCAACGCGAAGGTGAGGCGTTCACTCCACGTCACGACCACGTCGTATTCGCCGCGTCGCCGATGCACCTCGAGCGCCAGCCTCAGCCAGGTCGGCAGGGGTGACCAGGTGGTGCCGTCGAGCAGCCGCTGATCCCACGCCACGTCGAACATGTCTTCGAAGAGATAGCCGCGCGGCGCGGAGGTGGCGGTGGCGTCGCGCGGCGCGGCCGCAACCGTCACGCCGGGGCGCAGCAGCACGAGGGCCGTGCGCAGTGTCTGGCACGGACGAGCCAGCGGCGCACCAGCCGGCCGCGCACCAGGCCCCGTGCTACTGTCAGTAACGGACGGTTCCATGAAGGGTATTGGTTTGTCGGCCTTGGCGCTCACTGCGGTCACGGCCGCGCTCACGCTCATCGGCGCGTCGCTGCCTCGTGCGCACGCGCCTTCACCCGATGCAACGATTGTACCTGAACACGGGAACACGACTTGGGCTCCGGGCGTGCGTGCGGGCATTCCGGCACGCCCCACGATCTGCGCCACGGTGGCCGCGAGCCGCTACGGCGACGGCACCATCGACGCGACCAAGGCCATCCAGGCCGCGGTGAACGACTGCCCGGCGGGCGAGACCGTGGCCCTGTCCGCCGGCACGTTCCTCGTCAACTCGTTCATCCTGATCGACAAGGGCATCACGCTGCGCGGTGCCGGGCCCCAGCAGACGCGGCTGGTCAAGACCGACGGCGCGCGGGCCGGCACCTATCTCGTGACCGATGCGCAGCCGCTCATCATCGTGGGGCCGGCACGCTGGCCCAAGCCCGATCCAGACACCTCGGTCGACCTGACGGCCGACGCCACGCGCGGCGCGCATGCGATTGTGGTGAAGAGCAGCGCCGGCCTGGCGCGCGGTCAAATCGTGCTGCTCGACCGCGACGACTTCACCGCGGGGACCTGGCTGCCCTTGCCGGTAAGACTCGGCTCCAAGGCACCGGCCAGCATCTGGGCCTCGGACGACGTCGTGTTCAATCGCCACGATCCGCCGGAGTGGAGCGACGGCGCCTTTCCTGACTCGTTGACCTGGTTCGGGCGGGCCAATCGCCCCGTCAACGAACTCAAGGAAATCGCCGCCGTCGACGGCACGACGGTCACCTTCACCACGCCGGTGCACATCCCCTACACGGTGGCCAAGCGCGCGCAGCTCACGCGCTACTACGCCGACAATCGGCACGTGCGCGAGGCCGGCATCGAAGACCTCGGCGTCTCGGGCGGCGGCAACGGCAACATCCGGTTCGAAGCGGCGGCCTACTCGTGGATGAAGAACGTGGAGAACACGTTCTGGTCGGGCGAAGGCGTGGCGATCAGCCATGCCTTCCGCGTCGAAATTCGCGATTCCACCATCCACCATTCGGCCTTCTCGGAGCCGGGCGGGGCGGGCTACGCGATCAGTCTGGCGCAGGGCTCGTCCGAAATTCTGATCGAGAACAACGCCGTGCACGATGCCAACAAAGTGATGGTGGTGCGGTCCAGTGGCGCCGGGTCGGTCATCGGCTACAACTACATGGACAACGGCGTCATCACCTCGAATCTCGAATGGATCGAGACCGGGTTGAACGGCAGCCACATGGCGGGCAGCCACCACATCCTGTTCGAGGGCAATCAGGCGTTCAACTACGACTCCGACAACACGCACGGCAACGCCATCGCCATGACCATCTTCCGCAACCACCTCGTGGGCCGCCGGCGTGGCTACGGCGGGCACGGCAACCAGCGCGCGGCCGGCTTGATGTTCGGCTCGTGGTGGCATTCGTTCATCGGCAACGTGCTCGGAGAACACGACCGCATGGACGGCTGGACCTACGACGATCCCGGCGACGGCGTGGGCGGTGGCCCGAACAACGCGTGGCGGACCGGCGCGTCGATCTGGCGACTCGGCTACGACCCCGGCCACTGGGATCAACTCGCCGACCCGAAAGTGCGCGCCACCGTGCTGCGCGATGGCAACTTCGACTACGTCACGAACAAGGTGCACTGGGACCGCGCTCCGCGGCCGTTGCCGGCCTCGCTCTACCTCTCCGGCAAACCGGCCTTCTTCGGTGACCGGGCGTGGCCCTGGGTGGATCCGACCGGGGACACGAAGCTTGGCGTGCTGCCCGCGAGCCTGCGGGCGGGCGCGCCGCCCACTCCCTGACGCGGTCCCGTCACGGAAACCGTTCCAGGTCCGTGCCGCTCACGAGGCGGTGACGGAGACGCCGCAACAGCAGCCGCGCTTCGCCGGTGATCGCGTGCCGGGTGAGCACGATGCGGGCGGCGAGCCGTCCGCCGAACGACTGGAGGAAGTGCCAGCGGCTGCGGGACGACACCCCATCGAAGTCGAACCGCAGTCCCCGCGCCAGGGCGTCGATGAGGCCGCGCCACACCAGCAGATCGACCGCGCCGAGTTCGGCCACCGCAGCGTTGCGCGTCGACAGGAAGTAGTAGTAGTCGTGCTCGTCCCACAGGAACAGCACCGCGGCGTGGATGCGCCCGGCCTGGTCGACGGCGCCCATGGCCCGGCCCTGACCGTGCGCCTCCGCCGCCGCGGCCAGGCGGTGCACCGTGCCGAGATGGCCGGCCGCCACCACGACGCCGAGGTTGCGCTGATACTCGCCCACGAACTCGGCGGCGGTGAGCACACGCGTGTCGAGCACCTCTTCGGCGCGGCGAATCAGATTGCGCGTCTTGCGGCTGACCTGCTGCCAGCACGCCTCCGGACTCGTCGCCGGGTCGACGAGGAACGTGTGCTGTACCCGGGCGTCGAAGCCGCAGGCCTGCCAGGCCACGGCGTTGCCGTGATCGGGCGGCAGGATGAATTCGTAGGCCGAGGCCGAAGGCAGCTGCGCCACGAGGGCCGACTCGAGCTGGAACCGGCGGCGGCCGAGCGTCTCGGCCTTGCCGGCCGGCAGATCGACGACCGGGAAGAGTAGCCGGGTGAGCGGCGGCACGCCACACCATGCGATCTGGTCGCGGCGAAACGAGCTGTACGGGAGCCAAGCCTGCACCCGGCCGTTGCGCTCGACCACGGCAGCGTTCCAGGCGCCGGGCGCCGCCGCGTCGAGCCACCACGGCTCCACGAAGATGGCGCGCCGGCCGTGCTCAGGCGGCGTTGGCGCAGGCGCGCGCTGGGCCGTCACGAGTTCGCCTTTCCCAGCCATGGCCGCACGGCGTCGCCCAGCCAGGCCGGCGCCAGCATCAGCAGGTCGGCATCGAGTTCGTCCTGCAGGCGCAGAGGCCCAAGTAGACGACCACGGTCGCCGGGATGGCGACGACCGGCAGCCGCGCAGCGGCAGGCCGACGAGCGGTGGCCCCGGCGGCGGCGACGCAGCGGAGCCACGTCCGCCCGAGCGCGCGATTCAGGACGCCGCGCGGCAGGATCAGCAGCCCGCACGTCACCATGGCGATTTCCGCGACGCCGATCGCGATGCTGACGCCGAGGCTGCCGTTGCCGTAGGCGCGCTGCGCCCACGGGATCAGCATGGGATCGAGCAGCGCGCTCACCACGAGACACAGACTCTGGGCGCCGCACCACCGCCACTGCCGTCCCGCCGCGGAGATCGGCGGGCCGAGGACGATGCTGCCGTAGACCAGCAGGATGAACACCGACATCACGCTGAGGCTCGCCGCCGCCGGCGCATAGTCCTCGTTGCCGTAGATCCAGCGCGACCGCCCACGGCGCGAAGAGCGCCGTGCCGGTGCCGGCGAGGATGCCGAGCATCGCCACCGTCCGCAGGCCCAGGCGCACCAGGCTGTCGTAGGTCGGCCGGTCGCTCATCCACAGGCGGGCGAGCGTCGGGTAGAGCGCGAAGTTCAGCGTGAGCGCCGGGAAGATCAGCACGCCGGAAATGCGGCTGGCCGCGCCGTGCCAGCCGAGCGCCTCGGCCGGCGCCAACTGGGCCGAGGAACGTCGCATCGACGAAGGGCTGGAGCCGCACGACGACGTCGAGGATCAGGAAGCTGAAGCCGCCGCTGCAGGATGCTCCAGGCCGTGCGCCAGTCGGGACTGCCACATGCCGAGGTGGAGCCGTCCGACCATGCCGACCTGCACGGCGAGCGTCATCGCCGGCCGCCGACGACCTGCGCCATGCAGCACTTCCTGCAGGCCGCCGCCTCGCCAGCAGCGTCGTCACCACGAGGGCCGCTTCGGTCAGATTGCCGAACACGGCCGAGCCGGCCTGCCAGTGGACCTTCTCGTAGCCGCGAACGACCGCCAGGCACAGCGCCCCGAGGCCCTGCAGCGCCAGCTTCATGCTGACCAGGGACAGGGCCAGCCGCACCGCCTCGTCGTAGCCGCATCCAGCGGCCGAACGGCAGGAATGACCAGCAGCACGACCGACGGCGAAGACGACGCGCAGCAGCATGCCGGAGGCGAACAGCCGCGCCCCGGCGCGGCGGTCGCGCGCCACTTCCGCCGCGACCTGCGCGTGGCCGCCCCACTCGACGAACAGATACCAGACGCCGAGCGCCGCCGTGGCGAAGTAGATGGCGCCGAACGGGCCCGGCCCGAGCCGGCGGGCGATGAGCGCCTGCACCACCATCGAGACCGGCGTCGTGACGAGCTGCGAGAACGACGAGCGCCAGCATGCCCGCGCCCGACGATGTGTCCGGCGTGCGGCGTCTCGGCGAGGCCGGATTGGGCGGGGGGGCGGCGACGAGGGGGCGCTCACGACACTATTCGACGGCGCGGCACAGCGCTCACGACAGAGTGCGGGTAGAGGAACCGCAGCGCCAGCATGTACAAGCAGATTGAACCCGACGAACCACGCGAGCGCCTTCTTCAGCGCGCGCACGCGGGTGCGGTTCGCGCGCCGCGACGAACGGGATCACCAGCATCGCCAGCATCACCGAGCGCAGGACCAGATTGCGCATCGGCCTACTCGACGACCACCACGTCGCCCGTGCGGAGGCGCAGCTTGCCGGCGTTACCCTGAGCCCGCGGTGATCGCGTCCCAGGTCATGCGGATGCGCGGTCGGCGGTCTCGCCCTCGGCGCGCAGCGACGAAGATGCGATCCTTCTTGGCGAAGTCCTTCAGGCCGCCGGCCGCGGCGAGCGCCTGCGCCACGCCGGCCCCCGGCGTCAGATTGTGCAGGCCCGGCTCACCGACCTGTCCGAGCACCGAGACGCTGAGCGGCCGGGCCTCGTCGACGGCCACCGTGACCTGCGGCGAGACGATGAACGCCTTCAGCTTGCCCTCGAGTTCGCGCGCCAGGTGCACCGGCGTCATGCCGGCCGCCGGCACGTCGTTGAGGAAGGGCAGCGAGACCTGGCCGTCGGAGCGCACGACGCACCCGCGCCGACATCTTCTCCTGCTCCCACACCTGAACGCTCAGCGCGTCGCCGATGCCGATGACGTAGTCGCCTCCGGCCGGCGCCGGCCGCGGCTCCTTCCATTCATCGGCCCAGACGAACGGCGCCTTCGACGCGGTGGCGCAGGCGGCGCTCAGCGAGGCGACCGCCAGCACCAGATGCGCCAGGGCCGACGCGCGCAGCGTGCGCTGGCCGGGTCGTGCAGACATCGTCATCCTCGTGAGTATACGTTGCGACACGTCGGGCCTCAGCTCAGCGCACCGCGTGCAGGTGCGACCGGCGCGGCGCCGCAGCCGGGTCAGTTGCGCGTAGAACGCCTCGAGCGCGTCGACCGCGGTCGTCCCAGCGGTACTGGCGCAGCATCAGGGCGCGTCCCTGTTCCGGCCAGCCGGCGCGCCCGCGCGGCATTCGCTCATCAGGTCGAGCACCGCATCGGCGAACGCGTCCGGCGCATCGGCGATGAGCAGATGCTCGCCGTCGATCACATCGATCCCTTCACAGCCGAGGGCGGTCGACACCATCGGCTTGGCCATCGACAGTCCTTCGAGCACTTTGAGGCGCGTGCCGCTGCCCATCCGCAGCGGCACGCGAACACGGCCGCTGTGTGCACGTACGGGCCGCACGTCCTCGACCGCGCCGGTGACGACGACGTTCGGCCGACGCCAGGCGCGTGACCTCGGGCGGCGCCTCGCCACCGACGATGTAGAACGTGGCCGTCGGACGCTTCCGCAAGATCCGCGGCAGGATGTCGCGGACGAAGAAGAGCGCGCCGTCGACGTTCGGCCGGTACTTCATCAGCCCGGTGAGGACGATGGCCTCCGGGTCGACCGGCGTCGTCGAAGGCGCGAAGAAGTCGGTGTCGACGGCGTTCGGGCACGACCGCCGTCGGCACGCTCGGGCACGATCTGCGTTCAGCAGATCGGCTTCGCGCCGCGACGTCATGACGCAGCCGCCGACCTGCGCGCCAGCTGGCGATTTCCTCGCGCTTGAACTTGGCGTACTCGAGCCAGCTGAAGACAGCGGCGCAGCGGCGACGTCTCCGACTGGTACATCCGGTAGTAGAGCTCGTACTCGATGTTGTGTTCGTCGAGCACGACGACGGACCGCGGATCGAGACGGAAGCAGGCGAGCTGGCTGGTCTCGACGTGGATGACGTCGAACGGCTCGCGGCGCGGTCGAGGTCGTCGAGCGCCTGCTGCATCTGCGGCGTGTGGATGATGCGGCGCTGGAACGACGTCGGGGAGGCGAGCGAGCGGAGCTGCGCGAGGCGCTTGCCGAGCGGAAACGCGGCGCCGGCACGGTGTGCACGGCGCAGCCTGCTCCAGCACGCGCACGCTCTCACGGATGGCCGTCGCTGTAGCTGAGCAGCGTGACGTCGTGGCGGCGGGCGAGGACCTCGAGGACGTGGTACACGCGCTTGGCGAACCCCCAGTTGGGCGGAAGGGCAGCCACGGGGAGAGCAGCAGAATCTTCATGAATGGGGCAGGGCGGGCTTCGCCGGGCGGGACAGCTGTGGAACGATAGCAAATCAATTGCCGCTATGCGCCACCTCGTGTTACGAAAGTCTGGCTCAGGGTCAACTTTCGAAACTCGGCAGCCAGCGACGCGACTCTTGGCATTGATCGTCGCACGGCGCGGCGCTAAGATAGAAGCTCGACGCCGCCGCGCGCGATTCCCCCGTCGCCAGTGGCGCCGGCACGCACCCCCTCCGAAACGCCCAGCGGCTCGTCTCGTGACGTCGAGGCCGCATACCGCATGAATCGCATGGCACCCGACGCCGATCAGCCCGCCCCCACCGGTCCCGCGGTCGACGAACCGCTCGTCGACATCACGGCGCTTGCCGACTACGCGCACTTCGTCGGGCGTTCGTTCGCCGGCATCGCGTCGGTGCCGCGACCACCGCCGGGCTGACGCTGGCGGCCGTGACCGTCGCAGCGCTCGCCTGGCCCAAGACCTATCAGATCGACGGCCGGCTGCTCGTGCAGAGCGCAGCCTCGTGTCGACCCTGGTGAATCCCGATCGCGCGATAACCGCGTCGCATGGGCGCGCCGACGGTGGCCGCGGAAGAGATCGTCGAGAGCCGCGACAACCTGCTCTCGCTCATGACCTAGACCGAATTGCTCGCGCAGTGGGCGCGGACGCGCCGGCTCTGCTCCGGGCCAAGGACTGGGTCGTCAATCTGGTCGGCGGGCCTCGCCCGAAGCGCAGCGCCTCGACGCCATGGTCGGCCTGCTCGAAGAGCGCCTGCAGGTCGGCACCAGCGAGGAGGGCACGGTCGGGTTCGTGCTGAAGTGGCCCGATGCCGAGATGGGCCGCCAGCTCGTCGAAGGCGCCATGAGGAGCTTCCTCGAGCATCGTCGGGTCAACGAGTCGGCGGTGATCACCGACTCGATCGCCATCCTGGACAAGACCGCCAGCACCATCGAGTCGCAGATCACGGCCACGCTCGGGCAGGTGAGCCACAGCGCGTGCGCACCGGCGTGGCGCGGCCGCGCGCGGTGCGCCTGCCGAGCGCGGCCAGCGGGCCGTCGGCCGAAGCGACGGTGCGGCTGGCGCGCCTGCGCTCGGCGCTCGAGGAGCGCCAGCAGGAAGTGGCCCGCCTCGAAGGGGTGCGCACCCAGCAGCTCGCCGAGGCGCAGGCGCGGCTGTCGGCGGCCCTGACCATCTACACCGAGGGCCATCCCACGGTCGCGGCCTTGAAGCAGACAGTGGGCCGGCTCACGGGGAGCCGCCCGAGTTGGCGGCGGCGCGCCGTGACGGCGCGCAGCCTCGCCGTGGACTACGACGCGCTGAGCACGGCGGTCGGCGCCGCCACCGCGACGGCCGAACAGGAGCGAATGTTGTCGCAGATGCAGGCGTCGGCGCCGGTCGCGCCGATCGAGCTGTTCCATCCGCGCTACAGCGAGTCCGACCCGATCGGGCTGCGGCTGAAGAACCAGATGGCGGAACTGGCCACGGTGCACGCGCGCGCCAGCGCGGCGCGCGCCGAGCTGGCGTCGCTGCAGGCCGGCTTCAAGTACCAGTACTCCGGTGGTCCGGCCGCCGCAACTGCCGCGTGAGCCGCTCGGGCCGAATGTGCTCGCCATGCTCGGCGCCGGCCTGCGTCGCCAGCCTGCTGCTGGCGCTGGCCGTTCGCGGTCGGCGCCGACCTGGCCAGCGGCCGCGTCCTCGAAGCCTGGCAGGTCGAACGTCAGGTGCGCGCCCCGATTGCCCTGCGGATTCCGACGCTGTGAATCAGCCCGCCACGCTGATCGCGCATCCGCCGGACCGCCCGCCGGGACGACGGCGCCTCCTGGAGCGGTCGCGATCCCGGTTGCGGTGCCCGGTCGTGCTCGGCGCGGCGACGGTGGTGGCACGACGCTCCTGAGCAACGGCAACGTCATCGCCTCGATGGCGCCGGTGCGGTGTTGCGGTGCTGTGGCTGATCTGGCTGGCGCCGCTGCGCGTGACACTCGGCCTCGTGATGGTGATCGGCTTGTCGCCGTCGATCGACCGGGCGACGCCGACGATCGCTGGATCTCGCCTTGCACCGATCGGCGGGCTGCTGTTCCACAATCTCAATCACGTCATCAGCCTCGACGCGCTGAAGTTCAGCGGCGTCTTCGCGCTCGTCGCGTATCTGCTCGTGATTCGCGGCTACCGCATGCTCACCGGCCGGACCCGCGACACCGCCGGCAGTCTCGTGCCGGCAGCGCCGATGCTGTGGGCGATGGGCTCGCGCTTGCCGCCATCACCGTGTCGGTCCTGTTCGGTGCGCTGCGCGGCGGCGACGTCCAGATGGCGAAGGTCCAGGTGCAGGCGTTCCTGCAGCTCCTGGCGGTCGCCTATCTCTTCAGCTACAGCCTGCGCGGCACGCCGCGACTACGCGTGGCTGGGCAAGCTCATCGTGGTCGCCGCCTGCGCCAAGTCGGTGATGGCGCTCTGGGTGCGCGCCGTGCTGCCGAACGGCTTCGCGAATCAGTGGGGCGTCATGCGCGAGCTCGAGTACGCGACGAACCACGGCGACTCGCTCGCTCTTCGCCTGCGCGACCGCCGTGCTGATCGGGCCGCTGTTCCACCGGCCGGCCCGCCGCCACGTCCGCTGGCTTCCTGCTGCTGATGCCGCTCATCGTCGCCGGCCTCATCGCCAACGACCGCCGCATCGCGTGGGTGCAGGTCGGCCTGGTGTTCTTCGCGTTCGTCGCGCTGAACCCGATGAGTCGATCGTGACGCGCCGCTTGCACGCGTGATCGTCGTGCTGCTCTCGCCGCTGCTGTTGCGTCTACACGGTCGTCGGCTGGAATTCGGCATCGCGCGTCTTCGCGCCGGTCGGCTTCGTCCGCAACATCGTGCAGCCGGAGCGCAGCGACGGCAGCCTCGATCGCTCGACGCTGTTCCGCGACATCGAGAACTTCAACCTGGTGCACACGTTCATTCGCGAACCCGGTGCTCGGGACCGGCTTCGGCCATCCGTTCGAGGTCGCGGTGCAGGGCGATGCCCTGCCTGGTTTCCGCGGAGTACGGCTTCCTGCCGCACAACTCGATGGTCGGCCTGTGGTCGTTCACCGGGCTCATTGGGTTCTCCGGCATCTTCTCGACGGTCGTCGTCGCGATGTTCCTCGCCGCCCGCGCCCACGCGCGGTCGCTGACGGCGGAACAGGCCATCGCCAGCGCAGCCGCCATCGGCTGCCTGTGTGCGTACATCGTCCACCTGTGGGCCGACATCGGCTTCACGGAGGCGCCGACGATCTTCCTCGTCGCCATCGCCATGGCGATTGCCGCAGATGGCGGCGGTCACCGGCGGTGGCCGGCGCAGTGGCGCAGTGGGACGGCAGGCGGCAAATCTTCACACCACATCGAGCACGGCTCTTGGGCGCCAGACGAGTGAACGATCGCGGCCGGGCGACAGGACGGTGGACGCAGCGAGAACGGATAGCAGCGATGAGCGCGATGCGAAGCGTGGGAGCGGCAGCGGCGAGTGAACTGACATCGACCGATCCGGAGTGGCAGCGACTGTGGTTCACCCTGCAGGGGCGGGCGTGGTCGTCGCTCGCCGTCATCGGCACCGACGCCGGCACGGATGCGGAGCGGGTGGCCCGCACGCTGGCGGCGGTCGGCAAGCGCGACGGCCAGGTCGCCGGTGGACGTGCGTCACCGCCCTGGGCATCTCGTTCCAGGACGTGCCGCGCATCGTCGGCCAGGTCGTCGCATCGCGTCGGCAGCGAACCTGCTGCTGGTGTCGTGCGACCCACTGCGCCGCAACCCGGCGATGATCCCGGTCCTGCAGGCAGTCGGCGGGCGTCGTGCTGGTCGTGCGCCTCGGTGAGTCGCGCTGGATTCGGTGCAGAAGACGATCGACGCGATCGGCCGCGACAAGGTCGTCGCAACGATTTCGGTCGGCTGAGAGGGTCCCATGCACATGCAACGGACGAACGTTCTGACCTCGGGGATCGTGCTGGCCGGCACGTTTCCGTGGGCGAACTCCGCCTTCGATCGGCTGTCGCCGCGCCCGCTCGTGCCGCTCGCGCACCGGCCGCTCATCGGCTTCGGCGCTGTCGTGGCTGCATGACGCCGGCATGCGCAGCGTCATCGTCTGCGGCAACCGCAACAGCCGGGCGCTCGAATCGCAGCTGACGCGGCGGTTCTCGAGCGATCTCGACATCACCTACATCGAAGACGCGATGCCGCGCGGCGCCGCCGGCTGCGTCCGTGATGCGGCGCTGGAGTGCGACAGCCAGACCTTCGTCGTCAGCGATGGCGCGGCGATTCCGAACGTCGACCTCGACGACTTGCTCGCCAGCACCGCGCGTCGGGGGCCGCGGCGACCGTCGTCGTGTACACGAGACGCGCGGCCTGGCCAGTCGTCGCTGCAGGTGCCGGCTGGCGTCTACGTGTTCGAACGCCGGATCATCGAGCCGATCGCGCGGCACGGCTTCGTCGACATCAAGGAACATCTCATTCCGCGAAGCTGGTGCGCGGCCGGCGAGCGGATCGCCACCTACGTGCCGCCGGCGCCGTGCCGCGCGTGCTGAACGCCGACACCTACCTGGCCGCGAACGAGTTCGTGACCGCAGCGGACTGATGGCCGCGACGCACGCTCCCGGCCGAGTACGAGCGGCGCGGTGAAGCGCTCGTGCATCGCGACGCGTCGATCGGATCCGAACGTCATCCTCGCGGGTCCGGTCGTGATCGCGGCCGGCGCCGTGATCTGCCGAAGGCCGTCATCATCGGGCCGACGTCGATCGGCTGCGACGTCACCATCGGCGTCGGCGCCGATGGTCTCGCGCTCGGCGGTGTGGCGCCGGTCGCGCATCTCGCCAATCGCGATCGTCGACCGGTCGATCGTCGCCGACGACGCCATCATCGGCCAGCATCGTCAGGTCTATCGCAGCGTCGTGCTCGGTCAGCCGCGGCCGGCCTACCAATGGACATCAGCGTCACTTCGCGCGGCGGCGCAGAAGCCACGGTCGGTCGCGTGAAGATCTGGCCGGTCCTCATCGATTCGCGGCCGGCTACTTCGGTCACGCCTCGCCCGACGAGACGCTGCTCGGCGCGCCCATCGGCCGCGAGTCGCTCGTGGCCCGGCTGTGCCGGCAGATTGGAGCTGTCACCCTCGACGCGCCCACGATCGTGGCCCCGCCCGGTGTGTCGCCCGAGTACCGCGAGCGCATGGCGGCCCTGTGCCCCGACGCCACGGTCGTGACCACCTCGAGCGAGTTGGCGCGCCTGCTGATGTCGGCCGAGACCGCCGACTTCTGCTGTTCGTCGACCCGCGCTGCCTGCCGCTCAGCGGTTCGCCGCTCCTGCCGCTGGTCGCGTCGGAGCACGACCAGCCGCGGCTCGCCCGCCACCTGGTGGCCTACGCCTCGGATGTCGGCGGCACGCGCGAGAGCGTCGACGTCGACGACGAGGGCATCGTCCGAAGGGTGCAGCGCTACTACAAGCCGGCAGCCTGGCCGTTCATCGCCGGCGTGGCGGTGAGCCTCGTGCCGGTCTCGAGCGGCATGTTGCCGATGGCCGCGATTTCCGCCTCGCTGCTCGAACTGCGGCAGAGCTCGTCTCGAGCGGCGTGCCGAGCCATGACGTCGCCGATTCAGCAGGCGCGCTTCGATCTGACGCAGGAGTCGGGCATGCTCGCGGCGGTCGAGCATTCGGTGCGCGGCCGCGGTGGACGAGCGTGGCGCCGGCGCTGGCCGCGCGCCGCTGCTGGTCGGCGCCGGACACGCACATCGATCCCATCGCCCGCGCTGCTCGGACCCGTGGTGATGCATGCCGGCGCGCGCATCGAGGCCGATGCCACCGTGGTCGGCCCGGCCCTGATCGGCGCCGGGGCGCGCATCGGGGCCGGGGCGTTCGTGGCCCACGTCGCAGCATCGGCGTCGACAGCGTGGTGCCGGCCGGAGGCCAGGCTGCGCGATCGCGTCTGGTTCGCGTCGGCGGCCGACGACGACGGCCGGCGCGGCGCACCGCGACCGATCCGATCGCCACGTTCAGCCAGCGGCTGGCCCGGCAGGGGCTCAACACCCCGGAGCCGCACGCGGTGGCCATCGGCGACGGCGCGCCGGCGCGGCGCCTACGTGCTGATGAAGCGCGTCATCGACGTGGTCGTCTCGACCTCCGCGCTGGCCGTGCTGTCGCCGCTCCTGCTGCTCTCGCGGCGGCCGTCTGGATCGACTCGCGCGGGCCGGTCTTGTTCCGGCACACCCGCGAGGGCGTCGGCGGACGGCTGTTCGGATGTCTGAAGTTCCGCACGATGCAGGTCGGCGCCAACGAACTGCAACGCCAGCTGAAGCGCCAGGACAAGCTCGACGGGCCGCACTTCAAGATGGAGTTCGACCCGCGCATCACGCGCGTCGGGCGCTGGCTGCGCGCGACCAACCTCGATGAACTGCCGCAGCTCTTCAACGTGCTCGCTGGCGACATGAGCCTGGTCGGGCCACGGCCGTCGCCGTTCCGCGAGAACCAGATCTGCGTGCCGTGGCGCGAAGGGCGGCTCTCGGTGCGGCCCGGGTATCACCGGCCTGTGGCAGGTGTGCCGGCAGGACCGCGAGGCCGGCGACTTCCATCAGTGGATTGAGTACGACCTGCTCTACGTGCGGCACATGAGCCCCTGCTCGACCTCAAGGTGCTGGCGGCGACGCTCCTCACGCTCGGCGGCAAGTTCCCGGTGCCGGTCTCCGGCTGGTGCAGCCGGAGCCCGAGGTGCGCGACACGCCCACGCACCTCACGGTCACGCCCACGACGGTCCGCCGACGCACGGTCACGCCCAGGTCCGCGCCTGAGGCGTTGCTGCACGCGCGCGGAGACGCGGACGCATTCGGCGCGGTGACCACTCCGGCGACGACCCGCGCGCGTCGTCACGTGCCCGAACTCGATGGCGTGCGCGGGCTGGCCATCGTGCTGGTGATGGCGCTGCACTTCGTCAACAACCAGGTCGTGCCCACCAGCACCCTCGAACGCATCGCGATCAAGGTCGTCGAACTACGGGCTGTGGGGCGTCGACCTCTTCTTCGTCCTGTCGGGGTTCTTGATTACCGGCATCCTGGTCGACGCGCGCGGACGCCCTGGCTATTTCGCCAACTTCTTCGCCCGGCGCTCGCTGCGCATCTTCCCGCTCTATTACGGCGTGCTGCTGGTCCTCACCGTGCTCGTGCCGGCGTGGCCCTGGCCGCGATCGACCCCGAGCTGCTCGGCGTGCGCGAGCGGTCGGGCCGTGGCTGTGGCTCTACCTCACCAACGTCTATCTGGCTCCGGAGACCACCTTCTCGATTCCCTACGTCAGCCACTTCTGGTCGTTGGCGGTCGAAGAGCACTTCTATCTGGTGTGGCCGTTCGTGATCTGGTGGCTGTCGACGCCATCGGCGCGGCGCGCCTGTGTCGTGGTCGGTCTCGGCGCCTTGGCGCTTGCGCGTCTACTACACGGTCGACGGCCCCCGAGCAGCTCTACGCCGGGGTCTTGACCCGTGCCGCGTCGATGCGCTGTCACCGGCGCCTGGTTCGCGCTGGCGGCGCGCGACCGGGGGCCGGTCAGACGCGGGCGCGCACCGAGCAGTTGATCTGGCTCGGCGGCGCCACGGTCGTGGCCCTGACGCTCTTCCACGCCGTGTCGCACCGCGGCGAGGCGCTGGTGCTGCCGCTGCGGACCAGCGCGCTCGCCGTGTTCTTCGGCGCCGTCATCTACACCGCCGCCTATCATGACGGCTGGACGCTGCTGAAGAGCGGCCTGCGCCTGGCGTGGCTCAGGGATCTCGGCCGCTACAGCTACGGCCTCTATGTCTTTCACGGCATGGTCGCGTATGCCATGCACCGGCACGGCGCGGCCGGGTATTTCGGCGGCCTCACGTCGGTGTCGGTGATCAATTCACTGGTGATGGTGGGGTTCGGCGTGAGTCTCTCCTACGCCTTGGCGCGGGCCAGCTATCACGGCTTCGAACAGCCCTTCCTGCTGCTCAAGAGCCGCTTCGGGCGATGACGGCTACCGTCCTCCGGTCCGCAGCCCGGTCGGCGGCACCGGCGGCCACGGACCGAGGCCCGGTCGCTGCCGGGCCGGCAGCACGGCGAGTTTGGTCGGGCCCAGCGGATCGACCCACGGCCACGGCAGCTCGCCGAAGAACGCCGGCTTGGCGGTGAGATACAGCGACGCCGGCAGGACGCGCGCGCCGCGGTCCCACTGGGCCTGGCCGGTCAGGTAGTCGAAGTTGCCGTCGCGCAGCAGCGTGGCCCTGACCTTCGGGTCGGCCGACTGGTCCCAGTGCGTCGGGTCGTAGCCGAGTTTCCAGATGGCTGGCGCCGAGCCCCACTGGCTGGTGGCGTGACCGTAGGTGCCGTCACCTGGGTCGTCGAGGATCCAGCCGCTCATGGCGCCGCTCTCGCCGATGACGTTGCCGATGAACGTGTGCCACCACGACCCGAACATCAGACCCACGCCGCGCGCGTTGGCCATGCCGGCGAACGACCGCCGCCGTCCCACCAGGTGGTTGCGGAAGACCGTCATCGCAATGGCGTTGCCATGCGTGTTGTCGGAGTCGTAGTTGAACGACTCGTTGCCTTCGAACAGCACGTGATGGCTGCCCGACCATGTGGCTGCCGTTGAGGCCGACTTCGACCCACTCGAACGTCGAGAGGATGTAGCCGTTGTCCATGTAGTTGTAGCCGACGACCGATCCGGCGCCGCTCGAGCGCGCCACCATGACCTTGTTGACGTTCAGACGGTGTTGTTCTCGATGAGGACGTCGGACGATCCCCAGCGCGAGGCTGAGGGCGTAGCCGCCGCCCCGGGCTGCGGCCAGGCGCCGTCGTGCATGTAGCGAATCGCGGACCTCGACGCGGAACGAATGATTGATGCCGACGCCCTCGCCAAGCCACAGCGTGTTCTCGACGTTCTTGACCCACGAGTAGGCGGCGGCTTCGAAGCGGATGCTGCCATCGCCGCCGCCCGACACGGCTCAGGTCCTCGATGCCGGCGCCGCGCACGTGCACGTCGGAGCCGGTGTAACGCGTCAGCTGCGCCATGCGGCGCGCGTGTAGCTGGCGTGGACGGGCGTCGAGAAGGTGATGGTGTTGCCGCTCACCGCGACGATCTCCTTGATCTCGTTGAGCGGCCGGCCGGCCCGGCTGAACCAGGTCAGCGAATCCGGGAACGGGTCGTCGATATACGGCTCCGGCGGGTTGTGCCGCTGGAAGACGACGCGATCCGAGGCCCAGATGGCGACGCCAGTCGTGGCGTTGTTGCGAAACGGCACCGGGGTCCACGACGGCCGCGTTGTAGTCGTCTTCGTCGAGCAGCACGAACTGGCCGCGCCGCAAAGCCAGCTGGCGTCGCCGACCGTCACCGAGGTGGCGCCCTTGGCGGCGTCGGCGGCCAGGGGCACCGACGTGCGGTCGTCCTCGACTTCGGCCAGCGATTCGGTCCGATCGACGATGATCGGCTGCGCGTCGTCGACGCGATCGACGTACTGGCGCGCGCCGTTGGTCTTCGTGAGCCGCGTGGCGGTCGGGCCGGCGCCACGCAGGGTGATGCCCTTGTTGACAGGATGTAGTTGTTCACCAGGAACGTGCCCGCCGACAGCGCGACCGTCTGGCCGGCGGGACAGGCGTCGATGGCTCGCTGGATGGCGGCCGACGCTTCGAGCGCGCCGTCGCCGAAGGTCGCGGCGCAGTGACGCGCACGTCACGGAGCGCGGGCGGGATGCCGTCTCTGCACGCCAGGCGCCCACGTGGTGCGGCCCGGCGTCGGGACGATGCGGTGTCGACTTGTGCGAACGCCGTTGCCGCCAGATCAACGAGGCGATCAGGGAGAACACGATCGACGTTGTGCACGGAACCTCTTCGGGCGGGGAGTGCCCGCTGCATCAGCAAGGTGCATACCGCTGCGCAGTCACGTGCGCCTTGTGTGCAATCCTGTGCAATGGACGAGCCTGGTCAACGGTTCCGGCCGCCGCACTGCGGTCAGCTACCCAAAGTGACGTGTTCCTGATCGGTCGGCGGAACACGCCACGTACGGGGACTTGCTCGCTGCCGCCGTGACCATCGGCGGCGCGGTGCTGGTCGCGGTCGTGCCGCCGTCGCGGCCGATGCTCGTGGCGGTGCCGCGTGGCCGATTCGCGCCAGTTCGGGCCTCACACCAGCCGGCGCCCCCGGCCGACCTGGCGGCGTCGCAAGTGGGGTATGCGCCCGCGGGTCTCAAGGCTTTCACCGCCGACCGGCCGTTCACGGCCTTCAGCGTGGTCGATGCCCAGAGCGGCGGCGTGGCGTGGCGCAGCACCACCGCGCCGCGCCGTGTCGCCAGCGAGGGCCCGGCCCATACGGCCGGCGCGTGGATCGGTGACTTCAGCGCGTTCACCACGCCCGGGCGCTACCGGCTCGATGACCGACGACGGGCTGGCGAGCCATCCGTTCGACATCGCGACCGACGTGTTCGACCCGGCCGTGCGCGCGATGCAGCGGGCGTTCTACTACCAGCGCGCCTTCACCGCGCTCGAGGCGCCCTACGCCGAAGGGCCGTGGGTGCACGCCAGCGATGCGGCGCTCGCGCCCGCCGGGCGTCCGGCGCGGCTGGCACGATGCCGGCGACTTCTCGCTCTACAACATGACCACCGTGTCGTCGCTGTTCTGGCTGCTCGAAGCCTACAGCGACTTCGCGCCGGCGACGACGCCACCAACATCCCGGAGTCGGGCAACGGCGTGCCAGATCTGCTCGACGAAGCGCGCTGGGGCCTCGACTGGCTGCTGTCGGTGCAGGTCGGCGAGCGGCGGCGTCCGCAACAGCACCTGCCTGACCACGTACGGCGCGTACGGCCGCAATCCGACCGGAGCGCAGTCGCGCCCTACGTGGACGGCGAGGTCGGCACCATGGCGACGGCGCGGGCGGTGGGCATGCTTTGCCTATGCGTCGGCGTGTACGCAGCCGGTCGATGCCGCGTTCGCGGCGCAGGCTGCGCGAAGCGCCGCGCTGGCGTGGCTGGCGCTATCTGGACGCGCAGGCCGGCCGAGCACTCCGACGGCGCCGACCTGCGCGGCCTATCGCCAGGACGGCGATGCGGCGTGCGGGCGCGCGGTGCGGATGTTCGCGGCGGCCGGCATGCTCGTCGGCACCGGCGACGCGCGCTTCCGCGACGCGTTCGAGGACCATGCTCGATGGCCATCGACGGCGATCCGAGTCCGTATCGCTTCACCGCCTATGCCTGCCTGCTGTACCTGCGCGCCGCCGCCGGCGATGCGGCGCGCCGACGCCGGCGATTCGCCAGCGTCTGCGCAGGCTCGCCGACAGGCTCTCGCCGACGCCGGCGGCGCATCCCGTTCGGCTGGACCGGGCGCTACGTCGTGGGGATCGATTGCATCGGCGTTCGAACGGCGCGGCGGGTTCAACGTGCAGCCGCTGTCTCGCCGATCGACGCAGGCGCGGCCAGCGCTACTGCCAGCAGGCCGCTGGCGAACTCGACTACCTGTTCGGCCGCAACTCGTGCCGTCGCCTACATGTCCGGGCTGCCCGGCGTCACACGCGCGCCGCCAGCACGCGTATCACCATTGGCTCGCGGCGCTCGACGCGCGACGCCGTTCCTGTTTCCCGGCGCCGTGGCCGGCGGACCGAACGAGCGCCGGAGCCGCGACGACGGCTCGCGACCGCTCGGCCGGCCGCGCGCCGTGTGGGGCTACTGGGACGATCCGGCGCTGCCGCGCGACGCGACGACCGCCATCGACGCCCGCTACACCGACAACGACAGCTGGTCGACCAACGAGATGGCGATCGCGCTGGCAGGCAGTGACACTCTACAACCTGTATTTCGCGCCAGTGGGACGCGCCAGGCGCGCCTCGCGATCATGCCGTCAGGCGCCAGCGGCGAAGTAGCGCGGACGCTATGCGTCGACGATGCGGCTGGCCGCGCGCCCGTCGCCGTAGGGGTTCTTCGCTGACGCCATGGCGGCGTAGCGCCTGGCGTCGGTGAGCAGGCGCGTGGCGTGCGACACGATGGCATCGGCGTGGCGCCGATGAGGCGGGCGGTGCCGGCGGTGACGCCCTCGGCCCGCTCGGTCGTGTCGCGCATCACGAGCACCGGCTTGCCGAGCGACGGCGCCTCTTCCTGCACGCCGCCCGAGTCGGTCAGGACGAGCTGACAGCGCGACAGCAGCGCGACGAAGTGGCGGTAGCCCTGCGGCGGGATCAGCTGCACGTTGGCCAGCGTCCGCCGAGGAGCTGACTGCACGTGCGCCCTGCACGTTCGGATTCAGATGCACCGGGTAGACGAAGCGGTAGGTCGGGAAAGGCCGCGCGCGAGCCGCGCGATGCCGGCGCAGATCTCGTCGAAGCCCTGGCCGAAGTTCTCGCGGCGATGGCCGGTGATGAGCACGAACGGCCGCGTGGCCCAGCCGTCGCCGAGCAGCGCCGCCAGATCGCGATCGACGGCGCGGCGCACGTCGGCGTCGCGCTCCTGCGTGGCGATCTCCATGAGCAGCGCGTCGATCACGGTGTTGCCGGTGACGGCGATGGCCGTCGCCGGCACCTGCTCGCGCAGCAGCGCTGCGCGGGCCGACTCGGTCGGCGCGAAGTGCAGCGTGACGAGCGGCGTGGCCAGCCGGCGGTTCGACCTCTTCGGGGAACGGCGACCAGATGTTGCCGGTGCGCAGGCCGGCCTCGACGTGACCGATCGGAATGCGCCGGTAGAAGCAGGCCAGCGCCGCCACCAGCACCGTCGTGGTGTCGCCCTGCACCAGCGCCATGTCCGGACTGGCGTCGTGGCGAGCCAGCCGTCGATGGCGGTCATCAGGCGCGCCGTCAGTCCGGCCAGCGTCTGGTTCGGCTGCATCACGTCGAGGTGGGCGTCGACGGCGATGCCGAACTGATCGGTCACCTGCTGCAGCATCTCCCGGTGCTGTCCGGTCGCGACGACCGTGCACGGAAGTCGGCGCTGCTGGCGCAGCAGCGCCGACGACCGGGGCCAGCTTGATGGCCTCGGGCCGCGTGCCCATGAAGACGACGATGTTCGCCGGCTCACGAGCGCCCCCGCACGAACTCTCGGCACACCAGCCAGATGAACTCGCTGTTGGTCGTGAGGTAGCGCTTCCACAGCTTGCGCGGCTCCATCATCAGACGCCACGCCCATTCGAGGCCCGATGCGACTGCACCGCCGTCGGCGCCCGCGCGATCACGCCGGCGAGCACATCGAAGCTGCCGCCGACGCCGATGATCACCGGCACCTGCAGCGGCTCGCGATGCTGCTGGCAGAACACGTCCTTGAACGGGCGTCGGCATGCCGACGAACAGGAAGTGCGGCGCCGCTGCGCGCGAATCGTCCTCGACGATGGCGTGCTCGTCGGCGGGGGTGAAGTAGCCGTCGCGCGACGCCGGCGATCGCGAGGCCCGGATAGCGCGTGCGGCAATGCGCCGAGCAGCGCGCTCCACGACCTCCGGCCGCGCGCCGAGGAAGTAGACGCGCAGGCTGGTCGCGGCTGCCGGCCTCGAGCAGCTGGCGTCATGAGGTCGATGCCGGCAACCCGTTCGGCGCACCGGACGGCCCGAGCAGCCGCAGCGCCCAGACCACCGACATGCCGTCGGCCACCGCCATGTCGGCGGCCTGGCAGGCCTGCGCGCAGCGCGGCGTCGCGCCGCATCAGGCACAGGTGCGACGCATTGGCGGTCGTCACGATGTGCGTGGCGCGCGGTCCGCGGCACCAGGCCAGGCAGCCGCGCGACGATCGGCGCGCATGCCTGCCCGTTCGAACTCGAGCCCGAGCAGCTCCGACCGATCAGCGCCCGTCACGCATCGTCTCCTCGGCGCCGGCCGTGGCTCGCGCGTCCCACACCGGACGCTGCTGTTGGGCGTTCGAGCGCGCGCCGTGGCCGCCGCCTTGCCGCGGCAGCAGGCAGGCGTACTGGTAGCGCCGCAGGAAGGCGACGGAACCCCGGATCGCTCGTAGCGCGGCAGACGCTGCAGCGCGCTGCGCGCGTAGCCCCACAGCATCGCGAGACTGCCGACGATCGCCGGATGCTCGGCGCGCGCGGAACACGGCGCTCGCCAGGTAGTAGAGCGGCGCCGTGCCCATGAAGTACTGGCCGAAGCCGGCGCGCGTGCGGCCGGTCCAGATGCCCGTCTGGCTGGCGCCTTGCGGCCGCAGGTGGACGAAGCGCAAGGCCTCGTCGTTCGAGGCTCTCGGCCAGCCAGCCGCGCATGCGCGCGCGGTGGCAGTCGATGCCGTCCCACATCACCTGCGGCACGAAGCCGCCGAGTCTCGGTGAAGCACGTGCGGCGGTAGAACTTGGTCATGCCGACCGACATCTCGTCGCCGCAGACCTCGGGCACGAGCGCGCCGCTGCGCGGATGCACGAACCACGGCTTGCCCGACGTCGTGCCGAGCCGCGGATTCCGCTTCCATGCGGCGCACCAGCCCTTCGAAGTAGCCGGGCGGCAGCTCGAGGTCGAGATCGAGCTTGCAGACGTAGTCGAAGTCGCAGCGGGTCGATGGTCGCGTAGCCGACGTTGAACGCCTCGATGACGCCGGCGCCGACCTTGCGGTGGCCGCGGTTCTCGCGGCGGATCGAGCCGGAGGTACGGGAGCCGCGCGGCGTACTCCTCGACAGGATCGCCGGCGTCTCGTCCGGCGACCCGTCGTCGACGATCGACCCACAGCGGCGGGCGGCAGGGTCTGGCGTCGCGACGCTGTCGAGCGTGCGCCGCGCGTACGCCGCCTCGTCGCGACACGGCGTGATCAGGCAGTAGCGGCGCGGCGGCCGCGGCCGCGCTCACGCCAGCACCCCGTGCCGGTGACACCAGCGGATGAGCACGTAGAGAATCCACACGCGCGACCAGTACGAGGCCCGGCGCGCCCTGCTGATAGGCCTGCCACAGCCGCGTCACGGTCGCGCCGTCGAGGCCGACCGGCGGCGGCCGCCTGCGGATCGCGCATGGTGTCGTCCATGGCGCGGCCGAGCGACTTGCGGATCCAGGTGTCGAACGGCAACACGAAGCCGCGCTTGGGCCGCTCGAAGAGCGCCGGGTCGAGGCCGTCGAGGCCGATGCGCCGCAGCATCTGCTTGCGGCCGAGCGGTGCGAAGCGCGCCTCGTCGGGCAGCCGGTTGACGGCGTCGACGACCACGCTGTCGACGAGCGGCAGACGCGTCTCGAGCGACACCGCCATGCTCGCGGCATCGGTGTCGCGCAGCAGCCGCTCGCCGAGGAAGAGCCGCTGCTCGAGTGCCGCGACGGCCGCGACCGGGCGCGATCGCCCTGCGACTTCCGCGCTCGAGCTGCGCGCGCCAACTCGCGGGTCAGCCCGTACGTCCATGCCCGGACGCGACCGGCCCGCCGAGCAGCCGCGCCTGGAACTCGGCAGGAAGAGCGCGTAGGCCAGCTGATACAGCGCGGTGAGGATCGTCGCCTGCTGCGCACCATGTCGGGCAGCTTCGCCCAGCGCGTCTGCGGTGGCGATCGCGCGGCCGGAGCCCGCCAGCACGCGGCTGGCCAGCCGCGCCGCGAGCCGGTGCAGCACCGGGCCGGGACAGCCAGGCCGTGCGCCGCGCCCACGCTGCAGCGTCGGCATGACGCGGAAGGTCGGATAGCCGCCGAACAGCTCGTCGCCGCCCGTGCCGACGAGCGCCACGGTCAGTCCGGCCTCGCGCACGGCGCGCGAGATGTAGTACGAGTTCAGCCCGTCGAACGTCGGCTGATCGAGCGTGTCGATGGCGGTGTCGAGGGCCGACGCGAAGAACGCCTCGGTGAGCCGGATGTCGCGATGCTCGGTGCCGATCGCCGTGGCCACCGTGCGCGCGAACTCGCCTTCGTTGAAGTCGCTGCTCGTCGAAGCTGAGCGTGAAGGTGTGGACCGGCGCGCCGTGCGCGCGCTGCGCCAGCGCCGCGACGGCGCTCGAATCGATGCCGCCCGAGAGGAAGACGCCGAGCGGCACGTCGGACGATCGAGGTGGCGCGCGACGCTGTCGTGCACGACGTGCGCAGTTCCTCTTCGCCGATCGGCGGCTGACTGCCGCGGCTGACGGAATCGTCCAGAAGCGCCGCCGCAGCGGCGCTGGGCCGGCGGCGATCGCACGCCCGCAGCTCGCCGGTGGCCGAGACTCTCGACGCCCGCGACGGCGGTCGTCGGGCCGACGACGAAGCCGTTCCACAGACATCGACGCCACCGCGCGCGGGTCGAGGCGCGGGCGCGGCAGCAGTCCGGACGCGAGGACGGCGCGCAGCTCGGAGGCGAACAGCAGCGACCACGCGCCGTCGCGGTCGGGGTTCGGCAGACGTAGAGCGGCTTGATGCCGAGCGGGTCGCGGGCCAGCAGCAGATCGGCGGCGCGCGGTCGTCCCACAGGGCGAAGGCGAACATGCCGCGCAGCCGCGCCACCGCGTCGGGTCCGTCGCAGCGCCAGCAGGCGCAGCATCACCGCCGTGTCGCCGCTCGACGTGAACGTCTCGCCCGGCGCTCGAGATCGGCCCGCAGATCCTTGAAGTTGTAGATCTCGCCGTTGAAGACGAGGGCCCGCGTCGTGGCCGCCGGCCGTGTCGACCATGGGCTGGTCGGCGGCCGTGGACAGGTCGAGAATGGCCAGCCGCCGGTGGCCGAGCAGGCAGCCGAAGCCGCGATCGTCGGGCGGGCTCTCCCACGTGCCGGCGCCGTCCGGGCCGCGGTGCGCCAGCGCCCCGGTCATCCGCGTCGAGAGCGGCGCGATTGGGCTGGTCCAGGCGGCCGATGAGTCCGGCAATGCCGCACATGTCAGCGGCCGACCGGGAGCCACATCGTGACGCCCAGCGCGCAGTGTGCTCCGCTTCACGTGCGGCGTCGAGACCGCCGGCCAGCATCGGCACCTTGGTGAAGTCGTAGTAGTAGAACAGGTATTCGCCGACGAACGCCCAGCGGGGCGTGAGCGCCACGCGCAGCCGCGCGTTCGCGGTCGCCGTCGAGAAGGTGGCGATCGAGCCGACCAGCGGTGGGCTCGCCATTCGAGTAGCCGACCGATGTCAGCAGGTCGGTGCGGCGATTGAAGAAGCCCGCTCGAGGTCAGCGACACCGCGTCGGTGAAGACCGGCGCCGGCAAGGCCTTGCACGAAACCCGTGCCGCGTTTGAACGCGCCCACGAGCAGCCACGTCTCGCCCCATCTGGTGCGCCACCGCGGCATCGCCGACCAGGCGCACCTGCCGGCGCGGCTGGAACTGGTTGCTCGCGACCGGCGAGTTGACGAGCGAGGTGCCGCCTTCGAAGGTGAGCACCGTGCGCCGCTCCTCGGACAGCGCCGGATGGTAGGCGACGCCGAGGTGGAGGTTGTGTTCCGCCGGCCGCGGGAACTGGCCGCCGAAGGCCTCGGTGCCGATGAAATTCGCCTTGCGATAGAAATAGCCCACGCGCAGGTCGCTGTTCTGAGTGAAGCGATAGCGGTAGTCGCCGCCGCCTTCGACCGACGTGAAGTCGGTGCCCCGGGGCGTGACCACCGTGTAGTGACTGCGGCGATAACTCGCGCTGCCCGAGATCAGATTGCGCGCGTCGAAGCGCCGTTCGAAGAGCGCGCTGCTGTCGGTGGTGATGGCGCGGTCGTCGTTCACGAAGTAGGCGGAGTTGGGGCTGTCCACGGCGCCGAGCGTTGCCGGCAGGGCGTTTGCGAACAGACCGAACAGGAAGACCGGCGCGTAGGAGAGCGACTGGTTGACGGTGAGCGAGGTCAGGCGGTTCAGCCGCACCGCCACGCCCGCGCCGCCGTGGAAGTCGTTGGCCGCGAACTTGTTGAGGTTGGTGTAGTAGCGCGCGTTGGCGCCGCCGGTGGCGGCCACCTGCACCCGCGTGGTGCGGCGACCGTAGTCGAGATCACCTACGAGATTGCTGTAGCTGCCGCTGACCTCGGGCGTGTTGGGTGCCAGGAACTCGGCGAGCAGGTTCTCGTCGTAGACGCCGAAGACGGCACCCGTGAAGCGGAGTCCGTTCGACGGCTGCCGCTCCACCACGGCGCCGCCGAAGAGCGACGCGTAGGGGCGGCGTGCGGTGGCCATCGGATCCGCGGGTTCCGGCACGGGCTCCGCCGGGCGGTCGTCAGGAGGATTCGGCGGGCGCGGCTGGGCGAACGCGCCGGCCGGCTGCAGCCACGACAGCAACCCCGCCAGGACGCACACGCGGCACCAGAAATTCATGGAAATCAAGGACATACCACGTCGGTCCGCATTGGAGGGGGCCACCGAGTGGTGCTCGTGGCGGGGGGCGAGCGAAGTCTGATTTTACCCGCCCGGTGCCTCTGGAGCAACTGCTCCACGGCGCGCTGGTCCGGGCCTGTCCCGAGGGTCGGGCGGGGGCACAATAGTGGCGGTGTCCTGTTTCCTTCGCTGGCGGATGCTCGTGGTGCTGGGCGCCGTCGTGGCGCGGCCGCTGATCGGGTCGGCGCAGGAGCCGCAAGCGCCACCGGCGCCCGACGTGCACGAGCACGTGTCGGTGACCGCGCAGCTGCTGACCCCCACGCGCGAGGCCTCCGGCACGGCCTGGCTGCCGCAGACCACGCCCATGTACGGCGCGCACCGGCCGTGGCGCGGGTGGGACCTGCGGTTGAACGGCGCGGTGTCGGTGCAGGCGCTCTACGAACCTGGCGATCGCCATCGCACGGGCGGCGCCGCTACCCGTCAAGTCGCCAGCACCAACTGGGCCATGGCCATGGCCCGGCGCCACGTCGGCGCCGGCCGGGTCGGCCTCCGCACGATGGTCAGCGCCGAGCCGTTCACGGTGCCGGGTTGCGGGTCGCTGAACCTGCTCGCCACGGGCGAGGTGTGCGACGGCGACACCGTTCACGACCGGCAGCAGCCACACGACCTGTTCATGGAGCTCGCGATCGACTACGACCGGCCCGTGCGCGGCACGTGGCGCTGGCAGCTGTATGCCGGGCTGGCTGGCGAACCGGCGCTTGGCCCGCCAGGTTTTCCCCATCGCGTGTCGGCGCTCGCCAATCCCGTAGGGCCGCTGACGCATCACTGGCTGGATGCGACGCACGTGGCCTTCGGCCTGGTCACGGCCGGCGTGCACAATCAGCGCTGGAAAGCCGAGCTCTCGGCCTTCAACGGACGCGCGCCGGACGAAGGCCGGGTCGCGCTCGATCTCGGTGCGCTGGACTCGGTGGCAGGGCGGGTGTCGTACCTGCCCGGCGATCGCCTGGCGCTGCAGGTGTCCGCGGCACGCCTGCGCGACGCCACCACCGAGTTCCCATCCCGCGCGCCCGATCCCGTCACGCGGGTGACGGCCTCGGCGGTGTATCACGTACCGCTCGGACCAACCGGCATCTGGGCGACCACCCTGGCCTACGGCGTGAATCACGCGCGCGACATCGTGTCGGGCGCCGTGTTCGAGACCACGACCAGTGCCGCGCTGCTCGAGACGAGCGTGACCATGTCGGAGCGTCACACGTGGTTCGGGCGCGCCGAAGTGGCGGCCATGCCGGCGCATCACCTGCACGCGCATGAGTACGCCCGGTCGGTGCTCACGGTGGGCAAGGTGCAGGTGGGCTACGTGCGCCACCGGCGGGCCACCAATGGCCTCGTGCCCGGCATCGGCGGCACGGTGTCGCTCAGCGTGCTGGCTCCGGAACTGGCGCCGCGCTACGACGGCCGCGTGGCGCCCGGTTTCGCGGTGTTCCTCAGTCTGCGGCCAAGCCGGCACGCGATGTAAGGGCTGCCACGGGCGACCAAGCGAGTGCTGGCGCGCCCGTCGCGCCACCCCTGCAGCGTGTGGTCTGGTACGGCACCGCAGCGTGGGTTGCCGGTGAGAGGTGACGTTGACCGCGTACTCGTAGTCGCGACGATGGTGGCCGGCACGGCCGGCTGGCTCATTGCAGGCGTGGCACCCGCGGCACAACAGGCGCCCAATCCGCGCCAGCAGCCCGGCGCCGGCGTGCACATCTTCGCGCCCGATCAGCACGACCTGTACGACGGGCACTTCGTGATCGCGGCCAATCGCGTGCACATGGTCGGGGGGCTGAACGACCCCGAAGGCTGGGATCATCTCGACAACGACGCCACGCGCGTGCGGCCCGTCACAGGCAGTGCCGAGATCGACGTGGACGAAATCAAGAACACGGGCACCTTCGGGGCCAAGCTGCGAATTCCCGAGGGCGATCTGGTGCTCACCATGGACCGCTGGCACGAGTTCAGTCCGTGTCAGCATGAACACGCCGGCGCGCCAGGTGTTCCTGCACTTCTTCGGCATGGAAATCACCTGGGAGTAGTTCGGCCCTGCAGTCATGCCGACGCAGCGCCGTTCAGTGCGCGCGGTGCAGCCGGCAATACTGAAACGACTGCGTCGCGCCCCACGGCGTCGTGTGCACGTGGCGCCGCGTCTCCACGAGCGTGAGATCGCTGCCCAGCGTCTCGGCCAGCACGTCGGGGTCGTAGCGCACCACGGGCAGGCCGCTGCACTTCTCCGGTCCGTCCAGGGCGAACGTGGCGACGATCGCGGTGCCGCCCGGCTTCAGCGTCTGGTGCAGGTGCTCCACGTAGCGTGTGCGGTCGGCCGGTTCGGTGAGGAAGTGGAACACCGCCCGGTCGTGCCAGATGTCCATGGGCTCGAGCGACCAGTCGCCAGCCACATCCGCCTCGATCCAGGTCGGCACCGAAGCGCGCGCACCCAGACGCGCTTGCGCCCGGTGCAGTGCGGCACCCGAGATGTCGAGCACGGCCAGGCAATCGAGTCCGCGGGCCGCCAGCGCGTCGACCAGGCGCGAATCGCCGCCGCCGACATCCAGCACGCAGGTGTCTGCGGTCAGTCCAGCGGCCTGCATCAACTCGAGTGACAGCTCGGGGAGCGCTTCGAACCAGCTCACCTGCTCTTCGCCCTTGGTGGTGTAGACCGTGTTCCAGTGGGTCTGCCGTTCCATGCCTTCACCTCACGCGCTTGAATCGGCTTGTCGAGTAGACCTCGAAGGGCTTGCCGGCTTCGGCCAATTCGAAGACTTCCTCGAATTCATCCAATCCGCGCACCACGTAGGTCTCTCGCGCCCGCCAGCCGGACGGAATGTTTTCGATGGTTTCGGTATTGAAGGCGACGCGCCCCGCCGGTGACGCCGGGTCTTCGACGTACTGATTGACGAAGCCCTCGATGTGGAGGTTGCCCCTCGGCGGTGCCCTCCCAGCGCCCCACCAGGAAGCTCACGCGGGCAAACGGGTCGGCCGCGGGCGTTTGCGCGCTGAGCGGGATGGCGACGGCAGCCGCCCAGAGGAGCAGGAGCAGTGGCGCGAATCGAGCTGACGTCATGTCGCGGCCTCCAGTCGAACGCGGGGAAGTATACGCTCCTGCCCGCAAGCCCGACCGACGTCGTGCAGCCGCGAAATCACGGGATGGATGGAGGCTTCGCGCTACGCTAGGAAGCGAGGTGGCGACGACCATGACAGCTCGGTCCTATCTGACAACAGTCGTGCTGTGGACCCTCGTGCTTGCGGTCGCACCAGTGGTGGCCGAGGCGCATCCCGGACACGGATCCAAGGTGGTGATGGGCACGCTCACAGAGGTGTCGCGCACCGCCATCGTGGTCGAGACGCGAGACGCGGCAAGCGGGGCCCTCTCCAAGGTGCGCGTGCTGCTGTCACCGGACACCCGCTTCCGCATCGACAAGGAGCGTCTGCCGTCACTCGACGGCATGATCGGGCAACGCGCGATTGTGTCGGTCGACTGGGAAGACGACGATCGTGGTGGACAGGTCCTCGAAGCCACCGAAGTGCGGTTCACGAAGCCGAAGACGAAGTAGCGATCGGTCCTCACCTCATCGGCGCGTGACTGGCGTGGCCTTCGTGGCCGCCCTGGCCGCGGCCTTCGGCCGCTCCGGGATGATCGTCTCACCGCGCGACAGCATGGCCACCAGTTCCTGAACTTTCTTCGCGCGGCCCGCTGCGGTCTTCATGTTGTTGGTGCGGAAGGTCAGCGCGAACAGATTGGGGCGGCCGAGGGTGCGGAACGTCGCGAGGGCCCGCGGCACGGCCTCGATGGCGGCCCGGAGATCCTCCGGGACGGTGGCTTCGGAGGCGCTTCGCATCGGCGCATACGCGGCGTCCCAGCGGCCATCGGCCTTGGCCGCGTCGACCTGACGCTGGCCCTGCGGCCTCATACGCCCGGCGGCCGTGAGGCGCGCCACGTGGTCACGATTGATCTGGCTCCACAGACCGCGGGGCCGGCGCGGCGAGTAGCGTTGCAGGAACGACTGCTCGTCGAACGACTTGCGCAGCCCGTCGATCCAGCCCCAGCACAGGGCCACGTCGAGGGCCTGCGCGGTCGTGATCGACGGCAGGCCCGAGCCCTTCTTGTGCACCTTGATCCAGACCTCGGTGTCGCTGGCGTGGTGCGCTTTCAGCCACGCGGCAAACGCCGCTTCGGTGGGGAAGGTCGTGATCGCGGAGGGGTGGGGGATCACTGGGGCCATGCGTGTGAAGGGCGAGCTTAGCAGACGTCGGCGGCCAATCCTCTCGACCTCGAAGGGCAGGTGCTGAGACTCACGCGCCACACCGGTGTGCAGCGCCTTCACGACACGCGGTCCGGCCTCGCGCCGGCCGCGAGCTCGGGAACCTCCACCGAGGCGTCTGCCAGCCGCGTTGCCCGTCGTCACGGCACATGGCGGCTCGCGGCGATCGTCGCTGCGCCGGCGAGTAGCCACGGGGCGTAGCCGCGCAGCAGGCTCTCGTAGTAGCCGGCGGCGAAGAACACCTGGCCGTCCACATCCCAGCGGCGCGCCACCGTGAAGAGCGTGGCTTGCACGATCCACGTGGCCGCCATCCACAGCAGCGGCGTAATGGCCACGGCGATGCCCACGAACCGCCATACGACGGCGCGACTGGGCGGTGTCGGCCCCTCCGGGGATGCGACCCGTCGGGTCACGGCCACGAGCAACGCGGCCACGACCACCCAACGTCCACGTTCCACCAGACGCGCGGCGACCCACCACGGCGTGCTGTCGCCAGCGCCGGTGACCGCCATCAGTCTGGTGAGCGTTGCCAACAGGGCGTCCACGGCCAGCGCGCTCAGCGTCGCCAGCAGGAACGCGCGCGCCGCCACGCGAAGGGTGCCGCTCATGGCCGGGGTGTCTCCAGAAAGCGAGTGTGCATGGCTCAAGCGTTGTACCTCACTCCCGATGATGACGCCGCACGCTGAGCGCCGGGGTATCCTGACCGCGCATGCCGCGCGCGACCAGCAAAGACGCCAGTAGTGCCTCCAGCAATGCCTCCACCCGTGCCGCATCGGCGCGCTCCACCAGGCGCCACGGCGCACTGCTCGGGCACGGCGACCTCGTCGTGAGCGCCGAGTCGGGCCTGTCGTACCGCATCGGGCATGTGCTCGGGCAAGGCGGCTTCGGCCAGGTGTTCCTGGCGGCGCGAGTGGGTGGGTCGGACCGCGTGCCCGAGGCCGTGTGCATCAAGGTGAGCACCCGGCAGGACGGATGGCTACGCGAGGCCTACTTCGGGCAGCTGCTGCACGATCACCCGCGCGCGGTGCGCCTCTACGATGCGTTCCCGTTCTTCGGCGGCGACGGTCGGCTGTTCTACGGCCTGGTCATGGAGTACGCCTGCCACGGCGACCTGAGTGCGTTCCTGGCCCGCGGCAGCAAGCGCTTCACCGAAGCTGCCGTGCGCCGCGAAATTGCTGGCGTGCTGCACGTCCTGCAGAAGCTGCATCGCGGCCAGCACCTGCACCGCGATCTCACGCCGCTCAACGTCTTCGTGTGCGACGGCTATCGCCTCAAGCTCGGGGATTTCGGCATCGTGCGGCAGCAGAGCGATCACCGCGGCGTGACGGCCCGCACGCTCAACCCGCTGATGGCGCCGAGCGACATCTTCGACGGGGCCGCGCCGAAGTGGCAGGCGCGCGACGACGTCTATCAAGTGGGGCAGCTCATCGGCATGTTGGTGAAGGGCGATGCCGGCCGTCGCGTGCGCGCGCCCGAGGTGAGGTCGCTCGCATGCAGCGACCACCTGAAGGAGATTGTCTATCGCTGCATCGGCGAGCGGCGGAAACGATACGAGAGCGCGGACGAACTGATCCGTGCGCTCGAGCTGCCGGCGCTGTCGCTGAAAGGACGCACCGTGAAATCGCTGAAGGGCGCACATCTGGCCTTCACCGGCACACTCGGCGTGCCCCGCAGCGAGGCGGCGACGGCGGCGCGCCGGGCCGGCGCCACCGTGCACGCCGGCGCGTCGGCCAAGGTGACGGTGGTGGTGCGCGGACGGCCGAACGCGCTGCAGGCCGCGGGCAAGGACGGCGGGCGGAAGCTGCTCGAGATCAAGCGGCTGCGCGAGAAGGGGCTGCGCATCGCGCTGCTCAGTGAAGCGCAGTTCTGGCGGCTGGCCGGCCGCCCGGCCGCGCGCACATCTTGACACCGTCGCCTCGCGCGTGGGATGAGCACGTCATCGTGTTCGCGGTCCCGACCTGCGCCTGTGGTCGCTGCGAAGAAGTCGCCTCCGACAGCCGCGCTGTGTCTTCCTGGGTCGTGCCCGCCTAAGTTCCCCGCACGAACAAGTGTTCGCAGTGCCCGGCCCGGAAGGCTTTCCAGCTTTCCGGGCCTCTTCTTGTTTTCGCGTGGATATCTGGTCGAGGAGTGCACGGCCGCCCTGACCCGGCCACCACGACGGTCGAAACGAGAGCCTTCATGAGCGCATCCCCCCAGCAGCCCATCGGCATCTACTACGAACATCCCGACTGGTTCCGGCCGCTCTTCACCGAGCTGGATCGCCGGGGCACGCGCGACGAGAAGCTCGACGCGACGCGCCATCGCTACGACGCCACCAACGGCGATGGCAGCCAGTACGGGCTGGTCCTCAACCGCATGAGCCCGTCCGCGTATCTGCGTGGCAGCGGCCACAGCATCCTTTACACGCTCAACGACCTGGCGCATCTCGAGCAGCTCGGCGTGCGCGTGGTGACCGGTCTGCACGCCTTCCGCGTGGAGACCTCCAAGGCGCTGCAGCTGTCGCTGCTGCGCTCGCTGCAGCTGCCGTGTCCGGCGACGCGTGTCCTCAACCACCCGTCCGAGGCGCCGGCCGCGGCCCAGGGCCTGCGCGTCCCAGTGGTGGTGAAGACCAACATCGGCGGCAGCGGCGCCGGCATCGTGCGCTACGACGCGCCGGAGGATCTGCAGAGGGCGGTGGACGAGGGCCGCGTGGAGCTGGGACTCGACCAGACCGCGCTGGTGCAGGAGTTCATTTCCGCCAGAGACGGCCCCATCACGCGCGTCGAGGTGCTGGGCCGACGCGTTCTCTATGCCATCAATGTCTACAGCAGCGGCGAGAGCTTCAACCTGTGCCCGGCCGATATCTGCCAGTCGACCGACGGCGTGACGCTGGCGCGCGGCGCGTGTGCCGTCGACGCGCCGAAGAACAACCTGCGGGTCGAGGGCTTCACGCCCCCGCCCGAGGTGATTGCCGACGTGGAGCGGATCATGGCCGCGGCGCAGATCGACGGGGGCGGCGTGGAGTACATGGTCGACGACCGCGATGGCCAGCGCTACTCCTACGACATCAACGCGCTCTCGAACGTCATGGTCGATGCGCCGCGAGTGGTGGGCTTCGACCCGTTCGCGCGTCTGGCCGACTTCCTCGACGCCGAGGTGCGTTGATGCGCTAACCTGCTCCGCGTGCGTTCGCTCGCCGCTCGACTCGTGCTGCTACTCCTGGCCGCCTCGCCCAGTGCGCTCGAGGCGCGGCCGCCACAATCGCTTCAGGGGCCCCAGACGCCCCAGACGCCGCAGGCCGTCGTGCGCATCGACGTGCGCAGCGACGACGGTCCCCTCGAAGGTGCGGCTGTCGTGGCCGGCGCGGCCACGGCTGTCACCGACGCCAGCGGCGTCGCGCAGGTGCCGGCGGCGCCGGGTCTGCTCCAGCTCACGGTGTCCAAAGAGGGATTCGCCGATGTCACGGCCGACCTCACGATCGTGGCTGGACGCGACGCCGCGCTCGCCGTGACCCTGACGCCGCTGCCGACGGTCGAGGAAGAGGTGATCGTCGTGGCCACCACGCGCACCGGCCGGCGGCTCGAAGACCAGCCGACGCGCGTGGAGGTGCTGGGGCGCGAAGAGATCGAAGAGAAGATGCTCATGACGCCCGGCGACATCGTGATGATGCTCAACGAAATGGGCGGATTGCGCGTGCAGGCCACGTCGCCGTCGATCGGCGCGGCCAGCGTGCGCGTGCAGGGCATGAAGGGCCGCTACACGCGCTTTCTCAGCGACGGCCTGCCGCTCTTCGGCCAGCAGGTCGGCGGCCTGGGCCTGCTGCAGATTCCGCCGATGGATCTCGGCCAGGTCGAAGTGATCAAGGGCTCGGCCTCGGCACTCTACGGCGCCGGGGCGATGGGCGGCGTGGTGAACCTGCTCTCGCGCCGGCCAGACGCGGAGCCAGTGCGCGAAGTGCTCATCAACGGGTCCACGCTCGGCGCCACCGACGGCGTGGTGTTCCTGTCGTCGCGCCTGGGCTCCGGCGGCTGGAGCGGATCGTTCCTGGCCGGTGGGCACGGGCAGAGGCGCACCGACGTCGACGGCGACGGCTGGGCCGACGTGGCCGGCTACGCGCGCGGCATCGTCCGCCCGCGGTTGTTCTGGGACGGCGGCGAGGGCCGATCGGCCTTCGTCACGGCCGGTCTCACCTACGAGAACCGCGAAGGCGGCACCATCGCCGGCGCCACGTTGCCGGGCACGGGTGCAGCCCTACGGCGAGGCGCTCGACACGCGCCGCTACGACGTGGGCGCCACCGCACAGACCCTGTGGCAGGGACGCTACGTCGTGACCGCTCGTGGCGCGCTGGCGTGGCAGCGGCACGACCATCGCTTCGGCGCCACGCGCGAACGCGACGCGCACGACACGGCGTTTGGCGAAGTGGCGCTGCGCGGGGCCAGCGGGACGGCACACCTGGGTGGCGGGCGCGGCCTACGAACGCGACGACTACACGCCCACGCGACGTGCCGCAGTTCGGCTACACCTACCACGTGCCTGGGCTGTTCGTGCAGGATGACGTCGAGCTCGACACCGTGGCTCTCGATGTCGGCGAGCGGCCGCGTCGATCGGCACAACGAGTACGGCGTGTTCGTGAGTCCGCGTCTGGCGGCGCTCGTGCGGGCGGCCGGGTGGACGAGCCGGGTGTCGGTGGGGCAGGGCTTCTTCGGCTCGACGCCGCTCACCGAAGAAACCGAAGCGGCCGGGCTGTCAGCCTTGCAGATCGTGCGGCCGCTGAGGGCCGAGCGCGGGCGCAGCGCCTCGCTCGATCTCACCCGCACGGTGGGACCAGGCACCTACACGGTGACGGCCTTTGCGTCGCGCGTGGCCGATCCCATCGCCGTCGAGCGCGACGGGGCATACGTGCTCTTCCATCGGGACGAGGCCTCGACCAACGCGGGCGTCGAGTTGCTGGCCACCGCGCGGAGCGGGCCGTTCGTGGCCACCTCCACCTACACTTACGTGCGGTCCACCGAGCAGGCCAGCTCCGGCCGGCAGGACGCGGCGCTCACACCGCGGCACAACGCAGGCCTGGTCGGCATGTGGGAGCCGGAGGGCGTGGGCCGCGTCGGGCTCGAGATCTACTACACCGGCCGTCAGCGGCTCGAGGTGAACCCGTATCGCGACGTGTCACGGCCCTACGTGGTGGTGGGCCTGCTCGCCGAGAAACGCATCGGCAAGGTGCGGGTATTCATCAACGGCGAGAACCTGACCGATGTGCGGCAGACCCGGCACGACCGGCTGCTGCGCCCGTCACAGGGCGCCGACGGACGCTGGACCGTGGATGCCTGGGCGCCGCTCGATGGCCGGGTCGTGAACGCCGGCCTGCGGCTTCAGTTCTGATGGCCCGCCGATGTTCTGTTGAGTACACCCGTCAGCCGGCGGGCCAGCACATCCTGATGGCATGAACGCCACTGCGCTGCACGGCCTCAGCGACGCCGAGGCACAGGCCAGGCTGCTGGTCGAAGGACCAAACGAGCTGCCGCGCGCCACCCGGCGCACCCCCTGGCGCATCGCGCTGGAGGTCGTGCGGGAGCCGATGCTGGCGCTGCTGCTCGGGGCCGGTGTGGTCTATCTCGTGCTCGGCGACCGCCAGGAAGCCGTCATCCTGCTGGTGTTCGCCAGCATGTCGATCGTGATCACGGTGGTGCAGGAAGCCCGCACCGAGCGCGTGCTCGAGGCGCTGCGCGACCTCACCAGCCCGCGCGCCCTGGTGGTGCGGGAGGGCGAGCGCCGCCGCATCGCGGGCCGTGACGTGGTGCGCGGCGATGTCCTCGTGCTGGCCGAGGGCGACCGCGTGCCGGCGGACGCCGTATTGGTCGAGAGCCACGACCTGCAGACCGACGAGTCACTGCTCACGGGGGAGTCGGTGCCGGTGCGCAAGATCGCCCGTGGCGCCGCCGATTCCGCCGCTCTGCGTCGGCCGGGGGGTGACGACCTGCCGCACGTGTTCTCGGGTTCGCTCGTGGTCCGCGGCGCCGGCCTGGCCGAAGTGGTGGCCACGGGCGTGCGCAGCGAGATTGGCCGGATCGGGCAGACCCTGAGCGCCCTCGAGACCGAGCCGCCCAGATTGCAGGCGCAGACGCGCCGGGTCGTCAGGATGTTTGCCGTGGTTGGCGGCCTGGTGAGCGTGGCGGCGGTCGTGCTCTACGGCACGCTGCGCGGCGGGTGGCTCGACGCCCTGCTGGCCGGAATCGCGCTGGGCATGTCGATGCTGCCCGAGGAGTTCCCGGTCGTGCTCACGGTGTTCATGGCCATGGGCGCCTGGCGCATCTCGCGCGCGCGTGTGCTCACGCGCCGCGCCTCGGCCATCGAGGCGCTCGGGTCGGCCACCGTGCTGTGCACCGACAAGACCGGCACGCTCACCGAAAACCGCATGTCGGTCGCGGAACTGCGGGTCGCTGACGCGGTGTTCCAGCCGCGCAACGTGGCGGGCGCCACGTTGCCCGACGCCTTCCACGGCCTGGTCGAGTACAGCCTGCTCGCCAGCGCCCCCGACCCCTTCGACCCCATGGAGAAGGCCTTTCATGGGCTGGGTGAACAGCAACTGGTGGCCACCGAACACCTGCACGGCAACGACTGGACGCTCGTGAAGACCTACCCGCTGCAACCACATCTGCTGGCGATGTCGCAGGCGTGGCAGGTGGCCGGCCAGCCAGACCGGTGGGTGGTGGCCGCCAAGGGGGCACCGGAGGCGATTGCCGGCTTGTGTCACCTCGACGCTGCCGCCCTGGCGGTGCTCACCCGGTCGAGCGACGCCATGGCCAACGACGGACTGCGCGTGCTGGGCGTCGCCCGCGTCACCCATACCGGCTCCGAGCTTCCGGCGGATCAGGACGGCTTTGCGTTCGAGCTGCTGGGCCTCGTGGGTCTGGCCGATCCCCTGAGGGCCAGCGTGCCGGGGGCGGTGGCCGAGTGCCGATCGGCGGGCATCAGGGTGGTGATGATCACCGGCGACTATCCGGCCACGGCCCTGGCCATCGCGCGTCAGGCTGGTCTCGCCGCCGAGGTCGTCGTGACCGGCGAGGCGCTCGAGGCGATGAGCGACGCCGAACTGGCGGATCGGGTGAAGGCCACCACGGTGTTCGCGCGGACCATGCCCGAGCAGAAGCTGCGCATCGTCACCGCGCTCAAGGCCAACGGCGAGGTCGTGGCCATGACCGGCGACGGGGTGAACGACGCGCCCTCGCTCAAGGCCGCGCACATCGGCATCGCCATGGGCGGCCGCGGCACCGATGTGGCGCGTGAGGCCTCGGCGATCGTGCTGCTCGATGACGACTTCGGCTCGATCGTCATGTCGATCCGGTTGGGCCGGCGCATCTACGACAACCTCAGGAAGGCCATGGGCTTCGTGCTGGCGGTACACGTGCCCATTGCCGGTCTGGCCCTGTTGCCCCTCGTGACCGGTCTGCCGATCCTGCTCGGGCCGATGCACATCGCGTTCCTCGAGATGGTGATCGATCCCGTGTGTTCGCTGGTGTTCGAGGCGGAGGTCGAGGAAGACGACGTGATGCGCCGCCGCCCGCGCGCGCCCGACGCGCCCTTGTTCTCTCGACCGCTCGTGGTCTGGAGCCTTCTGCAGGGCGCCTGTGTCCTGCTGCTGGTGGGCACCATCTTCGTCGTGACCTCGCGCCGCGGCATGCCGGTGGCCGAGGTGCGCGCGCTCACGTTCTTCTCGCTGGTCAGCGCCATCGTGAGCCTGATCTTCGTGAACCGCGCGTTCAGCGCCTCGCTGGCTACGGCGTTCACCCGGCCGAACCCCACACTCCGCTGGGTGCTGGCGGCGGTGACCGCGATGCTCGCGCTGACGCAGCTATGGCCGTCGGCGCGTGACCTGTTCCGTTTCGGGCCGCTGCACGCCGGCGACCTCGCGCTCACGGTGGCCGGCGCGGCCCTCGTGCTCGCGGTGCTCGAGTGGGCGAAGCCCCGCTGGCGCGCGCGCTTGTCGTCGTGAGCCGCTCGACTCTTCAGTGCTGAGCGACCGCCGCGCGTGACGACTGCGCGTCGTGCACCAGTGCGAGCAGGGCGACCAGCGCGGTATCCGACCGCAGAGTCCGCGCCCCCAGGGTCACGCCGAAGAAACCGTGAGCCGCGAGCAGATCCCGTTCGAACTGGTTCCAGCCGCCTTCAGGCCCTACGGCCAGCAGCACACGGCCCGGCGGCGACACGGTCAGCCGGGCGTGGATCGCATCAACAGCCGACGGATCGGCGACGAGCCGCGTCGACGCAGTCGGAGAGCGCGCGAGAGACGGTCTTCGATGAGGATCCGGAAGCTCCGGTGCACCGACACGACCGGCAGCCGCGTGTCGCGCGCCTGCTGCAGCCCCTCGATGAGCAGTGGCCGATAGGTGGCGGCCTCGATCACATGCGTGTCGAAGTAGTTGCGCTCCACCCGCGCGGCATTGGTCAGCATGATGCGTCCCACTCCGAGGGCGGCCAGTTGCGCCCACAGCCGGCGCAGCACTTTGGGACGCGGCAGGGCGAGCAGCACATCCACCGCGGGCGCGGCTGGCGCGTCAGGGTCGAAGGTGCAGGTGAGCGTTGCGGTGTCCGGCGTGATGTCGGTGATGACACCTGCCCCGATCGGCCCGTCGAGCACGCCCATCCGGATCTGCTGCCCGGCGGTGGCCCGTAGCACCGCGTGCAGGTGACGCGCGCGCACGCCGGCCACGGTGACACGATTCTCGGCGTCGAGCTCGTGACGCTCCACGATGAGCAGATTCACCGCGTGTGCCTCAAAACCGTCTGCGTCAGACCGCCCGCGTGAGCGGCGTCTTCCGAACGGGCAGCTCGCGCACTCGCACGCCGCATGCGGCGAAGATGGCGTTGGTGAGCGCCGGCGCCAGCGGCGGCACGCACGGCTCGCCCAGCCCGCCGAGCGGCGCGTCGGAGCGGAGGAAGGCGGTCGTCACCGTGGGCGCGTCCTTGATGTGGATCATCGGGTAGTCGCGGAAGTTCGTCTGCACCACGCGGCCCTCCGCGATGGTGATCTCGCTGAGCAGCGCGGCCGAGAGCGCGAAGATGATGCCGCCCTCGACCTGGGCGAGGGCGCCGTCGAGGTGCACCACGTCGCCGCAGTCGACGGCGGCAAAGACCTGCTTCACCTTCAGCTGCCCTTCAGCCGACACGGCCACGTGGGCCACTTCCGCCACGATCGTGCCGAAACTCTCGCAGATGGCGATGCCGCGTCCCTCGCCCGGCGGCAGCGGCGTGCCCCAGCCCGACATCGCAGCGGCCTTTTCGAGGGCGGCCAGGAAGCGTGGCTGTTCCGCCAGCAGCGAGCGCCGGAACTCGAACGGGTCGGTGCCGGCGGCGTGCGCCAGTTCGTCGATGAACGACTCCTTGAAGAAGCCGTGCTGGGAGTTGAGCACCGACCGCCACTGGCCCGGACGAATCGGATGCGTCGCGTCCTTCTCGTCGGCCTCCATATCGGCAATGCGGTAGGGCATGAACACCGCTTCGCTGTTGCCGCCGCCGGTGTAGTGCGAATGGGCGGCAAGGGGCACGCCGCTCGCGTCGAGCGCGCCGGCGTGGCGCGACAGCGCGGCGCCCCGGTAGTAGTCGTGCTGCAGGTCGTTCTCGCGCGTCCAGATGGTCTTCACGGGCAGCGGCGACATCGCCTGCGCCACGCGCACGCCCAGGTCGACGTAGTCGAACGTGAAGGGCAGGCGCCGGCCGAAGCCGCCGCCGAGCAGCAGGTTGGTGAGCTGCACGTCGTCGGTGCCGATGCCGAGGGCCTTGGCGGCCACCGAGCGCGCGTTCAGCGGATCCTGCACGCCGGTCCAGATCTGCGCCTTGCCGTTCTCGACCTTGGCCGTGCAGGCCATCGGCTCCATCGTGGCGTGGGCCAGAAAGGGCGCGCGGTAGTCGGCGGTGACGACCTTGGCGGCGTCCTTCGGCATCGCCGGCGGCGCTCCGAGCGCGGTATCGAACGCCGCGAAGATCGATTCGGTCGACACGTCGCCATGCCCGGCATCGCTGAACTGCGGCGACAGCGCCGCCAACGCGCGGCGCGCGCGCCAGAAGCTGTCGGCCACGACCGCCACGGCCTCGGTCAACAGCACCACCTTCTTCACCCCAGGCATCGACTCCGCCGGCGTCGCGTCCACCGACACCAGGGTGCCGCCGTAGACCGGCGCCATCTCGATGGCGGCGTAGAGCATGCCGGGCGTGCTGAAGTCGATGGCATAGACGGCGCTGCCGTCGACTTTGGCCGGGATGTCGAGGCGCTGCGGCGAGGTGCGGCGGATGGTGAAGCTGTCGGCGCTCTTGAGCGCGGGGCTGGTCGGGCACGGCCCGTCCGGCCGCCGCCTGGGCCAGTGCGCCGAAGGTGCTGCTGCGATTCGACGCCGCATGGGTGACCCGCGACGCCTTGGCCACACACTCGGCTGCCGGCACGCCCCACTGCGCGGCCGCGGCCTCCACCAGCATCTCTTTGGCGGCGGCGCCGGCCACGCGCATGCCGTACTCGCCGGTGCTGCGCACGGCGGTCGAGCCGCCGGTGACCTGGAAGCCGAACCACTCGACCAGCTTGAAGGCGCCGTAGTCGAGGCCGCGGCCGAGCGCGGCAGGCACGTAGTCGCCGCCGGCGGCGCGCACGATGTAGCCGTTGGCGTAGGCGTCGAGGGCCGGCGCTTCCTGCACGCGCACGAGGCTCCAGTCGGCGTCCAGTTCCTCGGCCGCCATGATCGCCAATGCGGTCGGCGTGCCCTGACCCATCTCGCAGTGGGGAATCAGGATCGTGACGACGTTCTCGGGGTTGATGGTGATCCAGGTGGTGAGCTGGCCCCTGGCTGCGCCATCGGCGGACGACGAGCGAATGGCGGCTCGGCGCGAAGGTGAAGCCCGCGACGCCGAGCAGGAAGCCGCCGCCGGTGATGGTGCCGGCGCCGATGAACGCGCGCCGCGTCCACTTGTTCACGACGTGGCTCCGGCGCGGGCGGCGGCGTGAATGGCCGCGCGCACCCGCACGAACGTGCCGCACCGGCAGATGTTGGTGAGCCGCGTGTCGATCTCGTCGTCGGTCGGCGCCGGCGACTGGGCGAGCAGTCCGGCCACCGCCATGATCATGCCCGACTGGCAGTAGCCGCACTGCGGCACCTGATGCGCCACCCAGGCCTGCTGCACCGCGTGCAGGGTGCCGTGCTGAGCCAGACCCTCGATGGTCGTGACCTGTTTGCCCTCGGCGGCCGAGGTGGGCAGCGTGCACGAGCGCACCGCGCGCCCGTCGAGGTGCACCGTGCAGGCGCCGCACGCGGCGATGCCGCAGCCGTATTTCGTGCCGGTGAGGCCGAGCTGCTCGCGCAGCACCCAGAGCAGCGGCATGTCGGGTTCGACCTCGAGCGAATGCGGCGTGCCGTTGACGGTCGTGGTGATGGCCATGCGGGTCCCTTTCGCGCGAGTCACGTCGGACGTGCGCCTGAGGATACGCCATCCCCGACGGGGCGGGCGCGACAGGTATACTCGAGGAGTGACTGCCTCGGGAACTCGCGCCGTCTGCGGCGTGCTGGCGCTGCTGCTGTCGGGCACGCCGACGGCGCTGCTCGCGTGCGCCGCGTGGTGCCTGCCCGGCATGAGTCACGGCGCCGCTCGGGCCGCGACGACGACGGCGTCCGGGCCAGCCACCGCGGCTGATCCCGCCGCGCCTGGCGCCACGGCGAGCACGGCGGCTCACGCCCATCATCATGCTGCCGCGCCAGAGACTCCCGCTCAACCGCTGCCCGCCACTGCGGGCGTGGCTCGATGGGCGCCAGGGGATGGCGCCACGGACCACGGTTGCTGCCCCGATGCCCCGACGCTCACGGCGGCCACGGTCACGCCCTCCGGTGCTCGCGCCGACGCGCGCCCTGTGGCGTGGGCGATCGCCCCCCATCCGGCGCCGTTCCGCACGATGCACGCCACGCCCGTGGCGCTGCTGCGCCTGACCGCCGCCTCGCGCCGCCTGCGCCCGCCGACGCCGCTCGTACTCCGCGTCTGATCCCCGCCTCATCAGCGCGGTCCTCGCGCCCTCCTCCTGTTCGTCACAACCAGAAGTCTGCTGAAGCACGTCGTGCTTCACGGAGAACGTTGCATGGGCACCATCAGTCAGCACGCCGCGCGGCCCGCCGCGCCGTCGCGGCGCACGTTCGTGAAAGGGCTCGCCGCGGCCGGTGCGGCCGCCACCTTCGGCCTGCGTCGAGGCGCGGCGTGGGCGCAGACCCCGGCGCGGTCCACGCCAGCGGTGCTCTCGGGCGCCGACGTCGATCTGCGCATCGGCGAGATGGCCGTCAACATCACCGGCCGGGCGCGCACGGCTCGCGTCATCAACGGCTCGATGCCCGGGCCGCTGCTGCGCCTGCGCGAGGGTCAGGCCACCACCCTGCGGGTGGCCAACGCGCTCGACGAAGACACCTCGATTCACTGGCACGGCCTGATCGTGCCGGCGAACATGGACGGCGTGCCGGGGCTCAGCTACTCAGGCATCCATCCCGGTGGGATGTATCCGTACCGCTTCACGCCGAAACAGAACGGCACGTATTGGTACCACAGCCACTCGGGGTATCAGGAGCAGCTCGGCGTCTACGGCCCACTGGTGATCGAGGCGCGCGACCCCGAGCCGTTCGAATACGACCGCGAGCACGTGGTGATGCTCACCGACTGGACCGATGAAGACCCGGCCCGCATGTTCGGCAAGCTGAAGAAGCAGTCCGACTACTACAACTTCCGGCAGCGCACCGTGGGCACGTTCCTGCGCGACGTGCGCCAGCACGGGCTCGGTGCCACGCTCGCCGAGCGCCGCGCCTGGGGCGAGATGCGCATGAGCGCCTCGGATCTCGCCGACGTCACCGGGAGCACCTACACCTATCTGATGAACGGACAGCCACCGGCGGCCAACTGGACAGGGCTGTTCGCGCCGGGCGAGAAGGTGCGGCTGCGCTTCATCAACGGGTCGGGCATGTCGTATTTCGACGTGCGCATCCCCGGGGTGACGATGACCGTCGTGGCGGCGGATGGCATGTACGTGCGGCCCGTGGAAGTGGACGAGTTCCGCATCGCCGTGGCCGAAACCTACGACGTGATCGTCGAGCCGGCCGGGGCCGAGGCCTTCACCATCTTCGCGCAGCCGATGGACCGCACGGGCTACGCGGCCGGCACGCTTGCGGTGCGCGACGGCGCGCGCGCGGAGGTGCCGGAACTGGATGCGCGGCCGGTGCTGACCATGGCCGACATGGGTCACGGCGGCGTGGGCCACGACATGAGCGCGATGGCGCCAGCGGCCGACCCACATGCCGGCCACACCATGCCGGCACCCGTCGAGGCCCCTGCGCCCGACCCTCACGCGGGCCATGCCATGCCCTCGTCGGCCGGCGGCGGCGTGACGCACCCGGCCAGCGAGCGGGGCAATCCGCTCATTGACATGCAGACCATGACGCCCACCGCGAAGCTCGACGACCCCGGCATCGGCCTGCGCAAGAACGGCCGCCGCGTGCTCGCCTACGCCGACCTGTTCAGTTCGTTCGCCGACCCCGACGGCCGCGAGCCCTCGCGCACCATCGAGCTGCATCTCACCGGTCATATGGAGCGCTTTGCGTGGTCGTTCGACGGCGTGAAGTTCTCCGACGCCGCGCCGCTGCGGCTGACCTACGGCGAGCGCGTGCGCATCGTGCTCGTGAACGACACGATGATGGCGCACCCGATCCACCTGCACGGCATGTGGAGCGATCTCGAAGACGCCGAGGGCCGCTTCCAGGTGCGCAAACACACCATCGACATGCCGCCGGGCAGCCGGCGCAGTTACCGCGTGACCGCCGACGCGCTCGGCCGGTGGGCCTACCACTGCCACCTGATGTTCCACATGGAGGCCGGCATGTTCCGCGAAGTGCGCGTCGACGAGGGGCAGGCATCGTGACGCGCCTGCTCACGTGGGTGTTCGTGGCGTGTGCGGCGTGGCCGTCGCTGTTGCCGGCCCAAACCCCGGCTCCCGCACCATCACCGCAAGATCACTCGGCGCATCAGCCGGCGCCCACAGCGCCTGCGGCCCCGGTCGCCGTCGGGCCTCTGCCCGACTTCATCCCTCCGCTCACCGACGCCGATCGCGCGGCGGCGTTCCCCGAGGTGATGGGGCACACCATGCACGACAACGCCGTGAACACCTTCGTGCTGTTCGATCAGCTCGAATGGCAGGGCGGCGGCACCGCAGGCGCGGTGAGCTGGGACACGCGCGGCTGGGTAGGCACTGATCGCCAGCGGCTCTGGGTTCGCACCGAGGGCGAAGCCGGCGCTGGACGTGTGGCCGATGCGCAGGCGCACGTGCTCTACGGGCGGCGCTTGTTCCGGTGGTGGGACGTCGTGGCCGGCGTGCGGCAGGACGTGCGGCCCGGCCCGGCGCAGACCTGGGCCGCGATGGGCGTGCAGGGGCTGGCGCCCTATTGGTTCGACGTCGAGGCCACGGCCTACCTGGGCGCCACGGGCCGCACCGCATTGCGCCTCGAGACGGAGTACGACGTGCTCGTCACGAACCGGCTGATCCTGCAGCCGCTCGTGGAGGTGGAGCTGTTCGGAAAGGCCGACCCCGCGAGACGCACGGGCGCCGGGCTGTCCACGGCTGATGCCGGTCTTCGCCTGCGCTACGAGTTCAGACGCGAGCTGGCGCCCTACGTCGGCGTCACCTGGCGTCGCGCCTTCTTCGGCACGGCGGACCAGGCCAGGGCCGTCGGCGAGCGCACGCGTGACGTGCGGCTCACCGTAGGCGTGCGGCTCTGGCGCTGACTAGCCGTGGCCCAGGGGGCGCAGGATGACGCGGGTGCCCCACGGATCCGCGGCCGTCCAGGTCGCGCCGTCCTGCACGGCGGTGTAGCCGGCCGCAGCCAGGCTGCGTCCGGCGGCCGCAGCATCTTCGGCGTGCGGCACCAGCAGTTCCCAGTCGAGCAGGCGCGCCTGCTGGTCGGTGGCCGCGGGACCTGGGCTCCAGGTATTCGTGCCGAGATGGTGGTGGTAGCCGCCAGCCGACAGGAAGAGCGCACCGGGATAGCTCCAGACGGTGACGTCGAAGCCGAGCGCGTCGTGGTAGTAGCGGCGCGCCTCGTCGAGATCGCCGACGTGCAAGTGGACATGGCCCATGGTGGTGCCGGCGGGCGCGCCCGTCCAGGGCACACCGTTGCCGGCTGCCGCCACGGCGGCGAAGTCGAGGGGGTCGCTGGCCATGGCCAGCTCGCGCTGCGTATGACGCCAGGTCGCCTGCGGGCGATCGGCGTAGACCTCGATGCCCAGGCCGTCGGGATCGGTCAAATAGAGCGCTTCGCTCACCAGGTGGTCTGCGGCGCCGGCGCCCACGCCCAGCGCGGCCAGGTGCGTGACGAAGCGTCCGAGCGACGCCCGATCGGGCAGCAGCAGGGCGAAGTGATACAGCCCAAAGGCGCCGCGTCGCGGCACTGGCTGGGCGGCAGGGTTGGCGTGCAGGCGCACGAGCGGCCGATCGTCGCCGTGGGCGGCCAGCGTCGCGGAGTTCGTTCCGCGTTCGACCACGCGCAGGCCGACGGCCGAGGTGTAGTAGTCGAGCGAGCGTGGCAGGTCGCGCACCTGGAGACGCACCGCGCCGAGGTGCGTGGCGGCAGGAAGGCGATAGTCGCGCGGCACCAGGCCGTAGTCGAACGATGTCATCGTCACCCTCGTCCGGCCACCGGCCGGCGTTGTCATCCTATGCGAAGGCCGTCACGCAGCCGAACGCCGCACGCGCGACGTCGGGCTCGCGTCCGGCCGTGACCTCGCTTTCCCCTGACGTGGCACTGTTCCACTCGTTCTTGGTATTCCTCCACCCAACGTCTGCCGCCAACGGAGAAAAGCCCGGCAATTCTGCAGGCACCGTCCTTGCACATCAGCGGGTGGCTCGCGACCACGCTTGGTGCGGCCAGTTTGGGGGTGGACATGTTCCACACGTCGAGTCAGATCTTCACTTCCGTCGCACTCGCCGCGTTGCTGGCGCCTGCGGTGGCCGGCGCACAGGTTGCGCAAGGCCCGCAATCCGTCAACGCGCCGCGCACGGCAACCGCGGCCGCGCGCCCTGCTCCGGCGGCCATCCGGCCGGCAGACAACGCTGCTGCTGTCCGCGATGTCAATCGCCTGGGTGGCAGCAACCGCTTCTATCGCACCCCGCTCACCACGGTGGCCAGTCTGCAGAAGATGCCGGGCGACGCGCGCACGGCAACCGGTCTGCGCGAGGTCCTCACCCAAGCCGGCATTCCCCAGCTCTCCGAGGAGGTCGTCGCTGCGCTCACCAGTGCCGCAGCGTCCTACCCGGGCACGACCTGCCGCGAAGCCGTGCCGCAGGAAGGCACGATCATCGAGTGTGACGTGCAGCCCGGAGAATCGTTGGAGTGGATGGCGTTCCGGCCCGGCGGCGGCGCCCCCACGGTGGTCCGCAATGTGCGGTGGACGGGCAAAGCGCCCTTCCGCGCCTACCTCTTCCGGGTGACCGAGAGCGAGAAGTCCTACACGTTCGTCGTGCCGAAGGAATGCGGCAATGTGTCGCTCCTGGCCGTGCAGGACGCCCCGCGGCAGGCGGCCGCCATGGTCGCGCCGCCTCCACCGCCACCTCCGCCCCCGCCGCCACCCGCGGCGATCGTGCCTCCGCCGCCAGCCCCCGCACCGCCGGACCCGCCCGTGCAGGTGCCGCCGCCGGCGCCGGTGGCAGCGCCGGCCGTTCGCCCCTTCTCCATCTTCGGCGACGCGCTGTTCGGCAAGGAGCGCCGCTCGCGGCCGCTCGATGGCGACGCCCTGCTCGAGTCGGACGAGGAATTCGCTCAGTGCTCGCCGCTGTTCGGCGTGAAGCTCGGCGTCGCGAAGCGCTACGCGAACAACTGGGAGCTGGCCGGAGCGGTCGGCGTGGCCCTCAGCCTGGTGGACAAGGATGAGAAGGTGCGAGAGCACCAGCTCTTCGTCGATGTCGAAGCCAACAAATACATCGGCCGGGCCTTCGTTGGCGGCGGCCTCACGCTGTGGGACGTGACCCGCAGCGACACGTTCACCCCCGGTGCGCTCGTGCATGTCGGCCTGCCGATTGCCGATCGCGCCCGCTTCCCGGTCTACTTCCTGCTCGAAGGCCGTCTGTTCTTCGACGGCATCGACGAAGTCGACAACAACTACCAGTTCTGGGGCGGCGTGCGCGTGCGCTTCTAGCGCGCGTCACCCTGACGGATCGCGATGAGGTCGGCGGGCCGCCGTGAGGGTCCGCCGGCCTCGTCGTGTCTCTGGGCACATCGCAAGCGCCCTGGAAGGCGTGTTAGCGTGTGGCTGCACGGCGCTGGCCGCGCCAGACCGCATGAGAGCCCCGCCGCAGCTGGCCCCCGACACCGATGAACACCGCGACGCGTGCTGGCGGCGCGAAGGTGCGCGTCAGGTCGCGACGGCGCACGACGCCGAGCGGTTCATCGACCAGGTCGGGTTCAGTGCCTGTCTCACCGATTCGCGCCGGCCCGGTCCGTCGCTCTACGTGGCCGTGTGCGGGCGGCGCGACGCGGTGATGCCGCGCAACGTGCAGAAGGACCCCGAGGCGTCGCTCACGTGGGTGCTCAAGGACGAACTCGTCAATCGCGGCAAGGTCTACTACGCCAAGCTGGCGCGCGGCAAGGCGCTGTTCCTGGCGCCGCGCATGATTCCGCATTTCCACGCCGTGTGGGGCGTGCGTCGCGCCGATGAGGCCGCGCGGCTCAGCGCCGACGCGCGCAAACTGCTGCGCGTGCTGCGGCGGGAGTGGGAATCGAGCACCGCCGACCTGCGCGCCGACGCCGGCATGAAGGACCGCAGCGCCTTCACGCGCGCGCTCGACGAACTGCAGGCGGCGATGCTGGTCGTGCCGAGCGCGGTCTACTACGAGCCGAAGTTCACCTACATCTACACCCTCGGCATCGGCCGGTTCCCCGATGATCTGACGCGTCGCGTGAGCCGGGCCACGGCCCTGCGCGAGATCGCGCGCTGCTTTCTCGATGGGGCGGGCCTTACGGTGCGCGGCGAACTGGCCCGCGTCACCGGGTTGTCGCGCGCCGATGCGGGCCTGGGCAACCGCGCGCTCGTGGCCGAGGGCTACGCCACCATGCTCGAGGCCGGGGTCTACGCGCTTGCGTCGCGCCCTACGGCCGGAACAGGCGATTGACCTTCCCGACGAAGGCGCGGTTGCGGAGCGGCGTCACGCTGGGCCGGGCCTCGGTGTCGTAGTCGTCGGTGTAGACGACGAAGAGCTCGCTGCCCGGCCGCAACTCCCAGCGGACCGGAAGGGCATGACCAGGGAGGCGAGATGAGTCACTTGCAGTGTGCAAGTGACTGGCGCCGGCCGGGCAGATCCGGTAGGCTCCGGCCATGACCGGCCCGCGCCGCTCGCGCTGCCCCGTGTCGTGCACGCTCGACGTGCTCGGCGACCGCTGGTCGCTGCTGGTGGTGCGCGACCTGATGCGCGGCAAGCGCCGCTTTGCCGAGTTCGCCGCCTCGTCCGAGGGCATTCCCACCAACATCCTGTCGGAGCGCCTGAAGCGCCTGCGCGCCAAAGGGATCGCGCGGGCTACCAGATACAGCGATCGGCCGCCTCGGGAGGAATACACGCTCACCGAGAAGGGCGAGGACCTGCGCCCGATGATGCGGGCCATGGTGGAGTGGGGCGTGCGCCACGCCGGCGGACGGATGCCGCCGCCGGTGGCGGCCGTGCCGGCCCCTGACCGCACGTAGTCAATCGAACGAGCGGATCATGCGCTGGGCCCTCGTTGCCGTGCTCGCCGTCCACGGCCTGATTCACCTGATGGGTGTGGCCAAGGCGTGTGGTCTGGCCGACCTGCCGCAGCTTACGCAGCCTATCTCCCGAGGGTGGGGTCTGGCGTGGCTGCTCGGCGCGGTGCTCGTGGTGGCCACGGCGGCGATGCTGGCCATCGGCACGCGCGGCTACTGGCTCTTGGGTACCGTGGCGCTGATGGTGTCGCAGGTGGTCATCGTGTCGGCGTGGCGCGATGCATGGGCCGGCACCGCCGCCAACGTGCTGCTGCTCGTGGTCGTGGCCCACGGCTGGCTCACCGAGGGGCCAGCCAGCTTTCACGCCCAGTACGTGCGGGATGTCGCCGCCGGCCTGGCGCGGGCGGGCGAGACGCCGGTCGTCACCGAAAGCGACCTGGCGCGGCTCCCCGATCCCGTGCGGCGCTATCTGCGCGTGACCGGAGCAGTGGGGCAGCCACGCGTGCGCAACTACCGGGTCCGTTTCACCGGACGCATCCGGAGCGGCCCGGCGGCCCGCTGGATGCCCTTCACGGCCGAGCAGCAGAGTTTCGCCGACCAGCCGACGCGGCTCTTCCTGATGCGGGCAAGTCTGTTCACTGTGCCGGTGGACGCGTTCCACCGGCTGATCGACGGGCACGCGCGCATGCAGGTGACGGTGGCCGGCCTCGTGCCCATCGAAGACGCGAGCGGCGAGGCCATGGACCGGGCCGAAACCGTCACGCTCTTCAACGACATGTGCCTGCTGGCGCCGGGCACGCTCATTGGACCGGAGATTGCGTGGGACGCCGTGGATGCCACCACCGCCCGCGCCCGCTTCGCGCATCGCGGCCATACGATTGCCGCCACCCTTCTCTTCGACGCCGGCGGCTATCTCGTGAACTTCATCTCCGACGATCGCGCCCGTTCGGCGGAGGGCACCTTCACGCCCATGCGGTTCTCGACACCGGTGCGCGACTACCGCGCCTTCGGCCCATTGCGGTTGGCTGGCTACGGTGAAGCGCGCTGGCATCCGCCCGAGGGCGAGTATGCCTACGGCGAGTTCACGATGGTGGACGTGGTCACCAACGTGCGGCCGTAGCCCCCGTCTGCGTCGGGCCGGTTTCGTGGCATCATCGGGGCGGCGCCGCCGCCAGACCGGTTCGCAGACCGGTCGCCGCGAGAGCCGACCACACCATGGCCACCACCAACGACACCAGGTTCCACTGGAGCGATCCGCTGCTCCTCGATCAGCAACTGAGCGGCGAAGAGCGCATGGTGCGCGACACCGCGCGCGCCTACTGCCAGGAAAAGCTGGCCCCGCGTGTGCTCGAGATGTTCCGCCACGAGCGTCCCGACCCGTCGATCTTCAGCGAGCTGGGCGCGCTCGACATGCTCGGCATCGTGATTCCCGAAGCGTACGGCGGCGCGGGGCTCAACTACGTGAGCTACGGCCTGGTGGCGCGCGAGGTGGAGCGCGTCGACTCGGGCTTCCGCTCGATGATGAGCGTGCAGAGCTCGCTCGTCATGGTGCCCATCAACGAGTTCGGCACCGAGGCGCAGAAGCGGAAGTACCTGCCGAAGCTCGCCACCGGCGAGTGGATCGGCTGCTTCGGCCTGACCGAGCCCAATTCGGGCTCCGACCCTGGCAGCATGACCACGCGGGCGAAGGCGGTGGACGGCGGCTACGCGCTCACCGGCAACAAGGCGTGGATTTCGAACAGCCCGATTGCCGACGTGTTCATCGTGTGGGCCAAGGACGACCACGACGCCATCCGCGGCTTCGTGCTCGACAAGGGCATGAAGGGCCTGTCAGCGCGCCGCCCACGCACGGCAAGGTGGGCCTGCGCACGAGCCTCACTGGCGAGATCGTGATGGACAACGTGTTCTGTCCGGAGGAAAACGCCTTCCCCGACATTCGCGGGTTGAAGGGGCCGTTCACCTGTCTGAACAGCGCGCGCTACGGCATTGCCTGGGGCGCGCTCGGCGCGGCCGAAGACTGCTGGTTCAAGGCCCGCGACTACGTGATGGACCGCAAGCAGTTCGGCCGGCCCCTGGCGGCAAACCAGTTGATTCAGAAGAAGCTCGCCGACATGCAGACCGAGATCACGATTGGGCTGCAGGCGGTGCTGCGCCTCGGCCGCATGAAGGACGAAGGCACGGCGGCGCCCGAGATCACCTCGCTGCTCAAGCGCAACTCGTGCGGCAAGGCGCTCGACATCGCGCGTCTGGCCCGCGACATGATGGGCGGCAACGGCATCGTCGACGAGTTCGGCGTGATCCGCCACCTGGTGAACCTGGAAGTCGTGAACACCTACGAAGGCACCCACGACATCCACGCGCTCATCCTGGGCCGGGCCCAGACCGGCATCGCGGCGTTCTCGAACTAGGCCCGCTCAGCCAGCCCGCCGCGGGCTATTCCCGGCCGCCGGGGAATTCTTCCCCATCGCGGCGCCATGTCGCGCGATTGGCGGGGGATAGGGCGACGGCGCGCCCGGAACCAATCTTGCTCTAGGCGTGCACAGCCACGCTGTGCCATGATCCCTCCTACGCCTTCCGACCACCCGCGCGGCACGCTCTACATCGTGGCTACTTTCGGCGGCCTCGTTGTGGTGGGCTGGCTCCTGTTCTTCTTCGGCCTCTTCCTGCCCCGTAACACCCCGTAGGACGCCGATGCACGTCGACCGCTACGAACGCTACTGGATGTGGGCGGCCACCGGCATGCTCGCGCTCTTCACCGGCGCCATCGTGGCCACGGCGGTGAGCGGAGCGGCGCATCCGCCCAGCCATACCGAGACCGTGAACCCCGAGACCCTGACGGTACAGGGCGAGTTCGCAACTCCCGGCGTGATGACGGCTGCCGACGGCTCGGTCACGGTGACGATGCGCGCCGAGTTCTACGTCTTCCGGCCGTCGCGGGTGCGCGTGCCCGCCGGTGTGCCCGTGACGTTCCGGATCACGAGCCCCGACGTGCTGCACGGCTTCCACATCGTGGGCACGAACGTCAATCTCACGGTGGCGCCTGGCTATGTGAGCCAGGCTACGACCACCTTCGACACACCTGGTGAATACCTCGTCGTCTGCAACGAGTACTGCGGCCTCGCGCATCACCTGATGCAGGGCGCCATCGTGGTGGAGGCGCCCCGGTGATCGTGGCCACCCGGCTCGTCCTCAGCAACCTCGCCGTGGCCATCGTGGCCTTTGCCCTCGGCGCCATGATGGCGGTGATGCAGGCGCTGGCCCGCGCTGGCGTCGAGCTGCCCTTCGGCACCGCCCGCCTCTACTACCTGTCGGTCACCGCGCACGGCGTGCTCGAGGCGCTCGTCTTCACCACGTTCTTCATCATGGCGCTTGGCTATCTCGTGACCGAGACCACCCTCGGCCGCGTTGCGGGCATGGCCTGGGCGTGGGCGGGCTTCTGGGTCGCGCTCACCGGCACGGTCATCACCACGCTGGCCATCCTCTCGGGCACGAGCACCGTGCTCTACACGTTCTATCCGCCGCTGCTCGCGCATCCGGCGTTCTACATCGGCGCCACCCTGCTCATCGTGGGCTCGTGGATCTGGTGCGGCGTGATGATCTGGAGCTTCCGCGCCTGGCGACGAACCCATCCCACGGACCGCGTGCCGCTGGCCATGCACGGCATGCTCACCACGGTGGCCATCTGGGTGCTGGCGACGGCGGGCCTCGCCGTGGAGGTGCTGGTCTTCATCCTGCCGTGGTCACTTGGACTCGTGGCCCGCATCGACCCGATCGTGGCGCGCACGTATTTCTGGTGGTTCGGCCACCCGCTCACGTACTTCTGGCTGCTGCCGGCCTACATGCTCTGGTACACCGTGATTCCGAAGATCGCTGGCGGCACGCTCTTCAGCGATGCGATCACGCGGGTGGTGTTCGTGCAATTCATCCTGTTCTCGACCCCCGTCGGCTTGCACCACCAGTTCACCGACCCTGGCATCGCCAGCGGCTGGAAGCTGGTGCACACCTTCACCACCTACGCCATCATGTTTCCCAGCCTGGTCACGGCCTTCACCGTGATTGCATCGCTCGAACAGGCCGGACGCGCGCGCGGCGGCACTGGTCTCTTCGGCTGGATCCGGGTGCTGCCCTGGCGCGACCCGTTCTTTGCGAGCGTGGCGTTGTCGATGGTGACCTTTGCGCTGGGCGGCTTCGGCGGCGCCATCAACGCCGCCTACGCCATGAACGCGATGGTGCACAACACGGCGTGGATTCAGGGTCACTTCCATCTCACCGTGGGCACGGCCGTGGCGCTCACGTTCATGGGCAGCACCTACTGGATGGTGCCGCGTCTCACCGGCCGCGCCATCGCCTTCCCGCGCCTCGCCACCGTGCAGCCGTACCTGTGGTTCGTCGGCATGCAGTGCTTCAGCATTCCGAGCCACATCGCCGGGCTGATGGGCATGCCGCGCCGCGTCTACACCGGCGAGTTCCAGGGCGTGGCGGCCGCACAGGCGTGGGTGCCGCTCGTGAACCTGTCGGCGGTGGGCGGCGTGATTCTGTTCGTGTCGGCGCTGTGCTACGTGGGGGTCGTCGTCGGGTCGATGCTGGTCTCGCCGGTCGGCGTGCGCGAGCCGTTCGAATATGCGGAATCACGGGTCGCGCCCACGCCCGGGCCGTCGTTGTGGGACCGCTTCGGCCTGTGGACGGTGGTGGCCGTGGTGCTCATCGCGCTGGCCTACGGCCCGCCACTCTACCACCTCCACACCATGACCCGCTTTCCGAGTCAGGGCTTTTCGCCCTTCTGAGGCCGATGCCGATGGCCCACGACACTCAGCCGCCAGCGTCTGACGCCCATGACCCCGTCGTGCCCGTGTCCCGGCGCGCGCTGCTGTGGATCACGTCCAGGGTCGCCCTGGTCGCCGGGCTCGCCGGCGGATACGGCATGTTCGCATGGGTGAGCGGACGCTTCATGCTGCCGGCGCGAGCGGGCCAGATGCACCAGCTCTTCGTGGCGCGTCTCGCCGACCTGCGCGCGGGCGACACCGTGCTCTACCGCACGCCCGAAGGACGCACGGTCAACATCACACGGCGCGGTAGCGCCGGCGTGGCGGCCGACTTCATCGCGCTGTCCAGCACCTGTCCGCACCTGGGCTGCCAGGTGAAGTGGGAGCCGCAGAACGACCGCTACTTCTGCCCCTGCCACAACGGCACGTTCAACACCGAGGGGGTGGCGACGGGCGGCCCGCCCGGCGATGCGGGCCAGTCGCTGCCCCGCTACACGCTCGGGGTCGAGAAGGGCCTGCTCTACATCTACGTGCCGCGCGAGCAGATGTCGATGGGCGACGTGGCTGGCCTCGTGGAAACGACCGGGCCCGCTGGTCCTGGCCACGATCCGTGTCTGGGGTGTGTTCAGGCGCGCACCAACGTCAGCCCCGGGTCCCAAGCCCAGAGGCCCGGTTCTTCAGGGAGGCCGGCGTGAGCGACGTGCGCGGCTGGATCGGCGAACGCGTGCCGATTTCGGTGGACGGCCTGGCGGCCATGTCCAACGAACCGGTGCCGTATCACATGAAGCGCTGGTGGTTCGCGCTCGGCGGCACGCCCGCCTACCTGTTCGTCGTGCAGATCGTCACCGGCGTGCTGCTGGCGTTCTATTACCAGCCGGCGCCGGCCACGGCCTACGAATCGGTGCGCTACATCACCGAAGACGCGGCGTTCGGCTGGTATCTGCGCGGCCTGCACAAATGGGGCGCCACGCTGATGATCGCCGCCGTCGTCCTGCACCAGATGCGCGTGTTCTTCACTGGCGCCTATCGCAAGCCGCGCGAACTCAACTGGATGATCGGCATGACCATCCTCGTGTGCACGCTGCTCATCGGCTTCACGGGCTACAGCCTGGTGTTCGAGCAACTGAGCTACTGGGGCGCCACGGTAGGCGCCAACATCTCCGATACGGTGCCGATCGTCGGGCCGCTCATGAAACAGGTGCTGCTCGGCGGCGACACCTACAACGACCGCACGCTCTCGCGCTTCTTCATCCTGCACGCGGCGGTGCTGCCGGTGCTGCTCATCCTGGTGCTGATGATGCACATCGGCATGGTGCGGCTCCTGGGCGTGACCGAGCTGACATTCGCCGGGGAAGACGCGGCGCCGGCCAAGCACTTCAACTTCTTTCCCGAGCACTTCTACACCGAACTGATCATCGGCCTCACGCTCATGATTCTGCTGAGCACGCTGGCCACGCTGGTGCCGGTCGAGATGGGTCCCCGCGCCAACCCCCAGATCACCCCGGAAGTGATCAAGCCCGAGTGGTTCTTCTATGTGGCGTTCCGGTGGTTGAAGCTCTTCTCCGGCACGACGGCCATGTTGACTCAGGGTTTCATCGTGTTCGTGATGTTCTTCTGGCCGTTCATCGACGACTGGCTGGTGCGGCGTTTCAAGTACGCCGAGATCAGCGTGTGGATTGGCGTGATCGGCGCGCTCGCCATCATGGGACTCACCATGTGGGAAGCGCTCGTGGCGCATTGAGGATGGCATGACACTCGATCAGAAACGCTGGGTCATTGGCGGCCTGGGATTGCTGTTCCTGCTCTCGCTCGTGGCGGTGCAATGGCTCGAGGTGTCGCGCCGGCGGCACGAAGCCGGCGATGCGCGGGCGGCGGTCGTCACCCCGGCGGCCTCGCGACAATGTGTCGACTGCCACACCCAGGTGTCGACCGGCATCGTCGAGCACTGGACCGGTTCGACCCACGCGGAGAAAGGGGTCGCCTGCGTGGACTGCCACAAGGCCGAGGCCAAGGACGCCGACGTCTTCAGTCACTACGGCCAGCAGATCGCCACCATCGTCACCCCCCGCGACTGCGCCCGCTGCCATCCCGCCGAGTCGGCCGAGTTCTCGGCCAGCCATCATGCCAAGGCCGGGAACATCCTGGCGTCGCTCGACAACTTCCTGGCCGAGACGGTGGAGGGCTCGCGGGTGTCGTTCAGTCCGCATTCGCCCACGCCGGGCAAGGCCATCACGGCGGTGAACGGACTCGCACCGGCCAACTCGGGCTGTCAGCAATGTCACGGATCGCTCGTGGCCTTCCAGGCCAACGACGGCGGCCTCGTGACGATGCGCGACCTCAAGCCCGACGAACGTGGCCAGCCCACCAACCTCGACGCGGTCAGCCGCATCGTGCGCAACGAAAGCGGCAAACCGCTCTTCAGCAGCACGAGCTGGCCCAACACCGGCATCGGCCGCCTCAATCTCGACGGCTCCACCGGTTCGTGCTCGGCCTGCCACAGCCGGCACGACTTCTCGGCCCGGCGGGCGCGTCAGCCCGAGAACTGCGGTAAGTGCCACCTGGGGCCCGACCATCCGCAGAAAGAGATCTACGACGAGTCGAAACACGGCGTGGCCTTCCGCGATCTCATCGGCGAGATGAACCTCGACGCGAAGCCCTGGGTGGTGGGGAAGGACTACAGTGCCGCACCCACGTGTGCGACCTGCCACATGAGCGCGAACATGCGGAACGGCATGAAGATCACGCACGACCCGGGCGAGCGCATCTCGTGGACCAACCGGCCGCCCGTGAGCCTGGTGATGGATACCGACGCCAATCACGCGGTGGTGACCGAGACCGATCCGGAGAAGCGGCGGGCCGCCATCGCCGACACCGCCGAGGCGAAGCGCAACCGCATGAAGCAGGTGTGCTCCACCTGCCACACGCCCGACCACATCAATCTGTTCTACAAGCAGTACGACGACGTGGTCATCAACTTCAACGAGAAGTTCGCCAAGCCGGGGCAGGCCATCATGAGCGCGCTGGCGGCCAACGGCATGCTCACCAAGACGCAGTACGACGAGAAGATCGAGTGGACGTGGTACTACCTCTGGCACCACGAGGGGCGACGCGCGCGGATGGGCGCCTCGATGATGGCGCCCGACTACACGCAGTGGCACGGCATGTTCGAGGTGGCCGAACGCTTCTACATGGAGCTGATTCCGGAGGCGCGTGAGATCACGGCCGCGGCCCTACGCACCGGGCGCGGCGAGCAGGCGCGCCGCGCCAATCAGGTGATCGACGAAATCCTGAACCGGCCCGAGCACCAGTGGCTGCTGAAGGGCGCCGACGAGCAGGCCGACGCCATCAATCGCGAGATGCAGCGCAAGTACGGTCAGACGAGGCAGGAGCGATGATCACGCGGGTGGGCCGTCGCACGTTTCTGAAGATGGCCGGTGTGGCCGCGCCGCTGGTGGCGGCCTACTCCTGCGCCGACAAGGAAGAGGCGGCGCGTCTCGGCAACACCGCGCCGGTCGATCGCGCATCGGTGGCGTGGGACAAGGCGCCCTGCCGCTTCTGCGGCACCGGCTGCGGCGTGATGGTGGGCGTGGAGCAGGGCCGCGTCGTGGCCGTGCGCGGCGACGACGCCAGCCCGGTGAACAAGGGCCTGCTGTGCGTGAAGGGCTACCACCTGCCCGGGCTGCTCTACGGCGCCGATCGGCTGCTCTACCCGCAGCGGCGCCAGCCCGACGGCTCCTTCGCCCGCATCACGTGGGACGAAGCGCTCGACCTCATCGCCACGAAATTCGGCGACACGTTGAAGCAGCACGGTCCGGAGGCCGTGGCGATGTACGGGTCGGGACAGTGGACCGTGTTCGACGGCTACGCCGCGCTGAAATGGGTCAAGGGGGGGCTGCGCAGCAACAACCTCGAGCCCAACGCGCGCCTATGCATGGCCAGCGCCGTATCGGGCTTCATCACGCAGTTCCAGAGCGACGAGCCGATGGGCTGCTACCAGGACCTCGACGCCGCCGACGACTTCGTGCTCTGGGGCAACAACATGGCCGAGATGCACCCGGTGCTCTTCAGCCGGATGCTCGAGACGAAGCGCCAGAAGCCTTCCACTCGCATCGTCGACATCGCGACACGCCGTACGCCCACGACCGACTATTCCGACCTGCACGTGCTGTTCAAGCCCGGCACCGACCTGGCGCTCGCCAACGGCATCCTGCACCTGCTCGTGGCGTCGGGACGCATCCAGCAGTCGTTCATCGACGAGAACGTCGTGTTCCGCCGCGGCATCGAAGACGTGAAGATCATCGGCTACGGCTGCTTCGACCAGCAGGCCGAACGCTATACGTTCGAAGACGTCGCGCGACCGAGTTCGCTCGACGAACTGCGCACCTTCCTCGCCGACTACACGCCCGAGCGCGTGCGCGACATCACGGGTGTGCCGGTCGAACAGATCACCGCGCTGGCCAACATCTACGGGGATCTGTCGCGCGGCACCGTGAGCCTGTGGTGCATGGGTGTCAACCAGCACGTGCGCGGCACGTGGATGAACAACCTCATCACGGACCTGCACCTCATCACCGGCAAGATCTGCCGGCCAGGTTCGAATCCCCTGAGCCTCACCGGGCAGCCGAGCGCCTGTGGCACCGCGCGCGAGGTGGGCACGTCGAACAACCGGCTGCCGGCCGACATGGTCGTGACCAACCCCGAGCACCGCGCCGAGGCGGAGCGGATCTGGAAGCTGCCGGCCGGAACGATTCCGGCGACGCCCGGCTATCACGCGGTGGACTTGTTCCGGGCCCTCAAACGTGGCGACGTCAAGGCGCTGTGGATCCAGACCACCAATCCGTGGGTCACGCTGCCCAACCGGTCGCGCTTCGACCGCACGCCCGACGACGGACGTTTCATCGTGGTGAGCGACATCTACCCGACGCCCACGACCGCGATGGCCGACCTCATACTTCCAGCCGCGGCGTGGGTCGAGCGTGAAGGTGTGTACGGCAACACCGAGCGCCGCACGCAGCAGTGGAACAAGATGGTCGACCCGCCGGGCGAAGCGCGCGAAGACGCCTGGCAGGTCATCCAGGTGGCGAAGCGCATGGGCATGGGCCACCTCTTCCCCTGGCCCGACGACAACTGGCACGAGCCGATGTTCGAGGAGTACCGCTCGTTCGGGCTCGGGCACGGCAAGGACCTCGCGAGTTACCAGCAGCTGAAGAGCACGCGCGGGATGTTGTGGCCGGTGGTGAACGGGAAGGAGACGCCGTATCGCTACACCGCCGGCTACGACCCGTACGTGACGAAGGCCACCGGCGCGCACTTCTACAAGGCCGTCGGCTACGGCGAGAAGGCGGCGTTCTTCCTGCGGCCGTACCATCCGCCGGCCGAGTCACCCGATGCGGAGTATCCGCTGTGGCTCTCGACCGGACGCGTGCTGGAGCACTGGCACAGCGGCTCGATGACCCGTCGCATTCCGCAGCTTCATCAGGCGGTACCCGCCGCATACGTGGAGATGAACCGCGCCGATGCCGACCAGTTCGGCGTGAAGAAGGGCGACCGGGTGAAGGTGGTGAGCCGCCGTGGCAGCCTCGAGCTGCCGGTGGAGGTGGACGGCCGCGGACGCCCGCCGCGCGGCACGCTCTTCGTGCCGTTCTTCGACGAGTCGTTGCTGATCAATCTGGTGACGCTCGACGCCATGGACAACATCAGCAAGCAGCCGGACTACAAGAAATGCGCCGTCCGCCTCGAACGCGTGTAGGGTCCGCGGCGGTGGTGGCGCTGGCCTGCGCCGTGGCGGCCGCCGGCTGCGCCGGCGGGGAGGCCGTTGGCGCGGTGCCACGTGCGACCGGGGAGCGGGCGCTCGGGCGCGCCTACGACGGCGCGCCCCCGACCATTCCGCACGACGCGACAATCGGCACGTGCGTGACCTGCCACGACGCCGACGGCTCGGCGATCGCCGGTGTGGGTGTCGCGCCCGCCTCACCGCACGGCGCCGCCGCCGCGTCGGGGGCGATGCGCCGCTGCCGGCAATGCCACGCGCCGGTCGCGACGCAGGCGAGGTTCATCGATTCACGCTTCACCGGACTCGCGCAAGGCCCGTGGCGTGGCCGCCGCGCCACCCCGGGCGCGCCGCCCACGATTCCCCACACCCTGCAACTGCGGGGCGAGTGTCTGGCGTGTCATGCCGGCCCGGGCGCGCGCGCCGAGATCCGCACGACCCACCCCGAACGGGTCCGTTGCCGGCAGTGCCATGTGCCGGATACGGCGCCGGTGCCCTGACATGCGGGTCTCAGTGCGCGTCTTGGCCTGCGGCCACTGGGCTGCCCGCGTGGCCCTCGTGACGGGAGCGCTGATGGCCGTCGGCTCGACCCCGGCGTGGGCCCAAGCAGCGGCGTCCGGCGCAACCGGCCGCGAAAGCGCCGTCGCCACCGCCTCCACCGCCACCCTCCACCTGGCGCCTCTCAGCGACCAACGTGCTGCGGCTGGAGTCGTGGCGATTCTTCGAACCGCATCCGGGTGGCGGCGATCCCGACTACGCCTTCCTGGCCGACCGCCTGCGCGCTCGACGTGCGCGGACACTGGCCGCGCGTCGACCTCACGCTCGCGGGGCAGTACGTGGGCATGGCGGGATTGCCCACGCGCGCGATCGGTCCTGGCGCTCTGGGTACCGGTGCCCTCTACTTCGATCAGGGCGGCCGCCACGAGTCGTCCCAGCAGCTCTACCTGCGCTTCGCCAACCTCCGGTTTTCGAATGCCCTGCCTGGACTCGACGTGCAGGTCGGGCGGATGGGCTACACCTCGGGCGCCGAGGCGTCGAGCGGCGTGCCCAAGCTCGAGACCATCAAGCGCCAGCGGCTGGATGCGCGGCTGGTCGGCGAGTTCGAGTGGTCAATCTATCAGCGCGCGTTCGATGGCGTGCGGCTCGACCTGACGCGGCCCGGATGGAAAGCCACGGCCGTGGCGTTCACGCCCACGCAGGGCGGGTTCGCGCGCGCGGCCGGCCCGACGATGACCGACCTCGTCGTGGCCGGAGTCACAATCAGCACTCGACCGTCTGGATCACCCGGGCCGAAGACGCAGGTGCAAGGCTTCGGCTGGCAGTACCGCGACCGTCGGGCCGTCACGCAGCGTCCCGACAACTCCAGCCTGACCGCACCTGCCGGGGTGGCCATCGACGTGACGACCGGTGGCGCGGTCGTCGTGGGCGCCTACCCCGCCGGCCGAGGCGAGACCGACCTGTTCGCGTGGTCGGCCGTGCAGAGCGGCCGGTGGTACGGCGACGTGCACCGGGCCTTCGCCGTGGCCCTCGAGGGCGGGTATCAGTGGACCGCCACGCCGTGGCGGCCGTGGCTACGGGCGGGCGTCTTCCACGCCAGTGGCGATGACGACTCAGGCGACGACAGACACGGCACGTTCTTCCCGATGCTGCCTACTGTGCGGCGCTTCTCGCAGACCACGGCCTACGGCACCATGAACCTGCGCGATGTGTTCGTGCAGGCGCAGGTGCGACCGCGGCCGCCGCTGGGCCTGCGGCTCGATCTGCGGCGCCTCGATCTGGCCTCGTCCGCCGACCTCTGGTACGCGGGCAGCGGCGCCACGCTGGCGCGCGGCGCCGTGTTCGGTTACGCGGGCCGCCGATCGAATGGATCGCGCCGCCTGGGCACGTCGGTGGAGGCGTCGGCGGACTACGCGGTGACGCCGCGCGTGTCGTTCAATGCCTTTGTCGGACGCGTCGGCGGTGGGCCCGTGGTGACTGGCACGTTCGCGGGAGACGCATTGTGGTTCGCGTATCTCGAAAGCATCGTCGTTCTGGGCCCGCGCTAGCCTGACGCGACAGCCCGCGATGGCGCGGCCACCTGTGGCGGCGTCTCGCGGATCAGCGACGAGCGGTCAGCTCGAGGGGGCGCTGACCAGGGACGCGGAACGCGCCGCCTGCCACACGGCCACCTCCTCCGCCGTGATGTGGTCGGCGTGATGCAGCGTCCAGTTGAGCGCGGCGATCAGGTCGTCGGCCTCTTCCACGCCCACGGCCAGGCGGATCAGGCGGTCGAAGCCGTTGCGGCGCAGCTGCTCGGCGGGGGTGAAGTACTCCGACACCGTGCGGTGGTGGTTCACCTTCGTGGCGAGCCCGTCGAACGACAGCGCGTAACGCACGACGACGCAGGTGGCGAGCACGTCGGCCACGTGCCGGGTCTGGTCTTCATCGGCCCCGGCTACGCGGAACGACAGCAGTGAGCCGGGTCGCGTGTAGTGTGCGGCAATGGCCGCGGCGTCGGGATGGCCTGGCAACGAGGGATGGAACACTTCACTCACCTTGGGATGCGCCGCCAGGAACGCGGCCACGCGGCTCGCCGTCGCCGAGCGGCGCGCGTGCGCCGCCTCGACGTGATCGAGCCCGGCCAGAATCGCCTCGGCCCGGCGCCAGTCGAGGATGCCGCCCCGCATGGCCAGCAGGTCCATCACGCTGTTGGCCGTGGGCGTGTCGTTCGTGGCCACGTAGCCCCAGAGGTCGCGGTCGCTGCCGCTCAGGGCCTTGGTGCCGCTGGCCAGCACGATGTCGACACCCTGCGACAGCAGCGGCGTGCGGAACGCCCACGGCGTGGCAATCGTGGAGTCGATGATCAGGCGCAGATCGGGCGCGAGGGCGCGCCCGGCGCGCACCGCCGCCACCAGACGTGGCACGTCTTGCGCGCGCACGAGCGGATTGGTGAAGGTCTCCGCGAAGACGAAACGCGTCTCCGGACGGATGGCGGCCGCGAGCGCCGCCTCGTCGCCGTCGTCCACGATGGTGACGGCGCCACCCACGCGGTCGGCCAGCCACTGCAGGTAGCTCTTGGTCTTGTTGTAGATCTGCCGCATCAGCACGGCGTGGCTGCCCGGCGTCATCAGCACGTCGAAGACCAGGGCCGTGGCCTGCATGCCCGAATCGCACGCCAGCACCGCGCCGGCCTGCTCGAGCGCCTTGACGGCCGCGATCAGCCGCGCGACGGCAGTCGTGCCATAGCGCGCGTAGAGATGCGGCAGTTCCGACCAGCAGCCGTCGCTCGCGAACAGGAACGCTGCCTTGCCCTCCTGCCAGGCGATGGTCTGGGCCGAGCCCAGCAGATCGAGCTGCACGGTCGGCTCGTCTGGGTGTAGGTAGGAAAGGCCGGAGCGTCGGGCGTGCGCGTCGAGCGCTTCATGCAGCCGCTGCGTCGCTGCCGACATCGACGCCACCAGGGGCCGTTCCGCCGGACACCCGCGCGGGTCGAGCCACTTCGACACGCCGCTCATTCGAGCACCCCGAGCCACAGGCACCGATCGACGCGAGCCAGCCGCGCCACCGCGTCGCGCACCTCGTCGACGGGCCCGTCCTGGCTCGGCGACAGCATGAAGCCCAGGTGCACCTGATCGTCTTCCCGGCGCGAGGCCCGGTTCTGCACGCTCAGTCCGGCCCGGCGCACCAGGCTCTCGATGTGCCGCTCCAGTCCCGGATGCGGCTCGCCGGTGACCCGCAGGTAGTGGCGGCGGCTCGCCGGGTGCACCGCGCCGTCGCGGCTCGCCACCGTGAGCGCTTGAGGCACGGGCCACCGCACGGAGTTGTCCTGCGCGAGGTCGATGAGGTCGCCGAGCACCGCCGTCGCCGTGGGCAGCGCGCCCGCGCCCTTGCCGAAGAGGCTCAAGTCGCCCGACGAGGCGCAGCGCAGGTAGACCGCGTTGTACTCCTCTTCGACCGATGCGAGCAGATGCCAGGAGGGCAGCAGGAGCGGTTCGACCGCCATGTCGAGCGCGCCGTCGATGCGGGCGGCGCGCGCGATCAGGCGGATGCGGCAGCCCATGGATTCCGCCAGGTCGCTGTCGGCCGGCCGCAGCTCGCGGATGCCGCGCACCGGGAACCCATCCGGACGCACCCAGGCGCCGAACGCCCGGTAGGCCAGAATCGACAGCTTGGCCGCGGCGTCGAGCCCGTCGAGGTCGGCAGTCGGATCCGCCTCGGCGAAGCCCAGGGCCTGGGCGTCGCGCACCGCCTCGGCCAGCGACATCTCGGCCTGTTCCATGCGGGTCATGACGAAGTTGCAGGTGCCGTTCAGGATGCCGGCCAGGCTGTCGATCTCGTCGGCGCGATGACTGAGGTGGCGGATGATCGGCAGCGCCCCAGCGGCGGCCGCTTCGCAGTAGAGCGGCGTGGCCGTGCGCTGCGCCAGCACGCCCAGCTCGGCGAGCTTCGAGGCGAGCAACGCCTTGTTGGCGGTGACCACCGGCTTGCCCGCCGCCAGCGCCGCCGTGAGAATCGGCTCCATCGCGGTGCCGCCGGCCACCTCCACCACGACGTCCACTTCCGGATCGCTCACCAGGTCGAGCGCGTTGTCGGTAAGGGGGATGCCGGCCGCCAGCGGCGTGCGCGCCTTGGTGAGATCGCGCACGGCGATCCGCGACACCCGGAACTTCACGCCGTAGCGATCGGCCACGGCGCCCTGCTGACGCGCGATCATCTCGAGCAGCCCGCCACCCACCGTGCCGCAGCCGACCATGCCGATCCGCAGCTCGCGCACGGGTTCGACGCCCACGCCTTCGAAGCGGGGCCGCGCCCCCACCTTCGGCGCGCCGCCAAACGCCCGTGCCCCCCGCAGCAGCTCCGCGAGGCGGTCCTGATCGGCGAGGAAGGCGTCGTGTCCGTAGACCGAATCGAGCGTCCAGAGCGACGACTGCGCTCCGGCCGCCTGCAGCTCGCGGTGCAGTTCCACCTGCAGGGCCCACGGGAAGAGCATGTCGCCGGGCACGCCCACCACGATCGTGTCGGCGGTGACCCGCTCGAGGGCCGCCCGCAGCGAGCGGGCGTCGGAGCCGATCGACCCCCGGTCGATCGCTTCGCTGAGGAACAGGAACGTCTGCACGGGGAAGCGCTCGGCGAAGCGGCGGCCGTGATGTTCGAGGTAGTCGGCCACCGGCGGCCGGTCGAGCCCGGGCTCGAACTTGCCGAAGCGCGTGTCGAGTTCGACGCGGCCGCGATAGGTGAGCATGCCGAGCTGACGGGCGCGGCTCATGCCGGTCGGCACGTCGCCATTGCGGATGCCGTCGCGCACGAGCTCCCGCTGCAGGTGGCGCGTGGCCGTGCCCCAGCCATCGGGCCTGAGTCCCGCCGAGATGGTGACGAGCGTGCCGCACCGTTCGGCATGCCGCACCGCGAAGGCCACGCCCACCATGCCGCCCAGGCTCGCGCCCACGAAGGTCACGGGCACCGTGCAGCCGCAGCCATCGAGCCAGGCGGCCACCAGGTCCGCAAGGCCCAGCACCGAGATGGCGGGTGGCGGCGCCGCGCCGTCGAAGCCGCGCCACGTCGATCCGTTGCCCGGCCAGCATGGGCACAGCACCGTGACCCGGGCGGGGTCGACGAGATCGGACGCGAACAGGGCCGGCCACCACGGCTCCATGCCGCCGTCGGCTTCACTCCGGCCGTCGCCCAAGGGAAAGGGCGACGCGGTGATGCCGCCGACGACCACGACTACCGGGGCCGTGCCGAGCTCAGGGCCGTAGGCCCACCCGGCCAGCGACACCTCGTGCAGCTCGTGGCCCTCGATGGTCAGTGCGGCCCGGCGCACCTCGAGACGCCGGGGCGTCGCGGCCGGCGCCGACGGGGCGGAGAGCGTGCGAGAACTCACCGGCCCAACGTGCCACAGCCGGGAACATAAAGCAACATATCTACATTCGTAGATGTGAGATCTGACGCGGGCCCGGCGCCACCCCCAGTTCCGCCGTTGCCTCGTTGGTCAGGGGCGCGGGCGACCTGCGACAATTCGTCGCGGGCCCTCTGCGACAATCCGCCGCGGACGGGGGCCTCACCCGGCCTCTATTCTCGACTTCGCCGTCGTCGGCCGCGCGCCTGGCCGTCGCAGGTGAACTCGCCCAGGCGAACTCGAGGATCATGCCGGTGAAACTACGCAATGGTGTGGGATTGGCGCTGGCCGCCCTGGCCGTGTTGGCCACGGCCCCTGCCGCCACGGCCCAGGAATCCGTCAACCAGGCCACCATCAGCGGGCGTGTGCTCGATGTGCAGGGCGCGGCCGTGCCGGGTGCTTTGGTCTCTGCCCGTCAGACTGCCACCAATGTCGCGGTCGAGGCCACGACCGACGGTGAGGGACGGTTCCGCTTTCCCTATCTCAGAATCGGACCCTACGAGTTGCGGACGCGCGTCCAGGGTTTCAAGGAAGATGCCCGGGCCCTTGCGTTGAGCGCGGGCTCGGCCTTCGACCTGACGGTCCGGCTGGACCTGGCCGGCGTCAACGATGCCGTCACGGTGGTCGGAGACGTGCGCGTGCTCGAAGCCGCGCGCAGCCAGATCGTGGGCACGATTCCCCAGGCAGAGGTGCAGAACCTGCCGATGAACGGCCGCAACTTCCTCGATCTCGCGCTGCTCGTCCCGGGCGTCTCGCCTACGAACACGAACAGCACGCAGCTCTTCGCCGAGACGTCTGGCGTAGTGGGCCAGGGCATTTCGATCGCCAGCCAGCGCAACTTCTCGAACAGCTTCGTCGTCGACGGTCTGTCGGCCAATGACGACGCGGCCGGTGTGGGCGGCTTCCCCTTCGGCGTCGACGCCATCGAGCAGTTCCAGGTGGTCACGAGCGGCGGGCAGGCCGAGCTCGGCCGCGCCCTCGGCGGCTACGTCAACGTGGTGACCAGGAGTGGCACCAACAGCCTGCACGGCACCGCCTACGGGTTCTTCCGCGACGATGCATTCAACGGTAAGAACGCGCTCACCGGCACCAAGCTGCCCATGGACCAGCAGCAGTTCGGCGCCAGCGTGGGCGGGCCGCTGGTGCGGAACCGCACCTTCTACTTCGCCAACGTGGAACAGAAGCTGCTCGACCAGACCGGCGTGGTCACGATCACGCCCTTGAACGTGGCGACCATCAACGCCCGGCTGGCGGAGGTCGGCTACCCGGGTCAGAAGGTCGCGACCGGCATCTATCCGAACCCTGTGCACAGCCTGACGGGCCTCGCGAAGGTCGACCACCAGTTCAGCGGCGCCGACCAGTTGAGCGTGCGCTATGCGTATTACAACGTCGACTCGAAGAACGCGCGCGGCGTCGGCCAGCTGAGTGCGCCAACCGGCTCGACTGGCGTGAACAACGTCGATCAGTCGGTGGCGATCAGCAACGTGCTGACGCTGGGGTCGAATACCGTGAACGAAACGCGCGTGCAGGTGGCGCGCGGCGACCTGAAGGCCTACTCCACCGATCTCATCGGGCCACAGGTGGCCATCACCGGCGTGGCCACCTTCGGCACCTTCGGCAGCAGCCCCACCCGACGTGAGAACACGCTGTTCCAGGCCGTCAGCAACTTGTCGCACCGGGCCGGCGCCCATGCGTTGCGCGCTGGCGTCGACTTCCTCTACAACGACGACACCATTACCTTCCTGCGGTCGTTCCGCGGCGCCTACACGTTCTCATCGCTGGCCAACTTCCTGACCGGCAACTACGCCGGCTTCGCACAAACGTTCGGGAACCCGGTTGTGAGCCAGACGAACCCGAACATCGGCCTCTACGCCCAGGACGAGTGGCGCGCCGGTTCTCGGCTCACCATCAACGCCGGCGTGCGCTACGACCTCCAGTTCCTCGAATCGATCAACACCGACACCAACAACGTGTCGCCGCGCCTCGGGTTCGCCTGGACGCCAACCGACTCGCAGGACACCGTCGTTCGCGGTGGCGTCGGCGTGTTCTTCGACCGCGTGCCGCTGCGCGCGACGGCCAACGCCTTGTTCGCAGCGGGCAACACACTGGATCTCGCGCAGCTGCGCCAGCCGCAGGTCACGGGCATCCTGCCGACCCAGACCGGCGCCCCGGTGTTCCCGAACATCCTGCCCGATCGCCTGGCCTCGACCACCCTCGTGGCGATCCAGACCATGGACAAGAACCTGCAGAACGCCTACTCGCAGCAGGCCAATCTCGAGGTCGAACGCGCGCTCGGGGGCAGCCGGGTCGTCACCGTGGGCTATCAGTACTTCCGTGGCGAGAACCTGTTGATGTCGATCAACCAGAACGTTCCGACCTGCGTGGCGGCGGGCACCAACAACGGCTGCCGGCCGGTCTCCACCTACGCGAACAACAACGACTACCGCGGTGCGGGCGAGTCGAACTACCACGGGCTGCACGTGACGTTCGTGCAGCGGCCCAGCACGTGGTCATCCATCCGCGCCAGCTACGCCCTGTCGAAGTCCATGAACAACGTGGGCGAAGCGTTCTTCAGCGCCCCCATCGATCCGAACGACCTCATGAAGGACTGGGCCCGGTCGGACAACGACCAGCGGCACCGCCTGGTGCTCAGCGGATCGGTCAACTCGCCCAGCACCCCCGCCACGACGCCGTGGCAGCACCTGAGCCACGGCTTCCAGGCCAGCACCATGCTGCAGTACTACTCGGCGCTGCCGTTCAACATCGTCACCGGCGTGAACAGCCTGCAGGGCACGGCCGGCCGGCCCAATGCCGATGGGTCGGTGGCGGTGGCGAACTTCGACGTGCGCTCCGCCCGCCTGATCACGCGCAACGCTGGTGTGGGCAACGACTTCTTCACGATGAGTCTGCGCATCAGCCGTGCCTTCCGCGTCGGCGGAAACCGGCGGCTCGAAGGTCTTTTCGAGGCCTTCAATCTGACGAACCGGGTCAACCCCGTGGCGCGCAACACCTCGTTCGGAACCGGCTCGTACCCGTCGTCACCGCTCGCGGCCTTCAATACCGTGACCGCCGTTGGTGACCCTCGGACCCTCCAGCTGGGCCTGCGCGTGTCGTTCTGACGATGGTCGTCGACGGGCAGTTGAGCGCGGGCTAGCCGACGTCGGCGACGAGCGACGCGCGCTGCGCGGCGGTGAGGGGCGGGCGGCCGCCCACCGCGGCGTTCTCGACCATGTAGCGCGGCGTGCCTGTGCCAGGAATCACGCACGTCACGGCCGGGTGTGCGAGCACGAAAGCGAGCGCGAGTTGTGCCCAGCTAGCGAAGCCAGCCGGGCTGGCCCAGGTGGGCAGCGGGCGGTCGCGCAACCGGCGCAGCAGTCCGCCGCCGCCAAACGGCATGTTCACGAGCACGGCCACGCCGCGTTCCTGCGCCAGCGGCAGGAGGCGCGCTTCCACAGCGCGATCATCGAGCGCGTAGTTGATCTGCAGGAAGTCGAAGCGCTCGGCGCGCAGCGCCGCCTCCACCTCGGGATAGGCCGACGCGGTGGAGTGGGTGAGGCCGAGGTAGCGAATCCGTCCCTGCGTCTGCCACTCGCGCAGCGTCGGCAAGTGCGTGCGCCAGTCCACGAGGTTGTGGATCTGCATCAGGTCGATGCGCGCCGTGCGCAGCAGACGGAAGGATTCCTCCATCTGCGCCCGGCCGGCGTTGCGGCCCGTGGTCCACACCTTCGTGGCGAGATAGGGCGCGTGAGCATGGCGCGGGCTCTCGGCGGGTTGGGCTGTGGGGCTGGAGGTTGAGCGGCCGTCTGCGCCGCGGCGCCGCAGAGTGCGCCCGGGCCGACGGCGGCCAGGCGAAGGAGATCCCGACGGCTGAGCGGCGACGTCGTGGGCATGGGGTGAGGACGTTCAGCCTACGTGTTTGGCCGGCGCCCTGGCGCTGGGCCGGCAAGGATGAGGTGGCCGGCCCATTGACTTTCGGTCAGGGGGCGTAGCGCCGGAGCGAAGTGCTGCTATACTGCAGGTGTTCCGCTTTCTTGAGTCCTGCCGCTGCTTCGACGCCGTCCGGTGTCGAAATCATGTCTCCAGCCCTCATCGAAGCCACGCGTTGCACTGGGCAACGCGCGCTGCGCCACCGCGACACGGCTACGACCGTGGAGCGCAGTGGGACCCTCGGGATTGCCCTAATCTGGGCGAGCCGAGTGATGACGCGACGACAGAGGAGACGACATGGCAAGTATCAAGGGCACCATCAAGCGTTTGGTCAGCGAAAAGGGATTTGGCTTCGTGCAGGCTGAAGACGGCACGGAGTACTTCTTCCACCAGTCGGCCTGCGCCGATGCCCGTTTCGACGAGCTGCGCGAAGGACAGTCGCTGACGTTCGAAAAGGGACAGGGCCCGAAGGGACCGCGCGCCGAGAACATCCGGCTGGCGTAACTCGAGTTGGACCGTGGGGTTCGGCTCCGGCCGGACCCCACGGGCTGTTTGCCCCGCGAACTGCTAGCGGTGCAAGGCGACCAGGTCGCCCACGCTCACCGCATCGCTCGTGCGCTCGATGCGGATCGTCGCTGAATCGGCGCGCACCGCCACGATAATCGCATCGGCGATGGCCCGCACCGGGCCGCGATCACCGAGCGCCCGACGGAACACCGTCAACCGCTGACCGCGCGCAGCTCCTTGCGCGGACCCCCGATCAATCACCATCAACTGGCGTTCGGCGCCGAGCGTCTGTCCGTGATCGCCGAGCACGATATGAGCTGGGTCGTCGTACTGCGGCGCCAGCAGGCCCTGCGCGGTCATCAGCGGCAGGGCGTCGAAGGGCTCCACCGTGTCGCCGGCAAAGAGCTCGCCGCAGGCGTAGACGACCACCACGACCGACGCACGGTCGCCCGCTTCGACCACCTGAATCAAGCCCGCGGTCTGCTCGCCGGCGGCGGCGTGCCGCGCGGCCCCGCGCGTGGCGCCGGGCCGGAACGTGCGCCGCACCACCAGGTTCTGGCCGGCTTCAAGGCCCACGTCGGTGCCGGCGTCGATGACCAGCACGTCGCCGTGGCCGAAGAGCGAACGGTTGCGTTCGTCGCGGTGCGCCACGAGGTGGCCGATGGTGAGCGCGGCGCCGGTCGACTGGCCTGGTCCGCACACCGAGGCGAGCGCCTCCTTCGGCACCGGCACGGGCTCGGGACGGGCCGGAGCCACGAGCCGCACGGGCGGAGGCGGCGGGGGCGGAGGAGGGGGTGGGGCCGGCGCGGCCGCCACGACTTCAACGGATTCCTTGAGCTCCGCCACTTCGAGCTGCTGATCGAGGATGAAGAGGTCGCTGCCTCGCAGCGTGACGCCCGCGCGCGTCTGCGGCTCGAAGCCCGGCAGCGCGAAGGCAATGGCGTAGGTGCCGGCGGCGAGCGGCGGGGTCAGGAACTGCCCGACGCCGTCGGTGACGACCGAGGTCGGGGCGCCAGTTGCCGGCGTGAGGGTGACGGTGACGCCGGGCAGGGCCGCGCCCGATCCGTCGGTGACCCGCCCGGTCACCTTGGCGGCGTCGTCCTGGGCCGCGCCGGCGGTGGCCGCGCAGACCAGGGCGACGGCGGCGATGCGAATGGTTCGGCCTGGCAAGGTCATGCGGATACTCCGGGTGCTCTTGTTGGTGTGTCGGCCATTCCCGCGTAGCGCAGTAGATGCGCCTGCACGCAGGTGGGCCGGTCAGCGCACGGGCCGGGTGCCGGTCATGTTGAGTCGCCAGTAGTCGAGCGTGAAGGGTGAGGGCTGAGCCGCGGCCAGGGCCGTGACCTGCTTCGATGAACGGCGCCCGCAAGGCGCCGGGCAGGCGGTCGAGATGCGGGTGGTAGATCACCGTGGTGACGAACGCGCGGTAGTCTGTCTTCCGAGGCCAGCGTCGTGGGCGCCGCCTCGAGATCCGTCGCGACCTCCACGAACCCCGCGGTGCGCAAGCGCGCGGCGGTGTCGTCTGGCGAGGCGAAGTTCCACGGCCCCGGCCAGCCCGCGAAGTACCCGGCAAACGGCGCGCGTGCCATCACCCGCTCCGCGAGCGCATGCGCCTCGCGCAGGTTGGGACCGCCGCCGCACTGCGCATGCAGGCGCCCACCCGGCCGGAGCGCGGCGCACACGTGCGCGAAGAGCGCCGCGTGGTCGGGAACCCAGTGGAAGGTGGCGGTGCTGAACACGCACGTCGGCCCAGCCCGCCATCGGCACGGCCGGCAGCGCCGCCTGCACGAACGACACGCGCGCGCCGAAGACCGGCTGCAGGTGGGTGCGGGCCTCCTGCAGCATGTTCCACGACCGATCGAGCGCCACCACGTGTCCGCGGGGCAGCCGTTCCGCCAGCGCCGCAGTGAGTCGTCCGCTGCCGCAGCCGGCGTCGATCGACGCGCTCGTGGCCCTCGAGGGGCAGCCGCGCCAGCACCCGCTGCCCCCAGTTCGTCTGCGGCGCCGACACCTGGTGATACGACACCGCATTCCATTCCGTGTTCGCGCGCGTCATGTGCGCCCATGGTACTCGCCCGCCGGCACCGCGCTTCCACCGGCTGCGACATTTCGCCGCATGGCCGCGTGCGGTTGCGGATCTGCGGCAGAATGACCGCATGGCGAAGCGACTCGCGGGGGTGATCGTGGCTGGACTGTGTGCGGCGGCTGGCCTCGGCGCGCAGGCGACGGTCGAGATGCTGGCCACGCCGGCGGGACCAGGCAGCGGCATGTATTCCGTGGCCACGGCCGCCGACGGCCGCACGTATCTTGTCTGGATCGAGCCGGTGGCGGCGGGTGGACACGCGCTCAAGTTCTCGCGCTTCGAAGGCGCCGGCTGGCAGCCCGCGGTGGAGATTGCGCGCGGCGCCAACTGGTTCGTGAACTGGGCCGACCATCCGTCGTTCACGGCGGCGCCCAACGGCCGGCTGTTCGTGCACTGGCTGGTGAACACCGGGCAGAAGGAGGGCAGCTACGGCTACGCCATCCGCGTGGCCTCATCGGTCGACCAGGGCCGCACCTGGACCACGTCGTTCGACGAGGGCACTCGCAACGTGCACGACTACTCGGGCTTCCTCTCGTTCCTGCCCACGGCGCGCGGCGTCGACGCCGTGTATCTCACGCCGCTCGCGCCCGACGACGGCACGAGCGTGGCGCACGACCACATCAAGACCGTTGGCATCGCGTCGCTCGGCGCTGACGGCGCGCTGGCGTCGCGGCAGATTGTGGACGGCGATGCGTGTTCGTGCTGCAGCACCGACATGGCGGAGACCGCCGTTGGCCCGGTGGCCGTGTATCGCGATCACGACGCGGGCGAGATTCGCGACATCTCGATCGTGCGGCGGGTCGACGGCAAGTGGACCTCGCCCGCACCGGTGCATCGGGATGGCTGGGTGATCGCTGGCTGCCCAACCAACGGGCCAGCGGTGGCGGCGTCGGGATCGCTCGTGGCGGTGAGCTGGTTCACCGCCGCCGGCAACCAGCCGCAGGTGAAGATCGCGTTCTCGACCGACGCCGGCGCCACGTTCGCGGCGCCGATCCGCGGTGGACGCGGGCAACCCGGTGGGCTGGCCCGACGTGCTGCTCGATGACGGCCGCGCGTTCGTGACCTGGTTGGAGCGCGCCGGCGACGGCACCGGCGACCTCCGCTTGCGCGAGTTCACGCCGGCGGGCGCTGCCGCAACCGCCCTCACCGTCGCCAGTGCGTCGAGCGGGCGCACCACCGGCATTCCCTCGATGGCCCGGGCCGGCGATCACCTGATCGTGGCGTGGCGGCAGGGCCAGGTGCGCACCGCGCGCGTGCCCCTGCCGGCGCGCGGGAATTCGCGGCGTTAGCCATGCGCACTTCCGCGCCCGTGTCCGTCGCCCCGGCCGTGGCCGCGCCGCCGCTGGCCTCGCGGGCCTCGCGCGTGGTGTTGCCGTGGCTCGTGCGTCTGCGCTGGGTGTCGGTGGTGGCGCTGGCTGGCGGCGTGGTGGCGGCCGTGATGCAGTGGGGCGTGCGCGTGCCGCTCGCCCCGGTCGTCACGCTGCTGGCCGCGCTGGCCGCCACCAATCTGGTGCTCGCGTTCCAGTTGCGCTCGCCGGCGCCGAGCCGGGTGGTGATTGGCGCGTCGCTGCTCATCGACAGCGGCCTGCTCACCGGCATCCTCTATTTCGCCGGCGGGCCGATGAACCCGTTCAGCATCGTCTATCTCGTGGGCATCACGCTCGCGGCGGTCACGCTCGGGCACCGCTGGGCCGTGGCCATCGCCACCGTGTCGGTGGCGGCGTACGGACTCACGTTCTTCTGGCACCGGCCGCTCGAGTTCGCCGACCCTACCTCGTCGCAGCACACCATGACCCTGCATCTGTCGGGCATGTGGGTGGCGCTGGCGGCAGCGGCGGGCTTGATTGCGCACTTCGTGGGACGCGTGTCGGAAGCGCTCGAACTGCAGGAGCGCGAGCTGGCCGACGCCCGCGCCGCCACCGCGCGCAGCGAGCGGCTCGCCGCGCTGCTCTCGCTCGGCGCCGGGGCCGCGCACGAACTGGCCACGCCGCTCAGCACGATTCGCACCGCCGCCGGCGAACTCGAGCGCGCCATGGTCGGCGTCGATCTGTCTGGCGATCCGCGCGCACCCGAGTACATCGGCGTTATCCGGCGCGAGACCGATCGCTGCACGCACGTGCTGGATCAACTGAGCGGACGAGCCGCCTCCGCCTCGGCCGCCGACACGCAGATTGCCCTGGCGCGGCTCGTGGCCGACGTGCGGGCGCGACTCGGCGATGCGCGCGCGGGCCGCCTCGAGGTGACGCTGCCGGCCGAACCGCAACCGATTGCCGCGCCGGCCGAACCCCTCCGTCAGGCGGTCATTGCGCTCGTGCAGAACGCGTTCGACGCGTCGGCCCCGGGACAGCCCGTGTCGCTGCGCGTCGAGCAGAGCGACGGCGTGCGTCTCGAGGTGCAAGACCACGGGCGCGGCATGAGTGCCGACGACGTCGCGCGTGCCGGTGAGCCGTTCTTCACCACCAAGGCCCCGGGCGCCGGGCTGGGCCTGGGCTTGTTCCTGGTGCGAGCGTTTGCCGATCAGATGGGCGGCACGCTTCGCGTGCGTTCCGCACTTGGCCAAGGCACCACGGTGGTGCTGGAGCTGCCGGCCCGATGAGCACCGCGTCGCGCATCCTGCAGACCGTGCTGGTGGTGGAAGACGACGAGCCGTTCCGATCGATGCTCGTCGGCGCGCTCGAGCGCCGCGGCTACGACGCGCACGGCGTGGCCGACGGCATGGCGGCTCTCGAACATGCGCGCCACGACAGCCCCGAGATGGCGGTCGTGGATCTGCGCCTGCCGGGCATGTCGGGGCTCGATGTCGTGCGCGAGCTGAAAGCCATCGACCCGGCCACGGCAGTGGTGGTGCTCACCGGCTATGGCAGCATCGCCACGGCGCTCGAGGCGATTCGCCTGGGCGCGGTGCACTACCTCACCAAGCCGACCGACCCCGAGCGGATCCTCGAGGCGTTCGAACTAGGACTGTCGGCGCGTCCGCGCGATCTGCCGATGGACACGCCGTCGCTGGCGCGCGTGGAGTGGGAACACATCCAGCGCGTGCTGGCCGATTGCGATGGCAACGTGTCGGAAGCCGCGCGCGCGCTGTCGATGCACCGCCGATCGCTGCAGCGCAAGCTGTCGAAGTATCCCGTGCCACGCTGAGCCTAGGCGCAAGCGCACCGCACGACCCGTGATGACTGGAGCCACCGCAATGCCGTTCGGACGAACCTGGCTGAAAGAGTGGACGCTCGATCCCGCAGCCACCTATTTGAATCACGGCACGGTGGGTGTTACGCCGCGCCGCGTCATGGACGTGCAGCGGGCCCTGCTCGAGGAGACCGAGCGTCATCCCAGCCGGTTCGTGCTGCGCGAGCTGACCTCGCACGCCGCCGGTGCGTGGCGCCGGCCCGTCCCGCGACTCCGTGAAGCCGCCGCGGTCGTGGCGCAGTTCGTCGGCGCGGCGTCCGACGACGTCGTGTTCGTGGACAACGCGACGACCGGCGCCAACGCCGTGCTGCGGTCGTTCCCGTTCGCGCCGGGCGACGACGTGCTCGTGACCGACCTCGGTTACGGCGGCGTTACCAACGCGGTGCGGCACGCGGCGCGCGAACGCGGGGCCACGGTCACGACCGCGGCCATCCCGTATCCGTTCACGACGCAGGGCATCATCGACGCGTGCGTGCAGGCGGCTGGTCCGCGCACGCGCATGGCCGTCATCGACCACATCGCCGCCGACAGCGCGCTCGTGCTGCCTCTCGCCGAGATCGCGTCGGCGCTCGGCGCGCGCGGTGTGCCCGTACTGGCCGACGGCGCGCATGCACCGGCCGCGATTCCGCTCGACATCCCAGCGCTCGGCGTGGCGTGGTACGTGGCCAATCTGCACAAGTGGGCGTGGACGCCGCGCAGCAGCGGCATCCTCTGGGCGCCGCCTGCGCGTCAGGCCGGCCTGCATCCCGCGGTGATCTCGTGGGGCCTGGACGAGGGCTTCACCCAGGAGTTCGACCTCGTGGGCACGCGCGACGCCTCGACGCACCTGTCGGCGCCGGCCGCGCTCGACCTGTTCGCAGAGTGGGGTCTCGACGACATCCGCCGCTACAACCACACACTCGCGTGGACTGGTGCGCACCGCCTGGCGGAACGGTGGGGCACGACCTTCGACACGCCCGAGGCGCTCATTGGTCCGATGGCCACGGTGATGCTGCCCGAACGCGCCGGCACGACCCGCGAGGCCGCCCTGGCGCTGCGCGATACGCTGCTCTTCGACCACGGTATCGAGGTGCACATGCCCTTCTCTCGCGGGCGCGTGCAGGCACGAATCTCCGCGCAGATCTACAACGACATGGCCGACATCGACCGGCTCGCCGAGGCGGTGCTGACGCATACCGCCTGAAGGGAAGCCGCGAACCTGGAGGGAGCATTCGCAGACTTGGTTCTCGCCGTTGCCGCCCGCTAGCCAGCGAGCGCGTCGGTGAGCCATTGCCGCAGGTCGGCGGCCGAGGCCAGGCCCGCCTGCTGGTGCACGACCCGGCCGTGCCGGAGCACCAGGAAATTGGGGATACCGCGCACGTTGAACCGGGCGGCCAGCGCCGGCTCGGCTTCGGTGTCGACCTTCACCACCAGCGCGCGGCCCGACAGCTCCTCAGCCACCGCCGCCACGGCTGGGGCCGCCATGCGGCACGGGCCGCACCAGGCGGCCCAGAAGTCCACGAGCACCGGCACCTGCGCGCCGTTCGCGATCTCGTCGAACGTGGCGGCGTCGGCGTCGATCGGCTGGGCCGGCGGCGGCAATGCCTTCTGACAGGCGCCGCATCGTCCCTGGTCGGCGAGGTGACGGGCAGGCACGCGATTGGCACGCCCGCAGGCGGGGCAGGTTCTGATCATGGCCGGCGCACTCCTCCCACCAGTCTACGCACCCCCCATGCCATCTTTGCAGCCCCTGGAATCTTCCCCGCGCCCCGCGCTCCCCGCTAGAATTCGGACATGACGCGGGTGCGGACGGGTGCGAGGGTCGTGGCGGGCGCCATGTTGGCCGGGGCGATGGCGGTGTCCCTTGGCGCCGAGCCCCAGCGTGGCCGGCCGAGTCCGGCGTCGGCGCCGCTCTTCGAGGTGCACGAGCGCAGCATCCTCGACCTGCAGGCGGCGCAAGCCGAGGGCCGGGTCACCGCCCGCGGCCTGGTCGACGCCTACCTCGCGCGCATCGCCGCCTACGATCAGGCCGGTCCGCGCCTGAACGCGATCGTGCAACTCAACCCGAACGCGCGCGCCGAGGCCGACGTGCTCGATCGCGAGCGCGCCGAGACGCGCCTGCGGGGGCCGTTGCACGGCATCCCGGTGCTCGTGAAGGACAACTACGACATGGCCGGGCAGCCCACCTCGGGCGGTGCGTTGGGGCTCGCCACGCTCGTGCCGCGCACCGACGCCTTCCAGGTGGCGCGCTTGCGCGCGGCAGGCGCCGTCATCCTGGGCAAGACGACGATGCACGAGCTGGCCGCCGGCATCACGACCATTTCTTCGCTCACCGGCCAGACCCGCAATCCCTACGACCTGATGCGCGTGCCCGGCGGCTCGAGCGGCGGCACCGGCGCCGGCGTCGCCGCCAGCTTCGCCGCGGCCGGGATGGGCAGCGACACGTGCGGCTCGATCCGCATCCCCGCGGCGAACCAGAACATGGTGGGGCTGCGTGCCACGCGCGGGCTGTCGAGCCGCACCGGCGTGATGCCGTTGTCGGAGACGCAGGATGTGGCCGGTCCGCTGGCCCGCACGGTGACCGACCTGGCGCTCATGCTCGACGCCACTGTAGGACCCGACCCGGCCGATCCGGTCACGGCCGGCGCAGCCGCGCATGTGCCTCGTTCCTACGTCGACGGTCTGGCCCGCGCCACGCTCAAAGGCGCACGCATCGGCGTGCTGCGCGCGCTCTTCGGCACGGGGCCCGAGGATGACGAAGTCGATCAGATCGTGCGCAAGGCGCTCGACGCCATGAAGGCGCACGGCGCGGAGCTGGTCGAGGTGGTCGTGCCCGGTCTCGACGATCTGCTGCGTGACAGCAGCGTGATTGGCGACGAGTTCAAGTTCGACCTCGCCGCTTACCTCGCCGCGCATCCCGGCGCACCCGTGGCCTCGCTCGGCGAGATCCTGGAGCGCGGGCTGCATCACGATGCGCTCGATCAGACCTTCCGCCTCCGTAACCAGCCGGAGCGGCGCGACACCGAGCACTACCGCCAGGCGCTGCTCAAGCGCCGCGCCCTGCGCGAGGCGGTGGTCACCACCCTCGAAAGCCTGCGCCTCGACGCGATGGCGTATCCCACCCTGCGTCGCAAACCGACACTGATTGGCGAGGCGCAGATCGGCACCACCTGCCAGTTGAGCGCGACCACCGGCCTGCCCGCGCTGTCGATGCCGGCGGGGTTCACGGTGGACGCCGTGCCGATTGGCGTCGAACTGCTCGGCGGCGCGTTTGCCGAGCCCCTGCTGCTGGGCCTGGCCTACGCGTGGGAAATGGCCGCCACGCCGCGCCGCGCGCCGTTCAGCACGCCGCCCCTCGTGAACGGCGCGGCGCCGGCGCCGCTGGCGGTGTCGGCGGCGGTGGGCGCGCCCGGTGGGCCGCTGGCGCGGCTGCAAGGCAGTTACGACGGCACGACTGCGACCCTGGCCTATACCGCCTCCGCGACCCTGCCGGACGGCGACCGCGTGATGGCGCTGACCGTGCAGCGCGGTGACGGCGATCGCCCCGGGCCGATCGTGGCGCACCTGCTGGCGCGCGGTCAGACCGCGACCGTGGCCACGCTGACGCTGCGTGGACGCGAGCGCGACGACTTCGTCGCCGGACGGTTGTTCCTCCATCTCTACACCGCGCGCGCGCCGCTCGGCGCAGGGCGGGTGCCCCTGCGGCTGCCGTGACATGAGCATGGCTCCTTCCGAGTTCCCGGCCACGCGCTGGGACGAGGCCAAGCTGCTCTTCGACGCGGTCGTCGATCTCGATGCCTCGGCTCGCGAGCAGGTGCTCGCCGGTCCGGCCGCCGACCCGGCCGTGGTGGCCGAAGTACGGTCGCTGCTCGAGTGGCACGCCGACACGCCCGCCTTCCTCGAGTCGTCGCCGCTGCCTGTGGGCGCGCTTGCGGCCAGCGCCGACGCCGGCAATCCCATGGTGGGGCAGTCGCTCGGCTCGTGGCGCATCGTCGGCACGATTGGCCACGGCGGCATGGGCGTGGTCTATCGGGCCGAGCGCGCCGACGATGCGTTCACCCGCCAGGCCGCCGTGAAGGTGATTGGCCGGGGTGCCGATGCCGCCAGTGTGGTCGAGCGTTTCCGTCTCGAACGCCAGACGCTCGCCGGGCTCGACCATCGCAACATCGCGCGGCTGCTCGATGGCGGCACCACGCCGCACGGCCAGCCCTACTTCGTGATGGAGTACGTGGACGGCGTGCCCATCGACAGCTACTGTGACGAGCAGCGGCTGGGGATCGACGACCGTCTCGAGCTCTTCAGCCGGGTGTGCAACGGCGTCCAGTACGCGCACGCCAATCTGGTCGTGCATCGCGACATCAAGCCCGACAACATCCTCGTGACCGCCGACGGCACGCCGAAGCTGCTCGACTTCGGCGTCGCCCGGATCCTGTCGCGCGAAGCGGCGCCGATCGACACGGCCGAGACCTCGGCCACCTGGCTGATGACGCCGGATTTCGCCAGCCCTGAGCAGATGGGCGGCCGGGCCAGCACCACGAGCACCGACGTCTACTCGCTCGGCGTCGTCTTGTACGTGTTGCTCACGGGCGACCGGCCCTACCACCTGACCGGCGCCACGCCAGCCGCCATTCAGGCGCAATTGGCGTCGGCCGACGTGACGCCGCCGAGTCTGGCGGCCATGCGCGGCGACGAGGCCGGCGCGCGGGCCGGGCGACGGAGTACCACGCCGGGCGCGCTCGCCGATCGCTTGCGCGGTGACCTCGACGCGATCGTCGCCAAAGCGCTGGCGCGAGTGCCGGCTGAGCGCTATTCCAGCGTGCAGGAGGTGCTGCGCGACGTGCGCGCGCATCGCGCGTCGTTGCCGGTGTCGGCCCGGCCGGCCACGCCGGGCTATCTGCTGCAGAAGTTTGCGGGCCGGCACACCCGGGCGCTCGTGGCTGGAGCCTTGGCGCTCGTGCTCGGGGTGCTGGGCGTGGCGGCCGTGGCGTGGCAGGCGTCAGTGGCGGCCACCGAACGCGGCCGCGCGGAGCGGCGCTTCAACGACGTGCGCAAGCTGGCCAACGCCTTCATGTTCGACGTGAACGACACCATCATGAACGTGCCCGGCACCATGGCCACGCGCGAGCTGATCGTGCGGACCACGGTGGAATACCTCGACAGCCTGGCACGCGAGTCGGCCGGCGACTTCGGACTGCAGCGCGAGCTGGCGCGTGCCTGGGTGCGCGTCGGCGACGTGCAGGGCAATCCCTCCAGCGCCAACCTGGGCGACACGACCGGCGCGCTCGCCAGTTACCGTCGCGCGGTGGCCCTGGCGAGCGGCGCGCGGCAGGCGCTGCCGGGTGATCTCGAGGCCACGCGCGCGCTCGCGGGCGCCCATCGGCGCATGGCCGACGTGCTTGCGTGGTCGGGCAACACCACGGCGGCGCTCGCCGAGAGTGAACTCTCGACGCGTCTCTACGTGGAGCTCGCGAGCGGCGCGGCGCCGGCGCTCGAGGACGAGATCGAGGCCGGCATCGCGGTGGTGAAGCTCGGCGATCTGCTCGGCAATCCCAACCTGCCGAATCTCGGCCGGTCGGCCGACGCGGCGACGGAGTTCGCGGCGGCGCTCGCCGCGTTCCAGCGGCTCGAGGCCAAGGCGCCCGACGACGCGCGCGTGCAGCGCTTCCTGGGGTTGACGCTCGAGCGCATCGGCACGCTGCACGAGACGGCGGCGCGCTGGCCCGAGGCCGAAGCCGCCTATCGCCGTTCGTTCGACATCCGGCAAGTGCTGGCCGCGCGCGAGCCCACGCATCGCAACATCCAGCGCGATCTCGCCATCGCCTTCGAAAAGCTCGGCAAGGTGGAGCGCGCCACCAAGGGTCCGGGCGCAGGGGTCGAGAACCTGCGGGGGGCTCTCGCTCAGTTCGAACGCCTGGCGGCGGCCGACCCGGCCGATGCCAACGCCGCTCGCACCGTCGCCGTGAGCCGTGAAGTGCTGGCCCTCGCCCTGCGTGATGCCGGTGCCGCCGCGGAGGCGCGGACGCTGCTCGAAGCGGCGCTCAGCACGCACCGAGGCCTCGCCGCCCACGACGGCGACAACGTGCAGGCGCAGTGCGATTCGGCCCGTATCCTCGAGTTCGTCGGCGACGTGCTGGCCGCCCATCGGGCCTCGCGCCGGGCCGCCTGCGAGCCTTGGCGCGAAAGTGCGGGTCTGCTCGAAGCCCTGGGCGCAACCGGGCACCAGACCTGCAATACCGGTGGCACCGGCCGGGCCGGCGTCGCCGAGAAGCTGAAGGCGTGCGCGTGACCTCGTGATGTCCAGCCCCGCACCGAGCGACGTCACCCGCCTGCTCGAAATGGCCTCCGCGGGCGACCCGGGCGCCATGTCGTCGCTGTTCGACGTGCTCTACCGGGAGCTGCGCCGGCTGGCCGTGTCGACCATGCGCGCCGAACGGCGCGACCACACGCTGCAGCCGACGGCGCTCGTGCACGAGGCCTACCTGCGGCTTGCCGATGAGCGCACGCCGCTCGCCGGCCGCAACCATTTTTTCGGGGTGGCGGCCGTGGCCATGCGACGCATCCTGGTGGAGCACGCCCGGGCCAGGCACGCGCTGAAGCGCGGCGGGCACGCCCCGAAGATCTCGCTCGACGGCATCGACGTGGCCGTGGCGGCCGTGGCCGACGACCTCGATCTCGAGGTGCTCGACCGGGCGCTCACGCGGCTCGGGGAACTCGATCCGCGCCAGGCCAGGATCGTGGAGCTGCGCTACTTCGCCGGCTTGAGCGTCGACGAGACCGCGGGTGTCGTCGATGTGTCGCCGCGCACCGTCAAACGCGAGTGGGCGCTGTCGCGCGCCTGGCTGCGCCGCGAAATGGCCCGACTCGCCGGCGGCGTCGACGTGGGTGAGGGCGCGGCCCAGGACTAGACCGACCGGCGACCTGCGCGGTTCTGCCCCCTGGCCCGGCTGGCCTGGCCCGGCTGGGCTGGGCTGCCACGTTGTGCCCCAATGCCGTGCGCGGATTGGCATCAGGAAGAAAAGTCATCTGACGCGGCGCGGTTGGTTTAGTATGAGCCCGTTTACATCGCGCGCCGAACGGCCATGTCGGCCGCTTGCGGATGCCGCTCGCCGGAGACACTACATGTCGAAGCAACACGGGCTTGGGCGCAGATCGTTCCTTCAGAATGCAGGCATGACGGCGCTCCTGGGCGCGGTCGGTGGCGGGGCGCCCGCCGTAGCCGCGGCCGCGACGGCCGGCGCGTTTGCGCAGGGGGCCGGCGGGAAGTACGACTTCGACACCCCGTACAACCGCTTCGGCACCAACTCGGTCAAATACGACCAGCAGATTCGCGTGTTCGGCAAGGACGCGATCCAGGTGGGCATGGGCATCGCCGACATGGACTTCCGCGCCGCGCCGTCGATCACCAAGGCGCTCAAGGAGCGGCTCGAACACGAGAACTGGGGCTATCTCGACATGCCGGCCTCGTTCCTCGAGAACGTGGCGGCGTGGAACAAGCGCCGCTACGGCGTGACCTTCGAGCCCTCGCAGGCGGTGATCACGATGGGCGTGCACCCGGGCCTGATCGCCACGCTCAAGACCTTCTCGCCGAAGGGCACGAAGGTGCTGCTGCAGACGCCGACCTACAACGGCTTCTACGGCGACCTCACCGCCAGTCAGACCCTGGCCGAAGAAGTGAAGCTGAAGCGCGGCGCCGGCGGCAAGTTCGAGATGGACTTCGAGGCGTTCGAAAAGCAGATCAGCGTCGACACCAACAGCTTCATCCTGTGCAACCCGCAGAACCCCACGGGCAACTGCTGGAGCGCCGAAGACCTGCTGCGCATCGGCGAGATCTGCCTCAAGCACCGCGTGGTGGTGCTGGCCGATGAAATCCACTGCGACTGGGTGGCCAAGGGACAGAAGTACACGCCCTTTGCCAGCCTGGCGAACAAGGACGTCGTCAACAACAGCATCACGTTCAAGGCCGCGAGCAAGTCGTTTGGTCTGGCCGCCCACAAGGTGGCGTGGTTCTACTCGACCAACAAGGACTACATGGACCGCATCAAGGTGAACCACCGCGCCGAGATGAACACGCTCGGCATCGTGGCCAACATCGGCGCCTATACGCCCGAGGGCGAAGAGTGGCTGACCCAGGCCAACGACTACGTCGACGGCAACACCAGCTTCGCCACCGACTTCATCAACGCCAAGCTGCCGGGCGTGAAGACCATGAAGCCGCAGGGCACCTACCTGATGTGGCTCGACTTCACGGAGTTCGCCGCGAAGATCAGCACGGTGGCGCTGGCGGCCGACTACAACCGCACCAAGGCGGCTGACGCGCCGACGCTCACGCAAGGAGCAGATGCTCGAGCGCTACCTCGTGAAGAACGCGCGCGTGCACCTGAACGCGGGTCAGTCCTACGGCAAGGGCAGCGACCACCACATGCGCATGAACGTCGCGCACGTCGCGCAAGACGCTCGAAGCTTGCGCTGAACAACCTGGCCGGCGCGCTGAACAAGACGTCGAGCATGTAGTTCGTGATTCCCTGGGAGGCGGCGTGAGCCGCTTCCCAGGGCCGCTCGACCAGTCCGCTCGCGCGTGTCCTCGGCTCGTCCGTTCCCGCCTCGCTCCGCCCACGCCCCGTATCCCGTCTGAACGCAACGACTTCCGGGCAGATGTGCACGCTTTGACGCGTCCGCCACGACGACGAAGTCTGGGCCTGGCCAGTCACAAAGGCGTGCGGACTGAGACCGCGCGCGACCGAATTTACGTCAATTCTGGCCTGAAATGGCCGGTGAGGGGATGTTCGAGGCACCGACGCCTTCCCAATCACAGTTAGAATAGGAGACCACGCATGTTGACGATTCTTTGGTGTTCTCTCAGGGGTGGCGACGCGCGGTCGAACCGATCAGCCGCCACGCCAACGAAGTTCCCGAACTGGCGTCGATGGCGCTCTTGTCGGTCGTGCTCGCCGGGGCCTCGGTGGTCGTGCGCCGCACCGGTCCGAAGGCCACCGTGCGGCCGCACGCGACCCTCGGCCCGGCGCCGGCAAGCCCTAACCGCTCTCGAGCGCGCCGTCTCAGGCGACGCGCTCGATCGTGACCGACGTGATGGTGATGTCCTTGGCCGGCCGATCCTGACGGGCCGTCTGGGTCTTCCCGATCTTGCGGATCACCTCGATGCCCTCGGCGATCTCGCCGAACACCGAGTGCTTGTTGTCGAGCCACGGCGTGGGCACCAGCGTGATGAAGAACTGGCTGCCGTTGCTGTTCGGTCCCGAATTCGCCATCGACAGGATCCCCTCCTTGTCGTGCTTCCGCCCTGGCGCGAACTCGTCCTCGAACTTGTAGCCCGGCCCGCCCATGCCGTTGCCGTTCGGGCAGCCGCCCTGGATCATGAAGTCGGCGATGACCCGGTGGAAGATCAGCCCGTCGTAGAAGGGGCGCGTGGTGGCGGCGCGCGTGGCCGGGTCGGTCCACTCCTTCGTGCCCTCGGCCAGGCCCACGAAATTGGCCACGGTCTTCGGGGTGTCCTGCTCGAACAGCCTGACCGCGAAGTTGCCTTCGCTGGTCGTGAAACGTGCGTAGAGTCCTGGTGTCATAGGCTTGCGATCATAGCGCGGGTCGAGCCCTGCCCGGCCACGGTACAATCCCCGCGGTGCCATGATGCCTGCGCCCACGCCCCTCGCCGCCGCGGACGTCCTCGCCCTGGTGCACGGACGTCACCGCGACCCGTTTCGCGTGCTCGGTCCGCATGAGTCCGGCGCCGGCCTCGTCATTCGCGCCCTGCGGCCCGGTGCCACGCGGCGTGGCGGTGCGCGTGGAGCCCGAGGGCGCCCTGGTCGACATGGCGCGCGTGCACGAGGGCGGCCTGTTCGAAGCGGTGGTCGACGGCGCCCTCGCCGACCTTCGACTACCGGCTGCAGGTCACCGAGGCCTCGGGCCACACGCCACCGCGTCGACGATCCCTACCGCTACGGCCCGATCTTCGGCGCCATCGACGCCCACCTGCTGGCCGAGGGCACGCACTACCGCGCCTACGACGTCGCTCGGCGCGCGCGTGCGTGTCGCACGGCGGCACGCCCGGCGTGCAGTTCGCGGTGTGGGCGCCCAATGCCGCCAGCGTCAGCGTCGTCGGCGACTTCAACGCGCTGGGATCGGCGCGTGCACCCGATGCGCCTGCATGCCGGGTCGGGCGTGTGGGAGATCTTCCTGCCCGGCCTCACCGCCGGCCCGCGCTACAAGTTCGAGATCGTCGACGCGCGCGGGCCGCGCGCGTGCAGAAGTCGGATCCCTACGGCCGCGCCTTCGAGGCGCCGCCCGACACCGCGTCGGTCGTGTGGCAGGACGGCTACGTCTGGCAGGACGAGGCGTGGCATGACGGCGCGGCGCGCGACGCCCGCCGCCGATGCCGCGCCGATGTCGATCTACGAGGTGCACCTCGGCTCGTGGAAGCGCGCCGAGCAGGGCGCGCGCACCATGACCTACCGCGAGATGGCCGCCGAACTCGTGCCCTACGTGCGCGACATGGGCTTCACGCACATCGAGCTGATGCCGGTGATGGAGCATCCGTTCACCGGGTCGTGGGGCTACCAGGTGATCGGCTTCTTCGCGCCGACCAGCCGCTTCGGCACGCCCGACGACTTCCGCTTCTTCGTCGATGCCTGCCATCAGGCCGGGCCTGGGCGTGCTGCTCGACTGGGTGCCCGGCCACTTCCCGAAGGACGCGCACGGCCTGGCGCGCTTCGACGGCACGGCGCTCTACGAGCACGCCGATCCGCGGCAGGGCGAACACCAGGACTGGGGCACGCTGATCTTCAACTACGCGCGCCACGAGGTGCGCACCTTCCTGCTGAGCAGCGCGCTCTTCTGGCTGCGCGAGTTCCACATCGACGGGCTGCGCGTGGATGCGGTGGCGTCGATGCTGTATCTCGACTACTCGCGCCAGGCGGGGCAGTGGGTGCCGAACGCGTACGGCGGCCGCGAGAACCTCGACGCCGTCGATTTCCTGAAGCACCTCACGAGCGTGGTGCGCAGCCGAGCGAGCCCGGCGTGGCGCTGATGGCCGAAGAGTCCACGTCGTGGCCGGGCGTGACGCGCGACGTGCACATCGGCGGCCTGGGCTTCACGCACAAGTGGAACATGGGCTGGATGCACGACATGCTCGACTACGTCGGGCACGATCCGCTCTACCGCAAGTGGCACCACGACAAGATCACGTTCTCGCTGCTCTACGCCTACAGCGAGCGCTTCCTGCTGCCGTTCTCGCACGACGAGGTGGTGCACGGCAAGCGCTCGATGCTCGCCAAGATGCCGGGCGACGTGTGGCAGAAGCACGCCACGCTGCGCGCGCTCCTCGGCTACATGTTCGCGCATCCCGGGCAAGAAGCTGCTGTTCATGGGCATCGAGATCGGGCAGTGGCGCGAGTGGAACCACGACTGGGAGCTCGACTGGGCGCGTGCTCGGCGACCCGCAGCCACGCCGGGCTGCAGCGCTGGGTGCGCGACCTGAATCAGGTCTACCGGCGCGTGCGCGGCGCTCTGGGCGGCCGACTTCGCGCCCGACGGCTTTGCCTGGATCGACTGCCACGATCACGACAACAGCGTGGTGTCGCTGGTGCGGCGCGATCCCGGACGCCGGCACCACCGTGGCCGCGGTGGTCAACTTCACGCCCACGCCGCGTCACGGCTACCGCATCGGCGTGCCGGTGGCCGGCCGCTGGCGCGAGGTGCTGAACAGCGACGCGGTGGTCTACGGCGGCAGCGGGGCCGGCAACAGCGGCGAGGTGACGAGCGAAGCCGTCGAGCGTCACGGGCACGCGCAGTCGCTGTCGCTCACCGTGCCGCCGCTCGGCTTCCTGCTGCTCGAACCGCGCTAGCGCTGGCACGCACGGCACGGCGCGTGCAGTGGACTGCGCCGATGCCGGCCGGCCCATGCGCACGATTCGCGCGAGCTGTCACGACCTGGGACGAACGCCGCGCTGGCGGGGACCAACGGCAGGCTCGGGCGTGCTGGTCGACCCGCCTCGCGTGACGAGCGCGGGGCCTTCGCCATGCGCGCCATGCGCTCGCTGCTTGACCGCGCCTCGGACCGGGCCGATAGTGATTGGATGAGGCGATCCATCGGCCTGATTCGGCCCCGCGTGATCTTCGGCACGGCCACGCTGATGGGCATCCTCACGGCGTTCCAGGCCTACTACTACGTCACCACCTTCGACACGAAGCCCAACCAGGCCACGTTCCCGCTCCTGCTGCTGCTCAATCTCAACTACTGGTACAGCTGGGCCCTGCTCACGCCGGCCATCCTGTGGCTGGCGCGCCGCTTTCCGCTCGAGCGGGCCACGTGGATGCGCAGTGTGCCGGTGCATCTGGTCGGCGTGTTCGTGTGCACGCTGGCCACGTGCGCGATGGTCATTGCCGGGCGCTTCGCCGTCTACTCGTGGTGGGGCACCTGGAAGGGCGACTGGCTGATGCAGTTCCAGGAGATGTTCTTCCTGTACTTCGACTGGGAGATGATGACCTACTGGACCATCGTCGGCCTCGGTCACGCCCTGCGCTACCACTACGAGGCGCAGGACCGCGCGCTCACCGCGTCGAAGCTCGAGACCCGGCTGGTCGAGGCGCAGCTGCAGACCCTGCAGCGGCAGCTGCAGCCGCACTTCCTCTTCAACACGCTCAACACCGTGTCGGCGCTGATGCACCGCGACGTCGAGGCCGCCGACCGCATGCTGGCGCAGCTCGGCGACCTGCTGCGCCTGTCGTTCGAGACGGTCGACGTGCAGGAGGTGTCGCTGGCGCAGGAGCTCGATTTCCTGCGGAAGTACGTGGCCATTGAACAGGCGCGCTTCCGGGAACGTCTCCATGTGACGTTCGAGGTGGATCCCGGCGCGGAAGAGTGTCTGGTGCCAAACCTTTTGCTGCAGCCGCTCGTCGAAAACGCCATACGGCACGGCATCGGTCCCCGGGTCGAGCCCGGGCACGTGCTGGTGCGGGCGGCGCGCGTGGGCGACCTGCTCGAGCTGGAGGTGCGCGACGACGGCGTGGGCGTGCCGGAGGCGGCCCTGGCCGACCTGTCGCACGGCGTGGGGTTGTCGAACACCCGGTCGCGGCTGGCGCACCTCTACGGCGACCGGCACCGGTTCGCGGTGAGCCGTCCGGCGGGCGGCGGCCTGTCGGTGGCGATTGCGATTCCCGTCGACGATCTGGCCAGCGAGGCCGAGGTCGACGCGATCGGGGCGAACGAGATGGAGGGCGTGGCGTGACCAAGATCCGGACCATGGTCGTCGACGACGAGACGATGGCGCGCGAGCGCATCGTCGGCCTGCTGCAGCAGGAGAAGGACATCGAGCTGATCGGCCAGTGCGCCGACGGCGAGCAGGCCGTGCACGCCATCCACGACCAGCAGCCCGATCTGGTCTTCCTCGACGTGCAGATGCCGGCCTGCGACGGCTTCGGCGTCATCCGCCAGGTGGGCGCGGAACGCATGCCGGCCGTGGTCTTCACGACCGCCTACGACGAATACGCGCTGCAAGGCCTTCGAGGTGCACGCCCTCGACTACCTGCTGAAGCCGTTCGGCAAGGAGCGCTTCCAGCAGACGCTCGAGCACGCCCGCGCCCATGTCGAACGGCGCCGCGCCGGCGATCTCGGCAAACGCCTGATGGCGCTGGTGCAGGACGTGAAGCCCGAGCCGCAGCGCCTCGACCGGCTGGTCGTGAAGTCGGGCGGACGGGTCTACTTCCTGCGCACCGACGACATCGTGTGGATCGAGGCGGCCGGCAACTACGTGCGGCTGCACCTGGGCGAGGACTCGCATCTCTTCCGCGAGACCATGAACGGCATGGAGGCGCGGCTCGACCCGCAGCCGCTTCGTGCGCATCCACCGCTCGCGCATCGTCAACAGCGATCGCATCAAGGAACTGCAGCCCTGGTTCAACGGCGAATACGTGGTCATCCTGCAGAACGGCACCCGGCTCACGCTCAGCCGCGGCTATCGCGAGAAGCTGCAGGAGCGCCTCGGCAAGAGCTTCTGAGGCGCGCAGCGGCCGGCCCGCCGCGCGTCCGTATCCGACACACCGCGCGTTCCACGATCGCACAGGTTGTGGCCGTTCGCGCGCCATCGCGTGCCTGTCGCGCCGCCGCGGCCGCTGCGACTCAAGACCTGTCGGCACTGTAGCCAGCCGTTCGCGATCTGCGCGTCGTGTGATCGGGGCCATGCGTTCTGCTCGCCCGCGTGTCGCGTCGTCGCGCGCGACCGCTCCGTGCGCGCGGCCCGTCGCCGGCACCGCGCCAGCCCCGAAGGCCGGCTCGATCATCGCGATCACCAGCGCGCCTATCGCACCCGCGTGAGGGATCACACTTCCAGCGCGCGCCGCCCGCCGCCACACTGCCGGCTGACACGTCGACGGATCCGGTGCCGACCGGCCCCTGATGGGGGCGTCGCGATGCATGGTCTGTGGTCGCCAAAGCAGGTGGCTCCTTCCACCGCCCTGGCAGATCCGTCGCGTGTCGCTTGAGGCCTCGCATGATCACGCCGCCCAGCACGCCGAGATTCGCCGCCTCTACTACGCCGAGCACTGGCGCGTCGGCACGATCGCCACCCAGCTCGGCGTCGACCATGAGACGGTCGCCGCGGCGCTCAATCGCGCCAGCGTGCTCACGCAGGCCGGACGGTGTCGGGCCACCGCGCTCGACCCGTATCTGGCGTTCGTGCGCGACACGCTGACGCAGTATCCGCGGCTGCGGGCCACGCGCCTGCACGAGATGCTGCGTCAGCGCGGTTATCCGGGCTCGGCGGTGCAGGTCCGTCGCGCGGTGCGCACGCTGCGGCCTGCGCCGGCGGGCGAGGCGTATCTCCGCCTGACGACCTTGCCTGGAGAAATCGCGCAGGTGGACTGGGGCAGCTTCGGGACGATCCGTGTGGGCCGTGGCGTCCGGGCGCTGTCCGCCTTCGTGCTGGTGCTCGGCTACTCGCGCGCGATCCACGCGGTCTTCACCCTCGACCAGACGCTGGAGAGCTTCCTGCGAGGGCATGTCGAGGCCGTCGCCGCGCTGGGCGGCTGCGCCCGCACGATCCAGTACGACAATCTCAAGACGGCGGTCCTCGATCGCCAGGGGAGCGCGATCCACTTTCATCCGCGCCTGCTGGAGCTGGCCGGGCACTATCACTTCGCGCCTCGCCCCTGTGCGCCCGCGCGGGCGAATGAGAAGGGCAAAGTCGAGCGGCAGATCCAGTATCTGCGCCACGCCTTCTTTGCCGCCCGGCCCTTCCGCGACCTCGACGACCTGCACGCGCAGTTTATCCAGTGGCGCGACACCGTCGCGCATCAGCGGCGCCATCCCGATCAGCGTGACCAGACGGTGGCGCAGGTCCTCGTCGAGGAGCAGCGCGTCCTGCTCCCGCTCCCCGCCCATCCGTTTGAGACCACGCTCGTGCGGCCGGTGCGCACCGGGAAGCAGCCCTACGTCGTCTTCGACCGCAATCACTACTCGGTGCCCCACACGCACGTCCGACGACCGGTGACGCTGCTCGCCGATGCCACGACCGTGCGCGTCGTCGACGGCTCCACCGAGCTCGCGCGGCACGATCGCAGCTACGACACCGGCGCCGTCGTCGAAGTGGCCGCGCATGTCGCCGCGCTCACCGCCGCCAAACACGCGGCGCGGCCGATCACCGCTCGGGCGCGCTTGCGCCAGGCCGTGCCCGCGCTCGATCGCCTCTTCACGGTGTGGGCCGCGCAGGGCGATGCCGGCGTCGCCCAGCTCCGCCGCCTGCTCGCCCTGCTCGACGACCACGGCGCGCCCGCGCTGGCTGCCGCCGTCGCCGAGGCTCTCACGCACGAAGCCCCCAGTGCCGGCACCATCGCGCACCTGCTCGATCAGCAGCGCCGTCGCCGCGGCCTCCGACCCGCCGTCCCGCTCCTCCTGCCGTCCCACCCCGGCGTCCAGGACCTCACCGTCCAGCCGCATGCTTTGGAGACTTACGATGCCCTCAGCCCCGACCGCCCCCGCGACCCTGAGTAGCCAGCTGCGCCGCCTCGGCCTCACGCGCAGTGCCGACGATTTGAATGACCTGCTCGCCCGCGCCGCCAAAGATCGGTGGACGCCGGTCGCGCTCCTGGAGGCGCTCGCCACCACCGAGCTCGAGGACCGCGCGCACCGCAGCCTCGAGCGCCGCTTCAAGCGCGCGCGCCTCGGCCGCTTCAAGCCCATGGCCGACTTCGAATGGAGCTGGCCCAAAGCGCTCGACCGCCCGCTCGTCGAGCAGGTGCTGACGCTCGACTTCCTCGGCCGCGCCGACAATCTCGTGCTCGTCGGCGCCCAGGGCCTCGGCAAGACGATGATTGCGAAGAACACCGTGCATCAGGCGATCCTGCACGGCCACTCCGCCCTATTCACGACGGCCGCCGACCTCTTGCTCGACCTCAACAGCCAGGAGACGGCCCGGACGCTCGACCGACGGCTCAAGCACTACCTGCGGCCGCACTTGCTCTGCATCGACGAGATCGGCTACCTCGCCTACGACGCGCACGCCGCGGACCTGCTCTTTCAAATCGTCACGCGCCGCTACGAGCAGAAGTCGATCGTGCTCACGACCAATCTCGCGTTTCGCGACTGGCACACGATTTTTCCGAACGCGTCCTGTGCGGTCGGCCTCATCGACCGGCTCACGCACCACGCCGCCATCGTCAAGGTCACCGGCGACAGCTATCGGCTCCGGGAGGCCGAGCACGCCCAGAAGACGCGACGGGCGTCATAGCGCGCCCTGGCCTGGGGCGACCGCCCGGCGACGGTCGGTCCAGATTTACGCGCTTATCAGTGAGCGCCAACAGCTCTCGCGCTGACACTGACGGCGCTCGGCGCCAGCGCCGCGAGCGGTCGGCAGGTGGCGCCGCGCCCGCCGGAGCTCTTCGCGCGTGGCACCGTGTCAACCGAGGCGCCGGAATTTGCCGCGACCTTCACCCCCGACGGCCGCGAGGTGTACTTCAACCGCGCGTCGGCCAACCGTGAGCGGCTCACCATCATGACGGCGGCCCGCACGTCCGCGGGCGTCTGGTCGGATCCCGTAGTGGCAGGCTTCTCCGGGACCTTTCGCGACGTCGACCCGTTCGTGACACCGGATGGCCGGCGGCTCTACTTCAGTTCGGACCGCCCGCGCGGCGACGGCCCTGCCGGCGTGTTCGCCACCTGGTTCGTGGAGCGCACGCCCTCGGGATGGGGGCCACCGATCGACCCGGGCCCGCCGCTCAACTCCACCGCCGGTGACGTGTTCGTGTCGGCCGCCCGCGACGGCACGGTCGTCTTCAGCTCGAGCCGGCTGGGGGAGTCGCGCGTGTTCATGGCGCGCGAGATCCGAGGGGCAGTGGGCCGCGCCCGTGCCCCTCAGCTTCGGCGGACAGCACCGGCGTCGGCAACCCGGCGATCGCCCCGAGCGGACGTTTCATGATTCTGGTCATGGCGCCCGCCGGAGGCTCCCCGGATCTGTTCGTGAGCTGCCGGGCGGGCGACACGTGGTCGGCGCCGCGCGCGCTCGACGCGCGTGAATTCGCCGTTTGCCGATTTCGCGCCGAACGTCGACGCCAGCGAGTCGTATCTCTCGTTCACCTCGGAGCGGCCCGGTGTGGCGCCCCCACGTCCGGCCGGGGAACGGCCGCCGGGCGACATCTACCGCATGACGCTGGCCGACGCCGGCAGTGCACTGCCCCTAGCCCCGAGCCCCACTGCCCTTCCGAGCCGCCGTACAGACGAAGGGCCGGACGGTGATGCCGCCCGGCCCTTCGTGTCGTCAGCGTCCCCTGTCCTGAGCGAAGCCTGTGGCTTCGTCAGGGCGGAGTCGAAGGACTACCAGTCGAACTTGACGCCGAACTTCGCGATGCGCGGTCCGAGCACCGTGGTGGCCTTCTCGAACGACGCGCCCGAGCGCCAGTTGATGTTGACCGCGGTGTTCGAGTTGAGCACGTTGAAGAGGTCGGCGAACACGGCCACGCGGGCCTTGCTGCCGAAGGTCATGCGCTTCTCGGCGCGCACGTCGAACGACCGACACGGTGTCCTGACGACGCTCGCCAATCGGCTCGGCCAGGATGATCTGCGTGCCGTAGTTGAGCGTGGCGTTGAAGAAGCGGCCGTAGGGCGCGCCGCTCTGGACCTTCCACACCGGCGTCACGGTGACGCCCCAGCCGGCGTCGACCGTGCCGCTCAGCTTGCCGTTCCAGTTGGTGAAGTCGTTCAGCGTCTTCTCGTTCGGGTTGCTCGGCGAGCTGCCGAAGAACGAGAAGTTCGAGACGGCCGTGCCGAACCGGTTGTTGAAGTAGTTGTTGCCGAACTCTTCGGTCCAGGTGTACGAGAACGACGCGTTCAGGCCCCAGCGGTTCGAGTAGCGCTTGTTGGTCGACACCTCGAAGGTCTTGTAGGTGCCTTCGTAGCCGTCGATGTTGGTGGCTTCCTGACGCGACGAGGTCAGCAGCGAGGGGTCGAGGTTGAACGCCGACACCGAGCGGTCGTCGCTCGTGCCCGCCACGCCGTCGGCGCCCGGGTCGGTGATGGAGACCGGCACGTTGTAGGCGCCGAAGGGCCGCGCCGTGTTGAACTGCTGCCAGCCGTTCTGGTCCTTCTTCCACACGAAGCCCACGCGCACGCCCAGGTCGGTCATGACCGAGCGCTCGACGAAGAGCGACGCCTCGTCGGTGTAGGCGTTCTCGAGGTCGGGATCGATGAACGCGTTGGCCACGCCGCCGAACCGCACCTGCAGGGCGCCGGTTTCGCCGGTCTGGAACACGCGGTCGCCGTTCAGGTCGTTCCACACGAAGTCGCTGTACTGGTTGGCGGTGTTCTCGTTCACCGCGTCGGCCAGGTTCACGCCGGGGTTGAAGTAGAAGCGGCCCAGGTTGGCCTTCACGACCGTCTTGCCGTCGCCCATCAGGTCGTAGCTCGCGCCGAAGCGCGGCACGATGTGGTTGAAGCTGACGATGCTCGACTGCTCGGCGAAGGTCGCCGCGGTGGAGAAGCGGCCGGCCGCCAGCGACTGCTCGGGCAGCCACACGCGGTAGCGATCGAAGCGCGCGCCGATGTTCATGGTGAGGCGCTTGACCGTCCACGTGTCGGTGACGAACGCGCTGGTCGTGGCGAGCGCGTTGACCGACACGGCGTTGTTCTGCAGGCGCACCGAGTCGGGCGTGAGCGCCGACAGCGGGCCCGTCAGGTCGCCGCGCACGAAGTGGATGACGTTGTCGGCGTAGGCCTGATTCCAGAGCGTCGTGCCCTTCTCGTCCATGTACTCGCCGCCCAGCTTCAGGTTGTGCGAGCCGCCGGCGAAGTTGTCCTTGAAGTAGCTGAGCGCGCCCGTGAACTGGTTGCGCCGGCGCCGCAGTTCCCAGTCGCGGCCGCCGCCCAGCACCTGGTTGGTGCTGATCGACTCGTAGCGCGTCGCGCCGGTGTTGCTGTCGAGGCCGAAGTTGTAGCCGAACTGGCCGGCCCGGAACTCGGCGAACATGTTCTGGTTGATGGTGCCGTTCCACTCGCCCTTGTAGACCCAGCTCGGCGAATCCTGCAGCGTGGTCGAATCGGCGGTGATGTGGATCGGCGCGCCGAGCTTGTTGCTGCTGTCGGTGCGGTTGGGCTGCGTCTTGGCGCCCCACTGCAGGTACCAGACGAACTTGTTGTTCTGGTTCATCTGGTAGGTGAGCTTGCCGGTGTAGTTGCGCAGCTTGGTGTTGAAGGGCGTGCCGTCGAGGAACGAACCCGAGGGCGGCGCGGCCACCGAGTTGCGCTGGTCGAGGAACGCGCCGAAGGCCCAGATGCGGTCGCGCAGGAGCGGGCCGCCGGCGTTGAGGTTGGTGTTCTTGTAGCTGGCCAGGCGGTTGCCGTCGGGACGGATGATGGTGCCGGGCGAGGGCGTGGTCTGGTCGGCCGCCAGGTTGCGGCTCTGCAGGCTCTCGTCTTCCATGTCGTAGTAGAAGCCGACGCTCGGCGAGTTGCCGCCGCTCTTGCTCACGAACTGGGTGAGCACGCCCGAGTTCGGCATCTCGGCCGAGTTGGCCGCGGCGCCGATGAACACCTCTTCGAAGGAGCCGTAGTCGAGATAGAACCCGGCGGCGGAAGTGCCTTCGGTGGTGTTGATGCCCTCGACGAGCGGGCGGTTCTGGCCCGAGTAGCCGTAGGCGAAGTAGGTGGTCTGCGTGCCCATCGTGGCGCCGCCGACGTCGACGCGGTTGAGCGTGACCGACGGCGTGGTGGCGAGCAGCGACCACATGTCGCGGGCGTTGGGAATCGACGCCAGGCGTTCCTGGTCGTAGTTGGTCTGCAGGCGCGTGGCCGAGGTGTCGATGACCGGCGACTCGCCGCTCACGGTGATGGTCTCGTTCAGCGAGGCCACGGCGAGGGCCACGTTGACCTGCGCGTTGAAGCCCAGGGTGATGCGCACGCCGTCGCGCTTCACGGTGCCGAAGCCGGCCAGCTCATACGTAAGCGCGTACTCACCGGGAGGGACCGCAGGGAACCGGTAGATGCCGGCTTCGTTCGTGACCGCGGTGAGCGCGCCGATCTGCGCGGGGCTGGTGGCGGTCACCGTCACTCCGGGCAGCACGCCGCCCTGGGCGTCTTTCACTTCTCCGGAGATGCTACCGGTCGAACTCGCGCCACCGCCCTGCGCCAACGCGCTCGGGGCGGCCAGCAGCACTGCGGCTGCGAGCGCGAGCAGTACTCTGCTCCAACGTGCCATGTAAATAACCTCCTGTGGGGTGGTCTTGCAAAAACGACCCGGGCCATGCGGCTCGGCTCGTGAAAGGGCGGTGCGGCGAACCCGGTTCAGCGCACTGCCAGCGACTGTAGAGCAAGGTCGATGCCCACATTGACGCGGTGGCCTTGGGCCATCGCCCAAGGCGACAAGCCGAGACAAACGGTGGGACGAACGGTCGTGATGGTCAACGGACCGCTCGATTTCGAACAAATCCGCCAATTTTCCGCGGTGGGCTCGTCCGAAATCGGGACGAAATCAGGGCCGAGTATCCACCGTTCGGCTGGGGCCATACTCGCGCGCGAAATGCGGCGGCTCCGCCCGTTCAACACTTCGGGTTTTTGGGCCGCGCGCATTCAATAACCCGAAGCTGGCGCATGGTCAGGAGAAGCTGACGCGATGGTCGGCGGCTATTGCATGAGCAGCGGCAACGCGGTGATCACCGACGCCACGATGGCCGCGGCGGTGATCGCCAGACACACGACGGCGGCCACCATGTGATCGATGCGTTCGGGCTTGAGCGGATCGAGGATCTGGCCCGCGAGATAGCCGCCCACGAAGCCGCCGAGGTGCGCCTGGTTGTCGACGCCGGGCATGATGAGGCCGAAGAGACCCATCATGAGGGCGTACTGCAGGCCGGCGTCGCCGACGTGCCGGCTGCCCGTGCGCCGCCCGTAGTAGACGAGCGCGCCGAGCAACCCGAAGATCGACGCCGACGCGCCCACCGACAGCTGGGCGCCGCCGATCAGCCGGCCGAGCAGCGGAATGGCCGCGAGCGGCGAGTTGCCGAGGAACTGGCTGGCGAGCGACGTGAACAGGAAGCCCATGGCCCCGGCCACCGTGTAGATGATCACCATCCGGCCGGCGCCATAGAGGTTGGCCACGCTCGGACCCGAGCTGCCGGATCCACATCACGTTGAAGAGGATGTGCAGCACCCCGGCGTGCAGCCAGCCCGCGGTCAGCACCGTCCACCAGCGCTCCATCACGAACACGGGATACGAGCCGCTGGCACCGAGCAGCAGCAGCACCCGGCTGCTGGGCGCCAGCATGGTCTGCACGCCGCCACCCGAGAGCAGCAGCGCCAGCACGTAGAGCGTGATGGTGCCGCCCATCACCAGCGTGACGAACCCCAGGTCGTTGCCGAGACGGCGAAAGGCCGGCGCAAAGCCCCAGAGGCCGGGATTGCGGCGGCCGCAGCTGTAGCAGGTGGCGTCGTTGACGCCCACGAGGACGCCGCACGAGGTGCAGAGGACCGAGCCCTCGGTCTGGCGCTTGAACACGAATACTCTACTTCGTACTGGATCTGGCGGAGCTCGGTGCTCAGGTCCTGGGATCACGGCTTCGCCGCGCGAAGTACTTCCGGTACCACGCGAGGCTGCGCTCGAGGGCGTCGACGACGTGGCCGGTCTCGCGCAGGCCGTGGCCCTCGCGCGGGTAGCGCACGAGCGTGGTCGGCACGCCCACGTCGTGCAGCGCGATGTAGAGCTGCTCGGCCTCGGCGATCGGCACGTCGTTGTCGTTCTCGCCGTGCAGGATGAGCGTGGGCGTCTTCGCCTTGTGGATCTGGCGGATCGGCGAGCGCTGCCACAACTGCTCCATGAGCCCGTCCTGGTGCGGGTAGCGGCCGTACTCCACGGCCAGATAGTCGTGGTAGTAGGCCATGTAGTTGAAGCTCACGAGGTTGCTGATGCCGGCGCTCGGGATGGCCGCCTTGAAGCGGGTGGTCTCGGTGATGATCCAGTTGGTGAGCTGACCGCCGTAGCTGCCGCCTTCGATGCCGAGCTTGGTCGGGTCGATCCACGGGTGCTTCGCGATGGCCGCGTCCACGCCCGCCACCACGTCTTTCGCCTCGGCGCCGTTCTGATCGCCGAAGATCTTGTCGGCGAGCGCCTGGCCGTAGCCGGTCGAGCCGCGGTAGTTCACCATCAGCGACGCCCAGCCCTGGGCAGCGTAGACCTGCGCCTTGGCGTTGAAGGCCGGCCCCTGCTGGCCGTGCGGCCCGCCGTGGATCATGACGATCGAGCGGATGTGCGGACGTCGGCGTCGGCTGCAGCGGACGGGTGAGGAACGCCTCGATCGCCGTGCCGTCCACGCTCGGGAAGGTGATCGACTCGACCGGCGCGATCTGCCGCTGCGCGAGCAGGGCCGCGTTGAGCGACGTGCGGCGCACGGGCGCGGCGGCGCCGGTCTTGGTGTAGAGGTCGGCGGGGGCGTCGGGCGTGGTGAAGGCGTAGGCCACCGTGTCGCGCGCGGTCGAGAACGCCGCCACGCTGCCGCGCGCGTTCACGACCGTCTCGGCCGGGCCACCGGCCGCGGGCAGCCGCATCAGCGTGACGTGGCCGTGGTCCTGCACGGTGACATAGACGTGCCGGCCGTCGCTCGACCAGTGCGGCGCGCCTTGCCGGTTGTCGATCACCTTGCCGATTTCGGCGCGGCCGGTGCCGTCGGCGTTCATCACCCACACGTGCGTGTCCTCCATCGTCGTCTCCGACGAGGTCAGATCGCGGGTGGTGCCGGTGAAGGCGATGCGCGTGCCGTCGGGCGACCACACCGGCGTGTATTCGGCGCTCTTGGTGGAGGTGAGCCGGCGCGTCTCGCGCGTGCGCGTCGACACGGCGAACACGTCGTAGTTGAAGGTCGTGTCGGCGTTGGCCTCGCGGTTCGACACGAACAGGATGTCATCGCCCTTCGGCGCCCAGTCGATCGAGTGCTCGTAGAACGTCCCGGTCGTGAGCTGCGTGACCTGGCGCGTGCCGACGTCGGCCACGAACAGATGCGTGCGCCGATTGTCGTTGAAGCGCGTCAGGCCCTCGCCAGCCGTGGGCTTGTAGAGATACCGCGTGATCACCATCGGGTCGCCGTTGGCGTCGGCGCTTTCGGGCCCAGGCGTGGCCGACACGAACGCGATGCGCCGGCCATCGGGCGCCCACGCCACCTCGCGTCCGGCTGAGGGCAAGGGATGGTTCGTGTCTTCGACCGGCGCCACGAGCCGCGCGCCGCTGCCGTCGGCTTCGCTCACCATGATGCCGGCGCCGTCGGGGCCGTTGCCCAGGTAGGCGAGGCGCCGTCCATCCGGCGCCCAGAGCGGGCTCGACGAGCCGCGCGGCAGCGTGCGCGTCAGCCCCGTCTCGAGGTTCAGCACGTGCACGATCGCGTGGGGGCGTCCCTTCTCGGCGTTGTGGACCACTGAATACGCGACGTGCGTGCCGGTGGGTGAGAGCTCGACCTGGCCGACGGAGGTGAGCGTATACAGGTCGCCGGGCGTCAGTCCGGGCCCGGCCTGGCCGTGCAGCGTGGGGGCGCTCAGGGCCACGCTCAGACCCAGCGCGACGACGGTGGTGGCTCGCATTCCCGCGAGTATATGGGCAGGAACCGCACCCGTGCGCGGCTGGCGGCGCGCCGCCGCCCTTAGCGTGCAACGGCCGAGGCCAGACTACAATCGGGGGCGATGCTGGGCGTCGGTACCGAAATCGTCGTGGTGCTCTTGTTGCTCGTGGCCAACGGCGTGTTCGCGATGTCGGAGATCTCGATTGTGGCGGCCCGCAAGGTGCGGCTGCAGCAACGCGCCGACGACGGCGACAAGCGCGCGGCGGCGGCGCTGGCCCTGGCGCACTCGCCCTCGCAGTTCCTCTCCACCGTGCAGGTCGGTATCTCGCTCGTCGGCGTGCTGGCGGGGGCCTACGGCGGCGCCACCATCGCCGAGCCGCTCGGCGAAGCCGTTCCTGCAGGTGCCGCTGCGTGGCTCCGTACGCCCGCGGCTTGTCGCTGGGCCTGGTGGTGGCGGTCATCACCTACCTGTCGCTCATCATCGGCGAGCTCGTGCCCAAGCGCATCGGCCTCAACCACCCCGAGACGATCGCGTCGTGGGTGGCCCGGCCCATGTTGCTGCTGGCCCGCATCGGCGGGCCGATCGTGGCGCTGCTCACCGGCTCGACCAACCTCGTGCTGCGCATCCTCGGCATCAAGGGCCACGCCGAGGCGCATCTCACCGAAGACGAGATCCGCGCGGTGATCAGCCAGGGCGCCGAGAGCGGCGCGCTCGAAGAGAACGAAGAGAGCCTCGTGCAGCGGGTGTTCCGCGTGGGCGATCAGCGCGTGGGCGCGATCATGACGCCGCGCCTCGACATCGAGTGGGTCGACGTGGACGCCACCGGCGACGTGCTGCGCGAGTTCCTCACCGGCCACAGCCACGGGCAGTTCGTGGTGTGCCACGGCTCGCTCGACAACGTGCTCGGCACGGTGCGCGCCGCCGACCTGCTGTCGGTGGCGATGAAGAACTCGCCGATCACGCTGCGCAGCCTGATCAAGGAACCGCTCTTCGTGCCCGACTCGATGGGCATCTTCAAGCTGCTCGAGGCGCTCAAGGCGTCACACCGCCACCTGGCCATCGTGCTCGACGAGTTCGGCGCCGTCGAAGGACTCGTGACCGTGACCGACCTGCTCGAGGCCTTCGTCGGCAGCCTGCCCACCGATGCGGCTGCCGATCGCGCCATCGTCGTCCGCGCCGACGGCAGCTGGCTGGTGGACGGGGCCACGCCCATCGACGACGTGAGCACCGAACTCGGGATGGACGACCTGCCCGAGGGCGAGTCCGGGCGCCTATCACACGCTCGGCGGCTTCGTGATGGCGCGCCTGGGCCGCATTCCCCACACGGCGGACGTCTGCGAATGGGGCCACATGCGCTTCGAGGTCATCGACATGGACGGGCGCCGCATCGACAAGGTGCTGGTGTCGCGGGTGTCTACGGCGTCTGGTTCGGCGTCCGATCCCACCGATGGCGGCGTAGCCTCGTAATCAGCTCGCCCGGCAGGGCGCCGTGTTCGCTGGCCGCCAGGTTCGCGTCCACGTGCGCGGCCTTCCGCATGCCGGGGATCACCGTGGCGACGTCGGGCGACGACAGGATGAAGCGCAGCGCCAGGTCTGGCATGGTGCTGCCCTCGGGAACCTCGGGTGCCAGCCGCTCGGCCCGCGTCACGCTGGCGTCGAGGTGCTCCGGCGTGAAGTAGCTGCTCCGCCAATCGGTGCTCGGCCAGCGGCTGTCGCGGGTCAGCGTGCCCGTGAGCGTGCCCTCGTCGAACGGCACGCGCGCGATCACGGCGATGTTCCTGGCCCGGCAGGCAGGGAACAGGCGGTCTTCCGGTGCCTGATCGAAGATGTTGTAGACGACCTGTACGGCGTCGACCACGCCGGTGTCGAGGGCGCGCAGCACGTTCTCGGGCTGCCAGCGGTTCACGCTGATGCCGAAGGCGCGGATCGTGCCCGCGCGCTTCAGCGCGTCGATGGCCGCCGGCCACGCGTCGTCGGCCGCCCACGCGTCGTCCCACACGTGGAACTGGAGCAGGTCGATGCGGTCGAGGCCGAGGTTGGTGAGGCTGCGCTCCGTGAAGTCGCGGATGTGCTCAGGAGGAAACGTGTCGGCCACGGAATCCTCGGCCTTGCCGGGCCACTTGAGGTTCTTCGGCGGAAGTTTGGTGGCGACAATCAGCGCCCGGTCGGGATGCGCCTTCACGACCTGGCCCAGCAGCGCTTCGCTGTGCCCCTGCCCGTAGGCGAAGGCCGTATCGAAGAACGTGCACCCTCCCTCGACGGCGCGATGCAGCGAGGCCAGCGACTGCGCGTCGTCCGATCCCGACCAACCGCCCATGCCCCACATGCCGTAGCCGATCTCGCTGACCTGCCAGCCGGTGCGTCCGAAGGTGCGGTATCGCATGGCCTCTATCCCTTCGCCATTGCCGCCAGCATCGCCCACTGGTCGTCGCTCACCGGCATCACCGACAGACGCGGCACGCGCGTGAGGGCGAAGTCGGCAAAGCGCGGGTCGGCCTTCACCGCCTTGAGCGTGACCGGCACGGCCAGGGCCGTGTCGCACGTCAGCTCCACGGCGTAGAGCGAGCGGTCGGCGCTGCCCGGGTCGAGGTACGGCGCACCGGCCACGCGCGCCGTGCCGACGATCGCCTTCTCGTCACCCGTGTGGTAGAAGAACACGCGGTCGCCCGGCGCCATGGCGCGCAGGTGTTTCTGCGCCACCGGGTTCTTGACGCCCGACCAGACCGTGCGGCCGTCCCGCTGGAATCGGGCGAAGTTGTAGTTCGACGGCTCTTCTTTGACCAGCCAGTTCATGACGACAGTATGTACCGGCCGGCCCGGGTCAGTCGTGGGCCGCCGTTTCCGGCGCGGGGTTCTTGAACAGCTTGCGCTGCAGCGAACGGCGGTGGATGCCGAGCAGGCGGGCGGCCTGGGTGATGTTGCCGTCGCAGCCGGCGAGCACGCGCTGGATGTGCTCCCACTCCACCCGGGCCAGCGTGGGCACGGTGCTGGCGGCCGGCTGTGGGTTGCCCTCGAAGGCGTCCAGGATCTGTTCGGCGTCCACGGGCTTGGTCAAGTAGCTCGTGGCGCCCAGCCGCATGCTCTCCACTGCCGTGGCGATGCTGCCGTAACCGGTGAGCACCACGATGCGCGTGGTGTCGTCGATGGCGCGCAGGGCCTGCACCACCTCGAGTCCCGAGCGACCGGGCAAACGCAGGTCGACCAAGGCCAGCTCGGGGCTGTCGGCCGTGGCGCTCGCGACCGCGTCGTCGTGGCCGGCGGCAGCGGTGACGTCGTAGCCGCGATCGCGAAAGGCGCGCACCAATCGGGTGCGGAAGGCCTCGTCGTCTTCGACGATGAGCAGCGTGGTGGCGTGGCCAGTCATGCGGGCGCGCCATCGGCGCGGAGCGGCAGCTCGAGTACCACGGCCGTGCCCTGATCGGCGGCGATCGAGAGCGAGCCGCCGCTCCGTTCGGCGAACACCCGGGCGAGGAACAGGCCCAGGCCGAGTCCGCGGCCGGCATCTTTGGTGGTGAAGAACGGCTCTCCGGCGCGAGCCAGCACATCGGGCGGCATGCCTGGGCCGCGGTCGCGCACTTCCAGGCGCACGCTGCGGGCGGCGGCATCGGCGCGCACGGTGACGCGCACCGGCTCGGGCCCGGTGCTGGCGTCGAGCGCGTTCGAAAGGAGCGACGACAGGGTTTGCCGCAGGCCGGCCCGCGACACGTGCACCAGCGCCCGTGCGCCGGTGGCCTCGACCATCACCCGCGCCATCCGCTCGGCCGCCAGGTGGCCGCGTGCTTCGGCCACCGCTGCCGCGAGATCGACGGTCTCGGGCAGGTCTGCCGCGCTGCCTCCAGCGCGGCCGCTCATCTGATCCAGGATGTGCTGGCAGCGGTCCACTTCCGTGCGGATCAGGCGCGCGTCATCCACGAGTGCCGGGAGCGGGCCGCCGGCTGCCGCCGCCCGTTCGAGTTCACGCGCCGCCACGGCAATCGTGCCGAGCGGGGTGGACAGCTCGTGGGCGGCGCCCGCCGCCAGCGTGGTGAGCGAGACCAGGCGTTCCGACCTCGTGGCTCTCAGTCGCATGGCCTCGACCGCATTCGACGCCTGCACCGCGAAGTAGGTGGCCAGCTCCGCCACGGTGCTCGCCGTCACCCACATGGTGAAGAGGTGGGTGGGGAAGTCGTTGATCCGGTGATGCGCCTCGACCCCTTCGATGGTGTGCCAGTAGAGCAGCGTGCCGTAGGCGCTCACGGCGGCGGCCGCCACCAGCCACGAGGCTCCGCGGCCGGCCGTGACGGCGGCCAGCGCGACGTGCGCGGCAAAGATCACCGCAAACGGATTGAACGGCCCGCCGGTGAGATCGAGCAGCTCGGTGAGCAGCACGACGTCGAGCAGCAGCGCCGCCACGACGGCCGTGGGCGGAATCGAGCGGTGGCGCGCCAGGCCCACGGCGATGGCCGCGTTGGCCAGGCCCGCCAGGGCCACCACCACCACGGCATGGCGCAGGGGAAAGTCGGCGTGCGGCAACACCATCGCCGTGATCACGATGACGAGATCCAGCAGCGCAGTCACCACGCGGAGGCGGATCAGCCAGGGCAGCGCAGCCACGGCGGTCGCGCTCAGATACCACGGCTGCTTCAGGCTGACGTCACTCACACCAGGTCCTCGAGTGGCGCGGCAATTTGCCACGCTGGCCGCGCGCGGCTGCGCCCCTAGAGTAGATCGAGTGAGCACGAACGACATGGGGCAGATGCGGGCAGTCGGGGGTGCGACCCGCGTCGTGGCGGCGTTGTGGATGACTCTGCTGCTGGCCTCGACCGCGTGGGCGCAGGTGGCGGCGGTGACCGGCACGGTGCGCGACGACGCTGGCGGCGTGTTGCCGGGCGTGATCGTCGAGGTGACGCAGGGGCCTGGCACGGCCGCGCGGGCCGAGTCCGACGCCGCCGGCAACTACCGCGTGGATGGCCTCGTGCCGGGGCCGGCGCAGCTCACCTTCCTGCTCGTGAACTTCGCCGGTGCCCGCCGCGACATTGCGCTTGGCACGGCCGGCGTCACGCGCCTCGACGCCGTGTTGTCGCTCTCGCTCAGCGCCGACGTGACCGTCACCGGCAAGGTCACCTTCACCAATCTGGCCGATGCCGAGAATCCCGCGGAGAACCTGTTGGGCATCGCGCAATCGGCGAGTCAGGGCGCGATCACCGCCCGCCAGCTCGACGCGCGGCCGATCATGCGCGCCGGCGAGGTGCTCGAGACGGTGCCGGGCGTGGTGATCAGCCAGCACAGCGGCGAGGGCAAGGCCAATCAGTACCTACCTGCGCGGCTTCAACCTCGATCACGGCACCGACTTCGCCACGACGGTGGCTGGCATGCCGGTGAACATGCCCACGCACGGCCACGGCCACGGCTACTCCGATCTCAACTTCCTGATTCCCGAACTCGTGAGCGGCGTGCAGTTCTCGAAAGGGCCGTACTTTGCCGAGCACGGCGACTTCGCCACGGCCGGCGCCGCCAACATCAACTACGCGAACCGTCTGGCGCGGCCGCTCGTGCGCGTGGGTGGGGGCGGCCAGGGCTTCGGACGCGCGCTCGTTGCGGCGTCGCGTGAGGCGGGCCCGGGCACGCTGCTCGGCGCGCTCGAGGTGCAGCACAACGACGGCCCGTGGACGCGCCCCGACGACTTCCGCAAGGTGAACGGGCTCGTCCGCTACACCCAGGGCGATGCTCTGAACGGGTTCTCGGTCACTGCCATGGGCTACCGCGGCACCTGGAACTCCACCGACCAGATTCCGGCGCGGGCGATTGCCGATGGCCTCATCGGCCGCTTCGGCAATCTCGACACGTCCAATGGCGGCGACACGTATCGCTACAGCGGGTCGTTCGAATGGCAGCGCACCCGCAGCAACGCCAGCACCAAGGTGAGCGCGTACGGCCTCGGCCTACGACCTGAACCTGTTCTCGAACTTCACCTATTTCCTCGACGATCCCGTGAACGGCGACCAGTTCAAGCAGGCCGATCATCGCTTCGTGTCCGGCGCCAAGGTCAGCCATCGCCGGCTCGGGCGCTGGGGCGGCCGCGCCGTGCAGAACGTGGTGGCGCTGCAGGTGCGCAACGACGACATCACCAACGTGGGGCTCTACCACACGGCCGCGCGCCAGCGTGCTCGAGACGGTGCGCGAAGACGCCGTGCGGCAGACGAGCGCCGGCGCCTACGCGCAGAACGAGACGGCGTGGACGCCGTGGCTGCGCACCCTGGCCGGCGTGCGGGTGGACGGCTATCGCTTCGACGTCACGGCCGGCGAACCCGCCAACTCCGGCGTCGGCACATGCAGGCATCGTGAGCCCGAAGGGCGGCGCGGTGATTGGCCCGTTCAAGGGCACTGAGTTCTACGTGAACGCCGGCCTCGGCTTCCACAGCAACGACGCCCGCGGCGCCACGATCACGGTGGATCCGGCCACCGGCGATCCCGCCGAGCGGGTCACGCCGCTGGCCCGCGCCACCGGCGCCGAGGTGGGGTTCCGCAGTGTGCGTATCCCGCACCTGCAGACCAGCGTGTCGCTGTGGACCCTGCGCCTCGATTCCGAGCTGGTCTTCATCGGCGATGCCGGCAACACCGAAGCGGGCCGGCCGAGTCATCGCTACGGGGTGGAGTTGGCCAACTACTACGCGCCCCGGCCGTGGCTGATGTTCGATGCCGACGTGAGCGTGTCACGCGCCCACTTCACCGACGACGACCCGGCCGGCGACCTCGTGCCCGGCGCGGTGAAGACGGTGCTGTCGGGCGGGGTCACACTCGACAGCCGGCGCCATGTGTTCGGCAGCGTGCGGTGGCGCTACTTCGGGCCCGCGGCCGCTGCTCGAAGACGACTCGGCGCGGTCGAAGGCCACGAGCCTGGTGAACCTCGAGGCGGGCTATCGCTTGACCAGCACCGTGCGGCTGGCCGTGGACGTGTTCAACCTGTTCGACGCCAGCCACAGCGACATCGACTACTTCTACACGTCGCGTCTGCGGGGCGAACCGGCCGGCGGCGTGGACGACTATCCATTTCCACCCGGCGCTTGCCGCGCAGTGCGCGCCTCAGCCTGGTCGTGGGCTTCTAGCCCTCACGAACGCCGTGTGACAGGATGCTCTGCATGACTACTGTCGTACGCGCGTGTGTTACCGGTGTGCTGGGACTCGCGCTGCTGGCACCCCCTGCCGGAGCGCAGGACTCCGTCATCGGCACCTTCACCGTCAACGGTCGCACCACCCGGTTCGCCCACGTCTACGCCACCCTGGCGGCCGACCCCCGTGATCCGGCGCAGGAATACCTGATCATGCTGGCCTCCGACGTGCCCGTGGCGCCGGCCGATCGGTCGCCGGGCCGTCTGCAGACCCTGGCCGCGGCCGGCTCGCTGCATGCCGTGCGCATCCGCTGGAAGCAGGGGGTGGACGACGTGAGCGTGGTGCCCTACCACGCGCAGGTGGCCGAGAGCGGCCGCGCCTTCCGCAGCATGGCCACCCTGAATCTCACCGCCTACGACGGCCAGCGCGTGCACGCCGAGTTCAAGGCGAAGATGCTCGGGCAGACCTGGTTCTTCAACGCGCTCGTGAAGGCGGCGATCGTCAAGGGCGGCGTGGCCATGATCGAGCCCGACGTCGAGGCGACGATGGCCGAGGTGGCGCCCGCCGGTGGCGGAGCGGCCGGCAATCCCTCCAATCCCACTGCGCTCAAGCGCGCGCTCGGCGGCCTCGGCTACGAATTCACGCCCGACGCGTTCTTCCAGGCGATCGGCGATCACAACCCCAAGGCGGTGACGCTGTTCGTGCAGGCGGGCATGTCGCCGAATCAGAAGAATGGCCAGAACCGCTTCGCGCTGAATCACGCCGTGCTGTTCTGCGCCTCGGCGCCCGACGAGGCCGCAGCGGTCATTGCTGCGCTCGTGGCGGGCAAGGCCGACGTGAAGAGCAAGGACCCCGACAACGGCACGACCGCGCTCGTGGGTGCGGTGCAGTCGTGCCCGCCGAGCGCCATCGAGACGCTGGTGAAGGCCGGTTCCGACCTGGCCGCCAAGAGCAACGGCGGCATGACCGCGCTGCAACTGGCCAACATCTTCCAGCGTGCCGAGGTTGCGGCTGTGCTGGCCAAGGCTGGCGCGAAGTAGGGCGCCGCGGCTTAGCGCGTCGCCGCGCCGCAGGGGAGCGCCCCGATCACGGACGCACGAGCGCGGCGATCTTCGTCCAGTCCACCTCGCGCCACATCTGCGCGTGCTGCACGCAGCCCTGCGGCGGCGCATCCCAGCGGTTGACCGGCTTGGAGACGAGCTGGTCGCCTCGACACCGACACGCAGCGGCCGAACTCGCGCAGGAAGAGGATCTGCGGCGTGGTGCGGGGCAGCGACAGGTCGAAGTAGTCCCAGTTGGTGCGCACGATCTGGCGGCAGCCAGGCGCACTGGCTTCCGGGATGATCGATCCGGGCATGGTGTAGCGTCCGTTCGAACGCTCAGCGGCGGACAGCTCGACGAAGCACGCTGGCGCGGCGGCCTCGGCCGGCGTGCAACTCGGCGAGCTGGCGCACGGCGACTGGCGTGCGCGTCCACCGGATTCCAGTACCACGCGCCCTTCGCGTCCTTCGCCGGGTTCGCGTCGGCCTGGGCCTGCTGGCGCAGCACCATCAGCTCGTTCTCGAGCGAGCGCTGCCGCGCGGCGTAGTTCGGTGGGGCGCGACGTGCGCAGCTCGCCGTTCTGCTTCTCGAAGGTGGCGCGCTTCTGCGCTTCCCATTCCGGCGCCATCACGTCGGCCAGCGTCTTCTTGTAGCCGGCGAGGCGGCTTCGGCCGTCGCGCGGTCCTTCTCGAAGGCCCCCATCGCGGCCTTCAGGGCGCGGGCGAGCGGCACCGGCGCCCACGGGTCGCGCCCCTCGCGTGCCACGACCAGGGCCTGGCCTTCGTAGACCGGCAGCCCCTGCCACGTGGCGGTCACGCGCGGACGCAGGTAGAACGGCTCGGGCGGCCGATCGCCGGGCCGGGCCTCGGTCAGCAGCGCCGTTCCTTCGAGCAGGCCGGGAAGGCGATTGAAGAAGAAGTACGCCGACTCCGTCTCGCCCTTCACGCTCAGTTGCCACGTGCCGTTGGTCTGCACGTCGGAGTGGTACATCGGGAACAAGCCGCTGTGGAAGGTGAGCGGGTACCTGCCGAGCGGCGTCTGCTCGGGCAGCACGAACGGATCGAAGTAGTCGAGCGCGCGGGCGTCCATCATCCAGAAGCCTTCGCCGGTCGTGCCGTTCGGCGTGGCCTTGAGCAGGGCGGTGAGCGCGTCGAGCGTGGCGTTCATCTGCGCGCGCTCGGTGGCGGTGTGCGGGGGGATGAGTTTGAACGTGCCGCGGCCGGGCTCGGGGCTGACCCTCCAGAACACCTTGCGCTTCCACGCATGGCGGATGCGCGGGTTGGGCGAGACCACGAGGCCCTCGGTGTCGTCTGGCGCGAAGGTGGGCGCCTGCTTCGGATACTGCGCGGACACGGCCGCGGCGGTGGTCAGGAGCAGGAGAACGAGCGGCGAAGCGCGACGCATGGGGTGCGCTGCGATGGCACGCCGCGTGAAGGAGGATGGCGGAGAGAGTGGGATTCGAACCCACGGTACGGTTTCCCGTACACACGCTTTCCAAGCGTGCTCCTTAAACCACTCGGACATCTCTCCTCAGCCGGACGATAGTTTACCGCGCCGGGTCCCTGGCCTCAAAACCGGCCGGAAACCGCCGTCCGGGCTACCGTGTGGTCAGGCCGCGCGCGAAGGTCACCGCGTGCGTGGCCGACACCGTGAAGCGGTAGGCCTCGTTCAGGCCCTCTTTGCCGCTGTGGGTGAAGACCAGCACCCGCTCGCCGTCGGTGCGGATGTGCACGATGCCGAAGTTGGTGCGTTCGAAGCCGAAGAACATGCCGCCGGGCCCGCCCTCGGCCGGCGACTTGCCGAGCAACCGCGCGACCTCCGCGCCAGTGAACGTGTCGGTCTTGCGGTCGTTGAAGAACCGCTTGAGATCGGCCACCGTGTAGGCCTCGTTGCGCACGGCGAAGAAGGCCGCCAGCTCCGTGATGAGGATCACGCCGGTGTCGCCGCGCATCACATGGCCGAGCGCCGCCATGAGCGTGGCGCGCGGGTGGATGTACTCCTTCGCGGCGCTTTCGTCACCCGACGACACAATCGCCACCACCGGCTGCATCGCCGCGAGCGCCCCGAAGTCGAAGTCGGCCGAGCCGTGATGCGGCGCCTTCACGATCTCGCAGGCCAGTTCGCCGGGCGTGAGCCGCTCCAGCATGCGGTCCATGGCGTCGCGGTTCAGGTCACCGGTGAGGTTGAAGCGCACGTTGCCGAAGGTGAGCCGCAGCGCTACGGAGTGGCCGTTGATGGTGTGCGCCACCGACGGCGAGCCTCCGGTCGTGCCCGGTTCGGTGTGCATCACCGCCGAATCCCGCGGCTTCGACAGGAAGGGCAGGGCTGGTACCACGGTGCCCGTCGCAGGGTCGGTGACGGGCACGGTGAAGGGCCCCTGCAACTCGACGTGCACGCCCTCGTCTTCGAGGAAATCGAAGGCGGCGGCCGCGTCCATGCCGTGGGCCAGTCGCGCGCACGCGATCGGGCCGCGCGTGTCCCAGTGACGCAGGCTCTCGTGCCAGCGGGCGAACACGCTGTTGACGGCGGCCGGGGGCGCGGCGCGGGTGTCGTCGTAGAGGTCGACGATGTGCGGGCGGCCCTCGACTGGCACCGTGCGTCCGAGCTGCTCCACGTCGGGCACGCTGGTCGGCGCCTTCACCAGCCCGTTGTGGAAGAGGCGTTTGGGGTGGAGGAACAGCCGCTTGCGCGCGTCGCGATCCGGCAGCGTTTCGGATCGCACGATGTCGTTCAACCCGTCGAAGTGGTCGGCGTCGCCGTGGGTGACGATGATGGCCTCCACCTCGAGGGGCGCGTCGGCCCGGGTCTGCCGGTGCAGGAAGCGCGCGGCGGCGTGCCGGGCGAACAACTTGTTGTCGCCGCCATCGATGAAGACCACCTTGCCCGACGGCGTCTGCAGGATCATCCCGTCGCCCTGCTGCACGTCCACGAGCGAGAACGACAACACGCCCGCGGCGCGCACGGGCGGCGTGCCCTTCACGAAGCCCTCGAACGGCCCATCGAAGTAGGTGAGCACCCGCACGCGGGTGAAGCCGCCTGCGGTCTCGAGCACCTCCACGGGATCGCCGAAGGCCAGGATCACGCGGGTCTTCGCCGTGGAGGTGGCCTCCCAGCGCACCTTCACGAAGTCGTCGTCGATGAAGGTGATGGCCATGACGCGTCGACTCCTCTCTGCCAGCCGGCATCCTGTCACGGATTGTGTCGGGCCTGTTAAGGATGTAAAGGCATGGTCGTTGCTTCACCTCGGGCCGAATGAAGAAGAGCACCGGATTCGACCTCTCATGGTGGCACCGCGGCCTGGCACTGACCCTCTTTGTGGGCGCCTCAGCGGTGGCCGCGAGCGGCCATCTGGCGGCGCAGGTGGCTGGTCAACCCTACGCGCTGTTGCTGCCCGCCTCGACCATCACCTTCCCGAGCGAAACCGATTCGAACAGTCCGGCGCTGTGGGAACTGGTCGACGGTCAGTGGACGCTCACCCTTTTCAACTCGGTGGCGGGGCGCGCCGAACTGAGCGCCGGCCGAAGCGTGACCCGGTTGTCCACGCTGGGTCAGGTGTCGTTCGTGAACGCCGCGCCCCTGGGGGGCTACTGGATCGAAGCGGTCGTGCGCGACACCGACGCGTGGTACGGCTTCTATCACAACGAGCTCGAGGGCTTCGTGTGCGCCGGCTCGGGCAAGGTGATGCCCCGCATCGGCGCGGCCCGGTCGGATGACCACGGGCGCACCTGGACCGACCTGGGAACGGTCATCGAGACGCCCCCGGGCGAGGAGCAGTGCGACACCCGCAATCACTATTTCGTGGGCGGCGTCGGCGACTTCACCGCGCTCGTCGACGCTGACCGCGCCTACGTCTACTTCTACTACTCGCAATACGCCGAAAAGGCCGACCGGGTCGGCGTGTCGGTGGCGCGCATGGCCTGGGCCGACCGCGATGCCCCGCGCGGCCGCGTCGACATCTGGAACGACGGCGTGTGGCTGCCACCCAGTCTGGCGCCGGCCATGCCAGAGGCGGGCACCGAAGACGACGATGCTCCAGACGCTCCCGAAGCTCCGGACGCGCCCGACGCTCCAGCCCCCGAGGCTCCCGAGGCCCCTGCGCCTGACGATGGCCAGTCCGCCGCGTGGATTCAGCCACTCGCCACCCCCATCTTTCCCGCCGCCCACCGGTGGGACGACCCGACGTCGCTCGTCGATGTCTTCTGGGGGCCCTCCATCCACTGGAACGCGCACCTCGAAAGCTACGTGATGCTGCTCAACAAGGCGGTGTCGGACGAGTGGCGCCAGGGTGGGGTGTTCGTGTCCTACAACCCGCGTCTCGACGACCCCACGGGCTGGACCGCGCCGACGCGTCTCTTCAGCGGCGGCCGGTGGTATCCGCAGGTGATCGGGCTCGACGAGGGGCAGGGCACCGACGCCTATGCCGGCGCCACGGCGCGCTTCTTCATGAGCGGCCGCAGCGACTACACCATCCGCTTCGGGCGCCGCTGATCCGCGCGGGCGAATTTTTCCCGCGCCCGTCCGCCAGAACGCGGTGGTACTGTGTGGCCGCCGCCGTCTCTCGCTTCGCGGCCGAGGCTTGTCCATGAGCGCTACCGCCGTCCGCCGCCCGGCCATTGCCGCCCCCGACGACACCGGGATGTTTGCGTGGTGGCACGCGGCCGACCAGCGCGCGCGCCGCGCCTTCATCGCGGCCTCGCTCGGCTGGATGCTCGACTCGTTCGACGTGATGCTCTACTCGCTGGTGCTCGCGTCGCTCATCCAGGACCCGGTGCTGCAGCTGTCCACGTCGATGGCCGGGCAGCTCGGCGCGCTCACGCTGCTCGCGGCCGCGGTGGGCGGCGTCGTCTTCGGCGTGCTGGCCGATCGCTTCGGCCGCAAGCGCGCGCTCATGGCCGCGGTGCTCATCTACTCGGTGTTCACGGCCGCCTGCGGCCTGGTGCAGAACGTGGGGCAGCTCGCCGTGTTCCGCATCCTGCTCGGCTTCGGCATGGGCGGGGAGTGGGCCACCGGCGTGGCGCTCGTGTCCGAGACGTTCCCGGCGCGGCACCGGGGCAAGGCGCTGGCCTTCGTGCAGAGCTCGTGGGCCATCGGCTACGGTCTGGCCGCGCCTGGTGAACCTGATCGCCATGCCGCTCTGGGGCTGGCGCGGCGTGTTCTTCGTGGGCGTGATTCCGGCGCTCTTCACGCTGTGGGTGCGCCGCAACGTCGAGGAGCCGGAGCTGTGGCAGCGCACGGCGCCCGCGGCGCGGGGCCGCATCAGCGAGCTCTTCACCGGCGCGCGCGCCCGCACCACCGTCTTCCTCATCCTCATGAACGCCTGCACGCTTGTTCGGCTGGTGGGGCCTGAACCTGTGGGTGCCGGCCTATCTGAACCTGCCGGTGGAGCGCGGCGGCATCGGCCTCACGCTCGGCGGCCATGTCGTGGTTCGTGATCGCCATGCAGGTGGGCATGTGGTTCGGCTACATCAGCTTCGGCTACATCGCCGATGCGGTGGGGCGGAAGCGCACCTACGTGTCCTTCGTGCTGATGGCGAGCGTGCTGCTGCCGCTCTACGGCTATCTGCGCGAGCCCGTGCTGCTGCTGCTGCTCGGCCCGTTCGTGGCGTTCTTCGGCACGGGCTACTACAGCGGCTTCGGCGCGGTGATCGCCGAGCTCTACCCGACCTCGGTGCGCGCCACGGCCGCCGGCGTCGGCTACAACGTCGGGCCGCATCGCCAGCGCCGCGGCGCCGTTCGTGGTGGGCTCGATGGCCGGCTCGCGCGGCTTCGGCGTGGCGTTTGCCATCACCGGCGCGGCGTTCTTCCTGGCGGCGCTCGCCTGGATCGGCATTCCCGACACGCAGAACAAGGAACTGACGTCGTAGCGCGACCGGAGCGACCGCCATGGCACCAGTGGCCTTCGTGCCCACGCCGCCCGTCTTCGACGCCGTCACGGCCGTCGGCATCGGCGGCCTGGCCGTGCTGATCGCCGGGGTGGTCGTGTGGCTCAGGGCGCACTACGAGCGCGTGCAGCCCCTGGCCCACGGCCGTCGTGGTCGCCGGGTGGATGTGCCGTCACGGCGGCGCTGCGCCAGTGCCGGCCTGCTCGCGCGCGTTCGATCGTCACGCCGCCGCCGATGGCGGTGATGCTGCCGCTGGTCTTCGCCGTGCCGATCGCCGTGGCCGTCTCGCCGTTCGGCGGCCGTCTGGCGGCGGCCGTGCCGATCGCCGCCCTCGTCGGCCTGCAGATGTTCCGCCTGCCGCTCGAACTCGTGATGCATCGCGCCGCGGATCTCGGCATCATGCCGGCCGAGCTGTCGTACTCCGGCTACAACCTCGACATCGTGACCGGCACGGGCGCCGTCGTGCTGTTCCTGGCCCTGCGCGTGGCGGCCGTGCCGCGCGCGGTCGTGTGGGCGTGGAACGCGTGGGGGCTGTGGTGCCTGGCCGTGATTGCCTGGATGGCGCGCAGCCGGTCGCCGATGGTGCGGGCGCTTCGGCGACGACCCCCGGCACGTGAACACCTGGGTGCTGTATTTCCCCTACGTCTGGCTGCCGACCGTGCTGGTCATGATCGCGCTTGGCCGGGCACCTGGTGCTGACGCGGGCCCTGCTGCGCGCCACGGCCGCGTCGACGCTTGACCTGCGCGCGCCCGCACTTCTATACTGCCTCGTCACCAATGACGGCCGTCCTCTTCTCCGCTTCTCGAAAGCGTGCGACGCGAAAGCGACTCGCGGCGGAGGGCCAGGTGCGCGCCTAGAAGACCGGACACACGTCCAGAGTTCTCGGGCACCTCAGCAACCCGCCAGAAGCGCACCGCGCGCATGGCGGGTTTTGTGTTTTCAGGACAGATCGTGCGGAAGGATGGGATCGATCTCATGGAGCAGCGGTCAATCGAGGTAGGCGTGCTCGGCGCCACCGGAGTGGTGGGTCAGCATTTCGTGACGCGCCTGTCGCGTCATCCCTGGTTCAAGCCGGTGTGGCTGGCGGCGAGCGAGCGATCGGAGGGCAAGAGCTACCGCGATGCCGCGCCCTGGCGCCTGGCCACGCCGATGCCCGCCGAGGCCGCCGGCCGCACCGTGGAAGCGTGCGTGCCGGGACGCGCCCCGCAGATCGTGTTCTCGGGGCTCGACGCGTCGGTCGCCGGCGAGGTCGAGGGCGCCTTTGCCGCCGCCGGACACATCGTGGTGAGCAACGCCCGCAACTTCCGCATGGATCCGCTCGTGCCGCTGCTCATCCCCGAGGTGAACGCCGACCACCTGAGCCTCATCGCCGAACAGCGCCGGGTCAAGGGCTGGACGCGGCGCCATCGTCACCAATCCCAATTGCTCCACCATCGTGCTCGCCTCGGCGCTGGCGCCGCTGCGGCCGTTCGGCATCACGAAGGTGATCGTGCAGACCATGCAGGCCGTGTCGGGCGCGGGCTATCCCGGCGTGCCGTCGCTCGACATCCTCGGCAACGTCGTGCCCTACATCGGCGGCGAAGAAGACAAGATGGAGACCGAGACGCAGAAGATTCTCGGCACCGACGGCGGCCGCGCGCCGCACGCCATGCGCATCAGCGCGCACACCAACCGCGTGCCGGTCATCGACGGCCACACCATCACCGTGTCGGTGGAATTCGCGCAGGCGCCCGGCCATCGCCGACCATCGTGGAGGCCATGCGCACCTTCAAGGGCCGGCCGCAGGAGCTGGGCCTGCCGAGCGCGCCCAACCCGGCCATCGAGGTGATGACCGAACCGAATCGCCCACAGCCGCGTCTGGATGCCGACCGCGGCGACGGCATGACGGTGTGCGTGGGCCGCGTGCGCCCCTGCCCGGTCTTCCACGTGAAGTTCGTGGCGCTGGCGCACAACGTGGTGCGCGGTGCGGCCGGCGCGGCGATTCTGAATGCGGAGTTGATGGTGGGGAGACTGATCTGGGGCTGGCATGCTAGGGGCTGGGGCGGCGTCAAGAACCTGGGAAACAGGACACGGACTAGTCCCCAGTCCCTGAGCGAGCGAGATGAGCGAGCGAATGGTAGTGATGAAATTCGGCGGCACGTCGGTGGCGGATGCGCGCGGCGATCGAGCGGTTGATGGCGATCGTGCGGCGTCAGCGCGAGCGGGATGCGGCGACGCCGGCGGGCGTGCGCGGGCCGGTGGTGGTGGTGTCGGCGCTGTCGGGGGTCACCGACCGGCTGCTCGGCGTGGCGGCCGAGGCCGGCGCGGGCGATGCGGAAGGCGCGCTGCACAACCTGCGCGACCTGCGGGCGCGGCACATGACGGTGGCCGAAGTCGTGACCGACGAGGCGCTGCGCGCCGAGGTGCGGGCCGGCATCGACGCCGAGTTCGACGAGCTCGAGCGCATCGTGTCGGCGCTCGGCGTGCTGCGCGAGGTGTCGCCGCGCTGGCTCGACACGATTGCCGCCACCGGCGAGGTGGTGAGCAGCCGCATCGTGGCGGCCGCGCTGGCCGCGCACGGGCTGCACGGCGCCTGGGTGGACGCGCGCACAGGCGGTCGTGACCCGCGCTGAGCACACGGCCGCGGCGCCGCTCTTCCCCGAGACCACGGCCGCGCTCGAGGCGCAGATGCTCGGGCCGCTCGCCGCCGGACAGATTCCTGTGATGGGCGGGTTCGTGGGCGCCACGGTCGACGGCGTGACCACCACGCTCGGCCGCGGCGGCTCCGACTACTCGGGCGCCATCGTGGGCAGTTGCCTGGGCGCCGACGAGATCCAGATCTGGACCGACGTCGACGGCATGCTCACCGCCGATCCCGCGCGTCGTGCCGGCGCCGCGCGTCGTGCCGCACCTGTCGTTTGCCGAGGCCTCCGAGCTGGCCTACTTCGGCGCCAAGGTGCTGCACCCGGCCACCATTCAGCCGGCCGTGGCGCGCAACATCCCGGTGCGCATCCTCAACTCGCGGCGCGCCGAGGCGCCCGGCACGCTCATCACGGCCGAGCGCCCGCCGAGCGATGGCACGCTCACGGCCCTGGCGTCGAAGAAGCACGTCACGGTGGTGGACATCACCTCCACGCGGATGCTGATGGCGCACGGCTTCCTGCGCCGGCTGTTCGAGGTGTTCGAGCGCCACAAGACGCCGGTCGACGTCGTGACCACATCGGAAGTGAGCGTGTCGGTGACGGTCGACGATCGCCGGCACCTGCCCGAGATCGTGGCCGCGCTGTCGGAGTTCGCCGAGGTGTCGCTCGAGCACGACATGGCGATCGTGTGCGCGGTGGGCGAGGGCTTGCAGCAGGACCCCACGCTCGTGGGCCAGGTGCTGCAGGCCGTGGGCGACGTGCCGGTGAAGCTGCTCTCGCAGGCCGCGTCCCGGCGTAACATCACCTTCGTGATTCGCGAAGCCGACGTGCCGCTCGTGCTCGGGCGCCTGCACGACCACTTCTTCGCGCGCGGCCGGCGCGGAGGCGCGCTGATGAATCGCCTGCTGCTCGTCGGCCACGGCCGGATGGGCCAGCTCGTGGAACATCTGGCGCCGACCTATGGCTTCGAGCTGGCCGGCATCGTGACCGAGCACGACCCCGAGGGCTTCACGCGCGACTACGGCCGGGTCGACGTGGCCATCGACTTCACGCTGCCCGAGGCCGTGCCCGCGAACCTGCCGAAGCTGGCCGCGCGCGGCATCAACGTGGTGGTCGGCACCACCGGCTGGCTCGGCCACGAAGACGCCCTGCGCGCCGAGGTGGCCCGCGCCGGCACGGCGGTGCTGGCCTCGGCCAACTTCTCGCTCGGCATGAACCTGTTCCAACTGCTGGCCGAAGAGGCGGCCCGCAGGTTCGGTCCGCACGCCGACTTCGGCGCGTGGATTCACGAGCTGCATCACGCCGCCAAGCAGGACGCGCCGTCGGGCACGGCGCTGATGCTGCAGCGGGCCATGGTGACGGCCGGCTACAGCCGCGACATCGACGTGGCGGCGACGCGCGCCGGGTTCATCCCGGGCACGCATACGATTGGCTTCGACGGTCCCTCCGAGACGGTGACGCTCACCCATCAGGTGCGCGACCGCGGCGTCTTCGCCCGCGGCGCGCTCGAGGCGGCACGCTGGCTCGTGGGCCGGCGCGGATGGTTCACGATGCGGGATTTCTTGATGGCCGGACCGGCCACGACAGGCACGGGAGACTGACATGCGAACGACGTTCACGGGCGTGGGCACGGCCCTCATCACCCCCTTCACCACGACCGGCGCCGTCGACGAGGCCGCCGTGCGCCGTCTGGCGCGCCGCCAGATCGATCTCGGCACCCACTTCCTCGTGCCGTGCGGCACCACCGGCGAGGTGCCCACGCTCAGCGCCGACGAGCGCCGCCGCGTCGTGGAGATCGTGGTGGACGAAGCGGCCGGCAAGACGCCGGTGCTGGCCGGCGCCGGCGGCTACGACACGCGCGAGATCGCGCACGCGGCCGTGGCCATGCAGCAGGCCGGCGCCAACGGACTGCTCTCGGTCACGCCCGTACTACAACCGGCCCACGCCCGAAGGGCTCTACGCCCACTACGCGGCCATCGCCGAGGCCACGCCGCTGCCGATCATCGTCTACAACGTGCCCGGCCGCACCGGCTGCAACGTCGACGCCCCCACGCTGGCGAGGCTCGCCACGATTCCCACCATCATCGGCGTGAAGGAAGCCTCGGGCAACATGTCGCAGATGGCCGACATCGTGCGCGCCGTGCCCGACGACTTCCTGGTGCTCTCGGGCGACGACGCGCTCGCGCTGCCGCTCATGGCGATTGGCGGCCGCGGCATCATCTCGGTGTGCTCCAACCAGATCCCGCGCGAGATGGCCGACATGGTGCGAGGCCGCCGAACGCGGCGACTTCGCCGCCGCCCGCCAGATGCATCAGCGCCTGCTCGGCCTGATGCAGGTGAACTTCTGCGAGTCGAGCCCGGGGCCGGTGAAGTTCTCGATGGCCATGATGGGGCTGTGCGAGGAGGCGTTCCGCCTGCCGATGGTGCCGCCGCGGGCCGTCGTCGCGCGAGAAGGTGCTGGCGGCCATGCGTGAACTCGACCTGCCCATCGTGGCGCGGCCGGCGGCCTGAGGCGCGTGGCCATGACCCTTCAGGATGTGATCGAACGGCTCTTCGCCCTTGGGGCAGGCGCCGACAAGACCGAGGCGCGCGAGGCGTTTCGCCAGTTGCAGGAACGGCTCGGCGCCGGCGACGTGCGCGCCGCCGAGCCCGATGCGGCCTCGGCCACCGGCTGGCGCGTGAACACGTGGGTGAAGCAGGGCATCCTGCTCGGCTTCCGCTTCGGCGACTTGAGTGACATGTCGGCGGGCGGCTTGCCGTTCTACGACAAGGACACGATGCCGCTCAAGCGCCCTGGCACCGCACGCCGGCGTGCGCATCGTGCCGGGCGGGTCGTCGGTGCGCGAAGGCGCGTATCTGGCCAAGGGCGTGATCTGCATGCCGCCGATGTACATCAACATCGGCGCCTATGTGGGCGAGGGCACGCTGGTCGACTCGCACGCGCTCGTCGGCTCGTGCGCGCAGATCGGCGCCCGCGTGCACCTGAGCGCCGGCGCGCAGATCGGCGGCGTGATCGAGCCGGTGGGCGCCATGCCCGTCGTGATCGAAGACGACGCGCTCGTCGGCGGCAACACCGGCATCTACGAGGGCGCGGTGGTGAAGCGGCGCGCGGTGATTGGCGCCGGCACGGTGCTCACCGGCTCCACGCCCGTCTACGACCTGCCCAACGGCCGCATCATCAAGCCCGAACCCGGCCAGCCGCTGGTCGTGCCCGAAGGCGCCGTGGTCGTGCCCGGGGCGCGCTCGGTGACCGTGGGCGCCGGCAAGGACTGGGGCCTGTCGCTCGCCACGCCGGTGATCGTCAAGTACCGCGACGACAAGACCGACACGCGCACGGAGCTCGAACAGTGGATCCGGTAGACGTCGTCGCGCTGGCCCGCACGCTCATCGACATCGAGTCCACGACCGGGCAGGAAGGGCCGGTGGCGCGCGTGCTGGCCGAGTACCTGCGCGGCCGCGGCTATTCGGTGCTGGAGCAGCCGCTCGAGGGCGACCGCATCAACGTGATTGCCGCGGTGGGCGAGCCGGCCGTGGCGTTCTCGACGCACTTCGACTGCGTGCCGCCGTTCTTCCCGAGCCGCGTCGAGGGCGGCGTGCTGCACGGCCGGGGCGCGTGCGACGCCAAGGGCATCCTGGCGGCGCAGGTGGCGGCCGCCGAGCGGCTGCGGGCCGAGGGCGAGACGCGCGTCGGCCTGGTGTTCGTGGCCGGCGAGGAGCGCGGCAGCGACGGCGCGAAGGCCGCCAACACGATCGCGTCGGCCACGCGATTCCTGATCAACGGCGAGCCCACCGAGCTGAAGCTCGGCCTGGCCACGCGCGGGTGCTTCCGCGTGCGGCTCATCGCGCACGGCAAGGCGGCGCACTCGGGCTATCCGGAGCTCGGCGAGTCGGCCATCGAGAAGCTGATCGATGTGCTGAACGCGCTGCGCACGGCCGTCGTGGCCGGCGGATCCGCAGCTGGGCCGCACGCACTACACGGTGGGCCTCATCACGGGCGGCGTGGCGCCGAACGTGATTCCGCCGCACGCCGAAGCCGAGGTGTTCTTCCGCACCGTGGGCGCGCACGACGAGCTGCGCGCCACGCTGGCCGCCACGGTGGCCGGCCGGGTCGAGGTGCAGGAGATCCTGGAACTGCCGGCCGTGCGGCTGCACACCGTGCCGGGCTTCGACACCGAGGTGTTCGCCTACTTCAGCGACGTGCCGTTCCTGACCAACTGGGGCACGCCGCTGCTGCTCGGCCCGGGCACCATCCACGTGGCGCACACCGACCACGAGCACATCGCGATTGCCGACCTCGACCGCGCCGTGGACCTCTACACCGACCTGGCGCGCCGGCTGCTGGCCACGCCGGCCTGACCCGAAGGGGTCTGACCCCTATGGCACAACTTTCGTGCCATAGGGGTCAGACCCCGAGACAATTAGCGGCGGGCCAGCGCTGCGGCGACGCGCTCCAGGTTGCGCCGCGCGTTGGCGTGCCGCGGGT
>CAWFCS010000011.1:0-34142 GCA_963814395.1 uncultured Acidobacteriota bacterium
CTTCGCTGCCTGCCTCGATACCGGCCCGTTCGCGCGGCGTCACGGCGAGATCGTGAATGGGGTGAACCGTAGTGGCGACTCCAACGTCAGGGTGCCTGGCACTGTCAGCCCGGTGATCCATTGATACACCCCAGGCGGTACGGCCGTCGTGATGGGGAACGCAAACGCCGCCGACCCAGTTGGTATCGCGACGTTCCGCGCCAGGGCGGCGAGACCGGGTTGCAAGCGCCCGTCGAATTGCAGTGAGACGAGGCCGGCCGGCGTCTGAATCACCACGTAGGCGTCGACCGACCGACCTATGAGACCGCCGGTGGCGCGCACTGTGGCGCGCATCGTGTCACCCGGGCGAAAGCGTGACTGGTTGAGGTCGACGGCCAGGGGATCGGCCTGAGCCACTCGGGGCCCGTGACCCGAGCGTGCGTTCAGCCGCACGTATTCGGCCCAGCGCGGCCCGGCGACGGCGTCGGCTCGCAGATCGGCCGGGGCTCCGAAGTAGTCGTACACCTGTTGATCGCTTTCGGATCCGGTCAGGCCCCAGGCGTCCTTGAAGCCCAGCAGGTTGTGCCCATCCCAGCCGTGCTTCAACGCAAAGGAGGCGGCGCTGCCCGACACGCCGCCACGGTTCCAGTCCTGCTCACCGTCCCAGTAGTCGGGGTAGTAGCGTGCCGGCACGGGGTCGTCGACGCGACGCGCCCGCAGCCGGCTGACGCCGTGTTCGCCAATGCCGGCGACCAGCAGGGCGCCGCGCGGGTCGACCGCGACGAGCCACGGGTAATGGGGCGGACCGGTGGCGTCGTTCCGGCCCCAGCCGTTGGGGTGCGGCTCCCAGTCGTTGCCGAAGATGAAGCGCGACTGGCCCCCTTCGGGCGGCAGCCACGCGTAGACCTCGTTGAAGCGGTCGCTGTCGGGATCGCCGTCGACGCCCCCGCCGACCGACTTGCACCAGTAGATGCCGTCGCGTGGGCCGGCGTTGCCCCAGCGGTCGACGTCGAGCCAGGCCCAGCCGAACGCAAAGCGCTCGAATTTGTTGTCGACCACTCCCAGGCGCGTCGTCTCTCCAGTCTGCGGATCCATGCGCCGGATGAGGCCGAAGCCCAGGTCGAGCACCACGAGTCGTCCGCGGCTGTCGACCCGCACCGTCTGCGGCGCGTAGAGATCTGGCCGCACGCCGCGCGCGGCATCGGCGGCACTGACCTCGAGCCGGCTCACCGCCCGCGTCTGCGGCTGGTTGTAGATGTCACTCACGCCTCGCGAGACGAGCCACGATTCCATATCGGGCCGGCCGGCGAGCGTCGTGACCTGTCCGTCTCGCGTGATGCGGCGAATGGCGTGGTTGCCTTGATCGGCCACGTAGAGCACGTCGGCGACCGGGTCGAACACGACCGACGTGGGGCCGTTCATGCGCGCCGCATGACCGACGCCGTCAGCGGCTCCGGCCTGGTGCCCGGGGTCGCCGGCAAAGACGCTGACCGTGCCGATGCGCGTGGTCGCGTCGACCACGACCTTCCAGATGCAGTGATCTTCGAACGAGGCCACGTACCACACCCGCTCGTCGCGCGGATCGAGGGCGATGTCGAGCGGCGTGCGGAAGCCACCCGGCTCGCCCGGGTAGCGACCTTCGGTCCACACGCCTCGGAGTTCCTCGTTGCCGCGGATCTGCGCCATCGACTTGGTGATCCAGACCGGGTCCTTGCCGGGTGCGACGCGCCAGCCTGCGACGGTCACAATCTCGCCGTCAGGCATCAGGTAGCCGACGCGGCCGCCGGCTTCGGCGAAGGCGAAGCGCCCCTCGGAATCCACCTGCCCGGTCACCAGATTGCCCATCCAGCCGACGCCGCGTGGACCGTCCTTGAAGGGCATGCGTTCCTGTTTGCCGTCGACGCGCAGGAACCGATGGTCGTCGTTGCTGTACTTCGCGGCCAGCTCGCGCACGAACGGCAGATTGTGGGGCAGTTCCTCCCACCACATCTGCAGGCCCTTCTCCCACTCTGCGTTGGGCATCATCCGTTCGAGGTAGAGATCGGCCTGGTGGGGCGGCGCCGACCAGGCGTCGGCGCGCGGGTCCATGGGATGGCCGCGAAACTGCCGCTCGGCGGCACTCACGTAGGTGACGTGCGGTCCGGCCCGCGCGTAGTCCGACAGGATGGGCACGAGCGGGCTCACCGCCCGGCCCTTGGTGACGTGCACGAAGATCGGCGCCGGCTTGTAGTCGTGCCGGGCCGGGCCCTCGACCTCGACGCTCAGGTCGTGCACGCCGTCGGGCACGGCATCGAATCCGGGCGCGTCGAGATGCACGACGACGCCGTGGATCTGGTCGATTGGCAGCCACGAGGTGACCGGCGTGCTGCGCACCAGCACGCGCGCCCGGGTCAGGCCACTCGTAGCCCAGGGAATCTCGGTCCAGTAGTTGGCGTTCTGCAGCAGCCGCACCCGGAGCGTGGCCTGGGCGGCGTCGGGTGCGCTATGGTGGCCGCGGTGCAGGTGAAGCCAGTCGCTGTCGCTGAGGCCCCCAGGGTCTTCGAGGCCGCTCGCTTTGGTGATCTCGATGAGGTGGGGCGCGTCGGCCAGCGGCCAGGCACCGCCTTGCGCCCGGCCAGCGCCAGTCCAGAGCAGCGCGCCGAGCAGGGCCAGGGCCCACGCGTCGCGCCGAGACATGCTCCTGTTTTCACTCATCGCGTTCCCCCGGGTACGCTTCCTATCGGACGTCACGTCGCGCAAGGCGAGGGGGGAACCTCAGCCGCGCAGCCGACTGCACGTGGCATCGCGTCGCGACTCGACGAGCATACACCGGAGGCAGCCGTCTACCGCGCCGTGCCCTCGATCTCTTCATAGGCCCGCGCCACGCCGTGCCACAGCACGCCGGTGGCGGTGAGGGCCGGGTAGTTGGTGACGTGCGTGCGCAGGTCGATGCGCTTGGCCGCCTCCTCCGCGCTCACACCCGCCTTGTGCAGGGCCTGGGCCTGCGACCAGAAGTCGCGCAGGTAGGCCTGGAAGTGGTCGATCTTGGCCTTGCCCTTGAAGGCCGTGCCATGGCCTGGCAAGGTGACGTCGTAGTCGAGGGCGCGCAGGCGCTCCAGCGTTTGCGGCCAGTCGGCCAGGAAGCCGTCGCCGAGGTACGACGTGCCTTCCACGAGCAGGTCGCCGGTGATCACGACGCGCTCCTTGGGCAGGAAGACGACGACGTCGCCGCCGGTGTGCGCGCGGCCCAGGTGGAGCAGACGAATCTCGCGCCCTCCGCGGACGAGCGTCAGCTGATTGCTGAGCGTCAGGGTGGGCGGCTTCACGGCAATCGTCTTGGTGCCTTCGAGCTGGGTCTCGAGCACCGCGAGCTGCTGCGCCAGCGTGGCGCGCTCGGCAGCGTCGCCGCTTTTCGCCGCGCGGGCCGCGAGATCGGCGACGCGCGCGGGCAGGCCGCCGATGAACATGTCCCAACTGCGGCCGCGCGTCGAGTCGCCGGCGGCGAGCTTCGCGCGAGTGTAGTCGTGGCCGATGATCTCCACGTCGGGCCCGTAAATCTGGTTGCCGTGCGCGTGATCCCAGTGCCAGTGGGTGTTGATGACGTAGCGCACGGGCTTCGGCGTGAGCGCCTTCAGTTCCTCACGCAGCGCCCAGGCGGCGCCTGGTGTCATGTGCGTGTCGACCACCAGCACGTCGTCGGCATTCACGACGACCGACGCGTTGCAGCCCACCGCCAGCGCACCCGTGCCGACGGCGTGATACACGCCCGGGGCCACTTCGTTGAACGTGAACGCCTTGCCCGTGTAACGGGCGCCAGGGGGACGTCCCGCGCCTTGCGCGTCGGCGCGCGGGGCGACCCGGAAGGCCACGGCCGTGGCGGCGGCCATGGCAATCACGACGAGCACGAACCAGCGATGTCGGCGAAGGATGTGGGCCATGACCGCGCAGGCTACCACGGCCGCCCGCGGCCGCCCGCCTCTACGCGAACGTGGCCACGACCGGGCCGTGGTCGCTCGACCCGAACTCGCGCTGCACGACGCAGGTCTGGGCCGCGCCGGCGAGCGCCTGTGACGCCACCACGTAGTCGATGCGCCAGCCGATGTTGCGCTGCTTCAGGTTGCGCCACGGCGCCCACCAGGTGAAGAGCTCGTCGTCGGTGGGATGCAGGGTGCGGCCGACATCGACCAGGCCGCGCGAGAGCAGGCGGTCGATGAGCGCCCGTTCGTCGTCACGGGTGCCGATCTGATTGGGCTTGCGTTCGCGCGGATGCACGTCGCGCTCGGTGAGGGCCACGTTGAGATCGCCGCAGAAGAGCAGCGCGCGTCCGGCGGCCTGCGCCTCGGCGGCCCACGCGTCCATGTCGGTGAGGAAGCGGATCTTGGCGGCGTAGTCCTTGCCGCCGTTCGGCACGTAGAACGACGAGATCAGCACCGGGCCGTGGCCGAAGTCGAGCTCGGCCGAGATCACCCGTTGCTCGAAGTCGAAGGGCGGATGCGAGTAGATGGGCGGCGCGGTCACGAGCGACTTGGCCACGAGCAGGGCCACGCCCGAGTAGCCCTTCTCGCCGTGCCAGCCGGCGTAGTAGCCGTCGAGGTCGCGCAGCTCGAAGGGCAGCTGGTCGAGCGACGCCTTGACCTCCTGCAGACACGCGATGTCGGGACGCTCGGTGGCGAGCCACTCGAGCAACTGGCCCTGCCGGGCGCGGATGCCGTTCACGTTCCAGGTGGCGATTTTCATGAGGAGGCGACAAGCATAGCGCCAGACCTCGAGCGTGCCCCCGCGCCAGGGCGGATCAGGCGGCCGACCACGACACGAGCGCCCGGTCGATGGCCCGGCGGGCACGGGCCACCATCGCCGCGGGCGGCTCGTCGTGCATTCCGCGGGCCCCGGCGTCGAGCACGGCGCGAAGTTCGAACACCGCCTGCGCCGGGTCGCTCGAGGCTGCCATCTCGCCGTGCGCGATCGCCTCGGCCACGCTGGCGAGCAGGGCGTCGCGCCAGGCGCTGCGCCACGCGTCGAGGCGGGCCCGACCCGCGGGCGAGGGGCTCAGGCCGAACGCGGCGTGGTCGGGCGGCAACTTGGCGGGCGCGCCAGTGGCCGGCGCGACGAAGGCCAGGAAGCCCTCGCACAGGGCCACGACCCGGGCGATGCCGGGTGGGGCCGTGGCAGCTGGGGTGATCACCCCCCGGGTGAAACGTTCGGCCGCCGCATCGATGGCTGCCAGTTCGAGGGCGTCCTTCGAACCGAAGTGGGCGAACACACCGCTCTTGCTCATGCCAAGCGCCTCGGCCAGGCTCCCGATCGTGGCCGCCTGAAGACCAGCGCTACTGGTCACCTCGAGCGTTCGGTCGAGGATGGCCTGCCGGCTCCTGACTCCGTTCGACCTCGTCGATATGGCCATATTCGAGCAATATAGCACTATGGTTCGATGTTAAACGACCGTTCGTGTAACATCGAGTAGCTTGAGTAAGTCTGCCTCGGTGAAGGAGAAGGTGACAAAAGTGCGGCCGATCCAGGCCAGGGTGCGTCAGAATGTGCGCAGGGTCGCGGTACACCCCCGCGCCCCACAAGGAGAATCCACGCATGACGACTCAGATGCTCGCGCTCGGTCTTGTCGCCGTCCTGGCCGCTACTCCGAGTGCGCTGGCCAGCGCGCAGGAGGCCGCCACCGCCACCCGCCGGCCCGACGTGATCTACGTACCCACGCCCGACGAGGTGGTGGAGGCCATGCTGCAGGTGGCCAAGGTCACCAAGAACGACGTGGTCTACGACCTGGGCACGGGCGATGGCCGCATTCCGGTCACGGCAGCCAAGAAATACGGCGCGCGCGGCGTGGGCATCGACATCGACCCGCAGCGCATCAAGGACGCCACCGAGAACGTGCAGAAGAACGGCGTCGGCGACAAGGTGCGCATCATCCAGGGCGACCTCTTCGAGACCAACATCTCGGAGGCCACCGTCGTGACGCTCTACCTGTTGCCGTCGCTCAACCAGAAGCTGATGCCGAAGCTCATGAAGGAACTGAAGCCCGGCACCCGCATCGTGTCGCACGCCTTCGACATGGGCGACTGGAAGCCTGAACAGGAACTCGACGTGAATGGCCGCAAGGTCTACTTCTGGACGATCCCGAAGAAGTAGCTGCGGCGCGCCCGTCCGGCGCTATGGCACGGTGACGACGACGTCGGCCGAGCGCGGTCCCTGCCCGCCCACGCCCACCGCGCGGACGCGGACGAAGTAGCGTCCCGGAGGCGCGCCGGTCACCGAGAACGACGGCTGGCCGAGGTTCACGGCGCCGAGATTCGCGAGGCCGGGCGCCGTGCCGCCCTCGATGACGTAGTGCGTGGCCGCCGAGACCGGCGACCACGTGACGTCCACGCTGCCACCTGTCATCCGCGCAGTGACCGACTCCGGCGCCGCCGGTGCTGGCACCAGGAAGACGTTGCGTTTCGAGCGAGAACACCGCTCCGCCGTACCACGCCGCCAGATCGGTGGCATCGCGGACCCGTCCGGCCAACAGGTCCACGGCGTAGAGCGCGGTGCGAAGGTTGGCGGTGCTGGAGCGTCGAAAGGTCTGCCCTTCGTTCTCGACCAGGAATACCGTGTGCGTGGCGGGATCCGCGAGTACCGTGAAGCGCACCCACTGCTGATCGAACTCGGGCCGCAGCGGTAGCCGCAGACGTGGCGCCTCGAGTGTCGCGATCACGGTGAGTGTCGCGGCGTCGAGCACCACCGCCGAGGTTGGGAAGAAACCGCCGCCGCCGGGATAGACCACCACCAGCAGCCGTCCGGCCGCTTCGTCCCACACCAGGCTGTCGCCATAGAAGGCGTTCCCGAGTCTGAGTGGGGAGAGTGCGGTGTTGGACGTGACAATTGCGCCGCTCGTACTGTCGATGAGGAACAAGCCGTCGCGGTGTTCGTACCAGTCGTCGCAGAGCAGCACGACGCGCGTGCCGTCGCGACTAACGGCGATCTCGCTGACGAAGAGCGGCCCGGCCACGGTGGTCACGCTCACAACCTCGTGCGTCGCCAGCGCCACCCGCGTCAGCAGGGGCGCCGGGCGGTTGTAGAAGTTCGTGGACTGCACGATCACCAGCTCGCCGCTCCCCTCGGCAATGTCGTAGGTCCAGGACCATGACCCGAAGAGTGGTGGTGGCGGCAGCAGAGACGTGAGGGTTACGGTGAGCCACAGGCCAAGCGGGTCGTTCAGGACGTGAAGACGTTCACTGGCCCGCGTTGGCGATCCGGGGATGACGTGTTCTGCGACTACCAGGCCGAACGAATCCTGCTGCGCCGCGACAATCGCCGCGTAGGCCGGCACGTCGAGGCTGCGCACCGTGCCCGCCAACGTGTTCAGCAGACAGACGCCACCGGTGAAATCGCGGTCCCACGCAAGGAACCGGCCACCATCGAGGACCCATGTCTTGCGGCTGGTGGACGGGTCGTCCGTGCCACAGCCCGCTGGAATGACCAACGGTCCACGCGCCCGGCCGAACTGAGAGCCACCCGTGGTGATTTCGTAGACGACCGACTCCTGTCGGGCAAAGAGCCTCTGCGCCGACGCGGGGAGCGCCGCTCCGGTGAGAAACACCGCCACCCAGAAGATGCATCGAGACTGCCGCATGGAGCCCCTCGGGGCGAGTACGCCTAGTCGGTGCCGTCGCCCGGCAGCAGCGCCTCGCACGTGCGCGTCTCTGGTCCGTTCGCCGTGCACACCGCGAACTTCGCCGTGTACATCGACACCGCGGCGAACTCGCCGGTCTTGTCGAACATGTAGAAGCTGATGTTGAACGCCGGATTGCCGGCCGTGTTCAGTAGACGCTTTTCCACGGTGTTCGCCTTGATGCGGCGCAACGCCTCCATGCCGGCGTCCTTCGGCGACTTGCCGGCTCGCATCAGCTCCACGATCAGGAACGAGTTGAGGCCATAGAGATTCGCCTCGCCGCGCCCCGTCGATCCTGCCGCGCCGACCGCGTTGTCCACGTAGAGACCGGCGCCGAGGATGGGGGAGTCGCCCGCGCGTCCAGGAATCTTCCAGGCCATGCCGCTCGTGGTGGTCACGCCGCAGATCTCGCCTGTGGCGTTGATGCCGTCGCAGTTGATCGTGCCCCAGAAATGATTGGGATCGATCAGTCCGTCTTTCACCATGCTCAGGCCGGCCATCAGCCCGGCCCGATCGCGCTTCTTGGGATCGAGGTAGTGCTCGGGATCGACGCGCCGTTTCCACTCGAGCCACAGCCGGCGTGATTTGTCGGTGTTCAGGTCGGCCTCGATGGTGAAGCCCATGTTGCGCGCGAAGTCCTGCGCGCCCTTGCCGACGATCAGGTGGTGGTCGGTCTGTTCCAGCACGGTCTTGGCCACGAGCGACGGCGCGCGCACGCCTTCGATGGCGGCCACGCCCCCGGCCCGCTTCGTCGGGCCGTGCATGCAGCACGAGTCGAGCTGCACGACGCCGTCGGCGTTGGGCAGCCCGCCGTAGCCCACACCCGACTCCTCCGGGTCCAGCTCGCACAGGTTCACGCCGGCGACCAGCGAGTCGAGCACGTCCTTGCCGCCGCTCGTCATCATCTCGAAGGCCAGCTGCACGCTGGTCTTGGTGCCGCCGTTCTTGTAGACGTTGCCGTTGTCGGAAGCGATGACGACCGGCCTGACGGCGCTGGTGCGCACGGCCGGGGCCTGGCCGAAGGCCGGCGCGGTGCCAAGGGCCACGCTGGCGGCGGCGGTGGAGGTCTGAACGAACTGGCGGCGGGTCAGCGTCTTGGACATGGCGGCTCCTGTGGGCGTGCGCAGCATCCTACACCCGGCGCGCTGCCGGGGGCCGTCATGCCGTTGCCGAGGTCGCACCGACGTCCAGGATGGCACGTGGGCGAAAATACGCGTAATATAACCACATGCTTACACGTGGACTGGAGCCAGTGCTCCGGCGCGGCCACAAGAGCGTGCTGCTGGTGGGACCACGACAGACCGGCAAGTCGACCCTCGCCGGTCGGCTCGCGCCGGATCTAACCATCGATCTCGCCCATGAAGCCACCTACCTGGAGTTCGCGCGGAACCCTCACGAACTCGAGGAGCGCTTGGCGGCGCTCCGCAACACCCGGCCACACGCGGTGCTGGTCGACGAAGTGCAGCGCCTGCCGAGCCTGCTCAACACGATTCAGAGCGTGCTCGACCGCCCTCGCAACAAGGTGCGATTCGTGCTGACGGGCTCCAGCGCGCGCAAGCTGCGCCGCGGGAATGCCAATCTGCTGCCGGGCCGCATCCATACCTATCAGCTCGGCCCGTTGGTAGCGAGCGAGCTCGACTATGCGATCGACACGCCGACGGCCCTCGGCGAGGGTACACTGCCGGGCGTCTACCTGGACGACGACCGTGATGCGGCCCGGAAGACCCTGCGATTGTACGCGGCGACCTACCTCAAAGAGGAGGTGCAGGCCGAGGCGCTGACGCGCAACCTCGAGGGGTTCGCCCGATTCCTGCACGTGGCCGGCGCGTGGTCGGGCACGTTCCTCGATTTGGCCAAGATGTCGGCCGCGGCGCACGTGCCGCGGCAGACCACCGTGCGCTACTTCGAGATCCTCGAGGATTGCCTGATCGCACAGCGCTGCGAGCCCTTCGCGCGATCGACCAGGCCCCGGCTGGTGCAACATCCTCGCTACTTCTTCTTCGACGTCGGCGTACTGAACGGCCTGCTCGGCAACTTCCAGGCATCGGCTGACCGCATCGGGTCACTGTTCGAGCATCTCGTCTACTCGCAAATCGTCCACAGTGCGGCCGCCGCAGACCGCGATGTGCGCGTCAGCACGTTTCGCACCGAACACGGCGCCGAAGTCGACTTCGTGGTCGAGCTCGACGGCGTCGTCCACGCCATCGAGGTCAAGGCGTCGCGGACCATCGCCGCTGCTGACACGCGCGGCCTCGCGCGTTTCGCTGACTACTACGGCAAACGTCACCACTCGTGGCTGTTCTACCTGGGAGCGCAGCCCAAAGTCGTTGGGCCGGCGCGAGTCGTGCCGTGGCAACAGGGTCTGAAGGAGATTGGCCTGTAGCGCGCACCCGCCCGCCCGTCACTGTTTCCAGAGCTTCCGCCACCACGCCACGGGCACGTCGTCGGGTGGCGCTGGCGGGGGCGCCACCGGCCCCACGCCCTGTTTCCGCCGGATATCCTCGATGCGCCAGCCCGTGAGCGACGCCAGCGTCTGCGCCTCGCGCTCGCGCCGCGGTCCGAGTTCGCGGCGATACGCCTCGGCCGCCTCGCACGTGGCCGGGCCGGTGTAGGCATGGCGCAGCACGTAGCGGCCCTGGAAGTTGGTGCGGTCGCCGGTCTCGTGGAAGACGAGGTCCTCGGGAAAGTGCGTCTGGTCGTAGCGCACGTGCAGGCGCGTCACGAATACGTCGGCGGGCGCGGGCGTGGGCGTGGGCGTGAGTCGCGCGCCGCGCTGAGTCACGCCAGCCAGGTCGTTCTGCCAGAACACCCCGAGCTGGCGCAGCTCATCGGACGAGAGCGGATCGGCCGCGCACGGGTCGCACCACGCCATGTCCCAGGCGTACTCCTGAAACACGGCGCTCATGTTCTCGCGGCGCACGTGGTCGTCGAACATCGCGCGATACATCCGGGCGAACTCGGCGGGGTCCTTCACGTAGCCGGGAATCTCCACGTCGGTGCGCAGCTTCACCGTGCGGTAGTTGGTGCTTTCGACCCGGCCCTTGCGCGTGAGCGCGTAGACGAAGAGTTCCTGCGCCCCGTCGGCGTTGGCCATGCCGAGGCGAATCGGCAACATGAACTTGGGCGATTCGTAGGCCACCTGGATCGGCCGCAGCGTGGCGAACCCCAGCTTCGACTGCTCGGTGAGGTTCACCTTCGCCACGAAGAAGCGCATGTTCTGCCGGATATAGCTGCCCAGCACGGCCGACGCGCCCGCCGGAATGCGGTAGCCGCTCTCGCGCAGCCAGGTCTCGAGGCCTGAACTCTGCGCCGCCGACAGGATGAGGATGTCGTATTCGCCCACGGTGTAGCGCGCCTCGATGGTGACGCCCAGGTTCTTGGCGCGGCGCTCGTCACGGGCGCCGCCCACGGCGGAAGCCGCTGGCAGCGCCATCTCCTGCATTCGCATGCGGTCGTAGCGGGCACATGGATCGGCGTCGAAGTACTCGACCAGCCGCGGCGCCGTGTAGGCGTCGAGATGCGCGAGCAGCGACGGCTCGGCCACGTGGATCTGGTCGCGGGAAATCGAGGTGGGCACGGGAATGACCATGGCGAACTCACGCGGGTCGCCGCGGAAGTCGTTGGCCATCGTGATCACCGTGCGGTCGCCGTCACGCACCAACACGACTTGCGACGCCTTGTTGAAGATCTTGGTATCGGCCTTGGCCACGTAGAAGCCGCAGAAGGCGAGGGCCGGGCTGGCGTGGGCCAGGCCGAGCAGGGCGAACAGGAACACGGCGGTCTTGCGCATCATCGGAATCCTCCAGTGGAGTCTGGTCAAGCGAGAGGTCAGGGGTGAGGTCAGGGGCGACGGCAGGCGCGGCCACGCATAGCGCGCCGCCGGTATCACACGGTCGATGAGCGGCACGAGGGGCGAGGCCAGCACCAGGGCCCACAGGAAGCCGTTCGGACGGAACAGCCGCAGGTGCACATGGGCGGCGCCCACGGCCACGAGCAGTGCGAAGACGATGCGTCCGGCGCGGGCATCGGGCGTGGTCTTCGGGTCGGAGATCATGAAGAAACTGAAGAGCAGGAACGCGCCGCTCTCGAGACGGTGCAGCGGAATCGTCAGCGGCTCGCCCAGATAGAGCGACCGCGCGGTGATGAGCCCGGCGTAGGCGGCGATGAACGCCACGGTGACGTCACTGCGCGCGGAGCGATAGGTCACGGCCAGGCCGGCACACGCAATCGCGAACGCGAAGCTCGCGCCTGTGCCCCATTGACCGGGCGACACCCACACCTCGGGCGTGGCGAGCAGCAGCGCCGCGAGGGCCAGATTGGTGGGGTTGAACACGTGCTTGCCGCGCACGCGCACGAGGAACTTCGAGCCCACCGCGATGGCTGCGGCCACGGCCGCCCACGCCAGCTGATCGGTGCGCAGCAGCAGGCACAACGAGAGGGCCGAGATGAGCGCGCTCTTGGCGCCCGAAGCCCACGGCGCGCCAACGGCGGCATCGCCCGCCCGCTGCACGGCCAGCGCCGTGCCCACCGTGACGAGCGCCTGAGCCACCGAGACGTCGAACCCGAGCCGGGCCATGCCGTAGGCGAGCAGTGACCCGAGCGTGACGATCTGGCCGTGGCGGGGGTCGGCGGTGAGCGCGGACCAGGCGCGTGTCAACAGGGGCATGTGGGTCGTCCTCCAGGCTGAGAACGGCGGCCCTCGGATTTCTTGCAGGGAGAATCGCCGGCCGGCTCGCCAGGCCCGCCGGATCGCTGCTATCGTCCGTGACACCTCATGCGCATCAAGTCGCACGCCCCATGGATGTTCGCCGGGATGGCCGCCGCCGGCGTGATCACGCTGGCGTTCATCGGCACCTACATCTACCTGATGCGGCAGGCCGGCCGGGACATCTGGTTCCTCTACGTGTTCACGGCGCCGTTCCTGCTGATGGGCAGCCTGCTCGCGTTCTTCGGCGTGCGCACGCTGCTGCGCCTGGCGCGGTTCGGCAGTTGGGAAGTGGAGGTGCCGGCCCAGGGCGGCGTCTTCGGGCAGCCGTTCGAGGTCACCTTGTTCCCTACTCGCCAGCGCGAGCCCAGCGGGCCGTTGACGTGCCACTGGCGCTGCATCCGCATCACCCGCACCCGCGCCCGGGCCGACGTGAAGCCCGTGTGGGAATCCACCTGGACGACCAGCACGGCCCTGATCCATCCGCGCATCGGCGTGCCGCTCAGCCTGCCCTTGCCCGACCGCGGCGAGCCCACGAACATGGACCGCCGCACGAACGTCGGCGTGCAGTGGCAGTTGAACGTGGTGATTCCGTCGCAGGCGATGTCGGAGGAACCGGTGTTCGACCTGCCGGTGCGGTTCTAGCCGCGCCGGACCCGCTATACTCCTGCCGATGGCTGCCATCTGGCGTGACGGGCAGCCAAAGCGAGGTCCCATGAAAGTAACGCGACGCGATCTGCTGGCCGGCGCCGCCGGTGCCGTGGCCCTGGGCACGAGTGCACAGGCACAGACCCTGGCTCCCGCCGACCCGAGCAAAGTGCGCGGCACACCGCCCAGTGCCATGGGGCGGCGCGCGCCGGCCGAAAAGATACAGCGCTTCGCGCGTGGCAACATCTCGAGCACGCCGCATCAGGACTCTGATGGGCATCATCACGCCCTCCGACCTGCACTTCGAGCGCCATCACGGCGGCGTGCCGAACATCGACCCGGCCGCCTACTCGCTGCTCATCCACGGCATGGTCGACCGGCCGATGGTGTTCACGCTGGCCGATCTCAAGCGCTTCCCCTCCGTGTCGCGCATCCACTTCCTCGAGTGCTCGGGCAACATCGGCCGCACGGCCGGACCCGAGACCACGCCGGGCCAGCTGGCCGGGCTCACGAGCACCAGCGAATGGACCGGGGTGCCGCTCGCCACGCTCTTGAAGGAAGTGGGCGTGCAGCCCAAGGGCTCGTGGCTGTTGGCGGAAGGGTCGGATGCGGCGGTGCTGACGCGCAGCGTGCCGATGGCCAAGGCGCTCGACGACGCGCTCATCGCCTACGGTCAGAACGGCGAGGCGATCCGGCCCGAGCAGGGCTATCCCGCGCGCCTCTTCCTGCCCGGCTGGGAAGGCAACGCCAGCGTGAAGTGGCTGCGCCGCATCGAGGTGTCGGACGCGCCGTTCATGACGCGCGAAGAGACCTCGAAGTACACCGAGCCCTACGCCAACGGCACGGCGCGCATGTTCAGCTTCCGCATGGACGCGCGGTCACTCATCACCTATCCCGCCTTTCCGAACACGCTCGAACGTGGCTGGGTCGAGATCACCGGCATCGCGTGGACGGGCGCGGGCAAGATTCGCCGCGTCGAGGTCAGCACCGACGGCGGCACGACGTGGGCCGCCGCGCAGTTGCAGGAGCCGGTGCTGTCGCTGGCGCACACGCGCTTCCGGCATCTGTGGAACTGGACCGGGGGCGACGCCGTGATCATGAGCCGCGCCGTGGACGAAACTGGCTACGTGCAGCCCACCCGCGCCGAGCTGCTCAAGCAGCGCGGCCCCGGCACCGCCACCTACCACCTCAACCCCATCACCGGCTGGGTCGTCCAGGCGAGCGGCAAGGTGATCTACAAGGAGGAAGCGTGGGCATGACACGCGCAGCGATCCTGGTCGTGGCGCTGACGGCCGCCACGGCTGCTCAATCGGCGGGTCAGCCGCCCGCGCGGTTTGGCATCGGCCGGCCGGCCACGCCGCAAGAGATCGCCGCCATCGATATCGACATCATGGCGGACGGCCGGGGGTTGCCGGCCGGGCGCGGCACCTCGGCGGAGGGCGCGGCGATCTACGCCACCAAGTGTGCGCAGTGCCACGGCAAGACCGGCAAGGAAGGGCCCAACGACATCCTGGTGGGCCGCGAGCCGCGCACCGGCTTCCCGTTCGCGCAGAATCCCGCGCTGCCGCACACCATCGGCAACTACTGGCCCTACGCCACGACCGTGTTCGACTACGTGCGCCGCGCCATGCCGCCCACGGCGCCCGGGTCGCTCAGCGACGACGAGGTCTACGCGCTCACGGCGTTTCTCCTTCATGCCAACGAATTGATTGCCGCCGACGCGGTGATGGATCGCACAACCCTGGCAGCGGTGAAGATGCCCGCGCGCGAGCACTTCGTGCCCGACGCGCGCAATCAGTCAACGAAGCCGCTGAAACCCAAGCGGTAGCCCACGCCGGAGCATGACGGTACGCCCTGACGTGCGCGGTCGACTGCTGCTGACGCTCGCCTTGGGCGTGCTTGCCTGCGGCGCTGCGCGGGCCGAGCCGCACAGCCGCGCCACCGCGCGACTGCAGGCCGATCTGGCGGTGGTGCAGGCCTTCCGCCCTGCGTATCCGTTCTGGCAGCACGTCTTTTCCATTCCCGACGGCCGTATCGCGTTTGGCAGCGAGCGGGATGGGCGCCTGATTGCCACCTTCCCGACCAAGGGCGACTGGGCAAGCGGCGTCGTGTGGGCCGACCCCGCGTTGAGCCAGGCGCTGGCCGGGGTGACCTGGCCCCTGCGCCTCGATGACCGTCGCGACCTGGTGGTGAGCCGCCTGGCGGCGTCCGCGGGTCCGCTCCTCAGCAACCCCACGCGGGGATTGTTCCTGCTGCCCAATGTGCCGCGCTATGGGCCCTTCCTCGCCGAGTGGAGCCTCATCTACGAACGCTTCGGCGTGCCCGCCGACATCGGCCTGTCGCAAGCCATCCTCGAATCGGGCCTGAACGGCACGGCGCGCTCGCGCTCCAACGCCCTGGGTCTGTGTCAGTGGCTGCGCCGCAACTGGCAGTTCCTCGACCGGCTGTCGCCGGCCACCATCGAGGCCTTCAACCAGACCACACAGGCGCCCTACTGCGCCGCCTATCTCTCGATCCTGGGCACGATGTACGGCAGCTTCATCCCGGCGTTGTCGGAACATCACTCGGGCGGCGTGAACGTCGGTCGCGCGGTGATCAACGGCGAGCGCCTGGGCGGCGCCACCACCCGCGAGCAATATTTCCTGGGGTCGCAGTTCGCGCGCGATCTGCGCTCGGTGGATCTGCGCGGCTACCGCGACTTGTATCGCACCTACGGTCCGCGCTCGTTCCGCTACGCCGAGATGGTGTTCGGCAACACCATCCTGGTGCAGCGCATCCGCGCTGAGGTGGCGCAGGAGCGGATCTTCGCCACGCGCAGCCCCACGCCGGTGCCGATGGGCGAGATCACCAAGCGCACGGCGTTGACCGCCACCGAGGTGCTGCGGTTCAACCCCGCCCTCACCCGCGCGGTCCCGGCCGGCGCCAACCTCTATCTGCCGATGCGGGTGCCCGAGTTCGGCGACGACCTGTCGTTCTGGCACCAGCCGGCCGCCCCGGCCTTCGCCGACGCGCTCGACGCATTCCTGCAGCTCGAGGCCGGCGTGCAGCGCTGGCACGAGGCGTCGTTCGAGCCCGTGCTGCAGGCCCAGCGCCGGCGCTTCGAGGCCACGCAGACCGAAGAAGGCACGGTGATGGCGTCGGTGCTCGCGTATGTGATCGGCGACCTGCGCACCAGCCGCCGCGCCGCGATCCTCGACGACTTCCGGTCGAACGGGAAGGTGCTCGACCTGTTCAAACGGGGTGTCGCCGAGTTGGGCGCCACGCTCTCAGGCACGCAGCGCCACTAGCCCCGCGCCCGCCACGCCGCCAGCACCTGGGCCTCGCGCTCGGCCGGCAAGCCCGCGCGCAACTGCGCCTTCCGTTCCTCGGTCTGCTCCGCGTAGAACGCGAGCGTCGCCTTCACCGTGTCGGCAAACGGCCGGAACGTGAGCCCCTGCGCCAGGGCCCTGGCGATGCTGCGCTGCGTGAAGCCGGCGGTGTCGCCCTGGGCGTGATCCACACCGGCAGATCCGACCAGCCGTGCACCGGCGGCTGCTGCGCCGCCAGGAAGGCGCTGGTGGCATGGGTGAAGGTGGCCTTCGCGTCGAGCGCCGCCCGCGTGCCCTCGAGCATCTGCAGCACGGTGAAGCGGGCGGCCGGCCCGGTGGCGTTGAACACGCCGTAGATCTTGCGTTCGCAACAGTGGATCACCCACTCCCCGAGATCGCGTGCGTCGATGAGCTGCACCGGGTCGTTGGCTGGCGGCGCCAGCACGTTGCCGCCGCGGGCGATACGCACGGGCCAATAGGTGAACCGATCGGACGGATCGCCGACGCCCACGATGAGGCCGGGACGAATGACCGTGGCCCGGCCAGGAAACGCCTGCTGCGCCTCGCGCTCGGCGAGGGCCTTGAGCGGCCCGTAGAGCGGCGGGAAGTCGGGACCGCCCTCCAGGTCTGGTGTCGTCGTCGTAGCGACTGCGGCGGACTCGTCGGCGCCCGGCGTGTCGTTCTTCGCATACACCGAGATGGTCGAGATGAACACGTACTGGCCGGCCCGGCCTTTCACCGCCGCCGCCGCCTCGCGCACCCAGCGCGGCCGCGTGGTGGGGTTGTCGATGACCACGTCCCACTCACCGGTCTCGAGCGCGTCGTAGTTGCCGGGGTTGGGCGCGCGATCGCCGATGCGCTCGTCGATGCCCTGGAGGTCCTTGAAGAGACCGGGATTGGTGCGGCCGCGATTGAAGAGCGTCACCCTATGGCCGCGCGCCACGGCGTAGCGCACCTGGTGCGGGCCGATGAAGCCGGTGCCGCCGAGAATCAGGATGCGCAGCGGGGCGGCTGCGCGCTGCACGGCGCCGGCGCCCTCGCCAGGCGCGGGCCACGCCGGGTGCCCGAGGCCCAGGGCCCCGCCGGCCAGTGCGGACGTCTTCAGGAAGTCGCGTCGTGTCGCCATGCCGCGAGGATAGTCCATGGTGGACGGCCCGGCTCGCGGGCCGTCACAGCGTTTGTCACCAACCGTTCGTCATCGACCGTTCGTCACCGGCGGCCGCGCCCACGAATCGGGCTACGCGTCGGTCGCTCGCACTGGGGGCGGCACCACCACCAGCGAGATCGCCATGGCGGCCAGCGCGGCGAGCAAGCCCCACATGGCGGCCGTCATCCACGCTGGCCCGGGATGCCCGAACGTCTGTACGGCGAGCACGCCGAGCACGCCGCTGAGCGTGGATGCGACCGCTCCGGCCGAGCTGGCGCGTGGGATGAAGAGCCCCGCTAGAATTGGCACGAACAGGCCCACGCCCATGAGCGTGTAGAAGATGCTGAGCGCGGCAATCACCGATTCGGCCGTCATGGCCAGCATCACGGCGGCCGCGCCGAGGCCCACGGCGGTGACCCGCGCCACCAGCAACTGCTGCCGCTCATCCGCGCTCTTGTCGATGAAGCGCGAGTAGAGGTCGCGGGTCACGGAGGTGGTGAGCATGAAGAGCACCGCGTCGGCGGCGCTGATCTCGGCGGAGAAGATGGCGGCCAGACCGAGGCCGCCGACGGCTGGAGGCACCCCCTGTAGAAGCAGCGTCGGCAGGGCGAGGTCGGGAGCAGCGAGGCCGGGAAAACGCAGCCGCGCGATCATGCCGAGCACGACGGGCACGGCGGCGTAGAGGAACAGGCCCAGCGCGTTCAGGCCTACACCGATCCTGATGGCCCGGGCATCGCGTGCGCCGTAGACCTTTTGCAGGAGGCCTGGCGAGACGACGAACGCTGGGCCGAGCATCGCCAGCAGGACCACGCCCGAACTGCCACCGCTCCAGAACCCCCAATACGTCTCGGTCGGCTGCAGCAATTGAATGGCCGGCCAACCGCCGGCTGCCGCCCAGGCAAACGGCAGCGCGATGCCCAACCCCACGAGCTTTACGGTGAGCTGCACCATGTTGACCCACGCCGACGTAAGCAGGCCCCCGGCGGCAAAGTAGGTCGTGACGACCACACCGCCGATGATGCAGCCCCACAATTTCGGCACGCCCGTCACGACGCCGAGGATCCACGCCAGCGCAATGAGCTGGCCGCTCAGGATGAAGAGCGCGCCCACCCAGAGCAGCAAACCGATGAGCACGCGCTCGGTGGGCCCGAAGCGATGTTCGAGGTAGTCACCCACTGTGCGCAGGTTGTGGCGCACCGTGATCCGGTGAATGGCCGGACCGATCCAGAAGGCCAGCAGCACCGATCCAATCGCGGCCGATCCCACCCACCACCACGCCCCCAGGCCATCGCGGTAGCCCAGGCCGGTCGCGCCCACGGTGGACCCGCCGCCGATGTTCGCGGCCAACATCGTTGAGAAAAGCAGGCCCGGGCCAAGGGATCGGCCGGCGACGAAGAATCCTTCGGCCGTCCGCACCTTGCGGCCGATCCACAGGCCCAGGCCGATGATGCCGGCGGAGTAGGCGAGAATCAGGAACAGAGTCGTCGTCATCAGGAACTCGCGCTCCCGGGCAGTCGGGACACCAGCGTCACAGCAGGAAGCCCGCGATGGTGGCGGTCACGAAGTTGGCGAGCGTGCCGGCGACCATCGCGCGGATGCCGAGCCGGGCCAGGTCGTGGCGGCGATTGGGCGCCAGCGCGCCGATGCCGCCAATCTGGATGCCGATCGAGCTGAAGTTGGCAAAGCCACACAGCGCATAGGTGGCAATCGTGAACGAGCGCGGGTCGAGCGCGTCCTTGAGCGCGCCGAGCTGCGAGTAGGCCACGAACTCGTTCAGCACCATGCGCGTGCCCAGCAGGTTGCCGATGGCGGAGGCGTCCTGCCACGGCACGCCCATGCTCCAGGCGAGCGGCGCGAATACCCACCCGAGGATCTGCTGCATGCTGAGGCCGACGAGACCCAGGCCGGCGTTCAGCATGGCCACCAGCGCCAGGAACGAAATCAGCATCGCGCCGACGTTGAGGGCCAGGTGCAGGCCCTCCGACGTGCCGCGGCCAGCGGCGTCGATGATGTTCACGTCGGTCTTCTCGACCTCGAGCGACACCGAGCCCATGGTCTTCGGATGCTCGGTTTCGGGCACGAACATCTTTGCCATCATGAGCGTGCCCGGCGCGGTCATGATCACCGCGGTGAGCAGGTGGCGCGCCTCGATGCCGAACAGGATGTAGGCGGCCATGATGCCGCCGGAGATGTGCGCCATGCCGGAGGTCATCACGGTCATGAGCTCCGAGCGGGTCATCTCGGGCAGGTAGGGGCGAATCGTGAGCGGCGCTTCGGTCTGGCCCATGAAGATGCTGGCGGCCACGTTGAGCGATTCGGCGCCGCTGGCCCTCATGACGCGGCGCATGCCGATGGCGAAGAGACGCACGACGAACTGCATGACGCCCAGGTAGTAGAGGATGGCGAAGAGCGCGGCGATGAAGATGATGGTCGGCAGCACCTGGAAGGCGAAGATCACCGAGTACTGCGCGCCCTCGGCACCGAGCACGGCGGTCATGATGCGCGGCCACGCTTCCTTGTTGCCGAGCGGCCCGAACACGAAGCCGGCGCCGACATTGGCGAAGTCGAGCAGGCGGTTGATGCCCTGACCGAGCGCGATGAAGAGCTGCTGGCCCGGCGTGGTCTTGAGCACGAGCACGGCAAAGAGCATCTGCAGGCCCAGGCCCCACGCCACGGTGCGGCGATCGATGGCGCGGCGATTCGTGGAGGAGCAGTAGGCAATGGTCAGGATGACGAGCAAACCCACGAGGGACTGCACCTTGGGCGCCTGTGCGGCGTAGGCCGTGAGCGCCGCGGCCGCCGCCACGGCCAGAGCGCCGCCGACGACCATCACATCCTGCTTGGTCCACGGCTGCGAAGGCTCGGTCGTCGCGGGTGCTGTGCTCATGCGCCGCAAGGGTACGCTGCCGCCCGGTCGCGAGCAACCCCCAAGCTGCCCGCGTGGTCATGGAGCGCCCGCGCCGCGCCGTCAGGCGGGCGGCGCTGGCGCCGGCACGGGCGGGCTGGCGGCCGGTGCGGCCGCGCCGAAACCCTCGCGCTTCATGCGGCCCCAGGTGTGATCGCCCTGCAGGTAGCGCACGAACGCCTTCAGGCGGTAGTAGATGGTGACCTGTCGATACCCGAACGGCTCGATGAAGGCGAAGAACACCAGGCGCAGTGTGTCGCTCGTGCGCCGGTAGCGGCGGAAGCTCACCTCCTCCATCAGGATGGCGGCCAGCGACAGGAGCGTGCCGAACAGATAGGCCGTGGCGAAGAACGCCAGGGCAAAGCCGGGCGCGAGCACGCCGGCCAGGGTGCACAGCACCGTGATCACCAGCCCCGTGGCCTCCACCACCGGCGCCAGCAGTTCCGCAATCAGGAAGTAGGGCATGGCGATGAGCCCCATCGCGCCGTAGCGCGGATTGAAGAGCACTCCGCGGTGGGCCACGATGGTGGCGATGAGCCCGCGATGCCAGCGTTCGCGCTGCCGGCCGAAGACGGCCACCGACGTGGGCACCTCCGTCCAGGCCACCGGGTCGGGGATGAACACGACCTTGCCGGGCTTGCGCTGTTCCTTCAAGTAGCGCTGCAGCCGCACGATGAGCTCGAAGTCTTCGGTGACCGTGCTCGTGGCGTAGCCGAGGATTTCGGTGAGGTAGTCGCGCCGGAAGAGGCCGAAGGCGCCCGAGATGATCAGGTTGCCGCCCAGCAGGTTCCAGCCCAGACGTCCGAACAGGAACGCGCGCAGGTACTCCACCGTCTGGATGCCCGACAGCCAGCGCCCGTCGACGCGCGCGTCGATGACGCGCCCGTCGGTGACGGTGCAGGAGTTCACCACGCGAATCGTGCCGCCCACGGCGGCGATCTTCTGGTCGAAGAGGAAGGGCCGCGCCAGGCGCAGCAACGCGTCGGGCTCGATCAGCGTGTCGGCGTCGCAGGCCAGCACATAGGGGAAGCGGGCGGCGTCGAGGGCCACGTTGAGCGAGTCGGCCTTGCCGCCGTTGTGTTTGTCCACGACCAGCAGCTTCGACCACGTGCGCGAGCGGTAGTAGGCCTTGACGCGCTCGGTGCGCAGGCGCCGCATCACGGCCGGCGGCACCTCGTAGAGGTCGTAGGCGTCGTGCAGGCGCTGCAGGGTGTCGTCGGTGGAACCGTCGTTGACCAGCACCACTTCGTAGTAGGGATACTGCAAGGTGAGCAGCGACCGCAGGCTGTCGACGATCGACACCGACTCGTTGTGTGCCGGCACCAGGATGCTCACGCGCGGCACCGCCGACGAGGTGAGGCTGCGCGCCAGCACGTCTTCGCTGCCGAAGCGCCAGTGCGCGAAGAGCTGAGGTGCGGCCAGCGCCAGCAGCAGCGCGAAGAACGAGTTGACCAGGAACATGTACCAGAGGATGGCCACGTCGGCCATCTGCACGGCGGCGGAGAACCAATCGGGGATGAAGGCTCCGAACATGGCCTACACCTCCGACATCTCGACGACGGCCGCCGACGAGAGGCCCGCCACCAGAATCGACATGTCACGCGCCAGCGGGTCTTCGCCGCGGGTCACGGCCAGCAGCTCGGCGCGGGCCTCGCCGCCGATCTGCGCCAGGGCCAGGGCCGCGCGATAGCGTACCCACCATGACCGGTCACGCACGGCGCCGGCCAGTGCGGGGGTGGCGGCACGCACGCGCAGCGCGCCGAGCGCGCGCGCGGCCTGCGCGCGCACGCGCCAGTCGCCATCGGCCAGCAGCGCCAGCAGTACCGGCACGGTGTCGGGCTCGGCGTGGCGGCGCAGGGCGCGGGCCACGTGCAGCCGCACCTCGGCGCGGGGATGGGTCGAGAGCGTGCGCGCGCGGGTGAGCGCGTCCGGGCTGGCCAGGGCGCCGGCCGCGTCGATCCAGGCATTCAGGGCGGCGGGCGGCGCGTCGGGCTGCAGGCGAGGCAGCAGCGCGGCGGCGACCGGGCGGGGATGGCGGGCCAGCGCCGCGAGCTGGTAGGCCTGTACGGCGTCCTGGCGAAGGGGCAGGCCGTCGAGCTCCACCTCCACGAGCTGGCCCCCGAGGCGCGCGGCCGCATCGATGGCCACCAGGCGCACCGCTGGGCTGCGATCGTTGAGCAGGGCGCTGATGAGCGCCTTGTCGGCGTCACCGCCCACGATCGAGAGCAGACGCGCGGCGTCGAAGCGCCGCCACCACAGTTGCGACCGGCCGTGGCGCAGCATCTCGCGCACCCACGCCTCGTCGCGCAGGAGCGGCGCCAGAATCTGCTGCCGCTCGAAGGTCAAGTAGGGAGTGGCCAGCCGCGCCACGCTGCGGAACGCCACGTACGGCGTCTGCGTGCGCAGCAGGGCCACGAGCTCCCGCACGTCGGTGCCGAGCACGAGCCAACCGTGCAGCGCGGGTTCCAGGGCGCGCACCCCGGCCTCCACCGCGCGGGCGCGGGCGCCGAGATGCAGGCGCAGCAGCACCAGTCCGAGCAGGCTGCCCAGGATGAGCACGCCTTCCACGGCGAGCGCGATCACCAGCGCGTCGAAAGTCATCAGGCAGCCGCCTGACAGCGCGCCGAGATGGCGGTCCAGCGCAATAGCTTGGCCATCAGCACCCGCACGTTGAAGGGCTTGGCGAGATGGTCGAGGGCGCCGGCCAGCAGCGAGCGCACCTGCACCGACTCGTCGGCGTGCGACGACAGCACCACGATCAGGAACGTGTCGGGACGCTCCACGCCGAGCCGCTCGAGGATGGCGTGGCCGTCGACGCCGGGCAGGTCCACGTCGAGCACGACGATCGTCGGGTGTTCGGTGGCCGGCATGGCCAGCAGTTCGCGCAGCACCTCCGTGCCCGACTGGAACTCCACGTGCGGCAGGCGCGCCTGGTCGAGCGCAAAGGCCAGCATCCGCGTGAGCGATGGATCGGCGGTGGCCACGACCACGGGTTGGCACAGCGCAGCGCGCGTCGCGGTGGCACCGGCCGGCGGCCGGGGCGGCGACCATGGGCGGATGCGCGGCGTGGCGCGCGGTTTCGCGCGGGCACGCGTCCGCGCCAGCGGCGACGCCGCGGCCGCGGCGGCGACCGTGGCCGGCGGCACGCGCCGGACTTTCGGCCCGGACATGGGTAGGCGAGGCTGTTTCACTACGGACGAGTCCCGAATTGGGAATCGGCCCGCCAGGGTGCGTCTTCAATGTCGCGGCCCCACCCTGACGAGCGCGCGTCCTCTGGCCGATACGTCAAGCGGTGGCTGGCGAGCGCATGCGGAATCGGTTCTGGAGCCTGCGCCCGATCTCGCGCCGGGTGACGCGGCCGCTCTCCTACGTGGCGCTCGTGGCCTGGGTGGCGTGCATGGGCCTGCTGGCCCAGCGCGCCTACCTGCAGGCCTCCGGCGCCAGCCTGGCCACCGACCTTGCACGCTATGGCACCGCGGCGCAGTGGCGCGGCATGTATTACCGCGGCGAGAAGGTGGGCTTCACGGTGGGGCAGACCGTGCCCACCGACGACGGCTTCGAGCTGCAGGAAGACGGCCGCTTGCAGATGTCGCTGCTCGGGGCCACGACGCCGGCGGTGATCAAGACGACGGCGCGCGTCGACCGCGCCTTCGCTCTCCGCTCGTTCGAGTTCTCGCTCGACCCGGGCACCGGGCCGTTGCAGCTTGCGGGCACGGTGGATGGCCTCACCCTGACCATCCGCATCACTTCCGCCGGCAGCACCCGCACCGAAGTGCGCACCGTGCAGGAGCCGCCGGCGCTGATGCTGAACCTGGCGCGGCGTCTAGCCAACGGCGGGCTGACCGCGGGCGCGCGCCACGAGTTGATGGTCTTCGACCCGGCCACGCTCAGCAATGCCCCGGTGGTGGTCGAGGTGAGCGGCCGCGAGGTGGTGATCGCGAGCGGACGGCCGATTCCCGCCTTCAAGGTGCAGCTCGGCTTCGCGGGGCTCACGACCACCGCCTGGATCACCGACACCGGCGAGATCGTGCGGGAAGAGAGCCCGCTCGGCCTGATGTCGGTGCGCGAGACGCCGGAGCAGGCCCAGGCCATGGCCGTGTCGAGCCGCGTCCGGGAGGACATGCTCGAGGCCGCCGCCATCGTGCCCACCATGCGCACGCCGGTGAGCGAGCCCACCGATGTCACGCGCCTCAAAGTGGAGTTCAACGGCGTGGACATGGCGGCCTTCGACCTGGCCAGCAGCACCCAGACCTTCGCCGGCCGCGTGCTCGACGTGCGCGACCCGCGCGCGCTGGTCGCCGGACCCGTGGACCCGGGCCTGGCGCGCTACCTGCAGCCCGAGACCTTCCTCGAGAGCGACGACCCCGAGCTGATGGCCGAGGCCGCGCGCCTCGTGGCCGGCGTCACGGGCACGCGGGCCCGCGCCGAGCGCCTCGTGCGCGAAGTGAACGGCCTGCTCGACAAGAAGCCCACCATCAGCGTGCCGTCGGCCAAAGAGGTGTTGCGCACCAAGGTGGGCGACTGCAACGAGCACACCGCGCTCTATGTGGCGATGGCGCGCGCGCTGGGCATTCCCGCGCGGATCAACGTGGGTCTCGCCATGGTGCGCGGCGCGTTCTACTACCACGCCTGGCCCGAGGTGTGGATCGACGAGAGCCCCACGCGCGGCTACTGGCTGCCGGTCGATCCCACCTTCAACCAGTTCCCCGCCGATACCACGCACCTGCGCCTGCTGCAGGGCGGGCTCGACAAGCAGACCGCCATCCTGCCGCTCATCGGCCGCTTGAAGCTCACCGTGCTCGAAGCCGAGATGGCGCCGGGCGCCTCACCCGTGATCGTCGGGCGTGAGCTGAGTGATGCCGCCGATGCCCGGCCGCTGTCGTTTGCCCTGCCGTCCCGCCAGACGTGCGGCTGCTGGGCCTTGCCCTGCCGGAGCTACCAATGATTGCCGTGCACGACCTGCGCAAGCAGTATGGAGAGTTCACGGCGGTCGACGGGGTGTCGCTCGACGTGCAGCCCGGACAGATTCACGGCTTCCTCGGCCCGAACGGCGCCGGCAAGACCACGACCATCCGGATGATCGCGGGCCTGCTGAAGCCGACGGCCGGGCGCATCCTGGTGAACGGTCACGACCTGGCCACGGCCGCCGAAGACGCCAAGGCGGCACTCGGCTTCATTCCCGACCGGCCGTTCATCTACGAGAAGCTGACCGCAGGCGAGTTCCTGCGCTTCCACGGCGGCCTCTACGGCATGGACGATGCGTCGATCGACACGCGCATCGGCGAGATGCTCGACCTGTTCGAGCTGGCGCGCTGGCGCAACGAGCTGGTGGAGAGCTTCTCGCACGGCATGAAGCAGCGGCTGGTGATGAGCGCGGCGTTCCTGCATCGCCCGAAGGCGGTGCTCGTCGACGAGCCGATGGTCGGCCTCGACCCGCGCGGCGCGCGGCTCATCAAGGACGTGTTCCGCAAGATGAGCGAACGGGGCGTGGCCATTCTGATGAGCACGCATACCTTGGAGGTGGCCGAGGAGATGTGCGACGTGATCAGCATCATCCTCAAGGGCAAGATCATCGCGCGCGGCACGGTGGCGGAGTTGCGCGCCATGGGCGACGCCGGGGACGACGAGCTCACGGCCGTGTTCCTGAAGCTCACTGGCGGGAGCGGCCTGCAAGAGATCGACGAGGTCGTGTGACGGCCACGCGAGCCTTTCCGTTCCTGTTGCTGCCGGGGTTGTGGACGTCGCGCAACCGGGCCCGCCGCCGCGAGCGCGGCGACCTCCTGCGTGGGCTGGTCTTCAGCGCGATCGCCGTCACCGTGATCCTGGTGCTCACGGGCGTGGCGTTCTGGGCGACCTACCAGGTGGCCCAGTACCGGCGAACTCGGCGACTACCTGATCCGCATCGGGCTGTCGTGGCTCTTCCTCACGTTTCTGTCGTTCCTCGCGTTCAGCGGCGTGGTCGCCACGTTGTCCACGTTCTTCCTGTCCGACGACCTGCGCTTGATGCTCGTGGCGCCGGTGTCGGCGCGGCGCCTCTTCATGGCCCGCTTCGCCCGCACGCTGGTGCAGGCGGGGTGGATGGTGGTGGTGTTCCTGGTGCCGGTGCTGACCGGCGTGGGCATCGCCAAGTGTGCGCCGTGGTCGTTTGCGGCGGTGGCTACGCTTACGGTTGCGCCGTTCGTGGTGATTCCAGTGGGGCTCGGCGCCGCCGTGACCCTGCTGCTGGTCAATGTGTTCCCCGCCAAGCGCGCCCGCGACATCCTCATGCTGATGGGCCTGGTGTTTGCCACGAGCCTGGTGATCCTGTTGCGCGTGATCCGGCCCGAGCGCCTGCTGCGCGTCGACTCGATGCCGGTCGTGACCGACTTCTTCGCCACCCTGCAATCGCCGGTGACGCCGCTGCTGCCGTCGTTCTGGGCGGGGGAGGCGATCTTCGCCGGACTGCAGGGCGGCAGTGACCCGCTGCACGTGGTGGCGCTCTGGACCACGGCGTTCGCCGTGGTGATCGGCCTGGCCGCGGCCTTCGAGAAGTGGCACTTCGCCGGCTACAGCAAGTCGCAGGAGGCCCGGAAGGCGCGCTTTGCCGAGTGGCGGGTGATCGACGGCATCGCCCGCCTGCTGCCGCTGTCGCCGGTGCGCCGGCAGCTCTTCGTGAAGGACCTGAAGGTGTTCCTGCGCGACGTGAGCCAGTGGTCGCAGCTCCTGCTCCTGCTGGCGCTCGTGCTCGTGTATCTCTACAACTTCCGCGTGCTCGATCTCGAGCGCATTCCCTACATGAGCGGCGTGATCAAGAACGCCTACGCCTTCCTGAACATGGGCATGGCCGGCTTCGTGATGGCCACCGTGGCGGTGCGCTTCGTGTTTCCGGCGGTGTCGGCCGAGGGCGCGGCCTTCTGGATCATCCGCACCGCGCCGATCTCGCTCGAGGACTTCCTGTGGTCGAAGTTCTGGACCGGGCTGGTGCCGGTGCTGCTGCTCACCGAGTGCCTCACGATCGTGGGCAACGAGTTCCTGGGCAGCGATCCGTTCCTGAAGCAGGTGGCCGCGGTGTCGGTGGCGTTCATGTCGTTTGCCCTGGTCGGGCTGGCGGCCGGCCTCGGCGCGCGCTACCCGCGCTTTGCCGCCGACAACGCCAGCCAGGTGGCGGGGTCTTACGGCGGCGTGGCGTTCATGGTGCTGGCGGTGCTCTACGTGATCGTGATGATCGCGCTGACCGGGTGGCCGTCGTCGGTGTATCTCTTTGCCCAGACGCGCAACCGCCCGATGACCAGCCCGCAGCAGTGGCTGATGGCCGCGTCGTTTGGCGCCGCGGCGGTGATGAGCGTGGCGATCTGGCTGCTCGGCATGCGCAGCGGCGTCAAGGCGCTGCAGCAGATGGACCGCACGCCGAGCTAGAGCGATGCCGATGGCGCTGCCCGCCATGCCCGTTCGCGCCCTGCTCTGGGCGCTGGCCCTCGAGTTGGCGCTCGCGGCGTCGCTGCTCACCGCGCTGAGCATCCACTCGTGGCTGGTGTGGCCGATGGTCGTGCTCATGGGCCTCGTCCCGGCTGGCGCCACCTATGCGGTGCTGCCCGCGTCACAGGCGGGCCGTTCAGCACGGCGCTCGTGGGCGCAGCACCTGAACCGACCGTACCCGAACGCGGGCCCGGTCCTTGCACTTGCCGCGCTCGTGCCCCTCTACATGGCCATTGCCGCAGGGACCCCCGGCCGGGCGCTATTCGTGCCCGAGCTGGCGCTCGATCGTGCCGTGCCGCTGCAGCCGGCGTGGGTCCTGGCCTACGCCTCGCAGTGGGTGTTCTCGTTCCTGCCGGTCTTCGTCGTGCGCGGCGTGCCCCTGCGTCGTCGCGTGGTGCTGGCTTACCTGGCCATCGTGACCATCGCCTATACGGGCTTCCTGCTCTATCCGACGGTGGCGCCTCGGCCGAGCCATGTGCCGGGCGACGGCTTCGTCGCGTGGACCTTGAGGGCGATCTACGACACCGACCCTCCCTACAACTGCTTCCCGTCGCTCCACGTCGCCTACTCGTGGCTGGCCGCGCTCGTGGCCTATCACGTGCACCGCGGCCTGGGGCTGACGGCACTGCTGTGGGCTGTCGTCATCTCGTTGTCCACGCTCTTCACCAAGCAGCACTACGTCCTGGACGTCGTCGCTGGTGTGGCCATGGCCTACGCGGCCTACGCGTCATTCGTGCGTGGAGTACCCCACCCAGCGCTGTCCGAGCAGGACCGGTGTCTGGCCCCACGCCGCGCGCTGGCGGTGCCGGGCATCTTCGGCGCGCTGGTGGCCGGCGCGTGGATGACCTACCTTACGCGGTGAGGGTCATGTCGACATCGCTTCCCGCCCCCCCGCTTGTGACGGTGCGTCTCGCGCGGCGCGACGACGTGCCCGCCGTGGTGCGTCTGTTGGCTGACGATGTGCTTGGCGCCGAGCGCGAACGCGTCGAAGCGCCGGTGGCGCCGGTCTACCTGCAGGCGTTCGACGAGATGGCCACCCAACCAGGCAACACGTTGCTCGTGGCGCTGCGCGGCGACGAGGTGGTCGGCTGCCTGCAGCTCACGATCACCCCGGGTCTGAGCCGTATGGGGATGCGCCGGGCGCAACTCGAGGGCGTGCGCGTGGCCGTCAGTCATCGCGGCGCCGGGATTGGCGAACAGCTCGTGACCGAGGCCATCGTGCGGGCCCGCGCGGCCGGATGTGGTCTGGTGCAGCTGACGAGCGACGTGACGCGCGTTGACGCCATCCGCTTCTACGAGCGCCTCGGATTCAAGGCCACGCACGTGGGGATGAAGCTGTCGCTGCCGAGCACGTAGAATCACCCGGATGGAACTTTCGGCCTATCTCGCCGTCAGCCTCGACGGCTTCATCGCCCGCGCCGACGGATCGATGGATTGGCTGCGCGGCGGCGGTCCGCGACCGCCGGAAGAAGCACAGCGCTACCGCGCCTTCGTGCAGAGCGTCGACGCCGTGGTGATGGGCCGGGCGACCTTCGATACGGCGCGCTCTGCCCCGGCGTGGCCGTACGGCACGACGCCCGTGGTGGTGCTCAGTAGCACGGCGCCGGACGTGCCGGGCACCGCCACGAGCGTGGTGGAGCACATGTCCGGAACACCCGCCGACCTCGTGGGCCGGTGGCAGGCGCGCGCCTGGACGCGCGTCTACGTAGACGGCGGCAACACGATTCAGCGCTTTCTGGCGGCGGGATTGCTCGACCGGCTGGTGCTCAACCGCGTGCCCGTGCTGATTGGGGAAGGCCGGCCGCTGTTTGGCGCCGTGCCCGCCGACCTGTGGCTGCACCACGTGCACACCAGCGCCTACCCCGGGGGACTGGTGCAGAGCGAATACCTCGTGCGCCGGGCCGGCGCATGAGCGCGCCCCGCGCCCGCTTCGTGCTCACGCTGGTGCTGGCCCTGGCCGCTGGCGGCGTGGCCGGCGCCGGTGTGGCGTGGCAGTGGTACGGACCGGCCGTTGCGGTGGTTCTGGCCGGCCTCATCGGCCTCGGCGTGGGCCTGCTGGCACGGCGGGCACGGATCACTCGGGCGCGTCGGTCGGCGGCGTCCGATACCTGAAGTCACAACACGCGGCGCCCTGCATGATGGTCTGCGTGCGGGTCAGCGTGACGCCGGGGTTGAACCCCTCGATGAGCGCGGCGTCGCGCTGGCACGACAGCACCTCGCCCAGCTCCTGGATGCCGAGGGCGCGATACATCTCGGCGTAGCGGCACCGGGTTACGTCGAAGTCGAACTGCGCGGGGGCCTCCTGCAGCACGCGCAGGCGCAGCGCGTCGTCCTTGGTCCACGGTCCGAGCGTCTGGGCGAAGCTCGCAAGCGAGGGGTCGCCGCGGCCCTCGGCCATGACGCGGCCCTGTTCGCGCGCGATGCCGGCAATCACCTCGCGCACGATCGCCACCACCTCGGCACGGCCGAAGCGCTCGCCGAGCGCGGTCACAACTGGCGCCAGGATGCGCGCCTCGATCTCGCGGCGGGTCAGTACGCCCACGGCGTTCAAGCGCTCCACGCTGTCGTGGTCGTCGGTCATCGTGCCCTCCAGGCGCGGGCGCTGCCGGCCAGCTACTTCTTGACGTGCCGCTCGAGCATCTGCCGTCGCACGACCCCGCCGTAGACGTTGCCGGCGGCATCCACGCCCACTCCTTCGGCGCCGGCGTGTTCCACGGCCAGCGGTTCCATGTCTTCGATGAACGCGGTGACCGCGCCGGTCTTGGCGCTGCCGATACGGATGCCCTTCTTGATCCCGGGCAGCTCGTGCGCGCCGGTGTCGCGTCCACCGGATTCGGAATCGGCCACGTAGATCGTGTCGTCCTTGGTGATCACGATGCCGCTCGGCCGGCCGAACTGGCGCCATTCCTCGAGAAACGTGCCCTTCTGGTCGAAGATCTGGATGCGGTTGTTCTCGCGGTCGCCCACGAACAGCCGTCCACGCGAATCCATCGCCATCGTGTGCGGCTCACTGAACTGGCCAGGGCCGGCGCCCTTGGTGCCCCATTCGTTCAGATACTTTCCGTCCTTGGTGAAGTGCACTACGCGGTTGTTCTTGCCCTCGCGGTGGCTGTCGCTCACGAAGAGGTCGCCGTTTGGGGCCACCACCACGTCGGTGGGCTGATCGAAATGCGCCGGGCCGGATCCGCTCACGCCCTTGGTGCCCAGGGTCATGAGCACCGTGCCGTGCGGACTCAGCTTGATGGCCTGATGGCCGATGCCGTGGCCACCGCGCGCGTCGGTCATCCAGAGGTTGCCCTCGGGATCCACCATGCCTCCGTGCGGGAAGTTGAACATCCCTTGACCGAAGCTGCGGAGCAGCTTCCCGGCTTTGTCGAACACCAGGATGGGCGGTTCGGTGCGTCCCTCGCACGAGTTGTCCACGCAGCGATGCACCACGAAGATCGTGCCGTCGAGCGCTGGCTCGATGGCCGTCACCGCGGCCCACGTCACGCCGGCGGGCAGTTGCCCCCAGTCGCGGGTGGTGCGATAGGGCTGCGGCAGGTCGTTGCGCGGCGTCGTCTGCGCATGCGCGGTCGACGGCAGCGCGGCGAGTGCGAGAGCGATGAGGAGCACAGGCTGCAGACACTGGCGCATGAGGATCCTCCGGCGGTGGTGCGAACGCGCGGCATTGTAGCGCGTCATGCCGCGAGACTCTCGCAGGCCTGCGCGGTGGCGCGGTGGCGGAAGCGGAACATCGGGATCAGGCTCCATGCCACGAGCCGGCCGAAGAGCGCGTTCACGATTGGGCCGCCGGGCAACTGGAACGTGACGCGGTCGGTGAGGCGGGTGGTGTGCGGACCCAGCGGCTCGAACTCGTGGCGATGCACCCACGAGGCAAATGGGCCGGCGATCTGCTCGTCGACGAAGAGCTCGTCCAGGCGGTAGTCGGTGTGGAGCGCCAGCCACCGCACGCCGCCGATCCGCAGGTCGACGCGCGCGCCAGTGCGGATGCCGCCGGCGCGGCTGACCACCCGCATCGGCGGGAATGGCGGACTCAGGCGCGGCAGGGCGTCCTCCCGCTCGTGGAACGCGAATACCTGCGCCACCGGCGCCTGCACGACGAGCTGTCTCACGAAAGTGGGCACCCGTGCAGAGTACCGCCAGGCACGGCGGCGGTCCTGGGTGTATGCTTCGCGCGATCAGGAGGTACGCATGCGGAAGGTGCTCGTTCTGGTGGCCGGGCTGATGTTGACGTTGGCCGCGATCGGTGTGCGGGTGCAGGGCCTGCCGCAGCGCGAGGGCGCGTCACCCGCCGCGCCGGTGGTCGGCCGGTCGGTCGTGGCCACTACCCTTGGTATCGTCGCGGCGAGCCAGCCGCTGGCGGCCCGCGCCGGCGTGCAGATCCTCGAGCGCGGCGGCAACGCCATCGACGCCGCCATTGCCGCCAACGCCACCATTGGGCTGATGGAGCCAACGGGGAACGGACTCGGCGGCGACCTCTTCATCCTCTACTACGAGGCCAAGACCGAGACCGTCCACGGCTTGAACGCGAGCGGGTGGGCGCCGTCTGGCCTCACGCCCGAGTTCCTGGCCGCGAAGGGCATCAAGCAGATGCCGCAGCGCGGCATCTACTCGGTGACGGTGCCGGGCGTGGTCGCCGGGTGGGACGCCATGCGCACGCGCTTCGGCACCAAGCCGTTCTCGGAACTGCTGGCGCCGGCCATCTACTATGCGGACAACGGCTTCCCTGTATCGGAAGTGATCGCGGCCGGGTGGGCGCGATCCGCGAAGATGCACAGCGAGCATCCCAACTCGAAGAAGACGTATCTCGTCGACGGCGTGCGCGCGCCGCGCGCGGGCGAGGTGTTCAAGAATCCCGACCTGGCGGGCTCCCTGCGGCGCATCGCGGAGCGGGGCCGCAACGGCTACTACACCGGCCCGACGGCCGAGGCCATCCTGGCGATCTCGAAGGAGCAGGGCGGCACCTTCACGGCGGCCGACCTGGCGGACTACCAGCCCGAGTGGGTCACGCCGGTGCAGACCGCCTATCGCGGCTGGAACGTCTACGAGATCGGCCCCAGCACGCAGGGCGTCGCGGCGCTCATGATGCTGAACCTGATGGAGCGCTACCCGATGGCGGAGTACGGGCTCCACAGCCCCAGTGCCATGCACGTGATGATCGAAGCCAAGAAGCTGGCGTATGCCGACATGCTGAAGCACGTGGGCGACCCGCGGTTCTCCAACCATCCCGGTCGAGCCGATGCTGAGCAAGGCGCGCGCGGCGGATGCGGGCCGGGCTCATCGATGCGGCCAGGGCCACGTGCGACGTGCAGCCCGGCCGGCTCGACGGCGTGACCGACGCGCAGGGGAACGACACCATCTACATGTCGGTCGTGGACAAGGACGGCAACATCGTCTCCCTCATCCAGAGCAACTACAGCGGGTTCGGCTCGGGCATGGTGCCGCCAGGCACGGGCTTCATGCTGCAGAACCGCGGGGGCCTGTTCTCGCTCGAGCAAGGGCAGCCCAACACGCTCGCGCCGCGCAAGCGTCCGCTTCACACCATCATCCCGGCCTTCATGGAGAAGGGCGACGTGAAGATCGGCTTCGGCATCATGGGCGGGTGGAATCAGGGACAGGCGCACGCGCAGTTCGTGTCGAACATCGCCGACCACGGGCTTGACGATTCAGCAGGCGCTCGAAGCGGGCCGGTTCACGAAGGGCACCTTCGAAGGGTGCGACGTGCAGGTCGAGGCGCTCGTGCCCGAGGCCACGCGTCGAGAGCTGTCTGCGCGCGGCCATGGGGTGGCAACCGTGCCGCCGCGCACCGGGACGTTCGGCTACGGACAGGCCGTGATGAACGGCCCCGGCGGCGTGCACTTCGGCGCGTCGGAACCACGGCACGACGGCGCGGCGATGCCGCAGGCGCCGGCCGTGTTCGACACGACAGCGAAACCCAAGTGAGCCCACTGCGCGAAGAACGGCGACGTCAGCACGTCGCCGCGTTCGAGTGACAGCTCCGCGATGCGTGCGAAGCGTTCGGACGCCAGTCGATAGACCTTGATCTCGTCGAGCTCCGGGTCGACGACCCAGGTACTCGGCCACGCCGAAGCGTTCGTAGAGCCTCCGCTTGACGACCTGCGCCGGCTCGGCCCGTCAGCGATGATGCGCGATGACGAGAGATGATGACATCATGCGAACAATTGTCGAGCTGCCCGACGACCAACTCGACGCCTTGGCCTCGGTGTGTGAACGCAAAGGGATCTCACGAGCCGAAGCGGTGAGGCGTGCCGTGCGCGAATTCATGCGTCGATCATTCATGGGCGTGGCGGCGGCCATCACGCTGGCCAGCGTCACGGGCATCACGAGTGTGG
>CAWFCS010000012.1:0-44101 GCA_963814395.1 uncultured Acidobacteriota bacterium
TGACGGGCGGCTTCTGGGCCCCCGCCACCTGCACGAGGCACAGCAGGGCTGACGGGATGGCAAGTCCTCTCATGGGATGTCTGCCTCCTTCGTCCGGCGGGGCTGGCACGCTCGTCGGCGCTGAGCCTGGCCGAGAGCACGAGGTAGTAGACGGGAAACACCAGCGACAGCGGCATCCACGGGCCGTCCACCGCCGGCAGCCGCCAGATCATCATGAAGAGGCACACGCCCCAGGTCGTGCCGAGCAGGTTGGTGGCCACGCGCCAGGTCGAGGTGCGCGAGGGATACACGTAGCGGGTCGGCACGAACACCAGCACCACGAGCAGCGCCAGGATGGCGGCGTTCGTGCACGGGCGAGAAGCCGCCACACGTAGAGGTAGAGCGCCGCGATGTTCCAGTACGACGGAAAGCCCGTGAAGAAGTAGTCGGTGGTCGCCACCTTGGCGTCGTCGCGGCTGAAGCCGTAGCCGCTCGCGATGAGCACGGCGCCGCCGATCCAGAGCGACAGCGCCGGCGGCACGAGCTCCGCCCGCACGATCAGGAAGACCGGCACGAACACGTAGGTCAGGTAGTCGACGAGGTCGTCGAGCTTGGCGCCGTCGAACCACGGCAGGCGCTCCTTCACGCGGAGCGCGCGCGCCAGCACGCCGTCGGTGGCGTCGATGACGGTGGCCGTGGCCAGCCAGAAGAGCGCCGTGCGGTAGTCGCCGGCGTGCACGGCCAGGGCCGACGGCCAGCGCCGTGACGGCGCCGGAGGCGGTGTAGAGGTGCGCGAGCCAGGGCGTGAGCGTCACGGCACCGTGCGGGCTACAGCCGCCTCACCGCGTCGGGGAAGGTGTTCCACACCGGCACGCCGCAGAAGTGCGTGCCCTCGGTGCAGCGCGGCGACGCCACCTTGTTGCGCAGCACGCACGGCGGCCCCAGGAACTTGCCGAGCCGCGGATGCACGTCGCGCACCTGCGCGATCTCGTCCATCGACGCCAGGTAGATCTCTTCCTGCGCGTTGAAGCAGGTGCGCAGCGTCCACTTGTGCTGCAGCGCCAGGAAGCTGCCCGACTCCACCATGCGCAGCGCCTTGGCGTTGGGCAGCACGTAGAGCGCGTGCTCGAGCGGCACGCCGAGCTCCAGCAGCCGGTTCTTGGCCGCCCACGCCTCGGCGATGGCGCGTGCGGTAGACCTCGGCGCGCGCGCGCGTTCTGGCGGATGAGGCGCGGCGTGACCACATCCGGCGCCGCCGTGTCGGCAAAGGTCATGAGCGGCCGCGAGGCCGGCACCATGCGGTGGCGCTGGTCCTGCGAGTCGGCGGTGTGGCTCAGCTTCTTCTCGAACACGTAGGCGGCGTGATGCAGCGACCGCATCATCGGCGAGTGGTGCGACACGTTGAGCATGTCGACGCGGTAGAGGTTGCGCGCCGGGTTCATCACCCGGTCGATGGCCTCGTCGTCGCTCAGGTCGTCGGCCTCGAGGCCGAACGTGGCCCGCACCGCATCGCCCACCACGCCTTCGGCATCCGACGACCAGTCGCGCAGGCGCGACACGCGGCCGCCGAGCCGGGCGTCGAAGGCCGCGGCAAACGCGTCGCCGCCGGCGCGGGCGCGCGGGAACGCGGCCTCGGGCAGCTCGTGTTCGCCGAGCGTGGCGAGGCCCACCTTCTCGAAGAACATCGGGTCGAACGCCTTCACCAGATCGACCATCTGGCCGATCACGACCCGCGCCTCGTAGGGCGTGTCGCCGGCGTGCAGCATGCGGTGCAGGCGATGCAGCACCAGGCCCGACACGGTGTGCACCATCGACGTGAAGGCGCGCGATCGGGATGACGTAGCGGGCCGTCTCGATGGCCTTCTTCTCGGCCTCGCGCTCCACCGCCTTGTGCCGCTCGGCGTTGTTCGACGGCCGCAGGTAGCGCAGCTCCTTCAGGATGGCCCAGGCGTCGTCCTTGAGCAGCGCCGAGAGCTCGGCGTAGTAGTCCCACGCCGTGAGCACGGCCTGCTCGTAGACCTGCCGGGCCTCGCCGTCGAGCGGCGGCACGAAGGCGCGCGGCTCCTTCAGCTTCACGTAGCGCTGGCTCGACTGCTCGGAGTTGTAGAACGGATAGGCGTGCAGCACGCTCCACACGAACTGGCGCGAGATGTTCTCGAGCCCGAACTCGAAGTGCGCGTGCTGGAACACCGTGTGGTGGCCGCCCTCGAAGGTGAGCGGGCCGATCGAGTCGCGCTGCTTGTCGGTGATCTCGGTCGGTGCCGATCACGCGCGGGGAATAGCACGTGCGCGCGGCGGCAATGGCGCCGTCGTAGGGCACGGCCGGCGCGCTGCGCAGGGTGACCTTCGGGGCGTCGGTGGCAAGGGCCAGCGAGGGCATGGACGACAATTCTAGGGGCTGGGCTAGGGGCTGGGGGCTAAAGACACGGAGGGGGCGGAAAAAACAGGGGCGCGCGGATGCGGCCTCGGCTAGAACGTGCCTGCTTTGAGCGCGAACAGGGCTCGAGCCCGGCTCCGTCGCACGGCCGGTCACGCGGTTGGCGACGTACTCGCCGACGACTGGTCCGTGTTTATAGCCGTGGCCAGAACCGCCACCGGCGATCCAGACGTTGTCGAAGTCCGGATGGCGGTCGATGATGAAGTGTTCGTCCACGCTCATCTCGAGCTGGCACACCCGCGTCTCGAGAATGGGTTGGTCCTTCAGCGCGGGAAAGCGCAGCGCGACGTAATCCCTCGCTCGTTTCACTTGGTAGGCGGCGACAATCCGCTCGTCGGTCTCAGGATCGAAAGCGGTCCGCTCTCCCGACGGACAGACCTTGAAGCCGCGATAGTCGATCGACGGAAACCCGTAGTAGCCGTTGGATTCTTCCTCCGAGTAGTTCGGGAAGTTCGGATACGTGAAGCGGTCGTCACCGGCGGGCGTCCCGAAGAAGAACACATCCCGGCGCGGCGTGAACAGCTTCTTCGCCATCAGTTCGGGAAACACCTTTGGCAACCACGGCCCGCAGGCAAAGACGAAGGTCTGCGCCGGAAGGTTGGCGCCACTCGACGTGGTGACGGTTTCGAGCCGCCGGCCCGAACGCCGCCCGAGGGCCACTTTCGCAATCGTCACGCGGCCGCCCTTCCGCTCGAATGCTTCGGCCACCGCGCGGCATCCTTCTCTCGCCTTCAGCACGCCGGTCGTCGGTTCGAACAACCCGAAGCCGATCCCGTCGAGGCTCATCTGGGGATAGCGGCGGACGAGTTCGTCATGATTGAGGATCTCGCTCGGCACGCCTTCCTTGTCGAGCACGGCCTTGGTGTCGACCAGCCACGCCGTCTTCTCCGGCGCCATGAAGATCCGGCCGGTTTGCAGCAGCAGGGTCTTCCCCCACTCCGCCTGGTATGACTGCCACTTCTCGAGCGCCTTCAGCACCCACCGCGTGTAGATGGCACGGTCGCCGTAGCCGGCCCGAATCTGCCTGGTTTCTCCGCCGGAGCTCGAGCGGGAATTGCCCGGTCCATGGGCATCGACCAGCGTCACCGAATGCCCGAGCTCGCGCAGGTTGAGCGCCGTCCATCCGCCGAAGGCGCCCGCCCCGACGACGATCACCTCCGGCGCCCCGGCGCTGGACTGGCCGATCGCCGGCGCCCCGATCGAAGGCTCGGCGTAACCCTCGGCACCGGAGATCAGCCCCGCCGCTGCAGGCGCCGCGCCGGTCATCTTCAGGAACGTTCGCCGGCTCACAGCGCTTCGTGGCTTCATCGTGTCTCGGCCAGTATGTCAGGTCGGCGGGTCGGCAGAGGCACGCTCAAGCCGCGCGCCTCGCGGTCGATTGCTGGTCCGTGGGATCGCCGTGCTTCGCCGACGTCCTGGCCGACGCCCTGCGCATCGCAGCCAGACCCGTGCCGGCTCCCGCGACCGACGCTGCGGCATCAGCTCGATCGTCGTTCGCGGCACCGCCGCATCCGTTCCTGTTCGGCGCCACGCCCGCACTGGCTCGGGCGCATGCCGCGTTCGCCTTCGACGCTGCGGCCAGGTCGTTCCCGCCGCGACCACGGCCGGTCAGGGCGCTCACCACGAACCAGCACCGGGCCCTGGCGTCGCTGAATGCGCTCGGCGCGCTGTTGACGTCTGGCTTCACCGCGCAGGAACTGCGGCAGGCCTACCGGGCGATCGCCTACCGGGTGCACCCCGACCGGCAGCACGACTGCGGCGAGGCCGAACGTGCCCGGCGGTCGCGACTGTTCATGGCGGCCACGGCGCACTATCACCAGCTGCGGCCGCTCGTCGACGCGCGCTGACCTGCGCTTCTAGCGGCGCGCCGGCGGGTCGTCGCGGCGCGACAGCCAGCGCATCACATAGCGCACGAAGCGTTCGTTGTTCGTGCCCGCCCACGACAGACCCGTCGGCTGGCCATCGCCCACTTCCGACATGGTGAGCAGGGCCACGTCGCCGAGCACCACGACTCGGCCACGGCCGCGCTCGAGCGCCACGGCCTGCGCCAACCCCGCCACCGACCGGCCGCTCGTGGCTGGATCGCCCTTGCGGGCCACGTCGGTGGCCGAGGGACTGAACACCAGCAACGCCGCGGCACCCGCCGGCGGCACCAGGGCCTGCCCGCCGAACGTGACCACGCGGTTGACCTGCGGCGCGTCGGGAAAGCCGTCGACGATGGGGTGGGTGCCGATCAGCCCGTTCTCGCGCGAGAACACGAGCCGCTCGGGAAAGCGGGGTTCGGAATGGCCCAGGTCGATCACCAGGCGGCGCCGTAGCTCCACGCCGAGGCGACGCGCCAGATCCACACTGCCGCGCGCAATCGGATCTTCGTCCACCGCCAGCAACAAGGACCCGCCGTTCTCGATCCACTGGATGGTGGTCTCGAGCTCCTGCGTGCTGAGGGCCTCGTCATCGAACATCGCCAGGTGCGCCAGGTTCACCCGGTCCGCCGCCCGCCGGGCCAGGCCGCCCAGTGCCAGGGGATTGGCGATCACGGCGATGCGCGCGTCGATGAGGGTCTCGGCGCGCGTGGCGTTGGCCCCGGGCAGCACCACGTAGCCGTCGGCCGCAAGCAGCCCGGTAAACGCCACCAGTCCGTTCGTGCCGGTGGCCGCGTTCCAGTGCGCGTCGTCGATGAGCACGGGCGGCCCGTTCGCCGTAAACGTGCGCGCGGCCACGGTGCCGCGGTACGCCAGTTCACCGGGGGCCGACGGGTCGCGCCACCAGTACCACGCGAGGCCCAGCAGCACCAGGATCGCGACCAACCGCCGGAAACGTCTCATCTAGTCGTCGCTGTCTTTCGCGTGGTATCGCGAGTATTCGTCCAGGTAGGTCAGGCTGGACAGCGCCTTCATGCGGTCGAGGAAGAGCACGCCGTCGAGGTGGTCGGCCTCGTGCTGGATGACGCGGGCCGGAAAGTCCTCGGCGTCGATTTCGACGACCCGACCCTTGCGATCGAGCGCCTTGACCACGATCTTGTGGGCGCGCGGCACGCGTCCGCGAATGTCGGGAATGCTGAGGCAGCCCTCCCAGCCTTCGACGATCTTGTCGTCGAGCGGCGTGATCACGGGGTTGATGATCACGCTGGCCTCGGCCTCGTCGCCGCTGTCGAGCATGGCCACGAACACCCGCAGCTCTTCGTGCACCTGCGGCGCCGCCAGGCCCACGCCGTTGTACTCGTGCATCGTCTCGATCATGTCGTCGAGGAACTTCTGGAACCGGGGGTCCTTGATTTCCGACCGCTCGACCGCGCGCGTCTTCTGCCGCAGCACCGGGTGTCCCATGCGGGAGACCTTCAGGATGGACATGAGCCCAGTACAACAGACTGCCCCGCCCCTGTCCACCAGGAGCCGCCGGGTGTAGACTCACGCCGGTTCAGCCGCCCGTTTTTCGGAGGTCGATGTGAGTACAGCCGCGCGCCGCCTGTTCGTCTGGTTCGTTCTGGTCGCCGTCCTTGCCGTTGCCCGCGTGTCGCCCGCCCAGGTCTACCCCAGTGCCAAGACGGGCGGCAATTACATGCACAATTACTACTTCGCGCCCGCGGCCAGCAGCACGCCGTGGTGGCCGTCGTGGGCGCCCGACGGCAAGCGCATTGCCTTTGCGATGGACGGGTCGATCTGGACGATCGAGGTCGGCAGCACGGTGGCCAAGGAACTGGTCTTCTCGCCGCGCGAGTACCTGGCCTCGCCCGAATATTCGCCCGACGGCCGTTGGCTCGCCTACACCGTCGACGACGACGCCGTGAGCATCAACCTGCGCCTGCTGAATCTGGCCACCGGTGCGTCCACCGACCTCACCACCGGGTCGCACGTGAACCACGAACCGGCCTGGTCGCCCGATGGCAAGCGCCTGGCGTATGTCTCCACCGCGCCGAATGGCTACTTCAACGTCTACGTGATGGAGATCGCCGACGGCAAGGCCGGACGCATCACGCAGATCACGACCGACCACGACTTCGGCCGGGAGCGTCTGTACTTCAGCCCGATCGACGTGCACATCTCGCCTTCGTGGTCGCCGGACGGCACGGAGCTGCTGCTCGTGTCGAACCGCGGCATCCCGCTCGGCTCGGGCGGCATCTGGCGGGTGGCCGTGGAGCCGAATGTGATGGGCACGGCCAGGGCCAAGCTGATTCACAAGGAAGAGACGCTCTACCGCACGCGACCGCAGTGGTCGCCAGACGGCAAGCGGATGGTCTACGCCTCGCACCTGGGCGGGCAGTACACCGAGCTCTTCGTGCTGCCCACGGTGGGCGGCGAGCCCTACAAGATGACCTTCGGCGAACACGACCACTTCCTGCCCCGCTGGTCGCCCGACGGCGAGTGGATCGCCTACATCTCGAACGAAGAGGGCGTGCCGCAGTTGAAGCTCATGAAGGCCTGGGGCGGCGAGCAGCGCCTGGTGCGCATCGCGGAACGCCGCTACGCCCGGCCGATGGGCACGCTGGCCGTGCGCATCGTCGATGACCTCACCGGTCAGGAAGTGCCGGCGCGCGTCTACCAGACGGCCGCCGACGGCAAGCCCTACACGCCCGGCGATTCCTACGAACGGCTGTCACAACTCAACCGGCATCTGTTCCACACCCCCGGCCACTACGTCACGCAGGCGCCGCCCGGCCCCTTCAAGATCGAAGTGGCCAAGGGCTTCGAGTACCAGGTGGCCACGACCAGCCTCGACGTGCAGGCGGGCGCCACCGCCAACGTCACCATCCGGCTGCGCAAGATGGTCGACTTCCAGGCCAAGGGCTGGCGCTCGGGCAGCAACCACGTGCACATGAACTACGCCGGCAACCTGCACAACACGCCCGAGAACATGATCCTCATGGCCAAGGCCGAGGACATGAGCATGACCAGCCTGCAGATTGCCAACAAGGACAACCGCATCCTCGACTACCAGCACTACACGCCGGGCCAGTCGCTGCATCCGCTCTCACAGGGCGACTACGTGATGCACGTGGGCCAGGAATACCGGCCGCCGTTCTACGGCCACATCGCGCTCTTCAACCTGAAGTCGAACCTGATCTCGCCGTTCGTGACCGGCTACGAGGGCACGGCCGTCGAGAGCCTCTACCCCTCGAACACCGACATCTTCCGCTATGCCAAGCAGCAGGGCGGCATCGGCTCCTACGTGCATCCCTACAACGGCGATGCCGATCCCGTGGACGGCACCCTGGGCACGGCCAAGGGCTTTCCGGTGGACGTGGCGCTCGAGTCGCTCAGCTATCACGAGCTGTGGTCGCAGAGCGCCGGCGACGCCGTGCTCACGGTGTGGTACCACACGCTCAACAACGGCTTCCGCGTGCCCGTCACCGGCGGCGAGGACTCAATCTCGAGTCTGCACCGCGTGGAGCTGGTGGGCTCGTCGCGCGGCTACTTCCACCTGGGCGATCAGCCACTGACCTGGGCGAACTGGATGAAGGCGCTGCTGGCCGGCAAGGGCTTCGTCACCAACGGGCCGCTGCTCGAGTTCTCGGCCAATGGCGCCGGCATGGGCGAAGAGGTGACCGTGCCGGCAGGCGGCGGGCGCGTGACCTTCAGCGGCACGCTCAACTCGATCGTGCCGATCGAACGTTTCGAGCTGGTCGCAAACGGGCAGGTGGTGCACACCATTCCGCTCACCGGCACGAAGCGCTCGGCCAGCTTCGAGCTGCCGATCGACGTGAAGACCAGCGGCTGGTACTCGCTGCGCGCGGTCGGTGCGCCGCGCACGTTTCCCATCGAGAACACCCGCCCGCAGGCCGTCACCAACCCGATCTTCGTGATTGCCGGCGGCCAGCCGATTCGCAGTAAGGCCTCGGCCGATTACTTCGTGAAGTGGATCGACAAGCTCACCACCATGGCCACCGCCGACCAGGGCTGGCGCAGTGACAAGGAGAAGGCGCACGTGCTTGGCCAGTTCACCGAGGCACGCAACATCTACCTGGCGCGCGGCAAGGAAGCCGTGGCGGCCGGACGCCAGTAGCCGACGCGAAGTCAGGCCATGCCAGGGCAGCACGGCCCATCGTTCCGCTTCTGTCCGGTGTGCGGCAGCGCGCTCGAAGCACGCGCGCTCAAGACCGGCGAGCCGCTGCGGCTGGTGTGCACCAGCGCCGCGTGCGGATTCGTGTTCTATCTCGATCCGAAGCTGGCCGTGGGCACGATCATCCGCATGCCCGATGGCCGGATCGTGCTCGCGCGCCGGGCCATCGAGCCGGGCTACGGCCTGTGGGTGTTCCCGGGCGGCTACGTGGACCGCGGCGAAGAGGTGCGCGCCGCCGCCATCCGCGAGGCCCGCGAAGAGGCCGGCATCGAGATCCGGCTCGACGGCCTCGTGGGCATCTACTCCTACCCCGGCACCACGGCCGTGATCATCGTCTACCTCGCCACCTGGACCGGTGGCGAGCTCGTGATCGACGAGGAAAGCTCGGAGATTCGCACCTTCCGGGCCGACGAGTTGCCGTGGGACGATCTGGCGTTTCCGAGCACCGGGGATTCGCTGCGCGACTACCTGCGGCGCGGCGCTGATGCCGATGCGGCATCGCGATCAGCGAGGCTTGACGGCGAGCGGTCCGACCTCGGGCTTGCCCCTGCGTGTTGGCGAGCGGCCCGAGCTCGGCGGCAGCGCCGCGGGCAATCAGCGCCGTCTCGCTGCCGGCCTGGAAGCACGTGAAGTCCGGGCCGGTCGCGCCACGCGAGCGGCCCGCACAAGCGCACGCCGGCGCCAATCGCCGCGTCGTGCACGATGTTCACGAGCCGCTCGTAGTCGGGCTGGCCCTGGCGGTAGCCGCTGAAGTTGGCGAGGTCGCCGCTGGCGGCGAAGATCGGCCGACACGCCCGGCACCTTGGCGATGGCCGCGGCGTTCTTCACGCCTTCGAGCGTCTCGATCATCAGCACCAGCACGATGTTGTCGTTGGCGGTGGCGCGGTAACCGCCGGGCACGCCGCCCCACATCGCCGCGTCGAAGGCCTGCCCGCCGCCGTTGCTGCGCCGGCCGAGCGGCGGGAAGTAGGTCCACTCGACCACTTCGCGCGCCTCTTCCACCGTGTCCACCGTGGGCACGACGAGCACGAGCGCGCCGGCATCGAGCGCGTGCTGAATCTCACGCTCGTCGGTGTAGGCCACGCGCACGCCGGGCACCGCCTTGGCCGTGGGACAGGTGCGCCACATGCGGGCCACCGCCTGCCACTCCTTCTGGTCGTGCTGCATCTCGGTCCAGATGAAGTCGTAGCCGGCATTGGCCATGGCGCAGTAGACGCTCGGGTCGGTGGCGCCGAAGAGCGTGGCGCCGGTGACCTTGCCGCCCTGCTAGCAGCTTGATCTTGGCGGGATTCCAGAACTTCGCGCCGGCCGGCGGCGCCGTGGCTGGGCCGAACTTCCACGCCGCGGCATCGAAGCGCCCTGATTGGCCGCGCCGGCCGGCGCCGTCTCGCGAGCCTTGCTGTCGACGCCCGCAGCGGCCGCCAGCGGGAAGGTCGTGGCGCCCGGCACGGCGTTGGTGGCGTAGGGATCGGCCGAGGGCGCGGGCCGGGCCGGTGGTTGAGACGGCGCCGGCGTTTGTGGCGCGCCGCCCTGCGCCTGCAGCACGAACGTTCCGAGCGCAATCGCGCCGCACACTCCAACCGCCGTGAGCATCTGCTTCATGACGCCTCCTCCGTGACTTGTCTGGAGGCGGATGCTAGCACGTCAGCGCAGGCGGGCGACGGCCCCTTCCTGGGCGCGGACGACGTGCACCAGGCGCGCGCCGGCGCCGCTCGGCCACGACCTCGCCCCGCAGGTCTTCGCGCGCGAGCTGGCGGGTGACGAGCGCCGCGGTCGAGCCGAAGCCCGGTACGTCCTTCAGCACCTCGAGCACCACCAGACGCCGCTGCTCCCCTTCGGCCCGCTGCAAGAGCGGCAGCAGCTCGAACGACGCCGGCGCCCCGGTATAGGTGCCGGTGGGAGCGCCTGAGCGCATCACGATGAAGCGCTCGCGGAAGAACTCATCGAGCACCAGCCACGCATCGGCGCGACCCGCAGCGAGCAGGCAGGCAAGCTCGTCGGTGCAGGCCACGAGGTCGCTGGCGAGCACCTCGGAGGCGACGCCGGCGACCTCGAGCGTGGGTCGCGCGTCCACCCACCGCCGCTCGCCGCCGCCGGGGCCCCGCCACGACTCGAGCGACACGAGCAGCACGAGGGCAGCCGCGAGCGCCGGCGCCAGCCGCCGCCACGCGCCCTGTACGCGCTGGGATACCGCGGCAAGGTCGACGGCCAGCGCCGCCAGCATGAACGTCACCGGCAGCAGGAGGTAGCGCTGGGTGATGCCGGATTCAATCACGCCGAACCACAGCACCCATCCCGTCCAGAGCACGTGGAGCGCGCGCTCGTGCGCCGTCCACGGGCCACCCAGGCCAGACGAACGCGCCAGCAAGAGCGTCATGACGGCGCCTACGAGCAGGGGCGACTCGCGCACCAGATGGGCGAACATGTCGAGCGGGTAGACGAAGCCAGTGGCGTGGAGCCGTGCCCAGGCGGCGCCAGGGTCGAGACCGCCGGCCACGAGCGCCACCATCCAGAAGGCGCAGGCCGCACCCGCGGCGGCGAGCGCGGTGCCCACGAGTGAGCGGCGCACCGCTTCACCGGCCATCGGCAGGGCCGCCAGCGCCACGGCCGGCGCCAGCCCCACCTGACCGAGCGCCGCGGCCGTGCCCCCTACGAGCATCAGGGCGGCCGCCGCAGGGTTGACGCGCCACCGTGCCATGGCTAGACCCGACGACACGACCACCCCCGCCAGCGCGGCTACCGGCAAGGCACGCGGCAGGTCGAGGGGCGGTCGCTCGAAGAGGTTCAGCACCTGCCACAGGAAGAACCGGCGCACCATCACGTCGCCATTCGATGGGCGGCGCCAGGGCGTGCACCGCGAAGATCGCGGCCTGGCCGGCCACCAGGCCGGCCACGACCCACGCCGCCCGTCGCACCCACGACCAGCGTTCCGCGGGAGCCGCGAGCAGTGCCGCCACGGCGGGCACGCCGGCCAACGTGAAGGCGAGTTCGTGGGTCCACCGGGCCGCGGCCGCGGCACACACGAGCGCCGCGACGCCCCGCCACGTCAACTGCGGGCGCGCGAGCAGCGCGAGCGCTGCCAGATAACACAGCAGGAACGGCGCGTAGAACCGCGCCGTCGTGGCCGACACCCAGAACGGGAGCGAAGCCGCCACGGCCAGCACGGCCAGCGTGGCACCGGCGTCGGTGCCGAGCCGGCGCAACTCTCGGAACAGCACCCAGAGCGACAGCGCCGCGCTCAGCAGGCTCACGACGCGGAACGCGGGCAGCGCCTGACCGCCCACGAGTCCAGCGAGCCAGGCGCCATACGAATAGGCCAGACCGCGGTCGTAGAGCAGGCCCGAGGGCAGGAGCGGCAACCCGTGCGCTTCGATGCCGCGCACGGCGAAGAGCGTGAACTCTTCGTCGGGCGAGTAGCCGGTGCGCGCCAGGTCGGGCCCGGCGGCCACGATTGCCAGCAGGCCGGCGGCAGCCAGGGCCAGCGCGTAGCGGTGCACCTAGTCGGCCAGGCCTTCGGCTTTGCGCTCTTCGAGCGTGATCGTGCCGGCCGCCGCCTTGCGCGACGCCTCGAGCGAGAGGATGCCGGCGTGCGGCGTGATGTACTTGGCGACGATCCCCGACGTGCCGTTGATGCGCAACTTGCCCATCAGGAACGCGAACTGATCCTCGAGGCTCTTGACGATGGCCGCGCGGGTCGCCTCTGGCAGGTTCCAGGCGTGGCGCTTGAACGGCCCGATGGCCTTCTTGCGCGCCTTGTAGAGGAACTGCTCGTCGGTGTCGTTGGGCTTCTGCTCTTCCTTCGCGTTCTCGCGGATCCAGGCGTACATCTCGGCCTTGAGCGCCGCCGGGAACTCCGGATGGTCGAGGACCATGTTCTGGAAGTTCGTCGCCAGGTGAATCTCGCACGCGCCGACGCGGGGGAAGGCATCGAAGGCATCGGCGCTCAGCGTGGACGCGCCGTGCTGCACGGCGCCACCGAGCCCGTAGCTCGCACGCGCCAGCCGCGACAGCTCTTCGAGCGTCTCGAGGTCGATCTTCACGTCCATCCGCGGCTTGCCGTCGGGGCCGATGAAGCCGCCGTGCGCCGTGCCGGTCTGCACGCTGATCTTGCTGAGACCCACCAGGTCTGCGCCCTTCCGGGCCAGGGCCGCATTGAAGCCCTGCATGTAGGCGTGCAGTTCGTGCACGTCCGAGTTCTTGCCGCCCACTTCGCCGATTTCGCCGCCCACCGACACCGTGACGTCCTTGGGCTCGTTGCGGCGGATGAAGGCCGCGAAGTCGGCCGCCAGCTCGCAGTTCACGGCCTGTTGTTCTTCGAGCGTGGGCTGGTCGAGGTCGACCAGCGTGGAGGTGTCGATGTCGATGTTGTAGAAGCCGGCGGCGATCTCTTCGCGGATGAGCGCGCGCAACGTGTCGAGTTCCTTGTCGCGGTCGGGCGAGAGGTACTTCTTGAGGGCGACCTGCACGTGATCGCCCTGCAGGAAGAGCGGCCCGCGGAAGCCCTCGCGCAGCGCGGCGGCGGCCATGACGGCGGCGTATTCGTGCGGACGCTGCTCGGTGTAGCCGATCTCGGAGCGCGCGATCTCGAGGATGAAGGCGCCGGCGTCGAGCGCCTTGGCGGCGCGAATCACCGCCCGGCCGGTGTCGTAGGCCATCATGCGCACGTTGATGGCCGGCACCGTGAAGCCGCCAGCCTCGCCCTTGCCCATCGCGATGTAGAGATCGTGAATCGAGGCGAAGCGCACGCCCTGGTGGGCGGCCAGGTGCAGGATCACCCAGCGGGCCGTGCCCTTCACCTCGGGCGTAGGGCCGAAGGCGGCGGTATGCGCCAGGCGATCGACGAGGCCGGCGGACGGCGCGCCCGACACGGTGATGGCGTCGCCGCTGATGGCGGCGGTGCCGGCGAGTGCGGCGGTGAGGTCGGCGACGGAGTTGAACACCATGTCTCAGGTCCTTTGGCGCCGCGGCCGGGTCATCGGCATGCGGGGAACGGGGCTAGCGGCCAGCCGTCGATTTTACCACCGGCCACTCCACGTGCTCGATCACGGGATCGGCGGTGGCGGCTTCGACCATCTCGGCGATGGGCAGATCGCGCTCGGCCGCTTCCACCTGATGGCGCTTGGCGCGCGTCAAGGGGTGCCGCGGCGTGAAGAGGGTACAGCAGTCCTCGTCGGGCAGGATGGAGATCGGGTAGGTGCCGAGTGCCCGGGCCTCGAGCGTGATGTCTTCCTTGGCCATGCTCACGAGCGGCCGGATGGTGAGCAGGTCGGTGGCGGCGCCAATCACCGCCAGGTTGTCGAGTGTCTGCGAGGCCACCTGGCCCACCACGTCGCCGGTGACGAGCGCCTGCGCGTGCACCTTGCCGGCCAGCCTGGCGGCGATGCGCAGCATGAGGCGCCGGTAGACCACGACGCGCATCGGGCCGGGCACCGTCACGGTCACCTGCCGCTGCAGTTCGCCGAACGGGATGAGCATCAGATGCGCGCCCAGCTGGTAGGGCGCCAGCACGCGCACCAGCTCACGCACCTTGTCGATCGAGGCGTGCGAGGTGAAGGGGTGTCCGTGAAAATGCACGAAGGTGGCATGGCAGCCTCGCCGCATCATGCGCCACGCCGCCACCGGCGAATCGATGCCGCCCGAGAGCAGCGCCACCACGCGGCCGCCCGTGCCCGTCGGCAGGCCGCCCGTGCCCGGCTCCTTGCCGTAGTAGTAGTAGGCCGCCTTGGGCACGATCTCGACCCACACGGTGAAGGCGGGATGCGAGAGGTCGACTTTCCAGCCCGTGGCGTCCTGCACCAGGCCGCCGATGTGCCGCTCGATCACCGGCGAGGTCACCGGAAACTGCTTGTGCGCGCGGCGCACTTCCACGCGAAAACTCGCCACCGGGCGGTCGCGAGGCAGGTCGCGCAGCACGGCGTCGGTGATGGCGTCCACGTCGGCGGGCACACGGTGCGCCACCGCGAAGTTGGCCAGACCGAACACGTGCGCCAGGCGGCGGCGCACTTCGTCGACGTCGACCCCGGCGCCGAGCGCGATCTCGACACGCCCCATGGGCAGGCGCACGTCGCCCACGTCGAGGCCCGCAAGCGCGTCACGGATGTTGCGCGCCAGGTGACGGATGAACCACGGGCGGTTCTGCCCCTTGAGGGCAATCTCCTGGTAGTGCGCGAGCGCTACGCGCATGACAGGGGACTGGGGGCTAGGGACTGGGGGCTGGGGCGTGCCACGATGTTCAGACAACTCTAGCGTCTAGACAACCCTACGACGCGAGCACCGCGCGGGCGGCGCGGTGGCCGCTCACGACGGCGCTCTCGATGGTGGCGGGCAGGCCGGTGTCGGTCCAGTCGCCGGCCAGGAAGAAGCCGGCCAGGCCGGTGTGGGTCGCGGGCCGCGGCGGCTCACCGGCGTCGAGCGAGAAGGTGGCCCGGCGCTCGCGGATGGCGGTGCCGCGCACGAGCCGGGCGCGCGCGGCGGCGGGCACGGCGGCCGACAACTCGGCGTGCGCCAGCGCCACGAGTTCGTCGTTCGTGCGGTCCACGATGTCGGCGGCGCCGCTGCATACGAGCGCCACGTGGGTGGCGTGCCCGGGGGCGACGAGCCGCTTCTCGAAGGCCCACTGAAACGACCGCCCCGGCAGGCCGATGAACGGCGTATCGAGCACGGCCTGGTCGAACCAGAGATTCACCGTGACGATCGGCGACGCCCCCATCTCGTCAGCGTGACGGGTGATGTCGGCGAGTTCGGCTGGCGCGTCGGCGAACAGCTCGCGCACGGCGTGCCACGGCACGCTCGAGATCACTGCCGGCGCCGCGATGACGGCGTCGCGCACCCTCACGCCCTGCACGCGTCCGTCGTCGACCACCACCGTGCCGGCCGCGCCGGCCATCACCACGCCCCCGTGCCGCTCGAGAAAGGCCACACCTGGCTCCACGAAGGTGTGCGTGAGCGAGTGCGACGGCAGCACCAGCGCCGCGTCGTCGGGTCCCGGCCCGAGCATGCGCCGGATCACCTCGACGAAGGTGCCGGCCGTGGCGCGGTCGATGGGCTGGTTGAGCGCGGCCACGGCGAGCGGCTCCCACAGCAGTTCCACCAGCCGATCGGCCTGGCCCCAGCGGCGCAGCCACGCCCGCACGGTCATGGTCTCGGCCTCACGCTGCGCGTTGGCATCGAGGGCCCGCGCCAGGCCGAGCACCGACAGGCGGTCGCGCCACGCCAGCGCCGGCCACGCCAGCACGCCGGCCACGAGCTGCAGCGGCGAGGGCAGCGCTGGGCAGCGCAGCTCCGACGGCTGCCCCGCCATATCGACCATGGGCACGACCAGCGTCGACTGCACGTGCAGGCGCTCGCGCGCACCAATCCGCGCGAGATACGCCAACGTGTCGTGATAGCAGCCGAGCAGCACGTGCTGGCCGTTGTCGACCCAGTCGCCCGACAGCTTGTCGCGAATGGCGAAGGTGCGGCCGCCGAGCACCGGACGCGCTTCGACCACCACCACCCGCGCGCCGGCGTCCGCCAGCGCGCACGCGGCGCTCAGGCCGGCGCAGCCGGCGCCCATCACGACGACGTCGGCGGTGGTCACGGCGTGCGGGCCGGCGCGAGCGCTTCCACGCCCGCCCGCATCAACGTGCGCACCCAGGTGGAGGCGGCCAGCCACGCGCGCACCGGCCGCGGCACGCGCACCACTTCCGAGAACACGTCGTAGCGGCGCTGCTCGATGCGCTCGAGGATGCCGAAGTAGATGGCGCCCATGATCTCGGCGGCCACCAGGTGGCGCGCCTCGCCCCGCGGCATGGCCGCGGCCGCGCGGTCGTAGTAGTCGCGCGCGCGGCGGCACTGCAGTTCGAGCAGCGCCGCCACTGGGGCGGTGACGTCGCCCGCCGCGAGCGCCTGTTCGGTGCAGCCGGTGCGCTGCATCTCGTCCTGCGGCAGGTAGATGCGCCCGTTGGCCAGATCGGTCTTCACGTCGCGCACGATGTTGGTGAGCTGCAGCGCCAGCCCGAGATTCATGGCGTACTCGCGTCCGCCCGGGTGCCGGCAGCCGAAGATGTTCAGGCAGATGATCCCGACCGTGGACGCCACGCGCCAGCAGGTACTCGCGCAGCTCGTCGAAGGTGGCGTAGCGGTCGCGCGTGAGGTCCATCTCGACGCCGTCGATCAGATCCTCGAAGGCGCGGCGCGGAAGTGCGAAGGCCGCGGCCACCGGCTGCAGCGCCCGGCCCTGTGGCGACAGCGGTGCGCCGTGGTCGAACACACGGCCGATTTCGTCGCGCCAGAAGGCGAGCTGCGCCGTGGCCGCCGCCGGGTTGGGCGCCTCGTCCACTGCGTCGTCGATGGCGCGGCACGCGTCCCACACCGTGACGATGGCGTCGCGCCGGTCTGCCGGCAGCACGAGGAACGAGTAGTAGAACGAGGTATCGCGGCTCACAGCAGCGTCCTCCACCCTATCACCAGCGCATCGGCCACACCCAGCGTCGGCCGTTCCGCCACCGGGTCGAAGCGGCCTTGCTCGAGGCGCTCGAGCACGCGCGCGCCGCCGTGCCAGGTGGCCCGCAGTTCCCAGCGCAGCCGTCCGCTCACGTGGTCGAGCAGCGGCCGCCCCTCGTTGAAGAGCGCCCGCGTGCGCTGGCCGCACGCCGCCAGGGCGCGCTGCCACTCACGCGGTGTGGACGTCATGCCGGAGCGCAGATCGCCGAGCGTGGCGCCCGCGGCGACCCATTCCGACTCGGGCACGTAGAGGCGCCCGCGCTGCCAGTCCACGGCGAAGTCCTGCCAGAAGTTCGTGAGCTGCAGCGCCGTGCAGATCGCGTCGGACCAGCGATCGAGTTGCGGGTCGTCGTAGCCGAAGAGCCGCAGTACCAGCCGGCCCACGGGATTGGCCGACCGGCGGCAGTAATCGTCGACCGCCTCCCACGAGGCGTAGCGCGTCGTGGTCACGTCCTGCCGGAACGCCGAGAGCAGCGCCTCGAACAGCCACACCGGCAGGTGGCGCGTGCGGATGGTATGACCGAGCGCGCGAAAGATCGCGTCGCGCGTGACGGGCGAGGCCGCGTCGGGGTCGTGCGCCCCGCCCCCCGGCGGCACGCCGTCGTCACCGGTTGCGCCGACGGCCGCATGCAGACGCTCGAGCCACTCGTCGAGCAAACGCAGGCGTTCGCGGGTGGTGTAGCCGTCTTCGTCGGCGAAGTCGTCGGCGGTGCGGGCAAACGCGTAGACCGCCGCCACATGCGGACGGATCGCATCCGGCACGAGCCGCGAGGCCACCGGAAAGTTCTCGTAGTGCGAGGCCGCCAGCGCCAGGCAGATCTGATAGTCGGCGGCAAGACCCGGCGCGCCGCTCGTCACCAGATCTGCTCGGGCACGCCGGCCCGGTGGTTCGCCGCGCGGGCCATCACGAACAACAGGTCCGACAGCCGGTTCAGGTAGACGAGCACCACGGCCTCGACCTCACCGGCGCCGATGGCCAGGGCGGCCGCTTCGCCGCGGCGGCACACGGTGCGGGCCACGTGCAACGCGGCGCCCGCGGGCGAGCCGCCGGCCAGGATGAAGTGACGCAGCGGCGGCAGTTCCCCTTCGAGCGCATCGATCCAACCCTCGAGCCGCTCCACGTCGGCTTCGACGATGGTGGCCTTCGTGACCCGGTCGGCGATCTTGTGGCGTGGATCGGCCAGCCGGGCGCCGAGCGCGAACAGGTCGCGCTGGATGCGCATGACGCGGTCACCGAGGTCGGCGTCGAGTCCCGCCGCGCGCGCCGCGCCGAGATGCGCGTTCAGCTCATCGACCGTGCCGTAGGCCTGTACCCGGGGGTGCGTCTTGGCGACGCGCGTGCCGTCGAATAGACTCGTGGTCCCGTCGTCGCCGGTTTTCGTGTAGATCTTCACGCCTTGGAATTATGACGCGCCCGCGCGGCACCCGCGCCCGAAAACCGACCATCCCCGTGCCGGCCGAGCGCGCGCGCTTCCGCCGGGTGCTGCTCAAGTGGTACGACCAGCACGGCCGCGACCTGCCGTGGCGCACCACCGCCGACCCGTACCACATCCTGGTATCGGAGGTGATGCTGCAGCAGACCCAGGTCGATCGGGTACTGCCGAAATATCACGAGTGGCTCGGCAAGTACCCGTCGTTCGAAGCGCTGGCCGCGGCCGACGACGCCGACGTGTCGGCCACGTGGCGGCCGCTCGGCTACAACATCCGGCCCAAGCGGCTCCACTCGATCGCGCGCGAAGCGGTGGCGAGCTACGGCGGACAACTGCCGGCCGACCGCGAGACGCTGCTGTCGTTCAAGGGCATCGGCGCGTACACCGCCGGCGCCATCCTGAGCTTCGCCTTCCGCCAGCGCGCGGCGATTCTCGACACCAACGTGGCGCGCGTGCTGTTCCGCGTGTTCCTCGGCACGGGCGAACCGAAGTCGCACGCGATGCTCAAGCACCTGTGGCTGGTGTCGGCGGCGCTCGTGCCACGCGGCCGCGCCTTCGATTTCAATCAGGCGCTGATGGACTTCGGCGCCATGGCCTGCACGGCCCGAAAGCCAGCGTGCCTGGTCTGCCCGATGGCCAAGTTCTGCCGGTCGTATCCGTGGTCGCCCCGGCCCGCTGAGGCGCCCTCACCGCGGGCCCGGAGCGCACGGCGCGCCTAGCGGTTGCTCCAGTTCTCTTTCACGAACTTCCAGACGCCGCCCTCGCGCACGATCTCGACAGTGGCCTTCTGCGTGGCCTTGTTGCCGGTGTCGGTGCCTTCCACGCGCAGCTCGGCCTTCTCGCCCGTCACCGTCTCGCCCACGACCTTCACGTTGGTGATGGCCTTGCTCATCTCTTGCACCATCTCGAGCATCATGCCGCGCTGGTCGGCCGGCATGCTGTCGAGCTGTGCGACGCCCGCCTTCGAGAACCAGGGCTTGAGGTCGTTGAGCGACTTGGCCTTGAGCAACGCGGCGCGGTAGCCGAGGTAGGCCTCGGTCGGCGTTTTCGGCGCCGGCTGCGCCACGGCAAGGGCGGCCGGAACCACGAGCAGTGCGAGCGCGAGCGTCAGAGCGCGAACCAACCATGCGGGACGGGACATCAGAACTCTCCTTGGTTGCGCGCGAGTATAGCCGCTCCCGCGTTCAGCGCAGGTCAGGCGGATGGGCGCCCGTCGGGCGGGGCCCCGAACGCAGCGCGCGTGGTGGCCGGCTCGACCAGCGCCACGATCAGCGCAAAGCCGAGGGCGAAGGCAAAGAAGACCGCCGACCATTGGCCGTCGGCGCCACTCAAGGCGACGCCGGCGTAGGCCCAGAGCAGAATCAGGGTCCAGTCGGCGAGCGCGATCCACGGCCGGGTCTTGGCCCGCTGGGTCTGCAGTTCGAAGGGCAGTACCACCGCCGAGAAGCGCAGGTGCAGGCGCACATTGGCGGTCACGATCGTGGCCGCCAGACAGGCCAGGAACCACGGCAGCCCCGGGGGCACGTCGCGATGCACCCACCAGGCCGGGGCCACCATCAGCCAGTAGACGGCCGCCGCCGCCGCTTGATGGAAGCGCCACCACCACAGGGCAGAACGCCGTCCGGTCGACGGGTCGCGGTGGAGCGACGACACCAGGGGCGCGGCAGGGGTGGCGGCGAGCGCCGCGGCGCGTGGAGCGGAGGCCGGGGGCGTAGCCGTCTCGCCGTGCTGGCAGCGTTCGATGGCCTCGAGCACATCGGTCGTGGAGGGATAGCGATCCTCGGGCCGCTGGCGCGTGCACCGGTGGGCCACGGCGGCCAGATCGGACGGCAGCAGCCGCTGCGCCGAGAGCGGAAGGCCGTCGCCGCCGAGCACGCGCGCAATCGTGGCCGCGAGCGGGCCACCTTCGAACGGATTGCTGCCCGAAGCCAGTTCGGCGATGAGCGTGCCGAGCGCGAACTGATCGGCGCGTGCGTCCACGTCGAGCCCCAGCAACTGCTCGGGCGCCATGTAGCCCGGGGTGCCAGCCACGAGACCGGTGATCGTGAGACGCGACACCGAGGCCAGGCGGCGGGCCTCGCCCTCGAAGCGGGCCAACCCGAAGTCGAGGATCTTCACGCGCCCGTCGGCCAGACAGAGCACGTTCTCGGGCTTCAGGTCGCGGTGCACGATGCCCCGGGCATGCGCCGCGGTCAGCGCCGAGGCCAGCGCGTGCGCCACGGCCAGGGTGCGATCGCGCGAGAGCGGCCCGCGCTGCACCACGGCCCGTAGCGTCTCGCCGTCGAGATATTCGCTGCTGATATACGCCTGACCGTCGATCTCTTCGAGGGCGTAGATGGTGGCGATGTTCGGATGCACGAGGGCCGCCGCGGCGCGGGCCTCCTGACGCAGGCGCTGCTGTTCGAGCGCATCGGCCGCCCGCAGCCCCGACACCGCCTTCAGCGCCACGCGCCGCTGCAGGCGCGTGTCTTCGGCTTCGTAGACCACGCCCATGCCGCCCCGGCCGAGCACGCGGATGAGGCGGTAAGGACCGATGAGGGCGCCGGCTGAGGGCTCCGGCGACGGCTGCGACGACAAGAGGTCGAGGCTCGCCGCATCCGGCGGGCCCGCCGGGGACTCGTCGAGAAAGCGCTCCGCGCTGTCGTGCGCGCGCAGCAGCGCCGCCACTTCGTGTCGAACGTCGGCCGGCGCCTCACAGGCGTCGAGCCACGCCGATCGCGTCTCGCCCGGCTCGGCCAGCGCACGCGCGAACAACTCGCCGACGGCCCGCCAGCGGTCGGGGGTCATGTCACTGGCCGGCAAGCGCCCTCTTCAGGAAGGCGCGGGCCAGGGTCCAATGGCGCTTCACCGTGGCCGGCGACAGGTCCACGGCCGCCGCCGTCTCCTCCACGGTGAGGCCGCCGAAGTAGCGCAACTCCACGATGCGCGCCTGCAGCGCGTCCAGTTCGGCCAGACGCGTAAGGGCAGCGTCGAGCGCCACGAGATCGATGCCGGCATCAGGCGCGGGTGCCGCGAGCATCGCCTCGTCGAGGGTGATGCGCTGGTCGGCGCCGCCCCGTTTGACCGCGCCGCGCCGGCGCGCGCGGTCGACGAGCACCTGTCGCATCGACAGGGCGGCAATGGCGAGGAAGTGGGTGCGGCCGCTCCACGGCTGGTCGCCCGGACGGATCAGCCGCACATAGGCTTCGTGCACGAGCGCCGTGGCCTGCAGGGTCTGGCCAGGACGCTCGCGCCGCATGTAACTGGCCGCCAGCCGGCGCAGTTCGTCGTACACGAGCGGCATGAGTTGCGACGCGGCGCGGGCGTCGCCCTGCGTCACGCGGGTCAGCAGCCGAGCGGCCGCTGCCGAACCCGCGCCGGTGGCCCGGGCCTTAGCCACGCCCCTCTGCCTGCGTCATGCCCAGATTCTAGCGCCGGGCGGGCAGCACTCCGACTGCTGCCCGGTCCGCTTACCGCTGGCGCGGCTCGGCCACGTAGAGCTGCCGGCCCATCAGCGTGGCCGACACCGTGAGCGCCGTCAGCAAGCCCGCAATGGCCATCGCGCCCGCCACATCCAGCACCAGCAGGGCCCCCAACCCGGGCACCTGCACGGTGGGCCACGCGAGCAGCACGCACGCGCCAACGGCCAGTAGAATGCGCAACTCCGTGGGCCCGATCCTTACGAACGACAAGCGGAACTCACCGCCCACGGCCGTAGCCAGGAACACCTCCGCCGAGACGAGCAGATAGGCCACGAGCACGCCCAGCGCCACGAGCGGGGTCATGAAGCCCGAGAGCGCCATGCCGGTCATGAGCATCGCGGCGCCGACCACGTCGAGCACGTGATCCACATAGAAGCCGTAGCGCGGACGTTCCTGGCGGCGCACGCGTGCCAGCGTGCCGTCGAGGCTGTCGCCGAACCAGTTGATGGCCAGGCCCACGGCCACGCCGAGCAGGGCCACGGGAAACAGACGCGCCAGCGCAAACGACGACGAGGCCACGGCGGTGCCCACCACCGACAGCGCCGTCAGATGGTCGGAATGAATGCGCAGGGGCAGCCGCTCCGCCACCCACACGAGCACGCGGCGTTCGACGACGGCAAGCAGACTCCGGTTGACGCGCACATGACTGGTGGCAGCGTTGGACATCGCGCACTCCCACGCCCGCGGGTCCGGCGGTCATCGCCGGCGCTGATCGGGGCGTTCACCAGGGAATGCGCAGCCGCGCGACGAACCGGCTCAGCGCAGCTCAGAGCTACTGCGTGTCGAGTTCGATGCCGCCGACCCAGCCCGCGGCCAGATTGAAGAGGCTGGCACCGATGAGCGAACCTACGAAGCCCATGCAACCGTAGAGCAAGGGCAGCAGGATCACGGCGGCAGCACCGAAGATCAGGCCCATCATGCCGGCTTCCGACCCGCCGAGCGCGCCGCCAATCATCGACACGGCCGAGACGATGGCGCCGATGATCAAGCCAATCAGCGCGTAGAGCGCCGCGCTGATCTTCGCCAGGGACATGGGGCCAATTCGCGTGACGATCATGTAGGGCTCCTCGTTCTGGCTCGCGGGGATGCGAACCGGGCCGAGATGCTACTACGGCCGAGGCGCGGTGGCGAGGCGGGCGATGAGGTCGAGATCGGCGTCGGGAAAGGGCAGCGCCGCCAGATCGGCGCGGGCGACCCAGCGCATCTCCTGCCCATTCATGGCGCGCGGCTCACCCACGAACGTGCAGCGATAGAAGTGCAGGGCCACGGTGCGCTCCGGATACGCGTGCGTCACCGCATGCTCGAGCGCGCCCACCTCCGCCACGAGGCCGAGTTCCTCGAGCAGCTCGCGCTCCAGCGCCTCGGCATGGGTTTCGTGCGGCTCACACTTGCCGCCCGGGAACTCCCAGTGGTCGGCCAGGTGCGTGCCGGCCGGCCGGAGCGTGAGCAGGAAGCGGCCGTCACGTTCGATGACGGCCGCCACCACGACCACTTCCCGCGTCACGATCACCGTCGACGGATGAGGCGCACGGTGACGGCGAACGCGCCCTGGTTGTCGCCCGTCTGGTCGTCGTTCACTGCGAGGAACAACTGCCCGGCGGCCGACACTGGCAGCTCCTGCGTCTGGTCGCCGATCGCAAACGCGGGACCATTGCCGATGCGGCCAATGAGCGCCCCGGCCAGCAGCGTGGGCGCCGGTCCGTTGGGCGCAAAGCGGCCCTTGAGCGATCCAGCCGGGCTCGCGCGATCTTCGGCGTCGGTCGAGAGCTGCACCTGCCCCTCAGCCGTGAACTGCAAGCGGTCGTTGCGGCCCACGATGATGGTGGTGCCGACCCAGCCCGCGGAACCGCCCACGCGAATGGCGCCGGTCGGCGTGGGCGTGTCGGGCAGCTGCGAGACCGGCGGCTGCACCTGCGCCGCCGCGGACGATGGGAAGTTCCCCAGGTACAAGCGGCGCAGCTCGTTGAAGCGCACGCGGCGCTCTCCGCCCCCCGATACCTGGAACGTCACGATGCGCGGCTCGCTGTCCTTGCCCGAGCCCTCACCGCCCTCGATGTTGGTCAGTCGGCCCTGCAGCACCTCGCCGTTGCGGGTCACGAGCACGTGGTCACCGCCTCGGGCCGGTCCGAGCTCGGTTTCGGGCAGATTCTGGCCGTTGCCCTCGGCATCGATGACCGCGGCGTCGCCGAGCGGAATGATGCGCTGGTCGCCCTGTGTGACGCGGAGGTACAAAGTATTGGTATTCCGGTTCCACGCTTCGAACCGGCCCGACACACGGGTGCCATCGCGCTTCAGCACGGTGGCCTGTTCCTGCGCCCCGGCGGCGCCGGTCATCGCCAGGGCAATCGCTGCGGTCCATGTCGTCAGTCGTCCATTCACGGTGTCTCTCCTCAGGGAGCGTCAGCCCCCACGGCGTTTCCCCTGCAAACCAGACGCCACAAGCGGCTGGGTTGGGGCGCGTGGGGTGGCCAGCCGGTGGTCTAGCGGATCGGGAAGGCGCTGACCACCGCGGGCACCGCTGTGCCCTCGCAGTCTACCGTGAGCGCGGTGCCGGGCTCGACGAAGTCGCGATGCACATAGGCCAGGGCCACCGTGCGGCGCAGGCGTGGCGACCAGGCAGCACTCGTCACGCGGCCGATCTCTCCGCGCTCGGCGCGAACTGCGGCGCGGGCCCCGGGCACGACCGAGCCGTCGAGTTTCAGCCCCACGAGCTTGCGGGCCACGCGGCCGCCGCCGCGATGCACCACACGCACGATCACCTCCTGGCCCACATAGCAGCCCTTGGTGAACGAGATGGCCCGATCTTCGATGCCGGCCTCGAGCGGGATCGTGTCGGCGTCCATGTCCACCAGGAACTCGGGACGCCCGGCCTCGATCCGCGCAAACTCCACCACCTCGGCGGCGATGGGCGTGGCGCCGGCGAGCCGGAGCCGCGACATCCACAGGTCGCGCGCCTCCACCGGCACACGAATCGCGAAACCCGGCGTGCCGTAGTGATCGAGCCGCATCACCCTGCCTGCGGAGCCAAGGGGCGCGTTGGCGTATTCCGGCCAATCCGACATCGCTTCGGCGGTCACGCGACTGGCCGAAGGCTCGGTGCCGACCATGGCGCGGGACATGGCGCCGGCGGCCGAAGGCCCGTGCACACCCACCATGGCCCACACCGCCCCTTCGTCGGTGAGGTGCACGTCTTCGGCGAAGATGGCGGCGCCGAGCTGACGATGCACCAGCTCGCCAAGAGCCACCGGCACTTCCACCGTGAGGGTGTCTTCCTCGGCCAGCACCACCGCGTCGGTGATCATCCGGCCCTGAGGCGTGAGCCACGCCGCATAACAACCCTGGCCCGGCGCCAAGGCCTGCACGTCGTTGGTCAGCAGGCCCTGCAGCCACGTGGCCCGGTCCGAGCCGGACACGCGCACCACGCACCGCCCCACGCGCGGGACGAGCGCGGCCCCCTGCTGCAGAACGTCGAAATCGGCGGCCTCTGACAACGGTGCTAACCTTTGACCGTGGAGCAACGCGTGCAAGTCACAACTGCAAATTGTATCCGCCGGCTGGCTGTTCTGGTGCTTCTTGCCGCGTGCATCCCGGCCGTCGCGCTGGCCCAGGTGGCGGCCCCGGTGCCGGCCGCACCCGCGCGCCCGGAGCTCTCCGGCGCCGACACCTATGTGGTCTTCCTGGGCGGACGGGTGGTGGGGCGCGAAGAACTCGCACAGACCCGCCAGGCCGACGGGTGGATTCTTCGCGGGTCCTCGCGGCTCAATCCGCCCATGGCCACCATCGTGCGGCACGTCGAGATGCGCTACGACGCCGAATGGCGTCCGCGTTCGCTCGAGCTCGACGGCACTGTGCAAGGCCGTGAGGTGACGCTGAAGACCACGTTTGGCGACGGCAAGGCCGTGAACACCTTGACCGAGGGCACCGAGGCGACCGAGAAGACCGACGAGGTGTCGGCCGATGCGGTGGTGCTGCCCAACGTGTTCTTCGGCGGCTATGCCGCGCTGGCGGCGCGGTTGCAGCGCGCCGCGGTCGGCGCCCAGATCCACGCCTACATCGCGCCGCAGGGCGAGATTGCCGTGCTCGTCACCGCCATCGCCGACGAGCGAATCGAGACGCCGAAGCGCACCTTCGCGGCCAAACGCTACTCGCTGACCTTCAAGAACCCCGGCGGCGACCTGCTGGCCAGTGTGTGGGCCGAAGCCGCGTCGGCCGCCTTCGTGCGCTTGAGCGTGCCCGCGCAGACGCTCGAAGTGGCCCGCGACGACGTGGCGTCGGCGGCCTCGCGCATGACGTCGTTCTCGATCCTGGGCGACGAGTCGGTGCGCGTGGCGGCCAACGGCTTCAACCTGGCTGCCACGGTCACGAAGCCGCGCACCGGACCGGCCAAGTTGCCGGCGGTGGTGCTCATCGGCGGCACCGGTCTGGCCGACCGCGACGGCATGGTGGCCGGCATCCCCGTGCTCGGCCAGATCGCCAAGGCCCTGGTCGACGCCGGCTTCATGGTGGTGCGCTACGACCGGCGCGGCATCGGCCAGAGCGGCGGACGGGCCGAAACGGCCACGCTCGCCGACTACGCCGACGACGCGCGCGCGGTCGTGACCTACCTGCGCAAGTCGCGCAAAGACGCCGACGCCAGGCGCATCGCGGTGCTGGGCCACAGCGAGGGGGCGTGGGTGGCGTTGCATCTGGGCGCCGCGGAGCGCGACATCGCGGCCCTCGTAACGGTGGCGGGCGCCTCGGGCACGGGGGGCGCGCTCGTGCTCGAGCAGCAGCAGCACCTGCTCGACCTGCTCAAGGTGCCGGCCGACGAAAAGAAGACCAAGGCCGACCTGCAGGCGCGCATCAACGACGCGGCCACGGGCAAGGGCTCCTGGGAGGGCGTGCCCGACGATCTGCGCAAGCAGGCCGACACGCCGTGGTTCGCCAGCTACCTGGCCTTCGACCCGGCGAAGGTGCTGAAGGACGTGCGCCAGCCGTTGCTGATCGTGCAGGGCGGGCTCGACTCGCAGGTGCCGCCCCACCACGCCGATGCGCTCGCGGCACTCGCCCGGGGCCGCAAACGCCAGGTGGCCACCGACGTGGTGAAGGTGCCGGGCGTGAATCACCTGCTCGTGCCGGCCACGACCGGTGAGGTGTCAGAGTACGCCACCCTGGCCGCGCAGCAGGTGAGCAACGACGCCACGACGCCCGTGGCCGAGTGGCTCACGAAGACCATGAGCGCTCGTCCGAAGTAGCCTCGGTCGATGAAACGTCTTCGCGCGGCGGATGTGAAGCGGGCGGTGGGCGCCGCCGGGCGGGCCATCACGGCGGCGCTCGACATGCGCCACAAGCCAATCGAGCCCGACATGCTCAACTCGGCCGGCAGCGTGAGCGCCGAGTGGTACATCGAAACGCTCTGGCACTACCTGGCCAAGCGCGAGCTGCTGCAGGGCGTGAGCAGCTTCGACGTGGAGTTCACGCAGCCCGCACGGCTGGCCGACAAGCAGCTGCACTTCGCGCTGCCCCATCCCGAGGCCAACGACCTGGTGATGGACTTCCACGTGATGCGCGCGCCGGACGGCGGCACGAAGGCCGTGACCGTGCCGGTGGCTCGTATCGCCATCCACCAGGGCACGCATCGGCGGCGGCACGGCGTGGCGCCCGAGCCGCCCGCGCATCCCTACGGCATCGAGATCCGCCGGCGCAACCTGAACGCGGCTCGCCAGGTGTCGTGGTACACGCTCGTGTCGGTGATCATGGACGTGGCCCGCCGGGGCGCGCAGTTCGCCGATCCGCGCATCGACGCGGTGGACCACCATCTGCTCTACGTCGTGCCGCGCTTCTCGTTCACGCCGCTCGGCGTGGCGGCGGCGCAGGACAACCTGTTCATCTATCCGGAGTTCACCCTGCAGCAGCCCTGGGCGAAGGGCAAGACGTCGGCGATTGCCCGGGTGGTCTACTGGGCGGTGGCCAACGAGCGGCCATGGCCCATGGCCGAGAGCGTGGTCACCGTGGTGCGCACCAGCCTGGTCGACGGGGTGCGCCGGCCGGTGGATGAGAACGGCGTGGCGAAGGCCAAGGGCTGACAGCTGATCTCGTCTCGCATACGGCCGGCCAGCCGAGACTCACGCATCGGCTCAACTTCGCCCGCCGGACACTCGCACCTCTCGGCGGCTTGTCCGGAATACAAGCGCGTTTGGGGCCCATCCCAAACGCGTAGTCGCTCGCACTTCCGGTGCGAGTGTCGGATTTCAGTGCGGCGAGGGCTCAGATTCGCCGCCGCATGAGTCCCGGCTGTCCGGCAGTGTCTTGAAGCGGCACCGGCACCGACTGTCGACGTGTGAATACTGGATTGCCGCCGGTTCTAGCTGGATCGATGGCCGTCCCAGGCTATCGCCGCGCCCAGTCGCGATCGAACGCGAGTCGGAGCGTATAGCCAGCGGCTTGCTGAAGCGGCAGGTCGACCAGCGTCCGACAGCATGGCAACAGGTCACGCTCACCGTCCGTGGTTGAGACAAGGCGGCAACTGCTTCCAACCGGCGCGAATTCTTGGAGCCGCCATGTAGCCGTTCCGCCGGTGAGGGATATGTTCATCTCCGGTGCGCACAAGCCTTCGGCAGGTGGAACGAACGACACGTGAAGCTGAGAAGTGTTCGGTGAAGCAGGCCGGATACGGCTGCGGTGCGCACGTTTCTCCCGGCCTCGCAAGGCACGAGCCGGCGCCGTAGACGGCCAGCGCGTCTGCCTCTGGCGGCAGTGGGCACAGGCGTGCCACCGGTCGATCGCACCGGCCAAATAGTGGAGGGTCGGGAAACGACTGCAGCCCACAGCCTGGCTCGCCGGCCTCGATCGTCACACTCGGAGCGGTCGCAGAAGGCAAAGTGGAAGTGCCGCGTCCGTCGGAACAAGCCATCGCATGGCATGCCCACACGACGCACAGGACGCGGGCCCACCTTCTCATCGAGTGGCCGCGCCTACGGCTTCTGCCAGAGCGCGTCCACCGTGTCGCGCAGGCGCGTTGCGGCGTCGGCGTAGCTCTCGCCCTCTCTCACGATGAACGGCGCGCCAACGCGGATGCGCACGCGGTGGCCGCTCCACGGCCACACGAGCCGCCAGGTCACGCCGCGGGTGCGCGGCCACAGCTCGAAGATGCCGCGCAGCGACACCGGCACGATCGGCACGCCGAGCTGCTTGGCCAGAATCGGCGCGCCCTTCTTGAAGCGCTTCACGGTGCCGTCGATCGAGCGCTCGCCTTCGGGAAAGAGCAGCAGCACCTTGCCGTGGGTGAGGCCGAAGGCGCCAGCGCGCATGGCCGGCACGAGCGAGGCGTCGGGATTCACCGGCACCAGGTTGATCTGACGCGCCACCCACAACATGAGCGGCGTCTGGAAGTACTCGGCCGCCCCCACCACGAACATCTGACGAAAGGTGCCGAGCGGCAGCACGCCGCACAGCAGGAACGGATCGAGATAGCCCTGATGATTCGGGCAGATCAGAAATGGGCCCTGGGCGGGCAGATGCTCGAGGCCGTCCACGTCCACGCGCGCCAGCACCAGGCGGATGGCGCGGCACGCGAGCCACTCGATGGGAGCCACCAGGCGCCGCTTGCGCAGCAACGGCTCCAGCGCCGGATCGGTCGCGGGCGGCAGGTCGCGCAGAATCGTGTCCCACGCCGCGTCCACGCTGGCCGTGCCGGCGGCGCTGTCGGGCTGCGGACGCACCGCGTCCACGAGCTGCCGCACGGTGGCGATCTCGGGCAGCACCGACTCGCTCACCTTCAGCCCGAAGCGCTGCTCCAGCTCGGTGAGCAGCTCCACGCGCTCCATGCTGTCGAGCCCGAGGTCGAGTTCCAGGTTGGCGTCGGCACGCACCGCCACGCCGGGCTTGGCGCGCCTCGACACGAGCGCGAGGGCGGCGCCCACGTGCGCGTCGTCCTGCCATTCCTGCTCGGCCGAACTCGCCGGCCGGTCGGCTCCGTCCTCGCGCGCCGTCTCCTTGGCCTTGACCCGCCGCTGGATCTCATGACGGCGCAGCTTGCCGGTGGTGGTGCGCGGCAGCGGCTCGAACCACACGTCGTAACTGAGCACGCGCTTGTGCGCGGGCAAGCCGGCGCCCTGGCTCTCCATCTCGAAGCGCAGCAGATCGCCGGCATTGGCGATGCGGCGTTCCTTGAGCGCGTCGCCGTCGGGCACGACCACCGCATGCAGACGCTCGGTCGTGGGCTCGTCGGGCCGCGTGACGCCCAGCACGCAGATCTCCTTGATTGCCGACGACTTCGCGTAGTGCTTCTCGATCTCGTCGGGATAGATGTTCTTGCCCGACGCGAGCACGATGATCTCTTTCTTGCGCCCGGTGATGGTGAGCCGGCCGGCGGCGTCGAGGCGCCCCAGATCGCCCGTGAGGAACCAGCCGTCGCGCATCACCTCGGCGGTGGCGTCGGGGCGGTTGTAGTAGCCCTGCATCACGATCGGGCCGCGGATGGCGATTTCGCCGTCGTCGGCATCGCCCTCGCGGGGCAGCACCTTCAGTTCGTTGCCCGGCAGGATCTTGCCCACCGTGTCGAGGTGGGCCTCGTGCGGCTCGTTGATGGTGGCCGCGCCGGAGGTTTCGGTGAGCCCGTAGGCCTGGATGATCGAGAAGCCCAGGCCGTAGAGATCTTTGCCCACCGCGGGATCGAACTTGGATCCGCCCGTGACCAGCAGCCGCATGTGGCCGCCGAGCACCTTGTGCACCTTGGCGAAGACCGTGGGGCCGATATTGACGCCGGCCTTGCGCAGCACCAGGTTGGTGCTCACTAGACCGCGGAAGATCTTCTTCTTCAGCCACCCGCCCTTGTCGACTTCGGCCGTGACCTTCTGATGGATCAGATAGAAGAACTGCGGCACACACGCGAAGATGGTGATGCGCCGCTCGGCCAGGGCCTTGAGCAGGTCGGTGGTGTTGAGCGTTTCGAGAAAGACCACGCGCGCGCCCACGGCAAACGGCAGCAGCAGGTTGGCCATCTGCGCCAGCGAATGGAAGAGCGGCAGCACGCCCAGCACGGCGTCGCGTTCCGACACGTCGACCACGGCAAAGGCCGACTCGCGCTCGCCGGCGAGGTTGCCGTGCGTGAGCACCACGCCTTTCGGGTCGGACGTGGTACCCGACGTGTAGAGAATCACTGCGGCGTCGTCGCGGCCCGCGGCACTCGGCGGCAGAGGCGCCGCTGAGGACGGCGCCTGCAGGATGGCATCGACCGACTCGCGCGGGTCGTCGCTGGCCCCGTACATGCGCACGAGCGGGAACGGCGCCGCCCAGGACGTTGAGGCCAGGGCCTGCTCCGCCGCCGGCAACAGCCGGGTGCCGGCCACGAGCAGGCGCGCGCCTGAGGCCATGAGCACGGTCGTGACCTGCGCGGCCGAGTAGTTGGTGTCGAGCGGCACGGCCACGGCGCCGATGCGCAGCATGGCCAGGTAGACGGCGCACCAGCGCGCGTCGTTGTCGGCCAGAATCGCGCAGCGATCCCCGGGCGTGACGCCGTGCGCCACGAGCCACCGGGCGATCGCTTCGGCCATATCCCGCAAGTCGCGATAGGTGACCTGCTCAAGGCCCGCCGCCCGCTGCACCTCGACCGCGACGTTGGCCGGAAACCGGGTGGCGGCCGCGCTGAAGACGTCCCAGAAATTCTGCACGCGGGGGAGATTGTAGGACAGCCCGGCACGGCTGCCTGGCACTATCGGCGCGGGCGCTTCCGCGGCTTGGTGGCCGCCACCACCGCAAACGCGCCCCGCCGCCACACGACATCCACGGCAAAGCCGGCCTCGCGCAGCAGGGCCGTTTCGACGTCGAGGGCGAAGTAGGTGTCTTCGCCCGCCCACGCCTGCAGGAACTTCGCGGCTCCCGCGCGGCCATGGGTCACCGCCAAGTGCCGGCGCCATTCGTCGTGGTCGCGAGCGGCGAGCCGTGGGTCGGCGTTCAGCAGGCTGTCGGCGTCAATCAGCATCCCGCCCGGGCGCAGGGCCGCGTAGGCGCGGCGGAACACGGCCAGCTTCGCCTCGGGCTGAGCCACGTGGTGCAGCGAGAACGATCCGGTCACGACGTCGCACGGCGGAATGGGCGCCGACTCGAAGTTGGCCACCACCGGGGTGAGCCGCGTGCCCAGGCGCTTGCGGGCCATGCCCAGCATGGCGGCGTCGCTGTCGATGCCCACCACGCGCACGCCCCGCAGCCGCTTCACGCAGCGCGCCGCCAGCGCGCCGGAGCCGGTGCCCAGGTCGACCAGCACCCGCGCCGGCCGGTCGAGCGCATCGAGCGCCCCGGCGGCTGCATCGAGGATGTCGGCGTAGTAGGGAATGAACGTGAGGATCTGCTGGTCGTACTCGCCCGTCTTGATCCCGAGATGCTCCGCAACACTCATGGGGGTGATTCTAGTCTGGGGACTGGGTGCTGGGGGCTAGGGGCTAGGGCTTGCCGACGTCACGCCGCGCATCGCCGCGTTCCAACCAGCGATGCACAAGCCCTGCTTGTCCGGGCGGAACTCGAGCGAGACGGCTGCCCGCCCCAGAACCCAGCCCCTAGCCCCCAGCCCCTGTTCTTGGACGCCGGCGCGCCCCAGTCCCTAGTCCCTAGTCCCCAGTCCCTAGTCCCCGCTCTTCAGTAGTTCCACTGCACCTGCAGACCCACGCGGTTGGCGTCGCGCGTGAGCGCGTAGGGGAAGGTGCTGGTGCGCGTGCGGCGCAGGGTGCGGGTGTAGACGCCGGTGAGTTCCACGTCGGCCCAGCGTGCGAACTCCACGCCGAAATCCAGCTCGTTCACCTCGTTGCGCGGCGCGTTGCGGGCGAACTTGCGGGCGCCGTCGAAGTAGTTCCAGCGGGCAAACGGAAACCAGGTGCCGGAGGCATGGCGTCCGCGGTAGCTCGCCATCACGTATCCGCCCTGCAACGATCGCGAGGTGATCGACCGCAGGTCGCCAGCGAGCTCCGGCCCTCGCCCGAAGGTCCACTCGGCCTCGAGTCCGAAGGGCTGCGGATAGACCACCGCCGTGACCGCAACCCGTTCGTCGAGCTCGCCGGCCGCCGCCTGCGTGGGCGTGAACGTCGCGCCGCCGGCCGTGATGGCCTGCGTGGGCGACACGAAGCGGCCGCGAAAGCCCTGCACGCCGAGCTCGAAGAACTGTCCGCCGGCGGTCTTGAACGGGTAGGAGGCGCGCGCCAGCATGTGCGACTGGCCGTTCTGGTCCGACCGGTTCAGGCCCTGTCCCGAATAGAACCCGACGGCGGCCACGCCGTAGTCGCCTGACCCTTTCAGGCCTTGGGCGACCAGGTCGCGAAAGCGCTGCCGGGCGGTGGACGAGGCCCACATGAGCGATGTGCCGAGGTCGCGTTCGCCCTCGACGGCGCTGTTCAGCGCGTCGGGGCGTTCGAGTGGACCGCGGTTCTGACTCGACTGCAGGTTCACCCAGCCGTACGGCACCTTCGACTGCCCCACTCGCACGCGGAAGGTCTTGGCCTTGTTCAAGAAGATGTCGCCGTAGAGGTCGCGCATCTGCAGCGAGAAATCGGCCGCGCCGGTGGACGCGTTGAAATCCGACTGCGCGTAGAGGCTCAAGTGGTCGCTGAGATCGCCGCTGAAGATGAAGCGGCCGCGACGGATGCCGAACGACTCGTTGGGACTCACCGTGCGGTCGGCCGGCACTTCCAGCACGGCGCCCCGTTCGGACATGACGTCTTGCCGGCGAAACTGGGTGTAGCCGCGCAGGCTGATGCGTTCGTACCACTTGCCGGCCAGCGCCTTCGTGACTTCGGCCGACACGGTGGTGGGCACGGCCGGCTGGACGGCCGGCTGCGGAGCCGGGGTCGCAGCCAGAGCAAGAGCCGGCGCCCTGGCAGGCGCGGGCGCGAGAGGGGCCGCCGCGGTATCTGGCTGGTCGGCCACGGCCCGGATCTCGTCGTACTCCTGGGCCGAGATCGATCCCTTGTCGCGCAGCACCTGGAGCAGGCGCATCAGCGCGGGGTTGGCGGCCAGGGCCGGACGCGGCTGACCGAGCACCGCCAGCGCCATGAGGGCGGCCAGCGTCAGCGATTTCGAGCGGGTGACAACAGCGCGGGCACCCGGGCGACGTGACATGCAATCCATGATGGATACATGTACGTCACACGGGTTTCCGCCATGTGTCGGCGACGTTACGAGTAGGTAAACGCGTGGCCGTCAGAACTGGAGGCGCGCGCCCCACTGAATCTGCCGCGCGTCACGCGCGGTGGTGTAGGTGGCGAAGCTGCCCGAGGTGATGGCGCCGCTCGGGTTCTCGAAGTTCACGCCGTTCAGCAGGTTGTAGGCCTCGAGGAACACCTCGAACCGGGTGCGGTTGCGAATCTGGAACTGCTTGGTGGCGCGCAGATCCACGACCTTGTCGGCCGAGGTGCGGGTCAACTGGTCCATGGTGATCGGCGCCAGGCTGCGCGACTGGCGGAAGGCGTTGATGATCGCCAGGTTGGTCTCGCTCTCGGTGCCGCCGGAGTTCTTCTGCAGACCGGCCGGGCGATCCTGGTTGTTGCCGTCGCGGTCGAGGTCGACGCCCGCCGTGACGTCCCAGGGATTGCCGTTCCTGAGCGACACGATGGTGGCGAGCTGCACGCCCCAGGGCAGCGGCGCAATCACCGACACCGACAGGGCCTGCCGGCGGTCGTTCTCGTCGAGGCCGCGGTCGTCGTTGCCGAACGTGCCCCACGGGTCGGTATTGGTGCTGGCGTTGTCGTTGGTGTCGTTCGAAATGGCCTTTGCCAGGGTGTACGACACCTGCCAGGTAGTGCCGCGGAAACGCCGCCGGAGCTGCGCCTGCAGTGCGTCGTAGCTCGAATTGGTGAGCGAGTTGATGAGCGTGACCGACGAGAACTGCGGATAGGGCCGAGGATTGCTCGCAAGCGGGCCCTGCGCCGGCAGGTTGGCATCGCGCCCGGTCTGCAGATCCTTCTGTTCCTGGTGAATCAGATCGATCTCGAGCGACGTATCGCCGGGCAGCATCTTGGCCACGCCGAGCGTGGCGCTCACCACATAGGGCAGATTGAGGCCGTCGCCGGGCAGGTAGAGCGCGCGGCCGCCCGCCGTGCGGATGTAGTCCTCGAGGGTGCGTCCGCCGAGCGCGGCCGTCTGGTTCGGGTAGAACTGCAGCAGGTTCGCATCGGTGATCTCGGCCGTGAACTGGTTGCTCACGACATCGCCGCGGATGTTGAACCAGGGGCGGTTGCGGCCCGAGTAGAGGCCGTAGCCGCCGCGCAGCACGGTGCGGCCGTCGCCGCGGGCATCCCACGCGAAGCCGACGCGCGGCTGGATGTTGTTCAGGTCGTTGCCGCGATCGGCGGTGACCATGTTCTCGAGGCCGCGGAACTGGGGGTTGCCGAGCAGCTCGGCAATCATGTCTGGGCTGCGCAGGTTGCTGTCGAAATCGTAGCGCAGGCCGAGGTTGAGGGTCACGTTACCGAGACGCACGTCGTCTTGCGCGAAGAAGCCCCACTCGGTGTTCTTGTAGTTCTGCGTGGCCGGACCGCTGCCAATCGTGAAACGCGTCGGCCAGGTGGCGCGGTTGGCGGCGTCGAACGGCAGGTCGGTGTTGAACTGCCACACGCCGGCGCCGTAGTAGTCGGCGTTGTAATCCAGGTTCTCCATGGCCATGCGCACGCCGAACTTGGTCGCGTGGCGCCCGGTGGACCAGAAGAACGTGTCGTTGAAGGTCATGCGCTTGCGCGGAAAACCCTGCGGCAGGTTCGGGGATCGGCCCGAGTTGAACGACGGCCGGAGCACCTGCGTGTCTGTCGTGGTCTGAAAGCGCTGCGTGTCCTGATCCATATACTGCACGGTGGCGTTGTTCAGCATCGACGCGCCGAGCGTCCAGTTCCAGCTGGCCGACAGGTCAGAGAAGTCGAGCGCGGTGTTCTCGGCCAGCTCGTAGCTTTCGATGATGTCGTCGTTGTCGTAGAGATAGCGGGCGCTGAACGAATGCGTCTGGTTCGCGGTGTAGTCGACCTTGGCCTGGCCGAGTTTCGCGCGCGTGCCGTTGTCGTAGACGCCGTTGAACTGATTGGCGAAAGGATTCGCGGCCGGCAGCGCGATGATGCGCGCCGAGTTCTGGCGGTTGTACTCGAGGGTGCCGAACAGGAACGCCTTGTTGCGCACGAGCGGACCGCCGGCCGCGGCGCTGAAGCGCGCGGCGTCGAACTGCGGCTTGGTGCGGGCGAAGGCGTTCTTCGCGTTGAGCGAGGCGTCGCGGCCGAAGTAGGACATCCGCCCTGACAGATCGTTGGTGCCGGAACGGGTCACGACGTTGACCACCGCCGTGCCGGCGCGCGAGTACTCCGCGTCGAATTGGTTGCGGAGCACGCGGAACTCCTGCACAGCGTCCTGGCTCACGTTCACGATGGCAAAACCGTAGATCGGGTGGTCCATGATGCCGCCGTCGATCTGCATCGAGTACATGCTGCGCACGTTGGTGCCGCCAAACGAAGTGGAGATGCCGAACCGGCCATCAGCGGTTCGCGCCGGGCCGCCCCCGGGCAGCAGCTGCGCCAGGCCCACGAAGCCGCGGTTGAGCACCGGCAGTTCCGACAACTGCTCCTGGCTCACGACCGCGGACAGATCGGACTTGGTCGTCTCGATCTCGACGGCCGCGCCGCGTCCCACCACCTGCACGCTCTCCTGGATCGCACCCACCGAGAGCGAGACCTTCACGTCGGCCACCTGGCCCACCGTGATCACGACCTTCTTGGTGTCGGTGCTGAACCCGGTGAGGGTCGACTCCACCGTGTAGGGCCCGGGCTGCAGGGCCGGCGCTCTGAAGGCGCCCTGCTCGTCGGTGACGAAGAGACGCTCCACGCCGGTGGCGCTGTTGACGATGGTGACGGTGACGCCGGGCAGCGCGCTGCCCGTGGAGTCGACCACCGAGCCGCGCAGCTCGGCGGTCTGCGCCAACGCCGCGGCCGGCAGGACGAACAGCGCCACGAGCAGCACACCTGCCGCGGCGAGACGATGGCGAAGGGAAACGTCGTTGGTCACGGGAACCTCCAAGAAATACAGATGGACGGCGCGATCGCCGTGAGCGTCAGTTGCTCTGACGAATCACGAGGCTCTTGCCGCGGTAGTCCGCCGGATTCACCTTGGGCAGGGACTGCGTCTTCCGCCCGCTCTTGCTCATGAACGTGACGTCGACCCGCACGGTTTCGAGCTTCGCGAGTCCAACGTGCACCGGGGCCGCGCGCTGCGAGTTGTAGCCGCCGCCGGTGAGCACCTGGCGGGTGGCCAGAAGGCGCCCGCTCTGGTCGTAGACCCGCACCTCGGCGCCGAAGCGCGTGTGATGGCCCTTGGCGTCGAGCACCAGCACGCTCAGGCTGCGCGCCTTCGCCTCTGGTGACGACGTGTTCTTGAACACGAAATGGCCGCCCTGGGGGCCGTAGCCGTCGGTGATCGACAGGTCGATGCCGCCGTCGTTGTCGTAGTCCACGAACTGCGAGGCGTGGTCGGCCTTGTTGAGCGGGCTGTCCTTGGTGAGCACGTTGACGAAGCCCGCGGCGCCGTCGTTGCGGAAGAGGGCGTTCAGCGGGGTCTGCGCGCCGGGCTCGCCCACATACGAGATGACCGACAGGTCGAGGTCGCCGTCGTTGTCGTAGTCGCCCCAGTCGGAGCCGACCGCGTGGTTCTCCACCGCGAGTCCCACCTTGGGCGCCACGTCGGTGAACGTGCCATCGCCGTTGTTGCGGTAGAGCTGATTGTGGCCGTAGTTGGGCACGAAGATGTCGAGCCGGCCGTCGTTGTCGTAGTCGCCGACGGCGCAGCCCACGCCCCCTTCGGCCTTCGTGCGCGGCGGTCCGGCCACGCCGGCCTGCTTCGCCACATCGGTGAACGACGTGCCGTCGTTGCGCCACAGGGCGTCGGCGACACCGGCCTGGTTGGCCAGGAACAGGTCGAGGTCGCCGTCGTTGTCCGAGTCGAGCCAGCACGCGCCGACCGTGGGCCGCGGATCGGTCGGCCCGACGCCGACGAAGACCTGCGTGAACTTGCCGCCGGTGTTCTGGAACAGCTTGTTGTCGCCGGCGCGGTCGGCGGAGTAGACGTCGAGGTCGCCGTCGTTGTCGTAGTCGACCCAGTTGGTCTGGCGGGCCGAGCGCTTGGGGATGGTGAGGCCGATCTCGGCCGCCACGTCCACGAACTTCTTCCCGCCGTCGTTGCGCAGCACCACGGTGAGCTTGTCGGTGGGCGTCGAGCCGCCGAGCAGGTCGATGTCGCCGTCGCCGTCGAAGTCGCCCCAACTGAGGCCGCGCAGCTCGTGGCTGCCGGCCTGTGGCATGCCCACCTGCGCGCCGACACTGACGAGCACGCCCGCGTCGTTGCGATAGAGGCGCACTTCGCCAGTGCCGAGCGACACGGCCAGGTCGAGGTCGCCGTCGTTGTCGTAGTCGCCCCAGGCGTTCGAATACGAATTCGGCACGGCGAGCAGATCGGCCTGCACGGGCGTGAACGGTGGCGCCGCGGTCTGCGCGACGAGCGCAGCACCGAGCGTGAACGGGGCGGCGACTGCGAGGATCGTCCGTCGGGTCATGGCTTTAGCTCCGTCTTCTCCGACACATGGGCCTCGATCTGCGGACGCGTCAGCCACAGCTCGCGGAATTCGTGTTTCGACAGGTGCTCGAGCTGGTCGCTGCGATGCGTGGTGCCCTTCTGGCGCGAGTTGCCGTAGCTCATGAGGCCATAGGCCTTCACGGGCGTGGTGAACTCGATCATGCCCATCCAGGTTTCCCCGTGCTGCGGGATAGCGCTTGCCGGCGGCGTCGAGCGCGCCCCAGGTGATGACGCGGAAGGGCCCGAGGCCGCCCACGTGGCCGTCGCCGGGCACGTCGACGTCACCCAGCTTGAAGCGCGACACCTCGCCGAACACGCGGTCGAGCGCGCCGTACTTCTTCTTGGTCTCGACGATCGCCTGGCGCAGCATCTTCACGCCGGCGGCCTTGTCCTTGATGCCCGTGGGCGTGGACGTGGCCTTGGCGCCATCGAACGGCACGGCGTAGTTGGCCTGGCCGCCGAAGCCGTTGCCGGCAAAGAGCTTGGCCCATTCCTCGAAGAGCAGCCCGGCGCGGTTGTCCTTCGAGTAGATGTGGTCCCACTCCGACAGCAGCTTCACGGCGGCCTGCATGTCGGCGTTGGTGTCGGCCTGGGCGGCTGCAATCAGATCGGGCAAGGTGCGGTCGGCCAGCAGGGAGCGCGTCGACAGCTTCAGCGCAATCAGCTTCTCGAGGGTGAGCTTGTCGTTGTCGGCCATCATCGACAGCGCGTTCTGCGAGCGCATCGACTCGGGGCCCCGGGGCGCCAGGTAGGGCGGATAGTCGCTGGCCTTGATCGGCGTGGGCCACGACGGGAACCACGGCGGGTCGTTGGTGTTCTGGATGAAGCCCGCGGGCGGATTGGTGACGCGCGGCAGGTCTTCGTAGGGGTGCACCTCGGTCCACAGGTAGTCGGACGAATCCCCGGGCACGAGTCCCCGCCAGAACGCGATATCGCCCTGCTTCCGCTTGGGCGCGATGCCGTTGAAGATGTACTCGACGTTGCCGTCTTTGTCGGCGTAGCTGATGTTGAAGGTGGGCACCTGCAGGCGCTTCATGGCGGCCGTGAACGCGTCGTAGTTCTTGGCGGTGACCATGTCGAAGTACTGATGCAGCATGGCGGGCCGATCCAGGCCGGCCACGCGCAGGGCCACGGCCACGCCGTCCTTCCGCGTGAACACCGGGCCGTGCACCGTGCTCTTGATCTCGAGCGGCTTGTCCGCCACCGACCCATCGGCCTGACGCAGCTTGTAGGTGGTGGTCGCCACCTCGAACGGCATGACTTTGCCATCGTAGACGTAGCCGCCGTCCTTCAGGGTGAGCTTGTAGGTGGTGGAGCCCACCATGCCGTTCACCGTGTTCGAGATACCCATCTGCTGGTTGAACGCAAAGCGGATCACCGGCAGGCCGATCTGCGTGGCGCCGTAGAGCTCGAAGTCGGGCGCGACGAGGTGGGCTTCGTAGTAGGTGAAGTAGTTCACGTCCCAGCCGAGGTGGGGATTCTGCAGCAGCATGGTCTTGCCGCTCACCGTCTTCTTGCCCGAGATGGCCCAGGTGTTGGAGCCGTCTTCGCCGGTGTAGCCCACGTCGGGCAGCGCGCCGGTGGCGTCGGGCACGGGGGCATCGCCCTCGCCGCCCAGGTTGGGCGAGGCGACGTAGATGTAGTTCATCAAGCCGGTGCGCATGCGCCACGACGTCCACGCCGGTGACCGGCAGCACCACGCGCACGTCGGCGGCGATGGCATCGGCATGGGCGGCGCCGTAGTCGCTGATGCCCTTGGCAAACGCGTCGAGGTTGGCCTTGAAGCCCGGCTCCTGCGCGTCGTACCAGCTCTTGGAGCGCGCCGGCACGCCGTTCTTGAGCACCCACACCGCGGTGTCTTCGTACTTCGCGCCCCAGTACTCCGCGCCGCGGCCCCGCGCCTCGCCGTAGAGCCGCAGGATCTCATCGGCATGGCTCTGCGCCTGCGCGTAGCCATAGCCGTAGAACACGGCGGCGGTGCTGGTGCCGTAGACATGCGGCACGCCGTAGGTGTCCCACAGAATCTCGTTCGTGGCCGCCGGGGCGGTGGCGGCGGGCGGGGCTGCTCGAGCCGCAGGCGGCCGCGCCGCCCAGCATCGCAGCCAGCGCGAGGCCTGCAGACGTTCGTTTCATCATGTTCATGCGTCCACCGTGGGGATGCGCCGCGGGCGAGATCGCGCGCTGCGGCATGGTGGCACAGAAGGCGGCCGACGGCCGCAGATGCGAATGTAAATAGTTGTCCGTCTACTCGTAGCGCAGCGCGTCGATCGGGTCGAGGCGCGAAGCCCGCAGCGCCGGCACGAACGCGCTCACGAGGCCCACGGCCATCAGAATGCCCGCGCACACCAGCAGCAGTTCGGCTGACAGCAGCAGGTGGATGTCGGCCGACTGGCTGCGGTCGTCGAGCAGTTCCGACAGGAACGGCCGCGGACTCACGAGCAGCACCAGCCCCCACGACACCGCCACGCCCACGGCGCCGCCGGCCACCGCCGTGGCCACGCCTTCGAGCAGGAACTGCAGCAGGATGGCGCCCCGGCGCGCGCCGAGCGCCTTGCGGATCCCGATCTCGCGCGTGCGCTCGGTGACCGACACGAACATGATGTTCATCACGCCGATGCCGCCGATGGCCAGGGTGAGCACGCCGATGAAACCCAGCACCAGCTTCAGGCCAAGCGTGATGCCCTGGGTGATCTTCGCCGTTTGCGACGAGCCGAACAGCCGCAGCGCCCGCTCGTCGTTGGGATCGAAGCCCAGGCGCTTGCCGAGTGCTTCCTTCACGTGACGCGTGGCCTGCTCTTCCTTCGATGCGTCCACGGCCTGATAGACCATCACCGTGGTGTACTCAGTGTTCCAGAGCTGCCCGGCGGTGGTGTAGGGAATGTAGACCGACTCCTTGTCGGAGCCCATGTAGTTCGAGAGCTGCACCTTCTCGCGCTGCACGCCCACCACCTCGAAGGCCATGCCGCCGATGCGCAGGCGTTGCCCCACGGGGGCGACGTTGCCGAACATCTTGCGCGCCACTTCCGACCCGATGAACACCACGCGCCGCTGCAGCCGCACGTCGTCGTCGTCGGGGAAACGGCCCGCCTCCACCCACTGACTGCGCATCACGGCGTACTCCGGGGCCACGCCGCGCACGCGATACGAGCCCTGCTTGGTGCCCCAGGTCATCGGGAACTCGCGAATGAACTCCGGGCTCACGAACTTCACGAACGGCAGATCGCGCACCGACAGCACGTCGGCTTCGGTGAGCTGAATCTTCTTGCCGGCGCGTTCGCCGCCCGCCTGGGCCGAGGTCTGCCCGGGCCATGCAATCACGACGCCGTCGCCGAAGGCCCCGCGGAAGCCGCGCTCGAGCGCGGCCTGGAAGCCGTTGCCATAGGACAGCAGCATCACCACCGACACGATGCCCCAGGAGATGCCGAGCATCGACAGGCCCGCGCGCACGCGATTGCGTGCCAGGCCCACGCCCGCCTCCCGCACGATGTCTCCGAGCCCGGCGCGTGCAGCCATGTCGTCTACATCTCGTAGCGCAGCGCCTCGACCGGCGGCAGCTGCGACGCCCGGCGGGCCGGGTAGGTGGAGGTGACGACGCCGATGCCCACGAGCACCAGCAGCGCGAGCGCGCCCGACTGCCAGGTCATGATCAGCCCCTGGAATCGCTCGGGCATGGGCAGCGTGTTGACCGCCGCGCACAGCGCCGCGGCCAGAGCGAATCCGAGGCCTCCGCTCAACATGGTGAGCACGAAGCCTTCCAGGAAGAACTGCCGCTGGATGGTCGCGGTCGTGGCGCCGAGCGCCTTGCGCACGCCGATCTCGCGCGTGCGTTCGCGCACCGCGACGAACATGATGTTCATCACGCCGATGCCGCCGAGCGCCAGGGTGATCACGCCGACGATCGAGAAGAACTGGCGCATCGTGTCGATCATCCGGCCGAACATCAGCGACTCGAGCGACGTGTCCCACACGCTGATCGCGTCGCGGTCGCCGGGGGCGAACTGGTGGCGCGCGGCCAGCACGCGGCGCACGTCCTGCTCGAGCGGCCAGTCGATGTCGCTGATGCGTCCGGTACGCGCGTTGAGCACGCCTTCGAGGCCGGCCACCACGTGCGGTTTCGGCGCCACGATGATCTGCGACAGCGTGCCCGGCGGCACCCCGGTGCGCGGGAAGTCGCGCGCCATGGCGGCAAACGGCACGAACACCTTGTCGTTGTCGGGACCGCTGTAGTTGCTGTCTTGTTCCTTCTTGCGGATCTTGCCGACGACCGTGTACGGGAAGCCGTTGATCTGCACCGTTTCGCCAAGGCCCTCGCGCGCGCCGAAGAGCTGCTGCCAGGCATCCGCGCCGATGATGGCCACGCGCCGCACCTGCGTTTCGTCGGGCCAGCCGAACACCCGGCCGCGTTCCACGTCGATGGTGCGGATCTCCTGATACTGCGGCTCGATGCCGTGCACGCCCAGCGCCGCGGCGTTGTAGCGGCTCTTCACCTGCAGGCCGCCGCGATTGATCTCGGGGCTGACCACGGCGGCCAGCGGCGACTCGGCGGCAATGGCCCGCGCGTCGTCGAGCGTGAGGAAGATCTGCCGGCCGGCCCGCGCCCCGCCAGCCTGCGCCGTGGTGCGCCCGCCCCACACGATGGCGATGTTCTTGCCAAGTTCTTCGAGCACGGTCTGGTTGCCGCGCTGGAACCCTTCACCGGTGGCCGACAGCACCACCACGGCAATCACGCCCCACAGGATGCCGAACATCGTGAGCACGCTGCGCAGCTTGTTGGCGCGCAGGTTGTCGATGGCCTGAGTGATGGCTTCGCGCATTGGCGTCAGCCCGGAAGCACCACTTTGTCGCCGGCCTTCAAGCCCTCACGCACTTCGGTGCGCGTGCCGTTGCCGATGCCGAGCTTGACCGGCACGGTGCGCCGTCCACCCGGGGCGCCGGGATCGGCAAGCTCCACGGTGGCGTTCTTCTGCGCGTCGTAGGTCACCGCGGCTTCGGGCACGATCAGCGCGTTCGGCCGCTCCTCGAGGATCACTTCGGCGTTGGCCGTCATGTTGGCCTTCAGTTCCTGGCCGGGGTTGTCGATCGACACCTCGACCTCGAAGGTCGTGACGTTGTCCTTCTCGACGCCAATCGGCGAGATCTGCGTGACCTTGCCGCTGAACACCTTGTCGCGGAAGCTTTCGGTGGTGATGCGCGCCGGCATGCCGAGCTTGCACGAAGCCGATGTCGGCTTCGTCCACCTTGCCGCGCACGAACACCTTCTCGATGTCGCCCAGGGTCATCACCAGCGTGGCGTTGGCGCCCAGGTTGAGGATCGACGACACGGGGCTGCCGATTTCGAGGTCGCGCGTGAGCACGGTGCCGCGGATGGGCGCCTTGATGGTGGCGTTGGCCAGCTCTTCGTCGGCCCGTTCGGCGGCGGCCAGGGCCTGCGCCACCTGCGCGCGTGCCTCTTCGATCTTCGCCCGGCTCACGAGCAGTTGCGACCCGGCGGCGCGCTGACGGTTGAGGGCCTGTTCGTGCAGGTTGCGGGTCTGGTCGAGCGCCTCCGTCGAGATGAGCTTCTGGTCTGACAGCGACTGCGCGCGCTCGCGCGCCGACTGCGCGAACGCCACGTCGGGCGCTTCGGCTTCGATCTCGTTCTTGCGCGCCTGCGCCTCGGCGGCGGTCAAGGCCGCGCGGGCCGCGGCCAG
>CAWFCS010000013.1:0-958906 GCA_963814395.1 uncultured Acidobacteriota bacterium
CGGCATGCGTTCGCAGGCGAGCTGGCGAGCTCGCGGCCGTTCATGCCCGGCATCACGATATCGGTGACGAGCAAACGCACTTCGCCTTTGTGATCGCGCAGTAGGCGGAGCGCGGCGCGGCCCTCGCCCGCCTCGAGCACCGTGTAGCCACGAGACCGCAGCGCGCGCGAGGCAGCGGCGCGAACGTAGCAGTCGTCTTCGGCGAGGATGGTCTACTTCTCCTGACCGCGCGTGGCATTCGCGACGTGATCGAGCACGGGGTCGGCGGGCGAATCGAGCGACGGCAGCCGGTCGTACCAGGTGCCGCGCCAGCTCGGCCGACCGCGTGATAGCGTTTCGCCTAGATCGCAGCGACTCCGCGCGTGTGAGGACTGCGTTTTGGCATCGTTCGGATGTGCGAGGCCTCGGCCTCGTCGATCGAAGATGATTCGCCGTGTTCGCCACCAGTAGTCGAAGGTGAAGCCCGGCCAGAGCGAGCGACGTCGCCGTCCGGGGCCATGTACCAGCTGTTGCAGCCCGAGGTCCAGACCGTCGTCGATAGCTTCTCTGGTCAGCTCGGCGCGGAACGCCTGCTCGACCTCGGGGCGCACGTCGATCGCCGCGAGCGCGCTGCGCTGCATCGCGCGATCGCGTCGAGCGCGTAGCGCGCCTGCGCCTCGATCATGAAGATCATCGAGTTGTGCCCGAGGCCGGTGTTCGGGCCCATCAGGAGGAACAGGTTCGGGAAGCCCGGCGACGGTGATGCCGAGGTAGGTCTGCGACGCTCGTCGCGCCACGCGTCGTTGAGCGTCTGGCCGCCGCGCCCGACGATCGGCATCGACGACAGGTAGTCGACGACGCGGAAGCCGGTGCCGAAGATGATCGCGTCGACCTCGCGCTCGCTGCCGTCGCGCGTGCGGATGCCGCGCTCGCTCGATCGCGGCGATGCCGTCGGTGACCAGCTCGACGTTGGGCCGCGTGCAGCGCCGGGTAGTAGTCGTTCGAGATCAGGATGCGCTTGCAGCCGATGCGGTAGTCGGGCGTGAGCTTCGCGCGCAGCTCGCGGGTCGGGCACCTGATCGCGCGAGGTGCCGCGAGCACGAGCTTCTCGAGCAGCGCGTTCAGATTCGGCGCGAACGCGAAGCCGAGCACGCGGCTCTCGAGCAACCAGTAGAGCCCGGCGCGCCGGAGCCAGCTGCGCGCCGGGCACGTGCTCGAAGCGTCCAGCGCTCGCGCGCTCGACGATCGCGCGGTCGGGCTTCGGCACGATCCACGGCGGCGTGCGCTGGAAGAGCGTCGAGCTGCTGCGACCTGCGGTGCGATCTCCGGCACGAACTGGATCGCGCTGGCGCCGGTGCCGATCACCGCGACGCGCTTGCCCGCGAGGTCGTAGTCGTGATCCCAGCGCGCCGAGTGGAAGACTCGCCCGCGAAGCTCGCGAGGCCCGGAGGTCCGGGATCTGCGGGCAGGTGCAGCGCGCCGTTGCCGAGGACCAGCGACGCGCGCGACGACATCGCGCTCGTCGTCGGCGTGGACACGTGCCACGTCCCGGTCGCCTCGTCGAACTCGCGCCTGTCGACACGCGTGCGCCGAACCGGAGGTGCGGGCGCAGGCCGTACTTCGTCGCGCAGTGCTCGAGGTACGCGAGGATCTCGGCCTGCGGCGTACGCGCGCGTCCAGCTCGGGTTCGGCTCGAACGAGAACGAGTAGAGGTGCGAGGGCACGTCGCAGGCGGCGCCGGGATACGTGTTGTCGCGCCAGGTGCCGCCGACGCCGCCGCGCCTTCTCGAGGATCACGAAGTCCTCGATGCCGGCCTGGCGCAGCTGGATACCGGCACACAGTCCCGAGAAGCCGGCGCCGACGATCGACCGCATCGAGCTGCTGGCGTCATGACGCAGAAGCTAGCTCGCTATTAAACGACGGTCAATGGACTCTGTCCGCGGTCGCATGAACACCTCGTCCAAATCGCTTCGCTTGGGAAGCGCGCGGGATCGAAGTACACAGCACGGAATCTGTCGATTATCACATCTACATGAGCTCGGTTGCGCATCGTCGGAGCCGACGACGACGAAGAGCGGTTTCCGTTCTGCGCCGGAGGTTGCAGTTGCTGGACTAGTGACCAGCTTCCATTCGTTCGGCGACTAGCGCCAGTGGGTTCTGGCTCGGGTCATGGTCGCCGACGCCGCACATCGCGAACGGCGCATGTCGAGCGAAGCGTGCGGGTACTCGATCCCAGGCCCACGATCCGGTCGACGCCGGAAGGTCGGGCGATGGCGGGGCTCGGCGAAGCGTTTGTTGTTCGCGACGATCGCCCGATCGAAGGTCAGCGTCGGAGCACGGACCGTTTCGGCCAAGCTTCTGCACGAGCAAAAAGCTCAGTCGAATCGGCTCGCGTTCGAGGCCGAGGCTGCGGACTCGGCGCTCGGTGCGCGCGACCCGGCGGACAACGCTGGCGAGACGGCTGGCTCCTCGAGATCGTTCGTGCGGACGACGCGCTGGCTCCTCGAGCCCGGCACGACGACGGAGATCGCCGACGCGTGGCGAAAGACGATCATCGCGCAGCTGCGCGTGCGCCATCGCGGATGATCGCGGAGCGCCGGACGACGACGTCGTCCTCGCCGATGCCGCGTTTCAGCGATACACGCGGCGATCGACGATGCGCGAGCGTAGACCCGCCACGTGACGAGGGCATCTCGTTCCGTGGATGACGCCGACGCTCGCCGAACCCGCGCCGTGGTGGGAGATTCGATCTCGGGAAGCCGATGTTCGTCGCGTGGATGCGGATCGATTCGCCCCGCTCCCGCCGATACGCGCATCACGTGTCACGCGTTCGGCCATCCGCACCGTCGGGTACGCCTCCGGCCGGGAGCGTCATCGCCGAGATCGAGTCGTGATGCACTGCACGTCGTCGATGGTCAGGCGTGGTTCACCGTCGACGACTGCCGTCGTCGCGCGTTACGTCCGCGTCCAGGTGCACGCGGGTCAGGCGAGACGGTCGCGCTCGAGATCACCGCGACGGAGATCCAGGCGGCCGATCTCTACGCCGACACGTTCGAGAAGACGCTGCGCCGCGCGTTCGTGCTGCATGGCGATCGCACGCTGTGCCTCGCTCGCTCGGTCGACGGCTATGCGCCGGCGCTTCGTTAAGCGACATGTGGGCCCGTGCCAGTGCGCTCTCGCGTGGCTTGGCCGCTCGGCTCGAGCCGTCTGATGCACGGATCGTCGTCGGTGTGATGACGCGCAACCGACCCGAGTGGATCGCGACGGACCTCGCCATCCTCGAGCGCGGCTATGTCTCCGTCGCGCTCGCGCCCGATGACTCCGACGATCGGCTCGCCCAGATCTTCGCGCTGACAAAGCCAACGTGCGTCGTCGTCGAGGCTCACAACGCGGAGCGCGTGACGCGCCTCGCAACGACGGCGAAGCTGGTCGTCGTGCTCGACGGTGCGGCGAACGGCGAGACGCCGGATCGCGTTCGACGCGCTCGAATCCGACGGAGCGACCCCGGCGCCTGCAGCGCGCCGCGACGGAGGAGATCCTACGCGGTGCTGATCACGAGCGGCTCGACGGGGATGCCGAAGGGCGCGATGCGGACGTACCGCACGTTCCACGCGATGATCGCGAGCTACGCGATCGGTCACTCGCCGCGTCACCTGTCGTTCCAGCCGCTCTCGCATCTGTCAGCGAGCGCATGTACCTGCCGGCGCTGCTGCGTCAACGGCGGCTGCATCGCGTTCTCGCGAGGCGGCGCCCATCTCGTCGAAGAGCTCGCGCACGCTCGAGCCCACCACGCGTCGGCTCGGTGCCGCGCCTGTACGAGGTGCTTCACGCAGCACCGCCGCCGCGTGCGCTGCGTCGCCGACGCCCGAGACCCGCGCGGCGCGCCGAGCCGCGCGTCCTCGCCGACGACGCGCGCCGCTTCGGGACGCGCCTGCTCGCGGTCTCCGTCGGCAGCGCGCCGTGAGCGCCGAGGTGCTCGCGTTCCTGCGCCGCTGCTTCGCCGACGTCTGGGTCTCCGAAGGCTACGGCACCACGGAGCTCGGCACGATCGCCGTCGATGGCAAGATCGCGAAGGACGTCGCACGTGAAGCTCGTGCCGCTGCCCGATGCGCCGCCGACGCGACGTCGAGCGCGGCGAGATCTGGGTGCAGTCGCCGCACGCGATCGCGGGCTACCTCGGCGACGCGAGCGACGACCGCCATCGACGCCGAGGGCTACGTCGCGACCGGCGATCTCGGCGAGCGCGATGCCGAAGGTCGCGTGCGCGATCGTCGGCCGCGCTGCGCAACACGATCAAGCTCGCCCAGGGCGAGTTCGTCTCGGTCGAGCGGATCGAGAGCGATCCTCGCGAGCTGCCCGGCCGTCGATCGCGTCTTCGTGCACGCGCCGGGCTACGGCGCACGCGCCGCAAGCCTCGCGCGCCGTCGTCGGGTGGAGGCGGCGACGCTCGCGACGCGGATCGTCGCGCCGACACGCTCGCCGCCGTGCTCGCCCGCTGCGCATCGCGGACGGCCGCGGGCCTCGCCGCATACGAGGTGCCGCGCGGAGATCGTGCTCGAGGCGGAGCCGTTCTCCGTCGAGAACGGGCTGCTCACGGCGAGCGGCAAGCTCGCGCGCGGTGCGCTCGTCGCGAGCGCTACGGCGCGCGGCTCGGCCGTCGACGCGCCGACGGCCGATCTGCCGAGACGACGGCTGCGTCGATTGCGGAGCCGACGAGGCCGCGGCCGGCGCGATCTGCTCGCAGCGCGAGTCGCGCGGATCGCGAGCGGGTCGCGGGCGCGCGGTCGCGATCGACGAGCCACTCGGCGCGGGCATCGGCGTCGATTCCCTCGCGCGGCGGAGATCCTCGAGGCGATCTCCGACGACCTCGGTCGCGAAGTGCCGCTCGGCTGGTGGTTCGAGGCCGGCGCTCGACGAGCTCGCGGCCCGGCTCGTTGGCGCACGCGGCGCGGGACCGTTGCACGGCGGCGAACGAGCGCGCTCGCGCGCGCCGATCCTCGCGTCTGCCGGCCCGCGCGCACAGCTCGGACCGTCGAAGGCGCGCCGGTTCGCCGCGTGCTCCTGACCGGCGCGACGGGCTTCCTCGGCGCGCACCTCGTCGAAGCGCTGCGCGCGCGTGGCATCGAAGCGTCTGTCTCGTCGCGCGCGGACAGCGACGCCGACGCGCAGCGCCGCTCGTCGCGGATCGCCGCTCGCGAAGCGGGCGATCGCGCGGTGATCGCGGCGACGGCGATCGCCGGCGAGCTCGGGCCAGAGCTCGCGGCGCTCGACGTGCGGTCGATGCCGTCGTGCATGCGGGCGCGACGGTGAGCTGGCTCGCATCGTACGAAGCGCTGCGCGCGCCGAACGTGCGAGGAACGCTCGCGCTGCTCGGCCTCGCCGCGCGACGCGACCTCCCGTTTCATCACGTCTCGACGATCAGCACCGCGCCGCCCGACGGTGACGAGACCTCGTTGCTGTCGTTCGAGCAGGCGGTCGCGTCGACGCCGTACGCGCTCTCGAAGTGGATCGCCGAGCAGCAGGTGCGCCGCGCGGGAGATGCCGTCGCGATCTATCGGCCCGCGATGATCGCGGCGGATACGACGCGCGGCATCGGAAACGCGGACGACTACCTCAATCGCTACCTCGTCGGCTGCGCGGAGCTCGGGCTCTACATCGATCGCGAGGACGCTGTGATCGACATGACACCGGTCGACTTCGTCGCGCGGGCGATCGCGACCTGCGTCGCGCGCGGGTGGACCGGCGAGACGCTGCACCTCGCGAACGTCGACCAGTCGATGACGTACGCGGCGCTCGGCCGTGCGCTCGCCCTTGCAGGCGTGAACACCGTCCCCGCGACCTACGACGCATTTCGCGCCGCACTGCTCGCCCACAAGACCTCGCGGTTGCACGCGCTCGCCGCGTTCTTTCCCGAGCGCTTCTCGCTCGGCATGGGACCGTGGCCGTGCGCGAACAGCGTCGCGGCACTCGCGGCGCTCGACGTGCACCGGCCCCGAATCGACGACGCGCTGATCGCGCGCTACGTCGAGCGGCTACGGCAAGAGAAACGGCTCTAGCTTCGTGCGCAGCGGTGCGGGCGCCGCGGCGAGCGCGGCGGAGAGCTGCTTCATCACGTACGGTGCACGCACGACGCGCACGAGGTACTTGCCGTCGACCGGCGTCAGCGTGCCGCGCACCGAGACGCCGAGATAGCGACCGTCCTCGTCGAACGCGCCGCCGCCGCTCATGCCGCTCCACGCACGCGCGGCGACCACGAGCTCGACGCTGGGGTCGTACGGAATCGCAGCTTCGTCGGCGTCGGAACGCAGGAGCATCTCCTTCGCGCGCGTGTCGTCGAGGATCTCGCCGACGCTCGCGACCAGCTCGCCGCCGAACGTCATGGCCGGCATGTCGCGCGGGAAGCCGAGGACGAGTGCTTGCGTGCCGGGCTTCGCTTCCGCCCACGGCTGTTGCGATGTCGCCACCTCCCGCGGGTCGTGTACGGCGAGGCGCTTGTCGCTGACCTTCGCGTTCGGCAGCGCGCCGATGTGTCCGACGACCTCGACCGGTTCGCCGCTGATCGTCCCGACGACGAAGTCGTCCTCGGGCTTGATGTTCATCAAGTGGCCCTTTGTCATCGAACGCCGACTTCGGCGGCGTGCGCGAGAACACGCGATGGATGAAGTAGAGCCGGCTCTCCGGACCGCTACGCACCGCCGTGCCGACGAGCTGCGCCGGCGCGAGCCCGTTGAACGCGGACGGGTCTTCGTTCTCGGGATCGTGCAGGCCACCACTGGCGCCCGTGCAGTGCTGGCACGTGATGAAGAAGCCCGCACCGCGTCTCGGGCTCGTCGAGACGAGCGTGCCGCTGAACGCGAGGCCGGTCGAGATCATCCGTCCGTACGTGGCGTCGAGCCGCGCGCGGCACGGGTGCGCGGCATCGCCGAGGATCTTCGACGCGAGGACGAGGTCGAGGTTCTCGCAGGTGCGGGCCGGCTTCGCGACGACCAGTGGCGGCGCTGGCTCCGTCGGAGGAGGCGGCGCTGGCTCCGTCGGCTTCGGGGCGGGCTTCTTCTCGGACTGCTTGCAGCCGAACAGCGCGACGGCGATCACCAGTGCTCGCATGGCGCCGACAGTACCGCGTCACGGCACGAGTGCCATCACCTCCGCGATCCGCGCCCGGCCGCGCACGGCACGGATCACGAGCGAGAGCATCGCGCGTGCATCGTCGTCGAGATCGCGGCCCGCGACCACGAACACGGTCGCGAGCATCTGCCACCACTTGCGGGAGTAGCGCGGGCCTTGCTCCGCGTAGAGCGCCGCGGCTGCCCGCGCACGCTGCACGGCAAGGTCGCGATCGTGCGCGAGCAGGGCAGCGGCGACGCCGAGCTCCGCGCAATCAATCTGATCGTCGATGCTCGCATCGTGCATCACCGTCGCGTTCGACGGGCGCGCGCTCTTCGCGTACGCGATCACGGCATCCGCGATCGCGCGCGGCTCGATCGCGGCACCCGGCACGCATCGCGTCCACACCGCACGGTCGTCCAGGCCGCGCACGAACACCACCAGCGCGAACCACGCCGGCCGCGCCAAGCTGCGCGACCCCGACGGCATGGGCGCCGTGGTGGGGCAGAGCGAGGTGATGCGCGAGTTGTTCGAGCTGGTCGATGCCGTGGCCCCGAGCAACGCCAACGTGCTCATCCAGGGCGAGAACGGCACCGGTAAGGAACTGATCGCCAACGCCCTGCACCAGCGCAGTCCGCGTTCGGCCGGGCCGTTCATCAAGATCAACTGCGCGGCCATTCCCAAGGACCTGATCGAGTCGGAGCTCTTCGGCTACAAGAAGGGGTCGTTCACGGGCGCCAACGCCGACAAGATCGGGCTGCTGGAACTGGCCGAGGGCGGCGCGTTGATGCTCGACGAGATCGGCGAGATGCCGGCCTACCTGCAGACCAAGCTGCTGCGCGTGCTGCAGGAGCGCGAGTACCGGCCGATCGGCAGTGAGCGCTTCGTGAAGGTCGACTTCCGCCTGATCTGCGCCACCAACATCGACCTCGAGGCGGCGCTCCGCGACGGGCGGCTGCGCGAGGATCTCTACTTCCGCATCAACACCATCATGTTGCGGGTGCCGCCGCTGCGCGAGCGCACCGAAGACATTCCGCTGCTGTGCGACTGGTTCGTCGAGAAGTTCGCCCGCCGGCACCAGAAGTCGGTGCGCGGCGTGAGCGCCGCCGCCTACCATCTGCTGATTCGCAATCGCTGGCCGGGTAACGTGCGCGAGCTCGAGAACGCGATGGAGCGGGCCGTGCTCGTGGCCCGCACGGCCGACATCCAGCCGGTGGATCTGCCCGATGCCCTGCGGGCCACCGCCGACGACGACGCGTTCGCGATTCCCGCGCATCGCACCCTGGCCGAAATCGAGCGCATGGCCATCCTGCAGACGCTCGAGCGCACCAACTGGAACAAGCAGGAAGCGGCGCAGATTCTGGGGCTCTACCGGCCGACGCTCTACAACAAGATGCGGCGGCACGGGATTGTGGGGCGCGACGTGAAGCGTCGTCGTGTAGCCGCGGTAGGCGAGGCCTGACCGGCGTGCGGTTGGTGCTGAAGGCGGCCGGGCGCGGCGTGGTGGAGCTCTACAGCAGCGAGGGCCTCACGCATGCGGCGGCGATCGCCTACTACACGCTGCTGTCGCTCTTCCCGTTCCTGCTGCTGCTGTTCTCGGTGATCGGCTCCTTCACCGCCGACCCGGTGGCGCGCGACGAGGTGGTGCAGTTCGTGCTGCGCTACTTTCCGGGCCAGTTCGATTTCGTGACCGGGCAGATCGACAGCTTCAGCACGGATCGGGTCAGCATCGGGGTGGGCGGCAGCCTGGCGTTGGCCTACGCCTCGGCCGGCGTCTTCGGCGCCATCAGTTCCGCCGTGAACCACGCCTGGGGCGTGGAGAGCCGGCGCAGCTTCCTGCGTCACCGGCTGTTCTCGTTGCTGATGATGGCCTCGGCCGGCGCGATGTTCCTGGCGGCGATCGTGATCGTGAGCCTGGTGCGCGTGGCCGAAGCGCGGTGGTTCGGCAATCTGGGCCTCCAGATCGACTGGCTCACGCGCATGAGCCGGGCCGGCGCCGACTACGCGGCCATCGCGCTCCTGGTCCTGTGCGTCGCCCTGGTGCACAAATACGTGCCCAACGTGCACGTGTCGTTTCGCCACGTCTGGCCGGGGGCCATCCTGACCGGGCTGTTGTGGCGTGCCGCCTTCGCGCTGTTCTCGGCCTATGCGGCCGACCCGTCGCGCTGGACGGTACACGGGTCGGTAGCGGCCGTGGTGGTCTTCCTGTTGTGGATCTACGTGTCGGCGGTGCTGTTGCTCTACGGCGTGGAGGTGACGGCCGCCTACGTGCGGTTCCGTACCGGTCTGGCCAAGCCCGCGCTCGTGACGGCTACGCCCGCCGGGCGATCAGCTGGCGCTTGATGGCGTCGGTGAAGAAGGGCAGGTCGTCGGACTTGCGCGAGGTGATCACGTTGCCGTCTTCGACCACCGGCCGGTCCACGTAACGCGCCCCGGCGTTCTTCACGTCGACGGCAATCGAGGGCCAGCACGTGACCAGTCGTCCGGCCAGGGCCTTGGCGTTGACGAGCACCGAGGCGCCGTGGTCCATGGCGGCGACGGGCTTGCCGGCTTCGACCGCGTCGCGCACCAGATCGACCATGGCGTGGCGCAGGCGGATGCGGTCGGCGCAATAGCCACCGGGAATGACGACCGCGTCCACGTCGGCCACGCGCAGCGTGCTGGCCGCAAACTCGGCCACGATCGAGGGGCCGTTGCGGCTCACGTAGGTCTGGCCCTGCATGGGACCGACGACGTGCACGGTGGCGCCGGCAGCGCCAAGGGCGGCGCGCGTGGCTTCGAGGTCGACGTGGTCGTAGTCGGCCTCGACCAGAATCACCACGCGTTGGCCCCGGAGCGGGGTGGTCTCAGTTGCGCTGTCGCTTGCCACTGGCGAAGAGTGTATCGCAGCGGCTCGGAGCGCGGCATATGATCGACGGATGAATCGACTGGCGCGCGAGGCGAGCCCCTATCTGCTTCAGCACGCCGACAACCCGGTGGACTGGTATCCCTGGGGCGACGAGGCCTTCGCGCGGGCCCGTGCCGAGCAGAAGCCGATCTTCCTCTCGATCGGCTACGCCACCTGCCACTGGTGCCATGTGATGGAGCACGAGTCGTTCGAAGACAAGGCCGTCGCCGCGCTGCTGAACCGCGGCTTCGTGTGCATCAAGGTGGACCGCGAGGAGCGTCCCGACGTGGACCGCGTTTACATGGCGTTCGTGCAGGCCACGACCGGCAGCGGCGGCTGGCCCATGAGCGTGTGGCTGACGCCCACGCTCGAGCCGTTCTACGGCGGCACCTACTTTCCGCCGGTGGCCGCCTGGGGCCGCCCGTCGTTCAGCGACGTGCTGGGCGAGATCGCGCGGGCGTGGCGTGACGACCGCGTGGAGGTCGTGGCCTCGGCCACGCGCGTGATCGAGCGCCTGCGCGCCAGCGACGCGGTGGCGGCGACGGGCGAGAAGCCAGACGCGGCCGCCCTTGACGCCGCGGCGGAGACGTGGGCGGCGGCCTTCGACGAGCAGCGCGGCGGCTTCGGCGACGCGCCGAAGTTTCCGCGCCCGAGCGAGCTGCTGTTTCTGCTGCGCGAATACGCGCGCACCGGGCAGGCCAATCCGCGCGTGATGGTGCTGGGCACCCTGCGGGCCATGGCGCTTGGCGGCATGCGCGACCACGTGGGCGGCGGCTTCCATCGCTACTCGGTCGACGGCGGCTGGCGGGTGCCGCACTTCGAGAAGATGCTCTACGACCAGGCGCAGCTCGTGCTGGCCTACCTCGAGGCCGCGCAGATGAGCGGCGACGCGTTCTTCGCGCAGGTGGCCGAAGACACGCTGCGCTACGTGCAGCGCGAGCTGCTCTCGGCCGACGGCGCGCTTCTACTCGGCGGAGGACGCCGACTCGGTGCCGGCCGCCGAGGCGGGGAAGCCGCACGCGCAGGCCACCGAAGGCGCGTTCTACATCTGGTCACGCGACGAGATCGTGGAAGCCTTGGGACCCGATAGCCGCGTGTGGGAGATGCGCTTCGGCGTGAAGCCTGGCGGCAATGCGCCGTTCGATCCCCAAGAGGAGTTCGGCAAGAACAACCTCTTCTACACCGCCAAGACGATTGCCGCCATCTCGAGCGAGAGCGGCATCACGCCGGCCGACGTGGGCATGGCCCTGGCGCGCGGCCGGCAGCGCCTGTTCGCGGCGCGCCAGGCGCGTCCACGTCCCCTGCTCGACGACAAGGTGCTCACCGCCTGGAACGGCCTGATGATGGCGGCGTTTGCGCGCGCGGCACGCGTGCTGGCGCCGGGCGACGCGTTGGGTGAAGGCGTGGGCGGCACCGGCACGCATCACCTGCAGGTGGCACAGCGCTGCGCGGCCTTCGTGCGCGACCGCCTGTGGAATGCCGACACCGGGCGGCTGCTGCGGCGCTACGCCGCGGGCAGCGCCGGCATCGATGCCTTTGCCGAAGATTACGCCTACCTGGCCTGGGGCCTCATCGAGCTCTTCCAGGCCGACGGCGATCCGCAGTGGTTGGCGTGGGCGGTGCGCCTGCACGAGTCGCTCGATACGTTCTTCGGCGCGACCGGCGACCAGGGGTGGCACGCCACGACCGGAGAAGACCCGACGGTGCTGCTGCGCCAGCTCGAGGAGTACGACGGCGCCGAGCCGGCGGCTTCTTCGGTGGCGGTGATGAATCTGCTGGCACTGGCACGGCTGACCGGCCTGGCGGCGTATCAGAGGAAGGCGGAGCGCGTGCTGGCGGCGTGGGGCACGAAGCTGCGCACGCATCCGCGCGTGGCGCCCTTCATGCTGGCGGCGGCGTCAACGGCGCTGCTGCCGCCCATCGAGATCGCGCTGGCCGAAGGCACCGATGCACCCTCGGCGGCGCGCTTGCGGCACGGCGTGGCGTCGCGGTTCCTGCCGTCGGCCGTGGTGATGCCGCTGTTGGCGCGTCATCACGCCGAGCTCGCGCGCGTTGCTCCGTGGACGGCGGCGATGACCTCGCCCGGCGCAGAGGCGACGGCGTACGTGTGTCGCGACTTCGTGTGCGACCTGCCCGTAACCGACGCCGAATCGTTGGTGATGCGGCTGGATGCCCTGACCCAGCCCGACGTGAGCGAGCGGACCGGAGCCGAGGGATGACTCGATTCCGATTCTGAGCCGAGTCATCGCGACTCGGGTATCGTGTGGGCTACGCCGGGGTGGCGAAACTGGCAGACGCACGGGACTTAAAATCCCGGGTTCCGCAAGGAGCGTGTGGGTTCGATTCCCACCCCCGGCACCACCTGCCTCATGCGCGTGTGACCTGAACCGCGCCTCGTCTGTCATATGATCGACCGGCCCGGCGACGCGCTCTCGCGTGCCCCGGTCCCTGGAGGGCGCAACGATGCGGTGGGAAGATCAGCGGCGAAGCGACAACGTCGAAGACCGGCGCGGCATGCGCGTGCCTGGCGGCGTTGCCGGCGGCGGCATCGGCACCATCGTGATCGTGCTCATCGTCAGCTGGCTGACGGGCGCCAATCCGCTCACGTTGCTGCAGATGGCGGGCGGGGTCGGCGGCGGGGGCAGTCAGGCGCCGGCGCAACAGGGTCAGGTGGGCGCACCCACCGGCGATCCCCAGGCGGAGTTCGCTGCGGTCGTGCTCGCCTCCACCGAAGATGCCTGGACGCGGGTGTTCCAGCAGGCCGGGGAACGCTACCAGGCGCCCACGCTGGTGCTCTTCGACGACGCGGTGCAGTCGGCGTGCGGCACCAACTCCGCGGCGGTGGGGCCGTTCTATTGCCCCGCCGATCAGAAGCTCTACATCGACCTCGGCTTCTTCCGTGAACTCGATCAGAAGTTCGGCGCGCCGGGCGACTTCGCGCAGGCCTACGTGATCGCGCACGAGGTGGGGCACCACCTGCAGACGCTGCTCGGCGTGTCGGAGCAGGTCATGGCGGCGCGTCAGCGGGCCGGCGAGGCCGAAGGCAACCGCCTGTCGGTACTGCAGGAACTCCAGGCCGATTGCTTCGCGGGCGTGTGGGGCAACCACGCGCGCGAGAAGATGCTGCAGGACGGCGACGTGGAAGAGGGCCTGCGGGCCGCCGCGGCCATTGGCGACGACACGCTGCAGCGCCGGTCGCAGGGCCGCGTGTCGCCGGAGTCGTGGACCCACGGCTCGTCGGAGCAGCGCGTGGAATGGCTGCGGCGCGGCTTGTCGCAAGGCACGATCGACTCCTGCGACACGTTCGGCCAGGCCGCGCGGCGGTAGTCTGCCGCGCGGCTCAGCCGCTTTCCAGCCGCTACCAGATCTTCACGCGCGCCTCGGGCGGCAGGAACAACTTGTCGCCCGGCTTCACGCCGAACGCCTCATAGAACGCCGGCACGTGTGGCAGCGGCCCGTTGCCGCGCACCACGTCGGGCGCATGCGGGTCGCTCAGCACCTGCTGACGCAGAGCGTCATCGCGAATCTTGGCGCGCCACACCTGGGCCCAGCCTTCGAAGAAACGCTGGTCGCCAGTGAGTCCGTCCATCACGGGCGCGGCCTGGCCCTTGAGCGACATCCGGTACGCGCGATGGGCGATGGTGAGGCCGGTGAGGTCGCCGATGTTCTCGCCGAGCGTGAGCTCGCCGTTCACCTTCAGCCCCGGCAGGGCCTCCTTGGCGCCGTAGTAGGCCACCAGCCCCTTGGCGCGGCGCATGAACTCCTCCGAGTCCTTGGCCGTCCACCAGTCGCGCAGCACGCCCTTGGCATCGAAGCGGCGGCCCTGGTCGTCGAAGCCGTGGCCCATCTCGTGGCCGATCACGCCGCCGATGGCGCCGTAGTTCATGGCGTCGTCCGCGGCCATGTCGAAGAACGGCGGCTGCAGGATGGCGGCGGGGAACACGATCTCGTTGCGTACGGGGTTGTAGTAGGCGTTCACCGTCTGGGGCGTGATGCCCCACTCGTCGGGGTCCACGGGTTTGCCCACCTTGCCGAGTTGATAGGCGGCATCGGCCGTGAGGGCCCGCGTCATGTTGCCGAGCAGGTCGTCCTTCTTGATCTCGACGGCCGAGTAGTCGCGCCACTTCGCGGGGTAGCCGATCTTGGGCCGGAACGCCGCCAGCTTGGCGTGCGCCTCCTTCTTCGTCTCCGGGCTCATCCACTCGAGGCCGTCGATGCCCTGGCCGTAGGCGCGCCGCAGGTTCTCCACGAGCGCGTCCATGCGCGCTTTGGCGGCCGGCGTGAAGTGCGTCTCCACGTAGAGTTTGCCGAGCAGCTCGCCCACGGCGGAATCGAGGTTGGTGAGGGCGCGGCGCCACCGGGGCTGCAGTTCCTGGATGCCCTGCAGCGTGCGGCCGCGGAAGTCGAAGCGCGTGTTCACGAGCGCCGTGCTCAGATACGGCGTGAAGCGGTCGATGGCGTGGAACGTGAGGTACGGCTTCCACTGCTCGACGGGCATGGTCGCCACGGTCTTGGTGAACGCCACGAAGTAGCTCGGTTGCGCCACGATGATGTGCGGCGCCGAGGTGACGCCGAGTTCCGCCGTCCAGGCCGCCCAGTCCAGGCCCGGAAAGCGCGTGGCGAGTTCGGCCGTAGGCACCTTGTTGTAGGTCTTCACCGCGTCGCGGTTTTCCACGTTGGTCCAATGCGCGCGGGCAAGCGACGTCTCGATGGCCATCACGCCAGCCGCGGCCTTTGCCGCATCACTCATGCCGGCGGCGCTCAGCATGGCGCCGATGTAGGCCACGTACTTCGCGCGGTACTCCTTCAGCTTGGCGTCGTCCTTCAGGTAGTAGTCGCGGTCGGGCAGGCCCAGGCCGCCCTGCGACGTGTACAAGACGTTGTGCGTGGGATCCTGCGCGTCGCCCTCGACGCCGCCCTGGATCGGCGCGCCGCCGATGCCGAGCTTGAGCTGGCGCGCGAAATAGGCGGCCAGGTCCTGCTTGGTCGCGATGCGGTCGATGGCCGCGAACTCGGGCGCCAGGGGCGTGATGCCCAGCTCGTCGGCCCGCTTTTCGTCCATGAACGCCGTGAAGAAATCGCCGATCTTCTGCTGGGCGCTGCCACTGGCGCCGGGCGTCTTGGCCGCGGCCTCCACCAGCACCCGGAGCTGTTCCTGCGTGCGGTCGTGCGCCTCGTAGAAGCCGCCGTACGACGGCTTGTCGGCCGGAATCTCGGTTTTGGCGAGCCAGGCGCCGTTCACATGGGTGAACAGGTCGTCTTGCGGACGCACGGCCTTGTCGAAGGTGGCCGGGTCGAGACCAGACGTGAGCGGCGGTGGCGCAGGCGCCGTTGCGGCTGGGGTGGCCGGCTGCGAACAGGCGGACGCGAGCAGCGCGAGGGAGAGAACCAGCAGGGCTATGGGCATCTGAGACGGCTCCAGGTTTCGTTCGACGCTCATCATAACGGGATGGCCGGGCCGCAGGTTCCCTGAACGAACGTCCAGGCGGATGGCTGGCCACGAACGGAGGGAGGAGGTGCGGTGGCGACTATGCTAGGAACAGGCGCTGCGTGCCTCGGTCCTGGGAGGACATGCATGGTCTGGCGTCGATCGCAGTTCGTGTGGGGATAGCGGATCCAGGCGCTGGCGCCTCGTCCGCGTGGAAGGTACTGACATGCGTATTTCGATGAGCTCCATGACGACCGCGAGTCTCGTGGCCCTGCTGACTGGCGGGTTGATGGCCTGCTCGGCGCCCGCTGGCCCGGCGACGCCCGCGCCGGCCGCCACACCGGCACCCGCGTCCACCGTCGCCCCAGCAGAACCCGCGGCCGTGCCCGCGGCCGGCGCGCCAGTGGCCGCGCCAGCCGGCACGGCTCCGGCCGCCGCGCCGTCCATGGGGGCCGCGCCCCGGGCGACCGCCCGTTCTGCGCCCGCCGTGCCGGCGGCGACGATCGCCGCCCCAGGCGCCGTTCCGGCCGCGGCACCGGCGGTGGCGTCGGCGCCGCGCACGCCGCCAGCGCCGGTCTTCACCGAGGTCACGGTGCCCACGGGCACCACCCTGGCGATCGAGCTCAAGACGTCGCACTCCGCCGATACGAGCCGCGTCGAAGAGACCGTGCGCGGGGTGTTGCGGCGCGCGGTGGTCGTCGACGGCACCGAGGTACTGCCGGCGGGCACGGTCGTGACCGGACACGTCAGCGCGGCCGATCGCGCGGGCCGGGTGAAGGGTCGCGCGCGGCTGGCGCTGCGCTTCTCGTCGGTCGTGATCGACGACGCCGACACGGCCATCGCCACGGCAGCGATTGCCCGCGAGGCCGCGGCCACCAAGAAGGAAGATGCCGCCAAGATCGGCATCGGCGCTGGAGCCGGTGCCGTGATCGGCGCGATTGCTGGTGGCAAGAAGGGCGCCGTGGTGGGCGGCGCCGTAGGGGCCGGTGCCGGTACCGGCGTGGTGCTGGCCACGCGGGGCGATGACGTGGCCCTCGGGGCCGGGGCCAGCGTGACCACGACGCTCAGTCAGCCGCTCGTGGTGCGCGTGCGCGTGCCGTAGACTCGTCAGCGATGGGCGAGGTGCTGCGCGCGGTGGTGAAGGACCCCTTCATGGGACGGATGCCCTGGTGACGACGACGCCGTTCACGATTGATCTGCAGTTCCAGGGACACGCGCGCGTGATCGCCACGGCCGTGATTCCGTGCGAGGGCGGGGTCGTGCTGGTCGATCCTGGCCCGACCTCGTGCCGGGCGGCACTCGAACGGGGCCTGGCGGAACAGGGCTTCGACCTGGCCGATGTGCGAGCGCTGCTGCTCACGCACATTCATCTCGACCATGCCGGCGCGGCCGGCACGCTTGCCCAGGCGGTGCCGGGGCTGCCGGTCTACGTGCACGAGTTCGGAGCCAAGCACCTGGCGAACCCGGAGAAGCTGCTGGCCAGTGCCACGCGGCTCTACGGCGGCGACATGGATCGCCTGTGGGGCGAGTTCCTGGCCGTGCCGGCAGCGGCGCTGCGTCCGCTGAGCGGGGGCGAGACGATCGACGTGGCGGGACGCGGCTTCGATGTGCGCTACACGCCAGGCCACGCCGTGCACCACGTGAGCTACCGCGATCGCGCCGACGGCACGGGCTACGTGGGCGACGCCGCCGGCATCGCGGTGCGGCCAGGGTACGTGCTGCCGGCCACGCCGCCGCCCGACATCGACCTCGAGCGGTGGGCCATCACGCTCGACGAACTCGAGGCGTGGCAGCCGACACGACTCTTCGTGACGCACTTCGGCGAGGTGGCGGATCCAGGGGCCCATCTGGCGGCCTACCGGGTGGCCCTGGCGCGGGTGGGCGAGCGGGTTCGGCAGGCGCTCGCGGATGAGAGCGGCGCCGACGAGGCGGAGCGTGCGGCTGAGTGGACGCGCTGGCTGCGCGCGGACGTGCGGCGCGTGCTGACGGAAGAGGAAGCGCGCGCGGTGGAAGTGGCGGCGCCGTTCGAGCAGTTGTGGCAGGGCCTGGCGAGATATTGGCGCAAGCGCGCCGAACGAGAACGTGCCGCCGCGGATGGCCTGCGCCCGGGCGGTGCTATCGGGGCCGGTGGCTAGCTGGCGGCGGCCATGTTGTCGAGCGCGTAGCGGGGCGCCACGTGCTGTTCGGCGGGGTCGACCATGAAGCGCAACGCGTAGCCAGCGGGTGAGCCCGACGCGGCGGGTTCGCGCTCGACCCGCCACACGGCGGCGAGTACGCGGCCGGCCGCCAGGGGGGTCGCCGGGGCGCCCGGCCTTTCGAGCTGAAGGTGCACGAGGCGGAAGAGCGGAATCGGCGCAACCGACGCACACTCCACGAAGGCGCCCGTCTCGCTCACGTCGCGCGTCACCACTGAGGCAAATCGCACCGAGCCGCCCTGGTCCTTCCAGGTCAAGCGCGCGGGCATCGCCACTCGCTGACGCGAGTTGGTCCGCTGGGTGGCGCTGAGGGCGATTGACGAGTGCTGAGTGTTGGCCACGGGTCGCTCCAAGGTGTCAGTGGTCGGTTGACCAGGACGTGCAATGCCAACCACTACTCCAAGATCCAGGCCGACTTTGGCAACACGACGCCAATGGATGACTTCACATGACTTTAAAGAGCATTGGCAGCCCTTGTATCCACTATGACTGGGTCAGAAGGTTAACCGCTGTGGATACTACGTATTCATTACACTTTCGAAATGGATACTGAATACTCAATCCTGAGGGTTCGTCGGATCGAGTCCGAGCCGCTTCAGCTTCAAGTAGAGGCCCCGCCTGGTGAGTCCGAGCGTGCGGGCCGACTCCGCGATGTTGCCGCCACTCCTGGCCAGCGTCTCCCCAATCAGACCCCGTTCCACCTCATCCACGAGATTGGCCAGCGTCTGACCCGCCTGTAGCCGCGGTGCGCCGCCCCCTGGAAGACCCGTGTTCTCGTGCCCGGCGGGTGCCTCAGCCGTGAGGTCGGGCGACAGGTGCTCGGGAATGACGGTGCTGCCCGGTGCCGCGAGCGCCACCGCGCGTTGCACCTCGTTGCGCAGCTGGCGCACGTTGCCGGGCCACCAGTACGAGGCAAGCAGGTTGAGCACCTCGGGGCTCAGTTGCACGTCGGGCTTGCCCAGCCGGTCGCCCGCCTCGCGCAGGAAGAACGTGGCCATGTGCGGGATTTCGTCGCGGCGCTGACGGAGCGGCGGGATCTGAATGCGGATGACGCTCAGGCGGTAGTAGAGATCCTCGCGGAACTTCCCCTCGCTGACGCGTTGTTCCAGATCGGCGTTGGTGGCCGCCAGCACGCGCACGTCCACCTGCTGCGGCTTGGTGTCGCCAACCGGCAGAATCTCGCTCTGCTCGAGGAACCGCAACAGCTTGGGCTGCACGTCGAGCGGCAGGTCGCCGATCTCGTCGAGGAACAGCGTGCCACCGGCCGCCGCGCGGATCAGGCCGGGCTGGTCGTTGACGGCCCCGGTGAAGGCGCCGCGACGATGGCCGAAGAGCTGACTGTCGGCCAGCTCGCGGGTGGTGGTGGTGCAGTTGTAGGGCAGGAAGGTGGCCGCGCCCCGGAGCGAGCCGGCCTGAATGGCGCGGGCCACGAGTTCCTTGCCGGTGCCGCTCTCGCCGGTGATGAGCACCGTGAGGTCGTTACCCTGCAGCCGCTGCACCTGTTCGACGACGCGTTGCATCGCTGGCGACGCGCAGATGAAGCCGGCGAGCAAGGGTTCGAGGGGGCGCTCGCCCGTGGCGACGCGCGCCGCCGTGGGGCGTTCGCGCGCGGCGCACAGGTCGAAGCCCTGCTGGGCCACGGCGGCCATCATGCGCGCCCGTCGCAACCCCAGATCGCTCCACGGCCGGGCCGAGGCGACAGCGAGGGTGCGCTGCCCCTCGGGATCGGTGCCGAGGGGACGCACTACGATCGGTTGTCCGCCGTAGGCGCCCCCGGTGGCCGCGGCCGTGGCGAGGCTGCGCGCGGCGCTGCTGTCGCCGCCGGCGCAGGCGACCAGCCGCAGTTCACCGGCCGGTGGGGTCACGAACACGACCGCCACGTCGGCCAGCACCGCCTCGCGCACCGCCATCACGAGCTCGTGTGCGAGCAGATCGGGCAGGACCGACGCGTTCACGAGCCGCTGCACCAGCGCGTCGTCCGCGTCGGCCGGCGAGCCCAGGTAGACGCCGGTGCCGCGCGCCGGCGGTTCCGCCAGAAGCTTTTCCGCTTCGGCGAGGTCACGATGCGATCCGAGGGCGCGAAACTCGTCGCGGGCGTCGGTCAGGTGGCGGTCGGCAATCGACCGCGCCCCGGCCTCGCGGGCCAGACGGCCGAGCGCGAAGTGGCTCACCGCCGACTGGTAGCGTTCGCCCACCAGCTCGAACACGCTCACGCTCTGGGCAATGTCGTGGTACGCCTCGTTGGGGCGCCCCTCGTGCGCCTGCAACTGGCCGCGCAGGCGCAGGAACTCGCCCCACGCGCCGGGCGTCGTGCGCGGGTTGATGCGGCCCTCCACCGCGGCGATGCGCTCGCGCGCGTCGGCGGCGCGCTGGCCAAGGAGCAGCGCCTCGGCGGCAATCAACTCCGCGTCGAGACGCTCGGCCGGTGGCGCGCCTTCGGCGGCGACGATCGCGTCGGCCAGCGCCAGAGCCTCGTCGGGCAGCCCGCGGCGGTTGGCAAGCCGGGCGGTGATCACGCGGACCGACCACTCGTACCATTTGCTCGTGGCGCGCCCGAAGGCGCCGAAGGCCTCGGCCGCGCGGGTCAGGGATTCGGCGGCGCTCTCGTAGTCGCCGCGCATCAGCGCGATTTGCGCGAGCGTGTCGTGCACCGCGCCAGCGATCTCCTGCGACCGTGCCTGCCCGCGGCTCTCGGTGAGGCTCAGGGCGCGACGGAGCGCCCGTTCGGCGTCACCGAGGTGGCCGAGCTTGACGTTGATGTGGCCGAGCGTGGCGAGGGCGCCCGCGAGTTGGTGCGGCTGGCCGGTCGTCTCGTGCAGGGCCACGGCGCGCTCGGCCAGGGCGATGGCTTGGTCGTAGCGGCGGCGCAACTGCGCGACCGCGGCCTGGTTCACGTAGGCCTGCGCCAGTACGTCGTCGGCGCCGAGCGCCGTGGCGATGCGTTCGGCGTTGCGCAGTGCCGCCGTGGCGTCGTCGTAGCGGCCCTGCTGCGCCGACAGGATGCCGGACATCGAATGGACCTGCGCCAGGTGGCGGCGGTCGCCCGCGGCATGGAGCGCAGCGGCGGCCTCGGTCAGGTGCTCCCGCACGATCGCGTGGTCGCCGACCTTCTGGTAGCAGTAGACCAGCTCGAAGTGGGCGAGCCCGATGCCCCGCGAGTCGTGGGCCGCCTCGGCGTGCTTGAGCGCGCGCGCGTGCAGGGCGATGGCGCGCGACTGCTCGCCGCGCGCGTAGGCCACGCGGCCGTGCAGGCGCCACAACGACGACAGCAGGGCTTGCGGCAGGGGGTCGCGGATCTGGTCGGGAGGGCGGCCCAGCACTGTGGCGGCGCGGTCGGGCTCGCCTTGCAACAGGCTGGCTTCGGCGAGCGCGGCGCGAATGACGAACTCGTCCTGCCGCTTGACGCTGCGCGACTGCAACAGCGGCTCGAGCAGCTCGGCGGCTGCCGTGCCGCGCCCGCGTTCGAGCAGCGCGGTGGCGCGTGCCAGCACTGGCTGCAACGGCGCGCTGATCACTGGGAGGAGTATACGATACGCCGCGCGTCAGTTGTCCGTCCGCGCATTCGGCGGTAATCTCGCCGGATGTCGGCCGCGCCAGACACACCACCGACCGGGGAACGCGACGCTCGGCGCGTCACGAGCGGCGGCTGCTCCGACGTGGGCCCGGTGCGGGCCGGCAACGAGGATCACCTGCTGCGCGACAGCGACCTCGGGCTCTACGTCGTGGCCGACGGCATGGGCGGCCATCAGGCCGGCGAAATTGCGTCGCGCCTGGCCGTGACCACGGTGGCGGAAGACCTCCGCGCGGCGCACGGCGGGGCCGAACCAGGTGCCACCAAGGCGGCGCAGCTGGCCGGCGCTCTGCGCCACGCCAACGCGCGGGTCTATGCGACCGGCAGCGCCGACGCGGCGCTCGCCGGGATGGGCACGACCATCACGGCGCTGCTCCTGGACGAGGACGTCGCGGTGATTGGCAGCGTGGGCGACAGCCGCGCCTATCTGGTGCGGGGCGGCACTGCCGCGCAGCTCACTCGCGACGATACCTGGCTGGTCTCGATGTTCGGCCTCGACGGCGCGCGTGAGGCGGCCGCCCGCGCCCATCCCATGCGGCACGTGCTCACGAGCATCATCGGCTCGCGCGACGGCTCGGAGCCCGAGGTGGTGTCGGTGCCGCTCGAACACGGGGATCTGTTCGTGCTCACCACCGACGGTCTGCACAACGTGGTGGATGACGAGACCATCGGCCGCCTGGCGGCCGCGGCTCCGCCAGACGACGCCGCGCGCCAACTGGTGCAGGAGGCGTTGGCCCGGGGCACCACCGACAACGTCACCGTCGTGGTGGTGCGCGCCGACTGACGACGGTCGGCCGCGCGTGGCGAGTCGGGCGGTGCTGGAACGTGACCGGCCACCATTCCGTCATAATGGAGACCTGCATGCCGCGTCCCGTGGTCTTCCTTGCGCTCTTCCTGGTCGCCGGCTGCTCCGCCGCGCCGTCATCCTCCACCGCGCCAGCCAGCAGTGGCCCGGCCGTCGGGTACGGCCACGCCAGGGCCCGCGCCGGCGAGCGTCAGTCGTGCGTCGGGCGAGGGGCGTGCGGGCGTCGCGGCGCGCCGCATCGTGTTCCTGGGCGACAGCCTTACCGCGGGCCTCGGCCTGCCGGTTGAACAAGCCTATCCCTCGCTCATCGGTGAGCGTCTCTCCGCCCGCGGGCAGGGCTGGACGGTCGTGAATGCGGGGGTGTCGGGTGACACGTCGGCCGGCGGCGCGCGACGGCTGGAGTGGTCGCTCGATGGCGGCGCCGCCATCCTGGTCGTCGCCCTCGGCGGCAACGACGCGCTGCGCGGCCTGCCGCCTCACGACCTGGCGCGCAACCTCGACGCCATCGTGGCCAAGGCCAAGGGCCTCGGTGCGCGCGTGGTGCTGGCCGGTATGGAAGCGCCGCCCAACAATGGCCCGGAGTACACCGCCCGCTTCCGTCAGACCTACATCGACGTGGCCGCGCGGCACGACGTGACGCTGCTGCCGTTCCTGCTCGACGGGGTGGCGGGCATCGCGACGCTCAACCAGGCTGACGGCATCCATCCGAATCAAGCGGGGGCCGCGCGGGTGGCCGACACCGTATGGCGCGTGCTCGACCCCATCGTGCGCGCGCTCGAGGGCTCGACCACCGAATGATCACGCTGCGCGAAGTATCGAAGACCGTCGAAAGCGGCGGCCATCCGCTCACCATCCTGCATCCGCTCAGTCTCACCGTGCCCGATGGTCAGTTCCTGGCCATCGTCGGCCCGTCGGGCAGTGGCAAGACGACGCTGCTCGGTCTCATGGCCGGGCTCGACGCGCCCACGAGCGGCACCATCGAGATCGGCGGCACCGACATCACCGCGCTCGACGAAGACCGGCTGGCGGTGCTGCGCGGGGCGCGCATCGGCTTCGTGTTCCAGTTCTTCCACCTCGTGCCGTCGCTCACGGCGCTCGAGAACGTGCTGGTGCCCATGGAGCTGGTGGGCCGGCGCGATGCCCGGGCGCGCGCCACGGCGCTGCTCGCGGAAGTGGGCCTCGGCGACCGCGGTCACCATTACCCGTCGCAGCTCTCGGGGGGCGAGCAGCAACGCGTGGCCATTGCGCGCGCGCTGGCCAACGATCCGCCGCTCATCCTCGCTGACGAGCCGACCGGCAACCTCGATGGCGCCAATGGCCGCCACATCCTCGACTTGCTGCTCTCGGTGCGCACGGCGCGCCAGGTCACGCTGGTGCTCGTCACGCACGACAACGAGATCGCGGCCCTGGCCGACGCCCGCCTCACCATGCGCGATGGCCGACCGGTGTCCGAGGCGACGACCGCTCTGATTGGAGCAGCGCGATGAGGTTCGTGCTGGTCATGGCGGGGCGCGAGATGCGCGCGTCGTGGCGGCGGCTGGTGTTCTTCTTTTTGTGCATTGCCCTTGGGGTCGGCGCGATCGTCACGCTGCGGTCGGTGATTCAGAGCGTCCGGCAGGTGTTTGCTGGTGAGGCGCGCGCGCTCATCGCCGCCGATCTGGTGGTGTCCAGCTCGCGACCGATCGAGGGCGATCTGGCGGGCGCGATCGACGCGCGCCTCGCGGCCGCCGGCGCAGCCGTGACGCGCACCGCCGAAACCGCGACGATGGCGCGATCGGCCGCGACCGCTGACGCCCCGGCTCGCATGGTCGAACTCAAAGCGGTCGGGCCCGGGTTTCCCTACTACGGCACCCTGAGCCTGCAGGGGGGCACGACCTACGCGCACTCGCTGGTGGCGGGCTTCGGCGCGCTCGTGCGGCCTGAGCTTCTGGCCCAGCTCGGCGTCGCGGTTGGCGATCGCATCGCGATGGGCGGCCGCGAGTTCACCGTGCGCGGCGTCATCGAGGCCGAGCCCGGCCGGCGCCTCGGGGCGTTCAGTCTCGGTCCACGCGTGATCGTCGACATCGTCGACCTCGAACAGACCTCGCTCGTGGCCTTCGGCAGCCGCGTCACCCATCAGCGACTGGTGAAGGTGCCCGACGCCAGTGTCGCTGCGCTGACCACGCGCGTGCGCGACGACGTGAAGAACAGCTTCGTGCGCGTGCGCTCCTTTGCCGACACCGAGGGCGACATGGGCGAAGACTTTGCCCGCGCCGAGAACTACCTCAGCCTGGTGGGCCTGGTCGTGGTGATCCTCGGCGGCGTCGGGGTGTCGAGCGTGACCCGCGTGTTCGTGCAGCAGAAGTTGAAGAGCATCGCCATCCTGAAGTGCCTCGGCGCGCGGGCGGCGCAGGTGCTGGCCATCTACGTGGCGCAGGTGCTGGCGCTCGGTGCCCTGGGCGCCGCCGTCGGCGTGCTCTTCGCCTTCGCCGTGATGGCGTGGATTCCCTCTTGGCTCGGCCCGGCGGTCACGGCCGGGCTCGACGTGAACTATCGACTGACACCCTCCGCCGTGGTGCAGGGGGCGGGCACCGGCCTGCTGGTGTCGTTGCTCTTCTCGCTCGTGCCGCTGCTCGATGTGCGCCACGTGAAGCCGTCGCGGCTGCTGCGCGACGAAACGGCCACCGGCGGCCGCGACTGGGTGCGCTGGGCGGCGGCGGCCGGCGTGGGCGGCAGCCTGCTGGCGCTCACCATGTGGCAGGCCGGGTCGGTGCGTATCGGCGGCATCGTGGCCGTGGGCTTTGCGGTGCTGGCCGGCGTGTTGTATCTGGCCGGCGTGGCGCTCATCGCGGCGGTGCGCCCGCTCGCGTCGGCGGGCTGGTTCCCGCTCCGGCATGCCGCCCTGCAGTTGACGCGTCCCGGCGGGCAGGTGCACCTGGTGCTGCTCACCGTGGGACTCGGCACCTTCTTCATCCTCGGGGTGCGGGCGTTGCAGGAGAACCTCGTGCGCGAGGTGTCGGTCGACCTTGCCACCGACGCGCCCGACATGTTCCTGCTCGACATCCAGTCCGACCAGCTCACCGGCGTGATTGCGTCGCTGACGTCGGCGCGGCCGGCGGGCTCGGCGGCGCCGCGCACCTTTCCCGTGCTGCGCGCCCGGGTGGTCGGCGTGCAGGGCCAGGCCGTGACGCTCGACGACTACGAAGACGTCCGCGGCCGCGGCTCGCTGGGCCGTGAGTACACCATCACCTACCGCAGCCATCTCGAGGCGAACGAGCGCATCATCGAGGGCGCGGCGTGGCCCGAGGGCGCGACGTCGGCCGAGGGGGAAGTGTCGATCGAGGAGAGCATCAGCTCGCGCTTCGGCATCCGTGTCGGCGACACCATCCGCTTCGACGTGCTCGGACGGGTGGTCACGGCGAAGGTGGCGTCGGTGCGGCACGTCGACTGGAGCGACGGGCGCGCGGGCGGTTTCATGTTCGTGTTCCGGCCGGGGCTGCTCGACACCGCACCGCACGGGCACATCGCCTTCGTGCGCGGGCCGGCGGCGACGGCGGCGCGAGCCCGGCTGCTGAGCGATCTGGCGGGGCAGTTCCCGAACGTGTCGGTGATCGACGGGCGCGAGATGTTGACGGCGATCAAGACCGTGGTCGACAACGTCACGCTGGCGGTCACCGTCGTGGGCACCCTGGTGGTGGTCAGCGGCCTGATGATTCTGATTGGGGCGGTCGCGATGACCAAGTTCCGCCGTGTCTACGAGGCGGCGATTCTGAAGACCCTCGGCGCGACCCGCCAGGTCATCGCCACCATGCTGCTGCTCGAATACGCGGTGCTGGGCCTGCTGGCCGGAATGCTCGGGGCGCTGGGCGCCGCGGTGCTGACGTGGGCGCTGAGCCGGTTTGCCTTCGATATGGCCTACCATCCCGCCACGGCCCTCTGGGTCATCGGGATTGGCCTGACCGGCCTGGTCGTGTCGGTCGTCGGAGTGGCAGCGAGCTGGGATGTGCTGCAGCGCAAGCCTCTGGCCACCCTGCGCGCCGGGTGAGCGGGCGGGCCCGAACCTGCGTGCTATCATCGGATGTTCCCGGGGCATCAGTCCCCCGGACCGTGGAGCTGGACCGATGAACGTCGCCGTCTACAAGGATGTGCTGCTGAGGAAGCGCGCGGAGTTGTCCGCGTCGGCCGGGGTCAAGCCCATTCAGAGTTCGATGGAGCACAACAACGGCCGGCAGGGCGACATGGCCGACCAGGCCACCGGCAACAACGAAGTCCACATCACGCTGAAGCTGAAGCAGACCGACGCCAAGATTCTGCAAGCCATCGACGAAGCGCTGGTGCGCATCGACAAGGGTGTCTTCGGCGTGTGCCGCGACTGCGGCGAGATGATCGCGGAGGCCCGGCTGAACGCCATTCCGTGGACGCGCGTGTGCATCAGCTGCAAGGAGAAGCAAAAGGCGTGACGCCCTCAGACCTTTCGCCCCTGCTCCGCGAGTTCTACGTCGAGCGCCTGGCCGTGCTGCAGCGCCACGTGGCCTCGGCCCGCCTCGTGAGCGACTACGACGTCAACAACGCCTATCAATATGTGATTGCCCGGGAAGAGACGCACGTCTACTGGGTGCATCGCGCCCTGCTCGACGTGGGCGCGACCGTGCCGGCGGAATTCACGCCGACCGACGTGGCGTCGGGCAGCGGCCGCGAGATCGCCGCCGGCGACGCGAAGACGAACCAGGCGTTCGTCGATCGCTGGACGCCCCAGGTGGCCACGATTACCCATGCGCGGCACCGCAAGATGCTGCAGGTCATTCTGGGCGAGATGCAGGAGCACCGCCGGCTCTTCGCGCAGGCCGCCGAGGGGCGCGTCGACGTCATCGGCGTGCCCACGGCCGGCACCGTGCGCACGGGCGCCGTGCTCGACCGCCGCTGGGTGGAGTAGTCGATGCCGGCCGAGGGCCGGCTGCAGCCTGCCGTGCGGGTGGCGGTGGCACTCGGCAGCAACCTGGGTGATCGCGCGGCGCACCTGTCGTGGGCCGCGCAGCACCTGGCCGCGCTGCTCGACGGCCTCGTGGTCTCGCCGTTCGAAGAAACGGCGCCGCTCGATGTCCCCGACCTGCAGCCCGACTACCTGAACGCCGTGGCGGTGGGCCGGTGCCGGATCGGGCCCGCGGCGCTGCTCGACGCCCTGCTGGCGCTCGAACGCGAGCGGGGACGCACGCGTCCTGGTCTGCGTGCGGCGCGCACGCTCGACCTCGACCTGGTGTTGTATGGGAATGCCGTGATCGACGACGCGCGGCTGACCGTGCCGCATCCACGCTTTCGCGAACGGCCGTTCGTGCTGGGACCACTCGCGGCCCTTGCGCCGCGCTGGCGCGACCCGGTCACCGGACGCACCCTGGCGTCTCTGTGGCGCACGCACCGGCTGCCTGGGGGAGGCTAGGCAGCCGGCACCTTCGCGTGCGCATCGCGCCCGAACGGACTAGTGGCCGGCCGCGACGTCGGTCGAGGGGCGGCGACGGAACGCGCCGAGGCCCTCCTCGAAGAGCGTGTACATCGCCGGTACGAACACCAGCGTGATGAGCGTGGACGTGAGCAGGCCGCCGATGACCACGCGCGCCAGAGGCGCCTGCAGCTCGGCGCCTTCGCCAATGCCCAGGGCCATAGGCACGAGGCCCAGGCTGGTGCAGATGCTGGTCATGAGAATCGGCCGCAGGCGGTGATGGCCCGCCTGCTCCACGGCCTGGCGCAGCGGCAGCTTGTCGCGACGGCGCAGGGTGTTGGCGTAGTCCACGAGCAGGATGGCGTTGCTGACGACGATGCCGGCCAGCATGATGACGCCGATATAGGCCTGACTGCTGAAGGGCGTGTTGGTGAGCAGCAGTGCGCCGACCACGCCGATGGCGGCCAGGGGAATCGAGAACATGATGATGAAGGGATCGCGCAGCGACTCGTACTGCGACGCCATCACGGTGTAGACCAGCAGGATGGCGAGCACCAGCACCAGGAGCAGTTCCTGGAAGGCGCGGGCCTGCTCCTCGACCTCGTTGCCGAAGCCGACCTCGAAATCCTTCGGCAGGGCTAGTTCGGGCAGGCGCGCCTGCACGTTGGCGACGGCTTCGCTGAGCGTCACCTCGATTTCGGCATTGACGCGCGTGATGCGCTCCTGGTTCTTGCGGTCGATCTGCGTCGGGCCGGTATCGCGGTCGACGATCATCACGTTCTTGGCCGGCAGCACGCGCCCGCCAGGTGTGCTGAGCAGCACGTCGCCGACCGACGAGATTTCGTCGCGGTCCTGTTCGCGGAGGCGCACGACGATCGGGTACTCATTGCCAGCCTCTCGGAACATCGCGGCCTGGGTACCGGCCACGTTGGTGCGAATGGTATTGGCCACGCCGGTGACGGTCATGCCGAGCATGGCGGCCTTGTCGCGATCGACGCGGACGGCCAATTCAGGGCGGCCCTCGTCGCGGCCGAGTCGCGAGTCGGCGATGCCGGCCGTCGTGTCGAGCAAGGCCTTCAAGTCCAGGGCAACCTGCTTGGCTTGATCCAGCTCATGCCCCCGGATCTCGACCGACAGGCGACTGCCGTCACCTCCGCCCCCTCCCCTCATCATCCCCTGCTGGCCGCCCGAGGCGCGGGTGCGCACGATCACTCCAGGGAGACCCGAAAGTTGCCGCCGCAGATCCATCGCGACCTGGTCGCTGGCGCGTGTCCGTTCGTCTTTGGGCACCAGACGCACCGTGATGCTGCCGCGATTGGTCGAGGGGTTGCCAAACCCTCCCCCCCGCCCCCGCCGGCCTGCGTGATGAGCATCGTCGCTTCGGGCGTGCCTTGGCGAATGGCATCTTCCAATCGCACCAGCACCGCTTCGGTCGATTCGATACGCGTGCCGACAGCCAGTTCGGCGTCGACCGTGACTTCACCTTCGTCGGTGGTCGGCTGGAACTCGTAGTTGACGCGCTGACCGAGCACGATGGCGGCGATGAACAGCGCCACGCCCACGGCGAACACCGTCGGCCGGTGTTGCAGCGACAGGTGGAGCACCCGGGCATAGAGGTGGTCGATCCCGTTCAGCACACGGTCACTCAAGCGATAGAGCACCCCGAGCACGCCGGTGCGGGCGTCGGCGGGCGGAGCCAGGCGCAGCAGGCGCGAGCACAGGACTGGCACGATGGTCACGGCCACGAACAGCGACATGGCCAGCGAGAACGACACCACCGCGGCCAACTGGCCGAACGTGATGCTCGACACGCCCGTCAGGAACAACATGGGCACGAAGACTGCGATGTGCGTGAGCGTCGAGGCCAGAATGGCGCTCCACACCTCCTCGGCGCCGTCGATCGCCGCGGTCATGCCGTCTTTGCCCATCTCGAGGTGGCGATAGGTGTTTTCGAGCACGACGATGGCCGCATCGACGATCATGCCGATGCCGAGCGCCAGCCCGCCGAAGGTGAGCGTGTTGAGGGTGTAGCCGCCGAAGTAGAGCAGGGAGAACGTGCCGATCACCGAAATCGGGATGGACGTGCAGATGATGACGGTAGAACGGAAATCGCGAAGGAAAGCGAAGATCACGAGCACGACGAGCAGGCTGCCGAGCAGCGCGTGTTCCTGCACGCTGCCGATCGAGCGCTGGATGTAGACCGACTGGTCGTCGAGCACCGTCAGCTTCACGCCCGGCACTTCGCGGTTGACCCGTTCGATCTCGGCGCGCACGCCCTCGGCAATCTGCACCGTGTTGGTGCCCGACTGCTTGGTAACGCGCATGCGGATGCCAGGATTGCCGTTGATGCGGGTGAGACTGCGGCGATCTTCGGTGGTGTCGCGCACCTCGGCGATGTCGCGCAAGTAGACCGGCACGCCGCCCTGCGTCATCACCACGAGATTGCGGATCTCGTCGACGTTCGTGAACTGGCCGGGACTGCGCAACAGGAACATGCGGTCGGCCTCGAAGACCTCGCCGAGTGGAATGTTCTGGTTCTCGGTGCGCAGCATCTGCACGACGCGATCGACCGAGAGGTTGAGCGCGGTGATCTTCTCGCGAGTGAGATCGACGCGAATCTGCCGCCGCAGGCCGCCATCGACGCTCACCGCGGCGACGCCGGCGACGCGTTCGAGTCGCGGCGACAAACTGTTCTGTGCGAGCTCGCGCAGCGTGACGGCGTCGAAATCGCCTTCCACGCCGACGCCCATGATTGGGAACGAGGTGGAGTCGAACTTGAAAATTGTCGGGGGGTCTGCGTCTTCGGGTAGCCGGCCGCGCACCCGGTCGATGCGCGTGCGCACTTCGTCGGCGGCCTCGTTCAGGTCGGTGCCCCAGGTGAAATTGAGGCGCACGGTAGCGTTGCCTTCCGACGACGTGGAGTTGATCTGATCGAACCCCGCCACGGCGCTGACCGCCTGTTCGATCGGGCGCGTGACGAGCTCTTCCATTTCGAGCGGTCCGACGCCCGTGTAGCCCACGCGCACGGTGATCGAGGGGTAGCTCACGTCGGGCATCAGGTCCACCGGCAACCTGGTGAGTGAGATGGCTCCCAGCAGCACGACCACGAAGCTCAGCATGAACATCGTGACGGGTCGTGCGATGGCGAGTCTCGGAATACTCATCGTTCCTCCAGATAGTTCGTCGTCGAAATAGCGTCCGCGTGTCTACTGTCCCGGGCTGCTCTCGGGCCGTTTGCGCGGGGCCGCCGGCGCTGCCGCGTCACCGCCGGCCGGCCGGGCGGCGCCGGCCGCGCCGGCAGGGCCGCGCCGCTGCCCGCCCTGGCCACCTTGCCCGCCGCCAGGTCCGCCGCGCTGGCCGGCGAGCACCAGCGTGTCGCCGTTGCGCAGCGACGACGCGCCGCTCGTCACCAGCGTGTCGGCCTCGGTGATGCCGTTACGCGCCTCGACCCGATCGTTGTCTTCGATGCCCACTTCGAGCGGCAGGAACTTGGCCTTGTTGTCGGCAGTCATGGTGAAGACGCCGCGCTTGCTGTCGTAGTCGACCACCGCCGACTTGGGTACCAGCGTGGCGCCGACGCGGCTGTCGATGGTGACGCTCATGCGCGCATACATGCCGGGCTTGAGGCGAAATGACGCGTTGGGCACTTCGATCTCGATCTCAGCGGTGCGCGTGGCCGGGTCGAGCACCGGCGCCACCCGCGCAATGCGCCCCTTGAAGGATTCTCCCGGGAACGCGTCGACCTCGACGAGGGCCGGGTCGCCGGTGTTCACCAGGCGCAGATCGCGCTCCACGACGTTGGCCACCAGGCGTACCGAGCTGATGTCGACGACCGACACGACCGGCGTTTGATTCGACGCCCAGGCGCCGGGGTCGACGTTGCGCTTGCCGACGAAGCCGTTCACCGGCGAGACGATGTTGGTGTTGCCCTTGGCGATGCGGAGCTCTTCGAGGCGCGCTTCGGCTTGTGAGAACTGCGCGCGCGCCAGGTCGAGCTGCGCGGCCGACGACGATTGCCGGGCTTCGGCGTCGTCGAGCGTCTGACGGGGCAGGAGTTGACGATCGAAGAGGTTCTTCGAGCGTTCCAGGTTGATCTCGGAGAACTTGAGGTCGGCCTCGCGCTGGCGGATGGTGGCCTGCGCCACCTGGTGCGAGGCTTCAGCCTGCTTGACCTGCTCGTTGATTTCCTGGTCTTCGATGCGCGCGAGGCTCTGGCCGCGGGTCACCCGATCGCCCAGTTTGACGTTGACTGCCACGAGCCGCCCCGCGGTGCGGGGCACCACGTCGACCGTGGCCGCGCCAATCAGGTTGCCCACGATGTTCAACTGGGCGGTGATGTCGCCCTTGGTGGGCTTGCCGACTTCAACCGACATAGGCGGGCGGAATCCGCCGCCAAAGCCGCCCCCGGTCCACCGCCACCCGGGCCGCCGCCGGGTCCGCTCGGGCGGCCGCCGGGCCGCGCGCCAGCCCCGCCCTGACCGCCCGGTGCGCCGCCGGCGCCATTGGCGCTGAGCCCCGTCTTCGGCCTTCGAGCACGCACTTGCGCCCGCCAGTGCGGCGACGAGTGCCGCCGCCATCAATCCGTTCCGTACCGTCATCCGCATATACCGTCCGTTCGACCGGGCGTGTCCGCAGCGCCGCCTTCGCGGCGCGCGCGGGCACGCCTGGTTAGTTGCCGCCCTGTCCGCCGGCCCCGCCCGCAGCGCCGGTCGTGCCCGTTGCCGCCGCATTGCCGCCACCGCCGGCCGGAGCTTCCTGCGCCCGCTCGAAGGTGACCAAGGCCCGCTGCAAGTCGGTGAGGGCCCGGAGTTCGACGTTCTGCGCGTCGGCCAGATCGCGCTGCGCCTGCACCACGAAGAAGTTGGTGGAGAGACCCACTTCGAATTTGCTCTGTTCCGCATCGAGCCGCCGCTCGGCGAAGGCGCGCGCGGCGCGGGCGGCCTCGACCCGCCGCACGTTCGCCTGCACCTGCAGGGCCGCATTGGTCACCTCGGTGGCCACTTGCAGCTCGAGGGAGCGCAGGCGCGTCGACTGCTGTGTGCGCAACACCCGGGTGCGGGCATATTGGCCGTCGGCGTTGGTGCCACCGATCGGATAACTGACGGTGACCGCGGCGTTCCAGGTGGGGAAGTCGCGCGCGCTCAGCAGTGACAGCGCGTCGCTGTAGCCGCCGGGAATCGTGCCGGTCACGACGCTGCCGAGGCCGCTGCCCTCGCGAATGAATTGGGTGCCGCCGACGCCCTGGGCCCCGTAGTTCACCTGCAGATCGACGGCCGGGCGGGTCTGATTGCGCCAGAAGCGCAGCGTGACGTCGTTGCTGTCGAGGTTCTTGCGCGCAGTAGCCAGGTCGGTGCGCTTCTCCAGGGCATTGCGCACCGCCGCCTCGATGTCGAGCGGCGGGGCGTCGAGCTGAGCCACGTCGATGGCGCGCAGTTCCTGGGTCCAGATCGGATCGGCGGTGCCGGTGACGAGCAACCGCTTCAGCGTGAGCTGCGCCGTGGCCAGCGTGGCCTCGACCTGGGCCACGGTTTGACGCCGATTGGCCGCTTCGGCCTCGGCCTGCACGACGTCGATGGGCGCCAGCGTGCCGACTTCGACGCGCGCCTGGTTGTCTTCGACCAGCTTCTGCGCCAGATCGAGCGACCGCTGCGCCACGTCGACCGCGGCGCGGGCATAGGCCAGTTCCCAGTAGGCATTCCGCACGTTGGCGATGGTCTGGGCGATAGTCGCGCGCAGGGTCTCGGCGCCGATGTCACGGTTGATCTGCGCCACGGCGATCTGCTGGCGGATGGTGTCGATGCCGAAGTCGCGCAGCAGCGGCTGGGTGAAGTTGGCGGTGAGCGTGGAGGTGAAGGTGGGGTTGTAGTTGGCGAACAGGTTCGAGGTGGCGAGCCGGTTGTTGTTGAACGTGAGCGAGAAGTTGCCGCCACCCCAGGGCACTTCCTGCGCGACACCGAAGTTGTAGGTCGCCGTTTCGTTGGTCACGCGCTGACCGCCGTTCAACTGGTTGGTCGGCGGGTTGACCTGACTTCGCATGCCCATCGTGGAGCTGGCCAGCGGGCGGTAGTTGTTGCGCAGTCCGGCGAGCTGGAAGTCGGTGGCCTGGGGCGTGAGGCGCTCCACGGCGATGTCGAGATTCTGCGCGAGCGCCAGCTCCACGGCGTCCATCAAGCGCAGCTCCCGCACGGATGAGCCTGCGGCCGCGGTGGCGGGCTGCGGTTGACTGGGCGTGGCGGCCTGCAGGTTCTCGCGATCGTAGCGGGCCACCGCGTCACGCACGAGGGAGTCACGCCGGGCGTCCTCCTGGGACTGGGCCGCGACGGCGTGTGCCGACGCAACGGCCAGGAGCACGAGCAGAAGTCGAGCGGTGATCATGTTCTCGGAGACCTTCACTGTTGTTGCTTCGGGCGCGAATGGCGGTCACGTTCGTGTTCCGCGAAGAGCACCTTGAGTTTGACGTTTTGATCGGAGGTGAGGATGCGGCGCATGCGATAGAGCATCACGCCGCGCGTGCGGCCGAGGTCGGCGCGGGCGGTCTCGACTTTGGTGATGAGCTCGTCGGCCGTGGCCTCATCGGCGCGGCCGTCGGAGACAAGTTTTGACAAGTCGCCCTGGAGCCGTTCGAGCGTGGCCTTCTGCGAGCGCATCGCGGGACCGGCGCCCTGGTAGATGTCCTCGAGCCGGGTGATCTGCTCGGCCGACAGCGCCAGTTCGCGCTGGAAACGCTCGTTTTGCCACCACTTGAAGCTCTGCGCGGCCGCAACCTGCGGCAGGCTGACGAGCAGCACGAGCACGGCGGCGAGCGCCGTCGGAATGCGGAGATGGTGAGCCATGGACATACGCTGGAGGGAATACGACGAAGGGCCGGCGCTGTTTACGCGCCGGCGCGCGCGGCTCAGGCCGTGGCCGTGAACTCCGCGAGGGCCAGCACCACCGCTTCCACGAGGTTGTCGGGCGTGGAGGCGCCGGAGGTGAGGCCGATGACCAGTGGTCCAGCTGGCAGCCAGCCGGACGAGACGATCTCCTGCTTGCTCGTGACGTCGCGGTGACGAATCTGGTCGCCCGACAGCAACCCGCTGGGATCGGCGATGTGGTACGTGGGCACGGCGGCGGCGCAGATGCGCGCCAGGTTGCAGGTGTTGCTGCTGTTGTAGCCGCCGATGACGATCATCGCGTCGAGCCGCTCGTTCGCGAGCATGGTCACGACCGCGTCCTGCCGGTCCTGCGTGGCGCTGCAGATGGTGTCGAAGGCGCGGAAGCGGTCGCCCACGCCGGCCTCGCCGTGGCGCGCGCGCACGGCGGTGCGGAACATCTCGCCGATCGCGAACGACTCGGTGCTGAGCATGGTCGTCTGATTGGCGCAGCCGATCCGTTCGAGATGCAGATCCGGATCGAACCCCGGCGAGCACGCGGCGCGGAAGCGGGTGAGCAGCGCGGCGCGGGCCGGACCGCCGGGCGCATGCGCGCTGGTGATGAAGTCGCACACCACCTGCGCTTCGGTGTGGTCGAGCACCACGAGGTAGTGGCCGCCCGAGGTCTGCATCGCCTGCGAGGCGGTCGCCCGGGTCTCTTCGTGCCAGTGCTTGCCGTGGATGATCGAGGTGAAGCCCTCGTGGGCGTAGCGCTTGACGTTCTTCCACACGTTCAGCACCGAGCCGCACGTGGTGTCGACGAGCGCGCAGCCGATGCCGTCGAGCCGCACGAGATCTTCGACCGTGACGCCGAAGGCCGGCAGGATCACGACGTCGTCGGCCGTGAGGGCGTCCCACGACTCGCCCGCGTCCGACAGGAAGCGGATGCCTTGCCCGCGCAGCCGTTCGTTGACGTGCGGGTTGTGGATGATTTCGCCCGTGAGGAACACGCGCTGGTCGGGGAACTTCAGCCGCGCCTGGTAGGCGTAGTCGACAGCGCGGTCGACGCCGTAGCAGAAGCCGAACTCGCGGGCCAGGTGCACCGTGAGCCGGCCTTGCTCGTAGCGGTAGTTGCTGGCCTTGATGCCGGCCACCAGCTCGCTGTGGTAGTTGGCGGCGAGTTGGCCGGCGACCTCGCGCTTGAGGTCGAGCCCCTTCCGGAAAATCAGTGATGGCAACGGAACCTACCGGGTTTCATAGTGAACGGGCGTGAGGGCGTCGAGCGCCTCGAGTTCCGGCCGGGTGACGCTGGCGAGCGCCGCGTCGACCTCGCTCAACAGCGAGTCGTCGAGGCGCCAGTCGGCGGCGGGGCCCGGGGCATCTGGCGCCACGGCCCCCGCCACGGCGGGAGTGGTGCGCGCGGCGTCCATCAGGTGTGGCAACTGGCCCGCCGCCACGCCGAGCAGCAGCCCGGCCGCGGCGGCCGCAACCAGCCAGCGCGAGTCGGTGCGCGGAGTGACGGCCGGGCGCTCGTCGGGGCCATGGGGGAAGCGGAGCACGCGCGCCGCGCCGCCGTTCCGCGCGATGCGCTGCAGGACGGACTGACGTTGGCGCTCCAGTTCGGCCGGTCCGAACGCGGCGTCGACGGCGGCATCCGCGCCGGCGCGTGCGTCGGCCAGCAGCTGCGCAATCCGGTCGCGTTCACGGCGGCAGCGGGCGCACGAGGCGAGATGGGTGTCGGTGCGCGGGTCGGCGCCGTCGCCGAGCACAGCCAAGCCCAGCGCAGCCGGGTCGAGATGGCGGCTGAACCACGTCATGAGCGGTCTCCCAGCACCGACCGCAGGCGCCGGAGCGCCCGGAAGAGGTGCACGCGGACGGTGGCGGGACTCATGCCGAGCACCTGCGCGATGGCCTGCGGGGGTTGCTCGTCGAGATGGGTGAGCATGAACACCTCGCGCTGGCGCTCGGGCAACTGCCCGACGGCCGCCGACAGTGCGCTCCAGCGGTCGCGGGCCACCAGACGGCGCTCGGCCGACGGCTCGCCGCTCGGCAGCGCCTCGGCGGCATCCCAGGCCGACTCGTGCAGGCCACCGGTCCACGACGGCAGACGCCGCCGGGCCTTCAGGTGATCGAGGCACGTGTTCACGAGAATCCGCGTGAACCATGCGTCGAACGACAGTTCGGCCCGGTAGGTGCTCATATGCGCATACAGTTTCACGAACGCGTCTTGCACGGCGTCATCGGCGTCGGCGGCATTCCCGAGATAGTGAAACGCCACCCGCAGGGCCCGCCTCTGCCACGCCGCCACCAGCCGGCCGAATCGGTCGGCCGCCTCGTCGCGGTGCCCGGCGTCGAGCAAGGCCTTGACGTCTGCAGCAACCGCCGCTGCGTCTGGTCCAGGCTCGAACGAGGCGCGTTCGCCGCGCGGAGGAAGGCGTGTCATGGGCTATACGCGGGCCGGGCCGGCTGCGTTTACACAGATTCTATCAAGAGGGGCGTTGAGAATATTGACTTCTCGCGAAGATGCTCGGTACGATCACCCCGTTTGGGCCGCCCCTCGAGCTGGGCCCACGGGAGACGTAATGGCATCGACCCACGGACGAACGTCCGGACTTGACGCGCACGGCATCGCCACCTCCGGCCAGGTGCACTGGAATCTCACCGCGCCGCTGCTCTACGAGCACGCGCTTCGGCGGGACGAGGGAGTGGTGGCGGCCGACGGGCCGCTCGTCTGCCGCACCGGACAACACACCGGCCGATCGCCCAACGACAAGTTCATGGTGAAGGAACCGTCGAGCCAGGCCCACGTCCACTGGGGCAAGGTGAATCGCCCGATGGCGCCGGAGCACTTCGCCGCCCTGCGCGCCGATGTCGTGGCGCACCTCGCCGCCAAGGACCTGTTCGTGCAGAACCTGCACGCCGGGGCCGACCCGGTCTACCGCCTGCCGGTTCGTTTCGTGAGCGAGTTCGCCTGGCACAGCCTGTTCGTGCGCAACCTCTTCATCGTGCCGACAGCCGACGAGCTGGCGAGCCACGAGCCCGAATTCACGGTCATCTGCGCGCCGTCGTTCCAGGCCGACCCGGCCCGGCACGGCACCCGTTCGGAAACCGTGATTGCCCTGAACATGGCGGCCAAGGAAGTGCTCATTGCCGGCACGAGCTACGCCGGCGAGAACAAGAAGTCGATCTTCAGCGTGCTCAACTACGTGCTGCCGCTCAAGGGCGTGCTGTCGATGCACTGCTCGGCCAACATCGGTGCGGGCGGCGACACGGCGCTCTTCTTCGGCTTGTCCGGCACCGGCAAGACCACCCTGTCGAGCGATCCGGCGCGCGGCCTGATCGGCGACGACGAACACGGCTGGAGCGAGCGCGGCGTGTTCAACTTCGAGGGCGGCTGCTACGCCAAGACCATCCGCCTGTCGGCCGAAGCCGAACCGCAGATTTACGGGACGACCCGGCGTTTCGGCACGGTGCTCGAGAACGTGGAACTCGACCCCGTCACGCGCGTGCTCGACCTCGACTCGACGCGCTACACCGAGAACACCCGCGCGGCCTATCCGATCGAGTTCATCGCCAATGCCGTGCCCGGCGGCCAGGGCGGCCACCCCAAGAACATCGTGATGCTGACCGCCGACGCCTTCGGCGTGCTGCCGCCCATCGCCCGGCTGTCGCCGGACGCGGCGATGTACCACTTCCTGTCGGGCTACACCGCCAAGGTGGCGGGTACCGAAAAGGGCGTCACCGAGCCGAGCGCCACCTTCAGCACCTGTTTCGGCGCGCCCTTCCTGCCGCTCAACCCGAACGTCTACTCGAAGATGCTCGGCGAGCGGATCGCCACGCACAACGCGCGCGTGTGGCTCGTGAACACCGGCTGGACCGGCGGGCCATACGGCGTCGGCAGCCGCATGAAGATTGCCTACACCAGGGCCATGATCACCGCGGCGCTGGCTGGCCAGCTCGACGCGGTGGCCTACACGCGGCACCCGGTGTTCAACGTGGATGTCCCCACGACCTGCCCCGGGGTGCCCGACCGCGTGCTCGACCCGCGGGGCACCTGGGCCGATGGCGCCGCCTACGACGCACAGGCCGCGAAGCTGGCCGCGATGTTCGTCGAGAACTTCAAGACCTTCGCCGGCGACGTGGCCCCCTCGGTCGTGGCGGCCGGCCCGCGCGGGTGACCGCCGCCGTACCGGCGCGGGTGGAGTACGAGGCCGTCATCGGCCTCGAAATCCATGCGCAGCTGCTCACCGCCACTAAGATCTTCTGCGGCTGCCCGGCCCGCTTCGGCGACTCGCCGAACACGCATGTGTGCCCGGTGTGTCTCGGCTTGCCGGGTGCGCTGCCGGTGCTGAACACCACCGCCGTCGATCTGGCCATCGCCGCGGCCATCGCGCTCGGGTGCGACGTGCACGAAACCTCGGTCTTCGCCCGCAAGAACTACTTCTATCCCGACCTGCCCAAGGGCTACCAGATCTCGCAGTACGAGCGCCCGCTGGCCACGGGCGGCGACGTGGTGGTCGACGACGGTCAAGGGCCGCGGGCGATCCGCCTCACCCGCATTCACATGGAGGAAGACGCCGGCAAGTCGCTGCACGAGGGCTTCGCCGACTCCGACCGCCGCACCTACGTCGACTACAACCGCGCCGGCGTGCCGCTCATCGAAATCGTGAGCGAACCCGAGTTGAAGTCGCCGACCGAGGCCGCGCACTACTTCGAGATCGTCCGCCGGCTGCTCGTCTGGATCGGCGCCAACGACGGCAACATGGAAGAGGGCAGCCTGCGCTGCGACGCGAACGTGTCAGTGCGGCCGAAGGGCGAGACCGCGCTGGGCACGAAGGCCGAGGTCAAGAACGTCAACTCGTTCCGCTACCTGCAGAAGGCGCTCGAGTTCGAGATCGCGCGGCAGATCGACCTGGTCAGCCGCGGCGAACGCGTGGTGCAGGAGACGCGCCTGTTCGATTCCGCGCTCGGGCGCACGTTCGCGATGCGCAGCAAGGAAGAGGCGCACGACTATCGCTACTTCCCCGAGCCCGACCTGCCGACCCTCGTCGTCAGCGACGCGCGGCGGGCGCGCGTGGCGGCGGCGATGCCCGAGTTGCCCGACGATCGGCGGGCGCGCTTCGTGCGCGACCACAAGCTGCCGGCCTACGACGCGGCCGTGCTGACCGAAACGCGCGGCATGGCCGACTACTTCGAGGCGGTGGCGGCTGCCTCCGGCAACGCCAAGGCGGCCAGCAACTGGGTGATGGGCGAGGTGTTGCGCCTGTTGAAGACGCACGACGCGCCGATCGCCGCGGTCGGGGTCACGGCCGATGCGCTGGGCGCGCTCATCCGCCTGGTGGATGCCGGCACCATCAGCACCACCGTGGCCAAGGGCGTCTTCGAGCAGATCTACGGCACGGGCCGGCTGGCGGCCGATCTCGTGGCGGAGCAGGGCCTGGCACAGGTGTCCGACGACGGCGCGTTGACGCAGCTGGTCACGCAGGTGCTCGCGGCGCAGCCGGATGCCGTGGCGCAGTATCGCGCCGGGAAGAAGGCCACCTTCGGCTTCCTCGTGGGCGAAGCCATGAAGGCGTCGGGCGGTACCGCGGATCCCAAGCGTCTCTCGCAACTGCTGCGCGCCGCGCTCGACGCCTGATCCCGTGCAACCGCCACGGCAGGCCGCCGCTGGCCTGCTAGTATGAACGGCGGAGCGACCCGTGATCGATCTGCACAACGTCACGAAGGTGTATGGCACCGACGTGCTCGCCCTCGACAACCTGTCGTTCAGCGTGGACAAGGGCGAGTTCGTGTTCCTCACCGGGCCGAGCGGCGCCGGCAAGTCGACGCTGCTGCGCCTGCTCCTCAGGCAGGAGATCCCGACTGACGGCTCGCTGCAGGTCGGGGGCCGGGAGCTGGCGTCGCTGAACGCCAGCGAGGTGCAGGCGTATCGCCGATCGCTCGGCGTGGTCTTCCAGGACTTCAAGCTCATTGCCACGAAGACGGTGTTCGACAACGTGGCCTTCGTGATGCGCGTGCTCGGGGTGCCCGTCGAGCAGCAGCGGCGCAAGACCTACCAGGTGCTGAAGTGGGTCGGGCTGCAGCACCGGGCCATGGCCTATCCCCCCGAGCTTTCGGGTGGCGAGCAGCAGCGCATCGCCATCGCCCGGGCGCTCGTGAACGAGCCGCAGGTGGTGCTGGCCGACGAGCCGACCGGCAACCTCGACCCCGACCTGTCGCTCGAGATCATGGACCTCTTCCGCGACATCAACGCGAGCGGCACGACCGTGCTCGTGGCCACGCACGACCGCGCGCTCATCGCCCACGTCGGCCGCCGCGTGCTGCACCTGGAGCAGGGCCGCGTGCCCAGGGACGACGCATGAGGGCGCTGTCCTACGCGTGGCAGGAGGCGGTGGTCAGCCTGGGCCGCGCCAAATGGACGCTGCTGCTGTCGATTGCCACCATCAGTGTGGCCTTCGCCATGCTCGGCGCCTTCCGCGTCGTGTCGAGCACGGTTACGCGTGTGGCCGACACGTGGACCCAGTCGGCCGAGATGTCGGTCTACCTCGACGACGTGGTGTCGGAGCCCGAGCGCACCGCGATTCGCCAGAAGCTCGACGCCGAGGCGGCCGTCGCCGGGGTGACGTTCGTCACCAAGGAGGAAGCCCTCGCGCGGTTTGGCGCGGAGTTTCCGGAACTGGGCGATGTCACGGCGTCGCTGGCGGCCAATCCCTTTCCCGCGGCGTTCGAAGTACGCCTGACGGAAACCGGCATGGCCGACGGCGCGCAGGCGCTGGCCACCGCGGTGACGACGCTGCCTGGGGTCGCCGATGTGCGCTATGACCAGCGCTGGCTGTCGCGCTTGATGGCCGTGCTGACCGCGCTGCGCACCGCCGGATGGGTGGCAGCTCTCGCGCTGGTCCTGGGTGCGGCCACCACGGTCGTGGCGGTGGTGCGGCTGTCGTTCGAAGCCCGGCGCGACGAGATCGGGATCATGGCCCTCGTCGGCGCCCCGGTGGCGTTCATTCGCGGTCCGTTCGTCATGGAGGGCGCGATTCAGGGTGCGCTCGGGGCGCTCGTGGCGCTCGGCGGCCTGGCGGCGATGGGGCGGGCCCTGTCGCGCGCATTGGGGCCGGCCATCACGGCGCTGGGGCCGGACAGCGTGCGCGGCCCTGGCGCTGTGGGAGGCCGCGGCGCTCGTGGGCGCCGGCGCGGTCGTGGGCGCGGCCGCCGGATTGCTCGCCACCTGGCGCTGGAATCCACAGGGGCCGGTGGCCCGTTGACACGTGCGACACCAGGGCTTTACACTCGAATTTACCCGGATGATGCACAGGACCAGAGGCCACATGCCGCACTTCCTGAGCGATAGACCCCTGCCTTCCGCGCCCCTCCTTACCTTGATTGAGTTCTACCGTGAAGAGTTCGTGAAGCATCAGGAGTGCCTGGATGCCCAACGCGAGTACTTCTCGGAGCACGCGATCAGTTCCGTGGAATCGGCCTTGTGCCGCATCATCGCGGAAATCGACGCGCTCTCGCACAAGGACGATGCCGACGTCGTGGTCGCGCAGCTCCTGAAAGAGTTCGACGTCGTGACCCGGCTGTCGGCTTGGACCGACCCCCTGCACATCAACTGAGCGGCGCGCTCGCGCGCCTGCGCGCCGAGGCCGCCGCGATCGCCTCGGCCGGCGTGGCGGGCGTGTCGCCGCACGTGCTCGTGCCGAACGCGCTGGCGACCCTCGCCAGGCCGCTTGCCACGGTGCCGTCGGTGCGCGTCCTGGCCGTGGGCAAGGCGGCCGTGGCCATGTTCGAGGCGTTCCGCCGCGCGGCGCCGTGTGCCATCACCGAGGCCCTCGTCATCGGCCCGCACCGCCCGGCCGGCTGGACCGGGCCGGCCGCCTTCATCGCCGGTGGCCATCCCCTGGCCACTGCCGGCAGCGCCGCAGGCGGGCAGCGCGCGCTGACGCTGGCGGCCGCGGTGCCCGGCGACGGCATGCTCGTCTGCCTGCTCTCGGGGGGCGCCAGCGCGCTCATGGCGGCGCCCATGGCTGGGCTGTCGCTCGCCACCAAGCAGCGGGTGGTGGCGCAGGTCATGAAGGCCGGAGGCGACATCCGCGCGTTGAATGCCGTGCGGAAGCATCTGTCGGCGGTGAAGGGCGGACGACTGGCGGCGGCGTGCGCCGGCGCCGTGACCACCCTCGCCATCTCGGACGTGATCGGCGACGATCTCAGCGTGATCGGGTCCGGCCCGTGCGTGCCCGATGCCTCCACCTGGGACGACGCGCGCGACGTGTTGCTGCGCTTCACCGGCGGCGCGGCGCCCGATCCCGACGTGCTCGCGCTGACCGACGCCGGTCGCGCCGGACGGATCGCCGACACGCCCAAGCCGGGCGACGCGCGGCTGGCCCGCTCGAGCGCCCGGGTGATTGGCGGGCGGGCGGAGGCGATGGCCGCGGCGGCTGCGTGCGCGGCGGCCCTGGGCTATCAACCGGTGGTCATCCCAGAGGCAGTGGCCGGCGAGGCCCGCGCCTCGGCCCAGACCTGGTGGCGCGAGATGCGCCAGCGGCTGGCGGATGCCGGGGGTCCGCTGGCCATCGTGTCGAGCGGAGAGACCACCGTGACGGTGCGCGGTCAGGGCCGTGGCGGGCGCAATCAGGAGTTCGCTTTGGCCCTCGTCGATGCGTTGCAGGACGCGCCGCGGGCAGTGGCCCTCGTCTCGATCGGCACCGACGGCATCGATGGACCGACCGATGCCGCCGGCGCCTTCGTCGATCCCACGTCGGCGGCACGCGCGCGCGCGGCCGGTCTGGCCGCGCCCGCCGACTACCTCGATCGCAACGACAGCTACGTGTTCTTCGAGGCGCTCGACGACCTCGCGCGGCCCGGGCCGAGCGACACCAACGTCGGCGACATTCAGGTGCTCGTGGCGCGGCGGGACTGATAGGCTAGCAGGCGCGGTCCACGCCGCTGATTCACGACCGTGACCGACCACGATGCCCTGCTCAGGGCCCTTCGCACCCACGCGGCTGCGCCGGCGACGGCGCGCGACCTGGCGCGCGCGCTGGACATCCCGCGTGAGGCGCACGCCTCGTTCAAGCGCCAGCTCCGTCAGCTGGCCGAGAGCGGCGCCCTGGCCGTGGTGCGCGGCAATCGTTACGCGCTTCCCGACCGCATTCACGACCTCACCGGCCGGCTGCAGGGACACGCGAGCGGCTATGCCTTCGTGATGCCGGTGGGTGGCGGCGATGACGTGTTCATCCCCGCCGGCCGGCGCGGCGGCGCGATGCATGGCGATCTCGTGACGGCGCGGATCGAGCTCCGGAAGGACGACGGCCGGGCCGAGGGCCGCGTCATCGATGTGATCGAGCGGCGCAGCGCGCGCGTGGTTGGCCAGATGCGCCGCGACCGGAAAGGCATAGCCGTGGTGCGCCCCTTCGACGCGAGGCTCGACACCGACATCCGGGTCTCGATCGACGAGAGCCTCGGGGCCGACGACGGCGACATGGTCACCGTGGAGGTGACGCGCTGGCCAGGAGCCACCGCCGAGGCGTCGGGGCGGGTCGTCGAGGTGCTCGGCCAGCTCGGCGATCCCGGCGTGGACACCGATGTCGTGCTGCGTAAACACGGCATTCCCGAAGACCATGCCCCCGATGCCGTAACCGAGGCGCGCGCCCGCGATGTGGCCGTGCATCCGCACGATCTGGTCGGCCGCACCGACTTCCGCCAGCGCGTGATTGTCACCATCGACGGCGAGCACGCGCGCGACTTCGACGACGCCATCTCGATCGAGCGGCTGGCCAACGGGCATGTCTGGCTGGGCGTGCACATCGCCGACGTGGCGCACTACGTGCCCGAGGGCAGCGCCCTCGACCTCGACGCCTTCGAGCGCGGCACGTCGGTGTACTTTCCCGAACGCGCCGTGCACATGTTTCCGCACGAACTGGCCACCGGCGTGTGCAGCCTCAACCCTCAGGTGGATCGTCTGGTGCAGTCGTGCTTGATGGAAGTAGACGGGCACGGGCAGGTGGTGCGCTACGAGCTGCACGACGGCGTGATCCACAGCCGGGCGCGCATGACCTACACCGCGGTCAACGGCATCGTCACCGACCGCGATCCGGCGCTGCTGGCGCACTACGCCGAGCTCGTCCCCACCTTCGAGCTCATGCGCGAGCTCTTCGTCGTGCTCAACGAGCGCCGCCGCCGGCGCGGCTCGATCGATTTTGATCTGCCCGAAGCGCAAGTGGTGGTGGATGCCGACGGCGCCATTGCCGCCATCGTGGCGTCGGAGCGCAATGTGGCGCACCGGTTGATCGAAGAGTTCATGCTGCTGGCCAACGAAACCGTGGCGGCACACCTCGAGAGCGAGGGCATGCCCTCGCTCTATCGCGTGCACGAAGCGCCCGACCCGATGCGGGTGCTCGAGTTCGAAGAGTTCGTGGCGTCCCTGGGTTTCAGCTTGGCGGCGCCGCCGGCCGGCGTGCATCCGCGCCACTTCCAGCATCTGGTGGATCGCATCCGCGGGGCTCCGGAAGAGCGGCCGATCGCCTCGCTGATGCTGCGCACGATGCAGAAGGCGCGCTACGAAGCCGCCAATCTCGGGCACTTCGGCCTGGCGGCGCACACCTACACGCACTTCACGTCGCCGATCCGGCGCTACCCCGACCTGGTGGTCCACCGGGTGCTGCGCGAGCTGCGGCGCGGGCGAGCCGACGCGGAACGGCGGTCGGAACTCGAAGAGGCCCTGCCCGAAGTGGGCCGGCACGCCTCGGCCATGGAGCGGCGCGCGCAGGAGGCCGAGCGCGAGCTGTTGCAGTGGAAGAAGGTGCGCTTCATGGCCGACAAGATCGGCGAGGTCTACGACGGCTACATCACCGGCGTGACCGCGTTCGGCTTGTTCGTGCAGCTCACCGAGCACTTCGTCGAGGGGCTGGTGCACGTGTCCACCCTGGCCGACGACTACTACCGCTTCGACGAGCAGGCGCGTGTGCTCGTGGGGGAGCGCACCCGCAACGTGTTCAGACTGGGCGAGGCCGTGCGCGTGCAGGTCGTGCGCATCGACCTCGATCGCCGGCAGATCGAGCTGGCGGTGGCGGCCGTGCTCGAGACGGTGCGGCGGGACGAACGCGCCCGCGGGGCCACGCGCAGCCGCATCACGCCCAAGCGTCGCCTGCCCGGTGCCGGCGCGCGTCCGCGCGCTGGTAAGCGGGAGCGGACGGCGCGCAAGAAGGGCCGGTAGACGGCGATGCGCACGCTCATCGTCGGCACGGCCGGGCATATCGACCACGGCAAGAGTTCGCTCGTGCGGGCCCTGACCGGCACCGACCCGGACCGGCTCAAGGAGGAGAAGGCCCGCGGCATCACCATCGAGCTGGGCTTCGCGCACGCGCCCCTCGGCGACGGTCTCGTCGCCTCGTTCGTCGACGTGCCTGGCCACGAACGCTTCGTTCGGGCGATGCTGGCCGGGGTGGGCGGCATCGACGTCGTGCTGCTGGTGGTGGCCGCCGACGAGTCGGTGATGCCGCAGACGCGCGAGCACTTCGACATCTGCCGGCTGCTGGGCGTGGCGCACGGGGTGGTGGTCGTGACGAAATGTGACGTGGCGGATGCCACGGCCCGAGAGGTCGCGCTCCTCGAGGTGCGCGAGCTGGTGGCCGGCTCGTTCCTCGCGGAGGCGCCGATTCTGCCGGTGTCGGCGGTGACGGGGGAAGGCCTCGACGCCCTGCGGGCCGCGCTGACAGCGGCGGCGCAGGTGGTGCCGGCGCGCGCACGCGGTGGGGCCGCGCGGCTGCCGGTGGACCGGGCCTTCTCGATGCGGGGGTTCGGCACGGTGGTCACCGGCACGTTGGTCGCCGGCGCCGTCGCGGTGGACGACGAACTCGTGGTGCTGCCCACCGGTGCCCGCGTGAAGGTGCGCGGACTTCATGTGCACGGCCAGCCGCGGCCGACCGCGGCGGCGGGCGAGCGTGTGGCCATGAATCTGTCCGGCGTGGAGGTAGGCGAGCTGCCGCGGGGCGCGGTGGTGACGGTCGCCGGCGCGCTCGTGCCGACCCGGCGCGTCGACGCGCGTCTCACCTTGCTGCCGGGCACGGCCCTGAAGCACGGCGCGCGCGTGCGCGTGCACCAGGGCACGGCCGAGTTGTTCGCGCGGGTCTCAGTGGCCGGCACGTCGGGCGTGATTGCACCTGGAGGCGCGGCCGACGTGCGGCTGCGCTTCGAGACAGCCGCGGTCGTGACCCGCGGCGATCGCTTCATCGTGCGCAGCTACTCACCCCTCGTCACGATTGGCGGAGGCGTCGTGCTCGACCCGGGGCCGCCGCGGGCGGGGGCCCGTACGGCGCGCGGCGTGACCCGGATGGCGGCGCTCCAGGGACGGCCCGGGCGAGCCGACGACCTGCGGGCCGCCATTGCGGTCATGGCGGGGGATGCCGGGCCAGGCGGCGTGTCGACCACGGCGCTGCGCGCCCGCGTAGGCGCGACGCTGGAGGAACTCACACCGGTGCTTCATGCGCTCGCTCGCGACGGGGCCGTCGTTCTTGGAGGCGAGTGGGTCGTCGACCGGACCGCGGCGCACGCCCCGGTGGCGGCCCTGCTCGCGGCGCTGGCGGCCTTCCATCGGGCCCATTCGCTCGTCGCCGGGATGCCGCTCGAAGAGGTGCGTGGGCGCTGGTTCCCGGCGCTGCCGCTGGCGGTGTTCGACCGGATCATCGCGGAACTCGTGGCCGCCGGCACGGTGACGGCCACCGATACGCTGGCGCTCGCGTCGCACCGCGTGGTGCTGACCGCCGAGGAGACGCAGGTCTACGAGTGGCTCGACCGGCGCTTCGCGGCTGCGGGTTTCACTCCGCCCGACGCCGGAATGCTGGCCGACGAAGCGCGGCGGGCGCCGGGCCTGATCGAACGCGTGGTGCAGGTGATGGTCAAGCAGAAGCGCCTGGTCCGCGTCGACACCCTGCTGTTCCATCGCGACGTACTCGAGCGCTTGAAGCACGAAGTGGCCGCGCGGAAGGGAGCGGGCGGAGTCGTGACGGTGGATGTCAAGGCCTTCAAGGACACCTACGACGTGTCCCGGAAGTTCGCGATTCCGTTGCTGGAGTATCTGGACCGCGAGCGCGTGACGCGGCGCGCGGGCGAGGTGCGGATTGTGCTCTGACCGTGACGGCGCCGCCGGTCAGTCTTTCTTGTCGTCGTCCTTGAAGCCAGCCTTGAAGTTCTTGATGCCGGCCCCGATGCCGCGGCCCAGCTCGGGCAGGCGGTTGGCCCCGAAGATCAGGATGACGATCGCCAGGATGATCAGCATCTCCGGCAGTCCCAAGGGTCCGAGGAGAGCGAACACGTGCGTGGCCATGTCCCGGATTCTAGCACTCCCGCCCGCGGACCGGGCCACGCGTCCACGGGCGGCGATTCGGCGTCTTAACTGGACCAGGCCGCGTGCCCCGGGCGCGGGAGCGCGCTTTGCCCTTGTCTAGACCGAGAAGCGTCGGTCAGAATTGAAGTTCGCGCCGCCTGATTTTCGCTGATCGCGCATGTCCGACCCCAAGATCACGGCCGCCCCCGTCCGCCCAGTGCCCACTGGATCGACGCACGTACGGCTCGACCGTCCCGCGGACGTGTCGTTCCAGTTCGAGCAACGTCGCCTGGGCGGCGCCGTGGGCGCCTCCGTCGCCACCCACGTGGCGATGGTGCTGGTGGTCCTGCTCGTGATCCGCCTCATGCCTGAGCGGCAACTCGCGGAGTTCGTGCCGGACCAGCTGCCCGACGACATCGTATGGATTGCCGAGGAGGGCCCCGGCGGCGGCGGTGGTGGCGGTGGCGACAACACCCCTGAGCCGGCCAGGAAGGTCGAGCTGCCAGGGAAGGAAAAGATCAGCGTGCCGGTCGAGGTCGAGCCCGAACCGGTGCAGACGCCGCCCAAGGAAGAGCCTCCGCAAGAGACCTTGCTGCCGGCGGTGCAAACCGCCGCGGCCCCAACCGAAGCGCCCGGCGCGATCGCGCCGGAAGCGCCGGCCACGACCTCGGCAGGCAGCGGATCGGGCGGCGGTGGCGGCACCGGCTCAGGCGGCGGCTCGGGCGCTGGCGATGGCCGCGGCCTCGGCGCCGGCAACACGGCCGGTGTGGGCGGCGGCGAATACGAAATCGGCAACGGCGTGATCGCGCCTCGAGTGATCAAGGAAGTGAAGCCGGCCTACACCGCCGAGGCGATGCGCGCGAAGGTGCAGGGCGTGGTGTGGCTCCGCTGCATCGTGCTGCCGGACGGCACTGTGGGGCGCGTCGAGGTGGTGCGTTCACTCGACTCCACGTTCGGCCTCGACCAGGAAGCCGTCAAGGCCGCGCGCCAATGGCGCTTCATGCCCGGCACCCGGCTGGGCGAACCCGTGTCGGTGCGGGTCACCATCGAACTCACCTTCACCCTGCGCTGATCCAGGAGCCCTCGCGTGCACCGACGACTGTCCCTGCTCTCGTGTGCCGCGCTGGCGCTGTCCTGTCTCGCTGGCTGCGATCTGACGGGGCGGGCCGAGCCACTGCCGGCACGCGCTGGCGGGGAGCAGCGGCTGGCCACCGAACGCCTGCGAGTGCAGGTCGTGCAGACCTATCCGCATGACCCCGGGGCGTTCACCCAGGGACTCGTGTTGGCGGGCGGCCGGCTGTTCGAGAGCACCGGACTCGAGGGGCGGTCGAGTCTGCGCGAAGTGGACCTGGTCACGGGCAAGGTGCTGCGGCGTCTCGACGTGCCGGCGCCGGTGTTCGCCGAGGGCCTGGCGCTGGTCGGCACGCGACTCTTCCAGATCACCTGGAAGCACGAAACGGTCTACACCTACGATCGCGACACGTTCAAGAAGGGCCCGACGTTGCCCTACACCGGAGAGGGCTGGGGCCTCTGTCACGACGGTCGCGAACTCGTCATGAGCGACGGCAGCGCCCTCCTCACGTTCCGCGGGCCTGAGACGTTTCGGCCGGTGCGCGAGGTGACGGTACGCGACGACGGCCGGCCCGTCGATCAGTTGAACGAACTCGAATGCGTCGGCCCGAGTGTCTACGCCAACATCTGGCAGACCGACCGGATCGTGCGTGTCGACCCCAAGACCGGAGCCGTCACCGCCACCATCGATGCGTCCGGACTGCTCAATCCCGCCGAGCGCTTCGGCACCGACGTGCTCAACGGCATTGCCTACGACCCGTCGAACGACACATTCCTCATCACGGGCAAGCTCTGGCCGAAGATGTTCAGGGTTCGCTTCGTACAGATGAGGCCCTGAGCGAACCCGCCCATCGGGGCTCGGGGCTCGGGGCCCGGGACTCGCGACGCCGGGTGGGTCATCCGCCACTCACCCCCGACACGGAGTGCCCATGCGCGCGGTTCGCAGCTACGTCGTTCTAGCGTGCCTCTTGCTCGCGCGTGGCGCGCTCGCGCAATCGCCATACCCCACACCGGTCGAGGGGGACTTCGTGGCCCGCAATGTCCGCTTCGACAGCGGAGAGGTGGCGCCCGAGATCAAGATTCATTACCGCACCATCGGCCAGCCGCGGAAAGACGCGGGCGGCGTCGTGCGCAACGCCGTGCTCATCCTGCACGGCACCGGCGGCAACGGCCGCGGATTCGTCACCGACGGCTATGCCGGGCAGCTGTTCGGCAAGGGCCAGCTACTCGATGCCGAGCGCTACTTCATCATCCTCCCAGACAACGTCGGCCACGGCGACTCGAGCAAGCCGAGCGATGGCCTGCGCATGAGGTTCCCGCGCTATCGCTACGCCGACATGGTGCGGCTGCAGCATCGCCTGGTGACCGAGCAGTTCGGGCTCACGCGCCTCCGCCTGGTGATGGGGACGTCGATGGGCGCGATGCACGCCTGGATGTGGGGCTACATGTTTCCGTCGTTTGCGGACGGCCTGGTGCCGCTGGCCAGCAATCCTGTGGAAATCGCGGGCCGCAATCGCGTATGGCGGAAGCTGCTCGTCGATGCGATCGTCACCGACCCCACCTGGCAGGACGGCAACTACAGCACGCCGCCGCGCGGGATGGCGAGTGCACTCGGCTTCCTGCTGATGGCGACCAGCGTGCCGCTGCAGTGGCAGAAGGATCAGCCGACCGCCGCCGGCGCTGACGGCTGGCTGGCCAATCAAATCGCCACGCGGCTGAAGACCACCGACGCCAACGACACGATTTACCACTTCCGTGCGTCGGAGGACTACGACCCGTCGGCGCACCTGGCCGAGATCACGGCGCCGCTTCTCGCCATCAACTCCGCCGACGACTTCGTGAATCCCCCGGAGCTGCCGATGATGCGCGCGCGCATCGGCCAGGTGAAGAAGGGGACGTTCGTGCTCGTGCCCATCTCCGACGAGACGCGGGGACACGGGACGCACTCACGGCCGCAGGTGTTCGGGCCGTACCTGACAGAGTTCCTCAAGACGCTCAGCGCGGACGCTCCTCGCTGAGCGTCTTGAGGAAATCGACAAAGGCGCCCGAACACCTGCGGCGGGGCTGGGTGCTGGGGGCTGGGGCCTGGGGCGGGCAAAGCTGGGTTCTGGGGGCTAGGGGCTGGGTTCTGGGGCGGGCAAAAGAAAAGGCCCGGCGGATGAACCGCCGGGCCGAGAGCAACTGGCGAACTGGAGCGTCGAGCGAAGCCGAGGACTGATGCTCTTGGCGAGCCCCAGTCCCCAGCCCCTAGCCCCCGGTGCCTGTTAGGTACATCCCGCCCATGCCGCCGCCGGGCATCCCGCCGCCGCCGGCCGATTCCTTCTTGTCTTCAGGAATCTCCGCCACGATGGCTTCGGTCGTCAGCAGCAGGCTGGCGATGGACGAGGCGTTCTGCAGGGCATTGCGCACGACCTTCGCGGGGTCGATGACGCCGGCCTTGACCAGGTCCTCGTAGACGTCGGTGGCCGCGTTGAAGCCCTCGTCGCCCTTGCCTTCCTTCACCTTGGCCACGACGATCGAGCCTTCGTGTCCGGCGTTGGTGGCAATCCAGCGGCAGGGTTCTTCGATGGCGCGACGGATGATGGCCACGCCCACCGCCTGGTCGCCTTCGAGCTTGAGGCTGTCGAGGGCCTTGCTGGCGCGCAGCAGAGCCACGCCGCCGCCAGGCACGATGCCTTCTTCGACGGCTGCCTTGGTGGCGTGCATGGCGTCTTCCACGCGCGCCTTCTTTTCCTTCATCTCGGTTTCGGTGGCCGCACCGACCTTGATGACGGCCACGCCGCCGACCAGCTTCGCCAGGCGTTCCTGGAGCTTCTCGCGGTCGTAGTCCGACGAGGTCTCTTCGACCTGCATGCGGATCTGCTTGACGCGGCCCTCGATGGCCTTGCTGTCGCCGCCACCTTCGACGATGGTCGTGTTGTCCTTGTCGATCGTGATCTTCTTGGCCTTGCCGAGATCCTCGATCTTGATGTTCTCGAGCTTGACGCCCAGGTCTTCCGTCAGGGCCTTGCCGCCCGTGAGGGTGGCGATGTCTTCGAGCATGGCCTTGCGGCGGTCGCCGAAGCCGGGCGCCTTCACAGCGGCGGCGTGCAGCGTGCCGCGCAGCTTGTTGACCACCAGCGTGGCCAGCGCCTCGCCCTCGATGTCTTCCGCGATGATCAGCAGGGGACGGCCGAGGCGCGCCACCTGTTCCAGCACGGGGAGCAGGTCCTTCATCGAGCTGATCTTCTTTTCGTGGATCAGGATGACGGGGTTCTCGAGCACCACTTCCATGCGCTCGGGGTCGGTCACGAAGTAGGGCGAGAGGTAGCCGCGGTCGAACTGCATGCCCTCGACGACTTCGAGCGTGGTCTCGAGCGTCTTGGCCTCTTCGACCGTGATGACGCCGTCCTTGCCGACCTTTTCCATCGCTTCCGCGATGATCGTGCCGATGGTGTGATCGCTGTTGGCCGAGATCATCCCGACCTGCGCGATCATGTTGCCCTTGACGGGCTTCGCCATCTTCTTGATTTCCGCGGTCATGGCCTCGACGGCCTTCTCGATGCCGCGCTTGAGTTCCATCGGGTTGGCACCGGCCACCACGTTCCGCGCGCCTTCGCGGTAGATCGCCTGGGCCAGCACGGTGGCGGTGGTCGTGCCGTCACCGGCCGTGTCCGAGGTCTTGCTCGCCACTTCGCGCACCATCTGTGCGCCCATGTTCTCGAGCGGGTCCTTCAACTCGATTTCCTTGGCCACCGTCACGCCGTCCTTGGTGATGGTGGGGGAGCCGAACTTCTTGTCGAGCACCACGTTGCGGCCCTTGGGGCCGAGCGTGACCTTGACCGCGTCGGCCAGCTGGTTCACGCCGCGCAGGATTGCCTGCCGCGACTGCTCGCCGTAAATAATCTGTTTCGCCATGTGCGCCTGTCTCCGTTCGAACCTGGGTTACTTCTCGACCACGGCGAGGACTTCGTCCTCACGCATGATGAGGTACTCGTTGCCGTCGATCTTGATTTCCTGGCCCGAGTACTTGCCGAAGAGGATGGTGTCGCCGGCCTGGACATCCAGGGCGACCTTCTTGCCGTCCTTGTCGGGCTTGCCGGCGCCGACGGCGACGACCTTGCCCTGCTGGGGCTTTTCCTTGGCGCTGTCGGGGATGATGATCCCCCCGACCTTCTGTTCACCTTCCTCGATGCGCTCGACGAGGATCCGGTCGTGCAACGGTCGCAGTTTCGTAGCCATATCTAGGGACTCCGCTCACTCGAACTGCGGCCCCGTAGGGGCCGCGAAGACATCTGGTCCAGCCGCCGTCCGGCAGCGTGGCCGGCGGGCGGGGAACCCTCGCGCCCTTAGCACTCGCCCCATGCGGGGGCTAGCACTCAAGGCATCAGACTGCCAATCGTAGCGGCTGGACGGATGGCTGTCAAGCGGCCGCGATGCGCAGTGCCGGCGCCAGGCCGGAGCGGACCTGGCGGTGAGGGGTGGTCAGGCCGCGGACGAGCGCCCGACCCGAATCTTGAGGGCCGCCACCTTGCGGGTGAGGGTGTTGCGGTGCATGCCAAGGACTTCGGCGGCACGGCCGACGTTGCCCTCGCAGTGGGCCACCACGCGGGCGATGAAGCGCCGCTCGAACTCGCGCTGCGCGTCGTCGAAGTGCACGCCCTTGTCGACCATCTCGGCCACGATGCGCTCGAGTTGCTCACGCATGGCCGGTCTCGAGCGGATGTCCAGTGAGGCGCTCGAACGCCTCGAGATACTTGTCGCGGGTGCGGCCTACGACGTCCTCGGGCAGTGACGGCACCGGCGGCTGCTTGTTCCAGCGAATCGACTCGAGGTAGTCGCGCACGAACTGCTTGTCGAAGCTGGCCTGCGGCCCGCCGGGCGCGTAGCTGTCGCGGGGCCAGTAGCGCGACGAATCGGGGGTCATGGCTTCGTCGATGAGCAGCAGCTCGCCGTCGCCGGTAAGACCGAATTCGAACTTGGTGTCGGCCAGGATGATCCCGCACCGCTCGGCGTGCGCCACACCGGCCGCATACAAGGCCATGGTGAGCGACTTCAAGCGGGGCAACAGGTCCGCGCCGACGATGCGGGCGGCTTCGTCTTCCGGGATGTTGATGTCGTGGCCCGAATCGGCCTTGGTGGCCGGCGTGAAGATCGGCTCGGGCAGGCGATCCGATTCGCGCAGGCCGGCGGGGAGCGGGATGCCGCACACCGCGCCGGTGGCCAGGTAGTCCTTCCAGCCCGAGCCGGAGAGGTAGCCACGAGCCACACACTCAACCGGCAGCGGCGTGGTCTTGCGCACGAGCATGGCGCGGCCGCGCAGCTGCTCGCGGTGCTGCGCCAGCGCGGCGGGGAACGCGGCCGCGTCGGCGCTGAGCAGGTGATTGGCCACGATGCCGGTGGTCCGGGCGAACCAGAAGGCCGACAGTTGCGTGAGCACCCGTCCCTTGTCGGGAATGCCGGAGCCGAGCACGTAGTCGAACGCGGAGATGCGATCGGTGGCGACGATGAGGAGATCGTCGCCGGCCTCGTAAAGGTCTCGCACCTTGCCTTGACGGACACGGGCGAAGCCAGGCAGATCCGATGCGATCAAGGGTGTAGCCAGTGGCACGCGACTCTCAGTGGAAAAAGGGAGCGTGAATCGTAGTCATTCGCTGCCGACCGCGCAAGAGGCGAGCGCGCGATGGGCGCGTACACCTCATGTAGTATGGACAGGCTGGCCGGGCCCGCGCGCATCGCAGGCCGTGGCGCCCGCACCTCAACTGCCCATCATGCCGCCGTGGCTGCGCCCCGTCGCCCTGCTCGCGCTCACCATCGTACTGGTGGGGGTGTTCCTGCGGAACGCCGACCTGAACGCCGTGTGGTCGGTGATGCGCACCGCCAATCCGTGGCTGATCGCGGTCGGCGTGGCCTGCGTGATGCTCAGTTACGTGCTGCGCGCCATCCGCTGGCAGGTGATGCTGGCGCCGCTCGGCGCCGCGCGCTTCTCGGTGGCCTTGCGCGCCACCATCATTGGCTTTGCGGCGTCCTTCATCCTGCCCGCCCGGGCCGGCGAAGTGTTGCGCCCGTGGCTCCTCGCGCGCCGCGAGGGCTTCGACGCGTCGGCGGTCTTTGCCACCATCGTGATCGAGCGAATGCTCGATCTGGTCACGGTCCTCACCCTGCTTGCGATCTTTCTGCTCGCCTTCGACCCGGGCCTCTCGTCGATGGAGCCCGCCGTGTTTGCGGCCGTGCGCGCCGGTGGCCTGATGGCGGCGGTGGCGGCGGTGGCGGGCGTTGGTCTGCTGTTCGTCTTCGCCTCGCGGCCGGCGTTGCTGGGGCGCTGGGTGGGCGTGGCCACGGGCTGGCTGCCGGCCCGGTTCCGGGCCACCATCACCACCATGGCCATGGCCTTCGCCGACGGCCTGGCCGTCGTGCGGCAACCATCGCACCTGGCGCGCGCGTTGGCCTGGTCGTTCGTGCTGTGGATCCTGATAGCGGCGCAGACCTGGATCGTGTCGGCTGGCGTGGGCGTGCACATGCCGCCCAGTGGCGCGCTGCTCATCATCGCGCTGCTCATCGTCGGCGTCGCCGTGCCCACACCGGGCGCGGTCGGAGGCTTCCACGAGGCCTACCGGATCGGCGCGACCTCGTTCTTCGGCGCCGACAACGACCACGCCGTCGGCGCCGCCATCGTGCTGCATGCGGTGGGCTTCGTGCCGACGCTGGTGGTGGGGGCGGTGCTGATGGCCCAGGAAGGCCTGTCGGTGTCCGGCCTCGGCGACGTGGCGCGGCAGGCGAAGCACGAGGAGGAGGCGCATCCGTGAAGTGCCCCTATTGCGGTCAGCTCGGTGACAAGGTGGTCGATTCCCGCGAGAGCAAGGAAGGCGACGTCATTCGCCGGCGCCGGCAGTGTCTCACCGCCGAATGCGGCAAGCGCTTCACGAGCTACGAGCGCATCGACGAAATCCCCTACATGGTCGTCAAGAAGGACGGCACGCGGGAACGCTTCGAGCGGCAGAAGCTCGTGGCCGGTCTGCTCAAGGCCTGCGAGAAGCGGCCCGTGTCGGTGGCCGCCATCGAAGGCGTGGCCGACCGCGTCGAGACGATGTTGCAGGACCGCGCGGAGAAGGAGATCAGCACCGCCGAAGTGGGCGCCTTCGTCATGCAGGAGCTCAAGCAGCTCGACAAGGTGGCCTACGTGCGCTTCGCCTCGGTCTATCGTCACTTCCGCGACATCGGCGAATTCATGACCGAGCTCAAGGACTTGCTGAGCGGGAAGGAATAGCGGCGGCGCGCGGCGCGCCGCTGGGCGACATGGCCACGACGCGGACTTCTCCTGCGGCGGCTCCTCCGGCGCCCGACGGCGCCCCGGGCGTCCGGCGTCCGTTCCGTGACAACCCGCGTCTCATCCTGCTCGGCATCCTGCTGCTGCTGGCGGCGCTGGCCAGTCTGGTGTGGCTGGCCGATCGCTCCGCCCGCCTGTCGCCCGACTTCCTGACCGGCTTCGTGCTCTACGCGCTCAGCGCCACGAATTTCATGATGCTGCTGGCACTGGGCTTCTTCCTGGTGCGCAACGTCGTGAAGCTGGTGGTCGAACGCCGGCGCGCGCTGCCGTTCGCCCGCTTCCGGGCCAAGCTCGTGGCCTTGCTCCTCGGGCTCACGCTCATCCCAGCGGTGCTGGTGCTGGCCGTGGGTTCCCAGGTGGTGCTGACCGCCGTCGACCGCTGGTTCAACGCGCCGATGGAGGAGGTGCTGTCGTCGGCGAATCGGATCGCGCAGGACTACTACCGCGAGCGCCAGCGCGTCGTCACCGACGAGGCCGCGCGGCTCGCGCAGGGCCTGTCGCGCCTCGACCTTGCCGCCGACGTGGACGGCGTACGCGCGGTCATTGCTCCCGACGTCACCCAGCAGCGCATCGGCCTGGTGCAGGTCTACCGGGTGATCGACGGCGACGGCGGCGTGCAATCGGTGCTCGACGTGGCCGCGCCGAATCTGCCCACCGGGTCGACCCGCGCCGGCGGTGATCGTCTGGCGCTGCGCGCCGTGACCGGGCCGAGCGGCGAATGGCAACTCGACCCCGTGCCGGGCAGCGGCGGGGGCGAGCTGTTGCGGGTCGCGCAGCCGATCCGCGCCGCCGATGGGCGCCTGATCGGCGTGGTGCTCGCCAGCGATTTCCTGACCGGCGACATGGCCGACCGCGCCCGCCGCATGACCAAGGCGTACGAGGACTACACGCAGCTGCGGGTGTTGAAGCAGCCCCTCGCGGGTGTCTACCTGTCGTTCTTCGTGATGGTCACGTTGCTCATCCTGGTGGGTTCGACCTGGATGGGGCTCTACCTGGCCAAGCGCATCACCCGGCCGGTGCAGATGCTCTCGGCCGCGGCGCGCGAGATTGGCGCCGGCCGCCTGGAACACCGGATCGAGCATCAGGCCGACGACGAGTTCGGCAACATGGTGGAGTCGTTCAACGCCATGGCCGCCGACCTGTCATCGCGGCAACGCCGGCTCGAACGGGCTGCGGTCGAGCTCGAGCAGCGGCATCAGGACGTGGAGCGCCGGCATCGATCGGTCGAGACCATCCTGGAGCGCATCGCCACCGGCGTGGTGTCGATTGACGCCCACGGCGCGATTGGCCGCATCAACTCCGCGGCGGCCCGTCTGCTCGGCCTCGGGCCGTCGGCCATCGGCTTGCCGGTCGCGCACGTGCTCGGCCCGGATCTGGCGGCGATCACGGCGGTGCTCGACGACGCCGCCCGCGCCCGGGCAGAATCTGCCGCGCAGGAGGTGAGCATCACGCGCGACGGCCGCGAGCTGAATCTGGCGGTCGCCGCGACGCGGCTGCAAGGCGCGGGCGGCTTCGAGGGCACGGTGCTCGTGCTCGACGACGTGACGCCGCTCATCCGCGCGCAGAAGGTGGCGGCGTGGCGTGAAGTGGCGCGCCGCCTGGCGCACGAGATCAAGAACCCGCTCACGCCCATTCAGTTGTCGGCCGAGCGCCTCCAACGCAAGCTCGGCGACGCCGACTCGCCTCATCACGCGCTCGTGAAGGAGTGCACCAGCACGATCATCGGCGAGGTCGAGTCGCTGAAAGGTCTGGTCGACGAGTTCTCGCAATTTGCGCGCATGCCCGCGCCCAAAGCCGTGCCGGCGTCGCTCAACCAAGTGGTGTCCGACGCCCTGGCGTTGTATGCCGGGATCTTCGCCGACGTGACCTTCCGCCTGGATCTGGGCGGCGACGTGCCGCCGGTGCGGCTCGACGCCGAGCAGATCAAGCGCGTGATCATCAACCTCGTCGACAACGCCGTCGAAGCGATGGAGCGCCGCGGCGTGATCGCCATCGAGACGTCGCACGACGCCGGGCACCGCATTGCCCGCGTGGTGGTGGCCGATGACGGACCGGGTATCCCGGCCGGCGAGCGCGACAAACTCTTCCTGCCGTACTACTCGACCAAGCGCCGGGGATCGGGGCTGGGCCTGGCGATCGTGCGGCGGATCGTGGCCGAACATGGCGGCAACGTGGAAGTGACCGACAATCTCCCCACGGGCACGCGATTCACCATCGAGCTGCCCTGTTGAATGAGCGTATGGCATCGATTCTGATCGTCGACGACGAGCCGGGCGTGCGCGCCGCCCTGGGCGGGGTGCTGCGCGACGAAGGCTACACCGTCGAGGCCGTGGAGTCGGGCGAGGCGTGCCTCGAGCGGGTGGTCGAGCAGACCTTCGACGTCGTGCTGCTCGACGTCTGGATGCCCGGCATCGACGGCCTCGAGACGCTGCAACGCCTGCGGGAACGCCAGGTCGATGCCCAGGTCGTGGTCATTTCGGGGCACGGCAACGTGGAGTCGGCCGTGCGCGCCATCAAGCTCGGCGCGTTCGACTTCGTGGAGAAGCCGTTGTCGCTCGACAAGGCGGTGCTGGTCGTGCGCAACGCACTGCGCCAGCGGTTGCTCGAGGCCGAGAACCGCGACTTGCGGGCGCAGGTGGATCGCCGCTATGTGATGGTGGGCGAGAGCCCCGTGATGCGTCATCTGCGGGAGCAGGTGCTGCTGGCGGCCCCCACCGTGGGCCGCGTGCTGGTGCTGGGCGAGAACGGCACCGGCAAGGAACTGGTGGCGCGGACCCTGCACGCCCACAGCCGTCGACGCACCGGGCCGTTCGTGGAGGTCAACTGCGCGGCGATTCCGGAGGAACTCATCGAGTCGGAGCTCTTCGGCCACACGAAGGGCGCCTTCACCGGCGCGGTGGCCGATCGCCGCGGCCGCTTCGAGCACGCGCACGGCGGCACGATCTTCCTCGACGAAATCGGCGACATGAGCCTCAAGACGCAGGCCAAGGTACTGCGTGCGCTGCAGGAGCAGGTGATCCAGCCGGTCGGCGGCACCTCCACGGTGCGGGTCGACGTGCGGGTCGTGGCCGCCACCAACAAGGACCTGCAGGAAGAGATCCGGGCCGGCCGCTTTCGCGAAGACCTCTTCTTCCGCCTCAACGTCGTGCCGATCTTCGTGCCGCCCCTTCGCGATCGGACCGACGACGTGCCGCGGCTGGCGGAACACTTCATGGCCACGCTGGCGGCTGAATACGGGCGGCGCGTCAAGCGCTTCGCGCCTGAAGCGATGTCGCGGCTCCAGCGCCACGCCTGGCCTGGCAATGTGCGCGAGCTGCACAATGTCGTGGAGCGGCTGCTGATCATGGTGCACGCCGACACCATCACCGGGTCGGACGTGGGCTTCATCGATGACGGCGGCGGTGTCCCGGCGCCGGCCAGCGGCGCGTCCGACAAGCCGCTGCTGCCCCTGGCCGACGCCCGCGACCGGTTCGAGCGCGACTACATCCTGCAGGTGCTGGCGGCGCACCAGGGCAACATCTCCCGCACCGCCGATGCGCTGGCCGTGGAGCGTAGCAACCTCTACAAGAAGATGCGCGCCTTCGGCATCGCGCCGTCACGGCGCGACGCGGAATAGCCCGGCGGCCGACCGAGCACGTGGTGTGCGACCGACACGCGCCTGAGCGCCTACGGCTCGAGGCGCGTCTCGAGCAGTCGATCGGCCGTGAAGTGAGGCAGCCGCAAGAAGCGCGTGGCGGCGCTCACCAGAGCCCGGGCGGGCACCAGGCCGACGACCTCGCTCTCGACCACCTCGACGCCGTCGCGCGCGGCTTCCCGCACCACCGCCTCGAAGACGTCCGCCATCGACGTGCGGTCGATGTCGGTGAGGTTCATCGAGACCTGCACCAGACCGCGGTCGGGCAGCGCGAGGCCCATCGCCTTCACGCACGGCAGGCCGCCCGAACTCTCGCGCACCACGGCAGCGATGCGCGACGCGATCTCGACGCGGGTGGTCGCGAGATTGATGTTGTAGGCCACGAGGAGGCAGCGCGCGCCGATGGCCACCGCCCCGAGGCGAGGATGGGGCACGGCCGGTCCGTAGTCCGGTTGCCACTCAGGGTGACGCAGCTTGGCGGCGAGTCCCTCGACCTGGCCGCGGCGCACGTCCTGCAGGGCGCGCCGCCCGGCTCTCGTCGCGGCCGCCTCGTAGAGGTACACGGGCACCTCGAAGCGGGCGGCGACCTCAGCCGCGGTGGTCCGCGCCGCGGTGACGGCGTCGGCCATGGTGGCCCCGGTGAGCGGCACGAACGGCACGACGTCGACTGCGCCGATGCGCGGGTGCGCCCCGCGGTGCGCGCTGATGTCCACGTCGATGAGCGTGGCGGCGAAAAGGGCGATCACGGCGGCCCGGAGCGGTTCTGCCGCACCGACCAGCGTGAGCACCGTGCGGTGGTGGACAGCGTCGGAGTGGCGGTCGAGCAGGCGCACGCCGGGCACCCGTGCGACCGCCTCGGCGATACGCCCGATGGCGGCGAGATTTCGCCCTTCGCTGATGTTCGGCACGCACTCGAGCAGAGGCATCGCGGCGTTGTACCACAGCCCGTGTGGCGGCAGCGGAGTGCTATACTGCGCAGCGACTTGCGGACATGACGGACCCCAGGCACGGTGATGCGCCAGCCGCTGAGGCTCTCTCCGATGTGGAGCGGGACGCCCGTATCGAGCAGCTCCTGGTGTCGGGGCTCGATGACTACTTCGCCGGACGCCTCGAGCAGGCGGTCAACATCTGGACGCGTGTGCTGTTCCTCGATCGCACCAACGATCGCGCGCGCGCCTACATCGATCGCGCGCGGCGCGCGCAAGGCGAACGCCAGCGCGAGACCGAAGGCCTCGTGCACGAGGGGCTGAAGGCGTTCGATGACGGCGACGTGGAGCGCGCGCGGCGCCTGTTGACGGCGGCGGCGGAACGCGGCGCTCCGCACGAGCAGACCCTGCCAGTGCTGCACCGGATCGGTCTGCTCGATTTCTCCTCGACCCCGCCGACGACGGTGGCGCCCCTGTTGGGCCGGTGGCGTCAGGCCGGCGTGGTCACCGGCGAGGTGCCGTCCCGTCTCAGACTCGGGCCCGTGCTGGTCGTCGTCGCGGCCATCGCCGTCGCGGCCCTGGTGCTGACTCGCGCCGATGGGGAGACCGAGGCCGGCGCGCCGGTGGCCACCTTCGACACCGCGGCGTCGCCGCTGCCCGTGCCCGCGGCGTCAGAAGCCTACCTGGCGCGCGCCGAGGCGTTCTACCGTGCCGGCAAACTGGCCGACGCCCTCGCGGCCCTCGATCAGCTCGACCCGGGCGACGTGCACTACCGCGACGCACAGGTGCTCCGTGGGCGCGTGCAGCACGAACTGCTGCAGGCCACCGCGGGCTTGTCGTCGAGTGGCGCGGAGCGTCTCCCATGAAGTGCCCGAAGTGCGCCTACGTCGGCTTCGAGGAGACCGATCGATGCCGCCACTGCGGCTACGACTTCTCGCTGCTGCCAACGGCGCCGGCCGCTGCGGCGCTGGCGGACCGATCCGACGAGCCCAAGGCGCGCCCCTTCATGCCGGCAGCGGCGCGCGCCGAACGCGTGGCCTCGGAGCCCGCCTTCGAACCAGCAGCGCCGGATGAGCCCTTCCAGGACCTGCCCTTGCGGGCGCCGGTGTTTCCCGTGCTCGTGCACGAGACGCCGCCCCCGCCGGCCCGCACACCGCTGGCCGTGCGCCGCGCGTCCGAACGGCCGCGGAGCCGATCGACCACGCAGGTGCTGCGCCGCGTGGCGGCCCCGCTGCTCGAGGCGGAACCCGACGTCGTGGCCACGACCGACCCTGCGGAGGACGTGAACGAAGTGGCGTCCGCAGGGCCGCGGTTGGCGGCGGCGACGGTCGACGTCGTGGTGCTGGCCGGCATCGATCTCGCGGTGGTCTACCTGACGGCCCAGCTCGCGGGGGTGCAGGTGGCCGAGGCCGCGACCCTGCCGCTCGTGCCCCTCGGGGCGTTCCTGCTGGGCCTGAACGTGGCCTACCTGGCGGTGTTCACCGCGAGTGGCGGACAGACGTTGGGGAAGATGGCGATGGGCCTGCGGGTGGTGCCACTGTCGGGTGGGCTCACGCCGGGCGATGCCGCCGTGCGCGTCGCGGTAACGCTGGTTGGCGCGGCGGCGATCGGGGCCGGCTTCCTGCCCGCGCTCGTGCGTGCCGACGGCCGGGCGCTCCACGACTTCGCGGCCCGCACGCGGGTCGTGAAGGTCGCGTCGTGATGGCGCGCGTTGCCTTGACGATCGCGACGGCGGGCTTCACCGGATTCTTTCCGATCGCGCCGGGCACCGTTGGGTCGGCGGTGGGTCTGGCGCTCTGGGCGGCGATGCGCGCGACCGGCGCGGGCCTCGCGATCGAGCTGGCGGCCGCGACGGCGGTGTTCGTGATGGGCGCGTGGGCAGCGACGCAGGCGGAGCGGCACCTGGGTATGACCGACCCGGGTCCGGTCGTGATCGACGAGGTGATGGGCATGCTGGTCACCATGGTGGCAGCGCCGTTCACCTGGCCCGCCGCGCTCGCCGGCTTCGTGCTGTTCCGCGTCTTCGATATCGTGAAGCCGCCACCGGCCCGGCAACTCGAAGCGTGTCACGGCGGGTGGGGCATCATGCTCGACGACCTGGCCGCCGGCGGGTATGCCTGGGGTGGGCTGGCGCTGCTCGTGTGGTTGCTGCCCGCGTGGCTGTCGTGACGGCCGCGGCACGTCCAGCCACGGCGGCGATCGTGGCCGTCGGCAGTGAGCTGCTGAATCTGGGTCGCACCGACACCAACTCGCCCTACATCGCGCGCGTGCTGCAGCGGCACGGCCTGAACGGTGGCCTACACCACGGTGGTGGGCGACGACTGGGATGAGCTCGTGGCGGCGCTCGCGGCACGCGCACGCGCGCGCCGATCTGGTGGTGTGCACGGGCGGGCTGGGCCCGACCGACGATGACCGGACGCGTGACGCGGCGGCCCACGTGCTGGGGCTGGCGCTGCACGAGGTACCGGAGATCGTCACAGCGATTCGCGAGCGGTTCCAGGCCCGCGGGCTCGACGATGCCCGAGATCAATCGCCGCCAGGCCCTGGTGCCCGAGGGCGGCAGCATCCTGGCCAATCGTCGCGGCACGGCGCCGGGGTTGTGGATTCCCGCCGGCGAGCGCGCAGTCGTGCTGCTGCCCGGCCCGCCGCGCGAGATGCAGCCGATGCTCGACGGAGTCGTGGCCAGCCATGTGGCGCCGCGTTGGGGAGCCGGGCAGACGGCGCAGCGATCGGTGGTGGTCGGCGGCCGCAGCGAGTCGTGGGTGGACGAGCGCGTGCAGCCCCTCTACGCGCCGTGGCGGCTCGAGCCAATCCCGGTGCACACGACCATTCTCGCCAGCCTCGGTCAGGTGGAGTTGCACCTGACGGCGCACGGTCCGGACCGGGCGGCGCTCGACGCTCGATTGGCGGCAGCCGTCGCAACGCTCGCGGCGGCGCTCGGCGACGACGCTCGTGAGCAGCGATGGCCGCAGTGCTCGAACAGGTCATCGGCGATCTGTCTGCGGGCGCGCGGGTGGCGGCTGGCCGTGGCCGAGTCGTGCACCGGCGGCCTCGTGACCTCGCGGCTCACCGACGTCAGTGGCAGCAGCGACTACGTCGACCGGGCGGTGGTCGCCTACAGCAATCGCGCGAAGGTGGCCGACCTCGACGTCTCGCCCGACCTCATCGACGGCGCACGGCGCCGTGAGCGAACCGGTGGCGGTGGCGATGGCCGAGGGGCTGCGGCGCCGGGCCGGCGTCGAGATCGCGGTCGCGGTGACGGGCATCGCCGGGCCGGGCGGCGGCAGCGCAGAGAAGCCCGTCGGCACCGTGTGCCTGGCCGTGGCCGGTGCGCGCGGCCCGGTCGTGCGCACGGCGCGCTTCACCGGCGACCGCGCTCGTCATCAAGTCGCTGTCGGCCAGCACCGTCCTCGACATGCTGCGCCGCTATCTGCACGACGGCAGCCGGGCCATGACGGTCATCGTCGGTGCTGCTCGGCTATCTGATTGGCTCGCTGCCGCTCGGCTATCTCGCCGCCCGGCACTGGGCGGGCGTGGACCTGCGGCGCGTCGGCAGCGGCAATGTCGGGGCCACGAACATGTGGCGCGTCTCCGGGCCGGTCCTGGGTTCGCTCGTGATGGCGGTCGACGTGGCCAAGGGGCTCGCGGCGGTGGCACTGGCCGGCCGCGTGGCGTCATCCGACGCCGACTCGGTCACGGCCGGCGTCGCGGCCGTGGCCGGTCACATGTTCCCCGTATGGCTCCGCGGTCGCGGCGGCAAAGGTGTGGCGACGGCCTGCGGGGTGTTCGCACTCCTGGCGCCGCTGGCGACGCTGTGCGCCGTGGCGACGTTCCTCGTCACCACGGCCACCACGCGGCTCGTGTCGGTCGGGCTCGGTCGTGGCGACGGCCACGCTGCCCGTGGCGGCTGCGGCGCTGGGCGCCTCACGCGCCGTGGTGACGGGCAGCCTGGTGGCGGCCGCGCTCATCGTCTGGCGGCACCGACCGAACCTGCGGCGCCTGTGGCGAGGCACCGAGCGCCGCTTCGGACGGCGCGATGGAGGAGGCGAGCGTGCGTAGTGTCGCGGTGTTGGGCGCGGGCAGTTGGGGCACGGCCTTGGCGATTCATCTGGCGCGCATCGGGCATCACGTGCGCCTGTGGGCGCGCGATCGCGCGTTCGCGTCCGAGATGGAGCTCCGGCGGGCCAATGCCGTCTACCTGCCCGACATTCCGTTCCCGCCAACGCTCTCGGCCGGTGCCAGCCTGCCCGACGCCTTGCTGGACGCGCAGCTCGTGCTCGTGGCGGTGCCCTCGCACGGCATGCGGCACGTGCTCCGCCAGGCGCAGCCGCACGTCGATCCGGCGGCGGTCGTGCTGAGCGCCACCAAGGGCCTCGAGGATGGGTCGTTGCTGCGCATGTCACAGGTGATCGCGGAGGAATGGCCGGCGTGTCGCGGATGTGGCCGTGCTGTCGGGGCCGAGTTTTGCCCGCGAGCTCGCGCACCAGATGCCGACGGTCGTCGTCGTCGCGTCGCCCAGCGCCGGCGCCGTGCGGCACGTGCAGGAGGAGTTCCGCTCCGGCGCATTGCGGCTCTATGCCAGCACCGACGTCATCGGCGTGGAACTGGGCGGCGCCCTCAAGAACGTGATCGCGATTGCCGCCGGCGTGGTCGAGGGCCTCGGGCTCGGTCACAACGCGCAGGCGGCGCTCATCACGCGCGGGCTGGCCGAGATGTCGCGTCTGGCCGTGGCCGCGGGCGGCGATCGCGAGACGCTGGCGGGTCTGGCCGGCATGGGCGACCTGGTGCTCACGTGCACCGGACAGCTGAGCCGCAATCGCCACGTCGGCATCGAACTCGCACGCGGCCGCGGACTGGCCGACATCGTGGCCAGCACCAAGATGGTGGCCGAAGGCGTGCGCACTACCCATGCGGCCCTGGCCCTGGGCGCGGCCCATGGCGTGGAGCTGCCGATCGCGGCGCAGGTCGACGCGCTGCTCGGTGGACGAGTGGGTCCGGCCGCCGCGGTGAGCGAGCTGATGGGTCGTCGGCAACGGGCCGAGGCCGACGACCAGAGCTGACGCCCGCGTCCCGGCAGCCCTTGCCGTCGCAGCGGGGCCAGCGCCGGGCCTGCTAAGATCGCGCTGATGGGCCTGTTCGACAAACTCACGCAGGGACTCTCCCGCACGGCCGAGCGGCTGGCGCAGCGGTTCGACGAGATCGTGCGGCGCGCCGATGCGCCGGACCGCCAGTCGGACGGCGTGGACGTCGACACGGTCGAGGCCCTCGAAGAGTTGCTGCTCAGCGCCGACGTCGGCCTGTCGGCCACCGCCCGGCTGCTCGACGGCGTACGCGCCAGGCACCGGCGCGGCGAGAGTCTGCGCGGCCTGCTCACGGCGGAATTGCGGGAGGTCTTCGCCGGCGCCGAGACCGCCGCTGCGCCGTCCCCCGACCGGGCCCCGCGTCGTGCTCATCGTCGGCGTGAACGGCACGGGCAAGACCACCACGGTCGGCAAGCTGGCGAACCGGCTGCGGCTCGACGGCGAGAAGACGCTGATCTGCGCCGCCGACACCTTCCGCGCCGCGGCCGTGGATCAGTTGCAGGTGTGGGCGACGCGGGCAGGGGTGGACCTGGTGCGCGCGCAGGAGGGCTCGGACCCGGCGGCGGTGGTGTTCGACGCGCTTGCGGCGGCGAAGGCGCGCAGCATGGGCACCGTGCTCATCGACACGGCGGGCCGGCTGCACACGCGCGTGAACCTGATGGCCGAACTCGACAAGATCCGGCGCATCACCGAGCGCGAAGTGCCCGGCGCTCCGCATGAAGTGCTGCTCGTCCTCGATGCGACCGTGGGACAGAACGGACTCGTGCAGGCGCGCGAGTTCGCCGCCACGGCGGGGGTGACGGGCGTGGTGCTGACCAAGCTCGACGGCACGGCCAAGGGCGGGATTGCCATCGCCATCGCCCACGAGCTGAAGCTGCCGATCCGGTTCGTGGGGGTGGGCGAGAGCATCGACGACCTGCTGCCGTTTTCCGCCGAGACCTACGTGGACGCTCTCTTCCGGCCATCGTGGTAGACGACCTCGGCATGATGCGGCGCGCCCTGTTCCACGCCGCGCGGGCCCAGGGGGCCACCGTGCCGAACCCCGTGGTCGGGGCGGTCGTGGTCGACGGCGATGGCGTCGTGGTGGGCGAGGGGTTCCACGAACGGGCCGGCCTGCCGCACGCGGAGGTGGTGGCGCTCGATGCCGCCGGCAGCCGCGCCCGCGGTGCCACGTTGTACGTGACCCTCGAGCCGTGCTGCCACACCGGCCGCACCGGCCCCTGCACCCGCCGGATTCTGGCCTCGGGCGTGTCGCGCGTGGTCGCCGCCACCCTCGACCCATTTCCGCAAGTGGCGGGCCACGGCGTGCGCGAACTGCGCGAAGCCGGCCTCACAGTGGAGGTCGGCCTCGAGGAGCGGGCGGCGCGCCGCCTCAACGCCGCCTACCTGATGGCCTACGAGCACCAGCGGCCGCTGATCGTGTTGAAGGCGGCGGCCAGTCGCGACGGCCGCATCGCCGCCGCGCCCGGACGGCGCACGCAGATTTCGGGTGCCGAGGCGGGGCGTCGCACGCAACTGTTGCGCGCCGCGACCGACGCCCTTGCCGTCGGGGTCGGCACCATCCTCGTCGACGATCCGGAGCTGACCGTGCGCGACGTCGTGCGCGGCCCGGCCCTATACGCGCGTGGTGTTCGACCGCGCCCTCGCGCACGCCACGGTCGGCCCGAGTGCTGCGCGCGTCCGGGAACGGCCGGGTCATAATGGTCGCCTCGGCCGCGGCGCTGACCGCGCAGGCCGGGCGGGTCGGCGAACTCGAGGCCGGCGGCGTGGTGGTCCTTGGCGCGGCGTCGCTCGACGATGCCTGCCGGCAGCTCGTGCGCCACGAGGTGCACGCCTTGCTGGTCGAAGGCGGAGGGCGGCTGCACCGCGGTTTCTGGGAGGCGGGGCTCGTCGATCGCCTGCATCTCATCGTCGCGCCGGACGCGCTCGGCGACGGCGGTGTGCCACTCTTCGATGGACTGCCGGTGCCGTGGGAGCGCCTGACCGGGCTCAGGTCGGAGCCGTGCGGGCAAGACGTCTGGATCGAGGCCGATGTTCACTGGAATCGTTGAGCAAGTGGGACGCCTGGCCGAAGTGAAGCCGGCGGCCGGCGGATACCGGGTGCGGATCGAGACGGCCATGGCGGCCGACACGCAGCCCGGCGACAGCGTCGCGGTAAGCGGCGCGTGCCTGACCGCGCTGGTCGTCGCTCAGGGCGAAATTCACGCGGACATCGGTCCCGAGACGGCGCGCGTCACGACGCTCGGCGCTCTGGCCCGTGGTCAGCGGGTGAACCTCGAACGGCCCTTGCGCGTCGACGGCCGGCTGGGCGGCCACTTCGTGCTCGGCCACGTCGACGGCGTCGGCGTGATCGAAGACGTGCGCGCCGAGGGCGAGAGCCACTGGCTCACCGTGAGTTACCCACCTTCACTGGCGTCGCTCTTCATCCGCAAGGGCAGCGTGACGGTGGACGGGGTGAGCCTCACCGTGGCGGGCCTCGACGATCGGCGCCTGGACCTGATGATCGTGCCCTACACCTGGGAGCACACCACCCTGGGCGAGCTCAAGGCCGGCGACAAGGTGAACCTCGAATGTGACGTGCTCGGCAAGTACGTGGTGCGCGCGGCCGAGATTGCCGGCCTCACCGACCTGCGGCGGCGCTGAGCGAGATCCATGATGGCCAAGACCGCCCCCCGCCCTCGCGCCTCCGCGAAGAAGCTCGCGCCCACTCCGTCGCCGCGGGCTGCGTCCCGTCCGCCGCGTTCGCCGCGCAGCCCCTTCGCAGCCGGTCGAAGAGGCGGTCGACGCCATCCGCAAGGGCCGGATGGTGATTGTCGTCGACGACGAAGATCGCGAGAACGAGGGCGACCTCACCATTGCCGCCGAGAAGATCACGCCGGCGGTGATCAACTTCATGATGACGCACGGCCGCGGCCTCATCTGCATGCCGATGACCGCCGATCGGCTCGACGCGCTCGAGGTGCCGCTGCAGGTGCCGGCGGGCCGGAACACCACCGCCTTCGATACGGCGTTCTGCGTCGGCATCGAGGCCCGGCGCGGCGTCACCACGGGCATCTCGGCGCTCGACCGTGCCACGACGATTCTCACGGCCATTCAGCCCAAGACCCAGCCGGCGGACCTCGCCCGGCCGGGCCACGTCTTCCCGCTGCGCGCGCGCGACGGCGGCGTGCTGGTGCGGGCGGGGCAGACGGAAGCGGCGGTCGACCTGGCCCGCGCCGCGGGGCTCTACCCGGCCGGGGTCATTTGCGAGATCGCCAAGGCCGACGGCACCATGGCGCGCGTGCCCGATCTGGTGAAGTTCGCCCGGAAGCACGGGCTGCCGCTCATCACGGTGGCCTCACTCATCCAGTACCGGATGCGTCACGAGCGGCTGGTCACGCGGGTGGCGCAAGCCGGCCTGCCGACCGTGCATGGCCCCTTCCGCATCCATGCCTACGAGAGCCCGCTCGACGGTGAAACGCATGTGGCGCTCGTGTGCGGCGACCTCGGCACCGGCGCGGACGTGCTCGTGCGCGTGCACTCCAAGTGCCTCACGGGCGACGTCTTCCACTCGCTGCGCTGCGACTGCGGGCCGCAGTTCGACGCCGCCATGGCGGCCATCGCCGCCGAGGGCAGGGGCGTGCTCCTGTACCTCAACCAGGAGGGCCGGGGCATCGGCCTCGCCAACAAGATCCGCGCCTACGAGCTCCAGGATCAGGGGCTCGATACGGTCGAGGCCAACGAGCGGCTCGGCTTCAAGCCCGACCAGCGCGACTACGGCATCGGCGCCCAGGTGCTGCGGGACCTCGGAGTGCGAACGATGCGCCTGCTCACCAACAACCCGCGCAAATTCGTGGGCTTGCAGGGCTATGGCCTGTCCGTGGTGGCCACCGCGCCGCTCGAGATGACGCCCTCCGACACGACCCGCCGCTACCTGAGGACGAAAAAGATGAAGCTGGGGCATCGGCTCACCAAGGTGTGAGCCACGGTTTGACCCTTCCTCTGAACCTCAAGTAGAATAAAGGTTTGTGCCGAGTCCGCTCGGCCGCCCTGAGCCATGTTCGACGCCCTGAGCACCCGACTCCAAGACGTCTTCCAGTCGCTGAGCAACGAGGTGCGCCTCACGCCAGAGACGACGGAACGCGTGCTGCGCGAGATCCGGGTCGCGCTGATCGAGGCCGACGTCAACCTGCAGGTCGTCAAGGCGTTCGTCGATCGGGTGCGCGACAAGGCGAGTGACGCGGCCGTGCAGGCCAGTCTCAGCCCCGAGCCAGCACGTCGTCAAGATCGTGCGCGACGAACTGCTGGGTCTCTTCGGCGATGCCAAGGGCGGCCTGAGCGTGGGCGGCCCGGTGCCGAAGGTCATCCTGATGCTCGGCCTGCAAGGCTCGGGCAAGACCACCACCACCGGCAAGCTGGCGCTGCATGCTGGCCAAGCAGGGCCGGCATCCGGTCGTGGTCTCCACCGACGTGCGCCGTCCCGCGGCCATCGAACAGCTGTCGGTCGTCGGCGCCAAGGCCGGCGTGCGCGTGTTCAACCCCGCCGGCAATCTCGATCCCGTGTCGCGCGCGCGCGGCGCCATGGTCGAAGCCCGCAATACCGGCTGCGATGTCGTCATCGTCGACACCGCCGGCCGCCTGCATATCGACGACGAGCTGATGCGCGAGCTCGTGGCCATCAAGGGCGCGGTCACGCCCACCGACCTGCTCTACGTGGCCGACGCGATGACCGGCCAGGACGCCATCAAGAGCGCCGGCGAGTTCAATCGCCAGATCGGCGTGAGCGGCATCGTGCTCTCGAAGATCGACGGCGATTCGCGCGGCGGCGCGGCGCTGTCGGTGGTGTCGGTGGTGGGCGTGCCGATTGCCTTCGTTGGCGCCGGCGAACGGCTCGAAGACCTCGACCCCTTCCATGCCGACCGCTTCGTCTCGCGGCTGCTGGGCATGGGCGACGTGCTGTCGCTCATCGAGAAGGCCGAAGCAGGTCATCGACGGCGCCGACGCGGCCACGCTCGAAGACAAGATCCGCAAGAACACGTTCAGCCTCGGCGACTTCCGTGACCAGCTCCGCACCATCCGCAAGATGGGCCCGCTCGAGCACATCATGAAGCTGCTGCCGGGCATGGGCGCCATGAAGGACCTGGGCGCGAACAAGCCCGACGAGAAGCAACTCGGCCGCGTCGAGGCGATCATCAACTCGATGACGCTCGAGGAACGCGAGCACGCCGAGGTGATCGACGGCAGCCGGCGCAAGCGGATTGCCAAAGGGCAGCGGCACGTCGGTCGAAGACGTGAATCGCCTGCTGAAGCAGTACGCCGAGATGCGGAAGATGCTGAAGATGGTGGGGCAGATGACGGGCGAAACGGTGCCCGAGGCCCCCAAGAAGCGGAAGAAAAAAGGGCCGTACAGCCTGATGCGCTAGCCGGATGTCCGGCTGGTGAGGACGAGGACACTACTTATGTTGGTTATTCGCATGCGCCGCACGGGGTCGAAGAAGCGTCCCCATTACCGGGTGGTCGTCACCGAGCGGCGCTCGCCGCGCGATGGCGGGGTGCTCGAGACCCTCGGCTTCTACAACCCGCGCACCAAGCCGTCGGTGGTGGACGTGAACCGCGAGCGCATCGCGCACTGGATCTCCCAGGGCGCGCGCCCGTCGGATTCCGTGCGCACGCTGCTGGCCAAGCACGTGACGCGCGACCTGAGCGCCGCGCCCGTGGTCGAGGCCGCGGCGGTTGCGCCGCAGGCGTAACGGAGCGCCATCGTGGCTGATCTGAAATCGCTCGTGGAGATCGTGGCGCGGGCGCTCGCCGACGAGCCCGACGCCGTGGAAGTGGTGCAGGGCGAACGGCGCGGCGGCTTGCACTTCGAGCTGCACGTCGCGCCCGGTGATCTCGGCCGGGTCATCGGCCGGCAAGGCCGCACCGCGGCGGCGCTCCGGCAACTGCTGGCGGCCGCGGCCGACGTGGATGGGCAGAAAATCCAACTCGACATCCGCGACTCGTCTGGACGGCGCTGAGCCGTCGGCGGCCGCCTGGGACGAGATGTTGCTCGTCGGGGTGGTGGCGCGGGCGCGGGGCACGAAGGGGGAAGTGCTCGTCAACGCGACGACCGATTTCCCGGAGACACGGTTTGCGGAGGGCGCCACGGTGTGGGCCCGTCCGGCCGCCGGTGGCGCCATCGAGGCGCTCACAGTGGAGCAGTCTCGGGCCCACCTCGGCCGGCCGATCGTGCGATTTGCCGGAGTCGTCGACATGACCGGCGCGGAACGGTTCGCCGGGTGGCAGTTGCGGGTGCCGGCATCGACGGTGTCGCCGCTGCCAGCGCACGTCTACTACCACCACCAGTTGGTGGGGTGCGAGGTGCGCACGGCCGACGGCTCGCGCGTCGGTCTGGTGAGCCGGGTCGACGGCGACGGCGAGGCGGTGCGGCTGGTGATTGCCGCGGCCGGCGGCGAGGTGCTGGTGCCGCTCGTGCAGGCGTTCTGCGCGGTGGACATCGGGGCGCGGCGTATCGTGGTGACGCCGCCGGAAGGACTGCTCGACGCCAATGGGGCGTGGCGGGGATAGCCAGAAGACACGGGAGGGCGGCGTGACCTTCGACATCGTCACGATCTTCCCGAAGATGGTGGAAGCCGGTCTCGCCGAAGGCGTGGTGGGACGGGCGAGGACGAGCGGGTTGCTGGACATCGTCGTCCACGACCTGCGCTCGTTCACCACCGACAAGCATCACGTCGTCGACGACGTGCCGTTTGGCGGTGGTCCGGGGATGGTGATGAAAGCCGAGCCGCTGTTCATGGCGGTGGCGGCGATCAGGGCGGCGCGCGGGTCGGCGGGCATGGTGATCGTCACGACGCCGGCCGGTAAGCGCTTCGACCAGGCGGCGGCCGCGCGGCTGGCGGCGGCCGGTCACGTGACCTGGCTGTGCGGGCGCTACGAAGGCATCGACGAGCGCCTGGGCGCGGCGGTCGGCGCCGAGGAGTGGTCGATTGGCGACTACGTGCTGAGCGGCGGTGAACTGCCGGCACTGGTCATGCTCGACGCGGTGGCGCGACTGGTGCCCGGCGTCGTCGGCGATGCGCGGTCGGTGAGCGAGGATTCGTTCTCGGCCGGGCAGTTGGACTACCCGCACTACACACGGCCAGCCGTGTGGCGGGGGCGGGAGGTTCCGCCGGTGCTGCTCTCGGGGCACCACGGGGCGATTGAGACATGGCGACGGGAGTCGGCCAGGGCGCGCACGAGCGCGCGACGGCCCGACCTGATCCCCGGCGCCACGGCAGGCGACGAAGGGAGCGGCTAGGAACGATGGACGCAATTCAGATGTTGGAACAGAAGCAGACGATGGTTCGGCCGGCCATGCAGCCCGGCGACACCGTCAAGGTGCACGTGCGCGTCAAGGAAGGCGACAAGGAACGCATCCAGATCTTCGAGGGGATCGTCATCGCCCATGCGCCGCGGCGGCACGCGCGCGTCGTTCACGGTGCGCAAGGTGTCGTTCAGCCAGGGGGTCGAGCGCATCTTCCCGTTGCACTCGCCGGTCATCCAGAAGATCGAGATCCTGCGGTCGGCCAAGGTGCGGCGCGCGAAGCTCTTCTACCTGCGCGATCTGAAGGGCAAGGCTGCCCGCATGAAGGAAGTCCGCAAGGACGTCCGCAAGGCCCCCCAGGCCTGACGCCAGCCGATCTGCGCCTGGGGCCATGCCGAAAGCCCGCGCCCGGCGCACGATCGAGAATCTCTACCGGCGCTTCGGCTTCGGCCTGATCGCCGGAGTGGACGAGGTGGGACGCGGCTGCCTGGCCGGTCCCGTCCTCGCCTGCGCCGTCGTGCTCGACCCCGCCCGCCACATTCCCGGCCTGGCCGACTCGAAAGTGCTCACGGCGGCCGCCCGGGAACGCCTCCACGACGCCATCTGCCGCCGAGCCATCGCCTGGGCCGTCGGGGTTGCAGATCCTCCCGAGATCGACCGATACAACATCCATCGTGCATCGCTGCGGGCGATGGTCCGGGCCGTGTCCGGACTGGCGCCACAGCCCGATCTCGTGCTGGTCGACGCGTTCCGGCTCGACGGGTTGCCCATGGCGCAGCGGGCGATTACCGGCGGCGACCGCCGCTGTTCGGCCATCGCGGCCGCGTCGATTGTCGCCAAGGTGACGCGCGACCGGCTGATGGCGGATCTGCATCGGGCCGATAGCCGGTATGGTTACGGCAGGCACAAGGGCTACGCCACGGCCGAACATCTGGCCGCGGTGGCCAGGCATGGTTACTCCGAGGCGCACCGGCGCTCGTTCAAGCCGGCGTCGCTGTTTGATACTCTGGACTGAGGGCGGACGGACGTGGCGCCATTCGATCGCGACGGAGCTCTGAAGCGGGCCGAGAAGGCCCTGCGCCTGGGGCGCGTGGACACGGCCATCGAGGAGTACCAGGCCCTGGTACTGGCGCAGCCGCGCGACTGGAACAGCGCCAACGCGCTCGGCGACCTGTTCGTGCGCGCCGGCCAGCTCGACAAGGGCGTGGAGCAATACACGCGCATTGCCGACCACCTCGCCGACGAGGGCTTCTATCCGAAGGCCGCCGCGCTCTTCAAGAAGATCATCCGCGTCAAGCCGCTCGACGAGTACGCCCAGATCCGCTCGGGCGACGTCGCCGCCAAGCAGGGCCTGCTCTCCGATGCGAAGGCCGCCTACCAGGCCGTGGGCGAACGTCGCCGCAAGATGGGGAACATCCGTGGCGCGGCCGAGATGGCCGTGCGCCTTGGCATGGTCGACCCCGACGACTTCAGCGCCCGCTTCGCGGCGGCCAAGGCGGCCCGCGACCTGGGCGACGCCGACACGGCGGTGCGCGAGTTCCGCGCCGTGGCCGAGTGGTTCACGAAGGAAGCCCGCCACGACGAGGCCCGGTCGGCCTATCGCGACCTGCTCGAACTCGACCCCACCGACGACGTCGCGCGCGGCCACGTGCTGGCGGCCGACATCGCCAGCGGCGAGTTCGCCCGCGCCCTGGCGTGGGCTTCGTCGGCCTCGGAACTGCGGCAGCTGGCCACGGCCCTCGAAGGCGCAGGGCAACATGCCGAAGCGCTCGCCGTGCTCGGCCGCGTCGCCGACATGGACGCCGGCGATGTCGATGCGCGGGTGCGGCTCGTGCGCGCGCATCTCGCCAACGGCGACATGGGCACGGCCCGCCGCTACCTCACGGCCGACGTCGTGGCGCACGACCCCACGCTGTGGATGGTCGTCGCCGAGTCGGAACTGCGGCAAGGCCATCTCGACGAGGGCCGCGCCGCCGTGGCCAGCGCACTGGCGGCCGACAAGTCGCAGCGCGAAGCGGCGATCGCCATGGCCTGCCGGCTGGCCGAAGCACGACGCCGACCACGCCTATCCGGGCATCGAGGCGGTGGCCGATGCCGCCGTGGCCGATGGCGACTACGCGGCCGCCGCGGCCGCCCTGCACGAGTTCGTCACGCGCGTGCGCCGGCACATCGTGGCCCTGATGCGGCTCGTCGAGATCTGCGTCGACGGTGGACTCGAGGCGACGATGTATTCGGCCCAGGCGCAGCTCGCCGACGCCTACCTCGACGCCGGCCGCGGGCTCGAAGCGCGCATCATCAGCGAAGACCTCGTGGCGCGCGAGCCGTGGGATCGCGCCAACATCGAACGCTTCCGCCGCGCCCTCGAGATGCTGGGGGAGTCGGATCCCGACGCGATCATCGCCGACCGCCTGAGCGGCGACAGTCCGTTCATGGCCACCGACAAGATGGACCTGAACGAAGGGTTCTCGTTCGACGAGCCGGTCGAGCCCGTGGTCGAGGTCCCGGTCGCGGCGTCGGCCGAGGTCGATCTCACCGACGCGCTCGAGCGGCGAATCCGACGACCCGCCCGTCAAGGCCAGCAAGGGGCGCAAGGCCAAGGGCGCAGAGGTGCCTGCTGACGCGGCGCGCCCGCAGGACGACGGCTTGGCGGCCGAGCAGCTGCGCCTGGGTCTGACCTACCGCGACATGGGCATGATCGAAGACGCCATCCAGTCGCTCGAACTGGCGGCGCGGTCGTCGCGCCAGCGGTTCGAAGCCGCCTCGACGCTGGGCCGCCTGCTGGCGGAGCGCGGCCGATCGCAGCGGCGCGCTGGCGTGGTTCGAACGCGCCGCCGAAGCGCCGGCGCCCTCGGTCGACGCCGGCCGCGCCCTGCTCTACGATCTGGCGGACGTGCTCGAGGATCTCGGCGAGCAGGCGCGCGCGCTCGCGGTCTTCGGGGAACTCGACGCCGACGCCGGCGGCTACCGCGACGTGCCCGCCCGGCTCGCCCGGCTGAGCCGCGCGCAGGCCCGCGGGTAGGCGCCCGGTGCGGCGCCTGCTGATCATCGCGCTGCTCATCGAAGCGGGCTTGCTGCTGATCGTGATTCCCTGGTCGGCCTACTGGGAGCGGAACTACTTCGCGCAGCTGTCGCCGGCGGTGAACGCGCTGGTCACGAACAACTACGTGCGCGGGGCGATCACGGGCCTCGGCGCGGTCAACCTGTTCGCCGCGCTGGCGGAGCTGTCCGCGCTGGTGCGGCGCCGCTCGGCGTCGTGACCCGCGCGAGGCGCGGACGCGACCGCCGCGACGGCTCTCGTCCGCGCGTGGGCATCGTCAGCGACCGGCATCGGCTGTGCGCGGCGGTGCGGCGTCCGCTCGGCGACGCGCCGGCGCTGCTGACCGAGCAGGTCGACGCCGCCGGTGAGAGCGGCGTCGAGTTCTTCCAGGTGCGCGAGCCCGACCTGCCGATCGCGCGCGCTGGTCGCGCTTCGTCGCGACGTTGCGGACGCGCCGCGCGTGGGCGCGTGCGCCTCGTCGTCAACGATCGCGCCGACGTCGCCGCTGGCGGCGGGTGTCGATCTGCACCTCAAGGCCGGTTCGCTGCCGCTCGACGCGCGTGCGCCCGTGGCTCCCCGCGGGCGTCGTGGGTGTCGCGCGCGGTGCATGACGCGGCGGAGGTGGCCATGCGCGGGCGACGCGTGGAGGCCTTCGTGGCCGGCACGGTGCGCGACACCGAGTCGAAGGCGGCGGGCACCCCGAGGCTCGGCATGACGGGTCTGGCGCGGATTGTCGCGGCGAGTGCGCCGGCCGGTCTTCGCCATCGGCGGGCATGACCGCTGCCGACTGGCCGCAGGTGGCGGCGGCCGGCGCCGCCGGGCTGGCGGCCATCGGCTGGATGCTGCCGCGAGCCGGCGAGCAGGCGGGCGATGCGGTGGTGCGCGCGATGGCCGAACTGCGAGCGCGTGGCCGGCGGTGCGGCGGAACGCTCCTGAGCTAAGATCGAGCGTTCCGACGGATCACGCGATGTGTGGCGGTGCAGTGAGGGGTGGTAGTGGAGGCGACTGACGATTTCGGACTCGTGCTGCGGACCACGCGGGAAGCGGCGGGACGCACGCTGCGCGACGTCGCCGACGTGACCAAGCTCGGCGTGCGCGTGCTCGATGCCCTCGAGCAGAATCAGATGGACCGGCTGCCGCCGGGCATCTTCCGTCGGGCCGTCGTGCGGGCCTACGCCAAGGAGATCGGCCTCGACCCCGAAGCCACGCTGCTCGACTTTTCTGGCGCGCCACCCCGACCACCTGCCGCCGCCCGGCCGGCACGTCGGCCCAGTGCCGGCTCCGCCGCTGCGCATGACCCGTCTCTCCGGCGTGTCGCCGCCGCTTGTCGTCGGCCTGATCGTGGCCGCCCTGCTGCTGGTGATCGTCGCCTATCTGTGGAGGGTCGGCCTAGTGGATGTCGGGATCCGGAGTCCGCTGGTCGACGCATTCCGCCGCGCCGACGTGCCGAAGGAGGTGCGCATGGACGCCGCCGCCGGGCTGGTCGCGCCGCGCGGCCAGGAGCAGCTCGCGCTCTTCGCGATGCTGGTCGATGACACCGACGCCGACGTGCGCGAGCGGGCAGAGCGCACGCTCGCCACCATCCCGGCGGCGGCGATCGCCGACGTGCTGGCGCGCACCGACACTCCGGCCGACCTGGTCCGCTTCTTCGGCGCCCGCGGCATCGCGCCCTCCGCCGGCGTGCCCGACGGCGACAGCGACGCGCCCCTCATCGACCTCGCCGACGAGCTGGCGGTGGCCACGGCCGACGACGGCGCCGCGGACGGCGATGCGCCGAACCAGTCGATGACCCAGCAGATTCAGAACATGGGCATCGTCGAGCGCGTGCGCGTGGCCATGAAGGGCTCACGTGAAGCGCGCACCATGCTCATTCGCGATCCCAACAAGATGGTGGCGTCGGCCGTGTTGTCGTCGCCGAAGCTGACGATGGCCGAAGTGGAGAGCTTCGCGAAGATGGCCAACGTGTCCGACGACGTGCTCCGGGCCATCGCGCAGAATCGCGGCTGGGTGAAGAACTACGGCGTGGCGCACGGCCTCGTGAAGAATCCCAAGACGCCCGTGGCCATGTCGCTGAACCTGATGCAGCGGCTCGTCGACCGCGACGTGCGCGCGCTGGCCGTCGACCGCAACGTGCCGGAGCCGCTGCGCCTGGCGGCCCGCAAGCGGATGGTGAAGGCGACCAGCTAGCGCCGGCGGGTCGTGGCCGGCGGCGCGGCCCTTGGCTGGCGCTGGCGGGCCTTCGCCGTGGCGCGCCCACTCCGATCGCATCTGCGACAGGCCGTCCATGTAGACGGCGACCTGTTCGCGCGCCTCGTCCGACTCGAGCGAGATGAGCAGCGCGATGGCGCGCTCGAGATCCTTGGCGATGGTCGCCTTGGTGGCGCCGTAGTAGAGCTGCTTGATTTCGTCGGCGGCACGGCGCGGGCTGGCCATGTCACTCCTCCTCGGTCACGACGACCCCGGTCGGGTCGACCACGGCATCCAGCACGGTGGCGCCGGCCCGCGCCCACGCCTGCCGCACGGCGTCGGTGGCGTCGGGCGGAGCCAGCGCGAACACGCAGCCGCCGCCGCCGGCGCCGCACACCTTGCCGGCCCACGCGCCCTGCGCGCACGCCGCCGCGAGGAGCGCGTCGATCTCCGGCGTGGTGACCCCGGGCGCAAGCTGCTTGCGGGTCTGCCCACTCGTCGGCCAGGCACTGGCCGGCGCCCGCCCAGTCGCCGGCTTCGAGGGCCGCGCGCATGCGCGCGCGTGGCCGCCACGATGGCGTCGAAGGCGCGCGATCACGTCGGTGTCACCGTCGATGCGGCGCTTGGTGATGTCCCAGTTGTTGATGCCCGACTGCCGCGGCGCGCCGGTGTAGCACACGACCAGGCGGGCCGAGAGCGCGGCGGGATCGACCGGCAGGGCCACCCGGCGGGCGCCGTGCACGCCGAGTTCGAGCGCGGCGATGCCGCCGTAGAGGGCGGGGCGGTAGTCCTGCAGGCCGGTCGGCACGCCGATGACCTGCGCCTCGACGTTCTTGGCCACCTCGAGCAGCGCGTCGTCGTCGAGCGCGCGGCCGGTCCAGCGGGCGAGGGCCGCCGCCACCGCGATGTTGAGGGCCGACGATCCGGCAATGCCGGCGCCGGCCGGCGCCTGGCTGCCGGTCGTGATGGTGACCCCGCGGGCGCCGAAGGCATGCGCGAGCTTGGCCAGCAGCGGCAGCGTGGTGTCGGCGGGCAGGTCGTCGAACGCGAGCGGCGCAGTCGACCGGCCCAGATCGTCGCGACACGAGCACGACGCGGTCGTCGGCCCGCGCCTCGAGTCGCACGCGGGCGCGCAGGCTGATGGCGGCGTTGAGGGTCTGCGCGCCGGGGTGGAACAGGTAGAGCGGCCAGATGTCGATGGTGCCGCCGGCCGAGATCGACGCGCGTCGGAGCCGAGGCGGTAACGGTCACGGCGGAATTATAATGCTGCCACCGCAATGCCCGCGCCCCTCCGCCACCGCATCGGCCAACTGCTCATCGGAAGTCTGCCCGCGCCGCGAGGTCACCGTGGAGATGCGCGCGCTGGCGCGCGAGTTCGATCTGGGCGGCGTGGTCCTGTTCGCGCGCAACGTCGAGAGTCCCGAGCAGGTGCTGGAACTGGCGTTCACGAGCGAAGTGCTGGGCGGCGAATGGCCGGCGTGGGTGAGCGTGGACCAGGAAGGCGGCCGGGTCGCGCGGCTGCGCGCGCCGTTCACCGTGTGGCCGCCGATGGCCACGCTGGGCCGCGCGCCGTCGCGTGGAGCTGGCCACCCGGTTCGCCGCAGGCGCTGGCGCGCGAACTGCGCGCGGTCGGCGTCACGCTCGACTTCGCGCCGGTGCTCGACCTCAACACCAACCCGGACAACCCGGTGATTGGCGATCGCTCGCTCTCGGCCGATGTCGGATACCGCCGTCCGCCCTCGGCGCCGCCATCGTCACGGCGCTGCAGGCCGCCGGCGTGGCGGCGTGCGGCAAACACTTTCCCGGGCCACGGCGACACCACCGTCGACTCCCACGTCGGACCTGCCGGTCGTGGACCACGCGCCCGATCGGCTGCGGGCCGTCGAGTTCGCAGCCGTTCCGCGCGGCCATCGCCGCGGGGGTGGCGTTCGTGATGACGGCGCACGTGGTGGTGCCGGCGATCGACGACACGCCTGCCGGCGACCCTGTCGCCTCGAGTGCTGCGGCTGCTGCGTGACGAACTCGGCTTCCGCGGCGTCGTCGTCAGCGACGATCTCGACATGCAGGCGATCGCCACGACCTGGACCCCGCCCGAGGCGGCGGTGGCGGCGGTGGCCGCCGGCTGCGACGCCCTGCTGGTGTGCAGCGGCAATGTCGACGTGCAGGCCGCTCACCCTCGAGGCGCTGGTCAAGGCGGTGGAGTCGGGGGCGCTGCCGCTGGCCCGCGTCGACGACGCACTCGCCCGGAGCGCCCGCGTGAAGGCGCGCTTCCTGCGGCGGCACTGGCGCGCCCATGCGCGAGCGGCTGCGCGCCTGGCGCGCGGGTCGTCGGCTGCGAAGAGCATCAGATCGTAGCGGCGGAGATGGCGGTGTTCGCGTGATGGCCGCCGAGAGCCTGACCGACGCGGGGCGGCGCCGCCCTCGCCGGCTGCAGCCGGGCGATCGCCTGGCGCTCGTCGCCCCCGCCAGCCCGGTGAAGCCCGACGACCTCGAGCGCGGCGCCGATGAACTGCGCGCGCTCGGCTTCGAGCCGGTCTACGACGACCGCGTGCTGGCCCGCCATGGCTACGTGGCGGGTCTGCCCGGCGTGCGCGCCGCGGCCCTGGCCGACGCGTGGCGCGATCCGGCGATTCGCGGCATCGTGGCGGTGCGGGGCGGTTACGGCAGCCAGCAGCTGCTTGCCGCTCCTCGACCCACGCTGGCTCCTGGCCGACCCGAAGGTGTTCGTCGGCTACAGCGACCTCACGGCGCTGCTGGCGTGGCAGGTGAGTCACGGGCAGGTGGCGTTCCACGGCCCGATGGCCGAAGGCCGTCTTGCGCGCGGCCACGCCGGCTACGACCGCGCGTCGTTCATGGCGGCGGTGACCCAGCCGGTCGCGATGGGCACCTTGTCGCCGGCCGGTCTCGACGTGCTGCGCCCCGGCGAGGCCGCGGGCGTGCTGACGGGCGGCACGATCACGCAGCTGGCGTCGCTGCTCGGCACGCCGTTCGCGTGTCATTCCGCGCGAGCCCACGATTCTCTTTCTCGAAGACGTGGGCGAACGCCCCTATCGTCTCGACCGCCTACTGACGCAGCTCCACCAGGCGGGCATGTTCCGGCACGTCACCGGCGTGGTGCTCGGCACGTTCCCGGGCTGTGATGAGGCGGGCGGCGGGCCCACGGCCCGCGCGGTGCTCGGCGATCTCTTCGCGCACTTTCCCGGGCCGGTCGTCTTCGGGTTCCCGTCGGGGCACACCGTTGGCGCGGCGCTCACGTTGCCGTTCGGCGTGTCGGCGCGGCTCCTCACGGGCGGGGCGGCCGCCGCGCTGTCCATCGAAGAGCCCGCGGTCTGCTGATGGCGCGCCGGGTGCATCTCATCGGCATCTGTGGCACGGCCATGGCCACGCTCGCGGCCCTGCTCAAGTCGCGCGGCGACGACGTGCAGGGCTCGGACGAACACGTGTATCCGCCGATGAGCGACTTCCTCGCTGCCGAGGGCATTCCGATCCTCGCGGGCTACGAGGCCGGCCACATCACGGGCGATCTCGATCTGGTGGTGGTCGGGAACGCGATTTCGCGCGGCAACGTCGAGCTCGAGGCAGTGCTCGATCGATCGCTGCGCTACGCGTCGCTGCCCGAGACGATTCGCGACACGTTCCTGTGGGATGCCGACGCCGTCGTCGTCGCTGGCACGCACGGCAAGACCACGACCACCTCGCTCGCGGCATGGGTGCTCACGAGCGGCGGCGCCGATCCGTCCCTGCTCGTCGGCGGCATCGCCAAGAACTTCGGCGACGGCGGCGCCAGCTACCGGGTGGGGCGCGGGCGCGCGTTCGTGATCGAGGGCGACGAGTACGACAGCGCCTACTTCGACAAGACCGCGAAGTTCCTCAAGTACCTGCCCGACATCGCCGTCGTGAACAACGTCGAGTTCGACCACGCCGACATCTACCCCGATCTCGACGCGGTGCGTCTGGCCTTCGCGCGGTTCGTGCAGCTCGTGCCGGGCCGTGGCCTGGTGCTGCTCGGGGCCGACAGTCCCGACGCCGCGGCGCTGGCGGCCCAGGCACGCTGCCGGGTGCAGACCTTCGGACTGGCGGCCGGCGCAACGTGGCGGGCGAGCGACGCTCACGCCTGAGGGCGAGGGCACGCGCTTCGACGTGGCCGGGCCCGACGGCGTCGCCGGCGCGTTCTTCGTGCCGATGCGGGGCGCGCACAACGTGCGCAACGCACTGGCTGCAGTGGCCGTCGGCCACGAGTGCGGCTTGAGCGCCGCCGCCATTCGCACGGGACTCGCCACCTTCGCCGGCGTGAAGCGCCGGCTCGAAGTGGTGGGCGAGCGGCGCGGCGTCACGGTCTACGACGACTTCGCGCACCATCCCACGGCTGTGGCCGAGACGATTGCGGCCATGCGCGGCCTCGCGGCCTGGGCATCGCCTGTGGACGGTCTTCGAGCCGCGCTCGGCGTCGTCGTGCCGCCGGGTGTTCCAGCAGGATTTCGCCGCGGCGTTCGCCGGCGCGGACGAAGTCGTGATCGCGCCGATCTATCGCAGCACGCTGCCCGAGGGGGTGCGGCTCTCGGAATCGGAGCTGATCGCCGACCTGCAGGCGGCCGGCGTGTCGGCCCGTCAGCTGCCGGACGTGGGCGCGATCGTGGCGTTCGTGGCCGCGCGCGCGGGCGACGGCGACGACGTCGTCGTGATGTCGAACGGCGGCTTCGGCGGCATTCACGTCAAGCTGCTCGAGGCGCTGTCGTGACCGCGGCGCTCAGCCGGCCGCGGCTGCATCTCTCCGGGGACTCGCTCGTGCTCGTGGAATTCGACGCGCTCATGGCGCCCGAGGTGAACGCACGGGTGGTGGCGTTGGCCCAGGCCATTGCCGGCGCCTCGGTGCCAGGGGTGCGCGATGTGGTGCCCGGCTTCGCGTCGGTGGGCGTGCACGTCGATCCCCTGCGCTTCGACGCGGCGGCGCTCGAGCAGGTGGTGGCGCACGCCTGGGACGCGGCGGCCGTGCCTGGGCCGGCGGCGCGCGTGGTGGAGATTCCTGTGTGTTACGGCGGCGTGCATGGCCCCGACCTCGAGGCCGTGGCCGCCTCGGCCGGATGCGCGCCTGACGAGGTCGTGCAGCGCCACACCGCGCCGACCTATCGGGTCTACATGCTCGGGTTCCTGCCGGGCTTCGCCTACTTGGGGTCGGTCGACGCCAGCATTGCCGTGCCGCGGCGGCCGGCGCCGCGCGCGCGCGTGCCGGCGGGAAGTGTCGGCATCGCGGGGCTGCAGACCGGGGTGTATCCCTGCGACAGCCCGGGTGGATGGCAACTGGTTGGCCGCACGCCGTGGCGCATGTTCGATCGCCGCGCGCCAGCCGTCGGCGGTCTTGCGGGCGGGGGACGCCGTGCGTTTCGTCGCGCTGCCGCCCGATGAGTGGGACGCGCACGCTGGCGGGCCGTGGGCGTGAGCGGCGCGGCCGCGGTCGGCGTGGTGCGTCCCGGGCTGCTCACCACCGTGCAGGATCTGGGGCGCTGGGGCCAGTCAGGCCCTGGGCGTGCCGGTGAGCGGCGCCGATGGACACCGTGGCCCATCGGTTGGCCAACGCGCTCGTCGGCAATCCGCCCGCGGCGGCCTTGCTCGAAGTGACGCTGCTCGGCCCCGAACTGCGGGCGGGGCGGGCACTCGTGGTCGCGGTCGCCGGGGCGGAGTTCGCCCTCACCGTGGATGGCTGTCCGGCGCCGCATCAGGCCGCCTTCACGCTGGCGGCCGGCGCCACCCTCCGTTTCGGCGAGCGGCGGGCTGGCAGCCGGGCGTATCTGGCCGTGGCGGGCGGCATCGACACGCCGTTGGTCTTCGGCAGCCGCGCCACGCATCTGCCGAGCGGCATGGGTGGCCTCGAGGGCCGCGCACTCGTGAGCGGAGACGTCTTGCCCGTTGGCACCGTCGGCGCCGCTCGGCCGCGCCGCGTTCCACACCGCGAGTCACGCCCTCGGCGGCCGGGCTCGTCCAGACCTTGCGGGTGATGCTGGGGCCGCAGGACGCCTGGTTCTCCCCGCAGGCGATCGACACGCTGCTGCACGAGGTCTACCGCGTGTCGACGCAGTCCAACCGCATGGGCTTCCGGCTCGAGGGGCCGCCGCTGGCGGCCGTGCGCAGCGACGGACCGCTCTCGGAGCCGGTGCCCTTCGGCGCCGTCCAGGTGCCTGCCGGCGGCGCACCGATTCTGCTCATGGCCGACCGGCAGACCGCGGGCGGCTATCCGAAGATCGCGACGGTGATCTCCGCCGACCTGCCGCTGGCCGGGCAGCTCGGCCCGGGCGACGTCGTGCGCTTCGCCGCATGCACCCGCGCGGAGGCCCGCGCCGCGCTCATCGCGCGTGAACGCGAGCTGCTGCGGCTGATGCCCGAGGAGCCGGGCGCATGACCCCGTTTGGCGACGTGCTGCGCGCGGGCTTTCCCGATCTCATCGTGCAGGCAGACGTGCCGCTGGCGCCGCTTGACGACCTTCAAGGTCGGTGGCCCGGCCGACTGGCTGGTCGAACCGCACGACGGCGACACGATCGTGCGGCTGCTGAAGGCGGCGCACGCGCACGGCATGCCGGTGACGATGCTGGGCGGCGGCTCGAACGTGCTCGTCGCCGATGCCGGCGTGCGCGGCCTGGTGATCCGGCCGCGCGGCGGCACGATGCAGATGGTCGGCCGCGACATCGTGCGCGTGGACGTGGCCGTGACCATCAACGCCCTCGTGCGCTGGACGGTGGCGCGCGGCCTCGCTGGCGTCGAGGCGTGGGCCGGCACGCCCGGCACCGTGGGCGGTGCACTCTATGGCAACGCGCACTGGCGCCAGGCGAACATCGGCGACGTCGTGGAGAGCGTGCGGGTGGCCGGCCGCGACGGCGCGCTTGCGTCAGGTGCCCCACGACCGCATGGAGTTCGGCTACGACACGAGCCGCCTGCAGCGCAGCGGCGAAATCGCGATCTGGGCGGCTCTGCGGGTGCGGCCCGGCGGTGACCCCGACGCGCTGCGTGCCGTGGCTCGCGCCTCGCTGGCCTTTCGCAAGCAGACCCAGCCGCTGGCCTCACCGAGCGCCGGCTGCATCTTCCAGAATCCGCAGCCGGGACGCGACCGCGTGCCCGACGGCATGCCGATGTCGTCGGGAGCGCTCGTCGACCGCGCCGGGCTGAAGGGGCACGCCATCGGCGGCGCCCGCGTGTCGCAGGCGCACGGCAACTTCATCGTCAACGACGGCACGCGCCACCGCCGCGGACATCGCCGCGCTCGTCGACGTGTGCCGGGCGCGGGTGCTCGACGCCTTCGGCGTGAGCCTGCGCGAGGAAATCGTCAGGCTCGGCGCCTGGTAGCCGGTAGGATCCCAACATGTCGACGCTGATCATCGAAGGGGGCCACCGCCTGTCGGGCGTGGTGGACGTGGAAGGCAACAAGAACGCCGCGCTGCCGCTGATGGCCGCAACGCTGCTCACGGCCGAGCCGTGCGTGCTCACGAACGTGCCGCGGATTGCCGACGTGGACGTGATGGCGCGCCTGTTGCTCGATCTCGGAGCGGAGGTCGAAGGCATCGGCAGCCCGACCCTGCGCATCCGCTGCACGCGAGGTCACCTCGCACGAGCCCGACCGCGCGCTGGTCGGCCGTCTGCGCGGCTCGGTGCTGCTGCTCGGTCCCTTGCTGGCCCGCACCGGGCGGGCGTTCGTGGCGCCGCCGGGCGGCGACTTTCCGGCGCGCCGCACGATTCGCACGCACATCGAGGCGCTCACGGCGATGGGCGCCGAACACGTCGCCGGCGACGGGCATCGCCTGGAGGTGCCGCACGGCCTGAAGCCGGCGTCGATCTACCTCGACGAGGCGTCGGTGACCGGCACCGAGACGGCGCTGCTCGCGGCGGCCGCTGCGCCCGGCATCTCGGAGATTCGCCACGCCGCCTGCGAGCCGCACGTCGTCGAGCTGTGCGAGTTCCTGTCGCTGATGGGCGTGGGCATCACGGGCGCTGGCTCGCACACCATCCGCGTCGAGGGCGGCACGCGCCTCGGCAGCGCCACCAAGGCGCTCTACGGCGACTACATCGAGGCCGGGAGCTGGGCGGTGGTGGGGGCCATCACCGGCGGAGACGTGGAGATTCGCGGCGCGCGCGCCATCGACATGGAGGTGGTCACGGCCACGCTGCGCAAGCTGTCGGTGCGCTGCCGGCAGGAGGGCGACGTGCTCATCGTGGAGCCCTCGCAGGCTGATCGGCGCGGGCCGCCTCACCACGGGGCTGTGGCCGGGCTTTCCGAGCGACCTGGTCAGCCTCGTCACGGTGCTCGCCACGCAGGCCGAGGGCGCCACGCTGGTGCACGACTGGCTCTACGAACTGCGCCTGTTCGCGCTCGAGCAGATGAGCGGCATGGGCGCCGACCTGTTCCTGTGCGACCCGCATCGCATCATCGTGACCGGCCCGGCGAAGCTGAAGGGCAAGGCGCTCGACAGCCGCGACATCCGATCGGGCATGGCGCTCATCGCGCGCGGCCCTCGCGGCCACGGGACAGAGCCGGGTCGAGCCGCTCGAAACCGTGGAGCGCGGCTACAGCCAGCTGGTGGAGCGTCTGCAGTCGCTCGGCGCGCAGGTGGCGCGCGTGTGACGGCGCGCGCGCTCTAGCGGCCTGGCGGTGGCGGGCGGCGGCTTGACCGGCGAGGCCGGCGACGGCGTGGGCGGCAAGGGTCGCAGCAGGGGCACGGCGGGCGCAGGTGACCAGGTGCGCCTGCGGGCTGGCCGGCATCACCGGCCGGTGCGCGGTTCGCGGGCGGCAGCGGCGCTTCGATGACCGACGGTGCCGGTGTCGCGGCCCACGCGGAAGGCCCGCACGTCGGCCTCGGTCAGATCGAGCACGCGCACGATGTGCGGCGTGAGCGTCAGGATGATGTCGGTCTCCTGCGTCTGCGTGCGGTTGAACGCAAAGAGCCGGCCCAGGATCGGGATGTCGCTCAGGCCGGGGATGCCCGACAGCACCTTGCGCTCCTCGTCGCGGATCAGGCCGGCGAGCATGTTGGTCTCGCCGTCGCGCAGACGAATCACGGTGGTGATCGAGCGGTTGCCGAAGGTGGGCAGGCCGCCGAAGCCGCTGCCCGAGATGCTGCTCACCTCGATCTTCACGGCCAGCGACACGTCGTCGTCGTGGTGGGTGCGCGGCGTGATGTCGATGTTGACGCCGATGTTCTCGTAGTTGAACGAGGTGATCGGCTGCGTCTGCACGCCGCCGGCGGCAATCGGCGCAAAGGTGGTGACCGGCACCGGCACGCGTTCGCCGAAGCGCGCCTGCGCCGAGATGCCCTCGGTGGTGCGCAGCTGCGGGTTGGCGAGCGTGCGGGTGTTGGTGTCGCTCTTGAGCAGCCGGTAGAAGAGCCCGGGCAGGTTCGTGAGGAACACGTCCGAGGTCGTCAGGTTGCGCAGGTCGCGCAACGTGAGGCTGTCGCCGCCGACGCTCACCTGGCCGTCGAGCCCGGTGGGCGCCTCGGTGGGCGAGGCGATCTGCATGCCGTAGTCGCGCAGGCGCGTGCGATCGACCTCGAGCAGCTCCACGTCGATCACCACTTCGGGCCGCGCCTTGTCGATGGCCTGGATGATCCGGCCGGCCGCGGCCACGCGCTCGGGCGTGTCCTTGATGGTGATGGCGTTGGTGGCGGCGACCGGCGCCAGCCGGCGCGCGTCGACCACGATGCGCAGCACGTCGACGGTCTCTTTCAGGTCGGCGTTGCTCAGGAAGAACGTGCGCACGATCTCTTCTTCGTACTCGCGGCGCTTGGCGGCCGTGTCGGGAATGACGGCGATGGTGCGCGGGGCGGTGACGCGCCAGAAGTTCCGGGTGACCGTGCCGACCGAGTTGAGCGCCTCGGCCAGCGGCGCCTTGCGCAGGTCGATGCTGAGCGACGTGTCGCGAAATGCGGGGTCGAACATCACGCTCAGGTTGGCGAACTTGCCGATGGCGGTGAACACATCGCGGGCGCTGGCGTCGCGGAAGATGAGCGAGTCGGGCAGGGTGACGTCGCTGGGCACGTCGGCGCCGGGCAGCGGCGCGGCGAGGCTGTCCTTGATGAGCGCCTCGAGCGTGGTCTTGCCGCCGCGGTCGAGGGCCACCTGCGTGCGCATCTGGGCGCGCAGCGTGCGGAGTTCGTCCTGGATGTCGCCGCTGGCGGGATTCAGTTCGGCGGCGAGCTGATACTCGATCAGCGCTTCTTCGGTGTGGCCGGTGGCCGCGTGGCGCCGGGCGCGGGCGAAGTGATCCTGCGAGGCGCGGATCTTGGCGCGGTCGAGCGCCAGGCGCACCGAGCGGTCGTTGGGGCGGGCGCGGGCGGCCTTGGTGTATTCGGCCACGGCCAGGTCGTAGTCCTGCTGCTGCTCCGCGGCGCGCGCCAGACCGAGCGCGTTCGAGGAGGCGCACGAGGCCACCAGCAACCCGGCCAGCAGGGCCGAGGCAAGTCGGACCGCGGCAAGGCGAGCGTCGCGACGGCGGCTAGCGGCCATTGGTGATGACGTCCACGCCCTTGGGAATGCGGAACGCGAAGAGTGTATCGGGCGGGCGCTGGTTTTCCTTCAGGTTGGCGAAGGTGAAGGTCGACCGGCCGCCCTGGCGGTCGAGGGCCACCAGATGCCGGATCTGGAAACTGGCGGGGTCCACGGCAATCGCCAGCCACTCGAAATCGGGGTCCGGTCGCTTGGCGACGAGCTTCAGGCCGACCAGTTCCGGGGCGGCCCCGGGCACGTCCATGGCCGAGGCGTCGAAGTCGCGCACCAGGTTGGCCTGGCCCGTGAGGAAGAGCGCCGGGGTGGTGTCGGCGCCACTCGGCGCCGGGCTGACCATCACCTGACGGTCGGCGGGGAAGTAGGCGTAGATCTTGATGCCGTCCGAGACGAATTCCTTGCGTTCAGGGGCGGTGTAGAGCCACCGCATGCGTCCTGGGCGCTTGATGACCACGGTGCCGCGTTCGGTCGTCTTGGTGCGCAGCACGCCGCCTTCGTAGGTCTGCGTGAAGGCGCCCTCGAAGTCGCGAATGGTGTCGTAGCGGGCCTGCACCCGGCGGGCGAGGTCGGCGGCGCTGGCGGCGGCGGACGTCTGGGCGCGTGCCGGTGACGGTGGCGCCCACGAACACCAGCGCCAACAGCCGCGCCCAGGAGCAGTGACGGGAAGTCACCTGGTCAGTATACGGGGTTGTGGAGAACCGGGGTGGGTGTTGGTGGACGGCAGGAGGATCGAACTCCTGACCTCCGCGTTGCGAACGCGGCGCTCTCCCAGCTGAGCTAGCCGCCCAAATGACCCCGGGGCGCGTTGCCGAATCGAACCAGACAACCTCGAAATTCTAGCACAGCCTCAGGCGGCGGCGTCAGCCGAGCCATGCATGCAGCGTGTACTCCGCCCGCACGTAGTGGGCGCCGGCCGCCTCGTAGACGCGAATCACGGCGAAGTTGTAGTTCTGCGTCTGGTACTCGCCCATGCCGCCCCGGGCGTGCGACCAGATGGTGGCATCGCGAATCAGGCTGGCGTAGGCGCCCGGGCTGTCGCGCCGGCACGCGCCCAGGCCGCCACCGAAGATCGGCATGCCGAGGCTCGACGCGGGTTGCCGGCGGCGATAGGCGAGGTAGCCGTTGAGGCGTCCGGTCGAGTCCTCCGACACGAGGATGATGTCCGACATGGCGCCGCTCACGCACTGCCGCGCCCACTCGACGTAGAGCGCATCCGCCCGCTCCGGCGAGAGGCGGGGGTCGAGGTGGAAGCGGCCGCGGTAGCCCTGATAGGCCTCGCGCGTGATGTCGATGATGGCGGCGTGATCGTCGCTCGCGCGACTCGCGGATCAGGCCCACGGTGCGCACGTCGCTCGGCGGGTCCTTTACGGGCCGCATGATGTAGGTGACGAGCGCGTCCATCACGCGGAAGCCCTGCGCTTCGAGCACGCCGAGCGTGTCGAGGTCGGCCACGTCGACGCGCGCGGTGAGGTGTCTGACGCCGTGCGCGCGGGCGGCGTCGCAGGCCGCGCGCACGACGTCGGCGCGGTCGTCGCGCGTGGCATCAGGCGTCGCCAGCACGTAGTCGATGCGGCCCATGGGCACGCCAAAGAACTCGGTGTCCCAGGCGAGCGGCCGGGCCACCGCCGCCACCCGAGGGGCGTCGCCGCCCACGACGCGGCTGAACTCGCCGGGCACCGCCAGAGCGGAGGCCACTTCGGCCTCCAGAATAGCGAGCTGTTCCTTGCGCGAGTAGGTGCGGTACTGCCGGTAGGGCTTGAAGGCGTGCGCCGCGAGCAGCGACGTCAGTTGGTCGTGGGACAGGGACGCAAGCGGTGGCAGCTCAGGCATCGGGGTGATCGACGCGGATCGTATCGCGAGGACGAGGCCATTGTATCGCTCGGCCCGCGGGCGCTAGGGCACCGTCACGGCCACGGCACTCGACACCGGCCCTACCCCGCACGCATTGGCGGCGGCCACGCGCACGTAGTAGGTGCCGGCGGGTGGGGCCGCTGACACGGCTGTCGCCGCGCCCATGGGGAAGACGCCGTAGTCGTCGCTGCCCAATGCGGAGCCGACGCCGAGGAAATAGGACGCCGCGTTCGAACCAGCCAGCGCCGACCAGTGCAGCGACACGATGCCCCCGCCCACGACTGCGCTGAGCGACGGCAAGCCCGGCGCCGCGCAGGCCGGCGCGACGACCGCGACAATTTCGGCGGACGGCGCGCTCGCGCCGGTGGGACCCACGCTGCGGAGACGCATGTAGTACACCCCCGCTGGCACGTTGGGGAAGGTCGCGGGGGATTGCGCGAGCACGACGCGGCCGAAGGCGGCCGACCCGGGCGCGGCGCCGACTTCCACTTCGAATGACGACAGGTCACTACCAAGGTTCGGGGGCGTCCACGTCAGGGTCACGGTCGAACCAGCCACCGACGCCGCAAAGGCCTCGGGCGGCGGCGGAGCGGCGACCGGCACGATGCGATAGCCGGCCACGGAGGCCGCGGTTTCGTTCAGGCGCCGGGCGTTGTCCTGCAGGCTGGAGCCGGTGGGCAGCCCGTCTGGCACGGGCTCGCGCACGACGCCGCTCGAGAAATTGAGGATGCGCGGGTAGTAGAAGCTGGGGTCGGCGTAGGCCATCAGGGTGCGGATCGGAGCGGCGCGGTAGCCCTGCGCGTAGGGCACCGGCGGCAGCGGCGCGCCGCCATCGCCGGGCGCGTGGTTGGCGCCGAAGTTGTGTCCGAGCTCGTGAGAGAACGACCATTGGCCGGCGGCCAGGCACACCTGCTCGGTGACGCTGTAGGCCGCCACCGGCGACGGGCCCAGCCATGCCACGCCACACACCGAGGGACCCGCCCGGCCCGTGATAAGGGCCACGAGATCGGCGCCTGTCGCGGAACGGAGGGCCTCGACCGCCGCACTGGCGCTGCCGCCCGGGCTGATGGCGTCGAGGTCGGCGACGAATCGGATCGAAGGGCGACGTGGACTCGAGATACGTGCCCTCGAGGGTGCCTGCCGAGCGCAGGGTGACGTCCACGCCACTGCGATGGAACGCCGTGTTCGTGACGGCCACTGCGTTGGCGATGGCGGCCTCCATCTGCGCCGAGCCCCCCGCCTGCGCGCGGGCCGCCGCGGTGTAGGCCACGAACACGTCAACGACGGCCGGCGGTGCGCCGTGCGCATCAGCGGGACGCACGAGGCGCTGCGCGGATACTGGCGGCAAGCGCGGTGGCAGCTCCGATGTGGCCGACAAGGGTGCGAGCTCGCGCACCACCACGGCGCCGTCACCGACCGTGGCGAAGTGATAGGCGACGCCGCGCGTCACCACGCCGCCCACCAGCGTGCCGCCGTTCCACGTAAGCGAGGCGGTGCTCCCGACGTCGCCCGCAACCACGCCGACCCACGACGCATGTCCGCGCCCGTCGCGTTCGAGCCACGCGCGATCGAGCGTGAGGAGCACGTCGTCGAACAGGTTCAGCAGGAAGGGCGCGCGCGGTGCTGCGGTCGCCGCAAACGCGGCGGCCGAGGAGATCGGTGCGCAGCGCCATCCGGCGCGCACGCACGATGCCGGGCTGAAGAGCCACGCGCGTGTCCTGCACGCGGGCCGGCGCTACGAACACGGATGGCGGGCCGGGGCCCTCGGCGACTTGAGCCTGCGCGAGGCCAGCCGGGCCAAGGAGGAGCGCGAGCCAGACGCTGGCGAGTGGCCTACGGCACCGCGACAAACACTTCATTCGAAGGGCCACTGACGCCGCACGCGTTCTGTGCCAGCACCCGCACGTAGTAGCTGCCGACCGGCGCGTTGCCCGCCAGCGTCGTGCTGGCATTGCCGGTCGCGAGCACGGCGAGGTTGCTGAGGCCAGGCGCGCTGCCGACGGCCAGCGTGTAGCTGGTGGCGGGGGTGCCGACAGGGGCCGACCAGGAGATGGTGAGGAACGTGCCGGTCTTGGCGATGGAGAGCGCCGTCGGCGTCAGCGGAGCGGAGGTGCAGGGCTGCACCACGAGCCTGACTTCGTTCGACGGCACGCCGGCGCCGCACACGTTGGTGGCCTGTACCCGCACGAAGTAGGTGCCGTAGGGTGCCGGTCCGGCCAGCGCCGTGGGGCTGGCCGGCAGGTCGACCACGCTGAGGTTCGAGAGGCCGGGCGCGCTGCCCACCGAGAAGCGGTAGCCCTGCGTGACTCCGCCGGCCGGCGCCGACCACTGGAGATTCACCAGCGTGTCGTTCGAGGTGCCGGTGAGCGTGCCGGGAGCGCCCGGCGCCGTGCAGGCGCCCACGGTGACTTGCCGCTCGGGTGAGGGAGGGCTCGTGCCGATCGCGTTCTGGGCGCGCACCCGCAAGTAGTAGGTGCCAACCGGCGCTCCGCCAATCGCGACGGACGTGGTCGACGCGGGATACGTCACCGACCCAAGGTTGTAGACGCCCGGGGCCGTGCCGCCGTCGACGATGTAGCGTTGCGCTGCGCCGCCGGTGTCGGCGGGCGTCCAGGCGAGCGACACGGTGGAGAGGGCCGCCGTCGCCGTGAAGTTGGCCGGCGTATTGGGCGGGAACGGCCCGCTCGCGATGCCGGAATAGATGGCCGTGACGCCGGCGCGGTCATCGGCGCCGAGCGCCGCTGCTCCGCTGGCGCACGATGCCCCGGGCGCGGCCTGCATCATGGCGCCGGCGCTGGTCGAATGGCCCAGTCCCAGCGCGTGCCCCAGGCCGTGCGCCACGGCGTCCTGGAAACACCCGGAGGCACTGGTCTGTGGACCGGTGGCGTCGAGCACGACGAAGCCCTGGATGAACTTCTGGAAGCGCTGGCCGTTGACCGTGCGCAAGTCGCCGGTCGTGTAGTAGCCGCCGCCGATCACCCAGTCAGTGACGCCGCCGCAGGGGTCGTTGTAGGACACCGAGATGCGCCCGTTGCCGGTGAAGGTGGCGCTGCAGCTGCTCGTCGGATAGGTGTTGCCACCGTCGCGCAGGTCGAGTTCCATGCCCGAGTTGCGCCAGAGGTTGATGGCGTTCGTGGCGTTGGCGGTTGTCGAGCCGCCGGTCCAGGTGCCGGGTAGCGACGTGGGATGATCGACGAACACCGGCACGTTGTCGTCGACCTCGTGCCAGCGGGCGGGATCGCCGTCGGTCGGCAAATAGACGAAGGCCGGAGCCGTGGCTCGCGGCAGGGTGGCGTATTCCGGCGGCTCGGTCACATAGGCCGGTGCCGGCGTCGTCGATCGCCCGGCCGCCTCGGCGCGAGCGCTGGCCAGGGCATCCGCGGTGGGCGCACGCTTGCCCCGATCGAGCGCGGTCGTGTGCAGCGTGCCATCGGCGCGATTGATCGACAGAGACAGCAGCGCTTCCTCACCGGACCAGAACGTGGCCTGATCGGCAATCCAGAGGCCGATGCCGCCCACGTCGCCTCCGAGCTGCTTGAGCACGAGTCGCGCCGGCACTCCGGTGCGGGCGATGTCCTCGAGCACGTCCAGTTCGACGTAGGTCACGATCGTGCCGCTCGGCCGGTCCCACGCCGCCTGCGAGGCAGCCACCCGCGCATGCACGACGATCGGAGCGCTGCTGAGGTAGTCCGGCACGGCCTGCGCGCCGGCCACGATCGTCGACAGCAGCCAGGCGACGAAGGTCAGGGACGTCCGCCGGTGGCATCCGGAATGGTGTGACATGTGCCCGTCCAGCATAGCGCGGGCCGGGCGCGCCGGCCACCTGTGGGTTGGAGGTCGGCCGCGCCCTAGGGCGGCGGTGCGATGGCGTAGATGGCGCCGTCGGGCTCGGCGTGAACGAACCGCAGGCCTGCCGTCCGGTTCAGCCGCGACTCCACGTCGGGCCATCGATCGACGGGGTAGCGAGGGCGATGCACGACCACGACGGTGACGCCGATGTCACGCAGCGTTGCGATGCTGCGATCGTCGGGAAACGTGTTCAGCTCGTCGAAGACGCGCGCCGACTGCGCGGGCTGGATCCCGCTGTAGCCGTGAATCGTCTTCTGCCAGTGGGTGGTGGCATGCAGCATGGCCGCGGTCTGGAAGCGTTCGAACGCGCCACCGTTGCTGGCGCGCGGCACCGGCACTTCGGCGACCACGAAGGGCGCAGGCTGCGTGGCCAGCCACGACACGATGGCCGGGGCCGGCATGCGGAACGGCACGCCCGTGAACGGATAGGCGGAGTACTCCGCGAGCAGCAGCACGGCCACGCTGGTGGCGGCCACCGCCGTCACCCGACGACGTGCGCCAGCCACGAGCCGCGCGAAGCCCGCGCCGGTCAGCACGGCGAGCGCCAGCGTCGTCACGATCATGAAGCGCGATGGCACGCGAATGAAGCTGAAGCCGGGCCACGCGTGTAGCCACGGCCACAGGTCGAACGGCCCGCCGGCAAAGAACGACAGGCTCAGAAGCGCGAGCAGGGCATAGAACCACACGTCGCGGCGCGCCGGCCGCCTCGCCGCGTGGGCCACGGTGCGCGCGGGCCAGAGGGCGACGAGACTCAGGACCAGGACGAGGTAGCCCGGAAAGAGAAACGCACTCGCCGCCGCCGTGAGGTCGCGGTCGGTCACGAGCGACAACAGGTAGCGGTGCACCACCGACGGTGAGGCCAGGAAGCTTTCGGGAGTCACGCCCCAGCGTTCGAGCGACCGGTCGAGCCCGATCTCGGTGCGGGCGCGGCGATAGGGCAGCAACAGGAGCGCCGCCGGGGCCAGGAGCAGCAGCCCGGGGAGGCCGACGTCCTTCATGCGCTGCCACGGTGCGAGGGGCGCGTCCCAGCTCATTCGGTAGAGAACGAGCGCGACCATCGCGACGCTCAGCATCACCGCGCCGTGGCCCGACGTGAGGGCCTGCACGGTGAAGAACGCCAGCGCAATGCGCAGGTCGCGGGCGCGGCCGGCATCGAGATAGGCGTGCAGCCACGCCAACGCAAATGGGCATCCACTGCACCGCATTCAGGTGGAGCTGGCTCATGCGGAAGAAGCGCGTCGGTGCGAAGGCAAAGACCAGGCCCGCGATGATCGCTCCGGCCGTGCCCAGGCCGAGACGCCGGCCGAGCACACAGGCGCCGAGACCACAGAGCATGCACGACCCGAGCAGCACGAGATTGAGCGCCAGCACCAGGTCGCCGGTCAGCCAGATGACGGGTGCGGCAAGCAGCGCGCTGCCGATCATGTTCTCGGAATAGGCCAGCGTGTTGGCGTAGGGGAAGTAGATGTTGGCGTCGAACAGGGCGAGCGGGTCAGTGGCAAACGCGTGCGCGTCCCAGCCCAGGGTCCACGCGTAGAGGTGTGTGTCGGGGTTGTCGATGACCACCCGCGTGGCGGGATGCAGCGACCACGGCGCCGCCATCACGAGGGTGAGCGCGCCGAAGAGCAGCGCCAGCAGGGTCGTCCGCATGCGGCGTCAGCGCACCTCGAGGTCGGCGCGGATCGCGGCGAAGAACTGCTCTGCCATGCGCGCGTAGCCCGCCTCGGTGGGGTGCAGGCCGTCCACGCCGATCCAGGCCTCCACGTTGGGCTGCGCGGCCTCGATACAGATCGACGAGCACCGCGCCTTCGCCCGCGGCGAGCGAGCGGATGGCGCTGTTCATTTGCTGGATGAGCGCGTCGGGCTGCGATCTGGAGCGGCCTTGAATGCTGGGGGTCAACGTGCCGAGGAACAGCCGCGCGCCACGGCCGCGGGCCTCCTTGGCCATCCGGTCGATGCTCCGGACGGCCGCGTCGACGCTGGCGCGGCTCTCGAGGTCGTTGTAGCCGATGAGCAGCAGCACCACGTCGGGCCGGTTCGTGGCCATCGCGCTCTGGAAGCGCGGCAAGGCGCTCGCCGCCGTTTCGCCGGTGCGGCCGGCGTTGACGACGGTGAGCGTCTGCGTGATGTAGCGCAGCGTGAGCTGGTCGTTCAGCACCCAGGGGTACGACGCTGGCGCAATGACGATCTGGCGATAGCCGGGGACGGCTTCTGGCACGGTGGCGCCGTTTACGGGTACCGTCACTTCGCCGGCGGTCACGCTGTCGCCGAAGGCCATGAACCGCGTGCGGGTGAGACGGGGCACGGCCACGACCTCCACACCGAAGCTGCAGGTCGCCGTGGCGGCGGCGCCGTCGGTGACCGAGCACGACACCGTCGTCTGACCCACGCGGAAGGGCTGACCCGAGGCCGGAGCGCACGTGAGGGTGTACGGCTCGCGGCCGCCGGTTGCTGCCGGGGCCATGAAGATCACGTCCGCGCCCGCGTCTGACGTGGCTGGCGCCGACACATTGGCGGAACACGAGAGGGCGAGCGGACTCACCGGGGGAGCCGGGGCCTGCGGAGATCGCGAGGGCGACGAGGGAGCCGTCGGGCCGCCACAGCCCAGTGCCGACAGCGCCACCACGGCCGCGATACTGGCCATCCACGCCCGGAATGCCGATGACGTCGCCAAGCTCGTCACAGAGGTGGGTGAATCATAGCAATCGTGGCCGTCGGAGGGGGATGCCGCTGACGGCCGGTACACGCAACGGGCCGGGGCGCTGGCCCCGGCCCGTGGAATTCATCGACGCAGCGCGACTACGGCTGGAAGCCGGCCGCCAGGTAGTACCTGCAACGTCCACACGCCGAGCGCGCTCTGGACGAGCGTGGAGGTGTGCACTTCCTCCCAGTTCGGACCGGGATTGTTGCCGCAGTGTCCGCCGATCACGTCATACATGTAGATGTTGAAGGTGGCGTTGGTGGGACCAGTGGACGCGCCCTCGTCGGGCAGCGAGCTGTTGTTGTAGGCCACGACGTCCTGCGACAGGCCCTGGTTGCCGCGCTTGATGTTGTTGCCCCAGCGGTTGTCGATGCGCGCGCAGGCGCCGGGTCAACTCGAACAGGAAGCGGTTGTTGCCGCCGTGCTCTACGCAGGAGTTCCGCAGCAGATCGTTACGTTCAGCCGCCAGCGCTTGCACCGTGCTGCGCAGGTAGGTCGGCTCGCGGCAGCCGCTGGCCGGCCGGAGGGTTGGGCGTGCGCGGGCCCCGGAGGGGGCGCGCCGTCGACCACGACCGTGGTCGTGGTCGGGGCCGACGTGGACCCGCACGCGAAGGTGGCGCGGGCGGTCAATGCGTAGGTGGCGAGTCCGACACGCTGAGCGGCGCCGCCGGTGGCGGCGACCACCGGGGCGTTCGTGAACAGCGGCACGCCGTTCTGCGTGATGTCGAAGAGCAGCGTGGACACACCGGGGATCTGGCCCCACGACACGGTGAGGAACGTGCTGAAGGCCGAAGCCGTCAAGCGTGGGCGACGGCGGGGCGTCACACGCGCCGCCAGCCACCATGGTGACCGCCACTTCGTTCGACGGGGCACTGGCGCCCACGGCGTTCACCGCCACGAGTCGCAGGTAGTAGGTGCCGGGCGGCACCGGGCCGCCGAAGAACGACGTGCCGTTCACGGGCAGCGCAGGGAAGTCGGTGGCTGCCGGGCGCCAGGCCCGCGCGCAGCTGGTAGCCGGTGACGGTACCGCCGCCCGCGCCGGGAGACCACGTGGCGACCAGGGCCGTGCCGTTGCGCGCGACTTGCAGATTCGTGGGGGCCGCGGGCGCCAGCGGCAGTTGCAGGACCACTTCGGCCGACGCCTCGTTGCCGGGCAGCGCGACGATGCGGAGGAAGTACGATGCCGTTGGGCACGACTCCCACCGGCAACGTCGTGACCAACGCCAAGGGCACGCTGCCGATGTTGTAGGTGTACCAGACGCCGTGCCAGCATCAACCCGGTAGCCCGCGGCTCCGGCGGTAGCCGTCCAGTTCAGCGTGACGTTGTTGCCGCTCACCGCGGTGCTCAGCACCGGGGCCTGGGCGCTGGCCACGCCCGCGCCGATGATCAGCGCCGCCAATGCGCCAACGGCGCTCCGAAGGATTCGTCCTGTCATCTACTTCTCCCGCTTACCTGCCAAGTCATTCGGAAGCTCCAGGGCGAAGCGTCCGCACGACGGTCATTGCCAACGGCACCACGGCACACGACAGGGAGTATCGGTGGAGGGCCAGTCCCGCACGAGTGTGCAATAGTGTACTACAGCGACTGCGGGACTGGAGTAGAGCTGCAGGCCGACCGGACCGTAGCGGTCTCGAGTCGGCCAGGGCTGGGCCAGCGTCAGGGGAATCCGGCTTGGGTGTAGGGCTGCAGCGTCCACGCGGCGTCGGCGCCGCCCACGCCAGTCTGGTTGATCCACGCCCCGCCGGGGTTGCCGCCGCAGTGGCCGACGATGACGTCGAGCACATAGATCTGGCGCGTGCCTTCATCCGGCTGGCTGCCCCAGTTGTAGGTGACGACGTCCTGCGACATGTCGCCGGTGCGGCCGCGCTTCCAGTTGAGGCCCCAGCGCGTATCTTCCTGACGCAGCCGCTGCACGAGCCGGAACAGCCAGGTGTTGTTGCCGCCGCTGTCGCGGCAGGAATTGCGGAGGTCTCCGGCATATTGCCGGGCAATGTCTTGCACGACGCTCTCACGGTTGGGCAGCGGCAACTGCTGGCCGGCCGGAGGATTCGGCGTGCGGTTCGTGCCGGGAGCCGGGGCCGTGACCGTCACGCTGATTTCAGCGCCCGGCGTGGAGAGGCCGCAGGCGTTGAAGGCCGTGACCCGGACGTAGAACGTGCCAGCCGGCGCACTCGGATTCGACACGGCCGTGGTCTGCGGTCCGACCGGCTGCGACAACACGGGTGCGCCGCCCGGGGGTCGTCGCCACATCGATCCGATACGCGGCCGCACCGCCCACCGCGCCCCATGACAGCAGCACCGCCGATCCTGACACTTGCGCGGACACCACTGGCGCAGCCGGAGCCGAGCACGTCGCGGCGCTGACCACCACCTGGATTTCGTTCGACGGCGGGCTCGCGCCGCCCGGGCTGATGGCGACCTGGCGCAGGTAGTAGGTGCCGGGCGGCACGTTCTGCAGCGTGTTCTGCGGTGACACCGCGATCGGCACGACGGCCTGTGCCGCTCCTGGAGTGGCCCCGCCCACCAGCAGCAGGCCTGTGAGTGACACCGAAGGGAGCTGCGACGACAGCGTCACTGTGGTGCCGGTCACGCTGGCGGCGAAGTTCACCGGAGCCGGCGGTGGGGCCTGCGGCGACAGCACGCTGACCGTGACGATGTTCGACGAGGCGCCGAGGCCGCTGGCGTTGCGGGCCAACACGCGCAGGTAGAAAACCCCCTGGGGCGCCGCAATCGAGAAGGTCGTCTGTGCGCCCACCTCGTAGCCGCCGACCATCACGGCGGGCGACACGCCGGCTTCCACACGGTAGCCGGTGGCGCCGGCCACCGTGTTCCAGCTTCCGGTCACCGCTTGACCTGCGACCGTCACCTGGAGCACGGGCGCTGCGGGTGTTTGCGCGACGCTGAGCGCGGGCAGGGCAAAGACGGCGAGAAGCAGCGCGGTAACCTGGGCTCTGGTACGAATCATGGAAGATCCTCATGGACACGAGTCGAACAAGCCGCTGCGAAGGATGTGCCAGACTGTCGTGGGTATCCGAATCACGAAAAGCCCCCAATATTTCGGCGGTCTGACCGCGCGCAGTGTCAGGGATTGATACGGTCATGACGAAATTGTCTCCTCCCGCACGCTCGTGGCCGGGTGCGCTACGATCTCCCGGCGCGTCATGAACCGCCCCTCGAACCCCGTCCCGTCCCTCGATCTTCCGTTGCTGGGCGTGCTGCTCACCGCGGTGGCCTTCCGCGTCTGGCACCTCGACGTGCCGCTCATCGATGCCCACAGCTGGCGGCAGGTCACCAACGCCGACATCGCGCGGCACTTCGCCGAAGGCTCCCTCGACCTCTTCCATCCGCGGGTGTCTTGGGGCGGCGTCGACGGGGTGGTCGGCATGGAGTTCCCGTTGCTTCAATGGCTCACCGGCGTGATCTGGCGTATCACCGGCGAATCGCATGTCATCGCCCGTCTGGTGGCGGCGCTGTTCTCGGTTGCCGGCGTGGCGTGCATGTACGGCCTCAGTGCGCGGCTCTTCGGCCGGGCTGCGGGCCTGGCCGCGGCGGCGCTGATGGCGGTGTCGCCCAGTGTGACCTTCTTCGGTCGCAGCTTCCTCTCGGATACGCCCATGCTGACCTTCATGGTGGCGGCGGTGTGGGCCTGGGACGTGTACTTCGAACGGCCCACGTGGCGGCGCGCGGTGCTGGCCGGAACACTTGCCGCGCTGGCGCCGCTCGTGAAGCTGCCGGCGATCCTCGTGCTGGCACCAATTGCCGGCGTGGCGTGGCGGCACCAGCGCTGGCGCGCGCTGGCGGACCGCACGGCGTGGATCAGCCTTACCGCGGCCGTCATGGTGGTGGCCGCGTGGTACTGGCACGCCGATCGGATCTTCCTCGAGACCGGTCTGACGCAGGCCGTCTTCCGGCCGTCAGGCACCTATCCGGTCGATGTCGCCCCCGGCGTGGCCTTCGAGTCGGTCTCGCACTGGGCGACGAAGGCGCGATTGCAGTCGAGCGAGGCCTGGCTGCAGTTCCTCGATCGCTTCTGGATGCTGCATCTCACCACCCTTGGGGCCGCCGGCGCGCTGCTCGGCTGGTGGCAGGCGCGACGTCAGCCGGGCCGCGTGGCCGTGGACTTGTGGGCGCTCGGCTCACTCGCCCTGTTCCTCGTGGCCATCGAGGGCCAGTATTGGCACGAGTTCCATCAACTCCCCCTCCTGCCGCCGTTGCTGCTCTATTTCGGCGTGGCGGCGGCGCCGCTCTTCGATGCGGGCTGGCAGCGCCGCGCGTTGCCCGGGGCCGCCGGCCGGCTCGCGTTGGCCATGATCGCGCTGCTGGTGGCCGTGCAGGGCATGCGAGCGTCGGGCGCGCAGCTGCATTTGTATCGCTCTGACAACCTGCAGCAGCGCTACGTGCGCGCCGGTGAGGCCGTGCGTGGCGCCACCGATCCGGCCGGGCTCGTCGTGACGGTGGAGTACATCGACGGCGGCGCCAACTCGCCGATGCTGCTCTACTTCGCGCACCGCCAGGGCTGGAGCTTCGACGTGCGCTCGATCACCGCGGCAGAGGTGGAGTTCCTGCGCGCGCGTCATGGCGCCCGCTACTTCGCGACGGCCGATTGGGACGACCTCGTCGCTGGCAGGCCCGACGTGGCCGCGCTCCTGACGGGCACGTTCAAGGAAGTGGCGCTCGACGACGGCCCGGGCGCTGCGCGCCTGTTCGATCTGTCGGTGCGGCGCTAGAATCCGGACGCTCCGGTCGCACCCGGAAGCGACGGCGATGCAGTCAACGTCGCATCGGGCCGATATACTCAGTGGTTGATGTCTCCTGAAAATCGCAAGATCGGCGTGCTCACCGGCGGCGGGGATGCCCCGGGCCTGAATGCGGTCATCCGCGCGGTCGTGAAAGCGGGCTGCAATGCCGGCATGGAGGTGATCGGCCTCGAAGACAGCTTCGATGGCCTGCTCGACCCCACGCGCTCGCGGCCGCTGACGCCGCACGACGTCACCGGCATCCTGCGGCTCGGCGGCACCATTCTCGGCACGACCAACCGCGGCAACCCCTTCGAATATCCCACCGCCGACGGCAAGGCCGACTACTCCGATCGCGTGGTGGCGACCTTTGCGCAGATGGGTCTGGACGCGCTCGTCGTGATCGGCGGTGACGGCACGCTCGCCATCGCGCATCAGTTCTATCTGAAGGGCATTCCGGTGGTCGGCGTGCCCAAGACCATCGACAACGACATCGTCGGCACGACCAGCTGCTTCGGCTTCGACACCGCCGTGTCGTTTGCCTCCGACGCCATCGACCGGCTCCACACGACCGCGCAATCGCACAAACGGATCATGGTCGTGGAAGTGATGGGCCGCTACGCCGGCTGGATCGCGCTGCATGCCGGCATCGCCGGCGGCGCCGACGTGATCTTGATCCCGGAGATTGCCTACGACCTGGACAAGGTGGCGGCGCGCATTCGCGAGCGCGACGAATGGGGCGCCCGCTTCAGCATCGTGGTGGTGGCCGAAGGCGCCAAGCCGGTCGGCGGCACCCACACGCTGAAATCGGCCGCGCGACCGGGCGTGGTCGAACGTCTCGGGGGCGTTGGGGCGCAGTTGGCCGATGCGCTCCAGGAGATGACGGGGAAGGAGAGCCGCCACGTCGTGCTCGGGCACCTGCAGCGCGGCGGATCACCGACGCCCTTCGACAAGGTGCTCGCGACCCGGTTCGGGGCCAAGGCCGTCGAGCTCGTGCGCCGCGGCGTCTTCGGCCGGATGGTCGCGAACAACCCGCCCGACATCGTGCACATCCCGCTCTCGGACGTGGTCGGCCGCTGCAAGACCGTGCCGCTCGACTACGACCTGCTGTCCACGGCACGCGCGCTCGGCGTGTCGCTCGGCGACTGAAGGGCGCCGGCCCGTTCCGGCCTGACCTACTTCACGGAGCGGAGCACGTCGAGGTACTTCAGCGCCCCACCGGTGTTGAAGAGCACCACGGTGTCGTCGCGCTTCATGTGCCCTGAGGCCGCCAGTGCCCGGGCTGCCGACATCGCCGCGGCGCCTTCGGGCGCGGCCGAGATGCCCTCGAGGCGGCCGATGAGCAGCATGTCGTCGACCATCTGCCGATCCGTGACGGCGAGCGCCGTGCCGCCGCTCTCGCGGATCGCCCGCAGCACGAGGAAGTCGCCGATGGCCTTGGGCACGCGCAGGCCGTGCGCCTCGGTGTCGGGGTGCTCCCAGAGCGCTGCGCGCTCGGCGCCCTGTTCGAACGCGCGCACGATGGGCGCACAGCCAGTCGGCTGCACCGTGACCATCTTCGGGCGCTTGGCGCCGATCCAGCCGATCGCCTCCATCTCGTCGAAGGCCTTCCACATGCCGACCATGCCCGTGCCGCCGCCGGTCGGATAGATGATCCAGTCGGGCAGTTCCCAGCCGAGCTGCTCGGCGATCTCATAGCCCATCGTCTTCTTGCCCTCGACGCGGTACGGCTCCTTCAGCGTGGAGACGTCGTACCAGCCGAGTTCGCGCGCCTTCTCGCCGGCCATCCGGCCGGCGTCGGTGATCAGGCCGTCGACCAGCGTGATGTTGGCGCCGTAGAGGCGACATTCGTCGATGAAGGGTTGCTTCGCGTCGCGCGGCATGAACACCTCGCAGCGCAGGCCCGCGGCCGCGGCATACGCGGCGGCGGCGTTGCCGGCGTTGCCGGCGGTGGGCAGGGTGATGGTGGTGACGCCGAGGGCCAGGGCCCGGGTGATCGCGGCCGACTGCCCACGGGCCTTGAACGAGTTGGTGGGGTTGAACGACTCGTCCTTGATGAACAGGCGATCCAGGCCGGCCTCGTCGCCGAGCCGGCAGGTGCGCAGGAGCGGCGTATAGCCCTCGCCGAGACTGACCGGCGCCTCGCCGGGAAAGAGCGGCATCAGCTCGCGGTAGCGCCACATGGTGGCGGCGCCGGCCGGTCAGGCTGTCGCGCGACCACTCGCGCGCGCGGGCCAGGTCGTAGCGGGCGAGCAGCGGCATGCCGCACGACGGGCAGACGTGGTACCGCCCATGCGCGTCCCACGGACCAGCCCCACACGGCACACTGCACTCGAGATGGCTGAAGAACATCGGCTCTCGGCTCTTGGGTCTCGGGTCCCGGAAGAGGCGTTCGGGGCGCGTCGAACGCCAGGGGAAGTACCGCCGAGCCCCGGGCCCCGAGGCCCGGGCCCCGCCTACCTGCCCAGTAGATCCTCGTCCTTCTTCTTTTGCAGCTCGTCGATGCTGTGGATGGCGGCATCGGTGATCTTCTGCACCTCGTCGAGGCCGCGCTTCTCGTCGTCTTCCGAGACGAGGCTGTCCTTCAGCATCTTCTTCAACCGTTCGTTGGCGTCGCGGCGCACGGTGCGCACGTGGTTGCGGCCTTCTTCGGCGTGCTTGTGCACGATTTTCGACAGCTCTTTCCGTCGCTCTTCGGTGAGCGAAGGAATCGGGATGCGAATGACCTTGCCATCACTGGCGGGATTGAGCCCGAGGCCCGAGTTGCGAATGGCCTTCTCGAGGCTGCCGATGACGCCCGGGTCGAAGGGCTGCGCGAGGATCAGCGACGACTCCGGAATCGACAGGGTCGCCACCTGATTGAGCGGCATCTTGGCGCCGTAGGCCTCGACGATGATGTTCTCGAGCAGGCCCGTGCTGGCGCGTCCGGTGCGCACGCCGGCCATCTCGCGGCGCACGTGCTCCACCTGGCCGTCCATGCGCTTTCTGGCTTCGGCGTAGAGTTCCTTGAGGTCGTTGACATCCATTGCGTGTTCTCATCAGCGGGACGCGTGCACGCCCCAGCCCCAAGCCCCTAGCTCGTCACCGTGGTGCCCACCGGCTCGCCGGCCACGACGCGCCGGACGTTGCCGGGCGTGCGGAGGTTGAAGACCACGATCGGCAGCTTGTTGTCCATGCACAGGGAAATGGCGGTCGCGTCCATCACCTGCAGCCGGTCCTGCAGCACCTGCAGATACGAGATGCGCTCGTAGCGGGTCGCGGCCGGGTCCTTCACCGGGTCGGCGGTGTAGATGCCGTCGACCTTGGTGGCCTTCAGGATGACCTCGGCCTTCACTTCCATGGCGCGCAGCGCGGCCGCCGTGTCGGTCGTGAAGTAGGGATTGCCGGTGCCGGCGGCGAAGACCACGACGCGGCCCTTCTCGAGGTGGCGGATGGCGCGGCGGCGGATGAAGGGCTCGGCGACCGCCCGCATCTCGATCGCCGAGAGCACGCGCGTGGCCACGCCTTGCTGCTCGAGCGCGTCCTGCAGAGCGAGCGCGTTCATCACCGTGGCGAGCATGCCCATGTAGTCGGCGGTCGAGCGGTCCATGCCCTTGGCGCTGGCCGCGACGCCGCGGAAGATGTTCCCGCCGCCGATGACGATGGCGGTCTGCACGCCGGCCGACTGGATGTCGGCCACCTCGCAGGCGATGCGCGTGGCCACGTCAGGGTCGATGCCGTACTGGCTCTCGCCCATGAGGGCCTCGCCGGACAACTTCAGCAGCACGCGGGTGTAGTGCATGGCGGGCGGAGTGGAAGGGGACTGCGGCAACGTCATCTCGCGCGAGAATTATAGGTCAGACTTGCGCGGCCCCGGATGGGGGCCGCGCCGCCAGGGCCTATTCGATGGTTTCGCCCAGCTTGAAGCGCACGAACCGCGTCACCGTGATGTTCTCGCCGGTCTTGGCGGTGGCCGCCTGCAGCATCTGCTGGATGGTCACGCTGGGGTCGCGCACCGACGGCTGCTCGAGCAGGCAGATCTGGCTGTAGAAGCTGCCCAGTTTGCCTTCGACGATCTTGTCGATGACCGGCGTCGGGCTTGCCCGACCCGGCGAACTGGCCGCGGTAGATGTCCTTCTCCTTCTCGAGCTCGGCACCCGGCACCTGATCGCGGCTCACGAAGCGCGGGTCGGCGGCCGCCACGTGCATGGCGATCTCCTTGGCGAGCGCCTGGAAGTCGTCGGTGCGGGCCACGAAGTCGGTCTCGCAGTTCACTTCCACGAGCACGCCGACCTTGCCGCCCATGTGGATGTAGTGGCCGATGACGCCTTCTTTGGTGGCGCGGCCGGCGCGCTTGGCCGCGGTGGCCTGGCCCTTCTTGCGCAGAATCTCGAGCGCCTTCTCGGCGTCGCCACCGGCTTCGGCCAGGGCGGTCTTGCAGTCCATCATGCCCGCGCCGGTCTTGTCGCGCAGCTGCTTCACCATGTCTGCCGTGATTGCCATGTCGTCTCCATCGGGACGCCCGTGGGCGTCGTATTGCCTTCGCGCCGGCGCGGCGCGGTACAAGAAAAGGCCGGCCGGAGTATCCCTCGCGGCCGGCGGATGCGAATGAACGCGGCGCCGCTAGACCGTCGGCGCTGGGGTCGGCACTGGCGCCGGGGCCGGCGCGTCGGCGCGCTGCGGTCGGCGAATGGCGGCCGGACGCACGGTGCGCGCCGCGTCGTCGGCGGCGGCCTGATCGGCCTGCGCCGCCGCCTGTTCGGCGCGACGCGATTCGCGCTCGGCCTGGCCGTCGAGCACCACGTCAGCGACGCGGGCGGCAAACAGCTTGATCGAGCGCAGCGCGTCGTCGTTGCCGGGGATCACGAAATCGACTTCGTCGGGGTCGCAGTTGGTGTCGACGATGCCGATGACCGGAATCTTCAGCTTGCGCGCCTCGTCGACGGCAATCTTTTCCTTGCGGGTGTCGACCACGAAGAGCGCATCGGGCAGCCGCGACATGTTGCGGATGCCGTCGAGGTTCTTCTGCAGCTTCCGCTTCTCCTTGTCGGCCTTCGCGATCTCCTTCTTCGGCATGACCTCGTAGCGGCCGTCGGTGGCCATGGCTTCGAGATCGCGAAGACGGGCGATGCTGCGCTGGATGGTGGAGAAGTTGGTCAGCAGGCCGCCGAGCCAGCGCTCGTTGATGTAGTACATCCCGCAGCGCGCGGCTTCGGTGGCGACCACGTCCTGGGCCTGTCGCTTCGTGCCCACGAACAGGATCGTCTTGTCTTCGGCCACGAGCTGACGAACGTAGTCTTCCGCCTCGCGAAACAGCTTGACGGTCTTGCCGAGGTCCAGAATGTAGATGCCGCTGCGTTCGCCGAAGATGTAGGGCTTCATCTTCGGGTTCCAGCGCTTCGTCTGGTGACCAAAGTGCACACCTGCCTCGAGCAGGTCCTTCATCGCGAGTGGGGCCAAGCGTCCTCCATCCATCGGTCGTTACCGCTTGCTGAACTGGAACCGCTTGCGGGCTCCGGCCAGACCGTACTTCTTGCGTTCCTTGGCGCGCGAATCACGCGTCAGGAGCCCGTCCTTCTTCAACTTGCCGCGCAGCTCGAGATCGAACGCGCACAGCGCGCGGGCGATGCCCAGGCGAATGGCGCCGGCCTGCCCGGCCACGCCGCCGCCGGCCACCGTGGCCAGCACGTCGAACTTCTCGCCGGTTTCGGTGAGGTTGAACGGCGTCTTGACGGCGATGCGCAGGGATTCGGTGGGGAAGAACTCGGCGAATTCGCGACGGTTCACCGTGATGGTGCCCGTGCCGGGGCGGAGGAACACGCGGGCGGTGGACGTCTTGCGCCGTCCGGTAGCGTAGTACTGGAGTGCTGCAGCCAACTTATGACACCTCGAACGAAACCGGCTGCTGCGCCGCATGCGGATGCGTGGCGCCGGCGTAGACCTTGAGTTTTCCGTACATCGCATCGCCGAGAATCGACTTCGGCAGCATGCCCCGCACCGCTTCTTCCACCAGGCGCGCCGGCTGGCGCGCACGCACGATCTTGGCGCGCTCTTCGCGCAGGCCGCCTTCGTAGCCCGAGTGGTGGCGGTAGATCTTCTGGTCTTCCTTGCGGCCGGTCAGTTTGACCTTCGCGGCGTTCACGATCACCACGTGATCGCCGGTGTCGAGGAACGGCGTGTAGGTCGCCTTGTGCTTACCCTGGAGCATCTTGGCCGCGGCGGTGGCGATTCGCCCGAGAACTTTGCCCTCGGCGTCGATCACGTGCCAGCGGCGCGTCACCGTTGCGGGTGTCGCCACATACGTTCGCATCGTTTCAGTACCCTTCTAGTGCTTGCCGACTCACGGCAAACCCAAATAATACGACCGTTTCCTGAAACCGGTCAAGCGCCAATCTTCCGGCACCTCTCGCGACCGTGGTCCCGGCCCGCCCGAGCGTGTCGTGGGTTGCCGGCAGGACGACTTGCACGCAACCGCTGGGCTGTCTCTGCTAGGATATGCCCGTCGATGCACAATTCTGCAAGCGAGTCTGGCCGCACCCGTGCTCGCACCTGCACGGCGCTTCCTGCGCTAAGCCTAAGCAGGCATGGGAGATGCGCTTGTGTTCGGGGCGTCTTGCGCCGATAGAAGCCTGTGGAGTCGACAGGCGTGCCAACCCGAGCCCTACGGAAAAAACTGTCAGTGGCACTCGGATCTGTCGGTGCAAAGACTGACACCTTTGGCGCGGCTGACCGACACCCGCCACAGTTTTGGGCGATTTCCAGCCGCAGCCAGAACTTCTGGGGGTTGGTATCAGGTTTGCCCTAAGGGGCTCGTCGGCCGCCGGACGCAAGCGCTCCGGCGATTAGAAGGGAAGGCGGCGAAGTGCTCTTCAACAGAAGCAAGCCGGTAGTCGGACTGGACATCGGGTCCAGCGCCGTCAAGGCGATCGAGCTCAAGGCGTCGGGACGCGGCTTCAAGGTCGTGGCCATGGGCGTTGAGCCCGTGCCGCCCGACAGCATCGTCGACGGCGCCATCATCGATGCCGGCGCCGTGACCGACGCGGTGCGGCGGCTGCTGCAGTCGCCCCGGTTCAAGGCCAAGGACGTCGTGGCCTCGCTGTCGGGCAGCTCGGTCATCGTCAAGAAGATCAGCCTGCCGGTGATGAGCGACGACGACCTGAACCAGTCGATTCAGTGGGAAGCCGAGCAGTACATCCCGTTCGACATCCAGGACGTCAACCTCGACTACCAGATCCTCACGCCCGTCGCCCAGCGCCAGGGCACCATGGAAGTGCTGCTCGTCGCCGCCAAGAAGGACAAGATCGCCGACTACACGAGCGTCGTCAGCGCCGTCGGCCGCAACGCCGTCGTCGTCGACGTCGACGCCTTCGCCCTGCAGAACGCGTTCGAGACCAACTACGGCATCGAACCAGGACGAGTCGTGGCGCTCGTGAACGCGGGCGCCAGCGCCACCAACATCAATCTGGTCTGTGACGGCACTTCGCTCTTCACCCGCGACGTCGGCATCGGCGGCAACGCCTTCACCGAAGCCATCCAGAAGGAACTCGGCCTGCCCTTCGACGGCGCCGAAGACGCCAAGAAGGGCATTGCCCGTCGACGGGGTGCGCCCCGACGACCTGCGCCCGGTGCTGCACGCCGTGATGGACAACGTGCTGCTCGAAATCGAGAAGACGTTCGACTTCTTCAAGGCCACGTCGTCCAACGACCGGATCGACCGCGTGATCGTGAGCGGCGGCGGCTCGCTGGTGCAGCACTTCGAGCAGGCGCTGCGCGAGCGGCTCGGCGTCGAGGTGGAACGGTTCGACCCGTTCAAGACCGTGTCGATCGACCCGGCCGCGCTCCAGAACGGCATCGCCGCCGACTACGCGCCGGTATGCGCCGTGGCGCTCGGGCTCGCGCTTCGCAAAGGCGGTGACCGGTGATTCGCATCAACCTCCTGGCGACGCAGAAGGTCCAGTCCACCCGCGCGCCGATCGACCCGGGCCAGAAGATTGCCCTCGGCGGCAGCCTGATTCTGCTGCTGGCGGCGGCGTTCGCCTTCTGGAGCTACTGGTCACTCGGTCAGACGGCGGCCCAGGTGGAACGGGACATCGAGGAGCGCAAGCGCGAAGAAGCCCGCCTGGTGCAGGTCATCAACGAGGTGCGCGACTTCGAGGCGCGGCGCGAACGGCTGCAGCAGCGCGTGTCGCTCATCGAGGAGCTGCGCCGCGGCCAGACCGCGCCGGTGCACATCCTCGACCAGGTGAGCCGCAGCCTGCCCGACATGGTGTGGCTCACGAAGATGACCCAGACCGGCTTCGACATCACGCTCGAAGGCAACTGCCTCACGCTGACGGCGCTCTCGGATTTCGTCGGCGCGCTCGAGCACTCGCGCTACTTCAACCGGCCGGTCGAGATCATCAACAGCGAGGTGGTGCCGGCCACCGCCACCACACCCGAACTCATCAAGTTCGTCATCAAGGGCGGGTTCCAGATGTCGGGACTGAAGGCGCCGGCTCCGCCGGCCGCTCCGGCGGGCGCGGCGCCGGCCAAGGGAGGCGCCCGTGGCTAGCCTCGCGATGAACAAGCTCCCCTGGTGGGGACAGCTGCTCGTCTTCGTCTTCGTCGGCGTGCTCATGGTCGGCGGCTACTTCTACATGTGGGAATGGCCGCAGCAGGCGCAGCTCGACCTGCGCCGCGCCGAACTGGCGGCGATCCAGGGCCGCATCGACAAGGGCATGGAGACGGCGCGCAAGCTGCCGGAGTTCCGCGCCCAGGTCGAGCGACCTCGAGGCGAAGCTCGACGGGCTGAAGGCGATTCTGCCCGAAGAGAAGGACGTCGCCGACCTGCTGCGCCGCATCCAGACGCTGGCCGCACAGTCGAACCTGACCATCCGTCACTTCCGGCCGCGCGCCATCACCGCCAGGGAAATGCACGCGGAATGGCCGATCGAAATCGAGGTCGAAGGGGCGTATCACAACGTCGGCTTGTTCCTCGACCGCGTGGCCAAGCTGCCGCGCATCATCAACGTCGGCACGATCGAGATGACCGCGGCGGCGCCCCGGCCCGGCTCATCCGCCTCGGTGCGCGTGACGTGCACGGCCATGACCTTCGTGCTCACCGAACCACCCACAGGAGCGCCCGCATCCGCCGTGCCGGCGAAGAAAACCGAATGAAGACCCTCGCGCTCTCCCTCGCGTTGACGGTCGCCTCGGCGCTGACGATTGGTGCGCAGGCGCCGGCCGCCGTGCCGCCGCCGGCGGCTGTGGCGCCCGCGCCCGATTTGCCGGCGCCTCCGGCCGACTACACCTACAGCCCGGGCGGGCGCCGCGACCCGTTCACGAGCTTGACCTCGCCCGGCAAGGGCGCGTCGACCGGCGCGCCTCCGGGGGCCGCGCTCAAGGGGGCCGCCGGTATTGCGCGTGGACGAGCTGAACGTCAAGGGCATCGTGCGCTCCAACGGCACCTACGTCGCCATGGTGTCGGGGGCGAGCGGCAACCGCCAGACCTACACCGTCAAGGCCGGAAGCCGATTGTTCGATGGCACGGTGCAATCGATCACCGCCGACGCCGTCGTGATTCTCCAGCAGGTCAGTGATCCGCTGTCACTCCAGAAGCAACGCCAGGTGCGAAAGCCCCTGCGCACCCAGGAAGAGGGCAAATGATGCTCGGCCGAATCGCTCCACTTGTGACGGTTGCTGCGTGTGTCGCCGCGCTCGCGGGACACGTCGCCGCCGCCGACGCCACGTCGAGTGGTGCGGAATTCCCGCACCTTCGCGCGGTGTCCGCGCGCGACGACGGCGGCGTCAGCGCGGTCGTCATCGAGGCGACCGAGCCGGTAGCCTACGTGACGTCGCAGCCCGATCCGCTCACGGTGCTGGTCGACCTGCGGAACGTGCGGGCCGGCGGCATCCAGGCGGCGGCCACGGCGCGCGGCTTGACCCCGCTGCGCGGCGTGCAGGTCGAAGAGAGTCGCTCCGCCGACGGCACGCCCCGTGGCGCGCGTGCGCGTCAACCTCGACCGCGCCGCGGCGCACCGCGTGCGCACGTCGCGCAACCTGATCGTGGTCGAAGTCGACCAGCAGGTGCCGGCCCGCGCGGCCGCGGCGCGCTGGCGGCCGCGACGGCGACGACCCGCGCGGCGGCCACCGAACTGCGGGCCGTGCGCGCGTCGCGCTCGGGCGATGAAGTCACCGTCACCATCGTCGGCAACGGCCCGCTCACGGCCTCGACCGTCGAAGAGGCCAAGGACCTGCCGCCTCGCGTGCTGCTCGATTTCGCAGGGCGTCGCGGCCGGCCGGGCGGTGCCCGCGGTGGTCGGTGTCAATCAGGCCGACGTCGCCCGCGTGCGCGTCGCCACCAACAGCCGCACGCCGCTCGTCACCCGCGTGGTCGTCGACCTCACGCGCAAGCTCACCTACCGGGTGGAACCGGCGGGCGCCGAAGGCGAAGAAGTGCGCGTGATCTTCACCGCCGCGCCCACGCCCGCAGCCGCTGCGCCCGCGCCGGTCGCGGCCGTGGCGGTCGCGGCCGAACCCGTGGCCCCGGCCGTCGAGAATGCTCCGGTGGCGTCGGCTCCGGCCGCGGCCATCGCCGCGCCGGTGGCCACGGCTGCTCCGGCTCCAGCTCCGGCCGCGCGCGGCCGCGGCTCCGGCGCCTGCGACGCCCCAGGCGCAGACGACCATGGCGCAGGACGCTGGTGCCGAGCGCGGCGCCAAGCCGAAGTTCTCGGGCCATCCCGTGTCGCTCGACTTCCAGGGCGCCGACCTGCGCGCCGTGCTCCGCACCTTCTCGGAGATCAGCGGGCTGAACGTCGTGATCGATCCCACCATCAACGGCAGCGTCGACGTGTCGCTGCGCGACGTGCCCTGGGACCAGGCGCTCGACATCATCCTGAAGGCCAACAAGCTCGGCTACTTCGTGGACGGCACCATCGTGCGCATCGCGCCGCTGACCGTGCTGGCCGAGGAAGAAGCGCAGCGCCGCAAGCTGACCGACGAGCAGGCGCTCGCCGGCGAGCTGCGCGTGCTGACGCGGCGCTCAGCTACGCCAAGGGCAGCGACCTCGTGGCCATCATCACGCGCAGCGCGCTCTCGACGCGCGGCGAGGTGCAGGTCGACCCGCGCACCAACACCGTGATCATCCGCGACCTGCCCGATCGCCTGGTCGCCGCGGAGGCGCTGATGACCGCTCTCGACCTGCCGCAGCCGCAGGTCGAGATCGAAGCCCGCATCGTGCAGACCACGCGCGACTTCGCCCGCAACATCGGCGTGCAGTGGGGCGCCGGCGGACGGGTGGCGCCCGAACTCGGCAACACCACGCCGCTGGCCTTCCCGAACAGCGGCTCGCTCGATGCCGGCACGAATCTCTCGATTGCCAATCCCACGACGGCGCTGGGGCTGGCCCTCGGCTCGATCAACGGCGCGGTCAGTCTCGACGTGGCGCTGACCGCCCTCGAACGGTCGGGCCAGGGCCGCCTGCTCTCGACGCCGCGCGTATCGACGCAGAACAACGTGGAAGCCGAGATCACGCAGGGCGTGCAGATTCCCATTCAGACGGTGGCGAACAACACCGTCACGGTGACCTTCAAGGACGCCGCCCTCACGCTCAAGGTCACGCCGCAGATCACCGCCTCGAACACGGTGATCATGCGCGTCAACCTCGAGAACGCCGCGCCCGACTACAGCCGCGCCATCGTCGGCATCCCGCCCATCGACACGCAGCGCGCCGTCACCACGGTGCTCGTGGCCGACGGCGAGACGACGGTGATCGGCGGCATCTACTTGAGCCGCGAGCAGTCCACACAGGGCCGCACGCCGCTGCTGTCGCGGATTCCGCTGCTCGGCTGGCTCTTCAAGAACGACGAAGCCAGCGACGAGAGCCGCGAGCTGTTGATTTTCCTCACCCCGCGCATCACCAAGGGCTGAGCGGCCGAGACATTTCATTCGAGGCAGAGGACACCATGCGAGTCTCGAGTTCGAATCATCGATTGGCAGCGGCCGGGTTGGTCCTGGCGGCACTGTTCACCTCCGCGTGCGGCGACGTCGCCCGCTCGGGCCGCGGGCCCGCCTATCTCGTCATCGAGGAGCTCGAGTGGCGCCAGCGGCGCGCAGCCCGACATCTTCGGCACGACCGTGTCGTCGGACGTCGTGACGCTCGTCGAACAGACCATCGGCGGCACCGACCGTGCGCGTGCCCACCGTCTACGGCGATCCTGGGCGCGTCGTGTTCCGGCTCGGCCTGAAGTCTCCGGGCCCGACCGGCGACCTGACCGCGCCCGGCCCGCTCAACGACATCACCGTCAATCGCTACCGCGTCGTCTTCAAACGCGCCGACGGCCGCAACACACAGGGCGTGGACGTGCCCTATGCCTTCGATGGCGCCTTCACGGTCACCGTCAATGGCGCGGCCGCGGCAGAAGCGGGCTTCGACCTCGTGCGGATTGCCGCCAAGATCGAGCCGCCCCTGGCGAACCTGCGCGGCTTCGGCGGCGCGCAATTCATCGGCACCATCGCCGACATCACGTTCTACGGCCGGGACCAGGCCGGCAACGAAGTGCAAACCACCGGCAGCATGTCCGTGAACTTTGCCGATTATGGCGACCCGCAGTAACGCCTGCACCTGGGAATTGGAAAGGATACGAGCCGTGACGTTTTCAAGCTCTCGCGCGTCGGCGTTGATGGTGCTGGTGGCAGCGGCCATTGGCCTCAGTGCCTGCACGGTGAAGAAGACCGAGGCCCCGCCCCTGGCGGGTCCGTCGGAAGTGGGGCTCTCGCTCCGCACGTCGATCTTCCCCGACATCCTCGACCAGGACGGCATCTCGCAGTCGGCGGTCGAGATCGTGGCTCGTGGTCCGGACGGCCGGCCGATGCGGTCGGTGCCGGTGCGCGCCGAAATCCGCGTGGATGGGCAGATCGTCGACTTCGGGCGGCTGTCGTCGCGCAACGTCGTGACCGGTGAAGACGGCATCGCCCGCCTGACCTACACCTCGCCGCCCGCGCCGCCGGAGCCGGTCGACTACTACACGGTCGTCACGCTCGTGCTCACGCCAATTGGCACCGATTTCAACGGCTCGGATCCGCGCTTCGTGGAAGTGCGGGTCGTGCCGCGCGGCGTGATCATCCCGCCCAACGGCGCGCCGAGTTCGCCACTCCGCCGTTCATCGTCACGCCCACGCCGGTCACGACCTACACGCCGGTGACCTTCGATGCGTCGAGCACGAAGGACGAGGGCGCCCTCTGCGGCAGCGCCTGTTCCTACGCGTGGGACTTCGGCGACGGCACGTCGGGCACCGGGATGGTCGTGATTCACGAGTTCGAGAAGCCGGCACCTACACCGTGCGACTGTCGGTCACCGACCGGCGCAACCAGACGACCGTGACCGCGCAGGCCGTGACCGTGGCGGCCACGGCGCGGCCGACGGCCGAGTTCGTCTTCTCGCCGACGGCACCGCGGCCGGGCCAGGACATCTTCTTCAACGCGGCCGCGTCCACGGCGGCGCCGGGCCACCGGCTCGTGGCCTACGACTGGGACTTCGGCAGCGGGCGCACCGGCAGCGGGCATGACCGTGGCGAAGCGCTACGACACTGCGGGCGCCTACAGCGTGACGCTGCGGTCACCGACGACACGTTCCAGCCGAGCGGCATCGGGGTGGTCACCAAAGTGGTCACGGTTGCCGTTCCCACTCCCTAGGGTACACAGTGGCGCCTTCCCGTATCGACGAACTGCGGCGCCGGGTCCAGAGTGATCCGGCGTCCATCGCCTTCGCGCAGCTGGCCGAGGAGTATCGCCGCTCGGGCCAGACCGAAGAGGCCGTGCGGGTCTGCCGCGAAGGGTTGACCCGGCATCCGGGCTACCTCTCGGCGCGAGTCACGCTCGGCCGCGCCCTGCTCGACCTCGGCCAGTTGCTCGGCGCGCGTCAGGAACTCGAGTTCGTCGTGGCCGAGGCGCCGGAGAATCTGGCGGCGGTGCGGGGCCTCGCCGAAATCTCGCACCGCGAGGGGCAGACGGCCGAGGCCTTGACCTACTACCAGCGCGCGTTGGCGTTGGCCCGGCACGACCCCGAGATCGAAGAGATCGTCCAGCAGCTGTCGCGCCAGCTCGGGGCCGCGGCGGCCGGATCCGAACGGCGGGCTGTCGTTCGAAGAGGCGCATCAGGAGCTGCTCTCGGCCGCTGAGCGCCTGCCCGTTACCACCCCGCCCCACGTGGCGCCGGACCACGGGCGCGACGCTGCGCAGGGCTCGACCGCCCCCTTCGATTTCGATCGACTCGTCGCGGCCCTCGGGTCGCCGTCCGCGCCGCCTCAAGTCGAGGCGGCCGTCGATGGCCGGCCCTCGACCATCTCGCTCGACCTGCCGGAACCGGTGGGGCTCGGCCCCGATCCCTTCGCCGCGCTCGAAGCCGAACTACGCGCCAACGACGCCGTGCAGGGCAGCGCCAAACCTGCGCCGTGGGAATCGCTGCCCGTCTTCGAGGCGGACGAGTCAGACACGGCGCACGCCGCAGACGCCGCAGGCGCCCCAGACGCCCCAGACGCCCCTCCACCTGTCACCTACGGGGAGGCAATGGCTGCTGACGTCCCCGAAGCGGTCGAAGAGCCAGCGGCGGACGTGTTCGAGCCGCTTGCGCCTGCGTGGGAACTCGACGCGAAGGCCGTCGCTGATGTCGAGGCGTACGCGGTTGGGGTTGGCTCTCCGGACGATTCGCCGGCACCGTCGCCAGCGGAAGTCGTCGCTCCAGTCGTCCGCGACGAATACGACATCGAGGCGGAAGGCCTGGCCGCCGCCGAGGCCACGACCGAAGTCCCGGCAGCGGCCCCGCCTGCGGCGCCTGCGCCGGAGCCGGCTCAGGAGGGCGTCCTCGACGAGCTCGAGAGCTGGCTGACCACGCTGCAAGACCGTTCCAGCCAGTAGGTCCGCCGGACCGGCGTGTCCGCCATGCCCGCGCCTCCCGATCTGCTCACCGCCCGACTCGGCCGCATTCGTGCGGCCGTGGCCAGCGTCGGAGGTCGAGGCCCTGGTCGTCTCGCACCTGCCCAACCTTCTCTACCTGTTCGGTGTGCCCGCATCGGCTGGCCTCGCCGTGGTCTCGGCTGAGCGACGCCGCGGTGCTGGCGGACGAACGCTACCGCGAGGCGTTCGCGCAGGCGGCTGCGGACATTCCTGGCGTCTCCGTCATTCCCGTGTCGCTCGGGGTCGAGCTACGAGGAAGCTCTTGCGGCCCTGCTCGCCACGAGGGGCTATCGCACGGTCGGGGTCGAGGCCGGCGCCATGACGTTGAGCCGGGCGGGAGCCGTGCGACGGGCGCTGCCGGTCGACGGACCCGTCATGGTGGAAACCGAAGGCATGGTCGAGCTGGCCAGGATGGTCAAAGACCCCTGGGAACAGGCCATTTTCCGTGAAGCGGGGGCGCGGTTGACCGAAGTGGCGGCGTGTATACTGCCGAAGGTGTTGGCCGGGCGGCAGGAACGTGAAGTGGCCTGGGAGGTCGAAGTCGCGCTGCGGCAGGGCGGCTTCGAGCGTCCGGCGTTCGAGACCATCGTGGCCTCGGGTCCGCACGGTGCGCGCCCGCATCATCGGGCGGGGGAGCGCCGACTGCAACATGGCGACCTCGTCGTCGTGGATTTCGGTGGCATGCTCGACGGCTACGCCGTCGACATGACGCGCACCGTGGCCCTCGGCCGGGTTGCTGACGAACGACGCCGCTGGTTGGCGTCGGTCGCGGAGGCCCAGCGCGCGGCCATCGCAGCGGCGGGGCCGGGTGTCAGGCCGTCAGAGATTGACGCGGCAGCGCGCCTGGTGCTGACCAAGGCCGGGCTGGGCGACCGGTTCGTGCATAGCACCGGCCATGGACTGGGACTGGAAGTGCACGAGCGGCCGACGATCGGGCCCCGAGGCGACAGTTCGGGGCCGGTGACGGCCGGGATGGTGTTCACCGTCGAGCCGGGTGTCTACGTGCCGGGCGAAGGCGGAGTCAGAATCGAAGACGACGTGATTGTCACAGCAACCGGGGTCGAGCGCCTCACCGGCGCCGTTCCGGGTTTCGAGGCCCATGAATCCTGACGACATCAAGCAGCTGCTCGACCTGGTGCAAGCCCATGACCTGGCCGAGTTCGAGTTCGAGGAAGGCAGCTTCAAGCTGCGCGTGAAGCGGGGCGGTCCGCATGTCGTGACCCACGTCACGCAGATGACGGCACCCGCGCTCGCCCCTGCGCCTGCGGCTGCCGCGCCGCTGGCGGCGACGGCGGCTGCGGCCGCGCCCGTCGAGGACGGCGCGGAGCTGGCCATCGTGAAGTCGCCGATCGTCGGCACGTTCTACCGCGTCGGCCGAGCCCGGCGCCGCCGTCGTTTGCCAGCGTCGGCGATCAGGTGAAGAAGGGCCAGGTGCTCTGCATCATCGAAGCCATGAAGCTGATGAACGAGATCGACTCGGAGTACGACGGGGAGATCGTCAACGTCTACGTGGAAAACGGACAGCCGGTGCAATACGGCGAGCGGATCTTCGCCATCCGCCTGCGCAGCTGAGTCCCCCATGTTCAAGAAGATCCTGGTCGCCAACCGCGGAGAGATCGCGCTGCGCGTCATCTTCGCCTGCCGTGAACTCGGCATCAAGACCGTGGCCGTCTACTCCGAGGCCGACGAGAACTCGCTGCACGTGCGTTTTGCCGACGAAGACATCTGCATCGGCGGCGCGCGCAGCGCCGACAGCTATCTGAACGTGCCGGCGATCATCAGCGCGGCCGAGATCACCGGCGCCGACGCGATCCATCCGGGCTACGGCTTCCTGTCGGAGAGCGCCTACCTCGCCGAGGTGTGCGAGGCCTGCCACATCCGCTTCATCGGGCCCGACCCGCACGTGATCCGCCTGCTCGGCGACAAGTCGAAGGCCCGCCGGGCCATGAAGAAGGCCGGGCTGCCCATGCTGCCCGGCAGTGACGGTCCGATCGAGAACGAGGAACAGGCGCTGCGCCTGGCCAAGGACATCGGCTTCCCGGTGATCGTGAAGGCGGTGGCCGGCGGCGGTGGACGCGGCATGCGCATCGTGAAATCGCGCGGGCGAGCTGTCGCACGCCCTGCGCACGGCGCAGCGCGAAGCCGAAGCCGCGTTCGGCCTGGGCGACGTCTACATCGAGCGCTACCTCGAGTCTCCCCGCCACATCGAATTCCAGATCCTCGGCGACCATCACGGCTCGGTGATCCACCTGGGCGAGCGCGAGTGCTCGATTCAGCGCCGTCATCAGAAGCTGCTCGAAGAATCGCCGTCGCCGGTCATCACCGACAAGGTGCGCCGCAAGATGGGCGCGCTCGTCGCCGACGCGGCCCTGGCCGTGCAGTACACCAACGCCGGCACGTGGGAATTCCTGATGGACGAGAAGGGGCACTTCTATTTCATGGAAGTGAACACCCGGGTGCAGGTGGAGCACCCGGTGACCGAGTTCGTCACGGGCCTCGACATCGTCAAGGAGCAGATTCGCATTGCCGCCGGCGAGCGCCTGTCGGTGCGCCAGAGCGACGTGACCTTCACCGGCCACGCGCTCGAGTGCCGCATCAACGCCGAAGACCCGGAGACGTTCGTGCCTTCGCCCGGCGTGATCCACGCCTTCGCCATCCCCGGCGGTCCCGGCGTGCGCGTCGACACGGCGGCGCACTCGGAGTGCACCATCACGCCCTACTACGACTCGATGATCGCCAAGGTGATCGTGCACGGGCGCGATCGCGCCGAATCGATTGCGCGCATGAAGCGGGTGCTCGGCATGACGGTCATCGAGGGGATCAAGACCAGCATTCCGCTGCACCTGAAGATCCTGAACGATCCGGACTTCGTGGCCGGCCGTCTCAGCACCCACTTCATGGAGCGCTTCATGCCGCCGGCGCGGCCGTCGTCGCTCGCGGCCTCGGCCTGACGCGGCGCAGGCCTCGAGTGTCGCCGCTCTACGCCATCGTCGACGTGGACGTGTGCGCGCGGGCGGGACGCCGCGCGGCCGACGTGGCCGCGCGACTATCTCGCCGGCGGTGCGCGCCTGCTGCAGGTGCGGGCCAAAGCGCTGCCCGGCGGCGCGTTCCTGCGCGCTGGTCGACGACGTGGCCGCGCAGGCCCGCGCGGTCGGCGCGACGGTGATCGTGAACGATCGCGTCGACGTGGCGGCAGCGGCCGGCCTCGGCGTGCATCTGGGACAGGACGACCTGACCGTCGACGCGCCCGCGCCGTGCTGGGGCCGCAGGCCATCGTCGGCCTCTCGACACACACCCTGGACCAGCTCGCCGCGGCCCTTCGCCAGCCCGTGTCGTACGTGGCCTTCGGCCCGGTCTTCGCCACGGCGACCAAGGCCAATCCGGATCCGGTGGTCGGCCTGCGTCGGCCTGGCTGCGGCCGCGACGGCGGCGCGGGCCGCCGGCGTTCCGCTCGTGGCCATCGGCGGCATCACGCTCGCCACGGCCGCCAGCGTGCGTGAGGCCGGGGCCGCCAGCGTCGCCGTGATCAGCGACCTGCTCGCCGGCCCCGAGCCCGCAGCGGCCCGTGTCGCGCGGTTTATTCACGTGTTCGGCCGCGGGCAGCCTGTATAATTCACGCGGCTTTGGGCCCGATCGCGCGCGGCGTGCGGACGGCTGCTCCATATGGAGGCTGAATGGATTCGAATCTCCTCAAGACGAAGTCCATCGAGCAACTCGTCGGCGACGTCGAACACGGCAGCAAGGCGCTGAAGCGCAGCCTGACCGCGTGGGATCTGACGCTGCTCGGGATCGGCGCCATCATCGGCACGGGCATCTTCGTCTTGACCGGCACGGCCGCCGCCAACCAGGCGGGCCCGGCCATCATGATGTCCTACCTGTTCGCCGGCCTGGCCTGCGGGTTCGCGGCGCTGTGCTACGCCGAGTTCGCCTCGATGATCCCGATTGCGGGCAGCGCCTACACCTACGCCTACGCCACGATGGGCGAGCTGTTCGCCTGGATCATCGGCTGGGACCTGATCCTCGAATACGCGGTCGGCTCGATGACCGTGGCCATCGGCTGGAGCGGCTACATGCAGAAGCTGCTGTCGGGCGCCGGCATCACGCTGCCGCTGTGGATGTCGGCGGCGCCGAGCGCGTCGAGCCCGGGCACGGTCATCAACCTGCCGGCCGTGATCATCGTGCTCTGCATCATGTATCTGCTGGTCGTCGGCATCCGCGAGAGCGCGCGCTTCAACGCCGTCATGGTGGGCGTGAAGCTGGCCGCGGTGCTGTTCTTCATCGGCGCCGGCGCGGTCTACGTGAAGCCCGAGAACTGGGATCCCTTCACGCCCTACGGCTGGTCGGGCGTGATGGGCGCGGCCGGCGTCGTGTTCTTCGCCTACATCGGCTTCGACGCGGTGTCGACCACCGCCGAAGAAGCCAAGAACCCGCAGCGCGACCTGCCGATTGGCATCATCGCGTCGCTGGTGCTGTGCACGACGCTCTATCTGGCGGTGGCGGCGATTCTCACGCGGCATCGTGCCGGTCGTCGAGTACAAGATCGAACCAGGCGTTCCTGAACGCGCCGGTCGCCTTCGCGCTCAGCCTCATCGGCCAGGACTGGGCCGCCTACCTCGTCTCGGCCGGCGCGGTCGCCGGCATCACGTCGGTGCTGCTCGTGATGCTCATGAGCCAGCCCCGCATCTTCTTCGCGATGAGCCGCGACGGCCTGCTGCCACAGGGCGTGAGCAAGGTGCACCCGAAGTTCGGCACGCCCTACATCACGACCATCATCACGTGCGTCGATCGTGGCCATCGTCGCCGGCCTCACGCAGATTCAGACGGTCGGGCGAGATGACCTCGATCGGCACGTTGTTCGCCTTCGCCATCGTGTGCGGCGCGGTGCTCATCCTGCGAGTCAGCCGGCCGGAAGTGCACCGGCCCTTCCGGGTGCCGTTCGGCCCGGTGTTTCCGGTGCTCGGCATCCTGTCGTGCGTCTACCTGATGCTGAACCTGCCGATTCTCACCTGGGTGCGGTTCCTCGTGTGGCTCGACCTCGGCATGCTGATCTACTGGTTCTACGGCCGCACGCACAGCCCGCTCGTGGACGCGCGCGAGAGCGCCGAGCCGGTCGGCCTTCGAGAACTTCGCCAACTTCGTGTTCGTGATGGGCTCGCTGGCCGTGTTCAACACGGTCTGCATCACGGTGCTGGCCTACATGACGGAGTTCGGTCTCACGACCGAGACCATCGCCAAGTGGCACGAGATCGGCGTCACGCCGGAAGAGGCCGATGCGTTCGGCTTGAAGTGGCTGGCCGTGTCGATCGCCGTCTTCGTGGCCGGCTTCGGCATGCGCAAGGCGTCGGCGCCCAAGTAGGGCACGTCGTGGCCGGCCCGAAGGGCGTCGATTCGGTGGTGAAGTCCACTTCGTCTGCGCCCTTGTCGTGGGCCCGGGGACCGGGCCTCGGCGTGGTGCTGTTCCTGGCTGTCTTCGTTGCCGGCAGCATCGGCTACTCGCTCATCGAGGGCTGGAGTCTCTGGGACTCCGCCTTCATGACCATCATCACGGTGAGCACGGTCGGCTACGGCTACGTGCACCCGCTCAGCCGCGCCGGCGAGGTCTGGACGGCCTTCGTGCTGCTCGGCGGCGTCGCCACGCTCTACTACACGGCCTTCGTGTTGATGGCCATGGTCGTCGACGGAGGCCTGCACCGCCGCTTCGAACAGCGGCGCTTCAATCGTATGCTCGACCAACTCGCCAATCACTTCATCATCTGCGGCTATGGCCGCATCGGCAGCACGATCGCCGAGGAGTTCGGCCGGCAGGGCGTGCCCTACGTGGTGATCGATCGCGACCCCGACAAGGTGCACGGCATCATCGCCGCGCGGCGGGCTGGCCGTGGAGGCGGATGCCAGCCGCGAGGAAGTGCTGAAGCGCGTCGGCCTCGACCGCGCGCGCGGCTTCATCGCCGCCGTGTCCACCGACGCCGAGAACGTCTATGCGGTGCTCACGGCGCGGGTGCTCCGGCCCGACCTCTTCATCATCGCGCGCATCTCGTCCGACGACGCGGAGTCGAAGCTGAAGCGTGCCGGTGCCGACCGGGTGATTTCGCCCTACACGCTCGGCGCCATCCAGATGGCGCACACCGCGCTCCGCCCGGCCGTGGTCGACTTCATGCGCCTGGCGACCAGCTCAGAACACCTCGACCTCTCGGCCGAGCAAATCGAGCTCGCCGGGCATGGCACGCTGGTGGGCAAGACCATTCGCGAGGCCGAACTGCGGCAGCGCTACGGCGTGATGGTCGTGGCGATCCGGCGCAAGGAAGGACACATGGAGTTCAATCCGCCGCCCGAGGCGCGCCTGCACGGGGGCGATCAGCTGGTGCTGCTCGGCAGCGCCGAGAACCTGCGGCTGCTCGACAAGGAGGCCCGGCCGCCCGCGCGCGTCGAGGGGCCGGCATGAGCGCGCGCCGGCTCGACGGCGTCGCCACGGCGGCCGCCATCCGCGGCGAACTCGAGGCGCGAATCGCTCGCTTCACGAGCGGCGCGCGGGCGCCCGCCGCGCCTGGGCATCGTGCTGGCGGGCGGCGATCCCGGCTCGGAGATCTACGTGCGGAACAAGCTGCGCACGGCCGCCGAGGCCGGCTGCCATGCGGACCTGTTCCGGGTCGACGCCAGCGCGCCGCTGGCCGAGGTGCTGGCGCTCGTGGAGCGGCTGAATGGCGACGACACGGTCGACGGCATCCTCGTGCAGTCTCCGCTGCCGGCGGGCATGGGACGGGGCGCGGAACAGCGGGTGTTCGATGCCGTCTCGCCGGCCAAGGACGTGGACGGCTTCCATCCGCAGAACGTCGGCCTGCTGGCGCAGAAGCGCGCCGTGCTGGTCGCCTGCACGCCGCTCGGGGTGATGGAGCTGCTGAAGCGCGAGGGCATCGTCGTCGCCGGACGGCGGGCGGTGGTGATCGGCCGGAGCGACATCGTCGGCAAGCCGATGGCGCTGCTGCTGCTGCACCAGGACGCCACGGTCACCATCTGCCATTCCCGCACGCCGGATGTGCCGGCCCTGGCGCGCGAGGCCGACGTGCTCGTCGCCGCGGTCGGGCGGGCCGCCTTCGTCACGCCCGACTTCGTGAAGCCCGGCGCCACCGTGATCGACGTCGGCATCAATCGCGTCACCGACGCCGCGCTCGTGGCCGCAGTGGTATCCCGAGGGGCATCCGCGCCGGGCGGCGTTCGCGGCGAAGGGGAGCCTGGTGATGGGCGACGTGCATCCCGACGTCGAGGCCGTGGCCGGGGCCCTCACGCCGGTGCCCGGCGGCGTCGGGCCGCTCACCATCGCCATGCTGCTCCGCAACACGGTCGTGGCCGCCGAGCGGCGCGCCGGCCTGCCATCGGACTGAGGGCTGTGCGTGCGCGTCGCGCTCACTGGCGGGATCGCGACGGGGAAGAGCGTCGTGGCGCGCGAGCTCCAGACCGCAGGCGTGCCCACCATCGACGCCGACCAGCTGGCGCGCGAGGTCGGTGCAGCGCTGGCAGTGCCGGCCTGGCGGCCGTGGTGGCGAGATTCGGCCCGGGCGTCGTCGCGCCCGGACGGCGGGCTCGACCGGGCGGGCCTGGCGCGCATCGTCTTTGCCGATGCCGCCGCCCGGCGCGACCTCGAGCGGCTCCTGCATCCGCTCGTGCGGCAGGGCATCGAGGCCTTCTTCGCCGCGCTGCCGCCTGGCGTGACGGGTGTGGCCGAGGTGCCGCTGTTGTACGAAACCGGCTGGGTGCGATCGTTCGACGTGGCCGTCGTCACGGCCTGCCGGGCCGCCACCCAGCGCGCCCGTCTGGCGGCGCGCGACGGCCTGTCGGCGGCCGACGCAGACCAGCGGCTCGCCGCGCAATGGCCGATCGAGGACAAGGCCCGGCTGGCGGATGCCGTCGTGATGACCGACGGCTCGATGAGCGACACCAGGGCGCAGGCGCGCCGCCTGGCCGCGCTGGATCAGAGGTCGGTCGCGTCCTTCGTGACCGGGCCGATGCGCTCTTCGACGAAGCTGTTCCACTCGTGACAGTGGGGACACTGCCACAGCAGTTCGGTGCTCCGGTAGTGGCAGCGCAGGCAGACGTGGGGATCGAGATAGAACACCGCGGCCTTGGCATGGCGCACGTAGCGCTCGACCGAGGCGCGATCGAGCGCCATGTGCAGCAGCAGATCCCAGATGGCCTCGTGCACCGTGAGGCCGTGCGGGTTGTGGCTGAGCGCCTCGAGGTACTGGTCGAGCGCCTGCGTGGGGTGCCCGTCGTCGGCCAGGGCGCCGCCGAGCGCCAGGCGGGCGCGCCAGTTCTGCGGATGCGTCGGCCGCCACCCGGCGGCACAGGTCGAGGAACCGTGCGGGCTGCCCGGCGGCGGCATAGGCTGCGCGGAGCCGCTCGAGCACGAGATGCGCCCGGTCGGGCGTGCTGTCGACGACGCCTTCCCAGACCGCCGTGGCCTCGCGCGCCTGGCCCTGCCGCTCGAGCACGTCGCCGAGGTTGACCGAGGCCGGCGTCACGCCGCTGTCGAGGTCGAGGGCGGCCGTGAAGCGGCCGTGAGCGGCCGCGAGGTCGCCGGCCTTCAGCCGCGGCGAGCCCCCGCTCGTTCTCGAGGAAGGCCAGAATCGACTGGCTCTTCGCTGGCGACTCGGGACCGGCCATGGCCACGAGTTCCTGGCGCACCCGCGCCGCCTCGTCCCACTGGCGCTGCTCTTCGTAGACCTTCTCCAGGTGCAGCAGGGCGTAGCTGTTCGACGGGGTCGAGCCGGCGCACTTCCTTGAACGCCTCGACGGCGCGGTCCACGAAGCCGCCGCGCTTGAAGTCGAGCCCGAGACAGAGCATCACGTAGGCGTGTTCGACGCGCGTGAGGTTCTGACGCTGGAGCAGCGACTGGTGCACCTGGATGGCGCGCGAGACCTGGCCGCGCTCGCGGTAGACGTTGCCGAGGATCAGATGGATCTCGAGCGCGTCGGCATCGACCCGGGCGGCCTGGCTGAGTTCCTCGATGGCCAGGTCGATCTGGTTGGCCACGAGGAAGTTCAGGCCGAGCACGTAGTGGTGCGAGTCGCGCGCCTTGCGCCGGTCGATCCAGCGGCCGTCCCGCAGCTTGTAGCGCTCCCAGGCCTTGCCAATCGCCACGCCCGCCAGCAGGGCCAGCAGGACCGAGATGAAGGGGAGGTAGCCGGACAGCACGGTCAGGCGCTGACGCTGGTTTCGCCGACGCGGGCGAGGGTGCCGCGCTGGTGCGCGGCGGCGGCCTCGACGAAGCTCGCAAACAGCGGATGCGGCCGCAGCGGACGCGACAGGAACTCGGGGTGGAACTGCACGCCGAGGAACCAGGGATGCGCCGGCAACTCGGCGATCTCCACGAACTTGCCGTCGGGCGAGCGCCCCGAGATGACCATGCCGTGCTCGCGCAGGGCCGGTTCGTAGAGGGCGTTGAACTCGTAGCGGTGGCGGTGCCGCTCCCAGATCGTGTCGGCGCCGTAGATCCGGTGGGCGAGCGAGCCGGGCGCCAGTTGGCAGGCGTAGCGCCCGAGCCGCATGGTGCCGCCCAGGTCGTCCACGCCCAGCAGGTCGCGCAGCTTGTAGATGATCTTGTGCGGCGCCGCCTCGTCGAACTCGGTCGACTCCGCGCCTTCGAGACCGCAGACGTGCTTGGCGAACTCCACGGTGGCCCACTGGAAGCCGTAGCAGATGCCGAAGTAGGGAATGCGGTGGATGCGGGCGTATTCCGCCGCGCGCATCATGCCGCGCGTGCCGCGCGTGCCGAAGCCGCCCGGCACGAGGATGGCGTTGGCGCCCTCGAGCAGACGCGTGCCGCCCTCCTGCTCGAGCGCCTCGGCCTCGACCCACTGGATGTTGATGCGCAGCGCGGTGGGCGAAGCCGCCGTGATAGAGCGCTTCGTTCAGGCTCTTGTAGGAGTCCTCGTAGCCGGTGTACTTGCCGACGACGTGCACGGTCAGCTCGCCGTGGGGGTGCTTGATGTTGTCGACGAGCTGTTCCCAGGCCCGCGCGTCGCCCGGCGTGACCGGCAGGCCGAGGCGCTGCAGCAGCGACGCGGTCGATGCCCTCGTCGCGCAGCGCGAGCGGCACCTCGTAGATCGTCTCGACGTCGCGCGCGGTGATCACCGCCTCCTGATCGACGTCGCAGAACAGGGCGATCTTCTGCTTGATGTCGCTGTCGAGCGCGCGGTCGGTGCGGCACAGCAGGATGTCGGGCTGGATGCCGATCGAGCGCAGGTCGCGCACGCTGTGCTGGGTCGGCTTGGTCTTCAGTTCGCCGGCCGAGCCGATCCACGGCACGAGCGTGAGGTGGATGTAGAGCGTGTGCTCCTTGCCGGCGTCCTGCCGGAACTGGCGGATGGCTTCGAGGAAGGGCAGGCTCTCGATGTCGCCGACGGTGCCGCCGATCTCGACGAGCACCACGTCGACGTCCTTGCCGACCGCGCGGATGCAGTCCTTGATCTCGTTGGTGATGTGCGGAATCACCTGCACGGTGCGGCCCAGGTAGTCGCCGCGCCGTTCCTTCTGGATGACCGACATGTAGATCTTGCCGGTGGTCCAGTTGCTGTTGCGGGTCGTGATCGTGTCGGTGAACCGCTCGTAGTGGCCGAGGTCGAGGTCGGTCTCGGCGCCGTCGTCGGTGACGAACACCTCGCCGTGCTGGTACGGGCTCATCGTGCCCGGGTCGACGTTGATGTACGGGTCGAACTTCAGCAGCGCCACCTTGTAGCCGTGGCCCTCGAGCAGCGCGCCAATCGAAGCGGCGGCCAGGCCCTTGCCGAGCGACGACACCACGCCGCCGGTGACGAAGATGAACTTGGTGGCACGTGCGGGAGCGCTCATGGGAGTTGCACCTTGCGCCGGGCGCGTTCGAGATCGTCCGGCGTATCGACCGAGAGCGACACGTAGCTGCTGTCGACCACGCGAATGGGGATGCCGTGCTCGAGCGCACGCAGCTGCTCGAGCGATTCGGAGAGTTCGAGCGGCGTTGGCGCCAGTGCCGCGAGCGCGAGCAGCGTGGCCCGGCGGTAGGCGTAGACGCCGATGTGGATGGCCGGCTCGGCTCCGCCCGGCGACCGGAGGTGCGGAATGGCCGCGCGTGAGAAGTAGAGGGCCCGGCCCGCGGGTGTCGCGCACCACCTTCACGAGATGGGGCGAGTGCAGGTCTTCGCCCGGCAGCAGCGGCCGGCACAAGGTGGTCATCTGCTCGGCGGGGTCGCGGCGCAGAGGGGCGACCAGCGCGTCGATGGCCGCAGGGTCGATGAACGGCTCGTCGCCCTTGCACGTTCACGACGATGTCACAGGGCACGTCCGCGACGAGTTCGGCCAGGCGATCGGTGCCGGTGAGGTGGTCGCGGCGGGTGAGGCAGGCGATGCCGCCGAAGGCCTCGACGGCATCGACGATGCGCTGATCGTCGGTGGCCACCATCACGGCATCCACCGCCGAGAGCGAGGCGCGGCGGTAGACGTGTTCCACCATGGGCCGGCCGGCGATTTCAGCGAGAGGTTTTCCAGGAAGGCGGGTCGAGTGGTAGCGGGCCGGGACGATCGCGACGACTGAAGAATCGGTCAGTCCGGCCGCTAATCTGCCTGGAACAGCGGGCACGGCGAATCATACCATGGTGCACAGATCGGCAGACGCTGGCAGATCCGCGGGCGTCAGGACCGATAAGATGAGCAGAGCGATGCCCACGAATTCCAACCGCGCACTCGGCGTGATGTTGTCCGGCGCAGCGCTGGCCGGGCTGGCTGGCCGGCTCCACGCTCAACCCGCCGGTGGCCACCACACAGGCGGTTCCGTCGCGGCCCGCTCCGGTGCCGATCGCGCACGCCGCGCTTCCGCATGTCGCCTGGCCGGCCGCGCCGCGGCGTGTGGCGCCACCGGCGCCGTCGCGCAACCCGTTCACGTTCCACGGACCGTCGCGCGCCGGCCGTGCCGCGGTCGATCGCGTCGTGCTGCCGGCGTTACCGGCGACCACGGCGCCGACCGACGTCGAACGCGTGCCCGATCCCATCGTCCCAGCGATCGCCTGGCGGCTCTCGGGCATCGCCACGAGCGCCGATGGCGACATGGTCGCGGTCGTGAGTGGCGGCGGCGACGTGTTCCTGCTGCGCGCCGGCGACGACCTGCCAGGCGGCGATGGCATCGTCGAGGTCGGACCGTCGCATGTCGTCGTGCGCACCGCGGCGGGAGACGTGACGCTCCGCTTGCCGTAGCCGGTCAGCGGCGACGGCCGCGCGTGCGAGGGCAATCACCCGAAGTGCCATGCGAGTCGCGCGAGCGAAGGGCCCGGTATAATGCGGGGCCGGTATTAACGTGGCGGCCTTTCGAGGGCTGGCGCGGATAGAGAACGACTCGCGCACCAGCGGTGGTGCAAAGCGGTGTTTCATTCGACTTCGTGCGGCGTGGATGCGCTTCCACGAGGGTTATCAACAGGGTTTTCCACAGAACGTGTGAACATCCGGATCGCGGGCGGCGGGGGGCTGACCTAATCTCCGCCTCGTCGGATTTTGGAGCGTAGCGATGAATCGAAAAGTGACAGTGGTGGGTGGCGGCGGCGCCGTCGGCGCGACCGTGGCGCGGGCGATCGCGCAGAAGGAACTGGCGGATGTCGTGATCGTCGACGTCGCCGACCAGAAGGCGGCCGGGATCGCGCTCGACATCTATCAGTCGTGTGCGATTGGCGGCTCGGCGGCTCGAGTCATCGGCGTGGGCGCCACTGATGAAGGCTACGAGCACACGGCCAACTCCGACGTGGTGGTCATCACCTCGGGCGTGCCGCGCAAGCCGGGCATGAGCCGCGACGACCTGCTCGACATCAACTACAAGATCATGCAGGCCGTGACGGCGCAGGTCGTCAAGCACTCGCCGAACTGCGTCATCGTGCCGGTGGCCAATCCGCTCGACGCGATGTCGCAGGCGGTCTACCGCCTGAGCGGCTTCCCGCGCGAGCGCGTGATCGGCATGGCCGGCGTGCTCGACTCGGCCCGCATGCGCACGTTCGTGGCGATGGAACTGAACGTCAAGGTCTCCGACGTCACCTGCTTCGTGCTCGGCGGCCACGGCGACACGATGGTGCCGCTGCCGCGACTGTCGACGGTGGCCGGCGTGCCGCTCACCGAACTGGTGGCGATGGGCCAGCTCACGCAGGAGACGCTCGACGCGATCTGCACGCGCACGGCCAACGGCGGGGCCGAGCTCACGAAGCTGATTGGCACCAGCGCCTGGTATGCGCCCGGCGAGTCGGCCGCGGCGATGGCCGAGGCCATCCTGAAGGACTCGAAGACGATCATGCCGTGCTCGGTGTTCCTGCAGGGCGAATACGGCATCAACGATCTCTTCGTCGGCGTGCCCGTGAAGCTGGGTGCCGCCGGCGTCGAGCAGATCATCCAGATCAACCTGACCGAGTCCGAAAAGGCTGCCCTGCACAAGTCCGCAGGCGCCGTGAAGGAACTGGTCGACATCATCAAGGTCTGAGGTTCAGCGGTGAAGATTCACGAGTATCAGGCCAAGGCCATCCTCGCCAAGTTCGGCGTGCCCGTGCCGAAGGGCGAGGTGGCCGTCACGCCGCAGGAAGCGGTCGACATCGCCAAGCGGCTGGGCGGTCCCGTCGCCGTGGTGAAGGCGCAGATCCATGCCGGCGGCCGCGGCAAGGGCGGCGGCGTGAAGGTGTCCAAGGGGCTCGACGCGGTCGAGGCCAATGCCAAGGCCATCCTCGGCATGCAACTGGTCACGCACCAGACCGGCCCGGCCGGTCAGCGCGTCGGCCGGGTGCTGGTCGAGGAGGGGCTCGCGATCGAGCGCGAGCTCTACGTCGGCCTGCTCGTGGATCGCTCCACGCAGAAGCCGGTCTTCATGGCCAGCGCCGACGGCGGCATGGACATCGAAGAGGTGGCGGCCAAGACGCCGGAGCGGATCCACAAGGCGTTCATCGAACCGGGCATCGGTCTGGCGCCGTTCCAGGCGCAGCAGCTGGCCTTCGCCATCGGCCTGACCGGCGACGAGGTGAAGAAGGCCACCAAGATCATGCTGGCGTTCTATCAGGCGTTCATCGCGACCGATGCCTCGCTGCTCGAGATCAATCCGCTCATCGTGACCAAGGGCGGCGACCTGCTCGCGCTCGACGCCAAGATGACCATCGACGACAACGCCCTGTATCGCCACGCCGACTTCCGCGACCTGCGCGATCTGAGCGAAGAGGATCCCCTCGAGGTCGAGGCCTCGAAGTTCGCGCTGAACTACATCCGCCTCGACGGCAACATCGGCTGCATGGTCAACGGCGCCGGCCTGGCCATGGCCACCATGGACATCATCAAGCTGTCGGGCGGCCTGCCCGCCAACTTCCTCGACGTGGGCGGCGGCGCCAACGCCGAGCAGATTCGCAACGCGTTCAAGATCCTGATGTCGGACACCAACGTGAAGGCGGTGCTCATCAACATCTTCGGCGGCATCCTGCGCTGCGACGTGCTGGCCGCGGGCGTGATCGCGGCCGTGAAGGAACTGGGCGTGCCGGTGCCCATCGTGATTCGCATGAAGGGCACCAACGTGGACGAGGGCAAGAAGATGCTGGCCGAGAGCGGGCTCAACTTCACCAACGCCGACACCATGGCCGACGCGGCCGACAGTGTCGTGGCGCTTGCCGGGGGTGCCCGCTAATGGCGGTTCTGCTCGACGCCAACACCCGCCTCATCGTGCAGGGCATCACCGGCCGCGAGGGCACCTTCCACGCGAAGGCCGCCGCGGCGTACCACACCAACGTCGTCGGCGGCGTCACGCCCGGCAAGGGCGGCACCACCCACGAGGGCTGGCCGGTGTTCAACACCGTGGCCGACGCGGTCACGCAGACCGGCGCGAACGCCTCGGTGATCTTCGTGCCGCCGCCGTTTGCGGCCGACGCGATCATGGAAGCGGCCGACGCCGGCATCGGCCTGGTCGTGTGCATCACCGAGGGCATTCCGGTCGTCGACATGCTCAAGGCCATGACCTTCCTGCAGGCCCGTCCGGGCACGCGCCTCATCGGCCCCAACTGCCCCGGCATCATCTCGCCGGGCAAGGGCAAGGCCGGCATCATCCCGGCGAACATCTGCAAGGAAGGCCGCATCGGCATCGTGTCGAAGAGCGGCACGCTCACCTACGAGGCGATCGCGCAGTTGACCCGGCTGGGCCTCGGCCAGTCGACCTGCATCGGCATCGGCGGCGACCCGCTGATCGGCACCACCCACATCGACGCGCTCGATCTGTTCCAGCGCGACGAGGACACCGACGCGGTCATCATGATCGGCGAGATCGGCGGGTCGGCGGAAGAAGAAGCCGCCGCCTGGATCAAGGCCCACTTCACCAAGCCGATCGTGGCGTTCATCGCCGGTCAGACGGCGCCGCCCGGGCGCCGCATGGGTCACGCCGGCGCCATCATCGCCGGCGGGCAGGGCACGGCCGCCGAGAAGATGGCGGCGCTGACGGCGGCCGGCGTCACGGTGGTCAAGAGCCCCGCGGATATGGGAGAATCCCTCGTCAAGGTACTCGGACGATGACTTCCACCGGCCTCGCGCGCCTCTCGTTTACGGGCTTCTTTGCCCGCTGGGGCGCGGTGTAGGCCGACTCGCAGTTTCGAATCGGGCACACACACCGCCGCCCCGGCCTCACGGCCCGGGCGGCGGTTTTCGTTTCTGGAGAACAGCATGACCACACGGGATCTCGCCGATCTGCGCAAGTCACTGGACGATCTGGACAAGGTGCTCCTGCACGCGCTCGGCGAGCGCACGCGCCTGGCGCAGGAGATTGCCGGGGCCAAGGCCGACGCGGACCATCCCGTGCGCGATGAAGTGCGCGAAGCCGCGCTCGTCGCACATCGCTCGGCCTACGGCGAACAGCTCGGGCTGGACCCGGCGCTGGTGCGCCGGATCTACCAGGAGATCATCGAGGATTCGGTGCGGCGCCAGCGCGACTGGCTGCTGGCGCCGGACGACACGCGGGAAGCGCCGTGGACGGTGGCCTATCAGGGCACCGAGGGCGCCTATGGACACGAGGCCGCGGCCGCGGCATTTCGGCGTCGAGCGCCGGGTGGTGACCTTCCGGCCCTACCGGTCGTTCCGCGACACGCTCGAGGCGGTGCAACGCGGCGAGGCCCAGCGCGCGGTGCTGCCGATCGAGAACAGCACGGCCGGATCGGTGCACGAAGTCTACGACCTGTTGTTCCGCTTGAACCTGTCGGTCGTGGGCGAGGAGGTGCTGCCCAATCCGCCACTGCCTGCTCGGCGTGCCTGGCGCCACGGTGGCTGGCCTGACGCACGTGCATTCCCACCCACAGGCGCTGGCCCAATGCAGCGAGTTCCTGGTCGGCCTCGACGGGGTCGAGACCGAGGCGGCGGCCAACACCGCCGTGGCGGCGGCGCGGGTCGCGGAGCGCAGCGACCCCGCCCACGCCGCGATCGCCAGCAACGACGCCGGCGACCGCCATGGGTTGGTCGTGCTCGCGCGCGACATCGCCAATCAGGCGGTCAACCTGACGCGGTTCGTGATCGTCGCGGCCACGCCGGTGGACATCAGCCCGCTCGTCGCCTGCAAGATCTCGCTGGTCTTCGGCACGCGGCACGAGCGTGGTGCGCTGGTGCGCTGCCTGAACGTGCTGGCCGGAGAAGGGTTGAGCCTGACCAAGCTCGAGTCCCGGCCGATTCCGGGCACGGCCTGGGAGTACGTGTTCTACGTGGACATCGAGGGCCACCTGAGCGAGCCTCGCGTGCAGTCGGGCCTGGCCGGTCTGGCCGGCGCCACGCAGTTCGTGCGCATGCTCGGCTGCTATCCGCAGGCCGTGACGCCTGGCGGGGAAGCGCCGGGCCATCCGCAGGTATAATCGACCAGTTATGCAGCGTACATTTGCCATCATCAAACCAGATGCCGTTCGTGCCGGATCCATGGGGAAGATTCTCGCCCGCGTCGAGGCCGAGGGTTTCACCGTCCGGGCGGCCCGCATGATCCACATGTCCAAGGCCGAGGCCGAGGGCTTCTACCACGTGCATGCGGCGCGGCCCTTCTTCGGCGGGCTCACCGACTTCATGTCGTCGGCGCCGTGTCTGGTGCTCTGTCTCGAGGCCCCCGACGCCATCAAGAAGTGGCGCGATCTGATGGGGGCCACCGACCCCGCCAAGGCCGAGGCCGGCACCCTCCGCAAGGAGTTCGGCGCCTCGATCGACAACAACGCCACGCACGGCTCGGACGCGCCCGACACCGCGGCCTTCGAGCTGGGCTACTTCTTCCGCGGGATGGAACTCCGCTAGGCCGCCCGTGGGGCCGCTGCTGGTCGTCGTCGGACTCGTGGTGGCCGCCGTGGGCGGTCTGGTGTGGCTCGGCGCGCCGATCGGGCGGCTGCCGGGCGACCTCGCCGTCGAGCGCGACGGCTTCCGTCTCTACGTGCCCATCACGACCTCGCTGCTCGTGAGCGGGGCCTTCATGCTGGTGAGTTGGCTGGTGCGCCGCTGAGGCGTCGTCGCCGGCCGCCGAACCTCACGACCAGACGGACGTTCCGGGCGGGCCCCGCGCGGCGAAGGAGAGGTCGATGGCGATCAAGAGCGATCGGTGGATTCGGCGCATGGCGCTCGAACACGGCATGATCGAGCCGTTCGAGGATCGCCAGGTGCGGGCGGGCGTGGTCTCGTACGGGTTGTCGTCGTACGGCTACGACACGCGGGTGGCCGACGAGTTCAAGGTCTTCACGAACGTCTACAACACGGTGGTCGATCCCAAGAACTTCGATCCCAAGTCGTTTGTGGACATCAAGGCGGACGCGTGCATCGTGCCGCCGAATTCCTTCGCGCTGGCGCGCACCATCGAATACTTCCGCATCCCGCGCGACGTGCTCACGGTGTGCCTGGGCAAGAGCACCTACGCGCGCTGCGGCATCATCGTCAACGTGACGCCCTTCGAGCCCGAATGGGAAGGCCACGTCACCATCGAGATCTCGAACACCACGCCCCTGCCCGCGAAGATCTACGCCAACGAGGGCATCGCGCAAGTGCTGTTCTTCCAGAGCGACGAGGCCTGCGAGGTGTCCTACAAGGACAAGGCCGGGAAGTACCAGCACCAGCGCGGGGTCACGCTGCCCAAGATCTAGGGGCTGGGGACTAGGGGCTAGGGGCTGGGGCACGCCACGAGCCTGCGACGATACGACGATACGACGATGATACGGACACACAAAGGCACGACCCCGACGGTGGATGCGACGGCGTTCGTGGACGCGTCTGCGCAGGTGATTGGCGACGTGCACATCGGCGCGGAGTCGTCGGTGTGGATGAACGTCGTGATGCGCGGCGACGTGCACCGGATCCGCATCGGCCGGCGGTCGAACATCCAGGACCTGACCATGGTGCATGTCATGCGCGACACGCACCCCACGACCATTGGCGACGAGGTGACCGTCGGCCACTCGGCCGTGCTGCATGGCTGCACGATTGAAGACCGCGTGCTCGTCGGGATGGGCGCCATGCTGCTGAACGGATCGCACATCGGCGCCGACTCGGTCGTGGCGGCGGGCAGCTCTGGTCACCGAAGGCACCCGGATACCGCCACGCTCACTCGTGATGGGGCGGCCGGGCAAGGTGAAGCGCGAGCTGACCGACGACGAAGTGGCCGAGATTCGCAGGTACGCCGACAACTACGTGGCCTATCGCCTCGACTATCTCGCCGACGCCGCTGACGCGGCGGGGCGCGCCTGATGAGCGTGTCGACCAAGCCGGCGCGGGGCATGCGCGACTTCCTGCCGGCCGACATCCGGCGGCGCCAGTTCGTGATCGCCACCGTCGCCGACGTCTACCAGAGCTACGGGTTCGAGCCGCTCGAGACGCCGGCGGTCGAGAACATCGAGACGCTGACGGGCAAGTACGGCGAAGAAGGCGACCGGCTGATCTTCAAGATCCTCAAGCGGGGCGAAGACGGCAAGACCGGGGAAGCCGACCTGGCCCTGCGCTACGACCTGACGGTGCCCCTGGCGCGCGTGGTGGCCGAGCATCGCGGCACGCTGCCCAAGTTCTTCAAGCGCTACCAGGTGCAACCGGTGTGGCGTGCCGATCGGCCGCAAAAGGGCCGCTTCCGCGAGTTCTACCAGTGCGACGTCGACGCCACCGGCTCGACCTCGATGACCGTCGAGGCGGAGTTGCTGGCCGCTGGTGCCGACGTGCTCAGGCAGCTGGGCTTCGCCGACTTCACGATCCGCCTGAACCACCGGCAGCTGCTGACGGGCGTACTCGAGACGGCTGGAGTGCCGCCGGCCCTGCACGGCACCGCGCTCATCGCACTCGACAAGGCCGACAAGATTGGCCGGGACGCCGTGGTCGCCGACATGGAAACGCGCGGCATCCTCGCCGAGGCCGCGCGCGGGCTGATGGCGCTGCTCTTCGACGAGGCAGCGTCGGCGTCGGACAACGGCGCGCGGCTCGACGTGCTCGGCGGCTACGCGGCGGCGCACCAGGGCGGAGCCGCGGCCGTGGCGCAGCTGCGCGAGATTCTCGATCTGACCGCCGGAACCTCGGCCGGTGCGCATGTCGTCGTCGACGCCACCCTGGCGCGCGGTCTCGGCTACTACACGGGCGCCATCTTCGAGATTGCCGTGCCCGATCTTGCCGGCAGTCTGGGCGGCGGCGGACGCTACGACGACCTGGTCGGCATGTTTCTCGGCCAGCGCGTGCCGGCCTGCGGTTTGTCGCTCGGTCTCGAACGGATCCTGGTCGTGATGGCCGAGCGCGGCATGTTTCCGGCAACCGTGGCACGCCCTCCGGCCGACGTGCTCGTCGCCAATTTCGACGGCACGGCGGTGGCCGACGCGCTGGTGCTCGCCGCCGAATTGCGCCGCGGCCACGACGGCACCCGGCTGGCGGTCGAGGTCTACCCCGACGTGGACAAGCTCGGAAAGCAGTTCAAATATGCCGCCGAACGGGGGATTCCGTTCGTCGCGGTGGTGGGATCGGAAGAACGGCAGGCAGGGCAGGTCACGCTGAAGGCCTTGACCAGCGGTACGCAGGCCGCGCTGGCCCGGGCGGCTGCCGCGGAACACATCGTCACCAGCATGAGGACGTCACGTGGCTGAGCAACTTGGAACTCTCGCGCGCACGCATACCTGCGGCGCCCTGCGCGCCGCCGATGTCGGTGCCTCGGTGGTGCTGCTCGGCTGGGTGCAGAAGATCCGCGACCTCGGGTCGCTCATCTTCCTCGACGTGCGCGACCGTCACGGCATCACGCAGGTGATCGTGCAGGACGATGCGGCGCTGCTCGAACGGGCCAAGCCGCTGCGCGGCGAGTTCGTGGTGGCCATCGAGGGCGTGGTCACGCTGCGCGCCGTCGACACCGTGAACGCCAAGCTGCCGACCGGCGAGATCGAAGTGCGGGCCCAGGGCGTGCGGGTGCTGAATGAAGCCAAGACCCCGCCGTTCCCGATTGGCGACGAGCAGAACGTGTCGGAAGAGACGCGCCTGCGCTACCGCTACCTCGATTTGCGGCGCCCCCCGCTGCAGCGGGCGATCGCGTTGCGCCACCGCATCACGCTGGCCCTGCGTAAGTATTTCGACGAACAGGGCTTCTACGAAATCGAGACGCCGATCCTCACGAAGTCGACACCCGAAGGGGCGCGCGACTTCCTGGTGCCGAGTCGCGTGCACCCGGGCGAGTTCTACGCGCTGCCGCAGTCGCCGCAGATCTTCAAGCAGATTCTGATGATCGCCGGCTTCGACAAGTACGTGCAGATCGCCCGCTGCTTCCGCGACGAGGCGCTGCGGGCCGACCGGCAGCTCGAGTTCACGCAGGTCGATCTCGAGATGGCGTTCGCGCGTCCAGAGATGGTCTACGAGGTGGTCGAAGGCGCGTTGGCCGCGGCGTTCCGCGAGATCGGGGTGGAGATCGCGCGGCCGTTCCGGCGGATGGCCTATGCCGAGGCGATCGCGGTCTACGGGTCCGACAAGCCCGACCTGCGCTTCGACCTGCGCATCCAGGACGTCGGCACGCTCTACACCGAATCGGCCTTCGGCATCTTTCGCGAGGCGGTCTCGGTCGGCGGCACAGTGCGTGGCTTCGTGATCCCCGGCGCGGCCACGGCCTCGCGCCGCGAACTCGACGAGATCGTCGAATTGGCCAAGCAGGGTGGCGCCGCCGGCCTCATCTGGGCCCGCCACACGGCCGACGGCGTGCAGATCGTCGGCCAAGGCGATTGGCGACGAGGCCACGCGTGCGACGCTCGCCGCGATGGCCGCCGGCCCGGGCGACCTCGTGGTGCTCGCCTGCGGCGCGGCCGACGCCACCTCGAAGATGCTCGGTCAGCTGCGCCTGACCGTCGCGAAGAAGCGCAACCTGATTCCCGATGGGCTGTGGGAACTGCTCTGGATCACCGACTTCCCCCTCTTCGACTGGAACGCCGATGAGCAGCGCTGGGATTCGGTCAACCATCCATTTACGGCGCCGCGAGAAGAAGACCTGCACCTGCTGGAGGCCGACCCCGGCAAGGTGCTGGCCAAGGCGTACGACGTGATCCTGAACGGCTGGGAGCTGGGCGGCGGCAGCATCCGTATCCACGACCGTGAAACGCAGGCCACGGTGTTCCGGCTGCTCGGCCTGAGCGAGGAGCAGGCGCGCACCCGCTTCGGCTTCTTCCTCGAAGCGCTCGAGTACGGCACGCCGCCGCACGGCGGCCTGGCGCTCGGCCTCGACCGGGTCGTGGCGCTGCTGGCAGGTGAGACGTCGATTCGCGAGGTCATTCCATTCCCCAAGACCACCCAGGCCGTCGACCTCATGTGCGACGCTCCGTCGACGGTGGATGCCGCGCAGCTGCGCGAATTGCGGCTCCGGATCGAGTCTTGACCGGCCCGCAGACTCGCTGCTACGATCGAATGTGAAAGTTAAGTTACTGATACAGAAGGAGATATCGGCATCAGTACCGACTACCACCCGTCGCATCGCCGTGCCGCAAGCCAGCGTCGGCACGCTCTTCGGCCCTTACGACGAGAACTTGCGCCACGTCGAGGCGCTGCTCAACGTGAAGATCCGCACGCAGGGCCACGAACTCATGGTCGACGGCCAGGCCCGCGACACCGCGCGCGTCGAGCGTTGGGTGGGCCAGGTCAGCGGACTGCTCGGTGACGGGCATGCCCTCTCCGACACCGACATCCGCACCGCCGCCAAGCTCGTGTCGGACCACGACGGCATCGACCTGCACGAGCACTTCCTGAAGGGCGGACAGCTCCGTCAGGCGGGGAAGCGGCGGATCGTGGCGAAGTCGGCCAACCAGCGCCTCTACCTCGACGCCATCGAGCAGCACGACATCGTGTTCGGCGTCGGGCCAGCGGGCACCGGCAAGACCTACCTGGCGATGGCTCAGGCGGTGAGCGCGTTGCTCGCGAAGAAGGTGGCCCGCATCATCCTGGCGCGCCCGGCGGTGGAAGCGGGCGAGAAGCTCGGCTTCCTGCCTGGCGACATGCAGGAGAAGATCAATCCCTACCTGCGTCCGCTCTACGACGCGCTCTACGACATGCTCGACGTGGAGCGGGCCGAACGCCTGCTCGAACGCGGCGTCATCGAGGTGGCGCCGATTGCCTTCATGCGCGGCCGCACCTTGAACGACGCCTTCGTCATTCTGGACGAAGCCCAGAACACCACCATCGAACAGATGAAGATGTTCCTCACGCGCCTGGGGTTCGGCTCGAAGGCCGTGGTCACCGGCGACATCACGCAGATCGATCTGCCGTCGGCACGAACCTCGGGCCTGGTCGATGCGATTCGCGTCGTGTCGGGCATCGAAGGCATCGCCTTCGTGCACTTCAACGACCGCGACGTGGTCCGCCACAAGCTCGTGCAGGCCATCGTGAAGGCGTACGAAGCGCAGGGCGGCTCGTCCGAGCCCGACCCGGTGAGCACCACCATGACCACCCGGCCGCGCGACGCTTCGCGTCTGCAGCGTGACCATCGTCGGCGCGGCAGCCGCCCGTGCCTCCGCCCGTGGTCTCGGCCCGTGGCTGAGCCGCGTGGCGCCTCGGCGCGCCCGCGGCGAGGTCACGATTGCCCTGGTCGGCGACGCGCGCATGCGCGCGCTGAACCGCACGTTCCGCGGCGTCGACCACGCCACCGACGTGCTCTCGTTCTCCGCCTTCGCCGAGGCTACGGCGGACAAGCCCGCCGCCTCGGCCTCCGCCTTCGCCGGCGCTCCGTCCGATTCTCGCTCCGCGCCGGCTTCGGCGAGACGCTTCGCGCCCCTGGCGCTCGGCGATGTCGCGATTGCCACGGGGGTCGCGACCCGGCAGGCGCGCGCGGCGGGTCACACCCTCGGCACCGAGCTGCGAGTGCTGGCGCTGCATGGGCTGTTGCACCTGCTCGGCTTCGACCACGACACCGACAGCGGCCAGATGGCCCGCACCGAGGCGAAGTTGCGCCGCGCCGGCCGCCTGACGGAAGGCCTGATCGAACGCGCGCGTCCCGCCCGGCGGGGCACGCCGACCGACAAGCCGGCCACAACGAGGACGCGCACATGACGCCGCTGGCGCTCTTCCTGCTCGCCTGCGCGGCCGTGCTCGTCGGCACCGTGTCGGCGGCATTCAGCGCCATGATGCGCCTCTCGCTGCGCTTGAGCGCCGAGCGGAGCGACCGCGACGATCTGCTCGGCGGCTATCTCGACGACCCGATGCGTCTCTTCATCCCGACGCGCCTCGTGCTGGCGATCATCTACGTCGTGGCCGGGGCGCTCCTGGCCCGGGTGATCGGGATGGAAGCCGGTCATGGCCTGCCCACGCTGATTGCCGCGATGGCGGTCTTCGCCATGGTGTCGGAGCACCTGGTGCCGCTCGTGATCATCCGTCACGACCCGGAGGCCGTGCTGAGCGCTATTCTGCCGGCGTTCCATCCCGTGGAGCGGCTGCTGCGCCCGGTCACCCTCGCCCTGCTGCGGATTGGCAAGGTCTCGCCGCCCGCCGGTGCCAACGGGGAGACGGCCGGCACCAACCCCGATGGCACCGAGAGCAGCGCCGAGTCGCCGCAGGAATCCGACGGCGGCCTCGAGTCCGGCCCCGAGCAGGCGCGCGCGTTGCTGCGCTCGATCGTCGACTTCCGCGACACGCTCGTGCGCGAAGTGATGACCCCGCGGCCCGACATCATCGCCATCGAGGTGACGCAGACCCTCGAAGACCTGCGCCGGCTCTTCCGCGATCAGCAGTACTCGCGCGTGCCGGTCTTCGAGGGCACGCTCGACAACATCCTGGGCTTCGCCTTCGTGAAGGACATGGTGCGCCACATCGACGGCGCGGGCGTGGCCATCCGCGACGTGCTGCGCCCGGCGCACTTCGTGCCCGAGACCAAGAAGGTGCCGGCCCTGCTCCACGAGTTCCAGCGCGAGCGGGTGCAGAGCGCCATCGTGGTCGACGAATACGGCGGCACGGCGGGGCTGGTCACGCTCGAAGATCTGATCGAGGAGATCGTCGGCGAGATTCGCGACGAGTACGACGTGGAAGGGGAGGCGGTGGTCGATGAGGGCAACGGCGTCTACGTGGTGAGCGGCAAGGCCGACGTGTCGGTGCTCGACGACCACCTGGGGCTCGCCATCGAGCGGCAGGGCTTCGATTCGGTCGGCGGCTTCCTGCTGGCGTCCCTCGGCCGCGTGCCCCTGAAGGGCGAGCGGTTCGACGTCGGCGACCTGGCGGTGGAGGTGCTCGACGCCGAACGCCGCCGCGTGACCCGGGTGCGCATGCAGCGCCGCCCGGCTCGAAGGCGCGGCCGAAAGCAGCGGTTCGTGAAGTCGGGGTTCGTTGGCCTCGTCGGCCGGCCCAATGCCGGGAAATCGACGCTCCTCAATCGCCTGGTGGGCACCAAGCTCGCCATCGTCTCCGACAAACCGCAGACCACCAGGAACCGCATCGTCGGCGTGAAGTCGCTGCCCGGCGGCCAGATGATCTACGTGGACACGCCGGGTATCCACCGGCCGCTGCACCGCCTCAACGTGCGCATGGTGGACATCTCGCGCGCGGCCGTGCGCGAGGTCGACGTCGTGGCCCTCGTGGTCGACGTCTCGACCCCGCACGGGGCCGGCGACAACTTCGTGCGCGACCTCGTGGAAGGCACGACGGCGCCGGTGGTCGTCGTGTTCAACAAGATCGACCTGGTGGCCAAGCCCGACCTTCTGCCGCGCATCGCCGCAGGTGTCGGCGCGAGGCAAGGCCGTGGACATCGTGCCGATCTCGGCCGAAACCGGCGAGAACGTCGAGCGCCTCGAAGAGGTGCTGCTGTCGCACCTGCCCGACGGACCGGCGCTCTATCCTGACGACTACCTGACCGACCAGCCCGAGCGCTTCTTCGTCGCCGAGCTGGTGCGCGAGCAGGTGCTGCGCCACACCCACGCGGAGCTGCCGTTCAGCAGCGCGGTCGTGGTCGATGCCTTCGAGGAGCCCGCCACGCCCGGCGGCCTGCTGCGGCTGCACTGCTCGATTCTGGTCGAGCGGGCTTCGCAGAAGCCGATCGTGCTCGGCCGGGCTGGCGCGATGATCAAGGCCATCGGCACGGCTGCCCGGCTGGAGCTCGAGCGCTTCTTCGACGCCAAGGTGTTCCTCGACCTCCACGTGAAGGTCAAGGCCGACTGGCGCGAGGACCCGCGCACCCTGACCGACATCGGCCTGCCCGACGACGGCTCGCGCCAGAAGCGGCGCAGCCGCCCGTAGATCGCTGTGCTACGCTTGCGGCGTTGTGCGCATGTCTTCTCGCTCCGCTGCGCAGGGGCAGGATTGCCTGGCAGCGGATGGGGCGCGGCGGTGGTGGGGATCTGAGGCGAGACGGTCATGGCGCAGCAGCGAAGAAGTGACGTCGTCCTCGACTCCGTCCGACGCCTGCTGCGCATCGGCGCCACCGCCAATCTGCTGAATCTGCTGCAGAAGCAGCACCCCGCCGACCTCGGCCAGATCTTCGGTGAGCTGCACGACAGCGAGCGCCAGGCGGCGTTTGCCGTGCTCGTCGAACGTCAGCCCAAGCTCGCCATGGAGAGCGTGAGCGAGCTCGGACCCGAGCGCGGCGCGCTGCTGCTGGCTGGCAAGTCGGCCGAAGACATCGTCAAGCTGGTGCAGGAGATCGCGTCGGACGACGCGGCCGCCCTGGTCGACTACCTGCCCGAAGAGCTCTCGCACGAAGTGCTCGAGTTGATGCGCCGGCGCGAGTCGGGCCAGGTCGAGAGCCTGCTCGACTACGCCGAGCAGACCGCCGGCCGCATCATGAACCCGAACGTCTTCGCGCTGAGCGAAGACCTGACGGTGGCCGAGGCGGTGACGGCGCTGCAGAGCGCCATCAACGTCGAGATGGTGTTCTACCTCTACGTGGTCGACGCCCGGCGCCACCTCGTCGGGGTCACGTCGCTGCGCCGCCTGCTGCTGGTCTCGCCCGAGACGCCGCTCAAGCGGATCATGACGCCGGACGTGTTCAGCGTGCGGGTCGACACCGACCAGGAAGAAGCGGCGCGGCTGGTGGCGTCGTACAACCTGCTGGCCATCCCGGTCGTCGACGAAGAGAACAAGATCGCCGGCGTGATCACGGTCGACGACGTGATCGACGTGCTGAAGGACGAGGCGACCGAAGACCTGTATCGCCTGGCCGGCGTTGTCGGGCGACGAGCGCATCGAGACCCCGGCCTTCGAGGCGCTCAGGAAGCGTCTGCCGTGGCTCGGGATCAACCTGGTCACGGCGTTTCTGGCGGCCTCGGTGGTCGCCGCCTTCGAGCACACGATCAGCCAGGCCACGGCGCTCGCCGTGTTCATGCCGATCGTGGCCGGCATGGGCGGCAACGCCGCCACCCAGACCCTGACGGTCATCGTGCGCGGGCTCGCGCTTGGCGAGCTGTCGTGGGCCAACGCCCGGAAGGCGCTCTTCAAGGAGGCGCGCGATCGGCCTGGGCAACGGCGTGGTGCTCGGGGTGGTGGCCGCGCTCGTGGCCTGGGCCACCAAGGGCAACCCGGTGCTCGGCCTGCTGCTCGGCATGTCGATGGTGTGCAACATGTTCGTGGCGTCCACGGCCGGCACGCTGGTGCCGCTCGGGCCTCAAGGCGCATGAAGGTCGACCCGGCCCTGGCCTCGTCGGTGTTCATCACGACCTTCACCGACGTGGTCGGCTTCGCCTCGTTCCTGGGCCTGGCCACGATCTTCCTGCGCTTCCTCGGTCCTGGATAGACGCCGGAAAGCGGATAGAATGTGCAGCGAGGACGGCGTCGGTGCCCCTCTACTCCGCTGACGCGCTGGTGCTGCGCACCTACAAACTCGGCGAGGCCGACCGCATCGTGGTCTTCCTCACGAAGGACCGCGGCAAGAAGCGCGGCGTGGCGCCAGTCGGCCCGGCGCACCAAGTCGCGGTTCACCGGGGCGCTGGAGCCCCTGACCGAGGTGCGAGTGGCGTACTTTGAGAAGGAGCAGCGCGAGCTGGTGAATCTGAACTACGCCGAACCCGTCCGCTCGCCCCTGTCCACGCCTAATCCGGCGGCGCTCGGCTACAGCGCCTATTTCGCCGAATTGCTCGACGCCAGCGCCCAGGACGCGGATGCCGACGAGCGGCTCTACCGGCTCGGCGTGGCGACGCTCGAAGCCGTGGTCGCCGGCGGCCCGGTCGAGCCGCTGGCGCGCTATTTCGAAACCTGGGTGCTGCGCCTGCAGGGCGTGTATCCCGCCGATGTCGCCTGCGGCCACTGCGGGTCGGAGTTCGGCGAGGCCGACGGCGCCTACCTGGCGGCCTGACGGCCACGGCTTCGTGTGCCGCACCTGCCACGGCGCGCAGGGCACCCACGACCGGTTCCTGTCGGCCCGCGCGCTGGCGTTCGTGCGCGCCGCCCGCCGGGTGAAGCCGTCCGAGGCGGCCGGCCTCGGCGCCTCCGCCGCCGTGCTGCGCGAGCTCGAAGTGGCGCATCGCTCGCTCATCGCGTCGCACTTCGATCGCGAGCTCAAATCCGTCCGCGTGGTCCAGGCACTGGGCCGCCAGACGTCATAGGCGGCTACTGGTGACCTTTCAGGACCTCATCCTCAAGCTCTCGACCTTCTGGGCCTCGCGCGGGTGCCTGCTGCAGCAGCCGCTCGACCTCGAAGTGGGCGCGGGCACGTCTCACCCCGAGACGCTGTTTCGCGTGCTCGGTCCCGACCCGTGGCAGGTCGCCTACGTGCAGCCGTCGCGGCGGCCCGACGATGGCCGCTTCGGCCAGAATCCGAACCGCCTGTTCAAGCATCACCAGTTCCAGGTGATTCTCAAGCCGACGCCCGACGAGATTCAGCAGATCTACCTCGACAGCCTCGAGGCGGTCGGCATCAACCCGCGGCAGCACGACGTGCGGTTCGAGGAAGACAACTGGGAATCGCCGGCGCTCGGCGCCTGGGGCATCGGCTGGCAGGTGATGCTCGACGGCCTCGAGATCACGCAGTTCACCTACTTCCAACAGGTGGGCGGCGTGAACCTGTCGCCGATCTCGGCCGAGATCACCTACGGCCTCGAGCGCATCGCGATGTTCCTGCAGAAGGTCGACAACGTGTTCGACCTGGAGTGGGCGCCGGGCGTGACCTACGGCGAGGTGCGGCTGCGCGAGGAAGTGGAGCAGTCGAAGTACGCCTTCAATCAGGACACCGGCATTCCCGCCGACGACTACGCGGCCTTCCATCGGAGCCAGTTCGATGCCAACTACGGCTTCGCCGTGCGCCTCGCCGAGGCCAAGCTGCTGCTGCCGGCCCTCGAGTACGCCCTCAAGTGCTCGCACCTCTTCAACCTGCTCGATTCGAGCGGCAGCATCGGCGTGAGCGAACGCACCGCCTACATCCTGCGGGTGCGGCAGCTGGCCGTGCGCCTGTGCCGCGAGTACGCCGCCGAAGCCGAGGCCGTCGCCGCGGCCCGCGCCACTGGGGCGGGCGAGTGATCGCCGGCGCCCGCAGGTGAACGCCATGGATAGAGAACTGCTCATCGAGATCGGCACCGAGGAACTCCCGGCCAGCTGGCTGCCGGGGCTCACCGCGCAGTTCGGCGCGCGCGTCGAGGCCCGTCTGGCCGAGGAACGCATGCCGGTCGACACGCCGGTCGAGACCTTCAGCACGCCGCGGCGCCTCGTGGTGCGGGCCGCGCGCGTGCCCGAACGCCAGACCGACTTCGAAGAGCTGGTGATGGGGCCGCCCGTGTCGGCGGCGGTCGGCGCCGACGGGCAGATGACCGGCGCCGGGCCTGGGCTTCGCGCGTAAACAGGGCGTGGAGCCGTCGTCGCTGCAGCGCGTCGACACGCCCAAGGGCGTCTACCTGGCACATCGGCGCCAGCTGCGCGGCAAGACCGCCATCGACGTGCTGCCGGGCGTGCTGGCGGCCGCCCTGCGCGACCTGCAGTATCCCAAGAACCTGCGCTGGGACGCGCTGCTCGACGACGGCAAGGGCGAACTGCTCAGCGGCCGTCCGATTCGCTGGGTGCTGTTCCTCTACGGCGGCCGGGTCGTGCCGTTCGACATCCTGCGGCCGGCCTCGGCGGCCGGCCCGCTCGTGCAGGACGTGCGCTCGGGCGCCGTCACCTTCGGGCATCGCTTCCTGACGACCAGCGGCCGCGCCGGCCGGGCCATCAAGGTGAAGAGCTTCGACGACTACCGCAAGCGCCTGAGCGAGAACTTCGTGGTCATCGAGCGCGGCGAACGCCACGATCGCATCGGCCGCGAACTCGATGCCGAGGCGCGGCGGCGGGGTGGCCGGGTGAGCATCTCGCCGGCCGGCCAGCACGCGCTCGACGAAGTGCCCGATCTGGTGGAGTACCCGGCGGTCGTGTCGGGCACGTTCCCGGACGAGTTCCTGCGGCTGCCGTCGGAGGTGCTCACGACCACGATGATTCATCACCAGCACTTCTTTCCGCTGGTGTCGGCACAGGACGTGCTGCTGCCGGTGTTCCTGGCCGTGCTGAACATGGAGCCCGAGAAGCCGGAGCTCGTGGCCCGCAACCTCGAGCGCGTGCTCACGGCCCGGCTGCGCGACGCGCGCTTCTTCTGGGACGCCGACCGCGCGGTGCCGCTCGAGCAGCACCGCGAGCGCCTGGCCACCGTGGCCTTTCATCAGGGGGTCGGCAGCTTCCGCGACAAGGCGGACCGGCTCGAGCCGCTGGCGCGCTGGATCGCGAGCGACGTGTTCGGGCGGCCCGACGCGGGCGACGCGGCGGCCGCGGCGGCGCGGCTGTGCAAGGCCGACCTGGCGACGAACATGGTGCGCGAGCTCACCGAGCTGCAGGGCACGATGGGCGGCATCTACGCGCGCGAAGCCGGCCAGCCCGAGGCGGTGTGGAAGGCCATCTACCACCACTACCTGCCGTCGGCCGTGGACGCCGACGGCGCGCCGACGCGCGCCGATCTGGGCGAGGCCGCGGTGACCTGGGCGGCCGTGTCGCTGGCCGACAAGGTCGACACCGTGGCGGCGTTGTTCGTGGCGGGGGAGCGGCCGACCGGATCGCGCGACCCTTACGGCATCCGGCGCGCGGCCCAAGGGGTCGTTCGCATCCTGGCGGATCTGCCGGAGCTGACCGGGGTCGCGGCCGTGGTCACGCTCGGCCAGCTCATGACGCGCGCGCTCGAGGCCCTGCCGGCTCCCGCCGACCCGCCGAATGCGGGCTGGCGCTGTGGGCCTTCATGGGCGACCGCGTGCGCAGCGTGTTCGAGCAGCGCGGCGCCGACGTGCGCAACGTCCGGGCCGTCACCACGTACGACCCGGCCACGCTCGCGCCCCTGACGATTCGGCGCAAGCTCGCGGTGCTGCCTGACCTCACCGACTCGGCCGAGTTCAAGCAGCTGGCGCAGGTGTTCAAGCGCGTGAAGAACATCGCGAAGAACCTCGACGAGGCGGCGTATCACGCCGCCGAGACGTTGGGCGAGCCCATGAGCGCGCTCACCGAACCGGCGGAAGTGGCCCTCCTCGACGAACTCACGCGCCGCCGGCCAGCCATCGAGCGCGCCCTCGCGGCGGGCGACTACCGCAAGGCCTTCAGCGACGCCGCGGCTCTGGGCCCGGCCGTCGCCCGGTTCTTTGCCGACGTGATGGTCATGGCCGAGGATCCCGTCGTGCAGAAGGCGCGCCTGCGCTTGATGCGGCAGATTCAATCCCTCATCCTTCAACTTGCGGACGTCTCCGAGATGGTCCCGCAAACCGACAACTAGGAGTTCCGACCGTCATGGCGAAGCGCAACGTCGCACCTGCGAAGAAGTCGTCCCCGAAGACCAAGGCCAAGCCGGCCGCCCCGAAGGCGAAGGCGAAGACCAAGACCAAGACCAAGAGCGCGGCCCGCACGACCGTGCGGTCGCTGGTCAAGGCCGTCGTGCGGGCCGCGGGCAAGGTGGTCGGAAAGGCCACGCGCGCGGCCACGCCGGTCAAGGTGAAGGGCAAAGCGACGAAGTACGTCTACTACTTCGGTGACGGCAAAGCCGACGGCGATCGCACCATGAAGGACACGCTCGGCGGCAAGGGCTCCGGTCTGGCCGAGATGACCAACGCTGGTCTGCCCGTGCCTCCAGGCTTCACGATTTCGACCGCCGCCTGCAACCTGTACTACGTCAACGGCGGCAAGCTCACGCCGGCCATCGAGGACGAGATCGTGGCGCAGCTGCGACGGCTCGAGAAGAGCGCCAAGGCCACCCTCGGGTCGGCCACCAATCCGCTGCTCGTGTCGGTGCGTTCGGGCGCGAAGTTCTCGATGCCCGGCATGATGGATACGATTCTCAACCTGGGCTTGAACGACCAGGCGGTTGAAGGCCTGAAGGCGCGCACCAGCAACGGCCGCTTCGCCTACGACAGCTACCGCCGCTTCATCCAGATGTTCGGCTCGGTCGTGCTGGAGATTCCGAAGAGCGTGTTCGAGCACGAGTTCGAAGCGGTCAAGACCGCCACCGGCGCCGCGGTCGACACCGACCTCGACGAGGCCGCACTGCGCGACGTCGTCACGCGCTTCAAGGGCGTGGTCAAGGACAAGACCAAGAAGCCGTTTCCGCAAGACCCGTACGCCCAGCTCCAGATGGCGCGTAACGCCGTGTTCCGTTCGTGGCACAACCCGCGCGCCAAGGAATACCGGCGCATCTACGACATCCCCGACGCCATCGGCACCGCGGTGAACGTGCAGATGATGGTATTCGGCAACAGCGGCGACCGCTCGGCCACGGGCGTGGGCTTCACGCGCAATCCGGCCACCGGCGCCAAGGAGTTCTACGGCGAGTTCCTGGTCAACGCGCAGGGCGAAGACGTGGTGGCGGGCATCCGCACGCCGCGGCAGATTCGCGAACTCGAAGAGGTGATGCCGAAGGCCTACGCCCAGCTGCGCCAGATCACGACGCGGCTCGAGAAGCACTACAAGGACATCCAGGACTTCGAGTTCACGATCCAGGACGACCGCCTGTTCATGCTGCAGACGCGCAGCGGCAAGCGCACCGGCTACGCGGCCGTGGTCATCGCCACCGATCTGATGAAGGAGAAGCTGGTCACGCCCAAGGAGGCGCTGCTGCTCGTCGATCCGGAAGCGCTCTCGCAGTTGCTCGCGCCGGGGTTCGATCCGAAGCAGTGGAAGAGCATTCCGGTGGCCACCAAGGGCCTGCCGGCCTCGCCGGGCGCGGCCTGCGGCCAGGTCGTGTTCACCTCCGATCAGGCGGTGGCGTGGACCAACCAGGGCAAGCCCGTCATCCTCGTGCGGCGCGAGACCGTGCCCGACGACATCCACGGCATGTGGGTCGCGCAGGGCATCCTCACGGCCACCGGCGGCATGACCTCGCACGCGGCGGTGGTCGGCCGGCAGATGGGCAAGCCGTCCATCGTAGGCGCCGGCGATCTGGCCATCGACGAACACGGCAAGACCTTCACGGTGAAGGGCCAGACGGTGAAGGAAGGCGACTGGGTGGCCTTCGACGGCCTCACCGGCGAAGTGAAGCTGGCCAAGGTGGCGGCCGCGCCGAGCGAGATCCTGCAGGTGATCGACGGCACGATTCCGCCGGGCGATTCCGACATCTACGGCCGCTTCACGATCCTGCTCGAGCAGGCCGACAAGGTGCGGCGCCTGGGCGTGCGGGCCAACGCCGATCAGCCCGACCAGGCCGAGATCGCCTACAAGTTCGGCGCGCGCGGCATCGGCCTGTGCCGCACCGAGCACATGTTCTTCGGCGAAGGCCGCATCCCGATCGTGCAGCGCATGATTCTGGCCGACAACGAAGCCGACCGGCGCGCGGCGCTGGCCGAGCTGCTGCCGATGCAGCGGGCCGACTTCTACGGCGTGTTCAAGGCCATGAAGGGCACGCCGGTCACCATCCGCACCATCGACCCGCCGCTGCACGAGTTCCTGCCCAAGCGCGAGGAGCTGATGGTCGAGATCGCGGTGATGGACGCCACCGGCAAGACCGGCGCGGCGCTCACCGAGAAGAAGGCGCTGCTGGCGCGCGTGGAACAGCTCCACGAGTTCAACCCGATGCTCGGCCACCGCGGCGTGCGTTTGGGCATCACCTATCCCGAGATCACCGAGATGCAGGCGCGCGCCATTCTCGAGGCGGCCGCGCAGCTCAACAAGGAAGGGCTGAAGATCGTGCCCGAGATCATGATTCCGCTCGTCGGGCTGGTGAAGGAATTGCACGGACCAGAAGCTCATCGTCGATCGCGTCGCGGGCGAGGTGATGAAGGAGCAGGGCGTCAAGTTCAAGTACCTGGTGGGCACGATGATCGAGGTGCCCCGCGGCGCGCTGACCGCCGATGCCATTGCCGAACACGCGCAGTTCTTCTCGTTCGGCACCAACGACCTCACGCAGATGACCTTCGGCTTCTCACGCGACGACGTCGGCAAGTTCCTGCGCGTCTACCAGGACCGCAAGATCCTCGACAAGGATCCCTTTGCCACCTTCGACGGCGCCGGCACCGGACAGCTCGTGGCCATGGCCGTGCAGAAGGGCCGCGCCACGCGTCCCGACCTCAAGCTCGGCATCTGCGGCGAACACGGCGGCGACCCCGCCTCGGTGCACTTCTTCCACAACGTGGGGCTCGACTACGTGAGCGCCTCGCCTTACCGCATTCCCGTCGCTCGACTGGCGGCGGCGCAAGCAGCGCTGCAGGTGAAAGTTGGGGACTAGGGACTAGGGGCTGGGGGCTAGGGCGGGCATGATCGGCCCGGCGGGATAACTTCCGCCGGGCCGTGCTTTATGTACTCGAACGAACAGCTGGGCACGTTGGACGCGGCAGTTGAGGAGCCCTAGCCCCCAGCCCCAAGTCCCCAGCCCCGGTGCTTAGCGCGGCACGAGAATTCGCAGAATCCGTCCCCCCGCGTTCTCCGTCACGAACAGATCCCCTGTGCGCGTGTCCACCGCCAGGTGCGTGGGGGTGCGCAGGTTGTCGGCCATGACCAGCTTGGTGCCGCGGGTCGCGTCCACCCGCAGCACGCGGCCGGGGCCGCCGGTGAGGAACGCGGCGCTGTACTCGACGACGTAGAACTGGTCGCTCGTGCCGGTAATCGGCAGCACATCGACGGCGGTCTGGAGGCCGGTGGCCACCGGGGTCACCGCGCCGGTAGTGCGCGAGATCCGCAGCACGCTGGCCGCACCCGGGCCGAAGGGGAAGCCGGTCAGCAACGACACCACGAAGTCGTCGCCGGCCACCCGCAGGCTGGCGGGCACGGCCTCGCTGGTCGGCCCTCCCGTGCCGGGGAAGAGCGTGTTCGGCACGTTGGCAAACGCCGCCATCTGCCTGGCGGGCCCACCGGGCGCCAGCGGGATCGCCCACACGACGTTCATGGAGGCGTCATTGATGGCCAGCCCGGCAGGACTGCCCACCACCCCGTAGGGATTCGAGATCCGCACGTGCCGCGGCTCGTCGGGTCGCGGTTCCGGCACGTAGCTGGGGAAGTCGACCAGGCGCGACACGCGAAGCGCCTCGCCGCTGGCGTTGCGCAGATACACGGCCTGATCGGCGGCGAGCTGGTCATGTTGCCCGCGCTGCAGGGCGAAGCCGAGCGAGAACGAACCGGCCGCGTCCGGGAACTCCAGCACCAGCACAGAGCTGAAGAGGGGCGACGACACCTGCGGATTGGGGATTTCGCTGCCTTGTCCGGCCCCGGCGATGGTGGTGTCGCCGCCGCCGATCGTGACGTAGAGGGTGCGGTCGACCAGCAGCAGCCCGTTCGGACCGGAAGGGTCGCGGCCCAGGAACAAGGCCGACGGCAGGCCGTCGATCACGGTGAAACGGCGGGCGTCACGGTCCACGAACGAGATGCGCCCGGTATTGGCCCCAGCGCCGGCTTCAGCCACCAGCAGTTCGCCAGCCGGAAGTGCCAGCAACTTGGCCGGTGCCCTCAATCCCGCCACGTGTTCCTGCACCGTCTGACCGGCCACGGGAGCTGCGGCCACCGCCAATACCAAGCCGCCAGCGACGACCACCGACTCGACAATTCTCCGCATCGTGCCTCCTGCGCCTGCGCGCATGCCGGTGTGACCGCGGTCAGCGGCCGGAATGCCGTGGCTTATAATGACGCCGGGATCGCGTGGTCGGAACCGACCACGATGACCGCGCCTTGCTCTGTGGGTTGTAGCGGCGCGCCGCCCCTCCGGTCACGAACGCCAGCCGAAGTCACGACGAAGTCTTGCCGAAATGACGCCGATTTCCGCGCCGGCCGCCGACGTACTCAGCGTGGGTGACGTCACGCTCGACCTGGCTCGTCAGGTCGTGCGGATCGGTCCCGACGAGGTGCGCCTGCGCCCGAAGACCTTCGACGTGCTCACCATGCTCGTGCGCCATGCCGGCCAGGTGGTGAGCAAGCAGCGCCTGATCGAGCGGTGTGGGGACACGTGGCCGTCACCGACGACTCCCTGGTGCAGTGTCTGGTCGAGATCCGCCGCGCGCTCGGCGACGGTCACTTCGCCATTCGCACCGTGCGCGGACGCGGCTACCTGCTCGACGGCGAGGTCGCCACAGCTGCACCGGCTCGGGCGGCTGCCGCCGCGCCGCCTGCGCCTGGCAGCGCGGTTCCCACCGTGCCACCGCCGGCCACGCCACGGGCGCGGTGGCCTCGGGCTTTTGGCGCGGTGGCCAGCGCGGCGCTGCTGTCGGTGCTCGTGGCCGTGCTGGCCCTGAGCCCGCGGGCCGGACACCCGGCGCCGCCGGCCTTGCAGGACACGATGATTCCCGACGCGCGGGCGGCTCTCGACAGCGGCCTGGCCTTGCTCCGCGTCTCGCGCGCCCAGACCGATCTGCAGACGGCCCGGCAGCATTTCGAACGGGCCGTGGCGCTCGATCCCGACTACGCTGCCGGTCACGCGGCCCTCGGCAACGTCCTGGTGCTGCTCTCCGCGTTCGGCGTGCAGCCGCCGCTCGAGGTGCTGCCCGCGGCCGGGGTGGCGGCGCGGCGGGCCATCGCCCTCGACCCGACCCTGGCCGCCGGATGGCAGGCGCTCGCCCACGTGCAGACCCAGGCCGATTGGAACTGGCCCGCGGCCGAACAGAGCTATCGGCGGGCGATCGCGCTCGATCCGTCGGCACAGTTCAACATGATCTTCGCCCACCTCTCGCCGGCATCGGCCGCAGTCGACGAGGCCGTCGCCGAAAGCGATCGACTCCTGGCGATCGAGCCCGCCTCGCCGTTCCGCATCGGATCGAACTGCATCGTGAAGTACTTCGCCCGGCGTTACGATGCTGCCATCGCCGCCTGCGACCGCAGCCTGGCCCTCGATCCGAACTACAGCACGGCTCACTTCTGGCGGGCGTTGGCGCTGTCGGCGATGGGCCGCCACGACGAGGCTATGGCGGCCGCCCTGGCCTCGCGCCGGGCCATGGGATTTGCGTCGACGTGGGTGGTCGGCTACGTGCATGCCCGCGCCGGACGGCTCGAGGAAGCGCGCGAGGTGCTCCGGGCCGATGCAGGCTCGGGCGGCAAGCAGCTACGTGCCGCCGGTGGAGATCGCGTTCCTGCTCGGCGCCGTGGGCGAGCGCGCGCAGGCCCTCGATTGGCTCGAGCGGGCCCATCGTCAAGGGGGACCCTGGATGGAACTGCTGGCCGTGCACACGGCCGCCGATCCCCTGCGTGCCGAACCGCGTTTCCGCGCGTTGCTCGCGGCGCTGCGCTTGCCGGAGTTGTCGTGATTCGTTACTTCGTGCACCGCGACGGCCGGACCGCCGCCGTCGAGACCCTCGACCCGGCGTGGCTCGTTCCAGGCAGCGGCGCCTACGTGTGGGCCGACGTGACGGAGCCGTCGGTCGAAGACGGCGTGCTGCTCCACGATGTGTTCGGCATCCACGAGCTGGCGGTCGAGGACGCGCTCGGCGAAACCCCGCATCCCAAGGTCGAGGCTTACGGCGACCTGCTCTACGTCGTGCTCCACGGCATCAACTTCCACGCCAGCGAACACGCCTTCGATACCCACGACACCGACTTCTTCGTCTCCGGCCAGTTCCTCGTGACGGTGCACGACGGCAAGCGGCGCAGCATCGCCCATGTAGCCGAGCTGTGCGGCAAGAGCGGGCACATCCTGGCCGAAGGGCCGATGGCGCTGATGCATCGCATCGTCGACACGATGGTCGGCCACTACCATCCCGAGGTGGACGAGCTCGAGGACTGGCTCGACGACCTCGAACGTCAGGTGCTGCAGAGCCCTGGCCAGCAGCTCACGGGCGACATCCTGGCGGTGAAGCGCGACATCACGGCGCCTGCGCCGCATCGTGATTCCCCAGCGCGACGTGCTCGGGCGGCTCTCGCGTCGCGAGTTCGATCTGATCGGGCAGGAAGTGGCCTACCGCTTCCGCGACGTCTACGATCAGCTCGTGCGCCTGGCCGACGACGCCATCATCTTCCAGGACCGCGTCACCGGCATCCTCGACGCCCATCTGGCCAGCATCTCGATTCAGCTGGCGCAGACCTCGAAGCTGATTGCCGTGGTGGCCACGCTGTTCGGCCCCCTCACCGTGCTCACCGGCATGTACGGCATGAACGTGCCGCTTGCCGCACCTGCCGGGCGGGGAGTCGATGCAGTTCTGGTGGGTGGTCGGGTTCATGGCGACCGCCTCGGCGGCGATGTTCGCGTGGTTCCGCCGCTCGGGGCTGGTGGTGAGCGGCGCCCCGCGCATCGTCAAGCTGCCCGACGATCTGGCCAACCAGATCGCGGCGGGCGAGGTCGTGGAACGGCCGGCCTCGGTCGTGAAGGAACTGGTCGAGAACGCGCTCGACGCCGAGGCGCGGCGCATCCAGCGTCACCATCGAATACGGCGGCAAGCGCCTGCTGCGCGTCGAAGACGACGGCCTCGGCATGAGCGCGGAGGACGCGCGGCTCAGCCTCGAGCGCCACGCCACGAGCAAGATCCGGCGCGGTCGACGACCTGGCCGCCATCGCCACGCTCGGGCTTCCGCGGCGAGGCCTTGCCCAGCATCGCCTCGGTGTCGCGCTTCACGCTGCGCACGCGCGCCCGCGGCGCATCCGGGCGGCACCGAGATTCACGTCGGCGGCGGCGCCGTCGAGCGCACCTCGGCCGTGGGCGCGCCTGAGGGCACGGCCATCACGGTGGAGGACCTCTTCTTCAACGTGCCGGCGCGGCGGAAGTTCCTGAAGTCGGACGGCGCGGAATCGGCGCATGTCTCGAAGCTGATGACGCAGATGGCGCTGTGCCATCCCGCCGTCGGCTTCACGTTGACGAGCGCGGGCCGGCGCCTGCTCGAATGTCCGCCGGCAGCGACGCTGGCCGACCGCATCTATCAGATCTACGGCGATCGGCCCGACCTCGTGCCGGTGCTGCGCGAGAGCCACGGGGTGCGCCTGACCGGCCTCGTGGCCGCGCTGGCCGACACCGGGCCCACGCGCGGGCCCCAGCACGTGTTCGTGAACCACCGGATCGTCAAGGACAAGACCATCGCGCACGCCATCCTCGATGCCTACGCGTCGGCGTCGATCAAGGAGCGCAGCCCCGAGATGCATCTGTTCCTCGACGTGCCGCTCGACCGCATCGACGTGAACGTGCATCCGACCAAGGCCGAGGTGCGGTTCGCCGACCAGTCGCTGATTCACGAGATCGTGCGTCGCGGCGTGGCCGAGGCGCTCGGCACGGCGCGCGATGCCCGACCTGCCGGCGCTCAGACCGGATGGCCGCAGCAGCCCAGCTGGCTCAGGCCGGACGCCCGGCGAGCGGCGCCACGGGACCGCGACGGCGGCAGAGTCTGGCCGCTGGCTGGCGCGCGAGCGCGGCGGACTAGCGGCCCGTCGGGCCCGGCGCCGTCCGACTGGCGCCCGCGTGGCCCGCAGGACATCGCCGGCATGATGGTGACCGACACGCACGTCGGCGGTCGGACTGGAACGCGTGCTCACGCCGCTCGGGCAGTTCCGCAACACCTTCATCGTGGCGGTGGACGACGACGGCCTGGTGATCATCGACCAGCACGTGGCCCACGAGCGCGTGCTCTTCGAGCGGATCCTGGAACGCCTCACGCGCGCGCCACTCGAGAGTCAGCGGCTGCTCGTGCCGATGATGCTCGACCTGCCCGGCGCCGGCCACGACACGCTGCTCGCTCGCGGCGAGGCGCTGGCGCGCTTCGGCTTCGAGCTCGAAGACTTCGGCGGCGCCAGCGTGCGCGTCACCGCGGTGCCGGCGATGCTCGCGCCGCAGGACATCGACCGCACGCTCCGCGCGCTCGCCGACGACCTCGAAGGCCTCGACCGCGGCCTGGTGGCCGAGCAGGCGGTGAAGCAGATTGCCGCCACCATGGCCTGCCACGCCGCCGTGCGCGCGCACGACCCGCTCACCACCGAGAAGATGACCCACATCCTCGAGGAACTGCGCGCCACCGCCTATTCCACGGTGTGCCCACATGGACGGCCGGTCATGTTCCGGCTCTCGCGCCGGGATTTGGAACGGCGCTTCGAGCGAATCTAGGTGCTGGGGGCTTGGGGCTAGGGGCTGGGCGTGCCGACGTCCAACTGCGAAGAGCCAGACTGAACGACAGTTGCCCGATGACGAGCTGTCCAGCGTGACTGCTGCCCGCCCTAGCCCCCAGCCCCCAGCCCCTTGCGTTTGGCTTTGATATCCTTCCATCCGTCCAGGCGGCGCTTGATCTCCTTCTCGAACCCCCGGTCGGTCGGCGCGTAGAACTGCCGGCCCTGCAGCCGCTCGGGCAGGCAGTCCATGGCCGCGACGGCATCGGGCTGGTCGTGGGCGTACTGGTAGCCGCGGCCGTAGTCGAGCGACTTCATCAGCTTCGTCGGCGCGTTGCGCAGGTGCAGCGGCACCGGCTCGGCCACGTCGTTGGCGGCGGCTTCGGCGGCGGCGTTGTAGGCGGCGTAGACGGCGTTGCTCTTCGGCGCGGTGGCCAGGTACAGCGCCGCCTGCGCGAGGGCGGTGTTGGCCTCGGGCAGGCCGATGAAGTGCAGCGCGTCGCGGGCCGCCATCGACACCACGAGCGCCTGCGGGTCGGCGATGCCGACGTCCTCGCTGGCGAAGCGCACCAGGCGCCGCGCGATGTACATCGGGTCCTCGCCGGCCTCCACCATGCGCGCCAGCCAGTAGACGGTGGCGTCGGGGTCGCTGTTGCGCATCGACTTGTGCAGCGCCGACATCAGGTTGAAGTGCTCTTCGCCGTTCTTGTCGTAGCGCAGGGTCTTGCGCTGCAGGGTCTCCTGCAGCAGCGCCATGTCCACCTTCGGCCGGCCGACGGGCTGGGGCGCGGCGGCCACGACGAGCTGCAGCAGGTTGAGGGCCCGGCGGGCGTCGCCGTCGGAGGCGCGGGCCAGCGTGGCCAGCGCGTCCTCGGCCACCTCGGGGGCGATCTTGCCGAGGCCGCGGTCGGGATCGGCGATGGCGCGGCGCAGGATGCGGATGATCGCGTCCTCGTCGAGCGGCTGCAGCACGAACACCTTCGAGCGCGACAGCAGCGCGGCGTTCACTTCGAACGACGGATTCTCGGTGGTGGCGCCGACCAGCACGATGTCGCCGGCCTCGACGCGCGGCAGGAACGCGTCCTGCTGCGACTTGTTGAAGCGGTGAATCTCGTCGACGAAGACGATCGTGCGGCGGCCGTTGCGGCGGCGGATCTCGGCCGCGGCCATCACGTCCTTGATCTCCTTGATGCCGGCCAGCACCGCGCTGAACGACGACGAACTCGGCGTCGGTCACCTCGGCGATGGCGCGCGCCAGCGTGGTCTTGCCGGTGCCCGGCGGGCCCCAGAGGATCACCGACTGGAGCGCGTCGCGCAGGATCGCTTCGCGCAGCGGCCGGCCCGGCGCCAGCAGTGCCTCCTGGCCTTCGATCTCATCGAGCGTGCGCGGCCGCATGCGCTCGGCCAGCGGCGGCGGGCGGCGCCGCGCGCGGCCCCCTCGGCCGTCGTCGTCGAAGAGTCCGCTCACCTGAAGATGCCCCGCTGTTCGGCCGCGGCGTACACGGCCAGCGCCCCAGCCACGGCGACGTTGAGCGACTCCACGGCCGGCGTCATCGGGATGCTGGCGCGCACATCCGCCGCCTCGGTCAGCGCCGGCGTGAGGCCCGGGCCCTCGCCGCCGAGCAGCAGGCAGACGGCCTCGCGCAGGTCGACGCGGGCGAGCGGCGTGCCGCCCCGCGGCACGAACGCCACGACGCCGATGTCGAGCAGCCGGGCCGAGCTCACCGCGTCGTCCACGTCGGTGACGCGCGCCAGGGGCAGGCGGAACGCGCTGCCCATCGAGGCGCGCAGCGCCTTCCAGCCGAGCGGGTCGGCCGAGACGCCGGCGGCGATGAGGCCGGTGGCGCCGGCCGCATCCGCCGCCCGCACGAGGGCGCCGAGATTGCCGGGGTCCTGCACGTCGACGGCCACGACGACGAGCGCGGGCATCGCGTCGAAGACCCGCGTGAGGCCGCCGGCCGGCCGGCGCGCCAGGGCGACCACGCCCGACGACGTGCGCACCGGGCTCATCGCCTGCAGCACATCGGCGGTCACCGTCTCGACCTGCGTGCCGTCGGCGGCCAGCGCGTCGATCACCGCGCGCTCGGCCGGCGCCGGGCGGGTCCACGCCCAGGGCCACGGCGTCGACCGTGAGTCCGGCGGCGCGCGCCTCGATCAGCAGGTGCCAGCCGTCGAGCAGGAGGGGCTGGTCGTCGCCGCCGGCCCGCGCCTCGCGGCAGGTCAGGACGAGCGGATGACGGCGGCTGGTGATGGACGGCATGGCAGGGAATCTCTCTGAACCGGGGGGACGGCGTGACGGATCGGCCGTCGCTCCGGAGCATAGCACTCTGTGTGTTACAGTTCGTGATTGGACCAATGAAAGCGCGGATTCTCAAGCGATTCGACGAAGACATCGCCGCCCTCGAGCGCGAGCTGTACACCGAGCTGCCCAAGGAGATCCAGCGGGCGCGCGAGTTCGGCGATCTGCGCGAGAACGCCGAGTACTCGGCGGCGAAGGAGCGGCAGAGCTTCGTGCAGGCGCGCATCGCCATGCTGCAGCGCCGCCGCAACGAAGTGGCGCTCATGAACCTCGACCGGGTGCCGCACGACAAGGCCGGCTTCTGCTCGACCATCACGCTGCGCGAATCGGGCGGCCCCGAGTTCGTCTACCAGCTCGTGATGCCGGAAGACGCCGACGCCGAGAAGGGGCTCATCTCCACCTCGTCGCCGATCGGCCGCGCCCTGCTGAACAAGGAAGAGGGCGACCTGGTCACGGTCGCCACGCCGGCCGGCAGCCGCAAGTTCGAGATCATCAAGCTCGTCACGCTTCACCAGAGCGAGTAGGCACTGCGTGGCCCGAGGCACTCGCGCCCAGCACGATCTGTATTCCCCAGAGCGGCCCACGGCCGTGATCGTGAGCGGCGCCGGGGCCGACGGCGCGTACCACGCCGGCGCGCTCAAGGCGCTGCACGAAGCCGGCGTGAAGGTCGACCTCGTGGCGGGCCGCGGCATCGGCGCGTTTGCCGCCGTGCTCTTTGCCGTGGACGGCGCGGCCCCGTTGTGGGAGCCCACCGGCTTCTGGCACAGGGCCGCGCAGGTGTCTGGCTACCGCCTGCGCTGGCCCTATCGCCTCACGAGCTGGGCGCTCGTGGCCGCTGCCGGCATTCTCGTCAGTCCGCTGGTGCTGCTGCGTCGGCGCGCTGGTGGTGTGGCCGGTGGCCGTGGGAGCAGGCCTGCTGGGGCTCGAGCAGAGCCGCGGCATCGCCCAGAGCTTCGGCGACCTCGTGGCCTGGGCGTTCGCGCCCGAACACGTGCCCTCGTGGGTGGCGCGGCTCATTCTGCTCGTGGCCGCGGTGCTGGCCGTGGCCCTCAGCGCCGGGGCCGTGGTGGCCGCGTGGCGCGCGCCGCGCCGGCAGCAGGGCAACGCCTTCTGGCGGCTGCTCGGCGCCCCGGTCGAATCCGCGGCCTTCGCGTCCCTCGCCGTCGGCACGCTGTGGGACCTGATGCGGGGCGGGGCCACCGTGCCCAGGCCGGCCGCGTCCGACCTCAGCCAGCGAGCAGCGGAGCTGCTGGCCTCGAGCGTGAATCAGCCCGGCCATCGCGACCTGGTGCTGGCCGTGCACGACCTCGACGCGCGTCGCGATCTCGTGTTCGGGCTGGTCGCCGGCGAACCAGGCAAGCGTCTGTTCCCGGGCGCCACCGGCCCAGCGGGTCGCCGGGCCGAAGCGTTCGACCTGGGCAGCACCGGAAAGACCGCGCTCATCGACGTGCTCAGCGGTGCGCTGACCTTGCCTGGCGTCTCCGAACCGCACGCGATGCGCTTTGCCGGTGAGAGCGTGTGGCGCGGCGAGGTGCATCGTCTGGCCGATCGCCCGGCGGCCCTGTCGCGCCTGCTCGAAGAGGCCGCCGCCGCCGGTATGGAGCAGGCCATCGTCATTACCGCCGCCCCCGAGCCGGGCGGTCCCCATGAACTCGAGCCGCCGCGGGTCGACCCGCGAGGCCGCGTGGGCGAATGGCTGGCGGGCGAGGAAGCGGCGGCCGTGCGCGACGCCGTGCGCTACGCCCAGGCCCATTTCCACACGGTCTTCGTCATTCGCCCGGCCCACAATCCGGTGGCTGCCCTCGACCTGCACGGCGCCCACGATCGGGCCTCCGACCGGCACTGCTCCCTGCAGGATCTGGCGGACCGCGGCTACGACGACGCCCATCGCCTCTTCATCGAACCCGCGCTCGGCGCCGCTGGCGAACGCGTGCGCGGCACCACCTGGTAACGCCCATGTCCAATACCTCTCCGCGCGGTCCTGCCACCACCCTGATTCACACCGGCGAACGCCTGCCGGCCGCCGCGTCGCTGACGGTGCCGATCTACGAGACCAGCACGTTCGTGTTCGACAGCGCCGCTGATGTGCAGGCCTACGCTGAAGGGCGCGCGTCCGGATACCTCTACAGCCGCTACGACAACCCCACGGTCGTGGCGGTCGAAGCGAAGCTGGCGGCGGTCGACGGCGCTGAAGCGTCGCTCGTGTTCGGCTCGGGCATGGCCGCCATCTCGACCGCGCTCTTCGGCCTGCTGCAGGCCGGCGACGAGGTGGTCTGCTGCGCGGCCATCTACGGCGGCACCTTTCACATCCTCAACGGCCTGGCCGCGCGCTTCGGCGTGACCACGCGCTGGGCCTCGCTCGAGGAGTTCAACGCGCCCGAGACGCTCGTCGGGCCGAAGACGCGCATGGTCTGGTTCGAATCGCCGATCAACCCGACGCTGCGGCTCATCGACGTGCGCAAGGTGGCGGCGGCCTGTCAGGCGGCGGGCGTGCTGTCGGTGGCCGACAACACGTTCGCGTCGCCGCTCAACCAGCCGGTGCTGGCCATGGGCGTCGACATCTCGATGCAGAGCGTCACGAAATATCTGAACGGCCACAGCGACGTGACCGGCGGCGTGCTGTCGGGGCGCCAAGGCTTGATCGACCGCCTCGCCAAGACGCGCCGACTGCTCGGCGGCATCCTCGACCCGCAGCCGGCCTATGCGCTCGGCCGCGGCATGAAGACGCTGGCGCTGCGCGTGGCCGCCCACAACGCCAACGCCATGGCCATTGCCGAGGCGCTCCATGGCCACCCGGCGCTTGCGGCCGTGCACTATCCCGGGCTCCCGTCGCATCCCGACCATGCCATTGCCACGGCGCAGATGACCGGCTTCGGCGGCATGGTCTGCCTCGACCTGGCCGGCGGCCAGAGCGCGGCGTTTCGCGCCTTCGACCGCCTGCAGGTGATTCAGCGCGCGGCCAGCCTGGGCGGGGTCGAGAGCCTGTGCAGCCTGCCGATCCTGACCTCGCAGTTCGGCTTGAGCGACGAGGCGCTTCAGCGGGCCGGGGTCACGCGTGGAATGATGCGCATCTCGGTAGGCCTCGAAGACGCCGCCGACCTCATCGACGACCTTCGCCAGGCCATCGAGTAGCGCGACGCTCTTTCTTGGTCCCTAGTCCCTAGTCCCCACAGGTCACTACCTACTTCTTACTGTTCGTCTCGTGCAAGAAGTCGAGCACCAGGTCGAGCATGCGCTGGTTGAACCGGCTGCCTTCGTGCGTGCCGAACTTGTTCTGGAAGGCTTCGAGCGGCACCACCGCCTTGGCCATCGTGCGATGCCCGCCCGCGCTGCCGATGTCGTTGAACCACCGGCGCACGAAGTCGCCGGCGTTGCGCGAGTAGCCGAGGTTGCGCACCGAGACGACCATCTGGTCGTTGACCACGCCTGAGACGACGGTCCACTGCACGTTCTCGAGCTGCAGGTAGAAATCGGCCACGTAGGGGATGAAGTCGTCGCGCGGCGGCTCGCCCAAGAAGGCGCAGAACACGTGCTCCATCATGCGGCCCTGTTGCCAGGCCTTGATCACGTAGTCGAGGCGCTCCCGGGTGATTTCGGCGCCTTCCATCTTGCGGATCAGGCTCGCGTCGGCCAGCGGGTAGAGATAGGAAAAGGCGTCGAGGTCGGCGCGGTTGGCCTGGCGGTTGAAGAACAGCGTGTCGCTCTTGATGGCGTAGAGCATCGCCGTGGCCGTGCGCTCCGAGATGTCGATGTCGACGGCCTGCAGGTGTTCGGTGAGAATCGTCGAGGTGGAGCCGTAGTCCGACCGGATGTCCTTGAACATCGCGGTGTAGCCGGTGGTTTCGGGATGGTGGTCGACCACCAGGTCGACGTGGCGCAGGGCCTCGCCGAAGTAGTGCGGCTGCACGTCGACGAGCGCGATCTTCTCGTAGGACGCGAACTGGTCCGGCGTCACCGTATCGACCCCGATTTCGAGCAGCTTCAGCATGCGCTGGTTCTCGGGCCGGGCCACCGGCTGCAGGGTGCCGATGATGGCGGTCTGCTTGGTGCGGCGCAGCAGCGTGCGCAGCGCCAGGCCGCTGGCGATGGCGTCGGGGTCGGGGTCGTTGTGGGTGAGGATCAGCACCCGGTCGGCATCGCTGAAGTAGCGCTGGTATTGCTGCACCCGCTGGCGGGTCAAGCGAGCGATTGAGCTCGGTGGCCAGCCGCGGCTCCACCAGTTCGGCCAGCGTGATGCTCGTGATTTCCGGGAACTCGGCGCGGAACGCGGCCGCCCGGGCGGCGTCTTCGCCACCGGTGCCGAGCACGTAGACCAGCGCGCCGCCGGCGTCGCGCACGGCGTCGAGCACCTTGCGCAGGTTGCGCTGGTGGGCGTCCTCGATGATCACCGAGGTGGTGGGCAGCAGGTCGGCCTTCACGAAGGTGTCGACACGCTTGGGATCGGCCGTGGTCACCGTGGCCCCGGCCTCGTGCAGCCGGCGGGCCAGCGCGCGGTTCTCGACCACGAGTTCCAGGTCGACGCGCGGGCTGAGCACCGCGTGCAGCAGCCGTCCGACCAGTTCGGTTTGGCAAACCGCCAGGCACCTCATGGGTGGGCGACCGCGTCTCTCTGCAGATCCGGCATCTTCGACAACCTCCAATTATAGCCCCCAGGCCGGGCGGCCGGCGGCGCGTTCGCCTCTGGGGAGGAGGACCGGATCCGGACGCCTGCCGCACGTGTGGTACGCTCGCCAGACACAGTGCTGCCGGCCCCCGCGCCCCGGGTGGCGGCGGTCTGGACAGCCGCATGCCCGCATCCGTCGAACGTTTCTCCCTCGTCTCCGACTTCGAACTGCGGGGCGATCAGGTGCACGCCGTGCCCGAGCTCGTGGCCGGGTTGGACCGTGGCGATCCGCACCAGACCCTGCTGGGCGTGACCGGGTCCGGCAAGACCTACACGATGGCGCAGGTCATCGCGCGCGTGAACCGGCCGGCGCTGGTCATGGCGCACAACAAGACCCTGGCCGCGCAGCTGCACCAGGAGTTCCGGCGCTTCTTCCCCAACAACGCCGTCGAGTACTTCGTCAGCTACTACGACTACTACCAGCCCGAGGCCTACGTGCCATCGAGCGACACCTACATCGAGAAGGAAGCGACGATCAACGACGAGATCGACCGCATGCGCCTCTCGGCCACGCGGTCGCTGTTCGAACGCCGCGACGTGATCATCGTGGCCAGTGTGAGCTGCATCTACGGCCTGGGCTCGCCCGAGGCCTACTACGGCCTGATGTTGCCGCTCGAACGCGGTCAGCGCATGTCGCGCGACCACCTGCTGCGCAAGCTGGTCGAGATCCTCTACGAGCGCAACGACCTCGAGTTCGGCCGCGGCACGTTCCGCGTGCGTGGCGACATCGTGGAAGTGCACCCCTCCTACGACGAGCTGGCCCTGCGCATCAGCCTCTTCGGCGACGAGATCGACGAACTCGCGATGTTCGACCCGATCACCGGCAAGACCGTCAAGCGCCACGACCGCGTGTCGGTGTTCCCGAAGACCCACTTCGTGACGACGCGCGATCGCCTCAAGGAGGCGGCCGAGACGATCAAGGCGGAGTTGACCGAACGGCGCACCTTCCTCGAGAAGGAGGGCCGCGTGCTCGAGGCGCAGCGGCTGCATCAGCGCACCATGTTCGACCTCGAGATGATCCGCGAAATCGGCTACTGCCACGGCATCGAGAACTACTCGCGGCACCTCACGGGCCGGCAGCAGGGGGATCCGCCGCCGACGTTGCTCGACTATCTGCCCAAGGACGCGCTGGTGATCGTCGACGAGAGCCACCAGACCGTGCCGCAGGTGCGCGGCATGTTCTTCGGCGACCGGTCACGCAAGGAAGTGCTCGTCGAGTACCGGCTTCCGCCTGCCCTCGGCGCTCGACAACCGGCCGCTCAGCTTCGACGAGTGGGAGGCGCGCGTGCCGCAGACCGTGTTCGTGTCGGCCACGCCGGGCCCCTACGAGCTGCAGAAATCAGGCGGCGTCGTGGTGGAACAGGTGATCCGGCCCACCGGGCTGATGGATCCGCCGATCGAGGTGCGGCCGGTGAAGGGCCAGGTCGACGACCTGCTGATGGAGATCCGCGCGCGCGTCGCACGCCAGGAACGCACGCTCGTCACCACGCTCACGAAGCGCATGTCGGAGGATCTCACGCAGTACTACCACGAGCTCGGCGTGCGGGTGCGCTACCTGCACTCGGACATCGACACGCTCGAGCGCATCGAGATCCTGCGCGACCTGCGGCGCGGCGTGTTCGACGTGCTGGTCGGCATCAACCTGTTGCGCGAAGGTCTCGACCTGCCCGAGGTGTCGCTCGTGGCCGTGCTCGATGCCGACAAGGAAGGCTTCCTGCGATCGGCCGGGTCGCTCATCCAGACCTCGGGCCGCGCCGCGCGCAACGTGCATGGCCAGGTCATCATGTATGCCGACACGGTGACCGACTCGATGCGCACGGCGATCAGCGAGACCGCCCGCCGCCGCGCCATCCAGGCCGCTTACAACGAGGAACACGGCATCACACCCACCACCATCATCAAGGACATCGACGGGGTGCTGGCGAGCGTCTACGAACGGGACTACGGCACGGGTCCGGCTGGGCCGGACACGCCAGTGGCGAGCCAGGCTGAACTCGAGGCCCAGGTGACCGACCTCGAGCAGCGCATGCGGCAGGCGGCGGGGAACCTCGACTTCGAGGCGGCGGCGGCGCTGCGCGATCAGATCGTCGCGACCAAGACGCGCGCCCTCGGACTGCTCCGTCCGCCGGGGTCGGCGTGATGCCGGCGTTCACCGCGTGGCTCAAGCGCGCGCTGCTCGAGGTGCAGGAATACACCAAGCTCACGATGGCCACGGCGCGCTGCGCGGTGACGCGGCCGTTCTACTGGCACGACTTCGTGGAGCAGCTCGATGCCATCGGCATCGGCTCGATGACCGTCGTGATTCTGACCGGCCTCTTCACGGGTGCCGTACTGGCGCTGCAGTCGGGGTTCACGCTCGACCAGTTCGGCGCGCGGCCCTTCGTGGGCCGTCTGGTGGCGGCCTCGATGATCAAGGAGCTGGGCCCGGTGCTCACGGCCTTGATGCTGGCGGGGCGCGTGAGCTCGGGCATCGCCGCGGAGCTGGGGTCGATGACGGTCACCGACCAGATCCACGCCCTGCGCGCCCTGGGCACCGACCCGGTGCGCAAGCTGGTGGTGCCGCGGGTGCTGGCCGGCATCCTGATGACGCCGGTGCTCACGGTGGTGGCCAACACCGTGGGGCTGCTCGGGGGCTGGGTGGTGTCGACCCAGAACCTGCAGGTGGCCTCCGGCCTGTACTGGTCGTCGGTGGTCGATGGGCTGTTCCTCGAAGACGTCTGGATGGGGCTGCTCAAGCCCTTCTTCCTGGGCTTCATCATCGTCACGGTCGGCTGCCACGTGGGCCTGCGCACGCGCGGCGGCACCCAGGGCGTGGGACGAGCCACGACCAACGCCGTGGTGGCCGCCTCGGTCGGCGTGATTGCCATGGACTTCTTCTCCACGCAGCTCCTGTTGTCGTTGCTCTTCTGATGACCCTCTATCCAGCCGCACCTGCGCGGGCCCGCCACGGGGCGCCCCGGCGACGAGCCGATCGTCGTCTTCGAGGACGTGCGCCTGGCCTTCGACGACAACGTGGTGCTCGACGGCATCAGCTTCAAGATCTATCCGGGCTTCACCAAGATCTTCCTGGGGGCCAGCGGATCGGGCAAGTCCACGGTGCTGAAGCTGATTCTGGGTCTGCTGGCACCCGACTCCGGCCGCATCCGGGTGCACGGCCAGCAGATCGAACGGATGACCGAGAACGAGCTCTTCACGGTGCGTGACCACACGGGCATGGTGTTCCAGGAAGGGGCGCTCTTCGACTCGCTGACCGTGGGCGAGAACGTGGGCTTCAAGCTCTACGAAGAGACCGACCTGCCGCTGGCCGAGGTGCGGACCCGCGTGGAAGAAGTGCTCGGCTTCGTGGAACTGGGCCCCTTCGTGGACCGGATGCCGTCGGAGCTCTCGGGCGGGCAGCGCCGCCGCGTGGCCATCGCGCGCGCCATGGCCTTCAAGCCGAAGCTGCTGCTCTACGACGAGCCGACCACCGGGCCTCGACCCGATCACGTCGCTGACCGTCGATGCCGAGATCATCAAGCTGCGCGACCTCGAGGGCGTCACCTCGGTGCTCGTCACGCACCAGTTGCGCGATGCGTTCTACGTGGCCACCCACGGCGCGGCGCGCGCGCCGGGCGGGGAGCCGATCGTGGCCGCGGTCGCCGACAAGGTGGAAGAGGCGGATTTCGTGATGCTGCGCGAAGGCAAGATCGTCTTCGAGGGCTCGGCCGATGAACTGCGCGTGGCCGACGACCCCTACCTGCGCGCGTTTTTGTCCTAGGAGACTTGCAATGCCGCGTACCCGTTCCCTGGCGTGGTCGGAGCTGAAGATCGGCATGGTCACCGTGTTCGCCCTGGTGATGGCGGCGGCGCTGGTCTTCGCCGTGGGCGGCGCGGGCGGCTTCTTCTGGCAGCGCTATCCGCTCAAGACGCGTTTCCAGAACATCGCCACCGTCAAGGCCGGCACGCCGGTGCGCCTCGCCGGCATCGAGATCGGCGCGGTCACCGACGTGGTCTTCGTGGGGGACGGGGCCGAGGTCTGGTTCGAGGTGTCGAACGACGTGCAGCCGCTCATCACCGACCGCTCGCTCGCCGTGATTGGCGCCATCTCGCTGCTCGGCGAGGGGGCCATCGACATCACCCCGGCGCGTGACGGCCGGCCGATTGGCGAGTGGGGCTACGTGCCCGCGGGCGTGGACCCGACCTCGATTGCCGCCTTGTCGGCAGTGGCGGGGCAGGGCCTGGGCGAAACGACGGCGCTGCTGGCCGACCTGCGCGCCGGCAAGGGCACCCTCGGCAAGCTCTTCACCGACGAGGCGGCTTATCGCGAGCTGGAAGCGCTCATGGCCTCGGCCACGCGCGTGACCGAGGCCGTGCAACAGGGGCGAGGCAGCGTGGGGCGTCTCGTGAACGATCCCCGGATCTACAACGAGCTGGTCGCGTCCACCGCCGCGCTGAACGCCATCACCGCCAAGGTGGCCCGCGGCGAAGGCAGTCTTGGCGCCCTGCTCAACGATCCGGCACTGGCGCGCTCGGCCACGGCCGCCGCCGCCAACCTCGAGGACGTCACCGGCCGCCTGGCGCGCGGCGAGGGCACGGCGGGGAAGCTGCTCACCGACGACGCCCTGTTCGCCCGCCTCGCCTCGGCCACCACGCGGCTCGACCAACTGGCGGGGCGCCTCGAAGCTGGGCAGGGCACCGCCGGGAAGCTCCTGCAGGACCCGCAGCTTTATGAGAACATGAGTGCGGCGGTGAACGAGATGCGTGGGCTCGTCTCGGATATCCGCAAAGACCCGAAGAAGTACCTGAACGTCAAGGTCAGTCTGTTCTGATCGGACGTCGGGCCCGAGGAGGTTCCATGTCGAGAGACTCAAACGGCGGCGGATCGGTGATGCTGGCTTTCGTGCTGGGCGCGGTGGCCGGCGCGGCGGTGGCGCTGTTGTTCGCGCCCGCCGCCGGTGAAGAGACGCGCGAGTACCTGGGCAAGCGGGCCCGCGAAGGCCGCGACCGTGCCAAAGACGCGGCGCGCGATGCCGGCGATCAGGGCCGCGAGTTCTACCAGCGGCAGCGCGAGAACGTCACGAGCGCGATCGAGCGGGGCCGCGAGGCGTTCCAGCAGGCCCGTGAAGAAGGACGCAACGCGTGACCGACGTGTGGCTGGCCATCATCGCACTGGCGGTGCTCGTCATGGCCGCCATCCAGGTGGGCGCCATCGTGCTCGGACTGCGCCTGGCCCGCCGCGTGGATCAGCTCACGACCGAGATCGAACGCGACGTCAAGCCGCTCATCAGGAACCTGACCGAGATGACGCGCCGAGGCCTCGCGCGCCGTCGCGCTGGCCAGTGCGCAGGTGGAGCGTGCCGACCGGCTGTTCGGCGACCTGGCGCTCTCGGCGGAACGCACCCTGGCCATTGCCTCGCAACTCGTCGGCGGACCGGCCAAGAACGGCTTTGCGCTGTTCTCGGCTGCCCGGGCCGCCTATGCGGCCTTTCGTGACTTGCGTGATGCCTCGCGGCGGCGTCAGGCGTATCGTTCGGCGGCGCCCGACGACGAAGAATCGTTGTTCATCGGTTGACACCACGGCGTCTCGGTGGCGCCAGGAGGCACGGGATGGGTCTGAATCTCTCGTTCGGCGGGAAGTTGCTCGGCGGCGTGGTGATGATGGCCCTGATGGCGGCGCCGGCGTGGGCCCAGGAGGCCAAGTCCGCCGCTGGAGCCAAAGAACTGGCGCAAGTGCTGGCCGCGAAGAAGCTCGACGCCATTGCCGTGCGCGATCCCAATGCACCCGACACGTTCATTGCCGCGCTGGCGTTTCCGAGTCAGCTGATCGTCATCTCGGCGAAGTATCCGGCGCCGCCGCTCCTCAACGAGCGCCTCGCGCGTTCCGAGTACCGCGACGTCTACATCGAGCTCAACAGCGCCTCGGTGCTCGATTCGCGCATGATCGTCACCGACCTGAACGCCGACGGGCTGCGCGCGAAGAAGGCCAAGCGCGACGACCCGCTCGATTCACGCGAAGCCGCCGGCAAGGCGTTCAGCTTCGACGGCAACTGGCGTGAAGACAAGATGTCGGAAGCCGACTACATGAAGATCTTCGCGGAGACCGACGAGCACTACAGCCGCATGGTGTCGGCGCTGCTCGGCCAGGCGAAGAAGTAGCACTCGAGAAGAGGAGTGGTGCGCGCTCCAGGATTCGAACCTGGGACCCCCGCCGTGTGAAGGCGGTGCTCTACCGCTGAGCCAAGCGCGCGTGCAAAAGTGCAGGTGAATAGTCTACCTGCAAGACCAGCCCGGGGCAACCATGACACGGCGTCGGGCGCGTCCGGGCGGCGTCAAGCGGTGCCGAACAGGCGGTCGCCGAAGTCGCCCAGGCCCGGCACGATGAACTTCTGGGCGTTCAGCTCGCGGTCGACGACCGGCGTGTAGATGGGCACTTCCGGGAAGCGGCGCTCGATGGCCGCGATGCCCTCGGGCGCAGCCACCACGCACACGAAGCGGATGTCGCGCACGCCCGCCTCGCGCAGCAGCTCGATGGCCGCCAGCGCGCTGCCGCCTGTGGCCAGCATGGGGTCGGTGACGAGCACCACGTCGTCGGCGATATCCGGCGGCAGTTTCACGTAGTAGCGCAGCGCCGCCGCCGTGGACTCGTCGCGCTGCAGGCCGATGTGGCCCACCCGCGCCTTGGGCAGCAGTTCCAGCACCCCCTCGATCATTCCCAGCCCCGCGCGCAGCACCGGCACGAGCGTGACCCGCGCGTCGACGCGGCGCGCGTAGGCCGGTCCGAGCGGGGTCTGCACCGTGCCTTCCACCGTGCGAATCTCCTTGAGCACCTCGGCGGCAATGAGCAGCGACATGCGGCGCGTGACGCGGCGGAAGATGTCGGGCGGGGTGGAGACATCGCGCAGCGTTGCCAGGGCGTCGTGCACGAACGGATGGGTGATCAGGTGAACCACGGCTGCGGCTGTTATATCACGCGGCCTCGCGCCCACCGGGCATCTGCGGCGTAGCGAGGCTGCGGGTGAACCGCGAGCGGGCCGAGAGCGGGCTGACAGCGGAGAGGAATCGCCTACAATCGGGGCCATGCGCGCCTCTCGCGGCTTCCTGCTTCTCGCGCTCCTCGACCGCGGCGGGGCAGGGCCTGGTCGGCCAGTCGGCGGCCCCCGTCTCGCTCGTCGTCACGGGAGGCACGGTCGTCACCGTCGACGCCACCCGGCGCGTGATCCCGCGCGGTGCCGTGGCCATCGACGGCACGCGCATCGTGGCGGTGGGCACGGCGGCCGAGATCGCCGCCCGGTTCCAGGCCCGCGCCACCATCGACGCCACCGGCCAGGTCGTGATGCCGGGGCTCATCAACACCCACACACACGCGCCGATGGTGCTCTATCGCGGGCTGGCCGACGATCTGGCGCTCATGGAGTGGCTGCAGAAGTACATCTTCCCGGCGGAGGCCAAGACCGTGACGCCGGCGTTCGTCCGCGCGGGCACGCGGCTCGCGGCGCTCGAGATGATTCAGTCGGGCACGACCACCTACGCCGACATGTACTACTTCGAGGAGGAGATCGCCGCCGTCACCAAGGCGGCGGGCCTGCGCGGCGTGCTCGGCCAGACCGTGATTCAGTTCCCGGTGGCCGATGCGAAGACGCCGGCCGAGGCTTTGACCCGCGCCGAAGCCTTCATCACAGCAGTACCAGAACGACGACCTCATCGTGCCGGCCGTGGCGCCGCACGCGCTCTACACCAACGATCAGGCCACGCTCGTCGCGGCCCGCGACCTGGCCATCAAGTACCGGGTGCCGCTGCTCATCCATCTGGCCGAGACCGAAGACGAGGTGAAGGCGGCCCGCGACAAGGGGCGGCATGAGCCCCACCGGCTACCTGGAGTCGATCGGCTTCTTCACCGGCGCGCGCACGCTCGCCGCCCACGGCGTGTGGGTGTCGCCCGACGACATCACCACGCTCGTGCGTCGCGGCGTGGGCGTGTCGCACAATCCCGAGAGCAACATGAAGCTGGCCAGCGGCTCGGCGCCGGTCGTGGGCTACCTGAAGGCCGGCGCGGCACTCGGCCTCGGCACCGATGGCGCGGCCAGCAACAACGACCTCGACATGTTCGAGGCCATGCGTCAGGCGTCGTTCCTGGCCAAACACGTCAGCCGGGATCCCGCGGGCGGTGAGCGCGGCCACGGCCCTCGAGATGGCGACCATCGGCGGCGCGAGAGCCCTTGGCCTGCAGGATCGGATCGGCTCGCTCGAGCCCGGCAAGCGCGCCGATCTGCTGGTGGTGCGGATGAACCGGGCCCGGCAGACGCCGGTCTACGACCCGGTGTCGCATCTGGTCTACACCACCCGCGGCGACGACGTGGATACGACCATCGTCAACGGCAAGGTGCTGATGCGCGGCCGGGTCGTGCGCACCTTGAACGCCACGAGCGTGCTGGCCGAGGCGCGCACCGCGGCCATTGCCGTGCGGGCCGCGGTTACGCCGTGAGCACGCCGATGTATGGAAGGTGGCGATGGTGTTCGTTGTAGTCGAGGCCGTAGCCGACCACGAAGTGGTCTTCGATGGTGAAGCCGACGTATTCCACCGGCACCTCGATCTTGCGGCGCGAGGGCTTCGAGAGGAGGCAGGCCGTGCGCAGGCTGGCCGGACCGCGCGCGCGCAGGATATCGTGCAGGTAATGCAGCGTGAGGCCGGTGTCCACGATGTCCTCCACGACGATGACGTGGCGGTTCTGCAGGCTGTAGTCCACGTCCTTGATGAGCCGCACCTCGCCGGTGCTGCGGGTGCCGGCGTAGCTGGCGACGGCGATGAAGTCCATGGTCACCGTGCCTGGCATGGCGCGCAGCAGGTCGGTCATGAAGAACACCGATCCCTTGAGCACGCCGATGAAGTGCAGGTCGGCATCCGGTGCGTCGGCCCGGATCTGCTGCGCCAGACTCGCGATGCGCTGACGGATGTCTTCGGCGGACAGGAACGGAGTGACGGCAGCCGGCATGAGACGCCGAGGGTAGCACAGCAGCGCACGGTCACGCGCGAGGACGCCAGATGAGCCCCTTCGACATGATCACCGAGACCATCGCCCGCACGCTCGAGCGGGGGGCCACCATCACCCTGGCCAAGGGCGGACACGTCACGCCGCTCGCACTCGATACCTTGCGGGAGCGGAACGTCACGGTGCTGCGCGAAGGCGCGCTGGGCGAGCCCGGCAGCCTGGCGCCGGTGAGTCCGGTGCGGCGGGTGGCGCTCGGCAGCGATCACACCGGGCTCGCGCTGCGCCGCGTGCTGCGCGACCACCTGCGCGGGCAGGGGCTGGCCGTGCAGGAAGTCGGCCTCGACACACCCGACCCGGTGGACTATCCCGACACGGCCGGGGCCGTCGCCCGGCTCGTGGCGCGGGGCGAAGCCGATGCCGGCATCGCGATCGACGGCGCGGGCCTGGGCTCGGCCATTGCCGCCAACAAGATCCGCGGCGTGCGGGCGGCCATGTGCACCGACAAGACGCTGGCCCGCTACGCCCGGGAGCACAACGGCGCCAACGTGCTCACGCTCGGGGCCACGCTGCTCACGACCGACGCGGCGCTCGGCATCGTCGACACCTGGCTGGCCACGCCCATGACCGAGGCGCGCTACATTCGCCGGCTGGGCAAGATCCAGGGCTTGGAGCGTCTGCAATGAGCGGAGCGAACGACTCGACCGTCGGCGTGGACCTCGGCCGCCTGGTGGCGATCATCGCCGAGGAACTCGCGGCCTACCGGGCCGCGCCCCAGGGCCGCTGCGGCTGCCACGGCTGGCAGCTCGATTGTTGTCCCACCCGTGTGCAGGGCGTCATCGACGCCGGGGCGGCCCGCCTGGGCATGCACGCGTCGGGCGGCAGCGGCGGCGCCGTGGCGCAGCTCATCGATCACACCCTCCTCAAGCCGGATGCCAGCGCTACCGACATCGAGACGCTGTGCACCGAGGCGGCGCAGCATCATTTCGCCACGGTGTGCGTGAACCCCGCGTGGGTGGCCTTGGCGGCGCGCCGGCTCCGCGGCACGGGCGTCGGGGTCTGTTCGGTCGTGGGCTTTCCGCTCGGCGCCACCACGCCCGACGTGAAGGCCTACGAAACCCGGCGGGCCATCACCGACGGCGCCACCGAGATCGACATGGTCATCAACGTCGGTGCCCTCAAGTCGGGCGACCTTCGGCTGGTGGAGCAGGATATCGAGGGCGTCGCGGCGGCGTGCCGCGCCTGCGGCGCCACGAGCAAGGTGATCATCGAGGCGGCGCTGCTCACCGACGACGAGAAGGTCGCCGCCTGCACCCTCGCCAAGGCCGCGGGGGCCGACTTCGTGAAGACCTCGACAGGATTCGGGCCGGGCGGCGCCACCGTTGACGACGTGGCGCTGATGCGTCGCGTGGTGGGCGACAGCATGGGCGTGAAGGCCGCCGGCGGGGTGCGCGACCTCACGCAAGTGCAGGCCATGGTGGCGGCCGGCGCCAGTCGGGTCGGGGCGAGTGCCGGGGTGCGGATCGTGCGCGAGTCGCAGGGCGGCACGGCCACAACGGCGGCCCCGAGAGCCGCGAGCGGCCCCGGCGGATATTGAGGCGATTGCCGCCAGGGGCAACCGCCCGATATGATGCCAACGCCCCCTCGTACGCTGATGTACGAGACCCTCAGGCACGCACAAAAGGATTCGATACAGTGGCCACAGAACTCAGCAAGGACGACATGCGCCGCTTTGCGCGCCTGGGCGCGATGAAGCGGCTCGACGACATGCGCCGCGAAGAAGCCGCCATCCGTCACACCTTTCCCGAACTCTTTGCGGGGGCCACGGCCGCCGCGGCTCCGAAGGCGACCACAGGGATCAAGGCGAAGCAGGCAGCAAGGGCGAGCAAGGGCACGGCACCGGCCAAGGCGCGCAAGCGCTCCACGATGTCGTCGGCGATGCGCAAGGAAGTGTCCGACCGCATGAAGAAGTACTGGGCGGCGCGCCGCAAGGCCAAGAACGGATAGCCATTTCGTGCGTCCCTCGTCGCCGGCATGGGGTCTCCTGGTGGCCGTGGTGTGCATCGCGCCTGAACAGGCGATGGCGCAGGGCCGCGAGCCCTTGCGCGGCGTCGTCGTGGACCTGCGGCTGGTGAGCGCGACGCTGCCGAGTGCGGTGGGCTGGACCCCGGCAGCGCTGCCTGCAGACGCCGTCGTGCCTGGACGCGGCTTCGGCGTGGACGGCGGGGCGCACGTGCTCGTGGGCCCGGGCCGGTACCGGCGGTTGGGGTTGGGTGTGAGTCCCCTCGTGTCGCAGGGGCGGTCCACGGGCCTGACGCCCGCCCCGACGGTAACCACTCGGTTCCTGGCCGCGGCACCGCACGTCGCCATGAACTTCGGCCACGCCCTGGGGTGGAGTCACGTGAGCCTCGGCGTGGGCACGGCCAAGGTCACGTCCGAGGTTGCCGGCGGCCTCGCCGAGCCCACCTCGTGGGGCACCGCGATTCACTACGGCTTCGGTGGCCGATGGTTCCTTCGGGACCACGTGGCGCTCAGTCTCGATCTTCGGTTCTGGGCCCTCACCCCGCGACCCGCGTCGGCGTCCGGCGCCAGGCCCAGTGCTCCCGCCACGACCCGGGTGGCGCTCGGGGCCGGCGTGGCGTTCCGCTAGGGGCCCGTGGGCCGCTCGGCCCGTCCTGGCGCCGCCCGTTCCGCACGGGTGTAGAATGAGGCCACTGAGCGGGAGTAACTCAGTTGGTAGAGTGTCAGCTTCCCAAGCTGAATGTCGCGGGTTCGATCCCCGTCTCCCGCTCCATCCCCGCCTTCGCCCTCCGGGCTTCGGCGCGGCATCGCGCCGTAGCGCGCTTGACGCACAGGTGGGCGACACGGCGCAAGGCACCCCATGACCACACTCCAGATGTATCAGGTGGACGCGTTCACGAATCGCGTCTTCGGCGGCAATCCCGCGGCGGTCTGTCCGCTCGACCACTGGCTGCCCGACGCGCTGATGCTGGCCATCGCGGCCGAGAACAACCTCGCCGAAACCGCCTTCTTCGTGCAGGAGGGCGAGGGCTATCGCTTGCGCTGGTTCACGCCGGTGGCCGAGGTCGACTTGTGTGGCCATGCCACGCTGGCCAGCGCCGACGTGCTGTTCCGCGTGCTGCGCTACGAGGGCACGGCGATTCGCTTCGCCACGCGGTCGGGCGTGCTCGAGGTGGAGCGGCGCGAGGGCGGTTACCTCATGAACTTCCCGGCCACGGTGCCAGTGCCGTGCGAGCCTCCGCCGGCGCTCATCGCGGGGCTCGGCGCGGTGCCCGAGGTGACGTTGAAGGCGTTCGACTATGTGGCCGTGCTGGCCTCGGAAGCGCAGGTGCGGGCCCTTGCGCCCGACTTCGCGCGTCTCGCCGCGCTCGACCTGCGCGGCGTGGCGGTCACCGCTCCGGGTGAGCGTGTGGATTTCGTGAGCCGCTTCTTCGCTCCGGCGCTCGGCATCAACGAAGACCCGGTCACCGGCTCCGCGCACTGCGAGCTGGCGCCGTACTGGAGTGCGCGGCTCGGCAAGCCGTCGCTCCAGGCCGAGCAGGTCTCACCGCGAGGCGGCGCCGTGCGCTGTGACGTGCTCGGCGACCGCATCACGTTGTTCGGCCACGCAGCGCACTACATGTCGGCGGTCATCACGGTTGCCTGAGACGCGTCAGGGCACTGTCGGCTCCGCTCCGTAGAGCACGGAACCGGCGCCCTTCGTCGCCACCAGCTGATCGAAATGGGCCACCAGCGCGTCGCGCCGCTTCATCACCGCCGCCGCTTCGAACGTGGTCAGACAATGTGCCGTGGTCTCGCGCACGGCGGCCGCATCGAGCGTGCGCAGCCGGGCCAGCACCGTGCGGTCGATCTGCGACAGCGTCTCGGGGGCCTTGAGCGTATCGGCCAGGCGGAACGCCCGGGTGAAGTCGATCATCCACACTTTCCAATCGGCCGTGCCGATGAGGATGTTGCCGGCGTTGCGGTCGGTATCCCCCACGAGCGCGGCGAAGACGCGCATCTTGTTCAACTGCTGGGTCCACGCCACGGGATTCGGCGCCTGGCGTTTCTCCTTGAGCCGCGTGCGCTCGTCGAACACGTCGTCGAGCCACCAGGTGAGCGTGCCGTCCTTGCCATTCCAGACGCGGTGCACGGTGACCGGCATCATGCCATCGAGACCGAGCATGCCGGCCAGCTGGAAGGCCGCCAGGTTGAAGTGATGCGAGTCGGCGAAGTTGAACTCCATGCCGCGCGCGCCGAAGTTGGCCTGTGTGGCCCGCTCGTTCACCGATTGGAACGACGCGTCATGCGTCACGGTGCCATCGGTGAGGGTGAGGCGGAAGGGGCTCGTGACGCCGGTCGACAAGGTCTGTCTGCGGATCACCTTGGCGGTGCGGAGGAACTCGGCCTGCGCGGCACGGTCGAGGAGCCCGCCTGCAACCGGCCCAGGGGACGCCGGCGCAGGGGCCTGGGCCCCGAGCCAGGCGGCGCCGCACGCCACGACGAACACCGAGATCGCCAACCATCGTCCCCTCATCCACGGCCTCCAGACGGCCGGCACCAGGGCGCAGCCGGCGCCTATCTTACTGGCGGACGAGCTGCCGGGACAGGCCAAGGCGCACGTGACGCAAACGCAGGCTGTTGCCGACGACGCTCACCGAACTCACGGCCATGGCGGCGCTGGCCAGCACCGGGCTGAGCAGCACCCCGAACCAGGGATAGAGCAGGCCCGCGGCAATGGGAATGCCGATGATGTTGTAGATGAAGGCCCAGAACAGGTTCTGGCGGATCACGCGCATGGTCTGGCGGGACAGTTGGATGGCTTGCGCCACGCCGCGGATGTCGGAGCGCATCAGCACGATGTCGGCGGCTTCCACGGCCACGTCGGTGCCCGAGGCAAGCGCGATGCCCACATCTGCCTGGGCGAGGGCCGGCGCGTCGTTGATGCCGTCACCCACCATCGCCACCACGTGCCCCGCCTGCTGCAGCCGCGCCACTTCGTCGCGCTTGCCCGCCGGCAGCACGCCGGCCACCACCTCGGTGATGCCCATCTCGGCGGCCACGGCCAGCGCGGGGCCCCGTCGATCGCCGGTGAGCAGCACCGGGGTGAGGCCCAGCGAACGTACCTGGTCGAGCGCGCTCCGGGCATCGTCGCGCACCCGGTCGGTGAGCAGCACGACGCCGGCAGGAACGCCGCCGGCGCTCACGTAGACCTCGGTGGCGGGGGAGTCGCTGGCCCCTCCGGACTCCGGTTCGGATGCCCCGCCGCCGCGCGCGTAGTCGGCGCGGCCCACGCTGACCCGCACGCCGTCCACGACGCCGCTCGCGCCGAGCCCCGGCGCGCTCTCGAACACGGTGGGTGTCGGCACGGTGAGGCCCTGCGCACGCGCGTAGGCCACGATGGCCGCCGACAGCGGATGCTCGGACCGCGAGCCCACAGCCGCGGCCCACTGCAGCACCTGCGCCGCCGACACGTGTGCCGCCGCCACGCGCACCTCGGCCACGGTGGGGCGCCCTTCGGTGAGCGTGCCGGTCTTGTCGAACACCACCGCCGTCACCTCGCCCGCGCGTTGCAGCGCCTCGCCGCCCTTGATGAGCACGCCCATTTCGGCGCCGCGGCCGGTCGCCACCATCACCGCCGTGGGCACCGCCAGACCCATCGCGCACGGGCAGGCGATGATGAGCACCGCCACACCGTTGGCGAAGGCCCGTACGGCGCCGGCCTCACCGCCGAACATCCACCAGCCGGCGACGGTGAGCAGCGCCAGGCCGGCCACGACCGGCACGAACACCGCCGCCACGCGGTCGGCCAGGTGCTGGATCGGCGCGCGCGAGGCCTGCGCGTCCTGCATCAGCCGCACGATCTGCGCCAGCACGGTCGCGGCGCCGACTGCCGTCGTGCGTAACACCAGGCCGCCCGCGCCGTTCACGGTGCCGCCCACCACGCGGTCGCCGACCCGCTTCACGACCGGCACGGGCTCTCCCGTGAGCATCGACTCATCGACCGGCGAGATGCCCTCCACGACCAGGCCGTCGACGGCCAGCCGCTCTCCTGGCCGCACCACCACGAGGTCGCCGCGCGCCACGTCGGCCACGGGCCGGTCCACCTCGACGCCGTCGACGCGCACGCGCGCCGTGGCCGGCTGCAGTGCCACCAGACGTCCGATCGCGCGCACCGCCTGGTGCTTGGCCCGCGCCTCGAGCGCGCGGCCCACGAGCACGAGCGCGATGATGAAGAGCACGGCCTCGTAATACACATCCGGCGCCACGCCGCTGGCCACGAAGACGCCGGGCGCCACCGTGGCCACGAGCGAGTAGGCGAACGCCGCCCCGGTGCCGAGGGCGACCAGCGAATTCATGTCGGCCGTGCCGTGGCGCAGGTTCTTCCACGCGCGCACGTAGAACTCGCGGCCGGCCCACGCCATCACCGCCGCGGTGCCGAGGGTGAGCGTCCAGTTGATCACGCCGGGCGGCACGGCGTAGAGCCACGGCAGCCACGCCTGCAGCGAGGGCGACATCCGCGCCATGACCCAGTGCATGAACGGATCGGGCGTGACGCCGTGGGTGTGGCTGCCGGCCACTGGCGCCATGAGCGGCACGCCGAGCACCATCGCCAACGCCCCGGCGGCGAGGCTCACGCCGGCCTTGAGCCATGCCGCCCCGTCGGCGTGCGGGCCGGCGGCCGCGCGCGCAGCGGGCGCGCCGAAGGCATCGTCCTCGGCCGGCAACTCGGCCTGGTAGCCGATCTCGCGCACCGCGTCCAGCAGTTCGGCGACCGGCAGCGCCACCGGATCGAAGGTGACCGTGGCCGAGTGCAGCATGAGGTTGACCCGCGCCTCACGCACCCCCGGGGTGCGGGTCAGCGCCCGCTCAACTGCGCCCTGACAGGCCGCGCACGTCATGCCCCCCACGGGGAAGGTGATGCGCGCGGAAGATACGGGCACCTCTGACATTTGGTGAGCTCTTGACCAGACTAGATCATTCGATCACCAAGTCACCACTTCACCAGATGATCTAGCCTCTGATGATGTCCAGCACCTGATCGCGGCGCTTCTCCATCACTTCCGGCGTCACTCCTTCGAGATTCAGGCGGAGCAGTGGCTCGGTGTTCGAGGCGCGCACGTTGAAGTGCCAGTCGTCGAACTCTACTGAGATGCCGTCGAGGCGATAGACGTGTCCGGCGGCGAATTCCCTGGCCAGCCGCTCGATCTTCTCGGGCACGACGGCCATGCTCGACACCTTCGTGTTGATCTCGCCCGAGATGAAGTACTTCTCCCGCAGCGGCGCCAGCAGGTCGCGCAGCGACTTGCCCTTGCGCGACATCAGCTCGAGGATCAGCAGGGCCGGGATGAAGCCGTTGTCGGCGTAGAAGTTGTCCTTGAAGTAGTAGTGGCCGGTCACCTCGCCGCCGAAGACGGCATCTTCCTCGCGCATCCGGCGCTTGATGAAGGCGTGACCCACCCGGTTCATGAGCGCGCGCCCGTCGTAGCGGGCCACGGTGTCCTTCACGGCGTAGCTGGCACGCACGTCGTAGATGATGGTCGAGCGCGGCTGCTTCATGAGCGCGGCCTCGGCCAGCAGCGCCGTGATGAAGTCGCCGGCGATGAACTCGCCGCTGCCATCGATGAAGAAGCAGCGGTCGGCGTCGCCGTCCCAGGCAATGCCCACGTCCGCGCCCTGGCGCACCACTTCGGCCACGATGTCGGCGCGGTTCTCCTCGAGCAGGGGATTGGCCTCGTGGTTCGGGAACGTGCCATCCACCTCGAAGCAGAGCTTCGTGGTGCGGCAGGGCAGGCGGTCGAAGAGGTGGGGCGCCACCAGGCCGGCGATGCCGCTGCCGGCGTCGAGCACGGTCTTGAAGTCCTGGATCACGGTGGGATCGATGAACCCCATGACGTGCTCGAGATAGGGCGCCATCACGTCGAGCGAGGTGACCGTGCCGCGCGTCGCCGCCGGCGGCGGCAGCGAGTCGGTCATCATCATCTCGCGCATCTCCTTGATGCCCGATTCACCGCTGAGCGGAAACGCCTCGCGCCGCACGAGCTTGCAGCCGTTGTACTGCTTGGGGTTGTGCGAGGCCGTGATCATCGCACCGCCGTCGAGGCCGTTGCTGGCCACGGCGAAGTACATCATGTCGGTGCCGGCCAGACCGCACTCGACGACGTGCACGCCCTGCATGGTCACGCCGTCGATGAACGCCTTGGTGAGCGACGGCGACGACACGCGCATGTCGCGGGTGACGGCCACACGGCCCGGTCCGAGGAACACCGCGAAGGCCCGGCCCAGCTGCAGGAAGGTGTCTTCGTTGACTTCCGACGGATAGAGACCGCGGACGTCATAGGCCTTGAAGATCTCGGGGTTGATCGTGGTCATGCGCGGGCATCTCTCGCGAAAGCGCCGCCGACTCAGGCGCGGGTGAAATCCGACAGCGTGGTCTTGTCGCCGAGAATGGCCGCGGGCCCGACGACGGCGTTCTTGCCCACGTAGCAGCTGCGGCCGATGAGCGCGCCTTCGACCACGGCGTCGTGGCCGATGCGGGCGTTGGGCCACACGATGGCGCCGGTGACCTGGGCGTCTTCCTCGACGAGCACCGACCGGCCGAGCACGCTGTAGGGGCCGATGCGCGCGCCAGCCTTCACCACCACGCCGGCATCGAGGAAGCACGGGCCTTCGAGCACGGCACCGGCCTCCACCTTGGCGTCGGGCGAGACGACCGGCTGCCCGGAGGCGATGCCGGCCGGCCCCAGAGGACAGCGGCCATCGAAGATGTCCCGGTGCACGTCGCGATACTTCTCGGGAGTGCCGATGTCGATCCAGTAGCCGCGCTCGACATACGCGCAGAACGTCTCGCCGCGCGTGACCAGCGACGGGAAGTAGCCGCGCTCGATCGAGTAGGGCGCGTCCTTCGGAATGCGGTCGAAGGTGTCGGGTTCGAGCACGTAGATGCCGGCGTTGATCGTGTTGCAGGTGATCTCGTCGGCCGACGGCTTCTCGAGGAAACGCCGGACGTTGCCGTCGGCGTCACACTCGACCAGACCGTAGGCCGACGGGTTGTCCACCGGCGTGAGCACGATGGTGGCCTTGGCCTGGCGCGTCCTTGTGCTGGCGCACCACGGCGGCCACGTCGACCGCGGTCATCACGTCGCCGTTGAACACGATGAGCGTGTCGTCGATGCCCTGGGCGGCGTAGCGGATCGCACCGCCCGTGCCGAGCGGCGAGGGCTCCACCACGTAGCGAAGCTTCATGCCGAGACCCGCGCCGTCGCCAAGCGTCTCTTCGAGGCGTCGGGGCTGGTAGTTGAGACTGAGGATGACCTCGTCGATCTCAGGGAGCTGCTTCAAGAGGCCAATCTGGTAGCTCAGGAAGGGCTTGTCGAAGATCGGCACGATGGGCTTGGGCGTGTGCAGCGTCAGCGGACGCAGCCGGGTGCCCTTGCCGCCGGCAAGAAGGATAGCTTTCATGGCAACACTTGATGATACACGAGCCGTTTTCCGCGGTGCGCCGTTGGTTGTCAGCGCCGGGGACGAGCGGTAGAATCGCCCGACGGACCCGTCCATGAACCTGCCGAACACGCTGACGGTCATCCGCATCTTCCTCGTGCCCCTCCTGGTGGTGGTGCTGCTCACCAAGTTCGAGGGCCGCGCGGTGCTCGGCATCCATGTCGAGTTCGTGGCCGCGGCCATCTTCGGCCTGGCGTCGCTCACCGACTGGCTCGACGGCTACCTGGCCCGGCGGCGTCAGCAGATCACATGGGTGGGGCAGGTGCTCGACCCGATTGCCGACAAGTTGCTCATCTCGGCCACGCTCGTCTCACTCGTGCAGTTGGAGCTGGCACCGGCCTGGATGGTGGCGGTGATCATCGGCCGCGAGTTCGCGGTCACGGGCCTCCGCAGCCTGGCCTTCACCCGCGGGCTGATCATTCCCGCCTCGCCGCTGGGCAAGATCAAGATGGCCACGCAGGTCGTGGCGGTGCTTCTGCTGCTGCTGGGGTGGGAACGCTTCCCGATGCTGTTGTCACTCGGCAAGCTCACGCTGTGGGCGGTGATGGCCACGGCCCTCGGCTCGGCGCTCGACTACTTCTGGAAGTTCAGTCGCGCCGTGGAGACCCAGACGGGGACAGGTAGATAGATCGTCGGTGATCGGGTCGATCTGCGGATCTGGCGATCTGCAGATCATGATCTCCCGATCACACGATCTCAGATCAATCGATCACGAGATCAATCGATCACGACATAACCCTGTCCCTATCTTCTGAACCTATCTATCGAGGCCAATCCAATCGCCAGCGGCCAAGGCATCGCGCACGCGGTCGGCGATGACCGTGGCGGTGTCGCCCGCCACCGTGAGCACGATGGCATGGCCCACGGGCACCAGCGGTCCGCCGCGCTTGGTATCCCGGAACACGCTCAGGCGCGCGCCAGCCGTGAGGCCGTGCGCCGATCCGCGGTTGATCACGATCAGGTCGCCGTTGGCAAACGAACGGCGGCCGTCGTTGCCGAACATCAGCTGGCCCATGTCGGAGAACTGGGGCGCGCCCGGCGCGGCCACGGCGGCGGGCATGGGTCCCGGCGTGAACGGCTCGAGGTAGTCGCCCTTCAGGAAGCCGTCGCAGGCGTGGTCGATCCGCGCCAACGCGGCAAAGCTGTCAGAGCCGATGATGGTGACCCAGCCCGGCGGTGTGCACCATGCCCGGCACCGCGGCGCTCGGCTTCTCGTGATTCGGGCTGAGCAACAGGCGGCGCACGAAGAACTGCTGGCCCGGTCTGCAGGCCCACCGTGGTGCCGCCGGGCAGGGTGAGGGTGTCGGGCGGCGCGAAGGTCCGCCGCAGTTTGCCGTCGCCTTCGTGAGCCGCGGCCAACCGGTGTACCGGCTCGGGACTGCTGTAGACCGGGAGATCGGCGCACGACAGCCGCTTCGGATACATGCCGAGCGTGCCGAAGGCACTCGGTGGCAGCGGCTCTTGAGCCACGGCCGTCGTTGCCCCGATTCCGACCATGACTGCACACAACACCGCGGAAACGCGCATATGTCCTACCTTTGGGGCTGAGGCATGCTCTTGAGCTCGTCCACCCGCTTGCGGGCGAGCTCCAGATACGAACTTTGTTCGAACTCTTTCAGAATTCGTTCGAAGTACGGCAAGGCCTCGGCGTTCTGCTTCTGCTTAAGCAAAGCGTCGGCCAAGTGGTAGTAGACCGCATCGCGACTGGTGTACGCGGGATCGGCTTTCAGGATCTCGCGGAAGCGATCGACCGCCCCTGGATACCACTTCGCCCGGTAGTAGTAGAACCCCACGCGATAGCTGGCTTCGCTCAGGCGATCCTTGGCCGACCGCATCAGCGTCTGCGCGTCGGGCAACAAGGCGCTATTGGGGTAGCGGTCGAGGAACACCTGCAGTTCCTTCACCGCCTCGCGTGTGTTGCTCTGGTCACGTTCGGCCGCCAGCATCTGCTCGGCAAGCGCCGTGGCCAGGCGGAATTGCGCGTAGTCAGCCCGCGGGCTGGTCGGATAGAACGTGAGGAACTCGCGGAACTCGTTGACCGCCTGCAGCAACGACTCCGTCGTGTGCTCCCCGATGTAGGAATCCCCGACCGACAACTTGGCGTCGGGCCGATACGGGCTCTGCGGGTAGTTGTCGACGATCTGGCGGAAGTACTCGCGCGCCTGCAGCCACTTCCGGTCCTTGAACGCCTCGGTGCCGCGCTCGTGGAGGAACTGGTCGGCGTCGGCCGAGGCCGGCGCCAGCGCGGAGCGCTGCGAGCCGCAGCCGGCCATCACGGTCAGCGCGACGAGCGCCAGTGTGTAATGACGTGCACTCATGACGGACGGGTCACGAACCAGTGGTGCATGGCCGCCAGGCCCTGTGTCCAGCGTGACCGAGGGCGCGAAGCCCAGATCGGCGCGCGCCAGGGTGGTATCTGCGTACGTGTCTCGCATGTCGCCTTTCTGTGGCGGTTGCCGGTCGATGACCAGCGGCCGGCCGGACACCCGGCCGATGAGTTCGAAGACCTCGAGCAACGTCACTCGAGATCCGCCACCAATATTGTAGACGCGCCCGGGCACTCCTCGGACGCCTGCGTCGGCGGTGGCCCGCACCGCGTCGGCAACGAAGGTGAAGTCGCGCGTCTGCAACCCGTCGCCGTACTGCACCACTGGGGAGCCGGCCAGGACAGCGGAGAAGAAGCGATTGAAGCCCATATCCGGGCGCTGGCGCGGCCCGTAGACGGTGAAATACCGCAGGGACACGGTGGGCACGCCGAAATTCACGTGGTAGAGGTAGCAGAGCTGCTCGGCCGACAGCTTGGTCACCCCATAGGGAGACACGGGTTTCAGCAGCGAGTCCTCGCGCATCGGCATCGGCACCAGGTCGCCGTACACCGACGAGCTGGACGCATAGACGAATCGTTCGATAGGGCGGCTGACACACGCTTCGAGCAACCGCTGCGTGGCGTCGATGTTGAGTTCGGTATAAACGCGAAAGTCGGCACCCCAGCTCTTCCGCACGCCCGCCTGTGCCGCCAGGTGGAACACGTGGGTTACGCCGTCGAGGAGTGCCGGGAGGTCGACATCCTTGAGGGCCGCCTCGACCAGCCGATAGCCCGGCTGCCGGCGCAGGCCGGCGACGTTGGCTTCCTTGATCGGCCGAGGGTAGTAGTCGGTGAAGCAGTCGACCGCGACCACCTCCGCACCCGTCGCGAGCAGGTGTTCGCTCAGGGTCGAACCGATGAAACCCGCGCCGCCCGTGACCAGTGCCTTCATGTGAGGAGCTCCTTGATCCGCGCCGGCATGCGCATGGGCCGGCCGGTCCGGTCCATGGTCGCGTGCACGGTGGATCCCACGGCAACCAGCGCCGTCGGGCCGGTGATCTCGTAGTCGAACGCCAGCCGCGCGGGTGACACCACGCGCGCCACGGCGCTGATCGACAGGGTGTCGTCGTAGCGCGCTGGCGACTTGTAGGCGCACCGCGCGTCGATCACCGGCAGCAACACGCCACCGGCTTCCATGTCGCGGTAGGTCAGGCCCGCCGCGCGCAGCCAGTCGGTGCGGGCCACCTCGAACCACACGAAGTAGTTGGCGTAGTAGGCCACGCCCATCTGGTCGGTCTCGGCATACCGCACCCGCACGGTGCTCACGCTCTGCCGCGCCACGGCGTGCGCCTCAGCCACGGGCGGCGGCCCCCGCCGCGGCCGCCTTCAACGCGCGCGTGGCGGCCGTGGCATCGCCCTGGCCGAACACCGCGTGGCCCGCCACCACCACCGATGCGCCGGCCGCCGCCACTGCCGCGATGTTGGCCAGGTCCACGCCACCGTCGATCTCGATGAACGCGGCACTGCCGGCGCGGGTCAACAGCTCACGCACGGCCCGCACCTTGTCGAGCGAGTGCGGAATGAAGCGCTGGCCGCCGAAGCCAGGATTGACCGACATCACGAGCACGAAGTCGAGGTCGGCGGCCACGTGTTCGAGCACCGACACCGGCGTGGCGGGGTTCAGCGCGACCCCGGCCTGCGCACCGAGATCCTTGATGGCGGCCACCGTGCGATGCAGGTGCGGCAGCACTTCGGCGTGCACCGTGAGCAGCGAGGCGCCGGCGGCCACGTACGCCTGCAGATAGGGGTCGGGATTGGTCACCATCAGGTGCACGTCGAGCGGCACGGTCGCCACCCGCTTGATCGCCTTCACGACCGGCGGCCCCATCGTGAGGTTCGGCACGAAGTGGCCGTCCATCACGTCCACGTGGATCAGGTCGGCACCGCCGGCTTCCACCGCCGCGATGTCGCGCGCGAGGAAGGCGAAGTCGGCCGAGAGAATCGACGGCGCCAGCCGCACGTTCATCGCGCCACCTCGAGGGAGATGGCCGCGCCCGGCTGCACCTGGTGTCCGCCGGGTGGCGTCTGCCGCACGATCAGGCCGGGCGGCAGCCCGCTCGAGGCCTGCTGCGCGACGAAGCTCACGCGAAACCCCTGTTGACGGAGCATCGACGCGGCGGGTTCGCCATCGAGGCCGATGAGATCGGGCATGACATAGGTTGACATATCGGCGCCACGGCTCACGAGCAGTCGCACCGAGGCCGCGGGCTGGCCCGCTGGCGGCTCCTGTGCCACGACCTGATCGGCCGAATAGGCCTCGGACCGAATCTCGGCCACGGCTGCCGGCTCGAGGCCTTCGGTGGAGAGCCGGATGTTGGCGGCGCGATCGGTCTCGCCCACGAGCTGCGGCATGTAGGCGATGCGCGGACCCGCCGACAGCCACATCCGGATCGAACGCTGGCGACGCGACGACGGTGCCGCCCGGCGGGTCCTGCCCGAGCACGAGGCCCGGCGGGCACGTCGACGCTCGGCCGTTGGGCCGTGTCCACCCGCGCTCCGAGATCGACGGCGGCGAGCCGTTCGGCCGCTGTGCCGCAGGCTCACGCCGGTGACATCCGGCACGGTGACATCGCGCGCGCGCACCGCCACCTGCACGGCCACGGCGGCGCATACCAGATAGGTTGCCAGTAGCCCGCCCGCGATGAGCAGCAGCCGGCCCAGGTTCCACACACGCCCACCAAACGCCATGCGCGACCCATCACTGTACAACGGCGGCGCGGACGTGACCAATCCCTTCGCGCACCAGCACCACGCCGAAATAGGCCTCGAGGCCATGGCGCGCCGGATCGGTCGAGAACCGGCCCAGCGCATCGCAGAAGGGGGCGAGCCGCGCGCCATCCGGGCCATGGTCTGCGCGTCCGAGCGTGAAGGCCGGCGTCAGCTCGAGGAACCGGGCCACGACGTCTTCGTTCTCGTCGGCCTCGCTCGAGCACGTGGTGTAGATCAGCAGGCCGCCCGCGCCAACCGCGGCACTGGCACGCCGCAGCAGATCGAGCTGACGCGCGGCCAGCCGTGGCAGGTCGTCCGCGGTGCGCCGCCACTTGATGTCGGGGTCGCGTCGCAAGGTGCCGAGGCCGCTGCACGGGGCGTCCACCGCCACCACGTCGAACGCGGCGCGCACGGGGAGTGCCGCGTCCGCGTCGATGTGCACGATGCCCGCGCGGGCGGCGTGGGCGCGCCTCAGCGTGTCGGCCAGGAGCTGCACGCGGCGAGGCCGCACGTCGGCCGCCACCACGTAGCCCTCGGCGCCGGCTGCGGCCAGATACGCAAGCGTCTTCCCGCCGGGTGAGGCACAGACATCGAGCACGCGCGCGCCGGCGCGGACCGGCGCCACCAGGGCGGCGAGCTGCGAGCCCTCGTCCTGCAGAACGCACGCGCCCGCTGTCGAGCGGCGGGGTGCCCAGCGGATTGCCGGCGCGCACCACGAGTCCCGAGTGGGGCGAAGCGGCAGGCGTCGGTGACGACGCCATGGCGCGCGAGTGCCTCGGCCACGTCTTCCCGGCTGGTCGCCACCAGCGGGTTGACCCGCAAGGTCATCGGCGCCGGCGTGTTGTTGAACGTGAGCCAGGCCTCGACGTCGGCCCGCGTGCGCCGCTCCAGCCAGCGCCGGACCAGCCAGGCGGGATGCGACGCCGATGCGCGCGAGCGTGTCGACCTCGTCGTGGTCGGGCGCGGCGCCGCGTTCGCCGCGCGCGATGCGGCGCAACACCGCATTGACCAGCCCGGTGGCACTCGACTTCTTGGCCGCGCGCACCAGCGCCACGGCGTCGTCGACGACCGCCGACGCCGGCACGCGGTCGAGATACAGCAGCTGATACGCGCCCAGGCGCAGGGCCGTCAGCACCTCGACGTCGAGTCGTGCCAGCGGCACCCGGCAGAGCGGCGCCACCACGCCGTCGATGGCGCCCTGCCACCGCAGCGTGCCGGTGACGAGTTCGCGCACGAGCGCGACATCGCGCGGCATCGGACACGAGGCGACGCGCGGCCTCGATGCCGCTGTCGAGATCCGCTCGGCCGCGGGTGATCGCCCCCAGGGCGTCGAAGGCGGCGCGCCGGGCGGGCGCGATCATGCGGCCCTCGAAGGCGGCGCCCGGCGGCAGCGCCCGGCCGGCCAGGAACTCCGCGGCAGTCACGGCGCGGCCCCCTTCGGCCTGCAGGGTCAGCAGCCGCACGAGGGCGCCGTCGCCGGCCACCACGTCGATGCCCGCCGGGCCTGACGCGTGCACCTGTCCCGGCGCGCCGGCCTGCGGGCCGGCCTCGGCGGGCGCTGCGGTGCAGGATGACGCGCCGGCCGTCGAGCACCGACGAGGCATGCGGCCACGGGTGCAGGCCGCGGATCTGATCGTGAATGGCCTGCGCGGGCCGGCGCCAGTCGACCGCGCTGTCGGCGCGGGTGATCTTGGCGGCGTAGGTGGCGGCGCTGTCGTCCTGGGCCTCCTCCACGACCTGGCCGTGGGCCAGGCGTTCGACCACCTGCACCAGCAGCGTGGCGCCCACGGCGCCTACGACGCGTTCGAGTTCGGCGCTCGTGTCGTCGCGCGCCAATCGGCACGACCGCGCGTGCGAGCATCGGCCCGGCGTCGAGCGCCTTCACGACCCGCATGATGGTGACGCCGGTCTCGCGCTCGCCGGCCATCATCGCCCGGTGCACGGGCGCCGCGCCGCGGTACTTGGGCAGGAGCGACGCGTGCACGTTGACCATGCCGCCCGGCGGCAGCGCGAGCAGCCACTCCGGCAGGATCTTGCCGTAGGCGGCCACCACGCCCAGATCGGCGTGGCCCGCCGCGAGCGCGTCGGCCACGCCGGGGTCGGCGAGCCTGGCGGGCTGCAGCACGGGCAGGCCGAGGGCATCCGCCGCGGCTGCCACGGCGCCGCGGGTGACCTTCTGGCCGCGGCCGCGCGGCCGGTCGGGTTGCGTGACCACGCCGACGATCGTGTGCCCGGCGCCGGCCAGCGCGCGCAACGTCGGCACCGCGAACTCCGGCGAGCCGAAGAACAGGATGCGCACGCCGTTACCAGCGCCCGGCGCGTTCGAGCTTCTGCACCTTGCGCAGGATCATGGCGCGGCTGATGCCGCGCAGGCGGTCAGCGAAGAGACGGCCGTCGAGATGGTCCATCTCGTGCTGCAGCGCCCGCGCGAGCAGACCGTCGCCGGCCACCGTGTGCGGCTGGCCCGCGCGGTCGAGCGCATGCACGGCGGCGCGGGTGGGCCGGGCCACGGTGGCGGTGAAGCCGGGCACGCTCAAGCAGCCCTCTTCCTCGAGCTGCATGCCGTCGCGCTCGCCCCAGGTCGGATTGATGCACACCTTGAGCGCCTGCGGATCACGGCCGCCCGAGATGTCGACGACGAACAGGCGCAGCCCCACGCCGATCTGCGGCGCTGCCAGGCCCACGCCGCGCTCGGCGTACATCACGGCGATCATCTCGTCGACGAGGGCCTGAATGTCGGGGGTGACGGCCTCGACCGGCACCGCCGCAGCGCGGAGCGCCGGCGCGCCGAGACGCAGCACGCGGACGCGGCATTCCTCACCCACCTGCGGCGCCGGGTGAGGCGCGTGGTCAGCGCCGCGGCGGTCGCCGCCATGTGGCGATGAAGAAGCGCGAGCGAGTCGCCGCCGAAACGTTCGAGCAGCGCATCGGCCAGGACCAGCGCCACCATGGCCTCGCCGACCACCGCGGCGGCCGGCACGGCGCACACATCCGAACGCTCGATGGCCGCCGGGGCCGGCGCCAGCGTCGTGAGGTCGACCGAACGCAGCGGCTGCATCAAGGTGGCAATCGGCTTCATGTGGCCGACGACGCGCACGTCTTCGCCGTTGGTCACGCCGCCCTCGAGGCCGCCGGCGCGATTGGTCGGGCGCACGGGGCGGGCGCCGCTGCGCTCGGGCGGCAGGATCTCGTCGTGCACGCGCGAGCCCGGCGCGGCGGCACTGGCCGCGCCAAGGCCGATGCCCACGCCCTTGATGGCGGGAATCGACATCATCGCCTGCGCCAGCCGGCCGTCGAGCTTACGGTCCCATTGCACGTAGCTGCCGAGGCCCACGGGCAGCCCCGTGACGATCACTTCGAAGGTGCCGCCGAGCGTGTCGCCGTCGGCCTTCGCCTGGTCGATGCGCGCGATCATGCTGCGCCTCGAGCAGCGGCATCCACGCAGCGCAGCGGCGCATCCACCGCCAGGCTTCCGGGCCTCGGCGAACGTCACCACCCGGTCGCTCGCCAGGGCCAGGTCGCCGATGGCCGTGACGTGACTCGTGACGCCCGCGCCCGACCGCGTCGAGCAACTGCATCGCCAGTCCGCCGGCCGCCACCCGGGCTGCGGTCTCTCGGGCGCTGGCGCGTTCGAGCACGTCGCGCACGTCGTCGAGATCGTATTTGAGCGCGCCAGCCAGGTCCGCGTGTCCGGGGCGAGGCCGCACGACCGGCGCGCGGTTGGCGCCGGTCGCGTCGTCGGCACCTCGGGTGCCGGTGTGCATGGTGCGCTGCCAGTTCACCCAGTCACGATTGGTGATGAGCAGTGCCACCGGCCCGCCGGTCGTGCGTCCGTGCCGCACGCCACTTTGCACGTCGGCGCGATCCGCTTCGATGGCCATGCGCCGGCCACGGCCGTAGCCGCCCTGGCGCCGGTGGAGAAGGGCATTGAGCCGGTCGAGATCGAGGGGCAGGCCAGCCGGCAGGCCGTCGACGATGACCACCAGGCCTTTGCCGTGCGACTCGCCGGCGGTGAGAAACCGCAGCATTGCGCGCAGAATTGTATACGAAGTTTCTGCGGCTCCCGCGCCGCGCGCACCGCGTGACCGGGCGGATCCTCGGGGAAAACCGGGCGGAACCGCGTTTGCTACAGGTGACGGTGAGTCCGCCCGTGGACGCCGCCACCCCCAACGATCGCCGCGCCGTCGAGCGCATCTGCCGACATCTGCGCAGCGCCCTCGGCGCCGACGCCGTGGCCGTGTGGACCGAGGCGCCGTGGCGCGTCGTGGCCACGACCGGCCATCCCGCGCCCCATCCCGCGGACCGCGGCGTGCACACCGCGCCGATCGTCTACGGCCTCGACCCCGTGGCCCAGCTCGCCTGGTGCGCGCCGCGGCACTGCGGCCGCCGCGAACCTGGGACTCGTGGCCGCCGCCGTCGACATCGCCGCGCCGCTCGTGGCGGCGGGTCTGACGCTGAGCCGACGAGGCGCCGGTCGAGGCTGCCGTTCGGACTGGTCGGCGTCAGCGCCGCGATCGACGCGTCTGCGCGCCTCGATTCCCAAGGTGGCCGGCGTGCTGGTGCCGGTGCTTGGTCGAGGGCGAGAGCGGGGTGGGGAAGGAACTCGTCGCGCGGGCCGTCCACGCCGCGGGTCCGCGCCGCGGAGTCGGCGTTCGTGGCCGTCAACTGCGCCGCACTCGCCGACGAACTCGTCGACGCGGAGCTGTTCGGTCACGCCAAGGGCGCCTTCACCGGGGCCGCGCTCGAGCGGCGCGGGCCTCATCGAAGAGGCCCATGGCGGCACGCTCTTCCTCGACGAGGTGGCGGAGCTGTCGCCGCGCGCGCAAGCCAAGCTGCTGCGCGTGCTGCAGGAAGGCGAGGTGCGGCGCCTTGGGCGAGAACGCGCCGCGGCGCGTCGACGTGCGGGTGGTGTCGGCGACCAACCGGCCGCTGCGCGACGAGGCCGCCGCCGGGCGCTTCCGTCACGACCTGCGCTTCCGCCTCGACGTCGTGCGTCTCGTGGTGCCGCCGCTGCGCGAACGGCGCGAGGACATCGGCGTGCTCGCCGAGCACTTCTGGCGGCAGATGATGGCGCGCCTGCGCCGCAGCGGCGCGGCTGGCGCCCTCGCTCGTCGCCGCGATCAGCGCGCACGACTGGCCCGGCAACGCGCGCGAGCTGCAGAACGTCGTGGCGGCGATTGCCGCCGCCGGTCCGGCGCGCGGCCTGGTCGTGCCGGATGACGCGCGCAGCCGTGTGGGCGGTGCCGGCGCTCGCCCGACGGCACGACACTCGGCGAGGCGCGCCGCGCGTTCGAGGCGGGCTTCGTGCAGGCCGCCTTCGAGCGGTGCGGGCACCGGCCCAGTGCCGTGGCCCGCGAACTCGGGCTCACGCGTCAGGGGCTCGCCAAGCTCACCGCGCGGCTCGGCCTGCCCGCGGCGGGGCGGCGCGGCGCCCTCGAGCGCGTGGGGTGAGGCGACGCGGCGCCTATCGCCGCGTCGAGCGCGCGGCTTGAGCGCGCAGCAGCCCGGGGTGGTCGGCCTCCAGCGCCAGGCCGGCCGCCACGATGTCACGGGCGCGGTCGATCGCGGCCCCGGTTCATCTCCGCTTCCGCCTGGCGGTGGAGCAGCGCCGCCGACGGCCCGAGCTCGACGACGGCGCGGTCGTACCAGATAGACGGCGGCGTGCGGATCCCCCACCTGCATCGACAGCGCGCCAATCCGGGGCGCCACGGCACCGGCGGCCGGCGTGCCGGCGACGAGCGCGGCGTACTGCACGAGCACGTCGCGCGCTTCGAGCAGCCGCTGCCTGCGCTCGAGCACGTCGGCCAGAGCGGCGTAGGCGTCGGCTGGCGCGGGCACCAGCGCGATCGCGGCCCGCAGGTCGCGTTCCGCGCCGGTCGTGTCGCCGGCCCGCCAGCCGCGCGCGGCCGAGCAGAGCCAGCGTGTCGGCGCCCGGCCCGTTCATGGCGGCGGCGCGCGTGAGGGCGCTCAGTGCCTTGTCGAGGGCCACGCGGTCGCCGGTGGCGTCGGCCGCTCGCAACCAGACCCGGCCGAGCGCCGTGAACACCGTCGCCGACTCGGGAAACCGCTCGGCCGCGCGCCCGAGGGCGAGCACCGCGGCCTCGTGGCGGCCGGCGCGGGCGTAGGCGTTGGCCACCGCCACGGCGCGCTCGGGCCGTTCGGGTTCGAGCGCGGCCAGCGCCTCGAGTTCTTCGACCGCGCGCGTCACGTCGCCCCGGCGCTGCAGCACTTCCGCCCGTGCTTCACGGGCGGCGAGCAGGCCGGGCGACAATGTGGCCGCGGCGTTGAGGGCCGAGAGCGACTCGTCGAGACGGCCCGAGTCACGCAGGCTCAGTCCCAGCAGGTAGTGCGGTTCGGCGAGCGCCGGCGCCAGCGCGATGGCCCGCCGCAGCGGATCGATGGCCGCCCCGGTGCGCCCCTCGCGGTAGCGGGCCACGGCCAGCTTGTAGAAGACGTCGGCTTGCCGGTCGTCGAGCGACAGGCTCTGCTCGAAACGTTCGGCCGCTCTGGCGTAGCGTCCGAGCCCGAGGTTCACGTCGCCCTGCCACTCGAACACCCGGGGCGCCGTGGCATCCAGCTCCGAGGCGCGCCGCAGGTCGCGCAGTGCGGCCTCGGGCTCGTTGCGCTGACGATAGGCGAGCCCCCGTTTCAGATGGGCGGCCATGGAATCGGGGTTCAGGGTGATCGCGCCGGTGTAGGCCTCGATCGCGCCGGCCAGGTCGGCCGCCGCCAGGGCGGCGTCGCCGGCCACGACCAGGCGCGCGTATTCCCGCTCGTTGCGGAGCGACACGAACGCCAGCACCGACGCCACGGTCACGGCGAGCGTGACGGCAAGTGCGGCCGGCCAACCGAACAACCTCGCCACGGCCAGATGGTAGCAAAAGGGAACTTTACGGCTCGACCGGGTTCTAACGTCCTACGCGCTGGGCTCAGAGGGGGGTGCTACACTGCCATGGGACGCTTCCTCGCTACCCCATCTGTGAAAGACGCACGAGCACTCGGCTGGAGCGATGTCGGCACGGACGAAGCCGACCTGATTCGACGCTGCGCGGCGTCGGACGAGTCGGCGTGTGCCGAGCTCGTCACCGCCCACGAGCGCATGGTCTACCAGCTGGCCTACCATCTCTTGGGCAACCGGGAAGAGGCGCTCGACCTCTCGCAGGAGGTGTTCCTGCGAGTGTTCCGCACCTTGAATGCGTTCCGGGCGCAGTCCTCGCTGAAGACCTGGATTTACCGCATCGTGATCAATCAGGCGTGCAACCGTCAGCGCTGGTGGCGCCGCCGTCGGCAGGGCGACCAGGTGTCGCTCGACCAGCACGTGCTCGACCACGGCGAGCTGCGGCAACCTGGTGATGCGGTGCAGCCCGACCGCCTGCTCGTGCGCAAGGAGGCCGCCGCCCGCTTGTGGAGCGCGCTCGACCGCTTGCCGTTCGATCAGCGCACGGCCGTGGTGCTGCGTGAGTTCGACGGTCTCAGCTACGAAGAGATCGCCTTCTCGCTCGACATCGCCGTGGGCACCGTGAAGTCGCGGCTCACGCGCGCCCGGCAGGCCCTGCGGGCCGACCTGACGGAGGCCCGGGTATGATGATCGTGCCGTGCGAGAGCGTGCGCGAGCACCTCGAGGCCTTCCACGACGGCGAATTGCCGCTCGACGAGCAGGTGCGCGTGCGCGAGCATCTGGATGAGTGCGTCGGATGTGCGTGCGAATCGTCCGACCTCGTGGGCCTGCGGCAGGCGCTGCGCGATGTGCCGCTGCTGACCCGCGCGCGGATCACCAGCCCACCCGAGGGCTGGACTGGGAGCGTGCTCGAACAGGTGCGCGTGGAGCGCGAGCTGTCGTGGCACACGTGGCTGCTCAGCGTCTTCGACGACATGCATCTCGTGTGGCCTGCCCTCGGCGCCACGGGCGCGGTGCTGATTTGCCTGCTCGCCTCGGCGGAAGTCATGCAGGCCACGAACGAACAGCGGCCCGACTCGCTCGCCGGCATCATCGACTACCTCGCGAGCCCTGGATCGAACGGCAATCCAGCGCGGCTCGATGGCTTCACGAGGGTGCCGCAACGGCACGCGGCGTCCGACTGGCCGGTGGCCTCCGAAGATGCCGTGCTGGCGCTGTCGGCGGTGGTCACCCGCGAAGGCCGTATCCAGAACATCGAGATGCTGGCGGCGGAGCAGGCGCGGGCCCTCAAGGTCAAGCCCGAAGTGGTGCTCGCGATGATCGACGCCGCGTCGCGCGCCCAGTTCGAGCCGGCGCGGGCCGGTGGTGCGCCGATTGCCGTGAGCATGGTGTGGCTGCTGGCCCATACCACGGTGGTGGGCAGTGCCGCCGATGTCGAGCAGTTGATGCGCCCGCTCGTGCCGAAGCCGGCACCCGCGCTCGGTCCGCGCGCGCCGCGGCCGGTGGCCAAGCCGGTTGTGCTCGTGACCGAGCCGGTGGGCACCGTGGTCAGCAGCTAACGCCGGTCGCGGCCACCCGTCGCCGCTATCGCACGACGATGTCGGCGGCGCCGATGTTGTGCAGACGCGTCTGCCGCGCGCACGACCAGTGTCTTGCCGGTCGGCGTCGGCGGCAAACGTCAAGGTCAGCGTCTCCATCCGGCTATCGAGCATCCCGTCGGCCGGATAGGCCGGCATCCAGATCGTGCCGTCGAGCGAATATTCGACCCGGCCGATGGACGAATGCGCATCGCGCACCTCCACGGTGATGGCCAGGCGGCCGCCCACGCGCGCGGCCGGCCGCAGCGTGATCGCCGGGGGCACACTGTCCACCTCCACGACGGGCGACTCGACCTCGCCGCGCAACGCGACGGCTGCGGGCTGACTGGGCTCGTCCGACGCCGACACTTTCAGCACGTAGTGCCCGCTCGGCACGGAGGTGGTGTCCCACACGTAGATCGCATCGCTGAGCCGCGTCGCCAGCGCCGTCCATGTGACGTCGCCTTCGCGGCGGTACGACACGTCGTACGACAGGTCGTCGCCATTGGCGTCATCGCCCTTCCACACCAGGGTCTGTAGACCCTGCTGATAGGTGCGCCGGCCGAGCGCGGCCGCGCCCGGTGGAGGGCGGCGGCTGGCCTTGATTGGAGAGCCGCCTTTCGACCACGTCGGCGCGATAGCCGGCAATCTCGGTTTCGCCGGTGGAGAACGGCTTCTGGAACACCACCCCAGGCGGATGCACGACCAGCCCGCTGATGGCCGGACGCTGGTTCCGCTGCAGATAGGCGGCTGCCACTGACGTCACGACCGGGCTCTCCGCCTTGGCCGCGAGCACCACGCGCCATTGCAGGTAGCGCGCCGCGGGACTGGTGACCGCCGAGCCATCGGCATCGGTGTAGGCCGCGCTCCAGTCGCTCCACGCCTCGTCGGGCGTCGCGCTGTTGCCGCTGCGGGTGGAGACCTCGACGCGCGCGCCCGCGGGTACCGTCGCGCGCCATGACACGGCGCCCCAGGTGGCGCCACTGCGGGCATCGCGTACCTCGGACGCGTAGGTGCCGCGCTCCGCGTGCCGGTCGTCGATGCGCAGGAGCGCGCCGGCATTCGAGGTCGCCGCCAGCGTACGGCCAGCGGCGCGCAGCAACTGGACCGCCTGCTGGCCCGGCACGCGGCCGAGCAAGGTCACGCGCACGGGGTCGCCCGAGAGCCGGAAGAGCTTGCCGCGGTTGCCGGTGGCCACGAGCAGCGCGCCGTCGTCGAGCACTGCGAGATCGAACGGCGCGTCGTCGGACGACTCCCAGATGCGGTCGGACGTGCCGTCGGCGTCGATGCGGAAAATCGCGCCGACGGTCGCGGTGCCGCCCCCGCTGCCTGCGCTGCTGGGCACGGCAGCCTGGGTGTCCACCACCGACATCGCGGTGATCGACACGCTCACGCTGGCAATCGGGCTGCGCCCGGGGCGCTTCCACGGTTGGGGTCACCTCGCCACCGGCGTCAGCGCCGCCCGCGCGCCGTGCCTGCGCCGCAACGTAGAGCCGTCCGCGCCCGTCGGCACGCACGGCGCGCACCTCCTGCAGGTTGGTGTCGAGCAGCAGGAACGGGCGATTGTCGGCACCGATCCGAAAGACCCGCCCGGGCGACTCCGTGCCGACCACCAGCCGGCGCTCGGCGTCGAAGGTCATCGCCACCACGTGCGCCGCCGACGAGGTGTAGAGCGGTTCGGCGATGCCGGTCGGCGACTACCCGATAGACCTTGCCTTTGGGATCGCCGGTGGCGACCACCAACCGTCCGGCGCTGTCGAGGGCCATGGCCCAGATGTATTTTTCGACCGGATCGAAGAACGTCTGCGCGCGGCCCTGCGCGTCCACCTTGTAGACCCGTCCGTCGGGCGAGGTGCCAACGAACAGGCCGCCGTCGCCCGCCGGGGCGAGCGCATGCACCTCGAGTTCGGGCGCGTCGTAGAACACGCTGCCGCGGCCCTCGGCATCCACCTTGAAGACCTGGCCGTCGTTGCCCGTGCCCAGGAAGGTGGCGCCATCGGGCCCCGCCACCGCGGTCCACACGAACGGCACGCCGGCGTCGAAGACGCGGGTGATGGCCGGACCGAGCGTGAGGCGTCCGTGCTCGTCCACCGAGATCTGCTCGAGGTCGCCCTTCAGGAATTCCGGCTGCGTGGCGGCGCGCCACGACTGCGGACCGGCCGCGAGCGAGCCGCCGCGGCGGCCACGAAGAACCCGAGCGTGCAGAAGCGTCTCGTCATCGTGGACATACGGAACGGACCGAAGGGAGATCGACTCACGAGGGGTCGACGGTGAGCGTGAGCTGGCGCGAGCCACTGACGGCGAAGGGCACGACGAGTTCCCAGTCACCGCGAGGCACCGACCGCAGCGGGGTGCTGCCGCCGGTCGGCCGATCGCCGTCGATCACGGCCGCCACCGACGCGGGCAGCCCGGGCATGGGCTCGCCGTCGATGACGGCGCCCGGCGCCGACGACGACAGGCGCAGGTAGATGCGATCGCGCGCGCCGGCCGCGGTTGGCCGCGCGCACGATCTGCGACACCGATTGGAGCTCGCCGCGGCGCCCCTCGCGCGCCTCCTGCTGGCCGAGACGCGGGCCATCGGTGACGAGCAGTTGCAGGGAGCCAGACGCCGTTGGCGGGAATGTCGATGGCCTGTTCGAGCAACCGCGTCTCGCCGTGAAAGGTGCGCAGCTGCACGTGCACCTGCGCCGGCCGGCCCGGACGCACCGTGGGGTCGTCGACCCATACCCGTTCGATCTCGGCGGTGCGGGTCTGCTCGTCGGCTTCGATGGTCAGGGTGATGCCCTCGATGGTGAAGGGCTCGGTGGCGTTGCGGTAGAGGGCCGTGAGCGGACCGGCGACGAACGCGGAGGCATTGGCGGCGCCCTGATCGCCGACGAACACGTCGTCGAAGCGGATCGGCGTGTGACCAGCGATGCGCGCATCGCCGCGCACGACATAGGTGGCTGCCCCGGTCTGCCGTTCGTAGGAGGTCAGCACGTTGGCCACGGCCAGATAGGTGAGGAGGGGCGTGAACAGCTGATCGTTGACGACGCTGAAGCTGAAGGTGCGGCTCGGTGCCCGGCCCGAGTTGAGCGTGACGCGCACGGGCACGAGGGCCGGAGCGGCGCCGAGGCGGCCGGCAATGGCGGTGGCGCGATCTTGCGAAATGGTGCCCACGACCGCGCCCAGACTGGCGAGCTTGCTCGATGTGGCCAGGCTGGGCAACACGGCAATCACCTCGGCGCGGGTCATCGGGAAGGCCGTGGGACCGAGGTTGTAGAGCGGATGGCCGAACGCATAAACGCGGTCGCCGTCGACCTGCGTGACGGTGCCGGTGGCCCCCATCGAGAAGTCGCCTGACATCAGGGCCACGCCGATGGCGTCACCGGGCGCCAAGGCCGGCGCGGCCCCCGCGGCCGTGGACGGCTGCGGGCGGGAGGGCGCCAATGAGGCTTGCGTGGGCACGAATCCGCTAGCGCCCAGCGCCGGCACGAGGCGCTCGAGCACGCCGTCGCCAAACCCGCCGACGACGAGCGGCACGGCGATGGGCCGCAGGTCGGTCGCGACTGGGCGGGGCAGATCCGCCGACATCAGCGAGGCAATCACGTCGGCGGCCGCGGCCCCGAAAGCGCGCGCGGGCCCGAGGTCGGCGCGCCACAGCGCCAGCAGGTCGCTCGCCGGCACCGCATGGTGCAACGAGATTGCCACCGGCCGCAGGGCCCGCGCGGTCGTGAGCGCGGTGGCGTCGGTCATCTCGCCAATGGGCGTGATGCCGGCAATCGCGTCCTTCGGGAACTGGCCCAGCTGGTACGACACCGCCCCGAGCAGCTTGCCGTCGATGTAGACCGGGCTGCCGCTCATGCCGGCGATGACGCCGGTGTCGGCCAGCGGTCCGCCTTCGAGTTTGGCCAGGATCGAGATCCCGCTGCGGCGCCACGACGCTCTTGAGCGTGCCGATGATCCGCACGGTGAACTCGTCGATGGTCGCCCCGCGGAACACGGTGCGGCCCACCCCGATCATGCCTGGACGCACGTCGGCCACCGGCATGATCGTGTCGCGGGCGAGCAGCGGGGTTCCGAGCACGCCGAGCGCCACACACGACACGGCAAGGGCGGACAGCGGGGATACGCGGCGCGTCACAAGAGGTGCTTCCGTTATACGGTGTTCTCCGGAGCGAATCAAGGCGCGTATTCCGTGCGGATTGACAGGCCCCGTGGGCCTTTGCTACCGTTCCCGCACCGTCGAGCCATGTTCCACCTGTTGCCCCGCACCCGTCCGAGCTTCCGCTTTACCGGCGCCATCTGGGCTGCCGCGAGCGTGAGCACGCGCTGGTATTGGTATTGGCACACCGAAGAAGGGGCTCCCGGTCTCGCGTAGTCACCACCCATCGCGATCGTCTCGACCACCCGCCTCTTCGACTTCGAGTTGAAGGGGCGTTTTTGCGTTTATGACCACCACAGCGCTGTGCGCCACCGTGACGGCTGATTCGATGGCCGAGTTGAGGCTCCGCCGGGACGAGGTCCTGGGAGCCGATCTGGTGGAGCTGCGGCTCGACGGCATCCGCGACCTCGACGTGGCGGGCGCGCTGGCCGATCGGCGCGGCCCGGTCATCGTCACGCTGCGTCCCACGTGGCAAGGTGGCCGCTACGACGGCGACGAGGCCACGCGCGTGGCTTTGCTGGAACAGGCGTGGAGCCTGGGCGCCGACTTCGTGGACGTCGAGTTCGGTGCGGCCGAAGGCCTGATGGCGTGCAGCCAGGGCGCCCGCATCGTGCGGTCGTACCACGACTTCCAGGGCATGCCGGCCGACGCCGGCGACCGCTTGCGGGCCCTGCTTGGCTCGGGCGCCCAGGTGGTGAAGCTGGCCGCCATGACCCATCGTCTCGCGGATGTCGTGGCCCTCGCCGACCTCGCCCGCATGGCCGACGGCCGCGCCGTGGTCATCGGCATGGGGCCCGCGGGTGAGGCCTCGCGGATCCTGGCGGCGCAGATCGGCTCGCCCTGGACCTACGCTGGCGAGGGCGTCGCGCCCGGACAGCTCAGCCTGGCACGCATGCGCGACGAGTTCCACGTGTCGGCGATTTCCGCCGCCACCACCGTCTACGGCCTCGTCGGCCGTCCGGTGGAGCACTCGCTGTCGCCGGCCATGCACAACGCCGCCTTCCGCGCGGCCGGCATCGACGCGGTCTACGTGCCGCTGGCGGCGTCCGACTTCGACGATTTCGAGCAGTTCGCCCGCGCTTTCAAGGTGCAGGGCGTGTCGGTGACGGCGCCCTACAAGCTGGATGCCTCGCGGGCCTCGGCGGTGGGGAAGGTCAGCGCCCTGGGCGCGGTCAACACCCTGCGTCGACGCGACGACGGCTGGGAGGGCCGCAACACCGACCTCGAAGGCTTCATGGCGCCGCTCGCCGGGCGACCGCTGCAGCACGCGCGCGTGTCGGTGCTCGGCGCCGGCGGCGCGGCGCGCGCCGTGGCCACCGCGCTGTCCTCGGCTGGAGCGGTCGTGCGCCTGCACGCCCGCCGCAGCGACGCCGCCCGCCTGACGGCCGAGGCGTGTGGGGTCGAGGCCGGCGACTGGCCTCCTGCCCGCGACTGGGACGTGCTCGTCAATGCCACGCCGGTCGGCACCTCGCCGCGCCCGGCCGAAATGCCGCTCGAGCTCGACGGCCCACTCAGCGGACGCCTCGTCTACGACCTCGTCTACAACCCGCCCGAGACGGCGCTGCTGAAGCGCGCGCGCGCACTCGGCGCCGATGTCATCGGCGGCCTGCCCATGCTCGTGGCGCAGGCTGTCGGTCAGTTCCACTGGTGGACTGGCGTCCGTCCCCCGTCCGCCCTCATGCACGCCGCCGCCGTCGCGCGGCTCATGGCCCAGGCTGGACCTTCCCACGGTTCCCTATGAAACTCACGACGTTCGAAGAATTCGTCGATCTGGCCAAACGCGGCAACTTCGTGCCGGTCGTCAAGGAGATCGTCGCCGACCTGCTCACCCCGGTGTCGGCCTTCCTCAAGGTGGCCGAACATGCCGACTACGCGTTCCTGCTCGAGAGCGTAGAAGGTGGTGAGCACGTGGGCCGCTACTCGTTCCTGGGCAAGGACCCGTTCCTGGTGCTGCGCTCGGTGGGCGGCGCCGTGACCGTCGAACGCTCGGGCGAGACGGTCACGCTCGACACGCCGTTTGCCGAGGCGCTGCGCGCGCTGATGGCGGAGTTCCAGTCGCCCTTCGTCCCAGGCCTGCCACGCTTCACCGGCGGCGCCGTCGGCTTCCTCGGCTACGAGGCGGCGGCGTGGTTCGAACCCACCGCGGCCCGTGGCGATGGCCGCACGATGCCGGGCGACGACGCGGCCTTCATGATGTTCGACACGGTGCTGGCGTTCGACCACGTGCAACATCGCATCCTGGTCATCGCCAACGCGCGCATCACCGGCGACGAAGACCTGAAGGCGCTCTACCAGTTCGCGTGCGCCAAGATTGCCTTCGTCGAGCGGGAACTCGAACGGCCCTTGTCGGTGCCCAAGACCCGCGAGGAGGGGCCACTCGTGCTCTCGTCGAACCAGACGCAGGAGCAGTACGAGGCGGCCGTGCGCAAGGCCAAGGAGCACATCGCCGCGGGCGACATCTATCAGGTGGTGCTGTCGCAGCGCTTCGAGGCCGAGATTGCGACCGAACCCTTCACCGTCTATCGCGCGCTGCGGCACGTCAACCCATCCCCCTACATGTTCTTCGTGCGCAGCGGCCCGCGCAGCATCGTCGGCTCCTCACCCGAGATGCTGGTGCGCGTCGAGGGCCGCACTGTCGTGACCCATCCGATCGCCGGCACGCGCCCGCGCGGCCGCACCGAAGAAGAAGATCAGCGGCTGGCCGACGAGCTCAAGCGCAACGAGAAGGAGCGCGCCGAGCACGTCATGCTGGTGGATCTGGGCCGCAACGACATCGGCCGGGTCAGCGCCTATGGCACGGTGCGCGTGCCGCGCTACATGAGTCTCGAGAAATACTCGCACGTCATGCACCTGGTGTCGGTGGTGGAAGGGCAACTCGCCGAGGGCAACGACCGCCTCGACGCGCTGGCGTCGTGTTTTCCGGCCGGCACCGTCTCGGGCGCGCCCAAGGTGCGCGCCATGCAGATCATCAACGAGCTCGAACCGGGACCGCGCGGGGTGTATGCCGGAGCGGTCGGCTATCTCGACTTCGCGGGCAATCTCGACTTCTGCATCGCCATTCGCACCATCGTGCTCGAGCACGGCAAGGCCTATGTGCAGGCCGGCGCCGGTATCGTCGCCGACTCGAACCCCACGGCCGAGTACGACGAAACGAAGGACAAGGCGCGGGCCATGATGCGGGCGCTGGACCTGGCGCGAACGGGACTCTGACCATGGTGCTCGTGCTCGACAACTACGACTCGTTCACCTTCAATCTGGTCCAGTACCTCGGCGAACTGGGCGCCGACCTGCAGGTGCGCCGCAACGACACGGTCACGGTGGGAGAGGTCGAACAACTCCGTCCCGCGCACATCGTCATCTCACCGGGTCCTGGTCATCCGGCCCAGGCCGGGATCTCGGTGGAACTCATCCGCCGGCTGGCCGATCGCATTCCGATTCTCGGCGTCTGCCTGGGCCACCAGGCCATCGGTCACGCCTGTGGCGGGCGGATCGGCCGGGCTCCGGCCCCGAAGCACGGCAAGACCTCGACCATCACGCATGACGGCCGCGGGGTGTTCCGGGGCCTGACGGGCGCGCTCGAGGTCGGCCGCTACCATTCCCTCGTGGTCGCCGACGAAGACTGGCCCGATGCCCTCGAGGTGGCCGCCCGCGCCGACGACGACAACGTCGTGATGGCGCTCCGCCACAAGACGTTTCCACTGCACGGCGTGCAGTTCCATCCCGAGTCGGTGCTCACCGCCGATGGCCGGCGCCTGCTGCGCAACTTCCTGGAGCACGCGTGATGTTCGCCGGGTTGCTGAGCACGCTCTTGCGGCGCGACGACCTCACGGTCGATCAGGCGTCGCAGGCCATGGACGCGGTGATGGGCGGTGAGGCGCACCCCGCGCAGGTGGCGGCCCTGCTCATCGGCCTGGCCATGAAGGGGGAGCGGCCCGCCGAACTGGTGGGACTCGCCCGCACGATGCGCGCTCGCGGCGTCACGATCGAGGCCGGTCCAGGCGCCCTCGACACATGTGGCACCGGCGGCGACCGCGCCGGCACGTTCAACATCTCGACGGCGGCAGCGCTGGTGGTGGCCGGCGCCGGCGTGCCGGTGGTGAAACACGGCAACCGCTCGGTGTCGAGCCACTGCGGCAGCGCCGACGTGCTCGAGGCGCTCGGCGTGACGATTGCGGCGTCACCGGCCATCGTGCAGCGGGCCGTCACCGTGGCCGGCATCGGCTTCTGCTTCGCGCCCACGTTCCATCCGGCCATGCGTCACGCCGCGGAGGCGCGCAAGGCGCTGGGCGTGCCCACGGCCTTCAACCTGCTCGGGCCGCTGACGAATCCGGCGCGCGTCCGCTTCCAGGTCGTGGGTGTCGCCCGGCCAGAGCTGACCGAACTCATCGCCCGCGCCCTGCAACAGTTGGGCGCCGAGCGGGCCTGGGTCGTACACGGCGCCGACGGTCTCGACGAGTTGTCGACGACGGGCTACACGAAAGTATCGGAGTGCCACGGCGAGGTGGTGCGCACGTTCTACGTACACCCGGCGGATGCCGGCGTGGCGAAGGCCTCGCCCGCGGACCTTCGGGGCGGGAGCGCCGCCGACAATGCCCGCGTGATTCGCGGCGTGCTGGCCGGCCACGCCGGGCCGGCCCGCGACGTGGTGCTGCTCAATGCCGGCGCCGCGCTCTTCGTCAGCGGCCGCGTGCCGTCATTGCGGCACGGCCTGGCGATGGCCGCGGCGGCCATCGACGAGGGACGGGCCGCCCAGGCGCTCGAGGCGCTTGTGGCCGTCACCGGGGAAGCCGCGCCGTGAGCGGCTCCGGTCCGGATCTGCTCGCAGCCATCCTCGCCGCCACGCGCTGCGATCTCGCGGTGCGCCAGGCCGTGACGCCGCATGCCGCCCTGGCCGAGCGGGCGGCGCACAGCCGTACGCCGCAGGGATCGCGTTTCGCCGCACAGCTGCGACGGGCCGGTACGGTGAACATCATTGCCGAGTGCAAGCGCCGGTCGCCGTCACGCGGCGTGCTCGCGCCCGTCTACGACCCGGTCGCGCAGGCGCTCAGCTACGGTCGCGGCGGTGCGGCCGCGATCTCGGTGCTGACCGAGCCCTCGTTCTTCGACGGCGCCCTCGCGCACCTGCACGCCGTGCGCGCGGCCGTCGACCTGCCGCTGCTGCGCAAGGACTTCATCGTCGATGAGTATCAGTTGCTCGAGGCTCGTGTGGCTGGCGCCGACGCCGTGCTGCTGATCGTGAGCGCCCTCACACCGAGCGCCCTGGCGCGACTTCACGCCGCCGCGCACGCGCTCGGGTTCGCGGTGCTGGTGGAAGTGCACGACGAACAGGAACTCGCCATCGCCGTCGATGCCGGCGCCGACATCATCGGCGTCAACAACCGGAACCTGCGGACGCTGGCGGTCGACACCACCGTCTCCGAACGGCTTGGCCCCCGCATGCCGGCACACGTGGCCGCGGTGAGCGAGAGCGGGCTGGCGGGAGGGGACGACGTGCGGCGCCTGCGCGCGGCCGGCTACACCGCCTTCCTGGTGGGCGAACGGCTGATGACGTCGGCCGATCCGGCCGCCACGCTGCGCGCGCTGTGCGTGCCCGAGGCCAGCGCGTGACGCGCCTGCGCATCAAGCTCTGCGGCTTCACCCGCGAGGACGACGTGGACGCGCTCGCCGACGCCGACGTCGACGCCGCCGGCTTCGTGCTGTGGCACGGCAGTCCACGCGCCATCACCGTGGCCCGGGCCATCGGCCTGGCGCGCCGCCTGCCAGCGCGCGTCACGCCGGTCGGTGTGATGGTGCGCCCCACCGTCGGCGAAGCCGGAGTCGCCGTGGCGGCGATCGGCCTGGGCGAACTGCAACTGCACGACGTCGCCGATCCGGCGCCCTACTTCGCGCTCGGCGTGCCGATCGTGTGGGTCGCGCCGCTCGTCGATGGCGTGGTCCCGGTGGCGCCGCCCGGCACGCTGCTGATGCTCGACGCCCACGACCCCGAGCGTCACGGCGGCACGGGCCGCACCGTGAACTGGACGCAGGCCGCAGCGGCCGCCCGTACCAGGCGCCTGGTGCTCGCCGGCGGGCTCACGCCTGAGAACGTGCACCACGCGGTGTCGCTCGTGCGTCCCTACGGCGTCGACGTGTCGTCGGGTATCGAAACATCCCCGGGCGTGAAGTCGGCCGACCGCATCCTGCGGTTCGTCTCTGCGGCCCGTCTGCCCCTTTCCGAGATCGCGTGAGATGACTCCTGTGCCCTCGACGACAACGCACACCTTCGGCCACCGCGACCCGAGTGCGCGCGGCTACTACGGCGCCTTCGGGGGCGCCTACGTGCCCGAAACGCTGGTCGCCCCGATCGAGGCGCTGACCGCGTCCTACGACGACGCGCGGCGCGACCCCGGGTTCCGTGCCGAACTCGAACGGCTGCTCCGCGACTACGTGGGCCGGCCCACGCCGCTGTGGGAGGCCGCCAGGCTCGGCGCCGCGTGCGGCGGCGCGCGCATCTTCTTGAAGCGCGAAGACCTGAACCACACCGGCGCGCACAAGATCAACAACGCGCTGGGCCAGGCACTGCTCGCCAAGCGTATGGGCAAGCGCCGCGTCATCGCCGAAACCGGGGCGGGGCAGCACGGCGTGGCGTCGGCCACCGCCGCGGCGCTGCTCGGCCTCGAGTGCGTCGTCTACATGGGCACCGAAGACATGGCGCGCCAGGCCCTCAACGTCTTCCGCATGCGGCTGCTCGGCGCCGAGGTGCGCGGCGTGTCGGCGGGAAGCGCCACGCTCAAGGACGCCATCAACGACGCGATGCGCGACTGGGTGGGCAGCGTCGACGACAGCTACTACCTGCTCGGCTCGGCGCTCGGCCCGCATCCCTATCCGCTCATGGTGCGCGAGTTCCAGAGCGTCATCGGCCAGGAAGCCCGGGCGCAGGTGTTGGCGCAGACCGGGCGGCTGCCGGATGCGCTGGTGGCCTGCGTGGGCGGCGGCAGCAACGCCATCGGCCTGTTCGATGCGTTCATCGCCGACCCGGGCGTACGGCTCATCGGCGTGGAAGCCGGCGGTGAGGCGATCACCCAGGGCCGCCACGCCGCGCGCTTTGCCGGCGGGGCCGAAGGCGTCTTCCAGGGCACGCGCACGTGGCTGCTGCAGGACGCCGACGGCAACATCGACCCGACCCACTCGGTCTCGGCCGGCCTCGACTACGCCGCGGTCGGTCCCGAGCACGCGTGGCTGCGGGCCACGGGCCGAGCCGAGTACGCGTGGGTCGACGACCGGGCCGCGCTGGAGGCGTTCCACACGCTCGCGCGGCTCGAGGGCATCATGCCGGCGCTCGAGTCGGCGCACGCCGTGGCGCATCTCGCCACGCTCGGTCCCGCGCTCGGGCCGGGCGCGGTGATCGTGGTCAATCTCTCGGGACGAGGGGACAAGGACGTCCACACCGTGGCCGGGTTGGCAGGAGATCGGACATGAGCCGGTTGGACGAGACCTTCAAGGGCCTGCGCGCCGCCCAGCGCACCGGCCTCGTGGCCTACATCACGGCGGGCGATCCCGATCTCGAACGATCGGCCGATGTCGTGCGCGCGGTCGATCGCGGCGGCGCCGACGTGATCGAACTGGGCGTGCCGTTCTCCGACCCGCTGGCCGACGGCCCGGTCATTCAGCGGGCCACGGAGCGGGCGCTCGCCAAGGGCGCCACGCTCGCCAAGGTGCTCGACATGGCGGCCGGCGTGCGGGCTGACGTGGCCGCGCCGCTCGTGCTGTTCACCTATGCCAATCCCATGGTGCGGATGGGCGTGGCGGCCTTTGCCCGCCGCGCGCGCGAATCGGGCATCGACGGCGTGCTGGTGCTCGACCTGCCGCCGGAAGAGGCCGGCGAGGCCAGAGCCGCATTCGTAGCCGAAGGGCTTGATACAATTTTCCTGTTGAGCCCCACCACCTCCGTGCCGCGCATCCGAAGGGCGGCCGAACTGGGCGGCGGGTTCCTCTATGGCATCTCGCGCCTGGGCGTGACCGGAGCGCGCCACGACGTGGCCGACTCCGCCGGCGTCGCTGGCGGCCCGGGTGCGGGGCGAGACCGACCGGCCCCTCGCCCTCGGCTTCGGCTTCTCGACTCCTGAACATGTCCGCGCTGTGGGCGCGTGGGCGGATGCCGCCGTCGTCGGGTCGGCGCTCGTGCAGGTAGTGGCGGATCATGGAAGTGCGCCGGATCTCGGCGGGGAAGTGGAACGGTACGTGCGATGGCTGCGGAGCTGAGTGTCGAGGCCTTGCGTGCCGAGATCGACCAGATTGACGAAGTGTTGGTGCGGCTGCTCGACAGCCGCGCCCGCTGCGCCTATGCGATCGGGCGGGTCAAGAGTGCCGAGGGTCGGCCGGTCTACGAGCCGGAACGCGAAGCTTCGGTGCTGGCGCACGTGCGCCAGGTGAATCAGACCTTGGGCGGTCCGCTCGACGACGAGGCGATTGCGCGTCTGTTCGAGCGGGTGATCGACGAAGCGCGGCGCATCCAGCGCCTCGAGACGATGCGGTCGGCAGAGACGAGCGGCGGCGGCGCCGCCGCGGCAACAGGGCAGGGGGCATAGGTCATGGTCGTCGTGATGAAGGAACGGGCGTCGGACACGCAGGTGCAAGCGGTGATTGCGCATCTGGTGGAACACGGCATGGACGTACACCGGTCGTCGGGCGCGGCCCGGGTCGTGCTCGGGGTGGTCGGATCGGGCAAGGTGGACCGCGGTCTGGTCGCGCTCATGGACGGTGTGCACGAGGTGCTGCGCATCACCGAGCCCTACAAACTCGCGAGCCGCACCTTCAAGGCCGAGGACACGGTCATCGCCATCGGCGACCTGCGCATCGGCGGCGACGAGGTGATCGTGATGGCGGGGCCGTGCTCGGCTGAGACCGAGGAGCAGGTGCACGCCACCGCCGCGGCCGTGAAGCGGGCCGGCGCCAAGGTGCTGCGCGGCGGCGCATTCAAGCCGCGCTCGTCACCCTACAGCTTCCAGGGACACGGCGAGGAAGGCCTCCGGATGTTGCGGGCCGGGGCCGACGCCCACGACCTGAAGCTCATCACCGAAGTGATGGACATCTCGCAGATCGAGGTGTGCGCCAAGTACGCCGACATCTTCCAGGTCGGCGCGCGCAACATGCAGAACTTCACCTTGCTGCGCGAGCTCGGCAAGGGACGCAAGCCGATCATGTTGAAGCGCGGCATCGCCGCCACCATCGAGGAGTGGTTGCTGTCGGCCGAGTACGTGCTCTCGGGCGGCAACAGCGACGTGATGTTGTGCGAGCGCGGCATCCGCACGTTCGAGACCAGCACCCGCAATACGCTCGACGTGTCGGCCATCCCCATCGTGAAGGAGCTGTCGCACCTGCCGGTGTTCGTCGACCCCAGCCACGGCACCGGCCGGCGCGACAAGGTGGCGCCCATGGCGCGCGCGGCAGCGGCCGCCGGCGCCGACGGACTGCTCATCGAAGTGCACAACGACCCGGATCACGCCTGGTCGGACGGGGCGCAATCGATGTTCCCCGCGCAGTTCGAACGTCTGATGGCCGAGTTGCGGATCATCGCCCCGGCCATCGGCCGCAGCATCTGCCTCGAGCCCCTGGCGCGCCGCGGCTGGGCGCGCTGAGCCGATGACGGCCGCGCCGTTCGGACGCCTGCTGGTCATCGGCGCGGGCCTGCTCGGCACGTCGGTGGCGCTGGCCGTGAAACGCCGGTGGCCGACGGTGCACGTGTCGGCCATGGACGTGGTGGCAGGCACCCATGCGCCGTTCGATCGGCATGTCGGGGCTGACGCACCGTTGCCCGCGTTCGATCTGGCGGTGCTGGCGCTGCCACTCGATGCCTATGGGGTGTGGCTGCGGCGTCTCGCCCGCGAGGCGCCTGGCGGCGCGGTGACCGATGTGGGCAGCGTGAAACGTCGTCCGCACGCCGAGGCAGTGGCGACAGGACTGACGACGTTCGTCGGCGGGCATCCCATGGCCGGCGGCTCCAGGCCCGGTCCCGAACACGCGCGCGCGACGCTCTTCGACGACCGCGTCTGGTTCGTCACGGCAGGGGAGGCGCCCCCGGAAGCCGTGGCTCTGGCCCGCACCCTCGCTCGCGGCTGCGGCGCCCGCGTCGTGGACGTCGATCCCGAGACGCACGACGCAGACGGTGGCCGCCATCAGTCACCTGCCGCAGGCAGTCGCCAGCGTGCTCATGACCACCGTGGCTGACGCCGCCGACGATGCCGCGCTGGCCGCCGCCGCAGGCGGGTTGCGCGATTCAACGCGCATCGCCGAAGGCCCGGTTGGCATGTGGCAGCCGGTCTTCGCGGCCAACGCCGACCTGCTGGCGCCGCTCGTGCGCGAGACCGCAGCCCGCCTGCACGCCCTCGCCGACGCCCTCGACCAGGCCGATGCCGCCGCCGTGCGAACGCTGTTCCGCGCCGCCAACGCCGGCCGACGACGGCTCCCGCCGGTATAATCGACGTCATGCAGAAAGTCGTCCGCGATGCCGACGAGGCCGTCGCCCACGTGCCCGACGGCGCCACCATCATGATGGGCGGCTTCGGCGTGTGCGGCGTGCCCGAACACCTGATCGGCGCGCTCCACCGGCGCGGCGTGCGCGACCTCACGATCATCAGCAACAACGCCGGCACCGACGACCACGGCGTGGGGCTGCTGCTCAAGGCGCGCCAGATCCGCAAGATGATTGCCACCTACGTCGGCGAGAACAAGGAATTCGAGCGCCAGTACCTGCAGAAGGAAATCGAGGTCGAACTCGTGCCGCAGGGCACCTTCTCGGAACGCATCCGCGCCGGCGGCGCCGGCATCGGCGGCTTCTTCACGCCCACCGGCGTCGGCACGATCGTGGCCGAGGGCAAGGAGACGCGCGAGATCGACGGCCGCCACTACGTGCTCGAGCTGCCGCTGCACGCCGACTTCGCCTTCGTCAAGGCGTGGACCGGCGACACCGCCGGCAACCTGGTCTATCGGCGCACCACCCGCAACTTCAATCCCATGATGGCCACCGCCGCCACGACCACGATTGCCGAAGTGGAGCACCTGGTCGAGGCGGGCGCGATCGTGCCCGACCACGTGCACACGCCCGGCATCTTCGTGCAGGCGATCTTCGCGGGCCAGCAATTCAGCCGCCGCATCGAGAAGCGCACGGTGAGGGCGTAGCCATGGACATCCGCGAACGCATCGTGCGCCGCGTCGCCCGCGAACTGCGCGACGGCGACTACGTGAACCTCGGCATCGGCATGCCCACGCTCGTGGCCAACTTCCTGCCGGCCGACGTCGCGATCACCCTGCACTCCGAGAACGGCATGCTCGGCGTGGGGCCGTATCCCACCGAGGCCGAGGTCGACGCCGACCTCATCAACGCCGGCAAGGAGACGGTCACCGAGCTGCCCGGCACGAGCTACTTCAGCAGCGCCGACTCGTTTGCCATGATCCGCGGCGGCCACATCGACGTCACCGTGCTCGGCGCGCTCGAGGTGGATGCCGAGGGCAACCTGGCCAACTGGATGGTGCCCGGCAAGATGGTGAAGGGCATGGGCGGGGCGATGGACCTGGTGGCCGGGGCCAAACGTGTGATCATCGCGATGGAGCACACGACCAAGGGCGGCGGGTCGAAGATTCTGCCGCGCTGCACGCTGCCCCTCACCGGCCGCGGCGTCGTCGACCTCATCGTCACGGAACTGGCCGTCATCGCGGTCACGCCGGCCGGCCTCGTGCTGCGGGAGATTGCCGGCGACACCACCGAAGAGGCGGTCCGCGCCGCGACGGCTGCGCCGCTCGGCACCGACGGGCCGGTCGGACGCTTCTAACGCGACCTCGGGACATCGGGACCATGCCCGAGACGATCGCCCTTCCCGAACGCGCCGCTGCCGCAATGCTCGCGCACGCCGAGCGCGACGCACCGCACGAAGCGTGCGGCCTGCTGATTGGCACCAGCCACGCGGTGGTGCGGGTCGTGCCCACGGCCAACGCCGATGGCTCGGCTACCCGCTACACCATCCCGGCGGCGCAACACTTCGACGCCCTCCGTCTGGCGCGTGGCGAAGGTCTCGCCGTCATCGGCGCCTATCACTCCCATCCCCGCGGCCCGGCTGAACCGTCGCCCAGCGACGCGGCGACGGCGTTTCCGGGCTTCCTGTTCGTGATTGCCGGCCTCGTGCCCGAGCCGCACCTGCGCGCCTGGCAGTTCGCCGACGGGAACTTCGCGGAGCTGCGCCTCGTCCGTACGTAGCGAAGACGGGCAGTGGGCCGCCCGTCGTGGAGGGTGCCGCATGAAGACTCCGTCACTACCGATCTGGCGCAGTGTCGCGTTCGCGCTGGTCTTGACGGCCGCGCCGATGGCCGTCACGGCCCAGACCTCCGCGCCTTCATCCGGTGAGACCGAGCTGCGGCGCCAGGTCACGGCGCGCTTCGCCGTGGTGCCCCTCAAGAACGGCGTGGCTCTTTCGGGCGCCACGGCCGATCGCCGCGTCGAAATCGACAACGGCGTGGTCATGGCGGGCGGCGTACCGCTCTCGGGCGACGAACTCCGGCGCAAGCTCGGCCCCGATGCCCCACTGGTGCTGCGACTGTCCTATCTCGACAACGCCGCCCTCCGTCGTCTGTTCGCGCCGCCGGCGGCGGTGCCCAGTGCGCCCCCGACCGCCCCGACTCCCACCAGTGCGATCCCACCAGTACCGCCCCCGCCGGTCGCTCCTGCCGCTCCACCGGTCGTCTTCGACCGCCCCTCGCCGGCCGAGGCACAGCGCGTCTATCGCCGCACCGGCGCCCGCCTGGCGTTCGGCAAATCCATCGTCGTCGCCGAGGACGAGGACGTGACCGAATCGGTGATCGCCATCGGCGGCTCGGTGCGGATTGAAGGCCGCGTGCGTGAAGAGGTGGTCGTCATCGGCGGCAGCCTGGAGCTGACGCCGACCGCCGAAGTGCGCGATGACATCACGGTGCTCGGCGGCCAGGTCACCATCGCCCCTGGCGCGCGCCACACCGGCGAACTCCACCACGGCATGGCGCGCGGCTTTTCTGGGTGGGCGTGGCCGACCCTTGCGTGGTCGCGGATGGATCTCGGCGGCGCCACTCGCTGGCTGTCGCTGGCTGGCACGCTCACGCGCGTGGTGCTGCTCGGACTGGCCGTGGCCCTGCTGACCTGGGTGGCGCGCGGACGCGTGAGCCGCATCGGCGCCGTCGCCACGGCCACGCCGGTGCGAGCCGGTCTCGTCGGCCTGGCCATGCAGATCCTGTTCGTTCCTGCGCTGGTCGTGCTCGCCATCGTCATGGCCGTGACGATCGTCGGCCTGCCGTTTGTCGCGATCGTCATTCCCCTGGCCGTCGTGGCGATGTGCGCCGCGATGTTGCTCGGCTTCGCGAGCCTGGCCAACACCCTGGGGCACGCCATCGGCCGGCGCGCGGGCTGGACGACCGAGACGGCCGTGTGGGCCGGCGTTCTCGGCATGGCGGTGATCGTGTTGCCGACCCTGCTCTCGCGGCTCGTGGGCATGGCCCCCGAATCGGCGCGGGCCGTCCCGATGGCGCTGCTCGCCATCGGCACGGCCGTGGAGTACGTGGCCTGGACGATCGGCCTCGGCGCCGCGGTGATGACCGGGCTCGGCAAGTGGGCCGTCGTGCCGCCGCCGCTGCCGCCGGCCGTGGTCGTCGACGCCCCTTCGGCGCTCTGACGGCCTGCGCGTGATTGCCTCAATCCGCCCGGCGCCGTAGCTGCATCCCTGCCTCGTCTGGGCCACCGGACGCGACTGCGATGTACACTTACGGATTCCACCGGATTCCCCCGGATGCCCCTCCGAGGGACCGCCGAGAGGCCTAGATGCATAGCCCGTTCGAACTGCCGTCCCTGCGCGCCGTCACCTCTGCTCCTCACGAGCAGGCCGCCGATCTCTTCGTCTCGATTTATCCGGCTGACGGCCAGGACGCCGTCCGCCGCCGCCTGAGCGGAGCCGGCCCTGCAGGAGCTCGATGCCGCCCTCGCGCGCAAGGAGCCGATCAGCGACCTGGGCCACGTCTTCGTCACCGCGGCCGGAGACGCCGGCTGGCGCACCTCGCGCGTCGCGGTCGTTGGCGCCGGTCCTGGCCCGCTCACGGCAGAGACCGCCCGCAAGGCCGTGGCCAGCGCCGCCCATTGGGCGCGCGAGCGCCGGTGCCGCACGATCGCCGTCGACCTGGCCGGTCTACGGCGCCGCCAGCGAGGCCATCACCGCAGCCGCCGCCGAGGCGGTGGTCACGGCCAACTTCAACCACGGCCATCTCAAGACCGCCGAGCCGCTGCCGCCGATTGCCGAGGCGTCGCTGCTCGTCGCGCCCCGGCGAACAGGCCCAACTCGAGCGCGGTCTGGTCATCGGCGAAGCCATCAATGCGGCCCGGCTGCTCACCGAACGAGCCTGGCAATGTGTTGACGCCGACCGCCCTGGTGGAACGCGCCGCGGCCCTCGCCGCCGAGCCCGGCGTGCAGGCCGAAATCCTCGGCCCGGACAAACTCGAGGCCCTGGGCATGGGGCTGCTGCTCGGCGTCGCCCGCGGCTCGGCCGAGCCGCCGCGCCTGTTGTGCCTCAGCTACACGCCGCCCGGCGGCGCCGACGGCCCGGTGCTCGGCCTGGTGGGCAAGGGCGTGACGTTCGACACCGGCGGCATCTCGATCAAGCCGGCCGACAACATGGACCGGATGAAGGACGACATGGCCGGCGGCGCGGCGGTCGTGGCCGCCGTGCGGGCCATCGCCCGGCTCGGCATCCGGCGCCGCGTGATTGCGGTCGTGCCCGCCACCGAGAACATGCCGGGCGGACGCGCGCTCAAGCCCGGCGACGTGATTCGCGGGGCCGGTGGGATCACGGTGGAGATCAACAACACCGATGCCGAAGGACGCCTCATCCTCGGCGACGGCCTGTGGTACGCGCAGCAGCGCGGCGCCACCCATCTGGTGGACGTGGCCACGCTCACCGGCGCCTGCGTGGTGGCGCTGGGCAAGGTCACGAGCGGCCTCTTCGGCACCCCCCCGGCGTTCGTCGCGCAGGTGCGTCAGGCGGCGGCCGCTGCCGGCGAGGCCGTGTGGGAGCTGCCGCTCGGCGCCGAGTATCGCGAGCTGATGAAGAGCGAGATCGCCGACATCATCAACAGCGGCGGGCGCGCCGGCGGGGCCATCACCGCCGCCATGTTCCTGCGCGAGTTCGTGGGCACGACGCCGTGGGCCCACCTCGACATCGCCGGCACCGCCTGGATTGACGACGTGAAGCCGTGGGCCACCAAGGGCGCGTCGGGGGTCATGGTGCGGACGCTGGTCGAGCTGGCGGCCCGCGACCTCCGCTGACGGCGCGGCGCTGGTAGAATCGAGCTGCCGTGCAATCCGCGCCGATCGACGCAATTCCCATCACCCCGGTCGTCATCACCGGCATCCAGCAACGGGCGCCGGAAGTCGGGATGATCGAAGTTGCGGTCGCCGCCTTCGGCCTCACCGGCGTGATCATGACGGCGGCGGTGGTCGCGGGCCTGCTCGCCGGCGCGGCCTACGTGTGGTACCGCACGCGCCACGCCGTGACGGTGATCGAGGCGCGCGGCAACAACCCCAACTTCCTGCGGGAGTAGCGCCGCCGGGCCGCCGTGCGGGCCGGACGCGTGAGGGCGCTAGCGGGCCGCGACGGACGTCTGCCGCTTGAGGGCGCGGCGATACTGCATCACCGCCGCATGCAACGACTCGGCGATGCGCTGGCGGTAGGCCGGCGTCTTCACCAGGGCCGCCTCCTGCTTGTTGGTGATGAAGCCGATCTCCGCGAGCACGCTCGGCATGCTGGCGCCGATGAGCACGACGAACGGCGCCTTCTTCACGCCCCGGCTGCGCAGGGTCGGGTTGGTCTTCGACAGCCGCGCCGCGAGCGACTGCTGCACCATGGCCGCCAGATCGCGCGACTCGTCGAGCTTGTTGTTGAGCGCGATGGCGCGCACGATGCTCGGCAGGTTGTGCATGGCGCTGGCGGAGGTGGCGTTTTCGCGCGCCGCCACGGCCTCGGCCTCGGGGTTCGAGGCGAAGCTGAGGAAGTAGGTCTCGACGCCGCGCGCCGTCGTGTCACGGCTCGCGTTGGCGTGAATCGAGAGGAAGAGGTCGGCGCCTTCGCGGTTGGCGATGGCGGTGCGCTGCTCGAGCGGAATGAACACGTCGGTGCGCCGCGTGAGCACCACCTCCAGGCCGGGTTCCTTCTTGAGCAGCCGCTCGAGCCTCAGCGCCACGTCGAGCACCAGGCGCGCTTCGCTCGATCCTGCGGTGAGCGTGCCCGGGTCGTGCCCGCCGTGTCCGGCATCGATCACGATGCGCGAGATGCCGAATCCGAGCTGACGGGCCAGCGAGAACGACCCGTCGGTGTTGGCTGCCGGCACGGCCGGGGCAGGCGCTTCAGGTTCGAGCTCGACCTCTGGCTCGGACACATCGCCAGCGGCCGGGCTGGGCGTGACCACCGCGACCGGAGCACGGGGCGGGGCCGGTAGCGGCGTCGGCACCACCGGCACCACCGGCACCACCGGCACCGCAACCGGCGGCGCAACCGGTGGCGCCATGGGCGTCGGCACGACTTCGTGCGGCGTGTAGATGACCGCCGCCAACGAAGCAGGCGCGGCCGTGCCGGCGGGCGACGCCGACGGCACGACGTCGTTCTCGTCGCGGGGCGCGGCCGGCACGTCGTCACGGAGCACCGTCGGCACCACCGGCGGGGGGGCGACAGGCGGCGTGACGGCAGGCCCAGCGATCGCGTTCGGCGCGGGGGGACTCGGCGCGCTGACGTCGGCGGCCGTGACGGCGGGCCGCTCGGCGTCGATGACCACGCGGAACGGGTTGTAGAGCGTGAAGACGCTCACGGCCGGGGCGCCGTCGAGATCCAGCACCACGCGCGTCGCCCCAGGACGGCGGCCCACCCGCACCTGGCGCACGGCGTCGGTGTCGTAGCGCAGTGAGGCGTCCTGCAGGTCGGCGGCCGGCGCCGCCCCGAAGAGGTCGACGAACGCGCGTGGCGGACCAGCGAGCAGTTCGTGCGTGAAGGGCGTTTCGCGATCGAGCATCAGCGTGACGCGCACCGCGCCGTTCACGACGGCGCGGTCGATGCCGCGCAAGACCGGGACGGTAGCCACGGGCGCCGCTTTCGGCAGAGGCGCGGCCACGATGGCGGGCGTCGCAGGCAGTGCGGCGTCCGCGTCCGCCACAGGCGCGGCGAGTCTCGGCGTGGGTGCCACGGCCCGGGCGATGCCCGGCGCCCGGGAGCGGCCGCCATCGGCGGCCAGGGTCTCGAGCGTTCGGGCCGCCGCGCGGGCCTGGTCACGCAAGCCGCTGCCGGGATACTCGCGGATCAGCCACGTGTAGTATCTGGCGGCGGCGGTGCGGTCGGCGGCGCGGCCGGTGCGGGTGAACAGCCATCGGGCCAGATCGCCGCCGCGCAGCAACGCGTTGTCGCAGTAGCCACTGGCCGGATACCGCCGCACCACCGATTCGTAGAGCACCAGGGCGCGGCGCGCGGCGCGGGCCGCCCGGTCGTCGACGTCGCCCGAGCCATTGCCGCCATCACGCGCGCTGCGATCGAGCGCGACCGCCTGTTCGTAGCGATCGCGCGCGCTCGCGGGCCGTCCTTCGACCACCACGCCTGAGGCCAACACGGCGAGCAGCGCGGCGAGCAGGGTCATCGCGACGGAGCGGCTGGGGACGGCGGTCATGGTCTCACCGGAGGTGCTGGTCGACCTCATCGAAGTAGCCGCGGTCGACCAGGACCTCGCGCGGCTTGCTGCCGGAGGCGCCGGACACGATGCCGTCGGCCTCCATCATGTCGACCAGACGCGCGGCGCGGCTGAAGCCGATCCGCAGCTTGCGCTGCAGCGACGAGATCGACACCTGGCCGCTCTGCACCACCATGCGCGCCGCCTCGTCGAACAGCTCGTCCTTCTCGTACTCGATGCCGCCGGCCTTCTCGCTCTTCTCGTCGGCGGTGATGGCCTCGTCGTAGTTCGGACGCCCCTGCTTGCGCAGGAAGCTCGCCAGGCGCGCCGATTCCTGCTCCGAGATGTAGGGCCCGTGCAGCCGCACGGTGCGCGACGAGGACGGCGGCATGAACAACATGTCGCCCTTGCCGAGCAGCTGCTCGGCGCCGTTGCCGTCGAGGATCGTGCGCGAGTCGATCTTCGACTGCACGCGGAACGAGATGCGCGACGGCAGGTTGGCCTTGATGAGGCCGGTGATGACGTCGACCGACGGGCGCTGCGTGGCGAGGATCAGGTGGATGCCGACGGCGCGCGCCATCTGGGCCAGGCGGCAGATCGACTCTTCCACCTCGTTGCCCGCCACCATCATCAGGTCGGCGAGTTCGTCGACCACCACGACGATGAACGGCAGCGTCTTGGGGCTCTCGGGATTCTCGGCGGCCCCGGGCTCTTCGAGCATGTGGCGCACGTTGCGGTTGTACTGCTCGATGTTGCGCACGCCGAAGGTCGCCAGGTGCTTGTAGCGCTCTTCCATCTCGCGCACCGCCCAGCGCAGGGCATTGGCGGCCTTCTTGGGGTCGACGACCACCGGCGTGAGCAGATGCGGAATCTCCTCGTACATCCCGAGCTCGAGACGCTTGGGGTCGATCATGATGAGGCGCACGTCGTCGGGCGTGGCGCGATACAGGATGCTCGTCAGCATCGCGTTCAGACCCACCGATTTGCCGGTGCCGGTCGACCCGGCGATGAGCAGGTGCGGCATGGTCGCCAGGTCGGCCATGAACGGCTCGCCGTGGATGGTCTTGCCGAGGGCGATCGTGAGCTTCGACGCCGAGCGGGTGTAGGTCTCCGACTCGAGCAGTTCGCGCAGCGAAATCGCCTCGCGATTGGGATTCGGAATCTGGATGCCAACCGTGGACTTGCCGGGAATGCGGTCGATCAGCACCGACTCGGCCTTCATCGCCAGGCAGAGATCGTCGGCGAGGCCCGTGACCTTGCTGTACTTCACGCCGGCGTCGGGCTTGAATTCGAAGGTCGTGACGACCGGACCGGGGTGAATCTGCACCACGGCGCCTTCCACCGAGAACTCGCGACACTTCACCTCGAGATGACGGGCGGCATCCATGAGCTCGCGTTCGTCCACCTTCCGTTCGGCCTTGGCCGGATCGAGCAGTGAGGGCGGCGGCAGCACGTAGGCGCCCGGCCGGCGCGTGGACGGCGGCAGGCCGAGCGGTTCGGCTTCGGCCAAGGGCAGGGCCGGCATGGACGGCGATGACACCTTGGGCACGGGACGCCGCGCCACGACCGGCGGAGCCGACGGGGAGGCCGCCTCGGGCACCTCGGCCGACGCGCGGGTCTCGGGCGCACTCACACGGGTGCGCGGCGGGGGCGAGGCCAGGTCGACCGCGCGATCGCGAGCCGACGACTCGCCCGGCGCGTCCTTGGCGGCGTGTTTGTTCAGCACCTCGCGGCGTTGGCGCACGCGGCGACGCTCGTCGAGCCACGCGAGCGCCCGGGTGCGCAGCGCCACGCCGCCGGTGGCGGCGATGCCGGCGCCGGCCGTGAACAAGCCGGCCGAAGGACACCTGGGTGGTCAGCACCGCCGCCAGGCAGAGCAAGGTCAGGATCACGATGATGGCGCCGGTGCGGTTCAGATACGAGGTCATCCACGCCGCCAGCACGGCGCCGATGAAGCCGCCGGCCTCGTAGCTGCGCGTGCCGGAGGTGGCCGACCCCACGAGCAGGCTCAGCATCGCGCTGGCGCAGCCGAAGGTGAGCGCCAGACCGGTGACCTTCGTGTAGAAGGCGTCGATCGGGCGGCACCAGAAGTACTGCCACCCGGCCGTGGCCACGAGCGCCGGCAACAGGTAGGACGCGAAGCCGAGCACCTGGAACGACAGCTCCGCCAGGAACGCGCCGACGCGGCCGATGAAATTGGCGGGCACGTCGTTCGAGCCGGTGGCGAAGAACCACGCCGGGTCGTTGGCGTCGTAGCTGGCGAGCGCAATCAGCCAGATGAGACTGAGCGCGAACAGGCCGACGCCCGCGAACTCGCTGACCTTGCGCGACAGGGGAGAGGCGAACCCCGCGGACAGCGCCACGGGTGACGCATGCTTCACAGCCACCTAAATCTCCATCACCACGGGCAACACCATCGGCCGCCGGCCCGTGCGGCGTTTCAGGAAGCGGCGCAGCTCGCCGCGAATCCGTTCCTTGAGCAACCCCTCATCGGTGCGCTCGGCCGCCGAGCATTCCCCGATCACCGTCGCGATGAACGCGCCGCCGTCGGTGAGCACGTCGCCGGCTTCGGCCTCGGGCACGAACCCGCGCGCCACCAGTTCCGGCACCCCTTCGAGCAACCCCGTCTGCCGGTTGATGACCACGACCGGCACCACCAGACCGTCGGCGGCGAGCTGACGTCGGTGCCGCAGCATCTCGCCATCGACCTCGCCCGTGCGCGTGCCGTCGATGAGCACCCGCCCGGTGGGCACCGTGTCGAGCAGCCGCCCACCCTCGTCATCGAAGCGCACGCGGTGGCCGTTCTCGGCCAGCAGCACCGTGGCCGGCGACGCGGTGCCGCCGGTGACCGCCTGCGCCACCTTGGCATGCCGCGCCAACTGCCGGTACTCGCCGTGCACCGGGACCAGGTATTTCGGCCGCACGAGCGACAAGCACCAGCTTCAACTCGTCGACGTTGCCGTGTCCCGAGACGTGCACGTGCCGAGTCTCTTCGGTGACGACATCGACGCCGCGGCGCGACAGGTGGTTCACGACGCGGCCGATCGCCTTCTCGTTGCCCGGGAATGGCCCGCGCCGAGAGCACGACCGTGTCGTCGGGCCCGAGCGAGATGTGGCGATGGTCGTCGATGGCAATACGCGAGAGCGCCGCATTCGGTTCGCCTTGCGAGCCGGTCACGAGACAGACCACGTCGCGCGGCGGCAGACTGCGCACGTCGCTGTCCTTCACGGCCACGCCGGTGGGCACGCGCAGGTAGCCGAGCCGCTGCGCGATCTCGGAGTTCGACAGCATGCCGCGTCCGACGAACGCCACCGAGCGGCCGAACTGCGCCGCCAGGTCGACGATGAGCTGCATGCGGTAGACGCTCGAGGCAAACGCCGCCACGACCACCTTGCCGTCGGTGGTGGAGAAGACCTCGTCGAAGGCGTCGCGCACATCGGTCTCGGAGCCGGTCACGCCGCGCCGGTCGACGTTGGTGCTGTCGGCAAAGAGCGCCAGCACGCCTTCGGCGCCCAGCTGCGCGAGCCGGCCCGAGATCGGTCGGCTGGTGGTCGAGCGGGGTGTAGTCGATCTTGAAGTCGCCGGTGTGGATCAGCACGCCCTGCGGGGTGTGGATGGCCACGGCGACGCAGTCGGGAATGCTGTGCGTGACGCGGATGAACTCGATCCGGAACGGGCCCACGGTGACGTTGTCGCCGGGCTGCACCGGGTGCTTGCGCGCGCCGAGTTCGAGGCCGTGCTCTTCGATCTTGTGTTCGACCAGCGCCAGCGTGAAGGGCGTGCCCATCACCGGCCCGGTCACGCGCGGCAGCACGTAGGGCACGCCGCCGATGTGATCTTCGTGGCCGTGCGTGAGCACCAGCGCATCGACCTTGCCGCCGCGCAGGTCGAGGTACTCGAGCGACGGCACGACCAGGTCCACGCCGGGCAGATCCGCCTCGGGGAACATCGTGCCGGCATCGATGAGGATAGTCGTGTCCCCACACGAGATGGCCATCATGTTGAGGCCAAACTCGCCGAGGCCCCCGAGGGGCACGACATCAACCGCGGCTTGCGCCAACGGCACACTCGACGCGGACATAGGAATCCCAGCCAGACATTGCCTGGACACGTTGCCGAGCGCGCCGCACCTTCTGGCGAAGGCCGGGCGACGCTCTGTCGGACTTCGGCGGCTTCTGCCACCGACGCACTCGCACCGACGACCCGGGTGGCTGGGAGCTCCCGGAAAATACACAGGCGGGTTGGGCGAAACTATAGCACAGGCGGGGCGCTGGCGGCGGCGCTCCAGGCGTCGGCAAGTGCCGCGAATTCAACGAGCTGCAGGGTTTCGGGCCGGCGCATCGGGTCGATGCCCGGCGGCCGCCAGAATGGCCGCGCCGTCGAGGCCCGCGCCCGACGCCGCGGCCTTCAATCCGTTGGCGATGGTCTTGCGGCGCTGGGTGAAGACCATGCGCACCAGCCGGATGAGCGTGTCGCGGTGGCGCACCGGGAAGGCCGGGGCGCGGAAGCGCAGCCGCACGAGCGCCGAGCGCACCTTGGGCCGCGGCCGGAAGGCCCCGGGCGGCAGCTCGAAGAGCCGCGTCGACCTCGGCCGAGAGCGCCGTCGTGACGGTGAGCACGCCGTAGTCGCCCGTGCCCGGCACCGCCACCAGCCGGTCGGCCACTTCGGCCTGCACCATCAGGGTGGCGTCGACGAGGCCCGGCCGCCTGGCCGACAGCGCCGCCAGCATGAAGAGGATGGGCGAGCAGATGTTGTAGGGCAGGTTGCCCACGACCCGCACCGGCGTGGCCGGGTCGGGTCCGAGCCAGCCGCTGAGCAGCGCGTCGACGTCGGTGTCGAGCACGTCGCCGGTGTGCACCGTGAGGTGCGGCACGGCCTGCGCCTCGAGGCGGGCGGCCAGGTCGCGATCCACTTCGATGGCCAGCACCCGCGCCGGCGCGGCGCGGCCAGCGGCAGGGTGATGGCGCCGGTGCCCGGGCCAATCTCGAGGAAGGCGTCGGTCGGCGCGGCGCGGCAGGCGTCGACCACCTTGGCGCACCAGGCCGGCTCGAGGAAGTGCTGGCCGAAGCGCTTGCGGGCGCGGTGGATCATCGGTCGTCCCCGGCCGGAGGGTCGCCGTCGCCCGGCTCGGGCTCGGGCTCGCCGCGCCAGTAGCGCTCCTCGATGTCCATGATCTCGTCCTCGCTCAAGCCGAAGTAGTGGCCGAGCTCGTGAATCAGCGTCTCGCCAATCACGCCCGACCACGTCGCCGTCCTCTTCCGCGTCGTCCTCGATGGGCCGCTGGAAGAGCAGCACGCGGTCGGGCAGGTCGTTGCCGTGATCCCAGTGCCGCTCCGGCAGCGGCGTGCCCTGATACAGGCCGAGCAGGGTGTCGGGCGGCGCGATGTCCATCTCGGCCAGCAGGTCGGCCGACGGCGCGTCTTCGATCACGATGGCGACGTTGCGTACGTGGTCGGCGAATCGGGCGGGAATCGAGTCGATGGCCTCGGCGACGAGCGCGCGGAACTGGGCGCGCGTCATCGGCCGCACGCGCGTCTTCGCACTGACCGGGACGCGCGCGGACCGGCGTCTTGCGGCGGCGGACGGGCTGGCTCGTGATGGCAAACGGACAGAGCGTGCGCGCGTGACAGAGATCGCACTTCGGCGTGGGTGTGCAGATGCGACGGCCGTGCAGGATCAGCGTGTCGGAGGCGCGCGTCCAGCGGGCCTTGGGCAAGAGCGCCGTGAGCTGCGCCTCCGCCTTCACCGGCGTCGTCGGTGTGGATGAGACCCAACCGGGCGGCGACGCGCAGCACGTGGCGATCCACGGGAAAGCCGGGCACGCCAAGCGCGTGTCCGAGCACGACGTTGGCGGTCTTGCGGCCCACGCCAGGCAATTGCACGAGCGCGTCCATGTCGGCCGGCACCGCGCCGCCGTGCTCGCTCGACGAGCGCGGTCGAGAGGCCAATCACCGCGCGGGCCTTCTGGCGGAAGAAGCCGGTGGAGTGGACGAGCGCTTCGACGTCGGCGGGCACCGCCTGCGCCAGCGCCGCCGGCGAGGGATAGCGCGCAAAGAGCGCCGGCGTCACCTCGTTCACCCGCCGATCGGTGGACTGCGCCGACAGCACCGTGGCCACCAGCAGCTCGAACGCCGTGCGGAACACCAGCTCGGTGTCGGCATCGGGATGGTGGCGTTCGACGGCGTCGAAGATGGCCAGCGCGCCGTGCGCGCGGATCGGGCCATGTCAGTGCACCGGCCCCTTCGGCCCCTGGTTCACGGTGGACTCGGTGTAGACGCGCAGGTTCTCCTGCAGCGCCGCCACGAGCGGCCCGATGAACTGCACCGGCAGCACGATGCGGGCGCGCACCGGCGCGCGCACGATGTGCTCGGACTCGGCTTCGCGAATCTCGCGCTCGGAGAGCGGCTGCACTTCGCAGAAGGTGAGCGTGAAGTCGAAGGGCGTGTGCGCCACGGCGCAGAAGTTGGCGTACTGGCGCTCGGGCCCGGGTCCGTCGTCGGGCACGATGGTGAAGTTGATCTGCTTGTGGTCGGCCATGCCGCTAGCTTAGCAGGCCGACCGCGCGCCCGCAGGGATTCAGTAGCGGCGCATCACGCCGACCACGACGCCCTGAATCTGCACGTCGTTGGGGTCGAGCGAAGATCGGCTCCATCGTGGCGTTGGCCGGCTGCAGGCGAATGCGGCCGTTGTCGCGATAGAACGTCTTCAGCGTCACGTCCGACCCGCGCAGCAGCGCCACCACCATCTCGCCGTTGTTCGCCGTCTTGCGGTCTTCCACGACCACCCAGTCGCCGTCGCGGATCTGCTCGTCGATCATCGAGTCGCCCTTGACGCGCAGCACGTAGGTGTCGCGGCGGTTGGCCAGCAGCGCCTCGGGCACGGCGATGGTCTCGGTGCCGGCGATGGCTTCGATGGGGAAGCCGGCGGCCACGTAGCCGAGCAGCGGCACGTCGACGCTGCGGCTGCCGGTGCGGCCGGGCAGCAGCTCGACCGAGCGGCTGCGGTTCCACGAGCGCTTGATGAACCCCTTGGTCTCGAGGTTGGTCATGTGCTTGTGCACGGTGGCCAGCGACGAGAGCCCGAACCGCTGGCCGATTTCCTCGAGGCTCGGCGCGTAGCCATGCTGCTGGATGAACTCGTTCAGGTAGTCGAGGATCTCGCGCTGGCGTTTCGTGAGCGGTTGCACGGCGGCCTCCGGAAAGCGAAGAAAGAGCCGAAAGGGCTCAATCACCGGCCAAGAATACCCAAACAAAAGGCGAAGGTCAACGACTCACTGGAACCGGTATCATCGCCGTCGCGTGCGCATTCCCCTCTCGCTTCCGGCCGGCCGGCCGCTCGACGTGCTGGCTGTCGGGCTGAACAGCCTCGACCTGCTGGCCGTCATCGACGGCCATCCCGCCGCCAACGCCAAGACCCAGATGCATCAGTTCGCCGAGCTGCCGGGCGGGCAGTCGGCCTCGGCGGCCGCGGCCATGGCCCGGCTGGGCCTCGACCACGGCCTACATCGGCCGCTTCGGCGACGACGACTTCGGCCGGCGCGGCCTCGAGAGCTTGCGGGCCGAGGGCGTGGACGTCACGGACGTGGTGATCGTGCCGGGAGCCACGAGTCAGTTCGCGGTCATCCTGGTGGACCGCCTGTCGGGCACGCGCACCGTCATCTGGAACCGCCACGCCGGCCTGACGATGACGCCCGACGACGTGCCGGCGCGCGCCGTGCGGGCCGCCCGCGTGCTGCACGTGGACTGTCACGAAACGGCGGCCGTGACCGCCGGCCGCCGCCGAGGCGCGCCGCGCCGGCACGCGCACGGTGGTCGACGTCGAACGCGTGCGCCCGGGCATCGACGGCCTGCTGCGCCACATCGACGTCATCATCGCGGCCGAGGGATTTCCCGCGGAGTACACCGGCATCGCGTCGCTCGGGGCGGCGCTGGCCGCGCTGCAACGCGACACCGGAGCGCCGGTCGTGTGCGTCACGCTTGGGCGAAGAGGGCAGTCTGTGTCTGGCCGGCGGACAGCGAAATCCGCACGCCCGCGTTCCCGGTGCAAGTGGTCGACTCGACTGGCGCCGGCGACGTGTTCCGGTCGGGCTTCGTGGCCGGCTGGCTGCACGGCGGCGCCTGCCGCCGAGCTGGAGGACATGTTGCGCTGGGCCAATGCGGTGGCCGCCCTCAAGTGCCGCGGCCTCGGCGCCCGGGCGGCGTGCCCGTCGTTGGCGGAACTGCACGCGTTTCTCGACCGGCGGATGTAACCTTCCCGCAGGACCCCGGTCCAAGTCGTCGAGGCCCCGTGTCATGCGCTCTGATGCCATCACCGCTCCCTGGTCGCTCGCCGCGTCGCCGGCACCGGCGATGACCGCCGCCCCGCGGGGTGCAGAGGTAGATGCCACGACGACCGACGAGGCCCTGGTCGAGGCCTCGCTGGCGGGCTCGGGCGACGCCTTCGATGCCCTCGTCACGCGGCACCGCCGCGCGGTGTACCACGTGTGCTACCGCTTCGTGAACAACCACGAAGACGCCGCCGACCTCACGCAGGACACGTTCGTGCGCGCGTGGAAGGCGCTCGGCGAACTTCCGCGGGCAGGCGCGCTTCTCCACCTGGGTCCATCGCATCGCGGTGAACGTGAGCCTCAACCAGGTGAGTCTCAAGACGCCGCGCGGCGAGGCGATGGATTTCGACACGATGCCCGACACGCGCGAGCCCGCGCCGGGCCACTCGCTCGTGGTCGCCGAGCGGCAGGCGATGGTGCGCGCCGCGGTCGCGGCCCTGCCGCCGCGTCAGCGCGCGGCCCTCATCCTGCGCACCTACCACGAGCTGTCGCATCAGGAGGTGGCCGACCTCGTCGGCACGAGCGTGGGCGCGGTCAAGGCCAACGTCTTTCACGCGCTCGCGAACCTGCGCAAGCGCCTGGGGCCCCAGCGATGACGCCGTGTCTTCGGCCCGACGAATTCATCGACGCTGCTCGACGGCACCGCCGACGCGGCCCTCGCGGCGCATGTCGCGGCGTGCGCCGCCTGCCAGGCCACGCTGGCCGACGTGCGGCTCGCGCTCGCGGCGGTCGACCGACGCCGACGTGCCCGAACCCTCGCCGCTCTTCTGGTCGCAGCTGAACGCCCGCGTGCGCGGCGCCATCGACGACGCGCGTCAGGAACGGGCCGCGGGCTGGTGGGCGCTGGCTGCGGTGGGACGTCGTCGTGCCGATGGCCGGCATGGCGATGATCGTCGTGGCGCTCACGAGCTGCGGTCGGACGCGTGCCGTCGCCGCCCGGCGCCGCCGCCGGCCAACCCGTCGGCCGAGCTGCTGGCCGAGCGTGCCGCGACGGCGGGGGAGCCGGCGGACGGCGACGGCGCCCTCGAGCTGATGCTCGATTTGGCCGCCACGCTCCCCGACAGCGAATGGGACACGTTCGGCATGGCGGCGCTGCCCGACCTCGGCGTGGCCGCGCAGTCGCTGTCACGCCGATGAGCAGCACGCGCTCGCCTTCTTCTGCAGGCGGCCGTGGATCGGCCACAGTCATGAACACATGTATGGTCATCTGGCGGCGCGCGGGACGGGGCCTCGTGGTGGCCGCCGCCGTGGCGCTCTGGTCGAGCACGGCTCTGGCCCAGGCACCCGCGGCACCGCCCGGCGCTGGGCCCGATCCGGCCGATCTGCGGCCCGGCGAAATCCAACGGCTCTTCGACGCCTACCTCGTGATGGAGGCCCAGCAGGCGCTCGGCTTGAGCGACCCGCAATATCCGACCTTCCTCACGCGCCTGCGGGCGCTGCAGGACATCCGGCGGAAGCATCTGGCGGCGCGCGCCGCACTGCTCGGAGAGCTGCAGCGTATGACCGCGCCGCGGGCGGCGCGGCCGGCCGATGACGGCGCTGATCCGCGAGCGGCTCGCCGCGCTGCAGGAACTGGAATCGCGCAACGCCGCCGAGAGCCGCAAGGCCTACAGCGACCTCGACGCGCTGCTCGACCCGCGGCAGCAGGCCCGCTTTCGCGTGTTCGAGGATCAGATCGAGCGCCGCAAGCTCGAGCTGATGCTGCGCGCCCGCCAGAACGCCCGCCAGCAGCGGCCGTTGCGGCGCCAGTAGCCGGGCTGCGCCCGGCGCCGTCCGCGCTACAATGAGATCTGCCCCGCGCCCGCCTGCGCGGCGGCCCTGCTGCTGGACGGATGCCGATGCGTACATGGATCGTGACGGCACTCGTGGCGGCTGTGACGACGGCCGTGGCCCTGGACGGCCAGTCGCCCCAGGCCCAGGCCGACCTCGCGCACTCCAAGCTTGAAGCGGTGATGTCGACCGCGCCGAAGGCGCCGGCCAAGGCGCCGGCGGCGCGCCGCACCGTCTTCACGCAGACCGAGATGAACGCCTACCTGAAGTACCGCGCGCAGTCGTGGCTGCCCGCCGGCATCACGGAGCCGACGGTGCAGTTCGTCGGCGGCCAACCGCATCGCCACGCTCGTCACCGCCGATCTCGACGGCGTGCGCAAGAAGAGTTCGGGCGGCTGGTTCGATCCCACGTCGTATCTGCGCGGCCGGCTGCCGGTCTACGTGACCGGCACGCTCACCACGGCCGATGGCCAGGGCCGCTTCGCGCTCGAGACGGCCACCGTCGACGGCATCCCGGTGCCGCGCGTGTTCATCGGCGAGCTGCTCGCGTTCTACACGCGCTCGGCCGACCAATCCCAGCGGCGTGCGCATGGAGGAGCCGTTCGAGCTGCCCTCCGAGATCGATCGCATCGACGTGACGGCCGGCCAGGCCACCGTGATTCAGTAAGATCAGCGGGGTGAGCGGCGATCCCCTGCAGACCCCACTCCAGTTCCTGAAGGGCGTCGGTCCGCGCAAGGCCGCCGACCTGCAGAAGGCCGGGCTGCACACGGTCGAGGATCTGCTCTTCCGCTTCCCGCGCCGCTACGAAGATCGCAGCCGCCTGCAGGCCATCGCCTCGCTGCGGGCTGGGGCGGCCGCGGCGGTGATGGGCGAGGTGCTGCACTGCGGCCTGCAGTCCACGCGCCGGCCCGGGCTTCTCGCTCTTCACCGCGCTCATCCAGGACGACAGCGGGCAGGTCAAGGCGGTGTGGCCCAACCAGAAGTACCTCAAGGACACGCTCAAGCCGCACATGCGCGTGGTGCTCTACGGCCGCACCGAGTACTGGGGCAGCCGCGGCCTGCAGCTCACCTCACCCGAGTTCGAAGTGCTGCAGGACGACGGCGACAGCGAGCCGCTGCACACCGGACGCATCGTGCCGATTTACGAGCGCACCGGCAGCGTGACGCCGAACGTGCACCGCAGCCTCGTGTTCCGCGCGTTGGAGCTGCTGGCGGCGCCCCTGCCGGAACTGCTGCCCGCGCCAGTGCTGACGCGCGAGCGGCTGGCCCGACCGACGCACGGCACTGCGCCAGGTGCACTTTCCCGATCCCGATACGTCCGTCGACGCGCTCAACGCCGCGCCACGCCGGCGCAGCGCCGGGTGATCTTCGAAGACTTCTTCGTCTACCAGACCGGACTGGCCCTGCGCCGCCGGCAGAACGCGGCCGTGCGCAAGCCGCACGTGATCGCCATCGACGACGCGCTGCGCGAGCGCGCCCGCGCGGTGCTGCCGTTCAAGCTCACGGCGGGCCAGCGCGAGGCCGTGCGCGACATCGTCGCCGACATGCAGCGCAGCTGGCCGATGCAGCGGCTGCTGCAGGGCGACGTCGGCTCGGGCAAGACGCTCGTGGCCTTCATGGCCGCGATCGTCGCGATGGAGAACGGCTACCAGGCGGCGCTCATGGCGCCCACCGAACTGCTGGCCGAGCAGCACGCGCGCACGCTGCAGCAGTGGCTCTTCGGCACCACGCTTCCGCGTCGCGCTTGCTCACCGGGCGCAACACCGACGCAGCCCGCCGCCGTCTGCTCGGCGAAGTGGCCAGCGGCGAAGTGCAGTTCGTCGTCGGCACCCACGCGCTCGTGCAGGAGGGCGTGACCTACAAGGCGCTGGCCCTGGCCATCGTCGACGAGCAGCACCGGTTCGGCGTGGTGCAGCGGGGCATGCTCGCCGACAAGGGCCTCTATCCCGACGTCCTGCTCATGACCGCCACGCCCATTCCGCGCACGCTGGCGCTCACCGCCTGCGGCGACATGGACGTGACGGTGATGCGCGATCGTCCGCCGGGCCGGCAGCCGGTGCAGACGCTCGTGAAGCCGGGGTCGCGGCGCGACGAGGTCTACCAGTCTGATTCGCGAGAAGGTGGCGCAGGGGCGCCAGGCGTACGTGGTGTATCCGATCATCGAAGAGTCGGAGAAGTCCGACCTGAAGGCGGCCACCACGATGAGCGCGCACCTGGCCGCCGACGTGTTTCCCGATCTGAAGGTCGAGCTGCTGCACGGCCGGCTCAAACCTGACCAGAAGGAAGACGTGATGCGCCGGTTCTCGGCGGGCGAGGTGCACGTGCTCGTGAGCACGACGGTCGTCGAGGTCGGCGTCGACGTGCCCAACGCCACCGTGATGGTGGTGGAACACGCCGAGCGCTTCGGCCTGGCGCAATTGCACCAGCTCCGTGGCCGCATCGGCCGCGGCGTGCACGCCTCGACCTGCGTGCTGCTCTACGACGCGCCCTGGAGCGACGACGCGAAGGCGCGCCTGTCGGCAATGGCCGAGTCCGACGACGGCTTCCTGCTGTCGGAGAAGGACCTGGAACTGCGCGGCCCGGGCGACGTCTTCGGCACCCGGCAATCGGGCGTGCCGATGCTGCGGGCGGGCGACCCGGTGCGCGACGTGGAGCTGCTCGCCCTGGCGCACCACGAGGCCCGCGTGCTCGTGGACGCCGAGGCCGTGCCGGCGGAACTCGCCGCCCACGTCGCGCGGGTGTGGGAGCGGCACTTCGGTCTGGTCACGGTGGGATAGCGATGCGCATCATTGCCGGCACGCACAAAGGACGCGTGCTCGCCTCGCCCACGTGGGACGGACTGCGGCCGACCTCGGACCGTCTGCGCGAGACGCTGTTCAATGTGCTGGCCGGCGCGGTTCGCGGGCGCGGCCGTCCTCGACGTGTGTGCGGGCACCGGGGCGATCGCGCTCGAAGCGCTCAGCCGCGGCGCGGCGCGCGTGACCTGCCTCGACTCGGACGCGCGCGCGGTGCGCCTGATGGCCGCCAACGCGGCGCACTGCGGCCTCGAAAATCGCTGTGTTATCATCCGCGGCATGGCGCCGCAGGCGCTGACGCGCGAACACGTTGGCGGTCCGTTCGACCTCATCGTGCTCGACCCGCCCTATGCGGCGCCGTGGCTCGGCGACGCGGTGGCGGCGGCAGGTCGCCTGCTGGCGGAGGGCGGTCTCGTGGTCCTCGAGCACGCGTCGCGCCGCGCCGCCCCGGAGGCCGCCGGCGTGCGCCTCGAGCGCACGCGCCGGGCCGGAGATTCGGCGCTCAGCACCTATCGAGCCGTGACCAGCAGCGACGGGAGAGAGCCAGGCGAGCCATGAGCAACGCGAGCGGCGGCGGTCCGCGACTGGCCATCTATCCCGGGTCGTTCGATCCGATCACGAGCGGCCACGTCGACATCATCGAGCGGGGCGCGCGGCTCTTCGACCGGGTGGTCGTGGCGGTGCTCGTCAACGACACCAAGACGCCGCTCTTCGCGGCGGCCGAGCGCGTGCAGATGATCCGCGAGGTCTTCACGGGCCGCGCCGGGATCGAGGTCGACGACCTTCGACGGCCTGCTCGTGGACTTCGCCAGGGGCATCGGCGCCCACGCGATCGTGAAGGGCCTGCGGGCGGTGTCCGACTTCGAATACGAATCGCAGATGGCGCTCATGAACCGGCGGCTCTCCGACGAGATCGACACCCTGTTCATGATGCCGGCCGAGGCCTACACCTACACCAGCTCCCGGCTGATCAAGGAAGTGTTCCGCCTGGGCGGTGATGTGCGCGGACTCGTGCCGCCGCTCGTCGAGGAACGCCTCCGCCGCAAGTTCGCCCTGCTGCGCGACCCGCACACGCGCCCCGAGGAACGCATGACGTTTGCCGCCCGCATGGCCCGCGTGGCCCCGTCTCCCACCCTGAAGGTGGCCGCCGAAGCCGATCGGTTGCGCCGGGCCGGCGTCGACGTGGTCGACTTCGGCGCCGGCGAGCCCGACTTTCCGACGCCGGCCAACGTCGTGGCGGCCGCCCATCGCGCCATCGACGCCGGGTTCACCAAGTACACGCCCTCGGCCGGAGCCGCCGACGTGCGCGAGGCGGTCTGCCACCGCTCGCGCGAGGACTACGGCGTCGCCTACACGCCGGCCGAGGTGATCGTCACTGCCGGCGCCAAGCAGGCCCTCTACAACACCGCCGTGGTGCTGTTCGACGAGGGCGACGAGGTCATCACGCACTCGCCGTTCTGGCCGACGATCGTCGACCAGATCCTGCTGTGCGGCGCCACGCCGGTGCTGGCGCGCGGCCAGCGCGAGCGCGGCTTCGTCGTCGAAGCCGACGAGATCCTCGATCGCGTCACGCCCAGGACGAAGGCCATCATCCTCAACACGCCGGGTAATCCGACCGGCGCGGTGATGCGCGACGACACGGTCGCGGCCATCGCCGACCACTGCGCCAAAACGGGCGTGTGGGTGATCGTCGATCTCACCTATGACAAGTTGATCTACGAGCCGGTGGCCCACCACGTCGTGGCGCTCCTCACCGAGCGCCACCGCGAGCGCACGGTGATCTGCAGTTCCGCCTCGAAGGCCTACGCCATGACGGGCTGGCGCGCCGGGTGGAGCACCGGGCCGAAGGACTTCATCACCGCCTGCAACACAGTGCAGGGGCATGCCACGTCGAACGTGTCGTCGATTACCCAGAAGGCGCTCGTCGAGGCGCTGACCGGCCCGCAAGACGCCGTGACGGCGATGCTGAACGAGTACCGTTCGCGGCGCGATCAGACGCACGCGTGGCTCACGGCCGATGCCCGCGTCGAGTGCCTGACAGCCGGGCGGTGCGTTCTATCTCTTCCCCTACGTCGCCGAGCTGCTCGGTCCGAGCGGCGTGCGCACCTCGGCCGAGTTCGCCGACGCGCTGCTGCAGGAGGCACGCGTGGCGCTCACGGCGGGCGAGGGCTTCGACGCGCCCGGCTTCGTGCGCATCTCGTATGCGACGTCGCTCGATCGCCTGCGCGAAGGGGTGACGCGCATCCAGGAGTTCGTCCACGCCCGCGAGCGCGGTACGGCCGCGCCCGCGCGGTGACCAGCTCCGCGGATCTCCCCGCCGCCCTCGCCGCCATCGCCGGGCCGCGCTGGGTGATCCACCGCCGCCGACGCGCTGCTCGTGCACGCCCAGGACGCCCTCGGCGTGGGCCGGCGTCCCGACGTGGTGGTCACGCCCGGCACGGCGGCGGAAGTGGCGGCCGTGGCCCGGCTCTGTCACGACGCCCGCACCCCGCTGGTGGTGCGTGGCGCGTGGCACGGGCTACACCGGCGGTGCCGTGCCGATCCGCGGCGGCGTGGTGTTGTCGATGGCGCGCTTCACGCGCATCCTGGCGATCGACGAGGCCAACCTGCTGGCGGTCGTGCAGCCGAACGTCGTGACCCGCGACCTGCATCGCGCCGTCGAGGCACGGGGCCTCTTCTATCCGCCCGACCCGGCCAGCCTGGCCGAGTGCGCCATTGGCGGCAACCTCGCGGAATGCGCCGGCGGGCCGCGCGCCTTCAAGTACGGCACGACGCGGCGCTACGTGCTGGCGCTCGAGGCCGTGCTGCCCACCGGCGAGATCCTGCGCACCGGCTCCCAGTGCGTGAAGAACGTGGCGGGCTATTCGCTCACCGACCTGCTGGTCGGCTCGGAGGGCACGCTGGCGATCATCACCGAGGCCACGCTGCGCCTGGTGCCGCGGCCGCGCAGCCGGCGCACGCTCTCGGCCACCTACGCGTCAGGTGGCCGACGCGGCCGAGGCGGTGGGCGCGATCGTGCGCGCCGGCGTGGTGCCGTCGGCGCTCGAGCTCATCGACGCGGCGTCGCTCGGCGCCGTGGCCACGCACCTGGGCCGGGCCATGGCGCCGGCCGGCACCGCGGCGCTGCTCATCGTCGAAGTCGACGGCAACGAGCCCTCGGTGCGGCACGAGGCGGAGCTGGCCGCCGCTGCGTGTCAGGCCGCGGGGCCACGAGCGTGCGCGAGGCGGCCACCGACGTGGAGCGCGACAGCCTGTGGGAGGCTCGCCGCGAGCTGTCCTACGCGTTGCGCGGGCTCGCGCCCGCAGAAGATCAACCACGATCTGGTGGTGCCGCGCGGTCGCGTGCCCGAGCTGTTCGCGCTGGTCGAACGCGTGCGCGTCGACTACCGGCTGCTCATCGCCGCCTTCGGCCACGCTGGCGACGGCAACATCCACGTGAACCTCATGGTGCATCCCGGCGACGCCGACGAGATGGCGCGGGCGGCCGTGGCCGAGCGCGCGCTCTTCACCGGAGTCATCGCGCTCGACGGGTCCATCACTGGTGAGCACGGCGTGGGCTTTGCGAAAGCCGCGCACCTGCGCCTGCAGCTGTCGGACGTGGAGATCGCGCTCATGGCGCGGCTGAAGCAGGCGTTCGATCCGCACGGCGTGCTGAACCCGGGCAAGATCTGGGACACGACGCCGGCGGATGTGGCGAGCCTCGACGTGCGACGCTCGTAGGCGCCGCGCCGCCGACCCGGCCCGTACGTCGTCAGCGGCGCCCGGCCGGGGACGCGCCGGCCGTGCGCACGAGCAGCACCGTCTGCACGTCACGCGCGGGGTCGGGCCACAGGAACGATCGCAGGCGCAGGCCCGCCTCGTTCAGGTACGGGAACTCGGCCAGCCGCTGCGCGCGCGGCGCCCCGGCGGCCTCGACCCGGTCGAGCACCTCGGCGGGCGCCACCACCAGTGCCTGACCGGCCTGACTCAGGAACGCCGTGAGCTGCTCGTCGTTGATGAGATCGGTCTGCTTCACGCCCGTGTAGAAGACGAGGTTGCGCACGAACACGCGCGACACCCCGACCGGCTCGTTGGCCTGGCGCGCGGCCACCACCGCTCGCGCCACCCGATGCACGGCGTCCTCGGGTCCGCCCGCCAGGGCGCCGAGCACGAGCGCCGGCAAGGCGATGGCGCTGGCGTAGGCCAGCGCCCACGGCGCCTGCCGCCAGCCGCGCGAGAGGGCCACCAGCACCACCGCCAGGCCGGCCACGCCAATGGTCGCGGCCGCGCTCATCGACTGCCACGCCGGGATGTCCACGAACAGCGGCCGTGCCCGCCACACGAGCGCCGGCCGCCAGCAGCAGGATGGCGCCCGAGGCGAGCGAGGCCGCCTGCAACCCGCGGTCGGGCCGCTGCTGGTAGAGGCCGCCGTCGAGCCCGCGGCCCGAGCGCGTGCGATCGACGATGCCATGCGCGATCAGGATGGCGATCGGCGGCAGCAGCGGCAAGCACGTAGCGCGGCTGCTTGCCGACCGACAGCCGTGAAGACGGCCAGCGGCAGCACCATCCAGATGGCCAGGCGCGTTTCCAGGCTGCCGAGGCCGCCGCGCAAGGTCAGCACCCGCACCGTCGCGCCCAAGCCGAGCAGCAGATACGGCGCCCAGGGCACCACGCCGCCGACGATGACCGGCCCGTAGTACCACCAAGGCCGCGGTTCGTTGAAGCGGTCGGTGGCAAATCGCGCCAGGTTGTCGCTCACGAAGAAGCTCTCGAGGTAGGGCGTGCCGTGACGCCACCACATGGCGAGGTACCACGGCGCGGCCAGCGCCACGAACGTGACGGCCGCCACCACCACATCGGCCGCGCGCAGCGCGCGACGCACGCCGTTCGATCATCAGGATCGGCAGCAGCACCACCGCCGGCAGCACCACCGCGAGCGGCCCCTTGATGAGGAACCCCAGCGCCGCCGAGACCGCCGCTGCCAGCAGCCATTGACGGGGCCGGGGCACGCGGTCGCCGATGGCCACGAGGCGCGGTGGCAATGGTGGCCGTCACCGACAGCGCCAGCGGCAGGTCGGGCAGGGCCATGCGGCCGAGCGCGACGTAGCCGAAACTGGTCGCCACGACCGCGCCGGACAGCAGGGCGGTGTCGTCGTCGTACCAGCGGCGGGCGAGGCCGGCCGTGACGAACACGAGGCCCACCCCCGACAGTGCGGCCCACAGCCGCGACGCGGCCTCGCCGGCGCCGGTGACGGTGAACGTGGCGGCGGTGAGCCAGTAGTAGAGCACTGGCTTCTGGAAGCGCGGCTCGTAGTTGTAGTGCGGCGTGAGCCAGTCGCCCGATTCGACCATCTCGCGCGCCGCCTCGGCGTAGAACGCTTCGTCCGAGTCGGTGATGGCAGGTGCGCCGAGCCCGACCAGGAAGGTCAGGCCAGCCAGGACGAGCAGCGGGGCGAGCGACCGGCGCACGCTGGCATTGTAGTGGCACTGCCGCAGGAACGCGTGCGGCCGCACGGTATACTGCCGGGAATGGCCACGATCAAGGTGCGGCAGAACGGCTCGTTGCTGGTCGACGGCGACGACGTGACCCTGATCGACTGGAACGGCGACGCCTACAGCCTGGCCACTCGGCCCTTTGCCCTGTGCCGGTGCGGCGCGTCGACGCGCAAGCCGTTCTGCGACGGCAGTCACCGCCGGATTGGCTTTGCCGCGGCCGAGGCCGCGGTCGGGCCCGACGCCGCCGACAAGCCGGCGACCTAGGCGGAGGGCGACGCGCCGGCGCCGGCGGCCGGAGGCACGGGCGGGGCAGGGAAGAACCGGCGCAGTTCGTCGCCGTCCATCACTTCGATCTCGAGCAACCGGCGGGTCACCGCCTCCAGCACGTCGCGGTGCGCTTCGAGCAGCCGCCGCGCCTCGTCGTGCGCCTGCATCACGATGCGCCGCACCTCGTGGTCGATCTCGCGCGCCGTCTCTTCGCTGTAGGGGCCGCGCTCGGCGCCGCCGCCCAGGTCGAGGAAGCGCGGACGCCGTTCGGCCGCCAGGTTGACCGCGCCCATCGTCTCGCTCATGCCCCATTCGGTGACCATCGAGCGGGCGATGTCGGTGACGCGCTGCAGGTCGTTCTGCGCGCCGGTCGAGATCTCGCCGAGCGCGAGTTCCTCGGCCGAGCGGCCGCCGAGCAGCACGGCCAATTGCCGCAGCAGGTCCTGCCGCTGCATGAGATAGCGATCCTCGAGCGGCAGCTGCATCGTGTAGCCGAGCGCGCCGAACCCGCGCTGCACGATCGAGATCTTGTGCACCGGGATCCATGCCCGGCAGCACCGTGGCCACCACCGCGTGGCCGGCCTCGTGGTAGGCCACGATTTCGCGCTCCTTCGGGCTCATGACGCGCTTCTTCTCGAGTCCGGCAATCAGCCGGTCGATGGCGTCCTCGAACTCCTGCATGCCCACCGAGGTCTTGTCCTTGCGGGCCGCGAGCAGGGCCGCCTCGTTGACCAGGTTGGCCAGGTCGGCGCCGGCGAAGCCGGGCGTGCGCGCGGCGACCGTGCGCAGGTTCACGTCGGGGTTGAGCGTGACGTTGCGCACATGGATCTGCAGCACCGCTTCGCGGCCGTTGACGTCGGGCTTGTCGACCAGCACCTGACGATCGAAGCGGCCGGGGCGCAGCAGCGCCGGGTCGAGCACCTCGGGGCGATTGGTGGCGGCCATGATGATGATGGCCTTGCGGCCGTCGAAGCCGTCCATCTCCGAGAGCAGCTGGTTCAGCGTCTGCTCGCGCTCCTCGTGGCTGCCGACCGGACTCTGCGATCGCGCCTTGCCGAGCGCGTCGAGCTCGTCGATGAACACGATGCACGGCGCCTTCGCGTCGGCCTGCGCGAACAGGTCGCGCACGCGGGCGGCGCCGACGCCCACGAACATCTCCACGAACTCCGAGCCGCTCAGCGAGAAGAACGGCACCTTGGCTTCGCCGGCCACGGCCCGCGCCAGCAGCGTCTTGCCGGTGCCCGGCGGGCCGACGAGCAGCACGCCCTTCGGGAATGCGCCCGCCGAGCGAGGTGTACTTCTTCGGCGTCTTCAGGAACTCGACGATCTCGCGCAGTTCCTGTTCGGCCTCGTCCACGCCGGCCACGTCCTTGAAGGCCACGCCCACGTTGTCTTCGGAGTAGATCTTGGCCTTGCTCCGGGCGAACGACATGATGCCGCCCTCGCCGCCCATCCGCTTCATGAAGAACGACCACATGCCGACCAGCAGCAGCACGGGCACGACCCAGCCGAGCAACTCGGGCAGCCAGCGGTTGAGGACCTCGCCGCTGTACTTCACGCCCTGAGCCTCGAGCTCGGCCACGAGCGTGGTGTCTTCGATTCGCGCGGTCGAGAAGCCCGTCGGCCCGTCGGCCTTCTTGAGCGTGCCGCGAATGAGGGTCTCGCCGACCACCACCTCGGCCACCTGGCCTGAACGGACCAGCGACTTGAACTCGCTGTAGGGGAGCGCCGTGCCCTGCGGCGCCACGACCAGCGCCTGCACGACCGCCAGCAGGGTAAGGCCCGCCAGCACGAACCACAAGGTGTTCGCGCGGGCGGGGGAGGGCCGGCCCGAGGGACCGGCGGAAGGCGTGGCTGCCATGCGGTGTGCGGTCTCCAGGCCCGCGCGCTCAGGCGCGCACGGGTTCGCCCTTGGTGAAGACGAGCCCGCCGGCGTCGAGGTCCACGAGCACGTGGTCGCCCTCGACGAACGCCCCTTCGAGCACGCGAAGGGCCAGCGGGTCGAGAATCCGGCGCTGAATCGTCCGCTTCAGCGGACGGGCGCCGTAGATCGGATCATACCCTTCCTCGACCAGCGCGTCCTTGGCCGCGTCGCTCAGCGTCAGCGCCGATCTTGCGATCGGCCAGCCGCTTCAGCAGCCCGGTCAGCTGGATGTCGATGACCTGGCTGATGTGTGCGCGGTCGAGCGCGTGGAAGAAGATGACGTCGTCGACCCGGTTCAGGAACTCGGGCCGGAAGTGACTGCGCAGCACGTCGTTGACCTGCCCGCGCACGGCGTCGTCGAGCGCCGCCGCCGCGCCTGGCCGCGTCGGCGATGAACTGACTGCCGAGGTTGGAGGTCATGATCACGACCGTGTTGCGGAAGTCGATGGTGCGGCCCTTGCCGTCGGTGAGCCGCCCGTCGTCGAGCAGTTGCAGCAGCACGTTCAGCACCTCGGGGTGCGCCTTCTCGACTTCGTCGAAGAGCACCACCGCATAGGGGCGCCGCCGCACCGCTTCGGTGAGCTGCCCGGCCTCGTCGTAGCCGATGTACCCGGGCGGCGCGCCGATCATGCGCGACACCGTGTGCTTCTCCTGGTACTCCGACATGTCGATGCGCACCATCGCCTGCTCGTCGTCGAACAGGAACCCGGCCAGCGCGCGCGCCAGCTCGGTCTTGCCGACGCCGGTCGGGCCCAGGAAGATGAAGCTGCCGAGCGGCCGCTGCGGATCCTGCAGCCCGGCCCGGGCGCGGCGAATGGCGTTGGCCACGGCCTGGATGGCTTCGTCCTGGCCGACGACGCGCTGGTGCAGGCGCGCCTCCATCTGGATCAGCTTCTGCACCTCGCCTTCCAGCAGGCGGCTGACCGGGATGCCGGTCCATTTGCCGACGACCGCCGCGATGTCTTCTTCGTCGACCAGCTCCTTGAGCAGGCGCGGCCCGCTGCCCACCGCACCGGCGCGGGCATCCTGCGCCTGGATCTGCGCCTCGAGCGCCGGAATCCGGCCGTACTGCAGCTCGGAGGCCCGGGCGTAGTCGCCGTGCCGCTGCGCGGCCTCGACGTCGCGCCGCAGGCCATCGAGTTCCTCCTTCAGGTCGGCGCTCTTCTGGATGGCGTCCTTCTCCTGATGCCAATGAGCCGTGAGCGTGCGCTGTTCCTCCTTGAGGTCGGCCAGCTCCTTCTCGAGCTTCTGCAGCCGGTCGGCCGAGGCCTTGTCGGTTTCCTTGCGGAGCGCCTCGCGTTCGATCTCGAGCTGCATCACGCGCCGCTGCACTTCGTCGAGCTCGGCCGGCATGGAGTCGATCTCCATGCGCAGCTTCGACGCGGCTTCGTCGATGAGGTCGATGGCCTTGTCGGGCAGGAAGCGGTCGGCGATGTAGCGATGCGAGAGCACCGCGGCCGCCACCAGCGCGGCGTCCTTGAACCCCACCTTGTGGTGCAGCTCGTAGCGCTCGCGCAGGCCGCGCAGGATGCTGATCGTGTCTTCCACGGTGGGCTCGCCGACGGTGCACGGGCTGGAAGCGCCGCTCGAGCGCCTCGTCCTTCTCGATGTGCTTGCGGTACTCATCGAGCGTGGTCGCGCCAATCGTGTGGAGTTCGCCGCGGGCGAGCAGCGGCTTCAGCATGTTCGACGCGTCGAGCGAGCCCTCGGCCGCGCCGGCGCCCACGACCGTGTGCAGTTCGTCGATGAAGAGCACGATGCGTCCTTCGGCCTTGACGATCTCCTGCAGCACGGCCTTCAGGCGCTCTTCGAACTCGCCGCGATACTTCGCGCCGGCCACGAGCGAGCCCATGTCGAGCGCCACGATGCGCTTGTCCTTGAGGCCTTCGGGCACGTCGCCGCGCACGATGCGCTGCGCCAGGCCCTCGACGATGGCGGTCTTGCCCACGCCGGGCTCGCCGATGAGCACCGGGTTGTTCTTGGTGCGGCGGGCCAGCACCTGGATCACGCGCCGCACTTCCTCGTCGCGGCCGATCACCGGGTCGAGCTTGCCGCGCTCGGCCAGCTCGGTGAGGTCGCGGCCGTACTTCTCGAGCGCCTGGTACTTGCCCTCGGGGTTCTGGTCGGTGACCTTCTGCGCGCCGCGCACCGACTCCACCGCCTTCATCACGGCGTCGCGCGTGAGCCCGCGCTCGCGCAGCAGGTCGGCCGCCGGCGCGCGTCCGCCCTCGTTGACAATCGCCAGGAACAGGTGCTCGGTGCTCGTGAACTGGTCCTGCATCGCCGTGGCGGCGGCCTGGGCCTGTTCGAGCACGAGGCGGAGCCGGGGGGACACCCCAGGTTCCGCGCCGCCGTGCGCCTTGGGCAGGCGCGCGAGCTGTTCCTTCAGCGCCGCGGCAATGGTGGTGGCCGGCTGGCCCGAGCGTCTGCAGCAAGCGCCGGCACGATGCCGCCGCTCTGTTCGATGAGGGCCACGAGCAGGTGCTCGGGCTCCGCCTGGGCATGGGCCAGCGACGCGGCGAGCCGCGGCGTGGCGACGATGGCCTCCTGGGCTTTCTCGGTGAAGACGTTGAGATTCATGGCCGTGCCTTTCCTTGCAAACGCCCAGTGACACCCGGGCGCGTGTCCTGCTAGACGGAATCGAGCGCGCGCAGCGCTTCGTAGTGCGTCTGGGCCTCGGCCGACAGCGTGGTCGGCACCCGCACTTCGATGGTGGCGTAGAGGTCGCCGCGGTCATCCGGCGCGCCGGGCGCCGGCAGGCCGTGGCCGCGCAGCCGCAGCTTCTGGCCGGGCTGCGTGCCGGCGGGCACCTTCACCGAGAGCTTCGCGCCGCTCAGCGTCACGACCTCGGCGGCACCGCCCAGCACGGCAGTGGTCACGGGCACGGCCAGGGTCGTGCGCAGGTCGCGGCCAGTGCGCTCGAACCGCGGGTGGGGCAGCAGCCGCACCCGCAGCAGCACGTCGCCCGCCTTGAGACCCGATCCGTCGGTGACGCCGGCCGGAATGCGCACCTCCAGTGAACGCGGGCCGCTGGCGCTCTGCACCACCACCTTCTCGACCCGGCCGCCGAGCGCCGCCTCGAGGTCGAGCGCGATTTCGTGCTCCACCTCTGGCTGACGCCGGGTGCGCGCACGCGCCGGACCGCGGCCGCGCGGCGCCGACTGGGCCTGGCCGCCGAAGAACGTGTTGAAGAAATCGGAGAAGGGACTGCCGCCGGCGCCGAACATTCCCTCCATCTCTTCGGGCGTCATCGAGCGGTAGTTCGCCGCCCGGCGCCTGGCCCGCGAACGGCCCGCCGCCGGCGGGACCGGCCTGCTCGTACTGCCGCCAGTTGGCGCCGAGCTCGTCGTACTTCCGGCGGGTCTCGGGACACTCAGCACTTCGTAGGCTTCGTTGAGCTCCTTGAACTTCGCCTCCGCGCCGCGGTCGCCGGGGTTCACGTCGGGATGGTGCTTGCGCGCCAGCCGGCGGAAGGCCTGCTTGATCTCCTTGGCCGTGGCCGTCTTGGCCACGCCGAGCGTGGAGTAGTAGTCGCGGAAATCCATGCTCACAGCCCCACGACGTCTTTCAACCGCGCCACCTCACGGGTGAGGCGCCGCTTCGCCTCGGATCGGCCGAGCGCCGGGTCGTCGAGCAGAGGCAGGATGCGCTGCAGCCCTTCGGCCACGGCCAGCAGCCGCTGCACGCCGGCCAGGTTCACGCCGGCATCCTCGACCAGCACCTTGATGAGCCGTAGACGCTCGATCGCTTCCTCGGAGTAGAGCCGCATGCTGCCGATGGTGCGCGCCGGCTGCACCAGGCCGAGCCGCTCGTACTTGCGCAACGTCTGCGGATGCATGCTCAGCATCCGCGCGGCCACGCTGATGAAGATCAACTCTGAACTTGACACACGACAAGTGTAGATATTGATACGAAACGTGTCAACGTTGGCAAGACCGGCCGTCAGCCACCTCTGCTGTTCTGGAGGTTCACGGAATTTCCCGGAAGGAACCTGATTTACACTTGGAAATCTTGACCCGTCGCGGCTCCGCGTCCTTCGCCGCCATGGCCCTGTTCCCGGCGGCCGTGTTCACCGTGGTGCTCGTGGCGGCCGTGGTCGCCACCGACGTGGCGCGCGCGACCGTACCGGCCTTGCAGGGGCAAGTGCAGATCATCGCCCGGGCCGAGCGGCCGCCCGATGACGACCACTACCTGGCCAACGACGTGGCCGGACACATCGACCATCACGTGATCTACTTCGGCATCGACGACGAGGTGGTGGCCAACCTGCGCGCCGCCGAGGTGCTCTTCCTGGGTAATTCCCGGCTGATGTTCGCCCTGCGGCCGCGCGTGCTGCGGCCGTTCTTCGACGACGACGCCGTGCCCTATTACGTGATGGGCTTCGGCTTCCGCGAGGCCGACCGCTTTCCCCTGGCCATCATTCGTGCGCTCGACCTGCGGCCGCGCCTGGTCGTCGTGAACGTCGACGGCTTCTTCGGCGGCGGCCTGAGCCCATGGGCCGACGTGGTGATCCGGGACACGCCGTTGGCCGCGCGCAAGTTGCAGCTCGAGGCCGAGGCGGCCCACGACGCGCGCCGCGTCGTGCATCAGGTCGTGCCCAACTGGCTGCGCCTGTTCGGCCTGCCGGGGCTCGGCTTGCGGCGCACCTTCATCGCCTACCGCTCGCGGGTGGATGGCACGTGGGAGGTCTCCCCGTGGGCCGACGGCACCGACCGCCTTCGTCGCCAGTTCGCTCGAGGGGCCGCCGCTCGGGCCGCGGGGAAGTGGCGGCCGCGCGCGCATTCAAGGCCGAGCTCGACGCGCGGGGCAGCACGCTCGTGCTCACCCACGTGCCCACGCCCGAGCCGATGCCGGGCGGCGGACCGGCGCGCTTCGCCGCGTTGCTGGGCGTGCCGCTCGTGACCCCTGACGTGCCGGCGCTGACCAGCCACGACCACAGCCATCTGAGCGAAGGCAGTGCGCACGACTGGAGCCGGGCCTTCGTGCAGGCGCTCGCGCCGCTGGAGCAGGCCAGCCGCCGGGCCAGCGTGGGCGGTCGATGAACTTCGTGTCGTGGGCGTTCGCCGCGCTCTTCCTCGTGGTCTTCGTCGCCCGTCTCACGGTGGGCCGCCGCAAGGTCGAGTCGCCCTACGTGGCCGTGCTGCTGCTCTCGAGTCTGGTGTTCTACGGCTGGCACGTGCCGGTCTATCTGCTCGTGCTGCTCGGCGCGGCGCTCGTGGATTACGTGGCCGCCCTCGCCATGGGCGGGTTGGCGCCCGGGCAGCACGGACGGCGCCGGGCGCTGCTCGTGGCCTCGCTCGTGGCCAACCTGGGCCTGCTCGGCATTCTTCAAGTACGGCACCTTCGCAGCGCACGCCCTCGAAGATCTGGCGGCCCTGGCGGGCGGCACATCTGCGCCTGCCGGAGTTGAGCCTGGTGCTGCCCATGGGCATCAGCTTCTACACCTTCCAGACGCTCTCGTACACCATCGACGTCTACCGCGGCGAACTCGCGCCGGTGCGCAGCTTCTGGCAGTTCATCCTGTTCATCAGCTTCTTTCCGCAGCTGGTGGCCGGACCGATCGTGCGCGCCAGCGAGTTCCTGCCGCAGATGGCGCGCCCGCGCCGGCTGCGCCTGCGCGTGTTCTACGAAGGCGTGTGGCTGGTCATTGGCGGCCTGTTCCTGAAGATGGTGTGCGCCGACAACCTCGCCGCCTACGTGGATGAACACTGGCACCGCGGCTCGGCGGCCGGCGGCGACGCCACCATGAGCCTGTGGCTCGGCGTGATGTTCTCGGGCCAGATCTTCGCCGACTTCTGCGGCTACTCGACCATCGCCCGCGGCCTCGGCTACCTGCTCGGCTACCGGTTCCCGCTCAACTTCGACGCGCCCTACATCGCCGCCACCTTCAAGAACTTCTGGGAGCGCTGGCACATCACGCTGTCGCGCTGGCTGCGCGACTACCTCTACGTGCCCCTGGGCGGCAATCGCGGCTCGCGCGCGCGCACCTATGTCAACCTGCTCACCGTCATGCTGCTCGGCGGGCTGTGGCACGGCGCCGCCTACACCTACATCGTGTGGGGCGCCATTCACGGCGCTGTGCCTGGCGCTGGAGCGGGCGCTGCAACTGCACCGGCCCGACGGCGCCTACCGGGGGCCGTGGGTCGCGAGCGGCATGGGCCGTGGCCGTGCAGGCGGCCGTGCTGGTCGCGTGGATCTACTTCCGCAGCGACACCGTGGGCGGCGCCACGGCCTTCGTGGCCAACCTGGCGTTCGGCGCGTGGGCAGTGCCGGCCGGCTGGATGCTCGCGTCGATGTTGTTCCTGCTACCGCTCGTGGCGATGCACCTCCACACCTGGCTGGAAGAGCACCAGCAGGTGGGGCCGCTCGGCGCTGGCGCCAAAGGGGTGCTGGCGGCCGGCATGACCTACGGCATCCTCAGTCTCTACGGCGGCACGAGCGACTTCATCTACTTCCAGTTCTAGGCCGCGCCAGCGCGGCCGGCGATCTGCTCGGGCCCGAGCCGCGGGCGTGACAAGCACGCCACCGGGCGGGCATACTTGATGGGCACGTGCCTGTCATCACCTCGTCCGATCTCGTCACCATCGCGCTGCTCGTCGTGCTCGAAGGCATTCTGAGCGCCGACAACGCCATGGTGCTGGCCATTCGCGTGCTCAGCCTGCCCAAGGATCAGCAGACCAAGGCCTTGCGCTACGGCATGCTGAGCGCCTTCACGTTCCGCGCCGCCGCCACGGCCGCGGCGGCGTATCTCATCGCGCTCGGTTGGGTGAAGCTCGTCGGCGGCCTCTACCTGATGTATCTGGCGTTTCAGCACTTCCGTCACCACAGCGGGGGCGAGGGCGGGTCGCAGCTGAAGATCAAGCCGGCGGAACGGTGGCTGGGGATGTCGCCGTTCTGGGCCACGGTCGTGAAGGTGGAGCTCACCGACATCGTCTTTGCCATCGACTCGATTCTCGTGGCCGTGGCGGTGTCGGACAAGCTGTGGGTGGTGATCACCGGCGGCATCCTCGGCATCGTGATGATGCGCCTCGTGATCGGCCGGCTGCTGTCGCTGATTCGCCGCTATCCGGTGCTGGTCGACGGCGCGTTCGTGATCATCGCCTGGGTGGGCCTCAAGCTGCTGCTCGAGTACGGGCACACGCTCGGCTACGTGCACTTCGAGATTCCGAAGTGGCTGTCGCTCGGCCTGATCGTGGTGATCTTCGGCGGCTCGTACGCTCTACGCGCGGCAATCTCGGCCCGGTCGAGGACGACGACGCGGCGGAGCCTGCCGCCGCGTCTAGCCGGGCGCGACCGCCGCTCAGCGGCGCCGTGCCGAACCGGGCCGCCGACCGCAGCTTGGCCTTGGCCGCTTCCACCTCGCGCAGCTTCGGCTCGGCCTGGGTCACGAGCGAGTCGATGAGGCGCCGGGCCACGGCGGCCACCTCGTCGATGGCCGTGGTCGAAGGCGGCCTCGTTGGCCTTCGACGGCGCGGTGAACCCGCTCAGCTTGCGGACGAACTGCAGCGACGCGGCGCGAATCTCGTCGTCGGTGGCGGGCGGATCGAAGTTGAAGAGGGTGCGAATGTTCCGGCACATGGCCCCAGTGTATCCAAGCGCGCGGTGCCGATGCTGATCGGCCGGCGTGAACTACCCCTGGCGCCACTACGGCGGCGACTTCGGACCCACCGTGTGGGGCACGCACCACGGCATCGCGTCGGCGTCGGCCGAGGTGGCCGCCGACCTCGCGGCCATGGCGGCGGCGGGCGTGGAGGTGGTGCGCTGGTTCGCCTTCACCGACGCGCGCGGCGGCGTCCGCATCGACGCCAGGGGCTGGCCCGCCGGCTTCCTCGACGGCACGCTCGACGACCTCGACGCGCTCTGCGCGCTTGGCGCTCGCCGCCGGGCTGCGCCTGGTGCCCGTGCTCTTCGACCACACGCTGGCCTTTCACGCCACGGAGATGGCGGGCGCGCGCGTGGGCGGCCATCGGGCCTGGCTCGCCGATCCGGAAGGGCAGTCGCGCCTGCTCGACACGGTCGTCGCCCCCCTGGCCCGGCGCTACGGCGCGCGCGGCACGCACGCGCACCTCGGCCGCGCCATCTACGCGTGGGACCTGCTGAACGAACCCGACTGGCTCGTGACCGAGCTGTATCCGACGCGCCGCGCCACCGCCATGCCGTTCGACGTGCTGGCGGCCTGGATGCGCGATGCCGCGGGCGAACTGCATCGTCACGAGGCCGGGCTCGTCACCATCGGCGGCGCCCGCCTGCGCTTCGCGCCCTGGTGGGACGACCCGCGCCTGGGCCTCGACTTCCTGCAGGCCCACGCCTACTACGACCCGGCGCACGACCTCGACCTGCTGCGCACGCCGCACCGCGCGCTCGGCCTCACGCGTCCGGTGGTGCATCGGCGAGTGCTCGGCCCAGGGCGATGCCGAAGATGCGGCCGCCGGGCGGCCGCGCCTGCTGGCGCGTGGATGTGGCCGACGCCGCGCTGCTCGGCGGCTACGCCGGCGCGTGGCCGTGGGCCTGGCGCGGCGTGGACGCCCATGGCGCCATCGGCCCCGAGGCGATGCGCGCCATCGCCGCGGTGACGGCCCGCGCGCGCGGCGCCGACGCGCCGCACGGTCAGCGCACCATGACCGGCGGCGCCAGCGCGTCGGGCACCGTGTCGCCCTCGTAGCAGACACACTCGAGGAACAGGCCGGCCGCCGGCGCGGTGAGCGTGGCCGACGACTTCGCCGTCGCCCTCGGTGAGCAGCGCCGCCACGTCGTCGGGGCTGAGGTCGCCCGCCGCCCACGGCGGCCAGCACGCCCACCATGCGCCGCACCATCTTCCACAGGAAGTGCGAGCCCGCCACCCGCACCACCACGAGGGCGCCGAACTCCTCGACCCGCACCTCGTCGAGCAGCACCTTGGTGGACTTCTGCTCGGGGTCGTCGTCGGAGAAGGCGCGGAAGTCGTGCATGCCCACGAAGCGGTCGGCGGCCTCGCGCATGGCGTGCAGGTCGAGGTCTTCCTTGACCCACCACACGTACGGCTTGGCGAAGGCGCTGCGCCGCCGCGACATCTGATAGAGGTAGCTGCGGCTCACGGCGCTGTGGCGCGCATGGAAGGCCCGCGGCACGGGCTGCGCGTCGATCACATGGATGTCGGCGGGCAGGAAGTCGTTGATGCGCCGCCGGAGCGTGTCGGCCGCCGGCGCGCGCGTGACGTCGATGTGCGCCACCTGCGCCAGGGCGTGCACGCCGGCATCGGTGCGGCCCGAGCCCTGCGAGTCGACCAGCACCTCGCCGAACGCCGTCGACGATGGCGCGATCGAGTTCGCCCTGCACGGTGCGGGCGTTGCGTTGCTTCTGCCACCCGCTGTAGCGGGTGCCGGCATATTCGACGATGAGTTTGAAACGAGGCACGCGGCTACAATAGCAGGCCGGTTGCGCGCCGCACGCGCGCGCCGCCCACAAGGAGCGTCATGTCTCAGCCGTCACACCGCCCCGTGCACGCCGCCAACCTGCCCAAGCCCGTGGGGCCGTATTCGCCCGGCATGGGCTTCGAACGCCTCGTGTTCGTGTCGGGGCAGGGCGCCACCGATCCCGCCACCGGCGAGCTCGTCGGCTACAGCGCCGCGCTGCAGACCGAGCAGTGCCTCAAGAACGTGACGGCCATTCTGCAGGCCGCCGGCACCGACCTGCAGCACGTGCTGCGCTGCGGCGTGTTCCTGCTGGACATGGACGACTTCCAGGACATGAACGCCGTCTACCAGCGCATGTTCGGCGAGCACCGCCCGGCGCGCACGACGATTCAGGCCGCGAAGCTGCCCGGCAAGGGCCTGCGCGTCGAGATCGACTGCATCGCCTACGTGCCCTAGCGCTTCGCCTGCGCCGCCGGCGTGTGCTGGCTCACGACCGACATGGCGGTGGTGATCATCGAGGCCACGTCGGACAGGTTCGACGGCAGGATGATCGTGTCGGCGTGGCTGATCACCTTGCCGAACTCGGCGATGTACTGCTCGGCCACGCGCAGCTGAATCGCTTCCTGGCCGCCCGGCGCCTGGGTGGCTTCGGCCACGCGCTTGATGCCTTCGGCGGTGGCGGTGGCCACCGCGAGAATGGCCGCCGCCTGGCCTTCCGACTCGTTGATCTGCTGCTGCTTGCGCGCTTCCGAGGCCTTGATGGTCTGCTGCTTCTCGCCTTCGGCGTTGTTCACGTCGGCGTCGCGCTGGCCTTCCGAGGTGAGAATCACGGCGCGCTTCTCGCGCTCGGCGCGCATCTGCTTTTCCATCGCCGCCAGGATGTCGGCCGGCGGCGTGATGTTCTTGATCTCGTAGCGCAGCACCTTCACGCCCCACGGCTCGCTGGCCTTGTCGAGCTCGGCCACCACCGCGATGTTGATGTTGGTGCGTTCCTCGAAGGTGCGGTCGAGATCGATCTTGCCGACCTCGCGACCGCAGCGTGGTCTGCGCCAGCTGCGAGATGGCGAACAGGTAGTCCTGGATGCCGTAGGAGGCGCGCTCGGGGTTGAGGATCTTCAGGTAGAGCACGCCGTCCACGCCCACCTGCACGTTGTCGCGCGTGATGCAGACCTGCGCGGGGATGTCGAGGGCCGCCTCCTTGAGCGAGTGCTTGTAGCGGATGACGTCGATGAAGGGCAGCAGGATGTGGAAGCCGGCGTCGAGCGTGCCCGAGTAGCGGCCGAGCCGCTCGACCACGAACGCGCTCTGCTGGGGCACGACAATCGCGGTCTTGGCGATCACGATGAGCGCCATGATCGCGACGAGCACGATGACGATGAATCCGCCTTCCATGAGACGCGCCTCTTTCGGGGTTATTCGGCGACGACGCCGAGTTGCAGTCCAGACACGCGGGTGACCCGGCAGCGCTGATTCGCGCCGAGCGGCGTGTCGCCTTCATTGCGGGCTTCCCAGTTCGATCCGCGCAGCGCCACGCGCCCCACGGCGCCGGCCGCCATGGCCTCGACCGGGAAGGCGATTTCGCCGACGAGCGAATCCACAGGCAGCAGCGGGCCCGAATGCTCGACGCGCTTCTGGATCTTGCCGCGGAAGAGCAGCAGCGAGAGCACCGAGGACACGGTGAACAGCGTCCACTGGGGCACCTGCCCGGTGACCGCCCCGGCCGCGGCGGCCAGGCCGGTGAGCAGGGCACCGATGCCGAAGAACATCACGAAGAAGCCGCTGGGGGTCGCCAGTTCCACCGCCAGCAACACCAAGCCGCCCGCGAGCCACATCCACGACGCCATGGGCTGCATCATAGCGGGTCTCAGGGCACGTCGATGACCACTTCGTTCGACGGAGCGCTGGTGCCGTTGGCGTTTATGGCCCGGAGGCGCACGAAATAGCGGCCGGCCGGCACCGCCGCCCCGGAAAACGTCGTCGCGCGGCCCAGGAAGACCGAGGCCAGATTGGCCGCGCCCGGCTGCGATCCGACCTCCAGCCCGTAGCCGGTGACGTCGGGCGACGCCGCAGGCAGGGTCCACGTCAGGCGTGCCGACCGGCCCACGACCTGCGGGGGCGTCGAGCACCGGCGGCAGCGGGGGAAACGCCACGCCCATGGTGAGCCGGCCACGCGAGACGTCGACCGGGCCGTCGATGACGCCCCGGTGTTGAAGTCGAGGCGCATCGCCCGGCTCAGGAACGCCTCGAAGGAATTCAGATAGGCGTGCCGGTTGTCGGGACTGACCCAGAAGCGGTTGAACGACGCGAACGAGCCGAACCGTCGCACTTCGAGCCAACGTGTCCACATCGGTCACGATCAGCGTGCACAGAACAGGTTCGGGCCGACGATGCCGACAGGCCGAGCCCACGAAGGCGTCGCGCGCGGGCGTGGATTCGATGAGGGGCGGACCCGCATAGGGAACGGCCTCGAGGGTGGCGCCCGTGTGGGTATCGATCCGCGCCAGTTCCCGCACGTCGTCGCGCACGCGCAGGACGAGGAGCGTGGAGTCGTCGCGCCCGAGCACGAAGCCGAAGACCGCCACGGGCTCGCCCACCCTGAGCCGGCGGAGGGGGAGGCCCGACGCCGTGTCGACGACCACGACCTCGTGACTGCACAACACGAACAGACGGAGGCCGTCGAGGGCCACCCGCATGGTCGAGGCCATTGCCGCGCCACAGACCGGCCACAGCGTGAGGCCGCTGCCGTCGAGCCGGGCCGGCACCGCGCCCGGGGCGAAGCCGAAGATCGCCGGCTGTCGCGGGTGGGGCGCCACCGGCGTGAACTCGAAGGGCAGCAGCACTTCGACGCCGCTGGCCATGTCGCGCACGCGCCAGCGCGTGTCGGGGCTCACCAGGCGCAGCACGAACGTGCCGTCGGAGGTCGCCATCGAGCTGTCGGTGAAGTCACTGGAGAACGGCGTGACCGCACCGGTCGCGAGATCGACGAGCGAGGTGGACGCCGGCGCGTCGTCACGGCTCGCCGACAACAACACGCGCTGCGCGTCCGCCGGGGCATCCGCCGTGGTCAGCACGCTGAGGGTCGCGAGGCAGAACCACAAGGAGGGCACGGCGCGGCGCATCACGGCGACGCTACCACAGGCGCATCCGGACACACACCGATTGGGCTCGAGACTAGGGCACGTCGACGACCACTTCGTTCGACGGGCCGCTGGTGCCGTTGACGTTGACGGCGCGCACGCGGACGAAATACCGGCCTGGCGGCACACCAGACGCAGTGAAAGACTCATCCGCCCCGAGCACGAGCACTCCCAGGTTGGACATCCCCGGCGCCGTTCCGGCCTCCGCGCGATAGCCCGTGACCATGGGCGACACGTCGGGAAGGGTCCACGACAGGGTCGCGGTGCCGGCCGTCACCTGGGTGATTGACAGCACCGGTGGCACGGGCACCGGCTCGTAGTTGAGCGCCAGTGAATACCCGGCCGGGACGGATGCGGACGCAAGGGTGGAGCCCGTCGCGATGTCGAGCCAGGCGGCCGTCGCTCCCCCGGAACCGCTCGACACGACGAACGCGTCGCGACCGTCTGGGGACACCTCGGCGCTGTGACCCGAGAAGTAGCCCCAACTCCCCGCCAGCGCTCGAACATCGGCCAGAGTCGTGCCCTCGATGAGCGTCGTCGCAAACGCCACGTCCGGTCCGGCCATGACCCCTGCCGTCAGCAAGACGCGTCGGTGATCCGGCGTGGCACGCAGGCCCACTCCTCCAAAGAAACTCGACACTCGCCGCGTCGCCAGCGTTTGCAGCGTGGCGAGGTCGAGACGAACGACGTCGAAGAGGCCGCCTGATCCGCGTGACACCACGACTTCGGAAGCCGAGGCGTTGACCGCGAAGCTGCCGAACCCCAGCGCCGTGACGCGACGAACCTCCGCACCCGTGTCGGTGTCGATGCCCACGAGATCCCCGTTGGGGCACGACGCGTAGAGGGTGTGGCCATCGACGGTGAGATCGAGAGCGGGCGCGGCTGGAGGAGACGCACCGCAAGCGTCCCAGCGCACGAGCCCGCGCTCGTCGAATCGGGCCGGAGACCCTCCGGAGATGCCGAAGAGCGTGTGCCGGCGCGGATGCGCAAGATAGGGCTGAAAATTCGCCGCCACCGTGGTCTGCTGGCCCGACGGCATGTGCTTGACCTGCAGCACACCCGCGGCCACGACCCGCACGGCGTACTGCCCGTCAGACGTGAAGACCGCCCCCAGTTGAGCGTCGTCCGCGGTGACCGGGGTGGAAGTGCCGGTGGCGGGATCCACGATGCCGTAGGCCGTCGACCCCGGACTGTCGACGCGGAAGGCGAGGCGTTGCGCACTGACCGGCGCGCCGAGAGATGCAACGAGCAGTAGTGCCAGCGACGTGGGCAGAGTGCGCGCCAGCCAGATAGCCATTTGTACAGGGTAGCCGATGCTAAGATCATGGGTCCACATGCCCAGAATCCTGGTGACCAACGACGACGGCGTGCACGCTCCCGGAATCAAGGCCCTGGCCGACGCGCTGCGACCGCTCGGCGAGGTCGTGGTGGTGGCCCCGCATCAGGAATCGAGCGCCATCGGCCACGCGCTCACCTTGCGGCGTCCGCTGCGGCTCGAGACGTTCGGCCCAGAGATCTACGCGGTGGACGGCACGCCTACCGACTGCGTGAACATCGCCGTGGCGGTGCTCTTCAAGGGCCAGATGCCAGACCTGGTCGTGTCGGGCATCAACACCGGCTGGAATCTGGGCGACGACGTGACCTACTCCGGCACCGTGTCGGGTGCGCTCGAGGCGGCGCTGCTCGGCGCGCCGGCCATTGCCGTGTCGCTGATGCGCACGCGCGACTACATCTTCGACTTCGGCCCATCCGCGGCCATCGCCCACGACATGGCGGTGCACGTGCTGCGTGAAGGGCTCCCCGAGCGCGTGTTCCTGAACGTGAACGTGCCGCGCGGCACGCCCAAGGGCGTGCGCCTCACCGTGCAGGGCAAGCGCAATCACGTGACGACGATTGCCGAACGCATCGACCCCCGCGGCCAGCGCTATTTCTGGATCGAGGAGGGCGAGGACAACTGGCACACCCACGACCACAGCGACTATCAGGCGTGCCGCGAGGGCTATGTGTCGGTCACGCCGCTGCAGCCCGACATGACGGCCCACACGGGCGCTCCGGCCTGGCTCGGCCAGCTCGTGACGGGGGAGTAGCGGCCACGACCGGTGGCGCGCGCGGCGACGCGGCATCTCCCTTCGGCTCAACTTCGGTTCGGCCTGGCGGGACGTCCTGCCGCGGAGGGAACCGCACCCGAGGCAACGGAGGACCGCCAAAGCGGCCGATCCTCAGATTTCGCCTCACGGAGACGCCGCGCCGCCACACGCGCCCTGTCCCCGGGTCAGTTCCGCCGGGTCGCGCCCCCGCAGAGCCCCACACCGCCCTTCGGAAATTGGTAGCCACGCTGGTTCTGGGGTATGATTCTCGGGCGTCGGGGCGTGGCTCAGCCTGGTAGAGCACTCGGTTCGGGACCGAGGGGTCGGAGGTTCGAATCCTCTCGCCCCGACCAACAATTCACGGCCCGCTTTGCAGCGAGATTGCAAGGCGGGCCGTTCTCATTTCCGGGGAGGCGAGTTCTGATGGCAGTATTCATCAGTTGGTCCGGAGACGCGAGCCACCAGATCGCATTGGCGCTCTACGAATTGATTGGCACCGTGGTGCAGAGCGCAAAGCCCTGGCTTTCAGCTGAGGATATTGCGGCCGGCTCGGTCTGGTCGGACGAGATCTCTGGGAGCCTCCAATCGGCGTCTTTCGGCGTAATCTGTCTCACGCCCGACAATCTCAACTCTCCTTGGATCCACTATGAGGCCGGCGCTCTAGCGGTCAAAGTCACCAAGCCGCGCGTCTGTCCGATGCGCTTCAACCTTGAACCGACGGACATTGCGCCACCCTTGGGGCGGTTTCAGAGCAAGAAGCTTGATCGCGATGGCGTCTGGGCGCTCGTGATGTCGATCAATCAAACCGTGAGTGATCCAGTCCCTGAAAGGAACCTCGTCCGGGCGTTTGACGGCGCATGGGAGGGGTGCGCTGCGGCGCTGGCCCTTGTCAGGATGCAAGGGCCCGCCCCAGCACCTCGGCCAGCTGCTGAACTTATGGGCGAGATCCTCCAGAACGTGCTCGCGGTCCGAAATCATCTCGAGGCGGCGGAACAAGAGCAATCTCGGGTAACCAGGATGCGAGAAATCATCCTCGGTGGGTACGAGCCTGGAGAACCGCCAGTCTGGTACCGTTCCAGATCCTCGCCCATCCGGAATGCCTTCTCCGGCATGACGATGCGGGACCTCGTCGACCCTGTGCCAACACCCGCGGAACTACCTGCGCCCAAAGAGAAGAAGCAGACCTCTCCGAAGAAGTAGCTCGGCACGAGCGCTCAAAACGTGCACGGCGCTTGGTCTGTATGGCGGAGGGTCATCTACCGCTTGGCTGCTCGCCCCATCATCCATCCTACGATCCAAACGAATCCCCCAATGAAGACAATAAGCCCCCATCCGGAGTGATTGGTCCACTCCTCGAGCACAGTCGCGGCAATTGGGCCCACTGCGAACAGCCAAAGAATGGGAACGAGGAGCTCCAGATCCGGGTCGTTGAATAGCTTCATCGGGTCTCTTCTACTCAGCGCCCGGATTGTCTTCGGGTTCACATTCGTCGTTCACGAACTCCCATGGGGTGGTAGACGCCCAGACCGATTGTAGGTCCATGTTCGAGGAAGTCGGCCCTCTGGTGGGCTATGCGGGGCCTATTGGCTGTGTAGGAGCCCGCATGAAGCCCAAAGGGCATTCACCCCGGCTACGCCCAACAACTCGGCACTCTGAGCAGTCCCTTACTAGTTGGCAGGGGACTTCCAGTCCTGCGCGGCGGACTCTCTGCCGGCTAGCCCGTCAGCCAGGCGAAACGCGTCTCCAAGAGTTACGGCAACACCCACAGGCCAAGCTCCGCCTCCGCCCTCCGCATGGGGAGGCCAAGCAGCAACTAGAAAGCTGGTCGACGCTGGCGCGACAACGAGTCCTATCCACCCGTGCGGATAGAAGTTTATCCATTGCTTCATGACATTCTCCCCCGGCAGCTGCGCAATTCGACAACAGTGCCCCGAATCCAGCGTCGGACCACGTTGGTGAGACCGCCAGAGCTTAGGCGAACACTTGTGCGCGTGCCCCGACAAAGATGAACGGCCGGCAGTCTCACATCACCAGGCATTTTCATTGTTCGCGGTCCCAACCGTCCGACTCGGAGTCCGCGTCCGAGATTTCGTCGGACGGATCGCGCGGGCTCACGCGCTCCAGGTAGTCGCGAACGGCGTCCGCCTGGTGCTCGAAGACCCGGTCGCTCGCTTTCGGCGCCGGGTAGTCCCGCCCGTCATCCACCCAGTCGTCCGGCGCGTCGGTGACACGCCACCGGCCGTCCACGAGGCGATGCACTACGGCGTTGGCCAACGGGAGTGCTCCTACTTCTTGCCGCTCACCAGTTCCTCGAGCGTGTGCGCGCGGCCATTGGCGATCACGCGCTTCACGTTGAGCGCGGCGCCGATGTCCTGCAGCGGGTTGCCTTCCACGAGCACGATGTCGGCAAGCTTGCCTGCCACGATTGCGCCGGCGTCGAGGTTGAGCGCCTCGGCAGGCGTGACCGTCGCGGCCCGCAGCGCCTGGTAGGGCGTCATGCCGGCCTTCACGTAGGCGTTCAGCTCGCCGTGCAGGTTGACGCCGTTGGGCGTGTCGGTGCCGGCCACGATGCGGGCGCCGGCCTTCATGGCCTCCATGATCATCTGCTCGTTGCCCGGGCTGTCCACGCCGCCGCCGGGCGCGCCCTGACCGGGATTCTGCACGCCCTGCTGCATCCACTGCGGATAGAGCAGAAAGCGTGGGTCCTTGCGCAGCGCCGGATTGCCTTCGAAGATGCGCCGCACGCCGCCGCCCGACACCATCGGGCAGAAGTAGCGTTCGCTCTTGCCGAAGAGGCTGATCACGTCGCCATAGGCGCGCTGCTGCGTGGTCTGCTTGGGCGAGTAGCCGCGGCGGCTCGTGGCGGCCGTGTGTTCGGTGTTGTCGACGCCCACGAGTGAGGCCGGGAAGATCTCGTGCGTGGCCACGGGGATGCCGATGCCGTGCGCGAATTCCACCATGCGCTTCTGCTGCAGGTCGGGCAGCCGCACGTAGCTCTTGATCAGGTCGTGCTGCAGCACCTTGGCGCGCTGCAGTTCCATCTCGAAGTGCGCGGGACTCGAAATGGCCACGCCCATCTTGTAGTAGACGCGCTGCCATTCCATCAGATAGCCGGTGCCATACACGCGCGGCCCCACGCGCACGCCGGCCTCGTTGGCCTCGCGATCCTCCACCGCCTCGTAGGGCGTGTTGCCCGGGCTGCGCACGGTGGTCACGCCGAAGGCCAGCCAGGCGCGGCCCTGCGCCTCGCCGAAGTCCTTCTGCAGGTGCGAGTGGAACTCGATCAAGCCCGGCATCGCGGTGAGGTTGCTGCCGTCGATGACCGTGCCGGTGTGCGCCGCGGCGCTGTGCGCGGCCACCGAGCGGATGCGGTTGCCCACGATCACGATGTCCACGTTCTCGCGCGCGGTCTCCGACACGCCGTCCACGAGCCTGCTCACGTGCACCGTGAGGCGTCCCGTGGGCACCGCCGGCGTCCAGGTGAGCGACAGCGGCACCTCGGTGACGGCGCCGGACTCCACGTCCACCATGCGCAGCTCGTCCATCGACTGATAGAGCAGGCGCTTCGAGTCACCCGCCCAGCTCGGCGAATGTGCCATCTCGGAGGTGACGCGACGCGGCGGACCGAGCGGCTGACCCGCGCGCGAGACGGGCCACACGTGCAGCAGCCCCTCGTAGATGGCGGCCATCTTGGTGCCGTCGGGCGACCACACGGGCCCGCCGCCGCCACGCGAGTCGATCGACTTGTTGGGCTCGGGCACGAACCACTTGTCGTCGCCGCCGGTCGCCGCCATCGTGAGCACCTGGTTGGTGCCCTCGCGATACTTCGCGGTGTACGACGACACCATCGCCAGAGCCACGCGCGTGCCGTCGGGCGACCAGGTGGGCGTGCCGGGCGCGAAGAGCGAGTCGTGAATCTTCGTCACCGCGCCGCTCGCCACGTCCACGACCGACACGGTGGCGCGCCGCCACATGCCGTCCACGTCGAAGAACGCGATGCGCGTGCCGTCGGGCGACCAGGTGGCCCCTTGCGGCTGCGTGGTGAGGCGGGTGAGCTGGCGCTCCTGGCCGGTCGTCATGTCGCGGATCCAGAGCTGCAGCAGCGCACCGCCCTTGTCCGACGAGTAGACGAGCTTGGTGCCGTCGGGCGACCACGCCGGGTCGGTGTCGAGGAAGCGGTCCTTCGTGAGGTTCTCGGCGGCGCCGCCGACCGGCATCACGTAGATGTCGCCGACGGCGGCAAACGCCACCTTGGTGCCATCGGGCGAGATCACCGGACGCACGAGGCCGAGCGTCTTGCGCGGGCGCGCGTGAGTCGAAGTTGCGCACCGCGCGCGTGTAGCGGGCCGGCATGGCCTGCAGCATGGCCGTGAACGGCACGTCGGTGGCCGCGGCCGCCCCCAGCGTGCGGCGCCGGATCTTGCCGTCGGCCGTGTAGAAGAACTCGGTGGCGCTCACCCAGCTCGGACGGAAGGGAAAGACGTTCTCGGTGCCCGTGATGTTCTTGCCGGCGAGTTCCAGGCGGCTGGCCGTGCCCTCGAGCACGTGCGCCACCACCTGACCGCCGGGGCCCCACGACGCCGCATCGACGCGTCCCGTGGCCGTGGCAATCTGGCGTTCGGCGCCTCCTGCCGACGGCACCGCCCACACGTGATGCTCGCCGTCGCGCGTGGACACGAACGCGATGTCGGCGTCGTTGGCCGACCAGCTCGGCATGGTGTCTTCGGCCGGATGGGTCGTGAGCTGCGTGACGCCTCCGGTCGCCACGTCGAGCACCCAGATGTTGTAGCTGCCGCCAAGCGGGTCGCCGCGGTCCGACGAGAAGGCGATGCGCCGGCCGTCGTGCGACCAGGCCGGCTCGCGGTCGTCGAACGCGCCGAAGGTGAGCTTGCGTTGATTGGTGCCGTCGGGCGCCACCGCCCACAGGTCGTAGCCGCCGTCGCGATAGGCGAAGAAGGCGATGGCGCGGCCGTCGGGCGACCACGAGGGCTGCCGCGCGTCGTTGAACACGTCGGTGATGCGCGTGGCTGGCCCGCCTGCGGCCGGCACCACCCAGATGCTGCCCTGCAGGTCGATGGCCAGGCGCTGCCCGTCGGGGGAGACCGCCACCGACATCGACGTGCCCTCCGACACCGGCACATCGACCGGGGCGGCCGCCGTCATGGCGCGCCCGGCGGCGCGAGGGCCGCGCTGGGGGGCGGGCGCCTGCGAGCCCACGGTGACGCTCAGCAATGCGGACACGGCGAGCGCGAGAACAGCAGTGGACAGGTATCTCATGGTCGCGCGTAGCCTACGGGGCCGCGTCGGCGCGAGTCAAGGCGATCGGCGTTGACTACAATTGCTGGCACCACGTGCCGTCCGCCCCTTCGCCGTCCACGCCGCGCTCCCGCTTGCCCCTGCTCGGCGTGGTCTCCGCCGTGGTCGGCACGGCCCTGCTCGTGGTCACGATTCGCCAGGTGGGCTGGAGCGAGATCCAGCGCGGCGTCGGGGCCGTGGGCGGCTGGTTCCTGATCGTGGTGCTGCTTGGCGGGGTCCGTTTCTTGGCCCGCGCCCGCTCCTGGATGTTGTGCGCACGGCAGATCGGCGCGCCCGGGCTCACCTCGCGCGCCGCCTTCGGCGCCGTGCTGGCCGGCGACGCGGTGGGCAACCTCACGCCGCTCGGCCTGCTCGCCTCGGAACCCGACCAAGGTGCTGCTGGTGCGACGCGTGCTGGCCACAGGCCCGGCGCTCACGTCGGTGGCGCTCGACAACGGCTTCTACACCCTGTCGGTGCTGGTGATGATTGCGGCGGGCGCCTGGGCGCTCGTGCGCCAGGTGTCACTCGACGCCACCATCCGCCTGGTCGCCGAGGGCGTGCTGGCGTCGGTGTTCGTGGCCGCCGCCATCGGCGTGTGGCTGGCCACACAGCGGCCCGCCATCCTGTCGCGGCTGGCCCAGCTCACGGCGCGCGTGGCCGGACGCGAAGCCCGATCGCCCGAGGTGCTGCGCGACGTGGAGGCGCGCTTCTACGGCGTGTTCGGCTGGCCCGCTGCCGCGTTGTGGGCGGCCGCCGGCTGGCAGGCGGCCTTCCACGCCGGGCGCGATCCTCGAGGTGTGGGTGATTCTGCTGGTGTTGTCGGGCGGCACCACGTCGCTCGCGCAGGCCTTCGTGCTCGAGTCGGCCGGCCGCCTCGTCACCGTGCTCTTCAAGGTGATTCCGTTCCGCATGGGCGTGGACGAAGCCGGCGCGGCGGTCGTGGCCACGGCGCTCGGCATTCCCCCGAGCCACGGCGTGGCGCTCGCGCTCGTGCGCAAGCTGCGTATCCTGGTATGGAACGGGGTGGGGCTGGTGATACTGGCCCGCGCCCGCCGCTGAGCGTACACTTTCGCTCGATCGCGCCGGTCGTTCCGGCCGCGTCCCTGGAGTGCTGTCATGACTGCCCGCCGCGCCATCCCTGCCGCCCTCGTGTTCGGCCTGTTCGCGCTGGTCACCGCGGGGCCCATCTCATTCACCCGCGTCGCCGCACAGAGCGCCGCCGTCGATCCCGTGCTCTACAGCGGGATGCAGTGGCGCAGCGTGGGCCCGGCGCGCGGCGGCCGCTCGATTGCCGTCGGCGGCAGCGACGCGCGGCCGAACGAATACTGGTTCGGCGCCACGGGCGGCGGCGCGTGGAAGACCACCGACGGCGGCACCACGTGGGCGCCCATGACCGACGGCAAGATCACGATGTCCACGGTGGGCGCGCTCGGCGTGTGCCAGGCGAATCCCGACGTCGTCTACATCGGCGGCGGGGAAGTGCAGTTCCGCGGCAACATCATCCAGGGCGACGGCGTGTATCGTACGACCGACGGCGGCACGACCTGGGCACACCTCGGCCTCAAGGACTCGCAGGCCGTGGCGCGGCTGCGCGTGCACCCCACGCAGTGCGACACGGTCTATGCCGCGGTGCTCGGCCAGACCTACAACGACCACCCCGAGCGCGGCGTCTTCAAGTCCACCGACGGCGGCGCCACGTGGCGCAAGACGCTGTTCCGCGATGCCAAGTCCGGGGCCGTCGATCTGTCGATCGACCCCGTGAATCCCAATGTGATGTTCGCGTCGTTGTGGGAAGCGTTCCGCACGCCGTGGTCGATGTCGAGCGGCGGCCCGGGCAGCGGCCTCTTCAAGTCGACCGACGCCGGCGACTCGTGGATCGAGATCACCAAGAACCCCGGCCTGCCCGCCGGCCTGTGGGGCAAGGTAGGCGTCAGCGTGTCGCCGGTGGACGGCAACCGCGTCTATGCGCTCATCGAGAACGACGCCGACGGCGGGCTCTACCAGAGCGATGACGCCGGCGCCACGTGGACCAAGGTGAGCGACAACCGCAACATCCGGCAGCGCGCGTTCTATTACACGCGGCTGGTCGCCGACACGAAGGAGAAGGACACCGTCTACCTCCTGAACGTGCAGTTCTACCGGTCGAGCGACGCCGGCAAGACGCTCACGAACATCCGCGTGCCCCACGGCGACAACCACGACCTGTGGATCTCGACCACCGATCATCAGCGCATGGCGCAGAGCAACGACGGCGGCGCCAACGTCACGGTCAACCGCGGGCAGACATGGACGGGCCAGGCGTTTCCCACCGGGCAGTTCTACAACGTGTTCACCACCAAACACGTGCCGTATCACATCTGCGGCGCGCAGCAGGACAACTCGACGGCGTGCGTGGGCAGCCAGGCGCAGGCCGGCGCGGGCGAGGGCAGCCTGCCGCCGATCTTCTACGCGGTGGGCGGCGGCGAGAGCGGCTACATCGCCCCCGACCCGGCCGACCCCAACGTGTTCTACGCCGGCAGCTACGGCGGCTACCTGACGCGCCTCGACCGCGAGACCGGACAGCAGCGGGCGGTCAACATCTATCCCAACAACCCGATGGGCTATTCCGCGATCGACATCAAGGAACGGTTCCAGTGGACCTTTCCGATCGTGTTCTCGCCGGCCGATCCGAAGGTGCTCTACGCGTCGTCGCAGTTCCTGTTCCGCACCACCAACGGCGGTCAGAGCTGGGAGAAGATCAGCCCGAACCTGACGCGCTCCGACCCGAAGACCATGCAGGCCTCGGGCGGTCCGATCACGCGCGACCAGACGGGCGTCGAAACCTACGCCGTGATCTTTTCGATTGCGCCCTCGCGCCAGGACGCGGGCACGATCTGGACGGGCTCCGACGACGGCTGGGTGCATGTGACCCGCGACGGCACCAAGTCGTGGCAGAAGGTCACGCCGCCCGACCTGCCCGAGTTCGCCCGCATCAGCCTGATTGAAGCCTCGCCGCACCAGAACGGCGTGGCGTATCTGGCGGCCAACCGCTATCAACTCGGCGACCGGCAGCCGTATCTCTACAAGACCGCCGACTTCGGCGCCACCTGGACCAAGATCGTCGCGGGCATTCCCGAGCACGACTTCCTGCGCACGGTGCGCGAAGACCCGAAGCGCCGGGGCCTGCTCTACGCCGGCACCGAGCACGGCCTCTACGTGTCGTTCAACGACGGCGCCTCGTGGCAGTCGCTGCGTCTCAACCTGCCCGACACGCCGGTGCACGGCATCGTGGTCGAAGAGCGCGACCTCGTGATCGGCACGCACGGACGCGGCTTCTACGTGCTCGACAACATCGGCGTGTTGCGCCAGGCCACGCCCGCCATCACCACCACCAACCTGCACGTGTTCGGCACCTTCAACCCGCTGCGTGGCCGCGATCGCAACGTGACGGTCGACTACTACCTGGGCCGGGCGGCCGACGAGGTGACGATCGAGTTCCTCGACGCCAACGGCGCCGTGCTGCGCACCTTCACCGGATCGCCCAAGGCCGATCCCAACGCCGGTCTACCGCCCGGCGTAGATGCGGCCACGGCGGCGATGTTCGGACTCGCGCCGCCGCGGGTGACCTTCGCCAAAGGCATGAACCGCTTCACCTGGGACATGCGCTACGAGGGCGCCACCGTGTTCCCGGGCATGATCATGTGGGCGGCGCAGCCGCAGCGCGGACCGGCCGCGCCCCCAGGCACGTACACCGCCCGCATCACCGCCAACGGCGACACCAGGACGACCACATTCGAGGTGGGCCTCGACCCGCGCCTGGGCAGCGACGGCATCACGCTCGACGACTTGCGGGAGCAGTTCGCGCTCTCGACCCGCATCCGCGACAAGGTCACCGAGGCCAACACCGCCGTCATCACCATCCGCGCGCTGCGCGATCAGGTGAACGAGCGCCTGCAGAAGATTCCCGCGCGCCGCAAGGCCGAGATCCAGAAGCTGGCCGACGGCGTGCTCACGACCCTGGCGGCGGTGGAAGGCGAGGTCTATCAGGTGCGCAACCGCAGCAGCCAGGACCCGCTCAACTACCCGATCATGCTCAACAACAAGATCGCCGCGCTTGCTGGCGTGGTCGAGAGCGCCGACCACAAGCCCACAGCCCAGAGCTACGAGGTGTTCACCGAGCTCAGCGCGGCCCTCGACGCGCAGCTCGCCAAGATGCGGCAGACGCTGGCCACCGACCTGCCGCGCCTCAACACCGCGTTCAAGCGCGAGCGCCTGGCGCCGGTGGAGCCGGCCCCGCTCAAGACGCCGCGCTGACGGCCGATTGAGTGCACGGAGCGCCAAATGTCCGTGCCAGCTGAATCTCGCAACGACGCGTCGGTGCTGGTCGTGGGCGCTACGACCGAGGCCCGGGCGGTCTACCGATATCTGACCCGTGAACGCCTGCGGGCGACCCACGTGGACACGGCCGCCGAGGCCACCAGCCTCATCGAGGACGCGCCGGGCGGCGTGCTGCTCGTGGACATCGACGACGCGCACGGCGAGGCGCTGGAGCTGTGCCGTTCCGTGAAGCGCACGAGCGCCACGCGGCTCATGCCGATTGTGCTGCTCTCGGATGACCGACAGCGCGAGCACCGGCTGGCCGGCATCGAAACCGGTGCGGAAGCGGTGCTGGCCAAGCCCTTCGACCCCGAAGAGCTGCTGGTCCGCGTGCGGGCCTTCAGCCGCGTGAGCCAGTATGCCAGCGACCTCGACTCGGCGGCCGCCATCATCATGACGGTCACGGCCATGATCGAGGCCCGCGAGTCGTCGCCCGGGCCATTGCTACCGCATGGCCAACTACGCCACCGCGCTCGGCCGCGCCTTGCAGCTCAGCGACGCCGACCTGAAGGCGCTCTATCGCGGCGCGTTCCTGCACGACATCGGCATGCTCTCGATTCCCGACGGCATCCTGCGCAAGGACGGCCGCCTCGAGCCCGACGAATACGACGTGATCAAGTCGCACGCCGTCATCGGCGACGCGCTCTGCGCCAACCTGCGCACGCTGCACTCGGTGCGGCCGATCGTGCGTCACCACCACGAACGCCTCGACGGGTCGGGCTATCCCGACGGCCTGCGCGGCGACGACGTGCCCGTGCTGGCGCAGATCGTCAGCACCGTCGACCTGTTCGAGGCCATCACCATGGGGCGGGAATACGTGGCTCCGCGCAGCGCCGACGACGCCATCACCGTGCTGCGCCACGAAACCAGCCTCGGGTGGCGCCGTCCCGACGTGGTGGAGCCGTTCATCGCGCTCGTGAAGAGCGGTGCGCTCGAGAAGTTCCACGCCGACGCCGATGGAAGCGCCGCCCGAACTGAGCGGACTGGCCACCGACCTGCAGCACGCCGCGTCGAGCGTCGGGCGTGCCGGTGCCGCGCGTGGCGGCCTGGGCCCCGCCGCAGCCTCACTGAGCGGCGCGCTACAATCGCGCGATGCAGGTGACCCGGCGTTATCTCGTGTCTGGCCGCGTGCAGGGCGTCGGCTTCCGGATGTTCGCCGCCGACTGCGCCCGGCGCGAAGGCCTGGCCGGCCACGTGCGCAATCTGCCCGACGGCTCGGTGGAGGCCGTGGCCGCCGGCGACCTCGACGGCATCACCAGATTCGAGGCCGCCCTCTGGCGCGGACCGTCGCACGCCCGCGTGGAGGCCGTGGACGTCACCGACACGGCGCCGCTCGGCCTCACCGGGGTCTTCTCGATCCGGTAGGATCTGGCGGCAGTCCATGGACCATCTGAAATCCAAGATTCGCCACGTGCCCGACTTTCCCAAGCCGGGCATCCTCTTCTACGACATCACCACGCTGCTGGCCGACCCGGACGGCTTTCGTGACGTGGTCGACGCGCTCGCCGCGCCGTATGCGGGGCAGGGCATCGACCGGGTGGTGGGCATCGAGAGCCGCGGGTTCATCCTGGCCGCGGCCGTGGCCGACCGGCTGGGCGCCGGTTTCGTGCCCATTCGCAAGCCCGGCAAGCTGCCGGCGGCCACGATCGCCGAATCCTACGCGCTCGAATACGGCACCGACCAGCTCCAGATCCATGCCGACGCGGTGGGGCCGGGCCACCGCGTGCTGGTCGTGGACGACGTGCTCGCCACCGGCGGCACCGCCCGCGCCGCGGTCAACCTGGTGCAGCGGCTCGGCAGCACGCTGCACGGCACCGCGTTCCTGATCGAGCTCGACTTCCTCGCAGGCCGCGACCGACTGACCGACACATCCGTGTTCTCCGGTACTGCGCTACTAGGCGCGCGTTACACGGCCGTCGCCGGTTCGTGACACGGCTGCAGCGGACGTCGGAGACCCTGCTCGGCAGGAGTTTCCCCATGAATCTGCGTTCGATTGTCGTGTGTGCGTGTGCGCTTGCACTCTGCGTCGTCAGCCGTCCGGCCTCCGCTGGCCATGTCCGCCAAGTGGTCGTCACGAACGCCAACGATGCCGGCCCCGGGTCGTTCCGCGCGGCCATCGCGCAGGCCAACGGCAATCCCGCCATCACGGCCGTGCAGATCGCCGCGCGCGTGCGCTCGATCGCGCTGCGTTCCACGGTGGAGTTCACGGGCGCACAGGACCTGACGATTGACGGCAACCGCGTCGCTCTCGACGGCGCCGCGATCGCGTCGGGCGAAGTCTTCCGCGTGAGTGGCGGCGGCAATCTCGTGGTGTCGCAGCTCACCGTGCGCAACGCGCCCGCTGAAGGCATCACCGTGCAGGTGCCGGCCACGGCCACCGGCACCCTGAGGGTGTCGCTGTTCCAGGTGGACATCGCCGACAACAAGGGTCACGGCGTGCTCGTGAACGACCAGGTGGACTCGAGCACGCAGGACGGCGTGCCACCCAACGCCGCCGGCTCCGACGCCTCGGTGGCCGTGTCGGTCGTGAACTCGCGCTTCGTGCGCAACGGCTTCAGCGTGTCCGACCGCGACGGCCTGCGGGTGAACGAAGGCGGCCTGGGCGACCTGACGATCAGCGTGAAGGTGTCGCTGGCGCACGGCAACGCCGCTGACGGCATCGAGGTGGACGAACGCGGACCCGGCGATGTGCGGGTGGAGATGTTCGGCACGCGCATCTCCGAGAACGGCATCTTCGACCCGGCCGATCTCGATGACGGCTTCGACATCGACGAGTACGACGAGGGCAGCATCCTCGGCAGCGTCGTGCTGTCGGCGGCGGTCGACAACTTCGAAGAGGGCTTCGACTTCAACGAGAACAACGCCGGCGACCTCCGCGTGAACATGCTCTACGTCGACGCGAGCGGCAACCGCGAAGAGGGCATCGACTACGAGGAAGACGATGACTTCGCCGGCGGCGGCGACCTGGTGACGGTGATGTACGGCATCCGCGCCAATGGCAACGGCGCCGACGGCGGCGACGCGGGGCTCAAGATTCGCGAGAAGGGCGTGGGCGAACTGAGCGCCACCGTGCAGGGCGTCGAGACCTCGCAGAATCTCATTGGCGGCATCAGCATCCGCGAAGACAACGTGGGCAGCCTGGTGGCGTCGATCGTCAAGGCGACGAGCGAGGGCAATGCCGGCATCGGCATCGACTTCGACGAGAACCGTGCCACCACCTCCGACGTGGGCAACCTCGCGGCCGCGGTGACCGACGCGACCGCCTCGAACAACACGGGGGCCGGGGTGCGGGCCGACCAGCAGACGCCCGGCGCGGGCTCGCTGGTGCTGACCCGCGTGACGCTGGCGGCGAATGCCGGCGGCGAACCACCGGCAGCGGCGTGACCGTGACGGTCGTGCCCTGATACATTGAGGGCGTCGATATTCGACGCGCGCCCGTAGCTCAGGGGATAGAGCACCCGCCTCCTAAGCGGGGGGTCGGCAGTTCAATTCTGCCCGGGCGCACCAGCCTTCGCTCCGCACCTCGTGCGGAGCTTCGGCTCGGCGAGCCCGTGTGACTGACTGACGCCCCATGAATCTGAGCGACCTCCAGCGCCACTGGGACGCCTTCGGGCGCCAAGACCCGATGTGGGCCATCCTCACCGATCCCGCCCGCAAGGGCCGTCGGTGGACGCCGGACGCGTTCTTCGCCACGGGCGTGGCCGAGATCGAGGCGCACATGGCGGAGGCCGCCGCGCTCGGTCTGCCTGTGCAGCGCCGGTCCGCGCTCGACTTCGGTTGCGGTCTCGGGCGGCTCACGCAGGCCCTCGCCGCGCACGCCGATCAGGTGCTCGGCCTCGACGTGGCGCCGTCGATGGTGGAGCAGGCGTGCGCGTTCAATCGGCACGGCGCGCGGGTGGACTACCGCGTGCAAGCCGCGCCGCCGCTCGGCGCCATCGCCGATCGCAGCATCGATCTGGTCTACACCGGACGCGTGCTGCAGCACATCGCGCCGGAGTATGCGCGGCGCTACATCAGCGAGCTGGCCCGCGTGCTGGCTCCTGGAGGATTCCTGTCGTTCGATGTGCCGAGCCGGCCGCTCGACGCACCGGCCCTGCCGGCGGGCGCGTTGGCCCCGAGTGCGTATCGCGCGGCCCTCGCCGTCACCCGGCAGGCGCTCACCCCCGACGGCGCGCGCATCGAACTCGACGTGCTCGTCACCAACATGAGCGACCAGCCCTGGCCGGCCGGGGCGCCGCTCAACCTCGGCAACCACTGGCTCACGGCCGAGGGCGAGATGGTGGTGCCAGATGACCAGCGCGCGGCCCTGCCACTGCCGCTCGGAGCGGGGCAGTCGGTGTCGGTCTCGATGGCCGCGTCGCTGCCCGAGAACCCGGCGGCGCAGGTGCTCGAACTCGACCTCGTGCACGAAGGCGTGGCGTGGTTCGCCTGGCTGGATTCGCCCACGGTGCGCCTCCCCCTGAACGAGCCGGCGGGCCCACCCGGCCTGGTGCCGGCAGCGGACGAGTCCGCCGTGGCAGCCGTGGTAGCCGTGGCGGCCGAGCCCGCGTTCGAGCCGGTGATGGAGATGCATGCCGTGCCCCGCGAAGCGGTGGAACGGCTGCTCGACGCGGCCGGGGTGCGTCTGCTGCGGGTGCGGCGGGAGCACCACTGCGGGCCGCGCTGGGACGCCTTCCGCTACGACGTCACGGCCGGCTGAGACCGCCGGACTCGGCCCGGGTCCTGCGGCGGCTCCCTGGGGGCTTCTCTGATAAACTCATCGGCTGTATGAAGCATTCCGAAAAAGAGCACCTGAAGGAAAACGAAGTGGCTACCGCCCTGGCCGTGGCCGGACAGAACCGGTCGCGCCTGATGGCCATCGGCGCCGGCGTGCTGGTCGTGCTCGTCGCCGTCGGCGGCTTCGTCACCTGGCAGCGCAACAAGGACAGTGCCGTCTCGGGCCTGCTGGCCGACGCCATGGTCACCTACGAGACGCCCGTGCAGCCGCCCGTGCCCGGCGATGCCGGCACCACGGCCGCGCCCACGCAGATGCCCGGCACCTATCCCACCGAGAAGGCCAAGCTCGAAGCCGCGCTGCCCAAATTCCTGGCGGCGGCCGAATCGAGCCCGGCCAGCACCCCGGGTCGCCTGGCGCGGCTCAACGCCGCCTCGGTACTCGTGGCCCTCGGCCGCTTCGACGAGGCGCGCACCCACTACGAACAGCTCGCCACCGGCACCGACATCGTGGCCAGCGGCGCGGCGCTCGGCAAGGCCCAGGCGCAGATTCGCGCGGGGCAGTTCGATCCGGCCATCGAAAGCCTGAAGACCCTGAGCGCCCAGCCCACCGGCATGTTGCCGATTGACGGCGTGCTGATGGAACTGGCGCGGGCCTATCGTTCGTCGGGCAAGGTGGATGACGCGAGAAAGACGCTCACCGAGATCGTCGAGAAGCACGCCGAGTCGCCGTTCGTGACCGAGGCGCGGGCCGAACTCGAGAAGCTCAAGGGCTAGTCGCCGGCGTCGCGCTTCAACTGCGCCAGCAGGCGCAAGGCGTCGAGCGGAGTCGTCTGATCGATGTCCACGGCGCGCAGCGCGTCGCGCAGCGCGTCATCCACGATCGGCGTCTGGAACAGGCCGAGCTGCTGTTGCGGCACCGCCGGCGTGCCACTGATGGCCGGCCGTCCGCCGCGCGACAGCTCGTCGCGTTCGAGCGCCACGAGGATTTCCTTCGCCCGGGCCAGCACCGGTGGCGGCAGACCGGCCAACCGCGCCACGTGGATGCCGTAACTGCGGTCCGAGCGTCCGGGCAGGATCTTGTGCAGGAAGACGATGTCGTCCTTCCATTCCTGCACGGCCACGTGGGCATTGACCACGCCGGGCACGCCGTCGGCCAGGTCGGTCAGCTCGTGGTAGTGCGTGGCAAACAGCGTCTTGGGCCGCGCGCGCGTGTTGGTGGCCAGATGTTCGGCCACCGCCCAGGCGATGCTCAGGCCGTCGAAGGTGGCCGTACCGCGGCCCACTTCGTCGAGCACGACCAGGCTCTTCGACGTCGCCCCGTTCAGGATGTGCGCCGTTTCCTGCATCTCGACCATGAAGGTCGACTGGCCGCGCGCGATGTTGTCCGAGGCGCCGACGCGCGCGTAGATCCGATCCACGAGCCCCAGCTTGGCCTCGCGCGCCGGCACGAACGATCCGGCTTGGGCCATCAGGGAGAGCAGCGCCACCTGCCGCAGATAGGTGGACTTGCCGCCCATGTTGGGGCCCGTGAGCACCACCAGCTGTTGCGTCGTGCCGTTCAGGGTCACGTCGTTGGGCACGAAGGTGCCGCCGGCGAGCCGTTCCACCACGGGGTGGCGCACGTCGAGCGCCACCAGCTCGTCGCCGTCGTGCACGTAGGGCTTGGTGAAGTTGCCGACCGCCGCCGTCTCGGCCAGCCCGGCCAGCACGTCGAGTGCGGCCACGGCGCGCGCCGTGTCGAGCACGCGCGCGGATTCGCTCGACACGCGCGCCCGCAACGTCTCGACCAGTTCCAACTCGCGCTCGATGCTGCGCTCGTCGGCGCCGAGCACTTTCTCTTCGTGCGACTTCAGGGCCGGCGTGACGAAGCGCTCGCCGCCGGCGATGGTCTGCTTGCGGATGTAGTCATCCGGCACCGCGTGCAGGTTGGCCTTCGAGATCTCGATGTAGTAGCCGAACACTCGGTTGAAGCGCACCTTCAGTGACTGGATGCCAGTGCGCGTGCGCTCGGCCGCTTCCAGCTCCGCGATGATCTGCTTGCCCGACCGGCTGATGCGCCGCAGGTCGTCGAGCTCCGCGTCGACGCCGTCGCGAATCGCCCCGCCGTCGCGGGCGAGCAGCGGCGGCTCGTCGTTCAGCGTGGCGTCGATGGCCTGGCGCATGTCGGTGCAGTCGTCGAGGGCCGCCACGAGGCCGGTGATGAGCGGCGCCTGGCACTCGCCGAGCAGCAGGCGGGCCCGGGGCACGGCCGCGAGCGACCGGGCCACGGCCACCACGTCGCGCGGGCTGGCGGTGGCGAGCGCCACCTTCGACACGAGGCGCTCGAGATCCAGCACCGCCCTGAGCGTGTCGCGCACCTTGCCGCGATCGGCGGCGCGGAAGGCCAGTTCCTCCACCGCATCGAGCCGCTCCCGGATGGGCTCCAGCGTGACCAGGGGCGCCGTCAGCCACGCCCGCAGCAGGCGGCCGCCCATGGGCGTGACGGTACGGTCGATCTCGTCGAGCAGCGATCCCTGCCGTCCGCCTTGCGACGACTCGACGATCTCGAGATGGCGCATGGTCATCGGATCGACGATCAGCTTGCCGGCGGTTTCGCGCAGGCGAATGGTACGCACGTGCGCGAGATCCGCCTTCTGCGTGTCGCGCAGGTAGCGCACGAGCGCGCCCGCGGCCGCCACGGCGAGGGGGCGGGAATCGAGCCCGAAGCCCTGCAGGCCAGCGACGCGCAGCTGTTCGCACAGCGTGGCGGCCGCGCGCGCCGGGTCGAAGATCCAGCCGTCCACCGGGGTCACCGCGATGCCCGCTGACGCGGGCAGCCGCGCGTGCACGTCGACCCCGGCCGGCACGACGATTTCGCGCGGCGCGAGCACGGCCACCTCGTCGTCGAGCGCCTGATGGGCGGTGGCGCCGTGGTACTCGGCGGTCTGGAACTCGCCGGTCGAGAGGTCGAGCAGCGCCACCCCGAGGCGCGCCTGCGGCCCGGGCGGGGCGTCGAGGCCGGTCACGGCCAGCAGAAACGCGGAGTCGCGCGCGTCGAGCGAGGCATCGGCGAGCGTGCCGGGCGTGACCACCCGCACCACCTCGCGTTTCACCACGCCCTTGGCCTTCTTCGGGTCTTCGGTCTGTTCGCAGATGGCCACGCGGTGGCCGAGTTTCACGAGCCGGCTGATGTAGCCCTCGCCGGCGTGAAAGGGCACGCCGCACATCGGGATGGCGGCGCCGGTGGCGGCATCCTTCGAACGGGAGGTGAGCGTGAGGTCGAGCGCGCGGGCGGCGACCAGCGCGTCCTCGTAGAACAACTCGTAGAAGTCGCCCATCCGGAAGAACACGAGGGCGAGCGGGTACTGCCGCTTGGCGTCGAGGTACTGGCGCATCGCCGGCGTGGTGGAGGCGCCGAGCGCAGGCAGCGGGGGGGCGGAATCAGGCGGGAGGGACAGAGACAGCCTCGAGTCGATCGCGCGCACGGACGGCGTCCGGCCGCGGAAACGTCGAGTATAGTCGGGATGCCGCGCACGCGGCTCACGCATGTGGCTGCTGGCGCTCGAGACAACCACCCGGGACGGGAGCGTGGCGCTCCTGCGCGACGACGTCGTCGTCGCGGAACGGCCGGGCGACCCCACCCTTTCGCACGCTGAACGGCTGCCGGCCGACTTCGCGGCGCTGCTGGCGATGGCCGATCTGGCGCCGGGCGCCATCGATCTGTTCGCCGTCGCCACGGGCCCAGGCGGGTTCACCGGACTGCGCATCGGTCTGGCCGCGGTGCAGGGCCTGGCCCTGTCACTCGACCGCCCCGTGGCGGGCGTGCCGTCGTTGCCCGCACTCGTCTGGGCCGCGCTCGATCAGCACCCGGCCTTGCCGCACGCCGGGGTCTGGCTCGACGCCTCACGCGGCGAGGTCTTTGCGGCCGCGTATCGACGCGCCCACGCCGGTGGAGCCGCGTGGCCGCTCGAGGCGCTTGCGCCGCCCACCGCCGCTGCCCCTGACGCGACCCTGGCCGAGTGGCAGGGCGTGTTGCCGGGGGGCACGTCGGTTGTGGCGGCCTGCCGCGACGCTGCGCAGACCGCCCTTGGCGAGGCAGGCTATCGCGCCATGAGCGCACCGGCGCAGCTGGCTGGCACCATCGGGCGGATCGGCTGGCACATGCACGCGCTCGGCCTCACCGGGCCGCCACACGCGCTCATGCCGGAGTACGTCCGGCGCCCCGACGTGGAGATCGACCGCGACCGCCGCGCCGCGGCCGACCGCGCCACATGAGGTTCGAGCGGCTCGTGTCGGACGCCGACCTCGAGGGTATTCTGGCCCTCGACGAGGTCTGTTTCCACCGGCCCTGGACGCGCGGCGATTACGAGCGCGAACTAGCTGACCCGGCCCGCTGCTACATCTTCCTGGCGCGGGTCGAACACCAGCTCATCGCCTACTGCTCGTTCTGGCGCATCTTCGACGAAGCCCACATCAACAACTTCGCCGTGCATCCCGACTGGCGGCGGCGTGGCATCGGCCGGGCCCTGCTGCGCCACAGTCTGGCCGAAGCGGCGGCGGCTGGCGCGCCGAAGGCCACGCTCGAGGTGCGTCGCTCGAACGACGCGGCCATTGCCCTCTACGAGCAGGGCGGCTTCGCGCGCGCGGGACTGCGGCGGGCCTACTACACCCATCCGGTCGAGGACGCGATCATCCTCTGGCGCGGTGTGTCGTCACCCGCTTGAACCGGTGCAGCCCCGGTGCTAGAGTCCCCCACAGGGCGGCGCACGGTGCGCCGGCCCGTTCGGGAAAGGAGCGGATGTCCATGACCGGCTCCGAAGACGCGCGCCTCCGGCTGCTCGACCACAGCGCAGCCTTCCGTCAACTCTTCACCGACCACCACTCGCTCGACGACCGCCTCAAGCTCCTCGCCAGCAAGGCCCACCTCAACGACGACGAACAGCTCGAAGAAGTCCGCTTGAAGAAGGAGAAGTTGCGTCTCAAGGACCAGATGGAGACGCTCGTGCGTCAGTTCCAGACCGGCCTCGGCGACTCGCTTCCGGCCTGACCCCTAGCCTCGCGGCGGCGCCGGCCTCGCAACCGGCGTCGCCCACCTGTCACACGGACCCGTGCGACAAGTACAATCCCCCCGTGAATATGATCGGACTCGACCGCGCCGCCTGGCCCTTCATCTTGGGCGCCGTCGTCGTGGCACTCGTTGGCGCGTGGCTCGGCGGCCGCTGGTGGGCGTTGCCCGGCGGGGTGCTCGCGCTCGTGTTCGTCTTCTTCTTCCGCGATCCAGAACGCCCGCTGCCCACCGACCAATCGCTGGTGATCTCGCCCGCCGATGGCCTCGTCATGAATGTCGGCCCTGCCGGGGCCGACGCTCCGGCGGGCACCTGGCAGCAGATCACCATCTTCCTGTCGCCGCTCGACGTGCACGTGAATCGCGCGCCGGTGTCGGGGCGGGTCACCCGCGTGACCCACAAGGCGGGGCAGTTCCTGCCGGCCTACAAACCCGAGAGCGGGGCGGTCAACGAGCAGTCGGAAGTCTGGGTGGACCATGACGGCCGCACGGCGGTGTTCCGCCAGGTCGTGGGACTGCTGGCGCGGCGGGTGGTGACGCGCGTGGTCGAAGGCGACGCGCTCGTCGTCGGCCAGCGCATCGGCGTGATGAAGTTCGGCTCGCGGATGGACGTGTTCCTGCCCACGACGCTGGCCGTGCGCGTGCGCAAGGGCGACCGCGTGGTGGCCGCCGAAACCGTGCTGGCCCAGTGGGACGCGCGATGAGCGCCGACGAACTGCCGCGCGAGTCGCCGCCACGCGAGCCGCCGCCAGAGCGCAAAGGCCTCCGGCGAGGCGTGTTCCTGCTGCCCAGTCTGTTCACGGTCGCGAATCTGTTCTGCGGCTGGGCCTGTGTGGTCTACGCCATGCGCGGCCAGTTCGAGACGGCGGCGCCCTTCATCGGCTTTGCCATCGTGCTGGACATGCTCGATGGCCGGATCGCGCGCATGACGGGATCGTCGAGTCAGTTCGGCGTGGAATTCGATTCGCTGGCCGATCTCATCTCGTTCGGCATGGCGCCAGCCGCACTCACGTTCCAATGGGGGCTCGCGCCGCTCGGCCGCCTGGGCTGGGCCGTGGGCTTCCTCTACCTCACGGCCGCAGCGGTGCGCCTGGCCCGTTTCAACATCCAGCACGTGTCCGACAAGCGTTACTTCGTGGGCATGCCCAGCCCGTCAGCCGCGGGCATTCCGGCCGCCACGATCTTCTTCTATCCCGCCGCCATCACCGAACGCGGACCCGCCATCATCGCGCTGGTGATGCTGATCGTGCCGGCGCTGCTCATGGTGAGCACGTTCCGCTTCCGCAGCATGAAGACGCTGAATCTGGCAGCGCCGCGTAACCCCAAGGTGCTGCTGATCGCCGCCGGGGCCATTGCGCTGATGGTGGCCTACACCCAGGAGATGCTCGTGGCGCTGGCCTACGGCTATCTGCTCTCGCCAATCATCGAGTGGGTCGTGACCCGCGGCGGCCGCCGCCCGGCGGGGCCCGGCGTGGTCCACGCCGACGCGCCGCCGAGCTCCGAGACGCCGCCGCACTAGCGCCGCACGCTCAGCTCACCGGCAGCCACAGCGACACCGTGGTGCCCACGCCGCGGCTACTCGCCACCTCGATGCGGCCGTGATTCAGTTCCACGTTGCGCCGTGCGATGGTGAGCCCCAGACCGGTGCCGGTCGCCTTGGTCGAGAAGTAGGGCTCGAAGATCCGCGCCAGGGCCGCGGCGTCCATGCCCACGCCGGTATCGCTCACGTCGATGCGCACGGTGCCGTCTTCGGCGGGCGCGGCCGCCACGGCCAGCCGCCCGTCGCCCGGCATGGCGTGCAAGGCGTTCTCGATCACGTTCGTGAGCGCGCGCGCCAGCAACACGCGATCGACCATCAGCACGACCTCGCCGCCGGCCACCTCGTGGGTGATGGCAATGCGCCCGGCGAGGGCGGTGGCATACGGGGCGAGGATCTCGTCGAGCAGCGGCGCAAGCGCCGTGGCCGCGGGCCGCGCCTCGGGCGAACTCGCGAAGCTCGAGAACTCCGAGGCGAGCTGCCGCAGCAAGCGCACCTGCAGCAGGATGTTGTTGACGCAGTCATCGACCAGCGCGCCGAGCGGACGGCCGCGGTCGAGGTGCACGCGGCGCAGGTGCTCCGCGTTCAATTGAATCGGCGTGAGCGGGTTCTTGATGTCGTGCGCCACCTGCCGCGCCATCTCCGCCCAGGCCTCGAGCCGGTTCGTGCGTTCGAGCTGGCCGCGCTGCCGTCGCAGATCGTCGGCCATGCCGTTGAACGCCTCGACCAGTCGGCCCAGTTCGTCGCTCGTGCGCGCCAGCACGTGCGCGTCGAGGTCACCGGCCGCCAGCCGGCGGGTGGCGCGGGTGAGGCGGCTCACCGGATCCGAGATGCGCTCGGCCGCCCAGTAGCCGATGGCCGAGCCGAGCAGGATGAAAGCGATCGCCGCGAGCAGCACCCGCCGGTCGAGCTCGTCGACCTGACGTTCGATGCCCCGCTGCCGCAGCGTGAGCGGCACGCTCACGATCGCCTGTTGGTCGTCGACGCGCACCGGCGCCGAGGCTACGAGGTATTCGTAGGTGCCCACCGCTTCGCGGGCGATGTAGGTGGGCCGGCCTTCGAGCACGAGCGCGCGGTAGATGTCGCCCGGTGTGCGGGTGGGCAGCAGTCCTGAGGCAAAGAGGTTGCGCTCACTCGAGGCCAGCAGGCCGGTGCCGGCGAAGACGTTGATGTCCTCGCCGATCACGCGGCTGAGCCACACGAGCAGGCTGTCGTCGAGCGCCGGCAGATTGGTGGCCCCGCGCGACTCGATGGTGGCGAAGTCTTCCACGACGCGGCTGGCCGAGAGCACGGTGCGCGTCGCCTCGCGCTCGATGTCCTGCCGGAGCGACGTGGCCATGTAGGCGCGGGTCACGAGCGCCAGCGCCACGACCGGCACGACCACCGCGGCCACGAACGCGAGGAAGAGCGTGCGATAGAAGCTGGCCCGCACCTCGCGGAACAGGGCGCGACCCGACAGCGGCGCGCGCGCGCTCGCCAGCGACGCGAGCGCGACGGCCATGAGCAGCCCGAAGAACGTGAGCGCGGCCAGGGCCACCAGTTCCGCCACCGTGGCCCAATGGGCCAGGAGCGACGTGCGGGGATAGCCGATGGCGTAGATCGCGCCGCGGTCGTTTTGCACGTAGACGTCGGAGGACACACCGCGATCGTCGATGGTGGCCCAGAAGGCCGCGCGCGACGCCGCCAGCCGCGAGAAGAGCGCGTCGGAGATGGGCCACGCCTCGCCGCCCGAGACGAACAGCGGCCGGCGGCTCCAGCCGTAGACGACAAAGGCCACGTCCTCCTGATCGGGGGCGGTGCCGCCCGGAGCCGTGGCCCGCAGCAGGCCGACATAGGGATTCTGGGCATCGAGGAAGGGCAGATTGGCGTAGTCGAGCACCACGTGCACGACCACCGATCCAATCGGGACGGCCGTTGACGCACACCGCCCGGCCGGCGTGCAACAGCCGCCGCTCCTCGGCGAAGAACGGCGACACCTCCTCGAACAGTTCCCAGCCGCACGACGTCTCCTGCCACGCCTGGTCGGCCGCGGTCTCGGGCAGATTGAGGGCGAAGCGACTCACCACGCGGCCCGAGGGATCGTAGAGCTCCACCGACGAGGTGAGCCGGCGGCTCGAGAGCGACGTCTGGGCCCACACATGGAACGCGGCGTCGGCGGGCACCTGGCCCACCGCCCCGGGCTCGGCCGCGGCCACGAGGTCGGCCAGGCCCGGAGCTCGAGTCGATCTCGTCCAGCGCCTCGCGCAGGAAGAGCTGCAGGTTGGCCCGCTGGTTGGCGACTTGCCGCGCCAGGTCGCGTTCGATCGCGTCCTGGTGTGCGCTGCGCCGCGCGCGCGGCCAGCGACGGATAGGCCGAGAGCGAAGGCAGCGCGAGCGCGGCAAAGAGCACCAGCAGGCGCGCCGGCTGTGACCCGTGGCGCAGGATGCGCCGGGCGCGGTCCCAGCTCGCGCCCATGGCGAGGCCGACCGCCGCCATCGGCAGTGCGGTCCAGAACACGGGCGTCGCCGGACTCGACCACCACGCCGCCGCTCCGGCCGCGACCACGGCGAGCACGGCCGCGAGCGGCGCGGTGGGGCGCGCGCGTGCGGCCCCGACCACCAGCGCGCGAGCACCCGCGCCAGGGTCAGCAGCAACAGGAAGCGCCGCCGCGTGCATCAGCAACGACCCGGCGGCCGAGGCGAGGCGGCTCGGGATCGAACGCCGTGAGCGCGACCCGCGCCGCGTCGAGCGCCGGGCCCGGAATGACCCGGTCGACGATGGGCGCGTGACGCGCCGCCAGCGCCCCGGCGCCCGCCCCGCCGAGGCCGGCGGCGAGCCACGAGGCCTACGGCTGCGCGCGTCCGCGACCGGCGGCGGGCCCGCGATGCTGCGGGCGGCGCGCCACCGTTCGGCCGTGGCCACCAACAGCGCCGCAGACTCACGGCGAGCAGGGCCGAGGCGAGCAGCCGATACGACGCAGCGCCCTCGACCGCCGCCGACCTCGAGCGCACGCATCGCCGCGCCCCACGCGGCCACTCCCGCCGTCGCCGTGGCCAGCGTGAGGACGACGAACGCGCCGCGGGTGCGCGCCGTGTCCCGCCAGTCGGCGAGCGGTCCCCAGAGCAACACGAGCCAGACCGCCGCCGCCGCCCAGAGCAGACCCGCCACGCGGCCCCACCAGCGCGAGCGCGCCTCGTCGATGTCGCCGGCGGAGACGCGCGCGGTGCCCAGAGGCCGACCGTCGCTGGCCGCCACGTCGAACGCCGTCGGGTCGCCGGCGTGCGGCTCGATCGGACCGAACAGCACCGGCGCGAGCCGGCCCGCGATCCGCACCGGACTGGCCGACACGCCGGGGGCCGCGCCGGCCGTCGACAAGGCCGCCTCGGCCACGACCGCGCCCACGCGGCGCCGGCCGCCCGCCGCTTGCAGCACGGGTTCCAGCCGCGCCAGCCGCAGCCCGAGCGGCGTCGATACCAGGAACGACGCGGCCGGCCCGGTGATCCGCGCCGCCGGGAGCGACGCCGGCCGGCCGTCCCACGCCAGCGGCGAGCCCTCGGCGCCGTAGACGGTGAGGGCCGGCAATGCGAGGCCCCGTCGGCGGCGTGCACCGCGCGACGATCTGAGCGAAGAGCGCGGAGACGGCCTCGGCCGCGCCACCGGCGGCCGTCTCGACTTGCGCGCCTTCGGTGGCGAATGGCTGCACGGCGCGATCGAGGGCCTGGCCCAGGTCCGCGAGCCGGTCGCGCAGGTCGGCCTCGACCCGCGCCTGTGTCGCGCTCGGCGTCGCGCCGAGCTGCTGGCGCGACCAGCAGCCAGCCGGCACCGGCCACCGCCACGATCACGGCCAGCATGCCCGCACTCACGCGCTTGAGACCGCGTGCGACCGCCGGAGGACAGGTCATGGATCGAGGTCCATTCTGGCAGGCTGATCCGCGCGTTTACAAGCCGCATCGCGCCGCGAAGCCGGTGCCGAGCGCGCGGGGGTGCGGATGGTATAGTGACGGCATCCTCGAGTGATGGCGTTCACCGCCTCTCCCAAGCTGGCGCTGAAGCGCGGTGCCCTCATCACGGCGGCGAACTGGCACGTCGTCGCTCGTGCAGTTCATCGCCGACTCCGTGTTCACCGCGTTGCTGGCGGTGCCCGTCGTGGGCGGCGCCGCGCTCGTGGTGCTCACCTCCGGCCTCGATCCCCAGGCGCTGTTCCAGCAGGGCGTGCGGCGAGCCGTGCCGGCCGTGGCGGCGGCGCTGCTGGCGCATCCGCTGGCGCTCGGCGCGTTCCTGATGGCGGTGGTCGTGGTGCTGCTCGGCGGTTCGATTTTCATGGCGTTCGTGAAGGGCGGGTCGATGGCCGTGCTGGCCGCGGCCGAGCGCGAGTCCGGGCCGATCGAACATCCGCCGCTGCGCCTGGCGGCGGTGCGGGCGGCCTCCCGCTTCTCGCTCGAACGTGCCGCCACGGGCGCGCAGGAGCTGTTCGGGCGCTTCACGCGGCTCGGGTGCGGGCTCTTCGCCGCCTATGCCGCGGTGCTCGGCCTGGCGGCCGTGGCCTTCACGCAGGGCGGGTCCGGCACGGCCTGGGACGCGGCGCGCCTGGCCGGCATCAGCGCCTGCATCGTGACCGCCGTGACGACCGTGAACCTGCTCTACCTGCTCACGCAGATCGTCGTGGTCGTCGACGACTGCGACGTGTGGACCGCACTGGTGCGCATGGCGGGATTCCTGGTGCGGCAGCCGCGCGAGATCGGCCTGGTGTTCGCCGTGGGCTTCACGCTCGTCGCGCTCGGCACGGCGGCGTCGCTGCTGGCCACGGCCGCGCTCGGTCTGATTGCCGTCCTGCCGTTCGTGGGGCTCGCGGCGCTGCCGCTGCAAGTCGGCGCGTGGCTCGTGCGCGGGTTCGTGTTCCAGTTCCTCGGCCTGACCGCGCTCGTGGCCTACCTGCGGCTCTACCGCCTGTCGGGCGGCGGGGCCGGGGACGGAGCGGCCGGTGGCGGCGCAACGGGTGACGCGGGCGGTGGCGGCGCCTGAGGCGCTGCGGGTTCGGTCACGGCCGTGCCCGGCAGCTCGCCGAGCGCCACGGGCGCCGGTTCCACGCGCGGCGCGAACGCGAGCAACTGGCCCTCGATCGACACGGCGAGCAGCCGCGTGCCGGTGGACCGGCCGCCCACGCGGAAGTGGGTGCTGCCGGCCACCTCGCTGGCGCTCGCCACCGCCAGCGCCGGCGCGCCGGTGGCCGACTCGTAGGCGGCCAGCTCAGTGGCAGAACGACGGCACCAGCACCATGTCGCCCACCAGCACGGGCGAGCCGGCCGGACGATGGGGCAGGGCCCGCTTCCAGCGCAGGTTGCCCGAGCGGCGATCCAACGCGCGCAACACGTGGTCGTAGGCCGACACGTAGATGCGCTTGCTCGTCGGCCACGGCCGAGGCGACCATCGGCGCGCCGGTGCGCCACCGCCAGCGCGACTGGCCTCGCCTCAGATCCACGCTGTGCAACGCCCCGCCGGTCGTGCCCACCAGGAGCTGGTCGTCGAGCGCGGTGAGGCCCGTGGCGACGCCGCCCAGCGTCGCGGTCCAGATCGTCTGGCCGGTCAGCAGCGTCAGCGCCACGGTGCGGCCGTCGGCCAAGCCGAGATACAGGTTGTCGAGCGCGGGCGCCGGCGCCACGTGAGCCACCGCGCCGAGCGGCGTTCGCCACAGCAACTCGCCATCAGCGGCGCGAAAGGCCGCCAGATCGCCGCCTTCGAACGACAGGACCAGCCAGCCCGTGTCCCAATAGGGCGGCGCGGCCACCGTGCCGGGCAAGACGCGCTCCCAGACCACCGCGCCGGTGCTCGCGCGCAGCGCCCGCACGCCGCCGGCGACCACCACGAACACCAGGTCACCGCCGACGGCCACCGGCCAGCGCCGTCTCGATCGCCGCCTGCCAGCGTGTGCGGCCGTTGTCGAGGTCCCAGGCCACGAGCGCGCCGTCGCGCACCGGCGCGTACGCGGTGTCCCGGTCGAAGGCGGGCAGCGCCGCGAGCGGACGGGCCGCGGGCGTCATCCAGCGCACGTCGAGCGCGCCGCCGCGCAGCAGCGACAGCGGAGGACCCGGCGCGCTGGCCGTGGCCGCAGCGCGGCAGCGCGGTCGGCTGCGCCGCCGCTGACGCGCGGCGGCCAGCAGCGCGAGGGCGCCAGCACGCCGCCAGCGCGCACACGTCGACCTGGAGTTCGCACGCCGCCGCACCCCGATATAATAGCGGCTCCCCTTCACCCTGGAGGGCCGTCCTCACGCCTCTCGTCATCACCGTGGCACATCAAACCATCCTCGTTCTCGATTTCGGATCCCAGGTCACCCAGCTCATCGCCCGCCGCGTGCGCGAGGCGCACGTCTACAGTGAGGTGCACCCCTGCGACGTCAGCGACGACTGGGTGCGGGCCTACGCCCGCGAGCACGACGTCAAGGGCGTCATTCTCTCGGGCAGCCATGCCAGCACCTACGAGGCCGCAGGATCTGCGGGCGCCGCAAGCGGTGTTCGAACTGGGCGTGCCCGTGCTCGGCATCTGCTACGGCATGTTCACGATGGCGGTGCAGCAGGGCGGGCAGGTGGAGGCGAGCAGTCATCGCGAGTTCGGCTACGCCGAAGTGCGCGCGCACGGCCACTCGGCGCTGCTCGACGGCATCGAGGATCTTCCGGGCGAGGGCGACGACCGCCGGCTGGGCGTGTGGATGAGCCACGGCGACAAGGTCACGGCGTTGCCGCCTGGCTTCGCGCTCATGGCCTCCACGCCGAGCTGCCCGATCGCCGGCATGGCCGACGACGCGCGCCGCTTCTACGGGGTGCAGTTCCATCCCGAAGTGACCCACACGCGGCAGGGCGCGGCCATCCTCGCAGCGCTTCGTGCGCGGCATCTGCGGCGCGGCGCCCGACTGGGTCATGCGCGATCACGTCACCGAGGCGGTGGCGAAGATTCGCGCCCAGGTCGGCGACGAGGAAGTGATCCTCGGGCTCTCGGGCGGCGTCGACTCGAGCGTCGCCGCGGCGCTCATCCATCGCGCCATCGGCGACCAGCTCACGTGCGTGTTCGTGGACCATGGGCTGCTGCGGCAGGACGAAGGCCGCCTGGTCATGGAGATGTTCGCGGGCCGGCTGCACGCCCGCGTCATCCACGTCGACGCCAGCGCGCAGTTCCTCGGACGCGCTGGCCGGGGTGACCGACCCGGAGCAGAAGCGCAAGATCATCGGCCGCGAGTTCGTCGAGGTCTTCAAGAGCCGAAGCGGGGAAGCTCAAGGCCGGCGACGGGGGACACCGGGGCGCGACGTTCCTGGCGCAGGGCACGATCTATCCCGACGTGATCGAGTCGGGCGGCGCGAAGACGAAGAAGGCCGTGGCCATCAAGAGCCACCACAACGTGGGCGGCCTGCCGGCGGAGCTGGGCCTGAAGCTGCTCGAGCCGCTGCGCGACCTGTTCAAGGACGAAGTGCGCGAGCTGGGCCTGGCGCTCGGCCTGCCCGCCGAGATGGTCGCACCGCCATCCCTTCCCTGGTCCCGGCCTCGGCGTGCGCATCCTCGGCGAGGTGCGGCGTGACTACGCCGACCTGCTGCGGCGGGCTGACGCGATCTTCATCGAGGAACTGCGTCAGTGGCGCGACGAGGCCACGGGCAAGAGCTGGTACGACCTCACCAGCCAGGCCTTCGCCGTCTTCCTGCCAGTGAAGAGCGTGGGCGTCATGGGCGATGGCCGCACCTACGACTACGTCGTGGCCCTGCGCGCGGTGCAGACCTCCGACTTCATGACCGCCGACTGGGCCGAGCTGCCCTACGGCCTGCTCAAGGCCGTGTCGCGGCGGATCATCAACGAGGTGCGCGGCATCAACCGCGTCACCTACGACATCAGTTCGAAGCCGCCGAGCACCATCGAGTGGGAGTAGCATTCAGAGCAGGGACTGGGGACCAGGGATCGGGGACCGGGGAACCACTGCGGCCATGAACGATTTCGTCCACCTGCACTGCCACACCGAGTTCTCGCTGCTCGACGGCGCGTGCCGCATCGAGGAGCTGCTCGATCAGGCCGCCGCGCTGAAGATGCCGGCGCTGGCCGTGACCGAACATGGCAACATGTTCTCGGCCGTGGTCTTCCACGACGCGGCGCGCAAGCGCGGCATCAACCCGATCCTCGGCTGCGAGGTCTACGTGGCGCCGGGCGATCGCCGCGACAAGTCGGGCACGCCCGGCGAGACGGCGAATCATCTCGTGCTGCTGGCCGAGAACGAGGTCGGCTTCAAGAACCTGATCGCGCTCGTGTCGTCGGGCTACACCGAAGGCTTCTACTACAAGCCCCGCATCGACAAGGCGCTGCTCGCCCAGCACAGCGAGGGCCTGATCGGCTTCAGCAGCTGTCTCAAGGGCGAGGTGGCGAGCGAGATCCGCACCGAACACGCCAAGCGCGCCGTCGCCGCCGCGGCGGCCTACCGCGACATCCTCGGCGCCGGCAACTTCTTCCTCGAGATGCAGTACCAGGGCATCGACGAACAGCGCATCGTCAACACCGGCCTGCTGCCGATCGCCCGCGACCTCAACCTGCCGCTGGTGTGCACCAACGACGTGCACTACCTGCACCAGCACGACTCGAAGCCGCACGACCTGCTGCTGTGCATCGGCACCGGCAAGTCGGTGCACGACGAGAAGCGCCTGAAGTACCACGGCGATCAGTTCTTCCTGAAGACCGCGGCGCAGATGGCCGAGGTGTTCGGCGACTATCCCGAGGCGATGCGCAACACGCTGGCCATTGCCGAGCGCTGCAACGTCACCATCCCCTCCGGCACGCTCCACCTGCCCAAGTTCGAGGTGCCCGAGGGCTACACCCTGGACGACTACTTCGAGCATGTGTCGCGCCAGGGCTACGAAGAACGCCTCGTGCGCCTGCGCCAGCTCGACGCCGATGGCAAGCTGCGCCACCCGTTGTCCGAGTACGCCACGCGCCTCGACTACGAAGTCGCGATGATCAAGCGCATGGGGTACACCGGCTACTTCATGATCGTGTGGGACTTCATCCGGTATGCCCGCGAGCAGGGCATTCCGGTAGGCCCGGGCCGCGGTTCGGCGGCCGGCAGCCTGGTTGCCTACTGTCTGCGCATCACCGACGTCGACCCGATCGACTACGACTTGCTGTTCGAGCGCTTCCTCAATCCCGAACGCGTGTCGATGCCCGATATCGACGTCGACTTCTGCGAGCGGCGCCGGGGCGAGGTGATCGAATACGTGACCCGCAAGTACGGGCGCGAGAACGTCTCGCAGATCATCACCTTCGGCACCATGAAGGCCAAGGCGGTGATCCGCGACGTCGGCCGCGTGATGGATCTCGCCTACGCCGACGTCGACCGCATCGCCAAGCAGATCCCGCCGGCCCTCGACATGACCCTGGCCAAGGCGCTGGCCGAGAATCCCGTGCTGCGCGACATGCGCGACAAGGACCCGCGCGTGCGCGACGTGCTCGACATGGGGCAGCGGCTCGAGGGCATGTCACGCAACGCCGGCGTGCACGCGGCCGGGGTGGTCATCGCGCCCGGACCGATTACCGACTACGCGCCGCTCTACAAGAGCAACCGCGACGAAATCACGACCCAGTGGGCCATGAAGGAGGTCGAGCGCGTCGGCCTGCTGAAGATGGACTTCCTCGGCCTGAGCACGCTCACGCTCATCCAGGACGCGCTCACCGAGATCACGCGCACCGAACACGTGGTGCTCGACATCGATGCCGTGCCGCTCGACGATCCCAAGACCTACCAGGTCTTCTGCGACGGCCAGACCTTCGGCATCTTCCAGTTCGAGAGCTCGGGCATGCGCGAGCTGCTGCGGAAATCCAAGCCGCAGCGCCTCGACGACTTGATCGCCTTGAACGCGCTCTACCGGCCGGGCCCGCTCAAGAGCGGCATGGTCGACGACTACGTGGCGCGTAAGCAGGGCAAGACCGAGGTCAAGTACGACCTGGCCGCGCTCGAACCGATCCTGGCCGATACCTACGGCGTCATCGCGTATCAGGAACAAGTGATGCGCATCGCCTCGGTGCTGGCCGGCTTCACGCTGGGCCAGTCGGACGTGCTGCGCAAGGCCATGGGCAAGAAGGACCCCAAGGTCATGGCCAAGCAGCGCGAGGCCTTCCTCGCCGGCACCAAGGCCAAAGGCATCGCCGAGAAGAAGGCCACGAAGATCTTCGAGTTGATGGAGTACTTCGCGGGCTACGGCTTCAACAAGTCGCACTCGACGGCCTACGCCTTCCTGGCCTACCAGACGGCGTATCTCAAGGCCAACTACCCGCGGCACTTCGCCGCGGCCCTGCTGACCATCGAGGCCGCCAACACCGACAAACTCGCGCTCTACATCACCGAGAGCCGCGAACGCGGCATCGCCGTGCTGCCGCCCGACGTGAACGAAAGCCAGCAGCACTTCTCGGTCGTGCCCGAGGGCGTGCGCTTCGGGCTCACGGCCATCAAGGGCCTGGGCGAGGGCGCGATCCAGGCCATCATCGAGGTGCGGGCCCGGCTCGGGCGCATCACGTCGCTGCACGAGCTGGCCGAGGAACTCGACCTGCGCATCGCCAACCGCCGCGTCTTCGAAGCGCTGGTGAAGGGCGGCGCCTGCGACGGCCTGCTGCATGTGTCCGGCGTGGCGCCCCTCGCCCCGGCCGTCGGCCGGGCTCGCCTCATGCGGGCTATCGACGCGGCCATCGAGCACGGCGCCCGCGTGCAGCGCGACCGCGAGCAGGGGCAGGCCAATCTCTTCGGCGAGGCGACGCCGTCCGCATCGGGCCCTTCCGAAGGGCCGGTCAGCGACGGTCCGGCCTGGTCCGAGATGGAGTGGCTGGCCAACGAGAAGGAGGCACTCGGACTCTACCTGAGCGGCCACCCCGTGGACCGGCACCTGCACGACCTCAAGGCGTTCGGGGCCCGCTCAGTGGGCGACCTGATGCTCTCCGAACTTCCCGTCACCGAAGACGGCGCGCCCGGGAAGCTGGCGCTCGAGGAGGTGGCGGTCGGCGGCATCGTGGCCAGCGTGCGCGCGCTCAAGACCAAGAAGGGCGACGCCATGGCCGTCTTCATGCTCGAAGACGCGCAGGGCTCGGTCGAAGTGGTGGTCTTCCCCGAAACCTACGGCCGCTTCCGGCAGTTCATCGAGCCGGGCACGCTGCTGCTCGTGCAGGGCAAGTTCGAACGCGACGACGAGTCGTCGCGCTTCCAGGCCACCGGCATGTTCAGGCTCGAGACGCTGCGCGAGCGCCTGGCTCGGGCCGTGAGCATCCATTTGCGCACCGGCACCCATTCGCGCTCGACCCTCGAGGCGCTGTGGGACGTGTTCGCCCAGCATCAGGGCGACCGGCCGATCGTGCTCGAGGTCGAGGTCGCCCACGAGCACCGCACGCTGCGGGTGCGGGCCGACGTCACGACCCAGATTCGCGTGCGGCCGTCCGAGCAGCTCATCTCCGCCGTCGAGCGGCTGTGCGGCGCCGGCTCGGTTGTGCTGCAATAGACGACATCCATGGCTGACCTGCTCGAGTTCGAAGAACCCATCGGCGTGCTGCAGAAGGAGATCGAGGCGCTCTCGATGCTGCCGGCGCACCACCGACCGGCTGCGCGACATCGCGCGCCTGCACGACCGCATCCGCGAGATCCGGCTGGAGCTCTACGCCCACCTCACGCCCTGGCAGCGCGTGCTGGTGGCGCGCCATCCGGCCCGGCCGACCACCCTCGACTACGTCGAGCAGTTGTTCACCGACTTCGTCGAGATCCGCGGCGACCGGCGCTTCGCCGACGACCACGCCATCGTCGCCGGGCCGGCGGTCTTTCACGGCGCGCCCGTGATGGTGGTGGGCCACCAGAAGGGCAGCGACACCAAGCAGAAGATCTACCGCAACTTCGGCTACGCCCGGCCCGAGGGCTACCGCAAGGCCTTGCGCGCGATGCAGCTGGCCGAGAAGTTCGGCCGGCCGGTCGTGTGCTTCGTCGACACGCCCGGCGGCGTATCCCGGCATCGAATCGGAAGAGCGCGGCGTGGCCGAGGCCATTGCCGTGAACCTGCGCGAGATGGCGGTGCTCGACGTGCCGATCGTCGTGGTGGTGCACGGCGAGGGCGGCAGCGGCGGCGCGCTCGGCATCGCCGTGGGCGACCGCATCCTGATGCACGAGTTCGCGATCTACAGCGTGATTCCGCCCGAGGGCTGCGCGGCGCTCTTGTGGCGCGACACGAACCGGAAGATGCAGGCCGCCGAAGCGCTCAAGATCACCGCGCCGGATCTGCTCGGCCTGGGCATCATCGACCAGATCGTGCCCGAGCCGCCGGGCGGCGCGCACTAGCGATCCGGCGGCCGCCGGTGCGTCCCTCGATGCCGCCATCGGCGTGGCGCTCGCCGAGGTCGGCGCGCTCAGTTCGGACGACCGCCTCGAGCAGCGCTACCAGAAGTTCCGCCGGATGGGCCAGGTCGGCCTCGTCGAGGCCTGATCGCGTGGCGCCACCCCTGGTCTGGAAGTCGCGCCCGTGCGACGAGGCGGCGGCCGTGCGGCTCCAGGCCGCTCTCGGTCTGTCGCCGGTCATCGCCCGCCTGCTCGCCATCCGCGGGCACACCGAGCCCGAGCAGGCCGCGCGCTTCCTGAAGCCCTCGCTTTCGCACCTGCTCGACCCGTGGCTGCTCACCGACCTCGGGCCCGCCGTGGACCGCCTGCTCGCCGCCACCAGCCGGCGCGAACGGATCGTCGTGCACGGCGACTACGACGTCGACGGGGTCACCTCCACGGTGATTCTGCGCCGCGCGCTCGAGCTGATGGGCGCCGACGTGACGCACTTCATTCCGGAGCGGCTGCGTGACGGCTACGGCCTGCAGCCGGCCACCATCGACCGCCTGCACGCCGACGGCGCGCAGGTGATCGTCTCGGTCGACTGCGGCATCCGCGCCCCCGATGCGGCCCGGCGGGCGCGCGAGCTGGGCATCGATCTCATCATCACCGACCACCACGAGCCCGACCACGAACTGCCGCAGGCGCTCGCCGTGGTCAACCCGAAGCGCCTCGATTGTCCGCTATCCCGACAAGAACCTCGCCGGCGTCGGCGTGGCCTTGAAGCTCGTGCAGGGGCTGTGTCAGAAGACCGGCCACGACAACTGGCTGAGCGCGTTCGTGAAGATCGCGGCCATCGGCACGCTGGCCGACGTGGTGCCGCTCGTGGGCGAGAATCGCGTCATCGCCAAGCTCGGCCTCGAGCAGCTCACCAAGCGGCCCGCACAAGGTGGGCCTGCGCGCGCTGCTCGACGTGTCGGGCCTGGCCGGCAAGACCATCGACAGCTATCACATCGGCTTCATGGTGGCGCCGCGCATCAACGCCGCCGGCCGCATGTCCACGGCCGACATCGCCACCCGGCTGCTGCTCGCCTCCGACGAGTCGCTCGCGGCCGAGGCCACCGCCCTGGCCCAGCAGCTCGACGCCGAGAACACGCGGCGCCGCGCCGAAGAAGCCGACATCGTGACGGCGGCGCGCAAGGCAGTCGAGACCGACCCCGACGTGGGCGCCCACACCGTGCTCGTGGTCGGCGGGGAAGGATGGCATCGCGGCGTGATCGGCATCGTGGCCTCGAAGCTGGTCGACGCTTTCTACCGGCCGGCCATCGTGCTGTCGATCGAAGACGGCGTGGCCCACGGCTCGTGCCGCAGCATCCCCGGCTTCGACGTGCTGGCCGCGCTCGAGTCGTGCGCGCCGCTGCTGCAGCGTTTCGGCGGACACAAGCAGGCCGCGGGCCTGCAGCTCGAGGCCGCGCGCATCCCGGCGTTCCGGCGCGCCGTGAACGACTACGCGCACGCGCATCTGGGCCCCGACGACCTCCGTCCCAATCTGCATCTCGACGGCCCGCTCGACTTCGACGGCATCACGCCGGCCTTCGTCGCCGACCTGATGGCGATGGCGCCGTTCGGCCTCGGCAACCCGAAGCCGCTCTTCACGGCCGGACCGGTCGACGTCGTCGACGGTCCGCGCCGGCTCAAGGAGCGGCATCTGAAGATGTCCCTCCGGCAGCGCGGACGCACCTTCCGCGCCATTGCCTGGAACAGCGTGGACAAGGAGCCGGTGATGGCCGGCGGCAGCGGCGCCCTCGAGGTGGCCTACGGTCTCGAACAGAACGAGTTCAACGGCGCCACCTACACCGAGCTGCGCCTGTCGGACGCCCGGCGCACGCCGTGAGGGTGCCTTGCGCCGCCGGAATCGATCCGGCACCATGGGTTGAGGACCCTGTGGAATGACCTCGTGGCAACGCCGCGCGCGCCTCGTCGCTGGTGTGGTGGCCGTGGCGGTGGCGGGCGGCACCTATTGGGCCACTGGCACCCGCCGCGTCCCGATGGCGGCTCCGCCCGTGACGCCCCTGGCCGAGCAGGTGGTCTCGAAGGTCACGCAAGGGCGAGGCCGCCCAGAGCACCCGCGATCGCGAGGAGTTCGCGATCGACTTCAAGGATCAGACCACGTTCAAGGACGGCCGCACGGTGGCGTCCGACCTCACGGTGCGGGTGCCCAACCGCAATGGCCGCAGCTTCACCGTGGCCGCGAAGGAGGGCAACGTGGGCACCGACAAGGCCTCGGTGCTCATGACCGGCGCGGTCGTGCTCACCGCCTCCGACGGGCTCGTGGCCAACACCGACACGGCCAGCTACGCCGACGGCGAAGGCATCGTGCGCGCGCCCGGCCCGGTCGCCTTCACCCGCGGCGGCACCAAGGGCGCCGGCGTGGGTTTCACCTACGACAAGAACCGCGACACCATGTGGCTGCTCGACAAGTCGGTGGTGCACGTCGCCGGGAACGCCGCCGACGGCGACATGGACATCCGCGCGGGCGCCTTTGGCGAGGCCCGACGCGATCGGTTCCTGCGGCTCGAACGCGACGCGCGGATTACCCGGCCGAGCCAGACCATCACCGCCGACGAAGTGATGGTCTACCTGCTGCCCGACCGCGACGAACCCGATGCGCTCGAGCTGCGCGGCAACGGCGTGATCACCGGCGGGGAAGGCATGGGCACGCTGCGGGCCCTGCGGGCCCGCGACATCAATCTCGACTACGCCGACGACGGCCGCACGGTGCAGCACGCCACCCTGGCCGGCCAGGCCGTGATCACCCTCGCCGGCCCTGGCGGGGCCGGCACCGGGCAACGCCTGGCCGCCGAATGGGTCGACCTGTCGCTGGGCCCCGATGGCGCCATCACGAGCCTCGTGGCGCGCGAGCGGCTCCTCGTCACGCTGCCCGCGCAAGGCAGCGCGCCGGCGCGGACGATCCGTGCCGCCGAGCTCACGGGCGACGGGGCCGCAGGCGCGGGCCTGACGTCGATGCGGTTCAGCGGGGGCGTCGACTTCCGCGAAGGCGGCACGGCGCGCACCGCCCCGGCGCGTCAGGCGCGCTCCGCCACCCTGACCCTGGCGCTCGCCCCCAGTGGCGTGGCCGAGCGCGCCACCTTCATCGGCGAGACGCGGTTCGACGACGGGTCACTGCACGCCACGGCCGCCGAGGCGCGTTACTTCATGGTCGGCGACCGCCTCGAGCTCGTGAGCGCCGACGGCGTGCCGCCGCCGAGCGTGACCGACACCGGCCTGCGCGTGGATGCCACGGCCATCACGATCGGCCTGGCCACCAACGCCGTGACCGCCACCGGCGCCGTGTCGAGCGTGATGCAACCCGCCGCCGACCGCGGCGGCAGCGGCACGGCGCGCACGCCGGCCCTGCTCGACGGCGCGCAGCCGCTCATCGCCAGCGCTGCCGCCCTGGAGTACGACAGCGAGGCGCGCACGGCCATCTACAGCGGCCGGGCGCGGCTCTGGCAGGGCGACACCAACATCCGCGCCGAGCGGATCGTGCTCGACGAGCAGCGCGGCGACCTCACGGCCACTGGCGGCGTCACCTCCACGCTGAGCCTGCAACCGCCGGCCTCCGCCACCTCCGCCCCGGGCTCCCGCGGCACCATCGCCCGTGGCGACCAGATGGCCTACGACGAGGCCGCCCGCACGGTCACCTACACCAAGAACGCGCAGGTCAACGGGCCGCAGGGCGACCTCACGGCCGGCCGCATCGCGCTCATCCTCGCCAGCCCGGGGCGCGCCCTCGAGCGCATCGAAGGCTACGGTGCGGTCGTGGCCCGCGTGGCGGCCCGCGACGCACGGGCCGACCGCCTCACCTATCACGCCGATGACGAGCGCTACGTCTTCACTGGCGCGCCTGTGCAGTTCACCGAAGAGTGCCGCGTCACGACCGGCCGCACGTTGACCTTCTTCGGCACGGCCGGTAAGCTCATCGTCGACGGCAATCAGGCCACGCGCACCGTGACGAAAGGCGGCGGCCAATGCCTGCCGCCACCCCCGTGAATCCCGCCTCCATGGCCACCCTGCGCACCGACGCCCTCACCAAGTCCTACGGCGGCCGCACGGTCGTGCGCGGGGTCAGCCTCGACATCAGCGCCGGTGAAGTGGTCGGCCTGCTCGGTCCGAACGGCGCCGGCAAGACCACCACCTTCTACATGACGGTGGGCCTGGTCGCGCCCGACCAGGGCCGCGTGCTCCTCGACGAACACGACGTCACCGACGACCCGATGTACGTCCGGGCCCGGAAGGGCATCGGCTACCTGCCGCAAGAACCGTCGATCTTTCGCGGTCTCACCGTGGAGCAGAATCTGCTCGCCATCCTCGAGACCCTGCCACTGAGCAGGGCCGAGCGCCGGGCCAGGCTCGGCGAACTGCTCGCCGAACTGGGGCTGACCCATCTCGCCAAGGCTGCCGCCTACACGCTGTCGGGCGGGGAACGGCGCCGCGCCGAGATCACGCGCGCCCTGGTGATGAACCCGCGCTTCATCCTGCTCGACGAGCCGTTTGCCGGCATCGACCCGATCGCCGTCACCGATATCCAGCAGATCATCTTCCACCTCAAGGCCCGGGGCATCGGGGTGCTCATCACCGACCACAACGTGCGCGAGACCCTGAAGATCACCGACCGGGCCTACATCGTGAACGACGGCGCCATCTTCAAGACCGGCACCCCGGCCGCCCTGGCCTCGGACGACGACGTACGGCGGATCTACCTCGGGCACGACTTCAGGCTCGACTGATTTCCGGCCGATACTTGTCATGATTCTTGCAATCGGCTGCTAGAATCTCTTGTGGGCAAGGGTCCACACGCCGGTCGTCCGGCACCGTTTCCATGGCCATTCACCAGAAGCTCCAGGCGAAGCTCTCTCAGAAGCTCATCCTGACGCCATCGCTCCAGCAGGCTATCAAGCTGCTGCCGATGTCGACGCTGGAGCTCGCCGACATGCTCAACCAGGAGTGTGTCGAGAACCCCCTGCTCGAAGAGATCCCGTCCGAGGACCTGCAGGCTTCCGAGGCCCAGCCCGCCACCGACAAGGCCGACGAGCAGGACGCCCAGCGCCCCGAGGGCAAAGCCGACAACTGGGAAGACAACGACTACGAGTACTGACTTCAGCGAGTACCTCGACGACGGCTACCGGTCGCGCGTGCCGACCGAGGTGAAGGAGTTGCCGCCGATCGAGAACACCCTGTCGACCGCCTCGTCGCTGACCGATCACCTGGAATGGCAGCTCTCCCTCAAGACCGACGACCCCGTGGAGCGCGCCATCGGCACGGCCATCATCGGCAACCTGGACGACAGCGGCGAACTGGTCGCATCGGTGAGCGAGATCGCCCAGATGGGCCCCTGGCCGATCGAAGGCGTGGAGCAGGCCCTGCGCCTGGTGCAGACCTTCGACCCCACGGGCGTGGCCGCGCGCGACCTGCAGGAGTGCCTCACGCTGCAGCTCCGGGCCCTGGGCCTCGAGGGCACCGCCACGGAACGCATCGTCACCGAACACCTCAGGCTGCTGCAGAACCACCAGATCCCCGAACTCTCGCGCAAGATGGGCATGAGCATCGAGGAGCTGAAGGAGCACATCGAGGTCATCCGCCATCTCGACCCGAAGCCCGGGGCGCGCTACAACCAGCGCCAGCCCGAGTACGTGATGCCGGACGTCTACATCGTGAAAGTCGACGATCAGTACGTGGCCGTGCTCAACGACGACGGCCTGCCGCAGCTGCGCATCAGCTCGTCCTACAAGCGCCTGCTCGACAAGGATCAGTCCGACGCCGACACCCGCACCTACGTGAAGGAACGCTTCAATGCGGCACGCTGGCTGCTGAAGTCGGTGGAGCAGCGCCAGAAGACCATCCAGAAGGTCGCCACCAGCATCATCAACTTCCAGCGCGACTTCCTCGACCACGGCATCGAACACCTGCGGCCGCTGGTGCTGCGCGACGTCGCCAACGACATCGGCATGCACGAGTCGACCGTGAGCCGCGTCGTGACCAACAAGTACATGCACACGCCGCAAGGCGTGTTCGAGATGAAGTACTTCTTCCACAGCGGCATCAGCAGCTCGTTCGGCGATGCCGTGTCGTCGGTGACGATCAAATCGCGCATCCGTAAGATCATCGAAGCCGAAGATCCGCGCAAACCGCTCAGCGACTCGAAGATCGTGAGCATTCTGCAGCGGGAAGGACTGGTGCTGGCGCGCCGCACCATCGCGAAGTACCGCGAAGAGCTTCGCATCCCGACCTCCAACCAGCGCAAGGTTCTCTACTAGCTTTCTGCCCGACGCCATGCCGCCTCCGCCCGTCGTCACGGTGGGACACCTGCTCCGCGGTCGCGGAGATCTGATCGGCTTCGGCGTGGAGCTGCTGGCCGGCGCGTCTGGCCTCGACCGCGCCGTGACCAGTCCCTACATCCAGAAGACCGGCCTCGCCCTGGCCGGCTATCACGAGTATCTACAGCCGGGCCGGGTGCTGATCTACGGCGACAGCGAGGTGCGCCACCTGCAGAGCCTCGCCTCGGCCGCGCGCACCGACGTGCTCGCCCGGTCGTTCGCCGCCAGCATCCCGTGCGTGCTGGTGACGAGCGCGCTGCCGCTGCCACAGGAAGTGGCCGAGGAGGCCGACCGCGCCGGCGTGCCGCTGCTGCGCACGTCGATCTCGACGCCGCTGGCCATCGGCAAGCTGATGGCCCTGCTCGAGGACCGGCTGGCCTCGCGCGAGGTGGTGCACGGCGTGCTGATGGACGTGCTCGGGCTCGGGGTGCTGCTCATCGGCGAGAGCGGCATCGGCAAGAGTGAATGTTCGCTCGACCTCATCGGCCGCGGTCATCGCCTGGTCGCCGACGATGCCGTGGAGGTGCGACGGCGCGCCGAGACCGTGGTCATCGGCACGGCGCCGGTGGCGACACGCTACTTCATGGAGATCCGCGGGCTCGGGCTGATCAACGTGCGCGAGATCTTCGGCGTGGCCTCGACCCGGCTGTCGAAGCGCATCGAGTTCGTGGTCGAGCTCGAGCGCTGGGACACGGCCCGCAGCTACGACCGGCTCGGGCTCGACGACGTCTATCACGACTTGCTTGGCTTGCGCATTCCCAAGGTCACCATGCCCGTGGCTCCCGGCCGCACCGTGGCAACGCTCGTGGAGGTGGCGGCGCGCAACCAGTTGCTGCGGGCCCGCGGCGTGCACACGGCCCGCGATTTCGTGGCCGCGCTCGACCGGCGGCTCGAGCGTGCCGGAAGCCATCCTCAGCACGACGACGCCGAGGACCTGGACGATTTCGAGGGGGGAGGCCCGGCATGACGCGAGCGAAGCCGAAACTGAGCGCGCGCCCGTCACGGGCCGACTTCCTGGTCATCACGGGTTTGTCCGGCGCTGGCAAGTCGCAGGCCATCCATGCGGTGGAGGACCTGGGTTACTACTGCGTCGACAACCTGCCCGTGGCGCTCCTGCCCAACCTGCATGCGCTGCACCGGCGCGAGGAAGCCCTGGCCAAGGTCGCGGTCGTGGTCGACATCCGCGAGCGCGAGTTCCTTTCAGCGTTCCCCGACGTCTACGCGCGGCTGCGGGCGTCGGCCGATATGCCGCCCGCCCTCATCTTCCTCGAGGCGAGTCCGGCCGCCCTGCACCGTCGCTTCAGCGAAACCAGGCGGCCGCATCCCCTCGCGCCCGACGAGCCGATCAGCGACGCCATCGCCCTCGAGCGGCGGAAGATGCGGCGCATCCGCGCGATGGCCGACGAGATCGTCGACACCTCGGACCTCACGGTGCACGAGCTGCGGCAGGTGTTCCTCGGCCTGTCCCACGACCGGAAGACCCGTGCCACGCTGGTGCTCACGTTCGAGAGCTTCGGCTTCAAGCACGGCCTGCCGCTCGGGGCCGATCTGGTCTTCGACGTGCGCTTCCTGCCGAATCCTCACTTCGTGCCCACGCTGCGCGCTCAGACCGGCCGCGACCGGCCGGTGGCCGACTTCCTCGAGGCGCAGCCCGCCACCGGTGAGTTGCTGAAGCGGCTCACGTCGTTCCTGAAGTTCCTGGTGCCGCACTACGTGGCCGAGGGCAAGAGCTACCTCACGGTCGCGATTGGCTGCACCGGCGGCCGCCATCGCTCGGTCTACGTGGCCGAGGCGCTCAGACGCGCCCTGGGCGGCACGAAAGGGCGTCACCGCCCGGGTGCGTCACCGGGATGCCGGACGGGAGAAGGTCACCCCATGATCGGCGTGGTGGTCGTCACCCACGGACAGCTGGCCGCGGAGCTCGTGAACGCGGCCGAGACCATCGTCGGCGATCAGCCGCACATGCGGGCCGTGTCGATCGGCTGGCACGAAGACGTGCAGGACGCGCGGCAGGAGATCGCCGCCGCCGTCGCCTCGGTGGCCGGTGCCGACGGCGTGCTGATCGTCACCGACATGTTCGGCGGCACGCCCGCCAACCTCGGCATCACCTTCCTCGAGCCGGGCAAGATCGAGGTCGTGACCGGCGTCAATCTGCCCATGCTCATCAGGCTCGCGAGTGTCGCCGGCACGTCGGATCTGCTCGATGCCGCGCGTCAGATTCGCGAGCACGGACGTAATGCCATTTGGGTCGCCTCGGACTTGCTCGGCGGCAGCACAGGAGATCAAGGCGCGTGATGACCGAAACCGTGACGATCGTGAACCAGCTCGGCCTGCATGCCCGGGCCGCGGCGAGATTCGTGCAACTGGCCGGCCGGTTCCGGTCGAAGGTGCGCGTGACGCGTGACGGCCGGCAGGTCGACGGCAAGAGCATCATGGGCATCTTGCTGCTCGCCGCCGCCAAGGGCGCGGTGATTACCATCAGCGCCGACGGCATCGACGAGGCCGACGCGCTGCAATCGCTGGCGGCGCTGGTCCGCACCGGCTTCGGCGAGGACACGTGGAGCGCCTGACCGGCATTCCGGTGTCACCCGGCGTGGTCGTGGGCCGCGCCGTGGTGCTCACCGGCCATGCCGACGTGGTGCGTTTCCCGATTGCTCCAGACCGCGTCGACGACGAACTCCAGACCCTCGACCGCGCGCGCGAACGCTCCCACACGCAGCTGCAGGAGATCCGCGACCGGCTCGCGCACGGGCCCGGCCACGAGCTGGCGCCGCTCTTCGACGCGCAGTTGCTGATTCTCGACGACTCGATGTTCCTTGGGCGGGCCCAGGCGATCATCCGTGACGAGCGGGTCAACGCCGCCTGGGCGGTGCACCGGGCCTACGAAGAGCTGTGCGCCGTGTTCGCCACGGTCGAAGATCCGTATTTGCGCGAACGCGACAGCGACCTGGCCGACGTGGCCGGGCGCGTGCGCATGAACCTGCGTCGCGCCAGCGGGTGGACCAGCGACCTGCTGCACGAAGTCGACGGCCCGGCCGTGCTCGTGGCCGACGAGCTGACCGCCTCGCTCGCCGCGCAGATGGACTGGTCGCGGGTGCTGGGCTTCGTGACCGACGCCGGCGGGCGCACCCACCACACCGCCATCCTGGCGCGCTCGCTGAAGGTGCCGGCGGTGGTGGGCCTGCGGGATGTCAGCCGGCGCGTGCGGCCGGGCACAGCGGTCATCATCGACGGCGCGACCGGGCGTCGTCATCATCGACCCGTCGGCCGCGCACATCGAGGCGGCCCGGCGCCAGGCTCCGGCGCGGCGCGGCGCGCCGGTGGCTCGGCCGCCGGCCGGGCCGCCACGGGCCGCCATGACCGCCGACGGCGTGGCCATTCGACTCGAAGCCAATCTCGAGCGCCTCGACGATGTGCCGGCCGTGATCGAGGCCGGCGCCGAAGGGGTCGGCCTGTTCAGGTCCGAGTTCCTGCTCGCCGGCCGCGCCGCGGATCATCTGAACGAGCAGCAGCAGGTCGAGATCTATCGCGGAGCTGCTGGCCTCGCTGGCCCCGCGCCCGGTCACCGTCCGCACCTTCGACCTCGACGAGCGGCAACCCGGCCCATGGGCATCGCGCGAGCGGCGGGATACCCGACCCGGTCTACGCGGCTTGCGCCTGGGCCTGGCGCGGCCCGAGGTGTTGATGACCCAGTTGCGCGCCCTGTTACGGGCGGCCCCGGCCGGCCGGCTGCGCGTGATGTTCCCGTTCGTGACGTCGGTGGAGGAAATGCGCGGCGCGACGGCGCTGATGCGCGACGCCGCGGAGCGGGTCGGCTATGCCGGCGTGCCGGTTGCCGTCGGGGCCATGGTGGAAGTGCCGTCGGCGGCGCTGGCCGCCGACCTGCTGGCGCAAGGAGTCGGCCTTCTTCACGGTGGGCACCAACGACCTGATTCAGTACACGCTGGCCGTCGATCGCACTGATGAGCGCGTGTCGGGGCTCTACCAGCCCCTCCATCCCGCGGTGATCCGCCTGCTGCGCCTGGTGCGCCGCGCCGCCAGCCGCGCCGGTATTCCGGCGTCGGTCTGTGGAGAGATGGCGTCGGATCCAGTCGCTCATCGGCCTGCTCGTGGGCCTCGGCTTCCGTGAGTTCAGCATGACGCCATCGGCCATTCCGGTGGTGCGCCGGATCGTTGAAGGCCTTCAGGTCGGAGCGGCGCGGCGTATGGCCGGCGGAACGCTCCGCCTGGCCACCGCCGGCGACGTGGAGCAGCATCTGCTCGGCGCGCTCGCCGCGGTGGACCGCGGGCCCGATGGCCGCTGATGCGGTCGTGAGACAATCGAGCCGAGGAGAACGAGAACCGTGACCGAGACGTTGAAGCGCGTGGAGAAGCCCTGGGGCTACGAACTCTGGTGGGCCCAGACCGACCGCTATGTCGGCAAGGTGATCCACGTGAACAAGGGGCACGCCCTCAGCCTGCAGTACCACAACCGCAAGGACGAGACGATCTTCGTCTGGGCGGGGAAGATCCTGTTCGAGCACCAGGTCGACGGCGTGCTCGTGGCCAAAGAACTCGGCCCCGGCGATGCCGTGCACGTCACGCCGCCGACCGTGCACCGCATGACGGCGCTCGAAGACAGCGACGTGTTCGAAGTATCCACAGCCGACACCGACGACGTGGTGCGGCTCGAAGACCGGTACGGACGGCAGGGAACGTAGGGGCTTGGGTGCTGGGGACTAGGGGCTAGGGCGCGCCGCGTCCAGCTACGTGGTGACCAGTCCAGGCTGAGATCGAAAAGCCCGTTCGCATCAGCGGGACTGGTGCATGCCCAGCCCCCAACCCCTAGAACGGAATGTCGTCGTCGGTGATGGCACCAGCCGGCTGGCCCATCGGTTCGTTGTAGCCGCCGCCACTGCCGCTGTCGCCGCGATCACCGCGGCCGGCTCCGCCGCCGAGCAGCACCACCTTGTCGGCCTTCACCTCGGTGGTGTAGTGCTTCTGGCCGTCCTTCTCCCACTGGCGCGTTTCCAGCCGGCCCTCCAGGTAGATCTGCTTGCCCTTGGTGAGATAGGGCTGCAGCGTGTCAGCCGTCTTGCCCCACAGCACGATCCGGTGCCATTCGGTTTTTTCCTGCTTCTGGCCGTCCTTGCCGGTCCAGTTCTCGGTGGTGGCGATGCTGAAGTTCGCCACCGACGCGCCGCTCGGCGTGGCGCGCAGTTCGGCGTCACGTCCCAGATTGCCAACCAGAATGACCTTGTTCACACTGCCCATGGTGTCGATGTCCTCGAAGAAAAACGGCGCCAGTCGCGCGGGGTGCGCGGCTACTGGGGGCGCGCGCGGTTCAGGGCGTCGAGCCGCTGCTTGGCCAAGCGACCGGCGTCGCTGTCGGCAAGGGTCTTGACGACGTAGTCGTACGACTCGCGCGCGCGATCCGGCTGATTGAGCCGCTCGAAGCACAAGCCGCGCTTGTAATAGGCCACACCCAAGCACGTCGCTCTTGGGATAGGTGGAGATCACGCGCGAGAAAGCCTCCACCGCCTCGGCGAGTTTACCTCGCTGGAAGTAGCTCTCGCCGACGTAGTACTGCGCGTTGTCGGCGGACTCGCTGCGCGGAAACGATCGCACGTAGCCGTTGAAGCCTTCGATCGCCAGGTCGAAATTGCCGGCCGTGTAGTCGGCCCACGCCGTTTCGTAGACCCGCATCGGCGACCCGGCCGTGATCGGCGGGGCAGGGGCACCCGCGGTCGCGGGCGGCGCCACCGGCGGCGGCGCGGTACCGGGCGCGCCGGCGACGGGTGGGGCAGTGCCGCCGGCCGGGTCGCCCGGCAGGCCGCTGGCGGCCGCCGGATCGACCTGCACGGTCATGGTCGCCATCGGCGGAATGGCCAGACGCAGCGCCTCGACCTCCTGCGACAGCGAGGTGATGCGCACGTTGGTGTCATCGACGCGTTCGCGCACGACGCGCACATCGCCGCCCATGGCGTCGGCTTGCAGTTTGGCGTCGGCAAATGCCTTGCGGTTCACGCCGGTCTGTTCATCGACGCGGGCGTTGACGGCCTTGAGCGCGTCGGTGAGCCCGACGAGCGCGTTCTGCAGGAGCTGGGTCTGCTCCTGCAGGATGCGGATGTCAGCGGCCATCTGCTGCATCTCGCGGCGCTGGGCCAACGCGGGCGTCGCGCCGCCCACGAGCAGGCCGGCCACCACGGCGATGCGAAAAGCAGTTCCGGTCATCATGCACCTTCCGTCAGCATACAGGATTCATCACGCGGTCACGCCCGCGGATCACTTCGCGGTGATCACGAAATGGGCCCGGCGGTTCTTGCCCCAGGCGGATTCGTCATGGCCGGGGTCGAACGGGAATTCCTTGCCGTAGCTCACCGTCCGCAGCCGCTCGGCGGCCACGCCGAGCGACACCAGGTAGGTCTTGGCGGCCACGGCGCGCCGTTCGCCCAACGACAGATTGTATTCCGCGGTGCCGCGCTCGTCGCAGTGGCCTTCGACCGTGACCTGCCACGTCGGCTGCTGCCGCAGCACCTGAGCGCTGGCCTGCAGCACGGCTCGCCCCTCAGCCGATACCTCGAAGCTGTCGAGCGCGAAGTAGACCGGCGCGAGTGGCGACTCACGATTCAGATCGTCGAGGTTCTTGCTGCCGATCGCGCCTTCCGGCGACACCGTCGGCGTCACGACCGCGCGGCTCGGGCAGAGGCGGCTCCGGCGCCGGCGGCGCGGGCGTGTTGCCCATCGCCGTGCCCGTCGTGTCGGCCGGCGGCGGCATCGGGCGCTCCACCGTCGGCGGCTTCTTGCCGCAGGCAACCGTCACGGTCACCAGCGCCACTCCCACGAACATCCCCAACCTGCGCATGCGCGTCATCGTCCAGCTCCTGTCTCCGTCGTCTTCGTCACGAGTTGTCGTCGCCCGCCGTCGTGCCGGTCGCGTCTAGCGCGACCAGTTGGGCGTGAAGTTGTTGCCGTCACGCGTGATCTGCTTGAGGTTCTTGCCGTCGCGCCGCACCGTGAAGATCTGGCTGGCGCGGGCGTTGCGCGTCGACATGAACGCGAGATGCCGGCCGCTCGGCGCCCACGCCGGGCTCTCGTTGCTGCCCTCGCCGAAGGTGATCTGGCGCGTGGTGCCCTTGTCGACCTCGTAGATCTTGATGTCGAAGCGCGAGCCGGTGCGCGCCGCAAACGCGATCTCGTTGTACGGGGCCGGCGACCAGGTGGGCCGGTCGGCGTACGACTCCGAGCTGAGCCGGCGCAGATCGAGGCCATCGGCGCTCACCACCCAGATCTGCGGCGCGCCGGTGCGGTCGGAGGCAAAGGCGATCTGGCCGCCCGACGGCGCCCAGGTCGGCGTCGAGTCGATGGCCGGGTGGTTGGTGAGCCGGCGCAGCCCTGAGCCATCGCGGTTCATCACGTAGATCTCGGAGTTGCCGTCGCGGTTGGACGTGAACGCGATCTTCGTGCCGTCGGGCGAGAAGGCCGGCAGCCAGTTCTGGCCGACGCCGTTGGTCGGCGTTTCCATCGTGCCCTGGTAGATGAGCGAGATGAAGATGTCGGGATAGCCGCGCCGGTACGAGGTGTAGGCGATGGCCCGCCCGTCGGGCGACCACGACGGGAAGACGTTCAACTGGCGGTTCACCGTGACCCGGCGCTGGTTCGCGCCGTCGTAGTCGGCAATGAAAATCTCCTTCACGTTGCGCGACTCGACGGTGTTGTTGGCCCGGTCGCGCACGCGGTCCGACGAGAAGGTGAGCTTGCGTGCGGGCCACGCCCTTGAGCGCACTCTGCGTGTCGTGGATTTCGTCGGACATGGTGTGCGCGTAGAGGCGCGGGTTGGTCGGCCGATCCGCTGTACTCGCGGCCCAGGATCTGGCGGCGCGAACGCACGTCGAAGAGCCGCATCTCTACCTTGATGGTGGCGCCAGTCTTCGTGACCGATGCCGATGAGCAGGCCGTCGGCGCCCAGCTCGCGCCAGCGGTCGAAAGGCGCGTCGGCAAACGAGCGTCGCGGCTGGAATCGAGGCGTAGGTGTCGCGCGGAATCAGGTCGTACTCGCCCTCGAACGCGAGGTCGTCGTAGAGCACCTGCGCCAGCGCGCGTCGCGACCTCGGCCACATCGGCGCTCGCCGCGATGAAGTCGGGCACGGCCAGACGGGGCGGCTGGCCGCGGTCGCCGGTGATGACGATGCCGACATCGCCGGGCTGTTGCGGCGGCTGAGCGGCGGCACCGGGTGCAGGCGTCTGCGCCGACGTCACGACGACCACGGCGGCCGCAGCCAACGCCAGACCGGCGAGCAAGCGTGGAATCAGGATCATCGCTGGTACTCGAACGTCAGGTGCACCCTGAGCGTCTGATTGGGATACTCGGCCGGCAGCGGCGGCAACTGACGTGTGAGGAGGAGTGCGCGGGTGGCGAGGAAGTCGAGCTGCGCGTTGCCGCTCGTCTTCTCGACGGCCACGTCGGTGAGCGAGCCGTCGCGCTGCACCACGAAGACCACGCCGGTCGTGCCGAGGGATTGCTGCCGGCTCTCCCAGTTGCGCAGCACGCGCTCCTGCATGGTGACGAGATACTGCGGACAGCAGAAGTTCAACGACGTCGAGCCGCGGGCCGACGCCGCCACCGCCGGTCGAGACGCCGCCAAACGGCGTCTGGTTGCGCGAGCCGGTGTTGGCGTTGGCATCGCCCTTCTGAATCTCGGCGCCGGTCGACGGCGTGGCACGCGCTGTCGCATCGCGCGGCGCCTGCTTCACGGGCGGGGGCGGCGTCTTCTTCGGCGGCGCCTTCGTGGGCACGATCATCTCCGGCGTGGCCACGGTGGGCGGCAGCACGGGCTCGGGTCGTGTCGTTGGCGGCGCCACCGCTTGCGTGGCTTGGGAGCTCTCTGGCCGTCGGCCGCCGGTCTCGGGCCCGGCCGAGCCGCCGAGGCTCACCATCATCACGGGTTCGTCGGGCACGGCGCGAATGCCCATCCATGCGGCCGGCAGGAGGAACACCGCCGCGGTGAGCACCAGGTGCGCGGCCACTGACACGCCGACCATCGGCGTCATGCGGTCGGCCGACTGCCGCGACGCAAGCACCTGGCTCACTGCGTCCATGGTCACCGCGTCCTCGGCGGCGGCTGCGTGAGGATGCCGACGCGCTGCACGCCGCCGTCCTTCAGCCGGTCCATCACTTCGGTGAGGTCCTGCAACTGCACCGCGCCGTCGCCGCGCAGGAACACTTCCTTCTCCTCGCGCGACTGCATCGCCTGACGCATCCGTTCCGCCAGCGCCGTGATGGGAATGCCTTGCCGGTCATCGCCGAGCATCACCTTGCGGTCCTTGCGATAGCCGGCTGGCACCGTCACATAGAGGCGCTCGTCGGTGAGCTTGTCGGCGCGGCGGGCTTGCGGCAGGTTCACCTCCACGCCCTTCTGCAGCATCGGCGCGGCCACCATGAACACGATGAGCAGCACGAGCATGACGTCGACGAGCGGGATCACGTTGATCTCCGCCAGCGACGTCGAGACCCGCCGTCCGCGTGCGCGCCCGCCGCTGCCAGGCGAAGAGGCCATCACCTTGGGCATGGGCTTAGGTGAAGTTCCGTTCGGAGATGTTGAGGAACTCGAGCGAGAAGTCGTCCATCTCGGACGCCATCACCTTCACGCGCGACGTGAAGTGGTTGTAGAAGTAGACTGCCGGCATGGCGGCGAACAGCCCGACGGCGGTGGCCACGAGCGCCTCGGCGATGCCCGGCGCCACGACGGCCAGGTCGGTCGAACCTTCGGCGCCAATACCGGCGAAGGCCGACATGATGCCCCAGACGGTGCCGAACAAGCCGATGAACGGCGCGAGGCTCGCGGTCGTCGCCAAGAACGTCACCTGTGTCTCGAGCTTGTTGACCTCGACCGACGAGGCCCGCAGCAGCGCGCGATCGACGGCTGCCAGACTCTTCAAGGTTGGACGCGCGGCGGGGGAGCCTGGACTGGGGGGTGTCACCCGGGTGTCGGGACGCAACTGCAGATTGAGTTCGGCATAGCCGGCCTGGAACAGACCGACCAGCGGACTGTGCTCGAGCGACTTGCACACGCCTTGCACCTCCGAGAACTTGCCGCTGCGCCTGAACACGTCGAGGAACGACTTCGACTGTTGCTCCGCGCGCCGGAGGGCGAGAGACTTGCCGAGAATGATGCCCCACGACACCACCGAGAAGACCAGCAACACCGCCAAGGCGGCCTTGGAGACGAGGCTGGCATCGATGATGAGTTGAAGGATGCTGAGGGAGCCCCGAACGGGCGCTTCGGCATCCGGAACCTGTTGTAGGGCCAGGAACACGAATCCAGGCGTGCGCAACGAGACCTCCGCTGACAGGAGTACAGTGCGCCGCTCGGGAAACAGCGCGAGTGTGCAACCGTAACACGTTCTGAGAAATACTGTCAAACCCATGATACGATTGCACTTCCGTCTCCAAGTCAGCGCGCTTGGCCGCCCCCGGACGACCACTCGATGATCCGCTACCTCGCGATCAAGAACCTTGCGGTCATCGAGTCGGCCTCGATTGAGTTTGAACACTCGTTCAACGTGCTCACTGGCGAGACCGGGGCTGGCAAGTCGATGCTGGTTGGCGCCGTCAGCCTGCTGCTCGGCGGCCGCGCCTCCTCCGACCTCGTCCGCACGGGCGAAGACCTCGCTACCATCGAAGCCCAGTTCGACACCCACGATGGTCGCGACGTGGTCGTGCGCCGTGAGATCACCGCACAGGGCCGCAGCCGTGCCTTCATCGACGGCCAGCTCGCCAGCGCAGGCGCACTCCGAACGCTCGTCGGAGATCTCGTGGAGCTGCACGGCCAGCACGAGCATCAGGCCCTGCTCGATCCCGCATCCCACGTGCCGCTGCTCGACGGCTGGGCCGGCCTGGACGAGCAGCGCCACAAGGTCGAGTCGGCTTGGGCCGCGCTCAGCGACGCCGAACGCGCGCTCGCGCGCGCCGAACTGGATCAGGGGGAACGTGCCAACCGCCTCGAGCTCGTCGCCTTCCATCTCGCCGAGCTGAGCAAGGCACACCCGCAGGCCGGCGAGGACGAGGAACTCGAACGCACGCGGGAGGTACTTCGCCACGCCGACCGGCTGCAGACCCTGTGTGCCGAGGCGTATGGACTGCTCTATGAGCACGAATCGGCGGCCCTCGCCACGCTCGGCCACGTCTGGAAGCGCATCACGGACCTGAGCCACATCGACGAGACGTTCGCCGTGCACGCGGCGGCGCGCGATGGCATCAAGGCGCAACTCGAAGACCTCGCACTCACTCTCCGCGACTATCAGGAGCACCTCGATGCATCCCCCGCCCGGCTGCAGGAAGTGGAGGACCGGCTCGCCCTGCTCGAGCGGCTGAAACGAAAGCATGGCCCCACGCTGACCGACGTCATCGCCAAGACGGCGTCGCTGCAGCGCGAACGCGATGCCCTGGCCGGCGGTCCCGAACAGAAGGAGGCGGCGCGTGACGCCGTCGACGCGGCCCGCGCACAGTTCCTCCGCCTGGCCCGGGCACTGTCGACGGCCCGGCACGCGGCAGCTCGCGACCTGGGCCCCGCCCTCGAACGCGCTCTCGCCGATCTCGGCATGGCCAACGCCCGATTCGACCTCCGCCTCACCGTTGCCGAGACGGCGGAGAAGTGGCACCCGGCCGGCATCGACACCGGCGAGTTCTTCCTGGCTGCAAATCTCGGCGAGGACGCTCGTCCCCTGGCGCGCATTGCGTCGGGGGGGAGCTCTCGCGGGTCATGCTGGCCTTCAAGACACTTGGCGCCGGCGAACACCCGGGCCGCACGCTCGTCTTCGACGAGGTCGACGCTGGCATCGGCGGCCGAACGGCCGCGGTGGTCGGCGAGAAACTCCGGTCGCTCGGCAACTCGGCCCAGGTGTTGTGCATCACGCACCTGCCGCAGATCGCCGCGCTCGCCACCACCCACTTTGCCATCGACAAGCAGGTCAAAGGCCCGCGGACGGTCACCACCGTGACCCGGCTCGATGACCTGGCCCGCGAGCGCGAGGTGGCGCGCATGATGGGCGGGGAAGCCGCCGTGTCCGACGATCTCCTCGCGGGCGCGCGCGCCCTCATCAAGCAGGCGAAAGCGAAGGTGGAACCAGAGGCGAAAGCGAAAGGCGAAAGTCGGACCAGGGCGAAAGCGAAGGCGCGGCGGTAATGGGCAAGAAATACCTCATCGAAACCTACGGCTGCCAGATGAACGTGCACGACTCCGAGCGCATGGCCGGATTGCTCGAGCAGGCGGGCTTCGAACGCACCGAGGCTGACGACGACGCCGACCTGGTGGTCATCAACACGTGCTCAGTACGCGAACGGGCGGAAGAAAAGCTCTACGCCAGGCTGGGCCATCTGAAGGGCCTGCACGTGCGCACGGGACGCGCTCCGATGGTGGCGGTCACGGGCTGCGTGGCGCAACAGGAGGGCGCTCAGGTGCTCGCCAAGTCGACACTCGTGGACGTGGTGATCGGCACCCAGCGCCTGAAGATGCTGCCTGCGCTCGTGGAGCGTGCGGCCGCCGAGGCGTCACCCCTGGTCGATGTCGTCACGCCCTACGACGAGCCCACGTTTCCATTGGGCCTCACGCGCCGCGACGACCCCGTGAAGGGCTTCGTCACGATCGTGGAAGGGTGCAACGACTTCTGCAGCTATTGCGTCGTGCCCTACACGCGGGGCCACGAACGCATGCGGGCCAAGGCCGAAATCGTCCGGGAAGTGACGGAGCTTGCCGCGTCGGGCCGGAAAGAGGTGCAGCTCCTCGGGCAGATCGTGAACCACTACCAGGCGCCCGACGACGCGTCATGCGACTTCGCCGGCCTGCTCGAGGCGATTCACGAGGTGTCCGGGATCGAGCGCATCCGCTTCTCCAGCCCGCACCCTCGCCATTGCTCCGACCGGATGATTGCCGCGCTGCGCGACCTGCCCAAGGTGTGTCGACACCTGCACCTGCCGGTGCAGTCCGGCTCGTCACGTATCTTGACTGCAATGCGCCGGCGCCACACTCGCGAGGAGTACCTGGCGTTGGTCGATCGGCTACGCGACGCCCTCCCGAACATCCAGCTTTCGACCGATATGATCGTTGGCTTCCCAGGAGAGACGGACCAGGACTTCGACGACACGATGTCTCTCACCGAAACGGTCCGTTTCCACAACATGTTCTCGTTCAAGTACTCGCCCCGGCCCAACACGCTTGCAGCGCAGCGGATGCCGGACGACGTTCCGGAAGCTGAGAAGACGCGCCGAATCATGGCACTGCAGGCCGCACAGAAGAACATCCAGGCGAGCCTGAATGCCGACGCCGTCGGGCGCACGGTGCAGGTACTGGTCGACACCACCAGCCGTCGGCGGTCATGGGAACTGGCGGGACGGACGAGCGGAAACACCGTAGTCAATTTCCCGGGCGACGCGTCCTGGGTCGGTTCGACCATCGACGTCACCATCGAACGCGCCGGCGCCTTCGGTGTCTGGGGACGCCCGACGTCCGGAATCGGACGACCGACGTCCGCCCAGTTCAACCCGCAGGGATAGAGGCACCGCATGCTCATCGAGATGACGATCAAGGGCCTCACGGTTGACCCGGTCACCAACATGCCGATCGTGATTCTTCACGATGGCCAGGAGAAGCGGGTGCTGCCGATCTGGGTAGGCGTCTTCGAAGCCAACGCCATCGCCCTGCAGATCGAGAACGTGCACACCCCCCGGCCCATGACCCACGACCTGCTGCGCAACGTCATCAGCGACTTGCAGGCCACGGTCGAGCGGGTCGTCGTCTGCGATGTGAAGGACAACACCTTCTTTGCCTTGATTCACCTTCACACGGCCGCCGGCCACGTGGCCGTGGACGCCCGGCCTAGCGATGCCATTGCCCTGGCCCTCCGCACGCGCGCGCCGATCCTGGTCGAAGAGCACGTGATCGAAAACGCCAAGACCGTGGACATCGCGCACGCCAAAGTCGATGGGGAACGGCTGCACCAGTGGCTCGAAAGCCTCGACCCCGAAGACCTCGGCAAGTACAAGATGTAGAAGTGCGGTCGCCCAGGCGGCCGATCATCCGGGGCATTGTCGGCCGGCCGACAAATAGCGCAACACTCTATTTCACAACAAGTTACGCTTTGGCATTTCCACAAATGCCGATGAATGGCCGTGCCGTCGCTTGACGGCAACGAAGAGCGGCTCCTAGAATGACGAGCACTCGGTCCCCCCGAGTGTCCCTTCTCGGACCCGGTCAGGCGCCACCCGTACATGATTCTCGCCATTGCGAACCAGAAAGGCGGCGTCGGTAAAACGACGACCGCGCTGAACCTTGCCGCTGCCCTGGCTCTCCGCGGCAAGCAGACGCTGCTCATCGACCTCGACCCTCAGGCGAACAGCAGCATGTCCTACCTGGACCTCCGCACGGTGGAACGGGGGATGTACGACGTGTTCGTCGACCCCGCGCTCGACATGCGCGAAGTCATCAAGCCGACCGCCGTGGCGAACCTGTCGGTCGCGCCGGCTCGCATCTCGCTCGCGAAACTCGAGTCGCGCCTGGTGGGTGAGTTGGACGCCCCATTCCGGCTGAAGGACCATCTCGCCAAGCTGCCCGACTTCACCCATGTGGTGATCGATTGCCCCCCGGCGCTGGGACTGCTCACGGTCAATGCGCTCGTCGCCGCCACCCATCTGCTCATCCCGATTCAGTCGTCGTATTTCGCGCTCGAAGGCACAGACGACCTGCTCGAAACGATTGAAAAAGTGCGACAGAGACCCAACCCTGGGCTCAAGATACTCGGCGTCGTGATTACGATGCACGACCGCCGCACGGCCTTGGGCCGCGACATTCTCGCGCAGATCCGCAAGGTGTTCGGCGAAAAGGTGTTCAAGACGGTCATCAGCAAAAGCGTGCGGCTCGAAGAAAGTCCGGCCTACCGTGAGTCCATCTTCACGTTTGCCCCGGAATCATCAGGGGCCAGCGAGTACTACAGCTTGTGCGAAGAGGTAATCGATCGTGCCTAAACCACGCGGCCTTCCCGAAGCGCTCCAGATGCGCCACGACGCGCATTACGTCGATACCCTGGCGGCCTCGGCCGCACCACCCATCGGGCGCCTGGTCGCGATCGACAAGGTCGATCCGAATCCGGACCAGCCTCGACAGGCCATGGGCGATCTGTCGGATCTCGTGGCGTCGCTCTCCGAGAAGGGCATCATCGAGCCGCTCATCGTGCGGCAGCGAGGCGAACGCTATCAGATCATCGCTGGCGAACGCCGTTACCAGGCCGCGGTGCGGGCGGGCATCCTGGAACTGCCGGTCGTCGTGCGTGACGTCGACGACACCGAAATGCTCGAACTGGCGCTCGTGGAGAACATCCAGCGCAAGGATCTGACCGCGTTCGAAGAGGCCGAAGCCCTCCACAGCCTGAGCCACAAGTGCGGCTACACCCACGAGGATCTCGCGAAGCGGCTGGGGAAGTCGCGGACCTCGATCACCGAATCCTTGTCGCTGACCGCCATTCCGTCGGAGGTGCGCAAGGTGTGCCGCCTGGCGGATATCTCGAGCAAGTCGATTCTGCTGCAGGTGGCCCGCCAGGGAGACCCGAAGAAGATGCTGGCATTGGTCGAGAACATCGCCGCCCACGGCGTCACTCGCGAGCAGCTGCGCCGGGAGCAAGAGAAGGAAAAGCCGAAGCCCGGACGTCCCAAGGCGTTCGTGTTCAGCTTCCGGCCGCCAACCAAGGCCTTCAATCTGCGCCTGACGTTCAGCAAGAAGAGCGCATCGAAGGACGAAGTCATCGACGCGCTCGAAGCAATTCTGAACGACCTCCGCAACCAGAACTAGCGGCAAGACGCCGCCCCTCTCGCCCGTTTCATGTCGATTAGTTTACATAAGATATATTATCAGACATTGCTTATTCGCTTAGATTTACCTGGCTGTTGATGCTTTGTGGGCGTCTGCCCGGGGATTCTCGGCGCGCCGCCCGGCCGTCGTCTGGGTCGAAGTTTCAGGCCGTCCAGGCGGCCGCGCCGAGACCGTCCGGCAACGCCAGCCGTCGCTCGACGCCGTCCGACGGCACCGTTTCCACGATGCGCCCGGCCTGGTCTCGCACGACCACGCGAACGCCAATGCGCGCGCCCGGGCCGGCGCCGATGGCGCTCCACGGCACCACGTGTCCGCCGGCCTCCAACTCGACCGTTCGCATGCCTTGAAGTTCGTCGCCGCCCGTGACCTCGAGCTCGAACCGATGTGCGCTGGACCTCACGTCAATCCACACGGACAGCCCGGCCGCAGCGACGCCTACGTCGCAGGCCCCGACGACCGCGGCTGACGCCCGGTGCATCGACCCGGCCGGTCGCTCCAGCGGCACGGCACCGAGACGCGAGAAATATCGGCCGGCCGTGATCCCTCCGTCGGCGAGCGCCGCATCGACGATGCCCGGAGCGGCCACGTCGTCGCCAGGCACCTCGGTGGAGATGTTGGTGCGATGGAGTTCGTCCGGAATCTCTTCGCCCAAGGCGCGGTAGGCCCGGCGAAGATGCTGGCGAAAGAGCGCGTCGAATTCCCGGTCGTGCGCCGACGAGTGGTCGTCGCCGTACCACCAGAACCAGTCACTGCCTTCGGCGGCGAGGATCGCGTCGAGCGCCAGGCCGCCGGCTCTCAGCGGCGAGTTCGTGGCTCCGCGCTGCGAAACGCTCCCGCACCTCGCGCAGTTGTGTCCAGGCGCGGCGGTCGTCCCGATGGCCCATCCAGATGCCGAAGTCGGCGTTGATCCACGACCCGGCAAAGAGGCGTTCGAGAGGTTCGGCCGGACCGGCCGCCGCCACGCGCATTTGCACGGGGTCGATATCCGGGGCCGCGGCCAGGCGCTGATACAACGCCCGAAGAAACGGGCGTCCGCCCCCGGCATAGTGCTCCCACGCATTTTCGCCGTCGAGGATGACCGGCACCGTCACCGTGCGGTTCTGGCCCGCGAGGTGCGCGCCGATGCCCCGCAGTCGGGCCACGAAGTCGTCCACGGCAGCGGCCGCCGGCCAGCTCTGGTAGGTGAACCCGATGAGGTCGGACAGGCCGTGGTCGCGAAAGAGCATGCGCACTTCCCCGTCACTGCTCCGAACGGCGTGCGGCTGGAAGCGCTCGGCGGCCCCGGTGGCCAGCCCAGCCTGCGCCCGCGACCGCACGAGGATGTGTTCGTCGGAGGCCATCCAGGCGAAGCCCGCCCTGGCGATGGCCGCCGCGGTGAGTTGGGAGACGCTGCCTTCCGAGGGCCACACCCCGGACGGCCGCGATCCGAACCAGCCCTGATGCGCGTCGATGGCCCGCGCCAACTGCAGGTCGGCGTCGGCCGGCCAGCGGAACGGCGGCTCGAGGACGGTGGCACCCGGGTGTGCTTCGCGATGGGCGGACGAGTCACAGAGCAGCGGCAGAATCGGATGGAAGTACGGCGAGGTCGAGAGCTCGAGCTGCCCGCGTTCGGCTGCGGCCCGGTAGGCGGGCACCACCCGGCCGAGCACGTCGAGCTCCACGGCGCGCAGGGCCTGCTTGTCGTGCTCGTCGAAGCCGTGCCCCTTGGCGACCAGCCGCCGTACCCGCGCATCGCCCAGGAGCAGCTCGGGATCCACCCAGGCCAGCTTCTGCCACACCTGCAGGTCGCGCAGCGCGCCGGTGTCGAAGACCTGGCCGCTCGCCCGCATCCGCCACAGCGCGGCGTAGCGCGGATAGGGCTCGATCATCGTCGGCGCGTGGGCGTGGAACCCCTCCTGCACGAACCACGCGGCCTCGGCCGCATCGAGCGTGCTGGCGTCCTTCAGGCCGAGCACCAGGTGGCGGTCCCAGGTGCGCTCGCGCGCATAGGCCTCCACCTGTTCCACCAGCGACGGCACCAGGTTCACGGTCGCCCGCATGCCCGGGCACTCCGCGAAGAGCGCGGCCATGCCCCAGTAGTCCTTGAGCGCGTGCAGACGCACCCACGGCAGCACCGACTCCCCCGTTTCCGGATCGAGGTAGTAGGGCTGGTGCATGTGCCAGAGCAACGCGAGACGAACGTGCGGTTGGGTCATGCTGGTACAATCCCGTCAGCCGCGCATGCGCACGCTCGACCGGTATGTGATTCGTGAAGTGCTGGCGCCGTTCGCGCTGGCTCTGCTCGTACTCACCTTCATCCTGATTATCCCCTTCATCATCGCGCAAGCCGAGACGATGATCGCCAAAGGCGTGCCCTGGCTGACCGTGGCCCGGGTGATGGTCACGCTGCTGCCCGCCTCGCTCGGCCTCACCATCCCGATGTCCCTGCTGGTGGCACTGCTCATCGCGCTCGGCCGGCTCTCGGGCGATCGCGAAGTGGCGGCGATGCTGGCCTGCGGCATCAGCCCGCTGCGCCTGCTCCGGCCGGCGATGACGGTGGCCATGGTGGCGTGGGCGGCCACGACCTGGGTGATGGTGTGGGCCATTCCCGACGCCAATCAGACCTTCCGCGAGATCACCCTCAGGCTCGTCGCCGACCGCGCCGAGGGCGAAGTGAAGCCGCGCGTCTTCTTCGACGACTTCCCGGGCTTCGTCGTCTATGTGCGCGACGTGCCGGTCAACGGCGGGTGGAACGGCGTGATGGCTGCCGATACACGCGATCCCGAACACCCGGTGCTGTTCCTGGCCAGACAGGGCCGGATGCTGGTCGACCGCGACCAGCGGACCATCCAGATGGTGCTCACCGACGGCACGCGCCACAGCACGTCGACCCGCGAAGCCGATGGCTACGAGGTGGTGACCTTTGCCGAGTCGATCGTGCCGCTCGACCCGGAGAGCGTCTTCCCCCGCGCGGGGCCGCCGCGCGGCGAGCGCGAGATGACCATTCCCGAATTGCGCGCGCGGGCGGCGACGCTCGTGGCCGAGGGCCACTCACCGCACAACCCGATCATCGAGATTCACAAGAAGTTCTCGATCCCGGCGGCGTGCCTGGTGTTCGCGTTGCTCGGCGTCGCCTTCGGCGCCACCCATCAGCGCGACGGCAAGTTCGTCGGCATCGCCCGCGGGCTCGGCGTGATCTTCGTCTACTACGCCCTGATGTGGATGGGCCAGGCGCTGGCCCAGGGCGGCCACGTGCCGCCGTGGCTGGCGATGTGGCTGCCGAATCTCGTGCTCGGCGCGGTCGGTCTCGTGCTGATGTGGAAGCACCTGAAGCCGGTCCGGACGCGCTGGTCGTTCCGGATGCCGGCCGCCTGGACGCGTCGCGAGGCGAGCGGCCGCTCCTGGGTGGCGCGCGTGCCCGACCTGCGCTGGCTCCGCCCGTCACTGCTCGACATGTATGTGGGACTGCTCTACCTGCGCGTGCTGATGCTCTGCCTGGTGGGCATGGCCGGGCTCTTCTACATCTCGACCTTCATCGACCTGTCGGACAACCTGTTCAAGGGCACGGCCACGACCGGCATGCTGCTGCAGTATTTCTGGTTCGCGACGCCGCAGTACCTCTACTACATCATCGCGCTCGCAGTGCTGCTGGCCGCCATCGTCACGGTCGGCGCGCTCACCAAGAGCAGCGAGCTGATTGTGATGCGCGCCTGCGGCATCAGTCTGTACCGCACCGCGGTGCCGCTCCTCGTCTCGGCGGCGATCGCCTCGGCCGGCCTGTTCGCGCTCGAGGAGTCGCTGCTCGGGCCCGCCAATCGTCGCGCCAGCGAGCTCGTGCGCCGGATCCGCGGCCAGGACGCCCGCCGCTTCGACGCGCTCACCCGCAAGTGGCTGACCGGCGCCGACGGCGCGGTCTATCACTATCAGGCCTACAGCCCCGGCGATCGCGAACTGAGCGGCCTCACCGTGCTGACCTTCGCCGACGCGCAGTCGACGGCGATTGCCCGGCGTACGTTTGCTGCGGTGGCCACGGCCGGCACGGGCGACCCGCGCGCATGGCAGGCGCGCAAGGGCTGGACGCGCACCTTTGGCGACGACCAGGCCGTGCGCGAATTCGTGCGCTTCGACGAGCAGCAGCTCACCCTCGAAACGCCCGAGACGTTCGTGACCGAGGCGCCGCCGCCGGCCCAGATGACCTACGGCCAACTGCGTGCGTACGTGCGCGACCTCGGCGCCGCCGGCTACGACGTGCGTGAGGACCAGGTCGCGCTCTATCGCAAGATCGCCTTCCCGTTCGTCACGATCGTGATGACCCTCATCGGCGTGCCCTTTGCGGTGTCGACCGGACGCCGCGGCGCGCTCTACGGCGTGGGCGTGGGCATCGTGCTGGCGCTCGTCTACTGGACGATGATCAGCGTCGCCGCCGCTTTCGGCGCGGGCGGGGCCATGTCGCCGATGCTCGCGGCGTGGACGCCGAATCTGGTCTTCGGAGCCGCGGCCATCTACCTGTTGCTGACGGTGCGCACCTAGCCCGCCACACCTCCGCGGGCGCTCAGCGGGCCAGCCACAGCTCGTCGAAGCGAATCGTGCCGGCCGAGCCAGGCCGCCCATGCACCGTGTCGGCCACCACGAGCAGCGCCGTGACCTCGTCGAGCGGCACCTGGCGGGCGCCGCCGTCGTCGAGCGGCAGCAGGGCCGCGAAGGGCACGACGATCTCCCGCGGCGTCTGGTCGACGTACACCGACTGGCCCCACCGGCGTCCGCCGCCGCCAGGCGCCCGCAGTTGCAGCCAGATGCGCATCGGTCGATCGGACCCGGCTCGCACGATCAGCCGATCGAATCCGGCGAAGGCGTTCGCGTCGAACCGCACGGCCGCGTACTGGCCGGCCGAGTCGCCCAGGTGCCAGGTGAACGCGACGCGCCCCGGATGCCCTGCGACAGGCGAAGGCCCGCCCTGCGCGCCCGGCGCGAGTTCCGGCAGCCACCGGACCGCATCGCCACTTCCCGTGAGCGGCAGCACGAGTTGCGGCGGGGGCAGGGCACGAGGGGCCGTCTCGGAGAGCACCGGCCGCACGTAGATCGGATTGGTGACGAGCCACGGCACGCGTGCCGCGTCGGCCCCGACCGCCACCTCCACGCGGCAGGCCCCGGGGCTGGCCGCCGACGTCCATGACACGGCACCGCCGGCTCGGCTGGCCACGGGGCGCCCATCGCAGATCAGGGTGGTGTGCGCGCCAGCTGGCACGTCGGCGTCGAAGGTGATGACCACGGGCCCATCCGGTGCAAGGTGACCGCCGAGGTCTGCTCCGCGACCGCCGGACTCGGCGACGAAGCGGACGCGTCCGGGCAGCGCCACGCCGGTGATGACCGTATACACGCGCCCGGCAGCGAGCGCGCGCACCACGCTGGACGCATCAGCCGCCGCGTCGCCCGACAGCGGCTGGGCCAGGCGCACGACGTTGCTGAACGCCGCGAACATCGGCGCGTAGGCTGGCACCTTCAGCGCCACGGCGCCGTCGTACGGCTCACCAACGCCGCGCAGGCCCAGCCGCGCATGCGCGTCGTGCGCCGCCAATCCAACGATGGGACGGCGCGCCGCCAGACGGTCCCACTGGGCCAGCTCGAACGCCGGCCGGTTCAACAGCGCGGTGATGCTCTCGGCCGCCCGCCAGGGATAGGTCGCCAGCGCCCGCCACAGATCCCAGGGCCGGTCACGCCATTCGCTGTCCGCGTTGAGCCACTCGAGCCCGTCCATCGCCGCATCCCAGTCGCGCCACTTCAACCCGTCCTTGGTGGAACCAGGATGCGCCGCAATGCCGACCCCCCCGAGCCGCCGCACGTCTTCGACCACGGCGCCGGGCTCGCCGCCGAGCGGATACGACGACGGCGGCAGCGCCGATCGCCACGTAGTGGCCCGCCCACGTGCTCACCTCAACGCCGTCGATGATCAGCACACCGGCGAGATAGCGTGGCGGATCCGGCGCGCGTGTGCCATCGCCGTGGTCGGAGAGCACCACCGACGCCAGGCCCGCCCGCGCGGCGGCTTCGGCGATCGCCTCGATCGTGCCGGTGCCGTCGGAGCGCTGCGAATGCACGTGAAACGCCACCCGCACATCGCTCGCGAGCGGCGGACCGGTCGCTCCACCCCGCGCCGGCGGCAGCGCCGTCCACGCCCATATCACCGCCGCGCCAGCCGCGGCGGCCACGGCCCAGAGTGATCGCAAGAGCACGCGGCGCATCACGGTCGCGGGTGGAATCGCTCGTAGACCGATCGCAGGCGCTCGTCGAGCACGTGCGTGTAGATCTGCGTCGTCGAGAGATCGGCGTGGCCGAGCATCATCTGGATCGCGCGCAGATCGGCGCCACGTTCGAGCAGGTGGGTGGCGAAGGAATGCCGCAGCACGTGCGGCGAGATCGCCCGGCCGATCCCCGCCTGCAGCCCGTAGGCCTTGAGGATCTTCCAGAAGCCCATGCGCGAGAGCGCGCCACCCCGCGCGTTCACGAACAGCCGGGGCGAGCTCCGCCCGCCGAGCAAGGCCGTTCGGCCATCGGCGACGTAGCGGCGAATGCGTTCGGCGGCTTCCTCCCCGAACGGCACCATGCGTTCCTTGCGCCCCTTGCCCAGCGTGGTGAGCACCCCGCCCTCGAGGTCGACCTGCGCCGGCGTGAGCGCCAGCAGCTCCGATACCCGCAGCCCCGTGGCGTAGAGCAACTCGAGCAGCGCGCGATCGCGCAGGCCACGCGGAGTGCTGACATCGGGCGCGGCCACGAGCGCGTCGACCTCCTCGACCGTGAGGAACTTCGGCAGCGCCTTCCACGCCCGGGGCGCCTGCAAGTCGGCCGCCGGGTTCTCCGCCGCGCCGGCCGACGTGAAGCGGTAGAAGCCCCTGACCGACGCCACCAAGCGGCCGACCGAGCGAGGCGATCGACCCTCGGCCATCAGGCCGCGCACGAAGCGCTCGAGATCGGCGCGCTCCAACCGCTCCACCGGCATCTCGATGCCCGCGGCGAAGGCCGCAAGCTTGCCGAGATCGAGCGCATAGGCGTCGCGCGTGTGCGGCGAGACGCGCCGTTCGAGCTCGAGATGCGCCAGGTACCGATCGATCGCCGCCACCACCGATATTGTACGCATCCCCGCCGCGTCATCCGAGCAGCTTCGTTGACACCCGTGCGGACCGGGGACTAGCATGCGAGTTTGGCGTTCGGCGCGCCGCACAACCATGCCCCATCCCTCGAAGTGGCAGTCGCTGCCCACCGAAGCCATCAATCCCGCCACCCTTGGCATCGACAAGCAACCAGCCGCGGGCATCGTCGATCTGATGCTCGCGGAAGACAAGAAGGCGCTCGCAGCCGTCTACCGCGAACGTGACCGGATTGCCGTCGGGGTCGACATGCTGGCCAAGGCCCTGCGCAAGGGCGGCCACGTGATCTTCGTCGGCGCGGGCACGAGTGGCCGCCTCGGCGTCGTGGAGTCGGCGGAGATGCCGCCCACGTTCGGCACCGATCCCGACGTGGTGCAGGCCATCATGGCGGGCGGCAAGTCGGCCATCCTGCGCGCCAAGGAAGGCGCGGAGGACGACTACGAAGAAGGCGCGCGTGCCACCCGGCGGCTCGGCCCGACCAAGAAGGACGTGGTTGTCGGCGTGTCCGCCAGCGGCATGACGCCGTTCGTGCGGGGCGCCCTGACCGTGGCTCGTAGCGTCGGCGCCCGAATCATCTTCGTCACGTGCGATCCGCGCACCGAGCTGCAGAATTTCGTCGACCTCACGATCGCGCCGGCCGTGGGCCCCGAGGTGATTGCCGGCTCCACGCGCCTGAAGGCCGGCACCGCCACCAAGTTGGTGCTGAACGCGCTCACCACCTCGGCGATGGTGCTGCTCGGCAAGACCTACGGCAACCTCATGGTGGATGTGCGCACCGGATCCGAGAAGCTGCGCGACCGGGCCCGCCGCATGGTGCACATCGTCACGGGCATCGACGTCGACGCCGCCGATGCGCTCTTGAAGCGCGCTCACTGGAACGTGAAGGCCGCGATCGTCATGCAGAAGACCGGACTGACCTACCAGAAGGCGCTCAGCCGCCTGCGGCGCTCGCACGATCGCCTGCGCGACGCGATTGGCGAGGACATCGAGCCCCGTCTGCGCGCCCTGCTCGACGGCACTGGCCCGCCCTAGGTGCTGGGCAGGTGGGCGGCGGCCGCCCCGTCGACCAGCAGCGTTACGTCGGGGTGTACCTGCAACCACGACGCCGGGCACATGGTGGAAAGCGGACCGCGGGCGAGTGCCGCCACGGCATCGGCCTTGGCGTGACCGGTGGCCACGAGCAGGATGCGGCGGGCCCGCAGTACCTGCCCCATCCCCATGGTCAGGGCGCGCGCCGGCACGCGCGCAGGATCCCCGCCAAACCGTTCCGCGTTGGCCGCCCGTGTGGACGCGTGGAGGGCCACGACGTGCGTGTCGGCGCGCAGCCCGGGGCCGGGTTCGTTGAAGCCGATATGCCCATTGGCGCCGAGGCCCAGCACCAGCAGGCCGAGACCGCCGGCCTGCTGAATGGCCCGTTCGTAGCGCGCGCACTCGGCCTCGACGTCGCCGCTGTCGCCTCGCAGGAAGCCGATGTGCGCCGCCGGCAGGTTGACGCGCGCGAACAGATGTTCGTCCATGAAGGCCCGAAAGCTGCCCGGATCGCTCGGCGGCAGGCCGGCGAACTCGTCGAGGTTGAAGGTGCGAGCCGCCCCCCAATCGAGACGCGCCGCCACGAGTGCGGCGTAGAGCGCCACCGGCGTGCGTCCCGTCGGCAGCCCCAACACCAGCGCCGGATCGGCGCGCAGGACGGCGGCGACGATCGCGCTCGCCCGCGCTGACGCATCGGCATGATCGGCGCAGACCGTGACGATCATCGCTGCGCCCCGCGGGCCGCGGCATAGACCGGCAGGCGCAGCCGTCCCTCAGCGGCCCGTCTGGCCAACCGCACCGCCCCGAGGGCCGGCTCGTCGATCAGCACACCGGTGGCGGCGCGCGGCGCGATCTCCCCCATGCGCGCCGCCAGCATCGAAGCCAGCACTGGCGCCATCTTGAAGAGCCCACCCGACAGCACCACGCGAAAGCGTTCACCGCGCATCGCCAACTGCTCGACCACCGACGCCGCCGCGACGGCCAATTCGGCGGCCGCCTCGCGCAGGATCTCGGCCGCCACCGCATCACCCTCGCCGTCAGCCTTGGCGACCAGTCCGGCCATCGCGGCGATCGCCTGACGGCGGTCTTTCCGCGCGAACACCTGCGCCACGAGGCCGTCGATCCGGTCCGCGCCGGCATGGCGCAACACCAGCGCTGACAGCGCCGTGGCCGGCCCACGGCGATCCGCCGCCCGCACCACGGCGGCCAGCGCCCGGGCGCCGACCCAGAACGCCGAGCCTTCGTCGCCGTAGACCTCGCCCCAGCCGCCAGCCCGAGCCGCCGTCGCCTCGGGACCGACGCCGTAGGCGATCGAGCCGGTGCCCGCGATCACGACCACACCCGGGTCCTCGTCGGCGCCGGCAATGAGCGCGATGAGGGCGTCGTTCACGGCGTGCACGATGCCGCGGAAGCCGAGACGGCGCAGGATGGCGCGCACCACTGCTTCGTCAGCCGGGCGGTCCATGCCGGCCATGCCGACGCAGACGACCTCAGGCAGCGCGTCCAGCTCCCCGAGCGCTTCGTGAATCACCTCGAAGAGCGTCTTCTCGGTGGCGAGCTCGCCGGCGCTGTGCAGATTCGCACCGCCCGCGCGCCCCTCGCCCACCACCTGGCCCCTGGCATCGGCCAACCAGGCCACGGTCTTGCTGCCCCCCGCATCGATTCCCAGCACGTGCACCTTCGAAGCTTATACTGGCCCGCGTGCTCGCTCCGCTCGACTATGCCGTCATCGCCGCGTACCTGTTGGCCATCACCGCGTTCGGCTCGTGGTTCGGCCGCTTTCAGCACACGACCCGTGACTATTTCCTGAGCGGCCATTCCGTGCCGTGGTGGGCCGTCTGCTGCACGGTCGTGGCCACCGAGACGAGCACGCTGACGTTCATCGGCATCCCGGCGACCGCCTACGCCGGGAACATGACGTTCCTCCAGCTGGCGCTCGGCTACGTGATCGGCCGGCTGATCGTGAGCGTGCTCTTCATTCCGGCCTACTTCCGCGGCGACCTGGTGACGTCGTACGAACTCCTGCAACGCCGCTTCGGTCGGCGCGTCACGACCCTGTCGGCCGGGCTCTTCCTGGTCACGCGTTCGCTCGCCGACGGCATCCGGCTCTTCGCGACGTCGATCGTGATCAGCGTCGTGACCGGCGTACCCACCGCCTGGGCCACGCTGATCGTCGGCGCGGTCATGATTCTCTACACGGTGCGCGGCGGCGCCGCCGCCGTCATCTGGACCGACGTGGTACAGATGTTCGTCTACGTCGCGGGCGCAAGCGCGGTGGCCGTGGCCCTGCTCGGGCGCATCCCCGGGGGCTGGGACGAAGTGCTGCGGGCGGGCGCGGCGGCTGGAAAGTTCACGGTCATCGACCTCAGCACCAATCCGTCGACGGTCTACACGTTGTGGACGGGGCTGCTCGGCGGCGTGGCGCTCACCCTGGCCACGCACGGCACCGACCAGTTCCTGGTGCAGCGCCTGCTCGCCGCTACGAGCGCCCGGGCCGCGGCCGTGGGACTGGTGCTGAGCGGCGCCGTGGTGTTCGTGCAGTTCATCCTGTTCCTGTTGATTGGCGTGATGCTCTACACGTTCCACCTCCACGTGCCGCTGGCCGAGCCGCTGGCACGCACCGATCAGGTGCTGCCGCACTTCGTCGTGAACTACCTGCCGAGCGGCATCGCCGGCTTCATCGTGGCGGCGATCGTCGCCGCGGCCCTGTCGCCGTCGCTGAACGCCATGGCGGCCACCACCATCAACGACTTCTACAAGCCGCGCGCCACGCGCGTACTCGACGACGGCGCCCTGCTGCGCCTCTCGCGACGCATCACGATTGGCTGGGGCATCGTGCAGATTGGCGTGGCGCTCGGCGCCGAGTTCATGAGCCGATCGGTGCTCGACGCCGGCCTGTCGGTACTGTCGCTGGCCTCGGGTGCCGTGCTGGGCGCGTTCATCCTCGCCACGAGTCTGCCGAGCGTGGGTGAACGCGCGGCCTGGGCCGGCATGGTCGTCGGCCTTGCCGCCATGCTCGCGGTGTGGGGCCTGACGCCGGTGGCCTTCACCTGGTACGTGTTCATCGGCGCCGCCACGACGGTGGCAACCGCCTGGTCGTGGTCCCGCCTGGCGCCCACACGCGCATGAACGCCCCTGGTCTCGAAGCCGTCGCGGATCTGCTCTCGGATGCCGTGACCGCGCGCGTCACACCGGGCGGCGTCGTGCAGTGCGGCACGTCGCGTGGGCCGCTCTGGACGCTGGCCGCCGGCCATCTCTCCTATGCGGCGGATGCCGCGCTCGTCACCCCGGCCACGATCTACGATTTGGCCTCTTTGACCAAGGTGCTGGCCACCACTGCGCTCGCCATGCGGCACGCGTGCGTGGGTACGCTGCCGCTCGATGCCAGGGTCGCCGATCGCCTGGCCCAGTTCGCGGGGCTGCCGCCCATCACCGTCGCCGATCTGCTGGGGCACGCGGCCGGCCTGCCCGCGCACCGTCCCTTCTATCAGGAGGTCGCAGGCCGCGACGGCTACCTCGCGCGCATCGCCGCCGAACCGCTGGTCCATGCGCCGCGGGCCGCGCACCTCTATACCGACCTCGGGTTCATCCTGCTGGGGCTGCTCCTCGAGGATGCGGGCGACGCGCCGCTGGCCTCGCAGTTCGATCGGTTCGTGGCCGATGCCCTCGGCGCCGCCGAGGTCGCCTACGGCGTGCGCGACGGCTGGCGCGGGCGGATCGCGCCGACCACCGTATCGCCATGGCGCGAGCGCATGCTGGTGGGCGTCGTCCACGACGACAACGCCGCGGCCCTTGGCGGCGCGGCGGGGCACGCCGGGCTGTTCGGCACGGCGGCAGCGGTCGGCGCGTTCGCCCGCTGGTATCTCGCACTCTGGCAGGGCCGCGTCATCGTCTCGGCTGGCATCACAGCGGTGCAGGCCGCCCGCTTCGCCACGCGCGGCCCAGTGCCCGGCAGTTCGCGCGCGCTGGGCTGGGACACGATGCTGCCGACCTCGTCGTGCGGGCCACGTCTCTCGCCCCGCGCCATCGGCCACACCGGCTTCACCGGTACCTCGCTATGGCTCGATCCCGAGCGCGACCTCTACGTGGTGCTGCTCACCAACCGCGTGCACGCGGGCGACGACGGCGATGGCATCAAGGCGCTGCGCGTGGCGGTGCACGACACGCTCGCCGACGCGCACCCTGCGCGCGGCTAGGGCGACTTTCGCGGCGGCGCCCCGAAGATCGGCGGCGCCGCTGCGCCTCCCGGCGGAGGCGGATACGCCGGCGACATCCCGCCCGCGCCGCCCGGCGTGCCGAACGGCGACGCGCCGGGCTGCGCACCGGGCTGACCAAACGGATTGGCACCTGGTTGCCCGAACGGATTGGCCCCAGGTTGGCCCCCCGGCTGTCCAAAGGGCGACGCGCCTCCTTGAGGCTGGCCGAACGGCGAGGCCCCTGGCTGCGCGCCGCCCTGACCGAATGGGTTCGCTCCACCGGCGCCACCGCCGCCCGCAGTGCCCGCCCGCGTGGCGTTGATGGCCTGCAACAAATCGGGCGGCAGACCCTTCCCTGGCTTCACGTCCTGGTAGGTGACCGACCACTGGTCGTAGCGCGTGCGGCCGTTGTAGACCTTGATGCTGGTGGCCTTGCTCTTCGAGACCACGCCGATCACGCCGGCGCCAGGCACCGGCGCGCCCGTGCCCGAGGACGGCGTGCCTCCGCTCTGTGCGGTCGACGTGCCCCCGGTCTGCGTGGTGGGCGTCGCACCCACGAGGCCACCCGGTGTGGCGTTGCCAGCCGGCTGTCCAACCGGAGCCGACGTCTGATAGACAGGTTGGAAATCTTCCCCCGTAATCGGATCCTTGTACTTGCGGCGCAGGAAGCGCCCTTCGACCAGCACGTCGAACGTCGGCGGCAGGGTGCCCGGGCCGGCGCGCCGCTGGAACTTCTGGATGGCGCGCGCATACTCCGTGGCGCGAAACAGGTATTCCTCTTCGCGCTCCCGCTGCGCCTGCTTGTTCCACACGGGCAGCGCGGCGCCCATCAGCACCGCCATCACGCTCATGCCGACGAGCAGCGCCGCCATGGCGTAGCCGGCTGCGTCGCCGTGCCGTCCGGCTGGCTCGCCTTGACCCCGTAAACACATGTAACTATTATCGTTAGCAGTCCACTTCATGTCACTGACCTATCGCACCGCACTCGTGGGCTCCCTGCTGGCATCACTGGCCGTCGCCGGCTGCGACAAGGTGCCGCTCCTGGCCCCCACCAATACGACGATCCGGCTCACCTCAGGGCTTGGCGTGTTGCCCATTGCCGGCAGCACAGAGATCATCGCCATTGTGATCGAATCGGCCGGCACGCCGGTGCAGAACGGCACGGTCGTGACCTTCACGTCCTCGCTCGGCACGGTCGAGCCGCGTGAAGCGCGCACGGCCAACGGGCAGGTCACCGTGCGCTACGTCGCCGGCACGCAGTCCGGCTCGGCCAAGATCGGCGCGTTCTCGGGCGGCAGCAAGTCCGACGACCTCGAGATTCTGGTCGGCGCCGCCGCGGCTGCGGTCGTGTCGCTGCGGGCCGAGAACACGGTCGTGCCATCGACGGGCGGAGCCACCGACGTGATCGCCACCGTGCTCGACACCGGCGGCAACCCGCTGCGCGGCGCGCCGGTCAACTTCTCGACCACGGCCGGCCAACTCGCGCAGAGCACCGTGCTCACCAACGAGGCCGGCGACGCGCGCACCACGCTGACCACCAACGTGAACGCCGAAGTCACCGCCCGCGTCGGCGGCGGCGCGACCGCGCCGACCGGCAAGATTTCGATCCTCGCCAAGAGCCTGCCGCTCATCAGCATCACGGTGGCCGGTCCCCTCGGCGGCCAGGCGAACTCGGCCGAGGTGGGCCAGCCGGCGATCTTCACGATCAAGTCGGAGACCGGTGCCGACGGCAACGCGATCCGCAGCGTGCGCATCGACTTCGGCGACGGCACCGGTACCAACCTGGGCGCGCTGCCCAACACCACCACCGTGGCCCACGTCTACAACCGCACCGGCGCCTACACCGTCACCGCCACCGCCACCGACGCGCTCGGCTTCGTGGGCTCCACGTCCGCGATCATCACGGTGCTCGACCGTGCCTCGATCCCGGTGAGCGTCACGGCCACGGTGCCGCTGTCGGGCGGCCTCGTGACCTTCAGCGCCAACGTCACGATTCCCGCTGGCGTCTCGGTCCGCGCCTACGAATGGGACTTCGGTGACGGCGTGGTGTTCACCACCACCGGCATCACCACCTCGCACCGGTACACGTCGGCGCGCACCTATCACGTGACGTTGCGGGTGATTGCCACGAACGGCCAGGAAGGCTTCACCGAACTCGACATCCGCGTGCCCATCTAGGGCGTCGCGTTTTGGCGTCGGGCTAGAGTGTCGCGGCTCGCGGGCCGTCGGGCGGCGCGGTCACCACTCCGCGTAGGGCGAGCCGTCCATGGCGGTGCGATCGGAGCCGCTCTTCACATCGAAGATGCCGGGTTCGGCCGACGGATTGGCGGGATCGGCCTCGGCCGGCACCGTCTGCCAGCTCTCCGCCGAGTTGGTGATGGGATCTTCGGGCACCTCGCGCACGTAGCCGTCGGTCACGAGATCCTGCAGGCTCTGCGGCCACTTGTTCTTGTCGGCGTAGTACTGGTCGATGGCGTCGCGCAGGCGGAACAGGTCTTCCTTCAGCACCGCTTCGCGCGCGCGCACGATGCTGTTCTGGTAGCCCACGAGCGCCAGACTCGCGAGCACCACGACCAGGGCCGTGACGACCAGCAACTCGATCAGCGTGAAGCCGGAGGCCCCGTTGCGGCGCCGCTGCAGTGTCATCATCGCGTGTTACCAGTCCCGGTACTTGGTGCCGTCGAGCGCCGTGCCGCCGCTGCCCGAGCGCACGTCGAACACGTTCTGCCCGCCCCAGCGCGTGGCGTCGGCCTTGTCCTGATACGAGCGCAGTTCCCACGTGGTCTCGCCGGTCATCGGATCCGACGGAATACGCCTGAGGAACTTCACCTTGCGGCCGGTGGCGTCGTTGTTGATCGACACCCCTTCGACCAGCGTCTCCAGATCGGGCGGATACCCCTCGTTGCCCGGCTTCAGCTCGGTCGGCGGCAACTGGCCCGCCGCCGCCAGTTCGTAGTAACCGTCGATGGCCTCGCGCAAGTCGCGTAGATTGCGGCGCAGTTCGCTTTCCTTCTGCCGCTGGATGGTCACGCGCGCGAGCGGCTGGATGGCCGCCGCCAGGATCAGCACGATCGTGGTGACGATGAGCAGCTCGACGAAGCTATAGCCCCGGTCGTGGCGCCACGCTCTGCTGCGCACTCGCGTTCCTCCTATTTCACCGTCACCGTGACGGGCTGGAACTGCAGCGGCGCGGCGCCGCCACCGGCCAGCGTGCCAACGCCACTCAGCGCCAGCGGCGAGGTGCCCGGCGCCACGGCGTCGAACATGATGGCCGCCACCACACCGGTACCGGATGCGCCGAGCACATCGGCGCCGCGCACCACGGCGATGTCGACACGGCCGCCGGCGGCATCGACCTTCTGCGTGAAAGTCGCCTTGACCCCGCCTTGCTGCAGCAGGCTGCCCTCCTGCACCGTGCGCACGCGCATCACGGCGGGATTGAAGGTGAGCGACAGCGACACGGTGGAGAGCCGTGAGGCCCCGGAAATCGACACCGGCACCAGATACGGTCCGCCGCCGACCCGCAGTTCGGTGGTGGGCGGCGACACGAGCACCGTCGCCGCGGCCGGCGCAGCCGACGCCCCCGTGAGCGGATTGCCAGGCCGGGCGCCCGCCGGCGTGGACGGCTGCGGCGCTGGCGCGCCGGGCGGCGGCGCACCGGGGGCCGCGACCGGCGGTGGAGCCGCGGGCGTGGGCGCTGCCGCCGCAGCAGCGATCGCCTCGGGCGACGGGAACGAAGTGATGCCGCTCGGCGCGGTCGCCGGCTGCGGAATCGGCGTGCCGAAGAGCGACGTCGTGGTGCCGGGGATCGGCGAACTGCCCGGGGGAATCTGCGGCGTGCCCGACGAGCCCGGCACGGCCATCGGGGTACCCGCCGGAATCTGCGGCGCCGGCGGCGGCGGCGGAGGTGCGGCGACCGCGGGCGCGTCGCTCGTTCCGCCGAAGACCGGCGGCGGCCCACCCACGGCCATGTTGGCCTGCGTGCCGATGTAGATCGGACTCAGGTCCTGGGTGGTGAGCTGGTGCGACCGCACGATGCGCGGGGTCAGCAGCATCACGATGTCGGTCTGCCGGATGTTCGTGTCGTTGTCGGCGAACAGCTGCTGCAACAGCGGCAGCCGCAGAATGCCCGGGAAGCCGCGCAGCGACCGCCGTTCATCCTCGCGCAGCAGCCCGGCGAGCAGGTTCGACTCGCCGTCACGCAGGCGCAGCCGCGTCGTCACCTTACGCGAGGCGAAGGCCGGCAAGGTCTGGCCGGCGATGGTCGAGTCCTGACCGCGCGCGCTGTTCTCGAGCACGAGGTCCAGCACGATTTCACCTTCGTAGGTGACGCGCGGCGTCATCTCGACGATGACGCCGATCGGCCGGTAGGTGAACGAGGTGAGCGGATTGGCAGCCGCGCCGCCCTGCGCCAGCGGCGTGAAGGTGGTGCTCGGTACCGGCACCTCTTCACCCAGGTTGAGCGTGACCTTCTGCCCCTCGGTGCCACGCAGCTGCGGCTTGGCCACGGTCTTGGTCTGCGAGTCGCTTTCGAGGAAGCGCACGATGGCGGCCGGCACGGCCAGGTAGAAGTCGGCGGCGCTGATGCCGGTGGAGATGGTGTTGGCGTTGAACACCGGCGGCGAGCCGACATTCGAGGGCGCCGTCGCGCCGCCCGTGGTGGTGGTCGTGCCGCCGGTGGCGGTCGTGCTGCTGCCGCCAGGCGCCTGTTCGGGCGAGAAGATGCCACCGAGCGCGTAGTCGGTGAGGTTGAGGCCGAAGCGCTTGGCCCGCTCGCGGCTGACCTCGAGGATCTGCACGTCGATGATCACCTCGGCCCGCGGCTTGTCGTTGATCTTGATCACCTGTTCGATGATCTCGGCAACCGGCGCGGCCGCCCGCACGGTGATGGTGTTGGCGGTCTTGTTGGCGGCAATACGCGGCTGGATCGCCATCTGCGGGGCCAGGATCACGGTGTTCACGAGCTGCGCCAGTTCGGTGGCGTCGGCGTGTGAGATGAAGAAGGTCTTGATGACCTGCTCCTCGTACTGCTGGCGCTTGGCGGTGTTGTCGGTCGCGATGATGATGGTGCGCTCGTTCAGCACCTTGTAGAAGATCTGATTGGAGAGCATCACCTGCTGCAACGCCTCGTTGAGCGTGACCCCTTCGAGCTGCACGGTGACGCTGCGGTCCTGGAAGTCGCGATCGTAGGTGACGTTGATGCCGGTGGAACTGCCGATGAAGTTCAGCAGATCGCGCAGGCTCGTGTTCGAGAAGCGCAGATTGAGCGGCTCCTTCGAGCTCGGATTGAGCACCGGTTCCTGGGAGTTCTTGCGGGCCTGCTCACGCATCGCCTCGATCGGCGGGCGCGGCCGCGCCGCCTCGAGACGCTCACGCAACGCCCGGTCGAGCTCGGCGGCCCGCGCCGCGATCGAACGGTTGGACGGGTCGAACTCGCCGGCCTTGCGGTACTCGCGCAGCGCCTCGTCGGGTTGGCCGGCGGCCTCGAAGGCCCGAGCCCGCGCCACATAGGCGCCGGCGGCTTCCTGCATCGCCCGCTCGAGTGCGATCTTGTACTCCGGCTTGTCGGGCGCCCCCTGCAGTGCCTGCCGGTAGTACTCGACGGCCTCGTCCCACTGCTGCGCGTAGGCCGCGCGCTGGCCTCGTGTGTAGGCACGGCTGGCGCCACACCCGGCAAGCACGACAGCCGCCAGCACGACGGCGATGGCCTTCCCCACTCCTGATCTCACACGCGCTCTCCAGCTCTCCGCGCTACTGCCCGGACAGACGCAGCGTCTGCCGGCCGCGCCCGTCGGCGTAGGCGATCTCAATCGAATCCGCCCCGATCGAGAGAATTCTGAACCGTCCGTCGATGATAGCCCCTTGGGTGCCATGCACCACGAGCCCCTTGCTGTCGCTCAGCACGGCAATGCGACGTTCGCCCGACGCGTCTTCGACCAGACCGATGAACTTGAAGGGGATCGGCGGCAGCGGCGGCGGCCCCGGCGGCAACGACGGCATGATCGGCGGCGCTGGCCCGGCGCTGACGCTCGAACGTGGCCGCTCGGTCACGCTGACGGTGCGCGCGCCGAACACGAAGGGATTGCGCGCGGCCTCTTCGGGACTCGTGCGGGCGCCGTCGAGCGCCTCGAGCTGCACGTCCACCGGCGTGATCGGCACGGCAGCTGGGTCGACCCGACGGGCCGCCGCCACTACCGCCGCCGGCGCCACGGGGCTCGACGCGCCCAGATAGCGCCACGCGCCCAGCAGCACGAGTGCCCCCGCCATCCCCAGCAGCACCTGACGTTGACGCTCAGGGGACATCGGCGGCCTTGTAGTAGGTGGACACGGTGAGCGTGAAGTCGAGGGGAGCCGACGTGTCTTCCCCTTCGGACAGCACGATCGAATCGACCACTACGAAGTCGTCGGCCGTCTCGAGTTCGTAGAGGAAGTCGCGCACGTCGTCGTAGCGGCCCACCAGCTCGATGGTGGCTTGCAGGCGCGCCAGAGGGCTGTTCTTGATGGTGTTGGGCGTGACCGCGCTGCGCGTGAAGGTGATCCGATGGCGGCGCGCCAGCTGCGCGACGCGCAGCTGCAGCAGCCGCCGCGCGGCGGCGATGTCGTCTGGCAACACGTCGCGGTAGAACACGCTCAACTCGCGGGTGGCGGTGTCGCGGCCGTCACGCGCCGCCGTCGCCGCCTTCAACTCTGCGGCCGCCGCGTCGGCATCCACGGTTGCGGCCGACGCCCGGGAGCCAGCCGACCCCACCGACCGCGACATGGGCAGCACGCCCGCCACCACGGCCACGACATTGACGGCCAGCAGCACGGCAAGCGGCCAGATCCACGCGCGATGCTCACGCACCACCCGGCGCATGATGACCCCGCGAGACTCGGTCATCGTCCTCCCTCCGCGCGCCCGCCGGTGGCGTCCGCGCTCTTGGGTTCTGACGCCGGCGGCGCCGGGTTGGCCGCGTGCCGGTAATATCCCTGCAGATTCGACTCGATCGTGCCGTCCTCGAGCGCTTCGTCGGAGCGCGAGAGCACGCCGCGGAAGGTGCCGGTGGCCTCGAGCTGTTCGATGAACGCGTCGAGGTCCTCGATCCGGCGCGAGATCACCGAGAGCGCCACCATCAGGCGCCCCTCATCGTCAGCCTGGGGCTGCACCTGCACCAGCCGCACGTCGGGTGGCAGCGTGGCCTCGAACTGGTTGAAGAGTTCGGTCCACGAGAAGGTCCGCTGCTGAATGAGCAGATTGGCCTCGGTGGCCGACCGCGCGACCCCCTTCAACTGGACGGCATCGAGGCCCTTGCGCACGCCGTCGGCCTCGGCACGAGCCGCGGCCGCGCGCAGGCCTTCACTGCGCACGCGCTCGCTGAGCATGGAGCCCTGCTGCGTCAGACTCACCACCGTGGCCACGTTCACGGCCGCCCAGGCCGCGGCGCCGGCCAGCGCCACGGTGAGCACGCCGCGCACGAGACGCTCGTTGTAGAACGGCCGGGTGGCGAGATTGCCAATCAGCATGACTAGGCGGCCGCCCTCTCCCTGAGCAGGATGCCGATGCCCGGTGCCAAGGCGTCGGCCAAAGCCGCCGACAAGGCGGTGCGATCCGCGGGCACCGCAGCCAGGAACGGATCGACCGCTGACACCTCGAGCTGCAAGCGCGCCGAGAGGTCCTGGCGAAGCTGTTCGGCGCCGGTCGAGGTCGAGGCACCGGCCAGCAGCACCCGGGCGAACTGGCGTCCCTGCAAGCGGTCTTCGTAGAACATCGCCGTCTGGTGCACCAGGTCGGCAACCGTCCCCTCGGATTCCTCACCGCGCGTGCGGTAGAAGATCAGCTGTCCGTCGCGGAGCACCGCCAGGCTCACGTAGGTCGGGGCGGCGTGCACGAGCAGCCAGTCGCCCGAGGCCGAGGAATGCGTGGCCAGCACGGCGTTGACCACGTTGAACGTGGCCAGATCGACGACGCCGGCGTGCGCGCCGGCCAGCTCACACGCCTGCTCGTACTGCGCGATGACGTCGCGGCGCGCGACCGTGACGATGAACTCGTGGCTGCCCGCCGCCGAGGCGCCGGGGGAATGGCTGATGACGGCCTCGTCGATGGCGAATGGCGTCGTCTTCTTCACCTGCCACTTGATCAACTCGTCGAGGTCAGCGGCGCGCGCCGGTACCGACTCGAACTTCACGATACTGACGCGCGCAACCGAATCGGGCACCACCAGGCAGACCCGGTTCGGCCGCACGCCGGCGGCGGTCGCCGCCCGGCCAATCGCGCTGGCGACGAGCGGCACGTCCGCCATGTTGAGGGCGCCGAGCGCGCCGGTGATGGCGCCCGGCGGCAACGCCTCGACCCCGTGGCCGGTGAGCGCCACGGTGGCGCCGCGCCGATCGACGCGCACGACGGCCACCCGGCCGGGCGCCAGGTCCACGGCCACGCCCGTGGGCGCCTGCTGGAGGAAGGACGGGAGGTTCATTCGACGAAGGTCACCTTGTTGATCTCACGCAGGGTCGTGAGTCCCAGCATGACACGCTCCACCGCCGATTCACGCAGGAAGCGCATGCCCTGCTCCTTGGCGGCCCGCTTCAGTTCCGAGATCGGCCGCCGCTCGAGAATCAGCTCGCGCACGTGGTCGGTCAGATCGAGCAGCTCGCAGATCGCCATGCGGCCCTTGAAGCCGGTGCCGCCGCAGTCCACGCACCCGACGCCTTCATAGAAGGTGTGGCTCTCGGCCAGCGCCGGGTCCATGGCCGATTCGATGAGCAGCTCCCGGCTGATCGTCGCCGGCTGCCGGCACTTCTCACAGATCTTGCGCACCAGTCGCTGCGCCATCACGCAGTTGAGCGCCGAGACGAACTGGTACGGCTCGACCCCCATGTTGAGGAAACGGCCGAGCACGTCGAACACGTTGTTGGCGTGCACCGTGGTGAACACCAGGTGGCCGGTGAGCGCCGACTGGATGGCGATCTGCGCGGTTTCGGGGTCGCGGATCTCGCCGACCATGATCTTGTCGGGGTCGTGGCGCAGAATCGAACGCAAACCGCGCGCGAAGGTGAGGCCCTTCTTCTCGTTGATGGGGATCTGCGTGATGCCGCGCAGCTGATACTCGACCGGGTCCTCGATGGTGATGATCTTGTCTTCGATCGAGCGAATCTCGGCCAGCGCGCCATAGAGCGTGGTGGTCTTGCCCGAGCCGGTGGGGCCGGTCACGAGCACCATGCCGTAGGGCTCGCGGATGTACTTCCGGAAACGCCGCAGCTCGAGCTCCGGGAAGCCGAGGATGTCGAGCCGCAATTCGGTGAACTGCTCGCTGATCGACTGCTTGTCGAGGATGCGGATGACCGAATCCTCGCCGTGCGCGCTGGGCATGATCGAGACGCGGAAGTCGATGGTCTTGCCGCGCACGCGCAGGCGGAAGCGGCCGTCCTGCGGCACCCGCTTCTCGGCGATGTCCAGTTCGGCCATCACCTTGATGCGCGAGATGATGGCGCTGTGCGAGGCCTTCGCGATCGGCCGGCTGGCGGGCTGCAACACGCCGTCGATGCGGTACTTCACCACCACGGCGTCGTCCTGCGTCTCGATGTGGATGTCGCTGGCCCGCCGCTGGATGGCGGTGAAGACCATCGCGTCGACCATGCGGATGATGGGACTGTGATCGCTCGTGAGCCGTTCGACCGTGAGGTCTTCGCTCGAGTCCTCGTCCTTCAAGACCTGGATGAAGTCTTCGGTGGCGTCGTCGAGCACCCGCTGCGAGCTCTCGCTCTTCTTGAGGATGCCCTCGATGGCGGAGCGCGCGCCCACCATGACCCGCACCGGGGTGCCGAGCAGCACGGCCAACTCGTCGATCATGGTCAGGTCGGTCGGGTCCGACACCACGATCACGAGCGCCCGCCCGTCGCGTTTGAACGGCACGAAGCCGTAGCGCAACATCAGCTCGGCGGGAATGCCGCGGAACAGTTCCTGATCGATGCGGAACAGTCCCATGTCGAGGAAGTCGAGGCGATAGCGCTCGGCCAGGCGGCGGGCGTGTGCCTCCTCGGCGATGCGCGCATCGGCCGGCACGGCCGGGGCGAACTCGTCGGCAACCAGCGTGTCGGGGTCGAAGCCCTCGACGGGCGGCGGGGTTTCCATCACAGTGCGCGTCCTATCGGCCAACCACCGACGACAACTCGAACAGCGGCATGTAGAGCGCCAGCACGACGCCGGCAATCACGATGCCCATGAACACGAGCATGACCGGTTCGACCAGCGTGACGAACCGGGCGACTTCCGTCTCGACGTCTTCGTCGTAGAAGTCAGCGAGTGAGGTGAGCATCTCCTGCAAGGCGCCGGTCGATTCGCCCACCTCGATCATCTTGATGGCCACGTCCGGCATCACGCGTCGTTCGAGCAGCGTCGCCGCAAAGCCCTTGCCCTCGCGCACCTTGTCGGCCACGATCCGCAGTTCCTCGCCCATGAAGCGGTTGCCGGTGGAGGTGGCCGCCGTGTCGAGCGCGTTCACGAGCGGAATGCCCCCGCCGACGAGCGCCGCCAACGTGCGCGCGATCTGTGAGGTGGCGAACTTGTGCGCAATCGCGCCGACCTTGGGCAGGCGGAGCAGCCAGCGATCGAAGCGAGCCCGTTGGCCCGGCCGCTTCACCCAGGACGAGAACCCCGCGCCGGCCCCGGCGGCGAGTACCGGTGAGCAGCAGCAGGTTGCCCCGCACCACGTCCGAGATGGCGATGATCACCCGCGTGACCAGGGGCAGTTCCTGATTGAAGCTCGAGTAGAAGCCCGAGAAGGCCGGCACCACCTTCACCACGATGATGCCGACCAGCAGAATGGCCAGCACGGTGAGGATGGCCGGGTACAACATGGCCGACAGGGTCTTCTTGCGCACCGTGTCGATGACTTTGGAGTAGGCGACGAACCGCCGCAGCACGGTGTCGAGCGAGCCACTGCGCTCGCCGGCCACGAGCGACGCGGTGTAGACGCCAGGGAAAAGATCGGCGTGGGCCGTGAAGGCATCGGACAGCGCCGCGCCGCCCCGCACCTTTTCGTGGACGTCGTCGAGCACGGCCTTCAACACCGGGTTGCTGAGCCGCTGCCGCAGGATGTCGAGCGACTGCACGAGCGGCATGCCGGCCTTGAGCAGCGTCGCCAGCTCCTGGTTGAAGATCAGGAACTCATCGCGCGGGATGCGCCGCCTCCCGATGCTGATGCCCCGCACGGCGCCGCGCGGCACGAGCGAGAGCACGTGCAGGCCCTTCTCCTCGAGTTCCCGGCGCAGGTGGGCTTCACTCGGGGCGATGTACACGCCCTCGATGACCTGGCCTCCGGAGGTTCCGAGCCTGCAGCGGAATTCCATGCGTGAGGCGCCGCTACGACCCCTGCGGCTGCACGAAGGCGTGGAAGACGCGGGCGCCGAGCTCGCGCGGGTCGTTCGACTGCGCGCCCGGCTCGAGCGCGGGCACGAAGGTCTGGTCGACCACCAGCCGCAGTTCCACCATATCGCCGCCGCCCATCGCCGCTGCCGTGAGCGGTATCTTCTGCACGGGGCCGTCGGCGCCGAGCGCCACCGTCGCGAGCACCTGTTCACCCAGCCTGAGTTCGACCTTGGTCGCGGCCGTGGCCGCCTTGCCGGGATTGTCTGCCTGGAAGAACAACACGGCGTCGCGGCGCGGGTTGCGGAAGGCCAGCGTGGCCTCCTTCTTGGTCCACTGCCACTCGACCATCGAATTGTCGCTGGCCGCCTCCACCGGGTGCCAGCCGTCCTTGAAGATCAGGAAGATGTTCTCGGTTTGTGGCAGCACTTCGAACTGCGCGGCGTCGTAGGCCCGGCCGCCCGCGTCGGTGCCGCTGAACTTCACGCGGTCTCCCGAGGACGGATCATAGAGTCCGGCCACGATCTTGGCCTGGCCCACGTAGTTGTAGACCGGCGCGAACACGGTACGGGTGTATTCCACGGTCTGGCCCGGCTTCCAGCTCGCGGTGGGCGTCGGCGGGTCGTGGTCGTCGGTCCACATCTGCTCGCCGTCGGCGTCCATGAAGTGCACGAACACCTTCCGGGCACCCAGGTTGGTGGCATTGGCCGCGAGCGTGAACTTGTAGGTGATGTCGACCGGGCTGCCCAGGGCCACCCGGGGCCGTGAGAGCGAGACGGCGAGCGAGCCTTGCGCCGGAGTGGTGTCGGCGGGCGCGCCGCAGCCGGCTGCCAGGGCGCACAGGGAGACCATCGTTCCGGCGAGTCGTGCACTGATGAAGGTATGCATAGCCTTGTGAACCAACATGATAGCGTCTCCGGCACGACAGCGCTACCAGCCGCCCCGCGAACTTGTGGTACAGTTCCGCGCCTGACGGCCCTGCCGTCGCCAACCCATGGACAACGGACGAGACGCGCTCGGCATGGTCGAGACCCGAGGCTTCATCGGGTCGGTGGAAGCCGCCGACGCGATGGTCAAGGCGGCCAACGTCGTGCTGATCGGCACGGAGTACATCGGCGCGGCCTATGTCACGGTGCTGGTGCGCGGCGACGTGGGCTCGGTCAAGGCGGCCACCGATGCCGGCGCCGCAGCGGCGCGCCGCGTGGGCGAGCTGGTGTCGGTGCACGTGATTCCGCGGCCCCACCCCGACGTCGAACGTATCCTCCCCAAGGCGTAAGACGTCGAGCCGGCGCCGATGGCCTCTGAGACCAACCCGGCCCTCACCCCTCTCGACCAGGCGTCGATCGCCGAGGCGCACGCGCTGGCGCGCCGCGCGGCCGCCGCCCAACGCATCCTGGCGGAGTTGTCACAGGCCCAGATCGACGGGGTGGTCGACGCGATGGCGGCAGCCGCGCTCGCTGAGGCCGAGCCCCTGGCGCAACTCGCCTGGGAGGAAACCGGCTACGGCGTCGTCGCCGACAAGCGCGAGAAGAACCTCTTCGCCGCGCGTGACGTGCACGCATTCATCCGGCCCATGAAGACGGTCGGCGTCGTGGCGCGCCACGACGATCGCCGGGTGGTCGACATCGCCGAGCCGTTCGGCGTGGTGGCGGCCATCGTACCCTCGACCAATCCGACCTCGACCGCCATCTACAAGCTGCTCATCAGCCTCAAGGCCCGCTGCGCGGTGGTCATCAGCCCGCATCCGTCGGCGGCCCGCTGCATCACCCGCACCGCGGAACTGATGACCGATGCCGGCCGCCGTGCCGGGCTGCCCGACGGCGCCATCGGCTGGATGTCATCGGTGTCGCTGCCCGGCACACAGGCGCTGATGCGAGCGCGCGAGGTCGCCGTCATCCTGGCCACTGGCGGCCTGGGCCTGGTGCGCGCTGCCTACTCGGCCGGGAAGCCGGCCTACGGCGTGGGTCCAGGCAACGCGCCGTGCTACGTCGACGCCTCGGCCGATATCGCCAAGGCCGCCAGCGACATTCTGGCCGGCAAGAGCTTCGACCACGGCGTGCTCTGTTCGTCGCCGAATTCGGTCGTGGTCGACGTGGCCGTCGCGCCGGCTCTGAAGGCGGCGTTCCAGGCGGGTGGCGGCTTCTTCCTGACGGCCGCCGACACCGAGCGGCTGGCCAAGGTGCTGATCCTGCCCACGCGCCTGCCCAATCCGGCGCTCGTCGGCAAGTCCGCGGTGCACATCGCGGCGCAGGTCGGGATCGCCGTCCCGGCCGGCACGCGGGCCCTGATTGCGCCGCTCGCCGGCGTGGGCCGCGACCACCCGCTTTCGATTGAGAAGCTGTGTCCGGTGCTGTCGTATTACGAAGTCGCCGACTGGCGCGAAGGGTGCGAGCGCGCCACGCAGATCCTGCGCTACGGCGGCATGGGGCACACCATGTCGATCCATGCCCGCAATGAAGCAGATCATCCTGGAGTTCGGCTTGCACAAGCCGGCCTTCCGCATCTGCGTGAACACGCCGACGACCTTCGGATCGATTGGGCTGACGACCGGGCTCGACCCGGCGATGACGCTCGGCTGCGGGGGCTACGGCGGCAACATCACTTCGGACAACATCACGCCGCGCCACCTGTTGAACATCAAACGCCTGGCCTACGAACTGCGGCCACGCGGCACCCGTGCGGCCGTGGCGCCGGCCCGCGACCCGGGACCCGCCCTGCCGCAGTCGCCGCTGCGCCGGGCGCCCGACGCGGTGCCCGCCCACGAGGTGTCGGCCAGCATCGACCGTTTCCTCGATGCGCGCGACGGTCAGGCACCACCGCAGACCGCAGGCGCGCCGCCTGGTCCGCCGGCAGCCTTCGTCTGCGAGGACGACGTGCGCGCGGCCGCGCGCGCCGGTACACGCATCCTGGTGGGCCCGCGCACGATTCTGACGCCGTCGGCGCGGGAAGCGGCCGCGGCCGCCGACGTGCTCGTGTGGCTGTCTGGCAGCGCGCGGTAACCCACACATGCGCTTGAAGTTGCAGCAGCTCGTCCGGTGGCGGCGTGCATTGACCCTGCGTGCATCGGCATGTTAGGGTCAGTCCTCTGACTGGCATGCGACGCACCCTGCTCTTCTCGCTCGTGCTTCCGCTGACCGTGGCGTGCGGGGCCAACCGGCCGCCCGCCGTCGCGACGGCGCCAGCTCCGGTATCTCGAGCGCGCGCGCCGCAGCCGGCCCCGGCCCCCGTCGATCCGATCATCGCGACGATGGCCTCGGCTGAAGCCGCCTTCGAACGTGGCCGCGCCGAAGTCGACCAAGGCCACCTGCGCGAGGCCCGAGTCGCCTTCGACCAGGCGCTCGATGCCCTCATGGCCGTGCCCGGCGGCGCCCGCAGCGATGCCCGAGTCAGCGCCGCGCTCGACGGGCTCATCGATCGCATCAGCGCCCTGGAACTGTCGGCACTCGCTCGCGGCGATGGCTTCACCGAAACGGCGTCGGAACCTGCGACCATCGACACGCTCCTGTCGCTGCCCGCGGCCGAAGCCGAGGCGGCGCCGGCTCCCGAAGTGGCCAGCGCGGTGCGCGACGACCTGGCCACGACCGTTCACGACATTCCGATCCCGATGAACGACCGCGTGCTGCGTTTCGTCGAGCTGTTCCAGGGCCGGCTTCGCGGCTTCCTCACCGAAGGCCTGACCCGCGGCGCGCAGTACATGCCGATGATCCAGGCCGTCTTCAAGGACGCGGGCCTGCCGCTCGACCTGGCCTTCGTGCCCCTCGTCGAGAGCGCCTTCAAGCCCACGGCGCTGTCGCGCGCGAGCGCCCGCGGCGTCTGGCAGTTCATGCGCGGCACCGGCACCGAAAACGGGCTGAAGCACGACTGGTTCATCGACGAACGCGCCGACCCCGAGAAGGCCACCCGCGCCGCCGCGAAGTACCTGAAGTCGCTGCACCGCACCTTCGACGACTGGCATCTGGCCCTGGCCTCCTACAACGGCGGCCCGGGACGTGTGCAGCGGGCCGTGAAACGCTCAGGGCTCGACGACTTCTGGGCGTTGAGCGCATCGACCAAGCACCTGCCGCGCGAGACCCGCGACTACGTGCCGATGATCCTGGCCGCGACCATCATCGCGCGCAATCCCGCCAAGTACGGCTTCGACGTGCCCGTCATGTCGCCCGTCGCCACCGACCTGGTGACGCTGTCGGCGCCGGCCGACCTGCGGCGCGTGGCCGAGTGGGCGGGCGTCTCCGCCGAAGACATCCGCGCCCTCAATCCAGAGCTGCGCCGCTGGACGACGCCCGTGCGCCAGCGCGACTATCTGCTGCGCGTGCCGATGGGCACGGCGGCGCTCGTGCTCGAGGCGCAGCGTGGCTCGGCACCAGACGAGGTCGCCTCGCTGCAGTGGTACACCGTGCGCAAGGGCGAATCGCTGCCGACGATCGCGCGCCGCCTGCGCGTGTCGCGGACGGATCTGGCCGAGGCCAACTACCTCGGCGCCTCGGCCCGCGTGAAGCCCGGTCAGAAGCTGCTCGTGCCGCGCGCGCCGTCGCCAGCGCTGCTGGCGGGCCGGCCCGCCACTCCCTCCGAACGCGAGACCGGCACTCCGGCCGCGGCGTCCGCCCGCGCCGACGAGCGCGACGAGGAACCGACCCGGGTCGTCTACCGCGTGCGCAAGGGCGACACGCTGTTTGGCATTGCGCGCCGCCACGGCGTGAGCATCGAGAACCTGCGGGCCTGGAACGGCCTGCGTGGCTCGGCCATCGGCGTGGGCGACCGGCTGCAGATTCACACCTCCCGCGCGAGCCAACGCCCAGTAACAGCCCGCGCTCTACGGCGCAGGATCTGCGCTACCCCCTCCCAGGTTGCTGTGCACGCCCTGCGATCCGCAGCGCGCGGCCGCGCCGTTCGCCCGTAATTCTTCAGCACCGCCCCTGGCATCCGCCTTGGAGAGAGCGGTGGCGTGCTCGCCCAGGTGCAAAGCGCCGCGCTCCGCGGCATCGACGCGTTTCCGGTGGCCGTCGAGGTCGATGTGTCGTTCGGCTTGCCGCTGTTTGCCATGGTCGGGCTACCGGATGCGAGCGTGCGCGAGAGCCGCGATCGCGTGCGTGCCGCCATCCGCAATTCGGGCTTCGACTTTCCCGACCATCGCATCACCGTGAACCTGGCGCCGGCCGACGTGCGCAAGGCTGGGGCGTCGTTCGATCTGCCGATTGCCATCGCGATCCTCGCGGCCACCGGAGTCGTGCCGCGCCACGACCACCGGCCGCTGGCCGTGGTCGGTGAACTGTCGCTCGACGGCGCCGTGTTGCCATCACGCGGCGTGCTGCCGGTCGCGATCGGCCTGCGCCGTCAGGGCATCGACGCGCTGCTGCTGCCGTATGGCAACGCCGCGGAGGCTGCGGTGGTGGCCGGCCTCACGGTGCTGCCCGTGCGCACGCTGGCCGAGGCGGTCGCGTGCCTGCAGCAGCCCGCCGACGCCTGGCCGGCGCCGCCGCCGCTGGCGGCCGCGACACTGCTGGCGCCACCGGCTGACGGCGACATCGACTTGTCCGACGTGCGGGGGCAGGCGACGGCGCGGCGGGCGCTCGAGGTGGCGGCCGCCGGAGGCCACCACCTGCTCTTCGTGGGGCCGCCCGGCGCTGGCAAGACGATGCTCGCGCGACGCCTGCCTGGGGTGTTGCCGCCCCTGTCGTTCGACGAGGCACTGGAAGTCACGGCCGTGCACTCGGTCGCCGGTCTGCTCGTGCCTGGTGCCGGACTGCTCGGCTCCCGGCCCTTTCGCGCGCCCCACCACAGCGCCTCCGAAGCCGCGCTGGTGGGCGGCGGCAGCACGCCCCGGCCGGGCGACGTCACACTCGCGCATCACGGCGTGCTGTTCCTCGACGAACTTCCGGAGTTCGGACGCCGGGTGCTCGAGGCGCTGCGCCAGCCGCTCGAGGAAGGGCACGTGCGCATCTCACGCGCGAGCGGCACCGTGGCCTTCCCCGCCGCGTTCACGCTCGTGGCGGCCATGAACCCGTGCCCCTGTGGCTATGCCGCTCATGCCACGCGCGCCTGCCGCTGCACGCCCCTTGCGGTGCAGCACTACTACGACCGCGTGTCCGGTCCCCTGCGAGACCGGCTCGACCTCACGGTCACGCTGGCCCCCGTGCCGTTCGATGCGCTCACCGCCTCCGCGTCCGGTGAGCCGTCCAGGGCTGTGCGCGACCGGGTGGAACGGGCCCGCGCCCGTCAACTCGCGCGGGCCGGCGCGGGAATCGCGTCGCTCAACAGCCGGCTCAGCCTCCGCGCCCTCGACCGCGTCGTTCAGCTCGACCGCGCCGGCCGGAGCCGACTCGCGGCGGCTGCCGCCCGGCTCCGCTTGAGCGGACGCGCGGTGCACCGCGTGCTGCGGGTCGCGCGCACCATTGCCGATCTCGAGGGCACGGCAACGGTGCACGACGAGCACCTGCTCGAGGCCCTGCAATTTCGCGACGCCGCGCCCACGGAGCAGAGCTGAGGGCCGCACCAAGGCCGGGCACGGCATTCGCCATCTATTCGCCACCCAGCGACCCCGGTCTGGACTTCAGGGCCGCCCGGCAGGTATCCTCCGTAGATTGCGTCCGGCCGGAAGTTCTGGCCGAGCGTCATACCCAATCAACGGATGCCCTCCACGCGATACACGATCCTGCTTGCCGACCGCCAGTCCGGCGTCGTTCGGCGCTTCACCGTCGGGCTGCGCCCGGCGTTGATCGTGATCACGAGCGTCATCACGCTGCCCGTGCTCGTCGGCATGGGCGCGGCATGGAAGGCCCGCGCCGACGTGGCCGACGTGTTCGCCTCGAACGCCACGCTCGAACTCGAACTGTCCAACTACCGCGGGGCCACCGAAGCGCTCACCGGACAGATTCAAGGCCTGCAGACCGCGCTCGACGACCTCGGCGGGCGGGCGGCCCTCGACCCGGCATTGCGGTCGGCCATGGACAAGCTGCCGGCCATCGTGAAATCACGGGCGATGGGCGGCGGCAGTACGGCCGGCTCTGCCGGCCTGGCCATGCTGCCGAGCCTGAACTCGCCGGAAGACACGTTCGGGCTCCTGCGCGACCTGCTGCAGGGTCTCGAACACCGGCTCGAATCGGTGCAGTCGGGCGTCGACAAGCGCAATGCGCTGGCCGCCGCTACGCCGTCAATCTGGCCCGCCGCCGGCTGGCTCACCTCTGCCATGGGCGCGCGCCGCGATCCGTTCACCGGCGGCGCCGACTTCCACCCCGGTCTCGACATCTCGGCCGATCGCGGCTCGCCCGTCTTCGCCACCGCCGACGGCACCGTGGTGCACGCGAGCGCTTTCAGCGACTACGGCAACCTCATTCGCATCGACCATGGCTTCGGTCTCGAGTCGCGCTACGGCCATCTCTCCAAGTTCGACGTCGAGGTCGGCAGCAAGGTGAAGCGCGGCGATCTCATCGGCAAGGTCGGGGCCACGGGTCGCGCCACCGCGCCCCATCTGCACTACGAGGTGCGGGTCAACGACCGGTTGCTGAACCCGCTCCAGTTCCTGCTGAAGAGCGCCCGCCAGACCGGCGGCGACTGACCCGCCCGCCCCGCGCCCTTCCTTGACGGTCTCCGCCGTCACCGGTAACATTCTCCGAATCTCCAAGCACGTGTCAGCCCCGCATGGTCGGTAATCTACTCGCCAAGGTCTTCGGCACCCAGAACGACCGCGATCTGAAGCGGCTCGGGCCGCTCGTGGTGCGTATCGCCGAACTCGAACCCGCCATGCGCGAGCTGTCGGACGACGGCTTACGGGCGACCACCGCCACCTTCCGCGCCCGCGCCGTCGGCGGTGAGCCGCTCGACAGCCTGCTGCCCGAGGCGTTTGCGCTCGTGCGCGAGGCCGGCAAGCGCGTGCTCAACATGCGCCACTACGACGTGCAGCTCATCGGCGGCATGGTGCTGCACCAGGGCAAGATCGGCGAGATGAAGACGGGCGAGGGCAAGACCCTCATGGCCACCCTGCCGGCCTACCTCAACGCGCTCAGCGGCAAGGGCGTGCACGTCGTCACCGTCAACGACTACCTGGCCCGCCGCGACGCCGAGTGGATGGGCCGCATCTACCGCTTCCTCGGCCTCACGGTTGGCGTGATTCAGCACGACCTGAACGACGAGCAACGCCTCGCCGCCTACGCCTGCGACATCACCTACGGCACCAACAACGAGTTCGGCTTCGACTACCTGCGCGACAACATGAAGTTCGACCTCTCGCGCATGGTGCAGCGCGGGCACAACTTCGCGATCGTCGACGAAGTCGACAGCATCCTGATCGACGAGGCGCGCACCCCGCTCATCATCTCGGGCCCGGCCGAGGAATCGAACGACCTCTACTACGAAGTCGACCGCATCATCCCCTCCCTCACGCGCGGGATGGTGCACCAGGGCCAGATGAAGACCGAAGACCGCGATCGCATGGAAGCCTCGGGCGACTACGTGGTCGACGAGAAGGACAAGACCGTGACGCTCACCGAGGCGGGCATCGCCAAAGCCGAGAAGCTGCTGGCCCACCGCCTCCAGCCTGGCGGCCTCTACGACCCGATCAACATGCCCTTGCTGCATCACGTGCAGCAGGGCCTGCGCGCGCACACGCACTACCGGCTCGACGTCGAGTACATGATCAAGGACGGCCAGGTCGTGATCGTCGACGAGTTCACCGGCCGCCTGATGCCCGGCCGCCGCTGGAGCGACGGCTTGCACCAGGCCGTGGAAGCCAAGGAAGGGGTGAAGATCGAGCGCGAGAACCAGACGCTCGCCACCATCACCTTCCAGAACTACTTCCGCAAGTACGCCAAGCTGTCGGGCATGACCGGCACGGCCGAAACCGAAGCGCCCGAGTTCAACAAGATCTACAAGCTCGACGTGATGGTGATCCCCACCAACAAGGCGATGCGGCGGATCGAGGAGCCCGACCTGGTCTACCGCACGGCGGCGGAGAAATACGAGGCCATCGTCGCCGACATCGTCGAGCAGCAGAAGAAGGGCCGGCCGGTGCTGGTCGGCACCGTCAGCATCGAGAAGTCCGAGAAGATCTCGACCATGCTCAAACGGCGCGGCATCAAGCACGTGGTGCTGAACGCCAAGTACCACGCGCAGGAAGCCGAGATCGTCGCGCAGGCCGGACGTCTGGGCATGGTCACGATCGCCACCAACATGGCCGGTCGCGGCACCGACATCCTGCTCGGCGGCAGCCCCGACCACATGGCCCGCCAGCAGTGCCTGGCCGAGGGCGTGGCGCAGGTGCTCGAACGCGGCGAGGAACGCTTCGTCGACGACGACGAGTCGGTCTACTTCTCGCAGGGCGACAACTACCGCGTGCCGCGGCCCGACTGGGAGCGCATCTTCCGGCACTTCAAGGCCCAGTGTGACGCCGAGCACGACGAGGTGATCGCCCAGGGCGGCCTGCACATCCTCGGCACCGAGCGGCACGAGGCGCGGCGCATCGACAACCAGTTGCGCGGGCGCGCCGGCCGTCAGGGCGACCCCGGCAGCTCCCGCTTCTACCTCTCGCTCGAAGACGACCTGATGCGCATCTTCGGCTCCGACCGCATCTCCGGCCTGATGCAGAAGCTCGGCATGGAAGAGGGCGTGCCGATCGAACACGGCATGGTCAGCCGCGCCATCGAGCGCGCGCAGAAGCAGGTCGAGGCGCAGAACTTCGCGGTGCGCAAGCACCTGCTCGAATACGACGACGTCATGAACAAGCAGCGCGAGAGCGTCTACACGCTCCGGCGCGAGGTGCTCGAAGGGGTCGTGCGCGTCACCGAAGAGGACACCTCCGACACCCGCGGCTACCTGCTGGCCACGGCCGAAGACCTGATCGACGACAAGGTCAATCTCTACTGCGCCAAGGACGCCGACGTCGACACCTGGGATGTGGCGGCCCTGCAGCGCGAACTGGCCGAGCTGTTCGCCCTCGACGACAGCGACTTCGCCGCCGTGCCGTTCGACCACGGCCGCCGCGCCGAGATTCGTGACGCGCTGTGGGAACGGGTGCAGGCCAAATACGTCGACAAGGAACGCGTGGTGCCCGCCGAGATCCTGCGGCGGGTCGAACGCGACCTGATGCTGCAGATCGTCGACACGCAGTGGAAGGATCACCTCTACTCCCTCGACCATCTCAAGGACGGCATCAGCCTGCGCAGCTACGGCCAGCGCGATCCGCTGGTCGAGTACAAGAAAGAGAGCTACACGCTCTTCCAGGACATGCGCAGCCGGGTCGAGGCCGAGATGGTGCGCTACCTGTGGTGGTTGCGACCGGTCGAAGGTGAGCCCGACGCGATTGTGGCGCCGGTGCGGCCCGCGCCCCGGCGGCAGACGCCGCTCACCTACAGCGGCCCCTCGGATTCGGCCCCGGCCAGCTTCCCGCCGCCGGCGCCGAGCAGCGGCTTTCCGCCACCCGGGGCCGCGCGTCCGGCCCGCATTGGCGGCGACGACGCGCCGGTCACACAAGTGAAACGCGACGAACCCAAGATCGGCCGCAACGACCCGTGCTACTGCGGCAGCGGCAAGAAATACAAGAAGTGCCACGGCGCCAACTGATGCCCGCTCCTTCCGCCCCCATCCCCTCCTCACGCCAAAGGCCGACCCGTGTGTCGGCCTTTCGTGCCTCTGTTCCGCGAGACGACCGCCCATGACTCAGCCGCACGCCACCGCCACGCCCAGCCGCGCGTCCCTCGACGCGTCCCTCACCACCGCCCTCACCTTCGATGACGTGCTGCTCGTGCCGCGCTATTCGAACGTGCTGCCGGCGCAGGTCGACGTGTCCACCCGGGTCACGCGCAACATCCCGCTCCACGTGCCGCTGCTGAGCGCCGCCATGGACACCGTGACCGAGTCGTCGATGGCCATCGCCATGGCACAGCAGGGTGGCCTGGGCATCATCCACAAGAATCTGTCGATCGAAGATCAGGCCGCGGAGGTCGACCGCGTCAAGCGGTCGGAGAGCGGCATGATCGTCAACCCGATCACGCTCTCGCCCACGCACCGCATCCACGAGGCGCTGGAGCTGATGGCGCACTACCGGATCTCGGGCGTGCCGGTCACCGAAGACGGCAGCAAGGAAGGCCGCCTGGTCGGCATCCTCACCAACCGCGACCTGCGCTTCGAGACCAACACGCAGCAGGCCGTGGCCGACGTCATGACCAAGGAGAATCTGATCACGGTGCCCGTCGGCACGACGCTGGACGAGGCGCGCGAGATCCTGCACCAGAAGAAGGTCGAGAAGCTGCTGGTCGTCGACCACGCCTATCGCCTCAAGGGCCTGATCACGGTCAAGGACATCCAGAAGGCCATCAAGTACCCCAATGCCTGCAAGGACTCGCTCGGCCGCTTGCGCTGCGGCGCCGCCGTGGGCACCGCGCAGAACACGCTCGACCGCGCCGCCGCGCTGGTGGCGGCACACGTCGACGTGCTGGTCGTGGATACGGCGCACGGGCACAGTCAGGGCGTGCTCGACATGGTGCGCGAGCTGCGCCGGCGCTACCCCGAGGTGGACATCGTCGCCGGCAACGTCGCCACCGCCGAAGCCACCGAGGCGCTCATCAAGCTGGGCGTCGACGGCGTGAAGGTCGGCATCGGCGCTGGCTCGATCTGCACCACGCGCGTGGTCGCCGGCATCGGCATGCCGATGATCTCGTCGATCTACGAATGTGCGCAGGCGGCGCGTCCCTACGGCGTACCGGTCATCGCCGACGGCGGCATCCGCTACTCGGGCGACGTCGTCAAGGCGCTGGCCGTGGGCGCCACGTCCGTGATGATCGGCAACCTGTTTGCCGGCACCGACGAGAGCCCGGGTGAGTTGATTCTCTTCCAGGGCCGCAGCTTCAAGGAATACCGCGGCATGGGCTCGATCGGCGCGATGCGCCAGGGCAGCCGCGATCGCTACTTCCAGGACGAGTTCCAGCTCGATGGCAAGATCAGCGCGACCTCGGAGAAGCTCGTGCCCGAGGGCATCGAGGGCCGCGTGCCGCACAAGGGCAACCTGGCCTCGCTCGTGCACCAACTGGTGGGTGGTCTGCGCGCCGGCATGGGCTACTGTGGCTGCGCCACCATCGACGACCTGCAGCGCGACGCCCACATCGTGCGCATCACGCCGGCCGGCCAGCGCGAGAGTCACGTGCACGACGTGACCATCACGAAGGAAGCGCCGAACTACCGCACGGAGTAGGCGGGGCTCTGGGCTCGGGGTCTCGGGGCTGGCGATCGACCGGCGAGCTCACGCTCGCCACGACGCCGTCACACGTGAGATGGCACAGTGCGGGTGCGCGAGCGGACGCGTTCACCGTATTGACACATCGGCTCTTGCGTCAATACACTGGCCTCATGTCCACGACCACGACCGAACCGCGCCGCCGAACACGCGAACCTCGCGTGTCACGCACCTACCGTCTGCCTTTGACGAAACTCAAGGCCGCGCAGCGTGCCCTGGGCGCCGCCACCGCGACCGAGACGATCGAGCGCGCGTTGGACATGGTGGTGTTCCAGCGTGAGCTGATTCGCGGTACCCGCGCCATGCTGGGCGTCGAGATCGCCTCGTGCGGACCCCGCCGAATGAAGGGAGCGCCGAAGAAATATGTGCTCGACACGCATCTCTTCATCAAGGCGTTCCGCGACCGCGAGGCCAATGCGACTCTGCAGGAGTTTCATCAGGCCCGCGCGCCCTTCGAGTACCTGAGCGTTGTGGTGGCGCAGGAACTTCGAGCCGGTACTCGACGACCCGCGGATCGGCGCAAGCTCGAGCGCCACGTGCTGGGTGTCTACGAGCGCGTGGGCCGGGTGGTCACGCCGTCTCCGGCGGCATGGCATCAGTCGGGGGACGTGCTCGCCGCCATGGGACGCGACGAGGGCCTCGAACTCGCCCGAGTGTCGAAGGCCTTCGCGAACGATGTCCTCCTTGGCCCTTTCCTGTCGAGAGACGGGTTGTGTCCTCGTGACCGAGAACGCGCGGGACTTCATCAGGATTCGGAAGGTTCGCTGCCATTCGATTTCGTGGCGCCCTGGCCGTAGTCATCGCCTGCGAAACGCTCCAACACCCATATAATCCAACCGCGTGCCCCTCACTCCAGGCACCCGAATCGGCGTCTACCGCATCGCCGCGCAGATTGGCGTCGGCGGCATGGGCGAGGTGTATCAGGCCACCGATACGAGTCTGAAACGCCAAGTTGCGATCAAGGTGCTGCCCGCGTCGGTGGCTGGCGACGCCGATCGGCTGGCGCGCTTTCAGCGCGAAGCGGAAGTGCTCGCGGCCCTCAACCACCCGAACATCGCCGCGATCTACGGGCTCGAGAAGACGTCGCGACTTCACCGCACTGGTAATGGAACTCGTCGAGGGCGAGGACCTGTCACAGCGCATCGCGCGCCTCCGCGCCCCTGGCGCTTCGGCGCGGCAGGCCGGAATGCCTCTCGATGAAGCGTTGCCCATCGCGAAGCAGATCGCGGAGGCGCTGGAAGCCGCGCACGAGCAGGGCATCATTCATCGTGATCTGAAGCCCGCCAACATCAAGGTGCGCGCGGACGGCACGGTGAAGGTGCTCGACTTCGGTCTTGCGAAGGCGCTCGACCCCGCCGCTGCGTCGAGCCCCGAGGCGCATGAACTCGCCGACCGTCACGTCGCCCGCGATGACGCAGGCCGGAATGATTCTCGGCACGGCCGCGTACATGGCGCCCGAGCAGGCGCGTGGGAAGACGGTGGACAGGCGCGCCGACATCTGGGCCTTTGGGTGCGTCGTCTACGAGATGCTGACCGGGCAGCGTGCATTCGCCGGCGACGAGATGTCTGACGTGCTGGCGGCGGTGCTGCGACAGCCGCTGGACTGGAGCGTGTTGCCAGCGGCCACGCCGTCGCGTGTGCGACGGCTGCTCGTGCGCTGTCTCGAGCGCGATGCGCGCATGCGCCTGCGGGACATCGGCGAGGCACGCGTCGAGGTCGACAAGACGATAGCGGGCGTCGGCGACGACGCGGCCGGGGCGCAGACCACGCAACCGGCGACATCCTCAGGGCCGCGTGGACGGCTGGCATGGATGACCGGGCTCGCAGCGGCTGCCGTGCTCGTGGCGGCCGCGATCGACGCTGCCCACCGTGCGGCATCTACGCGAAACGCCGACGCCTGCGCCACTCGAAACGCGGCTCGAAATTGCGACGCCGGCCACGTCGGATGTGGTGTCGTTGGCCGTGTCCCCCGACGGGCGGCAGATCGTGTTCGTGGCGTCGGGCGACGGCGCGTCGCGTCTGTGGGTGCGGCCGCTCGACAGGACTGCCGCGCAACCGCTGGCCGGCACCGACGGCGCGAGTCTTCCGTTCTGGTCGCCCGACAGCCGGTCGATTGGCTTCTTTGCCGACAACCAGCTGAAGCGGCTCGATCTGCGGGGGGCGCCCCGCAGACGCTGGCGCCGGCCAGCGCGGCTAACGGCGGGACGTGGAGTGCGGACGGCGTGATCCTCTTCGCACCCAGCAACGCAGGGCCCCTCCGGCGTGTGCCCGCCGGGGGCGGCGACGTCGTCCCCGCGACGACGCGTGGTGACGGAGGGCGGCCACCGGTTTCCGCAGTTCTTGCCGGGCGGCCGGCAGTTCCTGTACTACGCCACAGGGACGGCAGAGACCGCCGGCATCTATCTCGGCGCGCTCGACGCCACCGCCGTCACGCGCGTGACCACGGCCGACACTGCCGGGGCGTATCTGCCAACAGGGCCTGGGTCCACCGACTTGTCCGCCGTAGCGGACGCGGAGGTGGAAGCGTCTCGCGAAGGTGGGACTCGGCGCGCCGAAGCCTCGAGCGAAGGGGGATGGCTGCTGTTTGGGCGCCAGGGGACGCTGGTGGCCCGGCGCTTCGACCCCGCCCGCGGCGCCCTGAGCGGCGATCCCGCGACGGTGGCGGACGCGCTCGCCATCGACGCCAACCGGAGCGTGGGCGCGTTTTCGGTCTCGGCGACGGGCCTCGTCACCTACCGGGTAGGTGGCGTCGCTCGGAATCACAATGATGTGGTTCAACCGAGCGGGCCAGGCGCTCGGCACGCTGGGGGCCCCCGACGCCACGCAGGTCGATCCCGACCTGTCGCCCGATGGCCGCCAGGTCGCGGTGGCGCGAGTGGCGCAGGGCAACAGCGACCTCTGGTTGATCGATGCGGCGCGGACCACGCGCTTCACCTTTGATCCGGCCGGCGACCATTACCCGGTGTGGTCGCCCGACGGCAGCCGGCTCGTGTTCAGCCGGTTCCGTGCGGGCATCCTCGATCTCTACCAGAAGCCCGCGAACGGGGCCGGCGCCGAGGCGCTCCTGCTGGCCTCGCCGCAGCAGAAGACGGCGTGGAGCTGGTCGCCGGACGGCCGATCGCTGCTGTATACGATCATCTCTCCCAAGACGGGGATCGACCTGTGGGGGCTGCCGATGGCCCTTCGAGAGCCTCAGGGCCATCCCGAGCAGGGTCGAGGGATGGCCGGCGATCCGAACGCCGTGGTCCTTTCTCAATTCCACCTTCAGCGAGAGGACGGGTGCGTTCTCACCCGACGGGCACTGGGTCGCCTACCAGTCCGACGAATCGGGGCGCGTCGAGATCTACGTGCGGCCGTTTCCGGGCCCAGGCGGGCAGTGGCAGGTCTCGACGGCGGGCGGGAAAGCCCCGCGGTGGCGGGCCGACGGCAAGGAGCTGTATTACATCGCCCCCGACAGCCGCCTGATGGCCGCGTCCATCGCCGCCTCGGGGACGGTGCTCCAGCCGGGCCTGCCCACGGCCCTCTTCCAACCGCGGATCGCGTTGGGCGGCACGGAGGTGGTTGGGACCCGGCAGCAATACGACGTGGCACCGGACGGCCGCTTCCTGATCAACGTCAGCCTGGACGAGACCGCCGCCGCGCCGATCACGGTGATCACCAACTGGCATCCCGACGCGAAGAAGTAGCGGCGCGCGGCCGGACGACTCCCCGTGCGTCGCATCGTAACGACTAACGCCCCGTCTCGATCCGCCGGGCATCGCCCCCGAGGTCGGTGATGCGCACGGTCACGGCGCCAGCCACGTCCCGCGCGAGGCGCTCGGCCCATTCCACGACGAGCACGCCCGACTCCGCCAGCGCCGGATCGAACCCGACGTCGTCGAGGTCGATGCGATCGATGCGGTAGAGATCCAGGTGCACGAGCGGCAGGCGGCCGCCGGCGTATTCGTGGACCAGCGTGAACGTGGGGCTGGTGACCGCGTCCGGATCGAGACCCAGACCCTCGGCCAGCCCCTTCACGAACACCGTCTTGCCCGCGCCGAGGTCGCCGTGCAGCAGCACCACGTCGCCCGCGCCAAGCGTGGCCGCCAGGGCCGCCGCGGCGGCGCGCGTCGCCGACTCCCCCACCGAGTCGACAACCGTGCGCCGGCGCGAATCGGCCCGGTCACTCCTCGGCCTTCGCCGCCGCGCTCCCGCGCCGTGAGCTCCTGCAGCGCCTCGCCGATGTGGCGTCACGATGTCGCCGGCGGTCATCGACACCTCGCCCTCGTCGGCCTCGGCCAGCTCGCCGGCCGCCCCGTGCAGATACACGGCGAGCTGACAGGCGGGCCCGGGATCCATGAGCTGCGCCAGCCACGCCGCCACCATGCCCGTGAGCACGTCGCCGCTGCCGCCGGTGGCCATGCCCGGGCGTGCCGGTGGGGTTCACGAACGCCTGGCCGTCGGGCAGGGCGACGATGGTGCGATAGCCCTTGAGCACGACGTAGACCTGATGGCTGGTCGCGAACTCCACGGCCAGGCCGAGCCGGTTGGCCTGCACGTCGTCGGTGGCGCAGCCGAGCAGCCGCGCCATCTCGCCCGGATGCGGCGTGATGATGATCGGCCGATCCTCGCGCCCGGCGAGCACGGCCGGCGTCGCCGGCGCAGCGCGTTCAGCGCATCGGCATCGAGGACGAGCGGCGCGTCGCCGCGCTCGATGCAGGTCGCGCACGAACGCCGTCACGGCCGGGCCGCGTGCCCAGACCTGGGCCCACGGCCACCACGTCGGCGCCGAGCGTGAGCACCTCGTCGGCGGCCTCGCGCGCGCACCGGCCGTCGCGCTCGAGCAGCCCGTGCGTCATGAACTCGACGCCGAGCGCCGCCACGATGGCCTGCACCGACGCGGGCGTGGCCACGGTGACGCGGCCGGCGCCCGACCGCAGCGCGCCGCGCGCCGCCAGCACGGCCGCGCCGGTCATGCCGCGCGAGCCCGCCGACCACCAGCACCCGGCCGAAGTCGCCCTTGTGCGCGTCGGGCGCCGCGCGGCTCGACCAGCGTGCGCACGTAGTCGCGCGTGAGCAGGTAGAGCCGCGGCCCGTCGACGTCGGTCGATGACCGCGTGCGGGATGCCGATGTCGGCCACCACCACGTCGCCGGCGGCATGTTCGGCCGGCGGCAGCACCAGCGGCACCTTCGGCGCGGCGAGCGTCACGGTGATGTCGGCCCGCACGACCGGGCCGATGAGGTCGTTGGTGTCGGCCGAGAGGCCCGACGGCAGATCGATCGACACGACGTGGCCGGCGAGGTGTTGAGGTCGGCCACGACCGTGTCGTGCAGGCCGGTGAGCGCGCGGCTCAGGCCGGTGCCGACGATGGCGTCGATGACGATGTCGGCCGAGGTGACCTGCGGCGCGTGCAGTTCCCAGCTCTGCGCGTCGGACACTTCGACGATCGGCACGCCCAGGCGGCCGATGATGTCGAGGTTGATGCGCGCGTCGCCGCGCACGTCGGCCGTGGCGCCGACGACCACGACCGAGACGTCGATGCCGCGCTGGTGCAGCGTGCGCGCCACCACGAAGCCGTCGCCGCCGTTGTTGCCGATGCCGCACAGCGCGACGATGCGCCGCGCCGGCAGATCGTCGATCAGCGACTCGAGCGCCGCCACCACCTGGCGGCCGGCGTTCTCCATGAGCACGAGCGACGGCGAGGCCGAGGTCGTCGATCGTGTAGCGATCGACGGCGCGCATCTGCTTGGCGTTCAGGACCCGCATCGGCCGCACGGGCGCGAGTCTAGCACACGGGTCCGCGCGGGCCCGGCTACGACTCGTAGGCCTCCATCGGCGGGCAGATGCACATCAGATTGCGGTCGCCGTAGGGGTTGTCGATGCGGCCCACGCTCGGCCAGAACTTGTTGGCCCGCACCCACGGCAGCGGATACGCCGCCTGCTCGCGCGAGTAGGGATGGCTCCAGGTGTCGGCGGTGACCTGCGCCGCGGTGTGCGGCGCGTTCTTCAGCACGTTGTCCATGGCGTCGGCCCGGCCGCTCACCACGTCGTCGATCTCCTGCCGGATGGCCAGCAGCGCGTCGCAGAACCGATCGAGCTCGGCCTTGTCTTCGCTTTCGGTCGGCTCGATCATGAGCGTGCCCGGCACCGGGAACGACACGGTCGGGCGCGTGGAAGCCGTAGTCCATCAGACGCTTGGCCACGTCGCCCTCTTCGACGCCCGGCGGCCTTGAACGCCCGCAGGTCGAAGATCATCTCGTGCGCCACGCGGCCGTTGGGACGCGTGTAGAGCACGTCGAACTGCCCTTCGAGCCGCGACTTGATGTAGTTGGCGTTGAGGATGGCGTACTTGGTGGCCTCGGTGACGCCGTCGCCGCCGAGCATCTTGATGTAGCCGTAGGAGATGAGCAGGATGCTGGCGCTGCCCCACGGCGCGGCCGACACCGGCAGGATGCTCTTGGCGCCGCCGGTCGCCACGAGCGGATGCCCGGGCAGGTACGGCGCCAGGTGCGCCGCCACGCAGATCGGGCCCATGCCGGGGCCGCCGCCGCCGTGCGGGATGGCGAACGTCTTGTGCAGGTTGATGTGGTTCACGTCGGCGCCGATGAGCGCCGGGCTGGTGAGCCCGACCTGCGCGTTCATGTTCGCGCCGTCCATGTAGACCTGGCCGCCGTGCTGCGTGCACGGTGGCGCAGATGTCGCGTGATGGCGTCCTCGAACACGCCGTGCGTGGACGGATAGGTGACCATCAGCGCGGCGAGATGCGCCTTGTGCGCCTCGGCCTTGGCCTTCAGGTCGGCGACGTCGATGTTGCCGTTGGCATCCGACGCCACGACCACCACCTTGTAGCCGGCCATGATCGGCGCTGGCCGGATTGGTGCCGTGCGCCGACGCCGGGATGAGCACCACGTTCCGGTGCCCCTCACCGCGGTCGGCATGCCAGGCGCGAATCACGAGCAGGCCGGCCAGTTCGCCCTGCGCGCCCGAGTTCGGCTGCAGCGACGTGGCGGCAAAGCCCGTGAGTTCGGCGAGCGCGGCTTCGAGTTCCCGGCAAATCGTGGCGTAGCCCTGCGCCTGGTCGAGCGGCACGAAGGGATGCATGCGCGAGAACTCGGGCCAGCTCACCGGGAACATCTCGCTCGCGGCGTTGAGCTTCATGGTGCACGAGCCGAGCGGGATCATCGAGACGTCGAGGCCGATGTCCTTGCGCTCGAGGCTCTTCAAGTAGCGCATCATCTGGCTCTCGGAGCGATGCGCGCTCGAAGACCGGATGCGTGAGGAAGGGCGTCGTGCGCGTCAGCGCCGCCGGCAGCGCGTCGCCGCCGGTGACGGCCACCGCCGGCGCGGGCTGCCCCACCGCCGTCGGCGAACACGCCAGCAAGCGTCTGCACGTCGTCGGCCGAGATGGTCTCGTCGAGCGACACGCCGATGCCGGTGTCGCCGATGTGGCGCAGGTTGAAGCCGGCCGCGACCGACGCCGTGCGCGCGGCCGCGGCCTGCGCCGGCGTGAGCGTGAAGCGCAGCGTGTCGAAGTAGTGCGCGTTCTCCTGCGCGATGCCGAGCCCGGTGACCGCCGCCGCCAGCGCGCGGGTCAGGCCGTGCACGCGGCGGGCAATGGCGGTGAGGCCGTCGGCGCCGTGGTACACCGCATACATCGCCGCCATGTTGGCGAGCAGCGCCTGCGCGGTGCAGATGTTCGAGGTGGCCTTCTCGCGGCGGATGTGCTGCTCGCGCGTCTGCAGCGCCATGCGATACGCGCGCTGCCCGTGCACGTCGACCGACACGCCGATGATGCGGCCGGGCGCGTGACGCACGTGCTCCTGGCGCGTCGCGAAGAACGCCGCGTGCGGACCGCCGTAGCCGAGCGGCACGCCGAAGCGCTGCGAGTTGCCCAGCACCACGTCGGCGCCGGCCTCGCCCGGCGGCGTGAGCAGCGTGAGCGCGAGCAGGTCGGTGGCCACCGCCACCAGCACCTTCGCGGCGTGCGCGGTGCTGATGAAGCCGGCCAGGTCGGTGACCGCGCCGCGCTCGTCGGGATACTGCAGCAGCACGCCGAACACGGCCGGGTCGTCCACCGCCATGTCGGCCACCGGGCCCACGCGCAGTTCGATGCCCAGGGGCTCGGCGCGGCTCTGCAGCACGGCCAGCGTGTGCGGGAAGACGCGGTCGGAGGCCAGGAACACCCCGCCGGTCGTGAGCTTCTTCGGCGACACGCGGTGCAGCAGCGTCATGGCTTCGCCCGCGGCCGTGCCTTCATCGAGCAGCGACGCGGTGGCCACGGGCAGGCCCGTGAGGTCGCACACCATGGTCTGGAAGTTGAGCAGCGACTCGAGCCGGCCCTGGGCGATCTCGGCCTGGTAGGGCGTGTAGGGCGTGTACCAGCTCGGGTTCTCGAACAGGCAGCGCCGGATGACGCTCGGCGTGATGCGTGTCGTAGTAGCCGAGGCCGATGCACGAGCGCAGCACGCGGTTCTGCCGGGCCACCGCCGCCAGCCGCGTGCAGGTATTCGTGTTCGCTCTCGCCGGGCGGCAGCGCCACCGGGCCGGGCCGGCGGATGGAGGCCGGGATGGCCTCGTCGATGAGCGCATCGAGCGACGGCGCGCCGATGGTGGCGAGCATGGCCGGCAGGTCGTGGGGGCGGGGTCCTACATGGCGGCGAACGAACGTATCCATCGGCTGGGTATCTTCGGCTGCGGGCAACAAGGGCTCAGTGCGTGAGCGTTTCGTACTCGGCGGCGCCGAGCAGCGCCGCGAGGTCGCCGGGGTTGCCCAGCTGCACCTTGATCATCCAGGTGTCGTGGGGCGCGCTGTTGACGCTGTCGGGGCGATCCTTGAGCGCGGTGTTCACCTCGACCACCGTGCCACTCACCGGCGCGAACAGCTCCGACACGGCCTTGACCGATTCGATCGTGCCGAACGGCTGGCCCACGGTGAGCACGGTGCCGACCTCGGGCAGTTCCACGTAGACGACGTCGCCCAGTTGCTGCTGCGCGAAATGGGTGATGCCGACGGTGCCGTGGTCGCCGTCGACGCTGACCCACTCGTGGTCTTTGGTGTACTTCAGATGGCTCGGGTACATGACTAGCTCCTGGGGCGCTTGTAGAACGGCATCGGCACCACGATGGCTCGGGCCATGCGGCCGCGGATGTCGATGGTGAATTCCGTGCCCGGCGCGGTCAGCGCCGTGGGCACGTAGGCCATGCCGATGGCCTTCTTCAGGAACGGCGTCTGCGTGCCGCTCGTGACCACGCCCACCGCGACGCCGTCGTGATGCACCGCGTGCCCGTGGCGCGCGATCGCGCGGTCGAGCACCTCGAAGCCCACGATCTTCCGGGTGACGCCCTCGGCCTTCTGGCGCATCAGCACCTCGCGGCCGATGAACTCCGCCTTGTTCCAGCCGACGATCCAGCCGAGGTCACATTCCATGACCGTGGCGGTCTCGTCCATGTCGTTGCCGTAGAGGCGCATCGTGGCCTCGAGCCGCAAGCGTGTCGCGCGCGCCGAGGCCGGCCGGCACGAGCCCGTCCGGCTGTCCGGCCTCGAGCAGCGCGTTCCAGAGCTGCGTGGCGAATTGCGGCGGCACGAAGATCTCGAAGCCGTCTTCGCCGGTGTAGCCGGTGCGCGACACCGTGGCCCGCACGCCGGCCACCTCGCCATGAGCGAACCAGTAGTACTTGATGCTGGCCAGGTCCACGGCTGTGAGCTTCTGCACGATCCCGAGCGCCTTGGGTCCCTGCACGGCGATGAGCGCGTAGCGGTCGCTCGAATTCACGATCGCCACCTCGCCCACCTCGGGCGCGTGCTGCGGCGATCCAGGCGTAGTCCTTGGCGATGTTCGACGCGTTGACGACCAGCAGGTAGTGCTTCTCGGCGAAGCGGTAGACCAGCACGTCGTCGACGAAGGTGCCCTCGGGCGTGGTGAGCGCGGAGTACTGCGCCTGCCCGTTCTGCAGCTTGGAGGCGTCGTTGGTGACGATGTGCTGCACGGCGGCCAGCGCGTTCGGGCCGGCCAGCTCGATCTGGCCCATGTGCGACACGTCGAACAGGCCGGCGGCGGTGCGCACGGCCAGGTGCTCGGCGGTGATGCCCGAGTACTCGACCGGCATGTCCCAGCCGCCGTAGGGCACCATGCGGGCGCCGAGGGCGACGTGGGCCGCGTGCAACGGCGTCTTCTTGAGAGGGGCGGTGCTGGAGGTATCGCTCATGGGAGGCCGTTTGACGCGCAGGAAACCGCATGAACGTACTACGCCCGCACACCCCGGTCAAGACGACCGCCGCGCCTACGCGACGTCGACGTCGCACGGCGCGGCGCACGGGCCGCGGACGCGCCGTAGCGCAGGTGCGCCTGCAAGGTGTGGTAGCTGATGCCGAGGGCCCGGCACGCCCGGCGCTTGTTGTGGCCCGACCGCGCCAGCACCAGTCGGGCATAGCGGCTCGGCCCACGTGCGCAGGGAGTCGTCGGCTTCGAGCGACGGCATCACCACGTCGGCGTACGGACCACGCAGGGCCGGCGGCAGGTCGTCGAGGTCGATCACGCGCGACCGGCACATGGCCAGCGCGCCCTCGAGCGTGCGCTGCAGTTCTCGCACGTTGCCTGGCCAGGGGTAGGCCGTCAGCGCATCGGCCGCGGTGGTGGACAGGCCCACGCGGCTGCGGTCGGCCTGGCAGGCCAGGAAGTATTGGGCCAGTTCGAGGATGTCGTCGCGGCGCGCTCTGAGCGGCGGCACGTGCACCTCGAGGCCACTGAGCCGGTAGTAGAGATCGGAGCGAAAGGCGCCGCGCTCCGCCAGGCCTGACAGCGGCTGGTTGGTGGCGGCCACGATGCGCACGTTGAGACGGCGCGTGGCGTGGCCGCCCACGCGCTCCACGGTCAGATCCTGGATGGCGCGCAGCAGCTTGGCCTGGGCCGCCGTCGACAGGTCGGCCACCTCGTCGAGGAACAGCGTGCCGCCGTGGGCATGTTCGAACTTGCCGCGCCGGCCCTTCACGCCGGTTGCCGTGCGGTCTTCGATGCCGAAGAGCTCGGCCTCGAGCAGCGACTCGACGATGGCCGCGCAGTTCACCGCCACGAAGGGGCCTGCCCGCCGGGCACTCAGTTCGTGAATCTGACGGGCCACCAGTTCCTTGCCCGTGCCGCTCTCGCCCTGGATGAGCACGGTGAAGTCGGTGAGCGCGACGCGTTCGATGCGCTCGCGCAACTCCTGCATGAGCAGACTGGCGCCAATGAGCGGCGCGGCCCCGGTCGTAGAGCGGGCTTCCGCCGACCGCCAGGGCGGCCGGCCCAGGGCCGCGAGCGCAAGTGTGAGCAGATGGGCGGCGGTGTCGAGCAGTTGGCGATCCCACGCGTCGAGGGTGCGCCCGGTGAGGCCCACCTCGAACAGCACATCTCGGTCGGGCGCGGGTGCCACCAGCGGCGACCCTGGCGCCGCCGGTCGCAGTGCCATGGCCGCACGGCCGCCCCCCGACCGCACGGCCCGCACCCAGTCGGCGCCCAGTGCCGCCGCCAGATGCTCTTCGAAGACCGGGAGCAGCCGGGCCGGAGGCTCGCCCGCCGCGACATGACGCGCGAGTGCCCGTGTGACCTCCGTAATGCCGTGACGGCGCTCTTCCGCCCTGCGTCCCATGCCGCGCGCCGCGCTCTTGCCGTATGCGTCCATGCCAGCCTCCGACGCCGGGATGAACAATCCCGATGCCAACCAGGGGCCGGTCGCTGGGCCTCGACAAACGGCCTACTTCCGTCGAAGTCACTCCGCACTGCCTGTCGCACTGGGTAGTTACTGCCCACAGCTCGACCCTTGATTTCCGGGTAGAGGCTACCCGCTACCCTTCGCTCAACCACCGCTCGAAGGTCATCGCACAGCGGTACCGCAGCGGGTTCAAGGCGGTGACCCAGCACCGGACCACACGGGCCGGAACGGCGTGGCGTTGGCCGTCGACGCCGTCGAGGCCCAGCTCCGTGTTGGCGCCGGGCCGAACCGGCGCGGTCGACTCGACCATGGCGCCGCCAACCGATAGCTCCACCACGGCGACGGTTACGCCTGGCCTCAGCACCGCGGGCGTGATGAAGCCGAAGTCTCCAGCGGGCCGACGGATGGCGTGTCGCCGGTCGCCGTCCGTCAGTAGGCCCGCCACGTGCGGCCCCGCGGGTCGTAGCGCAAGACTCGCGCGCGCCCGGTCACGCCGGCAATGCGCACGGCGAACTGCGCGCCGGCACGGCTGGCAATATAGAGGGTGCCGCTCGTGGCGGTGCCGAGCGGGCTGAGGGACAGCTGGTCGGCACTACCGAGGCGGATCGGATCGTCGTCCGACGACAGCAGGCGCGCTTCGTCGATCGCAGGCAGGGCTCCGGCCACACCGAAACGCGCCCGCGGAAAGTGGTCGGAGAGCCGATTGGCGACGCGCACGACGGGGTCGATGCCGGCCGCCACGTCCGCCCCGGTCACGCCGTCGCCATCGCCGTCGGCCACGACCGTGAACGCCGTCTCTGGCAGGGGCGTGAAACGCACGGCCCGCGCGCGCTGCGCCCGCGCCGCCTCGAATCGGGCCTGCCCGACGACCCCCGCGACATAACGCGCGGCGGCGGCGGCGTCGGCCGTGTCGGCGGCGCGATCGAGCACTGGCACGGCCATCGCCGCCAGCACGCACACCGTGCCGAGCACGAGCAGCAGTTCGACGAGCGAGTAGCCACCGATGTGACCGTTGTGACCGCCGGCCGTGCCCCGGCGGGAGCCGCGGGCCATGGCCCGCGGCTCCCCCATGCGTCTACTGCGGCGCCTTGCCATCAGCCTTCGGGCTCCCCACCGTGACGAGGGCCCGCAGCCGCAGGAAGCTGCGTTCGCCGATGCCCTGGATCTTCATGAGGTCCTCGACCTTCTTGAAGCCGCCATTCTTGGTGCGGAATTCGACAATCCGCTGGGCGGCGCGCGGGCCGATGCCGGGCAGCGTTTCGATCTCGCCGAGCGACGCGGTGTTGAGGTTGACGACGGCTTGCGCCGCACCGGACTTGGCCGGAGCGTCTTGAGCGTGAGCCGAGAGCGGTGCGCCGGCAGCCAGCGCGACGACGAATGCCAGACGGGTGAACGTGGACGTCATGTCGTGTCTCCTGATGAACGGGTGAGGTCGGTCGCACACGGAACGCCTGGAACGGACACCCGAGGTCAACGGTCACCGCCCGCGGCGCCCGTGTGGACGCAACCGACCACTGCAAGAGGCGGGACGGGCCGCCGGAATCGCGCCAAGGGCAACGGACTCAAGCACATAGCCACGAGCGCGCGGCGCGCGGTGGCCGCCCGCCGCGGCGCCCGAGCCAACCGCGGCTGACGGAGGCGCCGCGAGCAGCGCAGCTGGCCGCTGAAGGGCCGGCCAACCGCGGTTGCCTGGGCCGCAACCGCGGTGGCGGCGCTCGGTCCTTCGCGATTTGGCCTCGACAGCCGCCATGCGGCCGCTAGAATCTCTCCAAGGACTTTCCTGTGCTCATCCCCTCATCGATGTGCGTCGCGCCGCTGACCATGGCGATGGTCGCGACGGTGCTGCTCGCGACGCCCGCCGCCGCGCAGTCCACGCCGGCGCTCACCTCGCCGGTCGCCTGCTCACGCGCCTGGCCCGGTCACGAGGCCGACATCGAACAGGCCCTCGCGGCGGGCGCCGTGGTGCGCATGGGGGCGGTGCCCGTCGGCGTGACCAAGCCGCAGCGCGGCTATCTCGCGGCCGGCGGTCCGGTGGCCCGGTTCGCATGGAAGGCCCTGCCGCCGCAGCGCCGCGCCGGCTACAACGAAAGCGACAAGGCCGAGATCGCCGCCTCCCATCTCGACCGCCTCCTCGACATGCACATGGTGCCGCCAGTCGTGGAACGGCGCATCGACGGGCGCGTGGGCGCCGCCGTGCTGTGGATTGAAGACACCAAGGGCTGGGACATCGCCAAGCCGATCCAGGGGCCCGAGCCACACTGGTCGCGACAGGTGAGCCGCATGAAGCTCTTCGATCAGCTCATTGCCGACATCGACCGCAACCAGGGCAACCTGCTCTACGACACCGAATCTCGAGCGGCGCGACAAGATGCGGGCGGCCATCGAGCGCCTCGTGAAGGACAAAGGCGCGGCCATGGTCTTCATCGGATGACGGCACGCCAGTTCCGTCGCACGCTCGCCTGGCTGGCGGCCGGGATTGGTGCCGGGCTCGTGCTCGTGGCCGCGCTCCGGGCCCAGCCGGCGTCGGCGCGCGGCAACCCGCGCGTCGTGGCCATCGGCGACGTGCACGGCAGCGACGACGGCCTCCTCGCCATCCTGCGCGCGGCGGAGCTCGTCGACCAGGCCGGACACTGGTCCGGCGGCACGGCCACGCTGGTGCAGACGGGCGACATCACCGATCGCGGCGCCGGGGTGAAGCGGGCGCTCGACCTGGTGCGCGCACTCGCCGCGGAAGCGCCCAAGGCCGGAGGCCGCGTGGTGCCGGTGCTCGGCAACCACGAGGTAATGAACCTGATCGGCGAACTGCGCGATGTGACGCCGGCGATCTGCGCAAGCTTCGCGAGCGCCAATGCCGAGGCCCGCGGCGAGGAGGCCTGGACCGACTACCTCGCGCTGGTCGCCCGGCGCGCCCGTGAGCGCCGCGGCGAGACCCCACCAGCCCTCAATCGCACGCGTGAGTCCTTCCTGCAGTCGTATCAGCGTGGCTGTATCGAGTACCGGCTCGCCTTCGCGGCCCAGGGCGAGTACGGCAAGTGGCTGCGGCAGCTGCCGATTGCGGCTCAGGTGCAGGGCACGGTTTTCATGCACGCCGGTGCGTCGCCCCTGGCCGCCCCGCTCACGCTCGACCAGATGAATGCCCAGGCCCGCGACGAGGTGCGGCGCTTCGACCGGTTCCTCGAGCGGCTCGTGCGCGCCAAACTCGCCGAGCCCTGGTTCCGTCTGGAAGACGTGGTGGCGGTGGCCGCCGCCGAGGTACGGTGGACCACGGCCCGCATCGCCGACGCCAAAGCGCGTGGCGAGGCGCCGGACATGAGCGGCATCGACGTGCCGCTGGTGCGCGAGGCGGCGGAGATCCTCGGCCTCGACCGCTGGTCGTTGCTCGCCGGCGACGGCCCACTGTGGTACCGCGGCTACGCCAGCGCCGACGAGGCCACGCTCGAGGCGCCGTTCACGGCGCTGCTGAAGTTCTGGAATGCCGAACGACTGGTGGTGGGACACACGCCGGCGCCACCCTTCCAGGTGCGGGCGCGGCTGCAGGGGCGCGTGTTCGTGATCGACACCGGGATGCTCACGTCGGTCTACAAGGGCATCGGCTCAGCTCTCGACATCCAGTCGGGCCGCGTCACCGCGATCTACGCCGACGGCACCCGCACGCCGCTGATGCCCGTGCCGGCGGCGCCGTAGCCGCCGCGCCTACGGCCGCGGCAACGGACGGCCCGCTGCCCATTCCACCGTGCGCCGCAAGCCCTCGGCGAAGGTCACGGCCGGCTGGTAACCGAGCAGGCGCGAGGCTTTCCCGATGTCGGCCTGCGAGTCGCGCACATCGCCGGCGCGCGGCGGGCCATAACGCGCCGTGAGCGAGGTGCCGAGCAGGCGCTGCACCTGGTCCCAGAGCTGGTTCAGCGATACGCGGCCATTGGTCGCCACGTTGATCACCTCGCCCGCCACGCCCGGCGCCACCGCCGCCCGCAGCACGCCGTCCACGGTGTTGGCGACGTAGGTGAAGTCGCGCGTCTGACCGCCGTCGCCGTGGATGGTGGGCGCCGTGCCATCGAGCGCGGCGCGCACGAAGAGCGAGATCACGCCCGAGTAGGGCGATGACGGGTCCTGCCGCGGACCGAAGACGTTGAAGTAGCGCGTCGACACGGTGTCGAGCGCGTAGAGCGAGGTGAAGAGCGCAAGGTACTGCTCGCCCACGAGCTTCTGCAGCGCATACGGCGACAGCGGCCGCGCCGGCATGTCTTCGCGTTTCGGCATCTCGGCGGCATCGCCGTAGACGGAAGACGAGCCGGCAAAGACCAGCCGCCGCACACCGGCATCACGCGCGGCAACGAGCACGTTCAGGGTCGCGTCGATGTTGGCGCGGTTCGACGACACCGGATCGGCCACCGACCGCGGCACCGACGGAATGGCCGCCTGATGGAGCACGTAGTCCATGCCCGCCACCGCTGCCGTCGCCACGGCCAGGTCGGCCAGATCGCCTTCCACGAACTCGGGCGTGCCTGCGGCTCCACCGGCCCGCGCCGCCGCGGTCGCGGCCTCGAGGTTGGCGCGCTTGCCGGTGCTCAGGTCGTCGACGACCCGCACCTCTTCGCCGCGCAGGAGCAGCGCCTCCACCAGGTGCGAGCCGATGAAGCCCGCGCCGCCCGTCACGAGATAGCGCGCCATTACTGCGGCCAGCCTTCCTTGGGGAGGCCGGGGATCAGCCTCAATGCGTTCTTGTAGTAGAGCTTCTTCAGCACGTCGTCGGGCAGGCCCAAGCCATAGAGCTTCCAGAAGGCGTGGTAGTCGCGGTAATAGTCGAAGTACTCGTCGTTGGTTTCGAACACGCGCCAGTAGTACGGAAACTCGTCGGGCTGGAAGCTGTCCTTGCCGAAGACGATGCGGTCCTGGTACTTGATGAAGAACTCGCGCGCAGCGCGTGGCTGCCGGCCGAGTTCCGCCAGAATCGCGCCCACTTCCGTGTGCACGTTCGGGTGTTCGTCGAACAGCCGGGCCATGCGCGCAAGATCGCTCGCGTGGTAGGCGAAGTGCGCGGCGATGAAGGTGGTCTTCGGATGCTTCTTGAACATCCGGTTCCGCTCGGTCATCAACTCTTCGAAGCGCGGAAACTCGCCGGCCGGATAACGCCGGTCACGATAGAGCGCGAGTTCGAGCCAGCGCTCGTTCTGGAAGTCGATCGGCTCGAAGAACTCCTGGGGCTCCGCCGTGTGGATGAGCACCGGCAGGCCCAGACGGCCGGCGGCCGCCCACACCGGATCCAGTTCGGGGTCGTCGATTTTCAAGCGCGTGCCGTCGGCCTTCCGGATCCGCAGGCCGAACGACTTCGAGATCTCGCCGATCCCGAGCGCGCCCGCCTGCTTGTCGGCCTCGAGCTGCGCCACGGCCTTGGTGCTCCACCCCGGCCCGACATTGCGGAAGTCGATGTCGGTGAACTGCACCATACGATTCGTGAAGCGGCTGGCCTTGAGCGCCGCCACGGCCCGCGCCAGCCGTTCGCCCTGCGCCCCGCTCGCGTTCACGAGCACGCGCAGGTTATTGGCGTCCATGCCCTGCACGACGGCGGCGAACTGCGCCTCGGAGATCGGCGTGGGCTGGTGGCTGTGGATGTCGATGACGGGAAACTTCGCCTTCGGCACCGGATGCTGCGCCGTCTTCAGCGTGCTTCGCGGCTTGTACTGCGTGATGGTCGGCTCGGGAAACTCGGGGGCCCGTCCGTCGCCCGGGCGGCGCGCAGCGCCTGGCCCCTGAGGTGCCTGTGCCGCCGCCGGGCCATCGTGCAGTCCGAGCAGCGCGCCGGCGCACATCAGCGCGGCGGGCGCGAACCAGAGCAGTCGTATGCGCTTCTTCATCGGACCTCGTGACGAACCAGTGATAAGTGCCGCAGCGAACCTGTAAGCCGAATTCTGTCCACCGCCGCTCCGCCTTGCAGCGGGGCCTTGGTTGGATGACCATTCCTCTAGGTCCGTCATTGCTGACGGACTCGAGCGACCTACCCGGAAGCGACGATCGGACGGGCCGTCCGAATGGCCGAAGCCATGCGCTCCCCTATTTGGTCTTGCTCCGTGCAGGGTTTTGCCTGCCACGCCTGTTGCCAGACGCGCGGTGCGCTCTTACCGCACCTTTTCACCCTTACCCGCCTTCGCCCTCCGTCCTTCGGACTACGGGCTATGGCGAGGCAGGCCCTTCACTGGGCTTGCCGCGCCGAAGCTCGAGGCCCGAAGGGCCGAGAGCGAAGGCGGGCGGTATATTTTCTGTGCCACTTTCCGTCGGGTTACCCCGCCCGGGCGTTACCCGGTGCACTGCCCTGTGGAGTTCGGACTTTCCTCCCTGGGCCGTTGCGGCGCTTGCGCGCCCCGCTGGCCACACGGCGATCATCCAGTTCGCTGCGGCGAAAGTGCTAACCGTCGGTCTCTTGCGAAATCTTGTACTGCTCCAGCTTCTTGTAGAGGTTGCTGCGCGGCGTGTCGACGACTTCGGCGGTCTTCGAGATGTTCCACGCGTTTTCGCGCAGTTTCGTCACCAGATACGCCCGCTCCGAGCTCGCCTTGAACTCGTGCAGCGTCGGTGCCTGCATGAAGCCATTATCCGGGGCCGCCGCCGATTGGTCAACGCGCGCCGAGTCGGCCAGCCGCAAATCGGTCACGTCGATGGCGTCGGTGTTCGACATGATCATCAGGCGCTCGACCGTGTTGCGCAGCTCCCGGATGTTGCCGCGCCAGCCGTGCTGCTTCAGCCGCTCCATCGCGGCCGAGGTGAAGGTCTTGCGCCGGAAGTTGTTCTCACGGGAGAAGACATCGGCGAAGTGGCGAGCCAGGCCAGGAACGTCCTCGCGCCGCTCCCGCAGCGGCGGCACCCAGATGGGCACGACGTTCAGGCGATAGAACAGGTCTTCGCGGAACGTGCCCTTGCCGATCTCCTGCTTCGAGATCCTTGTTGGTCGCGGCGATGACCCGCACGTCGACCTTCAGCAGGCGGTTCGAGCCGAGCCGCTCGAGCTCGCCTTCCTGCAGCACGCGCAGCACCTTGGCCTGCGTCTGCAGGCTCATGTCGCCGATCTCGTCGAGGAAGATGGTGCCCTTGTCGGCCTGTTCGAACTTGCCGATCTGCCGATCGGTGGCGCCGGTGAACGACCCCTTCTCGTGCCCGAACAGCTCCGACTCGATCAGGTCGTCGGGAATCGCCGCGCAGTTGACCTGCACGAACGGGCCGTCGCGGCGCAGGCTCTCGCGGTGCACGGCCCGGGCCACGAGTTCCTTGCCGACGCCGCTCTCGCCCCAGATCAGCACGGTGGCGCTGGTCGGCGCGGCCTTCTGGATGGCGGCCCGTACCGTGCCCAGGCCGGCGCTCTCGCCGACGATCTGGTGACGCTTCTCCTGATCCTTCCGCAGGGTGCGATTCTCGGTGCGCAGGCGGCGCGAGTCGACGGCGTTGCGCACCAGCACGAGCACCCGTTCGGTTTCGAGCGGCTTCTCGACGAAGTCGAACGCGCCGAGCCGTGTGGCCTCGACCGCGGTGCTGATCGTGGCGTGCCCGGACATGACCACGATCGGCGTGACGTCGGTGAGGTGCGCGAGGCGCTGCAACACCTCGAGGCCATCCATGCCCGGCATCTTGATGTCGAGGAAGACCAGATCCGGCGCCTCGCGCTCGACCAGGGCCGCACCCTCGTCGCCGGTGGCGGCAGTCATCACCCCGTAGCCCTGATACTCGAGGATCATCCGCAGCGAATCGCGGATGGCGGCGTCGTCGTCGATGACGAGGATACGGGCGGTGGAACCGGCACGGGTCATTCGTGGACCTGACTCAGGGGAGATCGGCGTGCAGCAGGCGCAGCACGCGCTGATCGAGACCGGGATCGTAGACGAGCACGGCCAGCGGATGGCCGGCGCCGGCCTGGCCCACGATCTGCGACAGCGCGGCGACGGTGGCGACCGGCCGGCGGTTGACGTGCAGGATGATCTGACCGCGCTCCAGGCCGGCCTCCGCCGCGGCGCCGACCGGCTCCACGCGCTGCACGAGCAGGCCGACGATGCCGGGCGGCACGTCGTAGCGATGGGTGTTGCCGTCGTGCACCTCAATCACCGTGAGGCCGAGCAACGCAGCGCCGCTCGACGCCCGTTCGGGACGCGCGCCGGTGGGCGTGAGGGGCGGTGCCGCTTCACGGGCGGGGCGCTCCGCCAGCTTGATCAGCACTGAGTGCCCTCGTCCATCACGCTGGTAGTCGAGGCGCGAGGTCTGGCCCGGCGCGGCCCTGGCCACGGTACGAATGGCCATGTCGTCACCGGTCACCGGCGCGCCGTCGATGGCAGTGATGAGGTCGTAGGCGCGCAGCCCGGCGCGTTCGGCCGGCGAGCCCGGCGTCACATCCTCCACGAGGGCCCCGGCTGCGGCGCCCAGTCCGAGGGCCCGCTGCACGTCGGCGTCGACGTCGCGCAACGCCACGCCGAGATAGCCGCGCGCCACCTTGCCGGTCGCCAGTAGTTGCGGCACCACGTCCTTGGCCTGATTGATGGGAATCGAGAAGCCGATGTTGTTGGCCTGGCGGCTCACCGCCGCATTGATGCCGACCACCTCACCGGCCGTGTTCAGCAGGGGCCCGCCGCTGTTGCCGAAGCTGATGGCGGCGTCCGTCTGGATGTAGTGATCGAGGCTCTGGTCGAACAACTTCCGGCCCACGAAGCTGACCACGCCCACCGTCACGGTGTGCTCGTAGGCGAACGGATTGCCGATGGCACACACCCACTCGCCGACCCGCACGCGCTCGGAATCGCCCAGGGTGACGTGGGGCAAGGGCGCCGGGCTTTCGATCTTGAGCAGGGCGAGGTCGGTGTCGGGGTCGGTGCCGACCACCCGTGCCCGGAAGCTGCGGCCGTCGGCCAGCTTCACGGTGACGCGGTCGGCCGCGTCGACGACGTGTTGATTCGTGAGGATCAGGCCCGAGGCATCGATCAGGAAGCCCGTGCCGGTGCCACGCCTCGGCAGCTCGGGCCGGCGCGGTCCGAACGACTCGTCGGCCGGCCGCTGGCTGGTGTTCCGGCGCCGCGTGCGAGACGCGGCGTCGATGCTGACGACGGCCGGATTGACGCGGTCGGCCACGTCGGCAAAGCTCACGGGGAATCCGGGGCTCGCGGTGACCGGCCCGGAGGGCGCCGCTGACAGCGCCGGACGTGCGGGCGCCGACACCGCCGCGCTCGGCGTCATCGACCCGGTCACGATGGCGCCCACGAGGGTGCCGATGGTGGCCGAGAGGCCTGCCGAGATCCACGCGAAGCGCCGCGTCATGCCTCCATTATAAGCGCCAGGAATGCAGCCTCATCGAGCACCGGCACGCCCAGCGCGCGCGCCTTCTCCGCTTTGCTGCCAGGGTCGGCGCCGACCACCACGTAGCTGGTCTTCTTGCTCACCGAGCCGGTGACGCGCCCGCCCAGCGCCTCGATCTTCGCGCTGGCGTCCTCGCGACTCATCGCCGCAAGCGTGCCCGTCAACACGACGGTGCGGCCGCTCAGCGGGCCGGTCACGACCGCCTGGACCGAGACAGGACCGCTCATCGTCACGCCCGCATCCGCCAGGCGGATGAGCAGGCGGCGGTTGGCCTCGTCCGAAAACCACTCGCACACCGTCGCCGCCAGCACCGGCCCGATCTCGGGCACTGCCTGGAGCGCCTCCGGCGTCTGCGCCGCAATCACGCTCACCGCGCCGAACTGCCCCGCCAGCACCTGGGCCGCGCGCTCGCCGACATGCCGGATGCCCAGGCCGTAGATGAGTCGCCAGACCTCGTTCTGTCGCGACCGGTCGATGCGCGCCACGAGGTTTGCGGCCGACTTCTTCCCCATGCGCTCGAGCGCCTCGAGCGCGGGCGCGGTGAGGGCGTAGAGATCGGCGGCATCGTGCACCATCCCCGCCGTGACCAGCTGATCGATGAGCGATTCACCGAGACCTTCGATGTCCATGGCGCCGCGTCCCGCGAAGTGCTCGAGGCTGCGCCGCAGGCGGGCCGGGCAGCTGCTGTTCTCGCAACGCCACACCACTTCGCCCTCGTCGCGGCGCAGCGGGCTGGCGCACACCGGACACGCCGCGGGCATCACCCACGGCCCGGCGCGCGCCGTGCCCTCGGCCACGACCGGCCCCACCACGCGCGGGATCACGTCGCCCGCCTTCTCGATCACGACGGTGTCGCCTTCGCGGATGTCCTTGCGCGCCAGATCCTCGGCGTTGTGCAGCGTGGCCAATGAGATGGTGGAGCCAGCCACGAACACCGGTTCGAGCACGGCGTAGGGCGTGGCCGCGCCGGTGCGGCCGACGTTGACCCGGATGGCCTTCAGCACGGTCGTGACGCGCTCGGCGGGAAACTTGAAGGCGATGGCCCACCGCGGGAACTTGGTGGTGACGCCCAGCCGCTCGCGCGCCGCCACGTCGTTCACCTTCACGACCACGCCGTCGGTCTCGAACGGCAGCGTCTTGCGGGCGTCGGCCCAGTCCTGACAGAACGCCCAGACGGCGTCGATGCCGTCGCAGCGGCGCCAGTGCGGTTCCACCGGCAGCCCCCACGCCGAGAGCCGCTGCAGCAGCCCCTCGTGGGTGGGCGGCACCGCCGCGGCGTCGGCCACGAGCTGATAGGTCCACGCGCGCAGGCCGCGTGTGGCCACGTGCGCGGGATCGAGGTTCCGCATCGCGCCGGCGGCCGTGTTGCGCGGGTTGGCAAAGAGCGCCTCGCCCGCGGCTTCGCGCTCGCGGTTCGTGCGCGCAAACGCGTCCTTGGGCAGATACACCTCACCGCGCACCTCGAGCCGGCCCGGGGGCGCGTCGCGCAGCGCCAGCGGCAACGCGCGGATCGTGCGCACGTTGGTCGTGACGTCCTCGCCGCGTTCGCCGTCGCCGCGCGTCGCCCCGCGCACCAGGCGGCCGTCCTCGTAGGTGAGCGCGATGCTCAAGCCGTCGATCTTGAGCTCCGCCACATAGGCGACTGCGTCGTCGCCGCCCAGCCCCTTGCGGACGCGCTCGTCGAAGGCGCGGAGCTCGTCTTCGTTGTAGGCGTTGTCGAGACTGAGCATGGCGGCGGCGTGCGCCACCGCGTCGAAGCCCTCGGCCGGCCGCCCGCCCACGCGTTGCGTCGGCGACTCGGGCGTGACCAGCTCGGGCTGCGCGGCTTCGAGCGCCAGCAGCTCGCGCATGAGCGCGTCGAACGCCGCGTCGGAGATCTCGGGAGCGGCGTGGAGGTAGTAGAGCTCCTCGTGCCGGCGGATCTCGCGGCGGAGTTCGTCGATGCGGCGGGCAGGCGTGGGCGACACGGGCGGGCCTGGCGGCCGCGTCAGCGGTCGCGCGTGATGACGTAGTCGGCCAGCGCCATGAGCGCGTCCCGCTCCGGCCGGTCCGGGAAGATCGCCAGATTGCGCTTGGCCGCGTCGCCGAAGGCGAGGGCGCGCGTCTGGGCGTACTCGAGCGAGCGATGTTCGGCCATGAGCTGCGTGAGGCGCGTCCACTCCTCGGCCGAGGCCTGACGCTCGCGCACGATGCGGTGGATGAGGGCCACGGCATCCGGACCGCCGTGGTCGCGCAGGTGGATGAGCGGCAGCGTCATCTTGCCTTCGAGCAAGTCGCCGCCAATCGGCTTGCCGAGCGCTTCGGTGTGTCCGGTGAAATCCAGCTGATCGTCGACCAGCTGGAACATGATCCCGAGGTTGAAGCCGTATTCGCGGAGCGCGGTCTGTTTCTCGGCGCCAGCCTCGCCCAGAATCGCGCCGATCTCGGCGCAGCCGCCGAACAGGTGCGCGGTCTTGCGGCGGATGATGTCGAAGTGTTCGTCTTCGCTGATGTCGAGGTCGCCGTTCTTCGTGAGCTGGTAGATTTCGCCCTCGATCATCCGCAGGGTGATGTCACAGAGCAGGCGCACCACGTCGAGTGTGTCCTGCGTGAGCGCCATCGCCATCGACTTGATGTAGAGGAAGTCGCCGGCCAGCACGGTGACGTCGTTGCCCCAGCGCGAGTGCACGGCCTTCTGGCCGCGGCGCAGTTCCGCGTCGTCGATGATGTCGTCGTGCACCAGCGTGGCGGTGTGGATGAACTCCACCACGGCGGCGTTGAGCACCGCGCGCGGGCCGATATAGCCGCACATGCGGGCGGCCATGAGCAGCAGGGCCGGGCGCACCCGCTTGCCGCCGCTCTTCTGGATGTAGGCGCCAATCTCGGGAATGACGCCGACCTTCGACTCGACCTGACGCAGGTACTCGCGCTCGACCTCGACGAGGTCGGCGCGCACCGGTTCGAACATCTGCAGGAGGTCGAGCGTCGTCTTCGGCACGGCGGGACTCAAACCTGACAATTCGACCATAGCGCTCGGGCCGGTGTCAACGCGGTGCGTCCGCGCTTAGTGCTTGTGCAACGGCAGTTTGCAGGCCATCGCCGAGCAGCCGGTCGTAGTTGTCCGCCACCACCGCCACCAGGTCGGCCACCGACAGCCCACGCTCCGTGGCGACGGCCGCGGCCGTGAGCGTGACCAAGGCCGGCTCGTTGCGTTTGCCGCGGTGCGGCACGGGCGCCAGGTAGGGCGCGTCGGTTTCAATCAGCAAGCGGTCGAGTGGCACCACGCGCACGGCCTCCCTCAGTTCGACGGCTCGGGGGAAGGTGAGGATCCCGGAAAACGACAGGTAGAAGCCCGTCGCCACGGCCCGCTCCGCCATGGCGGCGTCGCCCGTGAAGCAGTGGAACACGCCCGCGAGGGGTCCCCCTGCCTGCGCGTCGGCAATGAGGCGCAGCGTGTCGGCCTCGGCCTCGCGCGTGTGGATGGCCACCGGCAGGCCCTGGGCCTGGGCCAGAGCGAGTTGCGCACGGAACACCGCCTGCTGCACGTCCTTCGGCGCGAAGTCGTAGTGGTAGTCGAGGCCGATTTCGCCAATCGCCCGTACCAGCGGCGATTGCTCGAGGCGGGCCGCCACAGCGTGCGCGGCGGCGGCCGGGTCGGCGGCAAAAGCGTGCGCCTGGTGCGGATGCACCCCGGCGGCGAAGCGCACGGCGGGCCACAGGCCCGGCAGCGCCTGCGCGCGCACCCACTCGGCGTCATCCTGCGCGGCCAGAATCACGAGCGCCCGGCTGATGCCAGCGGCCTGGGCGCGCGCGACGACGGCGTCGAGATCGGCGGCGAATTCCTCGCCGGCAAGATGGCAGTGGCTATCGACCATGCGCAGGGACTAGGGACTAGGGACTAGGGACTGGGGGCTAGGGCTCGCCGCGTCACACGTGCCAAGGACGTGCTCCAATCCAAGTAGCAGCAATACGTCTCTTGGCCCGCGTGACGATGGCACGCCCCAGCCCCCGGGATTCGGTGTCCTACCGCACCCGGGTTCCCGGAGGGGCGGGATCGGGGTTGACGAGCATCGCGGGGCCGCCGTCGGTGCTGGCGGCCAGCACCATGCCCTGCGACACCAGACCCATCATCTCGCGCGGCTTGAGGTTGGCCACGATCACGATCGAGCGACCGACGACGGCCTCGGGTTCGTAGCTTTCGGCGATGCCGGCCAGGATCGTGCGCGGCGTCGCCTCGCCGGCGTCGACCGACAGCTTCAGCAGCTTCTTCGACTTCGGCATCCGCTCCGCCGACAGGATCTTCGCGGTACGCAGTTCGACCTTCATGAAGTCGTCGATGGTGATGTGCGCCTCGGGCGCGGGCGGCTCGGCCACCGGCGCGACGGCGCCAGGGGCGGCGGCGACGAGCACCGCGGTGGTGGCGTCTGGGGCGCCAGGCGCGGCGGGCGTCTCAGGCTGTGGCGTTTCGCTCATGGCAATCGCTCCCTTGTCTTCGATGCGGGGCCACAACGCCCCGTCGTTCGTGATGCGTTTGATGCCGCCACTGCGCCATCCGGTGTCGCTCAATCGCAGGTCCGCCACCGCACCGGCGTCGCCCATCCGCCGCCGGATCTCAGTGGCCGAGGCCGGCATGAAGGGCTGCAGCAACACGCCCGCGATGCGCACCGCTTCGGCTGCGTCGTGGAGCACGCCGGTGAGCGCGCTCGGCCTGGGCGGGATCTTTGGCCAGCGCCCACGGCTGCTGGGCGGCGACGAATTCGTTGGTGGCGCTCACCAGCCGGAACGCGGCGGCGGCGGCATCGTGCAACGCCAGCCGCTCCATGGCCTCGGTGTAGGCCGTGACCGCGGTGGCGGCCGCAGCGGCCAGCACCGGGGACGCGGCGCCGTGCGCCTCGAGCACGCCCCCACGGTAGCGCTCGGTCATCGAGGCCACGCGGTTCACCAGGTTGCCGAGGTTGTTGGCGAGGTCGGCGTTGTACTTCTCCTCGAAGCGCTCCCAGGTGAAATCGCCATCGCCGCCGTAGGGCACTTCTTTGGTCAGATAGAGACGCAGCGGATCGGGACCGAAGCGGGCGGCGGCGTCGAGGGGATCGACCATGTTGCCGAGCGACTTGCTCATGCGCTCGCCCTTGAAATACACCCAGCCGTGGCCGAACACCTGGCGCGGCAGCGGCAACTTGGCGCTCATCAGCATGGCCGGCCAGATCACGCAGTGGAAGCGCGTGATGTCCTTGCCGACGATGTGCAGGTTGGCGGGCCACCGCGTCTGGAAGCGTGCCTCGTCCCAGCCGTAGCCGACGGCCGCGGCGTAGTTGATGAGCGCGTCGAACCACACATAGACGACGCTCTTCGGATCGAACGGCAGCGGAATGCCCCACGACTGCCCCGCCCGGCTCATCGAGATGTCGTCGAGGCCGCCTTCGACCAGGCGCAGGATCTCGTTGCGGCGCGTCTCGGGCTCGATGAACGACGGCTGCGCGGCGTAGTGATCGAGCAGCGGCTGCTGGTACTTCGACAGCCGGAAGAACCAGTTCTTCTCCTTGATCCACTCGGGCTTGGTCTTGTGGATCGGACAGAGCCCGTCGACCAGATCCTTCTCGGGCTTGAACTCCTCGCAGCCCACGCAGTAGTGGCCTTCGTAGGCGCCCTCGTAGATGTCGCCGTTGTCGAGCATGGCCTGCGCCATCTTCTGCACGGCGGGGAAATGGCGGCGCACGTCGGACGTGCGGATGAAGTCGTCGAACGAGATGTCGAGCCGCGCCCACACCTCGCGGAACACCTGCTCCATCTCGTCGCAATAGGCCAGCGGGTCCTTGCCCTGCTCCTGCGCGCGCTTGAAGACGTTCTGCGAGTGCTCGTCGTTGCCCATCAGGAACCACGTGTCGTCGCCCTTCAGCCGGTGATAGCGGGCGATCACGTCGGCCGTGATCTTCTCGTAGGCCGTGCCCAGGTGCGGGCGGCTGTTGACGAAGTCGATGGCGGTGGTTAGGTAGAAACGCATGCTCGAGACCTGGGACTGGGGACTAGGGACCGGGGACTAGGGCGTGAACGAGAGCGCCCTCGGCTTCGCCTCACTTGCTCCTGTCCAACCACGCCCGCGTGGCCTGGGCGTGGACTTCCTTGATCGGCACGTCGTGGGCCGCAGCGAGCCGGGCCACGTCGTCGAATTCGGGCTGCGCGTTCAGCACGTCGCTGCCACGGCGCGCCACCTTCACGCGCACGTCGCCCCACGGCGTCGTCACCGGAACCGTGTCGCGCTCCAGGCACTCGCGGTCCATCTCATGGTAGCGGACGCCGATGGTCGTGGTCTCGCGGAAGACCAGGTCGGTCAGCGGCCGCCGGTCGCCGGGACGGCACACCACGGTGACCAGCGTGCCCGGCCGGTTCTTCTTCATCTGCACGGGCTGGTAGAAGACCTCGAGCGCGCCGGCGGCGTAGAGCGCGCTCCATCAGCACGCCGAAGATCTGCGGGTTCATGTCGTCGATTTCGCAGGCCATGACCGTGACCCGCATCACCGGCAGCGCCGCCGAATCGTCGCTCTCGCCCACGAGCACGCGCAGCACGTTCGGCGTGTCCGGCAGGTCGCGGTCGCCGGCACCGTAGCCGATGCGGTCGATCCGCATGGCCGGCACCGGTCCGAACGACGTCGCGTACTCGGTGAGCACCAGCGCGCCGGTGGGCGTGAGCAATTCGGCCTGGATGACCGCTCGAATAGACCGGTGCCCCGTTCAGCAGCTTCAACGTGGCTGGCGCCGGCACTGGGAACACCCCGTGCGCCGAGCGCACCATGCCGCCGCCGACATTCATGGGCGACACGACGACGCGCGCCGCCCCGAGCCACTCGAGCGCGAAGACCGCGCCCACGATGTCGATGATCGAATCGAGCGCTCCCACCTCGTGCAGGTGCACCTTCTCGATCGACATGCCGTGGATGGCCGCTTCGGCCTCGGCCAGCCGCGAAAACAGGTGATTGGCGCGCGTCTTCCCCGCCTCGCTCAAGGCCGAGCGATCGATGGCCGCGCGGATGTGCTTCAGGTGGTAGTGCTTGTGAGCGGGCGCGGCGCGGCGCCGCCGCCGCGTCGTGTCCTGGCGTTGGCAGCTCGCGCACGCGGAACTTCACCGCAGTGATGCCGCCCTTCACCACGCGGTCGGCGGCGATCTCGTAGCCGTCCACGGCGAGGCTGCCGAGCGCCTGTTGCACGGCCTCGAACGGCACGCCCGCATCGATCAGGGCGCCGAGAATCATGTCGCCAGCCGCGCCAGCGAAGCAGTCGAAATACAAAGTCTTCATCGCGCAGGATGCCCCAAACACCTCAGCGTACTCCAATTTCCCGCGGGGCTGGCCGGCGGTGCTCACCGGCCGAAGACCGCGGGCGCCGACTCGCGCACGCTATGCCAGCAGCCATCGCCGAGCACCACGTGATCCACGACGGCAATGCCCATGAGGTCGCCCGCCTGGGCCAGCCGACGCGTCAGCCAGACGTCGTCGGGGCTCGGCGTCGGATCGCCGGACGGGTGATTGTGGAAGAGCACGACGGCCGCTGCGGAATGCTCGGCCGCGGCCCGGAACACCTCGCGGGGATGCACGAGGCTCGCGTCGAGCGTGCCGAGCGAGATGACGACGGCGCGGATCACCCGGTGCTTGGTGTCGAGCAGCAACACGCCGAAGCGCTCCTCACGATGTCCGCCGTGACGGGGCAGCAGATAGGCACCCACGGCCGCCGGAGTGCCGAGCCGCGGACGCAACTCGGCGCTGCCGCCCAGCACCCGGCGGCCGAGCTCGAACGCGGCCAACAGCCGGGCCGCGCGCGTCGGGCCGACGCCCGGCGTGCGCATCAACGCCGCCGCCGTGGCGCGGCCGAGTGCGCCAGCGCCCCCCGCGGCCTCGAGCAGGGCCGCCGCAATCCCGAGCACGTCGCGTGACTGCAGGCCACTGCCGAGCAGCACGGCCACGAGTTCGTTGTCGCCGAGCGCCGCCGCACCGGCACGCAGCAGCTTCTCGCGCGGCCGGTCGTGGCGCGCCAGCCGCGCCAGACGGAGTGGCGGCTGACCCGCATCGGGGGTGGTGCGCGCGTCGTCCATGTGCCTCCGGTATACTGCGCCCCGACCATGCTCGCGACTCACCGCAGCCGTCTGGCCCTTGCGCTGGTGTGCGTGACGGCGCTGCTCCCTGGCTGCGCCGCGCCGCCGACCAAGGAACTCTCACAGGCCGAAGGCGCGATCGAAGCGGCGCGCGCTGCCGGCGCAGCCACCTATGCCGCCGACGAACTGCGCGCGGCCGAAGCCACCTTGGCCCGGGCGAACACCGACGTGGCCGCGCGCGATTTCCGCGCCGCGCTCGGCCATGCGCTCGACGCGAGCGCCCGCGCCCAGGTCGCCGCGACGGCGGCGGTGGAAGGACGCGTGACGGCCCGACTGGCTGCCGATCAGACGCTCGACGACTTCGCATCGCTCATCGAGAAACTGGACGCAGCCCTGGCCACGTCGGAAGCGAAGCGCGTGCCAGGACCGGCCCGGCGCCGCGCGACCGCGACGGTGGCCACCGCGCGCGCCACCTTGCGCGACCGCGCGCGCCGCCGTCGAGCGCGACGATCTGTCGGTGTTGCCGCCGATTCCGGGGCAGGTTGCGGCACTCGACGCCGCCCTGGCGTCACTTGCACCGCCGCCGCCACGCAAGGCCGGCTCGCGCTCCTGAGCGCATCCGGGTCGAGCCGCCGCCGGCGCGCGCAGATTCCACGGCGCCGCGCCGATCCTCTGGTGGCAGTTTCCGCGCACTGAGTCGCGGCCAGCCACGCAGCCTCGCCCTCTGGCGACGCAGCACCGCGAGCTGCCGGGCTCAGCGCGTCCAGGTCGCGTCGAACAGGATCTCGGCCCAGCCGGTGAGGAACACGCCGTCGGCGGTCCACTCGACGCGTTGCGTGCCGCCGGGCGACACGACGTCGACGTCGCGGACGGCGCCACCTGCCGTCATCGCCGCAATCGCCGCCGCGCAGGCACCCGTGCCCGAGGCTTCGGTCGGCCCCACGCCGCGTTCCCAGATGAGGATGTGCACGCGGTCGGGCCGCTCCACGACCGCGAACTCCACGTTGGTGCCAGCGGGAAACCGTGCGTGCGTGGCCAGGCCCGGCCCGAGCCGCTCGAACCGGGCGCGCTCGGGCAGCGCCGTCATGAGCGCGACCACCTGCGGATTGCCGATGTTCAGGGTGACGACCGGTAGCCGCTCGCCCGCGACCTCGAGTGTCTCCTCGGCCACGGCGGCCGGGTGCCCCATGGCGGCGCGAAACTCGTAGCGGCCGCCGGTGCGTGAGGTGAGCGACAGCCTGCGCTCGCCCGCCCCGGTGTCGGCGCGCACCTCGGTCGAGCCCGTGTGGCGCGTGGCGGCGCTCGCGCTCGCGCATCACCAGCGCCGCCAGACAGCGCAGGCCGTTGCCCGACAGCTCCGACGGGCTGCCGTCAGCGTTGATGAGGTGCATCGTCGCGCCGTCCTCGGTGAACGAATAGACGATGAGACCGTCGCCGCCGATGCCGGTGTGGCGCGCGCACACCTGCCGGGCCAGTGCCGGCAGGTCGCGTCCCGCGACGGCGTCGCGATCCGCGAAGAGGAAGTCGTTGCCGTAGGCGTGCGCTTTGGTAATCGTCATGGCATGCGGAACGCGGTGAAGACCCAGGTCAATCCAGCCGTGGCCCCGAGGTCGAGATCCGAAGAGGTGGCGCCGGCGAGCGCCGCGGCGTCGAGGCGTACGGCGCCGCGGGTGAAACGCAGGCCGGCGCGCGCCACGCCCCGATTCTCCGTGCCGGGTACCGGGGAGCTGGCCGCCAGGTTCATGCGGCCGTTGTACTCGGCTACCACCTCGAGCCCGCCGGCCACGGCGCGGGCGAGCGACATGCCGAAGGTGAGCAGGTCCTCCTGACGCGCCGCCACGGTCGGGTCGCCGACGATCGCCACGCCGGCATTGCCGACGATCCGCAACGACTTCACGGTCTTCCCCATCAGGAACGAGGCGAAGAAGTCGGTCGTGTCCTGGCCGAGGCCCGATTCGTTCGAGGCATTCGGCAGGCGCGTGGCAAAGCGCAGGCCGATGGCCGGGCGGCCGGGTCCCTCGTTGAGCAGGCGCAGCTTGGTCGCAATCACGAAGTCGTCGACCGCCGAGGTCTTGTTGCCGGTGAACGAGAGCACGTTCGAGAGCGGCGCCGGGGTGCGCTCGCGTGATGGTGAGCTGACGATAGAAGCTGCCATCTACCTGGATCTCGGCGATCGGGCCGACCCCGACGCTGATGCCAATCGTCGGCCCGGACACCAGATCACCACGCAGCCCCGACGCCGGAAAGGTGATGCCCCGCGCCCAGTCGACGCCCGTCTCGATCAGGATCTGGCCGCCGCCGACAGTGAGCGGATCCTCGGTGACGAGCGGCCGCTGTTGCGCGGCCGCGCTGGCCGCCTGGGCGGCCACGCATCAGCGCCGCCATCGCCACGATCGCCCCCGCCCTGCTTCGTTGCCTGCCGTCACCATCACGCTCCCAGCTTTCCTTGTCGGCGCGCCTCGGCGCCCAGGTAGTGAAACGCCAACACGTCGTAGCAGGCATGCGCGGTCATCGAGGCGAGCACGCCGCCCGTGGCGAGCGCGAGGCCGCCCAACACCACGCCCATGCCCGCCGCCCACACGCCGAAGGCGAGCATGCGCGCGCCGGCCACGTGCGCCAGCCCAAACGCCACCGACGCCATGGGCAGACCGACCATCGGCTGCAACCAGCCGCGGAAGAACAGCTCTTCGCCGATGCCCGCGGCCACCGACACGACCACGATCTGCCAGGTGGTCAGCACCGCGAAGGTGGGCACCAGCACATCGTCCACGGCCGCGCGAACCCGACGCCACGGCCCCACGGGCTGATGCAGCAGCCGCAGGTTCACCGCGGCCAGGATGCCGCCCACGGCCACGCCCGCGCCGGTTGCCAGCATACAGACGGCCGGCGCCCCATGGCACGGGCACGCCCGTCAGGTTGCGCGCCGGCCAGCGCCGTGGCCGCCAGAGCCGCCTGGGTCAGCACCGCCACCAGCGTGAGGCGACCGGGCGGCGTCATGGCGCGCCGGCTCTCCAGCACGAACGTCACCGGCCCGTCGTTCTCGAGCGACACGAGCATCTGCGCCTGGAACTCGCCGGTCTCGACGGGCACGCCCGGCCGCGCGCAGGTCAGCCACGACGGCGCTCGTAGAGACGGCGCGCGTCATCCGGCGCAGCGGCGCCATCGAACGACGGGCGCCGGCCCGCCGCGGCAATCGGCGGCAAGCGTGAACTGCGACACGACCAGCACCGCCCCGCCCACGTCGACGACCGACCGGTTCATCCGCACCCGGCCATCCGTGCCCCCGTCGTCGTCGAAGATGCGCAGCTCGCGAATCTTGGCGCTGATGTGGGCGACGTCGCCGGCGCCGTCGCCCTTCTCCACGCCCACCAGCACGAGCAGACCGGCGCCGATGCGGCCGACCACGCGGTCGCCCACCTCGACCCGCGCCTGGCGGACCCGCTGCACCACGGCGCGCATGTCAGCGGCTACGCAGCGCCACGAGCTCGCCGAACTTCACGTCGACGTCGGCGGCGTCGGCGGCCGGGCAGCGGCGGCACGGGCCGGGTCGCCCACGAGCCGGCGATCGAGCAGATGGTGCGGCTTCACGTTCGCCATGGCCTTCATCATCGAGGCCTTGACATGCGGGTGCTCGCGCTCCAGATCGGCGATCAGCCGCTTCGTGCGCTGGCGCTGCAGGCTGAGGTCGCCGCACGCCGGGCAGCAACAGCCAATCACCGGCAACGCCGACTCCTGGGTGTAGGCGCGCGCATCGGCTTCCGTCACGTAGACGAGCGGCCGGATCACGACGTGCTTCTGGTTGTCGGACACGAGCCGCGCCGGCATCGCCTTGAGCGCCCCGGAGAAGAACACGTTCATGAGCAGGGTCTCGACGAAGTCGTCGAGATGGTGGCCGAGCGCAATCTTGGTGGCGCCCACCTCGTCGGCCAGGCGGTAGAGCACGCCCCGGCGCAGCCGCGCGCACAGCGAGCACGGCGTGTCGCCGGCGTCGAGGATGTCGTCCATCACCTCGCCAATCGTCGTGTGCTCGATGCGCAGCTCCCAGCCGCGGGCCCGGCAGGTGTCGGTGATGACGTCGTGCTTGTAGTCCTTGTAGCCCGAGTCGACGTTGACCGCGATCAGGCTGAAGTCGATCGGGGCGCGCTGGCGCAGCACGTCGAGAATCTGCAGCAGCGCCCAACTGTCCTTGCCGCCCGACAGCCCGACCATCACCCGATCGCCGTGCTCGATGAGCCCGTACTCGACGATCGCCTTGGTGACGTGTTTGGCGAGACGCGCTTCGAGCGGCGTGCGGTAAGCCATGACGAATGCCCAGTCTACACCGCGGCTCGCGGGCCGCCCGTCGAGCAGCCGCGCCACGGTGTCCGGCCACGTCAAGCGTGGCGACCGCGTGCGCGGCCGGCTGCGCCGAGCCGTTCGGCCGCGTCGCGATCGTCCATCACGCGGCTGCAGGCCGGCGGCCAGCGCCAACGCGGTGGGCGCGCAGACGACGCCGTTCACGCCGTCGGCCACGAGCTCGGTCGGCCCGCCGCTGTCGCGGCAGGTCACCACGGCCTTGCCCGACGCGAACGCCTCGGCCGTGACGAAGCCGTAGTCTTCGTCGAACGGCACGAAGGCCACGGCCCGGCAGCGGGCCAGGTGGGTCAGCAGGGCCTCGTCGTCGATGCGGCCCACGAACTGCACGCGGTCCTCGAGCCCCAGCCGCCGGCAGCGCGACTGCAGGTCGCCGCGCGCTTCGCCCTCGCCGGCAATCACGGCCTTCATGCCGCGCGCTTCCGGCTGCGGCCAGCGCGTCGAGCAGCAGGTCGAAGCGCTTGAGCGGCGTGAGCCGCGACACGGCAAACACGTAGTCGCCGTAGTCGTCGCAGCGGTAGGCCCGGGCCGGCGCCGGCGGATGCAGCACCGCCGAGTCGATGCCGGCCCGGCTGAGCCGCGCCTGCACGGTGCCGGAGATGACGAAGCGCCGCTGCACGCCGCGCCGTGAGGAAATGCCGGTCGGCGGCCTGGATCAGCCGGCGGCGCACCGACTCCTTGATGCGGTTCTTCCACGACAGCGGCGCGCTGAACTGCGGCCACAGATCGTAGTACTCGCGCATAGTGTGATTGAGCCAGCACGTGTGCCGCGGGTGACGCACGGCAAAGGCGGGATAGCGCAGGCTGATCACGTGATCGACGGCGCCGCCGTCGGCGGCCCGCGCCACGTCGGTGAGCCAGGCGGCCGCGTAGGCCGCGCCCTGCCGGCCGAAGCGGTTCTGCGGGGTCACGACGAGGTCGGCCTCGTGGCCGCTGTCGCGGCACGCGCGCACCAGCTCACGGGCAATCACCAGATGGCCGCCTTCCACGAACGGCGGACTCGATGTGACGACCAGCACGCGCATCTCGGGCCCGTCCTCGCTACTCGTAGAGCGGCGTCATCCGCACGAAGACGCCGAGGAAGCGGTTGTCTCGCCCGCCGGTCTCGAAGAGCGGAATGAACCCGGTCGCGCTCTCGATCGAGAGCGCGTAGACGTAGTTGGTGGGATTCTCCGGGTAGGGCTTGTAGGGCAGGCCCTCGCCCATCGGCAGGATCGACCGTGCGCCGATCGTTGGCCGGCACGTCGACGACCTGCGCTGACCGCGCCGGTGCGGATCGTGACGCGATTGGGCTTCGGCCCGGTCTCGAGCATGATCTCCATGCGCGGCACCCGCAGGGCCCGCGGCCTGCTGGCCGTTCGGGCCCGGCTTCGAGCGGCGCCGGCGCGCGCAGCATCACGTCGGCCCGGCTCTCGCCGCGCACCCAGAACGCGTCGCCTTCGCGGTTGTAGGCGTTGTCGTCCATGAAGTAGCCGCTGAGCGGCGGCACGCCCGCCGAGCGGCTGACGCGACCGCGACGGGCTCACGTTGACCGGCAGGTCGTTGATGAGCGACAACTCGAGCGGCAGGGCGCGGTAGAGCCCGCTCTTGGTGTGCTCGCCGGGATGGAACGACGAGTAGAACGGGTTGCTCAGCACCGGCATCACGAACACGGCGCTCACGGCCGCGACGCCGATCGCGAGCCACGGCCGCACCAGGCCCGGCACGAGGAACAGGAAGACCGGGTAGACGCCGAGGAAGTAGCGATTGCCCACCGGGCCGCCGCCGCCCGAGTAGGTGAACGGCATGTAGAGCAGCAGCGCGATCGCCGAGCCCGACGCCGCCGGCCAGCGTGAGCCAGCCCCAGGTCGTCTGCTGCCGGCGCAGCACCAGGAACAACAGCAGCGCCGCCATGCCCGGGAAGTAGTAGATGGCAAAGCCGGTGTGGCGGCCGCCGAAGAAGTAGACGAGGTTGTGGCGAAAGACGTCGACGATCGCGTCGCGACTCACGAGCACGTCGAGCGGCACGCCGTTGGTGGTGCGGCCGATGCCCGTCGTGTCGAAGGTGCGGTCGTCGGTCTGGAACGGGAAGCCCTTCGAGTCGCCGCCGCTGTAGAACGTCTTGCGGTCGCCGCCCTGGTAGTTCCAGTCGCCGGTGATGGCCACGTTGGCGGCGAAGAAGCCCACCACCACCACCGAGAACACGACGCCGGCGACGAAGCCGCGCCGCCACTGGCGCCGCAGCGCGAAGAGCGCCAGCACGGGCAGCATCAGCAGCACGTGCGTGGGCTTCGAGAAGGTGGCCAGCCCCAGCCACATCGCGGCGACGACGTCGGTGCGCGGCCCGACCAGCCACGCCGTGCGGGCCGCGCCCGACGGCCGCGCGCGGAGCTCGCCACTTCCTTGTAGAGCCAGAAGAAGTAGCCGAGCATCACCAGGCCCGAGTTGAAGAGATCGGGCGTGAGCCACACCAGGTAGACCGGCAGCACCGACACGAACACGAACGCGCCGGCGAAGACCAGCGCCACCACCGGGCTGGCTGCGCGTGACCAGGAACGCGTAGGCGCACAGAAAGCTCACGATGACGACCAGCGCGTGCAGCACCAGGAAGCCGTTGGTGCCGAAGAGCCGCACGAATGGCGCCGCCGCCAGCGGATAGAGGAACGACTTGGCGAAGTAGAGGCGCGACGGGTCGCGCGTCGGGCCGCACGTCGAGGTGCACGAACGGCGCCGCGCCGTCGACGCGCAGGTCGGGGTCGGATCCACGTTTGAGGAAGATGCCTTCGGGGCCGCTCGGGAACTCGCGCCACACCCGCACCAGGTCTTCGCGCCGGAACTCGAAGTCGCCGTCGTCGGCCAGGCTGTGGCCGAGTCCGTAGTAGGTCGAGGCGTCCGAGAAGAAGCCGTACGACACCTTCGGATAGTTCACCGAGAGCGCCCACGCCAGCAGCACGACGGCGATCGTCGCGGTGGCGCCGGCGCCGAGCCGCCACGCCTCCGAGCGCGCCGACCAGCCGCGCGGCGTCGTCATCGCGGCCCTCCGTCGTGCAGGAACGCGCAGGTCGAGCGGTGAGCGCGCTCTGCCGCTTGGTGCGACGCGACGACTCGTGCAGCAGCTCGTAGAGCCGCTCCATCTTGCGCACGAACGCGTCGATGTCGTAGCGCTGCCCGGTCGCGCGCGCGCCGTGCGGCGAGCGTGGCCGCCAGCGCGGGCTGCTCGATGAGCGTGATGATCGCCGCCGGCCAGCGCCGCGGCATCGCGCTTCGGCACGACCAGCGCGTCGCGGCCGTGCACGAGCACGTCGAGCAGGCCATCGGCGTCGGTCGACACGATCGGCTTGCCCATCGCCAGCGCCTCGAAGGCGGTGAGCGGCGTGCCCTCCCACAGCGAGGGAAAGACCACGATGTCGAACGCGCTGAAGGCCGCGGCCACGTCGCTCTTGAAGCCGGCGAACACGAACCGGTCGCCGAGTCCCAGGGCCTCGGCCTGCGCCCGCAGCGGCGCCTCGAGTTCCCCTTCCCCGACCAGGAAGAAACGCGCCTGGGGATGCGCCGCGAGCACGGCGGGGGCGGCGGCGACCAGGAACTCGTTGCCCTTCGACGGCATCAGGCGGGTCACGCAGCCAATCGCGACGGCGCCCTCAGGCACGCCCATGTCGCGGCGGGCCGCGGCCACTTCAGCGGCGGCGCGCGGGCGCGCGAACTCGTCGAGGGGCGCCCCCAGATAGACGACGTGCGTGCGTTCGGCCGGCACCAGCCGGGCCCGGGTCGTGAACTCGGCGGTCGACGCCGACACGGCAATCGCCACGTCGGTGTAGGGCGCCAGCCACGCGTCGGCCATCTTCTGGAACCACGGCGTGTCGGTGTGGTTGGCGTGTTCGTGCAGGATGACGGGAATGCCGAGCCGCGCCGCGCACAGGCGGCCGAAGGTCGTCGCGCCGTAGCCGTGCAGGTGCACCACGTCGGCCTGCTTGGCGCGCAGCACCTTCAAGAGGTGCGTGAAGGTGGCCGGGTCGAACTTGTGCCGGCCCAGGTAGGTGACGTCGATGCCGAGATGCTTCGAGCGTGCCGTCCGACAGGTCCTTCTTGCGCAGGCTCACGAGCGACGCAGTGAAGCGCTCGCGGTCGAACCGCGGCATCATCCAGGCAAAGAGCCGCTTTACCCCGTGCATGCGGGACCCGGCCCACCCCAGGTGGTCGCACACGTGCACGATGTTCAGCTTCCGCACTAGAGCCATCCTTGCGCTCGATACCAGGCGATGGTGCGCTGGATGCCGCTGCGCAGATCGACCTTCGGCGCATAGCCCAGTTCGGTCCTCGCGCGGGTGATGTCGAAGGCGCGGCTCTTGGTGTAGAAGTCGACCCGCCGCCGGTAGAGCGGCGGCTCGATCCGCAGCGGCACGCACACCAGCTCGCAGGCCAACCCCGCCATCCACACCGGCCACACCGGCAGGTGGACGCGCGGCGGCGTGACCCCGAGTTCCTGCGCGACGAGGGCCACGAGTTCGTTGAGGGTGGTGTACTGCTCGCCCGCGAGCAGGTAGGTGCGGCCGCGCGCCGCCGGGCACCTCGCCGCACAGGCGGAAGCCTTCCACCAGGTCGTCGATGTAGGTGAGGTGGTAGAACACGGTGCCCGGCCCGAGCATCGGGAAGCGGCCGCGCGCCAGGCCCTTGAACATCTTCAGGAAGCGCGTGTCGCCGGGGCCGTGGATGCCGATGGGCCGCGCCACCACCACCTCGAAGCCCTGCGCCACGCCGAAGTCGCGCGCCAACGCCTCGGCCTCGAGCTTCGTCTCCTGGTAGACGTCGCCAGGATTGAACGGCGCGTCTTCGTTGGCCGGCGGATGCGCCACGTGGCCGTGCACGCCGCCCGTCGAGCAATGCACCAGACGGCGCGCACCGGCGGCCTTCGCGGCCTCGAGCAGGTGGCGGGTGCCGTCGACGTTGATGGCGCGGTAGGCCGAGTCGGGCTGCCCCGCTTCGCGGTAGGTCGCGGCGATGTGATAGACGACCTCGACGCCCTGGCACGCGCGGGCGAGCGCGTCGGGCGTCAGCAGATCTCCTTCACTCGCCGTCACGCCCGCGGCCGGCAGCGGCGAGGTCGGCAAAGCGCGCCAGGCTCCTGCCCCGCACGAGCGCGCGCACCTCGTGCCCGCGGGCCGCGAGGTGCCGCGCGAGGTGCCCGCCCGTGAAGCCGGTGGCGCCGGTGACCAGGACCTTCACGGCGTCGGCCGGCTCCTTGGCCGAGCGCCGACGCCTGGCCGCGGCGACCGCGCGGCCAGGCGGCTCATGGCCTCGGCGGTGCGGCGCAGGTAGACCTCGCGGCTGTAGCGCTCGTCCGAGAGCCGGCGGGCGGCCTCGGCCAGCACCCGGCCCGCGGCCGGATCGTCGAGCAGCGCGCCGATGGCCGCGGCAAACGGCGCCGGCTCGGGCGGCACCAGCCGTGCCACCTCGGGACCGAGCACCTGGGTGTGCGTGAGCAGGTTGGTGGCCACGATGGGCGTGCCCGAGCGCAGGTACGAGTAGATCTTGAGCGGCGTGTTGGTGCCGCGGATGCGCGGCGAGGCCAGCACCGCCGCCATCGGCCACGAACGCCGGAATCTCGCGGGCCGGCTGCTGCCCCGTGAACACGACCGTGGCTGACGCCCTGGGCGGCGGCCGAGCGCTGCGCCGCGCTCGACCTGGCCCGGGTCGCCGCCCACGACCAGCACGCGCGCGGCCGGATGGCGTGCGCTGCAGCAGCGCGGCCGCCGCGATGAGCAGGTCCAGTCCCTGGTAGGCCTCGAAGGTGCCGGTATAGAGCACGATCGGCGCGTCGGCCGGCAGGCCCCACCGCTCACGGATGCCGGCGCGCGTCAGCGTGGGCGGCTGATCGACATCGCCGCCCATCACGTTCTCGATCAGGATCGAGCGGTCGCCGTGCCCCATGGCCGTGACCGTGTCCTGCAGTTCCTGGCAGATCGTGATGACCACGTCGGACCCGCCGACCATGCGCGTTTCGGCCGCGTCGAACACCGCGCGCAGGGCCTGGGACCCGCTGAACTTGAAGTTGCTGAGCTGCTGCGGCAGGCTCGAGTGCATGTCGTAGAGGTGCGGAATCCGCATCAGCTTCGCCAGCCACACCCCCACGAGCCCCATCTCCTCGTGCGAGTGGATGGCGTCGTAACCGCCGGCCAGCGCGCGGCGGGCGATGGTGAAGAGCATCAGCGCGTCGAGCACCACCTTGGCGGCCGACGGGCCGATCTTGACGCGCGTGACGAACGGCGGCCGGGGGCTGCGGAAGATGCGCAGGTTGGGCAGATCGACATCGCGGCCGATCGGGTAGGTGACCAGATCCACGTGGTGGCCCAGCTCGCCGAGCGCCTTGATGCGGTGGAATTCGCTGAAGGGCGTGCCGCGAGGCTCGAAGAACGGCTCCGGCGCGAGCATCAGGATGCGGAGCGGGCGGATGGGCGTGGTCACGGCCTGGGTGATGAGTGACGAAACGGGCACCTGGACAACCGGTCCATCATACCATCCGATTCCCCGCTTCTTGCTGACCTGTCGTCACTTATGCTACGTTCGAAGGCGTTGTCCGAGCCTGGCTACTCCGCGCCGTACCCTCACCAGAATCGCCTTCACCGCAGCCAAGCTCGACGCTGAGTCTCGGCCTGATGGCGTTCGTGCTCCGCAACACGAGCCTCAACGCGATGTGGCTCATGCTGCGCCGCGTGCAGCCGGGGTGGCTCCTGGCGGCCCTGGCGGCCCACGGCGTGATGATGGCCGTGAGCGTGTGGCGGTGGCGCCTGCTGCTCGGCGCCCAGCACATCCGGGTGCCGGTGCGCACCCTCTCCGAGTCGTTCTGGGTGGCGCTCTTCTTCAACAACTTCCTGCCCAGCAACATCGGCGGTGACGTCGTGCGGATTGCCGACACGTCGTGCTCGCCGGGTCGAAGACGCTGGCCACGACCGTGGTGCTCGTGGACCGCGTGCTGGGCCTGTTCGCCCTGCTGACCGTGGGGGCCATCGGGGCGGCCACGGCGCGCTCGTTCGGCGTCGACATTCCCGGCACCGGGTGGCTCGAACTGGCGGCCGTCGCGGCCCTGGCGGTGTGTATTCCGCTGTTTGTCGCGCCCCGGCTGCTCGACGTGCTGCTTCGCACCGGCGCGCGCGCTCGGCCATCCCTGGGTCACCGAGCGGCTGGCCCTGCTGCAGGAGGCCCTCGGGCGCTTCCGCTCGCGGCCTTCGTCCCTGCTCGGCGCCCTGGCCGGCGCGGTGGCGGTGCAGCTGGTCATCGTGGTGTTCTACGCGCTCACGGCGCGGAGCCTCTCGGTTCCCCTGCCCGTGGTGATGGCCGGGGTGCTCGTGCCGGTGGCGCTGGCGGTGCAGATGGCGCCGGTGTCGATCAACGGCTTCGGCCTGCGTGAGGCGGTGTTCAGCTTCTTCTTCGTGCGGTTCGGCTTGGGCGTCGAGGCCGGCGTGGCGGTGTCGCTGCTCGGCACCGCCCTCGTGATGTTGTTCTCGCTCGGCGGCGGAGCCATCTTCCTGCTGCGCCGGCACTGACCGAGGCCGCTGCCGTCCAGGGCCGCGGGCGCCGACACAATTGCGCGGCGCTGCCCGGCGCGACGGCAAGTGTAAAGTCCTGTGCACCCTCCGCCGATAGTGAGGGGGACCGGAGCACGTCGCTCGGCTGCGCCTCCGACCTCCCACGGCGGCCATCCGCGACGTTCCTGTCGGTGGTCGTTTCTTGGGGAGAGTCACTATGTACGCAGTTCGAGCCGTGGGAATTGGCCTGCTGGCGCTGCTGGCCGCGGCCTGCCAGCAGAACAAGAGCGCCAACCCGCTCAGTCCCGACATCGCCGGTCCGATCCCGGGCGTGGCCATCACCGCGCCGAAGCCGCTCGAGCCCTTCGTGGGCCAGGCGCTTCTGTCCACCCAGCAACCGCTCGATTTCCTGATTGAGAATGCCGGCACGAGTGGCGTGCGCCCCCTGATCCTGCAGTTCCAGCTCGCCGCGGATACGTCCTTCAGCCAGGTGCTGCATCAGGCCGACCGGATTGAACCCGGCGCCAACGGCCGCACCAGCTACCGCCTCACGCAGACCCTCGGCGCGGGCGGCACCTACTACTGGCGGTCGCGCGCGCTCGACGGCGCCAACACCGGTCCGTATTCGGCGGCGGCCAGTTTCTCCATCACCGAACCGGTGGTCATCGAACCGCCGCAGCCAGTGGCGCCGCTCGGCGCAGATCGACACGCTGACCCCGGCCTTCGTGCTGCGGAACGGCCGCATCTCCGGCCCCGCCGGACCGGTCATCTACCGCGTCGAGCTGGGCCTGGCGCCCGACCCCGGCGCCATCACGGTCGTGCTGAGCGCCGGCGCCGGGTCGAACGGCACCACGACGATGGCGGCCGGCAGCGCCGCGCCCTACGCCACCACCATCTACTGGCGCGCCTATGGCACCAACGGCGAGGTCGAGAGCGGCCGCTCGGCGTGGCTGGCCTTCCGCACGCCTGATGCACCGACCGGGGGCGGCGGCGGCGGCGGCGGGGGCGGCGGCGGAGGTGGAGGCGGCGGCGGACCGGTTGGCGCGGCCCGATCGATTTCCGAAAGCGAGGCCTTGGCCATCATTCGCTCGGTGCACGACGGCACGGGCGCCGACCTCGGCTCGCGGTCGTCGCGCGACAGCCGCAACCGGTTCTTCGCCGGCGCGGTCGCGGCCGTGCACTTCGGCCACACCCGCTTCAACCCGAGGGGTCCAGACTCGAACTGGTGCATCAAGGACGGCGGCGCCGGGCGGCCGCAATCCGACGACGTCATCGTGCGCTGCAACTCGCGCGATGCGTGGGATCTCATCGGCGGCGCCGGTGCCAACGGCTACTCGTTCCACCTCGACTACATCGGTCGCCTGCCCGGCGATCAGAACGTCTACGCCCCGCCCCGCTCGGCGCTGCCGTAAGCCGACGTGCATTCGTACAACGACAAGGGCCGGACTCCCCCGCGGGAATCCGGCCCTTGTCGCATCTGGCCGCGGCCACGCCGCGCGGCCCGTTAGAAGCGCACGCGGACGCCGCCGCCCATCTGCACGCCGCCGAGCTTCGTCGTGACGCTGTTGGTCACGACCTGGAACTCCGACGACGCCGCCGCATAGCGCACGAAGCCGCCCAGGCGAAACGTCGCCGCGCCCGATTCGAACACGGGATACGAAAGGTCGGCGCCCACGTGGCCGCCCCACGTGTTGCGCTTGCGCTGCTCGGTGGCCACCGTGGCCTGCACCGTCGTGAACGCGCTGCCGGTTTCGGAGATCGTCACGCTGCCCGGCACCTGCTGGGCGAAGCGAAACTGCGAGGGCCCGGCCGTGAGGTGCAGGTCGAGCTTCTCGCCCAGCGATCACGACGTAGCCGACGCTCAAGTGCAGGGCCTGCTCGGTGCGCGTCAGCGCGTCGAGCGACTGCGAGAAGGCGCGCGGGCGGTCGAAGAACACGGGATGGGGCGCGGTGCCGCTCACTTCGGCCACGTCCGAACTCGACGTGCGGTGGAAGCCCAGGCCCAGGGTGAGGTTGCCCATGACCTTCACGCCGGCCGCGAAGTCGAGCACGGCGCCCGAAGACACTTCACTCGACACGCTCAACCGGCCGGTTTCGTCGTACAGCCGGAACGTGCCGTCGTCGGCGTAGGTCTGTGACCCCGGTTCGAACGCCCCATTGACGTTGATGTAGAAGCGCGTGTCATCGGTCTGCGCGCTCACCGCTCCCGGCATCAACGCCACCGCTCCTGCCAGCACCATCGCCGCAACAAATCGCATCGTCTTCTCCCTGGGTTCCGACGGCCCAAATACAGGCCTCTCGCAGCGGCCGCCTGTGGCGTCCGCACGGCTGCGCATCGTAGCATGGCTGCGCAAATTGGGACTACTTTTCCCGCACTTTTGCGGGTAATATGCCGAACTGGCACGGTTTGTTACCCTGCCCTCGTAAGGAGTTTCCCTTGATGGTTCGATCACAGGTGTTCCGCGGATTCGCGTTGTTGTCCCTTGCCGCCACGGTGGCCTGCTCCCAAGGTGCCCAGACCCCGGTGTCGCCAAGTGCCGCGACGGGGTCGACCGCCGCCAATCCCGATGGCTCGACGCTCAAGGTCAGCGCCCCGGTGCTGGTGTCGCCCGCTGGCGGAGAGCGCGTCGACAATCGCCGGCCGACGTTCATCTTCAACAACTCGGTGGGCCGGTTCACCAACGTGAACCTCACCTATCGGCTCGAATTGCTCGACGGTTCCGGCAACTTCGTGCTGGCCCGGCCGGTGGCGCAAGGCGCCGGGCAGAGCAGCTACGACCTCGACATCGAGTTGATCTACAACGCCGACGTGCAGTGGCGCGTGCGGGCCGAAATCGACGGACAGGTCGGGCCGTGGTCGAACGTGGAGACGTTCAAGTCGCCGCTGCAACCCACGGCGGGCGGCCCTTTCACCGGCAGCGTCGGACCGCAGCGCTCGATTCCCGTCGGTGAGGGTCTCGACATCATCATCAACATCCACAACACCCTGCGCATCGATCTGGGTAGCCGCTCATCGCGCGAGTTCCGCGTCGACTTCCTCAATGCGGCGGTCGCCGCCATCCACTACGGTCATCCGCGCTTCAACGCGGCTGGGCCCGACCCGAGCTGGTGCGTGAAGGACGCCGGCGGCGGCCGTCCGCAGTCCGACGACGTGCTCGCGCTGTGCGCGAGCCGCGACGCGTGGGATCTCATCGGCGGCGCCGGCGGCAACGGCTACTTCTTCCATCTCGACTACCTCGGCAAGCTGCCCGGCGTGCAGAACATCTATCCGCCGCCGGTCAGTTCGCTGGCGTTCCTGGGGCAGTAGGCACCACATCACGGTAGACTCTAGGCGGGCGACGGCCAGGCTGTCGCCCGCTTCTCATGTACGGCGAGGACCCGTGGCCGACACTCAGGACACCTTCTACAAGTCGTTCTCCGAAAAGAAGCTCACGGGCTACGGCAGCGGCCGGCGGAACCGCATCGAGCAGCATCGGCTCGCGCTGCTCCACCGCTACCGGCCGGCACCCGGCGACATGGTGGAGGTCGGCCCAGGCCACGGCACGCTGGCCGAACAGGCCGTGGCCGCCGGCTGGCGCTACACCGCGATCGAAGCCAGCAAGATCCTGATCGAGGTGCTGCGCGGCAAGGGCCTCACGGTGATCGAGTCGTGGGCGCCGCCCATTCCCGTGCCCGACGCGAGCGTCGACGTCGTCTATGCCGACCAGGTGCTCGAGCACATGAACGGCATCGAGCAGGCGCGGCACTTCACGGCCGAAGCCCTGCGCGCGCTGCGCCCGGGCGGCGTGCTCTTCGTGGTGGTGCCCGACTACCTGAAGGAGCGCACCTTCTTCTGGGACGTCGACTACACGCACAACTTCGTGACCACCGAACGGCGCGTGCGGCAGCTCTTCAACGACGGCGGCTTCCAGGTGGAGCACGTGGAGCGCGGCATCGGCCTGGCCACCGGCGTGGCCCGCGATGCGCTGGCCGCCGCGGCGCTGCTCGTGAACATCCCGGGCGTGGACGCGCTGTCGCGCTACACCGGCACGACGGAGCTGCTCTTCAAGGTGCGCAAGAACCTGTTCGAGACGCTCACCTTCGTGGCGAGAAAACCGCTCGGGGGCCGAGTAGCGGTGCTCCGGCGGCTGGCCGGATCCTGGTGGCTGCGCCTCGCCGTCACGGCCGCCATCCTCTGGTGGCTGTCGTCACGCATCGACATGCGCGCGGCCGCGGCGGCCATGGCCGCCATCTCACTGCCCCATCTGGCGCTCGTCCTCGCGCTCGTGGCCGTCGACCGAGCGCTGATGATCTGGCGCTGGCTGCTGCTGCTGCGCGCGGCCGACGTGCAGGTGTCGGCCGCTGAGGCGACGCCGCCTCTTCCTGGTCAGCTCCTTCGTGGGCAGCTTCCTGCCCGCGGGCGTGGGCGGCGATGCGGCCCGCGCGTGGGGCCTGTCGCACCTCACCGCCAAGACTCGGCGACGCCCTGGCGTCGGTCGTCGTCGACCGCGTGCTCGGCGTGCTCTCGCTCGCGGCGATGGGCGTGCGTGGGACTCGCCGTGGCCGCGCCGGGCAACGCTCGCCGGACGGGTCGCCGCGGCGGTCGCCGTGCTGGCCGCGGCCTGCGTGGCGGCGTTCTGGGCCGACGCGGTGCTGCGCTGGGTCGTGCCCGACCACCGGCATGGCGGCCCGCTCACGCGCCGTGTGCTGCGCGCTCGCCGATGCCGTGGCCCGCTACCGCGAGCACCGGGGGGCGCTGGCGTCGGTGATGGCGTGGTCGCTGGCCGTGCAGGTGCTGCGCATCACCCAGGCCTACGTGCTCGGCCTCGGCCTCGGGATGCAGGTGCCGTTTGCCTACTACCTGCTGTTCATGCCGTTCGGCCTGCTGATGCTGCTCGTGCCGATCTCGGTGAGCGGCTTCGGCGTGCCGCAGGGCGTGATCGTGTGGCTGCTGCGGCCGATGGGCGTGCCCGACGCGCTGTCGTTTGCCCTGTCGACGTTGATCGTCCTCACCGGACTGGCCGGCAACCTCCCCGGCTTGTGGCTGTGGCTGCGGCCTGCGCCACCGCCATCGCGCGCGACACGCCTCTAGACGCCCGTCAACCCGTCCCGGCCAGTCGTGACAAGGGGCGCGCCGGTTGCGCGACCGACTGCCGTTCGGCCACGAGTATCGACCGCGGCTGGAACTTGAGGCCCTGTTTGCGCCAGTCGCGAATGATCTGGCGGAACTCGGTGAGCTGCGTGCGCTCGAGCGCCGACACGCCCGGCGCGTCGAGTCGGTCGAGCACGGCCAACTCGAGATCCGCCACGCCGCCGCCGGCCTCGAGGGCGATGAACGCCCGGCCGTCGGACAACGGCACCACCGACACACCAGGCACGAAGCGGAGCAGATCGGGCCGCACCAGGATCAGGGCCCGCCGTCCGGGCAGCTGCACGAGTTCGGCCACGGCCGTGGTCAACCGCGCTTTGGGCGGGCGAACGCCGCGCCGTTCGAAGAGGCCCGACGATGGCCCACGCCAGATCTTCGTGCAGGGTGTGGAGCCAGTCGACGACATCGCCCGGCAAGGTCAGCGTCACGGACTGACCGGGGCGGCCGAACTTCAGCGGCCGGCCGCGACGACGCGTGCTCATGCCGCTATTAAAGCGCCTGAAGTCACGAACGCCGCAATTAAATCTAGATAATGCGCGCCGCTCGGCCGCCCGCGCGGCCGGCGCCGTCAGACCTGCGTCGGCTGGGCGGCCGCGGCGGCCGGTGGCGGCGCCACCGGAGCGTCGGACGAGGGCCGGCGCTTCTCCATCGACGCGCGCACCAGGAACTTCGCGTAGGGCACGACCTGCTTGATCGCCGCGACGTTCATCTGGCACGGGCTGAGGCAGCTCGGGCACTTCTCGTCGCGGATGAACTTGCGGTGCGTCTGCGACTCTTCCCGGAAGTAGATCGCTCGACGGGTCTTCCTTGGTGACGTTGCCCATGACGTCGCTGTTCTCGCAGAAGAACAGGTCGCCGTTGGGATTGAGCATCACGCCCTGCGTCTGGAACGGGCACGGCGCCAGCCGGTGGTAGCCGTTGGCGATCATGTCGGCGTAGTGCATGTAGATGTAGTTCTGGCCGTCGAGCAGCGGGTCCTGCCGCACGCGGTCCATGAAGAACCGGCGCATGGTCTGCTCTTCGGCGCCCATCGGCTTGAGCGTGCGCTCGAGTTCGCTGTTGCCCAGCATGGCGTCGGTGAACCGCACCATGTTGAACACGATGTCGAGCTTTTCCTTCTTCGCCCAGGCCAGGATGTTGTCGGCGTCTTCGAGGTTCTTCGAGAAGATGGTCGACGAGATGCCGAAGTTGAAGCGGTACTTCTTCTGCAGCTCCTGCATCGCGGTGATGGTCTTGCCGGCCTTCTCGAACGCCTTGCGCACGTTGCGCACGTCGCCGTGCATGTCGCCCACGCCGTCGACCGACACGCGCGTCGAGAAGATCACGTTGCGCTCGTGGCACATCTCGACCACCTTGGTCAGCATCGGGATGGCGCGCTGGGGCGTGAGCCCGGTCGTGTTGATGGTGAGCTTGCGCAGTTTCGGGAACTTGTCGATCATCAGGCGGCAGATGTCGACCATGTCGTTGCGCGTGGTCGGCTCGCCGCCCGAGAGGCTGGCGTTCTCGATCTGGCTCCAGAGCGGCGAGCTGAAGGCCTGCTCGATCTGCGCGAGCGACATGTCTTCCTTGCGGTTGCCGCGCGTCCAGTTGCTGCACATCTCGCAGCGGGCGTCGCACACGAAGGTGCAATGGAAGATGAAGACGGTGGGATGGAGCGCGGTGTACTTTCCCACCACCGCTTTGACCATGTCCCGCGGGGCGCTGAGCGCCGCCTTGGCGAGGTACTTAGCCGCGTAAATCTGTGCCATCTAAGCTCTTGATTCTACGCCTACTTGCGGCAAAACGCCATGAGGTGCCAGCCGAGCGGCCGCACCCACGCCCGGGGCAGCGCGTTGAAGGTGCCGACGAACAGCCCGTTGAAGGCCAGGCCCTTCCAGCCGCCGTGCAGGCGCGATTTCACCGGGAACCGCTCGGGCACGATGCGGGTCTCGGCAAACGGCGCCAGCAGGGCCCGGAACTCGCCAATCGAGTACTTCACCAGCACCGGGGCGTCTTCGTGCTCGAGCGGCACCTTCATCACCTTCGACAGGGCGTTCAGCCAGGAAATCCGGTTGTAGACCATGAAGATGCCCCGGCCGCCGGGCGTGAGCACGCGGTGCAGCTCGGCGATGATGCGGTCGGGCTGGGCGGCGTACTGCAGCACGCCGTGGCCGTAGACCACGTCGAACGAGGCGTCGGGAAACGGCAGCGCCTCGCCGTCGCCGACCCGCAGGTCACCGGTCAGGCCAAGTCCCGCGAAGTTCTTCGCCGCCAGGTCGATGGCGGTCTGCGACAGAATCCACGCCCGGTCACGACCGCCCCGCCCGCGGCAAAGCGCGCCAGGTCGGTGCCGATGCCGCAGCCCACTTCGAGCAGGCGTTGACCGCGGAAGCCGCCGAAGTCCACGAGCTCTGGCAGGTAGCGGAGCTTGTCGAAGCGGTAGTCGTCGAGATCGGCGAAGAACTCCCGCGTGCCCACGGGATGCGTCGTCATCTCGAGGTCGTGGATGCGTTCGTTCCAGTAGCGGCGGATCGCGTCGGTGGTCACAGCCCCCTATCGGTACAATGCCACAAGCGACTGATGCAGCGCGACCTCCGCGGTCTGGCGGACACCCCCTTCGACCTGGTCGTCATCGGCGCGGGCATCTACGGCGCGCTGGCGGCCTGGGAGGCCGCCCGGCGGGGGCTCGCGGTGGCCCTCATCGACCGCGGCGATTTCGGCGGCGGCACGTCGTTCAACAGCCTGAAGACGCTGCACGGCGGCCTGCGCTCGCTCCAGTCGCTCAACCTGCGCCAGATGCGCCTGTTCATCCGCGAGCGCCGGGCCATGGCGCAGATGGCGCCGCACCTGGTCGAGCGCCTGCCCTTCTGCGTGCCCACGTCCTGGCATCCCACGCGCAACGTGGTCGCGCTGCGGGCGGCGCTGGCCATCACCGACGCCGTGGCCCACGACCGCAACGACGGCGTCGACCCCGACCTGCACCTGCCGCGCGGCCGCATGGTCGAGCGCCGCGGAGTGCCTGCGCCTGAATCCCCTTGATTGCGGCCCGGGGCGTCACGGGCGGCGCGGTGTGGTTCGACTACCAGATGCGCCAGCCGGAGCGCATCGCCGTCTCGGTCGCGCGCTCGGCCGACGACGGCCGGCGCGACCGTCGCCAACTACGTCGAGGCCGTCGAGGTGCGGCGTGCGGCCGCCACGCTATGCGCGCTCGCCGTGCGCGACGTGCTCACGCGGCGAGGCCTTCGACGTGCGCACGCGCGCCGTGCTGAATGCGGCCGGCCCGTGGGCGGGCGGCCTGCTCACCCGGCTCACCGGACGGCGCCGCGTCCGCGCCGGCGCCGCGCCTCTCACGGGCGATGAACCTGGTGGTACCGCGCATCACCGAGACGCCACGCCTGCGGCGGCGTGGTCGACGGCCGCTTTCTCTTCGTCGGTGCCGTGGCGCGACGTGTCGATCGTGGGCACCAGCCACGACCCGCACGAGGGCGACGCCGACGCGCCGCACGGCACGCCGGCCCACGTCGAGCAGCTGCTCGCCGACGCGCGCGTCGGCCTTTCCGCGCGCGACGTTCGCGCCGCAGCAGGTGCGTCTCGTGCACCGCGGCCTGCTGCCGATGGTGTCGGCGCGCCGGCGCGCGCGGTGGCGCTGCTCAAGGAGAGCGCCGTCGTCGACCACGCGCGCGACGGCCACCCCGGCGTGGTCTCGATCTTCAGCGTGCGCTACACCACGGCGCGCCACACGGCGGCCGCCGCGGTGGATGCGGTCTGCGCGGCAGCTCCGGGCGGGCGCGCCGCGAGACGCGGCCATCCCGCGCCTGTCGAGCGCCGTCTTCGCCACGCGTCGCGCGCTCGTCGCCGGCGCCCGCGGCGACGACCTGCCGGGCACCACGCCCGGCTGCGGGAGCGCCTGGCGCTGGCCTACGGCGCGCATCTGCCCGAGGTGGCGGCGATCGTGCGCGAGGCCCCCGACCTGGCCCGGCCGCTCTCGGACGACTTGCGCCGGTCACCCACGCCGAGATTCTGCACGCCGTGCGGCACGAGGCCGCGGTCACGCTCGCCGACGCGCTGGCCCGGCGCACCGAGGCCGGCACGAGCGGCCACCCCGGCCGCGCCGCGCTCGACGGCCGCCGGGTGCGGTGATGGCCGCGGCCCTGGCTGGACGCCCGCACGCCTGACGCGTGAAACCGCGCGCGTCGACGCGCTCTATCCGCCGTCAGTAACAGCCACGAGCCCCGACGGCGCGCGCGCCTCACCGCAGGTGCGCGTCGGCCCAGCGCTCGAAGACCATGAGCGGGAAGAGCGTGTGCGCGTGGTTCTCGCGACCCGCCACGTGCGCCTCGATCAGCGCCGTCACCTCCGACCGGCGCGAACAGGCCGCGGCGCGCCACGCGCGCCGGCGACAGCAGGTCGCGCATCAGCGGCTGCAGCTCGCGGCGCAGCCAGTTCTTGAGCGGGATGCTGAAGCCTTCCTTCTTGCGGTGGAGGATGCGGTCGGGCAGCACGCCGCGCATCGCCTGCTTCAGGACGTACTTGCGCTCGCCGTTGCGGATCTTCAGGTGGCCCGGCATCGAGAACGCCAGCTCCATCACGTCCACGTCGAGGAACGGCGCGCGCGTCTCGAGCGAGGTCGCCATGCCATGCGGTCGACCTTCACCAGGATGTCGTCGGCGAGGTAGAGCGTGAGGTCGGCAAACAGCTGCCGGTTGAGCACGTCGTCGCGGCGGCCGCGGGCCAGCACCTCGCGCACCGGCGCGTAGACGTCGCTCGCCGACCAGCGCGGCCTGCAGGGCCGGCGTGTAGAGCCGCGCGCTTTGCGCGCGCGCCCAGGTGCACCATCCAGCGGTAGTGCCCGAGGTCGGCCGGCGCCGTCGCCACGCCGCCGATGAAGCGCTTGAACTTGTTGACCAGGCCCTTCTTCTGCGCCGCTCGGCGGCAGCGCCGCGCCCACCGCCGCCAGCGCCGGCACCAGCGGCGCGCCGACGCCCTGGAATCTCGCGGCCAGCGCCTGCGCCTCGTAGGCGTCGTAGCCGCCGAACAGCTCGTCGCCGCCGTCGCCCGAGAGCGCCACCGTCACGTGCTCGCGCGCCAGCGCGCGACACCTGGTAGGTCGGAAACAGCGACACGTCGGCGAACGGCTCGTCGAAGTGCGGGATCGAGCCGGTCGAACAGCTCGCCGATGTTCGGCGTGACACAGCCGCTCGCGTGTGGCGCGTGCCGAACAGCTCCGCCACCTCGCGCGCGTACGGCAGCTCGTTGTAGGAGCCGTCCTCGAAGCCCATGCTGAAGGTGCGCACCGGCTGGCTCGCGCCCTGGCTCATGAACGCGACGATGCTGCTCGAGTCGATGCCGCCCGACAGGAACGCGCCGAGCGGCACGTCCGACATCAGCTGGCTCGTCGACCGCGCGCTGCAGGGCCGTCGCGCAGCGCCTCGGCGGCGTCGTCGTCCGTCCAGTCGCGCACGGCGATCGTCGGCCGCGATCCCAGTAGCGCTGCACCGTCACCGTGCCGTCGCGGTAGCGGAGGATGACCCGGCCGGCAGCTTGTGCGACGCCCTTGAGCATCGTGCGCGGCGCGATCACGTACTCGTAGGTGAGGAACTGGTCGAGCGCCTCGAGGTCGAGCTCGCGCGACACCTCGGGCCGCACCAGCAGCGCCTTCACCTCGGAGGCCAGCAGCAGGCCGCGCTCGGTCAGCGTGTAGTAGAGCGGCTTCTCGCCGGCGCGGTCGCGCGCCGCCAGCAGCGTCTGGGTGCGGCCGTCCCAGATCGCGACCGCGAACATGCCGCGCAGGCGCGGCAGGAAGTCCTCGCCCCACTCCTCGTAGGCGTGCACGAGCGACTCGATGTCGGACGAGCGCGAGCGGAAGCGATGGCCCTTGCGCCTCGAGCTCGTGCGCGCAGCTCGAGGAAGTTGTAGATCTCGCCGTTGGCGACGATCGTGCATGTCGCCGGTCTCGTTGGCGATCGGCTGCTGCCCGGTCGCCAGGTCGACGATCGCCAGCCGGCGCATGCCCAGGGCCGCGCCGGGCAGCGTGACGCGGCCCTCGTCGTCGGGGCCGCGATGCACGAGCGCGTCGCACCATCGCCTGCAGGTCGCCTTCGGGCGCCAGGCGGGTCGGGTCACGTTCGACGATCGCGACGATGCCACACATGGTCAGGCGCCTCGGGGGCTCGGGGCTCGAGGCTCGGGGCTCGGGCTGCCGCGCCTTCGGCGCGCCGATCGCGAACGACCTTCGCCGGCGTGCCGACGGCGATGGCGAACTCGGGGATCTCGCCGACCACGACCGCGCCGGCGCCGATGATCGCGTCGCGGCCGACGCGCGAGCCGTCGGTGACGACCACGTGCGCGCCGAGCCAGGCGCCGCTGCCGACGTCGATGCCGCGGGCCGTGCGGCCCTGCTGCAGCACCGGGATGTCGACGCGGTCGTAGAGGTGATCGCCGCCCACGAGGTAGGTGTAGGCCGCCATCAGCACGTCCTCGCCGACGTGCACGCGCGAGGCCGAGAAGATCTCGCAGTTGAAGCCGAGGTTGGCGCGGTCGTCGAGCACGATGTCGCCGTTCTTGCAGCTCAGGATCGTGTTGCGGCCGACGAACACGCCGTTGCCGATCGTGATGCCGCGGTTGTCGGTGCCCTTGGCGTCGAGGCAGCACTGGTCGTCGATGACGACGTTGTCGCCGATCGCGATCTTGTGCGGATGCCGCAGCGTGACGTTGGCGCCGAACACGACGTTGCGGCCGACGCGGCCGAGCACCAGCGGATAGAGCTTCGCCGCGCAGGAACAGCCCGAGCGCGCCGGGCACCCACGACGCGCAGCAGCATGACCAGCTCGTAGCCGATCAGGGCGCCCAAGCCCGGGCGGCCGACGACCAGATCCTGATACTTCGCGACCTTCGACTTCGACTCGTCGAACAGCTCCTGCTGGATGACCGTGATGCGCGGGTCGTGCGGCCGGTCGCTCGCCGCCATCAGCGCACCGCCGCGGGTTCGGCCTCGGCCTGCCGGCTCTCGCGCATCTCGCGGATCACGTAGGTGGGCTTGCCCTGCGACTCGTAGTAGGTGCGCGCCATCAACTCGGCCAGCAGGCCGAAGGTGAGGAACTGCACGCCGGTGAAGACCAGCAGCACGCCGAGGAGCAGCAGCGGCCGATCGGCGATCGACTGGTGCTCGACCAGCCGCACCCAGCCGAGATAGGCGGTGATGAGCGCGCCGAGTCCGCCGCTCATCATGCCCAGCAGGCCGAAGATCTGCAGCGGCCGCGTCGAGTAGCTGAGCAGGAACTTGACCGTGACCAGATCGAGAATCACGCGGATCGTGCGCGACAGCCCGTACTTCGTGGTGCCGGCGCGGCGCGCGCGGTGGTTCACCACCACCTCGGCGATCCGCACGCCCTGCTCGCTGGCAATCGCCGGCAGGAACCGGTGCATCTCGCCGTAGAGGCGCAGCGACTTGACCACCTCGGCCCGGAACACCTTGAGCGAGCAGCCGTAGTCGTGCAGGGCCACGCCGGTGGCCTTCGAGATGATCCAGTTGGCCGCCATCGACGGCATGCGCCGCGTGACGAAGGTGTCCTTGCGGTCCTTGCGCCAGCCGCACACGATGTCGACGTCGTCGCGATCCGAGAGCTGCACCATGCTCTCGATGTCGCGCGGGTCGTTCTGCAGGTCGCCGTCGGAGGTGACGACCAGCCGGCCGCGGGCGTGCGCGAAGCCGGCGGCGAAGGCCGCGGTCTGGCCGAAGTTGCGGCGGAAGCGGATCACCCGCAGGCGCGGGTCGCGCGGCCTGCAGGGCGGCCAGCTGCGCGAACGAGTCATCGGTCGACCCGTCGTCGATCACGATCACTTCGAAGCTGCGTCCGCTGCGCGGCGAGCGTGCCCATCAGCTCGTCGTACAGAGGCCGGATGTTGGGCGACTCGTTGCGGATGGGAATGACGATTGAGAGCTCTGGAGTCATCGGCGCTGGCGGCCAGATCCGTGAAAGTATACCGCGCCGTCACGGATCCGGTCGCCAGTCGCGTGTGCTCGCCGCCCGGCGCGTCTAGAACTTGACGCGCACCGTGGCCAGGTAGTGGAAGCCGCCGAGGTCGAGTTTCGAGCCGAGGAAGTCCTCCGACAGGTCGGCCGACGCCTTCTGGTAGCGCACTTCCCCGCCGAGCGACCAGGCGTCGCCGATCGGGAACCGGATGCCGGCCAGCGCCACCGGGCCGGTCTCGGTGCCCGTGGCCACGAACTGATCGCGGAAGACGCTGCGGTCGGTGAAGTCCACGAAGTCGCCGACCTCGCTGTAGCGGTAGCTGAAGAGCCCGATGCCGCCGCCGACGTAGGGCTGCACGGCGCGCGACCGGCCGAACGGCAGCACCCGCACGGTGGCGGTGAACGGCGCCACGCGCAGCTTCAGGTCTTGCTCGATCTCGTTGCCGTTGCGGTTGACGAGGTCCGCGTAGACGGTGGGCACCGTGCGGCTCGTGAAGCCGGCGCCGAGCGCCGGCCTCGAAGAACTCGCCGACCGGCAGCAGCCACTCGATGCCCATCGAGCCGCTCGTGAAGTCGTCGATGTCGAAGCTCAGGATGTCGCGGTTGGCCACGAGCACGTCGCCATCGACGCGCGCGTCCTCGCCGGCCACGACGAAGCCGCCGAACGACAGCGTTGAGTGACCTGCTGCGCGAGCGCCGCCGACGGCGCGATCGACGAACAGGCATGCCGAACACGAACAGTGCGTGGCGTACGAACTCGCATCGCCCTCTCCCTTGATGTCCCGCGGGTGCAGTCCCGCGGCGCGCCGAGCGCGTACCCCGGGTCATAGCACGCGCGATGCCAACGCGAGATCCAGCGGTTTCAGGGCTGAAAACGCGCCGAGCGCGTGCGGCGGCGCTGCGCCGCGGTGAGGTCAGGCCGTCCCGTTTCGGCGACGATCGCGGAAGGTCTGCACGACCCGCTCCATCTGCGTCGTGCAGGGGGCCGTTCGACGCCAGCATGTGACCGGCCGCGGGATCCCACGGGCCGCCGTCGAGGCCCGTGACGCGGCCGCCGGCCTCCTGCACGAGCAACGCGCCGGCGCGCGTGTCCCACGGCTGCAGCCGCTCTTCCCAGAACCCGTCCATGCGTCCGGCCGCCACCCAGCAGAGATCGAGGGCGGCCGAGCCCAGCCGGCGAATCGCGCGGGCCTCGGACACGAACGCGGAAAACAGGCCGATCACCTCGTCGAGCGTGCTGTGCACGTCGTAGGGGAAACCCGTGACCAGCAGCGCGTCGATGAGACGTGGCCGTGGTCGACGTGCGCAGCGGCGCGCCGTTCAGCCACGCGCCCACGCCGCGCTCGGCGGTGAAGAGCTCCTGGCGGTTCGGGTCGAACACCGCGCCGACCACGGCCTCGCCGTCGATCTCGAGCGCCAGCGACGAGCAGAAGATCGGCACGCCGTGCGCGAAGTTGGTGGTGCCGTCGAGCGGATCGAACACCCAGCGGTGCGACCGGCCGAGCGCGCCGCCGCCCAGTTCCTCGGCCAGGATGTCGTGGTCGGGAAAGCGCGCGCCGAGCAGCGCGCGGGACGCGCGCTCGACCTCGAGATCGACCTCGGTGACGAGGTCGATGGCGCCCTTCTTGTCGACCCGCATGCGCCGTGCCGAACCGGGCGCGCTGCAGGGCGCCGGCGTGCGTGACGACCTCGATGGCGGTGGCCAGGAAGCGGGGATCGGGCGCCGTCACGGCTGGGCGCCGTCGGCGGCGGCCATCCGCTTCACCATGCGGACTTCCATGCCGCCTTCCGGGATGCGGCGGTGCGACACCTCGTCCATGAAGCTGCGAATCAGGAAGATGCCGCGGCCGCTCGACTTGAGCAGGTTCTCGGGCGCCAGCGGGTCGGCGACCTCTTCGGGGTCGAAGCCCTCGCCCTGGTCCTGCACGACGATGGCGAGCTCGGACGGATGATCGGCCGGCGCCGTCGTGAACTCGACCCGCACCCGCTTCGACTGGTCGCCCTTGTTGCCGTGCTTCATGGCGTTGGCCACCGACTCGCGCACCGCGATGCTGATCCAGTGCAGCGTGTCCTCGTCGAACCCGACCATGCGCGACATGTGACTGCTGACGACTTCGACGAAGTCGAGCATGTCGAAGGCGCTGCTGATGTCCAACCGGACGGTATGGCTGGTGAGTGTCATGCGGCCCCGAGCCGGGCCCCCGGCGCCCTGTACATTGTCGATAGTATACGCGGGGCGCCTGAGCATTGCCGCATCGGCCCTGCGGTCGCTATAGTGGTGGCCTATGACCGTCTCCCGCGCGACGCTGGTGCGGCCCGCGCGGACCCTGCGCGGCGCCGTGCGGGTGCCCCCCGACAAGTCGATTTCCCATCGCTACGCCCTGCTGGCCGCCCTGGCCGACGGCGTCACCCACATCGAGCGCTACTCGACCGGCGCCGACTGCCTGTCGACGCTGAGCTGCCTCGAGGCCCTGGGCGTCGCGGTCACGCAGGTCTGCCGGCGCCGACGGCCTCACGGTGCGGATCGAGGGGCGGCCCCGGGGCTTCACGGCCGCGCCCGGCGACGTCGACTGCGGCAATTCGGGCACGACCATGCGCCTGCTGTCGGGGCTGCTGGCGTCGCAGCCGTTCACGACCACGCTGGTCGGCGACGCGTCGCTCTCGCGCCGGCCGATGCGGCGCGTCATGGCGCCGCTCATCGAGATGGGCGCCCGCCTCGAGGCGCGCGACGGCGGCCGCCCGCCGCTGCGCATCACGGGCGCGCGCCTCACCGGCATCACCCACACGCCCGAGGTGCCGAGCGCGCAGATCAAGAGCGCCGTGCTGCTGGCCGGCCTGCGCGCCGACGGCGTCACGGTGGTGGTGGAGCCGGCGCCGACGCGCGACCACACCGAGCGCGCGCTGGCGGCCTTCGGCGTGGCCGTCGACCGGCTCGACGCCGGGGCGCGTGGGCGTCACCGGCGGCGCCGAGCTGTCGGGCGGCCTGCGGCTGCGCGTGCCCGGCGACCCGTCGGCCACGGCGTTCCTCGCCGTGGCCGCCGCCGGTCTCGCGGGCTCGGCCATCGACATCGACGACGTCGGCCTCAACCCCACGCGCACGGCGCTCTTCGACGTGCTGCGGCGCGCCGGCGCCTCGGTGACCACTACCGAGACCGGCGCCTGGCACGGCGAGCCGGTGGGCCGCGTGCGCGTCGCGACGGGCACGCAGCAGGCCATCGTCATCGCGCCCGACGAGGTGCCGCTGCTCATCGACGAACTGCCGGCCCTGGCGGCGCTCGCCACGTTCGGCGGCTCGATCGAGGTGCGCGGCGCCGGCGAACTGCGGGTCAAGGAGAGCGACCGGATCACCGCGCTCGTCGACGGACTGCGGGCGATGGGCGCCGATGCCGACGAGTATCCCGACGGCTTCGTCGTGCGCGGCGCGCGCCGCTTGACCGGCGGCACCGTCGACGCCCGGCACGACCACCGCCTGGCCATGACCTTCGCCGTGGCCGCGCTCGGGGCCACCGGTCCGACCGAGATCCACGGCGCCGAGGTGGCGGCCGTGTCGTTCCCCGGCTTCTTCGACACCCTCGACAGGCTGCGCGCGTGAAGGCCGACAAGGTCTACCTCGTCGGCTTCATGGGCGCGGGCAAGACCACCGTGGGCCGCGCCCTCGCCAAGCGGCTCGACTGGCGCTTCGAAGACATCGACGAACGGATCGAACGCGCGGAGCAGCGCGACATCCCCACCATCTTCCGGCAGTCGGGCGAGGCCTACTTCCGCGCGCTCGAACGCCAGACCCTGGCCGACCTGCTGCCGACGCGCGGCGTGGTGGTGGCGACCGGCGGCGGCACCGTGGTCGACCCGGGCAACCGCGCGCTGATGTCGCGCGACGGCGCCGTGGCGTGGCTCGATGCGCCGTTTGCGCGGCTGGCCGACCGCATTCCCTCCGATGGCCGACGGCCGCTGGCGGCCGATCGCGTCGAGATGGAGCAGCTCTATAATCAACGGCTCGCCGCCTATGCGCAGGCGCATGCCCGGTTCGACGTCTCGCGGGCGAGCGTCGACGAAATCGTCGATCACCTAATGGATTGGCTGAGGCACTGATGCGGTACTTGGTCCTGAGCGACATCCACGCCAACCTCGAGGCCCTCGAGGCGGTGCTCGAGGCCGCCCGCGACATCCCCTACGAGCGCCTGCTCGTGCTCGGCGATCTCATCGGCTACGGCGCCAATCCCAACGAAGTCGTGGATCGCGTGCGCGACCTGGCGCCGCACGCCGTCATTCGCGGCAACCACGACAAGGTGGGCGCCGGTCTCGAGCCGTCGGACGCCTTCAACGCCGTGGCCCGCACCGCCATCCGCTGGACCTACGAGGCCCTGAGCGACGACAACCGCGACTGGCTCGCCGACCTGCCGGCCGGGCCGGTGGTGGTCGACGACCTGCTCGAGATCTGTCACGGCACGCCGCAGGACGAGGACATGTACGTGTTCGACGACGGCGACGTGCTGCGCTCGATGCAGGCCGCCAGTCGGCGCCTGTGCCTCTTCGGCCACACGCACGTGCAGGTGGGTTACCGCCTGGCCAACCAGTCGCTGACGCTCGAAACGGCCGATCTGCGGCGGCCGCTGCACATCCCGATCGGCCACGGGCACTACTTGATCAACCCGGGTTCGGTGGGCCAGCCGCGCGACGGCGATCCGCGTGCGGCCTTTGGCGTCTACGACGCGCACGTGCAGGCGGTCGAGATCTACCGCACGCAGTACCCGATCGAACGCACCCAGGCGCGCATCCGCGAAGCCGGACTGCCCGAGGCGCTGGCGCAGCGGCTGATGATCGGGCGATAGACGCCGGGGCTCGGGTCTCGGGCTACGACGCCGCGGTCGACCGACTCAGCGGGCGGCGCCGCTTTGCGCTGCGCGCGTTCGTCGCGCTTGCGCTGCTCCATCGCCATGGCGTCGGCGGCGGCCCGCGAGCCCAAGACCCAGCCGAGCACGATGCCGATGAGCAGGATCACCGGGATGTAGATGAAGTGCCCGGCCGTGGGCGTGCCGAATCTCCATGGCTAGCGGCCCTTCCGCTCCAGGCGCGCGATCTCGTCTTCGGTCTTCTTGAGCCGGGTGCCGAGCGACCACACGTAGCCGAGCACCGCCACCCACACGAACCCGTAGGCGGCCGCCACCAGGTTGATCGCCGGAATCTGCTCTTCCGGCGGAATCTCGGAGATCGGCACGAACTCGTCGGGCGAGGGCTGCGGCTGCGCGCCCGCGAGCGCGGGGCCGAGCAGCAGGGCCAGGGTCAACAGCAATCGCAGGTGTCGCATCACGCCTCGTCCTCAGCCAGATACAGCGCGTCGAGCCGTCCGCGTTGGCGCTCGAGCGACGAGCGCAACGAGAGCAACGCCAGGAACAGCAACAGGAAGGCCGTCACGCAGAACCACAGCGGCCGGCCCATCTCCACCGGCAAGGTGGGCACGACCGAGGTCTTCGGGTGCAGCGTGCGCCACACGTTCACCGACACGTAGATGAACGGCACGTTGGCCATGCCGAACAGCGCCAGGCCAGCCGAGAGCTTCTCGGAACCGGGTCCGCCGAACTGCCGCAGCAGCAGATAGGCCAGGAAGATCAGGAAGAGCATCAGGCTCGACGTGAGCCGCGCGTCCCACACCCACCACACGCCCCAGGCCTTGCGCGCCCACAGCGGGCCGGTCACGAGGGTGAGCATGCCGAACAGCACGGCCAGCTCCGCGGCCGCCACGGCCGTGGCGTCGAACTTCGGGTTCTTCGTGAACAGGAAGCGCGCGCTGGCCACGCCGGCCACGATCGCCCCGAGCATGAACATCCAGGCCGAGGGCATGTGGAAGAAGTAGATCTTGTAGACGAGGCCCATCGTGGCCTCGTGCGGCGCCGCGTTGATCACCCACGGCGCCACCGCGAACATCAGCGTGGCTGCTGCCAGTTGTATCTTTACCGCGGTCGTCACGTCGCCACCCCTCTTGTCGTCCGTCTGCCCTGCTCGCAGCCCGCGCTCAGTCCGTCATGAGCGGCTCGAACGTCCACAGCGCCAGCGTGACGAACACCGCATCGAAGAACACCAGCAGCGCCAGCCAGAACTGCGCGAGCCCCAGGTCGGGCTCGGGCTGGAACAACGCCGCCGTGCCGCGAACCCCGGCAATCATGACTGGAACGGTCATGGGATACAACAGCACCGGCAGCAGCACGTCACGGCTGCGCGCCCGCACCAGCATGGCCGCGAAGAGCGTGCCCACGGCGGCGAAGCCGAGGGTGCCGGCGGCCAGCAGCCCGGCCAGCCAGCCGGGCGCCACGAAGATCGGCGCCTGGAACATCAGCCCCACCATCGGCACGAGCACCGCCTCGACCAGCGCCATCAGCATCAGGATGCCGGCGAGCTTGCCGGCGTAGAGGGCCGGCCGGTCGGCCGGGGCCAGCATCAGCGCGCGGAGCGTGTCGGCCTGGCGTTCCCGCTCGAAGGTGCGGCCCAGGGCAAGCGTGCCCGAGAACGCCAGCGCGATCCACAGGATGGCCGCCGCCACGCCGTCGACCGGCACGCCTTCCTGCACGAACCCGAAGGCGAAGATCAGCACCACCGTGACCGCGAAGAACAGCGTCGTCGACAACACCTCGAAGCTGCGCACCTCGACGGTGAGGTCCTTGCGCACGACGAGCGCGGCCACGCGGAAGAACGCCCTCATGCCGTCTGCATCGCCTCGCGGTAGCGATCGCGCAGCGCTGCGCGCCGCGTCGGTGTCGTGCGCCCGCCGTCCGCCGCGCAGGAAGACGACCTCGCTGAGCAGCCCGTCGACCACGTCGAGATCGTGCGTGGCCAGCAGCGTGATGACGCCGCGCGCCTGCTCCTCCCGCAGCCGCGCGACGAGCGCCGCGGCCGACGCCTGATCGAGACCAGTGAAGGGCTCGTCGAGCAGCAGCAGCCGGGGCCGGTGCAGCAGCGCCCGCTCCAGCGCCACGCGTTGACGCATGCCGCGCGAATACGACGACACCGCGTCGTCGCCGCGCGCCGTGAGCCCCGCGCGCTCGAGCGCGTCGGCCGCGCGCGCCTGCACGTCCGGCACGCCGTAGAGCCGGCCGAAGAACACGAGGTTCTCGCGGGCCGTCAGTTCCGGATAGAGGAACAGGTCGTGTCCGAGCATGCCGATGCGCGCCCGCAGGCCGGCGCCGCCCTGAGCCGCGCTGACCTGGCCGTACTCGACGCGGCCCGCCGACGCGACCAGCAGCGTGCCGAGGATGGCGAGCAGGGTGGACTTGCCGGCGCCGTTCGGCCCGAGCAGGCCGACGATGTCACCCGCGCCGGCCGTGAAGCTGAGGTCGGCGAGCGCGCGGCGCCGGCCATAGTGCCGGCCGAGCTGCACGACGGACAGCCGGTCGAAATCGCCGCTCACGCCGCCGTTCCCGACCCGCCCGGCAGCTCGTCGAGTTCCGCGTAGACCTGTTCGACCGCCACCAGCAGGCGTTCGCGTTTGGCGGCGGCGCGCGCGTCGAGTCCGCCGCGCGTCCGGCCCTGCGCGTCGATCGCCGCGATGGCGCCCAGCAGCCGCTCGCGTTCGGCCGCGAGCGCGGTCTGCGTGGCGCGGGTGTCGGGCGCGCCTTGCCAGGCCCACCAGCCCGCCCACAGGAAGAGCGCCAGCGCGATGGCCACCGCCACGCGCACCGGCCACACGGGCGGCGCCGGCAGACCCGAGAACAGCAGCGTGACCGGCTTGCCCTTCGGCGACGCGTCCGGCCGTGCCCATCACGAAGGCTTCGCCGCCCGACGTGCCTTCGCGCACGGCCGTGAGCTGCGCCGAACTGACGGTGAGCGCGCCCACCTTCTCCGCCGCCACGAGCAGTCCCTCGACCGGCGCCGGGAACGCCTGCGTGAGCGAGATCGTGGAGGTCAGCGGCATGCGGAACGCCACTTGGTATTCCGACGGCCCGGGCGGGAACGGCCCGGTCAGCGTGAGCCGGCGATCCTGCATGCGCGCGATCTGCGCGTTGCCCGACACCAGCGACGCGCCTTCGGCGGCGGCCGGCAGGTCGAGGATCGAGCGGCTTGCCGGGGTCGACCGGCGTGCGCGCGTTGTTCATGACGCTGAACAGATAGAAGAACGTCGGCTTGTCGTCCTGGAACTCCAGCACGATGCGCGTGTCGTTGCCGAACACGACCGCGCCCGGCCGCGCCGGCTCCTTGGCCGCGGCGGCCTTCGCGGCGGCGTCGGCGGCCGCCGCCTGGGCCACGCCCGCCACGAGCGCCACGCGCACGCCGCCGGTGGCGGGCACGGGGAACTCGCGCGAGCGTGATCGTCTCGCCGTCGAGCGTCGCCTCGGCGGTGACCGGCGTGCCGGGCGGCACGCTCGTGAACTCGGCGCGGCCCTGCGCGTCGGTCACGGCCGTGACGCGGCCGTCGGGCGTGATGAGCGCCACCTCCTGGCCGGGCACGTTGTTGCCCATGCGCTCGCGCACGAGCCGCACGGTGACCGTGCCGTTCGGCAGTTCGCCGGCGGGCAGGGGCATCCCGGACATCTGCGCGGCATCGGGCATGGCCTGTGCGCGACGCGCGGCCTTCGGCGAGGGCCAGCGCGCCGACGAGCGCCAGCAGGATCGTGACGATTCGCACGGGCATGTCAGGCCGGTCCAGCCAGGCCGACGCCGCAGGCCTTGCAGAAGCGCGCGTCGGGCTCGTTGATGGTGTGGCACGCGGCGCAGGCGCGGCCGAACGGCGCGCCGCAGCCGGTGCAGAAGCGGGCGTCCGGGCGTTGGGCTTCGCACAGCTGGCGCACGCGACGCCAGCCGCCGGCGGGCGTGCCGGCGCCTCCAGCGCGGGCGACACCGACGTGGCGACGGCGCCCGTGCGGGCCGCGAGGTCGCGCTCGACGGCCTCGCGGTAGCCCGCCGCGTCGAGCTGACGGAGCAGGCCCACCGCGCGCACCTTGAGGCGGTCGCGCATCTCTTCGAAGTCGGCGGCCGCCGTCTTGCGCATCGCGTGGTCGAACTCGAGTTCCTTGATCGAGCGCAGCACGAGCGCCTTCTCACGTTCGAGGGCCGCGCGCGTGTGGCCGCCGGCGGGCGCATCCGGCACGAGATCTTCGGGCGAGACGAGCGGCGCGAGCGAGCGGAAGGCGGCCACGGCCACGAGGCTCGCCGCCACGACGGTGACGCTCAGCACCACCACGCCCGACGTCGACCGGCCCGAGGACACGAGCACGACGGCGGTGGCGGCGAGCATGCCCGCCAGCAGGAACAACTGCCACGGGCGGAGCCCGAGGTCAGTCGAGGTCGCGGAGCTCATCGTCGAGTCGCTGTTGGAGACCGGCATCCGCCGGCGGCCGCTGGCGCGCCCAGCCCGCCCCGATCGGTGCGGCCGGTGGCCCACCGCCGGGCGATCACGGCCAGGCCGATCGCGGTGAAGCCCGCCAGGGTGTAGGGAAGCAGCCAGAGCAGCCTGTGGAAGCCCTCGTCTTTGGGCCGCGACAGGATGAACTGTCCGCCGGCATCCTGGACGAAGGTGTCGAGCACCTGTTCGCGGCGTCAGCCCCTGGCCGACGAGGGTCTTGATCTTGCCGAGCTGCGCCGCCTTGCCTTCGCAGTTCATCATGCCGCAGGTGCCGGCCGGCAGCCGGCAGCCGCAGGTGCACATGATCTCGTTGGCGAGATCGCGTTCGAGTGCCGAGCGGAACACGAGCGTGCCCGAGGCCGTGCCCTGCGCCCACACCTTCACTGGCCGTCTGCGCGAACGCACGCCCACCGGCGTGAGCAGCAGGCCGACGAGCAGCAGCGCCGCCGTGGCCTCGGCGCCCACGCGCGCGCCGGCCAGCGCGAACACGCGTTCGGGCAGCAGCGCGATGCCGGTGCCGAGCGCCATCAGCCCGAAGCCGATCCAGATCCAGTTGACCAGCTCGTTGACGTGCACCTCGACGCTGGCCGACTGCTCGCCCAGCTCGAAGCCGGCCATCACGATGTAGAGGTCTTCGGCGAGCGAGCGCTGAATCGCCACTTCGGTCGTGGGCTCCTGCGGCCGGCTGCGATAGAACCACTTGGCCGGGTACATCTTGCCCAGCTCGCGGCCGCTCGTGTCGAGCACCGTGATGTGGCCGGTGACCATCTGCTTCTGGCTGTCTTCGGTGGCGCGAATGGCGTCGAGGCGCAGCACGTAGCGATCGACCTGCACCTGTCTGGCCGGGCTTGAGCAGCGCCTGCTCGTCGCGGCCGAAGCCTTCGCCGGCAAAGCCCATGAACATCAGCACGATGCCGACGTGCACGATGTAGCCGCCGTAGCGGCGCTTGTTGCGGTTGACGAGTCCCACCAGCGCGGTGAACGAGATCGGTGCCGGTCGTCTGCTTGCGCACGGCCGCGCCGCGGAGGAACTCCTGCGAGATGGTGCCGACGACGAAGCCGCTCAGCACGAAACAGAGGCCGGAACTCCACACCCGGATGCCCAGGGCCAGCGTGATGGCTCCGGCCACGAGCGCCGTGACGACCGGCCACAGGAACTGCTCGCGCAGGTTGGCCAGCGTCGACGACCGCCAGGCGAGCAGCGGGCCCACGCCGGTGAGCAGCAGCAGGATGAGCCCGACCGGCGTCATCCAGGTGTTGAAGAACGGCGGGCCCACGGTGAGGCGTTCGCCCGAGATCGCTTCGGACAGGGTCGGGAACATCGTGGCGAAGAGCACGAAGGCCGCCGAGAACAGCAGCACCCAGTTGTTGGCCAGGAAGGCCGCTTCCTTCGACGCCCACGAGTCGAGCTCGTTGCGCGCCTTGAGCAGCGGCAGCCGGTAGATCACCCAGCCGAAGCTGAAGATCAGCACGGCGCTCATGAACACCGTGAACATCAGCGCCAGCGTGCGGTCTTCGCCGAACGCGTGCACCGACTGCACCACGCCCGAGCGGGTCATGAACGTGCCGAAGAGCGTGAGGAAGAAAGTGGTGATGACCAGCGTGACGTTCCACACGCGCAGCATGCCGCGCCGTTCCTGCACCATCACCGAATGCAGGAACGCCGTGGCCGTGAACCACGGCAGCAGGCCGGCGTTCTCGACCGGGTCCCAGCCCCAGAAGCCGCCCCAGCCGAGTTCCTCGTAGGCCCAGATCATGCCGAGCGTGAGGCCGAGCGACAGGAAGAACCACGAGATCATGGTCCAGCGCCGCACCGCGCGCAGCCACGAGTCGTCGAGATGTCCGGTGATGAGCGCGGCGATGCAGAAGGCAAACGGAATGGTGAGGCCCACGAAGCCCAGGTACATCGTGGGCGGGTGGATCGCCATGTAGAAGTTCTGGAGCAGCGGGTTGAGCCCCTGACCGGTCGCTGGCGCCTCGGTCATGTAGGTCGAGAACGGGTTGTTGTGCGAGATCATCAGGAACAGGAAGAACATCTGCACCACGCTCAGCGTGGCCACGACATAGGGGATGAGTTCCCGATGCCGCTCCCGGTTGACCCGCACCGCCGTCGCGCCGAAGAGCGACAGCAGGAACACCCAGAACATCACCGAGCCGTCGAGGCCGCCCCAGTACGACGCGATCTTGTAGCCGAGCGGCTGCGCGCTCTCGGAGTAGCGCTGCACGTAGCGGATGCTGAAGTCGCCCACGACGAAGGCGTGCACGATGACGCCGGTGGCCACGGTCATCACCGCGGCCACGAGGTAGAGGGCGCCGATGCCGCTCTCGATCAGCCGGCCGTTGCGCCGGCGGGCCCCGGCCACCGACGCGGCCGCGGCATAGGCCGAGATCACGAAGGCGAGCAGCAGCAGAAACTGACCGAGTGTGGCCATCGAGGTCCTTGTGCCGAAAAAGTCGCCGGTCCGGATGGACCGGTCGCCGCCGCTACTCCGTGCCGCTCTGCGGCCGGGTCGCTCCCACGGCCGCGGCACCCGCCGCGCCGACCTTGGCTTCGTACTTCGACGGGCACTTCGCCATCACGCCGTTCGGGTGCACCGCAAATCCGGCCGGGCTGAGCACGCCCTTCAGCACCACTTCGGAGTCGTCCTTGAAGGTATCGGGCACGACGCCCGTGTAGGTGGCGTCGACGACCTGGCCCTGGCTCTGCACCTTGAAGCGGTACTCCATGGAGTTGCGCTTCTTCAGGATCGAGTCGGGCACGACGAAGCCGTGGAGCTGCAGGTTCTTGCCGTACCACGGGTCGGGCGCGCCCATCACTTCTTCGACGTGCTTGTAGTACTCGGTGCTCTCCGACATGGTCGAGTAGAGCAAGCCGAGGAACGACCCCAGAATGACGAAGGCCGTGAATCCGACTTTCAGCGCTTTGTGCTTCATGGTCAATGACTTCCAGAGACAAATGCCATCCGAATTGCTGCACCTAGAGTAGCGCCGCACCGTCGGGCGGTCAACAGAACTGCCGCGGATTCAGGGGCATGAATCGTGCCGGTGACCCAGCGCCGTCACTCGCCGGAACCGGCCCATGTTCCAGCCGTTCCCGCTCCGCCCGTGCCCACGACCAGCCGCGGGAATTTCCTCGTGGCGCCGTCAGATATTCCCCTCGGCGAGCGCCCGCACGAGCTCGTGCACCACGGGCGACCGGCAGCCCCACGACGTTGCTGTAGGACCCCTCGACCCGCGTCACGTAGCGCGCGGCCCACCCCTGGATGCCGTAGGCGCCGGCCTTGTCCAGCGGCTCGCCCGTGGCGACATAGGCGGCAATGTCGTGCTTCGCTCATCGGCCGCGAACCAGACCTCGAGTGGTCTCGAGCACCACCCGCGCCCGGCCGCCGGCCACGAGGCCACGCCGGTCAGCACCTCGTGCGCGCGGCCCTGCAGCCGGCGCAGCATCGCCGCCGCGTCGGCCGCGTCGGCCGGCTTGCCCAGGATGTCGCCGTCGACGACCACCGTCGTGTCGGCGCCGAGCACGGGCTGGTCGGGATGGCGCGCGGCCACCGCGCGCGCCTTCGCCTCGGCCAGCCGCAGCACGTAGCGATCGGCCGGCTCGTCGCGGCGAGCGGCGTCTCGTCGATATCGGCGTGGGCCACGGTCGAACGATGAAGCCCGCCGCCGTCAGCAGCTCCGCGCGGCGCGGCGACGCGGAGGCGAGCACGAACTGGGGCCGCGTCGCAGGTCCACACGCCGATTATCCCGGAGCACGGCGACGCCGCAGTGTCGCGCTACGATCGACGCATGCCGTTCTCCGCCCGCGCTGCGCTCGTCGCCACTGCCCTGCTCGCGTCGCCTGGCCGCGCCGGCTGCTGGCGCAGAAGCCCGACGCCACCTCGCCCGCGCTGCTGCCGTGGTCGCAGCAGATCGCCGTCCGCGAGGGCTGGCTGACACAGCGCCACGCGGCCCTGCTGCCGATGATGCGCCGGCACGGCGTGGCCATGTGGATCGTGGCCACCGAGGAGTTCCACGAAGATCCCCTGGCGGCGCACGTGGCGCCGCCGCGGCCCTACGTGGGCAACCGCGACTTCTTCGTGTTCGTCGATGCCGGCGACGCGGGCCTGAAGCGCATCGCCGTGACCGGCTACACCGAGGAGAGCCTCACGGCCTTCTTCGAAGCCGGCGAGCCCGGCGCCGGCCGACGTGCGCCTGAAGCAGCTCGTGGAGCAGTACGCGCCGAAGACCATCGGCCTGGCGATCGGCGGCAGCCGCGGCATGACGCGGTCGCTCACCCACGACACCTACACCTTCATCGTCGCAGCCATCGGCGAGGCCGCCGCGGCGCGCATCGTCAGCGCCCAGGATCTCATCGAGGAGTACGCCGACACGCGCCTGCCCGACGAGCTGCCGCACTATCGCACCGCCGTGGAACTGACCGAGGCGCTCACGCGCCGCGCGCTGTCGCGCGAGGTGATCCGCCCGGGCCGCACCACCGTGGGCGACGTGCGCCGCTGGCTCTACGACGCGCTCTGGGCGCACGGCGTGCGCACCTGGTTCCAGCCCGACCTGCGCGTGCAGCGCGCCGGCTCGGCCGGCGCGACGCTCGCGCGGCTTCCTGGCGGTGGCGCCCGAGGCACTCGTGATCGAACGCGGCGACGTCGTGCACCTCGACTTCGGCATCAGCTACATGGGCTTCGACACCGACTGGCAGAAGATGGCCTACGTGCTGAACGACGACGAGGCCGACGTGCCCGAAGGGCTGAAGGCGGCGATGCGCAACACCAACACGCTGCAGGACGCGCTGATGCGCCGTCACTCGCGGCCCGGCGCGCTGGCCGCCGAGGTCTACACCAACACCATGGCCGAGATGAAGGCCAAGCGCATCGAGGCGATGATCTACTCGCACCCGGTCGGCCTCCACGGTCACGGCCTCGGCGCCTCGATCGACTTCCGCGCGGCGCAGCGTGCCGACATCGCTCAGCAGGCGCAGAAGCGCCTGCGCCTCGGCTCCTACATCTCGATCGAACTGAACACCGCCACGCCCGTGCCCGAATGGGGCGGCCAGAAGGTGTTCGTGATGATGGAGGACGACGCGCACCTGACCGAGCAGGGCTGGGAGTTCTTCCGGCCGCGCCAGGAGCAGTGGTACCTGGTCCGCTGACCGGGTGCTATCCTTCTTGGATGGACCACGCCAGTCGCGTGCTGCCGGCCGTGCTCGCCGCCGCGATCCGGCAGGCGCCGCTCACGCCCGAGAAGGTGGCCTTCGCGTGGCGTCAGACCGGCGGCGCCACCATCGCGCGCGCCACGACCGTGGCGCTCGCCGACGGCGTGCTCACGGTGACCTGCCTCGATCCGCAGTGGGCGCGCGAGGTGCATCGGATTCGCCACGAGCTGCTGCGTCAGTTGGAGCGGTGGCTCGGCCCAGATGTCGTCACCCGCATCGACGTGGCGGGTGGCGCCGAGATCCGCGGGCGGCGGCGACGCCGGCCCGTCAACGTCACGAGTGGAGCGTAGAACCGTCATGCAGGAAGCCGTCATCGTCAGCGCCGTGCGCATTCCCACCGGCAAGTTCCTCGGCACGTTGAAGGACCTGTCGGCCACCGACCTCGGCGCGCTCGTCGTGCGCGAGGCCGTGGCTCGCGCCGGCATCGACCCGGCGTCGGTCGACGAATGCATCATGGGCAACGTGGTGTCGGCCGGCACCGGCCAGGCGCCCGCGCGCCAGGCCGCGCTCAAGGGCGGACTGCCCCACGCCGTGGCCGCGCTCACCATCAACAAGGTGTGCGGCTCCGGCCTCAAGGCCGTGATGCTCGCGCAGCAGGGCATCCAGACCGGCGACATCGAGATCGCGGTGGCCGGCGGCATGGAGTCGATGAGCAACGCGCCCTACCTGCTGGCGCAAGGCCCGCGAAGGCCTGCGCATGGGCCACGCGCAGATGATCGACGCGATGATCCACGACGGCCTGTGGTGCCCGTTCGAGAACTGGCACATGGGCAACGCCGGCGAAACCGTGGCCGACGCCTACAAGGTGACGCGCGACGAGCAGGACGCGTTTGCCGCCGACAGCCACCAGAAGGCCGCCGCCGCGCAGGCCGCCGGCAAGTTCGCCGCCGAGATCCTGCCGGTGGCGATTCCGCAGAAGAAGGGCGCGCCGGTGCTGTTCGACAAGGACGAATCGGTGCGCGCCGACACGACCGCCGAGACGCTCGGCAAGCTGAAGCCCGCGTTCAAGAAGGACGGCAGCGTCACGGCCGGCAACGCGCCGCCGGTGAACGACGGCGCCGCGGCGCTGGTCGTGATGTCGGCCGCGCGCGCGCAGGCGCTCGGCCTGACGCCGCTGGCGCGCATCGTCGCCCAGGCCACGACCGGCCTCGAGCCGAAGATGTTGCTGATGACGCCGGTGGAGGCCTCGCGCAAGGCCGCGAAGAAGGCCGGCTGGAACCTGCAGGACGTCGACCTCTTCGAGCTGAACGAGGCCTTCGCGGTGCAGGCCGTGGCCGTCATCCGCGAACTCGGCATCGACGGCGCCAAGGTGAACGTCAACGGCGGCGCCGTGGCGCTCGGCCACCCCATCGGCGCGTCGGGCGCGCGCGTGCTCACCACGCTGCTCTACGCGCTCAAGGATCGCGGCGGCAAGCGCGGCATCGCCACGCTGTGCCTCGGCGGCGGCAACGGCGTGGCGCTCGCCGTGGAACTCGATCTAGTTCTCCCGTCGGCCACTGGAACACGGGACGTCAACGCTGCAGTTGGGCGGCTGGCGCGGGCAGAGCACAACGTGCTGCGTCGACATCCCGAGTCCCAGCGGCCTCGGTATTCGTAGCAGCGCGCGACCTGACTCGTCGTCAGGTGCTTCGCTTCGTCCTTCGACACGTGCGTCACCGCGTCGGGTAGACGGTCTACTTCCTCGGGCAGGTCATGGACTCGATACCGATGGGCGTGGATCGATGCCCTCTGGCCTGGCTATAATCCCCGCGGAAGACAGACGTCGTGCTCGCCGCCGGCACCAGACTGGGCCCATATGAAGTGTTGTCTCCGCTTGGATCCGGCGGAATGGGTGAGGTGTATCGCGCTCACGACACGCGGCTGAACCGTACCGTCGCCGTCAAGGTGCTGGCGCCGGCCATGGCCGCCGACGCAGCGCTCCGCGCGCGGTTCGAGCGGGAGGCGCGGGCGATTGCGGCGCTGTCCCACCCGCACATCTGCACGATCCACGACGTAGGCGATCATGCAGGCACCGCGTTTCTGGTGATGGAACTGCTCGACGGTCAGACGCTGGCGGCGCGCCTCGAGAAGGGTCCGCTGCCGCTCGATCAGGCGCTGACGACGGCGCGCGAGATCGCGAATGCCCTCGACAGGGCGCACCGACAAGGCATCGTCCACCGGGATCTCAAACCCGCGAACGTGATGCTGACCAAGACCGGGGCGAAGCTCTTGGACTTCGGCCTGGCGAAGCTGATGTCGGCAGGCTCGCCGGTGACGCTCTCGACCGTGGCGGGACAGCCGGTCACGACGATCGACACGGCTCGCGGGATGATTCTCGGCACCATCCATTACATGGCTCCGGAGCAGGTGGAGGGAAGAGACGCCGATGCGCGCAGCGACATCTGGGCGCTGGGTGCGGTGCTCTACGAGATGGTCACGGGCGTCCGACCGTTTCATGGGGACTCGCCCGCGAGCGTCATCAGCGCGATCCTCAAGGACACACCTGCGGCGCCCTCCACGAGAGCACCGCTCGTGCCTCCTACCCTCGAACACATGATCGACGTGTGCCTGGCCAAGGACCCGGAGCAGCGGTGGCAGTCGGCCGGAGACCTGGCACGGGAACTCGAGTGGACTGCGCGTGGTCCACGCGACCTGGCAGTCCAGCCCGTTGGTGCCCGGCGCTCCCCCCTGACGGCTGTCCTGTCGGCCCTCGGGAGTGCCGCCGTCGTATCGGCGGTGTTCCTTCTTCGCATGCCGGAAGATGCGGCCCCGCAGGCTGCGGATCCCGTGGCGTTCTCGGTGTCGCCCCCAACCGGGCTGGAGTTCGTCGGCTCGGCGGGCTCAGTCTCCGTTCCGCAGCTGGCGGTGTCGCCCGATGGCCGCCACCTCGTGTTCGTCGCCGCCGGCCCGCGTGAGCGCTCCGCGCTGTGGCTCCGCACGCTGACCGAGCCAGAGCCACGACAGCTCATGGGCACCGAGGATGCCGAAGTGCCCTTCTGGGCCCCCGACAGCCGCAGTGTCGGATTCTTCTCGCAGGGCTTCGTCAAACGGAAGGACATCACGAACCGGGCACCGGCGGAGGTCGTCACCAAGGCATCAGTCGACGTCCGTGGCGGTGCCTGGGGTGGCCCCGAGACGATCGTGTTCTCCCAAACGGGCACCACCGGACTCAGATCGAATCGAGGCCGACGGCCGTAGTGACACGGTGAGCCTGGACCTGGGGACATCGGCCACGTCGCCATCGACGACCGGTGAAGCCGGAGCGGGCTCGCCCGACATGTTCGAGAGCGCGCGCTGGCCGGCGTTCCTGCCGGGCGACCGGTTGTTGTTCATGATTCGACACCCGAGTGCGGACGTCAAAGGCATCTATGTGGCCCGACGCGATGGTGGCGCGCCCCGCCGGGTGATGGAGAGCGATTTCGGCGCGCAGTATTCCGCCGGGCATCTGCTGTCGTTGAAGGGTCCCACCCTCGTCGCACACCCGTTCGACCCGGGCACTGAGCGAACGACCGGTGCGTCTGTACCTGTCGCTCAGCCGGTGGCCGGTGCCTCGACCGGGTATCCGGCGTTCTCCACGTCCACGACGGGCGTTCTAGCCTACTCGGCCGGTCTCTTCGCGCCGACGGAGCTGTGGATGTTCGACCGCAGGGGGACCAGAATGAGACGGGTCGCGCCCGCCGCCGACTACCCGGATTTCTCGCTCTCGCCGGACGGCGGTCGCCTGGCCTTTTCCAGGACGGCCGAGCAGTGGCAGACACCCGACATCTGGGTGATGGACCTCGAGAGAGGCACGGAGTCGCGCCTCACCTCGGATCCGCTGACCGAGACGATGCCGCTGTGGTCGCCGAACGGTGATCAGAATCCTGTTTCGCGCCAACCGCGCGCAGTCGGCCAACCTCACAATGTGGCGCATGGCGCCGAACTCCGGCGCGGTGCCCGAATCCATCTTCGACGCCGACGAACAGCGCCGCGCCCACCGCGGCTTCGTCCACAACTTGTTCTCGACCGACTGGTCCGCCAACGGACGGTTCGTCGTGTATCACCGGCCGGAAAGCGACGGCGGCTACGACATCTGGGCGCTGTCGCTGGAAGACGAGCGCCGACTCGTGCCAGTCACTCGCAGTCGCTACAACGAGCTTCAGGCGGAGGTGTCCCCCGACTCACGGTGGGTTGCCTATTCGTCGGACGAATCCGGGCGGTTCGAAGTCTACGTGCAGGCCTTCCCGGACGCCGCGGCGGGTGTCAAGGCGACGATTTCGGTTGGCGGTGGTCTGCAGCCGCGATGGAGTGCGGACGGTCGGGAGCTCTACTACCTTCGGTCGGACGGCACCCTGATGGCCGTCGGTGTTCGAACTGACGGCCCTCGCCTTTCAATCGGCGGTTCGACACCGCTGTTCCAGACGAACCTCCCCACGGCGATGAACGCCTATCGCTCGGATTACGCGGTGGCGCCCGATGGCAAGGGGTTCGTGATGAAAGTCGCAGCAGAAGGCACCCGGCCACCGACCATCACGGTCATTCTCAACTGGCCGGCGTTGCTGAAGAAGCCTACGACGAATTGATTCCCGCGGACCTGCGGCAACGCAACGGTCAGCGCGCACGGCAACGGCGTGGCGCTCGCGGTGGAGCTCGTGTAGCGGCTAGCCGCTAGCCCCGAGCCGCGGGGGCGTTCGTCGTCTTGTACTGCGCCGCGTTCTTCGCCACGTGCGTCACGGCCTCGAGCAGGCGATCCACTTCCTCGGGCAGGTTGTAGATGTGCGTGGCGGCGCGCACGCCGTTCAGGTTGCCCGTCGTCATGGTGCGGATCCACACGCGGTTGTGGTCGTAGATGGCCTTCACCACGTTCTCCATCGGCAGGTCGCGCACCGAGAAGAGCGTGAGGCCGGCCGACAGCGCCGGGTTCTCCGACGTCCACATCTTCACGCCGTCGATGTTCTTGAGACCGGCGCGAAGCTTGCGTGCTCAGCTGCCGCACGCGCGCCTCGACGTTCTTCTTGCCGATCGCCTCGTGCAAGTCCATCGCGTCGGCCATGGCCATGAACGACGGCACGTGGCGCTGTCCGCCGAGTTCGTACTTGCGCGCGCCGAACTGCGTGGCCTTGGGGTCGTTGGCCGTCTTGAGGTCGGCGTAGCCCATCAGCGGCCAGATGCGGTCCTGCACGTCGCGCTTGATGTAACACACGCCGGTGCCGGTGCCGGCGAGCAGCCACTTCTGCCCCGCCGCGGCGTAGTGATCGATGCCGGTGGCGGCCAGGTTCAGGTCGAGCATGCCGAGCGGATGCGCGCCGTCCACCGAGATGAGCGCGCCCTTGCTGTGCGCCAGATCCGACAGCGCCTTGATCGGCGTGACCAGGCCGGTCACGTAGGTCATGTGGCTCACCATGAGCAGCCGCGTCTTCGCCGTGATGGCGCGCTCGAAGATCTTCACGATCTGCTCGGGACTCTCGGGCGGCGACGGCACTTCCACCCGCACTAGCTTCACGCCGTAGCGCGCCTCGATCTGCATCAGCGGCTGGATACCGCCGCCGTGTTCGTGCGTGCAGAACACCACCTCGTCGCCGGCCTTCCAGTCGAGGCCCTTGATGAAGATGTTCATGCCCTCGCTGGTGCTGCGCGTGAGCGCGATCTCGTCGGCGGTCGCGCCCACGAAGGCGGCCATGCGCGTGCGCACGGCGTCGCGGCCTTCGTTCCAGTAGTTGTTGGTCGGGTCCTCGGCGAGCGCGTCGTTGTAGCGGCGGAACGCGTCGACGACCACGCGTGGCGTGGGGCCGTAGGTGCCGTTGTTCATGAACGTGAGGCCGTCCACCACGTTGAACTGGCTGCGCACCTTCCACCAGTAGGCCTCGTCGAGCGCGCCGGTGGGCGTGAGCTGGGCCAGCGGCAGCGACAGCGGCGGGGCCTTGGGCTGCGCCAGCAGCGACTCGCCGAACAGACCGGTCGAGAGTCCGCCGAGGGCGGCCGCGGAGCCGCCGAGAAACCTGCGCCGCGAGAACGGATGCGTGCCAGCCATGTGACCTCCCTGAGCCCTGCCGCGCGGCGATGCGCCGCGTTGGCGCCGATTATCGCTCCGATGCGTTCGAAGTCAACGACGGATTCCCCCCGCGCATGGATGGTGGGCGATCACACCGGCGCACACGCCAGGAAGCGCCGCGGGTTGTCCTCGAGAATGCTGCGCAAGGTGGCGGCCGGCAGGCCGGCCGCGAGCAGCATCGGCCCGAACACCGTCACCGTCTGCGCCAGCCCGGCGCCGCCGTTCTTCTTCAACGAACGCGGCGAGGCGAAGTCCGACGACAGCAGCAACTGGTCGGCGAAGCCGGCCTCGACCAGGGCCATCACCGCGATCACCTTGTCGGCGTCGGGGAGCAGCGCCAGCGTGACCCGGTCGAAGCCCACGAACGCGCCGCGCTTGGCGATGGCCCTGGCCACCTCGGCCTTCGGGTCGTGCAGACAGCACACGTGGCCGATGGCGGTGGCTGCCGGCCGCGCGCCCGCCGCTTCGAGCACGTCGAGCTGACGCAGTGCGGCATCGCGGGGGATGTCGGCCGCGCCGGGCCGCGAGCCCAGATACGGGTTGTGCGTGAAGATCGGCAGGCCGGTGCGCCTCTGCGCCTTGGCCACGGCCTGCAGCACCTTCGTCTCGGTGGCCGTCAGCACGCCGTCCTGCTGGCCGATTTCCCCGAACGCGCCGAGGCGATCGCGCCGCGCCTCGGCGGCCAGCTGCGCGGCGATCTCGTCGGCCGACAGGCGCGTCGAGTTCGCCGGGATACGAGCGCTGCATGTAATAGCCGCCGCTCGCCACGACCGGCAGGCCGCTGTCGCGCGTGATGCGCGTGAGCGCATCGAGGCGGCGATGCATGTCGGGATGGCCGCCGTCGACGATGAGCGAGAGCCCGTCGGCTTTGGCCGCACGGGCCTCCTCGGTCATCAGCGCCACGTCGTCGGTGAAGTGCGACGCCGCGTCGAGCGGAAAACGCATCGACAGGTGTTCGTGGAAGAGCACCGGTCCGCGCAGCGTCGCCGGGTCGAGATCGGCCGTGAGTGCACGGATGATCCGCGGCGCCGGCCGAGGCGGCGTCTGCGCCTCAGCCCCCCACCACGACCCGGCGGCAAGGCCGCCCGCCACTGCCGTGCTCAGGGTCGTCACCGCTTCACGGCGTGTGTATCGCTGCATGGGGCGGCATCTTACGCCCGCCACGACCGCCCTGTCTCCCCTGTCCGCGTCCCGGTCTCAGTCGCGTCGGCTGGCCACGCCCCGCGGTATGATCCCGCCATGGTGGCTCCGCGTCTCCGTCTCCCTCGTCGCCGTGGTGCTGGCCTGCCTGCTGGCCGCCGGCGCCACGTCGGTTCACGACCACGCGCACGCGCAGGCCCAGGACCTTCCGCCGCTCATCTACGTGTGCCCGATGCACTCCGACGTGACGTCGCACGAAGACGGCGAGTGCCCGATCTGCAAGATGGGCCTCGAGCCGATGCGCCTCGACACGGTGCACACCTGCCCGATTCACTCCGTCGTCTCCGAGAAGGCGCCGGGCAAGTGCCCGATCTGCGGCCGCGTGCTCGGCGAAGTGACCGTGTCGGTGGCGTGGCGCTGCGGCGGCGTGGACAAAGACTTGATGGAGCCGCAACGGTGCCAGGACGGCACGGCGGCGGTGCGCGTGCAGAAGTCACTGGCCCACGGCAACCACAACCCGCAACACGGCGGGCAGTTCTTCATGGCCTCCGACTACTGGCATCACGTCGAGGGCGTGTATCCCTCGCCCGGCGTGTTCCGTCTCTATCTCTTCGACGACTACACGAAGCCGCTCGCGGCCGACAAGATCACGGGCGTGACAGGCGCGCGTCGTCACGAAGGAAGAGACCAATCCGCAAACGTTCGTGACGAAGGAAGTGGCCGCGGTGCCGCTCACGCCGTCGGCCGAAGGCCCCTACCTCGAAGCCAAGATCGCGGAACTGCCGGTGCCGGCCGAGATCATCGTGCAAGCCACGTTCACCGCCGGCGGCAAGGAACAGCGTTTCGACTTCGCGTTCCCCACGCATTCGGTGGCCACCGCCACCGAGACCATGGACGGCGCCGCGATTCTCGCGATGGACGTGCCCGACAGCGCCAGCGGCGTGCTCGGCATGCTGGTCGAGCGGCGCAATGCGGTGAAGGAACTGGTCGAACGCGGCGGCCTCAGCGAGCTGTGGGTGCCGGCCCTGCAGGCCAAGGAGCTGGCGCTCGCCCTCGAGTTCCACGCGCGCGAGTTTCCACAGCAGCGGCGCGACGAGGTCGAGGCGGCCACCCGCGAGGTCGTGCTGTCGGCCTTCCGGCTCGATGCGGCCGGGGATCGCGGTGAACGCGACGAAGTCGTGAAGGCCTCGGGCGCCCTGGTGCAGGCCGTCACCCGGATCGAGTCGTTGTTCGGAGGGGCGCGATGATCCGCAGGCTGGTTCCGCCGCTTCGGCTGCTGGCTGCCGCAGCCGTGATGCTGGCGACCGCCGTGTGGACCGCCAGCACGGGTGAAGCCCACAAGGCCGTCACCTCGAAGTATCACTTCAACGAAGACATCTTCCCGCTGGTGCGCGACCGCTGCGGCCGCTGCCACGTCGAGGGCGGCGTGGCGCCCATGTCGCTCATGACCTACGACGACGCCGCGCCGTGGGGCGAGTCGCTGCGGCTCGAGCTGCTGGCCGATTCGACGCCGCCGTGGCACCCGCTCGTGCTCAGCGCGCGCGAAACCGACATGCTGCTCGTGTGGGCCACCGGCGGCACGCCGCGCGGCAAGCTCGACAACGTGCTGCCGCCCGTGCCCCTCGTGAACACGTGGGGCTCCGGCGCGCCCGACGTGGCGCTGAAGATGCCCGCGCCGTTCGTGCTGGCCGGGCGCCGTGAACGACGCCACTCACGACGTCGTGTTGCCGCTCACCGGCGCCGCGGCGCGCGCCATCACCGCCGTCGATCTGTTGCCGGGTCAGCCGGCCATGGTGCGCAGCGCCACGCTGCTGTTGAAGACAGCCGACGGCACCACGCGCGAACTCGCGTCGTGGCTGCCGGGCCGCGGCGCGGCCGTGCCGCTGGCGGCGCCGGTGGTCGTGGCCAGCGGGTCGTCGCTCGTGGCGCGCATCTTCTACAAGCGCACGTGGAAGTACGAAGGCCAGGATCTGACCGACACGAGCACGCTGGGCCTCTACTTCGCGCCCGCCGCGAAGCCCACGGGCGGCAAGGCTCCGGCGCCGCGTCCGTAGGCGCGAGCCGCGGTCACCGGCGCACCGCGCGCCGGTCGCGCGGTCGGCGCAGCGATCACGAGCGCCGCGAGCGGGGGCAGCGAGCATCGCGACTTCGGTGGCCACGGCCCAGGCATTGTGCCGCCAGAACCCGGCCAGCCAGTAGCGCCGCGAGATCGCCTCGAAGACGAACGCGTCGGCGAAGTAGAACGCCGACGAGACCGGCCACAGGGCCATCACGCCGAGCGGCGGCGTGTCGTCGGATCCCAGCCAGTCGAAGGCCACGTGCGAGGCCCAGGCCAGCGTCACCGCCACGGCCGAGCCGTGGCGCGCGGCCCCTCGGTCGCGACCCACACCAGCCAGCCCGGCGGCCAGCGGCCGCGCCCAGGCTGTGGGTTTCCATGTTGTGCCGGCCCCAGGCGAAGTCGAGGTCGGGCAGGCACGCCGCCACGGCCGCCACGACCACGAACCTGCGAGCGACAGGCGGCGACCAGCGTGGCCAAGGGCGTGGTCACCCGCCACGTGCCCCACGGCGCCAGGGCGGCGCCCACGAGGGCGCCACCGAGGGCGTGGCCGACGGGGCTGGGCATGCGTCACCGTACGCAACAGTTGCCAGCCCGGTCAATGCGGCACGAGTGCAGGCCTTGCGCCCAGCCGGCGCGACTGGCAGCCGCAGGGGCGAAAGTGCATGCATCTCGGAAGTCGTTGTAAATAAAGGAATACCGCCATCATCGATTCACATATATTCGCTTGACTTTCGCTTGGCCTGCCGTTAGCATTCCCTTCGGTCGAACGGCAGCCCCGGCACGGGGCGCCACCTTGGGGGCGGAGAACAACATGGCTGTGGATGACGTGAAAGAACGGCTCAAAGCAATCGAGATGGCGGTCGGCCAGATCGAAAAGCAATTTGGCAAGGGCGCCATCATGCGCCTGGGCTCGAAGGGCGCCATCATGCCCCACGAGGCCATCTCCACGGGTTCGATCAGCATCGACTACGCCCTCGGCATCGGCGGCTTCCCGCGCGGCCGCGTCGTCGAGGTGTTCGGTCCCGAATCGTCGGGCAAGACCACCCTCACGCTGCAGGTCATCGCCGAGGCCCAGAAGGCCGGCGGCATGGCGGCCTTCGTCGATGCCGAGCACGCGCTCGATGCCGAATACGCCCGCAAGCTCGGCGTCGACATCGACAACCTGCTGGTGTCGCAGCCCGACAACGGCGAGCAGGCGCTCGAAATCGTGGAAGTGCTGGTGCGCTCCGGCTCGGTCGACGTGGTCGTGGTCGACTCGGTGGCGGCGCTCGTGCCCCGCGCCGAAATCGAAGGCGAGATGGGCGACGCGCAGGTGGGCCTGCAGGCGCGCCTCATGTCGCAGGCCCTGCGCAAGCTCACAGCGGTGGTCGCCAAGTCGAAGACCACGCTGGTCTTCATCAACCAGCTGCGCGAGAAGATCGGCGTGATGTTCGGCAGCCCCGAAACCACCACCGGCGGCCGCGCGCTGAAGTTCTACTCGTCGGTGCGCATCGACATCCGCCGCATCGGCGCCATCAAGGACGGCGACGTCGTGGTGGGCGGCCGCACGCGCGTCAAGATCGTCAAGAACAAGATGGCGCCGCCCTTCCGCGAAGCCGAAGTCGACATGATGTACGGCGAGGGCGTGTCGCGCGAAGGCGACCTCATCGACCTGGCCGTCGAACGCAAGATCATCGACAAGAGCGGCGCGTGGTTCTCCTACGGCGGCGAGCGCCTCGGCCAGGGCCGCGAGAACGTGAAGGTGTTCCTCAAGCAGAACATCGACATGCGCCAGGCCATCGAGGATCGCGTCCGCAAGGATCTGGGGCTCATCCGCGAGACCGTGCCCGCCACGGTGTAGCCTGGCGTCGATGGACGCCGCGCTGTTCCACGCGATCAACTCGGCCCACACGCCGGCGCTCGATGCCGTCATGCTGGGCGTGAGCTGGCTCGGGTACTTCCCCGGCATCTGGTTCGTGCTCGGCGCGGCCGCCCTCGGGTGGCCGCGCGGGCGTGCCGCCGCCTTCCGCATGTGCCTGGCCGTGGCGTTCACCTACGCCATGGCCAGCGGCGTCATCAAACCCATCGTGGGGCGGGTGCGCCCGTCCCACACGCCAGCCATGGCTGCGCGCGTGCTCGAAGCGCAGCCGCCCTTCGAGCGCCTCCTTTCCGTCTGGCCATGCCGCCACCGCGGTGGCCGGGGCCATGGCGGCCGCACGCCTCGTTCCGCGGGCGAGCTGGGCCTTGTGGGCACTGGCCACGCTGATGGCCTACTCGCGCGTTTACGTAGGCGTGCACTATCCCTCCGACCTGCTCGGCGGCGCCCTGCTGGGTGTGGCGTGCGCCTGGCTCGTGCTGGGCGGACGCCACCCGTCTACGGGGTGCGCCCGCCGCCGGCGGCTGGCGAAGCGCACGTGCCGTAGGACGCGTCGCGAAGGCCCGGCAAGCGCTCCACAGATCCGCGCTTTTCCAGGCGTTTTCCCTGTGTTATAGTTCGATTTCTGTGCCCGTTCGTGGCACACGCCGTGGCCAGGTAGCTCAGTTGGTAGAGCATGCGACTGAAAATCGCAGTGTCGGCGGTTCGATCCCGTCCCTGGCCACCAACTTCCCTTCCGTAACACCCTGAACGCTCTTCCTCTTCTTGCACTTGGCCGCCCGCGTGCCTCCGCGCGCCGTCTCGCCGTACACGACGCGGGCCCACTCCCACGGGAATGAGCCCACGCGCGGCGCGATGAACGGCGAGCCTCGAGCTCGCCGCCTTCCTTACATGTCGAAGAGGCGCGTGAACTTGATCACGAACGACCGGCCCACCGTGTCGTACGAGGTGGAGTCGAGCACGTCGCGACGGTCGTTGTAGACCACGAACAGGCCCGTGCCCGAGCGGTTCAGCAGGGCCAGCCGGGCGTTGGTCGAGTACTGGCCGGTCTGACCGTTGTACTGCGCGAGCAGCGACAGGCTCGCCAGGTTGGTGAAGGCAATCGTGGTCTTCACCGGCACCAGGTTGGCCACGAACGACCGCCCTGGTCCCGGCAGGCTGATGTCCTGGCGCGTCCAGCCCACGCTCGCCGTGACGCGCGCCGTGAAGCGGTAGTCGCTCGTGAGCTCGATCGCGTTGAAGTCGCCGTTGTAGTAGTTGCCGATGCGGTAGCGCACCGTGCCGGTGACGGCCGAACTCGGGTTGTGGAAGTACTCGAACGCGTGCTGGGTCCAGGTGTATTCGCCCACCGGAATCACCACCCGCTTGCCGTCGCGGTTGTAGACCTGGAACGGCGCCACCGGGTTGTCCTTGTTCACGTCGAAGAACCACCCGAAGCGGCCGCCCTGCATCGGCTGGATCTCGAACGGATGCACGTGCCAGGTCGCCGTCTGCAGCTTCCGCCCGGCGCCCTTCACCACTTCGTTGGCGTCATAGAACGCATTGGCCGAGATGTGCGGCGCCACGCGGCGAATCCACTTCGGGCGCTTCGGCTGCGGCTGGAAGAAGATGCGCAACTCCGGCCGGATGAAGTTGCGCCGCGGCAGGAAGCCCACTTCCGGGTTGAAGTTCTGGCCCACGCGCGTGAGCCCAGCCCCCACCTGCCAGAGGCGGTTGCGGAAGTCGTAGAAGCCGCGCGACGACCAGTCGCTGCCCCGTGGCCCGGCGGCATTCTGCGGTGTCTCGGGCGAGTCGGTGCGGGCAAGGTAGGTGGAGATGCGCTGCCCTTCCGACACCTGCCAGTTGGCGTCCACGCCGTAGGCGCGGTTCCACTTGTTGAACGACGTGCCCGTCGCATCGCCGGTCACGTACTTGCCCACGAAGATCGCGCCGTAGCTCGAACGGCCGACCTCCCGCTGCGCGCGCAGGGCGGTGAAGTTCGTGTCGAGCGCCAGCAGGCGGCCACTCTGGTCGGTGGCGTCGTTGGTCTGGATGTTGAGCAGGCCGACGTTCCAATTGCCCGCCACCTTGCCGCTCAGCCGCGTGCCGGCCAGGATGTCGATCGGCAGCAGCGTGCCGGCCGCGCCCGACAGGCCGATGCGCCGCGAGAAGAAGAGGTCGACCGACTGCGGCTGGCCGAACTGGAAGGTGGTGGCGTTCTCGAGGAAGAACGGCCGCTTCTCCGGGAAGAACAGGTCGAAGCGCGTGAGGTTGACCTGCTCTTCGTCGGCTTCCACCTGCGCGAAGTCGGTGTTGGCCGTGACGTCGAGCGTCAGGTTGGGACGCACGCCCCACTTGAGGTCGACGCCGACGTTGGCCGTGGTGTCGACCTGGTCGTGCCGCACGCGTGAAGTCCTTGTTGGTCGACCCGAGCACGTAGGGAATCACCTTGATGTCGCGCCGGTTCGGCAGCGTCAGGCCCGGCACCTTGGCCGCCAGCGAGATGCGGTAGATGTCGAAGCCGCGCGGAATCTCGGCGCAGGTAGACCTGCTCGTTCTTGTGGCGGATGTTGCGGAGCACGTTGAAGCCCCAGGTCTGGTTCTCGCCCGTGGCGTAGCGCAGGGTCTTCAGCGGAATGGCCATCTCGGCTTCCCAGCCGCGCTCGGTCACCGAGCGCGCGCACGACCCAGTCGCCGTCCCAGTTCGGGTTGAACGCGCTGATGCCGCCGCGCTGCGTGCCGGCGGCGCCGCCGCCGAAGGTGATACCGCTGGTCTGGCCTTCACGCGCCACCTGGCCGTCGTACTCGATGCCCAGCGGATTGGTGCCGAACACGAAGGCGTTCTGGTTGTCGTTGAAGGTGTCGAAGATGGCGATGATCGAGTCGGTCTCGGCCAGCGACGCATCGCGCCGCGCCTGCGACATGATGATCTTCGACGGGTCTTCGTCGAAGCAGATGAAGCTGGCGTAGACGTGGGTGTTGCTGAAGAGCAGCCGCACTTCGGTGCGCTCGGTGGCCGGTTCGCCCAGTCGGGGATCCTGCTGCGTGAAGGTGGTGTGCGGGGTGATGGCCGTCCACACGGCTTCATCGACCTTGCCGTCGATGGTCGGCGGCGTGCCATCTGGCGCGAGCTTTCCGGCGTTCACCGTGGTGGGAGTGGCGGCGCTTTGCGCCAGGGTGGGGGTGGGCAGGGCCAACGCGATGGCAGACACACACGCGACGAACCACCAACATCTATCAACAGGATCGACGTATCTCATATGGGATTGTGATGAACCGGCGCCTAGAGTGTAACGCGATCCGGGGGAGCACGCGACCGCGGAGGGTGCGCCGAATTGTCGCAGCCGCGGCCAGTGCGATCCGCCCGTCGTCATGTGGCCGCCCGTGGTAACGTGACGCCGCGCTCCCCAGGCTGTATGAAGTTGTCACGAGTTGTCGCTGCTCGTCTCGCCGTCGCGGCGTTCCTCTTGTCACTGGCCCTCGACGGCGCGGCGCCCAGAGCGCGCCAAAGCTGTCGAAGCCGCAGCGCGCGCTGCTCGAAGCCATCGTCGCCGCCGTGGACCAGGCCGCCGCGACCGGCACGGCACGCCGCGCACTCTGGCAGTCGCACGTGCTGCGCGCATCGGACGGCTCGCACTACGTCGCCTTGAGTGCCTTCGCGCCCGGCATCGCGGCGCCGAAGGACACCGCGCGTGCTCTACGTGCGCCTCGCCACGAGACCATCGGCCGGCACGAGTGGCGTCATCGCCGAGCGATCGGCCGTGGCCGAGTGGCTGCAAGGGACTGCGCGGCGATCCCGTTGCCGATGCGGGCCGGCCGGTCGATGACGGTGCCTCAGGGCGAAATGCCGGTCGGCGGCGCGGCGGCCCTCGGTGGGCGGGCGGGCAGCGCCAACGCCGGGGCCACCGAGGCCTCGAACGCCCTGCGGCTGCAGGACCTCGCCCGCGAACGCGCCGCCCGCGAGCGGGCCGAGCGCGAGAAGCAGCGTCGCGCGGAACTCGAGTCGGCCGCCCGCGCGCCCGCGCCGGCCATGCATCCGTTCGAGGACTTCGACCTGCGAGGCGCGGTTCGCGCCAGCCGGCGCCGGTGTCACCATCGAACGCGGCTTCACGGCCGGCCCTGGCGACTACGACCTGCACGTGGCGTGGGCGGAAGCGGCTCGGCGCGAACCGGCCGCCGCTCGGTGCGCGTCATCACCCAGCGCCTGACCCTGCCAGGGGCCACGGCCACCGACTTCACGCTGAGCGACGTCGTCGTCGCCGACGCGGTGCGCGCGCTGCCCGGCGCCGTATCCGGTCGCGCAACAGGGCGCACATCCCTACGCCCTCGGGTCGCTCGAAGTCGGTGCCCGCCCGCGACCGCCGCTTCCGCGTGGACGAAGCGCTGTCGGTGGTCGTTCCAGGTGATCAACCCGTCGGGCACGGCGGCCGGCACGCCCGACGTGGAAGTGGGCTTTCGCGTCACGCGGCTCGCGGGCACGCGCGAGGATCTGGTGGGCACGTTGCCGGTGCAGCGCTACAACGGCACGACCTTGCCGGGTGACTTCGACGTGGTCAAGGGTCACCCGCTCTTCGCCGCCGTGCAGGCGCCGCTCCGCGCCTTCGCCCGCGGCCGCTACCGGCTCGCCATCACCGCGCTCGACCATCTCTCGGGCCGGCGGGCCGAACGGGATGTGACCTTCGACGTCACGGGCACGCCGGAGAGTCTGCTGCGCGAGGCGCCCACGCCGGGCCAGGCGTTCCGGCGCGAGGCCGTGCTCGAGCCGGCCACCCTCGACGCTCTGGCCCGGGCGCTGACGCCGCCCATGCCCTCGGCCGCCCTGACCGAAGCACTGGCCCTGGTACGGGCCGGACGCTACGCCGACCTGGTGCAGCTGGACCTGAGCCAGCCGGCTGATCGCGCCACCGGTCTGGCCCTGCGCGGAGTGGCGCTCTACGCCCTCGGCGATTCACCCCGGGCGGTCGCCACGCTCCTGCAGCAGGCGGCGGCCCAGGGCGCGCCGGCCGCGCCGGTGCAGCTCGTGCTCGGCGCCAGCTACGCCCTCGGCGGCGACGATCGAGCAGCGGTGACGGCCTGGAACCGGGCGCGCGAAGGCGGCATCGACGACGCGGCCGTCGCGGCGCTGCTGGTGGACGCCTACCTGCGCCAGGGCGATGTCGCGCGGGCGGCGGCGATGGCGCGCGCGGCGCTCGACTCGCAACCTGGCAACCCGGCCGCCATCCGCGGACTTGCGGCCACGTTGATCGCCACGGCGCGCTACGCCGAGGCGCTCGCCGTGCTCGACGCAGCGCGCGCCCGCGCCGGCGGCGGACCACGACGCCGAGTTCCTGGTGCTGCACGCGCTGTTTGCCACGCACGTGATGCGACCGGCGGCGGCGAACGTCCCCGGCCGCGCGCGATCGCTTCGTGACCCACGCCCGCGCCTACGTCGAGGGGCAGCGGGCGACATGCCGAACTCGTCCGGGCGTGGCTCGACGTGGTCGCCGATCCGGCGCCCTAGTCCTTCTTCTTCTTGGCCGGGGCCGGTGCGGGTGGCCGCGTCGGCGTGCCCGGCGTCTTCAGCGAATACGCCCGGCGCGACGCGACGGAGACATCGGGCCGCGTCACCTTCACGTCGAGCCGGCGCACGCGGCGCAGCGGGTCGGGATTGGTCGACGAGTAGCCGAGCACGTAGTAGTCGCTGGTCTCGGCGTCGATCCGTTTGAACTCCGTGGCGAAGTCGTTGACGTTCACCACGGCGAATCCGCCCGTCTCTTCCGAGATGAACCGCAAGGTGCTCTGGGTCTTCTGCAGGTAGGTGCGCCACTCGCTCTGGTCGATGTACTGGCCCGCGTCCACGACGCCCGCCAGGCCGCGCGGGTCGACGGCGTAGATGCTGACGTTGGCGCGGTTGGCCGCGAGCGTCAACTCGCGCATGTAGGCATAGAGGTCGATATCGGCGGTGGCCGTAGGCAGACGGAAGTAGGGGTTGCTGTCGTCTTCGTAGAGAAACCGCGTGGGGTCGGCGAAGCGGCCGCCCTGGATCCGGTCGTTCGACTTGCGGCCCTCCGCGAAGGGATCGAAATCGTAGCCGGTGCTGATGTAGAGCAATGCCTTGCGCTTGTTGGGCACCTGCTCGAGATCGGCCAGCAGGCTGTAGGCGGTATAGAAGGCCATCTGGGCGCGGTTGCGCACGTCGGCCGGCCCCTGGCCGGTGTCGAGGTTGCGAAAGATGTCGGCTGCGTTGAAGCCGCTGCCGCGAATCTTCGAGGCCGCCGCCACCACCAGCTTGCGGTCGTAGGTGAGCCCGGTCTGGATGCTCGACGGTCCGCTCGACAACATCGCCACCAGGTCGCCGTCGTGCAGCAGGTTGTCGCCGATCTCCTGGATCAGCCGTCGCACGTGCGGCGTGTATTCCGGCTCGAAGTGCACGTCGTCGACGAAGATGAAGAGCACGCGCCCGGCGACGTCCTGCGTCGCGCGGCGGGTGGTCGGCAGCACGATGCCCTCTTGAGCCGCCGGGGCCGCCGCCGGCGTGAGCAGGTTGAACGTGCGTCCGCCATGCACTAGGGCAAACGACGTGACCACCTGCGGCACGTCGTCCTCGAGCACGACGAAATCGTCCTTGGTCAGATCGGCCACGAAGCGGCCGTCCTTGTCACGGGTGATCACGTCGGTGGACACGGCGGTGACGCCCGAGCGAAACGTCGGTCCTGCCAGGCGGCACCGGCGCCTGCTGCGCCGAGAGCCCGAGGGCCGCGGCAGCCACGAGGGTGGCGGCGGTCAAGGTGCGGAGCGGGCGGCGGGACGGCATGAGTCCGATTATAGCGAGCGCGTGTGGAATACTGGGGTCGATGCGTGCCGGCCCCCGCCCCCCTGGCGTCACGCGCCGCCAGTTCCTAGGACGCGCCGCGGCCGCCGGCGGTCTGGGCGCGGCTGAGCGGCGGCTGGGTCACTCGCGCGCTCGCCCAGGCGGTGTGCGACGACCCGCCACGGGGCACGCTGGTGCGCACCCTGCCGCTCTACGGCCCCGGCGCCGTCGAGACCCCTCTCGGACAGATGCTCGGCGGCTCGGGTCTCGATGCGCGGCTCTTCACCGACCTGTCGCGGCTCGACGCCTGGCCGCATGCTCACGCCGAGCGACGACCTGTTCGTGCGCACGGCGGCACCGGCCGGCCTGCGTCACGACCCTAGGCAGCTGGACGATCGGCCTGCGCGCCACGGCCAGTGTCCCAGGCATCACGCTGTCGGCGGCCGACGTCGCCGCGCCAAGCGCCGCCCCATGGGCGCGCACCTCATCGAATGCGCGGGCAACAGCAACCCGCAGAACTTCGGCTTGATGAGCGCGGTCGAATGGCACGGCGTGCCGCTCGCGGGCGTGCTCGAGCGACTGCCCCGTCCGGCCACTGCCACTGGCGTGCTCGTGTCGGGCCTCGATCACGACAGCCAGCAGTCGCTCCGGTCGCAGCCTGGCGCCAGCTGGGTGTTGCCGCTCGAGCGTCCTCGACCGATCGGCTCCTTTTCTCGCCACCCGCATGAACGGACAGCCGCTCACGCCCGACCACGGCGCGCCGGTGCGGCTGGTCGTGCCCGGCTGGTACGGCTGCGCGTGGATCAAGTGGGTGAACGAGATCCGCTGGGTGACCGACGACGAGCCCGCCACGTCGCAGATGCGCGAGTTCGCCGGGCGCACGCATCAGGAGGGCCAGCCCGCGTTGGCGCGCGACTATCGACGCCGCCGAGCCATCGACACCGCCGCCATGCCCATGCGCGTGGAGCAGCGGCGGGTCGACGGCGCCACCGAGTATCGCGTCGTCGGCATCGTGTGGGGCGGCACGGCGCCGGTGGACCGGCTCGTGATTGCGCTTCGGCCCGCGCGACCCCGGCACGCCCGTACGGGTCTGTCCGGCGCCGGCCACTGCTCACACCTGGGCACTGTGGACGCATCGCTGGCGCCCGGCCGAGCCGGGCTACTACGACATCAGCCTCAAGACGGCGGACCCGGCCGTGCGCACGCGCCGTCTCGACCTGTCGTTCTACATCCGCCGCGTGCGGATTGACGAGGTCTAGGAGCAGGGATTGGGGACTGGGGACTAGGGAAACACCGCGCCCCTCACTCCGCATCCGCGTGTCCCGCACGCGCCTATCGCTGCAGCGCGGCGCGGGCTTCGGCGAGTTCCGGCAAGCCGGGGTCGGCGTCGTTCCAGTTCACGAGGAACTGCTCGTAGGCCCGGCGGCTCTTGGCGGCGTCCCCGGCCTTGGCGGCGGCGCGCGCCAGGCCCAGCACGGCTCGGCTGCGATTCGGCGTGCGCGCCAGGGCTCGCTCGAACCACGCGACCGCATCGGCCGCGCGCCCGGCCTCGAGCAGCAGCTCGCCGTACAGCTCGTCGGCGCCCTTCACCGGATACGGCCGGCCGATCGGCTTGGGCATCTTGGCCTGCAGCGCCACGGCCTGGTCCATCCGTGAGAAGGCCACGGCCGGCGTGCCGGCCAGGGTGGCGGCCACGGCGTCGAGTTCGAGCAGCATGATGGCCGCCTGCTCGCGCAACCCCGCGTCCATCCCCGGCTGCGAGGCCTTGATGAGTTCGTTGCGCACGGCCACGGCGCGCGCCACGTCGTCGAGCTGGGCGGCGCTCACGCCGAGTGCGAAGAGCGCGTCGATGTTGTCGAAGCCCGTCTCCCCCGCCATCTCGCTCCAGCGTTCGCTCTCGAGGATGTAGCGCGCGCGCATCGAGCCCTTGTCGTTGCGCAGCGCGAGCGGGCCGGAGCCGCGGCCAATCTCGCTGTCGCCGTAGTGGTGCCCGCCGATCACGTCCTGCTCGGTCGCCACCGCCATGGCCGCATCGATCTCGCCGGCCACCTGGCGGGCGCGCGTGAACTGCCCGAGCTGCGTGAGCTCGTACTGCAGCCACACCAGACTGTGGAAATCGCGCAGCGTGATCGGCTTCTGGCGGCGCGCCGTCCACGCCACCGAGGCCTCCCACGACGCCCGGTCACTGGCCGCCGCTTCGTGCCACAGGCCGAGCTGCACGAAGAAGTGCGCGGGCATGTGGAGCGCGTGGCTGGCGGCCGGCGCCACCTTCGCGTAGGCGCGGGCCGCCGCGAGCCCGCGCGGCGCCAGCGCGCCGTGATCGTAGGCGTGCAGAATCAGGTGTGCCGCGCCGGGGTGCGCCGGGTTGCGCTTGAACACCGCTTCGGCGATGGCCCCCGCCTGCTCCCGTAGCGGCAGCGACTGGTCGCCGCGCGGCATGGTGCCGAGCAGCGCCAACGCGTAGAAGGTCTGCACCTCGTCGTCGGCGGGCAAGGCGCGGCTGAGCGCCGCCATGGCCTCGGCATAGGCCGCCGCCCGTGCGGGCTTCTCGCCCGGTCCCCACAACGCCTCGACCGCGCGCAGGAACCCCTTCTCGCGACTCGGTCGTGGCTTTGGCAGCGCGCGCGTCCGGCGTGGCACCCAACTTGGCCAGCACCGCCCGGCCCTTGTCCGGTTCTTCCTGGAACCACAGCGGCTGACTGTAGGCGAGCGACTCGCCCCAGTAGGCCATGACGAACCGTGGGTCTTTCGCCTGAGCGGCCTGGAACGCCTCGATGGCGTCTTCGTAGCCGAAGCTGTGCAGCCACGCCACGCCGCGCAGGAAGTCGTCCTGCGCCGCGGCGGCGCCGCTCGTGGGAAAGGCGATGGCGCCGAGCGCGCCCGACGGGTTCGCTGGGATCGAGCACGGGCCGAGGCGCCGAGGCCGCGGCTGATTGCGCCGCAGGCGCGGCGTCGCCCCCGCCCCGGCACGCTGCAAGGCCAAGGGCCGCCACAATCACCGCCGCCGCCATCTCTGACGCACCGAGCTTCATTGCGACAAATCGTACTGCGGAGCCGGCTGCTGTGCCAACGATCCATCTCCGTACATGCGAAGGGCGGCTCCCGCCGCCGCCCCGAGGCCCAGTAGGCTTCGGCGAGGCAAGCAAGAGCCGCCCTTCGACAGTGTGACGCTGGAAGCCCTCGCCCCCAGCCCCTAGCACCCAGCTCTTAGAAGCTGAGACGGAACATCATCTGCGTGAGGCGCATGAAGCCCGACTGGTCACGAATCTGACCGAACGCCGCGTTGCCCAGCTGCGTGTTCGGGCCGCGCGTCTTCACGGTGTTGGTGATGTTCAGGACTTCCGCGCGAATCTGGCCGCGCACGCCACCCGGGAATTTGATTTCCTTGGAGGCCACGAAGTCCCAGTTGTTGCGGTGCGGCGTGCGGGTGCGCGTGTCGGTGCGCCCGCCCGTGCCGAACGTGAACGCCGGCGCGGTGGCGTAGCCGGCTGCGTTCAGCCACAGGCCGGGCTGCATGCGGTCGGTCGCGGCTGCCGTCGGTGGCCGGATCGGCCGAGCCTTCGTTCACCCACTGCGTGCGGGTGAAGAGGCCGGTGGTGTTGGTGTTGGGCGCGCACTGACAGCGGGAAGCCGCTCTCGAACGCGATGATCGACGACAGCGTCCAGTTGCCGAGAATCTTCTCGGCGATGCCCTCGGTGGCCCAGCGCTTGCCTTCGCCGAACGGCAGTTCGACGATCGGCGAGAACACCAGCTTGTGGGGCACGTCGAGCAGGCCCACGGCGTATTCGGCCTCGAGGTCGTAGGCGTTCTGCGCCTCGGCCGAGTTGGCCGAGAAGAAGTTCGTCTCGCCGAACTGGTTGTCCTTGAGCCGGCTGTAGGTGTAGTTGACGCGACCGCCCCAGCCGTTGTTCACGCGCTTCTCGAACTTGAGGATGGCGGCGTGGTACTGGCTCTTGCCGCGCGGTGTTCTGGCGCATCAGGATGTCGTTGAACTGCGGGAACGGCCGCAGCAGCTCACGGCGCGCGATCGTCGCGCTCGTCACGCTCTTGCCCTGCCCGGCGGGCAGGCCGAAGAACGGGTTGGGCACCTGCTCGGTCAGCGCGGCGCCGAGCGACAGGTAGCGCGGATCGAGCTGGTTGATGTTGACGATGCCGTCGTTCGAGCCGCCCAGGCCCAGGTCGCGGCCCGTGGCGCCGGCGTATTCGAAGCCGATCGCCATGTTGCCCGGCAGTTCGCGGTTGATGTCCACCGAGTACTGCTGGACGTAGGGCGACTTCTTGTCCTGGTCGATGAACTCGGTGTTGCCGGCGACACCCACGTTGGTCAGCGCGCCGAGCGCGTTGCCCACCGGCTGCGAGCACGCCGTTCGGGAACGGGATTGGTCAGGCTGGTGGTGGGCTGGAACTGGCCCTGCGACAGCGTCGTGTCGCGGCTGAAGCCAATCTGGCCGTAGTTGGTGTTGCTGGCGCCCTGGTAGTTCCAGGGCGCCCAATACACGCCGTAGCCGGCGCGCAGCACGGTCTTGGGGTCGAACGAGTAGACCATGCCGAGGCGCGGCGAGAACTTGGCCGCCGTCGGGTCGCCCTGGTAGTCGTTGGCGCCGTTCTGGCCGGCATACACGAGGCCGCCGCGCACGGGCTGGCCGTTGACCACGAGCGCGCCCAGGGCGCCGCCGGGGTTGAGCGTGCGGTCGAAGGCCACGGTGAAGTTGTTGTCCTTCTCACGCAGGCCGTCTTCGTGCTCGACGCGCAGACCGACGTTCAACGTGAGCTTCGAGTTCACGCGGAAGTCGTCCTGCAGGTAGCCGCCGTAGTAGTTCACGAACACGTTGAGCGGCGTCGACTGGCCGATGCGGCTCAGGTTGCCCGGGTCGCCGCTCGGCAGGCCGAGCAGGAAGCTGGCAAAGGCGTTGCCGCCCGTCGTGCGTCGGTGGGGCTGCCCGACGTCCAGCAGACGGTCGAAGGCGAACAGGCCCGACGCTGGCCGAGAACGACTGCGTCTCGTAGCCGATGCGGCGGTAGTCGGCGCCGGCCTTCACCGTGTGGCGGCCGAGCAGCTTCGACACCGTGGCGTTGGTGCTCCACGAGGTCCACAGGCGGTCGGTCGGGTCGATGGCGCCGAACGTGGTGCCGCCGTCGCCGTATTCCGAGACGTTCCCGCGCGGGAACTTCTTGGTCTGGATGGCGTTGATGAACGAGCTGTTGAAGCCGAGCGTGCGCCGGGTCGAACGATTCGGTCAGGAAGTCCGAGTCGTCGAAGTCGGTGAAGCCGTAGCGCAGCGTGAGCACGGTGTTGTTGCTCGGCAGCCACGTGTTGTTCACGCGCCAGCATCTTGACGCGCCGCGCCAGCAGGTACTCGTTGGTGTCGGCGAAGGCGTTCGGTGCCCCAGAAGCTGGCGCACGGCTCGTCGGTCTTGTTGTAGAGGTAGAAGCCGCTCAGCGACACCTTGTCGTTGAAGCGGTGGTCGGCCTTGAGGCGTGTACATCTGCGCGCGATCTTCGAGCTGCGAGGTGCGCACGAAGTTGTTCGAGCCGTTGCTCACCTGGCTGTCGGCCGTCGGGAAGTAGGCCGCGATGGCGCGCGCCACCGGGTTGAGCCGGTTGGACGGAATGACGTTGCCGGGGAACTGGCGTGCGGCCGTTGCCGTTGGCATCGCCCGTGAGCGGGTCGTAGATGGGCACGAGCGCGCCGGCCGCCGTGGTGCTCTGCCGAGAAGTCGCCGGCCAGTTCGCGCGTGGTCGGGAAGCGCGCGCTCACGTTGCGCGTGGTGTTCGAGCCGTAGCCCTCGCCCGCGAACCAGAAGAACGTGCGGTTCTTCAGGATCGGGCCGCCGAAGCCGCCGCCACCGAGGTGGAAGTAGGTTTCGGGCTTGGGCTGACCGGCGCGTTCGGAGAAGAAGTTGTTCGACGAGCCCCACGACGGCCGGCCCTGGTAGAAGCCGCTGCCGTGCCACTCGTTGGTGCCCGACTTGGTGGAGGTGTTGAAGATGCCGCCGCCGGTGCGACCCGTTTCCGCGTCGTAGGTGTGCACCTGCACGGCCACGCCTTCCAGACCCTCGATCGAGGGGTTGGCCGACGCGCGGTTGCGCAGGTCGGTGATCGGCACGCCGTCGAGCAGGTAGTTGTTGCCGCGGCGCGCGCCGCCGCCCATCGAGAGCAGCGAGGCGTTGGTCTGGTCCTGCTGGCGGTTGAACTGCGCGTCGCCCGAGGCCACGACCGTGGGCACCGTGACGGCGAAGAGGAACGCCGAACGGCCGCCGCTCGGCAGCGTCTCGAGCTGGCGGGCGTCGATCACCGAACCGGTCGACGCGTTCGACGTGTCGATGAGCGGCGCCGCGCCCGTGACCGTGATGGTTTCCTGCAGCGTGCCCACTTCGAGCGTGACGTCGAGCGTGATGAACTGCTGCGTGCCGATGCGGATGCCCTTGTTCTCGTAGGTCTTGAACCCGGTGAGCGTGGCCTTCACCGAGTAGGTGCCCGGCGGCACGGCGCCGAAGCTGTACTCGCCGGATTCGTTCGAGACCGCCTCACGGGATGCGCCCGTGGCGTCGTTGATCAATTGCACCGTCACGCCCGGAATCACTCCGTTCGCGTCCTTCACCGCACCGCGCAAGCCGCCCGTAAACGTCTGGGCTGCCGCGAAGCTTCCGGTCATGGCCACCATCAGGCCAATAACCAGTAGTTGCCGCAGGGTCTTCATGGTCACCTCTCGTTAAAAGTCCCTAAACACTCACGCCATCCCGTAACCGTTCACGTGAGCGCGCACTCGCGCAGGACGTCCCGTGACGTGATCCACCAGTCGTGCCAACAGCAGGTGTGGAGGGAGTCTGGGAACGAACCGCACGAAAACGCGAGAATCGTAGGCGAATCAGGGGTGTGACGCAAGCATTACCTGAGCTTCGCTCATGGCGTCCATGAGCGAATCCAATGCAAGGGCGTGCACCGTCCAATCGGCTGGATTCCAGCACAGCCGTTCTATGGATCCCGGCGGGCTTCCCGGTCGGTGACGGCGCCCTCGCTGGCCGATTCGACCAGCCGCGCGTACTTCGCCAGCACGCCGCGGGTGTAGGCCGGCTTGCGCGGCCTCCACGCCCGGCGCCGGGCCGCGAGTTCGCGCGCCGGCACGCCCAGGTCGATGGTGCGGGCGCGGGCGTCGATGGTGATCCGGTCGCCGTTCTTCACGAGCGCGAGCGGCCCGCCCACGGCGGCCTCCGGGGTGACGTGCCCCACGACGAACCCGTGCGTGCCGCCGGAGAAGCGGCCGTCGGTGATGAGCGCCACGTCGTTGCCGAGGCCCCGGCCGATGAGCGCGCTCGTGGGCGACAGCATCTCGCGCATGCCCGGCCCGCCGCGCGGCCCTTCGTAGCGGATCACCACGACGTGCCCGGCCTTCACCCGGCCCTTGAGGATGGCGTCGAGCGCGGCCTCTTCGCGATCGAACACGATCGCCTTGCCCGTGAAGCGCTCCCCTTCCTTGCCGCTGATCTTGGCCACGGCGCCCTCGGGCGCCAGGTTGCCGCGCAGCACCACCAGGTGGCTCTCGGGCTTCACCGGGTGGTCGAAGTCGCGCACCACGTCCTGCCCGGCGGGATAGTCGGCGACGTCGGCCAGGTTCTCGGCCAGCGTCTTGCCCGTGACCGTGAGCGCGTCGCCGTGCAGCAGGCCCTTGTCGAGCAGCCGCTTCATGAGCGGCGTGAGGCCGCCGATGCGCACGAGCTCGGCCATCACGTACTTGCCGCTCGGCTTCAGGTCGGCCAGCACCGGCACGCGCTTGCCGATGCGGGTGAAGTCGTCGAGCGTCAGCCGCACGTCGGCCGCGCGCGCAATCGCCAGCAGGTGCAGCACGGCGTTGGTCGAGCCGCCGAGCGCGATCGTGACGGTGATGGCGTTCTCGAACGCCTTGCGCGTCAGGATGTGGCGCGGCGTGATGCCCGCGGCGATCAGGTGCGTGACGGCCGCGCCGGCGCGCCGGCAGTCGTCGCGCTTCGCGTCCGAGATGGCCGCCTGCGCGGAGCTGTTCGGCAGGCTGAGGCCGAGCGCCTCGATGGCCGAGGCCATCGTGTTGGCGGTGTACATGCCGCCGCACGAGCCGGCGCCGGGACACGCGTGCTGTTCGAGGTCGGCCAGTTCCGCGTCGCTCAGCTTGCCGGCGGCGTGCTGCCCCACCGCCTCGAACACCGACACGATGTCGACCGGCTTGCCCTTCCAGATGCCCGGCATGATCGTGCCGCCGTAGACGAACACCGCCGGCCGATTGAGCCGCGCCATCGCCATGGCGCACGCCGGCATGTTCTTGTCGCAGCCGCCAATCGCCACGAGGCCGTCGAAGCCCTCGGCGCCCACCACCGTTTCGATCGAGTCGGCAATCACCTCGCGCGACACGAGCGAGTACTTCATGCCCTCGGTGCCCATCGAGATGCCGTCGGACACGGTGATGGTGTTGAAGATCACGCCCTTGGCGCCGGCCTTGTCCACGCCGACCGCGGCCGCCCGCGCCAGCACGTCGATGTGCACGTTGCACGGCGTCACCTGGCTCCACGTGGAGCACACGCCGACGTGCGGCTTGGCGAAGTCGTCGCGCGTGAACCCCACCGCGTGCAGCATCGCGCGCCCGGCGGCCCGCGCCGGCCCATCGACCACGGCCGCGGAGAAACGCCGCGACGACGCGGGCGTGGCAGAGGCAGTACTTCGTGGCGGCAGTGGCGGACGGCGTGACCTTGGACGAACGGCGTGGCGGCATGGGCAGGCACTTTATCACCCGCTCTCAGATCACTCGCTCACGAGATCACCAGATCGACGGATAATCTGACTGTCCGCGCCATGTCTCTGTCCGCTCCCGCGTCAGTGAGGCTCGATATCTGGCTCGACGTGGCGTGCCTGTTCCGCACCCGCGCCGAGGCGCAGCGCGCCTGCCGCAACGGCAAGGTGGACGTGAACGGCACCACCGCCAAGCCGCACCGCGACCTCAAGGCCGGCGACACGCTGCGGATCGGCCGGCCGTTCGGGCGCACGCAGACCGTGGTGGTGAAGGGCCTGGCCGACACCCACATCGCCAAGGCCGCGGCCCGCGCCCTCTACGACGACCTGACGCCGCCGCCGACGCCGGAAGAAGTGGCGATGCGGCGCATCGAGCGGGTCTTCCACGCCACGATGGCGCCCAAGAGCCGTCCCGACAAGCGCGAGCGCCGGGCCCTGCGCGGACTGAAAGGCGCGTAGACTTCTAGATACCCCATGCGCAAGCCTGCCCGTCTCGTCCTCGTCGCCACGCTGGCCGTGCTGGCGTTCGTGCTCCCGAACCTGGTGGAGCTCGTGACCGACTGGTGGTGGTTCGGCGAGCTCGGCCAGCAGGCCACCTACGCCACCATCCTCAGCACGCAGACCGCGCTCGGCGCCATCGCCTTCGTCGCTGTCGCTGGTCTGGCTCACGCTCAACCTGCGCGTGGCCGCGCGCACCCTGCCCGTGGAATCGCAGGTCGTCTCCACGCCCGAAGGCATGACCGTGGCCCTGCCCGCGCGGCGCGAGGTGCAGTCGCTCGGCTCGATCGTGGCCGCCGGCGCCGCCGTGCTCGGCGCGCTCTGTTCGCCGCCTCGGGCTGGCAGGACGTGCTCGGCTGGCAACAGGCCGAGGCCGTTCGGCACGACCGATCCCATCCTGGGCTTCGACGTGGCGTTCTACGTGTTCACGCTGCCGGTGCTCGACCTGGCGCGCTCGTTCGCCGTGGCGCAGGTGGGCGTGGCCGCCGCCGGCGTCGGCGCGCTCTACCTGCTCGGCGGGCAGCTCGCCCTCACGCCGTTCGGCATGCGCCTGGGCGGCCGCGCGCGGCGCCACCTGGGCCTGCTGGCCGCCGCGTTCCTCGTGCTGCTCGCCGCGGGCGCGTGGCTCGACCGCCCGCACGCGCTGCTCACCGTCGACGGCATCATCCGCGGCGCCGGCTACACCGACGTGCACGCGCGGCTGCCGTTTGCGCTGGCCGAGATGGCCGCGGCGCTCGTGGGCGCGGCCTGCGCCGTGGCCTACGCCTTCACCGAACGCACCGCCGCGGCGGCCGCGGCCATCGGCATCTACGCGGTCGTGGCGCTGGCCGGGCAGGTCTACGCCGGCGCCATTCAGCGCTTCGTCGTGTCGCCCAACGAGCAGGTGCGCGAAGCGCCGTTCATCCAGCACAACATCGACGCCACGCGCCGCGCCTTCGCGCTCGACACCATCCAGCAGCGCCCGCTCACCGGCGATGCCGAGCTGACGCGCGCCGACATCGACAAGAACCGGCAGACGCTCGACAACGTGCGCCTGTGGGATCACCAGCCGCTGCTCGAGACGTTCGGGCAGATCCAGGAGATCCGCACCTACTACGACTTCACGGCGGTGGACAACGACCGCTACGTGATCGACGGCCAGCTGCGCCAGGTGATGCTCTCGGCGCGCGAGCTGAACCCCGCGGCGCTGCCCAACCGCACCTGGGTCAACGAGCGGCTCACCTTCACCCACGGCCACGGGCTCACGCTCGGCCCGGTCAACCAGGTGACGGCCGAGGGCCTGCCGGTGCTCTTCATCCGCGACCTGCCGCCGGTGTCGAACGTGAACCTGCCGGTCACCGAGCCCAGCCTCTACTTCGGCGAGCTCTCGAACGAGTACGCCATCGTGAAGACCAAGACGCGGGAGTTCCACTACCCCAAGGGCGACGACAACGTCTTCACCGACCTACGCCGGCACCGGCGGCATCGTGCTCGACTCGATCTGGAAGAAGCTGGCCTTCGCCGCGCGCTTCCGCAACTACCAGTTGCTGCTGAGCGACGACATCACGCCCGAGAGCCGGATGATCTTCGACCGGCAGATCAAGCTGCCGCGCGCAGAAGATCGCGCCGTTCCTCACCTTCGACGACGACCCGTACCTGGTCGTGCACGAGGGCCGCCTGTTCTGGATGCTCGACGCCTACACCGTCACCAGCCGCTATCCCTACGCCACCGAAGGCGCGCCGGGCGTGAGCTACATCCGCAACGCCGTGAAGGTGGTGGTCGACGCGTATCACGGCGCCACGACGTTCTATCTGGCCGAGCCGAACGACCCGATCATCCGCGCCTACGCCAAGGCGTTTCCGGGGCTGATGCAGCCGCTCGCGCGCATGCCGGCCGGGCTGCGCTCGCACGTGCGCTATCCCGAGGGCATCTTCGGCATGCAGTCGTCGGTCTACTCCACCTACCACATGACCAGCGCCGCGGTCTTCTACAACAAGGAAGACCAGTGGGAGGTGCCCACCATCGACGCGAGCGGCCAGGCCGTGCGCATGACGCCCTACTACACGATCATGCGGCTGCCCGGCGAGCACACCAGCCGAGTTCATCCAGATGCTGCCCTTCACGCCGCGCCGGCGCGACAACCTGGCGTCGTGGCTGGTGGCGCGGTCCGACGGCGAGCACTACGGCCAGCTGATGGCGTTCGAGTTCCCGAAGCAGAAGCTCGTCTTCGGCCCGCGCCAGGTGGTGGCGCGCATCAGCCAGGACCAGGTGATCTCGCCGCAGATCACCCTGTGGAACCAGCAAGGCTCGGAGGTGATCCAGGGCACGCTGATGGTCATTCCGATCGAGGAGTCGCTGCTCTACGTGCGGCCGCTCTACCTGCGCGCGCAGCAGGGCCGCATCCCCGAACTCACGCGCGTGATCGTGGCCTATCAGAACTCGATCGTGATGGAGCGCACGCTCGACGCGGCGCTGGCCCGGCTCTTCTCGCCCGAGGCGATTCGCGCCCGCCGGGCGCAGCCGCAGGATGCCGCGATGGTGAGCGCCGACGCCACGGCGCCGGTCACCGGCACGGCCCCGGCGCGCCGGCGGGCGCGGTGGATGCGGCGCCGGCGGTGCCTGGCACCGGACCGCCACCGCCGCCGCCGACGGCGCCGCTGCCCGGCCGCCGTGCGGCCTTGCCGCCGGCCCAACTCGCCGCCGAAGCGCAGGCCACCTATCAGCGCGCGATCGAGGCGCAGCGCGCCGGCGACTGGGCGAAATACGGCGCCGAGATCACGCGGCTCGGGCAGCTGCTGGAGCTCATCGCGAAGGCGCGCCCGTAGCCGTTCCGAGCCTCGTGCCCGGCGAGGGCTAGTAGATCGCGCGCGCGGCTCGATCGCCCGGCCGGCGAGCGCGAAGCGCGGCTCCACCTCGGCACTCGGCCGGCGAGCAGGTCCGCCACGTGCTTCCCCACCGCCGGGCCGTGCTTGAAGCCGTGGCCCGAGCCGCCGCCCACCACCCACACGTTGGCCCACTGCGGATGACGGTCGATGATGAAGTCGCCGGTCGCCGTGTTCTCGTACTGACAGACGTGCGCGTCCACGAGCGGCGCGCGCAGCAGCGCCGGGAAGCGGCGAGCGAAGAACGCGCGGGCGATCTGCACGGCGTCGTCGCCCACGAGCGCGGTCGGCCGCATCCGGATCGATCGCGGCGCCGTGGCGATCGATGCCCACCTTGAAGCCGTGCGCGTCGAGATCGGGAATGCCGTAGAGGCCCGAGGCGAAGTCGATCCACACCGGCAGGCGGTCGACGCCGAAGCGCGGGTCGCCCGCCGGCACGCCGAAGTAGAGCACCTCCTGACGCGTGGGGCGAATGCGTGCGCCCACCGCCTGCGGGAAGAGCGCCGGCAGCCACGGCCCGCACGCGAACACGTAGTGATCGGCCTCGAGCGTGCCGCCGTCGCTGCAGGCGCATGACCGGCGCGCCGGCCGACTCGTCGAGCGGCACGACGCGCGCCTGCTGGTAGCGCGCGCCGTAGGCCAGCGGCCGTCGTCACCGCCGCCTGCACGGCCTGCCGCGCGCGCAGCACGCCGCCGCGGTTCTCGAGCACGGCGTCGCCAAGACCGATCACGCCGATCTGCGGATAGCGGCTCGCGACCGCCGCGGCCGTCGAGCCGCTCGTGCGCCACGCCCGCGGCCGCCAGCGTGTGCGCGGTGTCGGCCAGATGCGCGCTGCCCGGCGTCGCCGAGGAACAGCGCGCCGCATTCCTCCACGAGCGGCGCGCCGGTCTTGCGCGACAGCCAGTGCCAGTCGGCCAGCGACTCGGTGGCCCAACGCGTGTAGATGCGCGACGGCGCCGTAGCCGGCGCGGATCACGCGCGAGTGATCCGACGAACTCGCCCGGCCGTTCGCCGGCCCGTAGGCGTCCACGAGCGTGACCTGCCAGCCCGCCCGCGCGAGCCGCAGCGCGCTCCACGCGCCGAACACGCCCGCGCCAACCACCACCACCGAGGGCTTCGCCATCCTGCTCACACGCTCCAATACCACCGCTTGCCGGTGCAGCCACGCCAGCAGCGCGTAGAGCACGGCGAGCGTCGTCACCGCATAGAGCAGCGACGCCACCTTCGGCGGCGCCAGCGGCGCGAACGCCGTGGCGTAGATCCACTGCTGCCACGACACCGCCGCCGGACCCGTGCCCACCGTCAGCAGCATCAGCGACTTGGCGACGAGCCCCGAGAGCACGAAGAGCAGCAGCGCGTTGCGGCCCAGCGCCACGAGCGGCTCGGTGACGCGCGGTGAGCCACGGCGACGCGCGGCCGTCGTCGAGCGCGCAGATGCAGCAGGCCGAGCGCAAGCGCCGCGGTGCCGCCGGTGAAGAGCGCGTACGAACTGGTCCACAGCGCCTTGTTGATGGGCAGCACGGTGCCCCACAGCAGTCCCGCCAGCGTCGCCGCCGCGCCCGCGCAGACGAGCGCCGGCGCCGCCCGCGCGGGACGCGAGGCGCGCAGCCACAGTCCGGCCATCACGCCCATCAGCGTCGTGCCCACGGCGGGCAACGAGCTGAGCAGCCCCTCGGGGTCCCAGCGCGCCTTCCACAGGTGCGTGCCGAAGACGGCGCGGTCGAGCCACGCGCCGAGGTTGCCTTCGGCGGTCAGATCGCCGGCGACGCCGCCTGGTGGCGGCACGAGCGCGAGGAGCGCCCAGTAGACCAGCAGGCAGACCGCGGCAGCGACCGCGCAGCGCGCGCAGCGTGGTCCGGCGGTGTCGCCCGGCACCGCCAGCGCCGCGCCACGTGAACGCCGCCGCCACGTAGCAGACGCCCAGGCGGAACAGCACGCCAGGGATGCGCCAGCGCGCCGGGTTGAAGTACGGGAAGCCCGCCATGAACAGGCCCAGGCCCACGAGCACGGCGCCGCGCCGCAGCACCGCGCAGCCGGCGACGAGCGCGCGGGTTCGGCCTGCGCCAGGGCCGCGCCCATGATGAACAGGAACCACGGGAAGATGAGGTCGGTCGGCGTCCAGCCGTGCCACTCGGCGTGCAGCAGCGGCGCGTAGACCGTGGCCCAGTCGCCCGGGTTGTTCACGATCACCATGCCGGCCATCGTGAGGCCCCGGAACACGTCGAGCGAGCGCAGGCGCATGCGGCCGCGCCAGTGTGCCACGACGGCATGCCATAATCCAGAGAACCCGCCCGCATGCTCCACGACACCTTCCAGCGCCCCCTGCGCAACCTCCGCCTGTCGGTGACCGACCGCTGCAACCTGCGGTGTCAGTACTGCATGCCCGAGGCGGAGTACACGTGGCTGCCCAAGCACGACGTGCTCACGTTCGAGGAGATCGACCGGCTGGTCGGTCTGTTCGTGGGCCTGGGCGTGGACAAGCTGCGGATCACCGGCGGCGAGCCGCTGCTGCGCACCAACCTGCCGGTGCTCATGCGCGCAACTGGCCCAGCACGCCACGCGTGCGCGATCTGGCCATGACCACCAACGGCATCCTGCTCACGGCCCATGCCGCTGGCCCTGAAGCAGGCCGGCCTGCGGCGCGTCACGGTCAGCCTCGACACGCTGCAGCGCGACCGCTTCGTGCGGCTCACGCGGCAGGACGAACTGACGCGGACGCTCGCGGGCATCGACACGGCCGCGCGCGAATTCCCGGGGTTCAAGATCGACACGGTGATGATTCGCGGCGTGAACGACGACGAGATCGTCGACCTCGTGCGCTTCGCGCGGGAGCGCGGCGCCGAGATCCGCTTCATCGAGTACATGGACGTGGGCGGCGCCACCGGCTGGAGCGCGGCAGCAGGTGGTGTCACGCGCCGAGATCCTCGAGCGCATCGCCGACGCGTTCGGACCGATCGCGCCGGCCGACAAGGAATCCTCGGCGCCGGCCGACCGCTTCCGCCTGGCCGACGGCACGCCCTTCGGCATCATCGCCTCGACGACGGCGCCCTTCTGCCGCGACTGCGACCGCGCCCGGCTCACCGCCGACGGCATGCTCTACACGTGCCTCTACGCCACCGGCGGGCTCGACCTGCGCGCGCCGTTGCGCAACGGCGCGAGCGACGACGAGGTGCGCGCGCTCATCACCGCCACCTGGACCGGCCGCACCGATCGCGGCGCCGAGCTGCGGCTCGGCGTGCCCGACCGGCGCCCGCTGATTCCGCTGAGCACGCTCAAGCGCGACCCGCACCTCGAGATGCACACGCGCGGAGGCTAACGGCGGATCCCAGCCCGATTTCCGGGGCCGAGCCGGGGCGCGCGCGGGCGGCACGGCGCGGTTCGGCAGTGCAAACGCGTAGAGCGTGGTGCCCGAGGGAATGAGCACCCACTGCCGGCCGTCGAGCATGTAGGTGGTCGGCGCTGAATAGATCGCGGAGCCGGTCTGGAAGTGCCAGAGGTGCTTGCCGCTGGCCGCCTCGAGCGCCATCACGTTGCCGTCCATGTCGCCGGCGAAGATCAGACCCGACGCGGTCGACAGCACGCCAGCCATCGACGGCGAGTGGTACTTGAACTCCCACCGCACGCTGCCCGTGGCCGGATCGATCGCGCGCATCGCGCCGAAGCCGCGGTCGGTGCGCTGGGCGGCGCCGCCGAAGTAGTACTCGCCCGGCACGAACTCCTGCTCCCAGCCGTAGTAGACCGCGCACACCTCGCGCGAGGTCACGTAGAGCAGCCCGGTCGTCGGGTTGTAGGCCGGCGACATGAAGTTGGTGCCGCCGGTGATGTCGGGACACACCTCGGTGCCCTGTTCGGTGGGATCGGTGTTGGGCCGCACGGCGGGCCGGCCATCCGGGTTGATCTTCTCGGCCCAGGTGGTCTTCACGAACGGCCGCGATGCCAGCACCGTGCCGTTCGTGCGATCGAGCGTGTAGTAGAAGCCGTTGCGGTTGGCGAAGAGCAGCACCTTGCGCGACACGCCGCCAATCACCTTGTCGGCCAGCACCGGCACCTCGGTGGCATCCCAGTCGTGCGTGTCGTGCGGCGTGAACTGGTAGTGCCACTTGATCACGCCGCTGTCGGCGTCGAGCGCGACGACCGAGTCGGTGTAGAGGTTGTCGCCCTCCCGGTCGTGCCCGTAGAGATCAGGACCTGGATTCCCCGTGCCCCAGTAGATCAGGTTCAGCGCGGGATCGTAGCTGCCGGTGACCCACGTGGAGCCGCCGCCGCGCTTCCACGAGTCGCCTTCCCAGGTGTCGTTGCCCTTCTCGCCGGGGCCGGGCACCGTCCAGAACCGCCACGCGCGCTTGCCCGTGGCGGCGTCGTAGGCATCGATGAAGCCGCGGATGCCGTACTCGGCGCCGGCGATGCCGACGACGACCTTGTCCTTGACGATGAGCGGCGCCGCCGTGGCGCTGTAACCGAGCTTGTAGTCGTCGATGGCCACGTCCCACACGACCGCGCCGGTCTTCATGTCGAAGGCCAGCAGGTGCGCGTCGAGCGTGTTCATGTAGAGCTTGTTGCCGAGCACGGCGAAGCCGCGGTTCACGCGCCCGCAACAGATGTCCATGTCGTCGGGCAGGTCGCGGCGATAGCTCCAGAGCTGGCGCCCGGTGCGCGCGTCGATCGCCCACGCGGTGTTGTTCGGACCGGTGATGTAGATGACGCCGTTGACCACGATCGGCGTGGCCTCGAACTTGCCGAGCGTGCGCGGTCTGGAACGCCCAGCGCGTGGCCAGCTGGTCGACGTTCGCCGCGGTGATCTGCGTGAGCGGGCTGTGGCGCTGGCTGCCGTAGTCGCCGCCGTAGTTCACCCACGCCTCGGGGTCGGCCAGGCCCTTCTCGAGTTGCGCGTTCGTGACGGCCTGCGCGTGGACCACGCCGGCCGCTACGGTCAGCGCAGCGCCGGTGACGAGCGCACGAGCGACGTGTCGAATCATCACATCTCCCTTCACTTGCCGCGAAGCGTGCGCAGGTAGCGCACGATGTCGTGCAGATCGGCGTCGCTCACGCGCTCGGGCGCGTAGCCGGGCATGAGCGATCGCAGCGGCTCGGCGTCTACCGTGACGTCGGGCTTCATGAACGACAGGATGTCTTCGGCCGGCGTCATGAGCTGCACCGAGAACGTGTCTTCGTTCTTGCGCAGGCCGCGAATCTTCCGGCCATCGCGCGTGGTCACGGTGATGGTCTCGAAGCCGATCGGGATGACCTCGCCCGGACGCCGGATCTCGCGTTCGAGCGCCGAGGCCGACCGCGACGCGCCGATGCGCGACAGGTTGGGTCCGAGCCGGCCGCCGCGCCCGCCCACCATGTGGCAGCGTCCGCAGTTGGCGCCGGCCGACGCCCAGAAGAGCTGCTCGCCGCGCGCCGCATCGCCGCGTTCGACCACCGGTCCGCCCGGCGCGCTCAACGTGCGCAAGTAGGCCACGAGCATCCACACTTCGTCTTCCGACAGGCTGGTGTTGCCCGGCATCTCGGTGCCGGCCACGCCGGTGGTGATGGTCGTGAAGATCTGCCGGTCGCTGCCGCCGTGCACCCAGTCGCCGCTCGTGAGGTCGCTGCCGCGGTAGCCCTTGGCGTCGATGCCGTGGCATACGGCGCAGCGCCCGCGGAAGATGTTCTGACCCTGGCGAATCGCCGTGGCCTGGCCGACGAGGGGATTGGCGTCGAGCGTGGTGCGCGCTTGGCCACGCGCGTCCTGTGCGGCGAAGAGCGCCAGCCACGCGATGGCGATCATCGCCGTGAGCCGTGTAGACCTGGTCAGTCCGGGCACCATGCGCGCCTCCTGCCGACGGTCTCCCGTCGAGCGCGCGTATTGTGCGCCTGAACGCCGCAAAGCTCAAGCATGTTGGCTCCGCCGGGCAACGCTACGTCGAGCGTCGGCCCGGGACGACGGCCCAGCGCCGCCGTCAGCAGTGCGCGTCGAAGGCCGCGGTGAGTGCCTGCGCGATGAGCTCCGCGGGCCGGCCCTCGATGTCGCGGCGCTCGAGGATGAAGGCCACCTTGCCGTCCTTGAGCAGCGCAATGGCCGGCGACGAGGGCGGATACGGCGCAAGATGCGCGCGCGCCTGGGCCGTGGCCTCCACATCGCCTCCGGCAAACACCGTGGTCAGGTGCGCCGGCTTCGCCGCGTGGCGCAGCGCCATGGCGATGCCCGGCCGGGCCTTGCCCGCCGCGCAGCCGCACACCGAGTTCACGACCAGCAGGGTGGTGCCCGGACGCGCTACGGCCTCGTCGACCTCGGCCGGCGAATGCAATTCCTCGAAGCCGAGCACGGTGAGCTCTTCGCGCATCGGGGCGATGAAATGTTCGGGATAGCGCTGCACGATCATGGTGGAATGCACTCCTTCAACACCGCGCGGGACCCGCAGACGCGTTCGGGCGTCCAACACGGAGCGCGGTCGGTGATGACATCATCGATCATAGCGCACGCGCACCGGGCGCGGTGCGCCCCAGCTCCGTGACCATGGTTCCAGACCTCCGCATCCGCCCGGCCAACGACCAGCCCATCCGCCCGGGCGCCTACGTGCTCTATTGGATGGTGGCGTCGCGGCGCGCGCACTCGAACTACGCGCTCGACCGCGCGCTCGCCCATGCGCGTGCGCTCGGGCTCGGCCTGGTGGTGTTCGAGCCATTGCGGGTGGGATATCCGTGGGCCAGCGCGCGTCTCCATCAGTTCGTGCTCGACGGCATGCGCGACAACCAGCGGGCGTTTACCGTGCCGGGCGTGACCTACCTGGCGTATCTGGAGCCGACGCCTGGCGCCGGTTCGGGGCTGCTCGAGGCCTTGGCCGCCGACGCCGCCGTGGTCGTCACCGACGACTTCCCGTGTTTCTTCCTGCCGCGCATGGTGGCCGCCGCCGCGGCCCGGCTGCCCGTGGCCGTGGAAGCCGTGGACAGCAATGGCCTCATCCCGCTGCGCGCCACCGATCACGCGTATCCCACCGCCTACGCGTTCCGCCGCCACGTCCAGACGACGCTGCAACCGCATCTCTTCGCGCGTCCCGCGGCCGAGCCGTTCGACGAGCCCTTGACGGCCCCGCGGCCGACGCTTCCGGTAGTCATGGCGCAACGTTGGCCCGACGCGTTCGCGTGGCTGGACCGCGGCGGATCGTTGGCGTCGCTGCCGATCGACCAGCGCGTGGCGCCGGTGACGCTTCGCGGTGGCGCGGAGGCCGGCCGCGCCAGGCTCGAGGCATTCGTCGAGGAGCGGCTCACCCGCTACGTCGACGGCCGCAACGACCCAGCCGACGACGTCACGAGCGGGCTGTCGCCATATCTGCACTTCGGCCACGTGTCGGCGCACGAGGTGTTCCACCGTGTGATGCACAGTCAGGGCTGGCTCGGGCACCTGCCACCTGGAGGGCGTGGGGCCCGCGAGGGCTGGTGGGGCGTGTCGCCGGCGGCCGAGTCGTTCCTCGACCAGCTCGTGACGTGGCGCGAGGTGGGCTTCAACATGTGCGTCCACCGAGCCGACCACGACCAGTATGCGTCGCTGCCGGCGTGGGCGCAGGCCACCTTGGCCAGGCACGCCGACGACGAACGCGAGGCGATCTACACCCGCGATGAGTTCGATGGCGCCCGCACCCACGACCCGCTGTGGAACGCAGCGCAGCGCCAGCTCACGCGCGAGGGCCGCATGCACAACTATCTGCGCATGCTGTGGGGCAAGAAGATCCTGCAGTGGTCGGCCACGCCGGAAGACGCGCTGCACACGATGATCGACCTCAACAACCGCTACGCGCTCGACGGCCGCGACCCGAATTCCTACAGCGGCATCTTCTGGACGCTCGGCCGCTACGACCGGCCCTGGGGCCCCGAGCGCGAGGTCTTCGGCACGATCCGCTACATGTCGTCGGAGAACACCGCCCGCAAGGTGCGCGTGAAGGACTACCTGGCCCGCTACGGCGACTCCCCCACGCTCTTCTGAAGAGGGGTCTGACCCCTGTGGCACGGATCTCGCGCCATAGGGGTCTGACCCCTGTGGCATGGATCTCGCGCGCGTCGTGCGTATGGCGCTGCTAGAATCGCCACCATGTCAAGAATTGCCATGGCCTCGGTCGCGATGCTGTTCATGTTCTGCACCTCCGCCATGGCGCAGGTCACGGCCTTCGTCGATGGCCGCGTCATCGACGGCACGGGCGGGGTCATCGAACGAGGCACGGTCGTCGTGCGCGACGGCGTGATCGCCGATGTCGGCCCCACCGCCTCGGTGCGCGTGCCCGACGGCGCCACGCGCGTGGACGCGCGCGGCAAGACGCTGATGCCCGGCATCGTGAACGCGCACGGTCATCTCTCGGCCGTCGACGGACTCGAAGTCGGGCCCGCAGTACTACACGCGCGAGCACCTCGTGCGCCAGCTGCGCGCGTACGCGAACTACGGCATCACCACGGTGTTCTCGCTCGGCGACGATCAGGCCGACGCCTTCGCCCTGCGCGCCGAGCAGGCCACGGCGCCGCCGGCCCGCGCCCGCGTCTACGTGGCCGGCCCGATCGTCTACACCGACACGGCCGAGGCCGCGCGCGCGGAGACCGACAAGGTCGTCGCCCTCAAGCCCGACCTCATCAAGGTGCGCGTCGACGACAACCTCGGCACCAGCAAGAAGATGCCCGAGGTGGCGTGGCGCGCCACGCTCGAGCGCGCCACCGCGGCGAAGCTCACGCTCGCCGCGCACATCTTCTACCTGGCCGACGCCAAGGCGCTCGCGCAGGCCGGCCCGGTCTTCATCGCCCACAGCGTGCGCGACCTGCCGGTGGACGACGCGTTCATCTCGGCCATGAAGGCCACCAACGCCTGCTACTCACCCACCCTGATGCGCGAGGTGTCGACGTTCGTCTACGACAGCACGCCGACGTGGGCGAACGATCCCTTCTTCCGCCGCGGCTACGGCGCCGACATCTCGGCCGAACTCGCCGACCCGGCGCGCCACGCGCGCATCAAGGCCAGCCCCGCCTGGGCGCAGGGCGAGAAGTACAAGGCCGGCCTCGAGGTGGCGAAGCGCAATCTCAAGCGCATGTCGGACGCCGGCATCCGCATCGCGTTTGGCACCGACTCCGGTCCGGCCGGACGCTTCCAGGGCTTCTTCGAGCACCTGGAACTCGAGATGATGGTGGCCTCGGGCCTCACGCCCATGCAGGCGCTCGTGTCGGCCACCGGCAACGCCGCGGCCTGCTGGGGCAAGCAGGGACAGGTCGGCACGATCGCGCGCGGCGCCGCCGCCGACTTGCTCGTGCTGAACGCGAACCCGCTCGACGCCATCACCAACACGCGCGCCATCGACGCCATCTACATCGGCGGACGCCGACTGGATGCACCGCGCTGAGCGCGTGCGTCCGGTGAGAGCCCGACGCCGGGGGCGACGAACCCCCGGCGATGGGCATACGCACGTGCCATCGCCACGGACGCGAGGCGCCGGAGACATTCGTGCTTCACGTGACGAACGCTCCGCGCGGGACTGACGATGCAGGACGAGTGGCTGGTGTAGACTCCCCCACGCCGAGCGCACCTGCCCGGCGTCGTAGGTGTCGGATCACGGAGGCAGCATGAAACGTCGCGACGCCATCAAGGGGTTGATCGTGGGAACGCCCGCAGCGATGGCTGCCGGATGCACCCGCCCCGCCGACACAACGCCACCGCCGCCGCCGCGGGCGTGACGCTGGCGGACTTCGCCGCCAAGCCCGTCGATCGCGAGGCCCTCATCGCAAGCCTTGGCCTCGAGTTCACCGCGGCCGAGCGCGCCCTGGTCTTTCCCATCGTCGACGGCCTGCACGCGGGAAGCGACGCCCTGGACAAGATTCCGGATCCCGCGGTTCCCGTGAAGTACCCGCGTGAACGCGGGTCGCGACCTGCGGACGCGGACAACACGCTCGGGGCGTGGTATTGGCGCAGCACCGTCAAGGGCGCCGCTGCCGGCTCGCTCGCCGGCACCACCATCGCGCTCAAGGACAACATCTTCCTGGCCGGCGTGCCGATGATGGTCGGGTCGTCGGTGTTCGAGGGCTTCGTGCCCGACGAAGACGCCACCGTGGCCACGCGAGTGCTGGACGCCGGCGCGGAGATCCTGGGAAAGGCGGTGTGCGAGAACCTCTGCCTCGATTTCGGCAGCCACACGGCGGCCACCGGTCCCGTGCGCAACCCGCACGACCCCACGCGCGTCACCGGCGGCTCCTCGTCGGGCTGCGCGGCGCTCGTGGCATCGAAGGCCGTGGACCTGGCCGTCGGCGGCGATCAGGGCGGATCGATTCGGGTGCCGGCCGCGTTCTGCGGCATCGTCGGACACAAACCCAGTTGGGGTCTGGTGCCATACACGGGTGCCGTGCCTCTGGACTACTCGATCGATCATCTCGGGCCCATGGCGCGCACCGTGCGCGAGTGCGCGCGGCTCCTGGAAGTGCTCGCCGGCCCCGACGGCATCGATCCGCGCCAGGTCGCGGGGCTGGCGTCGCAGCCGTATGTGCGTCTGCTGGAGAAGGGCGCGCGAGGCCTGCGCGTGGCGGTACTGGACGAGGGCTTCGGCCTGAACGGCGCGGAGGCCGACGTGGAAGAGGTCGTTCGAGCCGCGTTCCCGCGGCTCGAGAAGGCCGGCATGCGCCTTGGGCGCGTCTCGATCCCCGAGCACCGAACCCACGCCGTCAACGCCGCCATCGCGTTCCTGGGTGTCTCCGCGACCGGGCTCTCGCCACTCGTGGGCGCCGGCAGCCGCGGGCCGTATCTGCTCGCCCTGCACGACTGGGTGCGCTCGCGGCGGAGCGGCTTCGCGGCCGCAGTCGCAGCCGCTCAACCTGCGTCTCGGCCAGCTGTACGCCGCCGAAGCGGTCAATCGCTCGGGCGGGCACAGCGTATGCGAAGGCGCAGAACCTCGCGCGGGCCCTGCGGGCGGCCTACGACCGCGCCTTTGCCGATGTGGATCTGCTGGTGATGCCCACGGTGGCCAGGCGGCCGCCGCGCATTCCCGCGGCCGACGATCCGCAGGGGCAACTCGATGCCGCGGGGTACCTCGGCAACAACGCCACCAACACGGGCCAGTTCGACAACTCCGGTCACCCGGCCATCTCGGTGCCGTGCGGCACGATCGATGGCCTGCCGGTCGGGATGATGCTGGTCGGACGCTTCGGGGAAGACGCGACGGTGCTGCGCGCGGCGCACGCGTTCGAGCAGGCCTGACCGCTAGTTCCGCCGCAGCGCACGCCCAGCGCGCTCACCGGTCATCTGTCCGTTGCTCAACGTGAGTCGCCCGTTCACGACCACGGCCACGACGCCCTCGGCGTACTGGTGCGGCTTCTCGAACGTCGCCTTGTCGATGATGGTCGCGGGATTGAACACCACGATGTCGGCCTTGAGCCCTGGGCGAAGGACGCCGCGATCTGCGAGCCCCACGCGCTGCGCCGGGAACGACGTCATCTTCCGGATCGCCTCCTCCAGCGTCAGCACGTGCTTCTCCCGCACGTAGAGGCCGAGCACGCGCGCGAAGGTGCCATAGGCGCGCGGGTGCGGCGCGTCCTTGCCGAACGTCGGCATCCCCGGTGACGCGTCCGAGGCGATCATCGTGGCCGGATGCTGCATGATGCGCACGAGGTCGTCTTCGCTGATGGCGTGATAGATGCCGACGCAACTTCCCTTCTCGACGATCTCGACGACAAGTGCTGCCGCCTGGTCGAACGCCACCGGTCGTCCCCGGTCGCGCAGTACCTGGGCCAGGCTCTTGCCGGCCAGTGTCGGATCGAAATCGCAGGAGGCCAGGACGACGTTGGCCGGGTCGCCCGCGCCGCGTCCGTTCTCAATCGCGGAGGCGATTTCCCCCAGCACGCGTTGCCGGGTGGCCGCGTCCTTGAGACGCGCGAGCATGGCGTTGCGCCCGCCCTCCTGGGCCCACTGCGGAATCAAGCCTGACTGGATGGTCGTGTTCGACGCGGTGTATGGATACTGATCGAGAGTGGCGTCCACGCCGCGCAGCCTGGCTTCGTCGATGAGCCGCAGTGTCTCGACGCTCTTCCCCCAACTGGCTTTGCCGATGGTCTTGTGGTGGGTCACCTGCGTGGGCAAGCCGCCCTGCTCGCCGATGGCAATCGTGTCGCGTACGCTGTCGACCACGTGGAGCCCTTCGTCACGCATGTGCGATTGATGGACGCCCCCGAACTCGCCCGCCACGCGTGCCAGGTCGATCACTTCCTGAAGCGGCGCATAGTTGGCCGGCACATAGAAGAGCCCGGTGCTGAGGCCGAAAGCACCGTCGCGCATCCCGTTCCTGACCAGGTCGCGCATGCGCTGCAGTTCATCGGGGGTCGCCGGTCGGTTGGCCATGCCAAGCACGGCCAGCCGCACGGCCCCGTGCCCGATGAAGGCGCCTAGATTGATCGCGGGCTTCGCCGCCGCGACCTTCGCCAGGTAGGCGCCAACCTGCGTGGTGCCGAACCCATCCGGGCCGGCGATCACGGTGGTGACGCCCTGCCGCACGTCGTTCTCCGCCGCCGGATTGCCGACGAGGTCCTGCTTGTCGTCGCGCACCAGCGGGTCGACCGTGCCGGCCGGCACCGCGGTGTTTCCGGCATCGCCGTGCGTGTGGACATCGATGAAGCCCGGGGCGACGACGAGCCCTCGCGCCTCGACGACGCGGGCCCCGGTCGTCACAAGATGCGGTGCAACGGCGGCTACGGTGTCACCCTTGATGCCCACATCCGCAAGGACCCAGGGGTTGCCGGTGCCGTCGACGACGCGGCCACCGCGGATCACCAGGTCGAAGGCCGGCGCCTGTGACAGCGACCGGGTCTGCCAGACAGAGAGCATCGCGAGCACCAGGCCGGCGGCAACGACGTGTCGAGGTCTCTTCATGGTGCTCCTGGGTCTGCCGGGTGGCGGTGAGTGCTGCGCGTAGAACGTGAAGACTACACTGTCGAGCACATGCGCGGGCAGTGGCAGGCGGTCAGCATCTGCGGCGCCTGACTCCCATCGCGCATAGACTCTGTGCTTCCATGCCTTCGGACTTACTCGCCGGCCGCTATCGCATCCTGTCGCCCCTGGGCGCCGGTGGCATGGGCGAGGTGTTCCTCGCGGAAGACACACGGCTCGAGCGCAAGGTCGCCGTGAAGATGTTGCCGGCGTCGGTCGAGGGCGATGCCGTGGCTCGCGAGCGACTGCGCCGCGAGGCTTTGGCCGCGGCGGGGCTCGACCACCCCTTCATCTGCAAGGTCCACGAGATCGGCGACGCCGACGGCCGCGCCTTCATCGTGATGGAGTACGTGGAGGGCGACACGCTCCACACACACGCGCGCCGAGCCCTGCTGCCCGTGCGTCAGGTGCTCGACATCGCGCACGAGCTGACCCAGGCCCTCGACGCCGCGCATCGGCGCGGCATCGTGCATCGGGACCTGAAGCCTGCCAACGTGATGTTGACGCCGCAGGGACACGTGAAGGTGATGGACTTCGGACTCGCCAAGCAGATCGTGGCTCACCCGGGCCCGTCGGGCCCGGGCGCGGCCAGCGAGCCCGGCACCCAGACGCACGACGGTGCGGCGTCCACCGATGCGCGCGTGGCGCTCACCGACGCCGGCACGCGTATCGGCACACCGGCCTACATGTCGCCGGAGCAGATCCTGGGGGCCGCGCTCGACCCGCGCTCGGATCTCTTTTCGCTCGGCGTGATCCTGCACGAGCTGGCCACGGGCCGGCATCCGTTTCTGCGCGACAACCCGAGCGACACCATGGCGGCGATCCTGCGCGACCCGCCCACCCCGGGATCGCGCGACCTCGACGAGCCGGCGGGTTTTGGCGACGTCATCCATCGGCTGCTGTCAAAAGCCTGCGCCGAGCGCCATCAGACCACGGCGGCCCTACTCGACGACCTCGAGGCGCTGCGCGCCAACGCATGGTCGTCGTCACGCACGACCACCACGGCACCCGCGACGCCGGCCGAGCGCACGCCCTTCGTGGGACGCGACGCCGAGGCCACCGAGCTGGCGCGCCTGCTCGACCAGATGCTCACCGGCCAGGGTGGCCTGGTGCTGCTGGGTGGTGAACCCGGCGTGGGCAAGACGCGCCTGGCCCGCGAGCTGATGGCCACGGCGCGGCAGCGGGGCTGCCTGGGCCTGACGGGCCACTGCTACGAGATGGAAGGCGCCGCCCCGTTTGTGCCGTTCGTCGAGATGGTCGAGCAAGGCGTGCAGCTGCTGCCTCAGGCCGGGCGAGCCGCCATGGGCGACCTGGCACCAGAGATCGCGGCGATGGTGCCGAGCCTGCGCCGCACCTACAGCGACATCCCGCCGCTCGGCGACGTGCCCGCGGACCAGCAGCGCCGCCTGATCTTCGGGGCATTCCTCGAGTACATCCGGCGCGCGACGCAGAAGTCGCCGTGCGTCTTTCTGCTCGACGACCTGCACTGGGCCGACGACGCGACGCTCCAGCTGCTGCAGCATCTGGCGCCGCACCTGGCCACCATGCGCGTGCTCATCGTGGGCACCTACCGCGACGTGGAGCTCGATGTGAAGCGGCCATTCGCCAAGGCGCTCGAGTCGCTGCTGCGTCAGCGCCTGGCCACGCGCATCGCCCTCCGGCGACTGAGCGAGTCGGCCGTGCACGAGCTGCTGGCGAAGATGAGCGGGTCGGCCCCGCCGTCCGGATTGACCACGGCGGTGTTCCGCGAAACCGAAGGCAATCCCTTCTTCGTCGAAGAGGTCTACCAGCACCTGTCCGAGGAAGGGAAGCTCTTCGACGGGACGGGCGCGTGGAAGGCCGACCTGCGCGTCGACACGATCGAGGTGCCCGAAGGCGTGCGCCTGGTGATCGGCCGCCGGCTCGACCGGCTCGGCGAGCAGGCGCGCACGGTGCTCACGGCCGGCGCGGTCATCGGCCGCACGTTTCCGCTCGACCTGCTGCAGGCGGTCGTGACTCTCTCGGACGACGCCGTGTTCGACGCGCTCGAAGAAGCCGAACGCGCGCAGCTCGTGGCGGCAGACGCCAGCCAACGGACCGTGCGCTACGGGTTCGTGCACGAGCTGATTCGCACCACGCTCGTCACCGACCTGTCGCTGCCGCGCCGGCAGCGGCTGCATCTGAAGGTCGCCGATGCGCTGGAGCGGCTGCGGGCCGCGTCGCTCGAGAGCCACGCGTCGGTGCTGGCGCATCATCTGTATCAGGCCGGCGCCGCCGCCGACAGCGGTCGCACGGCGACGTTCCTGCTGCTGGCCGGCCGGCGTGCCCTGGCCGCGGGCGCGTTCGAAGAGACGCTGGCGACGTTCGACCAGATGCTGGGCCTCGAGCTGCCCGAGGACGACAAGTTGCTCGGCGAAGCCTGCGAGCATCGCGGCGAAGCGCTCGCGGGGCTGAAGCGCTACGACGACGCGGTCGCGGCCTTCGAGCGTGCCTTGACGAACGCCGCCGCTCGACACGACGATGCGGCCATCGAGCGGGCCGCAATGGGCGCGTCGAACTGCCACGCGTGGCGGGGCATGGCGGTCGAGAGCCTGGCGCCGCTCAGGCGCGCGGACTGGATGTGCTCCCGAACGAGGCCGCGCGTGAACGCGCGCTGTTGCTGGCTCAGGTGGGGCGTCTTAGCGGAGTTGCGGCCCAGCTGGACGGGGCTTGGCAATCCATCGACGAGGCGACGGCCCTGGCCGCGCGCGTGGGCGATTCCACGGTCAATGGACGAGTGCTGGAGGCCCAGGCCTCCGCCCAGCGACTCTGCGCTGAATACGAAGGCGCGTCCGCCACCGCGCGCCGCGCCCTGCCGGCCACTCGCGGCGGTTCCGCCTGGGCGTTGGCCGATTTACTTCATGGCCTGGTGCTGAGTGAGTCCTACCTCGGGCGTTTCGCTGCGTGCGACGAGTTGCTGCCAGAACTCGAGGCCGCGGCCAGGCGCGCCGGCCATCATGGCGCGCTCTGGGTACCACGAACGGACGCTGCACGCGATCGAGTTGGCGCGCACTGGCAATATCAGGACCTACCTGGAGCAGTCGCAGGTTGCGATCAGAGGCCCGCATTTTCGGTTCGTCTCGAGGTCATTCCCTGCCGCTGCCAGCCTCCATCTCGGTGCCGTCGACGACGCCCTTGAGCACACGGCGGCGTTCATCGCAGAGCAGCCGACGGACCATTGGCTCAAGGGACTGCCCGAGGGGAATCACTTCGCGGCCATGGCACTGGCCGGGCGGGTTGAGGCGGAGGCGCTGGTCCCCGCGCTGCTCCCCTGGCTGCCAGTGGCCGGCCGACGAAACGTTGAGGGCGCGTACCTGGCCCTTGAGACGTTGGTCACGGGCCTTGCGGCTATGGGTGATCGCGAACGATTGGCGGGGCTGTATCCCCTGACCCTCGAGTACGTTCAGACCGGTCGCGTGGTCACGGCCAGCGCCATCGGACCCAGCTCTCCGCAGCTCGCGGCCGCGCTGGCCGCCGACGCCGCCGGACTGCACGACCAGTCGCGCGAGCACTTCGAAATCGCGCTCCGCCAGGCGCACGAGGTGCCCGTCCGCATCCTGCAGCCGACGGTGCTCTACTGGTACGGTCGCGCGCTCTCGGCCAGCGCGGACAACGCCGAGCACACCCGCGGCCGCGGCATGGTCGAGGCCGCGCTCACCGACTTCCACGCGCTCGAAATGGTGCTGCACGCGAACCTGGCGGAGCGGTTCCTGCGCGAGGGGCGGTAGGCTGACCCGGTCACCACCGCCCATTTCGCGGGCTCAGACCAGAGAGGGTAACAAGGGTCCGAATGGAGGTAATATGCTGGCGCCATTGCCTCTAATCTAAGCCTATGCCCTCCTTCTCGCAGGAATTCCTGAGCCGCCTGTCGTTCGACCGCCAGGCGTTCACCACCGTTCGGCAGCTGGGCGAGGCCCGCGGCCGGCAGCAGCTGTTCGTTCACCAGTACCCGGCACAACTCGACCACCTGCGCACGCACGCCATGGTGGAATCCACCGAGTCATCCAGCCGCATCGAGGGCGTCGTGGCTGGTCCGGGGCGCGTCGAGGATCTGGTCGTACATCACACCGCCCCTCGTGATCGAAGCGAGCAGGAGATTGCCGGCTACCGCGACGTCCTTCAGCTCCTACACGAGTCACACGCCCACATGGCGTTCAGCAGCAACGTCGTGCTGCAGATGCACTCGGTGATGAACCGGTACCTGCCCGACAGCGGCGGCCGATGGAAGCCGACGGACAACGAGATCGTCGAGCGTGACGCGACCGGTCGCGTCACGCGTGTCCGGTTCGTGCCGGTGGCCGCCGCGGCCACACCGGCCGCGATGGACCGACTGGCGCACGACTACCGGGATGCCGTCGATCGTCACCTTGCTGATCCGCTCGTGCTGGTGCCGCTCGCCGTGCTGGACTTCCTCTGTATCCATCCGTTTCGTGACGGCAACGGTCGCCTCGCGCGCTTACTGTCGCAGCTGCTCCTGTACCACGCCGACTACCTCGTCGGCCGCTACGTGAGCATCGAGCGGATCATCGAAGAGTCGCGCGAGACCTACTACGAGACGCTCGAGCGCAGTTCACAAGGCTGGCACGAGGACCGACACGATCCTCACCCGTGGCTGCAGTACTTCTGGGGCACGTTGCTCCGCGCGTACGGAGAATTCGAAGAGCGCGTCGAGACACTCAAGGGGTCCAAGACCGAGCAGGTGCGACAGGCCGTGCTTCGCCGCATCGGTCCGTTCTCGATCTCTGAGCTGGAAGCAGACTGCCCAGGCGTGAGTCACGACATGGTGCGGCACGTGCTGCGGCACATGAAGACTGGCGGTGCCGTCACCGTCGGCGGGCGAGGTCCGGGGGCGCGATGGCGAACCACGAAGGCATGAGTCTGCTCGCCGGCCGCTATCGCATCCTCTCGCCTCTTGGCGCCGGCGGCATGGGCGAGGTGTTCCTCGCGGACGACACGCGGCTCGAACGCAAGGTCGCCGTAAAGATGCTGCCGGCCGCTGTCGAGGCCGACGCCGTCGCCCGTGAGCGGTTGCGCCGCGAGGCCCTGGCTGCGGCCGCGCTCGACCATCCCTACATCTGCAAGGTGTTCGAGATCGGCGACGCCGACGGACGCGCATTCATCGTGATGGAGTACGTGGAAGGTGACACGCTCCACACCCACGCGCGCAAGGCCCTGCTGCCCGTCCGTCAGGTGCTCGACATCGCGCACGAACTCGCCCAGGCGCTCGACGCTGCGCATCGGCGCGGCATCGTGCATCGCGATCTGAAGCCCGCCAACGTGATGCTGACGCCGCAAGGCCACGTGAAGGTGATGGACTTCGGCCTGGCCAAGCAGGTCGCCGCCCGGCCCAGCACGTCGGGCGCGAGCGCGGACAGCGAGCCGGGCACCCAGACGCACGACGGCGTGGCGTCCACCGATGCACGTCGTGGCGCTCACCGACGCCGGCACACGCATCGGCACACCGGCCTACATGTCGCCGGAGCAGATCCTGGGCGCCGCGCTCGACCCGCGCTCGGATCTCTTTTCGCTCGGCGTCATCCTGCACGAGCTCGCCACCGGACGGCATCCGTTTCTGTGCGACGAACCCAGCGACACGATGGCGGCGATCCTCCGTGACCCGCCCACCCCGGGATCGCGCGACATCGACGAGCCCGCGGGCTTCGGCGCCGTCATCCACCGGCTGCTCTCGAAAGCCTGCGCCGAGCGCCATCAGACCACCGCCGCCCTGCTCGACGACCTCGACGCACTGCGCGCCAACGCATGGTCGTCGTCACGCACGACCACCACGGCGCCAGCCGCCCCGGCCGAGCGCACGCCCTTCGTGGGACGCGACACCGAGTCCACCGAGCTGGCGCGCCTGCTCGATCAGATGCTGACCGGCCAGGGTGGCCTGGTGCTCGTAGGCGGTGAACCTGGCGTGGGCAAGACGCGTCTGGCCCGCGAGCTGATGGCGACCGCGCGGCAACGCGGCTGCCTGGGCCTGACCGGCCACTGCTACGAGATGGAAGGCGCGGCCCCGTATGTGCCGTTCGTCGAAAGCACCGAACAGGCCGTACACCTCTTGCCGCAGGCGGCGCGCGCCGCCATGGGCGAGGTGGCCCCTGAGATCGCGGCGATCGTGCCGAGCTTGCGCCGCACCTACAGCGACATTCCGCCATTGCCGGAGGTGCCAGCCGACCAGCAGCGGCGCCTGATCTTCGGGGGGTTCCTCGAGTACATCCGCCGTGGGACCCAGAAGTCGCCGATGGTCATCCTGCTCGACGACCTGCACTGGGCCGACGAGTCTACGCTCCAGCTCCTGCAGCATCTCGCGCCGCACCTGGCCTTCATGCGGCTCCTCATCGTCGGCACCTACCGCGACGTGGAGCTGGACGTTTCGCGGCCGTTTGCCAAGACGCTCGAGTCGCTGGTGCGTCAACGCCTCGCCACGCGGATCGCACTGCGGCGGCTGCAGGAGTCGGGCGTGCAGGAGTTGCTCACCAGGATGAGCGGCTCGGCGCCACCCTCCGGGTTGGTCACGGCCGTGTTCCGCGAAACCGAAGGCAATCCGTTCTTCGTCGAAGAGGTTTACCAGCACCTGTCCGAGGAGGGGAAGCTCTTCGACGCCGAGCGGCGCGTGGAAAGCGGACCTGCGTGTGGACACGGTCGAGGTGCCCGAAGGCGTGCGCCTGGTGATTGGCCGCCGCCTCGACCGGCTGGGCGCGCACGCGCGCACGGTGCTGACGGCCGCCGCGGTCATCGGCCGCACCTTTCCACTCGACGTCGTGCAGGCATGCGTGGATCTCTCAGACGACGAGGTGCTCGACGCCATCGAGGACGCCGAACGCGCGCAGCTCGTGGCCGCCGATCCCAGCCAGCGGACGGCGCGCTACGGCTTCGTGCACGAACTGATTCGGACGACGCTCGTGAACGGCCTGTCGCTGCCCCGGCGGCAACGACTGCACTTGAAGATTGCCGATGCGCTGGAACGACTGCGGGCGGCGTCGCTCGACAGCCACGCGTCGGTGCTCGCGCATCACTTGTATCAGGCCGGCGGCGTGGCCGATACGACTCGAACGGCCAGGGTTCTCGTCCTCGCCGGGAAGCGGGCGCTGGCGTCGGGCGCGTTCGAAGAGACGGTGCAGGTCTCTGACCACGTCTTCAGTCTCGAGCTTGCTGAGCACGACCTGTTGCTCGGCGAAGCGAGCCAGCAGCACGGCGAGGCACTTGTCGGGTTGCAGCGCTACGACGACGCGGTCGCGGCCTTCGAGCGTGCCTTGACGATCGCTATCGCGCGACACGACGACGCGGGCATCGAGCGGGCCGCGATGGGCGCGTCGAACTGCCACGCGTGGCGGGGCATGGCGGTCGAGTGTCTGGCACCGCTGAGACGCGGGCTGGACGCCCTCACGAGTGACGCGGCGCGTGAACGCGGGATGTTGTTGAGCCAGCTTGGGCGTCAGCGGATGGTTCCGCTCCAGGTCGACGAGGCCTGGCAGTCCATTGACGAGGCTACGGCCGTTGCCGCGAGCGTTGGCGATTCCATCGTCGATGCGCGAGTGCTGACGGCACGGGCCTACGGCCACCGGCTTTGCGGTGAATACGAGGCCGGGTCCGCGACGGCGCGCCGCGCCCTTCCAGCAACTCGCGGCGGCTCCGCGTGGGGGGTGGCCGAACTGCTGACGAGCCTGGTGGTGAGTGAGGCCTATCTCGGCCGTTTCGCTGCATGCGACGAGCTGCTGCCAGAACTCGAGGCCGCGGCCAGGCGCGCCGGCCATCATGGCGCGCTCTGGGTCCACGAACGGACGCTGCACGCGATCGCGTTGGCGCGAACTGGCAATATCAGGACCTACTTGGAGCAGTCGCAGGTTGCGCTCAGAGGCCCGCATCTTCGCTTCCTCACGCGGTCAGGCGTCGCCGTAACCAGCCTCTATCTCGGTGCCATCGACGACGCCTTCGCGCACACGGCAGCAGTCGTCGCAGAGCAGCCGACGGACCACTGGCTCAAAGGGCTGCCCCAGGGGAATCACTTTGCCGCCACGGCGCTGGCTGGACGGCCTGACGCGGACACCCTGATCCCCGTCCTGCTCCCCTTGCTGCCGGTGGCCGGCCGACGAAACGTGGAGGGCGCGTACTGCGCGCTCGAGACGTTGGTCACGGGCCTCGCGGTGATGGGTGATCGCGAGCGACTGGCTGGGCTGTATTCCCTCACCAGGGCAAACGTTCAGAACGGCCGCGTGAACACGACCTTCATCATCGGACCCGGCTCTCCGCAGCTTGCGGCCGCGCTGGCGGCCGACGCCGCCGGATTGCTCGACCAGTCGCGCGAGCATTTCGAGATCGCGCTCCGCCAGGCGCACGAGGTGCCCATCCGCATCCTCCAGCCGACCGTGCGGTACTGGTACGGCCGCGCGCTCTCCGCCAGCGCAGACGCCGCCGATCGCGCCCGCGGGTGCGGTATGGTCGAGGCCGCACTCACGGATTTCCGCGCGCTCGAGATGGTGCTGCACGCGAACCTCGCCGAGCAGTTCCTGCGCGACGGCCGGTAGCGGCCCTTCGGCTACGGGTCGATGGGTCGCAATCGAAACGGCTTGCCGCGCTGGCCACGGAGCGCACGGAAGTGGCGCTCGTCCGTGCACAGGAGCTCGACCGTCCGGTAGCGGTCCGCAAGCACGACGACCGACGCGTCCGCGAGTCCGATCCGCAGATCGGCGTAGCGCTCCATGATGCGCTTGGCATGGCCGAGATCTTCGGGCGAGAAGGACTCGAGCTGGTAGGCTCCGCGGGTGACTTCGTCGATGAGGGCCATCTGCGCCTGGTGGCCCACTCGACGGCCAATCAGGTAGTCCAGTTCCGCCAGCACGAATGGGGACACGACGCGCGGAGGCGTCGATGCGACCAGGGCCGCGACCGCACGGCCGTGCAGCACTTCGTTGGCGTCGAGCGCGGCGTAGAGCCCGCCCGTGTCGAGCACGATCACCTGACGCCGAAGCCTTCGAGTGCGCTGTCGACGTCCTCGGCAATCGACGGGCCGGTCGCACGGAACAACGGCAGCGCGGGCACCGGCGCCTCGGCTTCGCTGGTGAGCCGCGTCACCGCTTCACGCAGCAGCGCCGCCTCGCTGCACCGCCGCTGGCCGGCGACTCGCCGCAACGCCCGCTTGAGCTCAGTCGGAAGGTAGACGGTCGTTTTCGTCATGCCCTACGTATACCATACGTCATGCCATCATCAAGCGGCGACGAGGCCAGCCCGGATCGCGTCACGTCCGCGGCGGCGCCGGCAGCGCCGCCAACGTGATCAGTCCTGCTCGGCGTCGGCCTGGGCGACGCATTCGTCGAACGTGGCCGCGAATGCCGGCGCGTTCGCGGCGAGATAGTCACGACACACCTTCGTGTCGATCCCGCCCTTGATCAGCTCGATGACGTCGACATGGTCCTTGCGGCGCGGCGACTTCAGCTTCATGTAGACGAGCGGCGCCGCTTCCATCATCGTGCCTGGAGAGGTGGAGAGCGTCGCTTCGAGGAAGTCCTCACCCGGCTCCGCACACAGCAGGTCCACGGCCACACCGTTCACCTGGAACGGAATCTCCGGGCGCATCGTGACGAGGCCACTGGCATGATGACGGAAGGCTTCGGCCCCGACGAGAAGATCGACGTCCTTGGTGGCGCGCGGATACCCGTTGGCCCCCACCGCGAGTCCTCCGACGACAACATGGCGCACGTTGGCCAGCGTCAAGGCGTCGGATGCCAGCCTCAGCGCCTCGAGCACCTTGGGGGCGACCACGTCGACCAACAACGTCGGATCGGGTTTCGCCATGCGACTCCTTCGAGGGCCAGTGATCGACAGATGCGGTCGCGCCAGCATCGGGTCAGTATGGCAGCTTCGCTCCGCCCCGGCACCGACCCGCTCGCCCCTGCCACTCGGCCCGGCTGCGCTCACGGCGCGTTGCCCGGCAGCTTGGCGAGGGCGATGTCTGCCTGCGGCCTGTAGATGTTGACGTAGATCTCGCGCGCGTCTGGCGAGAGCCCGGCGCTGCCAAGAATCTCCCCCGGCGACGAGTACACGGGCGTGCTGATCTTGGTGGCGGTGTCGAGGAGCAACAACGCACGTCCAGTCGTTCCAGCCGAACCGCGCCGCCCGTGTAGAGAAGCCGCCGTCCATCGGGCAGCCAGACCGGTCCACCGCCCGACGGCGTGAACTCCTCATAGGTCCGCGACGCCACGGTGTAGATCACGATGCCGCGTTCAGGCCGGCTGTGGCCATGTCCGGCAACCCGCGTTCCATCCGCGGACCACGAGATGGCAGTGAAGCCGCCTGGAAAGGGCGGCAGCTCCTCATACGCGCTGTTGGCCGGCCGGCACTCGTGGATCGAACATCAGCAGCTTGCTGTCGCCAATCGTGACGCCGGCGACGGCGCGAGTGCCGTCGGGCGACCAGACAGGCTGGATCACCAGTCTCGGGATAGTCGGTCACCTGCATCAGGCCGCCGCCGTCGGCCGCAATCGTCCACACCTGATACCTGCCGCTGCGGTCGGAGTAGAACATCAGCCGCGTGCCGTCGGCCGACCACAGTGGCCGGCGATCGCGCGGCGGCGTCGTTGGTCAACTGGCGAAGGCCCGTGCCATCCCTGTTCACGACCCAGAGATCTTCCTGGCCGTTCTGCTGCACGCGGTAGAACGCAATCCACTGCCCATCCGGCGACACTGATGGACGTCGCTGACGTCTCTGAGCTGTTCGTGACCCGTCGCCGTGCCCCCACGGTTCCGCGGGCCGGATCGAACGTGAGGGCCTCGATGCCGCTCTCGGCTCGTGAACGACGCCATGGCAATCGACGCGCCATCGGCAGAGACGCTCAGGTGTCCGATGCGCTGCCGGGGAATCGGCACGGCCACCGGCTCCCCGAGCACCCGGCCGCTGGCCTCGTCGATGGCCACACGCCACAGGTTGAATCCACCCGAGCGGTTGCTCGAAAAATACAGGTACCGCCCGTCGGGCGACCACGCCGGACTCCAGTCGATGGCCGGGTCGCTCGTGACGCGCACGGGCTCGCCGCCGCCCGCCGCGATCGTCCAGAGGTCGCGCTGCGAGCTGTCGTTCGGCAGACCCCAGTAGGCGATGCGCTGTCCGTGTGGCGACCACGCAGGTTGCACCGCATCCCCGGTGGCGAGCTGCCGGCGTTCGCCGGTGGCCGTGGACGCCACCCAGAGCTGGCTCCGCGCCACGCGGTTATCCGGATTGACTACGACCGATTGAGTGGCGTAGACAATCGACGCGCCGTCTGGCGACCACGACGGGTTGAACCCTTCGGTGGTGAGCCGGCGCACCGACTCGCCCGTGCGGCCCATCACGAACAACCCGCCGCCGTCGCGCTCCGATCGGAACGCAATGCGCTCGCCATCCGGCGAGAAGACCGCCTGCGAGTCATCCGCGGTCGAGTCCTTCGTCAGGTTGATCGCCGTCTGCCCGCCCACGGCCCGCAGCAGGATGTCGGTCTGCCCCGTGCCCAGTTCGTCGCGCGTGTAGACGACCCACTTTCCGTCCGGGGACAGGCTGGGAAACATCTCCACGCCGTCCTCGGAGGTGAGCGACGTCACGGTGACGTTGACCGGTGCGTCGCTCGTGGCGGGCGTGACGCTCGCAGGTTCACGCCTCGACCACATGACACCGGCGCCAGCGGCCGCCACCAGCGCAAGGCCTGCGGCCACCGCCGCCCACGGGATGCGCCGCGGAGCCGGTGCGGCCGCGCGGACCGCGGCGGTCTGGGCCGTGCTCGCCGTCAACTCGCCAGACTCGAGGTCCTTCCGCAAGTCGTCCAGCTCGTTGCGCAGGTCTTTGCCCGTCTGCTGCCGGCGCTCGGGGTCTTTGCTGAGCGCGCGGCGAATGACGCGGCCGAGTTCCTTCGGGATCGCCGGATTCACGTCGGTCACCGACTTCGGCGTGTCGCGCATGATCGCCGCCAGCGTCGACACGCTGGTGTCGCCCTTGAACGGCCGCTCGCCGGTGGCCATCTCGTAGAGCATCACGCCCAGCGAGAAGATGTCGGACCGCGCGTCTACGGGCTTCCCTTCGGCCTGCTCCGGCGCCATGTAGGCAATCGTGCCCAGGATCTTGCCCTGGCCAGTGATCACCTGGGGCGCTTCGGTGGCCATCGAGTCTGTGATCTGGCTCGCGTCGAGCAGCTTGGCCAGCCCGAAGTCGAGCACCTTCACCTGACGCGTGGGGGTCACCATCACGTTGGCGGGCTTCAGGTCGCGGTGCGTGATCCCGCGCGCATGCGCGGCGCTCACCGCATCGGCCAGCGGCGTGGCGATCGCCAGCAACTGGTCGAGCGGCAGGCCGCCGGGACGAATCAGTTCGGAGAGCGGCTGGCCGTCCACAAGTTCCATCGTCAGAAAGAGCCGGCCGTCCACGTCGTCGACCGAGTGGATGGTGACGATGTTGGGGTGGTTCAGCGCGGCCACCGCGCGCGCCTCGCGCTCGAACCGCTGGCGGCGTTCCGGGTCGGCGGCCGTGTCGGGCGGCAGCACCTTGAGCGCCACGTCGCGCTGAAGCTTGGTGTCGCGGGCCCGGTACACCTCGCCCATCCCGCCCGCGCCGAGCAACGAGACGATCTCGAAGTGGGCCAGGCGGGTGCCGGCAGCGAGGCTGAGGGGTCCGGGGGATGGCATTCGGGTGCGGGGATTCTACCGCGAGGTACTTGAAATGCGCGATGCCGCCGCACGAGCCAGAACGCAGGTTCTGCGCGCCGCCGCCCGCGAGCACCACGATTCAGGCGTGATAGCTGGTGGCACGCCGTTGGCAAGTGGCGGCTCTCGTGGTGGGGTGTAACATTCGAGCGTGGACGGAGAGGACACGATGCCGACGACATCTCACCGCGACGCGCGCCTTACTTACGAGGACTTCTGCCGCATCCCAGACGACGGGATGCGCCACGAGATCATCGATGGGGTGCACTACGTGACCCCCTCGCCGGTACTGCGGCATCAGCGGTTGATGGCGCGGCTACACCTGGCCATCGGCACTTTCCTCGAACGTCACCCGGAAGTGGGCGAGGTGTTCCTCTCGCCCCTCGACACGGTGTTCTCGCCGTGGGATGTCGTGGAGCCCGACCTGATCTTCGTAGCGGCGGACCAACTCGACATCCTCACCGAACCAAATATCCAGGGCGCTCCGGCGCTCGTCGTCGAGATCCTGTCGCCGAGCACTCGTCGACGCGATCTCGGCATCAAGCGACTCTTGTTCGATCGCGGCGGCGTGCGGGAGTACTGGGTGGTGGATCCGAAGGCCCACGAGTTGACGGTCTATCGTCGAGCGCCCGGCGGCGGCCTCGTCGCGACGGAGCGACTGAGCGCCAGTGGCGACGCCACACTGACCACTCCGCTGCTCCCAGGCTTCGCGCTCTCGCTCGTGAAGCTCTTCACGTAGCAAGACCATTCGCGTCTCAACGTGCAGTCCGTGCGATCTGATACCGGCTCACGACCGCCGTCACGTTGTCCTTCCCGCCGTGGCTGTTGGCCAGCTCGATGAGCCGCTGGCAGGCGGCCTCCGCCGTCGGGGCGGCCGCGAGCGCGTCGGCGATGACCGCCTCGGCGACCATCTCCGTCAGCCCGTCGCTGCACACCAGCACCTGGTCCCCATCCTCGAGGCCGATGAAACGCAACTCCACGTTGATCGGCTTCCCCTTCGAGCCGAGCACGCCGGCCAGCATGTGTCGCATCGGGTGGTGGGCCAGTTCCTCCGCCGAGATCGCCCCCTGGTCCAGCAGCGACTGCACCATCGTCTGATCCCGCGTCAGGCGCTCCAGGTGCCCCTGTCGCAACAGGTACGCGCGCGAGTCGCCGACGTGCGCCACCAGCAGGTCTGCCCCGAAGTTGATCGCGAGCGTCATCGTGGTGCCCATACCGGTCAGCGTGGGGTCCACGCGCACCGCCTCTTCCAGCGCCTGCTTCATCTGCTCGAAGCGCGCCGACATGCGTGTCAGCACGTCCTTCGTGTTCTGTTCGTCGAGCCGGAAGATCAGGGCCGGCGTGCGGAGCACGATGTCCACGAACGTCGCGATGGCGGTGCGGCTCGCCACCGCCCCGCCAACGGCACCGCCCATCCCGTCAGCCACGATCTGCGCCGTGATGCTGTCGGTGACGGCCGAGGGGAACGCGTCGGCAGGCATGTTCGTCTGCAGCGTGCGCCACGTGCGGTCGAGCTGCGCTACGAGGAAATGGTCCTCGTTGCTGGTCCGCCTCAGCCCGCGATCCGACAACCCGCTCGTGTCGACGCGGACCACCACGTGCTGATGAGACTGATCCGCCGGATCCGTGCGCGGGGGAAGCGTGGTCGGTGGTACGTCGCGGTGATCCTCGGCCATGGCCTTCTCCTGGTTCGGAGACATGTGTTCAGTGTCGCGGCGTTCGGGCTTCAGTCGTCTCGCGCATCATGATGACTCAACGACCGCCCGCGAGTTGACGGTCCATCGTCGAGCGCCCAGCGCGCGCGCTCGTGAGGCCCTTCGCTCAGCCCAGTCCCAGTATCTCCGGCACGTCGGCCACCGACGCGCACAAGTGCGTGTGCGGACCGGCCGCCAGCGTGGCGCGGTCGTGCGCGCCCGTCCACACGCCGATGTTCCAGCGCACGCCGGCATGGGCGCCCGCGCCGAGGTCGAGCACCGTGTCGCCGACGTTGGCCACCGTGGCCACGTCGATCACGCCCGTCGCCTCCATGGCGTGGAAGATGAGATACGGCGCGGGACGGCCAGCCGTCACGTCGTCGCCGCACACCACCGTGTCCACCGCGTCGCGCCAGCCGAGCAGCGTCAGCACATGCGCGGTGAGGTCGCGATCGAAGCCCGTATTGAGGGCCACCTTCACTCCGTGTGCGCGACACACAGCGATCACCTCGGCCGCACCAGCCACCGGCGCCACGGTGTCGGGCGTGTAGAGGCGCACGCAGCTCGGCTCGGAAGCGTTGATACGCGCGTTCCGCGCGCGCGTCGGCATCGTCGTGCGCGGCGAGCAGCTGCCGAAGAGCGAGGCGCTTGGTGGCGCCGCGCACGGCGTGCAGCTGCGCCGGCGTCAGCACCACGCCTTCGTCCGCCAGCGCCGCCGTGAACGCGCGCGGCACGGCGTCGTCGGCCTGCACCGTCGTGCCCACCAGATCGAACACCACCAGCGCGGGCGCAATCATCGGGGGCCTTTCGTCGCGCAGCCGGGGCACGCGCCCGTGACGGGCGCGAGGTCGACGGCCGGCGTGGGATAGCCGCACTGGGCGCAGGCTGCCGCACCCGCGGCCGCATCGACGACGCCGTAGCGCTCGACCAGCACCTGCGACAGACGCGCCACGAGCGCGGCGCACTCGGCCGGCGTGAACGGCGCCTTGCCTTCGGACCATGCGATAGCGGTCGCTGAAGCGAGGAAAGAACGGCGATTCACCCCACGCCCACGACGGATCGGTCGATCCGGGGCTGCGCCCCACGAGATGCTGATGCAGCACGCGGTGCTCCGGTCCGGCCTTCGGTCCCACGGGCGGCGCCTCGGCGTTCAGTGCCCAGTTGCCGGCGTCCCAGTAGTTCACACAGCCGTCGCGCAGCTGCGGCAACGTCTCGAGCATGGCCGCAGCCGTGGCGGCCACGAGCAGGTTCCACTGCGTGAGTTCGCCCACATCGAGCGCCGTGCGGTCCCACACGCGGCGCGGCGGATAGACCACGAGCTGGCCGCCGTCCTGCCGGTCGATCATGATCGTGCGCGGATCGGGCAGCGTGACCGATCCGCCGGCGCCGCGACAGAGCACGTGTGACATGGCGCTACCGCGTCCGCCCCGGCCCATAGAGCGGACGCCCCGCACGCGTCCCGGTCACGCCTGCCGGCGTCACCGCCACCGCGCCATTCACGACCACGTAGTCGATGCCCCGCGCGTACTGATGCGGCATCTCGTAGGTCGCGGGGTCGCCGATGGTCGCCGGGTCGAACACGACGAGGTCGGCGTAGTGGCCCTGCGCGCACCACGCCGCGATCGCGAATCGAGAACTGCTCGGCCGCCAGCCCGGTCATGCGCCGCACCCCTTCTTCGAGTGTCATCGCCCGTTCCTCGCGCACGTACTTGCCGAGCACGCGCGGAAACGTGCCGTAGGCCCGCGGATGCGGCTGCCCTTGCGCGAGCGGACCCTCGGCGCGGATCGCCGCCGAGTCGGTGCCAATCGTGACGAACGGCGCCGAGAGTCCGGTGCGCACGTCCGTCTTCGCTCATCATGTGAAAGAGCGCGCCGGCGCGTCCCTTGGTGCCGGTGATCACGTCGAAGAGCACGTCCCACGGGTCGGCCTTGCGGGCGGCGGCGATCTCGCTGAGCCGCTTGCCCACTACCGCCTGGTCGTAGTCGGCCGGCACCGACGCCACCTGCACGCCCTCGAAGGTGGCGGCCATGAGCAGGTTCTCCCAGCCGTCGGTCGTGGTCTCCACTTCCGTGTGGATGCGCGCGCGCTGGGCCGGGTCGGCGAGGCGCGCGAGCATCGCCTCGGTGCCGCCTTCCTGCGCCCAGAGCGGCAGCACGGCGGCGAGCCGCGTGCCGCCGGCCGCATAGGGATACATCGTGGCCGACACCTTCTGCCCGGCTGCAGCCGCGTCGGCAATCTTCTTCAGCGCTTCGCCCATGCGCCCCCAGTTCGCCCGCGCGCCCACCTTCAGGTGGAAGATCACGACCGGCAAGGCGCCTTCCCTGCCGATGCGCAGCGCCTCGTCGAGCGCGTTGAACAGGTTGAAGCTCTCGCCGCGAATGTGCGTCACGTAGATGCCGCGCTGCTTCCCCGCCACCTTCGCCAGCGCCACCAATTCCTCGGTCGACGCAAACGAGCCAGGCACGTAGATGAGCGCGCTCGACAGGCCGAAGGCGCCGTCGGCCATGGCCCGCGCCACCAGTGCTTCCATCCGCGCCAGTTCCTCCGCCGTGGGCGGCCGGTTGGCCATGCCGATCACCTCGTTGCGCACGAGCGTGGCCGGGATGAGCGTGCCCAGGTTGATGGCGATGCCGCGCGTGGTGAGTCGCGCGAAGTACTCGTCGAAGGACGTCCAATCCACGGCCTGGCCGGCGCGCGTCAGCGCCTCGGGGCTCGCGGTCTTGGGCGACCAGAAAGCCGGCGAGTCACCCTCGCCGATGATCTCGCTCGTGATGCCCTGGCGTAGATGGCTCTCGCCGTTGCCGTCGATGAGCAGCGTGGTGCCCGACTGCCCCTGCACGTCGATGAAGCCGGGGCTCACGATCCGGCCCGTGGCATCGATCACAGTGGTGGCGCTGGCCGCCGAGAGATCGCCGAGGGCCACGATGCGGTCGCCGTTCACGCCGATGTCGGCGCGCGTGCGCGGCGACCCGCGACCGTCGATCACCTCGCCGCCCTTCACGAGCAGGTCGAAGGTCGGCGCTGACGACCCGCACGCGGCTCCGCCCATGAGGGCCGCCATCACCACGTAGCCATGCCACCTGTTGCCGCGTCGTTGCGTCATCTCACTCCGCTCCGCGGCGCGCCGGGCGCGCCTCGCTATACTTGCCGGCACGAGGCGCCGCCATGCCCACCACATTCGTGCCCACGGCCGGCCGCCGCTCCGGCGACACCGGCCTCTTCACCGACCAAGAGTATGCCCGTCAGCGCGCGTTCTTCACAACGCGCGTGACGCCCACGCCGCTGGTGTCGCTGCCGGGCCTGGCCGCGCGGCTCGGCCTCGGCGCGCTGTGGGTCAAGGACGAAACGCAGCGCTTCGGCCTGCCGGCGTTCAAGAGCCTCGGCGTGGAGTTTGCGGTGCACGAGCTGGCCGCTCGCGGCGCACTCGCTGGCGTGCACGACGCTCGTGTGCGCCAGCGCCGGCAATCACGGCCGCGCCGTGGCCCGCGCCGCGCGCCACGCCGGACTTGGCGCGCGCGTGTTCCTCGACCGCGACGTGGCTGCCAACACGCGTGGACGCGATCCGCTCGGAGCACGCCGAGGTGGTGCGGGTCGATGGCACCTACGACGACGCGGTGCGATTGGCCGCCGACGACGCGGCGCGCACCGGCGCGCTGGTCGTGTCCGACACGTCGTGGCCGGGCTACGAGCAAGTCCCGCGCGACATCATGCTGGGCTACACGCGCGTGATGGACGAGGCCGCCGCCGCGTGGGCCGGCCAGGGTCCGCCCGACGTGATGATCGTGCAGGCCGGCGTGGGTGGCCTGCTGGCCGCGGTGGCGAGCTGGTCGGCGCGTCATCTGGGCGACACCCGGCCCGCGCTCGTGGCCGTGGAGCCGGCACTGCGCTGCCTGCGTGCAGGCGTCGGCGCGCGCCGGTGCACCGGTCGCGGTGGCCGGGCCGCTCACCACGATCATGGCGGGCCTGCGCTGCGGCGAGGTCTCGCCGCTGGCCTTCGAGGTGCTCGCCGAGCTCGTCGATGGCTATGTCGCCGTGGAGGACCACTGGTGCCGTGCGGCCATGCGCCGCTTCGCCCACCCCGAGCCGGGCGATCCCGCCATGGCCGTCGGCACTTCAGGCGCTGCCGGACTCGCCGCGCTGCTCTCGGCCACGGAGTCTGCCGAGGCCCGGGCGCTGCTCGACACGTGCGCTCCGCAGGCCGCTCCGCGCGTGCTCCTGATCGCCACCGAGGGCCTCACTGAACCAGATCTGTGGCGCGAGATCACGGGCCTCACCCTGGTCCCCAGTCCCTAGTCCCTAGTCCCTACTCCCTAGTCCCTAGTCCCTGCATTCCTGGCCGTCCCACCGTGGGGCGCCTCGTCCCAGTTCCGGACAAGGCGGCGATGCCCGACTCGGAACATCCATGCGAAAAGCCTCGTTGTATCAATCAGTTCGCGCAGAATAGGCCGTGGCACGGCGTTTGAGTAACAGACTGCCGTTGGTGGACCGTCGGACCTCGGCGCGGGCCATCCTTTTGTCAGGTTCGGCCGTCTAAGGAGCGATTCGAGTTCATGGACATCCAGCGTCCCGCATCGGTAGCCCGCCAGAAGAAGGTCCGCCGCATTTGGATCGGTGCCGCCGCCATCCTCGTCGTGGCCGGCGTCTCGGTGGCGCTCTCGCGCCTCAAACCCGCAGCGCCTACCGTGGAGCGAGCCACGGTCTGGGTCGACACGGTGAAACGCGGTCAGCTGATCCGCCAGGTGCGCGGCTTGGGCACGCTCGTGCCGGTCGACGAAGCCCGGCGCTGGCTGCCCTCGGCCACGCAGGGCCGCGTCGAACGGATCATCCTGCGCCCCGGCGCGCAGGTCACGCCCGACACCGTCATCCTCGAACTGGCCGATCCGCAACTGCAGCAGCAATTGCTCGAAGCCGAAACGCAGCTGCGCGCATCGGAAGCCGACCTGGCGAGCCTGCGGGCGCGGCTCGACACCGAGCGGCTCAATCAGCGCTCTATCGCCGCCACCGTGGAAGCCGATTTCGAACAGGCGCGGCTCGAGCGCGAGGTGAACGAAGACCTGGCCAAGGACGGCCTGGTCTCGAGCCTGATCCTGAAGCAGTCAACCGTGCGTTCCGAGTCGCTGCGCACGCGATCGCAGCTCGAAAAGGAGCGCGTGAGCGTGTCGGAGGAGAGCGTGCGCGCCCAGCTCCTCGCTCAGCAGGCGCGCGTCGAGCAGCTCCGCACGCTCTTCACGCTGCGCCGCCAGCAAGTGGATCAGCTGCGCGTGCGCGCCGGCATGAGCGGCGTGCTCGAACAGGTGCCGGTCGAAGTGGGTCAGCAGGTGGCGCCCGGCACCAACGTGGCGCGTGTGGCCGACCCGACGCGCCTCAAAGCCGAGTTGCGGATCGCGGAAACACAGGCGCGCGACCTCACCATCGGTCAGCTCGCGCAGGTCGACACCCGCAACGGCATCATCGCCGGCAAGGTGGCGCGCATCGATCCGGCCGCGCAGAACGGCACCGTCACAGTCGACATCACGCTCGAAGGCGAGCTGCCCCGCGGCGCCCGGCCGGACCTGTCGGTCGACGGCACCGTGGAACTCGACCGCCTCGACAACGTCTTGTACGTAGGACGGCCGGCGTTCGGGCAGGAGAACAGCGCCGTCGGCCTGTTCCTGGTCAGCGCCAGCACGGGCGAGGCGGAGCGGGTGCAGGTGCAACTGGGCCGCAGTTCGGTGAACACGATTGAAATCAAGACCGGCGCCAAGGAAGGCGACCAACTGGTGCTGTCGGACATGTCCGCCTGGGACGCGTTCGGCCGCGTGCGTTTGCGATAGACGGTGAGGGGCGAGGTCAGGCATCTCCTGGTCCCCAGTCCCTGGTCCCTAGTCCCTGTTCTCGAGAAGGAGCCACGATGTCCGAGCCCGCCCCGTCCCTCATTCGGCTCGACGGAATCAAGAAGGTGTTCTTGACCGACGAGGTGGAAACCCACGCGCTGTCCGGTATCCACATGGATATCAAGCAGGGCGAGTACGTGGCCATCTCCGGGCCGTCGGGGTGCGGCAAGTCGACGCTGCTGGCCATTCTCGGCCTGCTCGACTCGCCCAGTGACGGCAAGTACTGGCTGAACGGCCAGGAAGTGGCCGACCTGCCGATGTCGCAGCGCGCCCGCGTGCGTAACCGTGAAATCGGCTTCATCTTCCAGAGCTTCAATCTGATCGGCGACCTCACCGTCTTCGAGAACGTGGAGCTGCCGCTCATCTACCGCGGCATGAAGTCGGCCGAGCGGCGCGAGCGCGCCAACGCCGCGCTCGACCGGGTGGGCATGGCGCACCGCGCCAAGCACCTGCCCTCGCAGCTCTCGGGCGGTCAGCAGCAGCGCGTCGCCGTCGCCCGCGCCGTGGGCGGCCAGCCGCTCCATCCTGCTGGCCGACGAACCGACCGGCAACCTCGACTCGAAGAACGGCGAGGCGGTGATGGACCTGATGCGGGAGCTGCACCGCGGCGGCGCCACGATCTGCATGGTCACGCACGACCCGCGCTACGCCGCGCACGCCGATCGCGAAGTGCATCTGTTCGACGGCCGGGTCGTGGAAGACAACGTCGCCACGCTCGGCCTGATCCACGCACCCGGCGGCCCCCGCTCACCGCGCCGAGGCCCGGGTTGCGCGCGCGCGCCCCGGGCTTTGTCGTGTCGGCACCCCGACACCTCGACACCAGAGTTCCGCCCATGATCCGCTTGTCCGCCATCGAGAAATCCTACCGCCACGGCCTCAGCCAGACGTTCGTGCTGCGGCGCATCTCGGCCGACATCGCCCAGGGCGACTTCGTCTCGATCATGGGTCCGTCGGGGGCTGGCAAGAGCACGCTGCTCCACATCCTCGGCATGCACGACTCGGCCTGGAGCGGCGAGTACTGGCTGCACGACCAGCCGGTGCACGCGCTCGCCCAGAAAGACCGGCTGCGGCTGCAGAAGGCGCACATCGGGTTCGTGTTCCAGAGCTATCACCTGCTCGACAACCTCACCGTCTACGAGAACATCGACCTTCCCCTGTCGTACCGCGACGTGAAACGCGGCGAACGCCAGGCCATGGTGGGCGACATCCTCGATCGCTTCAACATCGTCGGCAAGAAAGACCTCTATCCCAACCAGCTCTCGGGCGGACAGCAGCAGCTCGTCGCCATCGCGCGCGCCGTCGTGGCCAACCCGTCGATCATCCTGGCCGATGAACCCACGGGCAACCTGCACTCCGACCAGGGCCGCGAGATCATGGAGCTCTTCGCCAAGCTGAACGCGCAGGGCACGACCGTCGTGCAGGTCACGCACTCGGAGGTGAATGCCGCCTACGGGCAGCGGGTGATCCAGTTGAAGGACGGCTGGGTGATCGATGCAGCCTGATCTGCCGTCGCGAGTCCTCATCGCCGACGACCAGGCCGACGTGCTCGAGGCCCTGCGCCTTCTGCTCAAGCCCGAAGGCTACGTGATCGACACGGCGTCGTCGCCGGCGCAGGTGGCCCGCGCGATCGAGCTCAAGGACTACGACGTCGTGCTGATCGACCTGAACTATTCGCGCGACACCACCTCGGGCGACGAAGGCCTCGACCTGCTCAGCCGCATCCGCCTGGCCGACGAGTCGCTGCCGGTCGTGGTGATGACCGCCTGGGGTTCGGTGGACGTCGCCGTCGAGGCCATGCGGCGCGGCGCCCGCGACTTCGTGCAGAAGCCGTGGGACAACGACCGCCTGCTCGCGATCGTGCGCACGCAGACCGCGCTCGGCCGCGCGATTCGCCTGGGCCGGCGACTGCTGCTCGCCAACCAGGCGCTCATGGCCGACGGCCGCTCGCCGCTGCTGGCCGAATCAGTGGCCATGCGGCCCGTGCTCGACGTGATTGCTCGCGTGGGCCCGTCCGATGCCAACGTGCTCATCAGCGGCGAGAACGGCACGGGCAAGAGCCTCGTGGCGCAGGCGCTCCACGCGGTGTCGCCGCGCGCCACCCGCCCGATGGTCACGGTGAACGCCGGCGGCATGGCCGAGGGGGTCTTCGAGAGTGAGCTGTTCGGCCACGTGCGCGGGGCATTCACCGATGCCAAGGCCGATCGCATCGGCCGCTTCGAGCTGGCCGACGGCAGCACGCTCTTCCTCGACGAGATCGCCAACGTGCCGTCGAGCCAGCAGGCCAAGCTCCTGCGCGTCATCGAGTCGGGCGAGTTCGAACGCGTGGGCTCATCGAAGACGCGCAAGGTCGACGTCCGCATCGTCTCGGCCACCAACGCCGATCTGAACGGCCGAGGTCGAGGCCGGCCGCTTCCGCCAGGATTTGCTCTTCCGCCTCAACACCATCGACATCCATCTGCCGCCGCTCCGCGACCGGCGCGAAGACATCCCGCTGCTCGCCAAGCACTTCCTGCAGCTCCACACGCAGCGCTACCGCAAGACCATCACCGGCTTCGAACCGGCGGCCCTGCAGCTGCTGCTCGACCACCGCTGGCCCGGCAACGTGCGCGAGATCGACCACGCCATCGAGCGCGCGGTGCTGATGGCGCAGGGCTCGGTAATACGCGCCTCGGATCTGGGGCTGCGGGTCGAAGGCGTGCCGAGCGGCCGGCTCGAAGACATGAGCCTCGAGGACGTCGAGGCCTTCCTCATCAAGAAGGCCATGGCCCGGCACGGCAACGTGAGCCACGCCGCGCGCGCCCTGGGGTTGTCGCGCAGCGCCCTCTATCGACGACTCGAACGGTATAAGTTGTAGCGAGTGAACCGTCTTCGCTTCGACCAGCATGCCGTGGCCCTGGCGCTCGCTGCCGCGGGGCCGCCCCTTGCCGTCGCGCTCCTGCTGCTCTGGACCGGCGACTATTCCGCCAAGCTGCGCTGGACGGCGGCGACCCTGCTGGCAATGACGACCGTGGGCGCCGTGGTGGCCCTGCGCACCCACATCGTCGCGCCGCTGCAGACCCTCGCCAATCTGGTGGCCGCCTTGCGCGAGGACGACTTCTCGATCCGCGGCCGCAGCGCCTCGGCCGGCGATCCGCTCGGCGACGTGATGACCGAGGTGAACGCGCTGGCCGAGACGCTGCACGAGCAGCGCCTGGGGGCGGTCGAGGCCACGGCGCTGCTGCGCACCGTGATGGAGCAGATCGACGTGGCGGTCTTCGCCTTCGATCCCGAACGGCGGCTGCGGCTGGTGAACCGCACCGGCGAGCGCCTGCTCGGCCGGCCGGCCGAGCAGCTCCTCGGCCACACCGCTGACACGCTGGCCATCGACGCCTGGTTCGGCGACGCGCCGCGCGTCGTCGACCTCGATCTGCCAGGCGGCACCGGCCGATGGGAAGTGCGCCGCACCACCTTCCGTCTGGGTGGACAGCGCCACGACCTGCTGGTCGTGGCCGACGTGAGCCGGCCGCTCCGCGAAGAGGAGCGCCAGGCGTGGCAGCGTTTGATTCGCGTGATCGGCCACGAGCTCGGCAACTCGCTCGGCCCGATCAAGTCGCTGGCTGGATCGCTCGACGCCCTGCTGCAGCGCGATCCCGCGCCGGTCGATCTGACCGACGACTTGCGGCGCGGTTTGCAAGTGATCGGATCGCGCGCCGACGCGCTCGGCCGCTTCACGGCCGCCTACGCGCGCCTCGCCAAGCTGCCGCTCGCCCCGGAAGACCGCGGTCGTGCTCAAGCCGCTGGTGCAACGCGTGGCCGGACTCGAGACGCGCGTGCCGGTGTCGGTCAGGCCCGGGCCCGACCTGACCGTGCAGGCCGATGGCGACCAGCTCGAGCAGCTGCTCATCAACCTGCTGCGCAACGGCGCCGAGGCCACGCTCGAACACGGCGGCCGCGGCGTGGTGGTGGGCTGGCAGCGTTCGGCGCGCGGCGTCGACCTGTGGGTCGACGACGACGGCCCGGGGCCGCCCAAGACCGCCAACCTGTTCGTGCCGTTCTTCACGACCAAGGCCGGCGGCTCGGGCATCGGCCTGGTGCTCTGCCGGCAGATCGCGGAAGCGCACGGCGGCACGCTCACGCTCGATCCGGCGCCCGAGGGCAGCGGCTGTCGCGCCATGCTCACCATGCCGATATGACGGAGGCGCGGTGCCGCGCCTCTGATGCCGTCCTCCTCCGCCGCCTGGACCTGCGCTCGTTGTCGACCGGCATCGTGCCGTCCCATGTCGATCTGTGCCGATGCGGCGCAGATCGCCCCGAGCCGTACAGCCCACCAGGACACTGACGACGCCGACGCGGCCGCGCCGACGAGGCTCACGCCCGCCACCTGGGCGCTGCTGCTGCCGCTGCTCCTGGTCGGCGCTGGCGCCGTGTATCTCTGGCAGTCGCAATCGCCGCCACCGCCACCGTCCACCCCACTCATCGTCGATGCGCCGCCAGCCGGCACGGCACCCGTGCCGCAGGCGCCCGCCGTGGACGCCACCGCCGCGCCATCATCCGTGGGCGCATCGCCCGCGGCGGCGTCGAGCGGGCCGGACGCGCTCTCGGCCGCGCCCGCATCGGCTCTTCCCGCCTCCGTCCCGAGGCTGTCGGTCGAAGACGTAGTCGCGCGGGCGACCAGCGCCGTCGTGATGGTGGAAACCCCCGACAGCCGCGGCACCGGCTTCTTCGTCACGTCCGACACGCTCATCACGAACGAACATGTGACGGGGCGCGCGGCCTCCGTGACGCGTGCGCCTGCACGACGGCTCGACGCGCACGGCCCGCGTGGAACGCACCGCGCCCGAGGTGGACCTGGCCGTGCTGCGCGTGTCCGGCATGACCGTGCCGCCGCACGTGCTGGCGCTGAAGAGTGCCGACCAGGTGCGGCCGGGCCAAGAGGTGATCGCCATCGGCTCGGCCCTCGGCCTGCAGAGCACGGTCACGCGCGGCATCGTCAGCGCCCGCCGGCTGGCCGGCGCGGTGCTGCTGTTGCAGACCGACGCCGCCATCAACCCGGGCAACAGTGGCGGCCCGCTGCTCGATCGCGACGGCTCGGTCGTGGGCGTCACGACGCTCAAGATGGGGAGCGGGGCCGAAGGGCTCGGCTTCGCCGTGGCCGCCGATCACGTGCGCGCGCTGCTCGACGGCCGCGCACTCACGTCTTCATCCTCCACCTCGTCGGCCTCGCCCCAGCCGCCTCTGGCGGCGGCGGTGCCGGCGTTTGGAGACGACCGGAGTGCCGACGGACAACGGGTGCGCGGCCAGGAGGCCTACGCGCGCGAGATCACGCGGCTCGTACAACACGCCGCGCAGATCGACGCGCAATGGGCGCGCTTCGACGGCACCTGCGCGCCGCAGCCGTCACGCGAGGGCGACCGGCCCTGGTTCGCCATTGCCGGGCGCGCCATCGCCTTCAGCAGCGGCGATCGCAATTGCCCGGTACTGGCTGGCCGATATGCAGCGCATGAGTCAGGACTTCGCGACCGCGATGCAGCAGGTCACGGAAGCGGCGCGCCGCGCCGGCGTCTATCCAGGCACGCTGCGCGACCTGCGCCGCCAGCATCGTCTCGACTGGTCAGGCTTCGAGCGCTAGCGCGCAGCGCTACACCGGGATGACGCGGCCTTCGGCCGCCCGTCGCAACCGATCCCAGACGGCCGCGCCAAGCCCGTGCCGGGCCGGCCCCGAGGCCAGGATCACGTCCACGCGCTCGAGGTCGAGCCGCCGCAGCGCGCCGAAGACGCGCGCGCGCCGCCGCGGCCGGATCGTCGCGCGGTCCGAGGCTCGCCACCACCACGCGTCCCCGCGCCGCCGCCGCGGCCACCTCCGGCGCAAGGGCCACGAGATCGTCTTCGGGCGCCAGCACGCCGACCCGCGCGCCGCGGCCGACGTGCGCGCGCGCCTCGCTCGCCAGCCGCGCCACTACCCTCGCCGTCTCGCCCGAGTAGACCGTGAGCCGCGCGTCGGGCGCGTAGTGACGCAGCAACTGACCGGGCGCCACCTGCGGCTGGCTCACGTCGGTGACGCTGTCGGCCACGCGCAGGTCGGGCACCACCTCGGCCAGGGCATCGAACGGCACGCCGCCCGCGCGCCGCACCACCGGCGGAGACACCGTGCAATCGACGATCGTCGACTCGACGCCGATGTCGGTGGCACCGGCATCGAGGACGACATCCACCTGGCCGTCGAGGTCGGCCAGCACGTGCGCGGCGGTGGTCGGGCTCGGCCGCGAGAAGCGATTGGCGCTGGGCGCCGCCACCGGCACGCCCGCGGCCACGAGCAGCGCGCGCGCCACCGGATGCGCCGGCACCCGCACGGCCACCGTGTCGAGGCCGGCAGTCACGATGCCGGGCACCTCGGGCCGCTTGTGCAGCACGAGCGTGAGCGGACCAGGCCAGAAGCGGGCGGCCAGGGCGTGCGCGGCGGCCGGCACGTCACGCGCCAACTGCCCCAGCGCGTCCGCGTGCGCCACGTGCACGATCAAAGGGTCGGTCGAGGGCCGGCCCTTGGCCGCAAAGATGCCCGCCACCGCAACGGGGTCCAGCGCATGCGCGCCGAGTCCGTAGACCGTCTCGGTCGGGAACACCACGAGCTCGCCCGCGCGCAGTCGCCGCGCGGCATCCGCGATGATCGCGCCATCGGGATGCGCGCGGTCGACGAACCGGCAGACGGTGACGCGGACAGTCATCGCCCTATTGTGGCATCGGCGGGGGCAGCGCCTGGGGCACGGCCGCGCCGTCCGGCTTCAGCGGTGACCCGCGCGAAGCCCGCACGATGAGGTCGACCACTCGCGAGTAGCTCACGATGCCCTCGCGCACGCCCTGTGAACGCAGATAGCCGTCGTAGACGCGCCAGCCCACGCGCTGTACGACATCCACGCGCTGCCGGGCTCGCTCGGCAATGGCGTCCAGGTCGCGTCGTGGTCCGTCGCCGAGGCGCTCCAAGCTCATGCGACGCGCCTCGCGCGGCACTTGCGCCGCCGTTTCGCTCACCAGGAACAGGAAGCCGCTGTAGCGCGACGAGGCGTCGGCGCCGGCGTCCATCGTGGCGAGCCACGCGACGAAGTTCGCGTCGGCTTCCGGCGCGTGGCCGGCCAGATGCGCCCACTCATGCGCCAGCACGAAGGGTCGCTCCGCGTCTGTGAGATCCGGGTTGAGCAGGGTCTCGAGGGCGGTGGGCGCCGTCAGTCCATCCACGCCGGCCATGCGGAAGTACGGCGCCAGCAGCGTGGGCTTCGGACGTCCAGGCACAGTGGCCCGTGGCCTCCCCTGCGCCGCTTCGACTGCGTGCAGGGCGCGCGCGATGTCGCGCTCGGCGTCATACGGCACGAACCGCTCGGCGTGCGTGGCTTCGTAGTGCCGATTCGCGCCCTCGACGGCGACGTCGAGCAATGCCAGCACTTCGGCGGCCGTGGCCGGTGCCGCGGGCAGGCCGAGGCGCGCGTCGAGCGGCGGCCGCGCATAGTTGAGTCCCCACACGGCGACGAACCACAGGTAGGCCGCAGCGACCACGACGGCCGTCACGCGCCCGGCCCTCAGCAGTGGCTGCACCGCCCGCGTGCGTCGTGCGCGCGCGACGGCGTCGACCCACAGCCAGAGGGCGCCACCTGCTGCGACCACGAGCGCGACATCGAAGATCGCGATCGGCAGCGCGTTCGACGCGGTCGTCAGGGCGGCTTGCAGCGCCGGATAGAGCGTACCCGCGTAGACCCGTTCGACCCACGCGGCCGGCCGCGGCAGCCACGCAACGGCGACGGCCAATGCCACCACGGCCAGTGACGGCAGGTGCGCGACGTGGTCGCCCCGTCGTGGCTGCATCACCGTGATCGGTCCGGCGACGTCAGCCAGGCTGAGGCGTAGCCCCAGCGGGCATGGCCGTGCGGCGCACGCGCGACGGGTCGAGCGGGAACCGCCGCTTGAGACGGGAGGCCGGCACCTCGATGGCGTGCCAGATGAACGCGCCCGCCAGGCTGGTCATGATGAAGGCCAGCACGAACGCCACCAGATACTGCGCCCGTGGCCCGTCGACCAGGCGCGCGATCTGCGGCGTGAGGTTGTGCTGACAGTATGAGATGAATGTGAGGTGCGTGAGATACATCGGATAGCTGAGGTGTCCGAAGTAGACGAATGGCTTCCAGTTCAGGAAGCGCACGACCGCCAGGCGGGCGTCGGCCACCCAGAGGCCCCACATGGCCATGCCCAGGAACGGCGCGATCGGCCCAAGGAAGTGCGACGTCTGCTGATGGAAGTAGCCGTCGGCCCCAAGCCGGTACTCGAGCGCAATGAGCAGCAGCGTCAGCGCCACCGGCAGATACAACGACCACCATGCCGCCGGCTTCGACGGGCAGCGTGCCGTTCAGATCGAGATACGAGAAGAGCGCGCCCCACGCAAAGTACTCGACGCAGCTGGTCAGCAGGAAGCCGTAGAACGACGTCGGGTAGTAGTGCATGAACCAGGTGCGGGTCACGAGCCCCACCGCCACGGCCGCGCCGAACGCCACGCCCAGTCGTCGCGCGGGCGTCAGGAAGTAGACCCACGGGAACAGCAGATAGAACTGCTCTTCCACCGACATCGACCACAGGTGCAGGTCCTGCTTGTCCCACGCACTCCACCACGTGATGAACTCGGGGCGCTCCTGATGCAGGCTGACGAGGAACAACTTGATGTTGAGGTAGTAGAAGGCGTACGCCGCCGGGTTCTCGAGCGTGTCGAAGATGAGCAGCAAGCGCCACGACGAAGGCGTAGGCCGGCACGATGCGGATGACGCGGCGCACGTAGAAGATGCGCAGCTTGCCCCACAGGGTTTCGGCCTTGCACATCCACAACACGCGCGTGATCAGGAAGCCGCTCATCACGAAGAACGTGGAGAGCGAGTAGGTCAGGAACTCGACCTGCTCGAGCTGATGATGCACGGTGAACACGCACACGAACAGCCATGCCCGCAGGCCGTCGAGCTGATCGCGCCGGGGCTCGGCGGCCTCAGCGGACCGGGACGCCATACACCAGGTAGCCGATGAACATCTCGTCCCAGCTCTGGCGCCCGAAGAGCACCGTCTTCGTGGGGTCGGGGTTGAGCGGGTTGTCCGCGGAGTTGTCGTAGGTGCCGCTGAAGGTCACGACCGTGCCGGCCGGCAGCGCGCGCGGCTCCTGCAACATGTAGATGGTCTGCCAGTTGAAGCGGTAGTGCGGCACCGAGAGCACCACTTCCGGCGCCTGCCCGGGTCGCGCGATGGTGTACTTCGCCGAGCTGCCGCGGTAGTGCATGTGCGGGATACAGGCCGTAGAGCACGACGTCTTCCGTGAGGGTGTGGCTGACCGACATCGGATGCGCGGCCACGCGCGGCGGAATCTTCAGGTCGGAGGTGATGCCCATCGTGCGGATGCGGCGCGCCGGCGTCTGCTTCTGGAAGTACAAGCCCACGCGCATCGTGCTGTCGACCGGCCGCCCGATGGTGGTGTAGTGCACCTGCAGGTAGAGCGTCGCGCCCTTGGGCACGAGCACCGCGGCGCTGCCGCCGCTGGTGTCGGCGAGGCCGCCCGTGGCCACATCCACGCCGGGCGAGTAGAGGCCGACCCAGTCGTCTTCCGTGAAGCGCGGCTTGGCTTCGTCCACCGGCTGCAGGAACGCAAACGCATGATGCGTCACGGCCGGATGGCTCGGCCGCATCGCCACGCGCCGCACCCACGTGTCCTCGGTGAGGCCGGTGGCCACTTCCGGATAGAGGTAGTCGATCACGCCGGTGGCCGGCACGCGGAAGGCCGGCACGGTGAGCACGAGGTCGGGCGGGCCTTCGGGCCACTCCGCCCCTGGCACCACCGGATCGGCGAGCGCGTCTGGACCTTCGCCGCGCGGCGCGCCGGCGTCGATCCAGCGCACCAGATCGCGCTTCTCGGGTCCTGTGAGGCCGCGCTCGAACGCGAAGTGGCCGATCTCCGGGTCGGCGTCAGCGGGCGGCATGCGGTCGGTGAGCAGCGTCTCCTTCGTCATCGCCGCCCAGCGCTGCGCCAGCGCGTAGCTCGAGAAGGCGAACGGCCCGGCGCCCTGCGCGCGGTGACAGGTGACGCACTTCTCGCGCATCACGGGCGCCACCTTGCGCGGCGTAGTGATTGCCGGCGAGCGGCTGGTCGTGCGTCAGCGGCGTCATGAGGCAGCCCAGCGAATCGGCCACCGGCACGGCCACCGGCCGCCCGGCCACGAGCGCCGTGATGGCGTCGGCCAGGAAATGCCTGGTCGCCGCGGGCTTCTGGTGCTCGTAGTCGGACTGATCGTCGACGGCGCCTTGGAACACGATGCGCCGGCGCTTCGCGTCGATGAGCGTGGCCACGCCCGAGCGGTCGACGCCGAGCTCGTTGAGGAGCACTGGTCGGTGTCGTGCAGGATCGGGAGATCGACGTCGAATTCCTTCGCCCACGCGCGGATCTCGTCGCGCGTCTCGCCGGCGCTGTTGTAGACCAGGAAGCGGATGCCCTGCGCGGCAAAACGCGCGCGCAGCGCCGCGAGCTTCGGCAGGTTGACGGCCACGATCGGGCAGCCGGCGCGCTGGGAATAGAGCACGAGGCCCTTGTCGGCCTTGAAGTGGAAGAGCGAATGGTGGGCGCCCGTCGCGTCGAGCAGCGCGACGTCGGCGATGCGCCGGCGTGGGCAGCCCCGCGGCCACGCTGGGCCGACGGCGCGGTCTGCAGCGCCAGCAGCGCGGCCCAGGCAACGCCGAACGTCACGCGCAGCAGCCGCGGTCATGACCACGGCCCTACGGCAAGGTGACGACGACTTCGTTCGACGGGGCGCTCGTGCCGCAGGCGTTACGGGCATAGACGCGCACGTAGAAGGTGCCGGGCGCGCCTTGCCGTTCCATGACGGTCGACGACGCGGGCACGATGAAGGTGCCGACGTCGTTCTTGCCGGGCGCGGTGCCCGACTCGAGCGACATACGAGGTCGGCGCCTCGGCGCCGCCGGGCGCCTGCCACGTGGCCTTCACCGAGACGTCCGGGACGTTTCTCGACCACGAGTTGCGAGGGCGCGGCGGGCGCCGCGGCGCAGTCGAACTGGCGGGCGCCGGCGCGCTGCTGCCCGGTGCGCAGCACCCACATGCCGATGAGCACCACCGCCGCCACCACGATGACCACCGACAGGATGCCGTTCTTGTTCATGCGATCTGGATCCGCTGGTGTCGCGCCGCCCGACGGGCGGCCGCTGACGGAGTGGGGAAAGGGTTGGTCGGGATGCCGGGATTCGAACCCGGGACCTCCTGCACCCCAAGCAGGCGCGCTAGCCAGGCTGCGCTACATCCCGTTGGAAGTCGTTACTGCCATCGTCGTCGTGCTACCGCCGCGCCCGCCGCGCCTTCGGCGCCGCCGCCACCGCGTCGGTGGCCGTCGCCACGAGCTCGAACGGCGCCCCGCCGAGGGGCCGCTCGAGCAACGTCAGCACCCCTTGCAGCCCTTGCCGCACCGAGCGCAGCCGCGAACGCGTCTGCTCGTCGACGAGCGAGAACTCCTCGATCGACGAGGTCGGCAGGTCGTCGACGGCGTCTCTTCCAGCCGGCGCCGCGCGCCGGCCAGCGTGAGTCCTTCGACGTAGACCAGTTCCCGAATCCGCAGCACGCGCTCGACATCCGCGCGGCCGTAGATCCGGGGGCCTCCCGCCGTCACTTGGCCAAGGTCCGGGAACTCTGCCTCCCACGAGCGCAGCACATAAGGCTGCACCTGAGCGAGCTGGCAGACATCCGCAGCCTTGAGGCGCTCGAGTTTCGGAGCCGCCATACACGTCGTTCCGCTCAATTGGCGCGACGGCGGCCAACCAGCGGAAGTGTGGAGTATAGCACGGCGATCATCGCGATTCCGGGCCCTTTCGTGTGCGCGGATCGGCGCCGCACGTGCAGCCGGATGGGCGTACCGGCGAAGCCGTACTCCTCGCGCAGGCGATTGGTCAGGTAGCGGATATACGAGAAGTGGAGCTCGGCCGCGACGTTCGTGAACATCACGAAGGTGGGCGGCGCCACGCCGGTCTGCGCGGCAAAGAGCACGCGCACCGAGCGCTTGCCGGCCGCCACCGGCAGGTGGGCCTGCGTGATCTGGTTCACGAACTCGTTGAGGGCGTGCGTGGTCACGCGCCGGCGCCGCTCGGTGGCCACGCGGTCCACGACCTCGACCAGCTTCGGCGTGCGATCGCCGGTGAGCGCCGAGATGTGGACGATCGGCGCGTAGTCCATGAACGGCAGCCGCCGCCGCACGTCGTCGTCGGCCGCCTGGGCCGCTTCCTGCGAGTGGTCCTCGCGCAGGTCCCACTTGTTGAGGGCAATCACGATGCCCCGCCCGGCCGCGTCGGCTTCACCGACGATCGCGGCGTCCTGATCGGTCACGCCGACCATGGCATCGACGACCAGCACCACCACGTCGGCATCGGCGATGGCGCGCTTGGCCAGCAGCACGCTCAGCGACTCCACGGCGCCGCCGCGCGCCACGCGGCCCGCCTTGCGGATGCCGGCGGTGTCGACGATGCGGATCTTCTTGCGGTGCCAGAGGAAGATCGAGTCGACCGGGTCGCGCGTGGTGCCGGGCACCGGCGACACGATCATGCGCTCTTCGCGCAGCAGCCGGTTCACGAGCGACGACTTGCCGGCGTTGGGACGGCCGACGATGGCCACGGCGAGTTCGCCGGGGGTGTGCCGGCCGTGCTGCACCTCTTCGTCGGTCGAGGCATCGTCGTTGGTCGTCGACCGGCGCCGGCAAACGGCTCTTGACCTCGTCGAGCAGGTCGCCCACGCCGCGCCCGTGCTCGGCGCTCATCTCGACGACCGGGTCGAAGCCCAGCCGGTAGAGTTCGAGGGCGCCCGCGATCGAGCGCTTGTCGTCGGTCTTGTTGATGGCCAGCACGACCGGCTTGCCGGTGGCGCGCACCGCCTTGGCAATCTCGTGGTCGCCCGACACCAGCCCTTCCCGTCCGTCCACCACGAACACGACCAGGTCGGCTGTGGCGAGGGCGCGATGACCCGCTTCGACCACCAGCTCGTGCAGAGGGTCCTGGCTGCTGCCGAACATGCCGCCGGTGTCGGTGAGCAGGAAGCCGCCGTCAGCCACCGGCACAGGGTGCCGCATGGCATCCCGGGTGGTGCCAGGCGATGGGCGTCACAATGGCGCGGCGAGTGCCCGTCATCCTGTTGAACAGCGTGGACTTGCCGACATTGGGCCGGCCGACGAGTACGACTGTGGGCAGCGCGCGGGGCACGGTGGCGACCAGTGTACGCGCAATACGGCGCATTTTCGCGTGGCAGCGACCCGGCCCAGGCCGCGGCCTTCGTCGTCGTTGACAGCGTAAGTGACTCTATCTATGATAGTTACCTCGCTGGCCGAAGCAGAAACCACTCGATGATCAAGGTCGACATCGTCAACGAGGTCTCGCGTCTGGCCGAGATCACCAAAGTGAAGGCCGAATTGGCCGTGGACGCGGTGTTCGACGCCATGCGTGTCTCCATGCAGCGCGGCGAACGCATTGAGCTGCGGGGATTTGGCGTGTTCCAGGTGAAACCCCGCAAGCGCGGCATCGGCCGCAATCCCCGCACCGGCCGCGAAGTCAAGATTCCGCCGGGCCGCACCATCCGCTTCAAGCCCGGCAAAGACCTGCAGAACATCGGCTGACCCGGCGCCGGGCCATGACTCAGGACTCAGACCTGCCCGCGTCCGCGTCGATTCCCGCCCTGTCGCGCCCGCGCTGGCGAGGCCATGCGCTACTGGTCCACCTGCTCTGCCTCGCCGCCACGTTCGTGACCACGACCTACTTCGGCGGCTGGCACGACGTGGCGTTCCGGGCCGATTTCGGCCAGGCCCTTCCGGCGGTGCGCCGACCTCCAGTTCTGGCTCGGCGGCTTGTGGTTCAGCCTGTCGGTGCTGGCCATTCTCGGCGCCCACGAGTGGGGCCACTACCTGGCGTGCCGCTGGTATCGGGTCGACGCCTCGCTGCCCTACTTCCTGCCTGCGCCGCTCCCCCTCACGGGCACGCTCGGCGCATTCATCCGCATTCGCGACGTCATTCCGCACAACCGCGCGCTGTTCGACATCGGCGCCTCCGGGCCGTTCGCCGGCTTCGTCGTGGCGGTGCCGCTGCTCGTGCTCGGGTTTGTGGCTGTCACGCCTCGTGCCGGTGCCCGTGCCCGACCAGCTCGATATGATCGAACTGGGCGAGCCGCTCCTCTTCCGCGCCATGGAAGCCGTGGTGTGGGGCACGCTGCCCGACGGCCAGATGCTCAACCTGCATCCGGTGGCGCTCGCCGCGTGGTTCGGCCTGCTCGCCACGGCGCTCAACCTGTTTCCGCTGGCGCAACTCGACGGCGGGCACCTGGCCTACGCCGTGGTCGGACGGCGCGCCCGCTGGATCACCATGGCCACCGCCGCTGTCGCCATCGGCCTCACGTTCGTGTCGATCAGTTGGGTGGCCTGGGCCATCGTGATGATGGCCGTGCTGCTGGTGGCAGGCGTGCAGCACCCGCCGACCCTCGACGACCAGCTGCCACTCGGCCGACCGCGTCTGGCGCTGGCGGCCGCGGCCGCGCTGGTCTTCGCGTTGTGCTTCACGCCTGCGCCGGTGACGCCCATCGGCGGCATCGTGACGGATCACGCACCGGCCTCGCGCCGCCCGTAGCACCGGTCGGCACGGACCTTCCCCGCCTCAGAGCATGCTGACGGGATCGACGTCGACCGCGGTGCGGCGGGCCAGTGCGGGCTTGGCCGCGAGCGCCGCCCGCAGCGCGTCTTTCATCTGCGCGCGGTCGCCGCCCTTCAAGAAGAACTGCGCGCGATGTTCGCCGCGCAGCTTGGTGATCGGCGCCGGCGCCGGCCCGAGCAGCACCACGCCCGCCGCCGCCACCGCCCCGCGCACGAGCGCGGCCAGCTCGCGAGCGGCGTCGAGGGCCGCCGCCAGTGAGTCCCCGCGCACCACCACGTTGATCATGGCCGTGACCGGCGGGTAGCGCAGCGCCGTCCGGAACTCCAGCTCCTTGGCGGCAAACGCGTCGTAGTCCTGCGCGCAGCCACAGCGCACGGCGTAGTGCGATGGAAACAGCGTCTGCACGTACGCCTCGCCGCGGCCGCTCGCCGCGCCCGGCCCGCCCCACCACCTGCGTGATCAACTGGAAGGTGCGCTCGGCGGCGCGGAAATCCGGCAGGCCGAGGCCGACGTCGGCCGACACCACGCCCACCAGCGTGACGAACGGGAAGTCGTGGCCCTTGGCGATCATCTGCGTGCCCACCAGCACGTCGAGTTCGCGCCGGCCAAATTTCGCGAGCAGCGCCGTCAGGCTGCCGCGCGTGCCCACAGTGTCGCGGTCGACGCGGCCGATGCGCGCCTCGGGGAAGCGCTCGCGCAAATCGATCTCGAGCCGTTCCGTGCCGAAGCCCAGGTGCTCCATGTAGGGCGCGGCGCACTTCGGACACACCGGCGGCACGGCGCACGCGTAGTCGCAGTAGTGGCAGCGCGCGCGGGCCCGCGCGCCGGAGCCATGCACGGTCATCGACACGCTGCAGTGCGGACACTCCACCGTGCTGCCGCACTGCCGGCACAGCACCGCCGACGACACGCCGCGACGATTGAGCAGCACGAGCGCCTGCTCCCCTGCCGCCAGTCGCGCCGCGATGCCGCTCACGAGCGATCGGCTCAGGATCACTTCGGCCCCGGCCTCGGCCCATTCCTCGCGCATGTTGACGACGTGCACCGCGGCCATCGGCCGATCCGCCACGCGCCGGTCGAGGGTGATGAGGATGTAGCGTCCGCGCGCCGCGTTGTGGAACGACTCGAGCGACGGCGTCGCCGACCCCAGCACGACCAGCGCGCCTTGTTGTTTGGCCCGCATCACGGCCACGTCGCGGCCCTGATAGCGGGGCGTCTCGTCTTGCTTGTAGGAGGTGTCGTGTTCCTCGTCGACGACGACCAGGCCCACGCGTTCGAGCGGTGAGAACACCGCCGAGCGCGTGCCCACGACCACATCCACGCTGCCGTCGCGCACGCGATGCCATTGATCGTGGCGCTCGCCGTCCGACAGGCCGCTGTGCTGAATGGCCACGCGGTCGCCGAAGCGCGCGCGCACCCGTCCGGCCACCGCCGGCGTGAGCGCAATCTCGGGCACCAGGATGAGCGCCTGGCGCCCGTGGCGCCGCACGCGGTCGGCCAGGTGCAGGTAGATCTCGGTCTTGCCGCTCCCGGTCACGCCCTTGAGCAGGGCCGCCCGGTATTCGCCCGTATCGGCCAGCGGTTCGAGCACGTCGAGCGCGCTGCGCTGCTCCTCGGTGAGGGTGAGCGGCTGTCCGTCGCCCGCCGGCGCCAGCGCATGTGCAGCAAAGGGATCACGGACGACGGTCTCGTGCGTGATGGCCACGAGCTCCGCCTGCACGAGACGAGTCAGGGTCGACGCGGCGATGCCGCGATCGGCCAGCACCGCTGCGGGCAGGCCGTCTGGCGCGCCGGCCAGCAGCGCGAGCGCTTCACGCTGACGGGTGCCGAGCCGCGTGATGGCCGGGTCGCCGTCACCGGGCGGCGCGCAGCGCGGATCGACGGCGGCCTGTGCCGCGGCCGCCACGCCGCGCGCGGTCAGCAGGGCGATCCGCCGTCGCTTGAAGGTGCGCGCATCGCCCGTGAGCACCCGCGGAGGCAGCGCCGACGCCAGCACGTCGCCCGGACCGGCCACGTAGTAGTCGGCCACCCACAGGGCCAGCGCCACCAGGCCTGGCGGCACGAACGCGCGCTCGTCGCGCACGGCCAGCACATCGCGCAGCCGCATGGCCGCTGGCGGAGCGGGCGGTGCGGGATCGACGACGATGCCGGTGACCCGGCGCGCGCCCAGGGGCACGTCCACCCTGGCGCCGGCCACGAGCGCCGGCCAGTCGTCGGGCACCCGGTAGGTGAGCACGTCGAGGGCCGGCACCGGCACGGCCACCGACACGATTCGCGGCACGGGCAGCTACGCCTGCAGCAGCTCGCGCACCTTCTTCATGTCCTCCCACACCTCGCGCTTCGCGGGGGGATTCCTGAGGAGGTACGCCGGGTGGAACGTGGGAATGAGCGACGCGCCGCGCCACTCGAAGACACGGCCGCGCAGCTTGGTGATCGGTTCGGTGGTGCGCAGCAGCGACTGCGACGCGAACTTGCCCAGGGCCACGACCACGCGCGGCTGCACGATGGCGAGCTGCTCGAACAGGAACGGCTCGCACGTCGCCACTTCGTCGGGCTCGGGATTGCGGTTACCGGGCGGACGGCACTTGATCACGTTGGCGATGTAGACCTGATCGCGGGTCATGCCGATCGCTTCGATGATCTTCGTGAGCAGCTGGCCGGCGCGGCCCACGAAGGGCTCGCCGATCTTGTCTTCGTCCTCGCCGGGCGCTTCGCCCACGAACATCAGGCGCGCCTGTGGACTCCCGGCGCCGAACACGACCTGACGGCGGCCGAGCGTGTGCAGCTTGCAGCGCGTGCACGCCGGCCCGATATGCGCCCGCAGGGTCTGCAGACGCCTCGGCCGGCGTTCCCGCCGCCGGCGTGGTTGCGGCGGCCGCCACCGCCATCACCTCGGGCGATTCGAGCGCGGCCTCCGACGAGGTGGCGCCGGCCCCGGCCGCACCACGGTCAGCCCGGGCGCGCCACAGCGCATCGCGGCTGATGCCCTCGGACGCCGAGCTCGCCGAAGAACTCGAGATGTGCGGCCAGCGTCTCGCGATCCATCAGCGGGCCACCGTCGGCGCCGCGGCGCCGAGCAGCGCTTCGAGCCGGTCGAGAATGCGGACCGGCGATGTCGGCCTTCGGCAGCACCGGCGTGGTCGCGGCTCCCCGCGTCGTCGAGGAAGGTCACCGCGTTGGTCGCCACCTCGAAGCCGGCACCCGGCCTGCGTCACGTCGTTGGCCACGATCAGATCCACGCCCTTCCGGCGACGCTTGGCATCGGCGTGGGCCAGCAGGTCGTGCGTCTCGGCGGCAAAGCCCACGAGCACCGGCCGCTTGCTCGCCCGCGAGGGCAGCCGGCCAAGGTCGGCCAGGATGTCGACGGTGCGCGTGAGCGGCACGGTCCAGCCGCCGTCCTGCTTCGCCACCTTCTGCCCGGCCACTGTCTCCGGCGTGTAGTCGGCCACGGCCGCGGCCATCACCACGGCCGCCACGTCGCCGGCCCGCGCCATCACGGCCGCGTGCATGTCGGCGGCGCTGCGCACGCGCACGACCGTCGCCCCTTCGGGGGGCTCGAGATGGGTGGGCCCCGTGATGAGCGTGACGTGCGCGCCGCGGCGCGTCGCCGCGGCCGCCACTGCATAGCCCATGCGACCGCTCGAGCGGTTGCCGATGAACCGCACCGGGTCGAGGTCCTCGAAGGTGGGGCCGGCGGTGACCATCACGGCGACGTCCGCCAGTGGGCCGCCCGGCGCGGCACTGCCGCCCGCCGCGAGCAGACGCGCTGCCGCTTCGACGATCTCGTCAGGCTCGGCGAGCCGCCCCTTGCCCACCCACCCGCAGGCCAGGTAGCCGTCGCCCGGCTCCACCAGGCGCACGCCGCGACGCGCCAGCGTCTGCAGGTTCTCCTGCACGGCCGGATGCGCGAGCATGTGGGTGTTCATGGCCGGGGCCAGCAACACCGGCGCGGTCGTGGCCAGGAACAGCGCGCTCAGGAAGTCGTCGGCCAGGCCGTGCGCGAACTTGCCGATGGTGTTGGCCGTGGCCGGCACGACCAGCAGCAGGTCCGAGGCCGTGGCGAGCGCGATGTGCTCGATCTCGGCGTTCAGTCCGGGCGTCCACTGGCTCGTGATCACGCGGCGCCTGGTGAGGGCTTCGAAGGTGAGCTCGCCCGACGAACCGGCGCGCGTTGCGCGTCATCACGACGGTGACGTCGTGGCCGCGCTGCTGCAGCCCGCGGACGACCTCGGCCGCCTTGTAGGCGCCGATGCCTCCGCTCACGCCGACGGTGATGCGCGCCATGTGCCTGCCTTCCGGCCTAGGGCCGGCTCCAGCCGACGAAGAACGTCCGCACGATGGCGTCGGCCACACGATTCATGCGGTGTACCCGTGATCGCTCGGCGGCGATGATCTCCTGCAGCCGCACCACGGTCGACTCCAGGTCGTCGTTGACCACGACGTAGCCGTACTCGCGGTAGCTCGACACCTCGGCCCGCGCCGTCTCGAGCCGCCGCTGCAGCGCCGTTTCGGGTTCGGTGCTGCGGCCCCGCAGGCGCCGCTCCAGCACCTGATACGAGGGCGGCATCACGAACACGGCCGTGTGATCGGTGCCGCGCTGGCGCACCTGCCGCGCCCCCTGCACGTCGATCACCAGCACCACGTCCTGGCCGCTCTCGAGCATCTGCTCCACGTCGGCCGCGGCCGTGCCATAGAGGTTGCCGAAGACGTCGGCCCATTCGAGGAACGCGTGCTCGGCGATCATCGCTTCGAACGCCGACCGGCTGATGAAGTGATAGTCGACGCCCTCGCGTTCACCGGCGCGCAGCGCGCGCGAGGTGTAGGAGCGCGACATCCGCAGGTTCGGCAGGATCTGGACGAGGCGCTCGACCAGCGTCGTCTTGCCGGTGCCCGACGGCGCCGAAATCACGAAGAGGAGCCCGCGGCTACTCGACATTCTGCACTTGCTCCCGCATGCGCTCGAGCTCGGCCTTGGCCTCGATGATGTGCTCGGAGACCTGCAGGCCGTCGGCCTTGCTGCCGATCGTGTTGATCTCGCGATTCATCTCCTGCAGCAGGAAATCCAGCTTGCGGCCGCACGGCTCGTCGCTGTCGGTGAGGGTGTCCCAGTGCTCGAGATGTACGCGGAAGCGCGTGACCTCCTCGGTGATGTCCGACCGCTGGGCCACGCGCACTACTTCCTGCGCCAGCGCCGACTGATCGATCGGCACCGTGGCACTCAACTCGCGCGCGCGGTCGAGCAGCCGCTCCTCCACGTGCACGCGGCCCTGTTCGGCGGCCGCGGCAATCACGCCGATGAGCACGGCCGAGCGCCGCCTTGCGCGCGGCCAGGTCGGTCTCTGAGATGGCCGCCCTCGAGCGTGCGCATCTCGTCGAGCGCGGCGATCGCCCGGGCGACGGCGGCTTCGGTGGCCTCGGCCCACCACGCCCCGGCCTCGGCCTCGGGCGCCCGCTCGCGGATGGCCAGGGCCTGCGGCAGGCGCAGCAGATCGCCGGGCGTGAGCGGCCCCTGCACCAGACCGGCCGCGCGCGCCGCGTCCAGCGCGCTGGTCAGCGCGGTGACGAACGGCTCGTTCAGCTCGACCACGGGCGTGGGTCCTCCGCGCGGCTGCACCGACACCTGCAGCTCGACCCGGCCCCGCGCCAGGCCGCGCTGCACGAGCGCCCGCACCCGCGGCTCCGCTTCGGCCACGAGCGGCGGCAGGCGCAGCTGCAGGTCCAGGAAGCGGTGGTTCACCGACCGCACCGTCACCGACACCGAACCGCGCTCGTCGTCGTGGGTCACCGAGGCGAACCCGGTCATGCTCCTCATCATCGCTCGGCCGTCCTCCCTGTCGTCGCCCCGATCATGTCTGTGGCGCCCCGGTCGCGGCCCGGCCGGCCCGCTTGACGTCGGCGAACTGCGCGCGATAGAGCCGGGCGTAGGCACCGTCGCGCGCGACCAGTTCGTCGTGGCGCCCCTGCTCCACCAGCCGGCCGCGATCGAACACGAGAATGGCGTCGGCGCGCTGCACGGTCGAGAGCCGGTGCGCGATCACGAACGACGTGCGGTTCCGCATCAGCACCGCCAACGCCTCCTGCACCAGCCGCTCGGATTCCGAATCGAGCGACGAGGTGGCTTCGTCGAGCACCAGGATCGGCGCGTCACGCAGCAGCGCGCGCGCGATGGCCAGCCGCTGGCGCTGGCCGCCCGACAGGCGCTGCCCGCGTTCGCCGATGCGCGTCTGATAGCCGGACGGCTGTCCCTGGATGAACTCGTGGGCGTGCGCGGCCCGGGCCGCGGCTTCGATCGCGTCGCATGCTGGCCTCGGGCATCCCGTAGGCGATATTAGCCGCGATCGTGTCGTCGAAGAGCACCGTGTCCTGCGTGACCACGCCGATCTGCCGGCGCAGCGAGGCGATGGTCACGTCGCGCACGTCATGGCCGTCGACCAGCACGGCCCCGGCCGACACGTCGTAGAAGCGCGGCAGAAGGTTGGCGAGCGTGGTCTTGCCGGCGCCGCTGCGCCCGACGATGGCCACCACGTGGCCGGCCGGCACGGTGAACGACACGCCGCTCAGCACAGGTTTGCCGTGACCGTCTTCGTAGCCGAAGGTGACGTCGCGATACTCGACCGCCGTGCTGAAGGGCGGCAGCGCGATCGCGCCAGGCTTCTCGACCACCTCGGTGTGCGCGTCGAGCAGCTCGAACACCCGTTCGGCGGCGGCCGCGGCCTGCTGCAGGTTGGCATTCACGCGCGTGAGCTTCTTGATCGGGCCGTACATCAGCAGCAGCGCGGCCACGAACGACGTGAACTCGCCCGGCGTGAGCCGGCCGGCGGCGATCTCGCCGCTGCCGTACCACAGCGCGCCCACCACGGCCACGCCGCCCAGGGCCTCCATGAGCGGCGGCAGCAGCGACAGCACGCCGGTGACGCTCATGTTGATGCGGTACAGGTCGAGCTGACGCGGCGCGGAACTTCGCCGCTTCGCGTCCCTCCGCCAGGAACGCCTTGACGATGCGGTGGCCCGAGAACGCCTCACCCGCCACGTGCGACAGGCGTTCGAGCGCTTCCTGGCTGCGGCGCGACACGGTGCGCAGCCGCTTGCCCAGCCGCGACAGCGGGTAGACCACGAGCGGCGCCGCGGTGAGACACACGAGCGCGAGGCCGGCATCGATGTAGATGAGCAAGCCGGCGTAGCCGAACACGGTGAGCGTCTCGCGCGCCAGGTCGCCGATCGTCTCCGACACCGCGCGCTGCACCTGGCCCACGTCGTTGTTCACGCGCGACAGCAACTGGCCCGTGCTGCGCCGCGCGAAGAACGCTGCCGACTGCCCGAGCACGTGCTCGAACAGTTCGGTGCGCAGCGCCATCACCACCCGGTGGCCCAGGTCGTCCATCCAGTAGCTCGACAGGAAGCTGCCGAGGCCCTTGGCCACGTAGACGACGAGGAGCGCGGTCGGCCACGAAGCCCAGGGACTCGCGCGCCGGCAGCACCGGAATCGAGGATCGGCTTGACCAGCCAGGCCAGCGCCGCCGAGGCCGCGCCGTAGAGCAGCATGGCCGCAATCGCGCCGCCGATGACGAGCCGGTGCGGCCGGGCGTATCGGAGGAGGCGCAGCAGGGGGTCCATCAGCGTCCCGTCGTGGACCGGTATCCTTCCGGATGCGCCAGCGCGCCACGTGCCGCGTGCGTCACGATGGTCTCGAGGTCGCTCACGCGCGGCTGCCAGCCGAGTTCGGCCTGCGTCCGCTCGCTGGCGGCGTAGAGGGCCGAGGGGTCGCCGTCGCGGCGCGGCGCCGCCGTCCATGGCACCGGCGATCCGACGACCCGGCCGACCGTGTCGATGACCTCGCGCACCGACCACGGCCGGCCGGTGCCGACGTTGTAGCGGTTCGACGGCGCGCCGCCTTCGAGCGCCGCCAGCGCCGTGACATGCGCATCGGCCAGGTCGGCCACGTGCACGTAGTCGCGCAGACACGTGCCGTCGGGCGTCGGGTAGTCCTGACCGAACACCTGCAGCCCCTTGCCGCCGCGAAGCGGCGTCGATGGCCAGGGGAATCAGATGGATCTCGGGGTCGTGATCCTCGCCCAGCTCGCCATCGGGGTCGGCGCCCGCCGCGTTGAAGTAGCGCAGCGCGATCGAACGCAGGCCATGGGCCGTGTCGAAATGGCGCAAGCGCGCGCTCCACCGCGAGCTTCGACTCGCCGTAGGCGTTCACCGGCGCGGTCGGATGGTCCTCGGTGAGCGGCAGGTGCTGCGGCTCGCCGTAGACCGCGCAGGTCGACGAGAACACCAGGCGCGACACGCCCTCGGCCGCCATCGCCTCGAGCAACAGCAGCGAGCCGGTGAGGTTGTTCTCGTAGTACTTGCCGGGATGGCGCACCGACTCGCCCACCGCCAGCCACGCGGCGAAGTGCATCACCGCGTCGATGCGATGTTCGACGAGCGCCGCCCGCACGGCGGCCGTGTCGTGCACCCGGGCGCGCACGAGCGGCAGCCCGCGCGTGGCCTCGACATGGCCGGCAGACAGATCGTCGAGCACCACCACCGTGTGCCCCGCCGTCTGCAGCGCCTTGGCGGTGTGACTGCCGATGTAGCCGGCGCCGCCGGCAACGAGCACCCGCGCCACCCTGGCTACCTCCCGACCGAGTAGTAGGTGAAGCCGAGTTCCTTCATCTGCTCGGGCTGATAGATGTTGCGGCCGTCGAAGACCACCGGCGTCTTCATCAGCTTGCGCATGCGCGCGAAGTCGGGCTCGCGGAACTCCTGCCACTCGGTGATCACGGCCAGGCCGTCGGCGCCCTTCAGCGCGTCGTAGTTCTTCTTGTGATAGGTGACGGCGCCGCCGAAGAAGCTCTTGGCCATGGTCATGGCTTCCGGATCGTAGACGTGCACCTTGGCGCCCTTCTCGAGCAGCGTCTTGATGATCGGGATGGCCGGCGCCTCGCGCATGTCGTCGGTCTTCGGCTTGAAGGCCAGGCCCCACACCGCGATGGTCTTGCCCTTGAGCGTGCTGAAGTGGCCGTCCATCTTGCGCAGCAGCAGCCGCTTCTGCGATTCGTTCACGGCCTCGACGGCCTTGAGGATCTTGAAGTCGTACTTCTTGTCGGCTGAGAACTTCATCAGCGCCTTGACGTCCTTCGGGAAGCAGCTGCCGCCGTAGCCCACGCCGGGGAACAGGAACGCCGGGCCGATGCGCCGGTCCGAGCCCATCGCCTGCCGCACGCGATCGACGTCGGCGCCGTAGGCCTCGCACACGTTGGCGATCTCGTTCATGAACGAGATCTTCGTGGCCAGCATGGCGTTGGCGGCGTACTTCGACAGCTCGGCGCTGGCGCAGTCCATCACCATGATCGGCGCGCCGGTGCGGGTGAACGGCTTGTGCAGCGCCACCATCAGATCGGCCGCGCGCGGGTCTTCGGCGCCAATCACGACCCGGTCGGGCTTCATGAAGTCGTCCACCGCCGCGCCCTGCTTCAGGAACTCGGGATTGCTGACGACGCTGAACGGATGGGTGGTTTCGCGCCGGATGATGTCGCGCACCTTCTGCGCGGTGCCGACCGGCACCGTGCTCTTGTCGACGATCACCTTGTAGCCGTTCATGGCCTTGGCGATCTGGCGGGCGACGCCCATCACGTGCTGCAGGTCGGCCGAGCCGTCTTCGCCCTGCGGCGTGCCGACGGCAATGAAGATGATCGTGGACTGGCGCACCGCCTTGGGCAGGTCGGTCGTGAAGACCAGCCGGCCTTCGCTCTTGTTGCGCCGCAGCAGGTCTTCGATGCCCGGTTCGTAGATGGGGCTCTTGCCCCGGCGCAGCATCCGGACCTTGGCTTCGTCCTTGTCGACGCACATCACGTCGTTGCCGCTCTCGGCCAGACACGCTCCCACGACCAGGCCCACATAGCCCGTGCCCACCACTGCGACCTTCATGCGCCTCTCCCGGTGCTCAGCGAGCCGCGACGGTGCGCTCGCGCAAACCCGGCACGGTACCATCCGCCAAAGATGGTGTCAACATACTGACCCACAAGGACTTGTCGTCTCGCGTGTGGTCGTGGTACCGTTCCCGCGGCGTGCACGTCGTCGTGGACTACCGCCCGGCGCTCCGGGCCAGAACCGGCATCGGTGAGTACGTGCACGAGGTGGCGCGGGCGCTGGCGGCCACGACCGGCCCGGCCCGCGCGCTGACCCTCTTCTCCAGTTCCTGGGCCGACCGCGTCGCCGCCGAGCGTGTCGGCCGAGCATGCCCGGCGCGGACATCGTCGACCGGCGGGTGCCCGTCCGCGCCCTGACCTGGGCGTGGCACCGGCTGGGCTGGCCGCCGATCGAGTGGCTGGCCGGACCGTGCGACGTCGTGCACTCGCCGACGCCGCTGCTCGTGCCGGCGACGCGCGCGGCGCAGGTCGTGACGGTCTTCGACCTGCACTTCCTGCACCGGCCCGATCAGGTGGACGGCGCCGTGCGCCGCGACTTCGCCACGCTGCGCCCGCGCGCACGTGGCGCGCGCCGATCAGGTCATTGCCGGCTCGGCCTACGCCGCCGCCCTCGTGGCCCGCGAGCTCGGCGTGCCGGCCGCACAAGATCACCGAGCACGCCGCTCGGCCCGCCGGCGTGGGCCGCCGCGGTGCGCGCGCCGCGGCGGCCGCGGCAGCGGCGGCCCGTTCCTGTTCATCGGCACCCTCGAGCCGCGCAAGAACGTGGGCGTGCTGCTCGACGCCTACGCGCGGCTGCGGTCGCGGCGGGCGGAGCGCCGCCGCTCGTGCTGGCCGGCCGCGATCACCGAGGCCGCGCACGACTGGGTGGCGCGCGCGCGGCGCCGCCGCTGGCGGGCCACGTGACGCTCGCCGGCTACGTGAGCGACGACGAGCGCCGCGCGCTCTACGCCCGCGCGCGGGCCGTGGTCGTGCCGTCGCTCGACGAGGGCTTCGGCCTGCCGGCGCTCGAGGCCATGGCGTGCGGCGTGCCGGTCGTCGTGTCGCCGGTGGGCGCGCTGCCCGAGGTGGTGGGCGACGCCGGCCTCTATGCCGCGCCCGACGCGCCCGACGGCCTGGGCCGACGCGCTCGAGGCGTGCCTCGACGACGCGCCGCGCCGCCGGCATGACGCGCCCGGGGGCTGGCGCGCGCCGAGCTCGTTCTCGTGGACGCGCGCCGCCGAGGCGACGTGGGGCGCCTACGAGGCGGCCGCGGCGGGCGCGGCAGGAGCGCCGCTAGATGCGCATCGCCATCGACGCGCGCGAGCTCACCGGCCATCGCACCGGCGTCGGCCGCTATCTGTCGGAGCTGCTCACGCGAGTGGCACGCCGTCGCGCATGCGGCGGCGCCACGACGTGACGCTCTACGCGCATGCCGCGCCGTCGCACCTGCCCGACGGGTTGGCGCGACGCGCTGCGCATCGTGCCCGGCAGCGGCGGCACGCGCTGGGAACAGTGGGACTTCCAGCGCGCGCTCGGCCGCCGATCGCCCGGACGTGCTGTTCGCCCCGGGCTACACCGCGCCGCTGGCCTGCCCGGCGCCGGTGGCGCTGGCGGTGCACGACGTGTCGTTCTTCGCGCATCCCGAGTGGTTCTCGCGGCGCGAGGGCCTGCGCCGCCGCCAGATCACCGCCTGGTCGGCCCGGCGCGCCGCAGTCGTGCTCGCGCCGTCGGCGTTCTCCGCCAGCCGAGATCGTGCGTCACATCGGTCTCGACGGCGCCCGGATTCGCCTCGTCTACATCGCCGTGCGCCAGCCGGCCGACGGCGCCGGCGGCCGACGCGCGAGCCGATGGTGCTGTTCGTCGGATCGCTCTTCCAGCGCCGCCGCCTCGACGTGCTGATCGACGCGTTTGCCGAGGTGGCCCGCACGCGACCCGACGCGCGCCTCGAGATCGTCGGCGAGAACCGCACCACGCCGCGCGCTGGATTTGCCGCGGCGCTGCGGCGCGCGGCCTCGACGGCCGCGCCCGGCCTGCGCGACTGGGTCGACGACGCCACGCTCGACGGGCCTCTATCGCCAGGCGACCGTCTTCGCGTTTCTGTCGCGGTACGAAGGCTTCGGCTTCACGCCCCTCGAGGCCATGGCGCGCGGGGCCGTGCCGGTCGTGCTCGACACGCCGGTGGCGCGCGAGATCTACGGCGAGGCGGCGGTGCGCGTGGCCGACACGCCCCGCGCTCGTCGCCGACGTGGCCGCGGCGCTGGCGACGCTGCTCGACGACGGCGTCGACGCGCGCGCGCCTGCGCGGCGCCGCCGGGCCGGTGCTCGCCAGCTACGACTGGGCCGACGCGGCGGCGCGGACGCTCGCGCACATCGAGGAGGCGGCCGGTGCCTGAGCCGTCCCTCGCCGTCGTGATCGTGAGCTACAACGTGCGCGCCGACCTCGAGCGCTGCCTGCGCAGCGTGGTCGGCCGCACCGCGCCCTTCCCCACCGACGATCGTCGTCGTCGACAACGGCTCCACCGACGGCACGCTCGAGATGGTGCGGCGCGACTGGCCGACGGTGCGGGCCATCGACGCCGGCGGCAACGTGGGCTTCGCGCGCGCCAACAACCTGGGCATCCGCGCCACGCGCGAGCGATCTCGTGCTGCTGCTCAATCCCGACACCGAGGTACCCGACGGCCAACTGCAGGCGCTGGTGCGCGCGCCTGCTCGCGCATCCCGACGCGGCCGCCGTCGGCCCGCGGCTCGTCGACGGCGACGACCGGCCCGAGCTGTCGTTCGGCCCGATGATGAGCCCGTGGGGCGAGTTCACGCCAGCGCCGCCTGATGCGCGCCTACGAGGCGGGCCGGCGCCTGGGCCGTGACCCGCGTGGCCCGCGCTGACCCGGCAATCCGGCCCTCGCGACTGGGTGAGCGGCGCCTGCCTGCTGGCCCGGCGCGCCGACCTCGACGCCGTCGGCCTGCTCGACGAGCGCTACTTCATGTACACCGAGGACGTGGACCTGTGCGCCGCCTTCCGCGCCCGCGGCCGCGCCGTGCGCTTCGTGCCCGAGGCCACGGTGCGCCACCTGCGCGGCCGCTCCGGCGGCCAGCGCCCGCCGCCACCGAGCGGCGACGGCGTGAGAGCCAGCTGGCCTTCTACCGGAAGCACCATCCGGCCTGGGCGCCGCTGCTCGCGTGGTGGCTGCGACGCCGCGGCGGCGATGTCCGCCGCGACTGCTAAACTGCCCGGTCCATGCGGATCGCCATCGACGCCCGGAAGCTGCACGACTTCGGCATCGGCACCTACATCCGCAACCTCGTGACGAGCTGGGCGCGCCTCGACACCGCCACCGAGTACGTGCTGCTGACCAGGCCGCCGATGCCGGCGACGGCCGCGGCGCGCCGGCCCCAACTTCCGCGCGGTCGCCGAATCGCGCCAAGCCCTACTCGATCGGCCGAGCAGTTGCGCATTCCGCTGGCCGTCGCGCGCGCCCGCGTCGACCTGCTGCACGAGCCGCACTACGTGCTGCCGCCGCTCACGCGCTGCCGCACGGTGGTGACGATTCACGACTGCATCCACCTGCGCTTTCCCGAGTATCTGCCCAGCCGCGCGGCCTTCGTCTACGCGCACGCGATGATTCGCGCTGGCGGCGCGCAAGGCCGACCGCGTGCTGACCGTGTCGGAGGCGTCGAAGCGCGACATCCTGCACTACACCGGCGTCGCCGCCGACAAGGTGACGGTCATCCACAACGGCCTCGACGCGCGCTTTGCCGCGCGTGCCGGACGCCGCGGCCATCGACCGCGTGCGGCAGCGCTACCAGCTCGATCACCCGTTCGTGCTCTACGTCGGCAACATCAAGCCGCACAAGAACCTGGAGCGCCTGATCGAGGCGTTCGCCGCCGCGCGAGCCGATGGGCCCGACGGCCTGAAGCTGATCGTGATCGGCGACGAGACGTCGAACTACCCGTCGGTGCGCCAGGCGGTGCACCGCCACCGGCTCGACAAGCACGTGCGGTTCCTCGGCTTCCAGCCGGCCGGCGACGCTGGTCGTCTTCTACCGTCTGGCGCGCGCGTTCGTGTTCCCGTCGCTCTACGAAGGCTTCGGCCTGCCGCCGCTCGAGGCCATGGCCAACGAGACGCCGGTCGTCACCTCGAACGTGTCGTCGCTGCCCGAGGTGGCCGGCGACGCCGCGCTGCTCGTGGATCCCGTACGACGTGGCGTCGATTGCCGACGGCATCCGCCGGGCCGTCACCGACGAGCCGCTGCGCCAGGACTCTGATCGCGCGCGGGCGCGGCACGCGCCCGGCAGTTCTCGTGGACGAAGTGCGGCCGCCGACACCCTGGCCGTCTACCGGCACGTGCTGGGAGCCGGCCTGATGCGCGTCGCGCTGGTCCACGACTGGCTCACCGGCATGCGCGGGGGCGAGAAGGCCCTCGAGCGGCTGTGCGAGATCTTCCCGCAGGCCGAGCTCTTCACGCTGGTGCACGTCAAGGGCTCGGTGTCGCCGCTCATCGAAGACCGGCCCATCCACACGGCCTTCACGCAGCACCTGCCGTTGGTGGCCAAGGCCTACCGGCACTACCTGCCCTGTTCCCGTCCGCGATCGAACGCCTGGATTTTCGGGGCTTCGACCTGGTCGTCAGTTGCAGCCACTGCGTGGCCAAGTCGGTGATCGTGCCCGGCGGGCGTGCCGCACCTCTGTTACTGCCTCACGCCGATGCGCTACGCCTGGGACCAGTTCGACGCCTACTTCGGGCCGCAGAAGGTCGGCCGGCTGGCGAGCGCCGCGCTGCGTCCGGTGATGCGGCGGCATGGGTCGCTGGGACCAGGCCACGGCCGGCCGCGCAACCCGCTATCTCGCTATTTCTCAGTATGTTGCCCGGAGGATCGGGCTGTACTATAATCGTGAGTCGACGATCGTGTATCCGCCGGTCGACACCGACGTACTTCACGCCCGGCGGCGTCGCGCCAGAAGCGACCTTCGTGATCGTGTCCGCCTTGGTGCCCTACAAACGCTTGGAGTTGGCCATCGCCGCCGCGCACGCCGCTCAGCTGCCCCTCGACATCATCGGCGACGGCCCGGAACGGGCCAGCCTCGAGTCGCTGGCGGCGCGCGGCCCGGGCGTGCGCCTGCTCGGCCGGCTCGACGACGCCGCCGTGCGGGAGCGCTACCGCACCGCCGCGGCGGTGCTGCTCCCGGGCGAGGAAGACTTCGGCATCGTGCCGGTCGAGGCGCAGGCCTGCGGGCGCCCGTGCGTGGCGCTCGGCCGCGGTGGCGCGGTCGAAACCGTGATCGACGGCGTCACCGGCCTGCTCGTGGCCGACGACACCGTGCCGGCCTGGCGCGACGCGCTCACGCGCGCGGCCACGCTCACCTGGCCGGCCGACCGCATTCGCGCCAACGCCGAGCGCTTCAGCCACGACCGGTTCCGCGCCGAGTTCCGGGCCGCCGTCGGCGAGGTGCTGGCCGCGCCGCGAGGGCAGCGATGGTAAGGCGCTACAACCGCCTGCTCGTCGCCCTGCACGTGCTCACCGACGCCTCGATTGGCGCCGTGGCGTTCATGCTCGCCTACCTCATTCGCTTCGAATCGGGCCTCTTCGACATCACCAAGGGCCAGCCGCCCTTCTCGCAGTACCTCGACGTGCTGCCGTTCGTGGCGGTGATCGTGCCGCTCGGGCTTCCACCTGCAGGGCCTCTACCGCCTGCGCCGCGGCCGCTCGCGCATCGACGACTTCTTCAACGTGCTGGTCGGCAGCATCTTCGCCGTGGTGATTGGCGTGGTCGGCACGCTCTACTTCCAGGCCTACTACGTGCCCGACCACGTGAAGAGCCGCGGCACCTACGAGGTCTCGCAGCTGGTCTGGGCCATCTTCCTGGTGTGCGTGATCGTGCTCGGCTACCTCGAACGCAAGTTCGTGCGCGAGCTGCTCGAGCGGCGCTGGGTGTCGGGCATCGGCCTGCGCCGCGTGATGATTGCCGGCGCCGGCGACCTCGGCCGCATGGTCGCCGACCGGATGTTCGAGCACCGCCAGCTGGGCTATCAGGTGGTGGGCTTCGTCGACGACCGCGCCGGCGGCGACTACCTGGGCTATCGCGGCGTGCCGCTGCTCGGCACGCTTGGCCGAAGCGCCCGACATTGCGGTGCGCGAGCAGATCGACCACCTCTACGTCGCGCTGCCGATGGAAGAGCACGTGAAGATGCTCGACCTGGTCGAAGGCGCCAGCCGCGAGTGCATCGACGTCAAGGTGGTGCCCGACCTGCTGCAGTTCATCGCGCTGCGCGCCCGCCTCGAAGACCTCGACGGCCTGCCGGTCATCAACGTCAACGACATCCCGCTGCAGGGCGCTGAACGCGTTCGTCAAGCGCGTGCTCGACATCGCCATCTCGATTTTCGCCCTGGCCATCATGGCCGTGCCCGGCCTGTTCATCGCCTGGCTGATCAAGCGCAGTTCGCGCGGGCCGGTCTTCTACTCGCAGGAGCGCATGGGCCTCGACGGCCGCGCCTTCTCGGTCTACAAGTTCCGCACCATGCCGCTCAACGCCGAAGACGACACCGGCCCGGTGTGGGCCGACGACGACGACGCGCGCGCCACGAACGTGGGCCGCTGGCTGCGCCGCTTCGACCTCGACGAGTGGCCGCAGTTCTTGAACGTGCTCAAGGGCGAGATGTCGATCGTCGGCCCGCGGCCCGAGCGGCCCTACTTCGTCGAGCAGTTCAAGCACCGCATCCCGCAGTACATGCTGCGCCACAAGGTGAAGGCCGGCATCACCGGCTGGGCGCAGGTGAACGGCTGGCGCGGCAACACGTCGCTCGAGAAGCGCATCGAGTACGACCTCTACTACATCGAGAACTGGTCGGTCTCGCTCGACCTCAAGATCATCTGGCTCACCGTCGTGCGCGGCATCTTCTCGCAGCGCCACGCCTACTGACCCCGTTCCCTGCGTCACGCAAAGGCCCCATCGCCATGTCGAAACGCGTCGTCATCACCGGCGCCGCCGGCTTCATCGGCTCCCATCTGTCGGACGCGCTGCTCGACCGCGGCTTCTCCGTCGTCGGCATCGACAACCTGCTCACCGGCGACCTGGCGAACATCGCGCACATCAAGAACCGCGACTTCGAGTTCATCAAGCACGACGTCACCAACTACATCAACGTCGACGGCCCGGTGGACTACGTGCTGCACTGGGCCAGCCCGGCCAGCCCGATCGACTATCTCGAGCTGCCGATTCCGACGCTGAAGGTCGGCGCGCTCGGCACGCACAACGCGCTCGGCCTGGCCAAGGCCAAGGGCGCGGCGTTCGTGATCGCCTCGACCTCCGAGGTCTACGGCGACCCGCTCGAGCATCCGCAGAAGGAAACCTACTGGGGCAACGTCAACCCGGTGGGCCCGCGCGGCGTCTACGACGAGGCCAAGCGCTTCGCCGAGGCCATGACCATGGCCTACCACCGCTACCACGGCGTGGACGCCAAGATCGTGCGCATCTTCAACACCTACGGGCCGCGCATGCGCGTGCGCGACGGCCGCGCCGTGCCGGCGTTCATGTCGCAGGCGCTCAGGAACGAAGACGTGACGGTGTTCGGCGACGGCAGCCAGACGCGCAGCTTCTGCTACGTGAGCGATCTGGTCGACGGCATCATCCGGCTGATGCTGTCGAAAGAGAACATGCCGATCAACATCGGCAACCCGGCCGAGATGACCATCAAGCAGATCGCCGAGACGATCATCGAGATGACCGGCTCGACCAGCAAGATCATCTACCAGCCGCTGCCCGAGGACGACCCGAAGGTGCGCAAGCCGGACATCACCAAGGCGCGCACGCTGCTCGGCTGGGAGCCGAAGGTGGAACTGCGCGAAGGGCTCACCAAGACGATCGAGTACTTCCGCACCAAGGTGCTATAGCGAATCGCGTAGGCGGTGCCCGCTGGCACCTTCCTACGGCCTCGCCAGACACCCCACAAGCATCTCGGCCTCCGGAAGGCGCCAGCGGGCACCGCCTACGCGATTCGCCAGACACCGCACAAGCATCTCGGCCTCCGGAAGATGCCGACCGGCCCCGCCCGAGCCGGTGTCATCGGCCCGTCAGACGATCACTGCCCCGCGCTCGCCGAGCAACTGGCGCAGCACCGAGCGGTGGCAGCGCGTCTCGTCTTCGCAGTAGCAGCCGACCGAGAGGTTGGTCGTGTGCGACAGCGCGGCCAGCAGCGCGATCGCGTGCGCCGCCTCCGGCGTCGCCATCTCGCTGCGGTACTTCTTGACGAAGGCGGCCCACTGCGCCGGCGTCTCGGCGGCCTGGCCGAGTTTCATCGTGTCCATGCTCGGCGCCAGGGTCGGGAACCACACGTCGTACCAGTTCCCGGACGCGAACGCGGTCTTCGGCACGCCTCGCGGGGGCCGCCGCACCGTGCCGATGCGGAGTCCTTCCTTGGCGTGCCGAGCACTACCGAGCCGAACGATGCGAATGGCCATGGCTGTGGGCCCACCGGCGCGCGGCGGGCGCACCGCCTGTGCTACTTCGGCGCGTCGGGCAACGCCAGTGCGATCAACTCCGCGGCCGCGCCCTGCCCCGACACCGCCACCACGATGTACTGCTTGCCCTCGTGCATGTAGGTCATCGGCGAGCCGGTTTGCGGCCCGGGAATCGGCACCGCGCCCAGTTCCTTGCCGGTCTGCTTGTCATACGCGCGGAACATGCCGCTGCGCTGACCGTTGGGATGGGTCGCCATGCCGCCGTCACCCGACATCACGAGCGTCTTGGTCGTGAGCACGCCCGACACGGCCGGTGCGGCCGGTGCGCGGGATGGTGACGCCCTTGAGCGCCGGGTGGTTCTTCACCGCGTCATCGGTCTCGCCGTGCACGGTCTGCCATAGCAGTTCGCCCTTGTTGAGGTCGATGGCGCTGATCGTGCCCCAGGGCGGGCGGATGATCGGCAGGTTGTCGATGGCCAAGCGGCGGCCGCCTTCCCCGCCCGCGCCGTTGATCCAGTCCATGTTCGAGCGCTTCGCGCCCGCGCACCATCGACAGCGCCGTGGCCTCGTCCTTCGAGTAGATGTAGACGATGTTGCTCTCGGGGTCGATCGAGCCGCCCTGCCAGTTCGGACCGCCGGTCGAGCCCGGCAGTTGGAGCGTGCCCAACTTGCCGGCCGCCGGATTCAGTTCCGACGGCGGCTCCCACATGCTGCCCATGCGCCAGCCCTTCACGAACTCTTCGGCCTTGGCCTTGAGCTCAGGGGTGAAGTCGAGCAGGTCTTCCATCTTCACGCCCTGACGGCCGAAGGCCGGAGGCTTGCTCGGAATCGGCTGCGTCGGCGCGTACCACTCGCCGGGCAGGTCGCCTTTGGGCACGGGCGTCTCGACGATCGGCCACACCGGCTGGCCGTTGGTGCGGTCGAACACGTAGAGGTAGTTCTGCTTGGTGGGCACGGCCACGGCCTTGATGGCCTTGCCATCAACGGTGATGTCGGCCAGGATCGGCGCGCTCGGCATGTCCCAGTCCCAGATGTCGTGGTGCGTCGTCTGGAACGACCACTTCATGGTGCCGGTCTTCACGTCGAGCGCGACGATGCCAGCTCGAATAGAGATTGTTGCCGGGGCGATGGCCGCCGTAGTAGTCGCCGGTAGGCGCCTCGACCGGCACGTAGACGAGGCCGAGCGGCCTCATCCGCCGACATCTGCGCCCACGAGCCGGCGTTGCCGGTGTAGGTCCACGACTCGTTCAGCCAGGTCTCGTTGCCCTTCTGACCGTGGCCGGGAATGGCGGTGAAGCCCCAGAGCTTCTTGCCCGTGCGGGCGTCGAAGCCCATGACCACGCCCTTGATGTGTTCCTTGGTCGGCGGCGCGCCGCCGGCCAGGTGGGCCGACCCGACGATGATGACGCCGCTTGCCACAATCGGCGCCGAGTGGAGGCCGATCTCGGCCTTCTCGACGTCTTCCAGCGGGTAGCCGAGCTGCTTGCGCATGTCGAGCACGCCCTTGGCGCCGAAGGCCGGATCGAGGGCCCCGGTCGTGGCGTCGATCGAGAGCATCTGGTAGCCCGGCGACACCATGAACACGCGCCGGGTCGTGCCGCTCTGCCAGTAGGCCAAGCCGCGGCCGGACAGCCCGCGAGGGAAGGTGCGGGGCCGCTCGTCGAACCGTTGGCTCCACAGCAATTCGCCCGACGCGGGGTCGAGGCTGACGGCGGTGCGCCGGGAGCCCACGGCCGCGTAGATGGCGCCGTCGGCGTAGAGCGGCGTCGCCTGCAGGGAAATCTCCGGACGCGGTCCGAAGTTGTCGGTGCGGAATCGCCAGGCGATTCGCAGCGAGCCGAAATTCTCGGCGGTGATCTGCGCCAGCGACGAGTAGCGCGTGCTGGCCAGGTCGCCGCTGTAGGTGCGCCATTGGCCAGCCGTGGAGGTCGCGGCCGCCGGCGGCGCCGCGGATTGACCACGCGTTGCCACCACCGCCCCGGTCACGAGCACCGAGACCATCCCGAGCCACCGTGCGTACTGCGTAAGCCCACTCGTCATCGTGATGATGTCCTTTCGCCGCCCGAGACTATACCTCGGCGTGCGCCGCGTTCGCTGTGGCTGCCGGTCCCTAGTCCCTAGTCCCTGTCCCTAGCTGTTCACAATCCGCGACATCCGCCACACGTAGTCGACCGACGAGGCCAGCGTGATGGCCAGGGACGCCCAGACGAAGGCGTCGACGACCGGCGAGGTCACGCCAAGATAGTTGAAGAAGAGCACCACCACGCAGGTCACGATGAAGAGCGCGGTCGCGGCCTTGCCGAGCGGCGACGGCCGGAACGTGCGCGGGCCCGACGGCCAGGTTGACGATGGCCACGGTGAGCACGATGGCGATGTCGCGGCTGATCACCAGCACGGTGAGCCAGACCGGCACGCGATTGGGCAGGCCGAGATTGGGCAGCGTGAGCACGATGAAGGTGGTGACGAGCAGCAGCTTGTCGGCGGCCGGGTCGAGCCAGGCGCCAAGCGACGTGCGCTGGTTGGCGCGCCGCGCCACGAGGCCGTCGAGCGCGTCGGTCAGGCCGGCCACGGCAAACGTCACGAGCGCCCAGCCGAAGCGGCCGTAGACGACGAACAGCACGAATCCCGGTATCAGCAGGAGCCGCAGCAGCGTGAGCTGATTGGCCAGCGTGAGGATCGGCTCGCTCATCCGCGCCCTCCGGTGAGCGCGGCGAGCCGCGTCACCACCTCGACCGCCTCGGCCCCGGTCACCGGCGCGAGCAACTCGAACGCGCCCTCGCGCAGCGGCATCACGCCAGCGGCGACGGCGCGGCGCACGGCGGGATACGCCAGGTGGCCGGGCGGCACGTCGGCTGACGGTCGACCGGCGCGCGACTCCCAGCTGCGTGGCCGTCGCGGAGCCGGCCGGAGCGATGAGGGCGAGCACGCGGCTCACCGCGTCGGCGAGATCGCCGCGCCGCATGGGCGCCGACGGCTCGAAGGTGTAGTTGGGGAACACCTCCATCGCGCCGGCCCGCGTGACGCGTCTGAATCCACGGGTCGGCCCAATGGCCGCGCACGTCGGTGACGACCATCTGTCGCTGCGGCGCGCGCGTCAGCACCGGCCCCAGCCGCACGCCTAGCAGGGCGGCGATGTCGGCCCGCGCCGCCTGGGGACGCTCGGCGATGTCGCGGTACTGCGTCGGCAGCGCGGCGTCGCGGGCGCGCTCGCGCACGCGGGTGATGGCGGCGTCGATGGCCGGCGAGGGATCGAGCGCCGCCGCGCGGCGATAGGCCGCCACGGCGCCGTCGGTCGTCCAGGCGCTCGGCCAGGATGTCGCCAACGAGCACGATGAGCCGCCGCGTCGTCGGCGTCGAGCGCGATGGCGGCGCGCGCTTCGGCCAGCGCCACGTCGGCGCTGCCCGCCGCCTGCTCCATCCGCGCCAGGTCGCGGTGCAGGAACGCCGAGCTCGGGCGACGCCTGGATGGCCGCGCGATACGCCGCGCGCGCTTCGTCCCAGCGTCCGGCGGCCGCGGCGCGTTCGGCCCGGCCCACGCGGTCCTGCGGCCACGCGCACGCGCAGCGTCTCGACTCGTCCGGCCAGATCGGGCAGGCTCGCGTCGGCCGCCGAGCGCCGCCTCGAAGCTCGCCGAGCGCGTCGTCGTCGCGGCCGCTGGCGAGCAGCGCGAGGCCGCGGCCGACGAGCGCCGGCGCGATACGCGCGGTCAGCCGGCAGGGCGGCGTCGAAGTGCGGCAGCGCGTTGCCCGGCCGGTCGCGCGCCAGCTCCACGTAGCCCGATGCGGCCTGCGCCGGGGCAAACGCCGCAGCGGACTTCAGAATCGCGCTGAACTCGCGTTCGGCCGCCGCCACGTCGTTGGCCTGCAGGAGCCGCCAGCCGCGCACGAGCCGGTCCACGGTGGTCGCCGGCGTGCCCGGCGGAGGCTCGGGATAGACGAACTCCGGGAAGCGAGGCGCGGCCGGCACGGTGTTGACCGGCGCGGCGGGGGCGCAATTCGCCACGGCCACGCACGCCGCCAGCACCCAGGCCAGCCTACGCACGGGCCTTCCTCGCGCGCGGGGGTCGTACCTGTGGCGTCGCCGCGCTCACCGGCCGCTGCAACTGCCCCACCAGACGACGCGGCACATCGGCGTCGATGCGCGTGCGACGGCCCACGGTGACCTGCGCCACGACCTTGCCGTGCCGGAACACCCAGCGCAGCCGCTCGGCGTCGGCCGGGTCGTCGGGGTCGAGTTCCACCGTGACCCGCTGCCGATCGAGCGCCACCGCCGCAGCCATCGCGTCGACCAGCGCCGCACAGCCCTCGCCCGTCTTCGCCGAGATGCAGAAGCGGCCCGGGTCGCTGCGTTCGATCGCCGTGCGCTCGTCGGCGGTCATCTGATCGACCTTGTTGTAGACCTCGAAACGCGGCACCTTCAGCGCGTCGACGCTCTCGAGCACGCGCATCACCGCGGCAATCATGCGCTCGCGCTCGGGATGCGACGCGTCGATCACGTGCAGGACGAGGTCGGCCTCGGCCGCCTCTTCGAGCGTGGCGCGAAACGCCGCCACCAGCGCATGCGGCAGGCGATCGATGAAGCCGACGGTGTCGGACACCAGCATCTCGCGTTCGTCGGGCAGCCGCACGCGGCGCACCAGCGGGTCGAGCGTGACGAAGAGCGCGTCGGAGGCCACCGCGTCGGAATTGGTGAGGCGGTTGAAGAGCGTCGTCTTGCCGGCGTTGGTGTAGCCCACGAGCGCCACCGTGGGCACGAGCGCCTTGTCGCGGCGTTCGCGCAACTGGCCGCGGCGCTTCCGCACCTGCTCGATGTCGTCGCCGATCACCTTGATGCGCGTGCGGATCTTGCGGCGGTCCATCTCGAGCTTGGTCTCGCCCGGGCCCCTTGCTGCCGATGCCGCCGCCGAGGCGCGACAGCGCGCTGCTTGCGCCGACGAGGCGCGGCAGCAGGTACTGGAGCTGGGCCAGTTCCACCTGCAGCTTGCCCTCGCGCGTGCGGGCGCGCTTGGCGAAGATGTCGAGGATGAGCTGGGTGCGGTCGACGACCTTGAGGCCGACGACCTCCTGCAACTCGCGCAGCTGGGCCGGCGTCAGCTCGTTGTCGACGATGACCACGTCGACCTTGGCCTCGGCGCACGCCAGCGCGAGCGCCTGCGCCTTGCCCCTGCCGATGAAGGTGGCCGAATCGGCGGTGGCCCGCTCCTGCAGCGCGCGCACGACCACGGCCGCGCCCGCGGCTTCGGCGAGTCCGGCCAGTTCGTCGAGGGATTGTTCCGCGTCGGCCCGGCGCATCGCGCCGGTGACGAGCCCGACGAGTGCCGCGCGCTCGGTTGCGGCGAGCCGTCGTTCGGTCATGGGCGTCCTGATCCTGCCCGCGTATAATCGCACACTTGACCGCCCGGCGGTGGTCTGCCCGGAGACGGCGTGCCCCAGATTCCCATCGACTTCGTGCTCTTCGCGCTCACGCTGGCGGGCGTGGCGCTCTTCCACCATCACACGCTGCGCGTCGCCCTGACCGGCCTCGCGGCGATCGCCGTCTACAAGGTGTTGGTCAGCCCCTTCCGCGAGGGCGCCGGCCTGGCCGGGCTCGGCGCGCACCTGGCGCACGAGTGGGTGATCGTCGCCAACCTGGGCCTGCTGCTCACGGGCTTTGCGCTGCTGGCCCGGCACTTCGAGGAGAGCGGCGTGCCCGAGGCCCTGCCCCGCGTGCTGCCCGACGGCTGGGTCGGCGGCTTCGCGCTGCTGGCGCTGGTGTTCGTGCTGTCGTCGTTCCTCGACAACATCGCCGCGGCGCTCATCGGCGCCACCGTGGCGAAGATCGTCTTCCCGGCCGTGCACATCGGCTACCTGGCCGCGATCGTCGCCGCATCGAATGCCGGCGGATCGGGCAGCGTCGTCGGCGACACCACCACCACGATGATGTGGATCGACGGCGTGTCGCCGCTCGACGTGACGCACGCCTACGTGGCCGCCGTGCCGGCGCTGCTCGTGAGCGGCTTGTATGCCGCGCGTCAGCAGCACGCCTTCGCGCCGATGCGCGCCGGCGTCGGCGCACGCGCCATGCCATCGACTGGGGCCGGATTGGCGTCGTGGCGGTGCTGCTGCTCACAGCGCTCGCCGCCAACATCGGCGTGAACGCGCTGGCCCCCGACCTGGCCAATGCCTTCCCGGTGCTCGGCTTCGCGTTGTGGCTGGCCATCCTCGTGACAGCGGCCTACCGGAAGCCCGACGTGGTCGGTGCTGCGGAATGCCGCCACCGGTTCTGTCTTCCTGCTCTCGCTCGTGCTCGCGGCGTCGATGATGCCGGTGGAGCGCCTGCCGCTCGCGTCGTGGCCAACGGCGCTTGGTCTGGGCTTCGTGTCGGCGGTGTTCGACAACATCCCGCTCACCGCCCTCGCCCTGCGCCAGGGCGGCTACGACTGGGGCGTCCTGGCCTACGCCGTCGGCTACGGCGGCTCGATGATCTGGTTCGGCTCGTCCGCCGGTGTCGCTGTCACCAACGTGTTTCCCGAGGCCAAGTCGGTTGGGCAATGGCTGCGGCACGGCTGGCACGTGGCGCTCGCGTATGTGGTGGGCTTCGCGGTTCTGCTGGCTGTGCTCGGCTGGAATCCGCACGAGCCGCATCGCGACGCCGCACCCGGCGCGCCTTCGGCCGCCGCGCCCGCACACTGACACTAGGTGCTGGGTGCTGGGGGCTAGGGCGGGTAGACGTCACGCGTTCCAAAGACAAGTCATGCATGCGAGACGCTGCCCGCCCCAGCCCCCAGCCCCAGTCCCTAGTCCCTAGTCCCTGTTCTGCCCATCCACGTCCACACCGCGCCGGCGAGCAGCAGGAGCAGCACGATGTCGGCTTCGAACACCACTCGCAGCTCGGGGCCGCTGATGAAGCCCGCGACGATCGGACTCGCGGCCAGGCCGATGAGCGAGGCGGTCATCATCAGGCCGAAACCGGTGGCGTGCGCGTCCGGCGGCAGCAGCGCGCCGCCCGACGTGTAGGCCGCCGTCATGCCCACGCCGATGGCCACGCCGGCAACCGCCAGCGCCACCGCAAACGCGCCAATCGACGGCACCTGCACGAGCAGCAGCAGACCGGCAGCGGTGGCGAGCGCCGACCACGTGATGAGGCCGCGTGACGACCAGCGGCCCAGCAGCGGCGCCGCCACGCGATGTCCCAACGCCGCGAAGACGGCGGCAATCGAGAACAGCACGCCCGACACGAACGGCACCTGCCCCGGCGGCACCAGGCGTTCGACGTAGAGCGGCAGGATCGGACCGAAGCTGCGGTCGACGAGCTGCAGGCCGAGGATCACCACGAAGACCATCCAGAAGCCCGGCGTGGCGGCAAGTTCGCGGAACACCTCACGCAGGCTGCGCGTGGCGGCGCGCTCGTGGCGCGTGCGCGGCTCGCGGTAGACCGCCGCGATGAGCAGCACCGCCACGAGATAGAACGCCGCGGCAATGAAGAACGTGCGGCGCAGCCCCACGAGCGGCGCCAGCATGCCGCCGATCACCGGGCCGATCGCCGGCCCGAGCCGCTGCGCCATCTGCACCGTGCCGATCGCCGGGGCCATGCGCTCGCGCGGCACCGACTCGGCCGCCATCGACACGGTGAGCGCGCCGTAGCCGGCAAACACGCCGAGCAGCGCGCGCAGCGCGAACAGCTGCCACGGCGCCGTCACGAGCCCCATGGCGGCCTTGGTGAGGACGAACGCGCCCAGCGAGCGGATGACCAGCACCTTGCTGCCGTAGCGGTCGCCGACGCGGCCCCAGAGCGGCGCGCTGATGGCCGTGACGGCCGGCGTGGCGCCGAGCGTCAGCCCGGTCCACAGCGCGATGTCCGCCACGTCGGTGACGCCGAGCTCGCGGATGTAGAGCGGCAGGAACGGCATCACCAGCGTGAAGCCGGCGAAGCCGATGCCGTTGGCGGCCGCCGCCGCGAGCACGTTGCGCCGCGAAGAGAACTCCGCGGCCGGCACGCTGTCGCGCTCGGCGCTCACGCTAGAAGCGGATGCGAATCGACGGCCCGGCGTAGACCTGGATGCTGTCGATGAAGCGGATGCGATGCGGGTTGTTCTGCATCACGATCGAGCTGGTGCGGATGCCGTCGCCGAAGAACCGCACGCCCTTGATCAGGCTGCCGTCGGTGACGCCGGTGGCGGCGAAGATGATGTCCTTGCCGCAGGCCAGGTCGGCCGACTTGTAGATCCGCTTGAGGTCCTTGATGCCCATCGCGCGGCAGCGCTCTTCGTCTTCCGGCTTGGCCACGACCAGCCGCGCGAAGATCTCGCCGTTCAGGCAGCGCATCGCGGCCGCCGTCAGCACGCCTTCGGGCGCGCCGCCGGTGCCCATCACGGCGTGCACGCCGCTGCCCGACACCGCCGCGGCGATGCCGGCCGACAGATCGCCGTCGCCGATCAGCCGGATGCGCGCGCCGGTGGCGCGGATGTCGGCAATCAGCTTGTCGTGGCGCGGCCGATCGAGCACCACCACGGTGAGTTCGTCGACCTGGCGGCCGAGGCTGCGGGCGATCGCGCGCAGGTTGTCGCGCACCGGCGCGTCGAGGTCGACCAGGTGCTTGGCACTGGGACCGACGACCAGCTTCTCCATGTAGAGGTCGGGCGCGTGCAGCAGGCCGCCCTTCGTCCGAGGCGGCCAGCACGGCGATGGCGTCGGGCGCGCCGGTCGCGCACAGGTTGGTGCCCTCGAGCGGATCGACCGCGATGTCGACCTTGTCGTAGACGCGCGGGTCGTCCTTGCGCTTCCCCGCCAGCCCGACCTTCTCGCCGATGAAGAGCATCGGCGCTTCGTCGCGCTCGCCTTCGCCGATGACGATGGTGCCGTCGATCGGCACGGTGTCCAGCTCGCGGCGCATGGCTTCGACGGCCGCCTGGTCGGAGCCGTGGCGATCGCCCTGGCCCATGGTGTGGGCGCACGCGATGGCGGCCTGTTCGACGACGCGAAGGAACTCGAGGGAGAGGTCTGATTCCATATCCGTCCGGTTGGAGCCGCAGGGCCCCGTGGCCGACGCCGACACGGGCCAACCCCGTGTGGGACAAAGACTTACAGGCCGACCGCGCATCGTATCACAGGCTCGGCCGCCGCACCGCGACCGGACTGCCCGCGTCCGGCCTGCAGTTGCGTCGGCCGCGTGGCCGCCGTTGACCGCGACTTCCAGGTGGTCGGTGCTGCCGAAGAGCGCGCACAGCTCGCCCGGCCGGCGCGTCGCTGTAGGTCGCGACGAGGCGCGGCACCTGGCGCCCGGCGATACGCACGTCGATCGCGCCGTCGCGCGCCAGGCGCTCGACGCGGCGGCGGTCGATGTTGGTGACGAGGTTGCCGAAGCGGTCGACGTGGACCACGACGCCGGCGAGCCCGTCGGCCGATTCCACGGGCGCCGTCCACGCGAGCCGCTCGAAGTCGCTCGAGCGCGCGCCCGAGCGAGGTCAGCGCCACGCCCTTGGCGAGCCAGGCGGCGGCCGGCGCGAAGCGGTCGCGGCCCTCGAACGTGCGGCTGACGGTGGGCCGCGCGTACTTCCGCTCGGTCAGCTCGACGACGCGCGTCGGCGGCCGTTCGCGCGAACACCGCCGAGAGCACGCCGTTGTCGGGCCCGACGAACCGGTAGTCGCCGACGTCGGCGGCAAGGCCGCGGCGCGCCGAGCCGACGCCGGGATCGACCACGGCCACGAAGACCGTGCCGGCCGGAAAGTAGGCGTAGCACGCCGCCAGCAGCGCGCGCGCCGGCGCGCACGTCGTGCGCGCGGCATGTCGTGGCTGATGTCGACGAGCGTGGCGTCGGGGCACACGCCCAGCACCACGCCCTTCATGGCGGCCACGTAGTGGTCGCGCAGTGCCGAAGTCGGTGAGGAGGGCGATGACCGGGCGAGCCATGAGCGCAGGCGCCGCGAACGCGCCGGACGCGTGCTAGAGACCCGCCAGGTACGCGGGCTTGCGGAAGATGATCTCGCGCATGTTGGTCTTCATCAGGAACGAATCCGACACGCGCAGGCTTTCGAACAGCTTGATGATGTCGCGGTTCTGCAGGCTGCGCTGCCGCACGCGCGTGCCGGGATAGGTGCGATAGCGCAGGTTGCCTGATCGACGACGAGGTACTTGGTGTACTGCGCGCGTCCGGCATCGACGCGGTGCTGAAGAAGCCGAGCAGCGAGCCCTCGGCCACGAGCAGCGGCGACAGCGCGGTCGCCAGCGCCGCCGCCGCCGGCGCGATCGAGGTAGTCGAACACGTCCCAGCACAGGATGCCGTCGACCGTGCCGGGCTCCTCTTGAAGCGCGTGCGGAAATACTCGGGCAAGGCGTCGAGCGTGCCGTTCACGGCATGCCGCTCGATGTCGCCGAAGACGTCTTCGACGCGAATGCGGCAGCCCAGCTGCTCGCCGAAGAACGATGACGTTGCTGCCCACGACCGGACCCAGATCGAGCAGAGCGGGTGCGGGCTTGGCCGCCATGTTGGCGAGGAACTTCTGCAGGGCCTTCGTGGGATAGATGAGATCGGGCTCGGCCGCCGCGGCGGACGCACCGGTATCACCGGGCGTCTCGCCGCGCCGTCCACCGAGCCGCGAGAAGAGGTCGTTCAGTCCACCAGCCACAAACCGCTCCAGGACGAGGGGGTGGGGGTGGGATCCCCTGCCTCGCCGCGTGTGCGTCGGCTACGCGCCGGCCTTGACGGTCGCGGGCGCGGCTGCCGCCGCTGGAGCCGCCGCGTGCGGCTCCTTGGCCGCCGGCTTGCTGGCCGGCTGACTGGCGCGCTGCATGTCGATGGCGCCGCGGAAATGCGCGCCCTCGGCAATGGCCACGCGCGGCGACGGCGATGTCGCCGTCGACCGAGCCGTTGTCGCGGATGTCGACCTTCTCGGTCGCCGTGACGTTGCCGGTGACTTCGCCCAGCACGATGACCTGCTTGGCGAACACCTCGGCCTTGATCTTTCCGTTGGGCCCGATGGTGAGGGTGTTGTCCTTGAGCTCGATACGGCCTTCGACGTTGCCCTCGATGGTGAGGTCTTCGCTGCCGCTCAGTTCGCCCTTGATGAAGACCGACTTCCCGATATTCACGTTGTCCCTCGCAATCTGCGGGCGATGATCGCCGCCACTCGGGACGGCAGGTGCGTGCGCCGGCGTCGCTACTGGCGCATGTGCCGGTGCCGGTGTCGGTGCAGCCGGCTTGACCGACTCGTCACGCTTCCACATTGCTGAAACCTCCCCAATCGGGCAGACGACTGCCCGCGCTGCTCGCCGAGATTCACCTGGGAGATGGGCTCTGGACTGAAGCGCAGCCAGTATAGGCACCGGACGAAATGCGTTGTCTAGTCCTTTTATTGCTGAGGGTTAGAGCGAGTGCTACGATCCGTGTGCAGTGCCACGCATCTATCTGGACCACAACGCGACGACGCCGCTCGTCCCGGCCGCGCTCGAGCGCTTCACGGCCGTGGCGGCGAGCACCTGGGGCAACGCGTCGAGCGTGCACCATTTCGGGCAACAGGCCAAAGCCGTGCTCGACGACGCCCGCGCCGCCGGTGGCCGCGCTGATTGGCGCCGAGCCGTCGGAGGTCGTCTTCACCGCCGGCGGCACCGAGAGCGACAACGCCGCCATCCGCGGCGCGGCCGAGGCGCTCGAGGCCAGCGGCCGGCGGCACCTCGATCGCGTCGAGCATCGAGCACGAAGCCGTGCTGCAACACCATGAAGGCGCTCGCCAAGCGCGGCTGGCGACGTGACCCTGCTGCCCGTCGGCCAGCGCGGCATCGTCGAGCCCGACGCCCTGCGCCGCGGCGCTCACCGACGCACCGCCGTCGTGTCGGTGATGCACGCCAACAACGAGATCGGCACGGTGCAGCCGATCGCCGCACTGGCCGCGCTGGCGCGCAGCCGCGGCGCGCTCTTCCACACCGACGCGGTGCAGACGGCCGGCAAGCTGCCGGTCGACGTGCAGGCGCTGGGCGTCGACCTGCTGTCGATTGTCGGCGCACAAGTTCTGCGGGCCCAAGGGCACCGGCGCGTTGTGGGTGCGGCGCGGCGTGCGGCTCGCTGCCGTTCGTCACCGGCGGCCGGCAGGAACGCAACCGCCGCGCCGGCACCGAGAACGTGCCGGCGCTCGCCGGCATGGGCGTCGCCGCCGACGTACGCGCGGCAGAGCTGGCGGCCGAGGCCGCGCCGCGCATCGCCGCGCTGCGCGACCGGCTCGAAGCACGGCGTGCTCGCGCGCGTGCCCGGCACCGGCCGTCAACGGCGACCGCGGCGCCGCGCGTGCCGAACACCACCAACATCAGCTTCGACCGCGTCGAGTCGGAGTCGCTGCTCATCGCGCTCGATCTCGAAGGCATCGCGGTGTCGTCGGGATCGGCCTGCTCGTCGGGCACGCTCGAGCCCTCGCACGTGCTGAAGGCGATGGGCTTCCCGCACGCGCCGCACGCTCGAACTCGATTCGCTTCAGCCTCGGCAGCGGCGAACACCGAGGCCGACATCGATCGCGTGCATCGAAGTGCTGCCGCCGCTGGTCGAGAAGCTGCGCAGCCTGACCGACCGTCGGAGGCGGACGTAGACCGAGCCGATCCTCAGGACTCGCCAGATCCGACAAGCATCTCGGCCTTCCGGAAGGGTCGACCGGCGTCCCCTCGCGCCCGCTCGATTGCGTCTGGACTCGCTAGCTTAGAGGTCATGCGAATTGTCGTCGCAATGTCGGGCGGCGTGGATTCGTCGGTCGCCGCGGCCCTGCTCGCCGAGCAGGGTCACGACGTGATCGGCGTGTCGATGCAGCTCTACGACCAGAGCGCGACGGGCAGCGGCTTCGGCACCTGCTGCACGATCGACGACCTGCACGACGCGCGGCGCGTGGCCGCCGCCATCGGCATCCCCCACTACATCGTCAACTTCGAGTCGCAGTTCCACGAGCACGTGCAGTCAGAACTTCGTCGCGAGTACGCGCGCGGCCGCACGCCGATTCCCTGCGCGCACTGCAACAGCGAGCTGAAGTTCAGCGAGCTGCTCGACGCGCGCCGGCGGCTACGGCGCCGACCGCGCTCGCCACGGGCCACTACGCGCGGCATCGAACGGGACGACGACGGCCGCGTATCGCCTGCAGCGCGGACGCCGACGCGGCGAAGGACCAGACCTACTTCCTGTTCTCGCTGACGCAGGCGCAGCTGTCGCGCGCGGCCTTCCCCGTCGGCGACCTCGACAAGGACGACGGTGCGCGCGCACGCGCACCGGCTCGGAGCTGCGCGTGGCCGACAAGCCCGACAGCCAGGAGATCTGCTTCGTGCCCGACGGCGACTACGCGGCGTTCGTCGAGCGCGCCGGCGCCGGCGCTCGCCGCGCCGGGCACCGATCGTCGACGGCGACGGCCGCGTGCTGGGCACGCACGGCGGCGTGCATCGCTTCACGATCGGCCAGCGCAAGGGCCTGGGCCTGTCGTCGAGCGAGCCGCTCTACGTGCTGGCGATCGACGCCGACGGCGCAGGTCGGTACGGTCGGCCCGCGCGAGGCGCTCGACCGCGCCACGCTCACGGCGTCGACGGTGAACTGGATCTCGCGGCAACGCGCCGGCGGACTGGACGGCCGTCACCGCGCAGATCCGCCATCGCCATCGCCGCCGCGCCGGCGCGCGTGCGCGCGCTCGACGAGGGGCGCGCCGAGCTGGAGTTCGACGCGCCGCAGACCGCGGTGACGCCCTGGCCAGGCCGTGGTCTTCTACGACGGCGACGAGGTCGCTGGGCGGCGGCTGGATTGACTAGGACGGGGACTAGGGACCAGGGACTGGGGAGTCAGGTCGAGGCGCTAGTCCGCTAGTCCAACTGCGTCACCTGCTCTTCAGTGGCCCGACGTCCGCTGACAGGAAGCGCTCGGCGTCGATCGCGGCCATGCAGCCCGATCCGGCGGCCGTGACGGCCTGGCGGTAGACGTGATCCTGCACGTCGCCGGCGGCGAACACGCCCGGCACGCTGGTGCGCGAGCCGTCGTGCGTCTTGATGTAGCCGTTCTCGTTGAGCGTCGAGCTGTCCCTTGAAGAGCTTCGTGTTCGGCACGTGGCCGATGCCGATGAACACGCCGTCGACGGCCAGCTCGCTGACCGCGCCGGTCACGCGTGTTCGGTCAGCACCAGCGCCGGTGACCTCGCCCTTGGTCGATGTCCTTGATGTCGATGACCTCGCTGTTCCAGACGAACGAGATGTTCGGGTCGTTGACAGCGCCTTGTCCTGCATCACCTTCGAGGCGCGCAGCGTGTCGCGGCGGTGGATCACGGTGACGTGCGACGCCAGCTTCGACAGGTAGATCGCTTCTTCCATGGCGGTGTCGCCGCCGCCGACGACGGCCACGTGCTTGCCCTTGAAGAAGAAGCCGTCGCAGGTGGCGCAGGTGGACACGCCGCGGCCCGAGAGCTGCTTGTCGACGCCGAGGTCGAGCCACTTGGCCGACGCGCCGGTGGCGACGATGAGCGCGTCGGCGGTGTAGGCGGTCTTGCCCACCTGAATCGTGAACGGCCGCGCCGAGAGGTCGACCGACGCCACGTCGCCCTGCACGATCTCGGCGCCGAAGCGCTCGGCCTGGGCGCGCAGCTCGGTCATCAGGTCGGGCCCCATGATGCCGTCGCGGTAGCCGGGCCAGTTCTCGACCATCGTGGTCAGCATCAGCTGACCGCCGGCCTCGATGCCTTCGATGACGAGCGGCTTGAGATTGGCGCGCGCCGGCGTAGAGCGCGGCCGTGAGTCCGGCCGGGCCGGAGCCGATGACGACGACGGCGCGGTGCGTGGCGGATGAGCGCCAGGAGTGTCGGCGCTCACAGGTGCTTGTCGATCATCTTGGCCAGGTCGTCCTTGCCGGCCAGGCCCACGATGGTTTCCTTGAGGTCGCCGTTCTTGAACAGCAGCAGCGTCGGGAATGCCGCGCACCATGAACTTGCTGGGCGTCGCCGGGTGTCTCGTCGATGTTCACCTTGGCGACCGTGACGCGGCCCGCGTAGTCTTCGGCGAGCTGGTCCACGGTCGGCGCCAGGCGGCGGCACGGCGCGCACCACTCGGCCCAGAAATCCACCAGCACCACGCCGTTCTTCACGGCCTCGTCGAAGTCTCCGTCGCCGAGCGTCTTGATCTTGTCCGAAGCCATAAATCCCTCAACAGTGTGATGCCGGTCACCGGCCCGGTTTCGAGCCGGGTCCGAACCCTTCGGACGGCGTGCACGCGTGGCGGCGATCACTCTTTTATACACCTTCACGTAGGCCTTCGCCGCCCGGTCCCAGGAAAAGTCCACCTTCATGCCGTTCTGCTGCAGGCGGGTCCAGGCCTTGCGGTCGGCGAACACGCGCACGGCCTCGGCCAGCGCCGCCAGCATCGCGTCGCCGGCGTAGTCGGCGAACAGGAAGCCGGTGCCCTGCCTGGTCGCCGGGTCCCACGGGCGCGACCGTATCGACCAGCCCGCCGGTGGCGCGCACGATCGGCACGGTGCCGTAGCGCAGGCTGTACATCTGGTTCAGGCCGCACGGCTCGAAGCGCGACGGCATCAGGAACATGTCGGCGCCGCCTTCGATGAGGTGCGCGAGGCGTTCGTCGAAGCCGATGACGCACGCCGAAGCGATCGGGGCGCCGCGCCGCCAGGGTGCGCCACATGTGCTCGTAGCGCGCGCTCGCCGGTGCCGAGCACCACGAAGGCGGCGCCGAGGTCGGCCAGCGGCGTCGGCCACCTGCGGCGATCAGGTCGAAGCCCTTCTGATCGGCCAGCCGCGACACGATGCCGACCAGCGGCCGCGCCAGCCCGCCTCGTCGGCCGGCAGCCCGAACGCCTCGAGCAGCGCGCCTTCGCCGCGGCCTTGCCGGCCAGGGACGTCGGCCGTGAACGGCTGCGGCAGATGCGGGTCGCGCGGCCGGATTCCACGTCGTCGGCATCGATGCCGTTCAGGATGCCGGTGAGCGCGTCACGACGCGCGCGCATCACGCCGTCGAAGCCGACGCCGTACTCCGGACGCTGGATCTCGTCCGCGTAGGTCGGGCTCACGGTGGTGACGGCGTCGCTGAAGTTGAGCCCGCCTTGAGCAGGCTCAGGCGGTCCCAGAACTCGAGGCCGCCGACCGTGAAGTCAGATCCCAGCCCAGTCCGAGGCGCGGCAGCCACGCCTTGTCGACGATGCCCTGATACGCCAGGTTGTGGATGGTGAACACCGACGGCGTGGCGGCCAGCGCCGGATGCCGCGCGAAGTGCTGGCGCAGATACGCCGGCGCCAGGCCGGCCTGCCAGTCGTGCGCGTGCACGATGTCGATCGGCGCCTCGGCGCGGCGCCGCCCACTCGAGCGCCGCAATCACCAGGAACGCGAACCGCAGCGGGTTGTCGGCGTAGTCGACCTGGCCTGCGTTGTAGAGTCCCGCGCGGTCGTAGAGCGCCGGACAGTCGACGAAGCAGCGCGCGCGCGCCCGGCCCGAGCGGCTCTTCGAAGAGGCCTGCCGAGAGCGGCGTGCCGGCCACCGACGGCCTCGACGTCGGTCCGCCACTGGCCCGCCGGCGATGCCGCGGTAGCGCGGCGTGACGACCGTGACGTCGTGGCCGAGCCGGCCCAGCGCCCGCGGCAGCGCCGGCGCGACGTCGGCCAGGCCGCCGGTCTTCGAGAACGGCGCGCACTCCGACGCAATCATCAGCACCCGAAGCGGCGCGCGGCGATCGCGGCGTCCGCGACGCCCGCTGGCGCGGCGCGGCACGCGGGTGCCGGGCGGCGCGAGGCGCGCGGGACGGGAGGCGCCCGGGCCGGGGCCGCGGCAACACCGGCGTCGTGGCAACGGAGGGTGGCCTTACGGGAGTCGGCGGCAGACGGCGAGCCATGCCCTACCATACCGGACGCGAGGCCGCCGCGGCGAGGGGCGCCGCACAGGGGTTGTGTAGAATCACTGCCGTGTCTACTCCCCCCCGCGAGCGTGCGGACTCCCGCGAGCTCGCCGCCCTGGCCGAACTGGCCGAGGCCCATCCGGAGCTGGCGCCCGCCGTCGCTCTCGAACGCGAGATCCTCGATGGCGAACGGCGGCTGCAGCGGCGCATCGGCACGCCGTGGGTCGACGTCACCGTCGAAGCAGTTGCACACGCGGATCGCCGACGGCCAGCGCCTCATCGACCTCGACCAGCTCGGCATCGACTGGAGCGAGCTGCGGCTGCGCATCCGGCAGGTGGTGGACGTGCTGCGCCGGCACGACGTGGTCGAGGCCGGCGACGTCACCGCGTCTGCACGACGCCGGCCGCGACGCCTCGCTGCCCGACCTGGTGCGCCAGTGGTTCGATGCGGTGCCCGGGCGCCGGCCTGCCCGGGGGCGTCGTGGACCCGCTCATGGCCGACGTGCTGGCCCTCGCCGCCCGGCCGTTTCTGGTCCGCGCCGCCGAGGTGCTGCAGCAGCGCGTGTCGGTCGAAGCCTGGACGCTCGGCACGTGCCCGATGTGCGGCGCCACGCCCGCGTTCGCCATCCTGCCCTCCGCGGGAGCGCGCGTGCTCGTGTGCGGCCGGTGCCATTGCCGCTGGGCCTTTGCGGCGCGCACCTGTCACCGCTGCCTCGACACGGAACGGCTGCGCGTGTTCTCGGCGCCAGGGCGGGCTGTATCAGATCACGGCGTGCGAGGCGTGCAAGCGCTATCTGAAGGCGCATCGACGTGAAGCGGGCCGGACGGCCGCTGCTCATGGCGCTCGACACGGTGGCGACGCTGGCGCTCGATCAGGCCGTGGCCGCGCAGGGATTCGAGACCGACTAGCCGAGGCGAGCGGCTACGTGCTGCGGTCTGGGGCTGCGCGCCGTCGGGCCCGGCGGCGGTCTGGGCGTGGGCGTGCACCCAGTTGTAGAGGTGCTTGGTCTCGGCGAACCGGGCGGCATTCGACCGGGCTCCGAGCACCACCACGGCCAGCTGGCGGCCGGTCTGGGGCACGCGCACCAGCGTGGCCAGGCAATAGCCGGAGCTGCTGATGAAGCCGGTCTTGCCGCCGAGCACGTCGATTTCGCCGGTGCGCACGAGCCGATTGGTGCTCGACACGTGCACGTTGCGCTTGGCCGGCGTGAAGTCGAACTCCGACTTGCGCATCAGCCCGCCGATCCGATCGTCGGCCGAGGCATACGCAATCAGCCGCGCCTGGTCATAGGCCGACGACACGTTGCCCGACAGCAGGCCGGACGGGTCTTCGTAGTGCGTCTGCTCCAGGCCCAGCTCGCGGGCCTTCTCGTTCATGCGGGCGATGAAGCCCTCGGAGCCGTAGGGCGACACCCGGGCCAGCACGCGGGCCGCGGCGTTGTCGGAGCCGATGAGCAGCAGGTGCAGCAACTGGTCGACCGTCACCGTGTAGCCGGTGCGCAGGTAGGTGGTGGAGGCGCGCGCGACGTCGGCGCGCTCGACCTTCACCGGCAGGAACGGGTCGGCCAGCGACTCGAGGAACACCAGCGCCGTCATCACCTTGGTGATGCTGGCAATCGAGCGCAGGTCCTGCGCGTTCTCGGCGAACAGCACTTCGTTGGTTTCGGGGTCGAGGATGATGGCCGCCGCGGCGCGCGGCGCCGGCACTTCGCGGCCCAGGTCGTCGACCTTGTAGCGCGGGCGTGGCGAGCTCGCGGGCCTCGCGCGCGCGCGCGGCGGCCTTGGCCCGGGCGGCGGCGCGCCGACGGGCGGTCGCCGAGGCGCGGCGTGGGCGTCGTGCGCTTGGCGGCAGTGGCGCGGGCCGGGGTGCGGGTGGCCTTGGCGGCGGTGCGCGAACTGGACGACGCCTTGGTGGCGCGACGCGGGGCGGCCTGCACGGCGCGGGGCCGCGGCGGCAAGCGCCAGCAGCGCGGCGCACACCGCGCTCCACAGCCGAAGACGTCGCAGGTTCGCGAATCTCATGACATCAGGGGAAGACTCCCCCGACGGCAGGGGCAAACTTCACGCTAACGAAAGTGTCGGCATTGTAGCAAAGGAACTTTACCGCGCAAGCCGAATGTGCGGGAATTGTGCAATTCCGTCGGGGCGACTGGCCGCTGGGCTCACGACGACCGGGCTCCCTACTGCTGCGCGAGCGCGATCGTGAGCAGCACCGCGCGCTGCGTGCCCTTCCACGAGTCGGTCGAGTCGAAGGCCTCGTCGAGCGCATGGCGCCGGTGCCGCGGCCGCCGCCGTCGATCGTGATGGCGGCGATGCCCAGGCTCTGGGGATAGTTGGCGTCGGTCGATCCCTCGTCCATGGTCACCGGGAAGCCGAGCGCCTTGGTGACCGAGGCCGCGGCCTGCACGATCGCCGACGTGGCGGGCGCGGCCCGCGGGCGGTTGCCCACGAGCGCCTTGTCCACGGTGAGCGCGCGGCTGCCCCACCGCGCGTTCTCGGCGGCGACGGCGTCGTCGACGGCGCGATGGAACTTGCGTCGAGCGACTGCAGCGACGCGGCGTCGGCCGAGCGCATGTCCACCTCCATCCAGGCCTCGAACGGGATCGAGTTCACCGACGTGCCGCCGCCGATGCGGCCCACGTTGAAGGTGGTCTTCGGCTCGTTCGGCACCTGGAAGTCGCCGATCGCCGCCATGGCCGGCCGAGCGCGTGAATCGGGTTGACCATGCCGAAGGCGCCGTAGCTGTGGCCACCCGGCCCCTTGAACGTCACGCGGTAGCGAAGGCTGCCCACCGAGATGTGCGTGATGCCGAGGCCGGTGCCGTCAATCGACACGAAGCGATCGATCTGGCCCTTCAGGCCCTCGTTGAAGAGATGCTTCACGCCGCGCAGATCGCCGAGCCCTTCTTCACCGACGTTGCCGACGAAGGTGATGGTGCCGGGCGTCTGCACGTTGCCGGCCTTGAGCGCGCGAATCACCGCGAGCTGCACGGCCAGGCCGCGGCAGTCGTCGCCGATGCCGGGGCCGCGCGTGATCGCGCCTTCCTGCGTGGTCTTGACGTTGGTGCCTTCGGGAAACACGGTGTCGAGGTGCGCCGCCAGCACGAAGTGCGGACGCGCGGCCGGGCCGGGCGGTCGCCGAGCACGTTGCCCACCTTGTCGATGCGCACGTTCTGCAGGCCGAGCTCGCGGAACTTGCGCGCGTAGAGCTCGCCGCGCTTGGCTTCCTTGAACGGCGGCGCTTCCACCTCGCAGATCTCCACCTGCTCGGCCAGCGTGCGCGCCTCGTCGGCCCGGGCGGCCTCGAGCGCGGCCTTGACCGAGCGTCCTGCATCAGCTTGGCGCCGAGGCCTTCGGCGCCCTGCTGGGCTGGGGCGAGACTAGGGACGAACAACAGGGCGGCGATCAGCGTCGAGGAGATGCGCATGGGACGGGCATTCTACCCTCGGTAGCGCCTCCAGCCGGCGCCTCGGCCACCAAGGGCCTGGAGACCCGGGATCCGAAACGGCGGATCTCGTTTACACTGTGCGCGGCTGCCGCCAGGGTCGCCCGTCGTGATTGCCCAGTGTTTCCGGCAAGCGCCACAGGCGAACGCACGAATAGCGCCCGGGCGCTGGTGGCATTTCGTTTGCTCGCTCATCGTCGGCCGTCGAGGGACGTTCTCCCTGGCGGCGTCGGAAGTTCCGTGAGGGCTCGGCTTCAGTTTCGAAGCCGGCCGCGGTTGGACCCGGTGGCACACCGGTGGTTCTGGAGGGATGTCCATGAGGTTGAAGACGACAGGTCTGGTCCTGTGTCTGGCGGCAGTGCTGTTGAGCGCGCTGCCAGTGGCGGCGCAGGACTTCCGTGGCCGTATCAACGGCACGGTGACGGACAACACCGGCGCGGTGCTGCCCGGCGTCACGGTGACCGTCTCGAGTCCGGCGCTGATCCAGCCGCAGGTGCAGGTCACGAGCGCAGCGGGCGACTACCGCTTCCTGGCGCTGCCTCCCGGCGTCTACGACCTGAACTTCGAGCTGACCGGCTTCAGGCTCGGTGAATCGCGAAGGCATTCGCGTGGTCATCAGCCAGACGCTCACGGTCGACATGCAGCTGCAGGTGGCCACGTTGCAGGAGACCGTCACGGTCACCGGCGCGTCGCCCGTCGTCGACACGTCCACGACCACCATGGGCACCAACTTCACCAAGGAACTGCTCACCGAAATTCCGAACGCGCGCGACGTCTGGGCCGCCATGGCGCAGGCGCCCGGCATGCAGATGACCGCCGTACGACGTGGGCGGCTCGCGCACCGGCAACCAGACGGGTTACCGCAGCTACGGCTTCGACGACCAGAACCAGACGCGACTCGAAGGCATCGACACCACTGAAGCGCACCAACGCCAACGCCGGCTACTTCGACTTCGGCAGCTTCGAGGAATTCCAGGTGGGCGGCGCCGGTGCCGACGCGTCGGCGTTTGCCGGCGGCGCGGTGCTCAACATCAGCGTGAAGTCGGGCAGCGACAGGCTCTCGGGCAACTGGTACAGCGACTACCAGAACGAAGACATGATCGCCAACAACGTGCCCAGCTTTCTGCAGGTCGCCAGCACGGCCAACGGCCGCGACTTCTTCACGCGTACCGTCGCGGGCTGCAGCGCGGCAACCAGATCCAGAAGCAGTACGACCTGAACGGCAACATCGGCGGCCCGCTCTGGAAGGGCCGCGCGTGGGCCTTCTACAGCTACCGACTCAACAACCAGTACAAGTACACCACCGGCTTGCCGAGCAACATCGAGCAGTCGAAGCTCACCAACCCCTACACCTTCAAGACCACCTTCCAGGTGTCGCGCAACAACCAGTTGATTGGCTTCATCAACAAGCGCCAGAAGCTGCAGGACAAGCGCGGCATCAGCGTGACGACGCCGCTCTCGGCCGCCTACTACCAGTCGTCCGAGAACACGCCGATGAAGGCCGAGTGGACGAGCGTGCTCGGCAGCCGCGCGTTCCTCGACGTGCTCGTCGGCAACTGGTGGAACTTCTTCCCGCTGCGGCCCGTTCGCGACTTCGACCTCTACGACGGTCCGTGGGGCCCTGGCCGCCAGAACCTGGCCACGCTCCAGTTCTTCGATGGCGGCGCCAACAACGGCTACCAGGATCAGAAGCGCTGGAAGCCACAGGGCTACGTGAGCCTGTCGTACTTCAAGGACGGCTGGGCCGGCAGCCACGACTTCAAGGTGGGCTACGACATCAAGCGCGACCGCCGCAGCCTCTTCCGCGATCAGCCGTTCGACATCTTCTACCGCGACGCGTCGGTCAGCGCGACCGGCGTCATCACACCGTCGCAGGTGGACATCTACAACACGTCGGTCACGGGCATCAACGACGTCGTGAACCAGGCGGCGTGGATCAACGACACGTGGAAGCTCACCAACCGCTTCACGGTGAATCTCGGCCTGCGCTTCGAACACTACGTCGACAAGTGGCCCGAACAGGAGTTCGCGCCGAACGGCATTCCGGCGCTGGCGGGCTTGAACGACGCGCGCTACCAGACGTTCATTGCGCCGCGCACCGTGGAAGCGCGCACGGTGGCCAACACGAAGGACATCTCACCGCGGCTCGGCTTCGCCTACGACATCACGGGCGACAACCGCACAGTGGCGAAGGTCTACTTCGGCCAGTCGCGCTGGAACTCGGCCGACGAACTAGCCGACAAGGAAAACCCGGTCGGCATCGCGCAGCTCCGTTACGCGTTCGTACCGTGCACCGCGACGGTCACGGCCAACTGCGACCTGAACGGCAACAAGCTGCTCGACAGCCCAGCGGAACTGGGCGCGTTCAACTCCACGCAGGGCGGCGCCGGCTTCGTGCGCATCGACCGCGGCCTCAATCGTCCCGTGAACAACGAGGTGTCCACGAACCTCGAGCGCGAAATCACCACGGGTCTGTCGGCGCGCGTGTCCTACGTCTACAAGAACATGCGCGACATCTGGGCCGAGGGCGACACCGTGCGCCAGGGCGCCTTCACCGTGCCCATCACCATCAACGACCCGGGCCCCGACAGCGTGGCCGGCACGGGCGACGAGCAGACCTTCCAGACCTTCGACCGGCTCGCCGGCGTCGGGTCAGGACCGCGTCTACACGAACCCCGACGGCTACGACGCCGACTTCAACACGGTGGAAGTGGCCGCTCAACCGCCGCATGATGGGCAAGTGGATGTTGCTGACGTCGTTCGGCTACACCTGGTCGAAGATGCAGCACTACTCGGCCACCACGCCCACCGGCTACACGCGCGCGTTCTCGTTCCGACCGGCCGATCGCCTGTTCGGCGACGAGAACGGCCGCGAGACGTCAACGGTGTGGAACTACAAGATCATCGGCCGCTACGAGCTGCCCTGGGGCATCGGCTCCTCGGGTTCGTGGCGCGTGCAGAGCGGCCAGCAGTACGGCCGCACGATCAACGTCACCTTCCCGGGCGACGGCGCACGCACGTTCCGCGTCGAGCCGATCACCGCCAACCGCTACCCGAACATCTCGATCCTCGACCTGCGTCTCGACAAGTCGTTCACCCTGCCGAAGCAGGCGGGCAAAGTGACGTTCCAGTTCGACGGCTTCAACCTCGCCAACAGCGGCGCCATCACGCTGTTCCGGCAGACGACGGTGAACTACCGCGAAGTGACCGAGACGCTGTCGCCGCGCATCTTCCGCGTGGGCTTCCGCTGGGACTTCTAGCGCGGCTAACGCTCCGCGCCGTCGCGCGGGGCTAGGGACTCGGGGCTGGGCTAGGGCTAGGGCTTCCAGCCGTCACACTGAAGGGGGCGGTTCGCCAGGCGGCGAGCCGCCCCTTTTTCTGTACTGCGAGTCGTGCCCCGGACGCTCGACGCGCGCAACGCATGAATTCTCGGACATTGAAGATTGTCTCCGAATGTGTCTATGGATGTGTTAGTGTTGCGCCGCCTCTTCAATGACACGACGCGCGTGGCACTCCCACCTCGCCGCCGTGCTGGGTTATGTCTGCATCGCCGTGGCGTTCTCCTGGCCACTGCTGCCGAACATCACCACGCACCTCACCGGTGACCCCGGCGGCGATACCGGTGTGTACGTCTGGAACCAGTGGGTGTTCCAGCATGGCGCCGTGGTCGAACACCGCAATCCCCTCACCACCGAGCACATCTTCTCGCTCACGCCCCGGCCCGTCGACCTCACACAGCACAACTACACCGTCTTCCTCGACGCGCTGGCCCTGCCCCTCATGAGCCGCCTCGGGCCGGTGGCGACCTTCAACGTCGTCTACCTGATCGCCGTCGTGCTCACCGCCTGGATGACCTTCGTGCTCGCCCGCCGCGTGACCGAAGGCGCCACGATCGAGGCGTGGCTGGCGGGCGCCGTGTTCGCGTGGGGACCCGTGCTGGTGGCCAGGTCCACCGGGCACTTCAGCCTCGTCGCCGCCGCCCCGCTCGCGGCCTTCTTGTGGTGCCTGCATCGCATCGACCGCTCCGAGAGTCCGGGCGATGCGGTGCTGGCCGGCCTGGCCGTGGCGTGGGCCGCCTTCTGCGATCCCTACTACGCGGTGTACTGCGCGCTCATTGCCACCATCTACGCCGTGTCGCGCGTGGTGCGGCTCGACTGGCGGCCCACCTGGAAGCACGGCGTCGGCACCTGGATGCTCGACCTGGTGATCGTGCTGGCGGTCGCGCTCGTCGTGGGCCTGGCGTTCGGTCGCGGCCAGCGGTTCTACGCTGCTCGGGCTGCCGATCAGCGTGCGCGGTCTGTACACGCCGATGCTGGTCTTGACGGTGCTGGTCGTGGCGCGCGTGCTGGTCTACCTGCGTCCGGCTATCGCGGCCCTCGATCTGCCCTCGCCGCGGTCGCTGCGCACGGTCGTGGCCGGGGCGTTCGCCGGCGCCGTCGTGCTCGTCGCCGGTGCTCTACGGCGCGTCGGTGCGGGTGCTCGACGGCACGCTGGGTGTCGCCGCCGATCTACTGGCGCAGCAGCCCGCGCGGGGTCGACCTGCTGGCGTTCGTCACGCCCAATCCGTCGCATCCGATCATGGTGTGGCTCTTCGGCCAGCCCCAACTCGCGGCCCCGACGGTGTTCGTCGAGTACACCGCAAGCATGAGTCTGGTCGCGCTGGCGATCGTCGGCGTCGCGCTGTGGCGCTGGGGCCTGCGGGCGAAGGGCTGGGTCACCTTCACGGTGATCTTCGCCGGCCTCGCGCTCGGACCCTTCGTGCACGTGGCCGGCTTCAACACGCTCGTGCCCGGCCCGTGGGCGCTGCTGCGCTACGCGCCGGTCTTCAGCATGACCCGCATGCCGCCGCGTTTCGCGATCGTCGCCGCCCTCGGCCTCAGCATGCTGTTCGCACTGGCGCTGGTGCAGCTCGGGCACCGCTATCCGCACAGGCGGCGTGCGCTCCTCGCGGTGGTGGCGGCGTGCTTGGCCTTCGAGTTGTGGCCGGGGCCGCGGCCGCTCTATTCCGCCAGCGTGTCGGCGGTCTACGACGTGGTGCGCGCCGATCCACGCCCGGTGCGCATCCTCGAGCTGCCGTTCGGCGTGCGCGACGGCGTCACCTCCGAAGGCGACTTCAGCGCGCGCTACCAGTTCCATCAGGCGTTCCACGGCAAGCGGCTGATGGGCGGCTACCTGTCGCGCGTCTCGTCGCGCCGCTTCAAGGAAGTGCGTGAGTCGCCCATGCTGACCGGGCTGCTCGCGCTCAGTGAGGGCCACGACCTGTCGCCGCAGCGACGAGGCGGCGCTGCTCGTGAACGCGCCGGTCTTCATGGCCCGGGCGAATCTTGGCTGGGTCGTGATCCATCCCTCGCGCACGCCGCCGGCGCTGCGCGAGTTCGTGCTGCGCGCCTTGGACCTCGAAGAGGTCGCCGTCGGCTGACGACGCGGTGCTCTACCGCCCTCGCCGCCTGACGCGCCGGAGCGCGGCGGACTGCTACACTCCCCAGGATGGCTCCCCCGCGCTGGTTCCTCGCCGTGTACGCCCTGTCGGGCGCGGCGGCCCTCGTCTACGAAGTGGCGTGGACGCGGCTGCTCACGCTCTACCTGGGGCACGGCATCGCCGCCGCGAGCACGGTGCTCGCCGCCTTCATGGGCGGCCTGGCGGTGGGCGCGGGCGTGGCGGGACCGATGAGCGACCACACGCCGCGCGTTCGCGCGATGCGCACTCTACGCCGGGCTCGAACTGGCCATTGCGGCGCTCGCCCTGGCCATGCCGCTGGGCCTGCGTCTGATGGAGCCGCTGCTCTCGCGCGCCTACGCCGACGGCGCCGGCGGCCTGGGCTTCCCCGTGCTGCGGCTGCTGACGAGCGTGATCTTCGTGGCCCTGCCGGCCGTGGCCATGGGCGCGACCTTCCCGCTCGTGGCGCGGTGGTACGTGCCGGCGGCCCGCGCCGCCACGCGCGATGCCGGCGCGCTCTACGCCGCCAACACCATCGGCGCCGCGCTCGGCGCGCTGGCCACCGGCTTCCTGCTGCTGCCGACGCTGGGCCTGCGCGGCACCACGTGGGTGGGCGTGGCCATGAACGTGGTCGTGGCCGGCGCCGCGTGGTCGCTCGCCGCGCGGAGCGCGCGGGCCAGCGCGTCGGCCGAGGACGCCGTCGTGCCGGCCGAGGCTGGCAGCGCGTGCCCGCGGCCAGAACGGCCCCGCGCGCCGGCAAGAAGGCGCGCGCGGCGACGCTCGCCGCAGCCAGCGCCGCCGTGGCGGCGCCGCGCCGTGCCCCGGCCGCTGCTGGCCGCCGTGGCGCTCGGCGTGTCGGGCTTCCTGTCGCTGGCGCTGCAGATCGTCTGGTCGCGGCTGCTGGCCCAGATCCTCGGCCCCACCACCTACGCCTTCAGTCTGGTCGTCGCCATCTTCATCACCGGCCTGGCCCTCGGCGCGCTGCTCGGCCGGCGCCTCGCCGACCGCGCCGCCCAGCCCGCCGCCGGTCTCGCCGCCGTGCTGGCGGCGGCCGTGATCGCCGTGGCCATCTCGGCCTTCACCATCGACGGCGGCCTGCGCGCCATGGCCGAGGCCGTGGCGGCGCCCCAGGCCACGTTCGAGTCGGTGCTGCTGCGCCAGGTGCTGCTCGTCAGCGCCTGGCTGCTGCCCCTGGCGCTCGCCCTCGGGCTGCGCGTTCCCGCTGGCGATCAAGACCGGCACGGGCCGCGACGAGTCGCTCGGCTCCGACCTGGGCCTCATCTACGCGGTGAACACGATTGGCGCCATCGCCGGGTCGCTGGCGGCCGGCTTCGTGCTGATTCCCGCCTGGGGCCTGCACGGCAGCCTGCGCGCCCTGGGCATCGCGGCCACCGGCGGCCGCCGTGGCGCTGGTGCTGGCCGCCGGCGTGCGCGGCGGCGCGCGCGTGTGGACGCTGGCGGCGTGCGCGGTCGCGGCCGTGGCGACGGCCGCTGCTGCCCGCGTGGAACCCGGCGCTGATGTCGAGCGGCGCCTACAAGTACGCCTCGTCGATGTCGCCCGAGGCGCTGCAGGTCTCGCTCGCCGCCGGGCCGGCTCGTCTACTACAAGGAAGGCGCCGTGGCCACCGTGTCGGTGCGCGAGGCCGCCGGCACGACCTCGCTCGCCATCGACGGCAAGGTGGACGCGTCGAACGCCGGCGACATGCTCACCCAGCGCCTGCTGGCGCACGTGCCGCTGCTGCTGCACCCGGCGCCGCGCCGCGCGGCCATTCTCGGGCCTCGGCAGCGGCGTGACGCTCGGCGCGGCGCTGCGCCATCCGGTCGAGCGCGTGGACGTGCTCGAAATCTCGCCCGAGGTGGTCGAGGCCTCGCGCTTCTTCGAGCCCGAGAACGCCGCCGCGCTCAAGGACCCGCGCACGCGACTGATCCTCGGCGACGGCCGCACCCACGTGATGCTCGGCCAGGCCAGCCTACGACGTGATCGTGTCGGAGCCGTCGAATCCGTGGATGGCCGGGATTGCGTCGCTCTTCACGCGCGAGTTCTTCACGTCGGCCCGCGCCCGCCTGGCGCCCGGCGGCGTGCTCTGCCAGTGGGCGCACACCTACGACATCAGCGCGCAGGACCTGCGCTCGATCGTGGGCACGTTCGCCTCGGTCTTCCCCGACGCCACGCTGTGGCTGGTCGGCGACGGCGACGTGCTGCTGGTCGGCTCGAACGGGCCCGCTGGCGCCCCAGGTGGCGGCGCTGCCCGAGCGCTGGGCGGCGCGGCCCGAGGCCGCCGCCGACCTGGCCAGCGTGGGCGCCCGCGAGCCCGTTCGCCGTCATCTCGCTGCTCGTGGCCGAAGGCCAGGCGGTGAGCCGCTTTGCCGGCACGGCGCCGCTGCAGACCGACGACTACGCCGGCGTCGAGTTCAGCGGCCCGCGCACGGTGTTCTCGCGCGGCGGCGTCGACAACACCGCCGCGCTGCGCGCCCTGGCCGCCGAGCAGCCCATGCCGGCCGTGACGGCGGCGCGGCGCGCGGCCTCGGCCGCGGCCTGGCGCGACCGCGGCTGGATGCTCTACAACGCCAGCGCCGCACGGCCCGCCTGGACCGACTTCGAGACCGCCGTGCGCGCCGATCCCACCGACGCCCGCGCCTTCGACGGGCTGGTGCGGGCCGGCGCGGCCGCCGCGCTGCAGAGCCGAGACGCTGGCCGTGCTGCGCGAGCTGGCCGCTCCGGCCGAGCGGGTCGAGGCCCAGATCGCCCTGTCGCGGTTCCTGGCGGCCTCCGGCGCGGTCGAAGACGCCGGGCGGGTGGCCTTCTCGGCCGTCGAACGCCAGCCGTCGCACCTCGGCGCGCTCGAGCAGCTGGCGTCGGTGCTGGCCGACGTGGGCGACCGCGAGCGCCTGCAGCCCGTCGTGGCGCGGCTGCGCGCCGTGGCGCCCACCGCCGACGCGACGCGCTACTACACCGCCACGCTGCTCTTCATGGAAGGGCGCACCGACCTGGCCATCGGCGAGGCGCGCCTTCTGGCGGCCGCCAATCCCACGCACGCCAAGGCGCAGAACCTGCTCGGCGCCGCGCTGGCCACCGTCGGGTCAGCGCGACCTGGCGCGCGAAGCGTTCCTGGCCTCGCTCAGGATCGATCCACGCGACCCGGCCACCTACACGAACCTGGCGCTGCTCGAACTCGAGGGCGGCAACCGCGCCGCCGGCTTGCAGCGCCTGGCCGAAGCGCTCACGCTCGATCCGAGCGCGGCGGCGGCGCGCGAGGCGTTCGACCGCGAGACGCGCGCGCCCTCCGGCGCGCTGACGCGTATCCAATTCAACGGAGCGCGATCCAGCCTGGCGTCGCGCGCGCAGCTCACGGCGCGGCGCCGTGCCGGCCGATTAGTGCCGTGCGGGGTGACGAATTCCGACCGAAATCAATACAACGGTGAGGGAGCAGCCGCGCGAAAGCCCGCTTGTATCAACGACGTGTATCGGGCACGGAACTTGCGAAGCGAGCAAAGCGGGAGAGCAAGAAATGAGCGTTGTCAAGCTCCTTGGGTTCGGCACGATGCCATGCGGATGCGTGGTTGGCCGGTATCGTGACGTGGCGAGCATGCGCGAAGTGGTCTACGTCGAAGAGAAGGGCCCGCAGTGCGCGAGCGCCTCTCACCGGCAGAACCACACGATTACCGCGCTGCGCGACGGCCGCACGGCCGACGGCTTCCAGCCGGCCCTCGTCGCCAGCCGCGCGTCCTGAGACGCCGGCACGCCGCTACCGACTCGGCTGGGCCTCGCCCGGCAGAGGCGGTACAATTCGCCTGCTTGTCCACCCGCCCTCCCCGCCCGTATGCCACCGTCCCTGCTGGACGGGCCAAGATTAAGTTCTTCCTTGGCGACTGCATCGAAACACTTTCGGCCCTGCCCGAACGCAGCCTCGACGTGGTCGTCACGTCCCCTCCCTACAACCTGGGCATCGCGTATCGCACCTACGACGACGGACGCCCGCGCGCCGACTACCTCGACTGGACCGGCCACTGGGTGGCGGCCGTGGCGCGGGTGCTCGGTCCTCAGGGATCGCTCTTCCTGAACGTGGGCGCCAAGCCCACCGACCCGTGGACGGCGCTCGACGTGGCGCAAGCCGTGCGGCCGCACCTGCACCTGCAGAACATCGTGCATTGGATCAAATCGATCGCCATCGAGCGTGAAGCCGCCGGTGGCCGGGCCGGTCTGACCGATGACCTGGCCGTGGGTCACTACAAGCCCATCAACTCAGCGCGCTTCCTGAACGACTGCCACGAGTTCCTCTTCCATTTCACTCCCCTCGGCACGACCCGGCTCGACCGGCTGGCGCTGGGCGTGAAGTATCAGGACGCGTCGAATGCCGCACGCTGGCAGAACGGGGCCAGCGGCAAGCGCTGCCGGGGCAACACCTGGTTCGTGCCCTACGAAACCATCCAGAACCGCGACAAGGACCGGCCCCACCCGGCCACCTTCCCGCCCCGGCTGCCCGACCACTGCATCCGCCTGCATGGCCTCGACCGGGCGCACACGGTCGCCGACCCCTTCCTGGGTCTGGGCTCCACCACCGTGGCGTGTGCGCGTCTGGGCGTGAACGGCGTGGGCATCGAGGTGGACGAGCACTATCTGAAGGAAGCCATCGCCCGCACGACGGCTGCGGCGGCGGCCACGGCGGCCGGCCCGCGCGCCCGCCGCCGCTCTGCGGTATAGTTCGCCTTCATGTCACCCCGCTCGCTGCTCTGGGTTGGCGCGTTCCTGGTTCTGCTTGGCGTGTCCGTCGCGGACGCATCAGCGCAGACCCCGGCCGCGCCTGCGGCGCCGACCCCGCCGCCTCCGCCCCCGCCGCTGGTCAAAGTCGGTCAACCGATGCCCGACTTCGTCCTGCCCTACCTCGAAGCCGCACCCGACGGCGGACGCCCGTCCGCCAAGACCGCCACCCTCTCCAGTTTCAAAGGCAAGCAGTCGGTCGTGGTGGCGTTCTACCCGGCCGCCTTCTCCCCTGGTTGAACGACCGAGATGTCCCGGTACCGGGACAACTACGCACAGTTCGGCGCCAATAACGCCGCTGTGTTCGGCGTGAGCGTCGACTCCACCTGGTCCAACATGGCGTTCCGCCAGCAAATGGGCCTGGACTTCCCTCTTCTCAGCGACTTCAAGCGCGAGTACACCCGCGCGCTCGGCATCCTCGACGAGAACTCGTTCATGGCCCGGCGCATCACCTTCGTGGTGGACGACCAGGGCATCGTGCGGCACATCGACATGGCCGCCGACGCGCTCGACCCGACGGGCGCCTTGGGCGTCTGCTCACTGCTGAAGAAGAAGTAGCCCGCCTCCGGCTTTGGCCGGGTCCAGGTGGGCCCGGCCAGGTGCCTTCCCCGACGATGCTCGTGGCGAATCCGAACCATGCGATGTTGATCATCCATAACCGATAGTCCATCTGCGAGCGAGATGTATACTTCCCGGCGGAGACCCCAGTGGACCTACGCCAGCTCGAGATCATCCGCGCCATCGCCGAAACCGGTTCGTTCACCGCCGCCGGACACAAACTGCACGTCTCGCAGTCGGCCATCAGCCGCCAGATTCTGTTGCTCGAGGACGAGCTCAAGACCCCGGTGTTCCTGCGCATCGGCCGCCGCATCCGCATCACGCCGGCCGGCGAGTCGCTGCTGCAGCTCAGCCACCGGATGTTCCAGGACCTCACCGACACCGTGGCCGGCATCTCCGACAGCCAGGAGACCCTGCGCGGCACCGTGCGCATCCTCGGCGGCATGACCGTGTGTCTCTACGTGTTTCCGACGCTGCTCTCGGAACTCACCCGCCAGCATCCCGGCATCGACGTGAAGATCGTCAGCGACAGCGCCGACCGCTGCCTGCAGCACCTGCGCGCCGGCACCGGCGACCTGGCCCTGCTCACCCTGCCGATCAAGGATGCCGACATGGTGACGCTGCCAGTGCTGCAGGAAGAACTGCTGCTCGTCACCGCCGCCAAGCATCCGCTCAGCAAGAAACGCAAGGTGGGCCCGCAGGACCTGGCCGATCAGCCCTTCGTGATGTTCGAGTCGGGCTCGAACACGCGCCGCGTGGTCGACGAGTTCTTCGCCACCTCGCGCATCGAGCCGCGCATCGTGATGGAGACCGAGAACGTCGAGATCATCAAGGCGCTCGTGCGCTCGGGTCTCGGCATCACGATCGTGTCGTATCAGTCGGTGGCTCGCGATGTGGCGAGCGGCCACCTCTACTGCGCCCGCATCGACGGCAAGCCGCTCATCCGGGAAACCGGCTGGGTCTACCCGAAGATGAGCCGCACGCCGCGTGCCGTCGAGGAAGTGGTCAAGGCCTTCGACAAGGTCCGGCCCCGCCTTCGCCTCGCGCCCTGACGGGCGCTCGGCTTCGGCGCGGCAGGCCCGCCCGCCTACGCGCGAGGCTTTCAGCTGCGCGCTTCGGCGAGGCTTCGCTTCGGCGCGGCTTCGGCCAGCACGCGGCCGAGCACGGCGACGGCGTCGGCGATCTCGGCCGATGACAGCGTGACGAAGCTGAGGCGCATGGTGCGCGCGTCGGGGTCGGCGGCGTAGAACGGCGCGCCCGGCACGAAGGCCACGCCCGCGTCGACGGCCTTGTCGAGCAGCGGCAGCGTGTCGAAACCCTCGGGCAGCCGCACCCAGAAGAACATGCCGCCGCGCGGCTCCTGCCAGGTCGTGCCCTCGGGCATGTGCGCGCGCAGCGCCGCGGCCATGGCATCGCGCTGCTCACGGTAGCGCGCGCGAATCGTCGGCACATGCGCGTCGAGGAACCCGTTGCGCACCACTTCGTAGACGACGCGCTGGTTGAAGCCAGGGGTGTGCAGGTCGGCCGACTGCTTGGCGCAGAGCAGTTTCGTGTGCACCTCGCGCGGCGCCACCAAAAAGCCCAGGCGGAAGCCGGGGGTGAGCACCTTCGAGAACGAGCCCAGGTAGACGGTGCCCTCGGCCCAGCGCGACAGGATCGACGGCGGCGGCGCCTGGTCGAACCAGAGGTCGCCGTAGGGGTTGTCTTCCACGATGGGCACGCCGGCCGTCTGCGCGGCGGCCACGATGGCGTCGCGGCGCGCGTGGCCGATCTGGCCGCCCGTGGGGTTCTGGAAGTTGGGCAACAGATAGAGGTAGCGGGTGCCCGGCGCGCGCTGCGGCAACGACGCGATCGACTCGGGCAGCGGCCCGTCAGCGTCGCACACCAGATTCGCAAACGTCGGTTCGTAGGGCATGAACGCCTGCAGCGCCCCCAGGTACGTGGGCGCCTCGACGCCAACCGGAGCGCCCGGATCGATCAGCGCCTTGCCCACCAGATCGAGCCCCTGCTGCGAGCCGGTCGTGATGATCACCTGGTCGGCCGACACGCGCGCCCCACCGGCCGCAAGGCTCGCCGCCACCCACTCGCGCAGCGGCCCGAAGCCCTCGCTCGAGGCGTATTGCAGCGCTTCTTTCGGATGCTGGCTGAGCACCGTGTTGCACGCCTCGCGAATCGCCTCGACCGGAAAGGTCTCGGGCGAGGGCAGACCGCCGGCCATGGACTTCACGCCCGGCCGCTCGGCGACCTTCAGAATCTCGCGCAGAATCGAAGGATTCATGCGCGACGCGCGCCGGGCCAGGGTCCACACACTCATGGTCGGGTTCCTCAGAGAAACACTACGGGTCGTGCCCGTCAATTATGTCCCGGCCCCACGCGCGAGCTCGACGCCGCCGGCGCGAGCTGCCTTCGCATCTCACGATCGCATCGGCCGAATGCGATCATTCTATTTCGGGTCTGGGTGCGGGATCGCTAGGATCACGGTTCATTCCCTGGAGGCGTCATGACACCCAACACCGACCGCGTCATCAGCATCGCCCTCACCGACGAAGACTGGCGCGCCTTCACGCAGGTGCAGCCCGAACCCGTGCTCTGGTTGAAGGCCCGCATTCACGAGACGATCGAGTCGTCGCGCAGCGCTTCCCCCACGGCCGCGCCGCTCGGCCGCGCGTAGCTCGCTGACCGTTCCGACGCGCCGCGCCAGGAACCCATCGCGAGCCGCTACTGCTTGGTGGACGGTGCCGGCTGCCGCAGCGTGTACGACGTGCGGTTCCACACGTTCAAGCCTTCCCGGTTCACGACCTTCACTTCGATTTTCCGGGTGCGCTTCAGCGGGTCGGGATTCGACGAGTAGTAGCCGACCACGTAGTAGTCGCTGGTCTCGGCGTCGATGCGCTTCAGCCCCTTGTCGAAGTTGTTCTGATTCACAATCGCGATCCCGCCGGTTTCATCCGCCAGCATCCGCAGGCTGTCCTGCGTCTTGCGAATGTGGTTCTGGAATTCCGCCGGGTCCATCTGCACGTCGAGGTCGGCGCCGGCGACGAGCCCGCGCGGATCGATCGTGTAGAACGTGGCGTTGGCGCGATTGGCGCTGCGCGTGAGGTCGGCCAGCTCGCGCGCCAGGTCGGCATCGGCGAACTGCGAGCCCTGGTTGAACTGCTGGTTGAACTCGCGCCCCTCTTCGCGCGTCTGGCCGAAGCGGCCACCGAACGTGGGGTCTTCGCCGAGGCGCGAATCCGCGAACGGATTGAAGTCGAAGCCGTTGCTCACCCACACCACGGCCTTGCGCCGGTTGGTGATGCGTTCGAGCTGCGAGACGATGTCGCGCGCCGTCGAGAACGCGACGTGCGCGCGGTAGAGCACTTCGGTCGGGCCCTGCGGTCCGTCCTGCCCCTGGATGATGTCTTCCGGCTTCAGGCCGTTGCCGGTGATCTTCTTGATGGCCTCGTCGAGAATCTTGCGGTCGTAGGTGAGGTCGATCGCCAGCGACGACGGCCCCGTGGAGACGATGCCGAACATGTCGCCTTCGTGCACGAGCGTGCGCGAGATGCGCTTGAACAGGTCGCGGATGCGGCCGGTGTTGCGGAAGTCGAGATGCAGGTCGTCGACGATGATCAGGAAGATGCGGCCGGCCGCGTCGTTCCGTGGGCCGCGCCGTGGGCAGGATGATGCCCTCCTGCGCGGGCGGGGGCGGCGGCGCCTGCAGGTTGAGCACGCGCCCGCCGTGCACCAGCGTCATCGACGCCATGCTCTGCTTGACGCCGTCTTCGTAGACCTCGAAGTCGTCCTTCGTGAGGTCGGCGATGAAGACGTCCTTGCGCGTCGCGCACGATCACGTCGGTGGTCACGAGATCGATGGCCACCCGGAAGTCGGGATTGGCGGGCGCCTGAGGCGCCGCCGCTGGACGCGCGGGCGGTTGCGCGGGTGCCTGCCGCGCTTCGGGCGCTGACGACGACAGCATGGCGCAGAGCGCGAGCCCGGCACCGGCGGCGGCGAGTCGGCGGATTCCCATGGTTCCCAGTATAGACGCGGGACCGCGCCGCAAAAGAGCGGACCGCGCGCGGGCTAGCTGGCGGGGCTGGCGGCCTCGATGGCGCGGCGCAATTCCTCGCCGTCGCGCTCCACCGATGCCATGCCGGCCAGCACGTCGTCGGGCGACGTCCAGCCATCGGGATCGATCGCGGCCAGCCGCTCGCGCCAGGCCGCCTTGAGCGCCGCGTCGGCGGGCGACGCCTCGACCTCGGCCGCCAGGTCGCGGTGGTTGGCCCGCAGGCTGGTGGCGATGCCCCGGCCCATCAGCTCGCCGAGCAGGTCGAACTCCGCCGCCGGCGGCTCGGCCGCGGCTGGCTCGCCCCTCGGGCCGTCGTGTTGCCACGACCGCAGCCGTCGGCGCCGCCGCTCGTGCCGGTGCCACCGGTTCGACCGCGGCGTCGAGGTCGTCGTCGTCGTCGCGGCGCGGCTTGCGCTTGCGCACCGGTACTGGGCCTTCCACCTCGACCGGCGTCATCGACGCCATGTCGAGGATGTACGGCCAGTCGAAGTCGATGTCGGGGTACTGCTCTTCGAGCGTGCGCATCGCGCCGTCATCGAGCGCGGGGCGGCCGATGCGCAGACCTGGAGCCGTGCGGTACCAGTAGATCACCCTCGCCCGCTCGCCCGGGGTGGACGAGTGCAGCAGGAAGGTGTTCTCGTACCCCCGGCGATCAGCAGTGAGACGCAGATGCGGCACGCGTGTTCAGCGGCGCTTCGCGCCGGCGGGACGCTTCGGCGCTGCCGCGCAGGCGGCACCGGCTTCTTCGCCGCCGGCTTGGCGGCCGGTTTCGATACGGGCTTGGCGGCCGGTTTCGCCATCTTTGCGCGACGTCTTTGCCGCCACCTTGACGGACGGCTTCGGCGCCGGCTTGGGAGCCGGCTTGGCCGCCACCTTGGGTGCCGGCTTCGCCGGCGGCTTGGCCAACGGCTTTGGCCGCGCGGTTTGGCGCTGGTCCTTTCGCGATGGCCTTCGGTGCCGGCTTCGCTACGCACTTGCGCGACCGGCACGGGCTTGACCGCGGGTTTGGCTTCGGGCTTGACCGACGCCTTGACGGCCACGGCTGGAGCCTTGGTGGACGCCACACCGAGCTTTGCGCGCGAGGCCGCGTGTCTGGCGTCGGCGGCGGCAGCCTGAGCCGCAGCCGCCACGGGGGGCGGCCCCTGCTTGGCTGCGGAGGCCTTGGCGGCGGCCACGAACTTGCCGAGCGCCACCTTCTGCGCCGCGGTGCGCACGGGCGCCCGCATTTCCGTGGATTTGCTGGCCTGCAGCGGCAGCGCTGGCGGTGGGGGCGGAGGCGGCGGGGGCGGAGGGCGGCGGCGCCACCTTCAGCTTCGGCACGCCCGCGATGCCGGCCTTCTTCGCGGCCGCGAGGGCCGCGTCGGGCGCCTTCTGCACCAGCGTGAAGCGCACTTGGTCGAGATTGGTGTGGTAGGTCCACAACTCCGCCACCGTGACGTTGTGATCGCGGCACAACCGGCGCACGGTGTCGAGCGACTGGGGCGGCACGTAGAGGTGGAACGGCACGCGCAAACGGCCGAACGGCACCCACTGCGCCAGCGTCTCGAGGGAATTGACCGACTCGCCCGTCTCCACTTCGACCACGGCTTCGAGCTTGCGCGCCTTGTCGTTGGTGAGCAGGATCAGGTCGGGCACGAACTCCAGCGTGCCGAGCATGATCGACGTGGGCGGTTCCCCGTGGATGTTCGTCACGGAGTCGTGCTTTTTCTGGTAGCGCGCCAGAAGCAATCGGATGATGCGATCGTGTTCGAGTTGTTCGCGCACGGGCCGGACGAGGATGGGCACGATGCCTCCGCGCTAGGGGCTATAGGGGTAGCGGTTGAAACAAACCCCATAATATAGCATGCGTCGTTCACATCGACGCTACATCCTGCGTCTTTGTGCGCAGGTAGAATCACAAGGCGTCCCGACAGCAGCGCAGCCCCCCATGAAGCCAGCACATCTCATTGGCGTGCCCCTCGACCTCGGCGGCAACCGGCGCGGCGTCGACATGGGCCCGTCGGCCATCCGCATCTCCGGACTGGCCGAACAGCTCGCCACCCTCGGCGTCGCCGTCGTCGACAAGGGCGATATCCCCACCCCGCTGCCCGAAACCAAGGGCCCAGGCGACCCCAGCAAGCGCTACATCAAGGAGATCGCGAAGGTCTGCCAGAAGCTCTACCAGACCTCGCTCGCCTCGTTGCATGAAGGCGCATTGCCGATCGTGCTCGGCGGCGACCATTCGCTCGGCGCGGGATCGGTGGCCGCCACGGCGAGCTGGCTGAAGGCGCAGGGCCACGCCGTGGGCCTGATCTGGGTGGACGCACACGCCGACATCAACTCGCCGGGCACCTCGCCGTCGGGCAACGTGCACGGCATGCCGCTGGCCGCGTTGCTCGGCCGGGAGCCGGTGGAACTGGGCCGGCTCTCGGGCCCCGGCCCGGCGATTCGAGCCGAACACACCGTGCTCGTCGGCATCCGCAATCTCGACGAACGCGAGAAGGAGATCGTGCGCGCGCTCGGCATCCACGCGTTCACCATGAAGGACATCGACCGGCTCGGCATCGCGGACGTGATGGACCGCGCGCTGGCGGCCGCCTCCGCCGGCACCGGCGGCGTGCATGTGTCGTTCGACCTCGACGTGTGCGACCCCACGATTGCGCCGGGCGTCGGCACGCCGGTGAAGGGCGGGCTCGACTACCGCGAAGCGCACTTCGTGATGGAGGCCGTGGCCGAGTCGGGACGCCTGGTGGCGCTGGATTTGGTCGAAGTGAATCCTGCCCTCGACCTGCGCAATGCCACGGCCGAACTGGCCACCGATCTGGCGATGTCAGCACTGGGCAAACGCATTCTCTGAGGCGGCCCGCGCGCGCCGGGGAAACCAGAAGCCGGATGTTATAGTCCAAACCATGTCGGCCGGGTCGCCTGCCCTGCCGGCGTGCCCCCTCAACCAAGGAGTAGACCCGTGATTCATCGTCGTGCGTTCGTGGCCTCGGCCCTTGCCGCCGTCCTTGCCGTGCCTGGAGCCGGCCTCGTGGCCGCGCAGCAGAAGCGCGCCAGCCCCCACGAAACCGTCAAGGCGACCATTGACGGCGCCACCGTGAGCATCACCTACGGACGTCCCTACGTGAAGGGCCGCAAGATCTTCGGCGGCCTCGAGCCCTATGGCAAAGTGTGGCGGCTCGGCGCCGACGAAGCCACGATCCTCGAAACCGACAAGGCGCTGATGATCGGGCCGATTCACGTCAACCCCGGCAAGATCTCGCTCTACACCCTGCTCGACGAGAAGGAATGGAAGCTCGTGCTCAACAAGCAGGTGGGCCAGTGGGGCACCGAGTACAGCCAGGCGCAGGATCTGGCGCGCCTCGCCATGAAGACCGAGAAGCTTGCGGCCCCAGTGGAGCAGCTCACCATCGCGATCGAGAAGAACCCGGCCGGCAAGGGCGGGCTGATCGTGGTGCAGTGGGAAACCACGAAGGCCAGCATCGCGTTCGGCACGATGTAATTCCGCCTCCGCCGCTGCGCGGCTCCGGCGCGACAAGCCTCGTCGCGTCGGTGCCGTGCAAGCGGTGTTACCGCGTTTAGCGAACCCGCAATACCGCCGTCGCGTTCCGCTTCGGCACCTGTCCTACCGGGATCTGCGCGACGACCTTCAGCGTCGCGGTCTCCACCACATACACCTGGTTGTCGCCAGCCGCGGCGATGTACACGAACCGGCCATCGGGCGTGGCCGTCACCCATTCGGGATGCTGGCCTACGAAGACGCGGCCCACCTCTTTCAGGTCGGGCAGCGAGTGCACGTAGGCGTAGCCATAGACCTTGCTCGTGGACCACAGCCGCGTGCCGTCGGGCGACACCCACAGGCCATGCGCCGGCGCTGCCTGCAAGCCGTCGGTGTGCGGATGTTCGCCGGGAATCGCTGGATGCTCCACGCGCGCCGTCTCTTTCCCGCTGGCGAAATCCACCACCGCGAAGCCGTGGAAGTCGGAGAGCTGCACGATGATGTCTTTCGTGGAGCCATCGCGATTGGTCGTGAAGGCCATAGGCCGGATGCCCGCCGACAGGTCGATCGTGCGCGCCACGGCGTCGGTCGTGGTGTCGAGGATGCTGATGGCCTTCTGCGGAATGGAGCCGGCGACTGCGAACTTGCCGTCGGGCGTGACGTACACGTTATGGATCGAGCCCTTCACGGGCACCGACTTCACGTTCTTCAGCGCCACCGTGTCGATGACGTCCACGGCGCCCGGCGCTTGCGCGATGCCCACGTAGAGTTTGCGGCCGTCGCGGCCGAGCGCCAGATTGTTGGGGCGTCCGCTCAGCGTGATGCTCGACGTAACCTTCAGCGTCACCGCGTCGATGACGTCGAGCGTCTGGTGGTGCTCGTTCGTGACATACAGGCGGGCGCCATCGGGTGAGGCCGTGACGCCGTGCGGAATGTCGACGCCGCGCAGCACGGCGACGACGGTGTTGGTGTCGGGGTCGATGAGATGCGCGCCGTCGCCGGCGGCGTTGGTCTGAACGATGCGCACCGCTGTGCGCGGGGCCGCCGCGCCCGACGGAGCCACTGCGGCCGGCGCGCGCGTACCGCGCACCCACGACGCCATCGCCTGCCACTCGGCATCGGCCTGCGTGCGCCAGTGTTTGCCGCCGCCGTGAAAGGCATCGCCGCCGAACGCGCGGTCGAGCGGATGCGTGAGCAGCCGGCTCGCGAGCGGATCGCCCGGCGCGAGCAGGGGGGTGAGCGCCGCAAGGTTCTTGGCCGAGTCGGCCTCGCTCCACGCCGTGACGCCCTCCGCGAGTGGCACCAGCCGGAAGCGCGTGCCCACCTTGCCCATGTGACAGGTGGCGCAGGTCTGCAGGCCCTCGCGCTGGGCCAGGAAGATCGGCTCGATGCGCGCGTGGAACACCGCCGCGTCGAGCGCCGGCGGGCCGCCGCCTGGCGCCGCCGCGGTCTGCCCTGCCGCCGCGGACGTGAGCACGATCACGCCCAGCCACGCCTGCCACGCCGCCGCCATCCACGCTGCTCGCCTCATCGCTCGCCTCCCGGGTTTGCCGGACCGGCGCCGAGTCTAGCAGGCCCCACGACATTCGGCACAAGATAGCGAGCCATGCTGTCGCCCATTCCCCTGCTGCTCGCCGGACTCGTGCTCGTCATCGCGTGGTTCGCCTTCACGTGGTGGCAGAGCGCCCGGCGCGGCCATCCTCACCGCGCACCGACGGCACTGCAGCTTGGCATCGGCGCCGTGACGTTGTTCTTCGACACGCTCGGGATCGGCAACTACGCGCCCACCACCGCCATTTTCCGCTTCCTCAAGATGGTGAAAGACGAGTGGATTCCCGGCACGCTCAACGTGGGCTCGTCGGTGCCGGTGGCGATCGAGGCATTGGCCTTCATGACCGCCATTGCCGTGGACCCCTTCACGCTGGCGGTGATGGTGCCGCTCGGTGCGCTTGGCGCCTACCTCGGCGCGGGCATCGTGGCCAGCCTGCCGCGCCGGCCGATCCAGATCGGCATGGGCGTGGCACTGCTCACCGGCGCGCTCTTCATGCTGCTCACGAACCTGAAGATGATTCCTGGCGGCGGCACGGCCATCGGCTTTGCTGGCACCACGCTGGTGATCGCCACGGCCATCAACGTGATTCTGGGCGCGCTGAACGCCCTGGGCATCGGCAGCTATGCGCCGAGCCTCATTGCCTTCAGCCTGCTCGGCATGGACCCGCGATCGGCGTTTCCCATCATGATGGGCTCGGCCGCTTACATGCTGCCGCTCTCGGGCATCAAGTTCGCGCGCAAGGATGCGTTCGACGGGCAGGCCGCGCTCGGCATCGCGCTCGGCGGCATTCCCGGGGTGCTCGTGGCCGCTTACGTGGTGAAGTCGTTGCCGCTCGACGCGATCCGCTGGCTGGTCGTGATCGTGGTGCTGTATGCGGGCGTATCGCTGCTGAAAACGGCCATCGAGCAACGTCGCGGCGCGGGGCAGACGACGTAAGAGACCGGCCTGGGAGTCGAACCCAGCAGCGCAGGCGTGACGGGCGCCCCAACGGGTTTGCCGCCCGCGGGGAGCCCGGCCCCCTCCACCGGCCATGCGGCGCGCTGCGCGCCGCCGTCAACTCGCGGCAGCGATGATCACGCGTAACCCGTCGGGATCGTTCACCGCGAATCCGAGCGGCCCCCACGGCAGCGGCGCGGGATCCGCCTGCAGGCGTATCCCCGCGGCGCGGGCGCGCTGCGCGAGGGCGGCAATGTCCTGCCCGGTTTCGAGATACAGCGACAGGCCCACGCCCTTGGCGCGGTCGCGGCCCTTGGCGAAGTCGTCTTGCGACAGGCCCACGCTGGCCTGTCCGGCGGTCAGCATGAGTCCCTCGACGACGCCGGCGTCGTTCTTCCACTCCTGCTCGACGGTGAAGCCGAGGCCGTCCACGTAGAACTGACGGCTCCGGACGAGGTCGTTCACGGAAAGCGAGAGCGATGCGCGGGTGGCCTGGAGGGTGTGTGCGGTCATGGTGATGGTTCCCGGCGGCCGTTCAGCGCACGGGCACGAACTGCGCGGCCTCTTTGACGCGCGCGCGCAGCTCTTCGTCTGACGCCGTCCACGACTGTCCGTTCGCACCCGTCACTCCCGTGACGACGAACGCAATCCGGTCGGTGACGCTCAACACGGCCACGCGGATGGCGGCTTCTTCGCGGCGTGCTTGATTGGGCTTCAGGTTCTTCAGTACCGGGAACGGCTGGAACGCCTTGGCGGTGCCGTCACTGGCCACCACCACCGCCGCGATGGTGACACTGGCTATCACGTCGGTCGAGCGGTTCCGGGCCCGCACCGCGTAGCGATGCGGCGGGAGTTGCTGGCGCACTTCCTCGACCTGGTACAGGTCCACCGGACTATCGCGGCGGATGTCGACGGCGAACACGCGCCGGGCGGCGTTGCGTTCCAGGCCTTCGCGGGAGAGGCGGTCGTCGACTTGCGCCGCGGCGCTCGCCGCCAGCGAGAGCACGGCCAGCGCGATGAGTGCAATCCGTCGAGTCCACGCGTGAGACATGACAGGGCCTTCCTGGCGACGAAGATGTGTTCGTGGTGGGCCGCGTGGGGATCGAACCCACGACCACATGGTTAAAAGCCACGTGCTCTACCACTGAGCTAGCGGCCCGCGTCTGCAATTCTACCCGGTCCGGGCCAGGTCAAGCGAGCCGAGGACGCACAGCGGGTGGCGCAGGAGCTAGCGGCCCGACACCACGCCGGTGACGCGGCGGTACTTCACGGGGCGGCCGTCTTTCGTAGCGGGACGGTAGCGCCACTGTTTCACCGACTCGAGCAGCACCTTGTCGTAGACCCGGTTCACCGACAGGTAGACGCGCGCGTCGGTGACGGCGCCGGATTCATCCACCACCACTTCGATGGCGCCGAGCTGGGTGCCGGCGGCCGGCTCCCCCATCGATCCCCACCACCCCGACATGGGCTGGTCCACAGCCACGGGCGGGGCCACGTCGGCATCGCGCCAGTCGTAGGTGAAAATGCCGAGGGGCGTGAATCGTGGCGCGTCGATCACCGGGGCGACGGTGGCGGCGGCGGCGCTCAACACAGGCGTGGCCATCACGGAGGGGTCGAGCAGGGCCGGCGAGGTCATGCTCGCCGGCGGCATCATCATCGCAGCCGGAGGCGCGGCCGGCGTCTGCAGCACGCGCATGGCGGCCTGCACGGTGTCTAGATCCTTGCTGGCGCGCGCGCGTTCGAGGGCCGACGCGCTCAATTGCTGGAAGCCGTCGGCGAGTGTCTGCAGATCCTTGGCGGCGGGATCGTGGGCGCTCACGACCGGGTCGGCCAGCAGCCCAGACACGCGCGCGAACTCGTCGCGCGCCGCGGCGAACTCCCCCGCGTCGAAGGCGCGCTTGGCCTCGGCGTAGCGCCGGCGCACGAGTTCGGGCAGCACGCGGGCGCGGGCCGACTCGAACACCGCGCGCACGCGGGGCGACGCCTCGCCAGCGGTGAGCACGAAATCCGGCCGCGCATCGAGCAGGCCGGCCACTACGTCGTTGGCCGCGGCCGTGCGGCCGAGCGCCACCAGGCACAACAGACGGTGGCGTTCGATGGTGACGAGGTCGTCGCCCGTAGGCTGCGCCTTGCGCGCGTCGTCGAAAGCCGCGAGCGCGTCGTCGTACGAGGCGGCGGCATACAGGTCGAGCGCGGTGGCCATCGGCGACTGTGCGGCGGCGGGTGTGGTGGCGAGCGCCCAGGCAAGGCCAGCCGTGGCGGCAAGGTGCACAAGGGTCATGGCGGCTATCTCCGAAGGTCGGCGGTGATGCGGTTGGGGGTGTCGAGGCGCACGGTCACCGTTTGGCTGCGCTCGCCGAACTCGGGATGACGAAACACGAACTGATGCACGCCGATGGGCAGTTGCAGGTTCGCCAGCGGCGTGTCGCCGGCCACGCGGCCATCGACCAGCACCTCGGCCCAGGGCTGCGCGTTGACCTGCACGAGCGCCCGCGGTGAGTCGACGATGAGCGGCTCGGTGCGGCCGGTGCCAACGACCACCTTGACCGTGCTGCGGAAGCCGAGCGCGGCATTGACCAGCTCGAACACATGCGGTCCGGCGGTCACCAAGATGCGCTCGCTGGCGCTCGTGCCCACGACCTGGCCGGCTTCGAGCACCTGCACGTCGAACGGCGTCTGCACCCGCACCCAGCCCGACGCGGGGCCCGTGGGCGCAGCCGCCTTCGCGGCCGGCGCGTCGAGCACGAGCGATACCGTTTCGCCGGCGGCGAGCGCTACGCGGCGCTCCACGATGCTGCCCCCCGCAAACTGCACGCGCACGGTGTGCGGGCCGGCGGCGAGCGCGGGCACTGCGAGCGGCGTGCGACCAGCCGGCGTGCCGTCGATCCACACCGCGGCACCAGCCACAGCGGTGTCGATGCGCAGCGCACCCGTGACGACAGCGGCGACCGCGGCGGGCGTGGGCGCCAGCTCCAGATGACGCGTCCAGCGCACGCCTTCCGTCACCTCGGCCTCGAGCAATTGCGGCACGCCAGTGGAGTTCGTGACCTCGACCCGGTGGCGACCCACGGGCAACGACACCACCACCGGCGTGGTGCCGTGGTCTTTGCCGTCGATGGCCACTTGCGCACCGGCCGGGTGCGACGACACCACGACTTCGCCGGTCGGTGCGGCGCTGGCGCGCACCTCGCCGGTGAGCGACAGGCCGATGTAGAGCGCCTGGCCCAGGATGACCAGCGCGCACACGGCCAGCACGCCGACCATGTCTGTCGAGAACAGGCGGCCGGCACGCGAGGCGGAGGGCAGCACGACCGAAATGGAGGGGATGGAAGGCGTCGACGCAGCGGGCGCGGTCTTGGGCGCGGGAGCGACCGGAATGATGGCAGTGGAGGGAAGCGCACTCGCCAGCGCGACGGCAGGCTCGACGGCGGGCTCAGCGGCGGGCACAGATGCGAGCGCCGCCGGCGGCCACGGTGCGCGGGGCCACGCGGTGATGCTCGGCGAATCCGCCACGCGCGCCACCAGCTTCAAGACGGCGTCGTGCGCGTCGGCGTCGTCAGTGACGGCCACGAGGCGGTCGGGGTCGGCCGCCACGATCACGGTGGGCTCATCCGCCGCGGTGGTGCCAAACCCCCAGGGATCGAACCGGTCGGTGGCGTCGGCGGTGTGCGCATTCGGCTGCATCTGGCGTCTCCCAGTCCGCGTGGCGCCTCGACCAGGTGCCCTCGGACTATGGGATAAGGCGTCAGGCCCGTTCACGGAACCTCATTACCGGTTTCCGCCCGCCCTCAGAGCCGTCTGGCCGTGTTAGGATTGAGGGCTCGCAACGTAGCGTCCCCGTCGTCCAGAGGCCTAGGACGTGGCCCTTTCAAGGCTAAAACACGGGTTCGAATCCCGTCGGGGACGCCATAGCCTCCACAACCGGCTCTGAACCCCGCAACTGCTTGAAGGCCAAGCAGGTTGCGGCGGTTCCAAATTCCCGACCATCGAACCGCAACCCTTCAGGAAACAGCACGCCCTGCAGACGCTGCTTCTGGTCCAGTGAAGCGGCGGTCCAGAGCCCGCTTGCGTCGGTGAGCACTGTTTCAGCGAACGCCAAGACGCCCTCGATGTCCACCGCCTCCAGCTTGGCGTCCGCGATCTCCATCTCGGCCAGGGCCAAGTCCTCGCGCAACTTGTCGCGCTGGCGCTCGTAGGACTGCCGGTCGATGGAACGCGCCTGGATGAACGCTTCTTCGACCCGGTCCAGTCGCCGTCGAAGGTCATCGGCGCGGCGAACTGCCGCCTGCCCCAAACCCTCGGCCGCCCGTTGCCGGTCTTTCCATGCGTCTTGAACGACGGCCCGGAAAAGGCGCATGTACGCCTGGTTGGGCTGCAACTGTTCGAGCAGCTTCACGAAGTCCGCTTCGAGGCGTTCACGGCGCACCTTGACGGCGCCGCACGCCCGGCAGTGGTAGTAGGGGTAGCGCGCATTCCGGCCAGTGGACCAGCTGCCGGTTAGCGGCGTTCCACAGGACCCGCAGCCTACGAAGCGGCGGAGCGGAAAGTCAGGGTGGTTGCGCAAGTGAGGGACGACCGCCTTGCTTCTGCCTGACAGCAACGCTTGAACGCGTTCGAACACCTCGGCCGACACCAAGGGCTGGAAGTCGCCTTGCCCATTCACGTTCAACCTTGGCACGACGATGCGCCCCGTGTAGATCGGGTTTCGCAGCAGCGCGTGGAATGTCTGCGGGCTCAGCCGCGCGCCTTTGGCTGTCCGCAAGCCGAGGGCGGTCACCTGGCCAAGAACTTCCCTGCGAGTTCGGTGTCCGCTGGCGAAGTCCTCGAAGGCCCGCCTGACAAGCGGTGCCCGCTCTGGATCCTCGGTCAGGCTGGGGCCGACCCTGCTCTTGGAATTCTGGTAGCCCAACGGGGCCGAGAAGGTCCAACGACCGGCTTCCAAGGCAGCCGTCATCCCCGTGATGGTTCTGCGAGCCTTGGCGCGGTTGTCGTAGTTCGCAAGCCCCGCCATCAGGTCTTCGATGAACCTGCCTTCAGGGCTGTCGTCGGTGGGCTCAGTGACTGACCGAAGGGTGACGCCAAGTCCGAGCAGCAACGCCCGTGTCGCGTGATGGTCCGCTGTATTGCGAGAGAAGCGACTCAACGAGTGGACGACGACGACCCCGACGGCCTTCTTGTTTTCCCTGCAGTGAGCCAGCATCTGCAGGAACTTCGGACGGTTGGCAGTCTTCGCTGACTCGCCCTCGTCGATGAACACCCGATCGATCGGGTAGCCGTGCTGGGCGCACCAGCGCCGACACTCAGACTCCTGGGTTGCCAGGCTGAAGTTCTGAACCTGCTCCTTCGTCGAAACGCGGCAGTAGATGACGGCATTCACGGCTCGGCGCCCTCTTCAGTTCGTTGTTCGGCCTTGCGCCTGGCCGAATCGTCGAGGACGAGCGCCGCCAGCGCGTACAGCTGCTCTCGAAGGCGCTCCAGTTCCTGGGGCGTCACCTCGGCATCCCGGCCGAGTAGCAGCCGGAATTGGTCCAACGAAAGCACGTTTCATCGTTTTCGAAGCCTCGACTTTCGTCAGGGGACAATATTCGATGACCGGTTCCTCAGCTGCACCTTTCGGGCCCATCTCGCCTCGGTAGCCTCTCGCAACTCGCGCGCCTCTCGGGGCGCCTCCGCCAAGGCCGCACGCACGGCCGGCGCCAACGGGTAGACAACCTTTCGGATGTACAGGTTGTGGTCCTCGAACTCCTCGGTCGGCAAGAAGCTGAAGTCCAGTTGATAGAACACCGACAGCATCCTCAGGGACAGGTCCTGGGGTGAGAACCGGCCCTCCATGAAGGCGCGCCAGCGTTCGACTGGCGTAACTTCGAACAGCAGGTACCCCGCCAATGTGGCGGGCACGTTTCGGAGCCGCACCAGCGTACCGTCTGACCTCTCGAACTCGATCGCCTTCCTGTCTTTTGATGATCGAGCAATGTCGGTCTGCTTGGCCGTCACCAGTGCCAGACGAAGGGTCCTCAGCCAGAAGCGCTCTCCCCGGCGAACTCGCCTGCGCACGCTGTCGAGCGCCTTCCTGAGAACGTACGGCTCGGCCTCCACGGTCGGTTGGGCTGTCACACGCATGGCCACCTGCTCTCGAAGGTGCACCAACTGGCGGAAGCACTGGGCGAACTGCCGTTGAACCGTCTCGCGCCGAACTCGCTGGGGCCGGCCACGCCCGGCGTTCCCGGCTTCAGCGGCGGCCCAACCGGTTGCTGTCGGCGAGACAACGAGAATTCGGCGCCCGACACGTACGGTAACAGCGCCGTTCGCGTCTTCTTCGAGCAGCTCTGGCGGTTCTGCTGCGCCGTGCTGTTCTGACAGCCAGGCCAGCACGTCACCAACGCCGCCGGGTCTGCCTCCCGGCGACGGTGATGCACGTTTGGCAGAACGCCGCCTCGTTGTTCGTGTTGCCGCCACCGCCGCCACCACCGATCTGCCGAGTCGAAGGCCAGTTCAGACTATCAGGACGCTGCCCCGGCCCTCGTCCACTTCCATGGGGTGTCGGAGGGTCCATGGTGTGTTGCCGGACGGCGTTGCTGGCCTCCTCCGCCAATCAAAGACACCTGGGCGCGACTCTTCAACCGGACCTCGCTGCCCTTCCATGGGGTATCGGCGCCTTCATAGGGGTGCGTTTTCGGCGAGCGCGAACAGGTCTTGGCCAACATGGACGCACACGGCGCCAGTATCGGGGTCGATCTCCAACACGTCGTAATGTTGAACCAAGGCTCGCGCCGTGCGCCGCGCCTCGCCTCGACGAAGGCCCGCCACGATGCCGTTGCGGACCGCCTCTGAGTACAACTGATCAAGCGTTGGGCCGGGCCTCAACGTCGAACCTCGACTCTGGCGACGAGCGTCAGCGCCACGCGGCCACGTCCTCAGCCCGAATGGGCAAGCGTTGTTGCGTGATGTTCGAGAACGCCGGGCCGTCAATGATCTGAGCGGCGTAGATGAACACGAAGTCTCGTCCCGCCGCGATCGCCTCGGGCGGGAACGCAGCAACAATGCCCCTCGCTTCCACTCTGGCTCCGAAGGCGTTCTGCAAGGTGGTAGCGTCCGGCTTGAGCCAGGTTGGTTGAATCGCCACCTGCGCGTCATGGGAGCCGGTCGGCAAGATGACAACGTGCTTGGCGTCCACGAAGCGGTCGATGCCGGCGCCCCTCTTCTCAAACGGCCGGACTACCACGTATACGAGGCGGGCCGTCAGCTCCGATGCCGCGTCGTCTATAGAAAACGGCTTGTAGCTCTCGGCCGAATGCCGTGCGGCCATCGCTACGCGCATAAACGGGGTCAGAAGCGCGCCGAAGACGGTGGGAGCCACCGGACGAGCGTTCAGCATCCGCGAAAGGGCCGGGTCGAGCGGCTTACCATCCGGATCAGTCGTGATCGGAGCCGGCCTTGATTTCAGAAGGTACGGCGCTGGTGGCATTACGGCCTTCGCGGCTGCGATGGCCGCGTCAATCTGCTCACGCGGAATCCGGTCGGATTGCGCGCGAACCGCAGCCTGTCCGAGGATCGAGCAGCTGGCGAAGGCTATGGCGGCGCACAACGACACCGAGCCCCGATCACGCGTCGGTCTCGTTGCTTGCCTGAGCATCCCCGCAAAGAACCTGAACCCTCTCACGGCCCCTCCCCCTGAGACGCCAGCAGCGCGCCTGCCGCCTCGCCATGTCTCGCGCCCGTAGCTTCGCCCGCAGATTGATAATCCAAGGCCGGACTGACCCCGAGTCGCCTGGCGAGTTCTGAGGCCCCTACAGCCGCCCTGGCGGCCTTCTCTGGCGTCCGGCGATGCCCGCTCCAGCCCATGACCACCGTTTCGGGCTGCTGGCTGTAGACGATAGTCCGTGGACCCATAGGCTGCAAGCTCGCAGCATCGTTGCGTGCCGGGGCGCGCAAATCCGTTTCTTGGCCAGCTCGGCCAACGCATTCGAAGCCTGCGGGCCGCGAAGGGGCTGTCGCAGGAGGCTCTGGCGGACGAGGCCGGCCTTGACCGGTCCTACATGTCCGGCGTCGAACGCGGCGTGCGGAACGTCTCCGTGCTGAACCTTGCGAAAATCGCCAAGGCGCTGAACCAGCCGATCGGCGCGCTGTTTGACCGTTAGGGCTGAGCAACCCGGCGCCCGAGCCAACACCATCAACTCAGGGTTCCCAGCCCCCGCCTGGCCTCGGGGGTCCGGCCCTACGATTCCGACGCGCCGTTCGAGGCAGTCGTCACCGTGCTGCCAGCGAACGCCGATGCCTGGTAGAGCTGTCTGTACTGCTCGCTAACCGCGCCGGGCGCAATGTTCTTGAGAAGGCCGTACTTTTCAACCAGGTGCTTGAATTTCTCACGCCCGACGTCACTCAAGCAGTTGTAGAACAGCAGAACTAGCTCGTCACTCGACAGGTGGGCCCGGACCAGGCTCGTGTATCGCCGCTTGTCGGGTTCTGCGATTACGCTCTGATCAACGAAGCGGACCACGTGATACAGACTACGAAAATAGTGCGCTAGGTCTTTCTGGTTGTCGGCGTGGAAGAGCTGGTACGCTTGGCTGATTCGTTCGAGATCACTAGGCCCCTGGTACATGACCTCCTTGCCAAGACAGCTCTTGAACCGCTCGACGAACGTGCGGAAGCAGTCGCGTCCTTCGACGGGTGGCCTCGGGTGACCGGGCCGTAGTGCGATGGCGCGCACCACGTCGTGCTGGAGGCCGAGGAGTTGAAAGAATGAAGACTCGAAGTTTTGTCGCGCCAGGGTTGCGTTCTGGTTGTTCAGTGCTTCCCTCTGCCCGGCTAGCTCAATCCTCGTCGAAATCAGCTCGTGCCGTTGCAGGCGCAGTTCCTGACGCTGCAGCAGGATCGCGTAGATCAAACCGACGAACGCCAGGCCGGAGAAGAGCGCATTCAGGGCCCCGAACGTGTCTCCCACTTCCCTGGGCGTGAAGTACCACTTGAGCAAAGCGGGCGACTGCAGCCAGGTCGCAATGACTGCAGCGCCCACCAGTACCGCCACCCACTTCGGATCGGTTTGTTCGACTTCGCCGCCCCTCGACTCGCCCGGAATCGCCATCGTCTTCCTCGCCATCACTGCGGCCGGAAACCGGCCAAGGTCGCCTCACACCGGTTCATCGTCCTCGTTCGCGGGGAACACAACTTCGCCGAATAGGTCGAGATCCTTCTCGAAGGCCCGGAACGCATCAGAGGCAGCGATTGCTCCTGGGTCTCGCGCCACTATTTCGTCTGCCCTCGCGCGACTGACCCGCTTCTGGCGGGCGGACAGCCCCTGATCCACTTCCTGAATCATTCGTGCGCCGTTGTTGAGATAGTGACGAAACCAACCGGGGACGTGCCATTCATCGACCCCCCAGGCTCCTTCGCCAACATGCAGTTGTGTCCGCTTCCAGTCCTTGCGCTCAGGGCCAGGAACGACAACGCCAAAAACGATGAGCCTGGCCATCTTGACGATGACGTAGCCTGAACCGCCTCTGTATCTCGCGCCGATGACCGGCGTTCGCAAGACGAATCGTCCCCAGGTACGGCGACAATCCCGTCGTGTCGAGGTTGCTCGGAATGTCCAGGGGAAGTGCATGAACGACGTGCGGCGCAGGCGTCGTGGCGTGCCCGCTCAGGAACCCACGCCAGGTGTTCTCGGCAGCGTCGACGCACCCGGGGCATTGGTCGAAGCCCTGGAGTCGCCCTTCACGGCGGAGAACGACGAGCGCCCGCCAAACGACAGATACCGCAAACCGGGCGAACGACGGGCCGTATCGAAACCGCTCGGCTGTTCGACCGTGGAGCGGGCGGAAGATGCGCTCGCACACGTCGGACTCGAATCGGCTGAACTGCTCTTCACATTTGGCGCACAGCATGTAGCGCCAGGCCAGATCCTGAACCAGCCGGTCAGGAGCCTGAGACGAGCGAAGGCGGCCGGTCACTCCCGTCTGGCGCAGCCAATCGCCGACGAATTTCGGAATGATGTGGCTGCGACATAGGGTGCCAACTTCACCGCAGAGGTAACAGGCACCGCTGGATGGCCAGAGGTCGGCTGGATTCTCGCGCTCGCCCACGATCGAGAATCATATAGAAAGCTCCCCCGCTCGCCGAGTCAGGCTACCGAGGCGCAGCAGGTCGCCGGCCGGGTGAAGCCTTCTGGCGGGCCTGACGACGCTGAACGCTGATCTGATTCGCTTCGCGGAACCTCCTGAGCACGTTCGAGACAGTGTGCGCGGCGACACCGACGTGCTTCGCGATGCCGGCTTGCGTCTGCCCTTCCTCGTGCATGTTGGCGCTCACTGATAAGCGCGTAAATCTGGACCGACCGTCGCCGGGCGGTCGCCCCAGGCCAGGGCGCGCTATGACGCCCGTCGCGTCTTCTGGGCGTGCTCGGCCTCCCGGAGCCGATAGCTGTCGCCGGTGACCTTGACGATGGCGGCGTGGTGCGTGAGCCGGTCGATGAGGCCGACCGCACAGGACGCGTTCGGAAAGATCGTGTGCCAGTCGCGAAACGCGAGATTGGTCGTGAGCACGATCGACTTCTGCTCGTAGCGGCGCGTGACGATTTGAAAGAGCAGGTCCGCGGCGTGCGCGTCGTAGGCGAGGTAGCCGATCTCGTCGATGCAGAGCAAGTGCGGCCGCAGGTAGTGCTTGAGCCGTCGGTCGAGCGTCCGGGCCGTCTCCTGGCTGTTGAGGTCGAGCAAGAGGTCGGCGGCCGTCGTGAATAGGGCGGAGTGGCCGTGCAGGATCGCCTGATGCACGGTGTTCTTCGCGATCATCGTCTTGCCGAGGCCCTGGGCGCCGACGAGCACGAGATTGTCGGCGCGGCCGAGGAAGTCGAGCGTCAGCACCTGCTCGACGAGCGGGCGGTCGAGCGCTTTGGGCCAGCTCCATTCGAAGTCGGCCATGGGCTTGAAGCGGCCGAGGCGCGCGCGCTTGAAGCGGCGCTCGAGGCTGCGGTGCGCGCGGTCCTCGAGCTCGGTGGTGGCGAGCGCCTCGAGGAGCGCGACCGGCGTCCACCGATCTTTGGCGGCGCGGGCGAGCAGGTCATTCAAATCGTCGGCACTGCGCGTGAGGCCGAGGCGGCGCAGCTGGCTACTCAGGGTCGCGGGGGCGGTCGGGGCTGAGGGCATCGTAAGTCTCCAAAGCATGCGGCTGGACGGTGAGGTCCTGGACGCCGGGGTGGGACGGCAGGAGGAGCGGGACGGCGGGTCGGAGGCCGCGGCGACGGCGCTGCTGATCGAGCAGGTGCGCGATGGTGCCGGCACTGGGGGCTTCGTGCGTGAGAGCCTCGGCGACGGCGGCAGCCAGCGCGGGCGCGCCGTGGTCGTCGAGCAGGGCGAGCAGGCGGCGGAGCTGGGCGACGCCGGCATCGCCCTGCGCGGCCCACACCGTGAAGAGGCGATCGAGCGCGGGCACGGCCTGGCGCAAGCGCGCCCGAGCGGTGATCGGCCGCGCCGCGTGTTTGGCGGCGGTGAGCGCGGCGACATGCGCGGCCACTTCGACGACGGCGCCGGTGTCGTAGCTGCGATCGTGCCGCGCGAGCTCGGTGGAGCCGTCGACGACGCGGACGGTCGTGGCATCGGCGAGCAGCGTCACCGGTCGTCGGACGTGCGTGTGGGGCACCGAGTAGTGATTGCGGTCGAAGACGACGTAGGGCTGCTTCCCGGTGCGCACCGGCCGCACGAGCGTGGTCTCAAACGGATGGGCGGGGAGCGGGAGCAGGACGCGCTGCTCCTCGACGAGGACCTGCGCCACCGTCTGGTCACGCTGATCGGGATGGCGCCGCTGATGCGCGACGGTGTCGCGCCACTGGATAAACTGCGCGTGCAGGTCGTCGAGGTCGCGGAAGGGCCGGGCGGCAAAGAAGGCGTGGCGCAGATACTGGATCTGCCGCTCGACTTTGCCCTTCTCATTCGCCCGCGCGGGGGCACAGGGGCGAGGCGCGAAGTGATAGTGCCCGGCCAGCTCCAGCAGGCGCGGATGAAAGTGGATCGCGCTCCCCTGGCGATCGAGGACCGCCGTCTTGAGATTGTCGTACTGGATCGTGCGGGCGCAGCCGCCCAGCGCGGCGACGGCCTCGACATGCCCGCGCAGGAAGCTCTCCAGCGTCTGGTCGAGGGTGAAGACCGCGTGGATCGCGCGCGAGTAGCCGAGCACCAGCACGAAGGCGGACAGCGCCCGGACGCCACGGCCCACACGGATCGTCCCGAAGCTGCCCCAGTCCACCTGCGCGATTTCTCCAGGCAAGGTCGTCAGGCGGAGATACGCCTCGCCCGCCGGCGCAGGCCGCAGCGTGCGCACCGCGCGACGGACCTGCACCGCCGAGCCCGGATAACCGCGCTGACGCAGCATCTCGTGCAGGCGCGTGGCCCGCAGCCGCGGATACTGCGTCAGCGTGTCGCGCACGAACGGCAGATACGGGTCGAGCGCGGTGGCCCGACACCGTCCGGCCTGCGTGAGCACGCTGGCGCGATTGAGCGCCGCGGCGACCGTCTCATGGTGGACGCCGAGCTGGGTGGCGATCGTGCCGACGCGCCAGTGCTCGGCGTAGTAGAGGCGGCGAATCTCGGCGTGCTGGGCGGGCGTGATCATGCGAGGCCTCAAGCGACACGCGACGGATCTGCCAGGGCGGTGGAAGGAGCCACCTGCTTTGGCGACCACAGACCATGCATCGCGACGCCCCCATCAGGGGGCCGGTCGGCACCGGATCCGTCGACGTGTCAGCCGGCAGTGTGGCGGCGGGCGGCGCGCGCTGGGAAGTGTGATCCCTCACGCGGGTGCGATAGGCGCGCTGGTGATCGCGATGATCGAGCCGGCCTTCGGGGCTGGCGCGGTGCCGGCGACGGGCCGCGCGCACGGAGCGGTCGCGCGCGACGACGCGACACGCGGGCGAGCAGAACGCATGGCCCCGATCACACGACGCGCAGATCGCGAACGGCTGGCTACAGTGCCGACAGGTCTTGAGTCGCAGCGGCCGGTCCACGGCGTCGCGGCGACGCCCGCGCCCGACTGGACAGCTACGCGAATCCGTGCCACAACACGGGCGATCGGCTCGGTCTGTCGCAGCATCGAGGCGGTCATCGAGGGCCTGGAGCCATCAACTCCAGGTCCTCACCTCTCCGTCGCCGCCCGCCAGCCTACTGCATCCGGTCAGGCCGCCTTCGGCGGGGCGCTCGGCGGCCGGCTGCGCTCGTCACCGGGGCCGTCACCCCCGCCGCCGAACGCCTGTCAGCCCATCAACGACCGCGGACACCAGGGGAGAGGCGACCCGCACGCCGGCCTCGACCGCAGTCCAGAATTCCGCGCTTCTACGTGACCGCTGACATCGTGCATCGCCACGATCTCGCGATCTCGTGCAGCGCGCAATGTACGCCTCGTTTCCATCGCATCAAGGCGCGTGATCACCCGGTGAGCGTCATCGGCTCGGGTGGCTAGGTAGGGGTGGACGCGTGCCAATACTCTCCGAACATCATCAGGTTGGGATACTCGCCACACCCAGAGCCCTGCCACGCTGCCGTGCTGATCGAGGTCGCCCACGCCGAAGAAGTCGCGCACGGCGTGCAGCACGGCCTCGTCGAAGCCTGACACGCTCAGTCGCGAGGACAGCCGGCCCGCTCGGTCGACGAGCGCCGCCGCCCACACCAAGAACGCGGCGTCTGTCCATTGCTCCCCCACGAAATGGGGTCGCGCGGCGGTCTTTGCAACTCCGGCCACCGCGTCAGTATCGCCTACCGCCCACCTACGCGGGGGGCTGTTCGATTCGTCGGCAGGTCGCAGTTCCAATCCGGCTTGGGAGTTGAAGGTCTCCCCGTTCCCAGCTGACTTCTGGCGATTCAAGCGGCCGATCTCAGGTATTCTTGGAGTGTTCGCATGCTCCCGAGCCAGCGATGGAGCTGGTTCCAACTCGGGACGCTCGGGGACGCCAAACCTTCCTGCTGCGCGCGACCTGCCGGTTCGACGGCTGCTTCTGTTGGATCCGGCCCGTGTCCTCCGGGAGTGGACTTAACCGAAGTTCACGCCACACTGCGGTTCGTGGGCGGAGTGTAAATCATCGGTTGACACACTGTCATGCCGGGCTGGAGTGTGCACCCATTGAAGGGCAATCGAGAGGGCCGGCACGCGATGGCCGTCAGCGGCCCGTGGCGCATCACGTTCCGCTGGGACGGCAAGGACGCCCACGAGCTGGCTCTCGAGCAGTATCACTGAACGGAAGGCGACGACGATGGCAACGACGAAGACGACGAAGGTGCTCCCTGTCCGACAGCCATTGAAGCGGGAACCGACCCATCCCGGTGAGATCCTGCGTGAGGACGTGCTGCCGGCGTTGCGGATGAACGTCTCGCAGGCAGCCCGCGAGCTCGGCGTGTCACGACAGCTCCTGCACCGAATCCTGGCGGGTAGCGCGCCAGTCACGCCAGAGATGGCCGTTCGGCTCGGGAAGTGGGCCGGTAACGGACCGGCGCTGTGGCTCGGGATGCAGCAGGCCTTCGACGTGTGGCACGCGGAACAGGCGCTCGGAGCAGAACTCGAACGCATTCCGGGACACGCCGCGTAGACACCCTGCCGGCGAGTGCGCTCGGACACCAACTGCGGCGGCATCAACGCCCTGCGTGACACGCTCAAGGGCTTGCTTCGAGGGACAGCCGCCGCGCGCGGTCGAGATGACCTCAGGCCGTGGCATCCAGATGGCAATTGGCGGGCGGCACTGCATCCTCTTCGAGGCCGATGCGAGACGCTGCTTGGGGTCCGCGGCAACGGCCCGCCGCCACCTATTTCGTGACCGGACGGCGTTCGTGCGGCGCGCTCTTGTCCGCTGACGGCCCGCTCTCGTTGCCCACGCCTTCGACGTTCGGCTCGGGCAGCGGCGGAATGCCCTTGTGGCCCTCCTCCGGCGGCACCTCGCCGGCTTGAGGCTGTGACTGCCCTTCGCTCTCCATGGTCTGCACCTGGTCACGAAGTGTGCCTTGCGGCTGGGAGGCGACGCTGTCGGCGTCCTTCACTGGCGCATTCGAAATCTGGGTCATGCGCCCGTCTACAGCAAGACCGGTGCCCGGCATCAGGCCGCCATGTGGGAAGCACATTGCACTGTGTAGGGCCAGCGCTTCCCCATCATGGCCATTCGAAGACCTTCTACACCTCGCCGGTGGTGGTCTCTGCCGCTGTTGGCGTTCCCAGCCGCAGCAGCTCGAGCGCTGCCGTCTGAACCTTGGTGCCCATCACGGCCACGAGGTCGCCGCGCTCCAGACGCTCGTCGCCGTCGGGGTTCGACGTGAGCACGCCGTCGCGCACGATCGCCACCACCGACACGCCGGTCGTGGCGCGCAGGCGCAGCTCGCCCAGCGTCTTGCCGTCGAGCGGGCTGCCGGCCGGCACGCTCACCCAGTCCACGTCGAGATGCCGGGCCACGACATTCAACTGCGACATCAGCGCCAGCCCCGTCTGGTCGGCCTGCAGGTAGCGCTCGTGACGAATCGCGCTCGCCACGCTCAGCACCTCGGTGGCCGGCACGTTGAAGTAGAGCAAGGCCTGCGTGGTCATTTCAATCGCGGCTTCGAACTCGGGTGACGTCACTTCCTGGATGCCGAGGGCATAGAGGTCACGCACGGCATCGGCGCTATCGGCCCGCGCAATCACCGGCAGGTCGGGATGCATCTGCCGCACGGCGGCCACGATGTTGCGCACGTCGGCGAAGGCCGGCACGGTCACGAGGATGGCGCGCGCGTGCGAAATGCCCGCGGCCTCGAGCACCACGGGCTGCGTGGCGTCGCCGTAGATCACCGGCTGGCCGGCGTCGCGCACCATGATGCACGCGCCGATCGTCGGAATCCACGAGCACGAACGGCAGCTTCATCGCGCGTGAGCGCATCGGCCACGGTGCGGCCCACGCGGCCCGCGCCGGCCACGACCACGTGCGCGTCGAGTCCACGCGACGGGATGTTGCTGGCTTCGTGCGTTTCGCGCTCCACGCGCGGCCACAGGCGGGCATAGAGCGCCGGCACCTGCCCCGACACGAGCGGCGTCAAGGTCATCGTGATGATGGCGGCGTTCATGGCCATGGCGTAGACCTCGGGCGAGAGCGCGCCGCTCGTCTGCCCCACGCGCGCCAGCACGAACGCGAACTCGCCCACCTGGAAGAGCGTGAGGCCCACCGCTAGCGGCACCACGTTCCAGTAGCCGAAGGCCCGCACCACGAGCGCCAGGATGGCGCCCTTGCCCACCACAATCGCCGCCACCACCGCCGACAGGCTGCCGAGCTGCTGCCACATCATCACCGGGATCGAGCAGCATGCCCACGGACACGAAGAACACCATGCCGAACAGATCGCGCAGCGGCGCCACGTCGCTGAGCGCCTGATGCGCGTAGTCGGATTCGCTCACGACCAGGCCGGCCACGAACGCGCCAATGGCCATCGACAAGCCGAAGCGATAGGCCACATAGCCCACGCCCACGGCCAGGGCCACGCTCGACCAGGAAGAACAGCTCGCGCGAGTTCCAGCGCGCCACGAACTTCATCAGCGTGGGCACGACCCGCGTGGAGAAGAGCACGATCACGCCAAGCAGCAGCGGCCGCGCGCACCGCCGCCACGGCCACCTTGGTGAAGTCGCCGGCCGGATCGCTCAGCTCGGGCAGCACGATCATGAGCGGCACCACGGCCAGGTCTTGCACCACCAGGATGCCGAGCATCACGCGCGCCGACAGCGTGCCCAGTCGCCCCTGCGCCTGAATGGTCTTCAGCGCCACCATCGTGCTCGACAGCGCAATCAAGCCGCCGAACCACACCGCCTGCCGCCATTCCCAGCCCAGGCCGTAGCCGAGGCCCAAGCCGAGCAGAATCGTCAGCAGCACCTGAATCGTGCCGCCAATGAGCGCCACGGCGCGCACCGGCGCCAGTTCGCGGAACGACACCTCGAGGCCGAGCGAGAAGAGCAGCATCACCACGCCGAGCTCGGCGAGCCGCTCGATGTCGTGCACGCGCCGACACGGTGGGTCCGCCCGTGAACGGCCCCACCAGAATGCCGGCCAGGATGTAGCCCACGATCAACGGCTGTCCCAAGCCGATGCGCCAGAATGCCGCCCGACAGGGCGGCAATCAGCACCAGCGCCAGGTCGCCCATCAACTCCATCGCGCGCTATTCCCCCATCACTTTCACCACCACGCGCTTGCGCCGCTGGCCGTCGAACTCGGCATAGAACAGCTGCTCCCACGGACCGAGGTCCAGGTCGCCATTGGTGATCGGCACGATCACCTGGTGGCCCATCACCGTGCGCTTCAAGTGCGCGTCGGCGTTGTCCTCACCCGTCTGGTGGTGCCGGTATGGCAGTCCGGCTGGCGCCAGCTGCTCGAGCCACTGCTGGAAGTCGTGGATCAAGCCGTCTTCCCAGTCGTTCACGAACACGCCGGCCGTGATGTGCATGGCCGACACGAGCGCCATGCCGTCGCTGATGCCGCTCCGCTCCACGATGCCCCGCACCTCGTCGGTGATCCGCACGAACTCCTGGCGCTGGGCGGTCGTGAACCATAGGTACTCGGTGAAACACGGCATACTGGGGCAGTGTACCGCGCACGAGGATTCGCGCTTGACGCTCCACGTCGTGCCGCTGGCGCTCGCCGTGCTTGCGCTGGGCATTCCCCTCGACGCCACGGGCGCCTGGTGGGCGCAGCCGCTGGTGTCGATGTGCGCCTGGGCCGCGCTGGGCTGGATTGCCGCCGGTGCCACCGCCGCGCATCGGGCGGAACTGGCCGCGTGCGTGGTGCTGGCCACGGCCGGCGAGCTCTTCCTCAAGGACGTGTGGGGGCTCTACGAATACCGGCTCGGCAATCTGCCGCTCTTCATCCCAGCCGGACATGCCCTCGTCTACGCGGCGGCCTCGCGCATGAGCCAGGTCGCACCGCGGTGGCTGCCGCGTGCGGTGGTCGTCGTCTGCGTGGCCACGGCCAGCTTCGGCGCGTGGCGTGGCTACGACACGTTCGGGCTGGTCTGGGGGCTGGCCTTCGTCGGCTTCGTGTGGCGAAGCGCCAATCCGCGGCTCTGCGCCACGCTCTTCGTCTTCGCGCTCGCCATCGAACTCTACGGCACCGCGCTCGGCGGCTGGCGCTACTACCCGGTCGAGCCGTGGTTCGGTCTCACCACCACCAACCCGCCGGTGTGGATCGGCGCCGTCTATTGCACGCTCGAAACGCTGGTGCGCGCCGTGTCGGCGGGCCCGGCCCTCCGGCTCCGGATGCCCGCCCACGGTCGAGGCTGATGCACACGGATTCGCCTTGCGGGACGGCGCGCGGCCGGGCTACTGTGAGGGCGCGATAGGCCCTCGCGCGGACGATGTCGTCCCCGGGGCCGGCCTATCGAAAGGGAACGACACGATGAGCGAACAGCACACGCGGCGAAACATCCTGCGCACGGGCCTGGCGGCCGCGGGCCTCGGCATCATGGGCGTGCCCGACTGGGTCATGCCGGCCCTGGCGCAAGGCGCCGCGGTCGTGCCGTTCCTCGACTTCCCCGAGAACTTCAACGCCAACCCCGCACCCGACCGGCGGCTCTTCGACTCGCGCACCCTCACCTCGTTCACCACGCCCAAGGATCAGTTCTTCACCACCCAGCACTACGGCCATCCGGTGGTCGACCCGGCCACCTTCAAGCTGCAGATCTCGGGACTCGTTCGCCACGCCGAAGGCGTTCACCCTCGACGAGCTGAAGAAGATGCCCAAGGGCGAGGTGATGTTCGGCTTCGAATGCTCGGGCAACCGCGCGCCGGTGCAGGGCCTGGCCAGCAACGGCAAGTGGACGGGCGTGCCGCTCGCCACCGTGCTCAAGGCCGCGGGCGTGAAGGCCGAGGCGCGCGAGTTCGTCTTCCTCGGCGCCGATCACGGCGTGGAAGAAGTGGAATGGCGCACGCAGAAGTACAGCCTCGACCAGCAGTTCGGCCGCAGCATGCAGCGCGACAAGGCGCTGTCGGCTGAGCCGCTCCTGGCCTACGCCTACAACGACGAGCCGCTCACCCGCCATCAGGGCTCGCCGCTTCGCCTGATCGTGCCCGGCTGGTACGGCGTGGCCAACGTGAAGTGGCTGTCCGACATCATCGCGCAGCAGGATCCCTACATGGGCAAGTACCAGGCGCGCTGGTACCGCACCGTGCGCGGCGAGATGATCAACGGCGAGATGAAGTGGATGGAGAGCGCCGTCACCCACCTGCAGCTCAAGTCGTACGTGGCCCGCATCACCAAGGAAGGCGCCACGCACAAGGTGCTCGGCGTGGCCATGAACGACGGCACGGCGATCAAGTCGGTGGAAGTGAAGGTCGACGACGGTCCGTGGCAGGCCGCCACGATGGACAAGCAGAACAGCAAGTACTCGTGGAAGCTGTTCCACTTCGACTGGAACGGCGCCACGCCCGGCGAGCACACCGTCGTGTCGCGCGTCACCGACATCAACGGCCAGGTGCAGCCCACCGAGAAAGACCTCGAGAACAAGAAGTCGTTCCTCGAGCACAACGCGCAGCACCCGCGCCGGGTGATGATCGCCTAGCGAGTCGCTTCTGGCAGGTCGTCTTTCGTCGCGCGCAGGATCTCGATCAGGGCGCGGCGATCGACGGCCGTCAGGTGCGCGTACTTCGGCGTCTGGCTTGGGCGCCGACAGCACCGTCCACAGACGCCAGTAGGTGGCCTGACGCACCGCCGGCGGCAGCGCCTCGAACGCCTTCGAGTAGATGGTGTAGCTCAGCGGATACTTCATCAGCCGATCGGTGAGCTGCAGCTCGCGCAGCGATCGTCCCGACGCGTCCTTCGGCCCCTGCGCCGAGAACCACTCGGTGAACCCCGAGGCGCCCTGCACCGTGCCGAGCGGCACTTCGTCCACGAACAACAGGTAGTCGGCCAGTTCGTCCACGGCCTCGCGCACGCGCGGCGTGAGCACCGGCTCGCGCTGGCCATCGACCGGCGCGTCGGCCTGCGCTGCAGGCGTGACCAGACGATGTTCCCAGGCGGCGCGTGTCATCAGGTTCATGGCGTGCATCTGATGTTCGAGCACGAGCAGCGCCGCGATGTCGGAATGCGGCGTCAGATAGTCGCCGAGGGCGCGCACGGCCGGCGCATCGGCCATCGTCGCAAACGCCGGCGGCGGCGCCATCTGCTCCGGCCCCACCGCGTGCGGGCCAATCAGCGGCGTGTTCCCCATGTGCCGCTGCGGCACCCTCGCTGCCCGTCACATACCAGCCGCCCCAGCGCCGGTCGAGCGGCTCGCGGTGGTCGGTGAGGCCGCCGTTGGCGTAGTCGCGGTCTGACTTGCGCGGAAACGTGGACATGACGAACACGCCCGGCACTGCGCGGGTATCCCACGACAGGTGGCACGACAGGCAGGTCTCGCTGCGATTGAAGCGCGGCGCGGGCCCCTCGGTTTGGCCGAGCTGATAGAAGACGGTGCCGAGCCGCGGATCCTGCGCCGCCACTTCGAGCAGCGGCGCCCCGCGCACCCAGGCCACGGCGATGTCGTCGTTGAAGTAGACGGCGCGCGGATTGGCGGCCGAGATGTACGACGCCTGCAGGCTGGTCTGCGAATAGACCAGCGCTTGCGACGTGGGCGAGATGCCGAACGCGTCGAGCACCGACTTGAGGTAGCCGCGGCCACCGGGCTCGAACGCGAGTGTCAGCTCGCCGCGCTCGAGTCTGGCATTGACGCCGGCCGCCACATCCGCCGGCTTCGTGTCGCCGTAGCGCATGGCCGGATGGTGCCGCGACTCGGGAAACGCATCGCTGCGCTGCGCATGCAGGCCGACGACGGTGAGCCACAGCGCAACGAGCGCGGCAGCGAGCGGAATGTAACGGGCAGCGTTCATGTGACCTGAATGACGAAACGGGCGGGAGGCGAAGCCCCCGCCCGTTCCTATCGTAGCGTGTTCCGGACAGAAGGTCCTGGCAAGCCCCAGCCCCTAGTCCCCAGTCCCGAGTCGCTGCTCTACAGCGGATTGTCCGGAAACATCATGGTGCGCCACATGTGCGCCGTGGGGCTGTTGTCGTGGCCCAGGCCTTCCTTCGGCTGCTTGAACTGCCGGCCCATGATGTCGATGAACGGCTCGATCGACACCTTCGCGTTGGGGTCGAAGGCATAGAGGTCGTTCACCGTCACCATGCGCGCCTCGAAGTACCACTTGTGGTTGCGCGCCTCTTCGTAGGCCGCCTTGATGTGTTCCTGCGGCTCGTAGTCCTTGCCGTAGATGCGGGTGTAGAGCTCGGGGTACTCGTAGCCGTGCGCCGAATCCGGATAGAAGCGCAGCGCCTGGTGGAACTTGATGGCCCAGGTGACCTTGGGCGACACGTACGGCTCGACCAGCTGCGCGCCCCACCAGCCGTGATCGACCTTCACCAGGTTCTGCACCACGTCGTGCAGCAGGCAGGCCATGACGATTTCTTCGCTCATGCCCGTCTTCAGCGCGCGCGTGGCGCTCTGCAGCACGTGGTTGGCCGGGGCGAAGCGCTTCTCGTAGAACTCGAGCAGGGTGGGCTTGGCCGACATCGGCGCCAGCAGCGGCATCTTGCGGTTGTCGGCCGGCCCCTGGGGCGCAAACAGACTGCCCACGCCGCGGCGTACGGTGGCGTCGGCCGGCGCCGGCACCACCTGCTCCTCCACCAGCGTCAAGCCGCTCGTGGCCTCGGCGTCGAGCTTCTCGACCATGTAGTGCTCGAGCGCTTCGGCCTTGGTTTCCGGATCCATCGCCTCGACCATTGCCAGTCCCCCGAGACTGGCAATGAACGCGCGACGATCGATGTCCATGTTGCCCATGCCCATACTGTCGGCCTCCCTCGCGGAATGATCACCAGAATCGAAACTACGCGGCAGCCGCCTTGGCTGGCGTGGCGAGCACCTTGTCGAACACCTGCACGGCCTTCTGCATCTCGGCCATCGTGCCCACCGAGATGCGCACATGCGTCTTCTCGTAGGGCGGGAAGTCGCGGGCCACGAGCACGCCGCCGCGCTCGCAGGCCTCGCGGAACTGCCGCGACGGCCGCTTGAGGTCGACGAACATGAAGTTGGTCTGCGAATCGGTCGGCGTGTAGCCGCGGTCGGCGAACCACTTCTGCGTGAACGCGCGGGCCTCGGCGTTGCGCACCTGCTCGCTCTTCACCCAGGCGTCGGGCACGTTCAGCGCCGCCTTGGCGCCCAGCAGCGCCATGACGCTGATCGAGTCGATGTCGTCCCACGCGCGCATCCGGGCAATCGTGTCCCGGTGGGCCACGGCGTAGCCGATGCGCAGGCCGGCCATGCCGTAGCACTTCGAGAACGTGCGCGCCACGACCACGCGCGGGTTCTGCACCGCGAGCGGAATCATGGTTTCGTAGCCGGCCATCGTGCCGTATTCGAAGTAGGCCTCGTCGACCAGCACGGTCGTGTCGGGCGACTGCTTCATGAGCGTCGTCAGATAGGTGCGGGTGTCGGCGCCGGTCACGGCCGTGGCCACCGGGTTGTTGGGGTTGCAGAAGAACACCAGCCCTGAGCCGACCGAGGCCTTCTGCAGCGCGTCGAGATCCATCGTGAGGCTCGGCGTGAGCTTCACGCCGGTGATCGGATGCCCCAGCAGGCGCGCGTAGTCGGCACACTCTTCGTAGGCGGGAATCGCCGCCACGAGGCCCGCCGTCTTCGTGGTGAAGACGTGGGTGGAGGTGCGGAGGATCTGCGTGGACCCGGAGCCGAGCAGCACGTTCTCCGGCTTCACGTTGTGCTTCTTGGCCACGAGCGCGGTGACCTCGTCGGCGGTGGCGAAGGCGTAACGCCCGGCCTCGCCGAGCGCGCCGCGCACGGCCGACAGCACCTCGGGGTGGCAGCCGAGCGGATTTTCGTTGCTCGACAGAATCACCGGCGGTATCCCGCCCTGAGCCAGCAGCGACTCGCCGCCGAAGAGCGTGGCTTCACGGCCGCGCGCGCCCACCCACAGTCCGGCGGCGCCGGCGCCCACGGTGTGCACGAACGAGCGTCGCGAGAGCGGCATGGCTGACAGCTCCTTGATCTTCGACATGGCTAGCGACCTCCCTGCCGGGAGGTGCTCGGCGCACCGGCGAGCACCGTCTTGAACACCGCCACCGCGCGCTGCATCTCGTCCATCGTGCCGATCGAGATGCGGCAGTACTCCTTCTCGAAAGGCGGGAAGTCGCGGCCCACGAGCACCCCGGCGGCGCGGCAGGCATCGCGGAACCCGGCCGCCGGCCGGTTGATCTTCATGAACAGGAAGTTGGCCTGCGAGTCGGCGCCGGTCACGCCCAGATCGGCCAGCGCCTTCACCGTGAACGCCTTGGCGGCGGTGTTGCGCGTGCGCTCGGCGTCGATGTGGGCCTGGTTGGCCAGCGACACCACGGCGCCCCCGAGCGTGAGCGTGCCAAGGCCGTAGGGCATCTTGAACGCGCCCACCTTCTTGATGGCCGCCGGCGCGCCAATCGCATAGCCCGCCCGCAGGCCCGCCATGCCGTAGGCCTTCGAGAAGGTGCGCGTCACGAACACATTGGGCGTGGCGAGCGCGAGCGGAATCGCCGACTCGTAGGAGGCGTCGGTCACGTAGTCGTGATACGCCTCGTCGATGAGAATCACGGTGTCGGGCGACGCCGCCCGGATGGCCTTCACGGTGTCGGCCACGGCGGTCTTGCCGTGCACGGTGGAGGTCGGGTTGTTGGGATTGCAGAAGAACACCAGACCGGCGCCCTTCGATGCCTCGATGAGCTTCGCCAGATCGATACGCAGGGCGGCGTCGAAGCCCACCTCGCGCACCGCCGAGCCGATCTTCCTGGCCATGTCGCGCGGCGCCTCGAACGAGGGCCAGGCGGTGACCAGCGGCTTGGCCGGCGAGGTGAAGGCGCGCACGGCGTGGGAGAGGATGTCGCCGGACCCAGGCCCGAGCACGATCTGGTCGCGCGTGGCGCCGAACTTCTGCGCGAGCGCGGCGATGAGGGCACCCTCGGTCTGGGTGGCGTTGAAGGGATAGCGCGACGCCTCCGGGAACGTGCCGACGATGGCGTCGAGCACGTGCTGGCCGGGGCCGAGCGGGTTCTCGTTGCTCGAGATGCGAATCAGCTTCGCGCCGGGGGCGCCCGCTTGCGCCTCGGCATGGCCGGCCATCATGGCCTCGCGGCCGCGGGCCGAGATCCAGTCGTGGCCAGCGGCCGCAGCTGGCGCGGCCTCGAACATCCCAGTGAAGAGCCGCCGGCGTGTCAGCGACATACGCGACCTCCTGTGCCTTGCGGCGTCCAATGCGTGTCGGTCATAGGTACGATGCCCGGGATTCTACCGCCAGTTCGACCCGCATGGTCACTCTTTGTCAGGGCCGCGGCTCGGCCGCCACGAGTGCCATCCAGCGGCCATCGGGAGACACCGCCAGACGGGTCAGCGTGCCGATGCCGACGTCGGCCAGCAGGGTCCAGCCCTCCTGCCCGGGGCGCCACCAGTGCACTTCCCCGCCCTTGGTCATGAACAGGGTGCCGTCGGGCGCCCACGCCGCATCGCGGTCGGAGCTGCCCGGCAGCGCCGCCACGAGCGGCTGGATCTCGCCAGTGGCGGGCAGCCATTCCTTCACCGTCCAGGTGTCACCCTCGCGGTGCACGAACGAGATGGTGGCCCCAGCACGGCCCGCGAGCGCTGGACGCCGCAGTACCGCGCGGCCGATGTCGGTGGCGACCACGCGCGCCACGCCGGTCTTCGTGTCGGCCATCTGCAAGGTGGCCGGCGTGCCCAGCACGTAGACCGCGAGCCGCCCGGCATCGACCCACGCGTGATACCCGGCCGGCTTCACGTCGCGCAGGACCAGCGTGGGCGCGGCCCCGTCTCCGGCAAACTGCCAGACGCGCTGCGTGCCGTCGGCTTCGACGCGAATCGTGGAGACGCCGGCATCGTCGAGCATCACCGTGGGCGAGTACTCGGCCTCGGGCGTGCGGGTGAACTGCCGGATCTGCCGGGTCTGCAGTTCGATGAAATAGATGTCGGTCTGCTTGCCGTCGCGGTTCGACGTGAAGAGCAGGCTGCGGCCGTCCGACCCGAAGTACGGCTGGTTGTCGTAGCCGCCGGGATTTTCGGACGCCACGCGTGCCGGCCCCATCGTGGGCGCCGTGGGCGTGAGGCGCATGGGCGCGAGAAAGATCTCGGTGGCGGGCGGTGGCGTCGTCTGGGCGTATGCGGCGGGCACGCCGCCCAGGGCAAGGCTCATGCAGAGCGAAATCGTGAACCGGGCGATCATGCCCGTCACTATACTCGGCGCCTTCGTGCGGCCCTCCGCGGGGGCGCCTGGTACGGCCCAGAACTGCCCTGCTTTCAGCACGTTACACGACAGTTACACGCGGCCAGTGCGGCCCTTTTGGTATGCTGCTGGGCAGCCGTCATGGTTCGTGCCCCCGCACCTCAAACGATCGAGATTCCGCCCACCGCCGACGACACCGTGGCCAAGCGGTCGGGACGCCGCCGCAAGTCCACCGAAGGCCAGGCGCAAATTGCCGACTGGGCGTCGCTCTCGCCCGATGACCTCGGCAACGCGGCGCTCTACATCAACCGCGAGCTGAGCTGGCTCGAGTTCAACCGCCGCGTGTTGGCGCAGGCCTCCGACCCCTCGCACCCGCTGCTCGAGCGCGTGAAGTTCCTGGCCATCTCGGCCACGAATCTCGACGAGTTCTTCATGGTGCGCGTGGCCACGCTGCTCAAGAAGTTTCGCGCCGGCATCGACGACACCTCGATCGACGGCCTGAGCACCGACGAAGAGCTGGCCGTGATTCGCGCGCGCGCCAACGAGCAGATGGCCGAACAGGCCCGTTGCTGGAACGAACAACTGCGCCCGCAACTGGCCGCCGAGGGCATCCACTTCCTCGACCAGGCCGACTTCACGCCGGCGGTCGACGCCTGGGTCACCACCTACTTCGAAGCGCAGGTGTTCCCGGTGCTCACGCCCCTGGCCTTCGACCCCGGCCATCCGTTTCCGTTCATCTCGAACCTGAGCATGAACCTGGCGGTGCGGGTGCGGCACGGCGGCCGCATCAAGTTCGCGCGCGTGAAGGTGCCGGGCATGTTGCCCCGCTTCGTGGCGCTGCCGGCCGGCCTCGGGCCGGCCCCCGGCACGACGTTCGTGTTCCTGGGCGACGTCATCCGCCGCAACATCAGCGCGCTCTTCCCCGGCACGCAGGTGGAGGGCGCCCATCTCTTCCGCGTCATCCGCGACACCGACATGGTGATCCAGGAAGACGAGGCCGACGACCTGCTCGAATCGGTGGACCGCGGACTGAAGCAGCTCCGCTACGGCGCCGTCTCGCTGCTGCAGGTCGAGGCCGACATGCCGCGGCGCGTGCTCGACATCCTGATCGACAACTTCGAAGTGGACCACGACGTGGTGGTGCGCAGCAACGCGCGCATGGGACTGGGCGACTGGACGCAGATTTACGCGCTGCACCGGCCCACCCTCAAGGACCCGGTGTTCCATCCGCGCACCTTGTGGGCGCCCGACGAGGCCGACCAGGTGTTCGAGCAGATCGCGGACCAGGACTTCATGGTCCACCATCCGTTCGACTCCTTCACGTCGGTCGAGACGTTCCTGAAGGCCGCCATCGCCGACCCGCTGGTGGTGGCCATCAAGATCACGCTCTACCGCATCGGCTCCGACTCGCCGCTCGTCGACCTGCTGATTCAGGCCGCCGAGCAGGGCAAGCAGGTGGCGGTGCTGGTCGAGCTCAAGGCGCGCTTCGACGAGCGCAACAACATCGCGTGGGCGACACGCCTGGAATCGGCCGGCATCCACGTGGTCTACGGCCTCGTCAACATCAAGGTGCACTGCAAGCTGTGCCTGGTCGTGCGCAAGGAAACAGGCGGCATCCGCCGCTACGCCCACCTGGCCACCGGCAACTACAACCGCGTCACCTCGCGCATCTACACCGACATCGGCATCTTCACCGCCGACGAGGCCATCGTCGACGACGTGAGCGAGGTGTTCAACACCCTCACCGGCTACTCGAACAAGCGCAGCTACCGCGCGCTGCTCGTGGCGCCATCGGGGCTGCGGCCGGGCATTCGCGCGCTCATCGAGCGCGAGGTGGATCACGCCAAGGCGGGCCGGCCGGCCGGCATCGTCATCAAGAACAACGCGGTGGCCGATCTCGCCACCATCAAGCTGCTCTATCGCGCGTCGCAGGCGGGCGTGCCGATCGACCTCATCGTGCGCGGCGTGTGCTGCCTGCGCCCCGGCGTGCCGGGCTTCAGCGACCACATCCGCGTGCGCTCGATCGTCGGCCGGCTGCTCGAACACTCGCGGCTCTATTCGTTCGAGAACGGCGGCGAGCCCGAGCTCTACATCGGCAGCGCCGACTTGATGGAACGCAATCTCGACCGCCGCGTCGAGGTGCTGGTGCCGGTGACCGACCCCGATCTGCGCACGCACTTGCGCGAGGTCGTGCTCGGCGCGCTGCTCAAGGACACCGCGCGCGCGTGGCTGCTCAAGGCCAACGGCCGCTACGAACGCGCCGTGCCGGGGGCCGAGCCGCTGGACTCGCAGAAGCACCTGCTCGATTGGTACTCGGCCAGCGCACGCGACGACGCCTAGGCGTGCGGCGCCGCGGTGCGGCGCGGACTGACACGGTGGAGGTCCTCGCGGCTCACACGTCGCCCCGCCGGCCACTTGCACCTTCCGCCGACTTGTCTGGAATACGAACGACGCCCGCTTTTCGCCTCCCGTCCGTGTCGCTCGGACTCACGGTGCGAGTGGCGAGCCGGACAACGCAGCGGCGAGGGCTCCGATTTCGCCGCGACGACCCCCACCGCATCAGCCCGCGCCCTGATGCGGCGCCGTCACTCCGCGGTGTCCAGTGACACCCGCCAGGGTTACTTCAACGTGGTCAGCCCCCACGCGCCGTCAACGAGGTCGAAGCAAGTGGTCTTTGCCCCTTCGACTTGCCCCACATCGGAGGGCTCCGCAAACGCTCGCGTTCGTCCGAATGTGATCTAGACGAACCGGCCTTCGGGATCGGCCCCTTCGGCGAAGAACACCTGGACCGGCTCCTGAGCCCCTCGTCCAATCTCAGGCGCCGACGCGTCGGTGCGCCTTGCGCCGTTTTTCCTCCTCCTTGACCACTGCAGCCGCCAAAATGCTAGGATGCCGATCTCGAGACATACTCGAGACCGTAACTCATTGATTTTAAAGCATGTTGCATCCACGAAATCGTCAGGTGCCCGAGCAATTCGAGCTTCCGCTCGACTTCGCCAACTCTGCCATTCTCACGGTAGAGGAGATCTGGAACGGTGCGTCGGCAGCCCTGTTGGCTCGATTGCGTGAAGACCGTCGAATCGAGCGAAAACCGGTCGGTCTGCACGGGGCCGCGCTCGCGGAGTACTACTCGATGTGGGCCAACACCATCGACGGTGGACTCATCGCAATCGGCGTTGAGGACAATGGGGTGGTTAGCGGCTGCGAGCGCGCTGGATCGACGGGGACTAACAGCCTCGAGACTGATGCTAGAAACACATGTCCGGACGCCCACGTTGAGGCGAAACGAATCCAAGCGACGCGAGCAGATGGAGCGCATGACTACCTGCTCTTGCTGCGGGTCCACTACAACAGCCGAAAGGTCGTCAAGACCAGCAAGGGAGACGCCTTCATTCGAGTAGGCGACCAAAAGCGACGGCTGAGCGCAGAAGAAGTGCGCGACCTCGAGGCCGCTCGCGGTCAGAGAGACACAGAACAGGAACTCTGCCCGGCTGTTTCTTTTCCGGACGACTTCAATTTGCTCTTGGTAAATGATTTTATCCAGAGCATCCGGGCTAGACACCCGAACTATCCGAGTGCGCTCACCACTCCCGAGTTGCTCGAGTTCCGCCGTCTCGGCCGCAGGGAAAGCGGTAGGTTCATTCCAAACACAGCTTGCGTGCTCCTGTTCGGCAAGGACCCCACGCTCCACTTTCCCGGGCTGCAAAATCCGCTTCCTTCGGCACGAAGGCGAGGTCGAGGGCACGGGAACCAAGTGGAACGTCGCAAAAGACCTGACCGTCGAGGGGCCGATTCCCGTTTTAATCGAGGGCGCGGCCGAAATTCTCCGTCAGCAACTCCGGGAGTTCAGGAGGCTCGGCACAGACGGCAAATTTTTGCCGGTTCCGGAATATCCATACGACGCATGGTTCGAGGCCATCGTAAACGCCTGCGTACACCGGTCGTATGGCGCCCTGAAAAACATGAACATTTTCATCAGGATGTTCGACGACCGCCTTGAAGTTGAGAGCCCGGGGGGATTTCCGCCGCCAGTAACACCTCAGAACATCTACGAGATCCACCAGCCGCGAAACCCCCACCTCATGGACGCGATGCTCCATCTTCACTACGTTCAGTGCGCCAGAGAAGGAACGCGACGCATGCGCGAGAGCATGAACGCCGCTGACCTTCCGGGGCCGCAGTTTTCTCAACGCGATGGCACTTATGACCTCGTGCGAGTCATGCTGCGGAACAACAGTAAGCAGCGAACGGAGTGGTTCGACGCAGACGCCGCAGCGGTCGTCGGGGCTGAGATCGCTAAGACCCTGACAGATCAGGAACGTCGCGCAGTCAACTTCGTCGCTGAATACGGCAAGGCCAACACCACCGAGGTGGTGCGCCTTCTCGGTATCGACTGGCAGACAGCGAACAAGCTCCTTCAGCGGCTGGCGAGCAAGAGGATTCTGAAGCATATCCACAGGACAGACATTGCGAGAGACCCGCGCGCTCACTTTGTTCTAGCCTCGAAGAACAACTCTACAGACGACGGATAGTTGCCGGTCGTACGGCACACGAGTTCCTTGGGAGGCCACCGCTCAGCTGCACAGTGCGAGGCCGACGACGGTGGCATAGGCGCGCCATCATGCCGAACGTTGAACTCGGCAGGCATTACCTTCTGTGAACGGCTGACGGATCCAGTCGTGCTGGCGTTGCCCCGTCTCACGCCGCACCGGGCCGCGGGCTGGCGCGGTGGGGGTCGTCGCGGCGAAATCGGAGCCCTCGCCGCTGCGTCTTGCGGCTCGCCATTCGCACCGTGAGTCCGAGCGACATGGACGTGAGGCGAAAAGCGGGCGTCGTTCGTATTCCAGACAAGTCGGCGGAAGGTGCGAATGGCCGGCGGGGCGACGTGTGAGCCGCGAGGACCCCCACCGTGTCAGTCCGCGGCCTCGGTGGCGGGCCTCTACGTCCAGCGGAAGAGCTTGAGCGCGAGCGCGAACGAGGCGCCGCCCCACACGGTGAGCACGGCCAGTTCGCGCCAGATGGCGGCCAGCGGCTCGCCGTCGTTCATCACCGCGCGCAGCGCGTCGTTGAGGGCGGTGAGCGGCAGCGCCTGCACGAAGGGCTGCAGCGTCTCGGGAAAGTTCGCCGACGAGAAGAACACGCCCGAGAACACCCACATCGGCACCATCACCAGGTTGAGCATCCCCGACACGCCTTCGATGGTCTGTGCGCGGCTCGACACGAGCAACGCAATGCCGCCAAAGGCGAGCGCGCCGAGCAGCGACACCACGGTCAGCGCCGCAATGCTGCCGTGCACCGCCACGTCGAACGCGATCCAGCCGAAGGCCACGAGCACCGTGGCTTCGCCCACCAGGAACACCAGGCGGCTGCCCACGAGCGAGAGCAGGTAGGCCGAGCGCGGCATGGGCGTGGCCACGAGCCGCTTCAGCAGCTTGCGCGTGCGCGCGGTGACGATGGCGAAGCTCGTGCTCCACATCCCCGTGCCCATGATGTTCATGCCGAGCAAACCGGGCACGAGCCAGTCGATGTAGCGCGAGCCCACGGCGCGCACGGCGTCTTGTCGCGGCTCGAAGGCATCGGCGCGTCCCGCCGCGCGCTGCAGCGCGGCATCCACGGCCAGCCGCGCCAGCCGGCTCTCGGCGCGTGCCGGGATCGAAGCGGTAGGTCGGCACCGCGCCCGGCGTGACCACGACTTGCACCACGCCGTCGCGCAGCGCGCGTTCCACGCCGCCCCGCGCCACCGCCCGCACCTCGAATCCGCCGGCGCGCCGCAGTGCGTCCGTGGCCGCCTCCGCCGCCCCGTCCACTGCGGCCCCGGTCGCGGCGTCGGTCGCCTGCCCCGCCGCCGACGCGAGCTGGTGGCGCGCTCGATGCCCACGAGCACCGGCTCGTCCACCCGCGTGCGGAAGGCGATGCCCAGCGCGCAGGTCATGATGACCGGGAACGCAAACACCCAGAACACCGCTTCGGGTTCGCGCAGGAACTCGCGCATCCGCGCCAGCGTGAGTTCGCGCAGCGCCGGCCAGAACGGCGCCCGGCCCATCGACTCAGCCATCGCGCAGGTGCCTTCCGGTGAGCGCCACGAACACGTCCTCGAGCGTGGCGCTGTGCGTGGTGAGGTCGCGCACCGCGCAGCCGGCCTCGGCCAGCGCACGCAGCACGGCGGGAATCGTCTCGTGGATCGCGGTGCTGCCGAGCGTGACCAGCCCGTCGCTCACGCGCGCCTCGCGCACGCCGGGCAGCGACTCGACGGCCGCGACGGGCGGCGTCACGGCGCCGTCGGCGAGCCGCACCTCCACGACGTGGGCCGCGCCGAGCGAGGCGATGAGTTCGGCCGGCGTGCCGAGCGCGATGAGCCGCCCGCGATCGACGACGCCCACGCGGTCGCACAGCGTGGCCGCCTCGTCCATGTAGTGCGTGGTCAGCAGGATGGTGCCGCCGTCGGCCTTGAAGCGCGCGAGCACGTCCCAGAGCTGCAGGCGCGACTGCGGATCGAGGCCGGTCGTGGGCTCGTCGAGGAAGAGCACGTCGGGCGCGCCGGCCAGCGCGCAGGCCACCGACAGGCGCTGCTTCTGCCCGCCCGACAGCTTGCCGACCCGCGCGTCGGCCTTCGACTCGAGACCCACCAGCGCCAGCAGGTCCTGCGGCGACGGGCCGGCTCGGATAGAACGAGCGGAACAGCCGCAGCGTCTCGGTCACCGACAGCTTTTCCGGCGAGCTGCGTCTCCTGCAGCTGGATACCCAGCCGTGGCCGCAGGTCCGCGGCCGCGTCGGCCCACCGCCGGCCGAGCACCTCGACCACGCCGGCATCGGGCGTCAGCAGGCCCTCGAGCATCTCAATCGTGGTGGTCTTGCCGGCGCCGTTCGGACCGAGCAGGCCGAAGCACTCGCCGCGCGCCACGTCCAGGTCGAGGCCATCGACGGCCAGCACCGGACCGTAGCGCTTGACGACGGCGCGGCACGCGAGCGCCACGTCACGAGACATCTCGTCATTCTAGTTGGCCGAGACGAAATTCGCACGCGACCCGCCGGCTGCCAGCGTTGCGCGCCGCTATCACGTGCCATACACTGAGACTCTGTCGTGTCCGCGACTATTGTCGTCATCGGGCCGGAGCGCACGCTCCCCACGCTACGCGCCAGGTTCGAAACTGGCGGCCGCGTCCACAGCTTCACCGACACCGAGGCCATCGAGGCGCTCGAGCACATCTTCCGCCACCGTCCGCGCATCGTGGCGATCGAGCGCGAGTTCTCGGGCACGTCGCGAGGCGCGGCGCTGATCGGCCGGGTGAAGGACGACCCGTCGCTGGCGGAATGCGAAGTGCGCGTCGTGGCCCACGACGCCAGTCCGCGGCCCTCGGGCGTGCGCCGGCCGCCGGCGCCCGAGGCCGAACTGCCGCCCAGAGCCCTGCAGCAGGGCGTGCGCCGCGCCGCCCGCGTGCGGATTGCCGAGGGCATCGAGGTGCTGGTCGACGGCGACCCGGCCCAACTGCTCGACCTCTCCATCCTCGGCGCGCAGGTGGTGGCGTCGTTCGCCCTCAAACCCAATCAGCGCGTGCGCGTGTCGTTTGCCGACGCCCGCGGCGTCGTGCGCTGCCTCGGGTCGGTGGCGTGGGCGTCGTTCGAGATGCCGAAGAACCTGCCCACGCGCTACCGCGCCGGCATCGAGTTCAACGGCGCCAACGCCGAGGCGCTCTCGCTCTTCTGCGAGAAGCACCGCAAGACCTAGGGACTGGGGACTAGGGGCTAGGGGCTGGGGCGGGCCAGCGTCACACAGCGAAGAACCGAATCCCCGGTGCCGAGCCTTTGAAGACGCGTCACCTCGCAGCGAGACACCTGCCCGCCCCAGCCCCAGAACCCAGCCCCTCGCCCCTGCCTGTGAGCCCGCGAGCCGCTCAGGTCACTTCAGCCAGGCGGCGAGCGGGCGATCGGGTCGAATGATCGTCTCGTCGCGGTCGGATCCGGTCGAGACCAGGCCCACCGGCACACCGCTCACCTCTTCCAGCCGGGCGATGTAGCGCTGAGCTTCGGCCGGCAGTGCGGCATAGGAGGTGGCGCCTTTGGTGGGCGCGGTCCAGCCGGGCCACGACTCGTAGACCGGCTCGACCGAGCTGTCGTTCGGCAGCGTGGCCGGGAACTCGTGCACCTCGCGGCCGTTGATGCGGTAGGCCACGGCCACCTGGATCTGCGTCCAGGCCGTCGAGCACGTCGAGCTTCGTGAGCGCCAGCGCGCCGATGCCGTTGACCCGCGCCGCGTAGCGCACGGCCACCGCGTCGTACCAGCCGCAGCGCCGCGGGCGGCCGGTGGAGGCGCCGTACTCGTGGCCGGTCTCGCGCAGCCGCTCGCCCAGCGCGTCGTGCAGTTCGGTCACGAAGGGCCCCTCGCCCACGCGGGTGGCATAGGCCTTGGCCACGCCGAGCACGCCGCCGATGGCCTGGGCGGGCACGCCGAGGCCGGTGCACACGCCGCCAATCGAGGCGTTCGACGAGGTGACGAACGGGATAGGTGCCGTGGTCGATGTCGAGCATCGTGCCCTGCGCGCCTTCGAAGAGCACGCGGCGCCCGCTCGCGCATCGCCTGGTGCAGGAACAGCGAGCCGTCCACGGCCCACGCCTTCAAGCCGCTCGCCCTGCGCCGAGCAGCGTCTCGTAGACCTGCCGCCACTCGAGGTGCGAGTCCTTGATCATCTGGTTGCGCGCGTGCACGTTGTCGCGGATCTCGTCGGCCAGCGCGGCCGTGTCGGCCAGGTCGCACAGGCGCACGCCGCGCCGGCCGATCTTGTCTTCGTAGGCCGGACCGATGCCGCGCGAGGTCGTGCCGATCTTCCGCTCGCCGCGCCGGGCCTCGCTGAGCACGTCGAGTTCGCGATGGTAGGGCAGGATCAGGTGCGCCCGGTCGCTCACGAACAGCCGGCCCTCGACGCTGATGCCCAGGCCGGCCAGTTCGTCGATTTCGGCAAAGAGCGCCGCCGGATCGACGACCACGCCGTTGCCGATGAGGCACGACACGCCGGCATGCAGGATGCCCGACGGAATCAGGTGCAGCACGAACTTCTGGCCGCGCACGTAGACGGTGTGGCCGGCGTTGTGACCGCCCTGATAGCGCCCGACCACGGAGAAATGCGGCGTCAGCAGATCGACGATCTTGCCCTTGCCTTCGTCGCCCCACTGGGCGCCCAACACTGCAATGTTCATGAACGGATGTCCGGTCGCGGCCGAACTCGGTGAGGCACGCGCGCCGCCGAGCCGCCGGGAACATCAGGATAGTGCAGGCGTTCCACCAAATGCCAGACGCGCGCGCTCGGCACGGGCGCAACGCGATCGCCACACGTGCCGCGCGGCATGACCGCAAGACGCCGGGTTGTCAACTTTTTTTGATCGTAGTTTCACGTTGACAAGGCTCGCGCAGGTGCTTAGCTTCTACCTTCGCGCGGGTGAGTCTGCGCACAAGCTTCTGCCCATGCCCACCGCCGCTCTCGCCGCCACCCTCGCAACCGTGTTGTTCGTGTCCACGCGCGGCGACGCGACCGGAGCGCGTTCATGATGGCCCCGCACACCGGACTCGAACGCCGCGTGCTCGCGTCGCTCGATGCGACGCCGTCGCGCGTGCCCGTGGTGCTCGGCGGCTGCGGCACGGGCCGCACCACGCTGCTGCACGGCGTGGCCGATCGCCTGGGTCGCGCCAGCTGTCAGTACGTCGACGTGGAACGCGCCGCCAGCACGCCCGAGCGCTTCTACCACGCGGTCATCTCGAGCTCGCCCTTCGTCGATCCCGGCGTGGCCCGCGGCGATGTCGACCACGCCGTCGAGCGCGCGCGACGCGTTCGACCGCACGCTCGCCTTCTTCCAGCGGGCGCGCACGCCCGACGGTCAGCCCGCCACGTTCCTGCTCGACGAGGTGCTCGAGCTGCGCACCTTCGAGAATTTCCCGGGCCTGCGGCACGTGCTGCGCGAACTGGTGCAGGCCATCGCCGACAGTCCCAACCGCTTCATGTGCTCGAGCCGCTACGTGGCGCGGGCTCATCGCGTGCTGCGCGACGCCGCCGCCCGCTTCGAGGTCGTGCACCTGCCGCCCCTGGCCGTGGCCGACGTCGCCGCCATGCTGCCGCCGGGCGAAGGGATGAGCGCCGCCGACCGCGACGATCTGGCCGCCGCCATCCACGCGCTGGCCGATGGCCGGGCCGCCTACGTGCGCGCCATCGGCGACATGACCGCCTCGATGAGCCAGCGCGGCGGCGACCCGATCAGCGCCATGACCGCGCTGCTCACCTCCGACGGCGCGCTCACCGCATGGTGCGGCTACCGCTACGAGATCCGCCTGCACCGGGCGCGCGGCTACGGCGCGCTCAAGGCCATCCTCGAAATCCTGGCGGAAGACGAACCGCTCACGCTCACCGAGATCTCGCAGCGGCTGCGGCGCACGCCCGGCTCCACGAAGGACTATCTGTCGTGGCTCGAAGACGTCGACCTGGTGGTGGCCCGCCAGAAGCGCTACAGCTTCGCCGACCCGGTGCTGCGCCTGTGGGTGCGGCTGCACGCCCGGCCGATGCCGCCCGGCGTCGACGACGTGGCGCGCGAGGTGCAGGCCTACGCGCTGGCGCGCCTGCCCCAGGCCGAGCCCACCCTGGCGGTCGCGGGCGCGACCGAACGCAAGCCGTGGGGCATCATCGAGATTGACTAGCAGGTTCGGCGAGCGCGATGAGCGCGAGCCGTGCAGCTTCTTGCTCGGCTTCCTTCTTGGTCTTCCCCGCACCCGCCGCGAGCACGACGCCGTCGTCCACCGCCTCCACGGCAAAGCGCTTCTCGTGGTCGGGACCGGTTTCCTCCGACACGCGGTAGACGGGCAGCGGGCGGCCTTGCGCCTGCAGCGTCTCCTGCAGCGCCGACTTGTGGTCGCGTCCGAACGCACTCGAGGCCCGCACGCCGGCGACGAGCGGCCTGCAGCTGCTGCTCCACGAAGGCGCGGGCCGCCTCGACGCCGCCGTCCAGGTAGATGGCGGCAATCACCGCTTCGAACACGTCGGCCAGCAGCGCCGTCTTGGCGCGGCCGCCGGTCTTGGCCTCGCCCTTGCCGAGCAGCAGGTCGTCGCCGAGGCCGAGCGCGCGGCTCAGCTCGGCCAGCGCGGTGGTGGACACCAGCGCGGCCTTGGCCTTCGACTTCGGTCCCTCCGTGAACTCCGGGAACTCGCGATACAGCAGATCGGCCACGACGAAGCCGAGCACGGCGTCGCCCAGGAACTCGAGCGACTCGTTGTCGACCACGCCGCCGCTCGGGTCTTCGGCGGCGCGCGACTTGTGGGTGAGCGCGTGCTCGAGCAGGCCGCGATCCTTGAAGCGATAGTGGAGGCGCGCCTCGATGGCGTCGAACTGGCTGTCGAGCGGCACGACCAGGCCGCTGCCGCCGGCATCGCCGTGCGTGAGCAGCACCCGGCGGGCCTCGTCGACCTGCTCGCGCGGCACGGCCACCCGGATCATGCCGAGGGTGGTGACGGCGAACGCGAACACGTTCGGCGGCGGACCCGACGAGGCGCACCGGCCGCAGGCCCTGACTCTCGAGCAGGCCGTGCACGACCGAGGCCTCGATCTCCGACTGCGTGCTGAACACGACGTCGAGTGCGTCACTCATGCGTCCATCTCCGTCAGCCCGCCGACGAGCGGCGCCGTGGCCGCCGGCAGCGCGGCTTCCACGCGCAACAGCAGCATGGTCATGTCGTCGTGCTGGGCGGCGCCGGCGCCGAAGGCGCGCACTTCGGTCACCAGACGATCGGCCAGTTCGTCGAGCGGCAGGCCGCGATGCTCGCCCGCGATCTCGCCCAGGCGCGACTCGCCAAAGCAGTCGTGCTCCGGATTCATCATCTCGCTCATGCCGTCGGTGAAGAGCAGGAACAGGTCGCCGGGCGCCAGCGGCACGGTCACCTCTTCGAGCAGCGACTCGAACAACGTGCCGTCATCGATGGTCAGCCCCACGACCAGGCCGTCCGGCGCCAGCACCTTGATGGGCGGATGCACGCCGCCGCGCGCGCCCGGCGCCACGATCATCGGGCAGTGTCCCGCCCGCGCGTAGGTCATCACCTGCTTGCGCAGGTCGACCACCACGTAGCTCATGGTGATGAAGCTGCGGCCGTCGAGATGATCGACGAGCACGCGGTTCACGGCAATCAGCAGGTCGCGCGGCGAGCGGTGCTGGCGGGCCAGTGACAGCACCAGCCCCTTGAGCTGCGCCATGTAGAGGCCGGCGCCGACGCCTTTGCCCGACACGTCGGCGATGAGGAAGCCGAACACGTCGTCGTCGACCGGGAAGCAGTCGTAGTAGTCGCCGCCCACCTCGCGCGCCGGTTCGCAATACGCCGACACGCTCAGGCCGGGCACGGTCAGCGGGCCCTGCGGCAGCAGCTTCATCTGGATCTCGCGCGCCGTCGCGAATTCCTGCTCGAGCCGTTCCTTCTGCGCCACGTCGAGCAGCAGACGCGTGACTTCGCCGGTCATCAGGTTGAACGAGTCGGCCAGTTCGCCGAGCTGGTCGCGCGCGCGCACCGGAATGACGTGGGTGAAGTCGCGGTTGCGCAGATGCTCGGTGCCGGTGAAGAGGTCGTGCACGGCGCCGGTGATCTGGCGCGCCAGGGTGAGGCCGAGCACGAGCGCCACGGCCTGAATCAGCAGGAACAGCGCGCCCACGACCAGCAGCAGCACGAGCAGCACGTTGCTCATGAAGCCGCCGAGCGGCGACTTGGTCGCCAGGCGCTGATAGATCTCGAGCAGGTGCAGCGACAGACCCACGCTCACGTTGCTCGGCTTGCCCGACTCCCAGTCGAGCGGCTCGACCATCACGAGCCAGCGCCGCAGCAGCTGATCCACCAGCCCGTTGGCCGCCGGCAGCACGGGCCGCGCGTCGAGCGGACGCCCACGCGCCGACACCGGTACCGTGTCGTCGGTGGGCACGTCGTTGGTCGCGCCGAGCTCGATGCCGGTTTCCTCCAGCAGGCGCCGTTCGACCACGGCCGAGATCGGCAGGTCGAGCACCACCGCCCAACCGGGCGATTGCGTGGCCGGCAGCGCCACGGCCCGCGCGAACAGGCGCAGGTCGGTGTCTTCGGCGGCGCGGGCCTCGTCGGTGGCCGCGTCGTAGGCCACGATGCGCGCGATGCCGTCGCAGGTGATCCACGACGGCAGCGCCACCGGCGCCGGCACGTGCGCCCACGGACCGGCGGTGGCCGGCAGCGTGACCGGCGGCGTGCGGCCGGCGTTGGGCGCGCGCAGCGCAGGCGGACAGGTGACGTCGCGCGCCGGCACGAGCGCGATCGACAGGAACGGATAGCGGGCTGCCCCGTTGGCCTGCAGCCGCTCGAGCGTGTCGCGCACCGCCTCGGGCGTGGTGGCGCGCTGCACGTCGAGCAGCGCCGTCTGGGTCAGGAAGCGCGCCTGCTCGGCATGCGCGTCGAGACGCGTCTGCACCAGGTAGCTGGCGACGTTGCGGAAGAGCAGCAGGCCGGCGAGCAGGAAGAACGTGACGATGAGCAGGCTCGGCACCAGCCCGACGAAGATATAGGAGAGGATGAGCTTCCGGCGCACCCGCCACAGCAGGCGCCGGCGCATCCACACCGGCCCCGCGGGCCAGCAGGTAGCCGCCGCCGAGCACCAGCGCGAGCGTGCCCAGGGTGTCGAGCGCGTCGATGATGCGCGGGCCGCGGCGTCGGGGTCGCAGCAGTGCCGGCGGCCTCGATCACTTTGAGCACGAGACCGGCCAGCAGCGATGCGGCCGGGCCACGTGGCCAGCAGCCAGCGGCGCGCGGCGCCGGCGGTGGTCAGCGTCTGCCCTGGCAGGAGCGATGGGATGGCGGGAGGTTGGGGCATCAGAAGAAGCGCGGTACGAGACGCGCGTCGCGCAACCGATTGCCTCTCGGAATGATATCAGAGTAACGTGGCGAGGCTGTGAAACTTCCCGACTCCGCTCGCTTTGCCACGGTCTGCATCCACGCGGGCCAGGTGCCCGACCCCTCCACTGGCGCCATCATCACCCCGATCTACCAGACCTCGACCTACGTGCAGGAGGGCCTCGGCCAGCACAAGGGCTTCGAGTACGGCCGCACCCAGAATCCCACGCGCATGGCGCTCGAGGCCAACGTGGCGGCGATCGAGCACGGCACCGCCGGCTTCGCCTTCGCCTCGGGCATGGCCGCCATCGACACCGTGCTGACCCGCCTGCAGTCGGGCGACCACGTGGTCGTGAGCGACAACACCTACGGCGGCACCTACCGCCTGTTCGAGCGCGTGCGCCGCAAGTTCGGGCTCGACTTCACCTACGTCGACACCTCCGACCTCGACGCCATCGCCCCGGCCTTCACCGCGCAGACCAAGTACCTGTTCGTGGAATCGCCGACCAACCCGATGCTCGCCGATCACCGACCTGGCCGCGGTGAGCGACATCGCGCACCGCCACGGCGTGCGGGTGGTGGTCGACAACACCTTTGCCAGCCCCTACGTGCAGCGCCCGCTCGACCTCGGCGCCGACCTGGTGCTGCACAGCACCACCAAATTCCTGAACGGCCACAGCGACAGCGTGGGCGGCGTGATCATCGCCCGGCACGACGACGACGTGGAGTGGCTGCGGTTCGTGCAGAACGCGGCCGGGGCCATCATGGGCCCGATGGACGCGTGGCTCGTGCTGCGCGGCACCAAGACCCTGCCGATCCGCATGGAACGCACCAACGACAACACCATGCGCATCGCCGACTACCTGGCGGCGCATCCCCGCGTCACCCGCACCATCTATCCGGGGCTGCCCTCGCACCCCCACCACGCCCTGGCGACGCGGCAGATGAAGGGCTTCGGCGGCCTCATCTCGTTCGACGTCGGCTCGCTCGAGCGCTCGCGCGAGGTGCTCGGCCGCTTCCGCCTCATGGCCCTGGCCGAAAGCCTCGGCGGCGTCGAGACGCTGATCTCGCACCCGGCCATGATGACCCACGCCTCGGTGCCGCCGGATCGCCGCGCGGCCCTCGGCATCACCGACGGCCTGCTGCGCATCTCGGTCGGCATCGAGGACGTGCAGGATCTCGTCGACGACCTGGCTCAGGCGCTCGGCTAGACGGGAGTCATTCCCCGCCCGGATCGACGGCGGCGTCGCAGGGCGACGCACGCGTGGATCCAGGCGGCGTAGGCGCGGCTCCCCTCCGCGTCGCACACGAGCAGTTCGGGCAGGTCGTAGGGATGCGCGTCGCGTAGATGCGCCTCGAGGGCGGCCACCCGGTCGCGCGTGGTCTTGATCACGAGCTGGCGTTCCTCCGCCTCCTCCACCGCGCCCTGCCAGCGATAGAACGAGTCGGCCGGACCCGAGCACGTGCACGCAGGCGGCCAGGCGCGCCTCGACGAGGCTCCGGGCCAAGGGCGCCACGGGCGACGTCGACCGGCCAGGTCGTGAGCACGAGGCAGACGGCAGACGAATTTTCCACTTGTACTCTCGAAATAGTTCTTGTACTTTTGTGGCGGTCACGGTACAAAGCGCTTGTACTTCGACCGGCAACTCGCTATTCTGACACCGACTCATGGCCGAGACACCCACCACCGACACCGCCGGCGCGCCGAAATCCGGCGCCAGCCCTCGCGGCCGTCGGGTCGTTAGCTACGCGCTGCTGGTGCTCACGGCCGTGGTGATGATCGACTCGATCGTGGGCGAGAAGGGCCTGCTCGCGCTGATGCGCGCCAAGCAGGAACTGCGCGTGCTCGAGCAGTCCGTGAATGCCGCCCGCGTCGAGAACCAGCGCCTGCTCGAACAGGCCCGGCGCTACCGCGAAGACCCGGCCACCATCGAAGAGCTGGCGCGCCGCGACCTCGGCCTCATCAAGCCGGGCGAGAAGCTCTTCATCATCCGCGACCTGCCCGCCGCTCCCCCGCGCTAGGGCCGTCACGGGCCCGTGCTACGCTAGCTTTCCGGTGCGCCGCCGATCGGTCGGGCGCGCCGATTTTCAAGGAGTGGCGATGGCACGTACGGCTACGGCGGAGTGGAAGGGCGACCTGATGGGCGGGGGCGGCACGGTGGCCCTCGGCAGCGGCGCCTACGAAGGCAAGTACTCGTTTGCGACCAGGTTCGAAGACAAGCCGGGCGCCAATCCGGAAGAACTGCTCGGCGCGGCGCACGCGGGCTGCTTCTCGATGGCCCTGGCCAACTCGCTCGCCAAGGCCGGCTTCACGGCCACCTCGGTGAAGACCACGGCCAGCGTGCATCTCGGCAAGGACGACAAGGGCTTCCTCATCACCCGCATCGACCTCGATGTCGTGGCGGCCGTGCCCGGCGTGGACGACGCGACCTTCCAGGAACACGCCACCAACACCAAGTCAGGCTGCATCATCTCGCGGGCGCTGGCCGCCAACGAGATCAACCTCACCGCCACGCTGGCGTAGCGCTCTCGATCATGGCGCGCGTCCACCTGGTGCACTGGGACCCGGAGGACGCGCGCGCGCTCGTCGCGGCCGTCGCCGCCCTCGGCCACGACGCCGTCTACCTGCCGGGCCTCACCGGCACACCGCTGATGCGGGCGCTTGCGCGCGAGCGCACCCGACGCCTTCCTGATCGACCTCACCCGCCGGCCCTCGCACGGCCGCGAGGTGGCCATGGCGCTGCGCAGCAGTCCGGCCACGCGCCACATCCCCCTGGTGTTTGCCGGCGGCGACGACGAGGCGGTGGCGCGCCTGCGGGCGTTGCTGCCCGATGCCGGCTTCACGCCGTGGAGCCGCCTGAAGACCGCCCTGCCCCGCGCCTTGCGCGCGGCGCCACGCGCCCGGCCTCCGGTCGTGCCCACGGACACCCTCTACGCGACCCGCACGCTCACTCAGAAGCTGGGCATCGCCGCCGGCGAACAGGTCGCCGTCGTGGGCGCGCCGCCGGGCTTCGCGGCGCTGCTCGAGCCGCTGCCGACGGGCGCGCGGCTCAGGGCTGAGGCCAGCGCCAGCGCGCAGCGCTTCGTGTGGTTCGTGAAGACCCCGCGCGAGGTGCAGATGGCGCTCGGCCGGCTCGGGGTCCTGGTCTCGACGCAGGTCGCGTGGCTGGCGTGGCCGAAGAAGACGTCCGGCGTGCGCACCGAGGTGGACGGCAACGTGGTGCGCGAGGCCGGCCTCGCCGCCGGCCTGGTCGACTTCAAGGTGTGCAGCATCGACGCGACGTGGTCTGGCCTCGCCTTCAAGCGCCGGCGCCGCCCGGCCTGAGCGCTACCGCGCGCCCGCGCCGGAGGCCGTACCCGGTTTGCCCTCGACCACGGCGCGGATGATCGGCTCGATCTCGTCCTGCGTCATCTGGCCGGGATGATAGAGCCGCACCAGGCCGGCGCGGTCGACGACCACCACCGTGGGCGAGGTCGAGGCGCCGTAGCTCTTGAAGTTCTCTTCGCTCACCGGCACGGCCTGCGCCGCCAGCCAGGGGTAGTTCTGGTCGCGGATCTGGGTGATGTAGGTCAGCTCCACGGCCGGCGTGGCGGTCTTGCGCGCGGCCACATAGCCGTAGCGCTGGGTGGGCGCCACGATGGTGAGCCCCTTGGCGCCGTAGGCGGCCTGCATCTTCTCGAGCACCGGACCCATCGCCTTGCAGTCGGGACACCAGTGCGCCCAGAAGAAGATCACGACCGGCTTGCCCTTGAGCGCCGCCAGCGCCTGCGGCTTCGGGCCGAGGTACTCGCGTCAACTCGAGCGCCGGCGCCGGCTTGCCCTCGAGCGAGAGCAGGTTGATGTTCTTCTGAATCCGCGTGCGGATGGAGGTGGCGCGAAACGTCGCCAGCTCCTGCTGCAGCAACTGCACGGCGTCACTGAGCGAACCGCGCTGCGCGTGGCACATTGGCCTGCACCTCGATGGCGGCGCCAATCGCAATCGGCAGCCGCGGCTCGTCGTCCATCTTGCGGGTCTTGAGCGCGGCGAGGCAGAGGTCGTAGGTGTCTTGCGCGTACTGCTCCGCTTGGTCGAGCCGCTTGGCGGCGAGCGCTCCACGCCCGAGCCAGGACAGGGCTTCGAGCGCCTCGGGGGTCGTGCCCTGAGTCTTGCGATAGGCCGCGAGAATCTGCTCGCCCGCCGTGAAATCGTTCGCAGCAATCGCCGCGCGCACCTGGGCGATGACATTGGCCGGGGCCACGGCAGCCGGCGCGGCGACCTGGCCCTGCAGGCTGGCGGCGGAGCCCCCGGCCAACACGAGCATCACAACCCAATTCAAGAATCGCATCACGGGTCCATCTCCTGCGAAAGCGCGCTCGGACGGGCGGTCACCGAGTTCGCGACTACCGGCGCCCATCTTACCGCGGCCGTTCGCCGTGCGCCGGCCGGGATGGCTTGGCCGCCCGCTTGCGTCAAGATGCCGGTATGACCGTCGACCAGATCGGCCCCCTGGCCATCGCCGCGCTCGGCGGCGCCGTGGTGGGCCTCGAACGCCAATGGTCGGGCCACGCCGAGGGCCCCCGCGCGCGCTTCGGGGGCATCCGCACCTTTACCCTGCTCGGCCTGCTCGGCGGCATCGCCGGCCAGGTGCTGGCGGCCGGCGCGCCCATCCTCGCGGCCGTGCTGGCGGCCGGCGGTACCGCCTTGATTGTGGCGGCTTACGTCGCCGCGAGCCAGAGCGACATCGACGGCACGACTGAAGCCGCAGCCCTGGTCGTGCTCGCTGCCGGCGTGCTCGCCGGCGCCGGCAACACCGTGCTGGCCAGTGGCCTCACCGCCCTCACCGGGCTGCTGCTGGTCGAGAAGTCGCACCTGCATACGCTGGTGGCGCGCATCGACGGCGACGACCTGCGCGCCGGCATCAGGTTCGCGGCCATGGCCGTGGTGGTGCTGCCGCTCGTGCCGCCGGGCCCGTTCGGCCCCGGCATCGGCGTGCGCCCGCGCGAATTGTGGCTGCTGGTGTTGTTCTTCAGTGGGTTGACGTTTGCCGGTCACGTCGCGCGCAAGGCGCTCGGCGACCGGCACGGCATCACCGCCGCCGGCGCCATCGGCGGGCTCGTGTCGTCCACCAACGTGACATTGACCTTTGCGCGGGCCAGTCGCGACGACGCCGCGCTGGCTCGCCCGCTCGCCCTGGGCGCGGTGGCCGCGAACCTGGTGCTCTTTCCGCGCGTGCTCGCCGCCACGGCCGTGCTCAATCCGGCGCTTGGGCGCGTGCTGTGGCCGTGGCTGCTCGCGCCGCTGACCGTGGCCGCCGTCGTCACCGCGTGGGGGCTTCGTCGTAAGGCGCCCACCACCCATGCGCCAGTGCTCTCGACCAATCCGTTGCGTGTCGGCGCAGCCGTGCAGATGGCCGTGCTCTTTCAGCTCGTGCTCTACGGCGTCGCGGCCGCACAAACCTGGTTCGGCACCGCCGGTCTGTTCGCGTCGGCCGCGGCGCTCGGGCTGACCGACGTGGATGCGCTCACCGTCACCATGGCGCGCGGCACGGCGGCGCGCGCCGGGCTCGAGGCGGCGGCGCGAGCGATCGCGGTGGGCGTGCTGGCCAACACCGTGCTCAAGGCCGCCATCGCGCTCGCCGTCGGACGTGGGGTCTTCCGGCGCGTGACCGGCGGCACCCTGCTGGCCATGGCCGCCGCGCTCGCGGCCGCCCTCGTTCGCTGGTAGCGCGCGCCAGGAATTCCGCGATCCGCGGAATTGTCCGCGCCGCGGGCGCCGTGACCTGAGCCGGCACGGGGCCCCCGGACAGGGAAACGGCCGCGGCACGCCTCCGGTACGCGCCTTGCGAGGTCCACGTCATGAGCACGTTCATCCGCCGCGTCCTCGGTGTCCTCGGCCTCGACACCGCGACGTTCGAAGAGGTGGAGGCCGACCTCACCGCCACCCGCCCGGCGATGCTCGTCGTGATTCTCGCGAGCATCGGCGCCGGCATCGGCAACGCCGGCATCGGCACCGCGGCGCTGCCCGTGATCGTCTACGGCACGGCGGCATCGCTCCTCGTGTGGGCCACGTGGGCGACGCTCATCTACTACCTCGGCACGCGCGTGCTGCCGGAAGCGACGACGCGGGCCGACCTTGGTCAGGTGCTGCGCACGCTCGGCTTCGCGGCCGCCCCCGGCATGTTCCGCGCCTTCGAGGTGTTCGGCGGCACGCGCTGGCTCGTGCTGCCGATCGCGTCGGTGTGGATGGTGGCCGCCATGACCATCGGCGTGCGTCAGGCGCTCGACTACACCACCACGGCGCGGGCGGTCGCGCTCGCCCTGCTCGGTTGGGCGGTCTCGATGGTGGTGGCGGTCATCATCGGGCTCGCCTTCACGACGCCGGTGTCGTGACGTCGCCGGTCAAGGCGCCAGCGGCGCGCGACGTTCAGGCCACGGTCGGCCGGGCGTACTGTCCCGAGTCGGTCTGACAGAGATACCCAGACGCGACGAGCCGGGCCAACACCGCCGAGCATACTGGCGGCTCGAGCGCCCAGAGCCGGCGTGCCTGCTCAACCGTCAGCGCCAGCCCCGGCATCTCCTCGTACTCGCGCTTCACCGCGGTGAGCACTGGACCGAGCCCGCCATCGGCGGGCCCCGAACCTGACATCAGGTGAGCCATGGGTTGCCTCCTTCTTGGTGCCATCGTCACGGCCCACGCGCGGGCCATCGATGTCACCAGCGAAACACGTGCCACGACGGCGGTTGCAGAATCCTCAGGGCAGGTAGCTCAGGCAAGCGGCGCCACCGCTGGCTAGCCGGAGCATTTCGGGCGTCGCCGCGTTATTCCGCGACGGTCGCCGTGTCGTCGATCGGCAGGTCGAGGGTGATGCGCGTGCCCACGCCGGGTTCGCTGACGACCGTGAAGCGGCCGCCGTGCTCGTCCACCACCCGCTTGGCAATCGACAGCCCGAGGCCCGTGCCCCGCGTCTTGGTGGTGAAGAACGGCTCGAGGCACTTGGCCGCCACGTCGGGCGCCATGCCCGGCCCCTCGTCGGCCACCGTGAGCCGATACCGATCGCCACGGCGCTCGCCGGTGATGCGCACCACGCCGGTGTCGCGCAAGGCCTGGGCCGAGTTGGTCACGAGGTTGAGCAGGGCGCGGCCCATCTGCGCCGGGTCGAGCCAGAGCTCGGCGTCGTCGCCGGCCACATCGAATCGGACCGAGCCCGCGTCGCGGTCGTTGCCCACCAGGGCCACGGTATCGCGCGCCAGGCTCAGCACGCTGGCCCGCCGGAACACCGGCGGCGCCGGCCGCGCGTAGACCAGCAGGTCGCTCACGAGCTGGTCGAGCGAATCCACGCGCACCAGCAGGTCGCCGAGCACCTTGCGGTCGGGCGAGTCTGGCGCAAAGCGCGTCTGGATGACCTCGACCACGCCGCGAATGGCGGCCAGCGGATTGCGCACCTCATGGGCCACGACCGCCGCCAGTTCTCCGATCCGGGCCAGCGTCTGGCGCTCCTGCAGCAGGCGATTCGAGCCGCTTGGTGCCGCTCAGGTCGCGGACGATGCCCGTGAACTTGCGGGCGCCGTCGACCCGCGTCTCACCGACCGCGAGATAGAGCGGAAACTCGCTGCCGTCCTTGCGCTTGCCGCGCACCTCGCGGCCGATGCCGATGACCTTTCGTTCGCCGGTCGCCAGATAGTGCGCGAGATAGCCGTCGTGATGCGAGGCATCGGGCGGCGGCATGAGCACGCGGACGTTGGCGCCGACGAGCTCCGCCAGGTCGTAGCCGAACAATCGCAGCGCGGCGTCGTTGGTCCACTCGATGCGGCCGCGGTGGTCGATCACGATCACGCCGTCGACGATGGTCTCGACCACGGCCTTGTGGAGCGCCCGCATCTTCACCAGCGAGCCTTCCGCGGCGGCGAGCCGGTCGGCCTGCTGCGACACCTGCGTGGCCAGGTCGTCGCGCGACTGGGTCAGCGCCGACTGCGCCTGCCGGCCCACCGTGACGTCCCGCCCCTCGGCCACCACGTAGGCCGCGGGCCCGCCGCCCGGCCGCACCGGCCTGAAGGTGAAGTCGACGACCGTCGTGGCGCCATCGGCATCCCGGTGGGTAGCCTCGACGCTGGTGGTCGTGCCGGCGGCTGCAGCAGCAGCGGCGCTCGCGCAACTGGCCGCGCTGGGCGTCGTCGTGCGTCCACCACGGCGTGTCCCAGAAGGGGCGGCCGACCACCTGCGCCTTGGTGACGCCAGCCGACTGCGAGGGCCGACTGGTTCACTTCGAGCACGAGGCCGTCGGGCGTGAGCAGGACGATGAAGGCAATCACGCCGTCGACCATCGCCTCGACGCGCTCCTCCTTCTCGCGCAGCGCGGCCACCGCGTCGGCCGCCACGGCCCGGGCATCGGCCTCGGCGTGCTGCAGCCGGTGCCGTTCGACGAGCAGGGCGAACCGGGGCGCGACGAGCTCGACGAGCGCGCGATCGTCGGGCGAGAACGCCGCGCCGCTGACCCGTCCCAGCTCGATCGACCCCCACCCGCTGGTCGCGCACCACCAGGGGCACGACGCACGTGGCGTCCGGCAGGATGCGGCGCGAGCGTCGCCAGGGCGGATGCCTCGCCCTGCACGGCGCGCCCCACCAGGCCAGGGGGACAGCCCACGGCAGCGTGCACGACGGGGTCGGGAGCGTCGCCGAGCACGAGCAGGCCGTGCGACGCCGCCAGCAGCTCGCACAGGCGCGCCAGCAACCGGTCACAGAGGTGCTGATCGGATTCGGCTGGGAGGGCGCCGGACACCAGGCCGACGGCGGCCGCCAAGGCGACTGGGATCGAGATGACCAACGGGCGGCATCATGGCGAGGCCGTCAGTCTACCTCCGCCGCCGCCATCTGCGCCGGCCGCGAATATACTAACCAGATGTCCCCTGCCACGATTCTGGTGGTCGACGACGAGCAGCTCATTCGGTGGACGCTCAAGCAGCAACTGAGCAGCCGAGGGTTCGACGTGGTGGAGGCCGGCTCCGGCGCCGAGGCCCTGGCGGCCTTCGGCGACGCGGTTGATCTCGTGCTGCTCGACTTCCGCCTGCCCGACACCGACGGCTTGGCCGTGCTGCGGCAGCTCAAGGAGCTGCAACCCACGGTGCCGGTCATCCTGCTCACGGCGTTCGCCTCGATTCAGAGCGCGGTGGAAGCCATCAAGCAGGGCGCCTACGACTACGCCAAGAAGCCCTTCGAGTTCGACGAACTGCTGCTCACGATCGGCAAGGCGCTCGAGACGAGCCAGCTGCGGCGCGAGGTGAAGGCCCTGCGCGCGCGCGACAGCGAGCCGCATGCCTTCGACCGCGTGATTGGCGAGTCGACCGCGCTCATGACCGTGAAGGCGGTGATGGCCAAAGTGGCCGCCAGCCCGGCCTCGACCGTGCTGCTCCAGGGCGAAACGGGAACCGGCAAGGACCTGGCCGCCAAGGCCATCCACTACAACAGCGACCGGGCCGGCCGGCCGTTCGTGAACATCACCTGCTCGGCGCTGCCCGAGCACCTGCTCGAAAGCGAGCTCTTCGGCCACGAGCGAGGCGCCTTCACCGACGCCCGCCAGCAGAAGCGGGGCCTGTTCGAGACCGCCGCCGGCGGCACCATCTTCCTCGACGAAATCGGCGAGATGAGCCCCACCCTGCAGGCCAAGCTGCTGCGCTTTCTGGAGGAGAAGACCTTCAAGCGCGTGGGCGGCCTGAGCGACCTCAAGGTGGACGTGCGGGTGATCGCGGCCACCCACCGCAACCTGGCGCAATACGTGCGCGACGGCAAGTTCCGCGAGGATCTCTACTACCGGCTCGGGGTGATGCCGATCACGCTGCCGCCCTTGCGCGAGCGCACCGGTGACGTGCCGCTGCTGGCCGACCACTTCCTGCGGCTGTTCAATCGCGAGTTCAAGAAGCACGTGAAGGGCGTGGCGCCGGCGCGCCCTGCGATCGCTCGAGGCGTATGCCTGGCCGGGCAACGTGCGCGAGCTGCGCAACGCCGTGGAGCGGGCGATGCTGCTGGCCGACGGCGACATGCTGGGCCCCGAGCACTTCTCGATGCTGCCGGCGACGCACGCCGGTCACGTCGGGATTCTCCCTGCCGCCCGAAGGCGTCAATCTCGAGATCGCTCGAACGCGACCTGCTGGTGCAGGCGCTGCAACGCGCTCAAGGCAACCAGACGCAGGCCGCCCAGCTGCTGGGCATGAACCGCGACCAGATCCGCTACCGGCTGGAGAAGTTCGGCCTCGACAAGCTCGGCCGGTCGATGACCGACGACAAGTCCGCCTGAGGGCGGGTTCGCCCCTTCGAAATCTTTCTCGCCTTGCCGGGAACAACTCCCGGTCGGGCCCGGTTGTCGCGAGCGTGCCGGCCGGCTCAGCCCTGAATCGCGCCCGTATTCTCGCGATCCGCCCTCCGGCATGGCCGTTGCTGTGCTGGTAAACGGGCGGACTACGTGGCCAATGTCATCGTCGCCGACGACGAATCCCTCTTGCGGTGGGCACTCGTCCAACGCCTGGCGCGCGACGGCCACACGGTGACCGAAGCCGTGGATGGCGCCGCGGCCCTGCAGCTTGTTGGCCACGGTGCCGCCGCCCACGGTGATCGTGCTCGACGTGAAACTCCCCGACATGACCGGCCTGGCCGTGCTCGAGGAGATCCGCCGGCGGCGGCCCGACGTGGCCGTGGTGATGATGACGGCCTACTGGGCCAGTGATGCGCTCGAACACGCCCGCCGGCTCGGCGTACGCGACCTGCTCGCCAAGCCCCTCGATCTGGATCGCGTTGCCGCGGTCGTCGCCGCGGCCAAAGGAGATTGGCCATGCTGACCCTGACTCGGATTCTCTGCCCGACCGACTTCTCCGAGGTGTCGACCACGGCTGAGGCCTACGCCACGGCTCTGGCGCGACACTACGAAGCAGCGCTGCACTTGCTGCACGTCGATCCGCCCACGCCGGTGATGTCGCCCTACGGCGAGATTCCGGTGGACATCCGCCTCTTCGAGGAACAGCGCGAGCAGGCCGACGCGCGATCTGGCCGCCGCGCGCGAACGGGCCCGCGCGGCCGGGGTGGCCGCCGACGCGGAGCTCCGCGGCGGGCCATCCGGCCCGCGAGATCCTGGCGCTGGCCGACGAGCTGCAGGCCGACCTGGTCGTGCTCGGCACGCACGGCCGCGGCGGCGTCGAGCATCTGCTGCTCGGGTCGGTGGCCGAGAAGGTCATGCGCAAGGCGTCGTGCCCGGTGATGGTCGTGCCGGCCGGCGCGGCCGGGCACAGCGACGCGCACTTCGCCCGCATCCTCTGCCCGGTCGACGGGTCGGCCTCTTCGGCCGACGCGGTGGCCTACGCGGTCTCGCTCGCGCGCGAAACCGACGGCCGCCTGATCCTGCTCTCGGTCATCGAGCCGGCGCCACCGGCCGGTGAGTTCGGCGCCCTCGACGGCGGCGAGTATCGCCGTCTCGGCGAGGCCTACGCGCAGACCCTCCTGACGCAGGCGGTGCCAGCCGAGGTGCGCGCCTGGTGCACGGTCGAAGAGGTCGATCGCGACCGGCAAGGCCAGTGACCGCATCCTCGCCACCGCCGCGGAACGCCGCGCCGACGTGATCGTGATGGGCGTGCGCGGCCGGAACGCCATCGACCTGATGGCCTTCGGCTCCACCACCAACGACGTCATCCGGCGGTCCACGTGCCCAGTGCTGGCCGTGCACCCCCACGCCAAGGATCGGCGGCGCCTGGCGGCCCTGCCGGTCACGGTCACGGTGTGACCCTCGCGCGGAGACGACCCATGAGCGACATCGCCCTCACCCACATCCTGGTGCCGACCGACTTCAGCGAGCCGTCGAAGGTGGCGCTGCGCTATGCCATGGCGCTCGCCGATCGGTTCGGCGCGTGCCTTCATCTGCTCCATGCCATCCAGAGCCCGTTCGAGCAGCCCTGGGCCGCCGAGATCTACGCCGTCTCGATGGCCGACTTCGAGGCCACCGCGCGGCGCGAGTCCGATGCCGCCTGGCGGCGCTGCTCACCGAGGCCGAGCGGCAGAAGTACGGCGCGTGCCTGGTGACCGAGATCGGCCCGCCGTTCCTCGTCCATCGTCACCTACGCCCAGCGCGAGCCCATCGACCTCATCGTGATGGGCACGCACGGCCGCGGGGCGATCGCCCACTTGCTCATCGGCAGCGTGGCGGAGAACGTCGTGCGCAAGGCGCCGTGCCCGGTGCTGACCGTGCGTCACCCCGAGCACGAATTCGTGACCCGTAACCGGACGGCGAGGTGGCCATGACCAGGCCCCTGACGATCGGCGACGTGATGACCGCCCACCTGTGGGTGATTGGCGAGGACGCGCCGCTGCGGCAGGCGCGCAGTCTGATGGTGGAACACGACATCCACCATCTGCCCGTCGTGCAGCACGGACGGTGCGTGGGCGTGCTCGCCGACCGCGACGTGAAGCGCGCGCTCGATCCGGACCTGGGCCTGCCACCGGAGGACGAACTGTTCGTGCGCGACGTCTGTGTCTTCGACGTCTACGCGGTGACGCCGGACGAGCCGCTCGAGCGCGTGCTGCGGACGCTGTCGAGCGGCACATCGGATCGGCCCTCGTCGTCGAGCACGGCCGCCTGGTCGGCATCCTCACGACGAGCGACGCGTGCCGCGTCTTCGCCGACTTCCTGCGCTCGGCCCAGACGGCGGCGGCCGGCCCCTCAGCGGAGGCCGGTCGGTCAGCGGAATCAGGGTTGGACACCCGCTCGAAGAGCGCCGTGAGCCGCGCCCGGGCCGTCGCCACGCGCTCGTCGAGCTGGTCGAACACGAACGCATGGCCGGCTTGCGTGGCCTCGATGATCGGCACCTCCGCCTGCTGCGCCGCGGACTCGAGCGACTTGCGGCGCGCCGGGTCCTTCACCCGGGAGATGGCGTTGCGCACGTCCTTCAGCAGCGCCCGCGTCTCGCGCAGGCCCTCGACGGCCAGCCGGCCGCGCGCGGGGAACTCGGGGTGCGGCGCGATCTTGCCGGCGCCGTGGCACGACGCGCACTGCCCTTCGAGCGCCTTGGGCGAGAGCCGCACGCCGGCCGCTTCGCCGTGGCAGGTCGTGCAGGTCGGCCCGTTCTTGTCGTTGGCCAGCAGCAGCGCGTAGTGCTTGCTGCGTCTGGAAGGCCACGAACGGCCCGGTGTGGCAGGTGCCGCAGGTCTTCGGCAGGTTGGTGCGATGCACGGGGCTCGCCGGGTTGGTGCGGGCCAGGATGTCCTTGTGCGCGACGAACGTCTCGAACGAGCGGGCATCGCCGCCGTGACAGGTTTCGCAGCCGACGTTCTGCCGGCCATGGGCGGAGAGGTCCCACTCCGCGAGATGCGACGCCGACACCGACCCGGGATTGGCGAAATGGCAATCGGCGCAGCGGCTCTGGCTCTGAGCAGCGGCCGGAACGGCGCCGAGCACGAGGGCCGCAGCGCAAAGGGTGACGGACAGGACGAACGAGCGGAACATTGGGGCGCCTCCGGCGATTGAGAGACGCAGGTGCACGACTGGTGCCACCGCCCCACCAGTGGCACGTCTCTCGATTCGCGCCAGAATCAGCGTCACTCCTGCGCTCCGCCGGCCCGGCGCTGCTCGTTCAGCGAAGTTCTTCCGCGCGACCCGCGGGTTCTTCCTCGTCCCCGGGGCACGATCCGGGGGCCATGCCCGCCGCCCGGCTCCATCCGTTGGCCTCGCACTTGCACCTCCACCAGCACGCGCGATGACCCGCGCGACGGAGGAACACATGGCCCTCGCTACCCTGGTAATGGCCCTGCCGATCTTCGGTCTCGTGATGGGTGCGTCGCTCGGCGCACGGGGCGTGCATGGGCTCCGGATACACCATCCCACTTGGTGGCCCGGCAACCAGGAGTCGTAGGCGCATGGACACCACCGTCTACGGACTCCGCGTCGACGTGCCACTTGCGTTCGACGCCGCCGTGGAACGCGCCACGGAGGCTCTGCGCGCGCAGGGCTTCGGCGTGCTCACGACGATCGACGTGCAGCAGACGCTGAAGCAGCGGCTCGACCACGACTTCCGGCCGTATGTGATTCTCGGCGCCTGCAATCCCCGGCTGGCTGCCCGGGCGCTCGAGGCCGAGCTCGACATCGGGCTGCTTCTGCCTTGCAACGTCGTCGTCTACGCCCGGGGACCGCACGCCTCCACCGTCGCCGCCATGGCGCCGCTGGCGGCGATGTCCCTCGTGACCAACGCCGAGGTCGCGGCCGTGGCGGCCGAGGCCGACCAGCGTCTGCGCGCGGCCCTGGTCGCGATCGAACGGGGGTGACGGCGGGCCTGCGGCAATCGTCGTCGCAAGGCCGCCGCGCGCTGGTAGACTCGAGGGATGCGATCAGCCGAGTCGCCGCCGATTTCTGACCGCCCTGGCCGCCAGTCCGCTCGCCTTCATGGCGCGGCCCGCGCGGCGCGGCGGTGACGGCGGCCTCGCGCGAGTTGCGCTTCAGTCACCTGCATACCGGTGAGCGGCTCACGGTCGAGTATTTCCAGGCCGGCCACTACCAACCCGACGCCCTCGAGGCGGTGAACCACCTGCTGCGCGACTTCCGCACCGGCGACGTGCACGTGATCGAGCCCGCGCTGCTGGACGTGCTCTACGCCGTGCGCGGGCGGGTGGCCTCGGACCGGCCCTTCGAGGTCATCTCCGGCTATCGCTCGCCGCACACCAACGCCGCGCTGCGCAAGCGGAGCGAGGGCGTGGCGGCGCGCAGCCTGCACATGTCGGGGCGCGCCATCGACATCCGGCTGAGCGACGTGCCGCTCGCCACGCTGCGCCGCTCGGCCCTCGCCGTGGGCGCCGGCGGCGTCGGCTACTACCCCGCCTCGAATTTCGTGCACCTCGACACCGGCCGCGTGCGCACCTGGTAGCGCCCGCCCGCTAGCGTCCCGGCGCCGGCCCGCGCGAGGGCGCGCTCGAGCGCCGCGTCGTGCCCGTAGAGGTCGTCGGCGAAGTGCACCGCGCCGTCCTCGGGCATCACGGCGACGGTCACGTAGAACAGCACGACGTCGATGGGGGCGGCCAGGTCCACGCGCGCGCCGTGTTCGGCCTGCATGGCGCCGGCGATGCGGTCGCCGTCCCACCCCGCCACGCCGTCGAGCACCCAGCGCGCCAGCCCCGACGGATCCGCCACGCGGATGCAGCCGTGGCTGAGGTCGCGCCGGTCGCGCGCGAACAGCGACGGCGTCGGCGTGTCGTGCATGTAGACGTTGTCGCGATTGGGGAAGACGAACTTCACGAGGCCCAGCGCGTTGTGCGGTCCCGGACGCTGCCGCACGCGCAAGGTGCCGGCGGCCAGCGCGCCGAGGGTGCCGGCGCCGACGGCCAGTGGGCGCGCGTCGTCGCCGGGGCCGCCCACCACCTCCATCTGGTGGCGCGCGAGGTAGCCGGCATCCCGCCGTATCGCCGGCAGGATCTCGCCGCGCAGGATCGACGGCGGCACGTTCCAGTACGGACGGAAGATGACGTGCTCCATCGCCGCGACGAAGACGGGCGTCTCGGTGCGCCGCGCCTGGCCGACGATCACGCGCGTGGAGAACGCCGGCGTCGGCGCCCCCTCGAGCGTGTCCCACGCCCAGAGCCGGAACATCGGGATGTTCACGGCAATCACCCGGCGCCCGCCGAGGTCGGGCAGCCACCGCAGCCGCTCGAGCGCGATCGCAATCTGCCGCACGCGCACCGCCGCGGGCACCCGCGCGGCCGTTACGGTGCGCGCGCCCAGCACGCCGTCGGGCGTCAAGCCGTGGCGGGCCTGGAAGCGCTGCACGCCCGTCACGAGGGCGCCATCGTAGGTGGCGGCATCGGCCGGGGGCACATCGGCCAGGGGCAGGTCGCCGCGCGCCGCCAGATGCACGCCGAGCGCGTGCGCGCCGGCGTAGGCGTCTCCCGGCTTCACCGCGCGGGTGAACCGCGGCACCTCGGGGTCGGTCCGCAGAGCCAGTGCGCGATAGCTCTCCAGCGCCGCAACGAGCTGGCCGTAGAGCGCAAACGGCGGCGCGAGCGCGTCGAGGGCCGCGACGGCCCGACCGGCGGCCACGGCCTCGCGCAGCACGGCTGGGAAGGCGTGCGGCTCGCTCCACGTGTCGAGGCGCAGGCCCACCGCGCGGGGATCGACGCGGCCCAGGTGCAGATGACGCATGTAGCGCAGCACGCCGAGGCTGAGGGCGACGTCGTACTCCGCCTGGGCGATGGCCGGCGCCGGCCCGACGCCATCGGGCACCGACACCGGGCCGAGCAGGTAGTCCGCAGGCTCGAGGCCATGGCGCGCGGCGTCCCGCAGCACGGCGAGAACCTCGCGCGCCTGGGCAGTGAGCGCGCTGCTCGCGAGCCAGAGCGGCACGACGCCGTCAGGCCCGTACAGTTCCTGCAGCGCGATCCGCTCGGCGGCCGACGCGCCGAGCGCGTGCACCACCTTCGCGAGAGCCTGCGGCACGGCCGCGTTCACCTCCGGCTGAGGTGCTGCGGCCGACCGCGCGTGCGGCCGCCGGTGACCGGGCCATCGCCATGAGGCGCGAACGCCCACGCCAAGGCCGCTGCGGTCACGACCGCGACGGCACAGACCACGGCCACATGCCGGACAGCGACCCGACGAGACATCCGACGTGAACGGCCTGTCATGGGTGCACCAACCACCACGGTCTATGCACCTTGCGTGCCCGTCGGGGCGATACCCCTGCCTCGGCGCCACGCGCGACACGAGCCGGCGAACGCGAAGGATTCCCCGGCCGGGCCTACGCGTCCGCGTCGCGACTCGCGGCCCGGGCGCGCGACACCGCCAGCGCCACCACGCCGACCGCGAGCCATCCGCCGGCCACGAGCTGCGCCAGGCGGCTCGCCTCGATCAGCACCCATCCCGTCAACCAGCGCACCCGCCAGCGGCACGACGACGTGCGCCAGACGCACCGGGCCGAGCCGGCGGACCACGAAATACCCGACGACCGACGCGTGCAGCAACACGAACGCGCCGAGCGCGCCCACGTCCACGATCGACACGAGCACCGACAGCCCGTCGCTGCGCCGGGCCGCCCACACGCTCACCGCCAGGGTGGCCGCCGCCGTGGTGAGCAGCGCGGCCCGGGGCACGCCGCGCGTGTCGTCCACCGCCGCCAGCGCCTTTCGGCAAGCGCCCGTCGCGCGCCATGCCGAAGAGCAGACGCGCGGCCGCGGCCTGTCCGGTCATGGCCGCAAACGCCGGACCCACGGCTTTCGTAATCGCCAGCACCGTGGCCATCCAGCCGCCGATGCCCGCGCGCGCGATCACGTAGAACGCAGTGCCCTGCCGCGCCGGATCGGCGAGCAGCGCCGCCGGCGGCTCCGTGCTGAGCAGGGCCGCCACCCACGTCTGCGCCACGAAGGCCACGCCGGCCACGCCGAGGCAGAGCGCAATGGCCTGGCCGACGCTGACCGGCATCGCCGGTGCTCTCCTCGGCAAACGAGGCGATCGCGTCGAAGCCCAGATACGACAGCACCGCCACCGACACGGCGCCGAGAATCATCGACGCGTCGATGGCCGTGACGCCCTGACAGCGGCGACAGCCACGGGCGGCTCGGCCCCTCGGTCGCCAGCACCACGCCCGCCGCCGCCAGGAACAGCACGAGCACGACCAGTTCCACCACGAGCACGACGAAGCCCGCGCGCGCCGCCACCCGCACGCCGGCAAGGTTGAGCAGCGTCGTGCCGGTGAACGCCGCCACCGTGAACACCCACGCCGGCACGGCGGGCACGAGCGCATGCAAGGCGATGCCCGAGAAGAGGTAGGCCACCGACGGGATCAGCAGGTAGTCGAGCATCGCCAGCCAGCCGGCGAAGAACCCGGCGGTGGAGCCCAGACCGCGGCTCGCGTAGGCGAACACCGACCCGGCGTGCGGCACGGCGCGCGACATCACGGCATACGACCAGGCGGTGAAGCCCATGGCCACGGTGGCGACGACATAGACCAGCGCGACCGCGCCCGCGGTGCGCGCGTCGAGCACGCCGTAGACGCCGACCGGCGCGAGCGGGCCGATGAAGAGCAGCCCGTAGACGACGAGGTCCCAGCGCGACAGACGGCGCGTGAGCGCGGGTACGGCACTCATGCGGGCACACCGGCCAGCGGCGGAGCCACCCAGCCGCCGCAGCCGCGTTCGATGGCCGCGGCCACGTCGAGCACGTGGTGCTCTTCGAACGGCCGGCCCACCACCTGCACGCCAATCGGCATCCCGTCATGGGACCAGCCGGCGCGCACGACGGCCGCGGGAGGCCGAGGATGTTGAACCACTGGGTATAGGCCATGGCGTCGAGATAGCGCCACGTCGTGCCCGTCGATGTGCCACTCGCGTTCGCCGTGCGCGAACGCCGGCAGCGCCGCGACCGGACACACGAGCACGTCGTGGTGCTGCATCTCGTGCAGCAGCGCGGCGCGCACGAGATCCCGTTCGATCCAGGCATGGAGCAGCCCGGCGGCCGACAGCGCCGCGCGCGGCCCGCGTTCGGCGTGCAGCGCCGCCACGATCGGCAACTGCCGTTCCCGCCCCGCGAGCGATTCGGCGAGCAGCGCCTCGCCGACGTCGCCGAAGAAGACGTCCCACAGCGGCAGGGCCCGGTCGAGTGCCGCCGGACGATCGGCCCGCGTGACGTAGCCCTGCGCTTCGAGCGCGCCGCAGCGGCCGCGGCCACCGCCGCGCGCGTCTCCGCCGTGGGCGGCGCCACCGGGTGCGCGTCGAACCACGCCACGGTGGGACGCGCCGGCTCGTGCGCCGGCCTGGCCGGCAGCGGCGTGGACATGGGATCGTCTGGATCCCAGCCGGCGACGGCCCAATAGAACCGCGTCAGGTCTTCCACCGTGCGCGCCATCGGCCCCACCACGCCGATGAGCGAGAAGGGCCCGAGACACGGCGGCTGGTGCCCGGTCGACGGCACGCGGCCCGGCGTGGGCTTGAGCCCGCAGATGCCGGTGAAGTGGGCCGGCACGCGAATCGACCCGCCGCCGTCGCTGCCCATGCCGCCAGCCGAGCAGCCGGCCGCAATGGCGGCCGCTTCGCCGCCGCTCGAACCGCCCGGCGTGCGTCGCAGGTCCCACGGGTTGTTCGTGCGCCCATGCAGCGGATTGTCGGTCTCGTAGCCCATCAGCATCTCGGCCACGTTGGTGGTGCCGAGCACGATGGCCCCGGCCGCACGCAGCCGCTGCACGACCACCGCGTCATGCGTGGCGCGAGCGTCTCGACGCGACGCGCTGCCGGTTTCGCAGCGCAGCGCCGGTGCACCTCGAGGGCGCTCTTCACGGTGACGGGCACGCCGCCCAGCGGTCCGCGCGCGTGACCCGCGGCGGCACGCGCGTCCTGGTCGGCCGCCTCGGCCAGCGCCGCCTCGGCGCGCACGTCGACGAAGGCGTGGAGGATGGGCTCGACGAGCGCAATCCGGGCCAGGTGCGCGGTCACGAGATCGACCGCGCTCACCTGCCCAGCCGCCACGGCCGTGGCCATCTGCGTGGCCGTCCACTGCACCAGACTCCGACATGCCGCCCAAGTATCGCATCCGGCTCCAGGCAATCGAAGGCCGCGACGGTTCCGGGAGTCCCGGTGGCACTACAATGACGCCGTCGCTGTCGCGTGCCGCGCCGCCGATGCCGCTCGAAAGGACGACCCGATGACCTCGATTGGACGCCGTGAGTTCCTGGCGGGCGCCACCACCGCCGCCCTGGCCCTGCCCTCGAGCCTGACACGCGCCTACGGCGCCCAGGCGGCGGCCTGCGCGTGCGGGCGCGATCTTCCCCGCCGTCGGTGCGCGACGACTTCCCGCAGGCGTCGCTCGAGACCTACATGAACGCCGCGGCACTGCACCCCGTTGGCCGCTTCGCCGCCAAGGCCATCGAAGAGAACCTCGCCTTCCGCATGCACGGGCCCGGCCCGGGCCGCAGCGAGTTCACGGGCGCGCGCCAGGCCGACCTCAAGAAGCGCTTCGGACAGCTCGATCGGCGCCAGCGCCGAACGAAATCGCCTTCACCGCCAGCACCTCCGACGGCGAGAACATCGTCGTGATGGGCCTCGACCTGGCGAAGAAGAAGGGCAACATCGTCATCGACGAGCTGCACTTCACGACCTCGCTCTACATGTACAAGGAGCTCGAGAAGCAGGGCGTCGAGCTGCGCATCGTCAAGCACCGCAACTGGGAGATCGATCCGGCCGACATGGACAAGGCTATCGATCGCAACACCCGCCTGGTGTCGCTGGCGCTCGTGTCGAACGTCAACGGCTTCATGCACGACTGCAAGGCGGTGAGCGCCATCGCCCACGCCCGCGGCGCGCTGGTCTTCGCCGACATCATCCAGGCCGTGGGCTGCGTGCCGGTGGACGTGAAGGCGCTCGGCATCGACTTCGCGTCGACCGGCACCTACAAGTGGATCATGGGCGAGCGCGGCTTCGGCTTCCTCTACGTGAAGGAGGACCTGCAGGGCACGGTGCTGCCCACGACGCGCTACGGTCATCGCCAGGTGTCGAACTTCAATCGCGCCGAGCTGACATGGGAACCGCTGCCCGGCGCGGCGCGCTACGAAACCGGCGGCATCGCGGTGCTGCTGGCCGCCGCGGTCTCGGAAGGCATCGACTACGTGCAGCGTCTGGGCATCGACCAGATTCGCGCCCACGCCACGCAGCTCACCGAGCGTCTGCAACAGGAACTGCCGCCGCTCGGCTACACGCCGCTCACGCCGGGCGGCAACGCCACGCCGATCCTGGCCTTCGCCTGAAGGACGCGGCGGCCACCAGCAAGGCGCTGCAGGCCGGCAAGATCACCGGCACGGTCGTGGCCAACGAGAGCCGGCTGCGCCTGTCGGTGTCGGTCTTCAACACGCACGACGACATCGATCGCGTGGTCGAGGTGCTCGGCGGACGCCGCCCGAGCCTCGCGCGCGGCTGACCCGACGTCAGAACCGCACACCGGCCCCGAGGCCGATGAACCAGTGCGCCACCCGCACGTCCGCTCGCGGGAACGGCGCGGTGCCGTCCGGCAGCACGTCGATGGGTCCGAGCGGCTGACGCCCGAGCCAGCGCTGCTGCGCCGACAACTCGACGAACACCCGCGACCGCCGCGGGAAGGTCAGGCTCGCTTCCGCGACCAGCCCCGGTCGTCGCCTCGTGACGAGCGGCTGGGGGTCGAGACCCGTGCGGGCGAAGGCCGCACTGAACACGCCGGGGCCGGCGCCCACGCGCACGCCCGGCGTCGGCGTGAAGGTGACGAGCGGCGCCCCGTGTGTCATCGCGGTCTCGATCTCCAGGTAGGCACCGGTGCCCCGGTGTCGGCCGTTGGTCCAGCCGATGAGCGTGCGGCCACCCGTGACACTCACGCCCAGTCGAGAACCGATCCGCCGGTTGATCCCGGCCGTCCAGGAGTCCCGGAACGCGCGGGCCTGCATCGAGTAGGGCATGCTCGAGGGCCCGAAACAGAGGTCAAAAATGCAGCCCCCCAAGGCGAGATCGAAGCCGGTGTTGCGCATCGCCCGTTCGAGCTCGTCGAGAGGGCCTGTCGACGGCATGCCCGTCACGACCGAGACCGTCCACGGGCGCGCGACGTCCCGGCGTGCCGCCGGCGGCGGCGCCGATTGACGCAGCCACACCCCGTCGCCGGTGTTCAACACCCCGGCCAGATGCTCGAACGCTGGCACACGCTGGGCGCGTGCGGCTGTCGGCGCGGCCAACACCGTCAGCACGATCACCATGAAACGGGTCAGGACGGTGATTGGCAGCCTCCACCGACGACGATGCCAAACACCTGCCATGGGCGGAGTCGGACTTGGCGCCGCGCGCGCAGCCGCGGCCAGATCTGGCGCGGAGTTGCCACAGGTCACCGCGGGACATCCCCGCCGCGGTTCCCCGCTACAGCCGCTCCGACGCGCCGCCCCCGCAGCCAGCCAGCAGCCGGCGTCCCGGCAACGCCACGTCGGCCCGCCGGCCGGCTACCAGCGCCACGTCGCCCGCGCGGCGACACCGCCGGCGAAGGGGCGCCGCCACCGGGCGCCATGGTCGGGCGCACTGAACACGGGTGTCGTGCCGGTGTGCAACGCGTCGAAGGCGAGGCCGAGCCCAAGTCCGGCGCCCCCGAAGATGAGGAACGCAGCCAGACAGTCCCCGCCGCGGAATTCGCCGGAGAAGACGCCGAAGACGCCGCAGCCGAAGGCGCCGCCGATGACCGCCCCGCGTCCCATGCCGTTCAAGAGCGAGTCGCCCCGCCGCTCGACGCGGCGCACGCTGGCACCCGGGAACACGCGCTCGCCTCCCCGCTGCGCCGCAATCACAATCTCCTCAGCGGTGAGGCGCTCGACCCGCCCCCATGTGACCGCGCCAGACCGGTCTTCGATGCCCACCTCGTCCCCGAGGTTGAGACGCAAGGGCAGGTCGGCAAACCTCGTGGCTTCCTGGGCCGAGGCCGAGGCCGCCAGACCGGCCAGCGCGAACACCAGCGTCCACGTCGCACGCATGACCACCTGCCAGAGTCTCTTCGTCATGGCCCCTCCACCGACGGGGTACGCCAGTCGCGTGCCAGGAGCCACGATGGAATTCGCCGCCACGCTCGCGCCGCCATGGGGAATTCACCCCTGCGACGGCACGGCGTGGGAACTATTCCCTGCGAGCCAGACACGACCTGTTCAGCGCTGAAGCCCGCTGCTAAGATTCCGGCATGTTCTGGTACTCCCGTCGCCTCGACACCGGCCTCGTCGTCATGCACGCCCGGCCCGAACACGCCGAGCAGCTCGAAGCCCTGCAGCTCGTGTGCTTCCCCACACTGGCCGACGAGGAACGCTTCAAGGCACGGCACTACCGCAGGCATCTCGAGCTGTTCGACGAAGGCCAGTTCGTGGCCCTCGACGGCGAGCGCGTGGTCGGCGCGACGGCCACGATCCGGATGCGCTTCGACTTCGAGCACCTCAATCACACCTTCGCCGACATCATCCAGGGCGGTTGGCTCACCTCGCACGAGCCCGACGGCGACTGGCTCTACGGCGCCGACATCGGCGTGGACCCGGACTTTCGCGGCCGGGGACTCGCCACCGCGCTCTATGCGGCGCGGCAGGAACTCGTGTGGCGGCGCGGCCTCAAGGGCCAGGTCACGGGCGGCATGCTGCGCGGCTACGGCGCCGTGAAGGGCGAGATGTCGGCGGAGGACTACTACGCGGGCGTCGTCGCCGGTCGCATCAAGGACGCCACGCTCTCGATGCAGCTCGGGCTGGGCTTCGAACCGCGGGCCCTGCTGAAGGACTACCTGCAGGATCCGATCTCGGACAACTACAGCGCCCTCATCGTGCTCGACGCCTCGCAAGACGTGCCCGGCGCCTCGCGCGAGCTGGCGCAGAAGTACGCGCGCCTCACGACGCCCGTGCCCGGACCGCGGGCGAAGGCGCTGCTCGACCGGCGCGCCTCGGCGCTGCCCTCGGGACTGGGCCGCGCGACCGACGTGGTCGTGGACCGCGCGCACGGCGCCCTCATCGTCGACGTCGACGGCAACACCTTCATCGACATGGCGAGCGGCATCGGGGTCACGGGCGTGGGCCACGCGCCGGCCGAGGTCGTGGACGCCGTCACTACGCAAACCGCGAAGTTCCTCCACACCTGTTCGCTCGTCACCACCTACGAGCCGATGGTGCGGCTGGCCGAAGTGCTGAACGAGATCACCCCCGGCACCTTCGCCAAGAAGACCATCTTCGCCAACAGCGGCGCCGAAGCCGTCGAGAACGCGGTGAAGCTCGCGCGCAAGTTCACGGGGCGCCCCGCCGTGGTGTGCTTCGAAGGCGGCTATCACGGCCGCACGCTGCTCACGCTCACGCTCACGAGCAAGTACGGGCTGTTCAAGAGCGGCTTCGGGCCATTTGCTCCCGACGTCGTGCGCCTGCCGATCCCGCACCTCTACCGCACGCCGGCCGGCATGACCGCCGAGCAATATGTCGACTTCGGCATTCGCCAACTCGAGCAGGCCTTCGTCGCGCAGGTGGATCCGTCAGCCACGGCGGCCGTCATCATCGAACCGGTGCAGGGCGAGGCTGGATTCATCCCGGTGCCGCCACGCTTCCTGCAACGCATCCGCGAGCTGTGCACCCAGCACGGCATGGTCATGATTGCCGACGAAGTGCAGTGCGGCATGGGCCGCACCGGCCGAATCTTCGCCTCGGAACATTACGGCCTCGTGCCCGACCTGCTGTGCACGGCCAAGTCACTCGGCGGCGGCATGCCGGTCGGCGCGGTCACGGGACGGGCGGACGTGATGGACTCGGCGCATCCCGGCGGGGTCGGCGGCACCTACGGCGGCAACCCGGTGGCGTGCGCCGCCGCCTTGGCCGCGGTCGAGATGATCCGTCAGCCGGCGTTCCTGGCCCACGCCCGCCACCTCGGCGACGTGATGCGCGAGGTGATGACCGGCTGGCAACGCGACTACCCCATCGTCGGCGACGTGCGCGGCCTCGGGCCGATGATGCTGGTGGAGTTCGTGAAGGACCAGACGACGAAGACCCCGCTCGCGCCCGAAGACACCCTCGCGATCGTGAAGGGCACGGTGGCCCGCGGCGTCGGTACTCATGCGGGCGGGTCTCTACAGCAATGGCGTGCGGCTGCTGCCGCCGCTGACGATGCCCGAGGACATGCTGCGTGAAGCGTTCGAGGCGCTCGGACAATCGGTGGCGACGGTAGCCGAACGGCTGACCGCGGCGCGCGCTTGAGGGCGGTCCTGCCATGGCCGACCTCGTTCTGACCAATGCGGTCGTGCTGGCCGGCCGCCACGTGCCGCCGGCGACGACCATCGCCATTCGCGACGGGGTCATCGCGGCCGTGGGCGACCACCGGGTGAGCGCCGCCGCGGCGCCAGGCACGCGCACGTTCGACCTGGGCGGACGCACCGTCATCCCGGCATTCCACGACGCCCACGCCCACGTCTGGAAGATCGGCCACCTGCTCACGACCATGCTCGACGTGCGCGGCGTCGAGAGCATCGAGGCCATCGTGGCGAGAGTCGCCGCGTTCCGCGGGCAGCTGCCGCCGGGGGCGTGGCTGCTCGGCCGCGGCTTCAACGAAGCCACCATGGCCGAGGGTCGGATGCCCACGCGGGCGGACCTCGATCGTGCGGCGCCCGACCAGCCGGTGGTGCTCACGCGCACCTGCGGCCACACCTATGCCTGCAACTCGGTGGCCCTCGCTCGCGCCGGCATCACCTCGGACACGGCGCCGCCGGTGGGTGGCGACATCGACCGCGACGGCGACGGCATGCCCAGCGGCGTGTTGCGCGAGACGGCGATGGGGCTCATCACGAAGGTGATGCCGCCGCCCACCGACGACGACTACGAGCGGATGATCACGGCGGCGCTGCGCCACCAGCTCTCGCTCGGCATCACGATGTCGTCGTGCTGCGGCGTGAATGCACAGCTGCTCGGTGTCTACCGGGCCATGGATGCCGGCGGACGCCTGCCGGCGCGCATGAACGTGATGCCCTTCCGCCGCGTCGACGGCGTGCCCGCGCCGCTGCCGCTGCCCGAGATGCACCGCTCGCCGATGCTGCACGTGGACACGGTGAAGTTCCTCGCCGACGGCGGTCTGAGCGGTGCCACTGCGGCTCTGAGCGTGCCCTACCGGCACCGCTCCGACCGCGGATTGCTGCGCTTCGACCGCGAAGAGCTGCTGGCCCTCTGCCAGGAGAGCCACGACGCCGGCTGGCGGATTGCCACGCACGCCATCGGCGACGTAGCCATCGACCAGATGCTCGACATCTACGAAGCGCTCGGACCGCATCCCCGCGGCCTCGGGCATCGCATCGAACATCTCGGGTTGCCGAGCGCCACGCAACTGGCGCGCGCCGCGCGCCTCGGCGTGATCGCGGCGCCGCAAGCGATCTTCCTCCACGAGCTGGGCCGCAACTTCCGCGAGTACCTGCCCGAGTCGCTGCTGCCTCGCTGCTACCCGCTGCGCGCGATGCTCGACGCAGGTATCACCGTGGCGCTGTCGTCGGACGCGCCGGTGGTCGAGAACGACAACCCACTGGCCGGCATGACGGCGGCGATCACGCGACGGGACCGCGCCGGCGAGCCCCTGCTGCCTGAGCAGGCGATCACCGCCGGTGAAGCGCTCGACGCCTACACCCGCGGCGGCGCGATCGCCGTGGGCCTCGACACAACGCTTGGCACGATCGCCAAGGGCTTCCGCGCCGACTTGGCGGTGCTCTCGGGCCACCCGCTCACCACGCCACCGGATGCGCTCGGCGCATTGGCGGTGGATCTGACGCTGCTCGACGGCCGCGTCGTCTACGAACGCCCATGACACCCAACCAGCAGCTCATCGACGGCGAGTGGCTCGACGCCACCAACGGCGGCACGTGGGACGTGCTGAACCCGGCGACCGAGGCGGTCGTCGCCACGGTGCCCTACGGCACCGCGGCCGACTGCGACCTGGCCATCGCGGCCGCCCACGCCGCCTTCACGGACTGGAGCCGCGCCACCCCGTACGAGCGCGGCGCCGTGCTCGACAAGACGGCCGCGCTCATCCGCGGCGAGGTCGACACGCTCGCCCGCACCACCGTGCTCGAGAGCGGCAAGCCGCTGCTGCAGGCGCGCGGCGAGTGGCTGGCCGCCGCCGACCTCTTCGAGTGGTTCGCCGAAGAGGGCAAGCGCGCCTACGGCCGCATCGTGCCGGCGCGCACGTCGACCAAGCGGCTACTGGTGCTCAAGCAGCCACTCGGGGTCGTCGGCCTGATCACCGCCTGGAATTTTCCGGCCTGGAACATCGCGCGGGCCGGCGGCGCGGCGCTCGCCGCCGGCTGCACGATCGTGATCCGCCCGTCGGAATTCACGCCGCTCTCCGGCATGCACGTGGCGCGGCTGCTCACCGAGGCGGGTGCGCCCAACGGCGTCGTGAATCTCGTGAACGGCGATCCCGGCCCGATCGGCCAGGCCATGCTCAACCATCCTGGGCTCGCCAAGATCCATTTCACCGGCAGCACGCGCGTGGGCAAGCTGCTCATGGACGGCGCGTCGAAGACCGTCACCCGCCTGTCGCTCGAACTCGGCGGCAACGCCCCGGTGCTGATCTTTCCCGATGTCGACCTCGACGCGGTGGTGGCCGGGGCCACGGCCGCGAAGTTCCGCAACGGCGGCCAGGTGTGCGTGTCGCCGCAACGCTTCCTCGTGTCGAAGGACACGGCTGCCGCCTTCACCGAACGCATCGCGGCGGCGGCCGGCACGCTGCGGGTCGGCGACGGTCTCGACCCGCAGACGCAAGTCGGGCCGCTCATCAACGCCGTGCAGCGCGACCGCGTCGAGGCCCTCGTGCGCGGTGCGCAGGCCGATGGCGCGCGCGTGGCCGTGGGCGGCGCGCGGCCGGTGGCCCAGTCCGCGGGTTACTTCTTCGAACCCACGGTGGTGACCGGCCTGACGCCGGACGCGCCGCTCTACCGCGAGGAGATCTTCGGGCCGGTGCTGCCCGTGAGCACGTTCGACCACGTGGACGAGGCCATCGCCCTGGCCAACCGCACGCGCTACGGCCTCGCCGCCTACGTGTGGACCAATCACCTGCCCACCGCGCTGCGCGTGGCCGAGCGGCTCGAGTTCGGACTGGTCGGCGTGAACGAGTGGACGCCCCAAGCCACTGAAGCGCCGTTTGTGGGTTGGAAGGAGAGCGGCCTCGGCCGGGAGTCGGGAGCCGAGGGCCTCGAGGAATACCTGGAGACGAAGCTCATCGCCATCGGCGGAGTGCCCCGGTGAGTCACGGCGAGGGTGCGCACGTCGAACGCACGCTCGGCCGGTGGGACCTGGTACTGCTCAAGATCGTCGCCATCGTCAATCTCAACAACGTGCCGGCCACCGCCGTCTACGGCTGGTTCTCACTGGTGTTGTGGCTGCTCGCCTTCGGCGCGTTCATGGTGCCGTCGGCCATCGCCGTGCTGGTGCTCAGCCGCCGCTACCCCGGCGAAGGCGGACTCTACGTCTGGATCCGGCAGAGCTTCGGCGAAGCCCATGGCTTCCTCGCGGGCTGGTGCTACTGGGCCGCCAATCTGTTCTACGTGCCGGTGCTGCTGGTCTACATGGCCGGCATCTTCGCGTTTGCCGGCGGTGAGGAACACGTCGCGGCGCTGAGCGGCTCGCGCGCGTTCGTGGCGGCGTTGGCGTTCGGCTGGCTGGTGTTCATGACCATCGCCAACATCCGGGGCGCGGCGGTCGGCAAGTGGATCCACAACGTGGGCGGCATGAGCAATCTGGCAAGCGTCGTGCTGGTGCTGGCGGCAGCCGGCGCGGCCCTGGCGTCGGGCGTGCAAGCCGAAGTGCCGGCCGTGGCGGGCGTGACGTGGGAGACGGCCACGAGCTTCGCCGTGATGTGCAACGCGCTCGTCGGCGTGGAGCTCGCGTCCACGATGGGCGACGAGATCCGCGACCCCAGGCGCGACCTCGGCCCCGCCATCGCGATTGCCGGCGGCGTGTCGATCCTGTCGTACATGGCCACGACCGCGGCCGTGCTGGTGCTCGTGCCGGTGTCGGAGGTCGGCGTGTTGCAAGGCATCATGCAGGCCATCGGCATCGGCGCCCATTCGGTGGGGGCCGCGTGGCTGATCATCCCGTTGGCCATCCTGATGGGGCTCGCCATCGGCGGCTCGGCCTCGGCCTGGTTCGCCGGCTCGGCCCGCATTCCCTTCGTGGCCGGCTTGACCAGTGCGCTGCCGGAAGCGCTGGGGCGCGTGCACCCGGTCTACAAGTCGCCGTATGTGGCGCTCTTGACCGCGGCCTGCTGCTGCGCGGTCTTCACCGGGCTGTCGTTCGTGGGCTCCTCGGTGAACGAGGCCTACCAGGTGTTGCTGAAGTCGGCGGTGGTCATCCAGATGATCCCGTTCACCTATCTCTTCCTGACGCTGGCGCGCACGCCGGGCATCGCCGGATGGGCGCGCGCCGCCGGCGTGGTGGGCTTCACCACCACCTGCATCGGTCTGGTCGTGGCATTCCTGCCGACGGCCGACGTGACCAACGTGTGGACCTTCGAACTGAAGCTCATGGCCGGCGTGTTCGTGCCCACGGGTCTGGGCTGGTTCCTGTTCTGGCGCGCATCCCGTCACGGAGCATCGTCATGATCGCGGTCCGTCGTTCCCTCTGCCTCGTGGCCGCCGTGGCCGCCGTCGCCGCCTCGCTCACCCGCGGCGCCACCGTGACGGCGGGCCAACCGGCCGCCGCCCCGCCGCCGTCGATGCGCGGCTACTCGCCCGCCGCCGCCGCGGCCGAACGCCAGGTCGAGACCCGCTTTCGCGCGCTGCCGGCGCCCGCGTCGATTCGCGCCTACCACCGCTACTTCACCAGAAGCCCACACCCGGCCACCTCGGCGCGCACCAAGGAGATCGCCGAGTACATCGCCGCGCAGTGGCAGGCGCAGGGCCTCGACGAGGTCTACCTGCGGCGCTACGACGTGCTCTCGTCGAATCCGCGCACGGTGGCGGTCGAGATGCTGACGCCGGTGCGCTACACCCCGTCGCTGCGCGAAGATCCCGTGCCCGAGGATCCCGACTCGGCCCAGGCGGCGATCAGCGGCGCATGGACGTCGTTCTCGGCCTCGGGTGACGTGACCGCGCCGGTGGTCTACGCCAACAGCGGCAACCCGGCCGACTACGACCTGCTGCGCGCGCGCGGCATCGACCCCAAGGGCAAGGTCGTGATCGTGCGCTACTCGAATCCCTACAGCTACCGGGGCTTCAAGGCGCTGACCGCGGAGCGCGAGGGCGCGGCCGCGATGATCGTCTACTCGGATCCAGCGCAAGACGGCTACGGCCAGGGCGACGTGTACCCGAAGGGCCCATGGGGACCGGCGAGCCATCTGCAGCGCGGCGGCATCGCCTACGACTACATCGTGCCCGGCGATCCGCTCACGCCCGGATGGGCGTCGACGCCAGGCGCGCGCCGCATCCCGGCGGCCGAGGCCATGTCCATCCCGAAGATCATGGCGCTGCCCATGTCGCACCGCGACATCCAGCCGATTCTCGAGCGGCTCGGCGGCCCGGCCGCGCCCGACACGTGGAAAGGCGGCCTGCCGATCGACTACCGCCTGGGGGGCGCCGACGCCACGCTGCACGTGCGCATCGACATGCAGACCGACGTGCAGCCCAACTACGTGGTGGAGGGGCGCATCCGCGGCAGCGAGCTGCCCGACGAATGGGTGGTGCTCGGCAATCACCACGACGCCTGGGTGTTCGGCGGCGTCGATCCCTCGAGCGGCACGGCGTCGCTCATGGACCTGACCCGGGCGCTCGGCGCTTTGAAGCTGCAGGGGGTGCGTCCCCGGCGCACGATGGTCTTCGGCGCGTGGGACGGCGAAGAGGTGACGCTCACGGGATCCACGGAGTGGGGCGAGCAGTTCCGTGACGAGCTGCGGCGGAAGGCGGTGGCGTATCTCAACGTCGACTCCTCCGCCTCGGGCCCGAACCTGGAGCTGTCGGCGGTGGGTTCGCTGGCGCCGATGATCGTCGACCTCACGCGCGATATCCGTCACCCCGGGGGCGGATCGCTCTACGACGCGTGGCGCCGCGCCGGCACCGGCGGCGGCAGCATCACCTCGGGCGCGCGCCAGGACGGCGAGCTGGTCGTGACGCGCATCGGCAGCGGCTCGGACCACACCGTGTTCATCAACCACCTGGGCGTGCCAGTCGTGGACATGAGCTTCAGCGGGCCCTACGGCGTGTACCACTCCGCCTACGACAGCCATCACTGGGTGACGACCATCGGCGACCCCGGCTTCGTCTACGCGCATCTGATGACGCAGCTCTGGGGCACGATGGCGCTCCGCCTGGCCAACGCCGAGATTCTGCCCCTCGACGTCGAGCGGCAGGCCGTCGCGGCGCAGGCCTTCACGCGCGCACTCGACGACATCCCCGAACTGGGTGCGCGCCTCGACACTCGGCCGCTGACCGCCGCGCTCACGCGACTGGCCGGGGCAGGCCAGCAGCTGACGCGCCGCGTCGACGCCGCGCTCGGCGCTGGGCCAGTGCCGCCGGCATTGGCCACCCGCGTGAACCGCGCGCTGATCGCGTTCGAACGCACCTGGCTGCTCGAGGCGGGCATTCCCGGCCGGCCGTGGTTCAAGCACCTGCTCTACGCGCCGCGCTACACCTATGCGGCCATGAGCCTGCCGGGCGTGACCGAAGCGGCCGAGGCGAGGAACTGGCCGCTCGCGCAGAGCCAGCTGGACGTGCTGGTGGCGCGGGTGGAGGCGAACGTGACGCTCGTGACTGACGCCGCGGCGTTACTGCCGGATCCATGAGCCGGCCGCGCGGCGTCCCTCGAGGCGAAGCGGCGCGCTGCGCTACGGCGAGGACGGGCCCGGTTCGCGCCCCAAGGACCGCAGCGCTGTGGCCAGACCCGCCAGTGCGCGTGCGAGCGTGTCGCTCTGCGACGCTGCCCCCGTCACCACCCCGGCGCGCGCCTCCTCTTCCAGTGCGCGTGCGGCTTGATACGCCGCGCCGGTCGAGAACAGACCGACGGCGCCCTTGAGGGAATGCGCGGCGCGGGCGATGGCGCCGGCCTCACCGGCCGTCACGGCGGCCGCGAGCGCGGCGCGCAGCGCGGGCAGATCGGCCAGGAACACCGCGATGGTCTCGGCGATCAGCTGCCGGTCGTGCCCGAACGCGTCGAGTAGTGACGCGAGGTCGACACGCTCACCGGCCTCGGCCTTCAGCGAGGGTGCCGCAGGCGGCGCAGGAACGGCGGACACAGCAGCGGCGGCGCCGGGCGGTACCAGCGTGTCGATCGCCGCAAGCAGCGTGACTGGGCGCAGCGGCTTGGCGACAAACGCGTCCATCCCGGCCGCCAGGCACCGATCGCGGTCGCCCGCCATGGTGTGCGCGGTGAGCGCCACAATCGGCGTGCGCCGGCCGGTGCCTTGTTCGTGCGCGCGCAGGGCCGCGGTGGCCTCGAACCCGTCCATGTCGGGCATCTGGACGTCCATCAGGATCAGATCGAACGTGCGGCTGATGGCGACGGCCACCGCGTCCCGCCCCGTCGACACGGCCGTCACCCGGTGACGCCGCCGGCCGAGCACGTGCGCCACGAGCGCCTGGTTCGTCGCGTTGTCCTCGACGACCAGGATGTCGAGCCGCCGGGTGGCACGGCGGCCGCGGGCCGCGCGGGCGCGGCGCGGCGCCGGCGCGGGCGCCGTCGCCTCCAGGAGTGCCTCTCGAAGGTCCGACTGCTTCAGCGGTTTGCTCAGCCGCGCCGCGACGGCCAGGTCGGCCTGGCGCCGCAGGGTCCGCTGCGGCACGCCGGCTGACGTGAGCATGATCACCTTCGTGGACGCGAGCTGGGCATCGCGCAAGACCTCGCGGACCACGTCGACGCCGTCGCTGTCCGGCATCTGCGCGTCGATGAGCGCGACCGCCCAGGGCGTGCCGGCCGCCACCGCCTCGCGCAGCATGGCGATCGCGGCGTCGGCCGTCTCCGCGGCACCGGGCACAGCGTGCCACTCGCGCAGCATGCCCTCGAGCACGGTCCGCGTCGTGCGGCTGTCGTCCACGATGAGCACCCGCAGGCCGCGCAGATCGTGCCGGGCCGGCGCGTCGTCGGCGAGCCCGGCGGCGCGCGCGATGGTCAACACGAACGAGAAGCGGCTGCCCTGTCCCGCTTCGCTGGCCAGCCAGATGCGGCCACCCATGAGTTCCACCAGCTGGGCCGAGATCGTGAGCCCCAGCCCCGTGCCGCCGAAGCGCCGGGTCGTCGACGCATCCGCCTGCACGAAGGGCCCGAAGATCTGCCACTGTTTGTCGGACGCAATGCCGATGCCCGTATCCGACACGGTGAAGCGCAACGACGCCGCCTCAGCGGTGACCCCCTCGGCCGCCACGTCGACGACCACGTCGCCATGTTCCGTGAACTTGACGGCGTTCCCCACGAGATTGAGGATCACCTGCCGCAGGCGCCCCGGATCGCCCACTAGGGCGTTGGGCACCGCCGCATCGATCCGGCAGGCCAACTCCAGCTGCTTCTCGTGGGCCTTCGGGCCCAGCAACTTCACTGCATCCTCCACGGTGTCGCGCAGCCCGAAGGGCACGTGGTCGAGCTGCATCCGGCCGGCGTCGACCTTGGACACATCGAGGATGTCATCCAGGATCGCCAGCAGGGCCTCGGCCGACTGATTCGCCGCGCGGATGAACTCCCGCTGCGGCGGCGTGAGCCGGGTCTGCAGGGCCAATGCCGTCATGCCGATCATGGCGTTCATGGGCGTGCGGATTTCATGGCTCATGTTCGCCAGGAACTCGGCCTTGGCCCGAGTGGCTGCCTCGGCGCGGCGCTTGGCCACGTCGAGTTCGCTTACCATCTGCGCGAGCCGCTCATTCGAGGCGTGTTGCAGTTCGTCAGCCCGCTTGCGGTCGCTGATGTCGCGTGCCGCCGCGTAGACCGCGCTCTCGTGCACGTAGGGCGTCGCCGTCCACTCCAGCCACCGGTAGCTGCCGTCGCGCGCGCGGTAGCGGTTCTCGAAGTCGACCACGCGGCCACCCGTGGTGAGTGCACCGAGCGCGGCGACCGTGGCGGCGCGGTCGTCCGGATGGACGAAGTCGAGGAACGGCGACGCACGGAGTTCGTCGTTCGAGTATCCGAACACGCGCTGCCACGCGGGATTGAGTCGTAGGAAGTAGCCGTCGAGGTTGGCGACGCAGAGCAGGTCGAGCGACAGGTGGAAGAAGCGCTCGAGCTCATCGGCGGCGCGACGGCGTTCGACATAGACGCCAATCTGACGGCCGACATCGGTCATCGTCGCCAGATCGTCTGAGGGCATGCGCGCGGGCTGGCGACTGAAGAACTCCATCACCGCCACGACCCGGTCGCTCCAGAGAATCGGGACAGCGACCGCCCCGTGAAAGCCCGCGCGCTGTAGCGCCGCGACCCGGGGCAGCGTCGGGTCGAGCTGCCCATGGTCCATCACGACCGCGGCGCCGGCGGCCCAGACCCGGCCGGGTATGCCGACGCCGCGGGCGAAGGCGGTGGCACGGCTGACCTCGGCAAAGTCGGCGAAGGGGCTTGGGGGATCGGGCCACGTGCCGAGACAACGGAGGGCCGTTCCGGCCCGATCGACGCCCCAGAATCCGCCGTACTCCCATCCGAACGGCGCGCCCAGCAGATGAAGGATGCGGGGCACCGCGCCCTCGAGCGTCGGCGTTTCGGCCAGCTCGCGCGCGATCGCGTGCACGATGGGCACGTGCGGGCCAACAGCGACGGGCGGTCCAGAGTGCGGCATCATCACCACTCGATTCCCCTGTGTGGGAGACCTCGAAGGCACTACACTACTGCCGATCAGGCCGCTTGTCGTCGGCTCTCGCATTGCGTGCGGAGGAGGCTCTGGATGACCGCCACCGTCACGGCGCCGCACGTGCTCGTCGTCGACGACGACCGGGCGTTCCGCCACGCCGTCACCGCGCTGCTGCAGAAGATCGGCTACGCCACCTCGCAGGCCGGCGACGGGCTCGATGCGCTGCGCCAACTGGGCGACGCCCGCGTCGATCTCGTGCTGCTCGACATCGGCCTGCCCGGCATGAACGGGCTGGACGTGCTGGCCGAGGCGCGGCGGATGCCGGCTCCACCGCGTATCGTCATCATCACGTCGGACGACACCCCTGGCGCGCTGATGGCGTCGTTCCGCGGCCAGGCCGATCGCTTCGTGCGCAAGCCCATCACGCCCCAGCGCGTCGTCGACGTCGTGAAGGAAGTGCTCGCGGTGTCGGCAGCCACGACCCTGCCCATCGAGATCGTCTCGGCCACGCCGGAGTGGGTCGAGTTGGTGGCGCCGTGCTCCCTCGACGTCGCCGATCGGATCCAGGAGTTCGTGATGAACCTGGACGCCGACGTGCCGGAAGACACGCGGGAATCAATCGGACAGGCCTTCCGCGAGCTGCTGACGAACGCCATCGAGTGGGGCGGACGGCTCGATCCCGCCCGGCAGGTGCGCATCTCCTGCTTGCGCACGCAGCGCATGCGCCTGTACCGGATCGCGGACCCGGGCGAGGGCTTCGACGTGGGCAGGCTGCCCCACGCCGCGGTGTCGAACTCCGCCGCCGACCCCCTCGAGCACGCCCGCGTGCGCGAGGGACTCGGTCTGCGTCCGGGAGGCCTGGGCCTGTTGCTGTCGCGGGCGCTCGTCGACGAGGTCATCTACAACGAGAAGCGCAACGAAGTCGTGCTCGTGAAGTATCTGGATTGAGGAACAGCCATGCTGGACATCACCGAACACGCCGCGGGCGACGTCACGGTCCTGCACCTCACGGGGCGACTGGTCGGCGAGGACGGCGACGCACCCCTTGGCGACCTGGTCGATCGACTCCTGCATCAGAACCGCCTGAAGCTGGTGCTCGACCTGGCACTGGTCACCTACATCGACAGCGCGGGCCTGGGGCTGCTCGTGTCGCGCTATGTCCGATTCCGTCGTCGTGGTGGCGACCTGCGGCTCGTGAGCCTCACAGAACGCAGTCACCACCTCATGGCGATCACGAACCTGGTCAGCGGTGTTCGCGACCTTCGAGTCGCAGGCCGACGCCGTCCGGAGTTTCGAGGCGTCCTGACACGTCGTCTGCCGTCAACAGGCGTAAGCTGTGCGCATGGTGAATCCCACTCTGGTCGGCCGCGACTACACCACCCCTGACCTCGTGGCCAAGGTCACGGGCCGGGCCAAGTACGCCGAGGACTTCCGCGCCGACGGCATGTTGTTCTGCAAGCTGCTGCTCAGTCCGGTGCCGCACGCCCGCGTGCGCGGTATCGACACGCGCGCAGCGCTCGCGCTGCCTGGAGTGAAGGCGGTGCTCACGGCCGACGACTTCCCGGCCGTGACGGCACCCGAAGGCGGGCTGCCACCCGAACGCGCGCTCACGAGCGAGCCGGTCTATCAGGGTGAGCCGATCCTGGCGATCGCCGCGGTGGACGAGACCACCGCTGCCGCCGCCGTCGAGCTCATCGAGCTCGACCTCGAGCTGCTGCCCTTCGTGGTCGATCCCATCGCCAGCCTGCGCCCGGACGGCGCCAACGCCCGGCTGCAGGGCAACGCCTTCGTGGGTGGCAAGCTCGCCACCGTGAAGTGGACGCCCGACGTGTTTGCCGCCGCCATCGACGGCGCGCTGCCGCTCGGCGACGCGGGCCGCGAATGGACCTACGGCGATGTCGAGGCGGGACTGCGCGACGCGGCGCTGGTGCTCGACGAGACGTTCCATACGCCGTCCACCCATCACCAGCCGCTCGAGACGCGCTCGGCCATGGCCTACTGGCAGAATGGCACCCTCTACCTGCATGGCTCCACGCAAAGCCTCGCGCAGACGGTGGGGTCGGTGGCGCGGTGGGTGGGCGTCGACGACAGCAAGGTGGTGGTCATCAGCGAGTACACCGGCGGCGGCTTCGGCAGCAAGATCCCCGGCGCGCACTCCATGGCCATTCCGGCCCTGCTCTCGAAGAAGGCCGGCGCTCCGGTGATGATGCGCATCAGCCGCGAAGAAGAGCACTACATCGGCCGTACCCGTCCGAACCTCATCGGCCGCGTGAAAGCGGGCTTCGCGAAAGATGGCCGCCTCACCGCCGTCGACATGTTCATCGTGCAGGACGCCGGCCCCTACGAAGACCAGTACCATCTCGAAGCCGCGCCCGGCATCTGCTCGCTCGCCTACCAGCCGGCGGCCATGCGCTTCCGCGGGCTGTCGGTGCTCACCAACACGCCGCCACGCACGTCGCAGCGCTCGCCGGGCGGCATGCAGCAGAACGCCATCATGGAGCCGATCCTGGCGAAGGCCGCGCGCCAGCTCGGCCTCGATGCCGTGGCGCTGCACCGCCTCAACGCGCCGGCCGGCAAGGCCCTCATGGGACCGCCGCGCGCCGACGGCACACGCGGCTACGTCACGAGCGCCTTCGTGCGCGAAGCGATCGACAAGGGCGTCGAACTCTTCAAGTGGGAGGAGCGCAAGGCGCGCAGCCGGGTGCGGCGCGGGTCGGCAGTGCGCGGCGTGGGCGTGTCGGTGAGCCCGTTCATCGGCGGCTACTCCGTGGGCTACGACGGACTGCTCACGATCAGACCCGACGGCACGCTGCACGTGCAGTCCGGTGCGGGGAACCTCGGCACGCACTCGGTCATCGACACGGCGCGGGTCGCCGCCGACGTGCTCGGCGTGGCGTGGGCCGACGTGACGGTGGTGTGGGGCGACACCAGCAAACATGTGCCCTGGACCTGCACGTCGGACGGCAGTCAGACCATCCACGCCATGTCACGCGCCAATCACGCCGCCGCCCATGACGCGGTGCGGAAGCTGCAGGAACTCGCCGCGGCCGACCTGGGCGGCGCACCAGACGACTACCGCGTGGCCGACGGACGCGTGTTCCGCGCCACGTCGCCGTCGCGCGGGCTCACCTTGGCCCAGGCCGCCACGCGCGCCATCGCGCGGGGCGGCAGATACGACGGCCACGAGTTGCCCGCCGACATCCACGCCATGACGCGCGCCTCGGCCACGGCGCTGGCCGGCCTCGGCGTGATGGGCGTGGCCAAGGACGCGTATCCCCACGACGGCGACACCCACTCGTACGTGGTCGGATTCGCCGAGGTGGAGGTGGACGTCGAAACCGGCGCCGTACGGCTCATCGAGTACACCGCCGTCGCCGACGTGGGCACGGTGATCAACCCCAGAAGCCTGGGCGGACAGGTGCTGGGTGGCGGCTGCCTCGGCATCGGCCACGCGCTGTGCCAGAAGTCGGTCTACGACCAGCACTACGGCGTGGCCCTCGCCCGCCGCTTCCACCACAACAAACCGCTCACCATCCTGGACGTGCCGCCCACCGGCATGCACCACGCCGCGCTCGACCTGGCCGACCCCGACACGCCGGTCGGCGCGCGCGGTGTCGGCGAGCCGCCCGTGGGCGCGGGCTTCGGCGCCGTTCTGGCGGCGATTGCCGATGCCGTCGGCCACGAGGTGTTCCGGCGGGCGCCGGTCACGCCCGACGTCGTGCTCGCGGCGCTCGAGTCGGGACGCCGCGCCAGCGACGTGCTCACGTCACACGTCTAGGCCGGAGCCGGACCTGGCGACTCAGTGCCAGAGGTCGCCCTCGTCGAAGCGGGAGCCGCTGTCACCCCGGGTGTGTCCCTTGACCGCGCCCCGACGCCGTTGCACGTGTGCCTTCAAGCGGCGCCTCGCCAGTTGGAAGGCGTCGTGAATCGCCTGATGCACGTCGGTCACCGGTCCGTGTTCGATGACCAGGTCGTTGCCCGGCACCGACAACTCGATCCGCACCTGGAAGCGGTCGCCGTGGGCGTGATGCCGGTGCGGCAAGTCGACCACCACGCGGCAGTGCTGCAGGCGTGCGTCGAAGTGCGCCAGGTCGGCGGCGTAGGCACGAATCCGCGCGTCTGCCGCCTCACTGCGTTTCAGGTTTCTGAAGAGCACGTCCACCGGCACCATCACGAACACCTCCGTCATGTTTCAGACTGATTGGAATCATGTCAGGGTTCGGGGGCTCGTCGGCACCGAAATCGAGGCTGCGCGAGGTAATATTCGCGTCGGTTCCCTGACCCGGAGGTCACAATGCGTCGCATCCTCGCCGTCGTGAGCATGGCCGCCCTGCTGCCCGCTGCCGCTGCCGGGCAGGCGCACACCATCGTCGCGCTCAGTCACACCGACCACACGGTCTACGAAATCGATCCGGTGTCGGGCCGCACGATGCACACCTTCACGGCCGCCGAGCAGCCGCACGAAGGCGTGGCCGCGCCCGACGGCCGCACCTACTACGCGGCCATTCCCAACGGCCCGCACGTGGTGGTGCTCGATGCCGCCACGTTCACGCAGAAGGCGCTCGTCACCTCGCCCTTCTTCACCTCGTCACGTCCCAACAAGTCGGCCTCGCCCCACGGCAGCGCGCTGACGGGCGATGGCCGCAAGCTCTACGTGGGCCTCGAGAACGCCGACGTCCCCGGCATCGTCGTGATCGATACGGCCACCAACCGCGTGATCAAGAAGATCGACGTGATGCTGCGGGGCGGCCATTTCCTGGCCATCCAGCCGAAGACCGACACGCTCTACTACCCGATGCGCGAAGACCACCGGGTGCTCGTCATCGACACGAAGAGCGACACCGTCACCGCCATCATCCCGATCGAGGGTGGGCCCGTGGGCGTGGGCTTCGCGCCCAACGGCGAGGTGTGGATTCACAACGACGGCGATGGCGCGGTGCACGTGATCGACTCGGCCACGAACACCGTAACTCGCACCTTGAAGGGTCTCGGCAAGGGCGCTGGGCGCATGGCGGTGTCGAGCCGATGGCCGCTTCGCCGCGTCCACGCACGGCGGCTCGGAAGACGTGGCGCTCATCGACGCGGCGACCAAGACCGTGCTCGCCACCATCCCCGTCGGCAAGGGACCGGGCTTCCCCATCTTCTCGCCCGATGGGTCGCGGCTCTACGTGATGAACTACGGCATGGGCGACATCGCGGTGATCGACACCGCCACCCGACTGGTCGATCGCCAGGCACAAGGCCGGCGCCACGCCCTTCGGCGGCAGTCTGCTCGTGCGCCGCTAGCCGTTCGTCCCACGCCCCGTCACTTCGCGCTTGCATCGGGGCAGGCACGCGGGTTTACTTGAACGGTCAATCAAGTGATGCCGCGTCCCGTGCCGCCCGACACCCGCCAGCGCCTGATCGACGCGGCCCGCCATCTCTTCTGGGAGAAGGGCTACACCGCCACCGGCCTGGCCGACATCCTGACGCGCGCCGAAGCCAACAGCGGCAGCTTCTATCATTTCTTCGAGAGCAAGGACGACTTGCTCCGCACCGTGCTCGAGAGCTACACCCGGGCCCTCGAGCCCATGCTGCTGGTGCCCGTGCGGGCGGCCGCGACCGGCCCTCTCGACGAGGTGTTCGGCCTGCTCGCGTCCTACCGGAGCCGCCTCGTCGCCACCGAGTGCACCTACGCCTGTCCGATCGGCCGCCTGGCCCTCGAGATCGACCCCGAGAACACGCCGGCCCACGCGCTCATCGCGCGTAACTTCGACGGCTGGACGGCCGCCGTGGCTGACGCGCTGCGGCGCGCCAAGGTGCCCCAGGCCGACGACGTCGCGGTGTTCGTGCTCACCGTGATGGAGGGCGCGGTGATGCAGGCGCGGGCACACCGGTCGCTGGTGCCCTTCGACACCTGCATCCGCCAATTGCGGTTGCACCTCGCCGCGCTCGTGCGCGCGCCCCGCACGCGCCGGCCCGCGCGACGGCCCTCCAGAAAGCAGGCCCGCCGATGATCGCCAGTGCCGTGTTCGCCGTGCTGCTCGTGTTCGCGCAGGCGAGTCCGGTCCCCAGTCCGGTCTCCACGCAGCGGATCGCCACGCCGCAGAAGGCCCTGCAGTTCGAGGTCGTGGTGCCGGCACCGCTCGACGACGTGTGGCAGGCCATGAGCACCAAGGCCGGACTCGAGACGTGGTTGTGGCGCGACACCCGCGTCGACCTGCGGCCGGGCGGCGACTGGCTCGTGCTCTACACGCCCACGGCCACCGGCGGCGGCACCATCGTGTCGTTCACGCCGCGCGCGGAGATCGTGATCAAGGCGCTCGCGCCCGAACGATTCCCCACCGTGCGGGCCACGCGCACCGACGTCACCTTCCGGCTGGCGTCGGCTGGCCCCACGGCCACGCGCGTCACGCTCGTGCAGAAGGGGTGGCAGCAGGGCGCCGAATGGGATGCGGCCTACGACTACCTCGAAAAGGGCAACGCGCAATTGTTGATGCAGCTGCACCGCCGATTCACGTCGGGGCCGCTCGACTGGTCGAAGTTCAAGTAGCAACGGAGGTCATCATGGGCACAGGTATTGGGATCGGCACGGCGTTGCAGGTTCTGATGGTCGTGGTCGGGCATTTTCTGCCGGCGGCGCAAGCGGCGGGACTCTATCCCATCGCCGGCACACTGATCGGCGGCATCACGGGGTGGTTGGCCAGCCGCGCCACGGCCGGCACGATGGGGGCCAAGGTGGGCAACGGCGCCATCGCCGGCGGAGTGGCCGGCGCGCTCGGCAGCCTGGTGTCGACGGCGCTCGGCGATGTGCCGATCGGCAACATCGCCATTGCCGGTGGCAGCACGCTCGTGACCGGCGCGATTGGCGCAGCGCTCGCCAAGGCGTTCGGTTCACCACGCCCCTAGTCCCTAGTCCCTAGTCCCTGCTTTAGTACGCCACGGCGTAGCAATCGCGGCGCGGGTCGGCGCCGGCGAGGCGGCTCTTGGTCTTCGGGTCGATCATCACCGTGGTGGCGCAGCCCGACATGCCGAACGCGCGGATGCGGCTCACGCCGTGTCCGCGCGCTTTCAGTTCGTCGAACACGGCGTCTGGAATCGTGGCTTCGAGGTTGAGCGCGTTGAAGCCGGCGTCGTGCGGCCAGAACGAGCCGTGGAAGTGCAGCGTCTGGAAACGCGGCCACTCGAGCGCGCGGTGCACGTTGGGATACCAGTCGTTCCAGAACTCCACGATGTTGAGGAACGCCTGCAGGATGGTCTGGTCCTGGTTGTCGCCGCCCGGCGTGCCGAGCGCCATCAGCGGTTGGCCGTCCTTGAACACGAGGCTCGGCGTGAGCGTGTACCGCGGACGGGCGCGCGGCCGAATCTGGTTGGCGCGCGTGGTGTCGAGCCAGAACTGCTCACCGCGCACGCTCATGCCGATGCCCGTCTCGCCGAGAATCACGGCGCCGGGCACCCACCCACCGCTCGGCGTGGCGTCGAACACGTTGCCGGCCTTGTCGATGATGGCCATGTGGGTGGTGTCTTTCGACACGCCGGCCGAATCCAGCCCCCGGGACAGCGCTTCTCTGGCCAAGGCCGCTTGCGCGGCCGGCGTGTCTGCGGCCAAGGCCGCCTGCGCGGCCGGCGGAGCGTCTTTCGCCGAGGCGGTGCCATCGGCAATGTCGTAGCGCGCGAACGGCCAGGTCTTCACCGTTGAGTCGTAGCGTGAGCGGATTGCCGGCGATGAACGACTTCGACGCCTGCCGCGGGTTGATGAGCGCCGCGCGCTCCTTCGCGTAGGCCTTCGACAACAGGCCCTCCCCCGGCACCTGCACGAACGCCGTGTCGGCGTAGTAGGTGTCGCGGTCGGCATAGGCGAGCTTCATGGCTTCGGTGACGGTGTGCACGTAGTCGGCGCTGTCGTGCTTCATGGCCGCCAGATCGAACTGCTCCAGGATGTTCAGTGTCTGCAACAGCACCGGCCCCTGACTCGAGAAGCCGTGCTTGTAGACGGTGTAGCCGCGGTAGGTCGTGGACGCCGGCGCTTCCACACGCGCGAAGTACTCGGCGAAGTCGCTCAGCGTCGAACGGCGCCTGATGCTGCTGCAGGAACGCCACCATCTCCATGGCGATGTCGCCTTTGTAGAAACGGTCGCGCGCGGCGACGATACCGTCGGCGCGGCCCTTGCGTTTCGCCGCGCGTTCGGCCTCGACCATGCGCGTGAGCGTGCGCGCCAGCGTGGGCATGGCGATCGTGTCGCCGGCGTCGTGCGGCGTGCCGTCGGGCTTGTACCAGAAGCGCTGATTGCCGGGCCACTTCGCGAAGAACTCGCGCTGGCGCTTCACGCCGTCGGCGGTGCTCTGACGCAGCGGGAAGCCGTCGCGCGCGTACTCGATGGCGCGCGCGGCGACCGTTTCGAAGCTCATCGTGCCCCACGTCTCGAGCACCGTGAGGGCCGCATGCAACGCACCCGGCACCACCGCCGGGTCGAGCCCCGCACCCTGCAGGGTCTTGCCGCGCGACAGATACCAGTCGACGTTCACCGCTTTCGGCGCCCAGCCCTGGCCGACGATCGAGGTGACCTTCTTCTCGCGCACCGGATACACGAGCACGAGCGCCTCGCCGCCCAGGCTGTAGAGATCCTGTTCCACCACGCCGCCCACGAGCAGCGACGCCACGCCCGCGTCGAACGCGTTGCCGCCCTTGTGCAGGATCTCGAGCGCGGCGGAGGTGACCAGCGGATGCCCAGTGGACACGCCGCCATTCGGTCCGGCCACGAGCGGCCGCAGCGCGGCGGGCGGCGGCGCGCCACGAGTCGGCGGCTCCGGGTCGGGCCCACGCTGCTGTCCGGTGGCGACGGCACCAAGGGCGGCCAGCAGCACAAGGGCGGCGATAGGCGTGCGCGTCACGGTCATACACAGTCTCCCGAACATCGGTGGGCCAGCGGTATCGCTCAACCGCCGAGGGCTTTGAGCGCGGCCACACGCGCCTCGTAACACGCTTTGTAGAACGGGCGCGCCTCGTCGACCAGCCGCGCTTCAGCGGCCTGGCGCGCCGTTTTGCCTTCGGCGTCCGTCGCCGCCAGATTCGCGCCCGCCGCCGCGAGCGCGCGCACGACCGGCACGTCGAAATCCTGGTGCTCGCATCCGATCACGACCACGTGCAGCAACGGGGGCTCGTTCGGCAGCGACCGGTGGTTCGGGTTGGCCTTGGCACCGAGCAGCGCCTGCACGAGCGGCAGCCGCTTCTGCTGGACCGCGAACATCAAGGGCGTACCGCCGATGCCAGGGATGGTGTGATCGGCGCCGCCCTCGAGCAGCGCCTTCACTACGTCGACGTGTCCGGACTGCACGGCTCTGACGAGCGCGGTGTCGGAGGCGTCGTCGAAGCGCCCGTTCACCGTGGCCCCGCCCTTGAGCAGGGCGCGGATCACGTGCGCGTGCCCTTCCTTGGCCGCGGCCTGCAGCGCCGACTCGCCGAAAGACCATTGGTTCGGATCGGCCCTGGCGGCGAGCAGTGCCTCGACGACCGCCACCTGCCCAAAGGCGGAGGCCCGCAGCAGCACACGATCGTTGTGCGGATCCTCCACGTTTGGGTCGACGCCGCCGGCGAGCGCCGCTTTCACCGCGGCCACATCGCCGATGCGCGCCGCGTGGAAGAGCGCCAGGTGCGGCCCGGCCGACTCACGCGCGCCCGTGGGCTCGAGGTAAGCGATCACGGGATGGTGGCGTTCGGCCACGGCGGAACCAAGGGCCGTCGGCCCGCTCGTCGTGTTCACGGGCGCGCCGGCCTCGACGAGCTGTTGCAGGAGCGTGAGATCTCCGTTGCGCGCGGCGATCACCACCGCCTGAGCGGTGCGGTCGCGCGTCATGTCGAGCCCGGCCTCGCGCAGGGCGGTGATGGCCTCGTCGACGCTGTAGTTCGCCGCCCACTCGGCCAGCGAGGTCGTCGTGGAGGTCGAGCCTCCCGCGCGGCGGGTGCCCGCTGACGTGCCTTGCGAACTGCCCCCGCTGACCGAAAAGGTGGCGTTCGGATCGAGCCCCGCCTTCAGCATCGCCTTGAGAATCTGCACACCCTCCGGCGCGCCATCGCGGGCCAGGTCGATGGCGTCCTTGGCGGGTTGGCAGCTCCACTGCTGCCGCAACCAGTCGACGGGACCGGCGCGCAGCACCTCTTCCGCCTTGGCGACATCGCGCGCAGTAATTGCCCCGCAGAGCGCGGCGGCTCCGGCCTGCGTGCAGCCGGCCAGGCTGGCCAGGGCCATGCCCGAGATGAGGGCGATCGCTGGAGTGGTCCGCATCGTGCGCAGCAGTGTAATGCCACCCGGGGCGGCGACGGACTGGCGCACTCTCGCATATCCTGGGCCGGTCATGCCCATCAGCGAACGCGCCGCGCGCCTGCATCGCGAGTCGATCGTCATCGACCCGTGCGTCCAGTACCTGCTTCGCCGTACCGACCGCACCGACCGGTCGGGCCTCACCGCGGCGGCCCTCACCATCCCGATGCCCAACGAAGATGCCGCGCAGACCTATCCGCGCGTGCGCGAGTTCCTCGAGGTGATCCACGCCGAGCCCACCTTCTGCCTGGGCGACTCCCCCGCCGCCATCCGGCGCGCCAAGGCCGAGGGCAAGATGGCGCACATCCTGCTTTCGCAGGACTCCCTGTTTCTGGGCGCCGATCCCGCCAGTCTGCTGCTGTGGAAGCAGCTCGGCTTGCGCATCTGCCAGCTCACCTATAACGAGAAGAACCTGCTCGGCGACGGCTGCCTCGAACGCCACGACGGCGGGCTGAGCCAGCTCGGCCGCGTGATGGTGCGGGAAATGGAGCGTGTGGGCATCACCATCGACCTGACGCACGCCGGCAAACGCACCTTCCTCGACGCCTGTGCGGTGGCCACCCGGCCGCTCATTGCCTCGCACTCGAACCCCAAGGCCGTGGTCGACAACCCCCGCAACATCGACGACGAGCAGATCCGCGCCGTGGCGGCGCTTGGCGGCGTGGTCTGCGTCACCACCTGGGCGCCCCTCATCTGGCCGGGCACCCCGGGCATGCCCACGCTCGACGACTGGCTCCGCTGCCTCGACCACGCGCTGCAGCTGGTCGGCATCGACCATGTCGGCGTGTCCACCGATTCGATGGGCACGATGGGCGCCTACCCCGTGCACGCCCGCAACCCCGACGCCCTGCCCTACGGATCGGTGACCGATGCGTTCGACCGCGTGGCCCGGCCGCCCGACAACAACAACCGCCAGCCGGCCGATTGCAACGGCATCGAAGACTTCCCCTGGCTGGTCGAGAAGCTGTGTGCACATGGGCTGACCGACGGCCAGGTGCGCCAGGTGCTCGGCGAAAACCTGCTGCGGGTGTTCGACGCCACCTGGCGGCCAGGCTGGCTCGGCTAGTCACGGACGCACCAGCGGTGTGAACTTGACTGCCGATTTGCAGAATTTCCTGCTACTATCTCGCCCGTAACCTCAGAGCACCACCTCTCTCGTCAAGCGAGGAACGCAATGTCAGACATGGACATGGGCCAGACCGCACCAATGACCCCGCGCGGCGGCGCGAGCCGGCGCGACTTCATCAAAGGCGTGATTGCGGCCGGTGCCGCGGTCTCCACGAGCGCATACCTCTTCCGCACCTCGGTCTCGGGCCAGCCGGCCGGAGCGGGCTCGGTCGAGCGCCTGATCTCCATCACCGTCAACGGCCAAGTGCGCCGGGTCGACGTGCTGAAGCAGGAGACGCTGGCGATGACGTTGCGCTACAAGCTGGGCCTGACCGGCACCAAGCTTGGGTGCGACCGCGCCGAATGTGGCGCCTGCACGGTGCTCGTCGACGACATCCCCACCTACTCCTGCTCGCTGCTCACGCACACGCTGCGCGGCCGCAAGGTGCAGACCATCGAAGGCCTGGCGGCGCCCGACGGCACGCTGCACCCGGTGCAGCAGGGCGTCGTGGCCGAGCAGGGTTTCCAGTGCGCGTTCTGCATGCCCGGCTTCGTGATGGCCACGGTGGGCTTCCTCAAGACCAACCCGAATCCCACACGCCAGGAACTGGCGCACGGGGTGTCGGGCAACCTGTGCCGGTGCCAGGACTACGACAAGATTCTCACGGCGCTGCTCAAGGGCGCAGAACTGTCGCGGGGGGCATAAGACGTGGCCAACAACTACAAATACATCGGCAAGAACTACACGACGCCCGACCTCGTGGCCAAGGTCACGGGCAAGGCGAAGTACGCAGAGGACTACCGCGCCGAGGGCATGCTGTTCATCAAGCTGCTGCTCAGCCCGATGCCACATGCGCGCGTCATCAACGTGGACGCCACCCGCGCGCTCGCCCTGCCGGGCGTGAAGGGCATCTTGCGCGCCAGCGACTTCCCGGCGCCACCCGCCCCGCCGGCGCCCCCGGCTGGCCAGCCGGCGCCGCCCCCACCGGCCTTGCCGGCGGAGATTGCGCTCACCGACGAGCCGGTCTACCAGGGCGAGCCGATCCTGGCACTCGCCGCCGTCGATGAAACCACTGCCGCCGAGGCGATCGAACTCATCCAGGTCGACTACGAGCCGCTGCCCTTCGTCGTGGATCCCCTCGACAGCCTGCGGCCCGGCAGCCCGAACGCCCGCACGCAGGGCAACGTCTACACTGGCGCCGGCCCCACGCTCAAGGTCGTCGACCTGAAGTGGACCGCCGCCGACTTCGTGGCCGCCAACGAGGGCAAACTGCCCATGGGCGAGGCGCCCGACACGTTCGTGCTGGGTGACGTCGAGGAGGGCTTCAAGAAGGCCGACCTCGTGCTCGACGAAACGCTCTACACGCAGTCCACGGGTCACCAGCCGCTCGAAACGCGCACGGCCATGGCCTACTGGCAGAACGGCAAGCTGTTCCTGCATGGCTCCACGCAGAGCGTGGCGCAGACCGTGCCGAACATCGCGCGCATGGTCGGCATCAAGGTCGACGAGGTGGTGCTCATCAGCGAGTTCACCGGCGGCGGCTTCGGCAGCAAGATTCCTGGTTCGGGCAGCATGGCCATCCCGGCCCTGATGTCGAAGAAGGTCAACGCGCCGTGCATGATGCGCATCACGCGCGAAGAAGAGCACTACATCGGGCGCGCGCGCGCCGGCATGTATGGCCGCGCCAAGATCGGCTTCCGCAAGGACGGCCGCATCACGGCGATGGACTTCTTCACGCTGCAGGACAACGGCCCCTACAACCCGCAGGGCGACTACCGCTCCGCCGGGTCGATGGCCTCGCTGCAGTTCCAGCCGGAAACGTATCGGTGGCGCGGCATCACGGTGCTCACCAACACGCCGCCGCGCACCTCGCAGCGGTCGCCGGGCGGCATGCAGATGAACGCGCTGCTCGATCCGATCATGGCCCAGGCGGCCCGCAAGCTCGGCATCGATCATGTCGAGCTGCTCAAGATCAACGCGCCGGTGGGCAAGGCGCCCTACGGCCCGGTGGTGCCGGCCACCAAGAAGCAGGCCTACGTCACGCAGGCCAACGTGCGCGAAGCGCTCGACCAGGGCAAGGTGCTCTTCGGCTGGGAGGCCAAGAAGGCCACCGCCGGTCAGCGTCGCGGCACGAAGGTGCGCGGCATCGGCGTGGCGGTCGGTCCGTATACCGCCGGTTCGATCGGCTTCGACGGCATCGCCATCGTGCGTCCCGACGGCAAGGTGCAGGTGCAGTCGGGCATCGGCAACCTCGGCACCGAATCGGTGATCGACTGCCAGCGCGTCTACGCTGAGGTGCTCGACACGGCGTGGGAGAACTTCGAAGTGGTCTGGGGCAACACCGCCAAGGGACTGCCCTGGACGTGCGTGTCGGCCGGCAGCCAGACGGTACACGCCATGACGCGCGCGGCGCACGCCGCGGCCATGGACACCAAGAAGAAGCTGCAGGAAGTGGCGGCGAAGGTGCTCGGCGGCAATCCCGACAGCTATCAGGTGTCGGAAGGACGGGTGTTCAGCGGCGGGCGCAGCCTGTCGTTTGCCGACGCGGCCAAGAAGGCCATCGAACTCGGCGGCAAGTACGACGGCCACGAAGTGCCCGAGGACATCAACACCTTCACCAAGTCGGCGATGAAGGTGGTTGCGGGTCAGGGCCTGATTGGCGTGGCCAAGGACACCTACAAGCGCGACGGCAACACGCACTCGTTCGTGGCCGGCTTTGCCGAAGTGGAAGTGGACGTCGAAACCGGCGCTTTCACGCATCGTCGACTACACGGCCGTGGCCGACGTGGGCACCATCCTGCACCCGCGCAACCTCTTCGGGCAGACGTTCGGCGGCTCCATGCTCGGCATCGGTCACGCCATCTCGCAGAAGTGGGTCTACGACAAGCAGTACGGCGTGGCGCTGGCGCGCCGCTTCCACCACAACAAGCCGCCGTCCATCATGGACATCCCGGCCGTCATCAAGATCGAAGCCACCGACATCGCCGACCCCGAAACTCCGGTGGGCGCGCGCGGCATCGGTGAACCTCCCGTGGGCGCCGGCTGCGGCGCTGTTGCGGCGGCGCTCGTGAATGCTCTCGGCGACGAGGCCTTCCGCCGCTACCCGATGACGCCAGACCTGCTTCTGACGTCGATCGAATCCAAGACCTGGCAGCACGACGCGCTCACGGCGCACATTTAAGGGAGCATCGAAATCATGGCTGTGATTCACGACATGATGCCGGCGTTCGAGCTGTTGCAGCCGGCCGGTCTCGACGACGCCCTCGGCCTGCTCGACCGCTACGGCAGCGACGCGATGGTGCTGGCGGGCGGGCTCGACAGCATGGACTGGCTGAAGGACCGCATCCGGCGGCCGCGTTACGTGGTCGACCTGGGCGCGATCGAGGGCTTGCGCGGCGTCAAGGCGTCGGGCGACGGCGTCGAAATCGGCGCGATGACGACGCTGACCGAGGTGGTGCGCAATCCGCTCCTCCGCGAGAAGTTCGGCGTGCTGCTCGAGGGCGCCGAGAAGGCGGCCTCACCGCAGATCCGCAACCAGGGCACCATCGGCGGCAACGTGTCGCAGGACGCGCGCTGCTGGTACTACCGGGCCGGCTGGTCGTGTTACCGCGCCGGCGGCAACATCTGCTACGCCGACACGCCCACGGCCGTGAACCGCGAGCACGCCATCTTCGGCGCCGACCGCTGCGTGGCGGTCAACCCGTCCGACACCGCGCCGGCGCTGATCGTGCTCGACGCCAAGATGGTCATTCGTTCGGCGCGGCGGCGAACGCATCGTCGACGCGCAGGACTACTTCATCGGCCCCGGCACCGACATCACCCGCATGACGGTGCTGCAGCCGGGTGAACTGCTCACGGCCATCCGCATTCCCGGCACGTGGGCGGGCGCGCAGTTCTACGTGGAGAAGGTCGCCGACCGCAAGGTGTGGGACTTCCCCCTCGTGAACATCGCCTCGGCCATCAAGACCTCGGGCAACACCATTCAAGGCGATGCGCATCGCGGTCAATGCCGTGGCGGCGCAGCCGATGCGGCTCGAAGCGGTCGAGGCCTTCGTGGCCGGCAAGCCCCGCAACGACGAGACGGCCAATGCCGCCGGTGAGCTCGCCGTGACCGGGCGCCGTGGCCCTCGCTCACAACGCCTACAAGATTCCGATGATGCGCAATCTGGTCAAGCGCGCCATCCGCGGGGGGGACAACGGATGGGCATCGACTTCCTAACCCGGGGCATCAGCCCCTGGGGCCAATCGATCTTCACCCACATCTCCTGGGATCTGCTGTGGGTGGCGATCTTCGCCGGCGTCGTGTTCCTGGCGGCACACTCGGTCTACATGCTGCTGTCGGCCCACAAGGGGCGGCCGGCGGCCGAAGTGGACGCGCTCGAAGCCAAGATGAAGGGCCTGCCGGAGAAGATCCAGCGGCACAGCATGGCGGCGCGCATGTTCCACTGGATCATGGCGGCGTCGATGTTCACGCTGCTCTTCACCTCGTTCCTGCCCATTCTCGGCGTGCAGTTCGCCTGGGTGCAGTGGCACTGGATGGCCGGGCTCGTGCTGACGGCGTCGATCCTCTATCACATCATCCACGCCACGTTCTTCATGGACTTCTGGTCGATCTGGGTCGGCCCGAAGGACATTCCGGAGTTCAAGGCCGAGATGATGCGTGAGCTCGGGCGCGACATCGGCGGCCCCAAGCCGGCGAAGTACCCGCTCGGCAACCGGCTGTACCACATGGCGATCGTGGTGACCGGCCTGCTGGCCACCATCACCGGCGTAATCATGATGAAGAAGGTGCAGACGCCCTTCTTCACGCGCGACCCCTACATCCTCACCGACCCGACGTGGGGCTGGATGTACGTGGGCCACGGCGTGGCCGGCGTGGCGCTCGTGGGCCTCACCATGGCCCACGTCTACTTCGCCATCCGCCCCGAGAAGTTCTGGCTGACCAAGTCGATGCTGTTCGGCTTCATCACGCGGCGCCAGTACCTCGAGCACCACGATCCCGCGCGCTGGCGCGTGCCCGGCTCCGACCCCGTCGGCGGCCGTCCGTCGGAATAGGCAGGGCCGATGCGAGAGCAGATGACCACTCGATGCAACCACATCGAGGAGGCCTACGAATTCATGCTGGCCTATGCGGCCCAGGGCCTGGCGACGCGATACCGGCAGCGGCGCCGGCACGCAGGTGCGGCATTTCCTCGGACGGCTCGACGCCGCGCTCGACGGCCTGGGTGACGTGTTCCGGGCCGTCGTGGCGGCGGAGCAGCCAGCCGGGGCCGAACACTATGCGGCCTACATCGAGGTGCTCGAGCGCGATGCGCGGTCGTCACAGGCCGCGGTGCGGCTGGTGCTGGCGCAGCCCGGCATCAGTTCGCAGCTGGTCGACAACCTGAATGCGTCGATCCACCTGCGGGCGCTGCTTGACCGACATGTTCCTCGTCGACGAAGTCCTCAAGAACACCCAGCCGGCGAAGGCGTAGCCCGCGCCCTGCGGGTCCGCGCTGTTCCAGACGGGACAGTGACCTTCCGGGCGGTGTGCTATGCCCGATGCCTATATCGCTGGTCGCTCCACCCCGCTCGTGGTGGCCGCACCCGGCGTGCTGGCCAATGACCTCAACTCGCCCGGTAGCGGCCCGCTCACGGCCACGCTGCAAACGCTGCCCACGAGCGGCACCGTCACGCTCAACAGCAACGGCGGATTCGTCTACACGCCGGTCGCTGGCTACCTCGGACCCGACTCGTTCACCTACTACCCCTCGAACACGGCCGGCAGCTCGGCGGCAACGACCGTGTCGATCACCGTGGTGCCAGTGCAGCCGGCCACGCAGTTCCGCATCGATCGCGTGGCTGGCAACCAGGTGACGCTGCGCTGGGATCCGCCCGCCGCCGGCCCGCCGCCCACCGGCTATCTCATCGAGGGCGGTCTTGCGCCCGGTGCGCCAGTCGCATCAGCGGTCACCGGCCCGACCCCGGCATTGACCTTCACGGCGCCGTCAGGGGCCTTCTTCCTGCGCGTCACGTCGCTCGATGGCGCCATGGCCAGCGGTGTCTCGAACGAGGTGCCGCTGTATGTCAACGTGCCGGTCGCGCCGTCGGCGCCGGTCTCTCTGACCGGGCTCGTCAACGACACATCGATGGCGCTCTCGTGGAAGCCGACCTTCGGCGGCGCCGCCCCCACCGACACGATTCTCGACGTGTCGGGCGCCCTCGTGGGGTCGGTCTCCGTAGGAGCCGTCGACACGTTCACGTTCGCGGGTGTGCCGCCGGGCACCTACACCTTCACGGTGCGGTCAGCCAACGCGACAGGCGGCAGCGCCGCGGCCACACCGGTCACCCTGACGTTCCCGGCGGCCTGCACGGGGGTCCCTGCTCCGCCGCGCAACTATCTCTACTACCGCGAGGGCAGCGTGCTGCACCTGCTGTGGGATCCGCCGGCGACCGGACCGGCCGCCACCGCCTACGTGCTGAACGTCACGGGCTCCTTCGTCGGGGCCGTGCCGGTGGGCGTCAGCCGCAACCCGAGCGGCGCAGTGCCGCCCGGAAGCTACTCGGTGAGTGTCAGCGCGCTGAACGCCTGCGGCGCAAGTGTGCCGACGGCCGCACAGACGGTGGTCGTTCCGTAGCGTTGCTGACCCCGGCGTGAGCCGGCCGGCAACGAGCGCGGCCGCTCACTTCTGCGGGTCGAACCTGAACACCAGATAGCTGATCGGCGAGTCGAGCTGATCGAAGCTGTGCGCCGTGCCGGCCGGCACGATGATCACGTCGCCAGGGCCAACTTTCCGCTTGTCGCCACCCTGGCGCGTGCCCGAGCAGGCTCGGGCCGGCGCCCACACGCGTCAGGTCACTCGGTTTCGGATCACCCAGGGAGCCGCCGGTCACCATCGTGCCGCTGCCGTGCAGGATGTAATACGTCTCGGTGACGCGTTCGTGAATCAGCGCACCCGCTTCGGCGCGATCGCGGTGCAGCATGGCCACGAGCGCCCGGCCGCCGTGCACGTCCACCGCCTTGATCGGCTGATCGACCGCGCTCTTGGCAATCGCGGACTCGAGCACCGCGGCGATCTCGGCCGGCGTGATGTGCACCGCGGGCGCGGGAGGCGTCTGGGCGGCCGCTTGCGCCGCGGCCATCAGGAACGAGAGCAGGGTGTGCATCAGTGGGTCTCCTGGCGACGCCCAGCTCAGGCGGGCGCGTGGCGCGCAGTCTAGCACCCTTGGCAGGCAGCGCGAGCCGCGGGCTCGACCGAACCCGGAGCCGCACCGAGGCGGCCTACCCCCGCAGCACGCCGGCCATGGCCGTGACGCTTTGCGGACACAGTTTGCCCGACGCCGCATCGGCCGTCAGCATCGCCGACGACGCGCTCCACGTCGAGGCCGGCGCGGTAGGGGCGGTCGGAGCGCAGCGCGTCGGTGACGTCGGCCACCGCCAGCACGCGCGCCGAAGGACTGAGCGCCGCCCCGGTGAGACCCAGGTGGTAGCCCGTGCCGTCGAGACGTTCGTGGTGGCACGCGGCGTCGAAGGCCACCTCGCGAAACACCGGCACGCGGTCGAGAATCTCGAAGGTGTGCCGCGTGTGCTCGCGCATCGACGCCCATTCGGGTGGGGTCAGCGCCCCCGGCTTGTCGAGAATGCTGTTGGACACGCCGAGCTTGCCGATGTCGTGCAGCAGCGCGGTGCGCTTCAGCCGGGTCAGACGCTGCGGCGAGAACCCGAGCGTCGTGGCCGCCGCCACGGCATATTCGGACACGCGGCGGGAGTGATCGTGCGTGTAGGGCGACTTGGCGTCGATGACACCGGCAAACGCATCGACGACGCGGTCGAACGCGGCGTCGTCAGCCACGGCCAGGGCTTTGGCTGGCGCCACGGCGCGCAGCAACTCGACCGGGTCGACCGCTGCGCAGCTGCTCCCAGAACTGGCCGTTGCTGGCCAGCACGCGCATCGCCCGCACCAGCGCCGGATTGAACCAACGCCCCGAGCGTTGCTTCAGCACGCGCATCGCCTGCTCGAGACCGGCCTCGGCCCAGAAGATCTCGGTCACCTGCGCGATGCCGATGATCTGCGCGAGCAGCGGGATGGCGTCGCGGCGCAGGCGCGCCGGCTGGCCGCCGCCGTCCCAGTGCTCGTCCATGGCGCGGATGGCCTCGGCCGTGGCGCGCGACAAGCCGAGGTCGAGGGCGATGGCGGCGCCGCGGTCGCAGCGGATCTGGAACAGCTCCTGCTCGGCCTTCGGGCCGAGCGCCGCGAGGCGCCCGAGCCGGGCGAGACGCGCCAGGAACGGCTCGCCGCGACCCACCACCTGCAGCGCGTGACCGATCTTCTCGGACCAGTTGCGCCAGTCGGTCAGCCACACGGAGCGCTTCACCTGGTGGTCGTGACCGCCGGCGAGCTGATGCACGCGCGCGGCGTTGCTCGAACAGCCGGCGTCCTTGAGCAGCAGGGCGTGGAAGAGGTCGGCGCGATCGGTCTCGCCGAGGCCGAGCAATTCGGCGAGTTGCATCCCGATCAGGCACGACCGCCCGGCATGGCCGGCCGGGTGCCCCTCGGTGATGTCCAGGGCCCGCGACAAGCCGGCAATCACGTCCATCGCGGGCACGGCTGGCGACGACCAGCTCGGCGATTCGACGCGGGCGAGGTTCGGGCTCACGCGAACGCGAGAGCAAATTCAGTGCCCTGACGATTCCGACCTGTAGCGTCGCGCAGCTGCACAGTCTCGCTCAACGGTCGCTGTGCGGGACTCCGCCACCGCCTGACGAGGTCCGGCACAGGGACGCGACCGCGACGGCGTGGGGCCGGGGTCTGCCCTGCGAGCCGCTAGACGGTGGCCGACTTCTCCACGACGAACAGGTTGTTGTCGGTCTCCTGGATGGTGACCTCGATGCGATACGCCAAGGCGCGGCCGGGATAGCGCACGCGGATCAGATCGACGACGCCGTCGAACACATGGTGCGCCACGTTCTCCACGCTGGGGCCCTTCCCCTGCAGCACCACGATGCCTTCGGGGTCGAAGAGCGCCGGGTCGAGCAGCGCCGGGTCCGACGCCACCACCAGCATCTTGTGGTCGAGCGCGCGCATCACCTGCTTGATCTCGCCGAAGTCGAGCGACATGTCGCTGGCGTCACGCGCGAAACTCGTCGGTGCTGATGGCCACGGTGCCCCGCCAGGTGTGGCCGTGCACGAACCGGCACTTGCCTGGATGGCCGGTCTGGCGATGACCGGCATGGAACGTGGCGTGGACGATGATCTTTTCCATGGGCGGCGCAGCCGCGCCCGAGGGGGCCACGGCTCACACCCCTTCAGTATAGATGGTCGCCCCGGCCGCCTTCGACCCAGGCTCCGAGGCCTCGCCTACTGAAACGTGCCGGTCGCGCCCTTGAGCGCCGCCAGCACGCGCGCGTCGCGGAACGGCACGCGCCGCAACCGCACGCCGGTGGCATCGAAGATGGCGTTGCCGACGGCGGCCAGCGTGGGCTTGCACACCGTCTCACCGGCGCCGTAGTGCGGCAAGTCGGCACGCCCAGGCGTGGGATCGCCGTTCACGATCACGATGTCGATGCGCTCGGGCGTGTCGGCATGGGTCAAGGTGGGATGCGACACCCAGTCGACGCTCGTGACCTTCTCGCGATCGAAGCGCACTTCCTCGTGCAGGGCGCGGCTGAGCGAATGCAGCATGCCGCACTCGAGCGTGCGCCGCAGGCCTTCCGGGTTGATGACCAGGCCGCAGTCGTGCGCGCACACCATGCGCTTGACCCAGACGTGGCCGGTGCGGCGGTTCACTCCACGTCCGCGATCTGCGCCACCACCGTTTGGCTGCGATAGGCGTAGGCAATGCCCCGGCCCGTGACCACGTCGGCGCTGCTCCGCGGCCCGGCCGGCCGGGCCTGCCAGTCGTAGGCCGCCATGGCGGCCTTCATCACGGCAATGGACCGCGCGCGCTTGAAGCCGCTGTCGTCGCCCGTGCCGCGCGTGAGCAGCGCCAGCCGGAACTCGGCCGGATCGGCCTTGGCCGCCACCGCCATCTCGTCGATGAACGACTCCGACGCAAACGTCACCTGCGGGCCGTCGGGATCGCGCAGATTGCCGGTGCGCAGCGGCGTCTCCCACACGAGCGGCAGGCTGACCACGTGCGTGGTGGTGCGGCGATGCGGAATGGCATACATGTCCGACGGCGTCGAGGCGCGGCCCCGTGCGGGGGTGGCCTTGCGCTGGCCGGTGAGCTGCGCGATGAGCACGGTGTCGTGCTCGTTGTAGCCCAGATGGTTGTGATCCGCGGCGCGCGCCGTGTACTCCACGGCCGTGAGCGCACCCGCGGCGTCGAGGGCGCCGCGCATGTCCACGGCGTAGGCGGGGCCCTTGGTGTCCCACGCGGTCTCTTCGTCGCGCATCCACTGCACGCGTACCGGCCGGCCCAGCTCGGTGGCGAGGAACGCGGCCTCGAAGCCCGCGTCGTCGGCCGCCGTGCGGCCGTAGGCCTGCGGTCCCTGCATCCAGACGACGCGCACGCGGTCGCGCGGCATCTTCAGGAACTCGGCCACGCCGTTGCGCAGGCCATACGACTTCATGTCGTTCGAGTAGATGGTGAGCTGGTCGCCGGTGGGATCGGCCATGGCATGCGCCGGCCCAAAGGCCGTGTGGCCCTGGAACGGCACGTCGTAGCGCGCCTCGACGACGGTGGCGGCGCTCGCAAACGCCGCCGCCGGGTCACCGGCGTCGATCGGCGGTGTGCTGACCACCGGCGCGGCCGCACGCATGAAGTCGAAGAGGTCGTCCGACGCCGGGAAGGGCGCCGTGGCAGGCTTGGTCCACTGGCACTTGAGCTGACGGGCCGCACGCACCGCCTGCTCTTCGCGTTCGAACACGACGGCCACGTAGTTGCCCTTGGTCACCACCTTCACGAAGCCGGGCAGGCTGCGCACCGACGATTCGTCCACCGACGCGAGCTGCGCGCCCGCCACCGGCGGCTTCACGTTGCGCGCGTGCACCATGCCGGGCAGGCGCACGTCGACGGCCCATTCCTGCGAGCCGTCCACCTTGGGAGGGATGTCGTAGCGCTCGGTGGCGACTGCCCCACGTTCTTCAAGGCCGCCACCGGCTTCACCGGTGCCTGCCCCGTCGTGGCGTCGACGTTGCGTCCCGTGAGCGTGACGTTGAAGCGACGGTCGCCGATGAGCTCGCCGTAGGTGACGCGCCGGGATTGGTCATCGCGCGCGAACACGACGCCGTCGCTCACCGCGAGCGCCGCCACCGGCACGCCCAGACGGGTCGCGGCCAGGTCGAGCAGCACCCGTCGCGCTTCCGCCGCCACGCGCCGCATCGGCCAGCCGTCCACCTGGATGCCATCCGAGCCGCCCGAACCGCCCTGGTCCACCGTGACGTCGGTGCTGCCCATCACCACGCTGGTGTTGGCGTAGGCCACATCGAGCTCGTCGGCCATCATCTGGCGAAACGCCGTGCCGGTGCCCTGCCCCAGGTCGGTCTTGCCGACGTAGAACGTGGCCGTGTTGTCGGCGCGCACGACGATCCACGAATCGAGCTGCAGGAAGTCCTTGTCGGGATACGGTCCTGGACCGAGCGGCGCCGGGCGCGGCCTGCCCGGCCCAGGCCTCTCCGAATCCCGACGTGCCGTGCCACGCCCCCAGCCCCACCACCAGCTGACCGGACTGCTTCAGGAACTCGCGGCGCCGGGTCATGCCACACCCCCAGCCGCGCGCTTGATCGCCGCCTGCACGCGGTAGTAGGTCATGCAGCGGCACAACGTGCGCGCCATCGCCTGCCGGATGTCGGCATCGGTGGGCCGCGGGTTCTTGTCGAGCAGCACCTTCGCCGTGAGGATCTGGCCGTTCTGGCAGAAGCCGCATTGCGGCACCTGCTCGTCGATGAAGGCCTGCTGCACGGGATGCAGCACGCCGTTGCGCGCCAGGCCCTCCAGCGTCGTGATCTCCACGCCCTCGGCCGATGGAGGTGGCCCGCACGCACGACCGCACCGCCTCGCCGTTGATGATGACGGTGCAGGCGCCGCACTGCCCGAGGCCGCAGCCGAAGCGTGGACCGCGCAGGCCCAGGTCGTTGCGCAGCACGTAGAGCAGCGGCGTGGCCGGCTCCACCTCCACGGTGTGCGTCGCGCCGTTGACTTGAGTGTGATGGGACGCATCGATGGCAGTCTTGCGCCCTCACCGCACGAAATCAAGGGACATGGCTCGGCCCGGCCGGCCGCCCCGCCGGGCCGCGGCTCGTCAGCCCTGCAGCCGCGACGCCACCTCGTCGAGACGGTCGTAGCTCACGGCGGCGCCCTTCTCCATGCCGGTCTCGAGCACCATGTCGCGGACCTCACGCGACGGATACCGCACCGTGGCGGTCAGCCGCGTCTTGCCCTCCTCTTCGGTGAACACGGCAGTGACGACCGACTCCGCGTCGGGGAACGGCTCGTAGATCTCGGTGAACACCACGCGGTCGGGCGCGGCAATCTCGCGGTAGACGCCGAAGAACACGGCGTCGCCATGAGGATGGCGGTTCACGAACGTCCACGCGCCGCCCACGCGCAGGTCGACCTCGCAGACGGGCACCGAGTAGCCGTCGCCGAGATTGCCCCACCACTGCCGGATGTGTTCGGGCTCGCACATCGCCTTGAACACCAGGTGGCGTGGGGCATCGAAGAGCCGCGTCATGCAGATCTCGGTGTCGGACGGCGTGCTGACGGCAAACGTATGGCTATTTGCGACGGGACTTGCGGGCATGGCTACGCTCCTTCTTCTCGATGGTCTGCAGGTACAGTTCCAGGCTGTCGAAATGCCGTTCCCAGATGGCGCGGAAGCGTTCCGTCCATTCGGCCACCTCCTTGAGCCGCGCGGCTTCGAGACGGCACGGCCGCCACTGCGCCTCGCGGCCCCGGGCGATGAGGCCCGCCCGCTCGAGCACCCGGAGATGCTTCGAGACCGCCGGCAGGCTCATGGCGAAGGGCTCGGCCAGGGCGGTGACCGAGCACTCGCCCGAGGCAAGCGTGGCCAGGATGGCCCGCCGCGTGGGATCGGCGAGCGCGGCAAAGGTGGTGCTGAGGTGATCAGTCGGCATTGCGCTGAACCATATGGTTAATTAACCTTATGGTTAAGTACTACGGACCGAGTGTCCGCGTCAAGGGGCGCGTCAGGACAGGTTGGAGTCGGAGGGTCGCTAGCGCCGGGCCGACGGCCGCGTCAGACGGCGCGTCATGACGCCGAAGCCTACGAACGCAAGCCCCATCAGCAGCAGCGCGCCGGCCAGCGCGCGTTCCCGGAGCGCCGATACCTCGAAGCGCACGACGTTGGCGTCGTCGGGCCGGTGCCGCACACGCTGGCGCGATCCCGCGGGGTAGGCGCGCAGCCGGGCCTCGGCCGCGCTGCGACTCCAACTGACCTGGCCCGAGGTGGTGCGGCTCGTCACCGTCGCGCCATTGGCGTCGTAGCGGAACGTGACCTGCACGTCGTAGGCCGGTCGCGACGGGCTGCTCGAGGAGTTGGACACGCGAATGACCGCGCCCTCCACGACCGTGGCGTCGACCTCGGGCCAGTCGGCGGCCGTGCCCGCGGACCATTGCCACGCGCCGGCTGCGGCACAAGCCACGCCGATGGCCGCGAACACGCCGGCGACGCGGCGCAGGGTCTGCGCCGAGTGCTCCGTCGACGTCGGCCGCTCTTTCCAGAGGGTGGTGAGGGCGGCGACCAACGCGAACACCGCGCCGAGCACCGCCAACGCGCCGGGCAGGATCAGATTTGCGATCGTGGCCCCCAGCTCATGGCGCACGTCATCGGCGTCGGCCGGGTTGACCGCCACCTCCACGTTCGCGCCCGGCGGGTAGCCGTCGACATAGGCGCGCACGGCGGCATACGAACTCGAGTTCCACGACGACGCCGTGGTGACCTGCCGCACCCTGCCGCCCTCGTTCAGTTCGAGCACGAGTTCGGGTTGATGCTGCGCGGGGTTCACCGGATTCACGACGCGGCTCGCGATCACGCGCGCGTCGGTGCGTGGCCACGACAGCGGTCGGGCGACGATGAGGTAGTAGGCCAAGGCGGCCCCGGCGAGCAGGCCGATGCCCACACACAGGAACACGGCCTCGAGCACATGGCCGCGCACCCAGCCAGGGCGCCTGGATCGCGTGGTCATCAGCCCTGCACCTGCCGCATCCCCGGCATCTTCGCCGCGCACGCGCCGTTCGCGCAAGGCTCAACCGCGCCGCAGGGCCACAAGGGGATCCAGGCGGGCGGCCCGACGCGCCGGCAGGAAGCCGCCGCCAGCGCCACGAGGGCCATGACGCCGGTGATCGTGAGGAGCGCCAGAGGCTCGATCGCCGGGCGGAACAGCGCGATGCCGGGCGTGGGGACGACCACGAGCCGCAGCGCCAGGATGGCGAGCACCGACAGCGTCAAGCCCGAGCACCGTGCCCGCCGCCACGAGCACGGCCACGTCGCCCGTCACGTTCGCCACGACCTGCTGGCGCTGCGCGCCGAGCGCCATGCGGATGCCGATCTCGCGCGACCGGCGCGACACGGCAAACGCCACGACGGCAGACAGGCCGATGCCGGCCAGGCACAACCCCAGTCCGCCGAGCGCCCCCAGGAACGTCGCGATGGCCGCCACGGCGCCGAGCGAACCCTCGAGGTGTTGTGCCATCGTCTGCGCCGAGAGCACGGGCAATGACGGCATCGACGGCGCGCACCGCTGCCTGCATCGCCCCGACGAGACTCGTGCGGCTTCACCGCGGTGCGAGCCAGCACGGTGGTGGGTGGCACATCCCACTGCGTGAACGATCGGTAGAAGCAGGTCGACGCTCGGATCGACGAGGTCGCTGCCGCGGTCGGCGGTGCCGGTGTCGCGCACCACGCCGATCACCTCGATCCACGCCTCGGTCGTCGCGGGCTCGAGCCGAACCCGGCGGCCCACGGCATTGACGTCGCCGAAGTGACGACGGGCCATCGTCTCGCTGATCACCGCGACGCGCGGCGTGTCGCGGCGATCCCGCTCGTCGAAGGCCCGGCCGACGACGACGGGAATGTCCAGCAGGTCGAAGAACCCGGGGCCCGCCCAGATCGCCTCCGGCCGCCAACCGGCTCCCTGGTGGCGCGGCGCGCCATCGACGACCAGCCGCACGCCGCTCGTCTGCATCGGCAGACCGGCGGTGAGCACCGGCGGCTGCACGCCCGGCACGGCGGCCACGCGCCGGCGCACGTCCTCGTAGAGACGCGTCGGCCTCGGCGGCCGGAGTAGCCCGCGTAGCGCGCATCGGTCTGCGAGCATCGCCACGCCGTCGACCGCGAAGCCGACGGGCCGTGACCGCGACGTGCTCAGCATCTGCAGGAAGAGACTGGTGACCCCCAGCAGCACGACCGACACGGCCACTTGGAACACGACCAGCGCGTGCTTCAGCGTGAGCCAGCGGCGGCCCGACGAGCGCGACTCGCCGTCGTCGCGCAGCGTGGGCACGAGGTCGATCGCGGTGGCCTTGAGAGCCGGCGCCAGGCCCACGGCCACCCCCGTGCCGAGCGACAGCGCGAGCGCGAAGGCCAGCACCCGGTAGTCGAGGCCGACGTCGACGCCGATCGGCAGAGTCGAGCGCGCCGAACGACTGCATCGCCCACCAGGCCAGCACGGCACCCGCCGACGCCTCCGGCCAGCGCCAGCAGCAGGCTTTCGGCCAGCAGGTGCCGCACGAGCTGTGCTCGTGACGCGCCGAGCGCCAGCCGCACCGATACTTCCTTCGCCCGGGCCGATGCCGCGCACCAGCAGCAGCGTGGCCAGGTTGCTGCAGGCGATCGCGAGCACGAGGCCGACCACGCCGAGCAGCGCCGACGCGAGCGGCGCCAGCACCACGTCCATCTGCGGATGGATCCGCACGTCGCGTGACGCGAACACGCCGATGCCCTGGCCCGGATCTTCCGTCGGGATACTCGGCGGCCAGCCGGCGGCCCAGGATGTCCATGGCGGCTTGCGCCTGCGCGACGGTGACGCCGTCGCGCAGGCGCGCCTTCACGAAGAAGCCGGCCTCGTCGGGATTCCGCTCGAGCGCGCGCGCCGGCCCGCCCAGGCTCGCGAGCGCGGCGATCGGCAGCCAGAAGTCGGTCACGATGCCCGACGTCGATCGTGGCGTTGTGCCCTGCCGGACCAACCCCACGATCGTGACTGGCACGCCTTCGACCCGGATGGTGCGCCCGACCACGGAGGGATCGGCCCGGAACTTCGATGAGCCACGCGGCGTGGCTCACCACGGCCACGACCGCGGCCCCGCGCACGTCGTCGGCCTCGGTGAACCAGCGGCCGAGCGCGGGGCGCAGGCCCAGCACCGAGGCAGTAGGTGGCGGAGGCGTATTCGGCCACCGCTGGCCGCACCGCGCCAGCGTCGAGATAGTGCACGCCCAGGGGCACGCTCGCCGCCATCGTGCCGGCGAACACGTCGGTGTAGGCCGCCATGTCGAGATAGGCCGGATACGAACGGCGTCGACGCCGCCGGCGTTGACGGCGCGCTGATAGATGTCGACGAGCCGGTCGGAGTCGCCGAGCGGCTGCGGCCGGAACAGCGTGGCGTTGATCACGCTGAAGAGCGCCGTATTGGCGCCGATGCCGAGGGCGAAGATGAGCACCGCGGCGGCAGTGAACGGCCAGTCGCGGGCGAGCCGGCGAAGGGCGTGACGAGCGTCCTGCCAGCAGGGCCCGCGTCGGCATGATGTGCAAGCAGACGTCGGGCCCGCGGGAAAGGTTCCCCGCGCCGCGCACCGTAAAACGGCCGCCGGTTGCCCGGCGGCCGCTGCTCGAACCGTCTGCGTTGGCGCGTCGCGCCGCGCGCGCTACTTGCGCTTCTTGTAGGTGACGTGCGTGACGCCGGTGATCTTGCCGGCCTTGTCCATGCGGATGTACTCGTTGCTGATGGTCATGTTGTCTTCCGACAACGTGTTGATCACCACCTGGTAGACGAGGCCATCGCGCTTGTTGAGGATGCGGATGCTCTTGGCGCTGCCGTTGATGAGCTCGACGGCCGTTTCGGAGCCGGGCTGGTTGCTGACGGGACGGAACTGGCCGTCGAACAGGGTGACGTAGCCCCACGCGGCTTCGGGCTTGCTGGGGTTGCTCACGGTGAGCTTGCTCCCGCCCTTCTCGTAGGCCTCGTAGGTCATCACGTTGTTGGGGTCGGTGGTGTTGTCCCACACCCCGAAGCGCAACTCACCCTGGGCCGAAGCGGGCTGAGCGGCGGCGACGAAGGCGGTGACGAGGGCGGCGCAGGCGACGAGATTCCGGAAACGCATCGATTGAACTCCTGTTTCGAGCCACGAAGAACCCGTGGAAGGGTCAGCATAGCGAGTGCGCCGGGGTGACGGCAAGCACTCCCCTGCCGCCCCTCCCCGGCTCCAGCTCGACGGCCGAGTCGGTCTCAGTTCACGTCGAAGCGGTCGAGGGTCATCACCCGGGTCCAGGCCGCGGCGAAGTCGCGCACGAACTTCTGCTGTCCGTCGGCCGCCGCATACACCTCGGCCACGGCCCGCAGCTCGGTGTTCGAGCCGAAGAGCAGGTCCACCGGCGTGGCCGTCCACTTGACCGTGCCAGTCGCGCGGTCCTTCCCTTCGTAGAGGCCTTCGGCGGTCGACTTGCTCCACACCGTGGACATGTCGAGCAGGTTCACGAAGAAGTCGTTGCTCAGCGTGCCCGGCCGCGTCGGTGAGCACGCCGTGCCGCGCCGCGCCGGCGTTGGCGTCGAGCGCCCGCAGGCCGCCGACGAGCGCGGTCATCTCGGGCACGCTCAGCGTGAGCCGGTTCGCGCGCTCCACGAGCAGCGCCGCCGGCGACTGGCGCTCGCCGCGCTTGAAGTAGTTGCGGAAGCCGTCCGCGGCCGGCTCGAGGAAGGCGAACGACGCGGTGTCGGTGTCGGCCTGCGACGCGTCGGTGCGTCCCGGCGTGAACGGCACCTGCACGGACACGCCGGCCTTGGTCGCCGCCTGTTCGACGGCCGCGTTGCCGGCGAGCACGATGAGGTCGGCGAGCGAGATCTTCTTGCCGCCCGTCTGCGCGCGGTTGAAGTCCTGCTGCACGCGCTTCCAGCCGCGGCAACACCTTGGCCAGCTCGCGCGGGTTGTTCGCCTCCCAGTCCTTCTGCGGTGCCAGGCGCAGGCGCGCGCCATTCGCCCCGCCGCGCATGTCGGTGCCGCGGAACGTCGAGGCCGACGCCCACGCCGTGCGCACCAGCTCGGGACCCGTCAGGCCCGACGCGAGGACGCGCGCTTTGAGATCCGCGACGTCGGCGGCGCTCACGAGCGGGTGATCGACGCGCGGCACGGGATCCTGCCAGATGAGCGCCTCCTGCGGCACCTCGGGCCCGAGGAAGCGGGCCCGCGGCCCGAGGTCGCGATGGGTCAGCTTGAACCACGCCTTGGCGAACGCCAGGCGGAACTCTTCCGCGTTGTCGCGGAAGCGCATCGAGATCTTCTGGTAGGCCGGATCGAAGCGCAGCGCCAGGTCGGTCGTGAGCATGATGGGCGCATGGCGCTTGGCGGGGTCGTGCGCATCGGGCACGGTGTTGGCCGCCCGCCCGTTGGCCGGAATCCACTGCGTGGCGCCGGCCGGGCTCTTGGTCTGCACCCATTCGTGGGCGAACAGGTTGGTGAAGAACTCGTTGCTCCACGCGGTGGGCTTCGAGGTCCACGCGCCTTCGAGGCCGCTCGTCACCGTGTCGCCGGCATTGCCCTTGCCACAGGTGTTGGTCCAGCCCAGGCCCTGCTGCTCGACGCCGGCCGCGGCCGGTTCCGCGCCCACGCACTTCGGCGGGCGCGTAGGCGCCGTGCGTCTTGCCGAAGGTGTGACCGCCGGCAATGAGCGCCACCGTCTCTTCGTCGTTCATGGCCATGCGGCCGAACGTCTCGCGAATGTCCTTCGCGGCGGCCAGCGGATCGGGCTTGCCGTTGGGGCCTTCGGGATTCACGTAGATGAGCCCCATCTGCACGGCCGCGAGCGGATTCTCGAGCAGCCGATTCCCGGTGTGACGCTCGTCGGCGAGGAACTTCTTCTCGGGGCCCCAGTAGACCAGGTCGGGCTCGAAGTCGTCGGTGCGTCCGCCGGCAAAGCCGAAGGTCTTGAAACCCATCGACTCGAGCGCGACATTGCCCGAGAGCACCATCAGGTCGGCCCACGAGATCTTCTGGCCGTACTTCTGCTTGACCGGCCACAACAGGCGGCGCGCCTTGTCGAGGTTGGCGTTGTCGGGCCAACTGTTCTCGGGCCCGAGCCGCTGCTGACCGCCGCCGGCGCCGCCGCGGCCGTCGCCCACGCGGTAGGTGCCGGCCGAGTGCCAGGCCATGCGGATGAAGAACGGGCCGTAGTGCCCGTAGTCGGCCGGCCACCAGGGCTGTGATGTGGTCAGCACCTTTCGGATGTCCTGCTTGACGGCATTCAGGTCGAGCGTGGCGAACGCCTTCGCGTAGTCGAAGTCGGCGCCGAGCGGGTTCGACTGGGCGCCGCGCTGGCGCAGCGGTGAGAGGTCGAGCTGATCGGGCCACCAGAACTGATTGGCCTGGCCCGTGCCCTGGGCCCAGACCGCATCCGCGGTGCCCAGCGTGAGCATCGCCACGGCAACGGCGACGAGCGAGGTCAAGAGTGTCTTGTGCATGGATTCCCCTTACGCCTACGAAACGAGCCGGACACGACATCCGGCAGCTGTGAGTGTGCGCGCGCTCGCACATGGGGTCAAAGACATCAATTGCCTCATGGTGATAGCCTGACGCTATGGACTTCCTCACGCCGCCGCCGGTGTCGTTGCGCCAGCTGCAATACCTCGTTGCCGTCGCCGATCTCGGCGGCTTCCGGCGGGCCGCCGAGGCGTGTCACGTGTCGCAACCGTCGCTCAGCGCGCAGGTGGCGCAGGTCGAGGGCGCGCTCGGCGTGCGCGTCTTCGAGCGCAACCGGCGCCAGGTGCGGGTATCGGCAGCCGGGCTCCCCATCGTTGCGCAGGCGCGCGCCGTGCTCGTGGCCGCCGGCGACCTCGGCGAACTGGGACGCCAACTGGCCGACCCCTTCACGGGCACGCTGCGCGTCGGCGTCATTCCGACCATCTCGCCCTACCTGCTGCCCGAGATCGCGCCAGGGCTGGCGCGCGCCTATCCCCGCCTCACAATCGTGTGGCGGGAAGAGCACACGGGCGGTCTGGTGCGCCAGATCAACGAGGGCACCCTCGACGCCGCGATCCTCGCCCTCGAAGCCGACCTCGGCACCCTCGACCACGCGGAATTGCTCCGCGACCCGTTCCTGCTCGCCGCGGCCCCCGGGCATCCGTTGTCGGCGCCGAAGCGGCGCGCCCGCATCCACGATCTCGACGGCGTGGGCGTGCTTGCTGCTCGACGACGGGCACTGCTTCCGCGACCAGGCGCTGCACCTCTGCGCCCGGGTGGGTGCGCGCGAAGCGGGCTACCGCGCGACGAGCCTCGCAACGCTGGTGCAAATGGCCAGTGCCGGTGGCGGCGTCACGCTGCTGCCGTCGATCGCCCTGCCCGTCGAGAACCGGCATGGGCAGCTGGTGGTGCGTCGTTTCGCGCCGCCCGGCCCGGGCCGCACGATCGCCCTCGCCTGGCGGCGTGGCTCGGCGCTGGCCGTGTCGCTCAGCGCCCTGGCGGCATCGATCCGGCTGACGCTGAAGCCCGGTGTGCGATCCAGCACGGTCGCGCGGTCCTGATCGCGGTACCACTCGCTCTAAGGCGCGGCGGTAGAATGCGCGCATGGACGTGCGCCGGTGAGGCGGACCTTCGGCCTGATGACGGCGCTATTGTTTCCGGCCCTTGCGGCCTGCAGCACCGGCCCGTCTGTGGCCGAGCTCGAACGGGACAACCCCGTCAGGCCGTCGTCCGCAGCGCCGTTCGGCATGGAGGACTTCTTCGCCGACGCGCCCCGCGAGCCGGATCGAGTGCGGGCACGCCTCGGGCGCTGGCTGTTCTTCGACCGGCGTCTGTCGGCCGATGGGGCCGTGTCGTGCGCGTCCTGTCACCGGCCGGAACACGCGTTCTCGGAACCGACGCCAACCTCGACTGGTGTGTTCGGCCGGCGGGGACGGCGAAAGGCGCCGAGCGTCGTCAACCTCGGCGCCCGCACCGTGCTCGTCGATACGCCGGAGCTCGAACAATCGCACGCCTTCTTCTGGGACGGCCGCGTGACGGGCCTCGAGGCGCAAGCCGCGATGCCCATGGCCGACCCGGTCGAGATGGGCATGCCCACCGCGCCTCTGGTCGAGCGGCTGTCGAGCGTGCCGGGCTACGCCAGGTACTTCCGCGAGAGCTTCGGCACCACCGACGTGACCAGTTCGCGCATTGCGGCCGCGCTCGCCGACTACGTGCGCACGTTGCGAGGCGGCAACGCTCCGTACGATCGATGGAGCTACGGCGGCGAGGCACACGCGCTGTCGGAGGCGGCCAAGCGCGGCAGCGACGTCTTCGCCTTCAAGGGGCGGTGCGCGGTGTGTCACGCCGGCTTCAATTTCTCCGATGGACGCTTCCACAACCTGGGCGTGGGCTGGGAGGCACCAACCGGCACCTTCCGCGACGAGGGACGCGCGGCCGTCACGGGCGCGCCACGGGACCGCGGCCGATTCAAGACGCCCGCCCTTCGCGACGTGTCGCGGCACGCGCCCTACATGCACGACGGCTCGCTTTCGTCGCTCCGCGCGGTGGTGGAGTTCTACAATCGCGGGGGTGTGGCCAATCCGTGGCGCTCCGCGAGGCTCGTTCCGCTGGGGCTCGAGCCGCGCGACGTCGACGACCTCGTTGCGTTCCTGCACGCCCTCGACAGCGATCGGCCGGCCGACGTCGCCCCGCGGCTCTTTCCCAGATAGGGACCCGACACCATGATCAGAATCTCCGCGTGCGCGCTGGTGCTCCTGCTTGCGGCCACCGCCGTAGCCAAGGCGCAGGTTCCGGCTCCGCCTGCCATCCCGGCGTTGACCGCCCCGCCGAGGTTCGAGGTCGATCCGGCCTGGCCTGCGACGCCGCCTGCGTGGACGTGGGGTCAGGTGATCGGCATCTTCGCCGACACGCGGGGCCACGTGTGGACGTCGAGCCGGAGCCGCATCTCCGAGTGGGACCCGCAGGGCAAGCTGCTGCAATCCTGGGATGCCCGCGGGCCCAACGGCAACTGGAGCACGATTCACGGCCTGTTCGTGGATCACAACGGCTTCGTGTGGACCAACGCACGCGAGAGCCATCTGACCGTGAAGTTCACGCGCACCGGCCAGGTGGCGATGGTCATCGGCAGATTCAACGAGACCGGCGGCAGCAACGACACCACGTTGATGGGTCGCCCGTCGGAGATCTGGGTGGACGCCACCGACAACGAGGTGTTCGTCGCCGACGGCTATGGCAACCGGCGCATCATCGTGTTCGATGGCGCCACCGGCAAGTACCTCCGGCATTGGGGCGCCTACGGCAAGCCGCCGATCGACCCGCCGCGGCCCCCGCCCGGCGCGCCGGATCCGGGCGCCCCGCCCGCGTCCCCTGCCAGCGCCGAACCCGCGCCGCCGGCGCAGTTCCGCATTCCGCACGGCATCGTCGGCTCGCGCGACGGCCTCATCTATCTGGCCGACCGCGGCAACAACCGCGTGCAGGTGTTCCGCCAGAACGGCGAGTTCGTGCGCGAGAAGATCCTTCGGCCGCTGTGCGGCGCTCAAGAGAAGGCCACGTGGGTGCCGAAGCGGCCGTGCGGCGTCGAGGCCGCCTTCTCAGTGGGTCTGTCGCACGACGCACCCCAGAGCTATCTGTACGTGGCCGACGGCGGCACGCACGTCATCACCGTGCTGCGGCGCAGCGACCTAGAAGTGATGGATGAGTTCGGCGGCCCCGGCGTGGGCCCCGGTCAGCTCGGAAGGCCGCACAACCTCACGGTGGATCCGTCCGGCAACATCTTCGTGGCCGAGGCGGCCGGGCCGAAGGTGAAACATCCGGCGACGGGCGCTGAGGTCGATGCCGGCGCGCGCGCGCAGAAGTTCACGTTCAAGGGCACGAAGGCGCGATAGCCGCAGCCCGAACGCCCGGGCCTCCAACCAGGGTAGTTGGCCGCAAGAAGAGATCGACTATACCCACTGGAAGCGCGCAGAGCGCGATGGTGGCGACGGTCACCCGCGGTCCAGACCGGCCCACAACGCACAACGGCCACCGGTTGCCCGGCGGCCGTCTGCTGAAAATTGGTTGCGGGGGCTCGCCGCACACTGTGCCGGCGGCTCTGTTGGACAGCAGCATGACTCCCCCATTTGCTGCGGTTTTCAGCGGAGATGCCCATGTCGCACGACCCTCGATGGAGTGACGACGCCCGCCAACATTCGGGCGATTCACGTGACCTGAGCCGTGGCGGTCGCGGCGGGCCTGACGGTCGAAGCCGCGAGCGCGTGGACCCGCGCGACGTGTTCGTGGAGCACGTCGCCCTGCCCCGCGGCCGGGAACGAGAGCACGTCGTCCACCGCGGCCGCGAGTACACCCTGCGAGGCTCCGAGAGCCGCACCCTGAGCTCCGTGGGGGCATTCCGAGTCGTCCCGGCCCACGACCTGCGCGACACGTTCGACCGGCCTCTGGACCCGCGCCAGGGCGAGCTGTGGCACCTTCGCGAGGCGGGCCTGGTCCGGACCGTGCGGGTGGACCAGGACACCGTCGTGGTCGCCCTGACCAAGGAGGGCCGGGGTCTGCTGGAGGCGCACCGACGGGACGCCGAGGCGCCGGCTCGCGACCGCCAGGCGTTCCACAACGGAATTCAGCGACCACGGGAGCTGAAACACGACTCGGCGCTCTACCGCGCGTACCTTGACGAAGCCGAACGCCTGCACGAGGCCGGCGCGGAAATTCGGCGCGTCGTGCTCGAGAACGACCTCAAGGCCGAGTATCAGGAGTTCCTGCAGGAACGGAATCGCGGCCGGGGCGACGCGGACGGCAGGCCTGACCGCGATGCTGACGAGATTCGACGGTGGGCAGCCGAGCATCAGCTCCCCTGCGACGAGCAGGGACACGTGATGTTCCCGGATGCGCGCATCGAGTACACCCACGAGCGACGAGACCAGATCCTGGATGTGGAGGTCATGACGCCGCACTACCGCGGTGCGCACGCCGCGTCGAAGGCCAAGGCGGGGTTCTCGCTATCGTGGTCTGGGCGAGGTGGGGGACGTGGAGGCAGCGCCAGAATTCGGCGCGGGCTGGCGGATGAGTTGGCGCGGTGACATAGCGGTCCCAACGGTCCGCTGCAGGGTAGTTCCTCTACCCTGCGCGACGCACGAGGACCAATCTGCAGATTGGCGTTGATTGGGAGACGCCCTGCCGAGCCGCCTCCTCACGCGTCCGGGCGGGGCACGTCCAAGTCCTAGCAGATCTTCCGTGCGAGGTCTTGGTTGATCTCGTTGTGGCGTGGAATCGTCGACGCCTTCTTCGCTGTCCTGTTGATGTACAGGGTGTGGCTGCCTCCTTCTCGCAGGAATTCGCACCCGTGTCGTTCCAGGTGCCGAAGGAGGTCGCGCCGCTTCACGCCGTAACCTTGAGCGGTTCCCTGATGAGGTCACGCTCCGGGGCGTCCTCGAGCGCAAACATCCGATTGGCCTCGACGACCAGGGTCACCGCCTCCCTCAGGTTGCTGCGCGCTTCGTCTAGCGTGGCGCCCTGGGTATTGGCGCCCGGGAACTCCTCGACAAACGCGATGTAGCCTTCGGGGACCTTCTGGAACACCGCCGTGAACTGCAGATCCATGAACAACTCCTGACCACATGATACGCCCGACCTCTGGCTTGCCGAGTGCGGGCGCCTCATAGGGGCCGAGACGCGAGCCGGGAGTGAGCGCCACGCTACTTCTTCGCCTCAGGATTCCAGTTCGTGATCACCGTGATCGGCGCGGCGGTGGCCTCCTCCACACTGACGTTGATCAGGAAGCGGCCGTCCGGCGCCACGTCGTATTGCGGCCGCAACGAAATATTCAGCGTGCCGCCCCCCACGATCCGCGCTTGGAAGAGGGCCGTGGGCAGGCCCGGCTGCAGCGCCGTCCCCGAAGAGGCGAGGGGCGCGGCCATCAGGCGGCTGTCGGGGGCGATGTAGTACAGCTCCTTGCCGTCGGGCCGCCACCGCGGGTCTTTCCCGCCCGCCGTCGAGACCTGCCACTGCCCGCCGGGGCCCGGAAACGGCCGCACGTAGATCTCGGCGCGTCCCGATTCGTCGGACGCGTACGCGACCCAGTGCCCGTCGGGCGAGAACGCGCCCCAGCTTTCATTGAAGGTGGTATTCAGAAAGGGCCACGGCTTCGGATCGCCGGCCATCCCTCGACCCTGCTCGGGATGGCCCTGAGGCTCTCGAAGGGCCATCGGCAGCCCCCACATGTCGATCCCCGTCTTGTGAAAGAGGGTGCCATACAGCAGAGACCGGCCGTCCGACGACCAGCCTAAGGCCACTTTTGTCTCCGGCGAGGCCAGCAGGAGCGCCTCGGCGCCGGCCCCGTTCGCGGGTTTCTGGTAGAGATCGAGGATGCCCGCACGCTGCCGACCGAACACGAGCCGACGGCCGTCGGGCGACCACACCGGGTACCGGTCCGCGGCCGGATCAAAGGTGAAGCGCGTGGTTCGCGCCGCATCGATCAGCCAGATGTCGCTGTTGCCCTGCGCCACCCGGGCCACCGCGACCTGGCGGCCATCGGGCGACAGGGTGGGATCGAACTGCGTGGCGTCGGGGGCCCCCAGCGTGCCGAGCGCCTGGCCCGCCCGATCGAACCACGTCAATTGATTCCGAGCGGCGCCACCGGCCCGGTAGGTGACGAGGCCCGTGGCCGAGACCGAAAACGCACCTAGGTTCAATCCGGCGTAGATGGCGAGCGCGTCGGCCACGGTCACGGGATCGCCGCTCAGGGCGCCGGAGGCAGCATCGAAGCGCCGGGCCACCAGCGCCCCCTGGCGCCCAAACAGCAGCCAGCCGCCTTCGCTGGAGGCTTCGGCGCGGACCCAGGCCCGTGCAGGGCAGATACGCCCCGGCCGTGTCGGCCGCGGTCACGCGCGTGACGGCGGTGGCGTCGAGCGCGCCGAGATAGATGCCGGCGGTCTCTGCCGTCCCTGTGGCGTAGTACAGGAACTGCCGGCCGCCCGGCAAGAACTGCGGAAACCGGTGGCCGCCCTGCCCGGCACCACGCGTCGTGACGGGGACGACGTCGCCGCCCCCGGCGGGAACACGCGAGAGGGGCCCTACGTTGCTGGGTGCGAACAAGATGACGCCGTCCGCACTCCACGTCCCGCCGAGACCCGCGGCGGCCGGCGCCAGCGTCTGCGGGGCGCCCGCCGACAGATCGAGCCGCTTCAACTGGCCGTCGGCAAAGAAGCCCATCGACCGGCTGTCGGGCGACCAGAACGGATAGGTCGCGCCGTCGGTGCCGGCCAGTGGCAGCGCGGCGGTCGTGTCCAGCGGCCGCACCCACAGGCGCGATGCGCCGTCGCCCGACGCCACGAACACGATCTGCCGCCCGTCGGGGGACAGGGCAAACGACACCACATCCGACGTGGCCGGCGCCGCAATCTCGAGCCGCGTTTCGGGCGGCGCCGGCGTCGGCGTTTCGCGCAGATACCGCAGCGTAGGCAACGCCATTGCGGCCATCCCCACTACGGCGGCGGTCGCCACAATCCAGGGGAGTCGCCCGCGAGACGATGCGGTCGTCGTCAGAGTGGCCGGAGGCGCGGCCGTCTCGAATGCGCCCTCGAGTGCGAGACGCGCCTCACCGATGTCGCGTAAACGCTGCTTCGGCTCCTTCAACAGGCATCGCGCGAGCAGCGTGCGGATGTGCCGCGGCGTCGTCGCCGGCAGTGTGCCCAGATCGATCTCGCGGGTCATCACGTGGGCGAGCGTCTCGGGAATGGTCTCGGCGCTGAACAGGCGCTGACCGGTCAGCATCTCGTAGAGCACCACGCCAAACGCCCAGATGTCGGCGCGCTTGTCGACCGCCTTCCCCTTGCGCCTGCTCGGGCGCCATGTAGGCCGCCGTGCCGAGAATCATCCCCGCCTGCGTCATCGCGGGCGACGTGATGGTCGGCGAATTCATCGCCTCCGGGCTCGACGCGGCCGCCGGATCGAGCGCCTTCGCGAGGCCGAAGTCCAGCACCTTCACGGTGCCGTCCGCGCGCACCTTGATGTTGGCGGGCTTCAGATCGCGATGGATGATCCCCTGCTCGTGCGCGGCTTCCAGCGCTTCCGCGATCTGCTTCGCGATGGGCAATGCTTCATCGAGCGGAATCGCGCCGCGCGCGATGCGCTGCGACAGGTCCTCGCCCTCGACCAGTTCCATCACGAGCGCGGTCATGCCGTCGCTCTTCTCCAGGCCGTAGATCTGCGCGATGTTCGGATGGTTGAGCGCGGCGAGGACTTCGGCTTCTCGTTGGAAGCGGGCCAAGCGATCAACGTCGCCCGCCAGCGACGCCGGCAGCACTTTGATCGCGACCTGGCGTTTCAGATTCGTGTCGGTCGCGCGGTAGACCTGGCCCATGCCGCCCTCCCCGAGGAGTGCGGTTACCTCATAGGGGCCGAGACGCGAGCCGGGAGTGAGGGACAAGTGGCCGGGATTATAGCGGTTAGGGCGGTGCGGTTGGGATGACTCCTGCAGCACCTGCCATGAATGCGTCTCATGCCTGCTCGAGCGGTCGCCGACCGCAACACATTTCCCCTTCGGTCGGCCCGCCACGCGGCCTGTCGACAGACAGGAGGACTCGGCTCGTAGGGGGAACACAGGGGGGAACACTGCGCAAAGCAGGCTCGTCCGGCCTTGCCAGCCTTGACGGAGTCTCTGTTGCATCAGCCGCTTTCACAAACGCTGCCGAGGCGGGTCGCGCAACTCACTGATCGGCAAGACCTTGAATCGGGCTAGTGCGCACTCATCGGGCGAGCGTTCTTCGCTTGCCCTGGCCTGCCCCTGCCCATCGTCAGGTACGGAAAGGGGCGTGAGCGACCCACCCTTGCGGCCCGGCAAACCGCCCGGGCCGCAACCCAACGGTCGCTCACGCCCCAGGTGCCGGTGTAGGTGTCTCTGGGGCAGGACCGTCGTGCCGCGGCGCTTCTGCGCCACCGCGTCGATGCGCTCTGCTGCCGGTGCTGTGGAGCGTCGCTCCGGCCGTGATTGTCCTGGAGCACTGGGACGCGTCAAGGCTCCGCTCGCTACGCTCGCCGCGGGCGCGGCCTTGACCCGTCCGGCGTGCTCCCAGGAGGCCTGCAACTACCGGCGCGACGTGCGCGTGTGCGCGTGCAGCTTCGGGGTCTGCGCAAGCGCCGCAGCCGCAGCTGCTTCAACGCTCCGAAATGTCCGCTCGAGGGCGACTTAGGGGCAGAAACTATTCATGGTATATTACCTCCTAATATTTGAGGTTATATGCCTCGTCAAGCATCTTCATCACAGCGGCTCTACGACGTGGCTTCTGGCCAAGGGGGATACTTCACCTCCCGGCAAGCCCTCGACGCCGGATACGGCGACAACCTGCATCCGTATCACGTGCGCGCCGGCAACTGGGTCCGGGAACGACGCGGCGTGTACCGGCTGACCCAGTTTCCTCAGCCGTCCAGGCCCGACCTGATGGTGCTGCAGCTGTGGTCCCGCAATCGCCAGGACGAACCACAAGGCGTGTTCAGCCACACTACCGCACTCACCCTGCACGACCTGTCAGACGCCATGCCGGCCAAGGTCGACATGACCGTGCCGCCGGGATTCCGCCGCATGGCGGCCATCCCAGGCGTGCTACGCCTTCACCGAGGGTCCGTGCCCAAGCGAGACTCAGAAACCATTGAAGGCGTCCGCGTCACCACGCCGCTGCGCACCCTCATTGACGTGATCGTCGACGGTGCGCTCGCGCCGGAAGTGCTCGTGCAGGCCGTGGACCAGGCCATCCGGCTCGGGCTCGTCAGGCGAAGGCAGTTCGACGCGGCCGACGTGAGTTTGCGCGCGCGCCAGAGAGTCAACCGTATCCTGAAGCAGGTGCCCGATGACCGCCCCACGCCAGTACGCAGCAGCCGGCGCCCTGCGGGCCGCACTGGAAGGGCGACTTCTCGACCGCGCAGGCCGTGACCAGGTCAACCAGAACCTCGACCTGACCGTCCGAACCAGCGGCGACAACTCGGCGGCGGACCCGCGCCGTACGCGCCCGCTCGTCCGACAACTGCCGGAGCGTCGGCGAGGGCTGGCGTCGTGCACAAAGCCGGTGCACGTGACCGATCTCAGGCCGAAGCAGCGAGCGATTCCAGGCGCTTCAACATGTCGGGGTACTTCCGCACGAGCCAGATCAACGCCGCGGCCTGCTCGTTCGGTTTGCTGCGTCCCTGCTCCCACCGTTCCAGTGTCCTCGGGTTGACGCCGAGCTTGAACGCGAACACGTGCCGCGACATCTTCAGCGCCTCGCGCGTCTCACGAACGATGTCGGGGTCAATGGGCGGCACCGCGATCGGGCGCACGTCCCGGGTCTTCAGCGTGATGCGCCCTTCCCGGTGGTCACGCATGGCAGCGACACCGGACATGAGCTCGGTGAACAGGCTGCGCTTCTTCGTGTTCTGCGGTCGCTTCTGGGTGGTAGCCATCACTCACGTCCTTCTGGGGGCACGGCGAACAGATCGCCGGGCCAGTTCCGCCTCGAGAGCCGACTTCAGCGCGCGCTTCTCGGCCGCGTTCAGGTCTGACATCTCCCCCTTGTTGTAGAGGGTCATCAGCCAAATCTGGGCATCACTCAGCAGGTAGTAGTAGACCACCCTGAGGCCACCGCGCTTGCCCTTGCCCCGGACCGGGTCTGCCCATCTCAGCTTCCGGAAGCCACCGGTTCCAGGGATGACGTCGCCGGCTTCCGGGATCTCCTGCCAGGAATGCCTGCAAGGCCCGGTATTCGTCGTCCACGAGGTAGTCCGCCAGATGCGCGGTGAACGTTGGGGCCTCGATGAACTCCACGGCTCAATCATACGCGATCTGCGTATGGTTACGCACCCCATGGACGCCTGTCCGTCAGGCGCATGTCAGCCGCCAACGCCCCAGCGACGGCTGTACGCCGACAGCACCCAGGCCTCCACCCGTGCCTGGTCAGGCTCGGCTGGCAGCGGGCTCGTCGCGGCCAGGTGCGTCAGCTGCTGTTCCAGCTCGCCGGCCCGTTCCAGGCACTCCTGTTCGCTGACCTTGCCCCGGCGCACGTCCAGCAGGAACGAGCGAGCGGGCTCCTGCATCGGCAGGCTCAAGCGTCCCGTCGTCAGCAGCTCCACACCTTGGAAGCCGAGGCGCAGCATGTGCATCGCGTACTTGGTGTCGAAGCCGTACATCGCCTCCAGTTCTGGCCGATGGACGCGCTTCTGGCCACGCTGGCCGGTGAGGCGCTGCTTCTGCGCTTGCAGGTAACCGAGGTACGGCTGCTGGGCACGACGCGACACGATGGCCGGCGCCAGTGCGCGCAGCTCCGTTCCAAGCGTGTCGCACGCGACGAGTTGTTCGTCCGGCGTGAACAGCAGCAGGAGGATCGTCGGATTGCCCCTGAGCGCAAGCCGCATCCACTTGCGGAGGCTGTAGATGGTCAGGTCGAGATCGCCTGCACTGCTGCGGGCATCTTGGCGCCCCTCACGCTCCGCCGCCGACCGGTAGGTGAACTGCGCGAACGGCTCCCTGAGGGACATCACCGCCTCGAACGGCTCGACGCAGACGCCCATTTCGTCGCGGTCCTCGATGCCGTCGTTGACGTTGAGGCCGTGAACAGTCGAACCGACCAGGCCGCGGAGAATGGTGATGCGTTCTGCGGTTTCTCGATTCAGCGCCATGCGGTAACCTTCTTGTGCAGGATACCCCTTGCGGAAGTTCGACACGATCTGCCGGCCACCCGGACGGAAGGCTGTCGCGACCGACGCCACGCGATTTCGCGGCCGCTCATATCGCACGCGGAGGTCTTCCGTCACATGATGCGAAAGGCGAGTGTAGTCTGACCCACACGGTCGCCTCGGCTCACGAGCGGGTGGCGGCCTACTGGGAGTCAGCACGAAAAGACCCCAAGCGGACGAGTGATGACAGTTGGCCCGTGGCCAGGCCCGTGGGTAGGCCTTGACAGCAGACGGCACCAAGCGTAGCTTCAGGACAGTCAGCGCGGCCCACCGGCTTCTCGATACGAGAGCCAGCTCGTGATCATCACCAGCCTGCCGCACGCCTGCTAGACGGCTTCGCCGCTGGGCGGCGCCAGCAACACCGTCGCGACCTCAGGCTCGCGCAACTTCAAGATTCTTCGGGCTCGGCGGCCAACGCTCACCATCTCGGAGAGCGTCTGGCTCCGTCGCCTGTCGCCCATCCTCAGGGTGGATCTGGCCACGCGGCCAGCGCGACTAGCCCCATCGCACCAACAGTTCGATCGGGTTGACGCGGGGTTACCATGCGGGCACGACAGCGATCCGGTTCGCGGCCAACGCGAGCCTTCCGCCGGCTGCGGCCGGCGCACGGCACACCACACGATGGACACGGCAACCGAGCAAGCGCTCCGCGCTCTCGCTCGATTGCTGGCACGGCAAGCCGCGCGCGAGGTCTTCGAGCAACGCCTCACGCGAGTCAACGTGGAGAAGACCCAGAACACCCTCGATGGAGGCAGAGGATGAGAGTCGCCATCTACGCGCGCTACTCGTCTGAGAATCAGCGCGACGCCTCGATTGCGGACCAGGTCCGCATCTGCCGCGAGTTCGTGCAGCGACAGGAGTGGGCCGTCACGCACGAGTTCGCCGATCACGCGGCGTCCGGGTCCAACGTGATGCGTCCTGGCTTTCAGGACATGATGGCCCTCGCGCTCCGCAAGGGCGTGGACGTCGTGCTGGCTGAGTCGCTCGACCGATTCAGCCGCGACCAGGAGGACACAGCCGCGCTCTTCAAGCGGCTGACGTTCGCCGGCGTGCGCATCGTCACGCTGGCCGAGGGCGACATCACGTTCCTCCACATCGGCCTCAAGGGCACGATGAACGCGATGTTCCTGAAGGAACTGGCCGACAAGACGCGGCGCGGGCTGCGCGGGCGCATCGAGGCCGGCAAGGCGGGCGGCGGCCTCAGCTTCGGCTATCGCATCCTGCGGCGCTTCGAGAACGGCGTGGTAACCACGGGCGAGCGCGAGATGGTTCCCGAGGAAGCGACGCTCGTGCGCCGCATCTTCATGGACTACCTGGCCGGCGCCTCGCCGAAGCAGATCGCCAAGGCGCTGAACGCGGAGGGCGTGCGCGGCCCGCAAGGCGCGCTCTGGAGCCCGAGCACCATCCACGGCAACCCGAAGCGCGGCACCGGCATCCTGCACAACGAGCTGTACGTCGGGCGGATGGTCTGGAACCGCCAGCGGTTCCTGCGAGACCCCGAAACCGGCAAGCGGGTGGCGCGGCCGAACCCGCGGTCCGAGTGGATCACCAAGGCCGTGCCCGAGCTGCGCATCATCGACGACGAGCTGTGGCAGAGCGTGCAGGCACGCTACGCGACGGTGCAGCACAAGTGGTCCAGGCGCCTGACGGGCGGCGCTTCAACCAGTTCCGCCGCCCGAAGTACTTGTTCTCTGGCCTGACGAAGTGCGGCCAGTGCGGCGCTGGGTTCATCGTCTACTCGCGCGAACAGCTGGGCTGCTTCGGCGCACGCGCGCGGGGCACGTGCTCGAACACCCTGACGATTCCGCGGCAACAGGTCGAAGACCGCGTGCTTCGTGCGCTGCAGGACAAGTTGATGCGCGCGGATTTCTTCGAGGAGTTCTGCGCCGAGTTCACGAAGGAGCTGAACCGGCTGCGCATGGCCCAGGGCGCGGAGATCGTGTCGGCGAAGCGCGAGCTGGTTCGGCTGGAGGCTCGGCGCAAGAAGATCGTCGAATCGATCATCGAGGGCGTTCGCGGTCGCGACGTGAAAGACGAGACTGATCGCGATCGGGAACAGGAAGGACGAACTCGAGGCGCAGCTCAAGGTCGCGGACGGGCCCCCGCCGCTGCTACACCCGCGGATGGCGGACATCTACCGCACGAAGGTGGCAGAGCTTGCCGCCGCCCTCCAGCGTCCGGACACCCGGATCGAGGCGTCCGAGACGCTCCGCGGGCTGATTGATTCGATTGTCTTGAGTCCGGAGGCAGGCCAGCTCCGGATCGAGTTGCGGGGGAATCTGGCCGCCATGCTGACTGCCGCCCAACAAGCGAAAAGGTCGCCAGAAACTGGCGACCTTCTCATGCCGGTAAAATTGGTTGCGGGGGCGGGATTTGAACCCGCGACCTTTGGGTTATGAGCCCAACGAGCTACCGGACTGCTCCACCCCGCGACAGAAGAAGTGGATTATAGCACATAATCTCGCGCATGCTCCCGGCGCTGCCCCTGCTGGCCAAGAACCGCATCATCGCCGGGCCTGGATTCAACCGTTGGCTCGTGCCCCCCGCTGCTCTGGCCATCCACCTGTGCATCGGCATGGCCTACGGCTTCAGCGTGTTCTGGCTGCCCCTCAGCCGGGCCGTCGGCATCACGGAACCCGCGCCAAGTGACTGGAAAATAAGCACTTTGGGCTGGATGTACACCCTGTTCTTCGTGATGCTCGGGTCGTCGGCCGCGCTCTTCGGCGAGTGGGTCGAGCGCGAAGGGCCGCGCAAGGCCGGGGTGGTCGCCGCCTGTTGCTGGGGTGGCGGATTCTTTCTTTCAGCCCTCGGCGTCTACACGCACCAGGTCTGGATGTTGTGGCTCGGCTCGGGGGTGATTGGCGGCTGTGGGCTCGGCCTCGGCTACATCTCGCCGGTGTCCACGCTGATGAAGTGGTTTCCCGACCGGCGCGGCATGGCCACGGGCCTGGCCATCATGGGCTTTGGCGGCGGCGCCATGATCGGCACGCCCCTGGCCGACCAGTTGATGCGCCGCTTTGCGACGCCCACGTCGGTGGGCGTGTGGCAGACGTTCGTGGTGATGGGCGTGCTCTACCTCGCCTTCATGCTCGCTGGCGCGTTTGCCTATCGCCTGCCCGGCGCCCGGATGGCGGCCGGCCGGCTGGACGCCCCCGGTCACGCAGCAGAGCGCCGCGCGCGTGGCCGGCATGAGCGCGCACACCGCGTGGACGACGCCGCAGTTCTGGCTGCTGTGGGGCGTGCTGTGCCTGAACGTGAGCGCCGGCATCGGCGTGCTGGGCATGGCGTCGCCGATGATTCAGGAGATGTTCCAGGGCCGCGTGAGCGCATCGGCGGCGGCCGGCTTCACCGGTCTGCTCAGCCTCTTCAACATCGGCGGCCGCATCTTCTGGGCGTCGCTGTCGGATCGCATCGGCCGCAAGCCCACCTACGCGATCTTCTTCCTGCTCGGCGTGGCGCTCTACGCCAGCATCCCGGCCATCGGTACCCGCGGCAACCTCGTGTTGTTCGTCGCGGTGTTCTCGGTGATCCTCACGATGTACGGCGGCGGCTTCGCGACCATCCCCGCCTACCTGGCCGACCTCTTCGGCGTGGGCCACGTGAGCGCTATTCACGGCCGGCTGCTCACCGCGTGGTCCACGGCCGGCATTCTGGGGCCGGTGCTCGTGAACTACATCCGCGAGCTGCAGATCGATCGCGGCGTGCCGCCGGCGCAGGCCTACGAGATCACGATGTACATCCTGGCGGGATTCCTGATCGTCGGCTTCTTCTGCAACCTCGCGGTGCGGCCCGTGGCCGAGCGGCTGTTCGATCAGGACGCCGCGCGCATGACGACCACACTGGGGGCAGGCCGCAGCGGGCCCACGCCGCCCGTGCACGTATCAGGCGCGGATACCACGCTCGACGCGCCGGCCGGTCAATGGCTCGCGGTGACCGTGGCCTGGCTGGTCGTGACCGTGCCGCTTGCCTGGGGCGTGTACAACACGATGGCTCTGGCGCGCCGGCTCTTCACCGCATAGCCGCCGCGGGTGCGAGCCCGCGTGGGGCCGTAGCGCATCAGGCCTTGACCACGCGCGCCGCAGCCACCGCGCTTGCCGCCTGGCGCTTCGACGCCGCCTGCCACACGCGCGCGGCCAGCAGCACGCCGACGATCGCCGCATAGTAGACGGGGCTCGTGGTGTCGAGCTTCACCTTCCAGAAGTAATGCAGCGCGCCGCCGATGGCGGTGAGGTAGACGAGCCGGTGCAGCAGGTTCCACTGCTTGCCGCCCATGCGGCGAATCCAGCCCTGGGTGGACGTGATCGCCAGCGGAATCATGAGCACGAACGCCGTGAAACCCGCCGTGATGTAGGGACGCTTCACGACGTCTTCCCACACGCCGTCGAATTGCAGCGAGTGGTCGAGCACGAAGTAGGTCATGAAGTGCAGCGTGCCGTAGAAGAACGCAAACAGGCCGGCCATGCGGCGGAAGAGCGCGAGCGGGTTGAACCCGCTGAGCCAGCGCAGCGGCGTGAGCGCCAGCGTGATGACGATGAACCGCAGACACCAGATGCCGGTGTGGTTCGTGATCGTCTCGACCGGGTTCACGCCCAGGTCGCCCCAGAACGCGTTGTAGAGCAACCACCCGGCGGGTTGCAGCGCCGCCAGGAACGCGACCGGCTTCACGACCCGGCGAACGATCTGCGTCTGCGTCATTCCCTCAGGTACTGGCGCTTCAGGTCCATGCCCGCGTAAAGCGAGGCCACCTGGTCCGCGTAGCCGTTGAACGGCAGCGTCTTGCGGCGGAAGAACTCGCCGATGCGGCGTTCCGACTTCTGCGTCCAGCGCGGGTGATCCACGTCGGGGTTCACGTTGGCGTAGAAGCCGTACTCGTCGGCGCGTGTCTGCTGCCAGGTGTTGAGCGGCTCCTTCTCCACGAACTTCACCGACACGATCGACTTGATGCCCTTGAAGCCGTACTTCCACGGCACCACCAGGCGGATCGGCGCGCCGTTCTGGTTCGGCAGCACTTCGCCGTAGAGGCCCACGGCGAACATGGCCAGCGGATGCAGCGCTTCGTCCATGCGCAGGCCCTCGCGGTAGGGCCACTGCAGCGCCGGCTCGGTCTGGCCGGGCATCTGACGCATGTCCACCAGCGTGCGCATCTCGATGTACTTCGCCTTGGAGGTGGGCTCCATGCGCTTCACGAAATCAGCCAGCGGGAAGCCGTTCCACGGAATCACCATCGACCACGCCTCGACGCAGCGCATGCGGTAGATGCGCTCCTCGAGCGGGAACCACTTCATGATGTCGTCGATGTTGTAGGTGCCGGGCTTGGCGCACTCGCCTTCCACCTTGATCGTCCAGGGGCGCGGCTTGAGCGCATGGGCGTGGCGCGCCGGGTCGCCCTTGTCGAGCCCGAACTCGTAGAAGTTGTTGTAGGTCGTGACGTCCCGGTACGAGTTCATCTTCTCGTCGGTATTGAACGGGCTCTTCTTGAGGTTGGTCAGCTTCTGCGCGGCGGGATTCTGCGCGTGGGCAGCGGCGGGAGCCAGGGCGCCAGTGGTCAGCGCCGCGGCGGCAGCGCCGGCCGCGCCGATGAACTCGCGCCGTCGGAGATACAGCTCGCGGGGGGTCACCTCGGACTCGCGGAGGTCAGGCGCCTGCTTGATCAACATGTGATGCACCTCGGGTTGAAGACGAGCCTCGATCATACCTTCGGGCCAGCCGCGGCGGCGAGTCGTCCGGTCTCTGGCTGAGATGTTCGGGTTGGCCCTGCCGTTTCAACCCCGGCCGGCGCGCCGAAATTCCCGCCGCCGCGGCTGGGCCGGCAGACAGCACAGGCCGGGCCATAGTGACGTTCAGCACATGCCGATGCGCGATGCCGCTGCCCTCGTCTCCTTGCTCGGCCACGAGCTGCGGGCGCCGGCCGGCGTGATCGGCGGCTACCTCACGTTGATCGAGCGGGCGCAGGACCGGCTGACCCCCGAACAGCTGCAAGCCGTGGCGGGCGCCCGACGAGCGCAGCTCCGGCTGGTGGAGATTCTCGACGACGCCAGCCGGCTCACCAGCGCCTGGCGCGCCGACCTGGTCGCGCCCGTCGACCTGGCACCCGAGACGCTGCTGGCTGACGTGCGGGCCGCCGCGGCCACGCAAGGCCTGCGCCTCACGGCCATCTCCCACGCCGACGTCTCACTCCGCGTGACCGCCGCGCGCGCGGCCGTGGCCGACGCGCTGGTGGCGGTCGCCGCGGCCGTGGCGCGCGAGCACGGCGCGGAGGTCACGCTCAGCCTCACGGCAACGGCCGACGGGCTGGTCGCCGCACACCTGCGCGTGGCGCTCCACCACGCACTCGAGGGGGCGGCGCCGCTCTCGCGGGAGCCGTTCAACTTCATGCGGCCCGGCCTGGGGCTGCGCCTGGTAGTGGCCGCTACCGCGCTCGTGCAGGCTGGCGCGCGTCTCGACGAGATGCTGGCCGGCGGCACACGCGTGGGTGTGGATGTGGTCTTCCCCTCGGCCACGTAGCTCCGGGTCGGGTCGGTGCCGGCCGGCTACCGCACCTCGCGCCAGGTGCGCCCTTGGGCGATCTGCCGGCGGAAGCAGCGCTCGGCCCGCGAGAACGCTTCGCGCTCCGCGCCGCCCGAGACCGGGCGCAACAGCTCCGCATCCTTGGGACACGACACGCGCGCGCCGGGCGCCTGCGGTGGCACGGCCGGCGACGAGAAGAAGATGGCCGCGCCTTCGCGCACCCACGCCGGACGCGTCAGCAAGTGGGTATCGAGCAGCACGTGGGCCACTTCCTGCCGCACCGTCGACTCGAGCAGGCCGCGGCGGCGCAGTTCCGCGAGCGGCAGCAGATCGATCTCGGCGCCCACGGTGGACGCCGCCCCCCACCAGGGCTGACCGGTGCCGCGGCCGAACGCCTCCACCGACGCGTGCACCGTCACCGTCATGGTGAAGGGAGCAGGAATGCCGGCCCGCGCGGCCACGTCGAGCCGGGCACGACGCACCAGCTCCAACACGAATGCGCGTTCCCCTTCTTCGTGGGGCGGCAGCGTGAGGTGAATGTCCGGGGCTGGATCGGCTGGCCGTGGGGGCGCAGGCGCCGAAGGGGGCGCACTCATCTGGGGTACGGGTGCGGCACCGATTTGGGGGAGCGGCGGTGCGCCAATCTGCGGCCCGGTCGTGGGCTCTCGCCGCCGTGGTCAGCGTCGTTCCGCTCACCGTGCTCTGCGCCAGGTCGCCGAAGTAGGCCTGCAGGATCTGCGCGGCGCGTCTCGCCGCGCGCCGCGCGCTTGCCGGCGCCGACCACGCACAGCCCCACGCCGTGGCCATAGCCGACGCCGCGGAAGCGGTAGCCGTCGTCCGTGCGCGTCACCTCGAAGGCCGTGCTGCGCACGAGCTGCCACCCAAGGGTGCGGCCCACGGCCATGCGGAACTCGTACGCCGACACGGTGGCGGGCGCGAAGCCATCCACGGCCAGCCGGCCGGCGCGCTGCGACGTGGTGCGCTCGGTGACCGACAACGCCTTCAGCCGCCGGCCGCTGAGGCCGGCCGCGCGCAGCGTCCGTTCGATCTGCGCTGGCGTGAGTTCGGTCGTCCACGCCGGCTCGTTCGCGCAGGCGTCGTCGTGGGCCTCACCCGGCGGGTAGTCTACGGCGCTCGGCCACACCTCCGAGGCCAGCGCGGGAATGCCGCCACAGTGCGCCGAGTAGTAGACGAAGGCCGGCTGGCCCCGGTCGAGCAGGACGCGTCCAGCCGTGGCCAGCGCTGCCTCGCGCGCCACCTTCAGCGCCGGCCGCATCACCTGGCAGTGCGTGCTGTCGCACAAATCGTAGCCTTCGGCGCGGTGCCGGTGGCGGTTGGCCAGGGCAAACGTGCGGATCACGATGGCCAGGGCTTCGTGCGCCGCCGCGCCCGCGCGCGGCTGCCCTTCTCCGGAGATGACGCGCGCGACGTATTCCTCGAGGGGCAGCGTGTCGGTGCGCACCGTGCCGTTGGCCAGGGCCACGCCCACGCGCACGACCTGCGAGCCGCTGATGGCGCGCAGCATGGCGTCAGTGACTGGCGGCGCCAGTGTGCCGGCCGGCGGCGTCCCCGCTGCTGTGGTCGAGCGCGCCGGTGCTGTCGCGGCCACCGGCGCTGTCTCCGGCGCCAGCAGTTGCGCGGTCATCCCGGTTGCATCGAAGCCCTCGCCGCTCGGCGCTGCCACCAGCACGGCGCGAGTCGGCGCGTCGGCGGGAGCAAAGGCCACCACCAGTCCCAACGCCCGTCCACTGGGCAAGGGCGACGTCGCCGCCTTGGCGAGCGCCGGTTGACCGCGGCCAGCCAGCGTGGCCGCCGCGCCATAGCCAGGCGCGCCGCGGAGCCCCGCGCGTACGACGGCGCGCGTGGCCGCCTTCAGCACGACGGGCGGATCAGGACCAACTCCCGCCACCCGCGCCACCGCGTTCAGCAGCTGTCGTGGCGAGGTCGTGGGGCCGGCCAGGCCCAGTACGCTCGAGGCAAATGGCGCGTTCGCGGGCACCGGCTCGAGGGCGGCGCGGCGACGCACGTCGTTCAACGTCGCTCGTGGCAGTCGCGCGGCCAGGTGCACGAAGAAGTCGGTGCAGGAATATGCCAGCGCTTCGGCGGGCGTGAGCGGCCTTCCCAGATCGGGATGCGTGCACACGAAGCGGCGGCCGTCGGCCGTGGCCACGCGCCGGCACAGATGCGTGGAGGTCGGCGACACCAGGCCCGCGTCGACCGCCGCGGCCAGCGCGAACACCTGCGCCAGCGGCGCCCGGCAGCACGGGCGCGTCGAGCACGCGGCCTGCCGGTTTCCGTGGCGGTGCGGCGCGACGGCCACTCGATCACCAGCGTGGCTGGTGCCTGCCGGCGGCGGCCGGCGCGGACTGGGCGAGCAGCGCCGTCCACGACAGAGCGCCCGAGCACCAGCCCCGTCGCCACGAGCGCCACGGCGGCGCGGGACGGGCGGCGAATCAGAGCTTGGTCTTGCAGCCGGGTCGGCAGCGACATGGGATGGTCTTGTCGCCTTCCGTGTTGTAGTCGTAGGTGAGTTCGTCGCCGGGCTGGATGGCCTTGGCGGCGCGAATCCAGACGCGCTTTTCCTTCGTGTCGACCCAGCTGTAGGCGTTCGGCGTGCACGAGTGGTTGATGAACCGCGCGTTGTTGCCGTCGACCGCGCCGTCGCGCGACCAATTGCGGTTGACGCGAAACACCCAGATGCAGCCCTCGTTGAGGTAGGCGTCTTCGCGTTTGTCGCTCACCTTGTTGGTGATGAGCTCGCCCGCGTATTCGATGATGAACCGGTTCTTGTTGATCGGCTCACCCGCGAACACGCCCCAGCCATGGAGTTTCGAGCGTTGGCGGGTGGTTTTCGGCAGCGACTTCGGCGACGGCATGTGCGACGCCAGTGTAACCCACGGCCTGCGCGGTGAGGTAGAGTGAACGCCGTCCGGGTCATGGGCCCGGCGCGAAGGAGGATCACGTGCGACGACTGGTGGCGGCAGGACTCATCGGCATTCTCGGACTCGGAGGCAGCATGACGGCGCAGGTGCAGCGCTTCGCCGGACCGGCGCAGTTTCCGTTCAGCTCGGCCACCAAGGCCGATGGACTCGTCTACGTCTCGGGCACGATCGTGGCCGACGGCGACATCAAGAACCAGACCACCAAGGTGCTGCAGAGCATCGACGAGACGCTGAAGAAGGCCGGGTCGAGCCTGGCCATGGCGGCCTCGATGCAGGTCTACATCAAGAACGCGTCCGACTTCGCGGCGATGAACGAGGTCTACCGCACGTTCTTCAAGGCCGATCCGCCGGCCCGCACCACGATCGTGTCCGACTTCGTCGTGCCCGGCGCGCTGCTCGAGATCTCGGCCATCGCCATCCCGAACGGCGGCGAACGCAAGGTCATCCACCCGGCCTCGTGGATGAAGTCGCCCAACCCCTACAGCTACGGCATCAAGAGCGGCACCACCGTGTTCCTGGCCGGTCTCGTCTCGCGCAACGGCAAGGACAACTCGGTGGTCGAGGGCCCGATGGGCGTGCAGACCAAGGCCGTGCTCGACAACGCCGCCGAGATCCTGAAGGAAGCCGGCCTGACCTTCGACCACGTCGTGAGCTCCAAAGTGTTCATCACCGACGCCACGAAGTTCCAGGAGATGAACGACACCTACCGCACGGTCTTCACCAAGGACCCGCCCGCCCGCGCCACCGTCGTGGCGCCGCTCATGGGCACCGCCAACGTGGTGGAGATCACGCTCATCGCCTCGAGCCTGCCGAAGCAGGTGTTCACGACCCCGGCCGCCGACGGCACCCCGGGCAAGCCGAGCCCGATCCTGAGCAGTGCCGTCAAGGTCGGCAAGCGCCTCTACCTGTCGGGGCTGCTGGGTAACACGGCCGCCAACAAGGGCGACACCGAAGCGCAGACCAAGGAGATCCTCGCGCGCGTGGGCCGCACCCTGCAGGTGGCGGGCTTCGGCTGGGGTGATGTCGCCGACGGCGTCGTCTACATCACCGATGTGAAGAACTTCGAGGCCATGAACACCGGCTACCGTTCGGTCGTGAAAGACCTGCCGGCGCGCGCCACCGTGAAGACCGGACTGGTCGCCGACGGCATGCTCGAGATCATGTTCGTGGCGTCGAAGTAGCGCGGCGGGCGTGCTCGCGGGCGACCGCGCCGGCTACCGCGCGAGGCGCCAGATCGACGCGTCGTAACTCCATGCAGTGAACGCCAGCCTGGCGCCATCCGGCGACCAGGCTGGTTGTGTCTTGTGCGAGGGGTCGAAGGTGAGCTGCTCCACCGGGCCGCCGCTGAGGCCGCGCCGGAACAACTGGTAGAACCCGTTGCTCCCCGGCGCCACGAACGTGAACGTCGATCCATCGGGGGCCACGCTCAGCCCGGGAAAGTCGTGCTCCGTCGCGAAGCGATGCAGCACCTGCGCGGCCCCTCCCGCGGCCGGCATGAGCAGCACCGCATGACGCCCTGGGCCTTCCTTGGCGATGGCCACCACGCGCTGCCCATCGGGCAGCCACTCGCCGTGCGTGATCTCGAAGCCCGGCGCAGCCAGCTCGGTCAGGGCTGACGTGACCTGCCCGGTGTCTTGATCCAGGCCGATGGTGAACATCACCGATTCCCCCGCCGGGTTCGTGCCATCGAGCAGCAGCGTCTTGCCGCTCGGTGCCCAGCGCGGCCACCCCACTTCGGCGCCGCGGCCGAGCATGGTGATGCGGCGGTCCGGTTGGCTGCCGTCGGTGGGCCGCAGCCACACGTCGTCGGACATCTCGCGATGCGAGTGGAAGGCGATCCACGTGCCGTTGGGCGACCACGCCATGCCTTGATCTTCGGAAGCGGATGCCGCGATCACCTGGGCGGGTCGTTCCGCCGGCAGGCCCGCGGACACATCGATGACGCCGACTTCCTGCGCGATGTCGGGATACTTCGCGTCGTCGATCTGGCGCCGCCACGTGCCGTAGGTCATCGACACGAGCGGCAGCGTGGGATGCCACCACGGCGTTTCGGCCTGGAACGTCGTGAGCGGCTGCACCGCGCCGTTGCGCCATTCGCCGAGATGCGTGCGGTATTCCTGCGTCTTGTAGATCACCGAGCCGTCGCGCGCCACCGACGGGCCGTAGCTATCGCGGGCGGTGTGCGTGACCTGCACCGCCGTGCCGGTGGCCCTGGCCACCCGCCACAGATCGACGAAGCCGCGCGGATTCGCGGCAGCCGCGTAGATGGTGCCGCCGTCGGGCGAGAACGCGATGGGACCCGACACCCGCAAGGCCGGTGCCGTCACGAGCGGCGGCGTGCCGCACGGCGACGACACGCCCTCGCCTTCGGGCGTGGCGAGCACGCACGCCATCTCGGTGGCCGAGGCCCAGGCCGGCCACGACGGACGGCCCGTGGTGATGGGCGAACGCCATAGCTCCTGGCCGTCGAGGCGCACACGCCACAGCTCCGGTCCCTCGCGGCCCGCGACAAGTCCCGCCACCCACACGCCGTCGGGACTCACGCTCAATTGGCGCAGGCTGTTCGCCGCCAGCGTCGTACCGCTCGACGCGCCACCGCTCTGGAGCGTGTCCTTCGGCCAGAGCGGCCGCGTGCCCACGCCGATCTCGTGCAGCTGCCAGCGCGCCGCGGCCCCGCCATCTTCGAAGATGACGCGGCGGTTGTCGATCCACGCCACATGGCGGATCTGGCCGAGGCCCATCGTGGACGAGACGTCCACGCCACCACCCACGGTGGCCACGCGCAGCACGCGGCCTTCCGAATAAGCCAGCACCAGGCCGCCGGGCGCAATGGCCACCGCCGGATCGCGATAGCCCACGATGCCCTGCTGACGCGCGGTCGCCACCCACTGCAGCGGCGATGCGTCCGGCGCAACACCGCCGCTCGACGGACTCGGACGATTCGCCGACAGCCACCAGAACACCACCAGGGCTCCAGCCATTCCCCCGAGCGTCGCCAGCCGTCTCACCATGCCGGGCATTCTAGCGCCGAGGCCCTCACACCTTCACGCGAAAGCCGCCGCCCGGCCTTGGTGCGCGATACTGGAGGCACGATGCCCACACCGCTCTCGCCCGGCACCATCGACGCCATCGGCTATGCGGCGGCCTCGCTCACGACTGCCGCGTGGGTGCCGCAGATCGTGCGCGTCTGGCGCACCAAGTCGGCCGACGACCTCTCGCCCGGCATGCTGGCGGCCTTTACGTCTGGGGTGCTGCTGTGGCTCGTGTTCGGCCTCGCCCGCGAGTCGGGGCCGATCATCGTGGCCAACACGGTCACGCTGGTGCTGAGCCTCGTGCTCGTGGGCTTTCGCGCGGCGTTCGCGCGCCGGCGGCCCTAGGCGGGCGTGATGCGGTTGCGATAGAGCTGCCGTTCCACCGAACGGGCCATCGCCGCGGTGTCGAGGGGCTGACCGAGAAAGGCGGCTACTCGTGACGCGGCCGCATCGGGCGCGGCAATCACCTCGTGATACTGCACCGGCAACACGCGGAAGCAGGCGCGGCCGGCCATGAAGCGCTCGACCTGCGCCAGGTGGTGGCGAAACACCTCGTGCGACCGAGCCGCATCGCCCTCGGCCACGGCTTCGCCCCGCGCGGACAGCATGGCGTGCTGCGAGGCGATGATCTCGTCGGCGTGGCGATGCATGAAGATCACCGCGTAGTTGTAGTCTTCGGGCAGCCACGTGAGCAGGAACGAGATGATCTTGACGGCCTTGCCGCGGGCCGTGGGCAGCCACGACAGGTCGCCGTCTTTGTCGAGGCCCTTGACCGGCTCGAACTCGAAATAGCCCTTCGGGTTGCTGTCGTCGGCCGCGCGCACGCCGTCCTGCACGGGCTTGACGCCGCCGGCCTCGAGCATGCGCATCATCATCGAGGTACCCGACCTCGGCAGCCCCGACACGACCACGATCGGCCGGCCATAGCGCCAGCGGCGCAGCCACCCGCCCACCATCGCGCCAATCATCGTCGGCGCCCGCCGCCGGTCTGCGCCGCCAGTCCGGGCAGTACAATACCGTTCCGACACATGCTGCCGTCGCTGCGCACCCGCATGGCCAGACTTGTACCACACACGCGTGTTGGCCTCGTGCTGGCCGCCGGCGTGCTGCTCGCGCCTGCGCCGGCCGCTGCGTACATCGGCCCCGGCGCCGGCTTCGCGGTGATGTCGTCGTTCCTGGTCATCCTGGTGACGATGCTGGCCGTGGCCGCCTCGATCCTGGCGTGGCCGTTCCGCGCGCTGTGGCGCGTGGTCCGCCGCACCGGACCACCGCCCGCCGCCATCGACCGCTTCATCGTGCTCGGCTTCGATGGACAGGACCCTACGCTCACCGATCAGTTCCTGCAGGAGGGCCTGTTGCCCAACTTCGCGGCGCTGGCCGCGCAGGGCACCTACCGCCGCTTGCAGACGACCTATCCGGCGCTGTCGCCAGTGGCGTGGTCGTCGTTCAGCACTGGCACCCATCCCGCGCGCCACAACATCTTCGACTTCCTCGACCGCGATCGGCGCACCTACCTGCCGATGCTGTCGTCCACGCGTATCGGCACGGTCGAGAAATACTTCTCGTTCGGCAAGTACCTCTTCCCGCGCCACCGCCCCGAACTCACGAACCTGCGGCGCTCGAAGCCGTTCTGGACCATCCTCGGCGAGCGGCGCATCTGGAGCACCATCCTGCGGGTGCCCATCACCTTTCCGCCCGATCGGTTCTACGGCGCGGAGTTGAGCGCCATGAGCGTGCCCGACCTGCTCGGCACGCAGGGCACCTTCATGCTCTTCACGACGCGACCCGCGAGTGGCCGCTTCAAGGAAGGCGGCATCCGCGTGCCGGTGGAGGTGCACGGACGAGGCGATCGACCACGGTGATCACCGGCCCTGACAACGGCTTCGTGAAGGGCCATCCGCCGCTCACCACGCCGCTGGCCATTCGGCTCGACCGCCCGGCCGCACGGGCGCAGCTCACGCTCGGCGACACCACCGTGTCGCTGGCGCCCGGGCAGTTGAGCGACTGGGTGCCCATGGCCTTCAAGGCGGCTCCGGGCGTGACCGTCTCGGGCATCGCGCGCTTTCAGGTGCTGGAACTCGGCGAGCATTTCTCGCTCTACGTGTCGCCCATCAACCTCGACCCCGAACAGCCGGCGATGCCCATCTCGCATCCCAGCTACTACGCGGGCTACCTGGCCAAGCGCCACGGGCCGTTTGCCACGCTCGGCCTCGCCGAAGACACCTGGGCGCTCAACGAAGGCGTCACCGACGACGCCACCTTCCTGCAGCAGGCCCACGACATCGACGACGAGCGCCGCACGATGTTCCTGAGCGCGCTCGAGAAGCTGCGCTCGGGCGCGCTCGTGTGCGTGTTCGACGCCACCGACCGCATCCAGCACATGTTCTGGCGCTACATCGACGAACGGAATCCTCAGCATCGAGCCACGGTGCCGGACGCGCACCGCCATGCGATTCGCGCGCTGTATCAGAAGAACGACGCACTCGTGGGCGAAGTGCGGCAATCGCTTGGGCCACGCGACGTGCTGATGGTGATCTCGGACCACGGCTTCAGCGCCTTTCGCCGCGGCGTCAATCTGAACGCGTGGCTGCGGCGCGAGGGCTACCTCACGCTCCGCGACGGCACCGACGGATCCACCGAGTGGCTGCGTGACGTGGACTGGTCGAAGACCCGTGCCTACTGCCTGGGACTCAGCGGGATGTTCCTGAACCTGCAGGGGCGCGAGCAATCCGGCATCGTCACGCCAGGCGCCGAGGCCGCCGCGCTCAAGGCCGAGATCATCGCCAAGCTCGCGAGCCTGCCCGACGCCGAGGGGGGCGACATCGGCGTGCGCGAGGCCTTCGACACCGCCGTGATCTACGACGGCCCCTACCGCGAGAACGCGCCGGACCTGATCATCGGCTACAACGCCGGCTACCGCACGTCGTGGGATTGCGCCACGGGCATGGTGTCCGGCCCAGTGTTCGAGGACAACACCAAGGCGTGGAGTGGCGACCACTGCATCGACCCGCGGCTGGTGCCGGGCGTGATGTTCTGCAACCGCAAGGTCGAGGTGAACGGCGACCTCTCGATCGTGGACATCGCGCCCACCGCGCTGCAGCTGTTCGGACTGCAGCCGCCGGCGCACATGGACGGCCGGCCGTGGGCTGTGGCGTCGTGAGCAGGCGCGGCGCACTCGTGGCCATGATGGCCATGGTGGCGGCGCTGGCCGGGGCGTGCGGCCCGACGCACGTCACCACGGGCCGCCGCGTGGTCGTGCTCGGCATCGACGGCTTCGACTTCCACCTGGCGCAAGAGCTCATGGCCCGCGGACGGTTGCCACATCTGTCGGCGCTCGCTGCGAAGGGCACCTTCAACGCGTTGGCCACGTCCACGCCGCCGCTCAGCCCGGTGGCCTGGTCCACCTTCATCACGGGTCTCGACCCGGGCGAACACGGCATCTTCGACTTCATCCATCGCGAGCCGGCCACGCTCGAGTCGTTTCTCTCCACGTCGCGCACAGTACCGCCGAGTCGAATGCTGACCCTCGGTGGCTATCAGTTCCCCCTGTCGTCTGGCCGCGTGGAGCTGCTGCGTGGCGGCACGGCGTTCTGGGAGGTGCTCGAGGCGCGCGGTGTCGAGACCACCATCATGCGCATGCCCGCCAACTTTCCGCCCTCGGGCACGGCCACGCGCGAGCTGAGTGGCATGGGCACGCCCGACATGCTGGGCACCTACGGCATCTTCACGTTGTTCTCGTCGCGCCCCGAGGTGTTCGAGCGGAAGGACGTGTCGGGCGGCGTGGTGCAGCCCATCGACGTGATCGACGGCGTGGCCCGTGGCGCCATCGAGGGCCCGCAGAATCCGTATCTGGTGGCGCCCACGCCGCTCACCGTCGGCTTCGCCGCCCACGTCGATCAGGCCAATCGGGCGGTGAAGCTGGTCGTCGGCAACGAAACGCGCGTGCTGCGCGTGGGCCAATGGAGTTCGTGGGTGCCGGTGGGCCTCGAGCTGCTGCCGATGTCGACGCTGCCGGGCGAGGTGCGCTTCCTGTTGAAGAGCCTCACGCCCTATTTCGAACTCTACGTGAGCCCGATCAACCTCGACCCGATGGCCCCGGCCCTGCCGATCTCGACGCCCACGGACTACGCGGCTGAACTGGCCCGGGCCAGCGGCCGGTTCTACACGCAGGGCATGCCCGAAGACACGCGCGCCCGCAACGCCGGCACGCTCTCGCCCGACGAGTTGCTGGCCCAGGCCCGCATCACCGCCGCCGAGAACCGGCAGCAGTTCGACTACGTGCTCGACCGCTTCACCGACGGCCTGCTCTTCTACTACTTCGGCCACGTGGACCAGGTGTCGCACGTGATGTGGCGCGCGATGGACCCGGAGCATCCGGCCTACACCGCCGCCGACGCGCCCTACCGCTCCGTGGTGGAAGACCTCTACGCCGAGATGGACGGCGTGGTGGGGGCGACCGCCGCGCGGCTGGGCCCGAACGACCTGCTGGTCGTGATGTCGGATCACGGCTTTGCCTCGTGGCGCCGCGCCGTGAACATCAACAGCTGGTTGCGCGATGCCGGCTACCTCGTGCTGACGAGCGCCCGGGCCGGTCTGGCGCCCGGCCTCTCGGGCGTCGACTGGACGAAGACGCGCGCCTACGCCGTGGGCCTGAATGGCATCTACGTCAACACCCAGGGACGCGAAGGCAAGGGCATCGTGCCGGCGGCCGAACGCGAGGCCCTCGCCGCCGAGATCGCCGCCAAGCTGCAGGCTGCCATCGACCCGGCCACCGGCGTGCCGGCCGTGACCAAGGCCTTCGTGGCTTCGCAGGCCTACGCCGGGCACGCGTATCCGGCCATCTCGCCCGACATCGTCGTGGGCTACGCCCGCGGCACGCGGGTGGCCAGCGACTCGGCACTCGGCATCGTGGCGGCCGACGTGTTCAGCGACAACACCGAGAACTGGAGCGGCGACCACAGCATGGATCCCGGCGCACGTGCCGGGCGTGCTCTTCACGAGCCGCCCGCTCGCCAAGGCCGCGCCCAGCCTGCAGACGCTGGCCGCGGCGATTCTCGCCGAGTTCGGCATCACCGACTTCCCCGCACGGAGGACCCGCCAGTGATCTTCGGAGGCAACGTCAAGCTCGACAAGGCCCTGCTCGCCAAGGTGAAGCGCTATGCCGACCTGGCCGGCTATTCGTCGGTGGACGAGTTCATCACGCACGCCCTCGAGAAGGAACTGAAGCTGCTCGAGGGCTCGGAATCGGAAGAGGAGCTGAAGAAGAAGCTCAAGGGCCTGGGCTACCTGTCGTAACGCGATGACCACCCTGAACGCCCTGCTCGTGCGCGCTGCCGACGCGGTACTGGGCCCGCTTGCGGGCGTGCCGCCGCTCGTGGTGCTGCTCGCGCTGGCGTTCGTCACGGCGCTGGTCGTACTGGGCGTGATGAAGGTGGCGTCGAACCAGACCCAGATGGCCGCGGCCAAGCGCCGCATCCACGCCGACCTGCTCGAGATGCGGCTCTACAACGACGACGTGCGGGCGTTGCTGCGCGCGCAAGGGTCGCTGCTGCGCCACAACGGCGCCTACATCTGGCTGTCGCTGCTGCCGCTCGTGATCACGGCTCTGCCGCTCACGCTCGCCATCGCTCAGGTGCAAAGTTGGTACGGCTACTCCGGCCTCGAGCCGGGTCAGCCCACGCTCGTCACGGCCGACCTGCGCGGCCCGGCCCCACACGTGCTGCCCACCCTTGCCCTCTCGGGGCTGGAGGGCGACGGGCCGGGGATGTACTTCCCGACGCTGCAGCAGGTGGTATGGCGCGTGGTGCCGCGCGAATCCGGCGCCTATGTGCTGCGCGTGCAGCCGGCCGGCAGCCCTGCCGTGGAGAAGACCGTCTACGTGGGCCAGGGCCCGGCGCGCCGCTCACCCGCTCGCGAAGGCGCGGACCTCGTAACGCAGCTGCTGTATCCCTCCGAGCCGCCCGTACCGGGAGATTCACCGGTGGCTGCGATCCGCGTGGACTACGCCGAGCAGTCGATCCCCGTGCTGGGCTTCGAGGCGCACTGGCTCGTGGTCTACCTGGCCGCCAGCTTTGCGTTCGTGCTCGCGCTGAGGAAGCCGCTCGGCGTCGTGATCTAGAGCAGGGACTGGGGACTGGGGCTGGGGACTCGGGGACTCGGGGCTGCCCGGCGATTGGTACAATGCGGGGATGTTCCCTGTTCGTGTCCGGGCGTGTGCCGTCGCAGCGGCGACGCTCCTCGTGGGTCTGGCCGGCCTGAGCGCCTGTGGCCGTGCCAATCGCGGACCGGCCAACGTGCTCGTCATCACGCTCGACACGCTGCGGGCGGATCATGTCGGCAGCTACGGCTACGCCGCGGCCAAGACGCCGGTGCTCGATGCCCTGGCCGCCCGTGGCGCGCGCTTTGCCTCGGCCACCACCACCACACCGCTCACGCTCTCGGCCCACACCAGCCTCTTCACCGGCACCTGGCCCACCACCCACGGCGTGCGCGACAACACCGGCTTCTACGTGGATGACGCCGTCACGACCCTGGCCGAGGTGCTCAAGGGCCGCGGCTACCGCACCGGCGGCTTCGTGGGCGCATTCGTGCTCGACGCGCGCTGGGGCATCGCGCAGGGCTTCGACCACTACTTCGACGAGTTCGACCTCAGCGAAGACGTCGGCCCCGGCCTCGACGCCATCCAGCGGCCCGGCGCCGAGGTGGTCGACGCCGCCACCACCTGGCTGAAGCAGCCGGGCGACGGGCCCTTCTTCGCCTGGGTGCATCTCTACGACGCACACACCCCGTATGCCGCACCCGCCGCGTTCGCGCAGCAGTTTCCGGATACGCGCGACGGCGCCTACGACGCCGAGGTGGCCTACGCTGACAGTCAGGTGGGCCGCCTGCTGGCGGCCCTCTCGACCGACGGGCGTCTCGACAACACCATCGTGGTGCTGCTGTCGGACCACGGCGAGCAACTCGGCGAACACCGCGAGCAGTCACACGGCTTCTTCGTCTACGACGCCTCCGTGCAGGTGCCGCTCATCATCGCCGGACCTGGGGTGGCCACGCGCGTGGTGCCAGACCAGGTGCGCATCATCGACGTGATGCCGACCGTGCTCGAGCTCGCTGGCGTCGAGATCCCCGCCGCGGTGCAGGGCGCGTCGCTTCGTCCCGTTCTCGACGGGCAGCGCCAGGCCCTGCTCGCGTTCTCGGAATCCTGGTATCCGCGGTTCCACTACGGTTGGAGCGAGCTGCGCGCCGTGCGCGATGGCCGCTACAAGTTCATCCAGGCCCCGCGCCGTGAACTCTACGACGTGGTGGCCGACCCTGGTGAGCTCAACAACCTGGCGCCCACAGAAGCGGCGCGAGCCGACACGCTCGAGCGCGCCTTGCGCGCGCTCGTCGCGCAAACCACGCGCGCCGAGGCCACCAAGGGTCCGCAGCCGGTCGACGCCGCCGCCGAGCAGCGCCTGCGCGCCTTGGGTTACGTGGGCAGCAGCAGTGCCGTGAATCTCGTGGAGCGGCCCCGGCGCGACCCCAAGGACGCCATCGAGCTCTACAATCTGCTGCAACTGGCCGGCTCCGACTCCGAGGCAGCGCGCTACGACGAGGCGGCGCGCAAAGTGCAGCAGGCGCTCGCCGCCGACCCCGACATCATCGAGGCGCATTCGCGCCTCGGCAACATCTACGCGAAGGCCGGCAAACAGGCCGAGGCGGCAGCCGCGTATCAGCGGGCGCTGGCGCTCGACCCCGCGCATCTGCTCTCGACCTACAACCTCGCGCTCGCCTACCGCGCCCTCGGCAAGACCGACGAAGCCATCGTCGGCTTCGAGCGCACGCAGCAGCTCGACCCACGCAGCGGACGCGCGCATTTCCAGCTCGGCGACGTCTACATGCAGCGCGGCGAGCCGGCCAAGGCGCTCGAGGTGCTCACGCGCGGTCTCGCCCTCGACGTCGATCGGGCGCCGTTTCTCGTGAAGGTAGGCGAAGCGCATCTGGAGTTGAAGCAGTTCGACTCCGCCGAGAAGGCGCTGAGAGAAGCCGTGGCTCTGCGTGCGGACGTGCCGCGCGGGCAGTACAACCTGGCGCTCGTCGCCGAGCAGCGCGGCGATGCCGCTGGCGCCCGGACCGCGTACGAAGCGGAGGCCGCCAAGAACCCGAAGAACTATGGCGCGCAATTCAATCTGGCCAAGCTTCTGTTGAAGGAAGGCCGCCTCGCCGATGCCACCACCCGCTTCCGCGCGGCCGTCGACGCCCGGCCGGAGTTCGCCGAGGGCTATCTGTATCTGGCCAAGGCGCTGCTCGACGGCGGCGACCTGCCCGCCGCCGAACGCGCGGCCAAAGACGGGCTCGCGCGCACGCCACAGCCGTCGATTGCGCCGCTCGGACACTACGTGCTGGCCGACATCTACTCGCGCATGGGCCGCGAGAACGAGGCCGCGCGTCAGGTGGCGCTGGCCCGGCGGCTGGAGCAGCGCCGGTGACCTCGGCGACTCGTGCTGGCGCGCTGACCATCGGCCTCGCGCTGCTGGCGCTGTCCGGCTGCAACCGTGCCACCGCGCCGCCGCCCGCAGCGACCGCGGTGCCGCGGCATCTGGTGATCGTCACGATCGACACGTTACGGGCCGACCGCCTCGGCGCCTACGGCAACACCACGGTGCCTACGCCGAACTTCGATCGCCTGGCCCGCGAGGGCACGCGTGCCCTCGACGCCACCACACACGTGCCCATCACCCGGCCCTCGCACACCTCGCTTTTCACCGGCCGCTATCCGGCCGACCACGGCGTGCGCGACAACATCTCGCTGCCGCTCGCCAAAGACATCCCGACCCTGGCCGAACTACTGAAGGCCCAGGGCTTCACGACCGCGGCCTTCGTCTCGACCTTCGTGCTGGCCTCGTCCTCAGGCCTCGATCGCGGCTTCGATCACTACGACGACCTGGCCGAGACCGGCGGCCAGGATGGCGCGGCGTCGCTCAGTCAGGCGCAACGGCGCGGGGACGACACCCTGGCGCGCGTCGACCAGTGGCTGGCCACGCGCGGCGCCGACGCGTCAGCCGCGCGCACGGCCTTGTGGGTGCATCTCTACGACCCGCACGACCCCTACGAGCCCCCCGCGCCCTTCGCGGCGCAGTTCGCCGATCGGCCCTACGACGGCGAGGTGGCGTGGACCGACACGCTGCTCGGCCGGCTGCGCGCCAGCCTCGAAGCCCGCAAGCTCTGGGATGACGCGCTCGTGGTCGTCACCGCCGACCACGGCGAATCGCTCGGCGAACACGGCGAGACGGGGCACGGCTTCTTCGCCTACGAGACCACGCTCAAGGTGCCGCTGGTGATGCGAGGTCCGGGGGTGCCGGCCGGCCGCACGCTTCGACAGCACGTTTCGCCTGGTCGACACGACGCCGACCGTGCTGGAGCTGCTCGGCCTTCCGGCGCTCGCCGGGCGTGACCGGCCAGAGTCTGGCAGCGCCGATCACGCGCGGCGAGCCGGCCGCGCCGCGCACCACCTACGCCGAGTCGCTCACGCCGCTCATCCACTATCAGTGGAGCGACCTGCGGGTGCTGCGCGACGGCCCGTGGAAGTACATCCTCGCGCCCCGGCCCGAGCTCTACGACCTGGCCGCCGATCCCGGCGAGACGCGCGACCTCTCGACCAGCAACACCGGCCACGGCCCGGCGCCTCAGGGCCGCGCTCGAGGGCGCGCTGAAGGCCGAACGTGAACACGCGCTCGACCCCGCCAGCCGGCCCGCCGTGTCGGCCGACACGCTGCAGAAGCTGGGCGCCCTGGGCTACGTGAGCCCAGGCGCGCCCAAGGATTCGGTGGCGCAAGGCGCCGATCCGAAAGACAAGATCGCGGAGTTCAGCCTGCTGAGCGGCCTCATGCGCGAGGGACTCGCGCTGCTGCAATCGGGCCGCTACGCCGACAGCGCTCGCGCGCTTCACCCGCCTGCGCGCCGTCGGCGCCGATTCGTTCCAACTGCACTTCTACCTAGGCGAGGCGCTGGCCGGACTCGGACGCCATCGCGAGGCCGAGGCGAGCTTCACGCGCAGCCTGGCCATCATGCCGGCGTTCACGCAGGCGCATGTCAGCCTGGCCGACGCGCGCCTCGCGCGCAAGGACCTGAAGGGCGCGATCGCCGCGCTGCAGCAGGGCCAGAAGGATGCGCCCAACGAGCCGATCCTGTTCGACCGCGAGGGGCAGGTCTGGCAGACCCTCGGCGACCCGGCGCGCGCGTTGACCGCCTATCAGAAGGTGGCGGAGCTGGCGCCCAAGGATGCCCTGGTGCGCTGGCGCATGGGCGAGCTGCGCCTCGGCCAGCGTGAGCCGGACGCCGCCCTCGCGCTCTTCCAGCAGGCCACGACGCTCGACCCGGCGATCGCCGACTACTGGAACTCGCTCGGCATGGTGCTCGGCGGCTCGGGCAAGAACGACGAGGCAGCGCAGGCGTTTCGCCAGGCGATCGAACGCGATCAGAAGAACGCGCGCTACGCCTACAATCTCGGCCTCGTGCTGCAGCGTGCCGGCAGGGCCGAGGCGCGCGAGTGGTTCACGCGCACGCTGGCCCTCGACCCGTCGTTCCGTCCGGCGCGCGAACGCCTCGCGGAACTGTCGCGATGACCCGCCGTCGCCCTGCTGAGGATGTCGGGGCTTTGGCGCGCCAGGCCCGCCGTCGCCCCGCTGACGACGACGGGGCTTTGGCGTGGCAGGGTCTCGGCCGCGTGCTCGCCGTGGCTGCCCTGGCCGCCGCGACCGTTGCCGTGTTCTGGCCGGTGCTGGCCAATGGCTTCGTCAATTGGGACGACCTCGACGTGCTCGTCAACAACGACGCCCTGCGCCGGTCGGGCACCGCGCTCGCGTCGTGGGCCTTCACCACGGCGCACATGAACCACTACCAGCCGCTCTCGTGGCTGGCCTACGCCGGCCTGGCTGGCGCCGAACCGGCCCGCGTGCACGCCACCAGCCTGGCGCTGCACGTGCTCAACGTCGGCCTGCTCGTGTGGGTCGCGGCCCTGGTGGCCAACCGCGGCGACGGCTCGGAGGGCGACTGGTGGGTGGCCGCCGCCGTCACGGCGGTCTTCGCCGTGCACCCGCTGCGCGTCGAGCCCATCGCCTGGGCCAGCGCCCTGCCCTACCTGCTGTCGTGCGCCCCGCTGCTCGTGGCCGTCGGGTGCTGGGTGCAGTGGACCCGCGGTGGCCGCGCGGCGCTATGGTGGGCGGCCTTCGGCGCCTTTGCCATATCGCAACTCTTCCGCGTGACGGCGCCGCTGCTGCCGCTCGTGCTCGTGGCCCTGGCACGCGCCGATGCCGCGTCCAGCCGCCGCACCACCCAGGCGCTGTTCCGTGCCGCCGCGCCGTTTGCGGCGCTCGCGGTGCCGCTCGCGATCGTGGAGGCCGGTGCTCGCGACGTCGAAGCGCTCGGCGACATCGGGCTCGGACCGCGCCTGGCGTGGACGCTGCTCAATCCCGGCCTCTACCTGTGGCGCACGGTGATGCCAGCCGGACTCTCGCCGCTCGACGTGCTGCCCCGCGATCCACAGCCCGACTGGGGCGTGCCGCTGCTCAGCGCCATGGCGGTGATGGCGCTCGTGGCCGCCACGCGCCACTTCACGTCGTGGCGGGCCGTGGCCGCCGTGTGGGGCAGCTACCTGCTGCTGCTCCTGCCGGTGGTCGGCCTGATGCCGTCAGGCGTGCAGGCCACGGCCGATCGCTACATGTACTTGCCGGCAATGGTGCTCACCGTGGCCCTCGCGGCAGCGCTGGCGCGGGCGACACCGGCGCGTGCGTCGTCTCGGCCTGGTGGCCGCCGGCGCAGCGGCGGTCGTACTCGGCCCGATGGCCACCGCACAGGCCGGCTACTGGCGTGACTCGGTGTCGCTGTGGGCGCGCGCCGTGGCCCTCGACGGTGACAACGACGTGGCGATCTACAACCTCGGTCAGGCGCTCGAAGCGGCCAGCCTGCCCGATGCGGCCATCCAGCAGTACGCACGGCTGGTGGCGCTCGTGCCCGATCACGCGCTGGCCCAGCGCGCGCTCGCAGGCTTGCAGGCCGACAAGGCCCAGACGGCAGCGGACCAGGCCGCCCAGGCCGGACGCCTGGCGCAGGCGGTGGCCGGCTACGACCGCGTGCTGCAGCTCGATCCCGCGCGCGTGCAGGCGCGCACCAACCGCGGCATGGCCCGCGTGGCGCTCGGCGACATCCGCCAGGGCGTGCCCGATCTGGAAGCGGGCGTGGCGGCCGGCAGCGTCGACCCGGCCGTGGCCAACGCGCTGGCGTTCGGGTGGGTGGCGATGAATCGCACCGCCGAGGCCATCGCCCTGCTCACGCGCATCCAGACGCAGCATCCCAACGACGTGGGCCTCGCCAACAACCTGGCCCGCCTGCTGCTCACCGCCGAGCCCGTGTCGTTGCGCGATCCCGGCAACGCCCTGGCCATTGCCGCGCAGCTCACCCAGATGACCGGCGGCCGCGACCCGCGCCTGCTCGACACGCTCGCCATGGCCTTCACCGCGGCCGGCCAGCCCGTGGACGCGCGCCAGGCGCTGGAACGCGCCGTGTCCCTCGCCCGCGAGCGCCGGCGACGCGGAACTCACCGCCACCCTCGCCCAGCGCCTCGCCGCCCTGCCGCGCTGAGCGCATCCGCGCGACAGCCTTGCAGCGCGACGCCAGTCTGCCGCGGCGCGAACCCGGTGGGCCGCTCGTGCGCCGTACAAGCGAAGGGGCGACTCCGAAGAGCCGCCCCTTTGCCGTGTCTCGTCCGGTTCTGGAAACCCTAGTCCCCAGCCCCGAGTCCCTAGCCCCTGTCTTTAGAACCGGAACTTCGCGCCGATCATCAGGCGGCGCGGCAGCACGAACGACGAGCCCACGCCGAAGTTGGCGCTGGTCGAGCGGCGGTCGAGCACGCTCTGCGTGCCGTCGTTGTTGAGCGAGTTCAGCAGGTCGCCGAACACCGCGCCCTCGATCCTGCCGTCCGAGAAGCTGAGCGCCTTCTCGAGCCGCACGTCGAGCTGGTTGAGCGGCTTCACGCGGCGGTCGCCGCTGAACGGCTCGTAGAGCACGCGCGTGGCGCCGGGCACGAGGCCGTTGAAGCGCACCTCGCGGCCCCACGGCCGGCCCGACTGGAAGCCGTAGTTGCCGGCCACCGTGACGCCCCAGCCGATCTCGTAGACGCCGCTGGCCTTGAAGACCACCGGGCGGTCGCCAATCAGCAGGCCGTCGGCGTTCACGTAGTCGTTCGGGTTCTGGCCGAACACGCCGGCGGTGCTGTTGGCGTTGCTCGGTCGGCCGCGCTGCGGGCGTTGGTCGAGCCCGAGGGTGCCTTCGCTCTTCGAGAGCGTGAGCCCGAAGGTGCCCTGCCAGCGGTTCGACATCCGCTTGTTCACCTGGAAGTGCACGCCCTTGTAGGTGCTCGACAGGTCGCCAGGATTGGTGAGCTGGAAGAGACGGCTGGCCGCGCCGCTCGTGAGCTGCTTGCAGGTCGAAGGTCTTGCCTTCGGCCGTGCGCTGCACGTTGGCGTAGGTGCCGCCGATGTCGCGCCAGCCCGACTGGTTGTCGCTCTTCTTGTAGACGCCGTTCACGGCCACGCCGATGCGGCTCGAGAGCTGGTGCTCGAAGCTCACGATGAACTGGTCGGTGTACGGGTTCTCGAACCCCGGATCGATCCGGATCTGCGAGTTGTCGCTCACCAGCGAGGTGCCGATGGGCGCGCCCGCCGCGGTGTAGATGCCGTCGAAGATGTAGCGCGGCGCGATCGACGGCGTGGCGTTGTCGAACTCGCCCGTCACCATGCCGCGGTAGTAGCGCCCGACACTGCCCTTGAGCAGCGTGGTGCCGGCCTCGTTCAGCTTGACCGTGGCGCCGAGACGCGGCGAGAACACGCTCCAGTCGAACAGCTTGTCCACGGCCTTGGACCGGCCGACCTCGTTCTCGTTGCGGTCGAGCAGCGGGAACGAGTTGAAGTAGCCCTTGCTGTAGTCGTAGCGCACGCCGGCGTTGAAGGTGACGCGGCCCACGCGCACGGTGTCGTCCACATACACGCCCATGCGCGCGCAGCCGGCCACCGCGCCAGAACGGGTCCTGCGTGTAGCCGTAGGCCGGGGTGCTGCCGTAGGTGTAGATGTAGTCGTTGTAGCCGTTCAGCGACTCGCCGCCGCCGCTGTTGTACTGCACGCCCACCTTGAAGTCGTGCTGGGCGCCCAGGAAGTTGTCGGCGTACTTGGTCATCTTGCCGGCAAACGCGGTCTTGAACGACTTGCCGTCGTACCAGTAGTAGATGCCGCCGGTGACGTTGCCGGTGTCGAGGTCCTGGAATCGCCGGGCGATCTTCGGGCCGCCGTTGAGCGGCAGGGTGTCGGCGGTGCCGTAGAAGCCCGAGTAGCGCGCCTCGAACACCGTGGTCGGATTGAGCACCGCCGTGTAGAGCACGCCAGGCGAGGGGTTGTGGCCGCAGTTCAGGCCGAGGGTGCTCGGCGCCGTGTCGGCCGCGGCGCGGTCCGGGAATCTCGTAGAAGTCGTCGTGCGTCTGCACCTGCAGGCGGTGGTTCTGGTTGATGCTGTAGTTCAGCTTCCAGAAGTAGCGCTTGGCGTTCGACTTGGCCGGGAATTCCTTGGGCGTGCCGGGCTGCGATTCCCAATCGGCCTGGTACTGGAACGACCCGAAGAACCACAGCTTGTCCTTCAGTGATCGGGCCGCCGAGCTGCGTGGTGGAATCGCGGAAGCGGGCGCGGTTGTAGGGCTGGCCGCCGTCCTGCGTCGTCGGTGGTGTTGCGGCCGGTGAGGCCCGAGTTCTGGTAGTAGAAGTTCGTGTCGCCGTGGAACTGGTTGCCGCCCTGGCGGGTCACGATGTTGAACACGGCGCCGGCCACGTTGCCGTATTCGGCCGAGGCGCCGAGCGAGAGCACCTGCACTTCTTCGATGGCGTCGGTGTTGGGCCACGGCCACGCGGCGCCCGAGAGCGGCGCCGTGAAGTCGGTGCCGTCGAGCAGGTACAGGTTCTCGTTGGCGGCCGAGCCGAAGGCCTGCGAACGCGAGCTGGTCTGGGTCGACTGCGACACGCCGGGCGAGGCGTTGATCAGGTCGAAGAAGGTGAAGCGGCGCACCGGGATGTTCTCGACCCACTCGCGCGTGTAGTTGGTGGCCACTTCGGTGGAGGCCGAGTCGACCACCGGCGCTTCTGCCGTGACCGTGATGGTTTCCTGCTGGGTGCTGACCGACATCTGCACGCCGACGTCAGCCGTGGCGCCCAGGCCGACCTGGATGCCCGTCTGCGTCTTGGTGGCGAACCCGGCGAGTTCCGCCGAGATCTGGTAGACGCCGGGCGCCAAATTGGGGAAGCGATAGACGCCCGACTCGTTCGAGACCGTCGTGGGCGTGCCCTGCACGGCCGGGCCGCTGCAGGGTGACCGTGACACCAGGAAGGACCGCGCCGGACTCGTCGGTGACGACGCCACGGATGTCGCCGGTGGTGCGCTGAGCCCAGCCATTCATGGGCGCCGAGAGAAGTGCCGCTATTGCCAACAACCACACAACACGAGATCGCATGTAGACCTCCGAATCGCCCGCCCTGGGTCGGTGACGACCTGCGCCGCCCTGGGCCCGGGCATTCATGAGCAGCGCGGGCATTGTGGGACTGCCGTTACGGATGTGTCAAGCACGATTCCCGCGTGTTTCTCAGCATAAAACGAGATGTTGGAGGCCCTGCGACGGCGAAATGCACGGGTATCGTCCTGGCGTCAGATCCCGGCCTGACCGCGCTGACCCATGATCCAAGCAACTGGATGCCGGCTCGACCGTGCGATCTTCGTGGTGACGAATCCGGTGACCAGGTGCAGCCGCCCACCTCCGGCGGCGCGCTACCGGCCTGGGGTTACAATCCCCGCCCATGAGCACCACGCGACCGCGACCTCGGCATGTTCCGCGACATCACCCGCCGCGACTTCATCGGCGGCGTGGCCGTGGGCCTCGGCAGCGCGAGCTGGCTGTCGGGCTGCGCGCCCGGCGAGCCGCCCGTGCCGCCGGACCCCGGTCTGGAGCGCGTGGCCGGCTACTACCCGCCCGGCCTCACCGGCCTGCGCGGCGATCACGAGGGCTCGTTCGAAGCGGCGCACCGGATGCGCGGCGGCCCCGTGGCGCTGACCGATGCGCTCGACACGCGCGAGACCTACGACCTGGTGGTGGTGGGCGGCGGCATCAGCGGCCTGTCGGCCGCGCACTACTTCCGGCAGAAGGCCGGCGCCTCGGCCAAGGTGCTGGTGCTCGACAACCACGACGACTTCGGCGGCCACGCCAAGCGCAACGAGTTCGTGCACAACGGCCGCACCCACATCGGCTACGGCGGCACGCAGTCGATCGACAGCCCGGCGCCGTACTCGGCCACCGCCAAGGCGCTCATCCGCGACCTGGGCATCGACGTGTCGCGCTACGAAACGGTGCTCGACAGCGGCCTCTACAAGTCGCTCGGCCTGGGCGGCGGCACGTTCTTCGACAAGGAGACCTTCGGCGCCGACAAACTGGTCGTCGGCACCTCGCGCACGCCGTCGAAGGAGTTCCTGGCGCAGTCGCCGCTGCCGCCGGCCATCCAGGCGCAGATCCTGCGCCTCAACAGCGAGAAGCGCGACATCTTCCCGGGCCTGTCGTCGGCCGAGAAGAAGGCCAAGCTCGCGCGCATGAGCTACACCGACTTCGTCGACCAAGGAATGGAAGCTCGACCCCAAGGTGCTCGCGCTCTATCAGACGCGCACCTATGGGCTCTTCGGCTTCGGCGTGGACGCCGTGCCGGCGCAAGACGCCTTTGCGCTCGGCCTGCCCGGCTTCCAGGGCATGAACCTCGACGAGGCGCCCGGTCCGGGACAGAACTACGACTCGATCCCCAACCCCGAGGACTACTACTTCCACTTCCCCGACGGCAACGCGTCGGTGGCGCGCCTGCTCGTGCGCCGGCTGATTCCCGCGGCCGTGCCCGGCACCACCGCCGACGACATCGTGACGGCGAAGATCGATTACGCCAAGCTCGATGACGCGGCCTCGCCCGCGCGGATCCGCTTGAACAGCACCGTGGTGCGCGTGGCGCACGACGGCCCGGCCGCGTCGGCCAAGGGCGTGACGCTGCACTACGTGCGCGACGGGAAGATCTACGCCGTGCGCGGCAACGCGGTGGTGCTCGCCTGCTGGCATCACGTGATTCCGCACATCTGTCCCGAGCTGCCCGAGACGCAGCTCACGGCGCTGCGCTACGCGAAGAAGGTGCCGCTCGTCTACACCAACGTGTTCATCAAGCAGTGGACGGCGTTCGAGAAGCTCAAGGTGAACAGCGTGTCGTCGCCGGGCATGTGGCACGCCTCCACCAACCTCGACTTCCCGGTGAGCCTCGGCGGCTACACGCACACGAAATCGCCCAGCGAGCCGATCGTGCTGCACATGACCAAGGCGGCCTGCAAGCCGGGCCTGCCCGGGCCGGCGCAGCACGTGGCCGGACGCGCGGAGCTGCTGGCCACGTCGTTCGAGACGATTGAACGCGGCATCCGCGATCAGCTCGGGCGCATGCTGGGCGGCGGCGGGTTCGACCCGGCCGGCGACATCCTCGGCCTCACCGTGAACCGCTGGCCGCACGGCTACGCGTATCAGTACAGCTCGCTCGCCGACCCGTTCTGGCTCGAGGGCGGCGAGCAGCCGTGTGCCGTGGCGCGGAAGCCGTTCGGGCGGATTGCCATCGCCAACTCCGACGCCGGGGCGTATGCCTACACCGATGCCGCCATCGACCACGCCCACCGCGCGGTGGAAGAGCTGACGGCGAAGACGACGTAGCGCGGCGCTCAGCCGAGGATGTCGCGGGTCGTGACGACGCAGCCGGGCAGCAGGCTGGGGGCGAATTCGTGGTCGTGCGGCACCGCGGCTACGCGACTGTAGCGGCCATCCACGGGGTCGGTGTGGCGAATCACCTCGCCGCCGTTCAGGTCCACGATCCAGGTACTCGGCGATGCCGCGCCGCGCGTAGAGGCTGGCCTTCACGTTGCGGTCGTAGGCCAAGGACGACTGCGCCACCTCGATGGCGAGGAGCACGTCTGCCGGGCCCGGCAGCGCCGACACGTAGAAATCGGCACGCGCCCTGAGCAGCACCAGATCCGGCTGAGGCTCGGAGTACGAATCGAGCCGGATGGCTCCACCCACCTGCACTGTCGCCGTGTCACCAGCGCGCTGGCCGAACAGCCGGTTGAGCCGGTTGAGGGTGCCGATGTGCGGCGAGCCGATCGGGCTCATCGCCAGCACCTCGCCGTCGATGAGCTCGACGCGGTCGCCCTCGCGCAGGATACCGGCGCGCCCCATCTCCTGGTATTCGTCCGCAGTGAAACGTCGTCGGGTGACTTCCACAGCCATCGGCATGCCTCACCTGCCATTCTACCGAAGGTCATTGCGGTTTCCGTGCCGGCTCCGCTGCCGCACGAACGCGGCGATTTCCATAGGGGAACGCGGTCCTGGTCGCACGATCGGCAATGTCCGGCCACCGGGCGGATGGCCGTTTCTGCACAACACGCGGGCCGGACGCGCCTGCCCCGTGGTCCCTGTTGCCAAGGAACTGCGCGTTCTGGATCAGCGGCGCTTGTGCCGCCGGGAACCCGGTTCCGTTTCCAGGAGACTCATCATGACGCTCGCCATCCGCCAGGTCGTCTGCGCCCTTGTCGTGTCCGCCCTCGCCGTTCCGGTGTCGCTGGCCCACGCGGCCGCTGACGGCGGCGGCACACTGCCCGCTGCGGTGCCCGGCATTCGCGCCTCGATCGCCCAGGCAGTGCAGGCGGCCACCGTGGCCGTGCCCTCGCGCGCCATCGCCGCGCCCAGCTTCGCCACGCCGGCGTTCCCCGTGACCCCGAAGCGCGATCGCAGCTTGAAGCAGATGGGCGGCGGCGGAGGCGGCGGCATGATGGTGATGGGCATCATCGGCACCCTGGCCGGCCTGGCCGGCACCTACTACATGGTGAAGATGATGAAGGACCAGCAGGACGAGGCCAAGAACAACACCGCCCAGTAGGGCGCGGCAGGTCAGCCGAGGATGTCACGCGTCGTGACGACGCACTCGGGCAGCAACGAGGGTGCGAACGGCTGGTCGGGCGTCGCCGTCACGACGCTGCGGTAGGTGCCATCCAACGGGTCGAGATAGCGAGTGATGACGTCGGTGTTGAGGTCGATGAGCCAGGTACTCGACGACTCCAAGACGCGCATAGAGTGCGGCCTTCACTGTGCTGTCGTAGCGAATCGATGATTCAGCGACTTCGACGACGAGCAAGATGTCGACAGGACCGGCATGTGCCGTCTCGTAGAAATCCTCGCGCGGGCGCAGGACCGCGAGGTCGGGCTCTGGCTCGTTGAACAGATCCAGCCTGACTGGACCCTGACAATTCACGATCGCTGCGTCGCCACAGCTCAGGATGAGGTGCCGCATGAGCCTGGTCACGACCGCCACGTGCCGAGGACCGATGGTCATCATGCGGACCACCTCCCCGTCGATGAGTTCGAACGGATCGCGTTCTCGCAGAATACCCACGCGCAGCATCTGCTGGTACTCGTCCGCGGTGAATCGACGGCGGCTGATTTCCACGGCCATGGGCATGCCTCACCTGCCATTCTACCGAAGCCCGTTGCGGATTCCGTGCCGCGGCCCTCGTGGCTGAGAGGCGCTCATCTGGCCTGAGCATTGCAGGGCCCGGCGTAGAATTCGCACCGTGAGCGGCCACGCTGTGTGGCGGATTCTGCCTCAGTGGAAGTCGTGGGATTCCACGGCCATCGTCGCCAGCAATCCCTCGAGCCGCTCCATCCGTTCGGCCTTGATGGCGGTGACGCCGTCCTGCACCTGCAGCCAGCCGTCCACCAGCAGGAACGGCGACTCCACCACGATGGCGCGATCGCGCGCATACACGTCGGGCCGGATGATGATGTTCGAGATGCCGGTTTCGTCCTCGAGCGTGAGGAACACGAAGCCCTTCGCCGTGCCCGGCCGCTGCCGCGTGATGACCATGCCGGCCGTGCGCACGCGCCGCCCGCTCTTCACGAGCGGCAGATCGATGGCCCGCAGCACGCCCTTCATCGACAACTCGTGCCGCCGGAAGCGCATGGGATGCGGCCCCACCGTGAGGCCCGTGCCCGCGTAGTCCGCCACGAGTCGCTCCCCGCGCTCATTGCGGGGAGCGGGCTGGCGGACTCGGGACTGGGGGCTGGGGACTGGGGGCTGGGGCGTGCGGACGTCCCGCTACGCAAAGACGCATCTTCTGAAACCGTCGCGCCGTGACGCTGCCCGTGTTCTTCACCCGCCCCAGTCCCTAGTCCCCAGCCCCCAGCACCTGTGTCGTCCTGCCCCGCCTCTTCGCCTTGTCCGTGTTCCGCGAAGAGCGCCCCCGCAGGACGCACGGCTCTTTCCACCTGCCACAGCGCGCTGCGGCGATCGTGCCCGAGCGAGTTGAGCGCGCCGATTTCGGCCAGCACCCTGACCTCGTCGCGGCGCAGACCTGTGAGGCGAATCAGATCGTCGATGGAACGGAAGCGCCGGCCCTCGACGCCCTCGGCCCACTGGTGTGAGCAGACGTTGCAGAACAGGGACCCCCTCGACCAGGCTCGGGGCAGGCGGGGACTCGGGACTGGGGACTCGGGCGAGCCAGAGCGACTGCCCAACTGCAACGGCGACTCGGTGCCATACGCCGTCGACGGCTCAGCCACGCGCAGCGAGGCCACGCTGCGACCGCCGATCGTCTCGAGCATCGACGGGTCGTCGCAGCCGCACTTCGGGCAACGGAATGGTGGCGCCTCGGCACGCGCGGCACTTGGCCGCGCGCCCCCGAGATCTTCTCGCGGGCGTCCCTGGTCCCCAGTCCCGAGTCCCTGCCAGCCCCGAGCCTGGTCGAGGGGGTCCCTGCCTTTGGACGCAATCGCGTAGCCCGCTTCGGCGCGCAGGCCGGCCACGAAGCGCAGGCCCAGGCGAATGGTGCCGTCGACGCCGACCGTGCAGTTCCACTCCGACTCCTGCACGTCGATGGGCGCAAAGCGCACGCCGCGGCGTTGCGCATCTTTCACGAGCGTGGCCGGATGGTAGAAGCCCATCGGCTGGTTGTTGAGCAGCGCCGTGTAGAACGCCGCCGGATAATGCGCCTTGAGATACGCGCTGGCATACGCGATGAGCGCGAAGCTGGCGGCATGCGATTCGGGAAAGCCGTAGAGCGCAAACGAACTGATCGAGCGCACGATGCGGTCGGCGGCCTCGGCCGAGATGCCGCGCGTGGCCATGCCCTCGCGTAGCTGCACCTCGATCTGCCGCATGCGCTTCTCGGATCGCTTGAAGCCCATGGCGCGCCGCAGATCTTCGGCCTGCCCGCCGGTGAAGCCCGCCACCACCATGGCCATGCGCAGCAGTTGTTCCTGGAAGAGCGGCACGCCCAGCGTGCGCTTCAGCACGGGCTCGAGCAGCGGATGGTCGTAGACCACGGCCTCGCGGCCGGCGCGGCGGTCGAGATAGGGATGCACCATCTGCCCCACGATCGGCCCGGGCCGGATGATCGCCACCTGCACGACGAGGTCATAGAAACACGACGGCTTCAGCCGCGGCAGCGTGGCCATCTGCGCGCGCGACTCGACTTGGAAGAGGCCGACGGTGTCGGCGGTCTGCAGCATCTGGTAGACCGCCGGATCGTTCTCAGGCAGATGCGCCAGGTCGACCTGGGGTCGGTCCGGGTCGGTGTTGATGATGGTGAGCGCGTCCTGCAGCGCCGACATCATGCCGAGGCCGAGCAGGTCGACCTTGATGAGGCCCATGTCGGCGCAGTCTTCCTTGTCCCACTGCACCACCACGCGGCCGGGCATGCTGGCGTTTTCGAGCGGCACGACCGACGACAGCGCCCCCTGGCAGATCACCATGCCGCCGGAATGCTGACCGAGGTGCCGCGGCAGATCCTGCATCTGCTGCCACAGCTTGGCGAAATGCACCACCTGCGGCTGCTGCGCGTCGACGCCGGCGGTCTGCATGTTCCTCGTAAGCGAGTCGTCGGCGTCCTTGAACTCGAAGTTGTGCATCACCTTGGCGAGCCGGTCGATCTGCGTGGCATCGAGGTTGAGCGCCTTGCCCACTTCGCGCGCCGCGCTCTTGCCGCGATAGCTGATGACGTTGGCGGTCATGGCCGCGCCGTGCTGGCCGTACTTCGCATACACGTGCTGGATGACCTGCTCGCGCCGATCGCCGCTCGGCAGATCCAGATCGATGTCGGGCCACTCGCCGCGCTCTTCCGACAGGAAGCGCTCGAAGAGCAGCTCCATGCCCACGGGATCGACGGCGGTGATGCCCAGGCTATAGCACACCGCGCTGTTGGCCGCCGAGCCGCGCCCCTGCACCAGGATGTCGTGCTGGCGGCAGAAGTTCACGATGTCCCAGACGATCAGGAAGTAGCCGGCGAGTTCGAGCTTCTCGATCAGGTTCAGCTCGCGCTCGATCTGCGCGCGCGCTGTGTCGTGATACGGCCGGTAGCGTTCGCGGGCGCCGATGTCGGCGATCTTGCGCAGGAACGACGCCTCGGTTTCGCCCGGCGGCACGGGATAGTGCGGGAAGCGGTAGCCCAGATCCTGCATCGTGAACTCGAGCCGGTCGGCGAGTTCGCGCGTGGCGTGCACGGCCTGCGGCAGATCTTCGAACAGGCGGGCCATCTGCGCCGGCGATTTCAGATAGCGCTCGGCGTTGGCCAGCAGCCGCCGGCCGGACTGGGCCAGCGTGGTGTGTTCGCGGATGCACGTGAGCACGTCGTGCAGCGGCCGCTCGGCGGCCGACGCGAAGCGCACGCCGTTGGTGGCCAGGATGGGCACGCGAAACGCCTCGGCCAGCGACACGAGCATCTCGTTGTCGTAGGTTTCGTCGCGCTGCAGGTGCCGCTGCAGTTCCACGTAGACGTTGGCGCGGCCGAAGATGCCCACGAGCCGATCGAGCAACCCGCCCACGCCGTGACGCTCCGACCGCAGCAGCGGCCGCCCCGCCAGCGCTACGAGCCCGCCCACGTGGCCGTCGAGATCCTCGAGCGTGAGCGCGCCTTCGCCCTTGGGCGAACGCAGCTTCATCTTCGTGATGAGCCGGCACAGGTTGCGGTAGCCCTCGGGGGAGGAGACGAGGACGGGAAGGACAGAGACGGGGACTGGGGACTGGGGACTAGGGACTAGGGAAGAGCCGTAGTCACGCCGTCTCGCTGCACTTTCCCTGGTCCCCGGTCCCTGGTCCCTGGTCCCTGCACTAATTGTCAGTTCCGCCCCGATGATCGATCTCAGTCCGGCGGCTTTCGCCGCCTTGTGGAAACGCGGCGCGCCGTAGACGCCATCGCGGTCGAGCAGCGCCACCGCGGGATAGCCGAGCAGAGCCGCGCGCTCGATGAGCGGCTCGGGCAGCGAGGCCGCGCGCAGGAAGCTGAAGGCAGAGGAGGTGTGGAGTTCGATATACACGGGGCTAGGGACTGGGGGCTAGGGGCTGGGGCGCGTAACACGTCAAGACTCGTTGCGCTGGAGTGACTGCACGAGCGCATGAAGTCTCCTGCCCACGAGCGACGCCTGCTGCTCACAATCTTTCGCGGCAGCCGCAGACACCATGCCCAGCCGGATTGTGAGTTCGAGCTGAGTTTCGAGCTCAGCCTGCGAGCCGAGTGCGATACCGAGGTGATGCGAGTAAGACGGACGCGTGTGCCTGCTGTGCCCTTCAGCGATGTTCGATGGAATAGAAACGGCCGCCCTGCGCATCTGCTGGACGAGACCGAACTGCTCGCGCGGTGGAAGCGTCTCTGTCACGCGATAGGTGATCTCGACAAGACGCATTGCGTCTTTCCACACCTCGAGATCGCGATGTGACCGTATCGCCATACACGCCCCAGCCCCTAGCCCCTAGCCCCCAGTCCCTAGTCAAACGTGCCCTCAATGAACCACTGCCCCACTTCCCGCTCGAGGAAGACGCGGCAGGAGACGCCATCGGCGAGCACAACATCCCATTCGTCGCGATCCCAGGGGGTGGCACGGGACGTGGAGCCGGACGTCTCCCCAGCGGATTCGTCCCACCAGTGACCCGAGGTGCGCCAGGGACCAGCGCTGTCAACGACGACGCCGCCGCTGATGCCGCGACGATCCGGCGTGAGACGAATGGGCCGGCCGTCTTGCAACGTGACGCGCGCCGGCACGGGCAGGCGGAAGCGGCGGAAAGCGACAGAACAGGGACTAGGGACTGGGGACTGGGGACTGGGGCTCGAAAAACGGGGGCTAGGGGCTGGGGACTGGGGGCTCGGGCGTGCTGCTGTCACGCTGCTCAAATCCGCATCCTCTGAACCCGTCACACTGTCACGCTGTTCTTGATGAGCCCCAGTCCCTAGCCCCCAGCCCCCAGCACCTTGCTTCTGGCCCGCCCTAGTCCCTAGTCCCCAGTCCCCAGCCCCTGCTCGCTGAGCCATTGAAAAGGCATCATGGCGAAGGCGCCGGGCCGCCACGAATCCACCAGCGCGGGCGAGCCCACGTGGGATTCGCCCATGAGGGCGCTGAGGCGCGCGATGAGCGTGGAGACCTGCTCGGTGGAGGGCTGCGCGCGTTCGAGCAGCGACCACTGCACGATGCGCCCGGGTGTGGGCTCCACGCGCACCACCACCCGGTCGATGGCCGCCGTGGGCGGATGCGATTCCAGATCCAGCAGGATGAGCGTGCGCAGCGTCTTCGGATCGCGCATGGGCGCGGGCAGTTGCAGCGTGCGCGTATGGGTGGCGCGCGTGGTGAGGTGCAGTTCGGTATGCAGCACCGCCACACCGCGATCGGCGCGCTCGAGGCGTACCGCCAGTGGTTCGAGCACGCGCCCGAGCACGAACGAGAGTGGCTCGAGGCCTTCGACCGGCCATTCGAGTTCGAGCGAGGCGTCGAACGGCTCGTCGGGCACGAGCGGCACGAGCGGCGCCAGGTCGTCGCCGCGAGCGGCGTGTTGCCAGCGCGGCCCGAGTGGCCCGAGCCGCGACGACAGCTCCGCGGCTGGCAGAGCGGCCAAAGCACCCAGCGTGCGAATGCCCCACCGGCGCAGCACGTCGAGCGCCTGACTCGTGCGCTGACGCGCGCTGTCGTCGGCGCGGCGGCTGCCACGGCTCATGTGCACCTGCCCACGCACGCGACGGCGTGTTTGCGGCCCTTGATGCGTGTCGCGCGGATGCCCCCAGCCCGAGGGCGTGTCGCTCGCCGGCCCGCGCGAGGCGCCCTCGTTCGTATGGTCGCCATCCCAGGCGGCCAACGTGGCCACCGGCAGCAACGCCAGCGCCGTCCGCGCGTCGCTGGGCGTGGACACCACGCTTACCCCCGGACGCCCCAGGGCCAGGAGCGCGGCCGCCGTATGTGTGGGCGCCACGGCCAGACGCACGGCGCCGGCATCCACCAGCGCGCGGCGAAGGTGATCGGCAACGTCGCGCGCGCCCCCGAAGAGCCGTTCCACGCCGCGCAGATCGCACAGCACGAGCCGGCCCATGACCTCGACGCGCGGCGAGAAGACCTGCGCCGCCCGCACCAGTGTGTCGATCGGCGCGGCCACCGAATAGAGCGCGGCAAACATGTTAGCGCTCCGCCCAGAGACGATCCGCACGCGGCTCGGCGGTGAGCGGCACGCGCCCCGCCACCTGCCGGCGCGACGACGCCACCCGCACTTCGAACCGCAGCCCGTCGAAACGCCGGGCCCGCGGGCCATCGCCCTTCCAGGCCGCGCGAGTCGTGACCTCGCCCCGCAGGAACGCATTCGACAGGCTCAGCGCAGGCGCATTCGACAGGCTCAGCGCAGGCGCATTCGACGAGCTCGGCGCAGTCGCGTTCGACAGCTGCGGCACGACCGACACGCTGCCCGGTGCCTGCACATTGAGGGTGACGCCGCCGGCGCTACGCGCCATCGGCTCGGGCGCGATGAGCACGCACGTGGTGTCGCTGCCTTCGATGACCCGCTGCACGCGCAGCCAGGTGGTGTAGGGGATGCGGCGCAGAGCCGCGGCCGGCACATCCGCCATGTCGAGCACCACCACCGGGCACACGCCCGATTGCAGCACCAGGTTGAGTGCCTTGAGCGCGCGGTCGAGCGTGCGTTCCACCATGGTGCCGGGGCCGTCGACGGTGCGCACGCCCGGCAGCCATACCGGATCCACCGCGCCGGCGGTCTTGGAGATGGCCTGCCCGCGTATCCACAGCAGCTTCGACAGATCGATGCCACAGGCCGTGGCCGAGGCCGGATCGAAGCGGTCGAAGGTATCCACCAGGGCCACCGTGTCGCCCCGGCGGGTGGCCGCCGCCATCCACTGCCACACGAGCGTGGTGCGCCCCGACGACGCGGGCCCCACCACTTCGGACAACTGCCCCGCCGGCAGCCCGCCATGTAGATAGGCATCGAGCGCCTGCACATCGAACGGCACCCCAGGCGTGGGCGCCTCGAGCGGACGGGACGTGGTGAGCGTGCGGTCGAGCTTGCGGGCGCGCAGCAGGGATTCCACGGCGGCGCGGGGCGAGACCGGGGGATCGTGGTGCAGGGAGGCGGTGACTGGGCTCATGTGTTTCGCCTTTTGTTTGCGTGAGCACATGATAGCGAATCAAAAGCGAAAGTCAAGCCTCGCGCAAAGACACTAGGGGCCGGCCACCGGGGCGTGTACCCTGGCGCGCATGAAACTCACACTCGCGGGCTTTCTGCTGCTCCTCACCGGCTTTGCCGCCGGCGCCGTCACGCAGGGCACACTCAACGCACAGCCTGCGGGACGGATCTTCGAACTGCGCACCTACACCGCGCCCGACGGCAAGCTGGGCGAGCTGCACACCCGTTTCCGCAACCACACGCTGCGCATCTTCGAGAAGCACGGCATGTCCAACGTGATCTACCTGGCGCCGCTCGACGCGCCGGCCTCCGAGAACCAACTGGTGTATCTGCTCGCGCACAAGAGCCGCGAGGCCGCGAAAGAGAGCTGGGCGGCGTTCCAGAACGATCCCGAGTGGAAGAAGGTGTCGTCGGAATCCCAGGTGAACGGTCGCATCGTCGCCAAGGTGGATTCCGTGTTCCTCAACGCCACCGATTACTCGCCGCTCAAGTAGCTCACGTCGAGCTGGTCCCCACAGGAGCCGCCATGATGAGTCGCCCCACGCTGCGCTGGACCGTGCACGGCAGCCTGGCCGCCGCCGGCCTGCTCGCCCTCACGCTCACGGCCACCGGACAAACGCCGCCACCGGCCGACGACCCGCGCTTCACCGGACTGTCGACGGTGCTCGACGGCAAGGACTTGAGCGCGGCCCGCCGGCGCTTCGAGCCCAGCGCGCGTTCCGCCTGGCACAGCCACGACAACGGCCAGTTGCTCTACGTGGAGCAGGGCCGCATGCGCACGCAGAAGAAGGGCCAGCCCGCAAGAGAGCTGGGGGTCGGCGAAAGCGACTACACGGGCGCCGCCGTGGTGCACTGGCACGGCGCCGTGCCCGGCACGCATCTCATCCAGGTGAACGTCGGCTTCGGCGGCGAAACGCGCTGGCTGCAGAAGGTCACCGACGCGGAGTACGCCGCCAAGTAGCCCGCGCCTGCAGGCACTTCGATTAAGATCACTGCGCTTGCAGGCTCAACTTCTTGCGGCCGCGCACCGCCTGGCGTCGGCCCTCACCCACCGCGATTTCCGCCTGCTGTGGACCGGCGCGCTGGGCTCGAGCATCGGCACGTGGATGCAGAAGGTGGCGCAGGCGTGGCTGATCGTCACGCTCACCGGATCGGCCTCCGCGTTCTTCCTCGGTCTCGATTCCCTCATGGGCGAGCTGCCCATCCTGCTGCTCACGCTCGTGGGCGGCGTGATTGCCGATCGCAAGGATCGCCGGCAGCTGCTGCTGATGTCGCAGTACACGCAGATGACGGCCGCCTTCACACTCGCCGCTCTGGTGTACTTCGACGTGATCCGGGTGTGGCACATCCTCGCGCTCTCGTCGGTCACCGGCGTGGCGCAGGCGTTCGGCGGACCGGCATATCAATCGCTCATCCCGTCGCTCGTGAGCAAGGAGAACCTGCCGAACGCGGTGGCGCTCAACTCGATCCAGTTCAACCTGGCGCGCATCATCGGCCCGCTCATTGCCGGCGCGGCGCTCACGGCCTTTGGCATGGTGGCGTGCTTCGGACTGAACGGCGTGTCGTTCCTGTTCGTGATCGCGGCGTTGCTGGCGCTGCACGTGAAGCACATCCCGCCCACCAACCAGCAACGGATGATCGAGCAGATGAAGGGCGGCCTGAGGTTCGTGAAGGCCGACCCCACGCTCGTGGCCCTCACCGTGCTGGGCTTCGTGGCCGCGTTCCTGGGACTGCCGCTGCTCACCTTCCTACCGATCATCGTGAGAGAGGTCTACCACCAGGACGTCGGCCTCTACACGCAGATGATGGCGTTCTCGGGATCGGGCGCCGTGCTCGGCGCCATGACCGTGGCGTGGCTGGGCAAGTCGCGGGCGATGGGTCGCGCGCTGCTCGGCGGGGTCTTCGCCTTCGGCTGCGTGATGATCGCGTTCGCGTTCTCGCGCCAGTTGTGGCTGAGCGAGCTGCTGCTCTTCGTGGGCGGGGCGCTGCTCGTCTCCACCTTCTCGATGACCACCTCGCTCGTGCAGCTCATTGCCCCCAACGAGATGCGCGGGCGCGTGATGAGCATCTACATGGTGGCGTTCCGCGGCGCCTCGCCGCTCGGCAACTTCGTGAGCGGCAACATCGCCACCGCCTTCTCGGTGCCCACGGTGATTGCCCTGAACGGCGCGCTGCTGGTCGTGGCGGCGATGGTGTTCTGGTTCCGCGGCCGCGGCGTGCGGGAAACGTAGGGGGCGAGCACCGATGGCGTCCACACTCGACATAGTTGGGCCTGATTCGCCGTTCATTGACGCACTACTCAAGGCATCCGAGTTCAGGCGCAACTTGATCGAACAAGGCCATGCATCTGCTGACAGTTCGGACGCACTGACGACCAATCGTGGTCAGCTGGCACAACTCGTCAACATCTGCTTCTGGACGAGCCTGGCCGCCGAAGAGGGGCGGCCGGTGACGCGGCAGTCGCTGTGCACGCAGGCGTCGATGGGCCTGAAGTCTGGGGTTTCGTCGACCGTGCGGCGCTTCCAATGCCCGGGTTACGTCTGCGCATCGGTGGCACTGGCACCGTCATCGCGTCGATTCAGCACAGCGTCGTGGCAATCCTGAGTCAGGGGCGGATCGACATCCCGACCAATGCGAGCTGGCTGAATCTGGTGCGGCTCGTCTCCGATGCGCTCGACCGAGGCGAGCCATTCGAGAAGCGCGTGGTCCGCGCGGAGCGCCTCCCGCAAATCGTCGCGGCCATGCACCGACACGGCCATGGCGGCGCTGTCGTCGTCACGCCACCAGATGGCGCACCGCCTGCTGGCATGGACGTCAAGTACGTTCTCGACGCGGACGGCGCGAAGATCGTTCAAGAGCGAGTCGCGATGTTCGAGTCGGCCGCACGTGAATCGCAGCTTCTCGAAGACGCATGGCTGCACGGGCAGCCCTCCGAGACGCCGCAGCCCCAGTGGAGCCTAAAGACCGAGACCAAGAAGGTGACGCGCCGCCTGCTCGACACGGCTCTCCGGCACGTGGGACACCTGAGCAGTGTCGATGGCGCCGTGTTCCATCACCATCAGTGCATGTGCTTCGTCGCATCCCAGGACGGGCGGCTCAGTCTGTTCGCCTGGCTAGAGAAGGACGAATCCGTCATAGTCATTCGCGGGCTGGAGCACTGCGGGCGAATCTACGCGAAGTCGTCGAGATGCTGCTCGAAGACGGCGACCCTCGTCTCGCGAGTCAGTTCATCGGCACACAGACGGTCGACGTGGCATAGCGGTGGCCACCGTCCACGTGCTGAAGCCGCGCGAGGTCGTAGCGCTGCTTGCAAGACTTGGGTTCGCCGAAGTACGTCAACGTGGGTCACACCGTGGGCGGTGGCTCGGTATCACGTCATGGCCTCTGGCTGGTCAGCTTCTCCAGTTCCGTCCGCATCTTCGCCCGGCGTTCGAGCAGGGCGTGAATCTCGTCCGGACCGAGCCAGCGGCCGACGGCGGAGGTCAGCGATTCTTCGGTGAGGGCCATCATGCGCGCCCACAACGCGTCGTCGCGTGCCAGCATCTTGTGCACGAGGTTTTTCGTCTTCGTCAGCGCGCGCGAATGGTCGATCAGGATCAGGTTCCACGCCGGATCGACGAGCCAGTTCCCGAGGTTCGGGTCGATGTCGCCGATGAGGTTGTGGAACATCTTGGCCCGGGTCAGCTGCGCGTTCCATCTCGCCTGGTGGTCGGGTGGAACCTTGGGCACCCCGCCCGACTCCTTGAAGCTCGTCGCCGGCGCGACCCACATGATGGCGACGCCCACGTCGTCGCCGACCTTGCGCTCCACCTTGGGCGGGACCATGCCCAGTTCGAAGATCTTGTCGAGCTCGTAAGCGGCAATCTCGGACTTGTAGCTCTCCATGTAGCCGTTGCGCATGCGCGGGGGAAGGATCTTCCAGGCCACCGACTCCACCAGGCCGCCGGGCGCAAAGAACGCCCGCTGCGACTTCGTCACGCCGATCGACAGCGGTGTCGTCTTCGCGATGGCCGCGGTGCGCATGAAGTCCTCGAACTGGGCGGCCCTGCCAGTCCATGTCTTGGAGCTCGGTCCGGCCAGGGGAACCTGCGCGGTGACGGCGACGGTCGCCAGCACGAGGGCGGCCAGTGAACAGACCCGCGTCGAACGGTTCATCATTGGAGTCTCCTTTTGAACCTTGCACCGGAAGCGGACGTGTAGACTGCTGCCGGGCAGACTGTACCTGCAGGAACCTACCTCAAACAGCCTCCTGACCCCGGAGTTTGACCATGCGCACACACAGACCAGCCGTGCTCCTGGCGCTCGTGACCGTCGCGCTGGCCGCCATGACCGGACGCTTCATCGCCGCGGGTCAGGACGGCGGCGCCCAGGGCCGCGGGGCCATTGCCGCCCGCGAGCTGGCGCTGTCGGTGGCCGACGGCTTCACCATCGCCTCGGTGGGCGACGTCATCCTGGCCTATCCGCAGGCGCAGAATCCCGACCCGGGCTTCCAGGCTGTGCTCGAGATCCTGCGCAAGGCGGATGTCACCACCGGCAACTACGAAGGCAACATCATCGACGGACGATCGTTCCGGGGCTCGGGCCCCGGCGGATTCGCGGGCGTGCCCGAAGTGGCCGCCGACCTGAAAGCCATGGGCTGGGACCTGGTGGCCCGCTCGAACAACCACGCCGGGGAATACGGCTACGAAGGGCTGCTCGAAACCAACCGGCACCTCGATCAGGCCGGGGTCGTGTTCGCGGGCTCGGGCGAGTCGTATTGGGCGGCGCGCGCGCCGCGCTTCTACACCTCGCCGCGTGGCCGCGTGGGCATGGTGGCCACGGCCTCGAGCTTTGCCGCCAACATGGTGGCCGAACCAGGCCGCGGCGAATGGCCCGGCCGGGGCGGCCAGAGCGCGCTGCGCACCACGCGCTACTTCATGGTGCCGGCCTCGCTCTGGACGTCGGTCACCAGTCTTCGTCACGCCTTTCCGAGCGGGCTCGGCTTCTACGCGCCCACGAGCGACACGGCCGACGACGTCACCATCCTGGGACAACGCTTCAAGACCTCGCCGGCGGTGGCCGCGCCGCACTACACCTTCGACCTGCATCCGCAGGACCTGGGCGATGTGCTGGCCATGGTGCGTGAAGGCAAGATCAAGTCGGACTTCATGACCGTGGCCATCCACGCGCATCACTTCCGCGATGCGAAGGGCGGCGACCGCGGGCTGAACGTGCCCGAGACCGACGACCTCGACACCAATCCGAGCGTGGCCGACTACCTGCCGGTGTTCGCCAAGGCGGCCATCGACGCCGGCGCCGACACGTTCCTGGGCACGGGCGTGCACGTGCTGCGCGGCATCGAGATCTACAACGGCAAGCCGATCTTCTACGGCCTCGGCGAGTTCTTCCGGCAGATGGACATCGTGGGCCTGGCCGGGATGGGCCTGGGACGCGGCGACGAGAACAGCCCGCCCATCAAGTACGAAAGCGTCATCGCGGTGAGCCGCTTCGCCCGTGGTCAGTTGGCCGAGGTGCGCCTGCATCCGGTGGAGCTGACCTTCGACGTGCGCATGGCCCAGCGCGGTGTGCCGCGGCTGGCCAGCCCTGAGACCGGCCGGCGCATTCTCGCGCGCCTGCAGACGCTCTCGGCGCCGTTCGGCACCACCATCGCGATCGACGGCGCCACCGGCGTGATTCGTCCGGCGGCCGGGAGGCCCGGAGCCTAGATGCTAGATGCCGGTCACCCGCCGGCAGGTGCTGCGCACGGCCCTCGCCGCCGGCGCCGCCGGCCTGGGGCTCGGCCTCTACGCCTCGCCGTGGGAGCCGCACTGGCTCGAGTTCGTACACCATCGGATCTGCCCGTGCGCGGCCTGCCCGCAAGCCTCATCGCCGGAAGTGACCGTGTTCACGCGGCAGCGCGCGTAGCGGTGTGCAGGCACGCGCCACGGACATGGCCCGTCGGCCCTTTCGCTTGCGCATGAGGATGCATAGGCTGCACACTCTGAATTCTCGCCGGCGAGTCGGTCTACGTCGGTAGCACTCTTTGTAGGGAGGTAGCGCGTGTCCCGATCGTCTTCACCTCGTCCATGGCTGTCAGCGCTCCTGGCCGGAGGAGCCCTGGCCTGGATGTTCCTCGATGCTCCGTCACCGCACGCCCAGGCGCGTGAGTCCGTGCGCACGCTGCGCGGCACCGAGGTGACGCCCGACCAACTGCGGAACGAGGTGGACGACGTGCGCCGCCTGGAGCGCGACGGCGCCATGCGCGTCGCCACCAGCACCGACGACCCGATCGCGCCGGGGCACCGCCACGAGCGGCTCCAGCAGTTCCACCTCGGACTCAAGGTGGTGGGCGGGTCGATCGTGCGGCAGACCGCCAACGGCGTGGTGACATCGCTCATCGGCCAGGTGTATCGCGCCGAGGTCGACACGGCCGCCCCTGGGCTCACGGCTCCAGCCGTGGCGGCACGCCTGCGCGCCGACGGCGCCACGCTCGTGACCGAGCCGGCGCTGGCCTTCCTGGGCCGCGACGACGGCGCCATCACGCTGGTCTACGAAGTGAGCGTGCGGCGCGAGGCCTTCGACGCGCGCACGATCTACCTGGATGCCGCCACCGGTGCCGAGCTGCTCTCGCTGCCGCTCGTGAAGGATCAGGGCGCAGTCGGCGAGGGCCTGGGCGTGCTCGGCGACCGCAAGAAGGTGGCGGCACGGCAGGTGGGCAGCGTCTTCTACACCGAAGACATGCTGCGTCCGCCGCTGCTGTGGACCATCGACTTGCGCTCCAACCGCAACCGCCTCGATCAGGTGGCCGATGGCAATCCCATCTTCCAAGCCGACCTGGCCTCCGACAGCGACAACGTCTGGACCGATCCGGTGGCGGTCGACGCCCACACCTACCTGGGCTGGACCTACGACTACATCTTCAAGCGGATTGGCGTGCGCGGGCTCGACAACGGCAACGCGCCGATGTTCGCCGGCATCAACACCTACACGCCGCAACAGTGCGTGGGACCGCTGCCCAATGGCGAGTTCGGCAGCTTGTGCGTGAACGCCTTCTGGCTCGGGCCGCCGGCCGGGCCGGGCGGCAAGGGCCTGATGATCTTCGGCAACGGCATCCCGAGCAACTTCGTGCTGACGGCGACCGGACAGACGATCGGCCCGCTGGCCGGCGCGCTCGACATCGTGGCGCACGAACTCGCGCACGGCGTCACCGACTACACCTCGGGCCTGGAGTATCAGAACGAATCTGGCGCGCTCAACGAGGCCTTCTCCGACATGATCGGCGTGGCCGTCGAGGCCTATTTCCAGACCCGCGGCAACGGCCCGCTGCAGGCCGACTACCTGATGGGCGAGGATTCCTTCAAGGCCTCACGTGCCGGATCGGTCTCGGGCATCCGCTCGATCCAGTCACCGACCGCCTACGGCGACCCCGATCACTACTCGGTGCGCTACACCGGACCGGAAGACAACGGCGGCGTGCACATCAACTCGGGCATTCCCAACCATGCCTTCTACCTGGCCATCGAAGGCGGCACCAACCGCGTGTCGGGCCGGGCCGTCACCGGCGTGGGCTTCGCCAACCGGGATCAGATCGAGCGCGTCTTCTTCCGGGCCTTCACGCGAATGCTGCCGGTGCGCGCCACCTTCTCGCAGGCGCGCGCGGCCACGATTCAGTCGGCCCGCGACCTGTACTCTTCGAATGCGGCCGTGGAACGGGCCGTCACCGACGCGTGGACCGCGGTCGGCGTTCAGTGAGGGCCTTGTCCATGAATTTCCTGACCACCAGCATGGCCGTCGCCGTCGTCTGCGCGCTCGGCACCACGCCGCTTCTCGCCGACGGCCAGCAGAAGCCCGCCGCCCCACCCCCCACCACCGCGCGTCCCGCGCCGGTACCGCCGCCGGCGCCGCAACCCGCGGCACGCGCGGCCGCGGCGCCACGCGCGCCCCAGTCCCGCGGCTTCATCGCCGTGGGCGGCCTCTTCCAGTCGGAGAAGGCGTCGTTCACCGACACGCGCACGTTCACCTACAACCGTGAATCGGCCTCGTCCACCGGCGAGTACGAGATCGATGGCGGCCCGGGCCTCGACGTGGCTGCGTTCGCCCGCGTGTGGCGCAATCTGGGCGCCGGCCTGGCGATCACGCAGCTCACGCGCGCGGGCGGCGCCGAGTACTCGGCTCGCTACCCGCATCCGTTCTTCTTCGGCCAGTCGCGCACGGCCACCGCGTCGGCCTCGGACCTCGATCGCACCGAGACCGGCGTGCACGTGTCGGCCGCCTATCTGCTGCCCTCGTCTGGACGGTTCGGGCTCACGGTCTTTGGTGGTCCCAGCTTCTTCAGCATGGAGCAGACCGTCGTCACTGATCTCACCGTCACCGAAACGTATCCCTACGACACGGTGGCCATCGCTGCCGGCGCCCGATCGGACATCTCGGAAAGCGCCGTCGGCTTCCATGTGGGCGCCGACGCCACGTGGTACTTCACGCGGCGGCTGGGTGCCGGCGCGCTGCTGCGCTACACCTCGGCGAAGAAGAGCGTGGCGATCGGCAGTGGTGAGTCCTTCGATCTGGAGGCCGGCGGCCTGCAGATTGGCCTGGGGCTGCGCTTCAAGTTCTAGCGCCGCGGCGGGCCCGCGGCCCGCATGTCGATTCTCAGGGGGCGCCAGCGACTATCCTCTGAACGCGCGGGCCTGCCTGGTCCGTGGCGTTCGGCGGGTAGGGCCGGCGCCTTCTGTCATTTGAGCCCTGGGAGCATCGCGATGAAGTATCTGTGCCTGATCTACGATGACGAGAAGAAGATTGCCGACATGCCGAAGGCCGAGGGCGACGCCTTCATGGGCGAGTATTTCGGCTTCACCAACGACATCAAGCAGAGCGGGCACTACGTGGCCGGTGAGGCCCTGCATCCGGTGAGCACCGCCACCACCGTACGCATCCGCAACGGCAAGGTGTCGACCACCGACGGCCCGTTCGCCGAGACCAAGGAACAGCTCGGCGGGTTCTACCTGGTCGAGGCCAAAGACCTCAACGAAGCCATCCAGGTGGCCCAGCGCATTCCGTCCGTGCGCATCGGCAGCATCGAGATCCGGCCGGTGGTGGATTTCAGTCAGGCATGAACCAGGCGGACGCCGCGCGGCAGGCGGTCGAGGCCGTCTACCGCGCGGATTCCCGCCGCGTGCTGGCCACGCTGATCCGGCTGCTCGGCGATTTCGAACGCGCCGAGGAAGCCCTGCACGACGCCTTTGCCGCGGCCGTGCAGCAGTGGCCGCGCGAAGGCGTGCCCGCGAACCCGCGCGCGTGGCTGGTTTCGACGGGGCGGTTCAAGGCCATCGATGCCATTCGCCGGCGGGCGCGACACGAGGCGTCACTCTCTGCCTTTGCCAACGACCTGGAACGCACCGCGCAGGCGCCCGCGCCCGACGATGACGACGCCACCTTGCCCGACGATCGCCTGCGCCTGATCTTCACGTGCTGCCATCCTGCCCTGCCACCCGACGCGCGCATGGCCCTAACGCTGCGCGAGGTGTGCGGCCTCACCACCGAAGAGATCGCGCGGGCCTTCCTCACGACGGCCCCGACCATCGCACAACGGATCGTGCGGGCCAAGGGCAAGATCCGCGACGCGCGCATTCCGTACCAGGTGCCGGCCGAGGTCGACCTGCCCGGGCGGCTCGACACCGTGCTGCATGTCGTCTACCTGATGTTCAACGAAGGCTACGCCGCCACGGCCGGCGACTCGGTGACGCGCGCCGACCTCTCCAGCGAAGCCATTCGCCTTGGCCGGCTGCTGCTCGACCTGCTACCCGACCCCGAAACGCTCGGTCTGCTGGCCCTGATGCTGCTCCACGAGTCGCGCCGCCAGGCCCGCGTCTCGCCGGAGGGCGACGTGGTGCTGCTGGCCGACCAGGATCGCGCCTGCTGGGACCGCACGCTCATCGCCGAGGGGCAGCGCCTGGTGGAACGCTCGCTCGCCTCGCGCCGCTTCGGGCCCTACACGCTGCAGGCGGCGATTGCCGCGGTGCATGCCGAGGCTGCCACCGGCGACGCGACCGACTGGCCGCAGATCGCCGGGCTCTACGACGTGCTGCTGCGGGCCGAACCGTCGCCGGTGTTCGAGCTGAACCGCGCGGTGGCGGTGGCGATGTGGCGCGGCCCGGCCGAGGGACTCGCGCTCATCGACGGCATCCTCGCGCGCGGCGATCTCGACGGCTATCACTGGGCGCATTCCGCCCGCGCGGATCTGTGCCGCCGCCTGGGCCGCGTGGACGACGCGCGCGCCTCGTATCAGCGCGCGTTGACGCTGGCGAAGCAGGAACCGGAACGGCGCTTCCTCGAGCGCCGTCTGCGGGAACTAGGGGCAGGCCCAGCGGCGCTATCCTAGATTTGAGTGCGGATCGCCACATGACCGGAGCAGAGCACGCCACTCGCCCACCCGCCCAGTCGGCCCGGCCCGCGTCCTTCGGTGCGCGCGTCAAGCGGCTGCGCGCCCGCGCCGAAGCAGGCTCACCAGAGGCCTGGTTCGTGCTCGCCTCGCTGCTCGAAGACGGCCTGCGGGATCGCCGTGGACGGCAGCGCGTGGCTCCCGACTTCGGTGCAGCCTTCAGGGTCTATCGCGACGCGGCGCTCGGTGGGTGCCGAGGCGCTTGGGGAAATGTTGGCGTCTGCTACGACTCCGGGACGGGTGTCCGTCGGAATATCACCCGCGCCCGGGAATGCTACCACCGTGAATGGAAGCTCCACCACTCTGGCGCCTACAACCTCGGCACCTGGTACCGCGACCGAGGACGGTACCGCGAGGCCTACCGCTGGTACGAGCGCGCCGTGGAGGGAGCAGATGGCGACGCGCTCGTGACCATGGGCTATTGCGTCTACTACGGGATTGGCGTCGCGCGCGATTCGGCGCGGGCGATGCACCTATGGCGTCGAGTCGACGACACCCCGTTCGTGACGGAGTTCGGACGCGAGGAGGCGCGCTACCTGCGCGCCGTCGCTCTCCTGGACCGCGGCCGACAGCGAGACGTCGCTGCCGCTGTGATTCTCTTGCAGCGCGCCAACGGTGACGAGGACTATCCAGAGGCCGACGTAATCCTCGAACAGGTTGACGCGGACGGCGAGGTCGTACCGTGTCGATGCCGGCGGCATCGGTATCGAGACACACTGGGACAGGCGCACTGTGAACTGCACCGCGCTCGCGGCCGCCGCCCGGTCAGGCGCTGAGCCGTAGACACCGCCTCAGGCCGATGCGGTGGGGGTCGTCGCGGCGAAATCGGAGCCCTCGCCGCTGCGTTTTTCGACTCGCCACTCACACCGTGAGTCCGAGCGACACGGACGACAGGCGAAAAGCGGGCGTCGTTCGTATTCCGGACCAGTCGGCGGAAGGTGCGAGTGGCCGGCGGGGCGACGTGTGAGCCGCGAGGACCCCCACCGCATCGGCCTGCGGCGTAGCGTCTACCTGACTATTGCGCCGCGGCCGCCTTCATTGCCGTCGCCCGGTCCACGGCCACGCCCTTCAGATACACCGCCGAGATGCGGCGCGTGTTGGCGATGTCGTCGAGCGGGTTCGCGTCGAGCACCAGCAGGTCGGCGTTCTTGCCAACCGCAATCGTGCCCGTGTCGCTCATGCGCAGGAACTCGGCGCCGTTCTTCGTCGCCGCCACGATCACCTGCGCCGGCGTCATGCCCGACGCCACCATGTCGGCCATCTCCACGTGCGGCGCCCAGGCCGTGTTGCCGTCGGTGCCGACCGCAATTGTCATCCCGGCATCGGCCAGCTTCTTGAGGTTGCGCGCCTGAATGCCCCACGCGGCCTGGGCCGCAGGACGGTCGGTGGCGCCGGCCTGAAGCTTCGCCAGCTCGCCGTCGGGGATGCTGCCCTTCAGCCAGGTGTAGTCGGCCTTCACGCCGCGGTCGGGCATGTTCGGAATCAGCACGACGTGCTTGCGGGCCTTGATGAGCGTCACCACCTCGTCGTCGGCATCCACGTCGCGGATGCCATGCGCGAAGGCGTCGATGCCGGCCTTGAGCAGGCCCTTGGCATCCGCCAGGTTGAAGATGTGGGCGGCCACACGCAGCTGGTGCTTGTGCGCTTCGTCGATCACGGGCGTGTAGAGTTCGGGCGGCAGCTTCTTGTACTTGCCGTCGCGGTCGTCGACCCAGATCTTGATCAGGTCGACCTTGAGCGCCGCCTGTTCCTGCACGGCCTTTCGCGCCTCGGCTTCACTGGTCACCCAGTACGGCACGTCACTGCGTCCGGGCTCGGGCATCGTGATGCCGCGCCCCGCCAGGAAGGAGCGCGCCATGCCCGCGGGCGCCTCGGCCCGCACCGCGAACGGCACGCCTGCCGGATCGAGGCCCATGCTGAGCGCCGCGCTCACGCCGAAGTAGGCGCGCTGGCGCAGGTCGGTGAGCAAGGCCTCGCGCGTGGTGCTCAGATGCACGTGCGTGTCGACGATGGTCGGCATCACGGTCTTGCCCGCAAGGCTCACGCGGGCGGCGCCCGGCGGCACCTTCACCGACGCGGCTGGTCCCACCTGCGTGATGCGCCCGGCAGTCACCACGATGGTGGCGTTGTCGATTGGCGTTCGGCCGTCGCCGACAATCACGCGCGCGCCTTCGAACGCCGTGGTCGCACCCGGCGCCTGCGCCACGGCGGGCGACGCGGGGGCGGCGGCCGGCTCGAGCCGTAGCAGCACGCCATCGTCTTCATCGGTGATGACGTAGAGCAGCCCGTCAGGCCCTTGCCGCACGTCGCGGATGCGCTGGTGCAGCTCGGTGAGCAACGTCTCGCGGCGCAGTTCCTGCAGGCGATCGTTCAACACCACCCGCTCGAGCCCGCCGGTGCGCGGCACCTCGCCGCGTCGCGCACTGCCCACGAACAGATTGCCCTTCCAGGCTGGGAACTTGTCGCCGGTGTAGACCGCCAAGCCGGTCGGCGCAATCGACGGCACCCAGAGCAGCAACGGCTGCTCTTCCCCGGTGGCCACCGGCGCGTCCGAAAAGCGCGAGCCGTCGTAGTTGCGGCCGTAACTCGAATTGGGCCAGCCGAAGTTGCGACGGGCCAGCACGACGTTCACTTCGTCACCGCCATTGGGTCCGTGATCGGCCGCCAGCAAGGCCCCGGTGGCGGGGTGCACCGCCAGCCCCAATTGATCGCGGTGTCCCAGCGAGAACACCTCCGGACGCGCGCCGGGGCGGCCCAGGTAGGGGTTGTCCGGCGGCACGGAGCCGTCGTCCTTCAAGCGCAGCACCTTGCCGTAGACGCTCGACAGTTCCTGGGCATAGGCGCCGCTGCCGGCGCCAGTGGTCAGATAGACCAGGCCGTCGGGCGCAAACGCAATCCGCGAGCCGCTGTTGCCGTCCTTGAATTCGCCGGCGAAGATCTCCATGAAGCCCGTGAGTGCGTTGCCCTCGAGGCGGCCGCGCCCGAGAGCCACGGCGCTCTTGCCCGCGGCTGCGCCGTCGCCGGCCTTGTTGTAACTGACGTAGACCAGACCGTTGTCCGCGAACTTCGGGTGCAGCACTACGTCCTGCACGCCGCCGCCGCGAATCGCCGGCGGCGCCGGCAGGCCAGATACCGGCGCAGGTTCGAGCACCGGCTTCGGCCCCGTGGCCTGGCGCACGATCCGCACGGTCTTGCCGCGCTCGGTGACGAGGGCATCGCCGCTCGGCAGCATGGCCAGACTGAACGGATGCGACAGCCCTCTGGCCACCACGACCACCCTCAGCTGATGTTGCTCGGCGCTGTCGAACACGAATGGTCCCGGGCCGATCGCCACGGGCGCCACGCCAATCGGCGGCGGCTGCTGGGCGGCCATCCTGACACCGGCAACTCCGCCCAGGGCGGCGAAGACGGCTGCGCAGGTGAACAATCGAACACGACGTTGATGCATGCCCGAATCCTATCGCACTGCTGTGCCTCTCGCCGCCACTCGCCCCTCCCGTTCCGGGCTCGAGCCGTGTCATCATCGAGGCGATGCCACCGAAACGCCGCACTCAACCCGCCACCGCCACCCCCGCCCCCGCCGCGCCAACCGTCGTCAACCACTTCCGCCCGCACCCGTGGCACGGGCTCGACGTGGGTCCGGCGCCGCCGGCGCTGCTGAACGCCTACATCGAGATCACGCCGTTCGACCTCATGAAGTACGAGGTCGACAAGGCGTCGGGCTACCTGCGCGTCGATCGTCCGCAGCGGTCCTCGGCACAACATCCCAGCCTCTACGGCTTCGTGCCCCGCACCTACTGCGGCGAACGCGTGCGCAAACTGGCCCCCGGCGCCACCAAGGGCGACGGCGACCCGCTCGACATCTGCGTGCTCAGCGAACGGGCCATCACCCGCAACGAGATCATCGTGCGGGCGCGGGTCATCGGCGGCCTGCAGATGGTCGACCGCGGCGAGGCCGACGACAAGATCATCAGCGTGCTCGACGGCGACTACGTGTGGGGCGAGGCGCGCGACCTGCGCGATCTGCCGGCAGTGCTGATCGAGCGCCTGCAGCACTACTTCCTCACCTACCGCCTCGTGCCCGGCGAGAAGCCGGTGGTCGACATCGCCAAGGTCTACGGCCGCGCTCATGCCATGAAGGTGGTGCAGGCCGCCATGGACGACTACGTCGACACCTTCGCCCGCTAGGCCGGGGTCGCTCGCTCCGCTACATGTAGCCGCTGCGGCGCAGGGTCTCGAGGCCGCCGTCGGCGGCGTCCTGCGCCCGGCCCGACCGCTCGGCGATGTGCTTGAGCGTGCCGGTCTTCAGCTCCTCGATGATCTCGGCCACGGTGCGGGCCGTCGAGGCAATCGGCGACGTGCAGGGCGCGCACCCCAACGACCGGTAGCGCGTGCCGTCGCCTTGGTCGAAGTAGAGCGGCACGACCGGAATCTGCTCGTGTTCGATGTACTCCCACACGTTCAGCTCGGTCCAGTCGAGCAGCGGGTGGATGCGCACGTGGGTGCCGGGCGCGAAGTCGGTCTTGTACCTGATTCCAGAACTCTGGCGGCTGCTCGGCCACGTCCCATTCGTTGTGGCGGGAACGCGGCGAGAAGTACCGCTCCTTCGACCGGCTGCCCTCTTCGTCAGCGCGCGCCCCGACGATCACCCCGGTGTAGGCCTCGGTGTTCGGGTCGAGTTCGTAGTTGCCGGCGCGGTGATTGAACCGGTAACGCCGGCCCTCGCCGCTGAGCGTGTCCTTGAGCGCCTGGGTCTTGAGCAGGCCGCAACAGGCAAGGCGGTCGACCGCGCCGCGAGGAAACGTGGTGCCAGCCTGCAGCGCCGCTTCGTGCTGCCCGTAGATCAGATGGAGGCCCCACTCCGCCACGAGCCGGTCGCGGTAGGCGATCATCTCGGGAATCTTGTAGGACGTGTCGATGTGCACGAGCGGGAACGGCACGTGCCCGAAGAACGCCTTGCGGGCGAGCCACAGCATCACCGTGCTGTCCTTGCCGATCGACCAGAGCATGCACAGGTGCTCGAAGCTGGCGTAGGCTTCGCGCAGGACGTGCACGCTGCGATGTTCGAGGGCGTCGAGATGGGTCACGACGTGCGCTCCCTCGTCTGGGGCGAGCGCACGCGGCCGTTGCAGCCAGGCCAGGATGCGGCCGGCGGCGGCCTCGGCCGGTTCTACGTTCGCGTCGATGACCAGCTCGGCTCGTTCGGGCGCTTCGTAGGGATCGCCGACGCCGGAGAGGTTCGTGAGGGTGCCGGCGCGGGCCTGCGCGTAGAGTCCCTTGGTGTCGCGCGCTTCGCACACGGCCAGCGGCGTGGCCACATGCACTTCGACGAACGTGCGGCACAGGGCCCGCGCGGCGTCGCGCGATTCGCGATACGGCGACACGAGCGACACCAGCACCGTCACCCCGTGCGCTTCGAGCCGGCTCGCCATGAACGCCACGCGGCGATTGTGACTGTCGCGCTCGGTGCGCGAGAACCCCGTGCCGGGAAACTGCGCCCGCAGCACATCGCCGTCGAGCAGTTCCACCGCGGCACCGGTCGCGTGCAGCCGCGTCAGCAGCGCCGCCGCGATGGTGCTCTTGCCGGCGCCCGACAGCCCCGTGAACCACACCACGGCCGGCCGGGGCGGCAGGAACCCGAGCACGAAACCGGCGTTGCGCAAGCCCGGCTTGTTGTAGGTGAGCGGCGACGGGTGCGAGGTGCCGTCGGCGGTGGCGCAGCGGAACACGCAGTCGCCGGCCGCCACGTCCCATTCCATCGTGGGCCCAAGGCGCACGTAGCAATCGGCCGTGCCCTCGGCCACGAAGCAGAACTTGATCGAGCTGCCGATGGCGATGCGCTCGCCCACGCGATACCCGCCGAGCACGTCGTCGAGCACCGGCGACCCGTGCGAGCGGCTCTCGGCCACGCGCAGTGCGGCCCCGGGCGCCGGCGGCTGCGCCACGATGCGCACCGCCACGCCGTCGCCCCGCCGGCGCCAGCTACCCTCGCCTTCGACGGCCCAGTAGGTGACGTCGTGTCCGGGCGCGTGCACCACGCCGAGCACCGGACGGCCGTCGCGCACGAGCGCGATGTTCACGGTGTAGTCGGGCCGGCCGGCCAGATACTCGCGCGTGCCATCGAGGGGATCGACCAACCAGAACTCGCGCCACTGCGTACGGTCGGCGTCGGCGGGCATGTCGCCTTCTTCACTCACGATCGGCACCCCCGGCGTGAGCGCCCGCAGGGCCGGCACGATGAGCGCGTGGGCGTCGCGATCGGGCTGCGACACCGGACTGCCGTCGGCCTTGGTCTGCACGCCGCCCGGCGCGTGACGTGCCGCCTCGATGCCGGCGCCCGCGGCCACGGCCAAGGCCACCACGTCGGGTAGCAGCGAGGCGAGTGTTGTCGTCGTCATGACTCGAGCACCGGCCGGATCACGTGGCGGGCACGCAGCAGCGCCACCACCGCGTCGACGGCGCCGGACTCGCGCGTCGTATCGGGCCACAGCAGGTCGCAGGCCACGCCGGCCGCAGCCGGCTGCCCCACCCACACGGTGAGGATGCGTTCGGCCGGCACGCTCATCTGCACGATCTCGAGTTCGTCCTGGCGGAGTTCGGCCACACTGACCACGAGCAGCACGCCGGCATCGAGCATCACGTTGGCGATCTCGCCGAGCCGGCGGAAGTGCTCCTGGCGATGGCTGCCGGCGCGATCGAGGTCGGCGTCCACGCCGTAGAGCACGTTGGCCATGCCCAGGAAGTAGACGTTGCGCCCGGCCGCGAAGAGCTGCTCCTCGAGCGCCTTGGCGAGTCCCTTGCGATCGCGGTCGCGGTCGCCGGTGACGAAGAGCAGCGTGGGCTTCTGGGCAAAGCGCGCCTCCCGGCGCTCGGGAGCAATCAGGCTGTGCTCCCATTTCAGGTTGCGTACGAGCACCCGCTGGCGCGCCTCGTCGTCGGCGTCGGGGAGCGCCTCGCGCACGATGCCCCCACCGCGGATTTCGTAGTCGTCGATGACGACGAAGCGTCCGGTGCCGGCGTGGTCGGCATGGAGGTCGACCGCCAGCGGCCGTCCGAGCGTGAGCACGCAGTCGGCCACCTCGTGGCGCGCCACTTCAGCGCGGTCGGCAGTGCCGAGCGTGGCGGCATCGATCACGCGTTCCACGCGCTCGACCCGCATCGGCACACGCGCGGCGCCCATCCGCAGCACGTAGTCGTGGTGCGGCACGAGCGGCGCGCGGCCGAGCCAGAAGAGGTTGACGCGCAGCCGGGTGGCCACCTGCGGCGGCGGCTCGCCGGCCCGCGCGGCCACGTCGCCGCGGGTGGTGTAGATCTGCGGGTCGAGCGTGAAACCGGTGGCCTCGCCGGCGGCCGCGGCGGCCGGCGCGGGGCGATTGAACGCTTCGAGCGAGCGTACGCGCGAGCGCTTGCCCGACGGATAGAACACCACGTCGTCGCCCACACGCAGGGTGCCGCTGTCGATGGTGCCGGCCACGATGCGCCGATCGTCACCGAAGTTGGTGAAGCGGTAGACGTCCTGCACCGCCATGCGGAAGGCCGCGGCCGAGGGCGCCGGGGGCGCGGTGAAGGCGTCGAGGACCTCGAGCACGGTCGGCCCCAAGTACCACGGCATGGCGGTGCTGCGGGTCACCAGGTTGGCGCCCTCGCGGCCCGATACCGGCACGAACGCCGCCGCCTGGATCTGCACGCGGGCCATGAAGTCGTGCATCTCGCCGGCAATGGCGTCGAAGGCCGCCTGCGACCACCCCACCAGGTCCATCTTGTTGACGAGCACCGCCACCTGGCGCACGCCCAGCATCGTCAGCATGGTGGCGTGGCGGCGCGAGTTCTCCTGCACGCCCTCGCGCGCGTCGACCACGAGCAGGGCCGCGTCGGCGCGTGAGGCGCCGGTCACCATGTTCTTCAGGAACTCGACGTGCCCGGGCGCGTCGATGATCACGTAGGCCCGGCTCGCGCTCTTGAAGAAGACCCGCGCGGCGTCGATCGTGATGCCCTGGTCGCGTTCGTCCTTGAGCGCGTCGAGCAGGAAGGCATATTCGAAGGGCTTGGAGGTGCGGGCGCACAGCTCGCGCACCTGCGCGAGTTTGCCGTCGGGCAGCGACCCGGAATCCGCCAGGATCCGGCCAACGACAGTGCTCTTGCCGTGGTCGACGTGCCCCACGACCACGATCGGCATCAGGCTCACGATGAGCCCACATGTTACGCCAAGCTAACGAAGCTTCGCTTCAAGCCGCCCAGAACAAGCCCGCGGGGCCGCGCCTACGGGCGCAGGAGCGGCGTGAGTTCGAGCGTGAAGTTCAGCGGCACGGCCGTCGGCGCGCAGCACACCTTGTCGTCGCAGGCTTGGTACTCGAGTTGGCCCGGCACCGTCACGGTCTTCTGCCCCGCAAGCGGCTTCTGCACGTCGGCGGTGGCCAGCACGGTGAGGTCCTGCACCAGCGTGAACGCCTTCTGATACACCTCCACCCGCTCGTCGAGGGGGGCGAAGGAGTAGATCTCCTTGGGGCCGAGCAGTGACTTCACGGTGTGCACGCGGCCGGCTTGATCGGTGGCGCTGAACTCGGGTACCCGGGTGCCGGGCTGAGGGCCGATGGCGTCGACCGCCACCGGCGCCTGGCCGTGGAGCCCCGCCGTGAGCAAGCTCAACCCTAGGATGGTGCTCCGCACGATGCGCATCGTCCTCAGACGCCTCACTGCCGGCACTGGTGTCACGGGCTCCTGCTAGAATCGCCGGGATGCTGCGCTTGCTCGCCGCGGCGGTCGCGTGTTGCCTGATCGGTCAGGCCGCGGCCTTCGCGCAGACCAATCCCCCGCCGGCGGCACCGGCCGCACCCGCCACCCGCGCCGAGGTGCTCGACGCGCAGCGCGCCGCCCGGGCCCTGGATCTTGGCGTGGAGCGCCGGAACTGGATCGAACGCACGCTCTTCTTCGTGGAGGAGAAGCGCGTCATCGAGCGCCTGAACCCGCCCGAGGGGTTCTACCCGGCCCTCGGCAGCATCACGATCGGCAGCGGCTTCGGCTACGGCGCCGGCTACCGTCAGCGCCCCGCGCGGGGACGCGTGCTGCTCGACGCCTCGGGCAAGGTGACCCACCGGGGCTACAAGACCGCCCAGGCGCGCGTCGCCGTGCAGCCCATGGCCGGGCGGCCGGTCGAGTTCAGCACCGGCACGGTGTGGTACGACTACACCCAGGAAGACTTCTTCGGCCTCGGCCGGGCGACGAGCCGCGACGACCGGGTGAGCTATCGCTTGGAGGGGCTCGACACGTTCGCGCAGCTCCAGGCCCGCAAGGCCGGCTGGCTCGTGGTGCGGGGCCGCCTGGGCCTGCACCGGTTGGTCATCGACTCCGGCACCGACCCGCGCTTCCCCTCGGTGGAAGAGACCTTCACCGAGGCGACCGCGCCGGGCCTGCGCGACTCGCTCACGCTCGCCTACGCCCAGACCTCCGTGGGCGTGGACACGCGCGACCAGATCGGCAACACGCGCGGCGGCGGCTTCTACAACGTGTCGCTGGGCATGTTCCGCGACTCGAGCGGTGACACCTTCAACTTCAATCGCATCGACGTGCGGGCGATGCACGTGATTCCGATCTTCGACAAGAAGCGGGGCATCGCGCTGAACGCCATGGCCTCGCGCAGCGATCCGGTCGGCGACAGCCGCGTGCCGTTCTACCTGATGCCCACGGTGGGCGGGTCGGATTCGATCCGCGGCTTCCGCGAGTTCCGCTTCCGCGACGCGGCGGCCATCAACCTCAATGCCGAGTACCGGTGGGAAGCGTTTTCGGGTCTCGACCTCGCGCTCTTCGTCGATGCCGGCGACGTGGGCCCGACCTGGCGCTCGCTGGTCGGCAAGAACCTGAAGACGTCATGGGGCGGTGGCTTCCGCTTCAACACCAACCGGCGGGTGTTCCTGCGCGTGGACCTCGCCAGCAGCCGCGAGGACCTGCGCGTGTGGGTCCGCATGGGCCCGGTGTTCAGACGATGACCAGACCCCTCAATGCCCTCACGCTGGCCGGGTTGCTGGTGGCCGCGCTCTCGTACGGGGGGCGCGCCGCCTCGCCCACCTACTATCCCGACGATCCTCTGGCCGCCGACCCGGAGCTGCGCGATGCCGCCAGGGTGAGCGAGCGCGAGATCAGCGACCCCTACGACTTCCTCGAGAACACGTTCTTCAAGCCCGGCGACCATGCCAACCAGCGGGCGGTCAACGTCAACACCATCGACGAGGTGCCCGACTCGAGTTGGTTCACCAACCGCATCGGCGTCACGCCGCTCAGCGTGGCCGACATCGGCCGCGGCCCCAACGTGTCGGGCCCGCCGGCTCCGGGACCGTGGACCGTCGTGTCGGGCAAGAGCGACGGCATCACGCCCGGCTTCACCGTGCGTGATCAGGCCGGGGTGTTGTGGTTCATCAAGTTCGATCCGGTCTCGAACCCCGAGATGGCCACCGGCGCCGAGATGATCGCGACCAAGCTGTTCTGGGGCATCGGCTACCACGTGCCCGAGAACCACCTGGCGGTGTTCGAGGCCGCCGACCTCGTGGTCACCGACCAGGCCACGATCCGCGACACCCTCGGTCAGCGGCGCGCGCTCACTCGCGCCGACGTCACCGACCTGCTCGCCAAGGGCGCCCGCCGGGCCGATGGCCGCTACCGCGTGATCGCCAGCCGCGCCCTGCCGGGCAAGCCGGTGGGTCCGTTCAAGTACTTCGGCACCCGCGCCGACGACCCCAACGACATCTTCCCGCACGAGCACCGCCGCGAGCTGCGCGGGCTGCGCGTCTTCTCGGCGTGGCTCAACCACGACGACTCGCGCTCGATCAACTCACTCGACACGCTGGTCGCCACCGAGGGCCGCACCGTGGTGCGCCACCACCTGATCGACTTCGGCTCCACGCTCGGCAGCGCCAGCGTGGCCGCGCAGAAGCCGCGGGCCGGCAACGAATACATCTGGGAAGCCCGGCCCACGCTGCTCACGATGTTGTCGTTCGGCTTCTGGGTGCGGCCGTGGATCAAGGTGCAGTATCCCGACTACCCGTCGATTGGCAATCTCGAAGCCGCCTACTTCTGGCCCGAGCGCTGGAAGCCGGAGTACCCGAACGTGGCGTTCGACAACGCGCGGGGCGACGATCTCTTCTGGGCCGCCCGCCGCGTCATGGCCTTCAGCGACGAGCAGATCCAGGCGGCTGTGAAGAGCGCCGAGTACTCCAGCGAGGGAGCCGCAGCCTACATGGCCGATGTGATCATCGCCCGGCGGGACAAGGTGGGCCTGCAGTGGCTCACCGCCGTGAACCCGCTCGTGCGCTTCGCCCTCGACGAGAGCGGCGTGCTCACCTTCGGCAACGCCGCCACCGAGACGCGGCGCGCTGCTGCGCCCGAGGGCTATACGGTGGTCTGGGGCACATTCGACAACGCCACGGGCGCGTCGACCCGCGTCGGGGGCACCGTGTCGGTCGACACCGAACGTGCTCAGGCGCCCGCCGAGGCGCTCGGCGCCGAGTTCGTGGAGGCGGCGGTACACACGCAGCACCCGCGCTTCCCCGAGTGGCGCCGGCCGGTCGTAGCGCACTTCCGGCGCACCGCGGATGGCTGGCGCCTTGTCGGCATCCGGCGCGACGGCCTGGACTAGCGCGACTCTGTTCCGCCTCCACTCCGAGGCGCGGCCGGTCTGGCCGCCCCCTCGCCCGGATGCGACGCCGGCGAATTCGTCGTCGGCCCTGTGCTGAACCTAGACACCGTGTTCCGTCCCGCTACAGCGGCGTTGCCTCGTCGCAATTGAGCACTCCGAGGCGCGTTGCCTTGGGCCGATACCTGCAACTGAGCGCAGGGCAGACGGCTCGCGCCGGCCGTTCAACGAAACGGGCTGCGCCAGGATGAGCCAGCCGCCCACCCTCGAAATCGCTGCCAGCCCCAGCTAAGTCTCATCCTATCAACATATTGCCTTCGCATTTCTCGGTTGGCAGAGCGGTTGCTATACAGCCCGCGTGACGTTCCGGCATTGGGCCGACGCGCGCAGACATACCGAGGTTCACAGTGACTGACCGACACGACCGTTCAACTCAGCCGGCGAGTGCCGCGGGACGCGCCAAGGTCACCTGGAGTCAGCGCGCCAAAGCCATCTGGGGACATCGCTCCACGACGCCCGTGATGGCGGGCCGAACCGCGGCCGTCCTGCTGGCCGCCCTCATCGCCGTGCTGGCCGCGCCCGCTCTCGTCGAAGCCCAACAGATGGACCGCCAGGTACGCCGCGCTCTGCGTGAGAAGCCCGACGCGCTGGTCACCGTCATCGTCCGAGTCCAGCCGGGCAAGCGAGGCTTCGCCAAGAGGCTCCTAGCCAAGTACGACGCGAGCCTCAAGAGCGAACACGATCTGATCGAGGCGCTGACGCTCCAGATGACGCCGCGCCAGGCCGCGCGCCTGGCCCAACACCCCAACGTCTTGTCCGTCTCAGAGGATGCCCAGGTCTTTGGCGAGCAGGTCACGACGCCGCAGACGTCATTGCAACCAACCGTCGGCATCGTCACCTACAACCCAGCCGTGGCCGGCACTCCTTACGAGGACGGCTACGGTATCGGCGTCGCGGTCATCGACTCGGGCATCGCCAACCGTGCCGACCTCTCGGGCCGGATCGTCGCCTTCCGCGACTTCACGGCAAACCCGGCAGGCATCGCAGTCACGCCAGTTGACGGCTACGGCCATGGCACGCATGTGGCCGGCATCATCGCCGGCAACGGTGCGGCGGCTGGCTACGACCAGGCGTACCAGGGCGTGTCGGGCCTGTCACACCTGATCGGCCTGCGCGTGCTCAACGGTCAGGGACAGGGTACGGTCAGTGGGGTCGTGGGCGCCATTCAATGGGCGGTCGCAAACCAGGCGCAGTACAACATTCGCGTCATCAACCTGTCGCTCGGCCACCCGGTGTTCGAGCCGGCGGCAACCGACCCGATGGTGCAGGCGGTGGAAGCTGCCGTGCGCGCAGGCATCACCGTTGTGTCGTCGGCCGGGAACTTCGGCGCGAACCCGACGACTGGGCTGGTCGGCTACGCCGGCATCTCATCACCTGGGAATGCGCCCTCGGCCATCACCGTGGGCGCGGTCGACACGCGCGGCACGGTCTCGCGGGCCGACGATCGCGTGACCAACTACAGCTCGCGCGGGCCAAGCTGGTACGACGGCTTCGCCAAGCCGGATCTGGTTGCACCCGGGCACCGCATCGTGTCGCTGGCCGATACGACCAGTGCGCTCTACGCCAACTACCCGAACTTCCGCGTCGCGTCGCCGAGCACTGGCCTGCCGGACTACCTGCGGCTATCGGGCACGAGCATGGCGGCGCCCGTTGTGGCCGCCACCGTGGCAGCCATGCAGCAAGTGAACTACGAGATGGGCTACGCGCGGCCGGCCCTGACGCCCAACGCCATCAAGGCCATCCTGCAGTTCACGTCGACCGACGTCGCCAATGACCTCGGCGCCTCGTATGACCGTCTCACGCAGGGCGCCGGCGAACTGAATGCCCGCGGCGCGCTCGACGTGGTGCGCAGCATCAACCCGTCCGCGGCCGTGGGGTCGTGGTGGCTCGCATCGCCGGTCACCGAGTCGTCGGTCTTTGGCGGGGCCTTGCTGCCCTGGTCAAAGGCAATGGTCTGGAGTCAGAACATCGTGTGGGGGGAGGCAATCTACACGAATCTGTCGGCCTGGGCGCAGAACATCGTCTGGGGTGAGAACATCGTCTGGGGCGAGAACATCGTCTGGGGCGAGAACATCGTCTGGGGTGAGAACATCGTCTGGGGTGAGAACATCGTCTGGGGTGAGAACATCGTCTGGGGCGAGAACATCGTCTGGGGTGAGAACATCGTCTGGGGTGAGAACATCGTCTGGGGCTTCTCTGCCCGCAACAAGAGCGGCGTGAAGGACAAGCGGGACCCGCCGGTGGTGACGGCCACGGACCTGCTCAAGGTCACGAACGCGCCGAAGGCGCAGCCCCGCTAGTCACCGCCGTACGGCACCACGTCGCGAGGTCGGCCACGAGGCCGGCCTCGTGGCGTGTACGCGGCCGGGCGCGCGCGGGAACTATACTCCTCAAGCATGCCGCGCATCCTCGTCGCTGAAGACGACCCCGACATCGCGGGGCTGGTACGGCACTATCTCGAGAAGGCCGGCTACGAGGTGGACGTCACCGATCTCGGCACCGACGTGGCGCCGCGGCTCCGCCGCACCGCCACCGATCTGCTGGTGCTCGACGTGATGCTGCCGGGCATGGACGGCCTGGCCGTGTGTCGCGCCCTGCGGGGCGACCCGGCCACGGCTGCGGTGCCCATCATCATGCTCACGGCCAAGGCCGAGGAGTCGGACCGTATCGCCGGCCTCGAGCTCGGCGCCGACGACTACATCACCAAACCCTTCAGCCCGCGCGAGGTCGTGGCCCGCGTGCGCGCCCTGCTCCGCCGCGCCGAGCGGCCCGTGGCCACCACCACGCTGCTCACCTACGGACCGCTCACCATCGACGTCGAGCGTCATGTCGTGTCGGTGCAGGGCACGCGAAGTGCGGCTCACGGCCAAGGAATTCCTGCTGCTGCGCTATCTGATGGAGCACCGCGGCCGGGTGCTGTCGCGCGACCTGCTGCTGTCGGACGTGTGGGACTACTCCTACACCGGCGGCACGCGCACCGTGGACGTGCACGTGCGCCGGCTGCGCGAGAAGCTGCCCTTCATGGTGACGGCGCTGGTCACCGTGAAGCAGTTCGGCTACCGGCTGCTCGACCCGGCGCCCACGCTCGAGTCCGCACTGCCTGCCGCGCCCCGCGCCTGAGGCCCCGCCGGTGAAGCTCGACTACCGTCTCACGCTGCTGCTCACGGCCGTGACCGCTACCCTGGTGGCGCTGGCCTTCGTGTGGATCGCGCTCGACACCGATGTGGCGCACGCGCGGGCCCAGCCGGTGGTCGCCATCGGCCTCGGCGCGGCGCTCGGCATCATCGTGGCCATCGTGGCGTCGTCGGCCTTCGCCGCCCGCCAGCGCGGCCGCGCCGCGGCCATTGCCGACGTCGGGCGCCGCTACGCGCTCGGCGACCTGACGCGGCCCGGCCCCGACTACGGCGACGACGACCTGGGCGTGGCGGCGCGCGCGCTCGATGCCGCCGTGCACGAACAAGGACGCCGCCTGGCCGAGCTGTCGCGCGACCGGGCCCGCATGGAGGCCATTCTCGGCAGCATGGTCGAAGGCGTGCTGGTCGTGGACGACACGGGCCGCCTGCAACTGGTCAACGACGCCGCCCGGCGGATGCTGCGAGTGGAACGCGAGGCGGTCGGCCGGCCCTACGTGGAGGCCATCCGCCATCCGGGGATCGTCGAGCACTTCGACCGGGTGCTGTCGGGCGCGGCGCCACAAGCCTTCGAGCTGTCGGTCACGCGCGACGGCGCGCGCGACCTGGTGGCCCGCCTGGCGCCGGTGGTGGCCACGGGCCGGGGCGCGGTGCTGGTGCTGCACGACATCACCGACCTGAAGCGCGCCGACCAGATCCGGCGCGACTTCGTGGCCAACGTCTCGCACGAGCTGCGCACGCCGCTCACGGCCATTCGCGGCTACGCCGAAGCCCTGCTCGATGACGAAGAAGATGCCGAGGCCCGCCACCGGTTCCTCGAGATCATCCAGCGGCATTCGGCCCGGATGGAGCGGCTCGTGAAAGACCTGCTGCGGCTGGCGCAGCTCGACGCCGGCCAGGAACTGCTCGAGTGCGCGCCGGCCGATGTGCCGGCCCTGGTCGCCGGCGTCGTCGACGATCTGGCCGAAGCCGTGGCCGCCAAGCAACTCGCCGTCACCACCACCGTCGGACCCGAGACGCGCGGCGTGCGCGTGGATGCCGGCAAGGTGCACGACATCCTGCGGAACCTCGTGGAGAACGCCGTCAACTACACGCAGCCGGGCGGCGCGGTGCAGGTGTCGGCGTCGCTCGAGTCGGGCAGCCTGGCCCTGCGCGTCGCCGACAACGGCCCGGGGATTCCGCCCGAAGACCTGGGGCGCGTGTTCGAACGCTTCTATCGCGTGGACAAGTCGCGCGGCCGGCCCGGCGGCACCGGCCTGGGCCTGGCCATCGTGAAACACCTCGCCGGCCTGCACGGCGGCACCGTGGCCGTGGAGAACCGGCCAGGCGGCGGCGCGCAGTTCGACGTGCGGGTGCCGCCCGCGCCCGCCGACGCGGGCTACGATGCCGCCTCCGGCGACTGACTACGGCACGCCGGCAGCGGCCAGCATGTAGTAGGTGGCCGCGGCGATGATCGCCGAGGCCGGGATGGTGAGCACCCAGGCCCACACGATCTGCCCGGCGATGCCCCACCGCACCGCCGACATGCGGCGCACCGATCCGACGCCCACGATCGCCCCGGTGATGGTGTGGGTCGTGCTCACCGGCACGCCGAGGCCCGAGGCCACGAAGAGCGACACCGCGCCGGCCGTCTCCGCGGCGAACCCGCCCACCGGCTGCAGCCGGGTGATCTTCGAGCCCATGGTGTGGATGATGCGCCACCCGCCCGACAGCGTGCCGGCGGAGATGGCGGCGTAGGCCGCAAACACCACCCAGGTCGGAATGTCGAAGGTGGTCAGATAGCCGCCCGCGAAGAGCGCGCCGGCAATGATGCCCATGGTCTTCTGCGCGTCGTTCGAGCCGTGGCCCAGGCTGTAGAGCGCCGCCGACACGAGCTGCAGCCGGCGGAAGAGCTGGTCGACCCGCGACGGCGCCGACCGCCGGCAGATCCACAGGATCGCCACCATGAAGGCGAACCCCAGCAGCAGGCCGATGAGCGGCGCCAGCACGATGAAGATGAGCGTCTTGGTCCAGCCCGCGGCAATCAGCGCCTTGGGCCCGGCCTTGGCCACGGCGGCGCCCGCATAGCCGCCGATGAGGGCGTGCGAGGAGCTGGTCGGCAGCCCGTAGTACCACGTGATCAGATCCCAGACGATGGCGCCGATCAGGCCGCCGAGGATGACCGAGCCGGTCACGATCGTGATGTCGATCATGCCCGAGCCCATGGTCTTGGCCACCGCGGTGCCGAAGATGAAGACCGCCGCGAAGTTGAAGAAGGCCGCCCACAGCACCGCCTTGCCCGGCGACAGCACGCGGGTGGAGACGACCGTGGCGATCGAGTTGGCGGCGTCGTGGAAGCCGTTGATGTAGTCGAAGACCAGCGCGGCGACGACGACGATGACGACGAGCGGCAGTTCCATGGCCTACCCGTGCTTGACGACGACGCTCTCGAGAGCGTTGGCGACGTCCTCGCACGCGTCGGTGGCCAGTTCCAGCAGGTCGAGCATCTCCTTGCACTTGATCAGGTGAATCGCGTCCTTCTCGTGTTCGAAGAGCCGGCGCAGGGCTTCGTCGTGCACCGTATCCGCGGCGTTCTCGAGGCGGTTGATCTCCACCGTGGGGTCGTGCACCCCGGCCTTCTTCTCGAGCGCCTCGACGGCCACCTTCACCTGCATGGTCGAGCGCCAGATGAGCGAGGCCAGCTCGCGCGCGCCGTAGGGCATGACCTCGATGCGGTAGCGGCGCACCACGCCGGCAGCGGCGTCGACCGCGTCCATCACGTCGTCGAGCGACTTGGCCAGCGCGTAGATGTCCTCGCGGTCGATGGGCGTGACGAAGGTGCGGTTCAGGCGCTGGATGATGTCGTGGGTGACGCGTGTCGCAGGCCTCTTCCACCTGCTTGATCTCGATCGCCATCTCGAAGGCCGGCGGGTCGGTGGCGAGCATCTTCTCGAGCAGCGTGGCGCCCGACACGATGCGGTCGGCCAGGGCGATGAAATCGGCGTAGAACTTCTCTTCCTTGGGGATCAGGCGAAACGCGGCCACAGACGACTCCTCACGCCACGGCCACGACCGGCCGGGCCCGCCGAGTGTGCCACAAGTTCTGTTACATGAACGTTACAAGTGTCTCGCGCGGCCGCGCAGCGGAGGGCCAATTCACAGGGAATTAACAATTACGACACCGCGAGGAGATGCCCAGCGCAGATGCTGACAACGTGCTCAACACATACATGTTTTCTGGAGGTCGTCTCATGGTGTCGTTCCTGCGCCGGGCCACGCGGCTGGCGCTGATTCTCGCCTTCTGCCTCGGGACCCTGCCCGCGGCCGCTCAGCAGACCGAGTCGCGCATCATCGGCCGCATCCTCGATCAGAGCGGCGCCGCCCTGCCGGGCGTCACCATCACCGTCACCTCCAAGGACACCGGCGCCGTGCGCACCGACGTGGCCGGCGGCGATGGCACCTTCAACGTCACGAACCTGAGCCCCGGCAGCTACGAGATCAAGGCCGAACTCGACGGCTTCCAGGCGGTCACCAAAGACGTCGTGGTCGGCGTCGGCCAGATCTCGAACCAGACGCTCTCGCTCGGCGTGGCGGCGCTGACCGAGTCGGTGACGGTCACGGCGGCCGCGCCCGTGCTCGACACCTCGTCGGCCCGCATCGGCGTGAACGTGTCTCCCGTCGAAGTGGAACAGCTGCCGGTGAACGGCCGCAACTTCGCCAATCTGATGACCCTGGCCACCGGCGCCACCTCCGACGGCAACGGCGGCTGGGCCAGCGTGCGCTTCAACGGCAAGTCGAACCAGCAGAACTACCTGAACTTCGACGGCGTCGACGGCACCTACGTGTGGGACGCCAGCCCCGGCTACCTGAGCGCCACCGGCTCGCAGTTCCGCCTGCAGACGTCGATGGAATCGGTGGCTGAGTTCCGCGTCAACTCCGGCCTGGCGCCGGCCGAGAGCGGCCTGGGTTCGGGCGGTAACATCACCGTGGTGAGCAAGAGCGGCAGCAACCGCTTCAAGGGCTCGCTCTTCGAATACCGCCGCGACGACGCGCTCGACTCGGCCAGCAAGTACGACGACAAGAAGCAGAAGCTCAAGGTGGACCAGTTCGGCGGCTCGCTCGGCGGGCCGATGTTCCGCAACAAGACGTTCTTCTTCGGCAGCTACGAAGGCCTGCGCCAGAAGACCGGCCTGAGCTTCACCGAAGCCGTGCCCAGCGGCGAAGCACGCCGCCGCATCCTGGCCGGTGAGCCGGTCGGCTCCGGCGCCGGTCAGAGCGCGGATCGCACGCGCGCCGTAGCGTCGCTGCTCGCGGGCTTCCCCGCCGGCCAGGTGGCCACCGCCAATCCGCTGGTCGACCTCGTGACGCTCGAGTCGGAAGCCGACCAGAAGGAAAACACCATCTCGGCCCGCGTCGATCACCGCTTCACCGACGCCGTCTCCGCCTACGTGCGCTACAACTTCAGCTCGGGCCGCGTCGACACGCCCGACCGCACCGTGACCCCCCGCCGCGTGCTGGCCAAGCAGACGCCCGCCAATTTCGTGGCCAACCTGCAGCAGATCTTCGGCGGCAGCGTGGTGAACGAGTTCAAGGTCGGGGTCAACCGGCCGAAGACCAGCGCCGAGGCGTTCGGCCCGTCGGGCTACGACCCGGTGGGCGTGTCGCTCTCGGGCAATTTCACGTCGTCGTCGATCGACGCGCGCGGCAACACCGGCATCGCCCGCAGCGGCCTGCTGATTCGCGCCACCAGCGCCTCGACCACCACCGGCTCGCTGTTCGACCCGATGTCGGTGTCGTTCAACAACGCCACCACCTGGACCGCCGGCGCGCACACCGTGAAGTTCGGCGGTGAGTATCGCCGCATCGCGTCGGAGTTCCAGTTCCTGGGCTCGACGGAAATCTCCTACAACAGCATCAACGACTTCATCGACAACCGCCCCGCCCAGGTGGCTGTCAGTCAGGACTCGCCGGTCTTCACGCCGCAGCAGTGGTACGGCATCGGCTTCCTGCAGGACTCGTGGCGCGTCAACGACCGGCTCACCCTCGAGCTCGGCCTGCGCTACGACTACTACTCGGTCGTGAAGGAACAGGACGACCTGGCGAAGCCCTTCTTCGTCGAAGAGAACAACTTCGGCGCCGCCAGCGACGGCTTCTACAACGCCGACAAGAACAACTTCTCGCCGCGCCTGTCGGCGGCCTATCAGTTGAACGACAAGACCGCGTTCCGCGCCGGCTTCGGCTTGTTCTACGGCCCCGGCCAGTTCGAAGACCGCATCCAGCCGATCGAGAACTACATCAATCGGGCGCGCGTGCAGACGGCCGACGTGCCCAGCAACGGGCTGCAGTATCCGGTGCCTGCCTCACAGCTCCGCGACCTGCTCTCGATTCGTGGCTACACGCACGACTATCCCAACGAATACAACGTGCAGTACGGCGCGAGCCTCTCGCGCGAACTGCCCGGCGCCATCAACCTGACCGTCGGTTACACCGGCAGCCAGGGCAAGGACATGTTCCTGCGCGGCGTCGGCAACGTGCTCGACCCGGTGACCCGCGTGCGCCTCGTGCCCAACTACGGCCAGATCGACTTCAAGACGGCGGGCTGCGTGGACGACCTCAAGCTCGGTGGCGTTTACGGCTGCAAGGGCTGCGGCACGGCCACCTACGACGCCCTCCAGGTCAGCGCCTCGCGCCGCTTCCGCTCGGGTCTGAGCGGAGGCCTGCAGTATCAGTTCTCGAAGAACCGCGGCACCACGCAGGGCTCGAACGAAGCGGCCACCGCGCAGAACACCTTCGACTTCGGCACGGAAGACGGCATCAACCCGCAGGACATCCCGCACACCTTCAACGGCTCGCTCACCTACGAGCTGCCGTTCGACGGCATCTGGAAGGGCGGCTGGCGCGTGGGCACCATCGTGAACGCCCGCACCGGCGTGCCGCTCAACGTCACCATCAGCCGGCCCGACAACGTCACGGTGAACGGCGTGACGGTCACCAACATCCCCGGCGGCAACAGCCGCGGCACGCAGCGCCCCGACCTCATCCCGGGCGTGGATCCGTACCTGAACAGCGGCGGCGTGCGCTACCTGAACCCGGCCGCGTTCACCACGCCGCAGCCCGGCACGTTCGGCAACCTGCCGCGCAACTTCCTGCGCGGCCCCAACTTCTGGCAGGCCGACCTGGTGGTGTCGAAGGACTTCCGCTTCGCCAGCAGCCAGGGCATCCAGGTGCGCGTGGAGATGTTCAACATCGCCAACCGCCTGAACTACGAGAACCCGGCCATCAACCTGCCGAACGGCACTCCAGGGGTGCCCTTCACCGACGCGCAGGTCGGCACGTTCGGCTACATGCTGGGACCGCTGAACCGCACGGTGGGCCTCGGCACGCCGCGCCAGATGCAGCTCTCGCTGCGCTACACGTTCTAAGCGGCGGGGCTCGAGAAGAACACGGCCGGGAAGAGGGACCAGGTATCTGGCACCCAACCCTGGTCATCGAACCGGGTGGCCGACGATAGTGCGGCACCCGGAGCACAACGAAAGGGCCAGGCACAACGCCTGGCCCTTTTCCTTTTCTCCTCGTTCGGTCCCGCGGCGCCTTGCCCTACGGCCTCAGTCGTCGCCTTTCACGCTCGTCCACGACGCACCAGTGTCGCTCACCGGCGGCAACTGCAGCGCGACCACCCCGGCGACGCCTGCGAGTACCACCGCCCCCCACAGCGACGCGGCCACGCCGGCCTGCTGGTAGAGCAGGCCCGACAACAGCGTGCCGATCAGGCGGCCGCACGCATTCGCCATGTAGTAGAAGCCGACGCTCAACGACACCCGGTCGGCTTCCGAATACGCCAGCACCAAATACGAGTGCACGGCGGAATTCATGGCGAAGACGATGCCGAACAGCCCGAGTCCGCCCAGCATGGTGAACGCCGGCGGCCAGTGCAGCAGCAGGCCGATGGGAATCAGTGCGGTCACGCCCGCCAGGATCAGCCCGAGCGCGCCCGTCAGTGCCGGACCCGGAGCGCGGCCCCGTGTGACGGCCCGCACGATCACTGGCGCTGCGCTCTGCACGGCGCCGTAGCCCATCACCCAGACCGCCATGAACCCGCCGGCCTGGGCGAACGACCAGCCGAGCACCGAGACCAGGAAGACCGGCACGCTCACCACGAACCAGACGTCGCGGGCGGCAAAGAGCGCCATGCGCGCAAGCGAGAGCCAGTTGATGCCCGGCGAGTTCGAGAGCACGCCGGAGAACGGGGCCTTGCTCCTGGCTTGTCCGATCTGGCCCGGCAACGTCGTGCAGTACGAGCGCCAGCACCACGAGCACGCCGCCCGCCATGGTCAATAGCGCCGCCCGGAAACCCAACGCCGAGAGCAGCAGGCCGCCCACGAAGAACCCGGCCCCTTTGAGCGCGTTCTTCGACCCGGTGAGCACGGCCACCCACGCGAACAACCCCGACTCGTCGCCCTTCGGCACCAGCACCTTGACCGCGCTCTTCGCGCTCATCTTGGTCAGGTCCTTGGCGATCCCCGAAAGCGCCTGGCAGGCCATGACGTAGGCCACGGATGCGGCCATGCTCCACTCGCCGTTCAGGACCGCCAGCAACGCCAACGCCACGACCTGCAACAGCAGACCGAGCACCAGCGTGAACCGCACGCCCGTCCGCGACGCCACCCAGCCGCCCACCAGGTTCGTGACGATGCCGAAGAATTCGTAGAGCAGGAAGAGAAACGCGAGCTGCACCGGCGTGTAGCCGAGCTGATTGAAGTGCAGCAGCACCAACATCCGCAGCGCCCCGTCGGTGAGGGTGAACGCCCAGTAGGCGGCCGTGACCGTGACGTAGTTGCGGATGCTGATCGGTGCCGCCATATATGCGCGTTGGCAAATATAACACGGGCACGGCACACATTCGTTACAGCGCCGTCAACACCCTGCGACGTCTCGCAGTCACGCTCGCGGGGTGTCGTCCCTTGTCCGCACCTCTGCTCTCACCACCGTGCTGTTCGCGGTCGCCCACCTGGTCGTGAGCGCGCAATCCCAACCGCTCCCGCCGCAAGTGGACGCCGGACTCGGAAGTGGCGTGACGATTCGGTCGGTCGATGGCCAGGCGTCGCTGAACATCAGGGCTCGCATCCAGACGCGGTCCACCTTCGTCAGCGACCCCCGGGGAGCACGCGAGGACACCTCCGAGGTCCTGATCCGCCGGGCGCGCCTGGTGTTCCAGGGGAACGCCGCGGGGCCCTCGTTCACCTACTACCTGCAGCTGTCCTTTGCGAACCTCGACAACGAGGCCGACCTGCGCCTGCCGTTGCGCGATGCCTATGTGACGTGGTCGGGCGCGCGCGACTTCAACGTGCGCGTCGGGCAGATGAAGGTGCCCTTCTCGCGTCAGCGCGTGGTGTCGTCCTCCGCCTTGCAGATGGTGGACCGATCGATCGTGGTGAGCGAACTGAACCTCGACCGGGATGTAGGCGTGCAGGTGTTCTCGAAGAACCTGCTGGGCACGGGCAGATTGGGATATTCGCTGGGCCTCTTCGGCGGAGAAGGCCGCAACCGGCTCGGCCGAACCGCGGGCCTGCTCTACACGGCACGCCTCGAGACGTGGCCGCTCGGCGCCTTCGACGACCTGGTCGAAGGCGATCAACGACGTGGTCGCACGCTGCGGCTCGCTCTCGGCGCCAACGTGGCCTACAACCAGAACACCAACCGCCCGCGCAGCACCATCGGCACCCCGTATCCCGCAGGCGACGTCGACTACCGCCACGCCAGCGCGGACGCGACCCTGAAGTGGCGGGGCTGGTCCATGGCCTCGGAGGTGTTGATTCGCAGTGCGAAGCCGCCCTTGCGCGCAGCCGCTGGCGGGGGCGCCACGGCCGACCTCAGTCCGCGGTCGGGATGGGGCGCCTACCTGCAGGGCGGCCGCATGATCACCGCCCGAACCGAGATCACGGCCAGGTACAGCCACCTCGTTCCGCGGCCAGCAGCGGATCCGACCTTCGTCGCCTCGGACGAGCTCGGAGCGGGCCTGAGCTACTACCTGCACGGACACGACTTGAAGGTGCAGGGCGACTATTTCTCGGTCACGGACCCCACCCTCGGACGGCGGACCCATCAGGCGCGCGTGCAGTTGCAGTTGTTCTTCTAGAGCGGCCCGCGTTCCCATGGCCCCGTGATGGCCATGGTGATGCCGGGGTTCTGCACGTTCACGAACAACCAGCGGCCGTCGGGGCTGAAGGTGGCGCCGGCGAACTCGCTGGCGCGGAAATCGCCGGACCGGCCGTGCCGTTCCCCGGCCAGCACCACGTTGTTGCGGGCGAAGCGCGTGATGCGTCCGTCGCGCGTCAGCCCGTGCACACACGGGTTCGCCGTGCCGTCTTCGCACAGCACCAGCCCGCCGCGCGGACTCACGGCGAGGTTGTCCGGCATGTTGAGTTCGTGGCCGCCCGGCGATTCGTAGACCAGGCGCAACTCTTCGGACGAGGGCGCAAGCTCCCAGATCTGCCCCATGTGCGCATTGCCGCCGCTCGTGCTCGTGAGGTAGATGCGGCCATCGGCGTGCCAGGCGCCTTCGAGGCGCGCAAACATCGCGCCCCCTGCCCGCCGGCCCTGCTCGAACACCGATGTGCCCTCCCGGCCCGGCTGGGCCACGTCCGGCACGGCAATGTCGACCCAGTACACGCCCATGGGCACACGGGTGAGTTGTCGCGTGCGCAGGTCGGCGCGTGGACGCCCGCGCACGGCCAGCATCTGCAGCCGTCCACCCTCGGCCAATCGTCCCGGGCGGGCCGGCACGAACCGGTAACAGCCCGCGCGGTTGGCGTCTTCGGTCTGGTAGACGATGCCGGTGGCTGGATCGACTGCCACGGCCTCGTGCACGAAACGCCCCATCGCCGCGAGCGGCCGGCGCGATGGCACGCCGTCGAGCGGCACCTCGAACACGTAGCCGTGCCGCGCCGTCAGCGCCGAGTCGTCGTCTGGGCCAAGCACCGTCTCTTCGCACGTGAGCCACGATCCCCACGGCGTCGGTCCACCGGCACAGTTGCGGAGCGTGCCCGACAGACTCGCCTTCGCACGTTCGACCCGTTCCGTCGCTGGGTTGAAGGTCAGCGTGGTCGTGCCTCCGCCGGCGCCCGGATCGTAGGCCAGCGCCGAGGCAAAGGCCGGCGCGGCGCCGAGCTCGTGATTGCGCACGAGTTCCACCAGCCCATCGGGGCCAGCTAACGCGGCCATGCCGTCGTGCGCGCCCGGGGTCGCGCCGCCGTCCTCGAGCGGGTCGCCGGCCCAGCCGAAGGACACATAGCGAAAGCCCTCGGGGAGGTGCAGCAGTGGCAGGCCCGTGGTGCCGTCGGCCACCGGCGCCAGGGGACCATAGCTCAGGGCGTCGTGCGGCGCGCCCTCGCGCAGTCGTGCCCGCAACGCGTCGAGCGGCACGATGATGGCCGCGCTGCCGGCGATCGCGGCGCGGGTGAGAAAGGTGCGGCGGGTGGTGGCACGAGAGGTGGGGCGAGCGGTGACAGTCACACGGCATGATCGCCCACGGCTGTCGCCAGCACGCAACGCCAGCGTGTCGTCCGCGCATCCACGGGCGGATACCTGGTGGTTACCGCAACCTCACGGCAACGACGCCGGGCCATCGCCGATCAGTCACACGCGGCTCCTAGCATCAGGCTCGCGCGCCGTTTCGTGGTGAAGCGGCGCGGACTCGAGGAGTTCCTGAATGACCCGAACCGCACTGCTCACCGCGTCGGCCTGCATCGCCGTCGCCACCACGCTCGTCGCCGGCGACGACCGGCGCGACGATCCGCGCGCCGGACGACGCGAGCCGTCTCCGCTCGTGCTCGGCCATCGCGGCGCCACCGGCTATCTGCCCGAACACACGCTGGCCTCGTATGCGCTGGCCATCGAACAGGGCGCCGACTACATCGAGCCCGACCTGGTCGCCACCAAGGACGGCGTGCTCGTGGCGCGCCACGAAGTGGACATCACCGACACCACCGACGTGGCCACGCGCCCGGCATTTGCGGCCCGCCGCACCACCAAGACCATCGACGGCATCACGACCACGGGCTGGTTCGCCGACGACTTCACGCTCGCCGAGATCAAGACCCTGCGCGCGGTGCAGCGGATCGGCTTCCGGCCGCAGCAGTACAACGGCGTCTACCAGGTGCCGACCTTCGCCGAGGTGATTGCGCTCGCGCAATCGGCTCAGCGCAAGCACGGGCGCGTCGTGGGCGTGTATCCCGAAACCAAGCACCCGACGTATCACCAGCAGGTCGGCCTGCCGCTCGAGCGGCGCGTGCTCGACGTACTCGGGCGCTACGGCTGGAATCGGGCCAACGCCCCGGTCTTCATCCAGTCGTTCGAAGTGGCCAACCTGAAGCAGCTGCGGCGCATGACGCGCGTGCGGCTGGTGCAGCTCATCGACGCCAACGACGTGCGCCTCGATGGCACCATCGATTCCACCGGCTACGGCCCCTACGACTTCGTGGCGGCTGGCGACCCTCGCACCTACGCGGATCTGGTCACGCCGGCAGGCCTGGCCGAGATTGCCACCTACGCCGATGGCCTGGGCCCCTGGAAGCGTTACATCGTGGGCGCGGCGGGCCGCGACCTCGACGGCAACGGCGTGGCCGACGACGTGAACGGCGACGGCGTGTCGAACGACGCCGACCGCACGGCCACCGGGCCCACGTCGCTCGTGGCGGATGCGCACGCGGCGGGCCTGTTCGTGCACGCCTACACCTGGCGCAACGAGGCGCGCTACCTGCTCTCGAACTACGGCGACGACCCGGTGCAGGAGTACCTGCAGTTCTACTGCCTGGGTGTCGACGGCGTGTTCAGCGACAACCCTGACACCGCCGTGACCGCGCGGACGTTGTTCTGGAACGCGCCCCGAGCGTGCGCGCCCTGGCGTCCGTAGACCGTTGGACCGACCCTGACGGCGGGGCCGCGCATCACCGCGGCCTCGCTCGTTCTTCGCACGTCTAGCGCAACGGCGCCACAGCGATGGCGTTGGCGAGCAGCGTCGGTCCTGCGGCGTCGCGCACCACAACCGAGAACCAGCGCCCCGCGACCGCTGGTTGCTCGAGCGTCAGCGGCGACGAGGCGACGACCGTCTCGGCGGCCACGTTCCCGTCCACAATCCACTGCAGCGTCTGGCCCTCGGCGCCCGACACAGCGGCGACGAGGCGCACCTGGCCGCCGGCCGGCACGCTGCCGCCCATCTCCACGCGCCCGCCCGTATGCTCGGCGTGGAACTCGAGGCGCGGACCGCCGGCCCCACGCACGCGCACGTAGACGCGGCCGCTCTTCAGCCCCTCTACCAGTGCGCCTTCCGAGAGCGCGCTCGCCCAGACCACGGTGGCCGGTCGTCCCAACCGCCGGTCGGCGTCGTCGCCGACGGTGTGCTCGTCGCTGCCGCCCACGGCCGTGAGCCGGTACCCCGCCGAGCGAAGACGGGCCCAGAACGACCATCCCGACAACGGCCCGGCCGCCGTGTCGCCGTTCACCACCTCCACGCCGTGCACCGAGGCCATCACGGCCGGCTCGGTCACGTTCCAACCGCAGCCCATGCACACCTCGCCGTCGGGCAACGCCGGATGGTTGATGGACACGAACGCGCCGGCGCGGGCAATGGGCGCGAGTAGCAGCGCCGGCGAGGCGTTCGGCGCAGGCAGGCGGAACTCGTGCGCCATGCGCTCCCCCACTGTGTTGGCGTGGCCACGATAGGTGGTGATCTCTCGCCCTCGCAGCAGCAGCATGTCGTCGTAGTACGGCTGCAGCCGGTCTACGTCGAGCCAGTGGCTCGTCGTGTTGTGGTCGGTCAGAGCCACGAAGTCGAGCCCGGCGGCGACCGCCGCGTCGAACACCCGGTGCGGCGGGGTACCCGAGGCGGTGCCCCGGCGCGACGGAACGCGCCCGTCACTGTGGCCGGAGTGCGCGTGCAAATCGCCCACGAACCAGCCCGGTCCACGGTCGGCGATGACCGCACCGTCCGCCAGGTCGGTGGTGAACAGGCGCACGGTGAGCTCGACCGTATCGGTGCGTCCCGCGCGAATGTTCGGCACACCCAGCACGATCGCCCATGAGCCGGGTTCGATCGCGCCCGGCAGATAACCCGCTGTGGCGCCCAGGGCCGATACCCAGATGCGCGACCGCGATCCGCCGCTCCAGCCGCGCACCCCTGACGGGCTGCGCAGACCGAGGTCGACGACAGTGCGGGCCTCGGCCCCGGTCAGGCGGTAGGCCACCTCGACGCGCCTCACGCCGGCCGGCACGTCGAACGGCTGCTCGAACAGCCGCTCGTAGTCGGCCGACGTGAGCGTGATGCTGAAATGGCGCTCGACGGTGGCGGTCTCGGCGGCCTGGTCGCGCCGAGCCTGCGGCGCGAAGGTGCGGCGCCGATGGAACGGCGAGTGCAAGCGCGAGCGCGCCGACCAGGCACGCGTCCAGCCACGGGTGCCCGGGTCCCGGGGCCCGGGGCCCGAGACCCGCCCATCAGAAGTGCAACCGCACCGACACCTGCATCGTGCGCGGGTCGCCCGCCAACGACGAGATGGTGCCCACGTTGGCGCCCGTGATGTCCGAATTCGGGTTGCCGAAGTTGGCGCGGTTGAACATGTTGAACACATCCCAGCGCAACGTCGCAGCGACCCGGCTGGTGAAGGCTACGCGCCGCTGCAGGCTCATGTCGAAGGTGACATAGCCAGGGCCGCGCAGGCTGTTGCGCTCGTTGTCGCCGAAGACGCCCGCCGCCACGCGCTGATAGGCGGCGGCGTTGAACCAGCTGTCCACCGTTTCCTGGCCGTCGGGGTCGCCCACCAGATTCGGCATCCAGGTGGCGCCCTCGAGGCCGCCCTGTGTCACCGTGAAAGGCCGCCCGCTCCGCGCGGTGTAGATGCCGGCCACGGTCCAGCCGCCGAGCACTGCGTTGCCGACGCGGCCGAGGTTCACGGCGCGGTCGGCGCCAATGGGCGGCTGCACCACGAAGTTGGTCACGAGGCGGTGCCGGATGTCGAAGTCCGCCGGTCCTTCCCACGCCTCGATGTCGTTGGTGTCCTGCTGACGGCCCGACGTGGCCGCCAGGTGTTCGGGCGCCTGATCGCGCGCGTCGCCAAGCGTGTAGGCCACGCGGAAGCTGTAGCCCTGCGAGTAGCGCTTCTCGACCGACACGTCCATGCCGCGGTAGCGCGACTCGCCAATCGGGTCGCGCCACTGGATGTGCGCGAAGTTCGGATACGGCCGGGCACCGTTGCCGTTGGCCGGCTGATTCAGGTTACGCAGCACCGCGATGTTCCGGCCGATGTTGCCGATGACGTCCACCGAGGCTACGAATTCGCCGCCAAGCTGCCGCTCGATACCGGCGGCGAACTGCTGATAGCGGGCGTTGGTGCCGTCTGGATTGGCCGCGCGGATGAGCAGGCGGCTGAACACGATGTTTCCCGGGTCGAGGTAGTTGGCCGGGAAGCCCTGGCTCATGACCAGCACCGGCGCCGTCGTCGACGTGGTTTGCTGGTTCACGTTGCGCAGGCCGGGCGGGTTGAGCGCCACCTGGTCTTCGGAGCCAATCCGGTCGATCGGGTTGTAGAACATCCCGTACCCGCCGCGCAGCACGGTCTTGTCGTCGAGCGCATACACCACGCCAACCCGCGGACCGAAGTTGTTGCGGTCTGGCTTGATGAGAGCGCGATCTTCGAGCGAGCCGTCCGACGCATAGACCAGCGTGCCGGTCGCGGGGTCGAAGTTGGCCTGCCGGTTGTCTTGCTCATAAGAGGGCGTCATGAAGTCGTAGCGCAGGCCCAGGTTGAGCGTGAGCGTCTGCGTGACGCGCCAGTCGTCTTGCACGAAGAACGCCGTGGCGTAGCGCCGCTGGTTCACGACGTGCACATTCGACAGTTCGGCAGTACGGGCCCAGCCGAGCATGTAGTCGGCAATGGCGTTGCCGGTGTACTGGCCGCTGAACTGCAGGTTGCCGCGGGTCGACGGAATGTCGACGAACTCGTTGTTCATCGGCGCCATGATGTCGGTGCCCAGCTTCACCTGATGGCTGCCGCGCAGCCACGACAGGGTGTTCAGGTACTGCACCTGGTCGGTGTGCTGATACTTCGGCATGAAGTTGGGCGAGCCGATGCGGAGGTGGCCGGCGATGTCCACGCCGATCACGCCCCCGGCGACGGCGGGGTCGTTCGGCACGCCAGGCACGGCAGGGCCAGCCTGACCGAAGGGATCCTGCTGGCCATCGGAGATGCCGCGCGCCCACGAGATGCGCGCCTCGTTCACGAGCGACGAGCCAATCACCTTGGTCCAGCCGGCCACCGTGCTGTGCGACTTGAGGAAGTTGCGGCCCCAGGCCGACGTGGCGGTGCCGTCAACGACGCCGCCGAAGAAGCCCGGCACGAAACGCGTGCGGTCGGCGAAGATGTAGCGCACGAACAGGTTGTCGCTGGTGCTGGCCTTGAGGTCGGTGCGGAACAGGTAGCGCTCGCCGTCGTCCTCGACGTTCGGCTGACGGATGAAGTTGTTGCTGCCGGCGGCGTTCGGCGCCGGCACGAGGGCCATGATGGCCCGCGCGACGGGATCGAGGCGATCGGCCGGGATCGTGTTGTTGGGGAACGGCAGACCCGTCAGCGGATCGCGGATGGCGCTGGCGAAGACGCCGTTGCGCTCGTCGGCGGTGGCCACGCGGCCCGTGCGCAGCACACCCTGGGTGATGCGGGTGGCTTCGACGTCGCCGAAGAAGAACGCCCGATTGCGCAGGATCGGCCCGCCCAGGTTGAACCCGAACTGGTTCTGGTCGTTGGCCGGCTTATCGAGGTTCTGACGTTTCGCGAAGAACGTGCGCTGGTCGAAACGCTCGTCGCGGAAGTAGTCGTAGGCGGTGCCGAAGAGGCGGTTGGTACCCGACTTGGTGGTCACCACGATGGCGCCGCCGGGCGCGCGGCCGTATTCGGCGGCAAAGGGGCTCGTGACCACTTTGAACTCGTCGATGGCGTCGATCGACGGACGCGACACCTGCGAGCTCAGCTCCTGCACGTTGGTCGAAATGGAGTTGTTGTCGACGCCGTCGAGCATGAAGTTGTTCTGCAGTGACCGGTTGCCGTGGATACTCACTCCGCCGGTGCGGCCGGCGTTGGTCGTGCCGGTCTGTTCGGTGTAGCGATCGCCCTGCACGCCGGGAATCGTAAAGAGCAGGTCGTCCCAGTTGCGGATGGCGAGCGGCAGGTTGGCGATCTCGTTGCGGCTCACGACCGTGCCGAGGGCAGCGGCCTGCGTTTCGAGCAGCGGCGCCGCCGCCTGCACCTGCACGGTTTCGTTGACCCCGCCGGTCGCGAGCGACAGATCGAGGCGCGCGCGCTGTCCGGTCGACAGATTCACCAATTGGGCAAAGGTCTGGAAGCCGGTGGCCGAGGCTTCGACCAGGTACTCGCCCGGCGCCAAGTCGACGACGAAGAACGCGCCGTCGGACGACGTCGTGGCGGCACGACGCACGCCCGTGGCGCTGTTGGTGATGGCCACAGTGGCGCCGGGCACCACGGCACTCGACGGGTCGCGCACGACCCCAGTGAGCGTGGCGCGATCGATTTGGGCGGCTGACAGGCCGGGCACGGCAAGCAGTAACAGGCAACTGACGAGTATTCGTGGCATACGCATGCGATCAGCGTACGGGCCGCCTTCGACGTTGGCGCAACAGCGGCGCAAAACGTCTGTGACCGCGCTCGTCGCGCGACCGTCACGGGCGGATGATACTGGTGTCGGATGGGCCGTTCGCTCCTCACATTGGCAATGCTCGGCGCTGCCGCGATCCTCTCGCTGGCCGCGCGGCCGGCCCCAGCGCCGCTCGACGCTCGTGGCCGCGTGTGGCTTCACGCCCACAATTGCTATCCCGACGAGGGGCATGGGTCCGATCGCCTGGCACGGGCGCTGGCTGCCGCGGAAGGACCGGTGGCCATCGAACAGGACGTGGCGTGGGACGCGCTGCGGCGGGCGTCGGTGGTCTCGCACGACACCGCGCTCGACGGCACCGAGCCCACGCTGGATGAGCACTTCTTCCGGGCCGTGTCGCCGGTGCTCGACCGCGCGCTGGCCGGCGGGCCTTCAGCCGACTGGCCTGTGATGGTGCTCCATCTGGACTTCAAGAGCAACGAACCCGAACATCACGCCGCCGTGTGGGCGCTCCTGGGCAGATACGAGCGGTGGCTCACCACGGCCCCGCGCGTGGCCGCAGATGCCCTGCAGCCCTTCACGCTCGGGCCCCTGCTCGTGCTCACCGAGCAGGGCGAGGGCCAGGAAGGGCTCTTCCACGACCGGGTGCCCGTCGGCCAACGGCTGCGCCTCTTCGGCACCGTGCCAGCGCTGACGGGCCGCGACCAGGACACGCCCGCGGCGCGCGCCGCGGCGGCGGCCGCCGCGCCACCGGAGGTGCTCATTCCGAGCGGCGCTACCAACTATCGCCGCTGGACCAACTTTCCCTGGGCCGTCATCGAGCTGGGCGGCCAGGCCACGGCGGGTGACTGGACCGCCGGCCGACCGCGCGCGGCTCGATGCCCTCGTCGGCCGCGCCCATGGCCTGGGCTTGTGGGTGCGCTTCTACACGCTCAACGGTCACGCGCCGAATGCGCAGGGCTGGAGCGACGGCTACAACTTCGGATCGCTCGCAGCGGTACAGCCACGCTGGCGCGCGGCCATCGAGGCCGGCGTCAACTTCATCGCCACCGATCAGTACCGAAGACTTCGCGGCGATCCGCCACTGACGCGCCGCCGGTCGCAGCGTCGCCACTACCCTGCCAGAGCAGGCGGAGGAGACGTAGGCGGCGCCGGCGCAAGTGTCGGCTCCCCGCTCGACTCCAGGGTGAACGACGCCTGGCCCAGCGCGTTCTCGCTGAAGCGGCCCCGCGTGCGGTAGCCCGAGGTGAGGATGGCCAGCACCGCCGCCTCCTGGCCGTGGAGCAGGTACACGTCGACCCGCACCGCTTCGTTCACATCATCGGTGGTCGTGATGGTCGGGGCGAACTCCTGCGCTCCACGCTCGAACATGAGGTAAATCGCCGCCGCGAGCGGGCCCGAGGCCGTCGCCACGCTCCCTTCGAGGCGCATCACCGTGCGCTGCCGGATCTTGCGGTCGCCGTAGGCCTTGCGGTGCTGGTTGCTGACGCTGCACGTCCAGCGCTCCACGCCGATGTCGTAGTGGCCCTCTGCCATGTCACCCCCGGAATGGGAGGCTAGCGCGGCCGTTCCACTACTGTCTATCACGCGAACGTCACATTTCTGTTTCACGCCTGACGCGTCAGCGACGCGCCGGCGACGATCGGCGATATCGGTGGACGGTCGTCAGCGGTTCCCGGCCGGTCAGTTCACGCAGCGTGGCGACACCGGCCTCGATCGCGGCGGCGGTGTCGAACGCGTCCACTCCCGCGGCGCCGGCGCGAAAGCCGATGCGTGCGAACAGCGCGCTGAAGCCGGCGGCGTCCTCGACCCGGCCGTCGTCGACCTCGAGCGCATGCTGCAGTTCGTGCGCAAGCAGTGACGCCAGTACCTGGTCCCGAGGCGTGAGGACTGACGTCGATTACGACGTAACGCCACGCCGCGGCGCGGCCGACGAACCGGATCCGCCCGTCCCACTTGCGAGATGTCGGGCCGGCTTCCTGGACGTAGACCACGAGCCGGGCGGCGCCGACGGCGGCGAGAACGCGACGCAGGGTAGCCGAGCGCCGCGCATGCTGGCACAGCGCGCGCGTGAGCGACATCTGCGATGGCCGGATGTTGGCTGGCACACACCCTGTCTCGCCTGCGGCGAACGCGCTGTTAGCAGGAACCCAGAGCAGGAGGCCGAGCAGAACGCAGAGCAACGACGGGACACGATCCATATGCCGATCGTGCCGGCCGGCCACGACGAATCGCCCACGCGACTGCCACGTCCGTGTCTCCGCCTTGGCGCGTACTCATGACGTCACGGCCGCGTCACCCGGCTCCGGTAGTGTCGACGGCTGTGCGCCCCTTCCACGAACGTGTCGTCTGGCAGCTCTCACGGCATGGGAGCCTTGCTGAAGGCCGCATCCGTCGCACCACTGGTGGCCTCGAACTTCGGATTCTGACGGCCGGCGAGCTGGTCTGGTCGCGACTCTTCCCGGTGGGTTCGGAGAGCCAGTGCCGGCTGGCCGCGGATGAGTTCAGAAGCGACTACGAGCGCGACGGGTGGCAGGGCGTCGTTCAGCGAACGTAGATCGGGTTCGAGACGGCCGTGACGCCCGCGGCATCGCGCAGACGCAGGTGCACCCAGTCCCCCGGCTGCATGGCCAGTGAGTGGGTGATCGAGGAAGGCGACGACGCGATCGGGACGCTGGCCGCGAGCTCGCCGTTCTTGACGAGCTCGGCGGTCTGCCCAGCTGCCCGCGACGTGTCGCTCCGCAGCGCGACGACGGCGCCCGTACGCACGGCGAGCACGCCCCCCATCGCGGCGCGCTGGCCGCCCCACTCCGCCGAGAGATCCACGACCGGCCCGTCGACCCCGCGCGTGCGGATATACACCCGTCCCGCGCGCACACCGTCGAGCAGGCCCGATTCCGACAGGTCGCTCGCCCACACGACGGTGGTGGGCCGCCCCACCCGCCCGCGGTCGGACCGTGCCGCGTGATCGTCGCTGCCGCCAATAGCGGTGATGCGATGCCCCTCATTCAGACGGCTGTGCCAGAACGGCAGACCGGCCGTGGGGCCTTCAATCGTCGGGCCGTTCACCACTTCCATCACGGCCACGTCGGCCCAGGGTGTGCCTGGCGCGTCCCAACCGCACCCCGTGCACCGATCGCCGGTCTCGCGGCCGGGGTGATTGATCGAGAGTAGTCCGCCGGCGGCCGACACATCGCGCAGCACATCGGCGATGCCGCGTCCCTTGAAGCCCACGCGGAAGTCGATGGCGGCACTTGTGCCGTAGACGTTGGCGTGGCCACGAAACGTCGTGAGTTCCTGCCCGCGCAGCAGCAGCAGGCCGGTCAGTCCCTCCTGCAGGGTGGCCAGGTCGGCGTGGTGGCTGGTCGTGTTGTGGTCGGTGATCGCCAGGAAATCCAGACGCTCGGCGCGCGCGGCCTCGACCACTTCCCACGGCTGACAGCCACGAGTGGCCCGCACCCGACCGGGCTCGTGGCACTCGAACGCGTCGCTGTGCAGCGTGTGGGCGTGGAAGTCACCGGCAAACCACGCCGGACCGGGAGCCAGCGTCGCCGCCAGACCGGCCGTGGCGTTCTCCGTGGGCGTCATCCGAATCGTGACCTGCCACGTGGCGGTGGTGGCGGCGCCGATGGCCGGAATGCCCAGCGACACGCGCCAGCGACCGGCGGGGAGCCGCCCTGGCACGTACGACGGCGTGGCGTGCGCGTCGGCGATGTGGAACCGGCGCTTGCTGAAGCGGCTGGCACCGCGGAACCCGGACGGATCGAATAGTCCCACCTCGAGCTGCGTGCCGTCGGTGGTGTGGGAGTGTGTGAACTCGACATCGAGACGGCTCACCCCCGCGGGCACCTCGAACGCGTGTTCCTGATAGGTGCCCTTGTCGACGGCGGTCACCACGCCCGACAGCACCAGCGTGCTGGGCTGTCGAGGCGCCTGTGGAGCCGGTCGTTGAGACACCGCGCTGTCCTGGGCCTCCCAGGCGAACACCCCACACAGAGCGACGACGGCAGCAATCACGCGCATCCAGCCACGCTAGCGGATCGGCGTGACGCCGCCGTAAAGTGGTCCGTGCGTGGGCCGCGGTGCGTGCTGGACCGGGCCGGACTCACACCAGGAACACGCTCGCCAGTCCGAGGAACAGGAAGAAGCCCATCGCGTCGGTGACGAACGTCAGCAGCACGCTCGAGCCCTGCGCCGGATCGCGTCCCGCGGCATGGAGCAGCAGCGGCACCGCCACACCGGTCACGGCCGCCACCACCAGGTTGAGCACGACGGCACTGCTCATCACCACACCCAGGCCGGCGCTGGCATAGAACACGAACGCGAACAGCCCCACGATCGCGCCCCACACTGTGCCGTTCAGCAGGCTCACCACCAGTTCCTTGCGCATCAGCCGCGCCGCCGCGGCGTGCTGAATCCGGTCGCCGGCCAGGGCCCGAATCACGATCGCCATCGTCTGGTTGCCGGTATTGCCGCCGATGCTCGCCACGATTGGCATCAGTGCCGCCAGCGGCGCCAGGCCGCTGATGGTGCCCTCGAACTGCCCGATGACGCGCGAGGCGATGAAGGCCGTCACCAGGTTGATGCCCAGCCACGGCCAGCGGTTGCGGGCGCTGGCCAGCGGCGCCGCGAACAGATCTTCGTCCTCGCGCAGACCCGCCGTGCGCAGCGCCTGCAGGTCGGCCTGCTCGCGCATCACGTCCATGGCCGCATCGACCGTGATCCGGCCCACGATCTTGCCGCGGTCGTCGACCACCGGCGCCGACACCAGGTCGTAGCGCTCGAACGCCTTCACGGCATCGGCGGCTGGGTCGAGCGGCTGGAAGGTGGCGGTGTCGCGGTTCATCACCTCCACGAGCGGCGCGTCGGGAGGCTGCACGAGCAACGCCTGCAACGGCACGCTGCCCACCAGCACATGACGGGCATCGACCACGAACAGGCGGTCGGTCTGGGCCGGCAGCTCACCGAGGGCGCGCAGATCCTGGATGGCCCGCTCCACCGTGTACGTCTCTGGTACCGCCACCCATTCGCGCGTCATGAAGAAGCCGACCGAGTCGTCCTGGTAGAGCCGGCTGTCTTCGAACATCGTGCGGTCGGCCGATTCGAAGGCGCCCGACACCCGAGCCAGCACGTCGGCCGGGACGGCCTCCGACACATAGGCCAGATCTTCTGGGTCGAGCGACGTGAGCAGCCGGACCATGGCCTCGCGCGGCGTCACCTCGACCAGCGACTCGCGCACCACCGCGTCGACTTCCACGAAGACCCTGGCCGCCTGCTCCTCACTGACCTGTTCCCACACGCTGCGGCGATCGTCGAGGGGCAGCGCTTCGAGCACGTAGGCCACGTCAGCCGCGTGCATGCTCCGCACGTGACGCTGCAACTCGGCCGTGTTCTGCCGATGCTGGAGGTCTTCGAGCAGTCCGCGCTTCGGACCCTCGTGACGCGCAGCCAGCGTGTCGAGCAGGCGATGCCGGTCGAGCAGTCGCCGGATGTCGAAGACGCTGGCCTGGAGCCGCGCCTCGGATCGCACATTCGCCATGATGCGATCCTAGTCCTGGACCGCGGCGCTACGGATCCAGCGGGTCGCGCGCGTCGGCGTGGAGCGACTGCACCGACGGCGTGAACTCGAGATCGAAACGGGACAGCCGCTGGCCGAGCACGCCCGGCTCATAGCCCATCTCGCGCAGGCATCGGTCGGAGAACTCCTTGCCGCTGATGTAGGCGCTCTGTGACTGGTCGGTGGTGATGAGCAGCGGCCGGCCGGGGGGCAGGCCGTAGCGGAAGGCCAGCCGCGCCGCGTTACGTAGGTTGGTGGTGGTATGCCGGGCGTGCGGGTCGATGATCACGGCGTCGGCCGGAAGGCCGAACTCGGCCACCAGCGCGCGCTTCATCTCGAGCGCCTCGTTGAACGGCGTCTGGTTCGGGTGCACGTAGCCGCCCGACACGATGATGAACGGCGCCTTGCCGGCCTTGAAGCGGGCCACGGCCAACTCCAGGCGCAGTTTCCCCCACGGGTCGAGCGCCACGTCGGCGCGATCGGCGCCGGCACCTGGCACGAGGATGGCCGCATACGGGAACGAGGCCCAGGCGACACCATCCGCGCGCCGGTACGCGGCCGCGTTCTCGCCCTCGTGCAGCGGCTCGAAGCGGCCCGCTTCATCGCGCCGATTGGCGTCGAGCAGGCGCCGGGCGAACGCAAGTGTGGGCGCGTAGAACGTGGTGAAGCCGTCGGGTTGCTCGGCCATTACCGCCACCATGACGTCGAGGAGCCGCCGGTAGCTCTCCGACGCCGGGTCATACGACGGGCCGTCGATCTTCGGATAGAGCGGCGCGGTGCCGAGGGCGTAGACGTCGATGACGCGGTTGAGGCCTACGGCCGCCTCGCGCCAGGCGCCCGCGACCAGCGCCTCGTCGCTCTCGGCCGCGTAGGCCTGCAGCATGCCCGAGGCCCGCAGGTCGCGCGTCACAAACGCCTTCATGCCGGCATCGGTGCGCACGAGCGCCGCCAGGGCCGTCTCGGCCGCCACGATGTCGGCGGCCGTCCACTTGAGCGCCGCCGCATGACACGCCGGGTCGGCACCGCACGTGGCCGCGGCATGACTCAAGGCGTGCACGCGGGCCTCGCGCAGTGCCTTCAGGGCCGGCGCCTGCTCCACCTGCGCGCGCACCGACGGCGTGCGTGCCACGGCGTCGAACAGGTAAAAGGCCTTGCCGATCACCGGGTCGGTGACCGTCACCGGCTGCCAGGGCCGCGCCGACGCGCCCGACGGCGCTGGCTTCGGCGCCGCTGGTGACGCGCCGGGAGGCGGCGCGACATGAGCCGGCGCGCTGCCGGTGGCGGGGTTGTAGCGTGGATGCGCGGGCACGATCGGGTTGCCGCCAGGGTCGTTCACCGGCGGCTGACCGCTGCGCACCCAGGCGGTATGAGCCAGGTCGCGCAGCAGCGCCGAACCGCGTGCGGCCTGCTGAAGTACCAGCGCGCGCGCGGCGGCGTGGGCTGGATTGGCCAGGGCTCCCGCCTGCTCCAACTGGTACACCTCCTCGGTGTGCCGTCCCGCCTCGTCAAGGTGCTCGAGAATCGCCGCGAACGGGTCGGCCAACACGCGCGCGGCCGGCACCTGCGCCTGGAAATCGCCGCCCTCGAGCTTCATCAGATCCACGAACTGCGTCTCGAACAGCCCGTGCACCCTGGGATTGGTCGTGTAGCTCTTGGGATTGGCCCCTTGCCAGCCGTCGTGGTGCACTGTGTCGTGCAGCGGCTGCGCGCCGTCGCCGGTGTAGTGGCCGGTCCAGCCCACGTAGAACGCCACCTCGAGTTCCGCGAAGCGGGTGTCCTCGTTGCGCGCCTTCAACGCCCGGTAGGTGCGCATGCCGGTGAGCATCCGCTCGTACCCTTCCACCGCCGCATAGGCCATGGTGCCGGTCCACCGCACATTGGTGAGCGCCGCCGCCGGATCGCCCGCTGCCGCGAGCCGTCGCTGTTCGTCGTAGAGCTTCACGACGAACTCGTAGCGCGACCGGGGAATCTCGCCCATGAACGCGAACTGCTCTTTGAACCAGCCGTGGTTCGGGTCCTCGAGCATCTTGAGGAATGGCTCCGACGGCCGCCGCCACGCATCGGGAATCACCGACAGGTAGGCGATCCAGTCCTCGTGGGCCCGGAGGAACGTGGGCCCGTCATCGGGCAGCGTGCGCACGGCCACGCGGTTGATCCAGGTATGCGCCCGCACGCCCCACGCGCTGCTGCCGTGCGCGGTCAGCAGCACAAAGGCGGCGACGATGAGGGTCACGGCGGCGCGTCTCGCCGCCGCGGTGACACCAGACTGCAGGGGTGCCACTAGAACAGCACCCGCGCGCCGAACTGCACGTAGCGGCCGGGCCTGGTGCCGGTGATGCGACCGAAGTCTGCAGCGCCGTCGCGGTTCACGACTGCGCCCGTGCAGCCGGCGATGCTGCACGAGGCATTGAGCCGGTTGAGCAGGTTCTCTGATTCCAGCAGCAGCTCCACCGAGCCGAGGTTGGCAATCCGGATGCGGCGCGACAGGCGCAGGTCCACCTGGAAGTAGTTGGGCCCCACGAACGCATTGCGGCCGCGGCCCACTTGTCGGTCGTTGAGCACCAGGTCGTTGTTGAGGTCGGCGCCAGCGATAGCGTTCACCGGAAAGCCGCTGTTGTAGAACACCAGCGTCGACAACTGGAACCCCGTCAGCCACCGGAACGCGCCCTTCTCGATCTCAGGTGCCACCGAGGCCTGTGCGCTCACCGTGTGACGCACGTCACCAGGGCTCGGTCCCCAGTCGCGTTCCGGGTCGCTCGGATCCATCAGCGCGCCGCCTTCCATGTCGCCGATGCTCTTGGCCTTCGCGTAGCTGTAGCTGCCACTCAGCTGCACCCCGGCCGCCAGACGCTGCCGCAGCGTGAGGTCGAGCCCGTGATAGCTGCTGCGGCCCTGGCTCTCCACCAGGTTGATCGCCCGGAACGCCGGATTGGGACGATTCGCCGAGCCCGTATAGACCGGCCGCCCATCGGCCAGGGTGCTCGTGACCGGGCCCAGATTGATGTCGCGCGCGTAGGGCGTATCGCGATGGCCCCAGTAGCTATAGCCCACCGCCGCCAGCAAATGGCCGGTCAACTGGCGCTCGACGGTGACGTTGGCCTGATGGGCGAACATGGTCTCGAAGTCCTCCGGGAAGACCGTGATGCTCGGCGGCGTGGTGAACGCCGGGTCGGCCGTGGCCAGCAGACTCGGATACTGCGGCGCCCGCGCATCGGTGCCGGGCACCACGTAGCTGAGAATGCGGCGGCCATTGATCTGGGCCGCATTCACGATCAACCCCAGGCTGGTCGTGTCGTAGAACAGCCCGTAGCCCGCGCGCACCGCCGTGCGTTCGCTCCCGCGCGGACGCCAGGTGAGGCCCAGCCGCGGGGCGATGTTGTTGGTGTCATCGGTGACCTCGCGCGACAGCGGGTAGGGCGCGTCGGCGTCGAGCAGCGGATAGTTCTGCAGCTCGTAGCGCACACCCGCGCTGAGCGTGAGGTTGTCGCGCAAGCGAATCTCGTCCTGCAGGAAGAGATTGACGTAGTGGAAACGCAGCTTCAGCGTGGGGTCGCCGAGTTCCTGCTGCAGCTGGGTGTAGGTGAAGGGCCGGCCGGTGGCTGGATCGACCCGCCCGGCCACGGTGTTCAGGTACTGATCGAGCGGCGTCACCGCGGCGCGGCCGTTCGCGGCGGCAAGGCCGGCGAACGTGAAATTGCGCGCGAGCGCGTTGGTGACGTCGAAGCCCGTCGTCTGGTAGTCGATACCGGTCTTGAGCGAGTGGCGGCCGCGCGTCCACGTGAGGTTGTCGATGAACTGCAGGCTGGCTTCCACGCTGGTCGACCCGGCCAGCGGGTTGACGCCGAAGTTGGCCACGTTGTTGATGGTGATGTTGGCGCCGTTGGCGGTGATCTCGCCGTAGGGCGCGCGTTCCTCGGCGCGGCGGTTGAAGCCGAAGCGCAGTTCGTTCAGCAGCCCGCTGCCGACCGTGGTGGCCAGCTGCGCGCCCACGCCGTTCATGCGGTCCTTGAACGACACACTGCGGCTCGGCGTCGTGAGTCCCCCGCCGGCGCCGGGCTGGTCGTTGGTGAAGCGCGTGTAGCGCAGGAAGCCGCTGTTGCGGGCGGTGGCACGGAAGTTCAGCTTCAGACTCGGCGTGTGGAAGGTCTCGCCAAAGGGCGAGTTGCCCAGGTCCGACGCGGGAATGCCGATGGCCGCTGCCGCCGCCGGGTTGATGGTGACCGGCTGAGGCAACTTGAGCGGGTTGTATTCGTAGTTGGCGAAGTAGAACAGCCGGTCGCGCACGATCGGGCCGCCCGAGTTGGCCTGCACCATCCACCATTCCTGCTGCGGCTTCACCGCCGCCAGCGGCGGACGCGCGGCCCACTGATTAGGGCGGAAGAGCGACATCGCGCCGCCGTGATAGGCGTTGCTGCCCGACCGGCTGATCACGTTGATGACCCCGCCGGCGGCGCGGCCGAACTCGGCCGAGTAGGCGCCGCTCAGCACTTGCATCTCCTCCACGTTTTCGGGAGTGCTGATGACCAGACGAATCTGGCGGTTGGTGCGGCGCTGCGAGTTGTCGATGCCGTCCATCGACCACGCCATGCGGTTGTGGCCGCCCACCAGGAACTGCGTGGTACCGAAGCCCGTGCTGGGCAGGCCCTTCACACCCGGTCCCACCAGGTGGAAGTTGTAGACGTTGCGCGACGTGATCGGCAGCGAGCGCACGGCCTCTTCGTTGAGCACCTCCCCCGAGGCCCCTTGCCCGGCCATGACCATGGCCGCGTCGGCCGTCACTTGCACCGTTTCGCTGGTGCCGCCGACGGCCAGCACGACCTCCACGCGGGCCTGGGTGCCGACGCTGAGTCGAATGCCCGTACGCTGGTAGTCCGCAAATCCCGGGGCGCTCACCAGCAACTGGTAGTCACCCACCTGCAACAGGGGGAAGCGGAAGTAGCCTTGCGCATCAACGCCGCTCTCGCGCACCTGATTCGTGCCCAGATTGAGCGCGATCACCTGAGCGGCCGGCACGGTGGCGCCACTCGGGTCGCGCACGAACCCGTCGAGCGCGCCGTCGGTGGCGTTGCTCTGGGCCAGCGCCGCCATCGGCCACGCCAGACAAATCACACTCAGCACTACCAGCAGTCGTCTCATGACCATTTCTCCTACGCCGAGGATGATGACGGCCATGGACGACGAATCCGGCAACGTCAGGCAACGAGCAGCCGACGTCGCGGTAACGACCGCGTAAGACGGCTCCGCGCCCGACGCGTCACGCACCGCGCCCGAGCGGTGCCCGGTCGTTGCGGGGCGACGCCAGGGCTGTCAGGTCGCGCCCGCTACTGTCCCAGGCAGGCGCCGATGGCCGGCGCCGCACTGGGTACGGCCGAGCGGAAGTCCTTCCCCACCGCTGCCGCCACCGTCGCGGCCACCTGGCGCTGTTCGAGGGCCGGATGATCGCGCAGCTCTCCGCGAGTCCGCACCGCACCGCCGAAGCAGCCCAACCAGATCTCCTCGGCACCGGCGATGTCAGCGCCGTGCGAGGTCCAGTCGGCCGGCGTGCGGCCGCGGCCATGGTCCACCGTCACGATGAGCGTGGTGCGATCGCGGTACAGGGGGTCGGCTTGCAGCGTGGCCCACAACTCTCCGAGTCGCGCGTCGGTGCGATGCAGGGCCTCGAGCGTAAGATCGTAGCGCTTGTCGTGAGCCCAATCGTCGGTTTCGTCGAAGGCGAGGTACAGAGCGCGGGGGCGATACGACGCCAGGTGGGCCAGAGCGAACCGGTGGGTGTAGACGTCGTGTCGGGCGCCGGACCAGGGCGTGGGCGTGTCGAACTGAAGCGCGCTCATCTGGCGGACGCGCGTATCGTCGTGGTCGTAGGCCTCGAAGCCGGCGTTGACGGAGATCGTGCCCGCCTTCCGTTCGACGATGTAGTTGAAGGTTTCCCACGAAGCGAACGCCGCGACCTGTTCCTTCGAGACGCCGAGCGCCGAGCGCAACCACTCGAGCACCGTCAGGAAGTCGTAGCGCTTGTTGTCGTTGCTCGTGACCACGTCGTCGTGTGGCGCGCCAGTCAGCAGTTCGTTGTAGCCGGGATACGAGAAGCGATGCCGGTTGGTGAGGTCCACCCGGCTGCCCAGGGCCCGGTTGCCGGCCAGGAAACCGTGGTGCCGCGCCAATGCCGTCCATAGGAACGGCATGAGCTTCTCGCGCCGGGCTTGGGCGGAGTCGGCCCAGAAGCGCTGGTAGGTGGGGGTCTGCTCGACTGGCGTCTTGCCCGACACGCTGCGCAGCACGTCCAGATCCAGCCCGCCGAACACCTCCTGCCAACGTGCGCCGTCAAGCGTCACGAGCACGACGTGTTCACCCGGCGTCTGGCGACGCGCCTCGACCACTCCGGCCGGTGGGTACACCGCCACCAGCGAGGCCGCCACGAGCACAGTACAGATGAGGGCGCGCGCAGCACGGCCTTCAGACCCGTTGGAGTTCGACTTGCATCTCACGAAGCACCTCATCGATGGTTTCCACGAGCGCGATGACATCGCCCTCGAACAATTGGCCGATGGTCCCAATGCGGAACGTCGGGGCCGCGGTTAACTTCCCTGGATAGATCACGAAGCCCCGGGCATGGAGGCGACGGTAGAACGGCTCGAAGTCGAATCCCGACACGCGGGGACAACGGAACGTCGTGATGATCGATCCCTGCACGTCCGGAGGCAGGTAGGTCTCGAAGCCCAGCGCTCGCATCCCGCTGACGAGCCGCCCCTGGTTCCTCGCGTACCGCGCACCACGTTCCTCGACGCCACCCTCTGCCGCGAGCTCGGCGAGCGCCTGGGCCAACGCCAGAACCACATGCGTCGGCGGAGTGAACCGGAACTGGCCGTCGGTGTCGAAGGCGTGGAGCTGCGCCACGAGGTCCAGGCTGAGGCTGCGCGCCTGTCCCTTGCAGCTCACGAGCGCCGCCCGGTCGGCCACCACGAAGGACAGTCCTGGCACCCCTTCGAGGCACTTGTTGGACGAGGCCACCAGGTAGTGCACACCGAGCACGGGCATCTCGATGGGATACGCGCCAAAGCTGCTCATGGCATCGACGATCAAGGTGAGCCCGCGAGACGTGGTCAGCGCGGCCAGCGGGCCGAGCGGGTTGACCAGCCCGGTCGTGGTCTCGCAGTGCACGAGCGCCACATGGCTCATCTCCGGGTGTGCGTCGAGCGCGGTGCGCACGTCGTCTGGTTCGATCGGCAGATGATCCGGCACGCGCAGCACGGCGTGCGGCAGGTGGAGTCGCTCGGCGATCTGCCGCATTCGTTCGCCGTAGGCTCCGTTGACGGCAATCAGCAGCCGGCCGGCGTGCGGCACACACGTGCCGAGCGTGGCCTCGATGGCATAGGTGCCGCTGCCCGGAAGCAGCACGGTCGCGTAGCGATCGGGGTGGCCAGGCGCAGCCAAGTCGGCGAGTGTTGCGCGGATGGTCTGCACGACCTCGATGAAGTCGGCGTCGCGTGAACCGACATCATGGGTCATGGCGGCCCGTACGGTGGCGCTGGTCGTGAGGGGTCCGGGCGTGAAGAGGCGGGGCGTGATCATGCCGCCACCTCGGGCGAGGTCGGGCGCAGCAGCGCTCGCAGCGCGCGCAGGTCGGCCACCAGGTGCGTGGGGTGATGACGCGCGAGCTGGTCGGCGGTGTGTGATCCCGACGTGACGGCGACCACCAGTCCGCACCTCGCCGCATGGCCTTGCGCGATGTCCACCGGAGTGTCTCCGACCTTGGCCACCCGGGTTGGGTCGGTCACACCGGTCAGCGCCATCAGCCGGTGAATCATGTCGGGGTGCGGGCGGCCGCGCGCCACCTCGTCGCTCGTCACCGTCGCGTCGAGCACCGTGGTGCCCATCCATCCCAGGCGCTGGATGATGGCGTCGGCAATCGGGCGATTGAAGCCCGTATCGAGACTGGTCTTGATCCCACGGGCCCGGCACCACGCGAACGTCTCGGTGGCGCCCTGGCACTCACGGACCCCAGGATCGTGCTGATAGTGCCGCAACATCCGGTCCATGAAGCGCGCGTGCACGGCGGCGACGGCATCAGCCTCATCCCTGGCCGCCGCCGGTGCGCCACTTCGCGTCAGCAACGTCTGGATGGCGAGCGGCTTCGGCATGCCCATCACGGCGTTGATGTCATCTCGTCCCGTGGTGACACCGGCCTCGTCGAGGGCCAACTGCAGCGACAGGTTGACGGCGTCGTCGTCGTGCACCGTGGTTCCCGCCATGTCGAACACGACCAGGTCTATTTCCATGAGTAGTGCTCCGCGCTGGGTCCCTCGAGATCGGTGGCACCGGCAGCCTCTGCCAGGCCGTAGTAGTCGTCGTGACGGCTCACGCTTTCGTCGCGTACCCACGACCGGTGCTGCGCGCGACCCGCGAAGCGCAGAGGGTCGAGCGCCGTCAGCAGGGGAATGGGCCGGTGCTCGGCGATCGACTGAGCCAGCCAGCGCCCGAGCGCCGGTGCCCACACGATGCCCATGGCGCCGCAGCCCGTGGCGTACCAGAGATTCGCCAGCACCAGGTCGCGGCCCGCGAGCGGCAGGCCGTCGGGCGTGAACGTGGTCCAACCCTGGCGGTAGTGATCGATGGGGGGCACGCCGAGCGGCGGAATCCAGCGCGCGAGCCGATGTCTGATGCCCTCGATGTGGGGAGCATCTGCCGTCACCGGCTCGGCGGGGGCACCCGGCGCGCGCGGGTCGGGCAGCGCCCCCTGTGACGGCTGGAAGGCGCCGAACAGATACCCTCCGCCTTCGGGCCGCACATACGCTGCAGCTTCAGGGAACCGCACCACCGGGTGATCAACCGCCACACCGCACCCGGCGGTGCGCGCCTGGCGCAGGGGGATGGGTTGCACGGCCAGGTCGGCCGAGGCCCGTACGGCCAGGCTCGCGGTCCACGGACCGGCCGCCAGGAGCACTGCGCCGGCCGGCACCAGCCCCTGCGTGGTGTGGACGCCGAGCACCCGGTTGCCCTCGATGTGCAGGTCGGTCGCGCGCGCATCGCAGCGCACGTCGACCCCAAACGAGGTGGCTTCGGCGCTCAACGCCGCCAGCTGGCGCGGCGGGTCGACGTAGCCGTCGGTAGGCACGTAGTAGTGCGCGGCGAACTCGCCTTCCAACCCCGGCACCAGCCGGGCCGCGTCGGCTCGCGAGAGCGTGTCGACGGTGACGCCCGTGGCGCTCGCCGCGGCGAAGCGTCCGCGCAGCCTGGCGGCCGCTGCCTCCGTTTCGACAAGTGTCACGCTGCCCGAGCGGACGAACGACAACGGATCGCGGCGGCGAGCCAGGCCGGAAGCGAACTCCAGCGCGTAGCGGGCCGCCTCCCGCGCCACTGGATGCGCGCGCACCTGTCCCAGCTGGCCTGCTGCCTGCCCGCTCGTCTCGAGTCCCGGCTGGGTGCGACACTCGAGCACCCGCACGGCCACGCCGTGGCCGCTGGCGAGGTGCCACGCGGCGCTCAGGCCCCACGCTCCGGCGCCGACGATCACCACGTCAGCGTGCGCCATGATCGGGCTCCTCGCCAGCACGCGATGCGGCACCAGCGGGCCGTGGGCGGCGCTCGGTCCACGCCAGCAGTGCAGCCACCGCCGCCGCGGCCACGGTTACACCCGCCAACAGTTGCAGCGAGGCGTCCCATCCGTAGGTGTCGGCCGCGGCGCCGACGGCCACACCAGAGAGCATGGCGCCCAGATAGCCAGCCATGTCGATCAGGCCAGCCGCCGAGGACGCGCCGCGCTTGCCGCCGAGTTCGAGCGCCATGGCGCCGGCGAGCAGCGAGTAGGGCCCGATCAGCAGGGCCGCAATGGCGCCAATGGACACAAGGCCTAGTCGCTCGTCGTTCATGACGAGGGCCGACGACGCCGCATACGTGAGCAGGCCGGCGCACAGCACGAGCGGCGCCGCCACGAGCATGCGTCGGCCCGGACCCAGCCGGTCGGCAGCGGCGCCGACCACGAGCACTGACACACCGCCCATGAGCGGAAAGAGCGCACTCCACCGCGCGGCACTGCCAGGCGACATGCCGTAGGTGGCCGTCAGATGCGTCGGGATCCAGATGTTGAACGCCTCGCGCACGAGCGTGAGCCCGCACGAGAGCACGCACACCAGCCAGAACGTGGGGCTGGCGAGCAGGGGGGCGATGAGCGCCGTGACGGCCGTGGCACCCGGCGCCAGTTCCCCCGCTCCATAGACCGTCACCGGGCTGGCCTCTGGCTCGCGCAGGCCGCGGTCGCGCGGCCGTTCGCGGAGCGCGGCGCCGACGCCGACCGCAATCACCGCAAGGAGCGCCGCCGAAGCAAGGAATACGGCCCGCCAGCCATAGCCGCCATCGAGCATCAGTCCCAGCGCAAATCTCGCGGCCGCATCACCGAAGAGGTAGGAGAGCGACAACACGGCGATGACGCGCCCGTGCCGGGCTGGTGCGAACCACTGCGCCACCAGCTTCGTGAGGGCTCCCCATCCGGCGGACTGCACGAAGCGGTTGGCCACCCAGGCAGCGCTCAACGCCCACACGCCAGCCCCGAGCCCGAACGCCACGGTGGCGGCCACCGCGCCCCACATGCCGATCAGGAACATCCGGCGGCCGCCCACCAGGTCGCCGGCCACGCCGGTCATCGGCTTGCCTAGCGCATAGGCCAGCACGCCGGCCGAGGCGACGGCGCCAAGTGCTGCATTGCTCATGCCCACAAGGCCCGCGTCGCTGGCGATGAGCGACGCGGACACTGACAGGTTGGACCGGCACACGTAGTAGCCCGCGTAGCCGATGAGCAGGGCCGCCACGGTGACTGCCTGCCAGAACCGTTCCCCCCGGGCCTCGAGGTCAGCGGACGTTGGCCACGACGGCGCGGCGTCAGCTCGATGCGCGGTCATCGTTCATCCTGGCGGGCGTTCGGCGCACCGCCTAGAAGCTGTAGCGCAGGGAGAACTGGATGGTGCGCGGGCCGGCCTGGTCGACCGGCTGCGTGCGCGTGATCCGGCCGAAGGCGCTCGACGTGATGTTCATCGTGCCTGGGATGTCGAGGTTCTCGACGTTGAACAGATTGGCGAAGCTGGCTTCGAAGCGGATCCGCGAGGCGCCGGCCACCGGGATGTTCTTGCCGAGCGTGAGCGACACGGTCTTCGTGCCGGGGCCCTCCAGCGTACCCACGGCGCAGTTGCCGAAGCGGCCAATGTTGTTGGCGGGCCGGACGAAGTCCGCCACGTCGAAGTAGGCGTCCGCCGTGGGATTCGAGAGCGTGCCGTCGCCGATGCAATCAGGGCGCTGGGTGGCCGTGAACCCGCGCACGGTGGTGCCGGTACCCGACGGATCGGCGTTGGTGAAGAACGGTGTGAGATACGGCCCGGATTGCAGCAGCCCGATGCCGGTCACATCCCACCCACCTACCAGGATGTCCAGTGCACGGTTCATGTCCGTGCCAATCGACCGGCCTCGGCCAAACGGCAGCTCAGCGAAGAACGTGCTCACGAAGCGGTGACGGCGCGTGAACACTTCGTTGCCGCGGTCCGCGGCGCCGCGGAACAGGTCGGTGACGTTGGCGCCGTTCTCGGCGGTGTAGCTGGTGGGCGCCGCGCCACCGTGGTCGGCGATGTTCTTGGCCAGGGTGTAGGAGGCGTTGAACGCAATGCCGCGGGAGTAGCGCTTGGACAGTTCCGCGCCCAGCGCGTGATAGCGCGACTGCCCGAGGTTGTCGCGGCTCGTGACCGCGTTCCAGTCGGGATAGGGGCGGGAGTTGCGCACCGCGGCGTAGCCGAGCGTGTTGGCCGGCACCTGGTTCAGGTCGGGGCTCATGACCAGGTCGTCCGTGCGCGAACCGACGTAGCTGAGACGCAGGCCGGTATTCCAGCCCAGGTCGCGGTCGATCGTCGCCGTCCACTGGATGACGCGCGGATCCTCGAGGTCGGTCTGATTCGCCCGTCGGAAGTCGAGCGACCCGGGCGGCAACGCCCCCTGCGCGGTGGCCGCCGACGAGATGTTCGGGAACACGAAGGCGGGAGCGGGCGTGGGGTTCGAGAATGCCGCCGCCACGGCCGTGACCGTCGCGACCATCGAGTAGTTGACCGCGCCGTAGAGCGGCACGGAGTAGACGCCGACGCCACCGCGCACCACTGTGCGGCTGTCGCCAAACGGCCGGTAGGCGATGCTCAGCCGGGGGTTGATGTTGTTCTTGTCGGCGAAGCGCAAGCTCTCGGGCAGGCCGGCCTGTTCGGCCGTGACGAACGGCGTGTTCGGCACCGAGTTCCTCACCAGCGCCGGCACCTTCGCGAGCACCCCTTCGTTGGCGACGATCACCCGGCCCCCAGGAAACTCGCGGTCGAAGTTGCCCATCTGGTTGCTGCGGTCCTTCATCGGGTTGCGCAGGTCGTAGCGAATGCCAAGATTGATGGTCAGCTGGTCGTTCGGCTTCCAGTCGTCCTGAACGTAGCCGGCGAAGTGGATGGCGTAGGGATTCGCGTCGGGCGTGTTGATCGAGTAGCCCGTGAACTGCGGAACGCCAAGCAGGAAGTCAGCAAACGCGTTGCCGCTGTAGGCGCCAGTGAACTGGTAGCGGCCGAACTCCTCGCCCGAGAAGAACGTGATCTGATCCTTGTACTCGACGTACTGCACGTCGATGCCGGCCTTGAAGGTGTGGCGGCTGCGCACATAGGTGAGGTTGTCGTTGAACTGCGCCACCTTGCTGACGATGTTTCGCGGCTTGTCCCCACCGGACGAGATGAAGCTGCCGTCGCCGAACTCGAACGACGGGAAGCCGCCAGATGTGGGCGACGACGGCAGGCCGATCAATCCGAGCGAGGCGACGAGTTCCGCGCCCTTGCCAGCGTTCTCGTAGGCGTCAGCGTCCGCGTTGTAGTTGAAGCCGGTGCGGAACTCGTTCAACCACGACGATGACAGCACCCAATTGTGGGCGCCCGCGCCCTGACGGACCTCCCTGAGTTGGCTGCGCACGCCCTGTTTCGTGTTCCACGCGGGCACCAGGCCGAGGCCCGACGTCTCGACGTTCTTGAAGGTGAAGCGCCCGAAGACCTTCTGGCTGTCCGTGATCGAGTGGTCGAGGCGTGCGTCGAACCCGTTCACGGCGAAATCGCCCGGGGCGTTCACGATGTAGTTCGGGGCGCCAATCGCCGTGCCGGTGGCCTGGTTCGGCGTCTCGAAGAACGTCGCGAGCGCGCGGGCCGACACCGGATTCACCGGGATCTGGTTGTTCGGGAACGGCTGGCCGGTGAAGGGATTGATGAGCTGTCGGCTGATCGATGAGAGATCGCCCCGGCGGAACGCATCGGGCGGGACGATCTGCGTGAGCGTCACTTCGTTGGGCCGGCGCACGCCTTCGTAGGCGCCGAAGAAGAACGTACGGCTCTTCAGAATAGGCCCGCCTAGTGAGCCGCCGAACGAGTTGGCCTGCACGTCTGGCTTGATGACCTTGCCGCTGGCGTCCTTCGGGGCGAATCGGTCCACTGAGTTGAGCGCGGAATCCTGGAAGAACCAGAAGCCCGAGCCGCGGAAGCTGTTCGTGCCGCTCTTGGTGGTGGTGGTCACGTCGGTGACTTGCGCGAACTCGGCGCTGTTGTTGGCCGAGCTCACCTTGAACTCATCCATCGACTCAACCGATGGAAACATGTCGCGTGACGCTCCGCCACTCCGGGTGAGCTGCGACGAGATCCCGTCGATCGAAAACGATGTCTGAAACGGCAGATTGCCAGCCACGGAGATTGAACCGCCGCGGTCTTGCTGCACGCCTTGCGCGAGGGTGGCCACGACCAACGGACTCGTGTTGGCCGTGGCCCGGAAGTTGAGGGCGAGCCTGTTGATCTCGGCACCCGATTTCGAGTTGTCGATGGTGGCGCGTTCCGTTTCGATCACTGGATTCGACGCGCGCACTTCGACGACTTCGGCCGCGCCGGCCACGGCCAGGGCCAACTCCAAGCGCACGCTTTGCCGCGACAGCAGGTCGAGCTGCCGGCTCACATCCGCGAAGCCGGAGAGCGTGGCCGTGATCCGGTAGGAACCGGGGTCGAGATTGGTCACGACGTATCCGCCCGAGCCGTCGGTGACCACGGTGCGAGTCGTTTGGGTGTTCAGGTGCACCAGGGTCACCGTTGCCCCCGGTACGACGCCGCCGCTCGGGTCGGCCACACTGCCGACGACCGTGGCGAACGTGGATTGCGCGGTCGACGCGGCGGGCGCAGCGACGGCGGCAACGACAGCGAACGCGCACGCGACGAGGCGCGGCACGAGGGCGATGGAACGGAACGCGATACTGGTCACGGCTGGCACTCCTTGGTAAGTCAGGCCAGTCGATGCTAGAGATTGCGCGTCACGTGGCCACGACGATGGCACGACATCGGCGACAACTCACGCCGCTCGACGCGCATCGCTAGAAGGTCAGGCGCACACCGAGCTGAAACTGCCGGGCCGTACCCGTGCCGGTCGGCTGGCTGTTGAGGGGCGTCGGCGTGCCGAAGGTCAGTGCCTGCGTGAAGTCGCGCGCCGGCGTCCCGTACTGATCGACGTTGGCGATGTTGAACCCGTCGAGACGCAGCTCCAGGCCGGCGCGGCCGCCCAGCCGAACCCGACGCGACAATGACAGGTCGACCTGCCAGGCGCCCGGCCCGCGGAAGCCGTTGCGCGGCGCGTTGCCGAACTCGGTGGCCGCCGGCAGCGCGAACGCCGCGGGGTTGAACCACTGGGCGGTCTCGCCCGCCACCGGCTCCACGCCGGTCAGCAGATTGGGACGTTGATTGACGTCGTTGCCGTCGGGGCCGGTCCGGTTGACCAGCACGTTGACGGGACGGCCCGAGCGGGCATAGACGACCGCCGCCAGATCCCAGCCACCGAGCAGCACGGAGCCCAGCCCAGACGACATGCGCGCCCGTCCGGCACCGAACGGCAGCTCGTAGAGGGCCGTGAACGCGAAGTTGTGGCGCGCGTCGAAGTCCGACGGGCCCCACTCGCACTCGCCGCATTGCGCGTTCTGCCACTCGCTGCCCTCGCCGTTCCCGGCGTTGTTGTCGCGCGATCGGCCCAGCGTGTAGTTCGCCTGCACCAGGAGGCCGCCGCGCAGGCCGCGCTGGAGCGACAGCAACAAGCCGTCGTACTCGCTCTCGCCCATCCAGCTCTTGCGGTCGATCTGCGTCGACAGGAACGGGGCGGCCGGCCGGCGACCGGTCGCCGCATCGATGGTGTTCACGAAGATGCGATTGAAGACGTTGCGGCCGCGCGACCCAACGTAGGCGGCCTGCGCGGTCACGCCGCCGCCCACGTCACGCTGCACCGATGCGCTGTAGATGTGGGCGAACATGTCGTCGCGTGCCCGCTGCATCGCTCGAGGACGGCTATTCGACACCGAGAGCACGCGTGACGTGAATGGGGCGACCGGATACGACGCCGCGGCCGTCAATTCGCCGCGCGCGGCCATGCTGTCGATCGCCGCCATCACGTCGTCGTTCTGGCCGCTGGAGAAGTAGATGCCGTAGCCACCGCGCACGACCCAGCGGTCGGTCGGCGTCCACGCCACGCCGAGGCGGGGCGCGACGTTGTTCGGATCGCTCTCGTACCACGACGTGCCCGGTGCGCAGTAGAGTTCGGTTGCGGTCGGCGGGCACGCCTCCAGGTCGAGCACGTTGCCGTTGCCACTCGCCTCGGTCATCACTGAGTAGTACTCGTAGCGCAACCCGGCGTTCACGGTGAGCCGTTCAGTGGCCCGCCATTCCGTCTGGGCGTAACCGATGCCATACCAGCGGCGCCCCTCCTGCAGTGGCAGTTCGCCGTCGATGCGGATCCGGTTGGTGACGTTGTTCAAGAAGTCGGCACCAGAGTTCCACCGGACGCTGGTGGCAGCCGAGTTGGCCACGTTGACATGGATGCGGCGGTACTCTGCGCCCACCTTGAGGGTATGCCGTCCCCGCGTGACGACCAGGTTGGCCAGCGACGAGAACGACTGTGGCTTCTCTTCGTTGAACAGCGTCGGGCGCGTCGGCGTAAACAGGTTGCGGATTTCGTAGCCTTCGGCGCCGAGACCCCGATCGGTGCGCTCGAGCGGCGACCGGTTCCAGCCGAACTTCACCTCGCCGAGGGCGTTGCTCGAGAAGACGCGCTGCACCTGTCCGGTCGCGTTGGTGGGAAAGGTCTCGGACCTCCGCGTTTCGAGCAGGTCGCTCCTGACTTCGCTGTCGATGACACCGTTCACGCCGTTGACGCGAACGAAGAGTGGCGTGCGATCGTCGAGCCGGTGGTCCAGGCGCACCAGGAAGCTGTCTTCGTTCCACGTCAGCCGGCGCCGCCCGAAGTATTCGTCGACGTCTGGATTGGCGGTGGCTCTGGTGCCGGCCGGGTAGGCGGCCAGCACCGGCGTCAGCGCTGGCTGCACGGCCTGCACGCGGGCGCGAAACGCGCCGCTGGGCACCAGGGCGGCGGTCTGGTTGGCAACATCGAGGCGCTGACGAAGGCCTTCGAACGTGGCGAAGAAGAACGTGCGATTCTTGACGACAGGACCGCCGAGCGAGACGCCGTACTGATTCAACCGGAACGGCGGCTCGGTGGGCAGGCGGTCGAGCACCCGGCGCTCATCCAGCGCCTCGTCGCGAAAGTAGTTGAACACACTGCCCGTGAACCGGTTGCTGCCGGCACGCGAGACCAGGTTCACCTGGGCGCCGGCGCCGGTGCCGCCGTCGGCGGTGTAGCCGGTCGAACTCACCCGAAACTCCGCGATGGCCTCGGCCGACATCACCAGCCGGAGCGACGCTTCCTGGCGAGGGTCTTTGACACCGGAGGCGTCGACGCCGTCGAACGTCCAGTTGTTGTCATCACGGGCACGGCCGAAGAAGCGGATGTTGCCCTGATTGCCCTCGCCGGTGTTGGTGGCCCCAGGCGCGAAGGTCATGAGCGTGGCCCAGTTGCGTCCGTTGAGCGGGGTCGACTCGATCTGCTTGCGCGTCACGGCGCTGCCGATTTCCGCCGAGTGCCGGTCCGGCCCTGGCAGGGGCGCCGTGACCTCGACTTCGGTCGACACGGTGCCGACGCGAAGCGTGACATCCACGGTGCGGTTGTCGCCGACGCCGAGCGTCACGTCGGCCATGGCCAGCGCATCGAAGCCGTCCTTGGTCACTGCCAGCACGTAGCTGCCCGCCGGCAACGCTGGCAGGCGGTAGAGCCCGCCGTTGTCGGTACGGGTGGTGCGGGTCAGGCGGGTGGCCACGAGCGTGACCTCGACCTGGGCGTCGGGGACCACGCCGCCGGAAGGGTCGCGGACGATCCCGGACAGCTGCGCGCGATCCATCTGCGCGAAGGCGGGGGCGGCAACGGTGACCATCAGCACCAGAACTAGGGGCAGGGCGCGCAACGTCAGCATCCCTCCACGGTAGACAGGCCGTGTAGCGCCGGCGTGGCTTTGGCGTAACGTCGACGTGTCGATGCGGTCCACGCCGCGGGCCACGCGAACGAAGAATTGCGGGTTGGTTACGCCGTCGTCGTCTCACGATTCGTTCTTCGGACTACGATCCGCCGGCATGCGACCATCCCTTGTGCTGCTGCAGCTGCTGGCGTTCGCCGCGTGCGGCCCTCCGCCATCCGCGCCCGCACCAGCGGCGCTCGTGCCGGTGCGCTCCACCGGCACCGTGCCACACGACCCCGACGACCCGGCCATTTGGGTGCATCCCACCGACCCGGGCCGCAGTTTGGTGCTCACGACCGACAAGGTGGCGGCTGAGGGCGGTCTGCACGTATTCGGCCTCGATGGACAGCTCAGGCAGAGCGTCACGCCGCTCGACCGTCCCAACAACGTCGATGTCGAGTACGGGCTCGCGACGCCTTCAGGGCACGTGGACGTGGCCGTGGTGACCGAACGGCTGCAACATCGTCTCCGCGTCTTCGCCCTGCCGCCAGATGGCAGCGCCATGCAGGACCTGGCGCCGGCCGGACTTCCAGTCCTCGAGGGCCAGGTTGGAGAGGCCGCCGAACCGATGGGAATCGCGATCTACAAGCGTCCGCACGACGGCGCCGTGTTCGCCGTCGTCGCGCCGAAGACCGGCGGAGCGGTCAACTATCTGTGGCAGTACCAGCTCATCATCGATGCCCAGGGGCCGTCGGCGAAGTTGGTCCGGCGGTTCGGCGCATTCAGCGGCCTCGGTCCGGAACCGGGTGAGGCCGGCGAGATCGAAGCGGTCGCGGTGGATGACGAACTGGGATTCATCTACTACGCCGACGAGCGCTACGGGATCCGCAAGTGGCACGCGGATCCTGATCATCCAGACGCGGCGAGGGAACTCGCGGTGCTCGGGCGCGAGGGCTATCTCGGTGACCGCGAAGGGCTGGCGCTCTACCAGGGGGCCAATGGCTCGGGCTACCTCGTGTCGAGCGACCAGGTCGCGGGCGGCACGCGCTTGATGATCTATCCCCGGTCCGGCGGACCAGGTGGTCTGCACGAGCAGCCGCTGCTGCGAATCGTGGCGACACCCTCGGACGAGACCGACGGCCTCGACCTCTCGTCGCGCACGTTGCCAGGGTTTGCGGGCGGATTGCTGGTGATGATGAACAGCACGCCGCGCAACTTCCTCATGTACGCGTGGGCGGATGTCGCCGCCCGGCTGCCGGCGCCGCCGCCACCGCGCTGAGCGGACGTCCTGCGTTGCGGGTGCACGCGAACAGGGCGGTCTCATCGCGGGTGGCGACGTCGGCTCATGCGCGGCGGGCTAACAGCACTCGGGGCCGCAGCAGCTCTTGGCCGCGCCGCCGGGCTTCACCGCCCGCACGAACGCGCTCATGAACTTGCCGTCGATCGACTCGGCCAGGCCCGGCCGGTCGAGGCCGGCTTCCGCCAGGAACGACTTGGCGTCGGCGGCCTTGTAAATGCGCGTGGGCTCGAGGTCGATGCCGCCGAAACCGGCGCCGGCGAGCAGTTGCCGATACTCTGTGTCCTCGAGCGCGCCCGCCACGCAGCCAATCCACAGCTCCATGTTCTTGCGGATGTCGGCGGGCACTTCGCCCTTCACCACCACGTCGGACACCGCGAAGCGGCCGCCCGGCTTGAGCACGCGGAACGCCTCGCGCAGCACGCGCGCCTTGTCGCCCGAGAGATTGATCACGCAGTTGGAGATGATCACGTCGACCGAGTTGTCGGGCAGCGGGATGTGCTCGATCTCGCCTTTCAGGAACTCCACGTTGTCCACGCCGGCGCGCTGCTTGTTGGCGTTGGCCAGCGCCAGCATCTCGTCGGTCATGTCGAGGCCGTAGGCCTTGCCCGTCGGGCCGACGCGCTTGGCCGAGAGCAGCACGTCGATGCCGCCGCCAGAGCCGAGATCGAGCACGACCTCGCCCGCCTTCAGCTCGGCCAGCGCCGTGGGATTCCCGCACCCCAGCGACGCCAACACCGCTTCGGCTGGCAACCCCGACTGCTCCGCGAGGTCGTAGAGGTTCGAGGTGATCGGGTCGCCGCAGCCCGAATCCGTGGGACTGCCGCAACAGCCAATGGCCACGGCGCCGCTGGCCGCGCGGGTGGCCGCTTCGCCGTACTTGTCCTTCACCGTGCTCTTCAGGTCGACTGGGATGCTCATTTCGGGTCTCCTGCGCCGGCTATGCAGGCCAGCGTGATGCGCAAGACATTTGCGTATCCGAATATATTGACTCGTGTTATATTTGTCAACACGAATATGTCGACCTGCTGCACCTCGTCGCCGGCCCCCCGCGTGCGCAACGCCGCCGCCCTCACCGGGCTCTACCAGGCGCTGGCCGACGCCACGCGCCTGCGCATCCTGGCGATTCTGGCGCAGCAGACCCCCGATGGGCCCGACGGCGAGCTGTGCGTGTGCCACATCCACGACAGTCTTGGCGTGTCGCAGCCCACCGCCTCGCGTCATCTCGCCTACCTGCGCAAATCCGGACTGGTCGCGGCGCGGCGCGCCGGGGTCTGGATGCACTACCGCATCGTGCGTCCCACCGATCCGGTCGTGGCGTCGGTCTTCGACGCGGCGCTGCACGCGCTCGGACATGCCGACAGCACCACGCGCGACCGCGCGAAGCTGGCGCGCGTGTCGGCCGCCACGCCGCCGGCCTGAGCCGCCCGCGACTACAATGGCGCGGCACATGTCCGCCGGCGCCTCCCCCGTTCGCCTTGGCCGCCTGGCGGCACTCGTGGTGCTCTTCCTGGCCCTCACGCTGCTCGTGCCGCGGCCCGAGAGCATCACGCCGCAGGGCTGGCGCACGTTTGCCATCTTCGTCTGCGTCATTGCCGGCATGGCCATTCAGCCGATGTCGGGGGCGGCCCTCGTCATCCTCGGTCTCACGGCCGTCACCATCAACGGCATCCCCATGCGCGAGGCGCTCGGCGGCTTCGGCGAGCCGTCGGTGTGGCTGGTGCTCTCGGCCATGCTGATGGCCCGGGCCATCTTCGACTCGGGGCTCGCGCGGCGTCTGGCGCTGCTCTTCATCCGGCGGTTCGGCGGCAGCTCGCTCGGCATCGCCTACGCGCTCGTGATGACCGACGTGACGCTCGCCACCGGCGTGCCGTCGATCACGGCGCGCTCCGCCGGCATGGTGTTGCCCATCGGGCGCAGCATCGCCGAGCTCTTCGGCTCACTACCCGGCCCCACCGCCCCACGACTCGGCCGCTTCCTCATCAGCGCGATGTATCAGGGGTCGGCGGTGGCCTGCGCGATGTTCCTCACAGGACAGGCCAGCAATGTGCTGGCCGCGGGTCTCGCCGCCAAGCTGGCGGGCGTCGACGTCACGTGGTCAGGCTGGCTGATCGCGGCCAGCGTGCCCGGCCTCGTGTCGTGTCTGGTCGTGCCCTGGGTGGTGCACAAGGTGGTGCCGCCCGAGGTCACGCATACGCCAGAGGCCTCGGCCTTCGCGGTGCGGGAACTGGCCGTGCTGGGCCGCGTGGGCCGTATGGAGGGCATCACGATGGCGGTGTTCGCCGCCGTGGGCCTGCTCTGGCTCACTACGGGCTGGCACCGCCTCGACGTCACGCTGGTAGCCATGGGCGGGCTGTCGGTGATGCTCATCACCGGCACGCTGCGCTGGGAGAACATCATCGCCGAGCGGGCGGCATGGGACGTGTTCATCTGGTACGGCGGGCTGCTCAAGATGGGCGAGCTGCTGAACGCTACCGGCGTGCCGACGGCGTTTGCCACCGGCGTGGGCAGCCTCTTGACCGGCGTGGACTGGTTCGTCGTGCTGGTGCTCGTGCTGCTGCTGTTCTTCGTGACGCACTACCTGTTTGCCAGCATCACCGCGCACATGCTCGCGCTGTTCCCGCCGTTTGCCACGCTGCTGATTGGCGTGGGCGTGCCGCCCACGCTGGCGGTCTACAGCTTGATGTGCCTCGCGAATCTGCCGGCGGGCCTCACCCACTACGGCACCACCACTGGGCCCATCCTGTTCAGCCAGGGCTACGTCACTCTGGCCGAATGGTGGCGCACGGGCGCGATCGTGGGCGCCGTCAATCTCACCATCTGGTTGGTGGTGGGCCTCGCCTGGTGGCGGGTGCTCGGCTTCTGGTAGCGCCCGGTCACCGACCCGCGGCCGCCACGGGCTGGCGAGAGACGGTGTCGGGTTGCAGCGCGCGCGCGAGCCGGGCCGCATGCCGGCGATCGACCAGATCGAAGTAGCGCCCCGCCACGATGTTCCAGGCGTGGGCATGCGCCGTGACCACCGCGCGGGCGGTGCGGGCCGAGTCGCGGCCGCTGCTGGCCTCGACGATGGCGTGAGCGAACGCCGCCGGTACTGGCGTTGCCAGCCAGGCGTTGCCCTCGTCCGCGTAGGAGAGCACGCCGCCGGCATTCGGCACGACCACCGGTGTGCCCGCCGCCATCGCTTCGAGCGGACCTATGCCGAACGGCTCCCGCGGATTGGGATGCACGAACACGTCGGCGCTGGCGTAGTGCCGGGCCAGCGCCCGACGGTCGCCGACATGGCCGATGAAGTGCACGCGCCCCGGGGCCACGCGCGCGGCCAGCAGCTCGAGCGCCGCCGCCTGCGGACCCTCGCCGGCCACGATCAGCCGGACATCCGGCGTGCCGTCGGCAGCCGCCTCCCGACGCCGCGCCAATTCCGCCACGGCGTGCACCAGCAAGGGCAGGTTCTTCTCGGGCGAGAGGCGCCCCGCATAGAACGCGAGCCGGCTCGACGCCTCGCCACCGGCGGCCGCGAGTAAGGCGGCACGCAGCGACGGGTCGGGCCGGGCCGCGGCGAACAGCCGCGCGTCCACGCCGGGCGGGCACACCTCGACGTCGGCGATGCCCGCATGGTCGCGCAGTTCGGCCGCGGTGTAGGCGGAGTTGGCCACGTGCACGTCGAACGACGGCCCGTAGACGTGCCGCAGGTAGTGGCGCGCCGCGGTCAACACTGACGCGCGCGCCGACAGGTAGGCGGCCACGTTGTCGTCCATACGTTCGCAACTGAGGCCGACGAGCGTGGGCCGCCCCGCGCCATACCAGCCAATGCGCGCCAGACGCGCCAGGTGACAGAGCGTGTATTTGTCGCACACCTCGACCACGTCCGGCCGCTCGTGCGCGAGGATGCGGGCGATCGGCGACGACGCACCAAGATAGTGACGGGGCGACAACAGGTGGTAGCGGCGATCGAACCCAGGCGCCCGCGGCGCCGCCACCACGTGAATCGCGCCGAACCGTCCGTGGGTCTCGACGGCGGCGTGGATCGCCCGGCACGACCAGGCACATCGCCCGGCCGCGCGTCTCGGCTTCCGCCATGAGCGCGCGATAGAACGTGCGGATCCCGCCCGAGGTGGCGTGGTACGCGTTGGTCACGTGCAGCGTCTTGGGCGGCGTCACGCAACGTGCCGGGTGTGCCCGCGCTCTGGCAGGGACGGCGCTGGAGCCGGCACGGGCTCCGCCTGCGTCTGGCGCGCCGCCCGGCGGTAGGTGTCGTAGAGCGGCAGCAGCGCGTGATCCCAGCGGCGGCTGCGGGCGTAGCCCCGGGCCGCAGCTCCCATCAGGTGCCGCAATCCCGCGTCGGTGAGCAGACGCGCGGCCGGCACCGTCCACGCCTCGGCCGCGTCGGCGCAGACCACGCCGCTCACGTCGGGCAGCATCTGCTCGCGTGGTCCACCCGCGCCGGACACCAGCACCGGCAACCCCGAGGCCTGAGCCTCGAGCACGACGTTGCCGGCGGTGTCGGTCGTGCTCGGAAAGACGAAGACGTCGGCCGACGCATACACTTCGGCGAGCCGATCCCGCCCCAGCGTGCCGAGACAGAGCGCGTCCGGGCACCGGCGCGACAACTCAGCGCGCCAGGGGCCCTCGCCCACCACGACCAGCCGGTGGTCGATGCCGAGCCGCACCAAGGCGTCGTGCAGGCCGGGCAGCTGATCCACGCGCTTCTCCTTCGAGACGCGGCCGACGTAGAGCAGCACCGGGCGCCGATCGTTCGCGCGCCACTGCGCCCGCAGCTCGGCGCTGCGGCGCTCGGGCGTGAACCGCTCGGTGTCGACACCGCGCGCCCACACCCCGATGCGCCCGGCCGGCGTGCCCGACGCCGTGAGCAGCGCCCGCGTGGCCACCGACGGCACGAGCACGCGTTCGCAGTGGCTGTAGAGCCAGTGCATGTAGCCACGCATGAAGCGGCCGAGCGCGGGCCGCCCGCTCAGCATCGTGGTGTAGGCGGCCAGATCGGTGTGGAAACTGCCGACGAGCGGCAGCCCCAGGTGATGCGCGGCGGCGAGCGCGGCCAGACCCATCGGCCCGGGCGTGGTGAGGTGAATCACCTCGACCCGGTCGCGGCGGAGCCGCTCGAGAAAGGCGCGATAGGGGGGCCAGTACATCTGCATCTCGCCGTAGAAGGGAATGCCGACGCCCCACGACGGCAGAGCCAGGTAGTCGGGACAATCGGCCCCCAGACGCGACGCGGTGTAGACGCGCACCCGCAAGTCGTCGGGCACATGCGCGAGCACAGCGGTGAGCGCCGTGGTCACCCCGTTCACCTTCTCGAAGTCGTTGTCGGTGAAGACCGCCACGCTCGTGGCGGGCCTCATGCGGCCAGCTCCGGCACGCGCCGCAGCAGTTCCGACGGCCGCCGCGCCACCAGATCGAAGAGCAGGTCGCGGTTGAAGCGCTGCTCGTGCACGAAGTGCAGCAGTCCGGCCGCCAGCGCCACTGTCAGCAGCGGCAGCCCGAGCAGGCCACCGCACAGCACCCCAGGCGTGCGCCACGAGAGCGGCGCGCGCGCGGCTTCGGTGACCTGTTCGGCGAGCAGGCTGGCGGCGAATCGCGTGATGTCCGAGGACATCGTGCCCTGATTGCCGTGGCGGCCCCCGACGACGCCCTTACCCGCGCGCAGACCAGCGAAGAACTGCGGCGCCGTGGTGGCGCCGGGCACTTCGGTCCAGGTGTGACCAATGCCCCGTTCGGTGTGCGCGTCGCTGCCGCCGAGCATCGCCTTCCCCGCCGCCAGGGCCAGGCACTCGGCGGTGCGATTCTGCACGGCCAGGCGCGAGCCGTTGCGCACTTCGAGGCCATCGATCCACGGGCAGCAGCGCGGCCACGTGCGCCGACGTGAGCGGGCCGTTGATGCCGCTGGCCACGTGGTTGAGCGAGACGAACAGACCACGCTGGCTCACGTAAGGCAACAGCACGCGCACGTCGTGACGGAGGCGCTGCACCTCCTGATGGGTGGCCGGTTCGAGTCCGAACACGTTCAGGTGCACCCGCACGCCGTCGCCGGGAAACACGCCGGTCACTTCGCTGCCCACCACGACGTCAGGGCGCCCGCCCAGGCTGAGCGCCCCGCTGATCTCGTCGTGGTCGGTGATGGCGACCAGGTCCATGCCGCGCGCCCGGGCCACGGCGTAGACCCGTTCGGGCGTGTTGTACGACTCTCGCATGACCTGCCGCAGCGGCGCGATCGAGGTGTTCCCAGAATGGCGAGTGTGGACGTGCGTGTCGAGTTTCATGTGGCCTCCTCGAACCGTCGGGCTCACCCGGCCGCCGCCTCCGCTGGGAATCGGATGTGCGGCCACGCTGCCGACGCGGCTCCGGATACCGGAGCTTCTTCCACTGTGCGCGTGGAGCATGACGGAGGCATCGCGGCACGGCGACGATCGCGAAAATTGTCGCGCGACGGCGACCAGTCTGGCGATCGGATCCGGTCAGACCTGCCGCACGTCGACGTGACTGCGGTCACGTGGGCGATGCCGCAGGATCTCCGACCAGAAGTTGCGCACGTAGAGCCGGATCACCGCCCATGTGCCCATCGCCCGGTAGCGGCGGGCCGAGGTGTGCACGTAACACCGCAGGCTCAGCCCCACCGCGCCGGCCGCATGCAGGCGGCGGCCCAGGTTGGTGTCCTCGCCGTGGAACTCGATCGTGGTGTCGAAGCCGCCGATCGCCTCGAGCGCCGACCGCCGCACCGCGAAGTTGCCGCCGTAGAAGACCACGCCGGCGCGCAGCACGTACTTGACGAACAGATGCGTGGCGGGCCCCACGGTGAGATCGTAGGCGCCAATCAGCAGCCGGCCGGCACGGTGCCAGTCGTAGAACCGATAGGCTCCCGACACGGCGAGCAGACGCGGCTGCGTCAAGAACTGCTGCTCCATCCGCGCCACCCACGCGAGCGGCGCACGGCAGTCGGCGTCGAGGTAGAGCAACACGTCGGCCGTGCTTTCATGACGGCCGCGTTCGCGCGCCACGACCAGGCCCAGACGCGGCTCGGCGATCACGCGCACGCCCGGAATCGCCGAAGCCACGGCGGCGGTGCCATCCCCACTGGCGTTGTCGATCAGAAGGACCTCGTCGGGCACGCGCGTCTGCGCCAGCACCGAGTGCAGACAGGCCCCGACGTAGGCCGCCTCGTCGTGCGCGCACACGACGACTGCGAGGCGCAGGACCGGGGCGCGCTCAGGCGGAGGGGACTGGACCACCTGAGAGCGAGCGTACGGCGCGCCGGTCACGCGCGCGCGTCGGCGCCGAGACGTCGCGGTAACAGTTCGCTCCCCCGCCCATTGGCAGCGGCGCTGGCCTCGCACTACACTTCTGCCCGTGATGCGGGACACTCTTGCCTTGATCCTCGGCGGCGGCCAAGGCAGCCGCCTCTTTCCGTTGACGCAGCACCGGTCCAAGCCAGCCGTGCCGATCGGCGGCAAGTACCGCCTGATCGACGTGCCGATCAGCAACTGCCTGCACGCCGACCTGCGCCGCATCTTCGTGCTCACCCAGTTCAACTCGGCCTCGCTCAACCGTCACGTGGCTGGCGCCTACCGCATGGACACGTTCTCGAACGGCTTCGTCGAGATCCTGGCGGCCGAGCAGACCCCCGATAGCACCGCCTGGTTCCAGGGCACGGCCGACGCCGTGCGTAAGGCGGCACGGCACTTCGCCCAGTACGACGCCGACTACTACCTGATTCTCGCCGGCGATCATCTCTACCGGATGGACTACGCGGAGTTGCTCGATGCCCACGTCGAGCGGCAGGCCGACGTCACCATCGCCGCGCTGCCCGTCGACGCCGCCGACGCCACCGGCATGGGCATCTTCACCTTCGACTGGCGCGGTGCCATCCAGAGCTTCGAGGAGAAACCCAACCTGGAACGCCTGTCGGCCATCGACCGCAGCGCGCCGGCCGGCTCCACCTTCATGCCGCACGACGACGCCAAGCCGTTCGTGGCCTCGATGGGCATCTACGTGTTCACGCGCGAGGTGCTCTTCGAACTGCTCGAGCTCGAGGGCGGCGTGGACTTCGGCCGTCAGCTCATTCCCGCGGCCCTCGAGAAGTACCGCGTGGTGGCGCACCTGCACCAGGACTACTGGGCGGACGTGGGCACGGTCGAGTCGTTCTACAACGCCAACATCATGCTCACCGAGCCGGGCGCGCCCTTCAGCTTCTACGACCACCGCGCGCCGATCTACACCCACGCCCGGTTTCTACCGCCGTCGCGGGTCAACGGATCCACGCTGGAGCGCACGTTGCTGGCGGAGGGATGTTACGTGGACCAGGCGCTCGTGCAGGACTCGGTCGTCGGCATCCGCACCACGATTGGCGCCGGCGCGCAGGTGCGGCGGTCGGTGCTGCTCGGCGCCGATACCTACGATGCGCCGACCCACGGGCACGACAGCGGCGTCGCCATGGGCATTGGCCCCGGCGTGCAGCTCGACCGCGTGATCGTCGACAAGAATGCACGCATCGGCGAGGGCTCGCGGCTGCTGAACTTGCAGGGGCTGCGCGAGTTCGACGGGCCCAACTACTACATCCGCGAGGGCATCCTGATCGTGCCCAAGGACGCGGTGATTCCGCCCGGCACGGTGGTCTGAGACGAGACCGTAACTCAGAATTAACGGCCGCGTCATCGGCTGGAAACCTCGCGCCGGTAACGTGAGGCATGACTTTCCAGGCGACTCCGTCTCACGCGCGCTGCCGACAGCCGAGCCGGGGGCGCCGCTTCGCTCGCCGGCCCCGTGCCGACCAACACCCGCCCGTCCGCGTTGCGTCCGGTGCCGGTGCCCCGCGCCGGCCGCCGGCGCGTGCTGGTCGTCGACGACGAGCAGGACATCGCCGACCTGATCAAGCACACGCTCGAACGCGGCGGCGACATCGAGGTGGAGACGGTGGCGAGCGGCGACTCGGCGCTCAAGGCGGCCACCGAGCAGCCGCCCGACCTCGTGGTGCTGGACCTCAACCTGCCCGTGCTGAGCGGCCTCGAGGTGTGCCGCATTCTGCGCCAGCGGCCGGCCACGGCCACCGTGCCGATCATCATGCTCACCGCCCGCACGAGCGAAGGCGATCGGGTGACGGGCCTCGATTCCGGCGCCGACGACTACGTGACCAAGCCCTTCAGCGTGCGCGAGCTCGCGGCGCGCGTGCGCGCGGCGCTGCGCCGCGGACGATCCACCGAGACCCCGGCGGCCGCCACCTATCGCGGCGCACACCTGTCCGCCGACTTCGATGCCGTGCTGGTGGAAGTGGACGGCGCCGCCGGTGAAGCTCACGCGGCGCGAGTTCGAGCTGCTGCGCTATCTCGTCGACAACCGCAACCGCGTGCTGTCGCGCGATCGGCTGCTCGAACGGGTGTGGGGCTACGACCGGTTCATCGAGACCCGGTCGGTCGACGTGCACGTGGGGCGTCTGCGCGCCAAGCTCGGCGCCGCCGGCCGGCAGATCGAGACCGTGGTCGGCCTCGGCTACCGCTTCGTGGAGTAGCGAGCGCCGGCTAGCGCGCGCTCGGTCCAGCCTTCGTTCTGCAGGCTCGACATCTCGATCGCGAACGCGCGGCGCGCGCGTTCGACCCGATGCCAATCCGTGTACACCGCATCCCGCACGACGCGGCTGTCGGCGTGTTCGACGACATGCCAGCCGGCCGTGTCGAACAGGATTTCGTAGCGACGGGTGTGGGCGTCTTTCTGCAGGGTCTTCGTGAAGCTCATCATGGCGGCACTCGCGCGGTTGCGCACTCCATCGTGCCTCGCTCGGGCCACTGCGCGATGTAAATTCGCCGTAACGATCGACGCTTCGTCGGCCCCGACGCGATACGACCTAACTACGCCATCGCACAACGAGTTACGACTATCAATCGGTCACGGGCCGACCACCGTCAAGGCCTGCGGCGTGCACGCGCACGTCGAGCGGACTGGCCAGCGTGGCTGGTTCGCCGTCGAGGTGCACGTCGAGCACGCCGCTCGTGGCAATCCGTGCCCGCGTAAACGTGCTCATGTGCACGCCTCCGCCCGGCGCGAGGCGGCCCGAGAAGAACGCCGGCACGCGCGTGAGCACGCGCCAGAGCGGCTGGTCGTCGATCACCACGATGTCGAAGCGTCCGTCGTCGAGCCGCGCCGCCGGCGCGATGCAGCCGTGGCTGCCGTACTGCCGCGAGTTGGCCAGGGCCACGAACAGCTTCCGGCCCGACGACGCTGCCTCCGTCCCACTCGAGGTCGTATGACGTGCGCCTGGTAGCGCAGCAGCTCACGCGCGCCCACCTGCACGTAGCGCGACAAGCCGCGCCGGCCCTTGCGCTCGGCGAAGGCGCCGGCCACCCGGGCATCGAGACCCACGCCGGCCACGTTGAAGAACAACTGGCCGTTGACCTCGCCCGCGTCGATGCGGCGCCGCCGGCCCGTGCCCGCCAGGGCCAACGCCGCCTCGGCCTCGAGCGGCACGCCGAGGTCGCGCGCCAGGCCATTGCCCGAGCCCGCCGGCACGATCGCCAGTGCGACCGGTCCGAACGCCAGCGCCCGCGCCACTTCGTTCATGGTGCCGTCGCCGCCCCACGCCACCACCAGATCGGTGCCGGTCGTGGCCGCCTCGCCGGCCACCTCGGTGGCATGACCTGGGCCCAGCGTGACGGTCACGCGCGTGTCGTAGCCGGCCTGGCGCAGCACGCGGCCGGCCAGTTCCACTTCAGCCACGCCGCCGGGGTAGGCGCGCACGCCGGAAATCGGATTGATGACGACGAGCGCCCGCTTCACGGCGCCACGCCCGCGCAGAGCTCGCGGCGGCAGGAACCAGCGCAACACGCCTGGCCCACCGGGCAAGCGCGCGGGTGACATCGATGCGGCAGACCGCGCCCTTCTTGAACTCGACGGCGCCGCGGGCGCCGAGCAGCTTCGCGGCGAGCTCTCCGAGATCGGGCTCATGGCCCACCAGGGCCAGGCGCGAGACATGGCGCGTGGTGCTGGCATACGCCGCCACCGCCGCCACCACATCGGCCACGCGTCCGCCCGGGGCCAGCGCGTCGGCCGTCACCACTTTGGGCTTCGGCCGCAGCCCCGCCGCGAGGATCGCCGCGGTCTCTTGCGCGCGCGTGAGCGGGCTCGCGAGCACCACGTCGACGACCACGCCGAGTTCGCGCAGGCCGGTGACGGCGCGACGCCAACGCTCGACGCCGTCGGGCGTGAGCGGCCGCAGCGTCGTCGTCGGGATACTGCGCCCCCCGCTCGGCGGCCACGGCGTGGCGCACCAGATAGAGCTCGAGCGCCGTCGGCACCGAGGCCGTCACGCCGCCGACCGGGCGCGCGGCGCGCGACGCCGGGTGACGAGCGAGGCCGAGAGCGTGAGCAGGCCGTTGCGCCGGCTCATGAACGCCGCATGCAGCGCCCGGCATTCGCGATCGAGGGCGCGCGCCAGCACGGCCAGGTCGCGGGCCGTGGCGCGCGATCGCTGCACCACGCCGACCTCCACCTCGTGGATGCGCTCGGCCAGCACGTGCAGGTCGTGCGCCCGGCCGAGCAGATCCTGAATGGCCTTGAGCTGCGTGAGCTGCGCCGTGGCCCGTGCGCCCGTCGCCTCCTGGCCAGCTTCGAGGGCATAGCGCAGGCGCTTCACGGCGATCCGCACGGCGTGGAGACGCTCGGGCATGTAGACCACGCCCGTGCTCGACCACCGCCTTCCGCACGCCGCGGGCACGACGCGCGACGCGCGCCGCCATGGCCGCCTTCACCGCCGCGACGTCGGTGCGCTGGCGGCGAGACCGAGCTGGTCGAGGCGCGCCTGGAGGCGCTGCAGCCGCGACTGCGTCAAGGTGGCCCGGGCCTGGCGCAGGGCCGCGGCGCGCTGCGCCTGCAGCACGCGCCGGGTGGTGGCGCGCGCCGTTGCGCTCATCGCGGTGTCCGCCACGGCGGCGTCGAAGTGGCCCATCGCCACGTCGAGTTCGCGCACGGCGCCGAGGGCGCGGGTCACGCGCCGCACGTCCTTGCGGAGTCGCGCGCCCGGCACGCTCGTCGTCCACGGTCGAGCACGGGCAGCACCTCGCGCAGCCGGCGCGAGGCCACGCGCGCCTGGTGCACGGCCTCCGGCTCGCCGGCCAGCGCGGCCGTGAGTACCGCCGTGAGCGCCGACGCGCGTGGCGCCAGCAGCGTCGTGATGGATGTCGGTGTACGTCGTGCCATACTGAGCGGCACCGGACGGCACCGGCGTCGCAGGACGCCCATTATAGCCGCCACCTGTCCATGCGTCTTGCCGCCATCGACATCGGCACCAACTCGGTCCACATGATCGTGGTCGAGTGCGCCCCGACTTCTCCTTCGAGGTGATCGATCGCGAGAAGGAGATGGTGCGGCTCGGCGCCGGCGGCCTCGGCGGGCGGAAGCTGACGCGCGAGGCCATGAGCGCGGCCCTGCAGGCGCTCGGCAAGTTCGAGCGGCTCGCCAAGTCGCACCAGGTCGACCAGATCCTGGCCGCGGCCACGAGCGCCACCCGCGAAGCCGAGAACGGCGGCGACCTGCTGGCGGCCATCGAAGCACACGACCGGCATCCGGCCGCGCATCATCACCGGCACCGAGGAGGCGCGGCTCATCCATCTGGCCGCCGTCTACGGCGTCGACACGCCCAAGCCGGCGGTGGTCATCGACATCGGCGGCGGCAGTGTCGAGGTCACGCTCGGCGCCGGCGACGAGGTGCGGTTCGCGCGCAGCTTCAAGCTCGGCGTGCTCCGGCTGTCGGAACGCTTCGTCACGTCCGATCCGCTGAGCGGCCGCGACGAACGCAAGATGCTGGCGCACATCGCCGAGCAGACCGACCAGTATCTCGGGCACATCGTCAACGCCGGCTACGACCGCGTCATCGGCACATCGGGCACCATCCTGTCGCTCGGCTCCGTGGCGGCCGCGCTTGACACCGGCGTGGCCCCAGCCGAAGTGCGGAACCTGCGCGTGTCGGCCAAGGCGATTCGCAAGGTGCGCAAGCTCGTGTGCAGCACGCCGCTCGACAAGCGCCTGGCGATTCCGGCGCTCGATCCGCGGCGCGCCGATCTGGTGGTGGCCGGCGCCCTGCTGCTCGACGCCTTGCTCAAGAAGCTCGAAGCGAAGGACATCACGCTCTGCGATCTCGCGCTGCGCGAAGGTCTGGTGCTCGATTTCATCCAGCGCAACCGCAAGCACATCCGGCAGGTGGACGAGATTCCCGACGTGCGCCGCCGCTCGGCGCTCGAACTGGCCGAGCGGTGCGGCTGGGAACAGGCGCACTCGGAACAGGTCGCGCGCCTGGCACTCGCCATGTTCGACGGTCTGCGCTCGGTGCACGGCCTCGGGGATCGCGAGCGCGAGTGGCTCGAGTACGCGTCGCTGCTCCACGACGTGGGCAACCACATCAGCTACGAGCGCCATCACCGCCACTCGTACTACCTCATCAAGAACGGCGACCTGCGCGGCTTCGAACCGGCGGAGATCGAGACGATTGCGCTGGTCGCGCGCTACCATCGCCGCGCCGAACCGAGCCGCGAGCCACGAGGGCTACAAGGACCTGCCAGGCAGCCTGCGGCACGCCGTGCGCGTGCTCGGCGCGCTCCTGCGGCTGGCCGAATCACTCGACCGCAGCCGCCACGCCATGATTCGCGCGCTCACCGTGAACACGCGCGCCGACACCATCAGCCTCGAACTCGAAGGCCGGGGCGACGCCGAGCTCGAGGTGTGGGCCGCCGCGCGCCAGCTCGCGCCGCTCGAGCGCGCCCTCGATCGCCCGGTGCGCATGCAGACCCGCATCGTCGACGACGCCGAGCCGTCCGAGCCCTCGGTGCCGGCACGACGCGGCCTGGGCAAGGGCACGGCCCCGCGCGCCACCCGCCGTTAACGCGAAATTTACACGGTCGAAACTGCGGCGAAACCGCCGCCGCGATAGGCTGCTGGCATGCGTTCATCCCGTTTCTTCTTGCTGCTGAGCACCGTGGCCCTCGTGGGCTGCGGCGGCGCCCAAAGCGGCTCGTCATCCCAGCCTGCCACTGGCGGCGGCACGGCCACCGTCACGCTCGACGGGTCGAGCACGGTCTTCCCAATCAGCGAGGCCGTGGCTGAAGAGTTCCAGAAGGTCACGCCCGGCGTGCGGGTCACCGTCGGCATCTCGGGCACCGGCGGCGGCTTCCAGAAGTTCTGCCGGGCCGAAACCGACATCAGCAATGCCTCCCGGCCGATCACCGCCAGCGAATCCGCGGCCTGCGCCAAGGCCGGCGTGACCTTCATCGAATTGCCGGTGGCCTACGACGGCCTGGCCGTCGTCACCAACCCGAAGGCCACCTGGGTCGACCACCTCACGGTTGCCGAATTGAAGACCATGTGGGCGCCCGAGGCGCAGGGCAAGGTCACCAGGTGGTCGCAGGTGCGCGCCGGCTGGCCCGACCGCGAGCTGCACCTCTTCGGCGCCGGCGTCGACTCGGGCACCTACGACTACTTCACGCAGGCCGTGAACGGCAAGGAAGGCGCCAGCCGCGGCGACTTCACGTCGAGCGAAGACGACAACGTGCTCGTGCAGGGCATCGGCAGCGACGAGCTGGCCATCGGCTTCATGCCCTACGCCTACTACATCGAGAACAAAGCGGCGCTCAAGCTCGTGGCGGTTGACGACGGCAAGCCCGACAACGGCGCCGGCCCGATCCTGCCGAGCATCGAGACCGTGAAGGTCGGCACCTACCAGCCGTTGTCACGGCCGGTGTTCATCTACGTCTCGGTCGGCGCCCTGGCGCGGCCGGCCGTGGTGCAGTTCATCGACTACTACCTCGCCAAGGGCGGCGCCCTCGCCGAAGAAGTGGGCTACGTGCCGCTCGGCGAACGCGGCTACGGCCTGGTGCAGGCGCACTTCACCGCGCGCCAGACCGGCTCGGTCTTCGAACACGCCGGATCGCAGGTGGGCCTCACCATCGACCAGCTGCTCCAGCGCGAGAGCAAGTAGAGTTCCCGCATGCCTCAGCGCCGCGGCGAGCGGGTCATCGAACTGCTCCTGTTCCTGTGTGCCCTCGTCTCGGTGGGCACGACGGCCGGCATCATCGTGGTGCTGGCGGTGGAGACGTTCGCGTTCTTCCGCGAGGTGCCGATCCTCGAGTTCCTGACCGGCACCGAATGGACGCCGCTCTTCTCGAACCAGAAGTTCGGCGTGCTGCCGCTGCTGCTCGGCACGACGCTGGTCTCGGCCATCGCCATGGCGGTGGCGGTGCCCGCCGGGCTCATGTGCGCCATCTACCTCAGTGAATACGCGCCCGACGCGCGTGCGCCGCGTCGTGAAGCCGGTGCTCGAAATCCTGGCGGGCGTGCCGACCGTGGTCTACGGCTACTTCGCGCTCACCTTCGTCACGCCGCTCCTGCAGCAGTGGCTGCCGGGCCTGAGCGGCTTCAACGCGCTCAGTCCGGGCATCGTGATGGGCATCATGATCCTGCCGCTCGTGAGCTCGCTCTCCGAGGACGCGATGCAGGCCGTGCCGCGCGGCCTGCGCGAAGGCGCCTACGCGCTGGGCGCCACGCGCATGCAGACGTCCGTGCAGGTGGTGGTGCCGGCGGCCTTCTCGGGCATCACGGCGGCCGTGATCCTGGCCGCGTCGCGCGCCATCGGCGAAACCATGATCGTGGCCATCGCCGCCGGCCAGCAGCCGCGCTTCACGGCCAACCCGTTCGTGCCGATCGAGACGATGACCGCCTACATCGTGCAGATCAGCCTGGGCGACACGCCGCAAGGCACGCTCGAATACCGCACCATCTTCGCCGTCGGCATGCTGCTCTTCCTCATGACGTTTGCGCTCAATCTCGTCAGCACCTGGCTGCGCAACCGCTTCCGCGAGGAGTACAACTGATGGGCGTCAGTCTGGCCTCGTCGCCCTCCAGCTCCGGCCGCCGGCGCGCCGACCTGGTCTTCCAGGCCGCGGCCCTGCTGGTGCTGGTGGCCACCCTCGGCGCCCTGGCGGCGCTCGTCGCCACGGTGTGGAACGACGGCGCCAGCCGGCTCGACTGGCGGTTCCTCACGAGCTTTCCGTCACGACGCGCCGAAGACGCGGGCATCTACCATGCGATCGTCGGCAGCTTCTACGTGATCCTGCTCACCGGCGGCCATGGCGCTGCCGGTCGGCGTCGCGGCGGCCACCTATCTCGAGGAATACGGCGGCCGCAGTGCCGTCGCCCGCTTCATCGAACTCAACATCGCCAATCTGGCCTCGGTGCCGTCGATCATCTACGGCCTGCTCGGGCTCGGGCTGTTCGTGCGCCTGATGGGCATGGGCCGCAGCGTGCTGGCCGGCGCGGCCACGCTCGCGCTGCTGGCGCTGCCGGTCGTCATCCTGTCCACCCGCGAGGCGCTGCGCACCGTGCCCTCGTCGATTCGCGAAGGTTCCTACGCCCTCGGCGCCACCAAGTGGCAGACCATCTGGTACCAGGTGCTGCCCATGTCGCTGCCCGGCATCCTCACCGGCCTCATCCTGGCGCTGTCGCGCGCCATCGGCGAAACCGCGCCGCTCATCGCCATCGGCGCACTCACCTACATTCCGTTTGCGCCCGACAGCATCTGGTCGCCCTTCACCGTGCTGCCGATCCAGGTCTTCAACTGGGTCTCCCGTCCGCAGGTGGCGTTCAAGGAGAACGCGGCTGCGGGCATCCTCGTGCTCCTCACCCTCCTCCTCACCATGAATGCCATAGCCATCGTGCTGCGCGACCGCTACCAGCGAAAGGGCCGGTGATGACGACCGAAGCCCGCCCCATGCCCCCGCCGTTGTCGAGCCTGGTGCGCCCGGGCACGCCGGCGGCCGACACCGCGCCCATCAAGATCGACGTCGAACAGCTCAACTTCTACTACGGGCAGAAGCGGGCGCTCGACGCCATCTCGCTGAAGATCCACGCCAACCGCGTCACCGCCTTCATCGGCCCGTCGGGCTGCGGCAAGAGCACGTTCCTGCGCACGCTCAACCGCATGAACGACATCATTCCCGGGGCGCGCGTCGAGGGCAAGGTGCTCATCGACGGGCACGACGCGTATGGCCCGGGCGTGGACGTGGTGTCGCTGCGCCGCCAGGTCGGCATGGTGTTCCAGAAGTCGAACCCGTTCCCGAAGTCGATCTTCGAGAACGTGGCCTACGGCCTGCGCATCAACAACCTGGCCCGCAGCAAGGCCGAACTCGGCCGAGCGGGTCGAAGAGAGCCTGCGCGCGGCGGCCATCTGGGACGAGGTGAAGGACCGGCTGAACGACTCGGCGCTGGCGCTCTCCGGCGGCCAGCAGCAGCGCCTGTGCATCGCGCGGGCGCTGGCCATCCGTCCCGACATCCTGCTCATGGACGAGCCCGCGTCGGCCCTCGACCCGATCGCCACGCAGCGCATCGAGGAGCTGGTCTACGACCTGAAGAAGGCCTACACCATCGTCATCGTCACGCATAACATGCAGCAGGCCGCCCGGGTGTCCGACCACACGGCCTTCTTCTGGCTGGGCCGGCTGGTGGAATACGGGCGCACCGACAAGATTTTCACGGCTCCGGCCGAAAAGCTGACCGAAGACTACGTGACCGGCCGTTGCGGCTAGGGGGAAGCACCGTGGAACGCGTCGTCCGACATTTTCAGGAAGAACTCGGCGTGCTGCAGGAGCGGCTGCTCGCCATGGGCGGCTTCGCCGAGGAGCGCGTGCGCGAAGCCGTGCTCGGGCTGTCGTCCCGCGACGCCAGCGCTGGTCGACCGCGTGCTGCAGGGCGACGAGCCGATCAACGACCTGCACATCGAAATCGACGACCGCTGCTTCAAGCTGCTCGCCCTGCACCAGCCGATGGCCGCCGACCTGCGCGCCATCGTCGCGGCCGTGAAGATCAACACCGACCTGGAACGGGTCGGCGACCTGGCGGTGAACATCGCCGAGGCCGCCAAGCGCTACCTGCTCCACCCGCCGGTCAAGCCGCTCATCGACATCCCGCGCATGGGCGACATCGCCCAGCGCATGCTGCGCGACGCGCTCGACGCGTTCGTGCGCCGCGACATGACCCTGGCCGAAGCGGTGCTGGCCGCCGACGACGAACTCGACGGCCTCAAGTCGCAGATCTTCCGGGAGCTGCTCACCTACATGATGCAGGACACCGGGCAAGATCGAGCCGGCCCTCGACCTCATCCTGGTCTCGCGCCACCTCGAGCGCATCGGCGACCACGCCACCAACATCGCCGAAGACGTGATCTTCCTGGTGTCGGCCAAGGACGTGCGCCACCTCGGCACGGCCAGCGGCAGCGCCGGCACCCCGCCCGACTGAGCCACACGCGAATGTCGGCATGGGATCAATCTTCTCATGCGCATTGATTCGCGCCTGTCCGATGCCGTTCAGACCTGCGGCGACGGGCGCCGCTGGCGCATGGGACTGGCATACAATGAGTCGGATGGATCGATCACCGGTGTGCGCCGCGTGCCGAGTTCATCCGGTGGAGCAGCGCTGGCGACCGTTCTGCAGTCAGCGCTGCCAGCAGCAAGACCTGGCACGGTGGGCCGATGGCACGTATCGGGTGCCCGGGCCCTCCATCGACCGACTCGAGCAACCCGAAGACGACGATCTGACATCCGCCTAGCTGCTCCCGCCCGCTAGCCCGAGCTAGCCGCTAGCCGCTAGTCCCCAGCCGCTGGAATTTATGGCCGACACGCTGACGATTACCGACAACCGCACGGGCAAGACCTACGAAGTGCCGATCACCGACGGAACCATCAAGGCGATGGACCTGCGGAAGATCAAGGACGCGGACGACGACTTCGGCCTGAGCACCTACGACCCCGCCTTCATGAACACGGCCTCGTGCCGCAGCAAGATCACGTTCATCGACGGCGACAAGGGCATCCTGATGTATCGGGGTTACCCGATCGAGCAGCTGGCCGAGAAGAGTTCGTATCTCGAGACCGCCTACCTGATCCTGCACGGTGAACTGCCGACGACGCCGCAGATGGCGTCGTGGACCCGCGAGATCACCATGCACACGATGGTGCACGAGAACATCAAGAAGTTCATGGAGGGGTTCACCTACGACGCCCATCCCATGAGCGTGTTCGTGAGCACCGTCGGCGCCATGTCGACGTTCTACCCCGACGGCAAGGACATCTTCGACGCCGACTCGCGCCGCAAGCAGATCATCCGCCTGATCGCCAAGGTGCCGACCATCGCCGCCTACGCCTTCCGCCACAGCATCGGCCGGCCCTACGTCTACCCCGACAACGACCTGAGCTTCACCGGCAACTTCCTGAACATGTTGTTCAAGATGACCGAGGTGAAGTACACGCCCAACCCGGTGCTCGAGCGTGCGCTCGACGTGCTCTTCATCCTGCACGCCGACCACGAGCAGAACTGCTCCACGAGCGCCATGCGCGGCATCGGCAGCTCGCACGTCGACCCCTACTCGGCGATGGCCGGGGCGGCGGCGGCACTCTATGGCCCGCTGCACGGCGGCGCCAACGAAGCCGTGCTGAAGATGCTCCAGGAAATCGGCTCGGTGGCGAACATCCCGGCCTTCATCAAGGGCGTCAAGGACGGCAACGGCCGCCTGATGGGCTTCGGGCACCGCGTCTACAAGTCGTACGACCCGCGGGCGCGCATCATCAAGCAGGCCGCCTACGACGTGTTCGAGGTGACCGGCAAGAACCCGCTGCTCGAAATCGCGCTGGAACTCGAGCGGATCGCCCTTGAAGACGAATACTTCATCAAGCGCAAGCTCTACCCGAACGTCGACTTCTACTCAGGGCTGATCTACGAGGCGATGGGCTTCCAGATGGCCATGTTCCCGGTGCTCTTCGCCATCGCCCGCACCGTCGGCTGGGCGGCCCAGTGGCAGGAGATGCTGCTCGACGACGAGCAGAAGATCGCGCGGCCGCGCCAGATCTACACGGGCTACAGCGAACGCAACTACCGTCCGATCGCCGAGCGCGCGTAACCTGCGCGTCAGGCGACTGGCGCCACGCCTCCGCCCGGCCCCAGATAGCGCGCGACGAGCACCGTGACGTCGTCGCTCTGCTGGGCGCCGCCGGCGAAGGTCTGCACCGCGCTGATGATGCTCTGCAGCAGGTCACCGAGCGGTGCCGTGCGGTGCTCGATGGCCTGCGCGGCGAGGCGCTCGTCGCTGAATTCCTCGCCGGCCATGTTCAAGCGCCTCGGTGACGCCGTCGCTGTAGATGATGAGCACGTCGCCCTTCTCGAGGCGGGTCTCGGCGTCGCTGTAGGTGGCGCTGCTGAAGAGGCCCACTGGCACACTGCCCGAACTGAGGGAACGCACCCCGCCGGGAGCGACGACGATGGGCGGATTGTGCCCGGCGTTGCAGTAGGTCAGCAGGCCGTCGGGCGTGAGCGTGGCGAAGAACACCGTGGCGTAGCGCGCGTCGATCTGGCGCTTCAGCAGGCCGGTGTTCACGAGCTTCATGGCCACGGCCGGACTGCCGCCGCCGACCTGCGCCGAGAACAGCCCCTGGATCTTCGCGGTGAGCAGGGCCGCGGCCGGCCCCTTCCCCGCCACGTCGCCGAGCACGACGCCGATCCCGCCGTTGTCCATGTCGGTGTATTCGAAGAAGTCGCCGCCGATCGAACGCGACGGCAGCGAGGCGCCCATGGCTTCGAAGAAGTCGCCGTCGCGCCGGCCTTCGGGCAGCAGCGACCGCTGGATTTCGGCGGCGATGCGCAGCTCGTGCTCGATCTTGGCGTTCTCCAGCGTTTGCCGGTAGAGCCGCGCGTTCTCGATGGCGACGCCGGCTTCGCTCGCCAGCGTGTCGAGCGCGCTGCGCGTGGCCTGCGACAGCAGCTGGCCCTTCTCGCGGCTGTCGAGATACAACACGCCGATGGCGTGCGCCTCGGGCGCCATGTCCGGGCGATCGAGATACCGCACCAGGCGGAGCGGCGTGCACAACACGTGGCGAATGCCGAGCGCCACGGTGCCCCGGTGGTCCTGTGCCAGGTCGCCGTCGAGCAGGTCGGCCACCACCTTGAGCTCGCCGGTGGCGAACACCTCTTCCGGGATCTTGCGGCTCATGTCGAAGCGGTTGCCGGGCAGCGTGACCCGGCCGCGGGCCCGCGCCAACTTCATCTCGAGCGCGCGATCGTCGCCGGCGAGCATGATGAAGCCCCGCTCCGCGCCGGTCACGCCGATGGCCGCATCGAGCACCAGCGCCAGCACTTCGTCGAGCACCCGGCCCGACCCGAGTGCCCGCAGGCCCTCGAGCAGCGTCGCCATCTGACGGATGTCGCCCACCGCCGTGCCCGCCACCGAGGTGCCCGACGACGAGGGGGCCGCGTCGGTGAGGAACACCACTTCGGCGCCGCCGGTGCGGCCCAGCTGCACGCGATCGCCGTGCTTCAAGCGGTGCTCGGTGATGGCTTCGCCGTTCACGAAGGTGCCGTAGCGCGAGCCGCGATCCTTGAGCAGCAGCTCGCCGTCCTGCTGCACGATCTCGGCGTGTTCGCGCGACACGTCGCTGCCCACCAGGCGCACGTCGCTCTCGGTGCGGCGGCCGATGGTCAGCGTGGGCTTGTCGATGGGGATGACCCGGCGGCCGAGGCCGTCGTTCACTTCGAGACGTGGTTCAGCCATGTGGAATCACGCCGATCATAAGCCCGATACGCCCGGCCGCGCCAGAAGTCCGGGCCGGACCGGCGTCAGCGCCGCGCGCGCCACCAGGCGCCCAGGGCGGTGCCGGCCAGCAGCCGTGAGGCCGGTCCAGCCCGCCCACAGCGCTGCGCCGTCGGCGATCTCGGGCAGATACGCGGCCACGGCGCCGCTCACGAGCGCGACGGCCCCAGCCACCACGGCAGACGGGCCCGCGCCGCGCGGGCGGCGGCGCTACGCGGCGATCGGTCGTGGCCCGTCCGCAGCGGAAGCAGATGAGGGCTTTGTCGGCAATTTCGGTATCGCAGAATCGGCAGTGCATGTCAGATGGGGGCGGTCGCTTGGGACGCACTCTCAGCATACGCAATACTAGCCAGCAGAGCCAACGCAGCCGATGATTCCCCTGCGCGACGTGATTCCCTCCCGCACCTGGCCCGGCGTGACCGTGGCCCTGATTGCCCTCAACGTGCTGGTCTACCTGCGCGAGCTGGGCTTGTCGGAATTCGACCTCGAACGCTTCGTGCGCGCCTATGGCCTGGTGCCGGCCCTGTTCGCCTGGCCCGATGTCTTCTCGTCGATGTTCGTGCACGGCGGCCTCATGCACCTGGTCGGCAACATGCTGTATCTCTGGATCTTCGGCGACAACTGCGAAGACCGGATGGGACACGGCCGCTTCCTGGTCTTCTATCTGCTGTGCGGCATCACGGCGGCGCTGGCGCAGGTCTACGTGTCCGCCGACTCGCTCCTCCCGATGGTGGGCGCCTCGGGCGCCGTGGCCGGCGTGATGGGGGCCTACTTCGTGCTCTATCCACGCTCGCGCGTGCTCACGCTCTTTCCGTTCCCGTTGATGCTCATCGAGATCCCCGCTATCTACCTGCTGGGGTTGTGGTTCGTGATGCAGTTCGTGAACGGCCTGGGATCGCTTGGGCCGCCGGCCACGGAACAACTCGCAGGCGGCGTGGCCTTCTGGGCCCACATCGCCGGCTTCGGCGCCGGCGCCGTGCTGGTGTTCCTCTTCCGCCGGCCCGAGCGTGCGCGCGTGGAGTGGTGGGATCAGATCACACGATTCGGGCATCTCGTGATCTGATGATCGCGTGATCGGGTGATCTGGGAGCGGGCGAACTACGAGCGCTGGCGGATCTCGCGCGAGACGCGCGCCAACTCGATCATCAGGCGCTCGAACTCGGCCGACCATGCCCCTGGATCGGTGGCGGGCTTGCGCTGGATGAGCGCATCGGCGTCGGCTTCGAGCGCGCGCCGGCGGCCGATCAGCTCGCGCACCGCCGGGTCGGCGCTTTCCGCCGCGGTGTCGCGATCGAGGTAGAGCGACCGCGCCATCGTGCCCTGCGGGCCGGTGGCCGTGGCCTGCACACCCGTGCGTTCGCCGGTGTCGCTCAGGATGGCTCGTTCCGTGGTGAGCTGCGCGCGTTCGGTGTAGTGGCGGGCCACGCCGCCGCTGGCCGCCGCGAACAGCTCCCAGACCGACGTGCGGCCGTTCTTGTCGAGGTCGGACGTGGCGTCGGCGAGCGACTTGGCGAAGTAGTCGGGGAAGACCGTGGCGTAGCGCTGCGCCGCGGTTTCGGTGGCGGTAATCACCACGCGTCCACGCGCCGCCAGCGCCTCGACGAACGGCGCGCTCGCTTCGGTGGTGTTCACGACCACCATCCGCCCGGGCACGGTGCCCAGCATGACCGACCAGTCGGCGGCGGTCAGGTCCGGACCCACGAGGTTGAACTTCGCCTGCTGGCCGTCGAACGTGCCATGACCGAGCAGCACCACCAGCACGAGGTCGTCTTTGCCGGTCTGCCCCTTGAGGGTGGCAAACGCCTTGCGCACGTTGTCGGCGGTGGCCGGCGTGCCCGACTCGCGCGCGGTTTCGTCGACGAGCTGCACGACCTGCGCCGGTTGGAAGCCGAAGCGGCCGACGAGCGCCGTGGCAATGGCCTGCCGCCATCCCGCCAGTTGCGTGGCGTACTCGGGTCCGCCCGAAGCCCCGCTCACGATGACAGCCCAGCGACCGTCGCGGCCCGCCGCCGGTAGCCCGGCTGACGGCGCGGCCGGTTGCGCCGCGGCGGGCACGCTGAGGCCGGTCACGAGGCCGAGGATTCCCAGGAGTCGTCGCACGTTGATCATGCCAGTCCCACGCGCCGTCGCAGGCCCCACTCTGCCGCAAGGAGCGCAATCACCGCAAGCAGACTCCACGCGCCGTGCCAGAGATCGCGAAATTCTGGCGGACCATCGACGGCGCGCGAGGCCTGCAGGAGCGGTGGAATCTGCAGCACGTCGGCGGGCCGCACGTAGCGGCCGCCGGTCTCTTCGGCGAGCCGCCGCAGCACCGGCTCGTTCAACCGCGGGTCGGCCATCTCGGGATCGCTGCCCCCGGCCAGAATGGCGCGCTCGGCGGTGCCAAGGGTGGCGCCGCCGCGCCGCGCTTCGGCGCTGACCCGGTAGACGCCGGCGTCGCCGAAGGGCACGCTGGCAACATAGCGGCCGTCGGCGGCGTCGGTGAGCACGGCCGTGACGCGCCGTTCGTCACCGCCCGGCCAGGCCACGCGCACCTGCACCTCGGCGTCGCGCACCGGCGCGAAGTCCTGGTCGCGCACCAGCACCGACACCACCTCGGTCGTGCCTGGTGAGGGACTGCCGATGGGCGCCACCGACACCGCGTCGAGGGTGCCGCGGGTCAGCCAACGCGCGAGCTGGCGCCAGATCGTGTCGTAGGTGGTGTCGGCCGCCGGCAACATCATGCGCCAGCGCCACGAGGCCTCGCCGGCAAAGACCATCGCACGGCCTTGGCCGTAACGCTGTACGGCCACGAGCGGACGCACGTCGCCACCGCCGCCCGCCGTGGTGGCCAGCACGAGCGCGCCGGGGCGCGGGCCGCCCACCAGTGAAATCGCGGCCAGCGAGGGCAGGGCCGCCCAGCGCCGCCGCGCCTCGTCGGCCGACGCGCCGATGCGCGTGGCTGGATGGTCGGCGCCGTCGCTCGTCAGCTGGGCCGACGCCGTCGTGCCCGGCGCGACGTTGGCCGCCCGGGCCACCGTGGCGCGGCGATCCGACATGTCGACCGGCAGCACCTCGTCGAGCGGAGTACCGGCCAGCCCCTCCCGCTCGAACGAGCGGCCCCCGAGCACGAGCAGACCGCCACCGCGGGCTGCGACGAAGGCCGCAGTCGCCTCGAGCTGTTCGGGCGTGAAGAAGGCGGCTTCGACGTTGCCGAAGACCACCGCGTCGTAGGCAAAGAGCTCGGCGCGGGTGTGCGGAAATCCGGCGGCCAGGGCCGCCGCCCTGGAGGCGGCCGCCTGCACGAAGAAGGTGGGACGGCCGTCGTCGGTCTGGCCCTTGCGAATCACCGAGTCGACGTCGAGGCTGCTGTCACGGGCGAGCGCGCGCTTCAGGAACGTGTGCTCGTAGCCCGGCGCGCCTTCGACGAGCAGCAGCCGCCTGGTGCGGCCGGGGGGCTCCACGAGCACGCTGCGCGTGTTGTTCTCGGAGGCCACTTCCCCCGGCGCCACCGGTAGCTCGACGCGGTACACCGTCGGCGTGCTGGGGTCGGGGGACACGGTGAACACGGTGCTCACCGGCGCCCCGTCGCTCGCCGCCAGCCGCCGCACGTCCACGGGCCGGCCGTTCGCCGTCAGGGTGAGCTCGAGGGGCTGCGCGCCGAAACCGGTGCTGAGCGCCGACACCTGCACGTCGACGGTGGAGTCGGCCAGACGCGGCTCGCCGGCCGACATCGCCACCACTTCGCGGTCACGGGTCATGCGCGGTTCGCCGATGCCCACCGTGAAGACCGGCGCGTTGAGGCCGGCCACGTCACGCGACGACGTGTCGCCGCCGTCGGACACGACCACCATGCCGCCGAGCGTGCGCCCGCGGTAGTGATCCGCCACGGAACGAAGCGCGCCGCTCAGATCGGAGCGGCCGGCCGAGGCCTGCATGTCGCCGAGTTCGGCCCGCACCACGCCGTCGCCGAACGCCCACACCTCGGTGCGGAACGATGGGTCGAGCGCGGCCACGAGCTCGGCGGCGGCACTGCGGGCCCGCTGCATGCGCGCCGGCCCCTCGCCGTCGGCCACGCGCATGCTGCGCGACACGTCGACGAGCACCGGCACGACCCGGTTGCGGGCAGCCGACGCCGGCACCACCCGCACCGGACGCAGAACAGCGGCCACGAGCAGGAGCAACGTGAGGGCCCGCAGCACCGTGAGGCCCAGTCGCAGGCGCGCCGGCACCCGGGCCGCGGCGTAGGTGAAGACGGCGAGCGCCACGGCGCCCGCCGCCACGAGCACGTAGCCCCACCACGGCAGTGCCACAGCAAAACGCATCGCCGGCTACGGCTCCGGCCGCCGTGGAGTCGCGAGGGAGCGGTAGTACTTCTCCACCAGCCGGCGATAGTCGTCGGGCACCGCGTCGGACGCCCCGGCGTTCAGCCGATCCTTCGTCTGTTGCTGGCGCAGCTCGTCGGACATGCTGCGCTCCACCTTCTCGAGCGCCAGCAGCAGGTTCTGCTTGAGCGATTCCCACCGGGCGAAATCCTGCTTGAACGCCTCGGTGCCCGGCGCCGAGACGCTCGGCTGCCACTCTTCGGGCGTTGCTGGACCGCGCATGTCTGGGGCGGCGCGGCCCAGGTTCTCGACCTGCGCGCGCGCCTCGCGCATCTGCTCGGCGACCTGTCGCTGCAACCGCGCCACGTCGGCGCTCGTGCCGGCGGCCGCGCCGCGTTCGCCGCCCGGCCCGTTCTGCGGCTGGCGCGGTTGGCCGTTCTGGTCGCGGCCGCCGCGGGCATTCTCACCGCGCGCGTTCAACTGCTCCAGCGAACGCTCGACGCCTTCGAGCTGCTCCCGCAGCTGCTTGGCCTGTGACAGCGTGTCGGAAAGACGCCCGTTCGAGGCGGGATCGCCCGACCGACCCGCATCGAGCCGCTCAGCCACACGGTCGAGCGTGCGCGCCACCTCGGCGCCGATGGCCGCTGCCGACGTCGCGTCGGCCGGCTTCGCGCCAGCGTGGCTGCCGGACGAGCGGCCGGGCGAGCCGGGCCGCGTCGCCTCCGCCGCTGCGCTCGTGGCGGCCGGTGACGGCGTGGCGCCGTCCTTCAGCGTGCGCGCCGCCTCGCGCATCCGCTCGGCGACCTTGCCCGATTCCAGTTCGCGGCCCGCTTGATCGAGCGCTGCCCGGCCGTCGTTGCCGCGCGCCTGGCGCGACAGATCACGGAGTTGCTGGCCCAGCCGGTCGGTGCGTGCCGCCAGGCGTTCCTGCTCGGACGCCATCTGCCGGCCGCGGCCAGCCTCGCCGCCCTTCCCCATGCGCTGCATTTCTCCGGCGAGCCGCCGTTCGGCCTCGGCCAGCTGACGCGCCTCGAGTTGCAGGTCGCCGAGCCGTCGCTGCAGGTCGTCAGCCGTCGATCCGCGCAGCGCCTCTTCGGCCCGGCGCATCCGTTCGAGCGCCCGGCCGGCACTCTCACTCGCCTTGCCTGGATCCTGTTGCTGCAGGCCAGAGGCGGCCTGACGCATGTCTTCGGCCGCATCACGCATGGCTTGCTGTTCCGAGGCCGCACCCGGCGACTGCCCGCCACCCGCGCGCGCTCCCGCCTGTCCGGGCTGCGGCTGCCCTTGCTGGCCGGGTTGACTGCCCTGCTGATTCTGTGGCGCTGGCTGCTGGCCGTCGCGCTGGCCTTGCGCCTGCGACTGCTGGGACGGCTGCGAGGACTCGCGCCGTTCGCCGCTCGCGTCGCGGCGCTCGGGCATCTCACGCGCGAGCTGCTCGAGCTGCCGGCGCAGCTCGTCTTGATCACGCGTGAGCCGTTCCAGCCGGCGTTTGAGGGCGTCGGCTTCGAGGGCCTCCTGATTGCGGGCCAGGTCCTGTTGCTCGCGGCTGAGGGCCTCTTGCCGGCGGGCCAGCTCGCGCAGTTTGGCCAGCGGGTCGTCGGCTTGACGTTCGTCTTGCCGCGTCTCGGACGACGCGGGCGTTTCGTAGTTGGTCTGCTGCTGCTTGCGCAGCTCCTGATCGAAAAGCGATGACAAGTCGGGCGTATTGCGATTGCCGCCGCCCCCGCCGCCCTGCTGACGGGCCACCTGGCGGCGCTGCACGTCGGATTCGGCGCGCAGCAGCTGGTTGAGGGCCTCCATCTCGTGGGGCAAGGCGGCCGACGGCTGCAGCTTCTCGAGCGCGGCCGCGGCTCGGCGCATGGCCTCGATGGCCAGGCCCATGGGGTCGTCACTCACCTCGTTGACGGTGGCTGGTCCGCGCCGCCGGCGCGGCGCCCCGCCGCCGCCGGCCTGGAGCTGGCTTCCGGCTTCCTTCGCCGCGCGCTGCTCGAGCGCGCGTTGCGCGGTGGCCAGCGTCTTGATGTCCTGGGCCGAGCCGGCCCGGCTCGCCCGGCGCCCGCGGCTGTCGAGTTTCCAGGTCGCGACGACGATCTCCTTCTGCGCCGCGGCCAGGTCCTGCACGCCCTGCGACTGCGCGCCCGCCGCCATCGCCTGGCTCTGCGCGGCCACGAACTCGTCGTTGAAGGCCTTCACTTCGAGGAAGTAGATGTCGCTGCGCGATTCCGACGACGGCTTGCCGCGGCCGATGTCGCGCGCCCGCACGTAGTAGGTCACGAAGTCGCCGGGCGCCACGTCGAGGTCCTCGAGGTAGAGCAAGTGGCGGCCGTTGACGGTGAGGCCGTCGCGTGGCCCGGGGAACGGCACGATCACTTCGGCGTCGCCCGGCTTCTGCAGCACGAGGTCGAAACTGCGCACGCCGAAGTCGTCGTCGGCGCGCGCCTCGATCAGCACTTCTTCGAGCGGCGTCACCTGACGATCGCCGGCCGGCCGCACCACCCGCACGTCGGGCGGCCGGTCGAGCAGCGTGCGGATGAAGTACTCGGTGTCGTCGGCCGTCTCGACCCCGTCGTCTTCGACCAGCGCCACCCGGTACGAGCCATCGGCCCGCACGGTGAGCCCGCCCGAGGCCAGGCGCCCATCGACGCCGAGCGGCACCCGCGTGCCGTCGGCCAGCACGATCGCGCTGGCCTTCACGGCCCGGTCGGCGGTGATGGAGAGGCGCACGGTGGTGCCCTCGGGCGCGTAGATGTCGCCGCCGTCTTCTTCCCGGCGCGGCGCCAGTTTCAGGGCCGGCGGATAGGCGTAGTCGAGATCGATGCGCTCCACCGTGGGTGGATGCACGACCGTGATGGTGTAGTCGGCCGAGCGCAGGCCGCCGGCGCGTACCCGGTAGGTGAAGGTCGCCGAGACGTCGGGCACGACCATCTCGAAGGCACCACCCTCGCGGGCCGTCATCGCTACTGGCGTGGCGTCGGCACCGTCGCCGGCCAGGAACGTTGGCGTGAGCGGCGCCGCGCCGCCCAGCACGCGGGCCACGATGGTGACCGCGCCGCCGGCGCGCACGCGCAGGTCGCCGGGCTCGACGCTGATCTGGAAACGCGACGGCAGGACATAGGCCGCGGTGACGCGCAACGCGTCGGCCGCGGGACCGAGGACGAAGGCCACCGCCACGACCAGCGCCGCAGCGGCGCCCAGAGCGGTGCGGCCCGCGTAGGTCAGGTCACCGGGACGGACGATCCGGTCGGCGCCCTCGGGCGACACCGCCCGCAGCGCCGAGGCCGCCAGCCGATCCGCCATGGCTGGCACGTGGTCGGCCCGGCCGGCATAGTCGACCGCGGACACCACCACGTCGTCGAGACCGCCAAATCGTTCCTCGACCAGACGCGCCAGCTGGCGGTCGGTGGACGAGCCGCGCGCGGCCCGCAGCGCAATGGTCAGCGCCAGCAGCGCCACGACCGCGCCGAGCGCGACGAGCAGGGCGAACGCCGCGCCGGTGGGCGCCGCGAGGGCCACGACCACACGCGTCGTGCCCAGGACGAGGGCCGCCGTCAGCGCGCCCGTGGTCCATCCCCGGCGCCACGCAAGCGCCGAACGCCGACGCGCGATGTCGGCAAGGAATGCCCGGAGCGTCGTGAGCTCGTCGGCCATGGAACCCGCTCTCGCTATCCTACCCTGGGTTCGAGCGCCCCGGCCGGTCCGCGCCACGCGGCCGACCAGACTCTCGATCACCAGCACCGCCAGCATCACCAGCAGGCCGATCTGCCAGAGCCGCTGCTGGGCCTCCCGCGCCCGCGCTTCCTCGATGGCCGGCGCATCGCGCGTGTCGTCGACGCGGCTCACGCTCGCCGCGAACGCCTCCGCGGTCGTCACCGCCGGATCGCTCTCGGCCGGATTCACGTTGACGACCACGGTGCGCGCCGCCTGGTCGCCCACGGCGGCGAGGCGGTGCGCGCCAGGCACGGGCGGCACCCCTGGCGGCACCGAGGGCAGCACGAAGGCGGAGGTGCTGACGGCATCCCGCGTGAGGTAGCGCGCGGTCTCGACCAGGAAGGGCGCAAAGCTTGGCTGCACCGGGAACCGGTTCCAGCGGTTGTCCAGATCGGACGCGAAGACGAGCAGCGTGCCGCGGCCCACCGTCACGCTCGCCGAGCGCCAGCGCGCCGCCGGCAAAGCGCGCCAGCACACTCCAGCCCGACCTCATCGAGCAGGCGCCGGTACTGCTCGATCGACACGCGGCCCAACGACGACGCCGGTCCGGCCAGCCGGCGCAAGACCGGGTGGCGGCTGTCGGCCGCCACGATGGTGGCCTCGTCGCCGGCCGCGGCTACCGGCTCGGGGGCCAGCCGCACGGCCACGCCGAGCACCTCGCCCAGGCTCGGCAGGTCCACGTCGGGGCCGAGCGTGAGGAACACTCTGCCGCCGTCGCCCAGATATGAGGCCAGCCGGGCGCGCCCGGCCCGGTCGAGCGTGCGCGTGCCCAGCACGAAGATGGCGGCCGGCGGATCGCCCGGACCGGCCGCGTTGTAGCGGCGGCCGTCCATGACCACGACGCGCGTGGCCGGGTCGTCGGCAGCTTCGAGCGCCCGCTGCACGTAGAGGCCCGCGCGCGCGGACTCAGGAGGATCGGCGGTGAGCACCACGAACGTGCGCGGCCGCTCGGGTTCGAGCCGCAGGTAGCGCGTGTTGTCGCCGGCCAGTCCGTCGGCGTCGTCAATCACCACCTCCGCCACGCCCGCAACCGGCAGCGCACCCGCGAAGCGCACGTCGGCGCTGGCAAAGGGCGCCAGCTCCGTTCGCGTCTGCCGCACCTCTGATCCGTCGATGCGCAAGCGCGCCGTGACCACCCGCGGCCCAGGCGCGTAGCTCTGCACCACGGCCGTGGCGCCGTCGGCCGCGCGGCTGAAGGCCGCCACGGCCACATTCGCCGCCGCCGGCGGCACGGCGGCCACCGTCACGTCCACGCCGTCGGGCACGCTGACGGCATCGCCGCCGGCCAGCCCCTGCTGCTGCAGGTCGGTCACGACCACGATGCGGCCGTTCGACGTGCCGAGCGCGTCCACCGAGGCCCCCAGCGCGGCGGCGAAGCGCGTGCCCCCGGCGCCCGGCGTCAACGCCGCGAGGAACGCGCGCGCTTCGGCCCGGCTGGCCGTCGGCGCCACCGCGGTCTGGCCGCGGTCGTCGAAGGTCACGACCCCCACCAGGTCCGCCACGGGCGCGGCATCCACGGCCGCACTGGCCAGACGGATGGCTTCACGCCACGTGCCGGGGGCCGACATGCTGAGCGAGATATCGACGGCCACGATCGTGATCGGCGGCTTCAGCGCGTCGGAGTCGCGCATCACGTAGGGCCGGGCAAACGACAACGCCAGCAGCACGAGCGCGGCGATGCGCAGTGCCAGGAGCAGCAGATCGCGCAAGGTGCGCCGCTCCTGCTGCTGCACCGGCGCCTGCGGCAGCATCTGCGCGGCCGGGAAGTCGATCACGCGGTCGCTGCGACGGCGGAACAGATGCAGCAGGATCGGAATGCCGACGGCGAGCGCACCGGCCAGGAACGCGGGCGCCAAAAAGCCCAGGCCGAACATGTCAGCGCCGCCCGCGCGCGTTGAGGTAGGCCATGAGCGCCAGGTCGAGCGGCTTGGAGGTGTCGAGCAGGTGGTAGTCGATGCCGGCCCCGCCCAACTCGCGGCGATAGGTGTCGACGAAGCCCTGCACCGCGCGCAGGTAGTCGCCGCGCACGGCGGTGGGGTCGGCGAACACCTCGGTGGCCGACTCGGTGTCGCGGAAGCGCGCCACGTCGGCGAAGGTGAACTGCAGCTCCTGCTGGTCGAGCAGGTGGAACACGATCACGTCGGTGCCGCGCTGGCGGAAGTGGCGCAGGCCCTCGATCACGCGCGCCGGATCGTCGAGCAGGTCGGAGATCACCACGACCAGGCCCCGCTTCGAGAGCACCTTGGCCAGGTCGCCGAGCGGCTTGGCCACGTTGGTGCGATGCCCGGCCGGCAGGCGCTCCAGGGCCAGCAGCAAGGTGCGCAGGTGGCCGGCGCGCGCGCTCGGCGGCACGCGGTGCACGATCTGTTCGTCGAAGGCGATGAGCCCCACGGCATCGCGCTGGCGGTGCATCAAGTAGGCGAGCGACGCGGCCAGGAAGCAGCCGTACTCGCGCCTTGGTGACGCCGCGCGAGCCGTAGTGCATCGAGCCGCTCACGTCGAGCAGCAGATGGCAGTCGAGGTTGGTGTCTTCCTCGAACTTCTTCACGTAGTGGCGATCGCTGCGCGCGAACACCTTCCAGTCGATGGTGGCGAGGGCGTCGCCGGGCAGGTATTGCCGGTACTCGGCGAACTCCACGCTGAAGCCCCGCCGCGGACTGCGATGCAATCCGGTGAGCACGCCTTCCACCACGATCTTCGCCTTCAGATCGAGCGAGCCGATCCGGGCGAGCACCGCGGGGTCGAGATAGCGCGCCGGGGCGGCCATGTGGCTAGTGGTCCACGACAGCCCGCTCGCGGGCACCGGCACGGCGGCAATCAGGCGGTCGACGATGATGTCCGACGTGATGCCCTCGGCCTCGCCGTAGAAGTTCGGGATGACGCGGTGGCGCAGAATCGGCTTGGCCAGCGCCTGGATGTCCTTCACCGACACGTGATAGCGGCCGTGGATGAGCGCGCGCGCCTTGCTGCCGAGGATCAGCGCCTGCGAGGCGCGCAGGCCGGCGCCCCATTTCACCCACTTCTCCACGAAGTCGAGCTTCGGGCCGCGGCCGGGTCGCGAGGCGTCGACGAGGCGCACGGCGTAGCGCGCCACTTCGTCGGCCACCACCACCTGGCGCACATAGCCATGAAACGCCATGATCTCGTCGCCACTCAACACGCGCTCGGGCTTCGGCCGGGCGGTGCCGGTCGTCTGGGTGACGACCTTCACTTCGTCGTCCTCCGAGAGGTACTGCATCGTGACGTTGAACATGAAGCGATCGAGCTGCGCCTCGGGCAGCGGGTAGGTGCCCTCGAGCTCGATCGGATTCTGCGTGGCCAGCACGAAGAACGGCCGTTCCAGCTCGTAGGTGCGGCCCGGCCGCAGTGACGTGGAACTCCTGCATGGCCTCGAGCAGCGCCGCCTGCGTCTTGGGCGGGGTGCGGTTGATCTCGTCGGCCAGCAGGATCTGGGCGAAGATCGGCCCGCGCACGAAGCGCAGCGCGCGCACGCCGTCGGCCTCGTCGAGAATCTCGGTGCCGGTGATGTCGGCCGGCATCAGGTCGGGCGTGAACTGGATGCGCTTGAACGACAGGTCGAGGATGCCGGCCAGCGTCTTGATGAGCAGCGTCTTGGCCAGCCCCGGCACGCCGGTGAGCAGGCAGTGCCCGCCGGTGAAGAGCGCGATGAGCACTTCGTCGACCACGTCGTCCTGTCCGACGATCACGAGCCGCAGCTGCTCGAGAATCTTCTCCCGGCCCGCCGCCACCCGCGCTGCCAGGTCTTCGCCGTGTGCCTCTGCCGTCCGGTTCATGCCCTGCCTGTCAGCGGTGTATCGAACGCCGTCTTCGGGCGCCGTTCTTGGGAGCCCCAGCCCCCAGTCCCCAGCCCCCAGTCCCTAGTGTGTGAGCGTATAGACGATCTCGTTGATCATCATCTGGTACGCCACGGCCGTCCACTTCAAATATCCCGGATACTCTTCGGCGTTCGACCACTCCCAGCCGTCGCCCATATCGGTGTTCCAGTTGGCGAGCACCATCGGGCGGCCGCTGTCGTCGAGAATGGCGCGCAGGCGGGCGGTGTAACCGCCCTTCTCCCAGGTGCGGCCGTTGAAGAAGGAGCCAAGCCCCGGCACCTGCGGATAGCGATCGAGCTGATAGAACGACGAGTAGATGGGATGCGACGCCGGCAGGTCGACGATCTCGCGGTCGGGGAAGATCTTGGCGAGCTGGCGCACGGTGAGTTCCCACTCGAACGAGCCGTGGAAGTCGTCGAGGGTGAGCGTGCCGCCGCGCAGCAGGAACTCGCGCAGCGTGGCCGCTTCGGCGTCGCTCAGCACGGCGTTGCTCGGCTCGACCAGATAGAGCCACGGATACTGGAAGAGCCGCGGGTCGTCGAGGCTCATCACGAGCGGCTCGCCCACCTCGATGGCCGTGGCCGTCTGCACGCGGCGCGACAGGTTCTGTTCGGCCGCCGGCGCGTCGATGGCCCACGGGTCGTCCCAGAAGCCGAAGCGCGTGCGCATGGCCAGATCACCGGTCGTGGGCGTGTACTTCACGCGCACGAAGGTCCACTGCAGGCCGGCCAGCCGATCTTCCTTGAAGACGCCCGACTGCGCGGCGGCCTCGCGCACGAGCGACGACACCGCCGGGGCCACGCACGTGACGAGCCCGAGTATCGCGGCCAGCAGCGGACCGCGCCGCACGCACGCCTTCCAGCCAGCGCGCGCTGGCACGGTCACTGCGGCGGCTCCACGAGCCGCAGCAGCAGGTCTTGCGCCCGCGCGTAGGTGGGCGCCACTTCGAGCGCCAGCAGGGCCTGGCGTTTGGCGTCGTCCTTCGCGCCCGACTGCTCGAGCGCCTCGCCCAGGTCGGCATGGGCGCCGGCGCGGTCGGTGGCACCGGCCGCCACGGCCACGCGGAAGGCCTGGAGCGCATCGGGCACGCGCCCGGAGGCCAGCGCGAATCGGCCGAGTTCGGAATGCGCCGCGGCGTCGAACGGATCGATCGCCACCACTTTGGCGAGCGCCGCTTGACGCCGGATGGCCTGATTGGGGGCATCGAGCAGGCCAACCAGCGTGCGGGCCGAGGCTACGGCCGTGTGATCCGCGGTGGTGAGCGCCTCGAGAGCGGCGGCCGCTCCGGCCTTGTCGCCCTTGGCTTGCAGCAGGCCGGCGATGCGCGCCTGCGGGCTGCCATCGCCGGTCGCGAGCGGCACGAGTGCAGCGGCCTTCTGATACGTCGCCAAGGCCGCCGCCGCATCGTCCGCCTCGAGCGCGCGGCCGAAGGCCACCAGCACGGGGAAGCTGCCGGGGTTCGCGTCGGCCAGCCCGCGCAGACGCTCCAGCGGCAGGTCGGGCTCGAAGCCCTCGGGCGTGACCAGTGCGCGGCGCAGCCGTCCGAAGCGCTCGTCGAGGAACCGGTCGAAGGTCGTCTGCAGGTCGTCGACGCTCACCTTCAACACGCGCGTGATGGCGGCATCGGTCTCGAGATCTTCGGAGAACACCCGCACCAGTTCGCGCAGCGAAGCTTCCGAGAAGCGCGCCGTGATGTGCTCCACGAGCAGCGATGCCTGGTAGTAGGCCAGCGAGATCGTCTCGGGATTGCTGAAGCCGGCGTTGAGGTCGCGCAGCTTCATCACCTGGCCGCGGTTGATGGCGCCGGCAAACGTCACTTCCATCTCGCGGCCCCAGGCGGCGCGCGCGCGCGTCTCTTCCCACACCGAGATGCCCTCGGTGAGCCAGCGCGGCACCCGCTGGTTCGAGAGCTGGATGGTGATGACGTGCGCCAGCTCGTGCCACAGCGTGGCGCCCCAGTTGAACTCGCCGGGCGGCCGCGCCTTGGGCGAGTCGAGCGTCACCACCTTGCCGAAGCACGCGCCGAGCGCGCCGATCATGCCGGGCAGGCCGACGTTGCGCACGGCGAAGTCGTCGTGGCGCGGGAACATCTCGATCAGGATGGGGCCGGTGGGCGTGAAGTTCCAGCGCTTCGACAGCGTGGCCATGGCCTCGCGCGCCAGCGCCGGCACGTACTCGCGCATCACCCCGGCTTCGTCGGGATGCAGGCGAATCACCATGTCGCCTTCGCGAATGGTCACGAAGCCGTCGAGGGTGTCGAGCAGGCCGAGCAGGTTGTAGGTGACGATGTCGTAGGGGTCGACGCGAAACGCGGTTTCGAGCGCGCGGCGCGCGCCGCGCTCGTCGCCCGTGCGCATGAGGTGCGCGCCCAGATCGGCGAAGGCCCGGGTGTTCGTGGCGTCGATGCTGATGGCGCGGCGGGCCAGCTCGGCTGCCTCCTCGAAACGGTAGTTGCGGGCCGACTGCGCGCCGACAATGCGATAGACCTCGCCGTAGGTGGGATTCAGTTTGAGCACCGCGGCGGTCGTGGCGGTGTAGTCGGCGGTGCGCTTCTCGAGCCACGCCACCGCGGCGGTGAGCGAGAGCGCCTCGAAGTGATTCGGGTTGATGGCGAGCGCCTTCTCCAACTCGGCCTTCGCCTCGGGCCGCTTGGTGTCGTCGAGCGCGAGCTCGGCAAGCAGCACCCGCGCGCCCGTGGACTGCGGGTTGATGGTGAGCACCTGCTGCGCCAGCTTGCGCGCCAGCGGCGGGTTGTCGTCGGCCATGGTGCGCGCCAGGCCCATGAGGGCCGTGGGGTCTTCGGCCCTCGTGCGCAGCGCCGCCTGGAACGACTTGGCGGCGTCCTGCCGGTTGTGCTTCTCGAGGAACAGCTCGCCCCACGCCACATTGGCGGTGAGGTCGGTCGGGGCCCGGGCGATGGCTTCGCGGAAGAAGTCGTTGGCTTCCTGGAAGCGGCCGAGCGCGCGGGCGGCGCGACCAGCACGCACGTAGTCGGGGGCCGCCGCCGCCACGATGTCGCGCGACAGAATCAGGCTGAGGGTGCGCAGCGCCTCGCGACGACCCAGCATGCGCTGCAGCACGCCCAACTCCACGGCCGCGTCGCTCATCGGGTGCTCGAACACGGCCGGCTGCAGCACCTTCTCCGCGTCGGCGTAGTTGCCGACCGCCACGAACGCCCGGGCCCGCAGGACGGCCGCCGTGGGGTCGGTCGGCGAGCGCCGCCACGAGCGGGTGCACGGCGTCGTAGCGGCCGCGTGTCGAGGGCGCGAGCGGCAGCCGCGCGAGCGTCATTCGGCGCGGTGGCCGGTGCCGGCGCCTGAGCCAAGGACCACGACGGCGCTGACGCCGTCCATAGCCACACGGCCAGCAGCGCCGGCGCGTGTCGACCCGGGCCGGAGCGGAAGTTGGGGCTCATGAAGCGACCTGACGGCCAGTATACGGCTTCGTCACGCACGTGGGTACAGACGGCGAACGGCGACGTCTTGGCCGGAGCCGAACGCTCGCCTCGACCGGCCTCAGAAAAGCGGCCGCCAGGTGAAGAACAGGATCGCGGCAAACACCTGCAGCCCGGCAAAGACCGCCACCGCCGCGCTTCGGTGCCGCGCCGGCAGCACATCGGCGAGCCACAGGAACACCGGGAACAGCACCGACGTGGCGCGTCCCACCGACAGCCATCCGCCACTGGCCAGCGACGGCAGCACGTTCAACGCCAGCAGCGTCGCCGGCGCCACGCCGAACCGCCGCCACACGGGCACGACGGCGGCCGCCACTAGCCCCGCGGCCAGGATGTTCAGGAAGTCGGGGACGTTGCTCGTGGCGTACTGATACGCGCCCTGCTGCGCCACCGACTGCCACTCGCCCGCCAGGAACTGCACGACGCCGACGTTCTGCCGGCCCCACGCGGCCTGCAGGCGAATCCACATGAAGGGGTCGCCGGTGACGTCGTAGACGTAGGCCGAGTAGAGCAGCATGCCGAGGCCCGGGGCGGCCGCCACCACGAGACGGTCGCTGATGCTCGCCCAGCCGCCGGGCGGACGCCGCAGCCGGCCCTGGCTGCCAGAGCGGCGCCAGCACGAGCAGCGCGAGCGGAATCGAGAGCAGGCAGCCGTTCGGGCGGGTCAATCCGGCGATGAGGCCCCAGGCAAAGCCCGCCCACCGCTCGTCGCGGCGCACGTGATACCACGCGCCCAGCATGGCCAGCAGGAACAGCGCCTCGGTGTAGGCCGCGCTGTAGAACACCGCGAAGGGATAGGTCGCGAGCAGCGCCACGGCCACCGCCGCGCGATCGTCGTCCATCATCTCGCGCGCCAGACGGTACAGATAACGCGCCGCCCACGCGAAGGCCAGCATCGACACGAGCGTGCCGCTCCACAACACCTGCCGCGCCACGAGCAGCGAGCCCCAGTACATGAGCGTCGGGGAACGCCGGGAAGAACACGAGGTTCTGCTGCCGGTCGACGCGGTTGGAGAAGTACTCGTAGCCGTGCGTGGCGATGGTGAGATACCAGCCGGCATCGAAGCGCGCCGGCAGATTGCCCAGTTCGCCCTCGGCCACCCGGATCGGCGCGCGGCCCTGCGGATAGCCCACCGCGTAGACCGCCATCAGTCCCACCACGAGCACGCCCACGCGGGTCGCCACGACGACCGGCCAGGTGCCGCGCGTGACGGGGTCGCTTCGCCAGGCGCGCCAGCCGCGCAGGGCTCGCGCCACGAGCGAGGGCGACGGCTGCCACCAGTGCCGCAGCGCCAGCATCGCCGCAGCCACCAGCGCCGTGCGCCACCACGACGTGACCGACAGCCGAACGCCCAGGACCTCGGCGCGAAAGCCGCCGGTGACTGCTGCCGACAGCGTGAGCAGCACGAGCACGGCGGTCAGCCCGTCGGCCGCCGCCACGACGCGCGACACGCCGCGCGACACGCCGCTGACCGGAGAAAGGGGCGCGCGCGGCGCCGTCTGCACCATGGGCAATCCTACCGCCGTCCGAGCGCGCGATCTTCGATCGCGATGCGCCGCAGCATCAGCCAGCCGAAGCCCAGCAGGGCCAGCCGCGCCCGACGCGAACGCGCCGACGATGAGCGCCGCGCCCACGATCTCGCCGCACACGGCCAGGTAGTTGGGATGGCGCATGAACCGATACGGCCCGCGCACGAGCGGCGGTTCCCCTGGAGGCACGAGCACGCGGAACGACCAGCGCGTGCCGAGCGACGAGATGGCCCAGCCCTTGAGCGCCTTCGCCAGACCGAACACGCCGAGCCCCACGACGAGCAGCCACCGGCGGCGACGGCCCACGCGACGGCGCCCTCGATGGCCATCGCGACGAACGCCAGCGGATAGGCGACCTGCATCACGTGATAGACATCGCCGGCGGGCTCGACCGCGCCGCGCGCGCGCAGCACCGACGCGTTGTGGGCCGACAGCACGGCCTCGCCCGCCATCACGGCCAGCACGGCCGCCAGCGTGCCGAACGCGATGATCATGGCAGGGGTCATGGCGGCAACTCAGGCAGCGGGGATGTCGGCGGCGTAGCGCACGATGGCCTCGAAAGGCGCCGTCCACGCGCGCGCCGCCAGGGTGGCCGCGCGCAGCGCCGGGTCGAGGCCGACCACGGCGCGCAGGCTCCGGTTGAAGCGCCACTTGGCGCCGAACGCCGCCTGGCGTCGCTCGGCCAGCACGCGCACCGCGGCGGCCCGCTCGAGACGCCCGGCCAGCACGTCGCTCGCCACGCCGGCCGCGAACACGCCGCCTTGCAGCGCGAGCCGCATGCCATCGCCGGTCATCGGGTCGATGAAGCCGGCGGCGTCGCCCGCGAGCAGCACGCCGGCATGGCCGGGCGTGACCACATCGAGCGCCATCGGGACCGAGCACCATCGGCGCCGACACGGGCCGTGGCGCGCGTGAACCGTGGCGCCAGCATCGGGTCGGCCGGCCGCCGCCGCCAGAATCGCCTCCCAGGGCGCGCGCACATCGTGCTGCGCCCGCGCATACGGCACGACCAGGCAGACGTTGGTCACATCCGCCGAGCACCGGCGCGATGCCGAGGTAGCTGCCGGCGCGCACGTGCATCTCGCCGCACGCCGGGTCCACGCCCGTGACGCCCTCGGCGTAGGCGCCCGAGCGCCCAGCGGCGCGGCTGCGCCGGCGCGTGCGCCAGTCCGAACTGACGCGCCACGACCGACCCTCGCCCATCGGCGCCGATCACCAGCGCGAGCGGGATGACGGCGATCGCCGCCAGGCGTGCGCCACGACCACGCCCGTCGCGCCGTCGCCGTCGACGTCCACCGCTCGCACGGCCACGCCCTCGTCGAACACCGCACCAGCGCGGCACGCTTCGTTCACCAGCCACGCGTCGAGCCGGGCGCGCGTGATCGGACAGACCCGCGACGCCGTCGGGATAGCGGCCATGCACCGCCACGCCGCCCGGGCCCGAGAGCCGCATGCCGCGCACCGGCTGTCCGAGCGCGCGCCAGATCCGCCACGTCCACGTAGCGGCCGAGCACGGCCAGCGCGCCAGGATTCAGCGAGTCGCCGCACAGCTTCGCCCGCGGGAACCGGGCGCGGTCGACGAGCCGCACGCGCGCGCCCTGCCGCGCCAGTACCAGCGCGGCCAGTGCGCCGGCGGGTCCGGCGCCCACGATCACCACGTCGTCGGCCGGCACGCTCATCCGGCGTACCCCAGCACGAGCGCGCTGTTCTTCGAGCCGAAGCCGAGGCAGTTGCAGAGCGCCGACTCGACCTGCACCGCCCGCCCCACGTTGGGCAGGAAGTCGAGGTCGCAGGCCGGATCGGGATCGGTGAGGTTGATGGTGGGCGGCAGGAAGCCGCGGTCGAGCGCCAAGCGCCGTGGCCACCACTCCCGCGGCGCCGCTCGCCCCTTGGGGATGCCCGATCATCGACTTGGTCGACGACCCGGGCAGCTTCTCGGCCAGCGGGCCGAAGGCGCGGCGCGTGCAGCGCGCCTCCACCGCGTCGTTCAACTGGGTGGACGTGCCGTGGTAGTTCACGTAGCCGATCTCGTCGAGCGCGCGGCCCGACTTCGCCACCGCCGTCTGCATGCAGCGCACGATCTCGTCGCCGTCGGGCGCCATCTGCACGCGGTGATAGGCGTCGCAGGTGGAGGCGTAGCCTTCGACCGTGGCGTAGATGTGCGCGCCGCGCGCGCGCGCCCGGTCTTCGCGCTCGAGCACCACCATCCAGGCGCCTTCACCGAGCACGAAGCCGTCGCGCCCCTTGTCGAACGGCCGCGAGGCCTGTTCCGGGCGATCGTTGTAGTGCGTCGACACGGCGCGCATCCGGGAGAACCCGAAGATCATGCCCGGCAGCACGCAGCCGTCGGTGCCGCCCGAGAGCAGCACGTCGGCCTCGCCGGCCCGCAGCAGCGCCAGCGCGTAGCCCATGGCGTCGGTGGACGACGTGCAGCCGGTCGACAGCACGTGGCTGATGCCGCGCAGGCCGAGCGAGATCGAGATCTCGCTCGACACCATGCCGCAGATGCCGATGGCAATCGCATACGGGGTCACCGCGCGGCCGCCGTTCGTGAAGAAGTCCTGGTACTGACGTTCGCCGACGTCGATGCCGCCACCGCCGCTGCCGATGATCACGCCCGCGCCCGGCTCGCCCACGCGCAGGCCGGCATCGCGCCAGGCTTCGCGGGCGGCAATCACGCCGAAGAGCGCAGCGCGCGAGTAGCGCTTCGGGTCGGCACGCGACTCCCAGCCGCTCGTCGTCCTCGCCGTCGAGCACGCACGCCGCCGTCATGTCGAGCGGCGGCACCGGCGCGGCCACGCGGCACGCGTAGGTCGACGCATCGAACGCGGTGATGGCGCGCGTGCCGCTCACCCCGCGCGACACGTGGTCCCAGTAGCGCGCGGCCCCGACGCCGAACGCCGAGACGGCGCCCAGGCCGGAGATGACGATGCGGGGTGTGCTCACAACGGGGCTGGGGTCACGGGAACCGGACGCGGAGTCCCTATAATACGTGCGGCTCCCGGCCCCGGTCCGCGCCGTCCCACATTCCCATGACCACCCGCAGCGCCGCGTCCCCGCCGCATCCAGGCCATGCGCCTGGCTGGGCGGCGGGCTGTTCGTGTCGGCGCTGGCGCTCTGCGTGTGGTTCTTCCGCGCGCTCGGCACGCCTGGTACCGGAGGGCGCGCCGGTGGGCGCGGCCATCGCCTGGAACGTCGCGCTCTTCACGCTCTTTGCCGCGCACCACAGCCTGATGGCGCGCAGCGGCGCCAAGGCGTGGATCACGCGCACCGCTGCCGCCCGGCCCTCGAACGCTCGGCCTACGTGTGGGTGGCGTCGGCGCTGCTCATCGCCGTGTGCCTGCTCTGGCAGCGCGTGCCCGGGCAGCTCTATGCGCTGGCGGCGCCGGCGGCGTGGCTCGGCTGGACGGTGCAGGGCGCTGGGCGTGGTGTTCACCGTGGCGGGCGCCCGCGTGCTCGATGCGCTCGAGCTGGCCGGCATCCGTCAGATGCTGACGCCGCGCGCGGCGGCGCCGATCCGGGTGGTGTGGCCGTTCACCGTGGTGCGCCATCCGATCTACCTGGGCTGGGCGCTGATCGTGTTCGGCACGCCCACCATGACCCTCGACCGGTGCGTCTGGGCGGCCGTGAGCACCGCTCTACCTGGTCATCGCCATACCTTGGGAGGAGCGTAGCCTTTCCGCTGCCGCGGGGCCGGCGTACTTGGCGTACCAGAAGCAGGTGCGGTGGCGGCTGGTGCCTGGGGTGTATTAGGCGCGGGCGCCGGCGCGACCGGGTCGTCGTCAGGTCCTCGTCGTCCATCTTGGGCAGACCCACCAGATCGTCGACGAACACCAGCGAGTGCATCGACGGAATCTCGAAGCGCTTGCCGCACGTCTTACACGTGAGTTCGTCGTCGACGCGGATCAGGTGATTCCGCAGCTTGGCGAACTTGGCGCGATCGGTGTCGTCGGCATTGCCGGGTGGACGGTCCTTGCGCGTGCGCCGCACCCAGCGCAGCTGGTAGTCGCCGGCTCGCTTGCAGCGCGGGCAGGTGTAGCGGCCGTTCCGCTGTTCCGGTTTTTCGTTGAAGAACGCGCGCTCGTCCAAGGCCATGGCTAGATGTTATCGCCGAACGTCTCGGGCGCGTATGATCGAGACAGGCACCGCCGGACCTCCGGCGACCCATCCATGGCTGAACCCCACACTCCTGCGCCCCTCCCCTCGTCGCTCCCCGTGCTGCCCCTGCGGCGCACGGTGGCCTTTCCGCTCACGCTGCAGCCGCTGGCCGTGAACCGCCCGGCCTCGGTCGAGTCGGTGAACACGGCGCTCACCACCGACCGGATGCTGCTGCTGGTGCTGCAGAAGACCGACTCCGAAGAGCCGGATCCCGACCAGCTCGAAGACGTGGGCACGATCTGCATCGTGCGCCAGATGGCGCGCGCTGATCATGGCCTCAACATCATCTTCGAGGGCGTGGCCCGCGTGCGCGTGCTCACGGTGAGCAAGACCGGCACCACGATCCTCGCCAACGTCAGCCGATGCCCGAGCGCCTCGAGGCCGACGTCGAGACCGAGGCCTACGAACGCCGCATCCGCGAACTGGCCGAGCGGGCCGTCACGCTCGCGGCTGGCGCGTCGTCGGACGCGCGCCAGCTCGTGCTCGGCATCGAGGATCCGCTGCGCCTGTCCTACCTGCTCGGCTCGATGCTCGACGCGTCGGCCGCCGAGAAGCAGGCGATCCTGTCGTCCGATCCGCTCTTGAAGAAGCTCGAGCTCGTGCACACCCTGCTCGCCCGCGAGGTGTCGGTGCTCGAGCTGAAGAGCAAGATCGAATCGCAGGCCCAGGCCGAGATGTCGGAATCGCAGCGGCAGTACTACCTGCGGCAGCAGCTCAAGGCCATCCAGGAACAGCTCGGCGAAGGGGAAACGAGCGACATCACCGAACTGCGCCAGAAGGTGGCCGACGCGAAGCTGCCCGAGCCGGTGCAGAAGATCGTCGACCGCGAGATCGATCGGCTGGGCCGCCTCGGCGGCGGCGGCAACCAGGAAGCGCAACTCGTGCGCACCTACCTCGACTGGGTGCTCGAAGTGCCGTGGTCGACCATCACCGAGGACCGCCTCGACCCGGTGGCCGCGCGCGCCGTGCTCGACGAGGACCACTACGACCTCGACAAGGTGAAGGAGCGCATCGTCGAGTACCTGGCCGTGCGCAAGCTGAAGGGCGACCTCAAAGGGCCGATCCTGTGCTTCGTCGGGCCTCCCGGCGTGGGCAAGACCTCGCTCGGCCAGTCGATCGCCAAGGCGATGCAGCGCAAGTTCGTGCGCATCTCGCTCGGCGGCGTGCGGGACGAAGCCGAGATCCGCGGCCACCGGCGCACCTACATCGGCGCCATGCCCGGACGGATCGTGCAGGCGCTGAAACAGGCCGGCTCGGTCAATCCGGTCTTCATGCTCGACGAACTCGACAAGCTGGCCGTCGGTTTCCAGGGCGACCCGGCCGCCGCCCTGCTCGAAGTGCTCGACCCGGCGCAGAACCACAGCTTTCGCGACCACTACCTCGAGATTCCGGTGGATCTCTCGAAGGTGCTGTTCATCGCCACGGCCAACCAGCTCGGCACGGTGCACCCGGCGCTGCTCGACCGCATGGAGATCATCCAGCTCTCGGGCTACACCGAAGAAGACAAGATCCACATCGCGCGCCGGTTCCTCATTCCCCGGCAGCTCTCCGAACACGGGCTCGGGGGGGATGCGGTGGCCATCGATGATGCCGCGCTGCGGGTCGTGGTCAGCGAGTACACGCGTGAGGCGGGCGTGCGCAACCTCGAGCGACTCATCGGCACGATCAGCCGCAAGGTGGCCGCCAAGGTGGTGGCCGCTGGCGTCAGCGCGGCGGTGACGCGCCACGGCGGTCACGGCCGACACGATCGACGACTATCTGGGGCCCGCGCGCTTCAAACGCGAGGTGGCGTTCCGCACCTCCACGCCCGGCGTGGCCACGGGCCTGGCCTGGACCGAGGCCGGCGGCGACGTGCTCTTCATCGAGGCGTCACTGCTGCCCGGCGGCACCGGCCAGATCATCCTCACGGGCCAGCTCGGCTCGGTGATGCAGGAATCGGCGCGCGCAGCGGTCAGTCATATCCGCTCGCAGGCCGTGGCCCTCGGCATCGACCCGGCGTTCCTGCACCACAAGGACCTGCACGTGCACGTACCGGCCGGCGCCATCCCCAAGGACGGACCGTCGGCCGGCGTCACCATGGCCACCGCCATCCTCTCGGCGGTGACCGGGCGCATGGTGCGCGAAGACGTGGCCATGACCGGCGAGATCACGCTCAGCGGGATGGTGCTGCCGGTCGGCGGCATCCGCGAGAAGGCGCTGGCGGCGCGGCGCATGGGCCTGCGCACCGTGATTCTGCCGGCGTTGAACGAAGCAGACCTCGTGGACATTCCCGAGGACCTGCGCCGCGACATGCGCTTCGTGTTCGCCAAGACATTGCAGGACGTGCTGGCGGTGGCGCTCACGCCGGCCGCCCCGCTCGAGCCCGCCGTGGCCGTGGCGCACGGCCCGCAGGACATCGACGCGTAGTGCGGCCGATCGTCTACTACATCTCGGGCCACGGCTTCGGCCACGCCTCGCGGTCGATCGAGGTCGTGAACGCGCTGCTCGCCGCACAGCCGGAGCGGCCCGTGCACATCCGCACCTCGGCGCCGCGCTGGCTGTTCGATCTCACCGTGCGCGGGCCGTTTGACTACGACGTGGTCGACACCGATCCCGGCGTGGTGCAACACGACAGCTTGAGTCTCGACGCCGGCGAGACGGTCCGCCGGGCCACCGCCTATGCGCGCGACCTGCCGGCGCTCGCCGCACGCGAGGCCGAGGTGCTGCGCCAGGACGACGCGGCCTTCGTCGTGGCCGACATCCCGCCGCTGGCGCTCGAGGCCGCGCGGCTGGCCGGCGTGCCGGCCATGGCCATCGGCAACTTCACGTGGGACTGGATCTTTCGCGACTACCCCGGCGGCGACGCCGCGGCGGACGCGCTCGGTGAGGTCTATCGTCGCGCGGGACGCGCATTTCGCCTGCCGCTCGCTGGCGGCTTCGAGACCATTCCCGACGTCACCGACCTGCCGTTCATCGCGCGACGAGCCACGCATGCACCGGCCGACACACGCGCGCGCCTGGGCCTGCCCGCTGGCCGTCTGGCGCTGGTCTCGTTTGGCGGCTACGGCGTGTCGGGCATGGACCTCGAGGCGCTCAGCCGCACCAGCGGCTGGACGCTGCTCGTGAGCGCCAGCGTGCCCTTCGGCCCCGATCGCGTGCCGCTGGCGCAGGCCGGCGCGCGCGGCGCCTTGCATCCGCTCGACGAGCCAGCCATGTACGCCCTGGGGCTGCGCTACGAAGACGTCGTCGCGGCGGTGGACGTGGTGGTGACCAAGCCCGGCTACGGCATCATCAGCGAGTGCCTGGCCAACGACACGGCGCTGCTCTACACCGACCGCGGTCACTTCATCGAGTACGACGTGCTCGTTCGCGAGATGCCACGCTACGTGCGCTGCGCTTACCTGCCGCAGGCCGAGTTGCTGCGGGGGGACTGGCACGCCACGCTCGACGCGCTGGTCGCTGCGCCGCCCGCGCCCGAGCGTCCGGCGGTGGACGGCGCCACCGTGGCCGCGCAGTGGATCCTGCGGCAGCTCGCCTGACGGCCGTCGCGGCCCCGGCGCTATACTCTGCATCCAAGGAGCCCTCGATGATTTCCCGCCGTACTCTGCTCTCCTCTGCGGCCGTGGCCGCCGGCGCGCTCGGCACCTCGTGCGCGCGCACCGAACCCGTGGCCCCGGCCGCGGCCGCGCCCGCGCCAGACGCACTGCCGCCGTCAATCGCCGCGCTCACCTCGATGCGCGGGCCAGCCACGCCGATCACCGCCGACGAGCGCAAAGGCCGCGTCGAGAAGGCCCGCCGCCTGATGGTGGAACACAAGATCGACGCCCTGATGCTCACCGGCGGCACCTCGCTCGTCTACTTCAGCGGTATCCAGTGGGGGCTCAGCGAGCGGCTGTTCTCGCTCGTGATTCCGAAGGCCGGCGAGCCGTTCGTGGTCTGCCCGGCTTTCGAGGAAGACCGCGCGCGTGAGCAGTTCGCCACGAGTCCGTTCACCGGCACCGCCGACGTGCGCACGTGGGAGGAACACGAGAGTCCCTACGAGCGCGTGGTGCAGGGCCTGCGCGACCGCGGCATCGCCGCCGGCCGGCTTGGTATCGAAGAGACCGTCCGTCACCAGTACAGCGACGGCGTCGCCAGCGTGGCTCCGGCTCTCAAAATAGTGAGCGCCACGCCGGTGACCGCTGGTTGTCGCGCGGTGAAGGACCAGCACGAACTGGCACTCATGAAGATCGCCTCGGCCGTGACGCTGAAGGCCTACGAAGCCGCCTGGAAGGGGCTGAAGGAAGGGATGACGCAGCGGGACTTCCAGGGCCTGATCGCGGCCGCGCACGACAAGCTCGGTTACCCAGGCGGCGCCAGTGTGCAGACGGCGGAGTTCTCGGCCCTGCCCCACGGCTCGATTCAGCCGCAGGTGATTCGCGAAGGCACGATCATCCTGATCGACGGCGGCTGCAGTGTAGAAGGCTACGTGTCGGACATCAGCCGCACGTTCGTGCTCGGCAAGGCCACCGACAAGATGAAGCAGGTGTTCGACATCGAGTTCGCCGCGCAGACCGCGGCGCTCAAGGCCGCCCGCCCCGGCGCGCCGTGCGAGGCCGTGGACGCGGCCGCGCGCAAGGTGATCGAAGACGGCGGCTACGGCCCCGGCTACAAGTTCTTCACCCACCGCGTCGGCCACGGCATGGGCATGGACGGCCACGAGTGGCCCTATCTGGTGAAGGGCAACACCCTGCCGCTCGCGCCCGGCATGACGTTCAGCGACGAACCGGGCATCTACATCCCCGGCGAGTTCGGCGTGCGGCTCGAAGACGACATGTACATCACCGAGAACGGCGCGGAATTGATGACGCCGCAGAGCCGCTCGCTGGAGACGCCGTTCGCGCCCTCGTAGGACGGCCGGCGCTGCGGAGTTACGGCGTGTCGCCAGGCCCGGCGGCGGACGTCCGGACGCGGGCCACGACCGTACCGAGCAGCTCGTAGAGCACGGTGCGGGAGTCTCGCAGCGCTCCGGCCCCGGGGATCCAGCGCGCGATCATGCCGTCAGGCGGTGAGTAGTCGGTCACGGGCGCCGGCACCACGCGCAGCCCACGCCACTCGAACTCGGCCACTGCCCGCCGCATGTGCCAGTCGGACGTCACGAGCAGAATGTCGTGGATGCCGTCGGCGGCGAGCATGCGCGCGGCAAAGCGCGCATTCTGCTCGGTATCGCGCGAGGCCTCTTCCACCCAGCGCGGCGTGAGGGCGAAGTCGTCGATCAGGAAGGCCCGCATCGCCGCCGCCTCGCCCCGGCCGCCCGTGACGAGCACGGGCAGGGCCGTGCGCCGCGCCAGACGCGCGCCATAGGCCAGCCGCTGCCAGGTGACCTCGCTCGGAGTGTCTTGGTTGTATTCCGGGGCGTAGCGCCGCACGCCCCCCGCCAGTATGACCACGGCCTGGGCGTGGTGCGGCTGGCGAGGGTCGAACGCCGGGTAGGGCGTGGCGGCGCGCATGAGCTGCGAGGCCACCACGGGCATCGACAGCAGCCACAACGACCCGAGGCCGAGGGCGCTGGCCGCCAGCCCGAACTTCCTGCGGCGGCTCGAGCACGTGAGCGCCAGCCCGAGGCACGCGACGAGCAGGGGCCCGGCCGGGGGCAGCACCAGCGTGCGGGCGAGATTGCGTAGTTCGAACCAGTCCATGGCGAGTCCCGGCCGGATGCCGGCGCCTGGGCGCATGGCCCACGCTGGCCGCGAGCGGGCCCGCCGGAAGGCCGCGAGGCTCACGCTATCATGCCTGCCGGTGCCGGCACGAGCCGGCCAGGTGTCAGGTGGAGCCACCCATGAATCGTTCGCGGGCCGTTGTGCTGCTCTGTGTCATCGCCGTGGGCGAGGGGGCCGAGGCCCGCCGCCAAGCCACGCCGAACGCCAGCCCGGTAGCGGCCGCGCGGCCGCTGCCGTCGAACATCAACGACTTCAGGCCGGCCGGCCGAGACGCGCTCGCTGGCGCCCTGAAACGTCTCGCCCGCGGGGCAATCGCCGCGGACCTTTCGGCGTTCGAGCCCTGGCTCTTCGATCGCGCCACGAGCTACTACAAGCTGTCGCTCTGGACCGGTGACCCCGAGCTCAAGCGGCACGCCCTCACGCTCGTCGAGCGCTACTACGCGCTCATCGACGACCGCGGCGAGTTCACCTTGAAGCCGGGCGATGCCAAGGTACGCCTACACTGACGGCGCGGTGTGGTTCGAGCACCTCACCGGCGACCGCAAGTTCCGGCCGAAGGCCGAAGCCATCTTCCACCTCTGGCAGCACGAGTTCCCGGAGCGCTACTCGCCGGCCCAGGGGTTCTGGACGGAACGAGAGATGGCGTATGCCTTCGGTGCCGCGGTGGGCTGGTACTCACTGTCGGGCGCGCCCGCAGCCCTCACGCGGGCCCGGGCGCTGGTCGATCAGTGGGCGGCCATGTCGGCCGACACCGGCGCACCGCTCCACACGCTGCGCCAACACCAGGAGGAATTCGAGCCGCCGTGGGCCGCGCGGCGCATGACGTCGCCGTGGATGGCGGCGTTGTTCTTCGAGTACCTGCAGCACTACGAGCGTCTCACGGGCGATCGGCGCGCGCTCGAGCTCGTGTCGTCCTACGCCGACTTCCTGCTCGCGCATTGCCTCTACGATGGCCGCGTCAATCACCCGACGCTGGCCGGCTTGCTCCTGCCCTACTACCTGTGTGGCGCCGACGGCTACTATGAGCGTGAGACGCCGAGTGAAGGCGACGGCGAACACGCCGTGGACGTGATGGGCATTCTGGCCTCTGCGGTGGCGGCCAAGCGCGCGCTGGGCCTGCCCACCAAGCCCACGTTCGACGCATACCGGGGGCTGCGGCGCTCGGCCGAACATTTCGTCGGCCGCCGCTCCGACGTGGAGCCGCCGCGCAAGATCAACTGGTGGGTCGGCACGAGCTACGACTCGACCGCGCTCGTGGAGGCTCCCCCGAACTGAAGCGCTCACCCGGGCCCCGGGCCCGACGCCCGGGCAGGTCGGCTACTCGTCCTTCACGCAGGTGACGAGCGACCACATCGACAGCAGGTTCACCTTCTGAATCGAGATGGGCTTGAGGTCGGCCTGGTGCAGGAACCCGGGCAGGTCGAGATCGGACACGAAGCCGATGTGCACCGTGAGCGGCGAGATGGCCGTCTCGATGCGCGACAGCACCGGGTTGTCGCTCTTGAAGTGGTTCAGAATCACGATCCGGCCGCCGGGCTTGCACACGCGGCGCATCTCGCGCACGACGGCCACCGGGTCGGGCACCACGCTGATCAGGTAGGGCGCATAGACGATGTCGAACGAGTCGTCGGCAAAGGTCAGCTTCGACGCATCCATCTCCATGACGCGGCAGTTGCGCAGGCCGTTCTTGACGATGCGCTCGTGCGCCCGCTCGAGCATGCCCGGGCGACAGGTCGATGCCGGTGATCTGGCAGGTGCGGGGATAGAGCTTCAGATTGATGCCCGTGCCGACGCCCACTTCGAGCACCGAGCTGCCGGCGCCGATGGCCATCCGCTCGAGCGCCTGCAGGCGCCCGGGATGGAGCGTGGGACCGAACGTCAGGTCGTAGACGCCCGAGATCTTCTCGTAGACGCGCTCGACGAAGGCCGTTCTCGACCGGGGTCGACGACAGCGCCCGCGTGGCGGCATCGCCGCCGATGATCTTGTCTGTCGGGCGCTCGGTGAACAAACCCATTCGGGAACCTCCCCCGGCAAAGTGGGCACTATACCAGATACGTACGTTTACGTCGTTGCGCGCGGCAGCGGCGCGCGGGCCGGGCCGAGCACGTCCAAGGCCCGGTCGACCAGCCCTGAAGGGGTGAAGACCACCACGCCCGCAGTCATCGGGCGCAGCTCGACGAGCAGTTCCTGTGCAATCTTCGCGCCCTCGGCCACGGCCGCGTCGGCGCCCACGGCTGCACGCATCCGCTCGACCAGCGTCAAGGGCACGACGACATCCGGCACCTCGTTCGCCATGAATTCGGCGTTCAAGGCGGAATCGAAGGGCCACACGCCGGCAATCACCGGAATTTTCAGGTGCGCGATCCTGGCCAGGAAGCGTTCGAAAGCGGCCACGTCGAAGATCGGCCGGGTGACCACGAACTCGGCCCCGGCCTCGACCTTGTACTCGAACCGCCGCAGCTCCCGGTCGAGGTCGGCGGCGGCCGGGTTCACCATCACCCCGGCCAGCAACGCCGCCGGTTCGCCAATCGGCTGCCCCGCCACGTCGAGCCCATGATTGAGACGGCTCATCACATGGGTCAGGCCGATCGAGTCGACGTCGAACACGGCCGTGGCATCGGGATAGTCGCCGATCTTGCGCACGTCGCCGGTGATGCCGAGCAGGTTGCGCACGCCCATGGCGTGGGCGCCGAGCAGGTCCGACTGGATGCCGAGCAGGTTGCGGTCGCGGCACGAATACTGGAGCAGCGGCTCGATGCCGGCCTGTTGGCGAATGAGCGCCGCCAGGGCCAGCGCGCCGACCCGGGCGCCGCCGCGCGGCGCGTCCGAGACGAGCACCAGGTCCACGCCGTGCGCGGCGGCCAGGCGCGCCGCCGCCACGGCATCCGCCGTGGCATGACCGCGGGGCGGCACGAGCTCCACGCCGGTCACGAAGGTGCCGGCGGCGAGCTTCGCGCCGAGGGCCGACTTGTCGGCGCGGGCCACCGGCGTACGGGCCAGCGGCGTGGCCACGGTGATGGCCCGGAGGCCGGCCGGCGCGGCCCCGCGAGCCACGTCGGGCGCGAGCTGCTTCACGGCCTGCGCAATCTGGCGGATGTGCTCAGGGGTCGTGCCACAGCACCCGCCCACGAGGCGCACGCCGCTCGCGATGAACCGCCGGGCGTACGAAGCCATGTATTCGGGCGAGCACAGATAGATGTTGCGGCCCTTCGATGTCGCGCGGCTTGCCGGCATTGGGCTGCGCCGACAAGCGGCACGGCGCACACGGCCGCCAGGCGCTCCACCGTCTCGAGCATCGGCGCCGGCCCGACGCTGCAGTTCACGCCCACCACGCTTGCGCCGCGGGCCACCAGGGCTGGACCGAACTGCTCGGGCGGCGTGCCGTCGAGGCTGTTGCCGTCTTCTTCGGTGGTCACGAGCGCCACGATCGGCAGCGCGCACACCGAGCGGACGGCATCCACCGCGGCGGCCGCTTCGTTCCAGTCGCGGAAGGTCTCGAGCATCAACAGGTCGACACCGCCTTCGACGAGTGCGGCGGCCTGCTCGCGGAAGTACTCCCGCGCCTCGTCGACGCCGGTCTTGCCCCACGGCTCGATGCGCACGCCCAGCGGTCCGATGGCGCCAGCCACATAGGCCGTGTCGCCCGCCGCCTCGCGCGCCAGGCGCGCGCCCGCCAGGTTGATGGCATGCACCTGATCGCCCAGCCCGAAGCTGCGCAGCTTGAGCCGCGAGGCGCCGAACGTGTTGGTCTCGATGACGTCGGCGCCGGCCGCGAGATAGGCCCGGTGCACGTCGCCGACGAGCGCCGGCTGCGACAGGTTGAGCGACTCGAAGCAGCGGTTGATGAAGACGCCCTTGCCGTAGAGCATCGTGCCCATGGCGCCGTCGCACACGAGCACGCGCGCCGCGAGCGCGTCGAGGAAGGGCGGGCGCGCGGCGCTCAGCGGTCCGACTGCGGAGCCGTGACGCCGTCCTGCGCCGGCACGAGCAGCTCCGACTTGTCCCACACGAAGTCGTCTTTGCTGTAGACGGCCAGCTCGTAGTCCTTGCCCATGAAGATGGCGGAGACCGGGCAGGCTTCTTCGCAGTAGCCGCAGAAGATGCAGCGCGTCTTGTGGATCTGATACACCGCCGCGTAGCGGGGACCGGCCATGACCGTGCCGTCGTTCTCGGCCGCCTCGAGGTAGATGGCGTCGGCGGGACAGGCCACCGAGCAGAGGCCGCACGCCACGCACTTCTCCATGCCGTGCTCGTCGCGCATCAACACTTGCTTGCCGCGGTAGCGGGGGAACATCGGCACTTTCTGGTTCGGGTAGTCCACCGTGATGGGCTTCCGGAACAAGTGCTTGAACGTCAGCGCAAAGCCGTTCATCAACGGACGAATCATGCCGCTCCCCTGCCGGGGCCAATCCGCGCCCCGAACCTGGTAATTGTAGCATCGGGCGTGCACTTTCGAGACCGTGCTGGACGGCGCGACGCTTCGGCTACCATAGGGTGTCAGGCGTCGTCGGGAAACGCGCGCGGCGTGGCGTCCGTATATAGGGATCGAGGAGACCGTTCCGTGGACCAGTTCGAACATCGTCCCGAAGCCCCGGCCGTTCCGGACCCGGTTGCCGCGCCACCACCGGTGCCCGAGAGCGACGCCGCGGCTCCGCTCGTGACCGCGGCCTACACGGCGCCCCCGCCAGCCGGGTCGGCGGTGCCCCTCACTGGATTCGACGCGGCGCACCCGCAGGCCATCTCTCAGGGCTTCTCGGCCGGGCCGGCCAAGCCCACGACCGCCGAGCGGCTGCAAGCGTGGCATGACGAGTTCTGGGCCTGGGTGAAGACGCTGGCCTCAGCCGCCGTCTACGCCACGCTGATCGTCACCTTCGGCTTCCAGGTGGCGCGGGTCGAGGGGCTCAGCATGGCGCCCACGCTCGACGATCAGGATCGCCTGATCGTCAACAAGCTCGTGTATCGCCTGTCGTCGCCGCGGCGCAGCGACATCGTGATGCTCTACTACCCGCTCAACCCCGACAAATCGTTCGTCAAGCGCGTGATCGCGGAAGAAGGCGACCAGGTGCGCATCGTCGACGGCCGCGTCTACGTCAACGACGTGCCGCTGCCCGACGACTACGTGCCCGAGGAATACCGCAGCCACGACGACTGGGGCCCGCAGGTGATCCCCGAGGGCTACTACTTCGTGATGGGCGACCATCGGAACAACAGCTCCGACAGCCGCCACTGGGGCATGGTGCCGAAGAAGTACATCATCGGCAAGGTGCAGGTGCGCTGGTGGCCGGTGCCCCAGGCGCGCGTGTTCTAAGCGCCCGGCTTGGCGGTGGCGGGCTTCGAGAGCGGCTCGCCGCTCTTGCCCACGATCACCACCGAGATCACCGCCGGCTCCGTGGCGCTGGCATTGGCCGACGTGCTATGCACCGAGCCGAGCGGCTCGAAGAACGACTGCCCCGCCTCGAGCACCTTGGCCGGCTCGCCGTCGATGGCCCAGCGGATGCGGCCGCGCACCACATAGCCAAAAGTCGGACCGGGGTGCTGGTGCGACGCGCTGACCGCGCCGGGCGGATACGTCACTTCGAGCATGGTGCCGGTCCAGCCCGCGAACGGGGCGGCGAGCGGGTGCGCGCCGAGCGGCTTGGACTGCGTGGCGGCGGCTGGGGCCTGAGCGCTCGCGTCGGCGGTGACACCGAGCGCCACGCCACCGGCGATGGCAGTCAATCCTGCCTGAAGCAATTCTCGACGATCCATGGGCGGTAACTCCTCGACGGGACGCTATCACGAAGCCAGTGGATTGCCGCGAAATCCGTGCCATCGGGGTCAGACCCCGCATCAGCCCGCATAGGGCACGCGCGACTTCAACGCCAGCAGCGGGCGCTCGACCGCGACCCACATCAGCGAGGCGAGCCCGATCGTGGTCGCCGCGTAGAGGGCGGCACGGGCCACCGGCGCGGCCGGCAGCAGGGCTTCGGCCTGCAGCAGCCGCACGGCGGCGTAGACGACCACCGGCGCAAAGGCGTGCATCAGGTAGATGCCGTAGCTGATGCGGCCGACGGAGGTGATCCACGGGTGCGCCAGCAGGCGTCCAGTCCATCCGCGAAAGCCTCTGGCGGCGTGGCACACGACCCAGCCGAAGATCAGCCCCTGCACGAGTTGCCGCCAGACGGTGATGGCGGGCGGCAGTGGCACCGCGGCATCGAACAGCGCCAACGCTGTCCACACCAGCACGGCGGCGCCGGCCAGCCAGCCGCGCCCCACGACCGGCGTGCGCGCGTCGGCGCGACGCCACGCGTCGAGAGCCAGCCACGCGCCCACGCCGAGCGAGTCGGCACTGCCCCCGGGCACGAGGGCCCAGAAGGGCTCGCCGAAGCCCTGAGCCGCGGCGGCCAGACGCACGAGCGGCCCCGCGAGCATGGCTGCGGCCACGAGCGCGCCGAGCCAGCGCGCGGGTGTGGCCAGCACGAGCCACGGCCAGACCAGGTAGAACTGCTCCTCCACCGCGAGCGACCACAGGTGGCTCACGTGGCCGAGCCACTGCCCCTCCCGGGCAATCAGCACGTTCGAGAGGTAGGCCGCGTGCCACGCCCACGTGTCGCGCACGAGCGGCACATCGGCGATCCACGCCAGACCGAGCACCAGATAGAAGGCCGGGAACAGCCGCAGGGCGCGCCGCGCATAGAAACGCGCGATGACCGCGCCGCGGTCGGGCGCGCCCCGCAGGCTGAGCAGGATGCGCGTGATGAGGAAGCCGCTCAGCACGAAGAACAGATGCACGCCGGCACCGAACGGCACGCCGAATTGCCAGGCCGGCAGCCAATGCGAGTAGGCCACCGCCGCCACCGCCACGGCGCGCACGCCGTCGAGCTGCGGGGCATAACCGCCGTCCGTTTCGCGACCGCGGTCAGTAGCCACGCGCGGCGTCGACCGCCCACTGCACCGGCTCACCGCGATCCCAGCGGCGCAGGTTGTCGACGAACACGTCGACGGCGTCGTCCCAGTGACCGTGCCGGAATCCGGAGGTGTGGGGCGTGATGAGCAGGTTCGGCGCCCGCCAGAGCGGCGACGCGGCGGGCAGGGGCTCGTGCGCGAACACATCGAGCGCCGCCCCTGACAGCGCGCCGGAGACGAGCGCCGCCACGAGCGCCTCCGCGTCCACGAGCTGACCGCGGGCCACGTTCACGAGCCACGCGCCCGGCTTCATGCGCGCGATGCGGCGGGCGTCGAGCAGCGCCTCGGTTTCCCCAGTGAGCGGTGCGGCCACCACGAACACGTCGGCGCATTCGGCGAGTTGGTCGAGGCGATCCGGGCCCCACACCGCATCCACGCCGGGCGGCCCGCCGCGCTCGGCATGACGGCGCACGCCGATGACCCGCATGCCGAAGGCCACACCCAGCCGCGCCACCTCCGCGCCGATCGAGCCCAGCCCCACTACGCCCAGACACAGGCCGGCGAGCCGCACCGGCAGGCGCTCGCCCACGAACTCGTTCTGCGACCAGCGCTGTGTGCGCTGCTGCTCGAGCGCGAACGGCAGACGGTGCGTGAGCGCGAGCAGGGTGGCGAACACGTGCTCGGCAATCGGCCCGCCCTGCACCCCGCGCGTGTTGGTGACGGCCACGCCGCGCGCCGCGAGCCCGTCGAGACAGAGCGTGCCCACGGCGACGGCGGACGAATGCAACCAGCGCAGGTGAGGAGCGGCGTCGAGTTCCTCGGCCGAGAGGATCCAGGTGTAGGCCACTTCGCAGCGCGCCAGGCCGGCGGCGCGCTCGACGGCGTTCGTGGCGTGCACGAACTCGTGGTGCGGAAAGGTGCGCCTCAGACGGTCGACCTGGCCGGAGGGAATCTGCCAGGCCGCCACCGGCTGCTGGATCGAGACGAGGATGGTCACCGCGGCGCGGCGCTTTCCGGCGCGCGCGCGCTTCGGCCGGGCGCCGGTAGTGCCCGGAGCGGCCGCCCAGCTTCTCCTCGAGCTGGACGCGCTCGATCACCATGCCCTTGTCCACCGCCTTCACCATGTCGTAGATGGTGAGGGCGGCACCGGCCACGGCCGTGAGCGCCTCCATCTCCACCCCGGTCTGGCCCGCCGTGCGCACGCGCGCGGTGATGGCGACCCCGGTGGCGGTGTGCGCGAGTGCCACCTCGATGCCGCTGAGCAGGAGCGGGTGGCACAGCGGAATCAATTCCGCCGTGCGCTTGGCCGCCATGATGCCGGCCAGACGGGCCGCCTGCAGCGGATCGCCCTTCTTGATGCGTCCGGCTCGAATGGCCGCGCGCGCTTCCGCCGACATCGCCACGTGGCCCGAGGCCACGGCTTCGCGCAGGGTGACGGCCTTGTCGCCGACGTCCACCATCTTGATGCGGCCGTCCGCGTCCACGTGCGTCAAGCGTGCGGGTCTGGGCATGCGCCCTCCTTGTGCGGGAGCGTGGAGCTTAGCTGGAGCTGTCGCCCTGAGCCAGGAAGAACGAGAGGCTTTCGAGCGACACGGTGAGATCGACGCTCTTCAGCTTGATGCCCTCGGGCACCTTGAGCGTGCCGGGCGAGAAGTTGAGCACCGCCTTCACGCCACTCCCCGCCACCTGATCGAGCACGTGCTGGGCCGATTCGGCCGGCACGGCCAGCACCACGATGTCGATGCGCTCGCGGCGCAAGACCTTCTTCAGGTCGCGGATGTCGTGGATGGGCACGCCGCTGCGTGACTCGACGCCGATCTTGCCGTCGGCGCTGTCGAACATCGCCACGATTTCGAAGCCCTCGCGGCGGAAGCCCGGGTAGTCGGCCAGCGCCATGCCGAGATTGCCGGCGCCGAGCACCGCCACGCGCAGCTTGCGATCGAGCCCGAGGATCTGGCGCAGGTGCAGCTTCAGGTCCTTGACGTAGTAGCCGACGCCGCGCACGCCGAATTCCCCGAAGTAGGCCAGGTCCTTGCGGATCTGGGCGGCGTTCAGGTGAAAGCGCTCGGCCAGGGCCTGCGACGAGATCGTCTCGACGCCGTCGGCCTCGAGCTGATTCAGGCATCTGAGATATACGGACAGGCGGCCCGTCGTGAGTTCCGAGACTTGCTCGGTGGCGGCCTTCCGCTTGTTCGGAAAATTCACAAGCCTCCTCAGGATAGGGCAAACGCGCACGGCCGTAAAGCCTTTGCACGTGGCCGGCCGCGTCCTGCGCTACCATCCCGGCCATGGCCCAGACCCACCCCCCGGCGCGCCCCGCGCCCGACGCCCCGAAAGCCTTCACCCCGTATGTCGCGGACGGCACGTCGATGGCGGAGTTCACCGGGAAGGCGATCTTCCTGGGCGTGCTCTTCGGCCTGATCTTCGGCGCCTCCACGGTCTACCTCGGCCTGCGCGCGGGCCTCACCGTGTCGGCCTCGATTCCCATCGCCGTGCTGGCCATCTCGGTGCTGAAGCGCTTTGGCGGCTCGACCATCCTCGAGAACAACATCGTGCAGACCATCGGCTCGGCCGGCGAGTCGGTGGCCGGCGGCGTCGTGTTCACGATTCCGGCGCTCATCTTCCTGGTGCCGAACGACCCGGGCTATTTCAACTACGCCAAGATCACCATGCTGGCCTTTGCCGGCGGCATCCTCGGCGTGCTGATGATGGTGCCGCTGCGCCGCGCGCTCATCGTCAAGGAGCACGGCGTGCTGCCCTACCCCGAGGGCACGGCGTGCGCCGAGGTGCTCGTGGCCGGCGAACGCGGCGGCAAGCTGGCCGGCCTGGTCTTCTCGGGCCTGGGCATCGGCGCCGTGTGGAAGTCGCTGTCGTGGACCTTCAATCTGTTCCGCCAGGAAGTCGGCCACTCGTTCGCGCGCGCCAGCCAGTTCCCCAATGCCACCATCAACGTGGACATCTCGCCCGAGTACATGGGCGTCGGCTACGTCATCGGCCCGCGCATCGCCGGCACCATGTTCGCCGGCGGCGTGCTGTCGTGGCTGGTGCTGCTGCCGCTGCTGTCGATTCTCGGCGCGGCCATCACGACGCCGTTCCCGCCGATTCATCCGCTCATGATGCATCCCACCACCGGGCTGCCGCTGCTCATCTCCGAGATGAGTCCCGGCCAGATCTGGAGCGCCTACATCCGCTACATCGGCGCCGGCGCGGTGCTGGCGGCCGGCCTCATCACGCTGGCGCGCACCATTCCCACGATCGTGTCGTCGGCGCGCGACGGGCTGAAGGGCATCGGCGCGCGGCGCCGGGGGCGCGCCGCTGCGCACCGAGCGCGACATCCCGATGATGGTGGTGATCGTCGGCTCGCTGCTCCTGGCCGTGTTCCTCGCGGTGGCGCCCGGGCTGCCCACGCAGGGCAACTTCTTCGTGGCCGTGCTGATCGTGGTGTTCGGCTTCTTCTTCGCCACCGTGTCGTCGCGCATCACCGGCCTGATCGGGTCGTCGTCGAACCCCATCTCGGGCATGACCATCGCGACGCTCATCATCACCTGCCTGATCTTCGTGGCCCTCGGGCTGGACCGGCGACGTCTACGGGCCGATTGCGCTGTCGGTGGGCGCCATCGTCTGCATCAACGCCGCGAACGCCGGCAACACGTCGCAGGACCTCAAGACCGGCTATCTCGTGGGCGCCACGCCGCTCTATCAGCAGATCGGCCTGGCGATTGGCGTGATCACCTCGTCGTTCGTGATCGGCTGGACGGTGCTGTATCTGCACCAGGTCTTCACCATCGGCTCGGCGGCCGTGCCCGCGCCGCAAGCCACGCTGATGGCCACGCTGATTCAGGGGCTGCTCTCGCAGAACCTGCCGTGGGGGCTGGTGCTGGTCGGCATGTTCATCTCGGTCACGCTGGAGCTGTGCGGCATCCACTCGCTGTCGTTCGCGGTGGGCTCCTACTTGCCCATCGCCACCACCGCGCCGATCTTCGCCGGCGGCCTGGTGCGCTGGTTCGTGGAACGCAAGACCGGCGTGAAGAGCGAGTCCGACATCAGCTCGGGCACGCTCTTCAGCTCCGGCCTCATCGCCGGCGGGTCGCTCGCGGGCATCCTCTACGCCGTGCTCGTCGGCACCGAGCGGATCGGGCCGTTCACCGCCATCGGCGACGCGCTGCCCTTCCTGCACGGCGAGAACGCCATGGGACAGCTCTTCGGCGTGGCCCTGTTCCTGGCTCTCGGCCTCGATCCTCTACCGCGCCGCCCAACGCACCATCGACTAGGGCACGATGCGCACGGCGTAGCTGACCGTCTCGGTGGCCGCGCCCTCGGTGGCCGTCACCTCGATCACGTACTCGCCCGGCGCGAGCGGAGCGAGGGCCACTTCGGCCACCGACACGCGCAGCAGCAGCGACTCGTCGATGCGCTCGCTGAGCGTCACCGGCACGTTCATCGCCTGGCCCACGCGGTTCAGCAGACGCGCGGTGACCGTGGCGGTCTTCGACACGAGCGGCGTCTCGAGCACGATGCGCTCGGTGCGGCGGAAGCGCGGATCGGCGGTGGGTGCGAAGAGACGGCCAGAGCCCGGCCCGCGGCGCGAGGCCATGGCGGCCGAACCGAGCAGCGCGGCCGCCCTCGGCACCGTGACCAGCGCCGAGGCCGTCGCCGGCACGCCGCGGGTGCCGCCGCCAGGCGTGGCCTGCACGCGGATCTGATACGCGCCCGGCGGCAGCAGGTCGCGCTCGGGATGGCGCAGCGTGTAGATGCGCGTGCCTGGTTCGAGCGTAATCGTCTCGCTGAGTCGCGCCGCGCCGCCGCTGCCATCGGCCGGCTCGATCTCGACGCGCACCTGCGCGCCTTTGCTCCACTCGGGCCCGGCCGCGGTGACGCGATCCACTTCGAGCGTGAGCTGCACGAAGCCGGCGCCGCCCGTGGCCTGCAGATACATGGGCGCCACGCGCCGTCCGGCCGGCAGGCGTCGACAGCGCCCGGTCCACGCTTGCTGTGGCCTTGGGCTTCGCCGTCGTCTGCGCGGCCGTCACGTCTGCGGCCGTCGGTGCCAGGTAGCCGGGACGCGCGCGCACCTCGATGCCCGGCCGCTTCACGCGCACTGTGAGGCGGCGGTAGCGGCCGTCGAGCTTCTGGTTGGTCGAGACATAGCCGAGCAGGTAATACGAGCCCACGTCCTGCAGCATCCGGGGCAGCGCCTTGTCGATGTTCGTGTTCAGCACCACCGCGCCGTCGGTTTCCTCGGCCAGAGTGCGCAGGGCGCTCTGCCGGCGCGCCAGGCGCGCGCCATCAGCGGCCAGCGACGGGTTCGACGACCGCCGGGCGCTCACCGCCTCGTCGAACACCACCAGCCCGCGCGGGTCGATCGGATAGAAGCTCACGTTGGCCCGGTTGGCCCGGCGCATCAACTGCTGGAACTCCATCTCGAAGTCCTGATTGGCGAGCAGGCCCCGTTCGCGCTCGCACGACTCGAAGCTGCGGCCACCGGCCGCACCGCTCAACGTGAGCTTGCCGTCGGGCGTGAGGCCGACGTTGTCGGGCCCGCCAGGAACGGTGCGGCGTCCACCTGCCGTCTCGAGCGGCCGGGCCAGTGCCTGATCCGGCCGGGGCGTCAACCACCCCTCCGACAGCAGCAACACGAACGTGCGCTCTTCGCGCACGCCTTCGAGGTGCTCGAGCAAATCGCCGAGCGACGCCAGCACTCTGGCTTCGCGCCGCCGCTCGAGCAGCGGCTGGGCCAGGCCGGCGGTGGGGCCGATGTCGGGATAGCACTCCTCGATCTCGCGATCGCGCGGATCAGCTGGCCATCAACCGCCCGCGCTCGCCCCAGTTCCAGTTGGCTCGCAGCATCTCGCCGACCGATCCGGTGCGCGGCGAGAAGGTGATGTTGCGGGCCGTGATGTCGGGCGTCATCACGCCGACCAGATCGTCTTCGCCGACCACGCGGTCGAGCAGCGCCGACACCGGGTTCTGGGCGTGATACGAGCCTTCGATCTGCACGTGCGGCGTGTCGAGGAAGAGCACGAACAGGCGGCCATCCGGCTGAGCCGCGCGCGCCCGCGACTCGGCCACCGTGTTCGGCTCGACCCGCGCCGACTCCGGCACGACGCCGCGCGCCCGCACGAACTCGAACGACGACACCTGCTGCGGCGCGTTGTCCTCGCTCACCTCGAAGTCGGCCGCGGTGAGGTCGGTGACCGCCACGCCGTTCTGCGACGCGTAGACGTCGAGACGCACGAGATTGGCGCCGCCGCGGAAGAGCGGCTCCTGCGGCGCAGTCGGCTGTGTCGGCTGTGTCTGCTGCGCCCGCGGGCGCCGCACCGTACAGCAGGGCGAGCACGAGCGCCGCCACCGCCGGCGGCGCGGCCGCGCGCCGCAGCCAGCCGAGCAGCCAGCGCGCGAGCAGCAGAATCGTGAGCGCGCACACCGCCGTGACGGCCAGCGCCACGAGCGGGAACTTCAAGGCCAGCACGCCCAGGCCAATCACGAAGGCGTCTTCGGCCAGGCTGAGTCCCCAGTTGGTGAACGGCTCAGGGCTCACGTTCACCGCCGCCCGGGTGCCCGCCTTGGTGAAGTGGCCGCCGGCGGCGAGCGTGCCGCCCACGATCGCGGTGACGCCCTGCAGCCACGGCGCGGCATCGCCGAGCGTGGACACGGCAATCAGCGCCCCGCCGAGCGGCCGCACGAGCGTGTGCACGGTGTCCCACACCGTGTCGATCCACGGCACCTTGTCGGCCACGAACTCGACGACGTAGAGCACGAGCGCCACGCCGATGATCCACGGGTTGTCGAAGGCCTGGAACTGCGGCGGCAGCGTCACCACGCCGTAGCGCGTAGCCAGTCCGAGGATGGCCACGGTGGCGTACAGGTTCACGCCGGCGGCCAGCGAGAACCCGAGCGTGCGTCCAGCCGTGACCAGCAGGTCCATGTCTCAGTCCTCCGTCGTCACCGGGCCCTCGGCGAGCAGCGCCTCGATGGCGGCGCGCACGTTCCGCAATTACGGTATCGCGTTCGGCCAGGTCGCGGCCAGCGGTCTCGATCGGCGTGCCAATCCGAATCGACACGGTGACCGGCCGCACGATCGCGCTGCCCTTGCGCATGGCCGCGCGTCCACCCATGATCGCCACCGGCAGGATCGGCGCCTGCGCCTTGATGGCCATGATGAAGCCGCCCTTCTTGAAGGGCAAGAGCTCGTCGGTGCGGCTGCGCGTGCCCTCGGGGAAGATCAGGAAGGAGTTGCCGCGGCGAATCGACTCTGCGGCGACGTCGATCGAGGCCAGCGCCTCGTCGCGGCGGCCGCGTTCCACGGCCACGAACCCGCCGGCCTCCATCACCCTGCCGAAGATCGGCAGCTTGACGCAGTTCCGCCTTGAAGAGCACGTGCAGCTGGTGATGCAGGGCCCGAAAGAGCACGGGCGGGTCGACATTGCTCTGGTGGTTGGCGCAGAACACCACGGCGCGGCCGGCCGGGAATGTTCGCCCGTCCAGCGACGCGGTAGCGAATGCCCGCGGCGCCCAGCGCCAGCCAGACCCCACCGTGGCCAAGCTTGTAGAGCAGGCCCTTCCACTTGAGCGGCACCACCACGAGCAGGCCGAACGTGCCGGCCACCGCGACGTAGGCCGCCGCCAGCGCATAGGCCATCACCGAGCGAACGGCGGCAACTCCGGTGGACACCAACTCCGACACACGCCTCCCAGCCAGCTTCCGCCGAACCGCGCCACAAGAAAAATGCCCGGCGCGGACAGAGTCCGGACCGGGCATTCTAACGTGAGGATGGAGCCGAGGTTACGACGCGCGCGCTTGACGCGCCTTGGCGGCGACGGCCACCGGCGCGGGCGCGGACCACGGCCTTGGCCGGTGCCGCCTTGGCGCTGGCGCGCGTTTCGGCGCGCTGGGCGTTGCGGGCCTTGGTGACGAAGCAGCGGTCGAGCGCCTTCTCGACCCGCTCTTCGATATCGCCCGGCGTCACGCGCATCACCTCGGACACTTCCGAGACGATGAGCGACTTGGCGCGGTCGAGCATCCGCTTCTCGCGGAACGAGAGGCTCTTCGACTTGGCCAGGAACGTGAGACTCTTGAGCACGTCGGCCATGTCGGCAATCGAGCCGCTCCGCATCTTGTCGGAGTTGTCCTTGAACCGGCCCTTCCAGTTCGCGTGGTTGTCGATCTTGCCGTCGCCGAGCTTGCCGAACAGGCGCTCGACCTCTTCGTCGTCAATGGCCCGTCGCAGTCCGACGTTGTCGACATTGGCCACCGGCACGAGCACCGTCGTGTCGTTCGACAGGATGCGCAGGTGGAAGAAGCCGCACGTGGTGCCGAGGATGGTCTTTTCTTCGACTTTCTCCACGACGCCGAGACCGTGATTGGGGTAGATGACCTTGTCGCCGACCGAAAATGACACGTGGCCCCCGTTCCAGAATGGGTAGGTCGAAAGGGCGGGAATTCTGCCCTCGAGGACCTGTTCATTATAGCCGAGGAGAGGCCGTCTGCCTACGGAAAATGCCCGAAAACTCAGCATTTCTGCGGTGCGCGGGGTTGCACGGGCCGGTCGCCCTAAAGCATGACGGCAGCACGGGTTACCCATCCGGGTGCGGCGATCGCGCGCGGCAAATCTGAGTATGCTTGCCGGATGCGCCGAGCTGCCGTCGCGCTTCTGGCCCTGTTGAGCTTGGTGGTCGTCACCGGCGCTGATGCCGTGGCCGCGCGCCAGACCCCCACAGCCAAGCGGCCTGATGCCCCCAACCTCGCGCCGTACGTGCCAACGCCGCAGGAAGTGGTCGACCGCATGCTCACACTGGCGAAGGTCACCAAGACCGACGTCGTCATCGATCTCGGCTGCGGCGACGGCCGCATTCCCATCACCGCGGCCAAGGTCTACGGCGCGCGCGGCATCGGCGTCGACATCGACCCGCAGCGCATCGCCGAGGCCAACGCCAATGCCAAGCGCGAGGGCGTGGCGCACCTCGTGACCTTCAAGCTCGAGAACGCCCTCACGACCGACATCTACGATCGGCCACGGTGGTGACGACCTACCTGCTCACCGCGTCGAACCTGAAGCTGCGGCCGATCCTCACCCGGGCACTCAAGCCCGGCACGCGCATCGTCGCGCACAACTTCGGGTTCGGTGACTGGGTGCCGGAGAAGGTGGACACCTTCACCGACTCCGCCAATCGTCGCCGCACGCTGTACCTGTGGACCGCCGACGGCATCGTGCGGCCGTAGTGACCGCCTACGTCGAGCGGCGCGCGGCGGCGCAGGCCGCCGAAATTGCGCTCGAAGCGCGGCACCAGCGCCTGGCGAACGTGCGGCTGGCGACGGCCGGCGCTCGCCGTGGCACTGGGCGTGCTCGCATTCGGCATGGGCCGCATCTCCGCTCGCCTGGCTCGGCGCTGCCCGTTGCGGCCTTCGTCGCGCTGGCCGTGGCGCACGCGCGGCTGCTGGCCGGGCGCACCCGTGTGCGGCGCGTCCTCGGCTACCTCGACGACGGCCTGGCGCGCCTCGAGGGACGCTGGCAGGGACGCGGCACCACCGGCCTTCACCATCTGCCGCCGGAGCATCCCTACGCCGACGACCTCGACCTCTTCGGGCACGGCAGCGTGTTCGACCTGCTGTCCACCGCGCGCACGCTTGCCGGCGAGGCCACGCTGGCCCGCTGGCTGCTCCACCCCGGCACGCCCGACGAGGCGCGCGCCCGGCAGCACGCGGCCGCCGAGCTCGCGAGCCTCGGCGCGCTGCGCGAAGACCTGGCGGTGCTCGGGCCCGACGTGCCTCACGCCGCGGCCACCGAGGCCTTGTGCGCGTGGGCCGCCGCACCGACGCACCCTGCGCCCGCTCTGGGCGCCCGTGACGCTCGCCGCGCTGTCGGTCGCCACGTGTGCCGGCTTCGTCCTGTGGATCGCACGCGGGGAGCCACCACCCTGGATCGGCGGCCCTGCTCGCGCTGCAGGGGATCATCGGCTACGCCCTGCGACGCCACGTGGTGCGCGTGATCCACGAGGTGGAGCCGCGGGCCCGCGACCTGGCCCTCACCGCAGCCCTGATCGCGCGTATCGAGACCGAGTCGTTCGCGGCGCCGGCCCTGGATGCGATCCGGCGCCGCCTGGCGGCCAGCGGCCTGCCCGCGTCGGCCGAGATTCGCCGGCTGACCCGGCTCGTGGAGCTGCTGACCTCGCGTCAGAACCAGATCTTCGGGCCGATCTCGGTGCTGCTCTTCTGGGCCACGCAGCTGGCGTGGGCCGTGGACCGCTGGCGCGCGCGGGCCGGGCGGGCCGTGCCCGACTGGATCGCCGCGCTCGGCGAGCTCGAGGCCCTGGCGGCGCTCGGCACGTATGCGGCCGAACATCCCGAGGCCGTGTTCCCCACCTTCGTCGACGGACCGCCGCAGGTCAGCGCCGCGGCGGCTCACCCATCCGCTGCTGCCGCCGGGCACCGCGGTGGGCAACGACCTCGCGCTGGGCGGCGACGACGCCGCACCTGGTGATCGTGAGCGGCTCCAACATGTCGGGCAAGAGCACCTGGCTGCGCGCCGATCGGCGTGAACGTGGTCTTCGCGCACGCCGGTGCGCCCGTGTGCGCCGCCGCGATGACGCTCTCGCCGCTGCTGCCGGCTGGCACCCTGCGCGTGCAGGACTCGCTGCAATCGGGCAAATCGCGCTTCTTCGCCGAAATCACCAAACTGCGGCAGATCGTGGAGCAGGCGCGGAGCGCCGCGCAGGGCTCCCCGGCCACGCTCTTCCTGATCGACGAACTGTTGGCCGGCACCAACTCGCACGATCGGCGTCAGGGCGCCGAAGGCGTGCTGCGCGGGCTCGTGACCCTCGGCGCGATCGGCCTGGCCACGACCCACGACCTGGCGCTCACCGACCTGGCCGCGGCCCTCGAACCCCGCGCGGCCAACATGCATTTCGCCGATCGCTTCGAACAGGGCGGGCTGGAGTTCGACTACCACCTGCGCGAGGGCGTGGTGGGCACGAGCAACGCGATCGCGCTGATGCGATCGGTGGGCCTCGACGTGTGAGCGATGGGCGTGCGGGTGAGGGATAGAATGGCCGTCCAGATGGACTACGAACAGCTCGGGCTCTTCTACCTTGGCCGCCGCTACGATCCGGCCACGCGCCAGCGCACGGCCGACCCCGTGCTCTACGACTCGGCCGACCTGCTGACCCACGCCGTGTGCATCGGCATGACCGGCAGCGGCAAGACCGGGCTCGGCATCGCGCTCATCGAGGAAGCGGCCATCGACGGCCTGCCCGTGCTCGCCATCGATCCCAAGGGCGACCTGGCCAACCTGATGCTCACCTTCCCGGGCCTCAGCGCGCAGGAGTTCGCGCCGTGGGTCAATCCCGACGAAGCCCGCGCGCAGCAGATCACCGTGGATCAGTTCGCGGCCAAGGAGGCCGACCGCTGGAAGGCCGGACTCGCCGACTGGGGTCAGAACGGCGATCGCATCAGCCGCTTGAAGGCGGCCGCCGACGTATCGGTCTACACCCCCGGCAGCCGCAGCGGCGTGCCGCTGTCGATTCTCGAGACGTTCAACGCGCCGCCCAAGGCGGTGGCCGACGAGCCCGAGTTGCTGGCTGCGCGCGTGCAATCGGTGGCCACGAGCCTGCTGTCGCTGGCCGGCATCACGAATGATGCGACCACCAGCCGGGAACACGTGCTCGTCGCCACGCTGCTGCAAGAGGCCTGGCGCGCCGGGCGCAACCTCGACCTGCCCACGCTCATCAGCCAGGTGCAGGCGCCGCCGGTCGCCAAGGTGGGCGTGCTCGACCTCGAGTCGTTCTACCCGGCCAACGACCGCTTCGCGCTGGCCATGCGCCTCAACAACGTGCTGGCCGCGCCGGGCTTTGCGGCGTGGCTCGAAGGCGAGCCGCTCGACGTGGGCAAGATGCTCTACGGCCCCACCGGCAAGCCGCGCGTGGCGATCGTGTCGATTGCGCACCTGGGCGACGCCGAGCGCATGTTCTTCGTGGCCCTGCTGCTCGAGCAGGTGCTGGCGTGGGTGCGCGGCCAGCGCGGCACCACGTCGTTGCGCGCGGTGCTCTACATGGACGAGCTGTTCGGCTTCCTGCCGCCCACCGCCAATCCGCCGAGCAAGGTGCCGCTGCTCACGCTGCTCAAGCAGGCGCGCGCCTACGGTCTGGGCTGCGTGCTCTCCACGCAGAATCCGGTGGACCTCGACTACAAGGCGCTGTCGAACGCCGGCACGTGGTTCCTCGGCCGCCTGCAGACCGAGCGCGACAAGGCCCGGGTACTCGACGGGCTCGAAGGCGTGGCCTCGGGCACTGGCCGCGGCTTCGATCGCCAGGGCCTCGACACCCTGCTCTCGGGCCTCGACAAGCGCGTGTTCCTGCTGCACAACGTGCACGAGTCAGCGCCGGTGCTGCTGCAATCGCGCTGGGCCATGTCGTACCTGCGCGGCCCGATGGGCCGCGACGAGATCCGCGCGCTGATGGCGCCGCAGAAGGCGGCGCGGCCGCAGCCGCTGCGGCCGCATCCGCCACGCCGCGCCGGCTGCCGCGTCGCCGACACGCGCCAGCCGCGGCCGCGGCGCCGCCGGCCCCGCCCGCTGCGCCCGCCGCCAGGCCGCCGCGCCTGCATCCGCGCCGCAGACGCGTCCCATCGTGCCGCCCGACGTGCCGCAATACTTCGCGCCCGGCACCGGCGACGCGTGGGTGCCCATGATCGTGGGCGCGCGCGCGTGTGTCGTACGCCGACGCCAAGCTCGGCCTCGACGAAACCAGCGACATCGTGATGTGGACGCCGCTCACCGAGGGCCCGGTCACCGTGGACTGGGAACACGCCGAGCCGGCGGAGTTCGGCGTGCATGCACTGCTGCGGGAACCTGCTGCCGGTGGCTCGTTCACCCCACTGCCGCCGCCCGCGGCCAAGCCCAAGAGCTACGCCGCCTGGACCAAGGAGTTCACGTCGTGGGCCGGCCGCTCGCAGAGCGTGGAGCTCTTGCGCTCCCCGAGCACGGGCGTGGTGTCACATCCCGGCGAGCGCGAGGCCGACTACCGCGTGCGCGTGGCCCACGCGCGTCGCGAGGCGCGCGACGAAGCGGTCACGAAGATTCGCGACAAGTACGCGCCGAAGCTGGCCGCCCTCGACGAGAAGGTGCGCAAGGCCGGCGTGGCCGTGCAGCGGGAAGAACAGCAGGCCTCGGAGCAGAAGATGTCCACCGTGGTGTCGGTGGGCGCATCGGTGCTCGGCGCGATCTTCGGCCGCAAGGTGGCCAGCGTGGGCAATCTGGGCCGGGCCGCCACGGCCGCGCGCAGCGTGAGCCGGATCGGCCGCGAGGCGGGTGATGTGGCCCGCGCCAAGGCCAACGAAGAGGCCGCGGCGGCGCAGAAGCAGGAACTGGCCGACGCGCTCGACGCCGAGCTGCAGGCCGTGCAGCAGGCCTGGACCGACGACACCGAGACGTTCGAACGGGTGGTGGTGAAGCCCAAGCGCGGCGGCGTGCAGGTGCAGCTCGTGGCGCTCGTGTGGCGTCCGGAATAGCGGGCCGATGTCCGCTCCGGCGATTGGCACTCGTTCGAGCGCATCCCCGGCCGTAGTAAACTAGCGGCTCCACGTGCCGGCGTGGCGGAACTGGCAGACGCGCGGGACTCAAAATCCTGTGCTCCTAACGGGGCGTGTGGGTTCGATTCCCTCCGCCGGCACCACTTTTCCCGCCTCCTAGTGCCGGTATTCGCCCGGCGACATGCCCGTCTTGGCTGCGGAACAGCTTCGCGAAGTGTTGCGGGTGCTCGAACCCCAGTGAGTAGGCGATCTCGCTGATCGAATCCGTCGACCCCAAGAGGCGCGTCTTGGCTCGCTCGATCAGGAAATAGTGGATGTGCTCGCGCGTGTTCTTCCCCGTCTCCTTCTTGAGCAGGTCGCTGAGGTAGTCGGCGGAATAGCCCATCGCCTGGGCGCAGGCCTGCACGCTCGGAAGCCCCTCTGTTGCGGGCCCGCCAGCCTCGAAATAGTGCAGCAAGAACGTCTCGAGACGGGCGATGACGTCCTGGCTCGTATTCGACCGAAGGTTGAACTGCCGCTCGTAGAACCTCCGGCAGTAGGTGAGCACGAGCTGCAGGTGGGCCACGACCAGCTCCTGGCTGTGCGCATCGATGTCCCGGCGGTACTCGTCTTCGATGCGCTTGACCGTCGCGGTGAGGGTGGCCTGCTCGTCGTCCGAGAGGTGCAGCGCTTCGTGCGACTCGTAGCCGAAGAACGTGTACTCCCGCATCCTGGCCGCGAGCGGGCTGCGGCGGATGAGATCGGGGTGGAACAAGAGCGTCCACCCGTCGCCCTCGGCGTCGAGCTCGCGTGCCTCCGCGATCGGCACCATCGCCTGGCCGGGAGCGATGAACATCACGCTGCCGGCCTGGAAGTCGTAGTGGTGGCGGCCGTACTTGACGCCGCACTCGTGGCCGCGCTTGAGGATGACGGCGTAGAGGTTCGAGGTGATCCGCGTGCTGACGAGGCCGGCTGGCAGGTGCAGCGGGGGCTGCCATGACGCCCCGATGACCGAGACGAGCGGGTGCGCGGGCCGGCCCAGGCCGGTCATCTCGTGCACCTGCGTGATCGAGTCGATGGTGACGGCGGCTGACATGGCGCTTGCCCCGCTAGGCGTGGGTGACCTGGATGACCACGTTGCCTCGCTTGCGACCGGTGTCCACGTAGCGGTGGGCCTCCACGATCTCGGACAGAGCATAGCGCCGGTCGACCACCGGCCGCAGCGCTCCCCTCTCGACCAGCTCCCGGACGATCCGGAGTGATTCGCCCTTCTCGACCGACATGCCGAAGACGAGCTTCTGCCTGCCGAAGAGTCTCGACCAGGCGTCGCGGAGGTAGAGACGCACGAGCCCACCCCTCGTCACGAGGTAGCGGCCGCGGTCGGCGAGCACGCGCCTGCTGCGCGCGAACGAACTCTTGCCGAGGGTGTCGAAGACGATGTCGTAGGTGTGCGCGCCCGCGGTGAAGTCTTCTTTCGTGTAGTCGATCACCTGGCTGGCGCCGAGCGAGGTGACGAGCTCCCGGTTCGCGCCACTGCACACGCCAGTCACTTCGGCGCCGAAGTGGCGCGCGATCTGCACGGCCGCGGTGCCGATGCTCCCCGACGCGCCCAGGATCAACACGCGGTCGCCGCGCTGGAGGCCCGCCCGGTCCCGGAGGAAGTAGAGCGCCGTCGTGGGGCCGTCCACGAGCGACGCCGCCTCTTCATAGGACAGACCGTCAGGGATGAGGGCGAGGGAGCCGCGCTCCGGCAGGCAACAGAACTGGGCGTAGGCGCCGGCGCCGAACCCGGTGAAGCCGAACACGCGGTCCCCCACCCGAAACCGAGTCACGCCGGAACCCACCCGATCGATCTCGCCCGCCACCTCGGTGCCCATCACCCGGTAGCGGGTCTCGGGGTCTGGCTCAGGCCGAGCACGAGACGTGCCGTCAGGCTGGGCGCCCCTGCGCATCACGCCGCACGCCGCCGTGACCGTGGTGGCGTGCACCTTGATGCGGACCTCGTGGTCGCGAGGCGTCGGCGCCGCAACTTCCGCCAGTGCCAGCGCCTCGGGGCCGCCGTAGGCTCTGCACACGACCGCCCTCATCTGTTCGATGGCCACGGGAACACGGTGTCATGCCGGCGGGTGGCCACCAAGGCGTGGACCCGGGAACGTCGGACGCGTTTCCGGGTTCGGCGCAGCGCGGCCGCAGATATTCGTGCAACCCCCGCGATTCCGGTCCCGATCGCTCTGGCCGACGGGCCAAGTTGCGCCGAAACATGAGGGGATGGGACTGGGTGACCGCCCCCTGGTGACGCTCCGGCTGCCGTTTCGCCTGGGTTTCGCCACGACGAGGGCTTCCGCTGGCGAACTGCGCCAGCGGCTGAACGACGCCGGCGACGAGGCCTGTGCTGGACGAGTTCGCCGCTGTCACGGGTCGCGGCCGGTCGAGGCCGGGCCGGCGTTGGCCGGGCCGGCGACTGGCGGCCGGCGACGTCATCACGCTCGACCCGCCACCGCCACCCGCCCGCGTGTCGGCCCTCCCCAGTGCCCTTCCCGACGCCGGAGCCGGTGGTCGATCCCGGTGACGCCTCGGCCACCCTCGTGTGGCTGGCCTACACGTCGTCGCTCGCCGCCCGCGCCGCGACGCTCGAGGATGCCGCCCTCGCCGCCCTCGAAGGCCGACTCGATCCCGGACCGCGCCGCCGCGCCGCGCGCGACACCTACAAGCTGGCCACCTCGCTGTGGCTGGTCGAAGCCCGCGACGCCGCGCGCCAGGCCTGGGAGGCCGCCGGCCTGCTCGACGCCGGCACGCTGCTCGGCACGGCCAACGCGCTGCGCCTGTCGCAAATCGTCGAGAGCCTGCACAAGGCCCTGCGCAACTTGCCGCCGCCCGAGGCCTTGTCGCCGGCCGGCCGCTCGGCCGCGCCGCTGCTGCTGGTCGTGGATGACGACGACGCGCTCGCCCGCGAGCTGCCGATCGAGGCCGCCGTGCGCGGCTGGCGCGCCAAGGTGCTGCGGCATCTCGGGCGAGCCGATCGACGAATCGCCCGCCGTGATCGTGCTCGGCCACGAACTGGTCGGCGACGCCGATGCCGTGGCCCGCAACCGCTTGCTCGCCGCGCATCCCGCCGCCGCCGTGGCCGCGCTGGCCTCGGGACCGTCGGTGCTCGAACGCTCGACGGCCCACGCCCTCGCCGCCACGCGCACGCTGTGCAAGCCGATTGCTCCGGCCGCGCTCGTCGACGAAGCCATCGACATGCTGCGCCGTCAGCAGGCCTCGCCGCCGGTCGTGCTCGTGGGCATCGCCGACGCGGCGCTCAGAGCCACGGTGCTCGACCTGCTCGCCGGCGTGGGCACGCTCGTGGCCGTGCACGACAGCACCGAGGCGCGTGTGGAATGCCGCCGCGCAGGCGCGTCCGGAGCTGTGCGTGCTCGACGACACGCTGGCCGGCGGCCGCGGCGCTGCACGTGGTGCGCGCCATGCGCCGCGACTGGGAAGTGTCGCCGGTCAGCCTCGTGCTGCTCACCGCCTCGGCCGATGCCGCCGCCGCCGCGCGCGCCGCGCAGGCCGGCGCCGACGACTGCGTGCCGATGGCGGGCGTCACCGGCGTGCTCGCGCCAATCGTGCGCAATCGCCTCGAGCGGGCGCGCACGCAGCGGCTCGCCGCCGACGTCGATCCCGCCACCAGGCTGCCCCACCTGCGCTCGGCCATGCCCATGGTGGAACGCATGGTCAGCATCGCCCGGCGCTACAACCACGCGCTGTCGATCCTGGTGACCGAGGTGGATGGCCTGGCCGCATTGCACGCCGACGGCGACGGCGAATCGGCGAACGCGGCTGTCGGCGCTGCTCGGACGCCGGCTGGGCCGCGCCTTCCGCTCCGAAGACCTCGTGACGCACGCCGCGCCGGGACGCTTCGTGGTGGCGGCCTTCGGCATGAAGGCCGATGACGGCGTGCAGCGCATGGCGGAACTGCTCGAAGGCTTCCGCGACCAGTCGGTGGAGGGCGCCGGCAAGGCCACCGTGGCCGCGTCGTTCAGCGCCGGCATCTCGCAAATCCGTCTGGATGGCCCCGACGCCAACACGCTGCTGCGCGCCGCCGAAGGCGGCGCTCGCCACGGCGCAGCGTCACGGCGGCAACCGCGTCGAGGCCGCCACGCGCGGCGAGGCGTCGCGCATCGACTGGACCGCCGACGCCATCGTGATCGACGCCGACGCGCCGTTTGCCGCGCTCGTGGAACACGCGCTCGAAACCCGCGGCCACCGCGTGCGCACCATCGGCGACGGCCGCGAGGCCCTCGACCTGCTCACCCATCCCGAGAGTCCGATCCGCGCGCGCCTGCTCGTGCTCGAACTCGGGCTGCCCGGGCTCGACGGGCTCTCGCTGCTCGGGCAGCTCGCCGAGGCCGGCGTGCTCAAGACGACCAAGGCCGTGGTCGTGACCACCCGCTCGGTCGAAGCCGAGATGATCAAGGCGATGGAACTCGGCGCCATCGACTACATCACCAAGCCCGTGAGCCTGCCGGTGCTGATGCGGCGGCTGCGCTCGGCCCTGTCGGGAACCGCCCAGTGTCGCCTGACGCGCTCGTCCGCATGGTGCTCTTCGGCGAGTTCATGGCGCTCGCCATCGGCGTGCTGCTGCTCGTGGCGCACGCCTGGTGGTGGTGGTGGTACGAGCGCTGGAGCAGCGGCCGGCTCGACGCCGTGCGCACGGCCCTGCGCGAGGCGCTCGCGGAAGGCGACCGGCGGCTGCGTTTCACGCGCGACTTCGTGCGGCTGCCGATGCGCCTGCAGATCTACCTGCTCGGCGAGCTGGCGCCGCACCTCACCGGCGTCGGAGCGCGAGATGCTGCGGCGGCTCGCCCAGCAGGCGGGGCTGCTGCGCAAGGCCGAGCAGCTGTGCCGGAGCTGGTTCTGGTCGCGGCGGCTCTTCGGCGCCAAGCTGTGCACGCTCGTGGGCCATCCCGCCGCGGTCGTGCTGCCGCTGCTCGCCGACCGCAATGCCAGCGTGCGCGCCCAGGCCGTGGAGTGGGCCATCCATCGCCCCGAGCCCGCGCGTGGTGGCGCATCTGCTGCAGATGCTCGGCGATCGCGATGGCCGCTGCCGCTTCGCCGCGCAGGACACGCTCGTGCGCCTGGGCCACGACGCGATCGTGCCGCTCATGACCTTCATCGCCACCGCCGACCGCGCCGGCCTGCTCGGCGCGCTCGAAGTGGCGCTGACCATGGCCGATGCCCGCCTGCTCGCGCCGGCCCGCGCGCTGGCGGCCTCGCCCCACGCCGACGTGCGCGCCCGCGCCGTGCTGCTGCTCGGCGCGCTCGGCAGCGCGGAAGGCGTGGCGCTCGTGGAGCGCGCGCTCGACGATCCGGCACCGGCGGTGCGCCAGGCGGCGCTGCGCGCGCTCGCCAGCCTGGGCCATTGGCCCGCCGCCGCGCGCGTGGCCGCGCTGCTGCACGACGCCACCTGGGACGTGCGCCGGCAGGCCGCGCTCTGCCTGCGCGCCCTCGGCGCGCCCGGCACCATCTACCTGCGGCGCCTGCGCGACTCCGACGACCTCGGTGGCCGCGGCCGTCGCGCGCTATGCCCTCGACCTGGCGGCCACGGGCGCCACGGCATGATGTGGTACCTGGCGACGGCGGTCGAAGCCATCATGGGCCCGGTCGAAACGGCCGTGCTCCTCTACTTCTGCCTGATCAACATCTGCTACACGGGCCTGCTCACCGCCGCGGTGTTCGAGATGCGGCGGATGCGCAACGAAGCCATCGGCATCAACGACCACATCGTGGTCGGCTCGCGCCTGGCCCCCACCATCAGCATCCTGGCGCCGGCCTACAACGAAGAAGCCACGATCACCGCCAGCGTGCAGTCGCTGCTCACGCTCGACTACCCGAACCTCGAAGTGGTGGTGATTGCCGACGGCTGCAAGGACGCGACGATTGCCGTGCTCACGCAGGAGTTCGCGCTCGTCGAAGTGCACCGCGCCTACTCACCGCGCGTGCACACGAAAGGCGTCGTCGCGCTGTATCGCTCGGTGCGGCACGCGAATCTCGTGGTCGTCGACAAGCTGAACGGCGGCAAGGCCGACGCGCTCAACGTGGGGCTGAATCTGGCGAGCGGCGACCTCGTGTGCGCGATCGACGCCGACACGCTCATCGAGCGGGGCGCGCTGGTGCGGCTCGTGCGGCCGATGATGATCGATCCCGACGTGGTGGCCACGGGCGGCACGATCCGCCCGGTGAACGCCGTGGAGACGAAGAACGGCCGCGTGCTCGACGTGACCGTGCCGCGCACGCTGCTGGCCGGCGTGCAGGTGGTCGAGTACCTGCGCGCGTTCCTGCTCGGCCGTCTGGGGCTCAATCGCCTGGGCGGCAACCTGATCATCTCCGGCGCGTTCGGGCTGTTCCGGCGCGAGCCGATGCTCGAATCGGGCGGCTGGCTGCACGACACGGTCGGCGAGGACATGGAGCTCGTGGTGCGGCTGCGCCGGCTCGGCTACGAACGCGGCACCGCCAGCAAAGTGGTGTTCGTGCCCGACCCCACGGCCTGGACCGAGGTGCCCGAATCGTGGGGCGTGCTCGGCCGGCAGCGCGACCGCTGGCATCGCGGCCTCACCGACACGTTGTGGCGGCACCGCCGGCTGATCGGCAATCCCTACTACGGCGCCATGGGCCTCGTGGTGTTCCCGTACTTCGTGCTGGTGGAGCTGCTGGCGCCGATTGTCGAGGCGCTCGGCCTCGTGATCCTCGCCGCGTCGCTGGCCGTGGGCCTCATCGACCGCACGTTTGCGCTGCTCTTCTTCGCCGTGGCCATCGGCATCGGGCTCATCCTGAGCGTGGCGACGCTGCTGCTCGACCAGGCGTCGTTCATGCGCTACCGCCGGCCCGGCGATCTGGCGTGGCTGGTGTGGTGGAGCATCGCCGAGAATCTCGGCTTCCGCCAGATGACGGTCTACTGGCGCCTGCGCGGTCTCGTGAAGTACATGCGCGGCCGGTCGGACTGGGGCGCCATGACGCGCAAGGGCTTCGCCACGAAGGTGCCCGCGCGCTCCGGCTCCGGCGCCTGCGTCGCCGCCGCGCGCCGAGCTGACGCGGCCACCGCGCGCGAGCGGGTCAGAACAACGCCGCGCCGTGCTTCGCGCAGCCACGTGCGCGCCTCGACGTAGCGCGGACAGGCAGCGGCGACGAGCCGCCAGAAGCGCGCCGAGTGATTCAGTTCGCGGCGATGCATCAGCTCGTGCAGCAGCACGTACTCGCGCACGAACGGCGGCGTCTGCACCAGCCGCCAGTTGAGCGAGATGGTGCCGCGGCGCGAGCACGAACCCCAGCGCGACTGCTGATCGCGAATCGACACGCGCGTCACCGGGATGGCGTGCTGCGCCGCCAGCGCCGTGAGTTCGCCCGGCAGATGCGCGACGGCGCGCTGCCGCAGCCAGGCGCGCACGGCCGGACCGGGATCGCTCGCCGGCGTCGACGCGGTCCGGCCAGCACATGGCCGCCGAGGGCCACGACGTCCGTCGCCCAGATCGCTGAGCGTGTGCGCCACGCCGTCGACGAGCACGGTGGCGCCGACCGCCCAGCGCGACGCCACGCGCGCCAGCGCGCTGCGTCGCGCTGGCGCGCCACCCAGGCCTCCTGCGATTCGGCGAACTGCCGCGCCTCGCGCCGGCTGCCCCACCACGGCACCGTCACCCGCAGCGTGCCGTCATCGAGCACGCGCAGGATGTAGCGGCGCGCGCCCGCGCCGCCGCACGAACGCCATGGCCGGTGCGGGTGCGGACGGCGGGGCTGAGGGCGCCGGCGTCGCTGCCGCCAGCTGCGGCGGCGCCACGACAGGCCGCGCGGGGCGCGCCGGTCGGGCCGGCGGGTCGGGCGTGAGCGGCAGCGCGAGTTGCATGGGCGTCGGAATCAGGTCAGGGGCGCGTGAGCCAGGTGTAACCCACGGTGACCAGGTGGGCGTTCACGCCGGGATTGCGCCGCAGCCGGTTGCCGTTCGAGATGTGATGCAGCCGGTAGCTTGCCACCAGGCCGCGGCCCGCGCCCCGAGCACCCGCAGGCCGACGCCGCCGTGGGTCATGAAGTTGGTGCCGGTCGTGCCGGCGCGGAATCGGGTGCGGTGGTCCAGAGCGCGCCGCCGCCCACCTCCGCGAAGGGATACAGCACGCCCGCGCGGCGCCAGATTCCAGCGCCACTGCAGCGGCGCCAGACCCACGCCTCGGGCCCGCCCCGACGACCATTCGGCGAACACCGGCGTCACTTCCACGGCCCATTCGAAGCGCCCGCGGGCCCAGCCGGGCCCGCGCAGGTCGGTCAGCACGCGGCCCCACGACAACGTGGGCATGGCGTAGCGCTCGCCGCCGGTGGATTGCAGCAGGCCAATGCCGCGCGCCACCGATGCGCGTGACCGACCATTCGGCCCCACCCCGCACGACGACCTCCTGCGCCGCCGAGGCGCGGGCGATGACCAGGGCCAGCAGCAGGCCCAGGCCAAGGGCACGGTACAATGGCGGCGTGACTTCGTTTCGCGTGCTGGCGTCAGACGCCGATGTCGACGCCGTGCTGGCGGCATCCCAGATCGAACCCGTCATCGTCTTCAAGCATAGCCAAAGCTGCGGCGTGAGCCTGATGGTGCGCGACGACCTGAGCGAGAGCGAGCTGCCTGGCCCGGTGCACGAGGTGGTGGTGCAGCGCCACCGCGCGTGTCCCAGCACATCGCCGCACGCTTCGGCGTGCGCCACGAATCGCCGCAGGTGTTCGTGGTGGCGCACGGCGCCGTCACGTGGCACAGCTCGCACAACGGCGTCACGCCGGCCCGCATCGCGGCCGCGTGGCACGCGGCGGCCGCGGCGTTCACGCCGACGCCGGTCGCGAGCCGTTGACCGCCACCACGCTCGCCACCATCCGCCCCTCGACGTCGCCTTCGCGCTGACGGATCACCGCGAGCGGCGCCACCAGTCGTGGCAGCTCCCCCGGCTCCAGCAGGAAGGCCGGGTTGGTGGGCTTGCCCCGCGCAGCCTGCGCGGTGGTGAACGTCTCGTAGATCAGCACGCCCTCGGGAGCGACCGCCCGCACCAGCGCCGGCATCAGCGGCCGGTGCAGGTAGTTGGTCACGACGACGAGGTCGAAGCCCGCCGCGGTCAGGGATGCGTCGCCCGATTCGAGGTCACGCACCTCGGTCGTGACGGCCAGCCCGAGGCGCCCTGCCAGGTCGGCCAGACGCGCCATCTTCGCTGCGTCGCGATCGACCGCGGTGACGCGCAGTCCCGCACCGGCCAGCAGCAGGGCATGCCGCCCGCGCCCCGCCGCCACGTCGAGCACGCGCATGCCTGGCCGCAGGAGGTCGCCGTTGTCGAGCAGCCATCCGGCCGGGCCCCTCAACGGGCGACGGGCCGAACTCGCGCGCGCCCCGCCACTCCGCCATGCCCCCGGCGAGGTCGTAGACCGGCCCGAGGCCGGCGGCGGCCAGCACCTGGGCCGCATGCGCGCTGCGCACGCCGTGTTCGCAGTAGACGAGCAGCGGCCGGCCGTCATCGGGCAGCACGGCCGGCGCCGACAGCACGAGATCCACAGGCAGCAGTCGCGATCCGGGCAAATGCCCCAGCCGCGCGTGCTCCGCCGGCGTGCGCACGTCGAGCACGGTCAGCTGGCCGGCAGACAGCAGGGCGGCTGCTTCCTCGCCGCGAATCCGGTGCACCGCGACGGTCTCACCCATGGCCCTCAAGGCTACAACACGCGGCCGCGGCCTCCGGGCCAGACTGCTATGCTGGGCCCATGGCACGGGGGTGGGAAAGCAAGGCGATCGAATCCCAACAGGACGACGCGCGGGCCAAAGGGCCCGCCGGACCGGCGCCCTCACCCGCCGAGATTGCCCGGCGCCAGCAGGCGGAGTCGATTCAGTTGGCGCTGGCCGACACCACGGCCCAGCTTCAGGCGGCGTGCCGGCCGCTGCACAAGGACATGCTGCGGCAGCGGGTGACGGCGCTCGAGGCACTGCTCGCTGGCCTGGCCGAGGCCACGGACGGCAGCCGCCCGTGATGACCGGCCACTCCATTGCGCGTCCGCGGCCTTCCTGCTATGCTCCCACAGCCGAGGACAGCTCTGCGATCTCGATCGCTCCCCGCGTCCCTAATCATCTGACGCATCCCCTACGCAGCCACACGTCGCCCCAACACGACATGAGCGTGGAGACATCGACGCATCGTCAACCCATGAGCCGAGTCTCGGACTTCCAAGAGTAACCAGCCGTGCCAGCCGTTCGACTGTTCATCGGAAACCTGCCCTACAACGCCACCGAAGACGACATCCGCTCGCACTTTGCGAGCGTGGGCCTGCCCACGCAGATCGTGCGGCCGCTCGACCGCGAAACCGGCCGCGCCCGTGGTTTTGCCTTCGTCGAGTACGGCGAACGCGCCCTCGCAGAGGAAGCCGTCAAGCGCTTCGACGGACAGCTCTTCATGGGTCGTCCCCTCGCCGTCAGCGAAGCCCGCGCCCGCGATGACCGCAGCCCGATGCCGCCGCGGCCGGGTGGCTTCAGCGGTCCGCCGCGTCCCGGTGGCTTCAGCGGTCCGCCGCGCCCCGGCGGCTTCAGCTCCGGCCCGTCGGGCGGAGGCGGCTACGCGCCGCGTCCCGGCGGTTTCCGGCCACAGCCCGGCGACCCGCCGCTCACTGAAGCAGCCATCGCGCGCTCGCGCAACTTCGGACCGCCCGCGCCGCCGAAAGGCAAGAAGGGCCCCAAGCCCGGCTTCGCCCAGAAGGAACGCGGCCCCAAGGGTCCGATTCCCACCAAGTTCACGGGCCGCGCCTACAGCCTTGATGACCAGGCCGACGCCGCCGCTGGTGGCGACGATGACGCGCTGCCCGACTTCATGAAGGCCGAGGCGGCTGACGCAGCCGCCGACGCCGCCGAGGCGGCCGCCGACGCCGCCGAGGACAAGGACCAGGACTGAGCCGTGGGGGCCCCCATGGTGGTCTCCACGTTCGTCCGCGAGTTCCAGAAGACCAAGCAGCTCGCCGATCGCGCCGTCGCGCAACTCAGTGACGCGCAGGTGCACGTCCGGCTCGATGACGAGTCGAACAGCGTCGCGATGCTCATGCAGCACGTGGCCGGCAACCTGCGGTCGCGCTGGACCGACTTCCTCACGACCGACGGCGAGAAGCCGTGGCGCAACCGCGATGCGGAGTTCGAGCCGCCTGCGCTCACGCGTGCCGAGCTGCTCACGTCGTGGGAGCACGGCTGGGCCGTGCTCTTGGCCACGCTCGACGGGTTGAGCGACGACGACCTGGCGCGCACGATCACCATCCGCGGCGAAGGCCAGACCGTGCTGGCGGCGCTGGCCCGGCAACTGGGTCACTACGCCGGCCACGCCTACCAGATCGTCTTCCTCGCCAAGCACCTGCAGGGCCCGGCCTGGACCACCCTGTCGATTGCGCGCGGCCAGTCGTCAGCCTACACGGACGCCCTGCGGAACCCCATCAAGGCCTGATGGACATCTCGAGTCCCACGGTGTTGTGGCGGCTGTGGAGCCCGCTGGGGGAACATGCCCGGGCGGTGATCATCCCCGGCGATCCACGCACCACGCTCACCGTCTTCGTCAACGACGTGATGGACCGGGCCGAGAATTTCGACGGCGTCGACGTGGCGCTGTTCCGCGCCGACGACATCAAGATCACGCTGCTCGGCGACGGGTGGCGGGAAGAGAATTGATCCGATGATTCAGCTCACGGGACGCCACCGCACGGTGCCGGTCGCGGTTGGCCCGATCACGGTGGGTGGCGGCGCGCCGATCGTCGTGCAGTCGATGACCATGACCGACACGGCCGACGCAGCCGGCACGGCCCGGCAGTGCGTCGAGTTGTGGGAAGCCGGCTCCGAGATGGTGCGCGTGACCGTCAACGTGCCCGAGGCCGCGGCGGCCGTGGCCGAGATCAAGCAGCGGATGCTCGATGCCGGCTGCACCGCACCGCTCATCGGCGACTTCCACTACAACGGCCACCAGCTGCTCACCCGCCATCCCGACTGCGCGGCGGCGCTCGACAAGTACCGCATCAATCCCGGCAACGTCGGCACTGGCAAGCGCCGCGACGAGCAGTTCGCCACCATCTGCGCGGTGGCCGCCAGCCACGGCAAGCCGGTGCGCATCGGCGTCAATGGCGGCTCGCTCAATCAAGAGCTGGTCATGGCGCGGATGCAGGAGAACACCGACCGCAACCTCGGCCTGACCTCCGACGACATCCTGAACGAGTGCATGGTGCTGTCGGCCGTGCAGTCGACCGCCCTTGCGCTCGAGAGCGGCCTCACGGTCAACCAGATCATCATCTCGTGCAAGGTCTCGAAGCCCGCGCATCTCATCCAGGTCTACCGCGCCCTCGCGAAACAGACCACGCAGCCCCTGCATCTGGGGCTCACCGAAGCCGGCATGGGCATCAAGGGCCTCACCTGGTCGGCGGCGGCGCTCGGGCGTGCTGCTCCACGAAGGCATCGGCGACACCATCCGCGTGTCGCTCACGCCGCGGCCCGGCGGCGATCGCCGTGAAGAGGTCTACGCGTCGTGCGAGATCCTGCAGGCGATGGGCCTGCGCTCGTTCGCGCCGAGCGTCACCGCCTGCCCCGGCTGTGGCCGCACGACGAGTTCCACGTTCCAGGAACTGGCCGAGCGCGTGCAGGACTACATCCGCGAGCGCATGCCCGAGTGGAAGGCCACGCGCGACGGCGTGGAGACGCTCACGCTGGCGGTGATGGGCTGCGTGGTGAACGGGCCGGGCGAATCGAAGGCCGCCAACATCGGCATCTCGTTGCCCGGCACCGGCGAAGCGCCGACGTGCCCGGTGTTCATCGACGGCCAGCACCACTCCACCTGCGCGGCAGCTACGAAGAACTCGCGGCGGCCTTCCAGGCGCTCGTGGACGACTACGTGGCGACGCAGATATCCGCTGAAGACCCAGGGACTAGGGACTAGGGACTAGGGATCGGGATAGGGCAACACGGCGCGAGGCCTGACATGCATCGACGATGGTCCATTGCCGCAAGCGTCGTCGCGGTGGCGCTCACCGCGACCTGGCCGACGCGACCGCTCGCGCAGGTTCGCTTTGACGTGCTCATCCGCGGCGGGCTGGTGGTGGACGGCACGGGCGCGGCGGCGCGACGCGCCGACGTCGGCGTCACCGGCGATCGCATCCGCGCCGTGGGCGATCTCTCCGCGGCCACGGCCGCCACGGTGATCGACGCCAGCGGACGGTATGTCACGCCCGGGTTCATCGACGTGCACTCGCACGCGGGGCCCGGACTCGCCAGCACCGCGCTGAAGCAGGGACGCCCGGTGCTGGCGCAGGGCATCACCACCGTGCTCGTGAACCCCGACGGCGGTGGTCCCGTCGACCTCGCCGCCCAGCGCGCCGCCTACCAACGCGATGGCATCGGCCTCAACGTCGGCCTGATGGTGCCGCACGGCTCGGTGCGAAGCGCGGTGCTGGGCATGACCGACCGCGATCCCACCCCCGCCGAACAGGCGCAGATGAACGCGCTCGTGCGCGCGGGCATGCGCGCTGGCGCCTTCGGGTTGTCGAGCGGTCTCTACTACGCGCCCGGCAGCTACTCGAAGACCGCCGAAGTGATCGCGATGGCCCGGGAAGTGGCGCCGTTCCGGGGCAGCTACTCCAGCCACATCCGCGACGAGGCCGACTACGGCGTGGGCGTCGTGGCCGCCGTGGATGAGGTGATCGAGATCGCCGAGACAGAGCGGCCTCACCGGCGTCGTCACGCACATGAAGGCGCTTGGTCCCACCAGCTGGGGGCTGTCGAAGACGCTCGTCGCGCACATCGAGGCGGCGCGCGCGCGCGGCGTGAAGGTCTTCGCCGACCAGTATCCCTACGAGGCCAGCGGCACCGGCATCGTCGGCGCGCTGATGCCGCGCTGGGCCCAGGTGGGCGGGCGCGAGGTGATGCTGCGCCGCGTCACCGGCGAACTGCGCGGCAAGGTGCGCGACGAGGTGAAGGCCAACCTCGCGCGGCGGGGCGGCGCGGACACCTTCCTGGTGTCGGAGTACGACCCCGATACCTCCATCGAAGGCAAGCGGCTGTCGGACCTTGGCGGAGGCGGCCGGCCTGGCGCCCGAGGAGTACGCGCTCACGCTGCTCGAGAAGGGCGACGCCGGACTCGTGTCGTTCAACATGTCCGAGGACGACATCGCGCTCATCATGCGCCAGCCGTGGACCATGACCTGCACCGACGGCGGCCTGCAGCCCGTGACCGAAGGAAAACCGCACCCCCGGTCGTACGGCGCGTTCCCGCGCAAGCTGCAACGCTACGTGCGCGAACGTCAGGTCGTCGACCTGCCCTTCGCCATCCGCTCGATGACCGCGCTTGCCGCCGAGGTCTTCGGCGTGAAGGACCGCGGCGCCGTCCGCGAAGGCGCCTTCGCCGACCTGCTGGTCTTCGACCTGGCCCAGGTTGCCGAGACCGCCACCTACGAGAACCCGCACCAGATCGCCGCCGGCTTCGAGACCATCGTCGTCAACGGCCGCGTCATCCGCACGCGCGGCACCTTCGCCGACACGCTTGCCCGGCCGCGTCCTCCGCCTCGAACGCTAGCACTCCTTGTCCCCGGTGATCAGACGCACGCCGCGTTGGCGCGTGACGTAGGCCACCAGCCACTGCACGAGCACCACGATCCGGTTCTTGAAGCCAATCAAGAACACCAGGTGCAGGAACAGCCAGGCGAGCCAGGCGGGATAGCCGGTGAGGCGGATCCAGCCGAGGTCGGCAATGGCGCTGGCCCGGCCGATGGTGGCCATCGCGCCCAGATCGCGATAGACGAACGGCGCCGTCGGCGCGTCCGCGAAACGCTGCTGGAGGTTGCGGGCCGCCGCGCGCCCCGCCTGCATGGCGGCCTGCGCCACGCCCGGCACGAGCTGGCCACGTGGCGTCGGGCAGATGCATCAGATCGCCGGCCACGAACACCTCCGGATGGCCGGGCAGCGACAGGTCGGGCAGCACCTGCACCCGCCCCAGGCGGTCCACGGGCGCGCCCAGCATGCGTCCCACAGGGGAGGCCTGCACGCCGGCCGCCCACACGATCGTGCCGGCGGCAATCCGCTCGTCACCGAGCCGCACCTCCCCGTCGCCGACGTGCGTCACGGTGGCGCCCTCGCGCACCTCGACGCCCGAGCGCGGTCAGCGCGGCTCGCGCCGACGCCCTGAGCGACTCGACGTAGGTCGACAGGATGGTCGGCCCACCCTCGAGCAGCAGCACGCGCGCGCGTGTGCGGGGCAATGGCATCGAACTCGTGGCGCAGCGCCTGCCGCGCGATCTCGGCGATGGCGCCGGCCATCTCGGCGCCGGTCGGCCCGCCGCCAATCACCACGAACGTGAGCAGCTCGCGCTGGCGCGCCGGTGAGGGTTCCGCTTCGGCCCGCTCGAACGCCAGCAGCACCCGCCGGCGAATGGCCACGGCGTCGTCGAGCGTCTTCAAGCCCGGCGCGTGCGCCGCCCAGTCGTCGTGGCCGAAGTAGGCGTGCGTCACGCCGGTCGCCACCACGAGCCCGTCGTAGTCGAGTGCCGGACCGTCGGCCAGGGTCACGCGGCGCGCGGCGGTGTCGATGGCCACGACCTCGCCGAGCAACACGCGCAGGTTGGCCTGGCGGCGCAGGATCCAGCGAATCGGCGCGGCGATGTCGGCCGGCGACAGGCCGGCCGTGGCCACCTGGTAGAGGAGCGGCTGGAACACGTGGTGGTTGCGGCGGTCGACGACCGTCACATGCACGGCCGCCCGGCGCAGCGCCTTCGCCGCGGCCAGTCCGGCAAAGCCGCCACCGACCACGACCACGTGCGGCACGCGGGCGCTCATTCGTAACGCAGCGCCTCCACCGGGTCGAGCGACGCCGCGCGCCGGGCCGGCCAGTAGCCGGCGAGCACACCGACGCCCACCGACGTGCCGAGCCCCGACGCCACGGCCCACAGCGGCGGCACGGCCGGAAACGACGGGCGCAACCGCCGTGGCCACGAGGCCGAGCAACGTGGCCGTCACGACCCCCGCCACGCCGCCGGCGCCAGACAGCATCGCCGCCTCGAACAGGAACTGCCGCAGCACCTCCTGCCGGCGGGCGCCAATGGCCAGCCGCACGCCGATTTCACGCGTGCGCTCGGTGACGCTCATCACCATCACGTTGGCGATGCCGATGCCGCCAATGACCAGGCTGACGGCGGCAAGGCCCACGGTGGCGAGGAAGATCTGATAGCCGAGCCGATCGAACTGCGCGATGATCTGGTCCGACGTCGACAGCGTGAAGTCGCTCGGCTCGTCGTCGCGCACGCCGCGCAGCAGTCGCAGGATGGTCTCCGCCTCGGCTCGCGCGCTCTCGCGCACGCCCGGTTTGGCACGCACATAGAGCACGGTGTTCTCGGCTTCGGGAAAGCGCCGGCTGGCCGTGGCCACCGGCAGGGAGACCACGTTGTCGTTGCGGTTCTCGCCGAAGAACGTGCCCTTCCGCTTGGCCAGCACGCCGGCGACGTAGAGCCGCTCGCCGCCGAGCAGAAACGCCTTCCCCACCGCATCCTCGGCCCCGAAGAGCGCCTCGGCCACATTGGCGCCGAGCACGGCCACCGGCGCCACGCACGCGATTCTCCACGTCGGTGAAGGGCCGGCCCGCCGCGAACTCGGCGCCCGTGACGTCGAAGAAGTTGGCCGACACGCCTTCGATCAGCACCGAATCGGACTCGTTGCCGCCGGCGCGCGCCGTGATGGTGCGCGTGGCGGTCACGGCCGGCACGAGCAGCTGCACGCCGACGTCGCGCACCGCCGTGCGCCAGCCGCTCGATGGTGGCGGCGTCCGACGGCCGCAACGGCCGGCGCAGCGCGTCGCGATCCGACGCCGGCGTGTAGGGGTCGCCGTTGCGGTGGAACGCGAAGATGTTGTCGGTGCCGAGTTCGCGGAAGAGCTGCGCCACGCTGTTGCGCAGGCCCACGAGCACCGAGGCCACGAGCACCACCGTGACGATGCCGATGACGACGCCCGCGATGGCCAGGCCCGAGCGCGCCGGCTGCGCCCGCAGCGAGTCCCACGCCAGGCGCGCGGCTTCGCGCAGCGAGCGCGCCCAGCGAGGCGAGCCGAGGGCGGGTCGCGCGGTAACGGCCGCCATCATTCGGTCCTGAGCGCGGTGATCACGTCGAGGCGGGTGGCGCGCCGGGCGGGATACCAGCCCGCCAGGATGCCGCTCAGGGCCGACGCCGCCACCCCGAGCACCACGGTGCCGGTGCGCACGGCAATCGGCACGCCGAGCGACGACGACAGGACGGCGACCACAGCGCTCGCCACAGCGGCGCCGACTGCGCCGCCGACCACCGCCACGACCACGGCCTCGGCCAGCACCTCGCGCATGATCTGCGCGCGCGTGGCGCCCAGGGCGCGCCGCACGCCGATCTCCCGGGTGCGGGTCGTGACCGAGACCAGCACGGTGTTGGTCACGACGACGATCGCCGCCAGCAGGCCATCGCCGAGATGGGCGCGGCCGCCGCGCCGATGCGCTGCGACAGGTTCAGCACGAAGCCGCGCGCGGCATCCGGCGTGAGCAGGTCGAACGTGTCGGCGGCGCCGGGCGCCAGGCGCCGCGCTGCCCGGAACGAGATGCGCGCCCGGTCCTCGCCGACGACCGAGGGCCGGTCGCCCATGGTCTTGGCGAAGATCTGCAGGCTGCGCGGCGCGCCGAACGCGCGCTCGTAAGCGGCGATCGGCATCCACACGTAGCGATCGAGCGAGGCCCCGCCGGAGTTGCCGAGCTTGTCCTGCAGGCCGATCACCTCGAACCGCCGGCCGGCCACGCGGATGGTACTGTGCCCAGCGGATCCTGCGACGGGAAGAGCGCGTCGGCCACATCGGTGCCAATCACCGCCACGGCCGCGCCGCGCCGGTCTTCGTCGGGCCGGAAGAAGCGTCCGCGCACGATCGCCAGGTCGCGCAGTTCGACGAGCGCCGAGGTGGTGCCGGTGATGGCGCCGTTCTCGAAGGTGCGGCCGCCCGCCGCCACTTCGGCCGTGGTCTGCGCGTTGGGCGCGTACTGCACGAGGCCGCCGGCCAGACGTTCCACGACCGTCAGCTCCGAGCGGCGGATGGCCGGGTTGCGCTGCAACTGCTGCTGCAGCTCGCGGCGGGTGACGCGGCCGGGCGAGGCCACTTGCGCGATCAGGAAGGTGTCGGAGCCGAACGAGCGCGCCGTGGTGGTGCGCGCATAGGCCGCCACGCCGTCGAGCGCGGCGACGACGACCACGATGGTGGCCACGGCGGCGGCAATGGCCAGCGCGCCGAGGGCCGAGCGCAGGCGATGGGCAGTGACGGCCGTGACGCCTTGGCTGACGGCGTCGGCCAGGATGCGGATCCGCGATGGGGCAGGCATGGCGTCACACCTTGGACGCGGATGCCCGAGCATCCGGCCCCCGCGCATCGGGGACCCTCCGCGGCCATAGGTGCGTCAGAAGCATACACTTACCGTGATGACGCCGCGCCGTATCCTGACTCGCCGTAGGTCCTCGTCGGACTCGCTGCCGCTCTTCTTCTGCTCCCGCCAGCGTGGTCCCGACGCCCGCGAGATCGACGTGGCCGCTGTCGGCCGCACCGCCTCCTTGCAGTCGTTCGTCACCGCCTCGGGCGAGATCGTGGCCACCCGCTACGCCGACATCGGCTCGAGCGCGATGGGCCGCCTGGTGGGACTGAGCGTGAAGGAAGGCGATCGCGTGAAGGCGGGACAGGTGCTGGCGCGCATCGACCGCGTGCAGGCGGCCAGTTCCGCCGCCGCCGCCTGCCGCCGGCCTCGGCGCCCTCGAGGCCGACGCCCGCGGCCTGGCCGACCAGGCCCGCGCCGCCGAGGCCGAACTCGACGCCGCCGCGCGCCCGATCCTCCGAGAGCCAGAAGGCCCTGGCCCGCGCCAAGGACCTGCGCACCGCCGGCCTCATCCCGCAATCCGACCTCGACACCGCCACTGGCCAACGCCGACAGCGCCGCCGCGCAGGTCGAGCGGCCGCCAGCGCCGCCGTGGCCCGCGCCGCCCAGACCGCGGACGCCGCCGAACGCCGCGTCACGCAGGGCCGGGCCGAACAGACGCGCGCGCGCGACCTGCTCGACAAGACCGAGATCACCGCGCCCATCGACGGCGTGGTCACGCGCCTCGACGTCGAGGAAGGCGAGATGGTCGTCATCGGCGTGCAGAACCAGCCCGGCACGATCCTGATGACCGTGTCCGACCTGAGCGCGATCAACGCCGAAGTGAAGGTGGCCGAGGCCGACGTGCTGCGCCTCGCGCTCGACAACCGCGCCACGGTCACGATCGATGCCGCCAACGGCCAGAAGTTTCCCGGCCGCGTCGTCGAGATCGGCGCGAGCGCGCTGCCGCAGGTGGGCACGCAGGCCGCCGCCCGCGAGTTCCGCGTGAAGGTGCGCCTGGCGGGTGACACCGCGGCCCTGCGGCCCGGGCTGACCTGCGACGCCGAGATTCTCGTGGCCGAGCGGGCCAACGTGCTCGTCGTGCCGCTGCAGGCCGTGGTGCAGCGCGGTGCCGACACCGGCGTGTTCGTGGTCACCGACGGCACCGCCGCCTTCACGAAGGTGACGACCGGCGTGATCGGCGGCCTGTCGATCGAGGTGGAGGGCGTGCCCGAAGGCGCCTCGGTCGTGTCGGGCCCGTTCCAGGCCCTGCGCGAGATGGCCGACGGCACGCGCGTGCGGGTGCGCCCGCCCTCGTAGCGCGCCGCGTGCGCGGCGCCCGCGGACCTCGCGCCCGGCCCGCCGCGATAAGATGGCGCATGGCCATTCGTCCCGCCGTCGCGCCGCCTGAAGCCACCGTCGAAACGGCCTGTCCGCTCGATTGTCCCGACGCCTGCACGCTGCAGGTCACGGTGAAGGGCGGGCGCATCACGACCATCGACGGCGGCACGGCCAATCCCGTCACGAACGGCTACATCTGCGCCAAAGTGCGGCGCTTCGACCGCCGGATCTACGGCGAGGACCGGCTGCACTTTCCCGCCGTGCGGGTCGGTCCCAAGGGCGAGGGCCGTTTCCGCCGCACCAGTTGGAACGACGCGCTCGACCTCATCGCCACGCGGCTCTCCGCGATTCGCGCGGAGTCGGGCGGCGAGGCGATCCTGCCGCTCTGCTACGGCGGCTCGAACGGCCTGCTCACGCAGGACACGGCCGACGCGGTGCTCTTCCGCCGTCTCGGTGCCGCGCGCCTGGCGCGCACGGTGTGCGCGGCGCCCACGGGCGTCGCCAATCTCGGCCTCTACGGCAAGATGCCGTCGGTGACCTACCAGGACTACCCCGAGGCCAAGGTGATCCTGGTGTGGGGCGCCAATCCCGCGGCCTCGGGCATCCATCTGATGCCCTACCTGAAGGAGGCGCGCGACCGTGGCGCTCGCATCGTCGTGGTCGATCCGCGCGCCACGACGGTGGCGCGGCAAGCCGACATCCACCTGGCGCTCAGGCCCGGCACCGACGTGGTCGTGGCGCTGGCCCTCCACCGGCATCTCTTCGAGACTGGCGCCACTGACCAGGCGTTCCTCGACGCGCACACGACGGGCGCCGATCGCCTGCGCGAACGGGCCGCGCCGTGGACCTTCGACACGGGCCGCCGAGGTGAGCGGCGTGCCGGCGGCGCAGATCGAACAGGTGGCGCGGCTCTATGCCACGACCTCGCCCGCCCTCGTGAAGTGCGGCTGGGGGCTCGAACGCAATCGCAACGGCGGCAATGCCGCCATGGCGGTGATGGCGTTACCCGCCGTGGGCGGCAAGTTCGGCGTGCGGGGCGGCGGCTACTCGATGAGCAACTCGTCGTCGTGGGGCATCACCGACACCTGGAACCGCGACGCCGAAGGTGACGACGCGGGTCGTGAACATGAACCGCGTGGGCCGCGAGCTGCTGCGAGCCGGAAGGCACGCCGATTCGCGGACTGTTCGTCTACAACTGCAATCCAGCCGTCACCCTGCCCGATCAGCAGCGCGTCTTGTCCGGGCTGGCGCGCGAGGATCTCTTCACCGTGGTCTTCGATCAGGTGCTGACCGACACGGCGGTCTACGCCGACGTCGTGTTGCCGGCCACGACATTCCTGGAACACTACGACTTCGCCAAGAGCTACGGCCCGATCACGCTGCAACTCGCGCGGCCGGTCATCGAGCCGGTGGCCGAGTCGCGGCCGAACGTCGACGTGTTCAGCGACCTGGCGGCCCGCTTGGATCTCAGGCGCGACGGTGATGCCGACGGCGAACTCGATCAGATGCTGGCGGTGATTGCCGGCCTGCCGCCGGCCATCAGCCAGAGCGTGGCCGACCTGGGCACCGCTGAACCGCCCCACGGCGGCCGGCCGATTCAGTTCGTGGACGTGTTCCCGCGCACGGGCGACCAGAAGGTGCACCTGTGGTCGGATGCCCTCTCGGCCGAAGCGCCCAACGGCCTCTACGCCTACATCCCCGATCCGGCCACGGCGGCATACCCGCTCGCGCTGATCTCACCGGCGTCGGAACGCACGGTGAGCTCGACGCTGGGCGAACTCGAGCGGCCCACGGTGCGCCTCGAGATTCACCCCGACGACGCCACGGCGCGGGGCATCGAGGACGGCGACGAAGTACGCGATCTTCAACGACCTGGGCACGCTCGAGTGCCCGGTCAAGGTGACCGGCCTGGTGCGAGCCGGCACGGTGGCGTTCCCGAAAGGCGTGTGGCGACGACACACCGCCAACCGCCTCACGTCGAACGCCCTCGTGCCCGACTCGCTCACCGATCTGGGTGGCGGCGCGTGCTTCAACGACGCGCGCGTCCAGATCGTGCGACTGGCGGCGCGCTAGACCACCGATTCGCTCGACGACGGCAGCTTCCCACGCCCGCCGCGACTCACCATGCCGCCCTTGCGGCCGGCGTCGCGCGCCTCACCTGACGACCACTCATGGGCGGTGCCTTTGGCATGTGCTGCCCGGCCGCCCTTGCTGGCGATCTCCCTCTGCTTCTCCACGGACATCGACGCAAAACCCCGACGTGCTTTCGGCTTTTCGTTCACGGATTGCTCCCTTCGCTCAGCTACTAGCTGGGCAATCCCTGTACCAAACTTTCGCACACTGGCGCGGTGGCGTATGTTGCTGAAAACAGGAGGGCTAGCGGCGCAAAGATGTCCGCAGACAACTGCCAATTCGAATTGTTTTGATTCGCTTGGGACCAAATGCGAATCAAAACAATGCGCTTTTGACGTCTACGCTCCAGCTGAGTTGCGACGCCAGGTCAGCTATTTCGGCGTCGTCGATCGCCCCGGCCGGAAGTAGTCGCAGTCGGTGCAGTTGGTGACGTCGAACTCATAGCCGACGATCGGCCACAACATCGGATGGGCGCAGTACAAGAGCTGGCCGTCCATGATGGTGTGCAGGCCGAGTCCGGCGGGAATGGTGGGCGTGCGCCGGCTGTACCAGCACACGCGATGGCGATCTTCGGGAGTCACGGGCGTGAACTCGCATGATACGACGAGCGCGCGCCTCTGGTCGCAGGTACAATCGCGGCCATGAGTGGCGACCATTCCGATCACCCGCACCACCATCACGACGCGCCCGCTGCAGGCGGCGGCCGCATGGTGCAGTGCGTGAAGTTGCAAGAGGAACTGCCCGGCCTGGACACCCCGCCCTGGCCAGGCCCGATCGGCCAACGCATCTTCGAACAGGTGTCGGCCAGGGCCTGGAAGCTGTGGGAAGAACGCCAGAAGATGATCCTCAACGAATACCGCCTGATGCCCTGGCAGAAGGAAGGCCAGGAACTCATCCTGAAGCACATGGAAGAGTTCTTCTTCAGCGAGAGCGCGCCGATGCCGCCGGGCTACGTGCCGCCGCGTTCGAAGTAGATTCCAGCCGGCCTGTGTCTCACGCGCCCGGCGCCTGCACCTCGATCACCGGGTCGATCTGGAAGCGCAGGCGCGCGTGGGCCTCGCGCAAGGCGTTGTGCACCGCGCGGTCGTCGGGCCCTTCGGCAAAGACGAAGCCCAGGTAGCTCGCCCCTTCCGGCAGGGCCACCAGTCGCTGATCGACCTTGGCCGTGACGACCACGCCGGTCACGAGCGGCACGGCGCGCGCGTCGTCCTCCCCCGCCACGGCGCGCAGCACGCCTGAGCGCGGGAATCGGCACCATCATCACGCCCACAGCCGCGCCGGCAGGACGCCAGTGCGGCGCCGCCAGGCCGGCCGCCTGCGCCAGCAAGCACCTCTTCCAGCGGCACGCCGTGGCCGTCGGGGCCATCGAACGCCAGCGCCCGGGCGCACAAGCCCGCCGATCGGCCGCGCCGCCACTTCGAGCACCACGACCTCGCCCGAGCCGGCACGCGGCACTCCGCATGCACCGGGCCATGCCAGAGCCCGGCGGCGTGCGCGGCTCGCGTCACGGCCGGGATGATCGCCAGTGCGTGGGCGCGCGTGCGGGCCGTGGGCGTGAGATAGACCGTCTCTTCGAAGTAGGGGCCAGTGAGCGGTTCCGGCTTGTCGAAGATGGCGAGCACATGCAGGCGGCCGTGGTCCATCACCCCTTCGAGGGCGAACTCGTCGCCGTCGACGTAGCCCTCGATCTGGATGCGCCTCGGCGGCCTCGTCGCGCAGCTCGCGCACGTCGGGCGCCGCCAGCAGCGCGCTCACGCGCGCCAGCGCCGCCCGCAGTTCGGCGGCATCGTTGGCGCGCATCACGCCGCGGCTGCCCGAGAGCACGAGCGGCTTGACCACGCACGGATACGACACGCCGTCGGGCGGCGTCGACCTGTCCGGCGGGCACCGTGAGCGCCCACGGCGCGGGCAGGCCATGCGCGCGCTGACAGGCGCGGAAGCGCCGCTTGTCTCGGCTCGCGCGCGCGCCGGCCACCGAGTGCCAGGGCAGGCGCCGCGCCTCGGCCACGAGCGCCGCCAGTACCACCGGCCGGTCGCCCACCGCCAGCACCCCGTCGAGACGCTGGCCCGCCAGCGCCTGCAGCACCGCGTGCAACGACGCGGCCTCGTCGTGGAAGCGCACGGCCACGGCGCGGTCGCGCCACGGGTCGTCGAGCCGGTCGCAGCGATCGGTCGCCAGCACGAGCTCCACGCCGAGCCGCGTCGCCGCCTCGTCGAACATCCGCGTCTGATAGCCCGTGGTCGTCGCGCACAACAACACGCGCGGCCGCAGCGTGACATCGGTCATCGTGTGTCCGGGCGCGTGGACTGGGCGCCAGCCTCCGTGCTCCATCGCCCGCCCCTAGTCCCTAGTCCCTAGTCCCTAGTCCCTGCACTAAAGGAGAGCCACCTGCTCTCCCGTCGGCTCCGCTCAACAGTACCAGGGCTCGGTGAGGTACGGAATCGACGCGCGCGATGGCAGCACCGGCCGCGGCCCTGGCGCGCCGGCCACATCGGCCGCGGCGCGCGCGCGAATGGCCTCGAACGTGGCGCGGCGCGGGCCGGCCCTGCGCCACGCCGGCCATCTGCATCACGTCGCGCTGCAGGGCATCGACGCGGGCGTCGGCATGGACCCACGGGATGGGTCAAGCGTGGCGGGATTGTAGGGGCCGGCCACGGCGCGGATCTCGTCGAGCGCGAGCAGGCCCGAGTCCTGCGTGACGAGCAGGCGCAGCGTCCACTGCACCGGCGGCCACGTGATCCACGAGCCCCAGTCCGTCGATGTCGTCGAGGAACGCGAGATAGCCGGTCGCCGTCGTCCACGGCGTGAAGGCCACGAACGTGGGTGAGAGGGCCAGCCCCAGCTCGTGGCAGCGGGCGGCCACGGCTTCGACATCGGCGCGCGTGTGGCCTTTGTCGAGCGCCACCAGCACGTGGTCGTCGAGCGATTCGACGGCCGAGGTGACAAAGGCGCAGCCGGTGTCGCGCAGCGCGCGGCAGCAGCGCGTCGTGCCGGCGCAGATGCTCCACCTTGATGGTCACGTCGTAGGTCAGCGCCGGCCACTCGCGGTGCAGCGCCTCGACGAGACGCACGGCATGCGTGGGCCCGTTGAAGAAATCGGGATCGGCAAAGGTGATGTGCGTGGCGCCGAGCGCCACCTGCGCGCGCACGTCGGCCAGCACGACCTCCACCGGCACGGCGTGGAAGCGGCCCTGGTAGATGGGCACCACCGGACAATGCCGGCACACGTGCTTGCAGCCGCGGGTGGCCTCGACCGCACCCACGACGCTGGCATGGCCGTCGGGCCAGACCAACTGCGCATAGCGGTCGAGCGCCGGCAGGCCGGCGCGGTCGGGCACCAGCGGCCGACGCCGCGCGGCCGCGGCACCGTCGGCGGCGCGGCGCGAGGCCGTGCACGCGCACAGGCCAGCGCCACGAGCTCCTGCTCGCACTCGGGCCCGAACACCGCGGTGGCGCCGGCCTCGCGCAGGCGCGCGTCGTTGAGCGGTCCGTAGAGCCCGTAGGCGCAGATCGGCACGTCGGGCAGGCGGCGCCGCAACTCGGCGATCACCGGCAGCGCCAGACGCGTGGCGGTGTGCATCGGCAGCGACACGGCCACGAGCGTGACGCCCTGCAGCGCGTCAGCCGGCAGCCGCTCGACCGCGAGGTCGTGCACGCGCACGTCGAGCCCGGCGCGGCGCAGCCACGCCGCCGGCAACGCCAGCCCGACCGGCTGGCGGCCGAGGTCGTAGACCGAGAGCAGGAGGACCAGCTACGACCTCTCCGCCGCCGGCTCGGCTTCGAGCATGCGGCGCATCGGGCCCACGAACACCAGCAGGATCACCGCCGCCACGATGGCAAAGCCGCCGACCGTGCCGAAGAGCGTCGGCAAGCGCCATCGATTCGTAGAAGCCCGACACGCGGCCGCCGATGAAGTTGCCGACGGACGTGGCCAGGAACCACACGCCCATCACCAGTCCGGCAATCCGCGCCGGCGCCAGCCGCGTCATCGCGCTCAGGCCCACCGGGACTCAGCGACAACTCGCCGATGGTGTGCAGCAGATAGGTCAGCACCAGCCACAGCGGGCTCACCTTGTCGCCGCCCGCCGAGGCGCTCGCCGGCCCCATGAGGATCAGGAACCCGAGGCCGACGCACACCAGGCCGAAGACGAACTTGCCGGGACTCGACGGCTCCTGCCCGCGCGCAGCGAGCTTGACCCACAGCCAGGCGAAGACCGGCGCCAGCGTGAAGATGAAGAACGAGTTCACGCTCTGGAACCAGCTGCTCGGAAAGGACAGGCCGAGGAGCTCGGTGCGCGTGGCCCGGTCGGCAAACAGGTTCAGCGTCGACCCGGCCTGCTCGAACACCGACCAGAAGAGCGCCGCCGCCAGGAACAGCACGGCGATGACGACGAGGCGCTTGCGCTCGGCCGGCGTCCACTCGCTGCTCGTGAGCAGCCACGCAAAGAAGATCACGGTCGACAGCAACAGCCCGACGCCAGCCGCATCGGCCACGCCCACGGCGGTGATCGGCAGCGCGCCGGTGTAGCCGCCGATGCCAATCACGGCCAGCACCGCCACGAACAGACCGCCCCACAGCGCCGCCTTCGACCGCAGCGCCGCCTCGGCCTGCGGCGACGCCGCCGGCACCGGATGCAGGCCCTTGTCGCCCAGATGACGGCCGCCGAGCACGTACTGCACGACGCCGATGGCCATGCCGAAGCCGGCCGCGGCGAAGCCCGCGTGCCAGCTGACGCGCTGGCCCGAGGTAGCCGCAGACGAGCGGCGCGAGGAACGCGCCCAGGTTGATGCCCATGTAGAAGATCGAGAAGCCGGCGTCGCGCCGGTGATCCTCGGCGCGTGTAGAGCTGCCCGACGATCACGCTCACGTTGCCCTTGAGCAGCCCGGTGCCGATCACGATCAGCACGAGCCCGAGATAGAACGTGACCAGCGACGGCACGGCCATCGCGAAGTGGCCACTCGAGATGATGATGCCGCCGTAGAGCACGGCGCGGCGTTGCCCGATGAGCCGATCGGCGATCCACCCGCCGGGCAGCGCCGCCATGTAGGCCATCGAGGTGTAGAGCCCGTAGATCGCGCCGCCCTGCGCGGCATCGAAGCCGAGGCCGCCGGCCGCGAGCGGCGCCGTCATGTAGAGCAGCAGCAGCGCGCGCATGCCGTAGTAGCTGAAGCGCTCCCACATCTCGGTGAAGAAGAGCGTCGAGAGCCCGCGGGGGTGGCCGAAGAACGCCGTGTCGGTCGGAGCCGGGTTGGCCATAGGCAGGGCGTATTGTATCCTCGCGACAGCCCGCCCCATGCCGCTCGACGAGTACCGCAAGAAACGCGACTTCACGAAGAGCCCCGAGCCGGCGGGCGATGCCAAGGCCGCCGCGAGCGGCGCAGAACGCTTCTTCTGCGTGCAGAAGCACCTGGCGAGCCACCTGCACTACGACCTGCGGCTCGAACACGACGGCGTGCTGCTGTCGTGGGCCGTGCCGAAGGGCCCGTCGCTCGACTGGAACGACAAGCGCCTGGCCATGCAGGTGGAGGACCACCCCGTCGAGTACGGGTCGTTCGAGGGCGTGATTCCCGAAGGCTACGGCGCCGGCGTGGTGATGCTGTGGGACGTGGGCACGTGGACCGTCGCAGTCGCCCGACATCGACGCGGCGCTGCGCAAGGGCGACCTCAAGTTCCGCCTCGATGGCTACAAGCTGAAGGGCTCCTGGGCGCTGGTGCGCACGCGCGGCTACGGCGACAGCAGCAAGCCGAGCTGGCTGCTCATCAAGCACAAGGACGAGTGGTCGGGACCACTCGACATCACCACCTTCGCGCCGCTCAGCGTGAAGACGCCAGGCGCCGACTTGGCGGATATCCTGGCGGGCGACACGCCCGGCCTGTGGCACCGCAACCCGCCGGCCAAGACCGGCGACACCGGCAAGCTGTTCCAGCGCATCATCGCCACGGCGCTCGAACTGCGCGCCGCCCGGCCGAAGGCCAAGCGACGCTGAACGCCGCGCGCGGCAGTTACCTCGCCCGCAAGGGGCGGCGCGTGATGACCACGATCTCGGCCCCGCCCATCGCCGTCTTGCCGACGGTCAGGTCGATGGCCTGAAAGCCGGCCTCGACCACCTCGCGCAGCTCCTTCTCGAGGGTCGAGGTCTTCGACGTGGCCACGAGCTTGTACTCGTATTGCACTGCCAGCGCCTGGTCGGAACTCTTCTGCACGATCGCCACCGTTTCCCGGCCGCCGAACATGCTCTCGAACACCGTCTGCCCCACGGCGTGATAGCCGGCCTCGCCCGCTTCCTGCAGTTCCTTCTGCAGGGTCGACGTGCGATTGGTGGCCAGCAGCCGGTAGCTGTAGGTGTTCTTGTCATCTTGCGCCTTCTCGAGCAGCACCACTGCCTCGCTGCCGCCGAAGCCGGTCTCACCGCCCATCACCGCCACGAAGCGATAGCCGAGCGCCCCGGCGTCCTTCAGCTCCTTCTCCATGGTCGAGGTCTTGTTGGTCGCGAGAATCTTGTAGTTGGCCGTCTGGGCCGCGGCCGGCAGGGCCGCAATCAACGCCAGCAGAGCAACGGCGACACTGACACGAAACATTCGGTTCACGGCAACCTCCGGGGGAGTGCGGACATCATCGGTTCGTGCGGAATGGTAGCGCACGCGGGGTTCACTTCCGGTAGTCGAGCGGCGGCTTGCGCGTGGCCAGCCGCGTCGTGTACGTGAAATTGGCGCCGCGTACGCGGGTGAACTCCTCGCGCGCCTTCACGACGTGCGCCGGGTCCGACAGCAGGTCGATGGTCGTGAGAGCCATGGTCTTGGCCGCAACCATCATGCCCTTCACGCCAATCTGCGTGCCGCCGGCCGCCACCGCCTGCCAGCTGTGCGCCGAAGTGCCGGGCACCCAGGTGGCCGCCGACATCTGCACCGTGGGCACGCGCCAGCTCACGTCGCCGGTGTCGGTGGACGCGCCGCCCACGCCGTGTTCCATCGGCATCACCTGCGAGGCCAAGTCGATGGGCGGCAGGCGTCACGTCGAACGACGTGCGGATGCCCTCGGCGAACGGTCCGCTCGTCGGGCGTGTAGGTGTAGCCGCCCACGGCCTTCAGGTGTTTCTCCATCACCGAAGCCAGGTAGCTGTTCGGCAGCACGTTCCACACCGCGCCCATGATCTCCATCTCGACCGTCGTGTCGGTGCCGAGCGCCGCGCCCTTGGCCGCGTTCTCGATCCGCTGCCACATGGCGTCGAGCACGCGCATGTCGTTGTGGCGCGCGTAATAGTAGACCTCGGCGAAGTCGGGCACGACGTTGGGCGCACTGCCGCCGCGCGTGATCACGTAGTGGATGCGGGTGTCGGAGGGCACGTGCTCGCGCATCATGTTGACCATCGCGTCCATCGCCTCGACGCCGTCGAGGGCCGAGCGGCCGCGCTCAGGGGCCACGGCGGCATGCGACGGCCACGCCGTGGAAGCGGAACTTGGCGTTGATGTTGGCGAGCGAGCTGTCGGCGCTCACCGCATTCCGGTCGCCGGGATGCCACGACACCACCGCATCGACGCCGTCGAACAGTCCGGCGCGCAGCATGTAGACCTTGCCGGCGCCGCCTTCCTCGGCGGGCGTGCCGAACACCTTGATGGTGCCCGCGCGTCCGCTCGCCGCCAGCCAGTCCTTCACGGCCGCGGCCGCGGCCACCGAGGCCGTGCCGAACAGATGATGGCCGCAGCCATGCCCGGCGCCGTTCTCGACCAGCGCCTTGCGGCCGGGCGTGGCCGCCTGCGACAGGCCGGGGAGCGCGTCGAACTCGGCCAGGATGCCAATGACCGGTGCGCCACTGCCGTAGGTGGCCACGAACGACGTCGGCATGTCGGCGACGCCAGCGGTCACCGCGAAGCCGGCGGAGGCGAGTTGCCGCTGCAGCAGCGCGCTGCTCCGCTCCTCCTGATAGCCGACTTCGGCGAAGTTCCAGATGGCGAGCGCCACCTCGCCGAAGTGCGCGCGCTTGGCCTCGAGGCCGGCGATCACGGCGGCCGTGGGCGGCGCGGCCGCGGGCGCCGACTGCGCGTGGATGACCGCCGCCATGGCGAGTGCCGCCGCCACAACCGCACGCCCCAGCACTGCGCCACTCGCCCGTCGCGTCATCGCTCGCATGTCCGTCTCCTTCGCTGGGCCGATCACAGCACGCGCGTGCTGAGCACGCTCCACACCGCGTGCGACAAGCGCCGGCGATCGTGGCGGGCGATCTCGCGCGTCCAGAGCGGCGCTTCCACGAGCGTCGTGTGGGCGGGCAGGGTGCCGAGCGCAAGGGGCTGTTTGTTCTCGCGGGCGTAGTTGGCGAGCAGCGCCGAGGGCAGGCGCGCGGTGTTGAAGACCACCAGGTCGACCGGGCGGTCGATGGTGCGCTCGAGCCACGCCACGGCGTCACCGGCGGTGAAGTCCTTCATGCCCAGGCCCTCGGTGAGCAGGTTGCTCACGAACACGATCGGCCCGGGCATGGCATGCAGCGCGTCGCGCACGCCGTCCACGAGCAGCGTGGGCATCAAGCTCGTGAAGAAGCTGCCGGGCCCGATGATCACCGCGTCGAAGGTGCGCACGGCGTCGGCCACGGCCGGGATGGATGTCGGCGGACGGCTCGAGCCAGATGCGCTCGATGGCATGCCCGGCCGTTTGCCACGCGTCGACCTCGACTTCGCCGCGGCTCATGTGGCCATCGGCGTGTTCGGCGCACAGCGAGGCGCGGGTCACGCTGACCGGCCAGACCCGGCCCTGGCAGCCGAGCAGCGCGCGCAGGCCGTCGACCGCCGCCAGGAAGTCGCCGCTGTACTGCTCCATCATCGACAGCAGCAGGTTGCCGCCGGTGTGGCCGCCGAGCTTCTTGTGCTCGAAGAGCGTAGGCAGACGCGACAGCAGCACGCGGCGCGCCTCGCCTTCGTTGCGCGACAGCGCCAGCGCGCAGCGCAGCACGTCGCCCGGCGGCAGCACGCCCAGTTCGTCGCGCAGCTGACCCGAACTGCCGCCGCTGTCGAAGGTGGTGACGATGGCGTTGAGCCGCAGCCAGGGATTGCGTTTCAGGCCGCCGAGCAGGCTCGGCAGGCCGGTGCCGCCGCCGAAGCAGCCGATGTTGAGCTGACGCAGTCGCATGGCGCACCATTCTAGTAGACTGGCCCTATGGCGGCTCCGTCGGCACTCGTGGCCTCACTCGTGCTCGCGGATCTGCAGGACATCTTCGGCGCGCGCCTGCACGCCTTCGTCACCTATGCACCGTCGGTGTCGCCGCGCCCCAGCCTGGCGCTCGTGCAGTCGCTGGCGCTCGCCGACCTGACCTCGTGCGCGGCCCGGGTCAAGCGGTGGCGCCAGGCGGGCGCCGCCACGCCAGTAGTGCTGACGCGACAGGAATTCGCACGCTCGCTCGACGTGTTCCCCGTGGAATTCGGCGAGATCATCGCCAACCACGAGACCCACTTCGGCGACGACCCCTTTGCCGGACTCGTCGTGGCCACCGGCGACCTGCGGCGCGCCTGCGAGGGTCAGGTGCGCAGCCTGTTGCTGCACGTGCGCGAAGACTACATGGAAGCCGCCGGGGCGCCGCGCGACGTGGTGCGGGTGGTGGTGGAATCGGCCGCGGAGTTCCGCGCCCTCTTGAGCCTGCTGGCGCGGCTCGACGCGCAGCGGCTCGAAGGGCAGGCGCTGGCGGCGTGGGCGGCCGGGCGCCTGCTGCTGGATGCCGCGGTCGTCTCCGACGTGCTGCACATCGCCCACGACGTCGATGGCAGCGGCGTCGACGCCGGCCGGCTCTTCCCCGCCTATCTGGCCGCCATCGAGCAGCTCGCGCGGCACATCGACGAGTGGCCCGACCGGTGACCCGGCCACGCACCGCCGGACGCGCCGCGGCGAGCCTCGCGATCGGGCTGCTGTGGCTCGCCAGCACGGCCCCGCTCACCGCCCAGGACCCGCCGCCGGCCCTCACCGCGCCCGTCAACGACTTCGCCCAGGTGATCGATCCGGCGTCGGCGCAGGCCCTCGACCGCCTGATCCGCGCGCTGCGCGCCGCCAGCGGCGACGTGGTGGTCGTGGCCACGGTGAAGACCTTCCAGCCCTGGCCCGACGTGCGCACCTACGCCACGAAGATGTTCGAGAACGGCGGCCGCGGGCATCGGCGAGAAGGGCAAGGACAACGGCCTGCTCGTGCTGCTCGCGACTCGACGACCGGCAGGTCTGGATGGAAGTGGGCTACGACCTCGAAGGGGTGGTCACCGACGGCTTCGCCGGCGAGACCAGCCGCGAGGTGATGACGCCCTACTTCCGGCAGGGCGAATACGGCCAGGGCCTGCTGGCCGGCACGTCGCGGGTCATCGAACGCATCGCCGCCGACCGGAACGTCACCGTCGAGGGCATCGAGGTGCGCGACGCGCCGAGCAGCACCCGCGACCCCGTATCGCCGAACCGCATGCTGCTGCTCTTCGTCGTGTTCTTCATCGTGCTGCCCTTGCTCAACCGCTCCGGCCGCGGCCGGAAGCGCTCGTGGCGCGGCGGCGTTGGTCCGTGGGGCGGAGGCTACTATGGAGGCTCCTGGGGCGGCGGCGGCTCCTGGGGCGGATCGTCGGGCGGCTTCGGCGGATTCGGCGGCGGCCGCAGTGGCGGCGGCGGCGGTGGCGCGTCGTGGTAGACGCGGCGGCCGGTTGGTTGCGCGTTCGGTGGAGGAGGAGTCATGCGACAGGTAGTGATGGCGGCACTGGTGCTGGTGACGGCAACCGCGTCGAGCGGATGTTCGTACAACACGTTCGTCAGCCAGGAAGAAGCCGTGAAGGCGCAGTGGGCGCAGGTGGAGAACCAGCTGAAGCGCCGGAGCGACCTGATTCCCAACCTGGTCGAGACGACCAAGGGCTTCGCTCAGCAGGAACGCGACGTGTTCCAGGCCATCGCCGACTCGCGCGCCAAGCTGGCCGGCGCCCGCAATCCGCAGGAGACGATGCAGGCGGCCAACGAGCAGTCGAGTGCGCTGTCGCGCCTGCTCGTGGTGGTCGAGGCCTATCCCGACTTGAAGTCGAGCGCCATCTTCGCCCGGCTGACCGACGAACTGGCCGGCACCGAGAACCGCATCGCCACCGAGCGGATGCGCTACAACGAGCGCGTGCAGGAATACAACACGTCGCGACGGAAGTTCCCCGCCAACGTCACCAACGCCATCTTCCGCTTCCAGGACTACCCGCTCTTCGAGGCTCCGCCCGAGGCGAAAGAAGTGCCGAAGGTGGACTTTTCGCGGCCGAAAACCGGACCGTAACCCGCTTCCAACCCTACGGCACGCCCCACCATCAAATGGGGTAACGGAGCCGAAGCGCCTGGACCGCGGTGTGACCTCAACTTTTCACTCCCGGCCCGAGTCGGAGGCCGACGACGTCGCCCGCGCGGTTGCGGGTGACGCGGCGGCCTTCGAGCGCCTCTACCGAACCCACGTGCCTCGCATCCTCGCCCTCGCCCGACGCATGGCCGGCGCCGACAGCGCCGACGAACTGGTCCAGGACATCTTCGTCCGGGTGTGGCAGAAGCTCGGCGGCTTTCGCGGCGAGTCGTCACTGGCCACCTGGGTGCACCGCCTGGCGGTGAACGTGATCATCGAGCGCTTCCGCACGTTGGGCACGGCGCGCGACCGCTTCCTGGCCGATGGCGACGACGCCCTCACCCGGATGCCGGCCCCCACCGAAGCCGTGCGCGGCTGGGACGCGGGCATGGATCTGCACGGCGCCGTCAACCGGTTGCCGCCCGGCGCCCGCGCGGTCTTCGTGCTGCACGACGTGGAAGGCTACAAACACGAGGAAATCGGCACGCTGCTCGGGGTGTCGGTCGGCACCTCGAAATCCCAACTCCACCGCGCCCGCATGTCGCTGCGTGGCCATCTCTCACGGGAGGCCCGCGCATGAGCCTCGCTCCGCATTGCACCGACGCGCTCTCGGCCTACCTCGACGGCGACCTCGACGCCTCGGCGGCCCGAGCCGTGGCCGATCACCTCGCGACCTGCGCGGACTGCCGCGCCGTCGTGGCCGACCTCGAACGGCTGCGACACGACGTCACACGCTGGGCCGCCGACACCGCCGTGCCGGCGGCCGATCTCTGGCCCGGCATCGCCGCGCGCCTCTCGGCACCGGAGGCCACGCTGGCGGGGACCACCGGGGCGCCATCCCGTGCCCCGGTGGTCCAGCTCGCCTGGTATCGCCGCCGGGTGTCCCTGGGTGTGCCCGAACTGGCCCTCGCCGCCTCGGTCATCGCCGCCTTGAGCGGCGCGTTGCTCTATCAGCGCGGATCGGCACCGGTGCCCGTGCCGGGCCCGACGCCGGTGCTGGCGCAGGTCGAGCCGTTCGATGCGCCGGATGCCAGTGTGACCACGGTGAGCTTCGCCGACGCGCAATACGACGCGGCCGTGGGCGACCTCGAGCGCGTGCTGCAGGATCAGCGCCACGAGCTCAATCCCCGCACCGTGCTCGTGCTCGAGCGCAACCTGCGGATCATCGACGAGGCCGTGCAGGAAGCGCGCGCGGCCCTGGCCAGCGACCCGGCCAATCCGCTGCTGAACGCCCAGCTGGCCGACGTGCGCCAGCGCAAGCTGCAACTGCTGCGCAAGGCCGCGCTCATCACCGAAGGAGACTGACGCCCATGCCCGCCCGCCCCTTGCTGCTCGCCGCCCTGTTCGCGGTGTCTGCCCCCATCCCCGCTGTCGCGCGCGCCGCCGACGCGCCGCCCGCGCCCCAGGCCAAGCCGGCGGCTGCCCCTCAACCCGCGCAACCGCCCGTGCAGGCGCGGCCGGGAGGACCGGAATCGCAGACGCCGCAATCGGATCAGACGGTGGATGTGGCCAAGGGCACCCGGCTCGTGCTGTCGAATCAAGCCGGTGAGGTCAGCGTGCGCGCGTGGGATCGTGATGCCGTGCGGGTGCAGGCCAACCACAGCTCGCGCGAGCGTATCGACGTGCAGAACGCTGACAACACCGTGCGGGTGCGGGCACGGGCCACCTCGGGGTCGCGCGGACCCGCCGGCCTCATCGACTTCGTGATCACCGTGCCCCGCTGGATGCCCGTGAACGTGTCGGGCACCTACCTGGCGGCCGACATCCAGGGCACGAGCGCCGAAGTCAACGTGGAGACCGTGGGCGGCGACATCACGCTCAAGGGCGGCTCGGGGGCGGTGACGCTGCGCTCGATCGAGGGCGAGATCCGCGTCGAGAACTCTTCGGGCAAGGTGCAGGCCACGACCGTGAACGACTCAATCACGATTGCCGGCGTGTCGGGCGACGTGGTCGCCGAAACGGTCAACGGCGACGTGGTGGTGTCGAACTCGAAGGCGGCGAGCCTGGAGGTGTCGACCGTGAACGGCGACGTGCGCTTCGAAGGCCCCACCGCGGACAAGGGCACCTACCGGGTCACCACCCACAACGGCGACATTCGCGTGAGTCTTGGCGCACAGGCCAACGCCACCGTGTTCGTGCGCACCTTCGGCGGCGACTTCTCGAGCGACTTCCCAGTGACGTTGCCCGACGGCATGGGCAGCCGCGACGGCAACAAGCGCTTCAACTTCACGCTCGGCGCCGGCTCGGCACGCGTCGAGCTGCAGTCGTTCCAGGGCGACATCCACGTGGCCAAGGGCGCGCTGCGGAATCGCGAGCAGGAGCGGGAAGATGCCCGCGGCCGCAAGCGCGGCGTGCTGAACTTCGAACAGCTGGGGCGCGAGGTGCAACGCGAGGTCGCGCAGGAACTCCGCCAGGAGTTCGGTCCCGAGTGGCCGGGTGAGCTCGCGCGTCTCCGCGAGTGGGCCGGAGCCCTCATCGCACCGGAGGCGCCGCCCGCACCGCCCGCGCCGCCAGCGCCACTGGGGCCACTGGCGCCCCCTGCGCCCCGGCCGCGATAATCCCCCGGCGCTCAGCCGACGGTGCGCTCGGCCCGCAGCACGGCCGCATCGCCCGGCACGGCCCGAATCACGAAGCCAGCCCTCCGCACCACGGCGCGCATGGCGTCGTTGTCGGCCAGCATCTCACCGTAGAGATGGCGCACGCCCAGCTCCCGGGCACCGTCGACGAGCGCGTGCATCATCGCCGTGCCCAGGCCGAGCCCGTGCCAGCGGTCCACGACGAGCAGCGCCACTTCTGCTGACCCTTCCGGCTCGGTGCGCGTCAGACGGCCGAGTGCCACGACGGCGGGCACGCCGTCGGCCGAGGTGTGCTCGGCCACGAGGGCGAGGCCCACGGCCGGGTCCACGCGGCAGGTCAGCGCGAGCCGCGTATGCGTGATTCGCTGCTCGAGCGTGCTCAGATGAAAGTAGCGCTGATACACCGACCGCGGCGACACACCGGCATGAAAGGTGACCATCAGCGGCTCGTCGGCGGGACGAATCGGGCGAATCGTGACGACCGTGTCGTCGCGCAGCCGCAGCGTGACGCCGCGGGTCGAGTCGTCCGGAGCCATGGTGATAGCATAGCGGGCGTTTCGCACTCCCAGCACGGAGACGCGCATGGCCCTCGTCGACGCCCTACTCCCCGAATTCGATCACGAAGTGGCGTCCACGCGGCGGCTGCTCGCACGCCTGCCCGACGGCCAGTTCGCGTGGCGGCCGCACCCCAAGAGCATGACGCTCGGTTCGCTGGCCACCCACCTGAGCGAGTTGGGCTACTGGGGACAGGAAACACTCAACTCCCCCGCCGTCGACCTCGAGGCCATGACCCGCCCAGCGGGCTACGTGCAGCCGGCCACCCGCGCGGCGGTCCTCGAGGTGTTCGAGCAGAAGATGGCGGGCGCGCGCCTGGCGCTCGTAGGCAAGACCGACGCCGAACTGATGGCGCCCGTGGACGTTGCGCCGAGGCGCCGTCGAGTTCTTCACCATGCCCAAGGCCGCCGTGCTGGCGCACGTTCGTGATGAATCACCTGATCCACCATCGTGGCCAGCTCACGGTCTACCTTCGGCAACTCGACGTGCCGCTGCCTTCGATCTACGGTCCGAGTGCCGACGAACAGCCCCTCTAGCGCGCAGCCCCTGCCGCGCGCGTGTGGTCGTGGGCGGCGCCGTGGCGTTCGTGGCGCTCGCCACGCTGAATGCCGGCGGCTACCGTTTCGGCGCGTCCGACCAGGCGTTCTACATTCCCGCCATACTGCATCAGCTCGACCCCGCGCTCTTTCCGCGCGACTGGGCGATGCTCGGCGCGCAAGGCCGGTTCTTCTTCGTGGACGAGATCTTCGCCAGCCTGGTGCGCGTCAGTGGGTGGTCATTGGCCGCATGGTTCGCGGTGGCGCAGCTCGCCACGCTGGCGGTGCTCTACGCGGGCGCGCTCGCGCTCGGCCGGCAGGTGCTCACGTCGCCGTGGGCCCTGACGGCGTGGATGGCGGCGCTCACGCTACGACACCGCATCGCCAAGACCGGCGCCAACACCCTTGAAGGCTACTTCCACCCGCGCATGCTCGTCTTCGGCCTCGGCCTCGTGGCGCTCGCCGATGTGCTGCGCGGACGGCGCTGGCGGCCCGTGCTGCTGCTGCTCGTGGGCGCCACGCTGCATCCCACGACGGCCGCCCTCTTCCTCGGACTCGTGCTCGTGGCCCTCGTGGTGGGCGATGCGCGCCTGCGCCTGCCGCTCGCGCGGCGGCGGCGCCGTGGCTGCCCTTGCCGGTGCGGCGGCGCTCGTGGCCGGCGCTACGCCCTTCGACCTCACGCCCATGGACGCCACCTGGCGCGCGCTCGTCGCCACCAAGGACTACACCTTCCCGACGGCGTGGTCAGCTCAGCACGTGGGCCACGAACCTGGCCGGGCCGGTCGTGCTGCTGGCGATTGGCTGGGTGCGCCACGGCGACGGCGCGCTGACGGTTCGTGAGCGCGGCCTGATCGCCGGCTGCCTCGCGCTCGTGGCCGGGTTCCTGCTGTCGCTCCCGCTCGTGGCGGCCGGCGTGCCGCTGGCCGTGCAGCTCCAGACCTCGCGCGCCTTCTGGCCGGTGGAGATCGTGGCCACGCTGTATCTGGTGTGGTGGCTCGTCGATCGCCCGGCGCGCATGAGCGCCGCTGCGCTGGCAGCCGCGCGCCGTCGCCGCGGTGCTCGTGGCGCTCAGCATCGTCGCGCGCGGGCTATGTCGGCTTCCTCGAGAGCCCCGACCGCGCCACCCTGGCGTTCGAGCTGCCGCGCGACGACTGGACCGCGGCGCTCCGCTGGATTCGCGACGACACGCCGACCGGCACCTACGTGCTCGCCGACCCCGGCCACGCCTGGAAGTACGGCACGGCGGTGCGCATCGGCGCGGCCCGCGACGTGTTCCTCGAAGAGACCAAAGACGTGGCGATGGCCATGTATTCGCGCGACGCGGCGCACCGGGTCACCGGGCGCATCGCGGCCACGCAGGGCTTTACCGACATGACGGCTGCCGCCCTCGCAGCGCTGGCGGCGCGCGAAGGGCTCGATGTCTTCGTGACCGAGCGCACGCTCGACTTGCCCGTGGCGCACCGCGTCGGCGGCATCACCGTCTATCGCTTCGCGCGCGACGGCGCACGCTGACCAGCGTGTCGACGGCATGGGCGAGCGGATATCTTGCCTGCTTGCGCACCTCGGCGCGCTGCTATACTCCGGCCGTTCGCCGGGCCTCGGAGTCCGGTGGGAGGGACCCCATGTCGACCACCGCCAACGTCTCGCGCCGCTCGTTTGCCAAGCTGTTTGCCATGGGAGGCTCGGCCGCGCTGCTGGCCGACCCGTCCTTTGCGCGCGAATTCGCTGGTGCGGGAACGGGCGGTGACATCCTGCCCGCGGGTCCCTCGGCCGGTGAGCCCTTCTGGAAGAGCGTGCGCGACCAGTTCGTGATGCCGCCTGACCTGGCCGTGATGAATGCCGCGAATCTCTGTCCGGCCTCGCGGCTGGCGGCCGACTGCCTGACACGCGAGTCGAAGAGCGTCGACGCGGATCCGTCGCCCAACAACCGCGCGCGCCTCATGCCCGAGAAAGAGAAGACCCGGGTTGCGCTGGCGCAGTTCCTGCGCGCCACGCCCGACGAAATCATCATCACGCGCAACACCAGCGAGTCGAACAACATGGTGTCGAACGGCCTGGATCTCAAGGCCGGCGACGAAGTGCTGCTGCACGAAGACAACCACCCCAGCAACCTCACGGCGTGGCGCGAGAAAGCCAAGCGCTTCGGCTTCTCGGTGGTGGTCGTGCCGCAGAGGAATCCGCATCCCGGCATGGAGTACTACGTGGACGCCTTCGCCAAGGCGATCACGCCCAAGACCAAGGTGATGTCGGTCACGCACCTCTCCAGCACCGTCGGCGACCTGATGCCGGCCAAGCAGCTGGCCGCCCTCGCCCGCTCGCGCGGCGTGCTCTTCCTGCTCGACGGCGCGCAGACCTTCGGCCTGCTCGACGTGAACCTGGCCGACATCCAGCCCGACTTCTATTCGGGCAGCGCCCACAAGTGGCCCTGCGGCGCGCGCGAGTGCGGCGTGCTCTACGTCAGCACCGCCGCGCAAGCCAAGCTCTGGCCCAGTGTCTACAGCGCGTATCCCGGCGCCGTGGGCTTCTCGAAGACCTTCGAGAGCTTCGGCCAGCGCGACGAGGCCACGATGATCGCGCTGCGCGAAGCGCTCGACTTCCAGACCAAGGTGGGCCGCACGGCCATCGAAGCGCGCTCGCGCGCCTTGACGACGCAGCTCATCGACGGCCTGGCGAAGCTGCCCGGCATCGTGAACTGGACCTCGCCCGTGGCCGAACGGCGCGTGGCGGTCGTGTCGTTCGTGCCCGGCTCGCTCGACGCCAGCAAGCTGGCCACGGCGCTCTACACGAACGACAAGATCGGCATCACCACGCGCGGCGGCCAGGACCGGCCCGGCCTGCGCGTGTCGCCGCATTTCTACAACAGCCCGGCCGAAGTGGACCGGCTGCTGGCGTCGTTGAGCAAGTACCTCCGGACGGGGGTTTAGGGACTGGGGACTGGGGGCGAGGGACTACCCCCAAGACCACCGCGCGCTGACCCGCGCTGCGCACGGTTGCCTCGATTGCGCCAGAACGACTGGCCGTAGTGGACTTGCCCGGCGGGCTGCCGATAGAGCGGGCAAGGAGATTCCATGCGTTCACTTCGTTCCGTGCTCGTTCCTCACCGCCCTGTCCCTCACCGCCGCGACGGCCTCGGCCCAGAGCATCACCTTCCCCGCCTCTGCTCCGCTCTTCGCGACCGTCGAACAGGGCTCCAGCGCCGCCCGTCCGCAGACCCGCGGCGGCCTGTGGTTCAGCGGTGGTCTGGGCGTTGGGTCGCTCGGGTGCGAAGATTGCGACGAGCGCGAGATCTCGCTCGCCGCCGATCTCGCCATCGGCGCCACCGTGAACGATCGCCTGCTCCTGGGCGCGGGCATCAGCGGCTGGTCGAAGGAAGAGGACGGCCTGACCCTGACGGTGGCCACGCTCGAAGCGCGCGTGCGCGTTCTATCCGCGCGCCGCGTCGGGCTTCTTCCTCACCGGCGGCCTCGGACTCGGCGCCATCCAGGCCTCGTTCGACGACTTCGACGAGAACGAGTCGGGCGTTGGCCTCACGCTGGGCCTGGGCTGGGACATCCGCGTGGGCCGCAACGTGAGCCTCACGCCCTACTGGACCGGCACGGCGGTCAGCGCCGACGAATCCGACGCCAACTTCGGCCAGATCGGCCTGGCGGTCACGATCCACTAGGCTGGCCAGGCGGGTCGAGCCGCGCGGCCAGTGCGCGCGCCGACCACGCCAACGCCACGCCGGTGGCCAACGTCACGGCGTTGGCCACGACGTGCGGCCACGAGCGCTCGAGCGACGAAGGCGCCAGGCCCTGCTGCAGGTAGTAGACGTAGGAGCCGCCGGCCTGCAGGAGCGCCACGGCCGCATCGGCGGCCACCCACACCCCGATGAGCGCGATGCCCACCACAGGAGGTCATGGCGCGAGCTAGACGAGGGCAGCGGGGTGAGGGGGAACAGCGCCGTCGCGACGCGGTCCGCCGCGAACAGGCAGATGGCCGCGATCACCAGACTGCCGACGGCCGACGTGATGGTGGCGGACAACTGAGAATCGCTCAGGGTGAACGCCTCTGGGTCCGTCAGGTAGGGCGTCACCATCAAGGCGACGTAGAGCGCCACGACGCGCAGCGCGAAGTAGACGCCGACGAGTTTGATGGCCGCAGTGCCGACATCGCGTTGCGTCATCAGCGCCACCGAGCCGCTACGACACGACCGTGATGGGCTTCAGCGTCAAGACTGGCGCGTCTTCGTCTCCATACCAAAGATGCAGCACGCCGTCCCCGGCACGCGCGCCGGGGATCGGCAGGTCCACTGCGACCGGCCCAGCCGACGGCCAGGTGGCGTCGAGCGCCTCGCACACGACGTCTTGCGCGAAGCTCAGCACGCCCTCGGCCACGTCGGCATACACCTCGAGGTCGCCGAGATCGTCGGCCTCGAGGTCGAGCACGGTCGACACGGCCGTGCCGTCGGGCGACTCGATCGTCACCGTCTCGCCCTCGGCCGTGGCGGTGAACCCGTCGGGAAGACTCGCCGCCACGGCGGCGGCGAGCTCCTTGGCAAATGCGTCGGCGGTCACGTCTACTGCTGGGGCTGCGGCGTGGCGGGCGCGGTGCGCACCGTCGGGTACTTGATGCCGAGCTGATCCAGGTAGGTCGGATACTTGCTCGGGTCGTAGTAGAACTTCTTCATCTGCTCGCGGTACTTGGCGAGGATCTCGCTGTTCAGATGAATCGGGGCGGGCGTGTCCTTCTTGATGAAGGGGATGTACTTCACGTCTTTGGTCTGCACGTTGTTGAAGTAGTCCCAGGCCTGCTTCACGAGCTCGGGCTTGGTCAGCAGGTCGAGCACGGTCATGGCCTGCACCTTGGCGCCGGCCACCACGCCCTTGTGGGCAATGGGCGTGGCGCTGGCGATGCCGCTCGACCAGTTGTGGCCGGGCAGCCCGGGAATGTTCGCGGGATAACGCAGCGTCACCGTGGGCACGTTCCACGACACGTCGCCGATGTCGTCGGAGCCGCCGCCCATGTTGTCCTCGATCTTCACCGGCTGGCCCATCTCGGCCACCTTCGTGGCCATGCCGGGCTGCGTGGCGATTGCCGAGCTCCTTCTGCAGCGCCTTGGCCAGCGTCTGGTCGGCCTCGCTCCACTCGGGCAGGCCCACGCGCTGGATGTTGGCGTAGACGGTTTCGGCCACCGGCTTGTTGAAGTGCTGCGGATAGGCCGTGCCGAGAATGCGCGACGTCCACTTGGTGTTGGTCATGAGCGCGGCGCCGTCGGCCATCTTGTTGGCGATGTCCCACAGCTCCTGGATGTGCGGCTGGTCGTTCTCGCGCAGGTAGAACCAGATGCTGGCGGCGCGCGGCACCACGTTGGGCTGATCGCCGCCGTTGGTGATGACCGAGTGCGATCGCTGCGACAGGCGCAGGTGCTCGCGGCGGTAGTTCCAGGCGATGCTCATGAGCTCCACGGCATCGGCGGCCGAGCGTCCGCGCCAGGGCGCGCCTGCGCTATGCGCCGTTTCGCCTTCGAACGAGTACTCGACCGAGATCAGGCCGTTGCCGCCGCCCGCGCCCCACGACACGTTGAGGTTGTTGCCCACGTGCGTGAAGAGCGTGACGTCCACGTCCTTGAACATGCCGTCGCGCACGAACCAGGCCTTCGAGGCCACGAGTTCTTCGGCCACCCCGGGCCAGATGAGCAGCGTGCCGGGCAGCTTCTCGCGCTCCATCACGCGCTTCACGGCAATCGCCGCCACGATGTTGAGCGGCGTGCCGGTGTTGTGGCCCTCGCCGTGTCCGGGCGCGCCTTCGATGATCGGGTCGTGGTAGGCCACGCCCGGCTTCTGCGACGACTGCGGAATGCCGTCGATGTCGGAGCCGAGGGCAATCACCGGCTTGCCGCTGCCGAACGAGGCCACCCACGCGGTGGGAATGCCCGACTGGCCGCGGGTGATCGTGAAGCCGTTCTTCTCGAGCACGCCGGTGAGGTACTTCGAGGTCTCCACTTCCTGGAAGCCGAGCTCGCCGAAGCTGAAGACCGAGTCCACGGCTTCCTGCGCCAGCTTGGCCAGGCCGTCGACGTGTTCGGATACGCCGCGCTTCAGGGCGTTGAGATTGGCCTCCGCCGCGGTGGGCGGGGCCGGCTTGGCCGTGGGCGTCTGCGCCAGGGCCGAATTCGCGCTGAACGCCAGCGTGGCGATCGAAAGTGCAAGGGTGCGAGTGCGAGTCATCGTGCCGTTCCTCCAGCATGCGCCCGCGCCGCCGCGTTCGCGCGACGCCGAGGGGTGCGGTCGAATTGTAGCGGGCCCGGGTGCATGAGTTCGATGGAGAAATATGGCCGCGGCCATAAGTAAAGTGCAGGGACTGGGGACTAGGGACTAGGGACCCGGGCTGGGACTGTGCCAGGCGACGCGGCATCGACCGCGATATGCTGAGCTGCATGCAGCGTGTCGCGGTCACGGTCGCCCTCGTCGCCATCGCCCTGCTCGTGGACCGGCCGCTGCCGTCGGCGCAAGAGACTCGGGTGCCCACCGCGCGGCTGGTGGCGGCGTCCAAGCTCACGCTGCCCGGCCGCATCGATTCCAACAACCCGTTCGTGTGGCACGAGGCCGACGGTGCGCGTACCCTCACCGCACTCACCTCGTGGGGCGGCGTGCCCGAGCTGGCCCGGGGTGCGTCGCTCGACCATCTCGCGGCTGATGGCGCGGCGACGTTCGAGAACCATCCCGGCCACGGGGTGTGGATGGAGGCGGTCATACCCGACGCACAGGGCGCCTGGTACGGTTACTACCATCACGAGCGCCCAGCCGACGACTGTGGCCGTCCCGACCGTCAGCTGCCCCGCATTGGCGCGGCCCGGTCCGCCGACCAGGGACGCACATGGATCGACCTGGGCGTGGTGCTCGACGCGCCGCCAGGCTCGGCGGCGTGCACGTCCACCGGACGCTTCGTGCTGGGCGGGGTGGGCGACGTGTCGGCCATGCTCGACCGCGACGCGCAGTATCTGTATCTCTTCTTCAGCCAGTACGAACGCGACCCATCCGCCCAAGGCGTGGCCGTGGCCCGCATGCCGTGGGCCAACCGCGACGAGCCGGGGGGCGCGCTGGCTGTGTGGAACGACGGCGCGTGGCTGCCGGCCTCGCCCACCTTCGGCGAGGATGCCGACACGCCCACCGGCGTCACCTATCCCATCGGCACGCCGCTCGTGCGGGCCACGCGACCCTTCCACGACGGCAACGCCGCGGCCGACGTCTACTGGGGCCCCGCGGTGCACTGGAACACGTACCTCGAGCGCTACGTGATGCTGCTCAATCGTGCCGAGAACGACGCCTTCAAGCAGGAAGGGGTCTACGTGTCGTTCGCCTCCACGCTCGACGATCCGGGCGCGTGGTCGGCGCCCGCGAAGATCCTGAACGGCGGCGAATGGTATCCCCAGGCCGTCGGCCTCGAAGTCGGCGAAGGCACCGACCGTCTGGCGGGCGCGCGGGCCCGCTTCTTCCTCACGGGCACGTCGTCGCACGCCATCGAATTCCAGCGCTGAGGCGCGCGGCCCGACGGCCTGTGCTACTGACCGAGCGTGGGCTGGTATTCCGGCGCGCGCCGCGCCTTCGTCTTCTGCTCGAACGCGTAGCCGAACGCCAGCAACTCGCCCTCGGTGTAGGCACGTCCCATGAAGGCCAGGCCCAAGGGCAATCCGTGCGTGTCGCCCATCGGTACGGTGAGGCTGGGCGTGCCAGCCACCGCCGCCATGCCGTAGCCCGCACCCACGAAGTGATCGCCCAGCACGTGATCGGTCGGCCAGGTGGGCGCCATGCTGGGCGCGATCAGCGCATCGAGCTTCTGGGCGTCGAGTGCCGCCAGCAGGCCATCGCGGCCCGCCAGCGTCCTGGCGGCGGCCTTGGCCTTCACATACGCGGCATCGGTGAGTGGGCCTTTCGCCTGCGCCTGCTCGAAGATCTCCTGACCGAAGAACGGCATCGCCGTGGCCGCATTCGCCGCGTTCCAGGCGATCAACGCCGCGAGCGACGCGTGCGGCGAGCCGCTCTGCTTCAGGTAGGCATTCAGCCCGTCCTTGAATTCGTAGAGCAGCACCTGGAATTCCGCGTCGTTCCAGTCGTTGTAGGTGCGCACGCGCACATCGACCACCGTGGCACCGGCCGCCTTCAGCGTGGCGATGGCCGCTGCCATCGCCGCGTCCACGCCAGGGTGGTAGCCCATGGCCTGGCGCAGCACGCCGAAGCGCTTGCCGGAGAGGGCGTCGGCCTTCAGCAGCGCGGTGTAGTCCGTGGCAATCTTGCCGGTCGCCGCGGCACCCGACGGATCCGCCGCGTCCACGCCGGCCATGGCGGTCAGCAGCATCGCCGCGTCGGTGACCGACCGGGTCATCGGCCCGGCCGTGTCCTGCGAGACCGAAATGGGAATGATGCCGCTGCGGCTCACCAGGCCCACCGTGGGCTTCAGCCCCACAAGGCCGCTCACCGCCGCTGGACACAGAATGCTGCCGTCGGTCTCAGTGCCCACGCCTACCGCCGCCAGACTCGCGGCAATCGAGGTGCCCGTGCCGGCGCTCGACCCGCACGGATTACGGTCGAGCACGTAGGCATGTTTCGTCTGGCCGCCGCGTGAGCTCCAACCCGAGCTCGACCTGGTCGAGCGGAAGTTCGCCCACTCGCTCAGGTTCGTCTTGCCGAGAATCACCGCGCCGGCTGCGCGCAGACGGGCCACCATGAACGCGTCGGTCTTCGGACGGTTGTCGGCCAGCGCCAGCGATCCGGCCGAGTTCACCATCCCGACCGCGTCGATGTTGTCCTTGAGCAGCACCGGCATACCGTGCATCGGTCCGCGAACTTTCCCGGCCGCGCGCTCGGCGTCTTTCTGCGCGGCATCGGCCACGGCCGTGGGGTTCAGTTCGATGACCGAGTTCAGTGCCGGGCCGGCCTTGTCGATGGCGGCGATGCGGGCCAGGTAGGCCTCGGTGAGCGCGCGCGAGGTGAGCGTGCCGGCGTCCATCCGCGCCCGCGCATCGGCCGCACTCAGTTCCACGACGTCGAGGGCGGGAGCCGCGGGCACCGGCGCCGCCTGCGGGGTGGTCTGGTCGGAGGCTGCGGTGCAGGCCACGGGCGAGAGGACGGCAAGCACGAGAGCGAAATGGCGGACGTTCATGTGGTCGACAGCTCCAGGAAGAAGACACGCCAGTGTATCGCTGGCGAGGCTGCGCCTCAGATCCGCGGGGCGGGCGCTGCCGTAAGATCGATCCACGCCCGTGCCGTCATCGTCCGATCCGTTCGTCCCCCATCCGCTCCTCTCCGGCGGTCATCGCATGACGGTGGCCGCCTGGGCATGGCCGCGCCGGTTTGCGACACTGCCTGCGCCGGAGGCGAGATTGTTCCAGGTGGCACCGGAGACACAGGTGCTCGGCCATTGCCATTGGCAGGCCGACCGCCGGGCGCGACTCACCGTGATCTGCCTGCATGGGCTCGAGGGCTCCAGTGACGGCCACTACATGCGCGGGATGGCCGCCAAGGCGTGGGCCCGCGGCTTCAACGTCGTGCGCCTCAACCAGCGCAACTGCGGCGGCACCGAGCACCTCGCACGCGGCCTGTACCACTCGGGCCTCACCGCCGATCCGCTGGCGGTGATGCAGGCGCTCGCGGCCGAGGATGCCCTGCCGCGCTTCGCCTTTGCCGGCTACTCGCTCGGCGGCAACATCGCGCTGAAGCTCGCCGGCGAGCTGGCGCCCACCGACGCGGCGCGGGTCGTGGCCGTCACGGCCGTGTCACCGCCGATCGAACTGGCGCAGTGCGTGGACGCGCTCGAGCGGCCGGCCAATGTGGCCTACCACTGGAACTTCCTGTTCGGACTGCGCGCCCGGATGAAGCGCAAGGCGCGGCTCTACCCCGAAACCTACGACCCGGCGGCGCTGGCGCGGGTGCGGAGCGTGCGCGACTTCGACGACGCCTACACCGCGCCGCACAACGGCTTTGCCGGCGCCGCCGACTACTACCATCGCGCCAGCGCGCGGCGCGTGCTGCACCAGCTCGCGGTGCCGGCGCTGCTCATCACGGCCGACGACGATCCGTTCGTGCCGCCCGACGCGGCCCGCGACCCAGCGCTCGACGCATTGCCGCGGCTCACGCGCGTGGTCACGCCGCACGGCGGGCACTGCGGGTTCATCGGCCGGTCGAGCGGCGCCGACGACGGCTATTGGGCGGAACACCGGGTGATGGACTTCATCGCCGCGGCGGACGCGCCGCGCGCTGACGGCGCGCGGCCCGGTCAGCCCTGCGCGAGCAGTTCGATCATGCGCTGGCCGAAGGCCGCGCCCTTGCCGGCGTCTTCGTGCTTGAAGTAGACGAACACGTCGCGGCAGCGCGTGGACAGGTCCTGCGCCAGCGCCGTCCACCTGCGGATCGCCTCGTCGTCGTAGCCTTCGTCGCGCAGCCGCAGGTACGCGAAGTCGGCCGTGGCCACGACCGGCACCGAGCGCTCCTCGGTGTCGGCCACGCACAGCGCGAAGTTGCGGGCGCGCAGCCGGGCGTAGACCTCCTCGTCGAGCCACGAGTCGTGGCGGAACTCGAAGGCGGCTGGCACGCCGTCGGGCACGGTGGCCAGGAAGGCGTCGAAGCGCGCGAGGTCGCACTTGAGGTTGGGCGGGGTCTGGAACAGCAGGGCGCCGAGCTGCGGGACCGAGCTCACGCGCGGTCTGCACGAAGAACTGCACCGAGTCGCCCACGTCTTTCAGGCGCTTGTCGTGCGTGATGCGGCGATTGGCTTTGAGGGTGAAGCGGAAGGTCGGCGGCACCTGACCGGCCCAGCCCGCCACGATCTTGGGCGTGGGCATGCGGTAGAACGTCGCGTTGATTTCAACCGAAGGAAAACGTTCGGCGTAGAAGGGCAGCATCTTCGCCGCAGACAGATCCTGCGGATAGAAACTGCCCTTCCACTCCGGATAGTTATAGCCGGACGTGCCGACGAGGATCACGAGCGTCCTCGCACGCTCGCCCGGACCTACCAGCGCGGTTCGCGCCGGCCGCCGCCGCCACCGCCGCCACGGCTGCTGCCGCCGCCGCCGCGGCCCATGCCACCGCCGCCGCCCCCGCCGAAGCCGCCGCCACCGCTGGGCTTCGGACGAGCCTCGTTCACGACGAGCGCGCGACCGTCCATCTGGAACTCGTGGAGTTCGTCGATGGCCTTCTGTGCCCCTTCGTCGGTCGCCATTTCGACGAACGCGAAGCCACGCGCCCGGCCCGTGGCCTGGTCGCGCATCACGTGCACGTTGGCGACATCGCCGGCGCGACCGAACAGCTCGGTCAGGTCTTCGTCGGTTGCACTGTAGGGAAGATTGCCTACGTAGAGTCTACGGCCCATCGGTCACTCGCTCCTGCCGCGCTTCGGTCGATCAGCCCGACGCGCGCGACACGCCGGTGCTTCCCCGCGACCAGCTCACCAAGCAGGACGGAGGAAACGAAGTCTCACCGACCGGCACGAGCAGAGCTCCCTCAGGGACGTTAAAGTGCGCGAAGTATAGCAGACCCGGTGTCAAGCGGGCGGGCGGATGCCCAGGAGGCGTCGGCCCTCGTGGTACATTCCCAGCCATGCGTCGCCTGGCCATCCTCATGCCGGCTCTGGCCATGCTGGCGTCGTGCGCGCCGGCAGCGGCTCCCGCCCAAGGCCGACCGGTATCCCATCGCCGGCCAGCTGCTGGGCGTGCAGCTCGACACCGGGCAGGTGGTGCTGAAGCACGGCGAGGTCGTCGGCTACATGGCCGCCATGACCATGCCCTTCCCCGTGGACGACCGCACGCGTCTTGCGGGAACGGCGCCCAGGCGACATCGTGACGGCCACCCTGGTCGTGGAACCGAGCCGCTACTACCTCGAAGGCCTGCAGTTCGAGGGCACGGCGCCCCTGCCGGCGGCCGCCACCGCCCGGCCCGTGGCCGAGGGCGTGCACATCCTCGCCCCCGGGGATCCGGTGCCGGCCACCCCCTGACCGACCAGACCGGAGCGGCCGTCAGCCTCACCAGCTGGACCGGGCAGCGCCGGGGTGGTCACGTTCATCTACACGCGCTGCCCCTTGCCCGATTTCTGCCCGCTCATGGATGCGCGCTTCGCCGAGATCCAGAAGGCGGCGGCCGCTGACCCAGCGCTGGCTGGCCGGGTGCAGTTGCTGTCGGTCAGCTTCGATCCCGCCGTCGACACGCCGGCCGTGCTCGCCGCGCATGCCGCGCGCGTGGGCGCGGGTCGGGCGTGGCGTTTCGCCACCGCGCCGGAGGCAGTGGTCGACCGCTTTGCCGCCGAGTTCGGCGTGAACGTGATTCGTGAAGCCGACACGACCATCACCCACAACCTGCGCACCGTGGTCGTCGGTCCCGACGGCCGCGTGGCCGCGGCGTATTCGGGCAACGACTGGACCGCCCAGGCGCTGATGGCCGACCTGCGGCGCGCCCTCACCGCGGCCCCGCCGCGATGACGCGAGGCCGAGGATGAGGGCGATGGTTCCCGCCGCGCCGCAGACGCTGCGCGCCGCGCTCGCCCCGGTCAGCGATCCTCCGTCGCGGGATCGCTTCACCCCGCGCCGAACGCGCGCTGGTCGACGCGCTTGCGCACGCCGGCGGCCGTGCAGGCGTGGCTGAACGCGCTGCCCTACAACGCCGAAACCGGCGGCGAGACTCTGCGCACCTTCCGCGGCGTGGTCGCACGCGGTACGGCCCACTGCCTCGAGGCGGCGCTCTTTGCCGCCGTGACGCTCGAGCAGCACGGCTATTGCGCCGCTGCTGATGAGCCTCGAGTCGGTCGACCGGCTCGACCACGTGATCTTCGTCTACCGGGGCCCAGGCGGCTGGGGGTCGATTGCCCGCTCGCGCGACCCCGGCCTGCACGGCCGGCGGCCGGTCTTTGCCACGCCGCGCGCCCTCGCACTGAGCTACGTCGATCCCTACGTGGACTACACCGGACGCGTGCGCGGCTACGCGGTGGCGCATCTGGCCGCCATGCGCCGCTACGACTGGCGCTTCGCCACCGGCAACGTGTGGGCCGTGGAGCAACTGCTCATCGACTGGCCGCATCACCGCATCCGCACCTCGCAACGCGCGCCACCGGCGACTGAAGCGCCGCTATCTCGCCTACCGCAAGGCGCACGGCACCAAGCCGCTCTACTATCGGGGCCGCGATCGCTGGATGCCGCTGCCGGCGGAGTTCCGCGCCTGCTCGCCGATAGCCCCGAGCGACGGGGCGACAGTCTCGCCGAAGCCGCCACTTATCCGCGGCGAAGGCGGAAACTAATCGAGGTCGAAGCCGCGCAGCGGTTTCGTGACCGGCTCCTGCTTGGCCTTCTCGAGCGCCTCCTCGAAACGGCGCGACAGCGCGTCGTCGCGTCCCCGCTCGGTGTGCACCGACTGCTCGAAGATGGCCTCGCGGCGCCGCTCCTGCTCCTGCAGCACCCGCTGCGCGTTGTCGAGGGCGGGCGCATGCGGCGAGGCGGGTTCCTGGTGCGACACGACCCGGCCCAGATTGAGGTCGACGACCAGCGTCGACCCGCAGCACGGGCAGGTGACTTCACGTTCGCTCTGCAGCATCGCCATCGCGCCTCCGGACCTGGGGACACCTGCCGTGGGCCCCGTTCGTGCAAGAGTAGTGGGTGACACCAGATGCCGCAAGATGATCCCCGCCGCACGCGTAGCGTGCGGGTCGCGACCTACAACGTGCACCGGTGCCGCGGCATGGACGCGCGCACGCAGCCCCAGCGCATCGCCTCGGTGCTCGCCACGCTCGACGCCGACGTGATTGCCCTGCAGGAAGTGGTGGGGGCCAGCCAGCGGCGCCCGGGCCAGGCGGCCGAGCTGGGCGCGGCGCTGGGCATGGGCTGGGTGATGGCGCCGACCCGCCACCTGCGCGGCGCCCTCTTCGGCAACGTCGTGCTCACCCGCCTGCCGGTGCGCCAACACGAGCAGCACGACCTGTCGTGGAAGACATGCGAGCCGCGCGGCGCACAGCGCGTCGACGTCGCCCTCGACGACGACCACCTGCTGCACATCTACAACGTGCACCTCGGCACGTCGCTCGGCGAGCGGCGGGTGCAGGCGGGCATGCTCGCGGACCTGGTGCACGCGCGGCGGCCGCACGGACCCAGCGTGGTGCTCGGCGACTTCAACGAGTGGGCCCGCGGCCTCACCGCCGACATCCTGTCGGCGCGGCTCGAGAGCGTGGACCTGACCAAGTACCTCACGCGGAAGCGCACCTACCCCGGGTGGTTTCCACTCTTCCATCTCGACCACATCTACTACCGGGGCCGGGTCGAGGTGACGCACGTGGAGCTGGTGCGCACGCGCCAGGCGCTGATGGCCTCCGACCACCTGCCGCTCGTGGCCGACTTGAAGGTGTCGTTCTAGTCGGCGCCGACGGCCCTGCCCTCAGCGCAGCTCCTCGCCGGTGCGCGCCAGCATCACGTGCATCAGCCCCAGGTTGCGCGTGCGAAAGCCCGCTTCGCAGCTGGCGAAGTAGTACTCCCAGGTGCGGATGAACCGCTCGTCGAAGCCCATCTGCCGCACCTCGTCGAGGCGGGCCATGAAGCGCGTGCGCCAGGCCTGCAGGGTGCGCGCGTAGTCGAGCGGACGGTCCTCCACGCCCGTGACGGTCAGCCCGGTGTGCGCGGCGCTGACCGCGCAGATCTCGCGCAGGCACGGCAGCAGGCCGCCGGGAAAGATGTGCTTCTGAATCCAATCCGATCGCCGCACATAGCCATCGAAGCGGCCGTCGGGCATGGTGATGGCCTGCAGACCCACCCGTCCGCCCGGCGCCAGCGCGCGGTCCACGGCGCGGAAGAAGTCGGGCCAGAACTCGCGGCCCACGGCCTCGATCATCTCCACCGACACGATCCGCGTGGTACTGCCCCTCGATGCGCCGGTAGTCGCGCAGCTCGATGTGCACCAGATGGGCGAGCCCGGCGGCAGCCACGCGGGCCGTGGCCATGGCGTGCTGCTCCTGCGACACCGTGATGCTCGTGACCCGGCACCCGTAGGTGCGCGCCAGATGGATGGCCAGCCCGCCCCACCCCGATCCGATTTCGAGCACGTGATCCGAGGCGCGCGGCGCGAGCCGCTCGCCCCACTGCCGGAACTTCTCGAGCTGCGCCGCCTCGAGCGTGTCGCTCGGGCGAGCGGAACACGCCGCTCGAATAGGCCATCGTCGGGTCGAGGAAGAGCGAGAAGAACGCGTTGCCGAGGTCGTAGTGCGCGTAGATGTTGCGGCGGCTGCCGGCCGTGGTGTTCTTGCGCCGGCGATGGCGCCAGGTGTCGGCCAGGTTCGCCAGACCGGTGAACGGCGAGTCGAGCGAGGCATGCTGCTGGTTGCGGAAGGCGAGGTCGACGACCAGGGCCAGGTCATCGGCGCGCCAGTCGCCGTCGATGTAGGCGTCGCCCACGCCCAGGTCGCCGTGCAGCAGCACCCGGCGGAAGAAGCGGTCGTGGTCGATCCACACCGACGCATGCGGCTCGGCGCCGGGCTCGCCGAGCACCACCGACGCGCCGTCGGGCATCGTGACGGTGAGCCGGCCCTCGCGCCATCCGGCCAGGCCCTCGAGCACACGCGTGCGGGCGAGCGTGCCGAGGTGACGGTCGATCCAGCCAGCGGCCGGCGCTGAGGATGCGGGCACGGAGCGGTCGGCGCGGGCGCCGGGTGAGGCGAGCATGCGGTCTCCTGGGACGAACGTTACCGACGCGTGGCGCGGGCGCGCGCCGGGTCGTAGTCGGGCTTCGGGTGGTACGACAGGCCCTTGCGCCACAGGCGCAGGGCTTCCCAGTGGATGGCGATCATGACGCGCGCCGTCATGAAGGGAAAACGCGCGAGCGCGCCAGCCAGCGCGACGGTCGCTGAGGGGCTGCCGGGCCAACTGCAGCCGCGACACGAACACCGGCCGGCCCTCGCGATACAGGTCGATGCCGACATCGGCCGCGCCCTCGGCAAACGAGAGGGCGAAGCGGTAGGTGCCGTCCAGCGTGAAGAAGGGCGACACGTGGAACACCTTCTTGGCCTGCCAGCGGCCGGGCCCGTCGGCGCGCGCCGCCGGCAGCACATAGGCGTGCCGTTCACCGAAGGTGTTGTGCACGTCGGCGATCACCGCCACCGGCTCCGCCGGCGCCGTCATCCGCCGCGCCGTAGCAGAGGAAGAAGCTGACGGGATTGAAGACGTAGCCGAAGATGCGGCCGTGGGCCACGAGTTCGATACGGCCGATGCGGTCGCGCACGCCGTGGTCGACGAGCGTGGTGAGCACCGCGGCACGCACGGCCGCGACCCGCTCTTCCGGGCTGCCAGCGGCACGCGGCACGGCCAGGCAATCGGCCGCGTCGAAGCGCACCGGCTTCCACCAGCGCATGCCGAACAACGTCAGTGCGCGATCGAGCCGCGGCACGTCGGCCAGATCGAAGCGCAGCATGAACAGCCGATAGGCGAAGGCATGGGGACGCGGCACGAGCCGGCTGTGCGCCACCCGTCCCACCAGCACGCCGGCGCTGGTCGCGCTCGCGCTCACCACGTCACCCCGAGCTGCGCGGCCACGAGGGCCGCCGAGCGCGCGCCGTCTTCGTGGAAACCGTAGCCGAGGTGGGCGCCGCAGAAGTAGGTGTGCCGCCCTCCACTGAGCGCGGCAAGCTGACGCTGCGCAGCCGCGGCGGGCCGGTCGAGGATGGGATGGGTGTAGCGCATCCGGGCATGCACGGAACGAGGTTCACTCGGATCGTTGAGCGTGCAGAGCATCGGCGCGACGCCATGGAGCCCCTGCAGGCGCGCCAGGTCGTAGGTGATCGACACCGGCGTGTCATCGGCGCGGCAGTCGGACATGCGCACGTTCCACGACGCGCGTGCGGCGGGCCGCTCGGGCAGATACGACGGGTCGCTGTGCAGCACGGTGGGATTCACCGAGTAACGGAAGGCCGCAAGCGCTTCACGTTCGCCGTCCGAGGCGTCGGTCAGCAGGGCCAGCGCCTCGTCGGCATGGGTGGCCATCACCACGGCATCGACCATCTGCGGCGACTCGCCCTCGGCCTCGATGCACGCGCCAGCCGCCGTGCGCGTGACGCGTCGCACCGGCCGGCCCGTGTGCACGTTGTCGCCGAGCGTGGCGGCGAGGCGCTGCACGTACGAGCGGCTGCCCCCGACCACCGTGCGCCACACCGGCTGTCCGCTGGCCGCGAGCAGGCCGTGGTTGTCGAGGAACCGGAGGTACGACTCGGCTGGGAAGCCGCGCATGGCCGCCGACGACGCCGACCAGATGGCGCCGCCCATGGGCAGCACGAAGTGACGCACGACCCGCTCGCCGAAGTGGTGCGCCGTCAGGAACTGACCCAGGGTCAACGCCGCCGCCGAGCCGTCGGCGAGCACCCGACGGCCGACGCGGAAGAACCGCAGCACCTCGGCCAGCATCGCGAGGTGCGCCACCGTGAACGTGCGGCGCGGCTCCGCGAACAGACCGCGCAGGCCGGCGCTCGAGTAGGCCACCTGGCACCGGTCACACCGCACACTGAAGGACATGTCGCTCGGCCGGCTCTCGACCTCGAGGGCGGTGAGCAGCGCGACGAACGTCGGGATAGGTGCGGGTGTTGAACACCATGAAGCCGGTGTCGACCGCCACCGTGCGCCCGTCCACCGTGACGTCGTGGGTATGCGCGTGGCCGCCCAGCCTCGGCTCGCGTTCATAGAGTCGCACCTGATGCCTGCGGGCCAGCAGCCACGCCGCCGTCAAGCCCGACACGCCTCCCCCGATCACGGCGATGTTCACGTCGCCGGAGATAACCCGCGACGCGGCGGGCTATTCCCGCCCGCACCACGGCGCCACTGGAGTACGCCATCATCGGGGGATGACGTTTCCGCCCATCGACCTCGTCCTCAGCCACCGCCTGGAACGCGCGGAGGCCGCCGCCAATGCCCGGTTCGTCGAAGCGCGAGCCGTGGTGTCGCCCGACCGCGGCGCCTGCTGGCGGGACGTGCGCGGCACCTGGGCGATGTTCGACGGCGTCGGCTCACCCCTCACGCAGACCTTCTGCCTCGGGATGCGCGAGGCGGCCGACGCCGGCACGCTCGACACGCTCGAGGCGTTCTTCCTGGAGCGCGGCGCCGCGGTCGAGCATGAGGTGAGCCCGATGGCCCAGGGCGAGCCGCTGCCCCTGCTCTCGAGCCGCGGCTACGTGCCGATTGAACTCACGAGCGTGATGTTCCGCCCGCTCGAGGGCGGCTCGCCCATCGCGGCGCCGCTCGACGCCCGCGTCGTTTCCGCGCCCGAGGAAGGACCGGCCTGGGCCGACGCCAGCGCCGACGGCTGGAGCGAGTTTCCCGAGGTCGTGCCGTTCGTGCGCGAGATCGGCGCCGTCTACAGCCGCACGGCCGGCGCCCGGTGTTATGCGGTGGACGCCGAGGGCGTCATCGCCGCCACCGGCGCGCTCACCGAGCACGAGGGGGTGGCCGTGCTGGCCGGCGCCAGCACGCGTCCGGCCTTCAGGCGGCGGGGGGCACAACTGGCGCTGCTGGCCGCCCGGCTGCGCGACGCGCATGCCGCGGGGTGCGACCTGGCGTTGATGTGCGCGCGTCCCGGCAGCGCCTCGCACCGCAACGCCGAACGTCACGGGTTCCGCGTGGCCTACACGCGCGTGAAGTGGCGACTCCGCCGGTGACCGGCGCGGCGGCCCAGGCCTCGCGCTCGAAGACATTGTCGGCGTAGGGGTCGCCGCCGCGCACCCAGGCGGCGACACTGGCGGCCAGGTAGGCCGGCACGAAGAACGGGCCCCAGCGCTCGGCCTGCCGCACGTGCACGCGCTCGTGTGCGCGGGTGTCATCGAGCGCCGCCTGGTCGCGGCCGACCACCACGTGTCCGAGCGCCATCGCCTGCACGGACAGGTGCGGCGCCACGGCGTCGAGCAGGCGCGCCATGCGCCGCGCCGTGGGCCTCGAGCACGCCGTCGACCACCCGCAGCGAGGGCGCCGTCAGGGCGATCGCCGCGAGCCCGAGCAGCGACGTCGGTGCCGCCCACAGGTGGACCGGCCACGACCGCCACGTCACGCGCTGGCTCCCGGCGGTTCGGGCACCGACGTCGCGCGCACGTCGCCGTGCTTCATCGTAGATGCGCGCCGGCACGGGCTGCAGATTCCAGGCGAGCCCCAGCCACGCCATCGCGGCCACCACGTAGTAGGTCGGGTCGAACTCCCACCAGTAGAAGCCGTTGCGCGCCGCGCGCTGGTAGCGGTGGTGGTTGTTGTGCCAGCCTTCCCCCACGGCGAAGAACGCGGTGAGCGCGTTGTTGCGCGAGTCGTCGGGCGTGTCGAAACGGCGGCTGCCCCACAGGTGATTTACCGTGTTGATGGCAAACGTGGCGTGCGCCAGAGTGGTCGTGGCCAGCGCGAAGCCCCATACCAGCCACGGCCATCCGCCGAGCCGCGTAGAGCGCGGCGGCGAGCAGCAGCGGCGGCACGATGTAGTAACGCTCGAGCCACGCGATCTCCGGCACCGCGCCGAAGTCGCGCACCACGGGATTGGTGTCGGGCAGCGCGGCGTGGCGGGCGTCGTGCAGGAACCAGCCGACGTGCGCGTAGTAGAAGCCGCTCACGGCCGGACTGTGGGGATCGCCCTCGCGGTCGGCGTACTTGTGGTGGCTGATGTGGTGGCCGGCCCACCAGATCGGCCCCTTCTGCATGGCGGCCGTGCCGACGAACGCCCAGAAGAAGCGCACCGGGCGCGCCAGCTCGAAGGCGCGATGGGCGAAGTAGCGATGGAAGGCGAGGGTGAGGCCGATGGCCCGAAGGAAGTGCGAGACGGCCCAGACGCCGACGAGCGACCAGGTGAACGGCACGGTGACGACGAGCAGGGACGACGCCTGCACGCCCCAGAACACCGTGGCGGCGGCTAGCTCTCTTCCTCGAAGCCCTCTTCGATCGGCAGCGGACGCGTCGCCGGACGCAACGCCTCGCGATGATCGTAGATGGGCACGTCGCGCACGTGCATCGAGTTCGAACACGCTGGTGACTTCGCCTCGACGATGACGGTGACGGGGCTGCTGCCGGAGCCTTCTCGGAACCCGAGGCGGCATCCGCAGGCGAGCGTGGCGTGTGTGAATCCCTTCAGCATCGAACTGCCAGGATCATACTACACGGGTCGTTCAGAGCAGGGCTTTGATCTCGCGTTCGAACTGCGCCTTCGGTGCCAAACCGAGATGCCGCTTGCACACCTTGCCGTCGCGACTGATCAGGAAGGACGCCGGGATGCCGTAGATCGGTCCATAGGCGTCCTGGATGTCGTCGTGACCCAGCCCGAGCACGATCGGGTAGTTCACTTTGTACTGGTCGGCGAAGGCCTTGGCCTTGTCGGCCGGGATCGTCGACCGAGAGACCGAGCACCACGAGGTCGTTCTTGTACTGCTGCTGCAGCTCGACGAAGCCGGGAATCTCGGCTTTGCACGGCCCGCACCAGGTCGCCCAGAAGTTGAGCAGCACGACCTTGCCCTTGAACGAGCTGAGCTTCACCTGCGTGCCCTCGAGCGACGGCAGCGTGAAGTCGGCGGCGGGCTTGGCATCGGGCAGACACGCGGCGTCGGCCCCGCGCCTGTTCGCCCAGGGTGGACTCGTGCGCGGCCACCGGCTCGACGAACGGCGCCGTGATCGGCTCGCCGCCGGCGTCGTCGTGGCTGGTCCAGGTGAACGGCACGCTCAGGCCCAGCAGGGCCACCACGGTGCCGACGATGGCGACGCCACGCAGGCTGCGGTTCGGGGCAGGAATCGGCTGCTGTCCATGTCCTCATTCTCCCTCAAGTCCCACCGCCGCGGCTACGCCCGTCAGCTGCGCCGGCGCGACGAGCACGTAGGTGACGCCGTCGCTGGCTGCGCACCTCGGCATGGCGGCCGAACGCGGCGACATCCACGGCCGACGCGTCGTGCCCGGGCATCACGAACATCGACACGGCCTCGCCCTGCACGCGGTAGAGCACGTGCGCCACCAAGCCTTCGCCGTAGAGGCAACTGCGCACGCCCACGAGGCGGGCCCCGCCGCCGCTCGGACGGCGCCGGCAGCCGCACGTCCAGCCCGTAGCGATCTCGTGCAGCCGCACCTGCGCCACGTCGGCGGTCATGGGATGGGTGTGGTCGTCGCCGTCGATCATGAAGCACTTGATGTGGTCGAGCGTGAGCTGCGCGGCGAGCAGCACCGAGGACTGCCCGGTGCCCCAATAGATCGCGCCCGCTGACGGCCAGCACGACCGCCGCGGCGGCGGCCAACGGCGTGAGGCGCCGCCACCAGGCCGCGTCCGCGGCGCCGGCGCCGGCCAGCTGGCGCACGCGCGACTCGAGACCGGCCGGGGCCGGCCCGCACAGCGACGCGCGCCGGCTCGTGAGCAGGGCCCGCACCTCGCGCTGTTCCTGCGCCAGGCGGCGGCACGCGGCGCAGCCGCGCCAGATGCGCCTCGACCACCGCGGCGTCGCGGGCCGTGGCTTCGCCGTCCACGAACGGGGGCAACAACGACTCAATCTGGCGACAGTCGCTCGGCGGCGACGGGAACTCCACGGTCATGACTGTCCTTCCGTTCCTGTGCGGGCCACCGGCGTGGCCACGCGCGTGCTGAGCGCCGCGTGCAGGAGCTTCCGCCCCCGCGAGATGCGCGACATCACGGTGCCGATCGGCACCGCCAGTGCGTCGGCAATCTCCTGATACGACAGGTCCTCGACGTCGCGCAGCCAGACCGCCTCGCGGAACGCCTCGGGCAGCGCGTCGACGGCGGCCCTGACGTCGGCGTCCTGGAGCGCCCCCAGCAGCACGGCTTCTGGCGTGCGGCGAGTCGACGACCCCGGGCCGGCCCGCCTCCATCGCGGCGTCGACCGTGTCGCTGTCGAACGACACGCGGGCCCGCGCACGATCGCGGCGGTTGTTGCGCCAGGTGTTGTGGAGGATGGTGTAGAGCCAGGCCTTCAGATTGGTGCCGGGCTGGAAGCGCTCGCGGGCGCGCAGCGCCTTGAGGTAGGTATCCTGCACCAGATCGCGCGCCGCATCGCCGTCCCGGGTCAGGCGTACCGCCGTGCCGTACAAGCCGTTCATGAATGCGAGTGCGTCGTCCATCAGCGGTGCGCCATCCCCTCGCGCCGGACCGGTCTCGGGCGTTCAAACACCGGCACCTCCGACACGTGATACGGGGGTAACCCCTCGGGCACGCCGGCTATTCCCGGCCTGGCAGACTCCACGGAACTGACGTCCCAAGTATAGGACACGAACGCGGGGACCAGTTCTTGCTTTGGTGGCGTCAGATACGGCAGGTGCAGCAGGACGGTCGCGCTCCCAGAGTAAGATGCCGGGAGCGCTGGCGGCCGGCTGCTCGATGCCGAGACGTCCACAGGACCCTCGAGGAGTTCTTCGTATGCGAACCTTCACGCCGGCCCGGCTCCCCGCCCTTGTGCGGGCCACGTCGATCGCGCTCGTGCTTGCGGTGGCGGCGTGCCTCACGCCGACTGCGTCGGCGCAAACGCAGTTTGCGCCGTACTTCGGCAAGAACGCGATTCGCTACGACAACTTCAAGTGGCACACCTACCAGAGCGACCACTTCGAGATCTACTACTACCCCGAGATCGAGCCGCATCTCGAGCGCATGGCCGGCTACGCCGAGAGCGCCTACCAGCACATCAGCTCCGAGCTGAAGCACGACCTGGCCGCCAAGGTGCCGCTCATCCTGTTCCAGACGAGCGCCGAGTTCTACCAGCAGAACGTCATTCCCGGCGCGGCCCAGGAAGGCGTGGGCGCGTTCGCCGAGCCGAGCCGCTACCGCATCCTGATGCCGATGGACGAGCCGCCCGATCTGCTCTACCGGCTGATCGTCCACGAGCTGACCCACATCTTCCAGTTCGACATCATCCCCACGTCGCTCATCCGCAACAGCACGCCGCTGTGGGTGAACGAGGGCATGAGCGACTACATGACCGGCGTGTGGCGCCCGAACGACATCATGATGGTGCGCGACGCGGCCATCGCCGACATCATCCCGAAGATGAGCAACCTGCAGGGCTACGGCGACCTCGGCAGCCCGCGCGGCATCTACAACCTGGGGCACGCGGCCTTCGAGTTCATGGAGGCGCGCTGGGGCAAGGAAGGCGTGCGGCAATACGTCTTCGCGCTGCGCAAGAGCATCATCGGCGGCGGCGACGACGCCTATCAGGAAGCCTTCCAGATCTCGGCCGACGAGTGGGACACCGAGTTCGACCGCTACCTGAAGGAGCGCTTCAAGCCGTTCCGCGACAAGGAACGGCCCGCCGACTACGGCCGCAACCTCGCGCCGGCGGCCGACAAGACCCGCTACTCGCAGGCCTACTCGATCGAGCCGTCGCCGTCGGGCGACCTGATTGCCGCCATGACCGGCAACTCCGGCGACCGCGAACTCGACATCGTGCTGCTCTCGGCCAAGGACGGCTCGGTGATTCGCAACCTCACGCCCGGCTTCGACCAGTCGCGCGGCTTCGAGTACATCGTGCAGCCCGGCGGCCGCTGGAACACGGTGCCGTGGATGTCGTGGTCGCCGTCGGGCGACCGGCTGGCCTTCTTCGTGCGCACCGAGAAGGACCGCTCGCTCGTGGTCGAAGACGTGATCTCCCGCAAGATCGTGCAGCGCTTCGAGCTGAACGACGTGGACGCGCCCGAGTCGCCCGACTTCTCGCCCGACGGCAAGACCGTGGCCTTCTCGGCGATGCGCGGCGGCGTCACCGACGTGTTCACGATCAACCTCGACACCAAGGCCATCACCAACATCACGAAGGACGCGTTCGCCGACTACGCGCCCACCTGGACGCCCGACGGCAAGGCGATCGTGGTGCTCACGCGGGTGAGCGGCAACGAGAAGCTGTTCCGCGTCGACCCGGCCACGGGCACGCGCACGCAGCTCACCTTCGGCACGCACGACGAGGCCGGCGCGCAGTATCCTCGACGCCGACACGCTGGTGTTCTCGTCGACGGCGGTCGATCCGAACGAGACGGTCGATCCCGAGGTGGCCAAGAACGGCACGATCTACAACCTGTGGACGCTCAACCTGAAGACCAACGCGCTGCTCCGCTACACCGATGCGGTCAGCGGCAACCTGTCGCCGGTGGTGCTGAACGGCGGCACGGCGGGGCCGCGCATCGCCTTCGTGAGCTACTACAAGGGCGACTACAGCGTGCACGTGCTCGACCGGAAGGAGCCGCTCGGCAAGCCGGCCACGACCGAAGACTTCGGCTCGCCCGGGCCGATCGTGGACTTCCAGGCGCCCCTCACGCACACGCTCGTGGCCGACAACCAGAAGAAGAAGGGCAAGTTCGACAAGCTCTATCTCGAGGGCCGGCCGCCGGTGAACGTCGGGCCTCACGAGCGGCGGCGACTTCCTGGGCGGCACCGCGGTGGCCTTCACCGACGTGCTCGGCGACCAGCAGTTCTCGCTCTTCGCCACCTCGGTGTCGCAGTACCGCTCGTTCTCGGGGTCGTACATCAACCTCGAACGGCGCTTCCAGTACGCGCTGCAGGGCTTCTCGCAGACGCAGTTCTTCTACGGCCAGCTCGAGGGCATCTTCTACGACCCGAGCTTCAGCGGCATCATCGACCGCGATCTCGCCGTCGCCACCACCACCACCCGCGGCGCCACGGCGTTCGGCATCTGGCCGTTCAACCGCTACCGGCGCGTCGAGCTGTCGGGCGGCGTGGTGCACTACAGCGAGCAGTTCGAGGACTCCGGGCCTGCAGGAGTACTCGCAGGGCTACCAGCAACAGCAGTTCGGCCGGCAGCTGCTCAACAACGGCACGATGGTGCCCTTCGGCCTGGCCTTCATCCAGGAGACCACGGTGTTCCGCGAGTTCGGCCCGCTGGCCGGCAACACCGTGCGCCTGTCCTACGAGGTCGCTCCCAAAATCGGCAGCACGCTCTCGCGCCAGACGGCTGACCTCGACGTGCGCAAGTACTTCCGCCTCGGTGGCTCGGGCCTGCTCGCCCTGCGGGCCAAGGGCTTCAAGAGCTGGGGCGACAATCCCGGCTACTACTACTTCGGCGGCAACTCCGAGATGCGCGGCTACGACTATCTCTCGTTCGTCGGCCAGAACGCCGGCCACGTGAACGCCGAGCTGCGTATTCCGCTCATCCACGCCATGGCCACGCCGATTGGCATCCTGGGCGGCGTGCGCGGCACGCTCTTCGCCAACGTCGGCGGCGCCGCGTGGGCCAACGCCGGCTTCAAGGCCTACTCGCGCGAGGCCTCGATTGAACGCCCGATCATCGACTACGCGCCCAACCCGGCCGACCCGTCGGCGTGGACATTCCGGTCTACGGCAATCCGGTGCTGGTCGAGGGCTTCCGGCTCCTCGATGCGCGGGCCAGCTACGGCATCGGCCTGCAGACCTTCGCGCTCGGCTTCCCCGTCCACTTCGATTGGAGCTGGCGCACGCTCTTCAACAAGGGCTGGGAAGACGTGCAGTTCGCGCTGCAGGGCGGCAGCGCGGCGTTCCGCAAGCCGAAGTTCACGATGTGGATCGGCTACGACTTCTAAAGACAGGGGCTGGGGACTGGGGGCTAGGGACTAGGGCGTGCCGCAGTCACGCCGGACAGAGACCTAGTCCTTTCTCCGCTGGAAGAGGACTGGGCCGTTGACGGCGTCGACGGTTACCCGCCCCAGCCCCTAGCCCCCAGTCCCCAGTCCCTAGCTCAGTTCCCGGCGCGGGTCATGCGCAGTTCGCTGCGCTCGAGGTCCATGGCCACGCGGTAGGGGCTCAGGAACTTGTGGCCCACGATGCCGCCGAGCTGGAAGCCGAGCAGCACGCTCGGCGCCCGCAGGTTGAGCACCACGACCGAGAAGTTGCGGTATTCGATGTCGAGGAACCGCAGATTGAGTCCCTGCATCAGGAACGCGTCGCGGTCCCACCCGGACGTGCCATAGACCTTGAGCGCAATCCGCCGTCCGGGCACCTGGCCCGGCCGCAGGGCATCGGCGGTGGCGCGGCTGATCGAGATCACCTCGCCGCCGGTGTCGACCACGAAGTACGCGGGCCGTTCGGAGTTGATGAGCCCGCGCACCATCGCCAGACGATGCATGCGCAGCGGCAGCGTGATGTCGGCCTTGTCGTCGGTGAGGTGCTCGCCGATGGTGAGCATCTTGGTGCCGTAGTCGATGGTCATCGACAAGCCGAGCGCCATCGGCGAGAAGCTCTCCATCTCGCGCTTGGGGATGCCCTTGAGGGCCGGGTTCTTGATCAGCACCGGCACGTCCTTCACCTTCATGGTGCCCACTTCGAAGGTATCGAGCCGCGCCAGCTGCAGGCCGCGCAGGCCCACTTCGCCGACGCCGGCGCTGAGCGTGTAGGTGATCGGCACGACGCCGGCTGATTGCCCGACCTGCCGTGAGATGGTGGTCTGCTCGGAGCCGGTATCGAGCACGAAGTCGACCCAGCGCCCGCCGTTGATGCGGCCCTTCACGATCACCTTGTCCTGCACCAGCTTGAAGGGCACGGTGTGCAGACGGCCGCGCGAATTCTCGTCGAGCGAATTGGCTTCGCGGCTCTTGAACGCCTGCAGGAAGCGGATCTGGGCCTTCGACCACAGCGCCTTGTCGCTGCGGTCCTTGTTGGGCAGCAGGTTCACGTAGTTGGTGTAGGCGCCAGCCGCCTCTTCGTAGCGGCGCAGCCGCTCGAAGATGGCGCCCGTGGTGTGGTGGATTTCGCCGTCGCGCGGCGCCGTGCGCAGCGCGGCCTGCACTTCGTTCAGCGCCTCGTCGAGCTTCGACCGCGACGCCAGCGCCTTGGCCAGGCCGTGCCGGCCGCGCGACATCTCGGGGGCGATGGCGAGCGCGTCGCGGAACTCGCGTTCGGCTTCGTCGAACAGGCCCGCCGACCACAACGCGTCGGCGTGAATGGTCATCGCCTCGGGGTTGCCCGGGGTGTCGGCCTTGAGCCCGGCCGCTTCCTTCTGCGCCTCCTCGAATTCGCCGACCAGCAGCGCCGTCTTCACGACGCCGATGCGGGCGCGCATCTTCAAGGCCGGATCGTCGGTGTCGGCGGCGCGACGGAACGCGTCGCGCGCCTCGTCGAAACGCGTCTCTTCGAAGAGCAGCGATCCGAGCTGGAACTGCAGCTCGGCGTCGGCCGCGCCATCGCGGCCTTCGACCGCCAACCCGACGGCAGCACACATCGCCGCGACGAGCACTCCGCGCACGACCATCCGCATACTGGCCTCCCCTTGGACAAGCGTCAACTCGTCACCGGGATGCTCATGCGCGCGCCGGCGCTGGCGCGCGCTGTCGAACCTGCAACCCGCGCGGAGCGCCCGGGGACGCTCCGCGAGCGCCTAGTCTACTTCTGATAGTGCGCGGAGTTGATGCCGATGTAGTTCGTCCACTTCTCCGGCACCTCGTCGAGGGCGAAGATGGCCTCGACCGGGCAGGCCGGCACACAGGCGCCGCAGTCGATGCACTCGTCGGGGTGGATGAAGAGCATGGTCGAGGCCTCGAAGTCGCCTTCGTCCTTGCGCGGGTGGATGCAATCCACCGGGCACACGTCGACGCAGGCCGAGTCCTTGGTGCCGATGCAGGGTTCACAGATGATGTAGGCCACGCCGAAATCCTCCTCGTAAGCTCACGCCGACGCCCCCAGGGCCGCCGACGGCAGATATCCCAGTCTGAGCGAGATGTTCCGGGCCAGATCCCACATCCCGCGATGATCGTTGGTGGCCAGCGGCGCCTCGTCGACGCCGTGGGCGAACGCCCCGACGCGCCCCACCTCCTGTGCCGTGTAGTCTCGGATTGGCGCGCACGTGCACACCAGGCGCTGCGCGCCCTCGGGGAGCGCGCCCTGGGGGCCGAGCCGCACGAGCGCGGCGTCGACCTGCCGGGCCTCGATCGGCGCGGCCTGCTTCAGGCAGCTGAGCCGGCGCGTGGCGTGCGACGGCGTCGCCGCGAAGTAGAGCGGCGCAGTGGCCAGGCATCTCGCGGCCGTAGACGGTGTGCATCGCCACCTCGTCCGGTTCCGTCGTCCAGAGGTAGGTCACCTCGCCGCGCGAGGGGATGGCGATGAACGCGCGGTACGAGGTGCGCAGCACGTAGTCGCGCACCAGCGGATAGGCATGCAGCCGCAGCTCCGAGCCGCCCAAGGCGCGGAACATCATGTCGAGCATCTTCAGCGTGAGGCTGTAGCGCGCGGTGTCGTCGTCCTGGCGCACGTAGCCGCGCCGCTTCAGCACCGCCAGCATGCGATGCGCGCTCGAGACCGGCAGGCGCAGCGTGCGCGCCACCTCCGACACGCTCATGCCGCGCGGCGCGCGGCTGAGCACTTCGCACACATCGAGCGCCTTGTCGGTCGAGGTGGTCGGCGGGCGCTCCACGCCCTGGAGTCTTTGCTGTTTCCACTATATGGAACGTCTTTTCAGAATCGACGCAATTTACTGTAACCGTGGCCGCCCGGACCGGTCAAGACGGCACTGTGGCGATTGACTCGGGGCAGGGGCGCCCCTACGATGGAGCGTTCGCCGTGTCCAACCTCTCTGGGCAGAAACTCGGTCATTACACCGTTCTCGAGCCCCTGGGCGCCGGCGGTATGGGCGTCGTGTACCGCGCACAGGACACGATGCTCGGCCGCATGGTGGCCTTGAAGGTGTTGCCGGCCACGTCCTCGGACGACCCGGAAGCGGTCAAGCGGTTCCGCCGCGAGGCCCGCACCGCGTCGAGCCTCAATCACCCCAACATCTGCACCATCTACGGGTTCGACGACCAGGACGGCCGCTGCTATCTGGCCATGGAACTGCTCGAGGGCGAAACGCTCGACCGCCGCCTCGTGAAGGGCCCGCTCGACCCGAAGTCCCTGCTCGACGTGGCCTCGCAGGTGGCCGATGCGCTGGACGCCGCGCACAGCGAACACATCCTGCATCGCGACATCAAGCCGGCCAACATCTTCCTGACCCGGCGCGGACAAACGAAGGTGCTCGACTTCGGTCTGGCCAAGCTGGCTGAAGGGCCGCTGCGCCGGGCCGGCGCGGACAACGCGACCACGCTCGACCCCACGGTCTTCACGAGCGTCGTCGGCACCACCGTGGGCACCGTGGCCTACATGTCGCCGGAACAGGCCCGGGCCGAAGAACTCGACGTGCGCACCGACCTGTTCTCGTTCGGCGTGGTGCTCTACGAGATGGCCACCGGGCGCGTGAGCTTTCCCGGCAACACCACCGCCATCATCTTCGACGGCATCCTCAATCGCGATCCCACGCCCGCGTCGGCCCTCAATCCACTGGTGGCGCCAGAACTCGATCGGATCATCGCGAAGGCGCTCGAGAAGGACCGCACGCTGCGCTACCAGACGGCCGCCGACCTGCGCGCCGACCTGCAGCGGCTGCGCCGCGATTCGAGCAAGCGCGTCACCGTCGCCAGCCAGCGCCGGCGCGCGCACCGGAACCGCCGCCCACGCCGCCCTCATCGGAGCCGATGCCGGCCGCCCGGCACAGCATGATGGCGCTGGATCCCGCCGCGGCACTCACCGTGGCCATACCGGCCGCGCCACGCTCGACGCGCGAAACGACGGCCGCACCGCCGGCGCCCGGGCCGGCGGCGCCACTGCCGGCCGCCGCCGCTGCGACTGGCGCTGGCGCGGCCGCATCCGCCCGTTCGCCGCTGGTGCTCGTCGCCGGTGCCGTGGCGGTGGTGGCGGTCATTGCCGCGGGCGTGATGACCATGCGCGGTGGCGACGCCGTGCCAACCGAGGTCGCAACCACGAGCGAGGCCCCCGCGGCGGCGCCGGCTTTGCCCGATCCCGCGATCACACCGGCGACACCAGGCCCGATCACGCCGCCCGGCGCCACGACGCCGCCGCCGCTCAAGACCGCCGCCGCCACCGGCCACGCCGAAGGGCCCGGTCACGCCACCGCCCACCAAGGTGGTCGCGCCTGATCTCAACGCCGAAGCGGCGACAGCGGCTCGAGATCGCGCGCGCCAAGATCGGCAGCAACCTGGCGGACCAGGGCATCGCCGATCTGCGCGCCGTCGTCACCGAGTTCCCCAGCGCGCCGCGGCCGCCGACGCCGCGTTCCTCGTCGCCGAGACCTACACGCGCCTCGGCCGGGCCGACGACGCCATGGCGGCGCACGTCGAGTTCGCCAATCGCTTCGCCGGCGACGCGCGCCTGGCCGACAGCCAGTTCGCGCTCGGCGACTTGACGCTCAAGTCGCGGCAGCCCAATCGCGACGAGGCCGCGCGCGAGATCTTCGGCCGCGCCGCGGCTGCCGCGCCCGGCACGCCGACGGCGCTGCGCGCGCTGCAGGCCAAGATCGCCATCGAAGATCGCCGCCGCCTGAAGGTGCGCGAGGTCGCCGCCGGCAAAGAGGTGCCCGCGAGTCTCGCGACGCTCCGCGTGCTCGCCGACCAGTTCCCGACCTCTCCGCACGGCATGCTCGCGCTCTTCCGCCTGGGCTCCGGCTATGCCGATGCCGACCAATGGGAACTGGCCGCGCGCGCCTGGACCGACCTGGCCACGCGTTACCCCGACAATCCCAACGACGCATGGTGGCTGCTCGGCGAACTCTACGAGCGGCGGCTGCGCGACGACGGCCGCGCCAAGGCGGCCTACGCGCAGGTGCCGGCCACCTCGAAGCGCTACCAGGACGCGCAGCGCAAGCTGACGCGCCGCTGACGCGCGGCGGCGCCACCGGCGTCTCGCGCGGGATCGAAGGCTAGCGGGGTTGCGGCGCCTCGAGGCGGATGGTGCCGGTGACGACGTCGATGGACACGACGTGTTCGCCCGAGCCGATCGTGGTCTCGCCCCAGCGCGGTCCCCAGCCCGCCTTCATCATCAGCGGGATCGTCGACTGAATCGAGCCGTTCAGCGCGAGCGCCAGCACCCGCGCATCGCGCGGCGCCTCGGCCAGCGCCAGTCTGACATCGCCATTGAAGGCGCGCAGGCGCAGCAGTCCACCCGGCACCAGATGCGCCCCGGTCACCACCACTGCGCCAATCGTGGTCTCGAGCCGCAGCACACCGGCCACGTCGCTGGCGGCGATCGGGCCCCGCTGCACGCTGGCGTCGAGCCGGCCGCGATATCCGCGGATATCGAGGCCGCCTTCGATGACCGCCACGGCGCCGCGACTGGTGGCGGGCACGGTGACGGTGATCTCGGCGTGCACGGCGGGATCGAGCGCCCCCTCGGCCTGGCGCACGATCACCTCGGGCCCGCTCGCCGGCTCGCGCACCACGATCGGCAGACGGGTGAGCGGCACGCCCTCGGGTACCTGGCGGGTGATGTCGAAGCGCACGTCGCGCCGCGCCGGCATCGGCCACGACTCGCACGCGCGCGAGATCGGCCGTGAGCGACCACGACTGGTCGTCGCCCACCACGAACGTGTGCGACTGGCGGTCGGTGACGGCGCGCGCCACGAGCGCGGGCCGGCCGGCGGCCACGAGCAGCACGCAGACCACGGCGGCTCCGAGCACAGGGCGCCTGAGGGCGCGCGTCGCGTGACGCATAGCGGGCATTATAATGAGCGCGGTTTCCGTCAGCCCTTCCGAGTGGTTCCCGTGCGCGCGCTCTGTGCCCTCCTGCTCGTCGCAAGCGTCCGCCCCGCGGCCGCCCAACCGCCCGACGAGACGCCACCCGGCAGCCGTCGCCGACCGCGTGTCGGTGGGCGGCGAGATCACGGCCACGCTCGGCTCCGACGACCCCGGCTTCTTCAACTACGCGACCTACGCCTACGATCCCTTGCGCAACGTGCGGGTCGTCGTGGACGCCTCGCTGCGCGCTTCGCGCCAGGTCGAAGTGCTCGGCGCAACTGCGCACCGACGGCATCTCGCACGCCCGTCTCACCGCGCTCTACGTGCGCGTGCGCCCGTGGCCGCACGCGCCCGATCGACCTCCAGGCCGGACGCGTGCCGACCACCTTCGGGATGTTCGGGCGCAGCGGCTACGGCAGCGACAATCCACTCGTCGGCCGGCCGCTCGCCTACGGCTATCTCACTTCGCTCCGGCGCGATGCCCTGCCCGCCACCACCGCTGATCTGATCCGTATGCGCGGGCGCGGCTGGCTCGCCAGCTTCCCCATCGGCAATCCCGAGGCCGCCCGCGGCCTGCCGATCGTCGATGCCGACAGTTGGGATACGGGCGTGCAGGCGCGCATCGCGCGCGGCGCCGTGGAGTGGGTGGGGGCCATCACGCAGGGTTCCTTGGGCAGCCCGCGGCTGCACGACGACAACGGTGGGCGCGCGCTCGCCACACGCGTCGTGGTCCGCCCCACGGCCGCCGTCGGTACTCGGGCGGCTCGGCCTCGCGCGGGGCGTATCTGTCGCGAACGCTTGCCGGCGACGTCGCGGCCGATGTGACCATCGACGGATTCCGGCAGACCGCGGCGGGCGTCGACGTGCTGGTGGCGGCCGGGCGCTGGACGTTGCGTGGTGAGCTGATCCAGAGCCGCTGGACGCTGCCCGCGACGCACGACCGGGCCCTGGCGGGAGGCGTGCGGGCCACGGCCGGTTGGCTCGAGGGCCGCCTGCGCGTCTTCCCGGGCGTCGATTTGGCGGCCCGAGCCGAGCGCCTGCGCTTCTCCGAGATCGCCACCCCCTCGGCGAGGCAGCCCTGGGACTCGCCGGTGTCGCGCCTCGAGGCCGGGGTCTCGGCCACGCCCGTGCGGCACGTGCGCGTGAAGTTCGCGGTGCAGCGCAACCGCCGGCCTCTGGGCGGACGCATCCGTCACGACACGTTGCTCGCCGCCCAGGCCGGAGTGTGGTTCTGACTATGCGCAGCGCGCTCCTCGCGCTCGGTCTGGCCGCAGCGGTGACGTCGGCGTGGGTGGTGCCGCTCGTGGGCCGCGCCCAGCCCGCCCCGGCCGGCAGCATTCGCGGACGGCTCGACATCCGTCGCCTGGTCGCCCTGCCGCGGCCACGGCCCGGCGTCGCCGAGTTGGGGGGGCGCTTGCCGGTGGCGGTGCCCGACGCGCGGCGCGGACTCGTCTACCTCGACAGCGCACCGCGCAGCGCCTTCGACGATCGCGAACCCGGCCGCGCTGTGATGGATCAGCGCAACGAGACCTTCGTGCCCCGCTTGCTGGCGGTCACGACGGGCACGGCCGTGGAGTTTCCGAACAGCGACCTCACCTACCACAACGTGTTCTCGCTCTCGCGCGCGCGCCGCTTCGATCTCGGGCGCTACGCCGCCGGCAAGTCGAAGGCCGTGCGCTTCGACCGTCCGGGTATCGTCCGCGTGTTCTGCGACATCCACTCGCACATGTCGGCCTTCGTCGTCGTGTTCAACCATCCCTATTTCCGTGTCACCGACGTGGACGGCCGCTACCGCATCGACAACGTGCCGCCCGGCAGCTACACCATCGTCGGGCTGGTACGAGGGTGAGGCGCGCGTGCAACGCACCATCACCGTGGCCCCGGGCGCGGCCACTGAACTCGACCTGGTGGTGCCGTGATTCCCGGCCTGGGCTCGCTGCGCAGCCGCATCTTCCTCGCCAGCACGCTGCTCGCCACGGCCTCGATTGGCTCGGCGCTCTACTTCGTGAGCGCGCTGCTCACGCAGCAGGTCGAGGCCGAACTGCAACGCGACCTCACCGAAGCAGCCGGTCTGGTCGACCAGCAGAGCGAGACGCTCTTCGAGACGGTCACCCGCACCGCTGTGTTGATTGCCGACCTGCCCAAGTTCAAGGCGGCGCTCGAAACCCGCGACCCGCCCACCATCGAACCCATCGCCCGCGACTATCTGCAGCAGGTCGGCGCCGACCTCGTCGTGGTCAACGACCGCGACGGCCGGCGCCTGGCCGTGGTGAGTGCGCCCGCGCAGCGCGACGATCTGACCGGCGCGGCGCTCGATCTCGGCGCCGCCACGAGCCAGGCGCCCGGCGAGGATTTCTGGCCGTATCCAGGCGGGGTGCTGCAGGTCGTGACCGTAGCCGTGACCATCGACCTCGAGCGGCCGGAACTGCTCGGCACGCTCTCGATGGGCTACCTGCTCGACGCCGCGCGGGCCACCGACCTCAAAGGCCTGACCGGAGCCGACGTGGCGTTTGCGTTTGCCGGCGCGGTGCGTGCGTCGTCGTTCCCACTGGATCTGTTGCCCGCCGTGACGGCGTGGTTCAAGGCCGAGCCTCACGCGCCGGTCGTGCCGGTGGGCACCGAGCAGTATTCCGCGCTCGCCCGGCCGCTAGCCCGGGCCGGCCGCGCGCCGGCGCGCGACGGCCTCGTGCCCCATGCCATCGTGTTGCGCTCGCGCACCGAGCGGATGCGCACGCTGGGCACGATTCGCGCGGCCCTCGCCGGCGTGGCGCTGGCCACGGTGGGTCTGGCGGCGCTCCTCAGCTACGCGATTGCCCGCACCGTGACCAAGCCCCTCGCCACGATCACCGCGCACATGCGCGAGGTGGCCGCCACCGGCGACCTCACGCGCACCGTGGCACTGCCGAGCACGGCCTGGAACGACGAGGACGCCGTGCTGCTGGCCTCGACCTTCAACGTGCTCACCGAGTCGGTCACGACCGCGCAGCGCGATGCCGTGCAGCGCGAACGCCTCTCGGCGCTCGGCCGCCTGTCGACGGTGATCGCCCATGAGATCCGCAACCCGCTGATGATCATCAAGGGCGCGCTGCGCCAGCTCGCGCGGCCCGAGGTGACGCCCGCCGACACCCGCGACGCCGCGGCCGACATCAACGGCGAGGTCGACCGGCTGAACCGCGTGGTCAACGAGGTGCTCGACTTCGCCCGGCCGATCCGCTTCGATTGCGTGCCGGCGTCGATCAACGACGTGTGCCGGTCGGCCCGCGACGCAGTGCTGGCGGCCACGCCGGTGCCCGACGTGGGCCTGGCCCTCGACCCGCACTGCGGCCACCTCACGACCGACGCCGAGCGGCTGCGCACGGTGCTCGTGAACCTGCTCACGAACGCTCGTGCCGCCGTGGAAGGGCGCCCGGCCGGCGACGGCCCCGTAGTCGTGCTGGGCACGCGGCGGGCCGGTGCGCAGGTCGTGATCACGGTGCGCGACCGCGGGGTCGGGATTCCGGCCGACGACCTGGGCCGGGTGTTCGATCCATACTTCACCACGCGCCGCACGGGCAGCGGGCTCGGCCTGGCGATCAGCAAGAACGTGGTCGAGGGCCTCGGCGGTACCATCACGGTGTCGAGCGACGTGGGCTCCGGCACCGAGATCCGGGTCGTGCTGGGCGACTCGCCCCTGGGACGCGTCTGACGATGACACCAACCGGCCGTGTGCTCCTCGTCGATGACGAGGAGAAGATTCTGAAGACCCTGGGCCGCGCCCTGCGCGACGAGGGGCACCTCGTGACGACCGCGTCGCGCGCCCTCGACGGCCAGCGCCTGCTCGTGGAGCAGTCGTTCGACCTGCTGATCATCGACTACCGCATGCCCGACCGCTCCGGCATGGACGTGGTGAAGGAGCTGGTGGCGGCCACGCCCGATGGCGAGCGCCCAGCGGTGGTCATGATGACCGCCCATGGCAGCGTGGAGAGCGCCGTCGAGGCGATGAAACTCGGCGCCCACGACTACCTGCAGAAGCCCTTCGAGATCGACGAACTGCTGCTCACGGCCCGGCGCGCACTGGCCGCGCAACGCGCGCGCACCGAGCTCAGCTACCTGCGCAGCGAACGCGATGCCGACTTCGACCACTACGGCATCGTCGGCCGCAGCAAGGTGATGATCGACATCTCCCGGCGCATCGAGCTCGTGGCCCAGTCGCGCAGCACGGTGTTGCTCACGGGCGAGACCGGCACGGGCAAGGAACTGGTGGCCCGCGCCATCCACGACCGCAGCCTGCAGCGGCATCTGCCGCTCATCAAGGTGAACTGCGCGGCCATTCCCGACACGCTCATCGAGTCGGAGCTGTTCGGCCACGCGCGCGGCGCCTTCACCGGCGCGCAGTCGGCCAAGAAGGGCCGCTTCGCGCTGGCCGACGGCGGCACGATCTTCCTCGACGAGATCGCCACCCTCGGCCTGCCGGTGCAGTCGAAGCTGCTGCGCGTGCTGCAGGAGCGCGAGTTCGAGCCGCTCGGCAGCGAGCGCACCGAACGGGTCGACGTGCGGGTGATCGCCGCGACCAACCGCGACCTGCGAGCCATGGCCAACGAAGGCCGGTTCCAGGAAGACCTCTACTACCGTCTGCACGTCATCCCGATCGACTTGCCGCCCCTGCGCCAACGGCTCGACGACCTGCCGGCGCTCGTCGACCACTTCGTGCAGAAGTTCTCACAGCGGCTGGGCAAGCGCATCACCGGCGTGGACGACACCGCCATGGCGGAACTGCGGCGGTATCACTGGCCGGGCAACATCCGCGAACTCGAGAACACCATCGAACGCGCCGTCGTGCTCACGACCGGCCCGCGGCTCACGCCCGACACGGTGTGGGTGATGGGCGCGGCGACCGCGCCCACCACGGGCCTGCCGTCCCTGCGTCTGCATCAGAACGTGGAATGGGTGGAGCGCGAGACCATCCGGCGGGCGCTCGAGCAGTCGCGGGGCGTGAAGAAGGACGCGGCCGAGCTCATGGGCCTCAGTCAGCGGGCCCTCAGCCACTACCTGTCGAAGCATCGCATCGACTGACGTCGCTTACGGCCGGGGTAAGTGATTACGTCCCACGTAATCCAGTCGTGTGGATGCGACGCCCGGTCACGCGAAAACCTCAGCAGATCGTCAGCTCGCGCCGCGCGCCCACACGGCATCCCGCTTGCAGTTGTGGACACCGTCTAGATACGCCGGGCGGCCGGCACGAATACGATGAGATTCCTGCGAACCCTGTTGGTGTTCGTCACTGTTGCCGTGGCGGGGATGGCGCTCCTCCCTGAAGCGTTGGCATACGTCAACGCGGGGAAGGACCCCGCCACGGCATACGCGCCCCTCTCCCCTTCCACCGTGAAGACGTTCGAAGTCGTGGCCAAACGGTTCGCCTTCGAGCCCGCTGTCATCGACGTGACCCAGGGCGACCGCGTGCGCCTGCTCGTCACGTCGGCCGACGGCGTGCACGGCGTGGGCATCCGCGCGCTCAAGATCAACACCTTCGTGCCACGCGGCGGCAAGACCGTCACCATCGAGTTCACGGCCACGGAGGCCGGCACCTTCCCCATCGTCTGTTCGGAAGCCTGCGGCGACGGTCACGCGGACATGCGTGGATCGCTCGTTGTCACGGCCGCCGGCCAATAGCTCACCCCAGATTCGAGACACCCATGCGACAACTGCGCCTGCTAGCGTGTGTACTGCCCCTGACGGCCCTTCTCTCCGGCTGCGACGAACAGTTGTCGGATCTCACTGGCCCGACGCCCAATCTGCAACCGACCTTCGCCAGCATCCAACGCGAAATCTTCAACACGCAGGACGCCTCGGGACGGCTGGCGTGCACGCAGTGCCATGTGGCCGGCGGCGCCGCCGCAGGCACCGGACTCTTCCTCACCGACGCAACCTCATACGCCGCACTGGTCGGCGCACAGAGCCGCCTGCGGCCGGGCGAGACGCTCGTCATCCCCGGCGATCCGGACAATAGTTATCTCGTGCGCAAACTCGAAGGCGGACCGAACATCAACGGGCTCCGCATGCCTCGCAACACGGGACCGTTCCTGACCCAGGGGCAGATGCTGGTCATCCGCCGCTGGATCACGGCAGGCGCTGCCAACAACTAGGCTGCGCGCCCAGACTTTTCTTGACAGGAGCCTACCGTGACCTCAATTCTCTCGACTGCCACCCTGGCGCTGGCGCTGCTCGTCGGCGCCGCCCACACCAGCACCGCTGCGCCGCAGAACAACGCCCAGGCCTCGCCGACGCAGACCGGAGGCCCGGCGCCCAATCCCGCCGAGACCACCCCTTCGGAGGCTGCCGCCGAGGCCACTGCCGCCAAGGCCGCCGCGACCGCCGCCGAACAGGAGGATGACCCGGATACCGACGTGAACCGGGCGCAGCCCGACTTCACCATCGTGGGCCTGCCGACCACGCTGCGTCTGCCGCGCCACAAGAGTGCCTTCCGCATCACCCACCGCTTCGGCCGTCCCCTGGGCGAAGGCAGCCTCGGCAGTCTGGCCGAAGACTTCTTCGGCTTCGACGGCGGCGGCGTGATCGGCTTCGAGTACCGCTACGGCCTGTTCAAGGCCACGCAGATTGCCGTGCACCGCACCAACAACCGCACCATTCAGTTCCTGCTGCAGCGCCAGGTCAAGGGCCAGGACGGCACGTTTCCGCTGTCGATCGACGTCTTCGGCAGCGTCGAAGGCACCAACAACTTCAAGGACAGCTACTCGCCCGGCCTCGGGGTCATCGTGTCGCGTGAGGTCACCGATCGCGCCGCAATCTACGCGCAGCCGTTCTGGGTGAACAACACCAACCCGCTACCGACCGAACTCGTCGACGACAACAACTCGCTCATGCTGGGCCTGGGCGCCCGCGTGCGGCTCACGGCGGGGGTCTACGGCGTGGTCGAGGTGACGCCGCGGGTCAACGGCTACGACCCGGGCAACCACCAGATGAGTTTCGGCATCGAGAAGCGGGCCGGCGGCCACAGCTTCCAGGTGAACTTCAGCAACGCCTTCGGCACCACGTTCGGGCAGATGGCGCGTGGCGGCAACGACGACTGGTACATCGGCTTCAACCTGTCGCGCAAGTTCTACTGACGGCCCCCTGTAACCTGGCGCGGCGTCGCGACGGTCTACACTGGAGCAGGAGCCCTGATCATGCGACGTCTACTCTCGCTCTCGGTGGTCGGCGCGGCGCTGGCCGTTGCCATGGCGTGCGGCGGCGGGGGCGGCAGCAGCCCGACGGCGCCCAGCGGGGGCGGCGGCACGGGCGGCACGGGCGGCACGGGCGGCGGCACGGGGGGGGCGACGGCCTCGGCCACAATCACCATCGGCGCGAACGGCGTGGCCAGTCCGAGCACCGTCACGATCACCCAGGGCGGCCGCGTGACCTTCGTGAACAACGACTCGCGCAGCCACGACATGTCGTCGGATCCGCATCCCAGCCACGAAGACTGCCCGCCCATCGACCAAGTGGGCTTCCTGCAGGCCGGACAGTCGAAGACCAGCGGCAACCTGAACACCGTCCGGGTGTGCGGCTTCCACGACCACAACCTGCCGACCTCGGCCGGTCTGCAGGGCCGCATCACGGTCGTGGCGCAGTAGTCGTTCCGCTCAGTAGTCGAACACGCCGTGGCCCACCTTGCGGCCGAGGCGTCCGGCGGCCACGTGCTGCTCCAGCAGCGGGCACGGCCGGAACTTCTCGCCGAGCGTGCGGTGCAGGTACTGCAGGATGCTGAGGCGGGTGTCGAGGCCTACGAGGTCCACGAGTTCGAACGGCCCCATCGGGTGATTGAGCCCGAGCTTGAGCGCCTTGTCGATGTCGCGGGCCGAGGCCACGCCGTCCTGCAGCATGTAGAAGGCTTCGTTGCCGATCAGCGCGTTGATGCGGCTGGTGATGAAGCCGGGTGACTCCTTGATGAGCACCGTCTCCTTCCCCATCGCCGTGGCCACCTCGATCATCGTCCGCACGGTGTCGTCGGTGGTCTCGAGCGCCCGCACGACCTCGACCAGCTTCATCTTCTGCACGGGATTGAAGAAGTGCATCCCGCCCATGCGGCCAGGGTGATCGAGCACTGCGGCCATCTCGGAGATGCTGAGGGCCGAGGTGTTGCGACGCGATCACGGCATCGGCAGCGGCGTGGGCCTGCACCTCGGCCAGCAGCGTGAGCTTGAGGTCGAGCCTCTCTGGTGCGGCCTCGATCACCACGCCGGCGCCGCGCACGGCCTCGGCGACGGAAGTCGTCGTCGTGAGGAACCCCATCAGCACGTCGGCGTGGTCCGCGGTGTCCTTGCCGAGTTCCACGCTTCTGGCAAAGACGGCGCGTATGACCGCGACGGCCTTCTGCAGCGCCACCTCGGTGACGTCGTAGAGGCGCGTGCGATAGCCGGCCGTGAGGGCCGCATGGGCGATGCCGTGGCCCATCGTGCCGGCGCCGAGCACCGCCAGCGGCCGACCGTCGTGTGTCATGCGGCGGCGAGCTTATCCCACTTCGAACGGTCGTTCAACGCTGTGCTAGAGTGTCGGCGCCGGCGCGGGCCGGTCGGTTCGGTCCGATGCCACCCGTCGCCCATACCCTGGCCAGTGCCGACCGGCGCCTCGACATCCTGAAGAGCGCCGCCGCCGCCTTCCGGCGGCGCGGCTACCACGGCGCCAGCGTGAACGAGATCGCCAGCGCGCTGGCGATGACGAAGGGGAATCTCTACTACTACTTCCGCAACAAGGAAGAGATCCTCTTGGCCTGCCACGACTACTCACTCGATGTGCTGCTCGCGCTGTTGCAGCACGTGCAGACCGACACGTCCGCGCCAGACGTGACGCTGCGCGCGCTCGTGCGGGCCCTCGTTCCCCTCATCCTCGATGAGCTGCAAGGCGCGGCGCTCACCCTGGACCCGCGCGCCCTCTCGCCTCCCCTGCGTCGCCGGGTGATCGCCCGCCGGGATCTGTTCGACGGCGGCCTGCGCGCGATCATCCAGAACGGCATGGACCAGGGTGTCTTCGCGGCCGGCAACGCCACTATGGTGGGGTGTGCCGTGTTGGGCGCCGTGCACGGGACCAGCACGTGGTTCGATCCGGCCGGGGCGATGACCCCCGACCAGATCGGGTGCACGTTGGCCGATTATCTCATCGGAGGCTTGCGCGGACAGTGACTGACCTTACGTCCGTGTCGGCGAAAGATGCGAACGTCGAGACCGGCCCGCAAGATCAACCGATCGGTCGCCACATCCAAAAATCATCAGATCTATGCCTCTAGATCATCCGATCACAAGATCACCAGATCACGCGATAACATATCTCTCAGTGTCCCTGTCGCCCCTGACCTTCATCCGCCCCCGTGAACCCAAGCCCGACTGGCTGAAGGTGCGTGCCCCTGGCTCGGAGAACTACCTCCGGCTGAAGGGCATCATGCGCGACCTGAAGCTGAACACCGTGTGCGAAGACGCCCACTGCCCGAACATCGGGGAGTGCTGGCACCACGGCACGGCCACGTTCATGATCCTGGGCGATGTGTGCACGCGCGCCTGCGCCTACTGCGCGGTGAAGCACGGCCGCCCCGACGCGCTCGACGTGTATGAGCCGGCGCGCGTAGGTGAAGCGGTGCAGGCGATGGCGCTCAAGTACGCCGTCATCACGTCGGTGGATCGCGACGACCTGGCCGACTGCGGCTCGGGCATCTTCGCGAGCACCATTCGCGAGATCAAGGTGCGTGTGCCCGACTGCCGCGTCGAAGTGCTGATTCCCGACTTCAAGGGCGAGGAGTCGTCACTGCGTACCGTGCTCGACGCCGGTCCCGACATCCTGAACCACAACACCGAAACCGTGCCGCGCCTCTACCGCATGGCGCGGTCGGGCGGGAAGTACACGCGCTGCCTCGAGCTGCTCGACCGGGCGCGGCGCTACGCGCCCGGCATCCCCACCAAGACCGGCCTCATGGTGGGCCTGGGCGAGGAAGCACATGAGCTCGAACAGGTGTTCAAGGACCTGCGCGAGGTGGGTGTGGCGATTCTCACCATCGGCCAGTATCTGCGCCCCTCGAACGACCACGCGCCGATGACGCGCTATTACCATCCCGACGAGTTCCGCGAGCTGAAACGCATCGCCCTCGGCCTGGGCTTCGCGCACGTCGAAGCCGGTCCGCTCGTGCGCAGCTCGTATCACGCGCACGAACAGGCCGACGCCGCGTCCCTCGCGGCTGCCGTTCGCTAGGCCGCGCCGGCAGGCGCCGCGGGCCTGCGATACAATCCGCCCACGTTCGCGTGACGATGCTCCCTTTGCTGAGAGTTCTGGCCGCGTGTGTGCCCGTGCTCGCGCTCGCGGCCTGTCAACGCGACACGCCCGCAACGGCGCCGCCGGCACCCGAAGAGGTGGTCGGCGCCATCAATCGCGGCGTGGCGTACATGGGCCGCTACGATTTCGCCGCGGCGGCGGCCGAGTTCGTCGCGCTCGGGCAGCGACAGCCCGACTCGCGAGAAGCCTCGCTCAACCTGGCCATCGCCCTCATCAACCGGCAGGGTGACGGTGACGGCGCCGGGGCCGAGCAACTCCTTCGCACGGTCATTGCGGATCCGGCCGTGGGCCTGCGCGCGCGCTACGCCCTCGGGTTGCTGCTGCTCTACGGCGGACGGGATGCCGACGCGTTTCCGCTCTTGAGCGAGGTGGCGAAGGACACGCCTGGCGATGGGTTTGCGGCGTACTTCACGGGGCAGGCGCAACTCGCTGTCTCGCCCGAGCTGGCGCTCGCGTGGTTCATGAAGGCGCAAGCCGCCACGCCCTTGTTGCGCAGCGCCTACTACGGCGGGTTTCAGGCCTTGCAGCGCCTCGGCCGGCGAGCCGACGCCGCCGCCATGCTGGCCCGCTTCGAAGGCCTCGCGGGCGATCCGCGGGCGCAGATGGCCGAGTTCAAGTACACCCGCATGGGGCCGCTGGCCATGGCCGTCACCGTGGACGCGCCGATCGCACCGGCGGCGCTCCCCCCGGGGCCGCGCTTCCTGCCGGCGGCGCTGATCCCCATGCCCGCCACTGCGCGGTGGCGAACCGGCGGTGACGACTCCCGCTCGATCACCGTGGCTGACATCGACGGCGATGGCCAGCTCGATGTCTTTGCCGCGCGCGTGCTCGACGGCGCCGTGCCGAATGCCGTGTTGCTCGGCGCCGACGGCGGCTGGCGGCTCGACCTCGGCCATCCCCTCGCTGCCGTGGCCGGGGTGCGGGCGGCCCTGTGGGGCGACCTCGACAACGACGGCCGCACCGACGCGGTGCTCGTGCGGGCCCGCGGTGGCTCGGCGGTGTGGCGGCAGTCAGCGCCGAACGTGTGGCGCGACGTCACGGCCAGCAGCCAGGCCCTCACGCCGCGTCTCGACGGCATGGACGGCGCGCTCGTGGACGCGGACCACGACGGCGACCTCGACATCTGGCTGACCAACGCCTCCGGCGCCAACGAATTGCTGAACAACAACGGCAACGGCACGTTCCGTCCCCTCGCGGCGCGAGCCGGCCTCACCGGCGCTGGCCGGGGCTCGATCGGCACCGCCTTCGCCGATCTCGACAACGATCGCGACCACGACCTGGTCGTGCTCAACGCGGCGCCGCCGCACGACGTGTTCGTCAACGACCGCGTGTGGACCTATCGCCGCGCCCCAGGCTTCGCCACGTTCGCAGCGGCATCGTTGGCGGCTGTGGTGAGCGCCGATCTCGACGCCAACGGGCAACCCGAGCTGTACACCAGCGGCCCACGCGGCCTCGAACGATGGAAGCCCGACGGCGCCGGCGAGTGGCGGCCATTCACATTGGCCGCCGCAGACACCGCAGCCACCGCATCTGCCACCGGCGTCAGGCTGGCCGTGGCCGACACCAACGGCGACGGCGCGCTCGAGCTGCTCGCGTCGCGCGGCGCCGAGTGGGCCGCCTTCGACGTCACGGCCGACGGCACCACCCCGGCCGCGGCGACATTCGCCGCCGGCGCCGGTGTTCGCGGGTGGACCGTGGCCGCGCTCGATGCCGCGCAGGGCCCGTCGGTGATTGGCGCGGGCGGCGACGGTCTGATGGCGTGGCCGCCAGGACCCGGCCGTCACCCCTACGTCACGATCGCCGTGACCGGTCGCGACAGCACGAGTGATCAGCTGCGATCGAACGTGTCTGGCGTGGGCACGCGCCTGGCCGTGCGGGTGGGCTCGCGCTGGACGGCCTTCGATACGGCGGGTGGGCACGGGGGCCCCGGCCAGAGTCTGCAACCGCTGGCCGTCGGCCTGGGCGGCGCGCCGCAGGCCGATTTCGTGTCGCTCGTGTGGCCCGACGGCGTGATGCAGACGGAGATGGCGCTGGCGGGCAGCCAGCGCCACACCATCGCCGAGACGCAGCGCCAGCTCTCGAGCTGTCCTGTGCTCTTCGCCTTCAACGGCACGTCGATGGCCTTCGTCACGGACATCCTCGGCGTCGGCGGCATTGGCTTCCTCGAGCGCCCAGGGGTCTACAGCGCGCCGTTCCCGCGCGAGCACGTGCTGTTCCCGGAAGGCAGCATCGCCCCCCGCAACGGCCGCTATGCCCTCGTGATCGGCGAGCCCATGGAGGAAGTGACCTACCTGGATCGCGCCTCGCTCGTGGCCTACGACCTGCCGCCAGGCTGGCAGATGGCCCTCGATGAGCGCAAGGCCATTGCCGAACCGATGCCCACGAGCGCGCCGCTCTTCTACCGCGAGGAACGCCGCCCCGTGCGCGCCGTCAACGACCGCGGCGAGAACGTCATGGCGCGCATCGCCGCCGCCGACCGCGACGCCGCGCCCCCCGGCGCGGCCGATCCGCGCTTCATCGGCATGACCGCGCCGCACACGCTCGAGCTGGAGTTCGCCGGGCCGCTCGACCGCGGGCCGGGGCGACCGGTGCTGATGATCGATGGCTGGGTCGAATATCCCTACGCCCAGACGGTCTTTGCGGCGTGGCAGGCTGGCGCTGCCTTCGCGGCGCCGTCACTCGACGCGCGCGATCAGGCGGGCCGCTGGCACACCGTGGCGCCCGAGTTCGGCTACCCTGCCGGCATGCCACGGCGCATGACCCTGCCGCTCTCGCGCCTGCCCGCCGGCACGACCGCGCTGCGGCTGCGCACCACGCAGGAGATCTTCTGGGATCGCGTCAGCGTGATCTACGCCGAGCCCGCGCCGCCGGTCGTCACCCGGCGGATGGCGCTCGTGTCGGCCACGCTGCAGGAGAGCGGCTTTGCCGCCCGCACCACCGGACCGCAGCGCACGCCGCACTACGACTATGCGCGGCGCGCGCCGCTCTTGGATACGCGCCATCCGCGCGGCCGTTACACCCGGTTTGGGGCGGTCGACGCGCTCGTGGCCTCGGCCGACTCGGCGCTGGCGATCGTCGGGCCGGGTGAAGACGTGCGGCTCGAGTTCGCCGCGCCAGGCGACGCCGCGCCCGCAAGCTGGACGCGCCGGATCGTGCTCGAAGCCGACGGCTGGTGCAAGGACATGGACCTCTACACGAAGGACGGCGACACGGTGGCCCCGCTGCCCGGCATCGACACGCCGGCGCGGCGGCGCCTGCACGACGCCTTCAACACGCGCGACGCGAGCGGCCGATGAGCCTGCCGGCAGGGTCCCGCTACTCGGTGATCGGCGCCGGCACGCGCTGGCTGCTCTACGCCGTCTACGCGTGCGTGGCGCTCCTCACCGCTACGGCCGTGTATCTCGGCGGCGTCACCGCGGCCGAATGGGCCAGGAGCGCACGCTACCAGGGCTACGTGTATCAGTGGGTGGTGCTCACGCACCTGGCCGTGGGGCTCCTCATCCTCGCGCCGTTCGTGGCCTTCGCCGTGGCGCATCCGCTGGCGGCCCGCACCCATCCCAATCGCCGCGCGGCCCGCGTCGGCTACCTGCTCGCGGCGCTCTCTGTCGTCGTGCTCGTGACCGGCCTGGCGCTCATGCGCGTGGCGGGCCTCGAACTGCGCCAGCCGGCCGCGCGCACCACCGCCTACTGGCTGCACGTGATCGTGCCGTTCGCCGCCGCGTGGGCGTTCCTGCAGCACCGCCGCCGTGGACGTCCACTGCGTGCCGGTGCGGCGTGGGGCTGGGCCATGGCCACCGCCGCCGTCGTGCTCGTCACGGCCGTGGCCGACGCGCGGCTCAGTCGCGCGCCCGACCTGGCGGGCGCGCCGGCCACGTTCGGTCCGTCGTTCGCGCGCACGGCCACGGGGCGTCCCATCCCGGCCAGCGCGCTCATGGACAACACCTACTGCGCGGAATGCCACTCTGATGCGCACCAGGGCTGGCTCGCGAGCGCGCATCGCTTCAGCTCGTTCAACAATCCGGTCTACGCCGCCAGCGTCAAGGAAACGCGCAAGGTCATGCTGGCCCGCGACGGCAACGTCGACGGCAGCCGCTGGTGCGCGGGGTGCCACGACCCGGTGCCGCTCTTCTCGGGCGCGTTCGGCCGGGCCGACTTCGACACCGAAGGCGACCCCACGTCCCAAGCCGGCATCACGTGCACGTCGTGCCATGCCATCGAGCGCGTGAACAGCACCCGCGGCAACGGCGACTACACGATTGCCGAGCCGCGGCACTACCCGTTTGCCTTCAGCGAGAACGCCACGCTGCGCGCGCTCAGCCAGCAGCTCATCAAGGCCAAGCCCGACTTTCACAAGACCACGTTCCTGAAGCCGCTGCATCGCACGCCCGAGTTCTGCTCCACCTGCCACAAGGTGCACATTCCCGGCGCGCTCAACGACTACAAGGAGTTCCTGCGCGGACAGAATCACTACGACAGCTTCATCCTGAGCGGCGTGTCGGGACGCGGCGCCCGCAGCTTCTACTACCCGCCCAAGGCCGAGTCGCGCTGCGCCGGCTGCCACATGCCGCTCAAGGCGTCTGGCGACTTCGGCGCGCAGCCCTTCGATGCAAGTGGGGCGCTCAGCATCCACGACCACCGCTTCGCCGGCGGCAACACCGCCATTCCCTTCCTGCGCGGCGAGACCGAGACGGTCGCGGCGCAGCAGGCGTTCCTCGACAAGGCCGTCACCGTCGACCTCTTCGGCCTGCGCGAAGGCGGCACGGTGTCGGGCCGCCTGCTGGGTCCGCTCGACGGCGCCACGCCGGCGCTCACGCCGGGCGCGCGCTATCTGGCCGAACTCGTGGTGCGCACGCGCAAGGTCGGCCACCACTTCACGCAAGGCACGGCCGACTCGAACGAGGTGTGGGTGCAGGTCACGGTGAAGGCCGGCGACACCGTGATTGGCCAGAGCGGCGCGATCGGCCCGGATGGGCGGGTCGACCCGTGGTCGCACTTCACCAACGTCTACATGCTCGACCGGCAGGGCCGCAAGGTGGACCGGCGCAACGTGCAGGACATCTATGTGCCGCTCTACGACAAGCAGATTCCGCCCGGGGCGGCGCAAGTCGTGCACTATGCCTTCGACGTGCCCAAGGGCGCGGCCGGCCCAATCACCATCGACGCCCGGCTGCTCTATCGCAAGTTCGACCTGACCATGATGCGCTTCACGAAGGGCGACGACTATCGCATGGACCTGCCGGTGACGACGATCGCCGCCGACACGCAGAACCTGCCCGGCGGCGGCGCGGCGGCGTCCGCCCAGCCCGTCTGGGAGCGCTGGAACGACTACGGCATCGGCCTGCTGCTCGAAGGCAACGCCGGCAGCGACAAGGGCGAGCTGCGGCAGGCCGAGGCGGCGTTTGCCGAGGTGGAGCGGCTCGGTCGCGCCGAGGGCCCCCTCAATCTGGCCCGCGTGTACCACAAGGAAGGCCGGCTCGACGAAGCGGCGCAGGCGCTGCGGCGCGCTACCGCGGCCGGCGCGCCGCCCTGGACGGTGGCGTGGATGAACGGGCTCGTGAACAAGGAGAACGGCCACCTCGACGAGGCCATCGCCAACTTCACGGCGGCACTGGGCGCCAGCTCACCGGCGCTGACCGAACGTGGCTTCGACTTCAGCCGCGACTACGAGGTGCTGAACGAACTGGGCCAGGCGCTCTTCGAACGCGCCAAGCAGGAACGCGGTGCCACTCGCGCCGAGGCGCGGGCCGCGCGCCTGCGCGAGGCCGCGGCGGCCTTCGACCGCACGCTGGCCATCGACACCGAGAACGTCACCGCCCACTACGCGCTCAGCCTGATTCACGGCGAGCTCGGCGACCAGACGCGCGCCGCCACGCACCGCGAGGCGCACCTGCGCTACACCGCCGACGAGCAGTCGCGCGGCCGCGTCATCGCCATCCACCGCGCGGCCAATCCCGCCGCCAACCACGCCGCCCAGTCGGTCGTGATCTACGAACTGCAGCGCGTCCAGTGACCAATCCGCCTCCGCCACACTCGCGTGGTCGTCGCCGGCGCCGTCGTGGCGCTTGTCCTTGCCGGGGCCGCGCTCTGGCGGCTCACGAACCGGAGCGCGCCCGTCACCTCTGGGCCGGCCGCCGCCGAGCGCACGGTCGCCACCGCCCCGGCCGCGCGCTTCACCGACATCACCAGTGCGGCTGGCCTCGGCGCCTTCACCCGGGTCAACGGCGCCGACGGCGAGAAGCTGCTGCCCGAAACCACCGGGGGCGGTGGCGCCTTCGCCGATCTGGACAACGACGGCGACCTCGACGTGATGCTCGTGAACGGGCGGCCCTGGCCGTGGTCGAGTGCGAGCCGGGCGACGCCGAACGGCCAGGTCACCCGCTCCAGCATCAGCGTCTTCCGCAACGACGGCTCGGGCGCCTTCACCGACGCTACCGCCGCCATGGCGCTGGCCGTGCCCGGCTACGGCATGGGCGTGGCGACGGGCGACTTCGACAACGACGGCTGGACCGACCTGTATGTCACCGCCGTGGGCCGGAACACACTGCTCAAGAACGTGGGCGGGCGCTTCCATGACGTCACGGCCAGTGCCGGCGTGGGCGGCAACGCCAACGACTGGAGCACCTGCGCCACCTGGTTCGATGCCGACAACGACGGCGACCTCGACCTGTTCGTGTGCCGCTACGTGCGCTGGACGCGCGCCCTCGACCAGGCGCAGGACTTCAGCCTGGCTGGTATCGGCCGCGCCTACGGCCCGCCGCGCAATTTCGCCGGCACGGCCCCCGCCTTCTACGTGAATCAGGGCGACGGCCGTTTCGTCGATCGGGCCGCGGCCGCAGGCCTCGTGGTCACTGATCCCGTCACGAAGCAGCCCTCGGCCAAGACCCTGGGGGTGGCCCTCGTGGCGCTCGACGGCGATCGCTGCGTGGATCTGGTGGTCGCCAACGACACCGTGCGCAACTACGCCTTCAAGAACCGCTGCGACGGCACCTTCGAGGAGGTCGGCACCACGCTTGGCCTTGCCTACGACGGCTACGGCAACGCGCGCTCGGGCATGGGCATCGACGCGGCCGAGGTGCGCGATGACGGCGTGCCGGCCATTGCCATCGGCAACTTCGCCAACGAGATGACCGCCTTCTTCGTGAAGCAGGCCGGCTCGGGCCAGTTCGTCGACGAGTCGATCGCGGCCGGCCTCGGTGCGCCCAGCCGCGCGTCGCTCACCTTCGGCGTGCTCTTCTTCGACTACGACCTCGATGGCCGTCTCGATCTGCTCACGATCAACGGACACGTCGAGGACCAGATTGCGCTCGTGCAGGCCAGCCAGCAACATGCGCAATCCGCCAGGTTGTACTGGAACGCCGGTAGCGATGCGCCCGCCACGTTCGTGCCGGTGGCCGAGGCGGGCGGCCTGACGCCGCCCATGGTGGGACGCGGCGGCGCGTATGGGGACATCGACGGCGACGGCGACCTCGACGTGCTGCTCGTGCCCACGGCGGGCCCGGTGCGGCTGCTCCGCAACGACGTGAGCGGGGCCCGCTGGGCGCGTATTGAGCTCGTGGGCACGGTGAGCGCTCACGACGCCGTGGGCGCACAGGTGGAGGTGCAGAGCGGCGCCCGCACGCAGCGCCGGCTGGTGTCGGCCACGCACGGCTACCTGTCCCAATCCGAGCGCACGCTCACCTTCGGCTTCGGGGCCGGCGAAGCCGCTGACACGGTGCGAGTCACGTGGCCGAGCGGCGCGGTGCAGACGCTGTCGGGCGTGGCCCTCAATCAGACGACCACCATCACCGAAGTGCAGTGACTGAGAACAGGGACAGGGACTAGGGACTAGGGACTGGGGACTGGAGCCGCCGCCACGGGCGCCCCGCCGCCTCGGCGCAGGGTCACGATCTGGTCTGCGTCGAAGGGGCCGAATCGCTCGCGGACGCCGTCGGCCCAGCGCACGTCGACCGCGTCGACCTTCGTGGCGTCGCCCAACCCCACGTGCACGCGCGCGTCATTGGCAGCCAGATAGCTGAAGGCGCTGCGCACGTCGCGTCGCCAGGTGCGAGCGCCGGCGCGAATCGTGACCACCGCGCCGAGCGCGTCGCTGTTCGTCCGGGTCCGCACGTGGAACTGGGCCCAATGTCCTCGCGACGGCGCCACGTTCCTGAGCAGGTAGGGCGAGCCGTTGCGGTTGGCCACGAGCACGTCGACGCCGCCGTCGTTGTCGATGTCGCCGAACGCGGCCGCCCGGCTCGTGGCCACGAGCGAGGCGGCCGTGCCCCCGCGCGGAGACACCGCCTCGAACCTCGGGCCGGGCACGCCCCGGAAGAGCAGATTGGGCTCGGCGTAGGGATCGGCAGCGAAGGTCTCGCTCTGCAGGCCGACGCGGCCATTCGCCTCGTAGAGGTCGAGCCGTCCGTCGTTGTCGAAGTCCATCAGGGCCATGCCGAAGCGCGTGAACCGGCGGCTCGCCACGCGCAGGCCGACCATGGTCGTGGCATCCACGAAGAACGCCCCGTCGTTGCGGAAGTACGAATCGGACTCGGTGTCGAGATTCATCACGAGCAGATCGTTGTCGCCGTCGGCGTCCACGTCGGCGGCATGCACGCCCATGCCGGCTTTCGGAGCGCCGTCCTGATCGATGGCCACGCCCCACGAGAGGGCGGATTCCGTGAAGCGGCCGTCGCCGGCGTTGATCCACAGATGGTTCGGCGTGCCGTCGTTGGCCACGAACAGGTCGAGGCGGCCATCGCCGTTGACGTCATCGGCGAGCACCCCGAGTCCGTTGCCGCGCGCGGCGGTGAAGCCCGCCTTCGCCGACTCGTCGGTGAACACGCCGTTGCCGGTGTTGCGGAAGAACACGTCGGACGTGGGCGCGTCGTAGTTCTTCGGACTGCAGTAGTCGACGACGCCGGTGAGGCTGAAACACTGCCGTTCGCGGGACGGCTCCCACGCCAGGTAACGCGTGGCGAACAGGTCGAGGTCGCCGTCGGCGTCGGCATCGAAGAACGCGGCGCTCGTACTCCAGCCGCTTCCGGCCACGCCCGCCCGCGCCGTGACGTCGGCGAAATGGCCCGCGCCGTCGTTCTGCAGCAGCACGTTCGCGCCGAGGTTGGTGAGGTAGAGATCCACGTCGCCGTCGGCGTCGTAGTCACCGGCCGCCACGCCCATGCCGTAGCCGGGCACGGCCACGCCGCTGCCGGCCGTGACGTCGACGAACTGCCCGCGGCCGTCGTTGCGAAAGAGCGCATGCCGGGGGCCGGCATCGGCGCCGTCGAGCGATCCGCTCTGCACGAGCAGCGCGTCGAGGTCGCCGTCGCCGTCCACGTCGACGAGCGCCGCGCCGCCGCCCATGATCTCGGGCAGGCGATAGGCCGCCCCCACGTGGCCGGAGCGATGCATGAAGACGAGGCCAGCGGCGGTCGCGATGTCGCTGAACCAGGGCGACGCCACCGCGGCCGCTGGTCCGGCGCCCGCGCCTTCGGTCGCCGGTGCCGGGGGCGCCGTGCCGCACGCGCCCAGCCACACGGCGAGCAGGCTCGCGCCAGCCACGCGCGAGCCCCGGCCCACGCGTCTCATGACGCGCCTTTCGCGGCCAGCTGGCGTTCCAGGTCCGCCAGCTGCGGCTGCGACGGCGCCACCCGCCGCGCGCGCGCCAGCCAGCGCCCGGCCTCGTCGCGGTTGCCGGCCGCCAGCGCCGCCGTGGCCCCTCCCACCAGCGCCTCGCCGAGCAGGGGATCGCGGGTGAGGGCCGCGCGATACGCAGCCAGGGCCTGTGGCACTCGCTTGCGGGTCATCTGGATGCTGCCGATCCAGGCCAGCACCTTCGCGTCTTGCGGATTGGCCGCGGCCGCCTGGGCCAGCCAGCGCTCCGCGTCGTCGAGATGCCCGCGGCGCCAGGCCACGACGCCGCGCAGCCGCACCGCGGCGCCGTCGTCCGCGCGCAGCGTCGCGGCGCGCGCCGCCAGCCGGTCGGCGTCATCGTAGGTGCCGGCAAAGAGGTACGCAGTGGCCAGGTGCATGGTGGCATCGAAGTCGTCGGGCGTTGCCCGCAGCACCTCGTCGAGAATGCGCTTCGCCTCGTCGCTTCGGCCGGCCGTGGCGTAGATGCCGCCCAGGTAGGTCAGCAGCTCACGATCGCCCGGACGCTCGGTGCGCAGCCGCTCGAGCAGAATGATCGCCTCGGCGTAGCGCCCCTCCACGCTGAGCGCGGTGGCCTCTTTCAGCGTGGCCGCGAAGCCCCGGCGGAACGCGCCCACCTCATCGAGCCAGGGGTCGACCCACAACGGCTCCCCTGACGCGCCTGCCGCCGCCGCTTCAGCCGCCTCACGCTCACGCCCGAGCGCGCGATACGCCGTCGCCAGCACCTGGTAGGCATAGCGCAGCGTGGGTGCGCCCGCGATGACCGCTTCGAGGGTGGCCGCGGCGTCGCCGGGCTTGCCCTGCGCCAGGTGCACGCGCGCCAGGCCCACCGCGCCGGCCGGATCGCGCGGCGCCAGATTCGCGGCCACGCGGAACGCGGCCTCAGCGCCCGCGAGATCCCCTGGTCGAGCAACAGCTGGCCGCGCCGCCAGCGGGCCGGCACGTAGTCGGGCGAGAGCGCGATGGCCTGGTCGAAGGCCGCCAGCGCCGCATCGGTGTCGCCGTCACGCGACGTCAACCGCGCCAGGTGATACCACCAGCGGCCGTGTGCCACGGCCATGGCGGTGGCGGTCGACGTGGCGACGGCGTAGGTGTCACGGGCCTGCGTGGTTCGGCCGTTGGCTTCGAGCGCCATCGCCAGAGCGCCCCAGTTGTCGGCATCGCCGGGCGCCACGCGCAGCGCCGTCAGGTGCTCGGAGAGCAGCGCCGACGCGGCCGGATCGAGCGTGCCGAACGAGGCGAGATCCGGCGGCGACGGCCCGCGCTGGCACGACGCCGACAGCATCGACAGGACCGCGGCAGCAAGGAGCGGCGCGCGCAACATCAGACCGGACACAGTGGCCTGCTCAGGCTACACCAGCCGGGACGCGTCGCGACAGCCGCGGCTCCCTCGACGCCGGCCCCGGCGTCCGGCCGGGTCGCCCCGTCAGCACGGCCATCGGTCCCCAAGCCATTGACCGTGGAGCCGAGGCGCGTTCGACAGTGCCGCATGCCCACGCTGCTTCGTCATGTCGCCTTGTCCCTCTGCTTCACCGCCCTCGCCACGTCGGCGTCGGCGGCGCCCATGACGGCCGGCGAACGCCAACGCCTCGTCGCGCACCTCGAGCTGACCGAGCGCTGGCTCGTGAGCGAACTGGACGGCCTGTCAGCGGCGCAGCTGGCGTTCCGGCCCTCGCCCGAGAGCTGGTCGGTGAAGGACGTCGTCGAGCACCTGGGCATCGCCGAACCGCAGGACTGGACCCAGGTGCAGGACTCGCTGAAACCGCCGGCCACCGGCTACAAGGCCGACACCAGCGATGCGACGATCCTCTGGTACGGCATCGACCGGGGCAACCGCGCCACCACTGGTGAGGCCCGCGTGCCAGACGGCCGCTTCAAGAACGCCGCTCGAGGCCCTCACCTCGTTTCGGGCGTTGCGGGCGACGATGCTCGACCACGCCAGGACGACGCAGGAGGACCTGCGCGGCCGCAAGCTCACCGGCGGCACCATGGACGTCTACCAGTGGTGCCTGATGATCTCGACACACGCGATGCGGCACATCCTGCAGATTCGCGAGATCAAGGCGTCGCCCGCCTATCCCCGCGCCTGAGTGCGCTCGTCGGCGGACGCCGCTACTTTTGCTTCTTCGGCCGGTAGACGTGCGTGGCCTGACCGAAGAACACTTCGGCCGCTTCCATGACCGTCTCCGAGAGCGTCGGATGCGGGTGGATGGTGAGCTTCAGGTCTTCGGCCGTGGCGCCCATCTCGATGGCCAGCACGCCTTCGGCGATCAGCTCGCCGGCGCCCGAGCCCACCAGGCCCATCCCGAGGATGCGGCCGGTGTCAGGGTCGATGACCAGCTTGGTCATGCCGTCCACGCGGTCGATGGCGATGGCGCGGCCCGACGCCGGCCACGGGAAGCGCGTGATCTCGACCTTGCGGCCCGCCTTCTCGGCCTCGCGCTTCGGTCAGCCCTGCCCACGCGATCTCGGGGTCGGTGAAGACCACGGCGGGAATGGCGGCCGGCTCGAAGGTGGCCTTGTGGCCGGCAATCGCCTCGATCGCCACGCGCGCCTCGTGCGACGCCTTGTGCGCCAGCATCGGCTCGCCCGCCACGTCGCCAATGGCAAACATCGTGGGCTCGGCCGTGCGCCGCTGCAGATCGGTCTCGATGAAGCCCTTGCTGTCGATCTTCACGCCGGTCGTGCCCAGGCCGTCGATCTTCGAATTGGGCCGCCGGCCGATCGACACGAGCACGTAGTCGTAGGTCTCGCTGGCCGGGGCGCCCTCGCCGTCGAACGTCACGGCCACGCCGCTCTTCACCGCCACCATGCCGGTGACTTTGGTCGAGAGCATCACCTTGGCGAAGGTCTTGTCGATGCGCTGGGCCAGCGGCTTCACCAGGTCGCGATCGGCGCCGGGCAGCAGGCCGGGCGTCATCTCCACTACCGACACCTTCGTGCCGAGCGCCGCGTAGACGGAGCCCAGCTCGAGGCCGATGTAGCCGCCGCCGATGACCAGCAGCGTCTTGGGAATTTCGGGCAGGTCGAGCGCGCCGGTCGAATCGAGCACGCGCGGGCTGTCGATGCTCAGAGCCGGAATCTTCGTGGGGTGCGACCCGGTGGCGAGCACGATGTAGTCGGCCTTCACCTGCTGCACACCCGTGGCCGTCTTCACCGACATCGAAGTCGGTCCGGTCAGGGTGGCGTGACCCTGCACGTAGGTGATCTTGCGCAGCTTCGCGATCTGGCCGGTGCCGCCGGTGAGCTTCTCGACCACGCTGTTCTTGTAGGCTCGCAGCTTGTCGAGGTCGATCTTCGGCGCGCCGAACTCGACGCCCCACGCGCTCGCGTGTTTCGACTCGTCGACCAGCTTGGCCACGTGCAGCAGCGCCTTCGACGGGATGCACCCGCGATAGAGGCACACGCCGCCCGGATTCTTCTCTTCGTCGACGAGCGTGACCTGCATACCGAGGTCGGCGGCATAGAACGCGGCCGCGTAGCCGCCCGGGCCCGCACCCAAGACAATGACTGATGGCATCTGAGGGTCTCTACCCGCGCAGCGCGAGCGCGAAGGGGTTTTCGAGTGCATCCACGACCCAGCGCAGGAAGCGGATCGCATCGGCGCCGTCGATCAGGCGATGGTCGTAGCTGAGCGAGAGCGGCAGCATCTGCCGCGGCTCGAAGGCCGTGCCGTTCCACTTCGGCTCCATCGCGCCGCGCGAGATGCCGAGGATGGCCACTTCGGGCCAGTTGACGATGGGCGTGAAGGCCGTGCCGCCGATGCCGCCCAGGTTCGAGATCGACATCGACCCGCCCGACATCTCGTCGAGCGTGAGCTTGCGGGCCTTGGCCTTGTCGGCCAGCGCCTGGATGTCGACCGAGATCTGGGTGAGGTTCTTCTGATCGGCGTTGCGCACGACGGGCACGAGCAGGCCGTTGTCGGTGTCGACGGCGATGCCGACGTGCACGTACTTCTTGTAGACGATGGCCTCACCGGCCGCATCCACCGAGGCGTTGAACTGCGGGAACACCTTCAGCGCGCTCGCCACCACCTTGCAGGCAATCGACGTCACGGTCAGGTTGCCGCCGGCCTTCTCCACCTCGCCCCGGTACTGCTTGCGCACCGCTTCGAGGTTGGTGATGTCGGCCTTGTCGAACTGCGTGACGTGCGGAATCGTGGTCCACGCGTGCGACAGGTGCTCGCCGGTCTTGCGGCGGATGCCGCTCATGGCCTTGCGCTCGACCGCGCCCCACTTCGAGAAGTCGGGCAGCGCCACCGAGGCGCCAGATACGGTGGCCACGGCCCGCTGGCCGCCCCCACCGAGGCTGGCCATCACCGTCTTGGTGAAGGCCTTCACGTCGTCCTGGCTGATCCGGCCGTTCGGCCCGGTACCGGTGATCTGGTGCAGGTCGACGCCCAGCTCGCGCGCCATGCGGCGCACGGAGGGCGCCGCGGGCGCCACCAGACCCGACGACGCGGTCGGCGCCGGCGGACGGCTCGCGGCGAAGGTCAGCACCTTGTCGCCGCGTTCGGCCGGCGCGTCGGCCGCCATCAACATGGGGCGGTCGGTGGGCTCGTCGGTTTCGCCGGGGCCGGACACGGCCTTGGCGCCCTTCATGGTCACGGCCTCGGGAATGTCGGCCACCGGTGCCGGGGCTGACGCCGGTGCCGCGGCCTGCTCGGCGGGCGCCGCCGGCGCGGCCGCCGCGCCGCCGCCGTCGACGGTCAGCACGACCTGGCCCGGCTTCACCTTGTCGCCGACCTTGACCTTCACCTCGACGACCCGTCCGGTCACCGACGAGGGCACCTCGAGGGTGGCCTTGTCGGTTTCCAGTTCGAGCACGGACTGGTCTTCCTTGATCACGTCGCCCGGCTTCACCAGCACGCGCAGCACATCGCCCGCGGCCACACCATCACCCAGGTTGGGGAGCTTGAATTCGTTCACGGCAACACCTGCTGGCGCCCCCGCGGGGCGCCAGTCCTTAGGAAATGGCGGGATTCGCCTTGTCGGGATTGATACCCAGATCGATGATGGCCTGCGCGACCACCTTCGCCTCGATCTGCTTGTCCTGCATCAGGGCATAGAGCGTGGCCAGGGTGATGAAGCGCGCGTCGACCTCGAAGAAGTCGCGCAGCGCAGCGCGCGATTCACTGCGGCCGAAGCCATCGGTGCCGAGGCTCTGCAGCGGCTTCGGCAGCCAGCGGTCGATCACGTCGGGCATCACCTTCAGGTAGTCGGAGGCGGCCACGAACACGCCCGGCGCGTCAGCCGTCACCTGCGTGACGTACGGCACCTTGGGCTTGGCCGTGGGATGCAGCCGGTTCCAGCGATCGCAGGCGTGGCCGTCCTTGTAGAGATTGCCGTAGCTCGTGACGCTCCAGATGTCGGCGCCGACGTTGTATTTCTCTTCCAGGATTTCCTGCGCCTTGATCGCTTCGGTGAGGATGGTGCCGCTGCCGAAGATCTGCGCGCGCAGCTTCGCCTTCGGCTTGCCGGTGGGCTTGGCCACGTACATCCCCTTCAGGATGCCGTCCTTCGCGCCCTTGGGCATGGCCGGATGGGCGTACTGCTCGTTCATCACGGTGAGGTAGTAGAAGACGTTCTCTTCGTCGCCGTACATCCGCTTGATGCCGTCTTCGATGATCACGGCCAGCTCGTAGGCAAAGGCCGGATCGTAGGCCAGGCAGGTGGGCACCGGCAGCGCCAGCACGTGGCTGTTGCCGTCTTCGTGCTGCAGGCCTTCGCCGTTCAGCGTGGTGCGGCCCGCGGTGCCGCCCACGACGAAGCCGCGCATGCGCATGTCGGCGCCGGCCCAGACCAGGTCGCCGACGCGCTGCAGCCCGAACATCGAATAGAAGATGTAGAACGGAATGGTGTTGATGCCGTGGCTGGCGTAGGCCGTGCCGGCGGCGATGAACGACGACATCGATCCGGCTTCGTTGATGCCCTCTTCGAGGATCTGCCCGTCTTCGGCTTCCTTGTAATAGAGCAGCGTGTCGCGGTCCACCGGCTCGTAGAGCTGGCCGGCGTGGGCGTAGATGCCCACCTGGCGGAACAGCGCCTCCATGCCGAAGGTGCGCGCTTCGTCGGGCACGATCGGCACGACCAGCTTGCCGATCGTCTCGTCGCGCAGCAGCTTCGACAACATGCGCACGAACACCATCGTGGTCGAGGCCTGACGGCCTTCGGTGCCGGTGTGGAACTCCTCGAACACGTCCTTCAGGTCGGCCTTCACCGGCGTGGAGCGCACGTGCCGCCTGGGCACGGGGCCGTTCATGGCCGTGCGGCGCTCGGCGATGTACTTCGCTTCCACGCTGTCTGAGGGCGGACGGTAGAAGGGCGCGCTCGCCACGTCTTCGTCCGAGATGGGGATGCCGAAGCGGGTGCGGAAGGTCATCACCTCGCTGTCGTTCAGCTTCTTCTGGTTGTGGCTGATGTTCTTGCCTTCACCCGATTCGCCCACGCCGTAGCCCTTGATGGTGCGGGCCAGGATCACCGTGGGCATGCCCGTGGTTTCGGTGGCGCGCTTGTAGGCGTTGTAGACCTTGATCGGGTCGTGGCCGCCGAGCGTGAGCTTCTTGAGCTGCTCGTCCGACAGGTGCTTCACCATGTCGAGCAGGCGCGGGTCGGTGCCCCAGAAGTGCGTGCGCACGTAGTCGCCGGATTCGACCGCGTACTTCTGGTACTGGCCGTCGACCACCTCGCCCATGCGCTTCACGAGCAGGCCGTCGTGATCGTTCGCCAGCAGGGCGTCCCACTCGCGAGCCCCAGATCGCCTTGATCACGTTCCAGCCGGCGCCGCGGAAGGCGGCTTCGAGTTCCTGGATGATCTGGCCGTTGCCGCGCACCGGGCCGTCGAGGCGCTGCAGGTTGCAGTTGATCACGAAGATCAGGTTGTCGAGCTTCTCGCGCGAGGCCAGCGTGATGGCGCCGAGCGATTCGGGCTCGTCGGTTTCGCCGTCGCCGAGGAACGCCCACACCTTGGCGTCGGTGACCGGCTTCAGCTTGCGATCTTCCAGGTAGCGATTGAAGCGCGCCTGGTAGATGGCCATGATCGGGCCGAGGCCCATCGACACCGTGGGGAACTCCCAGAAGTCGGGCATCAGCCACGGATGCGGATAGCTCGACAGTCCGCCGGGCGCCGGCGACAGCTCGCGGCGGAAGTTCTCGAGCTGCTCGGCCGAGAGCCGGCCTTCGAGGAACGCGCGGGCGTAGATGCCGGGCGAGGCGTGGCCCTGGAAGTAGATCATGTCGCCTTCGTGGCCGTCGCGTCCGCGGAAGAAGTGGTTGAACGCCACTTCGTAGAGCGTCGCCGCCGAGGCGTAGGTGGAGATGTGGCCGCCGATGCCGTCTTCGTGCCGGTTGGCGCGCACCACCATGGCCATGGCGTTCCAGCGCACGAGGCTCTTGATGCGGCGCTCGATCTCGCGGCTGCCCGGGTAGGGCACCTGCTCGTCGGCGTGGATGGTGTTGATGTAGGCGGTGTTGGCCGAGAACGGGATCTTCACCCCGCTCTGCTGCGCGTAGCGGCCGAGTTCGCCGAGCAGCCGTCCGACCCGGGCCGGACCTCCCGATTTCAGGACGTAGTCCAGCGACTCGAGCCACTCGCGCGTTTCGAGCGATTCGAGCTCCGCAGCGTCCGGTTGGGCGGTGTTCCTCATGTCTTCAGGTACCCTTTCGTCACGGTGTGACAATCGAACTATTGTACTTCCTGCACCCAGAGGCGCTCAAACCTCGCGGCGCCTCGCCAGGACCATCTCTTCGTGCCACCCCAACCACCCGTTCAGGTTATCGGTCCAAGGGCGCTCGTCCAGGCCCGGCGCGCCATCGTGGCCTGCACGCAGTGCGCGCGGCTGCGAGCCTACTGCCTCGAGGTGTCGCACACGCGACGGAAGGCCTACAGGAACGACGCGTATTGGGGCCGTCCGGTGCCCGGCTTCGGCGATCCGGCCGCCCGCATCCTGGTGCTCGGGCTCGCGCCCGCGGCGCATGGCGCCAACCGCACCGGGCCGCGTCTTCACCGGCGATGGCCACGGCGGGTCGGGCGACTTCCTGATGGGCGGCCTGCACCGCGCGGGCCTGGCGTCCATTCCGACGTCGCAGCATCCGGCCGACGGCCTCACGCTGCGCGGCGTGTTCATCGCGGCGGCGGCGCGCTGCGCCCCGCCCGACAACAAGCCGCTGCCGGTCGAGGTGGAGAACTGCCGCGTGCATCTGGCGGCCGAGGTGGCGGCCCTGCCCCACCTGCGGGTGGTCGTGGCGCTCGGCAAGGTGGCGTGGGACGCCTGGCTGGCGTTCGTGGCCACGAGCACGCCACTGCCCCGCCCGCGGCCGGTTTTCGGTCACGGCGCCGTGGCCCGGCTGGCGCCTGCCGGCACGAAGCGGGCCGGCGGGCCTCACGCTGGTCGGCGCGTTCCACCCGTCGCGGCAGAACACGCACACGGGCGGGTGACGCCGGCGATGTATGACGACGTGTTCGCGCTCGCGGCGCTGCGACTCGCGGCCGGGGACTAGGGACTAGGGGCTGGGGCGGGCAGACCGGACGGCGCACGCGTACACGAAGGGGCGCGCGATTGCTCGCGCGCCCCTCAGAACTCGCTCCGAGTGCCTGGCTGCGGGCCGCTCGAGCCCGCTCCAGTCCCTAGCCCTCGTCGCGCCTCAGGCCCCGCGCCTCAGTTCCCGGGCTTGAACGAGTAGCTGCCGTCTGCCGCCTTGTCGCGATAGGTCGCGTGGCAGCCCGCGCAGGTCTTGCCCAGTTCGCCGGCCGCCGCGTTGGCCGCTTCGACGTTGGCCGCGGCGGCCATCGCATCCGACGCCTTCTTGGCGGCCTGCGCCAGCTCTACGCCGTCGGCCTTGCCGTGGCTCTTGAAGAACGCCTCGGTCTCGACGAACGCCTTCGACAGCGTCTCGGCGCTGGTCTTGGCCTCAGCCATCATGCCGGCGCCCAGGGCCTTGCGCGCGGCGCCGAACGCCGGGCCCACGGCCTTCATCGCCTTGTCGATCACGGCCGCATCCTGCGCCTGCTCGGCCCGCACCACCGTCATCGGCACCACCAGGGCCACTCCGAGAACCACACCACTCACCGCCAGAACCATCCGCCGCATGCTGCCTCCTCCACATCCGAGCCGGGCTGCCGACGTCGGACACACGCACTCCGCCACCGGCCAGGCACCCTTGGAGCCACCAATGCTGCCCGAAAACCGCCCTTCTGGTAAAGCGGGAAGGTCGAGCTAGACGTGCGCCTGAAGCGGCGGATGCATGCGCCGCCCGTGGGTGATCGACATGAGGGCCACGTCGGAGGTGACCGGCGCGCGCCTGAACGCGTCCACGCCAATCGCCGCGGCAATGGCATTCAGCACCGCGCCGTAGCCGGCCCCGACCGGCGGCTCGCCCACGCCTTTGGCGCCGGTGGGCGTCTCCGGGTCGGGAATGTTCAAGGCCACCGCCGTCAGCTGCGGGATGTCCATGATGGTGAGCGGCTTGTTGTGATGGAAGCGACGCGCCAGCGACACGCCGTAGTGCGGGTCGTAGACCAGCTTCTGGAAGAGCGCGTGCGCGATGCCCAGGCAGCAGCCGCCGTTCAACTGGCCGATCAGGCTGCGCGGATTCACGACCGTGCCGACGTCGCCGACCGAGAGGAAGTCGATGAGCGTGACGACGCCCGTCTCCACGTCCACTTCCACCTCGGCGAAGCCGGCCACGAACCCGTAGGTGTCGCCGTCGCGCGGATAGGTGTCTTTCGCCACGCCCATCAGGCCGAGGCCCGCCAGCTGCGCGGCCGACGTCTTCGTGAACGCGTGGATGTCCTCGGGCAGTTCGTGTCCGTCGTACCGTCCGCCCAGCGCCAGAGCGCGCGTGGCGGCCTGCGCGTAGGTGAGGCCGCGGCCGGGATTGCCCTTCCGGTAGACGCGCTCGCCGCCGAGTTCGTAGTCGCCGGGTGCCCCGCCCAGATCGCGCGCGGCGATCTCCTGCAGCTTGCGCTTGGCGTCTTCGGCGCCGGCCAGGTTCGCGCGCGTCATGGCGTGCGTGGTCTGGCTGCCCACCGACATGCAGGTCCACGGCAGGCCCTTGCCGGTGTTGCCCCACACGACCTCGACCTTTTCCCACGGCATGGCCAGCACGTCGGCGGCCACGCGCGCCAGATCGATCACCGAGTGCGTGCCCAGATTACCCACGCCCGACTGCACCTGTAAGCGCCCGTCGGGCCGCAGGATCATGAGGCCGTCGAAGCCCACCGAGCCGGCGCCGTGCGGACCCACGCCCACGCCCACACCGCGCACCTTGGTGCCGCGCCGCTGGCCTGAGCGAGCCACGCGCGTCGGCCAGTCGAAGAGCTCGGCGCCGCGGTCGAGCGCGTCCTTCACGAAGGCGCCAGTGACGTAGCGGCGCTTGCCATCGGCCGCTGCGGGCCCATAGAGCGCCTTCCCTTCAGGAGCATTGAGCCGGCGAATCGCGAGTTGATCGAGACCGAGCTGCGCGGCCGCCTTGGTGACGATGCCTTCGATGATGCCGTTGGCCTGCATCGGCCCGGGCGAGCGCTGCTGCGTGCGCGGCGGGGTGTTCGTGAGCACGTTCACGGCGCGCCAGCGCATGGCCGGGGCCTGATAGACGAGCGAAGCGGCCAGGCCGGCCGAGCGATGATCGCCCATCGGCCCATAGGGGCCGCCGTCCTGCACGATGAAGAGGTCGAGCGCGGTGATGCGGCCATCCACGGCAAAGCCCACCTTGGCGCGTCCGGTCATGTTGGTGCGGGCCCGGCCGAAGTAGCTCTCTTCCTCGCGGCTCACGCGCATCATCACCGGCGCGCCGACCTTCTTCGAGAGCACGCACGGAATGGCCATCGACACCGCGCCGGCGCCCTTGCTGCCGAAGCCGCCACCGGTGTATTCGGAAATGAGCACGAGCTTGGCCGGGTCGATGCCCACCCAGCGCGCCACGCCGTCCACCGTGCGCACGACGCTCTGCGTGGAGCAGTGCAGGAAGCACTTGTCGTTCTGCCAATAGGCCATGGCACTGCGCGTTTCCATCGGGTGATGGCCCGTGGAGTTCACGACGAACGTCTCGTCGAGCACGAGCGCGGCGCTCGCCAGGCCGGCCTCGAGATTGCCGTAGGCCCACTCCTCCATGGCCTTGCCGATCGGCAAGCCGCCTTCGGGCGCGGCCGCAAAGTCGTCAGGCGTCCACTTGAGGCGCACGATCGGCGGGCGCGCGGGCGGCTGGCCGGGCTGCGGCGGCGGGGCCACGCCCCACACGTTGCCTTCGCTGCGCGCATCGGGCCCGCCCGGCCTCAGGCTCTCGAGCGGATCGGTCGTGAAGGGCAGCGGCTCGATGTCCAGGTCGATGAGCTCGATGGCTTCGGCGGCCGCCGCTTCGCTGACCGCGGCCAGGGCCAGAATCGGCTCGCCCTGATAGAGCGGCTCGTTCGTGAGCGCGCGCTCGGCGCCGCCCAGATCGGGCAGGTCGTCGGCGGTGATGACGCCGCGCACACCTGGATGGGCGAGCGCGCGTTCGAGGCCGAGACGGCGCACCCGGCCGTGGGGCATGGGGCTCAGCAGCAGCTTGCAGAAGAGCATGCCGTCGGCGCGGAAGTCTTCGGCGTAGCGGGCGCGCCCGGTGACCTTCGCCACGAGATCCGGCGTCGTGTAGTCGGAGCCGACGAGTCGTTCAGCCACTGGTGCCTCCCGGTCTGGACGTGCGGTGCGGCGATTATACGGTCCGTTCGCCCCGAATCGGCGGCTCATGCCATGCTGACGGCATCCCCATGCCCGTCACCGGTGCTCTGGCCGCGCGCACCTTCTGGAATCGCGACTCGTCGATTGCCGTGCTGGCCGTGGCTGGCATCGCGCTGCATCTGGTGCTTCGCGGGGCGGCCGCGCCGGAGACGACGCAGCGCTGGCCGCTCTTCGCGGTGGTGGCGCTGGGGGGCGGGCCACTCGTGGTCGAGCTCGTGCGCAAGGCGCTGCGGCAGCAGTTCGGATCCGATCTGCTGGCTGGGATTTCGATTGTGACCGCGGTGCTGCTCGGCGAGTACCTGGCCGCGGCGCTCGTGGTGCTCATGCTCTCGGGCGGCGAAGCGCTCGAGCACTACGCGGTGGGCCGCGCCTCGTCAGTGTTGCAGGCCCTGGCCCGGCGCATGCCCTCGACCGCGCACCGGCGCACGGGTGAGCAGCTCCAGGATGTGGCGCTCGATGACGTGCGCGTGGGTGACCAGCTGGTGGTCTTCCCGCACGAGATCAGCCCGGTCGACGGCGAGGTCATCGAAGGGCACGGCGTGATGGACGAGTCGTACCTCACGGGCGAGCCGTTCCTCATGCCCAAGGCGCCGGGCTCGTCGGTGTTCTCGGGCGCGATCAACGGCGACAGCGCGCTCACGCTGCGAACGGTGCGGGCCGCCGTGGACTCCCGCTACGCGCGCATCATGCACGTGATGCGCGACTCGGAACAGCGGCGGCCGGCCTTGCGGCGGCTGGGCGACCAGCTGGGCGCCTGGTACACCCCGCTCGCGCTCGCATGCGCTGGCGGCGCGTGGCTGTGGAGCGGCGACCCGGTGCGGTTCCTCGCCGTGCTGGTCGTGGCCACGCCGTGTCCGCTGCTCATCGCCATTCCGGTGGCGATCATCGGCTCGGTGTCGCTCGCCGCCAAGCGCAGCATCGTGATTCGCGATCCGGCCGTGCTCGAGACGATTGCGCGCTGCCGCACGATGGTGCTCGACAAGACTGGCACCCTCACCTACGGCCAGCCCTCGCTCACCGAACGGCTGATGGCCACGGGCGCCGACGACGCCACGGTCTTGCGGCTGGCGGCCAGCCTCGAACGCTATTCGAAGCATCCCCTGGCGCGGCCGATTCTCGACGCCGCCGAGCGGGCCCACGTCGCGCTCCGCGATGCGAGCGCGGTGCGGGAACGTCCTGGTGAGGGACTGGAAGGCACGGTCGACGGCACCGTGGTGCGTGTGCTCGGGCGCCGCCAGGCCGAGCAGGCGGGGTTCGGCGCCGATCTGCCGGCGCTGGCCTCGGGCCTCGAGTGCGTGGTGCTCATCGACGGACGCCTGGCCGCCACCTACCGTTTCCGCGATGCGCCGCGTGAAGACAGCCGCGCGTTCATCGATCACCTCGGGCCGCGTCATCATCTCGACCGCGTGTTGCTCGTGTCGGGCGATCGCGAGTCGGAGGTGCGCTACCTGGCCGACCACGTGGGCATCACCGAGATCCACGCCGGCTGCACGCCCGAGCAGAAGGTGGACATCACGCGCGCCGAGGTGGCAAGAGCGCCCACCATCTTCATCGGCGACGGCATCAACGATGCGCCGGCGCTGGTCACGGCTACGGTCGGTCTGGCGTTCGGGCATCAGAGCGAAGTCACGGCCGGTGCCGCCGGCGCGGTGGTGATGGATACGTCGCTGAAGCGCGTCGACGAGCTGCTGCACATCGCCCGGCGCATGCGCCGCATCGCGCTGCAGAGCGCCGTCGGCGGCATGGCTCTCAGCGTCGTGGGCATGGGCCTGGCCGCGGCCGGCCTGCTGCCGCCGGTGAGCGGCGCCGTGGCGCAGGAGGTCATCGACCTGCTGGCGGTACTGAACGCACTGCGAGCGGCCACGCCGGGCGGTGCCCTCAGCGACTACTGACCCGCCACGCCGGGTATCATCGCAGGCACCGCTGATGTCTGCGCGACTCGCGATCCTTGCCGTGGTGCTGACGACCGCGTGTGTGCCGGCCCAGCCAGCCGCTCCACGGGGCCCCGCCGCACCGCCCCTCAACCTGCTGCTCGTCACGCTCGACACGTTTCGCGCCGATCGGCTCGGCGCGCGCCTCACGCCTGCCCTCGATCGGCTGGCCGCGGCGGGCCTGCGCTTCACCAACGCGCGCACGGTCGCCCCCCTCACACTGCCCGCGCACGTCTCGATCATGACGGGCCTGCGTCCCCCGCGACACGGGGCCCGGCTGAACGGCGCCGTCTACGGCAACCGCGCCGATCCGCTGGCCGTGCGACTGAAGCGCGCGGGCTATCACACCGGCGCGGTGGTCGGCGCGTTCGTGCTCGATCGCCGCTTCGGCCTGGCCGCCGGCTTCGACGACTACGACGACGACATCGCGCGCGATCCGGACGCGATGGACACGCTGCAGGCCGAGCGGCCCGCCGGCGTCGTGATCGATCGCGCGCTGGCCATGCTCGCGCGCCGCACCGGGCCGGCGCCGTGGCTGCAGTGGGTGCACCTCTACGACGCGCACGCGCCGTATGCGCCACCATCGGCGGCGCTGACCCGCGCCGGCGGCGTGGCTTACGACGGCGAGATCGCGGCCGTGGACGACGCCGTGGGCCGGCTGCTCGCGGCCGTGGCGGCACGCGCGGATGCGGCTCGCACGGCCATCGTGGTGGTGGGCGATCATGGCGAGAGCCTCGGCGCGCACGACGAAGCCACGCACGGCATGCTCGTGACCGAGCCTGCGATCCGCGTGCCGCTCGTGCTGCAGGTGCCCGGCGTCACCGCCGCCACGCGCGGCGATGCCGCCAGCGTGGTCGATATCGCGCCGACGCTGGTCGAAGAACCCCAACTTCGTGCTCATGCAGGCGGCCGGCAAGGCCGGGTTGCTCAGCGGCATCAAGGGCCTCGAGAACTTCGGCAGGGATCCGAAGGATGACACCAACAACTGGCAGCACACCGCCCTCATCACCGGCATGAAGCGCCGCATGACCAACAACTTCGACGTGACCGCGACCTACACGCTGGCCAAGGCCAAGAGCCAGATCGGCACGGCCGCTGACGAGCTGAACGCCAACCTGCTGCAGGACGCCGCGCTGCTCTATGACGACGATCGGGTCTTCGGACCGACGTCGCGGACGGATGCCCGGCATCAAGGCTCGTTCGCGGCCATCTGGCAGGCCAAGGGCTTCACGCTGGCCCCGACCTTCTTCTACCGCTCGCCGCTGCCGGTGCCGACCATCACGGGCGTGGACACGAACTTGAACCGCGAGAACAACGACCTGCCGGCACGGGCCTACAAGTTCGTGGGCGTCGGCGAGGCGCCGGAGGACATCGGCGCGTGCGAAACCTGGAACTGCAGCCGCGGTGCCTGGCGCACCCAGGCCAACGTGCGGCTGTCGTACGGCTTCAAGCTGAAGGGCAGCGCGCGCATCGAAGCGATCGGCGAGGTGTTCAACGTGTTCAACGCGAAGAACCCGGCCTTCACGATCACGCAGAACCAGACGAGCGCGGCCTTCATGCAACCCAACGCGTTCGCCGGCGATTTCCAGCAGGGCGAACAGCGCGTGGGCCAGGTCGGCTTCCGCTTCTCGTTCTAGTTCCAGTTCGACCTCGACATCCGCGGGCGCGGCGACACCACGTCGTCGCGCCCGTGGACTGTACGGCCGATCGGCCGCTCAGGCGCGCGCGGCCACCCACGCGTCGCGGGCGGGAACGGCCAGGTCGGGTCGATCCGAGATCAGGCCGTCCACCCCCATCGCCAGCAGCCTGCGCACGTCCTCTGGCGTGTCCACGACCCAGACCTGCACCACCGCGCCCTCGCGATGGGCCTGACGCACGAACGCGGGCCGCACGACGCGGAGGCGCCCCGAACGCTCGGGCACCTGGAAGGCGCGGTAGGGGGCCGTTCCCAAGCGCGGCAGCGGCAGCCACGACCGCGCCAGTGTGAGCTGCGCTTCGCGCAGCGACGCGCTGGTCACGATGCCCGGCGCCACGGACCGCACCGCCTCGAGGACGGCGCGATGGAACGACCCCACGCACACCCGGCCTTCGGCGGCGAGCGAGCCAACCAGCCCAGCCACGGCACGGGCCAGGGCCTCATGTGTGTCCTTCAGCTCGATGATGACGCGAGCGCCGGGGAACTGCTCGAGCACACGCTGCAGCGTGGGCACACCCACCGGCTCGGTCACTGCCTGGGCCGGCGCAGTGGGCTGAAAGCGACAGGTGGCGTCCACGCGCGCCAGCTCGTCAGCGGTCAGCGCGCTCACGGGCCCGGTCGTGTCGGTCGTGCGATCGAGCGTCGGGTCGTGGATCACGACCGGCACGCCGTCGGCCGACAGGCGCACGTCGCACTCCAGGCCGTCAGCGCCGGCGGCCAAGGCCCGGGCAAACGCCAGCAAGGTGTTCTCCGGCCCGATCTTGGCCCCGCCGCGATGCCCGAACACGAGCGGCCGGTCGCTGACGAACACGGCCGGCGGCGAAAAACCGCGAGGACGACTCACCGCGTCATAATAGCCACTATGCCTGTATCTGCTCGTCCCGCCACACTCGGCGCGCTCAAGAAGGCCATTGCGAGTGGCGACGTCCGCCGTCGTTCGGTGAAGGACGAAGTGCGCGACAACCTGATCCTCAAGCTCCGCGCCGGCGATCGCCTGTTCCCCGGCGTGGTCGGCTACGACGACACGGTCATCCCGCAGCTCGTCAACGCCATCCTCGCCAAGCACCACTTCATCCTGCTCGGCCTGCGCGGCCAGGCCAAGACCCGGCTCATTCGCGCGCTCGTCGACCTGCTCGATGAGGCGATTCCGGTCGTGCCCGGCAGCGAGACCCACGACGACCCGCTGGCGCCGATTTCGGCCCACGGCAAAGCGCTCGTGGCCGCCGAGGGCGACGACCTGCCGCTCGAGTGGCGCGGACGCGAGGCCCGCTACGTGGAAAAGCTGGCCACGCCCGACGTGACGATTGCCGACCTGATTGGCGACATCGACCCGATCAAGGCGGCCTCGTCCGGGCTGCAGCTCGGGTCGGAACTGGCCATGCACTTCGGCCTGCTGCCGCGCGCCAATCGCGGCCTCTTCGCCATCAACGAGCTGCCCGATCTGGCCGGCAAGGTGCAGGTGGGCTTGTTCAACATCCTGCAGGAGGGCGACGTCCAGATCAAAGGCTTTCCGGTGCGCCTGCCCCTCGACGTCATGATCGTGTTCACGGCCAATCCCGAGGACTACACGGCGCGCGGCAAGATCATCACGCCGCTCAAGGATCGCATCGGCGCCGAAATCCGCACGCACTACCTCCACTCGCGCGCAGATGCCATGGCGGTGACGATGCAGGAAGCGTGGGTCGAACGCGGCCTGCGCCTCGAGCTGCCGGACTACGTGCGCGAAGTGGTGGAGGAGGTGGCCTTCCAGGCGCGGCAGGATCGCCGCATCGATCGCCGGTCGGGCGTGAGCCAGCGTCTGCCGATCAGCGTGCTCGAGACCGTGGTGTCGAACGCGGAACGCCGCGCGCTCACCGCCGGCGAGGGCCTCGTGACGCCGCGCGTCACCGATGTGTATGCGGCGTTGCCGTCCATCACCGGCAAGATCGAACTCGAATACGAAGGCGAGCTGAAGGGTGCCGACGCCGTGTCCCGCGAGATCATCCGCGGCGCGGTGGCGCAGGTGTTCGACGGCTACTTCGTGGACGCTGACGTGTCGGCCACGGTCAACTGGTTCGACAACGGCGGCACCGTGCTGCTCGGCGACGGCCTGCCGGCCACGAGCCTGGTGGTCGAGGCCTCGAAGGTGCCCGGACTGATCGACCTGGCGGCGCGGGCCGGCTTGCCGGCCGGTGCGCCCGCACCGCTCGTGGCGGCGGCGGTGGACTTCGTGCTCGAAGGCCTGCACGCGCAGAAGCGCATCGGCCGCACCGAGGCGGGCGGTTATGTCGGCACCGAGCCGGTGCGCCGGCCCGTCAGCCAGACCCTGCGCCAGGCCCCGGCCATCTCGCTCGATGACGACGACGCGGAGCCCGGCAAGGGCAAGAAGAAGAAGTACTACAACTAGGGGCTGAGGGCTGGGGACTAGGGACTGGGGCTTCCACGATGCACGCACCTAACGCTCGTCTTCACGACATTGGCCCGATGCCAATACGTCTGTCGCGGCGTGACGCTGTCGCGCCCCAGCCCCCAGCCCCTAGTCCCCAGCCCCCCGAGTCACTGTCATGAAGTTCAAGTACGGCAAGTACGTCCCCAGCCTGGCCGACGAGCTCGACATGGAGGAACTCGTGTCGTCGCTGTCGGAGCTGCTGCTGTCGAGTGGCTTCCAGACGCAGTTCGGCGATGGCTCACTCGATGGCGATCGCACCATGCAGGCGCTGCACGACGCAATCCTCGATGCGCTGCTGAACGGGGGCCTGCTGCCCGACGACGTGCTCGAACAACTCTTCGGTGAACAGGCCGACACGGCCAAGCAGCAGCTCGACGAGCTGGTGCAGCAGTTGATGGACCGGATGCAGGAAGCCGGCTACATCACGCCCTCGCCGGAGCTCGACGCGGAGCGCGAGCGTCGAGCGAAGGCGGGCGGCGGCGGCGCGGGCGAAGGCGAGCCGGGCCAGACGAAGTTCGAGGTCACCGACAAGGCCCTCGACTTCCTGGGCTACCGGGCGCTGCGCGATCTGCTCGGGTCGATTGGCCACGCCAGCGCCGGCCGGCACGACACTCGCGACATGGCCACCGGCGTGGATGCCAGCGGTGCGCCCAAGCCCTACACCTTCGGCGACACGCTCAATCTCGACGCCAGCAGTACCGTGCTGAACGCCGTCACGCGTGCGCACCGCACCGGCGGCGCCGGCGCCAAGGTGGAGATCACCTACGAAGACCTGATGGTGGCGCAAGGCGAGTACCAGAGCTCGTGCGCCACCGTGATCATGCTCGACTGCTCGCACAGCATGATCCTCTACGGCGAGGATCGCTTCACGCCGGCCAAGCGCGTGGCCATGGCGCTCTCGCAGCTCATTCGCACGCAGTATCCCGGCGACACCCTGCACGTCGTGCTCTTCCACGACAGCGCCGAGGAGATCCCGCTGCGCGAACTCGGTCGCGTGCGCGTCGGCCCCTACTACACGAACACGCGCGAGGGTCTGAAGCTGGCCCGCCGCATTCTGGAGCGCCAACGGAAGGACATGCGCCAGATCATCATGATCACCGACGGCAAGCCGTCGGCCATCACCCAGCCCGACGGACGCGTCTACAAGAACGCCTTCGGCCTCGACCCGATCGTGATTCGCGAGACGTTCAGCGAGGTGTCGGCGTGCGCCAAGGCCGGCATCCTGATCAACACCTTCATGCTCGCGCGCGACTACGACCTGGTCGCCTTCGTGCGCCGGGTGGCCTCGATGTGCCGCGGCAAGGCCTACTTCACCACCCCGCAGTCGCTCGGCCAGTACGTGCTCATGGACTATCTGGACAAGAAGACGCGGACCATTCACTAGGGGCTGGGGACTGGGGGCTGGGGGCTGGGGCTCACCACGATGTCCCGCCGCCAGGATCCGGTCGTGGCCCCGACATCGAGATCCGTTTGTAGGTTGCGTGACGACTGCACGCCCCAGCCCCTAGCCCCCAGCACCCAGTTATGCTCCCACCCCTCCTCCCGCTCTTTCCGCTGCCCACGGTGGTGCTCTTCCCCGGGGTGTTCCTGCCGCTGCACATCTTCGAGCCGCGCTACAAGCAGATGGTGACCAAGGCGCTCGAGGGCGATCGCATCATCGGCATGACCCTGCTCAAGCCTGGGCACGAAGAGGCCTACGAGGGCCGGCCGCCGGTGTTCGAGCTGGGCTGCGCTGGGCTCATCACGCACGTGGAGCGGCAGAACGACGGTGGCTTCAATCTGATCCTGCGCGGGCTGAGCAAGTTCCGGATCGACGAAGAGGAGCCGCCCACCGACGGCGTGCTCTACCGCATCGCCCACGTGACGCCCCTCGACGAAGAAGTGGTGACGGCCGACCGCGCGCCGCTGCACGACGAGCGGCGCCGGCTCGAGGCCTTGCTGGCCCCGTCACTCGAGAACGAAGGCAGCAGCCGGCTGCCGCGCGACATGGCCGACGACGACCTGGTGAACGCGCTCTCGCAGTACCTCGACCTCGAACCCGTGGAGAAGCAGGCCCTGCTCGAACGCCACGGAGCGCTCGCGCGCTGCCGCACGCTGGTCGAACTCATCGAGATGAAGCTGCTGATGCAGCGCCAACCCGACAGCGGCAAGCTGCACTAGGGGCAGGGACCAGGGACTGGGGATTGGGGACTCGCGGCCAGCAACCAGAGTTACACTCGGCTGCATGAGTCCGACTCGACGCACCTGGATGACCTCGGTCGCTGCCTCCGCGCTGGGCACGGCGGGGTGTTTCGGCGGCCTGTCCGCGCAGACCACCGGAGGAGCGATGTCCGGAGCGGCCATGACCGGGGTGCCCAACCTGCGGCGCTATCTGCACTACGACGTGTTCACCGGCACGCCCCACGCCGGCAACCAGCTCGCCGTCTTCATGGAGCCGCAGCGCCCGATCGTGGCGCCTCCCGGCCTTACGACCGAGGCCATGGCGGCCATGACGCGCGAGATGAACTACTCGGAATGCACGTTCGTGTTCCCGCCGGAGGCGGCCGGCACCGACGTGCGGCTCCGCATCTTCGGCCGCGGCGGCGAGATGCCGTTTGCCGGACATCCTGTGATCGGATCCACCTTCGCGCTGGCCGACGACGGGGTCATCCCGGCTGGTACGGCCCGCTTCGTGTTCGGCCTGGGCATCGGCCCCACGCCCGTGGCCCTCGAGTGGGAGGCCGGCCGTCTGCGCTTCGCGTGGATGACGCAGCAGAAGCCCGAGTTCGGGCCGACGCTGCCCGCCACGCCGGCTCTGGCTGCCGCCATGGGCCTGGGGCCCGGGCAGTTGGTGCCCGGGCTTCCCGTGCAGCAAGTGTCGTGCGGCTCGGCGTTCTTCTTCGCTCCGCTCGCCACACGCGCGGCGGTCGACGCCGTGCAGATGAACGGCCGTGAGCTCGACGCCCTCTTCACGCAGGCGGGCGTGCAGCGCCGCGGCATCTTCGTCTTCACCACCGAGGCCGGCGCCGACGGCGCCACGCTCTACAGCCGGATGGTGGGCGCCACCGGCGCGGAAGACCCGGCCACGGGCTCGGCGAGCGGCCCGCTCGGCTGCTACGCCGTGCGCCACGGCCTGGTGCCGGCGGCCGCGGCCGGAGCGATGGTGAGCGCCCAGGGCGTGAAGATGGGTCGCCCGAGCCGCATCCACATTCGTCTTGCCACGTCAGGCGCCGAGATCACCTCGGTGCAGGTGGGCGGCACGAGCGTGCTCGTCGGTGACGGCCGCCTCCGGTCGGCGTAGCCATGATCGTGCGTCCTGGCACCGGCGTGCTCCATCTCATCGCGCAGCCCGAGCATGCTGCGCTGGCGCGGCGCATCATGGAGCACTGGTCGTCGCTGGCCGTGGCTGAACGGCGCCGCGACATCCTCACGGCCATCGAACACCACGACCGCGGCTGGGCCGAACCCGATGCCGCGCTCACGGTCGATCCCGCGACGGGATCCGATTCGCGATTTCAGCAGCGTGCCTGCGGCGGTGCGCCAGGCGGTGTGGCCGCGCAGCGTGGCCGACCTGGCCGCGGCACCGTGGGCCGCCGCGCTCGTGGCCCACCACGCCATCACGGTCTACGACCGCTACCGGCACGACGCCGAGTGGCTCGACTTCTTCCCGGCCATGACGGCCCTGCGCGACGAGCACCTCGCCCGGGCCGCGGGCGAGCTCAAGGCGCTGGTGCGCGACTACGTCTACCTGCGCCTGGGCGACCTCGTGTCGCTCACGTTCTGCACCGGCGACACTGCCCCGGTGTCGCTCGGCCCCTGGACCATCCGGCTCGCTGGCGTGCACGTACACGTCACGCCCAACCCGTTCGCGATCGATCTGCCCTTCGCCGTCGAAGCGCGCGAGGTGCCCGACGTGCCCTATCCGACCGACGAGGCACTCCGCGCCGCCATCGCCGCCGGCCGCTCGCGCGCACTCGAGGGCCTGCTGGTCGTGTCGCCGGTGCACTGAGCCAGCATGCACCCGCGCGCCCGGATCGTCCTACTGACCGTGGTTGCGATGGCCACCACCCTCTCGCTGCGGGCGGGTCAGCGTTCCGACGCGCTCGAGTCGTGCGTCGTCGTGCTCGACGTGACGTCCGGCCACGTCACCCGGTCGCGCGGCGCCACGTGCACCACGCGGCTGCCGCCCGCGTCCACGTTCAGATTCCCCATGCCCTGCTGGCCCTCGAGACCGGCGTCGTCACCGCCGCCAGCGTGGAGCGCTGGGACGGCACGGCCTATCCGGGGCGGCCGGCCTGGCAGCGGAATCATACGGTGGTGTCGGCCATGCGGCCGTCGGTCGTGTGGTTCTTCCAGCGCATTGCGCCGCGCGTCGGGGCTGCGCGCATGCGCACGTGGCTGGCCCGCGTGGGCTACGGCAACGCCGACACGTCGGGCCCCGTGACGGAGTACTGGCTCAATGGCCGCCTGCGGGTGTCGCCCGAGGAACAGGTCGACTTCCTGCGGCGCTTCTACGCTGGCACGCTGCCCGTGGCCGCGGCGCACCTGGCCACGGTGCAGGCGTCGCTCGTGCAGGAGAACGGCCGGTTCGAGAACGCCAGCGGCTCACACCCTCTGGCGGCGGCCTGGCGAGATGGACTGTCCCTCAGTGCGAAGACCGGCGCCGCCACCGCGGGCGCTGGCACGAGCGTAAGCTGGCTGGTGGGCCAGCTCATGGTCGATCGCAATCCCCATATATTCGCGAGTGCCGTCTGGGCGAACGGCGGTTTGGTGGATCCGCTGGCGGGCGCGCACGAGGCCGTACGCGAACTGCGCCGTCGCGGCCTGGCCACCGGCCCGACCGGCGCAGGCCCCCGCTGAGTGCTCGCCGTCAGCCCGCCGCGCGCAGCCGCTCAGCCAACACGCGGCCAATTTGCTCGCCGTGGTGGCGGCCGTTCTCGATGAAGACCGTGCCCGTGCGGGTGCCCGCCACCTGCCCGCCGGCCACGAACAGATTCGGCACGTTGGTCTCGTAGGTGAGCGGGTCGAATCGGGGCGCCTGCGTATCGGCGTCGAGCTCCACGCCCGCGCGTTGCAGGAACGCCGGATCGGCGCGGTAGCCGGTGAGCAGCAGCACGGCGTCGGCAGCGATCTCGTGGGTGACGCCGTCGGTGTCCACGACCACTGTGGTGGTGGTAATCGCGACCACCCGCGTATTGAAGTGTGCCGTCACCGAGCCGTCCTTGATGCGGTTCTCCATGTCGGGCCGCACCCAGTACTTGACCGAATCGCCGAGCTCCGCGCCACGATGCACCATGGTGACGTGCGCGCCGTTGCGGAAGAGCTCGAGGGCAGCCTCGCACGCCGAGTTCTTGCCACCGACCACGACCACGCGCTGCCGGTAGTAGGGGTGCGGCTCGCGATAGAAGTGACTGACGTGGGCCAGGTCTTCGCCCGGCACGCCAATCAGATTCGGCAGACCGTAGTAGCCCATGGCCAGCACCACCGCGCGGGCCTCCCGCACTCGCTCGGCGCCCAGCCGCGTGCGCGTCGAGACGGCAAACACCCGATTGTCGCCGTCGCCCTCGGCTTCCACCGCCATCACCTGTTCGAAGAGCGCCACCTGCAACTGGAACACGTCGGTGACCTTGCGGTAGTAGCGCAGGGCCTCGGCGCGGGTCGGCTTTTCGTAGGGCGTGGTCAGGGGCACCCCGCCGATCTCGAGCAGCTCGGGCGTGGTGAAGAACACCATGTTCACGGGAAACCGGGCCACCGCGTCCACGAGCGCGCCCTGCTCCAGCACCAGATAGTCGAGGCCGTGGTGCCGGCAGGCAATGGCCGCAGCCAATCCCGACGGTCCCGCGCCCACAATCAACACGTCTCTGACAGCCACAGCCGCTGATCATATCGGAGTCGGCCGGCCGCGCATCGGCACCCGGTTGGCGTGATAATCCGGGGCATGACCGAGAAGGCGTCGCTCCGTCAGCCGGCTTCCGTTCGCGCTCGCCGCCGCGTGCGCGGCGGTCGTGACGCTCCACGCGCAGACGCCCCAGGTACCGGCGCGGGCCCCCGCCCCGGTGCAGCCGCCAGTCACCGAGCAAGAGCCGGTGTTCCGCGCCGGCGTGGAAGTGCTGCCGCTCGATGCCGTGGTGCTCGATCGCGACGGCCGCCAGGTCACCGACCTGAGCGCGGCTGAGTTCCAGGTGGAGGTCGACGGCAAACCGCGCCGCATCGCCACCTTCGAATACGTGAAGCTCACCGACCCGGTGGCCGCCTCGTTGGCCCGCAATGCCCCCAAGCCGTTCCGCACGCCCGAGCCCGACACCGCCATCTCGACCAACAACGGCGGCGGCCCGACGGGGCGCGCGATTCTGCTGCTCGTCGATCAGGGCAACATCCGCTTCGGCTCCGCCCGGCCGGTGATGCAGAACGCGCTGAAGTTCATCGATCGGCTGCAGCCCAACGACCGCGTGGCGGTCGTGGCCGTGCCGGCGCCGGGCGAACTGGTGGACTTCACCACCGATCACGCCAAGGTGCGCGAGGCCATGCTCCGCGTGTCGGGCCGCGTGACCCCATCGCGCGGACGCTTCAACCTCAGCATCACCGAGGCCTACGCGCTCTACCGGCAGAGCGACCAGCGCCTGATCAACGAGGTGCTGGTGCGCGAATGCCAGGGCGCGCAGGGCCCCGACCTGGAGCGGTGTCAGCGCGACGTGGAGCAGGAAGCCGGCGAGGTCGTGAACGAACAGCGGATGCAGACCGACCGCTCGCTCGGGGGCATTCGATCGGTGCTGAAGAGTCTGGGCGCGCTCGAGGGTCCGAAGTCGGTCATCCTGATTTCGGAAGGCCTGGTGCTCGATGGGCTCGGGGGGGACGTGGACGACGTGGCGGCGATTGCCGCCGACGTGCGCGCGTCGCTCGACGTGCTGCTGCTCGACGTGCCGACCTACGAAGCCTCGCAGTCGCAGATGCCGACCACGGCGTCCGATGACCGGCAGCTCCGGGAAGGCGGCCTGATGATGCTTGCGGGCATGGCCCGCGGCACGCTGCACCGCGTCGTCTCCACCGCCGACACCGCGTTCCGGCGCATCGAGGAGGCCCTCGCCGGCTACTACCTGCTCGGCGTGGAACCGGGCGCCAACGACCGCGACGGCAAACGCCACAAGATCGAAGTGAAGCTGGCGCGCCGCGGACTCACGGTGCAGGCCCGCCGCGCCTTCCTGTCGCCCGAGGGCCCACCCGCGGCCACGCCCGCCGACGCCGTGAAGCGCACGCTGCGCTCGCCCACGACCGCCACGGCGTTGCCCCTGCGCCTCACCACGTGGACCTACAAGGAGCCGGGCACCTCGCGCGTGCGGCTGCTCGTTGCGGCGGAAGTGGAACGCGGCAGCGACGAGTCGCTGCAGTATGCCGCCGGCCTGGTCGTGGCCACGAAGGACGGCAAGGTCATCGCGGCCAGCGAAGAGCCGCGCGAGTTGAAGACGGTCGAAGGCGACGACAGTCTGGCCAGCTACGGCGGCATGGTAGTGCTCGAGCCCGGCAGCTATCGCCTGCGCGTGGCCCTCGCCAACGCGGAGAAGCGGGCCGGCAGCATCGAACGCGAAGTGCTGGCCTGGCAGTTGAACGGCGACACGCTCACGCTGGGCGACCTGCTCGTGGCCCCTGAGCCCGTCGGCAACGCGCCGCTCGTGCCGGCGGTCGAACCGCGCGTGCACAACGGCTCGCTCGTGGCCATGGCGGAAGTGTACGCGCCGGCGTCGAGCCAGGGCGCCGAGATTGGCGCGCGCCTCGACGTGATGCGCGACGAAGCGAGCCGCGTGCTGGTGTCGGCGCCGCTGCAGATGATCGTCGGCGCGTCGCCCGAGGTGCGCGTGGCCCAGGGCACGGTCAGTGTCGGCGCGGTGCCGCCCGGCCGCTACATCGCGCGCGTGAGCTTCACCGAGGGCGGGGTCGCCGCGCGGCGCACTGGTGCGGCCCTTCCGCGTCGTGCCGTCGCGCATCACCACGAGCGCCGGCGTGCCGGTCTGGCAGGGACGGCGCCGGCGGAGCTGCTGGCCGCGGTGATGGGCTCGCTGCCCGCCGCGTCGAAGGACGACGTGCTCGATGCGGCGACGCTTGCGGCGCTGTGGACGGCGGCCGAACAAGGCCGATCGCCGGCGGTGCTCGCGGCCATCAAGACGGCGCGCGGCGGCCAGATGATGGACGGCGCCCTGGCGGCGCTCTCGGCCGGTGACCAGGGCGTGGCGGCCTTCGTGCGCGGCATGGATCTTCTTGTCGCAGGCGAAGATCGATCAAGCCGCCAAGCAGTTCCAGACGGCCATGAGCATCCAGGGAGGCTTTGGCGCCGCCCGCGCCATGCTCGGCGCCTGTCTGCTCATCGCCAATCGCGAGAAGGAAGCCGCGGGCCTGCTCATGAGCCTGCCGGCCGGCAGCGTGCCCACGCTGGGACGACTCGCCGGCGAGGCGTGGCTGAAGGCCGGCCAGCCGGCCGCCGCCGTGGCGCCGCTCGAACAGGCCGCCGGCGCGGCGCCGAACCGACGCGCAGGGCCGCGCGCACGCTGGCGCTGGCCTACGCCTTGTCGGGCGACGGCGCCAAGGGCGTGCCGGCGCTCACCACCTACCTGGGCGGCGCCGGCAGCAAGGACGGCGCCGCGCTCGCCGCCGGCGTCTACGTGCTCTATCGCCGGCACGCGGCCGGCACCGACGCCACGACGATTGCCGCCGACAAGGCCGCGGCCCGCGGCTGGGCGCGCGCCTACGCCGCCACGAAGGGCCCGCTCACGCCCATCGTGGAGGCCTGGGCCGGGTTTCTTGGAGAGCGCGAAGTGACGCGCTGGATCATCGGGGCTAGGGGCTGGGGGCTAGGGGCTGGGGCGTGCCGGTGTCACGCTGGACAGAGAATCAGTCATCACTAACCGTGCAGCTCGAGACGTGTCTTTGGGCAGTTGGACGCTTGCCCGCCCGAGCCCCCAGCCCCTAGCCCCTAGTCCCCAGCCACCCATGAGCGTCGAGCGAAGCGAGCGCGATCACCTTCGTGGCAGAAATCAAGTCACTCACGGCGCAGTACTCGTCGGGCTGGTGCGCCTGCACGAGTTCGCCCGGGCCGTAGGCCACGCAGTGCGGCACGCCGGCCACCTTCGCCACGTGTTTGTGGTCGTAGGTGCCAGGACTGGCCACGAGTGTGGCCGGGCGGCCGAGCACGGTGCGAATGGCGCCGGTCAGCGCCGGGATGATCGGCGAGTCGTCGGGCGTGCGCGTGGGATGCACGATCAGCCGGTCGTGCACCTCGAAGCGGATGTCGGGCACGAGCCGTCGGGCCGCGTCCACGAGCGCCCCGATTTCGTCGCGCGTGAAGTCGAGGCCTTCCTCGATCAGAAAGCGCCGGTCGAAGACCGCGCGGCAGTGGTCGGCCACGCACGGCGTCTGCACGCCGTCCACCGGCTGGCCGCCCTCGATGCCGTTGGTGTTGATGGTGGCGTGACGCGCGCCTGGCGGCACCACCGGCACGCCGGTGGTGCGGGCGCGCAACTGCGGCTTGAGGGTGTGTTCGATGAGGTGCAGGAACTGCCCCATGCCCTCGATGGCACTCGCGCCGAGGAACGGCATGCTGCCGTGACCGATGCGGCCGCGGGCCTCGACCTCGAACCAATAGACGCCGCGATGGCCGATGCACACGCGGTCCACGTCGAGCGGCTCGGGGATGATCACGAAGTCGGTCTTGTCCTTGGTGATCCACTGGTGCTCGGCGAGGTAGTGCACGCCGGCGATGCCGCCGCTCTCTTCATCCACCGTGCCGCTCACCTCGAACGTGCCGGGCAGCGCGATGCCGGCGCGGCGCAGAATCTCGGCGGCATACACCCCGGCGGCAATGCCCGCCTTCATGTCGCACGAGCCGCGGCCGTAGATCTTGCCGTCGCGCACCAGGCCTCCGAACGGGTCCACCGTCCAGCCATCGCCGGCCGGCACCACGTCGAAGTGTCCGTTCAGGTGCACCAGCGGATGCTGGCTCGCGCCAGCCCGGCGGCCGATGACGTTGATGCGCGGATGCGCCGTGGTGTGCTCGGGCCGGCCGTCGGCGGCTGACGTAGTGCACGTCGAAGTCGCACGCCTTCAGCCGTTCGCCGATGAAGCGGGCGCAGGTCTCGTATTCCTCGCCGGGCGGATTGACGGTGGGAATGCGGATGAGGTCGGCCGCGAAGTCGACGATTTCTTCGGCATGCGCGTCGACGGCCGCCGACACTTTCTCGATCACGGAAGGATGCAGGGCCACGCCGCACCATCTTGGATCAACACGGCGCTTGGTTCACAGCCGCCACTTCCCGTAACATCTCGACGCGCCCTTTGCATCGGTTCAGGCGCATCGAGGATGGTTCCCATGCCCGTCAGTTCCCGCTCCCGTCTTCGCTCCACGCGCCGCTCCGCGCTGCCGGCGATGGTGGCGCTCGCCCTGTGCGTCGGCGCCACGACGGCCCGGATGGCCGGGCCCGATCCACGCGGCCTCACCGCCGTCGAAGGCCTCAAGGTGGGCTCGATCACGCTCACCGAGCGGCCCACGGGCTGCACCGTGATCCTCGTGGACGGTGAAGGCGCGGTAGGCGGCGTGTCGCAGCGCGGCGGCGCGCCCGGCACGCGCGAAACCGATCTGCTGGATCCGGCCAACATGGTCGACAAGGTGAACGCCGTGGTGCTCTCAGGCGGCAGTGCGTTCGGACTCGACGCGGCCACCGGCACCATGCGCTGGCTCGAGGAACACGACCTGGGGTGGGACGTGCGCATCGCCAAGGTGCCGATCGTGCCGTCGGCCATCCTGTTCGACCTGCCGGTCGGTGGCAACCCCAAGATCCGGCCCACGGCCGACTGCGGCTACAAGGCCGCGGCGGCGGCCACGAACGGCACGGTCGAGGAAGGCAGCGTCGGGGCCGGCGCCGGCGCCACCGTGGGCAAGTCGGGCGGCGGCAACCGGGCGATGAAGGGCGGGCTGGGCAGCTACGCCATCACGCTGCCGAACGGCCTCACCGTCGCCGCCATCGTGGCCGTGAACGCCGTCGGCGACATCATCGATCCCGACACCGGCAAGGTCGTGGCGGGCGTGCGCAATCCCGACGGGTCGCTGGCCGACGCGCGCGTGTTGCTGCGCAACGGCCCGCCCCTGCAACAACCACGGCCAGGCGAGAACACCACCATCGGGCTCGTGGCCACCAACGCGAAGCTCACGAAGGCGGAGGTGCATCGCATGGCGCTCATGGCCGACGACGGCTTCGCCCGCGCCATCTTCCCGCCCACACCATGGGCGACGGCGACACCGTGTTCTCGCTCGCCACCGGCAAGTGGACCGGTCAGGTCAACATCACGCAGATCGGCGCGCTCGCCGCCGACGTGATGGCCAAGGCCATCGTGCGCGCGGCCACCGAAGCCACTGGCCTGCCCAATCTGCCGGCCGTCCGCGACCTGCCGAAGCGCTAGGCGCGGCGGGCGTTTCGTCACTGAGGAGTGTGCGTCGGTGAAGGCAGACATGTTCAGGCTCGACGGCAAGGTGGTGGCGGTGATCGGCGCGGGCAGCGGCATCGGCGCGGCGGTGGCGATGGCCGTGGGCGCGCAGGGCGGGCACGCCGTGTGTTGCGACCTGAAGGCCGAGAGCGCCGACGTCACGGCCGGCGCCATTCGGGCGGCGGGCGGCGCTGCTGACAGCGCGGCGCTCGACATCAACGACGAGCCTGGCGTCACGGCGGCCCTCGCCGCCATCGCCGCCAGGCACGGCCATCTCGACGGCCTGGTGTGCACGCCGGCCATCAACGTGCGCAAGCCGATGCTGAAGTACACCGGCGAGGAATTCGATCGCGTCGTGGCCATGAACCTGCGCGGCAACTTCAACGTGCTCACGGCGGCCGGCCGCCTCATGACCGCGCAGGGGTCAGGCAGCATCGTGCTCTTCAGCTCCATCCGCGCGCTCGTCACCGAGCCGGGACAGTCGGTCTACGGCATGACCAAGGCTGGCATCGTGCAGCTCGCCAAATCGGCGGCCACCGAGTGGGCCGCCGCGGGCGTGCGTGTGAACGCCATCGCCCCTGGGGTCACCGACACGCCGCTCACCGCGCCCATCAAGGCCAACGCCGAGTGGTACCAGGCCTACGCCACCAAGAGCCCGATGAACCGCTGGGCCAGAGCTGACGAAATGGCCGGCCCCGCGGTGTTCCTGTTGGCGGACGCGGCCAGCTACGTGACCGGCACGGTTCTCTACGTCGACGGCGGCTGGACCGCTGCCGACGGACGGTTCACGCCACCGGGGATGTAGAGAAAGGGACTGGGGGCTGGGGGCTAGGGCGTGCTGTCGTCACGCTGGACGGCACTCGGTCACCGTTACGGGGCCTTAGCCATTTGGACGCCGCCCGCCCCAGAACCTAGCCCCTAGCCGCCAGCCCCCGAGAGAAGCCATGAATCACTACTCCCTCGCAGTCATCGCCGGAGACGGCATCGGCCAGGAAGTGACACCGGCAGCGCTGGCCGTCGTGGACGCAGTGGCGCGCACACATGGGTTCTCGACGACCGTCGTCGCGCATCCGTGGGGGTGCGAGTATTACCTGCGCGAAGGCCGGATGATGCCGGCCGACGGGCTCGCGCAGTTACGCGCGTGTGATGCCATCTACCTGGGCGCGATTGGCGCACCCACCGTGCCGGATCACGTGTCGGTGTGGGAACTCATCCTGCCCATTCGCCAGCACTTCGAGCAGTACGTCAATCTGCGGCCGATGCGGCTGCTGACGGGTGTGCCCGGCCCGTTGCGCGACCGTGTGCCGGCCGAGATCGACTGGGTGTGCGTGCGCGAGAACTCCGAGGGCGAATACGCCGGACTCGGCGGCCGCCTGCACAAGGGCACGCCGCACGAAGTGGCCGAGCAGACCGGCCTCTTCACCCGCCGCGGCATCGCGCGGGTCGTGCGCTACGCCTGTGAGCTGGCCATGACGCGTCCGCGCAAGCTGCTCGCCAGCGCTACCAAGTCGAATGCGCTGCAGCACTCGATGGTGCTGTGGGACGAAGTGGTCGAGGAAGTGGCGCGCGACTTCCCCGCCCTCACCATTCGCAAGTACCACGTCGACGCACTGGCCGCGCGCATGGTGACGCATCCGCACACGCTCGACGTGATGGTGGCGTCGAACCTGTTCGGCGACATCCTCACCGACCTCGGCGCCGCCGTGTCGGGGTCGCTCGGCGTGGCCCCGGGCGCGAACCTGAACCCGCCGCGCGAACATCCGTCGATGTTCGAGCCGATCCATGGCTCCGCGCCCGACATCGCCGGGCGCGGCATCGCCAATCCCATCGGCGCCATCTGGGCGGCCGCCCTGATGCTCGACCATCTGGGGGAAGCCGAGGCCGGCCAGCGGATGGTCGCGGCGATCGAGCGCGTGCTCGCCGCCGGGGTCGTGCGCACACCGGACCTGGGCGGCGCGGCGACCACCGCCGACATGACGTCGGCGGTCATCGCCGCACTCTGACCCAGACAACGGGAGCGGCCGACGCTAGCGCGAGGCCGACATCTGCTTTGCGTGCGCCAGGGCCGGCCGATCCGCCGACGTCTGCCCCGCCATGGCCAGCAACTGCTTGTAGAGCGCCGCAGCCGCCGCCTTGTTGCCGTCGGCCTCCGCCGCGCGAGCGGCACCGTAGAGGCCGAGGAACCGTCCTGGCTCCTTCGTCATCGTCTTCTGGAAGGCGACCTGCGCCTCTTTGGCGCGGCCGGCGTCGAGCAACATGAAGCCGAGCAGTTCGCGCGCCGGCGCAATCGGCCCCGGCGTGACGGCCGATTTGTCGGTGAGGTCTTCGGCATCCGCCGCGGCCGCGAGCAGCTCCACGCCCTTGGCCTTGTCGCCTTCGGCAAACACCTTCCAGGCCTGCGCCACCTGCCGCTGGATGTCGACCTGCTCGGCCCAGTAGACCTCCTTGGTCGCGACCAGCAGCTTCTGGATGGCGATCAGCCGATCGATGTCCGCCGCCGCGGCCGCCGGCGTGCCAGCCCGCGCCGCGCCAACGGCGCGCGCGAAGTGCGTGATGGCCTCGGTGTAGGGCGCGGCCGGAGCCGGCCGCACCGTGAGGGCTGCCGCCTCGGCCCACGCTTCGACGCTCGAGGGCGAAG
>CAWFCS010000014.1:0-94246 GCA_963814395.1 uncultured Acidobacteriota bacterium
ATCCGAATGAAGCTGCGGCTGTCGCAGTTAAACGGTCATTTTGACTGTTTTGGCCCTATTATTCTATACTTTTGGGCCTATTTTGATTGCGATGTGGCCTCTCGCACGGTGGAACTGCTGCCGTGGAGCTGCGAAGTGAAGAAATTGGAGAAAGCCCACCTCGTTCTTTTGATTGCCTAGAGGGGCCTTCGGGCAACCAGGCCCGACGGCATGTATGGCGAGCAAAAGCGCCGCGCGGAAACGACCGTCATTCGCAAGCGTATCGCAAAGCGCTTCCCACCCGTGATCATTCAGCAGGCCATCTGGCTCTATGCCCGGTTCAGCCTCAGCTTTCGCGATGTCGAGGACCTGTTGGCTGAGCGCGGGATCATCGTTTCCTATGAGACGGTGCGTCGCTGGGTGAATCACTTCGGTTCCATGATCGCAGCTGACCTTCGACGACGCCGGCCCAAGCCTACGAATGAATTGCATTGGCGGTCAACGGCAACGCGGGCACACGCACGAACACGGAGGGCACCATGAAGTCGGGCAGCCGGCGGGCCAGCGCGGCCCCAGCCCCGGTGGCGACAGGGTGCTTCCCGCGGGCACGACGTAGGCGACGAGGCGCTTGCCGCCGGGTCCATCGTCGCGCGCCACGACTGCGCAGGCGCTCACCTCGGGCAACGCGGCGATGGCCGTCTCGACTTCCCCCACTTCGATGCGGAAGCCCCGGATCTTGACCTGGCCGTCGGTTCGGCCGACGTAGTCGAGAACACCGTCCGGTCGCCACCGCACGCGGTCGCCCGTGCGGTACACCATCCGGCCATCGCGCAGCACGAAGCGCTCTGCGTCGAGCTCGGGTCGGTTCACGTATCCACGGGCCACGCCAGCGCCCCCGACCAGCAGTTCGCCGACGACGCCGACCGGCACCAGGGCGCCGCAGCGGTTGACGACGAACACCTGGGTGTCGGCAATGGGTCGGCCGATTGGGATCGCACGCCCATCGGGCGGCAGGACGTGGGGAATGGCGTAGGTGGTCGTGAAGGTGGTGCACTCGGTTGGACCGTAGCCGTTGACCAGCTCGGTGCCGGGCAGCGCGGCCAGGGCGCGGCGCACGTGGCTGGGAGACAACGCCTCCCCGCCGGTGAACAGCTGACGCAAACCACTGAGCAGCGCGGGGTCGCGAATCCACCACGGCGTTGAACAGCGCCGCGGTCAGCCAGGCCGTGGTGACGCCATGGGTCGCGATAATCTGCGCCAGCCCTGGACCGGTCGGCACCGGATCGAGAAACAACACACACGCCCCGCCGTGCAGCAGCGGACCCCACAACTCGAGGGTCGAGGCGTCGAACCCGAGGGGCGCGGCCAGGAGGAAGCGCACGTCAGGGCCAAGCTGCACGTAGTCGACATCGCCCACCAGACGCACCACCGACCGATGCTCGATCTGCACGCCCTTGGGCGTGCCGGTGGAGCCCGAGGTGTACATGATGTAGGCCCGACCCGAAGGCGACGTGCGTTCGGCCCGCACGCCGTGCGTCACCGCGGGCGGCGAGGCATCATCGACGTAGACCGTATGCGCCGCGAGCGAGCCGAGGCGTTGCTGGCGGGCCCGGGCCGTGATCAGCCACGCGCGCCGGAGTCGGCCATCATGAACGACAGGCGCTCGAGCGGGTGGTCGGCGTCGAGGGGCAGGTATGCCCCGCCCGCCTTCAGGATGGCCAGCACCGTCACCACCGCCTCGGGGGAACGATTCGAGGCACATCGCGACCGCCTCGTCGGCAGCCACACCCACGGCCATCAGACGCTCGCCCAGCGCGTCGGACTGCCAATCCAGGTCGCCGTAACTGAGGCGGCCACCGTCCCACAGCAGCGCGACCGCGTCCGGTGTGTGGGACGCCTGCTCGCGAAACAGCGCGTGCAGGGTGGCGCCGGGCCGGTATCGCCGCTCGGTGCGATTCCAGTCGACGAGTACACGCTCGCGCTCAGCGGCGGTGAGCGGGTCCACGGTGCCAAGCAAGGGATCAGCCACGACCGACCGGGCTACCACGAGCAGGAGTTCGCCGAGTCGCGCGACACTTGCGGGCTCGATGAGCGCACTGGCGGTGCCGACCAATCCACCCGGACCACGTCGCCAGACCAGCGCCAGACGGTTCGTGTCGGGACGCACGTCAGCGCGGCCCTCTGCCGCCCAGGCGCTTTGGACTGACGACTCCGCCGCCGCCGCAACGGCATTCAGAGCAACCTCGCCGAGCCAGCTGACCGCAGACACCGAATCGTGCAGCCGCACGTCTCGGGCCAGCAGATCCGCTGTCGCGCCGGCCGCCGGCGCCCACCCCACCGAGACCCGGTCGACGCCGTGCAGGCGCGCCAGAAGGAGCGCCCACAGGGCCAGCCAAGCGCCGTCCTCGCTGACCTTCAGCTGCTGGGCGAGCACCCGGATGGCGGTGACTTCGGCCTCGGCTGCGACCTCGACCGCGACGACATCGGGCTGTTCCTTGGAAGCGGGAGGCGGGGGAATGAGGTCCAACAGATCGACGGACGGCGTCACGGGCTGACCTCTTCGAGCCGGGCGACGATGGTGCGAATGACTTCCATCGGGACGATTGACGCGTTGAGCGCGGCGTCCGAGGTCCACGCCTCGCCGAGCGCAACTGAGACCACCTTGGTGGCGGGCGCTGGCGGAAGCCGGGCGATGAAGCGCTCCAGTTGAGGCGTCACCGGCGTGGTCAGGATGACCGTGACGTGATCGGCCTCGACCGCTTCAGTAGACAAATCGATGCCCGCCAGCTGCCTCGTCAAGGCTGGCGAGATGGGCGTGCCGAGTGCCTCGACGGGGAAGCCTTCGTCCGAAAGATCCTGCAGGCCGTCCTGCCACCCCTCCGATTCGGTCCGCATGTAGGTGCGGTGGTTCGCCGCCAGTTCGGCGAGGTAGGCGCGCCCATCGACGACGGGGTCCCACAGGATGAGGTGACGCAGGCGCACGCCGGCGCGCCCGGTGGCCAGCGCGGCCAGGGTTGCACCCAGCCGAACGCCCGCGGCCACCACCCGACGAGTCGCACTGGTCGATTGCAGTTCGGCGGCCGCGGTGGCGACATCGGCCACCCACGCTTCGATTGTCGCGTCCTCGGCCTCGCCCGACGAATCTCCGGTACCCGAGTAGTCGAAGCGCATCGCCGGGTAGCCGGCGCGTTCGATTGTCGTCGCCAGCACCCGGTAGGTTCGATGGGTGCGGCTGGCCTCTTCGCCGAATGGGTTACACAACAGCACGCCTGCCGGGCGCGGCCGCGGCCGGGCCGGCGCGTGCAGTGTGCCGAGCAACCGCCGCCCGGAGTCGCCAAAGTGAAAGACCCGCATGTCTATCTACGCGGCTTCGCGGCTTTGCGCATGGCGGCGCACAGACAGGTCTGCAGTGCTCATGTCACGTACTCTTTCGACCCGACGAGGACGGTGCAACAGGGGGAGCGCGACGGATCCTCAGGGTGGCGGCCCAGGACGGGTCTATAATCGTCGCCTCGATGACCGACAGTCTACCGAGCCAGGGGCGGGATGCGAACGGGTCGTCTGCCGTCGTGGCACGGGTCGCGGAGGAGGTCATCCGGCTCGGCGACGGTGGCCACCTGGTGGGCATCCTGGGGTTGCCCCAAGCATCGGGCAACCGGAATCCACCGACCGTGATCATCCTCAACGCCGGGGTCCTGCACCGCGTCGGTCCACATCGCCTGCACGTCAAGCTCGCGCGCCAACTCGCCGCTCGCGGCTTTCCCACGCTGCGCCTTGATCTGTCGGGCATCGGCGACAGCCCTTCGCTGCCTGGTGGCCTGACCTTCCGTGAGAGTTCGGTGAATGACACGCGGGCGGCCATGGACCATCTCGGGCAACGAACCGGGGCTCGACGTTTCGTGATTTTCGGCGTGTGTTCAGGCGCCGACAACGGTCTGGCCACGGCGGCAGTGGATGATTGCGTCTGCGGGTTGGCCCTCATCGACCCGCCGTCGTACGTCACGACTCGATCTCGCGTGCGGGCAGAGCTGGACCGCGCCCGGCGGCTCAAAACCCCCAGCGAAGCCCTGGCCTGGGGAGGACAAAAGCTCGGCCGTGTCGGCATTCGCCTGGGTGCGCTCGGACGGCGGGTCGCCGGCGCCGTCCAGGGTGCCGACGCCAGCGTCGCCAGTGGCGAACCCGGCCGGGTGGCGCCGCCCATCGACGACTACCGAACGGCCTTGACCGGACTCGTCGAGCGAGGTGTGCGTGTGCTGGCGGTCTTCTCGGGAGCGCTGCACGAGCGCTACAACCACGAAGACCAGATCTTCGAGTTGTTTCCCGAGTTGCGTGGCCGCCTCGACCGCGCGTATTTCCCCGACGCGAATCACACGTTCACCGAGCTGGCCAGTCAATCACGCCTGCTCAGCACCGTGGTCGGTTGGATTGATGGGCTGACGTGAGTGTGGCTGCCCGCTCAGGTCACGCCACGACCGTGGCGACCCACTAGTGTCCAGCGCCCGACAGTCGGCGCGCGCGGCATTGTGGAGCGTGGGCGCGAGTATGGGCACGCGCGCCCTCGGGCTCGTTGGCACGCTCTTCATGACCCGACTACTTGCGCCCGAGGTGATCGGCGAAGTCTCGGCCGCCGCGGTACCTGGCGCAAACCGGCAACTGGGTCTCGCATTGGGGTTTCAACCAGTACACTGGTGGTGCACGGCGCGACCAGCGCCGAGAAGACGTATCACGTTGCCGTGGTCAATCTGGCCCTTGGTCTGGTTGGTCTGGCCCTGGTCACGGCCTCGGGCGGCTACTTCGAGCGTGCGTTCAACGCGCCGCATTTGAGCAGCTTCCTGCCCGGCCTGGCTTTGGCCGTGCTCATTCGACGGCTCGGGGCAATCGCCGACAAAGTGCTGGTGCGCGAGATGCGCTTCCGCGAACTGGCGATCGCCAATGGGATCGGAGAGCTGGCCTTCACGTTGTGCGCCCTGGCGCTGGCCGCTACCACCGCGCTCGGCGGCATGGCTATCGTGATTGCCAACATCGTCCAATCCGCACTCACGACCTCCCTGATTGTGCGAGCGACCGGGCTGGGATGGTTCCAGCCCTCGCCGTGGCGATGGGAGCGCGCTCGTGAGATCGTGCGGTTCGGGTTGCCACTCGGGTTCGGCCAGTTGTTCAACTTCGGCACGCGCTATTGGGACAACCTCGCCTTTGGCGCGTATTTCGGCCCAACTGTGGTTGGCCACTACAACATGGCCTACAACCTGGCCGACGTGCCTGCGGTGCAGGTGGGCGAGCAACTGACGGGTGTGCTGTTCCCGGCGATGAGCAACACGCGCCCTGAAGACCGCCAGCGGCTCATGGTGAGGTCCACCGGGCTCATGGCTCTCACCGTCTTTCCGCTCGCCACGGGCCTGGGTGCAGTCGCCCCTACCCTCATCGCGCTGCTCCTGAACGACGCGTGGCAAGGCGTCGCACCGCTCTTGACCGTGTTGTCGGTGCTGTCGGTCGTGCGCCCGTTGTCGTGGAGCGCCACCACCTACCTGTCGAGCTTTTCCCGTACGCGCGAGATCATGGCGCTCGAAGCCTTCAAGATCGTCTTGCTGTTTGCCTTGATCGTGGCGTTCTCCTCCTACGGTCCGTTGTGGACGGCGGCGGCGGTCGGCATCGCGTTCGGCATGCAGGCCGTGGCCACGGCCGCTCTCGTGGTCGTCACCGACAAGGTGTCGCCCACTGACCTGGCTGGCGCGATCGTGCGGCCACTCGCGGCCTGCGGCGTCATGGCAATCGCAGTCGTTGCGGCGCGCTCCGGCACTACCTCGATGGGCCTCACGTCATTGGCCGGCCTGCTGGCAATCGAGGTGGCGGCAGGGATCGTCACCTATGTCCTGGCCGCCTTGGTGTTGGCCCCTGGAGCGAGCCGTGACTTCATGCAGTTGCTGCGTCGGTCGGTCAGCGAATGAGCGTATGACATCGGTGCCGCGCGACGTCGACCACGCTGCGGATCGATGGCGCGAAAATGCCGCACGGCGCCCCTGACCAGCCCGGCCGTCACCACCACTGCTCGGCTGATGGTCTAGTGGCGGGGCGAGGCCGACGTTCGCACCCATGGCAATTGGCCAACGAATTCGCCGAGATCTTCGACAGATGTGCACATTCCTGCGCACTCCTCCGGACCCAGTCACCCTGCACGTTCGTCGCCCGCTCGCGTAGACTGTCGTTGGGGCCATCATGCGGAAAACACTTGCCGGTCTGTGGATCGTCGGGGCACTGACGCTGGTCGTCGTCAGCGTGGGCGTGGTGGCCTTCGCGACCGGCCGACAACCCGCGCCCTCCGGCGAGCTCAACCTGATCGAGGACCCGTTGTTCGAGAGCGGCGTCTCGGGCTTTGCGGCGCAGGACTCCTCGAGCAGCGTGACCCAGTCGCCGCAGGCCCCCCTCGAAGGCGCGCATAGTCTTCGGGTGTCCATTGCTGGCTACGGCAACAACGTGTGGTGGACCCGCGAATTCTCTGGCGGGCTGGCCAGCCGTCTGGTGGTGAGCGCCCACCTCCGCTCAGACGTGTCGAGCGGTTCGACGCTGCGGTTCTGCGCCATGGTGTACTACGCCGACCAGTCGACGGCCCTCGAGTGCACCGGCGTCTCCGCCGCGGCTGGCGACAAGGGCGCGGTCACGGCGCAGCTCGATCTCGACCCGGCTCGACGGCTCGAGTCGGTGCGTGTGCGCCTGGTCCAAGAAGGCAATGCGCCGGTCACCTTCAGCCTGGACCGGGCCGTGGTGAACCTCACCGTGATCGAAGCCCCTACCGACGATGGTGGAAGCAGCGGTGGGGGCGGTGGGGATGGCGGCGGGGGCGGCGGCGGCGGTGACAACGCGCCCACCTGCAGCCCGTCGGCGGCGTCGCGGTATCCGGGCTTCACCTACAACCTGCCGAGCACGCGGCCCTTCATCTCGCTCGAGCAGTACGCACAGGGGGAGCGCAACGGCGCAGCCTACTCGCGGTTCAAGGCGGCCGCGGATGCCGCGGTGGCCGGGAACCCGCCGTATGCGTATTCGGCAACACATTCGGTGATCATGTATCGCCTCACCGGCAGCTTCCGCTACATCGACGACGCCGATGGCCCGCGTCGAGGCGTTCGTGCGACGAGCCGAGGCGGCGATTGCCGACTGGCGGCCGGCCGGAGATCGCAGGCGACTCGTACCTCGAAGTGGGCGCGCTACCTGGAGGAGTTGGCGCTGGCCTACGACGCCGGCTACGACCGGTTGACCGGCGACCAACGGGAGCGCTGGCCGGCATTCGCCGAGCAGACCCTCACGAACGTGTGGAATCCCGCGGCCGCGCGCTGGGGCGGCGTGGCGCATCCCTGGAGCGGCTGGTCCATCTGCGACCCTGGCAACAACTACCACTTCAGTTTCCTGCGAGCGACGATGCTGTGGGCTCTCGCGTCGCAGAGCAACCAATGGCTCGACTTCCTGCAGACGCAGAAGTTCGGGCCGCTGGTCGACTACTATGCGCAGTTGCCCGGCGGCGGGTCGCGCGAGGGCACCGGCTACGGCACGGCCCAGAAGAACCTGTTCGAGAACTATCTCTACTGGGTGAATTCGACCGGGGAGAATCTCGCCGGTCTAACCGCGCATACCCGGGAGACCATCGACTACTGGCTGCACGCCACGGTGCCGACGCGCGATCGGTTCGCGCCGATCGGCGACCAATCGCGATCGTCGATGCCCGAGCTTGTACGACTATCACGAGAACCTGGTGCACGCCGCCGTGGTGCTGAGCCGCGGCACCGAGCCAGGCGCGACGCGGCACGTGGTGGCTGCAGCAACAACTCCGTCAATGGCGTGACGCCACAGCTTCAACCTGCCCGGCGACCTGCTGCCGTACCCGGATCGCCCGCTAGGCGCCGACCGATCTGGCTTATCACGCCACCGGTGCCGGCGCGTTGTTTGCGCGTTCGAGCTGGGCGAACGACGCAGCGTGGGTGGCGATCGTCGCCGGCAAATACGACCAGTCGCACGCGCATCAGGATCAGGGCTCGTTCACGTTCTTCCGCGACGATTGGCTGGCGGTCACCGCCGAACATCTGGTCGCACAGCGGCATCAATCAGGGCGTCAACGTCCACAACGTCGTCCGCTTCGAGCGCGCGGACGGGTCGACCATTCCGCAATCGGCGAGCGACGACCGTGCAGTCGACGCATGACGGCGACGAGCAGCGGCGGCATCGTGTCGGTCGCCGCCGATCTGACCAACGCCTATTCGCGCAACCGCGACGCCGTCCAGAGCTGGACTCGGAGCTTCGAGTTCGTCGACTCGACGCTTGCGGGTCACCGACGCGTGCCGCGTCGGCGGCTGGCGTGCGACCGGTGTTCCAGTTGCAGGTGCCGGCGCTGCCGGTGCTGCTGGCCAACGGCTCCGTGCAGGCGGGGAGGCTGCTGTCGTTGCCGCGCGACGGCGCTGCGATCACCTGGACGGCGATGCCGGCGCCGGAGTTCAGCCGCGGCTACCGCATCGAGCTGCGGCCGGCCTCTGGCTGCTCGTTCAGCGTCGAGCTGCGAGCGCAGTGACCTCCGGCGCCGTGAAGCCGCTGGTCAGCACGGTCATCCCGACCTACAACCGGAAGGCCGACGTGATCGTGGCGGTGCGAACCGCGCTGGCGCAGACCCACGGGGAGCAGGAGATCATCGTCGTCGACGACGGGTCCAGCGACGGCACGCGGGAAGCGTTGGTGGGGGAATTCGGTGAGCGGCTGAACATCCTGCGAACCGAGCGCTTGGGCGTGTCGGGAGCCAGAAACCACGGGATGGCCGCCGCCCAGGGCGACTACATCGCCTTGCTCGACTCGGATGACGAGTGGCTGCCGGGCAAGCTGGAGGCTCAGGTTCGCTTCCTCGAGGACCGACCCGACTTCGGCATGGTGGTCACCGACGTGGTGCAGATGGACAACCGGCGGCAGGCGTACGGCGTGCTGCGGCGGCGAGATGCCATTCCCGAAGACGGCGATGTGCTGACCTACGTCATCCGCCAGCCGGCCCTGGCGCCCTCGTCGGCGCTATTCAGACGCGCGGTGCTCGACGACGTCGGTCCTTTCGATACGGGTCTGCCCACCGCGGAGGACATCGATTTTCACCTTCGCGTCGCGTTGCGGTGGAAGATTGGGGTCATCCCGGAGCCCCTGACGCGCGCCATGCGCGGTCACGACGGATTGTCCTCATTGCCGCGCACCTACTCCGACTACCTCGCGGTGATGGAGCGCTTCGTCGATCAGCACCCGGAGATTCCGGTTCAGCACCGCCGGGCGGGCTTGCATGCGGCGGCGATGCGGAACCTGCGCGGGCTGCTGGTGTCGGGCCACGTGGCCCAGCCCTCTCCGTGGGCGCGCGCGCGGCTACACGCGCGCGGTCGTTCGGTGACGTATTCGACCTGATCCGTATGGCGCCGTTGGCGGCACGTGTCGTGGTACGGAAGGCGCTGCGCTGACCGCCGCCGGCGGCCTACTAAGCGTCTTCGTCGACGTCGAAGAGGTGCCAATAACTCGCGTTGGTCAGGACGGCGCCGCCGGCAAGAGCTGGTCCCGTGTCAAGCACCACGCAACGACTGCCCACTCGGAGAGTGAACCCACGGTCGGCGAAGAGGCGTTCGACGGCCGGCGCATCCGAGGTAACGCACTGACAGGGTCGACGCGCCGGCGCGGTAGGCGAGCGGCACCAGCGCATCGATGAGGCCGCCGAGGTCGTCGTGATGGCCGAAGAGGTCACGGACATGGGCCGCGCCGGTGGCGTCGTCGAACTGCAGCACGGCGTAGGCCCGCAGTTGCTGGTCACCGCGCCGTTGCAGCGTGACGAAGCTGATGCCCGGAACCAGGGCGAAGCGCCAGCGCAGGAATGCCGCCGTGCGGGTGCCAACCATGCCGTATTCATCCCGAGCCGCGGCCCACAGCACGTCCCACCGCTCGTCTGGCGCATCGTGCGACCGCACCTGGTACTTCCTGGCCCCTCGCGCCACGGCGAGGTTGCCCACCGCGGCTCTCGCGACGTCGACGATGGCGGCGCCAGCACGCGCTAGCCAGGGACGCGAAGCGGCGATGCGCACGACGGCTGGCACATCCTGACGCGAGCTCAGGCGCGTGGCATAGCTGGCGTGGCGAAGCACCCTGGCCCAGCGCCTGGTGCGGCCCGAGCTCCTTGAATCCGGCGCGCTTGAGCACGCCCTCCGCCTTGCCGTTCGGGAAGCCGTAGGCCAGGTCGAACCGGGCCGCCACATCCTCACGAAACATGCGCAGCAGCGACAGGGCCGGGAGCAGCGACCGGTGCGCGCGGTCCACCGCGAAGTCGCAATTGACGACCGCGCGCAGCTCGCGCCCCGCCAGCCAGAAGCGGCGCCGCACCATGCCGTTGGCGCCGACCACATGCGCCTGGTCGGCCTCGACGGCTTCGAGCACGAACACGGTGTCGGCCGCATCGGGCGCATCGCGGTACAGCCAGCGGAACTTGTCCTCGGCGCTCGTGGCCAGAGGCAGATTGTCGCGCCACAACCGGCACAGGTCCGCTTCGACGTCGAGCGGAGAGCGAGGTCTGGCACGATACGTGAGGGGGGGCACGGTAAAGAACTCGTGGGCATCGTAACAGGCTTGACGAGGCCTTGCCATGACGCGACGGCCCCGGCCGTCAGCGCGTCATGAGCTCCCGCACGAGCATGGCCGCAGCGTCTGCGTTCGAGAACGGAAGTTCATGGCACTGCACGCCGCGCATCCACCGCACCAGCGACTCCGCGTTCTCACCGGTCAGGCGTGGGCGGCAGACGAACGCTTCGTCGAGCAGCCGTCTGAAGGCCGCGGGGCGATCGATGGAACGCAGTGACGTGTCGGCGGCAGGCGCGAACTTGGGGAACACGATCCATCGCGCCGCTTCAAGGGCATTGGGCTTCGGCAGGCACGCTCGTGGCGGGGGCAGGTAGCGCACTCTCACATGATCTTCGCGCACGTGCACCGGCAACGCGTCGATGGACGGATAGAGCGCACGCAAGGGCCCAAGTGAACCGTCCTTCACGGTGAGTGACAGGGGAACGGGGTTGACGGCGAGCGTGGCCTCATCCAGCAAGGCGATCTCGTCCGAGAAATAGGTGGCGCCGGCATGAATGAGCGCGGCGGTGAGGGTGGTCTTGCCGCTGCCTGCCGCGGCCGGCAACAGCACGCAGCCGCTGCCGAACGACACCACGCCGGCATGTACGCTCACCAGGAAGGGATGGCGATCCACGGCGATCTGCCGCACGCTCTGTTTCACGGCTGGCACGATGCCGCTCACGTCGGCGCATTCCGCGACGGTGTCGTCGCCATCGAGTACTACCCAGCGGTGCAAGGCCGACGGTCGAATCTCCAGCACGACGTCGGCACCGGGATCCTGACACTCGAGGTGCACGAGCGCCGCGCGGATGTCGTTGCTGATGGGCTCTGATCCGGTCTCGATGGCGAAGGTGGTGGAGAGCAGGCGGTAGTGCCGGGCAAGCGCCGTCGGGGTTCGTGCGGCTCGAGCCGGGGCGTCGTCACTTACCGGCGGCACAGGTTCCTGCTGCGCCTCCACGCGCGATGAGATCCTCGGCCTGCGCGTCGAGCTGGTCGGGCTCGAGCGCCGTGAAATGGCCGGCGTCGTCGGGAGCGACACCGAGCTGGCGCGCTACCTGATAGGGAGACCGCCGGAACGCCGTCCGTAACTGCGCGTTCATCAGCAGCAGCCCGAGCGCCGCGGTGAGTGAGACGGGGTCTGCCTCGAGCGGCCCTGGGTAGTCGATGTAGCCACGGCCGAACCAGTGCTGAAGAATCGCACCCGTTTGCCGGTGCGATTCGACCGCGGTGAGATCGAAAGCGCGCTGATAGGCGTCGGCAATCTGCGACGCCGACTTCCCGTCTTCGATGAGGCACCACACCAGGGTGGCGGCCGTGTTGAAGAGCATCAACTCGCGCCGCGTTGCCGAGTAGAACACGCCCTCGGTTTCCAGAACGAAGAGCGCAACGCCGGTGCGTGGGCCGAATCGCCTGGACCCAAGGCCGACCGGCCTGTGTGGCGCTCGGCGCTGACTGGGTGCCTGCCGAGTGCAGGCGTGCCAGCTCCGTCGTCATCAGATCCAGTCCCGACGGGTGCTCGCGGTGATCGAGCAAGCGCACGTCGGGTTGGCAGCGTGACAGCACCGTGTCGAGCACCGTCCACGCTTCCGCGTCGATCTCGCCCTCCGGGTCGCGACGCCACCGTCCCGAACGCACACTCGAGCCGCCGATCCTGACCGCCGCAATCAGACCATAGGGGATCTGGCTGAGCCAGTCCTCGGGGTCGATCCGGTGGTTGCGATCGGCGGTGAGCAGGGTGGTGACGTCGACGAGAAGTCGAGCGCCCGTGGCTGCGCAGAGCCGCACGAGAAAGTCGGGTTCGGTCAGCGAGCCGGGCACGCGCAAGGGCGACGAAATGGGTTCGATCAGCCCTGGGCGACCACAGGCAGCGGTGACCGTGGCCACACGACCGGAGACGGTTTCGAGCGATTGGGGGGTGAGGCTGATCGGCACCGGCACAGCCAGCCGGAGGTCTTCCAGCGCGCAGCACCCGAGCGGATGGACGACCCAACGGGCGTTGGCGGACTCACAGAGGCGGGTGAGATCGGCAAGACGTGCCGGATCGAGCGGGCCTGGACTGCCAATGGAGAATGCGCTGGCGCGAATCAGCAGAGGGTGCTGAGCGCCAAGCCAGCGCAGATAAGGGGAAGTACGCGCGAAGAAGCCCTCGGCAACGACCTCTACACACCCGACGCGCTTGGGCTCGGCCTCGAGCCATCGGGCGGTAGGTTCGCCACCGAGGGAAACTCCGGTCAATGAGTTAGAGGATCAGTCGTTTGACCGACGGACGGGGCGTTGGCGGGGCGCCGGACGCTGACGATATTCGGCAGCTGCGGCCGGCTTCGCTGTGGCGGTCAACAGCAGCGCCACGGCAGGCGCCGTCACAGCAGCTTTGCCGATTCGCCCGAGAAACTCGCGCCGGGCGGTCGTCTCGTTCATGGAGGTTCCGTGGTTCGTATCTGACATGTTTCCTCTAGGTATACGTATTTCGGCACGCCGACACAAGTCTTTAGATCGAACGAAAATAGTCTAGCTTGATGAGACTTTTTGGCTCGTCGCTAACCGAATCAGTCTCACCATTGGTAAGTAAGCAAAATCTATGCCCGCTTTAACCGGATAATAGGCCCACGCCAAACGGAGCGGCAAGGCCACTACCTCCAGATGGCGACGTCTGGGCGTCAGCCACGTCAGAGCGGCGTAGCGCAGGCGATCCGACCACCGTTCACGCAGCCGGAACCGGAAGGGGTCGACACGGTCGTTCCTGGGCTCGGGTCCACCCGGCTGGAGCAAACCATTCCAAACCTCTTCGCTCAGCTGGCCTATGGTCGAATCTCTGGCGATTGCGGTGCCAATGGCCGCGGGTAGAGTTGCGCCAGCGCACTGACGGGCGACCTCGAGGCTCAACAGGAATAGGCGTTCACAGCCGCGCGCGCGTAGGCGCCGAGCGGCAGCTTCCAGATCGAGGTCGGGCCACTTGGCCAGAACGCCGGCCACGTCCCTGATCCAGGCCAGCCGCTCCCATTGGTGTTTGGCGCCGTGCACGCAGAGCGCCACGAGCAAGTCATCCGGTGCAAGGACCAGCACCGTACGCCCCCCCAGTCGCGCCGGGCGCGCGCGATCGAGCATGCCGGCGTAGTCGACATCCATCGCCAGGGTTCGCTGACTCAAGTCCCAATGCGGTTCCACCGCCATTTCGTCGTGGGCGCGAATGAACAGGTACTCACACTGATACCGCTCGTACATCCGCCTCTGCACGGCGGTGAGCATAGGCGCCCCCGGCACCTGATCGGCATCGACATAGCCGCGCTCCTCGAGCACTTCGCGCACCCGCGCGACATCGTGGTGGCGCACGAGCAGGTCCAAGTCGCCCGGCGAGCGCGTCTCTGCGGCGCCGAACAGCAACTCGCCCAGCAGCGGGCCCTTGAAGGGAATCACTGCCACCTCTCGCGCGGCAAGGGCATCGAGCAGTGCGAACAGTTCAGCGGTCACCGCCTCGCTTCGTGCCCGCAAGTGCTGACAGTGGATGCGAAGGGCGTCCAGAATCTCCGCGGGCACCAGCGTGGGGTCCGCGGTCTCGAGCGTGGCCAATAGGGGCGGTGCCAGCCGGTGAGCCAGTGCGAGCTCTACCACGCGGGTCCAATCCAGGGGCGCGGCGAGCGCCGCGTCGATCACGCCAGCGGCCGGGCCCGTCGCCCAGGCAGCGGCCAGCAACAAAGCGTGCTCCGGACGCTCACTGGGCATCCCCGCAGACTACTCCAATCTTCCACCCGCGGCCCTCGCGACGGTGAGGTCGTTGGTGGCACATGAGCGCTTTGCCTACGTGTGGGAAAATGACACCCGGGCGGTTCACGCGCCATACTGGCAGTACTGTCGCAAATCTGCGACGCGCCCGAACCGATAAGGGTCTAGTGGGCGCCAGATGGAAAGTCAGCCCTTCGAGTGACTTTTATTGTCGCCGAGCGCGCTATTCGGCCGCCTTGCACAGATCGACCCTGTTGGATGGCGCCGGCGGCATCCACTATCCTGTTGCAATAGAAAGAGTTGTGAGTACTTTCATGGACGTAGCAGTTTCCGGTGTCACCCTTGCAATGACATCAGCGGCGTGTCTTTGGAATTGATGATGAGCGACCCGATTGCCGATCCGTCGGACATCAGCGTCGGTGGCGTCGATGACCCCGGTGCCTGGCGCAGACATCCCTTGTACGGACCGTTCTACGGTTTGCTCGAGGCGCCCTTCGATCTCACGCCGAACCCGCGCTTCCTGTTCCTCACCCCGCGCCAGCGTGAAGCGCTGAGCAACCTGCGCTACGCCTTGGCGGCGTCCAAGGGGTTCACGCTCGTGCTCGGCGAAGCGGGCACCGGAAAGACGACGCTCGTTCGCACGGCCCTGGCCGGCATCGTCGACACGCCCAGCCGCTACGTGATGGTGAACAACCCCACGCTGGGCCGGCACGAGTTCTACGAGTTCCTGACCCGCGAGTTCAACTTGAGCGCGGGCGCCGCCGTGTCGAAGACGCGATTCCTGTCGGAGTTGCAACACGACGTGGAGGCGCGGTTCGCGGCGGGCGGGCTCACCGGCCTGATCGTGGATGAAGCGCAGAGCATGCCGCACGAGCTGCTCGAAGAGATTCGGCTGCTGGGCAACATCGAGACGGCCACCACGAAGCTGCTGAACATCGTGCTCTGCGGCCAGCCAGAACTGGCCGATCGCTTGAACGATACGTCATTGCGCCAACTGAAGCAGCGCGTCGCCCTGCGCTGCGAATTGCGGCCCCTGTCGATGCACGAAACCGCGTCCTACATCTCGGGCCGCTTGCGCATCGCCGGCGGCGCCCCCATCGAGATCTTCACGCGCGAGGCCGTGATGGCCGTCTACGAAGCCTCGGCCGGCATTCCGCGCACGATCAACGTGCTCTGCGACAACGCACTCATCGGCGGATTCGCGGCGCAGGTGAAGCCCGTGCCGGTCGAAATCGTGAACGACGTGTGCCGCGACTTCGACCTTGGGCCGGTCACCACCACCCGCCGCCAGCGTGGCGCTGACCAATACCCGGGAAGAGACCTCGGCCCTTCACACAACCTCAGGCCGCGTGACGGAGAACGCCGCCAGTGCTCCCGCGCCGGGCGAGCGGCCGATGTTCGGTGCGGTGGCGCCGCCCAAGCGGCGTTTTTCCTTCTTTTCGTGATGCCCATGACGAACTTCATCCTCTCCGGCGTGTTGCTGTTCTCCGTCGCGATCCCGGCTGCCGGCACCGCGCAAACGCGATCGCCCCAGGCACCGGCGACCCTTCCCAGGCCTCGACCGACGTGCCAGACGACTTCGTGATTGGCGCCGAAGACGTGCTCGGCGTGGTCTTCTGGCGCGAGGCCGACATCAGCGGCGACGTCACCGTGCGTCCCGATGGACGCATCACCCTGCCGGTGATTGGCGAGATGCAGGCCGCCGGTCTGCGTCCTGCGGAACTGCAGCGCCAGATTGTGGCGGCTTCGGCCAAGTACCTGACCGAGCCCAACGTGGCGGTCGTGGTGCGCGCCATCAACAGCCGGCGCGTGTTCATCACGGGCCGGGTCACGACGCCGGGCGGCCATCCGTTGAAGGGGCCGTTGAACGTGATGCAGGCCATCGCCCTGGCGGGCGGCCTGACCGAATACGCCGACGCCAAGAACATCGCCGTGCTGCGCGCGATCAAGGGCGGCACCAGCGCGCTTCAAGTTCAACTACAAGGACGTCGCCAAGGGCAAGAACCTCGAGCAGAACATTCTGCTGCTGCCCGGCGATACGGTCGTCGTTCCCTAGGGATATCCGACGTCGTGACTACTCCCCGCTCTGGCCTCGCTCGCGCTGTGCGTGCGTCCTGACGGGACTGGTGCGTACTGCGGCCGCTCAGGTCGTGGACGGCCCGCCTGGCTCGAGCAGAGGAGTCTTCGGCGATGGACCGGCGGCGCTGGGCTCGCCAGGTCTCTCGCTGACCTTCGACCTCGACGGCGGATACGACGGCAACGACTTGTCAGCGATCCGAGGTCCCGGCCGGTCAGTTCGGGCCTTTCCAAAGCGGTTACGCGACCACGGCAGCGGCCTCGCTGCGCTATCAGCGAGGCCGGGCAGATCGGTTCATTCGTCGGCGTGGGCTCCGGCTCGGTCAATCACCAGCAGATTGCGCGAGGGCAGGAGTTCTATCGTCTGACGCAAGGCGACCTCGCACTTCAGGCAGCTACGACGCTCGGACGCCGATCCGGCCTCACGGTGGGTGCGGGTTCATCCTACGACCCAACCTTCGTGTTCGGCGCGTTCGACTCTTTGAACGCAATCCGGCGGCGCAGAGCCCGCTCGACGAGGTGCCCTCACCGACGGCCGATCCGACGCTGTCGCTGACGGCGCAGCGATGGCTGACCGGCGGGCCAGCGCCGGCGCTCTACCGCAACTGGACGTCGCGGCAGCGCATGAGCGTCGACTACGGCGGCCTGTGGTTTCGACCCGTCTCCGGCCCGGGCTTCGAGAGTCGCACCGACACCGTCGCACTCACCCATGCATGGAATCCCCGTCCGACCAGCGGCTTCGAGCTGGCCTATCGCTACAACCGCAATCTGCAGACACTTCGAGAACGCCGCCGGCGCAGCCCATGGACATGCACGCGGCAGAGGGGCGCGTCCGGCACGATCGGCGCCTGTCGCCGAACCGCAGTCTCTCCTTCATGGTGGGTGGAGGCGTGGTCGGCGTAGGGGACACGCGCCGCAGCTCAGGGTTCCGCCTTCGGGCGCGTGCTGCCCACGGTATCCGGCTCGCTCCAGTTGCGCTTTCTCCCACGTGGGCGGTCTTGCTCAGCGCCCGGCGCGACATCACGGTACTGAACGGGCTGTCATCCGAACCGTTCGAATCGAATGCCGCCACGCTGACCATCGACGGCACGGCCTGGCGCCGCCTCACGATGGGCGTCACCGGTGGCTATTCCCAAGGGCGCGCGCGCTCGGCTCAAGGCGGCGACTTCGACCAGACGCTTTCTGAACGCTCAGCTCGGCTATGGCTTCGGCGCTCGGCTGGGGCTGGTCGTCGGCTACGCCTATACGCCAACACGCGTTTCGCAATGTCGCCCGTCGCCTCGTCGTCGTTTCCCACGCAGTTCGGCCGAAACTCCGTGAGGGTTGGCGTCACGATGTGGCTTCCGCTCTACGGCACGTTCTAGAGAAGCGAGTAACACCCATGCTGCCTGGCAAGGTACTCAACGTCACCGACGCGATCGCAATTGCCCGCCGCCGGATCTGGCTCATCGTGATTCCGCCGGTCATCACGTTCTTCGCCGCGCTGCTCTACTCGTCCACGATGCCGAACATGTATGAATCCGACATGCTGATTGCCATCGATCCGCAGCGTGTGCCGGATGAGTTCGTGCGGTCGACGGTGACGCTCCAGACCGACCGGCGCATGGACGCGCTGCAGGTCAAGGTGCTCAGCCGCACCACCCTGCAGCAGCTGATCGACGAGTTCGACCTCTATCGGGAGAAGCGCCAGCGGCTCGCGATGGAGGAGGTGATCGTCGAGATGCGCGAGGACATCGGCATCGTGGTGGAGACCGTGCGCACCCGCGGCCAGGAACGGCAGCCCTCGGCCTTCCACGTGCGGTTCCTCTACGACGACCCCAAAATTGCCGCCGACGTCACGGCCCGTCTTGGCGTGCTGTTCGTGAACCAGAACCTCGAAGACCGCGGCGCCGTGGCCGGCGCCACCAACCGTTTCCTCGAAACACAGCTCGAAGAGGCGCGCGCCAAGCTCGAAGCGCAGGAACGGCTGCTCGAGAACTTCCGGCAGCAGCACGGCCAGGAGCTGCCGACGCAGACGCAGGCGAACATGCAGTCGCTGTCGAGCGCGCAGTTGCAGGCCCAGAGCCTGGTCGAATCGGTGGCGCGCGATCGCGATCGCAAGCAGATGCTCGAACGCCTCTACCGCGAGGCGGCGAAGGAGCCGCCCTTGGCGCCCGCAGCCGTCCCCGCAGGACGGCGGCGCGCCGGCAGTGGGCTCGACGGCCCAACAGCAGCTCGCGTCGGCGCGCGGCCAGTCTGGCGTCGCTCGAGCAGCGCTACCGGCCAGACCATCCCGACGTGATGCGGGCGCAGACGGCAGGTCGGCGAACTCGAGCCGAAGGCCGCCGAAGAAGCGCGCGCCGTCGAGGCACGCAGCGCTGCTGCCAACCCGGCGCCAGTGGCGGTGACCACGCGACCCGAACGAGCTGGCGCGCCGGGAACGTCTGCGGGGCATGGCGGCAGAGATCGAGAGCCTCGATCGCCAGGTGGCGTTCAAGGAATCGGAAGAGCGCCGGGTTCGGGCCGAGATCGCCGAGTACCAGCGCCGGCTCGAAGCCGTGCCGCGCCTCGAATCGGCGTGGGTCAAGCTGACGCGCGACTACGACACGCAGCAACTCGCCTATCGCGAACTGCTCACCAAGAGCACGGCGGCGCAGGCCGCGGTGAACCTCGAAGGGCAGGACATCGGCGAGCGCTTCCGCATCGTCGACCCCGCGCTGGTGCCGGTGCTGCCCCTGCGCTCGAAACGTCTGCGCTACAACGCCGCTGGTCTGGCGTTCGGCCTGTTCCTGGGTGTCGGGCATCGCCGCGCTGCTCGAACTGAGGGACAAGAGCTTCTGGACCGCGAGCGATGTGCTCGACGTGCTCTCCCTGCCGGTGCTGGCGACGGTGCCCTACGTGGCGACAGCAGCCGAGAAGGAGCGGTCCAAGAAGCGGATGATCGCCGCCTCGGTCGGCGGCGCGGCGTGCCTCGCGCATTGCCAGCTACGTGACGTGGAGCTTGAAGTTGTGGAACAGCCTCCGGTGAAGGTGCATTTTGGGGCGAATTGACGAAGCATTGAAGCGCATCGGGGCGGAGGCTGAGCCTGCAGCCCTCGGCCAATCGCGGCCAGCTGTTCAAGCCGGCGTGGTCGGTGGTGGATGCCGAGGACGCGGTCGCGGCGGAACCGCGGCCGGAGCCGGCGTCTGTGCTGATCCCGCCTGGCCCGACTGGGAGGCCGGACGGCGGGCATGGTCCGCTTTTCGTCGCAATGGAAGGAGCGTCTGGCCACCGGTCCGGAGGGTGACGCCGGCCTCACCGAGCAGTTCCGCCGTCTGGCCGCCACGCTGCACCATGCGCATCAGGCCAAGGGTCTGCGCAACCTGATGTTGACCAGCGCCTCGCCCGAGCGACGGCAAGACGTTGACGGCGGTGAACCTGGCGCTTGGTGCTGGCCGAGTCGTACCGCTACAACGTGCTGCTCGTGGATGCCGACCTGCGGCGTCCCTCGCTGCCGAATGTGACCGACATGACGCGAAGGCTGCGGCCTCAGCGAAGCGTTGATTTCGCCGACGGAAACAGAAACTTGCGCTGATCCCCATCACCCCCCGGCTCACGCTGTTGCCCGCCGGTCATCCCATTCCCAACTCCATCGAGGCGCTGACCTCGCCGCGGATGAAGGAGATTCTCGCCGAGGCGGCGACCCGGTTCGACTGGGTGATTCTCGACGCGCCGCCGGTGGGGCCGGCCACGGATGCGCGCCTGCTCTCGCAGATGGTGGGCGGCACGCTGTTCGTGATCCACGCCGGGAAGACCCAATTGCCCGCCGTGCAGAACGCCATCGACGCGATCGGCCGGGAGCAGATCCTTGGCGTGGTGTTGAACGGCGTCGAGGCCTCGGGCCCGGAATCCTACGACTACGGCGCCGCCAAGCCATAACCGTGTCTGGCTTCATCACCAGTAGCTTCCGCCGACAGGCAGCGTTCGTCGCCATCGAGCACGCGCTTGATCGTGCTCGCGGTGGTGATCGCCGCCATGATCCGGCTCGGCTTTCCCGATGACCCGGTGAGTCGTATTCGGCCTGGGTGGCGCGTTCCATCGTGGTGGCGGCCGTGCTGCAGATCTGCCTCCACTACGGCGACCTGTACGACTTGCGGAAGATGGCGGATCGCCGCGACCTGCTCATCGGCCTGCTGCGGTCGATGGGCGCGGCGTCGGCCCTTCTCGCCATCGCCTACTACTGGATTCCCGACCTGATGCTCGGCCGTGGCGTGGTTGCGCTCGCCACGCTGCTGATCGTGGCGCTGGTCATCGGCTGGCGCATCTCGTTCGAGTGGCTGTCGCTGCGCGGGCAACCCGCCGAGCGCCTGCTGATCGTCGGCACGAGCAGCGCCGCCATCAGCCTGGCCCGCGAGCTCTTCGAGCGCCGCAGCGAACTGGGCGTGGAACTCGTCGGCTTCATCGACCCCGACCCTGCTACGGTGGGGGCCGAGACTTTCCACCCTGGGGTCATCGGCACGGTCAGCGACATTCCGGCGATCGTGCGCGCCCGCCGCGTCGACCGCGTGGTGGTCAGCCTCGCGAACGCGCGCGGCAAGCTGAACATGGACGAACTCCTGGCGATGAAGCTGAACCTGGGAGTGCGCTTCGATCATCTGGCGTCGGTCTACGAGCAATACACCGGCAAGATCGCCGTCGAAAACCTGCGCCCCAGCTGGATGATCTTCGGCGACGGCTTCAGAAAGAGCGCCACGCTCGAAGCGGTGAAGCGCTCCTCGGACGTGGGGCTCGCGGTGATCGGGCTGGTGCTGGCCGCGCCGGCGATGGGCCTCGTGTGGCTCGCGCTGCGCTTCGGGAAGAATGGCTCCGGCCATCTACAGCCAGACGCGCGTGGGCAAGGACGGGGTCAACTTCACGATTCACAAGTTCCGCTCGATGCGGGTCGATGCCGAGGCCGTCAGCGGCGCCGTCTGGTCGACGCAGAACGATCCGCGGGTGACGCCCGTCGGCCGATTCCTGCGGCGGACACGGCTGGACGAGCTGCCGCAGTTGTGGAACGTGCTGCGCGGTGACATGAGCTTCGTCGGACCGCGGCCCGAGCGGCCGGAGTTCGTGGCCCAACTGGCGGCGCAGATTCCGTTCTACGGCCAGCGCCACGTCGTTCGCCCTGGACTCACGGGCTGGGCCCAGGTGCGTCACGCCTACGGCTCTACGGTGGGCGACGCGCAGGAGAAGCTGCAGTACGAAATCTTCTACATCAAGCACATGTCGTTGGCCTTCGACGTCTACATCGTGCTCGAGACCGTGAAGACCGTGCTGGTTCGGCGGGGGTCGTAGGGATTTCCGGGTAAGTCATGGCCGTGGGGTATCCCCCGGACCGGGTCGAGCCGACAATGTTCTAGGGAAAAGCCGCGTCGCGGACGCGAAGCGTTCGAGCGCACGCAGGGGAGCAAACGGGCTGTGGTCGAAACATACGCGTCGGAAATCAAGGCATTCATCGTCAGCAATTTCCTGTTCGGCCAGGAGGGCGACGGGTTCGCCGACGACCAGTCGTTTCTCGAAAGCGGCGTCATCGACTCCACCGGACTGCTCGAACTCGTGTCGTTCATCGAGGAGCAGTACGGCATCTCGGTGGGCGATCGCGAGCTGGTGCCGGAGAATCTCGACTCGCTGCGGAACATCAGCCAGTTCGTGGTGCGCAAGCGCGAGGCGCTGCCCGTTGGCTAGCTGAAATTGAATGACCGTTTGGCAAGTGCCAGTTGGTCACTGCCGCCAACGTCTGATTCGTGCATAGACCTCTCTGTGGGCTTGCCTACCCGATTCAGGTCGTCCGTCTTTTCGATGCTCTCAGGACTCGGCTTCGCCGCCATCGCTCAGCGGTGACACTTTTCGCTGCGCATCGAAGGTGAAGCCCTTGGGATGGAACCACGCCTCTCGCAATTGCGGCCGGCGGCCCGACGCATAGTGCACGCCGTCAAACCAATAGCTTTCGAGCTCCTCGGTGTCCTTGCCGAGGATCCGTGCGCTTGTCTCGTATTCCTTGAGCACGGCGTCCAGTCCGTAGCGCTGCACCGGGCAGACCTTCATACAGATGCCACACCCGTGCGCTTGCGCGACGACCGGAAAACAGCGAGAGGTGTTAATCTTCGACTTCTCAACGCCGCGATCAACGACGCGCCGGGTCTGGATGGCGCCAGAAGGGCAACGGCTCACGCACACCTGGCAGCTATCGCAGATTTTGTCGATTCCGTAGTCGGTTGGCTCACCGACGTCGAGCGGCGCGTTCGTCGTGAATCCCACCAGGCGGCACCGCGAACCGGCTCGAGGTGTTAGGATCTGACCGTTCATGCCCATCTGTCCTAGCCCGGCCGCGACGGCGTAGTGAAGCAGCATCGTTTCTCCGGGTTGTTCGTGCAGGCGCGCCCGGTACCCCTGGCCATGAAGCCACTGCGTCAGTAGTGTGGCCAGTTCGATGAGCTGGGCATCGGCGAAGAGCGACGCCTTTAGCATTTGAGCGCTCGGCGCCGTTTGGGTGGCCGCCCAACTCTGCTCCAGGGCGCAGACTACTACACGATCGTCGAACGCGTTGCGCTGTGCGGGTTCGAACGTGTAGCGCCGGTCGTACTGCGCGATTCCAACCGCCGAGATGCCCATCGCCGCTGCCTTAGCCGCGAACGCCGACGTCAGCGCGCTGGTATCGACCTTCGTGGGAGCCGCGGACTCATCGACGACCGTGGCGTTGACTCGATCAGCCAATCTGCCAGCGCGCAGGAGACGCGGCATGCAGATCAGGAAGCTCCGCCAATCCTTGCGGCGAAACCAGCGCACGCCATCGGCATGAAGGGCGGACCAGTCGGGAAGTGATTCCTCTACAAATGCTGCATCGGCCGCTTTGCCATCAACGCCGATCCCAGGCCTACCGCGGAGTGCCGCTGGAACTGTCACCGTCGGAGCCGGCCACGCGCCAACCGGGGCGGCGAGGCGGTGCGCCAAGAACGGTAGCGTCGGCACGAAGCGCAAGAACCGACGCATGCGGCGATTCATCAGTAGCATCGACAGGGGTTGCAAAGCACCGTCGAGCCAGTCGTCTATGCGGCTTTGGAGAGTCCGAGTCGCGCGCGTTTTCCGTGCATGCGTGCGTGTCGCTGCTTCAGGTCTGTTGGTCATCCAAGCGGTGCGTTTGAATCTGAAAGGCTGCGCTCCAGAGGAGCAGATTATCGTACATCTGTTCGACGTCTCACGCAATTCAGAACGGCCGCCGGCAAGGGTCTGGTCTAGAACACGGCAGTCGCGAGACTCCCGATCGGCATCGGCGTTGTCGCATCGGCGGTGGACGAGACCACTGCGGCCATCCGGCGCCGTGACATCTCCTTGCTGCGTGGCTCCTTCGCGACATGCGCGCTCGGCAGCAATCTAGTGCGAGTTGCCGGTGAAGTCGGAGAATCGCCTTCTGCTCAGTAATCTACGGTCTTGTTCGCGAGCTTAGCGGCGTGCGGGTACTCTCGCTTGTCCGCACTGATTCCGGTCACGTCAATCCTGCGCTCACGATCGGTCAGACCGACTGCGGCTCTGATGTGCGGCGCGAAGCCGCAACTAGCTCGCGCTCGCCTAGCGCACGCTGGGCACAGCGTCACGAAGCAGCTCCGCCAGGCGATGGCCCAGAGCCACGAGCGTGAGGCCGCTGTTGGCAATGCCCGCCGCCCGCAGCAGCGAGCCGTCGCACACGAACGTATTCGCCAGACCCTTGACCGAGAAGTACTCGAGGTTCAGCTCCCCCGGGTCGTTGAGGAACTGCAGCGCGGCACCGGAGTGGTGAGCCCCGGTGCGGAACTCCCATGTGTCGGCGGGCAGCGCATTGGTCTCGAGAATCTCGTCGGCGAACTCGTCCAGGAAGCGCGCGAACCCCGTCTGATAGGCGAGACGTTCCGACGCCGTGACGTGCCAGTTCAATCGCGGCTTCTTCCCCGGCTCGATGGCCAGGCCGCGTGACTCGACCGGGTTCTGTTCCCCGAAGAGCAGCACGGAGTAGCAGTCGCCGCGAAAGCCAGCCTTCGTCTTGAACAGAATCGCCTCGCGCACGGCCTCGAGGTTGGTCAGCAGCTGCAGGATCTTCCGCGGCGAGAACGGGTCGTTGCGCAGGTCGGACAGGACGAAGCGTGCCGGCCCTTGAATCGAGCGCACGTCGAGGTTCGACGCGGGCCGCAGATAGACGACGGTCTTGATGCCGTCAACTTCGTAGACCACCCCGGCTCGCACCTCGGCGGTGGCCGTGGTGGTGCACGACACGGCCTTCAGCCGGCTGTCCGGCCGCAGCTTGACCTTGGCCACGTAGGCCATCGGATGGTCGTGATAGCCCGCGCATAGGGTGGCGTCGAGGCCGAGGGACTGCGCGAGCAACGCCGGCGTGGCGAGGCCTCCCGCGCAGACCAGCACCTGATCGGCCGTGACCTGCACGGGGCCCGTGTCAGTGGCCACCGAAACCGAGACCGGAGCGCCGCCTGCGCCGGCCAGAATCTTGGTGGCCGTGCCGTAGACGACCTCGATGGCATCACCCGGATGACGCTGGTTGGCCAGGTGCCACAGGTTTGCGCGGTTACGGGGCAGCACCATGTGCGCCACCGTTCCGTTGCCGTGTTCGATGGCCTCGCGATTGGCGTCGCGCGCCCGCTGGCATTCGTGCAGTTCGTCGGCGGAGAGGAAGAACTCCCACGCCTTGGAGTAATGGGGTTCGAGCGTGCCCGCGCGGATCCCGGCCTTGCGCAGGTCTGCGTCGGTCAGCTCGATGAGCGCGTTGTGCCAGTAATTCGTCGTGCCGCCGAGCCCCTCCGCGCGGTTGATCGACGAGGTGACGTCGCCGTCCGGGCAGTCGATGTCGGTGAGCAGCGGTCGCTTCTTCCTGCCCTGCTCGATGACGGTGACGTGGAACTGATCGCGCAGCAGAGCGCTGAGCAGGGAGCCGCACAGGCCGGCGCCGATCACGGCGAGACGTCTTCTTCACGATGGCCTCGTCGCGCGCAGGGAGTGTCGATCGAGCTTGCCGGTGCCTGGCAGCTTCGGGAGTTCGGGCATGACCACGACGCGCAGCGGCACCTTGTAGGCGGTCAGGCGCGCGGCGCAGAATCCACGCAGCACATTCTCGACATCGGCCACCTGCTCCCGCAGCGCCACGAACGCCACCGGCACTTCGCCGAGCAGATCGTGGGGCGCGGCCACGACCGCCGCTTCGAACACCGCCGGATGCTGGTGCAACACGTCTTCGATCTCGCGGGCGCCGACCCGGTTTGCGCCCACCTTGATCATGTCGTGTTGACGGCCGACCAGGAACACGAAGCCGTCGTCGTCGACGTAGCCCAGATCGCCCGTGCGGTAGCCGTCGGCGCCAAAGCGCGCGGCCGTTTCCTCGGGGCGGTTCCAGTAGCCGCTCGAGATGTTGGCGCCCCGGGCCACCAGTTCGCCCACTTCTCCAGTTGCGGCCACGCGGCCCTCGTCGGTGATGATGCGGATCTCCACGTCGGGAATGGCGCGGCCAATCGATCCGAGCTTCCGTCCGAGATCGGCCGGGGGCAGATAGGTGAGCCGGGCCGCCGCCTCGGTGGCGCCGTACATCACGTAGAAGTCAGCCCGCGGTCCGCGCTCGAGCCATTCGGTGATCTTCGCGGGAGGCATGCCGCCGCCGGCCTGGGTCACGTAGCGCAGGTGCGGGAGCCGCGTGTCGGCGATGTTCGAGCGGTGGAGCATCAGCGCGAACGTCGACGGCACGCCGGCAAAGCCCGTCACGGCGTGTTCGGCCATCGATTCGAGCACCACGTTCGGGAACGCCCCGCGGTTCTCGACCACGATCGACCCGCCCACGGCCACGTGGGTGTGCAGCAGCGACAGCCCGTAGACGTAGTTGAAGGGCAACACGCACATCACGCGATCGGCCGGCGTAAGGCCGCAGATAGCTGACGATCGACCGCGCATTCGCCACGAAATTTCGGTGCGACAGCATCACCCCGCGCGGCTCGCCGGTGGAGCCCGAGGTGTAGATGATGGCGGCGAGGGCCGAGTCACTCACGCGGTCGTCGACCGGCTCCGAGGGGCAGGCCTCGAACGCGTCCACGAAGCTGGCAAACGGCGCGGCCGGTTGCGACGGCGACAACACGAACACATGAGGCACGTCGGCGAACACGCCTCGCGGGCCAAGCGCCGCTGCGGTCGGCGCATCCACGATCGCGACGCGCGGCGTGCAATCGGCAAGGGCCGCCGGCAGGCGGTCGCTGCGCGGGCCCGGCCGGCAGCGGCACGGCCACCGCGCCCGCCTTCATCGCGCCGAAGTAGGCGGCGGCCAGCTCCGCGCCGTTGTCGAGCGCCACCACCACGCGGTCGCCACGGTCCACGCCGTGCGCGCGGAACAGGTGCGCGCACTGGTTGGCCATCCGGTCGAGCGTGCGGTACGACACCTGCCGCTCACGCTCGATCAGGACGAGCGCGTCGGGCCCGCGGGCCGCTGACGCCTCGAGGAACTCGTGGACGAGCATGGTCAGGACGTGCGGATCTCTTGGGAGACGCGATCGACCACCGTGCGGATGACCGCGGGTGCCGTGGCCCGCGGCCGCTGCGCAATGAACTGGTGATGCACCAGCTGCGTCGACAGCACGCCCACCACGCCCATGTTGTCGGCGTTCGAGAACTGCCCAGCCGCTGCCCGCGCAGCACACTTGCTGAGCAGCTGCGCCACGGCCGCGGGGTCGAAGCATCCCGCGTCCTTCACCGCCGCTGGACCTGCCACCTCCGCGATCCAGTCCTTGCGCCTCGTCGGTAGCGAACGACAGCGCGTCGGGCGCGCGATACGGCTGCTTCGGCCGGTCGAGAATGGCCTGCGGCACCACGTCGGCCGCCGCGCGCTTGAGCACGTGCTTCTCGTCGAGCACCTGCAGCTTGTAGGCCGGCGGCAGCGATTCGGCCAGCGCGGCCACGCGGCGATCGAGGAACGGGAAGCGGCCTTCCACCGAATGCGCCATCAGCATGCGGTCGCCCTGCGACGACAGCAGGTAGCCCGAGAGCAGCGTGTGCACTTCGAGATACTGGTCCTGCGCCAGCGAGCTCCACGCGCGGAACCCGGCGGGCAGGTGCAGCCAGCAGCTGCGCCTTCGCGTCGCGCCCAGCGACGTGCTCGCGCACGGCGGGCGAGAACAGCCGCTTCAACGCGCTCGCGCCGGCCCACCGCGGGTCGTGTCCAAAGCCCGCGTCGCGGAAGCGGTCGAGGCCGCGCCCGAAGAACTGCCGCGCCATGGCCCGCTGCGCCACCGGCGAGCGTTCGAGATAGGGATAGAGGCGCTCGAGCAGCCGCGGCCGCTTCTGCGAGGTCGGCTGCGCGCCCCAGAAGCGGCGCACCTTGGCCTCGCGGAACAGGTCGTAGCCGGCGAACATCTCGTCGGCGCCTTCGCCGGTGAGCACCACCTTGATGCCGGCGTCGTGCACCAGCTTCGACAGCAGGAAGAGCGGCGCCGGCGCCGTGCGCAGGATCGGGCGTTCGGTGTGGCGAATCACGTCGGGGAACACGCGCGCGATGTCGCCGCGCGACACCACCACCTCGTGGTGGTCGCTGCCCAGGCGCTCCGCCATCATGCGCTGGTAGACGGTTTCGTCGTACTCGGCGTCCTCGAAGCGGAGCGAGAAGGTCGAGAAGTTGGAGCCCTTGGCCTGCAGGCCGAGCGCCGCGATGAGCGAGCTGTCGAGGCCGCCCGAAAGGTAGCTGCCCACCGGCACGTCGGCGCGCAGCATCCGCAGGCGCGTGGCGTCGGCCAGCGCGGTGCGCACTTCGTCCACCGCGTCGTCGAGTGAGCCGGCGAACTCACCGGCGTGGTCGGCGGGGAAGGCCGGGCTCGTAGGAGCTGAAGCGGCGCACGCCCGCGTCGGAGTAGATGCGCACGGTGCCCGGCTCCACCTCTTCGATGCCGGCAAAGACCGTTTGCGGCGCCACCGGCGTCCAGAACGTGAAGAGTCTCGTCGAGGCCCACGGGGTCGAGACGCCGCGGCAGCGTCGGGTCGGCGGCGAAGAGCGCCTTCACCTCGCTGGCGAACACGAGGCGCCCGGCATGTTCGGCGACGTAGAGCGGACGCACGCCGAACGGGATCGCGCGCCAGGACCAGCTCGCGGCGTTCGCTGTCCCACAGGCCGACGGCCCACTGGCCGTTGAAGCGGCGGAACGCCTCGGCGCCCCACTCTTCGTAGGCGTGGACGATCACTTCGGTGTCGCTGCGGGTCCTGAACTGGTGGCCGCGCGCCGACAAGCTCCTCGCGCAGCTCGACGTAGTTGAAGATCTCGCCGTTGAACGTGATCCACAGCGTGCCGCGTTCGTTCGAGAGCGGCTGCTGGCCCGATGGCCAGGTCGATGATCGAGAGCCGGGCGTGGGCCAGGCCGGCATGGCGGTCGCGGTAGATCCCGAACTCGTCGGGACCGCGGTGGCTGAGCGCGCCGGCCATCACGCCGAGCTCGTCGAGCTCGGGCGGGGCCGCGGTCGGCGCGGCGCAGCATCACGCCGGCGATGCCGCACATTCAGTCGTGCACCTCGGAGACGGCCTCGACCAGCAGCGGCCGCGCGTGCAGGTAGCGCGTGGTGCGGCGCTTCTGGTCGATGTCCTTGTAGACGCGCTCGACCTGCTCCGCCGTGAGGCCCGCAGCGGCGCGCCACTTCGGCGACCGGCGCCTGTGGTTGTGGCCGTAGAGGCAGAGGTCCATCTTGGCGTAGGGGAGCGCGAAGTAGAACTCCTCCTGCGTCTGCGGCAGCGAGAAGGTGTCGGTGGTGGGCGGCCGGCGGCGGATCTCCTCGGGCACGCCCAGGTACTCGGCCAGCGCGTAGACCTGCGTCTTGTAGAGGTGCGCGATCGGCTTGACGTCGGCGGCGCCGTCGCCCTGCTTCACGAAGAAGCCCTGGTCGTACTCCAGCCGGTTCGGCGTGCCGGCCACGGCGTAGTTCAGGCGGTCGGCGTGGTAGTACTCCATCATCTTGCGCACGCGCTGCTTGAAGTTGGTGGCCGCCACCATCTGCAGGTAGGACGGCCAGCGGCATGCGCGCCGTCTTCTGCTCGCCGCTCGGCGACTCGACGGTCAGCTCCGACACGTTCAGCCGGTCGCTGTCGAGAATCGACGGCAGCGTGATCTTGTTGCGCCAGCCCTCGCCGTACTCCGGGAACATCATGCGGATGGCTTCGGTCTGGCGGGCGTAGCAGCCGGCCGCCTCGAGCGTCGGGGCGATGTCTTCGACCACGGCGGGGATGCCGAACTTGTCGGTGATCATGCGCCCCAGCGTGAGCGACTCGGGCGACGAGCGCCAGCTCGGGCATGAACAGCACCTGCACGCGCTCAGCGCCGAGGGCGCGCGCACAGAGGCACGTCACCACCGAGCTGTCGATGCCTCCGGACAGGCCGACGACGATGCCGCGGCGGCGGAGGTCTCCGACCTGGCGACGGATGGCGTGTTCGATGACCTGAGCGGTTTTTTCGGGATCGATGGCGAGCGTGGCACTGGAGAACATAGGTGTCTGCGTCCTTCGACGGCATTCAGCCGCCCTGGGCGACGGCGTCGCCCTTGCGGTCCAAGCGTGAGACAGTGCACGGCTGCCCATCGAGCCCGTGAACATGACGACGTAAGTTACTTCATTCTTGGCCTTAGGGAGCGCAGGGTTCGACCGGCGCGATCTAGCTGGTGTGCGTGTGCCGCCGAGCGGCCCACGCCGCTCCCATCAGTGCCACGCCGATCAACAGCAGGGCGGCCGGCTCGCTGTTCTCGCCGCCGCCGTCACGCAGCAGGGCGCGCACTTCGGTAGCTCCAGGCAAGGCATACGCCGCTGCGCCTTCGGGCGACGATGCCGCCACGGCCACCATCACGAAACACACCACGAACGTCACCGATCGCCACATTCCCAACACTCCGACACGACGAATGCAGATTTCGTGCCCCTTGACACCAGATCTGAAATTCGAGCGCTAAAGTGCCTGTTCGCAGCTACTTAGTGGCATGCGTATGGCGTCGGACAAACCGCTGAAGTCGGCGGTTTTGCCGACTTTTGTCGGTGCTCCGGCCCTTGTCGGCCGGTCGGCGCCATTTCCCTGGCGGCCGGTCGAGGCGCTACTGCGGCCGCGCCTGCGGCCGGCGGAAGAGCCCGACATACACGGCCTTGCCCAGGATGTGGCCCTGCATGGCGGCGTAGACCGCCGTGCGGCTGGCCCAGGCATCGGCACCGGCGGGCACGTCGAGCTTGGTGTCGAGCGCGAACAGCTCGAACGTGTAGTGGTGCATCGGACCCGTGGCGGCCGCGCCGGGGCCGCGGTAGACCTCGCCGCTGGCGCTGATCTGGCGGCTGCCGTCGGGCAGCGTCGGGCCCTTGGGCTGACCTTCGGCCATGCCGGTGGCCGTGCCAGGGATGCCCCACACGAGCCAGTGCACCTGATCTTCGGTGGTCTTGTTGCGGGCCACGTCGGGGTCGCGCATGTGGAGCACGAAGCTCTGCGTGCCGGCCGGCACGTTGGTCCAGGCGAGGGCGGGCGACACCTGTTCCCCGGCCTGCGTGTACTTGTTGGGGATCACGCCGCCATCGGCAAACGCCGTGGTCGTCAGCGTGAGGGGCGGCGCGGCCGGCGGCTGGGCGCCGGCGGCCGGCGCCTGCGCGGCGAGGCCCATCTGGGCGAGCCCGATTCCCATCGCGAGTGCGGCCCCAGTCATCAGCGCTGTGTTCAACTTCATCGGTGCTCTCCTTCGTGGCGCAGCCGGTGCCGGCCGCCGATGTAGCTACTGCTGTTGTTGTTCCTGCGCGAACCGTTCGGTGCTCTCGTCGGGCGGCGGCACCTCCGCCGACCACGTGCCGGCCACGACGGCCGCATCGAGCGTGGGCAGGGCATCGCCCGGCGTGACCTCCACCGACACCTCGAGATTGCTGGCCGCCCCGCCCTTGTAGACGCCGCGCGTCGGCGGCACATCGGCGTAGTCGCGGCCGATGGCCACGCGCACGTGGCGCAGCCCGGCCTCGATGTCGTTGGTGGGGTCGACGCCCACCCAGCCCAGGTCGGGCAGCAGCACTTCGACCCAGGCGTGCGTGGCAATGGTGCGTGGGGCCGTCGTCTTCGCCGAGCGCCCGCGGCGCGATGTAGCCGCTCACGTAGCGGCAGGGCAGGCCCATGCGCCGCAGCAGCGCCAGCATGATGTGCGTGAAGTCCTGGCACACGCCCTGGCGGGCGGCCAGCGCCTCGCTGATGGGCGAGTCGACGCGCGTGGTGTTGGGCGCGTAGCCGAACTCGCGGTGCATCGCCCCCATGAGCGCGCGCACGGTCGTGAGCGGGTCGGCCGTGCGCTCGACCAGCGGCCCGAGCGAGGTCGGCAAACGCCAGCAGCGCGTCGCTCCACACCGCGAAGTGGCTGGGCTGGCGGAAGTCCCAGTGCTCGCCGCGCTCGGCTCCAGCGCGTCCACGTCGCCCCAGGCCTCCATCGCCGAGCGCCGCCGGCAGCACCGGCGGCGGGTCGAGCTGCACCTGCGCGCGCGCGATGATGGTGAGCTGGCCGTGCCGGCGCGGCAGGTCGAAGTGGTGCACCCAGTTGCCGAGGAAGTCGCGATAGGCGAACACGCGGGCGCGCGGCTGCAGGTCCACCTCGAACTGCAGGCAGCGCTGCGCCGCCGTCGGTGGCCGGGCGCATGCGCAGTTCCATCACGCTCTCGCTCACGGGCGAGGCGTAGGTGAAGCGCGGTGAGGTGCCGAATCGCGTAGTGGCGTGGCCACGGCACGGTATCAGGCGAGGCCGGTGTCAATCGGGTAGGCGATGTACTGCTGATGCACCGCCGCGTTGATCTGAGTTGGCCTGCCGCACGATGCCTTGAAGATACGCCGGAAGCTCGCCCATGATCTCGTCGATTTGTCCGTAGTCGAGCGAAGCCAGCAGCCGGCCGGCCAGCCGGTCGGCCCGCCCGTTGACGCGGCCGGTGAGGCCGGCAATGCGCCTTGAGCGTGGTCTGCACGCGGCCCGCCGCGAAGTGGATGCTGCGCGGGAACTCGGGATTGAGCACCAGGAACTCGGCGATGCGCTGCGGCCGCACGTCGGCGGTGTAGTGCCGGCAGTAGGCCTCGAAGGCGCAGCACGACTTCAGCAGCCCGACCCACTCGACGTACTCGCTGACCCCGGTGGGCCCGCTCGGGATCGGGCGGCGCCTCGCGGAACTGCACGTCGAGCAGCGCGGCGGTGGCACTGGCCCGCTCCAGGTAGCGGCCCAGCTCGATGTAGTGCCAGCCCTCGCCGTGGGTCATCGTGGCGTCGGTGACGCCCTGAATCTGGTGCACGCCGCTGATCGTGGCGGTCAGGAACTCGTGCGTGCCGGCGGTCCACTCCGAGTCGACCGGCTGGCGCTGCTGCACGGCCAGGAACAGGCGGTTGATCTCTTCCCACATCTCGGAGCTGATCTCTTCGCGCACCTGCCGGGCGTTCTCGCGAGCCGCGCCCACGCAGGCGGCAATCGACTCGCGATTGGCCAGATCGACGGTGGCGCGTTCCACGGCGCCGACGGCGTGGCCTTGAGCTGCCACGGCGGCGGCTCGGGCAGGCTGGCCAGCAACCGGCCCCAATGCCGCGCCGCATCGGCCGGCGCCCGGTCGAGCGTGAGGTTGAGGTTCACGTTCACGACCCGCGGCGGTGTGCTCGGCGCGCTCGAGATAGCGGCTCATCCAGTAGAGGCTGTCGGCGACGCGGGAGAGCATCTAGAGTCCCTCCTGCGCCGTGCGCCGCGCTCGCACGCGGCGGCAACTGGGCGTTCAGCACCCAGGTATCTTTGCTGCCGCCGCCCTGCGACGAGTTCACCACCAGCGAGCCCTTCTGCAAGCGCCACGCGGGTGAGGCCGCCCGGCACGATGGTGACCCGCTCGCCAGACAGGATGTAGGGCCGCAGGTCCACGTGCCGCGGCTCGATGCGGCCGTCCACGAAACACGGCGCGGCCGAGAGGGCCAGCGTGGGCTGGGCGATGTAGTTGCGCGGGTCGGCGACGATCTGCTGGCGGAACGCCTCGCGCTCGCGCGGCGGTGCTGTGCGGGCCGATGAGCATGCCGTAGCCGCCGGATTCGCCCACGGCCTTCACCACCAGTTGGTCGAGCCGCTCGAGCACATGCTTGCCGCTCCGACGTCGTTCGACATCTGCCACGTCTCCACGTTGGCCAGAATCGGATCCTCGGTCGAGGTAGTACTTGATGAGCGCCGGCACATAGGCATAGAGCGCCTTGTCGTCGGCCACGCCCGTGCCGATGGCGTTGGTGAGCGCCACGTTGCCCGAGCGATAGGCGTTGAACAGACCCGGCACGCCGAGCGTGGAATCGGCCCGGAAGGCCAGCGGGTCGATGAAGTCGTCGTCGACGCGGCGATAGATCACGTCCACGCGCTGCGGCCCGGCGGTGGTGCGCATGTAGACGACGTTGTCGTGCACGAACAGGTCGCGGCCTTCGACCAGCTCGATGCCCATCTGGCGCGCCAGGAACGTGTGCTCGAAGTAGGCCGAGTTGAAGACGCCCGGGCGTGAGCAGCACGATCGTGGATCGGGCCGGTGCGGCGGCGCCAGCGCTCGCAGCGTGGCCAGCAGCGCCTGGCCGTAGTGGTCCACGGGCCGCACGTCGTAGCTGCTGAAGAGCAGCGGGAAGATGCGCTTCATCACCTGGCGGTTGGTGAGCATGTAGCTCACGCCGCTCGGCACGCGCAGGTTGTCTTCGAGCACGGCGAAGCTGCCGTCGGGCAGGCGCACCAGGTCGGTGCCGGCCACCGACACGTAGATGTCGTGGCGCACCTGCACGCCCTGCATCTCGCGGCGGAAGTGCTTGCAGCTGTAGACCAGCTCGCGCGGCACGATGCCGTCGGCGAGCACGTGCGCGTCGTGGTAGAGGTCCTTCAGGAACAGATTGAGCGCCGTGATGCGCTGGGTCAGCCCGCGCTCGATCACGTCCCATTCGGCGGCGGTGATGATCCGCGGGATCAGGTCGTAGGGGAAAATGCGCTCGGTGCCTGCGTTCTCGCCGTAGACCGTGAAGGTGATGCCCTGATGCAGGAACGCCAGGTCGGCCGCCGACTGCCGCTGCCGCAGCTCCTGCGGATCGACGACGCCGAGCCGATCGTAGAGCGCGGCATAGTGCTCGCGCGTGCCGCCGCTGCGCGTCGAACATCTCGTCGTAGCCATGGCCGAGCGCGTAGTGCTGGAACTGCGGCAGATGCTGCAGCCGGGCGAGACCGCCATTCTCGCCAGGAGGGTCGAGACGCATGGTGAGGATGACTGTCTGGCGGCGGATGGGCTGGTGTCAAGCCAAACCCAGCCGGCCATGCGCGCCAGAGATGGGGCCGATGCTATAAGGGAGCGGTGTCGATGCTCGCGCGCCTGCTGAAGACCGTCGCCAACGTGGAGCACGACGAGGTCAAGGCCGTCGTCGTCTCGTTCGTCTACTTCGCGCTCCTGATGGCCAGCTACTTCATCGTGCGTCCGGTGCGCGATGCCATGGGCACGGTCTACGGCGTGGCGAACCTGCAGGAGCTCTACACCGGCACCTTCATCGCCAGCTTCCTGATCGCGCCGGCCTACGCCTTCCTCGCCTCGCGCATCAAGCTCGCCACGTTCCTGCCCTGGGTCTACGGCTTCATCGCCGTCACCATGGTGCTGTTCTACGGGCTGTTCGAAACCGTCGAGCAGCAGCAAGACCGCTGGGTGGCGGCGCTCTTCTTCGTGTGGGTGAGCACCTTCAACGTGCTCATCATCTCGGTGTTCTGGAGCCTGATGGCCGACACCTTCTCGCGCAGCCAGGCCAAGCGGCTGTTCGGGTTCCTGGCCGCGGGCGGCACGGTGGGCACGATCGGCGGACCCGCCCTGGCCGCGCTGCTCGTCAACCGCGTGGGCACCAACACGCTGATGCTCATCTCGGCGGCGGGGTTCCTCGCCACCGCCTGGCTGGTGCGCGTGCTCGACAAGGAGAAGCAGCGGCTGCGCGCGTTGGGCGGCGAGGCGCAGACCACCACGCTCGACCGCACGCTGGGCGGCAATCCGTTCGAGGGCTTCACCCTGCTCGTCAGGTCGCCCTACCTGTTGATGATTGCGCTCTTCATCCTGCTCGATGACCACCATCTCGACCATCATCTACTTCCAGCTCGGCGACCTCATCACCAAGGCCTTCGCCAGCCGCGAGGCGCGCACGCAGGCCTACGCCACCATCGACCTGGTGGTGAACGGCTCGACCGTGTTCCTCCAGCTCTTCGGCACCGGACGCCTCATCGAGCGCTACGGCGTCACCGCGGGCCTGCTGCTCAACCCGGTGATCATGGTGTTCGCGTTCCTGGCCGTGGCGTTCTCGCCCGTGCTGCTGGTGTTGGGATCCATCCAGGTGGTGCGCCGCTTTGCGGAATACGCGATCGCCAAGCCCAGCCGCGAGATGCTGTTCACGGTCGTGGATCAGGAGAGCAAGTACAAGGCGAAGAACGTCATCGACACGGTGGTCTACCGCTTTGGCGACGTCACCTCGGCCTGGCTCAGTGCCGCGATGCTGCCCTTCGGCGTCGGCGGGTTGGCCGTGGCCGGCGTCATCATGTCGGCCATCTGGTTCCCGATTGCCTACCTGCTCGGCAAGCGTTACGAGAGCGTGCGGAGCGGCGAGCTCGTGGGCAAGCCGGGCCGCGGCGCGAACGGATTAGACTAGCCCCAGGGAGAATGCCGTGACACACCTCACCCGCCGCGACTGGCTGGCGCTGACCATCGGCGCAGGCGCGACGCTCACCTTCGACCCGCGCGCGCTGCTCGCGCAGGGCAAGATGAACACGAAGGCCATTCCCTCGAGCGGCGAGCGCCTGCCGGTCATCGGCCTGGGCAGCTCGGCCACGTTCGCGTCGGTGGCGCGCAGCGAAGACCTGTCGGCGCTGCGTGAGGTGTTCAAGGCGCTCGTCGACGGCGGCGCCACGGTGTTCGACACGGCGCCCGGCTACGGCGCGTCGGAAGAGGCGTCGGGCAAGATCGTGAACGAGCTGAGCCTCGCCGACAAGATCTTCTGGGCCACCAAGCTCAATGTGGCCGGGCGCGGCGGCGGCGGGGCCGATCCGGCCGCGGCGCGCCAGCAGGTCGAGGCGTCGTTTGCGCGCGTGAAGAAGGCGAAGATCGACCTGATCCAGGTGCACAACATGGGCGACGTGGCCGTGCAGATTCCGATCCTGCGCGAGTTCAAGCAGCAGGGCACGCGTGCGCTACATCGGCGTCGACGACGACGTTCGAGAACCAGTACGCCGACCTCGTCGCGACCATGCGCAAGGAGACGCTCGACTTCATCGGCGTCGACTACGCCATCGACAACCGCCACGCCGAGGCCACGATTCTGCCGCTCGCGCAGGAGCGCAAGATGGGCGTCTTCGCCTACGCGCCGTTCGGCCGCACGCGGCTCTTCAAGCGCGTGGGCGATCGCCCGGTGCCCGACTTCGCCAAGGAGTTCGACGCGCAGACCTGGGCGCAGTTCTTCCTGAAGTTCGTGGTCAGCCACCCGGCCATCACCGTGACCACGCCGGCCACCAGCCAGGCCAAGAACATGATCGACAACCTGGGCGGCGGCCTCGGCCGGCTGCCCGATCCGGCGATGCGCAAGCGCATGGCCGATTTCGTCGACGCGCTGCCCGGCGCGTAGACGCCTTCCAGCATGACCACTCGCGACGACGCTGCCTGGGCCCGCTGGCTCCAGCGCGTCGTCGACGTGCGCCCGAACGAGCTGGCCGCCGTGGCCTGGTCGTGGCTGTTCTTCTTTGCCGTGCTCTCGGCCTACTACGTCATCCGGCCGATCCGCGACGACATGGGCGTGGCCGGCGGCGTGCAGAACCTGCCGTGGCTGTTCACCGGTTCCTTGACCGGCATGCTGCTCGCCAATCCGCCGTTCGCGTATCTCGTGGCGCGGCTGCCGCGCGCCCGGTTCGTGTCGTGGGGCTATCGCTTCTTCGCCCTGAACCTGATCGCATTCTTCGCGCTGCTGCAGTGGGGGCCGCCGGCGCAGCAGGTGTGGATCGGCCGCGCGCTCTTCATCTGGACGTCGATCTTCAACATGTTCGTCGTGTCGATCTTCTGGTCGGTGATGGCAGATGTGTTCGCGCCGGGTCAGAGCAAGCGGCTGTTCGGCTTCATCGGCGCCGGCGGCACGATTGGCGGCATCACCGGCGCGGCCCTCACCGGCTGGCTCGTGGGTCCGATCGGCGCCGCGAATCTGCTGCTCGTGTCGGCGGCGCTGCTCGAGGTGGCGGCGCTCGCGGCCCGGCGCCTGTTCGCGCAGCCGCGCACGGCCACGCCGACGGAAGACGGCGCCGCCGCCGCGGCGCCGGCCGGGCCCGAACGCGCCATCGGCGGCACCATCTGGGAAGGGATGCGGCGCGCGTTCGCCGATCCGTACCTGCTGAACGTCACGCTCAACATGCTGTTCTTCACGGTGCTCACGACGTTCCTGTACTTCCAGCAGGCCACGATCGTGGACGCCACCTACACCGACCGCGCCGAGCGCACGCGCTTCTTCGCCAACATCGACCTGGCGGTGAACGTGCTCACCCTGCTCACGCAGACCTTCGCCACCGGACGCGCCGTGAAGCGCTGGGGCGTGGCTGCCGCGCTCGCCTTCCTGCCGGTGCTGAGCGTCGTGGGCTTCGGCGTGCTCGGGCTGGCGCCCACCATCGCCGTGCTCATGACCTTCCAGGTGCTGCGGCGCGCCGGCAACTTCGCGGTGGCGCGCCCGTCGCGCGAGGTGCTCTTCACCGTGGTGCCGCGCGGGGATCGCTACAAGGCCAAGACCTTCATCGACACGGTGATCTACCGGGTTGGCGATCAGCTCGGCGCGTGGGCGTTTGCGCCGCTGGCGGCCCTGGGCGCCGGCGTGGCCGGGATCTCGTCGGTGGCCGTGGTGCTGGCCGGCCTGTCGGCGGTCAACGCCGTCTGGCTCGGACGGAAGATGCAGCGGATGGCCGGGCGCCGCGGGCCCGGCCTATGCGGCCACGGTGTCGGTGCCGGTCGACCCGGCGCTCGGCGACTCCGGCCTGCGCTGATTCGCGTCAGCCACGCGCTACTGCCGCCAGCCGACGCGGGCCAGCGTGTCGCGCCGCGGCTGGTGTCACCTTGCCGCTCACGCGCAGGCGGAGCGAGGTGGCGCCCAGTTCCTCGCGCGCGCGCCGGGCCAGCTCGCCGAATTCCGCGGTGGTCTCGGCCGACTGGCGCACCCAGTCGAGCGGCAGCAGGGCCAGCGCTTCGCCGGCGGGCAGCTTGGCGACGAGCGCGCGCGAGTCGGTGAGCACCACGGCCACGCGCGACGTCTCGTGCTGCTGCTGCAGCATCTCGGCGCTCTCCACGAAGAAGAGGGCCTCGCGCGCGTCGCCGGCTTCGGCGGCCGAGGCCAGATAGTCGCCGCAGCCCGGCACGTTCACCACGCGCAACGCGGCGATGATGCGCGTCTGCAGGGTGAGCGTGAAGGCGCGATTGCGGAAGAACGCCTTCGCGCCGTCTTCGCTGGCGCCGATCTCGCGGGCGCGGGCCTCGTTCAGCTTGCGCAGCTCTTCGGGGTCGCGGCCCCACACGAGACTGCCCACGTCGGCGGTGGTGCCCACGAGCGGCGGAATGGGCACCGCCAGCTTGGCGGCGATGCCGCCGGCGACATCGATCTCCGCGATCCGTTCGAGCGCGTCGCGCAGCACCGGGTTGGTGGTGTAGGGATCGGCGCCCACGCGTTGCGCCCAGCGGCGCCGGGCGCCGTTGATGCCGATCAGGCTCTTGGCCGCGTTGGCGGCCGTCGCCCCCGCCCCCGACGGCTCGGTGGCACTCGTGGTCGGTGTCGTCGGCAGTCATGCGGTCCACGGCGCGCTTGGTGCGCCGCCCGAGGTTCACGCCAAAGCGCTTCACGCCGCCGCCGATGCCCTTGGCCGTGGCCTTCGGATCGGTCACCGCGTTGACCACGCCGGTGCCCACCTTCACGAGCGACTCGCCGGCCGCGCGCGCGAAGACCCCGGCCTTCGACAGGTCTTGCAAGGCGGCCAGCGCCGTCATCTCCTGCACCCGCACCGCCACCTGCGAGATGCCCTCGGCCTCGAACGTGCCGAAGGCCGACGTGATGGTGAACACGTGGTACGAGCCGGGCGTGCGCACGGCCTCGGCCACGGCGTGATGGGGGCCCGTGCGGACTGTGGCCTCGAGCAATGCAGCGGCGGTCAGCTGCGGGTCGGCCTCGTCGCTCTGCGTGAGGGCGCGAAGCGACCACACGCTCGTGGCGACCAGCGCGGCCACGGTGGCGGCACGAACGACGCCTCGACATGGCGACCACTACGGCCGGACGGGACGCACGAACACGAGGGGACGTTCGACACCGAGCGACGGCTCGGGCGTGGATGCGGACAGGGCCGCAACGGAGGGCGTGTGACACGACCCGGCGGCCGAGGGGCAGTTGGCGCACGCCGGCGCGGCGCCGTCCGCGGCGGGACGCGCAAATCCAATCAGGCGCCGGAACAGGATTCCGGCGGCGGCCAGGGCCACCAGCGCGACGACGACGTCCTGCAGCAGATCCATGGCCACCATCGGGTCAGGCCACGCCCACGGCCTGCAGCCCTTGATATACCAGAAACGCGGCCACATAGGCCAAGCCCGACATGTAGAAGAGCTGCAGCGCGGCGTACTTGATGCTGCCGGTTTCCTTGCGCGTCACGGTGAGCGTGGGCAGGCACTGCATCGCCAGCACGAAGAACACCAGCGCGGATGCGGCCGTGGCCGGCGTGAACACCGGACGGCCGTCGTCGCGGGTCATGCCGCGGATGCGCGACACCACGCCCTCGGTCACCTCGGTCTCGGCCTGGCCCGCGGCCAGCACCGACATCGTCGACACGAAGACCTCGCGCGCGAGAAAGCTCGTGAGCACGCCCACGGTGAGCTGCCAGTCGAAGCCGAGCGGCCGGAAGGCCGGCTCCAGCGAGTGGCCGATGCGGCCCGCGAAGCTGCCCACCTGCGCCGCGCGCGTCTGCACGGCGTCGGCCTCGGCCATCATCGCGTCGGCTTGCGCGGACGACACACCCGGCGCCGCCGCTGCGCTCCGCAGCGCCACGGCCTGCGCCGGCGGCTCCACCTGCGGGTAGGCGCTCAGCCACCACATCACCACGCAGATCGCCACGATCACCGTGCCGGCCGTGGTGAGGAACGCCACGCCCTGATCGCGGGCGGTGAAGAGCGCATTGCGAATCGACGGCACCTTGTAGGACGGCAGCTCGAGAATCATGGGCCGCGCGCGCCCTTTCAGGATGGTGCTGCCGAAGATCTTGGCCGTGACGAGCGCCGCGCCGGCGCCGAGCAGATAGCAGCCGGCAAACACCAGGCCGGCCGCTCCCGGACGGTCGGCAAAGAGCAGCGTGGTGAGCAGCACGTAGACCGGCAGACGGGCCGAGCAGCTCATGAAGGGCGCCACCAGAATCGTGGCAAGGCGATCCCGCCGGTCGGGAATCAGCCGCGTGCTCATGATGCCGGGCAGCGCACACGCATGCGAGGTGAGCAGCGGCACGAAGGCGTGGCCGGGCAGGCCGAAGCGGGCGAGCAGACGGTCCATCACGAAGGCCGCGCGCGCGAGATACCCGGTGTCTTCGAGCAGCGTGATCAGGAAGAACAGCAGGCAGATCTGCGGCAGGAACACCACCGTGCCGGCGATGCCGCCCACGATGCCCTGGGCGATCAGGTCGCGCACCGGCCCCTCGGGCAGGTACTGCTCCACCAGCTGCCCGAGCTGCAGGAAGGTGGCCTCGATGAGATCCATCGGCACCGTGGCCAGAGCGAACAGGATCCAGAAGAGCCCGCCCATGATGCCGACAAACGCCGCCAGCCCGAAGACCGGGTGCGTGAGCACGTAGTCCATCCGCTCGGTGAAGCGGTCGCGGGCCAGCGCCGGATCGGATCCCGACGTCACCGCGGTGGCCACCGCATGCGCCCATTCGGCCGCGGCGTCGGCAGGTGCAGTAAGCAGCGGCAGGTCGGCAGGACGCGCGCGCTGCTCGAGGTCGAGCGCCTGACGGAGTTCGTCCACGCCGCGGTTGCTGCGCGCCACGGTCGGAATCACGGGCACGCCCAGCCGCGACGCCAGCGCCGCGACGTCGATGACGATGCCGCGCCGTCCGGCCAGATCCACCATGTTGAGGGCCAGCACCATGCGCGTGCCGCGCGCCAGGAGCTGCGCCACCAGCACGAGGTTGCGCGAGAGATTGCAGGCATCGACGATGACGACGACCGCGTCGGGGGCGGCCTCGCGGCCACCGGCCAGCACGGTGGTGGCGATCCGCGATTCGGGCGCGTCGAGGTCGAGGTCGTAGACGCCGGGCAGATCGAGCACGTCGAGCGCGCGTAACGCGCCGGTGGCTTCGGCCCGGCCGCTGCGCACCGACGTGGTCGTGCCGGGGAAGTTCGACGTCTTCGCGCGCGCGCCGCAGAGCACGTTGAAGAGCGTGGTCTTGCCGGTGTTGGGATTGCCGATGAGGGCGATGCGCCGCACCGGGGCGGCGGTGAGCGATGGCTCGACGTCGGGCGGCGCGACAGCCGGGGGCATCTCGGCCTACGTGGCGGCGTCGGTCTCGGGCACGACGTACAGGCACCGCGCCACCGCGTTGGACAGGCCGATGCGGGTGGCCCGCACCTGCACGATGCAGGGATCGCCCACCTTGCACAGCCGCATCACACACGCGTCGTGCAGGCCGAGCGAGCGCAGCACGGTGCGCGACTCGGCGTCACGTACTTCGTGCAGCGTGGCCAGCGCCCCGACCGGCACCGCGGTGAGCGGCACGAGTGTGGGCGGAGCGTCGGGTGCGGGCGGCGGAATGGGCGGCGGCATGCGGCTGACGACGCCCCATTCTACCCATCCTGAGACCTGATCTCATAATGGCCGTCACAGGAAAGTCATCTCCCTCGGCTCCAAGGTCGGGCTGGACTGCGCAGATCTGCGCGATTTTCGGTCACCGGCTACGCACGAGTTGACGCACGCGCGCCCGGGCCCGTGCTCGCACATCCGCGGGCAGCGCCTGGCTTCCGGCCGAACGACACGCCTCGAGCAGCGCCCGCAGCCGGCGCGTCTGGGCGGTGCACGGCTGGCACCGCCGCACGTGCCCCGCCACCGCGCGGCGCCGATCGGCCGCCAGTTCGCCGTCGAGATAGGCCCACAGATCGTCGAGCGAACGGCACGGCGCGGTCTTCGCGGCTTTCGGGGTCTTGACGGTCTTCCGGGTCTTCCGGGCCTTCGTTGGCTTCGCAGCCGTCATGGCGCCGAGCCCTCGAGCGCTGCCTGCAGCGCCTTGCGCGCGCGCCGCAAGCGGGTCTTCACGTTGTCTTCCGAGATGTCCAGCGCGTGGGCCACGTCGCGGGTCGAGAGCCCTTGCATCTCACGCAGGAACACGATCGCGCGGTAGGACGGCGGCAGGTCTTTCAGCGCGCCTCGCAAGCGCGTGCGGAGGCCGGCATTGGCGGCCAGCTGCTCGGGGTTGCGTCCAGGGTCGGGCGGGTCGAGGCGGGTCGGATCGCCGCCGTCGCGCGGGGCCTGGTCGAGGGACTCGAGGCGCTTCGGCTCGTGCGCGCGCCGCCGCCGGTTCATCAGGCAGGCGTTGCGCACCGTGCGATGCAGCCACGGCCGGAACGCCTCCGGCTCGCGGATGCTCGACGTGTAGCGGAAGGTCTTGATCAGCGCTTCCTGCATGGCGTCCTCGGCGTCGTCGGCGTGGCCGCACACCGCCACGCTGAAGCGCCAGGCCACTTCCTGCACGCGGGTCAACAGGCGTTCCATCGCCTGGGGATCGCCGCCCGAGGCGTCGCGCACGAGGTCGGCGTAGATGTCGGGGGCCGGGGCCAGCGGGGTCACCCCGACAGTCGTGGTGTCAGGCTTCCGGCGCGTCTGTCGCGGCAGGCGTTCCGCCTGTCACCTTTCTCACGTTCCTGAATCTCTCTGGGCAGGATGATACGACGGCCTCTGGATCTCTGCCCTGGTGCTGGCGGCCTCGACGGCGCCGGCGTGGGCCCAACCGCGGCTCACGCTGACCGACGCCGTCGCCCAGGCGCAGACCAGCAACGCCGACGCCCGATCGGCCGTGCTGGCCGAACGCCAGGCGGCCCTCCGCCTCACGCAGGCGCGAGCCGGCTATCTGCCGAGCGTCGACCTGACCGAAACCTGGCAACGCGGCAACCAGCCGGTGTTCGTGTTCAGCTCGCTGCTGGCGCAGCGGCAGTTCGCGGCCGTCGAACTTCGCCATCGACGCACTGAACCGCCCCGACGCGGTCGGCAACTTCCGCACGGCCGCCACGCTCGACCAGGCGGTGTTCGACCCGGCCACGCGCGCCGCGGTGCGAAGCGCCGTGCGCGGGTCGCGACGCCGCCGCCGTGGCGCGCGAGGTGGTCGGGCAAGACCTGGCGGTGGCCGTCACTGGCGCCTACGGTGCGGTGCTCACGGCCGAAGCCGCGACGCGCGCCGCCGACGCGGCCGTGGCCACGGCGATCGCCGACCGCGACCTGGCGCGCAATCGCCGCGACGCCGGGGTGGCAACCGACGCCGACGTGCTGCAGATCGAGGTCTTCCTGGCCCGCGCGCGCGAGCTGCAGATTCGCAGCCGCACCGACGTCGTCATCGCGCGAGCGCGCCTGAACGAGCGGCTCGGTGAGCCGCTCGACGCCACCTTCACCTTGGACGACGCGCCCGAAGCGGCCGCCCTTGCCGACCCGCCCCTGGCCGAGCTCGAGGCCACGGCCGTGGCCGAGCGGCCCGACCTGAAGCTCGCGGCTCTGCAGGAGCGGCTCGCGGCCTCGGCCGTGGACGCCGCGCGGGCGTCGTTTCTGCCGCGCGTGTCGGCACAGGCCAGCCTGGGAGGCCAACGGCGGCACCGTGGGGTCGCGCGCCTCGAGCTGGATGGTGGGCGCCGTGGCGCGCGTGAGCGTGTTCCGCGGCTTCGGCGACCGCGCCCGGCTCGCCGAGGCCCGCGAGGCGCAGTCACAGCGCGCGCTCGAGCGCGAGCAGGCCGAGACGTCGGCGCGACTCGAGGTGCGCGTGGCGCTGGCCCGGCTCGAGGCCGCGCGTGCGAGCGGAAGCCGTCGGCCGCGCCGCCATCGACCAGGCGCGCGAGGGCCACCGCATCGTGCGCGATCGCTACGAGAGCGGGCTGGCCGACGTCGCCGCCTTGCTGCGCGCCGCCGAGGCGGTGCAGCAGACCGAGGCCCGCCACGCCGCCGCCCGCGTCGAGGTGGTGATGGCCGCGGCGACGTTGAAGAGAGCAGCAGGCACCCGATGACTCACGTCCACGACCTCCACACGCGCGATGTTCGCGGCCGCGCTGCGTCGCCAGCGTCGCGGCCGGCGCCTGCCGCTCGACCGCGCACGACGGCCGCCAGCCGGCGAGAGACGGCGACGCCGCTGGCGGTCGCCGTCGCCACGGTGGCGCGAGTCGGCGGTCACCGATGCGTCGGACGCCGGCGGCGTCGTGCAGGCCCGCACCACCGCCACGCTGGCCGCGCGCGTGCTCGCGCCCGTGGCGTCGGTGCTCGTGGCGCCGGGCGACCGCGTGCGGGCGGGCCAGTTGCTCGTGCTGCTCGAGGGCCGCGATCTCGAGGCTGGCGCCCGCGGCGCCACGGCGGCGGCGGCGCAGGCCCGGGACGGCGCGGCGGCGGCCACCGCCGAGGAGCGGGCCGCACAGGCGGCGCTCGTGCTGGCGCGCGCGACCCATGGACGCCTGGCCGGGCTGCATGCCAAGCGCTCGGCCACCGCGCAGGAGCTCGACGAGGCCACGGCGGCGCTGGCCGCGGCGGAAGCGCGCGCGGCGGGCGCGGCCGCGCGGGTGCAGGAGGCCGCGTCGGGCATCGAGCGCGCCTCGGCCGCCAGTGACGCGGCCGGCGCCACCGCCTCGTTCCTCCGCATCACCGCGCCCTTCGCGGGCGTGGTCACCGAGAAGCTGGTCGAGCCGGGCAACATGGCCACGCCGGGCCTGCCGCTGGTGCGCGTGGAGGACACGCGCGGTTTCCGCCTCGACGTGCGCGTCGACGAGTCGCGCGCCGCGCGGATCGCGACCGGCGCCGCCGTGGAGGTGGTGCTCGACGGCGCCGAGGGTCAGGCGCTGACCGTCAACGGCACCGTGTCGGAGGTGAGCCGCGCGCTCGACGCCGACGCGCGGGCGTTCCTCGTGAAGATCACCCTGCCCGAAGCCCCCGGACTTCGATCGGGCAGCTTCGGACGCGCGCGCTTCCCGGGCGCGTCACGCACGGCGCTCACCGTGCCGGCCAGCGCCGTCGTGCAGCAGGGCCAGGTGAGCGCGGTCTTCGTGGCCGAGAACGGCGTCGCCCGCCTGCGTCTGGTGCGCGTGCACGGCACCGAAGTGCAGGCCGGCCTGACGGCCGGTGAGTCGGTGGTCGTCGCGCCCCCGCCCGGGCTCGTCGACGGCCGCCGCATCACGGTCGGAGGCGCGCGATGACGACGTCCTACGGCGCCGCCGGACGGCTGGCCGCCGCCTTCGTCAACTCGAAGCTGACGCCGCTCGTGATCGTGGCGTCGCTGGCCCTCGGTGGCATGGCCATCGTGGCGCTGCCGCGCGAGGAAGAGCCGCAGATCGTCGTGCCGATGGTGGACGTGTTCGTCGAGATGCCCGGGGCCACGCCCGAGCACGTCGAACAGCGCGTCACCCGGCCGATGGAGCGGCTGCTCTGGGAAGTGCCCGGTGTGGAGTACGTCTACTCGACGTCGAGCCCGGGCCAGGCGATGGTGGTGGTGCGGTTCCGGGTGGGTGAGGCGGAAGAAGCCGCGCTCGTGCGGCTCAACCAGAAGCTCGCCGCCAACGTGCATCTGATTCCACCCGGCGCGACGCCGCCGCTCGTGAAGCCTCGGTCGATCGACGACGTGCCGATCCTGGCCGTCACGCTGTCCTCGTCGCGTTACGGCGACGACCAGCTTCGCTCTTCTGGCGGCCCAACTGCGCGACGCCGTGGCCGAAGTGCCCGACGTGGCGGAGGTGACGCTCATCGGCGGGCGCCCGCGCCAGCTCGGGGTCACGATCGACCCGGCCCGGCTGGCCACGCAGGGGCTGGATCCGCTGGCCGTGCAGCACGCGCTCATCCGCGCCAATGCGGTGCGCGCGTCGAGCGGCCCGGTCGCCGCCGGCGCGGCGCGCGGCATCGACACCGGAACCCGGCTGTCGAGCGCCGCCGACGTCGGTGCCGTGGTCGTGGCCTCACGCGGCGGGCGACCCGTGCTGGTGCGGGATGTGGCGCAGGTCGTCGACGGCGACGCCGAGCCGACGTCGTACGTGCGGTTCCAGGCCAAGGGCGGCGGCGCCATGCCGGCCGTGACGATCAGCGTGGCCAAGCGCCAGGGCACCAACGCCATCGACGTGGGGCACCGCGTGGCCGCGAAGATCGACACGCTGAAGGGCACGCTGATCCCCGCCGACGTCACCGTCACGCTCACGCGCGACTACGGTGAGACGGCCGCCGAGAAGAGCAACGAGCTGCTGTGGCACATGCTGCTGGCCGTGCTGTCGGTGTCGGCGCTGATCTGGGTGGCGCTCGGACGCCGCGAGGCCGTCGTGGTGCTCACGGCCATCCCGGTGACGCTCGCGCTCACGCTGTTCATGTTCTACCTCTACGGCTACACGCTCAATCGCATCACGCTCTTCGCGCTTGATCTTCTCGATCGGCATCCTGGTCGACGACGCGATTGTGGTCGTCGAGAACATCGTGCGCCACGCGCGCATGCACGGCGCCTCGGCGCGCGGGCTCGTCGCCACCGCGCTCGCGGCCGTGGATGAAGTGGGCAATCCCACGATTCTCGCGACCCTCGCGGTGGTCGCGGCCATCCTGCCGATGGCCTTCGTGGGCGGGCTGATGGGTCCGTACATGCGCCCGATTCCCGTGGGCGCGTCGGCCGCCATGGTCTTCTCGCTGGTGGTCGCCTTCATCGTGACGCCCTGGGCGGCCGTGCGCATCCTGAAACCGGCGGCCCATCACGACCACGGCGACGAAGACCTCTTCACCCGGCTCTATCGCCGCGTGATGGGGCCGCTGCTCGCCAGCGCGCGCCTGCGCCTGCTCTTCCTCGGCGGCGTCGGGCTGCTGCTCGTGGCCAGCGCGGCGCTCGTGCCGCTGCAGCTGGTCACGGTGAAGATGCTGCCGTTCGACAACAAGAGCGAGTTCCAGGTGGTGATCGACCTGCCCGAAGGCACGGCGCTCGAGGAGACGGCGCGGGTCGCGTCGCTGCTCGGCACGGCCGTGCTCGAAGACCCGCACGTGGTGAACGTGCAGCAATACGTGGGCACCGCCGCGCCCTACAACTTCAACGGCCTCGTGCGGCACTACTTCCTGCGCCAGGCGCCGCATCTGGCCGACCTGCAGGTGAACCTCGTCGCCAAGGACGAGCGCGCCGATCAGAGTCACGACATCGCGCGGCGGGTGCGCGACCGGCTGACGCCGCTGGCGCGCGCGGCCGGCGCGACCATCCAGGTGGCGGAAGTGCCGCCGGGCCCGCCGGTGCTGCAAACCATGGTGGCCGAGATCTACGGGCCCGATGCGGCGCGACGCCAGGCCATTGCCGCCGACGTGAAGGCGCTCTTCGAACGCACGCCAGGCGTCGTGGACACCGACTGGTATGTCGATGCCGCCCAGCCGAAGACCCACCTGGTCGTGGACGGCGAGAAGGCCATGGCGGCGGGTCTGGCGCCGGCCGACGTGGCCGCCGTGGTGCAGACTCGCGGGCGACGGCGCCGTCGCCGGTCTGCTGCAGGTGCCCGACGCGCGCGAGGACGTGCCGATCGTGCTGCGTCTGCCGCGCGAGGGCCGCAGCCTCGACGCCGTGCGGTCGCTCCGTCTGCACGGCACCTCGGTGGTGGCCGTCGGCGAGTTGACGCGGGTGGTGCGAGACCCGCGAACGACACCAGCCTGTATCACAAGAATCTGCAGCCGGTCACCTACGTGACGGCGGATCTCGCCGGCGAGAACGAAAGCCCCGTCTACGCCATTCTGCGGATGAACGAGACGCTCGACGCGATGCCGTTGCCGGAGGGCTACGGCTTCGACGTGTTCAACGCGGTGCAACCGGTCGACACCTCGAAGTACGCCATGAAGTGGGACGGCGAGTGGCACATCACCATCGAGGTGTTCCGCGACCTCGGCCTGGCCTTCGCGGTCGTGCTGGTGCTCATCTACGTGCTGGTCGTGGGCTGGTTCCAGTCGTTCACGACGCCGCTGCTCATCATGGCGGCCATTCCGTTCTCGCTCGTCGGCATCCTGCCGGCGCACGCGGCCATGGGCGCCTTCTTCACCGCCACCTCGATGATCGGCTTCATCGCCGGGGCGGGCATCGTCGTGCGCAACTCGATCATCCTCGTGGACTTCATCGAGCTCAGGCTGCGCGACGGCCTGCCCCTCGAGCAGGCCGTCGTCGACGCGGGCGCAGTGCGCTTCCGCCCCATGGCGCTCACGGCCGCCGCGGTAATCGTGGGCGCCGGCGTGATCCTCTTCGACCCCATCTTCCAGGGCCTGGCCATCTCGCTCATGGCGGGCGAAGTGGCCTCGCTGCTGCTCTCGCGCATGGCCGTGCCGGTGCTCTACTTCATGGCCCGGCGTCATGAGCACGCGGCCGTGGGCAACGAGGCCGTGCCGGTGGAGGTGCTGTCGTGACGACGCGAGACGCTCATACGTGGCGCTGCCTGCCGCTCGTGGCGGTGGCCGCGGCCCCGGGACATTCGTCGTGGGGGCTCACCCACACCGTGGCAGAGGCGCTGGGACGCTGCGCGCGTCCGGCGTTGTTCCTGCCGGCTCGAGGACAGGAGACGATCACGTCATGAACGTCGAACAGATGGTGCGGCTGATCGGCGGCGCGTTCGTGGCCGCCAGTGTGCTGGCCGGCATGTACGTGCATCCCGGCTTCTACTGGTTCACGCTCTTCGTGGGCCTGAACCTGTTCCAGTCGGCCTTCAGCGGCTGGTGCCCGATGATGGCCATCCTGCGGAAGGCTGGCGTGCGAGGCTGACGAGGGCGTCGTGCTGGCGCCGGGTCACGCGCGCAGCATGAAGTAGATGAGCACGCCGGTCACCGACACGTAGAGCCAGATCGGCAGGAACACGCGGTTGAGCCGGCGATGGCGCTCGAACTGCTTGGTCAGGGCGAAATAGAACGAGGTGAGGCAGCCGGGCACCACGGTGATCGACAAGATCACGTGCGACGCGAGCACCAGCAGATACACGGTGCGGCCCAGACCCTCGCCGACGTACTTCGTGTCGCCGTGCACGTAGTGGTACGACAGGTAGCCCACGAGGAACACCCCTGACAGGGCAAACGCCGTCACCATGCACAGCCGGTGCACTTGCACGGCCTTGCGGCGGATGGCGACATAGCCGCTCACGAGGCAGACCGAGGCCAGCGCGTTGCAGCTGGCGTTCACTGCCGGAACGAACGACAGGTCGAGGGTGCCGGCGGGATCGGCATCGCGCCGCAGGATGTAGGCGATGAAGGCCACGGCCACGGCGGACACCGCCGCGTTCCAGGCGAAGAAGGTGCGGTCGGCGCGCTCCATGGCACTATTGTGACGCAACCGTCGGCGCGTGTGCCCTGGGTGCGATTGCACGTTCACGAGACCATGACCGAAGACGACTTTCGCGATCTTGCGCTCGGCCTCGACGGCGCCGGCGAGGGATCCCACATGGGACACCCCGACTTCCGGGCCAACGGCCGTGTCTTTGCGTCGCTGCATGGCAACGACACGACCGGCATGGTGAAGCTTGCGCCGGAGCAGCAGGGCGTGTTCGTGCGCGACCATCCGAAAGTGTTCGCGCCGGCCACGGGCGCGTGGGGACGTCAGGGCTACACCAACGTCACGCTCGGCCCCGCGAAGGCGCCAGCCGTGCGCAGCGCGATGCTGCTGGCCTACCAGGGCGTGATGGCGATGCCGAAGGCCAGGCCGCGGAGGAAGCGCTAGGCGCGGCCGGCGAAGTCGCGCGTCTCGCTGTGCACCTTCACGCGCTCGCCGGTCTTGATGAAGAGCGGCACGTTGATCTTCAGGCCGGTCTCGGTGACGGCCACCTTGGTGACGCTGCCGCTGGCCGTATTGCCGCGCGCGCCTTCTTCGGTGTCGGCAATGGTCATCTCGATGTGCGCCGGGAATTCCACGGCAATGGGATTGCCGTTGAACTTCTGCACCTTCACGATCACGTTGTCCACGAGCAGGCCCTTGTCGTCGCCGATGGTGTCGGCGCTGAGCGACAGGGTTTCGAAGGTGCCGTCTTCCATGAAGAAGTAGGCGTCGCCGTCGGAGTACTGATAGGTGCTCGGCACCTGCACGAGGTCTGGCTCGGCGAATTTCTCGCCGGCCTTGAAGGTCTTGTCGAACACGGCGCGCGACAGCAGGTTGCGCATCTTCAGCCGCACCAGCGTCTGGCCACCCCGCGCGGTCGGCTTGGACACCTCCACGTCGATGCAGTGATACGGCGCGCCCTCGAATTCGAAGAACGACTTGCGCTTGATCTCGATTGCTTCAATCAGACTGGCCATAAGACAGGGACTAGGGACTAGGGACTAGGGACTAGGGACTAGGGAACTGGGGACTGGGGACTTGGGCATGTGACGCATCCCGGAACACGGGCCCGGAGCACGGAACACGATACGAATGTGGCTCTCAAAGCATCAGCGACGCGGGGGCGGTTGTGCAAGCGCGCGGGCGAGGGCTTCGGCGGCGGCCAGATCGGCGGCGGCGGCGGGGGCCTTGCCGAACACCTCCACGATGGTGGCGGTGACCTTGCCGGTGTTGATGAAGGTGTGCATCACGCCGCCCTTGAGGCTGAGCGCCTCGCCCGGGCCGACCTCCACGGGTGCTTGCCCTTCCACTGTGAGCCGCAGTTGCCCGGTGATGAGCACGAACACGTGATAGGTGGCATCGGCGTGGTTGTGCATGCGCCTGGTGGCGCCGGGCTCGGCGTAGTCGCGGAGCACGCGGAACGGTCCTTCGTTCAACACCTGCAGCGACGAGATGCCAGGATCGCCAGCCACCGGCCGGGCCTTCTCGGGGCCGGCCACGGCCTGCGCCCACGCGGGCGCCGCCAGCAGCATCAGGCTGCATCCAAGTGTCGCCGCGCGTACGGTGGCCCAGATCATCTCGCGTCCTTTCGTGCGTGCCGGGAAGGTCCGGCTGCCCATTCTAGCCGCGGCTGATAGGATGCAGCGCAACATGCTCCAGCTTCCCTGGTACCGCCAGGTCTCGCAGGCCCAGTGGAAGGCGTTCCTGACCACCTTTGCCGCGTGGGTGCTGGACGCCTTCGACTTCACCATCATCACCTTCGTGCTGGTCGACATCCAGCAGAGCTTCTCGGTGAACAAGGGCCTGGCCGGCCTGCTCGGCACGGTCACGCTGCTGTTTCGCGTGGTGGGCGGCATCGGCGCCGGCACGTGGGCCGACCGCTACGGGCGCAAGGGGCCGATCCTGTTCTCGATTGCGTGGTACACGGCGTTTGCGTTCCTGAGCGGCGCGTCGACCAGCTACGTGATGCTCTTTGCGTTCCGCGGACTCTTCGGCATCGGCATGGGCGGCATGTGGGCGGCGGGCATGCCACTGGCGCTCGAGCACTGGCCGCAACATCTGCGTGGCATCGCGTCGGGGTTCCTGCAGGGCGGCTACTCGACCGGCTTCCTGTTGTCGTCGCTGGTCTACCAATTGGGCTACCCGTACGTGAGCCACCGGCCGGAATGGGCGTGGCGCATCATGTTGTGGTCGGGCGTGATTCCCGCGGCGATCATCTTCTTCGTGATGCGGACCGTGCCCGAGAGCCCGATCTGGCTCGAGCGGCAGAAGGCGCTAGTCGCGGCCGGCGGCGCCCACCCGATCTTCTCTGGCTCGCCTCTTCGATCGCGATCTCATCTGGGTCACGCTGCACACGTCGCTGCTCATGGGCGCGTTCGTGTCGGTCTATCAGTCCACGACGTTCTGGTATCCCACGCTGCTCGCGAACCTGAAGCTGCAGCCGCTGTCGTTTCTGCTGCTGCTGAACGCCGGCGGCCTGATTGGCTCGGTGGCGCTCGGCGCGATGTCCGAGAAGTGGGGCGGCCGGCGCGGGTCGGCTACGCTCGGCATGGTCGTGGGTCTGTTGTCGGTGCCGCTCTACCTCTTTTCCTCGAATCCGTCGGTGCTGCTGCTCGGGGCCTGGATGATGGGCTTCTTCGCGGCCGGCGCCTGGGGCATGGTGCCCGGCTACCTGTCGGAACGTTTTCCCACCGAGGCGCGCGGCGTGGGAACGGGCTTCGCGTATCACGCCGGCGTGGGCATCGGCTCGTACGCGCCGTTTCTGATCGGCCGGCTGCAGGACGGCGGCACCAGCTTGAACGCCGCTATGGCCTACTGCATCGTGACGGCAGGCGTCGTCTGCGTGACGCTGCTGTGGCTGGGCCCGGAAACCCGCGGCCGCACGCTCACATAAGAGCAGGGACGAGGGACGAGGGACCAGGGACTAGGGGCTCTGGGCGTGTCCCGCTGCCACAGCCCGCGCGTCGCACCCGCGGCAACTGAGGCGTAGAATGCGCGCATGCGCATCGCGACTGCCGCCGCTCTTGTCCTCGCGCTGATGTCGTCACCTGCTCACGCACAGAATCCCGCGCCGCCGCCCGTGGCGGGTCCGCGCCCGGTGCCGACGTCGGTCTGGGCCTCGAAGCCCACGGCGACGCCCGGGTATCGCACCGGCCTCGTGCCGTGGATCAAGGTGGCGGACGTGAAGGCGAAACACCTCGGACAGGCCGGCTGGACCGAGGCGCTCTTCGACGACGGACGGCTCATGGCCCACTACGTCGCGGCCGCGCCGGGCGCCATCCAGAGCCCGCGCTTCCATCCCGACACGCGGGAGTGGTTCGCCGTGGTCGAAGGCGACGTGCGCGTCATGATCGAGGGTCAGGCGCCGCTCGTGGCCACGCGCGGCTCACTCGTGAACATCCCGAGGCAGACCGTGTTCTCGGTGGAGACGATCGGGACGACGCCGAGCCTGCGCTTCGTGTTGAACGTGTCGAACGCGAAGACCTACTACGTGGCCGATACGGCGGCCGTGCCCGCGCAGGCGCCACCGGCCGGCGCCGCCTGGATGCGCACCACCATCAACCGCACGCCCGGCCGCTACGACGAGTTCAACAGCCCGCACGTGAACATCCACGACGAGGGCGGCAAGAACCCGAAGTACACCGGTGGACGCTTCGTGCGTGACGACAAGAGCGAGATGCTCGTGATCTACGGCTACGAGAAGAACGCGCTCCCGCTCGACGTGAGCGACAAGGGCCACTTCCATCCGGAGAGCGCTGAGGCGTGGCTGGTCTTCACCGGCAAGATCCGCTACGCCTTCGAAGGGCAGGAGCCCTTCATCGCCAGCGAAGGGGACGTCGTCTACGTGCCGTCGAACACCTGGCACGCCACGCGCTTCATCGGCGACGCGCCCTCGTGCCGTCTCTCGATCACCGAATACGTCGGCAATACGCTCGTGCTCGAACCGCGGCCGGCGCCGCGGCCGCCGGGGCGATAGCACCCGCAAAGCGACGGCACCACGGACGCATCACTGACCCGCGCCGCGCCGCCAGCTCTCGCGGTCGATCTTCCAGGCGCCGTCTTCCTTCACGAGCGTGATGACGCCGGTGGCCTTGCTCTGACTTTCTGCGCTGATGCCCTCGACCTGCAGCTCCGCGCCGGAGGCCGACGGCGTCTCTTTCACGACCGTCACGTTGACGCGATCGTCGAACATCTTGACCATGGCGAACGCTTCCGCCCGCTCGGTGGCCGGCGCGTTGGCGATCTGCTCACGGCGCGCCTTCGCCGCCCACGGCAACAGCTCGTCGAAGGAGGTCGCCTTGTCGAAGGCCGCGCGGTAGGCCAGATAGAACTCGCTGCCGCTGGTGTAACTGGCTGCGGGCTGCGCGTGCGCCGGCCCGCTGCAGGCGAACGCGAGCACGAGCGCGGCACTCGCGCGCAGAACCTTGTGGGCCACGGTCATCACGTCTCCAGACCGGCGGGCCGCTAGGGCTTGCTCGCGACGGTCATCTTCGACACGAAGCCGTTGGTGCCGGAATGTTTCCACTGATGCGTGGCGCTCGTGTGCTGATGCAGGACGCTCTTGAACTGCGTGTAGTCCTGCAGGGCCGCGCCTGGCAGGTTCAGCACCTTGATGGCCTGGCCGTTGAAGCCGCGCACCACTTCCATCTCCACCGACGATTCAGGCGTGGAGAAGCGCACGCGCGCGTCGGTCGCGTCCATCGTGATCGGCACCTTGCTGAACGACAACATGCCGCGGTGGAATCCGGCGAACGCCAGCGGCAGCAGCGCCTCCACCGCCTTCTCCTGCTGGGGCGACACCTTGTCGCTCACGTAGATCTTCGACCACGTCCCCATGTTGAAGGTCACGAGGAACTGCACCCCCGCGAGATCGACGTCGCCGTAGCGGCCCGAGTCGATGGCGATCATCCGGTTGCCTTCGCACGGCATGCGGTTGGGCGAGCCGCCGAAGTTGCACGGGCACGAGATGGTGCAGCTGCAGCTTTCGGCCACGGTCGCCGAGAGCTGCCACGCCGGGGCCTGGGCCCGGGCGGGCATCTCGAGCACGAGGAGACAGATGGTGAGCAGGGCGCCGCCAATCCGCATGCCGAACCTCCCGAGAAAGGTGCGGCACAGCGTGCGCCATCTCTGCCGGGCGTGTCAACGCGTCAGTAGGCCGTGCGGGCCTGGATGCCCTCGAGATACGCGACCAGCGCCTCGATGCGCTTCTGCACCACGATGGGGTCGCCGCCTTCCACGGCGCGCGTGAACACGTCGCCCCACACCGGCATGTCGGCGCCGCCGTGACCCTTGACCGGGGTGCGGCCGTCGATCATGCGGTGGACCAGTTCCTTCGGAAACGTCCCCTGGTTGCGTTTGGCGATCTCGGTGAGGTCGGCCGGGCGGGTGCGCATCGAGGCGGCCAGTGCGCCGTCGCCCTTCGCGCTCGTGCCGTGACAGGCCGCACAGTAGGTGCGGAAGAGATAGTCGCCGGTGGAGCCGGTGGTGGTCTGCGCCGGTGCCGGCGAGGCCAGCAGCACGCCCGCGAGCGACAGGCTGGCCAGTGCCATCGTGTGACGAGCCCGGTGGGTCCAAGTGCTGGTCATGATTCCTCCTCGGCCGGCGGAATCCGCCCCACGGCGAACAGCACGGCCCTGACGTTTGGGTGAGTCGCACGTCCCGTGCCAAGCGGCGGTGCCGCTGCAGACGCCGATTCACGGGCGGACGGGCGCGGGCGTGGGAAGTCCTTCCTGCCACGTGTGGTTTTTCCGGCTGGGCGCGGTAATGTGTGCCCACGATGACGTCCGCGCTCACTCGACGCAGCTTCCTGGCGACCACCGGCGCCGCTCCCCTCGGCTGGCTCATGGGCCGCACCCAGGCGCCGGCCGGGCCGGCTCGCGCGGCAGACGTCGTCGTAGTGGGAGGCGACCCTGCCGCCTATGCCGCGGTCTACCGGTTGGCCCAGGATCCGGCCCTGCGCGTGGTGCTCGTCCTCGATGCGCCGCCCTGGCAGCGCCCGACGACCCCGGCAGCCACCACGCCGCTCGCCGAGCTGCCGCCCTTCGTGCGCGGCCACGAGGCCAGCTTCGACGGCTGGCGCGATCGCGGCAACCCGGGGTGGGGCTACGCCGACGTGGTGCCGGCCTTCAAGCGCCTCGAACGCTACGAGGCCGGGGCCAGCGCCTCGCGCGGCGGCGACGGGCCGCTCTCGGTGATGCACTGCTGGGACCCGCATCTGGCCCATCGCGCCTTCCTGATGGCCTGCGTGCCGAGCGGGTTCCTGCAGGATTCGCGGCACGACTTCAATGGCCCGCGCTCGCAGAGCGTGGCCGGCTACTACCAGAAGGCCATGCTCGACGACCGTCCACACACCCTCGAGGCCGCCTTGCTCACGCCCGTGCGCGACCGGAGCACCGTGTCGGTCGTGACCGGCGCTCACGTGAGCCGCGTCGTGATGGAGGGCACGCGCGCGGTGGGCGTCGAATACCTGGTGGGCGGCACCCGGTACGTGGTGCGCGCGGAACGGGCCGTGCTGCTGTGCGCCGCGCCGGCCCGCGCCGCTCAGCTGTTGATGCTGTCGGGGATCGGCCCGGCCGCCGCCCTGCGCGCGGCGGGCCTGCCCGTGGTGATCGATCGCCCGGGCGTGGGTCGCAACGCCCACGATCAGCTCAGGTTGCCGATCCGCTATCCAGCGCTGCCGGCCGTGCAGACGTTGCCGGCCTCCACCGTGTCCGCCGGGATGTTCACCGTGTCGCTGAACGCCTCGCCCCCCGACCTGCAGATGGATTTCGTGGAGCGTCGAGCTGGCACCGCTCCGGAGCTCGGGCTCGACGTGATTCTCGTGCGGCCGTCCTCGCGCGGGGCCGTCACGCTCGCCCCGGGCAATCCCGCCGAGGCGCCGATCGTGAGCGTCAACGCGCTGAGCACCGCGGCCGACATGACGGCGCTCGTGCAGGGGCTGCGGCTGGGCCGGATGGTGATGACCGGCACGGCGCTCGATCGCTTCCGCGGCGAGGAAACGGCAGCGACCGCCGTCGCTCAGGCCGCGACCGACCTGCCGGGCTTGGTGCGCGCGGTGGCGGCGCCGTGCGGACACCTGGCCGGCACGTGCGCGATGGGGCCGGTCACCGACCCCGCCGCCGTCGTCGATGCCACGCTGGCCGTGCACGGCGTGCAGGGCCTGCGCGTGGCGGGCGCCGCCGTCATGCCCGACATCGTGAACGCGCCCCCGGAGGCCGCGTCGCTGATGATCGGCGATCGCTGCGCCGAGTTCGTGCTGCGCGGCGCTCCGGCCCGCGCTTGACGCGCGTCACCCCAGACGACAGGATGGCTCCATGAGCGCAGTCGCGTCGCCCGCCGCCGGGTCCCTCACGCGCGCCGAGTCCCGGGTCTTCACGCCGGGACCGCTCGTGGCCGCAGCCGTGATCGCGCTCAGCGCAGGGCTGCTCTACACGTCGTACGGCTGGCGCATCGGCGCGCTGTTCCTGGTGGGCACCGCGGCGGGCCTGGTGCTCTACCACGCGGCCTTCGGCTTCACCACGGCGTGGCGGGTGTTCATTGCGGACGGGCGAGGTGAAGGGGTGCGCGCCCAGATGCTGATGCTCGCCCTCACCTGCGCCGTGTTCTTCCCGTTGCTGGCCCAGGGCGAGGCGTTCGGCCTGCGGCTGAACGGGCTCGTGCAGCCGCCCGGCTTGCCGGTGGTGATCGGCGCCTTCGTGTTCGGCATCGGCATGCAACTCGGTGGCGGCTGCGCCTCGGGCACGCTCTTCAGCGTGGGCGGCGGCAGCACGCGCATGGTGGTCACGCTGCTGGCGTTCATCGCCGGTTCGGTCATCGCCACGGCGCACTCGTCTTTTTGGGCATCATTGCCGGTGTATCCAGCCGCGTCGCTCGTGGCGTGGTACGGCCCGGTCGGCGCGCTCGCGCTCAGCCTCGCCGTGTTCGGCGCCATCAGCGTGCTCACGGTGATAGTCGAGAAGCGGAGGTACGGACAGCTGGTCGAGACGCCGCTACCGGCGCGCCGGCCGCGCTGGCTGCGCGGTCCGTGGCCGCTCGTGGCGGGCGCGGTGGGCCTCGCGTCGGTGAACCTCGCCACCCTACTCATTGCCGGCCGTCCGTGGGGCGTCACGTCGGCCTTCGCGCTCTGGGGCGCCAAGGCCCTGGCCGCCTTCGGCGTGCCGGTTGGCACCTGGCCCTATTGGTCGTCGCCCGGCCAGCTGGCCGCCCTGCGGGGCAGCGTATTTGCGGACGTCACCTCGGTGATGGATGGGGGCATCGTGCTGGGCGCGCTGCTCGCGGCGCTGCTCGCTGGACGCTTCGCGCCGGTGTGGCGCATTCCCGCGCGCTCGCTGGCCGCAGCCATCGTGGGCGGCGTGATGCTGGGCTACGGCGCGCGCATCGCCTACGGCTGCAACATCGGCGCCTATTTCAGCGGCATCGCCTCGGGCAGTCTGCACGGGTGGCTGTGGCTGCCGTGCGCCTTTGCCGGCAATGTGCTCGGCACCTTCCTGCGGCCGGCGTTCGGACTCAGCGTGGAGCGCTCGGCGCTGCCCAAATGCTGACGCGCCGCATGACGCTGCTCGCGGTGTTGGTGGTCTTCGCCTCCGGCTGTTATGAATCCGAGTTCCCGCTCGATGCCGATCCCCTGATCGACCTCAACCCGGCGCTGCTCGGCGTGTGGCGCTGCCTGCCGCTCGACGGCGACGCCGACGAGGTGCCGGTGTCGCTCACGATCGCGCGCAGTGCGCGGGCGCGCGTCTACGACACGACCTGGCAGGAACCCGGCGACGCGCCTGACCGCTACGACGCGTATGCCTCAGTGCTGCAGGGCACCACGATCATGAACGTGCGCGAGCGCACTGCCGCAGGCGCGATCGGCAAGTGGATCTTCATGCGCGCCACGCTTCTGCGTCCAAACGCGCTGTACCTGCAGGTCGTGGCCGACCAGGCCATGGCGGGCGTGGCCAAGAATGCCGCCGCCGTGCGGGCCACGGTGGAGCGCGAGCGCAACACCGGTGCGTTCTACACCGACGTGGCCCTGTGCGCGCGCACCGCGCCAGCCAGGTAGCCCGTCGAACCACGCTCGCTGGGAGAGCGGCGAGCGCGTTCGCGAGTGCGGGCAGCGCGCGCTTCAGAAGCGATAGCTGAGCCCGAGGCGCAGCGCCTGAAACTCGAAACGGTCGGTGCGTTGCAGATCGGTGCCCGACGCATTGACGAGGATGAAGGGGTTGGTGGCCGCGGCCGGACCCTGTGAGCGCACGGTGGCCTCGTCGCGGTCGGGGTCAGTTGGCGGGGATGCCGAGCAGCACTTTGTCGCCTGTCGGCGCCGGGACGCCGCCGGTGGGCTCGATCGTGACGGCGAATGCGGCCGCGGCTCCGGGGGGGGCATCGGCCAGCACCTGGGCGCGGCCGCTGGCGTCGAGTTCGAAGACGCCGCCGCTCACGGGCTGGCCGGCCACAATCGACCAGAGCTGGTAGACCCGTCCGCTGGGCAGCGCGGGCAGGCCTTCGGCGGCCATCAGCATGCCGCGCGTGGGACTCACATAGACGCGGGCGCGCGCGACCCCGGCGGGCATGACCCCGGCGAGCGCGGTATAGGTGACGTCCGACGCGCTCAGAATCGTGGCAGCGCGCTGACGCGCGGTTTGCTCACGGCCGAACTCCGCCCGCACGTTCAGCAGTTCCGTGGCACTGGTCCGCAGGTCGGCGATGGTGGACTGCAGGCGCTGGATCTCGTTTCGCGCCGACCACCAGCCGAGCGAGGTGCCCACGGCCAGCACCGCGGCTGCCGCCGCAAGCAACCAGGGCCACCGGTTGGCAGGCGCGACCGCCGCATCGGGGGTCACCGCGCGGGCCACGAACGGAGTCGGCGCGGGCCGCGTGGGGGAGCCGCCCACGACGGCCGGTTCCTGGGCTTCCGCCAGCGCGGCCGCCAGCACCCGGGCCCGCAGGGCCGGGGGTGGTGCCTGTTGAGGCACAACGCGCGCGAGCGCGTCGAGCACGCGCAGGTCTTCCTGCTCGGCGTGGGTCATGGCCGGCTTCCCGCCTGCCCGGCCGGAGCCAGGGCCGCGCGCAAGACCTGCAGGGCGCTGCGCACGCGGGTCTTCACGGTGCCAAGCGGCGTCGACGTCTGCTGCGCGATCTCGCTGTGGGTCAGCCCGCCGTAATAGGCCAGCTCGATCGCCTGACGCTGCTCGGGCGACAACCCGTTCAGCGCCGCACGCGCATGCTCGACCTGTTCGCGGGTTGCCACTACATGCTCTACGCTCGGGCCCGGGTCGGGGATTGCGGCCAGGTGCGAGTCGTTGCCGTCGTCGCTGCGTGCAGCGTCGTGCCGGCGCAGGCAATCGATGGCCCGCGACCGCGCCATCATCAGCAGCCAGGCGGCCACGGCGCCGCGGGCGTGGTCGTAGCGGGCGGCGGTGCGCCAGGCCTGCGTGAAGACTTGTTGGGTGACGTCTTCGGCGTCCTCGGGACGCCGCACGATTCTCAGGGCCAGCGAGTAGACGCCGGTGGCGTGGCGATCGTAGATGTCGGCCAGGGCTGCGTGATCGCCGCCGGCCATCCGTCCGAGCGCGGCCAGATCCGCGGCGTTGATCGCGGCGTCGTCTCCACGCCGGCCGGCTGCGCTCTGGAACTCGGGCCCTGACACAATCGTCAGTCTATCCGAGATCGATACGCTCTTCCGGCCCCCGGCCGAGCTGCCTGCCCGGTCGCTACGCGGATCTACGTAATGATTACGTATAATGCCGTAATGGCGGCTGCGACCAATCCCTTCGTCTACGGCGAAATCGTCACCTCCGACGCGTTCGCCAATCGGGTCGGCGAGCGCGACCGGCTGCGCCGCGACCTGACGGCGGGGCAGAAGGTGTTTCTGATCTCTCCGCGCCGCTACGGTAAGTCGTCGCTCGTGCGCGACGTGCTGCGCAGCCTGGCGCGGGAGGGCCTGCTCACGGTGGAAGTGACGGTGGCCGCGTCCAGCTCGTATGTCGGCTTCCTGGAGTCGTACGCGCGCGCGCTGGTGGCCGCCGACACGCCCGTGAGCCGCCTGCGCCGCTGGACCAGCGACCTGCTCGACAGCGTGCGGCCCGAAGTGCGCTTCGATGCCAAGACCAGCGGCGACAGCGGCTTCAGCCTGGCCTTTCCGGCCGTGCGCACGGCCCGCGATACGGCGCGTCTCGCCGCCGAGGTGTTCGCGCTGCCGGCCCGCATCGCCGCGGCTCGCAAGCAGCGCATGGCCATCATGCTCGACGAGTTCCAGGCCGTGGAGTCGTTCGACGAGGGCAACGTCGAACAGGCGCTGCGCGCCGCCGTGCAGGACCAGCGCCAGGTGGGCTACGTGTTCGCCGGTTCCGAGCCGTCGCTGATGGAGAAGATGCTCACGCCCAAGCGGCCGTTCTACAAGGCCGGACCGGTCGTGCGTCTGCAGAAGATCGACGCCGATGAGTTCGGCGACTGGCTCGAACAGCGCTTCACGGCAAGCGGCATCGCGCCCGAAGAGGGACTCGGTGCCGCCATCGTCGACCTGGCCGGCAACGTGCCCTACGACGTGCAGCGGCTCGCCCACGAAACCTGGGACGACGTGCACGACGGGGCGCGGCGCCGGGTGGGGCTCGACGACCTGCATCGCACGCTGACGCGCCTGCTCGACGAGCAGCACACGATGTTCGAGGAATCGTGGCAGCGCCTCACGCTGGCGCAGCGCGCGGCGCTACGGGCGCTCGTGCTCGAGGACGGCCGCGAGATGCTGTCGGCCGGCGTGCGCACCAAACATCGCCTGGCGGGGGCGTCGAGCGTGCAGGCGGCGCTCACCGCGCTCGTGAAGCAGGACGTCGTGATGAAGGACGGGCCCACCTACGTGGTGACCGACTCCCTCTTTCGCGAGTGGGTGGCGCGGAAGACGTTCTAACCGCTGGGGCTCGGGGCCGGGCTCGACTAACTACTTCAGCTCAATCGCCATCACCCGCGGCGATCCGCTCACGCCCTGCTCGGTCTGCACCGTGCCGCGCCGGATGTAGCGCGCCTGCTTCTCGGCCAGCACGCGCGTCTCGGGCTTGCCGCTCGGCCCGGTCACCGTGATCGTGCCGCCGGTGACCACCACTTCCACCACGTCGTTGCGGTAGACCCGCTTCACCGCCGGTCCCTTCGCCTGGTAGGTGTAGTCCCACATGCGGATGCGCGGGTTCTCGAGCACGTTCTTGGCCCCGTCGCGCGGGTATGACGACGGCTCGGGGTCGTCGATCATCATCATGTCGGTGGCCGCATCCTTCAGGTCCACCATGATGGCGAGCCGCTCCGGGCGTGCCCGGCGCGTGCGCCTCTTCCCGGTGCGTGATGCCCTTCACCTGGAAGTAGGGGCGCGGCACCGCGAACTCCGCGCCGGTGTTGGCCGTGCCGTCGAGGGCCGTCACGGTGATGATGCCGAAGCGCAGGTAGACACCGGCCATGTCGTACGTGTGCCGGTGCACCGGCTGTTCGTCGCCGTGGCGCCAGTTCACTTCCCACACCGTGACGCGCGGGTTGTCGAAGATCTGCGTGACGCCCTTGCGGGGAAACGCGTGCGGGTAGTCGCTGGTCTGCGCGCTCAGGCGAGGCGCAGCGACTCCAAGGCCGGCCGGCAGGCCGGCCAAGAGGGCGGCCAGCGCCGTGAGCGCGATCGCGAGGCGCGTCAGCGACGCCATCTACTTCTTGGTCGCGGTGAACGTGCCGCCGGGTCCGCCGGTGATGGTGCCGGTGATGGTGTTGCCCTTCAGCTTGCCGGTGTAGCGCGGGCCGCCGCCCACCGTGAAGCTGATCTCGTCCCCGGTCATCTTGGCGTCGGTGATGGCTGCGCCGCCGAGTGTGCCCTCGAGCTTCTGGAAGGTCTGGGTAAGGGTGAGCGCGCTGGAGCCAAACTGCCAGGTGCCGGCCACGTTCGCGGGCACGATCCACAGCAGCGCCGTGCACCAGCTCACGCAATCGCCCGAGACGGTCTCGGTCTGGTCGGCCGCCCAGTCCTCCATCGTGAAGGTGTTGGCCACGATGCGCGTGCCGGGCGCCATGGCAAGGATCTTGTCGCGCAGCTTCATGTTGATCGAAGGCAACAGGAACAGCGTCACGACGTTGGCCTTCGAGAAGTCGGTCTCGAAGAGGTCGGCCTGCACGAACGTGGCGCGATCCGCCGACACCTTGGCGGCGACGGCGTTCTTGCGCGACAGCTCCACCATGTCGGGGTTGTATTCGATGCCGAACGACCTGGCGCCGCGCTTGGCCGCGGTGATGACGGTGCGCCCGTCGCCCGAGCCCAAGTCGTAGTGCAGGTCCTGCGGGGTGATCTTGGCCAGGTCGAGCATCTTCTCCACGAGCAGCTGCGGCGTGGGTACCCACACCACGTCTTTGCCAGCCTGGCCCACGGTGGGCTCGAAGGGCTTGGCGGTGGCCTGGGCGAAGGCGGGCGACACCGGCAGGGCCATCGCGGTGAGCAGCACGGCTGCGAGAACGGGGCGGAAGGCGGTGATGAGCGTCATGACCCGGAATCATACGCTGGGATCGCCCCCCTTGGGCGCCGAAGCGGGACGCCGTAGCGACGAAGGCGCGAAGGCGACCGCGAAGGCGGCCCTGGCGCGCCGAAGCGGCGAAGCCGCGAAGGCGGCTTGACCCACCCGCCCGAGATCGACAGGATCGGCAGGTTCCCACGAGCCGGGCACGGAAAGCCGGCGGGGGACGGAAAGCGAGAACCACCCATGTCCCGTCATACGAAGCCCGGCCGGAACGATCTGTGTGCGTGCGGCAGCGGCAAGAAGCGGAAGAACTGCTGCGAAACCAAGTCCGCGTCGTCCCCATGGACGAGCCGCGTGCTGATGGCGCTGGTGGCCGCGGCCATTCTCGGCGGCGTGGCGGCCGGGGTGCTCGGCTACGGGGAATCCTCGTCGGCAACGGCGATGCCGGGCAAGGTGTGGTCGCCCGAACACGGCCACTTCCACTAGATGGGCTGCCATGCATACAAAGCGTTGGACGATTGACACCTGGAGGCATACGATTCTAGGGTAATCGTATGCGTACGACCCTCGACCTTCCAGAAGCCCTGATGGAACAAGCCCGCACGGCCGTGGGCTTCAAGTCGAAGACCGACACGGTCGTCTTCGCCTTGCGCGAGCTGGTGCGGCGCCAGCGCATCGACGAGCTGAAGACGCTCATGGGCTCCATTCGCTTCGACTTCGATCCCGCCGAGGTGCGGCGGAAGGATCGGAAGCGCGTGCCGCGGGCACGGCCATGATCGTGGTGGACACGTCGGTGTGGGTCGCCACGCGGCGGCGGCCGGCCGGCGAGATCGCTGACACCCTGCACAGCCTCCTCGACGGAGACGAAGTGGCGCTCGCGTTGCCGGTGCGGCTGGAACTATGGGCCGGCACCGCGAAGCAAGACCGCAAAGCCTTCCGCCGGGCCTTCAGCGCCCTGCCACTGCTCGTGCCCAGCGAAGACACCTGGGGGGTGCTCGACGACTGGATCGCACGCGCGGCCGACACCGGTCAGCGCTTTGCGCTCACCGATCTCCTGATCGGCGGCCTCGCGCACGAAGCGGGAGCCCTGGTGTGGTCACTCGACAGTGACTTCGAGCGGATGGAGCAGCTGAAGTTCGTGCAGCGCTACTGACTCCGGCGTGGTTGCGCCCTTGGAGATTGCCATGATGTGTGTCCGTCGGTTTCTGATCCCTGCGCTGGCTGTGGCGCTGCTCCTTCCCGCACTGGTGCTGGCGCAGGCCGTCGATCTCGACTCGGCCACCATCCAGCAGCTGGCCGCGGCCATGGACGCCGGCACCCTCACGAGCGAGCGGCTGGTGCAGCTCAGCCTGGCGCGCATCGAGGCCTACGACAACAAGGGCCCGCAACTGAACGCGGTCATCACGCTCAATCCCAAAGCCCTCGAACAGGCGCGCGCACTCGACGTCGAACGCAAGGCCAAGGGCAAGCGCTCGCCGCTCCACGGCATTCCGATCGTGCTGAAGGACAACTTCGACACCTTCGATCTGCCCACCACCGGCGGGTCGCTGCTGCTCGAAGGGTCGGTGCCGCCCGATGACGCGTTCGTGGTGAAGAAGCTGCGTGACGCCGGCGCCATCATCCTGGCCAAGGTGAACCTGTCGGAGTTTGCCTCGGGCGGGGCGTTCAGCTCGCTCGGCGGCCAGACGCACAACCCGCACGACCCGCTGCGTTCGCCGTCGGGCTCGTCGGGCGGCACCGGCGCCTCGATTGCCGCCGGCTACGCCACGCTCGGCCTGGGCACCGACACCGGCGGCTCGGTGCGGGGACCGTCCACGGCCAACGGCATCGTCGGCCTGAAGCCCACGCTCGGGTTGCTCAGCCGCGACGGCATCATTCCGCTGGCGCTCAGCTTCGACACCGGCGGACCGATGGCGCGCAACGTGGCCGACGTGGCCGTAGCACTCGGCGTGATGACCGGCGTAGACGCGGCCGATGCCGCCACCACGGCCAGCGCCGGCCGGTTCGTCGCCGACTACACGACCTTTCTGAAGGCCGACGCGCTCAAGGGCGCGCGCATCGGCATCGCCCGCGATTTCATGGGTCAGGACGCGGAGGTGGACTGGGTGATCGAGGCCGCGCTCACGGCCATGCGAGCCGCGGGCGCCACGGTCGTGGACGTGCGCTTTCCGAAGTGGCTGCTCGACGCGAAGGGCGAGTTCTACACCGCCGTGCGGTATCCCGAGTTCCCGGTGCAGATCGGCGCGTATCTGGCCACGCTCAAGCCAGGGTTCCCGAAGACGCTGGCCGAGATGATCGAGCGGTCGGACAAGATCGCATCCACGCGCGCTGATGGCGCCGGGCCGAATCCGCCGCGCTGGACGCTCTTCAAGCGCGAGGCGGCGAGTGGAGCGATCGACGGCTATCGCTACACCGCGGTGCGCGACCACGGCCTGCCGCTCGTGCGCGCGACGCTCGCGGGCGTGATCACGTCGAACACGCTCGACGCCATGGTCTATCCCACGTCGTCGCGCCGGCCAGAGCTCATCGCGGCGCCGCCGGACGTGCCGGGGGGCGGAGCGGCCTCGGGATCGAACTTGGCCAACCTGTCGGGCTTTCCGGATCTGATCGTGCCGGCGGGCTTCACGAGCGATCGGCTGCCGGTGGGCATCTCGTTCGTGGGCCCGGCCTTCAGCGAAGGCAAGTTGCTGGGTCTGGGCTACGCCTTCGAGCAGGCCACCAGGGCGCGACGGCGTCCGGTGCACACGCCCGCGCTGCCCGGCGAGACGCTACCTCTCAAGTAGGGCCGATGGCGCAGCGGCAGTCAGCGCGCGACCCAGGGCGCGCGGATGAGCTGCTTCGGATCGGCGCCCGCCTTGGGCACGAACTTCTGCGTGCGGCCGGTACTGGTTGTCGCCGCCGTAGAGATTGCCGGCGGAATCCACCGAGAACGTGTGCACCTCGAGATAGCCGTCGGGCAACGTGCTCGGCACGAGCCATGTGTAGAGATGGTTGCCGCTGAAGTCGAGCTTCACGAAGCGCAGTGGCTTCAGGTCGGTCACCCACAGGCTGTCGTCGTTGACGATGAGGTCGAGCGGCAGCGAGAAGCCGGGGAACGCGGCCACGAACTCGACCTTCTTCGGGTCGGGCGTGGTCCGGAACACGTTGATGCGGCCGCCGCTGCGATCCAGCGCGAAGATGCGGCCGCCGGGGCCCACGGCCACCGCATGCACGCCGTTGAACTGTCCGGGGCCCGAGCCCTTGCCGCCGAACTCGCCCAGGTAGTTCACGTCCTTGTCCATGATCATCACGCGATGGTTGTCGAGGCCGTCGGCGATGAGGATGCGGCCGTCGGGCAGGAAGGCCACGTCCTGCGGCTTGGCGAAATGTGTGGCGTCGCTGCCCGGCACGTTCTTCTCGCCCAGCGTCTTCAGCAACTGCTTGCCGTCGTTCGAGAAGACGTAGATGGTGTGGAACGTCTCGTTGATGACCCACACGCGCTTGGCCGGATCGTAGGGGCTGATGCGCACGCGGTGCGGCCCGGGGCCAGGCGAGCCCTCACACAGCGAGTCCCACTGCGTCCAACGTTCCTTCACCACGCCGTTCTTGTCGAGCGTGTAGAGGCAGTTCTTCCACACGCGCTGATCGGCCAGCGTGAGCACGTTCATCTTGAGTGAGCCGGCAAACCCGCTGAACTCGGGCGGCACCGGCGTGGGCAGGCGAAACTCGCCGCGCTGCGCGATGATGATGCGATCCGGCGACTCGGCGAACACGCCCGAGTTGCCGCCGAAGGCGAAGCCGGGTTGGGCAAACGGCTTGTGCCAGCCGCGCACGATGTCGTACGGGCTGGGCCCGACAGGTCCTGCGACCACGACCTGGGCCGCGGGCGCCGCGGGCTGGGCCGGCGCGGCCGTTTGCGCGCGCATCGCGGGCGCGGCCAGGAACAGTGCGCACAGAGCGGCCGAGAGAACAGCCGGGGGAGCAACGGGACGCATCGACATGATGCGCTGAGTGGACTCTGAGCAGCCGCTGCGAGTCAACTCAATCCAGAGGGCAGGGAAGGAGAGCCGTTGGACGCTAGAGCAGCTCGAGTCCCGGGATGTCGTCGAAGTCCTTGCGATTGAGGGTCCACAGCACGGCGTCGTGCGCGAGGGCGCAGGCGGCAATGGCCAAGTCGAGATCGCGGCCGCGGGGACGACGGACCGTCTGATAGAGCCGCGCGGCGAGGGCGGCTTCCTCCGTACCGAATGGGCATACGGATTCGGGCGGAACGAGGCTGGCCTGGATCTCGAGTTCAGCGTCGATTCGCGGGCCGCGGAGCCACTCGTAGAGCGCGACGGTGGACACGCTGAGGCGGTGCCCGTCAGACAGCAGGCTCGTCAGCCGTTCGATCTCTGGACGCGAGCCCGCGAATGCGCCGACCAGTGCCGACGTGTCGAGGTGCACGTTCACCGCGGCGTCCGCTTCAGGCTCGAGGCGCGCCGCGAGGCCCGGATCTCGGCGATCTCGCGATCGACGTCGGCGGACGTGCCCGTGATGGGCGTGCGCTTGAACCGCTCGAGCGCTGCGAGCATCCGCGCCTGCTCCTCCGGCGTGAGCATGTCGCTTTTCGCGGCGTAGTCGGCCACCGCCTCGCGCACGACCCAGCTCTGAGGCTTGTTGTGCCGCTCGGCCGCGCGGCGCAGCTTCGCGACGGTCTGGTCATCCAGCGTGAAGGTCATTTTGACCATACCGCCAGCCTACCATACAGCCGTAGCGCAATACGCTCCCGTCGACCAGTGATCGCGCGGCTCGGACGGCGGCCTTGCGTCTAGGCCGGCGCCATCGCCTTGGCGACCGCGAGCGCGACGACCTCGACGGCAGGGAGCTCGGACGCCAGCACGCACACCAGGTCGCCCTCCTGCCAGAACACGAGCGTGACGGCGCCGCGGGTGTAGATCTGAAAGCGGAAGCCATTCTGTTCGCGCGACGTCGCTCGGATGGCGGAAGATCCGCCAGCTCGCCCTCGTACATCTGGCAGACCAGACGCGCCCCGGACGGCGTGCGATAGCTGTAGAGCGCGCTCTGCGCGGCCGTCGAGCGTGTGCCGAACGCCGCCCTCGAGCGCGATGCTCATCATGGCCAGGTCGATGACCCGCACGCGCGGGCCGGCAGGCGTTGCCGCGAAGTATCGCTCGAGCGCAGCGGCGTCGCTCCGTGCGCAGCTCGAGCGGCAGCGTGCGCGACCCTACCGCAGCCGAGGTCGCGGGCCGCCTGGGCCGGCAGGTCGAGCGGCGTGGCGCGATTGCCGAGCGCGAGGTACGCGACCACCACGGCCGCCGCCGCCGCGACCGCGAACCAGCGCCGGCGCCTGGTGGCGGCCTCGCTGGCGCCGGCGTTGACCCGCCGGTGGGGATCGGCGCAGGGTTGAGCGCCGTCGCGGCCTCGGCCGCGAGGCTGCGCTGCACCGAGGCGAGCAGGTCGGCCGGCATCGGCGATGTCGTCGCCGCGCAGGGTCGCCAGCGCCTCACGCGCGGTCGTGAGTTCGTCGCGCACCGCCTGGCAGGACGCGCACGTCGCGAGGTGCGCGCGCACCTGCTCGGCGGCCACGCCGCTCAGGCGCCCGTCGAGGAAGTCCTGCAGCGCGTTCGTCGGGATGCGCCGATGCACTCATCGGCACCTCCGTCGTCGTGGTCACGCGCCGCTGCGCCAGGGCCAGATCGCGCAGCGCGGCCGCCAGCAGCCGGCGCGCGCGGAACAGCCGCGATCGCACCGTGCCCACCGCGCAGTCCATCACGACGGCCGCCTCCTCGTAGCTGAGCTCTTCGACGTCCACGAGCAGCACCGTCGGCACGGAAGTCGTCGGGCAGCGCTTCGAGCGCAGTGCGGACACGCCGGCTCGCTCCAGCCCTGCGGCTGCCACGGATCGGGCACGGGCGCGGGCGGGGACACCGGTTCGAATCCGTGCTGCATCTCGAGCGCCTCGATCGACTGCGTGGCCGGCGCGCGGCGATCGCGATGGTACTGGTTGACGAAGACGCTGTATGACGATCTTCAACAGCCAGGCGCGCGCATTCGTTCCCGGCGTGAAGGTGTCGAAGGCGCGAAACGCCCGCAGCATGCGCGTCCTGCGTGAGGTCGCGCGCCCGGTCGGCATCCCGGGTCAGGCGATAGGCGGCGTGGTAGACGGCGCCGCAGATGCACGACGGCTTCGGCGTCGAAGCGGGCGCGACGCTCGTCGGTCACGCCCGCATCATACGACGTGGCACCGTCGGGTCCGCGGATGTGCCGATCGCGACGCGGGAACTTTCCCGCTCTCGCAGGTTGTTCACCTATGCGGCCCGCCATTCCAGGCTGGCCGAACGAGGAGGACAACACATGAAGACTGTCATCGGCGCCACCGCTGGTGGCGTTCCTGGGCGTCGTGTCGCCCGCCACAGCGCAGCAGACGCAGCAGGCCCCGCCGCCGGCCCCGCAGTACCGGATTCTCGGTCGTCGCCCGCGGCCTGGATCGGCCCACCGGCATCGCCATCCAGGGCAGCGACGAGCTCTACTTCACCGAGCTGCCCACGCCCGGCGTGCCCGGCCCGGCGGGCGGCCGGAACCGGGTCTCGCGGCTCGACCTCGAGAGCGGCGAGATTCGAGAACATCACGACCGGGTGAGCCGGAGCCGACGAACCTGGCGGTGGCCTCGGACGGCGACGTCTATTGGACGTGCAAGTCGGCCGGCGTCATTCTGCGCCTGATGGAAGAAGGCGGCGTGTCGCTCTTCGCCTCGAACCTGAACCGGCCGTCGGGCATCACCGTGTTCCGTCGCAATGCCGTGGTCTACACCGAGGTGCCGACGCCGGGCGTGCCCGGATCGCAGGGCGGCGCGCAACAACGTGTCGGTGATTCACGGCCTCGGCAAGTTCGTGATCTCGAACGGCGAGCCGGAACCGGTGGATGTCGTGGTGTCGCGCCGCGGTGACCTCTACTGGACGTGCAAGACGGCGGGCGTCATTCTGAAGCGCTCGATCGATACCGGCGCGATCACGCCGCTGCTGACCGGCCTGGCGTCGCCCACCGGCATCGCGCTCGACCACAAGGGCGAGACGCTGGTGTGGACCGAGGTGCCCGACGCCCGGCGTGCCGGGCGCCAACGGCGGCACGGAATCGCGTGCGCGCCATGAACCTGCGCACCGGCGCGGTGCGCTCGATCAACGAAGGCGATCCCGAGCCCACCGACGTGGCTGTGGCGCGCAACGGCAGCATCTACTGGACCTGCACGAGCGCCGGCGTGATCGTGGAAGCCAAGCGCGTCGGGCGCCGCGCCAACTAGGCCAACTACTTCTTCAGCTTCGCGCCGGTGAGCTGCGCCACGCCCGACAGCGTGGTCTGCGCGGCGTTCAGGCCGAGCATGAAGTCCTTGTCCGAGAACGTGGCGTACACGTCGGTCGGCTGGTGCCAGTGCGGATCCCAGCCGCTGCCGACGTGCACGCCGCGTTCGTTCTCGCGCAGGCTCACCGCGGCCACCTCGTCCATGAACGGCGTGGAGTCGGTGTTGGTCATGTGCGGCCCGACCTGCGCCGGATAGTCGGTGGCGTACTCGGCGTTGGCCGCATGCAGGAACCACGCGAGCTTCTGCGACTCGGCGGCCATGCGCGAGTTGCTCTGGAACTCGATGTTCACATCGGCCTCGGGGCGCTGCTCGGGGCTCATCGTGCCATCGGCGCGCGGCATGCCGTGGTCGAAGAGCATCATGTCGTGCTGCAGCATGCCGAGCCAGCGCGGCTCGGGATAGCTTGCCCGATCCTGGCGGGTCTTCCTTGCCCTGCAGGCCCTTGCGCTGGGCCACGTAGGCCGCGGCGCCGTTCAATCCGGTTTCCTCGTTGTTCCAGAGCGCAAAGCGGATCGTGCGCTCGGTCTGCACATCGGGGCTGCTGAACACGCGCGCCAGCTCCATCACGAGCGCGGTGCCCGAGCCGTCGTCGTTGGCGGCTTCGCCCCAGCCGTGGCCGTCCATGTGGGCGCCCACGATGTACATCTCGTCGGGACGCGACGTGCCCACCTTGGTGCAGTAGACGAGCTCGCGCGGGCCCGGCGTGGTGGGCTCGCTGTTGAGCGCCCGCAGCTTCTCGTCGGGCTGCCGCAGCGGATCGGTGTTCACCCCGGTGCGGGTGCGGGTGCCGCGGGGACGCCCGCCTCCCACGGCACGGGCGTTGGGATTCGGCGCGGGACGTGCGCCAGCATTGGCCGCCGTCGGATTCGGCGGCGGCGGGTTGAACTCGTACTTGATGCGCTCGGTGGGGCAGCCGTAGCTCTTGAGCTGCGCCTCGATCCAGTCGACCGCCTTGCGGTTGCGCTCGGTGCCTTGCCGCCGGTCGCCAAACTGCGTGAGGCCCTTGATCGTGGCCTTGTAGCGCTCGAGTTCGAGCCGCGACACCAGCGCCCGCACGGGGTCGGCGGCCGGCGCAGCCGGCGCCTGAGACTGCGCCATCGGTGCGCCGCTCGTACTCAGCACCAGCCCCGCGCCCATCAACCAAATCATTCCACGCATCGCATCTCCTCCGCTCGAAAGCGCAGGCAGTCTACCTGATTTCCCGCTGAGCCCACCGGGCTCAGCGCGCGTGGATTCAGGCCGCCGTCGCTACGGAATCGTGACCGTCCGCACGGCCGTCGGCGCACTGTTCCCGCAGGCGTTCGCGGCGATGACGCTGAGATTGTAGGTGCCCGCCGGCACTGGCGCGCTGAGCGCGCGCAGCGGCGTCGGCACGGCGCCGACGAAGGCGCCCGTCGACTGCAGCACGTAGCCCGTGGGCGCCGGTCCGCTCGCCGCCGTGTTCCACGCCAGGAACAGCGTCGCACCGACGTTGTAGGCCACGAAGTTGGCCGGCGCCAGCGGCGCGCCGCTGCACGTCGCAGGGAAGGTCAGCGTCACCGGAGTCGACGGGGCGCTGCTGCCGGCGGCGTTGGTCGCGCGCGCCGTGATGGTGTAGGTGCCCGGGGGCACCCCCGCCACGCCGAACGTCTCGACCGGGCCCACCGGCGCCGAGCCCACGACGGCGCCGGTCACATCGAGAATCACGTTGGTGGGGGCGCCGCCGTCGAACGTGTTGGTCCACGCCAGACTGAGCGTGTTGCCCACCACCAGCCCCAGCAGGTTGGCCGGCGCCGACGGCGCCACCGGCACGTTCACGTGCGCCAGCACTTCATTCGACGCGGCGCTCGTCTGGCCGGCGGCCAACGTGCGCAGGCGGAGGTAGAACGACCCGGTCGGCAGCGACACAGTGACTGAGGGCGTCACGCCGAGTGGCAGCGATCCGAGTACCGAGCCCGGCGTGAAGCCGCCTTCGAGCTGCAGGCTCGCCGGCGTGGGCCCGCTCGTGGGCAGCGACCACGCGAACGTCACCGCGCTGCCCGACATGCCAATGATGCGGAAATTCGAGGGCGGCTGCGGCGTGGTGATGGCCGCCACCGCAATCGACACCGTGGCCACGTTGCCAGGTCCGCCGAGGTTGGTGGCCCGGTAGGTGAACGTGTCGGTGCCCGTGAAGCCCGGCGCAGGCGTGTAGACGAACCCGCCGTCGGATCCGAGCGTGAGCGTGCCGTTGCCGGGATTCGCGACGACGGCGGCTGTCATCGCACCCCCGCCGTTGCTCGTGTCGTTGGCGAGCACGCCCGGCGCGGCCACCGCGAGCGGCGTGCCCTCCGTGCCGTTGTAGCTGTCGTTGGCCGACGTGGGCGGCGAGATGGGCGGGGCAGCCACACTGATCGTGACCGTGGCCGTGTTGCCCGGGCCCGTGCCGTTGGTGGCGCGGTAGGTGAAGCTGTCGCCGCCGGAGAAGCCGGCGTTCGGCGTGTAGACGAAGCCGCCGTTCGCGGCGAGCGTCAGTGCGCCGCTGGTCGCCGTGGAGACGACCTGGGCCGTCATGGCGCCACCGCCATTGGTGACGTCGTTGCCGAGCACGCCTGGTGCCGTCACGCTCAGCACCGTCTGATACGGAGTGCCATAGGCATCGGCCGACGCCGTCGGCGTCCCGGCGGCAACGGTGATGGTCACGGTGGCGACGTTGCCGTTCCCGTTGCCGTTGCTGGCGTGGTAGGTGAACGTGGTCGCACCGGTGAAACCCGGCGCGGGCGTGAAGAGGAAGCTGCCGTTGGGGCTCAGGCTGAGCGTACCGGTTCCAACGCCCACGGTCGTGTCGAGGTTCGCGGTCATTGCGCCGCCGCCATTGGCGGCGTCGTTCGCGAGCACGCCCGGCGCGGTCACGGTGAGCGCCGTGTTGAACGCCGCGTTGTAGCTGTCGCCGTTGGCCGTGGGCGCCGCGAGCCCGCTGTCGGTCGGCGTCACCCGCCACGCGCCGCGGCCGTGAGTGAAGGCGAAGACCTGCTTCGGCGCTACTTCGTTGATCTCGAGGGACTCGACCGGCACGTTGGCAAAGCCCGTGTTCTCCACGTACCAGCTCGCTCCGCCGTCGACCGACGTGAAGACCCCGAGGTCGGTGCCAACGTAGACCTGTCCAGGGTAGTCAGGATGCACGACCACGCTGAGCGCGGGGATTTGCGGCAGGGCCGTCAGGCCGCTGCCCACGCTGGGTAGCCAGTTGGCTCCGCCATCGATGCTCTTGAAGAGGTTGGTGACACCGAAGCCCGACACGGTCGCAAACGCGACGTTGACGTTCGCGGGATCCCACGCCAGCGACGAGATGTATCCCGTGGACGGACGCGTGTTCGGCCACACCGTGGCGCTGGTGGCCGTGAGCGCCGCCGTGTTCGAGTGAATGTAGCCGTCGGACATGCCGACGAGCACGCGGTTGCCGTCGAGCGGATGCGCGGCGATGGCGGAGATCGATCCGTTGCCGGCGGTGATGGCTGACGCTTGCGTCCACGCCCCGCCCTGATTCACCGTGCGCCACACGAAGAACCCGCCGGCCCACAGGTGCTGCTTGAAGCCCTGGTTCATCGTGAACGGCGCGATGAAGGCAAAGCCATTGTCGGTGATGCCGGAGGTGGCGGAGGTGAACGTGGCGCCGCCGTTGACCGATCGCTGGATGGAGAGCCTGGTGTATTCCGCGAACAAGACGTCGTTGGCCGCGTTCGCGTCGCCCAGGATGTCGACCGCCACGTAGCCGCCATCGCCACCGGTGAGGGTGGTCCACGTCGCACCACCGGTCGTGCCGCGCTGCGTGCCGTTGTCCTGCAGCCCGCCGAAGAAGGTCTGCCCGTTGGGATAGGCCGCACCGTCGTAGAACTGCGTGGTCGTGTAGCCGTTGTTGCGGTCGATCCAGGTCGGGCTGCCGGCGACGGGCGCACCGCAGATCTGGGCCACGGTGGTGTTCACCGGCGCGCGGGCGTCGTCGATGCGTTCGACGCCCCCATCGCTGGCCGAGAACATGATCCGGTTCGAGGTGCCGTTGTATTGCGGATGGAACACGATCCCGTGCTGGTCGGCATGGTGATACTGGGCATCGACGCCTTTGCCGAACCACCAGTAGCCGGCCGCGCCCCAGTTGGCGCCGCCATCGTCAGACCTGAAGAGATCCACGCCGCCGGCCCACACGCGATTTTCGTCGAGGGGGTCGACCGCAATCACGTTGTCGTACCAGCCCTGGTTGAAGAACGCGGTGTTTCCCGCTCCTACGCACGCGGCGAAGGCATACACCGGATTCGAGAGCAGGACGTGGTTCACCGTCACTGGCCCGACCGTGCCGTTCACCTGCGTGGAAAACGATCCCAGGTCGCCGTTCGAGGTGGAGCGATAGATCCCGTGGAGTCCGTGTAGACCGGGGCCGCCTGCCGCGGTGCCCTGCGCCGCCATCACGTAGACCACGGCCTGGTTCGACGGTGCGATCGCGATGGAGCTGCGGCCCATGCTGGCCAGGCTGAGCACGCTCGACGGGGCCGACACATCGTCGTCGGGCACGCGGTAGACCGTGCCCTGGGCGAAGTTGCCGCACGAGGCGAACACGAAGCCCGAGGGGCCGCTCACCTGCATCACCACCTGCGTGCAGCCGTTGACCGCGGTGGCCGACACCAGGCTGGTCCACGCATTGCCGCCGTCGATCGAGCGGAAGAGGCCCGTGCGGGTCGCCGCGAACATCCGCAGGCTGTTGCGCGGGCTCACGACGAGGCTGTTCACGTAGAAGAAGTTGCTGGTGTTCGTCGCCGGCAGTTGACTCCAGGTCGCGCCGGCGTTGGTGGACCTGAAGATGCCCGCGCCGCGAATGGCGTCGGCGTTGAAGAAGCCCTCACCCGTGCCGGCGTAGATCGTGTTGGGGTTCGTTGGGTCGAAGGCCAGCGACACCACGGCCAGGTTCGCCATGGCGAGGTCGCTCAGGGGCGTCCAGTTGCCGCCGCCATCGGTGGTGCGCCACACGCCGCCGGCCACGCCGCCAGCGTACATGGTCGTCGGGACCGTCGGGTGGATGAGCAAGGCCCGCGTGCGTCCACCCTGGTTCGACGGGCCGAGGGGCGACCACGCGCCCAGGGCGCCGCCCGGTGGGGCGGGGATGGAGGGATTGCTGTCGGCGCTCGGCAGCACGGAGCCGGTGGCGGTGGAATAGCGCGGCATCGCCCGCATCTGCTGCAGGGCGGGGAAGTAGGCCGAGGGACTGAGCGGCCGGGCGCCGGTGGTGGGGCTGGCGCCGCGCGTGACGATCGGCCCGGTGCGCTTGTTGACGTAGAACTCCGTGGCGCGGTCGGGCTCGTCGAACCGGCGGGCGCTCATGGCCGCGGCCTTGCGGGCGAGGCGCGCCTGCTGGGCCGGGGTGATGGAGACGATGGGCCCGGCGCCCGGACCTGACGCGCTCACCATCAGGACCAGGCCCGACACGAGACTGGCAAAGGCCACGAGCAGCCGGGTATGCGTGACGGGGGGGAACGTCATTTGAGCGTCTCCTGAGTGTGACGTGAACAGGCGAGCCGGATTCTATGCGGGGCTCGCCCCCTCCCTTGACCACAAATGCGCCAAGAATTGCCGCGGCGCCTCCGTGGCGCTCCCCTATACATGCGAACGCCCCGTGAAAGGGGCCACGGCTGGATGTGACCCCTTTTGCGCCAGTGTGTCTATAATGAACAACGCCGACGTCGATCCCCCAGCGAGGCCGGCACAACGCACTTTTTTCGACAGCGAGGTGTCATGACCATCCGTGTTCATACTCGCGCGCAAGCCTTGTGTTTCGCTGCCCTGCTGGGGCTCGTGACGGTTGGGTTGCCCGCTGAGTCGTTCGCCCAGGCTTCTACCGACCGCGTGCATATCGCCAAGCGCCTTGGCGGTGCCTCGCGCTTCACGCCAGCCGTGCGGAACGTCGATGCGCTGAAGCGCACATTTGCGCGTCCTCGCACGCAGCGCGACATCACGACCGTGCTGAAAATTGCCGAGATGTCGTACCTCGAGGCCGACATCAAGAAGGCCATCGCCGACGGCGCCGTGCGCGAAGTCACGACGGCTCCCGGTTCGACCCTGCAGTGGATGGCCCTGCGCCGCGGCGGTACCCGCGCCGACATCCTGCGCCTGGTGCGCTGGGAAGGCGCCAAGCCGTTTGCGGGCTTCGAGTTCGTGATCGACGACCTCAAGGAAACCTACACGTTCGTGATTCCGCAGGATTGCGGCAATCTGGCGCTCGTGAGCCGCGAACCGAGCCGCGAGCAGGCCCGGCGTGATGCCGAAGCGGCGCCGCCGCCCGCGCCGCCGAAGCGGCTCGCGCGCGCCGAAGCGGCTCGCGCTGCGGAAGCCGCCCGCGCCGCCGAAGCGGCTCGCGCCGCCGAAGCCGCCCGCGCCGCCGAAGCGGCCCGCGCTGCGGAAGCCGCCCGCGCGGCCGAAGCGGCTCGCGCCGCCGAAGCCGCTCGTCTGGCCGAAGTGGCCCGGCTGGCCGAGGAAGCGCGTATCGCCGAAGAACGTGAGCTGTCGCTTCGTCCCTTCGTGGCGGCCTTCGGCGGCAAGCAGCGCCGGCAGTACGACGAGAACGACCCGGCCGACCTCGGCACGGCGTTCCTGCCCGGCTTCTGCGACCCGCTGTTCGGCGGCAAGGTCGGCATCGAGAAGAGCCTCAAGAACAACTGGGTGTTCGCCCCGGCCGTCGGCTTCGCCTTCAACACCGACGAGGCGTCACGCTCGAGCCTCTTCGTGGATGCCGAGATCAACAAGCGCTTCGGCAACCGCGCCTACATCGGCACGGGCCTGGGCCTGTGGGACATCACCCACAGCGACTTCATCACCCCCACCGCGCTGCTGCACTTCGGCTTGCCGCTGTGGAAGGGCGACGACCAGCGCACCCTGTTCTTCGTCACCGAAGGCCGCGTGCTGCTGCGCCGCGCCAGCGACATCGACAGCAACTACCAGTTCTGGGGCGGCCTCCGCTATCTGTTCCGCTAGAGCGGTCGCGTCACTGCAACACTCCACGCCGGTCGGGCTCGCGCCTGACCGGCGTTTTTCGCTGTACCGACAGGTAAGATTTCGTGACGTGTAGATCTCGTGATCGGGTGATCTATCTGATGACCTGATGACGTGCCGGGGACCAATATTCCGCTAGTCAGGGCAGGAGGGTTCGCATGGACAACCGGGCTCGGCTGGGTAGGGGAGCGGGATTGGCGCTGGGGCTGGCGCTGCTGATGGTGACGGCGGCGCCGAGCGTGCACGCGGCGGCGGGCAAGGCCACGGGCTATTTCCGGCTCGACAAGACCCGCAGCACGTTCACCTCGGCGTGTGCGTTCCGCCTGCCCGATCCGTCGGGGAAGTCGCCCGGCATCACGCACGTGCTGCTGGCCGACAAGCCGCTCGATTGCGACGCCGCCGACCGCACGTTCGATCCGGTCGAGGCCGCCAAGCAACAGGTGGCCGCGCAGAAGCCGGCATTCGTGACCTTCACACTGCCGGCTGGCGACGTCGTGGAACGCATCGACGGCGGCTGGAACTCGACCGAGCCCGAAGACGGCTTCAGCTTCGGCGGCCAGGGCAAGGTGGCCATCAAGGTGAACACCGACCAGCGCGTGGTCGGCCGCTACTTCCTGGACAAGCCGTCGGACTTCTTCGACAAGACGTTCCAGTTCGACTTCACGTGGGACGCGCCGGTGCTCGCCGGCGCCATGACCGGCACGCCCATTCCGGCCGGCGGCGGCGAGATCGGCGCCGCCTACCAGAAGTACCTCGCGGCCATCGCCAAGGGCGACCTGAACGCCCTGCGCACCACGGTCACGGCCGCCAAGGCCGCCGACGTGCCCACGCTGAAGGGTGGCGACGCAAAGAAGCTGGTGGCGCTGATGCAGGCCTTCGAGCTGAAGACCGCCACCATCAGCGGCGGCTTTCAGCGTGACGACGCGGCGGCGCTGCTCGTGAAGGGCGTGGGGTTCGACAAGCTGCCGTCAGAGGGCCGCGTGATCATGCAGCGCGAAGGCGGCGTGTGGAAGGTCGCCAAAGTGATCATGAAGTCGCCGTTTCAGTGACGAGGGCGATCACCAGTTCACGAGATAGCACTGGCACCCATCCCTGGCGGCCGCCCTACGGGGCACTGTCGCTGAATCTGGGCCGCCACGGTGAGCACGGTCTCTTCCTCGATTTGGCCGGCCGACGACCTGCAGGCCCACGGGCAGGCCGCGTGCGTCGAGCCCGCACGGCACCGAGGCCACCGGCAGGCCGGTGAGGCTGAGCAGGAAGGTGGGCGCGAACCAGTCCACGTAGGTGCGCATCACCGTGCCGGCCACGGTTTCTGGGTAGTTCTGCTCGACGGCGAACGGCGGCACGGCGGCCGTGGGCGTGAGCAGGCAGTCCACGCGCGGTGAAGAGCTCGCGCATGCGATGCCACAGGCGTCCGCGCGCGTGCTGCGCGGCGCCGAGGGCGCGGCCATCGAGGGCCAGGCCGGCGTCGGTGTTGGCGCGCACGTTCACGCCGAAGCGATCGATCGCGTGCAGCTTGTCGAACATGCTCGCGATGAACCACTCGGCGCGCAGCGTGAGGAACGCGTCGCGGAACTCGCTGAGGTCGAACGCGATCTCCGGGACGGGCGCCACGTTCGTGCCCAGAGACTGCGCCGCGGCCAGACAGGTGGCCGCAATCGAGGCGTCCATGCCGATGCCACTGATGTCGCCGCAGTAGGCCAGGCGCAGCGTGGGTGGCACGCCCGCGCGTGCTGCCGCCACGAAGTCGCGGCCCTGCGTGGGCTGGGCCAGCGGCGCGAACGGCGACGGCACCGGCCAGCACCTGCAGCATCAGCGCCACGTCGTCCACCGTGCGCGCCATCGGCCCGCTCACCGACAGCGTGTCCCACACCCAGTCCCAGGGATGCGTGGGCACGAGTCCCACCGAGGGTCGTAGACCCACCACGCCGCAGAAGGCCGCCGGCAGGCGCAGTGACCCGCCAAGGTCGGTGCCTTCGGCCAGGGCAATCATGCCGGAGGCCAGCGCCGCGGCGCCGCCGCCGGTGGATCCGCCGGCACTCAGCGCGGGATTCCACGGATTGCGGGTGCGCCCGAACACGTCGTTCCACGTGTTGGCGCCCGCCGCGAACTCGGGCGTGTTGGTCTTGCCGAGGATGACCGCCCCGGCCGCGCGCAGACGCGCCACGGCCACGGCATCGTCACTGGGCACGTGATCGGCGAAGATCGGCGAGCCGTAGGTGGTGCGCAGACCCGCTACCGGCGTGATGTCCTTGATGCCCACCGGCACGCCAGCGAGCAGGCCGGGATCGTCGCCACGCGCGATGACCGCATCGATCCGCCGCGCCTCGTCGAGCGCAGCGGGATTCAGCGTGACGACGGCGTTGAGCGTGCCGTTGACGCGCGCCATCTGCGCCAGCGCCGCTTCCGTGACGGCCACCGCCGACAGGTGCCGTGCGCGCACGGCCTGCGCCATGCGGCAGGCGCTGCTGAAGACGTCGACCTCGGCGCTCACGGACCGCCATTCTTGCCCACCACTCGCGCTGGCGCAATGCCGCGGGGGCTGGCGGCCTGCCCGCGATCGATGAGGACGCCCTCGGATCAGTCCGGGGTGAGGGCCACGCCCACCGTGGCGGCCACGCGCAGATGCGGCTCCCAGCCCAGCCGCGCGTCCACCGCCACGAACGTGCGCCGGGTCGTCCAGGCCCGCACGCCGAGGCCGAGCGTGAACGCCCCTTCGGTGGACGAGAACGTGCCGCTCGGGAACCTGTCGGAGTGCCTGAACAGGCCGCCGCCAGCGACCAGGAACGGCGTGACGCGGCGCGGCCCGGCGGCCGTGGGCGCCAGCACATCGAACATGACGTTGCCCGTGACGATCAGGTCGCGGTCGGCCCCGGGTCCCACCATGTAGGTCAGTTCCGGGCCAACGCTGAAGCGACGGCGACAGGTAGACGCGGGCCGCACCGCCGAACAGCGTGTGGTGGATCACACCCTCGTCGCCGAATCCGGCCCAGCCCACCGCGCCTTCCACGACCGGCGCCGGCCGTGACTGCGCCGCCGCCGGGGCGGCACAGTTCGCCGCCAGCGCCACCGCCAGAGCTGGCCATTCGTGCGCATCTCGTCATCGCCATGTGCCTCCGTCTGGGAATGCGCAGTCCGGCCCCGGAGTGGCTCAGGCGCGGCCCAGTGCGCCGTGCGAACCGTTTGCCCGGCCGCGCCGTCTATAGACACTGACGCTATAGCCATACTGGCTATACTTGCCCATGTCCGACGACCAGACGCCCGAGTCGCTGCTGCCACTCCCGGCCGCCACCTTCCACATCCTGCTGGCGGTGGCCGACGAGGATCGCCACGGCTACGCCATCATCCAGGAGGTGGCGGCGCGCACGGCTGGAGAGGTGCGGCTGAGCGCCGGCACGCTCTACCGCTCGATCCAGCGCATGGTCGAGCAGGATCTCATCGGCGAGTCGGCGGCCCGGCCCGCCCCCGAACTCGACGACGAGCGGCGGCGCTACTACGGCATCACCGACTTCGGCCGGGCGGTGGCCGGTGCCGAAGTGCAGCGGCTGCAGGGGCTGCTGCGCATCGCGCGAGCCACGGGCGTGACCCCACGGAGAGTCTGATGCGCGTCTACGCCCTGTTGCTCCACGTGCTGCCGGCGGCGCTCCGCGAAGAGTACGGCGCGGAGATGACCGCCACCTTCGCCCGGCAACTGGCCGGGGCCCACGGCGCCGCCCGCGCCTGGGCCTGGCTGGCCGGCCTCGCCGACGTGGCGGCCACCGCGGTGCGCGCGCACGCCGACCTGACCTGGCAGGACCTGCGCGACACCGCGCGCACCTGCCGTCGCAATCGCGGCTTCGCCGCCGCGGTCGTGGCGGTGAGCGCCCTCGGCGTGGGCGCGACCACGGCCGCCTTCTCGGTGGCCGATCACGTGCTCGTGCGGCCGCTGCCCTTTGCCGACGCCGATCGCCTGGTGAAGCTGTGGCAGGACCAGTCGTATCGCGGCTACTCGCGCATGGAGCTGTCGCCCGGCAACTACGAAGACTGGCGCCGCCAGAGCCGCTCGTTCGCGTCGATCGGCGGCCTTCACGAGCAACTCGGTGAACGCCATGACCAGTGCCGGACCGCTGCGCCTGAATGCCGCGCTACGCGACCTCGAGCCTGTTCGAGACGCTGGGCGTGAGCGCGGCCCTCGGGCGCGCGTTCGTCTCCGCCGACGAGCGCGACGTCAGCACCAAGCCGGTGGTGCTCAGCGATCGCCTGTGGCGCACGACCTTCGGCGGCCGCGCCCGAGGTGCTCGGCACGACAGTCACGCTGAATGGCGCGAGTCACGTGGTCGTGGGCGTGATGCCGGGCGGCTTCGACTTTCCTCGACGCGACAGCGACGTGTGGCTGCCGCTCTCGTTCGTCGCCCGACGATCTGGCCGATCGGTCGAACGTCTACCTGCAGGCCATCGCGCGGCTGCGGCCTGGCGTGTCGCTGGCCGAAGCGCGGGCCGAGCTGAACGTGATTGCAGCGGCACTGGCACGAGCGTTTCCAGAAGCCAACGAACGCACGGGCGCGGCGGTGATCCAACTGCGCGACGAGGTCTCGAGGCAATCGCGCCTGATGCTCATCGCCCTCGTGGGCGCGTCGGCGTGCGTGTTGCTCATTGCGTGCGCGAATCTGGCCAGTCTGCTGCTGGCGCGGGCCGTGCAGCGCCGGCGCGAGCTGGTGGTGCGGGTGTCGATGGGGGCGCGGCCCGGCCGCCTGGCCCGGCAGCTCCTGACCGAGAGCCTCGGGTTGTCGGCGCTGGGCGGCCTCATCGGCGTGGCCCTGGCGCTGGCGGCGGTGCCCGCCGCTGCCGCGCTCGTGCCCACCTCGCTGCCGATCGCGGAAGCGCCGTCGGCCGACGTGCGCATGCTGGCGGTGGCGGCGCTGGCCACGCTCGTCACCGGGATGGGCTTCGGGCTGGTGCCGGCCTGGCGCATCGGCCGCGGCCTGCAGCGCGGCGAGTTCCGCCACGGATCGCGAGTGCTCGGGAGCGGCGCCACGGAGCGGCTGCGCGCCGGCTTCGTGGTGATGGAGGTGGCGGCCGCCGTGGTGTTGCTCGTCACCGTGGGACTGTTCCTGCGGGCGCTGTGGCGGGTGCAGGACGTGAATCCGGGGTTCAGCGACGAGGGCGTGCTCACCGCGCGCACGACGCTGCCGATGCCGAAGTACGAGGTGACGGCAGGCCCGGGAACAGTTCTACGCGCGCATCCTGGCCGACGTGCGCGCCCTGCCGGGGGTGACGAGCGCCGCTTACACGAGCTTCCTGCCGATGGTGATGCGCGGCGGCATCTGGCCGGTGCTCACCGCCAGCTCCGCCGCGCCCCAAGACGCCCGCATGGCCTCGGTGCGCTACGTCACGCCCGACTACTTCGCCACGCTGCGCATCCCGCTGCTGCGCGGCCGCGACGTGGCCCTCTCGGACACGCAGACCTCGCAATACGTCGCGGTGGTGAGCCAGTCGTTCGCGACCACGCACTGGCCGGATCAGGATCCGCTCGGCCAGCACTTCTCGACCGCGCTGCAGGAACGGGTCGTGGTGGGGGTCGTCGGCGATGTGCGCGTGCGCGGGCTCGAACGCGAGAGCGAGCCGCAGGTCTACCTGCCGTCGCCGCAGGTGCCCGACGGCGGCATCATCTTCTACGCGCCGAAGGATCTCGTGATTCGCACGAGTGGCGCGCCGGCGGCGCTCGTGCCGGCCGTGCGCGCGGCCGTGAACCGGGCCGACCCGGAGCAGCCGCTCTCCGACGTGCGCACGCTCGCCGAGGTCGTGCGCCTGGAGACCGCGTCGCGCTCGGCCCAGCTCACCGTGCTGCTCGCCTTTGCCGCGGTGGCGATCCTGCTGGCGTGTCTGGGCATCCACGGTCTGCTGTCGTACGTGGTGTCGGCGCGCACGCAGGAGATCGGCGTGCGGATGGCGTTCGGCGCCACGCCGGCGCGCGTCATGGCCCTGGTGCTGAGCCGCACCGCGGCGCTGGCCGGGGTGGGCGTGGCCGTGGGCCTGGTTGCGGCGTTCGCCGTGAGCCAGTCACTGCAGTTCCTGCTGGCCGGCGTGAGCCCGGCCGACGGCCTGACGTTCGCAACGGCAGCTGCTGACCGCCCTGGTCGTGGCACTCGCCGCCAGCGTGCTGCCGGTGCGGCGGGCGGTGCGCGTCGATCCGCTCGCCGCCATCCGCGCCGAGTAGCAGTACCGACCTCGGCTGGGGCATCATTGGGCGTGACCATCGCCCTGCTCATTCTCGGCGTGGCCTGCGTGGTGCTCGGGGTCGTGTTGCTGCCGATGCCGGCCGTGCCCGCCCTGGGCATCATCTTCGCGGGCGTGTTCGTCACGGCGTGGGCCGACGGCTTCGCCCGCATCGGCTGGTTCTCGCTGGCGGTGATGCTGGCCCTCACGGTGTTCGGGTCGATTGCCGACAACGTCGCCACCCTGATTGGCGCGCGCCGGGCCGGAGCCTCGTGGTGGGGCGTGGCGGGCGCCGGCGTGGGCATGCTCGTGGGCCTCGTGTTCGGTCTGCCGGGCCTGATTCTCGGTCCGGCCCTTGGCGCCTTCGCGTTCGAGTTCGTGCGCAATCCCGACTTCCGCGCGGCGGGCTGGGCCGGTGCCGGCGGGGTGTTCGGCTTCCTGCTGGGCGTCGTCGCCAAGTCGGCCTTCGGCATGCTGATCGTGGGCATTGCCGCGTTCACGTATTTCTTCTACTGACCTTTTCGGGTACCGCGATCTCTGCTCACGGATGCCATGGCTACTGCCCGACGCTGTTCCGGCTGCGGCGCCTCGCTCGGCGAGCCGACCGACGACGACCTCACGGTGGTGTGCCGCTTCTGCGGACTCCGACACGACCTCAACGACCTGGCCGGCCCGGGCACGGCCGGCACGGTGGTCGTGGAGTTCGGCCCGCGGATGCGCCGCACCAACACCGCGGTGCTGGCGCTGGTGCTCGGCCTGGTGGCGATCGTGGGCGGGTTCGGCTTGTTCACGGCCTATCGCACGTCGGAGCGCATCAGCACGGCCATGCTGCAGACGACGACAGCGGTTCAGCCACGCGTGGCGGAGACGCGCCGGTCGCTGGCGCTCGACGAGCTGCCGGGCCTCACCGATTTCGGATGGAAGGTGGTGGACGTCGCCCCGCCGCCTGGCGGCTACGCCGCCTTCGAGCCGGTGGCGGCGTTGCCGTGGGCGTTGACGATCGGCCGCGCCTGGGCCGCGGATGCCGTGATCACGCGCATCGATGTCGGCCGGGTGTCTGCCACCGGCGTCGTCGACCTCTCGGGCGAGGCCACGAGCGGCTACCGATTCGCGTCGCCCGCGCGGCGTCTGCGCTGGCGGCAGGAAACGGATGCCGGGTCGAAGAGCACCACGCCCACGGCGTTGATGCTGCAGGTGCGCGGCACGTCCGCCAGTGTCATCGTGCAGAACGACAATCGCGACGTGCCGGCGACCCCGCCCGCCGCCAGCCTGCCGCTGGCCGAGATCCTGTCACGCGCCCGCACGGGGACGCGGCTTCGGCGACCGGCCGTTCTACGGCGGCTACCTGATCCACCTGCCGCGCGAAGGCTGGGTGTGGTACTTCAGCGCGCCATCAGGAGACAGTTTTCCCGCGTCGAGCCAAGATGGCCCGCCTACTAGGGACTGGGCTGGGTGTGCAGCGTCACACGTTCGGACCGAGTGCATCGCCCCCGCTAGCGACGATGCAAACGCGTGACGTGACCCGCCCGAGCCGCTAGCCTCAGATCGATCCTTGACCCTGCCTGGGCCCGCGTTCTCGAGCGCCTGGGTCAGATCACTGGCAGGCTTGCTGCACGCCTACCAGGATGTAGCCGTTGGAAACCTCTGGGTCGTAGAGCGCAGGCATGCGCTTGGGCAGCTTGGCGCTCACGAACAGCGTCAGCACCGTGGCCAGGATCGCGCCCAGCATGGTCATCTCGAACATCACGATCAGGTTCGGCCACGGCGCCACGATCGGCATGCCGCTGGTCTTGAGCGGCCACGACTGCTGGGTGATGGTGGTCAACAGGTAGGACCCGGTGAGCCCGACCACGCCGCCCAGGCCGGCGATCCAGTGGATCCAGGTGGCGCTGTCCTTGTGGCCGAACTCGTATTCCTCGAACGGCTCCGACGACATCACCTGGATGTCGGCATCGGCCACCCCGGCCGCGCGCAGGCCGTCGACGGCGCGCTGCGCCGCATCCGGGTTGTCGTAGAGACCGTAGATGGCGTTCATGGACGCGCCCTCCACAGGCTCTGCGCTTCCTCGTCGTCCTCGGCCGACACGACCGGGTGCGGCTGGTTGCCCACCTTCATCTCCCAGATCGAGATGATCGGCACGAACTTCGAGAAGAGCATGTAGAGCAGCGCCATGGCCGCGAAGGTGGCCAGCATGATGACCACCTCGGTTGGACGCGGCGAGTAGTGGCCCCAGCTGTAGGGCAACTGCTTGGTCGACAGCCCAGGCACGATGATGAGGAAGCGCTCGAGCCACATGCCGACCACGACGCAGCACGACACCAGCACCACGCCGGGGATGGTGCGCAGCCGCCGGAACGACAGGATGCTCACGGGAATCACGAAGTTGCACACCACCATGGTCCAGTAGAACGGGGCAAAGGCGCCGCGCTGCGTGGCCCAGAAGACCGCCATCTCCGACGGCACGTTGCCGTACCAGACGGTGAGCCGCTCGGAGAACACGAAGTAGCCCCAGAGCAGGCTCATGAGCAGGAGCAGCTTGGCGAGGTTGTCGAAATGCAGCGGGTGCAGGTAGGCGTGCAGCTTCAACATGCGCCGCAGCACGGCCATGGCGATGATGAGCGCGGCGATGCCGCTGAAGATCGCCCCGGCCACGAAGTAGGGCCCGAAGATGGTGGAGTGCCACATCGGCACGTGGGCCATCGAGAAGTCGAACGACACGATGGTGTGCACCGACACCGCCACCGGAATGATGGCCACCGCCATGATCTGCATGGCCGCTTCGAGACGGTGCCACTGGGTGGTGGTGCCTTGCCAGCCGAGCGCGAGCGTGCCGTAGATGCGCTTGCGCCAGCCGGTGGTGCGATCGCGGATCAGCGCGAAATCCGGGATCATCGGCAGCAGCAGGAACAGCAGGCTGCCGGTCAGATACGTGTTGATGGCGAAGAAGTCCCACACGAGGGGCGAGCGGAAGTTGGGCCAGATATCACGCGCGCTCGGGTACGGCGCCAGCCAGAAGAACAGCCACGGCTTGCCCAGGTGGATGATCGGGAACATCGCGCCGATCATCAGCGCGAACACCGTGATCACCTCGGCGCAGCGCGTGACCGGGCGCCGCCAGCGGGCGTTGACCAGGCGCAGGATCGCCGAAATCAGCGTGCCCGCGTGGCTGATGCCAATCCAGAACACGAAGTTGGTGAGGTAGAAACCCCAGTAGACCGGCCAGTTGATGCCGGCCACGCCGATGCCATACCAGATCTGATACGCCCACGCCGCAGCGCCGCACGCCACGACCGTGGCCAGCACGAGCGCGATGCCGTAGAACCACACCGAGGTGTGGAGCAACGGGCGCATCAGATCGTCGGCGAGCGGGTTATTGCGTGTCCGGTTCATTCCACGACTGCCGTTGCAGGTAAGTGACCTTGGGTTCGGTGCCCTCGTCTTCGAGCAGCTTGGTGCCCCGGGGCGAGTGGGTGAGCCGCGCCACCCGGCTCTCGTGGTCGTTCAGGTCGCCGAAGATGATCGAGCCGGTGGGGCACGACTGCGCGCAGGCCGGCTGGATCTCGCCGTCCTTCAACTCGCGATCTTCGGCCTTCGCGGCGGTCTTGCCGCTCTTGATGCGCTGCACGCAGAACGTGCACTTCTCCATCACGCCCACTTCGCGCACCGACACGTCGGGGTTCAACTGCAACTGCAGGGGCTTTTCCCACTGCGGATTGAAGAAGTTGAAGAAACGCACGTTGTAGGAGCAGGCGTTGCCGCAGTAGCGCGTGCCGATGCAGCGGTTGTAGACCTGCGCGTTCAGGCCTTCGTCGGTCTGATGGCTGGCGTAGGTGGGGCACACGGCCTCGCACGGCGCGTTGTCGCAGTGCTGGCACATCACCGGCCTGAACTTCACCTTCACGTCGGGGAAGTCGCCCTCCCAGTAGCGCTCGACGCGCAGCCAGTGCATGGCGCGGCCGCGCGCCGCTTCGGTCGCGCCCGCGGTGGGAATGTTGTTTTCGGCGTGGCAGGCCGTGACGCAGGCTTCGCAGCCCGTGCACGAATCCAGATCCACGACCATGCCCCAGCGATGCGCCATCTTCAGCCCCGTCCCTTGGTGTGGTCAGGCCGCTCGCGCGTGGCGCCGGCAAAGAGAATCAGGCTGCCGTCGGCCTCGGCCACTTTCGCGATCTTCACGCGCGTCGCCGACCAGGCCAGCTGCCCGGTGGCCGGCTCGGCCACCGCCGCCAGGATGGCCAGCGGGTTGGCGCCGCGACCGCTGGCATAGCGGGTGAAGGTGTCGTGGCCTTGTCCAACCGGCATGGCCACCGCATCCGGACCGATGCCCGGGGAGATGACCACGGGCGCGCGGAGCGATCCGGCCGTGGAGGTGACCTCGACGAGGTCGCCGTCGGCGATGCCCAACAGCTCGGCCGTGCGCACGTTGATCTCGACCCACGTGCTCCACATCGCCGTGGTGAGCGGATCGGGCAGCTCCTGCAGCCAGGGCAGATGGGCCAGCGAGCCGTCGAGCAGCGCCTGTGAGGCGAAGGGCAGGAAATGGAACGGATACTCGCCGGCGCTGCCGTCGAGCACCGGCGCGTGCCAGGCCGTGGGCGCCGGAGCGGCCGCGGGCCGCCCAGTGGCGGCTGGCGCAGGCGCGGCTTCGGCCGTGGCGGCGGTCTGCAGCATCTCTTCGAAGGTCTGCCACGGCATGGCCGGCGTGAGCGGCTGCTTCAGCCGGCGGCCCACGTCGAGCAGCACGTCGGGCATCGACCGCGTGTCGTAGAGCGGACGCATCGCCGGCGGCGTCACCGTGGCCACGAACGTGGCCGCGCCGGCCTCGGGCGCCGAGTCGACCCACGACTCGAGGAACGAGTGGTCGGGCAGAATCAGGTCGGCGAGCACGCTTGTTTCGTCGATGAACGATCCGAAGCTGGCGATGAAGGGCACCTGCCGCAGCCACTCGGTGACCTTCCAGGCGGCGGGCGCGGCAAACACCGGATTGGCGTCGTCGAGCAGCAGCACCTGCGGCGGCGCGGCCGCCATCGTCTCGCGCAGCGTGCGGCCCTGGGCCACCGGTGGGGCCGACTGGGGCATGAACGCCATGCCTCCTTCGACTCCGATACTGCCCACCAGAGCATTCAGCGCATTCACGGCCAGTGCCTGCGCCAGTCCGTTGGTGTGGGCGAGCGGTGCGCCGCCGATCACGGCCACGGCCGGGCCGTAGGTGGCAAACTCCCGCGCCAGCCGTTCGACGCGCGCGGCGGGCACGCCGGTCGCGCGCTCCACGGCCTCGGGCGTGAAATCGGGGAGCCCCGCGGCCCAGCCGTCGACGAGCGTGCCGGCCCGGCCGGCGGCCGAGGCGCTACGCAGGCCGGCCTTCATGATCACGTGCGCCAGGCCGAGCGCCAGCGCGCCCTCGGTGCCCGGGCGCGCGGCCAGCCATTCGTCGGCGCTGGCGCCGGTCTGCGACATCCGTGGTTCGACCTGTGCGAACTTCGGGCGCACGCCGCCGGGGCCATGGCGCATCGCCCCGTAGGCCACGCTGTGGGCCAGAGGCGAGTTCCAGGTGCCCAGCAGGTCGGCGCCAAAGCTCACGAGATAGCGCGTATGCAGCGGCCTGGGCCAGCGCATGGCGACGCCGGAAGTCACCGCAGGCGCGCAGCCGGTCCCCCGGCTGCGCGCCTCCCGGCGTCGCTGGGGCGAGGACGTCGTCAAGGGCGTCCTCGTCCTCTGCGCCGCTCGTCTCGGTCGCTGACGACGGTCGGGATCGTCATCGCGCTGCTCGAGCCGGCGATCGAGTTCTTCCGCGAGGTCTCGCTCGTCGACTTCTTCACCGGCGACCGCTGGGCGCCGCTCTTCGAGCCGGCCGACGTTCGGCGTCCTGCCGCTGCTCGTCGGCACGTTCCTCGTCACGATCTGGGCCTGCGCTCGTCTGCATCCCGCTCGGGCTCGGGGCGGCGATCTACCTGAGCGAGTACGCGCAGCCCGCGCGTGCGCAAGATCCTGAAGCCGATCCTCGAGGTCGCTCGCCGGCATCCCGACGGTCGTCTTCGGCTACTTCGCGCTCACCTTCGTCACGCCGCTCCTCGCAGGACCTCGGCGATCGACGTCGAGCATCTTCAACGCGCTCTCGGCCGGCCTCGTCATGGGCGTCATGATGATGCCGACCGTCGCCTCGCTCTCCGAGGACGCGATGACCGCGGTGCCGCAGGACCTGCGCGAGGGCGCCTACGCGCTGGGCGCGACGAGGCTGCAGGTCGCGACGCGGGTCGTCGTCCCGGCGGCGATCTCGGGCATCGTCGCCAGCTTCGTGCTCGCGATCTCGCGCGCGATCGGCGAGACGATGATCGTCCTGATCGCCGCCGGCCAGCAGCCGAGCCTGACGTTCGACCCGCGCGAGCAGGCCGAGACGATGACGGCGTTCATCGGCGCGACCGGGCAGGGCGACGTCCCGACCGGCTCGATCGAGTACAAGACGATCTTCGCCGTCGGGCTGACGCTGTTCGTGATCACGCTCGTCATGAACATCGATCGCGATCCGGCTCGTCCGCAAGTACCGGGAGGTCTACGAATGACGCGCCGCGCGCGAGGCGATCGGACGCCAGTCACGCGGGCGCGCGACGGTCCGCGGCACCGTCGTTCTACTCGGCTTCCTGCTGCTCTCGCGTCTCGATCGGCTTCCTCATGCTCGGCGTGCTGCTCGTCGACGTCTTCATCGACGGGCATCGGCTAGCTCGACCTGCACGCTGCTGCACGAACCCGCCCTCGGTCGGATCCCGACAAGGCGGGCGCGCGGCCGGCGATCCTCGCACGCTCTACCTCGGCGTCCTGCTGCTCGTCTTCATCGTCCCGCTCGGCGTCGGCACCGCCATCTACCTCGAGGAGTACGCCGACAAGGAGCGCTGGTACAACCGCCTGCTCGAGGTCAACATCCAGAACCTCGCCGCGGTGCCCTCGATCGTCTACGGGATCCTCGGGCTCGCCTTCCTCGTCCGCGGGCTCGGCCTCGGCCGCGTGCTGCTCGCCGGCGCGCTCATCCTCACGCTGCTCGTGCTGCCGATCGTGATCGTCGCCGCGCGCGAGGCGATCCGCGCGGTGCCCGACTCGATCCGCCAGGGCGCCTACGCGCTCGGCGCGACCAAGTGGCAGGTCGTCTGGCGGCAGGTGCTGCCGGCCGCGATCCCCGGCATCGCGACCGGGTCGATCCTCGCGCTCTCGCGCGGGCGATCGGCGAGACGGCGCCGCTGATCCTGGTCGGCGCGCTCACCTTCGTCGCCTTCGACCCGACGCCTCCTCGGGCTCGTTCACCGCGCTCCCGATCCAGATCTTCCAGTGGATCGCGCGGCCGCAGGAGGAGTTCAAGCTCCTCGCCGCGGCGGCGATCATCGTCCTGCTCGTGATCCTGCTGACGCATGAACGCCTTCGCGATCTGGCTCCGCAACCGCTACCAGAAGAAGTGGTGACGGACGACATGGAAAGCTCCACGCAGCACCTGCCGAGAATCGCCGGCATGGACGACGAAGGTGCTCGAGCGCACGAGCTCCGAGGCCGACGCCCGACGCGCGAGGCGCGTCTTCGAGCGTCGCGACCTGGCGCGTCTCCTACAGCGGCGAAGCCCGCGCTCCAGGACGTCTCGATGGACGATCTACAAGAACTACATCACCGCCTTCATCGGGCCCTCCGGCTGCGGCAAGAGCACGCTCATCCGCTGCTTCAACCGCATGAACGACCTGATCCCGGCGCGCAGCGTCGAGGGCAGGATCCTCTACCACGGCCAGGACCTCTACGCGCCCGAGGTCGACCCGGTCGAGGTGCGCAAGCGGATCGGCATGGTCTTCCAGAAGCCGAACCCGTTCCCGAAGTCGATCTACGACAACATCGCCTTCGGCCCGCGCGTGCTCGGCCTGAAGGACGACCTCGACGAGCGCGTCGAGCGGGCGCTGCAGCCAGGCGGCGCTCTGGGACGAGGTCAAGGACCGGCTGAAGGACGAACGCCTCGGCCTCTCCGGCGGCCAGCAGCAGCGGCTCTGCATCGCCCGCTGCCTCGCGGTCGAGCCGGACGTGATCCTGATGGACGAGCCCGTGCTCGGCGCTCGACCCGATCTCGACGACCGCGATCGAGGACCTGATGCACGAGCTGAAGCGCGACTACACGATCGTCATCGTCACCCACAACATGCAGCAGGCGGCGCGCGTCGCCGACATGACCGCGTTCTTCAGCGTCGAGGTCGACGAGGAGAAGGACAACCGCACGGGCATCCTCGTCGAGTACGACGAGACGGAGAAGATCTTCACCAACCCGTCCGACAAGCGCACGGAGGACTACGTGACGGGACGGTTCGGATGAGAGTCACCGCATCGCACTCCAGGAAGAGCTCGACCAGCTCGAGGCGGCGCTCCAGGAGGAGGGCGAGCTCGTGCTGCGCTCGCTGCGCGGCGCGCTCGAACGCGCTCCGCGCGCAGGACGTCGAGCTCGCCGACGAGGTGATCGCCTTCGACGACGAGATCGACGCGCGCTACTCGAGGTCGAGCAGGGGATCGAGCCGCTGCTCGCGCGCCAGACGCCGGTCGCGAGCGACCTCCGGCTCGTGCTCGCGATGCTGCACGTCAACCTCCACCTCGAGCGGATGGGCGACCTCTGCGTGACCATCGCCAAGCTGACGAAGCTCGACGCAGGGCATCTCGCACGAGACGACGATGCTCCTCGAGGGCTTCGAGGAGATGGGCGCAGCGCGCCGAGGAGATGATCCGCGTCGCGCTCGACTCGTTCGCGCACCGCGACGTCGACGCGGCCGAGTCGCTCGTCGACCTGGACGAGCTGATCGACCGCGCGAACCGCCGCGTCGTCGACCGCGTGCTCGCGCTCGGGCGCGACCTGGAGCGCCGCGAGTGGGGGCTGCGGATGATCCTCGTCTCGCGCTGCCTCGAGCGGATCGGCGACCACGCCGTCGACATCGGCGAGCAGACCGCGTACCTCGTCACCGGCGAGTTCCGCGAGTTCACGGACGCGTCGCACCCGGGCCTCCCCGGGACGACTCCTCGCGAGCTGGATTGACCTAGTAGGGCAGCGCGGGCCGAACGGGGTCGCTTCCGCCGGAACCGGCGGGCGCCGCTCGAGGATCGTCCGGGGTCACAAATGCGAGCACGCCGACCGCGCACGGCCGCGCCGAAGAGCAGCAGGTCGCCGCCGGGAGCCGGGTGATCAGCTGCATCGAGCGCGCCGACGGCGGCCGCGCAGGGAAGGGTCATCATCCAGGCGAGCGAGGATGTTGCCCGCGACGCCCCAGCGCACCGCCGATAGCCGCCGCGTCGCGCCGACGCCCAGCACCGAGGTCGTGATGGTGTGCGTCGTCGAGACCGGGAAACCGAGGTAGGCCGTCGATCCAGAGGATCACGCGGGTCGGCGTCTCCGCCGCGAAACCGTGCGGCGGGTAGAGCTTCACGAGCCGCATGCCGAGCGTGCGGATGATGCGCCGGCCGCCGGAGTAGGTGCCGATCCCGATCGTGAACGCGGCGCTGACGATCACCCAGAGCGGCGGACTTCGAAGTTCGGCGTGAGATCGCCGCGCGGCAAAGAGCGCGAGCGTGATCATCGCCCATCGTCTTCTGCGCGTCGTTCGAGCCATGGGTGAACGCGATGACCGCGCCGGACGAGCTGCGCCAGCCGGAACGCCGCGGTTGACGATCCCGGGCGAGCGCCGCCGGAGATCCAGAGGAGCCGATCATCAGCCCGACGCCGACGAGCAAGCCGACGCGGCGCGACAGCGACGGGATCAGCACCTTGTCGACGATCCCGTGCCAAAGATGACGTCCGAGCCCGATGCGGCGATGCGCCGCGCCGACGATGCCGCCGATCAGGCGTGGCACGAACTCGACGGCAGGCCCAGGTACCAGGTGAGCAGGTTCCAGATGATCGCGCCGATCAGGCCGCCGAGGATCACGTTCGAGCGTGACGCGCCGGGATCGACGATGCCCTTGGCGATCGTCGCCGCGACGTCGGTCGAGACGAAGGCGCCCACCACGTTCAGGACCGCGGCGAGAGCACGGCCAGCGCGACGGCGACACCGCGCGCGTGGAGACGACGTGGCGACCGCGTTCGCGGCGTCGTGGAATCCATTCGTGAAGTCGAAGAAGAGAGCGGTCACGATCACCGCTATGAGCGTCCAGTCCATAGGGCGGAGACTAGTGCGTTCTTCACGACGATGTTGCCGATCACGTTCGCGGCGCGGCTCGCACGCGTCGATCGCATCCTCGAGCGACTCGAAGATGTCCTTCCAGCGGATGACCAGCGAGCGGGTCGATGCGCGGGTCGCGGAAGAGGGTCGGCGATCGCCTCGCGCACGATGCGGTCGCCCTCGTCCTCGAGCGCCTTCAGCGCGATCAGCTCGGCCTC
>CAWFCS010000015.1:0-34123 GCA_963814395.1 uncultured Acidobacteriota bacterium
TGCGGCGGCAACCGCTGGCGTGCCGGCGGCAGCCGGTACCGCGGGAACGGCTGGAGCAGCCGGAGCGGCCGCCGGCGCCGCGCCCGCCGGACGCTCGGGCGGCGTCGGGTCGCCGGCCGGGTTCTTCCGGGTCGAAGAAGCCCTGCGGCTTCGACATGCTCGACACCAGCGTCATGTTCTTCGCGGCCGTGCCGGCGTCTTTGATGCCGGGCTTGAGCGACGCGCGGGGATCGGTCGTGCTCGGCAGGGCCGGCTTGTCCTGGGCCCGGGCGGCGACGGCGCCGAGTCCAACCGCAACCAGCGCCACCATGGTCCACGCAGCACGACGCGGCGCGGCAGACGACCTGACTTCAACTCTCATGAGATGTCCTCGATCTGAAGCAACGGATGACGGTCGTGACTACTTGCGGCCCAGCATGGCGCGCATGCGGTCGATCTCCATGCGCTGATCGGAGTCGACGTCGGCGGCAAAAGCGTTGATGTCGCCTTCCTGGCCGGCGCCGGGGGTCTTGAAGAGCTCATCCACCATGGTGATGGCGCCTCCGTGGTGCTGAATCATGCCCTTGAGGAACAGCTCGTCGAAGGCCGGTCCGTTCGCGGCAGCCAGTTCCGCCATCTGCTCGGCGGTCAGCATCCCGGGCATGAAGCCCTCGTGCGTGTGATGCGCGTGTTCGGAGGGGATCTCCTGCCCGCGAGCACGCAGCCACGTCCGCATCATGTCCATCTCGTCGGCCTGCGAGACCGCGATGCGCTGGCCGAGCATCTTCATGTCTTCGCGCTCGGTGCGATCGGCGATGAGTGCGGTCATCTCGATCGCCTGCGCGTGGTGGCCGATCATGCCCTGCATGAACTTGATGTCGGCCGGCGTCGCCTGCACCTGCGACAGATCGGTCGCTGCCTCACGCGACAACGTGCGGTTGGCCTCGCCGGGCGCGCCGGGCTGGATGATGGCGGTGCCGCCGCCGGCGCCGGACCGGCACGCGGCCCCCGCGAACATGGCGACGATGAGCAGGACGGGTGCAGGCCTCATGGAAGTACTGCCAAGGATACACAGGATGTCTCGCCCGGGCCACATGGAGCCGCTGGTGGGGCCAGTGGAGGGACCAACGGCCGGGCAGGCACCGCACGCGCTTACCGAAATCGCACCCCACTGTTACCGCACCCTCAGGACTGGCCTGCCGTCGCGTCGCTACTGTGAGCAGGTCAACGTCGGCCGGGTGGACACGCCGTGAGGCGACCACGCGGCCGGCACGAATCGGACGCGGCAATTCCCGGAGTAATTGTGATGAAAGCCCTTGGACTGATGATGGCGGCGCTGCTGGTCTCGCACGACGCGTGGGCCGGCCAGGTGGTGCGCGAGGCGGCCGGCGCCGACACGGCGGCGATTCAGGCGGCGGTGGACGCCTTCCGGGCCGACCTCGGCGGCGCCAACAACGGCAACACCGCCGGCTCGCAGCCGACCGGCCGGCGCGAGATCAACTGGGACGGCGGCGGCGTCGCCGCCACCGTCACGCTCGACCCGACGCCGATGAGGCGCTTCAGCAACCGCGGCGCGATCTTCGTGACACCTGGCTCGGGCTTCGAGCTGAGCGGCCAGCCGGCGCCGCTGCTCGAGGAACTGAACCCCGCCTATGCGGGCCTGTTCACGGCGTTCAGCGCCCCGCGCATCTTCACGCCGCTCGACAGCAACGTCATGGACGCCGTGTTCCATGTGCCGGGCAACGAGGCCGTGGCGGCCGGCGTGAGCGGCTTCGGCGCGGTCTTCACCAACGTGGACCTCGCCGACAAGACGCGCCTGCGCTTCTACGCGCCCGACGGTGCGCTGCTCTACGAGCGCGCGGTGCCGGCGGCAACCGGTAACGCCACGCTGTCGTTTCTCGGCGTGTCGTTCACCAACGGCGAAGTCGTGAGCCGGGTCCAGATCGTGACTGGCAACGTCACCGTCGGCCTCAACGAGAAGGTCGGCGCCAACGTGGTGGCGATGGACGACTTCATCTACGCCGAGCCGGTGGCCACGGCGGGCCTGACGCTCACGCCCGGCACCGGCACGACCTTCCGCTCGGCCGCGACCGACTTCGTCATCGCGCTCACCGCCGCGCCCGGTGGCCTCACCGGCGGCCGGATCTGGTTCGACGGCTACGACGTCACGTCGGCGCTCATCGGGTGCCTGCGTCCGGGCACCATCACCGGCGGCGGCCAGACCTTCCGCTGCACGCTCGGCGCCGGCCTGGTGCCCGTCGGCGACCACACCCTGCAGGTGGAACTGCAGTTCGGCGCTGAACGCCGTCGCAACGCCGTCCGCTGGTCGGTGGTGGCCAACACCGAACCTTAAGGCCCGCACCAGGGCCTGGAGAGGCGTAGAGTTCATTTCGCGTTCTCGTTGATTGGGGGGTGGGCGCCTGGCGCTCCGTCCCTCCCTGTTCCCGAAGGAGACGTTTCCATGGTTTCGACTCGTCTGGCAGCTCTGTCAATCGTCCTGGTCGCCACCGGCACGGTGGATGCGGCGGCTCAGGCTGCGTCCCCCGCCCCGGCGGTCGCGACGCACAAGCACTACGATGTCAGCGCCCATGCGATGCAGCCCGGCCCGAACGGCGAGCTGGCGCCGCGCCTGCAAAATCTCGGCGCGCACACGTTTCCGGTGAGCACAAAGAGCGCCGGCGCGCAGCGCTTCATCAATCAGGGCCTGAATCTCGCCTATGCGTTCAACCACGCCGAAGCGCGGCGGGCGTTTCGCGAGGCGGCGCGGCTCGATCCGTCGCTCGCCATCGCCTACTGGGGCCAGGCCCTGGTGCTCGGGCCCAACATCAACGCGGTGATGGAGCCCAACGAAGAGCCGCACGCCTTCGAGATGATCCAGAAGGCGCAGTCGCTGGCCGCCAAGGCGTCGCCGCGCGAAAAGGTCCTCATCAACGCCCTCGCGAAGCGCTACTCGGGCAGTGCCGACCACCGCACCGCCAACGACGCCGCCTACGCCGAGGCGATGCGCGGAGTGCATCAGCAGTTCCCTCACGACCTCGACATCGCGATGCTCTACGTCGAGTCGATGATGGACCTGCGTCCCTGGGGCTACTGGATGCCCGACGGCCAGGCGCACGAAGGCACGCGCGAGATCGTCGCGCTCACCGAACAGGTGATCGCGAAGAACCCGAAGCACCCCGGCGCGCTGCACATGCTCATCCACCTGCTCGAGCCGACGACCACGCCCGAGCGGGCCGAGAAGGCCGCAGACGCACTGATGCCGCTGATGCCGGCCGCCGGCCACATGGTGCACATGGCCTCGCACATCTATCAGCGCGTGGGCCGCTACGCCGATGCGATGAAGAGCAACCAGCTCGCCATCACGGCCGATGAGGACTACATCACGCAGTGCCGGGCGCAGGGGCTCTATCCGATGGCCTACTACCCGCACAACATCCACTTCCTGTGGTTCGCGGCCACCTACGACGTGCAGTCGGCGGTGGCGCATGGATTCGGCCGCCAAGATCGCCGCCAAGATTCCCGACGCGGTGCTGGCCGAGATGCCGCTCACGGCGGGCTTCCGCGTGGTGCCGATGTGGGCGAACGTCCGCTTCGGCCGCTGGGACGAGATCCTGAAGACGCCGGCGCCACCGGCCACCAACGTGTTCCTCACCGGCGCCTGGCACTTCGCGCGCGGTATGGCGCTGGTGGCCAAGGGACAGATCGCCGAGGCGGAACAGGCCTTGGCCGTGCTGACGCCGCTGATGCAGGACCAGGCGCTCGACGCGCCGCTGTTCTCGCCCAACACCGGGCGCGCCATTCTCGGCATCGCGCCGGCCGTGCTGTCCGGTGAGATCGCCGCGGCGAAGGGCCGGTACGACCAGGCGATCGCGCATCTCGAACACGGCGTGCGCCTCGAAGACGCGCTGGTCTACACCGAGCCGGCCGAATGGGCGTTTCCGGTGCGGCATTCGCTGGGCGCGGTGCTGCTCGAAGCGGGCCGCGCCGTCGGAAGCCGAGACGGTCTACTGGGAGGATCTGAAGCGCAATCGCGAGAACGGCTTTGCCCTCACCGGGCTGGTCCAGGCCTTGCGCGCGCAGAAGAAGGATCCACAGGCGGCGATCGTGGACGGCCGCCGTGCCAAGGCCCTCGCCCGCGCCGACGTCACGCTGCCGGGCTCGCGGTTCGGCCGGGTGCCGGCCGCCGCCACTGCGTCGGTGGCGCCGGCTTTCGCGGCGAAGACCGCGACCCTCGCCAACGGCCTGGTGCTGCCCTACGTGGAGCAGGGACCGGCCACCGGCACGCCCGTGATCTTCCTGCACGGCGTGACCGATTCGTGGCGCTCGTTCGAGCAGATGCTGCCGCACCTGCCGCCGACGATGCGCGCGATTGCGGTCACGCAGCGCGGGCACGGCGACGCCAGCCGGCCTGACACCTTCTCTACCGCGAGATGGCCGGCGACGTGGCCGCCTTCATGGACGCGCTCCACATCCCCACTGCCGTCTCGTGGGCCACTCGATGGGCGGCCTCGTCGCCCAGCGTTTTGCCATCGACTTCCCCGCCCGCGCGCGCGGGCTGGTGCTGCTCGGCTCGTTCCAACGCTCACGGGCCATCCGGGCGTGCGCGAGCTGTGGGACATGGGCCTGGCGTCGATGCGCGATCCGATCGACCCGGCGTTCGTCCGCGGCTTCCAGGAGAGCACGGTCGCCACGCCGATTCCGGCGCCGCAGATGGACACCTATGTCGCTGAGAGCCTGAAGGTGCCGGCCCGCGTATGGCAGGCGCTCTTCGCGACGTTCCTCGCCGACGACTTCGCCGGCGACCTGGGCCGCATCACCGCGCCGGCGCTGGTCGTGAGCGGCGGCAAAGACAGCTTCAGCCGCCGGCAGGAGCGCGACGCGCTGCTGGCGGCCATCCGTGGCGCCACGGCTTCCGACTATCCGGAGCTGGGGCACGCCATGCACTGGGAACGTCCGGCGGCGCTTGCGTCCGACATCGCGCTTTTCGTGAGCCGGCTGCCGGCGGCGCCGATGACGGCCAGCCGTCACTGAGGATTGCCATGACGACAGGTTCCGCCTTCGGTCTCCACATCTCCGGCACTCACGGCACGCGCTGCATTCGCGCGACGGGCCGTCTGGTGGTCGGGGCGGGCGCCGAATCCCCCGTCTGGGCCATGACCGGCACACTTGGGGACGTTGACCAGGTGGTGTTGGACCTCCGCGAGGTCACGGCGATCGACGCCAGGGGCGTGGGCCGGCTGCTCGGCCTGCGCCAGTCGCTCGGCCGCGGCGGCACCCGGCTCACCATCGCCACGGCCAGCGCGCGCGTGCTTCACGTGCTGCAGTTGACGGCGCTCGACGCGATCTTCGGGATCGCGTCGGGCGGCGCCCGCGGCGCGCACGCAGCCGACACCCCCTCGCCGCCGGCCTGCCTCTGCCGCTGCGCCTGATCCGCCCGCTCGCGCGAAAGGACGCCCCTCCCATGTCCCGCACGCCGTCTGTTCCCGATCCAGGCCCGATCGATCCCGCCGATCGCGCCCGCCTCTTCACCGTGCAACTGCGCGACGACGCTGCCAACGTGCGCGGACGCCTCACCCACGTCGCCACCGGCGAGACGGCGCACTTCGATTCCGGCGACGAACTGGTGACGCTGCTGACGCGCGTCGGCCGCCCGATCGGGGGCTGAGCGCCGCGCGCGTCACGCGTGGCACGGCCGAGCCGGGCGCTCCGGCGCGCCGCGGCCGTCGTGCAGATGCGATAGATTGGCGGAGCCCCGCCGCTCGCGGGTTCCTCGCCATGGCCGGTCCCACCGCTCCACTCGTCTACGTGTTCGGCGACTTCCGTCTCGACGTGCGCAACGCCACGCTCGAGCGCCGCGGCACGCCGCTGCCGCTGGCGCCCAAGGCGTTCAACGTGCTGCTGCACCTGGTGAAGAACGCCGGACAGCTGGTGACGAAGGAAGAGTTCCTCGACGTCCTGTGGCCGGGCGTGTTCGTGGGGGATGCCGCGCTCAAGGTGTGTATCCGCGAGATCCGCAAGACGCTCGACGACGATCCGCAGACGCCCACATACATCCAGACCGCGCACCGCCGCGGTTACCGCTTCGTGGCCCCGGTCGCGCTCGTCGACGCGGCGTCGCCCGCCGTGCCCGCGCCGACACCGGCTGCCGGGGACGCCGGGGCTTCCACGCCGCGGCCGCTCGGCGCCGCGCTGGCCGCCGTCGCGACGCCGCCCACGACCCACTACGCGCAGAGCGGCGACGTCAGCATCGCCTACCAGGTACTCGGCGACGGCCCCATCGACCTGGTGTTCGTCATGGGCTGGGTGTCGCACCTCGACTACTTCTGGCGCGAGCCGTCGTTCGCGCGCTTCCTCACGCGTCTGGCGTCGTTCTCACGGCTCATCCTGTTCGACAAGCGCGGCACCGGGTTGTCAGACCGGGTCTCGGACCTGCCGACGCTCGAGCAACGCATGGACGACGTGCGCGCGGTGATGGAAGCGGTGGGCTCGACCCGCGCGGCGCTGCTCGGCGTGTCGGAAGGCGGCCCGCTCTGCAGCCTTTTTGCCACCACTTATCCCGACCGCACGCTGGCGCTCGTGATGATCGGCACCTACGCCAAGCGTCTGTGGGCGGCCGACTATCCGTGGGCGCCGACACGCGCTGAGCGCGAGCATTTCTTCGAGGAGATCCGGCACTCGTGGGGCGGTCCGGTGGGCATCGAGGCGCGGGCGCCCTCGAAGGTGAACGACCCGGCGTTCCGCGAGTGGTGGGCGACCTACCTGCGCATGGGCGCCAGCCCCGGCGCGGCGCTGACGCTGACGCGCATGAACGCCGAGATCGACATCCGCCAGGTGCTGCCGGCGGTGCGGGTGCCCACGCTGGTGCTGCATCGCACCGACGACATGTGTCTCAAGGTCGAGGAGGGCCGCTTCGTCGCCAGCCGCATTCCCGGCGCGACGTTCGTGGAGCTGCCGGGCAACGACCACCTGCCGTTTGTGGGCGATCAGGACGCGATGCTCGACCACATCGAGACCTTCCTCAACCGTCGCTACCACGACCTCGATGCCGACCGCGTGCTTGCCACCGTGCTGTGCGCCCGGGTCGACGCGCTGCCCGGCGAGGCCGCAGTTGACGCCCACTTCGACGCCCACGCCCGCCGCGAGATCGAGTGGTTCCGCGGCCGCGCCATCGAGCACGACGACAGCGGCGTGACGGCGGCGTTCGACGGGCCGGCCCGCGCCATCCGCTGCGCGGCGTCGATGGCGGCCTCGGCCGCCCGCTTCGGCCGTTCGGTCCGCGTCGGACTGCACACCGGCGAATGCGACCTGCAGGAAGGCCGGCTGCGCGGGGAAGCCGTGGACATCACGCGCGCACTCGGCGCGCTGGCCGCGCCGGGCGAAGTGCTGGTGTCGCGCACGGTGAAAGACCTGGTGGCGGGTTCGGGCCAGTCGTTCATCGATCGAGGCATGCACAGCCTGGGCGACCACCAGCACCGCTGGCGCGTCTTCGCGGCCCGCGTGCCGCACGACGCGCTGCGCCGTTAGGCGGGCTCAGGCCGCGGGCTCTCGCAACTGCAGGATGTTCCCTTCGGGATCATGCGCGTTGCGCACGCGGAACCCCGGGCCCTCCCACTCTTCTTCGAACACGTCGCCGCCCAGCGCCTGCGCACGCGTGCGGGCGTCGGCGAGACTCGGCACCGTGAAGAACAGCTTGATGGCAGCCTCCTCGCGCAGCACCGGCGGCACCGTGATCTCGAACGTCTCGGCAATCACCGGCGGGATCGCGTGCACGATGAGCTCGGTGCCGGGTGCGGCCAGCACGTGGTAGTCGTCGTCGGCATGGCGCACGGTCAGGCCTAGCAGGCTCTGGTAGAACGCCGACAGGCGCGCCAGGTCCTTCGCGTAGATGAGGGCGCCGGCGGGCGCGGGTCCGGTCATCGGTCGCTTCTCCCCATGTCCGCGAGTCAGCGGCGCGGACCGTAGATCGGCAGCGGCTGCCCCGCTTCGAGCGCGCCCAGATCCGGCGCCTTCGCCGTGAAGCCGTCGTTGACGTTCGGCACGACGACGCCGCGGTCGATGGCCGCGGAGCCTGGCCGCAGACGGAAGTCGAGGTCCTTGTAGTCGTACAGCCGCTGCACGGTCTTCGGATCGCGATCGAGCTTCGGCACCTGGACGAACACGTCGTAGTCGAGCGCGACGCTGTGCTGATCCTGCCCGGTGGCCCGGGCATAGTCGGCGAGGGTCGCAAAGCCGGGGGCCGCAGTGGGCGTGGCGCCTGGCGCCGGGGCGGCCCCGGTCACGACGTTCCAGCGGAACGACACCTCGGCGCCGGGATTGGGCCGGAAGCCGTTGTAGTCGGACGAACTGTAGGCGGTGCTCGTGGACACGCCGAAGATGGCGGGAGCCGTGTCCTGCCCGAGCATCAGGTTGTTGCGCCAGTGCGCGTTGGCCGACGACGCGGCGCTGGTCTCGGTGGTGACGGTGTTGTGGTAGAAGAGCACGCCCGGCGACCCCGCCGTCATCCGCGTCGAGCCGCCCGGGGCGTGGTAGACGATGTTGCGGATCCAGTAGATCGGCCCGCCCACCGACGGCTGGGTGGACATCGGATGTGACGCCGAGTTGATGAGCACGTTCCGCATGATGCGGATGTTGTGCATGCTGCCGTCCATCTCGATCGAGTTGTCGTGGGCGTTGGTGATGACGTTGTTGTAGATGTCGATCGACACCGGCCGGCGGTCCCAGAACTCGCGCGGCGGATAAGCCGGGCCGTCGTGGGCGTGCGAGCCATCGGGCATGCCGTACATCTCGGTGTCGATGCCGTCGTGGAAGTCGGCCACGTAGTTGTGCGCCACGACATGGCCGGGGCCGTAGAGTCTGATGGCGGTGTAGGACGCCATGACCGGCGGAAACACCTGCCCCTCGACGCCGTGGAACTGCTCCCAGAACGCGCCGTTCCAGCCGGTGAGGTGCTTCGGGTCGTTGCGGCCCAGGAAGACGCTGTCGGCGATGTAGAAGCCGCTCGAGCCCGAATAGTTCGAGAACACGCCCATGCCGACCTGTTCGAAGCGGCAGCGCGTGACCGTCAGGCCCTTCGACCCGGCGATGAACTGCGTGCCCGCCCAGATGGCGATATCGGTGTTCCGGAAGGTGATCCCTTCGAAGTAGTGGTAGTCGGCGGCCTTGAGGTTGAAGAGGTTGAAGTTGCCGCGGCCGTCGATGACGACCTCGCCATCCCCCGCTGCCTTGATCACGATCGGCTGCTCGGCCGTGCCGTCGGCGGTCAGGTAGTAGGTGCCTTCGAAGGTGGTCGTGGCGTTGATGGTGGTCTGGTTGGCGTAGATCTCGTAGCGGTAGGCGTAGGTGCCCGCGTGCATGAGCAGGGTGTCGCCCGCCTTGACCCGCGGCCGGCCGCCGGGCGCGGTGTCGCCAGCCCCGCAGTAGTAGTTGTAGGCGCACATGAGACCGGTGAACGCGGGCTCGACTTTCGCGCCCGCGTAACCGACCGGATACACGTGATACACCTTGCCGCCAGTGGCCGGCTTCGGCAGCGGACGCGTGCGCACCGTTACCGTCCTTGCGGTATTCGCTGCGGCACCGGCGATGCCGTCGGGATCGGTCATCACGAAGCGCGCCTCGTAGGCGGTGCCGGGCTCGAGGTCGAGAATGCTGCCGGCGAACATGTTGGGCGACACGAGGTTGAAGACGTTCGGCTGCGTCACCCGCTCGTGCTGCAGGCGCAGCAGCGGCAGCCCGGTCTTCCAGGCGTCGTCGCCGATCCTGCGGTACGACACGGCGACGCTGGCGTTGCGGTTGGCATCGCCATCGATCAGCCACTCGAAGCCGAGGTTGATGAGAGTCGGCGGATCAATCACGAGTTCGCCGGGTGTGACGGCCACGGCGGCGCCCGGGGAGCGGGATGGCGAAGGGGCCTGCTGCGCCGTGCCGCTGACGCCGAGCCACGAGACGAGGCAGAGGGTGGCGCAGCGCTGCAGCACGGACATGGCGGCCGCCTACGTGCGCACGTCGTAGCGAAGCGCGACCATGCCACTCTTGTAGGCCGTCACCTCCACGAGGTGCAGGCCGACATCGCGGTCGAGCCCTTCGAAGAACGGGATCCCCTCGCCGATGACGACCGGCATGATCGAATAGCGCACCTCGTCCACCAGCCCCAGGCGCAGACATTCGCCCGACACCGCCCCGCCGCCGACGAACCAGATGCTGCGGAACGACGGCTTGAGACGTCCATTCACGAGGGACGTGAGATCGCCGGCACAGAATTCCACCGTGGCTCGGGTCTTGGGCAGGGTGCGACGGGTCAGCACGAAGGTGGGTGTGTCGCCGTAGGCCCACCCGTGCCCTTTGGACTCGAAGTTCAAGGCGGTCTCGTAGGTGCGCGAGCCCATGACGTAGCAGTCGATCGTCTTGAGGAACGCCCGCACGAATTCCGCGTCCATCGTGGCCCCCCCCGCGAACTCGTCGGCTCGTCTCGAGCCAGTCGACCCGCCCGTCTTTGCGGGCAATGAAGCCGTCGAGGCTGGCGGCCATGTGGAGGGTGACGCGCGATGCTGTGTTCGCCATGCTCACGTGGCACTCCTCACCGGATCGGTTCCGCTCTGAGAATGACGCCCACCTGGTTGCTGACGAAGGTGAACGCGCACGGGTCGATGGTGTCCCTGATCGCGAACCAGTAGCCGGTCGGCGTGAGGTCGAGCGTGAGTCGCCATCCGGCGACGATGTCCTGGCCCGGCGCCAGACGGATGCTGTCCGGCAATCCGGGCGCGGCGCCCGCCAGTTCGGCGTGGCCCAGATAGCGTCCGCTGGTCACGCCCGGTTGATTCGCCTGCAGGGTGTTCACCAGACGAGCCGCATTGAGCGCCTCCCGTCGCCGCGCTATCTGCTCGGGCGTCTCACCCTCGCCGTGCAGGCACTGTTGCGCCCGCGAGGATGACGCGAACACCAGCAAGAAGCCCAACGTCAGGACTGTGCGCCGCATACGACCTCCGATGCCTGTCTGCCAACGCCCGCGGACACGGCGGCATTCACCGCCCGGGCGATGATGCCACAGGTGGTGGGCGACGCCCATGATCCTCGCGGGTTCAGGAAGGTTGCGGCGCGGAGGGCCGGCCCCCCGCGTCGGGCGACAGATGCTCGACGAGAAACGCTTCCATGCGACCACGGTCGACCCCGTAGGTGTCGGCCAGCAACGCGAGCCGTTCCTGTGCGGGCACCGTGTGCGCGCGGCGAAGCGGCTCGTGTGGATGGTGCTCGAGCACCCAGCGGCCCAGCTGACGCCGGACGTCCGCTTCACAGACGCCTTCAATGACCTCGACCGCTGCGCCACGCAGGATGAGGATGCCGGCGCCGTCAACCCGGGGATGCGGGTCGCGCATGCCAATCACGACGCGGGCGATACCGCGATCGGCAATCGATCGCGCACATGCGGGAGTGCGGCCGTGGAAGGCGCACGGTTCGAGCGTGGAATACAACGTGGCGCCGACCACGCTGTGCCCGCCGGCATGGGCGTTGCGCGCCGCGGCGATCTCGGCGTGGTCTTCACCCGGGCCCTGCGTGTGGCCGCGCCCCAGCAGTTCGCCCTGCTCGCTGACGATCACGCATCCGACCCAGGGGTTGTCACCCGTGGCGCCGCGCGCGAGCTCCCCCTCGGACATCGCCAGGTGCATCCACCTCTCATGTTCGTCACTCATCGAGGTCGCGATCATCGACCGGAGGGGCGCGCCAGTAGCCGGTCGAACAGCGGCGGCGCCTCCGCGACCGTGCGTCGGTGGGCATCAGCCGCTCGCCGCAATCGGCTGACGACGTCAGGGTGGTCGGCGGCGATGTTGACGCGCTCCCCGGGGTCTACGGCCAGATCAAACAACAGCGCGGTGTCGTGCTCGGTGCGAGGGTCCCCGAGCCCGTAGGCGCCGCTGGTAATGAAGTGCGCCTTGTATTGCCCTTTTCGGATGGCTCGCAACTCGCTGTCCCAGTAGTAGATCAGCTCGTCGCGTGGGCTGGCGTGGCCGTGAAGCAGCGCCGGCGTCAAATCAACGGTGTCGAGCACCCGGTCCTCGGGTAACGACGCCCCCGCCAGCTTCGCCGCCGTCGCGAAGACATCCATCGCAGACCCGATCCCGGAAATCGTGCGCGGTCGAATGGTACCGGGCCACCAGAAGATGGCCGGCGTCCGCACACCGCCTTCCCAGGTCGTACCTTTTCCGTCCCGCAGCGGGCCTGCGGAGCCGCCGTGCGTGCCGAACGGCAGCCACGGCCCGTTGTCGCTGGTGAACACCACCAGCGTGTTGCGTTCCACCCTGGCCGCGCGCAACGCATCGAGCACCTGGCCAACGCTCCAGTCGAGTTCCTCGACGACATCGCCGTAGAGGCCGCCAGCGCTGTGACCCACAAAGGCGTCGGACCGGGCGAGTGGAATGTGGGGCAGCGAATGCGCCATGTACAGGAAGAAGGGCTGGCGCGAGCGTTGGCGAATGAAGCGGACCGCTTCTTCGGTGTAACGCTTCGTCAGGGTGCGATGGTCGACCGGCCGCTCGATGACCTCGTCCCCCCGCATCAGCGCCACATCCCAGTACTCGGGCCGCGGTTCGTAGTACGCCGTCGTCTGCGTTCCGTTGTCGCGGGGGACGGTCATTCGCATGTCGTGCGAGTACCGGCAACCCGAACCACGAATCGAAGCCCTGTCGCAGCGGCAGATACTCCGGCAAGTGTCCGAGGTGCCACTTCCCAACCACTCCGGTCCTGTAACCGGTCGACTTCAGCAGCTCGGCCAGAGTCGTCTCTTCTGACGGCAGGCCCGCAGCCGCGTTGTCGCGAAACACCTTCGGAGCGGTGCCCCCCGGTGTCCCGAACATTCCGTTCCGAACGGGGAGGCGGCCTGTCAGTAGTGCCGCGCGGCTCGGCGAGCAGACGGGCTGGACGTAGAAGTTGGTCCACTTCTGTCCCTCGGCGGCCATGGCATCGAGGCGCGGCGTGCGAATGTTCGGCGCACCGAAGGCACCAAGGTCGCCATACCCGAGGTCGTCGGCGAAGATGACGACGATGTTCGGCCTCTTCGACGGCGGCTGCGCAGCCAGTCCGACGCCGCCTGCCACCACAGCGACCAGCGCCAGTGTTCGCCGAGTCCGTGCCGGCTGGGTGGGTACGGCCTTCCACGCCGCCCAGAGCAGTCCCGCGAAGATCGTCAGTCCCAGACCGAAGGCAGGCGCCTCGCCGATGGAGCCAACCATCACCGTCAGGCGCCGGGTGCGGCCACTCTGATCGACGACCATCTGCAGGTAGCCGTTCAGCAGGAAGAACGCACTGACGAGGATCCACGGCCACCCCGTACGAACGTTCCTGAGGAAGAACAGCAGTCCGATGACGCTGCCGATGAGAGCGCTCGTCTGCCCGGACCTGGCAAACCGATCGAATGTCTCGGGCCCTTCAATGCGGTATCCAGGGACGTAGCTGATAAAGGTGAAGAAGAGGGCGATCACCAGGAACATCAATGCCGTGCCCATGAGCAGCGACCCGTGGACGTTCCGGTTGCGCCGGAGAACGAATGCCAGACACACCAGCAGCGCCAACTCCAGCGTGAACGTCACGTTCTGCACGACGAGATCGTCCACCGTGCCAGCAGCGGCCTCCCGGGCAGCGGAATGTACGCTGAGCAAGCTCACGCTGGCGATCAGAATCGGACCCACGATCATGATGTACTTGCCGATCACGCGATGGCGATCGAAGCGACGCTGACGGATGAGGACCAGTTGTCCCAACAACAGCAGCAGCCACGCCAGGCTGGTGATGATGTGCAATACGTGATACGCGGTGAGTGCAACGTGGTCGCCGCGCACGAGGCTCGAGAATCCGACCAGACTCGCCGCGATTACTATCAGGAGAAAGACAATCTCAAGTGTGTACGGCTGCCGCATCATGCCCTCTCGGCTCCCGGGGTGGTCAGCGTTCGCAGGGATCTTGTCCTTCTAGATCCCGTCCGTCGTGGGCACGTCCCGCGACGCGCAGCGCTGACAGATGCACGCCTGGCCACGCTGCTCGTCCGGCAGGCGGGCCAGCAGGTCGGGCGAGAACGTTGCCTCCCGGCACCAGCACGGTGTCTCGAACGAGCCACTCCGTGCCGCCGCGCAGGCGTTGGGGCCGCCGCACAGCGGACAGGCGTGCGCGGGGATGGGTGTGGATGGCGGCGGAAGCTCAGGCATCGTCGTCAAGGAGTCCGACGCTCACGCTATCACACGGTCCGGCTGGAGCACGGGCGCCCGGCGCGCGCGTCTGAAGCCATCGACTACACTCGGCGCGGCATGCCCACGACGCCGGCCTCCGGCCCCCCGCTGACACGCGCGATCGGCCTCCCTCAGGCCACCGCGATTGTCGTGGGCACGATCATCGGCACGTCGATCTTCGTGCAGCCGTCCGAGATCACGCGCGAGGTGCCCACCATCACCGGCATTTTGGTGGCATGGTCGCTGGCCGGCCTGCTCACCTACATGGGCGCCATCGTCTGCGCCGAGCTGGCCTCGGCCTTCCCCCACACCGGCGGCGTCTACGTGTTCCTGCGCGAAGCCTACTCGCCGCGCGTCGCCTTCATGTGGGGATGGGCGAGCTTCTGGATTATCCATTCCGGCGTGATCGCTGCCATCGCGATGGTGTGCGCCCGCTATCTGGCGTTCTTCTCGCCGCTCTCACCGGCCGGCGAGCGGCTGGCGGCGGTAGGGGTCATCGCCGTCATCTCGGCCATCAACTACCTGGGCGTGCGCGGCGGCACGGCGATTCAAACGGCCATCACCGGCGCCAAGCTGGTCGCGATTGCGCTGCTGCTTGTGGGCGGGCTGGCGCTCTCTGGCGCTGGCGGGGGCGATGCGTGGACGCTGAGCGTCGCCGATCTGGCCGCCGTGCCGATCGATCGCCTGCTGCTCGGGGTCGGCGCGGGACTCTTCGCCTTCGGCGGCTGGCACATGGTGACCTACACGGCCGGCGAAACCACCGACCCGGCGCGCACGCTGCCCACGGCGCTGACGCTCGGCACGCTGATCGTCACGGCCTGCTACATCGGCTTGAACGCTGTGTATCTGTTCGTGCTGCCGCTCGAGGCGGTGCGCCAGTCACCGCGCATCGCGGCGGATGTCGCACAGGCGCTGGTGGGCGAAGGTGTGGCCTCCGCCGTGTCGGCGCTCGTGGTGCTGTCAGCCATCGGCGCCTTGACCGGCATCATGCTCGCCGGACCGCGCCTCTACCTGTCGATGGCCCAGGACGGCGCGACGCTGGCGTGGGTCAACGCGGTGCACCCGGTGTATCGCACGCCGCATCGCGCCATCGTGCTGCAGGGACTGTGGTCGGCCGTGCTCGTGCTCACCGGCAGCTACGCCACGCTCTTCGGCCGCGTCATCTACATGGAATGGTTCTTCTTCGCGCTGATGACCGCCGGGGTGTTCGTGCTGCGCCGCCGCGACACCTATCAGCCCGCGTACCGGATGTGGGGCTATCCCGTCACGCCGCTCCTGTTCATCCTGGCATCCGCCGCGATCGTGGTGAACCAGCTGCGCGCGCAGCCGGCAGACGCGCTTTTTGGCGCCGCCGTGGTCGCCACCGGCTGGCCGGTGGCCCGCTGGGTCACCCGGCCGCGGGGATGACGCTGTGATAGCCTTCCGTGCGTCACGCCCCTCACGGAGACCATCGGTCATGCGGAAGTTTGCGCCCGTCACGTTCGCTGTCACCCTGCTGCTCGCTCTGCCGGCCAGTGCGTTCGCCACCTGGTCGGTGATTGCGCTCGACGCGACGACCGGACAGGTCATCATCGCCTCGGCCACCTGCGTGCGGCAGGCGGGCTTTCCGGAACGCAAGCCCAACGGCGCCCGCGATCTGATGGACGTGCAGGCGGTCATCGTGCCCGGTCTGGGCGTAGCGGCCTGCCAGGCCGGCGTCGACAACACGCGGCGTAATCAGATGCTCGTCTACGCCGAGATCCGCAAGGGCACGCCGCCCGAGAAGATCGTCGAGTTGCTGCAGCAGGACCCCGACGTGCAGCGCCGCCAGTTCGGCATCGTCATGATGCCGCAGGGCGACGCCATCACCGCGCGCAACAACCGCGCCGGCTTCAACGGCAGCGGCAACTCCCGCTCGTCGCTCTACTTCGGCGGTCAGGTGGGCGACATCTACTACCAGGTGCAGGGCAACACGCTGCTCGGCGATCAGGTGGTGACGATGGCGGCGCTGGCCTTCACGCGTGCTTCGGGCACGATGGCCGATCGCGTCATCGCTGCCATGGAAGCGGCCGATCAGTACGGCGGCGACCACCGCTGCAACTGCGGCAACAACCCGCTCGACTTCGTGCCGTGCGACAGCAAGACGGCGCACGTCGCCTACATCACCATCGCCAACAAAGACGACCAGGTCGGCGTGACCCACAACGACGGCCAGTACTTCGCCTTCATCTCGGCCACCGACGCCGACATCAAGAAAGGCGAAAGCGCCAATCCGGTAAAGACGCTGCGGTTGCGCTACGACGCGTGGAAGAAGGCCGGCAGCCGGCGCACCGCGCCGCCCGGACCAACGCTCTACCAACCGTAACCGCGCCCATCCCTCAGGAGACTTGAACAATGGCCGACACCGCGCAGTCCTTCAAGACGCATCGCAAGTTCGTGCCCGTGTTCCATTTCGTGGCGCTGCCGATTCTGCTCATCAACGTCGGCTTCGCGATCACGCGCGCCGTTGGCGGTCCGAGCGTCGACAGCCTGTGGGCGCTGGCCATGGCAGTCGCCCTCTTCCTTGGCGTGTTGTTCGGGCGGGTCTTCGCGCTGGCGGCACAGGACCGGGTGATTCGCCTGGAGGAACGTCTGCGCCTGCGGGAACTGCTGCCGGAGCCGCTGCGCAGCCGCATCCACGAGTTCACGCGCGACCAGCTGATCGGGATGCGCTTCGCCAGCGACGCCGAGCTGCCGGAACTGGCCGCGACGGTGCTGCGCGACAACGTCCAGAAGCGCGACGACATCAAGAAGATGGTGAAGAACTGGCGCGCTGACACGCATCAGCTGTAGCCGCGGTCACGCCTCCTCCCATGTCTCGTCAGTCCGCCTCTGTCATCACGGGCATTCGCGCCTACCAGATCGATCTGCCGCTGCGCGAAGGCCGCTACGCCTGGTCGGGCGGCAACGCCGTCGAAGTCTTCGACGCCACGGTCGTGGCCATCGACACCGCCGGCGGCATGACCGGCTGGGGCGAGATCTGCCCGCTCGGCCCGGCCTACCTGCCGGCCTACGCGGCGGGCGCGCGGGCCGGCCTCAAGGAACTCGCGCCGCAGCTGCTCGGCCTCGATGCCTGCGCCCTCGGTCTCGTGAACGCGCGCATGGACGGCGCCATGCGCGGCCATCCGTATGTGAAGTCGGCGCTCGACATGGCGTGCTGGGACATCCTCGGGCAGACGGCCGGCCTGCCGGTGGCGACCCTCATGGGCGGACACGTCGGCGAGAGTGTGGCGCTCTACCGCGCCATCTCGCAGGACACGCCGGCGGCGATGGCCGCGTCGGTGAAGAAGTACCGCCGCGAGGGCTATCGCAAGTTCCAGTTGAAGGTGGGCGGCGATCCCGACGTCGACATCGCGCGTATCCACGCGGCCGCCGACGTGCTGTCCGATGGCGACGTGCTGGTCGCCGATGCCAACACCGGCTGGACGCAGCACGAAGCGCTGCGGGTGGCGGCGGCGGTGAAAGACGTGAACGTCTATCTCGAGCAGCCCTGTCCCACCTACGAGCAGTGCCTGGTGGTGCGGCGCCACACCAACCGTCCGTTCGTGCTCGACGAAGTGATCGACGGGCTCGACATGGTGGCGCGCGCCTCGGCTGACGGCGCCGCCGATGTCATCAACCTCAAGATTTCGAAGGTCGGTGGCCTCACCAAGGCGCGACAAATCCGCGACCTCTGCGTGTGGCTCGGCCTCGCCATGACAATCGAAGACACCTGGGGCGGCGACATCGTCACCGCCGCCATCGCGCATCTCGCGCACTCGACCCCGACGCGTTATCTCTTCTCGAGCACCGACTTCAATTCCTACGGCACGGTCACCTTCGCCGATGGCGCCCCCGCGCGCGTCAAGGGGCGGATGGCGGCGTCGAGCGCGCCGGGGCTCGGCGTGCGGCCGCGCCTGAAGGTACTCGGCAGTCCCGTGCTCGACGTCGGTGCAGCGCGCGTCTGAGCGCGTCCGCCGCCTGCTACACTGCCGGCCGGCCGTTCCCGGCCCGCTCAGGAGGTCTCATGGCTCGTCCCTCGTCGTCGCTCGTGGCCGGCTGCAGCCTCACCTGCGCGGCGGCGCTCATCGCCGCTGTCGTATCAACCGTCACGCCGGCAGCACAGACGGCGCCCAGGGCCACGCCCGACACGCCCTTCAAGCTCATGACCTTCGAGGCGGCCGGGCGGACGCGCGTCGGCTTGGTGCTCGGCACGCGCGTGTTCGACATCGACGGCGCCAACCGTGAACTCGTCGCGCGCACCAAAGTCGCGGCGATGACGATGCCGGGCGAGATGAAGGCGCTGATCGAGCAGTACGCGGTCGTCTCGCCGCGGCTCTACCAGATCGCGAACTACTTCGGCGCGCCGTCGGCGGCGGCCGGCGCGTTCGCGTTCGACGTAGCGGCGGTGAAGGCGCTGGCGCCGATCAAATACCCGTGGAACCTCATCGCCGCGTCGGCCAACTACAAAGCGCATGCCGAAGGAATGGGCGCCGCCGGCGTTGGGCAACAGGGGTCGCCCGCCGCGGCCCCCGCCGCTCCCCCGGCCGGTGCTGCCAGGCCGCCGGCCGCCGGCTTCGACGCCACGGCAGCGTCTCGCGTCGTGCCGGATCGCGATGCCCCGGTTCTCTTCGCGAAGTCGCCGCGCTCGTGCATCATCGACCCCAACGAACCGTTCTACATCGTCGACGGCCGCGGCCGCACCGACTACGAGGCCGAACTCGCCATCGTCATGGGGCCGCGACCGGCGTACCGCGTGCCTCGTGAACGCGCGATGGACCACGTGTTCGGCTACAGCATCATGCAGGACGTCAGCGACCGTGGCAGCGAGCGGCTGCGCGAGGTCACGATGTTCCCCGGCACCAACTGGTTCGACGGCAAGAGCATCGACCGGGCGGCGCCGTTCGGCCCTGTGATCGTGCCGAAGGAGTTCATGCCGGCGCTGCCGAGCGACCTGCGGATGACGACCAGGCTCAACGGCACGATCGTGCAGGACGCCCGCACCAGCAATCTCATCTGGAGCGAGCCACACCTGGTGGCCTACATCACCTCGCGCATGACGTTGTACCCAGGAGACGTCATCATCACCGGCACGCCGGCCGGCACCGGGATGGAGCGACAGGTGTTCCTGAAGCCGGGCGATGTCGTGACCGTCGAGGTCGAGGGCATCGGCACGCTGACCACGCCGTTCAAGGCGTTGTCGCAGAAGCCGCCCACGCCGTAGGCCGGCGCCGGGCCTTCAGAACCCGATGCGCTGATTGGTCACGACCACCAGCTCGAAGCCGCCGGTGGGCTTCGGCTTCGCCAGCAGCGCCACGACGTCAGAGGTCTGATCGCGCGGCGCGTCGAAGCGGAAACCGAGGCCGAGCGGACCGCAATCGGCGTCGTTGGCGCCGAGGCTGATCGGGCTCGCCCACGCCTGGCGCCGGTCGTGATCGAGCGACGCGAAAAGATATTCATCCCAGTAGGCGGCGGCGCCAATCACTTCATCGCCTGCCATCCCGAAACTCGACTGCCGTTCGAGCGTCACGGGTGCGGGCGGCGTGGCGCCGGTGCGCGGCTTCGAGAGCACGACGGTGGCGCGCTCGCGCCGGCCCTTGCCGCTGCCGTCGCGCGTGTTCGAGAAGAGCAGATCGAACTGCCAGCCGGCTTTCGTGGCGGTGGCGACTTCGGCCGCCAGGTCGTCCACGTTCTTCTTCGTCGCAAACAGCACGCGCGTCTCGCGCGCGACGCCGTCGGGGGCTTTCACCGCCAGTACCATGCCTCGTTCCGAGAGCCCGGGCCAGCTGCGGAAGGCCGGACGCACGAGCAGTCGCACCCGGAAGCCCTCTTCCGCCGCGGCGCTCACCGCCGCCGGCAAATCCTCGAGCTTCTCGAAGTCCACGATTCGCCAGGCGCCGGCCGGTCGCGCCGGCGTCGCGCGCTCGAACGCGATGTCGTGCCGCGTGCCGAACGTGCGCGTCGCCGCCATCGGCACGAAGCCCTGCGCCACCAGCCCGTCGAGCCCGGCCGCGAGATCGCGGTCGGCGAGCACGCGGTATTCCGGCGCCACGCCAGGCGCGTCCGGCGCCTGCAGCACGCCGACGGAACACGGCAGCCCGTCGCTGAGCGCTGCCAGGCGCAGGCCGCGCCGCGCCCCCGCCGTCAGCTCGCGTTCGAGACCGCCGCCGCCCGAGCGGAACCAGCTGATGGCGCGGTCGGCCGCCGCCGCGTAGGCGCCTGCGGCAAGCAACACCGCGACCACGCCCATCGTGCCGACCCACTGCCGTGCTGCCATGACGCGCATGGGCGGCATGGTATCGCGACCGCGGCACGTTTCGCGCCGCCTAGCCGATCGGCCGGCGCAGGCTCCCGGGCGACTCGCGTAGGGTTGGGACATGGCATCGATTCTTCGCACGCTCTCCGATGAACTCGCGCACGCGGTGCAGACCGTGGCGCCCTCGGTCGTCCAGGTCCACGGCTCCAGGCGGCGTGGCCGCCGGCGTCGTCTTCGACACCGATCTGGTCGTCACCTCCAGTCGTGGCCTCGACGGCGGCACGGCCTCGATCCGCGGCGGCGACGGCGTGGTGCACGAGGGCACCGTCGTCGGCCGTGGTCACATGACCAGCCTCGCCGTGGTGCGCGTGCCTGGTCTGGGCGCGCCGGCGGCCACCGCGGCGGCGCAGCCACTGCCCGGCCACCTGGCGCAGGCCGTGGGCCGCACCTGGAGCGGCGGCATCTTCGCCGCCTTCGCGCCGGTGGCCGTCGTGGGCGGCCCGCTGCGCATCGGGCGCGGCGCCGAGATTCCCACGGTCGTGCGCATCGGCGTGGCGCCGCATGGCGCGCTGACGGGCGGCGCGCTCGTTGACGAGGCCGGCCACGTGCTGGGCATCGTGACGGGCACGGCGATTCGAGGCACGACCGTGGTCGTGCCGTCGGAGTTCGCCTGGGCCGATGCGCGCGACGTGGTCGCCAGCGGCGGCGCGAAGCAAGGCTATCTGGGCGTCGGGGCCATGCCGGTGACGCTCGCCGGCGCCCAGCGGGCGGACGCACGCGAGAGCGGACTGCTCGTCACCGCCGTCGGCCGGCGGCGGGCCCGCGGAGGCGGCCGGCGTCGTCGTGGGCGACGTGATCGTGCAGTTCGACGGCACGCCGATCGACGATCACGACGATCTGATGGCGCGCCTGCGCGGCCATCGCGTGGGCGCAACGGTGCCGCTCGGCCTGCTGCGTGGCACCGCGACACTCGACCTCGCCGTGACGATCGGCGAGCGCCAGCGCGGGTAAGCTCGACGCGTGGCTGCGATCCTGCGGGTCTTCATCGACGTCGGCGACACCGGGCTCGCCGCACGCCTCTCGGAGGACTTGCAGCGGGCGGGCTGGGAGGTGACCTCACGCGCCGACGACGCCGACCTGGTGCTGCGCCCGGTCAACGCCGGGGTGCGGCCGGTCGGCGCCGCCTCGCGCCGCGACGAGGCCGACGAGCCGCCGCTCGAAGCGCTCACCCCGCGCGAACACGACGTGCTGATGCTGCTGGCCGACGGCGCCGGCAACCGCGCCATCGCCGAGCGGCTCGGCATCAGCGATCACACCGTGAAGTTCCACCTGAGCGCCATCTTCGGCAAGCTCGGCGTGACCACGCGCACGGCCGCCGTGCGTCGGGCGCTGCGCCTCGGGTGGGTCGAGACCTGAGGCACGGCGAGATGCCGTAGCGCTTTCGCCGCATCTCGGTCACACTGCGCGCAGGGCGGCGGCAGTCACCGTGCGCGGCGCGGCCCCAGGAGATCCCGATGCGTATTCCGTCGTGGCCGGTGCTCGCTGTCGTGGCCGTCGCGACACTCGCCTGCGGCACGCCACCGGCGCCGGCGCCGGCCGCCACCTCCGCGCCTGTGGTGACGCCGGCGCCGGTCGCCCGGGTGACCTTCGTCAACCGCGTGTGGCGCGTGGCTGGCGCCGACGGCGGCGCCAGCGACCAGCTCTACGTGTTCCTCTCCGGCGGCACGCTGGTGATTACCTCCGCCACCGGCACGCCGATGGTCGGCCGCTGGGCGCACGCCGGCCCCGGCCTCACGATGGTCGAAGACGGCCGGGAGTACACGACCGACATCCTCGGCCTCACCGGCGACGAGTTCCGCATCCGCAGTCACAACCCGGGCCAACCGGTGGAGATCCGGCTGGTGCCGGCCGACCGCGACGCCGCGGCAGCCACACGGTGAGCCGCGGCGCCGCGCCCGGGCGAGCCTGACGCGCCCGGCCGTGGATCGGCGATACTGCGGCCTCTGGAGAGCACCATGACCCGACGAGATGCCCTGACCGCCGCCGCGGCGCTGGCCATGACCGGGCCGGCCGCCGCCAGCGCCGCCGATGCCCCGACCATCAAGCTGCTCGACGACTTCGCCGCGGCGTGGAACCGTCACGACGTGGACGGCCTGATGGCGTGCATGGCCCCCGAGTGCGTCTTCGAGGCCGCCGCCGGCCCCGACGTGACCGGCGCCCGTCATGTGGGGGCCGCTGCCGTTCGTCGCGCCTACGCGGCGGTCTTCGTCACCTATCCCGACGCCCGCTGGAACCATCCGCGGCACGTCGTTGCCGGCGACCGCGCCGTCTCCGAGTGGACCTTCACGGGAACCATGAAGGACGGCACGCGCGTCGAAGTGAATGGCTGCGATCTCTTCACGCTGAAAGACGGGAAGATCGCGCTGAAGAACTCCTACCGCAAGCAGCGCTCGACCTAGCGCCGGCTGGGGGATAATACCGATCCGGCTGCGCGCGCCGTGCGGCCTCGACATACGAGGGATTCAATGTTTCGACTGCTCTTCAGCTTCGTCGCCGTGGCGGCTCTGACACTATCGGCGTCCGCACAGATGGCGCCCGGAGGCGTCATGCGCTCGGCGCTCCACGACTACCGGATCGTGCCGGTGGCCGAGGGCCTCGTGCAGCCGTGGTCGATCGCGTTCGTGCCCGGCGGCGATGTGCTCATCACCGAGCGGCCCGGCCGCCTGCGCATCGTCCGCAACGGCAAGCTGCTGCCCACGCCGGTGGCCGGCGTGCCCGAGGTGGCCTACGAGAACCAGGGCGGCCTGCTGGAGATCGCGCTGCATCCGGGCTTCGCCACCAACCGCTTCGTGTATCTCACGTATGCCAAGCGCCGTCCCGACGGCACCGGCAACACCACGGCGCTGGTGCGCGCGAAGTTCGAGAAGGATGCGCTCACCGGCGTGACGCAGCTCTTCGAGTCGGTCTCCACCGGCCGCGGCCACTTCGGCGGCAAGATCGCGTTCGACGGCAAGGGCCATCTGTTCCTCACCCTCGGCGATCGGCAGGTGCCGCCCGAAGGCGACCTCGAGAAGCATCCCGCACAGGACCTGACGAATCATCACGGCAAAGTCGTGCGCCTCAACGAGGACGGCACCGTGCCGGCCGACAACCCGTTTGTGGGCAAGGCGCCGGCGAAGCCGGAAATCTGGAGCTACGGCCACCGCAACGTCCAGGGCATCGCCATCGATCCGGCGACCGGCAACGTGTGGACCAACGAACACGGCCCGCAGGGTGGCGACGAGCTGAACCTCGATCGTGCCGGGAAGAACTACGGCTGGCCGGTCATCGGCTTCGGCGTGAACTACGTGACCGGCAAGGCCATCCACAGCGGCACGATGCGCGAGGGCATGGAGCAGCCCCTGCACATCTGGGTGCCGTCAATCGGCATCTCGGGCGCGATGTTCTACACCGGCGACCGCTTCCCGCAGTGGAAGGGTCAGCTCTTCATCGCCGGCATGGCCGGTGAACAGCTCGGCCGCGTGACCCTCGCCGGCGAGAAGGTGCTGTCGCGCGAGACCATCCTGCCCGGCATCGGCCGCATCCGCGACATCCGCCAGGGCCCCGACGGCTTCATCTACCTGGCGACCGAAGACCGCGACGGCAAGCCCACGCCGGTCGTGCGTCTCGAACCGGTGGACCGCGGCACCACGCGGTAAGCGTCGATGCGCGCCGCACGGCTCGTGCCGTCCGCACGTTCCGTGCGGCATCTGCTCGCTGTCGCCGGGGTCTGCCTCGGCGTCGCCCTTCTCGCCGCTGCGCCGCTGGTCGCGCAGTCGCTCGACCGCGCCGGCCTCGATCGTCAGCTCGGCCGGATCTTCCAGGACGGCGCCTACGACGTGCCGGCCTTCGGCCCGGCCCGCTGGATGGCCGACGGCGCCGCCTACACCACCGTCGAGTCGTCGGGGCCCTCCGGCGGCTCCGATCTGGTGCGCTACGACGCGGTGACCGGCGCCCGCAGCGTGCTGGTGGCCAGCGCCCGGCTGGTGCCGGCCGGACGCACCGCGCCGCTCGCCATCCGCGACTACGCCTGGTCGGCCGACGGCGCGGCGCCTGCTCGTCTTCACGAACACCGCGCGCGTCTGGCGCCAGCACACCCGCGGCGACTACTGGGTGCTCGACCTCGCGTCGGGCCGGCTGCGCCAGCTTGGCGGCGACGCGCCGGCCAGCTCGCTGATGTTCGCGAAGTTCTCGCCCGACGGCACCCGCGTCGCCTACGTGCGCGCCAACAACCTCTACGTCGAGACGGTGGACGACGGCCGCATCACGCCGCTCACCACCTCCGGCTCCGAGACGCTCATCAACGGCACCTCCGACTGGGTCTACGAAGAAGAGCTCGGCGTGCGCGACGGCTTCCGCTGGAGTCCCGACAGCCAACGCATCGCCTACTGGCAGTTCGACACGACCGGCGTCGGCATCTTCACGCTGCTCAACAACACCGACAGCGTCTACCCGGTGGCCACGCGCATCCCGTATCCCAAGCCGGGCACCACCAACTCCGCGGCCCGCATCGGCGTCGTCAGCGCCGACGGCGGCGAGACGCGATGGATGGCCACGCCGGGCGATGCGCGCGACAGCTATCTGGCGCGGCTCGAGTGGCACGACGCGTCGACGCTCGCCATCCAGCAGTTGAACCGCCTGCAGAACCAGCAGGACCTGCTGACGGCGGATGCCGCGACCGGCGCGGTCGGGCGCGTGTTCCGCGATCGGTCCGAGACGTGGGTCGACGTCGTCGACACCGTGCGCTGGGTGGACCAGGGCCGGAAGTTCCTGTGGACCAGCGAGCGCGATGGCTGGCGGCACATCTATCTGGCCGCGAAAGACGGCAGCGCCACCACGCTCGTGACCCGCTTCGACGCCGACATCCTGCAACTGCTCGGCACCGATGCCACCGACACCTGGGTCTATTTCACCGCCTCGCCCACCGACGCCACGGCACGCTACCTCTATCGGGCGCGAGCGAACGGCGAGGGCGCACCGGAGCGCGTGACACCGGCCGACCAGCCCGGCACGCACAGCTATCGCCTGGCCCCCGGCGGCCGGCTCGCCTTCCACACCTGGTCACGCTTCGACGTGCCGCCGGTGACCGACGTCGTCGAACTGCCGAGCCATCGCGCCGTCCGCTCGCTGACCGACACGACGGCGCTGCGCGCGGCGCTGGCGCCGGTCGTCACGCCGCCGGTCGAGTTCTTCACGGTGGACGTCGGCGGCGGCGTGACGCTCGACGGCTGGATGCTGAAGCCGTCGCACCTTCGATCCGGCGAAGCGCTATCCGCTGCTCATGCACGTCTACGGCGAGCCGGCCGGCGTCACCGTGACCAACCAGTGGCCGGGCGGCGAACGGTCTCTTCCATCGCGCGCTGGCCGAAGCCGGCTACATCGTCGCCAGCCTCGACAACCGCGGCACCCCGGCGCCGAAGGGCGCGCCGTGGCGCAAGGCGGTGTACGGCACGGTCGGCGATCTGTCGTCGAAGGAACAGGCCGCGGGCGTCAAGGCGCTGCTGGCGCGGCACGCCTTCCTCGATAGCACCCGCGTCGGCATATGGGGCTGGAGCGGCGGCGGCTCGAACACACTGAACGCGCTGTTCCGCTTCCCCGACGTCTATCAGGTGGGCGTGTCGGTGGCGCCGGTGCCCGACCAGACGCTGTACGACACCATCTACCAGGAACGCTACATGGGGCTGCCGGACGCGAACGCCGCCGGCTACAAGCTCGGCTCGCCCATTCACTTCGCCGAGGGCCTCAAGGGCGACCTGCTCATCATCCACGGGTCGGGCGACGACAACGTGCACGTGCAGGGCACCGAGAAGCTGGTGAACCGGCTGGTCGAACTCGGCAAGCCGTTCGACCTGATGATCTATCCGAACCGCACGCACGCCATCGCCGAGGGCGCCGGCACGACCGTGCACGTCTACCGGAAGATCGCGCGCTACTTCCTCGATCCATCTGCCGGCGGGCCCACGATGAAGGTGGCGATCGTCGGCGGCCCCGGCATCGGCAAGAGCACGCTGGTCCGGCAGCTCGGCGACCTGTATCACAACGGCTCGTACGGCGAAGGCGAACAGGGCGTGTGGGATCCGCGCGTGCTGGCCGACATCGAAGCCGGCAGGAATCCCGTCGGCGTCACCGCCTATTTCGGCGAGCTCTACGACGCCAACTACCGCGACGCCGACACCCACGACGGCCCCGGCAAGGTGATCTTCTTCGAGGGCGCGCGGATCACGCTCGAGGCGCACATCCCCGAGTATCCGCCCGAGGTGCACGACGAGCTGCGCAAGGTGCTGGCAGTGGGCGATGGCTGGCGGCCCGACGTCGTCATCGTGCTCACCTCGAGCACCGACACCATCGAGAAGCACATCCGCCTGCGGGCGCGGCCTCACGAACGTGCCGAGGAGATGGTGCGGCGCTTCCGCATCATCGACGCCGAGTTCCGGCGCCTGGCGCCGCGCTACCCGAACACCATCGTCATCAACCGCGACCAGCGCGAGTTCCACGATCGCGACGGCCTGCGGCATATCATCGAGGTCGCGGGCCTGCCGGCGTTCCGGGAAGTGCCATACCGCGTGATGGATCGCTACGAGCCCATCTAGCGCATGGCCGGCCGATCGGCCGGCCGCGACAGGAACATGAACGGACTGTCTGCCGTCGAGGCGGCCGAGCGCCTGCGCGCGAGCGGCCCCAACGCGCTGCCCGAGCGGACGCCCGATCCGCTGTGGCGGCGCTTGCTCCGCCAGTTCCAGAGCCCGCTCATCTACATCCTGCTGTTCGCGCTCGCCTTCGATGCCGGCCTGTGGGTCTACGAGGGGGCCGAGGGCTGGCCGATCGAAGCCATCGCGATCGGCGTGATCCTGCTGCTCAATGCCGCGCTGGGCCTGTAGCAGGAGCGGCGCTCCGAGGCGGCCCTGGCCCACCTGCAGGCCCTCGCGGCGGCGCAGGCGTGGGTGCTGCGCGACGGCGAGCTCGTGCGCCTGCCGAGCACCGACTGGTGCCCGGCGATTGGGTGCGGCTCGAGGCCGGCGATCGCGTGCCCGCCGACGGCGTGCTGCGCGAGGCCCACGGCGCGATGCTCGACGAGGCGGTGCTCACCGGCGAGTCGGTGCCGGTCGACAAGGCCAGCGGCGACGAGGTCATGAGCGGCACGCTGCTGGTGCGCGGCAAGGCCTTCCTCGACGTCACGCGCACCGGGCCGCCAGCGCGATGGGCCGCTGGCGACGATGCTCGGCGGCATCACCGTGACGACGACGCCGCTCGAGCGGCGGGTCGACGAACTCGGCCGGCAGATCGCGCGCTGGGTGCTGCGCTGGCCGCCGGCCTCGGCGTGGCGGGCATTGCTGCCGAAGGGCTCGCCCACGCGCCCGAGATGATCATCTTCGCCGTGGCCCTCGCCGTGGCGGCCGTGCCTGAGGGCCTGCCGGCGGTGCTGACCGTGGCGCTGGCCTGGGCGTCGAGCGCATGGCGCGGCACCGCGCGGTGGTGCGGCGGCTGTCGGCGGTCGAGGCGCTCGGGTCGGTCACGGTCATCGCCACCGACAAGACCGGCACGCTCACCGAGAGCCGCATGGACGTGCGGTCGATCGACGCCTGGACCGCCGCGCGCGCTCACGGCGATCGTGCTCGCCAACGACGCCGACCTGGCCACCGGCGCCGGCGATCCGCTCGACCTCGGCCTGCTGCGGCATGCCGCCGACCGAGGGCGTCGACCTCCGACGAGGTGCGCGCGGCCCACGCCGTGATGTCCGAGCGCCCCTTCGACAGCGCCTGGAAGTTCGCGCGCGCCACCGTGCGCGAGGCGGACGGGCCGGTCAGTTACCTCAAAGGCGCGCCGGAAGTACTGATCCGCGCCAGCAGGCTCGCCGGAGGCCGAGCGCGACGCGTGGATGGAGAAGGCCGAGGCCTACGCGAGCGAGGGGCATCGCGTGATTGCGGTGGCGACCGCCCCGGGCGAGGCCGAGACCGACCTGACGTTGCTCGGCCTGGTGCTGCTCTGGGATCCGCCGCGCCCCGAGGTGCCCGAGGCGGTGCGCACGGCCCAGGCCGCCGGCATCCGCGTCGTCATGATCACCGGCGATCATCCGGCCACGGCGCTGGCGATCGCGCAGCTGATCGGCATCCCCGGCGACCGCGTGCTGACCGGCGAAGACTCGACCGCTTCACGCCCGACGAGCTGACGCAGGCGCTCGAGAAAGTGCAGGTCTTCGCGCGCGTCCGGCCCGAGCAGAAGCTCGCGATCGTCGAGGCGCTGCAGCACGCGGCGAGATCGTGGCCATGACCGGCGACGGCGTGAACGACGCGCCGGCGCTCAAGCGCTCGGACGTCGGCGTCGCCATGGGACAGCGCGGCTCGGACGTCAGCCGCGAGGTGGCCGACCTCGTGCTGCTCGACGACAACTTCGCCACCATCGTCGGCGCGATCGAGGAAGGACGCGGCATCTACGAGAACATCCAGAAGTTCCTGCGCTTCCTGTTCTCGACCAACCTGTCGGAAGTGCTGCTGGTGGCGGGCGGCGCGGTGCTGGCCTTCGCGCTCGACCTGCGCGACGCCGCCGGCGCGCTGCTGCTGCCGCTGACCGCCGCGCAGATCCTGTGGATCAACCTGGTGACCGACGGCCTGCCGGCGCTGGCGCTGGCCTTCGACCGCACGCCCGGCGTGATGCAGCAGCCGCCGCGGCCGCCGCAATCGCCGCTGCTCGATCGGCCGTCGGTGCGCTTCGTCGTCGGCGCCGGCACGATGAAGGCGCTGCTGGCGCTCGGCCTGCTCGGGCTCGTGCCGCGGCTCGGCTACGACTCGACGCCGCGCGCGCGGCGGCCTTTCATTTCATGGCCATCGGCCAGCTGCTGCTCACCTATCCGGCGCGGCACACCTGGACACACCCGCTGCCGAACCGCTACCTGCACGCGGCGGTGCTGGCTCGGCATCGTCATCCAGCTGGCGGCGGCGTGGCTGCCGGTGACGTCGCGGCTGCTCGGCGAGGCCGGATTGCCGGCGGCGCTCTGGGCGCTGGTCTTTGCGACCGCCACCGTGTCGTGGGCCTGCGCCGAGGGCATCTCGCGCTGGTGTGGCGCGCGCGATAGGATCGCGGCTCGTGAGCCGCGACAATTCCCGTCCCGTCTACTCCACCGGCACCGGCCGCCTCTGCCCGACCTGCGGCTGGCCCGACCGCGACTGCCAGTGCTCGAGCCAGTTCGCACGAGACGTCGCCGTGCCGGCGAAGGTCGTCGCCAAGCTGCGCCTCGAGAAGAAGGGCCGCGGCGGCAAGACCGTGACCGTGGTCTACGACCTGCCGCAGAATCAGGCGTTCCTGAAGGACCTGGCCGGCGAACTCAAGCGCACGTGCGGCGTGGGCGGCGCGGTGGCCGAGAACACGGTCGAAATCCAGGGCGACCAGGTGGCGCGCATCCGGCCGGTGCTGGCGGCCAAGGGCTGGACGGTCAAGGGGTGATGCTCGCGCCGCTGCCGATCGACGCGCACCTGCCGGCCGTCGTCGACGCGCTGGCATCGCGGCGCGCGGCCGTGCTCGTGGCCGCGCCCGGCGCCGGCAAGACCACGCGCGTGCCGCCGGCGCTCGTCGGCCCGGCCGCGTGCTCGTGCTGCAGCCGCGCCGCGTGGCCGTGCGCGCCGTGGCCACGCGCATCGCCGAGGAGCGCGGCTGGACGCTCGGCCGCGAGGTCGGCTGGCACATCCGCTTCGAGCGGCGCTTCACGGCCGACGACGCCGCTGCTCGTCGTCACCGAGGGCATCCTGACCGCGCGCCTGCAGCAGGATCCGCTGCTGTCGGACGTCACGACCGTGGTGCTCGACGAGTTCCACGAGCGCAGCATCCACGCCGACCTCGGCCTGGCGCTGGTCCGCCAGGCGTGGCTGGCGCGCGACGACCTGCGCGTGCTGGTGATGTCGGCCACGCTCGACGCGGCGCCGGTCGCGCGCTTCCTCGGCGGCTGCCCGGTGATCGACGTGCCCGGCGCGCGGCATCCGCTGGCCGTCGAATACGCGCCGGCGAGGACGTGGCAGCCGCCGTGCGGGACGTGTGGCCGCGCACGACCGGGCACGTGCTGTGCTTCCTGCCCGGCGCCCGCGAGATCGAACGCGCCCGCACGAGCTCGCGGCCGGCCAGGCGCCGCTCGACGCCGAGGTCCTGCCGCTGCACGGCTCGCTCGACGGCGACGCGCAGGACGCGGCGATGCGGCCCTCGACGCGGCGCCGCGTGATCCTGGCGACCAACATCGCCGAGACGTCGCTACCGTGCCCGGCGTGTCGACGGTGGTCGACACCGGGCTCGTGAAGGTCGCGCGCTACGACGCCGAGCGCGGCATCGATCACCTCGTCACCGAACGCGTCACGCTCGACAGCGCCGATCAGCGCGCCGGTCGCGCCGCCCGGCTCGGCCCGGGCCTGGTGCGGCGGCTGTGGGACGCCGCGATCGCCTGCGGCCCATCGCGCGAGCCCGACATCGCGCGCGTGGATCTGGCCGGGCCGGTGCTCGACCTGCTGGCCTGGGGCGCGCGACCCGTGGACGTTCGAGTGGTTCGAGCGGCCGCGCGACGAGGCGCTCGCCAGCGCCGTGGCGCTGCTGGCGCGGCTGGGCGCGGTCACCGGCGACGAGCGCGCGCCGGCGGTCACCGACCTCGGCCGGCGACTGCAGCGCCTGCCCGTGCATCCGCGCCTCGCGCGCATCCTCGTCGAAGGCGGCGGCAGCGTCGACGTGGCCGCGGCGTGCGCGCTGCTCGCCGACGGCCGCGCGATGGCGGCCGGCGCCGCCACGACCACCTGCGACCTGCTCGCCGACATCGATCGCTTCGCGCAGCAGCCGCCGCACGTGCGCCAGCTGGCGACGGGAGCTGGAGCGACTGGCCGGCGGTAAGCCGGCGCGCGAGGGCGCGTCCGCGGGCCGCGTGGACGAGGCGCGACTGCGCCGGGCGCTCTTCGCCGGCTACGCCGATCGCCTGGCCCGCCGCCGCGCCGCGAGCTCCGACCGCCTGGTGCTGGCCTCGGGCCACGGCGCCACGCTCGGCCGCGAGTCGGGCGTGCGCGAGGGCGAGTTCCTCGTCGCGCTGGACGTCACGGCCGCCACCCGCGACGGCGCCGCCGAAGCGCGCGTGCGGACGGCGAGCCGGGTGGACGCCGAGTGGATTTCCCGACCGAGCGCCGTCGAGACATCACCGGCTCGACCGGCCACCGGACGCGTGAAGGCGTTCGAGGTGGCGCGCTCCGGCATGCTCGTGCTCAGGAACGGCCGGTCGCCGTCGACCCGGCCGTGGCGGCGGCGCTGCTGGCCGAGGCGTGGCTCGCCGGCACGCCCGGCGAGCGCCGACGCGCACTGCTGCGCCGCCTGCGGTTCGCGGGGCTGGACGTGGATCTGCCCGCGCTCGTGCGCCAGGCGGCGCTCGGCGCCGCCACCGTGCGACGACATCGACCTGGCGGCGCATCTGCCCTACGACGTGCGCGCGCCGCCTCGACCTGGCCGGCCCCGGCGAGCCTGCCGGTGCCGAGCGGCCGCGCCGCGCCGCTCACCTACGCCGACGACGGCACGGTCGTGGCGTCGGTCAAGCTGCAGGAGCTGTTCGGCCTGGCCGAGACGCCCGCGCTCGGCCCGAGCGGGTGCCCGGTGACCTTCAGCCTGCTGGCGCCCAACGGCCGGCCGGTGCAGACCACGCGCGACCTGCGGAGTTTTTGGCAGGGCGCGTACCAAGAAGTCCGCAGGGAGCTGCGCGGCCGCTATCCCGAAGCACCCGTGGCCCGAGGACCCGTGGACGGCCGTGCCCACCCATCGCACCACGCGATCACTGGGCAAACACGGCCCGGCGCGCTGAGCCACGTGCCCTCCGGGCAGGCGCTGTCTCGCGGTGTCTTGCGGCATCGGGCTTGCATCCCCACACCAGTTAAGATCGAGGGAGCCGCCATGTTCTGTTCCTGTCACTCGCCCTGGAAGCGTCTCGTGATTCTGGCCGCCGCTGCCCTCGCCCTGTCGTGGATGGCGGCGCGTGGCGCCGGCCTGGGCGCAGACGCCCGACGCGCTACGCGCCGGCCGGGTGGGACGCCGGCGGTGAAGCTGCGCGGAAGCGCCCGGACACGAATCCCGATCCGAACATCGTCGAGGTCGACCTCACGGCGAAGATCGCCGAGGTCGAGGTGGCGCCCGGCCGCACGCGTGCGCGCCTGGACCTACAACGGCGGCCTCCCCGGTCCGCTGATCCGCACGAAGGTCGGCGACCGGCTGATCGTCCACTTCATGAACGAACTCGACGAGCCCACGACGATGCACTGGCACGGCGTGCGCGTGCCGATCGAGATGGACGGCGTGCCCGGCATCTCGCAGCCCGAAGTGAAGAAGGGCGAGTCGTTCACCTACGACTTCGTCGTGCGCGATGCGTCGCTCTACTGGTATCACCCGCACGTGATGTCGGCGGCGCAGGTCGGCTTCGGCCTCTACGGCGCGCTGCTCGTCGAGGATCCGGCCGACGGCGTCGGCGTGGCCGACCAGATCGACGCTGGTGCTGAGCGACATCGGCTTCGACGGCAAGGGCATGCTGGAAGACTGCCGACAGCGGCGGCTCGGCCGGCATGGTGTTCGGCCGCGAAGGCGACTACGTGCTGGTCAACGGCCAGCACGCGGCCCACGCTGCGCGCGCGCGCCGGCGCGCCGCAGCGCTGGCGCATCGTCAACGCCGCCAAGAGCCGCTTCTTCTAGCTCGACCTGGACGGCCAGGCGTTCACGGTCATCGGCCAGGACGGCGGCTTGCAGGAGCACGCCCACCACGAGCGACATCCTGCTCGTCACGCCGGGCGAACGCTGCGACGTGATCGTCGCGCCCACCGGCACGCCCGGCACGCAGCTGACGCTGCGCGCGATGCTCTACAACCGCGGCTACGGCAGCGTCGAGTACCGCAGCGTCGAAGACGTGCTGACGATTGCGTTCACGCACGGAGCCGCCGTTGCCGAAGGTGGCGCTGCCGGCGGTCACGCGCGCCATCACGCCGCCGCCGCTCGACGGCGCCACGCCGGTGGACGTGCGTGCTGACGCTGCCGCCGCAGGAAGCCGGGCAGTCCGAGTTCCGCATCAACGGCGTGCCGTTCTGGAAGGCGAAGCCGTTCCTGGCGGCGCTCGGCGAGACGCAGCTCTGGACCGTCAAGAACGACACCGACTGGGACCATCCGTTCCACCTGCACGGCTACTTCTTCATGGTGGTCGACGAGAAGGGCGCGCCGATCCGGCCGATGGCGTGGAAGGACACGGTCAACATCCCGATGAAGACCACGGCGCGGTTCCTCGTGACGTTCGACGAGCGGCCCGGCACGTGGATGTTCCACTGCCACATCCTCGACCACGCCGAGGGCGGCCTGATGGGCACGGTGCAGGTGGGCCCGGGCGCGCCGCGGAGCACACGCATCCCCCGAAGAAGCCGTAGCCGCGGGCGCGCCGCGTCAGCTATACTTCGTCGCCTCGCTGAGCCCGCCTGCCCGGCATCGTACCCGGTTCGGTTCACGGAGGCCGCATGAAACGTCGCGGCGCCATCAAGGGGCTGGTCGTGAGAACGCCCGCAGCGATGGCTGCCGGATGCGCCCCGGCCACAGACACCACACCACCGCCGCCGGCGGGCGTGACGCTGGCCGACTTCGCCGCACGGCCCGTCGATCGCGAGGCCCT
>CAWFCS010000016.1:0-21068 GCA_963814395.1 uncultured Acidobacteriota bacterium
AAGTGCCTCGCGGACGACGACGAGTCGCAGGCCTCGTTCCGCTCGTTGGCGGCCGTGAAAGTCGGATCGGTCACCACGCAGTAGCCGACTGGCGCCTGCGCCTCTTCCTCGACGGGGCTCGTCACGCGGTCGGCTTCGCGTTCGACACGGGGAGTCCACGACCAGGCAACTCGCCCCTGCCACCACTCGCACGCCAATCGCCCCTCGGTCAACGCGCGCACTCTGCGGCCACCGATGGGTCCACACCCCCGCCGCAGCTACCGAAATTTCGGTGGCCAAGCCATAACCAACGTGGCGGCAGATCGAAATACCGGGAGCCACGCGCCATTTACAAGTGCGTCGATCGAAAAACCCATTCATTCGCAGATACTTAGAGGCACTCACTGCGCATTGGCCCGGTCGTTGCTCTGCTGCGGGGCATGGCATCTCTGCTTCCGCGCCGCTCCTCGAAGTCGCCGTCACCATCCGCCCGCCGCGCCAAGTGCTGGTCTTCGGGCTGGTATGCACTGGCCCTGGCGCTGCTGCTCGTAGCCACGGGTGCGGTGGCGCCTCACGCGCAGGGGCGCGGCCAGGGTCGTGGACCCCAGCGCCGCGCCGACCGCGCGGATCGGCAGCTGGCCGAGCGGCTGAACCAAGGCGACGGCAGCGACCGGGAGCGCGTGATCATCACGCTGAAGCCGGGCGCCAAACGCCGGCTGCTGCAGGAACTGCAGGCCTACGGCGAGCGTGCGGACCAGGACTTCGGCGTCATCGACGCCTTCGCGGGTCGTATCCCGCGCCGTCTGCTGCGGCAGCTCCGGAACCACCCGGACGTCGTGTCGATGTCGACCGACGCGCCGGTCACGTCGATGCAGGTGTCGCCGCCGGTGGGCACGGTCTACACCGTGACCAACACCAACAACTCGGGTGCGGGGTCGTTGCGCCAGGCGATTGTTGACGCCAACGGGCACGCTGGCGCGGACACCATCTGGTTCAACATTCCCCTCACCGACCCCAACCACGTCTACTACCGCAACAACGGCGTGGCGGGCACGTTCGGTACGCCGGTGGCCACGACCATTCCCGACGGCTCCATTCTGGATTTCGACGCCGACTACGTGGCCGGCACCGCGCAATCGTGGTACCGCATCTCTCCGACGGGTTCGGACCTCAGCGTGACCGGCCCGGTGACCATCGACGGCACGACGCAGCCGGGCTACTCGGCTGGGCGCGGGCCGGTCGTGGAGATCACCGCCGCCGGCGTCACTGCCTCCGACGCCAATGCCATCTCGTTGACCACCGGCGCGTCGACCGTGCGAGGTTTGGTCATCAACTCGGCCGGCGACCAAGGCATCGAAGTGGATAGCGGTGCTGGCGGCTCCACGATCGTCGGCAACTACATCGGCACCGACGTGTCCGGTACCGTGGCGCGCGCCAACCGATGGAGCGGCATCGGCATCAAGTCCAGCAACGTGCTCGTGGGCGGCACGTCCGCCGCCGACCGCAATGTGATTTCCGGTAACGCCACGTCCGGCTACGGCGGCGTCGAAGTCTACAACTCCGCGAGCGGCGCAATCATCCGCGGCAACTACATCGGCACGACCGCGACCGGCACCGGCGTGCTCGCCAACAACGGACCCGGCGTCCGCGTCTTCGAGAGTGCGACCGGCGCCCGAATCGGCGGCGTCAACGCGGGTGAAGGCAACGTCATCGTCGGCAACTCCACGCGCGGCGTCTGGATCGAGTCGGGCACGGGCACATCGGTGCTGGGCAATTCGATCCACGGCAACGGTGCGCTGGGCATCGACCTGGCGACGAGCGGCGTGTTGGCGAATGACACGGGCGATGGGGATACGGGAGCGAATAGCAAGCAGAACTACCCGGTGCTGACCACGGCGGTGACCACCGGCAGTCTGGTGGAGATCACCGGCACGCTGAACAGCACGGCGAGCAGCTACTTCCGGGTGGAGTTCTTCAGCAGCCCGACGGCCGACAGCACGACGAACGGAGAAGGGCAAACGTATCTGGGGTTCGTGAACGTCGCGACCACCAGCTCGGGCAACGCGAGCTTCGCGATGACGCTCCCCGCGCCCGTCGCCGTGGGCGCCGTCGTCAGCGCGACGGCCACCAAGACGACCAGCGGCTATGCGGCGTTCACCGACACGTCGGAGTTCGCCAAGAACGTCACGGCCTCGCTCGCGCCCTACAGCTTACGCAGCACGCTGGCGCTCGACAGCGCCACGAGCGGCACGGCGACGACGACCCGGACGGGCGCGGGCGTGACGGTGGCGGTCATCGACTCGGGCCTGCTGCTCGATGGGGGCCTGTCGACGCGGGTGAAGACGACGCGCGACTTCACCTCCGGGAACGCCAACCCCCCGGCGGTGTCGCCGCTCGATGGCTACGGCCACGGCACGCATGTGGCGGGCGTGATCGGGGGCAACCAGGCCGAAATCAAGGGCGTCGCCCCGGGCGTGTCGTATGTCAGTCTGCGCGTGCTCAACCACGTGGGCGCCGGCAGCACGAGCCACGTGATCAACGCCCTGCAGTGGGCGGTTGCCAACAAGACCACCTACGGCATCGACATCATCAACCTGTCGCTGGGCCATCCGATCTTCGAACCGGCGGCGACCGACCCGCTGGTGCAGGCGGTGGAAGCGGCGGTGCGCGCCGGCATCGTCGTGGTGTCGTCGGCGGGCAACTACGGGACGAACCCGCTCACGGGGCAAGTCGGCTACGCCGGCATCAGCTCGCCCGGCAACGCGCCCTCGACCATCACCGTGGGCGCCCTGCGCACGCAGGACACGGCCCGCCGGTCCGACGATGTGGTGGCCGAGTACAGCTCGCGTGGGCCGACGTGGTACGACGGCTACGCCAAGCCCGACGTGATCGCCCCGGGGCACCGCCTGGTAGGACCGGCGGCGACATCGCAGACGCTCTACACGCTCTTCCCGAGCAACCGCGTCACGCTGGGCGGGCGGCCGTATCTGAAACTGAGCGGCACGAGCATGGCGGCCAGCGTGGTGACCGGCACGGTGGCGCTGATGATCGAGCAGGCCAAGGCCACCTACGGCGTGGCGCCGCCGGTCAACGCGCTCAAGGCGATGCTGCAGGTGAGCGCGTTCCCGATGACCGAGCCGGCCAGCGGCCAGCCGTACCACGGGCTGGCGCAGGGGGCCGGCGCGCTGAATCCGGCCGGCGCGCTGCAGCTGGCGCTGGCCATCAATCCCACGGCGCCCGTCGGCAGCAACTGGCTGACCACGGGGGTCACGCAGTCGACCACGGTGGACGGGCAGAACATCGTGTGGGGCGAAAACATCGTGTGGGGCGAGAACATCGTGTGGGGGGAAGCCCTCTACACGCGCCGCGCCGCCTGGGCGAACAACATCGTCTGGGGCGAGAACATCGTGTGGGGCGAAAACATCGTGTGGGGCGAAAACATCGTCTGGGGCGAGAACATCGTCTGGGGCAACAACATCGTGTGGGGGAACAACATCGTCTGGGGTGAGAACATCGTGTGGGGCGAGAACATCGTGTGGGGGGAAGACATCGTCTGGGGCGACAACATCGTCTGGGGCGAAATCAACCAGGTGCAGCCATGACCGGTCGACGCGATCGGCTACGAGGAGACCTGTCATGGAAATGATGCCGTATCGCCCCGAGCCTTACGCTGTCGCGGCGCGTGACGTGGTGGCAGCGCTTCCCGCCGTCGGAACCGCCGCGCCGTCCCACTGGCGCGAGGGCCTGCCGGTGCTGACGGCCCTGGGCCTCACGCTGCGCGCACTGCACGCGGCGGATGCGCCGTCGCTCTGCGCGAAGCTCACGACCGAGCAAGTGACGCGCTTCATCTCGCCGCCGCCCACGAGCGTCGCCGGCTTCGAACGCTTCATCGCGTGGACGCACCAGGAACGCGCGGCCGGCCGCTATGCCTGCTACGCGGTGGTGCCCGACGGCGAGACCACCGCGGTGGGCCTCTTCCAGGTGCGGATGCTCGAGGGCCGCGACGGCGTGGCCGAATGGGGCTTCATCCTGGGCGAGGCGTATTGGGGCACCGGCCTCTTCCTTGCGGGCGCGCAGCGCGTGGTCGACTTCGCGTTCGCCGAGATGGGCCTGCAGCGATTGGAAGCACGCGCGGCGGTGCAGAACGGCCGAGGGCAGGGCGCGCTTGCCAAACTCGGCGCGGTGCGCGAAGCCGTGCTGCGCCAGTCGTTCGAACGGCGGGGCGAACGTCACAATCAGGTGCTGTGGGCCATCCTTCGTGACGACTGGTGCGCGGCGCGCGCCCCGCAGCACGCCGTCGCTCACTGACCGCCCGGCGATCCCTCTCCGCCCTCCGCTCGCTGCACTCCGCGCCAGCTCGCTGCCGCGTCGCATCTACGCGGGCGACAGTCGAGCACGGCGCGTTCCCTCCCCTTGGCCTCCTCCCGCTCCTTCTGCACCCCGCGGAGTTCCACGTGGCGGCGCTGTGTCCGTGGGCCATCCTTCGTGACGCAGTTGCACCTGCCGAAATTCTGGCCGACCCACTTCAACTGGTTGCCGAATATTCGGCTCGGCACGCCGCCACTTGTCGCATCCGCGCTACCGGCCCTCCGGTGCCGGACGACAAAGCGCTTGTATGTAACCACTTGCGAGCATCGCACGGCGCCACGCGGCACGTGGCAAAGGGCTTGCTTCATAGACGCCCAGGTGCCGGGCATATTCAGCGCGTGCACCACGGGGATGGACATCATGATTGCGAGCAAGGCCCTCACGAACGTGATTTGGCGGATCACCACACTCACCTGTGCAGCATTCGTTCTCGCGACCGGTCTTGCCTTCGCCGCCGCTGGGCCCGGGCAGCGCAAGACCGACCACGCGGTTCGCGACGCGCGCGCGGCCGACCAGCCCATTGCGGTGATCGTGCGGGCGGTGCGCGGACGGGAACAGGAGCTGCGCGCGGCGCTCAAGTCGCGACGGCTCGCGGTCGATGACGGCGTACCGTTGGCCGCAGGCGTGCCGACGGTGCTCGGGCCAGCAGACCTCGACGCCCTCGTCGGAATGGATGTCGTGGCCGGCGTGTCGGCTGACGCAGTCATTCGAGCGGCGGGCGCCGGTTCGAAGCGAACCTCGAGGTCCACCACGTCGAGCCCAACGTCGACCACCACGACATCGGACACAAGCGGCCTCGCGAACCTGCTCGCCGACTTGAGCACCTCGTGGCCGCAGTGGAACGCGCTGATGGGATCGCTGGGCCTGCAGTTCAGCGGCCGCACTGGGGCCGGCGTGGGCGTGGCGATTGTCGATTCCGGCATCGACGGCACGGCTGCTGAGTTCAGCGGCCGCATCTCGGCCTTCTACGACTTCACCACCAAGGCCGGCCGCGCCGGCAAGACCTCCACCGCTACTGACGCCTACGGACACGGCACGCACGTGGCCGGACTCATCGGCGCCTCGTCGACCACGTTCGCGGGCATCGCCCCCAAGGTGCACTACGTGGGCGTCAAGGTGCTCGACGCGACCGGTCAAGGACAGACGAGCAACGCCATCAAGGCGCTCGAATTCCTGACGGCGAACCGGCGCGCGCTCAACATCCACATCGTGAACCTGTCGCTCGGCCATCCCATCCTGGAGCCCGCGGCGACCGATCCTTTGGTGCAGGCCGTCGAGAACGCCGTCGCTGCCGGCCTCGTGGTTGTGACCTCCGCCGGGAACTACGGGCAGAATCCGACCACTGGCGTCTCCGGATATGCCGGCATCACGTCGCCCGGGAATGCGCCGTCGGCTATCACCGCCGGCAGCCTCGATGTGCACGGCACGGCCGATCGTGGCGACGACAGCGTGTCGCCCTTCAGCTCGCGCGGGCCGACCTGGTATGACGGCTTCGCGAAACCTGACGTGCTGGCGCCTGGACACGGCCTGTTCGCGACGAGCGCCGCCGGCTCAACCCTCGAGAAGACGAGCCTCACGATGTCGGGCTCCGGCGACGCCGTGAAGATGTATGGCACGAGCATGGCGGCGGCGACGACCACAGGCGTCGTCGCCCTGCTGCTCGAAGCCAATCGCGTAGCGTTTCCCGCAGCCGGGCGCGACCTGCCTCCCAATGCCATCAAGGCGATGCTGCAGTTCACCGCGGTGCCGGTGCAGGACACGGCGGCCGAGGCCGAATACGATCTGCTCTCTCAGGGCGCCGGCGGCCTGAACGGCGCGGGTGCCCTGGTTCTCGCCAAGAGCCTCAACCCAGCGACGCCACTCGGCGAGTGGTGGCTGGCCGCACCCGTCGTCGAATCGAGCCGACTTGGCGGCATCGACACGCCCTGGGGTCGCCGGATCATCTGGGGCACGTCGCTGCTCTACGGCCAAGCCGTCTACTCCAACCTTCCCGCGTGGCAGGCCAACACGGTCTGGGGCAACACGCTGATCTGGGGTGAGACGCTCGTGTGGGGCGACACGCTCATCTGGGGCGAGAACATCGTCACGTCCACAACCCTTATTTGGGGCGAAAGCGTCGTGTGGGGCGAGGGATTCGTCACCGTCGACGGCCAGTCAATCATCTGGGGCGACACCCTGATTTGGGGCGAGACGCTCATTTGGGGTGAGTCGGGTCCGGCCGGCGTGGCCGCACAATCGGTGAGGCCACCAGCACGCTAAAGACGCCCAACCTTTTCGGCCGACAGTTCGTCTACTTGATGGTCGATGAGTAGACAGCATAGGCATGTCGTGTGCGCCGCTGCGATCGCGATGTGCCTGGTCCGTGCTGCCAGCTCAGCCGGAGCCGCCCCTGGCGACGCGCGGGAACGTGTGGTGCTTGCGGTCGAAGCCCAGGCCGTGGCCGCCGGAGCGCCGATCGTGATCGACGGCCGCTTCGACGAACCGGTGTGGCGCGACGCGCCGGTCATCGGCGAGTTCGTGCAGCGTGAGCCGGCCGAAGGGGGCGAGCCCAGCGAGCGCACCGAGGCCCGCATCGCCTACGACGACACCTCGCTCTATGTCGCCATCCAGGCCTTCGATCGCGAACCCGGCCGCATCGTGGGCATGCTCACGCGGCGCGACGAGCGCTCGCCGTCCGACTGGGTGAAGGTGGCCATCGACTCGTTCCACGACCGGCGCACGGCCTACGAGTTCGCGGTCAATCCGGTGGGCGTGAAGACCGACCGCTACTATTTCAACGACGGCGACAACGACGACAGTTGGGACGCCGTATGGTACGTGCAGGTGGCGCGCGACGCCGACGGCTGGCGCGCCGAGTTCAAGATTCCGTTCTCGCAGCTGCGCTTCGCCGGCGGCGGCGGTCCGGTGGGCGTGGCCATCACGCGCGAGCTGCCGCGCGCCAACGAAACCTCGACCTGGCCGCTCATCGCGCGCAGCGTCAACGGCTACGTGTCGCAGTTCGGCGACGTGAACGGCGTGCAGCGCGGCACCTCGCCCAAGCGGCTCGAGCTCATGCCCTACACCCTCGGCGAGTTTGCGCTCGCCCCCACCGAGGCCGGCAATCCGCTGTCGTCGCGCACCGATCCCGGTGCGGCGCTCGGCGTGGACCTGAAGTACGCCGTCACGCCCGCGCTCACGCTCACCGCCACCCTCAACCCCGACTTCGGCCAGGTGGAAGCCGACCCGGCCGCCGTCAACCTGGACGCCTTCGAGCTGTTCTTCAACGAACGACGCCCGTTCTTCGTGGAAGGCTCGGGGGTGTTTCGCTTCAACATGGACTGCAACGACGGCGACTGCACCGGGCTGCTCTACTCGCGGCGCATCGGCCGCGCGCCGCAGGGGTCGGTGGACGACGTGGACGGCCAGTTCTCGCAGGCGCCCACCGCCGCCACCATCCTGGGCGCCGCCAAGCTCACCGGGCGCGTGGGCGCGTTTTCGGTGGGTGCGCTCAGCGCCATCACGCAGCAGGAGCGGGCCGACATCGCCACCGGGCTGGCGCGTCAATACCAGGTGGTCGAGCCGCTCACCGGCTTCAACGTGCTGCGCGCGCGTCGCGAGTTCGCCGACAACTCCAACCTCGGCGTGATGTTCACGACCACCAATCGCCAGCTCACGCCCGACACGCGCTTCCTGGCCCAGGGCGCCATGACCGGCGGCATCGATTACGACTGGCGCTTCTGGCGGCGTTACAGCATGTCGGGCTACTGGGCGGGCAGCCGCGTGTCGGGCGACGCCGAAGCCATCACCCGCGTGCAGCAGACCGCCGTGCACTACTTCCAGCGGCCCGATGCCGATCACGTTGAGCTCGACCAGTCGGCGACCTCGCTCAGCGGGCATGCCGGGGCGGTGAACTTCGCGAAGATCTCCGGCGAGCGCATCCGCTTCAGCGCCAACTACGGCTTCAAGAGCCCGGGCTTCGACTCGAACGACCTCGGCTTCCAACGCCGGGCCGACGAGCGCACCGTGAACCACTGGTTCCAGTGGCGCGACAACGTGCCCGGCAAGTACGTGCGGTCGTACATGGCGAACGTGAATCAGTGGGCCGCCTGGAACTTCGCCGGCGACCGCCTGTTCAGCGGCGGCAACGTCAACATGCACTGGACCTGGCAGAACAACTGGCGCAACGGCTTCGGCTTCAACGTGAACGCCGGCGGCATACGCGACCGCTCCACCCGCGGCGGCCCGGTCGTGCGGTCGAACCGCAACCTCGGGCTCTGGCACTATCTCGACCTCGACGACCGCCGCAAGGTGTTCCTCGGCTACAACGGGTTCTATGGCGGCGACAGCCAGGGCACCCTGCAGATCGAGGCCAACCCGCGCGTCACCTGGCGGCCGAGCCGGGCGCTGCGCCTCGAAGGCGGCGTGCGCTTCACGCGCAACCACGACGACGCGCAGTGGGTCGAGAACGTCACCGGCACCGACCCGGCGGCGCGCACCCACAACGTGTTCGGCCGCCTCGAACAGCGCACCGTCGGCATGACCGTGCGGGCCAACTACACGATGTCGCCGACGCTCTCGTTCCAGAGCTACGCCGAGCCGTTCGTGTCCGCCGGCAAGTACAGCCGCTTCCGCGAGCTCACGAATGGCCGGGCCGCGACCTACGCCGAGCGTTACGAGCCCTACACCTACGGGTCGAACGCCGATTTCAACTACCGCTCGTTCCGCACCACCAACGTGCTGCGCTGGGAATACAAGCCCGGCTCGGCGCTCTTCGTGGTGTGGCAGCAGGGCCGGCAGGGAGAAGGCGAACAGGGCGACTTCCGCTTCGGCCGCGACTTCGGCGGCCTCTTCGCCACGCCGTCGCGCGACGTGTTCCTGGTGAAGTTCAGCTACTGGTTCAACTACTAGTTGACAGTCCCAACCCAGCGCGTACTGTAGAGTCAGCAACGACGCCGTTGCCGGGTTGGAGGACTTATGCGGGCTGTGCGCGAGTGGGCACGCGTCACGTTGTGCGTGGGGCTGATCGGAATGTCTGGCGGGGCGGGGTTCGCACCGTCCGCCGTCTTCGCGCAGGTGCGTGAGGGCTCAGTGGCGCCACCCGCCCTGGGCGGCAATGCCGTACGCGGCCGCTATCTGGTGGAACGCGTGGCCATGTGCGGCGAGTGCCACTCGACCCGCAACGACGCCGGCGACATCATCCCCGAGACGCGGCTCAAGGGCGGAGCGATGCCGGTGAGCGTGCCGTGGCCGGCCGACTGGCCGCTGCAGGTGCCGCGGATCGCCGGGCTGCCCGGCTACTCCGACGCCGAGGCCTTGCGCCTGCTCACCGAGGGCGCCATCCGGCGCAACGGCATCCGCGCCCGGGCGCCCATGCCGCGCTTCCGCATGTCGGTGGAAGACGCCACTGACGTGATCGCGTTCCTGCGCCTGCAGTAGCCCCATCCGCGCGGCCGAGGCCGGGGGTACAATCGCGCCCCATGGGGAAGACCAGACTCGAGGCCTTCAGCGACGGCGTGCTCGCCATCATCATCACCATCATGGTGCTCGAGTTGAAGGTGCCGCACGACGGGACGCTGGCAGCGCTCGGGCCGCTCTGGGGGGTGTTCCTGAGCTACGTGCTGAGCTTCGTCTACATCGGCATCTACTGGAACAACCACCATCACATGTTGCACACGGTGCACAAGGTCACGGGGGGCATCCTGTGGGCCAATTTGCACCTGCTGTTCTGGCTTTCGGTCGTGCCGTTCGTGACCGGCTGGATGGGCGAGAACCACTTCGCCGGCGTGCCCACGGCGATCTACGGCGTGGTGCTGCTCATGGCGGCGATCGCCTACGTGATCCTGCAGCGCGCGATCATCCGATCGCAGGGCCAGGACTCGCTGCTGAAGCAGGCCGTGCAGGGCGACTGGAAGGGCAAGGTGTCGCCGGTGCTCTACGTCCTCGGGATCCTCGTCGCGCCGTGGGTGCCGTGGCTGGCCGGCCTGCTCTACGCGGCCGTGGCGGTGATCTGGCTCGTGCCCGACCGCCGCATCGAGCGCGCGCTGCACGCCAGCCACTGACCGCACCAGAGCCGCTATGCGCCGCCTGCAGCTCATCGAGTTCGAGGATGCGCCGTGGCTGCCGCGCGCCATCCGCGACGGCGCCACCGACCTGCTCGACCTCGTGTTCGACCGAACGGCGTTCTACGACGGCGTCGCGGGGGAACTGACCACGGTGCTCGACGCCACCGGCGCGCATCGCCTCGTCGACCTGTGCTCGGGCGGCGGCGGGGGCACGCTGGCCCTGGTCACGCGTGTGCGAGCCACGGGGCGCGCCGTGGAGCTCATCCTCTCCAATCGATTCCCCAGCGCCTCGGGCATGGCCCGGGTGCAGAGCCTCGGCGACCCCAGCACGGTCTACCTGGCCCGGCCCGTCGACGCGATGCAGGGCGGCGGCGAGCTCGCCGGCGTGCGCACCATGGCGAGCGCGCTGCACCACTTCGCCCCGCGCGACGTGCGCGCGATCGTGGCGGCCGTGGTGGGCCGGCGCGCGCCACTCGCCTTTGTCGACGTGGCCGCGTCGCCGGGGCTGCGCCGCCTGCCGGCGATCTTGGCGCCGCTCGCGATGACGGCCAACATGGCCGTGCTCTTCGTGGGCGCGCTGCTCGCCACGCCGCTGGTGCGTCCGGTGCGCGCCTCCCGGCTCTTCCTGACCTATCTGCTGCCGTGCATCCCGGCACTGGTGGCGTGGGACGGCACGGTATCCGCCCTGCGCGCCTACACGCCCGAAGAACTACTGGACGCGGCTCACGCCGTGCCGGGCGCCGAGGGCTACCTGTGGAACGCCGGTGTCCGGGGACGAGCGGTGTTCCTCACCGGTATTCCCCCGGAGCCCTGAGCCCCCAGTCCCCAGTCCCCAGTCCCCAGTCCCCAGTCCCTAGTAATATGGCCGCATGTCGCTCGCCCAGAACCTGCGGGACATCCTGCACGGCGTCGCCTACGGCCGCTACGAGCGCGAGCTCAGGCTGGAAGCCGCGGAGCTGAACGACTACTTCTTACTGCTCTGCTACATGGAAGTGGTGGGGTTGCCCAATCCTGCGGCGTTCTACCTGCTCGAGGTCTATCCGCACCTGCTCGATCAGTTCCACCTGTGGCACCGCCGCATGGGCATGGACCGTTCGCCACTCGGCAGCCTGCCGTGCTGCTGACCATGCGGGGGCTGCTCGACCGCGAGGTGCTCTTCTTCGGCGGCAAGGGCGGGGTGGGCAAGACCACCTGCGCCGCCGCCATGGCGCTGGCCGCCAGCCGCCTCGGCCGGCGCGTGCTGCTCGTCTCGACCGACCCGGCCCATTCCACCTCCGACATCTTCGAGCGTCCGATCGGCCCGGAGCCGACGGAGCTGCAGACCAATCTGTGGGCCCTCGAAATCGATGCCGCCACCGAATCGGCGCGCTACGTGGTGGAGGTGAAGGAGCGCGTGCGCGCGCTGTTCGGCCCCAACATCCTCAAGGAAGCGCACAAGCAGATCGATCTGGCCGCCAGCATGCCGGGGGCCGAGGAGGTGGCGCTCTTCGATCGCATGGGCAGCTTGATTCGCGGTGAGGACACGCGCTTCGACCTGGTGATCTTCGACACCGCGCCGACCGGTCACACGCTGCGGCTGATCCGCATGCCCGAGCTGATGGAGGCGTGGATCAAGGCGCTCACCAAGTCGCGCCGCGCCATGCTGGGGGTGGAGGGCGACGATCAGGACGACCCGATCCTGGTGTCGTTGCGCGACCGCTTCGACCGGCTGCAGGCCTTGCGTGCGCGTCTCATCGGCGGGCGCACGACCGCCTTCGTGCTGGTGCTCATTCCGGAACGGCTGCCGATTGAAGAGACCGCGCGCGCGCTCGTGCAACTCGACGACGCCGGCGTGAAGGTCGGCGGCCTGGTCGTGAACCGCGTGCTGCCCGAACACACCACCGACGCCTTCCTGACGGAGCGGCGCGCGCAGGAACGCGTCTACCTCGATGAAATCGCCACGCGGTTCGCCACCCGTGCGCGCGTCTACTTGCCCCAGTTCCCCCGCGACGTCTACGGCCTGTCGAGCCTTGGCCCGATTGCCGACGCGCTCACTGCCGCCACTACAGGAGCCCCCCGATGACCATCCACAGACCCGCCGTTGGCGACTACGCCCCGTACCTACCAGAAGTACCTCGACGCCGCGGCGTCGGTCGAGAGCGCGACCGACCTCTTGAACCAGCAGGGCGACGTGCTGGCGTACATGGCGACGTGGCCCGAAGACAAGGCCGGGTATCGCTACGCCGAAGGGAAGTGGAGTGTGGCTCAGGTGATTGGGCACATGGCCGACACCGAGCGGGTGTTCAGCTACCGGCTGCTGCGCATCGCCCGCGGCGACGCCACGGCGCTCGCCGGCTTCGACGAGAACGCCTATCAGGAGCACGCCGGCTTCGACGGGCGATCGGTGGCGAGTGTGGTGGCCGAACTGCGGGCCGTACGGCAGGCGTCGGTGGCCCTCGTGCGCACGCTCGACGCCGCCGCCCTCGACCGCGCCGGCACCGCGAGCGACAATCGCGTCACCGCGCGGGCGCTGGTGTGGCTCATCGCCGGACACTTCGCGCACCACACGGCAATGCTCAAGGAGCGCTACGGGCTGTAGCGCCGGCGGCCAACGTGCCGGACTATTCGGCGGCGGCCTTCGCAGCCTTGGCGGTCTTGGCCGACTTGGCGGCCTTGCGCTTGGCGCCCGCCTTGGCCTTGGCCGGCGACAGCGCGCTTGGGATCGCATCGAAAATCGGATCCGACTGCACGCTCGATCGGGTCAGGTGCTCGATGGTGGATTGCACCTTGCGGAGCGGCCCCTGTTCGGTGTCTTCGAGCGACGGAAAGTGGACGAACGCATAGGGCGCCGCCACGTCCACGACCTTGCCGCGCTGCCAAACCGTGTGGTCCACGAGCGTGCCGATGTCTTTTGCGCTCAAAATCATGCCCCTATTTTACGTCGGATTGGACCCGTTCTCGCGGCCCCGGTTCGGCGTGCGGTAGGCTGGGGGCGCTTTCCACCACCTGAACAGGAGCCTTCCCGTGACCCGCAGCGCCCGGCAACCCCTCGAAGTCTGGAAATTCGGCGGCGCGGCGCTGGCTGATGGCAAGGCCATCGACCGGGCCGCACAGCGAATTGCCGCCCATTCCGGACCCCTGGTGGTCGTGGCCTCGGCCCTGGGCGGGGTGACCGACCTGTTGCTCGAGGGCGCCGCCCACGCCGTTGCCGGTCACATGGTCGAGGCCGAACGGTGCGCCACCGTGCTTGCCACCCGTCACCGGCAGGTGGTTCGGGCGGCCCTGGGCAGCGCCGGCGCCAGCAAGGTGACCCAGCGCGCCATCGATGCGGCGGTCACCGAGTACCGCGACGTGTGCCGCGCGGTGAGCGTGCTGCGGCATCTGGCTCCGCGCACCCGCGATGCCCTGGTGTCGCGCGGCGAGCAGCTCTCGGCGCTGGTGCTGGCGGCGGCCGTGCAGCAGGCCGGCGCCAAGGCCCGGGCCGTGGACGCGCTCGAGGTCATGCACACCGACGACCACCACGGCGGCGCCACGCCGCTGCAGGCCGACACCACGAAGGCCGCCCGCCGCGTGCTGCGGCCGCTGGTCGCGAGCGGCATCGTGCCGGTCGTGCCCGGGTTCATCGGCCGCGCGCCCGACGGCAGCATCACCACCCTCGGCCGCGGCGGCTCCGACCTGACCGCTACCGTGCTCGGCCGGGCCATGAGCGCCGGCCGCGTCGTGCTGTGGAAGGACGTCCCCGGCATCCTCACGGCCGATCCCCGGCTCGTGCCGGATGCCCGCGTGATTCCTGCCTTGCACCATCAGGAAGCCGCGGAGGTGGCGCACTACGGCGCCAAGGTGCTGCATCCGCGCGCCCTCATCCCGCTGGCCGGCACGCGCATCCCGCTGCACGTGCGTTCGTTCGTCAACACCGACCTGCCCGGCACCGTCGTGTCGGCGCGCCAGTCGCTGCCCGGCTATCCGGTGAAGGCGCTGGCCCTGTTGCCCAAGCAGGCGGTCGTGACCGTGACCGGCAAGGGCATGGTGGGCGTGCACGGCATCGCCGCGCGCACCTTTGCGGCGGTCGACGCCGAGCGTCTGTCGGTGTCCACCATCTTCCAGGGCTCGTCGGAAAGCTCGATCGGCTTCACCGTGCCGACCGAAGAATCCGATCGCGCCGTGCGCGCAGTACGCAAAGCACTGGCGCTCGAAATCGCCAGCGGGCTCATCGACGGCGTGCAGGCGCGCGGTGACATGGCCGTGATGGCGGTCGTGGGCGACGGCATGGCCGGGGCGCCCGGCATCGCCGGACGCGTGTTCACGGCGCTCGCCGCTGGCGGCATCAACGTGGTGGCCATCGCGCAGGGCTCGTCGGAACGGAACATCTCGTTCGTGGTGGCCACCTCCGCCGCGGCTGAGGCCGCGCGCCAGGTGCATGCCGCCTTCCAGCTCTCGAAGATCGGCGGCGGCACCGTGCGCACCACGCCTTCGACCGACGTGGTGCTGCTCGGCTTCGGCCGCGTGGGGCGAGCCCTATCGGACCAGATCGCGTCGCTGAACGGCGCGCGCCACGTGCGCATCGTGGGACTGCTCGATCGCTCGGGCTACGTGTTCGACGCCAAGGGCCTGTCGCGGGCGCGGCTGCTGCGGCTCGCCCGCGAGAAGGACGCCGGCACGCTACTGGCGGATCTGGGCGGCACGCGGGCCACGGCTCGCGCAGCGCTCATCTGGATGGCCGGCCACGCCGTGTCGCGGCCGATCGTGGTGGACGTGACCAGCGAAGACACCGCCGACCTGCTGCAGACGGTGGCGGAGCAGGGCTTCGACATCGTGCTGGCCAACAAGCGCCCGCTGGCCGGGTCGTGGGATCAGTACAAGGGGCTATTCGAGGCATCGGCGCGCGCCGGCCGCCGCATCCGCTACGAGGCCACGGTAGGCGCGGGCCTGCCGGTGATCGACACCTTCCGCAAGCTGGCCGACACCGGCGACAAGGTGCGCCGCATCGACGGCTGCGTGAGCGGCACGCTGATGTTCGTGCTATCCGAAGTGTCGGCGGGGCGGCCCTTCTCGCACGCCGTGCGCGAGGCCATGGCGCGCGGCTACGCCGAGCCCGATCCGCGAGACGATTTGTCGGGCGCGGATGCCGGCCGCAAGGGCCTCATCCTGGGCCGGCTGCTCGGCTATCGCGGCGGCCCGCCGTCGCCAGTGGATCTCGTGCCGGCGGCCATGAAGGCGTTGCCACTGGAGGAATTCCTGGCGCGGATGCCGGAGCTCGACGAAAGCTGGCGCGCGCGCGTGGCCGCCGAAGCGGCGCGCGGACGCGTGCTGCGCTACGTGGTGAGCGCCACGCCCACGCGCATCACGGCCACCCTCGTGCCGGTGGCGGCCACGAGCCCGATGGGCGCGGCCTCGGGCACACGCAACATCATCACGTTCGTATCGGATCGCTATCGCGACGAGCCGCTGGTCGTGAGCGGCCCGGGCGCGGGCGCGGCGGTGACGGCGGCGGGGATCCTGAACGACATCCACGCGCTGACCGTGGACTGACGATCGGCCAAGGGGCGTCGCGTCAGCGGAACAGGCGGGTCAGCGCCACCGACCACCCCGGCACGAGCGGCGTCTCCAGCGTGTGCTGTCGATCAGCCGTCAGGTGGGCGACGACAGGAAAGGCACCGTCGGCGGTGCGGCGGTGCACGGTGACGGCATTCAGGTCCGGATCCACCAGCCAGTATTCCCGCACGCCAGCGCGCTCATAGAGCCGGCGCTTGACCTCGCGGTCGCGCTTCCAGGTGGAGGGCGACAGAATCTCGATCACCAGCGCCGGTGTGCCCTGAATATTCTTGGCCGTCAGGATATCGAGCTGGTTGGGCGCGACGAACACCAGGTCGGGCTCGACCACATCGTGGAACGAGAACACGACGTCGAAGGGCGACAGGAACAGGCGCCCCTTGTCCGGGCGGTCCTCGAGCACGGCACCCAGTGATAGGTACAGGCGCCCCACCAGCTCCTGATGGCGCAGGTTCGGCGAGGGCGTCACGTAGTGCGCCCCATCGATGATCTCGTGCCGCAGACCGTCGTCTGGGAACAACACGAAGTCGTCGTACGAAAGACGCGCGTCAGGCAATGGGATGGGCATCGCGTTCTCCTCGTCCACGTTCGGATGTTACACCCGGCCACGGGGCTGGTGGCCTGCCAGCGCCGTGCCACACGCGATCTGGCGCGAATCGAAGAATCAGGGGGGCTGGGCGCGCAGAAACTGCCAGCCGGCTCGCGTTGCGGCGTGGCATCGAATCGAACCGGGATAAGATGCGCCACGCATGAGCCTGGCTCCCGGCACCCGCATTGGCCCATATGAGGTGGCTGGCCCCCTCGGCGCGGGCGGCATGGGCGAGGTGTACCGCGCGACCGACACGAAGCTGAAGCGTCAGGTCGCCATCAAGATCCTGCCGCTGTCCCTCGCCGCTGACGCCGGTCGGCTCGCCCGCTTCCAACGTGAAGCCGAAGTGCTCGCGTCGCTCAATCATCCGCACATCGCCGCCATCTACGGCCTCGAAGAGAGCGCCGGCATGACCGCGCTCGTGATGGAACTCGTCGAGGGCGAGGACCTGTCGCAGCGCATCGCTCGCCTTCGCGCCCCGGGCGCTTCGGCGCAGCAGGCCGGAATGCCGATCGATGAAGCGTTGCCGATCGCGAAGCAGATCGCCGAGGCGCTTGAAGCGGCGCACGAGCAGGGGATCATCCACCGCGATCTGAAACCCGCGAACATCAAGGTGCGCGCGGACGGCACGGTGAAGGTGCTCGACTTCGGCCTCGCCAAAGCGCTCGGTCCGCATCCTGGGAGCGCTCAAGAGGACAACTCACCGACGATCACCTCGCCGGCCCACCTTCGCCAAGGCTACGGCGCGGCAGGCACTGAGGCAGGGATGATTCTCGGCACCGCGGCGTACATGGCGCCGGAGCAGGCGCGCGGCAAGACCGTGGACAGACGCGCCGACATCTGGGCGTTTGGCGCGGTGCTGTTTGAGATGCTGACGGGCACCCGGGCGTTCGAGGGCGAGGATATTGCCGACACGCTCGGCAACGTGATGAAGGTCGAGCCGAGCTGGGCGCGGTGCCCGGCGTCGATTCCTCCTCGGGTCGTTCAGGTGATGCGGGCCTGCCTCCAGAAGAACCCCAAGCAGCGCCTCGGAGACATGCAGAGCGTGCGCCTCGCGCTGGAGGGCGTCTTCGAGACAGCCGCGTCACCGGCGACCCCGGCGACGACTGCATCGTCGCGTGGACGACTGCCGTGGATGGCGGCCCTCGCCGTCGCGGCGGCGCTGATCGCGGCGATGGCGACGCCCACCGTGCGCCATCTGCGCGAAGCGCCGGCACCCGCTCCGCCCGAGATGCGTCTGGAGATCACAACGCCCGCCACCGACGCGCCGCAGCATTTCGCGCTCTCGCCCGACGGCCGCTCCCTGGTCTTTGTCGCGTCAGGCGATGGCGCGCCACGGCTGTGGCTGCGTGCGCTCGACGAGACGGAGGCGCGGCCGCTGGCGGGCACCGAGGGCGCGACCAATCCGTTTTGGTCGCCAGACGGTCGCTCGATCGGGTTCAGCACTCGCACCGCGCTCTCGCGCCTCGACATTGCCGGCGGCACACCGCAAGAGCTGGCCACCGTAGGAGGAAACGCCACAGGCGGCAGTTGGAACACAGACAGCACGATCCTGTACACGCGCGGGGTGGCGAGCCCGCTGTGGCGCATTGCGGCGGCCGGGGGCGAGCCCACGGCGGTGACGCAGCTCGAACGGCCGGGCCAGACGAGCCATCGCCATCCGCAATTCCTCCCCGACGGCCGGCACTTCCTGTTCTTCGTGCTGGGCACGCCCGACACGGCGGGGATCTACCTTGGGTCGATCGAGGGCGGCGCCCCCACACGGTTGACGGCGGCGGACTCGGCGGGTGAGTTCCTGCCGCCGGACCGGGTGCTCTTCGTTCAGGCCGGAGCCCTGGTGTAGCGGCGGCTCGATCTCGTCGGTCGCGAGTTGGCGGGCGAGCCGGTCACGCTCGCCGACGAGGTCGGCGCGGACGCATTCTCCGGCGGCGGCTTCGCCGTGTCGGCGGCGGGCCTGGTGGCCTATCGCGTCGGCGGCAACGCGGCGCGACAGCTCACGTGGGTCGACCGCACGGGCAAAGCCGTCGGCGTGGTTGGCGAGCCCGACGCGAGTGACCCGGCGTATCCCGAGCTGTCGCCTGACGGCCAGCGCGTGGCGATGCGTCGCGCAGCGCAGGGCAACATCGACATCTGGCTGCGGGACCTGCTTCGCGGCGGGATGACCCGTCTGACCTTCGACGCCGCGGTGGAATCCGTTCCGGTCTGGTCGCCGGATGTGACGCGGATCGCCTTCAATTCGAGCCGAACCGGCGTCTACAACCTCTATGCGAAGGCGTCGGACGGGTCGGGCGCCGAGGCCCAGCTGGTTGACTCGCGCAACAACCGGGTGACGCAGGATTGGTCGCGGGACGGCCGGTGGCTGCTGTACCACGAGCTCCACCCCGCGACAGGGCGCGATCTGTGGGCGCTAGACATGACCAGCCGTGACCGTACGCCGCGCGTCGTCGCGAACACGCTCGCAGAAGAAGTGCTCGCGGCATTCTCGCCGGACGGGCGCTGGGTGGCGTACCAGACCAACGAGTCGGGCCGGTTCGAGGTCGTCGGTACAGCCATTTCCCGACCCGGGCGGCAAATGGCAGGTGTCGACCGCTGGCGGCGTTGCGCCGCGCTGGCGCGCCGACGGCAAGGAACTCCATTTTCTGGCGCCCGACGCGACCATGATGGCCGTCCCGGTCACGTTCGCGGGCACGTCGTTCGAGGCCGGCGCGCCGGTGGCGTTGTTTCCGACGCGCATCGTGGACGGCGGGACCGTGTCCGTAAATCGGCCGCAGTACGCCGTCGCGCGCGACGGCCGGTTCCTGATCAACCAGCCCGTGGCGGATGCCACAGCCGAGCCGATCACGCTGATCCTGAATTGGAATCCTGATTCGAAGAAGTAGCGTTCGACCCTCCCGTCTCTTGGCAGCCACACACATGATTGTGTAGTAGATTGTGTGAATGGCGACCAACCTGGCGCTCGACGACAAGCTCCTCGACGAAGCCGTGAAGGTGGGCGGCAAGGCCACGAAGAAGGCGACGGTGACCGAGGCGCTGCAGGAGTACATCGGCCGGCGCAAGCAGGCGCGCATCGCCGACCTGTTCGGCACGGTCGACTACGACCCGAGGCACGACTACAAGAAGCAGCGACGGCGCCCGTGAAGGTGCTCGTCGACACGTCGGTCTGGTCGCTCGCGCTGCGGCGACGCGCGCCCGCCCACCCGGCGGTGGACGAACTTCGTCGCCTCATCGCACACGGACGCGCCGCCCTCGTCGGCCCGATCCGGCAGGAACTTCTGAGCGGCATTCGCGACCGGGCCGTCTTCGCGCGGCTCCGCGACCACTTGCAGGCGTTTCCCGACGAGCCAATCACCTCGGCCGATTACGAGCGCGCCGCCGACTGCTTCAACCTCTGTCGCGCGAAGGGGATTCAGGGCTCGAACACCGACTTCCTGCTGTGTGCGGTTGCCGAGCGATGCCGATGTCCCATTCTGACGACGGACGACGACTTCGTGAAGTTCGGCCGCGTGCTGCCCCTGCGCCTCCACGCGCACCAGGCGTAGCCCTCCACACACGGCCACGCCTTCGGCAGCTGCCACGGCCCTACATGATGCGGCACGCGTCGTCGAACGCCAGCCGCGGGTTCCGCGGATGCAGGCCGGCAGGATCGCCGTAACCCAGGTTGATCAGGAAGTTCGCCTTCCACCGGCCGTCCGGGAAGAACTCCGCATCGACCTTCGCCCGATCGAAGCCGCCGATCGGTCCGCAGTCGAGGCCCAGGGCGCGCGCGGCCAGTATCACGTAGCCGCCTTGCAGCGCCGAACCCTGCGCGGCGATGTGCTCGATCTGCGCCGCGGGCATCGCAGCAAACCTGGCGCGGGCATCTACGTGCGGCGTGAGCGTTGGCAGGTGCTCATGGAGTTCGCGCAGCACGGCCTCGTCCACGGGCCGCGGCAGCCAGCGCTTGTGCGTGCGCGCCGCCAGGAACAACTGGTCGAGGCTGGCGGTATCGAGCCGCGACGCCGCCGGCGCCACTGAAGGCTCCACTGCCGGCTCCACTGTCTGCGCCACGGCCGTGGCCACCGCCTTCATCGCTGACTCCAGCGCGTCCACGCGATGAACGACGTGGCCGCCAGCAGCACCAGCGGAATGGCGCTGCTGCCGCCGACGATGAATACGTGCGTGGCGATGGCACCCACCATGGTGGCGGCGAGCGCCGCCGCGGCAAACGCGGCCACCGAGGGCACGAGCAGCGCGAGGGCGCCGCCCACTTCGATGGCGCCGGTGAGGTCGCGGAACCACTGGCCCACGCCGATGACGTCGAACAGCCCGACCATCATCGGCGCGCCAGAAAGCTTGCCCCAACCGGCCATCAGGAACATGCCGGCAGCGGCGATGCTCAGAATCCAGACGGCGGCGGCGCGCGCGCGTGATGCGCCAGGCGAGGTGCCTACGGTGCCGAGGGCGTGGGGGTGGTTGTGCGTGGTGGCGGCGGTAGTCATGGTCGGTCTCCTGTTAGGCGTTGACACTAAGGTAAAGCGATGGACTGTACATGTAATGACGTTGCATATATGAACAACATGGCA
>CAWFCS010000017.1:0-131983 GCA_963814395.1 uncultured Acidobacteriota bacterium
CGTCGGGCGTGGTGGCGGTATCGCCGCCGCCGAGCACGATGCCGATGCTGGCGGTGGTGAAGGCGTCGCGGCCGGCGATCAGGAACGGCCGCGCCAGCACCCGTTGCACCCGCTCGGCGACGCGCGTGGCGTCGACCGACGTCGCGCACGTGCAGCAGGAGGATACGAATTCGTCCCCGCCGATGCGCGCCAGCGTATCTTCCACCCGCCGCCGCCGGTCCGGGAGGCGCCACGCCGTCGGTCTCGCGCAGCGACCCTTCAGCCGCTACGCGACGGCCTGCAGCAACTGGTCACCGTAGGAGGTGGCCGCGTGCCGTCGTTCACCACCTTGAAGCCGTCGAGATCGAGCAACAGCACCGCGAAGTGGCCGCGACGCGACCGGAGCGTGCCGCAGGAGCACCCGCTCGAGCCGATCGATCAGCAGCATCCGGTTGGGCAGGCCGGTCAGCCCGTCCACGACCTTGCCGTTGGTGATGTCGGACTGGGACCGGCCATGCGCACGGGCTGCCCTCCCCGTCGCGCACGGCCATGCCACGGGCCAGCACCCAGCGGAACGAGCCCGACGCGTGGCGGATGCGGTGCTCGTTCTCGAAGTGCGGCGCGCGGCCCGACAGGTGCGCGTCGAGATCGTGGCGCAGCCGCTCCTGGTCATCGGCGTGCACCCGCCCGAACCACTCGTCTGGGCCGGTGCCGACCTCGCTGTCCGCGCAGCCGACAATCGCCTTCCAACGCTCCGAGTAGTGCAGGTGCTGCGCGGCCAGGTCCCAATCCCACAAGCCGTCATTGGCGCCCTTGGCCGCCAGCGCGTAGCGCTCCTCGCTGGCGCGCAGGCGGGCCTCGGCGTCCTTGAGCGCGAGCTGCGTGCGCAGCCGGGCCAGCCGACCGGGAAGTCGATCGGTTTGGTGATGTAGTCGTTGGCACCCAGATCGAGCGCGGTCACGACGTCTTCACTCTGGTCCTTGGCGGTCACCATCAGCACCGGCAGCTCCGCCGGCGCCCACCGCTCGCGGATGATGCGCAGCACGTCGAGGCCGCTCAAGCCGGGCATCTGCACGTCGAGCAGCACGGCCGACACGGGCTGGCCGGCGAGCGTGTCGAGCGCCTCCTGACCCGATGCGGCCAGCACCGACGGATAGCCACGTTTCTCGAGCCGGCGCGACAGCATGTCGCGATTGGCCGGTTCGTCGTCCACGATCAGCACGGGGAGGATGGCCGTGGTCATGCGTGGCCTCAGCGCCGATGAGCGCCTGTATCTTGTCGAGCAGACGACGAAGATCGATGGGCTTGGTCTCGAATTCGTCGCAGCCTGCCGCGAAGCACTTCTCGCGATCCGACACCATCGCGTGAGCCGTGAGGGCGATGAGCGGCACCGCGGCAGTGACGGGTGATGCCTTCAGGCGCCGCGTTGTCTCCCAGCCATCGATCTCGGGCAGGCTGATGTCCATGAGGATCAGCGCCGGCACGAGTCGTGCGCCAGGGCGAGCGCCGTGAGGCCGTCGCCCGCCAGCCGCACGTCGAACCCATGCCGGGCCAGCCGGCGCGACAACATGTCGGCGTTGGCTTCGTTGTCCTCGACGAGCAGCACCAACACGCTCACGCCACACGCTCCGCGGCCGGCGGCCGGAGGGTGGTGGCCATCGCCATCGAGCCGGGCGGCAGTTCGGGTATCCAGACCGAGAACGTCGAGCCAACGCCATCGTGACTCTCGACGTCTACCCGACCGCCGAGCAGCGTGCACAGCCGGCGGCTGATGGCCAGGCCCAGCCCCGCGCCGCCGAAGCGGCGCGTCGTGCTCTCGTCGGCCTGCGCGAAGTCCTGGAACAGGCGGCCCATCTTCTCGGGGCTGATGCCGATGCCCGAATCGCGCACCGCCAGCACGACGCCGGGCGGGTGGCCCGCGGGGCCGGCCCGAACCACCAGCTCCACCTGGCCGCGTTCGGTGAACTTGATGGCGTTGGCGAGCAGGTTCTCGATGACCTGCTTCAGCTTGGCGCGATCGGTGAGCAGGTGGTGAGACCCGGCGCCACCGACGACGTCAGCGTCAATCCCTTGTCCGCGACGACTGCCTGCACGGCGGCGACCGCGTCGGCGACGAAGCGGTCCAGTCCAACACGGCGGCGAATTCGACCTCGACGCGACCCGCTTCGATGCGCGCGATGTCGAGCATGGCGTTGATGATGTGCAGCAGCCGGCGCCCGGCGCCCTGGATGCGGTGCAGGTCCTGCCGCGCTGCCGGTTCCGCGTCCTCGGCCAGCAGCTCGCTGTAGCCGAGGATGGCGTTGAGCGGCGTGCGCAACTCATGGCTCATGTTGGCGAGGAACGCGCTCTTGGCCACACTGGCGGCCTCGGCCCCTTCCACGGCGAGGCGCAGCTCTTCGCTGCGCCGGGCCTCGGTCACGTCGCGCACGATGGCAATGACCGCGCCGCCGCCGAGCGTGGCCAGGCGCATCTCGTGGACGATGGCGCCGCCGCGTTCGCGCGCGAGTGGGTGACGGTCGTGACCTCGCCGGTGGCGCGCGTCTGGGCGAGCTTGGCTTCGAGGGCGTCGACTTCGCTGGCGCGGAACTGGTCACGCAGATGCTGGCCGACCAGCGCGCCGCGCGAGGCCCCGAAGGCCCGCGCGGCGCTGCCCCGCTGCGCCGCAATCGCGCCGTCCGCATCCACGTGCAGCACGAGGTCCGGAAAGGCCTGTACCAGGCCGCGCAGCTCGGCGTTGGCCTGGAGCAGCTCTTGTGAGCTGAGCTCCATCGCCGACTCGACCAGGGCGCGGTCGTCATCGGCCTCGTGGTAGCTGCGGTCGATCACGGCGATGAACCCGCGCCAGGGCTCGACCGTCAGGTCGACCCCGTCGAGGTAGCGCCGAATCTGCCGCTTGAGCAAGGAGTGCATCGGACCTACGCTTCCGACAGCGTCGTGATGGTCATCGTCTGGTTGTGCAGCCGGCACTGCCCGCTCGGCGTAAACGGCGAGAGCTCGCCGTAGGAGTAGAAGCCGGTCATGGCGCCTGCGGCCCGATGACGTGGCGCACGGCCTCGACTTCTTCTTCGGTACGCTGCTTGAGCACCAGCTTGCGGCCGACGCAGCTGATGAGCAGCGCGAACTCGGCGCGCGCGTCGCGGACGGCGTGCCCGGCACACCACGGCGGCGTCGGTCGCGCCGTCGATGAGGCGATCGAAGTTGGCCTTCATCAATCGCGCGTGCGCGCCCTCGGGCACATCACCGGCGAACGTGAGGGACTGCTCGGCCTCGTTGACCGAAAGGATGGTGCGCACGATCGGCTCGTCGAAGCCCGGCTGCCGCACCGCCAATGGGAAGAGCAGGCCCGAGGCCGGCAATTCGCGCGCGTGCTCCCCGAGATAGCGTTTGTAGAGACCGAGCGCGGACTGGCCATCGAGCTCGAAGAGCACGCTGCCGCGCGACCGCGTGACCAGGCGTTCCGGCCCGAACGAGTCCCACCCGCCAAGCGACGCGCAGCCGACGCGCAGGCGCGAGCCGTAGAGGCCAACCGCGGCGACCATACCGCTTCGCGCCTCGCGCCCCGCGACGACGAAGGTGCGCGCGAAATCCGTGCCGTCCCCGGCCAGGCCGCCGGTAATGGCCACTTGCGCACTCACGGCGCCAGCCATGCCCTCGGCCAACTGGCTGCCGTTGACGGCGAGACCGTCCGACAGGACGAACACGTGGGTGAGCCCTCGTCCGCGAGGGCGAGCCCGAGCCGCTGTCCAGCCAACCGGCTGTCGTGTTCGCTCGCGACCGGCGCCGTCGACAGGCGCACGTCGGTGTCCTCGAACTGAAGCGCAGTGGCGACGACCGTGTCGTCCGACACCGTCGTGCCGGCGATTTCGCCCGCTGTCGAGCAGCCGAAGAGCACCGCACCGGGGTAGCGCGCGGCTAGCTGGTCGAGGACGCCGGCCTCGACCAGGCGCGCGCCGCCGCCGAACACCATGACGAGCTGCGCGCCGGGCATCGCCGCGGCGCCGGTCACGCCCCACTGGCCGGCTGCGGACCACTGCCGCTGTTCGATTCTCACAATGCGTGCTTCGCCGTCGCCATCGGCTCGGGCACGCGATCGGCACACGAGAGGGGCAGACGGACCGTGAAGGTGGAGCCGGCGCCGAGCCGGCCGACGACGGTGATGCCACCGCCCATGAGGTGACACAGTCGCTGGCTGATGGCCAGGCCGAGCCCGGTGCCACCGAAACGGCGGGTCGTCGACACGTCGGCCTGGGAGAACTCCTTGAAGAGCCGCGACATCTGGTCGTCGGTCATGCCGATGCCAGTATCGGCCACGCGCACCTCCAGCCAGCCATCGGCGGCGCGGCACGCCTCGACGCGCACCTCGCCTCGGTCGGTGAACTTGGCGGCATTGCCCAGCAAATTGAGCAGCACTTGGTGGAGCTTGGTGCGGTCGGAGCGCATCTGGCCAAGGCCCGAGAGGTCGCCCAGGACGAGCGTATTGTGGTGCGCCCGCACGAGCGGCATCGAGGTGGTGGCGACGCCCTTCACCAGATCGGCCACGTCGAACGTGCCGACCTCGAGCTGCATGTGCCCGGCCTCGATCTTGGAGAGATCGAGCACGTCGGTGATGAGGGCCAACAGGTGCCGCCCGGCATCGACGATCTTGCAGATGTCGGACACCGGCCCGATTGGCCCGAGTCGAGGGCGTCTTCGGCGAGCATCTCGCTGTAGCCGATGATGGCGTTGAGCGGCGTGCGCAGCTCGTGACTCATGTTGGCCAGGAACGCGCTCTTGGCCACACTGGCCTGCTCGGCCGCGGCCATCGCCAGCATCAACTCGGCCTCGGTGCGCTTGCGCTCGGCGATCTCGCGGGTAAGCTCGGCCGTGCGCGAGGCGACGCGCTCCTCGAGCTGGCTCTGCGCGCGCAGCAGCCGCGCCTGGGCCTGTGCCAGATCGGCCAGCAGGCGCGTATTCCGCAGCGTGTGTTCGACGTGACTGCTCATCAACTGCAGAAAGGGCCTGGCTGCCGCGCTCGGCGCCTCGCGGATGTGCGAGGCTTTCGTGGTGGCGCCGCACGACGCCATCAGGCACATCGGCGGCGCGTCGGGGGCCGTGCGCAGCGGCATCACGACGGCGACCCGGCCGGGCGCGTCGTCGGGCCGCAGCACTTGGAGTGCGCCGAGCAGGGCGTGCAGTTCCGTGGGCAGCGACTCGACCCCGACCACGACCGGACCGGCCAGTCCCTCGAGCGCCTGGGCGAGGCGCGGTCGGGGCACCGCTGCGACCGGCGCGCCCGTGACGTCGGCGTGCGCGGGGGGCACGGCTTCGGCCACGGCGACGACGACGCGGTCCACCGCAAACAGTCGGCGGAACAGCGCCGCCGCGTCGGCCAGGATGTCCGCCGCCGGCGACTGGCTGTCCCAGCGCAGTGCGAAGTGGCTCAGTAGCTCCACGCGCATGAGCTGACGGTCGAGGGCGCTCTGCGAGCGGTGCAGTTGCTGCTCGGTCTTGACGAGCAGCTTGATCTGCGTCTGGAGCGAGTCATCCTGGCGCCTCGCCGCGGCATCGTGCAGCGGGGCGACGGCACTCACGACGGGGGTTGCTCGTAGAGCGCGCATAGCACCACCGTGTAGTTGTGGTAGTACGGGCGGCCGCCGATCGGCGCAATTTCCCCGTAGGTGTGGAAGCCGATCCACGGCACCGTCGCGCCGAGCACGCGGCGCAGAGGCGCGACGATCTCGTCGCCGGCGCAGCCGCCCCAGAGGATGCGGCCTCGGCCAGCGCAGTCGAACTGCAGCAACAGGTCGGGAGTCCGTCCCGCATGACTCTCTCGCACCCGCATTGCGCACTCGTGCGCGCTGGCGCGGATTTTGTCGGGGTCACGGCGCGTCAGCGTGATCGTGCCGCCCTCGGTCAGGCCGCCACCGGGGAAGAACAGCGCGCCGGTGGCCTGGTCGAGCTGCAGTGGCGTGCGGATCACGTAGGGGTCGTAGCCGGGTGCCTCGTCGCGGAGGCGCTCCCCGATGCACAGGTGGACGATGCCCTCGGCATTCAGGTCGTCGGAATCGTCGGTCAGATACTCCTTGAACAGGTGCCACGCCGGCCGGCCGTCAATCTCGTGAATCCAGCCCTGGTCCGACTTCGTGACCTCGCACTCGGAACCGAGGGGCGTGCAGCCGTGGCTCACGGCCAGTTCGACGTCCACCGGCCCCAGGATGAGGAGCGCCGACAGACCGCCGCTCACGACCCGCCCGGCGCCGTACTGGAACGTGCGCTCGAACGTCATCCCGTCGGCGGCAGCGCCGCCCACAATCGGCAAGGGCAGCGCAAGATGCGCGCGCAGCGACTCGAGCAGGGCCGTGCAGTTGCCCACCAGGCCGTCCGGCATCACGCACAGACAGCGCGCGTCGGACCCGGCGGCATTGACGAGCGCGGCCAGCCGCGCGCCGGCGCCCGCGGGATCGACGCCGTAGTCGTCGATCAGGAAGGGCGCGAACCGGATGCGGTCAGCGGCGATGAGCATGACCGCGACCGCGGCGAGCGTTTCCGTGGACTCGTCGCCGGCGATGACGCCCTCGCCGGAGCAGCCGACCACAGGCACGCCGGGCACGACGGCGGCGATGGCGGCCAGCAGGCGTTCATGGTCGTGGTCCGCCGAGGCGAACACGAGCGCGACAGCGGGCAGGGCGCCGGCCAGATCGATCAGGGCCAACCGAGCCGCGGCGGTGCCGGCCGCGGCGGAATCGACGTGGTTGCTGGTGCCGACGCGGGCAATGGTGGCCATATGGTCTAGTCCGCTATCGCGAGTGGCACCAGGGAATCGGCGGCACTGCCTGAGGCTTGAGGCCCGCCGGCGCGCTCCGGTGCGACGGCGGAAGCGCGGGCACGGCGCACGGCGGCCCGGAAGGCCGCCGCGCTGAAGGGCTTCTGCAGCGCCGGCGGGACCCCGCCGTGGGGAGCCATGCTCGCGTCGTGTCCCGACATGAACACCACCGGCACATCGGGCCGCGTGGCGTGCAGAGCCTCGCAGAGCGCCAGTCCTCCGATGCCGGGCATGACCATGTCGGTCACGAGCAAGTCGATGCCGCCCGCCAGCCCGGCGGCGGCCTCGAGCGCATGTTCGCCGCTGGCGGCTTCAACCACGGTGTAGCCCTCGCGCTCGAGCACGCCGCGCACGTAGCGGCGCACCTCGCGATCGTCCTCGGCCAGCAGCGCCGTGCCGGAGGTGCGCGCCTGACCCGCCGGCAGGACCGGGACCTCCACCTCCAGCTCCGGCTCCGTCCTGGGCAGCAACACCTGCACCGTCGTGCCCGCGCCGGGCGCACTCGTGACCGCGATGGTGCCGCCCAGTTGCTCGACGACGTGGCGCACGGTCGCGAGGCCCAATCCGGTGCCGTGGGCGGGCGCCTTCGTGGTGAAGAAGGGCTCGAAGGCGCGTGCCAGGGTGTCGTCGTCCATGCCGCAGCCGGTGTCGCGCACCGTCAGGCGCACGAGATCGCCGCCCGGCTGTTCATCCCGGGCCATGGTCGCGTTCTCGAGATCGATCGCCAGCCGGCCGCCCTGCGGCATGGCGTCGCAGGCGTTGACGACGAGGTTCAGGATCACCTGATCGAGCTGCCCGGCGTCACCGAGGACCTGCCAAAGGTGCTTGGGACGCGTCACCACGAGTTCGATCTGCTCGCAGATGACGCGCCGCAACAGTCGCGCCATCGAATCCGCGGCGGCCCCGAGATCGATGGCCTGCGGGACGGTCTGGTGGACCCGGCTGAGGGTCAGGAGCTGCCGGGTCAGCGCCGCGGCGGTCTGAGCGGCCTTCAGGATGTGCTCGACGTCGCCCTGCCGTTTGTCGTCCTGCGGCAGATCGTCGCGTAGGAACTCGCCGTGGCCGTGGATAGCCATGAGCAGATTGTTGAAGTCGTGCGCGACGCCGCCGGCCAGCTGGCCCACGGCCGAGAGCTTCTGGGCGTGCTGCAGATCGCCGTGCCGCTGCAGCGCCAGCGCCGCCCGTTCGGCCGCCGCTCGGGTAAGCTGCGCGCGCACGCGGGCAAGCGTGACCGGGAAATCGAGCGGCTTGGTGACGTAGTCGTCGGCGCCGAGATCGAGCGCTTCGACGACATCGCGGCTATCGCTCTTGGCCGTGACCATGATCACCGGCAGTTCACGCCAGGCGAGACTGCGGCGAACGGCCGCCAGCACGTCGAGCCCGCTCATCTCCGGCATCATGACGTCGAGCAGCGCGAGATCGAATGACTGGGCGGCGAGCGCCTCGAGCGCCTCGGCGCCGCTCGACGCCAGGATCACGCGGAAGCCGTGGTGTTCGAGCCGGCGGCCCAGCAGATCACGGTTCGGCGCCTCGTCGTCGACGACGAGCAACGTGGCGACGCGGGGATCGGCGGAGACCGGGCGAGGCGGCGCTAAGGGCGGCACACCTCGTCCATAGCAAACCAGGCGCCAGCGAGGTTTCCAGCCCTTTATCCCTACGAGTCTGGTATTCTGCGGCTGGTCGATGCGCCGTTCTGGTGCAGAGTGCCTTGTTTCAGCACACGACCGAGACATCGAGCGACTCGACAACTGTCGTGGGTCTGGGGGTGGGGCTGTTGGCGGGCAAGAAGCTCAAGACCCGGACCTGCCAGCCGATTGCTCCATTCGGAGGAGCTGGGAGCAGTGACTGAGCGCCGGAGCGCGGCTCCGCTTCCCGAATTCGATCTGCGGGTTAGCACGACGCTGCTCGAGCTGGCCTACCGCCGGCTGCCGCTGACGGTGGTACTGTCCCTGACCGTCACACCGGGCTTCGCCTGGGCGCTGCGCGGGCTGTTCACCGACGGCGCGCTCGCCGCGTGGCTCGCCGCGCTCTGGCTGTCCGCCCTGATTCGCTGGCTGCTGTGGGCCCTGTGGAGACGCACCGGATTCGGCCCGTCGGGCATACGCCGCTGGGCGATCGCGTTCTGGGCCTCGACGGCAGTGGCGAGTCTGGCCTGGTCCGGGGGGGCGGTCATGTTGCTCGGGGCGGCCGATGCGCGCGAGACGATGATGCTGGCGATCATGATGTTCGCCGTCGCGGCGTTCGGATCGAGTTCGCTGGCCTCGCACTTGCCGTCGGCCGCGACCTTCATCGTGAGCGTGCTCGTGCCCGTGGCCGTGGGCATGCTCGCGACGCCCGAACCGGTCGTGCGCATCGGCGCCGCGGCCATGCTCGTGGGGACCGCGGCCCTCGTGGCCACGGTCTTCCGCGCGCACCGCGAACATACCAACCTGATTCGGACGGACCTGCGGCTGTCGGCGGCAGTGGCGGAGGCGGTGGACGCGCGCGCGGCGGCCGAGGACGCAAACGTGGCCAAGAGCAGGTTCTTGGCGAACATGAGCCACGAGCTGCGCACTCCGCTCAACGCCATCCTCGGCTACAGCGAGATGCTGTGGGAGGACGCGCGCGCCGCAGGCGCCCACAATAGGGCGGCCGACCTCGAGAGGGTCACCGCGGCCGGCCGCCACCTGCTGGCGCTCATCACCGACGTGCTCGACCTGTCGAAGATCGAGGCGGGTCGTATGGAGTTGCACGTGGATACGGTGGACGTCGCCGCCGTCGTGCGACACGTCGTGGACACGACCGGCACCCTGGCCGCGGCCAGCGGCAATCACTTGAGCGTGGATGGCCTCGAGACGCTGGGCACGATCCAGTCCGACGCGCTCAAGCTGCAACAGGTGCTGCTCAATCTCGTGGGCAACGCCTGCAAGTTCACCAGCCAGGGCCGCGTGCACGTCGGCTGCCGCCGCGAACCCGGCCACCCGACGGATTGGGTGGTCATCGACGTCACCGACACGGGCATCGGCATGACACCCGAGCAGATGACGCGGCTCTTCGGCCAGTTCATGCAGGCGGATTCGTCAACGACCCGCCGCTTCGGCGGCACGGGACTCGGCCTGGCCATCAGTCAGCAGCTGTGCGCGATGTTAGGCGGCGCCATTGCGGTGCAGAGCGAGCTCGGACGCGGGTCGTCGTTCACGGTGCGCGTGCCGGCCTGCGCGCCACGCGCGGCAAGCGCGGCCGGACCCACCGGCGTCTCAGCGCCCGCACACGCTCCGGGCGCTTAGCTAGGGCGCCCGGCCAGCCCCAACCATCAGCGCACGACGACCGTGGCTTCGCTGATGCGGCCGCGCGCGTCGCGCGCTTCGATGCGGTGCGTGCCGGGCGCCAGCGGCCACTCGAGCCCGGCGTCGGCGGCCGCGGCGCCCACGAGCCGACCCGACACGCGCCACTCGATCGGCCCGCCGCCAGCCGACACGGCGCGCAGGGGCAAGGTCTGATACTCGCGCCGCAAGGTCGGGTCGATCAGGTAGGTGGCGCCGTCGGGCGGACTCACGATGGCAAGCGGCGTGGCGGGCGCAGCCGGACGTGGCGCCGCCGGACGAGCCGAGGCGCTGGCATCGGCGCGGGTACGCGCGTCGAGCCGCGAGACGCGGGCCACCGCGGCGCCCCCGGCGCCGCGGCTCGCGTCATCGAGCCCGCGTTCGCGAGCCCACCCCCGATACTCGGCCGGCCAGTAGGTGACCAGGCCCTCGTCGCTCTGGTGATGCCAACTGCAGGGCACGTCGGCGGATTCGGCCGCCACCGTGTCGTGCCGGCGAATCGGGCACCAGGCGTTCGCCGTCTGACCCGAGAGCGCGCAGATCTCACGCTCCTCGATGGTCGTGGGGGCCGCGGCAATGGGCGCCCACGAGAAGTCCGCCGTGGCCCCACCCAGCCGGCGTTCGGCCGCCAGCATCACCGCGTGGAAGATCGGCCCGGCGCCAGTGACGCCGCTCGAGTTGCGCAGCGGCGTGCGATCGAAATTGCCCACCCACACGCCCACCGTGACGCGACGCGAATAGCCGATCGTCCAATTGTCGTGGAACGACTGTGACGTGCCGGTCTTCACCGCCACCGGGAATGGCAGCTCCAGGCTGCCGCCGCGGCCGAACACGAACTCGCGCGCGTGCGGGTCGGAAAGGATGTCGGTGATCCAGAAGGCGCTGCGCGGCGACACGAGCCGGCGCGTGTCGGGCCGCGCGCCGGGCCCGCGCGGCAGGAACGTGGGGGCGATCCACTCGCCTTCGCGCGCGAAGGCGCCGTAGGCCGCCACCAGCTCGTCGAGGCGCACCTCGGCGTTGCCGAGCGTGACGCCCAGGCCGTAGTGCGCCGCCGTCTTGTCGAGCGTGCTGAGGCCGGCGCGCGTCAGGAAGCGGAGCAGCTTCGGCACGCCGAGGTCCGACGCCAGCACCACCGCCGGCACGTTCTCGGAGCCCGCCAGCGCCAGCGCGCGCCAGCATCGGGCCGCGGTACTGCCCGTCGTAGTTGCGCGGGCTGTAGACCACACCCGGTTCTGCGGTTGGGAAACTGGCCGGCACGTCGGCCAGCACGCTCGTGGGGCCATAGCCCTCATCGAACGCCAGGGCATACGTGAAGGGCTTGAGCGCCGAGCCGGGCTGCCGCGCGCTCACCGGGCCGTTGATCGTGCCGCCGTGCCCGGCGTCGAAATAGTCGCCCGAGCCTTCCCACGCCAGCCATTCGCCGCGCAGGTGGTCGAGCACGACCACGGCCACGTTCCGGGCGCCGTGCTGACGCAGCGTGTCACGCTGACTCTCGATCACGCCGGCCACATCGGCCTGCAGTCCCGCGTCGAGCGTGGTGACGATGCGCTCGGGCCGCGTGGCGCCGGCCGAGGCCAGCACCATCTCCACGAAGTGCGGTGCCAGCAGGTGCGATCGCTGCGGGCTGAAGGCGAGCTCGTCGGCCAGCGCCTGACGTGCTTCCTCGTCGCTGATCAGGCCTTCCGCGCGCATGCGGCGCAGTACCACGCGCTGCCGCGCCAGCGCGGCCTCCTTGCGGCGATAGGGATTGAAGCCGGAGGGCCGCTGCGGCAGACCGGCGAGAAACGCGGCCTGCGCAGGGGTGACCATGGCCGCCGGCACGCCGAAGTAGGCGCGGCTGGCGCGCTCGGCGCCGGCCATCTGATTGCCGTACGGCGCCAGGTTCAGGTACATCGCCAGCAGCTCGCGCTTGTCGAAGCGATGCTCGAGCCGCAACGCCACGAGCGCCTCGCGCAGCTTCTCGAGCAGGCCACGCGTGCGGGCCGGTTCGCGGCGGTTGAGCAGATGCTTGGCCACCTGCTGGGTCAGCGTGGATCCGCCCTCGAGCACCCGCCCCTCCACCAGGTTGACCCGCGCCGCGCGCAGAATCGCCACCGGGTCGATGCCGGGATGCCGCCAGAAGCGCCGATCTTCCACCGCCACCGTGGCGTTCACGAGCACCTGCGGCAGCGTGCCGGCCGTGAGCCGCATGCTGCGCGTGGCGTCGGTCGAGAGTGCCTCGTAGAGCGGCTCGCCGCGCCGATCCACGACCAGCGTGGACGATCCGGCGGCGTCGTCCAGCAGGCCCGCCGGCAGCGGCCCCATGCGGATCCAGGCCGCGACTAGCACGGCGACGCCCGCCGTGAAGACCACCGGCCGGCGGCGCAGCGCGCGTCCGAGGCGCCCGGGGCGCCCGAGCCCGGCGGGCGGGCTCGTCACCGCTTGACCTCGATCACGGTGGTGCTCGTGCGGCCGAACACCTCGGGCTCGTACATCTCCTCCGCGCGCGCCGGGGCCGTGCGGAACGTGCCCGCCGTGGTGGCGCGCACGATGTAGCTGAAGGTGTGTTCGCCTTCATCGAGACGCGTGGCGAAGAGCTGGATGCGGTCGTCGTGACGCTCCACGCGATCGAAGCCGCTGTAGCGCCACCAGTTGAGCCAGTTGGTGGCATCGCCGCCCTCGTTGGTCTGGCTGTCCTGCTTGGCCGCAAGATCCGACGCCGTGGTGGCAAACCACGACTCCACCGCCTCGAAGCCGGCCGGCAGCGGATCGGTGACGGCCACGAAGCGCCGTTCCTTCGTCAGGCGGAAGGTGAGCGTGACGCGCACGAGGTCGCCCGCGGCATACGTGGTGACCGCCGGCGGCGGCGTGCCGGCGCCATCGACGACCGGCGTGTAGCGGCGCTCGACGTTGAAGCCGGAATCGAGCCCCTGCGGGAAGAGCATATCGGCGGCGTAGCGCAGCCGCGCTGCATAGAAGAGGGTGCCGGCGCCGTCGCGATTGAAGGTGAGCGGGGTCGGCGCGCCGGCCCTGCCGCTCGCCAGCACCTGCGTCATGGGCACGCGGGTGGTGTTCGCCTCACTCGTGCGGCCGCGGAACTCGTCGCGCACCAGTTCCTTGGCGCCGAGCTTCACCGTGGCCCGGAAGTTTGGCACGACCGCTTCGTATTTGCGGTAGTACGACACGAGCGACTCCATGGCGTAGGCGTTCTCCTGCGTATTGCCCCACCGGCCGTTCTTGCGCGCGGTCATCATCCAGCGCACCATCTCGCGCATGGGCGCGTCGGTCTGGCCGGCCTTCACGAACGAGTTGAGGACGATCGCCGTGGAGCGCACGTTGGAGTTCCAGAACCACAGCAGATACGGATCGGCCAGCTCGCCCACATGGGCGCTGCCGCCTTCGGGCAGGATCGCGTTCGACATGCGCCGCCGCAGATCGGTGGCGCGGTCGTTGGCGAGGTCGCCCTTGGCCACCATGGCGTCGTGCAGGTAGGCCAGCGCGAACACCGGCATGCGCTCGCGGTAGCCGTAGAGGCGCGTGAGATGCGCGTCCACGGCGCGTCCGCCCTCGGCCAGCACCTTCACGGCAAACGCCTGCCACGCGGTGTAGCTCGGCCACCACTCTTCGTTGCCCACCGGCGGTTGGGCCGCCAGTTCGCGCTCGAGGTAGTCGTAGGCGCGGTCGCGCACGCCCGGCGCTCACGCGTGTACTTCAGGTCCGCCGCGGTCTTGTAGACGTGCAGCACGTAGGCCGTGAGATACGGCGACACGGTGTGGCACGCGCCGGGCCAGTAGGCGAAGCCGCCGCTCTCGCACTGGAAGGTCTCGATCTCCTTCAGCGTCTTCTGCGCCACGGGACGCATCTCGGCCGGGGTCATGCCGGGCAGCGCGAACGCGTCGCCGAGGTCGGCCGCGAGCACGAGCGCCAGCGACGACGACGCCTTCTGCTCCACGCAGCCGTAGGGATACTCCACGAGATAGCGCGCGCCCTCGCCCAGGCCCACCATGGCCGTGGACGAGAGCTGCACGTCGAGGCCGCCGTAGCCGGGCACGACGCCCGTGGGCACGGTGACCGTCTCGCGCGCGTTGGTCGTGGCGCCGGCGGCTTCGCCGTAGGCGGCCACGGTTTCCGGCGACGCCAGAATCTCCACCGGCAGCACGTCTTCGAACGCGTCGGTTTCGGTGCCGAGCCGGGCGCGTCATCTGGATGCGGGCGCGGCCCACGCTCTTGGCCGCACCCGAGAAGCGCACCTCCACGGTGCTGCCGGCGCCGACCGTGACGCGCTGCTCCGCCGGGCTCGTGAGCGTGAACACCGCCGGGTCGAGCGACTTCATGGTGACGGTGGCCGTGCCGCCGGCCGGCAACTGACTGCCGACCACGCCGCCGAAGTGCGCCTGGTCGCCCACCGCGAGAAAGCGCGGGAAGGCGGAGGTGAGCGTGACGGGCTTGTTAGTGCGCACCTCGGCGCTGCCCGACCCGAAGCGCGAGCGCCGATCGCCGGCGACCGCCATGATGCGGTAGGTGGTGAGCGACTCGGGCAGCGTGAGGTCGACGCTGGCGCGGCCATCGGCGCCGGTCACGACCGAGCCCACCCAGAACGCCAGCACGCGGAAGTCCTTGCGCAGCGTGCCCGCGCCCGGCATCGGCGCCGCCGCCCCCGCCCTCGCTGCCGCCCTTGGGCGTGAGCACCCGCCTCGACACGATGCGCTGGCGGTTGTCGGCGTTGAAGACCTGCAGCGACTTGCGCACGTAGACCGAACCCGACACGTCGGGGGGCTGGTAGCCGGTGAGTGACAGCACGCCGTAGTCCACCGCCCACAGCGTCACCTCGCTGGCCGCGCCGGCGCCAGTCAGGTCCTTCACGTCGACGCGCACGGTGGCCTTCGAGGCCGGCCGATACTCTTCGCGATCGGCCGTGACGTTGACGGTGAGGCGCTTGGCGCGATCTTCCACCTTCAGCTCCACGTAGCCGAGACGGAACGACGGCTTGCCCGGGTCACTTGTGTCGGCGGTGGCGGAGGTGGCCGAGGCGTTGGTCGGCGCGGCGTTGGTGCGGCCCTTCACGAGCAGCACCGACACGAACACGTTGGGGATGTCGTCTTCGGTGATCGGCACCGAGATCGACTGCTGCGTGGAGGTGAGCGCGAACTGGCGATGGCTGCGCACGCCCTCGCGCTCGGTCGTGACGAGCGCGGTGGCCTGTTCCCACGGCGACTGAATCATGATGCGCGCGGTGTCGCCCGGCTTGTAGGTTTGCCGTTCGGGCACGAGCTCGATGCGGTTGTGATCGAAGCGCTCCCACGCGGTGTAGCCCTCGCCCAGCACGTAGAACGAGGTGCGGGTCATGGCGAAGCGGCCGTCGTCGCCGCGGCCGCGCGCCTCGAGCATGAAGTAGCCGCCGCTGGCGAACGGAATCGCCAGGGGCACGGGCTCGGCGCCGGTGGTGACGCTCCACGACCCGGCCGGCACCTCGCGGCGCTGCGTGTCCCAGGTGTAGAAGCCGTTGCCCTCGGCCCGGCGCACGCTGGTGTACTGCACTTGCGTCAGGGTGATGTCGACCGGCACTCCGGTGGCGGGAGTGCCGTCGAGGCCGATGGTCACGATTTCAGTGGCGAGGCCGGCCTTCTGCTCGAGGAAGAACGACGGGCGCCGCACGCCCACATACCACGGGGCCGGATGCACGGTGAGGCTGGCGCGGTTGGCGATGTGCTGACGCGACACGTCTTCCACGTCGCCCTCGAGCGAGTAGATGTAGGGGATGCCGGCGTCGCGTTCGGTGTCGAGCGTGAGCGGCAGCGTGCCGGTGGCCGCCAGCGTGCCCTCGTCGCTGCGCAGGTCGGCGCGGCCCAGGTATTCGCCCTGACGCGACGTCTGGCCCACGAACAGCCAGCGGTCGTCGCCGAACTTGTCGGTGATGACATCGGGCGCGCCGAAGCCTGGCGTCTTCGAGTAGCGCCAGGTCACGGGCTTGGCGCCCATGGCCGCGCCAAAGAGATAGCGGCCCGTCACCACGCCGTTCAGCGGATCGCCCGCGAGCGGCCCGGTGCCCGTGAGCGTGACGTCGACGCGGAAGTCGGGCCGGCGGTAGGCCGCCACCAGGAACGAGCCGTTGACCGCGCGCTCGTAGCGCACGAAGTCGTCTTCCTCAGGACTCGGCTCGGCGCCCGGGCGCGCGTTCGGCCGGCGTGGGCGGCTTCGGGCGGTCGGCTTCGAGGATGGCGCGCACCGAGTAGTCGCCGAGCGTGCCCTCGGCCGGCAGCACGAAGGTCCATTCCGCGCTGCTCCACGCCGGTGAGCGGCACGGTGCGTTCGTCGACCAGCTTGTTCTGGCCGTCGCGCACGCTGATGAGCACCGGCGTGCCTTCGGGCAGCAGGCGCACGCCGCTCGGCGTGTTCTGCCGCAGGATGGTCTTGAAGGTCACCGTCTCGCCGAGCTTGTAGACGCCGCGGTCGGTGAACACGCTGCCGCGCAGCAGCGGATCGCGCTCGTAGAGGTTGACGTCGGTATCGAAATCCCACGGCAGGATGCCTTCGTTCCAGTCGCTGCCCACGTACGCGATATCGCCGTCTTTCTCGGCCGTGACGATGAAGGCGAACTGGTACCAGTTGCTCGGGTCGCGCAGCGGCGTCTCTGGCGCCATGGCCACGCCGTCGGCGCCGGTGGTGCCGCGCCAGAACGTCTGGTTGTCGGTGCGCACGATCGACACGGCGGCCCCGGGCACCGGCGCGCCCGTGTCGAGCCGGGTCACGAACACCAGCGTGTTCTGCGGGCTGTCCTTCACCGTGATGCCGAGGTTGGTCACCTGCACGAGCGAGGCGCGCGTGGCGGCCTCGCCGCCGGTCGTGCGTCTGGTGCGCGCCAGCATGTCGCCGTCGCGCACGGCCGCCCACACGAGGCCGGTGCCGGCCGGTGAGGGCGGGCGACACGTCGAGGCCGTGCGATTGCACGCGATCGGGCGTCACGGTGAGGCGCCGGGCCGTGCCGGCGCCGGGCGGCGCCACGGCTGAAGTTGCTCGACCGCTGCTGCTGCAGCGTGGCCATGAGCTGCGCGGGGTCGAGCTTGAAGACCCACTGCGTGATGGTGCGCAGGTTGCGCGCGTAGAACGGGAGCTGCGGGCCGCCGTCTTTCTCCCACACGCCGTGGCCGTCGCCGAAGCTCGTGAAGGCGGTGGCGTGCCAGTTGTCGACGACGTTCAACCAGGGGTAGCCGAGCGTCTGCCCGTCTTCCGACCTGAGCGTGGCTGGCGCCGACACCGCGTACTTGCGATTCGGCGGCTGCGCCGTGAAACCCGCGTCTTCGAGCGTGAGATAGCGGCCCGACTCTGGCGCGTAGTCGCCACGCGCGGGCCGGGCGGCCGGCTTGCGCACCGGCACTGGCGCCGCCGCGGTGATGTCCGCCACACGAATCGCCGAGGCAAATGCGCTCACCGTGATGTCGCTGCGGCTCTGCAGCGCGTTGCGATCGTCGCCGTTGCACTGCGCGCGGCACTCGAAGCCGTCGAGGAAGAAGGCCGGTTCGGCCTCGATGTCGTAGGACTGCACGCTGCCGGGCGTCGCAAGTCCTGCCGGCGACGGCACGCGCGCGCCGAGCGACAACGTGACGACACTTTCCGGCAACACCGGCGCGGTGGTCTCGAAGGCCACGAGATCCGGCGAGGCGGGAAAGCGCTGCTGATCCCACGACGTGGTGAGCTGCAGCGGCACGGCCTGCCGGCTCGACGCCACCTGCTGCACCGCCGCCACCTTGGCGGCAAAGGCGGTGAGCGCTGCCGGATTCTGCGCCGTGAGCCGCGCCTCTTCATCCGCGGTGAACGACGGCGGCGTGAACGGGTGCGGCGAGAGCGCGGCGGTGAGATGCGCGGCGATGTCGCGGCCGCGCACCGGCTGGTTGAAGCGCAGCAGCACCACCATGTGGCCGGCCACCGTGCCGCCGCGCCGGTACCAGTTGGTCTGCAGCAGCTTCACGGTGGGCGTCGTGAAGCGGAACGTCACGGCCCGGGCCAGCCGGCGCGTGCTCACGGCGGCGGCACTTGCGCTCCACCGTGACGGTGTAGGTCGTGGCGTAGGGCAGCGGCTGTTTCGGATCGGGCGTGAAGATCAGGATGGTCGTGCCCGACCAGCGGAAGGTGCCGGACATGGCCGGCGCGATGCGCACGAACGGCGCCGTGACCGGCGACGGAATGCGGCCCAACGTGACCATCGGCTCCGAGAACACGATCCGGATCTCGTTGGCTTGCGCCAGCGTGGCCAGCGCTCCCTCAGGACCCGTGCGCACCACCGTGAGTGCGGCCGGTGACTGCGCGGCGGCAGACGCGGCAAGCAGGAAGATCGAGCACAGAGCCAGCGATACCGAGCGAACACGCGTCATGAGATCCATTTAATACGATCTCGGTTCGCGCCACGGGCTGCAGCAGCGGGCAATTGCCGGCTATTGCACGGCGACACACTCAGGCGGCGCGGGCAGCGGCCGTTACGCGATCGAGCACGTCGACCAGTTCATCGAGCTCGGCCTCGCTGAACAGGCCCTCGGGGCCGCGCGGCGTCACGTCGGTGAAGGGCGAGGCGTAGAGCCGGGCCGTGTCGATCACGCCGTGTTCGGTGAGGTGATTCACGATCAGGTCGACGAACTCGATCTGATTGGCGCCAAGCGTCTTGCCTGCGAGGAATCCGGCCAGCGCTTGCTTGGCGGCTTCGCGGTCGAGGCCCACGAGCGACCGCACGAACACCCCGAGGCCCTGCGACTCGGCCTTGGCCCTGGCGATGTCTTCAGGCCCGCCGACGCCACTCTCAGCCAGCATGCGCTCGAGCTCGGCCAGGTCCGACGCGTTCAGCGTCTTGTTCAGGCGCAGCTTGTGCACGGCCACGTGGTCTTGGTGCGCGCGCAGAAAGGCGCGCGCCTTGGCGCGGAACTTCTCGAAGCCTTCTCCCGATCCTCCGAACCCGGGCAACACCACCGCCGTTTCGGCGCCCATCTCGTCTTCGAAGTCGCTGTAGATGGGCGTGCGCTGCCGACGATCGATGAACTGCACCAGGGATCGCAGCCGCCGGCGCGCTGACTCGAGCATCGGCACGGTGACGTCTTGCCACCACTCGTCGGTCTGTACGTCCAGGATGAATGCCATCTGTTCGCGCACCATCGGGATCGCGCCCTTCTCTTCCAGCAGCCCGGCGATGGCCCGCACCTGATCCCGAAGACCCTCGAAGCGAGGCTCGTGGCGCAGCATGGCCAGTTGCACGCGGAGCAGGAGCAGATCGAAGCGCTTGGCCTCTTCCGGCTCAGGATCGAGCTCCGAAGGCAGGCCCGCCACCTCCATCGCCAGCTCCTGTCGCTCGGCCGCGCTCAGCACCGTCCACGCCCCCGGCTTCGCGAACTTCTCCACCACCCGGCGGCGGGGCCTCACCACGAAGTTCTCCACGTTCATGGCCGCCACTTCGGCGTGGAGGCGGGTGCTCACGTCGTGACGCATCTCGGCCTCTGTCTGCGGGTCGGTGGTTGACGTCCGCCCGCTCGCGCGCCACGAGCGCCTGGCCGGCCCGTGCAGGCGCTCATCCAGTTCAGCCAGCACCTCGAGCCGCTGCGTGAACAGGCGCGTGCCCAGAGACTGGCCCGCGCTGCCTTCCTCCGCACCGGGGTTCTGGCCGAAGAACTCCAGGTTCTGGCAGTAGTCGAACAGGTGGAAGCAGTCCTTGTGTTGGCCAGGCCCGAACAGGTCGGGGCAGAGACGAGTGCCGCGACCCACCATCTGCCAGAACTTGGTCTTGCTCCGCACGATCTTGAAGAACACGAGATTGACCACTTCGGGCACGTCGATGCCGGTATCCAGCATGTCCACCGAGATGGCAATGCGCGGCATCTTCTGAGGGGTCGAGAATTGGTCGATGAGGTGCTGCGCGTACTCCGACTTGAAAGTGATGACGCGCGCGAACTCGCCCTTGTACTTCGGGTAGTTCACGTTGAAGCGCGGTCGGCGATGAAATCCGCGTGCTGCTGGTTTTGTGGCGAACACGATGGTCTTGCCGAGGTCGTCGCCACCGCCTACCTTCACGCCGCGGGTCATCAGGTGCGCCAGCACCTTGTCCACCGTGTCCTTGTTGAACAGCCACTTGTTCACGGCCACGGCGTCCACCTCGCGGGGGGTGCCGTCTTCGTCGTTCCACTCCAGCGCGTCCCACTGTTCCTTGTCTTCCTCAGACAAGTCGTCGTACTTGATGCCCTCGCGCTGGAACTTGAGGGGCACCGAGATGGCCTTCGCCGGCACGAGGAAGCCGTCCTTCACGGCCTCGTCGAGCGCGTAGGCATCGGTGGGCACGCCGTTCTCGAGATCGAACAGGCCGTAGGTGTTCCGGTCCACGTCGTCTTTGGGCGTGGCGGTGAGGCCCACCAGCAACGAGTCGAAGTAGTCGAAGATGGCGCGGTACTTCTGGAACACCGAGCGGTGCGCTTCGTCGATGATGATGAGGTCGAAGTGGCCCACGCCGAAGCGGCGGGCGGCGCCATCGCGCGACTGGTCGATGAGGCCCATCATCGTGGGGTAGGTAGACGCGAACACGCGGCCCTCGGTGTGCTTCTCGGTGACCAGGTTGACCGGCGCGGCGTCGGGCAAGTGCCGCTTGAAGGCGTTCACGGCCTGATTCACGAGCGCCACCCTGTCAGCGAGAAACAGCACGCGCTTCGCCCAGTTGCAGCGCATGAGCAGATCGCACAGCGCAATCACCGTGCGCGTCTTCCCGGCACCCGTGGCCATCACGACCAGCGCCTTGCGCTCGTGGTCTCGCTCGAAGGCCTCGGCAATACGCCGGATTGCGCGCGTCTGATAATGCCGTTCGACGATCGACTCGTCGACCTGCGCGGCCGCCAGCGCCTTACGCGTGTGGCGCCGCTGAATGGCGAGTTCCAGCTCTGACTTCTTGTAGAAGGCGCAGCGTGGCGTCGTGTTTGTAGGCCCATGCCACGGCGAGTTCCAGGGCACGGCGGGCGTAGAAGCATGAGGCCCGCGGGTCGGGATGCGCCGCCGAGGCCGCACGCAGGGCCGCGTCGAACACGTCGGGCCATTCGGCCTGCAGGAACTCGAAGGGGTTGGTCACGCCGGGTCGCAGCAGATTGTGCCGCAACTCGGCCGGTTTCCGCTGGCCAGTGCTACCTGTGCTGTGGAGGCTGCCGGAGCTGTGGACGCCTTGCCGGACGGGCCGTGAGGTGCCGTCGGGCGGGCAACGCGCCCACGAGCTCCTTGGAAACCACAGAACGGTTTCCACGAGCTCCCACAGCCTTCTTCTTGCTTCTCTTCATCTTCCAGAAGGAGGGCGTCGGCCAGACGTTTCGGTCGAAACGTCACGCGGGCGATGGGCGACAGACCGAGTGGAACGTTTCGGGTCAGGCGTTTAGCTGCCCGTCTGGCCTTCCGTGCGCAAGAACGGCCGTATTGAAGCGAATCACGTCGATGGCCCACGGCAGATCGAAGCGGGTGCCGTCCCACGTGGGCAGCTTCCCCGTGGCCAGTGGTGCCGCATGATGCAGCCCGGGCAGGTCTGGCAGGTCGAACGGAGCGGCGGGTGCGATTGGCAGGGGCGCCCCGTCTGGCCGAAGGAAGGTCAACTCGCCATCGAGCCCACGCATAACGGCGAATCCCCCTTCGTGCACGGCGCGATGGTGGCGACGGCACAGGAGCACAAGGTTATCCAGGCTCGTGACGCCGCCGTCGGACCAGTGATGCACGTGATGGGCGTCGCAACGGCGGGAAGTACAGCCGGGAAAGCGACAGCTGGTGTCGCGCGCGGCGAGGGCGCGGCGGATGGATGGCGGAATAGTGCGCGTCTTGCGGCCGACATCGAGCACGGCGCCGTCGGGGTCGTGGCGCATCTGCACCAAGGAGGCGTCGCACGCGAGCCGTCGAGACGTTTCCATCGAAACGTACAGGGCGCCGTGGTCCACTTCGAGGGCACCGTCCAGTATTGCGGGGCTCGCGCCGGGGGTCGCCGATTCGGTGCGCGTGTCGGCCGCGTCGTCGGCGTTCACGTGCAGCACCACCTGGTAGCGGTCACCCGCGGTGCCGCCGTCGAAGTTGGCCGCCAAGGCCGACTCGGCGAGCAGGGCCAGGGCATCGGCTCGGCGCTGAGCGGGCGTCAAGTCTTCGGCCATCGCGTCAGCTCGCGGGGCAGACGCCGTCTCGCGGAACAGCCGGTCGGCCGCGGCCTCGATGGCGCGCTGCACGACCGCGCCCACCTCGGGCGTGAGCCGTCCGCGAATCACGACCATGCCGTCGTCGTCCACCCAGGTGGAGAGCTGACGATTCAGATGCTTCGCCTCGCCTTCTCGCGCCGCCTGCGCGCGATCGATGCGCCGCCATGCCCGCACGAAGCGCTCGACATGCGCGCAGTTGCCGGCCAGCGCAAGGTCCAGGAGCGATCGCTCATTGTCGGCGGTGGCCACGCGCGTGAGCGCGCGCACCTTGGCGTAGGACACCTGCCCGTGCTGCATGGCCGCACTGATGCGCGGAAGAGCCGGCAGCGCCTTGGCCACGCGCACCTTCTCGCGCGCGGCGCCGAGGTCGATGCCGGTGCGCCAGTGGAGCCAGTGCGCGCACGACAGGCAGCCGTTGTTCCAGCCTGACCGTGCGTCGAACTCGCGCACCAGCACGAGCAGTTCGTAAGTGGCAGCGTGTAGGCGCGTGGCCAGGGCTGCAATCGTCTCGCCGAGGCCGTCGGTTTCAGCTCGATGCGCGAGCACGAGCGCGTTTGGCGAAATGCCGTTTGCGGGTGAATCGACGGGGGATGCAGGGAACATTTCCCATCGTAGCGTGGCAGTTTTTGCCGTCGGAGAATGGCGCTGGTGAGGCGAACGACGCGGGAACCACCGGCGACGATGGCGCGGCGCTCGTTCGTGGACGAGAGAGACGACACGCGTTCGCCAGAGCTATTCCTGGCGAGAGTGGCGATTTTTTCGGGGTCGCCCTGCAAAACCTGTCAACAAAAAACGATGACGTTTTGGGCTAAAGCGTTTCTGATCTTTGCCCCATCCGCCCAGAACCACCCCAAAGGCAAATCGCTCAATAACAAGGAGTTACAGGAACGCCCTTTGGGTTTATGGGGCAATTTTATGGGACAACCTCCACGATCAGGCTGGGTACCATCGCGCGCTCTTCCGGAGACCCACGAGCTTGATGGCTTCGTCTCGGCGCAACTCCCGTAGCAGGGCCTTGATGGCGTCCCGCCCGCCGACCGCGGGAAGAACGTCCAAAAACTCCCTCATCTGAGAGCCCGTCGCCGCGTTCTCTCGGATGTGCTGAAGCAGGAGAGCCTTGTTGGTCCCGCGGTCCAAGCCCTTCTTTCGGGTGTAGGTGCCCTTGCCACCGAGGGCGGCGTACAGGCTCCGGGCGAGAATGTGCGTGACGCCCCGGCCACTTCCGACGCGCTCGACCACACCGGCTTGAATCAACCCCGGAAGCCTGGCCTTCAGCTGCGCAGACAGGGGAGTCTCGCGACGGAGATGGTCGAGAGCCAGGAAGTCGTCTGTCGAGAACAATTGAAGTTTCTCCGCGCCCAAGCGCTCGATGAATCGCACGAATGCAGGGGTGGTCACTGCCCCTTGGAGGGAAAGGCGAACCTCGTGCGCTGACGTACCGTTGAAGTCTGGGAGCGCCTTGCCCTGTCGAATCGCGTGCTCGAACATCAAGTTCATGCCCTGCCCCGATCGCTCGATGAGGCCACACTTCTGCAGCGCCGTCGCCAGCCGTCGGTTCCGTGGGTTCTGCGCGTCGAGCAGGTTGTCGACGGTAACACCGGGCGGGAAGCCGCCCGGGCTGACGACCTCCAAACGCTGTGGGTATTGCCGGAGGAAGATTGAGCTGCCGCTGCGGTAGTCACGGTGCGACACGGCGTTGAGCAGCGCCTCACGCACTGACGCCTCGTCGAACGTCAGGAGTTCGTTCCTGAACAAGCCGTCCTGGTAGGACTGGCGATCGTTCCTGAGGTTGATGCGTTCCCAAAGGGCGTCCTGCCACAGGAAGAAGCCCTCGCGGAACTCACGTCGATCGGCCGCCGGGCCCGATGCGTCGGTCGGGCGGTACTCGAATACCAGTTCGCACTGGTCAAGGTGACGCCCGAGCGCGGCATGGGTACCAAACAGAATCAGTGCCGCGTAGAGGTCACCCTTGGTATCCCGGTCTTCCATCGGGACTTCGTCCAATAGGTCTACCACCTTCGCTAACAGCGCGGGCGTGGGAATGGTGAAGCGCGCGCCTTCCATGTGCTTGGCGTAGGTGGAGCCGTCGCCGCCGAGGGTGCGCAGGAGGGGAACACGTGTTCGCCCACGAGCACGAACAGGTCCTTCGCCTCGAAGTGCTGGAACCGCGACCAGCGGAAGTCTTCGTAGGAGCGGCCCTTGGCGTCGCTGCCCTCAGGAAAGATGCGTCTGGTTGGCGCGATCTTCAGGCGCGTGGCCTTGTTGAGCTCGAGCGTGTGCAGGTCGTCGAGCCGGCGCAGGAAGAGCAGGTAGGTGATCTGCTCGATCACTTCCAGCGGGTTCGAGATGCCGCCCGACCAGAAGGCGTTCCACACCGAGTCGATCTGGGTCTTGATGGGTCCTGAAATCATGCGCGTGTGGGAGTTCTGCTTCAGTCACGCGCAGAAGGCCACCCGGCGAGTTCAGCGCGTCGCGCGCGCGACACATCAGGGCGCCGCGCGGCCGGCGCCGCAACCGCGCTGCTCAATCGCCATCGTGGCGGCGTCGGGGCCCGGAATCTGGGTGGCGCCGCGAGCCACTACGTCACGTTGCAGCTGCCCGATCCGATCGATCGCCTGACACGCTTCGCTCCGGAGCACCGCGGCCTGCGCCGGCACCCGGTCAGCCACCGACCGCCGCCGGAGGATGTCGTCGATCAGCGCCTCGATGAGCGCCCCCGCGCGGCCGTCAGGATGCGCCTCGTGGCGCGACACGGCCAGCGCCACCGCCTGCGCCGAGGCCGCCAGGGCTGCGGACGATTCGCCACGCGCGTCGAGCACGCGCGCCAGGGTGCGGTAGCCGCGCACCACGGCATCCTTCGCCTGATCGTTCTGGGGGTCGCCGGCGAGCGCGCGCTGCCGCAACTCGAGCGACCGCTGGTAGTGCGCCAGCGCCGCGGCCGAGTCGTCGGTGGTGAGTTCGGCGTGGGCCAGCGATGCCAGGCTGAACGACACGTCGAGCAGCCACGTGGTGTTGTCCGGCTGGGTGGCGAGCCGGGCTTCGTCGAGCGCGAGCGCCTTCTGGTAGTCGGCCATCGCGTCGTCGCGGGCATCGAGCACCCAGCGCACGGCGCCGAGCGTCTTGTAGGCAATCGCGAGGCTGCGGCCGGCTTCGGCCTGGCGTTCCGGCGGCGCGTCGTGCAGCAGTTGTTCGTAGAGCACGGTGGCCTGCACGGTAGTGCTCCGCAGCGGCCGCGTAGTCCTTCTGGTCGGTCAGACTGACGCCAACACTCCAGAGCAGCGTGGCGCGCGAGGAGCGAGCCGGGAGGGTGGCCGCGGCCTTGGGTGCCAGCCGGTCGAGCAGCTTCAGACCCTCGAGGGCTGCCGCCGATCGAAGCTGCGGCGACGGCGCAATCTGTCCGCGCCGTTCGTGCACACTCGCCAGCGCCACGATATCGGCCGGGTCTGGCGTCGGCGAGTCGACCAGCGACTGTCGCAGCTGCAGGGCCTTGCCCAGGCTGATGGCCGCACCGGCCTGGTCGCCCAGATTGGCCCCACCGGGCCGGCCTTGCACCGATGCCAGCCGCTCGTAGCCCGCCGCCAGCTCGCGCTTCAGGCGCACGTCGTCGCCCGCTTCGGCCGCCAGGGTGTCGAGATAGGTGAGCGCGTTGGCCACCAGCGTGCGGCGCACCGGCGTGGAGCCCGGGCAGCGGCTCGATCGCGTCATGCAGTTCGAAGATCAAGCGAGTTGGCCAGCCGGCGCACGTCGTCGAAGCGCCGTTCCGCCCGCACGCGCTCGCGATCGGCGATGCGCGCCTGCCACATGACGGCCCCCACGCCGGCGGAGGCGGCCACGAGCGCGGCCACGCCGGCGGCTGTGGCGAGACGGTGGCGCGCCACGAACCGCACCGCGCGATACGCCAGCGAATCGGGCACGGCCACGACCGGACGGCCGGCGAGGAAGTGGCCCAGGTCGAGCGAGAACTGCAGCGCGCTGTCGTAGCGGTCTTCGGGACGCTTCCGTAGGGCCTTGAGCACGACCAGGTCGAGATCGCGCGGCACGGGCAGTGCGCCGGCAACGCTGCCCGGCGGCACCGGATCGTCCTCGCACACGGCCCGCAGCAATGCGGCGGCGCTCGTGGCCCCGGCAAAGGGCGCGCGCTTGGCGAGCAGCCGGTAGAGCAGCACGCCAAGGCCATAGACATCGGTGGCCACGGTGACCGGCGCACCGGTGACCTGTTCGGGACTCGCGCTGTCGGGCGTCATCGCGCCGAAGCCCGTGACGGTGTGCAGATTGCGGTCGCCGTCGAGCGCCTTGGCGATGCCGAAATCGAGCAGCTTGGGCACGCCGTCGGCCGTCACCAGGATGTTGCCGGGCTTGATGTCACGGTGCACGACGAGGTTGCGGTGCGCGTGGTGCACCGCTTCACACACCACCTGCACGAGGGCCAGGCGGGCGGCCACGTCCGCGCCAGTGCGCCGGCAGTACTCGTCGATCGGCACGCCGTCCACGTATTCCATCACCACGTAGGGCACACCGTCGCTGGTGGCCCCGCCGTCGATGAGCCGGGCGATGTTCGGGTGGTCGAGCGACGCCAGCAGGCGGCGCTCCTGGCGCAGCCGTTCGACCAGCACCGGCCAGTCGCCGCCGGCGCGCACGAGCTTGATGGCGACGTGCTTCTCGAAGGCGTCGTCGGCACGCGTCGCCAGATACACCGCGCCCATCCCGCCTTCGCCAATCAGGCGCTCGATGCGGTAGGCGCCGAGCACCTGGCCGATTTCGACCCGCGGCGGTCCGTGCACGGCGGTGGCCGCGCGCAGCGCCGCCGCCGCGCCGGGGGCGTGCAGAGCGCCGCCTTCGAGGAAGGCGCCGGCGCGCGCCTCGGCGTGGAGCAGCGCCTGCGCCTCCTGCCGCACGTCGGCGGCGGCCGGCTGCGCGGTCAGCCACGCGCCTCGGGCCTCGGCCGGCTGGTCGAGGGCGCCCGCGACCAGCGCCTTCACCTGCTGCCATCGCTCGGTGTCGGTCATGTGGGGCTCACCGGTCGGTTCACTCGGCGGGCGGGTGCCGGGGCCTCTCGCTCCAGCGCCTGCAGGAGCCACGCCTTGGCAATGGCCCACTCGCGCTTCACGGTGGTGGGCGACACGTCCAGCACCTCGGCCGTCTCCTCCACGCTGAGTCCGCCGAAGAAGCGCAACTCGACCACCCTGCCCTGCTGGGGATCGAGCGCCTCCAATTTCTGTAACGCGCGATCCAGCCACAACGCGTCCACCGCCTCGACCCCGGGCGCCGCAGCCACGGCCACGGCGTCGTCGAGTGAGGCCGGCGCCACGGCCTTGCCGCGCTTGTCGGTGTGGGCACGCCGGGCGTGATCCACCAGGATGCGCCGCATGACGCTGGCCGCAATCGCGAAAGAAATGCGCGCGGCTCTGCCAGTCCACGCGTTGGTCGACCAGCTTGAGGAACGCCTCGTTCACCAGGGCCGTGCTCTGCAGCACGTGCCCCGGCCGCTCACCCGACATGTAGCGCCCAGCCATCCGGTGCAGCTCGCGGTAGACGAGCGGCATCAGTGACTCGAGGGCGGCGGCGTCGCCAGAACGCCAGGCGCGCAGCAGCACGGTCACGTCGTGCCCGTCGGGATCCTCAGGGCCGTTCATCACGGGACAGCATACGCCGTGCTGGCCACGGCGCGGCGGCGCCGCGTGCAGGATGGGCTGCCGCCTGACCTGGATTCGGTCAGCCGCGTCCCGTCGCCGCGGGTCACGGAATCGTGACCGTCACCGGCGGCGACGGCGCGCTGGTGCCGCACGCATTCGTGGCGGCGATGCTCAGCGTGTAGGTGCCAGGCGGAACCGCCCCGGCGATGCTGCGTCCGCTGACCGCACGCTGCCGACGAACGCGCCCGTGACGCTGATCACGTAGCCCGAGGGCGCAGGCCCGCTGGCGGGAAGTGCCCACGACAGGCTGAGCGCGTTCGCGCCGGTCGTCGCCACGAAGTTCGTGGGCGGCGCGGGTGCGCCGCTGCAGGCGCCGGGGAACGTGAGCGTCACGCTGTTCGACGACGCGCTGATGCCGGTGCTGTTGAACGCCCGCAACGACATCGTATAGGTGCCCGCCGGGACGCCGCCCGCAGCGCGAAGTCCTCCGTGAAGTGGCAGGCTCAGCGACCCCACGAGCGACCCGGTCACGTCGAGGAGCAGTCCTGCTCGGTGTCCCTCCGGCCGCCGTGTTCTTCCACGCCAGCTGCAGCGACGAGCCGTTGACCAGCCCCAGCAGGTTCGTCCGGCGCCGACGGCGGCGCCGGCACGTTGACGAAGATCCGGATCTCGTTGGAGGCGACGCTGCGGATGCGCCGGACGCTGAGCGATGCACGCGAATGTAGAACGCGCCGGTCGGCGCCGCAAACGTGAAGGTCGTGGCGGTAGCTGCCGGTCGGTGCACTCGCCCAGCACCTCGCCGGGCGACACGCCGCCCTCGATCAGATAGCCGGTGGGCGTGATGCTGTTGAGCCGGTGCCGTCCACGACAACGTCACCGTGTTGCCGGCAATCGACGGTGGCGGTGAGGTTCGTGGGCGGAGTAGACGGGTCGTGGCGCATCTTGGCCACGAAGCCATCCGCGAAGCCGCCCGGACCCGGCTGAACGGCGCCCGGCGAGGCAGGAAAGGTCGGGCGAATTCGTTTCGCCCGCAACGTAGATGTTGCCGGCGCCGTCGATCGCCATGCCATAGCCATGCTCGGCCCCGGAGTTGCCGCCCCAGTAGGTGCTGAATGCCAACGCGCTGCCCCCGGCGTTGAGCTGGCTGATGAAGGCGTCGCCCGATCCGGCGTACGCAGGCCTGCAGCGGCGCGGCGGTGGGAAAGTTCGAGGAACGTCGTCCACCCAGAAAGGAAGGCGCTGCCGGCGCTGTCGACGGCGACGTCGTAGGCCACGTCTCCCCCGCTGCCGCCCAGATACGTGCTGTAGGTCAAGGCGCTGCCCGCGGCGTTGAGCTTGGCCACGAAGGCGTCGATTCCGGCGCCGTTTCGCGACGCCTGCAGCGGCACCGCGGTTGGGAAGTTCGACGAGTCGGTAGTAGCCCACCACATAGGCATTCCGGGCGGCGTCGACGGCAATGCCGTTGACCGCGTCGGAGGTCGTGCCGCCCAGATAGGTGCTGTAGAGCGAGCGCGCTGCCCGCGCTATTGAACTTGACGACGAACCCGTCACTCGTTCCGCCGCCGACGACGGCCTGGATCGTGCTCGTGCCGGCGCCGGGGAAATTCGACGAGCCCGTCGTGCCCCCGACATACGCCTGGCCGCCGCTGTCGACGGCAATCGCGCCGCCATAGATGCTGAACTCGTTGCCGCTGCCGCCCAGATACGTGCTGTAGACCAGCGCGCTGCCGGCGGCGTTGATCTTGGCGACGAACGCGTCGTAGTTGCCCGGGGACCCGTGTAGCCGCCTGAAACGCCGCGGCGATCGGGAAGTTGAGGGAGTTCGTGTGGCCGGTGACATAGGCGTTGCCGGCACCGTCCACCGCGATGCCATAGCCGCGGTCGACGCCGCCCCCGCCCAGATACGTGCTGTAGACGATGGCGTTGCCCGTCGCATTGAGCTTGGTCACGAAGGCATCGCCATTCGAACCGTAGATCGGCTGGATGGGTCCGACGATGGGAAAGGGGACGTTGCCCGCCCCGGCTTGGGTGGGCGAGTTCGTCTCGCCGGTCACATAGACATTGCCCGTGCCGTCGATCGCGATGGCCCGGCCAATCTCATTGCCGCTGCCGCCCAGGTAGGTGCTGTAGACGAGCGCCGTGCCCGTGACGTTCAGCTTGGTGACGAACAGGTCGTCAGCTGCCACGCAACGACGGCTGGATCGGCCTGCCGCTGGCGCCGGGAAAGTTCGCGGAGCTGGGTTGACGCCGGTCACATACGCGTTGCCGGTGCTGTCCACGGCGATCGCGTGGCCGACGTCGTTGCCATTGCCGCCGAGGTAGGTGGAGTAGGACAGCACCGGGTCGATGACCAAGGGCCGGGAAGGGTCATAGCTGGACACGTGAAATCCCACGCGGTCGTCGGCCCGCAGCTCGTAGCGCCCATCGATCTGGTGCCGCCGGCCGTCGACCTCCTGGTAGATCACCGGCTTCTGCTGCGTGAGCGCGCCGTGGGCCGTTTGCAGGATCAGGTTGCCCTCGGGGTCGATCGAGAGCCCGTCCACGCCGTCGAAGGCGAGCGCGACCGTCGAGGGATCGGCGTGGGGGCCGACGACGAAGTCGTATTCGAGTTGCCGCTGCTTGCCGTAGTAGACCAGATCGATGCCGGGATAGACGCTGGCGTGAGTGCACGCGCGCGTAGTGCGGCACGTCGCGTCGCCAGCGGCCGGGGTCGTTGCCGATGAGATAGTTGCTCGTGCCAGCCAGCGGATCGAGCCCGGTGAGGGTCGGCTGCGCGTTCGCGCCCTCGAGCCGCATGCGCACCACGGTCGAAGCCGGATCGGGAGCGCGCAGGCTCAAGACCGCTTCGGTAGGGGTGAGGAACAGGCTGTAGCCGTCGCCTCTGGCCAGGAACCGCACCTGGCCGTCGCTTTGGCCCTGGTTGGCCTCGAAGGCGAGCGGCAGCTGGCCGTAGCCGACCACTGGCCGGGTCGGCGCTGCGGTGGCGGCCGGTCGCGCGCCTGGGGCGTGGGTGCACACGCCTGCGTCGTGGCCACCACTGCCGCCCCGACCAACACGGTGTGAGCGATCGCCGTGGAAACACGCATGCCTCGCGCTGGGTTGTTCATACTCCAAGACGCGCAGGAAGCCTGCGCCGAGGGACCACGGACGAGAATCTGGGCCGGAATCGCGGAATTCTGCGCCGTGGCCCGCGGCCGTCCGATTCGCCGCGTATCCCCTTAGTATGAGCGCATGCGTGCTGACGGCCGGGGCGGCGTTTCCGCTGATGCACTGGGGCCGGGCTGAGCGGATGAGCGACGAGCCCAGCCGCGTCACCCTCCTGCTGCGCGACTGGCAGCGCGGCGACGCGCGCGCGGGCGCCGATCTGGCGTCGGCGGTCTACGACGAACTGCGCCGGCTGGCGGCGTCGCGCCTGCGGATGGAACGCCGCGATCACACGCTGCAGGCCACGGCCCTCGTGAACGAGGCGTGGCTGAAGCTGGTGGACCAGCGCGCCGACTGGCAGAACCGCAGCCACTTCTTCGCGCTGGCCGCGCAGGCGATGCGGCGCATCCTGGTCGACCACGCGCGCCGCCGCCACACCGCCAAGCGGGGCCATGACGAGCCCACCGTGCCGGTCGAGGAGGTGCTCGACCTGCTGCCGAGCCCGCTCCCCGACGAACGGCTGCTCGCCGTCGACGAGGCGCTGACCCGGCTGGCGGCGCTCGACCCCCGCCAGGCCCAGGTCGTGGAGCTGCGGTTCTTCGCCGGCCTGTCGGTGGACGACACGGCCCAGGTGCTCGACGTGTCGCCCACCACGGTGAAGCGGGAATGGGCGAGTGCGCGCGCCTGGCTCTTCGACGCCATCGAGGGGCCGCCCGGTGGCTGACGCCCGGGCCGCCACGCCGGTGCGGCATCAGGCCGTGAAGACGCTGCTGCTCACGGCGCTCGACCTCGACCCGCCCTGCCCGCGAGCCGTGGCTCGCGGCGCTCGAGCAACGCGAGGGATTGATGGCGCGGGAGGTGCGGCGCCTGCTCGACGCGCACGTGCGCGCCGGCGCGTTCCTCGATCTGCCCGACGACGGCGGCGAGCACGCGCCAGGCAGCGACGGCCGCCGGCCCGCCGACCTCGCCATCGGGCCCTTCACGGTGGAGCGCGAGCTGGGCCGCGGCGGCATGGGCACGGTCTACCTGGGCTCGCGCAGCGAGCTCGGCTTCGTGCAGCACGTCGCCATCAAGGTGCTCGGCACGAACGTGGCGCCCGACGCCGTCGAACGCCTGCGCGACGAGCGGCGGATTCTCGCCGCGCTCAACCATCCCAACATCGCGCACTTCGTGGACGGCGGCACGACCGCCGACGGCCTGCCCTACCTGGCGATGGAATACGTGGACGGCCAGGCCCGTCACGGCCTACTGCGACGAGCGCGCGCCTCGACGTGGCCGGCGCGGCTGCGGCTGTTCGCGACGATCTGCGGCGCCGTGCACTTCGCGCACCAGCACCTGGTGGTGCACCGCGACATCAAGCCGTCGAACATCCTGGTCACGAGCGACGGCACGCCGAAGCTGCTCGATTTCGGCATCGCGAAGCTCACCGGCCCCGGACGCGGCGCCACCGCCGACGGCCCGGGGCAGCGGACCGGCGACGGCTCCGGTGCTGACGCCGCACTATGCCAGTCCCGAACAGGCGGCCGGTGCGCCGGTGACGACGGCCACCGACGTCTACTCGCTCGGCGTGCTGCTCTACGAACTCGTCACCGGCAGCGGGCCCTATCCCGACGTGCACCGGGACTCGTCGCCGCTCGCGGTGCTCGACGCGGTGCGCGGCGCCGATCCGCGTGCGCCCGTCGGCGGCGGCCGCGCGCGCGAAGCGAGCCGGCGTGGGCGGCGACCTCGACGCCATCGTGCTCAAGGCGCTGCGCAAGGCTCCGGCCGATCGCTACGGCTCGGCCGAGCAGTTCGCCGACGACATCGCGCGGTATCTGGACGGACGTGCCGTGCTCGCGCACGACGGCTCGTCGCTCTATCGCGCCCGCAAGTTCGTGAGCCGTCATCGTGGCGCGGTCGGCGCCGCGCTGCTGCTGGCGCTCTCGCTCGGCGCCGGCATGGTCACCACGCGGTGGGAGGCGCAGCGCGCCGAGCGCCGGTTCAACGACGTGCGGCAGCTGGCGCGCACGTTCATGTTCGATATTCACGACGCCGTCGAGCAGCTGCCCTGGCTCGACGAGCGCGCGGCAACTGCTGGTCTCGAACGCGCTGACCTATCTCGACCGCCTCGCCGCCGACGCCGACGACGACGCGTCGCTGCAACGCGAGCTGGCGATCGGCTACGAGAAGATGGCCGATGTGCTCGGGCAGCCCCGCCGGCCGAATCTTGGCGACCTCACGCGGCGCCGTTCGCGCGTATCGGAAGGCCCAGGACCTGCGCGAGCGCCTGCTGGCGGACGAACCGGCGAACCTCGAGATCCGGCGGGATCTCTCGACGACCTCGTCGAAGATGGCCCTCGCGCTCTTCTACGCGGGTGAGGCGCGGGCCGGCCTCGACGAGGCGCAGAAGGCGACGCGTCTCGAAGAGTCGCTGAAGGGCTCGGGCGACCCGGTCGACGAGGCCCTGCGGCTCGCCCACAGCTACACCGTGGAAGGGTTTCTGCTGACCGCGAACACGCGTACCAGGGAGGGCGTCGATCGCCTGCGCCAGGCGGCCTCACTGCTGGAGGCGCTGCCAGGCGTCGGGCGGCGAGCGCGCACAGCGGCAGTTGGGCGTGACCTACAGCCAGTTCGGCGACGTGCTGTGCTCAGGGGGCGCCCGTGCCTGGCCTCGTGCCCGATCCGCGGCGGTGCCTCGAGATGTATCGGCGATCGAACGACATCGACACTGCGCTCGCCGCCGCCCATCCGTCGGACCTGCGGCTGCAGCGCAGCGCCTTCGTCGGCACGTTACAGGTCGGAGAAGCCCTGGTCGGCCTGGGCGACGAGGGCTCGGCCATCGCCTACTTCCGGCGCGCGTGCGATGCGGGCGCCAGACTGGCGGCGACGGATCCGAAAGACGTCGAGGCACAGTCGGACGCCGCCGCCGCATGCGAACGGCTGGGATCCGCGCTGGCGCGGACCGGGGCGCCGGCGGAAGCACTGCGAATGGCTGACGAGCGCGGCCACGACCCTCGGGCGCGTGGCGCAGGTCGACCCGGCGCGACTCGACACGCGGGCCCGGATGGCGATGGTCGATGAGGGCCTGGGCATCGCGCACGCGGCACTCGCCGCGAGCCGGCTGCCCGCGGCCGAGCGCGCGTCTCACTGGCGTGCAGCCAGCGCGAGCTTCAAGGCCAGTCTGGCGTTCTGGGTCGAAATGCGGGACACGGGCCGGGCCACGAGCGCCGACGAACTCGGCGCGCCCGATCGCCTGGCGCGCGAGATCGCGCGGTGCGACGAGGCGCTGGCCAGCGCCCGCTGAGCCGGGCCCGCTAGGGCTTCTTCGCGTCGAGCGTCACGGCCTTGATGGCCTCTTCGCCGCCGGCCAGTTCGGCCTGTCCGGCCGGGTAGCCGTTGATGCTCAGGAAGTAGGCCAGGATGTCGGAGTATTCCTGCGGCTTCATGCTGCCGGGCGCGTCCATCGGCATCGACATCACCGCGGTGTGCAGGTCGGTGAGCGGCTTGCCGGTCCACGCGTTGGCGAACTCGGTGCCCTTGAACTTGCCCAGCTCGTGGCACGAGGCGCACGACGTGTCATACAAGCGTGAGGCCGCGCTCGGCCTGGGCCTTGGTGTAGACGCCCTCGCTGGCGGCCTTGCCCTGGAACGCGCGCGCGTCCACGGTGCCCACCCACGAAGTGACGGCCACGGCCGCCGCGGTGCCGAACGCGATGAGGAATCTGGATGTGATCATGACAGTGGCTCTTTGCCTGGCGGCCCCACCCGGGCCTGCCTCCTAGTGTAGCGCGAGGCCGTCGAGGGCGGGGTCACTTCCACCTTGCCGCCGCCCTTCGTCCAGCCGGCCCAGCCGCCGGTCAGCACCTTGATGTTCTTCACGCCCACGCGCATGAGCTTGGCCGCCACGTAGAGGCTGGAGTGGTCGTCGGGGCAGGCGCAGTAGGCCACCACCGGCCGCGTTTCCTTCAGCACGCGGTTGGCCATGATCTCGATGTCGACGACCGACACGTTGAGCGCGCCCGGAATGTGGCCGGCGTCGAAGCCGTGGGAGTCGCGCACGTCGATGGTGAGCACGGCGTTCTTCGCGTGCAGGGGCTTGAACTCGGCCAGCGTGATGCGCGGCACCTTGCTCGTGTCTTCCGGCTGCGGCCCATGCCGGCAGCGCCAGCACCGCGAGGACGGCCGCCGTCAGCGCGGCCAGGGCAAGTCGTCTGATCATGGTTCCACCCTACTTCATCCGGCGCGAGGCGAGCCAGCCCGTGCGCAGGCTGCGCTGCTGCGGGCGTCACGGCCGCGCCCGTCGTTTCGGCCGGCACGATCTCGACGCGCGGGTCTTCCTCGAGCGTCACGCGGCCGTTCACCGTGTCGCCGCTGCGGCGCACGAACTTCAGCGTCAGCGTGGCCCCGGGCTGCGTGCTTGGCCACCACGTCGAGCACCGCCTGGGTCGACGTGACGTCGACGCCGTCGAGCGTCACCAGCTGGTCGTCCTGCGCCATGCCGGCCTTGTAGAGCGGCGATTCGAACGGCACGACGCCCACGCGCAGGCCGCCGTTGGCGCTCACGAGCGGCGCCGACCCGAGCCAGCCCTTGCCCGCCGCCTTCTTCCGCATCAGCAGGCCCATGCGGCCGAGTAGACGCCCGTAGTCGGGCACGTCGTGGCCCTGGAGGTACTTGGCGAAGAACTCGCGCGCGAACGCGGCATCGCCCGACAGCTGCGCCAGCCGGCCCTGCAGGTCTTCCATGCCGTAGGGCTTGGCCACGAAGCCCGGCGCCGCCTTCATGCCGGGCACGCCGTGGCGTGGTCCACATCAGCCGCATGTAGTCGTCGAGGCCGGTCTTGCCGTTGGTCATGCTCGCGCAGCGAGAGGTCGAGGCCCAGCCCGACGGCCGCGCCCCACGTGTAGTAGGAGATGAAGGTGTTGCCCCAGGCCGTGCGGTCGATCGACACGGCGGCATCCACGAACGGCGCCAGTTGGCTCATCTGCTCGGCGGTGCGGAAGGTGCGGCCCGGCGAGAGCGTGACGGCGTTGACGAAGTTGGCCAGGTTGTCGAGCGTGTCGGTGAGCGAATCGAAGCCGGCGCGGTGCGTGATGATGCGTGTCGAAGTAGCTGGTGAAGCCCTCGCCGAACCACAGCTCGCCCGACATGTTCGCGTCGGCGAAGTCGAAGGGCTCGACGCCGCGCGAGCGGATGCGCTCCATGTTCCAGCCGTGGAAGAACTCGTGCGCCACCGTGCCGAGGATGCCGCTGCGCTGCGCCGGGATTGCGCAGGGCGCCGCTCGACGACAACACCGTGCTGTTGCGGTGCTCCATGCCGTCGCCACTGGCCCACGGCAGGTAGTCGGAGAGGAAGGTATAGGTGCCGCCGTCGTAGCGCGGGAACTCGCCGAAGATCGGCAGCGTCTCGCGCACGATGGTCTCCACGTCCTTGGCGAAGGCGTCGGCCTCGCCGTCCGTGCCGTCGTGGTGCAACGCGATGCGGAAGGTCTGGGCCGGGCCCTTGCCGTCGTCGACGGTGAACGTGCGCCAGACGAACGCGCCCACTTCGGTGGGGCTGTCCATCAGGTACTGCAGGTTCGGTGCGGTGAACACCAGCGGGTTGCCGGTGGGAAAGAGCTGCGTCGCCACGTTCCACGTCTTGCCGGGCGGCGGCACGAACTCCACGCGCGCCGCGCGCGCTTCGAGGCCGCGCGCCCACATGAGCGAGGCCGGCATGTTCAGGTGGCCATGCGTGGCATCCACGCTGAGATACGTGCCGTCGGTGCGATCGCCGAACACGCGGTAGCTCACGACCACCGTGCCGTCGTGGCCGGTCACGTCCCACTGGTGCAGGTTCGGGCGCGCCGGCGTGAGCGCGCGGCCGCGGCCGTCCTTCACGCGCACGTCGAACACGTTCTTGGCGAATTCGTGCAAGGCATAGCGGCCGGGCGAGCTGCGGCTCATGCGCACCTGCAGCGGCCCGGACGGCACGTCGGCAAACGTCACCTCGACCTGCATCCAGCGATGCTCGGGCGTGGGAAACGACACGCGGTAGCCGACGGGCGCCTGCGCCTGCCTTGCGCCCACCGCCTTTGCGGGCAGCAGCACGAGCACGCACAGCACGGCCAGCGCGCGAGCACGAGTCGGCATGGTCGGCATGCTAGCATGCGCCGCATGCCGTATCCCCGCCGCCTCGCGCGTGCCTTGCTGTGCCTCGCGGTTCTCGCGACCGCGGCCAGCGCCGCCGCTCAGGACCACACCTACTCCTCGACCGACATCGCCACCGGCGTGCGCCTCTACGGCGCGCAGTGCCAGCTCTGTCACGGCGCGAACGGCGACACGGTGGCCGGGGTCAACCTGCGGCTCGGCCGCTTCCGCCGCGCCGTCACCGACGACGACCTGGCGCAAGTGCTTGCCAAGGGCGTGCCGCCAGGCATGCCGAGCTTTGCGTTCTCACCGGCCGAGGTCAACGGCGTGATCGCGTTCATCCGCGCCGGCTTCGACCCGGGCGGCACCGCGGTGAAGGTGGGCAACGTGAACCGCGGCAAGACGCTCTTCGCTGGCAAGGGCGCCTGCGCCACCTGTCACCGGGCGGGCACCGAGGGCCCGCGCAGCGCGCCGGACCTCAGCGACATCGGCGCCCTGCGCACCCCGGCGGCCCTGCAGCGCGCGCTGCTCGAACCCACGCGCGCCATGCCGCCCATCAACCGGCCCATGACCATCCAGACCACCGCCGGCCGCACCGATTCGCGGGCGCCGCGTCAACGAAGACACGTTCTCGATGCAGCTGGTGGACGACACGGGTCACCTCGTGACCGTGGTGAAGAAGGACATCAAGAGCGTCGAGGCCGGCAAGACGTCGCCGATGCCGTCGGTGGCCAAGACCCTCACGCCCGACGAGGTCGCCGACCTCGTGGCCTATCTGTTGTCGCTGCGAGGTGCGCAATGAGCCGCCGTTCCCGTTCCGTGCTGGCGCTGCTGGCGCTCGTCATCACCTCCACCTTCGCGCTCGATGCGCAGGTCACGTCCGAGCGGCTGCTGCGCGCCGCCTCGGAACCGCAGAACTGGCTGAACTACGGCGGCACCTACACCAGTCAGCGCTACAGCACGCTCGATCAGATCACGCCCGCCAACGTCGCCCGGCTCGAATCCAAGTGGGTGGTGCAGAACCAGGTGTTCGGCGCCTGGCAGTCGAATCCGATCGTGGTCGACGGCGTGATGTACGTCACGCAGCGGCCCAACGACGTGATGGCCGTGGACGCGAAGACCGGATCGCTCTACTGGCTCTACCGCCACACGCCCTCGCCCGATGCGAAGGTGTGCTGCGGCGCCAACAATCGCGGCGTCGCGATCCTGGGCGACACCGTGTTCATGGGCACGCTCGACGCGCGGCTGATCGCGATTGACGCGGTGACCGGCAAGGCGCGCTGGAACATCGACGTGGGCGACGTGAAGGCCGGCTACTCGATCACCATGGCGCCGCTCATCGTGAAGGACAAGGTGATGGTGGGCGTGGGCGGCGGCGAATACGGCATCCGCGGCTACGTGGCGGCCTACGACGCGAAGACCGGCAAGGAAGCCTGGAAGTTCTACACGATTCCTGGTCCCGGCGAGCCCGGTCACGACACGTGGGAGGGCGACGACTGGAAGACCGGCGGCGCGCCCGCGTGGGTCACCGGCTCCTACGACCCGGCGCTCAATCTCGTCTACTGGGGCATCGGCAACCCCGGGCCCGACTGGAATCCGAAACAGCGGCCCGGCGACAACCTCTACGCCGATTGCGCTATCGCGCTCGACGCCGACACCGGCACGCTGAAGTGGCACTTCCAGTTCACGCCCAACGACGCCTACGACTACGACGCCGTGCAGGTGCCGGTGCTCGTCGACCGCGTGTGGAAGGGTCAGCCCCGCAAGCTGATGTTGTGGGCGAATCGCAACGGCTACTTCTACGTGCTGGATCGCGTGACGGGCGAGTTCCTGGCGGGCACGCCGTTCGTGAAGGTGAACTGGGCGAGCGGCCTCGACGCGAAAGGCCGCCCGATGCAGACGCCGCAGCCGCTCGGCTCGCCGACGTATCCGGGCAATCAGGGCGGCACCAACTGGTATCTGCCCGGCTACAGTCCACGCACGGGCCTCTTCTACTTCTCGGCGTGGGAGAACTACGGCACGATCTACCGTCCTGAAGAGGCGGAATACAAGCCGGGACAGCTCTTCATGGGCGGCGGCTTCGCGGTGGTGGCCCCCGCCCCGGGCGCGCCCACGATCGGCATCGGCCGGCGCGGTCCGATCAACAACTGGACGGATGAAGTGGGCAACGGCGCGGTGATGGCGATGGACCCCGACACCGGCCAGGTGAAGTGGAAGCTGCGCCAGCACGACGTGAGCGACGCCGGCATGCTCACGACCGCCACCGACCTGCTCTTCACCGGCGGCCGCGAGGGCCACTTCATGGCCCTCGACGCGAAGACCGGCGCGCTGCTGTGGAAGGCGAGCCTGGGCGGCCAGATCGTGATGGGCCCGGTCACCTACCTGGTGGAGGGCAAGCAGTACGTGTCGGTGATTGCCGGCAGCACGCTCGTGACGTTCGGCCTGCGCGACTGATCATGGCGGTGCCCGAGCGTCGCGCTTTCCTCGCGCTGTGCGCGGCCACGGGTCTCACCTCGACGCTGCTGCCGGGCGTGCTGTGGGCGCAGATCCAGCCCGGCACCAAGACGGTGACGCTCGAGATGGTGCGCGGCGCAGCGCAGCTCGCTGGCCTCACCTGGAGCGACGCCGAGTGTCAGGAGCTCTTCGACTCGCTGTCGCGGCTGGCGCGCGGCACCGATTTCATCGCCAAGCAGGACCTGACCAACGCGTCGCCGCTGCCGGTGCACTTCGATCCGGTGCCGCCCGGCGTGCCGTTGCCGCCCCCGCCTCCGGCCGTGTTCCGCACCACGCCCGCCCCGCGCGTGACGATGCCGGCAACGGTGGAGGCCGTGGCCTTCTGGCCGCTGACGCATCTGGCGCGCCTGCTAGAAACACGACAGGTCACGTCCACGGCGCTCACGACGATGTACCTGGACCGGCTGAGGCGCCACAACGGCGTGCTCAACTGCGTGGCCGCGCTCACCGACACGCGCGCGCTGGCCGAGGCGAAGGCCGCCGACACGGAGATGGCCGCCGGCAGGTATCGCGGTGCGCTGCACGGCATTCCCTACGGCGTGAAGGACATCATCGCCGCCAAGGGCTCGCCCACGCGCTGGGGCGCGCCGCCCTTCGAGCAGCAGGTCTTCGCCGACGACGCCACCGTGGTGCAGCGCCTGCAGGCCGCTGGCGCGGTGCTGGTGGCCAAGCTCACCACGGGCGAGATGGCCTTCGGCGACCAGTGGGCGGGCGGCCGCACGAACAACCCGTGGAACCCGGAGCAGGGCTCGAGCGGATCGTCGGCTGGTCCCGGCGCGGCGACTGCCGCCGGCCTCGTGGCGTTCTCGATCGGCAGCGACACGGGCGGCTCGATTCTGTCTCCGTCGGAGCGCTGCGGGCTGGTCGGGTTGCGGCCCACGTTCGGCCGGGTCAGCCGGCACGGCGTCATGGCGGCCGGCACCACGCTCGACAAGATCGGGCCGATGTGCCGCCACGCCGAAGACTGCGCCATCGTGCTGCGCGCGATCGCCGGGCCCGACGATCAGGATCTGGCCGTGGTGCGCGACCGGCCCATCGTGTTCGACGCGCGTGGCCCGCTGCCGTCGCGGATCGGCTACGTGCCGGCGATGATGGACGGCGAGCAGGACCCCGAGGCACGCGCCAACAACGACCGCGTGTTCGCGATGCTGAAGCGCCTCGGCTGCACGCTGCACATGGTGGGCATCCCGGGCGGCGGCGACCTGAGCTACTTCATCGAGTACACCGAACGTGCCGCCGCCTTCGACAGCTTCACGACAAGCGGCCGCCACACCGGCCTGCGGCAGCGCAACAGCCGCTTCCTGCGGGCCGGGCAGCTCGTGACGGCCGTCGACTACCTGCAGGCCAATCGCCGGCGGGCCGCCATCATGCAGGACCTCGCCCGGTCCATGCGCGACGTGGACGCGGTGATGTTCACCTCGCTCACCCTCGACTCACGCACCAGCCTGAATCCGGTGATGAGCCTGACCGGACATCCGTCGATCGCCGTGCCCAACGGCTTCCGCGCGGATGGCACGCCCACGGCCGTGATGTTCTCGGGGCATCTCTATCGCGAAGGCGACCTCATCGCGCTGGCCCGCGCGTGGCAAAGCGCGACGGGCGATACCGAACGCCGGCCGCCGCTCTTCGTCAGCTAGCTGGCGTCGTGGTTCGGGGCCGCAACCGCCATCAGCGCAGCGTGGCCTCGAGACGCATGCGGCCTTCGGTGCCCTGCGTGAAGAACGTCTCCCAGGCCGTGCGCCAGCCGTTCATCTTGGCCAGATCGTCGGCGCTGGGTGGCGTGCCTCGAGGCGCCAGGTAGATCCACGCCTGCCGCCAGGTCTTGGGCGCCTGCGCGGACGCCGGCAGGCGCGGTCCCATCGCCGCGATCACATCGGCGATGAGCACGTCGCGGCGAGTGCCGTTGAAGGTCACGCCCACCTGCGGCGAGGCCTCACGGTCGCGGTTGGGCACGACGTTGACCGGGCTCTGCACGTAGAAGAACGGCGGCACCTGCTCGGGCGGCACCAGGCCCATGAGGTATTGATCGAGCCGGCTGTAGCGCTGCACCGCGCCCACCGTGCGGAACGCGCCGCCACCGAGCGCCTCGATGTCGTTGCCCTCCATCACCGAGGCGTCGGAATCGAAGAAGAAGCTCCAGTGCGCCTCGTCGCGGCCGAGCAGCTCCGTCGACCTGCGACGATCGGCATCGAGGAACTCCGCGAACGCCAGCCAACGGTGTCCCGACTCCTGGCCGAGCAGGCTGAGCACGGTGTCTTCGCCCAGGAACTTCTGCGTGGGGCTGACCGGGTACTTGATGACCCGGTCCATGTTGACAATGCTCTGCAGCCGGCTGGCGCTGCCGAACTCGCGCGGGCTGCCGCCGGTGGGCACGCCGATGCCCTGAATCTCGTTGGCCACGGTGAATTCCTGCGCGAACGCGTCGCCCAGGGGAATGAGCCGGGCGCCGCCCCAGAACACGAGCTGATCGTAGGTGTCGGGATGACTGCGATAGAAGTGCTGCGCCGCCGCTACGAGATCCGCTTCCGCGCTGTCGGAGAACCGCTCGCCGATGGCTCCGGCGCCGCCGGCGGTGGGGCCGGCCAAGGTGAGATCGACGGGCGCGAACACCTGCGTGGCGCCGGGCGACACGCCCACCACGGCCTGGCGCAGCGAGACGTCGCCGAACTTCACCTCGACCACGCCGTCAGCCTGCACGGTGGCCTGCACCGACACGGTGTTGGCGTCGTCGAATCCGGGCACGCTGCACCAGGTGACGGTGAGAGCGGCGCCATCGGCCTGCGCGAACACCCGCCCACCGGTGGAGGGGTCGAGGTCGGCGAAGAACGCCGCCACGCGTGGAGCGCCGTTCAGGAAGCGGCCGATGCTACGGCTGGTGCTGGCGTTGTCGCTGGCGCCGAAGGTGATGTTGCCATCGGAGTTGACGAAGGCCTCGGTGACCCCGCCGAAGAAGCCGAGCGAGGCGGGCAGGGCCACGCGCGTGGTGTCGTCGTCGCCCAGCGTGAGCCGGCTGCCCACCGGCGCGCGGAACGCCGCGTCGATGCGGGTCACCTCATAGCCGCCCGCGGTGGGACGGAAGCGCAGGCCGGTATTGGCCAGGTCGAACGCGTTGGCCGCCAGGAAGATCGACCCGTCGTCTTCGATCACCGCCAGGTCGCCGATGTCCTCGGTGGCGGCGGGTGCCACCGGCGCGACGCGCCGTTCGTTCCGCTCCGCGCGCGCGCTGGGCCCGGTTGGTCCACAAGGCATCGCGCACATCGCCCTTGGAGCGGCCGCGCACGTTCTCGCGCTTGGCCGCGGCCTCGAACGTGCCATTCACGGGATCCACGAACGCCAGTTCGGCGTCGGCCGAGAGCGCGATGGCGCAGGCGGACTGCGACGATGGCGGTGGGGTGCCGCTACCCGGCGGCGGCGTGCCTCCACCGCCGCCACCCGGCTACCGCCGCCGCAGCCCCAGCAGGCCAGCGCCAGCAGCCCAGCACTGCTCCACACCGCGAGCATCCGTGTCCGGTTCATGTTCGCCTCGCGCATCTGGCTCGCCCTGCGCCGCTCACGGCTGGGTGGGAATCGGCAGACCGTAGGCGTAGGCCTGGCTGTCTTCGGCGTCGAGCGCGGCCTGGTCGAAGCGGAAGTAGGTGCGCGGCGGCAGGATGCCCCACGTGTTCGACGAATGCGGGTCGTCGGGGAAGTGGCGCGGTTCGTGGTCGGCCGGCAACTGCTCGAGGTCGGCGAAGAGCTCCACGAACAACGCCTCTTCGCGCATGCGGAAGTAGCTGAAGAGATTGCGCGCCATGCCGTGACGCCCCGGCCCCCACACGATGTGGCGGCGGTTCTGCGCCAGGTGATCGAGCGCCACGCGCATCTCGCCCCAGTCGACCAGCTCGAAGGCCAGGTGGTGGATGTGCGCGAGGTCTTTCTGCAGGAAAGCCAACACGTGGTGGTCGCGGTCCACGTGCAGCCACACGCCCTCGGTGCCGATCCAGTCGGTGACGCCGAAGCCGAGCACGTGCGTGTACCACTGCACCTGTCGCTGCACGTCGGTGGTCAAGAAGTTCACGTGGCCGAACTTGCGGGGATGCCAGCCCGGCACGCGGGTGGAGTGCCGCACCTCGGCCGGCCGGGTGTCGGCGGGTCGCACGCGCGGGATGAGGCGCACGCGGTTGCCGTCGGGATCGACCGTGTCGAGCGCCTCGCCCCGCACCGGCACCGCCACGCGCGACACCGCGGCGCCGCGCGCGGTCGAGCGTGTGTGCCGCGTGGTCGAGGGTGACGCCTGGGGCCAGTTCGTAGCACACGTAGTCGAGGCCCGCCGGCGCGGTGGACGCCACGAGCGCCAGGGCGAACGTCTTCGTGCGCGCAGCGCAACACCACGGTGGTGTCATCCACGGCCTCGCCGTGCAGGCCCAGGATGTGCTCCCAGCGCGATCGCGCCTCGGCCAGATCCGCCACGCGCAGCCCGGCGTGATGCAGCGCGCCGACCAGTCGTTCCGTGCTCATGGCGTTCTCTCCGCCCGTTCCGGGGCCGCCGGCGCCACGCGCGATCCGCTCACGCGCCTCGGCTTCGGGCATGGCCAGCGCCACGTGCAGGGTCTGTTCGGTGACGCGCGGCGGGTCGCCCACCGCCACCAGGTCGCGATCCAGTTCCACGACCGTGTTCTCGAGGCGGCCGATGCCCGAGATGGCCACGGCCACGACGTCGCCCGGCCGCACGGGCCGGCTGTTGGCCGGCGTGCCGGTGAGCAGCACGTCGTTCGTCCTCGAGCGTGACCAGCCGCGAGATGTCGGCAATCTGGTAGGCCACGCTGAACATCAGGTCGGTGCCGGTGTGGGCCTCCTGCACGACCTCGCCGTTCACGTAGGTGCGCAGCCACACGTCGGCCGGATCGAGATCCGCGGCGTCGACCATCACCGGACCGAGCGGGCAGAAGCCGTCCTGACCCTTCACGCGGAACATCGCGCCGCGGTCGGCATGGCGGAAGTCGTGCACGCCGAAGTCGTTGGCGATGGTGTAGCCCTTCACGTAGTCGAGCGCGCGCGCCACCGGCACGTTGGTGCAGGTGCGGCCGATGACCACCGCCAGCTCGCCTTCGTAGTTCAGGAACGCGCAACCGCGCGGCCGGGCCACGGTAGCACCGTGATGCGACACCGCGCCGAGCGGCTTCATGAAGTAGGACGGATACTCGGGCGGCGCGGCCATGCGGTACTCGACGCAGCGACTACGGTAGGTGAGGTGCGTCGCGATGATCTGTCGGGGCGCGATCGGCGAGGCGTAGCGGGCGCCGGCCGACGGCACGCGAGTGCCGTTCTCGAGCACGAGCGCGTCGCCCTCGACCACCGCCGCCACGAGCTGCCCGTCGTGCCACACCCGCGCGCGCGTCACCGGTGCGCTCCCTTGTCGTGCTGCGTGAGCACCTCGCCGCCGTGCACCGTGTAGGCGAACGTGAAGCGGAAGCCCTTGCCGATCGTGCGCGGCGCAATCGCCTGCAGCGGCTCGAGCGTGTGGGCGCCGAGCGTGAGCTCGGCGTCGCCTTCCCAGATGTCGGTCACCTCGCGGTCTTGGCCGCCCGAGCGCACCAGCTCGAACACGTCGGGCACGAGGCCGTCGTAGGCCGGAAAGTGCCGGGAGTTGGCCATCGGCGGCGCGTTCACGGTCGGCCCCGTCGGGCGAGATGCCCTTGCAGGGTGACCACCGCGCGCGCAATCTCGCGGCTGCCTGCGGTGCAGGTGCCCGCAAACCGCGCGCCCGGCTCCAGCCGCGGCGTGGCCTTGCCGATGGGATAGGCGCGCGTCATGTGCACCGAGCCGAGCTTCTTCGGAAAGCCCTGCACCCAGCCGCGATACATCGCAAAGTCCTTGTCGACCCAGATGTAGACGCAGCGGCTCATGGGCTGCCCCTGGTAGGTGCAGCCGACCACCAGGAAGAACTCCTTGTACTGCCCCTGCACGGGATCGAGCAGCTCGTTGCCGCCCGTGGAGCAGCACTGCCAGTCGGCGAAGATGGCGGCCACGGCGCCCGGATCGGCGGCCGGCTCCAGTTCCTTGGGCAGCAGCGCGATCACCGCGTCGGGGTCGGTGTGGTACTCGACGATCAGGAAGTCGCCCACGTAGTGCCACGGCGGCGCGGGCACCAGGCTCGCGCTGCCGTCGGGAGACAGCGGCGTGGTGTAGCCCTTCGGATAGTGTCGCGACATCTCACCCTTCCTGCTGAAGGCGTCGGCGCGCATCGTAGGCGCGGGCCTCGGCCACGAAGTCCTCGAACAGCTTGCTGCTCGACCGCGGCCTCGGCGCCGGTCAGCTTCTCGGGGTGCCACTGCACCGCCGAGGTATGGGCCGGACGGCGACTCGATCGCCTCGATCATGCCATCGGCGCCGGTGCCGACCACGTGGAGCGTGCCGGCATCGGCCACGGCCTGGTGATGGATCGTGTTCACGAGGCGGGTGGTCGTGCCGTAGATGGCCGCGAGCGTGGAGTCGCCGACGAACGTCACCGGGTGGCGCGCGGCGAGCACGGCTGCGGCCGACAGCGCGCCCATGTCGGGATGTCCGTCGCGGCCGGTGATGTCCTGCGCCAGGCGCCCGCCGTGGGCCACGGCCATGATCTGCATGCCGCGGCAGATGCCCAACACCGGCAGAGTGACGGCTCCTGGCGCCTCGCAGCAGCGCGATCTCCCATTGGTCGGCCGCGAGGCTCTCGTCCTTGGCGGCCGTGTTCTCGGCGCCGTAGCTGCGCGGATCGACGTCGCCGCCGCCCGACAGCAACAGCCCGTCGAGCGCGTCGAGCGTGGCCTCTGGATCGTCGCCGTGCGGCAGGATCAGCGCGAGGCCGCCGGCGGCCTGCACGGCCTGCGCGTACTCGACGCCGAGCGTGTAGAGGTCGGTGCGCTCGCCGAGCGGCGTGGGCAGCGCGCCGGCGCCAGGCCGTGATGCCAATGCGGGGACGGCTGGCCGTGGACTCAGCCATGCGCCTCGGCGAACGTGCCTTTGCGATGCACCACGTTCTTGACGTCGCAGTAGAAGTCGAAGCTCCAGTGCCCGCCTTCGCGGCCGATGCCCGACTGGCGCGACCCGCCGAACGGCGCCGACAAATCGCGCACGAAGAAGCAGTTCACCCACACCGTGCCCGCCACGATCGCGTTCGACAGGCGATCGGCGCGGGCCTGGTCGCGCGTGAACACGACGGCCGCCAGGCCGTAGTCGGTGTCGTTCGCGGTCGCCACGATGGCGGCGTCGTCGGCCACCATCTGCATCGTGAGCACCGGGCCGAACACTTCCTCGCGCAGGATCTCGGCCCCCTCGGGCACATCCACGAGCAGCGTGGGCTCGTAGTAGAGGCCGCCGAGCGCGGGCGACACGCGGCCGCCGCACACCACGCGCGCCCCGGCCGCCACGGCGCGTTCGACGTAGCCCGACACGCGCGCCAGGTGCTTCGGATGAATCAGCGGGCCGACATGCGTGGCCGGATCGCGTGGATCGCCCTGGCGGATCTCGCCAATCTTCGCGCGCAGGCGCGTGGCGAACTCGTCGTAGACCGCCGCCTGCACGAGCAGACGCGTGCCGGCCAGGCACACCTGCCCGGCGTTGTCGTACTGGCCCGCCGCGGTGGCCACCGCCAGATCGAGATCCGCGTCGTCGCACACGATGAGCGGCGACTTGCCGCCCAGCTCGAAGCTGACCGGCGTGAGGTTCGCCGCGGCCGCCGCGCCGATCAGCCGGGCGGTGGGCGGCGAGCCCGTGAACGAGATCCGGCGAATGCCAGGATGGGCCACGAGTGCGGCGCCGGCCTCCGGGCCAAGTCCCTGCAGCACGTTGAGCACGCCCGGCGGCAGCCCCGCCTCCAGAGCGAGGTCCGCGAGCATCGACGCCGTGATCGGCGTCCACTCCGCCGGCTTCACCACCACGGTGTTGCCGGCGGCCAGCGCCGGACCCACCTTCCAGGTCGCGAGCATCAACGGCGCGTTCCACGGCGTGATGAGCGCCGTGGGACCGGCCGGGTCGTAGCGCACGCGGTTGTGCGCGTTGGCGGCCTCGGTATCCCACGCCGGCGCGACGAGCGTCTCGGCCAGGTCGGCGAAGAAGCGAATGTTGTGGGCGGCGCGTTTCATCACGCGCAGGCGGCTCGCTTCGAAGAGCGAGCCGTTGTTGGTCGTTTCGACCAGCGCCAGGGCCTCCACGTCGCGCTCGACGAGGTCTGCGAGGCGTCGCAGGATCGGCCCGCGTCCGCGCGGGCCAAGCGCGGCCCAGGCTGGAAAGGCCTGACGCGCGGCCTCGACCGCCTGGGCGGCCGCCGCCGCATCACCCGCCGCGATCTCGCCGAGCGGCGTGCCGTCGATGGGGCTCGTGACGGCCAGCGTGCGAGCGGACGCCACGCGGCGATTGGCGATGAAGTGGTCGCCGGAGACGGCGTGCGACGCGCAGGTCAGGAGGGCCATGAGTGCCCGCGAAACCTTAACACGACCACTCCGACCATCAGCCAACCCGCGCCCACGAGTAGCGCCGTGGACGAGAGGCTCCAGAGCAGCGTGGCCACGAAGCCCGCCCCCACCACCGGCAGCAGCACGAAGCGCGCCCAGATGGCGGGCGTGCGCGCAGGATGGCGCGTGAGGCCTTCGCGCGCCGCCGCCGCATGCACCACGAGGAATCCGGTGAGCGCGCCGAAGTTGATGAGCGACACCACCTGTTCCAGCGTGAGCACGAAGGCGAGCAGGCCGGCCACGGCCAGCACGCCGACGGCGCCGGTCGGCACCTGTCGCGTGGCGTGCACGCGGTCGAGCACGCCGCGCCCCAGGCCCGTGGCGCGGCTGATGCCGAAGAGCAGCCGGGCCGCGCCAGCCTGTCCGGCCAGTGCGCCCGCAAACGAGCCGATGAGTTCGCCCACCGCGATCACGGCCGCCAGCGCAGATCCGCCGATGGCGGCGGCCACCGTGAAGCCGGCCGCATCCACGCCCTCGAAGATCGCTACCGGATGCGCGCGGTAGGCCGCGGCGCACACCACGATGAAGAGACCGCCCGCCACCAGACACGTGAGCACCACGGCACGCGGCACGTCACGCTGCGGGTCGAGCGCCTCTTCCGACAGCGTCGTCACGGCATCGAAGCCCAGGAACGAGATGGCCACGATCGAGGCCGCGGCGAACACCGGCGACCACCCCACCGCGTCGGGATTGCTGATCGGCCCGTGCCCCAGCCACGCGGCGACGCCGACGAACAGCAGCAGCGCCACGATCTCGAGCGCCAGCACCACCCGCGCCGAGCGGTCGGTGCTCTCGATGCCGAGCGCGTTGAGCGCGGTGACCGACACGAGCCACGCCACCGCCCAGCTCCACGCCGGCACCGCGGGCAGGAGCGACGCGCCGAAGATGCCGGCAATCATCACGTTGATGACCGGGATCATCACGTAGTCGAGGGCGATGGCCCAGCCCGCCAGGAAGCCGACGTGGGGATGCAGCACCCGCGAGGCGTAGGTGTGCACCGAGCCGGCCTCGGGAAACCAGCGCGCCAGGTTGGCGTAGGAGAGGGCCGTGAGCAGCATGGCCATGGTGGCCACGAGATACGACAGCGCGAGGCGTCCGTTCGAGAGGTTGGACGCCACGCCGTAGGTGGTGAACACGCTAATCGGCGCCACGTAGGCCAGGCCGAACACGACCAGGGACGGCAAGCCGAGCGCGCGCTTGAGCGAGGGCGTGGACGGCGTGGACAAGCGCGCCATGGTAGCGAATTGGCGCTGCCCCGTCACGGTGCGAATCCGCGTCAGCCGCCTCCGAATCTGGACTGGCTTGGTCTCGACTCTTGATGGCCGAGCCCAAAATTGACTCATTCAAGTGAGTCATTCATACTCATGGCATGAGTAAGCGGCTGCAAGTCCTGCTCGACGAGACTGAGTTTCTAGAGCTGCAACGCGCGGCTGGAGCGCGGCGGATGACGGTCGCCGCCTGGGTGCGCGAGACGCTTCGCGCGGCACATCAACGGGAGCCGCTGGGCGATACGGCCGCCAAGCTCGCAGCGGTTCGAGCCGCCGGGCGTCACGCGTTTCCCACGGCCGCCACCATCGACGAGATGAACGCGGAGATTGAGCGCGGGTACCTCGCGTGATCCTGGTCGACTCCAACGTGCCGATGTATCTCATCGGCGCAGCGCATCCGCACAAGACCGATAGCCAGCGGATCTTGGAGCGACTCATTTCGGAACGGGAACGCCTCGTGACCGACGCTGAGGTATTGCAGGAGATGCTCCATCGCTACGTCGCGGTGAGTCGTCGTGACGCGATTCAGCCGGCCTTCGACGCGCTGCTCGGCATCGTCGATGACGTGCTGCCGGTCGATGCGAGGGTCGTCGAGCGCGCCAAGGCCATCGTGTTGGCGCGCGCACCGTTCTCCGCCCGCGATGCCATCCACGCCGCGGTCATGGCCGAACATGGCATCACCCGCATCCTGAGCTTCGACCGGGGCTTCGACGCCCTGCCCGGCGTCGACCGCATCAGCGGCTGATCCGAGGCCTCCCCTGACACGCGTCGTCGCATGTTCGCCCCTGCGCCATGCCATACTGCCGCGCGTGGCGCGACGTGGCGCGGAAGGCTCGAACGCACGGCAGACGGCCACGTGGATCGCGGCGGCCGTTGGCCTCTGTGCGGCGGTCATGGCCGCGAGCGGCGAGCGTCCGGCCCCGGCGGCAGCCACGATCGTCCCGACCGGCATGGTCTTCGTGCCGGGCGGCGAGTTCTCGATGGGCCTCGCCGACCCGGCCTATCCTGACGCTGGCCCGGTGCACCGGGTGCGCGTGAGTGCGTTCTGGATCGACGCTACCGAAGTGACCAACGGCCAATTCGAGGCGTTCGTGCGCGCCACGGGCTATGTGACGGTGGCCGAACGCCGGCCGCGGGCGCAGGACTTCCCCGGGGTGCCCGTTGACCGGCTGGTGGCCGGCTCGATCGTGTTCACGCCGCCACGCCAGGCGGTGGCGCTCGGCAACCCCGCGCGCTGGTGGCGCTATCTCGCGGGCGCCAGCTGGCGCCGTCCCGAGGGCCCAGGCAGCAGCATTCGCGGCCGGGAACAGCATCCCGTGGTGCACATCGCCTACGACGACGCACTGGCCTACGTCGCGTGGGCCGGGAAGCGCCTGCCGACCGAGGCGGAATGGGAGTTCGCCGCACGTGGCAGCGCAGCGGCAGCGCCGAAGGCACGCGGTGGCGCAGCGGCCCCGCAAGCCGGTCACGCGGCCAACATCTTTCAGGGCCACTTCCCCCACGCCAACACGACCGAGGATGGCTTCGCCGGCACGTCACCGGTCACCGCGTTCCCGCCGAATGCGCTCGGGCTCTTCGGCCTGTCGGGCAACGCGTGGGAATGGGTGGCCGACTGGTACCGCGCCGACTACTTCGCCTCGCTCGCGGCGAGTGGAAGCGTGGCGCGCGACCCGCGCGGGCCAGCGTCGAGTCACGACGCAGATGAGCCCGGCGTGCCGAAGCGTGTGCAGAAGGGCGGCTCGTTCCTGTGCACCGACGAGTATTGCGGCCGCTATCGCCCCGAGACCCGCGGCAAGGGCGAGCCCTCGAGCGCCGCGAACCATCTCGGCTTCCGCACCGTGCGGCCGGTGGTGCCATGACCCGCCTCCCGCCCGCCCCCGCATTTGTAACGGGGCCAGGCCCCGCTACAATTCGTCCCGAGATCGGCACGGCACTGGTGATGATGCTGGTGGTGGCACTGGCCGGATGTCGCGAGACAGCAACTCCAGGACCGGGACCAGCGCGGCGTCCGAACATCCTGCTCGTCGTCGCCGACGACCTGGGCTTCACCGACCTGGGGGCCTATGGCAGCGAGATTCGCACGCCGGTGATCGACCGCCTGGCGGCCACGGGCCTCAGCTTCTCGCGCTTCCGCGCCTCGGCCACCTGCTCGCCCACGCGCGCCAGCCTCATGAGCGGCGCCGATCCGCATGTGGCGGGACTCGGCAACATGTGGGAAGACCTGGCGCCCGAACCAGAAGGGTCAGCCCGGCTACGAGGGGCATTTGAACGCGTCGGTGGCGCCGCTACCGGCCGTGCTGAAACAGGCTGGCTATCGCACCTACATGGCTGGCAAGTGGCATCTCGGCCGGGATGACGCGACGAGTCCGGCCGCGCGCGGCTTCGACAAGAGCTTCGCGCTGCTGCCGGGCGGCGCCAGCCACTTCGCCGATCGCCAGACCATCGAGGGCGCGGGCAACCGGGCGCCGTATCGGGAGGACGGGCGGCTCGTGGACACGCTGCCGGCCGACTTCTACTCGACGCGCTTCTTCGCCGACCAGATCATCCGCTATCTCAGCGAGCGCCCGACGCCGGACGAGGCGCCGTTCTTCGCGTATCTCGCGTTCCCCGCGCCGCACTTTCCCTTGCAGGCACCGGACGAGAGCCTCGCCAGGTATCGCGGCGCCTACGACGCCGGCTACGACGCGCTCTTCGACGCTCGTCTCGCGGCCGCCAAGCGCCTCGGCATGGCCCCAGCCAACGCCGTGGGCGACGCGCCGTATCCTGGCCAGCGCGCGTGGCTCGCGCTGAGCCCGGTGGAACGCGCCGTGGAGGCCCGCCGCATGGAGATCTTCGCGGCCATGGTCACCGACGTCGACACGCATCTGGGCCGGGTGCTCGACGTGCTGCGCGCGCGCGGAGAACTCGAACACACGGTCGTGGTCGTCATGTCCGACAACGGCGCCGAAGGCCACGACATGGCCACGGAGTGGACCGCGGTGGCCGACACCGCGAAGGCCTGCTGCAACAACGCGCTCGAGAACATGGGACGGCCGGGCAGCTACGTGTGGCTGGGCCCGAACTGGGCGCGCGCCAGCTCTGCCCCGTTCCGGCTGTTCAAGGGCTACCCCACCGAAGGCGGCACGCGCGTGCCGGTCATCATCAACTACGCCGGTCAGGCGACGCACGGCGTCACCGACGCGCGCGCGCACGTCAGCGATCTGATGCCCACGCTGCTCGACCTGGCCGGTGTGCCGCATCCCGGCGCCACGTTTGCCGGCCACGCCGTGGTGCCGATGACCGGGGTATCGCTGAAGCCGCTGCTCGATGGCACCGCGCCGTGGACACGCGCCGCCGACGAGGTCGTCGCCGACGAGCTGATGGGCAAGCGCTTCGTCTCCGAAGGCACGCTGAAGGCCCTGTGGCTGCCGCGGCCGCACGGTCCGGCCGGCTGGCAGCTCTACGATCTGGCGGCCGACCCGTCGGAACGCACCGATCTGGCCGGCGCGCGACCGGCCGACCTGGCGCGGCTGCGCGCGCACTGGGAGGGCTACGCGCGGCGTATGCGCGTGATCCTGCCGAACTGGGTGTCGGGCTACTGAGGGCGGCGCGGGGGCAGAACCTCCATGACGCCCAGCATGCGCTGCGCTTATAGTGGGCGCATGCGCAGACTTCTCCTCACGCTCGTGCTCGTCGGCGTTGGCGCGGCCTCCACCCTGGCGCACCACTCGACTAGCATGTTCGACATGGCGCATCCCGTCACGGTGACGGGCACGGTGGCGGTGTTCGACTGGGCCAATCCGCACAGCTACATCCGCATCGACGTGAAGGACGCCGCGGGCACGGTCGAGCGGTGGGACGTGGAGACCCATGCCATCAGCCTGCTCTCGCGCAAGGGCTGGACGCGCGCCTCGTTTGCGGCCGGTGAGGTCATCACGGTGACCGGCGGCCAGCTGCGCGACGGCAAGAAGACCATCCGTCTGCTGCGGGGCACCAAGGCGGCCGACGGCTGGAAGTTCTACGGCGACGACTTCAGCACGGAGAAGCCGGCCAAGCCGGGCGCACCGCGATGAGGCGTGACTGGAGTCAGCACGCGATGCGGCGCGGATACTACGCGGGCCTCGCGGCGCTCGTCGGCGTGGCCGCCGTGGCCTTGCTGACGGCGGGCGCCGTGGGCGCGTGGGCGGCGGCGCAGCCGGCGCGAACGCAGGCCGCGGCTCCGACCGCGGCGCGGGATTTCTCGGGCGTGTGGATGCCGTCGCACTGGTATCACCTGCTCGGCGGCGGCGATCCGGGCAACCTGCCGCGCAACACCTTGTTTTCGTTTCCGCTGCCCAAGGCGGTGTCGGAACGCGTGGCTCTGCTGACGCCCTGGGGCCAGGCCCGGCTCGCGGCGTGGACGCCGGAGAACGATCCCGATGCGCGCTGCCTGTCGCCGGGCGCGGTGCGCGCGTATCAGTCGCCGTATCCCATCGAGTTCCTGGCCACGCCGGGACGCATGACCATCCTCTTCGAGTACCAGCACCTGGTGCGGCGGATCTTCCTGGATGGGCGGGATCACCCCAAGGACTTCGACGTGGCGCCCATGGGCCACTCGACCGGGCGATGGGAGGGCGACACGCTCGTGGTCGACACCGTGGGCCTCGCCGACACCACGCTCTTGAACGCCACCGGGCTGCCGCACTCGGAGCAGATGCGGCTCACCGAGCGCATCAAGAAGATCCTCGGCGGCGACGTGCTCGAGGTCGAGTTCACAATCGCCGATCCGCTGGCCTACACCAAGCCATGGAGCGCCACGAGCTACTTCAAGCGCGACCCGGCCGGCCAGATCATCGAATACAACTGCGACCTGGTGGTGGACTACCGCAAGCCGGGCGATGAACCAATGACGCCTCCACTCACACGCCGCACGTTCATCACAGGCCAGGCATGGCGGCCGCGGTCGGCACCGCGCCGGGAGCCGCGGTCGGCCACGCGAAGGCTCGTCGCCCAGCCGGTCAGGCCGCCGGTCAGACCGGCCCCGGCTCATCTCACGCGCCCTGCCGGACGTGGTCGTCGTGGGCAGCGGCGCGTTCGGCGCGTGGACGGCACTGAACCTGCGCGAGCGCGGCGCGCGCGTCACCCTGCTCGATTCGCACGGGCCGGGACATCCGCGGGCCACGTCGTGCGATGAGGTGCGCCAGATTCGCTTCAGTTACGGCGACCGCGAGGTCTACTCGCGTTCGGCGAAGAACGCCCTCGCGCTGTGGAAGACGCGTCAGGTCGAGTTCGGCCGGAAGCTCCTGTTCCCGGGCGGCCGGCTCGTGATGCGGGCGGCCTGGAACAAGGAACTCGAGGATCAGAAGGCCATCTTCGATCGGCTCGCGCTGCCGTATGAAGTGCTGAAGCCAGACGAGATGGCGAAGCGCTTTCCGCAGGTGGGCTTCGACGGCGTGGGCATCGGGTTCATGGACATCGAGGCGGGCCTGCTGAAGGCACGCGAGGCCATCATGGCCATCACCGAGACGTTCGAGCGGAAGGGCGGCACGATCCGCGTGGCCCGGGCGATGCCCGGCGCCGCCACGGCCGGGACCATGCAGGACGTGACGCTCAACGGACGCGAGACCCTGGCCGGCGGGGCCTTCGTGTTTGCGTGCGGACCGTGGCTGCGTCACGTGTTCCCAGACCTGCTGGGCAAGGTCATCACGACCGATCGCATCGAAGTGGCCTACATCGGCTCGCCGCCCGGCGACTCGAGCTACCGGCAAGGCATCCTGCCCAACCTGTCGGAGGAAGGCACCTTCCCTGGCGCGCCCGGCGAGGTGTCGTACACGCAGTCGGACATCGATGCCGGCCTGAAGATCGTGCGCGGCGGCCCGCGCTGGCCCATGGACCTCGACCACGACGAGCGGGTCGTGTCGGCGCGGCAGATCAGCCGCATCCACGAGTACGTGCGGGTCCGGTTCCCGAAACTGCAGGCGCCGATCGTGGCCAGCCGGGTGTGTCAGTCGGACGGCTCACCCGACCTGCACTTCGTGCTCGACCGTCACCCCGGCTACGACAACGCCTGGATCGCCGGCGGCGGCTCGGGCCACGGCTTCAAGCACGGCCCGGTGGTGGGCGAGTACATGGCCGACCGCGTGGCGGGTCGGCCAGCGGTGCCAGAGCTGCACCAGTTCTTCGGTCTCGGCAGGCGCGTCTGACCGTGACCCGTTCAGCGCGCGGGCACGCGGCGGCATCGCCCAGCGCTACGCCCAGACCACGCTGACCGGCAGGCGCTTGATGCCCGAGATGAAGTTCGAGCGCAGGCGCGCCACCGGGCCGTTCACGCGGATGTCGGCAAGGGCCGGCAGCAGTTCCTCGAAGAACACGCGCATCTCGAGCCGCGCCAGGTGCTCGCCCAGGCACTTGTGCGGACTCTTGAGGCCGAACGCCAGATGGTCGTTGGGCGCGCGCCGGATGTCGAACTCGAAGGGACGCGGGAAGCGCCGCTCGTCGAAGTCGCCCGACAGGAACCAGATCAGCACCTTGTCGCCCGCGCGAATCGCGGTGCCGCCGAGCGTCGTATCCCCCACCGCCGTGCGGCGGAAGTGCATCGTCACCGAGCCCCAGCGCAGCATCTCCTCGACGGCGCCGGGCACGAGCGCGGGGTCGTCGCGCAGGGCCGCCAGTTGCGCGGGATGCTCGAGCAGCGCCAGCATGCCGGCGGTGATCGAATAGCGCGTCGTGTCGTTGCCGGCGGCGACGAGCAGCGTGAAGAAGTTCTTGAACTCGTCGTCGCTGAGCGGCGTGCCCTCGCGCGTGGGCCGCAGCAGCAGCGAGATCACATCGTCGGTCGGGTGCTCGCGCCGGAGCCGGGCCTGTTCGGCGGCATAGGCGAACAGCTCGAGACTCACCGGACTGCGAAACGGCAGCAGGCGATAGGCGTCGGTATCGGCCAGGCCCACGGGCGTGTCGGTCACCTCGGGATCGGCGTTGCCGATGAGCGCGTCGCCGCGGCGCACGAGCCAGGGGCCGTCTTCAGCGAGGCACGCCCAGCAGCGTGCCCAGCATGCGCATGGGCAACTGCCGCGCCAGCAACTCCACGAAATCGAACGCGGTGTGCGCCCGCGCGTCGGCGATGACCGAGCGGGCCATGAGCCTGAGCGCCAGTTCGTACGACGCCACCTCGCGAAACGAGAAGGGCGGCTGCACCAGGCGCCGGTAGGTGGTGTGCGCCGGCGGGTCGAGCTCCATCATGGTGCGGCGCGCCGCCAGCTCGTCGGGCTGCATGTCTTCGATGCGGATGCCCGCGGCCGACGAGAACACCTGCGACTGCCGGCTCACGGCCACGACGTCGTCGTAGCGGGTGACGGCCCAGAGCCCGCGCCCCTCGGGTTCGGGCCACCAGCTCACCGGATCCTCGTCGCGCAGCCGCTGGAACGCCGCGTGCGGCACGCCCTGCACGTAGACGTCGGGGTCGAGGATGTCGGCGTGCCGGTCGCCGTCGGGCTGGGCGGACATGCGCGCGCTCAGAGGAACGGCAGGTAGGTGTTCAGTTCCCAGTCGGTGACGGCCGCGGTGAACTTGCTCCACTCGCCGCGCTTCACCGCCACGAACTGCGCCACCAGCTCCGGGCCAATCGCCTGCACGAGCGCGGTGTCGGCTTCGAGCGCGTCGAGCGCCAGCGACAGGTTGTCGGGCACGTGGCGCGACGTGCTCTGCGACGTGAGGCAATCCTGGTCTTCTGGCGCCGGCGGCGTGAAGCTGGTTCACGAAGCCGAGCCGCGCCGCCTGCAGCACGGCAGCGGTGGCCAGGTACGGATTCGCCGCGCCGTCCGACATGCGATGTTCGAGACGCGTGGCCGCGCCCCGCTCGTGCGGCACGCGTACCGACACGCCGCGATGGTCGTAGCCCCAGTTGGCCCAGTAGCCCGCCAGTTGCGCCGGGCGCAGGCGCTTGTAGGCGTTGACCGTGGGCGCGCAGATCCCCGCCGTGGCCTCGAAGTGCGCCACCATGCCCGCCACGCAGTGGCGCGCGAGCGCCGACAGACCATCGGCTGCCGCCGTGTCGTTCAGCGCGTTGCCGCCATCCTTCCCTTCGAGCGACAGGTTCACGTGGAAGCCGCTGCCGCCGCGATCCGCAAACGGCTTGCCGATGAAGGTGAGCAGCAGGCCCCGCCGGGTCGCCAGCTCGCGCGCCATGAGCTTGAACAGGAAGATGTCGTCCACCGCCTCGAGCGCGTCGTCGTAGACCAGCGTGAGCTCGAACTGCGGCGTGTCGTACTCGGAGTTGATCGACTCGATGGGCAGGCCGCACGCCGCCGCCGTGCGCATGATGTCGTCGAGCAGGCCCACGGGGTCCACCGCCGGGCCCGTGCCGTAGACGTAGGCGGTGGGCGTGTCCCACTCGGTCCAGCCGCCCTGGCCATCGGGCTGCAGCACGAACGCCTCGAGCTCGATGCCGACCTTCACGCGGTAGCCGAGCGCCTGCCAGTCGTTGACGGCCTTGCGCAGCACGTGCCGGGGCGAGATGGCGAGCGGCTCGCCGTGGAAGAACAGATCGCCGATGACCACGCCGGTGTCGGCTTCCCACGACGGCCGCACCTCGTTCATGGCCAGCACGAGGTCGCAGTCGGGCAGCCCTTCGAGCATCTTCGCGCCGGGCGCCGGCACCATCGTGCGGTCGAAGTTCAGCGCGAAGAGCGACAGGCAGTGCCGCGTGCCCTTGTGCGCCAGGTGGGCGGGCAGATACTTGCCCCGCGCCAGGCCCAGATGGTCGGGAAACAGCGCGCGGATGCGTTGATAGTCGGTCACGGCCACGCCTCCGTCGCCGCGGGCCGGCGAGCCGACTCAGTGTATGCCGCGACGGTGGCGCGTGCGACGGCGTTCGGCCTCAGAAAGTGACGTGCAGCCCCAGACGCACGCTGCGCGGCAGCGCGGGATGGGTGTGCACGTCGTCCACGCCGTCGGCCGCTTCGCCGGGCAGACGCGAGCGGTAGAAGTAGTCGATGTCGGCCACCTGCGAGTCGAGCAGGTTGAACCCCTGCAGCACGACCCGGGCGCGCCGCGACAGCCGCACGGCCGCCTCCGCGTTCCACAGCGTGGTGGCCCGTGACGACACACTGGCATCTTCCACGAGCGGACGTGGGCCGAAGTGGCGCACGCGCAGGCTGCCGCTGGCGCGGCCGCGGTCGGTGCTCAGGCCGGCGCCGATCACGCGGTCCAGCGCGCCGGGCACCCGGCTCCCCGCGGGATCGCCGTCCACGAAGCGGGCTCGTGACCACGACACGTCGGCATCGGCCTGCAGCCACGGCCGAGGCGCGCGTAGTTGGTCCACTCGAGTCCCGCGCGCCGGCTCGGACGTCCGGCTTCGGTCGTGCCGGCATCGCCCACGAAGAGCAGCTCCGAGTCGAGCCCGAGATACCACGCCGACAGCGTGGACTGCAGTCCGCGCACGCGCACCGTGCGCACGCCCAGTTCGGCGCCACTGCGCGCGCACGAGCGGCGTGACCGGCGTGACCGCCTCGCCGGTGGACGGGATCCACGCGGGTGACCGCGCCGCGCGCGTCGTTGCTGTGATAGCCGAAGCCGGCGTTGGCGTAGAACTCGGTGCCGGCCCACGGCCCGAGAACGGCGCTGAACTTCGGACTCACGATCGCGTCGGTGCCGCGGCCCGAGTTGGCGGCACGGTTTGACGTGACGTCGAAGCGGTAGGCATCGGCCCGCAGGCCCACGGTGGTGCGCAGCGCGCGCAGCCACTGCACCTCGGTCTGCGCATACACGCCGGCCAGCGTCTGGCCCACGCGGTCTTCGCGCGTCGTCGTGATGCGCTGACGCCGCCGCACGGCGCGATACAGACCCACCGGGTCGATCCAGTCGTGACGCACCTGCCCGCCGATGGCGCTTTCGATGTGGCGGCCGAAGAGCCGCCCGAGGCGCCGGTGCGACACCCGTCCGCCAGCCGTCACGCGCTGCTCGCTCTGCTCGAACTGATCGCCGTTGACCGGGTCGTCGAGGAAGTAGGTGAAGTTCGAGAACAGCGTGAGGCGGTCGCGCAGCACGAACGCCGAGCCGCGCGTGGTGACGTTGGCCGCCGAGCGCTGCAGCTCCGCGGCCAGGCTCTGCCGCTCGGTGTGCCCCTGGTCGGACGGATCGATGAAGCCGAAGCGGGAAATGCGTCCCGACTGCACGGCGCGGGCGGGCACCTGGTCGGTGGATTCCCAATCGGCCCAGTAGCCCATGCCGGTGACCGAGAAGCCGTTGCGCGCATCACCCTGGCTGTAGCGCAGCACGCCGTTCAGCTTACGGAACTGTCCTTCCGCACCCACGGACCGTCGAACGCGGTGACCTCCGCCGCAGCCAGCAGATGTCCCGGGCCCACCCGCGGCGACGCCATGGCCAGCGTGCGGCGCCACCCGTCGCCGCCGGCGCCGAACGACACGAGCGGCCGCGTCAGCACGTTCGCGTAGTTGACATTGGCCGCGCCGGCCGCCGAGAAGTCGCCTTCATCCGCGAAGTACGGGCCCTTCTTGAACTGGATGCCGCTCACCAGTTCCGGGATGAGGAAGTTGGTGTCGGTGTAGCCGTGCGCGTGCGCGCCCGAGGGCGTGTTCACCGGCACACCCGCCACCTGCGTGGAGAAGTCGGTGCCGTGGTCGAGGTTGAAGCCGCGCAGGTAGAACTGGTTGGCTTTGCCCTCGCCGCTGTGCTGGCTCACGATCAGGCCGGGCACCGATTCGAGCACGTCGCCCGCGCGCAGCACCGGGCGCGCGTGCGAGCTGCGCGGCCGTCACCGCGCCTTGGCTGGCGGCATCGGCGATGCCCACGAGGTTGCCGGCCGGGTCGTCCACGTCGGCAAGATTGCGGAACGAGGCCTGACCAGTCACGACGACATCGGCGCTGAGCGCGAGCCGCAGCACCACCTCGACGCGCACCGCCGCGGCGGGCGACACGGCCAGGTCGCGCGTGACGACGGCGAAGTTGAGCAACGTGAACCTGAGCGACGCGCCTCCCGCTGGCACGCCCTCGATCTGGTAGGCGCCGTCGACGTCAGTGACGGTCATGCGCGTCTGGTCGCCCGCGCGCAGGTAGACGGTCACGCCGGGCAAGGCTGCGCCGCTGTCGTCGCGCACCACGCCTTGCACCTCCGCCTGCACCACGCCCCGCGACCGCCGGGCCGACGCCCGTCTGGGCGGCCGCCAGGGAGGCGAAGCACAGGGCGAAGACGAGAACCTGGGCAGACACGCGCATGATGAGCTCCTAGGAGGCCTACGCGCGCCAGGGCCGCGTGGATGCATCCCGGGTTCGGGCTACCATTGCGGGAAGACACCGCATGGTTCCCGAAGACGTCGAAGCGCTGGCCCTGGCTGACTCGATCGGCGCGCTCGACCCCGATGAGCAGGCCGAGCTGGCCACGCGTCTGGCCGGGCTCTCGCCCGACGACCAGGCGGCCGTGGCGCGGCTCTACGACACGGCCACCAGGCTTGCCGCGGCGGTCGACCAGGTGACGCCGCCCGCCCACGTGCGCGAGCGCGTGCTGGCCGCTGCGGGCACGCCCGGCCGCTACACCGTGCACGCGGGCGCCGACGACTGGTTCGACACCGGACTTCCTGGTATTCGCGCCAAGGTGCTGGCACTCGACAAGGGGCGCGAACAGGCCACCCTGTTGATTCGGGCCGAGCCCGGCGCGGTCTATCCGTCACACACCCATCACGCGCCCGAGGAGTGCTTCGTCGTGCGCGGATCGATCGTGATTGACGGCCGCACGCTGCAGGCCGGCGATTTCCATCATGCCGACGCCCTGTCGGATCACGGCGAGATCACGACCGCCACCGGCGCCGAGGTGCTCATCGTGGGCGCCATCGAAGACTACCTGCCCGGCTTCTAGACGCGTGCGGGTCGCGCGGCCGCTAGGTTCACGCATGACGGCTGGCATGGGAGCAGGCATGAGCGACGAGATCTGGCGCTGGGACGCTACCCGCATGGCCGCGGCCATCGCGCAACGCCGCGTGTCATCTCGCGAAGTGGTGCAGGCGTGCCTCGACCGGATGGCGGCGGTGAATCCGCGCCTGAACGCGATGACCGTGAACCTCGGCGCGCAGGCACTTACGGCCGCGGATCGGGCCGATGCCGCGGTGGCGCGCGGCGACGCGCTGGGGCCGCTTCACGGCGTGCCCGTGGGCATCAAGGAGAACATCGACCAGGCGGGCTGTGCCACCACCAACGGCATCGTGGCCTTTCGCGATCTCGTGGCCACGGAAGACAGTCCCGTCGTGGCCAACTGGACGGCGGCTGGCGCCATCATCCTCGGCCGCACCAACACGCCGGGCTTCAGCTTCCGCCTCGACACCGAGAACGACCTGCGCGGCCTCACCTACAACCCCTGGTCGGACGCGCACACGCCGGGCGGATCGAGCGGCGGCGCCGCGTCGTCGGTGGCCGCGGGCATCACGCCGCTGTCGCACGGCAACGACATCGCGGGATCGATTCGCTACCCGGCGTATGCCTGTGGCCTCGCCGGGCTGCGTCCGTCGTTCGGCCGCGTGCCGGCGTTCAATCCCAGCGCCCCGGCCGAGCGCTCGATGTCGTCGCAGTTGCTCTCGGTGCAAGGTCCGCTCGCGCGCACCGTGCGCGACATCCGCCTGGGGCTGGCCGCCATGGCCGCGCGCGACCTGCGCGATCCGTGGTGGATCGACGCGCCGCTCGAAGGCCCGCCGCTGCCGCGTCCGTTGCGGGTGGCCGTCGTGACCGATCCCGAGGCGCTCGGCGGCGCCCGCCTGCACCCGTCGGTGGCCGAGGCGATGCAGCCAGGCCGCCGGCTGGCTGGCCGAGGCCGGCTACGAGATCGTGGACACGCCCACGCCCGGCTTCACGCGCGCGATGGAGCTGTGGTTCGCCCTGCAGATGCCCGAGATCCGCGTGTTCCTGTGGCCGGCCATCGAGCAGTACGGCGACCTCGGCATCCGCCGCGCCATGCGGCTGATGCTCGACGCGCATCCCGCGGACGACGGCATGCCCTACATGAAGGCGCTGGCCGAACGCGCGCGTCTGGTGCGCGCCTGGCAGCAGTTCCTCGCGCGCGTGCCGCTCGTGCTCGCGCCGGTGTGCACGCAGCCGGTCTACACGCGCGGCTTCGACGTGCAGAGCGTGGAGCGCACGGCGGAGTTCTGGCGCGAGTGCGCCACGCTCACCGCGGTGCCGGTGCTGGGCGTGCCGGCCCTGGCCGTGCCGACCGGCATCGTCGACGGGCTGCCCATGGGCGTGCAGATTCTGGCGGCGCGCTTCCGCGAGGACCTGTGTCTCGAGGCGGGCGAGGCCATCGAAGCCCGCGCGGGCGTGGCGGCCCGCCTGCCCGTGGACCTCGCGTGATGCGTGGTATCTGCTACGGTGAGGGATGCTTGCTGATCTACTGACCGGAGCGGAACAGGCACTGCTGGCCGACGAGCGCGCATCGTTGAGCCGGTTGCAAACCGCGCTGGCGCGCTTCGGCAGCAGCGGACCCGACCTGGAGGCGCTGGAGCACTCGATCCGGCGGCTCGACGAGCTGTTCCTGCTGGTCGTCGTCGGCGAGTTCAATTCCGGCAAGAGCACCTTCATCAACGCGCTCGTCGGGCAGCGCGTGCTCGAGGAGGGCGCGACGCCTACCACCCGGCGTATCCACGTGCTGAAGTACGGACCCGCGGTGTCGCACACGGTGCTCGATGCGTCGGTCGATGTGGTGACCGCGCCGGCCGACCTGCTGCGCCAGATTCACATCGTCGACACGCCCGGCACCAACGCCATCTTCCGCGACCACGAGGCGCTCACCGTGGACTTCGTGCCGCGCGCCGATTTCGTCTTGTTCGTCACCTCCGCCGACCGGCCCTTCACCGAGACCGAACGCGGCTTCATGGCATCGATTCGCGAGTGGGGCAAGAAGATCGTCGTGGTCATCAACAAGGCCGACATCCTGGAGACGGCCGCCGACCGCGACAGCGTGGAAGAGTTCGTGCGCCGTGGCGCGGCCACCCTACTGGGCGTGGAGCCCGAGGTGTTCGCGGTGTCGGCGCGGGCGGCGCTCCGGGCCAAGATCGCCGGCGACAGCTCGCCAACCGCGGCGCCGGCCGCGCAGTCCTTCGCTGCGCTCGAAACCCACATCAGTACCACCCTGAACGCGCGCGAGCGGGTGCGGCTGAAGCTGCTCAATCCGATTGGCGTCGCGCGCCGGCTGAGCGACCGCTACCTCGCGCTGGTGGACGCCGATCTCCAGGTGCTGGCCGATGACGTGCTGGCCACCACCGACATCGAGGGGCTGGCCACCGTGTTCCGTCAGGACATGAGCCGCGAGTTCCAGCACCGGCTGTCGTCGGTCGACAACATCCTTCACGCGTTCGAACGGCGGGGCGTGGCGTTCTTCGACGACACGCTGCGCATCGGCCGCATCCTCGACCTGCTCAACAAGAGCCGGCTCAAGGCGGAGTTCGCCCGCGACGTCATCCAGGACATGCCGCAGCTCATCGAGCGGCAGGTGCACGACCTCATCGACTGGATGGTGGCCAGCGACCTGCGCCAGTGGCAGGGCGTGATGGAGCGCATCCGCGCGCGCCGCGCCACGCACGCCGATCGGCTGGCCGGAGACATCGACAGCCGCTTCGACTACGACCGGGCCCAGCTGCTCGACACCGTCGGCAAGGCTGCGGAACGCACGGTGCACAGCTATGACATCGCGCGGGAGAGCGAGACGATGGCCGAATCGGTGCGCATGGCCGTGGCCGGCACCGCCGTGGCGGAGGTCGGGGCCATCGGCCTGGGCGCGGCCGTGACGGCGCTGGCCACGACGACCTTCGCCGACGTCACCGGCATCCTGGCGGCGAGCGCGCTGGCAGTGATCGGGTTGTTCGTCATTCCCGTACGACGCGCCCAGGCCAAGACCGCCATGCGGTCCAAGATCGAGGCCATGCGACAGCAGCTCGTGGCGGCGCTCACGGCGCAGTTCGACCGTGAAGTGGAGCGGAGTTTGACGCGCGTGCGCGACGCCGTCGCCCCCTACACGCGTTTCGTGGCCGCCGAGCAGCAGCGCTTGACCACGACGCGGGCCGCGCTGCGGGCGGCCGAGCAGGAGTTGGGCGGCCTGCAACGACGTGTGGAGACGCTGTGAGGCCTAGGCTAGGCAGAGACTTCAGCAGTGATGGAAAGACGTCTTCGCAACGATAAAACTCGTGCGCTGGGAAGACTTGCTGACTGAATCACACGTGGCACGCGTGTTCCTCATCAATCAGCTGTCGATGCGCGTTTCGAACTACTAGACTACGGCGTGCCTTCGGCGTTCTGGCTGCACCGCGTCGCACACATCCAGGGTGGCTCGATGCGCCTCGGAGACGCCATGCGCTGCGTCGCGCCGACGTGGATCGAAGGGGTGGCCGTGGTGCAGGCGGTGTGCGCGCAACTCGAGCGCGGCGAGACCCCGCCCGCGATTGGCGACATCGTCTTGTCGGAGTCCGGCGCGGTGTCGTTTCCGCTCGGAGGGATCGTCGATGTCGATGTGGCGATTCAGGCCGTCGGGCGACTGCTCACGCGCTTTCTCCGCGCCGGCGGCGGTCCGTTGTCGGCGTGGGAAGCCAGTGAACTCTCCCTGCACTCGCCGATGGCGTTTGGCTCGGTGCGCGGTTTCGGGGCGGCCCTGACGTGCTTTCCGCCGGATCGGGGCCCGCGCGAGCTGGCGGCGTACGTGAAGCAGTCGCGTGCCCGGGTGCCGGCGCCATCGCGCCCGCCCGCACGCGGCACCCGCGTCGCCACTGACCCGCCCGCGTTTGCCTGGTAAGGGTCCGGGGCCGTGGCCTCCAGCCAGTCACTCACCCGCCGAACAGGCGTTGCATGAGCGTGGGGTCAATCGCCTCGAGCAGCACGAAGCGGCCGTCGAACGCCGGCCGTTTTTGCAGGTCGGCCCGAACCGCCCGATGGCGCGCACAGCGTGCTTAAGCAGGGATCTCGGGAGCGCGGCCTGCAGCTCGGCCAAGGTCGCGTCCGGCTGCACCGCCAGGAGCAACAGGCCCAACCGAGGCTCTTGCGCGGCCGTCAGCGCGCGCCGGCGGAACACGGTCTGCACGCGGGGCGTGACCTGGCCGGTCTCGCGTCGGCGTTGCTTGAGCCGGTCGACCCACGCGCGGCTGACCGCATACTTCACGGCGACGTCCTTCGAGCACATCCCCGCATCGGAGTCCCGCAACACGCGCGTGCGCAGATCCATCGAGTGGGGCGCCATGGCACCTCCGCCGAGAGAAGCATCATGACCCGGGAACTACATACAAGTAGAAAACGGTCTAGAACTCGGGACCCGCCTCGGTGGGCTCCGCCAAGTGGCTGGCCCCAGCGGATTGGAGCGGACCCCGACTCGGGGTGCTACTCAATGCGGGGAGGGACGTCACCCCCCTGTGATTCGACAACGGTGTACAGCGGTCCGCCTTCTCCACACTGCCGAGGTCGGATCGCACTTCTGCCGGGTGAGTGAAGGTCTTCCAAAGACCAGCCACTGGAACTGGTCGGTCGTAGTCACCTGTCCGCGACGACATCCATCACCCAGAGATCTGCTTGTGGCGCGATCCAGGCGAAGTAGAGAAATCGTCCGTCCGTCGCGAGCGAGAATTCGCCAACCTCTCCTGCTCTGCCTGACAAATCAGCCACCTGACGCTCGGCACGGGTGGACACATCGATTGCCCACAACGAGGTTCTTTGCGTGAAGTAGAGCAGTCGCCCTTCGGGGACCACGAGGAGGCTCGTCCGGGACGCTTCTTCACCGGCGTTGCCTCGCCACCGGACGAGGGAATGCGGAAGATCTTGTTCCCGTCGGACGTCGACCGGCGAAAGGCAATCCACTCGCCGTCGGGTGACCACGATGGCACGTTGTCGGCTGGAGTCGTCGAGAGTGGTGTTTGTTCCGAACCACTCGCGCCAATGGTCCACAGGGTGAAGAGGCCGAGCCGGCTCGAGGCAAACGCAAGACGCGAGCCGTCCGGCGACCACACCGGATGATAGTCGCCGCCGCGGTCTCCAGAGGTCAGCTGCAGAGCGGGACCTCCGGCAACTGGCATTCTCCAAAGGTGCCTACCACCACCTCGATATGAGAAGAACGCGATGTGCTTTCCGTCGGGCGACACCGATGGACGCCAGTCCGGGGTCGGGTCCACTGTGAGTTGTTGCGGCTCGCCGCCGGCAGAGCCCATCCGCCAGATGTCTTGGTTCCCGCGCCGATCGGAACTGAAGAAGAGCTCGGTGCCATCGGGGGAGACGTCGATGAACTCGACCAGTGCTTCATCCGCCGTAAGCTGCTCCGCCTCGGCCCATGTGGCTGCCCTTCCGGGAACGAGTGGCACCCGCCATACGTTGCCGACCTCGCCGCGGCCCCGCGAGTACGCCACGCGCGTTCCGTCGTTCGACAGTGCCGCAGACGACATCCCCACTCCGTTCGTGAGCCGCACCGGGCTGCCGAGCGCCAAGCCGTCGGACCGCAGTGTCTGCACCCAAAGGTCAGAGGCGCCGCCCTGGTTTGAGACGTGGTACAGACTCCGGCTGTCCGGCGAGAAACTGGGCGTCCGCACCAACGTGCGCCCATCCGTCAGGCGAGTGGCGGTACGGTCAGAGAGGCGCATCGTCCACAGCTCAGAAATGTCAGGGTTGCCGTAAACCGCATCGATGTACGCAACCAGCGTCCCGTCCGGCGACCAGATCAGGTCCGGGCGCCACGTTTCTCGCCCTGGAAGGGGCACAGCGGCGGACTGCATCGTCTGCAGGGTGATGACGTCGAGCACCACCTCGCCATCCCTCTTTACACTGGGCCCGGCCAGCTGCCGTCCGTCGGCCGACCACACCGGACGTCCCCTCCTACCGCCGACCGGCAGGACCTTCCGAGGCCGGCCGCCGAGGGCCGATACGACAAAGTAGCCGCCTCCCTCGCGAGCGGACGCGAACGCGATCTGGGCACCATCGGGCGACCAGCTCGGGAATGTGTCCGGCCCCGGAAAGTCGGCCGTCAAATTGATCGGCGACGCCCCGAGCTGGGTGACCCAGATGTCGTCGCCACGCATGAAGGCCACGCGCTTGCCGTCCGGCGCCCACGAGGGAAACATCTCGGCACCTTGCTCGAACGTGAGCTGGGTGGGATTGACGAGCCGCACTGCGGCCACCGGAGTAGCGCCGCCACGGAGCCACGCCAGGACCGCAAGGGTGGTCGCCAGAACGAACGTGGCGGCCATGGACAGCCGGATAGCCGGCCTCGGAATCGAGGGACCGAGATGAATTCGTGGGCGTCGCTGTTTCGCTGCAAACGGCGCAGCTCCGAGCCGAGGTCGTGGGCGGTCTGATAACGGTGCTCGGGTTCCTTCTCAAGGCATCGGTGTACGATTCGCTGCAGCTCCGGCGCAAGTCGGCCCCGTCCGATGAACGAACGCGGAGGGGAGGCGGCGTTGCTGACACGATCGCGTGAAGTGTCTCCAGAGGGCTCCTCCCGCGGAAGGGAGTCTGGCCCGTCAGCATCTCGAAGAGCGTCACGCCAAAGGAAAAAATGTCAGTACGAAGGTCGACGGGCTCACTTCGGGCTTGCTCGGGCGACATGTACGGCACGGTGCCGACGATGAGGCCCGAGGCTGCACACCGCCGACCGTGGTCGCACTGGAGTCCTGCGCCTGGCCCTCCACCAGTTTGGCCAGCCCAAAGTCGATGATCTTGGCATGGCCGTCGTGAGTCACCATGACGTTGGCTGGATTCAAGTCGCGGTGAACTACGCCCCTGTTGTGTGCTCCGGATAGGCCGGCGGCAATCTCGGAGGCGACGGCGATGGCTCTCGGCAGCGGCATCGGACCGTCGAGGAGAACGTCCGATAGCTTGCGGCCGTCGACCAATTCCATCACGATGAACGAGACGCCATCCGCGTCGCCAATCTCGTGAATTGCGGCAATGTTTGGATGGTTCAGCGAACCTGCGGCCTGGGCCTCTTGCACGAAGCGCCGCCGGCGTTCGGGGTCCGCCGCGATCTCCGCGGGCAACGTCTTGATCGCAACGTCCCTTTTGAGCTGCACATCGTGCGCGCGATACACAATGCCCATTCCGCCCTGGCCTAGCTGGGCGAGCACGCGGTAGTGCCCCAGGGTGCGACCGACCATGGACGCCGATTGTAGCGCCGAGCAGGGCGTTGCGTGTGGCGGCTATCCAGGCTATCTCGGCGCCTACTGGTTGGCGGGGCCGGGGGGCTCCTGTAGCTCCTCGCCCTCCCTGTATGCCCGAAGAGCGACAGCCAACGTCTGCAGGTTGCGGATCACGCCGTCTTGAATCAGGTGTGAGGCAAAAAACGCGTCGCGGCCGCCGGCCGTGTAGCCCCCGATGCGCGCGATGCAGCGCAGGACATGGCTCAGGTGACGCGGTCGTCCCTCACAGAGGCACGGCCTCGGCTCGCACGCGGGCGCTCAGCCGCTCGTCCAGCCCTCGCTCGGTGACCACCTGCACACGACGGCCGAGCAGCTGTTCAAGGTCGGCCACCAGGCCCCCGGGAAACCAGGCGCTGGGCTGCGGACCCACGTCAACCCAACAGATCGACGTCGCTGGTCGGGCCGGCATCGCCGCGCGCCATCGAGCCGAACACGCGCACGGCGGTCACGCCATGTTGACGGGCGACGCGCAGTATCTGTTCGCGCTTGCGAGTGGAGACGGGGGAGGGCCTCCGGCGGCAAGCCCAGTAGATAGAAGAACTTGGCTTTGCCGTGAGGCAGGGATACGAGATTTGGGTGAAGAGGGGCCCAAGCCGACGAACAGCCAGTAAATCGGCCGAAAGTACTGGCGGTGAGGCAGGGATTCGAATTCCAACAACGCGTCTTTCTAACTAGTTGATGGCGCGCGACTTCTGGCGACAAGAGTGTGAGTCCCAATGGGTTGCGGGCATCAAGATGGCCGCAACCGTCCTCCGCGGTCCTCGGGATTCCACCGATGTTTTGGAGACGTGGTGGAGACGCCGGCGACGCCCGGCGAGCAACGGGTCAAGGCCGACCACCGAGAACCAGCAACGACCTGGAGAAGACGGCCATGGCGGCCCAGTTCGAATCCCAGACACCCAGCCAATCGCCTTTTCAAGAACACACGTCCCCTTACCCTATAGAACGCCTTCTGGGCTGCGGATCTTGCAGAGAGCAGCCGAGCCCGCCGCCGCGGGCGCGTGGCGGGGCATCGGCTGCCTGTCATTCGCGCACAATCGATATTACAGATGATGTAATAATTGATCCGTGACCAGGCTGCAGATGAAGCGCGCCCGGACGGCCCGTCAATGGACGCAGGCCGAACTCGCCACGCGCCTGGGCGTGTCGCAGGGCTACGTCTGCCTGCTCGAACGGGGCGCACGCCCCGTACCAGCAGCGCTGGCAGGCACCCTGGCGCGCCTGCTCGAGATGCCGCCGTCGACACTGCCGGCCTCAGCGGACAGCAGCGCCTATGACGCCGGCGGGGCCGCCCGAGCGCTGGCCGCGCTCGGCTACGCGCGATTCGCGGATCGCCCACGGCGTCGCGAGCGCCGGAATCCCGCCGAGGTGGTCCTTCGCTGCCTGCGCGCGCCGGATGTCGACGCCCGGGTCGTGGAGGCGCTCGTGTGGGTACTGGTCGCGCACGCCGACCTCGACTGGACGTGGCTGGTCCGCCACGCCAAGGCAGACGACCTGCAGAACCGCCTGGGATTCCTGGTGTCGCTGGCGGCAGAGGCCGCGCAACGCGAGGGCCAGGCCGAAGCCCGAGCGCAGCTCACGTCCGCGCGCGCCGTGCTGGAGCGGTCGCGTCTTGCGGCCGAGGGCGCCTTCCGGGCCACGCTGTCGGATGCCGAGCGGCGGTGGCTGCGGCAGCATCGCCCACCCGACGCTGCGCACTGGAATCTGTTGACGAATCTGACGGTGGCGGACATTCCCGATGCGGCGTAAGGTCCTGCACGAACCGTGGCGCACGTTCTTCGAGGCGCTCGACCAGGAGCTCTCGTCCCCATGTGACCTGCACTGCTTCGGCGGTTTCGTCCTCACCGAGCACTACGGCGTGACTCGGTCGACGATCGACGTGGACGTCGTCGACGTTCGCGGTGCGGAGGTCGCCGAGATCGCTCGGCGCGCCGGCAGGGGCAGCCCACTGCACCGGCGCCATCGCGCGTACATCGATGTCGTCACCGTCGCGGAGGTGCCGGACGACTACGAGTCGCGGCTCATCGACATGCACGTCGAGGGACTGGCTCACGTGAGGCTGCTGGCCTTCGAGCGTCACGACCTGGTGCTGGCCAAGCTGGCGCGCAACACCGACCGCGATCGTGAAGACGTCGTGGCCCTGGCGCGAGGCCCGGGGCTGGACACTGATCTCCTCCGGTCCCGCTACCAGGACGAGTTGCGGCCCACACTGGGCCGGCCGGACCGCGAGGACCTGACGCTGGAACTCTGGATCGAGATGATTCTCGAGATTGCAGGGGAGGCGCCGACGTCGTAGGCGGCGCCAGCCAGGCGAAGACTACGCCGCGGTGACCATCCCGTTGCGAAGTTCGTCCCAGACACCCAGCCATCGCACTTCTTGGGGTAGATCTCCCCTAAACGCAAGAACGCCTCTTGCCGCTGAGATCTTGCGGCGTGGCCGGTCTTGAGTTCACATCAGCCCCCACCCTCGGGCGGAGAAGTGCGGTTGAGAAGGCCCCCCGCGCCACCGCGGGTCAGATAGCCGCGATGTCGCGCAGCCGCGCTTCGATCGCTCCTCGGCGGCGCTGACTCGCGGCATCCGGGGGCAGGAAGCCACTCAGCGCGTCGAGGAAGTCGCGATTGCCGAGCAACGCTCCCAACTCCGCGGCGATGTAGTCGCGGACGTCGGCGGGCGCTTGAGCGATCTCGCCTGGCAGTTCGGCACGGCCATCGAACACGGTGACGATGTCCTCCAGATCGTGGCTTCCGAGGAAGTCGCCGCGACCGCGCCCCCGGAAGGCCTCGAGCTTCGTCGCGACGAAGAGCGCAGGAGTGACGACCGGACCCAGTGATCGGCGAGGTCGAGCGCGCGTGCCGTCGCCAGGGCCGCCGGATACCATCGGTTGCTGAAGCCCAAGATGCGTTCGTCCACGGGCATCACGTCGACCACGATGCCATCGCGGCGCCACCGACACATCGGCGCACCGGGTGAGGTGTCTTCGCCAAGGCCGAGGGCACGCAGGCGATCGGCGAGCGTCGCGTCGCCGGCGTAAGACGCAACGTCGACGATCGCGTCGACGTCCACGGTGGGACGAACACCGGCAGCAGCCGGGTCGGTAAAGAACAGGCCCGTCGTGCACCCACCGACGAACACCAGCTCGTCGAGCACGGGCGCGAGCAGCCGCACCACTGATTCGAAGAGGGCGCGGTTCGGGTCAGCCACGAAGCAGGCTCCGAAGAAGCGCGCTCAGCGCCTTCTCAGCCAGTTTCCGCTCACGCACACGCCCATCCCGGAGCGCGTCGACGAGGGCCAGCAGTTCGTAGAGTCTGTGGTCCTTTCGAGCAGCTTTCGGCACGGCCCTGTGCAGTGGCTCGAAGCTGCCACCGCGCACCTCGCCATCGGGATCGGGCCACACAGGCGGCAGCTCGCCAGCGCTGACGATCTGGTTGCTCAGAGGCGCGGCCGCATGCGCGGTCGGTAGCCCCCGCGTCGGCTCGCCACGCTGGGCCGGGAACGCGTATTTCACCGCGTGGACCAGGAACTCTTCGACCGCCTTCAGTAGCGGGCGACCGGTCTGTGCGTCGAGCAGGCGGGAGCGCTCGAGCCGCTTGAGCGACGCATGCACTTGGGACGGGCTGAGCGACAGATCGCCCGCCACCTGGGCCATCGACGGGCGCTCCCCGCCATAGGCGACCAGCTTGACCAGCACCATCACGTCCTGGGACAACAGGCCTTGAGGCATTCCAAATTCTAGATTCTGGAATAAAGAATTAGCAGGACGTCGGAGCTACGCGGCCGTCACCAGCCAGTTGCGAAGTTCGTTCCAGACACCCAGCCTCTGATTTCTTGCGGGTAGGTCTCCCCTAAACGCAAGAACGCCTCTTGCAATTGCCGCGGCGAATCCGTCCGCCAGATCAGATCACGCCCAGTCGCTGGCTCGACTCAACCAACGGTTGCAGATTGCGGATCACGCCGTCTTGAATCAGGTGTGAGGCAAAGAACGCGTCGCGGCCGCCGTCCGTGTAGCCCTCGATGCGCGCGATGCAGCGCAGGACATGGCTCAGGTGACGCGGTCGTCCTTCACAGAGGCACGGCCTCGGCTCGCACGCGGGCGCTCAGCCGCTCGTCCAGCCCTCGCTCGGTGACCACCTGCACACGACGGCCGAGCAGCTGTTCAAGGTCGGCCACCAGGCCCCCGGGAAACCAGGCGCTGGGCTGCGGACCCACGTCAACCAACAGATCGACGTCGCTGGTCGGGTCGGCATCGCCGCGCGCCATCGAGCCGAACACGCGCACGGCGGTCACGCCATGCCGTTGGGCTACGCGAAGTATCTGTTCGCGCTTGCTCCGGACGAGATCTTCCATGCGGCGCAGGCTCCTTGGCCGCAGTGTAGCGTCAAGATGCGGCTGAGTCCGGCGGCGTTGGATGCGGCGACTCGACTGCTGGAGGAACCGGCGGGGCGGGGTGTCACGCGCTCCGCTGCTTGCAGAGTCTTGGAGACCTGGAGGAGACGAGGAGGGGTCTCCGGAGGCAAGCCCAATGAATAGAAACACTTAACTGGCGGTGAGGCAGGGATTCGAACCCTGGGTAGGGGTTTACCCCCTACAACGGTTTAGCAAACCGCCGCTTTAGGCCACTCAGCCACCTCACCGCAGGCTGTAAGTATACGAGAAGGTGGCACTTGCGGGATCGGCATTCAGCTCGTTCCAAAGCGACGGTTTTTCCGAGATTCGCTTTCGGCGAAATGCTGAGGAAATTGCGCTGTCTTCAGGCCGCGGAATGGGCACAGTTCCGGGCACAGCCGTTGAATTACCAATGAATTCGGCACTCCGCAACGCCGGTTGCCGCGCGACCGAGCGAGACTGTCCCCGAAACTGTGCCCATCGGCGTGGTCCCCCGCTCGTCTGGCGCGGCGCGTACGGGTGGATGATGGAGCTCGCCTGCAATGGCTTGACCGGGGTCAATGGACGCACCACTCGCACTCGTCAACCAGCACTCACCGGCCGAGGCGAAGATTCGACTCTTCCGCTCGCTGTTCCGCGGCCGAGACGACGTCTACCCTCGTCGCTTCGAGAGTCGCAAGACTGGGAAATCGGGATACGCGCCGGCGTGTCTGAACGAATGGGTTCGCGGCATCTGCGAGAAGCCGCGCGTCAAGTGCGCCTCCTGCCAACATCGACGATTCCTGCCGGTGACCAACGATGTGATTCGTTGGCACCTTTCAGGCGAGGACGAGCACCGTCAGCCGTTCGTGGCTGGCGTCTATCCGCTGCTTCTCGACGAGTCGTGTAACTTCCTCGCCGCCGACTTCGACAAGGCGAAATGGCAGGACGATGCGGCGGCGTTTCTGCAGACGTGTCGGCGCCTCGACCTCGATGCCGCGTTGGAGCGGTCACGGTCGGGGCGAGGCGGGCATGTCTGGATCTTCTTCGAGCAGGCAATTACAGCGGCACTCGCGCGGCGGCTCGGTTCGCATCTGCTGACCGAAACCATGGACGAACGCCCCGACGTCGGCCTGGATTCGTACGACCGGCTCTTTCCCAATCAAGATACGTTGCCGCAAGGTGGGTTCGGCAATCTCATTGCCCTGCCGCTCCAGAAGGGGCCACGCGAGCGCGGCCACAGCGTGTTTCTCGACGAGCACTTCGTACCATGGGCCGACCAGTGGGCGTTTCTGGCGCGCATCCGCAAGGTCGGACGCTCGCAGGTCGAACACCTTGTTCAGGAGGCCGAGCGCCGCGGGCGCATCCTCGGCGTTCGGCTGCCGCCGCAAGAAGACGGTGAAGATGAACCGTGGAGCCTGCCACCGTCCCGTCGCTATCGGGAACCGCAGATCTCCGGCGAGCTCCCGCCAACACTGGAGCTGGTGCTGGGGAACCAGATATATGTTGCCAAGGAGGGACTCCACGCTGGGCTGCGGAACCGCCTTCTCCGCCTGGCGGCTTTCCAGAACCCCGAGTTCTACAAGGCGCAGTCGATGCGGCGGTCGACGCACGACACGCCGCGCGTCATTGCCTGCGCCGAGGACCACCCCCATCACGTCGGTCTTCCCAGAGGCTGTCTCGAGGAGCTGCGAGACACGCTCCACAACCTTGGAATTCGCCCGTCTGTTCGAGACGAACGCCACGCCGGTCGACCGCTCGACCTGGCTTTTCACGGCGAACTGCGGCGTGAACAACAGGTCGCGGCGGACACGGTCCTCGCTCATGACACCGGCGTGCTGGCAGCGACCACCGCATTCGGCAAGACGGTCGTCGGCGCGTGGCTGATCGCGAAGCGCGGCGTCAGCACGCTCGTGCTCGTTCATCGGCGCCAGCTCCTCGATCAATGGGTCGAGCGCCTCTCGACGTTTCTCGGCGTCCCCGTCAAGTCGATCGGGCGCATCGGCGGCGGACGCAACACACCGACCGGACTTCTGGATGTGGCGCTGATTCAGAGCCTGGTCAAGCAGGGCGTCGTCGACGATCGGGTGGCCGCCTACGGTCACCTGATCGTGGATGAGTGCCATCACCTGTCAGCCCACAGCTTCGAGCAGGTCGCGCGCCAGGCCAAGGCGCGATTCGTGCTCGGACTCTCGGCGACGGTGGCGCGGAAGGACGGCCATCACCCGATCATCTTCATGCAGTGTGGGCCGGTCCGGCACCGGGTGAGCGCGCGCGTTCAAGCGGCGGCTCGACCGTTCGAACATTTCGCCCTCGTCCAACCCACGTCGTTCCAACCTGCCAGGGCTCTGCACCCGGACCAGCGCGTCGAGTTCCAAACCCTGTATCAGGAGTTGGTGGTCGATGATGCTCGCAACCGGCGCATCTGCGCCGACGTCGTCGAGTCAGTCACTGCGGGGCGCTCGCCGCTTGTGCTCACGGAGCGTAACGAGCATCTCGACCGTCTGGAGCACGAGCTCGTCCAAGTCGTTCGCCATCTGGTCGTGTTGCGCGCGGGCAAGGGCAAAAAGCACCGACAGGCGCTCAGCGATCGTCTGGCCGCGATTCCTCGGGATGAGGCCAGGGTCATCCTGGCCACGGGCAAGTACGTCGGCGAGGGTTTCGACGACCCTCGACTGGACACACTGTTTCTCACGCTGCCCGTCTCATGGCGTGGCACCATCGCGCAGTACGCCGGCCGCCTGCACCGGCTCTACGACAGCAAGCGTGAAGTCCGGATCTACGACTATGCGGATCTCAACGTCCCCATGCTCGCGCGCATGTTCGATCGCCGCTGCCGCGGGTATGAGGCCGTCGGCTACACGGTCCTGTTGCCAGCCAGCGCGATTCCTGGATGGCCTTCCGACGTCGTCTTGCCGTCCGATCCGGTCTGGAAGCGTGACTATTCAGGCAGCGTCCGCCGACTGGTCCGAGACGGCGTGGATACGCCGCTCGCGAGCCTGTTCGTGCACGTAGCGCGGGCGTTCCCTGAGGACGCCGCTGGGGTGGAGCGAGCCCGGAGCGCGACGGAGGCGTTCTTTTTCCGACGGCTCGAGACGCTTCCTGAGACCAAGGGGCGGTTTGGTCTGAACGTCGCGCTCCCGATGCCATTCGACGGCCAGAGCCGTCTGGAGGTCGATCTTCTGTGCGCCGATGCGCGCGTCGCGATCGAACTGGACGGTGCGCAGCACCTCGCGGACCCCGTCGCCTACCGACGGGATCGCCGCAAGGATCAGCTGCTTCAGGAGAGCGACTACCTCGTTCTTCGCTTTCTGGCGGAGGATGTGGGCAAGGATCTCGACCTGGTGCTCGATGCCGTTCTGCGAGGGCTCAGCCGCCACACACCGTCGATTGCGAAGCCACTGATGGTCCTGAGACGGCCGCCGTCGTAGCCGTCGACAGCAACCCTCGGCGCGAACCCAGTGTTCAGGAGGATTCAGTCCACGCAGCGCCTTGATCACGTCGACCGTGGAGCACTCTGGCAATCAATACCTCGTGCTCGTGCCGGTAGTAGATGACGTGGTTCTCGACAGGAAAAGACCGAACCCCAGCACCGAATTCCGGACGAAGGCGGCCCATCCGGGGCTGTTCCGCCAGGAGGGAGAAGCGGTTGACGAGGTCGTCGATCAATCGGTCCGCGGTATCGGCGCTCGCGTCCTCAGCGACGTACAACCAGATCTCGTCAAGATCCTGTTCGGCCAGGGACGAGAGCCGGTACGGCATGTCAGGACTTCTTAACGCGCGACGCTCGCCCGCGAGCCTTGATCTGTTCGGCCAGGTGACGGCCGGACGCTTGGTCGTAGGTGCGTCCCCGCTCACGCGCCAACGCATCGAAGCCCGCCTGCACGTCGGCGTGGAGGCGTTCGCGCGCGTAGTCCCGGTCCTTTAGCAGACGGAGGGCCTCGCGGACCACTTCGCTGGCGGTCTGGTAGAGCCCGCTCTCAACCTTCTCATTCACGAGCCGTTCGAGTTCGGGCGTCAGTGACACATTCATACGGGTCTCAGACCTCAATGTCGAAGACTAGGATCGGTAACAAGTAATGTCAAGAAATGTCATTTCCTGACATCTGTCACTGTGCCCAAGACTGTGCCCGGACGCAGTCCGATCCTGATCCAACGGCAACCAACGCCTTCAACGCTCGTACGCAAGAACAGGCCAGAAATCGCGTGATTCCAAGCCTGAATCGTGAGCCGGACCCGAGTTAGCAAACCGCCGCTTTCGGCCACTCAGCCACCTCACCGCGACGAATTTCCTCAGTATACGACACGGTTGGACTTACGGACCGACGCGTTGTCCCCAGGATTGTCCCTGAAAGTGTCCCTGCCAGCGTTCAGGAGCGGGCCCGAAACCGCTCGATCCGCGGACGTCTCGCCCCGTCCGACGCGTTGAGACCCGAAAACCGGGGAACACAGCCGCCAGGCGGAAGGCACCGGTCTGGAAGACCGTCGCCATCTCCCATTCCGACCTCAGCAAGTCGGCGTGCTGCGCCACGAGTCGTTCCGCACGCCGCCGCAAGGCCAGGGACGAGAGCCGGTAGGGCACGTCAGGGCTTCTTGGCGCGGGACGCTCGCCCGCGAGTCTTGATCTGTTCGGCCAGGTGACGGCCGGACGCTTGGTCGTAGGTGCGTCCCCGCTCACGCGCCAACGCATCGAAGCCCGCCTGCACGTCGGCGTGAAGGCGTTCGCGCGCATAGTCTCGGTCCTTCAGCAGACGCAGGGCCTCGCGGACCACTTCGCTGGCCGTTTGGTAGAGCCCGCTGTCGACCTTCTCATTCACGACGCGTTCGAGTTCGGGCCGGCACGCGCGCCAGGTCGCCCGGCCGATCGTCGTAGGGCGACGCGGCCCGTGGCGCGCGCCGCGAGGCCGCGCTACGACACCGCGGTGTAGTGGCCGTGGATGCACAGCCAACGCCCACCGTCGCGGACGAAGATGCGCGTCGACTTGCCGCGCGACGTGAAGCGCTTGCCGTCGAGCGTGCCCGCGTCGGTCCAGTAGTAGGTGATCCAGGCCGTGTCCCCTCGTACCGTGATGACCGGCTGGTGCATGTCGGTGTGCACGCCCGTGGCCCGCTGCAGGTAGGCCCGGTAGTTGCGCACCTCGGCGTCCTTGCCTTCGGTGAGGTAGGTGTCGTTCTCGCCGAACGACGTGAAGTCGGGATGCACGTAGGTCGCATAGCGATCCACGTCGCCCTTCTCGATCGCGTCCCACATGGCGACCAGCGCCGCCCTGATGTCGGCGACGTCCTTCGACTCGGCCGGTTGACCGGCCGCGAGCGCCGGCCCAACGGCGATGAGCACACAGGCAAGGAGGTTACGCATTCCTGACATGATACCCTCCGGCCGTGCGGCCTCGAATCCGACTTCCGATCGTGCTGATGTTACTCACGGCGGCGTGCGGACGCCCCGCGCCAGCGCCCGCTGCGGGAGGCGCTGCGCGCTGGACGACCGAGGCTGGCCCCGCGCTTCCGGTGCCGGTCGCCAACAACGCCGTGGCGGCAGCGATGGTCGACGGCCGCCCGCACCTCTTCAGTTTTCTCGGCCTGGGCACGGGGCGCGATCACGCGGCAATCACGACGCGCGCGTTCGCACTCGATCTCGCCACCGCCCGCTGGGAACCGCTGCCCGATGTGCCCGGCGCGGTCGGGCGGCTGGCGGCCACGGCGCAGGCCGTGGGGCCGCGAGTGTTCGTGTTCGGGGGCTACGAGGTGGCCGCGGACGGCAAGGAAACGACCAGCCCGGCGACCGACATCTACCTGATCGCCGAGCGACGCTACACCCGCGGCGCCGATGCGCCAGTGCCCCTCGACGACACGGTGTCGGGCGTGTGGCGCGATCGCCTGATCTTTCTCGTCAGCGGCTGGGCCACCGATCGCACGGTCACGACCGTGCAGGCCTACGATCCTGCCGCCGATCGCTGGCTGGCGGCGACGCCCATTCCAGGCACGCCCGTCTTCGGCCACGCGGGCGGCCTCATCGACGACACGCTTGTGTACTGCGGCGGCGCGAGGATGCTCGGGGCGGTCACGCCGAAATACGGACCGAGCGCGGAGTGCTACCGCGGGGACATCAACCCAGAGGATCCCAGTGTCATTGCCTGGCGGGCGATTGCCGCGCATCCAGGGGCGCCGCGCTACCGGGCGGCGGCCGGTGCCGTGCGAACGGCCGCGCACACCGGCATCATGTTCGTGGGCGGCACCACCAATCCGTACAACTACAACGGCCTCGGCTACGACGGCCGTCCCTCGGAGCCGGAGTCGTCGTCATGGATCTACGACACGGCGAAGGACGCGTGGGTGGCCGGCCCGGTCGTGGACGCGCCCACCATGGATCATCGAGGCCTGGTCGGGGCCGCCGGTGCGTGGTGGATCGTCGGCGGCTTCGGCCGGGGCCAAGCGGTTTCGCCCCACGTCACACGCGTGTCGGTCGGCGGCACCGGCACGGAGGCACGGCCATGACGCGTCGGCGATACGCCGCCTGGCTGCTGGCGGTGTGCGGGGCGATGGCCGCGCCACTGGCCGCGCAGCGCACTCCTGAGCAGCGCTACTTCGACTGGACGGCGCTGCCGTTTCCTCCCGCGGAGTTCGCGTCCCGGCAGACCACGCTCGCCGCGCACCTGCGAGCCAGCGGCGGTGGCATCTTCCTCACGCCGGCGGCATCCGGAGTCTCGGAGGGCTTCACGTTCCGCCAGCTCGATACGTTCTGGTACCTGACCGGACTCGAGGTACCAGACGCCGTTGCCGCCCTCGACAGCGACACCGGCCGCACGACCCTGTATGCGCCACCCCGCGACAGCCGCTTCGACAACGCCTCGCGGCGCAACGACTTTCCGGGGCGGCCGCTGCAGGCCGACCCCGGATTCGGCACGCGCGCGGGCCTGGCGGACATCCGACCGATGGCGCAGTTCGAGACCGACCTCGCCGGCTGGATCGCGGCCGGCCGCTTGCTGCGCGTCGACCCCGGCGGGCCGGGCTCGGTGCCTCCGAACGACGCCGGCCCTACGCAGCCGCCGTCACCGCTCGCCCACTTCGTGGCGTGGCTGCGGCAGCGTCAGCCAACGGCGCGCATGGCCAGCGCCTATCGCGACGTCGCCCTCACGCGCATGGTGAAATCGCCGGCGGAGATCGCCCTGATGCGGCGGTCGGCCGCGCTCGGCGTGGAGGGCATCGCGCACGCGGCGCGCTTCGTGAAGGACGGCATCGACGAGCGCGCCCTCGAGGCCGAACTCGAAGCGTTCTACAAACGGGGCGGCGCGCAGCGCCTGCCGTTTGCGTCGATCATCAAGTCGGGCCCCAACGCCCTGTGGCCGTGGCGCATCCTGGCCACCCACAACGACCGACGCAACCGGGCCATGCGCGACGGCGAGCTGGTGATCTTCGACGTCGGGTGTGAATGGCAGGGTTACGTCAGCGACACGGGGCGCACGTTCCCCGTGTCGGGCCGCTTCAGCGACGACCAGCGCGCGATCCTGACGATGGAGGTTGGCGTGGCGGATGCCATCATCGCGGCGATGCGCCCGGGCGTCACGCTGGGTGAGGTGCAGCGCGTCGCTGAGGGCGCCATCCCCGCGAACGCACGCCCCTACATGCAGACCGGCGCCTTCTTCGGCCACCACCTCGGGCTGTCGTCGGGCGACCCGTCGGTGGACGACGTGCCGCTGGCCCCAGGCATGGTCATCACCGTAGAGCCGTGGTACTGACAATCACGATCGGGGCATCAGCGTGTTCACCGAGGACGTCATCCTGATCACGGCGGCTGGCCGTGAGAACCTGACCGGCCAGGTGGCGCGCACGCCCGCCGGGCTCGAAGCGCTGATGCGCGCACGCACGCGCTGAGGAACCGAAAGCTCATGGCGTTCATCCGCTCCGTTCCACCCGAATCGCTGGCGCCCGAAGAGCGCGTGGCCGACCCCGACAACATCATCCAGGTGCACGCCGTGCATCCGGCCGTGATGCGCCAGCACTGGGAGCTCTACAAGCAGTTGATGCACCGGCCTGGCCCGCTCAGCCGGCGCGAGCGCGAGCTGCTCGGGGTACGTGTCTCGGCGCTCAACGGGTGCCACTATTGAGTGCACCATCACGGAGCGGGACTCCGTCTGATTCTTTCGAAGGCCGGCGTCGCGCCCGACGACCAGAACGCTGTCGTGGCCGGCCTGCAAACGTCGCCGCTGTCGGCGCCCGGGCTATCGGCGCGTGAAGCCGCGCTGCTCGCCTACGCCGACGTGCTCACGATCGCCCCGGCGGCGATTCGAGCCACACACATCGACGACCTGCGGGCCCAGGGCTATGACGACCGCGCCATTCACGACGCCTGCGCCATCGTGGCCTACTTCGCGTTCGTGAACCGCATCGCAGACGGCCTGGGCGTCGAGGTCGAGGCGTAGCTCAGCGCGGGCCGGGCACGCCGGCCCGGTCGAGAAACGGCGCCACCTCGAGCACGGTCAGGTCGGGCCGTTGACGCAGTCTCGGCAGCATCCAGCTCTTGTGCCCGGCGCCGTAGGTGATGAGCAGGCGCGCGCCTTCGCCGCGGTGCTGATCGAGCACGCGCGTGATGTTCGCGTAGTGGGCGCGGTTGATCGTGTTCCACCCGCCCGTGCCCAGTTCGCCGTCGAAGCGATCGTTGTAGACGTCGAGCTGCACGCGCTGCGCCGCGTCGTAGGCGTCGGTATGAATCCAGCGGGGGTCGTCGTCAGCGCCGCCGGCGGCCAGCTGCCGCTCGCTCTCGGCGATGGCGGTCTGATATGCCTGCCAGTCACCGCGGCGCTGTGGATCCGCCGCGATCGCCGCGAGCCGCTCCCGGCGATAGCGGTCCATGGGGTGGTTCCAGCCCGCCGTGCCGTAGACCGTGAAGCGCATCGTGCGGGACAGCGGAAACAGGACGTCCACGTATTCCGGGAACCGTGACACGCGCGCTTCGGCCACGGCGCCGGTGCGCGCAAATTCCTCGGTGGCCCGGGCCAGTCGATTCGGCGAGATCTCGGTGAGCCAGTAGTCCGGATCGATGGCCTCGACCAGACGCCGCACCACCTCGAGGCTGTAGCGGGTGCTGGTGCGGTGCTCGCCGTGGATCATGCCCAGGAAGACCAGTTCGTTGGGCCGGCCCGAGGTCGCCCGGCCCGGGCTGCGGCCGTCGAGGCGCCCTACGCGGCGTTGCCGTGCGAGATCCACCAGGGCCAACGCCGTGCCGTCGTCAGCGCGCACATCGGCATGGCCGCCGTCGGCCGTGATGGTCAGGGCCGCGGGTCGCCCCGCGAGCGACACCCGCGCCGTGACGTCGAAGGCCGCCGTGTTGAGGAACACGAGCTCGTTCGATCCGGTGCAGAGCACCAGGACCGACACCTCGTCGGGCGTCAGTCCACCAAGGATCGGCCGAGGACAGACCAGGCTGCGGCTGAGCGTGGTGCGGTTGAGGCGATCGGTCACGGTGAGCGTGCCGTCGGCCGTGTTGGCCACGAACTCGAGCACGCCGTCGGCGGTGGCGAGCGGCGGCGCCTGCGCGAGCACACGCCACGCGGCGGCGACCACCAGGATGGTCGCTGCCGCCAGACGTGGATGGACGCGTCTCACCTAGTTGCCGGCAGGCTTGCGATCGAGCGCCTTGAGCGTGACCGTGAAGCGCACCGGCACGCGGGCCGGATTGAAACACACCTTGTCGTCGCACGCTTGATACTCGAGCGCGCCGGTGATGGTGGCCGAGGGCATGCTGCCGAGCAGCTTCTGCATCTCGGGGGTCGCAAGCAAGGTGACGTCGCGCAGCAGCCGGAACGGCTTCGAGTAGACCTCGACCCGCTCGTCGAGCGGCTTGAAGTGGTAGATCTCCGAGGCCGGATACACGGTGTCGTGTGCCTTGAGCCACGGCTGCGGATCGAGGGTGAGCCGCACCACCTGGTAGTCGTGCTTCCCAGGTGCGTAGAGGTGCATCGCGGGTCGAGGCGTGACCTGCGCCACGATGGTGAGCCGATGCCCAGGCGCGGCCTCGGCGTCGCTGATCGTGGCCGTGAGGGCCAGATGGCTGGTGGACGTCGTAACGGTGGCACCGGCGGGGGTTCCGCCCAGTGTCGCCAGGATCGTCGAAGCCGTGTAGCGCTCCTGATAGGCGTCTTCGAAGAAGCGCGCCACCACGACGCCCTTGGGGTCGAGGATGAACGTGCCCGGGTGCGGAATGCCGTAGGCCCGCGTCTGCGCATCGACGGTGGCGTTGAACAGCCCGTAGCGCTTGATGATCGCCGATCCGGGATCAGAGACCAGAGGGAACGTGATGCCGCGCGAGTCGGCGAATTTCTTCAACGTCTCGGGCGGATCGTAGGTGATCGACACGAGCCCCAGCCCTTGCTGCTTGATCTCGTCGTAGCGGCCCTGCAGCTCCACGAGCTGCGATTTGCAGTACGGTCACCAGTCGGCCGAGCGGCTGAAGACGAGCATCAGCCCCTTCGGTCCAGAGAGTGATGCCAGCGACTGTGTCTTGCCGAACTGGTCGACGCCGGACACCGGCGGCACGGTGGCCCCCACCTGCGGGCCCAACTTCGACGTGTCGACGACGGGGGCGGGCTGCTGGGCGCCGCCAACTGAAGTGGCCACGGTGACCAGGGCGGCGAGCGCACCGGTCGAGAGCAGTCGTTTCACATTCACATCGACACCCCTCCTTGGGGCCTGGGTCTTGCCATCTCGCCAGTCATCGCCCGGCCATGGCCGCACCGCTTGGATGCGCCATCACGGCTGGAGTGTCAATGTCCGGAGGCTGTGCGATTATTCCACGGTCCAGGTCGGAGCGAGCGGGCCTCTCGGCGCGCGTCGGCCGGCTGCAGCAGCGATTCCGCGCCAGCCCGAGGCCGGGTCACGGTGGGCGTCCGCTGTTTCACTGGAAAGCGGGCGTCGTAGCGGTAGACCAGCACGTTGGTGTCACCGAGCGCGGCCACGATCGTATAGGTCCTCGCGCGTCCAGCCGCGACTCGTGCCCTCCGCCGCTGCGAGGCCTGCGTGTTCAGGTACCTCCGGCGATGTCGCTCACGCGCACGCGACGCGCGCGGAGACGCACTCGGCCCAGCCGTCTGCGTCAATCTGGTAAGTGCTGCGCGCCCTGTCCTTCCAGGAGCAGAGCACCACCCGCGTGGCCCCAATCTGGCCCGCCACCGTCCGCAATCTCACGACATCGCTGTCGCTTGGCTCACGGGCATCCCCGCCCTTCAATTGCACGAGGATGAACTCGAACAGGTCTCCGCGACGTAGGGCCACCGCACTGATGTTCTGGTGCTTGAACTCGATGGAGCCCTTGGTCCGGCCGGTGACGCCCTGTAGTCGACGGTTGTGTTCGACCTTGCTGTCGCTCTCACCCTCGAGTTCGGCTTCGAGCATGGCAAAGTAGTCGGCGACAATCGCCTCGACTTCATCGCGCGTCCAGTCTCTGCCCTGGGCCGACTGCGACTGGCTGGGCGATCCAGTTCGCGCAAAGCGTGTAGCATGGACCCATGGCACTACGAGACGTCATGCTCTCCCTTCGGCAGGTCTGGCAGGGCTACTGGATGAACCCGCCCTCCTGTTGAGGGCTCGATCCAGTGGCCTGGGAGCAGGACACACGTGCACGACGCGAAGCCCGGGAGGCCGAACAGCTGGCGGCAGCCCCGGCGCTGCCTCGTCCCTAGCGCTGCCTCGCTAGAACCTGAACAGCTTGTTGAACTTCACGACCACGCCGCGATTCTGCAACTCGTACGGTCCTAAGGTGCCCGACGTGTCGTGCGCGTCGGAGTAGACGACGAAGAGCTCGCTGCCCGGTTGATACTCCCAGCGGAAGCGCAGGTTGGCGGCCAGCGACCGGGTGGTGGAGGAATGCTGCACCAGCACCGCTACGAACATGCGCGGCGTCATGGTGTAGGTGGCGCGGGCGCCGGCCACGCGCACGGTCGCGCTCGTGCCCGCGCGCGACAGCCAGTTCAGTGAGATGTTGGGCTCGATCCCAAACTGATTGGTGATGCCCAGCCGCGCGTTCACCGAGGCGGTCTGCCGCGTGCCGTCGTAGAACTGGCCCACGTCCACCGCGAGCACGCCTGAGAGCCGGTGCTGCTGCCCAGGCGTCCACGACGCGCCGGCGTGCTGGAATCCATAGCGGCCCGCGGGTACGGTGATGCCGGGCGCTGGCGTAAACGGCCGGCGCAGCAACTCGGACTCGTTGAAATAGGTCACCTGAACGCTGTCGCTGTTCTGCCGGTCGGCCCGCGCCGAGGCCGTCATGGTGCGCGATTCCAATTGATTCTGGTTGTTGGTGGTGTAGTCGAACGTGCTCTCGTAGAAGTACTGGCGAATCGTGGCGTTGCGCCGGGGCCGCGGGCTGAAGCGCAGCGACCCGTAGTTGCTGCGGAACTGGGTGCGGCGCAGGAAGCCCACTTCTGGATTGAAGCCGTCGCCCACCACCGTGCGGTCGAGCTGCAGGCCGTAGCGATCCGCGCCGTAGTTGAAGTTGGCCCTGTAGCTGAGGGCATCACGAGCGCGTCCGGCCGTGCGCGAATGCGCCAGGTAGCCGCCCAGCGTGGCGTTCTGCGACAGCACGAAGGTGCCGTCGAGACCGAGCACCTGATTGCCGCCCGCGGCCACGCGCGAGTCGGAACGGTGCGTGAGCAGCGCCCCGATCGAGCTGCGCTGCATCACGTCGCGGCGCACGCGCAGCACAGAGAAGTTGGTGCCGGCCACGGCCGGCGACGACACCGGGTCGGTCGAGATGTTGAGGGCGCCGATGCTGTACTGGCCCACCCGACCGGCCAGGCGGCCGCCCAGGCTGATCGGCACGGCGCTGGCGCCTTCGAGGCCGATGCGACGGCTGTAGAAGATCGTCGGCGCGTCGCCGCTGCCCGAGCCCGAGAATCCGCCCACTCCGCCGAACGCGAAGATGCCCTGCCCTTCCAGGAAGAAGTCGCGCTTCTCCGGAAACTGCAGATTGAAGCGCGTGAGGTTGACCTGCGCTTCGTCCACCTCGACCTGCGCGAAGTCGGTGTTGTAGGTGAAGTCGGCGACGAGACTCTTGGTCACGCCGTACTTCACGTCGATGCCGAGGTCCTGCGTCAGATCGTCGCGCACCTGTGGTGTGACGATTCGGTCGGTCGTGAGCCGCGACACGGCGTAGGGCTTGATCTCGAGGTTCTTGCCGGCCGACGGCACCTCGAGGCCCACCAGCGTGGCCGCGGCCGAGGCGCGGAAGAAGCCGCCCACGCCCCACTCAGGCCGTATCGGCGCGATGTAGGCGTATTCGTTGCGGCCGCGAATGGTGCGGCGCAGGTTGATGCCCCAGACCTGCTCGCGCCCCGGCCGATAGCGCAGCGACTTGAAGGGGATCACGATCTCGGCCGACCACCCGTCGGCCGACCGGGTCACCTTCGCGTTCCACACCGTGTTCCAGTCGGCGTTGTTGGTGCGCTCGTTGGCCGTGGCCCCGTCGAACATGCCGCCCACCGGCGACACGTAGAAGAGGTAGCCGTTCCGGCGATCGTGAAAGGTGTCGAGGAACACCCCGAAGTTGTCGTTCTGCCGCAGGTTGGTGCTGTCGCGACGCATGTCGTTGGCCACCACCTGACCCATGTCGGCCATCAGGCAGCGACAGGCCACGTAGAAGTTGGCGTCGTCGTAGAACACCCACGCCGACGTGGCTTCGGACACGGCCGTGCCGTAGCGCGGTTCCTGCTGCACGAACGCGGTGATGGCCGGCACCTGCGCGTAGACGGCTTCGTCGAGGCGCCCGTCGATGGTCATCGGCGTCGTGATGCGCGTGGCCCGCACGGTGACGCCGCGGTCGTTGCCGGCAATCACGGCCGGCGGCACGGGCACCGGCCGCCCGTCGTCGAGCACCGCCGCACCACCCGCGCCCATGGTCTGCGCCGACGCCGGCAGGCTCACGGCCACGGCCATCACACTCGCGAAGAACAGGCACCGCTGTAACGTCATCCGGCGGCTCACCCGATCGGGCCGATGCGGTGCAGCCACACCACCGGCTGCTGCGAGGCGCGCGAGGCCGTCACGTCCACCGCAAACTCCGCGCTCCAGTCGTTGAGGTCGCTGGCGTCGACGAGCACCTGCTGCACGCGCCACAGCGCCGGCGCGTCGCGCTGGTCGAGATGGGTGTGCCGTGCGTTGCGGGCCTCGGGGTCGAGGCGCAGGCCGGCGTGCTCGGCCACGAAGGTGTCGAAGGCCGCGCGGGCATCGGCCGCCGTGGCCGCTCCGGCGTCCTCAGCGGGCGGGTCGAGCGCCGCGAGCATCGCATCGGCGTCGCCGCGCGCCCACGCCTTGAGCGCGCCGAAAACCCGGGCGCGAATGGCCGCCAGGAACGCCGCCGCGTCGGTGGTCAGGTCGTAGGGCACGACGACGGCGGGCTTGGCCGCGAGCGCAGCGAACCCGCGCGCCGGCGCCAGCGGTTGATACGACGGGTCGCGCATCTTCTCCCACTCGTCGGCCAGGCTCGCATCGGCGCCGCGCACGAGCGCGCGCAGGTACCACTCCGCCTCCAGCACCTCGTCGTTCTTGGTCGACGCCGGCACCGTCTGGCTCAGCACCTTGTAGACGCTGTTCAAGTGGCGCAGCAGCAGGCCTTCCGATCGTTCGAGGTCGTACTCCATCACGTATTCGGCAAACGACTTGTAACTCTCGAACATGTCGCGCGCGATCGACTTGGGACGGATGGCCTCCTGCCCCACCCAGGGATGGCGCTCGGCAAACGCGTTGAAGGTGTCGTAGACGAAATCGCGCAGCGGCTTGGGATACTCGAGCTTCTCGAGTTCGGCCATGCGCGCGTCGTACTCGATGCCGTCGGCCTTCATCTGCGCTACCGCCAGGCCCTTTGCGCGGTCCAACTGGCGGCGCAGGATGAGCTCGGGATTCTCGAGTATCGACTCCACCAGCGTGAGCAGGTCGAGCGCATAGGTCGGCGAGTGCGGGTCCAGGTGCGGAATCGTCTCGATCAGATAGAGCGACAGCGCGTGATCCATCGAGAAGTCTTCCTGCAGGTCGATGTTCACCCGCAGGTGCGCGCCCGTGGCGTCGTCGGGCGCGAACTCGACGATGCCCCGCGACACCAGCGCCCGGAAGAGCTGCCAGGCGCGGCGGCGATGTTTGACCTTCTGCGCGGGCGTCTCGTGACTGTCGCGAATCACCCGGCGCATGGCGTCGCACCCGTCGCCGCGACGGCTGAGCACGTTGAGCAACATGCCGTGCGACACGTCGAAGCGCGACACGAGCGGCTCGGGAGCCGCGGTGGTGAGCCGTGTGAACACGTTCAGATCCCAGTCCACGTAGTTGAACTCGGGCGGGCGGCGCTTCACCACCTTGCGTCCGTCGCGGGCCGCCTTCTCGGCCAGGCGCAGGTTCTCGATGACGTGTTCGGGCGCCTGCGCCACCACGTAGCCGTGGTCGTCGAAGCCCTTGCGGCCGGCGCGGCCGGAGATCTGGTGGAACTCGCGGGCGCTGAGGCGTGTGGTCTTCTGCCCGTCGAACTTGCACAGCTTGGTGAGCACCACCGTGCGGATCGGCACGTTGATGCCGGCGCCGAGCGTGTCGGTGCCACAGATGACGCGCAACAACCCGAGCTGCGCGAGCTGCTCGGCCAGCACCCGGTACTTGGGCAGCAGCCCGGCATGGTGCAGGCCGATGCCGTGCTTCAGCCACTTGCGCACCGACGGGCCGTAGGGGCTCGAGAAGTCCACGCCTTCGAGGCGCGCGGCAATCTCGTTCTTCTGCTCGCGGGTGGCGATCTTCAGGCTGGTGAAGTCTTGCGCGCTGGCGGCGGCGTCGGCCTGCGTGAAGTGCACGACGTAGGCGGGCGTCTTGCCCTCTTCCACGAGCTGCTCGATGGTGTGCGCGAGCGGCGTCTCGGCGTAGGTGAACTCGAGCGGCACGGGCCGCAGGCCCGACTTGACGGTCACGCTGCCGCGTCCATTCAGGCGCGTGAGCACGCCCTCGAACGGCGTGGTGTCGCCGAGCGTGGCCGACATCAGCAGGAAGCGCGTCTGCGGCATGGTGAGCAGCGGCACCTGCCAGGCCGAGCCGCGCTCCCGGTCGGCGTAGTAGTGGAACTCGTCCATCACCACGTGCTGCAGGTCGGCGTCGGCGCCCTTGCCGCAGCGCGATGTTGGCGAGCACCTCGGCCGTGCAGCACAGAATCGGCGCGTCGCGATTCACCGAGGCGTCGCCGGTCGAGAGCCCGATCATCTCGGGCCCGAAATCGCGGCAGAGCGCCATCCACTTCTCGTTCACCAGCGCCTTGATCGGGCAGGTGTAGACCGCGCGCTCGCCCCGCGCCAGCGCGGCAAAGAGCATGGCCGAGGCCACGAGCGACTTGCCCGAGCCCGTGGGCGTGTTCAGGATGACGTTCTGCCCGTCGAGCAGCGCGAGGATGGCTTCTTCCTGCGCCGGATAGAGCGCCAGACCGCGGTCTTCGACGTAGTCGAGAAAGCGGTCGAGCAGGTCGCTGCTCGAGGCGTCGCGGCCGGGCGGCAGCAGGTCGTACAGGGTGGAGGTGACGGCGGCCACCTTACGGCTGCGCTCGATGCGGCGCGAAGTCCTGCCAGATCTGCTGGATCACCTTGGCCTCGATGACCGCGCGATCGGCCTTGGCCGGCGCCTTGTCGGAGAACAGCTCGAACTCCACGGTGGCGCAGTGCGGCCCGAAGGCGCCGGGGTCGAACGCATAGAGCCCTTCGTAGACGGCTTCGCGTTCCGACACGCGCCGTTCGAGCAGGAACGGATGGATGGGCGCCACCTCGGCCCCGCCGCAGAACGCGCGCAGGCGGGCGAAGCCCGACTTGACGTGCGTGATGGGCGGGAGCGCCAGACCCTGCAGCCGGGCGGCACCGCGCGCCACCGTGGTCCAGAAGTTCTCCACCTGTTTGGGCGTCACGCGCACCAGCAGCACCGCCGGCGTGTCGGCCACGTAGTCGTGCCAGTTGCTGAAGTCCATCGACTGCAGGCCGGCGTAGGCGACGACCGGGGTGAGGAACGCGAGGTCGAAATCCGTGGACGCCGCGCGGTACGGACTGAGACTGCCCGCCCGGCGCTTGGCCGCCGCCTCGAGCACCTCGACCGGGATCGCCTGGGCCGGCTCGATGGGCAGGTGTGTGGCACTCGGCGCGGTCGGCGGTCGCGAGCATCTTCTCGGCCGCGGCCACCGCGTCGCACACCGCATCGATGCGCACGACGCGCGATTCGCGGCGCCGGTCGCCTTCCTTCTCGCCCACGAACGAGGTGAGGCCCACCACCTGGCCGGCGGCCGCGAACACCGGCCCGCCGGTGCTGCCGCTCTCCAGCGAGAAGTCGGCGAGCATGGCCCGCGACGCCACGCGGCTCAGCGTGCCGTCGGTGCTGCGGGTGGGGCGGCCGGCTTCGTGGCCAAGGGCCACGATTGGCTGCCCGTTCACGAGCGGCGCCTTCGTGGCCGGCGCACAGCCGAGCGGCACAGGCCGGGACGACGCCAGTGCGGCGGGGTCGGCCCAGAGCACCGCCACATCGCTGGCGGCATCTGTGGCCAGCACGCGCCCCAGCACCTTGATGGTCGGCGTGATCTGCACTTCCACCGCGGTGGCGGTGCCTACGACCTGCTGATTCGTGACGAGGAGGCCGCGCGCGTCGATCACGAAACCCGAGGCCCGCGCGGTTGGCGTCCACAGCGCCACCACGCTGTCCTGCCACGCGGTGAGCACGTCCGAGGGGTCGGCCGCTCTGCCGGCGGGGGTCGCCGCGGTGGCCGTGAGGTCACCGACCTCGGCGTTGGCGGCCGTCAGCGCGAGCGTCGCGTCGCGCCCTGCCGGCACGTCGAGCGTCTGCGTCCATTGGTACTCGCGGCCCTGGAACACGGCCGGCCGGTCCGATTCCACCGTGTAGTTGCCCGGCGCGAGCCGCACCGACGCCGTGCCATCGGCGGCCGTCACGACCCGGCGCGGCGCCGTGCTGGCCGGGTTGTCGCTCACGAGCAGCACGTGGCGCGGCACCGGCGTAACCTTCTGCCCGGCGTCCACCAGCGCCACCGAAATGCGCAGCAGGCTGCCAGTCTGGCCAGCGTCGGCACGCGGCACGCACCCGACCGAGGCCGCAAGCACGAGGGCGTGCGCGCAGAACGTCGCGAACGGCGACCGGGCCTCACGATGCATCAGCATCGAGTCTACCCCGCGCCCCGGCCTCGCTTCACACGTCGCAGAGCACGACCGCCTCGCGCAACGACGTCAGCGGATCGCGCACCGGCACGAACTCGTGGGCCAGATAGCCCGTGAAGCCCGTGTCCACGATGGCGCGGCACACGGCGGCCCACTGCAGCTCTTGCGTGTCGTCCAGCTCGTGCCGTCCGGGGACGCCGCCCGTGTGATAGTGCCCGATGTGCGCCGCGTGCTGGCGGATGGTGCGGATGACATCGCCCTCCATGATCTGCATGTGGTAGATGTCGTAGAGCAGCTTCACGCGCGGCGAGTTCACGGCGCTCACGACCTCCACGCCGAAGGCCGTGCGGTCCCCCTGATAGTCCTGGTGGTCCACCTTGCTGTTCAGCAGCTCCACGCAGATCGTCACGCCGTGCTGCTCAGCCGGACCCTTGAGGCGGTTGAGCCCGGCCACGCAGGTGGCGATGGCGGTGCGGTCGTCGCGCCCCTGACGGTTGCCGAAGAAGGTGATCAGGTTGGGCACGCCGAGCGCCGCCGCCTTGGGCAGGGCCGCCGTGAGGTTCTCGACGATGCGATCGTGATTGGCCGGGTTGTTGAGGCCCTCGCGGATCGTGCCGCCGCCGCCGTAGCCCATCGAGCAGACGAGGCCGTGCTCACGCGCCACCGGCCAGTCCGCGGGCTCGAGCAGGTCGATGGCCGGCACGCCCATGGCCGCCACGGCGCGGCACAGGTCGGGCAGCGCGATCTTGGCGTAGCACCAGCGGCTCACCGATTGGCGAAGGCGCCCGCGCGTGACGGCGCGCGCCGCCGCCTGAACGCTCGGTGGCGCGCAACCGTGGCACGCCGACCGCGGTCGTGGCCCGCGGCCAGCCCGCGAGCGCCAACGCCGCGGCTGAGCGCAGGACCGCGCGTCGGTCGACACGCCGGCCGATCTCCGACGAGACATCCGGATGCGCGTTCGCCATGGGCCGGCATCTTACTCCTCGCCCGCGATGCCGATATAGTGGCGTCACTTTTCGGGCCACCTGGGAGGGTGGCAGTGACATGGGCAAGCGTCTCGGCGTGGGATTCATCGGCAGCGGCTTCATGACGCGGTTCCACATCCACTCGTGGCAGGCGGTGCGCGACGGCGACATCCGCGGCGTGTGGAGCCCCACGCCGGCCCGGGCCGAAGAGGCCGCGGCGCTCGCGCGCGGGCTCGGCGTGGGCGACTGCCAGGCGTTCCCCACGCTCGAGGCGATGGTCGAGGATCCCGTCGATCGACTGCATCTGGATTCGCGGCCCCAACTACACGCGCGTCGAGAACATGGAGCGCATCGTGCACACGCTCGGCCGCGGGTGCGCGGCTCGTGGCCGTGGCGTGCGAGAAGCCGCTCGGCCGCAACGCCGCCGAGGCCGCGCGCATGGTGGAGCTCGTGGAGCAGAGCGGCCTGCTGCACGGCTATCTCGAGAACCAGCTGTTCGCGCCGGCCGTCGAACGCGGCAAGGCCATCGTCTGGGCCCGCGGCGCGGCGCTCGCGGGACGGCCGTATCTGGCGCGCGCGGCCGAAGAGCACGGCGGCCCGCACACGCCCGTGGTTCTGGCGCGGCGACCTGCAGGGCGGCGGCGTGCTGAACGACATGATGTGCCACAGCCTCGAGGTGGGACGGCACCTGCTCACGAAGCCGGGCGCGCCCCGCCGCAGCATCCGCCCCGTCGAGGTGTCGGCGCAGATCGCCACGTTGAAGTGGAGCCGGCCGGAGTACGCGAGCCTGCTCGCCGAGATGATGTCGAGCCGACGTCGACTACCGGCGCCATCCCTCCGAAGACTACGCGCGCGCCACGGTGAAGTACGTGGACGACGACGGCCTGCCGCTCGTGGTGGAGGCCACCACGGCGTGGAGCTTCGTGGGCGCCGGCCTGCGGCTCACCATGGAGCTGATGGGCCCGGAGTACTCGATGTCGAGCAGCACGCTCAACAACGGCACCTCGGTGTTCCTGTCACGCCGGCTGCGCGGGCTGGCCGGCGAAGACCTGGTGGAGAAGCAGAACGCCGAGCAGGGCCTGATGCCGCTCGTGGGCAACGAGTACGCGGAGTACGGCTACGAGGCCGAGAACCGGGCGTTCGTCACCGCGTTTGCCCGCGGCGAGCAGCCCGAACTCAACTTCCACGCCGGGCTCGAGGTGACCGAGCTGCTGATGACCTGCTACATGAGCGCCGAGCAGGGGCGCGTGATTCCGTGGAAGCCCGAGGGCCTGGCGCAGTTCGTGCCGCAGGTGGCCCGCGTGCCAGAGCCGTCGCGCTAGCGAGGCACGCGGCTCGCCGGTCAGCCGCGGACCAGCGTGAGCGACGCGCGGGCCCGCGGCGCGGCGGTGCTGCCGCGAATGATCAGCGCGTGCGGCAGCGTCACCGACACCGCGTCCTTCACGTTGCCGCGCAGGATGTTGAGCAGCAGCCGCACCGTGGCCTCGCCCAGCTCGCGCATCGGCTGACGCACGGTGGTGAGCGGCGGGTCGCCGTACTGCGCGAAGCGGATGTCGTCGAAGCCCACGACCGACACGTCGTCGGGCACGCGCAGGCCGTGCTGCCGGGCGGCGTGCAGCACGCCAATCGCCATCTCGTCGTTGAAACAGAAGATGCCGGTGGGCGGCTTGGCGCCGCCGAGCAACTGCTCGCCCGCCGCGATGCCCGACTCGATCGAGAAATCGCCGCCGGCCACCGAGATGGTCACGCGCGTCTTGTCGCGATTGGCCCGCGTCATGGTGCCCTTGAGACGGTCGCGGCTGAGCGGACTCGCCATCGGGCCCGTGACCACGCCGATGCGGCGATGCCCGAGCTGGCACAGGTAGTCCACCGCTTCGAACGCCGCCTTGGCGTTGTCGATGTGCACGCTGGGCACGCCCAGGCTGGGACTGAACTCACAGCCGTTCACGACCGGCGCCTTGCCGTGCGGCAGTGAGCGCACCAGGGCCGCGGCGGCTTTCGGCAGGCGATGGCCCAGGAAGATCAGGCCGTCGGCCTCGCGCCGCAGCAGCATGGTGGCGTACTGCTGTTCGCGCTTCTCGTCGTGCTGGGTGTCGCCGAGCAGCACGGCGTAGCCGGCGCGCAGCGCCGCGCTCTCGATGCCCTTGCAGAATCTGTGCGAAGAACGGGTTGGCGATATCCGGCACGGTCACGAGCAACTTGCCGGAGCGCAGCGTGCGCAGGCTCTTGGCCGCGGCGTTGGGCGTGTAGCCCAGCGCCTCCACGGCGGCCATCACCGCGGCCCGGGTGGCCACGTTCACCATCTCGGGACGGCTCAGCACGCGCGACACGGTGGCGGTCGACACCCCGGCTTCCCGTGCAACGTCCCGTATCGTGGCCACTGGACGGTGATGCTAGCACTAGGGGCTGGGGGCTGGGGCGTGCCGGGTGTCCCGCTGCGAATGACATGTCACCTACCCGCGAGACGCTGCCCGCCCCAGCCCCTAGCCCCCAGCCCCCAGTCCCTGTCTGCGCCCTTCATTCCTGTTGCGGGCGCTCTGCCTGCGTGGTATAAGGTCTCGCTGCAAACGATTACAGTCGTTTGTGGAACCGATTACATCCGTCGCCGTCATCGTCGCCGTCACGAGACCGGAACGCCCCTATGCAGCTCGGTGTGTTCACGCCCGTCTTCGGGAAGCTCGCCTTTCCCGACATGCTCGACGGCGGTGCGCGCGTTGCGGCACGTGTCGGCGATCGAACTCGGCACCGGTGGCTGGCCGGGCCGGGATCACCTCGACCCCGACGGCCTGCTGGCGTGCCCCACCGACGCCACGACCTACCGCCAGCGGGTCACCGACGCCGGGCTGCGCATCAGCGCGCTGTCGTGTCACGGCAACCCGCTGCATCCCGACGCCGCGCGGGCCAGCGCCGACGACGCCACCTTCCGCACCACGGTGCGCCTGGCCGAAGCGGCTCGAGGTGCCGGTCGTCGTGACGTTCTCGGGCTGCCCCGGCGACTCGCGCCGAGGCGCGCCATCCCAACTGGGTCACCACGCCCTGGCCGCCGGAGTTTCTCGACGTGCTCGACTGGCAGTGGGAACAGCGCGCGCTGCCCTACTGGCAGGAGGCGACGGCCTTTGCCGCCAACCACGGCGTGAAGGTGGCGCTCGAGCCGCATCCCGGCTTCCTGGTCTACAACGTGGAAACGGCGCTGCGCCTGCGCGCCGCCGCCGGGCCCAACCTGGGCGTGAACTTCGACCCGAGCCACTTCTGGTGGCAGGGCATCGACCCGGTGGCCTCGATTCGCGCCCTGGGCGCGGCCATCTTCCACGTGCACGCCAAGGACATCGCGCTCAATCCGGCCAACGTCGCCGTGAACGGCGTGCTCGACACCAAGAGCTATCGCCGCCTCGACGAACGCTCGTGGCTGTTCCGCACCGTGGGCTGGGGCCACGACGAGCTGGCGTGGAAGGGCATCGCGAGCGCGCTGCGACTGACCGGCTACGACGACGTGATGAGCATCGAACACGAAGACGCGCTGGCCTCGGTCGACGAGGGCGTGCGTTCGGCAGTGCACCTGCTCTCGCGTGTGCTGCTCACCGAACCGCCCGTCGACGCGTGGTGGACCTAGCAGGAGCTCAAGCATGCCGACCCGTCACGCGCGTGAAGCTCTCGGTGATGATGTTCCTGCAGTACTTCGTGTGGGGCGCCTGGTACGTCACGATGGGCACCTGGCTCGGGGAGACGTTGAAGTTCTCGGGCGAGCAGATCGGCCTGGCCTACGGCACCACGGCGCTGGCGGCCATGATCTCGCCGTTCTTCGTCGGCATGATCGCCGACCGCTTCTTCTCCACCGAACGCCTGCTGGCCACGCTCCACCTCGTGGGCGCCGTGGCCCTCTACTTCGCCTCCACGCAGACCGCGTTCGGCTCGCTCTACGGCGTGCTGCTCGCCTACACCCTGTGCTACATGCCCACGCTGGCGCTCACCAACTCGCTCTCGTTCCACCACATGCGCGACCCGGGCCGCGAGTTCCCGGGCGTGCGCGTGCTCGGCACGATCGGCTGGATCGTGGCCGGTCTCACCATCGGCTCGCTCGGCCTCGAAGCCACGGCCGTGCCGATGCGGCTGGCGGCGGGCGCCTCGGTGCTGCTCGGCCTCTTCTCGTTCGTGCTGCCGCACACGCCGCCCAAGCAGCTCGGCCGCCGGCCCACGCTCGGCGACGTGCTCGGCCTCGACGCCTTGAAGCTCATGAAGGACCGCTCCTTCGCCATCTTCGTGCTCGGCTCGTTCCTGGTCTGCATCCCGCTGCAGTTCTACTACGCCTTCACCAATCCCTTCCTCAACGAGATCGGCGTGAGCAACGCCGCCGGCAAGATGACCTTCGGGCAGATGTCCGAGTTGGGATTCATGCTGGTGATGCCCTGGTTCTTCCGCCGGCTGGGCGTGAAGTACATGCTGCTCGTGGGCATGGCGGCGTGGGCCGCGCGCTACGCGCTCTTCGCCTTCGGCGACAACGGCGCGCTCGTGTGGATGCTCTACGCCGGCATCGTGCTGCACGGCATCTGCTACGACTTCTTCTTCGTCACCGGGCAGATCTACGTGGACGAGAAGGCCCCGGTGGAGCTGCGCGGCGCCGCGCAGGGCTTCATCGCCTTCGTCACGCTGGGCGTCGGCATGTTCATCGGCTCGTGGCTCTCGGGCGTGGTCGTCGACCACTACAGCCTGGCCGGCCCGGCCGGCCCGCAGCACGCATGGCGCAGCATCTGGCTCGTGCCCGCGGCCGGCGCCGCCGCCGTGTTCCTGCTCTTCGCAGTGTTCTTTCGCGCGGCGTCGCCACGCCACGCGCGCGGGCGTGACCATCGGTTGGTCGGACGCCACGCGCTCGGGCTCACGGCCGATCGAGGAACGTGGCCAGTCAAGGGAGGCAGTGATGACCAGGACGAGGCATTGCATCGGACTCGTCGTGTTGGCGATCGCCGGCATGATGGCCGCGGTCGAACCGGCGCGCGCGCAGGTGACGACGGCCGACGTCGTCGGGCGGGTCACCGACACGAGCGGCGGCGCGTTGCCCGGCGCCACGGTGACGATCACCAATCCCGGCGACCGGCGACACCGCGCACGCAGGTGACCAGGGACACCGGCGACTACACCTTCGGCCTGCTGCCGATCGGGCGCTACTCGGTGAAGGTCGAGCTGGCCGGCTTCGGCACCTTCGCCGGCACCATGCAGTTGTCGGCCGGCGACCGCACCCGCGTGAACGCGCAACTGGCGGTGGGCACGCTCACCGAGACCATCACGGTGACGGCGCAGGCCTCGCTCATCCAGTCCGACAGCGCCACCGTCGGCGCGCTGCTGCCCGAGACCGCGGTGCAGGACCTGCCGCTCAACGGCCGCAACGTCATCGGGCTGGTGCGCATGGTGCCCGGCGCCAACGAGGGCCTGCCCAACTCGCTGTCGAGCGGCAACCGGCCCGACGACCGCCGGCAGACGTCCACCGTGTCGGTCAACGGCCAGAACGACGTGCTCAACAACAACCTGATCGACGGCATCGACAACAACGAGCGCTACATCGGCACGATCGGCGTGCGGCCCGTCGGTGGACGCCATCGCCGAGGTGAAGGTGCAGACCAACATGTACACCGCCGAGACCGGCCGCACCGCCGGCGCCGTGGTGAACATCCTGACCAAGTCGGGCACCAACGACTTCCACGGCTCGGCGCTACGGCTTCTTCCGCAACGAGAAGTTCGACTCCTACGACTTCTTCGCCCGCCGCGACCAGGCCAAGCCGCGGCTGCGCCAGCAGCAGTGGGGCGGCAGCCTCGGCGGCCGCATCATCCGCAACAAGCACGTTCTTCTTCGCCGACTACGAGCGCTACCACCAGGAGCGCGGCCAGACCTTCGTCAGCACCGTGCCGACGGCGGCGATGCGCACCGGCGACTTCTCGGAGCTGCTGAGCGCCCGCGGCATCGTCATCTACGACCCGCTCGACCTCGCCGCGCACGCCCTTTCCCGGCAACATCATTCCCGCCGAACCGCATCGACCCGATCGCGCTGCAGCTTCTTCAACCTGTATCCCACGCCGACCGGCGCCGGGCCTGGGCAGCAACTTCACCACCAACGGTGAACCGCGAGCAGACGTCCGACACCTTCGACGTGCGCCTCGACCACCGCTTCACCGACACGCCGCACCCTCTACGTGCGCTACTCGGACAACGCCGTCGAGACGCTGGTGCCCGGCGTGTTCGGCCTCGTCAACGGCATCGACTCGGGCGGTTCGGCGGCCGGCTTCGGCGGCCCGTCGCTGGCCGACGCCTGGGGCCTGCACGCCAACTACCTCGAGATCATCAAGCCGACGCTGCTGTTCGAGGCCAAGGTCGGCAAGCTGTACTTCAACACCGAGTCGCTGCCCGAGACCTACGGCCAGAACATGGCCACCTCGTTCGGCCTGCAGGGCATCAACATCGACGACCGGACGTCGGGCCTGCCGAACTTCGACGGTGGCCGGCTACACGACGCTCGGCGACCCGCGCTTCGTGCCGATCCTGCTGAAGAACAACACCTGGCAGGGCCAGGCGTCGCTCACCAACATCCGCGGCGCCCACAACCTGCGCGCCGGCGTCGGCGATCGTGCGCCGGTCGATGGCGCCGCTCCAGAGCAACGACGGCACCGGCCTCTACGCCTTCACCGCCGCGCCCACCAACAACGGCGCCGGCGTGCGGCGGCGACGCCGCCGCGGCGTTCCTGCTCGGCCTAGCCGTTCACAGGTGGCGCGCGCCCACCTGGTGGCCGACACCACGCTGCGAGACGTGGGAGCCGAGCATCTTCGTCCAGGACGACTGGCGCGCCCGCGAGTGGCTGACGCTCAACCTCGGCCTGCGCTACGACGTCTTCACGCCGTTCACCGAAGAGGACGGCGAGATCTCGAACCTCGACGTCAACACGCTGCAGTTCCTCATTCCCGGCCAGAACGGCGCCGGCTGATTCGGCCGGCGTGAAGACCGACTACGGCAACCTGGCGCCGCGCATCGGCTTCGCCGCCACGGTGCGCGACGGGCACGGTGGTGCGCGGCGGCTACGGCCTGAGCTTCTTCCCGTCGTCGATGGCCGTCGAACGCCGTGCTGCGCAACACGCCGTTCACCTTCACCTACGCCGCGACGAGCGCCGCGCGGCTCGGGCGGCGTGCCGAACGTGTTCTTCTCCACGCCCGCTGCCCACGCCGGTGCAGGGCACGCCGGCCGTGGCCGGCACCATCGCCGCCGTCGACACCAACCTCAAGTCGAGCTACCTGCACCAGTACAACGTGATGCTCGAGCAGCAGGTGCTGGGGCAGCTCGGTGACCGTCGGCTACGTCGGCTCGCAGCGGCTACCGGCTGTGGATGGGCGTGCCCGAACCTGAACTACGCGCCGGCCGGACGCCGGCGCCGATCAACCCGCGCCGCTACTTCGCGGCGCAGGCGCCGAACCTGACGACGCTGGGCCTGCTGCGCAGCGCCGGCCGGCAGGACTACAACGCCTTGCAGCTGGCCTTCGCGCGGCGCTCGCGCGGCGGCCTCACGCTGTCGGCCAACTACACGCTGGCCAAGGGCATGAGCGACGTGACGCAGCCGGGCGGCGGCGGCGCGCAGCAGGCCTACGGCGTCGACCCGAACCGCATCCACGAGCTCGAGTGGAGCGCCGAGCGACATCGACATCCGCCACCGCTACGCCTTCTCGCTCAACTACGAGCTGCCGTTCGGCCGCGACGTCGACCGGCGCGGTGAAGCACCTGCTCGCCGACTGGCAGGTGAACCTGCTGGCCTACTGGCAGAGCGGCGTGCCGTTCACGGTCTACAACGCCACGGCGCGCAGCAACACCGGCGCCGGCGTCGACCGCCCCAACCAGACCTGCTCGGGCAGAGCTCGACGACCCGACCATCACTGCAGTGGTTCGACACCACCTGCTTCGTCGGCCAGGAGATCAACACCATCGGCAACGCGGGCCGCAACAACCTCTACGGGCCGCCGCAGCGGCGCATGGACATGTCGCTCTTCAAGGACGTGGTGGTCGGCACGCAGCCGCCTGCAGCTGCGCCTGGAGGTCTTCAACGTCACCAACACGCCGAGCTTCGCGGTGCCCGACGGCGGCCTGGGCTCGGCCACCTTCGGCCGGATCACGTCGACGGCCAACAACGTCCCGCGGCAGTTCCAGTTCGCGGCGAAGTTCCTGTTCTAGGACGGGCTGGGGCTAGGGCTGGGCTCCGGCGTCACGCGGGATGACTGGCTCGACGCGTGACGCCGTCACCAGTGTCCCGCAGCCGCAGTACCGAGTCCGATCGCGAGGAGTGCCGCCATGCAGGGACAGCAGGAAGTCGTTCGATGCCATCGTGGTGGGATCCGGCATCTCCGGCGGCTGGGCCGCCAAGGAGCTGACCGAGCGCGGGCTCCGCGTGCTGCTGCTCGAGCGCGGCAAGAACGTCGAGCACGTGCAAGGACTACACGAGCGCCCGCAAGGCGCCGTGGGACTACCCGCATCGCGGCGGCCGCACGCGCGAGCTGGTCGACGCCTATCCGGTGCTGAAGCGCGACTACCCGCTCAACGAGAAGAAGCCCGACTGGTGGGTCGACGAGAAGGAGTCGCCCTACACCGAGGTGAAGCGCTTCGACTGGTATCGCGGCTACCAGGTGGGCGGCCGCTCGCTCACGTGGGGCCGTCAGAGCTACCGCCACAGCGACCTCGACTTCGAGGCCAACGCGAAGGAGGGCATCGCCGTCGACTGGCCGATCCGCTACGCCGACATCGCGCCGTGGTACGACCACGCCGAACGTCACGCCGGCATCTCGCGGATCGCGTCGAAGGCCTGCCGCAGCTGCCCGACGGCCAGTTCCAGCCGGCCATGCCGCTCAACGTCGCCGAGACAGGCGCATCGCCGGCCGGCTGTCGAAGCACTTCGGCGGCACGCGGCGCATCATCCCGGGCCGCGTCGCCAACCTCACGCAGCCGCTCGGCAAGCGCGGGCGCTGCCAGTACCGCAACGCCTGCCGTCTCGGCTGCCCCTACGGCGCCTACTTCAGCACGCAGTCCTCGACGCTGCCGGCGGCGGTGGCCACCGGCCGGCTGACGCTCAAGGTGCACGCCATCGTCACCGACGTGGTCTACGACAAGGACCGCAAGCGCGCCACCGGCGTGCGCGTGCTCGACGCCCACACGAAAGAGACGACGGTCTACTGCCGCGAAGGTCGTCTTCCTCTGCGCCTCCACGCTCAACTCGACGTGGCTGCTGCATGCAGTCGGCGACCGACGTCTGGCCCGGCGGCCTGGGCAGCAGCTCGGACGAGCTCGGCCACAACCTGATGGACCACCACTTCCGCTGCGGCGCCAGCGGCGTCGTGCACGAGTTCGAGGATCGCACCGTCTACGGCGCCCGGCCCACCGGCTTCTACATCCCGCGCTTCCGCAACCTGGGCGACGAGAAGCGCGCCGTACCTGCGCGGCTTCGGCTATCAGGGCAGCGCCAACCGCCAGGGCTGGGAGCGCGCGGTGGCCGAACTCGGCATCGGCGGCGCGTTCAAGGACGAGATGGCCACGCCGGGCCCGTGGCGCGTCGGCGCGCACCGCGTTCGGCGAGATGCTGCCCAACCACGCCAACCGCATCACGCTCGACCCGGCGAAGAAGGACGCGTGGGGCCTGCCGGTGCTGGCCATCGACTGCGCCACCGGCGAGAACGAGCGGCTGATGCGCCGCGACATGATGAACGACATGGCCGAGATGCTCGAGGCCGCCGGGCGTGAGCGACGTGCGCGTCTACGACAACGGCTACTTCCCCGGCATGGGCATCCACGAGATGGGCACGGCGCGCATGGGCCGCGATCCGAAGACGTCGGTGCTGAACGGGCACAACCAGGTGTGGGACGCGCCGAACGTGTTCGTCACCGACGGCGTCGTGCATGACCTCGGCGGCGTGCGTGAATCCGTCGCTCACCTACATGGCGCTCACCGCGCGCGCCTCGGCGTTCGCGGTCGAGGAGCTGAAGCGCGGCAACCTGTAGCGGAGACGCCCGATGGTCGACGAGACAACCGTTCCGCCGTTCGACGCCGGCATGACGCGCCGCGACGCCGTGCAGCGGGTCGTGGCGCTGCTGGGCGGGCTGGCGCTCGTCGGCGGCGACCGCGTGTACGCGTTCGCGCTCGACGCCGCCGCGATCGACCAGGCGATGGCGCAGGGCGTCGGCGCCTTCACCGCCGCCGACATCGCGCTGCTCGACGAGATCGCCGAGACCATCCTGCCCGAGACCTCGACGCCCGGGGCCAAGGCGGCCAAGACCGGCGCCTTCATGGCGCTGATGGTCACCGACGCCTACACCGACGCGCGACCAGCGGGTGTTCCGCGACGGCATGCGCACGCTCGACGCCGCGTGCCGCGCGGCGCACGGCAGCGGCTTCATGCAGGCGACGCCAGCCCAGCGCCTGGCGCTGCTCGAGGCGCTCGACCGCGAGCAGAAGACGGCCACCGAGGAGCGACGTCAGCCTTCGCGCACGCGCTATCCGGCGGCGCCGCCGCCCGACGACGCGCCCGCCGCACTACTTCCGCATGATGAAGGAGCTGGCGCTGCTCGGCTACTTCACCTCCGAGATCGGCTACACCAAGGCGATGCGCTACCTCGAATCGCCCGGCCGCTTCGAGCCCGACGTGCCGCTCGCGCCGGGCGACCGGTCGTGGGCGCCGCATTCCTGAGGCTCGCCATGCGCGCCCGCTCCTTCCGTGCTGCCGGCCGCGCTGGCGGTGGCCGTCGATGGCCAGCACCGCCCTCGCGGGTCGGCAGGTGCCAGCCGCCGCCGCCGGCCAGCGCCGAGTGGCGCGTCTACGGCGGCTCGAACGCGAGCGACCGGTATTCGCCGCTGCGCCAGATCACGCCGGCCAACGTGGCGACGCTGGAAGAGGCGTGGCGCTTCGACACGGGTGAGACCGGCGGCTTCCAGGTCAATCCGATCGTCGTGCACGGCGTGCTCTACTCGCCCACGCCGAACCACCGGGTCGTCGCGCTCGATGCGGCCACCGGCGATCGCAAGTGGACGTTCGACGCGAAGCTCGAGAGCCGCGGACCGAATCGCGGCGTCACCTACTGGGAGAGCGGCGCGCGAGCAGCGGCTGTTCGTGGCGGTCGATCAGTATCTCTACGCGCTCGACGCCGCCACCGGCGTGCCCATCGCCACTTTCGGCGACCAGGGGCGCCTCGACCTGCGACGCGGCCTGGGCCGCGACCCGGCGGCGCAATCAATCCGCCTGACCACGCCGGGCGTCATCTACCGCGACGTGATCATCATCGGCGGACGCGCCGGCGAAGGCGCCGGGGCATCGCCCGGCGACATTCGCGCGTTCAACGTGCGCACCGGCGCGCTGCGCGTGGACGTTCCACACCATTCCCCATCCCGGCGAAGCTGGCTACGACACGTGGGCCGAGACGTCGTGGAAGGTGAACGGCGGCGCCAACAACTGGGCCGGCATGGCGCTCGACGAGCGGCGCGGCATCGTGTTCGTGCCCACCGGATCGGCGGCACCCGACTTCCACGGCGCCGATCGCCGCGGCGACAACCTCTACGCCAACTGCCTGCTGGCGCTCGACGCCGCCACCGGCAAGCGCCTCTGGCACTTCCAGGCCGTGCACCACGACATCTGGGACCGCGACTTCCCGTCGCCGCCCACGCTCGTGACCGTGCGGCGCGAAGGCCGCGTCATCGACGCCGTGGCGCAGACCACCAAACACGGCTACGTGTTCGTGTTCGAGCGCGAGACCGGCACGCCCGTGTTCCCCGTGGAAGAGCAGCCCGTGCCGGCCAGCCGCGTCGCGAGCGAACGCGCGGCGCGCACGCAGCCGGTACCGCAGCGTCCGGCGCCCTTCGCGCGGCAGCGGCTCACCGCCGACCTGCTCACGCAGCGCACGCCCGAGGCGCACGCCTGGGCGCTGGCCGAGTTCGCGAAGATGCACACGGAAGGCCCGTTCACGCCGTTGCGGCTCGGCCAGGACACGGTGGTGTTCCCCGGCTTCGACGGCGGCGCGGAATGGGGCGGCAGCGCCTACGACCCCGCGTCGGGACGCTTGTTCGTGAACGCCAACGACCTGGCGTGGACCGGATCGCTCGCGCCCGACGACGCCGGCACGGATGGCCGCGGCCTGTATCTGAAGTCGTGCGCCGGCTGCCACCGCGACGACCGCCGCGGCACGCCGCCGCAGATTCCCGCGCTCACGACCGTCACCGCCACGACCGATCACCTCGCCACGGTGATCCGTCAGGGCGTGGGACGCATGCCCGGATTCCCGAATCTGTCGCCCGAGGCCGTGCGCGCGCTCGTCGCCTACCTGCGCGATGCGCCCGGCCACGGCGAGACCGACGGCGTCCACGACCCGGCCACCCGCGGCTGCGGCCAGGCCCGCGACACGCACGGGCCCATCCGGGCGCCTGCGCTTCACCGGCTACAAGAAGTTCCTCGACCCCGAGGGCTATCCCGCCACGGCCCCGCCCTGGGGCACGCTGAGCGCCATCGACCTCAACACCGGCGACTACGCCTGGACAGATTCCGCTCGGCGAGTATCCCGAGCTGGCCGCGCGCGGCCTCACCGGCACGGGCAGCGAGAACTACGGCGGGCCGATCGTGACGGCCGGCGGCGTGCTCTTCATCGGCGCCACCAACTTCGACAGGAAGTTCCGCGCGTTCGAGGCCGCCACGGGCCGGCTGCTCTGGCAGGTGACGCTGCCGTTTGCCGCCAACACCACGCCGGCCACCTACGAGGCCGACGGCCGCCAGTACGTGGTGGTGGCCGCGGGCGGCGGCAAGTCGAAGGACCCGTCGGGCGGGATGTTCATCGCGTATCGCCTTCCGCGAGACGCTGAGAGAGGCAGGTAGTGATGGTGACTCGACGTCAGTTCTCCAAGGCCGCGCTCGCCGGCGTGGTCGGCCCGGCTCTGAGCGCGCGGTGGACCTCCGCCTCGCCGGTGGGCGGCGTCGGCTGGGCGTGCAGACCTACAGCTTCCGCGAGGTGGCCCGAGGCGGCACGGCCGGCGCCCTCGACGTGATCCTCGGCGCCATGAAGACGTGCGGGCTCGACGAGTGCGAGCTGTGGTCGCCGCAGATCGAGGCGTCGCCGATGGCCGCGCGCGATGCCGCCCGCCGCCGAGCAGGCCAAGGCGCGCGAGGCGCTGCGGCAGTGGCGCCTGAGTAACGGTCCGGCCTACTACGAAGGCGTCCGCAAGCGCTTCGCCGCCGCCGGCATGACCATCTACGCCTACAACCTGAGCTTCAACGAGTCGTTCAGCGACGACGAGATCACGCGCGGCTTCGAGGCGGCCAAGGCGCTCGGCGCCGAGGTGATCACCGCCTCGACCACCGTGCGCATGGCCAAGCGACTGGTGCCGTTTGCCGAGAAGCACCGGGTGCCGGTGGCGATGCACAACCACTCCAACCTCACCGACCCCAACGAGTTCGCCACGCCGCAGAGCTTCGCCACGGCGCTGGCCATGTCGCCGCTCTTCCGCATCAACCTCGACATCGGCCACTTCACCGCCGCCGATTTCGACGCGCTGGCGTTCCTCGAGGCGCATCACGACCGCATCACCAACCTGCACCTCAAGGACCGCAAGAAGCATCAGGGCGACAACGTGGCCTGGGGCAGCGGCGAGACGCCCATCAAGCCAGTGCTGGCCTGGCTGCAGCGGACCAAGTCGCCGGTGCGCGCCTACATCGAATACGAGTACCCTGGCACGCGTGGCGCGGTGGCCGAAGTGAAGGCGTGCGCGGACTTCGCGAAGCAGGCCCTCACGGCGTGACGCGACGGCTGGGCATGGGCCTGGTGGGCCCGGGCTTCGTCGGCAGCCACCACATCGACGCGGTGCGCCGGCTGGGCTTCGTCGACGTGGTGGCCGTGGCCGCAAGCACCGTGGCCTCGGCCGAGGCCAAGGCGCACGCACTCGGCGTGCCCACGGCCTACGGCAGCTACGAGGCGCTCGCCGCCGATCCGGCGGTCGACGTCGTGCACGTCACCACCCCGAACGCGCTGCACGGCGCAGTCATCGAAGCGGCCGTCGCGCACGGCAAACACGTGGTGTGCGACAAGCCGCTGGCCACCACGGCGGCCGAGGCCCGGCGGCTGCGCGATCTGGTCACGGCGGCCGGCGTCGTGCACGCCGTGACCTTCAACTACCGCGGCAACCCGCTCGTGCAGCAGGCGCGCGCGATGGTGGCCGCGGGCGACACCGGACCGGTGCACCTGATTCACGGCGCCTACTTGCAGGACTGGCTGCTCGAAGACACCGACTACTCGTGGCGCCTGGATCCGGCGCAGGGCCAGAGCTCGGCCATGGCCGACATCGGCTCGCACTGGTGCGATCTGGCGCAGCACGTGTCGGGGCAACGGATCGATGCCGTGCTGGCGCACCTGTCGACGGTGGTGCCGTCGCGGGTGAAGCCGCACCGGGCTGCGCCGGCCTTCGGCACCGGGCCGGCGGCGGGCACACGGGTGGCGGTGGCGAGTGAAGACCTGGGCACCGTGTTGCTGCGCTTCTCGGGCGGCGCCACAGGCGTGGTCACCGTGGGCCAGGTCTGCGCCGGCCACAAGAACGACCTGTGGCTGGAGGTGTGCGGCCGGGCCACGTCGCTGCGCTGGGCGCAACAGCAGCAGAACGAGCTGTGGATCGGCGCCCGTCACGCCGCCAACGCCGTGCTCGCCAAGGATCCTGCGCTGGCGAGTCCCGAGGTGCGGCGCTACATGCGCCTGCCCGGCGGCCACCAGGAAGGCTGGGCCGACGCGTTCGCCAACGTGATGCGCGACATCTACGCGGCCATCCTCGACCCGGCCGCGCCCCGGCATCCCGGGCTCGCCACCTTCGACGACGGCTATGCCTCGGCCCGTCTCGTCGACGCCGTGCTGCGCAGCCACGCCGCCGGCGGCGCGTGGACGCCGGTGCCCGACGCGTAGCGCGGCCGCACGGCGCGCCGGCGGTCAGGTCGCCGTTCGCGATCGCGGCGCGTCTTTCACCGGATACGGATAGCCCTGCGCCAGCGCCGCGTCGAGCGCGCGGTCGTGGCCGTAGATGTCGTCCACGAAGAACACGACGCCCTCGGAGTTGACGTGCACGGTGGCGTAGAAGATCACCACCGTGAGCGTCTCCTTCAGGTTCACGCGCGTCGGCCGCTCGCCCTTCATGGCCGCGTCGATGCGCGCCCGCGTCCATTCGGGCTGGTCGCGCAGCACCCACTCGGCAAAGCGGGCCGGGTCTTCGAGGCGGATGCAGCCGTGGCTGAAGTCGCGGCGGGCGCGCGCGAAGAGCGACTGCGCCGGCGTGCCGTGCATGTAGACGTCTTCGGCGTTGGGGAAGATGAACTTGGCCAGGCCGAGCGAGTTGCGCGGTCCGGGCTTCTGACGGATGAAGAGCCGGCCCGACAGCACCTTGGCGAGATTCTCGGGCGTGGGCGGCAGCGCCGGCGCGTTGTCGGCGCCGCTGGCCACGATCTCGAGATTTTCCTTGCCGAAGTAGCTGGGATCGCGCTGGGCCCTGGGCACGATCTCCTTCACCGTGATGCCCCGCGGCGGATTCCAGTAGGGCCGGAAGATCACGTACTCCATCTGCTCCACGAAGAGCGGCGTGCGGTGGTCGAGCGACTCGCCCACCACCACGTTCATGCGCAAGCGGCTCGGCCGCCGGTGACCGGGTCGGTGGCCCACATGCGGAAGAGGGCCACGTTCACGAACACGTTGGGCCGCTCGCTCAGCGTGGGCAGCCAGCGCATGCGCTCCATCGACAGCTCGATCTGGCGCGCCCGCGCGGCCATCGACACGTTCAGCGCGCGCACCGTGCCCGGGCCGATCACGCCGTCGGCCTCGAGGCCGTGCCGGCGCTGGAAGCGCTCGAGGCCGGCGACGAGCGCCTCGGCCATGAGCGGCGCGTCGCCGCTCGTGTCCACCTCCGCCCCGGCGGGCAGATCGCCGAAGGCGCGCAACCGCGCCGCCAGTTGCGGCACGCCGGCCCAGGCGGCGCCGGGTTCCACCTTGCTGCCGCGCGGCACCGCCGGCACCGGCGGCGGCTCGCCCGCGGCCGCCAGCGCGCGATAGGCCGCCAGGGCGGCACGCGCGCGCTTGTAGTGCACCACCGGCGGCTCGAGCGCGTCGAGCGTGGCGGCGAGACCGGCATCACGCGCCTCACGGACGCGCGCCACGAGATCGAACGACTTGGCCGCCACGTCGTAGCCCCACAACATCGTGGCGGGATCGACGCGGCCCAGATGCACGGCCTTCAGCATGCGCGCCGCACCTACCGACACGGCCACGTCGAAGAGCGTGCGCTCGCCGCCTGAGTCCGCGCCACCTTTCAGGCGCGTCCATTGCTCGCTCAGCGCCTCGGCGTCGTAGTCGGCGGCACTCAGTCCGTGATCCCCTGCCGCGGCGAGGGCAGCCACGGCGCGGTCGAGCGTGGCGACCGGCCGCGCGCCGTCGAACCAGAGCAACCGGTCGGGCTCGGCGTCGTACGCGGTCTTCAGGGCCGCCGCCACATCGGGAATCGCGCTCCACGTGAGGCCCGGGTGCTGCGCCGAGACCAGCACCTGGTCCACGGTGGCGGCCACCTCGGGATCGAGCGCCACCACGGTGGACGAATCCGACGGCAAGGGCACACTGGCGGGAGCGGGCGGCACCGGCGGGCCGCCGCCGCACGCGGCTGCACTCAGCAGCGCGGAGATCGCCAGAGCGCGCGCAAAGCGGGATACAAGCACGGTCGCGATGATCGTAGCCGAACGCGGCACCCCGCGGGCTCGACCGGCGTCTCTGGCGCCGGCGGACCGGGCCGTGCGACTTGGGCGCGGTTAGGGCAGAACCGTAGACGGCGTGCCGGTCACCGGCGACACCAGCGAGTCGTGCCGGGCGTGGTGAGCGCCGTAATTGGCTTGGCAGGGACTTGATTCCGGTCAGAATGTCATTACGTGGCCGCCCTCGACGACGCATACAAGCGCGCGCGCCGGTTGACAGCGGCGGGCATGGGCGTGAGTGCCGCGCTCGCCTGCAGCAACCTGGCCGTCGGCCTGCTGGCGCACTCCACCGCCGTCGTCGCCACTGGCGTGGAGTTCGTCGGCGACGTGCTGGCCTCGAGCATCGTGCTCGTGGGCATGGGCGTGGCCGCGCGTCCGGCCGACGACAACCATCCCTACGGCCACGGCCGCTTCGAGACCCTGTCGGCGTTTGCGGTCGGCGCAATCCTGGCGGTGGGCGGGCTGTTGATCTGCTTCCAGTCGGCCCAGGGGATTGGAGCGAGGCACATCCCGCCCGGCCGGAGCGCGATCGTGGCGCTCATCGTGGCGATCGCCTTGCGCGCGGTCATGTCCACGCTGAAGTTCCGAGTGGGCCGGCGTCTGGGCAGTTCGGCGCTCGTGGCCGACGCCTGGAACGACGCGGTCGACATCCTGTCGGCGGGCGCGGCGCTCGTCGCCGTGGCCCTGGCCACCTATGACCCGTCGCGCTTCCTCGCCGCCGACCACTACGGCGGCGTGATCGTGGGCGTGGTGGTCGTCTTCACCGGACTGCGGGTGCTGCGCGATGCCTCGCTCGAGCTGGTCGACACGATGCCGCCGCCCGAGCTCACGAATCAGATTCTGAAAGTCGCCCGCGGCGTGCCGGGCGTGGACGGCATCGACAAGGTGTTCGCGCGCAAGACCGGACTGCAGCACCACATCGACCTGCACATCGAAGTGGCGCCCACGCTCACCGTGGCGGCGTCGCACGCCATTGCCGGACACGTGCGCGCCACGCTGCGGCAGGAGCTGCCGTGGGTGGCCGACGTGCTCGTGCACGTGGAGCCGTCGGTCCCCGCAGAACGCTGACGCCTCGTCCGGGCGGGCCCGGCCGCCGGCTGCACGGCGCGCGGATCAGAGCACTTTGCTCAAGAAGCGCCGCGTGCGCGCTTCGACCGGCCGCTCGAACAGGTCGGCTGGCGCGCCTTCTTCCACGAGCAGTCCGTCGTCGAGGAAGAGCACCCGGTGGGCCACGCGACGCGCGAAGCCCATCTCGTGCGTGACCACCACCATGGTCATGCCCTCCTCCGCCAGCGTCTGCATCACGGCCAGCACCTCGCCCACCATCTCGGGGTCGAGCGACGAGGTGGGCTCGTCGAAGAGCATGATGCGCGGCTGCATGGCCAGGGCGCGGGCAATCGCCACACGCTGCTGCTGTCCGCCCGAGAGCTGGTTGGGATACGCGTCGCGCTTGTCGAGCACGCCCACCTTGGCGAGCAGCGCCTCGGCCCGGTCGCGCGCCTCGGCCGCCGTGAGGCCGCGCACCGTGCCGGGCGCCAGCGTGATGTTCTGCAGCACGGTCTTGTGTGGAAACAGGTTGAAGCGCTGGAAGACCATGCCGATCTCGGTGCGCAGGGCATCGAGATCGGTGGCCGGGTCGTGCACCGGCACGCCGTGCACGCGCACCTGCCCGCTCGACGCCTGTTCCAGGCCGTTCATGCAGCGCAGCAGCGTGCTCTTGCCCGAACCCGAGGGCCCGATCACGCAGACCACGTCCGAGTCGTGGACGACGCAGTCGATGCCGCGCAGCACCGGCAGCTCACCAAAGCGCTTGGTGAGCGCGCTAACGCGTATCGCCTCGCCCATACCTGATTTCCAACCGGCTCACGAGGTAGGCGAGCCCCAGCGTCAACATCCAGTAGATCACCGAGATGGTGAGATACGGCTCCCAGTAGCGCGAGTAGGCGCCAGCCACCGTGCGCGCGGCATAGGCCAGCTCCGATAAGCCGATGGCCGAGATGAGCGACGAATCCTTGAGCAGGGCAATGGCGTTGTTGCCGAGCGGCGGCAGCATGCGCCGGAAGGCCTGCGGCAGCACCACGTGATACATGGTGCGTGGGAACGACAGTCCGAGCGAGCGCGCCGCTTCCACCTGGCCCCGATCGATCGACTGGATGCCAGCGCGGAAGATCTCCGAGATGTAGGCGCCGGCATTCAGCGTGAGCGCCAGCACGCCCGACACGAGCGCGCCGTAGTCTTGCTTGAGGTCGCGCGCGGCATCCCCCGAGATCAGGAACCCGTCCACCGGGTTGATGAGCAGCGGCAGCACGGCGAAGTGCATCAGCAGAATCTGCACGAAGAGCGGCGTGCCGCGGAAGAAGCTCACGTAGACCGTGGCCGGCCAGCGCAACAGAAACCGGCACAGGTGCCTGGCCGGCGCGTGGCGGGCGTCGGCCAGCCGCGCCATGCCCACGAGCAGGCCCAGCAGCGACCCCTGCACGATGCAGATCAGCGTGACGCCGATGGTCATGCGCAAGCCGCGCCAGAACAGCTCGGCGTACTCCGCGATGATGTCGGCCCGGAACCAGCCGAACCAGAGCACGGGCTCCATGGGTGACGTGGGCGGCGCTACTTGGCCGGCAACACGGGCGGTTCGGCCTTGAACCAGGTGCGGTAGATGCGGGCGTAGGTGCCGTCGGCGATGATCGCCGCAAGTCCGGCATTGAGCGAGTCGCGAAGCGCGGCGTTGCCCTGCTTCACCACGATGCCGAAGTACTCCTTCGGAAAGCCCGGGTCGCTCACCGTCTTGAGGGCCTTCTGCTGCTGCACGCGGTAGGCAATCACGCCGTTGTCGCCGATGGCGGCATCCACGCCGTAGGCCACGAGCTCCGCGATGATGAGCGGCGTCGTGTCGAAGCGGCGGATGTTCGCGCTGGTCTTGCCGAAGGCGCGCGAGGCCACGTCGTCGCCGGTGCTGCCGGTGACCACCGCGATCTTCTTGCCGGCCAGATCCTGCAGGCTCGACACGGTGCTCGCCGCCGGCACGGCGATGAGCTGGCGCGCCTCGAAGTAGGGCGCGGTGAAGTCGTAGGACTGCTTGCGCCGATCGTTGATCGTGACGCCCGAGATGATGAGGTCGATGTCGCCGTTGTTGAGGGCGGCGAACACGCCGGTGAAGGGCGTGTTGACCAACCGCACGGTGAGGCCGCGCTTCTGCGCGATGGCGGTGATGATGTCGACGTCGAAGCCGACGATGTGCTTGGCCGGGGTTTCGTAGGCAAACGGCGGATAGGTGGCACTCGAGCCCACGACCAGGGTGCGCGATTGCGCAAAGGCGGAGCCATGCGCGGCGAGCAGCGCGGCCAGCAGCAGCAGTCGGCAGGTGAGGGTCACAAGGGTGTGGGGATTCTACTCCGCGGCGGCGACAGGGTCGCGGCGGCGGCCGGATGCGGCCCGAATCGCATTGAATCGTAGTGATTATCGGCGTGTATTGGACTTTATCGCGTCGAGTACGCTACAACCCGCCGATGCGGACCGGTACAACCGACGTGATGCTGTGGGCCGTGGCGCTCCTGCTGTGCGGAGGCGCCTCGATCACTGCGGCGCAGTCGCCGGGCGCGGCTACGCCGGCAGCCGCCGATGCGTCCGCGCCCGCTGTGCTCCGCGTGGCTGGAGACGTGGGCACCGCGCTCACGCTCAGCGCCGCCGACCTGAAGGCGCTGCCACGCACCACCGTGACCGCGACCGACGAGGGCCGCACCGTCACCTACGAGGGGGTGCTGGTGGGCGACACTCTGAAGAGGGCCGGCGTGCCGGTGGGCGAGAAGCTCCGCGGCAACGCCGTGGCCACCTACGTGACGGCGAGCGCCACCGACGGCTACCGGGTCGTGTTCTCGCTGCCCGAACTCGACAACGCCTTCACCGCCAACGACGTCATCGTGGCCGACACCATCGACGGCAAGCCCCTCTTCGCCTGTCACGGGCCATGGCGCATCGTGGCGCCGAAGGACACGCGCGGCGCGCGCTCGATCCGCATGCTGGAGCGGATCGAGGTCGTGCGTCTTCGCAAGTAGCCGGATGATGCGCGCGAGCTTCGCGTGCGCCGCGGGCCTGTGGCTCGTCGCGATCACCGGCGCTGCTCTGCCGGCCCAGTCGGGCTACGACTGGCGGTTGCCGGCCGGTGTGCGGCCGCCGAACGTGCCCGCGGACAACCCGATGTCGCCCGCGCTCGTGGAGCTTGGGCGTCACCTGTTCTACGACACTCGGCTGTCGGCCAATGGCACGCAGTCGTGCGGCACCTGTCATGAACAGGCGCGCGCCTTCACCGACGGACGCACCCACAGCATCGGTTCGACGGGCGCGGCCCACACGCGCAGCAGCATGAGCCTGGTGAACGTCGCCTTCGCCGGCGCCCTCACGTGGGCGAATCCGGCGCTGCGCTCGCTCGAAGATCAGGCGCTCGTGCCGATGTACGGCACCGTGCCAGTGGAGCTGGGGCTGCTCCGATCCGACGACCGCTGGCTGGCCGCGATGTCCGCCGATGCCACCTATCAGCGTCTGCTGCCCGCGGCGTTTCCGGCGGCCACGCACCTGACCCGCGACCACGTGGTGAAGGCGCTGGCCGGCTTCGAGCGGGCCTTGGTGTCGATGCGCTCCCCCTACGACGGCTATCATTTCGACCGCGACGACTCGGCCATCTCGAACTCGGCCAAGCGCGGCGAGATCCTGTTCCACAGCCGGCCGCTCTCGTGCTTCACCTGTCACGGCGGCGTGCATTTCTCCGGCGCCATGGGCGTGCTGCCCGCGGGCGCCGTGACCTTCCACAACACCGGCCTCTACAACCTGCCGGGACCGCTCTCGTACCCGGCGAGTGACACCGGCGCGCACATGGAGACCCGTGCGGCGGCGGATATGGGCCGTTTCAAGGCGCCGACGTTGCGCAACATCGCGGTGACGGCGCCCTACATGCACGACGGCAGCATCGCCACGCTGGGCGAGGTGATCGACCACTACGCCGACGGCGGCCGCACCATCACGAGCGGGCAGAACCGCGGCGTGGGGCACGACAATCCGAACAAGAGCGAGGCCGTGCGCGGGTTCTGGCTGGTGCCGCAGCAGCGGGCCGACCTCATCGCCTTCCTCGAGTCACTCACCGACGAGGCGCTGCTGCGCGATCCGCGGTTCGCGAACCCGTGGCCGGCGGCGCGTTCGCGGCCGGCGAACATCGACTCGGCATCAGCGTGGTCGATACAAGTCGATTCACATCGATTTGAGTCTCGTCTCAGAACGAACTAGAGTCCATGACGCATGATTTCTCTCTGGGCTCTTGGACCAGGCGCGAGCCGCCTATCCCTCGTCGTGGTGGTGGCTCTGACGACGGCGACGCCGATCGACGCGCAGATCGGTGCGGCAGTATTGACCGGCGTTGTCGTGGACCCGTCGGGCGCGGCGGTGCCAGCCGCCGCCATCACCGTGGTCGCCACGGCCACCAACCTGGCGCGCACGGCGACGACCGGTGCGGACGGCGACTATCTCGTTCAGGCACTCCAGCCGGGGGCTTACCTGGTGCGGGTCGAAGCGAGCGGCTTCAAGCTCTTGACCCGCGACGGGCTCCGCCTCGCTACCGGCGAGACCGTTCGGCTGGACCTGCGGCTGGACGTCGGCGGCTTGAGCGAAGGCGTCACGGTCACGGCCGACGCGCCGTTGCTGCGCAGTGAGTCGTCTGGCCTGGGCCACGTCGTGGACCAGCGGCGCATCGCCGATCTCCCGCTGAACGGGCGCAGCTTCATCTCGCTCGCCAGCTTGTTACCCGGCGTGGCCTTGCCGCCACCGCCGGCGGCCCCATTCCCTCGCATCAATGGCGGGCGGCCGCGCACCAACGAATACCTCTTCGACGGCATCTCGGTGCTGCAACCCGAACCCGGCACGGTGGCCTTCTATCCCAACGTCGACGCGATCCAGGAATTCAAGATCGAGAGCAACAGCCCGCCGGCCGAGTTCGGGCGCTTCAACGGCGGCGTGATCAACCTCACCACCAAGTCGGGCAGCAACGATGTGCGAGGCAGCCTGTTCGAGTTCTTTCGCGACAAGTCACTGAACGCCCGCAACGCCTTCGCCTCCGGCCTGCCGAAGCCGGACTATCGCCGCAATCAGTTCGGCGGCGTGGTCGGCGGCCCGATCCGGCGCGACCGCACGTTCTTCTTCGCCGACTATCAGGGTCAGCGCCAGACCATCGGCCGCACGGCGATCTCCACCGTGCCCACGTTGCTGCAGCGCCAGGGCGTGTTCAGCGAAGCCATCGCGGGACGGGTGCCTGGCATCTACGATCCCGCTACCACCATCACGAGCGGCGGCACCACCACGCGCAGCCCGTTTCCGGGCAACGCCATACCCGCCGGCCGGATCGATCCGGTGGCGCGCGCACTGCTCGAGCGCTATCCGCTGCCGACCAGCGGCGGCACCGCCAACAACTACCGGCGCGTGGCCAACGAATCGGTCGACCAAGACCAGTTCAGCCTGCGACTCGACCATCGCTTTCCGGGCAACCGCGACCAGATGTTCGGCCGCCTGACCCGGTTCAGCGAGGCGTTCCTGCCGGTGACGCCCCTGCCCGAGGGCAGCGGTGTCACGACCGGCACGCTCGGACCGCAAGACACCACCTCGTGGTCGTTCGCGTCGGCCTATCGGCGCACCTTCACGAGCAACCTGCTCAACGAGCTGCGCGTCGGCGACACGCGCCGCACGGTGGCCCGGTCAGCGGCCGAGCTCGGCGGCACCGCCTCGGCCAGCCTCGGCCTGCCGGGCTTGCCGGCTACCGCGCGCTTCCCCACCACCGTGCCCACCTTCCTGATCGCCGGCTACCAGCAGCTCGGCTCGCCCGTCGAACACGGCCTCCAACTTCGGCACCAGCGTGACCGAGCTGGCCGACACGCTCACGTGGTTGAAGGGCCGCCACACCGTCAAGGTGGGCGCCGATCTGCGCTGGGAACGCCTGAACGTGTTGCAGCCGCCGTCACCCACTGGGTCGTTCACGTTCAGCAACCTGTTCAGCGACCTGCCCGGCGCGGCCAACACCGGCACGCCGCTCGCCAGCTTCCTGCTCGGGCAGGTGCAGCAGTTCTCGATTGATCTGCAGCAGGACGAGATTCGCAACCGGGCGCACTTCCAGGAATACTTCGTACAGGACGACTGGCGCGTGTCGGACCGCGTCACGGTGAACGCCGGGGTGCGCTACACGTTGAACTTCCCCTCCACCGAAAAGAACGACCAGGTTGCGGTCTTCAATCTCGACACGCGGCAGCTCGAGTACGCGGGAAAAGACGGGCAACCGCGCGCCGCGCGTCAGCTGCACAAGCTCAACTTCGGTCCGCGCCTCGGCGTGGTGGCTCGCGTCACCGACCAGACGGTCGCCCGCGCCGGCTATGGCCTGGTGTGGATCGAGATGGCGGGCATCACGACGCCCTTCACTACGCCGGTGTTCCCGTTCCTGCAGACCGTGTCGCAACGCACGCTCGACAACCTCACGCCCGCTTTCACGCTGGCGAGCGGCCCCTCCGTGGCGCCGATTCCGCTCACCGCCAATGCTGGGCTCGGACAAGGCGTGTTCGCCGTGGATCGCGACTTGGGTTCGGGCTACGTGCAGCAGTGGAATGCCTCGTTGCAGCGCACGCTCGGCGCCAACATCTCGATCGAGGTGGCCTACACCGGTTCGAAGATCACCCATGCTGGCATTCCCGACTCGAGCGTGAACCAACTGACGGCCGACCAGCTGGCGCAGGGCGCCTCGCTTCTGCAGCGGGTGCCCAATCCCTACTTCGGCATCGTGCCGCGCTCCTCGTCGCTCGGTGATCCGACCATCACGGTGGCGCAACTGCTCAAGCCGTATCCGCAGTACACGACCGTGAGCCTGTATCGCAACAACGTCGGCACCACGTTTTATCAAGGCGCCTACGTGAAGCTGGAGCAGCGGTTGTCAGGCGGCCTGACGAATCTGGTGAGCTACACGCGATCGAAGCTGCGCGACGATGCCTCATCGGTCTTCGACGCGTCGATTCTGACGGGACCGGTGGCGAATTTCCCGGTGGCCGACAGCTTCAACCGCCGCCTCGAGCGCGACTACTCCACTGGCGACATTCCCCACGTGTTCGTGGCATCCACGGTGTGGGACGTGCCATTCGGCGCGGCCGTGCGTGGCATCCCGGCGGCGTGGTCGGCGCCCTGGTCAACGACTGGACCCTCACGGGCGTCGTCACGCTGCAATCCGGCGTGCCGCTCGCGATTGCGCAAACCACCAACAACAACGCCTTCGCCGGCTTCGGCACGCAGCGGCCCAATCTGGTGGGTGACCCCGAGCTGCCGGCCGATGAGCGCTCCACCAGCCGCTGGTTCAACACCAGCGCCTTCGTAGCCGCGCCGCCGTTTGCCATCGGCACCAGCTCGCGCAACCCCGTGCGCGGCCCGGGCTACCGCAATCTCGACCTGGCGGTGCTGCGCCGCGTGCCCCTGCCTGGGGGCACGGCGCTCGAGATCCGCGGGGAGGTGTTCAACGCCACGAACACGCCCGCGCTGGGCGCGCCGCACACCACCGTGGGCGCGGCGGCCTTCGGCACCATCACGAGCGCTGGGGATCCCCGAGTCGTGCAGCTGGCGCTGAAGTTCGCCTTCTGACCAGTGGTCAGAACACGCGCCGCTGCAGCCGATCGACCGTGAACGTGGCGGTGTCGGCAATGGCCATCACGGTCATCACGCCGGCCTGCACCGGATCGGTCACGACCAGGTCCGCCGCATCGGGCACGCTGCCGGCCATGTTCAGGCTGACCACCAGCAAGCCCTGGGCGCGCACCTCGCGCACGGCCTGTTCGATCTCCCCGCCCATGAGCGACCCCGCAAGCACGAGCGCCTTGGCGCGCGGCAGACGGGCCACGGCGCGCACGGCGGCGGCCAGGGCCTGCTCGCCCACCAGGGGAATGGTGTCGACCGAGATGCGTTCACCGCGGATGTTGTGGCGATCGGCTTCAGAGATCGCGCCGATGGCCACCTGGCCCACCTGGGCGCCGCCGCCCATGATGATCACGCGCTTGCCGTAGATCGCCTGCAGCGTGCCGACGAGTGACGCCTCGCGCACAATCGGCAGCGCGCGCAAATCGGCCGCGAGCGCCTCCGCGCCGCCGGAATCGAGCATCACCTCGAAGTAGAGCCGCGCCTCGGCCGCGCCGGCGCTCACGATCTCCACCGACGAGATGTCGCCCTGGTGCCGGGCAATCACGCCGGTCACCTGGAACAGCACGCCAGGCCCCGGATCCGCCAGAATCATCAACCCGTAGCGCTCGGCCATGCCGTCTCCCTGGAGCCGCATTGTGGCGAATGTGGCCCCGCAACACCAGCACCACCGGGTCCAGCCGCGATCGACCGCGCTAGTGATATAACGCCGTAGTAGCCCCTGAATGAGACATCGAGCAACAACACCGCCGCGAGCGGTGGGGGCTGGAACACTGTGCGCGTGCGCGTGCGTGGCGCTGCTCGCGACGGCGCACGGCGCTGCCGCGCAGACCGAGGCGGCACCGGAGCGGAGGGGGCGGTTGGCCCGGCCGCGGCCACGCTCGTGAGCCGCACCGCCAACGACAACGTGACCATCCGCGCGGTTCGGCTCAGCGCGCCGCTCACGCTCGATGGCCGGCTCGACGAAGCGATCTATCGCGACGTGGCGCCGGTCACCGACTTCATCCAGCAGGAGCCCCACGAAGGCCAGCCCGCCACCGAGAAGACCGAGGCGTGGGTGCTCTTCGACGACCAGAACCTCTACATCGTGGCCCGCTGCTGGGATAGCCACCCCGAGCGCGACGTGGTCAACGAGATGCGCCGCGACAGCAGCAACATCCTGGGCAACGAGAACGTCACGTTCGTCATCGACACCTTCCACGACCGGCGCAACGGCTACATGTTCCAGACCAATCCGCTCGGCGCGCTGCGCGACATGACGGTGACCGACGACCAGCAGAATCAGGCATGGAACGGGATCTGGTATTCGAAGATCGCCAAGTTCGACCAGGGCTGGACCATGGAGGTGTCGATTCCCTTCAAGTCGCTGCGCTATCGCGGCGCCGGCAAGCAGACCTGGGGCATCAACCTGCGCCGGCTGGTGAAGTGGAAGAACGAGTTCTCCTACCTGTCGCTCGTGCCCGCCGCACTCGGCACGCAGGGCATGAGCCGCATGGCCTCGGCCGCCACCGTGATCGACCTCGAACCGCCGGCCGAGTCGAAGAACCTCGAGTTCAAGCCCTACGCCGTGTCGTCGGCCACGACCAATCGCGCCGGCGCCGCGCCCTTCGACAACCGGGTCAATGCCAACGCCGGCTTCGACTTCAAGTACGGCCTCACGCGCAGCCTGATTCTCGACGCCACCTACCGCACCGACTTCGCCCAGGTGGAAGAAGACCTGCAGCAGATCAACCTGACCCGCTTCAATCTCTTCTTTCCCGAGAAGCGCGACTTCTTCATCGAGGGCCAGGGCATCTTCGACTTCGGCGGCGTGCAGGCCGGCAACAGTCCGGGCGACGTGCCGCTGCTCTTCTTCAGCCGGCAGATTGGCCTCAGCCAGGGTCAGGCCGTGCCGGTCGTGGGCGGCCTGCGCATGACCGGCCGCACCGGCCCCTACAGCGTGGGCCTGCTGAACATCCAGACCGAAGACACCCCCGCCGCGCGCGCGGTCTCGACCAACTTCTCGGCCATGCGGCTCAAGCGCAACCTGCTGCGCCGCAGCAACGTCGGCGTGATGGCCACGCTGCGCGGCCCGAGCGTGGCCAGCGCCACCTCGCCACAGAAGGATCTCAGCTACAGCGTGGGCGCCGATGCCACGATGCTCTTCTTCAAGAGCATCAACCTCACCGGCTACTACGCCCGCACGAGCACGCCCGTCGCCAGCGGAGACACCGTGATGGGCGCGAGCTACCGTGGCCGCTTCGACTACACCAACGACCGCTACGGCGCCGCGCTCGAGCACATGCTGATCGATCCCGGCTTCACACCGGAAGTCGGCTTCGTGCGCCGCCGCGACGTGCGCCGCACCTTCGGCCATGTGCGTTTCAGCCCGCGCCCGCGCCGAAGTACGATCGTGCGCAAGCTCACCTGGCAGGCCAGCCTCGACTATGTGACCGACGCCTCGGCCACCGCGCTGCAGACGCGCGAAGCCAACGGCCTGTTCCGCGTCGACTTCCAGTCGAGCGACTCGGCCTCGGTCGAGTACTCGCGTGAGTTCGAGCGGCTGCCCGACCGCTTCACGATCGCGCCCGGCGTGGTCGTGCCGGCCGGCGGCTACGTCTACGACACGTTGCGGGTGAACTACAACCTGGGCCAGCAGCGCCGGGTGTCGGGCCGTCTCTCGGCGGCCACCGGCACGCTCTACCAGGGCACGCGCCGCGACGTGTCGTACAGTGGCCGCTGGGGCATCGTGCCGCGCATGTCGGTGGAGCCGAGTGTGTCGCTCAATTGGGTGCAGTCTGCCCTGGGGCGACTTCACCGCCCGGCTCGTGAGCACGCGCCTTACCGTGACGCCCACGCCGCGCATGCAACTGAGCAGCCTCGTGCAGTACAACGTGGACGCCCGCAACGTGAGCTCCAGCGTGCGACTGCGTTGGGAGTACACCGGCGGCAGCGAGCTGTTCGTGGTCTACAGCGACGGCCGCGATACGCGCGGCACCGGCCTGCCGTCACTGCTCAATCGCACGTTGGCCATCAAGGCCACCCGGCTGTTCCGCTTCTGATCGGAGCGGCGAGGTCTACGGGTCGATTCGGTCCGGCGCCGGCGCAGGGTCGGTGGCGCCGTCGCGCCGCCGGCGCGCTTCGCGCAGGTAGTGCGGGCTGTACTGCAAGCCGTAGGCGGTGGCGGTGGTGTGTTCCGCCTTCTCGCGAAAGAACGCCGACGCCGAGGTCTGGAACGCCGCCCGCTCTGCCTCGGTGCCGGCCACGAGGGTGACCTCTTCGCGCGGCACGAACAGCACCTGGCCGATCGGCAGCGTGTGGCCCAGGCTCATGCCCTCGCCCGGCTGCAGCACGTAGCGGAACTCGGTGACGTGGGCGAACCAGTCGGTTTCCACGCGTACGATCAGCATGGGCGCCACGGGACGCTCAATCATGTTGAAGATCGGTGTGTAGACCGTGTCCCATCCCGCCGGCGTCTGGAAGTTGGTGGCCCCGCGCAGCGAGATGGCGCCGGGCGGCGTGCCGAGGTTCTCGGGCATCAGGAACGCCTTGGCCATGTTGACGGCGTTCTCGTCGCTGATGCTCGGCGCGCGGAACTCGACCGACTCGCGGATCGCGCCCAGGCCGCCCACCGCGTGCTGGAAGGCCACCGTGAACACTTTGTCCCACGCGCCGCCCGGCCCAGCCAGGAAGAACGCGCAGGTGTACTTGCCCTCGCCGTCGTAGCCGATGTGCACCGCTTCGTTCGGCTCGAGCGGCGCATAGACCATGAAGCCGAGCGCGCTGCCGGATTCGAGCACGGGACAGTGCCGCGCGTGCTGCGGCAGCAACGGCCGCGACCCTTCGCGGCGCGGACGCTGTCCAACGTCGGGCCGGCCGGCATGCGAGAACGTGCGCACTTCCATCGCAGCACTCTATACCGCACGGACCAGCCACGAATGTCGGTTGCAGCCGACGCCCGGCGCGCTGATAATCGGGTCCGCGATGTCCCAGCCCGGCGCTCCCCCGCCGTCGGACGCGGTACCACACCAGGCGTCCCCGGCCCGGCCCGGCGGCGGTCCGCCCGCGACGCTCGAGCGCTTCATGCAAGACCTGCAGGACGTGGGCCTGGCGCCGAGCGAAGCGGAACGGGTGCTGAGCTGGTGGAAACGCTTCGGCGGGCGCAAGGCCGTGATGCTGGCGCTGGCCGTGGCGTTGCCGCTGCTTCGCTACGAGTACCTGCCGTGGGCCATGTCGAGTGCCGTCGAGACGCTGGCCGAAGGTTACGGGATCGAACTGACCGTGCGCGAATGGGACACGACGTTCACCGACATCAAGGTGATCGGCCGCGATGTGGACATCGTCACGGGCGGGCCGTACCGCGACAAGCGCCTCTTCCACGCCAACGCGATTGAGTTCGACTGGAGCCTGGGGCGGGCCCTGGCCAGCGGCGTGCGCCGGGCGAGCGGCTGCTGGACGGTCATCTTCCTGCAGCCGTGCACGATTCCCGAAGAGGTCTTCCACCGCATCGCCATCACCGGGGCGACTCTGCACGTCGAGCGCACCCTGTCCGGCGCCTGGAACACCGGCGACGCCTTCCAGGCCGCCACGTCCGACGAATTGCTGGAGCGGGTCGAGCGCTACCGGATCCCGACGATCGAGGGCGAAGACCTGTCGCTCACTTGGGTGGAACACCTGCCCGGCGACTCGGGCGGCGGAGTCGTCGAGCAGCGCTTCTCGTCGCTCGACTTCTCGAAGGTCATCATCAGCGTGGCCGACCTGCAACTGCCGGTGGATGACCGCCGCAACGCCACGCGGGTGACGTTCGACGGCCAGACCGCCGACGGCACGGTGTCGCTCACCGGCGACGTGAACCTGTCACGCTGGGCGGCGACCCGGTGGGCCCCGTCCTACGACCTGACGGTGCGGCTCGTGAACATCGGCGCGGCCACCTTTGCCCGCTTCGCCGCGCCCGACGCGTCGGTGGTGCCCAAGAGCGGCCAGGTGGATGGCGAGATCCGGCTGGTGCGCGGCACCGACGCCGACGTGTGCCGCATGGCCGTCAGCCTGCGCGACGTCACCTACGGCGTCAACCCCCGCTCGCCGTTCTCGCGCACCGCCGGACCAGCACTGCAACGGGATCTGGCCCCGGTGCGGGTCACCGATGCGCTGGCGGTGGATTGCACCACGGGCACCGACGCGGCCCCGCAGCAGCGTGCCTCGCAGCGGCTCCAGACGCTCATGACGTCGCGGGCGCTCGAGAGCGCGCCGCCGCTCGTGCAAGGGGCGGCCGGCTTCGACGAGACGAGCGTGATGCAGGGGCGCACGCCGACCACGGCCGAGATCGCGGCCTCGCTCAGCGAGCAGTTCGGCCTGACGATCGCCGGCGAACCGGGGGCGGCCGTGGCCAAAGCCCTCACCGCGGACGACGGCTCCGGCAGTAACCCGGTCAGCCGCGGCGCGCGCAGCCTCGGGCGCGGGATCAAGCGGCTGTTCGGCGGCGGCAGCAAGAAATCCGGTCAGCGCTGAGGAGCGCCTCGACCGGGCAGCGGCGCGCGCTCATGCCTCCATGCCAGCGTGGTCGATCGCGCACGGCAGGCCGAGGAAGCGCCCGAAGCGCGCCGCTTCGGCAGCCAGGGCCGCGCGTTGGCGTGGGGCGGGTGGCTGATACCAGCGCAACGATACCTGCGCCGAGGCGCGGCCCACCTCACGCTTCCAGCTTCCGGCCACGCGGCCGTCGGCCACCAGCTGGTGCGGAAACTCCGCGCTCGTGAGCACGCCGAGATTGCGGGCCCGCGCCGGCTCGAGCACGGCGCCACGGTCTTTGTAGGCAATCAGGTACTCGTCGTAGTTGGGCAGCAGATAGTGGGCGCCGAGCGCGCGCTGCAGTTCCGGAGGGGCCGCGAGCACCAGATCCGGCGGAAGGGCTGCGGCCGCCGCGCGTGCATCGGTCAGGGTGAGCCCCGACCACCACGCGAAATCGCGCACCGTAGCTGGGCCGTGGCTGCGGAAGTAGCGTTCCGCCAGTGCGGCCAGGGCCTCGTCGCGCGACAGCACGGTGGCGCGCGGCGCCCGCTCGGCGAGCAGCGCATAGGTGAACTGCGCCCCGCGCCGGGGCCCGCTGCAGATGTCGCCCTCGAGCTCCGCGTGCATCACGATGTGGGCCAGCCGCTGGCCGGTGGCCTCGATGCCGCCGCCGCGCAGCACCGCCGAGAGCTCGGCCCGGGTCAGCGCGTGGCCGCCCTCGAGCGCGGCCGTGAGCAGCGTGCGGGCACGCGTGTAGAGCTTCGCGTCGAGTTCCAGCGTGCGGTCGTAGCTCTTCATCGCCAGGTGCACGCGCGGGCCAGTGAGCGCCAGCATCCAGCGGATGTCGGACGGCGCCACGAAGTGCCAGGTGGGGCGCAACACGTGCGTGCGCAGGATGCGCCCCGCAGCCAGGGCCCGGTCCACGTCAGCCAGCGTGAGGTCGGCCGCGCGCAACGCCAGGGCCCAGGCGGCGCCGGTGTAGTCCTGCGCCTGCATCGCGCCCATCCAGGCCACCACTTGCTGGGCGGTGCGGTGGCGCGGGGTGGTCAGGCACTGAAGGCGCAGGCGGGTGTCGAGCAAGCCGGACGAATTCACTGCGTCATCGTACTGCGCACACGCCCCGCGCGCGGCGCGGTTCGGAGCCGGGCGGCGGGCCGCGGTATCCTGTGAGGTCTCGCATGACTTCGACCACGGCCCCGATCCCTCGCGTGCGCTTTGCGCCCTCGCCCACCGGCTATCTGCATGTGGGCGGCGCTCGCACGGCCCTCTTCAACTGGCTGTTCGCCCGGCGCCTGGGCGGCACCTTCGTGCTGCGGATCGAAGACACCGATCTGGAACGCTCGTCCACCGAGATGGTGACGGGCATCCTCGACGGCCTGCGCTGGCTCGGGCTCGACTGGGACGAGGGACCCGAGGTGGGCGGCCCGCACGCGCCCTACTTCCAGAGCGAACGGCTCGACCACTACCGTGCGGCCGCGCGCACCCTCGTGGCGGCCGGACGCGCTTACTACGACTTCGGCGCCCCGGCCAAGCGCGGTGATGCGGCTGCGGACGACGACGGCACCTACGAGCGGCGTTACGACCGCGAGGCGTGTCTGGCCGTACCGGCGGGCGAGGTCGAGCGGCGCCTCGCAGCCGGCGAGCCGCACGCCATCCGCTTCCTGGTGCCGCCGGGCGAGACGGTGTTTGCCGACCTCGTGCACGGGCCGGTGCGCTTCGACAACGCGCACATCGAAGACTTCGTGGTGCTGCGCGGCGACGGCCATCCCACCTACCACCTGTCGGTGGTGGTGGATGACCTGGCCATGGCCATCAGTCACGTGGTGCGGGGCGACGACCACATCTCGAACACCCCCAAACAGGTGCTGCTCTACCAGGCGTTCGGGCACGCCGTGCCGCAGTTTGCGCACGTGCCGCTCATCATGGGCACCGACAAGAAGCGGCTCAGCAAGCGCCACGGCGCCACCTCGGTGATGGAGTACGAGCGCCAGGGCTACCTGCCCGAGGCGATGGTGAATTTCCTGGCACTGCTCGGCTGGTCGCCGGGCAGCGACGAGGAACTGCTCACGATGCCCGAGCTGGTGGAGCGCTTCGCGCTTGCGGGCATCGGCACCGGCAACGCCGTGTTCAACACCGACAAGCTCGACTGGTTCAATCACCAGTACCTGGGCCGGCTGTCCGACAACGAGCTCGTGGCCGTCGTGCAACCCTGGCTGGTCCGCGCCGACCTGTGGAGCGACGAGTTGACGGGCGCCCGGCGCGAGTGGTTGCACCAGGTGTTGGCGCTGCTGCGGCCGCGCAGCAAGCGGCTGGGCGAGTTCGTGGACGGCGCCCGGCCCTTTCTGCAGGCGCCAGCTGGCTATGATTCCGACGGAGTAGCCAAGTATCTGACCGCGCCCGGCTTGCGGACGCACATCGAGGCGCTGCGGGATGCGGTGGCTGCGGTCGACCCCTTCGACGAGCCGTCGCTCGAAGCCACGTTGCGCGCCGTAGCCGAGGCCCGCGGCCTCAAAGCCGGCGCGCTGATTCACGCCACCCGGCTCGCCATGACCGGAAGAACCGTGAGTCCTGGCCTGTTCGAAACGCTTCGGCTGCTCGGACGCGCCAGCGTGTTGGCGCGCTTCGACGCGCTCATCGGTACGATGTAGGGCGTCGTGTCCCGGCCAGACTTCTGTCTGTGGTTGAAGCCGCCGGCTGGAAAAATCTGACCGGTTGATCGAGCGCGATCTCCGGATCTGCGCCACACTTTACGCATGTAGACGTTGGCGCGAGCATTGCTATTGGCCCCAGCCATGGCACACTCCCAGCGAGCCGCAATTGCGATCGCCCTGCTGGTCTTGGCTTGTGCTGTTTCGCCAGTCGTGGCCGACACCGACACGATGACGATGGCGAGCGGCAGTGTGGGCATGGTGTCTGGCCTCGGCACCCTGGCGGTGCGTGCCCTGAGCCGCATGTCGGAGCCCGGCGCGTTGCTGATTTTGGGCACCGGCCTGGCCGCCGCCTCGCTCGCGCTCTCGCGCAAGCAACACCAGGGCAAGTAGTTCGGGCCGGTTCCGGGCGCGTCCCGGTGGCGTCTGGCCAGCCCGCGGTCGCCCCGACTACGACTCACTCGGCGGCGGCGCATGCTCGGCGCGGGTGCGGAGCGGCAGCTCTGGCAGCATCAGGTTGAGCACGATCGAGAAGCCCATTACGATCGAGGCCAGCACGAACACGCGTTGCATGCCGGCCGCCAGGCTGGCGCGCACGCTGGCCGCCACGGCCGGCGGAATGGCGTGCAACGGCAGTCCGTGCGCCATGGCGCCCGGTTCCTGGTTGGCCTGCAGCGGGTTGTCCACCAGGGCGCGCACGTCGGCCGGCGTGTCGGGCGGCAGGGTGGCCGCCAGTTGCTGGTGGTAGATGCCCAGCAGCAGCGTGCCGAACACGGCCACGCCAATCGTGCTGCCAATCGAGCGGAAGAACTGGCTGGTGGCCGTGGCAGCGCCCAACTGCGCCCGCGGCGCCGCGTTCTGCACCACCAGGGCGTACACCGGCTGCGCCGCGCCGAACCCGAACCCGCACACCACCAGGCACCACACGATGGTGTTGGCGTTTCCGCCCGCGCCAAGTCGCGCCAGCAGCGCCATGCCGGTGGTGGCCAGCACGGCGCCGGCCACGGCCAGCGCCTTGTAGCGGCCCGTGCGCGACACGATCTGCCCCGACGTCACGCTGGCCAGGATCATCGCGAAGATCATCGGCACGAAGAGCATGCCCGAGGCCGCCGCCGACATGCCGAGCACGCCCTGCAGGTAGAGCGGCAGGTACACGAACATGCCAAACATCGACATGCCCAGCACGAAGACGCCCCCCGAGGCCAGGGCGATGGTGCGGATGCCGAAGAGCGACGGCGGCATGAGCGGTTCTTCGGCACGACGCTCGGCCCACACGAACACCGCAAACGACGCGAGCGCGCCGGCCAGCAGCAACTGCACCGTCGCATCCGACCAGCCGGCCTGATTCACGCGGCTGAGCGCGAGCAGCAGCGGCACGATCCACCCGGTGAGCGACACCAGACCCAGCCAGTCGATCGTGCGGCTGCGGCCGAGGGGGGCCACGTAGGGGAACGTGCGATAGAGCACGCCGGCCGCCAGGATGCCGAGCGGCGCGTTCACGTAGAACGCCCAGCGCCACGACATGTTGTCGGTGATGAAGCCGCCGGCGAGCGGGCCGACAATCGACGCCAGGCCGAACACGGCGCCGAACATGCCCTGGTAGCGGCCGCGCTCGGCCGGGGCGAACAGGTCGCCGATGATGGTGAAGGTGAGGCCCATCACCGCCCCACCGCCGATGCCCTGCAGGCCGCGAAAGAAGATCAGCTGGTTCATCCCGTCGACGGGAATCGGGATGTTGCCCGAGGCGCCGCACAGCCACGACGACACCACGAAGATCACGAGGCCGATCATGTAGAGCCACTTCCGGCCGTACAGGTCGGAGAGCTTGGCGAACACCGGCACCGCGATGGTGGAGGTGAGCAGGTACGAGGTGGTGACCCAGGGGTAGCGGTCGAAGCCGTCGAGGCTCGAGACCACGCGCGGCATGGCCGTGCCCACGATGGTCTGGTCCATGGCGGCCAGCAGCAGGGTGAGCATCAGGCCGGCAACCGTGGCAAAGCGCTGCCGGGCGTCGAGATGGGCGTAGCTGGTCACCGCAGGCGCCGCGAAGGCGGCCGGGGACGCGGGAGCGGAGGGCATCGAAGGCTCAATGATACCCCCGGCCCTTGCCGAGCGAGGCCGGGCCTTCTATAATCGGAGTTTCCAGCGTTGCGGTTCTTCGGCTCAGACGCGCGCCGGTCCTCCTGCTGGGAGGTCGTTCAACGGTAGGACAGCAGACTCTGACTCTGCTTATCGGGGTTCGAATCCCTGCCTCCCAGCCAATTCTGCAAGTCCAATTCCTTCAATTCGTTAGCCTCGATTGCGGGCCTTTCCCGCACCGTCCGCGAGGGGCTCGATCGCGCCTCCGAGGGCTCGATCTTGAAAGAATCTTGAAACTTCGCTGTCCCGGCGAACGCGTGTCCGCGCTCGAGCCTCTTCACGGCGAGCTGGAGGTTTTCGAGCTTTTGGTTGTCGTAACGCTCGGTGGTCGTGATCGACGCGTGGCCGAGCAGGTCGCGCACCTGCGCCAGCGGTACGCCCTGCTCCACCAAGCGTGAGGCATACTCGTGGCGCAAGTCGTGCCAACGCAGGTTGATCTTGCGGAAGGCGTTCTGGGAGTCGTCGGACAGGCCCTGGTAGTTCAGGCGTGCGGCCCAGGTGGCCGTGTGGCCGTGGGCGCGAAGCACTAGCGTTTGCCACGTTCGGTGGAATAACCGCAGAGGCTCGCCCACTTCGTTGCTGAAAACGAGGGCCTCGTCGGGCTTCTGCTGCCCTTCCGCATCGACACGCAGCCAGGCGAGTACGTCGCGCAGTCGGTCGGTGGAGATCGGCACCACGCGCGACCGGCCACTCTTGGTGGTGTGGCCGCGCAGCGTGACCAGGCCACGCGCGAGGTCCACGTCGGCGAACCTGACGGCCAGCATCTCGCCCTGCCGCATCCCGGTGTCGAGCGCGGCGATGAGCATCGCCTGGACGTGCGCCGGGGCATTCTGCAGCAGCGCCGCCTCCTCGTGCTCGTCGATGCGCCGGCGCCGCTTGTTGTCTTCGTGCAGCTTCTTGATGAGCGTGGCACTGCCGCGCTTGAACGGTGTGCGGTCGAGATATTCCCGCCCGACGGCCCAGTTGAACATGTGGCGCAGGCGATCGACAGTGCGGTTGATGGTGGCGGGCGTGAGGGGCCGCAAGCCGGGGCGGCGGCCAATCACGCGCGGCTTCCGTAAGTCCGCAATCACGTCTTCGATGTCCGCCGTTCGGACATCGGTGAGGGCCCGGTCGCCAAAGCGCGCCAGGAACGGCGCGACCTTGGCTTCGTACTCCCGGGCACTCGCCAGGTTCTTTGCGATGACGTGACGTTCGCGGTAGAGCGCCACCAATTCGCGAAACGTGACGGCGGTGGCCTTGACGGGAGTGAGCCCGCTCGGGTCGAACGTGCGCGCACGGATGGCCAAGCGCAGCTCGTCGAGCGCCGCGCCAGCCTCCGCCTTTGAGCGAATCTCGCGGTCGGTCCACTTCGACAGGCTGACGCGCACGCCGCGGAAACTGCCCCACCAGGGGTGGTCGCAGCGGTCGCGGTTGCGGCCGGTGTGCTCGCAGAGCTTGTAGAGACCCATCGAAGACCTCAGCCGGCCACGGGGGCCGCGGGGCTCACGCGCGTCCCTCGTCCGCGCTCGACCGAAGGGCGGCGCGGGTGCCCCGCTCGTACCAGTCGTCGATCCACTCGCGCTTGAGCCGAATCGACCGGCGTCCCCCGATGCGGACATGCCGAATCTCGCGACGTTCGCAAGCGGTGTAGATCGTGTCGCGGCACACGCCCGCGTACTCCGCGGCGTCGCCCACGTTGAGCCAGAGCTTCATGGTTGCCTCCTGGAATCTGGAACGGTTGGCCCGGCCGGCCAGAGGCTGTGCCCCTGGCGTTGCGAGCGGTGTTCGGTCCGGTTCGAGAAGGCCGGCGAACTGCCCTGGAGGCAGGCCCGCGGGACAACGCCGGCGCACGCTGAGACGCGCGCAGGGTGGACCGCCTGGGCTGCTGTGTCAACGGACGTGGCAGCCGCTACTGATGGAACGCCACTTGGGATGAGAATCTTGCGCCGCTTCCGAACCATGCCGGGGCCTGCCTGTTCCTGGAGATGGGAACACGACCGAAAGAAGCCTAGGGCGTCGGGGTCAGAGGAAGGAGGGCCGCCAGGATGGTGACATGGGCGGAGCGTGCAGGTGGTTGACCCGACGCAGCGAATCGTAGAACCCCACGAGGCAATCGTCAAGTATCGGAGATCAGCCGCTATTAGGCCCAAATTTACTGATGTTCACTATTTATGCTATGTTCACGATGTCGTGAACATGCCACATGGCGAGAACATTGATCAACTCTCTGGAGAGGCTCTAGAACGCAGGCTAGGTGAGACGCTCCGCACGTTGCTCGCCGGCCCTGCCTGGCTCGGCGACTGGCAGGTGGAGGTAGTGAGGTCAGGCGTCTGGGACCTCTTGGCGTCTGGACCGCTTCCCGCGGGCGGGAGGGCGCAACTCTGCGTAGAGGTGAAGAAGCACTTCGCGCCGAGTCAGTTTCAGAGCCTAGCCGGGCGGCCTTGCGACTCCCCGGACGCTATGGGCCTGCGTGCCCTGGCGATGGTCCATGTCTCGCCACGCCTTGCGGAGTTGTGCCACGAGCACGGCTGGAGCTGGTTTGACCTCGCTGGTAACTGTCGTCTTGAGATCCCCGGCGCGCTGTTGATTGAGCGCTCCGGAAGCGCTATCGCGCGAGGCACGTCTCGTCGCCGTGCGAGCCTGGGGTCAGAGGAGGCAGGGCTCGTGATCCGCGCACTTCTTGCGACAGCCAATGCAGGCCGGCGATGGACGCAGCGCAGCGTTGTCGGCCACTTCTCCGAGCTTCCGACGCTAACGCCGGAACCGAGTCTGTCTCTTGTAAACAAGGTCGTGCAGCACCTCCGCCGTGAGGCATTCCTGGAGGAGCTTCCCGACCGGGGGTTCCGCGTCCGCGACTATGAAGGCCTGCTGAAGGCCTGGACAGCAGACTACAGGCCCGACAGCTATGTCCGTCGGGCCTGGTTTACGTTGCTCCGGGGCCGGGCCCTTGCCGAACGGTTGACGTCGCTTGAAGGAGATCGCGAAACGAAAGATCGGGCACTCTACGCGGCGTTCTCGGCAGCGGAGATTCAGGCTCCAGCCGTGCGCCAGCCTCGCACGTGGCTCATGGTGGACCCCTTTGGCGAAACGCGAGTACCAGAAGCGCTCGAGGCCACCGTCGTCGATTCTGGTGACAACATCGTCGTCCTTGTTCCAAACCATCCGGGGCCCTTCTACTGGCCAGACGTCGGCGCTGGGCGACTTCCCTGCACGAATTCTGTGCAGACGTACGTGGACCTCGCCCACCTCGGCGGTCGCGGCGAAGAGGCGGCAGCCGCCATCCTGGAACAACGCCTCACGTTGGCGTGGAAGCAGGGCTAGTCGTGATCGAGCCCAGGCACGCGATCGACTACTCGGAGCGACAGGTAAAGGCTGCGCGCAGAGTACTCATTGATGTCGGACAGGTCCTCGCGGACTTCCGAGATGCGTTCGTCGTGATTGGCGGCTGGGTTCCGGACCTGCTTCTGCCGGAGGCTGAGGAGCCGCATGTTGGAAGTATCGACGTCGACCTGGCGCTCAATGCCGAGAAGCTCAGCGACGGGCGATATGCCGAACTGCTCACACTTCTGCTAGATACGAGGCGGTACGCGCTGGGCGAGAAGGCGTTCCAACTTGTCACAAATGTGGACCTTACAGACGGCGGATCGGCTGTGCGGGTTGAGCTGGAGTTTCTGGCGCCAAAGGAGATGCGACTCGACAAGAACCGGCCGAAGCTGATCGCGGGATTCCGAGTGCTTCAGGTCGAGGCGTGCGGTGCGGCGTTTGTCGATCCCAAAGCGATCGAGATCTCAGGCCCAATGATGTCCGGAGCTGCGAACACGGTGCGCGTGCAGGTCGCGTCGTTGCCGGACTTCGCGATCCTCAAGGCCCTCGCCATTGGGGGGCGCGAGAAGCCCAAGGACTCGTACGACCTGTGCTACTGCCTTGACGAAGGTCCGCGTGGAGAGGAATCCATCGCGTCAACTTGGCGGCGACGCCGTGGCGACCCTTTGCTCGAGACCGCGATCGAGATCCTACGCGAGAAGTTCGCGAGCGTCGGTCATTTCGGTCCTCAGCAGGTAGCCACGTTCCATCAGTCGGGCAGCCCAGATGAGGGAGACAGGCACGCACGAAGGGCCTACGAGCTCGTCCAAGGACTCCTGCGAGCACTTGAATAGGCTTCGTCTACGAGCCCTTCATGCGGCCATCACGTAACAGCCAGAATCTGCGCTCGGGCACGACGTCGTCAAGGCCGCGCGCACGAAGCCTGCACACGACGTGGCGCGCGCCTCGCAGAACGCGAGGTCGGAGCGCAGCGGA
>CAWFCS010000018.1:0-19330 GCA_963814395.1 uncultured Acidobacteriota bacterium
TAGCGCCGACAGGCGCGGAGGTGACGCTCGCCGTAGCTGCCGCCGCCGAACCCGCGGTAGCGGAGGCGGCCGTGGAGGCGGGCGCCGAAGCTGCTTGGCCTTGGCTCGCCGAAGCCGCGGGAGGAGCCCCAGCCGCGGCGAAGGCGGCCCAGGTACTCACGCACCACGTCGTAGCCGCTGCGCTCGGCGCGGTCGCTCAGCGTGGCCATCACTTCGTGCGGCGACTTGCCGCCGTACATCGGCTGCAGCAACGGCTGCACAATCGACACCGTGCCGTCGAAGCTGCGCGCGTCGCTCCACATCTCGAGGTAGTGGGTGGAGGGCACGTGCCACTGGCACTGCTCGGCGGTTTCGTCGTAGAAGAGCCCGCTGTGCGCGCGCAGCGCCACCTTCTTGATGGCGTCGCCGAACTTCCAATCGGCCGGTGCCGTGAACACGGGATTGGCTTCACCCACGATCAGCAGCATCTGCACGCGGCCGGCGTCCATGTCCACCACGAGCTGGCGCATGGCGGCGTGCTGTTCCGACGCCACCGTCTCCGGCGTCGGCATGTAGGTCACGGTCTGGCCGGCGTTGCCGAGCAGGTCGTTCATGGCATGCGCGAGCGCATGCACGGCCGCGGGCTGGCCTTCGCCGGCCACCACGAGCGAGGTGCCGCGATGCGCGGCCAGGTCCTTGGCAATGGCCGCGACGAACGCGTCGGTGCCAGCCGGCGCCGCACCGGTGATGCCCGACACACCGAGCGCGGCCGCCACGGCGCGCGCGAAGGCGTCGACCTGGCTGGCCTTCATGGGCAGGCGGTGGTCGGCGCGGCCGCCGGTGACCGAGGGCGTGGCTTCGGCCACGTAGAGCCGGCTGAAGCGATCCGGGTCGGCGTCGAGGCGGCGGCGCGAGGCAAAGGCGCGCGCGTACTTCACGCCGAAGGCGTTCTCGGCGGCCAGGAAGTCGGCGTCGAGCGAGAGCACGACGTCGGCCTTCTCGAAATCGTAGACCGGCTCGACGTAGCTGCCGAACGCGAGCCGGGCGCCGGCGCGCACGTTGTCGCGCGTGGTCGGTTCCCACTGAATCCACTTGGCGTCGGGATGCTGCGCGAGAATTTGCTGGATCTGCGCCGCGAGCGTGGGCGAGTTGACCGTCTCGGTGACGATGCGCAGACCGGCGCCGCGCGTGGACGATTGGGCCGAGAGCGCGCCGCGCAGGGCCGCAACGAAGCCGCTCCACGGACGAATCTCCCCAAGCTCCGTGATCGTGTTCGAGCGATCGGGGTCGTACATCGTGAGCACCGAGGCCTGCGCGAACAGGTCGGTGCCGCCGCGGCTGGCGGGATGGTCGGGATTGCCTTCGATCTTGGTCGGGCGGCCTTCGTGGCTCTCGACCAGCAGGCCCGTGGCCACGCCAGCGAGCGACATCGCCGTGGCGTAGAACATCGGCTTGCCGGGCACCAGATCTTCGGGCTGACGCACGTACGGCACGATCAGCTCGTCGGGCTGCACCGTGCACCCCGTGACGCCGGCCAGCGCCAGCGAGGCGCTCATCAGCTTCAGGAAGTTGCGGCGGCCGACCGGGTCGTTGAACTCGGACGCGTTGGCGGGGAACTCGCGGTGCAGGAACTCCTTGAATTCAGGAGTTTCCGCAACGGCTTCCAGGCTGCGCCAATACTGTGGGCCGTTGGCCGCCTGCAGCTTCGCGCGAATGGCCGTGAGATCTAGATGCTCTGCGCTCATCGTTCTTCGTCCGGTCGTCGTCTCACGCTCAGCGGTGGCAGACCGAGCAGTTGGTCAGACTCTGAATCTTGTATTCGGCCACCAGCTTCGGCCCGAGCTCGGCCTGCGCCACGGCGGGCACGTAGCCCATCGTGAGTACTTCCGACCGCGGCCGGACGAACTGTTCGGGGTTGCGATGGCAGTTGAGGCACCACTCCATCTGCAGCGAGTTCTGCTGCTTCATGAGCGGCATCCGGTCGACGCGGCCGTGGCAGGTTTCGCAGCCCACGCCCTTCTTCACGTGGATGCTGTGATTGAAGTAGACGAAGTCGGGCAGGTCGTGCACGCGCAGCCACTGGAGCGGCTTGTCGTCGCGGAAGCTGGCCCGCACCGGTTCGAGATAGGGGCTGGTGGACCAGATCTGCGAATGGCAGTTGATGCAGGTCTTGGTCGGCGGAATGCCGGCCGACGACGACACCTCGACCGCCGTGTGACAGTAGCGGCAGTCGATGCCAATGCCACCGACGTGGTGCTGATGGCTGAACTGCACCGGCTGGTCCTTGAAGGTGTTGGCGGTCGTGACGAAGTCGGACCGTTGCAAGGCCGGCAACAGCGCTCCGATTAGAGCCACCAGCCCGAGCACCAAGAAGATGCTGGCCTTCGATATGGCGTTCGCGCTTTTTGGAAAAATCTGCGACATGGAGTCGTCGTTTCAGCAGTCCCCGGACTGCTTCATCCCCGCTGGGTGCGGGCACACTTTACACGGGATCGCGCCTAGCAACCCGTTTGTGAAAACTTTCGCAAGCGGATTTGTACCAGAAACGGGATGAAAGGACAAGGAACCGAAATGGTCGCATTTCCTCCGAAAACAAGAAACATTCTTGCAAACACCCGAATCTTACGGCTGCGTTGGCCTTGATGTGACGTCGCCTGGCGCGCTTTCCCAGGTGTAGCTGCCAGACGATAGCCACTTCTGAAACCATTCGAGTTCCACCTGCACGCGAAACAACACATGGCGCAGTTCCGACCAGCCATGGCCTTCCCTGGGCGCCACCCAGAGCCGCGTCGGCACGCCGTTGTATTTGAGCGCGCGGTACATCTCGACCGACTGCGGCAGGGGCACGCGGGGGTCGTCCTGCCCCACGAGGAACAGGGTCGGCGTCGTCACGTTGGCGGCGTAGCGCAGGGGCGAGTGCTCCCAGTAGAGGTCGATGGGCGCGTTGGTCTGCCACGGCGTGCCGCCGAACCACGGGGTACGGAACGCGCGGTGGTCACTTTGCGCGTACATCGAAATCCAGTTTGCCGCCCCGGCGCCACTCGATGCCGCCTTGAAGCGGGTCGTGAAGGTGACCAGCTTGTTGGTCATGTGGCCGCCCGCGCTCCAGCCCTTCTTCAGCAGCTTCTCGGGATCGGCGAGGCCCAGGGCCACGACCGCATCGGCGCCGGCGAGCACGTCGAGGTGCGCCTGCTTGAAGTAGCCCTTCACCATGTCGCGCAGGAACGCGTCGCCGTAGCCCGTGCTGCCGCGGTAATTGGGCCGGAGCACGGCGTAGCCCTTGCCTGCGTAGACCTGCGCTTCGGGCGCGAAGCCGAACGTGTCGGAGGCCGCGGGCCCGCCGTGGGTGAAGACCAGCAGGGGGTAGCGCTGCCCCGGCTGATGGTTCACCGGGTAATAGAGCAGCCCCTCCACCGCCTGGCCGTCCTGGCCCTTCCAGGTGAGCTTCTCCTGGCGCGCCACCAGATACTGCCGATCCACGAAGTCGAACACGTGGGTCACCTGACGCAGCGCGGCGCCCGTCGTGAGCAGGTAGATCTCGCCCGGACGCGTGGTGGTGTTCACGGTGAAGACATGCGCCCCAGAGCGCAGTTGCATCCGCCATGCACCCACGGTGTGATCGCCGCTCGTGAGCGCGGTGACGCGGCGGGTGGCGACGTCCACCTGCATCAACTGCGTGTGCACGCCGTGGTTGGCCACGAAGGCCACGGCCCGGCCGTCGGCCGTCCACTGGGCGCTCGTCACCTGGTAGGGCACCTCGGGCAGCAGCACGCGCGCGGCGCCGCCGCCCACCGGGATCACGAACAGCTTGTCGTTGTAGTAGGCCTCGAAGCGCTCGTTGGCATCGGCGGTGAAGAGCACCTGTGTGCCGTCGGGCGAGATGAGCGGCTCGCTCTCGGCCACCTCGTTGGTCGTGAGCCGCAGCGCGTTGCCGCCGTTGGCGTCCATCACCCACGCTTCCGAGAAACGCATGTGCTCGAGCAGCGGCGACGGCGCGCGGGTCATCGCGATGCGGCTCCCGCTCGGAGAGAGCGTGTAGTCGGTGACCGAGTAGTCGCCGTAGGTGATGCGCGTGGTCTTGCCGTCGAGATCCACGACCCAGAGGTGCTCGTGCTCGAAGTTCGTCTCCTCGAATGCGAACACGTCGTCCTGCAGCCGCTGCTTCTCGGCGGCCGCCGGCGACGGGGCCACCGGAGCCGTGAAGAACACCAGGCGGCTGTCGGGCGCCCAGGTGAGATCACTCGGCGCCGTGGGGTGCGCCATCACCCGCCGGGCCTCGCCGCCCTCGGCATCGAGCAGGTAGAGCTGCGTGTGGCTGTCGTCGCCGCGCCGCGACAGAAACGCGATACGACGTCCGTCCGGCGACCAGCGCGGACTCGACTCGCCCCGTTCGCCGTAGGTGAGCTGCACCTGCCCGGTGCCGTCGGCGTTGATGCGGTAGACGTGGCCCACGCGCCGGTTCGCCTTCCAGTCGGGCGCGTCCATCACGAACAGGATGCGCGTGCCGTCGGGCGAGAGCTGCGGGTCTTGGATCGCCGGCAACTGGATCATGTCCACCACCCCGAGCGGGCGCCGCTCCTGGGCCGCGGCGGGCTGGCACCACAGCAGGGAGAGGACGAATACAGGGACCAATTTGCGCATGTCGGGCTCCTCCGAACCTGCGGATGATACCCGCCTTCGCACCCCGTTCGGCTCGGTGCTTCGGCGCGGCAGGCTCCGCCTTCGCACCCCGTTCGGCTCGGTGCTTCGGCGCGGCAGGCTCCGCCTTCGCACCGAGATCAACCGCGTGCTTCGGCGCGGCAGGTTCCAATTCGGCGCTTGACAGGATCCGGCCGACAGGCACATAACTCGCCGTATCCCACCACGGCTCATGCGCCTCCGGCTGCCGCGCCGTCCCGCGATCGTTCTGGCCACTGCTGTCCTGCTGTCGACGGCGTTGTCCGCCCAGCCCGCCAAGCTGGCCACCGATCGCGATTCGGCAGTACTCGCGCGTCTTACCGACGACGCCCGCGTGGGGCTGGGTGTGCCCGGACTCTCGGCCGCCGTCGCTTCGGGCGAAGCGGTGGGGTGGGCCCAGGGGTTCGGCACCGCCGACCTCGAAGATCCCATCCAGCGCTTCGTGCCCGCCTTCCCGCGCAAGCCGCAGGGCGAGGTACGGGTGCGCCACCTGCTCACCCACACCTCGGGCATCCGGCACTATCGGGGTGACGAGTTCGGCCTGAACGACTACTTCCCGACGCTCGACCGCGCCATCGCGATCTTCAGGGACGACCCGCTCGAGTTCGCGCCCGGTGAGAGGTATCTCTACTCGACCTACGGCTACAACCTGCTGGCGGGCGTGGTCGAGGCCGTGTCGGGGCTGAACGCGCCGTATGCCGACCTGAGCGTGAAGTGGGCGGGCGGTGGCATCATCTCCACGGCCGGCGACCTGCTCCGGTTCGCGATCGCGCTCGATGCCGGCCGGCTGCTGCGGCCCGACACGCAGGACCGCATGTACACCTCGGGGCGCCTCAACTCGGGCGCCAACACCGGCTACGGGCTCGGCTGGATGGTGAATCAGGATGGGGGACGGCTGACGGTGGCGCACAGCGGTGGCGCCATGGGCGGTACTACCTATCTGCTGCGTGAGCCGAAGGCGCGCCAGGCCAGCGTGCTGCTGGCCAATCTCGACAACGTGCCTCGCCTGCGAGAGTTGGCCGACCAGCTCATCGCTCTGGCGCCTCGACCCGTTTCCAACGCGACCGGCTGACGACCGGCTGCCCCGCGACGCCCCTCTGGGCCTTCGAAAGCACGCACATGTCCGACCGAAAATACCGACAGCACGGCTACCAGGACGACGACCGCGACCGCAGCCGGCCGCGCACCGAGGGGCCGCCGGGCGGCCGCCCCGAACGCGAACCGGGCGCGCCCGCCGGCACGCGCCGCATGTCGTCGGAAGGGGCGAAGAACCCCCGCATGATGGGCTACCGCTCGGTCGCCAAGTGCGCGCGCTGCGGCACTCCGGTCGAGGGCGAGATCCTCACCCTCAGCAAGTGTGAGAAATGCAGCTCGGCGCTGCACGCCTGCATCCAGTGCGTGCACATGGACCCGAGCGCGCGCTTCGAATGCAGCGAAACCGTTCCCGCGCGGGTCTCGCCCAAAGACGCCCCGAACGAGTGCGCCATCTACGCCGCCCGTGCCAGTTGGGAACGCGAAACGAGTTCCACGCCGGCACCCGCGTCCGCGACGAGTTCTGGTCCGGAATCGGCATCGAGTGCCAAGAAGGCATTCGACGATCTGTTCAATTTCTAGGGGCTGGGGGCTGGGGCATGCAACTGCCTCGCACCAGGTCAGTCCAGCGGCCAGGGAGGCACCTTGCTGATCTGCGTGACAGCCGCACGCCCTAGCCCCCAGTCCCCAGTCCCCAGTCCCTGTAAGATCCCCCCATGGCCCTTCTCTCTGACGCCGACCGCCAGACCCTCACGAAACATCTCGCGCCGATTTCGACACCGGTCGACCTGCTGCTCTTCACGCAGACCATCGGCGGCACCGAGAGCGGACTCATCGCCAAGCAGGTAGCCGACGAGGTGGCGTCGCTCAACGACAAGATCACGGTGGTGGAGAAGAGCTTCGTGCTCGACACCGACGATCGCGCCAAGTACCGCGTCGACAAGGCCCCGGCCACCGTGGTGCTGGGCGGCGGGGCCGATACGCGGATGCGGTTCTACGGCGCCAACACCGGCTACGAGTTCGTGTCGCTGGTGGAGGCCGTGCTGCTGGCCGGCACCGGCACGCTGGAGCTCGAACCCGAGACGCTCGCGGCCCTGGCCGCGGTGGACCAGCCCACGCACATCCAGGTGTTCAGCACGCCCACTTGACCACATTGCCCCAGGGCGGTCGTCCTGGCACACAAGATGGCGTATGCAAATCCCCACATCACGGCCGATGCCGTCGACGCGCAGGAGTTCATGGATCTCTCGCGGCGCTACCGCATCACCGGCGTGCCCAAGACCATCGTGAACGACACGATCGAGATCATGGGCGGCATCCCCGAAGCCGACTTCGTGGCCGCGGTGCTGCAGTTGCCCGAGCCCCCGCGCCCGTAGATCTCAGCCGCTCGTGCCGCGCCCGCCCGTGCGCGAGTAGAATTCGCGCGGGGGTGTTCATGCGCGTTGCCGTCGTGTCGGTCGTGGTTCTCGGACTCTGTTCACTGGTCACGCCGGCGGCCACCGCGCAAGGCGGCCGCAAGGTCTACATCTCGGTCGACATGGAAGGCATCAGCGGCGTCAACGGCAACGACCAGACGTCGGCCGGCCAGCCGGAATATGCCCGCGCCCGCAAGCTGATGGCCGAAGATGCCAATGCGGCCATTCGCGGCGCCTTTGCCGGCGGCGCCACCGCCGTGGTGGTCAACGACTCGCACGGCAGCCAGCGCAATCTGTTGCCCGAGGATCTCGATCCGCGCGCCAGCCTGATCAGCCACAGCTTCAAGCGGCACGGCATGATGGAGGGTCTCGACGAAACCTTCGACTCGGTGCTCTTCATCGGCTACCACGCCAAGGCCGACGCGCCCCGCGGGCTGTTCGCGCACACCGGATCGGGCGTGGTGCGCGACGTGCAGGTGAACGGCGTGTCGGTGGGCGAGGGCGGCATGAACGCAGCCATGGCGGCGTGGTACGGCGTGGCCGTGGCGCTCGTGAGCGGCGACGACGCCGCGGTGGAAGAAGTGAAAGCGATCGTGCCGGGCATCAAGACGGTGGCGGTCAAGCGGGCCATCAACACCCGCGCGGTGGAGCTGCTGTCGGTGGTGGAAGCGCGGCGCCTGATCGAAGCCGGCGCGCGCGAGGCAGTGGCAGCGGCGAAGAAGCCGGCACCGGTGCGCCGTGGTCCCTACCGCGTCACCATGCGCTTCCGCGACGTCACGATTCCCGAAGTGGCCAGCGCGTTCAGCGAGGTGGAACGTCCGGCGCCAGACAGCGTGTCGTTCGCGCGCGACGCCATGCCCGAGGCGTACCGGCTCATCCGCGTGATGTACCGCTACATCAACCCCGACTGAGTGGTCGGGGTTCGGGGCTCGGGAAGAACTTCTCGGGCCAAAGAGCGGGTTAGCGCTCGGCCGCGCGGGTGCGCTCGTCGACCCGCGGGTGCGTCGAGAGAAAGCCGGGCACGCTCGATCCGCCCTTCTGTTCCATGCGCGTGAGGAACCGCACGAAGTGCGCGCGGTCGATGCCGACGCGGTCGAGGATGGTGAAGCCGACGCGGTCGGCCTCGAACTCGAAGGCGCGCGAGTAGCGGGCCTCGAGCAGGAAGGCCGGCAGCGCGGCGGCGTACGACGTGGCCGACAGCACGTCGCCAACCACCGCGGCCACGAGCACGCCCGCCACCGAGGTCTGCAGCACGTGGCGCATGGTGTGACGCTCGCGCAGGTGGCCGATTTCGTGCGCGAGCACGGCCGCGATCTCGTCGTCGTGCACGGCCGTCGCCACGAGCTCGTCGAGCAGCACCACCGTGCCGCCCGGCAGCGCGAAGGCATTGGGGCCGATCGCCGGACTCGACCGGAACTGCAGCGTGTAGCTGGCGGCGGGTGCCGCGGACGACGCGGCGGCGACGAGCTGCGCGAAGCGCGCGGAGAGCACCTGGCGGCGCGCCTCGGCCAGCGCCGAATCGTTCAGCGCGATGCGGTCGAGCGTGGCCAGCGCCTGCTGGCCCATCTGCCGCTCCACCGCGGGATTCATGCGCTCCGCCACGATGCGCGCCGCGGCCGGCACGCCGTAGACGATGCCGCCCCAGAGCAGGGCGAGCACGGCCACGGCCGCCAGGATGGCCGGCGTCCACCGCACTTCCATCTCGTTCACCCAGCGTTCCATGCGCGCGGGCGCATCGGCCCGCGTGGGCAACTCGAAAGGGGCCGGCACGAGGCAACTCGCGCCATTGGGCAGGTCGAGCCGGCGCGGCAGGTCGCCGAGCCGCGGTTCGAGCTGCACGGCGCCCAGCGGAAACGCCGTGGCCACGGCGTCGCCCTCGACATGAAGCAGGCCATCGGCCACGCGCACGCGCACGGGTGTGCCCGCCGATGTGCGCCCGTCGTGGTAGGTGGCCGTCACGCCAGTCATAAGCCGAAGTCGAGGTCCATGGCGTCGCTCAGCTCGCTGCCGGTAGCCGCGGCGTCGAGGCCGCCGGTGATCGACGCGCTCACAAGCGGCCCGCCGGGCATGAGCGTGAGCGACTCGGCCCGATAGCGGGCCAGACGCACGCGCGCCCACGGCACGAACAGGCCGAGCGTCACGATGATGCCGAGCACGTTGGACGCGTAGAGCCAGAACATGCGCCCGGCGCGCAGGCGGCTGTCGAAGCGGTGCTGATCGAGCAGGGTGTGATTCCACACCAGGTTCTCGAAGGCGGTGCGCACCGCCACCACCGTGACGGCGATGCCGGCGTAGAGCAGCACGATGGCCACGATCACGCGCGCGCCCGGGATGGTGTTGGGATCGCGGATGCCGTCGGTGGCCGCGGCGCCCACGAAGGTGGCCACGCCCACCACGAACCACACCAGCATCGCCAGGGCCGCCAGCAGGTAGATGCGGTAGACGCCGCCCGTGGGCAGCTCGAGCCCGAACTGCGAGCGGCCGTGCCGGCTCTCGCTCACGAAGAACTCGCGCTGCCGCTTGGTCACGTAGGGATAGGCCAGGCCAAGCGTGAGCGGCACCGTCATGGGCCAGAACAGGAACACGCGATAGGCCTCGGCTTCGAGCCCGTCGAAGCCGAAGCGGATGCCCCCATACGACGAATTCGCCGCGCGGAACCGGAAGGCGCGCACGAGCACGATCGGCATCAGCATCAGCAGCGGGAAGTAGAGCGCGCTGGCGGCAAGTGGCGCTACCTGTCCCAAGACCGCCAGCACGAACACCACGGCATAGGCGATGAGGCGACCCTTCAGGATGGCGATGGGCGAGGCATGGTAGCCGAACGTGCCGCCGGCCACCGAGGTGTGGCCGTAGAAGTAGCGCAGGCGGCGCACCTTCGCCCAGGCCGAGTAGAGGCCCAGCGTGATCACGCTGAGCAGCAGGTTCACGATCCAGATGCGGAAGTACTCGCCGCCGCTGCCGGTGAAGGCGAACGGCCGGGGACTGACGTCCACAGCGGGCGGGCCAGGCGGGGCGGGAGGTTCGGGCGGCACCGGAACGTCGTCCGGCGGGTCGGTCATGCGTCTCGTAGTGTACGCGAGAGCGCCGAGCGGCCGAACTCACGCCACGTGCCGTCTTTGGACCGCACGCGGTCCACGACCTCCATCCGGTCGGGCGCGATGAGCCGGTAGGTGGTCTCGCCCAGCTCAGTGGCAGCCGTGCCCCATGCGGCCACGAGCGTGCCCGCCGCATCCGCGGTGGCGGTGGCCGCGATGGGACGCACGAGGCCGCTCGAGTCGAACCAGGTGGCCCGGAAATGGCCCGCGCCGGCCGGCTGGTTGGGCTGGTAGTAGGCGTGGCCCTCGAAGCGCTGCGTCTTCGGCGCGGGCCCAATGTGACTGACGAACGTGAGGCGCATGAAGCGCCCGTCGAGGGCGCGCGCCCACTCCATCTGCACCCGCGACGCCTGGCCGAGAATCACGCCCGTGCCCTCCCACCGGCCGTCGAGCTGGTTCAGCACGCCAAACGACGCCGCGCCAGCGGCCGGCTGCGCCTGGGCCGATGTGGGCCGTGCACCCACCGCAGATCGACAGACCGAGTGCCTTCAACGCCGCGCGTCGTCCGATGCTCGTCATGACCACCTCCGTGGATAGTCGCCGCCCGACCGTGATTTCGACACCAACGGCCGGTCAGCTCCGCACCGGACGCCAGCCGCCGCCCTCGACCAGCTCGAAGCGGGTGACGTCGAGCGGCTCGCAGTCCGGCGGCAGCGGATACGCCGGGTCGCCCGGCAACATCACGGCGGCGGTGCCGTCGTGCCGCGCAAACACCGGTTGCACGCGCACGATGGGCGTGGCCGACGCCCACTGCCAGGCGTCGTCGATCGACGCGAAGCGGGCCAGACGCGTCAACGTCGTCCACGTGGGCGGTGGCAGCTTGATCTCGCCGCGAGCGGAGCGCGCCAGCGCTTCTCGCGGGGTGAGCCAGTCGAGCGCGGTGGTCTCACCGTCGTCGTGCGATGCGGCCTGTCCTTCGGGCAGGCGCGCCAGCAGGAAGCGCGTGTCGAAGCGGCGAATCTCGATCTCGGGCGTGACCCAGTGGGCAAATGGCATCACGGCGTCGAGGGCCACGCGCAGCCCGTGGGCCGCCAGATGTGCCACGAACGACGCGCCCGGAAACAGCGAGGCGCGCAGGGCCGCGGCGGTTGCCGCATCGGCCATGCCCAGCGGGCCGCGCGCCAGCAGCAGGCCAGCCTCCTCGAGCAGTTCGCGGAGACCCGCCACGCGGTAGCGCGCTTCGTCGCGCGTGGTCAGGTCGGCACAGCGGCCGAGCGTGTCGAGGCCGTCGCAGGCGCTCGTCGGCTCGGGTGCATCGGCGTCGTCCACGCGGCCACCGGGAAACACGTGGGCGCCGGCCATGAACGCCACCCGGTCACTGCGACGCACCAGCAACACCTCGAAGGGCCACTGCGCGGCGGGACGCAGCACCACCACGGTGGCGGCCGGACGCAGCGGCGCGAGGGTGGGCGCGGTCATCGCCGTCGAGACATTCTGGCACCAGGGTCGCGGGCCGCGCGCACGCGGTCGAAGACCACCACCGCCTCCACATGCGGGGTGTGGGGGAACATGTCCACCGGTTCCACCGACGCCACGGCGTAGCCGGCTTCGAGGATCTGCGGCAGCTCGCTGGCCAGCGCCTCGGGGTTGCACGACACGTAGATAGCCCGCTCGGGCGCAAGTCCCGTGAACACCGCGTGCAGCACGCCAGGTGGGCAGCCGTGCCGGGGCGGGTCGAGCACCACCACGTCGAAGACCTGCCGCGACACCCCTGGCAGCGCGTCTTCGACACGTCCGCCGATGAGGCGCACGGCCGCGCGGATCCATGCGGTTCACGTCGAGATTGCGCGTGGCATCGGCCACCGCCTGCGGATTTTCTTCCACCGCCGTCACCTGGTGTCCGCGCGCGGCGAGCGGCAGCGTGAACAGGCCGCTGCCGGAATAGAGGTCGAGCACGCGCGTGGCCTCCGCCGGCACATGCGCCAGCACGACCTCCACGAGCGCGGCCGCGGCCGTGGGATTGGTCTGGAAGAACGCCGTTGGCGCCACGAGGAAACTGGGGCCTACGCGCCGCTCGCGCACGTGCGCGTGGCCGTCGATCCGCAGGGTTTCGCGGCCCACCATGAAGGACGACGGCCGGTCGTGCAGGTTCACGAAGAAGCCGTCTGGCCGTTCGGGGGAGGCCAGCAGCGCGCGCACCGGCTTGCGCAGGGCCGGCGCGTTCCTGGTGACCACGAGCATGGCCACGGCATCGCGGTCGTCGTGGCTGGTGCGGATGACGAGGTGCCGCAGCACGCCCGACAGATCCACGCCCGCCGCGGGCACACGCGCCCGGGCCAGCTCGTCGCGCAGCCGGAACGCGATGCGGTTGGCCCGCTCGCTGTGCACCGGACATTCGTCGATCGGCACGACGGTGCGCCCGCCGGCCGCGTAGTGCCCCATCACCAGGGCGCCGTTCGCACCGCGGTCGAAGACGAACGCCGACTTGTGCCGGAAGTGCCACGGCATGCCGTCGTCGCCCACCGGCATGGGCACCACGGCCGCCACCGGGGGCAGGTGGGAGTCGTGTCGCCGCAACAATCCGTCGAGCGCCTCGCGCTTGCGCGCGAGCTGCTCGGGATAGGGCACGTGCTGCCACTGGCAGCCGCCGCAGCGGCCGGCGTGACGGCACCGCGGCGTCACGTCGCCGATGGTGACGACGCCGACAGTCACGCTACTTGACGCCGAGCAGATCGACCTCAAAAACTAGCGCCGCGTTGGGCGGGATGTCGCCGCCGGCGCCGCGGGCGCCGTAGCCCATGTTCGAGGGGATGGTCAGGATACGCTTGCCGCCGACTTTCATGCCGGCTACGCCCTGATCCCAACCGGCAATCACCTGGCCGGCGCCGAGCCCGAATTCGAACGGCTCGTTGCGATCCTTCGAGCTGTCGAACTTCTTGCCGCGCTTGTCGGCGGCAGCCGGGTCGTAGAGCCACCCGGTGTAGTGCACCGACACGGTCATGCCGGGGCGGGCTTCGGCGCCAGTGCCGGGGGTACGGTCGTCTTTCACGAGAGCGCTGACATCGGCCACGGGAGTCTCCGCACGAACAGGGGCAGGGGTGGTTGCCGCCACCGGCGCACCGGTGGATTCGGGGGCTGGAGCGCTACCGCCACAGGCCACCACGGACAACGAGAGCAAGACAGGAGCGAGATGAGATGCACGCATCGTGCGATCATCCTTCCGCCCGTGGGTCGAGGTCAACGCGGCCGTTCACCGCAGCGTTGGCGAGTTGCGCAGCGCGCGCCGCATCTCGAAGGCCACCCACGGCGCTTCTTCCTTCGACAGCATCGGCGAGGCCGTCGGGTGGAGCAGGTTCAGCCCCTCCGTCTTGCTCACGTAGACGGCTTGTTCGAGCTTCACGATCTTGCCGTACTCGGGCCGTGGATACCTGCGCGGCACCGGCCGCAGCCCGCGCCAGACACGCACGGCATCGGGCCGAATCTCGACGCGGTGCACCCGCGTGCTCCACATCGCGAAGACGAGCGGCCCGACAATCCACGCCGCGATCGCCCACGGAATGGGGTTGTCGGCAACGAGCGGTGAGGCCACAGGGATCGTGGGAATCCACGACGTGTACGAGGCCAGGTCGGGCATGCCCACGGCCTCCGGCAGCAACGGGAGCGCGGCGAGCGCCACGGCCACGCTCGCCACCCAGAGGAAGACCATGATCAAGAAGCCGGCCGACAGCCCGTAGTCGACCGTAGTCGTGCCGCCGCTGTGGTCGATCCGAATCGAGGTATCTGCCGGCCGGTTGACCGCGGCGCCGTCGTCGTCCGTGCCGTCATCGGTCACCGCCTTGGCGGCGGTTTCCCAGAGCTGGCGGGCGGTGAGTTCGCCCTTGGCCGCGATGCGGTCGAGTTCGTCTTCGGGCTCGTCGCCCACGGCGCGCTTCAGCAGCGAGTCGTCGACGCCCTTGGTCCAGATGCGGGTGTTGAGGTCGAGCTCGTGAATCAGGCCTTCGGCGAGTGCGAAGTGCGCGGCCATTTCCTGCACCGACTCGAGCGAGGTGGAGGCGGCAATGCCCGGCTCGAAGAGCGCGCGGCCGTAGTGCACGCCGATGTAGGCCCGGTTGCCCTTGAAGGCCAGGAAGATCGGCTTGCCGGCGCGCTGCCGCAGCGCCAGAATCTGCTCCATCATGGCCGGCGTAAGGATGTAGCGGGCCTCCACTTCGTCGGACGCCTGCACCGCGAACGCCTGCTCGAAATTGGGGTTCTCGAGCGCCACTTTCGTGAGTTCCGCGCGGCTGCCGAGCTGAGTGGGCCGCACGTCCTCCGGGTACACGATGGTGGTGCCGCGCAGCGACTTGTTGAAGTCGAGGTGGAAGAACAGCCCATGGAACACCACGATGGTGGTGCTGTTCTTGCCGCCCGTGGAATACGCCCGCCGCACTTCCGCGGCTTCGAACGGCGTCTGGCCGATGGTGCCGTGCACGCGGTCGTCGCTCTTGTAGCTGCCGCGCGTGTTGAAGAGCCCGGGTTCATCGAAGTCCGCCTGCGCCACGCCTTGCGCCGGCGAGTACTTCGCCGACGGGCTCACGATTCTTGAAGACCTCGGCGGCCACCTCGTGCTTGAAGCGGGCCCGGTAGTTGGCGTAGGCGGTGATGCCGGGCATGAGGAACTTGAAGCCGGCCACGCCGACGCCCACGAAGATCAGGGCGAACGAACCGACTCGGACGGCGATGGTCGCAGCGGGCGGCAGCCCGAACGTGACGATGTCGCTGAGGAAGAAGATGCCGAAGGGGATGCCGATGCAGATGAGCCCCTTCATGATGTAGCCCTTGAGCGACAGGCGCAGTGACTCGAGCGCGCGGATGCGCGGTTCGAGCGTGGCGTGGTAGAGCTCCTCGATGCGCTCGGGCGTCGTCACGGCGGCTACGCCTTGGTGGTCGGCACGCCGCGTTCACCAGCCGACGCTTCGAAGACCGCCTTGCGCGTGAAGCCGAACAGGCTGGCCAGCAGATTGGCGGGGAACACCTCGATGGCGGTGTTGAAGGACGTGACCGCGGCGTTGAACGTGCGGCGGGCCGCGGCAATCTGACTCTCCACTTCGTTGAGGGATTGCTGCAGCATGGTCACGGTGCCGCTCGCCTTCAGGTCGGGGTAGGCCTCGGCGCGCACGACCAGGCCGCGCAACAGGCCCGACATCTGCTGGTCGAGGGCCATGCGATCATCCGCCGATGCGCCGGGGGCCGATGCGCGTTCGCGCAGCGTGGTGAGCTGTTCGAACGTGCCCTTCTCGTGACCCATGTACTCGCGCATGGCATCGGCCATTTTCGGGATGAGGTCGTAGCGCTGTTTGAGCTGTACGTCGACGGAGGCAAACGCGTTTTCCACGCCGTTGCGCAAGCGCACGAGGCGGTTGTAGAGCGACATCACGAAACCGAGCAGCACGACGGCAATGGCGGCGGGGATGATGGCTGGGAACATAGAGCGCGATTATCCTCGCTTCTCCTTCCGCGGCAAGGGGTAAGGCGTTCCGTCGGAGCGCCGGCTCAGAAGGGGTTGTGAATCTTCAGCTGTGGAAAACGGCTGAAGTCGCGGTCGGCGGTGACCAGCTCACTGACCCCGTGCTCCAGACACAGCGCGGCGATATGAGCGTCGTGCACCACGTTGCCAGTGGCGCCGGAGGCCTCGAGCAGCTCGGTCATCACCTCTGCATGGCGCGGCGTTTCGCTGAGCAGAACGAGGGACGGCGACGCACACAGCGTGCGAATCACGTGGGTGGCGGCCTCCATCGGCATGGGCGGGTGGAGGATGCGGGGATGGGTCACCACGCGAAGGAACTCGTAGACCGACGGCCAGCCAATGGCCCACGGTCGACGGCTTTCGGCGGAGTCCGTCAGCACGCGCAGCGCCATGGCGTGTTGGGGGCTCGATGCCACCGTCGCGTAGACCAGCACGTTGGTGTCGAATGCCCGCACGGCGCTACCGTCCGTCCATCAGATCGAACAGGGCGTCGCGATCAGTGAGGTCCACGCCTGGGCGGAGCGTGCCGTTCCATACCGGGAGGGCCAGGGAAAATCGTGGCGTTCCGGCCGGGATCGACCGTTGGCGCAGCCGCTCGTTGACGACCGACTGCAGGGTGCGTCCCTCGCGAGCCGCCAAGCCCTTCAGTTCGCGCAACAACGCGTCGTCGATGTCGAGCGTGGTTCGAGCCATGCATCAAAGTGTATCACTGTCGCATCTTTGTGCGTATCACGGGCCAGTGAGTCACGGACAACAAATTCGGCGGAAGGAGAGGGCACGACGTCGACCGTCACAGGCGGAAGAGTTTGGTGACCTTTACCACGACACTGCGACTCGAGATGGGCGGAGGGAAGCCCGTGCCGTTGGTGTCGCGCCCGTCGCTGTAGACGACGAACAGCTCGCTGCCCGGCTGGTATTCCCAGCGGAATCGCACGTTTGCCGTCGCCGTCTTGGTCGCCGACTGGTATTGCACGAGCGCGGCCACGAACATGCGCGGCGAGATGGTATAGGTGACGCGGCTGCCCATCAGGTTGGTGTCGCCCGTGCCGTAGGGTGTCTCCACGTGGTTGAACGACAGCGTCGGCTCCGCCGAGAACTGCGGGGTGAGCTCGATGCGGCCGCGCCACGACAGTTCGAGCAAGGTGCCGCCGTAGAACTCGCCCGACGTGAGCGACACGAAGCCAGACAACTTGCGCGCCGCCGACAGCATGACGGTGGCGCGACCCTGGCGGAACGAGTAGTCGCCCGCGGGAATCGACACGCCCGGCGCCACGGCAAACGGCTGAGACAGGTGCTCGAACGCGTCGCTGTACTCGACGCTGACCTGATCGCTGGTGTTGAACTCGGCGCGGACGTTGGCCTGGGCCTCGCGCGACTCCACGGTGCCGCTGGTGCCTTCGTAGTAGTCCATGCTGCCCTCGAAGAACAGCTTGCGCACACCGCGCAGGTGCTTCGGGCGGGGACTGAAGCGGGCCAGGCCGTTCGAGCGACGAAACGCGGTGCGCCGGAGAAACCCGATCTCGGGGTTGAAATTGTTCCCGACATACAGGTGTTCCACGTCCAGGCCCGCGCGATCCGCATTCCAGTTGAACGCGCCCCGGTAACTGGAGTTCTGGCCGGTCTTGCCCGGCGTTTCGGTGGCGGCCCAATAGCCGGACAGCGACAGGTTGGTCTGCAGGTTGAACAAGGCGTCGGCGCCGTAGGCGAGGTTGTCGGCCACGCCCTCGGTGGAACCCGGTGCGCGCCGCGTCGCGATGATCCCTACGCGGCTTCGCCGCAACACGTCCTTGTTGACGCGCAGCACCGAAAAGTCGGTCGCGGGCGCCAGCGCCTCGACTGAGCTGTCGGTGCGCATCTGCAAGGCGCCCACCTGGAATCCACGGCTCCTGCCCAGCGCGCGCGCCCCGGCAAGAATGGGCACCGACAAGCCGTTACTGAGGCCGATGCGCCGGCTGTAGAAGACGAGCGGCGCTGGGTTGTTGCCCCCGCCACCACCACCGCCCCCGCCGCCACCCCCGCCGCCACCCCCACCGCCGCCACCACCACCACCGCCGCCGCCCGCGCCGAAGTTGAAATACTCCTGGCCCTCGAGAAAGAACTCGCGCTTCTCCGGGAAGAAGAGGCTGAACCGCGTCAGGTTGACTTGCGCCTCGTCGTCTTCCACCTGGGCGAAATCGGTGTTGTAGGTGAAGTCGGTGACGAGCGACTGGGTGACGGCCCACTTCGCGTCGACGCCGAACTCGCCATTCAGGTCGTTGTCGAGCGGCGGGGTTGCCAGGCGGTTGGTGATGGCCGATCCGAGCGCGTAGGGCTTGACGTCGAGGTTGTGAAGCTTCGCCGGCGTTTCGAGACCGACGAGCGTGCCGGCCGACGACACCTTGCTCATGCCCCGTCGTCCGAACGACTGGGGAATCTGCGTGAGAAACGAACTCTCGTTCTTCTCGCGAATGAGCCGGCGGAAATTGACGCCCCAGAGCGTGCCGCCCTCCTTGAAACGCATCGAGCGGAACGGGAACCGCATCTCGACCGTCCACCCGCCATCGAAGTCGGCCGTGCGCGCGTCCCACAGACCGTTCCAGTTGGGGTTGAACTGCTCGTTGACCAGTTGCGAATCGGCCAGGCCACCGAGTGCGTTCACGTAGAAGGAGTAGCCGCTCCGCCGGTCGTAGAACGTGTCGAACAACACCGCGAAGTGGTCGTTGTTGTAGAGGTTGAACGAGTCGCGACGCATCTCGTTGGCGACGCGCGTGCCGCGATCCGACTCCCACATCCGGGCCGACACATAGAGGTTGGCGTCGTCGAAGAAGACCCAGACCTCGGTCTTCTCGCTGGCGGGCTGGCCTTCGAAGGGATCCTGCTGGATGAAGTCGCCGAACGACCGCACGTTCGTGTAGAAGACCTCGTCGAGCCGTCCGTCGAAGACCTGCGGACTGGGAAGGCGCATGGTGCGCACCGTGGCCTGCCCGTCGTCGCGGCGCGCGATCACGTCGGGAAGGTCTGGCGCCGGAGGGCCGTCGATGATCTGTTCGGCCGGCTGGGCCAGGGCCGGCGTGACGGCCAGCCACGCGATGAACACCCAGAGGGCGCTGGACCGACGCATGCAGCCGCCGAGTATACCTGTCGGCGGGGTTCGTGGCCCGCTGGGCTCAACGAGGGGCGGTAGACGGAGACCTCCGGCGGCGCGACCGGCGATCGACCTCGGATGCCAGCTCCGCGATTTCAGCGATGGCGCACACGCTGATGCGCTCGTCCACCTGGTAGCTGTGCCGACCGGGGTGGACGACCCACAGGTGCTCGAGGGAGAGATTGTCGAGGGCGATACGCATGGAACGCGTGACCTCGGGCGCCTCCGAGAACTTCATCTCGACGCCGAACTTCATCCCGTTGACCACGAACAGGAGATCCAGCTCTGCCCGGCCATACGTGGCCCAGAAGTACGCTTCCGACGGGCGCACCGCGGCGAGCACCTGCTCAACGGCAAACCCTTCCCACGATGCGCCGACGCGTGGGCTGCCAAACAGCGCGGATCGGCTCGGCAGATCTAGCAAGGTGTGGAGCAGTCCGGTATCACGCAGATAGATCTTGGGCGCCTTGACCTGCCGCTTGGCGAGGTTCTCATGCCACGGCTGGAGCTGTCTCACCATGAAGGTGCCCGTCAGAATGTCCAAGTAGCCGCGCACGGTCTT
>CAWFCS010000019.1:0-410440 GCA_963814395.1 uncultured Acidobacteriota bacterium
CGACCTCCGCCTGCGACCTGCCAGCCGACTTCAGCACCGTGAGCGAGTGATCGCCCGGTGGCGACCGGCAGGATCTCGAGCGCGGGCACGTCGCCCACGGCCGCGCGCACCTCGTCGGGGCCGCCGAAGCTGTCGCGGGTGCCCTGCACGATGAGCGTGGGCACCCCGAGGCGCTGCAGGTGTGAGACCCGATCGCCGCCCCGTGGACCGGGTGGCCGCAGGGGATAGCCAAAGGCCACGGCGCCGGCGAGCGGTGGCGGGCCGGGCCAGCGCTCCGGCGCGGCGGCGAGATGCGTGGCCATGCGGCCGCCGAGCGACTTGCCGCCGACGACCAGCACGCGCGCCTGCCGGACACGCCCGAGCGGCCGCGGTCATCGCCGCCAGAAAGGCGCTCTCGAGCACGGGCGGGCGGTCGGGCAGCTTGCGTCCAGCCGCCAGGTAGGGGAAGTCGAAGGTCACGACGTCGATGCCCTGGGCGGCAAGCAACGTCGCGTAGCGGCGCATGAACGGGCTGCTCTGGCCGGCGCCGGCGCCGTGGGCGAAGACGAACAGCACCCCAGCTGTCGTGCCGGGCTCGGCTGGGTAGATCGTCCCCGGCAGGGCGGGGTGGTCGGCGGCGAATTCGATGACAAGCGGTGACATGGCGGCGTTGGTCCGGCCGCTATATTACTGGCGCTGCGGCTTCCCGCCGTGCGCCAGCCCCGGGGTTTCCATCGTGCCAGTCTTCCACGTTCGTCCTTCGCGGCTCGCACTGTGTACCGTGCGGCCCTGACTGGCCACTCTGACGCCAGCGGCGGCACAGGACAGCTCGGTGGCCCTGCTCCCCCGGCCGGCGGCGACGGCGTCGGTCGTGGCGGAGGCGCCAACCCTCGACGGCGACGTGCTCGGTGACCCGGCGTGGGCCTCGGCGGCCGCGCTCGAGGGGTTCGTGCAGGAACAGCCGATCGAAGGCGCGCCCTCGTCGGAGCGCACCGAGGTGCGGGTCATCTTCACCAAGGACACCCTCTTCATCGGCGCGGTGATGCACGACCGCGACCCGTCGGGGATGGTCGTCTCGGATTCGCGCCGCGATGCGCCGCTCGACGACGTCGACAGCTTCCGCATCATCTTCGACACCTACCGCGATCGCCAGAACGGCTTCGTCTTCGGCACCAATCCCGCTGGCGTCGAGTACGACGGCCAGGTGACGTTCGAAGGCCAGGGCGGCGGCGGCATGGCCGGCGGCGGCATGCAGGGCACCGGGTCGGGCAGCGGCTTCAACGTCAACTGGGATGGGGCCTGGCAGGTGCGCACCCGGACCACCGACACCGGCTGGAGCGCCGAGTTCGCGATTCCGTTCCGCACCCTGCGCTTCCCGGCCGGCGAGGCCCAGACCTGGGGCGTCAACTTCCAGCGCAACATCCGCCGCCACAACGAACGGGCCTACTGGGCGCCGATTCCGCGCCAGTTCAACCTCTACCGCGTGTCGCTGGCCGGGTCGATCAGCGGCATCCGCACGCCCACGCTGCGCAACTTCAAGCTGATGCCGTTCGTGCTCGGCAGCGCCATCACCTCGGGCGTGAAGCCAGTCGACGGCGAGTCGTCGGGCGAGATCGGCGGCGACCTCAAGTTCAACCTCACGCCGAGCCTGGCGCTCGACGGCACGGTGAACACCGACTTCGCCCAGGTCGAGGTGGACGACCAGCAGGTGAACCTCGACCGGTTCGCGCTGTTCTTCCCCGAGAAGCGGCCGTTCTTCCTCGAGAACGCCGGCTTCTTCTCGGTCGGCAATCCGGGCGAGGTCGATCTCTTCTTCAGCCGCCGCATCGGGCTGGGCGGCTCGGGCGAAGCCATTCCGATCATCGCCGGCGGCCGCGTGTCGGGCAAGGCCGGCCGCTACAACGTCGGGCTGCTCAACATGCAGACCAACGACCTCGACAACGTCGTGCCGAGCACCAACTTCTCGGTGGCGCGCATCAGCCGCGACTTGCCCAACCGCTCGTCGATCGGCGGCATCTTCGTGAACCGCGTGGCCATGGGCGACCTGGCCGGGTCGGACGACAACAACCAGACCTTCGGCATCGACGGGCGTCTCGGGGTGAGGCAGAACACCGTGGTGTCGGGTTTCCTGGCGCGCACGCGCACCCCGGGCACGACCGGGCCCGACGTCGACTTCCTGGCCTACAACGTGCGTTCGCGCACCAACCTGCGCAAGATCGATGTCGACGTCGGCTACCAGCAGGTGGGGAAGCAATTCAATCCGGAGGTCGGATTCCTCAGCCCGCGCGGCTATCGCAAGCCCGACGTGCGGTCATGACCCGCTTCCGGCCCGACGCGGATCTTCCAGGAACTGCGGCCGCACGTCACGTACCGCGGGTTCTGGGGCTTCGATGGCTTGCAGGAGAGCGGCTACGCCCACATCGACAACCACTGGCAGTTCAAGGACAGCACCGAGGTGCACACCGGCGTGAATCTCGTGCAGGAGGGCGTGCGCGTGCCCTTCGAGATCTACCCGGGCATCTTCGTGCCGGCCGGCGACTACAAGAACGCCGAGGTGCAGCCGGTGCTGATGACCAACCAGGCGCACCCGCTCAGCTTCAGATCTGCACGAACTTCGGCGGCTTCTTCAGCGGCCACCGCAAGAGCGTCAGCCCCACCCTGCGCTTTCGCGGCGGCCAGGCGCTCACCGCCGAGGTGTCGTACCAGCGCAACGACGTCAGCCTGCCGCAGGGTGACTTCATCACCAACCTGGTGCGGACGCGGTTCTCCTACTCGTTCACGCCGCGCATCTTCGCGCAGAGCCTGATTCAGTACAACGACCGCGCCGACGTGTGGGCCGTGAACCTGCGCGTCGGCTGGCTGCAGGCGGCCAACACCGGCCTGTTCATCGTCTACAACGACACCCGCGGGCTCTACGACTTCGAGCCGCGCCGGCCCGAACGCACCGACCGGAGCCTGATCATCAAGTTCAGCCGGATGTTCGACGTGCTGCAGTAGGCCACGCGGCGGCCACCCGTTCGGCCAGCGCCTCGATGGTGAGCGGCGACGATCCTTCCGCCTTGTTGTTCACGAGCACGTAGACCTTGCGGCCACGGGCCAGGGCGCGGGTCGTGAGCGCCACCACCTGATCACGCATGGTCTCGTCGGCTTCCACCAGGCGGTTGAACGGGCGAAACCGGTCGCGCTGGCCTTCGTACCACGTGCCGGGCTTGAGCAGCAGCCGCACGACTGACAGCGGCGCGTCGTCGGGCGGCACGACGTCGGCTTGCGCGAGCGGCATGGGCATCGCGCTCCAGTAGTTGTAGGTATGCGCCGCGCCGTGGCGCGCGAGCACGCTCCGATAGGCGGCGGTGAGCAGCGTGCGGTCGCGGATCTCGACGGCGTAGGCGAAGTCTCGCGGCAACTGGCCGAGGAAGCGGTCGAGCGCCTCGATGAAGGCGGCTGGCGGCTGCGACGGGTCGCGCGCCCCGGCCGGGAACTCGAGCACGACCGGGCCGCAGTGCGCGCCCAGGCCCACGGCCAACGGCGTGAGCAGATCGTCGACCAGCCGCCCGACCGACAGGAAGTCAGGGTTCGGTGCGGCCGCGCCACCACGCGCGCTGCCGAAGGTGGGGGCCAGCCGCGAGGTGACCGAGGCCGGCGCCTTCACGCAGCAGGTGAAGCCGGCCGGGAGCTGGCTGGCGTAGCTGCGCAGATCGTCGAGCGGAATCGGGGCGTAGTAGCTGCGGTCCACGCCGACCGTGCGGAGCAGCGGGTGGCGGGCGTAGTGGCGCAGGCCCTCACGGCCGAGGGCGGCCGTGGACAGGCCCGCCGGGTAGACGAGTCCGGTCCAGCCGGGAAAGGTCCAGGAACTGGTGCCGAAGGCCAGCGCTGGCGGCAGCGCCGCAGCCAGCGCGGCGCCGCGCGCTCGCCGCGCCGCCAGAGCGTCGTCGGCCGCCCGCGCGGCCATCGACGCGTCGTCGTCTGGGGCCTCGAAGAGGGAAAGTTGGTCGGTCATCCCGGCTCACCTCCGGCCGCACCGACCTTGTCAGCCGGGGCGAGACGCGGGACACTACGCTGATGTCCGGGCCGCCGCCCCCGCCTGCCGACGACGCCGCTGACGACGCCACCGCTGATGCGGCGCCGATGGATCTGCGCGTTGTACGGCTGGGATGACGGATGGGCCCACGCCTTCCGTCCGTTTGCCGCCGAGGGACTCACCCCGGCGCGCGTGGCCATCGAATACAACCATCTGCTGCGTCTTTATACCGCCACCGGCGACGTGCGAGGACAGCACTCGGGCAAGCTCCTGCACGAGGCCGCCGGCCGCCACGCCATGGCGGCCGTGGGCGACTGGGTGGCCATCCGCGCCAATCCCGGCGAGCGCAGCGCCACCATCGAAGCGATTCTGCCACGCCGCAGTCACTTCTCGCGCAAGGCCGCGGGCGAGCTCACCGAACAGCAGGTGGTGGCCGCCAACATCGACGTGGTCTTCATCGTGATGGGGCTCGACCGCGACTACAACCCGCGCCGGCTCGAACGCTACCTCGTGATGGCGAAGGAAAGCGGGGCCACGCCGCAGGTGCTGCTCAGCAAGGCCGACCTGTCCGAGCAGGTCGCGGCGCAGCTCGAGGAGTGCGGTGCGGCGGCGCCCGGCGTGGATGTCTACGCGGTGAGCGTGCGCGATGGCCGCGGCGTGGACCGCGTGCGCGGAGCGCTGCGCGCCGGCCAGACCGGCACCCTGCTCGGCAGCTCCGGGGCGGGCAAGTCGACGCTCATCAATCAGCTGCTCGGCCACGACATGCTCGCCACCGCCGAGGTGCGCGCGCACGACTCGCGCGGCCGTCACACCACGCGGCATCGCCAGTTGGTGCCGATGCCGGGCGGGGGCCTCCTCATCGACACCCCCGGGATGCGTGAGCTGCAACTGTGGACCGAGCCCGATGCGCCGCAGGCGAGTTTCGAAGACATCGAGGCGCTGGCCGCCGGCTGCCACTTCTCCAACTGCCAGCACCGCTCGGAGCCGCGCTGCGCCGTGCGTGAGGCCCTCGAGGCGGGCACGCTCGACGCCGTCCGTCTCGACAGCTTCCACAAGCTGCAGGAGGAGGCGCAGGCGCTCGGCGCCAAGCAGGACGTGCGCGCCCGACTGCAGGAGCGCTCCCATACCAAGACCGTCGCGAAGTCGTTGCGTCAGTTGTACCGCATGCGCGGCCGCGACTAGCGCGCCGAGGCCATCCATGTCCATGCGTCTGCGCCCGCTCGACCACCACCGTCTCGCCGCCGCCGACACCGCCAGCCGGGCCGAGCAGTTCGCCGCTCACGTGGCCCGGCGCCGCACCGTGCGCGATTTCGCGCCCGACGACGTGCCGCGAGCCGTGATCGAACACTGCCTCGCCGCCGCCGGCACGGCGCCGAGCGGCGCCAATCAGCAACCGTGGCACTTCGTGGCGATTGGCCGCGACGCCGACCTCCGACGACGCATCCGCGCTGCGGCGGAAGAAGAAGAGCGCGAGTTCTACGAGACGCGTGCGCCCAAGGAGTGGCTCGAGGCGCTCGCGCCGCTCGGCACCGACTCGCGCAAGCCGTTCCTCGAGGTGGCGCCGTGGCTCATCGCCATCTTCGTGCGCGCGCACGGCGTGACGCCCGCGGGCGGCGTGGTGAAGCATTACTACGCTACCGAGTCGGTGGGCATCGCCACGGGCATCTTGATCACGGCCGTGCATGACGCCGGCCTCGCGAGCCTCACGCATACGCCGAGCCCAATGGGGTTCCTGAATGGACTGCTGGGCCGGCCTGCCAACGAACGACCGTTCCTGCTGCTGGTCGTGGGCTACCCCGCGGTAGACGCGCAGGTGCCCGACATCACGCGCGAACCGCTCGACCGCATCGCGACGTTTCTGCCGTAGTCGCGCGGGCGGCGCGGCGAGAGGCTCGTCGCTAGGTGCCGCGCACCAGTTCCGCGCGCGCGAGGTCGCCGACGCGCAGGGCCGCCACGGTGTCCCAGGTCCGTGCGCCGCCACCAGTGCGATGGCCGATCCGTTGGTAGAGCGTGGCCAGGTCCCCGCCGGACTGCACCTCCGGATTCTCGATCAGCTCGACGACATGCTGCAGTTCGTGGGCGAGCATCGCGATGGCGTCGGCCTCGCGCAGGTTCGGGCGCACCGACACGCGCACGTAGCGGGCGCCCGGCACCGAGGCCATCCACGTGACGCACGCCGCCATGCCGGGATCGAGCCGGAAGGCGATTTCCAGATAGACCACGACGTCACCTCGCTCCACCTGCTCGGCCAGGGCGCGCAGCGTGGGGGAGCGTTGGCGTCCGCGCGCGAGCCAGGCGGCGACGCGCGGCGATTGGGGACGCAGGCGGGCGGTGCTGGCCGGCGCCACGGGAGCGGCGTACGCAGGCAGCGCGGCACACACGGTGAGCAGGGTGACGACGATCGCACGTACCAGGCGTTGACGCAGCATGGGGCATCCCTCTCCGCCGCTCGCCATCCGTATGTCGTGCAAGGCGGCCTCGTCGTCGCCGCAATCGTGGAGTTGGACGGACCTCTCGCAGCAACAGTTCGTCGCCCGCCGCAATCTGCCGGGGCCAGTGCCGGGACGGATGGCACCGGGGCTACAATGCGCGCGGAGGGCAGCGATGCGCGTGTGGGGATTGATGATCGTCCTGGTGATGGCCGCGTCGGGCGCCGAGGCGCGCCAGGCCGCCACCGCGAAGCCGCGTCCGGGTGCGGCCGCCAAGCCCACGCCTGCACCAGTGGCGAAGCCAGCCGTGGCAGGGCCGTTCGTGACGCCGCTCAGCCTCGACGAGATGCGCGGCAAGCAAGCGGTGCTCACGACCGCGCTCGGTGACATCGTGATCGACCTGCTGCCCGAACACGCGCCCAATCACGTGGGCCTGTTCATGAAGACCGCCCGCGACGGCGGCCTCACCGGCACCACGTTCCACCGGGTCGTGCGCCAGGGCATCGTGCAGGGCGGCGATCCGCTCACGAAGGATCCGGCGACGCGGGCTCGTGCCGGCACGGGCGGCCTCAACCTGGTGGCGCGCGAAGGCGTCACGGAGAAGCACACGCGCGGGGCCGTGTCGGCGGTGATCGTGCCCGGCCGTCCCGACAGCGGCGGCACGCAGTTCTTCATCTGCATCGTCGACCAGCCGTCCCTCGATGGCCAGCACACCATCTTCGGGCGGGTGAGCGAGGGCCTCCGGGTGGCGCAGCGCATCTCCGAGGGGGCCGCCGACGAGAAGGGCGTGCCGGCCGAACCGGTCACGGTCACCGCCGTGGTCATCCGCGACCGGCCCGCCGAGGTGCCGCCGCCGTTCTCGACCGAATCGGTGGAGGTGTTGGCGCGGCACCGAGCGGTGCTCGAGACCTCGCTCGGCGACATCACCATCGCGTTCACGCCGGAGAAGGCGCCCGAGCACGTGCGCAACTTCCTGCGGCTGGCCGAACTCGGCGTCTACGACGGCACCACCTTTCACCGCGTCGTGAAAGGGTTCGTGGTGCAGACCGGCATGATGTCGTCGCGCCCGACGCCGCTCAGCGAAGCGCAGGAGAAGCACGTGCGCCAGATGAAGGCCGAGTTCAACGACCAGCCCCACGACGTGGGCGTCGTGTCGATGGCCCGTCAGGCCGATCCGGATTCGGCCAGCACGTCATTCTTCATCGTGACGGCGCGTGCCGCCTCGCTCGACCAGAAGTACACCGTGTTCGGCAAGGTGGTGGAAGGGCTGGCCGTGGCCAAGGCCATCGAGGCGGTAGCCGTGAACGGCGAGGCGCCGGTGCAACCCGTCGACACTGACCCGGGTGCGCGTGCTCAAACCCTAGTCGTCGAAGGGAAGGCGCGGCCCGCGGCCGGCGCGGGCGGGACGCTCCGGCCTGTCGGTCGTGTCGGCGAGGTTGTGCATGCTCACGCCGAGCAGCCGCACCGGCCGCACGCCGGCCTCGGTCTTGTCGAGCAGCGCCAGCGCCCGAGCCGTGATGGTCGCAGCGGTCGCGCGTGGCCTCGGCGCTGTGGCTGCGCGTGACGGTCTCGAAGTCGCCGTAGCGCACCTTGATCACGACCGTGCGGGCGAAGAGCTGGTGCTTCTCGAGCCAGGCGGCGCCGTCGCCGGCCATCTCGGTGATCTCGCGGCGGATCTCGTCGATGCTGCACGAGGTCGTGTTCGTAGGTGCACTCCGACCCGGCGGATTTCGACGGACGATCGGGCTCCACCTCGCGGCTGTCCTTGCCGTCGGCGAGGTCCTTGAGCCAGTCGGCCAGCGACCCGACGATGCCGCGCAGCGCCTCGAGGTCGGCGGCGCGCACGTCCACGAGTCGGGTGATGCCGTGCTCGTGCAGCTTCTTCGCGGTCACCGGACCCACGCCCCACAGCGCATCCACGGGCAGGCCCTGCAGGAACCGTTCGACGCGCTCGGGCGCGATCACGGTGAGGCCGTCGGGCTTCTGCCAGCCCGACGCGATCTTGGCGAGGAACTTGTTGGGCGCCACGCCGGCCGAGGCCGTGAGTCCGGTGGTCTCGCGAATCGACGCCTTGAGCCGTCGCGCCACCGCCACGCCCAGCGGCTTCGCCCCACGCGTTGTCGGTGACGTCGAGGTAGGCCTCGTCGAGCGACAGCGGCTCGACCAGCGGCGTGACCTCGCGGTAGAGCGCGAACACCTGCTGCGACACCTGCCGGTACTTCTGGAAGTCGGGCCGCACGATGACGAGCGACGGGCACAGCCGCACCGCGCGCGACATGGGAATGGCCGAGCGCACGCCGAAGGCGCGCGCCTCGTAGCTGGCCGCCGCCACGACGCCGCGCTTGTCGGGCGGGCCGCCGACGGCCACGGGCCGGCCGCGCAGCTCCGGGTTGTCGCGTTGCTCGACCGACGCGTAGAACGCGTCCATGTCGATGTGCAGGATGCGGCGCATGGGCGCCCTCGTGGGCTGGCCCTATTGTGTCCCGGCCGGCGCCGCCGCGGCCGTCAGCGCCACGGGGTCCAGGCGCGGAAGTGGCCGTGGCGCGCCTCGAGCAGCTCGCCGATCGTGATGGCGGCGTGGATCAGCCCGACGTGGGTGTAGGCCTGCGGGAAGTTGCCGAGCAGCCGCCCGGTGTCGGGCTCGATGTCCTCGGAGAAGAGGCCGAGCGGGTTGGCGTAGGCGACCAGCCGGTCGAACAGGCGCACGGCGTCGTCGAGCCGGCCGATCATGGCCAGTGCCTCGGCCCACCAGAAGGAACAGATGGTGAAGGCGCTCGTCGTCTCGCCGAAGTCGTCGATGTTCTGGTAGCGCTGCATCAGGCCTTCGCGCGTGAGAATCCGCTCGTAGGCCCGCACCGTGGAGATGAAGCGCGGGTCGTGCGCGTCGACGATGCCGAAGGTGGCGAGCAGCAGGTTCGAGGCATCGGCGCTGTAGCCGTTCATGCCCTGGGTGAAGTAGCCGAGCTCGGGGTTGTAGGCGGCCGCCAGCACGCGCTCGCGCTCCACCTTCGCCCACTGCTCCCACGGCTCGGCGTGTTCGGGCCCGGCGATACGCGACACGATGCGCGCCCCGCGTGACGCCGCCACCCAGCACAGCACCTTCGAGAAGGTGTAGTGCTTGGGCAGGGTGCGGAACTCCCAGAGGCCGGTGTCTTCACGGGTCGAGGCGGTGATCGCGTCTTCGACCAGGCGGCGCACGAGCGGCACCAGCGTGGCGTCGCTCGGCGCCGTCCGCGGATCGCTCGTGATGGTGTCGAGGCAGAGCAGCATCTCGCCCATGACGTCGTGCTGGGTCTGCAGGTAGGCGGCATTGCCGATGCGCACCGGCCCGGTGCCGCCGTAGCCGGCCAGGTGCGGCAACTGCACCTCGGTGAGGTCGCGTTCGCGGCTCAGGCCGTAGAGCGGCTGCAGCGGGCCGTCGTCGGCCACCGCGCGCAGGAACTCGACGAACCGTTCGCCTTCGGCCAGATGCGAGAGCCGGCGGAGGGCCTCCACGACGAACGCCGCGTCACGCAGCCAGCAGTAGCGGTAGTCCCAGGTGCGCTCGGTGTGCATCGCCTCGGGGATGCTGGTCGTCGCGGCCGCCACGATCGCGCCGGTGTCGAGGAACTGGTGCAGCTTGAGGCACAGCGCCGAGCGCAGCACCACGTCGGGCCGGAACGTCGGCAGGGCACAGCTCTTCGACCAGGCCAGCCAGCCGGCGCGGGTCAGCTCGAAGGCGCGTTCCACGGCCGGGGCGTCGTGCACGTCGGCCGGCCGGCCGCCGCTCAACACGAAGTACAGAGGGCGATCGACGCGGAACGGACGGCCGTCGGCAATGGTCATGGCCGGCACGTTCGAGTGCAGGAACACGCGCTGCGGCCCCCCCAGCACTTCGAGCCCATCGGCGGTCACCGCCACGTCGACCGTGGCGCGCGCGTAGTCGGGCTTCGGGTCGAAGACCGCGCGCAGGCGCGGCGCTCCCGCGAGCGGCCGCAGCAAGCGGTGGATCTCGACCGGCGCATGCACGCCGAGACCGGCCGGAATGCGCGGCGCGAAGTCGATCAGCTCGCAACTGCCCTCGGCGGTGTGGATCTCGGTGCGCAGGATGTTGGTGTTGCGCACGTAGGCCATGGCGCCGACCGTGCCCTGCTCGGGCAGGAACTGGAAACGGCCTCCCTTCACGGTGTCGAGCAGCCGCGCGAACACCGACGGGCTGTCGAAGCGCGGCAGGCAGAGCCAGTCGATGCTCGTGTCGGGGCCGACGAGCGCGATCACGCTGCCGTTGCCGATCGCGCCGTGGTCGAGCGGAATGGCCGGTGTCATCTGGTGCCGCTCGCGAGGCGGCAGGCCTCGGCGAGCAACTGGCCGGCCCAGTCGTAGACGGTGTGCGAGAGCACTTCCTGACGCAGGTTGCGCATGCGCCGGCGTTGCTCGACCTCGGGCATCGTCAAGGCCTCGTGAAGGGCCGCGGCGAACTCGTCGGTCGCGAAGGGATTCACGGGCACCACGTCGGCCAGCGCCCGGGCCGCCCCGGTGAACCGCGACAGCACGAGCACCCCGAGTTCGTCGGTGCGCGCGGCCACGAACTCCTTGGCCACGAGGTTCATGCCGTCGTGGAGCGACGACACGACGCAGGCGTCGGCGGCGCGGTAGAGGGCGCCGACCTGCTCGGGGGAATGGTGTTCGTGGCGGTAGATGACCGGCGTCCACGCCCGCGTGCCGAAGCGCGCGTTGAGGGCGGTGACTTGCGCCTGCACGTCGGTGCCGAGCGTCTGATAGCGGTCGAGGCGGTCGCGCGTGGGCGCGCCAATCTGCAGGAACACCACGCGTCCCTGCCACTCGGGCCGGGTGTCGAGCATCCGCTCGAAGGCCTGCAGGCGCTCGGGGATGCCCTTGGTGTAGTCGAGCCGGTCCACGCCCATCACCAGCCGGGCGTCGCCGATGCCGAGCGCGCGCCGGGTGGCGGCGACCTCGCGCGTCCAGTCCGGGCCCGGGGCCACCGGCGTCCACAGTCCGGGGTCGATGCTGATCGGGAAGGGCTTCACGAAGGTGCGGTGCCCGCCGCGATGCACGGCAAACAGGTCGCGGTCCACGCGGGCCTCGAGCGTGCGGTCCACGGTGTCGAGGAAGTTGTTGCAGTGGTAGGGGCCGCTGGCGGGCTGCATCCACGACAGGCGCTCGCGCGGTGTGCGGCGCCACAACCGCCCGATCATTCCCGGCGTGCGCACGTGCGCGAGGTGGATGTAGGGCTCGCGATTGGCGACCACGACCAGGCGCGTGTCGCCGAGCTGCGCCACGACGTGTGCGGCCAGTGCCGAGGCCGTCACGGGTGCACCTCGCTGGCCGAGGCTTCCGCCAGAGTCGAGCAGCACGGCCGCCACATCGGCGGTCGATTCGAGCCGGTAGCGCGCCGTGGAGGCGCGGCGCCCGACCACGACCGACACACCGTCGTCGATGGCCCGGAAGGCATCTTCGTCGGTGAGGTCGTCGCCGAAATAGGCGACCCATGCCGGCTGGCCGCTCAGACGTTCGACGTCGTGCACGATCCACCGCACGGCATCGCCCTTGGTCCAGGCCGCCGCCGGCAGGTATTCGTGCACGTCGGCGCCGATGAGCCGCTTGAGCGCGCCGCTCGCGAGCCAGGGCTCCGCCGCCCGGTCGGCCGCCTCGAGCACGGCCGCCCGGTGCTCGCGGCCCACGCCGCGCACGTGCACGGCCACCGACGGCCCCTTCGCTTCGAGGCGGGCGCCGCTCGTAGCGGCCACCACCGCGCCCAGCGTGTGCTCGAGGGCACGCGCCGCCCCCATGGCAGGGTCCACGGCCTCGTGTTGCCAGCGGCGATCGCCGACGGCGATCTCGAGCCCATGCAGTCCAGCCAAGTACACCTCCGAGCCGAGCGGCACCCGGCGGGCCAGATCCGCGACACGACGGCCGCTGACCAGTCCGAGGGTGACGTGCGTGAGAGACGACAACGCGACGAGCGCAGCGAACGCGTCCGACCGGATCCGGGGAAGGGTAGGGTCGAGATCGAACTCAGCCAGCGTGCCATCGAAGTCCGAGAGCACCACCAACCGGCTGCCTCGTCGCCGCGCCACGAATGCGCGATGCACGTCAGCGAGCACGAGTCATCGTAGATCGCGGTGCGCGAGATGACCAACTCGACCGCAGGCGTCGCCTCGCCGAAAGGGCGCAGCCTCGCCGAAGCCGCGCCGAAGCCGCGAAGCGGCGCAGGCGGGCGAAGGCGGGCGGCCGCTAGCGGCCGGTGCTGCCGAAGCCGCCGCGTGAGACCTGGTCGGACATGCGCCACTTCCTCGAACGTGACCCGCGGCGCGCCGAGCACCATGCCCTGCGCCAGACGATCGCCGGCGGCGACGTGCACGGCGGTGTCGGTGACGTTGATCACCTGGATCTTCACCTCGTCGGCTGGGCCGCAGTAGTCCGAGTCCACGACGCCCACGCCGTTGGCCACCATCAGGCCGCGCTTGAGCGGCGTGCTGCTGCGCGCCAGGATGGCCAGGAAGTGGCCGGCGGGCACGGCCACGACCAGGCCGGTGGGCACGAGCGCGATGCCCCGCGGCGGCACGACGACGTCGGCGGCGGCGGCCAGGTCGAAGGCGGCGGCGCCGGCCGTGGCGTAGGCGGGCATGGGCACAGTGGCGGAGAGGCGCGTGATCTTGAGGGTCATTGGCCTCGATCTTAGTGGGGACTGGGGACCAGGGACTAGGGACCAGAGAGGAGCGCCTGGAGACTGGGGACGAGGGAAGACGGATAATGCTGACGACGCGGCCCGGGCGACCATCGGGCCGGTCGATGCGTCTCAAGGACACCTATGATTTCGCGCGCTCACCCTGCTTGCCGTCCTCGTCGTCCTGGCCCTCGTCGTCGTCGCCTGTGGCGCCCCACGCGCAGGTGGCGGCCCCCGCGCCGCCGGTGCAGACCAGCGCGAGCGACCCGGCCACTGCTGCCCTCGAGGCGACGCTGCCGGTGGACGCCGGCCGTGCGCACGGGCCGTCTGCCGAACGGCTTGCGCTACTTCCTGCGGCAGAACGGACGGCCGGCCAAGCGCGTGTCGATGCGCCTGGCGGTCGATGTGGGCAGCATCTACGAGGACGACGACCAGCGCGGCCTCGCGCACTTCCTCGAGCACATGGCCTTCAACGGCAGCGCCAACTTCAAGCCGGGCGAGCTGGTGGCCTTCCTGGAATCGATCGGCGCGCGCTTCGGCCCGCACGTCAACGCCTCGACCTCGTTCGACGAGACCATCTACATGCTCGACGTGCCCACCGACCGCGCGGGCTACGTCGACAAGGCCCTGCTGGCCCTGCGCGACTTCGCCGGCGGCGCGTCGCTCAGCGACGAGGAGATCGACAAGGAACGCGGCGTGGTGCTCGAGGAATGGCGCGGCCGGCTCGGCGCGCAGTCGCGCATCACCGACCAGCAGCTGCCCGTGATCTTCGCCGGCAGCCGCTACGCCGACCGCCTGCCGATCGGCCTGCCCGAGGTGCTGCGCACGCTTTCCGGCCGCGCGGGTGCGCGACTTCTATCGCACGCTGGTACCGCGCCGACCGCATGGCGGTGGTCGTGAGCGGCGACCTGCCGCTCGACGAGTCCGAAGCCCTCGTGCGCGCGCGCTTCGGCACGCTGCCCACGCCGGGCCCGGCCCCGACGGCCGTGGACGGCACGGTGCCGCCGCACGCCGCGCCGCTCTACAAGATGGTGACCGATCCCGAAGCGCAGGGCTGGAACGTGACGGCCATCTTCAAGCACGCGCCCGAGCCCGAAGACACGGTCGGGGCGTATCGCCGGTCGCTGGTGCGGTCGCTCGGCCTGCAGATGCTCAACGCGCGGCTCGCGGAACTGGCGCGGCAGCCGCAGGCGCCGTTCCTCAGCGCCGATGCCGGCACGTCGGCGCTCGGCCGCCACCTGTCGATGTTCGAGCTGAGCGCCGAGGTGGCGGAGGGCGGCACGGCCGCCGGCCTCGAGGCGGTCGTGCGCGAGGCGCGGCGCGTGCAGCAGTTCGGCTTTGCGGCGCCGGAACTCGAGCGCGCCAAGCGCGGACTGCTGGCCGGCTACGAGCGCGCCTTCAACGAGCGCAACACCGCCGAGAGTCCGTCGCTCGCCAACGAGCTGGTGCGCCACTTCCTGCAGGGCGAGCCGGCGCCCGGCATCGCCTACGAGTTCCAGCTCGCGCAGCGTTTCGTGCCCGGCGTGACGGTGGACGAAGTGACCACGCTTGATGCGCGGGCTGGTGCGCGACGACAGCCGCGTGGTGCTCGGCCACGGCGCCCGCGAAGGCCGGCGCCACGCTGCCCACCGACGACACCTTGAAGACGGCGATGGCCGCGGCGTTTGCCGCCACGGTCACGCCGTGGACCGACGGACTGGCCGGGCGCGAGCTGGTCACGAGCCCGCCCTCGCCCGGACGCGTCACCGGCCGCCGTCAGATTCCCGAGGTCGGCGTCACGGTGCTCACGCTCTCGAACGGCATGGAGGTGTGGCTCAAGCCCACCGACTTCAAGGCGGATCAGGTCGTGTTCAGCGCCTACGCGTATGGCGGCGGGTCGCTGGCCTCGGAAGCGGATTTCACCGAAGCCGCGCTCGCGCCCGCACTGGTGGGCATGGGCGGCGTCGGCGGCCTCAATCCGGTGGACCTCGAGAAGGTGCTCGCCGGCCGCATCGCCTCGGCCTCGCCCGACATCGACAGCTACACCCACGGCGTGTCGGGATCGTCCACGCCGAAGGATCTGGAAACCGCGCTGCAGCTCACCTACTTGACGTTCACCGCGCCGGGGCTGAACGACGAAGGCTTCGAGCTGCTGAAGCGCCGCTTCGGCGCCATGCTGCAGAACCAGCAGCAGAGTCCGCGCTACGTCTTCGGCGAGAAGGTGCGCGAGGTCACGACCTCGGGCCACTACTCGGCCAAGGGCCTGACCCCCACCGACGTGGAGCGCCTCGACCTGAACGTGATGCGCCGCAGCTACACCGACCGGTTCGCCAATGCCGCCGACTTCACGTTCTTCATGGCTGGGGCGTTCACCGAAGCCGACGTGGTGCCGATGGTGGAGAAGTGGCTGGCCTCGCTCCCCTCGACCGGACCGCGCAAGACGGCGTTCCGCGACATGGGCATCACCTTCCCGACCGGCACGCCAAAGGCCGAGGTGCGCAAGGGCAAGGAGCCGGCGAGCCAGACGGTGATGGCGTTCTTCGCCGACACCGGTCTGAACGAGGTCGAGATGCACCGGGCCCGGGCCGCCGCCACGGTCGTGGGCATCCGCCTGCGCGACATCCTGCGCGAGCAGCTCGGCGGCACCTACGGCGTCAACGTGTCGTTTGGCAACTCGGCGCCGCAGAAGGGCTACGGCACGATGAACGTGTCGTTCGGCAGCGCGCCCGACCGAGTCGAAGGCCTGCAGAAGGCGGTGATCGACGAGGTGACTCGCCTGCGGAACGAGGGGCCGTCGGCCGACGACCTGCAGAAGGTGCAGGAGCTGGAACGGCGCGACCTCGAGACCTCCGCCCGCCAGAATCAGGTACCTGGCTCGGCTCGCTGCAGACGGTGCACATGCTCGGCTGGGACGCGGCCAGCATCAGCAGGCGGGGCGAGCGCACCAACACGCTGAGCGTGCCGGTGCTGCACGACACCATCAAGAAGTACTTCCCGCTCGACCGCTATGTGGTCGTGACGTTGAAGCCCGAATAGACGCCTCGAGGAACGCCCGAAGCCGGCGTGTGGCCGCCGACTTCGGGCGCGTTGGCGCGACGACGCGGACTAGAACGCGATCCGCGAGCCGAACTGCACCGAGCGCGGGAAGCCGCTGCCGCCGCGCAGGTTGGTCAGCGTCAGGAAGGTGTTCGGGAGGCGTTCGTCGGAGTTTGCGACGAGCGGATTGTCCCAGTTCGTGCGGTTGGTCAGATTGAAGACGTCGACGAAGAGTTCGACGGTGCGGTCCTGAATCTTTCGCCGCCAGCCGGCCCGCACGTCGACCTGGAAGTAGTCGGGACCGTAAGCACCGAAGCGCCCGCCCTCGTTCTTCACGTCCTTCAGCGCGTTCAGACCCGTGCCGCTGTAGGTGCCGGCCGGCGACGGGTCGTCGAGCTGGCCGTTCTGGTTCACGTCGATGTTGCTGTTGTAGATGGTGAACGGCGACCCGCTCATGTAGCGCGCCGTCGTCGCCAAGGTCATGCCCCCGGTCTTCGGCACCTCGACGCGGCCGGCCACCGACAGGACGTGGCGCCGGTCGATGGGTGTCGGTCCGAAGCGCTGGTCGAGATTCATCTCGGTGAGCACCTGGTCGGTGTTCTTGTCGGCTTGGTCCGTGGCCGTGCCCCGCGACTTGGACAGCGAATACGACACACGCCCCGACCACTTGTTGGCGTAGCGCTTCTCGAGCTGGAGGTTCAGCGCGTCGTAGTTCGAGCTGCCGCCGTTCTCGAACACCCATACCTGCTGGCGGTAGTTGACCGCGTCAGCGCCAAAAATGCCGAAGGCGTCGAGGCGCTGGATGGCGCCGGTTCGCGTCGTGTTGGCGCGCAACATCGGCAGCAGGTTCCGCCCCAGGAACATGTCGCGGTTCATGATGCGCACGTAGTCGGCGTGGAACGCCAGCGTTGGCGCCAGCTCGCGGACGAAGCCGGCCGTCACCTGGTGGGCGTACGGCTGCCGGCGGTCCGGCGAGTCGTAGATGACGACGCCTGTGTTCCGTGGCCTCGTCCCCGGCGGGAACAGTTGGTTCAAGAGCGCGCGATTCACGAAGGGCCCGTTGACGAGGAGCGGGTCGGTCGGGAACTGGCCGCGGCTCGGGCCGGGATCCACGTTGTCGTTCGGGAAGTTGGCGACGATCGACGACGTGAACTTCGGGAACTCGATCGTGTCGTCGAGGGCGCCGAGAATCGTGCGGTTGTAGAAGATCCCGTAGCCGGCGCGTACGAGCGACTTGCCGCTCCCGCCCAGCTGCTGCGTGAAGCCGATGCGGGGCGAGAAGTTGTTCTTGTCGACGTTCGTCGTCTGACCGGACTGGAAGAGTGGATTGTCGGCCGTCTCGAGCGTCGGGTAGATCTCGAGGTCGTAGCGGAGGCCGAGGCTCAACGTCGTGTGCGGGCCCATCTGCCACTTGTCCTGCAAGAAGCCCTCGTAGACGTGATTGGTCATCGTCGCGTCGTAGGCATTCGGGATGCGAATCGTGAGCCGCTCAGGGTAGGTGCGCGGGTCGGCCGGATTGAACCGCAAGTCGGTGTTGAAGTTGAACGTGCCGTTCTGGTTGATCTGCGATACGCGGCGCAGCTTGGTGTAGGTGTAGCGCCCGCCGATCTTGATGTTGTGGTCGCCCCTCTTGCCGGGCACGAACCACGAGAAGCTGTCCTCGACCTGGTAGTTCGTGTCCCACGGGCCCTGCGACTCCGTGCTGCCGCCCTCGCGCTGCTCGAGGTAGTTGAGCTGCGGAGCGCACAGCGTCATGTCGCTGGCTGCTTCGCCGCCAAACTTGAAGCCTTCGTTGCCGCCCTCGGGCCCCTGGCCGCGCGTACACAGGTTGCCGTGCCACCAGTGCTCCCACGTCTTGGCGATGCGGAACGTGTTGACCTTGGTGCCCCCGAGCACGCTCGTGAACGTGCCCACGGCCGTCTGGTCCAGATCGGTCTCGTCCTGCCACACATCGCGTTCCGACGCGCGATCGGGGACGACTGGGAACTGCGGCGCGGTCTCGCGGAGCCATCGCACCGCCCAGGTGTGGTTGGCCGTGATCTGGTGATCGAAACGGATCAGCGTGTTCCAGTCGTTCCGGTCCTCGACCTGCGAGAAGTCGCGTTCCGGTCGCGACAGGAACGCCCGCGTGCGGCTGGGCTTGTCGACCTGACGCTCCAAGCTCACGAAGAAGTGGGCCTTGTTCTTCACGATGGGCCCACCCAGGACGAAGCCGTATTCGCGCTTCTCGACTTGCGCCTTGGGCAGTGCGCGCTGCCGGGCGATGAAGTCCTTCGACGTGAGGGAGTTGCTCACGGCGTAACCGAACAGCACGCCTGAGAACTTGTTGGTGCCGGTCTTCGTGACGGCGTTCACGATGGCGCCACCGGCACGCCCGTATTCGGCGTCGTACATCGAGGTGATGACCTCGAATTCCTGAATCGCCTCGAGCGGCGTGCGCACCTGCGCTCCGGAACTCGTGCCGAGCGCGTTGTCGCCGTTGTAGCCGCCGTCGACCGAGACGTTGTTGTTCTGGCTCGACTGGCCGTTCGACACGATCGTGTCGTTGCCCATCTGCGTGGAGGGCGAGAACTGGACGCCCGGCAACAGCGCCACCGTGGCGAAGTAGTTGCGGTTCATGGCCGGCAGTTCGGCCAGTTCTCCGGTGCCGATGTTGCCGCCGACATCGGTGGCCGTGAGGTCGATGATCGGCGAGTTACCGGTGACCGTCACCGACTCTTCAAGGGCGCCGATAGCCATCGTGAGGTTGACCGTCATGGTCGTGCCCACGGCCAGCACGAGTCCGCGCCGTTCGTACGTGCGAAACCCCTCGAGCTTGGCCGCGATGCGGTAGCGCCCCGGGACCATCTGCGCGAGGTGGTAGACGCCCTCACCGCTGGTCGTGGCCTCGCGGAACTGCCCGCTGTCTTCGTTGGTCACGACGATCGCCACGCCCGGGAGCGCCGCGCCTTGTTCGTCCAATGCCCGGCCCGAGAACTCCGCGGTACCCTGCTGGGCAAGCGCCGGCCAGCCGCTCAGCAAGACCATCGCCAACGCACAGGCACTCATGCGAATCATCGCCATAGCCACCCTCCCGTGATGTGTGACACGTTCGCTGACGCCGTGCTGGATGTGACCAGCGGCGGGCGAGGGGACTCGCCGGCGCATGCGGCACAGGAGCGCTGAACTGGAACGGGTTGAGGGGCGCGTGACGAGGCACGCCCGGAACGGGCCTTGCCCCGAGACCATCCTGACGACGACGTGACGCATGATGAGCCCTCCCCAGCCAGGGTGGAACCCGCGCTGCCGACCGGACGAACCGCAGACTCGGGGATTAAGCGCTCTTCATCGACGAAGGTCAACTGGATTCTCGGCACCGCTCGAACCAAGCTGCGCACGTTCAGCCGCGTGTCGAGATGCCGCGGCAAGGGGAGGGGGTGCCCCTGTCGTTGTGCGGCCCGGGCGGCCGCAGGCCTGCATACTGCGCCCGGAGACGCCGATGGCCGCTCGTTCCATCTCTCGCTGGATCGTGTTCCTGATGCTCGGCATGGTGACGATCGCCCATGCCCGGCAGCAGCGCATCGAAGGGCTGCCAGTGCCGCCGCTCGGCTCCGGGCCGTTTGCGTTCGAGACGGCGGAGGCCCGCAAGATTCGGCGTCACGGTCGTCGCCAGGGGCCTGTCGCACCCGTGGAGCCTGGTGTTCCTTCCCGATGGAAGCCTGCTCGTCACCGAGCGGCCTGGCCGCCTCCGTGTCATCCGCAACGGCACGCTCGACCCGACGCCCGTCGGGGGCGTGCCCCGGGTGAGAACCGACGGCAACGGCGGCTTGATGGACCTTGCGCTCCATCCGAAGTTCGCCGAGAACCGCCTCGTCTACTTCACCTACACGAAGCCCGTCGAGGCCGGGAAAGGGACACCCTCGCTGGCCCGGGGCCGTTTGGAAGGCGGCGCGCTCGTGGACGTCACGGATCTGCTGGTGCCGGAGGCCTACGAGGGCAACTCGGGCCTGGGCGGCCGCATCGTCTTCGGGCGCGACGGCCTGATCTACTTCGCCACCGGTGGCAATATCGCCAACGTCGCGCAGGAGCCGTCGAGCCTGCGCGGCAAGATTCTGCGGCTGCGCGACGACGGCTCGGTGCCGCCCGACAACCCCTTCGTGAACCGGGCCGGCTACCGGCCCGAGATCTTCACGCTCGGCCATCGCAACACGTTGGCGCTCATCGTCCACCCGGACACGGGAGACGTGTGGAACAGTGAGAACGGGCCGAACGGCGGCGACGAGATCAACATCATCCAGGCCGGCCGCAACTACGGCTGGCCGCTCGTGAGCTTCGGACGCGAATACCCGGGCCCGCGCGTGTCCGAGCACCCGACGCGCGCCGGGTTCGAGTCGCCGCTCGTCAGCTGGATTCCGTCGATCGCCGCTTCCGGCATGACCGTCTACACCGGCGATCGGTTCCCGGCCTGGAAGGGCAACGTGTTCGTCGGCGGCATGCGCACCGGCGAAATCAACGGCACCGGCCACCTGCAGCGGGTCGCTTTCACTGCGAAGACCGAGGAGATCCGCCGCGAGTCGATGCTCGGCGAACTCCGGCAGCGCATCCGCGAGGTACGGCAGGGGCCCGACGGCTTGCTCTACCTTCTCACCGATGAAGACGACGGGGCGCTGCTCCGCCTCGAGCCGGGGCTCTGACGGCGAATGGCCCACGTCCAGTGACGTTCGACGAACCCACGCAGGCAGGAGACATGATGACGACACCAGTGTTCGGCGGCCGCAGACTCAAGACCCTCGTCGGCATCGCCGGCCCGCTGCTCGTGGCTGCAACCGCCGTCGTGTCGGCGCAGGGCGGAGGGCCGCGTTACACGGCCGACCCGTCCACGCAGGATCCCAAGCGCCTGGTCACGATCGACATGCTGAAGCGCTGGGAGAAGGAGCTCTCGAACTGGGGCCGGTGGGGCAAGGACGATCAGCGCGGCCTGCTGAATCTGATCACGCCGGAGAAGACCAAGGCGGCCCTCGCCCTGGTGAAAGAGGCCAAGACGGTCACGCTCCAGATCAACCCAATCAAGAAGACCGGCAGCGACACCGGCGGGTTCGGCGAGAACCTGCACCGCATGGCGCGTGTCCATCCAGTGACGGGCGCCATCCAGGGCGCGCTCGACGTCATCCACCTGTCGATCCACGACGGCCTCAGCTCGCACATGGACGCGCTCTGCCACTACCAGGGACCGATTGGCCGCAAGGACGGAGAGCCCGCGGTGAGCTACAACGGCTTCCCGTTCACGCTCACGGCCGCCGGCTGCATCGAATCGGCGGCGGATCGCATGGGCCCCGGCTACATCACGCGCGGCGTCCTCGTCGACCTGCCGCTCATGAAGGGCGTGAAGTGGCTGGAGCCGAGCACGCCGGTGTATGCGGAAGATCTCGAAGCGTGGGAGAAGTTCGCGGGCATCACCATCGGCCCGGGCGACGCACTCGTCGTGCGCACCGGCCGCTGGGCCAAACGTGCCGCCGAGGGGCCCTGGGCCTACGGCCAGGCCGGAGCGGGCCTGCACGCCTCGGTGCTGCCGTGGCTGAAGGCGCGCGACGTGTCGCTGCTGGCGAGCGACGCGGTGAACGACGTGCAGCCGTCGGGCGTGCAGGGCATCAACCGGCCGGTGCACCAGTTGACGCAGGTGAACATGGGCCTGCCGCTGGTGGACAACGCCTACACCGAAGACGCGGCGGTGGAGGCGGCCCGTCTCAAGCGGTGGGAGTTCATGCTGACGTGGCAGATCTACCAGATCCCGGGCGGCACGGCGTCTCCCTTCAACGCGCTCGCGACGTTCTGACGCCCGACCTCCTGACGGCGCCGGGGGTCTGTCTGAGGCGTTGCGCCTTGTCTCGCAAGCGCTGCCGTCGATAGAATGCAGTGGATGCCCCAATTCGTCTACACCATGAAGGGGCTCGGGAAGATCCACGAGCCCGACCACCAGGTTCTCAAGGACATCTGGCTCTCGTTCCTGCCCGGCGCCAAGATTGGCGTGCTCGGCCTGAACGGCTCCGGCAAGTCCACGCTGCTCCGCATCATGGCCGGTCTCGACCAGAATTTCGCGGGCGAGGCGTTTCTCGGCGAAGGCGTGAGTGTCGGCTTCCTGCAGCAGGAGCCGCAGCTCGATGCCACCAAGACCGTGCGTGGCAACGTCGAAGAGGGCGTGGCCGCGATTCGCAAGCTGCTCGACGACTACGACGCCATCAACATGAAGCTCGGCGAAGAGATGTCGCCCGAGCAGATGGACAAGGTGCTCGAAGAGCAGTCGCGGCTGCAGGACAAGATCGACGCCACCAACGCGTGGGATCTCGACTCGCGCCTCGAGATGGCCATGGACTCGCTGCGTCTGCCGCCACCGGATGCCGACGTCACCACGCTCTCGGGCGGAGAGCGTCGCCGCGTGGCGCTGTGCCGGCTGCTGCTGCAGTCGCCCGATCTGTTGCTGCTCGACGAACCGACCAACCACCTCGACGCCGAGTCGGTGGCGTGGCTGGAGCGCTTCCTCAAGGACTATCCCGGCACGGTCGTCGCGGTCACGCACGATCGCTACTTCCTCGACAACGTGGCCGGCTGGATCCTCGAACTCGACCGCGGCCACGGCATCCCCTACCAGGGCAACTACACCGGCTGGCTCGAACAGAAGCAGGGCCGCCTGCAACAGGAAGAGAAGACCGAGAGCAAGCGCCAGCGCACCCTGCAGCGCGAGCTCGACTGGATCCGCATGTCGCCGCGCGCGCGGCAGGCCAAGGGCAAGGCGCGTCTCAACGCCTACGAGCAGCTGCTCGCCGAAGACACCAACGAAAAGCTCGACAAGGTGGAGATCTACATTCCGCCCGGACCGCGTCTGGGCGACATCGTGGTCGAAGCGCGCGGCATCAAGAAGTCGTACGGCGACAACATGCTGTTCGACGACCTCACCTTCACCTTGCCGCGCGGCGGCATCGTGGGCGTGATCGGGCCGAACGGCGCCGGCAAGACCACCACCTTCCGCATGATCACCGGCCAGGAACAGCCCGATAGCGGCACGATGCGCCTCGGCGATACGGTGCAGATCGGCTACGTCGATCAGAGCCGCGACGACCTCGATCCGACCAAGAGCGTGTTCGACGTGATCACCGGCGGCGAAGACGAACTCGAACTGGGCAAGCGCAAGGTGCCGTCGCGCGCCTACGTGTCGTGGTTCAACTTCAAGGGCGGCACCCAGCAGCGCAAGGTGGGCCAGCTCTCGGGCGGCGAACGGAACCGCGTGCATCTGGCGCGCCTGCTGCGCAAGGGCTGCAATCTGCTGCTGCTCGACGAACCGACCAACGACCTCGACGTCGACACGCTCCGGGCGCTCGAAGACGCACTGCTCGAGTTTCCCGGCTGCGCCGTGGTGATCAGCCACGACCGCTGGTTCCTCGACCGCATCGCCACGCACATCCTGGCCTTCGAGGGCGACTCGCAGGTCACCTGGTTCGAGGGCAACTACCAGGACTACGAAGCCGACCGGAAGCGCCGCCTCGGCGCCGCCGCCGATCAGCCGCATCGCCTGAAGTACCGGAAGCTCACGCGCTAGATGGCGGGGATCGGGGCTCGAGTCCCGGGGCTCGCACGAGGAGCACAGTGATGACACCACAGGAAGCACGCGCCGCGGTGAACGTGATCGGCACGCAGTTGCAGCACGAGTGGATGACGACCGCGAAGGTGCTGGCCGCCATTCCCGAGGCCAACAAGGACTGGAAGCCGGAGCCGAAGAGCCGTTCCGCCTGGGAACTGGCGGTGCACCTGGCCGGCGCCGACATCTGGTTCCTCGAGTCGATTGCGGCCGGTGCGTTCAGCAACGACCCCGACGGCGACGCCAAACTCCAGGCCGCTGCGCCCACGCCGCAGAAGCTGGCCGACTGGTACAAACACACCTTCCCGGCCAGGCTCGAACAGGTGCTGGCGCTGCCCGATCACAAGTTCACCGAGATCATCGACTTCTACGGCATGAAGAACCCGGCCATCGTGTACCTCAACTTCTGTCTGGTGCACGGCGTGCACCATCGCGGTCAGCTGTCGGCCTACCTGCGGCCGATGGGCGGCAAGGTGCCGAGCATCTACGGCGGCAGCGCCGACGAGACCTGGCAGGGGCCTACTGGCGCCTAAGGGCTGGGGACTCGGGACCAGGGGCTAGGGCGTGCCGACTCGCGGGACATGGTCTGCGTCACGCGGCCTCGCCCTCGCGGTGCTCGGTGCTCGCGCTGCCTGGCTGCGCGGGGCCGGTGACGCCGGACCTGGTCATCACGAACGCGCGGGTGTTCACCGGAGATGCCGCCCGTCCGTGGGCGGAGGCGTTGGCGGTAGGCCATGAGCGGGTCGTGGCCGTTGGCACGCGCGCGGACATCGAGGCGAGTGCCGGATCGGCCACCCGGGTTCTCGACGCCGGCGGCCGCGTGCTGGTGCCGGGCCTCAACGACGCGCACGTGCACGTCGGCGTCGGCCCCGAGACGACGCAGGTGCCATTGCCGGACGATCCACGGCTCGAGGCCATCGAGGCGGCGCTGGCGACGGTGGCAACGGCGGCACCCCCGGGCAGCCTGCTGCGCGGCACCATCGGGGCCGCCGCCTGGCAGGATTCGCGTCTGACCCGAGCGTGGCTCGACGCCCGCGTGCCCGACCGGGCCGTGTGGCTGAGCGTCTGGACCGGCCACGGCGACGTGCTGAACTCGGCGGCGCTGGCCCTGGCTGGCGTCGTCGACGGCGCCAGCGCGCCCGAAGGGGGCGCCTACGGTCGCGACGGTGCGGGCCGGCTCGACGGGCGCCTCGAGGAATACGGCGGCTACCTGGCGGCGCGCCGGCTCGATCAGCAGACGTCCCCGGCACTCGCGGCACAGCGCTATCGAACGTTCGCCGATGCCGCTCTGCGCTACGGCATCACCTCGGTGCAGCTGATGTCCGGTGAACGAGCCGGTGCAGCAGGCCGTGCGCCACCTGCTCGCCGCCGACACGCCGCTGCGCTGGCGCGTCTACCGCTTCCCGGTGGCGCCGAGCCGGCGCCGAGACGGAGGATGCCGCGCCGCATCTGCCGCCGCAGCCAAGTGCGCGCATCGACGCGCGCGGTTCCAAGTGGATCTCGACGGCACGCCGGTCGAGCGCCTGGCGGCGCTGCGCCAGCCGTACAGCGACGCGCCAGCGACCAGCGGCCGGCTCAACTTCAGTGCCGAACGGATCGCGGGCATCGCGCGCGAAGGCTACGGCACCGAGAGTCAGCTCGCGGTGCACGCCGTCGGCGACGCCGCCATCGATGCCTACCTCACGGCGCATGGAACGCGCCGGACAGGCCGACGTGTGGCGGCGCAAACGGCCGCGCCTCGAGCATGGCGACGGGCTGGCGCCCGACCTGGCCGGACGCGCCAAGGCCCTCGGCGTGGTGGTCGTGCAGAATCCCGCGCACTTCCTCATCGGCGACGTGCTCGCGGCGAGGCTCGGCGCCCGGCGTGCGCAGATCCAGCCGCTGCGCTCGCATCCTGGAGGCGGGCATCCCGCTGGCGCTCGGATCGGACGGACCGCTCAACCCGTTCCTCAACATCAGCTGGGCCACGACCCATCCGGCGCGTCCGAGCCGAGGCGTTGTCCCGCGGAACAGGCGGTGTCGGCCTACACCCGCGGCGCGGCCTACGCGGAGTTCGCCGAACGCGACAAGGGCTGGCTCGGCGTCGGCACCCTGGCCGATTTCGCGGTGCTCTCCGACGACGTCTTCACCGTACCGGCCGCGCAGTTGCCCGGCATCACCAGCGTGCTCACCGTCGTTGGCGGCACCATCGTCTACGATGCCGGCGTCCTACACTCGACGCCGCCTAGCCGATGTTCCCAGACCTTCGCACCTTCATGGATCGGCTGCGTGCCGACAACGATCTCGTCACCGTCACCGCGCCCGTCGACGCGCACCTCGAGATCGCCGAGATCCACCGGCGCGTGATTGCGGCCGGCGGTCCGGCGCTGCTCTTCACCAACGTGAAGGGGCGCGCGTTTCCGGTCGTCACGAACCTGTTCGGCACCGAGAAGCGCGCCGCGCTGGCCTTTGGCGAGCGGCCGCTGCAGCTCGTGCGCCGGATCGTGGAGCTGGCGCAGACGCTCATGCCGCCCGACGCGGGCAAGCTCTGGGGCGCGCGCGATGTCGCCGGGCGATCTGCTCAAGGTCGGCCTGCGCCGGCAGGGCATGGGCCCGGTCACCGAGGTGGTCACGCGCACGCCCCGGCTCGATCAGTTGCCCGCGCTCACGTGCTGGCCCGACGACGGCGGTCCGTTCGTGACCCTGCCGCTCGTCTACACCGAGCATCCCGGCGGTCATGGCCACAACCTGGCGATGTACCGCCTGCACGTGCACGACGCGACGTCGACCGGCATGCACTGGCAGATTGGCAAGGGCGGCGGGTTCCACTACCAGATCGCCGAGGCGGCGGGGAAGCCGCTGCCGGTCACGGTGATGCTGGGCGGTCCGCCCGCGCTCATCCTCTCGGCCATCGCGCCGCTGCCCGAGAACGTGCCCGAGCTCATGCTCGCGTCGCTCATCGCGGGCGAGCGGCTCACGCGGGTGCCGGGTTCGTTCGGTCATCCCGCATCCGCTCGTGGCGAGCTGCGAGTTCGCGCTCATGGGCGAGGTGGCGCCAGCGCGTGCGCCGGCCCGAAGGGCCCTTCGGCGACCACTACGGCTACTACTCGCTGCGCCACGACTACCCGGTGTTCAACGTCCACACCGTGGCGCACCGGCGCGATGCCATCTATCCGGCCACGGTGGTGGGCAAGCCGCGGCAGGAAGACTTCTTCATCGGCGACCTGTTGCAGGAGCTGCTCTCGCCGCTCTTCCCGCTGGTGATGCCGGCCGTGGAGCAGCTCTGGTCGTACGGCGAGACCGGCTACCACTCGCTGGCGGCCGCAGTGGTGAAGCAGCGCTATCCGCGCGAGGCCATGGCCAGCGCCTTCCGCATCCTGGGCGAAGGCCAGCTCTCGCTGCAGAAGTTCCTGCTCATCACCGACCAGCGGGTGGACGTGAAGGACTTCCGCGCCACGCTCGAGCACGTGCTCGCCCGCACCGACCCGCGCACCGACCTCTACGTGTTCGGGCATCTCTCGATGGACACGCTCGACTACGCCGGTCCCGAAGTGAACAAGGGCTCGAAGGGCGTGTGGATGGGCCTCGGCGACCCGGTGCGCGACCTGCCGCGCGAGTTCCGCCCCTCGGTGCCGCCGCCGTCGGACGTGACCGACGTGCGGGTGTTCTGCGCCGGCTGTCTGGTGGTGGGCGCGCGGCCGTTCGCCGACGACCGCGAGGCCGCGGCGCGTCTGGCGGCGCATCCGGCCTTTGCCGGCTGGCCGCTCATCGTCGTGTCCGACGAGCCCGAGCGGGCCACGCGCAGCACCGTCAACTTCCTGTGGACCACCTTCACGCGCTTCGAGCCGGCCGCCGACATCCACGCCGCGCGCGTCACGCTCGAGCGCAACCACGTGATGTTCACCCCGCCGGTGGCCATCGATGCGCGCATGAAGCCCTGGTATCCGGCGGAGGTGTCGTGCGACCCCGCCACCGCCAGCCTGGTCACCGACCGCTGGCGTGAGTACTTTCCCTACGGCCGGGTCGCCATGGGCGACGCCGAGCGTGGTCATCTGGACTAGAAGCGCGCGTTCAACGTACGATGGCTGGGACCGTGAGCGATACCGTCACCAGGGGCATCCGCGTGCAAGTGCGTAGTGTGTTCGTGCCCGAACGCAGTTCTCCGCGCGAGCAGCACTACTTCTTCGCGTATCACGTGCGCATCTCGAACGAGGGCGCCGAGACGGCGCAGCTCCAGAGCCGGCACTGGGTCATCACCAATGCCGATGGAGACGAGCAGGAAGTGCGCGGGCCCGGCGTGATCGGCGAAACGCCCGTGCTCAAGCCCGGCGAGGCGTTCGAGTACACCAGCTACTGTCCGCTCACCACCGCCGTGGGCACGATGCAGGGCAGCTACACCATGACCACGCCGGCCGGCACCAGCTTCGACGCCGAGATCGCGCCGTTCACGCTGGCCATGCCCAACGCGCTCAACTAGCGCGCCCGCGCACTGTCCCTGGCCGAACGGCCAGGATCGACCCGGTGCACATGGGCCATACTTGAGGGATGGCTCTTCTTCGCCCTTCGACTCCGAGCGCCCGCCGGGCCGAGCGCGTGGGCAGTCCGCCCGCTTCCGGAGCCACACCCACGCCGCCCAAGAAGAAGGTCTCGCCCGGCGCGGCGTGGCGCGAAACCCGCCTGCTGTTCCACGTGCACAAGGCCCGGTTGGCGCTGGGCCTGGGCCTGATGATGATCAGCCGGCTGGCCGGGCTCGTGCTGCCGGCCTCGGCGAAGTACGTGATCGACGACGTGATCGGCAAGGGCCGGCACGACATGCTGCTGCCGATTGCGCTCGCCGGCGGCGCCGCCACGATCGTGCAGGCGGCCACCTCGTTCGGCCTGGCGCAGACCCTTGGCGTGGCGGCCCAGCGCGCCATCACCGACATGCGCATGCGGGTGCAGGCCAAGATCATGCACCTGCCGGTGCGCTACTTCGATTCCACGCAGACCGGCGTGCTCGTGGCGCGCATCATGTCCGACGCGGAAGGCCTGCGCAACCTCGTGGGCACCGGCCTGGTGCAGCTCGTCGGCGGGCTGGTCACCGCCACCATCGGCCTGGGCGTGCTGCTCTATCTGAACTGGCGGCTCACCATCGTGACGGTGGTCGTGCTCGGCCTCTTCGGCGGCGGCATGGCCTACGCGTTCAAGACGCTGCGGCCGCTCTTCCGCGAGCGCGGCAAGATCAACGCCGAGGTGACCGGCCGGCTCACCGAGGCGCTCGGCGGCATCCGCGTGGTGAAGAGCTACACCGCCGAGAAGCGCGAAGAGATCGTCTTCACGAAGGGCGCGCACCGCCTGTTCCGCAACATCGCCCAGTCGATGACCGGCGTGTCGGCCACCACCGCCGGCTCCACCGTGATCATCGGCGTGGTCGGCGTGCTCATGGTGTGGCTGGGCGGCAACGACATCCTGGCCGGCCGCATGACCCTCGGCGACTTCGTGATGTACATCTTCTTCATCGGCCTGGTGGCGGCGCCGCTCGTGTCGATTGCCTCGATCGGCACGCAGATCACCGAGGCCTTCGCCGGGCTCGATCGGATCCGCGAGATCCTCGACATGGCCACCGAAGACGAGCTCGACGCCGGCAACGCCGCCATGCCCGAGATTCGCGGCGACGTGACCTTCGACGACGTGTCGTTCGAATACGACCCCGGCCAGCCCGTGCTGAAACACGTCACGTTCACGGCCCCGGCCGGCTCGACGACCGCGCTGGTCGGGTCGAGCGGCTCGGGCAAGAGCACGCTCATCAGCCTGGTGATGGCCTTCAACCGGCCGCTCTCGGGCCGGGTGCTGGTGGATGGCCATGACCTCACCTCGGTGAAGCTGCACGACTACCGCAAGCAGGTGGCGTCGGTGCTGCAGGAGAACTTCCTGTTCGACGGCACCATCACCGAGAACATCAGCTTACGCCAATCCGCACGCCTCGCGCGAGGAGATCATCGCCGCCTGCCAGCTGGCGCACTGCGAGGAGTTCATCCTGCGCTTCGCCGAGGGCTACGACACGGTGGTGGGCGAGCGCGGCATCAAGCTCTCGGGCGGACAGCGTCAGCGCGTGTCGATTGCGCGCGCGCTGCTGGCCGAGCCGCGCATCCTCATCCTCGACGAAGCCACGTCGTCGCTCGACAGCGAGAGCGAAGAGATGATTCAGGACGCGCTCAAGCGCCTGCGCCACGGCCGCACCACCTTCGTGATTGCGCACCGGCTCTCGACCATCCGCAGTGCCGACCAGATCCTGGTGCTCGAGGGCGGAGAGATCGTGGAGCGCGGCACCCACGACGAACTGCTCGAGCGCAATGGCCGGTACCGGCAGCTCTACGACAAGCAGTACAAGATCGAGACCAACCGCTTCATCAATCCGGGCGAGGACTGGACGCCGGCCCAGCCCAAAGCCGCGGTCGTGCGCCCCACGTCGTCGCAGATCTGATGGAAGCGCGCGGCGGCTACGACTCGGCCGGGCTGCCGGCGGGGGCGTCGTCGGCGCGGCGCGCCCCGGGGAACTGCGGAAAGCACGTCACGAACGCGTCGACGATGTCGGGGTCGAAGTGGCGGCCGCGTCCCTCGACGATCACCTCGAGGGCGCGCGCGGGCAGCATCGCTGCCTTGTAGGCGCGGGCCTCGACCAGCGCGTCGTAGACATCCACCACCGCCACCAGGCGGCCCGGCAGAGGAATCTCCGTGCCCTTGAGGCCGCGCGGGTAGCCCTCGCCGTCCCAGCGTTCGTGGTGCGTGTAGACGATCTCCTTGGCGGTCGTAATCACCTCGTTGTCGTGCACGCCGGCCAGGTACTCGGCCTTGAGCAGGCTGTCGTGGCCGATGTCGGCATGGGTGCGCATCTCGGCGTATTCGCCCTCGGTGAGGTGCCCGGCCTTGTTGAGCACGGCATCCGAGATGCCGACCTTGCCGATGTCGTGCAGCGGCGCCAGCGTGGCGATGAGGTCGATCCGTTCGGGCGTGAGCACCCGGCGATAGCGGCGTTGGCGCGCCAGCGTGGTGGCGAGCAGACGCACGTACTCCTGGGTGCGGCGCGCATGGCGGCCGGTGTCTTCATCGCGCGTGGCCGTGAGCGAGGTGAGGGTCTGGATGATGAGCCGCTGCGCCTGCTGGTGGCGCAGCCCTTCGGCATCGGCCCGGCGCCGCTCGCGCGCGAGCTGCCAGGCGCCGCTCGTCGCCGCGCCGAGCGCCCAGGCCGGTCAGCAGACCCACCGGCGAGAGCACCGCGCCGGAGGCGCCGAAGAGCAGCCGGGCGCCGGCCCACGCCCCTGCGCCAGCGGCCACGGCGAGGCCAACGCCGAGCCCGGCACCGCCGAGCGACACCGCCAGCGAGGCCAGCACGGCCGCCGCGACGGCGGCCACGAGCTCCATGGTGCCGGCGAACTCTGGACGCGCCGCGCCGGCCCCGCCGAGCAGCATGTCGGCCACGGTGGCGTGCAGTTCCACGCCGGGAAAGCGCGCATCGAGTGGGGTGGCCACGACGTCGCGCACGCCGAGCGCCGTGGCGCCCACGAAGACGATGCGGCCGGTGAAGGCGCCGGGCGGCACCCGGCCGGCAATCACGTCGGCGGCCGGCACGTGTGGATAGGTGCGCCCGGGGCCGCGCGGCCGCAGCAGCAGCGTGCCCTGCGCGTCGAGCACGACGGCGCGCTCGCCGACGCGGAGCCGCAGGCTGTCATCGGCGCGGGGCTCGAGCAGCAGAGCCGGACGCTCGGCCACATGCACGGCCGCCAGCGCAAGCGTGGGGTAGACCTGGCCGCCGAGGCGGGCCAGCATGGGCACCCGCCGCAGGATGCCGTCGCTGTCAGGGGCGGCGTTGATGGCGCCCGAGGCGCGGGCGGCCTGGCGCAGCACCGCCACGCTGCACACCGCGCCGCTGCCCTCGAAGGTGCCGGCCAGCAGGTCGGCCTCGCCGCGCTGGCGTTGTACCGGCTCGAGCGGCGTCAGCACGCAGCCGCTGGCGGCACTGGCCAGGCGGCTGTCTTCGAAGGTGAGGGCGAAGCCGGCCACGACCGGCGCCCGCGCGATGGCCGCGGCGAGTGCGGCGTCGGTCGAGGTCGGGCCGCCGGCCGGGCTCGGCACGCCCAGCCGGTCGGGCTCCGAGAACAGGATGTCGAAGGCGATCGCGGCAGCGCCGCCCTCGTGCAGCGCCGTGACGAGGCGGCCGATCACGTCGCGCGGCCAGGGCCACTGTCCGAGTTCCGCGAGGCTGGCTTCGTCCACGGCCACGATCGCCACATGCGGCGACGGCGCCGGCGTCGCCGTGTGGCGCACGGCCGCATCCTGCGCGGCATGGTCGAGATTCACGAGCAAGCCCGGTCGCGCCAGTGACGAGCGCGGCGGTCAGCAGAGCGGCGGCCGCCGCGGGTGCGGCGTGGCGCGTGAGGGACAGCTCGGGCACGGTCAGCGCACAGTCACTTCGACGCGGCGGTTCTGCGCCTCGGCGGTGTTGTCGGGCGTGGCCACGACCGGGTTGGTCTCGCCGTGCGACGCAACCTCGACCAGGTCGCCGGCGAGCCCCGCCGCGAGCAGCAGGTCGCGCACGAGCTCCGCCCGGCGCAGGCCCAGGGCGACGTTGGCCGATGCCGTGCCGGTCGTGTCGGTGTGGCCGGTGATGCTGACGTCTGGCCGCGTGCGCTGTTGGACGGTCGTGAGGATGTCGGCGACCAGGGCCCGGGCGTCGGGCGTGAGCGTCTCGGAGCCCGATTCGAAGTAGAGCAGATAGCGACGCGCCGGAGGCGGCATGGCGGCCAGCGCGTCACCGAAAATCCGTTGCACCTCGGCGGTCGCCAGGATGGCCGGTGGGCCGGGCGCGGCGCCGATCGGCACCAGCACGCCCTCGTTGGCCTGGGTGAGCGACGCCGATCCGGCCGCGGTCGTGACCGTGGCGGCGCCCAGGGCGCCGTCTTCGGGATGCGTCGCGAGCACGATCAGATCGCGCGGCGGCGGCGGGGTTACGACCGGCGCGGGTGTGCGGCAGCGCGGCCAGCAGCAGGGCGGCCAGGCCGATGACCAGCGTGGCGCGCCCCTGGCGGGGGGTCATGGCGCCTCCGCCCGCACGAGCACGTGGGTACCGCGCACCCCGATGATCGACGTGGGCGTCTGCAGCCGCACGGCTTCGGGCGCCAGCTTCGCAATCAGGCCCGACACATACGAGAGCACGCCCCGCGCGAGCCGCAGGCCGAGGCCCAATTGCGCGTCGGACGGCGCATAGGCGAAGCGGGTGAGGGTCACCTCGCTGTTCGGGCCGAGCGACACGCGCGACTCGTCCTTGAGCATGGCCGACAGCCGGCCGTCGACGCCGGTGCGCAGGGTGTCGCCTTCGATGATCTCGGCGCCCGGCACGGCCGCGCCCGCCTGACCACCGCGCACCACCAAGACCGTGCCGGTCGCCACCTTGATGCGGCCGGCGGCCAGCGGCGTCTGTCCGGTGGCCAGCGCCGGCGTCAGCAACACCAGCGCGCAGAGGGAGGCGCAACAGCGCATGCGTAGGTCCTCGTCCGGGGGAAGTCTCAGCATAGCAGTCAGGGAACCTTTCGGCGTCGACCACGGTATTCTGTATGCGAGGAGCACCGACGGCCCTGAACGGCGAACAACTGCTGGAAGTCTTCCTGCGCGGCGCCCTGGGACGATCCGGGCGCAAGCGCTCGCGTAAGGCCGTCCGGTTCCTGGGCGGCCAGGGCGGCTTCCTCACGGCCAGCACCGTGATGGCGGCTGTGGGCGTGGCCTGGGGCCTCTACGACAGCCTCAAGCAGCCCGCTGCGGCTGCCCCGGTGGCCACCGGGGCCCCGCCACTGGTGGTGCCGCCGGAGGTGGCCCGGGTCGTGCGTCTGGCGGCCTCGGCGGCCGGCGCCGACGGCGTGGTGGCCGCTGACGAACGCGCGCTCATCCTGCAGCATGCCCGCCAGGCCGGCGTCGAGTCGCTGGTCGACGAGGAATTGCGTGCCCGCCGGCCCCTGGCCGAGATCGTGGCCGGGGTGGCAGGAGACGCCGAGCGCCGCGATCTCTACGTGCTGGCCGTCGCGGTCGTGCGCGCCGACGAAAGCATCTCGGGCGCGGAACGCATCTACCTGGCCCAGCTCGCGCACGCCCTCGGCCTCGACGCGGCCACGGCGGCGACGCTCGAACAGCAGACGGCCACCGCCATCGACGGCGCGCCCGGCCTGACGCCGCAGGCGTCCTGACGAAGCGACACCGACATTCATCAGCAGCGGCAGACGCGCGGCGCGGCGCGGGTCTGCCTCGGTTCTCCGCGCAGCGAGAGGAGCAGCGATGCAGGGCGCACAGCAGTGGTACATGGCCATCGGCGGCCACCAGGTGGGACCGGTCAGCCAGGAAGAGATCCTCGCGAACCTGCGCAACGGCAGCATCGACAAGGACACGCTGGTGTTCACGTCGGGCATGGCCAACTGGCTGCCGCTGAAGGACGTGCCGGTGTTCGCCGCGTTCGTCGCCGCCCCGGCCGGCGGCGGCGTGATCCCGCTGCCGCCCTCCGCGCCCGGACGCCGCGCCCACGACATCGACTTCACCATCCACGGCAGCGAGATGCAGTTCGTCGAGGTCGAGCTCGATCCGGGCGAAGCCGCCGTGGCCGAAGCCGGCTCGATGATGTACATGACCGACGGCATCCAGCTCGAGACCATCTTCGGCGACGGCAGCCGCCAGCAGTCGGCCGGCGTGCTCGACGCGCTGCTCGGCGCCGGCAAGCGCCTGCTCACCGGCGAAAGCCTGTTCATGACGGTGTTCACCAACACCGGCCAGGGCAAGCATCGCGTGGCGTTCGCCGCGCCGTATGCCGGCAAGATCCTGCCGATGGACCTGGCGGCCATCGGCGGGCACCTCGTGTGCCAGAAGGACTCGTTCCTGTGCGCGGCGCGCGGCGTGTCGGTGGGCATCGCCTTCCAGCGCAAGATCGGCGCGGGCCTGTTCGGCGGCGAAGGCTTCATCATGCAGAAGCTCGAAGGCGATGGCCTGTGCTTCGTGCATGCCGGCGGCACCGTGCACGCCCTCGAACTGGCGGCCGGCGAGACGCTGCGCGTCGACACCGGGTGTCTGGTGGCGCTGCAGCCGAGCGTGGCCTACGACATCCAACTGGTCGGCAAGGTGAAGACGGCGCTCTTCGGCGGCGAGGGCTTGTTCTTCGCCACGCTGCGCGGCCCGGGCAAGGTGTGGCTGCAGTCGCTGCCGCTCAGCCGTCTGGCCGATCGCATCTACAAGGCGGCGCCGCAGACCGGCCGGCGCAGTGAAGAGGGATCGATCCTGGGCGGCATCGGCAATCTGCTGGACGGACGGTAGGGGACAGGGACTAGGGGCTGGGGGCTAGGGGCTGGGGTGGGTAGCGTCACGCCGCGCATCGCCGCGTGACTCGAGGCGATGCACATGCCCTGCTTGTGGAGGGCACCGCGTGCAGCGGGACGGTGGCACGCCCCAGCCTCCAGCCCCCAACTACACGCCCTGCCCCTAGCCCCCAGCCCCCAGCCCCCGGTAAGATGCCCGCCATGCTCTCTCGACGCGTCCTGGTCATCGTCGCAGTGCTGGCGCTCGTGGCGGCTCCGCTGGCCGCGCAACCGCGCACGGCGTTTCCCGAAAAACGCGGCGTGCCCCTGTCGGCCTTTCCGCGCCTGGTGAAGCTGGCCGAGAACGTCTACGGCTACGAAGAGATCCGCCAGCCGGGCTTCACGACCGTGAGCCTGATCGTGGTCGGCAACGACGGCGTGCTGCTCGCCGACGGGCAGGGCAGCCCGGCCGCCACGCAGACGCTGCTCGACCACATCAAGACGCTCACGCCCAAGCCGCTGAAGTGGTACGTGGTCGGCTCCGACCACGGCGATCACACGGCCGGCAACAGCGTGCTGCCGAAGGACCTGACCTACATCATCCATCCCACCTCGCGCGCGCAGATGGAGCGTGATGCCGCCACCGTGATGGGGCAGAACCTGAAGGCCGCGGCCGAAGCGATGACCAAGAACGCGGCGCCGCCCGTGCTGCGTCCAGCAGTGGTGGTGCCGCCCGTGGCCATGGCCGGCGAGCGGCAGGTCATCGACCTGGGCGGGATGGAAGCGCACGTCGTGTTCCTGGGGCGCGCGCACACCGGCGGCGACCTGCATGTCTACCTGCCGAAGACCCGCATCCTGTTCATGAGCGAGGCCTACCTGAACCGCGTCTTTCCGGCGATGCGTTCGGCCTATCCCAGTGAGTGGGTGAAGACCATCGACCGCGCGCTGGCCATGGACATCGATCGTTACGTGCCGGGACACGGTTTCATCGAGGAAGCGAAGGCGTCGCGGGAGGAACTCGTCGCCTTCCAGAAGGCCGTGCAGTTCGTGATCGACGAAACGCGGCGCCTGCATCGCCTGGGCCTCTCGCCCGACGACGCGCTGGCCAAGGCCAACTGGGGCGAGTACGCGCAGTGGCTGCTCGCTGACCAACAAGGCCTCATCGCCATCCGCAAGATCTACGAAGAACTCGAAGGGACGCTCAAGTGACCAGTCAGTCCGCCGCCAGCCATGCGCACCATCCGGTGCCGACCTATCTCGCCACCGTGTTGTGGCTCGCGGCCACCGTCCTGCTGGTCGGCGCCACCTGGTTCGACTGGGATACGCGCGACGTCGGCGTGGTGCTGCTGGCCCTGGCGGTGCTGCCGCTCGTGGGCATCAGCCGTTGGTACGTGGTGAAACTGCAGGACCGCATCATCCAGCTCGAGATGCAGGTGCGCTGCGCGCGGGTGCTGCCGGCGGGTCAGGACGAACTGCTCACGCAGCTCTCGCCCAAGCAGGTCGTGGCGCTGCGGTTTGCCTCGGATGCCGAGCTCGGCGACTTGTTGCTGCGGGCGGTGCGCGAGCAGATGACGCCCTCCGCCATCAAGACGGCGATCACGCACTGGCGGCCCGACTACCTGCGCACCTAGTCGCGCCAGCCTGGCCCGTTGCTTCGAGGATCCGATGGCACAGCGCGCTCCGGTGAACCTCGCGAACCTCACCGACGCGCAGCGCCGCGTGGTTGACGAAGTGCGCGCTGGCCGGCGGGGCACCGTGCCCGCCAACGTCGTGGCGTGGCTGCCGAGCCCCGAGCTGGCCCGCCGGGCCGCCGCCCTCGGCGAGTTCGTGCGCTACGAGACGTCGCTCGGGCCGCGTCTGTCGGAACTGGCCATTCTGGTGGTGGCGCGTCATTGGTCGTGCGCGTACGAGTGGGCCGTGCATGCCCGCGAGGCGAGCAGCGCAGGGGTACCAGCGGAGGTGATCGACGCGGTGGCGCGCCGCGCCCTGCCCGACCTGGGCGGCGCCGACGCCGTCGTGCATACCTTCGCCCGCGAGCTGGTCGCCACGGGGCGCGTCGACGACGCGCTGCATGCGAGGGCGGTCGCCGAGCTCGGCAGGTGGGCGTCGTGGAACTCGTGGGCGTAGTCGGCTACTACACGCTCGTGGCCTTCACGCTCAACGCCAGCGAGGTACCGGCGCCGAACGGCGCGCCGGTCTTGCCGTAGGCCGAATCGCCAGCCTCACCTACCAGAGCGCCGCCTTCATTCGCGCCAGCGCCAGTTCCACCTGGCCGAGATCGGCGAGCACCTGCTCGGCCTCGGCAATGGTCTGCGTGAGGGCCTCGGCCGCCGGCAGCGCCCCGCGTTTCACCTCCCACGCCAGGTCTCGCGTCGTCTCCGCGCACGCACGACACACGGCGACGGTCTGCTCGTGTGCGTCGATGATGCGATTGACCTCGGCGCGTTCGTCGTCCGTCATTGAGGGACATTGTACTGGGGCTAGTGGCTGGGGGCTGGGGCGGGCCGCCGTCCCGCGTTCGCATCGCCGCTGCAGCGGCGATGCACATGCCCTGCTTGTCGATGCGTTGCTTTCCAGCGTGCCCGTCGCACGCCCCAGCCCCCAGCCCCTAGTCCCCAGTCCCCAGTCCCGAGTCCCCAGTCCCGGCCAGCGTACAAACGAAACGGGCTGGGGAAGTCCCCGGCCCTTTCGCGTAGTTACGTCGCTGGCCCTGAAGCTACCAGTCGAGCTTCATGCCGAAACGCGCGATGGTCGGCGGCACGATCGAGCTGGGCAGCTCGAACGCGTTGCCGGAGTTCCAGGTGATGTTCTGCTGGGCGTCGCTGTTGGTCAGGTTGTAGACGTCGAAGAACACGCCCACGCGCCGGCTGTTCGGCAGGTTGAAGTACTTCTCGGCCCGCACGTCGAAGATGGCGATGTCGTCCTGCTTCCGGGTGCCGAGCTTCTCCATCAGGATGCGCTGGGTGCCGTAGTTGATGCCGCCCGACGCCGCCGATGCCGTAGGCCGCCGACGCCAGGACGGTGCGGCCGTAGGGCTGTCCCGACTGGAAGCGCAGCGCCGGAGTGACCCGGATCTGCCAGGGGAACTCGTAGCTGCCGTTGATCTTGGCCGTCCACATGCTGAACACGAACTGGCCGTCATCGGTGTTGATGAAGTCGTTCGCGGTCGACGGCGTCACCACCGAGCGGAGGTTCTGGCCGAAGTAGGTGGTGGCGTGGTCCTTGTTCCAGCGCTTCGACATCGAGGCCGCAATCGACCACCTGCCGGTCTGCCGCTTGTTGATGCCGAACTCCACCGTCTGGTACTGGCCTTCGCCGTCCAGATTGGTGAGCTGGTTGACGTTCGGCAGGGCCAGGTTCGCCGGGTTCAGGTTGAAGGCCTGGAAGTTCGGGCCGTCGTCGGCCGCGGTGACGAACGAGCCGTCGGGACCGGGGTCGCGCAGCGTGACGGGCACGTTGTAGGCGCTTACCGGCCGGTTGACGTTGACGCGCACGCGGAAGTTGTCGATCTTGCGATAGACGTAGCCGCCCTGGATGCCGACGCCGGGGAAGAGTTCGTGCTCGACCCAGGCCGACACCTCGTCGGTGCGCGTGTTCTTCAGGTTCGGGTCGAGCTGCGTCGTGCCGATGCCGCCGAGCGTGGTGGTGGGCAGGCCGATCGTCTCGCCGACGTCGAAGAGCCCGTTGCCGCGACCGGGTGTGCCGACCGCCAGATTGGAGCCATCGGTCCAGTTGTAGCGCTTGTAGTAGTCCTGGCTGTTCGGGTTCATCACGTTGGCGATGTCGGTGCCCGGATTCCAGAAGTACTGCGCGTAGTTGGCCTTCACGACCGTGCGGCCCTCGCCGGTCACGTCGTAGATGATGCCGACGCGCGGCACCGGGTGGTTGAACGTCTTCACGTTGTTCACCGCCGTGTAGGGCGTAGCGCTGGCGGCCGAGAAGCGGCCACCGCTCGGGCCTTCCTGCTCGGGCAGGAAGCTGCGGTAGCGGTCGAAGCGCAGGCCGACGTTCACCGTGAACCGCGACGTCATGCGCCACGTGTCCTGCACGTAGAAGCCACTCGTGCGCAGCCCCTGCTCGGAAATCGACGGCGTCTCGAAGAGCAGCACCTCGGCCGGCGCGCCGTTGTTCATGACGTGCAGCACGTCGCGCGGGAACACGCCGTCGACGCCGCCCGTGCCACGCTCGTAGGTGAAGGTCTCGCGGAACCACTCGCCACCCAGCTTGAAGTTGTGGCTGCCGGCCCAACCGTCCTTGTAGTAGGTAACCGACCCGGCAATCTGATTGCGCGACGGGATGTTGAACCAGCCGTCGCGGTTGCCGCCGCTCACGATCTGGTTGCCGATGTCTTCATACGCCGGCGCCTCGCTGTAGCGGAAGTTGGGCCACTCGTACTTGAACTGGCCGGCCCTCACTTCCAGGAACGAGTTGTCTGCTGATCACCGACTCGTAGCCGGTCTTGTAGGTGTGCCCCCAGTAGCGCTGCTCCCAGGTCGAATCTTCCGACTCGTGGCGGGCCACCGTGGCGGCCACCAGGAACCGGTCCATGCGGTTGGGCTGCAGCTTCTGGCCGCCCTGCGCGTAGGCGGTGAGCTTGTTGTTCTGCGACAGCGCGTAGGTGACCTTGCCGGTCAGGTTCCGCAGGCGGGTCTCGAAGGGCTTCACGGGGAAGTTCGGCACCTGCGTGAGGATGTCCTGCTCGCGCACCGACCCATACCACCAGAGCTTGTCCTTGAGGCCGGGGACGTAGCCGCCGATGTCGGCGTTCAGGTCGTAGTAGCGCTCCATCCGGTTGAGGTCACCAGGCGTGAGCTTGCCGCAGTTCCGCACGCCGCCGATGCTCGGGCACAGGAAGTCGAAGGAGGCCGGGATGTTCTCGCGCTGGATGCCCTTGTTCTGGTAGTCGCCGTAGAGCTTGCCGTGGAACGTGTTGCCGCCCGACTTCGACACGAAGTTGGACCACACGCCGGGCCACGGCATCTCGGCGGTGTGGCCCTTGGTCTGCACCGCCACTTCGTCGATGGCGCCGTAGTCGTAGTAGAAGCCGGCGGCGCCGGTGCCTTCGGTGTTGACGATGCCTTCCACCATGGGCCGGTGCTGGTCTTCCTTGGTGTCGTAGACTGCGTAGCCGGTCTGCGTGCCGGCGGCGCTGCCGCCCACGTCGATGCGGGTCACGACGATGGCGGGCGAGGCGGCCAGCACGGTCCAGAAGTCGCGTGCGTTGGGCAGAGCCGAGAGGCGTTCTTCGCCGAAGTTCGACGCCGTCGTGGTGGTCGAGATGTCGACCACTGGCGAATCGCCACTGACCGTGACCGTCTCCTGCAAGCTCGCGACGCCCAGCTCGATGTTCACGGTGGCGGTGAAGCCCAGACCGACCTGCACGGCTTCGCGGTTCACGGTGCCGAATCCGGCCAGCTCGTAGACGAGCTTGTACTGCCCTGGGGCCACGGCGGGGAAGCGATACTCACCGGCTTCGTTCGTGACGTCGGTGCGGATACCCTGCATGCTCGGACTCGAGGCGGTCACGGTGACACCGGGCAGCACGCCGCCGGAGTTGTCGGTCACCTTGCCGTTGATCGAGCCGGTAGTGCTGGAGACCTGCGCGAACGCTGCGGACGAAGCCAGAAGCACGCTGAGAACAAGGGCGCTAACGCGTACCATGCCGAACTCCTCCTTCTGACTTGCAAACGACGACGAACAGTGGGGGGACGTGCGCGCCGGTGACGATGGCCGGCGCCCGCGGACGCATCGCGGATGGCGTGCATTCTAGGCATGTCACCAAACGTACACAAGCCTGTTTCACGCTTGCTATCCATCCCAGCTGTTCATGTACGCCGTTCAGTGGTCCAGTACAACGAATGGATGGTTTTCCGCGCTCAAGTGCCGTCCATGAATTTGGATTTCGCCTGATCCGAAGGCGCGCCCAGCCGCCATCCAGCCACATAGAATAGGACCCAGCAGGAGGGACGATGCGCAAGCCAGTGGTGCTCATCACGGGCGCCGGAGGGGAAATCGGTCACGGCCTCATCGCCAGGATCACGGAGTCGGGCCGCCAGTCGGTGGTGACCCTCGACGTCAACCCGCTCGAACCGGCGCTTGGCCGTCTGGTTCAACGCGAGTTCACGGGCTCGATTCTCGACAAGCCGCTGCTCGAACGGGTGCTGTCGGAGTTCGAAATCGACACCGTGTATCACCTGGCGGCGCTGCTCTCGACGCGTTCCGAGTTCACGCCCACCACGGCGCATCAAGTGAACGTCGAAGGCACGCTCCACCTGCTCGAGTTCGCGCAGCGCGAGGCCGAATCGCACGGCCGCCCCGTGGTGTTCGTGTATCCGTCGTCGGTGGCGGCCTTCGGTCTGCCCGACCTGCAGACCAAGATGCGCGCCGGGCGCGTGACCGAGGACGAGTTCAACACCCCCACCACGATGTACGGCTGCAACAAGCTCTATTGCGAACAACTCGGCCGCTACTACGCGCGACACTACAAGCAGCTCTCGGTCGAATCGCAGGCCGGCCGCGTGGATTTCCGGTGCGTGCGTTTCCCGGGTTGATCTCGGCGCTGACTATGCCGTCGGGCGGCACGAGCGACTACGCGCCCGAGATGATCCACGCCGCGGCCAAGGGCGAGCCCTACGCCTGTTTCGTGCGACCCGACACCCGCATCCCATTCATGGCCATGCCCGACGGCGTGCAGGCGCTGCTGTCGCTGGCCGCGGCGCCGAAGGCCGCGCTGACCCGCACCGCCTACAACCTCGGCGCCTTCAGTCCCTCGGCCCAGGAGATCTACGACGTGGTGCATGCGGCGTTCCCGGACGCGGCGATTTCGTGGAAGACCGACCTGAAGCGCCAGGGCATCGTCGACTCCTGGCCGGCCGAGGTCGACGACAGCGGCGGCGCGCCGCGATTGGGGCTTTGCCCCGGCCTACGACTTCGCGCGGGCGTTCTCCGAGTACTTGATTCCGACGATTCGCGCGCGCTATGCGCGTGGTTGAGGGACACATGACGCAAGGTCGATGGGCGCTCGTGTGTCTGGTCGCGGCCGCCGCCGCAGGAGGAGGAGGCTGCTTGCGCACGGCCCTACCGACCGCGCAGTCCGACAACGCCGCCGCCGAGAGCTACGTGCGTCTCGTGCTGGCCCTGGGACAACACGACAGCAACTTCGTCGATGCCTACTACGGGCCGCCTGAGTGGCGCTCCGAGGCCGAACAGCGCCAAATGGGATCTGCCGGCCATCAACAAGCGCGCCGCCGTGCTCGAGGTGGATTTGCGCCGCTTGCCGCCGGTGGACGGCGCGGCGCCGGATGGCGAGATGGTGCGGCTGCGCCGCGGCTATCTGGCGCGCCAGCTCGGAGCACTGCGGGCCCGCGTGGCGATGCTGCAGGGCAAGCGCTTCCCGTTCGACGAGGAGTCGCGCGAACTCTACGACGCGGTGGCGCCGCGCAACAGCGAGGCGTCGTTCCAGGCCGCGGCCGACGGCCATTGGCGCGAAGCTCGGCGGCACCGGCGACCTGGCCCCGCGTTACGCCGCGTTCAAGCAGGCGTTCGTGATTCCGTCCGACAAGCTCGCCGCGGTGTTCACGGCGGCCATTGCCGAGTGCCGCCGTCGCACGCTCGCGCACATTCCGCTGCCGGCCGAAGAGACCTTCACCGTCGCCTACGTGAAGGACAAGCCGTGGAGCGCCTACAACTGGTATCAGGGGAACTACAAGAGCCTGATCGAGGTGAACACCGACCTGCCGGTGTTCATCGACCGCGCCATCGACCTGGCGTGCCACGAAGGTTACCCCGGGCACCACGTCTACAACGCGCTGCTCGAGAAGCATCTCGTGCGCGATCGCGGCTGGCAGGAGTTCGCCGTGTACCCGCTCTTCTCGCCGCAGTCCTTGATTGCCGAGGGCACGGCCAACTACGGCATCCAGGTGGCGTTCAGCGACGCCGAACGCCGCGCCTTCGAGCGCGACACGTTGTTTCCGTTGGCCGGCCTCGACCCGGCCCGCGTCGACGAGTACTACGACGTGCTGGCGCTGGCCAAGGCCCTGAGCTACGCCGGCAACGAAGCCGCGCGCGGCTATCTCGATGGCCGCATGGACGCCGCGCGCGCGGCCGACTGGCTCGTGCGCTACGCCATGAACACGCCGGGCCAGGCCGCCCAGCGCGTGAAGTTCTTCGACACCTACCGCAGCTACGTCATCAACTACAACCTGGGCGAAGACCTGGTGCGCGCCTACGTCGAGCGGCATCGCGCGGGGGCCGACCCGGCCAAGCGGTGGGACGTGTTCGCCACGCTGATCTCGTCGCCGCGCCTGCCCTCGGCGCTGAAGGAATAGGGGCGAGAATGCGCGCCGTCGCGATCACGACGCCGGGTCCGGCCGACGTGCTGCGCGTCGTGGACCGGCCGCGGCCCGTGCCTGCGCCGGGCGAGGTGCTCGTGCGCGTGGCGGCCGCGGGCGTGAATCGGCCCGACGTGCTGCAGCGGCTCGGCAAGTACGCGCCGCCGCCGGGAGCCTCGGACCTGCCGGGCCTCGAAGTGGCGGGCCACGTCGTGGCGGTGGTGCCGTCCGCCGACGGCGCCCGTTCACGCTGGGCCGAAGGCGACGCGGTGTGCGCGCTCGTGGCGGGCGGCGGCTACGCCGAATATTGCGCCGTGCCGATGGGGCAGTGCCTGCCCGTCCCGAGCCGGCTTCTCGATGGTGCAAGCCGCGGCCCTCCCGGAGACGTTCTTCACGGTGTGGACCAACGTGTTCGAGCGCGGCCGCCTGCAGGCGGGCGAGACGCTGCTCGTGCACGGCGGGTCGAGCGGCATCGGCACCGTGGCGATTCAGTTGGGTCACGCGTTCGGCGCACGCGTGTTCGTCACCGCCGGCTCGGCGGAGAAGTGCGCCGCCTGTCTGGCGCTCGGGGCGGCGGTGGCCGTCAACTACCGCGAGCGCGATTGGGTGACGGACGTGAAGGCCGCCACCGCCGGTCGGGGCGTGGACGTCATCCTCGACATGGTGGGTGGCGACTACACGCCGCGCAATCTCGACCTGCTGGCCGACGACGGACGGCTGGTGCAGATCGCGTTCTTGAAGTCGTCCAAGGTGGAAATCGACCTGATGCCGGTGATGCGGCGGCGACTCACCGTCACGGGATCGACCCTGCGCCCGCAGAGCGTGGCCGCGAAGGGCGCGATCGCACAGGCGCTCGAAGCGCGCGTCTGGCCGCTGCTGGCCGCGGGCTCGGTGGCGCCGGTGATTCATGCAGTGCTGCCGCTGGCCCAGGCCGCCGACGCGCACCGGATGATGGAAGAGGGACGCCACATCGGCAAGATCGTGCTCGACGTCGGCGCGTACGCTGCAGCGGTTGACGTCCGGGGTCCCGGTGACCGAGCCCGATATACTACAGGCCCCGCATGGCCCCGCCTGACCGTCTCTTCACGCCGCGCTTCTTCGTGATGTGCGGCTTCAACTTCGTGGTGTTCCTGTCGGCCTTCCAGCTCCTGCCGACGGCCCCGTTCCGGATTCGCGATCTCGGCGGCAGCGCCGTGGCGGCGGGTCTCTTCCTCGGCTTCCTCACCTACTCGTCGGCCATGACCGGCCCGATCACCGGCGGCATCGTCGACCGCGTTGGGCAAGCGCCGCGTGCTGCTGGTGTCGAGCCTGGCGATTGCCTGCTTCTCGCTGATCTACGCCGTGCTGCCGAACTACCCGCTGATGCTCGCACTGGTCATCGTGCACGGCTGCTTCTGGTCGGGTCTGCTCGTGGCCGCCAGTTCCTACGTCACCGACATCGTGCCGCCGCAGCGGCGCGCCGAGGGCATGAGCTATTGGGGCATGTCCACCATCTTCGCGGTGTCGATGGCGCCGGCCATCGGGCTCTGGGTGTTCGAGCGCGGCGGCTGGCGCGTGCTCTGCCTCGAGGCGGCGGGGCTGAGCGTGTTGATGTTCGTGATTGCCTGGACGCTGCTGCCGAAGGACGTGCCGCACCAGGTAGAGCGCGCCGCCTGGTCGTGGTCGTCGCTCATCGAGTGGAAGGTGCTGGCGCTCTCGTTCACGATGTTCCTGTATTCGTTCGGCTACGGCGGGATCACGAGCTTCGTGGCGATGTACAGCGAGGCGTCGGGCGTGCATCCCGCGTCGCTCTACTTCACGGCCTTCTCGATCGCGATTCTGGTGACGCGGCCGTTCGTGGCGCGTCTCGGCGACCGGATTGGCCACAAGAAGGTGTTCGTGCCGTGCCTGGTGCTGGTCGTGCTCGGCTTCGCGCTGCTGGCCGTGGGCGGCAGCCGCGCGATGTTCGTCGTGTCGGCGCTGGTCTTCGGCACCGGGTTCGGATCGGCCTACCCGCTCTTCCTCGGCCACGTCATGCGGCACGTGGCGCCAGAGCGGCGGGGCGCGGCCTTCGGCAGCATCATCGCGGCGTTCGACACCGGCATCGGCACCGGCTCGATGACCATCGGCTGGATCGTGCAGCACTACGGCTACCGCGCGGCCTATGGCGCGGCGGCGGCGCTGGCCCTGCTCACCGTGCCGTACTTCCTCACGGTGGAGCCCCGGGTGCTGCCGCCCAGGCACCAAAGTGCATTCCTAGCGCGTCGTCATCGCGCGGTCACGGCGTGGGCGCTGCCGCGGGGTCGTAGTTGAGATTGGGGCCCAGCCATCGTTCGACGTCGCTCACGGCTCATCGCCTTGCGGCCGGCGTAGTCGACCACCTGGTCGCGGTCGATCTTGCCCAGCGTGAAGTAGCGCGCCTCGGGATGCGCGAAGTAGAGGCCGCTCACGCTCGAGCCCGGCCACATCGCGTACGACTCGGTGAGCTGCATGCCGGTGGCCGCCTCGACGTTCAGCAGCTGCCACAACGCGCCCTTCTCGGTGTGATCCGGACACGCGGGATAGCCGGCCGCCGGACGGATGCCGCGATACTTCTCCTGGATCAGCTCGGCAGGGCGTGAACGTCTCGGCCCGGCCGTAGCCCCACTCGTCGCGGACGCGCTTGTGCAGGCACTCGGCAAACGCCTCGGCCAGCCGGTCGGCGACGGCCTCGGCCATGATCGCGTTGTAGTCGTCGTGCTGCGCGCGGAACTGGTCGCACAGCTCGCGCAGGCCCAATCCGGTCGTGACCGCGAACGCGCCGATGTGGTCGGCCAGGCCGCTCGTCCTTGGGCGCCACGAAATCGCCGAGTGACCGGCACGGCTGGTCCCCGCCGCGGTCGGTCTGCTGGCGCAGGAAGTGGAAGCGGGTCAGCACCTCGGCGCGCCGCTCGTCGGTGTAGAGCTCGACGTCGTCGCCTACGGCGTTGGCCGGGAAGAGTCCGTAGACGCCTCGGGCGCGGATCAGGCGCTCGTCGATCATGCGGTCGAGCAGGGCATTGGCTTCGGTGAAGATCTGGCGGGCCTGTGGGCCGTACTTCTCGTCGTCGAGAATGCGCGGGTAGACGCCCTTCAGCTCCCAGGTGTGGAAGAAGGGCGTCCAGTCGATGAATTCCCGCAGCGTGGCGAGCGGGAAGTCGTCGAGCACGCGCACGCCGGTGAATGTCGGGCGTCGCGATGTCCTCGGCGCGCCAGGTGATCGGCGGGCCGGCGCGCGCGCGCCGTGTCGAGATCGACCAGCGGCTGGCGTGTGGATCCGTGGGTGCGGCGAATCGTCTCGTAGTCGGCCCGGTGCTGGGCGACGAACGCCGCCTTGTGGTCCTGGCTCAAGAGACTCGTCGTGACCGGCACCGCGCGGCTGGCATCGAGCACGTGCACCACGGGTTGCTGGTAGTGCGGTGCGATCTTGATGGCGGTGTGCGCGCGGCTGGTGGTGGCGCCGCCGACGAGCAGCGGCAGCGTGAAGCCCTGACGCTCCATCTCGCGCGCCACATGCACCATCTCGTCGAGCGACGGCGTGATCAGGCCGCTGAGACCGATGAGGTCGGCGTTCTCCGCGCGGGCGCGCTCGAGAATCTTCTCGCACGACACCATCACGCCCATGTCGATCACCTCGTAGTTGTTGCAGGCGAGCACCACGCCGACGATGTTCTTGCCGATGTCGTGCACGTCGCCCTTGACGGTGGCCAGCACGATCTTGCCCTTGCGCCCGCACGGCCTGGCCGGCGGCCGCCATCTCCGCCTTCTCGGCCTCCATGAACGGGAACAGATAGGCGACCGCCTTCTTCATGACGCGGGCCGACTTCACCACCTGCGGCAGGAACATCTTGCCGGCGCCGAACAGGTCGCCGACCACGCTCATGCCGTCCATGAGCGGCCCTTCGATGACCGCCAGCGGCCGGCCGAGCTTGACGCGCGCCTCTTCGGTGTCCTGATCGATGTAGGTGTCGATGCCCTTCACCAGGGCGTGTGACAGCCGCGCCTCGACCGTGCCCAGGCGCCACTCTTCGGCCTTCTTCGCGTCGACGACGGTGCCGGCCCCAGCCGCCTTGAGCGCCTCGCCGAACTCGACCAGCCGCTCGGTGGCATCCGGCCGCCGGTTGAGCAGCACGTCCTCGACCAGCCCCTTCAGCTCCGGCGCGATCTCCTCGTAGACCTCGAGCATGCCGGCATTGACGATGCCCATGTCCAGGCCGGCGGCAATGGCGTGATAGAGGAACGCCGAGTGCATCGCCTCGCGCACGACGTTGTTGCCGCGGAAGCTGAACGAGATGTTCGAGACGCCGCCGCTGACCTTGGCGTGCGGCAGGTTCGCCTTGATCCAGCGCGTGGCCTCGATGAAGTCCACGGCGTAGTTGTTGTGCTCCTCCATGCCGGTGGCCACGGTGAGGATGTTCGGATCGAAGATCACGTCCTCGGGCGGGAAGCCGAGGTCGTCGACCAGGATGCGATAGGCGCGTTCGCAGATGCGGATCTTCTCCGCATAGGTCGCGGCCTGGCCCTGCTCGTCGAAGGCCATCACCACCACCGCGGCGCCATAGGCGTGAATGGTCCGGGCCCGTTGCCGGAACATCTCTTCGCCTTCCTTCAGCGAGATCGAGTTGACGATGCCCTTGCCCTGCAGGCATTTGAGTCCGGCCTCGATGACCTCCCACTTGGACGAGTCCACCATGAAGGGCACCTTGGCCACCTCGGGCTCGCTGCCGAGCAGCTGCAGGTAGCGGGTCATCGCCGCCACGCCGTCGATCATGCCCTCGTCCATGCAGATGTCGATGACGTTGGCGCCGTTCTCGACCTGCTGGCGGGCCACGCTGACCGCCTCGTCGTATTTGTCTTCTTTGATCAGCGTGGCGAACTTCGGCGAGCCAGCCACGTTGGTGCGCTCGCCGATCAGCATGAACACGCCGGGCTGCTGCGTGAACGGCTGCGAGCCCGAGAGCCGCAGTGGCAGGGGCTGAAGAGCCGGTTCCGCCTTCGCCACGGCTTCGGCGTGACCTGCGACCGTCACCGACCGCCGCCGCACCTCGTCGCCGACCACCGGGCGGACGGGCACGCGCGTGCCCCGGTTGCCCGTCGAGCGCGCGGGCGATCGCCGCGATGTGCTCGGGCGTGTTCCCGCAGCACCCGCCGGCGATGTTGATCAGCCCGTCCTTCGCGAATTGGCCCGAGATACCGCGCCATGTCGGCTGGTTCGAGGTCGAAGCCCGTGGGCGACAGCGGATTCGGGAGCCCCGCGTTGGGGTAGCACGAGATCGCCGCGGTGGACTTGGTGGCCAGCTCCTCGAGGAACGGGTACATCAGATCCGGCCCGAGCGAGCAGTTGAGGCCGACCGACAGCGGCTTCACGTGCGCCACGGCGGTCCAGAACGCCTCGACCGTCTGCGCCGAGATCATCGTCTCGCCGCCGCGGCCGACCGCCGCCGAGATCATGATCGGCAGGTGCACGCCGTCGGCGGCGAAGACGTCCTGAATCGCGACCAGCGCGGCCTTGGCGTTGAGCGAGTCGAAGATGGTCTCGACCAGCAGCAGGTCGGAGCCGCCGGCGATGAGTGCCCGCACCTGCTCCATGTAGGCGGTCTTCACCTGGTCGAAGGTGACGACGCGGAAGCCGGCATCGTCGGCGTCCGGGGAATTGGAGAGCGAGACGGTGAGCGGTCCAATCGCGCCGGCCACGAAGCGACGGCGCCCTGTGGCATCGGCCACCCGGTCGGCCCACTCGCGGCACTGCCGCGCCGACTGCTCGTTGATGTCCCAGGCGAGGCGCTGCAGGAACGGGTCGTCGATGACGCGCTGATAGAAGGCCGGATCCTTGCGGCCGCCGTGCTCGCGCGGATCGTCGACGAAGAACTCGCTCTGGGTGATGGTGGTGGCGCCGAAGGTGTTGGTCTCGATGATGTCGGCGCCGGCCTCGAGAAAGCGCCGATGGATGTCGCAGATCATCGTGGGCTGGGTGAGCGAGAACAGGTCGCCGTTGTTCAGCAGGTCCTTGGTGGCGTCGCGGAAGCGCTCGCCGCGGATGTCGGCCTCGGTCATCCCGTAGGTGCGAATGGTCGTGCCCATCGCGCCGTCGATGATCGCGATGCGCTGCGCGAGCACGTCCTGAAGGGGGTGCCGGGCCGCCAGGGCAGCGGGAGGGTGGGCGGGAGGCGTGTGGGACGTGATGGGGGTCATGGGCGGTCCTGAGGCGTGGCGCGGCGCGCACGGCGCGGCGGCAGAAGGGAAATTGGTGAGGACCCCTGCGGCTTGGTGGCGCTGGCCACCAGCACGACGAACGGGTCGCCGGTGCCGCGCGTGCCAACGTGCACGCGGGGCTGTTCGAGTCCCGCGGCGGTCAGCCACGAGGTGAGGGCGTCGTCGGCAAACCCCTGCCACCGATCGCCCAGCCGGTCGCGCACCCAGTCTTCGCGGTGAGCGCGCAGGTCGAGGATCAACACGCGGCCACCGGGCCGCAGCACGCGCGCGGCTTCGTGCACCGCTCGTCCTGGGTCGGACGCATGGTGCAGGGTCTGCGACAGCAAGGCCACGTCGACGCTGTTGTCGGGGAGCGGCACCTTTTCGATGTCGCCGCGTTTCCACGTGACGTTCGTGACCTTGCGGCGCTCGCCCAGTTGCCGGGCCCGGGCCAGCACCGCCGCCGATCGGTCGACGCCGACCACGCGCCGGGCCCAGCGCGCGGCTTCGAGGGTGAGATAGCCCTCGCCGCAGCCGATGTCGACGACGTCGAGCGGCGGCAGCAGCAGGCCGAGGGCGCGCGCCCACGCCGCCCAACTGCGCCCGGGCACGAGCTGACGGCCGTCGCGGGTGTCGGGGCCGGCGTGCACGTCGAAGTTCTCGCGCCGCACCCGCCGCACTTCCTGGATGCGCGCGTCGTCGGCCCGCACGTCGGGCGTGCCGGCCGCGCCCTCGAACTCGCGATCGAGCAGCCGCCAGAGCGGCGAGTCCTCGCCGGCCGGTCGCGCCAGCCGGTAGTAGACGTAGATGCCGTCGCGGTCCTCGGCGACGAGTCCGGCGTCCTTGAGCAGGCCGAGATGCCGCGACACGCCCGATTGCGCCAGGCCGAGGATGCCCGTGAGCTCGGTGACGTTGAAGCGGTCGGCGGCGAGCGCCCGCAGGAGCCGGAGGCGGGCGGGGTCGCCGAGCACGCGGAACAGGGCGGAGACGGTCTGCATATCTATGAATCTAACTTCAATGATATGACAATGCAGCACGCCGCAGCCCGGCGCCGCACAGTTGAACGTGGTCGGACGCGGCGGCCGCTGAAGTAGACTAAGGGGCTCCGCGCCGGTGCCTGCGACCGGACCGGCCGGACCGAAAACCCATGGGCATTCTCGACAAGCTCCGTCCCCAAGCCAAGTGGAAGCACGGCGATCCGTCCGTTCGTCTCGAGGCCGTCAGGCCCTCGGCGACGGCGACACCGATGTGCTCCTCCAGGTGGCTACCGAAGACCACGATCCGCGCGTGCGCCGCGCGGCGGTGGCCCGTATCGCCGATGCCGACACGCTGGCGGCCGTCACGCGCAACGACAGCGACCCCGGCACCCGCGACGCGGCCGTGCAACGGCTGGTGGCGCTGGCGGCCGACGTCGGAGCGGCGCCGCGGGCCATCTCGGCCTTGGGCGCCCTCGGCCGGCATCGCGAGCTGGCCACCCTGGCGCGCTCGAGCGCGCCCGAGGCCAGCCGGCACGCCGCCGTGGCGCAGCTGTCCGAGGCCAAGGCGCTCGGTGGCATCGCCCGGCACGCGGCCGACGCGGGCACGCGGCTGCTGGCGCTCGAACGGCTCAGCGATCAGGGCGAGCTCGAGGCCGTGGCCGTCAACGGCGAACACGCCGATGCGGCCGTGGCGGCCCTCGACCGGCTCGACGCGCCGTCGGCCGAGCGCCTCGGCGTGATCGCGCAGCGCGCCAAGACCAAGGCGGCGGCCAAACGCGCCAAGACGCTGCTCGCGGCTCTGACGGCTCCAGTCGTGGACGCCCCGGCGGCGCCGGCGGTGGTCTACAACGAGGCCGACCAGGCGTCGGCCAGGGCGTTGTGCGCCCAGATGACTGGCCTGTCGGGCCATGCCGATCTGGCAGCCGTGCGCGATGGCTACGCCGCGGCCCGCGTGGCCTGGGTGGAACTGCTCGCCGACGCCGAAGTGGAGCCGGCCATCGTGGCCGAGTTCGAAACGCTCTCCGACGGCGTGCGCGCCGTGCTCGCCGCCGAAGAAATTGCCCGCGCCGACGCCTCGCGACGGGCCGCAGCCCTGCGTCAGGAACAGGCGGATCGTCTTCAGCTGTGTGAGCAGGTCGAGGCGCTGGGTGCCGAGGCCATGCCCGACGGCCTGACGGCCGCGCGCGAGGCCTGGGCGGCCATGCCCGCCATGCCCGAAAGCTGGGCGACCGACGTGCAGCGCCGCTTCGACGACGCCAGCAAGGCCGCCGAACGCCGTCACGAACACGCCCAGCACACGCGCGAGCTGCGTGAGCAGGCGCCCCAGGTCGTGGCCGACGTGGAAGGGCTCGTCGCCGCCGACTACGCGGCCGTGCGGGCGCAGTGGCAGGCGCTGCGGCGCAAGTGGCAGGCCATCCTGCGCACGGGCGAGGTCGATGCGACGCTCACCGAACGGTTCGCCGCCGCGGCGGCCGCGTTCGAGGGCCGCGAGGACGAGGTGCGCGCCGGCAAGCAGCGCCAGCAGCACGACAACCTGGTGCGCCTCCAGGCGGCCGTGCAGGTGCTCGAGACGCGCGCCGCCGCCGACTCGCTGTCGCTCAAGGACGCCGACGCCATCATCAAGGACGTGAAGCTCGCGGTTGGCACGATGGGCCCGCTGCCCACGCCGCAAGACCGCGAAGACGTCACCGTGCGTCTGCAGGCCGTGCGCGCGGCGGTGCAGCCGCGGCTCGAAGAGCTGCGCAACGCCGAAGAGTGGAAGCGGTGGGCCAACGTCCAGGTGCAGGAAGAGCTCTGCACCAAGATGGAAGCACTCATCGCGCTGGCCGAGGCCGACCCGGCCAAGACCGCCGAAGAGATGCGCGCGCTGCAGGAGAAGTGGAAGCCGGTGGCCGCGGCGCCCCGGTCGCAGGGCGAAGTGCTCTGGACCCGCTTCAAGGCGGCGCAGACCCAGGTCTACGACAAGTGCAAGGACTTCTTCGCGCAGCAGGCGGGCGAACGCCAGGAGGCGCTGAAGAAGAAGGAAGTGCTGTGCGAGCGCGCCGAGGCGCTGTCGGAATCGACCGACTGGGTGCGCACGGCCGAGGCCATGAAGACGCTGCAGGCCGAATGGAAGGCCATCGGCCCGGTGACGCGCGGCCGCGAGAAGGCCGTGTGGGAGCGCTTCCGCAAGGCCTGCGATGCGTTCTTCACGCGCCGTCAGGCCGACATGAAGCAGCGCAAGCAGGACTGGGGCGAGAACCTGTCCCGCAAGGAAGCGCTCATCACCGAAGCCGAGCAGCTGGCGCAATCCACCAACTGGGATCAGGCGGCGTCGCGGCTCAAGGCGCTGCAGGTCGAGTGGAAGACCATCGGCCCGGTGAAGAAGAGCAAGTCGGATCAGGTGTGGGAACGCTTCCGCGCCGCGTGCGACCTGTTCTTCGAGCGGTTCAAGAACCGCGACCAGGAAGCGATCCAGACCAAGTTCGTCGACCGCGACACGGCCGTGGCCGAAATCGAGGCGCTGGTGCCGGCCGACGACGCCGCCATGCCCGACGACCTCTACAACAAGGTGCAGGCCGCGCGCGCGCGCTGGCTGCAGGGCCCGGAGCTGCCGCGGCACGTGCTGGCGCCGCTGGCCGAACGCGTCAACGCGCGCCTTGCTCGCGCTGGTCACTCGTTGGCCCGACGCGTTCATCGGCGGTGATCTCGATCCCACCGCCACGGCCAAGCGCATGGAGAAGCTGTGCGCGAAGGTGGAGGCGCTGGCGCCGAACGACGGCGGCAGCAGCAAGCCCTCGGCGGCGCTGTCGCCGGCCGAGTTGCTGGCCAAGCAGTGGCGCGAGGCGCTGGCCGCCAACACCATGGGCGTGGGCGCGGCCAAGCAGGCCGAGGAAGCGCGGCAGCGCGCGGCCGATCAGGAACTGCGCAGCGCGCAGTCGGCGTGGCTGCGGCTCGGGCCGGTGCCGGCCGAGACGCGCAAGCCGCTGCAGGAGCGGTTCGACAAGGCCGTGCGGCGCGTGCTCGAATCGCGCCGCCGTCCCGTGGCGCGCGCGTAGCCGTCACGCTCATACACACATCGAGCGGCTGGTCCTTCGTGGACTAGCCGCTCTTGTCTGTGTACGGCGACGACGCTGCGGACGATCCAGGATGGTAGGTGAGCGGCAGTCGAGACGGCGGGACATCTCCCGTGACTCAACGGCGGTCCCTACCCAGGTGGGCGCTTGGTGCCCGCGGGAGGGAGGGGATTGTCGGCCTTCCCGCTCGCCTTCGGCGTGCCGATGTGGTCGGCCAGTTGGTCGCCCGTGAAATTGTCGGTGCTGCTGTCGTCCACTTCCGGAAGCATGGTGGCGTTCCACAGGTGCCACTGCGCCACGAGGCGGTCGTAGACATCCTTCTGGCGGTCCTTCAGATTGGCCCGTTCCATCGGATCCGCGACCACGTCGAAGAGGAACGTGTTGTCGAGAATCTTCAGATACTTCTAGTCGCCGCTGCGCGATGGCCCGCTGCGCATTTGCCTTGTAGCGCCAGAACAGCGTGCGTTCGACGGCGGATCCGGCCTGCGTGAGCAGGCGGCAGCAGGTTGATGCCGTCCGGCGGAAACGCCGCGTCGGCGGCACGCCCGCCGCCGCGAGCAGCGTCGGCATCCAGTCCATGGTGATCGCGACCTGGTCGGTCGTGCGAGCCTGCGGTACGCGCCAGGCCACGAGACGATGGCTGGAATGCGCAGGCCGCCTTCCAGCAGCTCGGTCTTCCGCCGGTGAACGGCCAGGTATCCGAGAACCGTTCGCCGCCGTTGTCGCTGGTGAAGATGACGATCGTGTTGTCGGTCAGGCCGTTCGCATCCAGCGCGTCAGCACGCGGCCGATCTGCCAGTCCATCGCCTCGACCATGCGCTGATAGGTCTTCTGCGTGCCGCCGTCGTAGTGACGCAGGTTCGTCGACCGGATGCGCTGCGACTCCGCCTCGTCGCCCGGCGCTTCCCACGGCCAGTGCGGCGCGCTGAAGTGCAGGCTCAGCAAGAACGGACGACCGGCTCGGGCATAGGCCATTGACGACGTCCACGGCACGGTCGCCGAGCAGGTCGGTCAGATAGCCGATCTGCGTCACCGGCACGTCGTCGTCCCACAGGTCGTCGCTGCTGAGTCGCGCCGTGTGCGTGAAGTAGTCGAGCCGCCGCCGCGGAAGCCGCAGAAGTGGTCGTAGCCGCTCTTGAGCGGACCGAATCCGGGCAGCGCACCCAGGTGCCACTTGCCGACCAGCATGGTGCTGTAGCCGGCCTTCTTCAGCAGCGACGGCAAGGTCGGATGCTCCGGCGGCAGGCCGACATCACGATCGCTGCCGCGGCCAGCGGTTCCTCCAGGCCCAGCGGCAGCCGGTACTGATAGCGGCCGGTGATCAGCGCGGTGCGCGTGGCCGAACAGACGGCCGAGTTGGCATAGGCCTGCAGGAAGCGGACGCCCCGTGCGCCAGGCGATCGATGTTCGGCGTGCTGATGTCGCGCCGGCCGTAGCAGGACAGGTCGGCATAGCCGAGGTCGTCGGCCATGATGAAGACGATGTTCGGCGGTCGCGCCGTGGTCTGGCCGAGAAGGCGAGTGACGCCGGCCGCCAGGGCGACCGGTCCGAGCGCCGCCGCGCGCAAGACGTTCCGACGAGTCACACCCTGGACTGGCGACATGGGTCCTCCGCTTCGCGGCTGCGCTCGAGCGCGCCTGCGGGGTCTATTCGACGCTCGGGTCTTCCAGGTACGTGTAGCCCTGCAGGCCCTCTTCGTAGAACTTCAAGCAACCGTCCGGCCTGCTGGTCCTGCAGCTGCCCGGCGTGCACCGCGGCTTCCACGTCGCGGCGCAGCTTGCCGAGAGCTCTTCGGGCTCGAACTGCACGTAGCGCAGCACCTCGTTCACCGTGTCGCCCTTGATCACGTGGTCGACGCGGGCGGGTTCGTTCTCGTCGCCGTTCTCGTTCAGGCTGACGTGCACGGCATGGGTGTCGCCGAGCAGGTTGTGCAGGTCGCCCAGGATCTCCTGGTAGGCGCCCACGAGGAAGATGCCGAGGTAGTACGGCTCGCCGTTCTCGCGGTGCAGCTGCAGCGTCTTCTTCACGTCGCGCCGGTCGATGAATTGATCCAGCTTGCCGTCGGAATCGCACGTGATGTCGCCGATCACCGCGTGGTTGTCGGGCTTCTCGCGCAGCCGATGGATCGGCAGCACCGGGAACAGCTGCTTGATGGCCCAGCTGTCGGGAATCGACTGGAACAGCGAGAAGTTGCAGAAGTAGGTGTCGGAGAGCATCTCTTCGAGGTTCTGCAGTTCCTCGGGCACGTCGGCCATCTGCGGCAGCAGCCGGCGGATCTTCTCGGAGATGGCGAAGTAGAGGTTCTCGGCGTGCGCGCGCTGCTCGAGCGGCAGGTAGCCGCCGCTGAACAGGTTCATGGCCATGTCGAGCGCCTGCTGCGCGTCGTGATAGCTCTCGAGCGCGTTGCGGGCGTTGACGTTGTGGAAGGTCTCGATCAGGTCGATGAGCGGCTGTTCGAAGTCGTCCTTCGCCGTCGTGGGCACCTGCTCTTCGCCGAAGCCGCTGGTGCCGAGCACGTTGAACACGAGCAGCGAGTGGTAGGCGGTGATGGCCCGGCCGCTCTCCGAGATGATCGTCGGGTGCGCCACCTTCTCTTCGTCGCACACCTGCTGGATGTGGTACACCACGTCGTTGGCGTATTCCTGCAGCGTGTAGTTCATGCTCGACTCGAAGTTGGTCTGCGAGCCGTCGTAGTCCACGCCCAGGCCGCCGCCCACGTCCATGTACTGCACGCCGGCGCCGGCCTTGGCCAGGTCGCAGTAGATGCGCGCCGCTTCGTTGAGCGCGTTCTTGATGATGCGGATGTGCGTGATCTGGCTGCCCAGATGGAAGTGGAGCAGCTTGAAGCAGTCTTGCATGCCGTGCGACTTGAGCAGCTCGAGCCCGCGCAGGATCTCGGTGACGGTGAGCCCGAACTTCGAGCGGTAGCCGCCCGACGACTGCCAGCGGCCCATGCCGCGCGCGGCCAGCTTCACGCGCATGCCGATCTGCGGCCGCACGCCCACCTTGGCGGCGTACTTCAGAATCAGCTCGAGCTCGGTGTACTTCTCGACGATCGGGATGATGTTGCGGCCGATCTTCTGCGCCCACATCGCCAGCTCGATGAACTCGGCGTCCTTGAATCCGTTGCACACGATCGGCGTGTCGTTGCTGGCCATGGCCGCCACGGCCATCAGCTCGGGCTTGGAGCCGGCCTCGAGGCCGAAGCCGGTACTGCTTGCCGAACTCCATCACTTCCTGCACGACCTGCCGCTGCTGGTTGACCTTGATCGGGTAGACGCACACGTACTTGCCGGCGTACTGGTTCTGCGAGATGGCCTGCTGGAACGCGGCGTGGATTTCGCCGAGCCGGTGCTGCAGGATGCCGGGGAAGCGCAGCAGGATCGGCGCGCTCAGGCCGCGCAGCTCGAGGCGATCGACCAGCTTCTTCAGGTCGACCGAGCGGGACGCATCCTTGGTGGGATGCACCAGCATGTGCCCCGTGTCGCCCACGGAGAAGTAGCCCTGGCCCCACCGGGCCACATCGTAGTGTTCGGTGGCTTCGGCCACGCCCCACTGGGTCGTGGCGCCGCCATTGGTGGTCCGCAGCTTGTCGTTGGTCGCCGTGCTCATGTGCCAGTTGAGAATAAACGAAAAATCCCGGTGTGCGACGACAGATTCGCGTCGCGGGCCCGAGTTTGACTACGATCGCGGGATGAGTGAACGCATCCCGGCCATCAAGGTGCTGCTGCTGCCGAAGGACACGAACAATCTCGGCACGATTTTCGGTGGCGTGATCCTGTCGCACGTCGACCTGGCGTCGGCGGTGGAGGCGCGCAAGAGCGGCGCGCACCGGTTCGTCACGAAGGCGATGCGCGAGGTGGAATTCCTGGCGCCGGTGTTCGTCGGCGACATCGTGAACTTCTACACCGAGACCCGGCGGGTCGGCCGCACCTCGATCACGGTCGGCGTCACCGTGGAAGCGGAGCGGTGGGGCGCCGGCGCGGGCGAGCGCGTGAAGGTGACCGAGGCCGAGGTGGTGCTGGTGGCCCTCGGCGCGGACGGGCAGCCGGTGCCGATCGTCTCGAACGCGGCGGATCACGCATGATTGCCGCCTTTGCCCCTGCCACCGTGTCGAACGTGGCCGCCGGCTTCGACGTGCTCGGCTTCGCGCTCGACGAACCCGGCGATGTCGTCGCGGCCGAGCTCCGCGACGAGCCCGGCGTGGCCATCGTCGACATCACCGGCGATGGCGGCCGCCTGACTCGCGATGCGGCGAAGAACACCGCCGGCGCGGCGGTGGAAGCGCTACTGGCGCTGCTCGGCACGTCGCGCGGCATCGTGCTCACGATTCACAAGGGCCTGCCGCTGGCGAGCGGTGTGGGCAGCAGCGGCGCCAGCGCCGTGGCCGCGGTCGTGGCCGTGAACGAGCTGCTCGGCCGGCCGGCGTCGCTCGACCTGGTGTTCCGGGCCGCGATGGCGGGGGAGCGCGCCGGCTGTGGCGCGGCGCATCCCGACAACGTGGCGCCGGCGCTGTTCGGCGGCTTCGTGCTGGCGCGCAGTGCCGATCCGCCCGATATCGTGCGGTTGCCGGTGCCCGCCGAACCTGTCGTGCGCCGTGCTGCACCCGCATCTCGAAGTGCAGACCGGCGCATCGCGCGCCCTGCTCGGCGACACACTGCCGTTACAGACCGCCGTGCGCCAATGGGCCAATCTCGGCGCGCTCGTGTCGGCCTTGCACACCGGCGACCTCGACCTGCTGTCGCGATCGCTCGTGGACCATGTGGCCGAGCCGAAGCGGGCCGTGCTCGTGCCGGGCTTCGCGCACGGTGAAGGCGGCGGCCCTGGCGGCTGGCGCCCTCGGGTGCAGCCTGTCGGGCTCGGGGCCCTCGCTCTTCGCCCTTGCGCGCTCGCTCGACGAGGCGCGAGCGGTGGGCGCGGCCATGGCCGCCGCCTACCGGGCCGCTGGCGGCGGCGTCGAGGCCGACCTCTGGGTGTCGGCCGTGGGCACGACCGGCGCGCGCGTGCTCGCGGGCGGGGGGCCACGCTGATGCCCTTCGTCAGCACCCGGCAGCCCCGGGGCACCGCAGTCACGCTCGCCGAAGCCGTGCAGCGCGGGCTGGCTCCCGACGGCGGCTTGTACGTGCCGGTCGACATCCCGCGCATGACCGCCGCCGAGTTCGACGCGTTGCGCGGCCGGTCGTTGGCCGACGTGGCGACCGCGCTGCTGGCGCCGCTCGTGGCCGACACCTTCACCGAGGCGGCGCTCGGCGAGCTCATGGCCTCGGCGCTGAACTTCGACATCCCGCTCGTGTCGGTCGCTCCCGGCACGGCGATGCTCGAGCTGTTCCACGGTCCGACGCTCGCCTTCAAGGACGTCGGCGCCCGCACCATGGCCCGCTGGCTCGCCGCGGTGTCGGACCACGCCGACGCGCGGCCCCTCACCGTGCTCGTGGCGACGTCAGGGGACACCGGCGGAGCCGTCGCACAGGCCTTCCACGGCGTGGCTGGCACGCGGGTGGTGGTGCTCTATCCGCAGGGCCGCGTGAGCCCGGTGCAGGAAGCCCAGTTCACGACCCTCGGCGGCAACGTCACCGCCGTGGCGGTGGAGGGCGCGTTCGACGACTGTCAGCGTCTGGTCAAAGAAGCCTTTGCCGATGCCGGCATTGCCGGCTCGCTGCGCCTTACCTCCGCCAACTCGATCAACATCGGCCGTTTGCTGCCGCAGATGGCCTACTACGCCTGGGCGGCCCTGCAGCTGCCGGCCGGCTCGCCGCCGCTCACGGTGGTCGTGCCGAGCGGCAACCTGGGCAACCTCTGCGCCGGCGTGATGGCGCAGCGCCGGGGCGTGCCGATCGGCCGGTTCGTCGTGGCCACCACGACGGCCAATGACCCGCTGCCGCGCTACCTGGCGTCGGGCGGCTACGAGCCGCGGGCCTCGACGCCGACGCTGGCGAGCGCCATGGACGTGGGCGCACCGAGCAACTTCGAACGCCTGCTGCATTTCTTCAATCACGACGTGCAGGCGATGCGCGCGGTCATGACCGGCGTGACCGTGAGCGACGACGACATCCGCGGGGCGATCCGGGCGCTGGCCGACGAACACGGCTACGTGGCCGACCCGCACTCCGCCGTCGGCTACCTGGGCGCCCGCGCCGTCGCGCCCGCAGACCAGCGGCGGGCCGATCGTCGTGATGGCCACGGCGCACCCGGCGAAGTTCCGCGAGGTCGTGGAGCCGGCGTTGGGTCGCGGCGTGCCGCTGCCAGCATCGCTCGCCGAGCGGTTGGCGCTGCCGCGGCTCGCCGTCGGCGTGCCGCCGACGTTGGCGGCGCTGTCGGCGGTGCTCGCCACGTTGGACGGGGCCGGCGCGGCAGGTAAGATCAGCCCATCATGACCGCCCCGTCGCCTGCCCAACTCACGCCCGAACGCGCCGACGTCGATCCGGCGCATACGTGGGACCTGTCCGCCATCTTCCCGTCGTGGGAGGCGTGGGACGCGGCGATGACCGACCTCGAGCAGCGCATCGGCGCCTTCAAGGCGTTCTCGGGCACGCTTGGGGCAGAGCGGCGCGCAGCTGCGGGCGGCGTTCGAGGCCCACGACGCCATCGGGCAGCTCAGCTACCGGGTGTGGTTCTATCCCTCGCTCGCCTACGACCAGGACCAGCGCGACAACGCCTCGGCCGCGCGGCGGCAGCGCGTGCAGCTCCTGTTCGCGCGTCTCGAACACGCCACCTCGTGGTTCAACCCCGAACTGCTCGCCGTGCCGCTGGCCACAATCCGCACGTGGCTCGAGACCGATCCGGCCTTGGCCGTCTACCGCTTCGCCATCGAAGACCTGTTCCGGAAGCAGGCGCACGTGCTCAATCTCGACGGGGAACGGCTGCTCTCGCTGTCCGCGCGGCTCACCGGCGCGCCGAAGGATGCCTACGAGGCGCTCTCGACGGCCGATGCCAGGTTTCCCGCCGTCACCCTCAGCACAGGCGCCACGCGTGGAGGTGAGCTACGGCCAGTACCGGCGCGTGCTGGCCACGAGCCGCGTGGCCGACGACCGGCGCGCCGTCTACAACGCGCACTACGACGTGTTCGGCGCCAACCGCAACACCTACGCCTCGCTCTACAACGGCGTGCTGCATCGCGACTGGTTCCAGGCTCGCGCCCGCGGCTATGCCACCACGCTCGACGCGGCGCTCTTCGGCAACGCCATCCCGCCCGACGTGGTGACGACGCTGATTGCCGAGACCCGCGCCGGCGTGGAGCCGTTCCGCAAGTACCACCGGCTGCGCCGCCGCGTGCTCGGGCTCGACAGCTACACCCCGGCCGACGCCTACGTGCCGCTGGTGGAGCACGACGTGCACTACCAGCTATGACGACGTGCGCGAGTGGATCGTGGCGTCGACGGCGCGCCTCGGGGCCGACTACCAGGCGCACGTGCGCGAGGCCTTCGAGCGCCGCTGGATCGACGTCTACGAGAACAAGGGGAAGCGCAGCGGCGCCTACTCGGCGCCGGTCTACGGCGCGCATCCCTACATGTTGCTCAACTACAACGACACGCTCGACGCCGTGTTCACCCTGGCCCACGAGATGGGCCACTCGATGCACACGCTGCTGGCGCACGCCTCACAGCCCTTCGTCTATGCCGGCTACACGATCTTCGTGGCCGAGGTGCCGTCGACCCTCAACGAGGAACTGCTGCTCGAGTTCATGCTCGAGCGCGCCACGACCACCGAAGAGCGCACGATGCTGCTGCAGCACGCCATCGACGGCATCGTGGGCACGTTCTACAACCAGGTGCTCTTTGCCGACTACGAACTCGAGGCGCACCGGTGCGTGGAGCGCGACGAGCCGATCACAGCCGACGTCCTCAGTGCGCTCTATACCCGCACCGTCGACGCCTACTGGGGCGATGCCATCACGCGCGATGACCGCACGGCCTGGACCTGGGCGCGGATCCCGCATTTCTACCAGTCGCCCTATTACGTCTATCAGTACGCCACCTGCATGGCGTCTACCGCGGCGCTCATGCAAGAGGTCGGCAGCGCCGACCCCGCGCGGCGCGCGGCCGGCGTGGACCGCTACCTCGCATTGCTGCGTGCGGGCGGCAGCGATCATCCCATGAGCCTGCTGAAGCAGGCGGGCGTGGACCTGGCACAGCCCACCGCGATCCGCGCGCTGGTGCAACGCTTCGATCGGCTCGTCACCGAACTGGAGTCAGCGCTCGCCTGAGTCGCCGCAGCTACCGTCGGTCCAGACCGGGTCGGTGCTCACGATGCGGTCGGTGGTGCGATCCCGCACGACCGGCGTCCACGCGCCCTGCGCGAAGACGCGCCTCGAAAATGCTGTCGACGGCGCCCGCACTTCGACCTCGTAGCGGTGGCCCGGCTCCGGCGTGAACGTCACGGTGGCATGGCCCGGCGCCGCGTTGGCGATGCCGGTGCGTGGTGCGTGCTTCATGGTGACGGTGATGGTGAACGGCGCGGCGCCGAGCGACCACCGACGCTGACTGGGTGTGACTCGGGAGTGGTCCACACAGACGGGCACCAGCGCGCGTTGCGTGATGGTCAAGCGCGCAGCCGGCCGCACGGGCGGCGCGGCCTGCGCTGTCACCATGAGAAGTAGCACTGCCGATAGCGAAGCCAGCATTGGGGTCCTCCGTCTGCGACGTGGCTGTGAAGTCCGGCGTCAGCCGCGGAGCACGGTGGCCGGGTCGGCGCGGAGCGCTCGTCGCGCCGGAGCCGCCGCCGCCCCCGCGGCGCCGAGCATGAGCAGTGCCGGCACCAGCAGATAGGTGGCTGGATCGTACGCACTCACGCCGACCAGCACGCTCTTGGTGGCGGTGGTCGCGCCCACCGCGACGGCGAGGCCGAGGACGACGCCGAGCGCCGTCAGGCGCAGGGCCTGGCCGAGCACCAGGCGCACCACCGTACCCGGCGCGGCGCCGAGCGCCATGCGGAGGCCCATCTCGGATGTCCGCTCGGCGACCACCAGCGCGAGCACGCCGTAGACGCCAACGACCGCCAGCAGCAGCGCCAGCACGCCGAATCCCGACACGAGCGTGAGGACGAAGCGGCGCTCGGCCAGCGACGACGCACGGAGGTCCGACATCGTCCGGAAGTCCGAGAGCACCAGCGTGGAATCGGCCGCCTTGGCGGTGCGGCGAATCGCGTCCACCAGCGCCAGTGGATCCCCGGTGGTGCGAACGGCGATGAACGGGCCGTTGGGGGGGGTGCCGCGCATGTCCAGGTACATCTCTGGCGGAGGCGCGACTTCGAGCGAGTTGTGGCGGATGTCGCCGACGACGCCCACGACGGTGATCCAGGGCGACGTGGCGTCGGGTCCGGTCTGCATACGGCGGCCGATCGGGTCGAGACCAGGGAAGACCACGCGCGCCATCGTCTCGTTGATGACCGCCACCGGTGGATCGGTAGGGCGATCGGCGGCTTGCAGCGGCCGCCCCTTGACGATCGGCATGCCCATGGCGCGAAAGTAATCGGTGGACGCGCGTCTGAATTCCACCTCGGGCAGGCTCGATGCCGGGTCGGTGTTGCCCTCGGCCCGCGCCGACGTCGTGACGTTCGAACTGCCCAGCGGTATGCGGGTCGTGCCGCCGGCCGCCGTGACGCCCGGGATGGCGCCGAGGCGGGCGAACCAATCGTCGTAGAAGGCGCGCCGGGCCTCGACGGCGGTCAGACGGTCCGGCGTTCCCATCTGGAAGGTGAGCAGACCTTCGGTCTGGAACCCCGGATCCGTGGCGACCACCGACGCGAAGCTCCGGAAGAGGAGGCCGGCTTGAATCGTGATCACGACCGCCAGTGCCACCTCGGCCACGACAAGCGTCGTGCGGAGCCGTCCTCCCGATCGCGAGACGCCGGCTGCACCGCGGCTGCTGTCCTGCAACACGCCGCGGACGTCGGTGCGGGCCGCGACCCACACGGGGACAATCGCGATCGCGACGCCGATGAGGAGCGCGAGGCCCGCCGACGCCGCCAGTGTCTCGAATCCGGCGCCGACCTCCTCGATGCGAGGCACGGTGGCCGGCGCCAGTGCCACCAGCGCGCGGAGCAGCCAGGTGCCCACGACCGTCGAGAGCACGAGGGCGGCGCCGGTCAGCACGAGACTCTCAATCAGGGCCTGCCGCACCAGTTGGCCAGCGCTCGCGCCGAGCGCCGAGCGCACTGCGAGTTCCCGTTGCCGGGCAATCGATCGCGCCAGCACGAGGTTCGTCACGTTCACGGCCGCCATGAGCAGCAACAGCAGCGCCCCCGCCTGCAGCGCCGAGAGGCCGACGCGCAGCGAGCCCGTGGCCTGCGCGTGCAGATCGACGACCCGCGCGCTCCAGCCACGATTCGTGTCGGGATAGCGGTCGGCCAGGGTCTGGGCGTGCGTGCGCATCTCGGCGCTGGCCTCAGCCGCCGTGACGCCGGGGCGCAGACGGCCGAACGCCATGAGGGCGTGGGCCGAGCGAGCGAGGGTGCCGTCGGATTGTATCCAGCGCGGCCCCTCCATGGGCATGGGGATCCAGAAGTCGGTGACCTGTGAGGTCGTGGTGCCCGCCTGCCACAGCATGTCGCGCAGTGGGAAACACGAACTCGGGCGCGGCCACGCCGATGATCGTGACCGACTCGTTGCCCGAGAGCACGATGGTGCGGCCGACGATCACTCGGGTCGGCGCCGAACCTCGTGCGCCACGCGCGATCGCTGACCACGGCGACGTTCCGTTCGTCGGGCGCCATGAGACGCCCGAGTTGCGTGCGTGCGCCGATGATCGGCAGCAACGTCGATCCCACGCGCAGCACCTGGATCACGCCCTGATCTTCCTGGCCCTGGATGCCGACGCGCACGATGAACGACAGCGCGTAGTCGAGCGACTCGAACGACCGCGTCATGCGCTTGAGATCGTCGAAGTTGGCGGGGGAGAGTGGGTTGGTCTCGTTGGCCAGGCGCGGGTTCTCGCTCCACAGCATGGCGAGCCGCTCAGGGTGGTCGTAGGGCAACGGCCGCAGCAGCACGCCGTTCACCACGGCGAAGACGGCGCTGTTGGCGCCGAGCCCGAGGCCCAAGGCCACGACGGTCAACGCGGTGAAGGCGCGCGCCGAGGCCAGACCCCGTGCGGCGGCGCGAACGTCGTGCAGCAGCGAATCCCACATGGTGGCTCGTCTCCCCGTGAAAGCGTAGAGATGCGGACGATGTGTGCGCCAGGTGTGGCGGCGCACGGCGGCGCCCCGTTCGGCGAGTCCCGAGGCCGTGGTACGCATGAGGAGCATCGCGCGACGGCCGCACGCCACGCCCACGGGCCGCGCCGCGGTGTCGCGCCAGCGATCGGCGAGGGCGGCGCCGAGGTCGGCGCCGAACTGCGCGCGAAAGCGCGCCGGGTAGGCGTGGAGAGCAGCGCGCAAGAGGAGGGGCAGAGGATGGGGTGGCATGACCGGTGTGCGCTCAGGCCAGCAGGTTGGCGGCCCGGGCGCGTTCGACCAGGCGAGTGAGGCGCGCGCCTTCAGCCCGCGCCACCGCGCGGCCGAGGTCGGTGAGCCGGTAGTAGCGCCGCCGCTCGTCGTCGTCGGCGGGACGCTCGTCGAGCTCGACGATCAGCGCTGATTCGAGCAAGCGGGCCAGCGCGCGATACAACGTGCCAGGGTGTAGCCCGGCGTCGCCCTGGCGCGCCACCTCCTGCATCACGGCATAGCCATGAAGGTCGCCGCTCGTGAGGGCCAGCAGGATGTCGAACCACACCTGGGGCAGGGGAAGGAAGCGTTCGGGTCGGTGACGGTCCATTGGATTAGGTTCTCAGAGTCTATACGCGTCATGAACATAGACGTCACGCCCCGCGGAAAGGTTGGCGCGAACTCCTTGACACGTCCGCATTCTGAATGTATCTTTTAATCCGGATTTACGGATGGACGAAACTTCCGCCGCTCCAGTCGCCAGCCTCCCGGGCATTGCCAGGCTCCTGGAGCACATGACCACGCTGTCAGACGCGGTCCGGTGCCGGGCGTTGCTGCTGCTCGAGCGACACGAGCTCACGGTCACGGAACTCTGCGCCGTGCTGCAGCTGCCGCAGTCCACGGTGAGCCGCCACCTCAAGACCCTGGCCGATGGCGATTGGGTGACCTCGCGCCGTGATGGCACCTCGCGCTACTACGGCCTGGCCGCGACGCTCGACGCCTCGGCGGCGCGGCTGTGGCCGCTCATCCGCGAGCAGGCCAGCGGCCACGCCGCGGCGGAGCAGGATGCGCGGCGCGCCGAAGGCGTGCTCAACGAACGCCGCTCCAAGTCGCAGCAGTTCTTCTCGTCGGCGTCGAGCCAGTGGGATCGGCTGCGCACCGAGCTCTTCGGCCAGCACTTCCAGCACGACACCGTGCTCGCCATGCTCGACCCGCGCCTGCGGGTGGGCGACCTGGGTTGCGGCACGGGGCAGTTCAGCGCGCTGGTGGCGCCCTACGTCACGCAGGTGGTGGCGGTGGATGCCTCGGCCGAAATGCTCAGTGCCGCGCGCGTCACGCTCGCGGCGTGCGCCAACGTGGACGTGCGGCGCGGCGCGCTCGAGGCGCTGCCGCTCGATGACGCGCAGCTCGATCTCGCCGTGTTGGCGCTCGTGCTGCATCACCTGCCGGATCCCGCGCGCGCGTTGAGTGAAGCCGCGCGCGTGCTGGCACCGGGGGGCCGGGTGCTGGTCGTGGACATGCTGCCGCACGACCGGATCGAGTACCAGCAACACATGGGCCACGTGTGGCTCGGCTTCGCCGAGTCGCAGATGCGCAAGTGGCTCGACGCCGCCGGCTTCACGGCCGTGCGCTTCGACGAACTCACGACCGACGCGGCCGCGAAGGGTCCGGCGCTGTTCCGCGCGGTGGCGACGACACGCAGTTCCTAGTCAGCTTCCGAACACCGGTGCGCCCGTGCGCGCCACGACCGACGACGACCACGAGTATCAAGGAGATCGAGATGGCAACGGCAACGCAGACACACGCATTCGAATTGGCCACCAAGGCCGGACGCGAACCCTACAAGGTGAAGGACCTGTCGCTCGCGGAGTTCGGCCGGCAGGAAATTCGCCTGGCCGAGCACGAGATGCCGGGCCTGATGACGCTGCGCAAGCAGTACGGCGCGGCCAAGCCGCTGGCCGGCGCGAAGATCATGGGATCGCTGCACATGACCGTGCAGACGGCAGTGCTGATCGAGACCCTCACCGAGCTGGGCGCTGACGTGCGCTGGGTGAGCTGCAACATCTTCTCGACGCAGGATCACGCCGCGGCCGCGGTGGTGGTCGGCCGGCCCGAGACGGGCGGCACGGTGGCGAGCCCCAAGGGCACGCCGGTGTTCGCGTGGAAGGGCGAGACCTTGCCCGAATACTGGTGGTGCACGGTGGAAGCGCTGCTCTGGCCCGACGGCTCGGGTCCCTCGCTGATCGTCGACGACGGCGGCGACGCCACCTTGTTCGTGCACAAGTGCAAGGAGTACGAAGCCTCGGGTGTGATTCCGGCGTTCGATGCCGACAACGAACCCGAAGAGTGGGGCGTCATCCTCGACACGTTGCGTCGTGAGCTGAAGGCCCGTCCGGGAGTGTGGACGAAGGTGGCCGACGGCATCCAGGGCGTGAGCGAAGAGACCACCACCGGCGTGCATCGCCTCTACGAGATGACCGCGGCGAACACGCTGCTGTTCCCGGCCATCAACGTGAACGACTCGGCCACCAAGAGCAAGTTCGACAACCTCTACGGGTGCCGCCATTCACTCATCGACGGCCTCAACCGCGCCAGCGACGTGATGCTGTCGGCCAAGGTGGCGGTGGTGTTCGGCTACGGCGACGTGGGCAAGGGCTGCGCCCAGGCGCTCAAGGGCCAGGGCGCCCGCGTGATCGTCACCGAGATCGATCCGATCTGCGCCTTGCAGGCGGCGATGGAAGGCTATCAGGTGACCACGCTCGACGAGGTGATCGCCACCGCCGACATCTTCATCACGGCCACGGGCAACAAGAACATCCTGACCGTCGAACACATGATGCAGATGAAGGACAAGGCGATCATCGGCAACATCGGCCACTTCGACAACGAGATCGACATGGCCGGCCTGCCCAAGTCGGGCGCCACGCGCGTGCAGATCAAGCCGCAGTACGACGAGTGGGTGTTCCCGGCCACGGCGACGCGCGCCGAGCACAGCGTGCTCGTGCTGGCGGAAGGCCGCCTGCTGAATCTCGGCTGCGCCACTGGCCATCCGAGCTTCGTGATGAGCTCGTCGTTCACCAATCAGGTGGTGGCGCAGCTCGACCTGCACTTCAGCGCCACCGGCAAGCCCACGCTGTCGGGCACCAACTACGACGCGAAGCGCGTCTACATCCTGCCGAAGAAGCTCGACGAGATGGTGGCGCGGCTGCACCTCGACAAGCTCGGCGTGAAGCTCACGCGGCTCACGAAGGAACAGGCCGACTACATCGGCGTGTCGCCGGACGGCCCGTACAAGGCGGCGCACTACCGCTACTAGGGACTAGGGACTGGGGACTGGGGACCGGGGCTCGACAGGGCTCGTCTGCGTCTCGCTGTCTCACTGTCGCGCTGCGGGCGCGGGGCTTTGGCTTCGCGCCCGTTTTGCGCGTACAGGGGTCGCCGCGACTCAAGAGGGTGACGCTTCGCGTCAGTGTTGTGACGCAGCCGCACAGTTTCGTGCGTGCGGCGTGCGGAGGCCGCACATTTGTGGAGCATTTCAGACAATCTCGTCCGTTCACGGCTTGGCATCCTTTCTGCTGTGACGAGGCCGAAAGCAGGGGATTGAAGAGACATGAACAGTTACCGGGAGGACGTGATGCGAGTGGGAAGTTGCGGGTCGGGAATCAAGGGACATCTTGCGGCGATGGTGATGGCGATGGCCGTGGTGTGGCAGGTGGGTGTGACCACTGCCTACGCGCAGGCGCCCACCATGCAATTGAGCCGGGTGGTCGTGCCGGCGGGCTCGAGCACGGTCGTGACCGTCACTGGCACGCCTGGTGAGAACTTCGCGGTGGTCGGCAGCTCCCGCGGAGCCGGACTGGCCTATGCCGGCGTGAACTTCGCGGTGGGCACCGATTTCGTGCTGCTCTCGCTCGGCACGCTCGACGGCGCCGGCCGCGCGGTGGTGACCGTGACGCCGCCCTTCGTGGGCACCGAACTCGATCGCTACTACATTCAGGTGGCCACGTCTCCCAACGCCGCGGTGTTCATCCCCCTGCAGGTGGCGCCTGGCCAGGTGCTGGTGAACGGCGACCTCGCGCCGCTGGCGGCCACGGGAGTCGCGGGTCCGCAGGGGCCGGTGGGTCCGCAGGGGCCAGTGGGTCCGAGCGGCCTGAACGGCACCAATGGTCTTGACGGCGCGGCTGGAGCGCAGGGTCCGGCTGGTGCGGCGGGCGCCGCCGGCGCCGCGGGCCCCCAGGGTCCGGTGGGGCCTGCCGGCGCGACGGGTGCGGCGGGTCCGGCGGGGCCGACCGGCGCCAACGGCACGAACGGTGTTGACGGTGCCGCAGGCCCGGCGGGCCCTGCGGGTCCGGCGGGCAACGACGGTGCGACGGGCGCGACCGGTCCGGCGGGTGCCACCGGCGCGACGGGTGCGGCTGGACCGCAGGGTCCGGCGGGGCCTGCTGGCGCGACGGGTGCGGCGGGTCCTGCGGGTCCTGCGGGTACCAACGGCACGAACGGTACCGACGGCGCCCCTGGTGCGGCTGGTCCGGCGGGTGCCACTGGCGCGACGGGTGCTGCTGGTCCGGCGGGTACCAACGGCACAAACGGTGCTGACGGCGCACCGGGTGCGGCTGGCCCGGCTGGTCCTGCGGGTCCGGCTGGCACCGACGGCGCGGCGGGTCCTGCGGGTCCGGCGGGTCCGGCGGGTACCAACGGCACGAACGGTGTTGACGGCGCCGTGGGTCCTGCGGGCCCGGCTGGCAGCGACGGTGCGACTGGTCCGGCGGGTCCCACCGGCGCGACGGGTGCTGCTGGCCCGGCGGGTCCGGCGGGTGCCAACGGCACGAACGGTCTAGACGGCGCCACGGGTCCGGCAGGTCCTGCTGGTCCCACGGGCGCAACAGGCCTGACGGGCGCGACGGGTGCCACGGGCCCCGCTGGCGCGACGGGCGCCACGGGGCCCCAGGGTCCGGTGGGTGCCACCGGCGCGACGGGCGCGACGGGCGCGACCGGACCGGTTGCCGCCTACAACAACGCTGGAGCGGCCCAGGCCAACGCGCGCGTCGTGTTGGGCCGGGTCACGGCGGGCGCTGCGACGCAGGTCGTCAGCCTCGCCGGTTTGGCTGTGTTCACCAGCACTACGAGCTACCAGTGCACCGTCACGGCGCAAACTGGCGGTGGCGCCGGTAGCGTGACGATCGTCTACACCTCAGCGAGTTCCTTCACCATCGGCAATACTGCCGCCGGTGAGGTGCTGAGCTACATCTGCGTCGGCAACTAGGCCGGCTCCGCAGGTCAACTGCGTGTCACTCTCGGGACGCTCGACCGGCAAATGCCCGGCGAGCGTCCCTTCGCTCGGTACGCCCCGTCCCGCGGCCTTTCGTATCGACGCCTTTTAGGGGACGACGACCGCGATCTCGCGAGACATCGGCCCCATCCCGACGCCAGTCACGGCGGCGACCCGCACGTAGTAGGTGGCCGAGGGGATACCGTCGGCGATGGCCGACGGCGCGGTGACGGGAAAGCGTGCGGCGATCGCGCCCGGGGCGTCGCCGGCAAACAGCAGATAGCCAGTGGGCGTCGGCCCGGTCGGTGGGTTCCAGAAGATCCGCACCGCGCCGCCCGGACCTCCCGAGGCGACCAGGCCCGTGGGTGTGCCAGGCAAGCCAGATCCCACGACGACGGCGACCTCACGCGAGGGCGGACTGGCGCCGTGTGCGTTCGTGGCGACCACGCGCAGGTAGTACACCCCGGCACCCACGTTGGCGCGCTGAACCATGGCACGGTGACCGTGAGCGCACCGTGGTCCGTGTGCCCCGGCAGACTGCCCGCTTGCAGCTGAAACGCCGTGGCGGCCGCCCCTGTCGCAGGCAGCCAGCGGAGCCGGACGCCGCCGCTCGTGACCTCTGCGGCCAATCCGCCGGGCGACGACGGCGGACCCGCCGTGTCGGTGCGTGGTGGATAGGGCACGTGGAGCGCCGCCGTGTCGGAGGGTTGCAGCGGCAGCGACTCGGTGCGGTCCACGCACGTCGCGCGACAGCGCCGGCGCCATGACCGCCAGACCGGACGTGGCATGGCCCAGGCCGATGGCGTGGCCGAGTTCATGGGTGAGCAGCTCCTCGTAGCAGCCGGTGCTCATGCCGGCGAACTTCGGCCGCACGTTGTCCAACACCACCATGCCCTTGGTGATTCTGTCGAAGGGCGTGCCGTTGACATCGCGCACGTCAGCGCTCGAATAGTAGGCCCCGCCGATGGCGAGCACCGGACTGGTGTCGCTGATCTCGCCGCACGGATCGTCGTAGCTCACCGAGATGCGGCCATCGGCCGGCTCGTCGTTGTCGAAGCAGCGCGGGCTGCGGCCGACGCCCGGCGACGAGCTGCAGCGGGCCAGCGGCCGACCAGGCGGCCGCCGCGCGGACGAACTGGGTCAGGCCGCCCATGGGGAAGAGCGGGTGCCCGCCCCACGCCGAGTCGACCGGCACCGCGCTGCCCCAGTCGGCCTCGTGCCACCGAGCGGCGATGCTGTCCGTCGAGAGCGCGGTGTCGAGGGCCGGTTCGATCGCCGATCAGGGCGTCGGGCACCACGATGGCCGTCACCGGCAGGCGCACCTTGGACCCGGCGAGGGAGGCCAGTGACTCGAGCGCCACAGGGTCGACCTCGTCGGTCGCCGAATAGCCGTGGAGCTGGCGCAGCGCCGTGCGGCGGCCGTCCACCGCACGCACCGTCCATTTGCCCCGTTCGAGCCCCGTCACCGACAGGGTGAGGTCGCGCGGCCGCACGTCGAGAAACGCGATCACCTCTTCGCCCGGGTGAACTGGGCTTGACCTCCGACGACGAGCGCCTCGCCGTTTGCCGCGCCGCCGAGCAGCTTGAGGGCGACGCCGGCGGAACGGTTCGGCGAAGCCCCAGGCGCGGGTGACGTCGAGCACGACGTGCGTATAGATGGCGCCGTGAACCGGGTCGTGCCGCGCCGCGACTGCACACGACGACACCCGCGCACGGCCGCGGCACTGGCGCGCGCCAGGGCGGCGTCGGCTCGTGGCGCGGTGCCACGGCGTGCACCGCCTCGGTGCGGCCCGGCAGCGACACGGCCGCGAGCGCGGCGGCCGAGAACGGCCGCGAGATGGGGACGCCGATGGGTCGGACGCGGGTCTGGGGCGACGAAGAGCCGGTCACGCGGCCAGGAATCGGCGGCCGCGAGGTCCTGCTTCACCGGCGCGCGGGGGCCGAGCGCGTCGGCCACGCCGCGCCCGATTCAAGTTGTCGCGAGCCGTGCCGATTGCGCGGGTTGGGGGCCCAGGCTCAGATGCCAGGGCCTCGAGGTCAGGCATGGCCGATGCAGACACACACACCGCGTCGTCCGTGGCCGTCGTGGTCCGCTCCGCTGCGACTGGCGCCGCCGCGCGTGCCGCCGTCGGCGGCAGGCGTTCTGCGCGACCTGGTCGGCGGCTCACCGGCCATGCAGGCGGTGTTTGCGGCCATGACCCGGTTGGCGCCCGCATGCGCGCGCCACGCTGGTGTCGGGCGAAACCGGGCACCGGCAAGTCCACGATCGCGCGCGCGCTGCATCGGCTCGGGTCCGCAGCGATCCGGCGCGTTCGCGGTCGCGCGCGGCGCCGACGGGTGGAGCCGCATCGACGCGGCGGGCACGCTCTTCGTCCGCGATGTCGGCGACCTGCCGCCCGAGGCGCAAGGCCGCGCTCGCGCGCGCGCTCGACCGAGGCGGCGCAGGCGCCGGCGGGCGAGGGCCTGCACGTCGATCGCCGCCACCGACCGCGATCTCGACAGCGCCATTGCCGGCGCGCCGGTTTCGCGCCGAGCTGTACTACCGCCTGACGGTCTTCGAATTGCACCTGCCGCCGCTGCGCGAGCGCGCCGACGACATTCCCGATCTGGCTGCGGCGTTCCTGCGCGAGACGTGCGCGCGGCTGGGCTTGCCGCCCAAGCAGTTCACGGCCGGCGCCACGCGGCTGCTGCAGGACCTGGCGTGGCCGGGCAATCTGCGCGAGCTGCGCAACGTGGTGGAGCGGGCGAGCGTGTTGTGGGACGGCGACGTGCTGGCCGAGCCGGCCGTGCGCAGCGGCGCTCGGCGCTCGGGCCGTCAGCGGCCGGGATGGCGCCGAGCGCCGGTGCCGTCGGCGCCGTCGCACGCGCCTCGACGACGCGCAACATCAGCACATGCGCGCCGTGCTGGCGGCCGCGGGCGGGAACAAGACAACCGCGGCGGCACACTTGGGAGTGAGCCGCCGCGCGTTGTATCGCTTGATTGACCGACTGGAGCGGCCGGCTAGCGGCCGGCCTTGAAGCGGAACGAGCCGTCTTCGAGGCGCTCGCGGTAGGGCGTGTGGCAGGTGCCGCACGAGCCGCCGATCGCGGCCGCGGCCGTCTTGGCGGCATCCCACTGGCCGCCCTTGGCGGACTTCTCCACGGTGAGCACGTTGGCGCGCGCGTCAGCGGCCCACTTCACGGCGTCGAGCTTGCCGCGCTTCTTCATGAAGGTCTCCACCTCGGTGAAGGCGGCGGTCAGGGTGGCCACGTTCTTGGTGGCCAGCTCCACGTTCGAGGCGTCGGCGCCCTTGCGCATCTCGCCCGACGCGGCGGGCACGCCCTTCATGGCCTTGGCCAGCGCTTCTTCTTCCGGGGTCAGGGCCGGCGCGATGAAGCGCGCCAGGTCGAGCATCTTGTCGTTGACGACCGACGTGGCCAGCACCACCGGCTTGCCCTTGTACTTCGCGGCCACGTCGGCCGGCAGGTCTTGCGCATGCGCCTTCGACTTGGCGGCGACGTCGGCGGGGTCGTATTTCATGAGCAGGCCGATCACCGTCACGTAGGTGTTGGGCGCGACCGCGTCGCTCATGCGCTGCGCGAGCACGAGCACGTCCGGCGCACTCTTGGTCTTGTCCTGATCCACCGTGAACGCCATCTTCCCCAGGCTGGCGTCGACGACGCCGGTCATGGCCACGTACTCGCCCACCCACTGGTCGGGCTTGGCGGCCACGGAACTGGCGGCCACTGGCACGATGGCGCGGGCCGGCGGCGGCAGCGTAGGCACGGTGGGAGCGGCCGGAGCGGCGGGCTTGGCCGTGGCCGGCGCCGGCGCCTGCGCCGCGGGCGCGGCCGGAGCCGCGGGTTGTTGGGCGCCGACGAGGGTCAGCGAGGCGATAACGGCCGTGGCGGCCATCAGCGCGAGGCCGCGCCGGCGCGACGCGGGCAAGTGAGCGTTCTTCATCAGGCGACTCCTTCCAAGTCGGGCTCATGATAACCCGGCCCCGCGCCCCTGGCGAGGCGCGGCTCAGGTGATAATCGGTTGTACACGGATGTCGCCAAACGTGCCTGGAATCCTGCTTCTGTGGGCCCTGGTGTGGACGCAGCCGTCCATTCCCGACTGCGGTGTCGAGACGCGCGCGCTGCTCGCCACCGCGGCAGCCGAGGCACTGACCGGCGAGTTCGCGGCCGTCGCCGCACAGCTTCGCGGGTCGTACGCCGCGCACGACACGTGCCGGGAGCTGGTCGTCGCGGCCTGGGCGTGGGACGGCTGGCACGGCGGCGGTGGCGGCCGCCGAACGCGGCGGCACCGACGAGTCATTGACGGGCGTGCGTGCGGCGCTTGCAGCACTCGGTCCGCCCGGCACGACCGCGACGCACGGGTCGTATGCCACGGCCGTGCTGCGCGCCGCGACCGCGGCGGCACAAGACGAGCGCGACGAGATGCAGGTGTGGCTCGAGCATGCCCGCGACCTCGCGATGCGGCTGGCGCTGACCGGCGACCGCGCGCGGTGGCCGCTCCCGATCGACCTGGTGGACGGCGAATTGTGGTCGAGCGTCGATGACTACGAGCTGGCCGAGGCCAGCTACGCCCGCGCGCTCGCCGAGCGTGACAGCGCCGCGGGCTGGCGGGGACTGGCGCGCGCCCGCGACCGGCGCGGCAACCGCGACGGCGCCTGCGCCGCCTACCGCAAGGCCCGCGAGCTGGCCGGGCCAGCGCAGGCCAAGGGCGTCGTGGCCACCGAGGCGCGCGGCTATCTCCTGATGTGCGACCGCTGATGCCCCGCTATCGTTCGCACGTGCTGGAGGCGCTGGCCGGGCACGGCCTCGTGCCCACTAGCGAAACGCCGCCTCGGCTGCTGCGCGACGCGGTGAACGACCTCTACCGCCACGAGATTCGCCGCCTGCGCGATCGCTGCCGGGCGGGGGAGTTTCCCGTGAGCGCGCTGGCTGGGCGTGTGGTCGAGCTGCGCCGCCGCTACCTGCTGCTGTCGACGCCGCTCTCGCTCTGGACGATCGACTAGCCGCCAGTGCTACTCTCTGCGGCATGGCTCGCATGCAACGGCTCACTGTCTCCGATGGTGCGCGACGAACGCGGCGGCCCGCTCCGGCCGGCCACGTGGGACGAGGCGCTCACGCGCGCCGCGCACGGATTCCGCGCGGTGGTCGACGCCCGCGGCCCCCAAGCGTTCGGGCTGTTCAGTTGTTCGAAGAGCACCAACGAGATGAACTACGCGGCGCAGAAGTTCGCCCGCGCGGTCATCGGCTCGAACAATATCGACAGCTGCAACCGCACCTGACACGCCCCGAGCGTCGCCGGTCTGGCGGCGGTTTTCGGCATGGGCGGCGGTACCAGTTCGTATCGTGAGATCGAAGAGACCGACTGCATCCTGCTGTGGGGATCGAACGCGCGTGAGACGCATCCGATCTTCTTCCACCACCTGCTCAAGGGGGTGAAGCGCGGCGCGCGTCTGTTCGCGATCGACCCGCGCCGCACCTCGTCGGCGCAATGGGCCGAGGTGTGGGCGGGGCTCGACGTGGGCACCGATATCGCGCTGGCGCACAGCATGGCCCGCGAGATCATCGTGTCGGGGCTGGCGCATCGCGAGTTCATCGCCCACGCCACGACGGGCTTCGACGACTACAAGACGTCAGTGCTGCCGTGGACGCTCGAACGCGGGGAGGCCGCCACCGGCGTGCCGGCCGGGGTCATTCGCGAGATGGCGCACGCATTCGCCACGGCCCCGCGCGCGATGATCTGCTGGACGCTCGGCATCACCGAACATCACAACGCCGTGGACAACGTGCTGGCGCTCATCAACCTGGCGCTGCTCACCGGGCACGTCGGGCCGCTGGGGCTCGGGCATCAACCCGCTGCGCGGGCAGAACAACGTGCAGGGCGGCGGCGACATGGGCGCGCTGCCCGACCGCCTGCCGGGTTTCCAGCACGTCGAGAACGACGAGGTGCGCGCCAAGTTCGATCGCGCCTGGGGCGTGCGCGTGCCGCCGCAGAAGGGCCTGCACCTCACCGGGATGTTCGAGGCGATGGAGCACGGCACGCTGAAGGCGCTCTACGTGATTGGCGAGAACCCCGCGCAGTCGGAGGCCGACCAGCACCGCAGCGTGGCGTTGCTGCGCTCGCTCGACGTGCTGGTCGTGCAGGACGTGATGCACACCGCCACCGTCGACCTCGCCGACGTGGCGCTGCCCGCGGCGGCCGGCGCCTTCGAATCGGACGGCACGTTCACCTCGAGCGAGCGGCGCGTGCAGCGCGTGCGCCGGGCGAAGACGCCGCCGGGTGAGAGCCGCGAAGACCTGGCGATCATCTTCGACATGGCCAGGCACATGGGTGTCGAGTGGGGCGCGCCCGACGCCGAACGCGTGTGGGATGAACTGCGCACCGTGTCGCCCGTGCATGCCGGCATGAGCTACGCGCGCCTCGCGGCCGAGGGCGGCCTCCAGTGGCCGTGCTACGACGAGTCGCATCCCGGCGAGACGTTCCTGCACGGTCGCCTGTGGGAACGGCCGGTGGGCGGGCCGCGCGCGCCCTTCTCGGTGGTGGCGCACGAACTGCCGGTCGAGGCGCTCGACGACGACTACCCGCTGCGCCTCACGACCGGGCGTCGGCTGGCGGAATACAACACCGGCGTGCAGACCGGCGGCTACGCCTCGCCGGTGCGGCGGGGCGAGACCATCGACGTGTCACCCGAGGATGCGGCGCGGCTCGGTCTGCGCGAAGGCCAGGCGGTGCGCGTGCGGTCGCGGCGCGGCGCGGTCGTGGCCCCGGTGCACATCGACCATGCGCCTTCGGCCCGGGCTCACGTTCATGACGCTGCATTTTCCGGACGAGGTAGCGACCAATCACCTCACCATCGACGCCTCCGATCCGAAATCCGGCACGGCGGAGTTCAAGGCCGCCGCGATTCGTCTCGAAGCCGTGGAAGGCGTGGAAGGATAGCCAGGTGGATATTCACGTCGTCGGCCCCGAGGCCTCTGCCGAGGAACGCGAGGCGGTGGACCGGCTGCTCGGACCGCCAGAGGGCGGCTGGGACGGCGGCGTGCGCGATGCGGCGCGCGACGGCCGCGCCTCGCGCGGCGGCAGGCCCGCCGCGCTTGCGTTGCGGCACTTGCTGTTGCCTGCGTTCCATGCGGTGCAGGACCGCGTCGGTTGGGTGAGCCGCGGCGCGCTGAACTACATCTGCCAGCGCCTGGTCGTGCCGCCCGCCGAGGCGTGGGGCGTGCTGACCTTCTATCATCTGTTCGCCACTGAACCGCGCGCGCGCACCGTGGCCCACGTGTGCGACGACATCGCCTGCCGCGCGCAGGGTGGTGAGGCCCTCTGCCGCGAACTCGAGGCGGCCATCGGTCCGCCCGGCGCACTGTCGGCGCTGGCCGGCGGCGCGTGGCAGCGCAGCCCGTGCCTGGGGCAATGCGAACGCGCACCAGCCGTCATGGTGGTGGCGGCAGGCGATCCGCTCGTGCGCACGGTGGTGGCGCCGGCACGGAGCGCGACGGAGGTCGTTGGCGCCATGGCCACACCGGCCGCGCGCGGCGTGCGCGAGTCACTCGCGGAGCTGCGCCACGGCGTGCCGCAGGCCGGCGCAGCCAGGTCTCACACTGCTGCGGCGCGTGGGCGTGGTGGACCCGTCGAGTCTTGACGCGTATCGCGCCTCCGGCGGGTATCGAGGCGCTGGCGCGCGCGATCGAGCTTGGCCCCGCCGGCATCATCGCCGAGGTGAGCCGTGCCTCGTTGATGGGCCGGGGCGGTGCGGCGTTTCCCCACGGGCAAGAAGTGGGCGGCTGTGGCGGCCGAGGCGTCGCTGCCGCACTACGTGGTGTGCAACGCCGACGAGTCGGAGCCGGGCACCTTCAAGGATCGCGTGCTCATGACCGGTGACCCGTTTGCGATCGTCGAGGCCATGACCATCTGCGGCATCGCGACCCGCAGCGAGAAGGGCTATCCTCTACGTGCGCGGCGAGTATCCCGACGCGGAGCAGCGGATGGCGCAGGCCGTGACGCAGGCGCGCGCGGCCGGACTGCTCGGCATCGACGTGGCCGGCTCGGGCCATCGCTTCGATCTCGAGGTGCGGCGCGGCGCCGGCGCGTACATCTGCGGGGAAGAGACGGCGCTCTTCAACTCGCTCGAAGGCAAACGCGGCGAGCCGCGGTCAAAGCCGCCGTTTCCGAGTCAGGTCGGCGTGTTCGGTCAGCCCACCGTCGTCAACAACGTGGAGACCCTGGCCAACGTGCTCGACATCCTGGTCGAGGGCGGGGCCGCGTGGGCGCAGACGGGCACGCCCGCGTCGACCGGCACGCGGCTCTTCTGCGTGTCCGGTCACGTCACGACGCCCGGGCTCTACGAGCTGCCATTCGGCCGCACGCTGGGTGAGCTTCTGGCGCTGGCGGGTGGCGTGGCCGGTGGCCGATCGCTACAGGCCATTCTGCTGGGCGGCGCGGCTGGGATGTTCGTGGGGCCCGAATCGCTGGATCTCAGGCTCACGTTCGAAGATGCCCGGGCCGCCTCGCTGACGCTGGGCTCTGGCGTGGTGATGGTCTTCGACGACACCGCCGACCTGCCCGACGTGCTCGGTCGCATCGCCCGGTTCTTCGAAGACGAGAGCTGCGGGCAGTGCGTGCCGTGCCGGGTGGGCACCGTGCGCCAGCGGGAGCTGCTCGACCAGGTGCGGGCGAGCTCGCGGCAGAATGACGCCCGAACGGCTGCACCTGTTGTCGGAGCTGGGGCAGGCGATGCGCGACGCCTCGATCTGCGGCCTGGGCCAGACCGCGTCGTCGGCGATCGAATCAGCGGTGCAGCGCCTGCAGGTGTTCAGAGCGGAGCCGGTGTCATGAGCGACCAGCACGACGCCATCTGGTTTCGCCTGCCGCCGCCTGCCGCCGCGCTGCCGGTGGAGCCGCCGCGGCCGGCCCGCGCGTCCGTGGCCGTGACGGTGGACGGACAGCCCGTGGCCGTGCCCGAGGGCAGCACGCTGCTCGACGCGTGCCGCGCGGTGGGCAAGGACGTGCCCACGTTGTGTTATCTCGACACGCTCACGCCCGTGAACGTGTGCCGCGTCTGCGTCGTGGAAGTGGAAGGCGCGCGCGTGCTGGCGCCCGCGTGTTCGCGCCAGGCCGAGCCGGGCATGGTGGTGCACACCAACTCGGCGCGCGTGCGCACCTCGCGCAAGGTCGTGCTGGAGCTGCTGGCCTCGTCGGTGGATCTCTCGACCGCCGACGAGCTGCGCCCGCTGCTCGCCGAATACGGCGCGGAGCCCTCGCGCTTCGGGCCCGATGCGGCCACGGTGGCGCAGCCCGTGAAGATCGACAACGACCTGTACGTGCGCGACTACGCCAAGTGCGTGCTCTGCTACAAGTGCGTCGAGGCCTGTGGCACGGATGCCCAGAACACCTTTGCCATTGCCGTGGCAGGCCGCGGCTTCCATGCGCACATCTCGACCGAGTTCGACGTGCCGCTGCCCGAATCGGCCTGTGTGTATTGCGGCAACTGCATCGCCGTGTGTCCGACCGGGGCCCTCATGGCGACGCCGGAGTTCGAGCTGCGCGCCGCTGGACAGTGGGCGCCCGAGCGCCAGCAGGTCACCGACACCATCTGCCCGTACTGCGGCGTCGGCTGCACGCTCACCGCGCACGTGCAGGACGAGCGCATCGTGAAGGTGACCTCGCCGTTCGAGAACGCCACGACGCAAGGCAACCTGTGCGTCAAGGGGCGCTTCGGCTTCGAATACGCGAATGAACCAGGGGCTGGGGGCTAGGGGCTGGGGGCTGGGGCCGGGGCAGGACATGCTGATCACGCTGTCACGCTGCCGCGCCGCCCACTGACGCACTCGGCGGCGGTATACTCGCGCCACTCGAGTGTTGGAGGCCCTGTGACCCGGATTCCGTCGTTGCGCATCTCCCGTCGAACCTTCATGGCTGCCGGTGGCGCGCTGGCGCTGTGGCCGCACGGCGCAACGGGCCAGACGCCCACGGCGAAGCCGCTCAAGATCGGCATCATCGGGTCGGGCCGTCAGGGCGGCGCGATCGGCACGCAGTGGGCCAAGGCCGGCCACCAGATCGTGTTCTCGTCGCGCAATCCCGACTCGCTCAAGGACCTCGTGGCCCAGGCGGGCCCGAACGCGCTCGCCGGCACGCCGCAACAGGCGGCCGTGTTCGGCGACGTGGTGCTGATAGCCGTGCCTTACGGCGCGCTGCCGCAGGTGGGCAAGGACTACGCGGCGCTCATGAAGGGTAAGGTGGTGATCGACGTGGGCAACCCGCGCGTGGATCGCGACGGCGAGGTGGGGAAGGACGCGCTGGCCCGCGGCACGGGCGTGACGTCGAAGGAGTATCTGCCGGGCGTGCGGCTGGTGCGCGCGCTGAACGCGCTCAGCTTCATTCAGGTGACGAAGGAAGCCAACCGCGCCCCAGAGAAGATCGGCATCCCCATTGCCAGCGACGACGCCGAGGCCACGGCCCTGGCCGTGCGGCTCGTGACTGACGCCGGCTTCGATCCGGTGGTGGTGGGTGGCCTGGCGCGCGCGAAGGAATTCGACGCCGGCACGCCGGTCTACGTGAAGGGATTGACCGCGGCGCAGCTCAAGGCGGCGCTGAAGCTGCCGTAATGCCCGGGCCGTCAGCCAGCCGGTCGCGCCAGGTGCGCCTGCACCGCCACGACGTACCGAGGCACGTCGACCACGGCCGCCTGCAGAGCGTCGAACACGCGGTGCGGGTCGAGATCGTCGTAGTCGTGCACGAGCCGATTCCGCAGCCCGGCTGCGCGCGCGATACGGGCCGCGAAGTCCCGGTCAACCACGCCGATGTCGCCGAGCGTCACGAACGACGCGTGGTAGTCCTTGGGCGGCATGTGCCCGGCGGCTGTGACGAGGTGATAGTTCACGTCGATCATCCGGCCGATCACGCGTTGGATGTGACGTTCGGCCGCCGCCTGTGCCACGCGATCGGACAGGTAGGCCTCGCGGCCACGGTCGAGCAGTTGCTCGACCGACGTCATGTCGGCGGCGATGAGCGCCAGCTTGCGGGTGACCAGGTGTTCGTCGGCAGTCATGAACGTGTTGCGGCGTAGCGTTCGACATAGCGTCGCTCGAACGCCAGGAACGGCCGGTAGTCTTCGTAGCGATGGAACGCCCGCAGTTTGAGTGCCTCGAAATCGGCGGCCGAGCCGTACACGAGTTCACAGGCATCGGCGACCTGCTTCAGGAACAGAGGATCGGCCCGGTTGAGCACAGCGACGTCGACCTCGCGTCCTGGGTTCAACACCTGCAGGTCAGCCGCGAGCTCGACGAGGCGGCTCAGTCCTGGTGTGGGTTCAAGGAGCACGACACCGTAGTCCACATCACTCGACGCATGTGTACGACCCGTGACCGTCGAACCGAAGCGGACGAGCAGCTGGATGCCGTGGCGTTCCGCAAGGCGCATGACGTCGGGCGCGTCCATCACCGCCATTGTACGCGTACCTGCGAAGGTCGGGAGAGCGGACCGGAGGCTCCGGCCCGGGTCGACCTGCCTTGGGCGATCCACGTGCTCTCGCCCTCGGCTGGGCGGTGGCCCGGCTGAACGCCCGTATAATCCGCACACCCTTGGCGCTCACTCCTGGCACTCGACTCGGCGTCTATCAGATCACCGCGCCCCTCGGCGAAGGCGGCCCGCCTTCGCTCGCGCATGAAGCGGGCGAGCTTCGGCGAGGTCTCGCCGTAGCTCAATGGGGCTCGCCATGGTGACCGGCGAAAAGATCGGGCCGTACACGATCGTCGGCAAGTTGGGCGAAGGCGGAATGGGGCAAGTGTGGCGGGCGCGCGACACCAAGCTCGATCGCGATGTCGCCATCAAGGTGCTGCCCCGAGGCGTTCGCGCACGATGCGGACCGCCTGGCGCGGTTCACGCGCGAAGCCAAGACGCTCGCGGCGCTGAATCACCCGCACATCGCGGCCATCTACGGGCTCGAAGAAAGCAGCCCTTCGGCCCTTTCGACGGGCTCAGGGCAGGCAGGCTCAGGGCAGGCGGGGATCACCGCGCTGGTGATGGAACTGGTCGAAGGCGAGGATCTGTCGCAGCGGATCGCCCGCGGCCTTGCCTCGCCGAAGCCCGGGGGCGAAGGCGGGGCAATCCCGCTCGACGAGGCGTTCCCGATCGCGAAGCAGATCGCCGAAGCTCTTGAAGCGGCGCACGAGCAGGGGATCATCCACCGCGATCTGAAGCCTGCGAACATCAAGGTGCGACCCGACGGCACGGTGAAGGTGCTGGACTTCGGTCTTGCCAAAGCGATGGACCCGCCCGTGGGGTCGTCGCCGCACGTGTCGCAGTCCCCCACCATCACGTCCCCGGCGATGACTCAGGCGGGGATGATTCTGGGCACGGCGGCCTACATGGCGCCGGAGCAGGCGCAAGGGAAAGATCGTCGACAAGCGCGCCGACATCTGGGCGTTTGGCGCGGTGCTCTTCGAGATGCTCACGGGCAGGCGGGCCTTCGAAGGCGAAGACATCACGGACACGATCGTGTCGGTCCTCAGCAAGGAGCCCGACTTCGCCGCGCTGCCGGCAATCGTGCCCGCGCGCGTGACACAAGCCCTGCGGGTGTGCCTGCGGAAGGACGCGAAGCAGCGCGCGGGCGACATCCGCGACGTGCGCCTCGCGCTCGACGGCGCATTCGAGACGGCGACGGCGCAGACGACGCCGCTCGCCGCGGTCGCACCACGCTCGCTCGTGGCGCGCGCCCTGCCGTGGACGCTCGCCGGCGCCTTCGGCGTGGCTCTGATCACGGCGCTCGCGCTGTGGGCGCCCTGGCGCTCGGCACCGGTGCAAGCGCCGCGCACGCTGCTCGCCAGCATCGGCGCCGACGCCTCGCTATCGATTGGCAGCGGCGCGTCGGCGATTCTCTCGCCAGACGGCACGACGGTCGCGTTCGTCGCGCGGCAGGCGGGTCAGGCGGGTCAGGCGGGTCAGACGCGCCTCTTCCTCCGCAGGCTCGACCAGTTGCAGGCCGACCCGCTCGCCGGCACCGAAGGCGCCACGAGTCCGTTCTTCTCGCCCGACGGCCAGTGGGTCGCGTTCTTCGCCGGAGGCACGCTGAAGAAGGTCTCGGTGACCGGGGGCGCCGCGGTCGCGCTCTGCGACGCGCCGGGGGCCGGCGGCGGCACGTGGACCGACGACGACACGATCCTCTTTGCCGGCACAGACGGATGCTGCAGCGCGTCTCGGCGGCCGGAGGCACACCAGCGGTCTTCGGTGCCCTCAGCCCAGGCGCCACCACCCAGCGGTGGCCGCAGGCGCTGCCAGGCGGTCAGGCGGTGCTCTTCTCTGAGAACGTGTCGTCGGACAACTGGGACACGGCCAACGTCGTGGTCGCCCCGCTGTCGGGCGGGGCGCCGAAGGTGGTCGTCCGCGGCGGGTACTACGGCAGGTACGTGCCGAGCGGCCGGCTCGCCGCAGCGCGAGCGCGAAGGCGGCCATCTGGTTTACGTGCGACAGGGCACGCTCTTCGCGGTGCGCTTCGATCTCACGCGCCTCGAGACGGTGGGCCCGGCGGTGCCGGCGCTCGAGGGCGTCGCTGCGAATCCGACTGCCAGCGGCGCGCGCAACTGGCGGTGTCGTCGGAGGGCACGCTCGTGTATGTGCCCGGCACGGCCGCGACGCCCGCGCGTCCGATCGACTGGCTGACGCGCGATGGTAAGACGGCGGTGCTGCGGGCGGCGAAGGCCGACTGGGCGAATCCACGGTTCTCGCCGGACGGCCAGAAGCTGGCGGTCGAGATCTGGGACGGCAAGCAGCGCGACCTCTGGGTGTACGAGTGGGCGCGGGACACGCTGACACAATTGACCTTCGACGCCGGTCAGGACGAGTCGCCGGTCTGGACGCCCGACGGCCGGCGCCTCGTGTTTGCGTCGGATCGCGCCAAGGCCGGCACCCGCAATCTGTATGGGGTGAACGCCGACGGCACGGGCGAGGTCACGCGGCTGACCGACAGCCCGGACGACCAGCGGCCCGTTGTCTTGGCACCCGAGCGGCAAATCTCTCGCCTTCCGCGCCACTCGCCCCGGCACCGGCGGCGACCTGATGATCCTGCCGATGGAGGGGGATGCCACGCGCGACTGGACGCCCGGCACGCCCACGGTGTTTCTGAGCACGCCGGCCCTCGAAACTGCGCCGATGTTCTCACCGGACGGCCGTTGGATCGCGTACTTCTCCACCGCAGTGGGAGCGACCGGCAGCACCGACGATCTATGTTCGCCCGTTCCCCGGCCCCGGCGGCCCTTGGCGCATCTCGACGACGGGCGGTGCCTATCCACGGTGGTCGGCGAGGGCGCCCGAGTTGCTGTTTCTGGCAGGCAGGATCATGGCCGCGCCGTACGCCGTCGTCGGCGATGCCTTCCGCGCCGACACGCCGCAGATCTGGTCGCCGGCGGGCATTCAAGGTGCGGGCGATCCCGAGCCCGCGTTCGATCTGCATCCGGACGGCCAGCGGGTCGCGGCGGCCGTGCAGCCGGATTCGGCCAGCGGCGTGCAGGACAAGGTCGTGTTCGTCTTCAACTTCGGCGACTACCTGCGCACGATCGCGCCGGGGACCAAGTAACGCGTCTGGTTCTCAGGCGGGACTATCAGGCTTCTCACTTCCTGAAGATCGCCTTCGGCATGAACGCGTGGATGCCTTTGGTTCCATCAACGACCTGCGTGACGACCAGGTCCATAACGGAACTTCCCAGCATGTAGGCATCGTCTCGGCTGAGTCCCTTGAGTTCGACGATCCAATCCAGCATCTCACGTGCCGCAATCTTTGCCGCTTCGTCCAGATCCTGGTGCAAACCCATCGTCATGTAATGTGTCGGTGTTTCGGCGCGCGGCTGCTTCAAGCGTGTGTTCTTGTGAAGGATGACCTGGATCTCGCCCTTCAGCGACGTTTCGATTGCTGACAGACAGATCTCGCCGTAGCCTTGCGCCGCGTGCCCGTCGCCCACGGAGAGCAAACCACCCGGTTCGAACACCGGAAGATAGAGGGTGGCTCCACCGACGAGGTCGCGATTGTCCAGGTTGCCGCCGAAAATATCAGGGGGGCCGCTGGAGACACGGCCCATGGCCGCCGGCGGCGCCACACCAATCACTCCCCAGAATGGTTTCAAAGGAACCACGACTCCGGGGGCATATTCCGTCGTCTTGTTCTTCAGATCCAGCCAGAGCACCCGATCCTTGGCGACTGGAAATTCATCGGCGAGTAACCCGCGTCCAGGCACGAAGCCCTGGCCCGCGATGGGCAGCCTCAAATCGATGGAGCGGATCCGGATCTCGAGCATGTCGCCGGTCTGTGCGCCAGTGACATAGATCGGTCCGTTGAGCGTGTGATCGCCGCGGCCGGCCCCCTCAACGCCTTCGTAGACGGCGTAGAGTTCCTGGGGGATCTTGTCTTTCGGCACACCGAGGCGTTCGAAGTAGCGTGGATTTCCGGTGGCGGTTTCCAGCTTCACGATGTCCCCGGAATTGATCGTGAGGACCGGCTTCAACGAGGCATCGAAGAAACCACGATGCACCGTTTGCGGAGAGGCTTTGAGTTCATGGACCTTCGGCGCGGTCTGCGCAAACAGGCTCGAAGAACTCGCGACGAGTACGCTCAGGAAGAGCCAACGCTTCACGTTCGACCTCCAGGGAGGACTAATGGGGAATCAGAGAATACGGATCGTGCGGGTTGGAAAGCAAGGCGTGAGGCCTTCCCGGCACCGTACGCAGGGTTCGACACCCTGACGTTCCGTCTATAATCCACGCGCGTGTCCCTCACCACCGGCACTCGTCTTGGCGTCTACGACATCACGGCGCAGACCGGCGTGGGCGGGATGGGTGAGGTCTATCGCGCGACCGACACGAACCTGAAACGCCAGGTCGCGATCAGGTGCTCCCGGCCTCTGTCGCTGGTGATGCGAATCCTTGCACGCTTTCGACGGGAAGCCGAAGTGCTCGCGGCGCTCAACCATCCGAACATCGCCGCGATCACGGCCTCGAAGAATCGCGGTAACTGACTGATGGCCTTGACCCCCGGCACCCGCCTCGGGCCTTACGCGATCGACGCCCCGCTCGGGGCTGGCGGCATGGGCGAAGTGTACCGGGCGCGCGACACCCGCCTGGGCCGCGACGTGGCGGTCAAGGTGATCGCCGCGGAATCCGCCACCGACCCCGACCGTCTGGCGCGGTTCGAGCAGGAGGCGCGGGCCGCCGCCGCGCTCAACCACCCGAACATCCTGGCGGTCTTCGATATCGGCCCGGGCAGCGCGGCGCACGGCCCCTACATCGTCTCGGAGCTGCTCGAAGGCGAGACGCTCGGCGCGCGCCTCGCCCGCGGACGGCTGCCGGTGCGCACGGCGATCGAACTTGCGACGCAGGTGGCACGGGCGCTGGCGGCGGCGCACGACAAGGGCATCGTGCACCGCGACCTCAAGCCCGACAACATCTTCGTCACGCGCGACGGCACGGCCAAGGTGCTCGACTTCGGCCTGGCCAAGCTGCGCGACGCGGCCCCGGGCGCGAGCGGTGACGCGTCCACCGTCACCGGCCGGCCGCCAACGGCGCAGGGCGCGGTGATGGGCACCGTGGGCTACATGGCGCCCGAACAAGTGCGTGGCGCCGACGTCGACCATCGTGCCGACATCTTCGCGATCGGCGTGACGCTCTACGAGATGCTGGCGGGGCAGCGGGCGTTCCGCGGCGATTCGGGCGTCGAGACGCTGAACGCGATCCTCAAGAGCGAGCCGGCGGAGTTCGAGACGCTCGGCGTGCCGGTGCCCGCCGAAGTGGCGCGCATCGTGACGCACTGCCTCGAGAAGCACCCAGCCGATCGATTTCAGTCGGCGCGCGACCTGGCGTTCCACCTGGCCGGTGCCGCCGGATCGGCGGGGACGCCTACGCAAGGCCCAGGCTCCGGATGACGCCGCGGCTGGGCGGCCTCGACGACGGTGGGCGCTGCCGGTCGGTCTGGTTGCGGCCGCGCTGGCGGGGGCGCTCGTGACCGGCGGCGCGCTCCTGAGCAGTCGCACGGAGGGCACGCCAGACACCACCGCGTTCACGATCTCGGCGACCTGTCCGGAGGGCCGGTGCTCAAGGCATGGCGCTGTCGCCTGATGGCCGAACGCTGGCGATGACGTGGACTGCGGCGGATGGCGCTGGGCAGTTGCTGCTCAGGTCGTTCGACGACAAGGCGCCCGGCTCGTGGTCGGCACCGGCAGTCCCCAGGTGCCGTTCTTCTCGCCGGACGGCCAGCACGTCGCCTACGCGTCGGGACTCGCAGCAGCTGATGAGGGTGCCGGCGGCCGGTGGTCCCGCGGTTGCGATCACGGCGATGGGCGGCTCGCGATTTGGAGGCGTCTGGCTGCCTGACGACCGCATCGTCTACGCCAGCTCAGGCTCGCCAGATTTGCACGCCGTCCCGGCGGCCGGCGGCGACTCGGAAGTCGCCGTGCCGGCGACGGCGTTCGACGGCGCCAGCCTCCGGTTTCCGACGGCCACCGCCGACGGACAGGTCCTGGTGTTTCAGGTGGGCACCCGGCCGCCATTTCGCCTCGGGGCCTACTCGCTCGCGACGGGGCGGGCGGCGATTCTTGGCCCCGGCAGCTCACCCAGGTTCGCGACCGATGGGCTCCTCGTCTACGCCTTCGACGGAGAGCTGTGGGCGGCGGCGTTCGATGGCAGCCGCCTGCAACTGGCGACGGGCAGACGCCTGGGCGTGTCGGTGGAGGTCAACTCCGGAGGACTCGCGACATTCGCGGCCGTCAACGACACGCTCTCGTCGCTGACCGCCGGGTCGACCCTGCGTCAGCTCGTCATCTACGACCGTGCCGGGCAGCGGCAAGTGCTCACCGAGGAGCCGCGCCGCTTCTCTCAACAACGCCGTGCCGTCGCCAGATGGCACGCTCATCGCGACATCGCTCAATGAGGCCTCGGGTTCCAGCGTCGTCGTCTTCGATACGGTCAGGAATCGGCTCTCGACCACCAATGCGTCCATGATCGTTGTCGGACGTCGAGTGGGCGCCCGGGGGGGCACTGCTGGCATATGAACGCGGTAGTACGGTCGGCGGCCTTCGCCTGATCGTCCCCGGGGCAGAGATTGCCGGTCCGCCCTTGATTACCGGCGTCGCGATCGCGTCGTTCGCCGTGACGCCACAGGGCGACGTGCTCTTCCTGACAGCGCAGGGCCGGCGCCCAATCCGTCTTCGGGCGCCGCTCGGCGATCCGTCGAAGGCCGTTCGCCTGTGGACGCCGGCGGCGCGCCACCTGCCATTCGGCCGTCGCCAGATGGGCGCGCAGTGGCCACGTCCGAGTCGGCGGGCTCCCGGGTGGAGACGTTCGTCCGGAGTCTCGACGATCCGGAACGACGAGTGCAGGTGTCGGTTGACGGTGGTCAGGTCGTGGGATGGGACCAGACTGGCCGAGAGGTCTACTACTACAGCGGCGGCGCCGTGTGGTCCACCCCGGTCGCGGTGCGACCGACGCTTGCGGCCGGGCGCCCGAGCCGCCTGTTCGCGATCGCCGGGGACATTGCCGGCGAGGTCAACCTCCCGCGTCTGCGCGTGATGCCGGACGGCCAGCGTTTTCTGGCCATCGAGGGACCGCCGTCATCCGGCGCTCAGGTGCTGGTCGTGCGCCACGGGCTCCAGCGCCTGCTGTCGGCGGCCGCCAAGTAAGGGCGGCCCAGGGTCTGGCCTGGGCAACGGCTACGCCGTGGCGTCGATTGTCGCCACGACCTCGGCGTTGATGACGCGCTCATCGGCCGTCATCAGACGTGCGCCATGCTGAACCGCGGTGGCCACGATGTGGCAGTCGGCGGGGTCGTTGAGGTCGGTGGCCAAATCCGCCGCCGCAATCGACACCGCGCCGTCGACGACCATCTCGCGCACTCCCATCTCGAGCACGGCGCTGCGAAAGCTCAGCGACAGAGCCGTCGAGACGCAGACGCCGACGTTGCACGAGATGGGCCACTTCCCAGAAGCTCGTGGCGCTGACCGCCAGGCCGTCGACCCGCAACGCCGCCGAAGCGAGCCGGGCGGCTTTGCGCCCGAGCCTTGGCGAGTCCTCGAGCAGCCACAGGAGCGCGTGCGTGTCGAGCAGGATCACACCTCGCCCCACGGGATGCCGAGCGGCGCGACGATGTCGCCCACGGTCGTAATGCGCCCTCGCATCGCACCGAGCAAGCGGGTCGGCTTGTTGAGCATCGGCACGACTCGTGCGACCGGCTTGCCGCGCTTGGTGACGATGACGGGCTCGCTGGTATTGGCTACGGTGTCGAGCACTTCGAGACAGTGGGCCTTGAAGGTCGCGGCGGACATCGTCTTGGCCATCGAGGTGCCTCCTGGGTCATGACCACTTAGATGACCAGTATAACGTCCCCGTGGCCTGCGGATCGCACCCACGCCCAGCGGCACGCTCCGGGCTGGCGACATGGGCGAAGTCTCACCGGGCGCGTCCGCTCCGGTCACGTTGCGACCGACGCTTGCGGCCGGGCGCCCGAGCCGCCTGTTTGCGATCGCCGGGGACATTGCCGGCGAGGTCTTGCTCCCGCGTCTGCGCGTGATGCCGGACGGCCAGCGTTTTCTGGCCATCGAGGGACCGCCGTCATCCGGCGCTCAGGTGCTGGTGGTGCGGCACGGGCTCCAGCGCCTGCTCGTCGGCGGCCGCCAAGTAAGGGCGGCCGCCCAGGCCCTGGCGTTATACTTTCAGGGTAGGAAGTATCACAAGTCCAGGGAGCGCCATGGCCGTTGTCACCGTCTCGCAAAAAGGCTGGGTCGTGATTCCAGCGGAACTTCGCCACAAGTACGACTGGAAGAGCGGCGACCGCGTGAGGGTCGTCGACTACGGGGGCGTCGTCAGCCTCGTGCCGGTCCTGTCGGACCCCGAGCGCGACGGACTCGGTGCCCTGGCGACACCCGGGCGGTCGCTCGTGAAGCGGCTCGTGCGCGTTCGGCGTGAAGAGCGTCGTGTCCGGCGCCGGTAAGGTCATCGTTCTCGACTCGTGGGCGCTGCTGGCCTACCTCGACGGCGAACCTGCCGGCACGCGGGTACGCCAACTCCTCCGCCGTGCTCGCGGCCGCGAGCTGCAGGTGCTGCTTTCGCTGATGTCGTTCGGCGAGTGCCTCTACGTGATCGAGCGCGAGCACGGGCTGCAGCGTGCACAGCAAGCGGTGGGCATCATCGATCAACTCGCCCTGCGGGTGGTCCCCGTCGACCGTCCGCTCGTGCTCGCCGCTGCGCACCTGAAGGCCAGGCACGCCATCTCATACGCCGACGCCTTCACGGCGGCTGTTGCGCTTCGGCACAAAGGAACGGTCATGACGGGGGACCCGGAGTTCGAGGCCCTCGCGTCTGAGACGCCGATTCTGTGGCTCGACGACCGGCGCCGTCGCTGAACGCTCGCAAGCGACGAGGCTCGAGCGCGACACGCCGGCTACTTCCCGCCGGCGCCGCCGTCAGTCGCGCGGCCATCCACGCCGCCTTCGAGCACGCCATCAGCGCCCATGACGATCACTTCGGCCACGCCCTGGCCGCCGGCTTCGGTCACGGTGTGGCCCATGGCCTTCAGCTTCGCGATCGTGTCGGCCGAGAAGCCGTAGCGTTCCATGCTCAGGCGATCGGGCAGCCACTGGTGGTGCATGCGGCCGGCGTCCACGGCTTCCTGCGCGTTCATGCCGAAGTCGACGACGTTCAGGATGGTCATGAGCACCGTGTTGATGATGGTGCGGCCGCCGGGCGAGCCGGTGACCATGAACAACTTGCCGTCCTTGGCCAGGATGGTCGGCGACATGCTCGACAGCGGCCGCTTGCCCGGCATGGCCAGGTTCGGCTTGGTGCCGATGTTGCCGCGCTCGTCGGTCATCTCGGGCGCGGAGTTGAAGTCGCCGAGCTCGTTGTTGAGCAGGAAGCCGGCGCCGGGCACGACGATGCGCGAGCCGTAGCCGTATTCGAGCGTGTAGGTCATCGACACCGCGTTGCGCTTGGCGTCGACCACCGACAGGTGCGTCGTCTCCTGCGATTCGGTCGGCCAGGTGAAGGTGGTGGGCGACGACACCGACGCCTTGTTCGGGATTGATGGTCTTGCGCACCTGCGTGGCGTAGTCCTTCGAGATGAGCTGCGTCACCGGGATGCCGCTGACGAAGTCGGGATCGGCGATGTGCTGCGCGCGGTCGGCGAACGCGCGGCGCATCGACTCGGTGATGAGGTGCAGGTTCTGCGCGGCGCCGTAGCCGTTGGCCTTGAGGTCGTAGCCTTCGAGCACGTTGAGCATCTCGATCACGGCGATGCCGCCCGAGCTCGGCGGCGGCATGCCGATCACCTCGTAGCCGCGGTAGGTGCCCTTCACCGGCGCGCGCTCCTTGGCCTGGTAGTTCTTCAGGTCGGCACGCGTGATGAGGCCGCCGTTGGCCTTCATCTCCTTCTCGATGAGCTCGGCGGTTTCGCCTTCGTAGAAGCCGGCCGGACCGCGGTCGGCGATGCGCTGCAAGGTGCGGGCGAGGTCGGCCTGCTTCAGCGTCTCACCGGCCTTGTAGGGCTCGCCGTTCTTCGAGAACTGCGCCAGCGACGCGGGGTACTTCTTGAAGTCGTCGGGTTCGACGAGCATGCGCGCCAGCGACCGCGCCAGGCCGTCGCTCACCTCGAAGCCGTCGCGCGCCAGCGCCACGGCGGGCAGCACCAGATCCTTCCACGGCTTGCTGCCGAGTTTCTGGTGCGCGAGATACAGACCCGCGACCGTGCCGGGGACGCCGACCGAACGATGGCTGTTGTGGTGGATGTCGAAGTCGTACTTGCCGTCCTTCATCCACATCGTGGGGCTCGAGCCGGCCGGCGCCATCTCGCGGAAGTCGAAGGTGGTGGCGTTGCCGTCGGCCGCGCGGAACACGATGAAGCCGCCGCCGCCGATGTTGCCGGCCGTGGGGTGCGTGACGGCCAGCGCAAACGCCGTGGCGATCGCGCCGTCGACCGCATTGCCGCCGCTCTTGATCACCTGCCAGCCGACCTCGGACGCGATGTCGCTCTGCGACACCACCATGCCGCCAGCCGCGCGGTAGGGAGCGTTGCCCGCGCTCAGGGTGAGTGTGAGCGTGGTGACGAGCAGCGCGACGACGGGCGCGAACGAACGGCGATTACGCATGCAGATGCCTCCCAGGCATGGGTCGAATGTAGGGGACCGGCCGGGCGCCGTCAAGGCTACAATCTGGCGTTCCCTCCGACCTGAGAGGAGAAGACGTGTCATTACGACGAATGATGCTGGCGCGCCGCCGTGGCGGTCGCCCTGTGGAGCGCGGCGGCGATGACGGGCGCGCGCACGCACGCGCAGACCGCTGCGCCGCCCGCGGCGGCTGGCCCGGCCGAATCCCTGGCCGGCGAGTGGATGTATCCGCGCTCGAGCCGGGACGTGCTCGCCGCGGTGCGCGCGGTGGTGCGTTCCGCCGGCTTGACGCTTCAGCACGACGAGCGTGCTTTCGGGGCGCTCGTGACCAAACCTGCCCCCTACGCCCCCGAGCGCTGGCCCGACGTCGGCGGGTTGGGGCTGCCCCCTGGACACACCCCGGAGACGCTCCAGTTCCACGTCCATGTGTCGCCCGATCTCGAACCCGCCCGGGTCGCTGTTGGCGTCGTGCTGGACACCATCGTCGTCCACACGCCGCTCAAGGGCTCGCAGGCGCGCGGCAGCGGTCGCTTCTACAGCCTGCGGCCCCTCGCCGCGAGCTTCGTCGAAGCGCTCTCTGCCCAGCTCGGCGTCCAGCCCGAGCCCCTCGCCTCGACCCACGGTGCGCGCGCCGAGCAGGCGCGTCGCCTGCTGCCGCCAGGCGTGGATGGCGGTTGCGGCGTGAAACCGCCGGCCTCCTCCGCCGGCCGCGTCCCCGAGCAGGCGCCGAGAAGGACGGGTTACCTGGTGCGACCGATCTACCCTGGTGAGCAGCAGCAGCGTGGGGCCGGCGGGCAGATTGCGATTGCCGCCCAGCTGACCGAACATGGCACGGTGATCAACTTGACGACCCAGTCGGACAAGATCGGCGATGACAATCTGAAGGCTGCTGCCTTCGGCGCCAGCGGGCTCTGGCGCTACAAGTCTGCCGTGGTCGGAGGCTGTCCCGTGCCGGTCGGCGTGGTGTTGGGAATCGAGTTCACCATGGAACGACGCTGACGGGGTGAGCCCGACGGCGACCGCTGGCCGCAAGGCCGGGCGCGGCGCCTATGATCGCGTCTTGCGCCGCGCGAAGATCAACGTGACGATGAGCAGCAGCGCCTCGTCCACGAACGGGATGAAGTCGGGAATGAGCAAATCGAGCCCGAACAGCGTCGCGGCCACGAGGAACAACCGCGGCGTGGCCAACCCGGCGAGGAAACGAGAGATTCAGGACATGAGATCTCGTGACGGGTGACCTGATGTGATCGCGTCGATCCTGGACTCGATCCGAGCTCTAGCCCCTCAGTCCCTAGTCCCTGGTCTTGATGGGCGTGTCGTCCCGGTTGCCCCACTCTTCCCAGGCGCCGTAGTAGTTGCGCAGCTTGGTGAGGTCGTGGCCGAGCAGGGCCAAGGTGAACAGATCGTGGCTGGCGCGCATGCCGATCTGGCAATACACCGTGACGGTGTCGGACTTGCCCACGCCCTTGCTGCGCCACAGCGCGTCGATGTCGGCGGGCGACTTGAAGGTGCGCAGGGTCGGTTCGAGCGTGTCTTCCCAGTAGACCGGAATCGACGACTCGATGTAGCCGCCGCGCTTGATGCCGCGCAGGTCCTTGCCGTCGATCTCGCCCTGCGTGCGGGCGTCGATGAGCTTCACGCCCGGGTTGTTGATGGCGGCCTTCACGTCGTTCGCGGTGGCCACGCCGACGGTGCCGGCCTTCACCGTGAACGCCGCCGCGACGGGTGTGGGCACGGCCGTGTTCGCCGGCAGATGGTTGGCTGTCCACGTGGTCCAGCCGCCATTCAGCAGCGCCACGTTGGCGTGACCGTAGTGATTGAGGATCCACCAGAGGCGGGCCGCATAGATGCCGCCGCGCTCGTCGTAGGCGACGACGCGCGTAGTGTTCGAGATGCCGAGCCGACCCATGAGCGCCGCGAACTCCTGCGGCGTCGGCAGGAAGGTCGGCGGCGCCTTCGGATTGCGGATGTCGTTGTTGTCGAGCCACACGGCGCCGGGGATGTGCCCGTCGCTGTAGCCGCGCGGCCGCAGGTCGACGATGCGGAGGTCGCGCGCCGCGAGATTCGCGGCCAGCCAGGTGACGTCGACCAGCAGTTCGGGCCGGGCGAAGGCGGTGGGCGCGGGCTGTGCAGCAGCCGGAGTGGCCAGCAGAACGAACGCGGCAAGAAGGCGGAGCAGGCGCATGTCCGCCATCTTACCGGGTTCGCCTGCCGCCAGCTTCAGGGTCTCAGCACGAGGTCATCGACACCGACCGGATTGTTGGTGCAGGTCGGGCAGGTCGGGATGGCCGGATTGGTGACGGTCAGGTAGACGGCGTCGACGACCGTGTCGCCGTGGGGGTTCGCCACCGTGGCGTAGCTGCCGAAGGTGTTCGGCACCGTGCCTGCGACCGTGTAGACGGTGGTGCCGTTCACCACGCCGCGCAGCACGTAGGGGATCGGCGTGACACTCGAATAGAGCCGGGCGGACACGAGCGTGAACGGGCCGCCCCCGGTGGCGGTGACGCGCAGCTCGGAGTCGAGCGGGGTGAGACGATCGGGGTTGCGCGAGATCAGCGCTGGTCCGCTCGTCCAGGGCCCGGCGATGGCATCGACGGTGTAGCCGGTCTCGCTGTGCGTGGTGAACGCCGGCCCGTTCAGCGCCAGGCTGTTGAACGTCACTACCGCGAGGTGCGTCGGCGTCGGGCCGACGGTGACCGCCAGTTCGTTCGACGGCGCGCCGAGACCCGCCGCCGTGCTACCCCGCAGGCGCATGTAGTAGGTGCCCGCCGGCACGCCGGGCGCCGTGAGCGACATCATCGATCCCGCGAGGGGCGCCACCGCGAGATCGCGCAGGCCGGGGGCTGAGCCCACCTCGAGCGCGTAGGCCGCCGGCAACGGTCCGGCCGCAGCGTCCCAGCGGAGGGTGACCGTCGCGCCGATGGTGCTCGACCGCAGGTGCAGCGGCGGCTCCGGCACGCCGACCGACGCGAGCACGTCCGGCGACGGCGGGCCGAATCCGCACGCGTTCCGTTCGCGCACGCGCACGAACCAGGCGCCGGCTGACACCGCCCCGGCGACTGCCGTGATCGGGCCGACGTCCGCGTTCACCACGTCGCTGCCTCCCGGCGTGGTTCCCGCCTCGAGTTGGAACCGGCCGCTGCCGCCGCTCCACTGCAGCGACAGCACCGGCCCGACGACGCTGGCGGTCAGCGCGGTCGGGGCCGCGGGCAGCTGACAGGCCGCGCCAACGGTGACGATCACTTCGTTGGACGGCGTGCTCACGCCGGCCGGGCCGGCCGCGCGCAAGCGCACGAAGTAGTTGCCGGCGGGCACCGCCGGCACGGTCACCGTCGTGGGGGCGGCGCCGAGCGCCGTCGTGCCGAGGTCGGCCAGGCCCGGGCCTGAGCCGGCCTCGACCACGTAGGCCGCCGGCAGATACAGCGGCGACAACCAGCGGAGGGTCACCGTGCTCGCCGCCACCGCGGCGGTCAGGGCCACGGGCGGGGCGGGCAACGGTTGCGCCCAGGCGACACCAGGAGCATTCGTGAGGACGGCCGTCAGCAGCAGGGCGTGGGCGAGACGGAGAGCATGCAGGGACATCAGGGCACCTCGCGGCGATCGTCGCACCCGCAGGTGGCCATGGCAACCGCATGGCGGGAATCGTGTGCAACGCCCCGGTCAGTAGTGGCGCACGACCGTGCCGTCGTCGCCCCAACGCGCGGCCGACGGCGCTGGCGGCGGCAGGATCTGCCGAAGATACGCGGCCGCGCCCTTGGCCTGCTGCCACTGCGCCGGATAGCCGAGCGACACCTCTTCGAAGCGCACGCCGTCGCGCCAGCGCGTGCTGCGCATGTGCAGGTGGCCCGACACCACGACCTCGAACGGAAAGCGCGTATGCCACGCGGTGGTGCGCGTCGTGCCGCACCAGATCGTGAAGCGCGGAATGCGCGGCAGCACCGCCAGGTCCGCCCGCAGCGGAAAGTGCCCCACGAACACGATCGGCCGCCCTGTCGGAATGGCTTCGAGTCGAGCCTCGGTGTAGGCCACGCGCGCCTCGCACCACGCCTCACGGCTGGCAAACGGCGCGGGATGGAGCAGCAGCTCGTCGGCGCAGCGCACGCGTTCGGCCGCGGCCCAGGCCACCGCGTCGGCCGGTGTCATCCCGGCGGGCGCAAACGAGTAGTCGTAGAGCGTGAAACACGGGGCAATTACGGCGCGCGGCTCGCCCGGCCACTCGACGAACGGATCCTCCGGCGTCAGCACGCCGGCGTTGCGGCACTGGTCCACCAGCCGCTCGTAGTGCGCCACGCCCCGTTTGGCATCGGGCCATTGGCGCGGCGTCCAGAGGTCGTGATTGCCGGGCACCCAGATCACCTTGGCGAAGCGCGCCGTCACCACATCGAGCACGAGTTGCAGTTGCGCCGCGGTGTCACCGGTGTCGCCGCCAAGAATCAGCCAGTCGCCGGGGTAGGCGGGCAGGGCCTCCACGGCAAGCCGGTTGGCTTCGAAGCCCACGTGCAGGTCGCTGATGGCCCAGAGCGTCACGGCAGATCGGATCGGATGAGCGACGGTCAGGGGAGCAGCGTGTCGAGCGGCACGTCATCGAACGTAATCGGCACGTCGTCGCCGTCGCGCTCGATGGCGAGCGACAGGCGATGCAGGGGGGTAGGCCAGGTCTGCCAGAACTGCCAACGGCCTGGCAGGTCCTCGAAGCCGGGCTCGAAGGCGATGGCCGGCGGGAGCGGCGGGTGCAGCGTGAAGGCGAAGGCGCCAAGTGGCAGCGCCAGGCCCATGCCGCGCGCCTTGATGTAGGCCTCCTTGAGCGTCCAGTACTCGAAGAAGGCCACCGGCTGTTCGGCCGCGGGGAGCGCCCGCAGGTCGCGCACCTCGTTCGGGGCGAAGTGGCGGTCGGCCACGGCCAACTCCACGACCCGGCTCACGCGTTCGACGTCGACGCCCACCCGGTAGCCGCGGGTCACGGCGAGCGCCACGAGCCCGTTGGTGTGCGACAGATTGAATTGCAGCGGCGGCGTGCCGGCCTGCGACGGCTCAACGAAAGGGCACTGGTGCTGGTTGGTGACGAAGCGCCAGTCGGCCGGAGCGGTCGGTCCGTAGTTCGACAACGCGCGTCGCACCAGTGCGCGCGTGATGGCAAATGTGCGGCGGTCCACCTCGCGCACCAGCCGAAGGCAGCGGGCGCGTTCGCCTTCGGTCATGAGGCACCAGAGCCGCTCGACCGTGTCGGGCGGCGCGTCGTCGGTGCGCACCACCCGAAGGGCGACGTTGGCGGCAGGGGTGGACACGATGTGGTGATTATCCCAGAGGTGGAGGCGGGCGGCGGCCTGACGTGCCTATGCGGCTTCGTGGCGCACGTGCCACAGATAGGCCCCGAGTGCGAGCACGGTTACGACCGCCATCACGACCACCGCGCCGATCGCGCCGTACCGTTCCACCGCCGCCACCGCCTGGTCGCGGTAGCGCACGGCCAGCAGCGTCTCGATCACATGCCGCGTGCCGCGCCCGAGCGTAATGGCGGCCACGACGCGCCAGGGCGAAAAGGCGGTGGCGCCGGCCAGCAGCACGAACACCTTGAGCGGCATCGGCGGCGGCACGAACGCGGGCACGGCAATCGCCGCGAAGGCGCTCTGCCGGTACCAGGCCACGGCGGCGCCGGTGCGGGGCCCCGACATGCGGCGCTCGAGGAACGCCTCGCCGCCGCGTTTCGCCAGCAGGTAGAGCGGCAGTGACCCGAGCACGGCGCCGGCGGTGGCCACCGCCGCGTAGTACCACCACAGGGCCGGGTGCTGGATGCTCAGGTACATGATGAGCGCGTCGGTGGCATTGGGCAGGGCCAGGGCCACCGAATCGAGCAACGCCAGCAGGAAGACGCCCATGGCCCCGGCGCCGTCGGCCCACGCCCGCAGGGCCTCAATCGTTCCTCCGGACATGTGTGGCGATTGTAACGTCGCTAGCGAAGCTCCGCCGCAAATCACCCAGAAGGGACGGGTCGGCTCCACTTCGCTAGGACCGTATCTTCTGGCCCGGCTCCGCCGGGCTACTGCGGCCGGCGGATGTGTCTTTCCGGCAGCCACGCCCGCTGACATAATGCGCGCCATGTCACGTGACCTGGTTCGGGAGATGGCGGCGGAATTCCTCGGCACCTTCGTGCTCATTGCCTTCGGCGTCGGCGTCGTGGCGCAGGTCGTGCTCAGCCACAACGCCAATGGCGACTACCTGTCGATCAATCTCGGGTGGGGGCTGGCCGTGATGTTCGGCGTGCTCGTGGCCGGCGGCGTGTCGGGCGCGCATCTCAACCCGGCCGTCACCGTGGCGCTGGCCGTGCACCGCGGGTTGCCCTGGGGCAAAGTGATGCCCTACACGGTGGCGCAAGTGGCCGGCGCGTTCGTCGCGGCGGCCCTCGTCCACCTCACCTACCGGGAGGCGTTCACGGCCTTCGACGGCGGCATGCGCCAGATTGCCGGAGCACAGGGTACCGCCGGGATCTTCGCCACGTATCCGCAAGCGTTCCTGTCGCTCAGCGGGGGCCTCGTCGATCAGATCGTGGGCACCGCGCTGCTGGTGATTGGCGTGTTCGCCATTGGCGATGCCAAGAACGTGGCGCCGCCCGGCTGGACCGGCCCGCTCCTGGTCGGCGCGCTGGTCGTGGCCATCGGCGTGGCTTTCGGCTTCAACGCCGGCTACGCGATCAACCCGGCGCGCGACTTCGGTCCGCGGCTCTTCACCGCCCTGGCGGGGTGGGGCAGCGGCGTGTTCTCCGCCAACGGCGGCTGGTGGTGGGTGCCGATTGCCGGTCCGATGATTGGCGCCGTGCTCGGCGGCTTCGTCTACGACGCGTGCATCACCCGCCTGCACTGCACGGGGCACGTGCGATGAGCCGCTACGTGCTGGCGCTCGACCAGGGCACTACCTCGAGCCGCGCCATCGTGTTCGATCGCGGCGGCCGCGCCGTCGCCACCGCGCAGCAGGAGTTCCCGCAGATCTTCCCGCAGCCCGGCCACGTCGAACACGATCCCGAGGCCATCTGGACGTCGCAGGTGCACACGGCGCGCGAGGCCCTCGCGCGCGCCGGCGCCACGGCGGCCGACATCGCCGCCATCGGCGTGACCAACCAGCGCGAGACGACGGTGCTGTGGGACAAGACGACGGGGGCGCCGGTGGCCAACGCCATCGTGTGGCAGAGCCGGATCACGGCGGGGCTGTGCGACCGGCTGAAGGCGGCCGGCCACGAGCCGATGGTGCGCGGCAAGACCGGCCTGGTGCTCGACGCCTATTTCTCGGCCTCGAAGATCAAACACCTGCTCGACACGACCGACGGCCTGCGCGCGCGGGCGGCACGGGGCGAGGTGCTGTTCGGTACCATCGACACCTTCCTGATCTGGCGCCTCACGGGCGGCGCCGTGCACGTCACCGACGAGAGCAACGCCAGCCGCACCCTGCTCTACAACATCCATCAGCGCGGCTGGGATGACGAGCTGCTGGCGCTCTTCGACGTGCCCCGCGCGATGTTGCCCGAGGTGCGCGGCAGCAGTGAGATCTACGGCCACACGAAGCCCGACCTCTTCGGGGCCCCGATTGCCATTGCCGGCGCCGCCGGCGACCAGCAGGCCGCGCTCTTCGGCCAGGCGTGCTTCGAGCCGGGCACCGCCAAGAACACCTACGGCACGGGATGTTTCATGCTGCTCAACACGGGCGAGCACCCCGTGGCCTCGAGCAAAGGCCTGCTCACCACCATTGCGTGGCGCCTCGACGGCCGCACGACCTACGCGCTCGAAGGGTCGGTGTTCATTGCTGGTGCCGCCGTGCAATGGCTGCGCGACGGCTTGCGGGCCATTGCGACCTCGTCTGAAGTCGAGCAGTTGATGCAGGCCGTGCCCGACTCGGGCGGCGTCTATCTGGTGCCGGCCTTCGTCGGGCTGGGTGCGCCCTACTGGGACCCGCATGCGCGCGGCGCGATCCTCGGACTCACGCGCGACTCACGCGTGGAGCACATCGCGCGCGCGGCGGTGGATGCCATGGCCTATCAGACCCGCGACGTGCTCGAAGTGATGCAGCAGGAGGCCGGCTTGCAGCTGCCGCATCTCAAGGTCGACGGCGGTGCGGCTGCCAACGCGATGTTGCTGCAGTTCCAGGCCGACCAGCTGGGCGTGCCGGTGCGGCGTCCAGTGGTGGCCGAAACGACGGCGCTCGGCGCGGCCTACCTGGCGGGACTCGCCGTGGGCTATTGGCAGGGCCTCGACGACGTGCGGCGCAACTGGGCGCTCGATCGCGAGTTCTCGCCGGCCATGGGGGCCGAGGCGCGCGAGCGGGGCTACCGGGGCTGGCGCAAGGCGGTCACGCGCTCGCTCGCCTGGGCCGACGAATCGTAGGCGCTAGCTGCCGGCCCGGGCCGCGCGCGCGGAGAGCGCGCTCAGCACGACCGCGGCCGCGGTGGCCACGTTGAGCGAGTCCATCGCTCCGTGCATCGGGATGCGCACCTGCAGGTCGGCCTGGTCGAGCGCCGCGGGCGTGAGCCCCGGCCCTTCGGCACCCACCAGCACGGCCGCGCGCGGCGGCAAGGCCGCCTCGTAGATCGACACGGCGTGGGGCGCCGGCGTGCACGCGATCACCGCCAGGCCGGCGGCCCGGATGCGCGTGAGCGCGTCCGGCCAGGCGCCGGCATGCACCCATGGCAGCGTCAGCACCGCCGCCATCGAGGTGCGGATCGCCTTCCGATAGAGCGGATCGCCGCACTGCGGACCGAGCACCACGGCCGCCGCGCCGAGCGCCGCGGCGGTGCGGAAGAGGCCGCCGACGTTGTCGGGATTGTTGACGCCCTCGAGCACGAGCAGGCGGGTGATGACGGTCAGGTCGAGGCTGTCGATCGTGGCCGGCGCCGGCCGACTGGCCAGGGCTACGCAGCCGCGGTGGATGTTGAAGCCGACCAGGGCACTCATGTCGGCTTGCGGCACCACGTAGACCGCAGGATCGGGCGGCGCCTCGCGGAGCACGGCCGCCATGGCCTCGGCCGCGGCGGGAGAGAGCAGCACCGAGTGCGGGCGGTACTGTGGTTGCGCGATCAGGCGTTCGACGACGAGCCGGCCTTCGGCCACGAACAGGCCGCGCCCGGCGAGCCCGTCGGGATCGGCCACCAGCCGGTAGTCGGCGAGGCGCGGGTCGTCGAGACGGGTGTGCTGGATCACGCAGGGCGACCCGGCTAGCGCACGATCGCAAACGCCGCGGTGCTGGCGGCGGCGCCGCCCGTGTTCGTGGCGGTGAAGCGCAGCACGTACTCACCGAGCGCGAGTGACCGGAGCGGAAGATCGATCTGGTGATGGCCGGCGGTGAGGGGGGCTGGCAGGGCGGCGAGCACCTTGCCCTCGCGGGTCAGCACTTCGGCCGTGACCGCGGCTGCCGCGCCGCCCGGCACGTCGGCCACGGCCGTGCGCACGACGACCAGGTCGGTCGTGCGAAACTCGCGGTCGGGACTGGGCGCCCCGGTGCCGCCGCGGCGGAGCGCCTGGAACGCGGCCGTGGTGCGCGCCTGCACGAACACGGGCGTGGCCACGGCCAGGGTTGCGCCCGTAAGGTCGGGCACCGTCACCGGCGCCTCCCAGCGGTCTACGACACTGCCATCCGGCGCCGCCACGCTGAAGCGCACGAGCACGGTCCCGGGTGACACGTCGAGATGCACGGCACGCCGTGCCGGCGGGCCCGAGCGTGTCTTCCGCCGCGCCGAGCGTGGCGCCAGCGTCGGTGCGCGCCTCGATGCGCAGGCGCTCCGGCCGATCCTTCACGCCCGGCACCGCCCGCCAGGTGGCCGTGAGCCGCACGGCCCCGTTCGGGCCCGGGGCAAAGCCCGTGGCGACGTGCGCCACGCGGGCGTCCTGCCGCGACTGCAGCGCGGTGAGGGCGCCACTCACCGCCGGTTCCATCTCGGGCATCACCACCGGCGTCATCTCTTCGGCGGTGGGCGACCAGTAGCCCTTGCGGGCCACGGTCTTGGCGCCGCGCCGCTTCACCTTCACCGCCAGCTTGTGGAACTTGCCGTCGTTCAGCTCACGCGTGGGGGCGTAGCCAATCAGGTAGTGGTGACTGGCATCGCGAATCACCCGCGACAGGCCGCGCGACAGGTCGTTGGTGTTGACGATCGCCTGACCGCCGGTTTCGCTGGAGAGCCGGAAGAGCGTGTCGTGCACGAACACGCCCTGGCCGAGGCCGCGCGGGTCGAGCGTGTGGATGATGACGTTGCCGCGGTTGGCTTCGCGCAGCAGGGCCTGGAATTCCGGCTCGAGCGAGATGTCGAACTGCAGGGGGATGCCGCGCGACACGACCAGCAGCGTCTTGCGGCCTTCGCGCAGGCCCGAGAGGTGCATCACGAGCGCCTGCAGCGCCGACACCACCACCTGCGAGCGCACCCGCATCACGTTGCGCGTGAGGTTCTGCGATTCCTCGAGGGCGCTGCGGCCGACGAAGTTGTCGATGCGGCCTTCGTAGGCGCGCAGCTCGCGGGCCAGGGTGTCGCGGTCGCGCGTCCACTTGAGCGCGCTGAGCGGGGTGATCGGGTTCATCACCGTGACCAGGTCGAGCGGTCCCATCATCGGGCCGAGGAAATCGGTGAGCGCCTTGCGCAGCGGCAGCATCTCCTGGGGATAGCGGCCGAGGTGATAGTCGTCCATGAACACGGCGAAGACCCGCACGTCGTCGCGGCCGGCTTCGGCAATGGCATGGTCCTGCGACCGGATGGCGAGCGTTTCGCCGTTGCCGCGGGCCGCTCCGTCGATGCGCACCAGCGTGGCCTGCGCCACGGTCTGCGGCACGCCGTCTTCGGTGAGCTCGAAGTCTTCGGGGGTGAGGTCGGCGATGGGTTCGTCGTCGTTGCCGGTGACCGAGACGTCGACGAGCACCAGCTTCACGCCCGACCGGAAGATCGGCGGTTGCGTCTCGTTTGGCGCCGGCGGCGGGGCGGGCACCTGCGGCGCTGGCGTCTGGGTCTGGGCCGCCTGCACGACCGCCGCCTGGTGCCGAGTGGCGATCACGCCGCAGGCCACGGCGGCCACGAACACGGCGGCAACGTGGCGCGCGGCAACGACTACGCATCAGAGGTCACCATTCCGTGCGTTGCACGACCGGCATCTGCAGGGCCCGCTCGCGGTCGAGGTCGAGCGAGCCGACGTGCAGCGCCAGCGGCGACTGCACCCACTTGTAGATCGACTGCGTGAACAGCCGGGCGAACCGTTCGGCGCAGGCCGCGAGCCGGGCCGGATCTTCGCCGGGGCAGATGCTGACGAGCGCGCGCGCCATCTCGTCGGGCGACATCTTCTCGCTGGCATAGAGGTGCAGGCACGCGTCGAGGATCGGGAAGGGCATCAGCTCGTGTTCGGCCACCTGCTGGTCGGCCAGCTCCGGGCCGGGCGCGGTGGCCAGGCAACTCGCGATGCCGGCGAACCCGAAGCGCACCTGCAGCCGGCGCAGCAGCGCCTCGACCACGGTCTTGGGAACGTTGGCGATGACCGAGAGCGAGCCCTCGAGGTCGCCGCCGATGGTGGTGTAGCCCACGGCCTTTTCGCTCATGTCGCCGGTTTGCAGGAAGAGCGCGCCCGACGTGTTGGCCCAGTTCCACATCCGCTGCCCGCGCAGGCGCGCTTGAACGTTCTGACGCGTCATCGGGCCGGGCGGTTGCCCGCCGAGCATCGTGCGCGCGGCTTCGACCTCGCGGTCGTAGGCCTCCTCGAGCGGCACGGTGTGCAGGGCCACCCCCAGTGCGGCGGCCAGCTCGTGCGCGGCCGTGCGGGTGGCTTCCTGCGAGTGCCGCGTGGGCATGTAGAAGGTGGTGATGAGCTCGCCGGGCGTGGCCGCCTGCGGGCCGAGGATGCGCGCGGCGGCGCGCCACGCCACGAGCAGCGTGAGCATCGAATCGCGGCCACCCGACAGCGCCAGCCCGAGCGAGCGGAACGCGCCGGTCTTCGTGTAGTAGCTGGCCACGCCAGCGGCGAGCGCCTCGAAGAGATCGTCGAGCGCGGCGTCGCGGGCGTCGACCGCGGGCGGCGAGGGCGCGGGCAGGAAGAAGCTGCCGCCCGGCGGCGGGGGATAGGTGAGCTGACGGCGATCGGCGGTGGCGCCGGTGGCGCGAATCGTGGCCACCGGGCGATCGCGCCGCACGAAGTGTTCGCAGTCGGCGCGCCAGGTCGTGTGTTCGAGCCGCAGGCGACGGGTGCGGTCGAGATCGACGACGGCCGAGGCGGTGGCCTCGACGAAGCGCGGCGCGTCGTGCACGAGCCGGCCGTTCTGGAAGACGAAGCCGCCGCCGTCGTAGATCAGGCCGTCCTGGGCGCCCACGGCGTTGGCGTAGAGCAGCACGGTCTGATTGTCGGCGGCGCGCGTGGCCAGCATCTCGCGGCGCGTCTCCACGATGCCCATCCGGTAGGGGGAGGCCGACACGTTCACGATGATCTCGGCCCCCGAGAAGCAGCGCCGGCGCATCGGCCCATCGGGGGCCCAGGCGTCTTCGCACACCTCCACGCCCACGGTGCCGAAGTCGAACGCGAAGACGAAGTCGCCGAGCGGCACGCCGTCGGCATCGAGTGACAAGCCAGGGCCGCCGCGCGAGAACGTGCGCCCTTCGTAGAACACGTTGTAGGTCGGCAGCTTCTCCTTGGGCACATAGGCGAGCACCTGCCCGCGGTGCACCACCGCCGCCGCGTTGAAGAGCAGCGACTGCACCGGCACGGCCAGGCCGAGCACGAACACCGTCGGCAGGTCGGCCGTGTCGGCGGCGAAGGCGAACAGGCCGCGCCGCTGGGCGTCGAGGAAGCCGCGCCACTGCACCAGGTCTTCGGGCGGATAGCCGCCGAGCACCTGTTCGGGAAACGCGCCCAAGGTGACCCCGGCCTCGGCCATGCCGCGGGCCGCGGCCACCAGGGCGGCGGTGTTGCTGCGCACCGCGCCAACCGTGGGGCTGAGGCTGGCCACGGCCAGCTTGACGAGTCGCATGTCACAGCTTACCGCGGGACCGAACCGCGAGTCGCTCGAGTCGCGTCCTACCAGCGTGGCCGACTTCCTCAAGCCCTTCGTCGCTGGACTCGTCACCTTCCTGGCCCTCGACCTCGCCTGGATCGGCCTGGTCGCCAATCAGTTCTACAAGCGTGAACTGGCCGCCATTGCCCGGTTGGACGGCGAGAACTTCGCGATTCGGCTCGGTCCGGCGCTGGTGCTCTACCCGCTCATCATCCTGGGGCTGCAGCTGTTCGCCCTGCCGCGGGCCACGGCCGGCGTGCTGTGGACGAGCACCGCCTGGGGCGGGCTGTTCGGGCTCATCGGCTACGGCATCTACGACCTGACCAACTACGCCACGCTGACCCACTACTCGCTGCGCCTGACGGCCGTCGACATGGCCTGGGGCTGCGTGCTCTCGGCCGCCACCGCCACCGTGATGGCGTGGGCGTCAGGCGTGCGCTAGGTCACCGCGCGGGTTCGCCCGGACGGCGCGTGACGCCGAGCGCGCGCTCGCCGAGCCACCGCCAGGGCGACGGCTGCGCGGCCTTGGTGAGCCCGAACCGCTGGATGGCGTGCCGCTCGATGTGCTGCGTGGCCTCGTGAATCGAATCGGTCACGAGCATCAGGTCGAGATCGTGCGGCGAGATGGTGGCGGCGGCGGCCATGGTCCGCAGCATCTCCACGAAGGGCTGCCAATAGGCGGTGCCGATCAGCACGACGGGGAACTGTTTGATCTTGCCGGTCTGGATGAGCGTGAGCGCCTCGGTCAGCTCGTCGAGCGTACCCAGGCCGCCGGGCAGCGCGACGAAGGCATACGAGTACTTGAAGAGCAGCACCTTGCGCACGAAGAAGTAGCGGCAGGTGACCGAGCGGTCGAGATACGGATTGGCGTCCTGCTCGAACGGCAGCTCGATGTTGCAGCCCACCGACGGGCCGCCCACGTCGCGCGCCCCGCGGTTGGCGGCTTCCATCACGCCCGGGCCGCCGCCGGTCATCACCGTGAAGCCCAGCCGCGACACCGCTGCGCCCATTTCTCGCGCCTGGCCGTAGGCGGGGTGGTCTTCGGTGAAGCGGGCCGAGCCGAAGATGGTCACGCACGGCCCGACGAAATGCAGCGCGCGGAAGCCGCGGATGAAGTCGCGCCCGGCGCGCAGGATGGTGCCCAGCTCGCGGATGCGCGCCCGCGGCCCCTCGAGCAGGACGAGGTCGGAGGCGTGCGGTTGTTCGCGCTCGGCGGACGAAAGGTCTGGGGGAGTCATGCCTGCTCCGGATCCTATCGCGGCTGGCGCCTGAGCGCGGCGTTCGACAGCCCTGCTCGCCGGTGCCGGTGGGTCACCATACAATCGGGTGTATGGCTGCCCAGCCTTCCCGCCACGGCGTGGTGCTCTTCGACGGCACCTGCGCATTCTGCGTCCGCTCGGTCAGCTTCATCGCCACGCGCGACCGCGCGCGCTACTTCACGTTCGGCGCGTCGCAGAATCCCGCCGGACAGGCGTTGCTGGCGCAGTTCGGTGAGACGCGCGCATCCACGCGCAGCATCATCCTGATCGAAGACGGGCAGCTCTATCGCAAGTCAACGGCCGTGTTGCGCATTGCCCGGCGTCTGTCGCCGCCGTGGTCGCTGGCGGCACTGTTCCTCGCCGTGCCCCGGCCGCTGCGCGATGCGGCCTACGACGTGGTGGCCGCCGTGCGGCATCGCCTGGCAGGACGGTCGAATGCGTGCGAGATCCCGCCGCCGGAGATACGGGAGCGGCTCATTTAGGGGCTTGGGGGCTGGGGGCTGGGGGCTGGGGCGGGCAGGCGTCACATGGGTACGGAACGGGTTCTTCGTGTTCAACCGAAAGACATGTTCTTCACCTGCGTGACAGTTGCCCACCCGAGCCCCTAGCCCCCAGCCCCCAGTCCCTAGAATGAGAACAAGTGCGTGTACTTGACCACCACGCCGCGCCCGGCCGTGACCGCCTCGTCGGTGAACTGCTGCTCGTTGTAGACCACGAAGAAGTCGCTGAGCGGCCGGTGAATCAGGTTCAAGCGCAGGTTCGCCGAGAACTGCTTGATGTCGCTGCGGTACTGCACGAGCGAGTCGAGGAACATGTTGGTGGTGAACGAGTAGCCGGTACGCCAGTTCACCAGCGTGGTCACGAACGACGTCTGCGGCAGGTCGAGATCGATGTCGGTCACCTGCAGGCCGAGGTCGACGAACAGCCGGTAGTTCGGCCGGTAGAGCACGCTCGACTGGATGTTCTTCTGTCGGCCGCTCCAGAACTCGCCGTGGGTGATTCGCGTGGAGACCGAAAGCGCCTTGCTGTGGTCGGAGTCGATCACCCACAGGTGCTGGGTCCAGTCGTAGCGGCCCACGGGAATGGCCACATCGCTGCGGAGCGCGAACGGCTTCGTGATGGCCTCGGTCCGCGGTTCGAACGCGTACTCGATGCGGGCGCCGCTGTTCCACATCACCTGCAGCGCCACGTGCCCCTGGCGCGTGACCAGGTCGCCCTGGGGGTTGTAGTACTGGAACGCGCGCGCATGCGGCTCGACCTGGCGGATGCCGACGCGGCGCAACGCCTGCGGGCGCAGGAACGACGCCCAGTCCACGAAGTGGCGCACCACGTCCGTGCGGCGCACGAAGCCCATGTCGTCGCGGAAGCCCTTGCCCACGCCCATCAGGGAGTAGCCGAGGCGGAGCCGGCTGTCTTCCCAGCCCACCGATGCTTTGCCGGTGCCGCGGTTGCCCTGGGCCAACACGTCCCCCGCCGCCGAGGTTGGCGCCAAGCTGTCGGACATCGCCGCGAAGCCATTGAAGCTGAGGCTCTTCAACACGCGGAAGTTCATGTCCACGCCAGCCACACGATTGAAGTCGTCGCTCCCGCCGGCGGGTTCACGCGACAGCACGATCGCGCCCACGTCGGAGTTGCCGAGGATGTCGCGGCGGGCCCGTATCACGGTGTAGTTCTGGCCGGGCCGGCCGGCGTCGGATTCGCTCTGCATACTGAGAGCGCCGAGCCCGAACTTGCCAGCGCGGCCGGTGAGCCGCACGCCGCCGTGGAGCGGCACCTGCTGTCCGCCGTCGGTCAGCCCGATGCGGCGGCTGAAGAAGAGCAGAAGGTCTTCTTCGGGCGGCCTGAACCTGGCCGTCTGGCGCTGGTTCCGCGGAATGTCGCCGAAGTAGAAGATGCCGGAGTTCTCGAGGAAGAACTCGCGCTTCTCGGGAAAGAACAGGCTGAACTGGGTGAGGTTCACCTGCTGTTCGTCGGCTTCGGCCTGGGCGAAGTCGGGATTGATCGTGGCGTCGAGGGTCAGCGAGGGCCCGAGTCCGGCCTTGACGTCGAGCCCCGCGCTGCGATCGAACGTCACGTCGCTCCCGCCGAGCGGCCGCACGGCGCCGCCGAGCACGAACGGCTTCACGCGGATGTTGCGGCCCTGGGCCACGTCGGGCAGGCCGGTGAGCGTGCCGGCCGAGGAGGCCCGCACGATGGAGAACGCGCGCGAGACCGGCGACCAGTAGGTGGCCTCGTTCTTCCGGCGGACGCGACGGGCGAAATTGATGCCCCACACCCGCCCATCGCCGGGCTGGAAGCGCAAGGTCTTGAACGGGATGCGGAACTCGGCCGTCCAGCCCTCCGGCACCACCTGCGCGGCCACCCACCACACCGCGTCCCAGTTGGGGTTCACGTCGCGGCCTTCGTTGGCGATCTGGGTGTCGGCGCGGGCGCCGCGGGCGTTGGTGCCGAAGATGAAGCCGTTGCGCCGGTCGGCGAAGGTGTCGAGCAGCACCTCGAAGGTGTCTTGTTCGGCCCCGGCGAAGTCCTTGCGGATGTCGTTGATGACGAGCGCGTCAGGGTCGCCGTCGTGGTTGAACGCGCCGATGTACAGGTAGTCGTCGTCGAAGGCCACGCGCACGTCGGTGGCTTCCGTGGCCGGCTGGCCCTCGATCGGCTCCGACTGCACGAAGCCGCCGGCGGGCTCGGCCGTGCGCCAGATCGGCTCGTCGAGCATCCCGTCGACCACGATGGGCCCGTCGGCGTGTGCCGCGGCCAGTGTGCGTCGTCCGTCGGGCGACGTGACGGGCAGCGACTGCGCGTCGTCACTGCCGGCATGGCCACCAGGACGAGAACGGATGCTGCGAGCAGGCGCGCGCGAGGCGTCATCGAGCGGTAGTGTATCGCGGGTGCGACGGGCCGGCCGGTGCCGTCGTTGACAAGAAGCGCACGGGTCGGGTTCACTCATCACACGCACGCCGTTGCGGAGGATGAACAGATGCGAGTGATGACGAAACTCTTGTTCGTGGTGGCACTACTGATGTCGGCGCCGACCGCGCTGTGGGCGCAGGCCACCGGGCAGATCAACGGCATCGTGACCGACGCCTCCGGCGCGGTCCTGCCGGGTGTGACGGTCGAGGCCACCAACACCGGCACCAACGCGGTGCGCACGGCGGTGACCGGCGCCGACGGCCTCTACACCGTGCCGCTGCTGCAGCCCGGGCGTCTACCACGTCAAGGCCACGCTCTCGGGCTTCCGCGTGGCCCTGCAGGAAGGCGTGCGCGTGACGGTCACCGAAACCTCGCGCGTGGCGTTCCAGATGGAAGTCGGGCAGGTGAGCGAGACGGTCACGGTCGTGGCGCAGGCGAACCTGGTCGAAACCGCCAACGCCACGCGCGGCATCGTCATCGACCAGCAGAAGGTGGTCGACCTGCCGCTCAACGGCCGCAACTTCACACAGCTCGGCACGCTCATTCCCGGCGTGGTCGCGCCGCCAGCGGGCCTCGGCGGGCAGACCGGCGATGCCACGCCCGGCGGTTTCGGCAACGCCACCGGCGGCTTCAACGTGAACGGCATGCGCAACCAGTCCAACAACTTCCTGATGGACGGCGCCACCAACAACGACACCTTCAACACCGGCTTCGTGCTGCGGCCGCCGCCGGACGCGATTCAGGAATTCAAGATCCTCACCCACGCCTTCGGCGCCGAGTTCGGGCGCAACGCCGGTTCGGTCGTGAACGTCGTGACCAAGTCGGGCAGCAACACGCTCTCGGGCGCCGCTTGGGAGTTCAATCGCGACGACGCGCTGCAGGCGCGCAACTTCTTCGCGCCCTGCCAACCAGCCCAAGCCCGAGCTGAAGCAGAACCAGTTCGGCGCCGCGTTCGGCGGCCCGATCGTGAAGAACCGGCTGTTCGGCTTCGGCTACTACGAGGGCTTCCGCAACGACGCCGGCATCACCAACAACGTGGTCGTGCTGTCCGAGGCGCAGCGCGCCGGCAACTTCGGCGCCACGACGATTCGCGATCCGCTCACCGGCCTGCCGTTCCCCAACAACACCATTCCGGCCAACCGCATCAGCCCGGCGGCGGCCAAGCTGCTGACCGACTTCGTGCCGCTGCCGAATTCGCCGGGCAACCGCTACATCGTGTCGCCGACGGTGAACGACGTGCGCGACCAGTTCGGCGCGCGCTTCGACTACCAGCTCTCCGAGAAACAGTCGGTGCTCCTGCGCTACATGCGCAGCGACACCGAGCGGCTCACGCCGAAGGTCATCGCGCCGGTGGACCAGCAGGCGACGGCCGACGCTGCAGGACGTGATGGTCTCGCACAACTACGTGATAGCTTCGAACGTCATCAACCAGGCGCGCGTCTCGATCAACCGCATCAGCGCCAACCCGGCGGTGACGAGCGGCCTCAGCCCGCGCGACTACGGCATCAACTTCGCCAACACCAACCCGCTGGCCGCCGGCCTGCCCTCGATTGCCGTGCAGGGCTTCTTCGGCAGCTGGCGCGGCACGGCCCTCGGCGATGTCGCAGCAGCCGTTCGTGTCCCGCGTGAACCACGTGTGGCAGGCGGCCGACGACCTCACGTGGATTGCCGGCCGTCACTCGCTGAAGTTCGGCGTGGACGTGCGGCGCGAGGCGATGAACATCGCCTTCATCAACCGCCCCAACGGCGACCTCACCTTCAACGGCGGCTTCACCGGCAACGCCGCCGCCGACTTCCTGCTCGGCTTGCCGTCGCAGGCGCGAGCCACGACCACCCAGGCTATCCAGGACGGCTAGGGCTGGCTGTTTGCCGGCTACGTGCAGGACGACTTCCGCATCACGCCGCAGCTCACGGTAAACCTCGGCCTGCGCTACGAGCTGCCCACGCCGTTCATCGACAAGAACGACGCCATCACCGGGTTCCGCACCGGGCAGCAGTCCACCGTGTATCCGAACGCGCCCGCCGGCCTGGTCTATGCCGGCGATGCCGGCGTGCCGCGGGGCATCGTGCCCACCGACAAGAACAACTTCGCGCCGCGCCTGTCGCTGGCGTGGGATCCGTTCGGCGACGGCAAGACCAGCGTGCGCTCGGCCTTCGGCGTGTTCTACGACGCGCTGGCCGGCCAGGGCGACTTCTTCCAGAGCGGCGTGTTGTCGCCGCCGTTCACGCCGCTCGTCGAGCTGAACACGCCCACGTCCATCACGCTCGCCGATCCGCTGGCGGCGGTGGCCGGTCCGCCCAACCCGTTTCCGGCCAACCTCACGGTGATCGGCTGGGGCGACGAGTTCAAGTCGCCCTACGCCTACCACTTCAACCTCGGCGTGCAGCGGCAGGTGGCCAGGAATCTTGGCGCGGAGGTGGCGTACGTGGGCTCGCGCGGCTTCAACCTGCCCATGTTCCTGGAGGTCAATCCGGGCGTCTACGCGGCCGGTCAGACCACGCGCGGCGCGCGCCTGATGCCGGCCTACTCGCTCGTGCGGCCGACGTTCTCGGTGGCGCAGTCGTGGTACGACTCGCTGCAGACGAGCCTGCGCCTGCTGCCGACGCGCGGCCTGAACGTGCTGGCGTCATACACGCTTGGGCAAGGCCACCGACCACGTGTCAGGCCTCAACATCGGCGGTGAATCGCGACCCGTGTTGCCGGTGGTGCAGGGCGACGAGGCCAGCATCGAGCGCGCGCTTGCAGCCGAGAAGGGCCCGGCGCTGTTCGATGCGCGGCACCGCTTCGTGCTGAGCTTTGGCTACGAGTTGCCGCGCCTCGACGGCAGCGCGACGGCGTTGCGCGCCATTGCGGGCGGCTGGCAGTTGAACGGCATCTACCAGGCGCAATCGGGCTTCCCGCTGTCGGTCAATCAGGGCGGCGTGCTCGACATCCGCTATCAGACGTCGCGTCCCGACGTGACCTGCGACCCGAACGACGGGCCCAAGACCACGGCGCAGTACTTCGACACGAGCTGCTTCACCGTGCTGCCATTGGCCGAGACGGGCACGCGGTTCGGCAACGCCGGACGGAACACCGTGCGCGGCCCCGGCTTCCAGCGCACCGACCTGTCGGTGTTCAAGAACTTCGACTTCCTGGGCATCACCGGGTGCAGGTGCGCGCTCGAGGCCTTCAACGTGCTGGAACCAGGCGCGCTTCCGGCAGCCGAACGGCGGGTCATCGGCACGGCGCCGTTCGGCCAGATCACCGTGGCCGAGGATGGCCGCGTCGTGCAGTTGGCGGTGAAGTACTCGTTCTAAGAGGACAGGGGCTAGGGACTAGGGGCTGGGGCTCGCCAAGAGCTCCAGTCTCGCTCTTTCACTGTCACGCTATCTCTCTAGCTCACCGTCACGCTGAGGTCAGTCGATGAATCGCAATGTCGTCACGGCCGGCAGATGTGAGCCCCAGTCCCTAGTCCCTAGTCCCCAGTCCCCGTCCTGTGAGGCCCAGCCCCTGCCTCTGAGCCGCCGTGCCGTGCTCGGGGGCCTTGTTGCGAGCACGGCCTTCGCGGCCTCGAGGCGCGTGTTCGGGCAGGCGCCTTCTGTCGCGATGGGCGCGGGCGCGCGGCCGGTCGTCACCGACGGTGTGGCGTCGACGCTCGTCGGCGAAGATGCCGCAGTGGTGTGGGCGCGGGCGGATCGCGCGGCGCGGATGGTGGTGGAGTACGCCACCAGCGACACGTTCGCCGGCGCGCGGCGGGTGGCCGGACCGGCGGCGCTCGAGAGCTCGGACTTCACCGCGCGCGTGCAGCTCACCGATCTGCCGCGGGGGCAGCGGCTCTTCTACCGCGTGCTGTTCCAGGACCTGGCCGACGTGCGGCGCTGGAGTGAGCCCACGGTCGGGCAGCTCACCACCTCGCCCGCGCCGGGCAGCCGCGACGTGTCGCTGGTGTTCTCGGCCGACACGGTGGGGCAGGGGTGGGGCCTCGATCCCGCCCACGACGGCATGCGTACCTACGCGAGCATGCTCGGCGCCGAGCCGGATCTCTTCGTGAATCTGGGCGATGCCATCTACGCCGACGCGCCGGTCGTGGCCGAGGTGAAGCTCGACGACGGCACGATGTGGCGCAACCTGACCAGCGCCGCCAAGAGCAAGGTGGCCGAGACGCTGGATGAGTACCGCGGCGCCTACCGCTACAACCTGCAGGACGCGCACATGCGGCGCTTCAACGCGGTGGTGCCGCAGCTCACCGTGTGGGATGACCACGAGGTGCGCGACAACTGGTTTCCGGAGCGGCGACAGGACGACGACCCGCGCTACGCCGTGAAGTCGGTGGCGCTGCTGGCCGCGCGCGCGCGGCAGGCGTGCATCGAGTACACGCCGCTGCCGATCGACGGCGTCGATCCCGAGCGGCTCTATCGATCGGTGCGCTACGGACCGGTCGAGGTGTTCCTGCTCGATCACCGCAGCTACCGCGGCTCGAACAGCGCGAACGTGCAGGCGGTGGCGTCCGACGCCTCGGCGCTGCTCGGCGCGGCGCAGGTGGCGTGGCTGAAGCGCGCGCTGGTGGCCAGCACGGCCCGCTGGAAGATCATGGCGAGCAGTCTGCCGCTTGGCCTGGTCGTGCGCGACTTTCCCTCGCACTTCGAGGCCGTGGCCAACGGCGAGCCCGGCGGGCCGCTCGGGCGGGAACTCGAAATCGCCGACCTGCTGCGCTTCATGCGCGACGAGCAGATCGACAACGTCGTGTGGATCACGGGCGATGTGCACTATGCCGCCGCGCATCACTACGACCCGGCGCGCGCCCGCTTCACCGAATTCGATCCGTTCTGGGAGTTCGTGGCCGGACCGCTGCACGCCGGCACCTTCGGCCCGAATGCGCTCGACGCCACCTTCGGTCCCGAGGTGCGGTTCCTCGGCATCCCCGCCGGCATGAAGCCCAATCGTCCGCCGAGCGAGGGCCTCCAGTTCTTCGGGCGTCTGGTCGTGGAGGCGGAGACCGACGCGCTGCGCGCGAGTCTGCACAATCGCGACGGCCGCGAGCTCTACACCGTCACCCTGCCGCCCAGCCGCCGCCGGTGACACCGCGCGTCACGGCCGTCGTGAACTATGCGGCCTATCAGGCCGGATGGTGTCGCGGCAGTGGTGGGCGCGGCGCTCGGTCACGGTGACGCCGGTGCCGTGCTGGCGTCCGGGCTGATTGCGCTGCATCTCTACCTGGCGCGCGAACGGCGCCGCGAGCTGGGCCTGCTGGCCCTCGCCACGGTCACTGGACTGGCGGTGGAGACGTGGCAACTGCAGACCGGCACGTATCGGCTGTTGTCGGGGGCGCCTCCGGCGGGCCTGCCGCCGCTGTGGCTGCTGGCGCTCTGGGCCCAGTTCGCGACGACCTTCCGCTACAGCGGACGCTCCGTGCTCGCGCGGCCCGTGCCGGCGCTGCTGTTCGGCGCAGTCGGGGGACCGCTCGCCTTCCTGGCCGGTGAGCGTCTCGGTGCCGTGGCGCTCACCACGCCGCTCTGGCCTGGACTGCTGCGTCTGGCCGTTGGGTGGACGGCGGCGTTGGCGCTCTTCTCGTGGGTGGTGCGACGGGCCCCGGATCGGGGCGTGCCGACCTACCGGTCACTGTGGCCACGCGAGCCGGCGCGGCGGGGATGAGCGCCGGGTTACGCCAGCGGCGTGCCGCGCAGCAGCGCCGCCACTTCGTCCACGAGCCGGACGCGCGTCACGGGCTTGTGGAGCAGCGTGGCGTTGGGACCGGTGGCGGCCTCCGCTTCGAGCTGCTCGGCGTAGCCCGACACGTAGAGCACCTTGATGTCCGGCCGCCGGGCGCGCAGCGCGCTGGCCAGGGCCGGCCCGCTCACGTTGGGCATGACCACGTCGGTGATCACCAGGTCGATCTCGGCGGCGCGCGCGTCGAACGTCTCGAGCGCGTCGCGGCCATCGACCGCCTCGATCACGCGGTAGCCGGCCTTGTCGAGAAAGCGCGAGAACAGGTTGCGCACCTCCGGGTCGTCTTCGACCAGCAGGATCGTGGCCCCCGACGCCGGTGGCGGCGTCTGCACCAGCGTGTCGTGCCGCTGCCGCCGCGGACCCACCGGCGCGTCGACGGCGGGGAGGAGCACGTGCACCGCCGTGCCGGCCCCCGGGGCCGTGTCGATCCAGGTGTAGCCGTTACTCTGTTTTACGATGCCGTAGACCATCGACAAGCCGAGGCCGCTGCCCTTGGTGCTGTCCTTGGTGGTGAAGAACGGCTCGAAGGCCTGACCCGCCGTGTCTTCGTCCATGCCGCAGCCGGTGTCGCGCACCGACAGCAGCACCCAGGCGCCCTGCGGCACCCGCACGGGCAGCGAGGGATGAGCCCACGGTTCCTGCAGGTCGAAGTTGGCCGTGGCGATCTCGAGTGTGCCGCCGGTGACCATGGCGTCGCGCGCGTTGATCGCCAGGTTCAGCAGCACTTGTTCGATCTGGCCGGGGTCGACCATCACCGGCCGCAAGTCCGGCGCCAGCGTGCTCACGAGCTGCACGTCTTCACTGATCACGCGCGTGAGCATGCGCTCGAGCGTCAGCACCGTCACGTTCAGGTCGAGCACCTCGGGCATCAACAACTGACGGCGGCCGAAGGCGAGCAACTGGCGGGTGAGCGAGCCGGCCCGGTCAGTGGCGGTCTGGATACTGCCGAGCAGCCGGCGGCGTGCCGACGCGTCGAGCACCTCGCCGCCGAGCGCCTCGGCATGGCCGCTGATCACCTGCAGCAGGTTGTTGAAGTCGTGGGCCACGCCGCCGGCCAGGCGGCCCAGGGCGCCGATCTTCTGCGAGCGGCGCAGCTGCTCGGTGAGGTCTTTGTTGTCCTGCAGGGCCTGGTCGAGCCGGCGCCGGTCCGACGCGTCGCGCAGGGTGGCCACCGCGCGCCCCAGGCCGCCAAACGGTGCCACCGTGACGTCGACGGGGAACTCGGTGCCGTCAGCCCGGCGGGCCGTCGCCTCGCGCCGGGGCGTCGGACTGGGCGGTGCGAGCGGGCCGCTGGCGGCGCCGTCGTCGGGCGAGGGCGCCGAGACCCAGGCGTCGAGACGCGTGCCCAGCAGCGCGCTGGCGGCGGCGCCGAGCAAGCGCTCGAGCGCCGGATTCACCTGGCCGATGTGGCCATCGCGGTCGATCACGGCGAGGCCTTCGCCAATGGCCTCGAGCGGTACGCTCGCACTCACATCGGCCACGGCCAGGCGGCGCGGCCGCGCCGCGGGCAGGGTCGGCGCAGCGGCGTCCGCCTCACCGGTCTGGGGTTCGACCAGCCATGCCCGCTCGAAAGGGGTCATGCGCAGCGGGCCTGTCGGCGGGTGCCGCGCGGGCGGATCGGCAGGGACGGCGCCGGCGTCCGGAGGGACGCGGGTGTCGGGCGACGTGGGGCCGACGTGGGGGGCACCGGTCCCCCGTGCGGGCGGATCGCCTGCACCAGGGCCGGCGCCACCGCGAGTCCGGTGCGCCATCTGCCTGCTCCGCCTGGATTGTTCACCCCGCCCCCTGGTCGGGACATCGGCACGGGGGCGGCAAACTTGAATGGGATGTTAGCTCTGGAACATGCGTTCCGTCGAGCGCACTTGTTCATCGACGTCAGCCACGAGATCGTCTGCCTCGCTGAGCAGCGTCACGCGCTGCGTCAGCGGCAGCGGCAACACGAGGCTCTCGATCGGCACCGGCGTCTTCATCTCCTGCTCCGAGGGCGGCGTCACCCAGAAGCCCATCCACTCGGCCAGCCGGCAGGCGACGCCCACGCGCGCGAGCATCTCGGTGGGACCCACGGCGTCTGGATTGTGGTGGTGCAGGGCGATGTCCTGGAACACTTGCGGCAGCAGCAACTGCTGCGTGAACCAGTGGCCGGCCTCGCAGTGGTCCATGCCCAGCAGGTCACGCTCGAGGGCCAGCAGCTGCTGGCCGCGCACGTCGGCGGCGTCGAGGAACGCCGGGTATTGCACGGGATGCGCCACGATGAGCGCCAGCCGGCCGATGTCGTGGAGCAGACCGGCCGAGTAGGCGTCGGCGGCGTTGCCGCCGAGCCGCAGCGCAATCTGCTCGGCCGTGGCCGCGCAGGCCAGGTTGTGGCGCCAGCAGCGCTGCACCGCGGGGAGGCGCAAGGCGTGGCCGAGATAGCGGCGCAGGCCGATGGTGGCCGCCAGCGCGCGAATCCGGCCGATGCCGAGCAGGGTCGTGGCGTGGTGCAGGCTCGTGACCTCGCCCCGCACGCCGTAGTAGGCGGTGTTGGCGGCGCGCAACACTTCGGCGGCAATCGTGGCGTCGGCGGCAATCGTGGCCGCCACGTCGCCGAGCCCTACCTGGTCCTTGCCCAGCAGGCTCAGCAGCTTCACTGCCACCGTCGGGATCGGGGGCAGTTCGCAGTTGCGCCGCAGGAGGCGGCTCTTGGCCGGCGGCGGCGCGGGCGCGAGGTCGGCGAGCGTGGTCGAGGGTTCGTTGCTGTCCACCGTGGTCTCACCCCGGGGAATCGGCCACCTCGGCCCGCTCTTCAATGCTCAATCGGCGCAAGCGCCGTGCCAAAGGGGTCTGACCCCGTTACATCTGGCCGGCGTCAGGCGCCAGGTTCGGCGGTGCCGAGCAGCAAGGCCAAGTGCTTCAGAAGCGCGCCTCTGGTAACCGGTTTGGGCAGATGGGTGGTGTTCGGTTCTGGGCCGCCGAGCTCGAGCTGCTCGGTGTAGCCCGACACGTAGAGCACCTTCACGTCGGGCCGGCGGGCCCGCAACGCGCTGGCCAGGGCCGGACCGCTCACGTTGGGCATGACCACATCGGTCATCACCACGTCGATGCTGTCAGCCTGCCGCTCGAAGGCCTCGAGCGCTTGCTGGCCATCGGCGGCTTCCACCACCTGATAGCCGCCGTCCCGCAGGAACGCGGAGAACAGCGACCGCACTTCGGGGTCGTCCTCGACCAGCAGCACGACGCCCCCGGTGCCGTCCGCACGCGCCGGCCCGGCGGCGTCTTCGCGGAGGGGAGCGGCCACCTCCTCGTCGACGGCGGGCAGCAGCACGTGCACGCTGGTACCAGCGCCCGGCGCGGTTTCGATCCAGGTGTAGCCGCCGCTCTGCTTCACGATGCCGTAGACCATCGACAGGCCCAGGCCGCTGCCCCGGCTCGCGTCTTTGGTCGTGAAGAACGGCTCGAAGGCTTGCGCCGCCGTCTCGCTGTCCATGCCGCGTGCCGCTGTCGAGCACCGAGAGCAGCACCCAGCTGCCGGCGGGCACCGTGACCGGCAGGGCCGGGTGGGTCCAGCTGTCGGGCAACACGAAGTTGGCGGTGGCGATTTCGAGGGTGCCGCCGTCGGCCATGGCGTCGCGCGCGTTGAGGGCGAGGTTGAGCACCACCTGCTCGATTTGTCCCGGGTCGACCTTGACGCGCTGCAGGTCCGGGGCGAGGGAACTCACGAACTGCACGTCTTCGCCGATGACCCGCGCCAGCATGTGTTCGAGGGACAACACCGTCACGTTCAGATCGAGCACCTGCGGCACCAGCACCTGGCGGCGCCCGAAGGCGAGCAGTTGCCGCGTGAGCGACGCCGCGCGATCGGTGGCGCGCTGGATGCGCCGCAGCAGGCGGCGGCGGGACGGCAGGTCGAGCGAGTCGACGCCGAGCGCCTCGGCATAGCCGCCGATGACCTGCAGCAGGTTGTTGAAGTCATGCGCCACGCCGCCGGCCAGCCGCCCGAGCGCGCCGATCTTCTGGGAGCGGCGCAGCTGCTCGGCCAGGTCGTGGTTGTCGCGCCGCGCCTGTTCCGCGGCCTGACGCCAGTGCTGGTTGCGCACCGTCATGAACACCGGCGCGCCGGCGCCGCGGCCGGCGGGGATGAACTGCAGGTCGAGCGGAATCGGCGGCCCATCGCCGCTGCGGATGGTGGTCGTGAGCGTGGGTGGACCGCCGCTGCCGGCCGCCTGTGCCACCGTGGAGGCGTCGGGCAACACGTCGAGCAGGTGACGTCCGGCGCAGTAGTCGGCCGACGCCAGGCCGAAGAGACGCGCCAGGGCAGGGTTGGCCGCGCGGATCCGCCCGTCGTGTTCGACCAGGGCGGCGCCGTCGTCGAGATGGTCGAAGAGCAGTCGCCAGGTCACGTCGGTCATGCCGTCGCCGGCCACGGCGGGCGCGTCGTCGGGCGTGGTCTGCTGGGCCAGGGTGAGGCGCAGCCAGTCGGCGGCCGAGGCTTCGGGCGGGAGACGCGCATCGAGCCAGGTGACCAGCGCGCCCGCGGACGCGTCGGTGGGCAGCACGTCGGCGTCGAACGTCGGGCTGATGGGAATCTCTGCGTCAGGCGCCAGGAGCAGGGCCACCGGCGTGTTTCGGGAGCCCGCGTGCGCGCGGAGGCGCCGGCAGACCTCGCGCGCGTCGAAGCCCGGTGTGGCGTCGCAGAGCACCACGGCGTCAGGCGCGTGCATCACGAGGGCGGACAACGCCGCGCCGGCGTCGGCCGCCATTTCCGCCCCGTAGCCGTGCGCGGTGGCGCTGCCCGCCAGCATCGCCCGCTGCTGGTCCGAGCCGCCGGCGACGAGCACGGTACGGCGTGCCGGGGGGAGGTGTCCGGCGCGCCTACCCGGAGACTGAGAACTCACGACGGCCCTTCTGCCGGGCGGCCTGCAAACCGACGGCAGACGCATCATGGCACTGGGCCGCACACGAAACCGTGCAGCCCGCAAAGATTCTGTGCAACGGGGCTGGCGATCAGCCGGGCGGGCGCAGGTCAGGCGGCGGTCGCGCGGGTCAGCGCGCGGGCCCAGGCGAGGGCGTCGGCGAAGGCCGTGGGCAGGCGATCCTCGGGCAAGCCGAGCGCGCGCGTGAGCGCCGAGGACTCGGGCCACCGGCCCTGCTCGTGATGCACGACGGCGTCGAGCACCCGGCGCGCGGTGTTGTCGTCACCGAGCAGCGCCGAGCGGATGCCTTCGTCGAGCGGCAACTCCCGCAGCACGTCTTCCATCGGCTGGCCGAGCAGCACGTCGAGCAGCGAACAGAGGCCGAGCAGGAAGTAGCCGCCGTCGCTGCCGGGTCCGCCCACGCTCTGGCCGAGCAGCTCGCAACTGCGCCCGCGCAGCACGGTCATGGTCACGAGCTCCGAGGGGCCCTTGTTCATGCCGGCCAGCACCCAGATCGAGGTCCACTTGCGGATCTGCTCCAGCCCGAGCAGCAGCAGCGCTTCGCGGATCGAGCCGACCTCGCGGCGCAGACCGAAGCCGGCCGAGTTGACCGTGCGCAGCACGCGGTAGGTCAGCGACGCGTCGTGCTTCAGCAGGTCTTCGATGGCGCCGAGTGACACCGAGGGCTTGTAGAGCGCGGCCATCAGGCGCATCTGCGTCACCTGATTAGCCGTCAGCGCCCGTGCCGAGAAGGTGGTCGGCCGGCAGAAGTAGTAGCCCTGGAAGAGCGCGCAGCCGGCGGCCTTGGCGCGTTCGAAGTCGGCGCTGGTCTCGACCTTCTCGGCAATCACCGACACGCCTTGCCGGAGCATGCGGCCGGCCGTCTCGGTCAGGATCGCGGGCGGCAGGGCCAGCACGTCGAGCTTCACGAACTTCACGTGCGGCACCAGGGCTTCCGCGTCGGAGCCGGGCACGAAGTCGTCGAGCGCCAGCATGTAGCCGCGCTCGTCGAGCGACGCGCACATCGCCACCACCTCGGGGGTGATCGCGACGTTCTCGAGAATCTCGAGCACCACCTGTTCCGGGTCGAGCACGTTGCTGGCATCCGTCATCAGCGTCTCGGTCGCCAGATTGACGAAGGCACGGCGGCCGTCGGTCAAGGTGTCGAATCCGATCGCGAGCAGCGCGTCGCCGATGACCTGGGCCGAGGCGTGTTCGGCATTGCCGGCAAAGGCCGAGGCGTCGGCCGAGCCGCGGTAGAGCAACTCGTAGCCGAACACCTGCTGGCGCGCGTCGAGGATGGGTTGGCGGGCGACGTGGACGTGTTCAGCGGCAACGGTCATGGGTTGCCCGAGTCATCGACCGGTCAGCGCCGCGACTTGAATAGCGGCGCTCCGGCGCGGCTGGCTCAGCGGCCGTCGAGCAGATCGTGGATGGCGTCGAGCAGGGTGCGGGACGTGAAGGGCTTCTGCAGCAGGTGCTCCACCGACGCGCCGCCCGAGAAGACCGTTTCGGAGTAGCCCGACATGAACAGCACCGGGATGTCGGGATACTGCGCGCGCACCCGTGTGGCCACTTCGAGCCCGTTGCCTCCCGGGAGCACCAGGTCGGTGAGCAGCAGATCGACGCGGCCCAGGCCGCCTTCGAGCAGTTCGAGCGTGCTGGCCAGTCCGCTGGCAGGGTGCACGACATGGCCGGCCCGCCGCAGAATCTCGGCCACGATGTCGCGCACGTCGCCTTCGTCTTCGACCAGGAGCACCACGCGGCCGCCCTGGTGCGGCAGCGCCTGCGCCGGGGCCGCGGTGACCTCGACTGGCGCATCCGCCCACGGCAACACGAAATGCATGGTCGTGCCCCGGCCGGGTTCCGAGTCCACCAGGATGTGGCCGCCGGCCTGTTCGGCGATGCCCCGGCAAATCGACAGGCCGAGCCCGGTGCCCTGGCCGGGACCCTTGGTGGTGAAGAACGGCTCGAACGCATGGCGGCGTACGTCTTCGGCCATGCCTTGGCCGGTGTCGGTCACCCGCAGCGCGACCCAATGCCCGGGGCCAGGCACGGCTTCGCTGCCGGCCGGCACGGTCAGGCGTTCGGTCGAGACCGCGAGGCGACCGCCGTTCGGCATGGCCTCGCGGGCGTTCAGCGCCAGATTCAGCACGACCTGAGCCACGTGGGCCTGCCCGATCACGACGGTGGCCGGCGTGGGGCAGTAGCGCCACTCGACCTCGATGGTCTCGCCCAGCGTGCCCTCGACGATGGTGGCGAGGCCGGCGAGGGCCACATTCGAGATCGAGCACCATGGCGTGCGCCGGGTTCCTCCCGGCGAAGGTGAGCAGCCCCGAGGTGATGTGGGTGGCCTCGGCCACCGACCGCCGCAACGTGTCGACGCGGTGCCGCGACGTCGAGCCGTCACCCAGTTCGTCGGCCAGGGCATCGAGGTGGCCCTGCATCACGGTCAGCAGGTTGTTGAACTCGTGGGCCACGCCGCCCGAGAACTTGCCGATCACCTCCATGCGCTGCGCGAAGAGCAGGCCCTCTTCCATCCGGCTGAGCGCGGTGATGTTGGTCATGGCGGTGAGGAAGCAGGGCCGGCCCTCGTACGCCAGCCGGCTCGTGTGCGCGAGCAGCCGCAGTTCCTGACCGCCGGCCACCGTGATCCGCACCTCGCGCGACAGCACCGGCACCTGCTGCAATGCCGCCAACTGCGCCGCCCGATCGTCTGGAGTGGCGTAGTGGCCGAAATCGTAGACCGACTTGCCGCGCAGCGCGGCCGCCGGCCAGCCCGACACGGCTTGGGTGGCGGCGTTCACGGCCAGGATTTCGCCGGTATCTGCCGCGCTGATGACGAGCGGGAGGGGGCTGGCCTCGAAGAGTGCGGAGAAACCCTCGTCGACGGCCGGCGCCGGTGACCCGAGCGCCGAGACGAACGATCGAACGGCCCCGGGCAAGCGGGGCACCACTGTGAGCCAATCTCGCATCCGGACCTCGACCTGGGCCTCGTGTCAGAGGTCTCAAGAATTAGGGGCTGGAAACCAGGGGCCACCTCATTAGGCCCCGCTTTACCACAGAGACTACACTTTTGAGCAGCCAACTGCACAGATTATTCGATGTCTCCCGACGCCTGTAGTTGTCACGCGGCCCGGCCCACAGCCACGGCCGCCACAGTGCCCCACGTCTCGAGGCGGCCGGTGAGACCCATCTGGTCGAGGGAGGCGCGCGTTGCCTCGGGCAGGTCGTGCTGGTCGAGCATGTCCACGATGCCCCCAGCGACGTGCACGAGGCCGGGCACCGAGAATCCGGTGAGTGGCAGCGCCGCGGCCTCGCCGCTCTGCCCCACCCACCCCGCGAGCACCGGCGGAAGTCCCCACAGCCGCAGCAGGTGCGCGAAGGCCTGGGTGGCGGTGAGGCCGAAGTGGTCGCGTTCGAGGTCGGTGAGCAGCAGGCCCGTGCTGGCGGCGCGCTGCGCCGCGGCACGGCTTGGCAAGGCACTGATGCGCGGCCATGGCCGTGCGCACGAGGGTGCCGGCGCCGACTTCCCCCGACAGGATGAAGCGAGCCATCACTGGACGCCGGGTGGCCGCGGCCGCCAGGAACGCCGCGCCGTCGAGGCCGGGCATGAGCATGTCCGAGACCACCGCGTCGGGGGCGAACGTCTCCAGCAGGTCGAGCGCCGTGGTCGCATCGTCCGAGAACACGCATGCCCAGGTCTCGCGGCGCGCGCGCAGCAGGCCAGGAACATCGGCCGGTTCCGCTCGAGATTGAGGGCGGCGTGGCGTGGCCGTGTTAAGGTTTCCGCCTGTGTCCGCCGCCGCCGCGCCCATCGCCTGGACCGGGCATCGCCCGCCGCCCGACTGGCTCGCGCTCGTCAACCGCCAGGCGCTCGTCACGCGCCTGCTGTCGACCACCGTGCACGACGTCAACAACATCCTGCAGGTGGTGAGTGGCGCGGCTGAGGTGTTGGCCATGAACCCGACCCCCGAGGCCATCACGCGCCGCACCGGCTCGATCGTCGCCCAGTCGGGCCAGGCCACCGCGGCGCTCCAGGCACTGAACGCGTTTGCGCGGGATACCGGCGCGTCCACGGGCGCCGTGCGCATCAAGGCGCTCGTGGAGCAGGCGGTCGCGCTGCGGCTCTATGCCTTACGCAAGGGGCGCGTGGCGGTCTCGGTCACCGGCGACGACGCGCCGGCACACGCCGCCGCTGGACGCGTGCTGCAGGTGGTGCTCAACCTGTTGGTGAACGCCGAGCAGGCGCTGGCGGGTCGGGGCGGCGCTGCCCTCACCGTGCATGTGGGCGGCGATGCCGAACGCGTGACCGTGACGGTGGCCGACAACGGCCCGGGCGTGACCGTCGGCCGTGAGGCGACGCTCTTTGCGTGGCCGCCGAACCCAGGAACCACGGCCGGGGCACTCGGCATCGGCCTGATCGTGTCGCGCGACCTCGCCGCCCTCGATGGCGGCACGCTCACGTGCACGCCGGCGGACGCTGGCGGCGCCGCGTTCCACGTGACGTGGCCGCGCGCGCCGGGTGCAGGGCCAGGCGGCTGACCTTTGCGCGGCGTGACCGTACGGGGCTGCGCCTAAGCCGCCGACACGGCTTCGTCGCCGCCCAGGCGATTCAGCTTGTCGATGAGCGTCGTGCGGCTCAGGTTGAGCAGACGCGCGGCCTGCCGCTTGTTGCCGCCGGTCTTCTCGAGGCCGCGCCGCAGCAGTTCCCGCTCGAGTGAGGTCATCACCGAGGTGAAGTCGAGGCCCTCGTCGGGAATGGTGACGGGCGTGAGCATCGTCGCCTGGCCGGGGTGGCGAATGTCTTCGGGCAGCATCGAGGGCGCGATCTCCTGCTCGCCGCCGCTCATGGCGACGGCGTGTTCGATGGCGTTCTCGAGCTGACGGATGTTGCCCGGCCACGCGTAGATCCATGAGCGCGCGCAGGGTCGCCTGACCGAGCACGCGCGGCGAGAGGCCGTTGCTCTTGCACGACTTCTGCAGGAAGTGCTGGGCGATGAGCGCCACGTCTTCGCGGCGGTTGCGCAGCGGCGGCAGGGTGATCGGCACCACGTTCAGCCGGTAGAACAGGTCTTCGCGGAACGAGCCTTCCTTCACGAGCTTGCGCAGGTCGACGTTGCTCGCGGCGATGACGCGGATGTCGAACTTGAACGGCCTTCGACTCGCCGACCCGCTCCACCTCGCGCTCCTGGAGCGCGCGCAGCAGCTTGGCCTGCAGGGCCAGCGACATCGATCCCACTTCGTCGATGAAGAGCGTGCCCTTGTGGGCGAGCTCGAAGCGGCCGACGCGCGAGTTGACGGCGCCGGTGAAGGCGCCCTTCACGTGGCCGAAGAGTTCGGCTTCGGCCAGGCTCTCGGGAATGGCGGCCGAGTTGAAGGCGACGAAGTGCTGGTCGCGGCGCGGGCTGTTGAAGTGGATGGTGCGGGCGATGAGTTCCTTGCCCGTGCCGGTCTCGCCCTGGATGAGCACGCCGCTGTTCATCGGCGACACGAGCTCGAGGGTGGAGAAGACGTGCTGCATGGCGGCGCTGCGGCCGATCACGCTGTCGAAGCTGAAGCGGTCGTGCAATTGCGCGCGGAGCTGGGCATTTTCGAGGCGCAGGCGCCGTTCGGTGATGCCGGCGTGCAGGACATGCGCGAGCTGACCGAGCTGGAACGGCTTGATCAGGAAGTCGATGGCGCCCCGCTTGATGGCCGCGCACCGCCTCTTCCACGCCGCCGAAGCCGGTCATCACCACCGAGCGGATTTCGGGATAGCGGGCGAGCGCCGCGTCGAGCACGTCCATGCCGTCGGCGTCGGGCAGGCGCAGATCGACGACCAGCGCGTCGTAGGCAAAGCCGGCCAGCCGTTCCATCGCGTCCTTGGCGTCGGCCGCCTGCGCCACGGCAAACCCCTGGCTTTCCAGCGATTCGGCGATCAGTTCACGCAGCGTGGCTTCGTCTTCGACGACGAGGACGGTCGGGGGGGGAGCTTGGGTCATGGGGTCCTTCACGTGCCTGCAGTGTGACTTATCGGACGCGGCGCGCGGCGGCGACAGTTTTTCGTCGCATTGCCGATTGCTAACGGGTAGTGAGGCCAGCAACGACCATGCCACCGGAACTGTTTTCCCGCACCGAAGCCCTGGTCGTCGACGACGACGAGGCCGTTCGCGAAGTCATCGTCGCGTATTTGACCAAGCAGGGCATGGCGGTGACGGGGGCGATCGACGGACGCTCCGCGATCAGCATGCTCGAGCGGTCGAATGGCCGCTTCACCCTGGTCGTCACCGATCTGAGCCTGCCGGGCGCCGATGGATTGGCGGTCTTGCGCGCCGCGCGTCAAGCGAATGCCTCCAGTTATGTCGTGATCGTGACGGGCTACGCGTCGCTCGACTCGGCCATCTCGGCCGTGCGCCTGGGGGCCTACGACTATCTGACCAAGCCCTTCTCCCTGGGTCAGCTCGACGTGATCCTGCGCCGGATCGGCGACCGCGAGTCGCTCGAACGCGAAAATCGTCAGCTCATGCACGGAGAGGCGCCCGCCCGCAGCAGCCCCTCGCAGCCCGACCTCGCCGAACGCCTGCTGCGGATCGAGGCCGCCCTCGCCCGCATCGAAGAGACCATCGGCAGCCAAGAGCTGGCGACGTCCCGCCGACGCTGATCTGTCGGCGCGCCGACATGCGCGCTGGCCTTCCGCAGGGAATCGGCCGTGTTCCCGCATTCTTGAATCGCGTCGTGCCCGCTCGCGGAGTGGGCACCGGTCTTGCTGTAGGGCAGGCGTGCCTGAGATCAGTGACGCCGCCATCTTGTCGGCGCTCGGTCGACAACTGAACAACGCCGTCGCCAAGCAGACGGTGGCGGCGAGCAATCTCGCCAACCTCGACACGCCTGGGTATCGCACGCGCGACGTGTCGTTCGACGATGCGCTCGACAGCGAACTCGGGTCGGTGCGCCGCACCAACGCCTCACACCTGTCCGCGTCGCCGGGCGCTGGCGAGCCCGTGGACGTGCCCGGGCTGGCCTCGCGCCGCGACGGCAACAACGTCCAGCTCGATCGGGAGCTGCTCGCGCTCTCCCGCGCCGGCGGCGAATTCAGCCGCGCGCAGACCGCGCTCACCGCCAAGTTCCGGCTGGTGCGCTACGCCATCAACGAAGGCCGCTAACCATGTCCGGACTATCCAGCGCCATCAACGCCAGTGCCAGCGCCCTCGACGCGCAGCGCGCGCGCATCGAAGTGGCCGTCTCGAACATCGCCAATGCCGAGTCCACGCGCGGGCCCGACGGTCAGCCGTATCGCCGGCGCGACGTGGTCTTGAGCGCCACGCCCATGGACGCCAATCCGTTCGCGGGCGCGCTCGGCCGTGCCCAGGCCGTGGGCGTGACGGTGAACGAAGTGATTCAGGACCAGGACGCGTTTCGCCGGCGCTACGAGCCCTCCCATCCCGACGCCGACGACCAGGGCTTCGTGGCGACGCCCAACGTCGACGTACCCGAAGAGATGGTCGACATGCTCGGCGCCGCCCGCGCCTACCAGGCCAACCTCACGGCCATCAACTTGATTCGCGACACCATCCAGCGCGCGCTGGAGCTGGGACGGTAACCCATGGCCATCACGCCCGTCGGATCGCTCCCCTCACTCGGCGGCGTCGCGAAGACGAGCGCCGCCGGCGCCGTCAGCGGCGCGGGCGACAGCACCTTCGGCGAGTCGCTCTCGGCGCTGCTCTCGTCGGTGGAAGACTCGGCCGGTGACGCCAACCAGGCGGTGGCGGCCATGGCCGACGGCACTGGCGACGTGCACACGGCGATGCTCGCCCTGCAGCGCGCCGAGGTCTCGATGCAGCTCACCGTGCAAGTGCGCAACAAGCTCGTGCAGGCGTATCAGGATCTGATGCGCATGCCCATCTGATCGCAGCTGAGTCGTGAACCCCCAACAGATCCTCGCGCACGTCAAGCGCCTGAGCACGACGCTCTCGGCTGGCCAGATCGCCAGCTTGATCGCCGCCTTCGTGGCGGTGGTGGGAGTCGTCGCCGGTTCGGCCTACTGGGCCAACGCGCCGTCCTACACCACGCTCTACCGCGACCTCGATCCCGAGTCGGCGCAGGCCGTGATCGCCAAGCTCAAGGCGGCCAACACGCCCTACGTGCTCGACGACGGCGGCAGCACGCTGCTCGTGCCGGCGGTGCGGGTCGACGAACTGCGGCTCGACTTCGCGTCGCAGGGGCTGCCCACCGCAGGCCGCATCGGCTTCGAGATCTTCGACCGTACCTCGTTCGGCACCACCGAATTCCTCGAACACGTCAACTACCGGCGCGGCCTCGAGGGCGAGCTGGCGCGCACCATCTCGACCATCGCCGAAGTGGCCAGCGCGCGCGTGCACATCGCGCTCGCCAAGGACTCGCTCTTCACGGGCACGGCCGAACAGGCCAAGGCCTCGGTCGTGCTCAAGCTCCGGACCAGCCGGCCGCTCTCGGCCTCCACGGTCGCCGGCATCGCCGGGCTCGTGTCGTCGGCGGTCGAGTCGCTGCGGCCCGAGTCGGTGGTGATCGTCGACACCTTCGGGCGTCCACTCTCGAAGCCCCCGAGTCCGACGAGGCCGATGTGTCGGGCCAGGCCGTGGAACGGCAGCAGCTGGTCGAACGCGAACTCGTGACCAAGGTGGTCAGCCAGCTCGAGCCGGTCGTGGGCGTGGGCCACGTGCGCGTGAACGTAGCGGCGACCGTCTCAGCGGACACGGCGGAAGAGACCGAAGAGGTCTGGGACCCGACCCCGGTGATTCGCAGCCGCCAGACCTCCACCGACCAGACCACCACGTCGGCGATGAGCTCGACGCGTCCAGGCGGCGCCGCCGGCGGCGTAGCGGGCGCCCGGGCCAACGCGCCGCCCGACCTGACCACCGCCACCGCACCGGCCACGGCGGCCGTATCGGTCGCGCCGGGCACGTCGGGCCGCGCCACCGAAACGGTGAACTACGAAATCGGCAAGAAGACGCGCCACACCGTGGAGGCGAGCGGTCAGGTGGCGAAGCTCTCGGTGGCGGTGCTGGTCGACGATGTGCGCGTGCCCAACGCCGACGGCAACGGGCACACGACCAAGCCGCGCGACGCCGCCGAGATGGAACGCATTCAGCGGCTCGTGTCGGCCGCCGTCGGCCTCGACACCGCCCGCGGCGACCAGCTCACCGTGGAGAACATCGGCTTCGACGACTCGAGTGAGCCGCTGGTCATCGAGCCGCCCGCGCCGTGGTGGAAGCAAGTGTCGCCCACCGTGGTCTCCACCCTCGGCGTCTCGGTCGGCGACCTGTTGCGCTTCGCGCTCGTAGGGTTCGTGGCGCTCGTGGCGCTGTTTGCCGTGATCCGTCCGCTCGCGCGATCGCTCACCGGCCCAGGCACCGCCGCGCTGCCCGCCGCCCCCGACGCGCTCACGTCCGGCGCCAAGACCGTGGCCCAGCTGCAAGGGGAGTTCGACGCCACCGGCGACGTCGGCGCGCTCCGTGACGCGCGCCTGCCCGCCGCGCCGCGCCGGCCGGCCGAGCCCGACGATCGCCCCGAACACGTGGCCCAGCTCGTGCGCGCCATGATGGCGCAGGAAGAACGGTAGTTCATGGCGCCCCCACCGGCACCCGCCCTGTCGGGCGCGCGCAAGGCCGCGATCGTGCTGATGAAGCTCGGCGAAGACCGCTGCGCCGAGGTGTTCAAACACCTCAACGAACACGAGATCGAAGCCGTGGTGCGCGAGATCGCCGCCCTCGAGAACGTGCCGATGGACGTGGGCGAAACGGTCTTCGGCGAGTTCACGCAGATGCACGCCGCCAAGACGTCGTTCGTCACCGGCGGCGTCGAGAGCGCGCGCCGCCTGGTGCTCAAGTCGATGGGCGCCGAACCGGCCCGGCGGGTGATCGACCGCGTGGTCAAGGCCGCCGACGCCACCGACGGCTTCGCCTCGCTCGGCAAGGCCAATCCGCAGCAGCTCTCGAAGTTCATCATGGGGGAGCACCCGCAGACCATCGCCGTGATCCTGGCGCGCCTGAATCCCGGCAGCGCCGCCCAGCTCGTGTCGCAGCTGCCCGACGACCTGCGGGCCGACGTGCTGATGCGCATGGCCAGCATCGACGAGATCCTGCCCGAGGTGATCAGCCGCATCTCGGTGGTGATCGACCAGCGCCTGAAAGCGCTCGGCGGCCCGAGCCGCGAGCAGCACGGCGGCGTGCGGGCCGTGGCCGAGCTCTTCAACCGCCTCGACCGGGCCATGAGTCAGCGCGCCCTCGAAGCCGTCGAGGAGAAGTCGCAGGACCTGGCCGTGCAGATCCGCAATCTGATGTTCGTGTTCGACGACCTGGCCACGGTCGAAGAGACCGGCATCCGCGAGATCATCAGCCGCGCCGACAAGAAGGCGCTGACGGTGGCGCTCAAGGGCGCCAGCGAGGAGATCCGCGTGCGCTTCTTCGGCAACATGTCGAAGCGCGCCGGCGAGCTGCTGAAGGACGAGATGGACATGCTCGGCGCGGTGCGGCTCCGCGACGTCGAGAAGGCGCAGCAGGAAGTGGTCGCCATCGCGCGCAAGCTCGAAGAGGAAGGCCTGATCACGCTGGGCGGCAACGCCGGAGAGCCGTATGTCGTCTAGGGCGCGCCGCGTCGAACCGGACGACCCGACCGCCCGCTTCGCCTGGGGCGGTCCGGCCGTGGCCGCGCGCTCCGCAGCCGTGCCCGTGTCGGTCTGGGCGCCGCAGGTGGCCGACCCGCCGCCCATGGCTGCGGCTCCCGCCGACGAGGCCGCGACCGAGCGCGATGCCTTCACCAAGGGCTATGCCCAGGGCGAGCGCGCGGGCGCGGAAGCCGCGGCCTCGCGGGCCGACGCCATGCTGCGGCGATTGGCGCAGACGCTCGACGAGCTGCAGGTGCTGCGCGCCGAGCTGATCCGCCGTACCGAACGTGAGGTCGTGGAGCTGTCGCTCGCGATCGCCCGCAAGATCCTGCACCGCGAAGTGGCGCTCGACCACGAACTGCTGCTGGCCATGGCCCGGGTGGCGCTCGACCGCCTGGCCGATGTGGCCACCGCGAGCATTCGCCTGCATCCCGACGACTACGCGGCCACGGTGCAGGCGCGCGGGTCGGCCGCCGTGACCAGTCACGGCGTGCAGATCGTGTCGGATGCCTCGGTGCGGCGTGGCGGCTGCGTCGTGCAGTCGGAATTCGGCTCGGTCGACGTCGGCATCTCGGCCCAGATCGACGAACTGACCCAGGCGCTGCTCGGCGACCCATCGTCGGCGCCGGCGCCGCACGCGATGCGCCACGATGATGCCGCCTGAGGCCGTGGCCGGCGTGCCGCTCGGCGCCTACGTGCGGCGGCTGCGCGAGAGTGAGGCCGCGCCCATCTTCGGCCACGTCACGCGCGTGGTCGGCCTGGTCGTGGAGTCGAAAGGGCCGCGTGCGCGCGTGGGCGACGTGTGCGAGCTGCGCCGGGCCGAGGGCGGCGGCGTCTTGCCCCTCGAAGTGGTCGGCTTTCGCGACGGCCGTCTGTTGTCGGTGCCGCTCGGCGATACCTCGGGCATCCGTCCCGGCGATCGCATCGTCGTGCGCGGCGGCGTGTTGTCACTGCCAGCGGGCGACGGCCTGCTCGGCCGCGTGATCGACGGCCTGGGGCGCCCGCTCGACGGCCTCGGGCCCCTGCAGGCCAGCGACCGCGCGCCGCTCAGGCCGGCGGCCATGAACCCGCTCGACCGCGATCCGATCGTGGCGCCAATTGGCACGGGCGTGCGCGCCATCGACGGCCTGCTCACCTGCGGCCGCGGCCAGCGCGTGGGTCTCTTCGGCGGCAGCGGCGTGGGCAAGAGCACGCTGCTCGGCATGATGGCGCGCGGCACGGCGGCCGACGTGGTGGTGCTGGCGCTCGTCGGCGAACGCGGCCGCGAGGTGCGCAGCTTCCTCGAACACGATCTCGGCCCCGAGGGGCTGGCCAAGTCGGTCGTCGTGGTGTCGACCTCGGACAGCCCGCCGCTCGTGCGCCTGCGCGCGGCCTACGGTGCCACGGCGCTCGCCGAGTACTTCCGCGATCAGGGCAAGAACGTGCTGCTCATGATGGATTCGGTGACGCGCTTCGCCATGGCCCAGCGCGAGGTGGGCCTGGCCGCCGGCGAGCCGCCCACCGCCAAGGGCTATCCGCCGTCGGTCTTCGCGCTGCTGCCGGGGCTGCTCGAACGTGCCGGCAACGTGCGCGGCAAGGGCAGCATCACGGCCGTCTACTCGGTGCTGGTCGAGGGCGACGACACCAACGAGCCGATTGCCGACGCGGTGCGCGGCATTCTCGACGGCCACATCGTGCTGTCGCGCGACCTCGCCGGGCGCAATCACTATCCGGCCATCGACATCCTGGCCAGCATCAGCCGCACCATGCCCGACGTGACCGACGTGGGCCATCGCCGCCGGGCGGCCGAGGTGCGTGAGTGGCTCGCCACCCTGCGCGACACCGAAGACCTGGTCAGCGTGGGCGCGTATGTGAAGGGCACGACCCCGCGGATCGACCGGGCCCTCGAGCGGCGTGACCAGGTCGCGGCGTTCCTGTGCCAGCCGGCCGACACGTTGATCGACTTCGCCGACGCGGTGGCGGCGTTGGGAGCGCTCTAGCCGATGCGGCCGTTCCGCTTCCGTCCTCAGGCCGTGCTCGAACTGCGGCGACGCGAGGAAGAGACGCTGCAGCTCGCACTGGCGCGCTTCCAGGCCGAAACGGCCCGGGCCCACGCGCTTGTCGCGGTGGCCACGCAGACCGCGCGCGTGGCCGCCGAAACGCTGGCGGCCGCGACCGCCGCGGGCGCCACCCAGGCCGTGCTCGCATGGCATCGAAGTTGGATAGGGAAGCTCAGGCGCGACCTCGCATCGTGCGTGATTGCCGCCACGGAGGCCGAGCAGGCCACGACCCGGGCGGCGGCGCTGCACGCGCGGGCGGTGCAGCGGCGGCGGGTACTGGAACGGCTGCGCGAACGCGCCTGGCGGCGCTACCGCGTGGACAGCGATCGGGAACAACTGCGTGACATGGACCGGCTCGCCGGCCTACGGCACTTCGCGCAGGCGACAGACCTTGAAGGAGACACCCATGATGAATGCACTCACCGCGACCTCGCCGTTTCAGACGTCCAATCCCACGCAGGGCCCGGCCTCGCAGGACACGCTCGGCCGCGACGCGTTCCTGAACCTGCTGGTCACCCAGCTCCAGCATCAGGACCCGACCCAGCCGCAAGCTGATGGCGAGTTCCTGGCCCAACTCGCCCAGTTCAGCTCGCTCGAACAGCTGCAGTCGCTCAACCAGAAGATCGCCGCGCTGACCGCGCTGATCGAAGGCGCGGGCGAATCGACGCCGGCGCCGACCACCGCGGCGTAGACCCCTCGCGCTGTCGGTGCACCGACAGCGCACGATGGCGGGCCGACGCCTCCCTGCCCGCGAGGGAGCGTCGGCGACCCGCCGCAGGGCCCAGGGCCCGCTCCGCACGACGGCGCAGTATCGCCGGATTCCCCAGCAAAACCGCGGCAACGCCCGCCGCTCCCCGCCACCCAATCGGCCATTCCCGCTCGCGCGTGAATCCCTGACTGCGCGACGCCCTCGCTGGCACCCGCTTTGAAGTGTCCCTGCTGAGCGAACGGTCGCGTGACCCGACGCAGGAGGCAGTGAGCGGCATGAGAGACGTGATTCCGATGACCTTGTCGTATGCCGACGCAGTGCGGCGTTTCGACCCGGCCAGCGATCCACTCGTGGCAGTGAGCCACGCGAGCGCGGTGGCGCACCTGTTGCGGGTGAGCCGCGCGCTCGAGACCTTGAACGGCTTTGCGTTGGCGCGAGACGCCCGCGCCGGCCTCTACGACTCCGACCACCTCTATCAGACGCACGGTGAGCCGCGCGACTGACGTCCACCGACTTCGGCCATTCGACGCGACTCACACAGGAAGGACACACGCATGGGTTTCTCCGCTAGTCTCTCGGGCCTGAACGCCAATCAGCAGAAGCTGAACGTGATTGGCAACAACCTGGCGAACATCAACACGGTTGCCTTCAAGTCCAGCGCCGTGCATTTCATGGACCTGGTGAGCCAGACCGTGGGGGGCGCCAGCGCCAATCCGATGCAGGTGGGGCTGGGCGTCACGACCGGTGCCATCTCGCCCAACTTCAACCAGGGCGGTCTCGAGAACACCGGCGTGCCCACGCACGTGGCCATCCAGGGCCGCGGCTTCTTCGTGGTCGGCTCGGGCGCCAACGACCGCTCGTTCACCCGCGCTGGCGACTTCTCGTTCGACAACTCCGGCCGCCTGGTCTCGGCCGAGGGCCTGCCGGTGCAGGGCTACACGCAGGTCGATCCGCTCACCGGCCAGATCATCACCACGGGTCAGCCGAGTGACATCATCGTGCCGCCCGGCGTGCTGCGCGCGCCCGGCGCGACGACCCAGTTCGGCACGGTCACGAACCTGAACGCCTCGGCGGCGGTCGGCGACACCTTCACGGCCTCGGTGCAGATCTACGACGCCTTGGGCGCCGTGCACACGGCCACCGTCACCTACACCAACACCGGCCCCGGCGCGTGGGGTTATGACGTGAGCGTGCCCGGCGCGGACGTCACCGGCGGCACGCCCGGCACGCCGTTCTCGATCAACACCGGCAATGTCACGTTCGGCCCGACCGGCACCCTCACCGCGCCGGCGGCTGACGTCGTCATCACCAGCCCCGCGTGGGCCAACGGCGCCGCGCCGACCAACTTCACCTGGGACCTGATCGACGCCGGCGGCACGCCCTCGCTGACGGGCTACGCCGCGGTGTCAGCCACCTCGTCGAACAGCCAGAACGGTTTCGCCGCCGGCACCATCAACCCCATCACCATCGACCCCTCGGGGCGCATCCAGGCCACCATTGGCACCGGCCGCACCATCGTCATCGCCCAGCTCGCGCTGGCCAGCTTCAACAACCCTCAGGGGCTCGTGAAGCTCGGCTCGAACCGCTTCGGCGAAAGCGAAGCGTCGGGTATCCCGAACATCGGCGAGGCGTCGACCGGCGGCCGCGGCAGCGTGTTCGGCAGCGCGCTCGAGCAGTCGAACGTCGACATCGCGCAGGAGTTCACGCAGATGATCCTGGCGCAGCGCGGCTACCAAGCCAATTCGCGCAGCATCACCGTGGCCGACGAGCTGCTCGTCGAGACGCTGAACCTCAAGCGGTAAGGGCCACAGCGTGAACGCCGTCACCGCCACTTCGCCGGCCAGCGCTCCGAGCGCCGGCGTTCCTCCGGGCACCGCTGCCGGGGCGGCGCCGGGCGCGGGCCCGTCGTTCGCCGACGTGTTCCGGCAACTCGCCGGGGAAGGCGCGCCCATGCCGGGAGACGGCGCCGGGCGCGGTGCGGGTGGCGCCACGGCTGGGCGGACCAGCGATGCGGATGCGGCTGGCAACGAGGTTGCCGGCACGTCCACCGACCTCACGGCTGCCACGGGGACGATCGTCGTTCCCGTGGCCTTCGTCCTGCCCCCCGTCACCGAGATGTCGCCGGCCGAGGTGGCCGGCGACGTCGATTCCGGGGCGGATGACTCGACGTCGTCGCTTGGCGCCCACGGTGTGCCGTCACCGGCCGAGAACGCCGGGCCACCCGTCGCGGTTGGGTCGGCCAGTCAACGTACGCGCGCGGCGGGCCGCGCCGGCGCATTCACGGTGCCCGACGCGGCCGGCGTCAGCGATTCGATGGCCAGTCGCGTGGCCACCGACACGGCGCCTGTCGCCCGCTCGATCGAATCCCCTGGTCGGTGGCGCCGTCGGCACGAGCGGCACCGTCGGGGAAGGGGAGCCCGTCGCGGGCGGCACCGTCGCAACCGCCAACACCACGGCAATGCAGGCGGGGGGCGCTGCCTCGCCGCGCCCCGGGCGCGGGCACGCCAGCGCCGCGGCGGATCGGTCGACAATCACGCCGTTGAGCCGGTCAGCAGTGCCGGGCGCGCAGGCCGGTGCGACCAATGCCGAGACCACGGCCACGACCACCGCGACGACCACTGCCACGACGACTGCTACGACGGCTGCCACGACGACTGCTACGACGGCTGCCACGACGACTGCCGCGACGGCTGCCACGGCGACCGCCGCACCGACTGGCGCGCCGGTCGAGGCGCCGGCCGGCACGGTCTTCGACGCCACCACGTCAGGAGCCAGCGCCGAGACGCCCGCCGCGTCGACGCCGCAGGCCGCGGCCGTGCTCGCGCGCCTGATCGCCGATCCGTCCCGGGCGCCCGGACGCGCCGTCGGGTTGCCCCGGGCCCTCGCCCGGGTGAACGACGGCGGCCCGGCCGCCGAGCGCGTGCTCGAGACGCCGACGGCCGCGACGGCATCGCCTGGTGCCGCCGTGCCGACCGACGTCGCCACCCTCGTGACCGCTCTGACCGCACCCACCGCACCCGGTGCCGCCGCGGCCGCGCGGGGCACCCATCCCGGCCTGTCGGCCGCCTTGCGCGCCTTCCAGCAGGCCGGCGCGCCGGTGGCCAGCGGCGGGCCCACCGACGCCGCGGCCCAGACCTCGACCGAGCCGGCTGCTCGAGTCGCGGCAGCGGCGCGAAGCGGGGGGTTGACGGGCGGCGAGCCGGAGGCAAACGCCTCGGGCGGCCAGACCGGCGGCCGGGCCTTCACCCTGCCCTCGCCGTCGCTTGCGGCGGCGCCGTCGTCGGGCGGCGACCTGCGCATCGGCTCCGGCTCGGGCCCGAGCGCCCGCCTGGACGTCGCGGGCCTTGCCACGCTGTCGCCGGCCGACGGCGAAGACGTGCGCGCGCAACTCGTGCAGTCGATCCGCGTGCAGTGGACCGGTGGCGCGGGCGAAGCGCGCGTCCGTCTGCGGCCCGAACATCTCGGCGAGGTCGTGGCCACCATCAAGGTGGAGCAGGGCAGCGTGACGGCCACGCTGCAGGCCGAACGGCCCGAGGTGCGGCGCTGGCTCGAAGCCCATACGCAGACCTTGCGCGACGGTCTCGTCGAGCACGGCCTGAAGCTCGACCGGCTGGTCGTGCTGGCCGAGCCGGCCCGCGGCGACACTCGCGACGACAGCCAGGGCCGCGCGCGCGGCCGCCAACCGCAGCATCCGCAACCGCGGCCGCGCCGTCCTCGACCGGACGGCAGCGACGCCACCTTCGACCTGAACACCTAGCAAAGGACCCCAGCGATGAATCTCACACCCAACCTCCGCCGGCGCCGATCCGATCAGCCAGCTCATCTCGAAGGTGATGGACAAGTACGACGGCGACAAGGACGGCAAGCTCACCAGCCAGGAGTTCGGCACGTTCCTCGGCGGCCTGTTGAACGGCACCGGCGTGACCGGCCTGACCACGAACCGGGATCCCGGCGGGTTCAGCTCGACCAACGGCGCCTATCGCGGCAAACTCGCCGGCTTCGACTTCGCCAAGCTCGACGACCCCACCCTGCGCGGCGCCGGCACCTCGAAGTACATCGCGGCGCGCATCTTCCAGGACTTCGCGCCGATGCCCGAGAGTCTGCCCGGCGTGGTCGAGCGGCTCAAGGCGCAAGGCATCAACGCCGTGCAGACCGACTTCGACAAGATCGACTTCGGCGACGGCTACGGCCCGATTGACGTGATCCAGGGCGCCTATCCCGGTGGCGGCGTGGCCTGGCAGTGGCTGCCCGTGGGCGAGCTGTGAGCGCGCCGGCGCCCGCGCCCGCCGCTGATGCCGCCGCGGCCAAAGGCGGCGGCAAGAAGAAGATGCTGATGATCGGCGCCGCGGTGCTCGCGGTGGCCGGCGGCGGCTACTACTGGCAGGCCAAGTCGTCGGCCGCCGCCGCCGAAGCGCACGAGGCGGAAGCCAAGGTGGTCTCGCCGAAGGAACGCGGACTGGTGTCGTTCGAGCCGTTCGTCGCCAACCTGGCCGACCCGGGCGGCCAGCGCTTCGTGCGCGCCACGGTGCAACTGGTCGTCGGCGACGCCCACATGGCGACCGAGATGACCGAGACGCCGGTGCTGGCCATGCAGGCCCGCGCCATCATCCTCGAGCTGCTGGCCACGCAACTGGCCGACACGCTGGTGACGCCCGAAGGCAAAGTGGCGCTGCGCCAGGCGATTGCCGAGCGCATCGCCGAGGCCCTGCACGAAGTCGAGGTGGTCGATGTCCTCTTCTCCGACTTCGTCGTCCAGTTCTGATCCGTCGACGTCGGCCGACGCGCTGACGCCGATGTTCGACGTGGCGTGCGCGCGTGGAGTTCGTGATCGGCACCGGCCAGCTCACCGTGCGCGAGTGCCTGCGCCTGGGCCGGCACAGCATCGTGCGGCTCGAGCAGTCGGCCGGCGGCGACCTCGACGTGCGCGTGCACGGCGTGTCGGTGGCCTTCGGCGAGGTGGCGGTCATCGACGACAACGCGGCCCTGCGGGTCACGCGGATCAGCATGCCCACGGGCGTGGGCTGGGAATGATGACGGTTATTGCCCTCATGCAGGCGGCCGACGCAGCCGTCGACGTCGCCGCTGTGCCGGCCGCGCTCGGCGCGGGCGGACTTCGCTCGTTTCTGGCGCTTGCGGTCGTCGCCGCGCTGCTCGCCCTCACGGTGTGGTGGCTCGGCCGTCTGGCGCAGACGCGCCGCGGGCGTCAGCCGATCCACGTCGAGTCGGCGGTCACGCTGGGTGACAAACGCTCGCTCGTGATCGTGTCGGTCGAAGGCCGCCGGCTGCTCGTCGGCCTGGCGCCCGGCAGCGTGTCGCTCGTGACCGAGCTGCACGCGTCGTTCGGCGAGACGCTCGCCGGGACGCTGCGCGCGGAAGGCAGCCCGAAATGAACCAGCTCGATCTCACGGTGAACGGCGTCGGCGCGGTCTCCGCGCCGCTGCAGATCGTGCTCTTCCTGACGCTGCTGTCGTTCGTGCCCGCGATCCTCGTGATCATGACGTCCTTCACGAGAATCGCCATCGTCTTCCATTTCTTGAGGCAGGCCCTCGGCACGCGGCGAGATGCCCTCCAACCAGATGATGGTCGGGCTCACGCTGTTCCTCACGTTCTTCATCATGGCGCCGGTGGGCGAGCGCGTGCACACGCTGGCGATTCAGCCGGCCATGGCCGGCGAGATCGACGTCACCGAGGCGATCGCCCGCGGCACGCCGCCGCTGCGCGAGTTCATGCTGAAGCAGACGCGCGAAGCCGACCTGGCGCTGTTCGTCGAACTCGGCAAGCTGCCCAAGCCGGCCACGCCGGCCGACCTGCCGATGCGCGTGGTGGTGCCGGCCTTTGCCATCTCGGAGCTGAAGACCGGCTTCCAGATGGGCTTCTTCCTGTTCGTGCCGTTCCTGCTCATCGACCTGGTGGTCTCGACCACGCTGCTCTCGATGGGCATGCTGCAGTTGCCGCCGGCGATGATCTCGCTGCCCTTCAAGGTGCTGCTGTTCGTGCTCATCGACGGCTGGAACCTGCTCGTCGCCTCGCTCGTGAAGAGTTTTCTGTGAGCGGCGTGGCCGCAAAGGATTCACATGTCTGAAGCCCTGGTCGTCGGCGTCGTGCGGCAAGCCATCGAGACCGCGGTCATCGTCACCCTGCCGATGCTCGTGGCCGGCCTCGTCGCCGGCGTGCTCGTCAGCGTGTTCCAGACCGTGACGTCGATTCAGGACAACGTGCTCGCGTTCATCCCGCGCGCGGCCGCCATCTTCGTGGCCTTCGCCATCACCTTCCCGTGGATGCTGCGGGTGGTCGCGGGCTTCTCGAAGAACCTCATCATGCGGCTGCCGGAGATGGTGCGGTGAATGAGTTCTCGACCATCGCGCAGCTGGGCATCCTGATTGCCCGGCCGGCCTCGCTCGTGGCCGCGGCGCCGGTGTTCGGCGGGGCGTTCGCCCCGGCGCAGGTGCGGCTCGGCGTGTCGGTGCTGCTCGCGATCCTGATTGCGCCGGCGGTGCCGCCGATGGCGCTGACCTCCACGCTCGGCCTGGGCGTGATCGTGGCGCGCGAGCTGGCCATCGGCCTGGTGATGGCGCTGGCGCTGCGCGCGATCATCGCCGGCGCCGAGCTGGGCGGCCACCTCACCGGCAACCAGCTGATGTTGTCCTACGGCTCGATCGTCGACCCCCAGGGCGGCGTGCGCAACAACGTCGTGGCCAACCTCTACGGCAACCTCACCCTGCTGACGTTCCTGGCCATCAACGGCCACCACGCGCTGCTGCGCGCGCTGGTCGCGTCCTACACCGCGCTGCCGATCGGCGCCGGCGGCGTCGGCCCGTCGATGGTGGGCTCGGTCACGCAGCTGCTCGGCATCGTGTTCGTGCTGGGCGTGCGCCTGGCCGCGCCGCTGATCGTGGTGATGCTGCTCGTGGAAGTGGGCATGGCGCTGATGGCCCGCGTGGCGCCGTCGCTCAACCTGATGGCCGTGGCGCCGCCGGTGCGCATCGTGATTGGCCTGCTGGCCATCGCCGCGATGATTCCGCTCATCCCCTCGGTGGCGACGCGCGCGTCGTCGAGCATCGCCCAGGTGGCCCTGCAGGCCGCCGCCGCCTTCCGCTGAGGACATCGTGGCCGAGGCGCAGAACGGGGAGAAAACCGAAAAGCCTTCTGCCAAGAAGCTGCAGGAGGCGCGCAAGCAGGGCAACGTGCCCGCGCAGCGCCGATCTGGTCGCCGCCCTCTCGCTGCTCGCCGTCACGAGCGTGCTCGCCAACACCGGCGCCATGAGCCTGGCGCGCCTGCAGCACCGGCTGATCGACGGCATGAACCAGCTCGACTGCGTGGGCGCGCACGCCGGTCACGCCCGAGGCGCTCGGCGTGATCGTGATGAACGACGGCGCCACGCTCGGCCTGATCATCGCGCCGGTCGATGATTACCGCGGCCGTCGTTGGCCTGGCCGGCAACCTGGTGCAGTCGGGCTGGGTGTTCGCGCCCGAGCGGCTCACGCCGGACTTCACCAAGCTCAGTCCGGTCGCTGGGTTCAAGCGCCTGGCGCCGTCGCAGTCGGGCGTCACGCTGCTCAAGGCGGTGATCTCGGTGACGATCGTGACCGCGCTGCTGTGGTCGCTCGGCACCGAGGCGCTGGCCAGCACGCCGCGCCTGGCCTGGATGTCGCCCTCGGGCGCCGGCGCCGAGGCGTGGCGCTGGGTGCGGCTGCTGCTCTATGCGCGGCGGCGGCGCGCTGCTGGCGCTGGCGCTGGCCGATGCCGGCTGGCAGTGGTGGAAGTACTACCAGTCGCTCAAGATGAGCAAGCAGGACCTGCGCGACGAAGCCAAGGGCAGCGAAGGCAACCCCGAGATGAAGGCGCGCGTGCGCCGCATCCAGCGCGAGATGACGCGCAAGCGCATGCTCGCCGCCGTGCCCACGGCCACCGTCGTCATCACCAACCCGACCCACTTCGCGGTGGCGCTCGAGTACCGGCGCGGCGCCATGACCGCCCCGATCGTGGTGGCCAAGGGGCAGGACCTGGTGGCCCAGAAGATCAAGCAGATCGCCTACGACCACGGCGTGCCCACCGTGGAGAACGTGCCGCTCGCGCAGGCGCTCTACAAGGGCGCCGAGGTGGGCGATGCCATTCCGGCCGACCTGTTCGGCGCCGTCGCGGAAGTGCTGGCGTATCTCGTCCGCATCCGTCAGTTGATGTTGTAGGTGAGTCATGAGCGCAGTGAAGTCCAGTAGCGTGTCGCAACTGCTGGTGCCGGTGGCCCTGCTGTCGGTCGTGATGCTGATGGTGGTGCCGATGCCGCCGCTGCTGCTCGACCTGCTGCTGTCGATCGACATCGGCCTGTCGGTGGTGCTGCTGCTGACCGTCGTCTACGTGAAGCAGCCGGTCGAGTTCTCGGTCTTCCCGTCGTTGCTGCTGCTGCTCACGCTGATGCGCCTGGCGCTCAACGTGGCGGCCACGCGCCTCATCCTGATGCACGGCCACGAGGGCGTCGAGGCGGCCGGCCACGTGATCATGGCCTTCGGCCAGTTCGTGGTCGGCGGCAACTTCGTGGTCGGCATCGTCGTGTTCCTGGTGCTCATCGCCATCCAGTTCATCGTCATCAACCACGGCGCGGTGCGCATCTCGGAAGTGACGGCGCGCTTCACCCTGGACGCCATGCCCGGGCGGCAGATGGCCATCGACGCCGACCTGAACGCCGGCGCCATCGACGACGCGCGAGGCCCGCATCCGGCGCGACCGGGTGCGCCGCGAGGCCGACTTCTACGGCTCGATGGACGGCGCGATCCGCTTCACCCAGCGCGACGCCCTGGCGGCCGTGCTCATCACCTTCGTGAACATCGTCGCCGGCCTCGTGATTGGCGTGTTCCAGCACGGCGTGGACGTCGGCCACCGCGGCGCAGCAGTACACCATCCTGACCATCGGCGAAGGTCTGGTCACGGCCATCCCGGCGCTGCTCGTGTCGATGTCGGGCGGTCTCATCACGACCCGCGCGGCCTCGGAATCGCACCTCGGCGACGAAGTGGCGGCGCAGCTGCTCGCGCGCTGGCGGCCGCTGGCGGCCGCGGCCGGCGCGCTCGTGCTGCTGGCGCTCATCCCCGGCCTGCCGAAGTTCGCCTTCATCGTCGTGGCCATGATCCTGGGCGGCGCCGCCTATGCCACCCGCAACGCCGTGACCACGCCGGCCGCGGCCACCGAGGCCCCGGCGCCGGCGCCCGACGTGCTCGACGGCGCGGTCACCATCGACCCGCTCGGCGTGGAAGTGGGCTACGCGCTCGTGTCGCTCGTCGACGAAGCGCAGGGCGGCACGCTGCTGGCGCGCATCCGGTCGGTGCGCCGCCAGGTCGCCACCGAAACCGGCGTGGTCGTGCCGGCCGTGCATGTGGCCGACAACCTGCAGCTCGGCCCGCGCCAGTACACGATTCTCGTGAAGGGCACCGAGGTGGCGCGCGGCGAGCTCTACGCCGATCGCCTGCTGGCCATCAATCCCGGCACCGCCGGCGGCGGCATCGACGGCGTGGCGACGCGCGAGCCGGCGTTCGGCCTGCCGGCCGTGTGGATTCCGGTGGAGCAGCGCGACCGCGCGTCGGCGGCCGGCTACACCGTCGTCGATCCGACCACGGCGCTCTCGACCCACCTGTCCGAGACCATTCGCGTGTTCCTGCCCGAGCTGCTCACGCGCCAGCACACCAAGGAACTGGTCGACCGGGTGCAGCAGACCTCGCCCAAGCTGGTCGAGGAGCTGGTGCCGAAGATCGCCTCGATCGGCGACATCCAGCGGGTGCTGCGGCAGCTGCTGCGCGAACGGGTCTCGATCCGCGACCTCACGACCATCCTCGAAGGGATTGCCGACGCCGCGCCCGGCGCCAAGGACGCCGACGCGGTGGCCGAGGCGGTGCGCATGGCGATCGGCCGGTCGATTTGCCGGCCCTACCAGACCGAGAAGGACGAACTGCCCGCGATTTCCCTGTCGCCCGAGCTCGAGGAGCGGCTGGTGTCGGCCATCGTCAAGACCGAGCACGGCGCCGTGCTCGCCATCGACCCGGTGCAGGCCCAGCGCCTGGCCAGCCGCATCGGCGAGATCTTCGCGGGAGCGGTGGCACAACCTGTGCTCTTGTGCACACCGACGTTGCGGCCGCACATCTGGCGACTCTTCGCCAGGGTGCTGCCGCACTTGGGTGTGTTGTCGCACAACGAAGTGCCGCCGCAAGTGCAGGTGGCGTCGATTGCGACACTGGACTGACGATGCAGGTCAAACAATTCCGCCAACCCACGGTGCGAGAAGCCTTTCAGGCGATTCGCGAAGAGTTCGGCCCGAGCGCCCTGGTGCTGTCGAGCGAGCTGGTCAGCGCGCGCGGCTGGCGCGGCTGGGTCGGCATGCGCGAGGTGCAGGTGACGGCCCGGGCGCCGCACGGGCTGCGAGGGGCAGGTCGAGAGTCGGCCGGCCGTTCACCGGAGTCGGCCCGCCGACATGCCCGACCGGGCTCGGGCAGTCTGGCGGCGCGGCTCATGGCCGCCGGCATCGATCCGGCGCTGGCCGAAGTCGGTGGCCGCCGGCATGTCGGCCAAGCAGCAGCGCGGCCTGACCGCCGACGGCGTGCGCCAGGCGCTCGCCTCGCACCTGAGCACGTTTGCCGCCGGCGGTGAGGACTTCGCCCGGGTCGAGGTGTTCGTCGGTCCGCCAGGGGTGGGGAAGACCACCACCATCGCCAAGATTGCCGCCCAGGAGAAGGTGCGCCGCAAGCGGGCCGTGGGCGTGGTCGCGGCCGACGCGTTCCGCGCCGGCGCGGTCGAGCAGCTGCGCACCTACGCGGCGATCATCGGCGCGCCGTTCCGCACCGCCCGCACCATCGAAGAGATGGACCAGGCCATCGAGCAGTCGCGTCAGACGCTGCTCGTCGACACGGCCGGGCGCTCGCCCAAGGACGACGACCTGCGCGACGTGCGCCGGCTGCTCGGCTCGCGGCGCGGCGTGCGCACGCACCTGGTGATTCCCGCCGAGACCTCGCTGGCCTCGGCCAAACGGATCGTCGACCGCTTCGCCGACGCCAAGCCCGACCGGGTCGTGGTGTCCCGGCTCGACGAAGCCGAATCGCCGTCGTCGCTGCTGACCTGGTTGTTCGAGCGGGGCCTGCCGGTGTCCTACATCACGACCGGGCAGCGCGTGCCCGAAGACCTCGAGCGGGCGACGCCAGCCGTGCTGGCCGCCGCCATGTTGCGCGACGAGCCGGCCTCAGCGGCCATGGGATGGGCGTGATGTCGGCGACGACACCTGCCGTAACGGAGCTACAGCGATGCGCATGAGCACTGCCGACCTCGACGCGGACGCCTCGGTCCGCGACCAGCTGGTCATGGAACACGTGGGGCTGGTCAAGGCCATGGCGAGCCGCCTGGCCAACCGGCTGCCGCCCCAGGTGGAGGTGTCGGAGCTGGTCAGCGTCGGCGTGCTCGGGCTGATCGATGCCGCCGGCCGCTTCAAGCCGTCGCTCGGCGTGCCCTTCAGCGCGTTTGCCCGGCGCCGCATCCACGGCGCCATGCTCGACTCGCTGCGCGGCCTCGACTGGGCGCCGCGCGCGGTGCGCAAGCTGCGGCGCGACGTCGACAGCGCCATCGCGAACCTGCGCTTCACGCTCGGACGCGAGCCGCAGGCCGCCGACATCGCCGCAGGCGCTCGACGGTGTCGGAAGCGGAATACGAGAAGATGCTCGACAAGCTCAAGTCGGCCGAGCTCGCCACCATCCGGCAGAGTGCGGTCGGCGAAGACGGCCGGTCGGCGCTCGACGTCGAAGATCGAGCCGTCCGAGGGCCCGCACGCGCTGCTCGAACGCGAGGAACTGCGCGGGCTGCTGGCCGGCGCCATCGGCGACCTGCCCGAGCGCGAGCGCCAGATCCTGGCGCTCTACTACGAAGAAGAGCTGACCCTCGCCGAGATCGGCGAGGTGATCGGCGTGGGCGAGTCGCGCGTCTCGCAGCTGCGCACTCAGGCCATCGCCCGGCTGCGTTCGGCCCTGTCGACGAGCATCACCCGGAAGGGCGCGCACTGACCGTGGCGAACCACCGTGTCGCCCGCTCAGCTCGACGCGTTGCTCGCCGGCTCCGAGCCCATCGGCCGGGCCGGCGCGCCCGGCCCTGGCGCGCCCGCCGCGTTCAGCCGCTACAACTTCCGGCGTCCGGACCGCATCTCGAAGGAGCAGATCCACTCCCTGCAGTTCCTGCACGAACGGTTCGCGCGCAACGTCTCGCAGTCGCTCGCCGCGTATCTGCGCTCGAGCACCGCGCTGTCGCTCGTGTCGGTCGAGCAGTTCGCCTACTCCGAGTTCCTGATGTCGCTGGCCGACCCGACCGCGTTCTATGCCGTGTCGATGCTGCCCTACGACGCGCTCGGCGCCCTCGAGATCAACCCGGCCGTGGCCTTCGCCATGATCGAGCGGATGCTCGGCGGCCAGGGCACCAACGCCGCGGTCGATCGCGCGCTGACCGACATCGAACAGAACGTCGTCGACTCGGTCGTCAAGATTCTGCTCGAAGGGCTCACCGAGACCTGGCGGCCGGTGGTCGAGCTGAGCTTCGGCATCCGCGCGCGCGAGACGCGGCCGCAGATGCTGCAGGTGGCCTCGCCCAACGACACCGTCGTGATGCTGGTGTTCGACATGCGGGTCGGCGACGCGCAGGGCATGCTCAACCTGTGTCTGCCGGCGAGCATCGTCGAGAAGACCGACACCCACTTCATGGGCGCCCTGGATCGCCAGCGTCCGGAGCCGACGCCGAAAGAACGCGCCTGGCTGCTCGAGAACCTGGCGCGCGTGCCCATGCCGATCAGCGCCGTGCTGGAATCGCGCTGTTCGACCCGCGAGCTGATTGCGCTGCGCTCGGGCGACCTCATCACGCTGGGCGTGCCGGCCCACGCGCCGATCGACGTGCGCGTCGGGCGCACCCTGAAATTCCGCGGCTACCCGACGGTGTCCGCCGGGCGCGCCGCGGTGAACGTGGCGCACCGCTGCGACGGCGCTGGAACGGCGGAGGCCTGAGATGACCGACGTGCTGCAGACAGACGACCTCACCGCGGCCCTGGCCGCCGAGTTCGGCGCGGCCATCGAGGCCGCCCTGGGCAAGCCGCTGACCGTCGCCGCCGTATCCGACGCCCGCGCGACGCCGGCCCCCGGGTGGCACACGCCGATCAACGCCAGCGGCCCCCTTGACGGGGTGCTCACGGCTTCGGTCGACACGGCCGGGGCCCGGGCCATCGCCACGCAGATGATGGGCCTCGAGGAAGAACCCGAAGACTCGGTCGTCGCCGACATGCTCCGCGAGCTCTGGGGCCGGGCGGCCACGGCCACCGCGCTCAAGGACGGCTTCGACGGCATCACGCTCGCGGCGGGCACGCCGGTTGCCGGTGAACTCGAGGCGGGGGTCAGTGGCTGGGTGCTGCGGGTCGGCGTCGCGCCGCTCGGCACCCTGACCCTGGCCGGCCAGCTGACGCCGGGCGAGACCCTGGCCGTGACCGACCACCCACCCGTGGCGGGCAGCGGCCCCGGCAATCTGGCCGCGCTCCTCGACATCGACCTGCCGCTCGTCGTGCGCTTCGCGCGGACGGAACTCTCACTCCGCGCCCTGACCATGCTCGGGCCCGGCTCGATGGTCGACATGGGCCGCTCGCCCGACGAGCCCGTGCAGCTGCTGGTCGGCGGCCAGGTGATTGCCGAAGGCGACGTGGTGGTGGTGGCCGGCAACTACGGCGTGCGGATCACCAGCCTCGTGAGCGCCGCCGAACGTCTGAAGGCGATGGATCTATGAACCCGTTCCTCGGCTCCCTGAACCCGCTCTTCTACGCCGCGTCCCCGCTGACCTACGCGGCTCTGGGCCTGGCCCTGCTCTCGCTGGCGCAGCTCGTGCTCATCGCCCGCCTGCTGCGCTCGGCGCGCGTGGCGGCCAAGGCCGACGAGCGGGTCACGCAATTGACGGCGGCACTGGCGTTGCTGACGGATACCACTGAAGAAGGATTCGTCAATGTGGCCACGGAACTTGAACGCGTCGGCGCGCGGCCGCTGCCGTCGAGCGCCACGCGCAAGGCCACGACCAAGCGGATTGCCGCGGCGGCGCGTAAAGGCCGGGCCATCGAAGACATCGCGATTGCCGAGGCGCTCTCCGAGAGCGAAGTGCGGCTGCATCTGGGACTCGATGACGGCGGCGCGGCCGCCGTCGGCGCCGGCTCCGTCGAGGCCCCTGAACCCGAGGCCGGCGCGCCCGGCGTACTCGACGACCTCGAGTCGTGGATGAACACCCTGCACAAGGGCCGGCGGATTCGTGGGGGGCGTCATGCCGCAGTGCGCGCATAACACCTGCACCAACACGCCGCGCTGGTGGCAGGCCCGGAAGCCGGCCGGTGCCACGCTCGACGAGCAGTGGTACTGCTCGCAGCCGTGCGTCGAAGCGGTGCTGCTCGAGCGGCTCACCGGCGTGCGCACGACCACCGAGGTGGTGCCGCGGTTGCCCGGGGTGCGGCTGGGCGCGCTGCTGCGCCTGCACCGCGCCTGCCCGCCCGAACAGATTACCGCCGCCCTCGAGGCTCAGGCACAGAGCCGCCTGCGCCTCGGCGAACAGCTGCGCTCGATGGGCGCGGTGGAACCGCATGCGCTGCTGCGGGCCCTGGCCGATCAGGCCGGCGTGAGCTACCTCGCCTCGGTCGACCCGTCGCGCGTCAAGGATGCGCCCGGCGGCCTCAGTCTCGACGCCATCCAGGCCCTGCGCGTGGTGCCCATCAGCGCGCCCGACGGCGACCGCATTCGCGTGGCCTTCCCGGCGCCGGTGCCGCGCGCCGCGCTCACGGCGTTTCGCCAGCAGACCGGCTGGACGCCCGAGCCCTTCCTCGTGAGCGACGATGCCTGGCTGGCGCTGCTCGAACACTACGGTGCCGCCGCGCCCGGCCGCCGCGACGGCGCCGCGCTGTCGGTGGCCTTTGCGCGCGAACACGACGCCCTGCAGGCGGTGCGCCGGCTGGCGGAAGTGGTGATGACGGCCCGAGAGACGACGATGCGCGACGCGCGCTGGGGACAGTACCTGTGGGTGCGTCTGCAGGGGGGCGGAGCAGGGTTCGACCTGCTGCTCGATCACGCGGATCCGACGGCACAGCAAGGAGAGGACACATGGCGGGTGGCCACTACGTCGCGTTGAGCGGCATGCGCACGAGGCTCGATGAACTCGACCGGCTGGCCAACGACATCGCGAATGTCGGCACGGCCGGCTACAAGGCCGAGCGGACCGGGCAGCGCAATGCGCCGCGCCCGGTGTTCGACGACGCGCTCGAGACCGCCATCGATGCCTCCACTGGCGGCCGCCGTCTCGATGCGCGCGCCGGTGCGATCGAGCCGACCGGCCGCAACCTGGATCTGGCCATCGAAGGCAACGGCTTCCTCGTGGTCGATACCGCCGCCGGCGTGCGCTACACCCGCAACGGCCATTTGAACCGGGCCGAGGACGGCTCGCTCATGACCGCCGACGGCGCGATCGTGCGCGGCGTCGACGGACCGATTGCGGTCGGCACCGGGGCCGTCATGATCGAGGGCGACGGCACGGTCTACAGCGACGGCGCGGCCGTGGGCCGTCTGGCCGTCGTGCAGTTCGCCGACCCCGGCTCGCTCGTGCGCGAGAGCGGCGCGTTACTGCGCGGCGAAGAGACGCCCACGCCGGTGACCGCGCCGACCGTGCGCACCGGGTCGCTCGAGCAGGCCAACGTGTCGATCGTCGACCGGGTGGCCGAGCTCACGTCCGTCAATCGCAGCTTCCAGGCCTTGCAGAAGGCCGTGTCCGTGCTCATGAACGACGTCGATGGCCGGGCCATCGAGTCGCTCGGACGCCGCTAGCAGTCCGGCTGCCAATCGATTTTCGTAAGGAGACGCCATGATTCGCGCCCTGTATACGGCCGCCAGCGGGATGAACGCCCAGCAGGCCAGCATCGACAACGTGGCCCACAACCTGGCCAACGTCAACACCGCCGGCTACAAGAAGAGCCACGTCGAGTTCGAGGACCTCTTCTACCAGCACACCCGCGTGGCGGGCTCGGCCACGAGCACCGGCGAAGCGCCGACCGGGCTCGAAGTGGGCCTCGGCACGCGCGCCGTGGCCACCTCGCGCGACTTCACGAGCGGCAGCTTCCGCTCCACGGGCAGCCCGCTCGACCTGGCCATCCAGGGCGACGGCTTCTTCCAGATCAACCTGCCCGACGGCTCCACGGCCTACACCCGCGCTGGCGCGTTCCACCGCGATTCGCAAGGCCTGGTGGTGACCGCCGAAGGCTATGCGCTCGAGCCGCAGATCTCGATTCCCGAGAACGCCACGTCGGTGTCGATCTCGAAGGACGGTGTGGTCTCGGCCACCATTCCCGGTCAGAGCGCCTCGCAGCAGGTGGGCACCATCGAGCTGGCCACCTTCCAGAATCCGGCCGGCCTGTCGCCCATGGGCGGCAACCTGTTCCAGGTGACCAGCGCCTCGGGTGAACCGCAGGCGGGTCCGGCCGGCACCGAACAGCGCGGCACGCTCGTGCAGTCGTTCCTCGAGGACTCGAACGTGAGCGTGGTCGAGGAGATGGTCAACATGATCCTGGGCCAGCGCGCCTACGAGGCCAGCTCCAAGGTGATCAAAGCCGCCGACGAGATGCTGGCCCAAGTCAACAACATCGTCCGATGAGACTGCCAGCCCTGCTCTTCGTGTGGCTGGCGGCGGCGCCAGCGATCGGGCCAGCGACGGCGTGGGCGGCCGCGCCCGCGGCCACGCACAGCGACGAGGCGATGCGCGCCGTCGTGGCCGCCGTGCGTGCGCGCATGGGCGCCGGCGCCGATGTGATCGTGGATGCGGTGCACGAGGTGTCGCTGCCCGGCGGCACGCTCACCGACGCCGTGCCGGCGCCGGGCGCCAAGCTGGGCAGCGCCGTGCGCTTCGTGCTGCGCGGACCGCAGCGCGCGGCCGGCACGGCCACCGAGGCGGCGCGGATGACGCCGCTCGGGCACGCCACCGTGGCGCTGCGGGTCGTGGTCGATCACGCGCACACGGCGCGGGCGGTACGGCGCGGCGTTGCCCTCACGGCCGACGACGTGATGGCCGCCCGGCATGTCTTCGAGCGCGGCACGCTCGCGCCACTTCCCACGGTGGACGACGCCGTGCACGGCCGCGTGCTGCGCGACCTGCCGGCCGGCGCGTGCCTGACGCGTCAGGCCTTCACGGCCACGCCGGCCGTACGCGCCGGGGCCGACGTGGTGGCCATCGTGCGCACCGGCGGGATCGAAGTGCGGGCCGACCTGGTGTCGGTCGACAGCGGCCATCCCGGCGACACCGTACGGGTCACGAATCCCGACAGCCGGCGGACGTTTCGTGCGCGGGTCGTCAGCCGCGACCTGGTGGAGATCAGTCATGAGTAAGCAGAGCAGAGCAACGTGGGTGGGTGCGGGGCTGGTGGGTGCGGTGCTGCTGGCGTGGCCAGGCGCGTCCCTGGCGCAGAAGCCGAACCAGCGGGTGCAGAAGGCCGAGCCCGCCCCCGATTCGCAAGACAAGGCGCTCGCCGCTTACCTGGCTGGAGCGCGCCAGGCGGCGCCCATGGATCCCAACGCGTGGATGAACGGGCTGGCGATGGACCTGCGGGCCCGCAAGATCAACGACATCGTCACGGTGCGGGTGCTCGAGAGCATCTCGGCCTCGGGCAGCGCCGATTCGTCCACCGCCAAGTCGACCACCTCCGGGGTGGGCATCTCGACCCTCTTCGGGCTGCAGAACAAGCTGCCCGCCGGTCTGGGGCTGGGCGACCTGGCCAGCAGCCAGAGCGACACGGGCTTTGCCGGCAGCGGCTCCACCGCTCGCGCCAGCCTGCTCACGGCCACCATCAGCGCGCGCGTGGCCGAGGTGCTGCCCAACGGCGACCTGCTGATCGAGGGCGTGCGCGAGATCGAAATCAACGGCGACCGTCAGGTGGTGGTGCTCACCGGCGTGGCCCGGGTGGCCGACGTCGGGCCCGGCAACGTCGTGATGTCCACGGCGCTCGGGCAGTTGCGGATCAGTTACTTCGGGCGCGGGCTCACCAAGGGCAGCCTCACGCCCGGGTGGCTGGTGCGCATGCTGAACAAGGTGTTCTGATGATGACCCCACGCGCGACTTGCCGCTCGTTCGCCCTCGCGCTCACGTTGCTCGTCGTGTGGCCGCAGGGCGTGCGCGCCGACACCATGACGCGCCTCAAGGACGTCGTGTCGCTGCAGGGCCCCGAGGCGCTGCCGCTGATGGGTTACGGACTGGTGGTCGGTCTCAACAAGACCGGCGACCGGCGCCAGACGATCTTCTCCACCCAGTCGCTCGCCAACATCCTGCAGCAGTTCGGGCTGTCGGTGAATCCCGACGAGGTGAAGGTCGAGAACATCGCCGCCGTGCTGGTCACGGCGAACTTGCCGGCCTACGCGCGTCCGGGCGTGAAGCTCGACGTGACCGCCTCGTCGATCGGCGATGCCCGCAGCCTGCAGGGCGGCACGCTCCTGGCCACGGCACTGCGCGGGCCGAGCGGACAGATTCATGCGCTGGCGCAGGGGCCGATGTCGATTGGCGGCTTCGGCGGCGGCGGGGGCGGCAACTCGGTGGTCGTCAACCACCTCACCGTCGGCCGCGTGCCGAGCGGTGCGCTGGTGCAGCAGGGCAGTGGCGTGACGCTGCCGGCGCTCGAGACGCTGTCGCTCTCGCTGCGCGATCCCGACTTCAGCAATGCCCTGCGCGTCGCCCAGGCCATCAACACCGACCTGGGGCCGAACCTGGCCCGGGTGGTCGACCCCGGCACGGTGAGCGTGACGGTGCCGGCCGAGTACCGCGCGGCCGTGTCGGACCTGATGGCCCGGCTCGAGATGCTGCCGGTGTCATCGGATGTGCCGGCGCGCGTGGTGATCAACGAACGCTCGGGCACGATCGTGGTGGGCGCCAGCGTGCGCATCGCCGCAGCCGCCGTGGCACACGGCAACCTGTCGGTGCGGATCAGTACCCGGCTCGAAGCCTCGCAACCCGGGCCGCTCGCCCGGGCTGGCGAGACGGTGGTGGTGCCCAACACCCAGGTTGACGTGCGCGAAGGCACGGCGCGACTGGTGGCACTCGAAGAGGGCACCACCCTCGAGGCCGTGGTGCGCGCCCTCAACACGCTTGGCGCCACGCCCCGCGACATCATCGCGATCATGCAGGCCCTCAAGGCCGCCGGCGCGCTGCGCGCGGAGATCGTCATCCTCTAAAGCAGGGACTAGGGACTGGGGACTGGGGACCAGGGACTGGGGCTCGCCAGGAACCGACCCGGACGGCACACCATGAAGACGACCCTCGAATCACTCCCGAACGTCGCCCCGGCGGCGACAGCGCCGCGTGAGGCGGAGCGCCGGCAGATCCTGGCGCTGGTCGAGCAGTTCGAGGGCATGCTGCTCACCGAGATGCTGCGCGACGTGCGGGCCGGCGACGACGAAGAGACCGACGGTTCGTTCGGGCTCGGCGGTTCGGCCATGAACGACATGATGCAGTCGCAGTTCGGCTCGGCGCTCAGCAAGGCCGGCGGGCTCGGCATGAGCGACATGCTGGTCAAGGCCTTTGCCCGTCAGGCCGAAACGGCGTCGTCGGGCGTGTCGCCCGGCGGGCTCTCGGCCGCGGCCGTGCCGCCGCTGGCGGTGGCCTCGAGCGCCTCTTCGGCGGCGCGCTCCACCTCCGCCACGTCGCTCTCAACGGGCCCCTCCGCCCCGGCGTCCATCGCCCCGCCCTCCGACTCGGCCAGCCTCCTGACGCTGCCGAACGCGGCCGTGTCGTCGCGTTTCGGCTGGCGCGCCGACCCGGTCGACGGCCACGCCCGCTTCCACCACGGCACCGACCTGCGCATGGCCTACGGCACAGAAGTGCTCGCCGCTGCGCCGGGGGTGGTCACGTCGGCGGGTGAGCGGCCGGGCTACGGCCTGACCGTCGTGGTCGATCACGGCGACGGGCGCGAGACCCGCTACGCCCATCTCTCCACGGTCGACGTCGCGCCTGGCGACCCGGTGGCGGGTGGCCAGCCGATTGCACGATCGGGCAACAGTGGCCGCACGACCGGGCCGCATTTGCACTTCGAGGCACGGGAATACGGGCAACCGGTGGATCCGAGGCTGGCGGCCGCCTCCTGGACCGACCGGAAATCCGACACGAGAGTCGGCGCCTCGGACGATTCCGGGGTGCGGTACTAATGGTGCGGACGCGATTGCCGATTTCCCGGATGCACGACCAGCGGGCGTGGGGCCCGGCCTGGGAGGGATACGACGATGAAGATTGAACAGAAGCGCACCGACCTCGAGACCATTGCCGGCCTGCGCCAGGAGGCGGTGCGCGATGAACGCGCTGCGGCCGCCGAACGGGCCACGCAGGAGAAGACCACCGACCAGGTGCGGGTCTCGACGACGAGCCAGCTTGCCGCCGCGGCCGCCGCGGCCGCCAGCCTTGCGCCGGATGTGCGCCCCGAGGCGGTCGAGCGGGGCCGGGCGCTGCTGGCCAGCGGCGACCTCGGCCGCGATGCCGGCCGTCTGGCCGACGCGCTGATCGACCACGTCATCGACAAGGCGTAGCCGGTGACCACGACCTCGCCTGCCGAAGCCGCCGTCGCCGACGTCGCCGCCGGGCTGCGCTCGGCGCTCGACCAGCTCGCCACGGCCATGACGCTCGGTGATGCCGACGCGGTGCTGGCGGTCGAGCCGGTGCTGCAGTCGGCGGTGTCGCGTCAGGCGGCGACCATGACCAGCCTGGCGGCGACCGAACGCGACGTCGTGCTCCACGAGATCGCCAGCGCCCGCGCGGCGCTGGCCCGCTGCCGGGCGCTCGGCACGGGGGCCGCCCTGGTGGCCGGAGCCACGCTCGAGGCGCTCGGCCGCACGCCGTTCTACAGCCGGCACGGGGCCGGCACATCTCGAGACCCGCGGCCACGCGGGCTGAAGGCGAGGGTGTGATGGCGGGGCTCTTCTCCAGCTTGTCGATGGCCGCACGGTCGCTCGAGGCGCAGCGCGCCGGGCTCGACGTCACCGGCCAGAACATCGCCAACCTGAACACGCCGGGCTATTCGCGCCGCCGTCTCGATCTGGCGGAAGTGGTCAACGGCACGGGGGGCGTCGAAGTGCTCGGCACCCGCGCCATGCGCGACCGCGTGCTCGACACCCGGGTGCGCACCGCCATCCCGGACGTGGCTCGCGAAGCGGCCATCGGCGACACCCTCGCGCTGGTCGAAACCGCGATCGGCGCGCCCGGGCAGGGCATCGACGGCAACCTCTCGGCCTTCTTCGACGCCTTCTCGGCGCTCTCGGTCGACCCCACGTCGACGGTGGCTCGCGACGGCGTCATCTTGCAGGGCCGGCAGCTCGCCGCCGCCTTCAATGCCACCGCCACGCGCCTGGCCGACAGCCGGCAGCTGGCCGACAGCGGCGTCCGCGATGCCGTGGGTCAGGTCAACCGGCTCACCGATCAGATCGCCACCTTGAACGACGCCATCGCCGCCTCGAGCGGCGTCGACGTGGACGCGCTCAAGGATCGCCAGCGCCTGGCCATCGAGGAGTTGTCGGGACTCACGGCCGTGAGCGTGCTGTCGCGCGCCGATGGCGGCGTCGACGTCACCATTCCCTCGGGCCGCGCGCTGGTCATCGGCGGATCGCAATACGACGTCACCATGGGCGCCGGCCCCGGCGGCATGGCCACGCTCTCGCTCGGCGGCGCCACGATTACCAACGAGATCACGAATGGCACCATCGGCGGCTTGCTCCACGCCCGCGACACGCTGATTCCCGGCTACCAGGCGCGGCTCGACGAACTCGCTCACGGCGTGGCCCAGGAAGTGAACACGCTGCATCAGGGCGGCTTCGACCTGAACGGCGCCGCCGGCACGGCCTTCTTCACGCCCCCGGCCGCGGTGGCCGGGGCGGCAGCGGCGTTCTCGGTCGCGGCCCCGATGCTCGGCAATCCCAGCCTGGTGGCCGCCTCGCAGACCGGTGCCCCCGGCAACAACCAGGTGGCCCTGGCCATTGCGGCGCTGCGCGCCCAGCCGGTGCTCGCCGGCGGCACGATGAGCGTCACCGATGCGTGGGCGCAGCTGGCCTATCACGTGGGCAGCGACGCCGACAGCGCGCGCGCCGAACAGGGCAGCCTGAACGACGTGCTCGATCAGGTGGAGCGGCTGCGCGACCAGGTGTCGGGCGTGTCGCTCGACGAGGAGGCGGCCCAGATGATGAAGTTCCAGCGCGCCTACGAGGCCAACGCCAAGTTCTTCACGGTGGCCGACGAGATGCTGCAGACCCTGATGCGCACCGTGGGAGGCGTGTGATGCGAGTCACCTTCAACACCGCCTACGGCGGCATCGACTACGTCAACACGGCGGCCAGCCAGATGGCGCGGGCGCGCCAGCAGGTGCAGAGCGGCAAACGCCTCGAGAAGGCCAGCGACGACCCGGCGGCCATGCAGCGGGCGATCGAAGGCCGGGCCGAGATGCGCGGCATCGACACCTACTCGCGCACGGCCGATTCGGCGATGGCCAAGCTCACCACGCTCGACACGGTGCTGACGGCGGTGATCGACAAGCTGCAGCAGGCCACCGTGGCGGCCGTGTCGGTGCGCGGCAGCATCGCCACGCCGGCCACGCGCGAAGCCGCCGCGCTCACCCTCGAAGGCGTGCGCGACGCGCTCGTCGCCGACCTCAACACCTCGATGCGCGGCGCCTACGGCTTTGCCGGCACGCAGTCCACGACCGTGCCGTTTGCGCGGGTGGCCGGGAGCTGGACCTATCAGGGCGACAACACGCCCGTGAGCGTGGCGGTGGGCACCGGCCGCAGTGTGGAGATCGCACTCGATGGGCAGGCGCTCGCCCAGGGCACCGATTCCACCAACGTGCTCAACGAGCTGGAGACGTTGATCGTCGCCGTGCGCGCCGGCGACAATCCCGGCATCAGCAGCGGCATCGACGCGCTCGGCCGCGCCTTCAACCGTGCCACCCGCACGCAGACGCAGGTCGGCGTCGACGAGCAGAGCATCGTCGAAGGGCAGCTCCAGTTGACCGCCTCGCGGCTGGCGGTGCTGACCCGCGTGTCGAAGGACGAAGACGCCGACCTCGCCGGCGCGATCGCCGAAATGAACCGCGCCGATGTGGCCTACCGCGCCGCCCTCGGTGCCGTGGGCACCGCCTCGCGCACCTCGCTCCTCGACTACCTGAGGTGAGCGCGCATGCCCGTGCCGGCAGAACTCGAAATCGTCACCCGCTTCGGCACGTTCACGGTCGATCCGGCCGACGTGGTCACCTTCGCGCACGGCCTGCCGGGCTTCGAACGGTGCCGTCGCTTCGTGCTCGTGTCGGCGCCGTCACTCGATCCGTTCACCTGTCTGCACGGCATCGACGCGCCCGAGCCGTCGTTCCTCACGCTCGACCCGCACCGGGTCGTACCCGACTACCACACGCCGCTCAGCGACGGCGACCGGCACCGGCTGGGCCGGTCCGGCGACGAGCCGCTGCTTGTGGCTGGCAGTCGTGCACATCGACGACGACGCGGCCCACGTCAATCTCAAGGCGCCGATCGTCATCAACCCGCGCACGATGGTGGGCCTGCAGGTGATGGCCGCCGACACGGCCTACGCCGCCGACCACGTGCTGGATCGGGCCTGAGCTATGCTGGTCTTCACGCGCCGGCGCGACGAGGCCATCATCATCGGTGACGGCATCGAGGTGCGCGTGTTGCGCACCGGCCGCGACGCCGTGCGCATCGGCGTCACGGCCCCGCCCGACGTGCCCGTCCACCGTCACGAAGTCTATGCCGCGGTGTGCGCCGCGAACCAGTCAGCGGCCGCCGCTTCCGGTGACCTCCCTCGAACATCTCGCGGGCCGGCTGCGTCTGCATCCGCTGCCCGAGCCAGTCGAGTAGCCGGTGCGGCGCCTCGACGACTGGGCGCGGGTGCCGGCGGCGGAGATGGCCGCGCTCTACCGGCTCGAACACGACCGGTGGCGCCACGTCCTCGACTGGGAGACGCGCGACACGCTCGACGCCCTGGAGCGGGCGCGTCTGAATCGGCCGGGTGCCCGGCTACATCGCCCGCCAGGCGAGCGGCGCCGTCGCGGGCTGGATCTACTACGTGCTGCAGGGCAGCGAGCTGCAGATCGGCGCGCTCGTGGCGTCGTCGCCCGGCACGACGGCCGTTCTGCTCGACGCCGTGCTCGGCTCGGCGGCAGCCACGGTGGCCTCGCGCACCCTGTTCTTCGCCTACACCGACGCGCCGGGGGTGGCAGAGGCGCTCGCCAGCCGCGGCTTCACCGTCTCCGCCGAACACTTTCTGTCGCGCTCCCTCGCCCACGCGCCGGCGAGTGCGCCAACGTTGTCCTGCTGGCAGGAGGACGACATCGCGGCGACGGCCGGCCTTCTGCAGCAGGCCTACGGCGGGGCGGACGCGACCCGCGCCTTCGCTCCCGGCGATGCGTTGGCTGATTGGCACGACTACGTCCGGCAGCTCACCGGCGCCACTGGCTGCGGCCGTTTCCTGCCGGCGCTCTCTGCGGTGGTGCGGGCGGGGAACGGTCAGCTCGACGGCGTCGCGATCGTCACCGAGGTGTCGGGCACGTCGGCCCACCTGGCGCAGCTGGCGGTGCGCGCCAGCCAGGCCGGCGCGGGGCAGGGCGGGCGCCTGCTGGCGGCCGCGCTGGCCCGCGCGCGGGCCGCCGGTTACCTGCGGATCTCGCTGCTCGTGAACGCGGCGAACGCGCGCGCCCGGCGGCTCTACGAGCGGACGGGCTTCGAGGCCCGCGCCACCTTCGTGTCGGCGGCCCGGCCACGCCGTGGCGCGAGTCGCATGACGCCGGCCGCGTGAGAGGTCACCCGCGGCGATCGACGAGTGACGCGTGGTGCAGCGACGGCGTCAACACGCGGCGATAGGCGGCCAGGGTGGTTTCGCCCTGCTCGAGACTGGCCAGCGCGGCGCGCCGTGCCAGTTCGGCGTCGGCCAGCGATTGCATCGACTCTTCGTCGGTCGCGAGAATGCGCGCCACCAGGGCGCCCGCCCGCTGCCGCAGGTCCAGCACCTCGTGGTAGCCGGGGAGGCGGGCGACGAGGTCGCGGGCCTGATGCAGCCGCGCCCGCACCGGCTGCAGGTTCTGCTCGATTGCCACCAGGGCCCGGGTCAGGCGATCGCGTTCCTCGCCGGCCGCGCCCAGCTCTTCGAAATTGCGCCGCACCGTCTCGCCCCGCTGGCGCGTCGCCACCACCTCGAGCTGGCCGAGCAGCGCGAGTTCGGCTTCGAGCCCGGCGCGGTACTGCACCAGGCCGTCGGCGAGCGCGCGATCGGTCACGCCGCGCCTCGCACGGATTCGACCGGCGCGGCGGCAATGCTCACCCAGGCGCCGCGCAGGTTCTCGATCACGCGGATGGCCTCGTCGATCGGCGTCACCGCGTTGTCCTTCGTGGCCTCCAGGATGCGCAGGTTCACGAACCCGTAGAGCTCGTCGAGGCGCTGGGCGATCTCGCCGCCCTCGGCCATGTTGAGCGTGCTCTGCAGCTCCGAGATGATGGCCAGGGCGCGTGACGAGGCGTCGCGCCGGGCGTGCAGATCACGGCGTTCGATGGCGTCGCGCGTCAGGTGCAGGAACTTCAGCGTGCCGTCATAGAGCATGACGACCAGTTCCAGCGGGGTGCGTGACTGCACCTGGGTCTGTCGGTAGGTCGAGAGGCCGCGTTGAGCTGACATCCGTGTGGTCTCCGTGGAGGCGTAGCGAGCTAGACCGAGGCGCCGAACTGGGCGAGCGACCCGCTCTGGCTCTTGAGCAGACTCATGGCTTGATCGGCCGCGATGAACTCGCGCTGCAGTGAGGCGCGGCGCACGGCCAGGCGGTCCTGCATGCTGCTGATGCTGCCCGACAGGCGCGAGGCCTGGTCGGTGAGCAACTTACGCGCGCCCGGCAGCAGGCCGTCGCTGTCGGTGTAGGTGTCGAGCAGCGAGTCGAGCGAGGCGAACACGCCGGGCGTGCCGCTCGTGCCCGAAAACAGGCTCGCCAGGCCGGCGGTGTTGGCGGCCACGGCGCTGAAGGTGGTGTCGTTCAGCTGGAGCTGGCCGGTGCGGGTGAACTCGACGCCGATCTGGGAGAGGGCCGTGAAGGCGCCACCGGTGGCGTACTCGCCCGACAGGGCGCTGCGCAGCTGCCCGCGCACCTGGGCCAGCAGGGGGTCGCGCCCGATGCTCGACTGGTCGCCCTTGCCGGCGGCCGTGCGCCTGATCGGCCGCGAACTTCGCCAGGTCGTTGTAGGCGGTGATGAAGCCCTGCAGCTTGTCCTTGAGCGCCGACGAATCGGCGGCGACGTCGACGATGACCGTGGCGCTCGGGTCGCGCCTGAAGGCGGTGAAGGTCACGCCGGGAATGGCGCTGTCGATGGTGTTGGTGGTGCTCGTGATCGGGATGTTGTTGACCAGCAGCGAGGCGTTGGAGGCCTGCACGGCGTTGTCGGCCGCGCTGTCGCCAGAGACGCCGTCGCTGTCGGCGTCGCCGAAGGCGACGCCGGTGCCGCCGGTGAGGTTGTTGGTGACGGTGAAGGCGTTGGCTTCGCCGGTGTCCTTGGCGCGTCAGCACCAGGCGGTAGCTCGACGGGCCGGACTGCACGACCGACGCGCGCGCCGGCGGGTCGCTCGTGGCGTTGATGGCGTCGGCCACCTGCCGCAGCGTGGACGCGCCCGTGAGCGTGACGGTGAAGCCGCCAATCGTGAGCGTGCCGCCGGAGGCCACGATGGTGGTGTCGGCGTCGGGAGCCAGCGTGGTCGAGGCGGTGACCTGGGCGCGGGCCAGTTCCTGCACCACCACTTCGTAGCGCCCGGCCAGCGCGCCGGCGCTCGACGACACCGACACCGCGGTCGGGTCACTGCTCGTGGCCGTGAACCCCGACACGTCGGCCGGGCTGGCGAGCTTGGCGGCGGCGGTCTGCAAGGCCGACACGCGCGTGGCCAGCGTCCCGAAGGAGCTGGCCTTGGACGTGCAACGCGGCCTGACGGCTCTGCAGCGCCTGGAGAGGCTGGCTCTCCTGCGTCATGATGCTCGTCAGGATCAGGTTGAAGTCGATGTTGTTGAAACCACTCAGCGTGATTGGGGAGCCCACGTCGTCCTCCTTCGCCGGCGCGGCGAGCGCACCGGTCCCCGTGTTGCCGTGCGAAAGTCCTGCCACAGTGAAATGACGGGCAGGCGGTGGGGGCGCCCACCCGTCACATCACGCGATTGCGAGGGTCCGGTGGATTACCGGAGGAGCGACAGCACCGACGAGCTCTGCTGGTTGGCCTGGGCCAGGGCGGCGATACCGCTCTGCGTCAGGATGTTGTAGCGCGTCAGGTTCGACGACTCTTCCGCCACGTTGGCGTCGCGGATGCGGCTTTCGGCAGCCTTGGTGTTGACCGACTGGTACTGCGCGAGGCCGATGGAGTACTGCAGGCGGTTCTGCAGCGAACCGACGCTGCCGACCACCGTGCCCACCGTGGCGACGGCCGCCGAGATGGCGCGCCACCGCGGTGGCTGCGCCGGCCGCCGTGGCGATGCTGCTGGCGTTGATGCCGAGGGTGGTCGTGTCGGCCGCGCCGATCGTGCCGCCCACCGTGCCGCCCGCGCCGCCGCTCACGAACACCGAGAAGCCCTGCGAGGTGCCGAGGCCGGCCACCGTGACTTCACGGGCGATTTCCGCGACCACGTCCGTGAATTCGTTGTTCAGAGTCGTGCGGCTACCGGCGAAGCCCGCCGAGGCCGACTGCGACGCGAGGGTCGAGAGGCGGTCGAGCAGCGTGCTGATGTTGTCGAGCGCGCCGTTCTTGATCTGGAGCGTGGACAGTCCGTCGTTGGCGTTGCGAATCCCCTGGTTGAGAACCGCCTGTTCAGACCGGTAGCTGTTGGCCACCGCGAGACCGGCTGCGTCATCACCGGCCTGGTTGATGCGGAAGCCGCTCGACAGGCGGGTCAGCGTGCGCTGCAGGCCGATGTTGGTGGTGTTGAGGTTGGCCTGGGCGTTGGACGCCGAGACGTTGCTGACAACTGAAAATGAAGCCATCGGGAATCTCCTCCGTGAGTCGTCCACCGGCGTCCCTGCCGGTGTAACCGGGAAGGCTTACCTTCCACGCGTCGGAGAGGTAATCGGAGGTCGCCCGAAGTTCTTGAATGGGCCCGGCAGGGTTGGCACGGATTCGGCTCTTCACCCCTGACGGAGACGCGACACATGGCCCATTGCCTGGTCAACGACACGCTCGAACACTTCGATTTCAGGCCGGAAACCTGGGGACAGGTGCTGTCCACGCTCGACCGCCGGCTGGGTGCCGAGCGCCGGGTAGTGACGGCCGTGCGATTCGATGGTGTCGACCAGCCGTCATTCAGGGACGGGCATCTGGCGGCCGCCGACCTGGCGCAGATTGCCCGCGTCGACATCGACGTGGAGCACGCGGCGGCGCTGCTCGCGGCGGCGGTGGACGCGGCCGGCGAGAGCCTGCCGAACCTCGTCACCGGCGTGGGCATGACCGCGGCGGCGCTGCGCACCGGCGCGAGTGACGCGCAGACCCAGCTGGTAGCGCTCGTCACCGCGGTGCAGTCGCTCGTGGCCCTGACGGCGGCGGCGGCCACGGCGGCCAACCTCTCGGTGGGCGCCCCGCACGGCATCGCCACCCCGGTCGTGGCCGCGTGCGCCAGTCTCGAAAAGGCCCTCAACGGGCTGGTGGCTCACCAGGCCGCGGGGCACTGGACCGCCCTGGCCGATGCGCTCGACGCCGACCTGGCGCCGGCCATCGCCAGCTGGCACGACGTACTCGAACCCATCCGTGAAAGGGCACAGGCATGAGCATCTACTGCGACCACCCCACGCAGGGCAGCGGCTCGATCTACTTTCCGAAGAACGGCGTGCACCTCGTCTACCAATGCGACACTCAGGCGCACCGTGTGGTCGTGACCGACGACGCCGGCCGCGTCGTGCGGGCCTTCGGCGGCTACGGGCGCAAGTCCGGCTGTCTCGACACGCCGCTCGATCTGGTGTTCGTGCGGCCGCAATTTGCCGGAGAACATCTGCCGAGCGACTCGGCCGACACCGTCTGGGTGGCCGTGGCCGACTACGGCAATCGCCGCATCCAGATCTATGAGCTCGACGGCACGGTCGTCGGCGCCCTGCACGTCGACGGCCCTGACGGCCTGCGCTGGCCGCCGACCGGCCTGTCGTGGCGCGGCCCGGTGCTCGAGATCCTCGGCATCGAAGGCGCGCGCACGACCGTGCACTTGAGTGCGGCGCTGCTCGCCAGTGAAGCGCAGCAGCTCGGCCGCCACCGTCTGCAGCCGTCGATTGCGGTGGGAGCGCGGCACTGATGTCGCTCGTGCCTGCCGCTGCCGTGCGTTTCGCCCCGCCCGTGATCGGCCAGGCCGAGATCGACGAGGTCGTCGCCACCCTGCACTCGGGCTGGCTCTCGACGGGTCCACGCGTGAAGCAATTCGAAGAGGCGTTTGCCGCGTATGTCGGCGCGCCTCACGCCGTGGCCCTCAACTCGTGCACGGCGGCGTTGCACCTGGCTCTGCTGGCCCTCGAGGTCGGCGCCGGCGACGAGGTGATCACGACCCCCCTCACGTTCTGCGCCACGGCCAATGTCGTGATCCACACCGGCGGCACGCCGCGCTTCGCCGACATCGATCCGGAGACGTGGAACCTGTCGCCGGCCGCCACGGCCGCGGCCATGACCCCGCAGACGCGCGTGTTGTTACCCGTGCACTTCGGCGGACGGCCGGCCGACGTGGCCGCCTTCCGTGCCCTGGCTGATGGTCATGGCGCGGCGCTCGTCGAGGACGCGGCGCATGCCGTGGAAGCGGTGTCGGCGGGCCGGAAGACCGGGGCCACGGCCGACTTCACCTGCTTCAGCTTCTACGCCACCAAGAACCTCACGACCGGCGAAGGCGGCATGCTCACGACCGGCTCCGCTACTGGCGCCGGGTTCGCGCGCATGGCCTCGCAGCACGGGATCAGCCGTGACGGCTGGGCGCGTTATCGCACCACGGGACAGCCGCACTACGACGTGCTGTTCCCCGGCTACAAGTACAACATGATGGACCTGCAGGCGGCCATCGGCCTGCACCAGCTCGCGGCCATCGACGCCCGCCTCGCGCGCCGCGCCGCCGTGTGGGCCATCTACGACGAAGGCCTGGCCGATCTGCCGCTGACCCGACCGGCCGCGGTGCCGGCTGGCGACGTGCATGCGCGTCATCTCTATTCGGTGCTCGTCACGCCCGACTCGGGGTGGACCCGCGACGGCCTCATGACGCGGCTGTCGACCGAGGGCATCGCCACCAGTCTGCACTTCCAGGCCCTGCACCTGCAGCCCTACTACCGCGAACGCTACGGCTTCACCCGCGGCATGTTCCCGGAGGCCGAGCGCGTGTCGGACCAGGTGATGTCGCTGCCGCTCGGCGGCGCCACCACCGATGACGAGGCCTGGACCGTGGTGGGCGCGCTACGGCGGGCAATTCTGGGAGAGGGCCGGTGATGCCGATTACCTCGGGCATGACCGTGGTGTTCCGGGCTGCGGCGGGGCCGCGGCTGGGCTTCGGCCATCTCGTGCGGTGCCGGTCGTTGGCGCGGGCCCTCGGCGTGACCCCGCGCGTCTGGGTGCGCGGCAGTGCCGCCACGCGGGCGGCGGCGCGCGCCCTTGGCTGCGAGGTGCTGCCCGATGCCTTGGCGCTCGAAGACGCCGGTCCCGCTCCCGTGCTGGTCGTCGATGACCCGTCGCCCACGGCCGCGGCTGCCTGGGTGCGGCGCGCCAGGGCCGCGGGCGTGCCGGTGTGCACCATGCACGACGCCGGGCGACAGCGCGTGCCGGCCGACCTGATGGTGGACGGCAGTGTGAACGTGGCGCCGGTGGATGACGCCGCCACCCTGCTCGGCCCGGAGTTCGCGGTGCTCGACCCTGGCGTGCGCAGCCGGCGCCGGGCTCGCCGCGTGCCCGGACACCGCCGCGTGTGCATCGCTCTCGGCGGCGGCGCCCATGTCTTTGCGCTCGTGCCGCGCCTGGTCGCGGCGCTGGCCGCGCGCGCGCCCGGCCTCGAGATTCGCGTGGCTCGCGGCTTCGTGTCGCGCGCCGCGCTGCCGGTGCTTGCGGCGGGGGCGTGGCTGGCAGCGTCGCAGCTGGCCGACGCGCTGGCGGGCGCCGACGTGGCCATCGTGGCCGGCGGCGTGACCGCGTATGAAGCGTGCGCGCTCGGCGTACCCGTCGTGGGGGTGGCCGTCACCGCCGCGCAGCTGCCCACCGTGCGCGCGCTCGAGCAGGTGGGCGCGGCCATCGATGCCGGTCTGCTGCGCGACGGCCGCGCCGTTACGCGCGTGGCGGAGCGCACGGCGCATCTGCTCTTCGCTCCCGCCACGCAGCGTCATCTGTCGGCCATGGGGCGCACGCTCGTCGACGGCGAGGGCGCCTACCGCGTGGTCGCGGCCCTGCGCACGCTGGCGGCCCGGGCCGCCGCCACGGAAGGAGCCCACCATGCGGCATGAACCGCGCGCGGTGCTCTTCGACCTCGACGACACGCTCTACCCGCTGCGCCAGTTCCTCGAGAGCGGTTTCCGCGCCGTGGCGGCGCACGTGCACCACACGTGGGGCCATGACGCGGCCGCGGTTCTGGCGCACCTGAGCGGCGCCTTCCGCCGCGAGCGCGGCCGCGAACTGAATGTGTTGGCCGAACACCTGGCGCTGCCCATCGAGGTGGTGCCGACGCTCGTCGAGGTGCTCCGGGCGCATACCCCGACCCTTCACTTGCCGGCGCCGGCCGGCGCGGTGTTGGCGGCCTTGCGCCAGTCGGGCTGGCGCCTCGGCCTCGTGACCAACGGCCGTCCCGAGATCCAGGCGCGCAAGATCGCGGCGCTCGGCGTGGCGCCGCTCGTCGACGTCGTGGTGTGTGCCGCCGAACACGGCTCCGGCTGCGGCAAGCCCGAGGCGGCGCCCTTCCTGTTCGCGTGCGAGGCGCTGGGCGTGACGCCCGCGCAGACGCTGTTCGTGGGCGACGACCTGGCGTGTGACATCGCGGGCGCGCACGCCGTCGGCATGGGCACCATCTGGCTGCCGCCCACCGAGTGCGCGCGGCCCCCTGCGGCCGCTGCGCTCGCCGACCTGATGCTGCCCTCGCTCGCCGGCGTGCCGGCCGCGGTGGCCCCCCTGCTCGCATCCCGATGGAGTTCCCATGTCGCCTGACGTCACCCAGTTGCGCATCGGCCCGCACCGCGCGGGCGAGGGCTGCCCGCTGTTCGTGGTGGCCGAAATCGGCCTCAATCACGACGGCTCGGTGGAGCGGGCCCTGGCGCTCGTCGACGCCGCGGCGGCCGCGGGCGCCTCGGCCGTGAAGCTGCAGACGCTCGATGCGGCCGCGCTCGTGGCGCCCGGCGCGCCCGCGCCGGCGCACGTGGCGGCCGCGTCCATGGTCGATTTCTTCCGCCGCTTCGAGTTGAACGAAGAGGCGCATGGGCGCATCGTGCAGCGGGCTCGCGCGCGCGGCCTCGCCGTGCTGGCGACCCCGCTCTCGGAAGACGGCGTCGACCTGCTGGAGCGGGTGGGCATCGACGCCTACAAGATCGCCAGCGGTGACATCACGTGGGAAGCGCTCATCCGCAAGGCGGCCAAGACCGGCAAGCCGGTCGTGATCTCGACCGGCATGGCCACGCTCTCCGAAGTGCAGCGCGCGGTGTTCTGGGCCTCGCATGCGGGCCGGGGCGGCACGGCGTTGCTGCACTGCGTGTCGGCCTATCCGGTGCCCGTGGGCAGCGAGAACCTGCGCGCGATTGCCACGCTCGGCCTGTCGTGCGGCGCCATCGTGGGCCTGTCCGACCACGGCGCCGACGCCTTCGCCGTGCCGCTGGCGGTGGCCATGGGCGCGGCCATCTACGAGCGTCATCTGGTGCTGACGGCCGACGACGACAGCGTCGACGCCGAGGTGTCGAGCACGCCCACTGAACTGGCGGCCCTCGTGCGCACGGCGGCGCGGGCGACCGCCGCGCTGGGCAGCGGCATCAAGGCGTGCCAGCCGGCCGAGCGTCCGAATCTCGAGGCCAGCCGCCGGGGACTCTTCGCGCGCCGCCGCCTGCTGGCGGGACACGTCGTCTCGGCGGCCGACGTGATGACGCTCCGACCCGCCTTTGGCCTCGGCGCCGAGCGCCTGCGCGAACTGGTCGGCCAGCGGCTGACGCGCGAAATCGATGGGGGGGCGGCCTTCACCGCCAGCGACGTGCGCGTGCACGACACGGGAACCGAACATGTCGCTTAACGTCCTCATCACCGCCGGGTCGCGGCGCGTGCCCCTCGTGCGGGCCTTCCAGCGCGCCGTCTCGCAGCATCGCGGCGGCAACGTCGTCGTCACCGACGTGAACCCGCTCTCGCCCGCGGTGCACGCGGCCAACCGCGCCTACCGCGTGCCGCTCGCCTCGGATCCGGCCTATCTCGACGCGGTGCTCGAGATTGCCCTCGGCGAGCGCGTGTCGCTGATCGTGCCGACCATCGACGACGAGTTGGTGCTGTTCGGCCGCGCCGTGGCCCGCTTCCGCGAGCATGGCATCCGCGTGGCCGTGTCGCCGGCGCAGACCTCGGAGCTGTGCGAGGACAAATACGCCACCTGCCGGTATCTCGTGCAGCGCGGCATTCCGGCGGCCACGTCGTGGCTGCCCGGTGACGTGCCGGCCGACGCGCCCTTCCCGCTCTTCATCAAGCCGCGGCGCGGGCGGGGCAGTGTCGGCGCGTTTCCGGTGCGCAACCAGCGCGAACTCGACTTCTTCGTCGACTACGTCGAAGACCCGGTCGTGCAGGCGTTCCTCGAAGGGCCCGAGTTCACGATCGACATGTTGTGCGACTTCTCGGGCCAGCCGCTCAGCATCGTGCCGCGTCTGCGCGACGTGATCCGCGCCGGCGTCAGCGACCGTGGCCGCACGGTGAACGATCCGGCCCTCATCCAGGTGGCGCGCACCTGCGCCTCTGTCCTGCAGTTTGCCGGCGCCGTCAACATCCAGTGCCGGCTGGTGAACGGCCAGCCGGTGATCTTCGAGATCAACCCGCGCTTCTCGGGCGGCATCCCGCTCACCATCCAGGCCGGTGCCGACCTGCCGCGCATGCTGGTCGATCTCGTGGCTGGGGCGCGCGTGCCGCAGACCATTGGCCGCTTTCGCGACAACCTGTGGATGGCCAGCTACGAGACCTCGGTCTTCGTGGACGGCACGCGCATCGACCTGCCCGAGTACCACGCCGGGCTGGACGTGGAGGACGTGGCATGAGCCTGCGCGCCGCCATCGTGCTGCAGGCCCGCATGGGCTCCCTGCGCCTGCCGGGCAAGTCGCTGGCGCCGATTGCCGGCCGCACGCTGCTCGCCCGCGTGGTCGAGCGGCTGCGGCTGCGGGCCGACCTGCCGGTGGTGCTCGCCACCACCACGCTGCTCGAAGACGACCTGCTCTGCGAGGAAGCCGAGCGGCTCGAGATTGCGGTGCTGCGCGGCTCGGCCGACGACGTGCTCGGCCGCTACGCCTTCGCGGCCTCGGTGCTGGGCGTCTCGGCCATCGTGCGGGCCACGGCCGACAACCCGGCGGTGGATCTCGACTCGCCGCAGCGCACGCTGGAGATCCTGCAGCGCTCGGGCGCCGACTACGTGGTCGACTACGGCCTGCCGCTCGGCGGCACCGTGGAGGCCATCGCCGTGCCGGCGCTCGTGCGGGCCGCGGCGCTCGCGACCGACGCCTACGATCGCGAACACGTCACGCCGTTCATTCGGCGCGACGCCCGCTCGCGCGCCGTGGACTCGCTGGCGCCGACCGCCTTGCGCCGGCCCGACCTGCGCTTCACGGTCGACACCGCCGACGACCTGGACTACATGCGCCGGGTGTATCAGGAGGCGGGCGTGAACGCCTCGCCCGCGCCGCTCGAGGCGCTCATTGCGGCGGCGGACCGCCTGCGCGCCCGTGAATCGGAACAGCCCGGAGTGGACGCGCGATGAGCGCCTCGCGCCTGAACGATGCGGCCTTCCTCTTCAGCGTGCCGCTGACCGTGGCGCTGGTGGTGCTGGCGCAGTCGATCGACGGCGGCCGGCTCAGCACGCTGCTGCAGCCCTCGGCGGCGCTCGTGGTCTTCGGCGGCACGGCCGCGGCCGTGCTCTTCAGCTTTCCGCGCACGTTGCTGGCCCGCACCTGGCGCGCGCTGCGGGCGGCCTTCGGCCCCTCGCCGGAGTCGGACGTGGCGCTGCTCTCGCGCATGGGCGAATACGCCCACCGGGCGCGCCACCGCGGCGCCCTGTCGCTCGAAAACGTCGTCGGCAACGGCGACGATCCGTTCCTCGTGCGGGCCATCTCGCTCGTGGTCGACGGCGTACCGGCCGCCGACGTGCGGCACACGCTCAAGACCTTCAGCCAGGCGCGCGAGGAAGCCGACGCCGAATGTGCGCTCGTGCTCGAGGCCGCCGGCGGCTATGCGCCCACGCTGGGCATCCTCGGCGCCGTGCTCGGGCTCATCCAGGCGATGGAGAACCTGACCACGCCCTCGAGCGTGGGACCAGGCATTGCGGTGGCCTTCGTGGCCACGGTCTACGGCGTGGGCTCGGCCAACCTGGTGTTCCTGCCGCTGGCCACGCGGCTGCGCAGCCTGGGCCGCACCGCAGCGCTCAGCCGCGAGGTGGTGATCGAGGGCGCCGTCGCCATCCAGCAAGGCATCCATCCCAAGCTCGTGGACGGCCACCTGCAGAGCCTGCTCCTGGCCTGGCACGGCGTGCCGCGCGGCGGGAAGAGCGCGTCCCAGGCGGCCAGTGTGCCGACCCTGGTGAAGTCATGAACATCCGCTTCTCGGCCACCCAGGTGTCGCGCGATCGCTGGCTGGTGTCGTACGCCGATTTCATGACGCTGTTGTGCGCGTTCTTCACGACCCTCTACGCGGCGTCACTCGTCGACGCGGCCAAGCCCGTGCCGGCCGCGGCCGCGGTGACGGCCACCGTCACGGCGCCAGCGGTTCGAGCCGCGCCGGCCGCTCCACCCATTCCGCTCACGCCCGTGGCCCCGGTCGAGCCCAAGCCCGACGAGGCCGCCGCGCTGCGCGCCCGCGTCGAGGCGGCCCTCGGCGCACGAGCTGGCGGCGGGCTACCTGCAACTCGTGGCCGATCCGCGCGGCTTGGTCGTGGAGATTCCCGAGGCCGGGGCGTTCGAGAGCGGGCGGGCGGAACTGTCAACCGACGCCGAGCGCATGATGCGCCGTGTGGCTGGGGTGTTGGCGTCGCTGCCCAACAGCGTGCGGGTCGAAGGGCACACCGACGACGCGCCGATCCGCACGGTGAAGTTCGCCTCGAACTGGGATCTCTCGACCGCGCGGGCGACCCGCGTCGTGGAGTTCCTGGTGGCCAGCGGCGGCCTCGACCCCGCGAAGCTCTCGGCAGCCGGCTATTCGCAGTTCAAGCCGCGCGCCGCCAACACCTCGCCGGCCGGCCGCACGCGCAACCGGCGCGTCGATCTCGTCATCCTGAACGAGGCCACCGCCCGGGCCGAAGAGCCCAGTGCGGGAGGGCAGCCGTGAGGGTGCCCTTCACCGACGACGAACTCGAGCAGCTGCTCGCGCGGCCCGTGCGTCAGTTGCTGACCGCCAGCGACCGCCGGGCATTTGCCGGCAGTCGCGTGCTGATCACCGGCGGGGGCGGGTCGGTGGGCTCCGAGTTGGCGCGCCAGCTGGCGGCGTGCCGGCCGGCCGAGCTGACGCTCGTGGATCATTCCGAGCTGGCGCTGTTCGAGATCGTGCGCGAGTTGGCCGAGTGCGCGCCCCAGGTCGCGGTCGTGCCGGTCCTGGCCGATGTGTGCGGCGCCGGGCCGATGCGCCGCACCCTGCTGGCCGCCGCGCCCACGGTGGTGTTCCATGCGGCCGCCTACAAGCATGTGGCGATGGTGGAGCGCGACGTCTGCGCCGCCGTGTCGGGCAACGTGATCGGCACGGTGAACGTGGTGCGCGCCAGCCGCGACGCCGGCGCCCGCGTGGTGCTCGTGTCGTCGGACAAGGCGGCCGCGCCGCGCAGTGTGATGGGGGCCACCAAGCGCCTCGCCGAGTTCGCCGCGCTGGCCGAAGCTGGTCCCGGCTTCCGGCCGATCGTCGTGCGCTTCGGCAACATCCTCGGCAGCAGTGGCAGCCTGCTGGCGGTGCTGCGCGACCGCGTGCGCCGCGGCCTGCCACTGCGCATCTCCGACCTCGACGCGACGCGCTACGTGATGACGGCGGGCGAGGCCGTGTCGCTCATGATGAAGGCCGACGTGCTGGCGCGACGTCCCGAAACCTACTGGCTCGACATGGGCGAGCCGGTGGGCATCGGCGCCCTGACCGAGCGGCTGCTGGCGATCGAAGGCGACGCCGGCTTCGCGCGCGTGCCGATCGAAATCGTCGGCCTCGGGCCGGGCGAGAAGCGGTGCGAGGAGCTCACCACGCAGGGCCTGCGCATGTGCCCCACGGCCCATCGCCGCATCTGGGTGGCGCGGCAGAGGGTGAGCGACCAGGCCGCCATCGCCGGTACCGTGGAGCGGTTGCGGCGGCTGGTGAGGCGCGGCGACGCCGAAGCGACGCTCGACGTGCTGGTGGCCGCCGTGCCCGATTTCGAGGCGAGCGACGAGGCGTGGGCCAGCGCCCGGCGCCAGAGCGCGACAGCCAGACGCGTTCCGCTCCGGCGAAGCGCCTAGGGGACATCTGTGCGCCTCCTTCACCTCACGTCCTTCGTGCACGGCGCGGCCGGCCGGGCCGCCACGGAACTGGCCATCGGCCAGCGCCGCGCCGGCCACCACGTCACGCTCGTGACTTCGAAGACCGCCGCGCGCGGCGGGGGCAACCATGCCGGGCTGCTCGCGCGCCTCATGCTCGGGGGCGTGGCCGTGCATCTGGTGGACTCGTTGGCGGCGCGCCAGACCGCGCCCAACGCCGACGTCGTGCAGTTCATCCACGAGCAACTGGGCACCGCCGCAGCCTTCGACGTGCTGCATACCCACGGCACGGTGCCGAGCGTGATTGCCATCGCCGCGTCGCGCAAGGTGACCGCCCGCGTGCCGATCCTGCAGACGACGCACGAGTGGAGCGTCACGCGGCCCACGACCGGCCGCCAGTCGTACGACCTCGAGGTCATGAACCTGGTGGACCGCGCGGTGGTGCCGACCTGGTCGGTGGCCGATCATTTCGCCACCCGCGGCGTGGTGCGCCGGCAGATGGCCGTCGTGCCCTACGGCGTGTACCACGAGCCGGTGGAGCAGGCCACCGACCGGCTCGACACCGAGATGCGGGAATGGCGCGAGCGGGGCGGCGTGGTGCTGAGCTGCGTGGCCGCGCCTGGGTCGTCGCACGATCAACGTCTGCTCATGAACGCCCTGCCGTTCGTGCATCCGCACCTCCAGGTGCTGTGCGTGCTGTTCGGCGTGGCCCCGTCGGCCGTGGTGATCCCGGCCGGACCACCCGAGGGGCCGGTGCACGTGCGCGTGGCGCCGGTGGACGCGTGCGTACGCCAGTACCTGCGCGACACCGACTTCGTCGTGCTGCCCTCCGGCGACGGCGAGCAGCCGCTCGCGGTGCTCGAGGCCTTCTGTGACCAGGTGCCGGTCGTGGCCAGCCGCGTGCCCGAACTGGCGGAGTTCATCGACGACGGCCAGACCGGCTGGCTCTTCGACCCGACCGAACCACAGGCCCTCGCCGAGACGATCAACCTGGCGCACGCCACGGCGCCGCATCAACTTCGCGCCCTGTGCCAGCGCGCCCGGGTGCGCTACCAGTCGGAGTACACCATCGACCGGATGGTGAGCGGCTACATGCGCGAATACGCGCGTCTGGCCTAGGACGCGCGGGCGGCCCCGGTGTCAGCCGGCGTTGGCCGCGCCGACCGTGTCGGCCGATCGACCCGGTCGGCAGGCCCAAGTCGGCACACCGACACCCGCGTTCTGCCGCTGGGCCAGCCCCACACGGAAATGCGCACCTTGGCATGCTCCGCCGGCGCCACTGCAGCGGCATGGCCGTTGCTCCGTTGGGGGCATGGAACTGCTGACTCCCCGTCACCACGCCCGCGACCATTCCCAGGCCGCCCCGGCCCACCGCCGCCCGGTGGTTGGCACGCCGCTGGCCGTCGGGCTCTTCAATGACAGCGGCGACGAGCCCCAGGTCGCCGCCCTCGCGGCGTCGCAGGCACACCGCCGCCTGCTGCGCCAGGCCGGCGCCGATGTGCGCCACGCCTACTACCGGAGCGACTGGCACGAGCTCGGCGTGGGCTCGCTCGACGACGGCATGGCGGCCGCGCTCGCGTCCCCCGAGCTGCGCCGCGTGTTCGCCGAGGTGGACGCGGTCGTGGTGATGGGCGACACGATGCGCGCCGAACCACACGCGCACCTGCTCGCCATCCTCGCTGCGGCGCAACAGATGGACCTGCCCACCTACCTGGTCAACGCCTCCATCGGCGCCACCGACGAGGCCGCCGCGGTGTTTGCCGCCCTTACCGACTGCACCGTCCGCGACCCCGAGAGCGCGGCCCGGCTGGCGCGCATCGGCGTGCCGCATCGGCTCATGCCCGACGCCCTCTTCAGCGCGCACTTCGGCGACACCGCCGGGCGCGACTTCACCGACCATCTGGTCGTCACCGACTGCCATCCGTCGCGGCGCGTCGAGTTCACGCCCGCGCTGGCCGCCTTGCGCTCGGCGTGGCCGGGGATGGTGGCCGACTATCCGATCGACGCCTTGGGCAACGCCCGCGATTGGGCCGCGGCGGTGGCCGACCTGACCTCGGCGGCCGCCGTGTTGACCGGCGGCTACGACGGCGCCTGCCTGGCCCTCAAGGCCGGCGTGCCCTTCGTGGTGCTCGGCGACGACGCGCTGGCGTCCGCACTGCTCTCGACCATTGCCGACTATCCGGACGTGGCCGCCGATACCACGCGGCCGCTCGCCGAGCGGCTCGATGCCGCCATCGAGGCGCGCGACTGGTTTGCCGGCGCGGCGGGGCAGTGGCATCGGCGCGGACCGGTCGAGACCTTCGCCCGGCTGCGGCCGGGCATCGGCATGACGGGGCGCGACGACACGTGGACCGGATCGATCGACGCTGTGGTGGCCGCGGTGCGGGCCGTCACGCCCGACGGCGGCAGTGTGCTGCATGCCGGCGCAGGGCAAGGACGCGTGGTGGACGCGCTCGCCAAGTGCGGGCTGCGACCCTGGGGCGCCGACGTGGCGCGCCGCCTCGACCGGCCCGACCGGAATCGCTATTCGAAGGCCACGCCCCTGGCGTTGCCGTTTGCCGACCACGTGTTCTCGACCGTCGTGGTCTCGGCCGACTGGATCGAACACCTGGACAACGACGACCTCGAGCTCGCCGTGGCGGAGCTGGCCCGCGTGGGCAAGGACGCCGTCCTGGTGGAGATGTCCGGACGGCCGATGCGCGCCGACCGCGCCTTCGAAGCGGTCCGCAGCGCCGACTGGTGGCAGCGCACACTGGCCCGTCTCGGTCTACGGCCGCGCGCGTTGGCGTTGGCCGGGCTCGATTCCACTGGCCCCACCGGAGGCACGTTGCTGTCGCTGCAGTGCGCCCGCGCACCTGTGTCCGAACTGCCGGCGCGGGCCTGGCCCGCAAGAGCAGGAGCCCTTCGAGCCCGTGCATCCGGGCGTGCTGGCAGCCGCGAGTACCGTGCGCCGCTTCCCCCGGATCGACCCGGCGTAGAGGCGACATGGCTGCCCAGGTCATCGCTCTGCCCGCCGCTCGTGGCCGCGCCGCCACGCGCCGCGATCACCTCCGCATCGTGCACGTGCTCGTCGGCCACGCCGACGCCGAGGCCGCCACGCTCGACCGCGACATCGTCGAGGCGAGCGCCGGCCGCATTCGCGTGGACCTGGTCGTGGGCCTCGGCCGCGCCCTCGAGCACGTGGCCGCCACGCCCGCGGCGCTGGCCATCGTGCAGACCCCGGAGATCGAAGGCGCCAGGGCGGCGCTCGCTGAACTGAAGCGCGTGTGCCCCGCGCTGCCAGTGGTGCTCGTGACTGGCAGCGACGGCAACGAGGCCGCCGTGGCGGCCGTCCGTGCCGGCGCCGAAGACTGTCTCTCGCTGGCCCAGGCCAGCGGCGCGACCCTGGTGCGTGCGATCCTGTGCGCGCTGGAGCGCACCAGCCATGCCGCGGCGCTGCGCACGGCCGCCGTCACCGATCCCCTTACCGGCCTGCCCAACCGGCATGCGCTGCGCACCTGCATCGACCACGCGCTGGCGCGCGCGCGGCGCACGAGCCGCATGCTCGCGCTGCTCTTCGTCGATCTCGATGGCTTCAAGGACATCAACGACAGCCACGGCCACGACTGCGGCGATCGCGTGCTGGCGGAACTGGCCCGCCGCTTCAGTCACCGCACCCGCGATATGGACACGGTGGCGCGACTGGGCGGCGACGAGTTCGTGATCGTGATGGAAGACCTCGACGACGGGCGCTTCGCCGCCACCTTGGCCGCGAAGATCCTGGCGGCCGCGGCCGAGCCGGTGGTGGTGGACGGGCGCACGATGCGCCTCACCGCCAGTGTCGGCGTGAGCCTGTTCCCAGATGACAGCGCGGATGCCGCCTCGCTCATGCGTCACGCCGACGTGGCGATGTATGCCGCCAAAGCGGGCGGCGAAGAACCGCGTGTGTTACTACGCGCCCGCCATGAACGTGCACACCCGCCAGCGCGCGTCGCTCGAAGCGGCGCTGGCCGGGGCCCTGGAACGCGGGGAACTCGAACTGCACTATCAGCCGGTGTGGCAGGCCTCGCGTAAGCGCATCTCGAGCTGCGAGGCGCTGCTGCGCTGGCGCCGGCCGGGTCAGGGCTTCGCGCCGCCCGAGGAGGTCGTGCGCCTGGCTGAAGACACGGGCCTGATCGTGCCCATGGGCCGCTGGGCCCTCGCCACCGCCGGCGCGCAGGCGCGCCGCATGCGCGAGGCCGGCTTCGACGTGCCGGTGGCCGTGAACCTGTCGCGCCGTCAGCTCATCGAGCCGTCGCTGGTCGACGACGTGCGCGCCGTGCTGCAGGCTGAGTCCCTCCGGCCCGGGGCGCTCCAAGTCGAGATTTCGGAGGCCGTGCTGGTCGATGCCGACACTCGTGTCGTGGCCGCGCTGGAGGCGCTCGACGCGCTCGGCGTCGCGCTCGTCGTGCACAACTTCGGCAGCGGCAGCTCGTCGCTGGCGGGGGTGCAACGCCTGGCGGTGCGCCGCGTGAAGATCGCCGGCGAGCTGGTGCGCGAGGCGCCCGGGGTGCCGGCCAGCGAAGAGATGGTGCGCGCCGTGCTGGCCATTGGCCGCGCGCTCGGCGTGCAGGTGATGGCCGAAGGCGTCGAGACCGAGCGGCAGGCCTCGTTCCTGCTGGCGCACGGCTGCGACGACATGCAGGGCTTCTTCTACGGACACCCGCTGCCGGCGGACGAGTGGATGAGCTATCTGCGCTGGGCCTGCACGGCGGTCGTGGGCACGGATGGACCCGCGCCGGCGAGTGCGCGGCCGCGCAGCCGCCGACGTGACGCGATGCCGAAGCGATCTTCCCGTGATGCCTGGCGCGGCGCTGGCGGCGGGCCAGGCCGGGCGGGTCGTGGTGGGCCGCTTCAGGTAGGCAGAGGAGAGGTCATGGCATCCGCGTTCGCCGTGGACCTGCCGAGCGACGACGCGCCGAACCACGCGACTCGCAGCGGCCCGGTGTCGCGACCGGGCGCGGTGTCGTGGCGTCACTCACCACCAGCACTCGGCGTCGTACCTGGAGATGCCAGGAGACGTCCTGAGGAGGCTGTTGCGGCAGTGTGTGTCGGCCGTTCCTGAGAGAACCCGTATCGATACGGCGCAACCGGATCGTCGCCGCCGGTCGCAGAGACGCTCGAACAGGGCTACGTGTGAGGTGAGGCCCGCCCCTCCCTGTCCTGCGCGGACAGCGCGTAGCGCGATCCTGACTAGAACGACGCGACCCGGCTGGCCTGTCGCTGCAGCAGGCCGTCCAGGTCCAGCCGCGTCGATCGGCGTCCGAGCGCCGACTCGATGAACGCCGTCGCGGAGGCCTGGCCCATCTCGATGGTGGCCTGGAAGGTCAACGGGACGGCCCCGTCGAACCAGACCCGCCGGGCAGTCCGATCGAGCCGCACCGTATCGGGTCCGGTCGCCGTCCAGTTCAGATCGACTTCCACGTACGTCGAGGGACGCGCATCCTGGGGCGGCGCTGGCCTGTAGGACATACTGCCGGTCGCCAGCGTGGTTCCATGCTGGGCGTTCACGAGCACTTCGTCATCGACGTTCATGCCCGCTCGGGTTCCGCCCGCCTTGAGGAAGTGCACGTCGTGGAAGTCGTGAGGGCTCAGCTCCTGCCACGCCTCGGCCGCTATGTGCCGATGCAGGTGACCAGAGAAGCCGGCACCGGGCACACCGCTGCAGAGCTGACGCCCGGTCAGTTCGAACATGTCCACGAAGGACGGTCCGAGGATCAGCGGACTCCTCAGCGGCCGATAGCCGGCCGACACAGGGTGATATCTGAAAGGAATGTTCGAGTTGACGATCTGAATGATCCCACCTGGCCTGAGGACGCTGTCGAGCAGGCCGACGGCGGCAATCCACCGTGTCGCATCGAGACCTTCGGCTCGACCAGACGCGAACACCGTGTGCCGCAGCAGGACCGAGTTACAGACGATCACGTCGTAGGGGCCATGACGAACGATCTCTTCGTCTGAAGACTCGAATATGGTGGCCGTCCGGCCGACCAGGGCCCGTGCGGAGGCCAGACTCTGCCAATCCACATCGCATCCAAACAGACTGGCAACGGGAAACAGCGTGCGGAGCGTCAGCAGCTCTTCTCCGGACGAGCAGCCAAAGGACAGGATCGCGAGACCATCATCGGCAGGCAGGTGCCGGCGCAAGACCGAGTGTTCGGTCCAGTACCGGCCGAGAAACGTCGACCCATTCGTCTGGAGCCGCTGCGGTGGAATCATGACCTCATTCTTGATCGCAGCGATCGTCTCAGCGCAAGAGAGAGATGCGGCCATCGACAGCGGTTACACTGTCAGCAGCACGAGATCCCGTCCATGGCTACCTGTCCAGAGAGAGAGACGAATGCGTTTGAAGGTCGGCGTGCCTGTCTTTGGGTATCAGCACTTCACGTCCTTCCAGATGCAAGTCGAGCGATCGGGGTACTTCTCGGCCAATCTGGGGGACAACGTCCAGTCGATCGCGATTCGCCGACTCCTCGAGCGCCTCGGTGTTCCGCCCGGCGACATCGTGTCGGTCAATCGAGACACGCTGGCCGAGTACAGCGGAGCGCCGGTCGCGCTCATCATGAACGGCGCGTTTTCACGGTGGTCCTTTCCGCTGCCGCCACAGGTCCATCCGATCTTCATCGGACTGTGTGTGGACGAACAGACCATCGTGGAGTTCCGCGATGCCTTTGCCCGCTACCAGCCGATTGGCTGCCGCGACCGCTACACGGAGACGCTGTTTCAACGGTACGGCGTGGACGCCTACGTCACTGGCTGCCTCACCTTGACCCTACCAGAGAGACCCGCAGCACCGGCCGCGGATCGGGTGCTCCTCGTGTACGGGTCTGGGGCTGGGGCGTTTCCGTCCTCGGTCCTCAGGCACATGCCGGCGCATCTGCTCGACCGAGCCGAATTCATCTACCAGCGAATGCCGGTCACCGAGTTTCCCCTGGACCAGGCCCAATGCCTCAAGGTCGAGAACTACGCGCGGGCCTTGTTGCAGGAGTACGCCGAACGTGCCCACCTGGTGGTCACGCCGCTCCACCACGCGGCCGCGCCCTGCATGGCCATGGGTATTCCCGTCGTGATCTGTCGCACCCGAGCAGACCCTCGGTTCTCGTACCTGGCCGAGGTGACTCAGGTCCATCTGCCTGAGTCGTTCCATGCCATCAACTGGGAGCCACCCGCGCTCGACGTCCGGGCGATCCGCCGGCGATTGGAAGACCTCGTGACGGCCGCCCTGGCCAGCCGCTGACCGTAGGCCCGGTCCACGGGTGTCGGTAATCCGACGTCCCCACGTGGCGCGCTCACAGGTGTCGTTCAGCCAGACGTGCCGATCTCCGTGGTCGGATCGCCGACACCGGTCGAGCCGTCGAAGCCGCGGGATGCCGTGAACTCCGGGGCACACGGTTTGCACCGCCGTTTCGAGATGGACAGCGGGGTGGACTGGCAGCCGGCGCACGGAGGGCAACCTGACGCTGTGCGCCTGCAGGCGGAAGACGGCCAGTGGGTCCGCGTGCACGACACGCCCGACCCGTTGGCCGATGCCCACCGGCAGCTCGCGGACATTCCGACGCTTTCGCCCGAGGTCGTGGTGGTCGTCGGCGCCGGGCTCGGCTACCTGACTGAAGCCGCCGCGACGCGCTGGCCCGAGACCACTGTGGTTGTCGTGGAGCCGCTCGAGGCCATGGCCGAGGCGGCCCGCGCGCGCCTGCCGGGCCTGCACGCGTCGCCGCGTGTGCGCGTGCTGACCGGTCCCGACTATGCCGGAGCGGGCGACCTGTGGCGCGTATTCGACACGCCTCGCTCCACCGGTGAGACGCCGCCGATCGTGGGGGACCCAGGCCTCAGTCGCGCGCTGCCGCTCCTGACGAAAGACGCCGCGCGCGTCGTCGGCCGCGCTGTGACGGCGGCACGGATGAACGCCCAGGCGCGTGCCGAGAACGCCGGCCGCTACGTCGTTAACACCGTGCGCAACGTTCGGCACATCGTGCACGGCGCGAATCCGGAGCGGCTGCGCGGGGTGTTCAGCGGGCTGCCGGCCGTGGTGGTGGGCGCCGGACCGTCGCTCGACCACACCCTCGATGCCCTGCGCGCGGTGGCCGGCCGCGCTCTCGTGATTGCCACCGACACGGCGTGGCGACCCCTGGTGCGTGCTGGGGTGTCGCCGCATGTGGTGGTGGCCCTGGACCCGACGCCCGCCAACGGCCGGCATCTCATGGGCGTACCGGCGCCCGTCGACACGTGGGTGATCGCCGAGGGCAGCGTCGATCCCGACGCGCTGCGCGCCCTGACCGGCCGCGTGGCGACGTTCCGCGTCGGCGATCATCATCCCTGGCCGTGGCTGCAGCAGCTGGGCGTTGACCGCCTGCAGTTGCGCGCCTGGGGCTCGGTGCTGACCTCGGCGTTCGACTTGGCGCTCGTCTGCGGCTGTGGTCCGATCACGTTCGTCGGTGCCGACCTGGCGTTCACAGGGGGACAGCCCTACTGCCGCGGCACGTCGGTGGAAGACGACTGGGCACGCCACACCGCGCGCGGCGTGGGCCTGCGCCAGGTGTGGCGGAACACGCTGGCGTCGCGCCCGTTGGTGTCGGAGCCGGGCGTCACCGGCGACGACGTCGCCACGGCGCCGCATCTCGTCGAGTTCCGGAACTGGCTGGTCGCGCGGGCAGGGGAGACCGCTCCGGGGCGGGTCGTGAACGCCTCCGGCGCCGGCATCCTGGTCGGCCCGGGCATTCGCCAGGCCGCCCTGCGTGACGTCCTGGCGGCGCATGCCGAGTGCGACGGAACCCTGCGGCGGATGCTGCACGAAGCCCTCGACACGCCCACGGAGGTGGCCCGAGCCAGGGCCGTGTCCGAGGCGCTCATTGCGCTCGGCACCTGCGGTGAAGGCACGCCCTCGCCGCTGGACGAGTGGGTGACGTTCGGCCGGCCGACGCTGGCACGGGCCGAGCTCGTCGATGCCGCCCGCGCCGGCGCCACCGCACTGGCCGCCGCCGGCCCTCAGTGGACTGCAACTCGCGCACTCGTGCCCTTGCGCTGGCATGTCGCGGACCGCGTGGCGGCGATGCGCGCCCGACTCACCGGCGATCACGCGGGCCTGGACGGCGGCGCGCCGCCCGTGCCGCGGAGTCGAGGGGAGGCCATCGCCGATGCGACGCAGCTCATCACTCGTGTACTCGAGACACCGGTGGTGGTGACGTCTGTGGGCGACGACGTGGCGAGTGGTAGCGCGGCAGAGACCGTGCCCCTGTCGTGCCGGTTCGAATGGACGGCTGACGCTGCGCCGCTCGTGGCACGGCTCGAAGAGGCGTTACTGGATGCAGCGGCGCCGGCCCTTCGCCGGCAGGCTGCGGTGGCCGACGACTACTTCACTGGTTCGATTGGGCCGGTGCGCCTGTCGCACGTGGCGGCGCCGGGCGTCGACGACACACTGGACCGCGCGGCGCGGACCGCGCTGTTGGCCGAACGCCTGTCGCTCTGTGCGTGCGCCACTCCTGCTCCTGCTCTCACCGCCACCGCCACCCCCACCGCTGCTGCCGCTGCCGCCTCTCGGCGTAACGAGCGGCTGATCGCCGCCGCCGCGTGCGCGCTCGCCGATCCGGCGCTGGTGGCACCGTCGCACACCGCCCTGCGCGTCGATGTCGATGGCGTGCCCGTGCGCTTGCCGATCCTCGTCGATGGGTTGATGCGTGCCTTGACGGGCACCATCGCTCTGGCGCAGGACGGCGACGATCCCCGCCTGGCGTTCCTCGCCGGCGGCCGGACCCACGTCGAGCCGGTCGTGCTCACGAGTCGCGGCCTGGCGATGGGGTGGGGTCTGGCGCCGGCCGACCACGACCGGGCCGTGTTCGTGCCGGCGCAGGCTGACTACAGTCTGCGTCTCACACCGACTGGCGAGGTCGAGCCCGGTCTGCAGTGGCCCGGGCCGATCACGGGCGAGATGCCGTGGGGACCCGCCGGCGGCACGATCGCCTGGAACGCAGTGACCGGCACGGCGCATTGGCGCGCCGCTGATACGGCCCCGTGCCAGTCGGCACCCGCGCCCTTCAAGCCGATGCACCTGGCGCTGGCTCCAGACGGCGCGCCGTACTGGACCGACGCCAGCGCCAACGTCTGGCGCTGGACGCCAGGGCAGGCGCCGGTGCGCGTGGCGTCGTTGCCCGCGGCGGGCATCCCGCGCTTCGAGGGACCCGACCTGATCGTGACCCCCATGCCGCGCGACGCTCATGGCCGCGCGGCCCGTCAGCGCCTGCGGCACGAATGGCGGATCGGTCGCGTCACCGGCGCGCGAACCGTCGTGGAGATTGGCCCGGAAGGCCAATGTGCAAAAGTTGCGGCCGGCCCTGAGTGGCTCGCGCGCACGCACCCGTGCGCGGACCTGATTGGTTTGGAGCGTCCCGGCTCGGCGCCGCTCTGGCTGGCGTGCTATGCGCCGCTCGCCGTGGCCTGGGCAGGCTCGTCGCTCATCGTCACCGCCGGCGGCGCGACGGTGCTCCTCTTCCCACGACTGCTCGACGCGCTCGACGCTGCCGCCGTTGGCCCACGGCTTGCTGTCTGACATCTCCGATGGCCACGATTGCGACGAATGAAGCAAGTTGTCCGACCGGCATTGGGAGAGGTCTACGCCCCGCGGAGCGGGGCAAGGCAACGCTGCCGCTAGGGAAGTGGAGCCGATCCGGCCTTTCTGGGCGGTTTGAGGCGGAGCTTCGCTAGGTGTCGGCGCCGCAGCCACGGCTGGTATCAGGCCGATTGGGCGCCGCTCGGCGCCGGGAACCGTCCGGATCGACGGCGGCCCCGGTCGGTAGAGCGACATGTTGACATCGTTCCTCATCCCGTCGGTGTTCGACGACGTCCAGGCGCGACACCTCTGCGTGTTCTACAAGCAGTTGGGCGCGTTCGGACGCGACCAGGTGAGCTTCGTCGGGGAACCGGCCTACTTCGAAGCGCCCGCTGCGCTCGCGGCCGCGGGCCGTCCGGAGTGGCGCCAGAGCTGGCGAGAGGCCTACGACTACGAGCCACCCGCCGATCTGACCGGCGTGGCCCACCAGACGCTGCCGGCCGACTTGTTCGCGGCCCGGCTGCGGCGTTTGGGATCGAGCTGGAAGCTCTACGGCCAGCTGGTCACCCGTCGACTACCCGAACTCGAAACGGCCTTTGCCGACGCGCTGAATGCACTCGACAGCCGGGCCCGGGTCGAGGCCGTGCTCGCGTTTGCCAACAACCCGAGCGTGACGCACGTCGCGGCCCGTCGCGGCCTTCCGGTCGTGCACAACGAGTTCGGCCCGCTCCGCCCGCCCGACTACGTCATGACCGGCTACTGGGACCGCGGCGGCGTCAGCCACAGTTCTGATGCGGCCACACGCTACCGGACGTTTCGCCGCGCGGCGATGACGGCGCGCGTGCCGCTCCTCAGCCGGGAGGAGATCCTCGAAGTGCTACGGCGCACGCCGTTGCCGGCGCCCTCAACCGAGGCGCCGTGCCGCATCGGGGTGGCGCTCCAGGGCGACGACAACGCCTACGTGCACGGCGTGAGCGCACTCGATCTGCTCTCGATGGCGCGCCGGCAGGCGCGGCCCAGCGAGGTTCTGGTGAGGTATCACAGCGGATCGGTGGCGCGCTATCCCGAATCGCTCGCGGTGACCGACACGTCGGCCTCCGCCACCGCATTCATCCAGCGCTGCGCTGCCGTGCTCACCGTCAGTTCGGGTGTGGCGCTGGAAACGTTGCTGCTCGGGCGGCGGGCGATTGTGGTGGGGGACAGCCCATTTGCGCTGGCCGCCGAGCGCAGCCTCGACGCGCGCCCGCGGCACGGCGGCGCCGAGCTGTTGCGCATGCTCAACTTCCTGGTGTTCGGCTACCTGGTTCCGGGCGCGCTGATGTTCGATCCGGCGTACGTCCGGTGGCGTCTGACCGGGCCATGCGAGCTGGACATCTACCGGCACCACCAGCGCTGGTACCGCGCGCGTCTGCTCGACGCGCCCCTGCCGGCGCAGCCGGTCGCGGCGCTCGCCGCCGGGGCCAAGCTGCTCGACGCCGTGCCCAACGGCGACGCGCCCGTGCCGCTGGTCGTCTTCGGCGCGGGCGCCGCCACGGCCGAAGTGATTGCCCAGTTGCGGTCGGAGCGCTTCACCGTGCAGCGCATCTTCGACAACGACCGCGCCAAGTGGGGCACGCACCTCTCGGGTCTGGCTATCGAGCGGCCGCGGTTCCGCGCCGGCGCGTCGGTCGTCGTCGCCTCCGTGACCCATGCCGCGGCCATGGGCGACCAACTTGGCGGGCTCGGCTATCCATCCGAGCGCATCCTACGACTGCGATGAGTGTGGCCATGACCCCCGTCCGAGGCGCCGTGCTCGTCGTCTATCCCTTCTGTCTCGACCATGTCGGGCACGGGAACATCCAGCGCCTCCTCGCGATGGCGCGCTACCTGGCGGCTCGTGGGTGGGCCGTGGATCTCGTCGTACCAGGGGAGCGCGCGCGTGCCCAAGGTCGAGGCGCAGTACGCCGGATTCCGGCGGGTCTTCGCGGTGGAAGGCGGGGCGCCGTCGAGTGACGAACAGGCGTGCTCCACGCGTCTCGCGGCGTTCTACAGCGGCCACGAGCTCCCGCCCGTGCACATGCAGCCGTCGGCGCCGCTCACGACGCTCGTGCGGAGCCTGCTCGACGCGGAACCGTACCGGGCGGTGGTGGCCACCTATGCCTTCACGGCGCCCATGTTCGCGGGCCTCAGGCGCCGGGTGCTGACCGTGTGTGACGTGCAGGACGTGATGCACGAACATGCCGAGGCGTGTCAGCAAGCCACCGGGCACGCGAGCAGCTTCTCGATGCCAGCGGCCACCGAGGCCTTCTTGTGGCGGCAGTGGGATGCCCTCGTCGCCATCACGCCCGAGGACGAGGCCCGTATCGCGCGCGACGTGTTGCCCGGGCAGCACCTCATCTGCGCACGGCACGCGTCGGCGAGTGCGGCCGTCGCGGCGCCCGGCGCCACCGATGTGGCGTTGTATGCCGGGAGCGACAATCAGTCGAATGTGCAGTCGGTCTCCTGGTTGCTGGAGCAGGTCTGGCCGCTCGTGACCCAGGCCCGGCCGTCGGCGCGGCTGCGGATAGCCGGCCTGATCTGCGCCGCCCTGCCCGAGCACCTTCGCGCGGTCCCCGGAGTCGAGCTCCTCGGGTTTCAGGACGACGTCTGCGACGAGATCTCACAGTGCGGGGTGATTGTGGCGCCGTACCTCTACGGCTCGGGCCTGAAGATCAAGGTGGTCGAAGCAGCCTGTGCCGGCAAGGCCGTGGTGACGACCGCGTCGGGCGCGGCCGGTACCGGTCTCGACGCGGGGCGCGCGCTCGAAGTCCACGACGCGCCTGCTCGATTCGCGGAGGCGATCGCGCGTCTGCTCGGGGACCGCGCGCAGCGTCAGACGCTGGCGGAGGCGGCTCGCGTGGACGCGGCCGGGCTCTTCTCGCCAGAGGTCTGCTACGGGCCGCTCGCATTTCTAGTGGAGCTGTTCGGGGCCACGGCTCCGCCGACGTCCGCCCACGCGTTGTCACCCGCCTCCATCGATCGGGTGCGTCTGGTCGTCGACCACGTGCGGCCGCTCCGGGTGGTCATCTGGGGCAACGGGGCACACACGCGAGCGCTGCTCCAGGCCTTCTCGATGACGCGCCTGACCGCGCAGCTCATCGTCGACGGTCGGGCGACCGCCGCGAGCACCAGCCCAGAGGGCCTGCCAGTTGTGCCGGCCGCGCAGTTCGGGCGCGCCCGTGGCGACCTGGTCGTGCTCTCGTCCGAGACCTTCGAGCCGGAGATGTGGCGCGACCTGGCGCCCGTATCGCGACGCGGGCGGCCACGTGCTCGGCCTCTGCAATCCCAGGTACATGAGCCGCGGTCTGCTGGGTAGCCTGTCGGCGCGGTTGCGCGTGGCGCTCGGCGCGACGCCGTTGGCCTCGACGCGCGTCGGCGACGCTCCGTCTGTGGTGCTCTGGGACTCTGGCGCATGCGTGTCGCGCTGGTGGCGCGTGTGTGGGCAGCGCGACCTGGCGGCCGCCGCAGCAGGCCTCGGGACGACGCCCGTCGTGGCGTGTTCCGCCGCGTTGGCCAGCCGCCCCGACGTGATCGCCGAGCTCGAGCATGCGGCTCAGGTGCTGCCCATCGTGGAGCTCTGCGGGCACGACCTCGAAGCGCAAGACGTGGAAGGCGGCCCGCGCGGCCTCGCCCGTGCGGCAGCGCTGCTCGCGAAGACCTCGGCGGAGGCGCTCGCTCGGCTGCAGTTGGCCGACCGCGACGTGATGGTCGTCATCGAGCCATCGCTCTCGGAGTGTCTGGGGCTTTCGCTCGCGCTGGCCGCTGGCACCAACCGCCTGCGTCCAGCGATCGCGCTCTGGTTGCGAGAGCCGGTGGGCAGCGCCCTGCAGCTGGCGCCGAGCGAGCAGCAAGCGTATTGGCGGCTGGCGGTGAGCGCGCTGGCCGACGTGGCCGATGGTGGCTTCACGGTGGTGACCACGGCGGGGGCCGAGGCGTCTCGCCTGGCCGACTACCTGCAGCAGCCCGTCCACGCGGTCGGCTACCCGGCGACGGCCTCCAGACCTGGGACGCACGCGGATGGTCCTCGGGTCGTCTGTCTGGGTCACGTGTCGGCGCCGCCGGTGCGGCCAATGCTCGAGGCGCTGGCCGCCGCGACGGCGGAGTCGCAGCCACTGCAGGGCGTCGCCATCGCGTGGCGCTCTGACCAGCGGGATGCCCGGCCAGGAACGGGCGAGCGATGGGCCACCGACCTTGCGTCGACACTCGAGCTCTCACTGCTCGATGCCGCGACGCCCGGTGAAGTCGGCGCCGCCATTGCGGGCGCAGACGCCGTCGTGATCATGTCGCACTCCAGCGAGGGCTGGGAGGGCGCCGCGCACGCCACGGCGACACTCGCCGGCGTGCCGGTGGTGGCTCCCACCTGTCCCGAGGAGGCGGTCGCGGCGGTGCGCGACGCGCTCCGGCTGCGCCGGGACGGCATCCCAGGTGCTGGGCCCACCGGGCCTCCGGTCCGCGCCGACGCCGCGCTCGACCACGTACTCTCGGCGCTCGCGGGCATCGGGTTGCCCCTGGCCTCCCGCCGCTCACCGATTCCTGCTCACCGTGCTGACATGCACGCTCTTGTCACGGAGACCTGTCAATGACGCCTCTTCCCGACGTGCTCGCCGCCCTGGCCGCCCTCCCTGCAGACTGGCACGGCGCCGGCTGCCTCGAGATGCCGAACCTCGAAGCCCTCGCCCGGCACGCGGCAGCGCGTGACATTCGGCGGTCGGTCGAAACGGGCGCCGGCAAGAGCACGCTGCTGCTGTCGCACCTGAGCGCGCACCATACCGTGTTCGCCCTCGACGCGGGCCAGAGCCTCACCCGGGCCGCCGACAGCTTCCTGCTGCGGAAGGACCATGTGACGTTCGTGGATGGCCCGTCGCAGCACACGCTGATGGCGCACACCTTCACCGAGCCGCTGCAACTGGTCTTCATCGACGGCCCGCATGGGTTTCCGTTCCCGAACATGGAGTACTGGAAGCTCTACCCCCACCTCGAAGCGGGCGGCCTGCTGGTCGTCGACGACATCCACATTCCGACCATCCGTCAGCTGTTCGACTTCCTGCGCGAAGACGCGATGTTCACGCTGCTCGAGACGGTGGGGAAGACCGCGTTCTTCGAACGCACTACCGCCGAGATGTTCTCCCCGGTCGAAGACGGCTGGTGGCTGCAGAACTACAACACCCGCCGCTTCCCGGTGGCCTACGACAAGATCACGAGCTGGGGCGACGACTGGAGTCAGGGCCTCGGCGCCGGCGAGCGTAGTGACGACCCGGCCGTGTATCGCAATCGGCTGCTGCCGCTCATCGAGCGGTGGACGACGGCCCAGACCCGCGTCGCCATCTTCGGCATCGGTGGGCACACCGAGCAGCTGTTCGCCACTGTGCCCGAGCTGTCGCGCGTGAACGTCGTCGCCTATCTCGACACCAACCCGGCACGGCAAGGCGCTGCCTATCGCGGCGTGACGGTGCGCGCGCCCGAGTGGACGCCCGGCCACGCCGACCTCGTGTTGTGCTCGTCGTTCGCGCACGAGCTGACGCAGTTGCAGCTGCTCGACACGATTCCCGTGAAGGCGGTGCTGTCGCATCCGGTCGCGCATGTCGGCGCGGCAGTGGCCGCCACGCCGGCCGGACGCGCGGCGTAGCCCCGAAGAACGGAGCCGGTCATGACCCACCTGACGCTCGTCGGCAGTTGCCACGGCCTGGGCATGCACAATCAGGCGCGGTAGATCCGGTCGAAGCGCTGCAGCATGGTGTCCCAATCGAAGCGCCGCTCGACCAGCGCGCGCGCGCGACGGGTGACGGCACGCACGTCTGGCGCGGCGAGGGCCCGCTGCATCGCCGCCGCGGCAGCGGCCGCGCCCGCGGTGGGAATCACCCAGCCGGTGCGGCCGTGATCGAGGAAGTCTTCGATGCCGGCGACGCGACGGGCGGCCACCGGCACACCGAGCGCCATGGCTTCGAGCACGGCCAGCCCTTGCCCTTCGTCGGCCGAGAGCGAGACGAAGAGCGACCACGCGCGCACGAAGCGCGTGACGTCGCGCACCTGCCCGGCCACGTGCACGGCATCGCGCAGGCCGAGGCGGGCGATGGCGGCGGTGAGGGTGCCCGCGTAGGTGTCGTCGGCCACCGGCCCCACCAGCTCGAGGCGCGCCTCCGGCACGGCGCGACGGAGGCGCGCGAACGCCTCGACCAGCGCGACTTGTCCCTTGCGCGGTTCGATGCGGCCGACGAAGCCGATGACCGGCACCGGCGTCGGTGCGGCGACATGTGCGCGCTGGGGCAGGGCGGACAAATCGAGGCCCCAGGGCAGGTACGACATTTGCGACGTGACCACGCCGTGGGCCGCCAGCAGCTTCCAGTACGCGTGGGCCGAACAGACCACGCGGTCGGCCTGCCGGAAGGCCCAGCCATCCTGAGCGTTCATCCAGCCGGGCCGGTCTGGCCCCCAGCTGTACATCTGGGCGACCAGGCGGGCGCGCGAACCGGACTGATCGCGGGCGATGGCCGCGAGCGCGGCAGGCACCCCGGCATGGGCATGAATCACCACCGGTGCGAGCGTGTCGATCAGGCGCGAAAGGCGTTCGGCCGCCGGCCAGAACCGTTCAGGGTCGCGGTGGAACACGTCGATGGCGTGGTGTGTCACCCCGGCCCGGCGCAGGGCGCGCCGGTACGACGGCCAGTCGGTCAAGCCGTCGCTGGCGCCCGTGGTCACGAGCACCACCTTCCGCGTCTGGCGCTGGTCGGCGCACAGGCGGGTGATGACGCGGCCGGCGCCGCTCCAGAGGAACGGCGCCACATGCAGGACAGGGCCGGGGACGGGCACGACGCCTGGAATTATAGGCCCCGCAGTTTCGGCACGGCGGTCAAGAATCCGCCCGCCCCGCCGATTGCACCGTCATGTTCCTGATCGTCGGCTTGCTCGTCGTGATCGGCTCGGTGCTTGGTGGCTACGTCATGCACCACGGCAAGATCGCCCTGCTCAATCAGCCGAACGAGTTCCTGATCATCTTCGGCGCCGCCGCCGGCTCGATGCTCATCAGCACGCCGCTGCCGGTGATCATGAAGATGCTCAAGCAGACCACCGCGGTGCTCTCGCCCGGTCTGGCCAAGAAGGACTACGCCGATCTGCTGGCGATGCTCTATCAGCTGTTCCGCCTGGCCCAGCAAACCGGCATCATGGCGCTCGAAAGCCACTTCGACAATCCGAAGGAAAGCTCGGTGCTCTCGAAGTATCCGAAGTTCCTGGCCCGGCACGAGTCGCTCGACTTCCTGGCCGACTCCATCAAGGTGATCATCGTCGGCGGCATGGCGCCGCACGACCTCGACGCGCTGATGGACGAAGACCTCTACGTGCATCACACCGAGGCGCGGGCGCCGTCGGCGGCGATGGCGAAGGTGGCCGACGCGTTCCCCGGCCTGGGCATCGTGGCCGCCGTGCTCGGCGTGGTCATCACCATGCAGGCCATCGACGGCCCGCCCTCGGAGATCGGCGAGAAGGTGGGCGCGGCGCTGGTCGGCACGTTCCTGGGCATTCTGCTCTCCTACGGCATGTTCGGCCCGCTCGCCACCGCGCTCGAAGCGCGCGTCGACGACGACGGCAACTACGAGAAGTGCATCAAGGCGGGCGTGCTGGCGACCTTCAAGGGCTTGCCGCCGGCCATCGCCATCGAGTTCGCGCGCCGCGTGCTGCCGCACGAAGTGCGCCCGACCTTCGAAGAGACCGAGAAGTTCTGCAAGGCCGCGGGCAAGCCCGAAGCGATGGCGGCGTAAGCCATGAAGCCCAGCCAGCCAATCATCATCGTCAAGAAGAACCGTGGCGGCCACGGCGGCCACCACGGCGGCGCGTGGAAGGTGGCCTACGCCGACTTCGTCACTGCCATGATGGCGTTCTTCCTGGTGATGTGGCTGGTGGGCGCGAGTCCCGACGTGAAGAAGTCGGTGGCCGGCTACTTCCGCGACCCCGGCGTGTTCGACTTCGAGAAGTCCACCGGCATGATGGCCGGCGGCATGACCGGCATCGACGAGGGCCGCGCGCCCGAAACCGTGCAGCAGGCCGACGCCGCGGCGCTCACCGTGGAGCGGCAGCGCATGCAGGCGGCGGCCGAGAACATCCGCGACGGCCTGGCCGGCGCGCCGGAACTGAAGGAACTGCGCGACCAGATCGAGTTCCAGGTGACGTCGGAGGGGCTGCGCATCGAGCTGCTCGAGAAAGACGGCTCGAGCTTCTTCGACAGCGGCAGCGCCATGCTGCGCGGCGAGAGCGTGCGGATTCTGAGCATCATCGGCCGCGAGCTCGGCACCATGACCAACGACGTGGTGGTCGAAGGACACACCGACAGCCGCCCGTTCGGCGCTGGCAACAGCTACTCGAACTGGGAACTGTCGGCCGACCGCGCCAATGCCGCCCGGCGGGTGATGGAGGCCGTGGGCCTGAACCCCGGCCAGGTGCAGAGCGTGCGCGGGTTCGCCGCCACGCAGCTCCGGCTGCCCGACGAGCCCATGGATTCCCGCAACCGCCGCGTGTCGATTGTGGTGCGCAGCCAGTCACAGGCACAGCTCGAACGGTCGCTGCGGAACCCCGACGCGGCCAGCCCGGTTGCCCCGACGTCGACCCCCGGTGAGCACTAAAGGCGATGGCCATGTTGCCGATTCCCCACGGGGGAAGCCCTCCCTGCCGCGCAGCCGCGCGCAGTGACGGGACGCGGAGTGACCCGCGAGCCCCGGATTTCGTTCCCGGCGAGGTGCCGATGATCGCTGCCAAGACGTCCGTCGCCAATTCCGCAGCCCCCCGGCCGGCCCTGCCGGCGGAGGCACTGGCCGAACTCGTGGTGTCGCCCGATGGCCGCATCGTGGAATGCGGCCCGTCGGCCGCGCGCCTGCTCGGCCTGGCCGACCAAGGCGAAGCCGCGGGCGTGCACCTGAGCCTGTTCTGCCGCGACGCCGAGCGGCTGGCCGACGCGCTGAGCGCCGCCGCCGTGACCGGCCGGCTCGAGCGCTGGGATGCCGACCTGGTGTGCCTCGACGGCTCGGCCCTGCCGGCCGTGGTCGACCTCGTGGCCTCGTTCGATGAGCCGCGCGCTCTCAACTCGGTGCGCGTCACGATCAAGCCGGTGCAGGCGTGGGCCGCCGCGGCCGACGAGCCGGTGCGGCCGCGCAACGGCCGCGACCTGGCCGGCCAGCTCTCGCACGAACTGAACAACCTGCTGGCCATCATCAGCGGCCACTCCGAAGTGTTGCTGGCTACGCCGCCCAACACCCGCGTCGACGCCTCGTCGGTGGATGCCATTCAGCGTGCCGTGAGCGCCGCCGCCCAGGTGGCGGCGCGCGTGCGCACGCTTGGCCGCCGCGCCGAGACCTCGGCGCGCGGCGTGGACATCGATTCGCTGCTCTCGGCCGTGCAGGCCGACCTGCGCCGCACCTTCGGGCACCGCCTGGCGGTGGCCGTGCAGCCGGCGCCGCATCCGTGGACCGTGGCCGTCGACCGCGCGGTGGTGGAACACGGGCTCGCGGCCATTGCCGCCGACGCCATCGACGCGATGCCGCACGGCGGCACGCTGACCTTCCGCACCATGAACGTGGAGGTCGGCCGGCGCCGGCCCGGCGCCACGATGTCGGTGCGGCCCGGACGCTACGTGCGCGTCGAGGTGACCTATCTGACCGCCGGCGTGCCGATGCCCACGCGGCCGGCGCGGCGCGAGAGCGATGCGCCGGGACCCGCCGGACTCGACGCCCTGCGTCAGGCCGGCGCCCGCGTGATCTTCGACAGCGACGGCATCCGCGTGGCCTCGGTGGCCGTGCTGCTGCCCTCGGACGGCGTCACCGTGCTGCGCCCGCGCGCCACGGTGACCCCGGCCACCACCTCGGCATCGCTGCTGCTCATGGAGCAGGACGTGACCTTGCAGCGTCTGCTGCAGACCGTGCTCAAGGGCCACGGCTACCGCGTGACCACGGCCAGCTACCCCGGAAGAAGCGGCCGAGGCGATTGCCACTCACGCCGTGGACCTGATCGTGACCGATCGCGTGCCGGTGGATGGCCCGCACGACGCCAGCCGGTGGCTGGCCGCGTTTCCCTCACTGCGCGTGCTCGGCACGTCGGAACCCGTGAGCCGCGCCCTGGCGCGCGTGGCCACCAGCCGCCGCGTGGGCGTCGTGGGGCGGCCGCTGGCCGCCGACCAGGTGGCCGAGGCCGTGCGCGCGCTGCTCGAGGCGCCGGCCGGCATGCCTGCCGAATTGCCCCAGGCCGACGAGCCGCGCCCCGTGACGCCGTTCAAGCCCGACCCTGACCAGCCGATTCATCCGTTGGAGGCCTCGTAGTTGAAGCGGAGCCGCGCACGCGAAGCCGGTTCAACGGGAGCGACATGTCAAAGAACGCGGTGATCAGCCTCGATATCCGCCGGCGGGCGCGCGAAGGCGACCAGCACGCCATCGGCACCCTGCTCGACGACGTGCTCGCGTTGCTGCGCGACTTCCTGGCCTCGGACGAGGACGCCGCCTGGGGCCCGCTGGCCGAACGGCTCGAAGCGTGCCGCTCGGCGATCGCCAGCGGCGTGCCGCCCGGCGACATCGAAGAGCTCACCAAGGGCTGCCTGGCCGAAGGCCGTCAGCTCATCGAACAGGCCAGGCAACTGCGCGCCCAGCGCATGCAGGATTCGCTGGCCGTGGTGGACGCGCTGCGCGAGGTGATGTCGACCATCGGCTCCGAGATGTCGACGATGCACACGAGCATCACCAAGTCGACCGAGCGCTTCGAAGCGATTGGCCTGCTGAGCAATCCCCAGCAGATCAAGGCCCGCCTGATGGCCGAAGTGCTGGCCCTCAAGCAGGTGGCCGCCAAGCGGCGGCGCGCGTGGGAAGACACGGCCCGCAGCCTCAGCCAGCGCGTGGCCTCGCTCGAGCGCGACCTGTCGGTGGTGAAGGGCGAAGCCGCCACCGACCCGCTCACCGGCATCGCCAACCGGCGCGGCTTCGACGAGACGTGCGAACGGTGGATCGGGCTGTCGCGGCCGAACTTCGTGCTGGCCATCCTGGACGTCGACGACTTCAAGCAGATCAACGACTCCCTCGGCCATGCCGCCGGCGACGACGTGCTGCGCTACGTGGCCAAGGTGCTGCTGCAGTCGTTCCGCGCCGACGACCTGGTGGCGCGCGTGGGCGGCGACGAGTTCGCCGTGCTCGCCGCCGACCTCACCACCCGTCAGGCCGAGCACCGCATCGCCAGCGTGCTGGCGCGGATCACCACGCCCGGTGCCGGCGGCGAAGAGCGGCCGGCCACCATGCCCACGCTCAGTTGCGGCTTGTCGGAGTACTCGGCCGGCGACACGCCGGCCAGCCTGTTCCAGCGCGCCGACGAGGCGCAGTACACCGCCAAACGTCAGGGCAAGAATCGCGTGGTCTCCAAGGAGACCCGCCTGCTGCGCGACATGGCGCGGCACTGAGGGGCATGATGCGCGACCACGGTAACCGCCGCGTGCTCATCGTCGACGACTCGCCGGCGTTCACCGACGCGCTGTCGCGTCTGCTCACGGCCGAAGGCTTCGCCGTGGACGTCGTGCACGACAGCGAAGGCGTGATCGACGCGGTGGCGCGGCTGGCGCCAGACGTGGTGCTGCTCGACGTGGAGATGCCCGGCGCGAGCGGCTTCGACGTGTGCCGCGGGCTCAAGCAGAACGACGTCACGCGGCTCATTCCGATCGTGCTGCTCACGGGGCTCGTAGGCCGCGAACATCGTCTGGCCGGCATCGAGGCCGGCGCCGACGACTTCCTGACCAAGCCCTTCGATTCCTCGGAGCTCACCGCGCGCGTGCGCTCGCTCTCGCGCCTCAAGCGCTACACCGACGAACTCGAGTCGGCCGAATCGGTGATCGTGAGCCTGGCGCTCACGGTGGAAGCGCGCGATGCCTACACCGAAGGGCACTGCGACCGGCTCTCGACCTACGCCGAGGCGCTGGGCCGCGCCATCGGCCTGTCGGCCGACGAGCTGTCGGCGCTGCGCCGCGGCGGGCTGCTGCACGATGTGGGCAAGGTGGGCATTCCCGACGCGCTGCTGCTCAAGCAGGGCCGCCTCACCACCGACGAATACGAAATCGTGAAGCAGCACACGGTGATTGGCGAGCGGCTGTGCTCGGGCCTGCGCTCGCTGGCCGCCGTGCGGCCGATCATCCGCCAGCATCACGAACGGCTCGACGGCACCGGCTATCCCGACGGGCTGAAGGGCAGCGAGGTGTCGCTGCTGGCGCAGATCATCGGCGTGGTGGATGCCTTCGACGCCATGACCACCGACCGGCCCTATCGCGCCTCGCTCGGCCTGGCGCGCGCCGTCGACGAACTGCGGCGCGACGTGGCGCGCGGCGCCATGGATCCGATGCTCGTGGAAGACGTTCATCGGCTCTGGCGCCGGCGCTGCTGGCCGCGCCGCCCCGGGCCCATTCGTGGGGCGAGGGCCCGCTTCGGCTCGTGGACGACCGGCGGCGCGTGATGGGCGAGGTGTCACAGCACGTGGCGACCAGCGCCCGCACGCCTTTGGCTGCCGCGAGCTGACGCCGGCTACAGGCCCGGCGGACGAGGCACGGCCATGCGGTCGCCGCCACCACCACCGCCGCCGGAGTAGCCAGACGACGTGGCGCCCGACGACGACCCGCCGGAATTCGAGGAGCCGGTCGAGCCCGACGACGACGCCGCTCGAACGATCGGCATTGAGCAGGCCCGAGTTGGTGGTGTCCACCGGCCGCACCTGCGTGTAGCCGCGGCCGTTCACCACGCGCCCGCCGCCATCGACAGCGGCCGGGCTCTGGGTTGGTGCCGGGCGTGGTGTTGATCCAGGTGCCGTAGGGACCGTTCACGCCGTAGTAGCCGTTGTAGTAGCCGGGATACATGCCGTAGCGCATCGAGCTGTAGCCGGCACAGCCCGACCAGTAGCTGTTCGACGCCCAGCCATAGGGCGAATAGCAGTCGTAGAGCGCGGCCGGTCCGATGATCGGCGCAAAGAACGGGTCGGCGATCATCCCCGGAATGCCCGTCATGAAGCCGCCGCCTCCGCCTCCGCCGCCGCTCGGCCGATCGACGACGAACCGTTCGGGATAGGTGAGGGCCACCATCAAGTCGATGACGCCTTCGGCCACGTGCGCCGTCGGCCAGTTGCGCCAGCGACTTGGCGTTCAAGCGGAAGGCGGTGGGGCCTTCGCTGATGGCGGCCTGCACCCCGTCGGGCGGCAGCACGGCACTGGCTTCGACCACTTCGTCGGTCGTCCATCCGCGCGACATGAGCGAGGCCGCCATGCCGGCCGGCGCCTGCGGTACCACCGTGCCGTCGGGCAGGCGCTGATTGGCGGCGCGCGTGTAGCCCGTGACGCGCACGTTGGTGGCGCCCTCGAGCGTCACCGCCTGCACGTCGATCCACACCGGCCCGGGCACGAAGTAGGCCACGCTGGCGAGTGTGCGCGCGGCTTCCGAGCCGCACGACGCCTGCGCGGTGCGATAGGCGCGCTGCCCATCGGCCGCCCAGCGCGTGGTTTCGGTGCCGGTGCAGCCGGCCTCGCGCACCGGACGCGGCGCGCCATCGGCCACGCGCACTTCATCGCTCACCAGCTGACCGCCCACGATGGTGCGCACCGACACGCCGTTGCCAGCGCGCGTGACGCACACGCGAGCGCCGGTGTTGCCGGGGTCGTCGGTGGCACGCCAGCAGCCGAGCCACGGCGTCCAGCGTGCATCAGTCGTTGCGGATGCGGCGGGGGCCGGAGGGGTGGGCGTCTGCGCGTGTGCCGCGGCCGCCGCGGTAAGGGTGAGCAGGGCAGCAGCGCCGATGGACGCGTGAAGGCGGGTAGTGGTCATGTGCGTCTCCAACGGGATCAGAACGCCACGCGCAGTCCGCCGCCGAGCCGGAAGCCGGCCAGGTCGAGCGGCGCGAAGTCGACGAAGTCGTCGCTGAGCGTGGCCTTGCTCCACGTGTAGCGGCCTTCCATCGTGAGATAGAGCTTGCGGTAGATGCGCACGTCGGCCCCGGCCAACGCGTGCGCACTGGGCGCCCAGCCCGTGGAATCGAAGCTGTCGTTGAAGACGCGCCGCGTGTCGGCATCGATGAAGCTGCCGTACTGCTGGAAGTCGTACTTCACCGCGCCGCCGCCCGCGCCCACGTAGGGCGTGAAGCGTGCGCGGAATCCACGCGAAGCGGCTGATGCGGCGGCCGCTCGGCAGCAGCGCGAAGCGCACGCTGCCGGTGAGGCTGTATTCCTGGCGCACGGTGGTCTGCGTGATGGGCTGCAACTGGTTGTCGACGAAATCGCGATACTCGGAGCCGTTCTGCGACTGACTGGCCTCGAGACCCATCACCACGTCGATCGCGCGGCGTGACGGCCACGCCGAACCGCCCGCCGACCGTGCGCGTGTTGAACGCCTTCTTGTCGACGGTGAGCTGGTCGGTGATGAAGTCGTAGAGGTCGCTGCCGGTGTTGGCAAAGAGGAAGCCGCCGTCGATGCCGAGGTAGACGCGCGGCCGGCCGAGCATGAAGTCGGAGGGCTGGGGTGGCGGCACCCGGGGAGAGCGGAAATCCGGGTCGTCGGGAGATTGCGCTGCGGCCGGCAAAGGCAGCCAGCAGGCGAGGCCCACGAGGGCCGCAATCAACGCGCGGAAACGGACCTGACGCCTATGTGGCATGGTGCCCTCCTGCGAGGAATCCCGGATGCCTCTGAAAATAGCACGGTCTCAGCACACGCGACGGATGTTTGGCGGGCGCACAACTCAACCATTGGAAGTTCGTTCAACCATGAGCCGTGGCCTCGCAAACACGCGGGAAAGCCAGCCTGGGCTTGAATCGCGAACGGGGGTTGAATGGAGCCGGCGAAAGGACTCGAACCTTCGACCTGCTGATTACGAATCAGCTGCTCTACCAACTGAGCTACACCGGCCCGGTGTGTGCGCGCACGAGGCATCCGACGCGCCCCGCACAGACTTTCGATTCTAGCATGTCGCCCGGCCCGCCGGCCGCAACGTTCAGCGCCGGCCGTCGGCCTGGCCCACGGGCTCGGTGGCATCCGACCCGCGCCGCCGGCGTGCGGATTGCGGCTGCGGCCCGGCCCACCAGTCGGCGCCCTTGGCCGAGGCGTCGAGCTTCAGCAGGTTCAGGAACTCGGCCGGTTCCACCGCTCGCGAGAAGAGGAAGCCCTGGCCCAGCGGGCAGCCCAGACGCTTCAGGATGTCGAGCTCCGTGGGCGTCTCCACGCCCTCGGCGACCACGTCGAGGCCCAGGATGCCGCCCAGTTCCACGGCGTATTGCACGATCGCCGAGCTGCCGCCCTGCTGATGCCCGCCGCCGATGTAGGCGCGGTCGATCTTGAGCGTGTGCACGGCCAGGGCGCGAATGTGTTCGGTGGTGGCCAGGCCCATGCCGAAGTCGTCGAGGGCCACCTTGAATTCCGCCGCGCGCAGGGCCTGCGACACCTCCACCATGCGGTCGAAGTGGGTCATGGCCTCCAGCTCCGACGACCTCGAGCTCGAGGTCGCCGGGGTGCAGGCCCGCGGCCGCCACGGCGTCGGTCAGACGCGGCACCAGCTCCGGCGACAGGAACTGCCGCGCCAGCAGGTTCACCGAGATGCGCACGCCGTGCGCGTGCGGCGTGGCCTGCGCGCCACGCCGGCCAGCGAGCGGCACGCGTCGGCAATCGTCTTCCAGCCAAGCGGCACGATGGTGCCGGTTTCGTCGAGCAGCGGCACGAAGATGTTGGGACGCAGCAGCCCGCGCGCGGGGTGCCGCCAGCGCAGCAGCCCCTCGGCGCGCACGATCGATCCGTCGCCCAGATCCACCGTGGGCTGGAACCACATCTCGAACTGGTCTTCCTGGATGGCCGCGCTCAGGTCGGAGGCAAACTCCATGAACTCCGACGCCGACGCCCGGGCCGAGTCGTCGAACACCTGCGTTTCGGCGGGGCCGCGGGCCTGCGCGCGCACCAGCGCCGAGTAGGCGTCGCGCAACAGGTCTTCGGCGGAATCGTGCGCGGCGCTGTTCACCGCGATGCCGATGCTGGCCGACACGAACAGCCGATGGCCGGCAATGGGGAAGGGCGCGGCCAGCGCGTCGTGAATGCGCGCGGCCACCCGCTGCGCGTCGCGCGCGTCGGTCAGGTTCGAGAGGGCCACCGTGCACTCGTCGCCGCCGAGCGGCGGCAGGGCCACGGCGGTGCCCTCGCGGGCCTGATGTGCGCCGATGCGGGCCACCAGGTCGCCCTCGCGCAGGCAGCGGGCCACGCGCTTCAGCGCCTCGCGCAACAGCACGTCGCCGCCGTCGTGGCCGAGCAGGGTGTTGACGGCGCCGAACTTGTCCACGTCCACCAGCAGCAGGGCAAAACGCTTGGTGGGGTCGCGGCGCGCCGCCTGCCACCAGGCGCTCGACGTGCGCGCGCAGGGCGAACAGGCTCGGCAGGCCCACGAGCGGATCGGTGCGGTTGCGTTCCGACACCTCCGCCAAGGTGCCGGCGAGCCGCACGGCCGTGCCGTCGGCCGCCCGCTCGGCCACGCCGCGGGCCAGCACCCAGCGAAACGGGCCCTGCGTCGAGCGCAGGCGGTGCTCGCACACGAACTCGCGCGTGTCGCCAGACAGATGTTGGTCGAGCGCGGCGGTCGAGCGCCGTCACGTCGTCGGGATGGATGCGGCCGAGCCAGGCGTGCAGCGGCTCGGTGGTGTCGCCCTTGGTGTCGCCGAGCAGGGCGTGCCACGCCGCCGAGAAGGCCACGCGGTCGGAATCCACGCGCCAGTCCCACCGGGCGGCGGAGGGCGCCGGCGGGGCGAGCCCGGATTCGGGGTGCATGCCTGACATGAGCCTGGGCGGGCCGGACCGGATCGCGGCCGCGGCAGCGCGTTCAGGGATGGTAGCTGCCGGGCGGGGCCGAATGCCAGGAGGATTGCACGCTACGAGGGCAGCAGTTGCTCCACGCTGTCCACCAGGCGGTCGACGTCGAAGGGTTTGACGGCGAAGGCGTCGCAGCCCATGCGCATCGCCAGGTTGCGGCGGTCGGTGACGGCGTCTTCCGACATGGCCACCACCAGAATGCTGCCTGGTCACCGGGTCGGCCTTGAGCCGGCGCGCCGATTCCCAGCCGTCGACCGACGGCGGGTCCATGTCGATCAGAATCAGGTCGGGACGGTCGGAGCGGGCGAACTCGAGCGCCTTCCGGCCCGTGTCGGTGGCGCGGGCGCGAAAGCCGCGCTGCTGCAGCAGCTTCATCACGGCTTCGCGCACGGGCACCTGATCGTTGACGATCAGCACGCTACCGCGGCTGCCGGGCGTAGTGCGTTCGCCAAGGACTGACACGACGCCAATGGGCTTATCAGGATTCGTGCCAGTGGGCGGGGCGTGCATCCACGCGCATCTCTGGGCCGAGCGTGGGCAACGCGCGCCACCGATCTGTTCTGCCAGGGACGAGAATTGTAGGAAGACGCGTGCCGGGCGTGACACTTTTCCGACGGCGCGCCCGCCGGATGGGCCGGCGCTTGCCGGAGTGCGCAGCCAACGCCCCCGGTGCGCTACGATGAGGGGTTTGGAGACTGCCGACGGCGCGCCTCAGGGCGCCGTCCCACGCGCCATGTCATCCCCCCGGTCGCCCGAGTCCATCGTCATACGCGGGGCTCGCACCCACAACCTCAAGAACATCGACCTCACCATCCCCACCGGCAAGCTGGTGGTGCTCACCGGGGTGAGCGGGTCGGGCAAGTCGTCGCTCGCCTTCGACACCATCTACGCCGAAGGGCAGCGGCGCTACGTGGAGTCGCTGTCGGCCTACGCCCGCCAGTTCCTGGAGCGGATGGAGAAGCCCGACGTCGACCGCATCGAAGGCATCGCCCCGGCCATCGCCATCCGTCAGAAGAACAGCGTGCGCAATCCGCGCTCCACGGTGGGCACGGTCACCGAGGTGCACGACTACATGCGCCTGCTGTTTGCCCGCGTCGGCCGCACCTACTGCACCAACTGCGGCATCGAGGTGGTGCGCGAGACGGCGGAGGTGGTGACCAACCGCCTGCTGCAACTGCCCGAAGGCGCGCGTCTGCTCGTGGGCTTCGACATGCCGGTGCTGGCGGCGCCCGCGGCCACGAAGGCCTCGCGCAGCGCCGGCGGATGAGGGCGACGAGGGCGGCGAACGCGCGGGCGAGACGACGACGCGGATGACGCCGCCACCGATGCCACGCCCGCGGGCGTGGCGAAGACGCCCGGGGCCGCGGCGGTGGACACGCTGCGCCGCAAGGGGTTCGGCCGCCTGCTGGTCGACGGCGCGGCGGTGGCGTTCGAAGACCTCACGCCGGCCCAGGTCGAAGGCAGGCCGGTGCTGTCGGTGGTGATCGACCGGCTGCGCACGGCCGCCGATCAGCGCTCGCGCATCACCGACTCGGTCGAGATCGCGTATCAGGAAGGCGGCGGCGCCGCGTGGGTGGTGCAGCTCGGCGACGACGGCGCGGCCGACACCCGCCACGTGTTCAGCGAGCGCTTCGAGTGCCGCGCCTGCAGCCTGCCCTACGAAGATCCGCAGCCGCGGCTCTTCTCGTTCAACAACCCGTTTGGCGCCTGCCCCACGTGCCACGGCTTCGGCAACATCATCGAGCTGGATCTCGATCTGGTCGTGCCCGACCCGGCCAAGTCGATCGCGCAGGGCGCCATCGAGCCCTGGACCAAGCCGCACTACCGCACCTACCTGGCCGACCTCAAGAAGGCGGCCAAGGCGCTCGACCTGCCGCTCGACGCGGCCGTGGCAGCGACCTCACGGCCGCAGCAGCGGCACCTCGTCGTCGACGGCGACGGCGCGGGCGTGGACGGGCATCCGCGGCTTCTTCGCCTGGCTCGAGCGCAAGAAATACAAGGTGCACGTGCGCGTGTTCCTGAGCCGCTACCGCGGCTATCAGACGTGCCCGGACTGCGCCGGCACGCGGCTGCGGCGCGAGGCGCGCGCGGTGCGCGTGGGCGGGCAGACCATCGACCAGGTGTCGGCGCTCACCACGCGGCAGGCGCAGACGTTCTTCGAGGCGCTGGCGCTCAGCCCGCAGGAAGCGGCCATCGCCGAGAAGGTGCTGGTCGAGATCCGGCGGCGCCTCGGCTTCCTGAGCGACGTCGGGCTCGACTACCTCACGCTCGACCGCCTGTCGTCCACGCTGTCGGGCGGCGAGGCGCAGCGCATCAACCTGGCCACGTCGCTCGGCGCGTCGCTCGTAGGCACGCTCTACGTGCTCGACGAGCCGTCGATCGGCCTGCACCCGCGCGACAACCAGCGGCTCATCGCCATCCTGCGGCAGTTGCGCGACCAGGGCAACTCGGTGCTGGTCGTGGAACACGACGCCGACATGATTGCCGTGGCCGACCACGTGGTGGACATGGGCCTCGGCGCCGGCGAACACGGCGGCCGCGTGATCTTCAACGGGCCGCTGGCCGATCTCGCGCGTCGAGCCGCGCTCGCTCACCGCCAAGTACCTGCGCGGCGAGCTGCAGATTCAGGTGCCGATCACGCGGCGCAAGGGCTCGCCGCAGCGCCTGCGGCTGATCGGCGCGCGCGAGCACAACCTGCAGGACGTCGACATCGACATCCCGTTCAACACGCTCACGTGCGTGACCGGCGTGAGCGGCTCGGGCAAGTCCACGCTGGTGCACGACGTGCTCTACGCGGCGCTCAAGCGCGCCAAGGGCGACTGGGATCGCAAGGTGGGCTTCCATCGCCGGCTCGAGGGCGCGGAGCTGCTCACCGACGTGGTGCTGGTGGATCAGACGCCGATCGGCCGCACGCCGCGCTCCAATCCCGTCACCTACCTGAAGGCGTTCGATCCGATCCGCGAGCTGCTCGCCAGCACGAAAGACGCGCGCGCCAAGGGCATGTCGGCCAGCCACTTCTCGTTCAACGTGCCGGGCGGCCGCTGCGAGGCGTGCCAGGGCGAAGGCGAGGTGACGGTCGAGATGCAGTTCCTGGCCGACGTGGCCGTGCCGTGCGAGCAGTGCGACGGCAAGCGCTTCAAGCCGGCCGTGCTCGACGTGCGCTACAAGGGCAAGAACGTCACGCAGATCCTCGACCTCACCGTGCGCGAGGCCCTGCAGTTCTTCGGCGGCTCGCCCAAGGTGCAGCGCCGCCTGCAGGTGCTCGACGAGATCGGCCTCGGCTACATCCGCCTGGGCCAGCCGGCCACCACCTTGTCGGGCGGGGAAGCGCAGCGCGTGAAGATCGCGTCGCATCTGGTGTCGGCCGGCGGCGACCGCATGCTCTACATCCTCGACGAGCCCACGACCGGGCTGCATTTCGACGACATCGCCAAGCTGCTCTCGGCCTTCCGCAAGCTGCTCGATGCCGGCAGCACGCTGGTGGTCATCGAGCACAACCTCGACGTGATCAAGACCGCCGACTGGATCATCGACCTCGGGCCCGACGGCGGCGTGGCCGGCGGCCGGCTGGTGGCCATGGGCACGCCCGAGCAGATCGTGCAGAACACCGAGTCGCACACCGCGCGCTATCTGCGGCCGCTGCTCGAGGCCGGGACGGCGGTCGTGACTTGCCGGGCGGCCGCCGTGTCTCACCCGAAGACGACGCGGCATGGCACCTGGCATCCACGGCGCACCCTCGGCGGCAGGCCCGGTAGAATGGCTGGGCTGGCGTAGCTGCGCATGTCTCACCAGCCGATTCCCGACGAGGATCCCGACGCCGCCCTGGTCGACCGCGCCCGCCGCGCCGTGCCGGGCGACACCCGCGCGTTCGACGAACTCATCGCCCGGCATCGGGGGCGCGTGGTAGCCAACTGCCGCTATCTGGCCACCTCGGGCAATCAGGCCGAAGACCTGGCGCAGGAAGTGCTGGTCAAGGCCTACTTCGCCCTGAAGAAGTACGAGCGGCGCTCGAAGTTCTCCACCTGGCTGTATCGCATCAAGGTCAACCACTGCCTCAACCACCGGCGCGCCGAGCGCAAGCGCGGGGCGGATGTGGCCCTCGACGACGTGGTGCCCGACACCGCCGAGCTGCGCGTGGCGCCCGAGGCCGAGGCCGAGATCACCCGCAAGGCCGACGTGGCCCGGGTGCGGGCCGCGGTGGCGTCGCTCTCGGACACGCTGCGCGTGCCGCTCGTGATGCGCGAGCTCGACGAGATGAGCTACGACGAGATTGCGCAGGCGCTCGAGATCTCGCTGTCGGCCGTGAAGATGCGCATTCTGCGCGCGCGCCAGGAACTGCGCGTGGCGCTCGAGGCCCAGCCCCATGGCTGACACGCCGCCCGACTTGCCGCCGGCCGACGATCGTCCGCTCGGCCTGGCCGGCATCCTCGACGAAGAGGCCGAGTGGCAGCGTCTGATGGGGCGGGTGCACCGCTCGATCGAGCGGCGCGAGCTGTCGGGCCAGGCGGTGGAGTTCTCGATGGGGGCGCTGGCGGGCGCGCTGGTCGAGTACCTGAAGGCGCTCGCGTCGTTCTTGCCGGGATCTGGAGGACGGAATCGTGCTGAGTGAGCAACTGTGGACGGCCTATCGCGACCTGGTCGAGATGGTCACGCGCGGCCTGCCGCGGGCGGTCGTGGGCGTGCTCGTGGCGATCGGCCTGGTGCTGCTGGCCAAGCTGCTCACGCGTCTGGCCGCGCTGGCCTGCCGGCGCCTGCACGTCGACCGCCTGAGTGACAGCCTGGGCCTCACCCCGATGCTGGCGCGCATCGGCGTGAGCGATCCGGCCAGCGTGTGGCTGCCCAGACTCATCTACGTGGCGCTGCTGATGCTGTTTGCGCAGACCGCCGCCACGGTGCTGGGTCTGACGCCGATTGCCGATTCGATCCGCGCCTTCTTCGGCTACCTGCCGAACGTCGTGGCGGCCATCGCGGTGCTGCTCGGCGGCACGGCCGCGGCCGACTTCGCGGGCCGCGCGGTGCGGCGGGCCGCCGAGAACTCCGGCATCGACCTGGCCGGCACGCTGGGCGGCGTGGCCTCGGCGCTGGTGCTGTTCGTGGCCGGCATCATGGCGCTGGCGCAGCTCAGCATCGACACCGAGATGATTCGCGTGGTCACGATCTGCGCGCTCTCGGGCATCGCGCTGGCCTTCGGCCTGTCGCTCGGCCTGGGCAGCCGCGACGTCACCCGCAACATGATTGCCGGCTTCTACGCGCGCAAGCTGCTGCGTCCGGGCGACACGGTGACGGTGGGCGAGCACACCGGCACCCTGGTGATGATCACGCCGACCCAGACCGTGATTCAGGTGCCGGCGCAGGCCGACGTGGCGGTGTCGAACGGCGTCTTCCTCGACGACCATCGGGCCGTGCGCTTCGTGGCCAGCGACCGGCTCGACGCGGAGTAGGTCATCGCGCGAGCAGGCCGCGTGTTGCCGGCGTCGTTCTACGCGCAACCCACGCTGGCCGTGGCGCGGACGCTCGTGGGCAAGCTGCTCGTGCACGACGCGCCCGAGGGCCGCAGCCGTGGGACGCATCGTGGAGGTGGAGGCCTACATCGGCGAATCCGATCCGGCCTGTCACGCCGCCGCCGGCCTCACCACACGCACGGCGCCGCTCTACGGCCCACCCGGCCGCGCCTACGTGTATCTCAACTACGGCATGCACCTGCTGCTCAATGCCGTGACCGAGGCCGAAGGGCAGCCCGCGGCTGTGCTGCTTGCGGGCGCTGGCTCCGGTGGAAGGCGAGGCGCTGATGCGCCTGCGCCGGTTCGGCACGGCTGGCGCACCTCACCCGGCCCACGGCCTGTGCCGGGGGCCCGGCAATCTGGGTCGCGCCATGGGCATCACGATGGCCGCCAATCGCCAGCCGCTCACCGATCGGGACGCTCACGATTCACGACGACGGCGCGCCGGAGCTCGACGTGGTGTGGACGCCGCGCATCGGCGTGCGCGTGGGCGCCGACCGCTACTGGCGGTGTGCGGCGCGCAATGAGCGGGCGGTGTCGGGCTTGCGGCGTTGGCTGGCCGAAGGCCGCCCATCGGCAACCCCGGTCCCTAGTCCCTAGTCCCCGCTCTTAACGTGCGCGCTGACGCGGCGGGTTCCTGCTGCACCGTCACCTTCAAGGTCTGGCGCCGTGCCTCGCGCAGGATTTCGAGCGTCACGCTGCTGCCCACGGGCGCATCGGCGATGGTGCGCATGAACGCCGCCGCATCGGTGATGGCGCGGCCGTTCAGGTTCAGAATCACGTCGCCGGGCCGCAGGCCGGCCTCGTAGGCGGCGCTGCGCTGGCTGATGCGCATCACGACCAGGCCGTCGGTCGTGGGCGCGCGCAGTTCGCTCGCCACCGACGAGGTGAGGGGCGACGCCTCGAAGTAGCCGATCGAGCCGCGCCGCACGACGCCGTACTTCGTGAGGTCGTCCACCACGCGCCGCGCCAGGTTGCTCGGCACGGCGAAGCCGATGCCCTGATAGCCGCCGCTCTGCGAGAAGATCGCGGTGTTGATGCCAATCAGCTCGCCGCGCGCGTTGATGAGCGCGCCGCCCGAGTTGCCGGGGTTGATGGCGGCGTCGGTCTGGATGAAGTCTTCGTAGGCGGCGATGCCGACGTTGGCGCGGCCGAGCGCGCTCACGATGCCGAGCGTGACGGTGGAGCTCAACTGGAAGGGATTGCCGATGGCCAGCACCCACTCGGCCACCTTGAGCTTGGCCGAGTCGCCCCAGGGAATGGTGGGCAGGCCCTTGGCGTCGACCTTCAGCAGGGCCAGGTCGGTGGAGGGATCCACGCCGATGACCTTGGCGCGCAGCTCGCGCTTGTCGGCCATGCCGACCGTGACTTCCACTTCGCCTTCGCCCACGACGTGGCTGTTGGTGAGCACGTAGCCGTCGCTCGAGATGACCACGCCCGAGCCCAGGCTCGACTCGTAGCGGTTGCGGCTGCCGAACATCTGGTCGGCGTCGCCGAAGAAGTACTGGAAGAACGGGTCGTTGGCGAACGGGCGAGGCCGACCGGCGCACGACCTGCAGCGACGCGATGTTGGTGACGGCGCCGGTGGTGAGCTCGGCGATGCGGGTGAAGTCGGGGCCCGGGCTGGCCGCTGGCACCGGAGCCGACGAGGAGTCGGGCCGCGCCGGCCGGGCGGCGGCCGGCGCCGCGGCTTGGTCGGCGGCGGCGGCGTCGCCGGTGGCGCGCATGCGGCCCGAGACGACCAGCCCGGCCGCGAGACCCGCCGCCAGGAGCAGCACGGCCAGGGCGACGCGGCGCACGGCGCTCATCCGACGTCGACGCGCCGGGGCGCGGGTCCGGCCAGCTTGGGCACCACGATGGTGAGCACGCCGTCCTTGAGTTCGGCCGACACGCGGTCGGCCGCCACGTCAGTGGGCAGGCGGAAGGTGCGGCTGAACTCGCCGTGGCCGCGCTCCACCTGGTGGTATTGCTCGCACGCCACCCGCGCATCGCGGCGGCCGTGCAGGGTGAGGTGGCCGTCGTGGATGTCGACGCGAATCTGCGGGCGGGCCACGCCCGGGAGCTCGGCCGTGACGATGTAGGCGTCGGCCGTTTCGCACAGGTCGGAGGCCGGCACCCAGCCCTGCTGGGCAGGCGCGGGCAGACGCTCCATCTTCAGTTGGATGGCCAGCAGATCGCGAACCGGATCCCAGCGGGCGAACGCCACGAATCGATGGTAGCACGGGAGCCGCGTGGTAACATCCGACGGTTCTAGAGCGGCAGCGGACACGATTCCACATGGCAGACAATCTTTCGGCAACGCGCCTCAAGCGCGGCATGATCATCAAGCAGGACGGCGAGCTGCTGCGCGTGCTCGACCTCGAGCACAAGACCCCGGGCAACCTGCGGGGGTTCGTGCGCATCAAGGTCAAGAACCTGCGCAACGGCGCCACCAACGAGCAGCGGCTGCGGTCCGACGACTCGGTCGAGCGGGCCGTGCTCGACGAGAAGCAGATGCAGTTCCTCTACAGCGACTCGGAGGGCCATCACTTCATGGACACCGAGAGCTACGAGCAGACGCGCCTCAGCGACGAGGCTCTGGGCGACTCGGTCGGCTTCCTCAAGCCGGAGATGACCATCAGCGTGGAGTTCTACGGCGCCGAGCCGGTGGGCATCGAGCTGCCGCCCATGGTGGACATGAAAATCGTCTCGACCGTGCCGGCCATCAAGGGCGCCACCGCCACCAACCAGCTCAAGCCGGCCACGACCGAAACCGGCATGGTCGTGAACGTGCCGCCGTTCATCGGCGAGGGCGACGTCATCCGCGTGAGCACCGAGACTGGCGAATACCAGTCGCGCGCCTAGGCGCGTTCCGCCAGAGCAGCGAGTCGCATGGACGTCGTGCGCGCGGCCAGCCAGGGCTGGCTCGAAGTCATCGTCGGCAGCATGTTCAGCGGCAAGAGCGAAGAGCTCATCCGCCGCGTGCGCCGGGCCGCAGATCGCGCGGCAGCGCGTGCAGATCTTCAAGCCCGCCGTCGACGTCCGCTACGCCGAAGACCACATCGTGTCGCACAGCGAGCTGCGCCTCGAGGCCGAGCCGGCGTCGTCGTCGGCCGACCTGCTGAGCAAGGTGCGGCCCGACACCGAAGTGGTGGGCATCGACGAAGGGCAGTTCTTCGACGCGCGCGCTGCCGGCGGCCTGCACGGAGCTGGCGGACCGCGGCATGCGGGTGATCGTGGCCGGCCTCGACCAGGACTATCTGGGGCGGCCGTTCGAGCCCATGCCGAACCTGCTGGCGATTGCCGAGTACATCACCAAGACGCGGGCCATCTGCGTGGTGTGCGGCAACCCGGCGAACCACACGCAGCGGCTGGTGCACAACGCCGACCGCGTGCTGCTCGGCGCCCACGGCACCTACGAGGCCCGCTGCCGCCGGTGCTTCGATCCCGACGCTCTCTCGCGTCGACCCCGCCCCCGCCGCACCCCCGAGAATTGACGCCCGTCCGGCGCCCGGGCAGAATCGCTCTGTGGCGCTGGTCGACCTGTTGCCCCAGGTGCTGTTCCTGCTGGGCGTTGGCTTCCTCGTGGCGAACGTGCGGACGGGCCTCGACCTGGCCCGGTGGCTGCGGCGTCGGCCCGGGGCGCTCGTGGTCTGGCCGGTGCCCAAGCCGCCGTTCTACGCCATGAGCCTGGCCATCGGCGCCGCCATGGGCTGCCTGCTGCTCTCGGCCGCTGTTCGTGCCCCGGCCCTTCCCGGCGGTGTTCGGCGAGCTGATGATGTTCGTCTACTACGCCGTGGCCGTGCCGCTCAGCGCCCGCATCACCCGCGGGCTCTACGCCGACGGCATCTGGGCCGAGTCGGGCTTCATGCCCTACGGCCAGATTGGCGGTCTGCGTTGGCTGGAAGGGGAGTCGCCCACGCTGGTCGTGGCCTCGCGGCTGCGCACGCTGGCCCGGCGCCTGCCGGTGCCCGGTCCGCGCATGGGCGAGGTGCGGCACCTGCTGCACCAGAAGATCGCCGAACACGCCATCGACATCGAGGCCGGCCCGGGCATCCACCTGGGCGGTCACGACGCCCGCCAGGACGTGTAGCGGCAGGATTGCCCCTAATTGCCCGCCGGGCAGCGACCGATACCTCCCTTGCTGGACGCCCAGACGGGAGTCCCGGGAGTTGTCGACATGGCCGCGCGTCCAACCTGGAAGGGCTATCTCAAGGTCAGCCTGGTCACCATCCCGGTGCGTGTCTATCCCGCCACCGAGTCGAGCGCGACCATCTCGTTCAACCAGCTCCACGACGAGTGCCAGACGAAGATCCAGCAGAAGAAGTGGTGCCCGTCGTGCGAGCGCGACGTGACCAGCGCCGAGCTCGTCAAGGGCTACGAGTTCGAGAAGGGCCGCTGGGTGGTGGTGGGCGACGACGACATCGCCAAGGTCAAGTCGGAGTCCACCAAGGTCATCAACCTCGAGCAGTTCGCCGACGCCAGCGAGATCGACCCGATGTACGTGGACAAGGCCTACTACCTGGCCCCCGAGGGCCCGATGGCCGCCGACGCCTACGCCGTGATGCGCGACGGCATGAGGGGCAAGGCCGGCATCGGCAAGGTGGCGATTCACGGCCGCGAATACCTGGTGGCGGTGAAGCCGCACAAGCAGGGCCTCGTGATGTACACCCTGCATCACGCCGCCGAGATCCGCACCATCGACCAGATCGACGAGCTGCGTGAAGTGCGTGGCACGGTCACGCCGGCCGAGGCCAAGCTGGCCCAGCAGGTGATCGCGAGCTACGAGGCGCCGCTCGATCTCAAGACCTACACCGACGAGTACCAGGCGAGCCTGCGCGCGATCATCGACGCCAAGATCGCCGGCGAAGAGGTGGTGGCGGCGAAGGAAGAGGCGCCGCCCAAGGTGATCGACCTGATGGAGGCGCTGCGCCGTAGCCTCGATCAGGTGAGTTCGGGCCGCAAGCCCACGGCGAAGGTGGAAGAGGCTCAGGAACCGGTGGCCAAGAAGGCCGCCAAGTCAGCAACCGGCCCCAAGGCCGTGGTGCGGAAACGGAAGGCGTCGTGATCAGTCAGGAAACGCGCAAGGTGGTGTGGACCTAGCGGTCCACGCCTATCGCAGCATGGCGCCGAGCAGCCCCAGCCCCGACGCCGTCGGGTCGCGCAGCCAGTCGGGCGGCACCAGCCACACGAACGCCAGGATCGCGATCACCCAGATGTCGTAGGGCACGGTGGCGCGATCGTCGCGCCAGAAGAAGAACCGCCAGAACGTGCCGGCCGCCGCCCTCGGTGGACGGCATCGGCAGCTTGTTCAGCGCCAGATACGTGTAGTAGATCCGGTTGGCCACGGTGATCACGGCCAGCGTCAGAATCACCCACAGCACCCCCGCCATGCGATCGGTGAAGGCGCCGATCATGAACAGCACGATGCGCTCGGGGCGCTCCATGAAGCCGACCTTGCACTTCTCGATCAGGCACTCGGCGCGCGCCCGCGCGTAGCTCGTCATGATCGAGAAGATCAGGGCCGCACGTGGCCACGAGCACGTAGCCCTCGCGGCCGAGCGACGAGTAGAGCCAGATCAGGCCGGTGAAGAGCGCCAGGTCCGAGAAGCGGTCGAGCGTCGAATCCCAGAACGCGCCGAACTCCGACTGCTTGCCGGTGATGTGCGCCACCTTGCCGTCGATGAAGTCGAAGACGTTGGCGCCAATCATGATGAAGCCGGCCAGCACGAACTGGTCGCGGGCCAGCGCCCAGGCCGCCGCCACGTTCACGATCACCCCAATCAGGGTGAGCACGTTGGGATGGATCCCCAACGCCACGCTGGCGCTGATGATCAGCCGCAGCGGGAACATGCAGGCCGTGCCGATGAAGCCGGTAAAGGTCATTCGATAGAATGGCGAGTGGTAGGCGTCCGCGCCGAGCGGCTCTAGCGTAGTCCATGGCCATTCAGGATCTCAAGGAACAGATCGCGCGGCTGCCGGAGCAGCCGGGGGTCTATCTCTATGGGAATCCCGAGGGACAGACCATCTATGTGGGCAAGGCGCGATCGCTGCGCGACCGGGTGCGGTCGTATCTCGGCGCCTACGGCACCGGCCCGAAGACCGACGCCCTGCTCGACGAGGTCACCACCCTCGACGTGATCGTGACCGATTCGGTGGTCGAGGCGCTGGCCCTCGAGAACAACCTGATCAAGGCGCGCGCGCCCAAGTTCAACATCCTGCTGCGCGACGACAAGAGCTACCCCTACCTGCGGCTCACCGTCACCGAGCCGTTTCCGCGCGTGGTGGTGGCGCGTCAGGTGGCCCGCGACGGCGACCTCTACGCCGGGCCGTTCCTGCCGGCCTCGCTCGCCCGGCGCACCATCACCCTGAGCCACAAGTTGTTCGGCCTGCGCTCGTGCAACGAGGTCATCACCGGCCGCCGGCCGCGGCCGTGTCTCGAATACGACATCAAGCGCTGCCTGGCGCCGTGCGTGACGGAGCTGTGCGGCCCCGAGCGCTACGGGCGGGCGGTCGGATGACATGCGGCTGCTGCTCGAAGGGCGCGTGGAGGAACTGGCCGTCGAGCTCGAGCGCCGCATGGCCGACGCGGCGGGCGAGCGAGCGGTTCGAGGAAGCGGCCCAGCACCGCGACGCCATGCGCGTGGTGCAGGCGCTCGGCGCGCGCCAGCAGAAGATGGCCACCGCTGAACTCGGCGATCGCGACGCCTTCGGGCTGGCCATCGACGAGGGCGGCGCCGTGATTCAGGTGTTCCAGGTGCGGCGCGGACGGGTCGTGGAGCGGGTTACGCTGCACAGCCAGGCCACCGACGTCCTGGGGGGCGAAGAGGCGGTGGTGACGGCGGCGCTGCAGCAGTTCTACGAGGAACACGACGCCCCGCGCGAGGTCTTCATCCCCGTGGCCATCGACGACACCGACGTGATGGAGGCGTGGCTGTCGGAGCGCAGCGGCCGCCAGCGTGAAGCTGGTCGTGCCCCAGCGCGGCGACCGGCGCCGCCTCGTCGACCTGGCCACGCGCAACGCCGAGGTGTTTGCCCGCGGTCGCGCCGACACGGGCGGCCCGGGCCTGCAGGCGCTCGAGGACCTGCAGCAGGCGCTGGCGCTGCCGGCCCTGCCGCGCCGCATCGAGTGCATCGACATCTCCACCCTGCAGGGCAGCGAGACCGTGGCCTCGCTCGTGGTCTGCGAAGACGGCCGCATGGCCAAAGGCGAGTACCCGGAAGTACCGAATTCGGCAGGACTCGTCACTGGGCGAGCCCCAGCCCCCAGCCCCTAGCCCCCAGACCAAGTTCTTGGACGATTTCGCCGCCATGGGACAGGTGGTGCAGCGGCGCTTCGCCAAGCTGGTGGCGGCCGGCGGCCCGTTTCCCGACCTGCTCGTGGTGGACGGCGGCAAGGGCCAGCTGGCGGCGGCCTACGCGTCGCTCGAGCGCGTGGGCCTGTCGAACCTCATGGCGATTGGCCTGGCGAAGAAAGAAGAGCTCGTGTTCACCCGCGATGCCGACCAGCCGATCGCCTTTCCGCGCACCGGTCCGGCCTTGCTGCTGCTGCAGCGGATTCGTGACGAGGCCCACCGCTTTGCCGTCACCTTCCACCGCCAGTCGCGCAAGAAGCGCGACCTGACCTCGGAGCTCGACGCCATCCCCGGCGTGGGGCCGCGCCGGCGGCGCGGGTTGCTCACCCATTTCGGCAGCATGGCGGGCGTGCGCCGGGCCACGCGCGAAGACCTGGTGCCGCTCGTCGGCCAGAAGTGCGCCGATGCCGTGCTGACCCATTTCGCCCGCAAGGCCACGCCGGCCTGACGGCCCCGTCACCACGCTGGCGCGGCTGCGGCGGCGCGGCGGGCTGTGGTACGCTTGTGCGCTTTGGCGGACCTGGATTTTCTTCAAATCGGACTGCAGTTGGCGGTGCTGATCCTGTCGTTGACGGTGCACGAAGCCGCCCACGCCTGGGCGGCGAACCGGCTCGGCGACCCCACGGCGCGGCTGCTCGGGCGGCTGTCGTTGAACCCGCTCGTGCACATCGACCCGGTGGGCACGGTGGTGTTCCCGCTCGTGGCCATCACGACCGGGCTGCCGCTCATCGGCTGGGCCAAGCCGGTGCCGGTCGATTTCCGGAACCTGCGCACGCCGCGGCGCGACTTCGCGCTCGATTGCCGCCGCGGGGCCGGCCAGCAACTGCTGATGGCGCTGGTCGGCGCTGGTCTGTTCGCGGCAGTGCGCCGCGGCGTCGGCGAACTGAGATGGCTGCTCGAGCTGGCCTACAGCTTTCGTGAGCATGAACGTTCTGCTGGCGGTGTTCAACATGCTGCCGATTCCGCCGCTCGACGGCGGCAACGTCCTCATGGGCGTGCTGCCGCGCGTCCTCGGCCGGCGGTGGTGGAGCGCATGCGGCCGTACGGCTTCTTCGTGCTCTACGCGCTTGATGCTCATCGGGCGTGCTGTTCCGGGTGGTGCGCCCGGTGCAGTCGCTTCATCCTCGGTTGGTTGCTGTGACGACGAAACGTGTGGTGTCGGGCATGCGCCCGACCGGACGACTGCATCTCGGGCATCTCGTGGGCGCCCTCGACAACTGGGTGGCGCTGCAGGATGGCCACGACGCCTTCTACTTCGTGGCCGACTGGCACGCCCTCACGAGCCATTTCTCCGAGACCTCCGAACTCGTGGCCAATGCCATGGACAACGTGGCCGACTGGATCGGCTGCGGCATCGACCCCGAACGCAGCACCATCTTCGTGCAGTCGCTCGTGCCCGAACACGCCGAGCTCTACCTGCTGCTGCAGATGGTCACGCCGATTCCGTGGCTCGAGCGCGTGCCCACCTACAAGGAGCTCACCGAGCAGCTCGCCGATCGCGATCTGAGCAGCATCGGCTTCCTCGGCTACCCGCTGCTGCAGACCGCCGACGTCACGATCTACGACGCCAACGTCGTGCCGGTGGGTGAGGATCAGGTGCCGCACCTCGAGCTGTCGCGCGAGGTGGTGCGCCGCTTCAACCACCTCTACGGCCAGGTGCTGGTCGAGCCGCAGTCGCTGCTCACGCCCACGCCGCGGCTGCCCGGACTCGACAACCGCAAGATGAGCAAGAGCTACGGCAACACCATCGATCTGTCGGACGACGCCGCCACGGTGGTGAAGAAGGTGCGGCAGATGTACACCGACCCGAAGCGGGTGCGGGCCGACATCCCGGGCACGGTCGAGGGCAACCCGGTGTTCATCTACCACGACATCTTCAACCCGAATCGCGCCGAGGTCGACGACCTCAAGGCGCGCTACGAAACCGGCACGGTGGGCGACGTCGAGGTGAAGACCAAGCTGGCCGCCGCCATCAACGCCCGTCTCGAGCCGATCCGCGAGCGCCGGGCGGCCGCGCTGGCGCGTCCGGGCCACTTGCGCGAGATCATGATGGACGGGTCGCGCAAGGCGCGGGTCACCGCCATCGAGACGATGCAGCGCGTGCGCGAGGCCGTGAAGCTTGTCTACTAACGACGAACGCACCGGCCCGTCGGCGGGCGAGGGCTTCGAGTCGCAGCTCGACTCGATCCCGCTGCGCCTCGAGCAATTCGAGGGGCCGCTCGACCTGCTGCTGCACCTGATCAAGAAGAACGAGGTGAATGTCTACGACATTCCCATCGCGCTCATCACCGAGCAGTACCTCGCCTATCTGAACCTGATGCAGGAGCTGAACCTCGACGTGGCCAGCGAGTTCCTGGTCACGGCGGCCACGCTCATCCACATCAAGAGCCGGTCGCTGCTGCCGCGGCAGGAGACGGCCTCGGCCGACCCGGGCGACGAGATCGACCCGCGCGATCTGCTGGTGCAGCGTCTGCTCGATCACCAGCGCTTCAAGGCGGCGGCCGAGCTGCTGCACGAGCGCGAGACGCTGCGCAACGCGCAGTGGACGCGGCCCGACGCCAGCGTCGAGGCGATTGCCGGCGAGCCGGTCGAGCCCGAACTCGACGTCGACCTCTTCGGCCTGCTGGCGGCGTTCCGGCGCGTGCTCGAACGCGCCAAGGATCAGCCGCACGTCGTGCTGCCGCCCGAGCAGATGTCGATCGAGACGCGCATCGAGCAACTGCTCGCGCGCCTCTCCGACACCGAGGCCTGCGGCTTCGAGCAGCTGTTCGACGACGTCGCCTCGCGCGGCGACCTGATCGTGACGTTCCTCGCCCTGCTCGAGATGATTCGCCTGAAGCTGGTGCGCGTGTTCCAGCCGGGCGGGGCCGGGGCGATTCGCATCTACAAGCGGGCGCGGCCGAGCGATGCCCCGCATCCGATTCACGATCCGGAAGACGAGTACAAGGCCCACCGGCAGGCGCACGACGACGTGCCGCCGCCGTCGGCCGATGCGCCGCCGCCGGACGACGAGCCGCGCGCCGGCCGAGACCGACGCCGACGAGGACGAAGAGCGCATGAGCGACGAGACGCCCGACGACATCCTCGAGCCGGAAGCGCACGCATCCCGACGGGCCTGCCGAGCCGGCCGAGCCGGCCGAGCCGGTCCACGAGGCAGCGGTCGACGAGTCGGCGGCCGCCGGCGACGACCGCCGACGAAGGTCATGCGGAGCGGCCGCGCATGGAGCTGGCGCAGCTCGAGGCCATCGTCGAGGCGCTGGTCTATGCCTCGCCCGAGCCGCTCACCGCCAAGATGCTGATCAAGCTGCTGTCGGACGAGCCGAAGGAAGACGTGCAGGCGGCCATCGACGCGCTCATCGCGCGCTACGACCGGCCCGGCGGTCTGCATCTGGCGCAGGTGGCCGGCGGCTATCAGATCACGACGCGGCCCGAACTGCACGACTGGGTGCGCCGGCTGTTCCACGAGCGCAACACGCAGAAGCTGTCGGTGGCGGCGCTCGAGACGCTGTCGGTGATTGCCTATCGCCAGCCGGTGACGGCGGCCGAGGTGAACGAGATTCGTGCGGTCAACGCCTCGGGCGTGTTGTCGACGCTGCTCGAGCGCCATCTCATCAAGATCGTGGGCCGCAAGAACGTGGTGGGCCGGCCGTTCCTCTACGGCACGACCAAGGAGTTCCTGATCCGCTTCGGCCTGAAGGACCTGGCCGATCTGCCCAACATGCAGGACATGGTGCAGGCGCTCGGCTTCGACCCGCCGGCGCTGCTCATGGAGACGCCCGTGCCCGAAGAGATGCTGCCGCTCGAGGAGGGCGACGACCTCACCGCGTCGCCCGGCGCCGAAGAGCAGTAGCGCGGCGCGCCCGCGCGCTCCGAGCCGCCTACTTCGTGGCCGCGCGCAACGACGCCACTTCGGCGGCCGAGAGATCGCGCCAGTGGCCCGGTGGGCAGGCCGCGCAACGACAGCGGGCCCATGCGCACGCGCTGCAGCGTGCGCACGGGATGCCCGATGCGCTGGCACATCTCGCGCACCTGACGGTTGCGCCCCTCGCGCAGCGTGAGCACGATCTTGGTCGTGTGGTCGCGGCCCTTGCCCACGGTGCTGCCGCGCGTGATGCCGGCTTCGGCCGTGCGCCGGCCGTCGAGGAAGATGCCGCGGCGCAGTTCGTCGAGCGCGTCGTCGCTGGGGTCGCCCATGACGATGGCCTCGTAGACGCGCGCCACCTCGTGGCGAGGATGCGTGAGCTTCGCCGCCAGGTCACCGTCGCTCGTGAGCAGCAGCAGGCCTTCGGTGTCGTAGTCGAGGCGTCCCACCGGGTAGACGTACTCGCGCACGCCGCCGAGCAGGTCCATCACCGTGCGGCGGCCTTCTGGATCCTGCCGCGTGGTGACGTAGCCGCGCGGCTTGTTGAGCAGGATGTAGCGCTGGCGGCCGGCGGCCTTCACGCGCCGGTCGTCGACGCGCACGTCGTCCACGTCGGGCACGGCCTTGGCGCCGAGCGTGTCCATCACCACGCCGTTGACGGTGACGCGCCCCTCCGAGATCAGCGATTCAGCCGTGCGCCGCGACGCGATGCCCGCCGCCGACAGCAGCTTCTGCAGCCGTATGGCGCCCGGGCGATCGTCGGGCGGGGCCGGTGCGCGCTTCTTGGGCGCGAGCGGCTCCTCGGCGCGCGTGGGCCGCGCGGTGGCGGCGCCGCGCAGGCTGCGCGTTCGGGGCGGCGCGCTGGCCTTGGCCGCCGGCCGGCCCGGGCCAGCAGGTCCACGCGAGGGACGCCGTGGGGCCGCAGCAGGACGGCGTGACGGAGGGCGTGCAGGTGTTCGAGGTGGCATGTGGAAAAGTGGCGAGCCCCAGCCCCCAGTCCCCAGCCTCCAGTTCCGCGGAGCGCAAAGGGAACGGAGCGCTCCGCCTAGTATCGCATCAGGTCGCGCCAGAAGCGCGTGAGTTCCCACACGTCGCCGGCGGCGGCCGACCGATCGACCTCGGCGTGGGTGATGAGTCCGCTGAGCAGCGCGTGCACCGGCACGCGGTCGCGCAGGTGCCCGGCGAGGAACAGCGTCTCGAGCGGTGGAATCACCGTGTCTTCGCTGCCGTGCAGCAGGAACACCGGCGCCCGCGGCGGGATCGACCAGCTCCGGCGACAGCGCGCGCACCTCCGGTGCGGCGGCCAGCTGTTCGACCACCGGCAGCAGCAGGGGGCCGAGCTTGTCCACCGCCCGCTCGTTCACGTGGGTCATGAGCGTGCGCGACGGCTCGGGCAGGGCGGCGGCGTAGGCGCGGGCGCGCGCGAATTCGGCTTCGGCCTGCTTCATGTCGACCAGCGTGAGCGAGGACGCGCGCAGGTAGATGCCGATGCCCTCCCGCAGCGCCGCCACCTGATCGGCCGGCACGACCTTGTCGGCAAAGGTGAGAGCACCACGGTGACGCCGTAGTCGTGCGGCGGGCGCATCACGAAGCGGTCGGCGCCGCGCACCACGCCGGCGATCGACGACGCCGGCGGGGGCGCCGGCACGCTGCCCGAACAGAGATACCGCATCACGCGCGCCAGGTCGCCGTGGCCGCCGAACGACATCACGAACGCCACGCGGTCGCGCAGGCCCGGGCGCCCGGCCGCGACGATCGAGAGGCCGCCGGAGAAGCTGATGCCGACCATGCCCACCTTGCCGTCGGGCGCAAGCTCGGGCTGATTCGCCATCCACGTCGCCGCGTCTTCGATCACGTCGGTGTTGGCGGGCGTGATGCGGAACTGCCGCAGGTCGGGCGGCGCCACGGTGACCACCGCGTAGCCGGTGGCGGCGAGATCTTCCGCCATGCCGACCAGCCGCGTTTCGTCGATGCCGTCCATGTGCACGCCGGGCACGAGCAGCAGCGCGCGCGACGCGCGCGCCGGCCGGTAGAGGCGCGCCGGCACGGCGCCGTGCCGCGTGACGATGGGCGGCAGCTCGACGCGCGTGATGGCCTGCGCGCGCGCGGCCGCGACGCGTCCGGGCAGGCCGTCGGTGAGGTTCGCCGCGCGCACGATGAAGGCGGCGGCGTCCACGTAGGGCAGGGCGATCCAGACAGCGCTGCCGGCCAGCAGGAGCAGGACGAGCACGACGCGCTGCAGACGGAAATTCACCACGGAGGCCGCATGTTACACTGCCCGGTTGTGAAGCGCCTCGTGATTGCCGTCGATGGCCCTTCCGGTGCGGGCAAAGGCACCGTGGCGCGTGCGGCCGCGCGCGCGCTCGGCTATCGGCATGTGGACACCGGAGCGATGTACCGCGCCGTGGCGTGGGAAGCGATGCGGCGCCAGCTGCGGCTCGACGCGCACGACGAGGCCGCCCGCCTTGCCGCCGACGCCGCCCTCGAGATGGACGAAGGGCGCATCTGCATCAATGGCCACGACGTGACGGCCGCCATCCGCACGCCCGACATCGACCAGGCCGCCGCCATCGTGGCGCGCATTCCGGCGGTGCGCGACGTGCTCGTGGATCGCCAGCGCGCGATCGGCCGCGACGGCGGCGTGGTGATGGAAGGCCGCGACATCGGCACGGTGGTGTTTCCGTCGGCCGACGTGAAGATCTATCTCGACGCGTCGCCCGCAGGAGCGGGCGAGGCGTCGCGCCACCGACGCCGCGCACAGCGGCGGCCAGCACGGCGATGTCGCCCACGTGGCCGAACATCTCGCCGCCCGCGACAAGTCGGATTCCACGCGCAGCGTGGCGCCTTTGGCTCAGGCCGCCGACGCCACCTACATCGACACCACCAGCATGCCGGTCGAGGAGGTGGTCGCGCAGGTGCTGGCGCTGGTGCGCGATAAAGCAGGGGCTAGGGACTAGGGGCTGGGGGCTGGGGCGTGCAGACGTCACGCTGGACAGCACTCAGTCTCCGGCGTAGAGCCCGAAACAGTTGGATGCTGGCACGCCCCAGCCCCCAGCCCCTAGCCCCAAGTCCGTGTCACCGGTCCTCGAAATCTTCCGACGACGCCGGGTCGAGTTCCCAGCGGTCGTGGTCGCGGTCGGCAATTTCGTCGCCGCCACGCAGTTCCTCGTCGTCGTCGTATTGCACGCCCAGCGCTTTGCCGATTTCCTCGACCACGTCCTGGTCGGGCGTGGGGTTGTCGCCGCCCGGCGCCTCGTCGCCCACGGTTTCCGCGCCCTGAGAGTCGACGTCGGGATCACCCGCCGCGAGATCCCGGTTGACCGGGTTGTGGGCGAGCCGGACCCGCATCTCGTCGTTGCCGCTGCTGGCGGCGCTGGCGTGCCGCTGCGGCACCAGGCTCGATGGCGGCGTGGGCACCATGTCGGATTCCCGCATCACCCGACGCTCGCGGTCGAGGGAGGGCAGCTTCCGCGCGGGCGCGGCAGGAACCGCCTTCTTGACGGGCACCGCCGCCTTGACCGGTGCGGCCTTCCTCACGGGCGCGGCCTTCTTGACGGGCACGGCCTTCTTCACGGGCTTCCGGGCCACGGCTTTCCGGGCCGCCGGCTTCTTGGGCGCCACCTTACTGGGCGCCGCCTTGCGAGCCGCCGGCTTCGCGGCCTTCGCCTTCACTTTCACCCTTGCCTTGGCCTTGGGCGCCGCCTTGGCCTTTACCTTGGCCTTCACCCTTACCCTCACCCTTGCCTTCGCCTTGGCCGTCGCCTTCGGTTTGGCCTTGACCTTAGCGGCCTTGGCGGGCGACTTGGCGGCCTTCTTCACAGGCTTCTTCGCGGCCCTCTTCGCGGTCTTCTTCGGTTGCTTCACGACGGGCTTCTTCTTCGCGGCGGTTTTCTTGGCCATGTCGCGTCCTCTCCCGGATTTCTTGACAGTGCAGCCTAAGTGACGTAAATTCTGTTGGTTACGCCTACGAAACCTTCGGGTTCAGTGGCGCGACAAATCGCGGGGCGCCGGCCCCCGCTTACCCCGACCGGCAAATCTAGACGCAAGGAGGACGCGCACGTCAATGGCAACGCACGAAGAGCAGGCACAAGAGCCCCAGGGCGCGCCGACCCCGGGAGCTTCTCAGCCCGCGGGCCGGCACACCCTCAAAGCCACCCCGCAGATTCACAGGTGGCTTCGACGAGGATATGGACCCGGCGGAATTCTCCCGCCTCTTGGACCTTTACGATAACAGCTTCCGGAATATCGCGGAAGGTGAAGTCGTCAAGGGCACGGTCCTCAAAGTCAACGAAAACGAAGTCGTCGTCGACGTCGGGTACAAGTCCGAGGGGGTGATCTCGGTCAACGAGTTCCTCGACGAGAACGGCGTCGTCATGGTGCAGGCCGGCGACCTCGTCGACGTGCTGCTCGAACGCACCGAAGACCGCGACGGCCACATCGTCCTCTCGCGCGAAAAAGCCGAGAAGATGAAGATCTGGGACGAAGTCGAGAAGGCCTTTGCCGAGCGCAAGGTCGTCATCGGCCGCGTCATCGAACGGATCAAGGGCGGCCTCGCCGTCGACATCGGCGTCCGCGCGTTCCTCCCTGGCAGCCAGATCGACGTGCGCCCGGTGCGCAACCTCGACGCGCTGCGCGGTCAGGAACTGCGCATGCGCGTCATCAAGGTCAACAAGAAGCGCGGCAACATCGTGCTCTCGCGCAAGGTCCTCCTCGAAGAGGAGAACGCCGAGAAGAAGAAGCACACGCTCGAGACCTTGTCCGAGGGCAAGGTGCTCACCGGCGTGGTCAAGAACATCACCGACTACGGCGCGTTCATCGACCTCGGCGGCATCGACGGCCTGCTGCACATCACCGACATGTCGTGGGGCCGCGTGGGCCATCCGTCGGAAGTGCTGAAGGTCAACGAGAACATCGAAGTCGTGGTGCTGAAGTACGACCAGGCGACCGAACGCGTCTCGCTCGGCCACAAGCAGCTCGTGGCCGATCCGTGGACGACCGTGATGGAACGCTACCCGGCGGGCGCGCGCGTGAGCGGCAAGGCCGTGAGCCTCACCGACTACGGCGCGTTCATCGAGCTCGAACCCGGCGTCGAAGGTCTCATCCACGTCAGCGAGATGTCGTGGAGCAAGCGGGTCAAGCACCCGTCGAAGATCCTCAACGTGGGCGACAACGTCGAAGCCATGGTGCTCGGCGTCGATCCCTCGGCGCGCCGCATCTCGCTCGGCCTCAAGCAGGTCGAGAGCAACCCCTGGCACGAGCTGGTGGAGAAGTACCCGGTCGGCACGAAGATCACCGGCAAGGTGCGCAACCTCACCGAGTTCGGCGCCTTCGTGGAAGTCGAAGACGACATCGACGGCCTGATCCACATCAGCGACATGTCGTGGAGCAAGCGCATCAAGCACCCGAGCGAAGTGCTCAAGAAGGGTGACTCGGTCGAGGCGATGGTGCTCAGCATCGACGCCGAGAACCAGCGTCTGTCGCTCGGCCTCAAGCAGCTGGCCACCGACATCTGGGAAGACTTCTTCGCCCGCCACAAGGTGGGACAGAGTGTCGAGGGCCGGGTGGTGCGCATGACCAACTTCGGCGCGTTCGTCGAGCTCGACGAAGGCATCGAAGGCCTCATCCACGTGTCCGAGTTCGACGACACGCAGGGGGGCGAGAAGGTCGACCTTCAGGTCGGCACCGCCTATCAGATGAAGGTCATCAAGCTCAGCCCGGCTGAGCGCAAGATTGGCCTGAGCATCCGCGCCATGAAGTCCGACGAAATCCGGACCGATTGGGAAAGCTACTCGGCATCGCAGGGCGACGGCTCGGCGACGCTGGGCGATCACTTCAAGAACAAGTAATTCGGTTCTGGGGGCTAGGGGCTGGGGGCTAGGGCTTGTCTTAGGGCACGCCCCAGCACCCAGTCCCCAGCACCCAGCCCCTGTCCCTTATGACCAAGGCCGAACTCGTCGAGGAAGTGTCGCGCGTCTCCGACCTCACGAAGAAGCATTCGGAGGTCATCGTCGAGACGGTGTTCCAGAGCATCATCGATGCCCTGCACCGCGGCGAGAAGATCGAGCTGCGCGGTTTCGGCAGTTTCCGGCTGCGCAAGCGCGAGCCCCGCAAGGGGCGCAATCCCAAGACCGGCGACAAGGTCGACGTGCCGCCCAAGCGCGTGCCGTACTTCAAGCCCGGCAAGGAACTGAAAGACCTGATCAACCGCGAGGGCGACGAGCCCGACGGCAGCCCTGGTGGGGCCGTGCCGCCCGGCGCGTCGACCAGCCTCTGAGCGAGGGCCAGTCGTGGAACGGCTCTGGTCTCCCTGGCGCCACGCCTACGTCACGCGCGATGCCGAGCCGGCGGGATGCGTCTTCTGTGCCGCGCCCGATGCCCCCGAGGGGCAGGCCCTCATCGTGCACACCGGGCGCACCTGCTTCGTCATCCTGAATCTCTACCCCTACAACGGCGGCCACCTCATGGTCGTGCCCCGGCGCCACGTGGCCACGCTCGCCGGTCTGCACGACGACGAGCTCATCGAAGTGGCGCGCCTCACGCGGCTCGCCGAGATGGCGCTCGACGACACCTACCATCCGCAAGGCATGAACGTCGGCATCAATCTCGGCCGGCCGGCCGGCGCCGGCATCGTCGACCACGTGCACGTGCACCTCGTGCCGCGTTGGAACGGCGACACCAACTTCATGCCGGTCGTGGGCAACGTCCGCGTGCTGCCGGAAGACCTGGCCACGACCGCGGCCCGCCTGCGGCCCGTGTTCGCCCGCCTGGCGGGCGCTGCTTCTGAAGAGACGACGTCATGACCTTCGACCTGCATTCCGCCGCCGCCACGCTGCGTGACCACGCGCGCGCCTGCGCCACTACCGTGGTGGCGCCCGAGGCCACGCGCATCGACCTCACCGGCGTGATCCCGGCTGCCGTGCGCGAGGCCGCTCGCCGTGCCGTGCCGGTCGACGCGCTGGCCGACTTCGTGGCCCTGGCGGCCGTGGTGGAAGAACTCGCGGTGGCCTCTGCGGCTGTGGCGCTCGACGCGGCTGGGGCGGCGCTCGGCGCCGCTGGCAGCGCCGGGCCGGATCCGCAGTGGCCAGGACTTCGCGGCGCCGATGTCGACGGGCTGCGCGCGGCCTTCGCCGGCGACCCGCGCTGGGAGACGGCGGTGACGGCCATCGTGATGGGCCTGGGCCGGGCCGCGGTGGAGCAGGCCCGCGCGGCCTTGCGCGCCGCCCGCGACGCCGGCGCGCCCGGCGGCGCCGCTCAGACGCCGCTGGCCGACGCGGCCACGATGGTCGAGGCGGCGCGCCTGCTGTCGTGGGACGCGGCGCGTGCGGGACGGGCCGCTGAATCAGCGGCGGCGGCGCAGGGCATGGCGCGCCTGCAGGCACTCGACGCGCTGATGCTGGCCGTGTCTGCGGCGGAGCAGGCCACGAGTGCCGACGCCTCGCGTCCGGGCACACCGCTCGAACGTCTGGGCCGCGATGCCGCGACGGTGGCGCGGGTATGCGGCGACAGCGCGGCGGCGCAGCGCGCCGTGGCGTCGTCGGCGCTGCCGGCCTAACCCTCGACCGCGTAACCGAGGCGCCCGATCTTCTGGGTGATGTCGCCGGGCGTGACGAGCGCCGGGTCGTAGGTGACCACCACCTGTGCGTCGGTGTGCGAGGCCGTCACCGCGGTGACGCCGGTCAGCGTGCCCACGGCGCGGGTCACCGCGGCTTCGCAGCCGCCGCAGCTCATGCCCCTCACGGGCAGTGTCAACACGGTTGCCATGTCTGATCCTTTGGGCTAACCCAGGTAGTGCTTGGCGATGGTGGCCAGTTGCATGTTCGAAGTGCCTTCGTAGATTTGGCCGATCTTGGCGTCGCGGTAGAGTTTCTCGACCGGGTAGTCCTTCACGAAGCCGTTGCCGCCGAACAGGTTGATGGCCTCCGACGAGACGCGTTCGGCGATCTCGGAGGTGACCAGCTTGCAGATTGCGGCCTCCTGCAGGAAGGGCAGCCCCGCGTCGCGCAGCCGCGCCGCGTTGTAGGTGAGCACGCGGGCGATTTCCACGTCGGCGGCCATGCGCGCAATCTGGAACTGCACGCCTTGGAACGCACCGATCGGCTTGCCGAACTGCGCGCGCTCCTTCACGTACTTCACGGTGTGGTCGAAGGCGCCCTGGGCCAGACCCAGCATCTGCGCGCCGATGCCGACGCGGCCTTCGTTGAGCGTTTCCATGGCCACCTTGTAGCCCTTGCCGATCTCGCCGAGCACGTTGGCCTTGGGCACCGCGCAGTCGTCGAAGAGCAGCTCACAGGTGCTGCTGGCGCGAATCCCCAGTTTCTCTTCCTTCTTGCCCACCGAGAAGCCAGGCATGCCGCGCTCGACGACAAACGCGGTGATGCCCTTGTAGCCCGCGTCGGGATTGACCGTGGCGAACACGATGAAGACGTCGGCTTCGTTGGCGTTGGTGATCCACAGCTTGCGGCCGGTGAGGCGGTAGGTGTCGCCAACGTCGACGGCGCGCGTCGTGAGCGCGAAGGCGTCGGACCCGGAACCGGCCTCAGAGAGACAGAACGCGCCGATGGCGTTCGACGCCAGGCGGGGCAGGTAGCGGGCTTTGACGTCTTTGTTGGCCGACCGCACCACCGAATTGACGACGAGGGTGTTCTGTACGTCGACCAGCACGCCGAGCGCGGGATCGACGCGCGACAGGGCCTCGACCGCGAGCACCGAATGGAACAACGTGGCGCCCGCGCCGCCGTATTCGTCGGGGATCTCGATGCCCATGATGCCCAGGTCGAAGAGCTTGGGCAGCAGCGCGCGGTTGATGGCGCCGTGGTCGTCCATCTCGCGCACGAGCGGGCGCACCTCGCGCTGCGCGAACTCGTAGACGCTGTCGGCCAGCAGGCGCTCTTCGTCGGACAGGCGCGTGAGGGCAGGCGGGGGGGCGGTGATCGTGTCGGTCACGGAAACCTCGGAAACGCGCGCGGTGGGCGCGGGCGGCATGAGCAGTGGGCCCAGATCGACCCTGGAGTCGATGTTATCATCGCCCCAGCGCCCCAGCCAGCTGCCTCCGAGGTGTGCCGCCGATGATGTCGACCAGGGTTCGTCTCGCCGTCGCCGCGCTCGCCATCGCCGGTGCAATTGGCGTGCTGACGGCCGGTGTTCCCGCGCTCGCTCAGGCACCGCAGCCGGCCCCCCCAGCGCCGCAACAGACCCCGCCGCCGCCCGCCCAGCCGCCCCCGCCCGCGACGGATGCCAGCCAGCCGGTGTTCCGGGCCGGCGTCAACTTCGTGCGGGTCGACGTGATCGCCACCGACCGGCAGGGCAATCCGATCACCGACCTGACCCAGGACGACTTCGAGATCGTCGAAGACGACACCAAGCAGGCGATCGAGACCTTCCGCCTCGTGAAGATCGACACGACCGCGCCGGTCGAGAGCCCAGGCCGCCTGCAGACGCGCGCCGACGAAGAAGCGGCGGCACAGAACGAGGACGCCCGCATCTTCGTGTTCTTCCTGGATGAGTACCACGTGCGGCTGGGCAACAGCATGGCCGCGCGCAAGCACCTCGTCGAGTTCGTGCAGACGCAGCTCGGGCCGAGGGATCTGGTGTCGGTGATGTACCCGCTGAGCCCGCTCGACAGCGTGGTGCTCACGCGCGATCACCGGCAGCTCGTCAACGCCATCGAACGATTCCAGGGGCGCAAGTACGACTACACGCCGCGCAATTCGCTCGAAGATCGCTACGCAAACTACCCGACCGAGGTGGTGGAGCGCGTGCGCCGCCAGGTCTCGCTCTCGGCCATCGCCGGCCTGTCGGTGAAGCTCGGCGCGTTGCGCGAGGGCCGCAAGGCCATCGTGCTCGTGAGCGAAGGATACGTAGCGCTGCTGCCGCCGCAGATGCGCGGGGCCGTGGCCACGATGCCCGGATTGGGCAATCCCAACCGCAACAACCCGCTGGCAGGAGAGAACAACCTCAACGAAGACCGCGCGCGCTTTGCCGCCGAACTCGACGTGCAGACCGAATTGCAGCGGGTCTTCGACTCGGCCAATCGCAGCAACACCACCATCTACGCCGTGGACCCGCGCGGCCTCTCGACCGGCGAGTTCGACATCCAGGACAACGTCATGGGGCGCGCCAGTCAAGACGGCCTGCGCCAGACCCAGAACACGCTGCGCGTGCTGGCCGAGGAAACCGATGGCCGGGCCATCGTGAACCGCAATGACCTGGCCAAGGGCATGCAGCAGATCGTGCGCGACTCGAGCGCCTACTACCTGCTCGGCTACAACTCCACGCAGTCGCGCAGCGACGGCAAGTTCCACGCGATCAAGGTGCGCGTGCGGCGCCCGGGGGTGCAGGTGCGGGCGCGCCGCGGCTACTGGGCGCTCACGGCCACCGAAACTGCGAGGGCGGTGGCGCCGCCCAAGCCAGGGCCGCCGCCGGCGGTGAGCAAGTCGCTGGCGAGCATCGCCAACCTGGGCGACCGGCGGTTCATTCGCACCTGGGTCGGCACCGCGCCGGCGGAGAACGGCAAGACCAAGGTGACCGTGGTGTGGGAGGCGATTCCGCCCACGCCCGGGCAGTGGCCGCGCCGCCGTGGGCCGGGTGGTGCTCAACGCGCTGTCACCGGCCGGCGAGAGCTACTTCAAGGGGCCGGTCGGCGGCGATGGCACCGAGAGCCTCGCGCCTGGCGCCAGCCGCCGGGGCACGGTGGACATCGAGGTGCCGCCCGGCAAGCTGAGCCTGCGGCTCGCCATCGAGGGCAAGCCCGACGACGTGCTCGACACCGACGACCGCACGGTCGAGGTGCCCGATTTCACCGAGCCGAAGGCCCGGCTCTCGACGCCGCGCGTCTACGTGGCGCGCAATGCGCGCGAGTTCCAGGCCATCAAGGCCGACGCCGCCGCGGCGCCCAGCGCGACGCGCGAGTTCCGGCGCACCGAGCGCCTGCTGGTGCGGCTCGATGCCGTGGCGCCCGGCGCCGCCGCGGGCGCGCTCACCTATTCGGCGCGGCTGCTCAACCGGCAAGGCGACAAGATGCTCGACCTTACGATTGCTGCCGCGCCTGCCGGCGAGCCTTTGACACTCGAGGTGCCTCTGGCCAGCCTCCCGGCGGGGGAGTTCCTGATCGAGATTGCCGCCAAGGGCGCCGACGGCGCCGACAGCACCGAGCTGATTGCGTTCCGGATGGTGGGCTAGACGCGTTGAGGGTGTTATCGAGCGGGGCTCGGTTTCAGGCCGGCGGTCACGTTGAGTGCGACGGAGACCGGTGGGCGTTCGGGGACGTGCGGTTCGACGACCACGGCGAGGAACCGGCCGTCGGCCGACACGTCGTACTGGTGCGGTCCCCCGCTCATCGCACCACCGGGCATGGCCAACGTAAACAGAGGCGTGGCGATTCCCAATGTCGCCTCTGCTCCCAGCGTCGCCGGGACTGCGATCAGGCGACTGTCCGCCGACAGAAAGTACAGCTCCCTCTGATCGCGGCGCCATCTGGGTTGTGTCCCACCGTCGGTTGATACTTGCACTCGCCTTCCGGGCGTCGGGAAACTCTCGACGTAGATCTCGTAGCGCCCCGATTGATTCGAGGTGTACGCGACCCACTGGCCATCGGGCGAGAGCGCGGCTTGCGGATAGAGGAATCCGTCGTTGCGAAATGGCACGGACCGTGCCTCGGGGATCGTCATCAGCCAGAGTCCGTTCGCGGTCTCCTGGTCCCCGAACTCCAAGTGGTAGAGAAGTCGCGCCCCGTCCGGCGACCAGCCGTGGGCGGTCAATTGAAACTTGCTCTCGATCAGCGGCACCATCGGTGCCGATCCATCAGCGGGGATTGTCCAGAGGTGCACCGTGGGCCCGCCCTTGCGAGGGATCGCGCTGAACACAATCCGATGTCCCTCTGGCGACCACACTGGATGACGTCCGGGCGAGGTCATACGCGTTGCTGTCCCGCGCTTCGTCTCGAAGACCCAGATATCGCCGCGACCGTTGTCGTCGGTTCGCATCACCGCGATCCGTTTGCCATCAGGAGCGATCGACGGATCGGCGAATCGTCCGGGCTGCCCGACGCTGCCGGTGGCCGTACCGCCCCGGTCGAACCAGGTCAGCCGCGCGACGGGATTCTGATCCGATCGCCGAAGAAATGCCAACGTCCCGCCGGGCGTCACGGCAAACGCGTAGCGGCCACTGTGCAGTCTAGCGATGTCCTGCACGACCGCCCGCGGCTCGCCGCCCAGGGTGAGCCGGCCGACGTCGAATGGCTGCGCGAGCAGCACATCCCGGCGAGCGAAGAACAGCAACCCGTCGGAGTACTGACCTTCCGTGACTTCTTCGAGAACACTCCGACTGTCACGGTTTCGCAGCGAGCCCACGCGCAGGGCGGACTGGCCTCCAGGTGGCGAGTCCGCGAGATACAGGAAGTGGTCGCCGTCGGGCAGAAAATGCGGCCACCGGTTGGCGACGTATTTCAACGGATCGAGCTGAGTGACCGGCTGAGGCGTTCCACCGGACGCGGGCACTCTCATCAGGTGTGAGAATGTGCGCGGCGCAAACACGATGACGCCTTCCTGGTTCCAGGTGCCTCCGCGGCCATCCTCCGCGTCACAGATCACGAGGGGCGGCCCGCCGGCCGCCGCCACCCGCTTGAGTTGACGGTCTGCGAAGAATCCGATCGATTGACCATCCGGTGACCAGAACGGATATGTCGCGCCATCGGCTCCGGCGACGCGCTGTGCCACCTCGGAGCTCATCGATCGCATCCAGAGCTGCGTGCGACGTTTGTCGTCGGTCGTCACCAGAGCGAGACGCTGTCCGTCTGGGGAAAGCGCCATCATGCCAGAGAAGCTGAAGTCTTCGGGTGGCGGGACGACGAACCGCACGAATGCGGGCGCAGGGGGCGACGCGACGCGCACCTGGCTCCAGACTGCTGCGCCGATGGCCAGGGCGGCAGTCATAGCCAGGGCCGCCACCGTCAACCGTTGGCCCGTTCGCTCAAGCGCAGGAGACTGGATCTTGTCCCCACCGGCGATGGGATGGCCAGCAATCCACTTGAGCTCATCGACCAGATCCGCTGTGGACTGCCACCGGGCGTCAGGGTCCTTCGCCAGGCAGCGGCGCACGACGCGCTCGAGCGACGGCGAGACGTCCGGCCGCAGCGACGATACCGTCGGCGGATCCGTGTGGACGACCGCGCCGATCACCGCAGACGAGGTCGCGCCGTCGAACGCTTTGCGGCCCGCGAGCATCTCGAACAACACCGCCCCAAACGCAAAGATGTCGCTCCGCTCGTCCGCGCGGCCATCCAGCTGCTCAGGTGACATGTAGGCGAGGGTGCCCATCACACTGAGTGGTGCCGTCAACGAACCCTCCGTGCCGCTCTGTCGTGTCACTTCGTCCTGGTCGCGCAGCCGCGCCAATCCGAAGTCGAGGAGCTTCACCCCCGTGGGGGTGAGCATGATGTTCGCGGGCTTGATGTCGCGATGGGTGATGTGATGGCGATGGGCGAAGGCGAGGGCCTCGGCCACGTGCGTCGCGATCGACAGGGCCTCGTCAAGCGGGAGTCCGCCCTTCGTGCGGGACAGACGAGCGGCCAGGGTATGTCCCTCCAGCAGCTCCATCACAAGGAACGCATGGCCCTCGTGGTCGCCGACGTCATGCACGGTGCAGATGTGCGGATGGGTGAGGGCTGCGAGGCTTCGGGCTTCGCGCTCGAAGCGCTCCCGGCCGCTCGCATCGCCGTTCACGTCGGCGTTGAGCAGCTTGATGGCCACGGTGCGGCCCAGTCGGGTATCGCGCGCCCGATACACCTCACCCATGCCCCCAGCACCCACCGGGGCGAGGATTTCATAGGGACCGAGACGGGCGCCGTTGGGAAGTGCGGCCATCGTCTATCAATCTCGCGTCGTGTCGTTGGGCATCACCACGCAGTAGACGAGCAACGCCGTTCCGAGCCGGATCTCGTCGCCACCACAGAGCTCCACGGAATCGCGTACACGCGTGGATCCTCGCCACGAGCCGTGGCGGCTGCCGAGATCCTCGAGCGTCGCGTCGAGCCCGCGGACGACAACTCGCGCGTGATGGCGCGAGAGGGACGGCAGGGGAATCCGCAAGTCGGCGTCTTCAGCGCGGCCGATCACCGTGACGCCCTCGCGAAGCGGGAACTCGCGTCCGTCCCAGACGATGCAGTGCGGACTCGTGGCAGACGCGTTGGCGACGGCGCGCTCCTCGATGACGGTTGCCACGAAGCGATAACCGTGACGGGGCACTGTGGCGACGCAATCACCGGCATCGGCCAGCGCGCGCCGCAGCACGAGCACCTGCTGCGCGAGGTTGCCCTCCTCGACGACCGATCCCGACCAGACCAGCGCAAGGATCTCGTCCTTCGACAGCGCGCGCGTGTGATGGTGCACCAGGGTGACGAGCAGATCGAACGCCTTGGGAGTCAGCACGATTGCTGTTCCGTCGCGCTCGAGACGACGCTGGTGCGGAACGAGCCGGAAGGGGCCAAACCGGTAGGTGACCACGGCGCTTGGCCATGATTGTAACCGGACTATCGAGTGGCCAGTCGGGGGCTTCCAGCCACGCGCGCGAAGAGCCGAGCGCGTTCCACGGCGTTCAGTGTGTAGGCCGACGTCGGGACGCTCAGCACCTCCCGCTCGCGATAGCGCGCCCGCATGAGTCCCGACGACTCGTGGCGCCGGCTGTTGAGAAGGACGTGCCCCAGCTCGTGCCCGAGGCTGCGGCCGAGGAGCCTGGCGACCAGGAGTTCGGTGAGCGCCGCAGGGCGTGTGCCCGGGCTGAGCGCGTCGATCAGTGCACGCGCGCGGCCCACCCGGAGAAACACCAGCTGCCGGGCGCGTCCCGCCACAAACGGCACCCAGCCGAGCGCAGACTCGCTGGTCGCGTCTTCAGCCAGGGCCTCCTGGTCCCCTTTCACTGAGATCAGGCGGTCGCAGCTCTCGTCGGAGGGTTCCGCCCAGCGGACACCCACCCCATGCGGCCTCCAGATGGCATCCGATTCCGCCAGTACGACGGCCGCCGCGCGCCCGCTGATCGAGAGCTTCTGCGACAGGACGAGGCAGACCGCAAGCCGGGGCGCCTGCAGTGGGGTTTGCGCCGTCACGGCTGCCGAGCTGGCCAGGGCCATAACCCACGCGCCTGTTGCCCTTGCCACGGGACCCCGCATCGCATCCTCCCGCGCTCGTTCGAGGAGCGCTGCGTGATGCGAGCAGGGTAGAAATCGGGTGGGACTGCGGTCTTTCGAGCGCCATCAAGGCGCGCTCAATTGTTCTCAATTCGACGAGCGGCTCGTCCTGCGTCGGTGTCGGCTTACGCGTACATCCCGCGCATCCGCGTCACTGTCGCCACGCGATTGATGGCCACGATGTAGGCAGCGGTACGCATGTCGACGTTGTGCTTCACGGCGGTGGCGAGCACGGCGTCGAAGGCCTGCACCATCTTCACCTCGAGCCGCTCGTTCACTTCCTTCTCCGACCAGAAGTAGCCGTGGCGGTCCTGCACCCACTCGAAGTACGAGGTGGTCACGCCGCCGGCGTTGGCCAGGATGTCCGGCACCACGAAGACGCCGCGCTTGTGCAGGGCGTGGTGCGCCTCGGGGGTGGTGGGACCGTTGGCGCCCTCGATCACCATCTTGGCCTTGATCGAGGCCTGGTTCTCGGCGGTGATCTGGTTCTCGAGCGCCGCAGGCACCAGCACGTCGACATCGAGGGCGAAGAGCTGGTCGTTGCTGATCGGCTCCGAGCCGGGGAAGCCGGCCACGGTCTTGTGCTCGGCGGTCCACTTGAGCAGCGCCGGCATGTCGAGGCCTTTGGGGTTGTGCACGCCGCCCTTCCAGTCGGTGGCGGCGACGATCTTCGCGCCGTGCTCGTGCATCAGCTCGGCGCCGATCGAGCCGACGTTGCCGAAGCCCTGCACGGCCACGGTGGAGCCCTTGAGCTCGAAGCCGAGGTGCTTGGCCGATTCGCGCGCGATGATCATCACGCCGCGGCCCGTGGCCTCGCGCCGGCCGAGCGACCCGCCCATCTCCACCGGCTTGCCGGTGACGACCGCCGTGGCCGTGTGGCCGACGTGCATGGAGTAGGTGTCCATGAACCACGCCATGATCTGCGGGTCGGTGTTCACGTCGGGAGCCGGCACGTCCTTCTCGGGGCCGATCAGGTCGATGATCTCGGCGGTGTAGCGCCGGGTGAGCGCCTCGAGTTCGCGCTTCGACATGGTGGTGGGGTCGCAGATGATGCCGCCCTTGCCGCCGCCGAAGGGCACCTGCGCCACGGCGCACTTCCACGTCATCCAGGCCGCCAGCGCCGTCACTTCGTCGAGCGTCACGCCCGGGTGATAGCGGATGCCGCCCTTGGCCGGGCCGAGCGTGATGTTGTACTGCACGCGGAAGCCGGTGAACACTTCGATCTGCCCGTTGTCCCGCTGGATGGGACACGAGACCACGACCTGCCGCTTCGGGTGGGTGAGGATTTGCCAGATGCCCGGATCGAGATCCAGGATCCGCGCCGCTCCCTCGAACTCCTGAAGCATTGCCCCGAAGACGCTGCCAGTTGTCGCCATACGCTCTGATCCTCGCTTCGCCCGGCCGCCATGATGACGGCCCGGCCCTGGAACAAACGATCGAAAGTAGCGTGAGACGATCGTCGATGTCAATTATGAATCGTATCAATGCGATAATTGACGTGAACCACGCGTAACTCGTCGCTTGGCGCATGGAACCCGGCGCTCGCGTCGTCGGCCGCCGCCCCGGCCGTGGGGGCTGCCGCGCTTCAATCCTCTATACTGAACCGATGTCTACCGCGGTGAAAGGGCCCACGGACAAGGCCCGCTGGACGCGTTCGGTGCTCGAGCCCGCACTCAAGAAGGCGCCTGAGCGCTCCGGCGCGTTCACCACCATTTCCGGCCGGTCGGTCGAGCGGCTGTACAGCGCCGACGACGTGGCCGGCCTCGACTACGCCCGCGACATCGGCAACCCCGGCGAATATCCCTACGTGCGCGGCATCCACCCGAGCGGCTATCGCGGCAAGTTGTGGACGATGCGCCAGTTCGCCGGGTTCGGCACCCCGGAAGAAACCAACGCGCGCTACAAGGAACTGATTGCCGCCGGGGGCACCGGCCTGAGCGTGGCGTTCGATCTGCCCACGCTCATGGGCCGCGATCCCGACCACGAACTCTCGCTCGGCGAGGTGGGGAAGTGCGGCGTGAACATCACGTCGCTGGCCGACATGGAGCGCCTGTTCGACGGCATCTCGCTGGCCGACATCACCACCTCGATGACCATCAACTCGCCGGCGCCGATGATCTTCGCGATGTACCTGGTGGTGGCCGAGCAGCAGGGCGCCGACCTGGCCACGATCTCGGGCACCATCCAGAACGACATCCTCAAAGAGTTCATCGCCCAGAAGGAATACATCTTCCCGCCGCGGCCGTCGATGCGGCTCATCACCGACATCTTCCAGTTCTGCGCCGCGCACGTGCCGAAGTGGAACACCATCTCGGTGAGCGGCTACCATATCCGCGAAGCGGGCTCCACGGCGCTGCAGGAGCTGGCCTTCACGCTGCGCGACGGCCTCGAGTACGTGCAGTACGGCGTGAACGCCGGGCTGAAGGTCGACCAGTTCGTGCCGCGCATCTCGTTCTTCTTCAACTCGCACAGCGACTTCTTCGAAGAGATCGCCAAGTTCCGCGCCGCCCGCAAGCTGTGGGCCGAGGCCATGCGCACGCGCTTCGGCGCGCAGGACCCGCGCTCGTGGCAGCTCCGCTTCCACACCCAGACGGCCGGCGTGTCGCTCACCGCGCAGCAGCCCTACAACAACGTGGTGCGCACGGCGCTGCAGGCGCTGGCGGCCGTGCTCGGCGGCACCAACTCGCTGCACACCAACTCGCTGGACGAGGCGCTGTCGCTGCCCACCAAGGAGGCGGTCACGATTGCCCTGCGCACGCAGCAGGTGATCGCGCACGAGAGCGGCGTCACGAACGTGGTCGATCCGCTCGGCGGGTCGTACTTCGTCGAAGCCCTCACGCGCGAGATGGAGCAGGGCGCGCTCGAGGTACTGGGACACCATCGACCGCATGGGCGGCATGGTCGAGGCCATCGAACTCGGCTTCCCGCAGAAGGAGATTGCCGAGGCGTCCTATCAGTTCCAGCAGGCGGTCGAGCGCAAGGAGAAGGTGATCGTCGGCGTGAACGAGTTCGTGCAGACCAACGACCCGCCGATTCCCATTCTCTACATCGACGACACCGCCTCCGAGACGCAGCTGACGCGCCTCGCGCACCTGAAAGCCACGCGGGACAACGCGGCCGTGGCCCGCACCCTCGATGCGCTCAAGGCCGCCGCGCGTGGCACGGCCAACACGATGGAGCCGCTCATCGCCTGCGTGCGCGCCTACGCCACGGTCGGCGAGATGTGCGACGCCCTGCGCGACGTGTGGGGCGAATGGGAAGAGACGCCGATCATCTAGGGGCTGGGTACTAGGGGCTGGGGGCTGGGGCGGGTGCTCGGCCACGTGCGGCCTCGCGAAAGATTCGATGGACAGAAAGATCAGAGTTGTCATCGCCAAGCCCGGGCTGGACGGGCACGACCGGGGCGCCAAGGTGATTGCGCGCGCCCTGCGGGACGCGGGCATGGAGGTCATCTATACCGGGCTGCGGCAGACGCCCGAGATGATCGTGAGCGCGGCGCTGCAGGAAGACGCGGACGTGATCGGACTGTCGATTCTGTCAGGTGCGCACATGCACATCTGTCCGCGCGTCATGGAGCTGCTGAAGGCGCAGGGCCTCGACGACGTGATGGTCGTGGTGGGCGGCATCATTCCCGACCAGGATCTCCCGAAAATGCACGCCATGGGCATCACCGGCGTCTTCATCCCGGGCACGCCGATGCAGCACATCGTCGACTTCATCGGCAGCCACGCTCGCACGCGCGCCGAGGCCTGACGGCCCGAAGCTTGCACTCGGGGCTCCGGAGGGTCGGAGCCCATGACCGTCGTAATTCCCCGAGTACTCGTCGTCTCTGAAAGCCGCATCACGCGCCGCGTGGTCGAAATGACCTTTGCGGATCAGCCGGTGGAACTGGTGGTGGCCATCACTGGCCCGGCCGGCATGGCGGCCTGGGACGCGAAGCCCTCGGCGGTGGTGCTTGCCGACGTGGCGATGGACGGCGTCTCGGGGCTCGACCTGGCGCGTCGCGTGCAGGCCACGGCAGGAAGCCGCGCGGCGGCGGTGCTGCTCATGGCCGGGCAGCACGACATGGTGGACGACGCGGCCAACGCCGCCGCCGACGTGCGCGCCGTGATCCACAAGCCCCTCGACTCGATGCAGCTGATCGACGCGGTGCGCGAGGTCTTGCGGACGGCGCGGCCGCCGCGCCCAGCGCCCACCGACGTGGCGCCGCCCCTGCCCGTCGCGGGAGGGGAGCCGGAGGCGCCGGAGACCGAGCGTCTGGCACTGGCGCTCGATGCCGACGCAGCCGCGGTCACCCCCGCCGGCGCCCGCCATGCGGAGGGTGCGCCCGCCGTGGCGCTCGGCGATCAGGATCTCGAACGCGTGGCGGCGCGCGTGGCGGCGCTGTGGGGCGGCGACGCCCGCCACGAGGCCGAGCGTCTGGTGCGCGAGATGGCGCCGGCCCTCGTGCAGGAAGTGGCGCGGCTGGTCGTGGCCGACGTGTCGGAGCGGCTGGTGCGCGAAGAGATCGCGCGCATGCGCTCGGCGCACGCCGGGCGCTGACGGCGCGCGGCGTCGGCGCGGATCCCGCGCTCAACGGTTGCGTGGGCGGGGACGACTCGGTACGATTGGAGACTTCCACGGGGCGCCCCGCTCCCGCCAGTCACCGTACATGAGCACACACATCCCGCCCGCCGTTCCCGAATCGCCTGCGCTCGAAGGGCTCGAAGCCCGATTCACGGAGCGGTGGCAGCGGGACGGCACCTACCGCTTCGACCGGGCACGGCCGCGCGCCGAGGTCTACGCCATCGACACGCCGCCGCCCACGGTGAGCGGGTCGCTGCACGTCGGCCACGTGTTCTCGTACACCCACACCGACATCGTCGCCCGCTTCCAGCGCATGCGCGGCAAGGCCGTGTTCTATCCGATGGGGTGGGACGACAACGGACTGCCGACCGAGCGGCGGGTGCAGAACTACTACGGCGTGCGCTGCGATCCGGCGTTGCCCTACGACCCGGCCTTCGTTGCGCCGGAGACGCCCGCCAAGCCGCCCATCTCGGTGTCACGGCCGAACTTCATCGAGCTGTGCATCAAGCTCACGGTCGAAGACGAGAAGGTCTTCGAGCACCTGTGGAAGTACCTGGGCTTGTCGATCGACTGGTCGATGACCTACGCCACCATCGCTCCGCCGGCGCAGCGCGTGTCGCAGCTCGCGTTCCTGCGGCTGCTCGGCCGCGGGCAGGCGTATCAGGTGGAGGCGCCCACGCTGTGGGACGTGGACTTCAAGACCGCGGTGGCCCAGGCCGAGCTCGAAGATCGCGAGATGCCGGGCGCCTATCACCGCCTCCGCTTCGCCCGGGAGGACTGCGTCGTACGTCGAGATCGACACCACTCGGCCGGAGCTGCTGCCGGCGTGCGTGGCGCTCGTGGCCCATCCCGACGACGTGCGCTATCAGCCGCTGTTCGGCCAGCACGTGACGACGCCGCTCTTCGGCGCGCGCGTGCCGGTGCTGGCGCATGCGCTGGCCGATCCCGAGAAGGGCAGCGGCATCGCCATGATCTGCACCTTCGGCGACACCACCGACGTCACCTGGTGGCGCGAGTTGAAGCTGCCGGTGCGCGCGGTGATCCAGCCGAACGGCACGCTTGGCCCGGTGACCTGGGGCGCGCCCGGGTGGGAATCGGCGGATGCGGCCCGGGCGCAAGCGGCCTACGACCAGCTCGTGGGGCTCTCGGCGAAGAAGGCGCAGGCCAAGGTGGCCGAGCTGCTCACCGGCCTCGGGCGATCTGCTGGGCGCGGTGCGTCCCATCACGCACAACGTGAAGTTCTTCGAGAAGGGCGACCGGCCCGCTCGAGATCATCACGAGCCGGCAGTGGTTCATCAAGACGCTGGCCGAGTGCGACGCGCTCATCGCGCGCGGGCGCGAGATGCAGTGGCATCCCGGAGTACATGCGCACCCGGTTCGAGAACTGGGTGCACGGGCTGAACGGCGACTGGTGCGTCAGCCGCCAGCGCTTCTTCGGCGTGCCGTTCCCGGTCTGGTATCCAGTGCGCGCCGACGGCAGCATCGACCACGACACGCGGCTCGTGCCGGATGAGGCGCGGCTGCCGATCGATCCGTCGACCGACGTGCCCGAGGGCTATGCCGAGGCGCAGCGGGGCCAGCCGGGCGGCTTCATCGGCGATCCCGACGTGATGGACACCTGGGCGACGTCGTCGGTGTCACCGCAGCTCGTGACCGGCTGGGAGCGCGACCAGGATCTGTTCGCCCGCACCTTCCCGATGGACCTGCGGCCGCAGGCGCACGACATCATCCGCACGTGGCTGTTCTCGTCGGTGCTGCGCGCGCATCTCGAGAACGGCTCGATCCCGTGGCACCACGCCGCCATCTCGGGCTGGGTGCTCGACCCCGATCGCAAGAAGATGTCGAAGTCCAAGGGCAACGTGGTCACGCCCATGGGCCTGCTCGAGGAGTACGGCAGCGACGGCGTGCGCTACTGGGCGGCGCGGGGCGGCCCGGGCGTGGACACGGCGTTCGACGTCGGCCAGATGAAGATCGGCCGGCGCCTGGCCATGAAGCTGCTGAACGCGTCGAAGTTCGTGCTGGCCAGTCGCGCTCCGGGCACGCCCGTCAGCGAAGTGCTCGATCGCGGCATGCTGAGCCGCCTGGCCACCCTCGTGGCCGATGCCACGCGCGCGCTCGACGACTACGACTACACCCGCGCGCTGATGATGACCGAGACGTTCTTCTGGGAGTTCTGCGACGACTACGTGGAGCTCGTGAAGGCGCGGCGCTACGGCGATTTCGGGCCGGCGGCGGCCGGGTCGGCGGCCACGTCGGTGGAGACGGCGCTGAGCGTGATGCTGCGGCTGCTCGCGCCGTATCTGCCGTTCGTCACCGACGAGGTGTGGTCGTGGTGGCAGCCCGGATCGGTGCACGTGGCGGCGTGGCCGACCGAGGCCGAGGTGCACGCGGTCAGCGCCCGGGACGACGACGCCGAGGCGGTCATGCACGACGTGCGCGCCCTGCTGGGCGGCCTGCGCAAGAAGAAGTCGGAAGCGAAGCGTCCGATGAAGGCGAAGATCGCCCGGGCGACCGTGCGTCTCGAGGCCGCGGTGGTCGAGCGGCTCAAGCTGGCCGAGCGCGACCTGAAGGCCGCCGCGGGCGTCGCCGAGTTCGTCTGGGTGGTCGATGCGGTCGAAGACCTCGACGGTGGAGTTCGCCGAAGACGCCTCCGCCCGTTGGAGCGCCGGCATGACCACGCCCGTGGGCCTTCCGGTCGAGGCGTATCGCGACCTGGTGGCGCGCGCGCTGGCCGAAGATCTCGGGCGCGGCGATGCCACGAGCGCGGCGGTGGTGGACGAGGCGCTCCGGGCGCGCGGCGTGCTGCAGGCCAAGGCATCGCTCGTCGTGGCCGGCCTCGACGTGTGTGCCGAGGTCTTCCGCCAGTGCGATCCCGCCGCCGTGTTCGAGGTGCGCTGGGGTGACGGCGCGCGCTGCGAGCCGGGCGATGTGGTGGCCGTGGTGACCGGGCGCGCTCGGGCGCTGCTCACGGCCGAGCGCACGGCGCTCAATCTGCTGCAGCGGCTGTCGGGCATCGCCACACTGACGGCACGCTTCGTCGAGGCCGCCGGCGGGCGCATCACGGTGCTCGACACGCGCAAGACCACGCCCACGCTGCGGCGGCTCGAGAAGTACGCCGTGCGCTGCGGCGGCGGCACCAACCATCGCTTCGGTCTCGACGACGCCATCCTCATCAAGGACAACCACAAGCGGCTGGCCGGCGGCATCGGTCCGGCCGTGCAGCGCGCGGTCGCGGCGCCAGGCCGGGCTGAGCGTCGAGGTCGAAGTGGAGACGCTCGACGAGCTCGACGAGGCGCTGGCGGCCGGCGCCACGTCGGTGCTGCTCGACAACTTCACCACCTACGATCTCCGCCAGGCAGTGGCCCGGGTGAATGGCCGGGCCCGCCTCGAGGTGTCGGGCGGTGTGACGCTCGAGCGCCTGCCGGAGATTGCCACCACTGGCGCCGACGCGGTGTCGGTCGGCGCGCTCACGCATTCCGCGCCTGCCGTCGATCTGAGCTTCGAGCTCGAGCCGGTCGCGTCCTGACGCCGTGGCCTTCGATCCGCTCCCCCCGGCGCTGGCAGCCGCGCTCGACCGCGAACGCGAGCGCTTCGGCGCCCACGTGGGCGAGGTGCACTACGCGCGCGTGTTGTCGTCCACGATGGACGCGGCAGCGGAGCTGGCCGCGCAGGGCGGCGCCCACGGCGCTGGTGGTCGTGACCGATCAGCAGACGGCCGGGCGTGGACGGCGCGGCCACACCTGGGTGTCGCCGCCTGGGGCGGGGCTCTACTTCTCGCTGGTGGTGCGGCCGCCCGTTGCACCGGTCGAGGACGGCGTGCCGAGCGTGCTCGGCCTGCTCACGCTGGCGGCCGGCCTGGCCGTGGCCGAAGGCGTGGGCCACGCCACCGGCCTCGAGGCGTCGATCAAGTGGCCGAACGATCTCTACTACGGCTTCAAGCTGGCCGGCGTGCTGGCCGAGGGCCACGCCATCGGCACCGCGCAGCAGCACGTCGTGGTGGGCGTCGGCATCAACCTGCGCGACGTCGAGTACCTGACCGATGCGGAAGGGCCGCGCCACCTCGATCGAGAAGGAGATGGGCGTCGCTCCCGACGCGGGCGAGGTGCTGGCGGCGGTGCTGGCCGCATGGGCGCAGCGCTATCAGGATCTGCTCGATGGCCGGTTCGGCCGCGTGGTCGATCGCTGGCGCGTGCGGGCCTCAGGGCTGATCGGCCGGCCCGTGGCGTGGACGGACGCGACCGGCGAACACGAAGGCACGACGACTGGCGTCGACCAGACGGGTGCGCTGCTCGTCGACACGGGCGAGGGCGTCACGCGCATCACGTCGGGGGCGGTCACGTGGCAATGAGCACGCATCCGCACGGACGGGGCTCGTCCCGGTGAACGACATCCACGAATACTGCCGGGCCGTGGAAGCGCATCTCTGCCGGCGCAACGAGGGACATCTCATCCGCATGGTTGGGCCGGCCTTCGAGATGGTGAAGGGCTGGGCCGAGATGGGCGTGCCGCTCGCCATCGTGTGCGAAGGGATCGATCGCACCGTGACTCGCGCGGCCAGAAAGGGCCCGCGCCGGCGCCCGCTGCGCATCGAGTTCTGCGAAGGGGACGTGCTCGACGGCTTCGACCGGTGGCGGCGCGCCGTCGGCGTGGCCGTGGCCGACGAGCCGGCCGCGCCCGGACCGAAGCGCGGCACGCTGGCGGCGCACGTCGACCGCGTGGTGGCGCAGCTGTCCGCGCTGGGCGGCAGCGACCGGGCACCCGAGGCGCTGCAGCCAGCGATTCGGGAGGTCGTCGAGGCCGTCGACCGCCTGCGCGCGGAGAGCGTCACGGCCCGCGGCGCGGCGCGGGAGGCGCTCGATCGTGCTGCTCGCCGAGACTCGACGCCCAGCTGGTGCGCGAAGCCGCTGGCGGCTCTGCCCGACGGCGCGGCGCGACGCGCTCGCGCACGACGCCGAGCGCCGAACTGGCGCCCTTCCGGGCGCGTCTCGATGCCGCGCAGTGGGCCACGGCCCTCGCGGCGGCTCGCGCACGCCTCGTGCGCATCGCTCTCTCCCTTCCCACGGTGGCGTTCGACTGATGACAACTCCAGGCACCTTGCTCACGCTCCAGATCGAGCGCCCGGCGGTGGGCGGACGGATGATCGCGCGTCATGACGGCGCCGTCGTGCTCGTGGCCGGGGCCATTCCCGGCGAACGCGTCGTGGCCCGCGTCGAGCGCGTGCAGCGGCGCACGGTGTGGGCCCGCGTCGACCGAGGTGGTCGACGCCTCGCCCGACCGCGTGGCGGTGGAGGCGGCCGTGGCCTGCGGCGGCAACGTGCTGGCGCACATGACGCGCGGCGCGCCAGCGCGCGATCAAGGCCGAGATGCTGACCGACGCCTTTCGCCGCATCGGCCGGCTCGAGCTGCCGGCGGTGCCGGTCGTGGACTCCCCGGCCGATGGCTACCGCACGCGCGCCCGCGTCCACGTGCGTCACGGCCAGTGGGGCTTCTTCGAGGAAGGCTCGCACACGTTGTGCGATGTGCCGGCGTCGCTGCAGATGTCGGCTCGAGAGCGCCGACGTGATCGGCCGGCTGTGCGCCGCGCTGGCGCGCGTCGGCGCCGGTTCGAGCGCCGAGATCGAATGGGCCGAGACGGCCGACGGCGCGCATGCGGGCCGCGCACATCACGCCTCGAGAAGGCCGACGGCAAGGCCATGGCCGGGCTGGGCCTGGTCGAGGGCCTCGACGCCGCCACGTGGTCGGCCACCGACCGCGAGAAGGAGCACACCGCTGTGGGGTGACGCGCACCTCGTCGATCGCGTCGGCCTGCCCGGACCAGCGGGACGTGCCGGTGCTGCACCACGCGCGGTCGTTCTTCCAGGGCAACCGCTTCCTGCTGCAGCCGCTCGTGAGCGACGTGCTCGGCCGGGTCGGCGGCGATCGGCGTGGTCGACCTCTATGCCGGGGTGGGCCTGTTCAGCGTGGTCGGCGGCGGCGATGGGGAAGACCGTCGTGGCCGTCGAAGGGCATGACACGGCGGCCGACGACCTGCGCCGCAACGCCGCGGCGCATCCGGCGCATGTCCTACCGGCACGCGGCGGTGGAGGACGAGCTGGACCTGGCGACCGCGGCGCACGCCGACACGGTGATCGTCGATCCGCCGCGCACCGGCCTCGTCGGCCGAGGTGTCACGCGCGCTCGGCGCCGGCGGCGTGCCGCGCATCGTCTACGTGTCGTGCGATCCGGCCACGCTGGCGCGCGACGTGCGCGTGCTGGTCGATGCCGGCTACGCGATGTCCGACGTGCGCGCCTTCGACCTGTTTCCCGCGCACCGGCCACGTCGAGACGGTGCTCACGCTCAGCCGCTGATGCCAGCGGCCAGGTTCGGGCGGCCAGCAGCCCCCGGCTCGCGGCTAGCCGCGGCAGGCGTCGACGAAGCCCTCGAAGAGCGGACGGAACTCGCCGGTGCGCCAGAAGTTCTCGGGGTGCCACTGCACGCCGAGGCAGAACGGGACCGGCCCGTTCGACCGCCTCGATGACGCCGTCGGGCGCCGTGGCCACCACCTCGAGGCCCTCGCCCAGATGGCGCACGGCCTGATGATGCCGGCTGTTCACCGGACAGTTCTCGGCGTCCTCGAGCTTCTCCGAGCATCAGCGCCGAGAGCCGTGAGCCCTTCGAGGCCCACACCTCGTGGGCGATGGCGAAGCGCGGCTCGCGCACGTCGTGGTTGAGCGCGCCGTTCACTTCGGTGGGGATGTCCTGCACGAGGTCGCCGCCGAGCGCGACGTTCAGCACCTGCATGCCGCGGCAGATCGCGAAGATCGGCTTCCCGGCGTCGGTGGCGGCGCGCACGAGCGCGATCTCGAAGGCGTCGCGTCCGGCCTCGGCGGCCGCATAGGTGGCGTGCGGCACGGCGCCGTAGAGCGCCGGCGCGATGTCGCCGCCGCCGGTGAGCACGACGCCGTCCACGCGCGCGACGAGCGCCGCCGGATCGTCGTCGACCGACACTTCGAGCACCGTGGCCCCGGCCCGCCTGACCGACTCGAGATAGTCGGACATCTGGCGGCAGGGGGTGATCGCAATCGTCGGCATGGGGACTCCTTACATGCGCGTGGGAACGTCGATGCCCATCGTGGCCAGGGCCGCGGTGAGCTGATGCCGCACGTAGCCGAGCGCCGCCGCGCGCCACAGGCGCACGTCGGTCCGCTCTTCGTTCATGATCGGCAGCGCATGATAGACGGCGTTGAAGCCCTGCGCCAGGCCGAACGCGTACTTCGCGAGCGCGACGAACTCGAGCGTGCGCACCACCTGCTCGACCACTTCGTCGAGCCGGGCGGCGTCGAGCACGAGCGACCACAGGCGGTCGGCGCCGTCGTCGTCGACCGAGCGCGACCGGCGGCAGGGTGGCCAGCGCGGCCACGACGTCGGCTTCGGCGAGGCCGTCGCGGTCGCGCAGCTTCTGGAAGATGTTGTTGGCGCGCACCACCGCGTACTGCAGGTAGGGGCCGCTCTCGCCCTCGAAGCTGAGCGCCTCGTCGATGTCGAAGGCAATCACCTTGGTGCGCGAGTACTTCACCATGAAGTAGCGCACGGCCGCCACGCCGATCCGCTCGGCGGTGCGGCGCGCCTCGGCGGCGTCCATCTCGGGATTGCGGCGCGACACCTCGCCGTGCGCCTTGTCGATGATCCGGTCGAGCAGGTCGTCGGCCTTCACGCCCAGGCCCTTGCGGCCCGACACCTCGACGAACGGCTTGGCCGCCTCGTCGGATCCCGGCGGCCGGCGCGAAGCCGAGCTCCGCGGCCGTCGCGTGCGAGAGCGCCACCATCTCGTAGGAGAAGTGGGTGTGATTGGCCGCGGCGGCGACGTGGCCGGCGGTGACCAGCGCCTGCTTCAGCAGCTTCTGCAGATACGACTGCCGCACGTCGATGACGTTCACCGTGGCGGCCGCGGCGCCGAACGCCGGATGCGTCGTCGACGGCCAGGTCGGCTGCGGCTGGTCGTGGCCCACAGCGTGTCGCCGTCCATGCGCGTGGCGAACGGCCGGTAGAGGAAGTCGCGGCCGAGCAGCCCCGACTTCCAGAACTGGTAGGCCATGTCCTTGCCCACGTAGGTGACGGTGCCGTTCGACCGCACGATCACCTTCTCGCGCTGTTCGCCCTCGCGCAGCTCGGCTTCGGCGTCGCCCGTGCCGTCGCCGTCGGGCGCCGGCGCCGCGTCGTCGCCAGCCGGGAGCCGGCCGTGGCCTCGACGGCCGCGTCGCCGTCCTCTTCGATGCGCATCACCCAGCAGCCGGCCAGGCGGCCTTCGGGCTGCAGGAACACCGAGCCCGACTGCTTGAGCAGCTCGAAGGCGCGGGCCCAGAACTGCAGGCGCAGGATGTCGCCTTCCCAGGTGAGCAGCTGGTAGTCGATGCCGAGCCGCGCCATGGTCACCAGGTGCGCGCGCACGATGCGCTCGGCCACGAACGCGCCGATCGCGGCGGTGGGATCGACGCCGTGCTCGATGTCGTGCAGCGTCTGCGGCGCGGATCGCGAGGCGCTGCCTTGTCGCCGTCGTACCACTCGGTGACGCGCGCGTAGAGGTCCCAGCAGTAGTAGTCGAAGCGCGTGCGTGTCGGCGATGCTGCTGCACGGCCGCCGAGATCGAGGTTCGAGCAGATGCCGGAAGCCCACCACGACGTCGGCCACCTGCACGCCGGTGTCGTCGATGTAGTTCTGCACCTCGACCGGCGCGCCGCGGTAGCGCAGCGCGCGCACCAGCGTGTCGCCGAGGCAGGCGTTGCGCAGGTGGCCGATGTGCGCGGCCTTGTTCGGGTTGATGGCGGTGTGCTCGACGATGGTCTTCGGCAGACCGGGCCGGCCGGGCTGCGGGCGCGTCGGGCCCCACGCGCTGGCGCAGGAATGCGGCGCGGTCGAGGAACACGTTCAGGTAGCCATTGGGCGCCGCGCCACGCGGAGCACGCCGTCGATGGCGCCGAGGCTGGCGGCCAGCTCCTGCGCGATGACGCGCGGCGCCTTGCGCAGCTCGCGCGCCAGCTCGAAGGCCACGGGCGAGCCGATGTCGCCGAACGTGCGGTTGGGAGGAACTTCGAGCGGAATCGCGGCCGCGTCGCGGTCGAGACCGAACTGGGTGTGAAGCGCAGCCCGGACGGCGGTCCGGATGCGGTCGTGCAGCGGCAACATCATGGTGGTGGAGTGATCCTAGCGGTAGAGGCGGGGCGGCGGCTACTGTCTCTCGCCGGTCCGGCCGTGGACAGTGCCGCGGCGGCTAGGGTACTCTCCACGGCACGTGAGCAGGGACATGCAGGATCACAACACGGCGCGCGGGTCGGCGCGCAGGTAGTCGTCGGGCGTGTTCACGTTGAGCAGCAGCCGGTCGTCGGGGTCGAAGGGCGCGAGATCGGCGTCGTCGACGGCACGCACGTCGAGGCCGGCGAGCGCGTCGACCACCCGCCAGTTGCCGGCGGCGATGGCCCGGTGCAGGTGCGCGGCCACCCGGCGGTGGTACACCGCGCAGAGCGGCTGCCAGCGCTCGTCCGGTGCGGGGCACGACCGCGTCGTGGTTCGCCGATCGAGCCCGGCGAGATATGCCAGGAACGGTCGCCGTCACGAAGGGCAGGTCGCCGGCCAGCACCAGCACGTGCGGCGTCGCGGCATGGTGCAGCGCGGTGAAGAGCGCGCCCGAGCGCCCCGGCGGCCACGGCGTCGGGCACGACCGCCAGGCCCGTGTGCGCGAACGGCACGGGATCCGGCGCCACGAGCGAGGGGCGCACGCCAACAGACGTCGAGCGCTTCGACTCTGGCGCGCCAGAATGGTGCGGCCGTCCACCTCGACGAGCGGCTTGATGCGGCCCGCCAGGCGGCGCCCGCGTCCCCCGGCGAGAATGCACGCCGACCAGTCAGGCACGACGTCCGCTACGGTAGCAGATGCGCGCGGGAGGGCGGCGATGACCGACGGCGGCATCGGACGCATCCTGGTGGCGAGCCTGCACCAGAGCATCGGCGACGCCCTGCCCACGCGGCTCGACTACTACGAGCACTGGCTCACGCCGATGGGGCTGCGCGACGGGCGCACCGGGCGAGCGCCGCTCGGCGCCGTGCTGAGCTTCCTGCGGCAGGAGGGGCAGCCGGCCTACGATCGCGTCATGACCGGCGCCGGTCACTACTCGGCGGAGTGGCACCACGCGCAAGGCGGGCGCGGTGGCGCGGCTCGTGCGCCTGCTGCCGTACCGCCTGCGCGCGCGCGCGGCCCTGCGCCAGAGCCGCCGCCTGCTGCGCTCGGCCTTTGCGCCGGCGGAGGTGCGCGTGGCGACGCGCCGCGGCGTGGGCACCGTGACGATTGCGTCCGGCATCTTCTGCGACCTGCGCGAGCCGTGGGCGTGGCCGACGTGCCGCTACTATGCGGCGGCGATCGAGCGCCACCTCGCTCTGCTGGGCGTGCCGGCCGACGTGGCGATCGAGACCTGCCAGGCCACGGCCGACGGGTTGTGCCGGATCGCCGTGACCTTCCGCCGGCCCTGGCGCAGCGCCGCCCATGGAGGCGTGCCTGATGACGGCGCGGCCGGTCGATGGCGCTGTTCGCATGGCTCGTCGCCCTGGCGCCGGCCGTGGCCGCAGGCCAGGAGGTGACGCTGGTGGTGCCGTTCGAACTCGAGCGGTTCGACGCGCGGGTGGCCTGGCTCAGCGAGGGCGTCGCCATCGGCCTGACCGAGGCGCTGGCCGACCGGGGCGTCACGGTGATCTCGCGCGATGAGCGCTTGGCGGCGTTCGAGCGCCTGCAGCTGCCTGCCGGCGCCTCGCTGACGCGCGCCACGGTGATCAAGGTGGCCGAACTGGTCGGCGCTTCGCGGGTCGTGACCGGACGCGTGGGTGGCAGCGACACCGAGATTGCGATCGCGGCGCGCGTGCTCGACATCCCCTCGGCCCGGCTGGCCGAGCCGATGACCGAAGTGACGCCCGTTGCGGCGCTGCTCGCGGCCTTCACGCGGGCGGCCGCGAAGATCGACGGGCAGGGCGAGGTGCGGCCCGATGCGGCGGCGGGCGTCGCGCCTTCGGTGCCGGCCTTCGAGTTGTTCGTGCGGGGCCTCGTGGCGGCGAACAACGAGGCGCAGGAGCGCTACCTGGCGCAGGCGCTGACCATGGCGGGGTCGTACGAGCGCCGTGCGGCAGGCGCTCTGGGACGTGCGCACGGCCCGCGGGGCACACGAACGCGCGCTGGCGGCGCTCGGCCCGGCGCTACCCGGTGCCGCCGGTCTCGACACCGGCGTGCGGCGAGCCTGGTCCCTCATCGAGCTTGGGCGTTACGAGGAGGCGTTCACGCGCCCTGACCGCGCTCGACACCAGCACGCGCGCGGCCGTGGTGGCCAATCTGCTCGGCGTGGTGCAACTGCGCCGCGGCGCACTGCCGCACACCGGGCGGGCCACCTACTATTTCAATCAAGCGGTGGAGCGGGATGCCCTCGACGCCGACTACTGCTTCAATCTCGGCTACGCCTACTGGCAGGACAAGGACGCGATGGCGGCGGCCTATTGGCTGCGGGAAGCCGTGCGCCGGAACCCGGCCGACGGCGACGCCCACTTCGTGTTGGCGGCGGCGCTGGCCGGCTCGGGCGCGGGCCCCGAAGCCGACCGCGAGCGGGAGCTGGCCCGCCGGTTGTCGGAGCGGTGGGAAGCGGCAGGGCCCGCCGACGCCGTGCCCAAGGGACTCGAGCGCCTCAAGGATCGCGTGCGGCCGGGGCCGACCGCCATGGAGTCGGCCATTGCCGCTGGCACCGAACGCGACCAGCGCGAACTCGCGGCGTTCCACCTCGATACGGCGCGCCGCGCCTACGAGGCGGGCCGCGATCCGGAGGCCATGCGCGAAGTGCAACGCGCGCTCTATCTGACGCCCTACGACGCCGCGGCGCTGGTGCTGCTCGGCCGCGCGCAGGCGCGGAGCGGCCTGCTGCACGACGCGGTCAATGCGCTGAAGATCGCCGTGTGGAGCGCCGAATCCGCGGCCGTGCAGGTCGAGTTGGGCGAGGTGCTGCTGCGGGCGCGCGATCCCGGCGGCGCCCTGCGCGCCGCCGAGCGCGCGCTGGTGCTCGAGCCCCAACACGCGTCGGCTGCCGACCTGGCCGCCCGTGCCCGGGCCGCGCGCGGCGGCGGAGCTGCGTGATACGATCCTCGGGCGCCCGCGCGCTCCTTCCATGACCACGTCCGACGATGGCGTTCGCGAGATTCAACTGAACGGGAAGCAGCTCGTCTTCTTGTTCATGGCGGTCACCGTGGTGTCGGTCGTGATCTTCCTGTGCGGGGTGCTGGTGGGCCGTGGGGTGCAGGCGCGCCCGGTCTCGGTCGACGCGACCCCGGCCGCCGAGGCGGCCGACGTCACCGCCGACGCGGCGCCGCCGGCGGCGCCGCCTTCGGGTCCGACCAAGGCGGAAGGCCTGGGCTACAACGAGCGGCTGCAGTCCGCTGGTCCCTCCACCGAGAAGCTGGTGACGCGCGACGAGGCGCCGCGCGCGACGCCGCCAGCGGCCGCTACGCCGGCCCCATCCGCGACCGGCCCGGCCGTGGCGCCCAGTGCGACGCCGTCGCCAGCCACGACCACGCCGTCAACCGGCAGTGTTCCGGCCGACGCGGCCGCGGTGAAGACCGCCGCCGAGGCCCCCGCCAAGCCGATTCCCGCCGAGCCCAAGGGCGACGGGGTAGCCATTCAGGTGGCCGCGCTTCGCGGCCGCTCCGAAGCCGAGGCCGTGGTGGCGCGCCTCAAGGGCAAGGGTTTTGCCGCCTACCTGATGCCGCCGCTCGCCGGCCAGCCGTCGGTGTTCCGCGTGCGGGTGGGCAAGTTCAAGACCCGGGCCGAGGCCGAAGCGGTGGCGACGCGGCTCGAGCGGGAAGAGCAGTTCAAGCCCTGGATTACGCGCTAGCACTTCTCTCGGGCGCCCTTCTGGCGCTGTCGTTTCCCCGCTACGGCCACGCGGTGGTGGCCCTCGTCGCCGTGGTGCCTCTGCTCGTGTCGCTCTCGGGCTGGCGCGGACGGCCGGGCGCGTATCCGGGCCACGGCTTTCGCCGCGGTGCGGCGCTCGGTGCCACCGCGGGCCTCGTGCACTATCTGGGCACGCTCTACTGGACTGGCGCCGTCGTGCAGACCTTTGGCGGTCTGGCCGGACCGGTCGCGTGGCTGGTCGCCTTGGTGCTCGCCCTCTACATGTCGCTCTATACGGCGGTGGCGTCGGGCCTGCTGGCGGCGGCCATTCAGCGCCTCGGCGCGCGCGGGCTGCTACTGGCCGCGCCGATCTGGGTGGCGGCGGAGTTCGCGCGCGGACACGTGCTTGGCGGGTTTCCGTGGATTCCGCTCGGCAGCGCCGTGGTCACGTTGCTGCCCGTGGCGCAGCTGGCGAGCCTGGTCGGCGTCTACGGCGTGTCGTTCTTCCTGGTGGCGCAGGGCGCGCTCGTGGCCCGCGCGATCACCGGGACGGCGCGCCACCGGCTGATCTGCGGCGGCGCCGCGGCGGCGCTCCTCGTGACGGTGTCGGCGTGGGGGTCGTGGCGGGTGGGTGACGCGTCGCTCACTCGCGCCGGCACGTCGGCGGTCGTGGGGCTCGTGCAAGCCAACATCGCGCAGGCCGACAAGTGGAACCCGCGACTGGCCGGCGACATCAGCCGCACCTACGACGTGCTCACCCGGCAGGCGGCGGCGGCCGGCGCCGACGTGGTGCTCTGGCCCGAGTCGGCCACGCCCTATTTGTTCAACGAAGACCCGGTCGAGAGCGAGGCGGTGCGGGCCCTGGTGCGCGCCACCGGCGTGCCGCTGCTCTTCGGCACCGACGAGATCGAGCGCGGCGCGCCCGATCGCTACTACAACTCCGCGATGATGCTCGACCCGGCCGGGGCGGTGGCCGCCGTCTACCGCAAGATTCAGCTGGTGCCCTTCGGCGAGTACGTGCCGCTGCGCGCGCTGCTGTTCTTCGTGCAGCCGCTCGTGGAGGCGGTGTCGGACTTCACGCCGGGTGAACGTGTGACCATGCTGCCGGTGGGCGAGCACATGGTGAGCACGGCGATCTGCTACGAGGTGGTCTATCCGCATCTCATGCGGCAGGCCGTGATGGAAGGCGCTGAGCTGCTCACGACCATCACCAACGACGCGTGGTACGGCGACTCGTCGGCGCCCTACCAGCACTTCGAGCTGGCCTCGATGCGGGCCATCGAGCAGGGGCGCTATCTGGCGCGCGCCGCCAACACCGGCATCTCGGGGGTGATCGATCCCTACGGCCGCGCGGTGGCGAAGACGCGCGTGTTCGAGCAAGACGTGGTCGTGGCGGAGGTGCGCTTCCTGCAGGCGCGCACGCTGTATGCGACAATCGGGGACGTCGTGGCGCAGGCCTCCGTGCTCGGAGCGCTGCTCACGGCAGTGTGGCTGGCCGCCTCGCGCCGCGCGCGCTAGGGGCCTCTCAGAAGGAGCACGAGGGTGGCGCAAGCACAGGACGATCTGGTTCGACGTTCAACGGATCTGCTCAAGCGGGCCAACGACCTGCGGAGCTATCTTTGACCGCTCCACGAGCACAGACGAACTTGCCGTCCTCGAATCCCGCATCAGCCAACCCGACTTCTGGAAGGACCCGGCCGAGGCGCAACGCGCCCTGCAACGGCGCCGCCGTCTGAGCGAAGACGTCGAGCTGCGTGATTCGATGGTGCGCCGCACGGCCGACCTCGGCGTGTTGCTCGAATGGGCCGGCGCCGGCGAAGACGTGGCCGCCGACCTCGAGCGCGGACTCGGCGAACTCGAGACCGAGATCGACACCGCCGAAACCAAGAAGATGCTCTCGGGCGAACACGATCGCGCCAACGCGATCGTCACGATCCATCCCGGGGCCGGCGGTATCGACTCGCAGGACTGGGCCGAGATGCTGCTGCGCATGTACCTGAAGTGGGCCGAACGGCGCGGCTTCCGGCGCGAGGTCATCGACTACCAGCCGGGCGAAGAGGCGGGCCTGAAGAGCGCCACGGTGCTGCTCGAGGGCGAGAACGCCTTCGGGCTCATGGCGGCCGAAGCCGGCGTGCACCGCCTGGTGCGCATCTCGCCCTTCGACCAGGCGGCGCGCCGCCACACGGCCTTTGCCTCGGTCTACGTGTGGCCGCAGATCGACGACGACATCGACATCGAGATCAACGACAAGGACCTGCGCGTCGACACCTTCCGCTCGAGCGGCGCCGGGGGCCAGCACGTGAACGTCACGGATTCGGCGATCCGCATCACGCACCTGCCGACCGGCATCGTCGTGTCGTGCCAGAACGAACGGTCGCAGCACAAGAACCGCGACGTGGCCATGAAGGTGCTGCGGGCGCGGCTCTACGACATGAAGGTGAAGGAGAACCAGGCCAAGCTCGATCAGATCGGCGGCGCCAAGCGCGATATCGCCTTCGGCAGCCAGATCAGGAGCTACGTGTTGCAGCCCTATCAGATGATCAAGGACCACCGCTCGAAGATGCAGGTGGGCGACGTGACCCGCGTGCTCGACGGCGACATCGACGCGTTCATCAAGGGCTATCTGATGGCCAAGGCAGCGGGCACCCTGGGCCAGGCCGCGCCCGACGACGACGAGTAGCCGCCGGGTCTCTGTTCGCGGCATCTGTCGAGACGATGGTGACGCACGCGATTCGCAGACTCGCGGCCGGTGACGCCGAGGCGTGGGCGGTGCTGCGCCGCGAAGCGCTCGACGCCCATCCGCTGGTGTTCGGCTCAGCAGTGCCGGCCGACGCGGTCGAACTCGTGTCGTCTGCGCGGGCGCGCATGGCGGCCGGCGAGTCCGTCATCCTCGGCGCATGGGCCGACGGGGCGCTCGTCGGGATCGTGGGCGCGCGGCGCGAGCAGGGCTCGAAGGAGCGGCACAAGGCGTTCGTGTGGGGCATGTACGTGGCGGCTTCGCATCGCCGGCTCGGCGCTGGAGGTCAGCTGATGATCGCCGCCCTGGCCGACGCTCGCGCGTGGCCCGGCGTGGAACAAGTGCACTTGTCGGTGAGTTCAGTCGCGCTCGAGGCCCAGCGAATGTACGAACGTCACGGCTTCCGTGTCTGGGGCGTGGAGCCGCGCGCGCTGTGCTGGGATGGGCGCTACGCCGACGAACGGCACATGGTGCTCGACTTGCGCACAGGATAGAAGCGCGTCAGACGCCGGTTGGCTTGGGGTGAAGCAGCATCCATGACGTGCCGAACCGGTCACGCAACATGGCGAAGTGATGGGCGAAGAAGGTCTCGGCGATGGGCATGAAGATCTGGCCACCGTCGGAGAGCAGCGCGTAGATCCGTTCGGCCTCTTCGTCGCTGTCCAACGTGAGCGACAGATAGGTGCTGCGCATCGGCTGGAAGCGCTCCGGCGGGATGTCGGCGCCCATCAGATCGGTGCCGCCGATGGTGATGCGCGCGTGCAGCACCGCGTTCTTCCACTCGGGCGCCACCTCGGGACCGCCCGGCTGCTCGCCGTGCCGCATCAGCATGATGATGCGGCCGCCGAGGTGCTGCTCGTAGAAGCGGAACGCGGCCTCGCAGTTGCCGCCGTAGTTGACGTAGGTGTGAAGTTGCATGGGGGCGACAGACCTCTCCGGGTAAACCCGCGGGGATTGTCGCAGCAAGGGCGCGTAGGCTTCAACCAGGGCGTCGTCACGTGCGTCTTCCCGATTCGCGCGGGTCGTGGACCTCGCGCCCGTCCCGACGTCCGCAGGCCGACAAACCTCGCCGGGGGCGACTTGTCGGTAGAAGCGTGGGGCCCTGCCGGGGTCCCCGCGGCGCGTGGTGTGCGTCGTGGGGTGGCTGTAACCCCACGCGGACTTCGGCGCCGCCGGCGATGTTTGTCGTCTCACGCTTGCGCGGCCTGCTCCCGACGGGCCGGTCACGAGGCCCACGACCCGCGCGAGAAGAGGCCACGGCGTCAAGTCGTCCGTGAGATGCTCAGGCCGGCACCGGCCCCGTCCATGACTACCTGCGTGCACAGCGGGTCTGCACGCCCCGTCCGGTCTGCCGCGAAGTGTAGGGGCCCCTCACGCTGGAGCGATGATGCAACGTACCTACTTCTCTGGCGTGGTTCTCCCCGAGCGTGCACCTCTGAGCGTTAGCACCGTTCACTCCCAAGTCATTGGGGCGTCCGGTGATGTCTATGCCACGCTCACTCTCAACGTGTGGCTGAACCAGATCACGGTGACAGTCGATAGCTCTGAGCCAAGTGTACTCACGCTCCGGAACCTAGCCAGGTCAGAAGCGGAGTGCGTCACAAGCGTGGCAGGGTTCTTGACGGGCTGCGGCTATGACGTAGAGATCACGAAGGCCTTTGATGAGAGCCTTGCCTCCACACAAGTGTTTGGCATCGACATTCCAGTTCTTGCTGAGCGCTCGAGAAGCCGCGACATCGGCCTTCTTGTAAACGCAATCTTCCCGTTGTGCTTTGGCGGTCACGCAATCTTCCTACGACGCTGTCTGGCCGACCTGTCGTTTTCGATAAAGCGCCTCGACGACACCGCCTTCTACTGCTTCAGAGCGATTGAGTCGTTGAGGCAGTCGTTCGGCACCCACCTGAGCGAAGCCGAGCAGTGGAACGCTATGGCCAAAGCCGTTAACTCTTCCAAGGAGGCCATGACTCCTCTGCGCACCCATGCCTTCCCGGCGAGACATGGATTACCGAACCCCCTGAGCGACGACGAGCGCCAGAAGCTATTCCTCTACACATGGACCGTTGTCGAGAAGTACATCGACTTTAGGCTGGGCGAGTCGGGTGCAGCTCCGATGTTCTTTCCTCATCCGGCAACGGTGACAGAGCCGCTTCAGGAATGACATGCTCTCTGCGCGTGGGTCGTGGGCCTCGGGACCGGCCCGTCGGGAGCAGGCCGCGCAGGCGTAAGACGACAAACATCGCCGGCGGCGCCGAAGTCCGCGTGGGGTTACAGCCACCCCACGACGCACACCACGCGTCGCGGGGACCCCGGCCGGGGCCCCACGCTGCCACCGACAAGCCGCCCCCGGCGAAGTTTGTCGGCCTGCGGACGTCGGGACGGGCACGAGGTCCACGGCCCGCGCGAAGCGCGGTCATCGTACAGTCTTCGGCTAGCTGATATGGAATGACCGGTTGTCAAGTGCCGGTGGTCACTGTGGAAAACGGCCTTGTCGTTTTCCAAGCAGCGGTGGGCGCGTTCTTCTGCGTCCACGGCTGCGGCAGTGTCCACGGGCTCCGTCGTGATCGTGCCACCAAGACGACGGACGACTTCGGGCGCTTCGACGACGAGTCACGCTGATATTCGGTGGTTACCACGGTCGCCCGCAGCAGAGCACACATGACAGTGCTTCGTCGAGAGGACGTGCAATCTAGGGGCGCGAGTTGGGACCGGAGTCCGTATCGCATAACTAGCCCGCCGATCCTCTGAATCGTGCCGAGGTCCATCCGTCGTCTTGGCGACGCGATCACGACGCCTCTCCTCCTTTGGTCTCGCGCTCAGGCCGCGGTGACCGGTTGCAACGCCGCCCAGATGAAGCCGACCAGTTCCCGCGCCACCGCCACGACGATCTTCGGCGCCGGTTTATGCTCCGCGGTGAGTCGGCGGAAGCGGCGACACAAGCGTTGCTGCGCCTTGTCGGCGATCGCGATCACCCGCGGGGGCTGACCCACGCGCCGCGCGGCCAGCGCGGGCCCCACGCCGGCGCGGTGCTGGTAGTGCCAACTCGCCTCGACGAGTACGCGCCGTACCAGTCCGTTCCCCGTTTTCGTAATCCGGCCGCGGCGGTGGCGATCGCCGCTCGAATCTTCGCTCGGCACCAGGCCGAGATACGCCATGAGCGCGCGTGGATTTGGAAAGCGTCGGAAGTCGTGGAGCTCGGCCAGGATCAGCATCGCCGTCAACGTGTCGATCCCGCGAAAGCACCGCAGCCACGCCACGGGCTCGCGATAGGGATTGGTCTGCGCGGTCTCCGCCAAGCGCGCATCGAGTTCCGCGAGCCGGCTCTCGATCTGGGCGATCGCCAGCAGGTAGTCCTCGACCACGGCGCGTTCCGCGACATGCTCCCACTGGATCGTCGTGATCCATTGCCGATGTGCCTTCGTCCAGTTCTTGCGTCCCGGGAAGTGCAGGCCGCGTCGTAGCAGAAGCTTGCCCAGCCGATGACGGGCGCGCTGCACATCGTCCCGAGCGTCGTCGCGGGCCCGACAGAGATCGCGCACCGCCTCCTCGGCCGGCGTCGGGGGGCGGACCTCCGTCAGCAGCCCCGCCCGGAACAGCTCGGCCAGCTTCCGCGCGTCCCGCTTGTCGGTCTTGACCCGGTCGCCCGGCTTCCGCGGCATCAACGCTGGCGCGATCACGACGCACGTGATCACACCGGCCGTCAGGCGCCGTTGCAGCGCATAGCCGCACGGGCCCGCCTCGTAGCACACCCGCACTGGCCCGGGTGCCTCGCGCTCGAGTTTGCGGTGGAGTCGGTCGATCGCCTTCGGCTCGTTCTCGACCATCCACGTCACCGGCGTCGCGGCTGACCCGATCAGCATCGCCACGTGCAGCTCACGCTTGTGCGCATCGATTCCGACGGACGTGATAACTTCGCTCATGACCGGCTCCTGTCGCCTGCGGCTCTGATGCCTCGGCATTAACCCGCGAGAAAGTCGCGTGCTTCGCAACACGCCGACAGGACCCGCGCGACTGTGAGCCGGTCATTCCATATTGTCTAACGGCTCGGCTGCGTGCCGGTGATGAACGCCTCGACGATCGACTGCGGCGTGCCCTGGTCGACGGCCTCGCCGGAATGCCGATCGACCGGCACGAAGACGATGTTGCCGGGGGCGTCGAACGTCGGCGGGTTCTCGCGGTCGCGGCCTTCGAGGTACGCGCGCATGATGTCGATCCAGATCGGCAGCGCCGCCGTCGTGCCGGTCTCGCCGTTGCCGATCGGCTTCTTCTCGTCGTAGCCCAGCCACACGCCCAGCGTGATCTCGGGATCGAAGCCCACGAACCAGGCATCGGTGTAGTCGTTCACCGTGCCGGTCTTGCCGGCGAGCGGCCAGTTGAGCGAGGCGGCCGACGCCGCGGTGCCGCGCTGCACCACGCCGCGCAGCAGGCTCGTCATCACGTAGGCCGTGTCGGCGCGGAGCGCGTCGTGCGCCACGGGGGCGTGCTCCTCGAGCGCCACGCCTTCGCGGTCGGCGACCGACAGCACCTGCGCCGGCGCCATGCGTACGCCGTGATTGGGGAAGGCGCTGTAGGCCGACACCAGGGCCAGCAACGTCGATTCGCCGGCGCCCAGGGCGGACGACAGGAACGGCGGCAGCGCCCCGGGCAGTCCGAAGCGGGCGGCGTAGGGCACCACCTGGGCCGGGCCCAGCATCTCCATCACCTTCACCGCCGGGATGTTCCGCGACCGTTCGAGTGCCGTGCGCAAGGTGAGGGGGCCTTCGAATCGGCCGTCGTAGTTCCGCGGCGCGTAGGGCGGCTGTCCGGCGCCGGCGTCGAACGACGTGGGCTCGTCCACGAGCAGGGTCGCGGGCGTGAGCCCGCGATCGATGGCGGCGGTGTAGAGAATCGGCTTGAAAGTGGAGCCGATCTGGCGCAGGGCCTGCGTGGCGCGATTGAACTTGCTGCGCGCGAAGTCGTAGCCGCCGACCATGGCCAGCACATGGCCCGTGCGGTTCTCGACGGCCACCACCGCGCCTTCGAGCAGGGGCGTCTGTTCGAGCCGCACCTCCGCCGTGGCCGCGCCCGCATCCACGGCCAGCAGCTCGACGTCCACCAGGTCGCCCTCGCGCACGATCTGCGCGGCGTGCGTGCGCCGCGTCCACTGGAACGCGTCGCGCGTGAGTTCGGCCGACAGCGGGCCGATGCGGAGCGACGCGTGGCCGGGAGCGACGCCAGCGGCGTCCACGCGCGTCACCAGCGCCGGCACGATGTCGCCGGCGGTGAGCGGCCGGGCCCAGCGCTCGTGGCGGTAGGCGGCCAGCGTGACGCCGTCGCGGAGCACGTTCGGCTGGGCCTTGCGGAACCCGGTGCGCCGCTTGTCGACGCGCCGCAATCCCGCATCGAGCGCGTGCGCGGCGATGCGCTGCAGGCGCGGGTCGAGGGGCGTGCGCACCGTGAGTCCGCTTTCGTAGAGTTGCTGCGCGCCGTACCTGGCCTCGAGATGTTTGCGCACCTCCTCGAGGTAGTAGGGCGCAAACGAGTTGTCGCGCGCGGGGTCGCCGTGTGTGACGATCGGTCGTGCCTTGGCGGCCGTGGCCTCGGCCGCCGGGATGAAGCCTTCCGCCGCCATGCGGTCGAGCGTGTAGTTGCGGCGGCGCCGGGCGGCGCTCGGATTGACGTAGGGACTCTGACGCACGTTGGCTTGCAGGATGCCGGCAATCAGGGCCGCTTCGTCGACCACGAGGTCCTTGACCGGCTTGCCGAAGTAGAGATGCGCGGCGGCTTCGACGCCGTAGGCGCCGTGGCCGAAGTACATCTGGTTGCAGTAGAGCGTGAAGATCTCTTCCTTCGTGTAGCGCTTCTCGATCTGGATCGAGAGCAGCAGCTCCTTCGCCTTGCGCTCCCACGTCTTCTCGTCGGTCAAGAAGAGCTTGCGCGCCAGCTGCTGCGTGAGGGTGCTGGCGCCGCCGGCCTTGCGCATCTGCACCAGGTTCTTCACGACCGCGCGCGCCAGTCCGGTGATGCTCACGCCGAAGTGCTCGAAGAACCCCGAGTCCTCGGCGGCGAGTACCGCCTGGCGCATGAGCACGGGAATCTCGTCGTAGCGCAACACCACGCGCCGTTCGACCGCGAACTCGCCGGCGACGGTGCCGTCGCGCGCCAGCACCCGCGTGATGGTGTCGGGATGGTAGCCGTCGAGCGCCGAGATGGCCGGCAGATCGTCGGAGTAGGCAAAGAGCACGCCGCTGGCCGTGCCGGCCAAAGCGGCGGCCACGAAGAGGAAGGCGAGTCCAGCGTGACGGGCGAGCGTGGGCAGCGCAGACATCAGTGGCCCCGGCAATGGGCCCGGCTATTGTGGCACTACTCGCCAAAGAAACGCTGCGCTAGCGACGCGGAGCCGCGGGGCATTCCTGGGCGGAGTGAGGCGCAGCGTCGTTAGCCCGGGCGGCGGCGGCCGCCAGCGCTCGAGCCGGACTCGCCGCGAGGTGCAGTGGCGGGCCCAGCCGGGCGCTCGCGTCGTCCGCTGTCGCGCGCCCCGGTCCCAGACCCGGCGCTGCCGCTGCCACGACTCGCGCCGTCGTTCCTCGGTGGCTCTCGCCGCTCCACGCCCGAACCACCACGGGCGCGTTCGCGCCCGCCGTCGCCGCGTTCGCGTGCGGCCGGAGCCGAGGCTTCGGGTGCGGCCGCGGGCGGTGGCGCTGCCGGAGCCGCGGCGGGCGGTTCGTAGCGCGGCCGGATCGCATTCGGAACGCGGGTGCCACGCGGTGCCTCGCCGTCCGGGGTGGGACGCGGGCCCGACGCGTCGGGGCGTGCGCCGTAGCGACGCGAACCGGCACCATCGGGCGGAGTGACCGGCATGACGGGAGTACCGGGGCGCGCCGCGTCCTCGGACGGTCGCGCGTCCCCTGGGCGGCGCGTCCGGAACACGTCGTCGCCGCGTGAGGCAGGCGCGACGGCGCCGCGCGCAGGCGCGCCGGCGCTGCCGAAATCGCTCGACCGGCTGCGGCGGGCGGGCGGGCGCCCGGTGCCGCCACGCGGGCCGCCGCCATTCGAACCGGCGCCGGAACCGGGCCACGAGCGCCGTCCCGGCCGAGGCGCGTAGCGGTCAGAGGCCCCGGCCGGTCCGCGCGGCCCGACCATCTGCGACACGAAGCCGCCGAGTACCGATCCAGGCAGGCGGCGTGGGTCCTCGAGCTGACCGAACACCCGATCGCGACCGCCGAAGTTGCGACGCGGCAGAATCGACCAGCTGTTGGCCCAGACGTCGACCGGGCCAAAGCGCGCGCCACCGAAGAAGTCCATCACGGGACGAGCGTCCCAGCCGAGCGGCGACCACGCCACGTGGTCGGCGGCAATGGCCCAGCCCACCCAGGCCGGGCCCCAGGTGCGCTGCGGAATCCAGAACCATCCGCGCTGATCGTGACGTCCCCAGCGGCCGTAGTGATGCACCGGCCAGGCCCAGCGATCGGCGTCGATCCACGTCCAGCCGTAGCGCGTGTAGCGCCACGAGCCGTGCACGTACGGGCGCCAATCCGCCGCCGCGTTCGGCATCCAGACCTGCCCGTATGGGGCCATCGAGGTCCACTCACCGTGCTCGTCGAATTGTTGGGCGTAGGGCGCGAGCGGCGCGGGAAGCGCGTGGTTGCGGGCCGCAGCCATGGTGGCGGCGACGCGGGCACCGGCCCAGTGACGGAACACGTCGGGCAGGCGCGGCGCGCGCCCAGCGCGGGCGCCGGTCGCGCGGATCGATGCGGAGCTCGTCGTCGGCGGCAATCGGCAATTCCTGATCGCCGTCCACGAACACCGCGCGTCCGCGAATCGCCGCCAGCACTGTGTCGCCGTCGAGATCGCTCGGCGGCCAGGTCGTACTCGCCGTCCGGCTCCAGGCGCACGATGCCGGCCGGCGTGGCCACGTCGAGGGGATCGCCATCGCGCGGCGTGTGCACGAGCAGCCGCCCGCGCACGAGCCGCAGGCGGACCCCAACGTCGACGCGAGTGTCGGTGTCGCGGTCGAGGTGCACGATGCTCCCGTCGGCCGCCGTCACTTCGGCACGGCCGTCGGCCGTGACCAGACGGTCGTCTTCGTCGAGCAGGTCCGGTGCCTGGGCCGGTTGCACACCGGTGGCGCGCACCATGTCGACGCGGCCTTCCACGAACACCACGGCAAATGGCGGCGGCGCGTCGGGCTCGAGGTCCGAGGCCGCGTCTTGGGCCATCACGAGCGCCGAGTCTTGCGCCGAGGCAAGCGGGGAGAGGGTCAGGAGCAGGAGCCCGAGGGCCCGGGTGATCAGCTGAGGGCGCACGTTCGACCTCCACCGACGGGGCAGGCGGGCCTGGCCGGAGCGTCGGACTCCGGGGGCGGTGCTGGCGTTTCGAGTATAGCAATCCCTGCGGTTCCCCCGTGTCTTGAATGTTGACAAGAAGACACTCAGATTTCATACTCAACGTGATGGACTTCTACGTGGTGCTCGGCGTTCGCCGCGAGGCGACCGACGGCGACATCAGGCGCGCCTACAAGCGCCTCGCGCGGCAGTACCACCCCGATCTCAATCCCGGTGATCGCGAGGCCGCGGCGCGCTTCCACGACATCGCGATGGCCTACGAGACCCTCACCGACGCCGACCGCCGTCAGCGCTACGACCGCGGTGAGCCCGTCGCGGGGCCGCTGGCGGCCGCGGCCGGCTTCACGGGCTTCGACTTCTCGCCGCGGGTGCACGCCGAGCCCTCCACCACTTTCGGTGATCTGTTTGCCGAGGTGTTCGCACCGCTCGCCGAGACCCGCCAGGCGCGCGGCGCCGACGTGCACGTCGACGTCACGGTCGACGCTCGAAGACATCGCAGTGGGCACACGTCGCGCCGTCACGGTGCACCGCGAAGCGGCCTGCCACGCGTGTGCCGGGGCCGGGTGCTGTGCGCGCGGCAGCGGAGCCGTGCACAACCTGTGCGGGCACGGGGGCGGTACGGGTGGCGCGCGGCCACATGATGTTCTCGACGCCGTGCGGCCGGTGCGGCGGGCGCCGGGCGACGCCAGGTGCGCCCGTGCCGGGCGTGCAGTGGGCGGGGCCTGGAGTCGCGGGCCGACACCGTCACGATCGACGTGCCCGCAGGCGTGCACGACGGCGCTGTCGTGCGCCTCCCGGGCCTCGGTCACGCCGGCCGCGCCGGCGGCGCGCCCGGTGACGCGCACGTCCGGATCGCCGTCGCCGCCCACGCCCTCTATCGTCGCGACGGCCAGGACCTGCACGTGGAGGTGCCGGTCGCGCTGCACGAGGCCGCGCTGGGCGCGCGCATCGCGCTGCCGGCCATCGACGGCGGCCGGGTGCGGCTGCGAGTGCCGCCGGGCACGCAGTCGGGCCAGCGCTTCCGGCTGCGCGAGCGGGGCCTGCCCTCGCCCCGCGGCGAGGGGCGCGGCGACCTCGTGGCGGAAGTGCGCCTCATGCTGCCGCCCGTGCTCGACGAGCGGTCGAAGACGATCCTGCGCGAGTTCGGCGAGTTGCAGCGCGAGAGCGTGCGCGACGCGCGGTTTCCCGTCGACGAGGACGCGCGCTGATGGCCAAGCGACCGAGCGGCAAGTCGTACTACATGATCAGCGTGGTGTCGCAGAAGTACAACATCCACGCGCAGACGCTGCGGCTCTACGAGCGCGAGGGGCTGCTGACGCCGTCCCGCACCGATGGCAACACCCGCCTCTACTCGGACGACGACCTGATGCAGCTCGAGACCATCCTCACGCTCACGCGCGATCTGGGCGTGAACCTCGCGGGCGTCGAGATCATCCTGAACATGCGCAAGAAGATGGAGCGCATGCAAGGTGAGGTCAACGAGTTCATGGAGTACGTGAAGCACGAACTCGCGCGCGGCATCGGCGACTGGGAACAGCGCCTGAGCACCGCGCTCGTGAAGTCGTCGCCGACCGATCTGGTGCGCGCCACGGCGCCACCAGTGGCGGCGACCGATGCCGACGCCGACGCTGACCACGCACCGCCGTCACCTGCGGCACCGGCGTCACGACGCAGCCGCTGACGCGATCGGCGGTCGGGTGTACAATCACCCCGCAATGCCGTGCGAGGTCTGTCAGGACAGTCAGTGGGTCGCCGAGGTGATCGACGGCGTGTCGCGCGTGAAGCGCTGCGCGTGCTGGCGCCAGTCGATTGCCGGTCATCAGCTCGCGCACGCGCGCATCCCGAAGCGCTATCAGCACTGCGAGCTGCGCAACTTCGAGCAGAGCGTCGACTCGCTGCGTGAGGCGCATCGCCGGGCGCGCGCGTTCGTCGAGGCGTTCCCCGCCGTGGACAAGGGCCTGCTGCTGCGCGGGCGTCACGGCGTGGGCAAGACCCATCTGGCCGTGGCGATGCTCAAGGAGATCATCACCACCAAGGGCGCGCGCGGCTATTTCTACGAGACGCGCGAGCTGCTGAAGATGGTGCGCGACACGTTTGCCACCGCCGGCGAATCCGAGCTGGACGTGCTCCGGCCGGTGCTCGATGCCGACATCCTCGTGCTCGATGACCTCGGCGCCGAGAAGACCTCGGAGTGGGTGCAGGAAACGCTCGGCCTGGTGGTGAACACCCGCTACAGCGAACGCCGCCCCACGATCTTCACGACCAACCTCGAAGAGTCGGCCGACACCACCAACCCCAACTCGATGTACGTGCAGCTCGGCGCGCGCACCCGTTCGCGCTTGTTCGAGATGTGCCACTGGGTGGACATGGAAGGACCCGACGTGCGCGAGGTCGGCAGTCCCAACCCCACGCCGGCCGACATCGCGCGCTACAACCAGACCTCGCCCCTCTCGGACAAGAACCGCCGGCCTGGAGCGTTTCCCGAGCGGGCCAAAGGCATGGCTCGGGCCGCGCTGCGTGGTAAGGGCACCGCCGACGTGAACTGGTCGGGCGGCAAGGGCGGCTCGGGATAGGCGACGCGGCGGTGGCTGGCCTCTACCTGCACGTGCCGTTCTGCGCCGCCATTTGCAACTACTGCAATTTCACGCGCGGTCTGCTCGAAGACGCGGTCAAGTCCCAGTTCGTGGCGGCCCTGCAGGCCGACATCCGCCGTCACGCCGAGGCGGTGCCGATCGAGTCGATCTTCTTCGGCGGCGGCACGCCGTCGCTGCTCTCGGCGGGCGAGGTGGCGAGCATCCTCACGGCCTGCCGCGAGTCGTTCGACCTCGTGCCCGGCGCCGAGATCACGCTCGAAGCCAATCCCGAAAGCGTCTCGGCCGCATCGCTCGAGGGCTACCGCCGCGCGGGTGTGAACCGCCTGAGCTTCGGTGTGCAGTCGTTCCGCGACGAGGAACTACAGCGGCTCGGCCGGCTGCACAGCGCCGGGCGCGCGGTCGAGGCGGTGGCGCTGGCGCGAGCGGCGGGCTTCGACAACCTCAGTCTCGACCTGATGTTGTGGCTGCCCGAACAGCGGCTCGAGCACGTGCGCGAATCGGTGGAGCGGCTGATCGCGGTGGGCCCCGAGCACGCGTCGCTCTACCTGCTCGAGGTGTATCCGAATGCGCCGCTGCGCGAGGCGATGGCGCGGTCGGGCTGGTCGGTGGCGCCGGACGACGACGCCGCCGACATGTACATCGACGCGATGGAGACCCTCGAGCGTGCGGGCTACCGGCAATACGAGATCTCGAACGTGGCGCGGCCCGGCCGCGAGAGCCGTCACAATCTCACCTACTGGCGTGACGGGGAGTGGCTGGCCTTCGGCCCTGGCGCGCACGGCACGCGCGCGCACGAGCGGTGGCGGGTGGTCAGCGGCACCGGCGACTACATCGCCCGGGTGGCAGCCGGTGCCGACACGGCCGCCGAGCGGCTGCCGCGCGATCGCACCACGCGGCTCGAAGAGGCGCTCTTCATGGGGCTGCGGCTGGCCGAGGGTGTCGACCTTGCGGCCATCCGTGAGCGCTATGGCGTGGATGTGCTGGAGACATTCGGTGACGCGCTCGCGCCCCACGTGCGGGCCGGGCGCGTCGTGTGCGAATCCGGACGGATCTACTTGACCCGCGCGGGGATGCTGGTAGCTAATGACGTCATGGCCATGTTCATCGGCCATGAATCTACGGTAGAGTAGCGGTCTTTCGCCGCAAGGAGGCCTTTCAATGCTTCGAGTTCTCGGTATGTCTCCGGCCGCGCGCCGGCCGTTCGTGATGGGTGCGGCACTGGCCGCGGTGCTCTCTGTCGGCGCGCCGGCGTTTGCGCAGGATGCGGCGGCGCCGGCGGCTCCGGTGTTGGCGCTCGATGGCGACGCTGCCACGATCACCGTGCTCATCAAGCCTGACAAGACCGCCGAATTCGAATCGGTGCTTGCGAAGGTCAAGGAGTCCCTCGCGAAGAGTGAGAAGGCGGAGCGCAAGGCCCAGGCGGCCGGTTGGACGGTCTACAAGACCGCCGCGCCGGTGCAGGGCAACATCGCCTACATCATGATCATCAATCCGGTGGTGAAGGGGCAGGAGTACGACATCAGCCGCCTCATCGCCGAGGTGTTCCCGGTCGAGGTGCAGGAGTTCTTCCAGAAGTACAAGGACTCGTTCGCCGGCCGTGGCATCACGCCGCTGACCAAGTTCATGTCGATGGGGCAGTAGCTCCATCGGGGTCCTGCGTGGACCTCGTCTCGTGACGATTGCATTCGTGCTGCTGCTGGCGCTCGCTCAGAGCGCCGGCAGCACGACTCCCCAGCCCACCCCGCCGCCTGGTCCTCAGGCCGTCCCCACCGATCCCGCGCGACTGACCTTTCCGGCCGGCACGTCAGGACTGGTGCTGGTGCTGGTCAAGGCCGACCGTGTGACCGACTACGAGGCGGTGATTGGGGCACTCAAGCAAGGGCTCGCCGCCGCCCCGGCCGAGGCACGCGCGCGCGCTGGCGGCTGGCAGGTGTTCAAGGCGCAGGAGCCCGACGCAAAGGGCAACGCCGTCTACGTGCATTGGATCCCGTCGCCCTCGGCTGAGGTCGACTACCGGCCTTCCGCGGTGCTCGATCTGCTGATGTCGTCGTTGCCCGAAGCCGCCCTGGTGAAGTATCGCGACGCGGTGGCCGCACCGCCGTCGCGATTGTCACTGGCCCTGCTGGCTGATCTGGCGCTCGCGCCGCTGCCCAAGCAGCGCTGACCGCGGGCCGCCGGCGCGCTAGAAGCCGAGCGTGGCTCCGGCGTAGACGCGGTGGTAGGTGGCCATCACGGGCGCACCGCGCAGGCGGAACAGGCGATAGTCGAGCCGCAGCTTCAACGGGCCGGTGAGGCGGATCTTCACGCCGCCGCCCAGGTTGCCGCCGACGCTCGTTTCCTGGAGAGCGCCGAGGGTCTCCCGGTAGACGCCGACGCCAGTCGTGCCGTAGAACTGCATCCGCGACACGTCGATCGGCGTCTGCACGAGCACGTTGGCCATGCCGGTGGAGAGCGCGGCTGCGCCATCGTCAGCGCGTTCCACCAGTTGCGCAACTTCGACCTCGAAGCCCACCACCACGAGCCCCATGCCGGCCGAGACGCCGCGCCCCAGGCGCACCGCCGAGGTCGGCGACACTCCGAGAAAGGCCGTGATGTCGGCGTGCGCGGCGGCGGGCAGCCCCACGACACACAGCGCCGCCAGTATCGCGCGCCACAGCTTGGGTGTCATGGTCGGTCCCTCCAGACCCCAATGATATGATCGTGTCGCTCCCTTTCGGCGTCACCGACTGGTGCGGATCGCGCCCTGGACGTGCCTTGACTGACTTTTCCCTGTCCGACGACCAGCAGTTGCTCGCCCGCAGCGTGCGTGCCTTTGCCGAGGCCGAGATCCGGCCGCGCGTGCGCGAGTGGGACGACGCGCAGCACTTCCCCCACGAGTTGCTGCCGGCTCTGGCCGACCTCGGCCTGATGGGCATCCAGATTCCGGACAGCCACGGCGGTGCGGGCATGTCGGCGGTGGACTACTGCATTGCGCTCGAGGAGCTGGCCCGGGTCGACCCATCGGTGTCGCTCTCGGTGGCGGCGCACAACGGCCTGGGCACCGCGCACATCCACATGTTCGGATCGGCAGCGCAGAAGACCGCGTTCGTGACGCCGCTCGCGTCCGGCCAGAAGCTGGCGGCCTGGGGCTTGACCGAGGCGGGCTCGGGGAGCGACGCCGCGGCCATGCGCACGGTGGCGGTGCGCGAGGGCGACCACTGGGTGCTGAACGGCTCGAAGGCGTTCATCACGCACGGCGCCTCGGGCGACGTGCTGGTGGTGATGGCGGTGACCGACCGCGCCAAGGGCAGCAAGGGCATCTCGGCCTTCATCGTCGAGCGTGGCACGCCCGGGTTCCTGACCGGCAAGAAGGAAGACAAGCTCGGCATGCGGGCGAGCGAAACGGCCGAGATCATCCTGCAGGACTGCCGCGTGCCCGCCGATCACCTGATCGGCGAGGAAGGTCAGGGTTTCATCCAGACCCTGCAGGTGCTCGACGCCGGGCGGATCGGCATCGCCGCGCTGGCCGTGGGGCTGGCGCAAGGGGCGTATGAGACGGCCCGCACCTACGCCTTCGAGCGCAAGCAGTTCGGCCAGCACATCGGCTCGTTCGCGCCGATCCGCGCCAAGCTGGTTGGGCACGCCACGCGCGTGCAGGCCGCCCGCCTGCTCACCTATCGCGCGGCCTGGCTCAAGGATCAGGGCCGGCGCATGACGCTCGAGTCGTCGATGGCCAAGTTGTATGCCAGCGAGATCGCGGTACGCGCCGCCGAGGACGCAGTGCAGATTCTGGGGGGCTACGGCTTCGTCAAGGACTATCCGGCCGAGAAGTTCTTTCGCGACGTGAAGCTCACGACCATCGGCGAGGGCACGAGCGAGATCCAGCGGCTCGTCATCGCGCGGCAGCTCCTGGCCCACTGACGTGACCGATCGCCTGCCGCTTGCCGAGCGCGTCCTCGCGGGAGACCCTCGGGCCATCGCCCGCGCCATCTCGATCATCGAGGACGACAGCCCGGCGGCGCCGGCCCTCGTTCGGCACCTGTTCCCGCACACGGGCGGGGCCTACCTGGTGGGCGTGACCGGCCCGCCCGGCGCCGGCAAGAGCACGCTCGTCGACCGCATGGTGACCGATGCGCGCGCCGCGGGTGAGACGATTGGCGTGATCGCGGTCGATCCGACGAGCCCGTTCACCGGGGGCTCGATCCTCGGCGACCGGCTGCGGATGCAGGCGCACTTCGGCGATCCCGGCGTGTTCATCCGCAGCATGGCCACGCGCGGCAACCTCGGCGGTCTGGCCCGCACCACCTCCGATGCGGCCGTGGTGCTCGATGCTGCCGGCAAGTCGATCGTGATCGTCGAGACGGTTGGGCGTGGGCCAGGACGAAGTGGACATCGTGCGCACCGCCGACGTCTCCGTCGTGGTGCTCGTGCCCGGCACCGGCGACGACGTGCAGGCACTCAAGGCCGGCATCATGGAGATTGCCGACATCTACGTGGTGAACAAGGCCGACCGCGACGGCGCCGAGCGCATGGTCACGTCGATCGAATCGAATCTGGCCCTGCAGGCCTTCCCCGACGGGCAGTGGCGGCCGCCGATCGTGCGCACCGAGGCGACGACTGGCAAGGGCGTGGCCGAATTGTGGGCCGCCATTCGCGCGTTTCGCGCCCATACCGGGCAAAGCGGCAGACGCGCCTGGCCGCCCGGCAGGAATACCGGCTGCGCGAGCTGCTGGCGCGGCGGTTCCTCAGCCACGTCGAGTCGCGGGTGCTCGCGCCCGGCGAGTTCGAGGCCGTGGTGACGCGGATCGCGAACCGCGAGCTCGATCCCTATTCGGCCGCGAGCGCGATTCTGTCGCGGGCACTCGGCGCCGCCGCGGAGACGCCATGAAGGTGCGCCTGGATCACATCGGCATCGCCATCACCGCGGCTGACGCCGCCGCTGCCTGGTATCGCGACCGGCTCGGCCTGCAGGTGACCCACGTGGAGCAGGTCGAGAGCCAGCAGGTGCGCGCCCACTTCCTGCCGGCCGGTGGCGCGATGCTCGAACTGCTCGAGGCCACGGCGCCGTCATCGCCGATCGCCAGGTTCCTGGAGAAGCGCGGGCCCGGCCTGCATCACGTCGCGCTGGCCGTGGAGGACATCCAGGCGGCCCTCGCTGAACTGCGCGCGGCCGGCGTCCGGCTCATCGACGACGTGCCGCGCCCGGGCGCCGAGGGCGCGCTCGTGGCGTTCCTGCACCCGTCCGCTGCCGGTGGGGTGCTCGTGGAGCTCAAGCAGCCGGCCGTGGGCGTCGGCGCGGGGCGTCCGCAGATGGTGCCGCTTTTCACGGCGCCCGGCCGGCTGGCGCTCGGCGATGTGGAACTCGTGACGCTCTGCGACGGCTTCATGGCGCTCGACGGCGGCGCCATGTTCGGCACCGTGCCGCGCACCCTGTGGGAACAGCGCCTGCCGCCCGATGACCGCCACCGGATCCCGCTCAGCATGCGGCCGCTCGTCATCCGCACCGAGGCGGCGACGGTGCTCGATTGATGCCGGATGCGGCGACAAGATGGACGCGAAGAGCGCGGCCATCTACGGCCTCGATCGCCGCTATCACCTCGATCACTCCCTGGCCGACGCCGGGTTGAACGCCGAGGACATCGACATCGTCGTGGCCAGCCATCTCCATTTCGACCACATCGGCGGCTTCACCGCGCGGCGCGCCGACGGCCAGCTCGTGCCCCGGTTCCCGCGCGCGCGCTATGTGGCGCACCGGGGAGAGTGGCACGACGCCACGCATCCGCACGAGCGCAACCGCGCCAGCTATCTGCCCGAGAACTTCCAGCCGCTCATGGACGCGGGCGTGCTCACGCTCGTGGATGACGAGGCCGAGTTCGTGCCGGGCGTGCGTTATCGCCGTTCGGGCGGGCACACCGCGCATCACCAGGTGCTCACCATCACCTCGCAGGGGCGTACCGCGGTCTTCACGGCCGACATGTATCCCACGGCCGTGCACATTCCCGATCCGTGGGTGATGGGCTACGACCTCTATCCGGTCGACACGCTGACCTTCAAACGGGCTTTCGCGCGCGAAGCGATTGAAGGCGAGTACGTGCTGTTCTTCGAGCACGACGCCTCGATGGCCGCCGGCATCCTGCGCGAGTCGGGCGGCAAGCGATTCGTCGAACGTGTGATGTGATTGCGGCGTGCGGCGTTGGGAGCCCCAGCCCCCAGCCCCTAGCCCTCAGGACAGGAATGAGTGATGTTGGCTGAGATTGGAATCATCGGTGGCAGCGGGCTGTATGACATGGCCGAGCTGACCGACCGCGAGGAACGCGCGCTCACGACACCGTTCGGCGATCCGTCGGGACCGTATGTGCTCGGCACGCTGCGTGGCAAGCGCGTGGCGTTCCTGGCGCGGCATGGTCACGGCCATCGGCTGATGCCCTCGGAACTCAATTTCCGGGCGAACCTCTTCGGCTTCAAGTGCCTGGGCGTCGAGCACATCCTGTCGGCCAGTGCCGTCGGGAGCCTGAAGGAGGAGTACCGGCCGCTCGATCTGGTGTTCCCGGATCAGTTCCTGGATCGCACGTTCGGCCGGATCGGCACCTTCTTCGGGCGCGGACTGGTGGCTCACGTCGGGTTCGCCCATCCCGTCTGCGACCGCCTGCGGTCTGCTCGCGGCCGAGTGCGCTGACGCGGCCGGGGCGCGCGCGCATCGCGGTGGCACCTATGTGTGCATGGAAGGGCCGCAGTTCTCCACGCTCGCGGAGTCGCGGCTCTACCGTTCGTGGAACCTGGACGTCATCGGCATGACCAACCTGCAGGAGGCCAAGCTCGCGCGCGAGGCCGAGATCTGCTACGCCACCATGGCGCTCGTGACCGACTACGACTGCTGGCACCCCGACCACGACGCGGTGAGCGTCGAGATGGTGATTGCCAACCTGATGGCGAACGCCGTGACTGCGCAGCGCGTGATTGCCGACACGGTCGAACGGCTCGGCGCCGATCGTCCGTGCGCCTGCGGCGAGGCCCTGAAGTCGTCGCTCATCACCAGTCCGGGCGCCGTGCCCGACGCCCTCAGGCGCGAGCTGGCGCCGATCATCGGCCGTTACCTGCCGGCGAGTGCTTAGCCCCGAGCCCCCGCTCTTCAAGAGACCCACCCATGAAACTCATCGTGACCGGTTCCATCGCCTTCGACTACCTGATGTCGTTCCCCGGCAAGTTCACCGAGCACTTCCTGCCCGAGCATATGCAGCGGGTGAGTCTGAGCTTCCTCGTGGACACGATGGACAAGCGGCGCGGCGGCTGCGCCCCCAACATCGCCTACACGCTGGCCCTGCTCGGCGAGCGTCCGGTGCTCATGGCGACGGCGGGTCAGGACTTCGGCGACTACGGCGCGTGGCTGGCCGCGGCGGGCGTGGACACGTCAGGGGTCAAGGTCGTCGCCGACAAGTTCACGGCGTCGTTCTTCTGCAGCACCGACCAGGCCAACAACCAGATTGCGTCGTTCTACACGGGCGCGATGGCCAACGCGGCGGAGCTGTCGTTCCGGACCGTCGACGGATTGGCCAGCGACGGCCTGGTCATCATCTCGCCGAACGATCCCGAGGCCATGGTGCAGTACGCCGAAGAGCTGAGCACGATGGGCGTGCACTACATCTGGGATCCGGGCCAGCAGTGCGCGCGCATGGACGGCGCGCAGCTCAAGGACGGCATCACCGGCGCGCACATGGTGATCTGCAACGACTACGAGTTCGAGCTGATCCGCCAGAAGACCGGCATGAGCGAGGCCGACGTGCTGGCGGCGGCCGGCGCACTCATCATCACGCAAGGCGAACACGGCAGCTCGGTCTTCGCCGGCGGCGGCCAGGTGGACGTGCCGGCCGTGCCGCCCGACCGCGTCGTCGATCCCACCGGCGTCGGCGACGCCTTCCGCGGCGGCCTCATGAAGGGCCTGGCGCAGGGGCGTCCGCTGCCGGTGTGCGCGCAGATGGGCAGCGTGGCGGCCACCTGGGCGCTCGAGCACCTCGGCGGCATGAGCCACGCCTACACCTGGCCGGAGTTCGTGCAGCGCTACGAGCGCCACTTCGGCACGCTCGGATGATGTGAGCGTGCCGCCTCGCCGAAGCGGCGCGTGAGCGCCGCGAAGGCGGGGTTACGACACGCCGGCCGCGAAACGGGCGCGGGCCGCGGCGACGATGCGCGCGGTACTTGGCCTGCTGCAGCTGATACTCCGTCTGCAGCAGCGCCACTTGCGCATCGGTCAGCTCGGCCGACGTGATGACGCCGTTCTCGTAGGACACCTGCGCGATCGGCCACGCTCTCGCGCGCCAGTTCGAGCGCCTTCTGCTGCGTGGTCACCACTTCGGTGGTCGCTTCGAGATCGGTCCACGCCGTTTCGAGCTCGAGGCGGCCGGCATCGAGGGCGGCGCGCAGGCCGTGCTCGGCCTGCTTGACGTGCGCTTCGGCGACGCCGCGCCGGGCCGCCGCCGCCGGCGAGGCCAGCAGCGGCATGCGCAGCGCCACACCGAACGTGTAGTTCTGATTGGTCTGACGCAGCAGGCGCGTGGCTTCGTCGTTCTGATAGGCCATGTTGCCGATGAGCGACACCGTCGGCTTCCAGTCGGCATTGGCCAACGCCACCGACAGCGATGCCACCTGGCGTTGCGACTCGAAGGCACGCAGGTCGGGCCGCGTGGGCAGGGCCGTGGCCAGGGCGTCGCGCGACCCCGGGGCCAGCACGTCGTCGAGCGTGCCTTGCAGCTGCAGCGGCTGTGACTGCGGCAGCGCCATCACGGTGCGCAGGGCCTGGTGCGACTGTTCGACGGCGGCCTTGTACTGGATGCGCCGGGCCCGGGCGTTGGCGAGGTCGACCTCGGCGCGCAGCACGTCGAGGCGCGCGACCGAGCCGGCCTCGAAGCGCACCCGCGCCAGCTCGAGCTGGCGGGTAGCGAGCGCGATGCCTTCGTCGGCCACGCGCATGCTCTGTTCGTTCATGAGCGCCAGGAAGAAGGTCTGGACGACCCGCAGCTGCAGTTCCTGCCGGGCCCGCTCCAGGGTGAGTGTGGAGCCCGCGAGAGCCGCGCGCTGCAGCTCGCGGCTGTTGGTGAGCCGTCCGCCGGCATAAAGGGCTTGCGACATCTCCAGCTGCATCACGTTCTTGCGCACGAACGACGCCTCGAAGCGCTGTTCCTCGGGACCGAACACCCCGGCGGGGATCACGATCTCGGGAAAGCGCTGCAGCGGCTGGTACTGATAGCTCAGGGAGGCGCTCGGCAGGAATGCGGCCGACGCCTCGGCCACGCGCGCCTCGCCGACGCGCACGCCCTGTTCGACGACGCGCAGGCTCTCGTTGGCCGACAGGGCCCGCTCGAGCGCCTGGTCGAACGTGAGCGGCAATGGCGCCGCGGCATCGGTCGTCTGGCCGTAGGCCGTGGCGGTCCACGCCCAGCCGGCCAGGGCGATGAGCGCCAGCATGCCCGCCACCCGCGTGACCTGCGCCACGCGGCCAGTGGCCGCGCCGCGCCAGGCCGATCAGTCGCGCCATCAGGCGGGCCAGCAGCAGGTAGGCCACCGGCACGACCACCAGGGTGAGCGCGGTGGAGGTGATGAGACCGCCAATCGTGGCAATCGAGATCGGCGCGCGGAACTCCGCGCCTTCGCCGGTGGCCATGGCCGACGGCATCATGCCCAGGATCATGGCGAAGGTCGTCATCAGGATGGGCCGCAGGCGTACCGGACCGGCCTTGAGCAAGGCCTCGCGCATCGACAGCCCTTCTTCGCGGTGGTAGTGGTTCGTGAGGTCGACCAGCAGAATGGCGTTCTTGGTCACGAGGCCCATCAGCATCACCACGCCGATCATCGCCGGCATGCCGAGGTTGTTGCCGGTGACGAGCATGCCGAGCAGGGCGCCGACCACTGCCAGGGGCAGCGAGAGCATGATCAGCAGCGGCTCGGAGAACGACTCGAACTGCGACGCCAGCACGATGTAGATGAAGGCCACGGCCAGCAGCAGCGCGAGGCCCATGGCCGCCGCTGACTCCTGCATCATCTCGACGTCGCCGGCATAGCCCCACTCGAAGTTCGGCGGCATCTGCACGCCGGCCATCAGCGTGTCGAGGTCGGTGGTGACGTCGCCGAGCGCGCGGCCGTCGAGCTCGATGGCGATCTTGGCCTGCCGCCGGCGCTGCTCGCGCTCGATGTTGGTCGGGCCGACGCCGGGCTCCATGGTCACGATGTCGCCCGTGCGCACCGACGACGCCGCGGGGCGAGTAGAGCGGCGTGCGGGCGATGACCGCGAAGTCGTTGCGGTACTCGGGCGCGAGCCGCACCCGGATGTCGTACTCCTCTTCGCCGTCGCGCAGCTTGGTCGGCACCACGCCTTCGACCATGCCGCGCAACTGCGAGGCCACCGTGGCCACTTCGAAGCCCAGGTCGGCCGCCATCGAGCGGTTCACCTGCGCCACCATCTCGGGCTGGCCGCCCTCGAGCGTGCTGTCGACGTCGACCGCGCCGCGCACCTGGCGCACCTTCGACACGATCTCGTCGCTCAGGCGCTGCAGGGCCACCATGTCGTCGCCGCGCACGAAGATGTTCACCGGCGCTTCCGACGGCGCGCCCTGCATGAACTCCGGGTCGGTGACCGTGGCCTTCATCATGCGGACGTCGGCCAGGCGGGCGCGCGCGTCGGCCTTGATGGCGAGCAGGCCGCGCTCGCGCTGCAGCTTCGACGTGGTCTTCACCTGCAGCCGGGCGCGCAGCGGATCGCCGTTCACGCCCACGGTGGTGAAGATCTGGCGCACCTCGGGGATGCCGCGCACCACCGTCTCCACGCCCGCCACGGCCGCCTCGCTCTGCTCGAACGAGGTGCCGGCCGGCAGCTCGACCAGCACTTCCATCTGACCGCGATCCTCGAACGGCACGAACTCGGTGCCGATCACCGTCAGGGTCGAGAGACTGCCGAAGAACACGAGGGCGGCCGTGGCGACGACCGACCAGGGATGGTCGATGGCCCAGCCGAGCAGGCGGTGGTACTGCTGGTCGAGGCGGTCGTAGAGCGCGCCCCAGTTCTCGAGGAAGCGGCCCATGCGCGTGCGCCGGCGCTCCTCGGGCGGAATGAAACGCACGAAGCGCGACGACAGCATCGGATCGAGCGTGAAGGCCACGAGCAGCGACATGGCCACGGCAAAGGCGATGGTCAGGGCGAACTGCTTGAAGAACTGGCCGACGATGCCGGTCATGAAGCCGACCGGCAGGAACACCGCCAGGATGGTGAAGGTGGTGGCCATCACGGCCAGGCCGATCTCGGCCGTGCCCTCGCGCGCGGCGGTGGTCGGATCCTTGCCCATCTCCATGTGCCGGAAGATGTTCTCGCGCACCACGACGGCGTCGTCGATGAGGATGCCGATGACCAGCGACAGCGCCATCAGCGACATCATGTTGAAGGTGAAGCCCACCACATACATGAAGAAGAACGTGGCGATGACCGATGTGGGCAGAGCCAGCGCCGTGATCAGCGTGGAGCGCCAATCGCGCATGAACAGGAAGATGACCATCACGGCCATCGCGCCGCCGAACAGGATGTGGCCGCGCACGTCGCGCACGTTCTCCTTGATGAAGTCGGCGTCGTTGTGCACCGGCCGGATCTGCAGGTCGGGCAGGCTCCTGTCGGCCTCGAGGCGGGCAATGGTGGCCGCCACCCGGTCGGTGATCTCCACCGTGTTGGCGCCCGACTGCTTGCGCACCGAGAACGACACGGCGTCGGCGCCGTCGAGGCGGGTCGTGGTCTTGCGGTCCTCGAAGCCGTCGACGACCGTGCCCACGTCGCGTACCCGCACGGTGGATCCGCCCTCGGAGCGCAGGATCACGTCGGCAATCTCGCTGGCGCTCTGGAACTCGCCCTTGGTGCGCAGCGTGACGCTGCGGCCATCGCGTTCCACGTTGCCGCCGGGCAGGTCGAGGTTCTCGGCGGCGAGCTTGCCGGCCACCTCGGTGATCGGCATGCCGAGCGCTTCGAGCCGGCGGGGGTCGAGGTTGACCTGGATCTCGCGGATCTGGCCGCCGTTGATCTCCACCGCCGCCACGCCGTCAATCTGCTCGAGCAGCGGTTTGAGGTCGTCTTCCACCTGGCGCCGCACGCGGTCGGACGGCTGCGTCGAGCCCACGGCATAGACCATGACCGGCAGGGCGGCGACGTCGAAGCGCTGAATGGTCGGATCTTCGATGTCGGGCGGCAGCGTGCCGCGAATGGCCGCGACCTTCTCGCGCACTTCGGCCGCGGCGGCCTGCGCGTCCACTTCGAGCCGCAACTCCACGCCCACGCGCGAGAAGCCTTCGGTGGAGGTGGAAATGACGCGCTTCACTCCGTTGATGCCCGAGACGGCGTCTTCGATGCGCTGCGTGACGAGTGATTCCACTTCTTCGGGGGCGGCGCCGGGGAAGACGACGCCGACGTTGATGAAGGGGAAGTTGACCTCAGGGAAGAGGTCGATGCCCAGGCGGCCCATGGACACGAGCCCGAGCACGACGAAGCTCAGGATGGTCATGGTCGCAAAGACCGGGCGCTTGATCGAGGTGTCGGATATCCACATGGCGTTTGGCTCGCGTGCGGGCTAGTTGAACGACGCGCGCACTTTGGCGCCGTCGCCCAGTTGTCGGCGGGCGTCGGCCACGACCACGTCGCCGGCGGCGAGGCCGCTCAGAATCTGCACCCGCTGGCCGTCGGTGAGGCCTTCGGTGACGGTGACGGCCTTGACGGTGTCGCCCTGCACCGCGAGCACGACGCGCGCCCCGGCGCGTGTGGTCACCGCCTCGCGCGGCACGATCACGCCGGCCGTGGCCGACGCGGTGACGATGCGGGCGGTGGCATACATGCCCGACAGCAGCACGGCATCGGGATTGGGCACGCGGATCTCGACGCGGAAGTGGCGGTTCCGCTCGTTGACCTCCGGCGCGATGGCCGCCAGCTCGCCCTGGTAGCGCTCGCCCGAACGGGCCTGCACGATGACTTCGGCCGGCATGCCGACTTTGAGGCGGCCGGCCTCGAGCTCCGACACGCCGGCTTCGAGTTTGAGCACGCGCAGGTCGGCGATGACCACCACCGGCTCGTCGCCTGGAATGGCGCCCGGGTCGTAGTTGCGTTCCACCACGTGGCCGGCCACGGGTGAGGAGAGCGTGGTGTCGCGCTGCACTTCGCGGGCGCGGCGCTGCGCGGCAGCCGCCTGGGCGAGGTTGGCGCGGGCCAGTTCGCGTTGGGCGAGCGAGGACTTGTTGGCCGTGTCGGCGGCATCGAGGCGCTGGCGGGGCAGCGCGCCCTTCTCGAAGAGGTTGCGCGCGCGCTCGAGTTCGGTCGCGGCGTTCGAGAGGCCGGCCTCGGCGGCATCGACGCCCGCTTTGGCCACGCTCACGGCGGCCTCGGCCGCGTCGGCCTGCGCGTCGATCTCGCGGCGGTCGATGGTGGCCACCGTCTGGCCCTCGCGCACCTGCGCGCCGATGTCGACGAGCACGCGTTCGAGCGCGCCCGGCACGCGCGGCTTGACGCCGACTCGTGCGCGGGGCGCCAGGTTGCCAGAAAGTTCCAGCGTGGCCTCGATGGTGCCGGTCTGCACCTGTGACCGCCTGCACGTCGACAGGCCGGCGTGGCCACAGGGGCCGCGGCGTCCTGGGTGGCGGCAGCGCCGCCGCAGGCCATCGGTGAGGGACAGCGCGGCGCAGGCGGCGAGGGCGGCGAGGGGACGGCTAGCCTTCATGAGGAACGACTCCAGTGGGGGAGGCAATGGTGGTACAAGCGGGCGACGGAACGAACGACAAGCGGCGTGCCGGCGGCCAGACCGGCAAGCGTCGTGTCGAGCACGTCGCGGGCGAGGGCGTCGCAGTCTTCGCCGGGCGCGAGCCGGCAGGTGCAGCCGAGCACGGCCGGGCCGGTCAGCGCGGCCCAGAGCACGTGCAGGGCGACCTCGGGATTGAGGGTGGCAGGGAAGCGGCCGGCGTCGATCGAGCGCTGAATGCGCCCCGCCACCCGCGCCATCATCTGCTGCAGGATGTCGAAGCCCTGCCACTGCTCGGTGATGGCCGGCACGGACCGATCGACGAACATCAGGTGGAAGAACTCGCGCTGGTCTTTCGAGAACTGGTAGAAGGCCCACCACGAGTCGCGGAGTTCGATGACCGGGTCGGCGGCGCCCTCCGAGGCGCGGATGGCGTCGTCGAGACGCCGGAAGCCCTCGGTGGCGAGCGCAAAGAAGATGTCGTCCTTACTGGGGAAGTAGCTGTAGATCGCCGCCGGGCTGTATTCGATTCGCTCGGCGATCTTGCGGATCGAGACTTGGGCGTAACCCTCGACCACGAAAAGGTCGCGAGCGGCCGTGAGGATGCTCTCGCGTACGGCCAGCTTTTCCCGATCGTGTCGTTCTTTGATGCCCATGAACCCAGCTTAATTGAACACTGTTCAGCCGTCTAATGGCGTTTGACGCTGGAACGGCAGCCGGGGTTCCCACGCGCGCGTGGGCTACACTAGCGCCCGTGCCTGCTGTCGTGGCCGAACGTGCCTCCTCCGTCCCTCCGCTGCTGGCTGCCGCGGTGGCCTGGCTCGTTCCCGGGGCGGGTCATCTGCTGCTCGGACGCCGCCAGAAGGGGCTGATCTTCCTGGCGGCCGTCCCGGCCATGTTTGCGGTGGGCCTGGCGCTCCAGGGCCGGGTGTTCCCGTTCGAATTCGACCAGCCCCTCGTGGCGCTCGCGGCGGTAGCGTCGCGGGGCGTCGGCCTGCTGGCCTTCGCCACGGGCTGGCTCGAGCTGGGCCGCGGCGTGGTGACCGCGGCGTCGTATGAATACGGCAACGCCTTCCTGATCGTGAGCGGACTGCTCAACATGCTGATCACGCTCGACGCCTTCGACGTGGCCTCGGGGCGGAAGTGATGACCAGCCACCTGCTGCTGCTCGCGCTCTTCGCCTTCTTCGTCGCGCTGGTCTTTGCCGTGATCGCCCACGACGAGCCGCGGGCGCAGGCCGCACTTGGCGCGCGCATCTTCGGTGGATTCCTCCTGGCGGGTCTGGCGCTCGGCTGGTTGATGTATCCACTGCCACTGTGAGTGGCGGCGTGATCTCCGGCGCTGCTCCGACCGCGCGCGTCGGCCGACACCTGTGGCTGTGGGCCCCGGTGGCCGGCTACATGGCGGTCATCTTCGCGCTGTCGGGCATGGCGTCACCGCCGACCCCAGCCCGGACCAGCGACAAGACCTTGCACGTCGTAGGCTACGGCGGGCTGGGCCTCGTGGCGCTGCGGGCCACGGCCGGCGGGGCCCTGAGCGGGGTCACCGGCGGGGCCGCGACCGCGGCCTGGGCGATCGCCTCGCTCTACGGGCTCACCGACGAGTACCACCAGAGCTTCGTGCCCGAACGCACCGCCGACCCCGCCGACGCGCTGGCCGACGCCGTGGGCGCCGCGTGCACCATCGGACTGGCGTGGGCATTCGGTATAATCGCTCGTTCGCGCCGATCGTCCGGCGCTGCCCCGAGGCGTCGATGACCTACGAGACCCTGCTGGTCGAGCGCGAGGGCGCGGTGGTGACGGTCACCATCAATCGACCGGCGAAACTGAATGCGCTCAATGCCCAGACCCTCGCCGAACTCGGCGTGGCGATGGAGGCGTGCGCTGACGACGCCACGGTTCGAGCCGTGGTGCTGACGGGTGCCGGCGACAAGGCCTTCGCGGCGGGCGCCGACATCAGCGAGCTCGCCGTGCAGTCGCCGGCCGAGGGCAAGCAGCGTTCGGCCGCGGGGCAACGCGTCTTCGATCGCATCGAGCAGCTCGGCAAGCCGGTGGTGGCCGCCATCAACGGCCTGGCCCTCGGTGGCGGCTGCGAGCTTGCGATGGCCTGCACGCTGCGCGTGGCGGCCGAGACGGCGCGCTTCGGCCAGCCCGAAGTGAACCTCGGCCTCACGCCCGGCTATGCCGGCTCGCAGCGCTTGCCCCGGCTGGTGGGGAAGGGCCGCGCGCTCGAGCTACTGCTCACCGGCGACATGATCAGCGCGTCGCGTGCCTACGAGATGGGCCTGGTCAACCGCGTGGTGCCAGCCGCCGAGCTGCGCGCCGAGGCGCTCAGGCTTGCGACGCACCCTGGCCGGTAAGGCGCCACTGGCCGTGCGCTACATCCTCGAGCTGGTGCACCACGGCGCCGAGATGCCGCTGGCCGACGCGCAGCAGCTCGAGGCCACCCACTTCGGCCTCGTCTCCTCGACCGACGATATGAAGGAGGGCACGCGCGCCTTCCTCGAGAAGCGCGCTCCCGATTGGAAGGGGCGCTAGTGGCGACCTTCGAAGGCGATCGCGACGTGGCGGGGCTGCGGGTGGCCATCGTCGTGGCCCGCTTCAACGACTTCGTCACCACGCGGCTCCTGGCCGGCGCGCGCGAGGCGCTGGCGGCCGCGGGCCTGGGCGACGACGCCATCGACGTCGTGTGGGTGCCGGGGGCGTTCGAGGTGCCGGCCGCGGCGCAACGCGTCGCCCTCACGCGCGGCGTGGCCGCAGTCGTGTGCCTGGGCTGTGTGATTCGTGGCGGCACGCCGCATTTCGACTACATCTGCTCGGCGGCCGCTCACGGCGTCACCCACGCGGCCAGTGTCACGGGCGTGCCCATGGCCTTCGGCATCCTCACGACCGACTCGGTGGAGCAGGCGGTGGAACGGGCCGCGGCCGGGCCGTCGAACAAGGGCTATGAAGCGGCCAGCGCCGCGCTCGAGATGGCTTCGGTGTTCCGCGCGCTCGGAGCGCAAGCGTGAGCCAGTCCACGGCGGAAACCGGCCGATGGGACGAGCGGCACCGCGGCCGCGAAGCCGCCCTGCGCGCGCTCTATCAGGTCGAGGTCGGCGGCGTCGAGACGGCGCAGGCCCTGGCGCTCGTGGAGCAGGACGGCGACAGCGAGGCGGTGACGCTCGATGCGGCGACCCGGGCGTTCGCCGCGCGGCTGGTCGTCGGCACCTGGACCAACAAGGCGGCGCTCGACGGCGTGATCGAGCCGCACTGCACCAACTGGCGCATCGAGCGGCTGGCCGTGCTCGATCGACTGGTGCTGCGCATGGCGGTGCACGAGTGGCTCGCCGAGCCGTCGACGCCGCCGCGGGTGGTGCTGAGCGAGGCGCTCGAACTGGCCCGGGCCTACAGCGGCGAGCAGGCCGTGGGCTTCGTGAACGGCGTGCTCGACGCGGTCTATCGCAGCCTGCGGGCCGAAGGCCGTATCATCGACGAGCCCGCGCCGTGACCACCGCCGGCGCCACGGCGCTGGCCCAGGGATGAGATCCACGTTATGTCCAACGAATCGGCGCAGGTCGACCAACGTCGCGCAAATCTCGCCGCCATCGAAGCGCTCGGGTTTCCCGGCGTATCCGCATGCCTTCGCCACGACACACACCGTCGCCCAGCTGGTCGACGCGCACGGCGCTGCCGACGCCGCGGCGCTCGAGGCCACGCGGATCGAGACCACGGCCGCCGGGCGCGTGCTCAGCATCCGCAGCTTCGGCAAGGCGAGCTTTCTGGTGCTGTCCGACGGCCGCGCCCGCCTGCAGGTCTACGTGCGGCAGGATGTGCTGACCGAGCGGGAGTTCGGCCTGGCCAAGCTGCTCGACTTCGGCGACCTCGTCGGCGTGTCGGGGTATCTCTTCCGGACCAAGACCAACGAGCTGTCGATCTGGGCGACGTCGCTCACGTTCCTGGCGAAATGTTTCCTGCCGTTGCCCGAGAAGTGGCACGGCCTGCAGGACGTCGAGACGCGCTACCGCCAGCGCTACCTCGATCTGATCGTGAATCCGGACGTGCGCCGCGTGTTCGAACTGCGCAGCCGCGCCGTTGCCGGCGATTCGCGAGGCGCTCACGGCGCGCGGCTTCCTCGAAGTGGAGACGCCGATGATGCAGCAGATCGCCGGCGGCGCGCTGGCGCGGCCGTTCGTCACGCATCACAACGCGCTCGACCTGAAGCTCTACCTGCGCATCGCCCCCGAACTCTACCTGAAGCGCCTGGTCGTCGGCGGCATCGAGCGGGTGTTCGAGATCAACCGGAACTTCCGCAACGAGGGCATCTCGACCCAGCACAACCCCGAGTTCACGATGCTCGAGTTCTACTGGGCCTACGTGGACTACGAGACGCTGATGCAGTTCACCGAAGAGCTGCTGAGCGGCGTCGCCGAGAAGGTGACCGGCAGCGTCGTCTGTCCGTTCGGCGAACACGAGGTGTCGTTCGCGGCGCCCTTCCGCCGGCTGTCGTTGCGGCACGCGGCCGCCGAGGAAGCGTCGAAGCGGCTCGGCCGCGAGGTGACCGTCGCCGAGCTGCGCACGCTCGACGGGCGCCAGTGCGGTGGCCCAGGCTCTGCACATCGAGGTGCCGCCGGGCGCCGGCGCCGGCAAGGTCGCCACCGAGATCTTCGAGCGGCTGTGGCAGGAGCACCTGGTGCAGCCGACGTTCGTCTACGATTTCCCGACCGAGGTGTCGCCGCTCTCGAAGCAGCGGGCCGACGATCCCGACACGGTCGAACGCTTCGAGCTCTACATCGGCGGCTTCGAAGTGGCCAACGCCTTCAGCGAGCTCAACGACCCCGACGAGCAGCGGCGGCGCTTCGAGGAACAGCTGGCCGGCAAGGCGAAGGGCGACGACGAAGCCCACGCCATGGACGACGACTACGTGCGCGCGCTCGAATACGGCCTGCCGCCGACCGGCGGCGAGGGCATCGGCATCGACCGGCTGGTGATGCTGCTCAGCAACAGCCCGTCGATCCGCGACGTCATCCTCTTCCCCCAGATGCGGCCCAGGGACTAGCGGAGCCGCCCGTGCCCTACGAGCTGTTCGTCGCCCTGCGCTATCTGTTCGCGAGACGCAAGCAGGCGTTCATCTCGGTCATCTCGCTCGTCTCGATGCTCGGGGTCACCGTGGGGGTGATGGCGCTCGTCATCGCCTTGTCGCTGATGACCGGACTGCAGCAGGGCGTGCGCGACCGGATGCTCGGCTCGCAGGCCCACGTCTATGTGTGGAAGCCCGCGGGCATCACCGACTATCACGCCGAGGTCGCCCGCCTGGAGCAGATGCCCGACGTGCTCGGCGCCGCGCCGGCGCTGATGGGCAAGGCCCTCATCAGCAAGGACGATCAGCAGTCGTTCATCACCCTCAAGGGCATCGACCCGGCGCTCGAGCCAAGGTCACCGACATCGCCGGGGCGATCACCGAAGGACGCTTCGCCGACCTGCGCTCGGCCACCGAGGAGGACGTGCCCGGGGTGCTGATCGGCCATGAGCTGGCCGGACAACTCGGCGCGCATCTCGGCGATTCGGTGACGCTGCTCACGCCGAGCGGCACGTTGTCGCCGATGGGCGTGATGCCGCGCCAGCGGCGCCTCAAGGTCGTCGGCATCTTCCGTCTCGGTCTCTTCGAGTTCGATCAGGCGTTCGGCTACGTCACGCTCGACACGGCCGCGCGGCTGACCGGCAAGGTCGACCCGGCCAGACCGGTGCGCCGGCGCCCGACCACATCGAGTTGCGCGTGCGCGACATCTACGGCGCGGCGGGCGTGGCCGACACCATTGGCGCGCTTGCCCGGGGGCGAGTATCTGGCCCAGCCCTGGTCCGAGCTGAACCGCTCGCTCTTCTCGGCGCTCTGGCTCGAGAAGGTCGCGATCTCGATTGCCATCGGCCTGATCGTGATGGTGGCGGCGCTCAACATCGTGGCCTCGCTCGTGCTGCTCGTGATGGAGAAGAGCCGCGACATCGCGATCCTGAAGACCATGGGCGCTTCGGCCCGCAGCATCCGCCGCATCTTCATGCTGCAAGGCCTGGTGATTGGCGTGGTCGGCACCGTCGTGGGCGCGGCGGCCGGCGTGCTGGTGGCCACGGTGCTCGATCGCAATCAGCTCATTCGCATCCCCGCGGATGTCTATCAGCTCTCGCATCTGCCGTTCACGGTGGTGCCGAGCGACGTGATGCTGGTGGTGGCGGCGGCGGTCGCCATCTGCTTCGTGGCCACGATCTATCCGTCGCGGCAGGCGGCGCGGCTCGACCCGGCGGAGGGCCTGCGCCATGAGTGACGGCGTTCCTCGTCGCGAGCGGCGTGCAGAAGTACTACACCGGCGCCGGCCACCGGCTCCACGTGCTGCGCGATCTCGAGATCGCCGTCGGCCTCGGCGAGATGGTGGCGATCATGGGCGCGTCGGGCGTGGGCAAGAGCACGCTCCTGCACGTGCTCGGCGGCCTCGATCGCCCCGACGCCGGCGCGATTCGCGTGGGCGACGTCGACGTGACCCGCGCCGACGACGCGTCGCTCGTGGCCTTCCGCAACCGGCACGTCGGCTTCGTGTTCCAGTTCCATCATCTGCTGCCCGAGTTCAGCGCGCTCGAGAACGTCGAGATGCCGCTGCGGATCGCGCGCGAACCGCGTGGCGCTGGCGCGGCCGCGCGCCGAGGCGCTGCTCGGCCGGGTCGGTCTGGCCGAACGGCTCGGGCACCGCCCGGCGATGCTCTCGGGCGGCGAACAGCAGCGCGTGGCCGTGGCCCGCGCGCTGGTGCGTCAGCCGGCGTTGCTCCTGGCCGATGAGCCGACCGGTGACCTCGACGAGGCGACGGCCGACGCGCTGCACGGCCTGCTGCGCGAGATGCATCGCGAGTTCAACCTCACGGCCGTGATCGCCACGCACAACCCGCGCCTGGCCCAGCAGTGCGATCGCGTGCTGCGCCTCGAGGGCGGCAGGCTCACGCCGGCCTGAGGGCAGGCCCGGCCTGGTCGCCGGGCCGGTCGCCACTCGTGTCATCGACCGTGCCGCTCTCGCCTTCGCGCGGCCGGGCGCAGGCGATCGCCATGGCCAGCACCGCGATGACGCAGATGTAGTAGTTGCAGAACGCCTTCTTGCCGAAGGCGAAGGTCGTGAACAGGGTGACGGCGAGGGCGACGGTAAACCCCGCGACGCCACGCGGCGCTCGCCACGCCGCCAACCCCGTGGCCAAGGCGACGATGCCCACATAGACCACGCCCGGCAGGGGCGCGCCGGTGGCTCGCGCGTAGGGCACGGCGAGGCTCAGTGCGTCGTAGCGCAGCACCTCGCGCACCTGCACGGCCAGCACGCTGGCGACGAAGCCGCTGGGATCCGCCAGCAGCCCAGGCAGGGTGGCCGCGGCTCCGGCTGCGAGCGCGATGAGGGCCGGGTGGACACGGCGCGGCCACGCCGCGCTGCTCGAGCAGGTGGAGGAGCGGAATGGCGAGCACCAGATACTGCTTGGTGGCGGCGGCCAGGCCGACGAGCACCGCGGCCCACGTCACATGGCCGCGCGCCGCGGCCCAGAGTGCGCCGCCGAGCCACATGAGTGCCAGCGGTTCGGTCCAGCCCTGTTCCAATGAAAAGAAGGCCCGCGGCGTGAACAGCCACACCGCCACCGCCAGCACGGCCACCGCCGAGGTGCGGGCCGCCGCCAGCACCGCGGCCGCCGCCAGGATCCACGCCAGCAGCTCCGACCACCGGAAGTCGCCGGCCGCGTGGCCCGGCCAGGTCATCACCAGGCTGAGCGGGGGGTAGGGAAAGCCGTATTGCACCCGTCCGTCCTGCCACCATGCCGGGCGGGTAGAAGGCCTCGCGGCCGTCGTAGAGATCGGGGAAGGTCATGCTGAACGGACTCTCGCCCCGGGCCAGTGCCGCATAGGCCTCGTGATGCACGGTGACGACGTCGATCGCTGGCGTGGGTGAGCCCCGATAGGTGAGCGCCCCGAGCAGCGCGGCAGCGCCGAGCAGTGCCACCGCGGCGACCCGCCGCAGCAGACGGTGATTGACGAACGCGGCCAGGACCGCGCCGGCTGCCACCCCCAGGCCGAGCACGAAGCCGGGATGCTGGTCGGGCCACGGTCGTGCGAAATAGAAGCCGATCGGCGACCGCAGGATCACCGCGGCCTGCGCGAGCACGGCGGTGGTGGCCAGCGCACGCACGAGGTCGTCGCGGTCGGGCACGATGCTGCCCAGGGCGCGTGGCGCGAGCACCGCCGCCCACGCGCAGGCGAGCGCCGCGACGGTGCCGGCGAGCGCCACGGGTTCGTAGAAGCCGTCGGCCCGTTGCAGCGCGGCGCCCAGCAGCACCGCGGCGGCGAGCAACGCCGGACGATGCGGGGAAGTGGCGTTGGACACGCCTCAGCTGCCGAACGTGATGCCCTGCGCGAGCGGCAGCGACGTCGACCAGTTCACGGTGTTGGTCTGACGGCGCATGTAGGCCTTCCACGCATCCGAGCCAGACTCGCGGCCGCCGCCCGTCTCTTTCTCGCCGCCGAACGCGCCGCCGATCTCGGCCCCCGACGTGCCGATGTTGACGTTGGCGATGCCGCAATCCGAGCCGTGCGCCGACAGGAACGCCTCGGCCGTGCGCATGCTCTCGGTGAAGATCGCCGACGACAGCCCCTGCGGCACGCCGTTGTGGAGCGCGAGCGCCTCGTCGAGCAGTCGCGTAGTCGAGCACGTAGAGAATGGGCGCGAACGTCTCGTGCATGACGATGGCGGCTTGCGCCGGCATCCGCACGATCGCCGGCTCGACGAAATGCGGGCCCAGGTCGGGACGGCGCGCGCCGCCGCAGAGCACCTGTCCGCCCGCCGCGGTCGCCGCGGCGAGTGCCGCCTGCATGGCCTCCACGGCCGCGGCGTTCACGAGCGGCCCCATCAGCGTCGCGCCGTCGAGCGGGGCGCCGATGCGCACCTGCGTGTAGGCGGCGACGAGGCGCTGGCACAGGGCGTCGACGACGTCGCGGTGCACGATCAGGCGGCGCGTCGAGGTGCAGCGCTGGCCGGCCGTGCCGACCGCGCCGAAGAGCACCGCGCGCACGGCCATGTCGAGATCCGCGTCGGCGGCCACGACGATCGCGTTGTTGCCGCCCAGTTCGAGCAGCGTGCGGCCGAAGCGGCCGGCCACGGTCTGGCCGACGCGGCGGCCGATCGCGGTGGATCCGGTGAACGAAATGAGCGGCAGGCGCGCGTCGTGCAGCATGCGCTCGCCGATGACCGGCGCCGGTGCCGACGGCCAGCGAGAAGACGCCGGACAGGCCGTGGTCGGCCATCACCGCGTTGGCGATGCGCTGCACCGCCACGGCGCAGAGCGGCGTCGGTTCGGCCGGCTTCCAGACGATCGGGTCGCCGCACACCGCGGCGAGGGCGGCGTTCCACGACCACACGGCGACGGGGAAGTTGAAGGCCGTGATGACCCCGACCGGGCCGAGCGGATGCCACTGTTCCATCATGCGGTGGCCCGGGCGCTCGGACGCGATGGTGAGGCCGTAGAGCTGCCGCGAGAGCCCGGTGGCGAAGTCGCAGATGTCGATCATCTCCTGCACTTCGCCGTGGCCTTCGGCGCGAATCTTCCCCATCTCGAGCGAGACGAGGTCGCCCAGCGGCTCCTTGACCGCGCGCAGGGCGTGGCCGAGGTCGCGCACGAGGTCGCCGCGCTTCGGCGCCGGCACGTCCCGCCAGGTGCGGAAGGTGGCGGCGGCAGTGGTCGACGACGCGGTCGTAGGCCGCCTCGTGACGCCAACTGCACGGCGGCGATCGGCGCGCCGGTCGTGGGGTCGTAGGACGTCAGCAGCTCGGCGCCGGGGGTGAGCGTCCAGTCGTCGGCCCCGGTCGACACGCCCGGATTCACGGCGGCGAGACCGAGGCGGTCGAGAATGGCGGCGGATGTGGGCGAGTGGCTGGCTGACATGTCTGAATCCCTTAGGACTGGCCCGCCAACGCGAAGATGACCTTCGCGAGACCGGAGTAGTCGTCTTCACTGCCGCCGGCGGCAATCTGCGCGTGCACGAGCTGCTGCACGAGCGCGGTGCCGGGCGCGGCCACGCCCTGAGCCGCGAGCGCCTCGGCGACGATGCGCAGGTCCTTCTTGTAGAGCCGGGCCTTGAAGCCGGGCGTGAAGTTGCCGGTGAGCATGCGCTCGCCGTGCACCTCGAGCACCCGGCTGGCGGCGAAGCCGCCGAGCAGCGCCTGGCGCACCTTCGCCCCGTCGACGCCCGATGCGCGCGCCAGGGCCAGCGCCTCGGCCACCGCTAGCATGGTGCCGCCGATGACCAGCTGGTTGCACGCCTTGCAGACCTGGCCGGCGCCCGAGGGGCCCACGTGCACGATCCGGTCGTCGCGTCCCATCATCGCCGAGCAAGGGCCGCACCCGGTCCAGCGCTTCGGCATCGCCGCCGACCATGAAGGTCAACGTGCCCTCGATGGCGCCGATCTCGCCGCCGCTCACCGGGGCATCGAGGTAGTGGCCGCCGCGGGCCGCCACGAGCGCGGCGAAGCGGCGCGCCGCGTCGGGGGCAATCGTGCTCGAGTCCACCACGATCGTGCCGGGCTGCATGGTCTCGAGCAGGCCGCGGTCGCCCTCGAGCACCGCCGCCACGTCGGGCGCGTCCGGCAGCATGGTGAAGACGATCTGGCACGTCGACGCCACGGCGGCCGGGGTGGTGGCAATGCCGGCGCCAGCCTCCGCGAGCACTCGCTCTGCCGCGGCGCTCCGGTTGTGCACCGCAAGGGTGACGTCGTGCTTGCGCAGGTTGAGGGCCATGGGCCGGCCCATGGCCCCGAGTCCGATGAATCCGACGGCGTCCGCCACGGGTGAACCTCCGCGTCGATTGTATCCGGCGCGCGGCCGGCGGGTCCGATGCCGGCACGCGCGGCCCGGCCGGCCGCATGGGGCTTGGGAGAATCCCGTATAATGTGAGACATAACGCCGGGGCTCTCCATCTCCCTTGCGAAGGCGGCCGGATGTTCGAGCGGTATACCGAAAGAGCACGGCGGGTGCTGTTCTTCGCCCGTTACGAGGCGAGTCAGCTCGGCAGCATCTCGATCGAAACCGAGCACTTGCTGCTCGGCTTGATCCGTGAAGGCAAGGGACTGACGAGCCGCATCTTCCAGCGGTCTCATCTGTCGCTCGATGCCATCCGCAAGGACATCGAGGGCCGCACGGTCTTCCGCGAGAAGGTCTCGACCTCGGTCGAGATCCCGTTCAGCGGCGAGACCAAGCGCGTGCTGCAGTACGCCGCCGAAGAAGCCGACCGGCTCCTGCACAACTACATCGGCACCGAGCACCTGCTGCTCGGCCTGTTGCGCGAGGAGCGGTCGGTGGCGGCCAGCATCCTCATGGAAAAGGGCATGCGCCTGCACGCGGTCCGCGAGGACATCGTGCAGCTGCTCAACGAGAAGACCACCCAGACCCGGGTGAAGGAGACGCCGCTGCTCGCCGAGTTCAGCCGCGACCTCACCGACATCGCCATGAAGAACCAGCTCGACCCGCTGGTCGGCCGCGACTACGAACTGGAGCGGGTGCAGCAGGTGCTGTGCCGCCGCACCAAGAACAACGCCGTGCTGATTGGCGAGCCGGGCGTGGGCAAGACGGCCATCGTCGAAGGCCTGGCGCAGAAGATCGTCTGCGGCGACGTGCCGCACTTCCTGGCCGACAAGCGACTGCTGGCGCTCGACATCTCGCTCATCGTCGCCGGCACCAAGTACCGCGGCCAGTTCGAAGAGCGCCTCAAGGCGATCATGAAGGAGCTCACCGAGAACCCGAACATCATCGTGTTCATCGACGAGCTGCACACGCTGGTGGGCGCCGGATCGGCCGAGGGCTCGCTCGACGCCGCCAACATCCTGAAGCCGGCGCTCAGCCGCGGCGAGATCCGCTGCATCGGCGCCACGACGCCGGCCGAGTACCGCAAGTACATCGAGAAGGACCGCTCGCTCGAGCGGCGCTTCCAGGCCATCAAGGTCGACCCGCCGGGCGAGCAGGAGACGATCCGCATCCTGATGGGCGTGAAGGATCGCTACGAGCAGTTCCATCACGTCGAGTACTCGCAGGACGCCATCGAGGCCTCGGTCTACCAGTCGAGCCGCTACGTCACCGACCGCTTCCTGCCCGACAAGGCCATCGACCTGCTCGACGAGGCGGGCGCGCGCGCCAAGCTGCGCGAGGCCGCCTACAGCGACGAGTTCGGCGAGATCAACAAGAGCATCCGCGTGGCCGTCGACCAGATGGAGCGCGCCGTGTCGGCGAAGGACTTCGACCGGGCGCAGTACTACCGCGACCAGGAGGCCGCCGCGCGCGAGAACCTGCAGGTGGTGCGCGAGCGCTTCGACGTGCGGTCGAACGCGCGCCGGGTGGTGGTGACCCGGGCCGAGATCGACGACGTCGTGTCGAAGTGGACGGGCGTGCCGCTGGCCTCGATCAACCAGGACGAGAGCGACAAGCTGCTGCGCATGGAAGACGAGCTGCACCGCCGCGTGATCAGCCAGGAGCAGGCGATCTCCGCGGTGTCGCGCGCCATCCGCCGCTCGCGGGCCGGGCTGAAGAGTCCGGCGCGTCCGGTCGGCAGCTTCATGTTCCTCGGCCCGACCGGCGTCGGCAAGACCGAGTTGGCGCGCGCGCTGGCGCAGTACCTGTTCGGCAGCGAGCAGGCGCTCATCCGCTTCGACATGTCCGAGTACATGGAGAAGCACTCGGTGTCGAAGCTGATTGGCTCGCCGCCCGGCTACGTGGGCCACGAAGAAGGCGGCCAGCTCACCGAACGCGTGAAGCGGAATCCCTATTCGGTGGTGCTCCTCGACGAAATCGAGAAGGCGCATCCCGACGTCTTCAACATCCTGCTGCAGGTGTTCGAGGACGGCCATCTGACCGACGGCCTCGGCAATCGCGTGAACTTCAAGAACGCGATTCTGATCATGACCTCGAACATCGGCGCGCGCTTCATCCAGAAGCGGGCCACGCTCGGCTTCCAGTCCGACACGGGCGACCAGCAGAAGAGCATCACCGACATGGTGCTCGGCGAGGTCAAGCGCACGTTCAATCCCGAGTTCATCAACCGCGTCGACGAGCTGATCGTGTTCGACGCGCTCTCCGACGACGACCTGCGCCGGATTCTGGTGCTGCTCGTGGCCCAGGTGAACGCCAATCTGGCCGACCGGCGCATGAGCGTGCGCCTCACGCCCGAGGCGCTCGACTGGATGATCGAGGTGACCTGCAAGGACCGGTCGTACGGCGCCCGTCCGTTGCGCCGCGCCATCCAGCGCTACGTCGAAGATCCGCTCGCCGAAGAGGTCATCCGCGGGCGGCTGCGGGGCGGGGAGATCGAGGTCTACGTCGACGGCGGCATCCTGGCCTACCGGCCGGGCGGCCGAGCCGGCCGAGGCCGTCGGGGCAGGCCGTCCGCTTTCCACCGACGTCTGAATCCGGTAGGATCGGTGGATTCAGCGACCGGCAGCAGCGCCAGCATGTTCCGGGGGCGCCATCGGGCTGTACCGCTGCCGCCGGTGTGAGGACAATGCGTAGGCTCTGTATTCTGTCGCTGCTCAGTGTGTTGGCGTGGACCGGCCGCCGCCGAGGGTCGCCAAGTGGCCCCGGTGCCGGCGCCGGCCGCCCCCGCCGTCGCTCAGGCGCCGGTGCGCATGCCGCCGGCCGGCTCGGGCCCGGTCATCCGCTTCATCCAGATTGAAGTTCCACCCGGTCGACGAGTCGCTCATCGACCCGCAGACCTACCTCTATTACATCCAGACGCCAGCCGAGCCGCAGCTCGATGGCGTGTGGGTGCCCTACGACGAAGCGGCCGAAGCCAAGCTGCGCGACGACTTCCGCCGGCTGTGGGGCACCAACTTCCTCGACAACCTCTGGGTCGAAGTGCTCGACGAGCCCTACGACAACGGGGTCATCGGCAAGCGCGTGGTCTTCAACATGGAAGAGCGCCCGCGCGTGAAGATCGTCGACTACACGGGCTCGACCAAGGTCGAGCGCACGAAGGTCGACGAGAAGATGAAGGAGCTCGGCGTGGCGCTGCGGCTCGACTCGTTCCTCGACGAGGGCGCCGTGCGCCGCGTGAAGGGCATCATCCAGAGCCTGATGGGCGAGAAGGGCTACCAGGATGCGGAGATCACCTCGAACGTCGAGGTGCTGCCCGGCGGTCCGAAGCTCGTGAAGGTCGTGTTCGACGTCAAGGAAGGCCCGAAGGTCCGCATCCGCGAAGTCGACTTCGTGGGCAACGCGGCGCTCAGCGACCGCACCCTGCGCCGGAAGATGAAGGAGACCAAGCAGCACGGGCGATTCTCCTGGCTCACCGGCGGCGGCACCTACAAGGAAGCCAAGTTCGAAGAAGACGCCGACGCGGTCGTGGCCCACTACCGCAACCGCGGCTACATCGAGGCGCGCGTCGGCACGCCCGAATTCAAGACGCTGCAGGACAGCCCCGACGGCAAGACGCGCTGGATTCAGGTGCGCGTGCCGATCACCGAAGGGCCGCGCTACAGGGTCGGCCAGTTCACGTTCGCCGGCAACACCGTGGCCAAGACCGAAGGCCTGCGGCCGCTCTTCAAGCTGGCCCAGGGCGAGTGGTACAGCGAGAAGCGGATCCGCGACGGCCTGCGCAAGACGCAGGAGGTCTACGGCGGCGTGCGGCTACTTCGAGTTCACCGGGTATCCCGACCTGAAGCCGCAGGCGGCCGCCACCGGCCCGCTCGACGGCCCGGCCGAGCCGACCGTCGACGTGACGATGCAGTTCCAGGAGGGCGAGCAGTACTTCGTCAACCGCATCACCTTCACCGGCAACACCACCACGCGCGACACGGTCGTGCGCCGCGAGATGCGGCTCGTCGAGGGCAGCATCTTCAACACCGAAGCGCTCAAGTACAGCGTGCGCCGCCTGAATCAGGTCGGCTACTTCAAGACGCTCGAAGAGGGGCAGGGCATCGACGTCAAGAAGACGCCCAACGAGAAGAACAAGGTCGACGTCACGTTCAAGCTCGAGGAGCAGAACCGCAACCAGCTCACGTTCGGCGCGGGCGTGTCGCAGTTCGAAGGGTTCTTCGGGCAGCTGTCGTTCCAGACCGCCAATTTCCTGGGCCGCGGCGAGAGCCTCACGCTGTCGCTGCAGGGCGGGTCGCGTGCGCAGAACTACCAGGTGGCCTTCACCGAGCCGTTCCTGTTCGACCGCAACATCACCGGCGGCGTCGATCTCTTCAAGCGCCAGTTGAACTACATCGGTCAGTTCACCCAGGCGTCGGCCGGCGGCAACCTGATGATGGGCTTCCCGGTGGCCGACTTCTCGCGCCTGTTCCTGAGCTACAGCTACGAACAGGTGCAGGTGCTCGACCTGAACGAGGCCTACCGCAACCCGGCGCTCATCGACCAGAATCCCTTCCTGGCCGACTCGCTGCTGCTCGGCCAGGGCGGCAAGCGCACGATCAGCAAGGTCGTGCCGAGCTTCGCCTTCAACACCATCGACAACCCGATCTTCCCGAGCACCGGGCGCAAAGTGACGGCGTCCTTCGACTATGCCGGCCCCGGCGGCGACACGTTCTTCGTGAAGCCCACGTTCGAGGCGGTGGGCTTCTGGCGGCTCACGCCGCGGATGTCGGCGGGCGGACGCACGCAGTTCCAGTACATCCGGCCCTACGGCGACACCAAGGCAGCTGCCGATCTTCGAGCAGCTCTACCAGGGCGGCGAGTACAGCATTCGCGGCTACGACATCCGCACGGTCGGCCCGCGCGACATCACGACCGGCGTGGTGCTCGGCGGCAACAAGAGCCTGCTCTTCAACGCCGAGTACCTGATTCAGATTGCCGGACCGGTGCGCCTGGTGCTGTTCTACGACGCCGGCCAGGTGCGCGACATCGGCCAGAAGTTCGCGTGGAAGGAAGACATCCTCGAGATCGTGCAGCCGACGCCGCCACTGCTGGTCGATCCGCTGGCGTTCACGGGGTTTGTCGACCCGAACGCCGCCAAGGCGACGACTCGGGCGATTGGCCAGCAGGCGCCTTCAAGACCTCGACGGGCGCCGAGATCCGCTTCTTCATGCCGGTGCTGAACGTGCCGTTCCGGCTGATTTTCGCCTACAACCCGCAGCGGGGTGGCGTGCTGAGCAACAACCTGCAGCCGGCCAAGCGAAGCTCACCTTCCGGTTTGCCGTGGGCTCGACGTTCTAGCGCAGCTGGGGGCGGTTCCCGCCCCGGGGCCGCGCGTGTGCTGACGCGTCCCTCGAGCGGAGCACCGGATCAGGGGTGCTCGACCAGCACTTCGTAGTCTTGCGGTTCGTTGATGGTGCCGACATCGAAGATGCGCACACACAATGTGCCGGTCGCTGGTGGCCTGCCGAGGATGGACGAGGCCACGGTGGCCCGGTCGTTCGAGATCACGGCCTGGCACCCCGTGCCGTTCCAGGTGCCCAGGCTCATGCCCACCACGGCTGCGCCGTCGGGCGCGATGGCGCGCAGCACGGCAGTGACTGTCGCCGCCCGACGCCGACACGATGGGGAAGGGGTGGGAGGTGGCGCCGTTACGGGTGATCGTGCCGGTGAAGGTATCGGTCACCAGCGTAGGGGTGGTGGGGGTGGTGGGCGTGACGGGGTCGTCGCCGCAGCCGGCGGCCAACAACGGAAGCATCAACGTGCAAGCGAGGGTCACTCGGCGCATTACGGTCCTCTGAAACAGGCGGTCCGTCCGATCTTACTCGGCGCGGCGTAGTAGAGTAAAATACGAAGATTCTCGGTATGCCGAAAAGGATGTCAGCAATGAGACGTATGGTTGTGGCCGTTGGCCTCGTCGTGATGACGAGTGCTGCTTCGTTTGCCCAGACTCCAGCAGCCCCGGCGCCGGCGACGGCCAAGCCTCCCGCTCCGGCGACGGCCAAGCCCGCGGTTCCGGCGCCGCAGGCGCCCGCGCCGTTGCTCCCGCCCCGCCCCCACCCGTGCTGCCGTTCCCCGAGGGCGCCAAGATTGCCTTCGTCGTGCTGCAGCGGGTGGTCGCCGAGTCGACCGACGGCAAGCAGGCCAGCGCCAAGGTGCAGGCGCTGCAGCAGCGGAAGGTCGGCGAGCTGAACGAACGGCAGAAGGCCGCCCAGGCCCTGCAGGAGAAGCTCGACAAGAGCGGCGCGGTGATGAGCGAAGCCGCCCGCGTCGACCTCACCAAGCAGGTCGAGCGCGCCAACGTCGACATGCAGCGCGCCACCCAGGACGCGCAGGCCGAAGTGCAGGAGCTCCAGCAGCAGCTGCAGGAGGAGTTCCAGCGCCGCATCGCGCCGATCATCGAGGCGGTGGGCAAGGAACGCGGTCTGCACTACATCTTCAACGGCCCCGATTCCGGTCTGGTGTGGGCCGACGCCGCGCTCGACATCACGGCCGACGTGGTGAAGAAGTTCGACGCCTCGATGAAGCCGGCGGCCCCCGCCGCCGCCCCCAAGCCCCAGGGACGCTGAGTCCCGCACGCCCCGTCAGGCACGCGGTTCCGGACGTCCGGAACCCGTGCCGGCGCAGCCGACCATCCGAGTCCCGAGCGTGCACATTTCCTCCCTGCTCGAACGCCATGCCCATCGCTGTCCGGCGCTGCTCGTCGACGGCGTGGAGCCGCGCGTCGAGGCCGACCGGCTGTCGGCCTTCAAGCTGGTCAGCGTCAGCGAAGACTTCTTCCAGGGACATTTCCCGGCCATCCCGCTGATGCCCGGCGTGCTCATGCTCGAGGCGCTGACGCAGGCGGCCACCCTGCTGCTGCTGTCGCGTCCCGGGGCGTCGCCCCTGGCCACGGCGTCGCTGCGCGGCGTGGACGACGTGAAGTTCCGGCGGCATGTGGTGCCCGGCGATCGCCTGCAGCTCGACGTGCGCGTGGGCCGCGAGCGCGGGCCCATCGCCCGCGTGCACGCGTCGCCAATGTCGCGGGCGCCGTGGTGGTCGAGGCGGTGCTGGTGATGGCCGTGCGTCACGACCAGGCGCGGCATCCATCCCACCGCCGTCGTGCACCCCACGGCGGTGATCGGCGCGGGCCAGCGTCGTGGGGCCGCAGGCCGTCGATCGGTCCGCACGTCGTCCTGGGCCGCAACGTGATGGTCGGCGCCTCGGCGGTGATCGAAGGCGACACCACCGTGGGCGACGACACCCAGATCTTCCCGTTCGCCTCGATTGGCCTGCCGCCGCAGGACCTGAAGTACCGCGGCGAGCGCACGCGCCTCGTGATCGGCACGGGCAACGTGTTCCGCGAGTGCGTCACGATCCATCGCGGCACCGTGGGCGGCGGCGGCGAGACGCGCATCGGCGACCGCAACCTGTTCATGGCCTACGCGCACGTGGCCCACGACTGCCACGTCGGCAGCGACACGATCTTCGGACCGGGCGCCACGCTGGGCGGCCACGTGGCGGTGGAGGACTTCGCGCAGATCAGCGCCTACTCCGGCGTGCACCAGTTCTGCCGCGTCGGCCGCTACGCCTTCATCGGCGGCTACTCGGTGGTCACGAAGGACGCCCTGCCGTTCGCCAAGACGGTGGGCAATCGCGCGCGGGTCTACGGCCTCAACACCATCGGGCTGGTGCGGCGCGGCTTCGCGCCCGAGGTGGTGACGCGCTTGAAGCGCGCCTACCGCTACCTGCTCACGTCACGGCTCACGCCGTCGCGGGCGCTCGACGTCATCGACGGCGAGGCGGGGCTGGCCTGTCCCGAGGTGCAGTATCTGGTGGAGTTCATCCGCTCGTCGTCACGCGGGGTCACCCTGCGGCGTCCCAATGTGCGTGCCGGCGACACCGACGAATAGGCGCGGGCGAGGGTGCCGGTGAAGCTCGGGCTGATTGCCGGCAACGGGCGGTTCCCGTTCCTCGTGCTCGACGCGGCCCGCAGCCTCGGCCACGACATCACGATCATCGCCGTCAAAGAGGAAGCGGATGCCGAACTCGAGGCGGCCGCGCTCGGCCCGCCGGCGGTGCCCGTGCACCGCGTGTCGCTCGGGCCATCTCGGCCACTGTCTCGACGTGCTGCAGCAGGCCGGCGTGACGCACGCCGTGATGGCCGGACAGGTCAAGCACACCAAGATCTTCGGCGTGGTGCCCGACCTGACGTTCATGGGCGTGCTCATGAAGCTGCGGGCGCGCAACACCGACGCGATCATCGGCGCGGTCGCCGACACGATGCGCGAACGCGGCATCGAGCTCATCAACTCGACCGCGCTCCTGCAGCCGCTGCTCGCCGAGGCCGGCGTCATGACCGCGCGCGGCGCCGACGGCGGCCGAAGGCCGAGTCGCTGGCCTTCGGCTACCGCATGGCCGACGCCATCGCCGGCCTCGACATCGGCCAGACGATTGCGGTCAAGCACTCGGCGGTGGTGGCGGTCGAGGCGATGGAAGGCACCGACGCGGTGATTGCCCGGGCCGGCGACCTGGCCGGGCGCGGGCGTGCTGGTGGTCAAGGTGGCCAAGCCGACGACAGGACATGCGCTTCGACGTGCCGGTCGTGGGCATTCCGACGATTCAGGCGATGGCGCGGGTGGGCGCCGACCGTGCTGTCGCTCGATGCCGGCAAGGCCCTGATGTTCGACAAGGCCGCCATGATCGCGGCGGCCAACGACCACGGCATCGCCATCGTGGGCCGGGCGCAGCCGGCAGAGGGCAGCGCGTGAGCGAGCACGGACTTCGCGTCGCGGTCGTCGGCGTGGGCCACCTGGGCCGCCACCACGCGCGGCTGCTGGCGGCCATGGAGGGCGTGCGGCTGGTCGGCGTGGTCGACACCAACGCCGCGCGCGCGCAGGAGATCGCCGCGTCGGCGGGCACGACGGCCTACACGTCGTGGCAGGAGGTGGCCGGTGCCGTGGACGCCGTGACCATTGCCGTGCCGACCGAGGCGCACGCCGAGGTGGCGCTCGGCTTCATCGCCGCCGGGCGTGCACGTGCTCATCGAGAAGCCGCTGGCGCGATCGGTGGCCGAGGCCGACGCGATCATCGCGGCGGCGGCGGCGCGCGGCGTGCGGCTCGCGGTGGGGCACACCGAGCGCTTCAATCCGGCGGTCACCGCCGCACGCGGCCCATCTGGCGCATCCGCAGGTTCATCGAAGTGCATCGGCTTGGGCACCTTTCCGGAGCGCAGCCTCGACATCGACGTGGTCTTCGACCTGATGATTCACGACCTCGACCTGCTGCTCTCGATCGTCGCCGAGCCGGTCGTGAGCGTGGAGGCCGTGGGCGTGCCGGTGCTCACGCCGCGCATCGACATCGCCAACGTGCGCGCTGAAGTTCGCCGGCGGCTGCATCGCCAACCTCACGGCCAGCCGGATCAGCCGTGATCGGGTGCGGAAGATCCGCTTCTTCCAGCCGCAGAGCTACCTGTCGATCGACTACGCGGCGCAGGAAGTCGAGCGCTGGACCATCGGCGCCGGGCCCGGCCGGCACGCCGGCCATTCAGGGCGGCAAGCTCGACGTGATCAAGGACGAGCCGCTGCGCTGCGAACTCGACGACTTCGTGTGCGCGGTGCGGGACGGCCGCCCGCCGCGGGTCACCGGTGAGCAGGGGCGCGACGCCCTGGCCCTCGCGACGACCATTGTGGAGCGCATGGACCATGTCCGCTGATCAGATGACGTCGATTCGCGACGACGTTGTGCGAGCAGGCTGCGCGCGGGCGCGCGGCTCGATGCCGCGACCGTGGCCGAGCTGGCCCAGGTGACCGGACATCCTGTCGCTCGGCGCGCTGGCCGACGACGCGCGCCGGCGGCGGCACGGGGCGACGGCGTCGTTCGTGCGGGTGCATGCGCTCGACGTGGCGCGCGCCGCGCAGTGGACGGCCGCGCCGGCGACGGCCCACGAAGTGCGGCTCACGGGCACGCCGGCATCGCTCGACGAGGCCGTCGACGCCGTGCTGCAGGCCAAGCCGCTGGCCGGTGCCTGCGTGCTGCGCGGGTTCTCCGCTGGCGGCGGTCGTTCGCATGGGGCGGGGAAGAGGCCTGCCGCGCGCTGGCGGCCGCCGGTCTCGACGAGCTGGCCCTGTGCCACGCCGGACCGGGCGCCGCCGAGGCCATTCGCGCGGCCCGTGACGCGGGCCTGGCGGTGCGGGTCGTCGGCGTCGAGCAGGAGCCAGCCGACCGCGCCGCGTGGTTGCTCGAGGTGCGCGCGTCTGCAGGACGCCGTGGGCGGGCTGCACGCGGTGGCGCCGCTGCCGCGCGTGATCGATCCCGCGCGTGCCCACGACCGGCTACTCCGACGTGCGTCAGGTGGCGCTGGCGCGCCTCGTGCTCGAGGACATGCCGTCGGTGCAGGTGGACTGGGGGCAGTACGGCCCGAAGCTCGCCCAGGTCGCGCTCACCGTCGGCGCCGACGACCTCGACGCCGTGCCGGCCGAAGACGACCTGACGCACGGCGCGCGCCGCGCCACGCTCGAAGATCTGCGCCGGAACATCGTGGCGGCCGGCTTGACGCCGGTCGAGCGCACCGGGCGGCACGCGCGCCTCGACGGATGACGGCGCCGGTTCGCCTCAGCGCCGTGTCGTTCGTGAACGCGCGGCCGCTCGTCCACGGCCTCGGCCGAGCAGCGTGCGCTCTTCGCGGTGGAGTTCGACCTGCCGTCGGTGTGCGCGGCGCGCCTGCACGCCGGCGAGGTCGACCTCGGTCTCATTCCCGCCATCGAGTACCTGCGCGGCGACTACCGCCTGGTGCCCGACATGGCGATTGGGTCGGATGGGCCGATCCTCTCGGTGGCGGTGTTCACGTCGGTGCCGATCGCGCAGGTGCGGCGGCTGGCCGTCGACACCAGCTCGCGCACGTCGGTGGCGCTCACGCGCGTGCTGTGCGCGAACTACTGGGATATCGCCCCGGAGTTCGTGCCGATGCGGCCCGTGCTCGGCGAGATGCTGGCCGCGGCCGACGCGGCGCTGGTGATCGGCGACCCCGCCCTCGAGATCGACGCCGCCGCGGCATCGGGTCGAGAAGCTGGATCTGGGCGAGGCGTGGCGGGCGCTCACCGGCCTGCCGTTCGTGTTCGCGGCCTGGGCCGGCCGGCCCGGCGCGCTCGGTGCGGCCGCACCTGCGCGCCCTTGCCGAGGCGCGCGACCGCGGCCTTGCGGCGATCGACGACATCGCGCTGGCCGTACGCGGCGGGCGACGGCGCGCGGGCCGGCACCATTCGGTCGTACCTGCGTCATAATCTTCGCTACCAGTTCGGCGACCGCGAGCGCGCGGGCCTCGAACGCTTTTTCGCGCTGGCCGCGGAGGTGCACGCTGCCTCCCGCGGCCACGCCGTTGCGGTTCTTCTGATGAGCGCCACCCTCGACCTGCTCGGCGACCGGATTCTGAGCGGCGGCCGTCTGGCCGCCGACGAGGCGTTGTGGCTCTACCGCACCGCGCCCACCGCGTGGCTGGGCCGCATGGCCGACGCCGTGCGCGCGCGCAAGCATCCCGACCGCGTGGTCACCTACATCATCGACCGCAACGTGAACTACACCAACGTGTGCGTGGCGCGCTGCAACTTCTGCGCGTTCTACCGCACCGTCGGCCACGCCGACGGCTACGTGCTCGGGTTCGACGAGATCTACCGGAAGATCGACGAGACGCATGGCGCTCGGCGGCAACCAGCTGCTGCTGCAGGGCGGACACAATCCCGACCTGCCGATCCAGTGGTACGAAGATCTGTTTCGCGGCGTGAAGTCCCGCTATCCGGACTTCAAGCTGCATGCGCTCTCGCCGCCCGAAGTGCTGCACATCAGTCGCACGTCGCGGCTGGCGGTGCCCGAGGTGATCGCGCGGCTGATCGCCGCCGGCCTCGACAGCGTGCCGGGCGGCGGCGCCGAGATTCTCGTGGACCGCGTGCGCAAGCTGCTCAACTGCTACGCCAAGGCGTCGGCCGACGAGTGGCTCGGCGTGATGCGCGAGGCGCATCTGGCCGGCCTGCGCACCACGGCGACGATGATGTACGGCACGGTCGAGACCGACGAGGAGCGGCTCGAGCACATGCTGCGGCTGCGCGCGCTGCAGGACGAGACCGGCGGCTTCACCGCCTTCATCACCTGGAGCTTCCAGCCGGATCACACCGAGCTCGGCGGCAGCGAGGCCACCGGCATCGACTACCTGCGCACGCTGGCCATCGCCCGGCTCGTGCTCGACAACTTCGACAACCTGCAGGCGTCGTGGGTCACGCAGGGCGGCAAGGTCGGGCAGCTCAGTCTGGCGTTCGGCGCCAACGACATGGGCAGCGTGATGATCGAAGAGAACGTCGTGCGCGCGGCCGGCGCCGCCTACTGCATGGACGAACTGGAGATCGTGCGGAACATCGAAGACGCCGGCTTCACGGCGTCGCGCCGCACCATGCACTACGAGCGGCTGGGCACGCCGGTGTTCCGCGAGCGCGACGTGCCGCGTCAGCTGGCCCTGGCCACCGCGCGCGCCGATGGCGACCGCTCGGTGCCGGCCGAACTGGCGCACTATCCAGCGCGCAGCGCCGCCGGCAAGCGCCAGCGTGCCGAGGCCGGCCCGCCGGCCTCACCGGTCGCCTGAGCGGCCGCGGCCATGGCACAGTACGTCGCTGCTCCTGCGGGCTGCGTGGGTCTGCCCGGTTGCGCAGCCGCCGCATGCGCGACGGCTGGGTGCACGTGGCCGACGGCGTCGTGACGGCGGTGGGGCAGGGCGCCAGCCGGCGCCGCCGGCCGGCACGCGTCGAAGACCTCGGCTCGGCGGTCGTGCTGCCGGGTCTGGTCAACGCCCACACGCATCTCGAGCTGTCGTGGCTGCGCGGGCGCGTGCCGCCGTGCGCGGACTTCCTGACCTGGGTCGGGCACCTGATGGCGGCGCGCAGCGACGGCTCGAGTCGGCGGATGACGACGCGGCGATGACCGCGGTGCGGGAGGCCGTGGCCGCCATGCAGGCGGCCGGCACCGTGGCCGTGGGCGACATCAGCAACGCGCTCGTCACGCCCTGCCGTGCTCGCCGAGCGCCGGCCTGCCGGCGTGGTGTTTCACGAGCTGATGGGATTTCGCGACAGTCGCCGGGCGCAGCCACGGTGGCGGCCGCGAAGGCGCGCCACGCGCGCGCTGGCGTCGGCCGGCGTGCGGATCGTGACGGCGCCGCACGCGCCGTTCTCGGTGTCGCCGGAACTGTTCCGCGCCATTCGCGACGACGTTCAGGCGGCGGCCCGGCCGCTCACGAGCGTGCACGTCGGCGAGTCGGCCGCCGAGGTGCAGCTCCTGCGCGATGGCACTGGCCCGTGGCGCGAGCGCCTCGAGGCGCTCGGGCGTGTGGCGGCCCGACTGGACGGCGCCCGGGTGCGGGCCGGGCGACTACCTGTGCGACCTCGGCGTGATCGCCGGCGGCACGCTCGTCGTGCACGGCGTGCAGCTCACCGACGCCGAGTTGGCGCGCATCGCGGCGGGCTCGGCGCCACGCTCGTGACCTGCCCGCGCAGCAACGCGTGGGTCGGCGTCGGCGCGCCGCCGGTCGCGCGGTTCTTCGCGTCGGGCGTGCCGATGGCCATCGGCACCGACAGCCTCGCGAGCGCGCCCGACTTGAACCTGTTCAGCGAGCTGGCCGAGCTGCACCGGCTGGCGCCAGACGTGCCGGCGCGCCGGCTGCTCGAGGCGGCCACGCGCGGCGGCGCCGCGGCGCTGCAGCTCGACGACCAGTTGGGCACGCATCGCGCCGGGCAAGTCGGCGCGGCTGCTGGCCGTGCGCGTGCCGCCGGGCACGATGGATCCAGAACTGGCGCTGGTCTCCGGCGTGGCCGGCGATCGCATCCAGTGGGTCGGCGCGGCGCGGCCGCCGCGCGCGTGGCACTGATGGCGTCGCTGCGGCACCTACCTGTCGTTCGTGCGCGTCAGCCACACGGTGTTCGCGCTGCCGTTCGCGCTCACCGGCGCGCTGCTCGCCGGCGTGGGGCCGGCCGTTCGACTGGTGCGTCGGCTCGGCTGGATCGTGCTCTGCATGGTGTCGGCGCGGAGCGCCGCCATGGGCTTCAATCGCCTGGTCGACGCGCGGTTCGACGCGGACAACCCGCGCACGACGAAGCGGGAGCTGCCGCGCGGCGCGATGACGACGCGCGAGGCCACGGCTTTCGTGGCGGTGTGGTCGGTGGTGTTCGTGGTGGCGGCGTTCCAGATTGAGCGCGCTCTGCGGCTGGCTGTCGCCGGTGGCGCTGGCGATCGTGTTCTGGTATTCGCTGGCGAAGCGCTTCACCTACTACACGCAGGCGTTTCTCGGCCTGGCCATGGCCGTGGCGCCCGTGGGCGGCTGGCTGGCGGCCGGCGGGCGAGGCGGCTGGGCGCCGTGGGTGCTCGGCGCTGGCCATCGGCCTGTGGGTGGCGGGCTTCGACATCATCTACGCGTGCCAGGACGTGGCCTTCGACCGCGCGCAGGGCTTGAAGTCGATTCCCGTGCGCTTCGGCGTGGCCGGCGCACTCCGGCTGTCGCGGCTGCTGCACGTGGCCACGGTGGCGGTGATGGCGTCGCTGGCGCTGGTCGTGCCGCTCGGGCCGATCTACCTGGCGGGCGTGGCCGTGGTCGCGGCGCTGCTGGCCTACGAGCAGTCGCTCGTCAGCGCCACCGATCTGTCGCGCGCGGCGCAGGCCTTCGATCTGAACGGCTATGTCGGCATCCTGTATATGACCATCACGGCAGTGTCCCTCTATGTCCGCTGACGCCAGCGCGCCGGCCGGCCGAACCGCTTCCGCTCGACAAGGCGCCTTCGCGCATCGCCGGGATGTTCGACGCCATCGCCGCGCGCTACGACCTGTTGAACACGGTGCTGTCGCTCGGGCCTCGACCGGCGGTGGCGGCGTCGCGCGATTGCGTCGCTGCAGCTCACCGGCACCGAGCGGGTGCTCGACGTCTGCGCGGGCACGGCCGACGTGGCCATCGGCACGGCGCTCGCGCAACCGGGCAGCCACCGCGTGGTCGGGGTGGACTTCGCCGGGGCGATGCTCGCGAAGGGCCGCGAGAAGATTCAGGCGGCCGGCCTGTCGTCGCGGGTGCAACTGGTGCGCGGCGACGCGATGCGACTGCCGGTGGCCGACGCCTCGGTGGACGCGCTCACCATCGCCTTCGGCATCCGCAACGTGCAGGTGACCGAGGCGGCCTGCCGCGAGATGTTCCGGGTGTTGAAGCCGGGCGGCCGGCTGGCGATTCTCGAGTTCGGCCTGCCGCAGGCGCCCGGGCTCCGGCAGCTCTACGCGTGGTATTTCCTGCGGGTCCTGCCGCGGATTGGCTCGCTCGTGTCGCGCCACGGCGGCGCCTACAGCTACCTGCCGGCCTCGGTCGGCGCGTTCCCGTGGGGGCAGGATTTCGCCGATCTGCTGACGCGCGCCGGCTTTTCGGCGGCGGCGAGCAGACCATTGACGCTGGGCGTCGTCTATCTCTACACGGCCTCGCGGCCGAGGTGAGTCGAGGATCCGCCGCCAGCGGGGCCCCCCAGGATCGACCCAACGCTGCCGGGTATAATCGACTAACTGCTTCATGTACTTCGACTTCGACGACCGCTACGATCAGGTGGAGGCGGTCGGCAGCGCGATCTCCAAACGGGAGGGCGTCGTGCTGTCGGTCGTCGTGCACGTGGCGATCGTGCTGGCGCTGATGTTCGCGCCGCGGATTCCCCTGTTCGAGCGCGCGACGCCGCCGCCGGACGAGGCCCGGGAACAGCCCAGCGATCGCGAGGAGGCGCCCGCGCTTCGTCGTCGTCGAGCCCCTGCGCGACGTGCCCGCCCCCACGCCGCCGCCGCGCGCCGATGCCTCGGACATGGACCGCGTGGCGCAGGCCCCGGACATGGCCGAGCGGCCCGAGAATCCGCTGCCCTTCGCGCGCGGCGATTCGACCGAGCGGGTCGAGGCGGCGCCGGAGGAACGGCCCAGAGGCCAGGGCGCCGAACCCGAGCCCGCGCCCCCCGCGCCGCGCCAGGCCGAGGACACCATGCGGCTGCCGGAGGCGCCAACCGGGCGGCCCGCACCCGAGGAGGCGCCGCAGGTGGCCGTCGAGCGCCCGGCGGGCGGACGCCTGGGCGAGGCGCTGCGCGACCTGCAGAAGTACGTGCAGCAGGAGTCGTTCGGCAATCAGCAGGGCGGCACCAACGAGTTCGGTCCGGCCATCCAGTTCGACACCAAGGGCGTCGAGTTCGGCCCGTGGATTCGCCGCTTCATCGCCCAGGTGAAGCGCAACTGGAACATCCCGAACTCGGCGCTGGCCATGCGCGGCCGGGTCGTCGTGCAGTTCAACGTGCACCGCGACGGCTCGATCACCGACATCAACATCGTCGGGCCGTCCGAGATCGACTCCTTCAACCGCTCGTCCTACAACGCGCTGCTCACGTCGAACCCACCACGCCGCTGCCGCCGGAGTATCCGGCCGACAAGGCGTTCTTCACGGTGACGTTCTTCTACAACGAGTCGCCGGCGCAACGCTGATGACGCGCGGCGCGCAGCAGGCCGGCATCGTGGCCGTGTTGACGGTGCTGCTGGCCCTGGCGCTCGGGCAGCTCGCGTGCTGAGCGAAGCCGCGCGCGGCGCCGCGCTATCTGGCGATTCTCGGGACCGACGGCCACGGGCAAGTCGTCGCTGGCGCTGGCCGCCGCCGAGCGCTTCGGCGGCGAGATCGTCAACTGCGACTCCACGGCCGTCTACCGCGGCTTCGACATCGGCACCGACAAGGTGCCGGTCGCCGAGCGGCGCGGCATCCCGCACCACCTCATCGACATCGTCGATCCCACCGACGAGTACACCGCCGCGCGGTTCGCGCGCGACGCGGCGGCGGCCATCCGCGACATCCACGGGCGCGGCCGGCTGCCGATCCTCGTCGGCGGCACCGGCCTCTACTTCCGCGCCCTCACGCGCGGGCTGTTTCCCGGACCGGCGGCCGATGCGGCCTTGCGGGCGCGGCTGGAACGGGTGGCGCGCGGCGCGGCGACGCCTGGCTGCACCGGCGTGCTGGCGCGCGTGGATCCCGCGTCGGCCGCGCGCATTCAGGCCGCCGATCGCAAGCGGATGATTCGCGCGCTCGAGGTCTACGCGCTGACGGGCCGGGCGCTCACGGCGCACTTCGCCGACACCGTGTCGCCGCTGCCGGAATTCGACGGTGATGGCCGTGGCCCTGCGCATGACCGCCGCCGCGCTCGAGCCGCGACTCACCGCGCGCGTCGAGCGCACAATTCGATCGCGGCCTCGAGGCCGAGGTGCGCGGCTTGCTGGCGCGCGGCGTGCCGGCGACGGCGCGGCCGTTCGGCGGACTGGTGTATCGCCAGATGCTCGACTACGTGCGCGGCGTGCGCGACCTCGCCGATACGCGCGCGCTCATCGCGCAAGAGAACCGCCGCTATGCGCGCCGGCAGTTGATCTGGTTTCGCAAAGAGCCTACTCTAGAGTGGTTTGACGGTCCCGGCGAGTCGGCGCATGTGCATGCGCGCGTCTTTGCCTTCTTGGGAACGCGGGGTCTGCACGACGACGGGAGAGACGTGGGCGATGGCTGACGGAAAATCGAGCGCACCCAATATTCAGGACGTCTTTCTCAACTACGCGCGGCGCGAGAAGCTGATCGTCACCGTGCACCTGCTCGACGGCCGGCAGTTCGAGTGCCGGATCAAGAACTTCGATCGCTTCGCCGTGGTGATCGAGTGCGACGGGCTCGACCACCTGGTGTTCAAGCACGCCATCTCCACCCTGCGCGTGCCGCGCAGCGTGCCGAACTACTTCTCGTCGCACCATCCCTGATCGCGCCCGCGTCGGCACGCCATGGCCGCGCGCGCGATCCTGATCGTTCTCGACAGCGTCGGCGCCGGCGCGTTGCCCGATGCCGCGGCCTACGGCGACGAGGGCAGCGACACGCTCGGTAACATCAGCCGCGCGCAGGCCCTCACGATTCCCTCGCTGGCCGCGCTGGGCTTGTCGGCGGCCGTGCCGCTCGCGGGCGTGCCGGTGCCGCCGGCGCCGCGGGCGAGTTGGGGCCGCATGGCCGAGCGGTCGGCGGGCAAGGACTCGGTCACGGGGCACTGGGAGCTGATGGGCGTGGTGCTCGACCGCGCCTTTCCGACCTTCCCGCACGGCTTCCCGGCGGATCTCATCGCCGCGTTCGAAGCGTCCATCGGCCGCCCGGTGCTCGGCAACGTCGTGGCCTCGGGCACGGCCATCATCGACCAGCTCGGCGAGGAGCACTGCCGCACCGGCCGGCCGATCGTCTACACCTCGGCCGACAGCGTCTTCCAGATTGCCGCGCACGAGGCGGTGGTGCCGGTGCCGCAACTCTACGAGTGGTGCCGCGCCGCCTACGCGCTGGCGGTCGAGGGCCGCGGCATGGGCCGCGTCATCGCGCGGCCGTTCGTCGGCGCCCCGGGCGCGTTCGCGCGCACGGCCAACCGCCACGACTTCGCCATGCCGCCGGTGGCCGAGACGCTGCTCGATCGGCTGCACGCCGCCGGGGTAGCGGTGACGGCGGTCGGGAAGGTGAGCGACTTGTTTGCCGGACGCGGGGTGAGCCGCGCGTGCCCACGGCCAGCGACGACGAGGGCGTCACCGCCCTGTGCGCGCTGATGGATGCCGGCACGCCGGGCCTGGTGTTCGTCGAACCTCGTCGACTTCGACACGCTCTACGGCCACCGCAACGACGTCGCCGGTTATGCCGCCAATCTCGAGCGCTTCGACGCGCGGCTCGCGCGACGTGCTGGGGCGGCTGCGGCCCGACGATCTGCTCGTCATCACCGCCGACCACGGCAACGACCCGACCACGCCGAGCACCGACCATTCGCGGGAATACGTGCCGCTGCTCGCGCTTGACCGGGGCGCCAGCGGGCCGGCCGCTCGCTCGGGCACGCGCGCGAGCTTTGCCGATCTGGGCCAGACGCTCGCGGCCTTCTTCGGCGTGGGCGCGATGGCGCACGGCGAGAGTTTTCTCGACCAGCTGGGCTGAACGCTGCGCGCGGGCTGCTACGATGACGGGCATGTCCTCACCGCGGCGGGAGCCCGCGCATGACCATTCGTGAAGAGCTCGAGCAGCGCGAGCACGAGGTGCTGGCCCCGCAGGCCGCGCGCAGCCGCGACACGCGCGGCCGGCTGCGGCCGGAGACCGAGGATCCGATCCGGCCGGCGTTCCAGCGCGACCGCGACCGCATCATCCACACCAAGGCGTTTCGCCGGCTGAAGCACAAGACGCAGGTCTTCTTCTCGCCGGCCGGCGATCACTACCGCACGCGGCTCACGCACACGCTCGAGGTGTCGCAGATTGCCCGCACCATCGCCAAGGTGCTGCGCCTGAACGAGGAGCTCACCGAGGCGATCGCCCTCGGCCACGACCTGGGCCACACGCCGTTCGGCCACGCCGGCGAGCGGGTGCTGCAGGCGCTCAGCCCCGCGGGCTTCAATCACTACGAGCAGAGCCTGCGCATCGTCGACGTGCTGGAGCACGACCGTCAGGGCCTCAATCTCACCTGGGAGGTGCGCGACGGCATCGCCCGGCACTCGAAGGGCAAGCACGGCATGCCGGTGGGCGCGCCGCCGGAGCATCGGGCGTCGACCATCGAAGGGCAGGTGGCGCGCGTGGCCGACATCGTGGCCTACGTGAATCACGACGTGGACGACGCCGTGCGCGCCGGCATCCTCGAGGAGCGGGCGCTGCCCGAACGGGCGCTGCGCGTGCTCGGCGGCTCGGCCTCGGAACGCATCGGCCGCATGGTGTCCGACGTGGTGCGCGAGACGCTCGGCGGCGGCAGCGACGAGATTCGCATGAGCGGCGAGATGCTCGAGGCCACGCTCGAGCTGCGCGATTTCCTGTTCGCGGCGGTCTACGAGAACCCGTCGGCCACGGCCGAGTTCGCCAAGGCCGAGGGCATCCTGGGCGGGCTCTGGGAGCGGGTGCGGCGCGCGCCGGCACGAGTTCCTCGACGCGCGCACCATCGAGGCCGACGGGCTGGACGTGGCGGCCCAGGACTTCATCGCCGGCATGACCGACCGCTACGCCGTGGGCCTGTTCGAGCAGCTGTTCATCCCGAAGCCGTGGGTGGGCCCGTGGCCGGTGTCGGAGCGGTTCGGCCAGGAGCGCTGACCGGCGAGTCGACGCCCCGGGGGCGAGGATGTGCCGGGCGAACACGGGGCGAAGGCCGCGTGTAGTGGCGTGATATACTGGCTGGTCGCTTCATCGCGGAAAATCGCGACGGAGCGGAGCCAGTCATGCAACTCGACCTGAAACAGATCCGCCAGCCGGAGACGCCGTTCGACCGCGCGTATCCGCCCGAGTCGTTTTCTCCCGAAGACGACTACCGGGTGATCGCGCCGGTGCGCCTGGTCTTCACGATCCACAAGGACGACGCCAAGTTCAGGCTCGCTGGCACGATTGCCTCGCGCCTGGAACTCACCTGCAGCCGCTGCCTCGAGGCGTTCGAGGTGCCGGTCGATGCCACCTTCGACCTGCGCTATCTGCCGCAGGCGCTCGTGGGCAACCGCGAGGAAGACCCCGACGACGACCCGTCGACGACGTTCTACAGCGACGACCAGATCGATCTTGGACAGATGGTGCGCGAGCAGTGTTATCTCGCGATTCCAATGAAGCCGCTCTGCCGGCCCGACTGCCAGGGCTTGTGTTCGACGTGCGGCACCAACCTCAACACCGAGCGCTGCCACTGCAATCCGCAGTGGGTGGATCCGCGGCTTGCCGTGCTCCAGGCGCTCGTCTCTCCCCGGACGAACGACGATGCCTAATCCCAAACGCCGACACTCGAAGACCCGCGGCCGCAAGCGCCGCACCCACGACACCCTGACCTCCAGCACCTCGGGCGCCTGCCCGCAGTGCGCCGAACCCAAGGCGCCGCACCGCGTATGCGCCTACTGCGGCTTCTACAACGAGCGGCAGGTGCGCGCGGTCAACGAGGAGTAGCGCGCTGAGGTCGACCCGGATCGCGGTCGACGCGATGGGCGGCGACGAGGCTCCTTCGAAGGTCGTCGACGGCGCGCTGGCGGCGGCACGGCACTCGGGTGTCGCAGTGACGCTGGTGGGGCAGACCTCGGCCATCGACGCGGAACTCGCGCGTCATGCCGATCGCCACAGCCTCGACCTCGAAGTGGTCGAGGCGCCCGACGTCGTCACCATGAGCGAGTCGCCGGCGCAGGCGCTGCGGCGCAAGCCGCGGGCGTCGATCCGGGTGGCCGCCGAGCTCGTGGCGAGCGGCGCGGCCGCGGGCGTGGTCACGGCCGGGCACACCGGCGCGGCCGTGGTGGCCGCGCACGGCACCTTCGGCATGCTGCCGCACGTCGACCGGCCAGCCCTGGCTCCGGCCATTCCCACCCGCACCGGCATGGCCGTGCTGCTCGACGCCGGCGCCACGGTGGAATGCCGGGCGTCGCACCTGCTGCAGTTCGGGATCATGGGGGCGGTGTATGCCGGCGTGCTGCTCGGGGTCGATGAGGCCCGGGTCGGCCTGCTGTCGATCGGCGAAGAAGAAGGCAAGGGCAACGAGCTCACGCGTGAGGCCTACCGGCTGCTCAAGTCCGCGCCGGTGCGCTTCGTGGGCAACGTCGAGGCCCGCGAGGTGTTCTCGGGCAACGCCGACGTGATCGTCTGCGACGGCTTCACCGGCAACGTCGCGTTGAAGCTGAGCGAAGGGCTGGTCGAGACGGTGGAGGAACTGCTCGGCGCGGAGCTGTCGAGCACGTTCTCGAGCCAGGTGGGCTATCTGCTGTCGCGCCGGGCGTTCCGGCGTTTCCGGAAGCGCGTGGACTATTCCGAATACGGCGGCGCGCCGCTGCTTGGGCGTGTCGGGCCTGATGCTGGTCTGTCACGGCCGCTCGTCGCCCAAGGCGATCCGCAACGCGGTCGTGGCGGCGTCGCGGTTCGCGGCCGACGGCGTCGTCGAGCGCGTGGCCGCCCGCGTGGCGCGGGCGATGGAAGCGGTGAGATGAAGGCGTTCGTGTTTCCGGGGCAGGGGTCGCAATCCGTCGGCATGGGCCGGGCGCTGGCCGACGCGTTTCCCGAAGCCCGCGCGACCTTCGAAGAAGCCGACGCGGCCCTCGGCTGGCGCCTGAGCGAAGTGATCTTCGACGGTCCGGCCGAACGCCTCACGCTCACCGAGAACACCCAGCCCGCCATCCTCACGGCGAGCGTGGCGGCGTGGCGCGTGCTCGAGGCGCGCGGCTTCCGCCCCGATGTCGTGGCCGGGCACAGCCTCGGCGAGTACTCCGCGCACGTCGCCGCCGGCACCCTGGCCTTTGCCGACGCCGTGCGCCTGGTGCACCACCGCGGGCAATACATGCAGGAGGCCGTGCCTGTCGGGCACGGCGCCATGGCGGCCATCCTCGGCCTCGACGAAGCGGGCGTGCGCGCGGCGTGCGACGAGGCGGCCCACGGCGAGGTCGTGAGCGCGGCGAATCTCAACGCGCCCGGGCAGATCGTGATTGCCGGCAGCGCGGCCGCCGTGGCGCGGGCCGGTGAGCTGGCCAAGGCGCGCGGGGCCAAGCGCGTGATTCCGCTGCAGGTGAGCGCGCCGTTCCACTGCGCCCTCATGGCGCCGGCCGAGGCCCGGCTGGCGCCCGAGCTGCGCGCCGTGACGGCGCACGACCCGCGCGTGCCGGTCGTGGCGAACGTCGACGCCGAACCCAAGCGAGATGCGGCGTCGGCCATCGACGCGCTGATTCGTCAGGTGTCGTCGCCCGTCCGGTGGGATGCCATCGTGCGTCGCCTTGCATCGGACGGAGTCACCGCATATGTTGAGGTGGGTCCGGGCACGGTGTTGAGCGGGCTCATCAAGAAGGCCGCGCGTGATGCGGCGGTACTGAATCTGGACCAGCCGGCGGGCCTGGCGGCCATCGCGGCCCTGTTCGAGTCCGGCACCAAGGAGACGGGCGACGCATCATGAAGCGGTTCGAGGGACGGGTGGCGCTGGTGACCGGGGCGTCGCGGGGTATCGGCCGCGCGATCGCGCTGCAGCTGGCCGCCGAAGGCGCCATCGTGGCGGCGGCGGCGCGCGGCGCCAATGCCCAGGCCGTGGCCGACGAGATCGTCGCGGCCGGCGGCCGCGCCACGGCCGTGCCGCTCGACGTGACCGATGCCGAAGCGGTCGCGGCGGCGGTGAGCGGGGTCGTGGCGGCGCATGGCCGGCTCGACATCCTGGTGAGCAACGCCGGCATCACCCGCGACCAGCTCATGCTGCGCATGAAGCGCGCCGACTGGGACGACGTCATCGGCACCAACCTCACGGCCGCCTTCACGCTTGTGCCAGGCGGCCCTCAAGCCGATGCTGAAGCAGCGCGGCGGACGCATCATCGCCATCAGCTCGGTCGTCGGGCAGATGGGCAACGCCGGTCAGGCCAACTACGCCGCGTCGAAGGCCGGTCTGATCGGCTTGTGCAAGTCGCTGGCCCGCGAAGTGGGCTCGCGCAACGTCACGGTCAACGCCGTGGCGCCGGGCTTCGTCGCCACCGACATGACCAAGGCGCTCGCAGAGGGCTCGCAGGAGCAGTGGACGGCGCAGATTCCGCTTGGACGCCTGGGGACGCCCGCCGACATCGCGGCGGCGGTCTGTTTCCTGGCATCCGACGAGGCGTCGTATATTACAGGGCAGGTTCTCGCAGTCAACGGCGGGATGTACACGTAGGAGGGCCAGATGGCCGTAGCGGACAAGGTGAAGAGCATCATCGTCGAGCAACTCGGTGTGGACGAGGAAGAAGTGACGTCGGACGCATCGTTCGTCGAGGACCTCGGCGCAGACTCGCTCGACACCGTCGAACTCGTCATGGCATTCGAAGAGGAGTTCGAGATCGAGATTCCCGACGAGGACGCCGAGAAGATCACGCGCGTCAAGGACGCCGTGGAATACATCGAGAAGAACGCCAAGGGCAAGAAGTAGGCCGCAGGAGGCAGCTTGAGCAGGCGAGTCGTCGTCACCGGCATCGGGCTGGTGACGTCCCTGGGAATCGGAACGGCGGCGACGTGGGAGGGGCTCCTCGCGGGCAAGTCGGGCGCGGGGCCAATCACCAAGTTCGACACCGAAGGCTTCGCCACGCGGTTCGCCGCCGAGGTGAAGGGCTTCGATGCCACGGAGTTCGTCGAGAAGAAAGACGTCAAGAAGATGGACGTCTTCATTCAGTACGCCGTGGCGGCGTCGCAATTCGCGGTGGCGGATTCTGGACTCGTCATCACTCCCGAGATCGCGCCCGACGTGGGCGTGTGCATCGGGTCGGGGATCGGGGGCTTCGCCACCATCGAGCGTGAGCACAACTCGCTGCTCGCTGGGGGCCCCCGCAAGATCTCGCCGTTCTTCATCCCGTCGTCGATCATCAACCTGGCCTCGGGCCAGGTCTCGATCCGGTTCGGCGCCAAGGGGCCGAACCTGGCGACCTGCACGGCGTGTTCGGCGTCGGCGCACGCCGTCGGCGACTCGTTCGAGATCATCAAGCGCGGCGACGCCGACGCGATGATCGCCGGCGGGTCGGAAGCGGCCATCACGCCCATGAGCGTCGGCGGATTCGCCTCGCTGCGGGCGCTCTCGGGCCGCAACGACGATCCGATGCACGCCAGCCGCCCCTTCGACAAGGATCGCGACGGCTTCGTCATCGGCGAGGGCGCGGGCGTGCTGATGCTCGAAGAGCTGGAGTTCGCCGTGCGGCGCGGCGCGCGCATCTACGCCGAAGTGGTCGGCTACGGCATGTCGGGCGACGCGTATCACATCACGGCGCCGTCCGAAGACGGCGACGGGGCCGTGCGGTGCATGGAGCGGGCCCTGCGCAAGGCCGGCCTCACGCCGGCCGACATCGACTACATCAACGCGCACGGCACCTCCACGCCGTTCAACGACCGGCTCGAGACACTGGCCATCAAGCGCGCCTTCGGCGCGCACGCGGCGCGGGTCGCGGTGTCGTCGACCAAGTCGATGACCGGGCACACCGCTGGGCGCGGCGGGCGGCGTCGAGGCCGGCATCTCGGCGCTGGCCGTCTACCACCAGGTGGCGCCGCCGACCATCAACCTCGATGTGCCAGACGAGGGCTGCGACCTCGACTACGTGCCGCACGTGAATCGCCCCATGGCGATTCGCCACGCGCTCTCGAACTCATTCGGTTTCGGCGGCACGAACGCCGCGCTCGTCCTCCGCCGCTACGAGGCGTAAGACCGCGTTCGACGCCCTGCGCCTGCGGCTCCGGAGCGGGGCGGGCGGCGGGCACGAACGTGGGAAGGTGCACGGATCAGGTATGAAGATTGCGGTCTGTATCAAGCAGGTGCCGACGCGCGAGTGGCAGCCGCGGCTGAACGACGATCGCACCTGGGTGCGCGACGCCGACATCAGCTACGAGATGAACGAGCCCGACGCCTACGCTCTCGAAGAGGCCCTGCGCCTCAAGGAGAAGCACGGCGGGGAAGTGGTGGTCGTGTCGGCCGGGCCGGCGCGCGTGCAGCAGGTGATTCGCGAAGCGCTGGCGCGCGGCGCCGACCGGGCCATCCACGCGCAGGACGACGCGCTGGGCCGGGCCGATGCGGCGGCAGCTGCGGCGGCGGTGGCCGAGGCGGTGCGCGGCGAGCAGTTCGACGTGGTGCTGACCGGGCTCCAGTCCGACGATCAGGGCCATGCGCAGTTCGGGCCCGGTGCTTGCCGAGCGCCTGGGCATGCCGCATTCCACGATCATCATGGAAGTGCAGATCGCCGACGGCGCACTGCGGGTGAAGCGCGAACTCGAGGGCGGCTGGTTCCAGTATCTGGCGATGCCGCTGCCGGCGCTGCTCACCATCCAAAGCGGGATCAACCAGCTGCGCTACGCCACGCTCAAGGGCATCATGGCGGCGAAGAAGAAGGAGATCCGCGTCGTGACGCCCGAGCGCCCCGGTGGCCTCGCGTCAGCGGGTGCTGTCGCTGGCGCTGCCGCAGAAGTCGAAGCAGACGGCGATGATCACCGGCTCGCCGGCCGACGCCGCCAGGGAACTCGTGCGCCGCCTCCGCGAAGAGGCGCGGGTCCTATGATTCTCGTCGATCGCGGAACAGAAAGACGGTCGCCTCAACCGGGCGACCTGGGAAGCCATTGCCGCCGCGCAGCAATTGTCGGCCGGCGCCGCCCCCGTGAGCGTGGCGGTGCTTGGCTCGGACGTGGCGGCCGTGGCCGCCGAGTTGTCGGCCGCCGACGTTGCCGAGGTGTGCGCGGTCAGTGCACCCGCAGCTGGCGTCCTACACCCCGGACGCGCTTCGTGGCGGCCGTGGTCGAACTCGTGACGGCCCTGCAGCCGATCGCACGTGTGCCTGCCGCACACCTACCAGACGCGCGACTTCGCGCCGGTGCTGGCGGCGCGTCTCGACCGCGCGCTCATCACCGACGTCACCGGACTCGGCCAGCGCGACGGCGTGCCGGTCTTCACCCGGCCGATGTTCCAGGGCAAGCTGGTGGCCGAGGTGGTGGCCGAAGGTCCGGCGCCGCACTTCGTGTCGTTCCAGATTGGCGCGTTCCGCGCCGATAGCGCGCTGCGCGGCAGCGGCGCCCCGGTCACCGCGCGCGCCGGCGTCGCTCGACGGCGCCACGCTGCGCCAGACGGCCGAAGCGCCGTTCCAGGAAAGCAAGGCGGCGGTCGACCTGTCGCAGGCCGAACGGATCGTGGCGGTGGGCCGCGGCATCAAGGCGCAGGAGCATCTCGCACTGGCCCAGCAACTGGCCGCGGCGTTCCACGCGGAACTCGCCGCGTCGCGGCCGATCTGCGACAACGGCTGGCTGCCGATGGATCGCCAGATCGGCAGTTCCGGCCAGACCGTGGCGCCCAAGCTGTACGTCGCTGTGGGCATCTCCGGCGCCATCCAGCATCTGGTCGGCATGAAGGGTGCGCGCACCATCGTGGCGATCAACAAGGACGCCGAGGCGCCTATTTTCGAAGTGGCCGACTACGGCATCGAAGGCGACCTCTTCGAGATCGCGCCCGCGCTCATCGCCGAGCTCGGCAAGGCGTAGGGGCGGCATGGAGCGCGAGACCCTCGACGTCGATATCCTCGTCGTCGGCGGCGGGCCGGCCGGGCTGTCGGCAGCGCTCCGGCTCACGCAGTTGCAGGCCGCCGCAGGGCGGCGAGCCGCTGTCGGTGGCCGTCGTCGACAAGGCGCGTGAGCCCGGAGCACATTCGCTGTCTGGGGCGCTGCTCGATCCCTCGACCCTGGCCGAACTCGTGCCGGATTTTCTGGCCAAGGGCGCGCCGCTGGCATGCCCGGTCACCAACGACAGCGTGTATCTGCTCGGCGCGCAGAAGAAGTTCCGCCTGCCCATCACGCCGCCGCCGTTTGCGAACCACGGCAACTACGTGATCTCGCTCAGCCACTTCGTGAAGTGGCTGGCCGGGCAGGTCGAGGCCGCCGGCGTCGATCTGTTCATGGGGTTTGCCGGTCAGTCGGTGCTCTACGACGGTGCGCGCGTCGTGGGCATCCGTACCGGTGACCGCGGCGTGGGCAAACACGGCGCGCCGCGCGGTGCGGTCGAGCCCGGCGCTGACATCCGCGCCAAGGTCACGATCTTCGCCGACGGGGTGCGCGGCCATCTCACCAAGGACCTGCTGCGCACGCTGCAGATGGGCGGCCCTCAGCCCGCGCAGTTCGCCATCGGGCTCAAGGAACTCTGGGACGTGCCGGCGGATCGCCTGGCCCCCGGCACCGTGATCCACACGCTCGGCTATCCCCTGCGGCAAGAGGAGTTCGGCGGCAGCTGGATCTATGCGATGCCCGAGGGCCGCCTCTCGATTGGCTTCGTCGTGGGGCTCGACTACAAGGATCCGCTGCTCGACCCGCACGCGGCGTTCCAGCGCTTCAAGCTGCACCCGTTCGTAGCCGGTCTGCTCGAAGGCGGACAGCTCGTGCGGTTCGGCGCCAAGGCCTTGCCCGAGGGTGGCTGGAACACACAGCCCGCGCTCGCAGCCGACGGCGCGCTGGTGGCGGGTGACGCCGCCAACTTCGTGAACTCGATGCGCCTGAAGGGCATCCATCTGGCGATGCGCAGCGGCATGCTGGCCGCCGAGACCGCCTTTGCGGCGGTGCGCGCCGGCGACACGTCGCTGGCGCGGCTCGGCGCCTACAAGACCGCGGTCGACGCCAGCGCGATCAAGCGCGAGCTGTATCCGGTGCGCAACGTGCACCAGGCGTTCGGTGCCGGCACCTACCTCGGCGCGGCATTTGCCGGACTCGCCATGGCCACCGGCGGACGCTGGCCGGAAGACCTGCACGGCCACGCCGGTCACACCCGCATGGCCACGTTGTCGGACTACTACGGGTTGGAGAAGCGCGACCGCCTGGTGGCCTCGAATGCCGTGACTCCCGACCGCGTGCTCACCTTCGACAAGGTCACGAGCGTGCACTACTCGGGCGCGCACCACGAGGAGAACCAGCCCCCGCACCTGCTCGTGCAGACCGATGTCTGTCACTCGGTGTGCGGCCCCGAGTTCGGCCATCCGTGCGTGAAGTTCTGTCCCGCCAACGTCTACGAGATGGTCGACAACGGCGCCGGCGGCCGCCGTCTGCAGCTGAACGCGTCCAACTGCGTGCACTGCAAGACGTGCGACATCATGGACCCCTACGGGGTCATCACGTGGGTCGCGCCCGAAGGCGGCGAGGGCCCGCACTACGACGGCATGTGACCGGCGCCTCCCGTCCGGTCCTCGATCCCCGCACGCCGCCGTGGCGCCAGTCGTGGCGTCAGCGCGCGCAGGTGGCGCTCATTGCCGGCCTCGGCGCGCCGCTGCTGCGGGTCTTGTGTGGCACCTGGCGCGTGGAGGTCTCCGGCGCCGACCGGCTGCGCGCGATCGACGCCGCCGGCACGCCGTTCATCCTGGCCACGTGGCACGGCCGGATCCTGCCCAGCGTGTGGTTCTGGCGGCAGCGCGGCATGGTGGTGGTGATCAGCGAGAACTTCGACGGCGAGTGGATCGCCCGTATCGTCACCCGGTTCGGCTACGGCACCGCCCGGGGGTCGAGCTCGCGCGGCGGCGCGCGCGCGGTGCGGCAGCTCGTGCGCGCGGCCCGGTTGTCGCCGACGGCCTTCACGGTCGACGGTCCGCGCGGCCCGCCGGCGTGGTGCAGCCCGGCGCCGTGTGGCTGGCCAAGGCCACGGGCCACCAGATCGTGCCGTTCCACGCCGAAGCGGATCGCCACTGGACGCTCGGCAGTTGGGACCGCACGCAGATTCCCAAGCCCTTCGCGCGCGTGGTGATGGCCGTCGGCGAACCGCTCACCGTGGCCGCCGATGCCGATGCCGCTGCGCTCGATCTGGCCGGCCCACGCCCTCCAACTCCGCTTGCAGGACGCCGAACGGGCGTGCCGGCAGGCCCTGTCGTCCTCGGACTCCGCATGATTCTGCTCAGCAGCGACCACTTCTCGCATCACCTCACGCCGCCCGGTCATCCCGAACGTCCGGAGCGCGCCGACGCGCTGCGGCGGGTGGCTCGTGCGTGGGCCACGGCCGGGCACACGCTGGTCGAGCCCTCGATGGCCGACGAGACGGCGCTGGCGCGCGTGCACGACCCCGGGCTACATCGCGGCGATTCGTGACACCGCAGGGCACGCCGTGCGTCTCGACGCCGACACGAGCACGAGCCCGGAGTCGTACGACGTGGCGCGCCTCGCCGCCGGTGCCGTGGTCGACGGCGTGCGCCACGTGCTGCAGGCGCCGGGTGAGGCGGCGATCGCCTTCGTGCGGCCGCCCGGCCATCACGCCGAACGGGCTGCCGCGATGGGCTTCTGTCTGTTCAACAGCGTGGCGGTGGCGGCGGCGTGGGCGCGGGCCGAAGGCCTGGCCAAGGTCGCGATCATCGACTTCGACGTGCATCACGGCAATGGCACGCAAGCCATGTTCTACGACGATCCGTCGGTGTTGTTCGTGTCGAGTCACCAGTATCCGTATTACCCGGGCACGGGCGGTGCGACGGAAATCGGCACTGGCGCCGGCGCCGGCTTCACCGTGAACCTGCCGCTCGACGCTGGCGCAGGAGACGCCGATCTCGACGAGGTCTTCCGCGCCGTCGCGGTGCCGGTGCTCGACGCCTTCGCGCCCGAACTCGTGCTCGTGTCGGCCGGCTTCGACGCCCATGCCGCCGATCCGCTGGGCGGATTCCGCATGACGCCCGAGGGGTTTGCCAACCTGGCGCGCCTGATCGAGGGCGTCGCGCGACGCCACGCCGGTGGCCGCCGGGTGTACGTCACCGAGGGTGGCTACGACATCGAGGGCCTGACCTCGTCGCTGAACGCCGTGCTGCACGTCGCGGCGGGCGGCGATGCCACGGACGTGGCGGTCGCGGGCGACCGTGCGCGCGGCCAGGCGAGCGCGGCGGCGGCCCGCGCGGCACTTGCGCCCTACTGGCCGGCACTGTGACGGCGACGGCGCGCCCACTGCACTGGTAGAATTCGTAGAACCGCGGCCGTCCGGCCGCCCCCTTCGGTGCCAAACATCCGTGTCTGACTATCACCCGCAAGAACTCGACAAGAAGTGGCAGGAGCGCTGGCGCGAGAGCCAGGCCTTCGAAGTGGTCGAGGATCCGTCCAAGCCCAAGTTCTACTGCCTCGAGATGTTCGCGTATCCCTCGGGCCATGCCCACGTGGGACACGTGCGCAACTACATCATCGGCGACGTGGTGGCGCGCCTGAAGCGCCTGCAGGGCTTCAACGTGCTGCACCCGTTCGGGTGGGACGCGTTCGGCCTGCCGGCGGAGAACGCCGCCATCAAGAGCGGCATCCATCCCGAGACCTCCACGCTCGGGAACATCGCGCACATGAAGGGGCAGTTGCAGCGCCTCGGCATCAGCTACGCCTGGGGGCGCGAGCTGGCCACGTGCCTGCCCGACTACTACCGCTGGAACCAGTGGCTGTTCATCCGCATGTTCGAGCGCGGCCTGGCCTATCGCCGCCGCTCGACCGTGAACTGGTGTCCGGTCGACCACACGGTGCTGGCCAACGAGCAGGTCGTCGACGGCGCCTGCTGGCGCTGCGGCACCACGGTCGAGCTGAAGGACCTGGAGCAGTGGTTCTTCCGCATCACGGCCTACGCCGACGACCTGCTGGCGAGCGCCGACGAGCTGTCGCAGTGGCCCGACAAGGTGCTCACGATGCAGCGCAACTGGATCGGCCGATCCGAGGGCGCGCGCGTGAGCTTCGCGCTCGACGGCTGGCCGGGCGCCATCGAGGTCTTCACGACCCGCATCGACACCATCTACGGCGCCACGTTCCTGATGCTGGGCCCGGAGCATCCCCTGGCCGCCCAGTTCGCCGACGCGGCGCCCGATCCCAAAGCCGTCCGCGACCAGATCGCGCGGTTCCGCGGCCAGGACCGCGCCGGCCGGGTGAGTGGCGAGGTGGAGAAGGAAGGCTTCTTCACCGGCCACTACGCGATCAATCCCTTCAGCGGCGAACGCGTGCCGGTCTGGGTCGCGAACTTCGTCCTCGGCGAATACGGCACCGGCGCCGTGATGGGCGTGCCGTTCGGCGACCAGCGCGACTTCGAGTTCGCGCGCAAGTACGACCTGCCGATCCGCGCGGTGATCGCTCCGGCCGAGGGCGGACCCGCGCCCGACGTGGTCGCCATGACCGAGTCGCTGCCGGAGGAAGGGCTGCTCGTGAACTCGGGCGCCTACGACGGGCTCACCTCGGCGGAAGGCCGCCGGCGGCTCACCGCCGACGCGAAGGCCCGCGGCCTCGGCGAAGGCACGGTGCAGTACCGCCTCAAGGACTGGGGCATCTCGCGGCAGCGCTACTGGGGCACGCCGATTCCGATGATCCACTGCCCGCAGTGCGGCGTGGTGCCGGTGCCCGACGATCAGCTGCCCGTGGTCCTGCCGAAGGTGGCGCAGTTCACCGGCCGGGGCGACTCGCCGCTCGCGACCATTCCCGAGTTCGTCAACGTCGCCTGCCCGGCGTGCGGCGGGGCCGCGCGACGCGAGACCGACACGATGGACACGTTCGTGGACTCGTCGTGGTACTTCTACCGCTTCGCCGACGCGCACAACGACCAGTTGCCGTTCGATCCCGGCGAAGGTGAAGTACTGGTGCCCGGTCGACTTCTACTCGGGCGGCGTCGAACACGCCATCCTGCACCTCATCTACTCGCGCTTCTTCGCGCGCGTGTTCCGCGACCTCGGCATGGTCGACCACAGCGAGCCGTTCACCCACCTGCTCACGCAGGGCATGGTGCTCAAGGACGGCCACGTGATGTCGAAGTCGAAGGGCAACGTCGTCGACCCCGACACGATGCTCGAGAAGGTCGGCTCGGACGCGCTGCGGCTCTACGTGATGTTCGTCGCGCCGCCCGAGAAGGAAGTGGAGTGGAGCGACGCCGGGCTGGACGGCAGCTTCCGCTGGCTGGCGCGCGTCTGGCGCGTGGCCGAGCACTGGCGCGAGGCGGCGCTCGCGGCTGCGCCGCTCGACCCGGCCACGCTGGCGCCGGGCGAGCGAGCCATGCGGCGCAAGACGCACGACACGATTCGCCGCGTCACCGCCGACATCGACGCGCGCAAGCAGATGAACACGGCGGTGTCGGCCATGATGGAGCTCGTGAACGACCTCTATCTGTTCACCGATGCCCAACGCGGCGCCGCGACGGCGCAGGGTGCGGCGGTGGCGCGCGAGGCCATCGAGGCGCTGGTCGTGCTGGTGTCGCCGTTTGCGCCGCACACGGCCGAAGAGATCTGGGAACGCTACGGGCACACCGGCACGCTGGCGGCGGCGCGCTGGCCGGCCGTGGACGACGCGGCCGCGCGGGCCGAGAGCATCGTCGTGCCCGTGCAGGTCAACGGCAAGGTGCGCGGGCGCATCGAGGTCAGCCCTGATGCCTCGGACGCGGAACTCGAACGCCTGGCGCTGGCCGACCCGGGCGTGCAGCCGCATCTGGCCGGGAAGACCGTGAAGAAGGTGGTCGTGGCCAAGGGACGTCTCGTGTCGGTGGTGGTGGGATGACGCGCCGCCAGGTGCTGCGCGCCGCGCCGCTCGCGGGCGTGTCGCTCGCGCTGGCGCGGCTGCGGCTACTCGCTGGCCGGCCGGGGGTCGTTCCTGCCCGACTACATCCGCACGCTGGGCGTGCCGATGTTCGGCAACCGCACGCCCTTCTCGCCGCTCGAGCAGTACTTCACCGAGAAGGTGCGCGTCGAGTTCCAGGGCCGCGGCCGCTATCAGGTGTTCCCGACCGATACCGGTGTCGACGGCGTCGTGCGCGGCGACATCCTGAACGTGAGCGCGGCGCCAGTGGGCTTCACGGGCAGCCAGACCGGAGTCCGCTACCGCTTCACGATCGTCGTCGGCGTGTCGTTCGCCGACGTGAAGCAGCAGAAGATGCTGTGGGAGAACCCCGCGCTGACCTTCAGCGACGAATACGACCTGGCGAGCGCCGGCAGCATCGGCCTCGGCGCCGGTGCCATCGACCAGGAGCGCGCGGCGATCGACCGCCTGTCGACCGACTTCGCCCGGTCGGTCGTGAGCGCCATCCTGGAAGCGTTCTGATGACGCCGGCCCAGGTGCGCGCCGCCATTGCCGCCGGCACGCCGGCGCCGATCTACCTGCTCGAGAGCGATGACGTGCCGTCGCGTCTGGAGCTGTCGCAGGCCTTTCTGGGGCTGGTGGAGGAAGGCCTCGAGGCCTTCAACACGGCCTCGTTCCACGCCCGCGAAGCCAGCCACTGCCGGCGACCGCGACGCCATGTTCTCGGCCATTCTGAGCGCCGCGCGCACCCTGCCGATGATGGCGCCGCGCCGGGTGCTGCTCGTGCACGACGCCGAGGCGCTGCTGGCGCCGAAGCGGGCCAAAGACGAAGAGCCGGCCGACGCGCCCGCCGTGCCGGGCACCGGCAAGCGCCGCCCGCGCAGCACCACGCCAGCCGAGGACTTCGAGGCGTACGTCGAGCGTCCCGAGCCGCTGACGACGCTGGTGCTCGACGCGCCTTCGCTCGATCGCGGGCGCCGCATCACGAAGCTGCTGCTCAAGCACGCGCTGATCGTGGATTGCGGCACGCTCGACACGCCGGCTGACGCCGCACGCTGGATCAAGGCGCGCCTCGATCGCGACGAGATGACCATGGACAGCGCCGCCATCTCGGCCCTGATCGACGCCGCCGGGCTGCGCCTGCCGCGCATCCGCAGCGCCATCGACAAGCTGGTGCTCTATGCGGCGGGTGAGGGGGCGATCACGACCACGCACGTGCGCGACGTGGTGGTGCCGGTCGAGGAGCCGGGCGAGGACTTCGCCCTGGGGAAGGCGATCTGGAACGGCAATGCGGCGGCGGCGCTGCGCGAAATCGACGCGCAGTTCGAGGCCGGCGCGATGGCGCCGATGATTCTCGGGCAGATTCGCGCGGCGGTGATCCGGCTGCGGCCAGACGCCCGGGCACGCGACGCCCTGCGCTCGGTGCTCGAGAGCGATCTGGCGATCAAGTCGTCACAGGGGGAGCCGCGGTTCGTGCTCGAGCGGCTGGTCGTGGCCGTGTGCGGCGGCGGCCCCGGAGGGCCACCCGTCAGGCGGTCTTGGGCTTGAGCTTGGCCACCATGCGCGACTTGTAACGGCCGGCGGTGTTGCGGTGGATGATGCCCTTGCCGGCCATCTTGTCCACGAGCGACACGGCGGCGCCGAGCAGGGTCTTGGCTTCGTCGATCTTGCCCGCATTCAGGGCGGCCCGGATGCCCTTGAGACCGGTGCGCAGGGTGGAGCGCAGGTCGCGGTTGCGCGCACGGCGCACGACGTTCTGACGGTGGGCCTTCAGGGCCGAGGGGTTTCGCTTCGCCACGTGTACAAACCTCTAGAGCGCTAGGCGCGCCAAAACACGAAGAATACCACAGGTCGTGGGCCGGCGCCCAGTCAGGACGGGGACTTGGCCGGGAACTGCGGCCGGTCGGAATACCGCGTCACCTCGCGGCCGTCCACGACTTCGACCCATTTGTAGATCCGGGTGGGGGGCTTGGCGGGCGCGCTGGTGCCGCTGCTCTTGGTGATCTTCTTCACGTAGTCGCGGGTTTCCTGGTAGGGCGGCACCTTCTGCCCGTACTTGTCCACCGCGCCCGGCCCGGCGTTGTAGGCGGCCAGCGCGAGCTCGACCTTGTCGTCGTAGCGCGCGAGCAGGCGCTTCAGGTAGCGGATACCGCCGCCGATGTTCTGAGCCGGGTCGAAGGGGTTGACGACGCCCAGTTCCGACGCCGTGGCCGGCATGAGCTGCATCAGGCCCATCGCGCCCTTGGGCGACACGGCCAGGGGATTGAATGCGGATTCCACCTGAATCACGGCCCGCACCAGGTCGGCGCTGACGCCCTGGGCGGTCGCGTGTTCGTCGATGATCGGGTCGAAGCGCGCGGACTTCTGGTCGGGCGGCCGGGTGACCTTCACGCCCGTGGCGCGCGGCACGGCGAAGGTCTGCATGGCGCCGACGGCGTCGCGTGGGCTGTCCGACAGCACCATCTGCCCGGCGGCATCGCGCCACGCGTAGATCTGCGCCTCGGCCGTGCCGCCGGCCAGGGCGATGAGCACGAGAGCGATCCACGAGCAGCGCACGGGTGTCACGGCGGTCCTAGTGTAGGGCAGCTGCCAGACGGAACACCCGGCTGGAGACACGTCCCCTCAAGGATATCGTGCAGGGCGCGGGTCGCCGTTAGCCCTGCAGCAGCGATTCGATGTGGGCGCGTGCCGCGGCGAGCAGTTCCGGGATCTTCGCCACGTCCTTGCCCCCGGCTTCGGCGAAATCGGGCCGCCCGCCGCCGCCCCCGCCCACCACCGGCGCCAGGTGCTTCACGAGGGCGCCCGCTGGCGCCCGCTTGGCGGCGCCGGGCGTGGCCGCGGCCACCATGGCCACGCGCCCGTCGGCCGTCTCACCGGCCAGGAACACCACCCCGTCGGTCAGCGTGGACTTGGTGCGGTCGGCCAGCGCGCGCAGGCCTTCGCGGTCGAGCTGGTCCACCCGGCGCACCACGAGCGTGTACGGCGCCCACGGCGATGCTGTCGGCGGCGCCGGCGACGGCCGTCGTTCCGCCCATGGCCGCAGCCGTCTTCAGCTCACGCACGTCCTTCTGCGCCTTCGCCAGCTGGGCCGCCTGCTGTTCGATCTTCGCGACGAGCGCCGTCGCCGGTGCGTTCGCCGCCGCGCATGCGCGCTGCAGTTCGTCGAGCGGCGCCGCGCAGGTGGGCCAGCGCCGCAGGTCCGGTCAGGGCCTCCACGCGGCGCACGCCGGCGGCCACGCCGGATTCCTCGATGAGCACCAGCAGGCCGATGTCGCCGGTGGCGCGCACGTGGGTGCCGCCGCACAGTTCGGTGCTGAACGCGCCGTCGCCCACGGCCACCACCCGCACCTGGTCGCCGTACTTCTCGCCGAAGAGGGCCGTGGCGCCGTCGGCGATGGCCTGCTGCGTGTCCTTCACGTCGGTGCGCACCGGTTCGTTGGCGAGGATGGCCTGATTGGCGATCTGCTCGATGCGCAGGCGGTCGGGCGCGGACACCGCCGCGCCATGCACGAAGTCGAAGCGCAGACGGTCGGGCGACACGAGCGACCCGGCCTGCTTGACGTGCGCGCCGAGCACCTGGCGCAGCGCCGCGTGCAAGCAGATGCGTGGCGGTGTGATTGCGCCGGATCGACGCGCGCCGATCGTGATCGACCACCGGCGTGACGAGATCGCCCACGCGCAGGGTGTCGGCCACGCGTTCGACGCGGTGGCCGCGCGGGAGTCCCGCGCCCAGGCGCACCACGTCGACGACCGCGGTGGACGTGCCCGAGGCGCCGAGCAGTGCGCCGCGGTCGGACACCTGGCCGCCCGCCTCGACGTAGAAGGGCGTGCGGTCGAGCACGACCACGCCCTGACGCGCCTGAGGCCAACGCGGCGATCGGCATCAGGGTGTCGTCGAGCAGCGCGCGGATCGCCGCCGGCTCGCCGGTCTCGCGCTCATAGCCGGTGAACACGTCGGTGACCGCGGCGACATGCGCGCGCGCCTCGGCCGACAGCTCCGCCTTCTTGCCGCTGCCGAAGGCGCTGCCCTTGCGGGCGTGCTCCTGCTCCTGCACCATCTTCTGCTCGAAGCTGTCCGCGTCGAAGCGCAGACCGGCACTCAGTGCCAGGTCCTCGATGAAGTCGCGCGGCATGCCGAAGGTTTCGTAGAGCATGAACGCCTTGTCGCCGGGGAAGACGCCCGTCGAGAGGCTGTGCTCGATGATCTGCTCGGCCTTGGCGATGCCGGGGCCCGACAGCACGGCCTCGAAGCGATCTTCTTCGCTGTGCACCACCTGCTTGACGGCATCCCGTCCGGCCACGAGCTCAGGGTAGGCGCCGCCCATCTCGGCGACGAGCACGTCGACGAGCGTGTAGAGGAAGGCCTGCTCCAGGCCGAGCTTGCGGCCATGACGCATGGCGCGCCGCATGATCTTGCGCAGCACGTAGCCGCGCCATTCGTTCGACGGCACGACCCCGTCGGCGATCAGGAAGGTCATCGCGCGCAGGTGATCGGCAATGACGCGCATCGACACGTCGGCCTGGTCCATCGTGCCGCCGTGGCGACGGTGGGCGAGCGCGCCGATGGCGTCGAGGAGGGGCGTGAAGAGCGCGGTGTCGTAGTTGGAGATCGACCCGGCCAGCACCGCCGAGATGCGTTCCAGGCCCATGCCGGTGTCGATCGACCGGGCCGGCAGCGGCGCGAGCACACCGCCGGTGCCGCGATCGAACTCCATGAACACGTTGTTCCAGATCTCGACGAAGCGATCCGAGCCCGACGTGATGTCGGTCATGAAGTCGCCCGTGCCGGGCACGCCGGGGCCGCGGTCGACGTAGATCTCGGAGCAGCGGCCGCACGGGCCGGTGTCGCCCATCGACCAGAAGTTGTCGGCGGCGCCCAGCTCGCCGATGTGGCCGGCCGGCACGAAGTCGCGCCAGCGCGTATAGGCGTCGTCGTCGCGCGGAATGCCGTCTTCGCCCTTGAAGATGGTGACGCGCAGCCGCGCCGGATCGAGTCCCCACTCTTCGGTCAGAAGGTTCCAGGCGAGCGCGATGGCGTCCTGCTTGAAGTAGTCGCCGAAGGAGAAATTGCCGAGCATCTCGAAGAAGGTGTGGTGCCGCAGCGACGGGCCGACGTTCTCGAGGTCGTTGTGCTTGCCGCTCACGCGCATGCACTTCTGCGAGGTGGCCGCGCGGGTGTAGTCGCGGCGCTCCCGCCCGAGGAACACGTCCTTGAACTGGTTCATCCCGGCGTTGGTGAAGAGCAGCGTGGGATCGTCGTGCGGCACGAGCGGCGAGCTGGCCACGGCGCGGTGCCCGTGGGCGGCGAAGTAGGCAAGAAACGACCGGCGGATCTCGTTCGGATGCATCGGAGGCATGGACAGGGGCTGGGGGCTCGGGGCTAGGGCGCGCCACACCGCAGCCATTCCGGCGTTCTCGCCTCGAGGCACCTGGTTGGTGAGGCGCGTGGGGCGACGCGGCATCTCCCCTCGGCTCAACCGGGGTCCCCGCCGCGCGGACTCTGCGCGATGGGGTGGAAACTTCGGTCCGCGATGCCGGGCTGATGCGACGCAAGCTGCCAGTGCACCGCAAGGCAGGGGGACCGGCAGAACTCGCGGTCCTCAGATTCGCCTCACGGAGACGCCACGCCGCCCCACGCGAGGGTTGACGCGCGCGTGCACGGCCGCGAGCTGATCCGTTGGGGGTCGTCGAGGCGAAATCGGAGCCCTCGCCGCTGCGCTGTGTGACTCGCCACTCGCACCGTGAGTCCGAGCGACACGGACGAGGGGCGAAAAGCGGGCGTCGTTCGTATTCCAGACCTGTCGGCGGAAGGTGCGAGTGGCCGGCGGGGCGACGTGTGAGCCGAGGACCCCCGCGCGTCAGCCCGCGGCTCTGGTCATGCGCTCGGTCGTACGCGCGGCGTGCGGCTCGGCCCTGCGCCTCAGTCGTCGCCGTCGTCGGTGGCCTTCGCACCGCGCTGGCGCAGGCGCTTGAAGACCGCGCCGGCGTCGAAGCCCTGGCGCACGAGGGCGCTCACGACGCGCCGGGTGGCGGCCTGATCGAGCGCGCCGGCGGGCACCTTGCGCAGTTTGATTCTCGAGCGCGCGGTCGAGCAGGGCGTCCACGTCGACCTCGGCCAGGGTGGCGGTCATGGCCGCGTCGCTGGCGGCGTCGGGCAGGCCCAGGGCGCGGAGCTTCTGGCGCGTGCGGGCCGGACCGCGGCCGCGGATGACGGTCTCGAGTCGCGCCGCCGCCAGAGCCATGCGGCGCTCGTCGAGCACGCCGTTGGCGACGAGCCGCTCGAGCGTCGTCTCGATGTCGGGGCCCAGCACGCCGCGCCGGGCCAGGCGCTGGCGCAGCTGGCGCGCCGACAGCTCGCGCAGGCCCAGCCAACCGAGCGCCAGGCCGTACGGGTCGGCCGGCGGCTCGGGCGGGCCGCCGTCAGCCGCCGAAGCGCGTGATCTCCGGCGCACTGGCGGGAGGCGGGGTGGCGGGGGTCTTGGCGCGCGCGAAGAGCGAGCCGGCCATCTGGTCGCGCGACAGCTCGGCGGTGGTGGAGATGCCCTGCACCTTGAGCTTGAACTCGTCGACGTTCGAGGCCCAGCGGAGCGCCTCTTCGTAGGTGACCAGGCCCTGCGAGAAGAGACTGAAGATCGACTGGTCGAAGGTCTGCATCCCGTACTGCGAGGTGCCTTGGGCGATGGCGCCCTTGATGAGATGGGTCTTTTCCTTGTCGACGATGCAGTCGCGCACGTATGGGGTGGCGATGAGCACTTCCACGGCCGGCACGCGCGAGCTGCCGTCGGTGCGCGGGATGAGGCGCTGGGCCACCGCGGCCTTGAGCACCGAGGCGAGCTGCAGGCGGATCTGCTTCTGCTGGTGCGGCGGGAACACCGAGATCACGCGGTTGATGGTCTCGGTGGCGTCGAGGGTGTGCAGCGTGGAGAACACCAGGTGGCCGGTTTCGGCGGCGTGGAGCGCCGTCTCGATGGTTTCCATGTCGCGCATTTCGCCGACCAGAATCACGTCCGGATCCTGACGCAGCGCGCTGCGCAGCGCGTGCGCGAACGAGCGCGTGTCGCTGCCGATCTCGCGCTGGTTGAGGATCGAGATGTGGTCGCGGTGCAGGTACTCGATCGGGTCTTCGATGGTGATGATGTGCGTGTCGCGCGTGTTGTTGATGTGGTCGATCATCGCCGCCAGCGTGGTGCTCTTGCCGCTGCCGGTCGTGCCGGTGACGAGCACCAGGCCGCGCTGTTCGATTGGCGATGGTGCGCAGCACCGGCGGCAGGTCGAGCTCGTCGAACGTCCGCACGCCCATCGGAATGACGCGCAGCACGATGCCGATGGTGCCGCGCTGCTGGAACACGTTGCAGCGGAAGCGGCCGAGCCCCGCCACGCTGTAGGCCAGGTCGAGTTCCTGCGCGTCCTTGAAACGCTGGCGCTGGTTGGCCGACATGATCGTCGCCGCCATGGTGACCAGGGCCTCGTGGTCGAGGCGCACCTCCTCGTTCAAGGGCCGCAGCTGACCGTTGACCCGGACCACCGGGAAGTTGCCGACCTTGAGGTGGACGTCGGAGGCGCCCTGGTCGATGGCGTGCTTGAGCAGTTGGTTGATGTCCATGTCGGCGTCGTGAACCCTGAGGAGACCTTGGTCCGCTAGGTCTGCGTATCGGCCGCCGTGGCCGCGTCCTGCAGGCCAGGGCCGTCGCCGGGCCACAGGTTCACTGATTTTCGCCGCAGAACGGACAGGTGCCGGTGCGGGCATGCAGGGGTTTGCCGCAATGCCAGCAGAAACGCGCGGCCGGCGTCTCCCGGGCCCGGAGCCGGTCGCGGATGTCCTTGGCCGGCTCCCGTGCCGGCCGCCCCAGGCGTCGCCGACGCGGCTGCCGGCCAGGGCCGGCGCCCGGTGGTCTGCGGGCGGGCCGCCAGGATGGCGTCGAGCAGGTCGTGGGCGCGGGCGTAGCGGGCGGTGATGTCAGGCGCCATGGCCTTGAGCACGATGTCGCTGATGACTTTGGGCAGCTTCGGGTTGTGCAGCCGCGGCGAGGTGGTGAGTTCGCCGCGCATCAGCCGGTCGAGGTCGCCCGGCGCCGGCGACTCGTAGGGCAGCCGTCCGGTGAGGAGCTGGTACATCGTGACGCCGAGGGAGTAGACGTCCGAGGCGAAGACCGCCTTGCCGTGGAACTGCTCCGGGGCCATGTAGGGCGGACTGCCGATCACGGTGGTGCCGTGCGCGGCGATCTCGAGGAATCGCGAGGTGCCGAAATCGGCCACCTTGGCGATGCCGCTGTCGGTGACGATCACGTTGCCCGGCCGCAGGTCGCGGTGGATGATCCCCTGCGCGTGCGCGTGGTCCACGGCGTTGCACACCTGGCAGATGAAGTCGAGCGCCCGCGACAGGTCGAGGGCGCCGTCGCGGTCCGAGATGGCCTCGAGCGTCTCGCCGGCCACGTACTCCATGACGATGAAGAACACGTCGTCGATGCGTTCGGCGGTGAGCACCGTGACGATGTTGGGATGGCTCAGCGTGGCGAGCAGGCGGGGTTCGCGCAGCAGCTCGCCGAAGTCGAGACTCTGGCGATGCGGCACCTTGAGCGCGACCTTCTTGTCGATCCAGGTGTCCTCGGCCAGGAACACGGTGCCGAAGCCGCCGCTGCCGAGCGGCGAGAGAATCTTGTATTTGCCGACCACCTGGTCGCGAAAGAACATCGGGCCGCAGTATAGACGAACGGCGCGGCCCTCGCTGGCGGAGCGGGCGCACGGGGAACGCTATAATCCGCCCGTGTCCGTGCGTGTCCTCGTGCCCGACGCCGCTGGTCCCGGCGAGCAGCTGCGCTGCCGCCCGACGAGGCCGCACATGTCGCGCGCGTGCTGCGCCTGGTGGTGGGCGACCGGCTGCGGGTGTTCAACGGACGCGGCGGGGAATGGAGCGCGACGATCACGGCCTGCGCGCGCTCAGCGGTGACGGTGGCGCTGACGGCGGCGGTCACGCGCGGCGCCCGAGACCCGCGTGCGTTACACCGTGGCGCTCGCGCTGCTCAAGGGCGACGGCACCGACGAGGCGATCCGCGACGCGGTGATGATGGGGGCGGCGCTCGTGCGGCCGTTTGCCGCCGCGCACGGCGAGGTGCCGCTCGCCGCCGCGCTGCGCGGGCACCGGCTCGAACGCTGGCGCCGGGTGGCGGTGGCGGCGGCCAAGCAGTGCGGGCGCGCGGTGGTACCCGACGTGGCCGCGCCGATCACCTTCGACGAACTGGCGACGCCGGCGACGACCGAGCTGCGGCTGTTGCTGGTGGAGCCGTCGGCCGCGCTGGGCACCGTGGCCCTGGCCGACGTGCCGCGGCCAGGCGCGGTCACACTGGCGGTGGGACCCGAAGGGGGCTGGTCGGCCGGCGAGCTCGCGCTCGCCGGACGCCAGGGATGGCTGCTGGCCAGCCTGGGCGGCCGCACGCTCCGCGCGACGAGCGCGCCGCTGGCCGCGCTAGCGGCCTGCCAGGCGGTATGGCGAGATGACTGACACGCGGCACGGACCGCAGGAGCAGGTGATGACCAACGGCAGGCTGATCGCGGTGGTGCTGGGAATGCTGACGCTCGGTGGGGTCATGGGCCGCGGGGCATCGGCCACCGCGCCCCTGTCACCGGAGCCGCAGCCGGCCGGCGTACAGGCGCTGCCCGACCCCGTGGCGACCTTCTCGATTCTGGGCTACGACCCGGCGACGGGTGAAGTCGGCGGTGCCGTGCAGTCGCGCGTGTTCTCGGTGGGCAACGGCGTGCTGTGGGCGGAAGCCGGCGTGGGCGCGGCCGCATCGCAGGCCATCGTCGACGTGAGCTACGGCCCCAAGGCGATCGCGCTCTTGAAGGCCGGGATGGCGCCGGGCGCGGTCCTGAAGGCCATCTGGGACAGCGACCCGGACCCGCAGCCGGCCCAGTGGACCAAGCAGGGACGCCAGTTCGCCGTGATCAACCAGAAGGGCGAGGTGGCGACGTTCACCGGGACCGAAGGCCACCGAGTGGGCGGGCGGCAAGACGGGGCAGTACTGCACCGCGCAGGGCAACATCCTCGCCGGCGAAGCCGTCGTCAGCGACATGGTGCGCGCCTTCGAGACCACGACCGGGCACCTCTCACAGCGCCTCACCGCGGCGCTCGAGGCGGGCCAGGCCGCCGGCGGCGACAAGCGTGGCATGCAGTCGGCGGCCATTCTGATCGTGGGGCAGGGGCAGGGCGTGTGGCTGAACAACGACGTCGTGATGCGGCTGCAGGTGGACGACAGCCCGGAGCCGATCAAGGAACTGCGCCGCCTGGTCACGAGCTGGAACGAACGGCGCGCCAAGGGCCAGCAGCGCGCCGTGAAGTAGCGCCCGCGGCCGGGTGCTAGGCGGCGCTGCGCCGCAGCACGCAGGCGCACCATTCGTCTTCGCGCTCGCGCGCGGTGACGGCGAAGTCCGCCAGAGCCGACTCCACGTCGGCGGCCTCGGTGTCGACGAAGCCGCTCACGATGAGCTGACCGTTCGGCGCGACCAGCGCGGCCAACTGCGTCGCCGTGCGGATCAGCATCGCACCGGTCAGGTTGGCGAAGACGACCTCGGACGGCTGGCCACGGCGCGGTGAAGACGTCGGCGGTCTGGAACGTGACGGGCTCGGGCAGGACATTCAAGACGGCGCTGCGGCGCGCCGCGAGGATCGCGTCCTCGTCGATGTCGATGCCGGTGATCGCGCGCGCGCCGGCCAGGCTCGCGGCCAGGGCCAGCACGCCGGAGCCAGTACCGAGATCGAGTGCGCGGCAGCCACGCACGTCGAGCGTGCTCAGCAGGCGCAGACACAACCGGGTCGTCTGGTGATGGCCGGTGCCGAAGCCCATCGACGGGTCGATCACGATCAGCACCGCGTCATCGGGCACCGGCGCGGGGATGTCCCATGGCGGTGCGACGATGAAGCGGCCGGCAGTGACGGCGCGGTTGGCCTGTTGGCTGCGCGCCACCCAGTCGTCGTCGGGCAGGTCGAGCGGTTCCACGGCCAGGTCGAGGCCCAGCGTGGCGAGGGCCGCCGCGGCGGCATCCCGCGCGGCGACGGTCGAGAAGCACACGCGCCACGCCACGGGCGTGGGCGGTGGTTCAGGGGCCGGCGGCGCGGTGGGATCCCAGAGTCCGCCGGGCGGCAGTGGCGGCGGAATCAGATCCTGGATGGCGATCGGTGAGAAGTCGTCGAGGGCGGCGGCGACGAGGCCGTCGACCAGGCCGGTGGGGTCGGTGGCCGGCGAGCGCACGTCGAGAGCCGGCCAGTGGCGCGGTTCAGCCAAAGATGTCCTTCACCTTGTCGAAGAGGCCCTTGTCGTCATCGCGCCGGCCCGCGGCCTCGGCAGGGCTGAGCGTCGCCTGCAGCTTCTCGAGCAGCTCGCGCTGTTCGCGGCTGAGCTTGCGCGGCGTCGTGCCGCGCACGGTGGCCATCAGGTCGCCCTTGCCGCGTCCTGACACATCCGGCATGCCCTTGTTCTTCAAGCGGAACGTGCTGCCGGTGGCCGTACCTTCGGGAATCGTGAGCGGGTGCGGATCGTCGATGCCCGGCACGGTGATCTCGCCGCCGAGCGCGAGCGTGGTGAAGGGCACGTCGGCCTCGACGTGAAGGTCGTTGCCATCGCGCGTGAAGCGCTCGTCGTCCTGCACGAAGATGACCACGTAGAGGTCGCCCGCCGGTCCGCCGCGCGTGCCGCCTTCGCCCTCGCCCTGCAGGCGAAGCCGTTGCCCCGAGGAGATACCCGGCGGGATCTTCACACTGAGCTTGCGTTGCTGTTCGACGTGGCCCTCGCCGCGGCAGGTGGCGCACGGCGTGGCCACGACACGGCCCGTGCCATGGCAGGTGGCGCAGGTGCGGGCCATCGTGAAGAAGCCCTGCTGGAAGCGAATCTGGCCGGAGCCCCGGCATTGGCCGCACTGGCTGGCCGAGGTGCCGGGCGCCGCGCCGTTGCCCGAGCAGGTGGTGCACGTTTCATGGCGCGGGATCTGCACCGTGGTCTCGGTGCCCTTGGCCGACTGCGCAAACGTGATCTCGAGGTCGTAGCGCAGGTCGGAACCCCGCTGAGGGCCCGAGCGCCGCCGTCCGCCGCCGAACACGTCGCCGAAGCCGAAGATGTCGCCGAGGCCACCGAGGATGTCCTCGAACCCGGTGAACACCGATGGGTCGAAGCCCTGGCCGGCGGCGCCGGTCACGCCGGCATGGCCGAAGCGGTCGTAGCGGGCGCGCTTGTCGGCATCGGCCAGCACCGAGTAGGCTTCGGCGGCCTCCTTGAACTTCTCCTCGGCGGCCTTGTCGCCGGGATTGCGGTCGGGATGATGCTTGAGGGCCAGCTTGCGGTAGGCGCTCTTGATGTCGGCGTCGGCGGCCTCGCGGGCCACGCCGAGCACCTCGTAGTAGTCGCGCGCGCTCACGATGCTTTGGCCACCCGCACCATCGCCGGCCGCAGCAGGCGTTCGCCCAGCCGGTAGCCGCGCCGCAGTTCGTTGAGGATCTCGCCGTCACGGGCGCCGGGTGCCTCGTCGTGAGCGACGGCCTGATGCACCGCGGGGTCGAAATCCAGACCTTCGGTGGCGATGGCCACGACCCCACGCTTCTTGACGAGGTCGAGCAGCTGGCGATGGATGAGTTCCACGCCGTCGCGGTAGGCACGGGCTTCGGGCGGCGACGGCACGGCCAGCGCGCGCTCGAAGTCGTCGAGCACGGCCACCACCTCGCCGAGCAGGTCGGCCGCGGCCCACTCGGCATGTTCACGCCGTTCGCGCTCGGTGCGCTTGCGGAAGTTGTCGAACTCGGCGGCTGTACGCAGCAGCCGGTCGCGCAGCTCGTCGCGTTCGCGTTGCACGGCGTCGAGCGCGGGATCGAGGGCCGGGGCCGGGGCCGAGGCGCCGGCGTCGAGTGAAGGGTCGTCGGACAGCGGTGAGTTGCTCATGGCGGAAACACAGGGAGGCGCTGAACGCGCTAGTTCTGATCGCGCAGGTAACGCGCCACGGCGACGGCGGCGCCGTCCACGACGCTGATGGCGCGGGAGTAGTGCATGCGAGTGGGCCCGATGACGCCCACCGCGCCGCGGCGCGCGCCGTCGCCGTAGGTGGCGACGACGACACTGCAGGCGTGCAGTTGCGGATCGGGATGTTCGGCGCCGATCACCACGGCGACCCCGGGGCCGTCGAGGTAGGCGTCGAGCAGGCGTACCAGCCGCTGCTTCTCTTCGACCATCCGCAGCAGGGTGCGGAGGGTGGAGAGCGACACGGCATTGGTGTCTTCGGCGTCGTCAGCGAGCGACGAGGCGCCGTCGATGAAGACCGCGGTGGGCGAATCGATCCCTTCGAGCGTGCTGCGCGCGAGCTCGAGCGCCACGGCCCGCAGCTCGTCGTAGAGCGTGCGTTCCTGCGCCAGCCGCGCCAGCACGGCCTGGCGCACCTCGTCGAGCGACAGCCCCGCGAACTCTGCGTTGAGGTAGTTGGCGGCCTGCGTGAGCGCGCTCGGGGCAATGGCCTCGGCCAGCTCGATGACCTTCTGCGACACGTGGTTGCCGCGCGCCACCATCACGACCAGCACGCGCGAACTCGAGAGCGGCACGAACTCGATGCGCTGGAAGATGGCGTGCATGTCGGAGGGCGCAATCGCGAAGCCGACGTGGTGTGACACTTCGAACAGCATGTGCGAGGCGCTCGAGAGCAACTGGTCGAAGAGCGGGGCCTCGCCGGCCTGGGAACGAAGCCGGGCTTCCATGGAGGAGGCGTCACGGGTCGTGCGGCGGGTTTCGAGCAGCATGTCGACGTAGTAGCGATAGCCGAGGTCGGTCGGCACCCGGCCGGCCGAGGTATGGGGCTGGCTCACGTAGCCCATGTCCTCGAGCTGCGCCAGGACGTTGCGGATGGTGGCCGGCGACACGCCCAGACCGGCGCGACGGCTCAGCGCGGCGGAGGCCACGGGCTCGCCGCTGTCGATGTAGTCCTTGACCAGGCAGGCCAGGACGCGGCGTGTGCGGTCGGAGAGAGCCCCGAAGGTCATGGGTTTTAGCAGTCTCTCGCATCGACTGCTAGGGCCAAGTATACCAGATGCCCCCAGACGGGGCGACGCAGCGCCCGGGCGCGCCCCGGGGTCGTCAGCCTGCCGGCCGCCGTCTTGACGAACTTGGGCGTCCACTTGAGCGACGCGGCGGCAATCGCCGGGTCGTCGGCTTTGCCGCGGCGCACGGCAATCAGCTCGGCGACGATGCTCACGGCGATCTCCTGCGGTGTCACGGCGCCCAGGTCGAGGCCAATCGGGGCGTGCACGCGGGCGAAACGCTCGGCCTCCAGGCCCTCGGCGGCCAGCGCTTCGTAGACCCGGGCCACTTTGGCCCGGCTGCCGATGAGCCCGACATAGCGCAGGTCGCGGCTCACCACCGCGCGCAGGGCGTCGAGGTCGTGCCGGTGACCGCGCGTCACGATCACGACGTAGGCGCTCGGCGGCAGCACGGCGCTGGTCAGCCAGCCGGGCACGTCGTCGACCACCACTTCGGCGGCATCGGGGAAGCGCTCGCGATTGGCGAAGGCCTCGCGGTCGTCGACCACATGCACCTGGAACCCGGCGTCGTGGGCGAAACGCCCGAGGTACTGGCCGACATGTCCGGCGCCGATGATGTAGACCGCCGGGGGCGGCTCGATGGGCTCGATGAACACTTCCATCTGCCCGCCGCAGACCAGACCGTTCTCCTGCGCGAAGTCGTCGTCGAGTTCGTACTTCACGCGCAGGGCCTTGCGGGTCTTGAGCGACTCCTTGGCCTTCCAGAACGCGTCGTTCTCGTAGCAGCCGCCGCCCACCGTGCCCACGGTGCGGCCGTCGGCATACACCAGCATCTTCGCGCCGACGCGCTGCGGCGTTGAGCCATTGGTGGCCACGATCGTGACGAGGGCCACGTCTTCGGCACGGCTCATCGCCTCGCCGAGCGCTGCGAAGACTTCCTGGTTCATGACTCAGGCGATTATCACTGAAAGTGGTGGAGTTGGCACCAGGAGGCCGGCTCGCTGCCCGCCAGGAAGGCCTCGCTGGCCACGCGCGGACAGGCTGGGAGCGCCAATTGCCCGGTGTCGCGGTCGATCTCGACCAGGGACACCCCCGGCGGCGCCACGAAGGGTTGAGTTGGGCCGGCCAGCCAGGGCCCGCTTCATGAACGACGTCCAGATCGGCAGGGCAGACTGCGCACCGGTCAGCCCCAGAATCTGGTTGTCGTCGAGGCCGACCCACACGACCGCCAGCAGCTCAGGCGTGAAGCCGACGAACCAGGCATCACGCAGGTCGTTGGTGGTGCCGGTCTTGCCCGCCGCGTCGAGCGCGAAGCCCGCTGCGCGCGCCGACGCCGCCGTGCCCTCGTTGATCACACTGCGCATCATGTTGGTGACCAGGTAGGTCACGGCCGGTGCGGCCACGGTCTTCACCGCGGCCTTGGGCGCCACGGACGTGCGCGTGCCCGTCGTGACCCGGGTAATGGCATGGGGCGTCATCTGCGTGCCGAGCGTCGCGAAGGTCGTGAAGGCCTGGGCCACCTCGAGCGGCGTGAGCTCGAACACCCCCAAGGCAATCGAGGGATAGCCCCGCAGCGGCGTCTTGCCGATGCCGGTGCGCTTCCACAGCGCGGCCACCGTGTCGAAGCCGGCCTGCTCGGCCACCTTGATGGCGGCGACGTTGCGCGACAGCGCCAGCGCCCGGCGCAACGTGATCATGCCGTCGTACTCGTCGTCGTAGTTGCCGGGCGTCCAGTCGCCCTCGGTCATGGTCCACGTCGTGGGCTCGTCGAGCACGAGCGAGGCTGGCGTTACGTCGGTGCGGCCGTCGGCCGCCGCCTTGTCGAACGCCGCCAGATACACGAACGGCTTGAACACCGAGCCGGGCTGCCGGCGCGCGCCGGTGGCGCGGTTGAACTGCGACTGGCTGTAGGAGCGTCCGCCCACGAGCGCCAGCACCTCGCCGGTGCGCGGGTCGAGCGCCACCAGGGCGGCCTGCGGACGCACCGTGCGCTTGCGCTTGGCGAGCGTGGCGTCGACGTCGGCGAGCCCGGCCCGCACGGCGTCCTGCGCGGCCCGCTGCAGGTTCAGGTCGAGTGTGGTGTAGACCTCGAGCCCCTCGGTGGCCTGGGCCGCGCCGGGATGCTGCGCGTCGAGTTCGTCGGCCACGTAGTCCATGAAATACGGCGCTTCGAAGTCGAGCGCCCGCGCCGCCACCTGCAACGGCTCGGCGAGCGCCGACGCGAGCGCCTTCGGCGCCAGGTAGCCGGCCGCCTCCATCGCGCGCAGCACGACATCGCGCCGGTCGCGCGCCCGGGCCAGGTCGACGAACGGCGAGTGGTTGCCCGGCGACTGGATGATGCCGGCGATGAGCGCGCCCTCGGCGACCGTGAGATTGGTCAGGTCCTTGGCGAAGAAGGTGCGGGCCGCCACGGCCACGCCGTGCAGCGCGAACGACCCGCGGTTGCCGAGATAGACCTCGTTCAGATACAGCTCGAGGATCTCTTCCTTGGTGGCCTTGGTCTCGAGCACCACGGCCATGAACTGCTCGAGCAGCTTGCGCCGGATCGAGCGGCGCCCCGATTGCTGCTCCTCGGCCATCTGCTCGGTGAGGAAGAAGTTGCGCGCGAGCTGCTGCGTGATGGTGCTGGCGCCCACGAGATACGCCCGGTCGCCGCGCAGGTTGGTCACGAGCGCGCCGACCATACGAATCGGGTCGATGCCCGGATGGGCGTAGAAGCGGCGGTCCTCGATGGCCAGCACCGCCTGCTGCACGTGCGCGGGAATGGCAGTGAGCGGCACCCGCCGGCGGCGCTCGCGAGCGGCGTTGGCGAGGGCGCTGAGCAGGGGCGGGTCGAGGGCCACGGTCGAGACCGGCTCGTCGTCGAGCAGTACGCGCGCAATCGCCGGCGTGCGCGGATTGGCGGGCGCGTCGGCGATCCGCCAGGGGCCGGCGGTTCGGGCGTCCATTCGAGCCGCACATGACGCCCGGCGTTGGCGCCGCCGCGCGGCACGATCTCCACGGCGTCGCCGCCGGTCGCGAATTCGCCAGGCTCGCGCGCCGTGTCGCGGCTCGTGTAGCCGAGGTCGTTCAGCCGTTGCACCACATCGGCGCTGCCGAGCGTGAGGCCGGACCGGAAGGCGAGTGGCCGGCCGTAGACCCGCGGGATGACGCGGATGCGTTCGCCCTGCAGGCGCGCGTCGATGAGAGTGGCGAAGCGCCCGTAGTAGTAGCCGGCGAGGCCCGACGCGGCGAAGATCGGCAGGCACGGCCAGCGCCGTGAGCAGCCGCGTCCAGCGCCGGCGGGGGAACCACGCGGTCATGGCGCGCCGGGCGCTCAGATCGTGAGCACCCAGTGGTGGCCGTGGTCGATCGGCAGCAGCGTCCATCAGCCGGTCCACGGCGGCCGGGCCGTAGCGGTTGAGCAGCCACACCGCGCCGATCTCACGCTCCTGCGGTTGGCCGTTCGGGAAGAGCTGGGCCTGCGCGCGCGTGAACTGGCGGCGCAGCGTCTCGTCCTTCTTCTTGGCGGCATGCACGACCTTGCCGTGCAGCGTCTGCAGGTCGTGCTGCATCTTGCCGAGCGTGGACTTGGCCGCGCCTTCGAGCGTGCTGTCGACGAGCGTGGCGGCCGTCGGTGACGGCGCTCGAGGCGTTCGGCGATCGCCCGCCCGGCCTCGGCGAAGCTGTCTTCGACGCCGGCCGGGAGCTGGCTTTCGAGCAGCTGGTTGAGCGTGAGCTCGTCCTGGCGCTGGAACGCGGCAAACGGCACCTCGTGTTTGCTCGAGGAAGCGCAGGGTGGCCGAGTCGACGACCGTGGCCGAGGCGCGCGGCATGACGAGCGGCATCGGCACGCCGAAGTGGGCGTAGACCTGGCGGAGCTGACCTTGATACGCGAGTTCGCTCGGTCCGCCCACGTAGCAGGCGGTGGGGAAGATGGTGTCCTGCACGAGCGGCCGGAGCAGCACGTTGGGGCTGAACGACTGCGGCGACGACCGCGCCAGCGCCACGAGATCGGCCAGCGGCATCTCGCGCTCGCCGACGACGGCCACGCCGTCACGCCAGCGGATGGCCTGTCGCGACCCGTCGATGAGGAAGAGCGGCGCCGACTGTTCCGACGCCGTCGACCTGCGCGTGGTAGCCGCGCTGATTCGAGCGCCTCGCCGGCGGCGGCGGCCAGCTGCGAGGTGCGCCCCGGGTCGGCCAGGGCGCGGGCGAAGAGGTCGGCCGCGAGCGGCTTGCTGGCGGGGTCCGAGGCGTCGTAGACCACCAGGCCGTAGGGCCCGAGCACGTGTTCGAGCACGCGGCCGAACGCCTGCGACATGCTGCGTCCGCTGGCGTAGGCCCGCCGCAGCATGTCGACCACGCCGGGCGTGAATTCGGTGGCCGGCAGGGCGGCCTGCAGGGCGTCCACGGCCATCTGGCCCTGGCCGTCGAGCAGCAGACGCGCCACCGACTGTTCGCCGGCGCCGTCGAGGTCGCCGAGGCGTCACGGTGTGCGGACGCTGCTCGTCGTCGAGCACCGTACACGACCGCACTTCTTCCCAGTCGTGATCTTCGGAGTCGATCCAGAAGACCGCCACGGCGGGCACGCCGTGCTCGTCGGAGACGCGGCGCGGCCAGCTTGATGGCGGTGATGGCCTTGTGCAGCGTGTAGAGCGGGCCGCCGAAGAGTCCCGCCTGCTGCCCGGTCACGATCGCCACGGTCGCGGGGTCGGCAAACCTGGCGGCGGCGGCACGGGCGGCGGCTGGCGCCTCGCGCGCGACCTGTTGCGCGGTCAGCAAGTCGGCGAGCGCTGGCAGCGCCCGCGGCACGCCGTCGTGGATCTGGGCGATCACGGCGCGCCAGGCCTCGGGGCTGGCCGGGATCGCCGGCATAGAAGGCGGACAGGCCCTCGAACGCAAAGGCATAGTCGGTGGCGAGACGGCGCATCCACGGCAACTGACGTATGTCGATCGCGAGGCTGCCTGTGGTTGAGGCGGGAGCTGAAGGGGATGACACCGGAGGGGTACTCTTGCAGACGCCAGAGCGGGGTGTCAACCCGTTCCCGGCCGCACCGTCCGCGTGCCTGTCTCGCGCGTGCTAAGATGAGCGCCACGCCATTCGGGCTCATCCGAGTCTCCAGGAGTTCAGCAACTGACCGAGGACAGCCTTCTGTTCGACGGCCCCCGGGCGACGTACGGTCGCTTTCGCATCCTGCACCAGATCGGTGCCGGCAGCGTGGGCCCGGTCTTTCGTGGCGAAGATTCCGAAACGCGGCGCCCGGTCGTCATCAAGGTCATTCGCGTCGGGCTGACGCCCGAGCGCGTGGCCGTCGTGGGCCCGGCCTTGCGCGCGCTCAAGGACCGGCTGGTGGCGCACCCGGCGCTGAATCCGATTCTCGAAACCGGGATCGTCGACGTCGAGCCGTTCGTCGTGAGCCCGGTCGTCGAGGGCGACTCGCTCGACGTCGCGCTGCGCGAGTACGGACCGGCCAACATGGCCGACGCCCTGCCGCGGTTGCGGCTGCTGGCCGACGCGCTCGACGCCGCGGCCGCCGTCGACGTGTTCCATGGCAGCCTGCACCTGCGCGACATCGTCGTGTCGGTGGAGGCGACGGTGCTCACCGGCATCGGCATGGCCGCCGTGCTCGAGCGGGTGGGGGTGCGGCCGCCGGTGCGGCGCCCGTATTGCGCGCCCGAAGTGGCCCTCGGCCGCGGCATCAGCCCGGCCGGTGACCAGTACTCGCTGGCCGCCATCGCGCACGAGTGGTTGAGCGGCCGGCGCATCGCCAGTCCCGACGGCGGTGCATGTGCCGACCTCGTCGCCCGAAGGGGCCGAGGCGCTGGCGGCGGTGTTCGTCCGTGCCATGGCGCCCGAAGCGAGCGACCGGTATCCGTCGGCCACGGCATTCGTCGAGGCGCTCGCCGATGTGGCCGACGTGGTGACGCCGCGCACCAAGGCGTCGCGCCGCAAGGCGGTGGTGGCGGCGCCCTTGCTCGAGTTCGAGCAGGCGGACGACCCGCCGGCCCTCACGATGGGGCTGTCCGACGAGGCGCCAGGTTCGCTCGCCGACTTCGGCACCGTGTCGGACGACCGCGATGCCGTGGCGCTGGCCGAGGGCCCGCACGCCGGCGATCACGACCACGACCACGATCACGACTTGCCCTCGTGATTGGCGGCGCCCGATCTGCGGTGACCGCAGCCGCGGCCACCGCGCTGCGGCCGAGACGATGTGCCGCTACCACCCCGCGCCGCTGCCTTACACCGACAGCGGCGGCCACGACGCTGATGACGCCGATCAGGCACACCAACCCGATGAAGGCCCTGGAGACGGCGCCCCGCCAGGCGGCCTGCCACGGTGGGCCGTGTGGGCCGCGGCCCTGGCTGCCGGCGTGCTGGTGTTCGCTGTGGGCGGCCGGGCGCTTTTGCGCTGGGGCACGCCGTCGGGGGCGCCGGCGCCGGCCGTCGCCGAAGGCACTGCTCCTGCGGCGACACCAAGCCGCGCCGCCGGCGCACACCCGTGATCGCGAATGCGCCGCCGCCGGTGATGGCCCGCGCGTCGAGCGCCGTGCCCGAGCCGGCCAAGGAACCCATCGATTCGCCGGCCGACGTGCGCCAGTCAAGGCGCCCGACCGCCGGCGGCAGCCCCGCCGTCGAGCCCTCGGTGTGAGCGCGCCGCCGCCGGCGAAGGCCACGGCCAGCGCCGGCACTGGCCGCGCCCGCCGCGGCCCGCGCAGCGCACAGCGTCCCCGCCGGCCGTCGCCTCGCGGCCGGCGACGCCTGCGGGTGCCGGGACGACTGCTGGTGCGCTCGACGCCGAGCGGCGCCGAAGTGTTCTTGAACGGCGAGCGCCGCGGCGTGTCACCGGTGGCGCTCCGCGACCTGGCGCTCGGCGCCTACACCGTGCGCGTGGTGCGGCCCGGGTTCGAGCCGTCGCAACAGCGCGTGGTGCTCGAAGGCGGCCGTCCGGCGCGGGCTCTCGAAGTGGTGCTGGTGCGGGCCGGCGCGCCGGCCACGGCGCCAGCCGCCGCGGCGACGACGGCGTCCACGGCCACCACCGGCAGCCTGCTCATCGAGAGCCGGCCGAGTGGCGCGCAGGCGTTCGTCGACGGCGTCGAGGTCGGGCGCACGCCGGTGACGGTGCCGGCGGCCGCCATCGGGGCGCGGGCCGTGCGCATCCAGCTTCCCGGCTATCTCATCATCTCGACGACGACGCGCGTGGAGCCCGGCGCCCGGGCCCGTGTCGCCGTCACGCTCACAGCGGAAAGGCCCCGGTAGATGAACGCGATTCTGGCACTCGAAGACGGCACCTGGTATGCGGGGGTGTCGGCGGGCGCGCCCGGCGAGACCACTGGCGAAGTGGTGTTCAACACGAGCATGACCGGCTATCAGGAGGTGCTGACCGACCCGTCGTATGCCGGGCAGATCGTCACCATGACCGCGCCGCAGATTGGCAACTACGGCGTCACGGCCACCGACGTCGAATCGGGCACGCCGCAGGTGGCGGGGTTCGTGATGCGCGACCAGTCGCCGATTGCCAGCAACTGGCGGTCGCAGGGCACGCTCAAGGACTACCTGACGGCGAACAACATCGTGGCCATTGCCGACATCGACACGCGCGCGCTCACGCGCAAGCTGCGTTCGGCCGGCGTGATGCGCGGCGTGATCGCCACCGGCGCGCACGACCCGCAGGCGCTCGTCGAGCGCGCGCGAGCCGTGCCGCAGATGGAGGGCTCCGACCTGGTCAAGGACGTCACCTGCGCCGCGCCCTACGACTACACGCTGTCGCTGGCCGATGCGGTGTCGGCCGCCAGCTTCGCCATCACGCCCGAGCGTCAGGCGTCGCGGCCCTTCAAGGTGGCCGCCTACGACTACGGCATGAAGACCAACATCCTGCGCCGGCTCGTGGCGCACGGCTGCCAGGTGCGCGTGTTCCCGGCCACCACGCCGGCCGCCGACGTGCTGGCGTGGCAACCCGACGGCATCTTCCTCAGCAACGGCCCCGGCGACCCGGCGGCGGTCGACTACGCCGTCACGAACGTGAAGGCGCTCGTGGCGTCGAACCGGCCGATCTTCGGCATCTGCCTCGGCCACCAGTTGCTGGCCCTCGGCCTCGGCGCCAGCACCTACAAGCTGAAGTTCGGCCATCGCGGCGGCAACCATCCCGTCAAGCAGCTCGCGACCGGCCAGGTCGAGATCACCTCGCAGAACCACGGCTTCGCGGTCGACCCCGACTCGCTGCCCGCCGGCACCGAGGTGACGCACCGCAATCTCTACGACGGCACGGTCGAAGGCTTGCGCCACATCGACAAGCCCGTGTTCTCCGTGCAGTACCACCCCGAAGCCTCGCCTGGTCCGCACGATGCCGACTACCTCTTCAGGCAGTTCATCGACCTGATGGAACAGGCCCACTGACAGATCGAGCCCCCAGACATGCCGCGACGTACTGATCTCAAACGCATCCTCGTCATCGGCTCCGGTCCGATCGTCATCGGCCAGGCCTGCGAGTTCGACTATTCCGGCACCCAGGCCGTCAAGGCGCTGCGCGACGAAGGGCTGGAGGTGGTGCTGGTCAACAGCAACCCGGCCACGATCATGACCGACCCGGAGATGGCCGACCGCACCTACGTCGAGCCGCTCACCGTCGACGTGGTCGAGCGCATCATCGCGCGCGAGAAGCCCGATGCGATTCTGCCCACCGTGGGCGGGCAGACGGCGCTCAACCTCGCGGTCGCGCTGCACGAGGCCGGCGTGCTCGACAAGTACGGCGTGAAGCTGATTGGCGCCTCCATTCCAGCCATCAAGGTGGCGGAGGACCGGCAGCTGTTCCACGACGCCATGATCGAACTCGGCCTCGACGTGCCGCGCAGCAGCGTCGTGAAGACCATGGCCGAAGCCCTCGAAGCGGTGGAGACCACCGGCTTCCCGGCCATCATCCGGCCCTCGTTCACGATGGGCGGCGTGGGCGGCGGCATCGCCTACAACATCGACGAGTTCCGCGAGATCTGCGGGCGCGGCCTCGAGATGAGCCCGGTGCACGAAGTGCTCATCGAGGAGTCGGTGATCGGCTGGAAGGAATTCGAGCTCGAGGTGATGCGCGACGTGGCCGACAACTTCGTGGTCATCTGCTCGATCGAGAACATCGACCCGATGGGCGTGCACACCGGCGACAGCATCACCGTGGCCCCGGCCCTCACGCTGAGCGACAAGGAATACCAGCGGATGCGCGACGCCGGCCGCCGCATCATCCGCCGCGTCGGCGTGGAGACCGGCGGCTCGAACATCCAGTTCGCCATCAACCCGGCCGACGGCCGCATGGTCATCGTCGAGATGAACCCGCGCGTGTCGCGCAGCTCGGCGCTGGCCTCGAAGGCCACCGGCTTTCCGATTGCGAAGATCGCCGCGAAGCTGGCGCTCGGCTACCACCTCGACGAGATCCCCAACGACATCACGCGGCTCACGCCGGCCTCGTTCGAACCGACCATCGACTACGTGGTCGTGAAGATCCCGCGCTGGAACTTCGAGAAGTTCCCGCAGGCCGACCGCACGCTCACCACGCAGATGAAGTCGGTGGGCGAGGCCATGTCGATTGGCCGCACCTTCAAGGAAGCGTTCCTGAAAGGGCATGCGCTCGCTCGAGCTCGGCAAGGAAGGACGGCTCTTCGGCACGAGCGCCCGCACCGGCGCGCCGGCCGAACAAGCCACGCCCGACGAGCTCGACGCCGACTTGCGCCGCCGGCTCTCGGTGCCCACCGATCGCCGCATGTGGGCGGTGTTCGAGGCCCTCGAACGCGGTTGGACGACCGAGCGCGTGCACGACCTCACCAAGATCGACCCGTGGTTCCTCGAGCAGTTCGCCGAGCTGGTGGAACTGCGTCAGACCGCCGAGATGGTGGGCCTGCGCGACATGTCGCCCGACCTGATGCGCACGCTGAAGCGCGCCGGCTTCGGCGACCACGAGCTGGGCCACATCCTGCACGTCGACGAGTCGGCCGTGCGCGAGAAGCGCCACGAGCAGGGCCTGCGTCCGGTCTACAAGCGCATCGACACCTGCGCCGCGGAGTTCGAGTCGTTCACGCCCTACATGTACAGCACCTACGAGCAGGAGTGCGAGGCCGATCCGACTCCGGCGAGGAAGGTGATCATCCTGGGCAGCGGCCCCAACCGCATCGGCCAGGGTCTCGAGTTCGACTACTGCTGCTGTCACGCCGTGTTCGGCTTCAAGAAGGACGGCTTCGAGACGGTGATGGTGAACTGCAATCCGGAAACGGTGTCGACCGACTACGACACCGCCGACCGGTTGTACTTCGAGCCGCTCACCTTCGAAGACGTGATGGCGATCATCGAGCGGGAACGGCAGGGCAATCCCGACGTGTCGGTGGTGGTGCAGTTCGGCGGGCAGACCCCGCTCAAGCTGGCGCTGCCGCTGCAGGAGGCGGGCGTCACCATCGTGGGCACCTCGCCCGATTCGATCGACCTGGCCGAAGACCGCAAGCGCTTCTCGCAGCTGCTCTGGGATCTGGGCATCCCGCAGCCCTCGAGCGGCACGGCCGTGTCGCGGGCCGAGGCGCGCGAGGCCGCCGCGAAGATCGGCTTTCCGGTGGTGGTGCGGCCCTCGTATGTGCTCGGCGGCCGCAACATGGCCATCGTCTACGACGTGGCGTCGCTCGACCGCTACATGTCGACCGCCGTGGATGTCTCGAACGACCGGCCGATTCTCATCGACCGGTTCCTCGAGCACGCCAAGGAACTCGACGTGGACTGCGTGGCCGATGCCACCGGCGCGGTCGTGATCGGCGGCATCATGGAGCACATCGAGGAGGCCGGCATCCACTCGGGCGACAGCTCGTGCGTGGTGCCGCCGACCGGCCTGTCGGAACGGCATCTCGCCACGCTGCGCGACTACACGCGGCGCATGGCGCGGGCGCTCAAGGTGGTCGGCCTGATGAACGTGCAGTACGCGCTCAAGGACGACGAGATCTTCGTGCTCGAGGTCAACCCGCGCGCGTCGCGCACCGTGCCCTACCTGGCCAAGGCCACCGGCGTGCCGCTGGCGCAACTGGCGGCGCGCGTGATGATGGGCAAGACCCTGGCGGAGCTGGGCTTCACGCACGACCTGGTGCCAGCCGGCGTGTTCGTGAAGAGCCCAGTGTTCCCCTTCATCCGCTTCCCTGGGGTGGACACCATCCTGGGACCCGAGATGAAGTCCACCGGCGAGGTGATGGGCGGCGCCACCGACTTCGGCCACGCCTTCGTGAAGGCCATGCTCGGCGCCGGCAACCGGCTGCCCGAACAAGGCACGGTCTGCCTCAGCGTGAACAACGACGACAAGCCGCTGGTGGTGCCGATTGCCAAGGCCCTGGCCGAACTGGGCTTTGCCCTGACGGCCACGCGCGGCACGGCCGTGTACCTGCGCGCCCACGGCGTGGAGTGCGGCGTGGTGTTCAAGGTGAACGAAGGCCGGCCGAGCCTGGCCGACGAGATCGTCAACCGGCGCATTCACATGGTGGTGAACACGCCGCTCGGGCTCGAGTCGTTCTTCGACGACAAGGCCGTGCGGCGGGCGGCGATGATGGCGGGCATTCCGTGCATCACGACGATGACCGGCGCGGCCGCGGCGGTCGACGCCGTGCGCGCCCTCAAGGGGCGCGAGCTCGGCGTGTGCTCCTTGCAGGAGTACTACCTCACCGCCGCGAGCGTCTCGTAGCAGTTGCGGCGTACCGCCGCCGCGCGCCAGGTGGCGAAAAGCGCGGTGTTCTGCCGCGCGTCCTCACTCGCCGCTACGCCAGCACGCTGCCGGGCGAGTGTGCCCGCATCTTGCAGTAGGTACGGCGCATGCCGTATCTGCCCGTGTTCCTGGCCGCGGCGCTCGCCGCAGGGTCGTCGCTTGGCGTCGCGCATCCGTGGGTGCAGACGCCCGCGCTGATGCTGGCGGTGTGCGCGTGGGCGGCGGCCGTGGCGGCCTGGCGCGCCGGGTGGTCCGGCGTCTCGGTGGCCAGTGGCCTGGTGGGCGTGGCGTGCGTCTCGGCGGTGCTCGGCGCGCTGGCCTTCACGGCGGTGGCCCGCCCCACGCTCGTGACGGCGCTCGAAGAGGCCGGCGCGTTCGCCGCAGACGTCGCGGCCGCGCCGGAAGACGGCAGCGGGGAGGTGGCGACCGAGGCCGCCACCGTGCGTCTCGAGGGCACGCTCACGTCCGACGCCGCGGTGCTCGGCCGCGCCGTGTTGCTGCGGGTGCAGGTGACGCGCCTGTGGGCCGGGCCGTGCGGCTGTGCCACCGCGGCGCAGGGCGGCGTCGTGGCGACGGTGGCCGGCGGCCTGGCGCTCGCGCGCGCACGCGAGTGGCGGGCCGGCCGGCGGGTGACCATGACCGCCACGGTGCGGCCCCCGCGGCTGTTCCGCAATACCGGCGCGCCCGACGCGCGCGCCGACCTGGTGCGGCGCCGCGCCGCGGTCGCGGCCTCGGTGAAGAGCGCGCTGCTCGTGGAGCTGGTGGCGCGCGGGTCGGTGGTGAGCGAAACCGCCGCGGCGATTCGAGCGCGGGCCCGCGCCGCGCTTCGCCGCGCGGCCGGACCCCAGGGCGAAGAGGCCGCGGCCATTGGCACCGCCGTGCTCGTCGGCGATCGCGCCGGGCTCGACGTGACGCTGCAGCAGCAGTTGCAGCGCGCCGGCACGTATCACGTGATTGCCATCTCGGGCGGCAACATCGCGCTCTTCACTGTCGTGGTGTTGACCCTGGCCCGCGCGTTCACGCGCCGGCCCCGGCGCGCCTTGCTGGCGGCCGCGGTCGTGCTCGTGGCCTATGCAGTGGTGGTGGGCGGGGGCGCGTCGGTGCTGCGGGCCACCGGCATGGCGCTCGTGGGCATGGCCGCGCAGGCGCTGGACCAGCGCGGCGCCGCGCTGAACGTGCTGGCGCTCACGGCGGGCGTGTTGCTCACGGTCGATCCAGTGCTGACCTTCGACGTGGGCTTCTGGCTCACCACGGCCGCCACGGCCGGGATCATGGTGGGCCTGCCGCCAGCGGCGATGGGGGAATCGCGGGCGCGGTCGTGGGTGCGCACGCTGCTGCTGGCGTCGGTGTGGGCCGAACTGGCGCTTCTGCCGATCGTGGCCGCCGTGTTCCAGCAGGTGACGCTGGCCGGTCTCGTGCTCTCGGCCGTGGCCATTCCCGGCATGGCGGTGGCCCAGCTGGCATCGGCCGGGGCCGTCGTGGCTGATGTCGTGGCGCCGGTGCTGTTGCCGGCCTTCGGTGCGGCCCTGCGCGTCGGATCGGCACTCGTCACCGACTCGGCCCGGCTCGTCGACCTCGTGCCGTGGGCATCGTGGCGGGTGTCGCCGCCCGGCGCGGCCGCCGTCGTCACTTACTACGGCGTGCTCGCGGCGTGGCTGTGGGCGCGCCATCCAGCCCGCGACACCCAGCGGGCGGCGCAGGTGCGCCGGGGCACCGCGCTGGCGCTGCCGGCCATCGTGGTGTGGGTGGCCGTGGCGCCCGCCACCCTCGTGGCGTGGCCCACGGGCGACTTGCGCGTCACGACCTTGGACGTGGGCCAGGGCGAAGCCCTGCTGGTGCAGTTCCCAAACGGCCGCCGGCTGCTGGTGGATGCGGCTGGCGTGGGGGGCGATGGCCGCGACATCGGCGAACGCGTTGTTGGCCCCGCGCTCCGCGCCCGCGGCATCCGTCAGGTCGACTATCTGCTCGTCACCCACGCCGACGCCGACCATATCGGGGGCGCCGTGTCGCTCGTGCGCGAGTTCGCGCCGCGCGAGGTGTGGACGGGTATCCCGGTCGAAGGCGATGCCGCCACGGCCGCGTTGCGTGACGCGGCCGATGCCGCGCACGCCTCCTGGCGCCGGGTGGCGGCTGGTGACTCCGTTGAGATCGGTCGTGCGGCGGTGCAGGTGCTGCATCCCGGACCCGCTGAGTGGGAGCGGCAGCGCGTGCGCAACGACGACTCGGTGGCGGTGGCGGTGACGCTCGACGGCGTGCGCATCGTGCTCACCGGCGACATCGGCGCCGCGGTGGAGTCACACGTGGCCACGAACGCGGAGGCAGCAGCCACGTCGCGGCAGGTCTCCGGCGCCGCGCTGTTCACGGTGTTGAAGGTGGCGCACCACGGCAGCACCAGCAGCTCAGGACAGGCCTTTCTGGACAGCCTGTCACCGGCGGTGGCCCTCGTGAGCGCCGGCGCCGGCAACCCCTTCGGCCACCCGGCGCGGGTGGTGCTCGATCGTCTGCGCGATACGGGGGCCGACGTGTGGCGCACCGATCACGACGGCGAGATCACGGTGCGCACCAACGGCCAGTCCATCGAGGTGTCGTCGTTCACCGGCCGGCGCCGGTGGTGGCACGTTCAGCCGCGGTAGTCCTTGTTTTCGAGCTGAAAGCGGATGCCGTCGGGGTCGTTGAAGTAGACCTCAGGCTTGTCCTTGCGGATCGTGGCCTTGATCCCCTGTGCTTCGAGCTTGGCGGCCATGGCGTTCACGTCGTAGTTGTCGACGCCCAGGCACACGTGATCGACGCGCCCGGGGTTGGGCATCTTGTAGAGGCCGAGGAAGCTCGTGCCGAGGGCCAGGTTGATGCCGGTGCCCTGCGTGGACGCAACCGGCATGCCGAAGGTGCGCTGGAAGAACTGCTTCGAGGCCTCGGGGTCGGCGACGGCCAGCGATACGTGATTGAGCGAGAGCGCCGGAATGGGCGGCACCGCGGGCTGTGCCGCCTGCGCCTGGGCCGGCGCAGCCGCGGCGGCCGCCACGATGGCGGCCAGGCCGTGCACCAGGTCGCGGCGCGAGAGGCGTCCCCGTTCGAAAGCAGCCACAAGCGTGTCGATGCTGGTCATGCGGTCTCCTTGGTGAGCGATCGTGCAGCCGCGGGTGCAGGCGCGGTCTGGGCTTTGGCGCGCAGCCACAACTGCGTTCTGCTGCTCGAGGGTCAGCGCCTTCAGCGCCACGCCATTGGCGGCAGCCATGCGCTCCATGGCGGCAAAGCGCGTCTGAAATTTGTCGGCGGCACGCCGGAGCGCGGCCTCGGGTTCCACCTGCAACTTCCGGGCGTAGTTGGCGAAGGCAAAGAGCAGGTCGCCCAGTTCGTCTTCGACCGCCTGCGGATCGCGGTCACGGTCGCGTACCGCCACACGCAACTCGCGCAGCTCCTCGTCCATCTTGTCGAGCACATCGGTGGCCGTGGCCCAGTCGAAGCCCACGGTGGCGGCGCGAGCGCAGGTTTCATAGGCGCGCAGCAGCGCCGGCAGGGTCTTGGGCACGCCGCTCAGAATCGACGGCTCGACGCGGCCGGTCACGCCGCGTTCGGCGGCCTTCAATTCTTCCCACTTGCGCACGACCTCGTCGGACGACAGGCCGGGGCCGGCGTCGGCCAGGGGCACGCCGTCGGGGGTGAACACATGGGGATGGCGCCGCACCAGCTTCGTGGCGATGCCGTCGATCGCGTCGCCGATGCTGAAATGGCCGGCCTCTTCGGCGATCTGCGCCAGGAAGACGGCCTCGTAGAGGAAGTCGCCGAGTTCCTCGCGCAGGCTCGCCAGGTCGCCCCGGTCGAGCGCATCGAGCAGCTCGTAGGTTTCTTCGAGCACGAACGGCCGCAGCGACTGCAGCGTCTGTTCGCGATCCCACGGGCAGCCGCCCGGGGCGCGCAGCGCCCGCATGATGCGGACCAGGTCGTCGAAACGGGTGCCGGCGGAAGGACTCATCAGCAGTGCGGCGTCGGGCGCTATGCTACCATTCGGGCTCTGTCAGCCGTGGCTGAAATACCCCCGTCCAGCGCCGACCCCCGCGTCAGCTTCATCGCCTTTCTCTACTCGCTCGCGAGCAGCGCGGCGGTGCATTTCGGTGACGTCGCCGATCCGACCACGGGCGAAACGCGTGCCCCCAATCTGGAGCAGGCGGGTCACGTCATCGAAGTGATGGCCATGCTCGACCAGAAGACCAAAGGCAACCTGACCAACGAGGAACGGCAGTTCCTGGAACAGGTGCTCTACGAACTGCGCATGCGGTTCGTGGCGGTCAAGGGTGCCGGCGGGCGGCCCTGATGCCGGCGGCCCGGGTCACGTTCCTTGGCACCGGCACCTCGCATGGGGTGCCGATGATCGGCTGCTCGTGCGCGGTGTGCCACTCGGATGACCCGCGCGACCGCCGGTTGCGCCCCTCGATTCATCTGGACGTCGCCGGCGGCCCAGCGCTGCTCGTCGACACCGCCACCGACCTGCGGCAGCAGGCGCTCACGAACGGCATCACCCGCGTGGACGCGGTGCTCTTCACCCACAGCCACGCCGATCACGTGATGGGCCTCGACGAGTTGCGCCGCTTCAATGCCGTGAAGGGCGCGCACATCCCGGTCTACGCCGACGCGGTCACCGGCGCCGAGCTGCGCCGCATCTTCGCGTATGCCTTCACCGCGCCGTCCGGTGCCGGCGGCGGCGTGCCGCAACTTGCGCTCAGCGAGATCGACGGGCCCTTCGTGGTCGACGGTGTGTCAGTGGTGCCGGTGCCCATCCTGCACGGCCGCCGGCCGATCCTCGGCTTCCGCATCGGCACGTTTGCCTACCTCACCGACTGCAGCGCCATTCCGGAACCGTCGTATGCGCTGCTCGAAGGTCTCGATGTGCTCGTGCTCGACGCGCTGCGCCATCGCCCGCACCCCACGCACTTCACCGTGGCCGAGGCCGTGGCCGCGGCCACCCGCATCGGCGCGCGCCGTAGCTATTTCACGCACATCTGCCACGACCTGCCGCACGCCGCCACGTGCGCGGCCCTGCCGCCGGGCATGGCCCTGGCCCACGACGGCCAGGTGGTCACCATCGACACCATCGACACGATCCCGACCGCCCGCGCCGTGACGCCGGCTGGCCAGCGGATGGAGCCGGCCTGACCGTGGACGTCATCCATTTTCCCGACGATCCGCGGCCGCCGCGCTGGGTGAGTCCGGTGCTGGCGCTCGGCAACTTCGATGGCCTGCATCGCGGCCATCAGAAGATCATCGAGCGCGTGCGGCGCAGCGCCGCCGACCGGGGTGGCGTGGGCGTGGTGCTCACGTTCGACCCGCACCCCCCGCGCGTGGTGCGACCCGACAAGGCGCCGCCCCTGCTCATGACGATGGCGCAGAAGATCGCCGCGCTCGAACGAGCCGGCGCGCATGGCGTGGCCGTGGTGCGCTTCACGCCCGAGCTGTCGCGCTACACGCCCGAGGCGTTCGTGCGGCGCGTGCTCGTGGACTGGCTGCGGGTGGCCGAAGTGTGGGTCGGCGCTGACTTCCTGTTCGGGCACGAACGTGCCGGCACCTTCTCGGTGCTGCGTGCCCTGGGTGGCCAGTATGGCTTCCGCACGGAGAAGATCGACCCAGTGCGTTACAAGGAATTCGTGGTGTCGAGCACCCGGATCCGTCGGTTGGTCAGCGAGGGCCGCGTCGACGAGGCCGGCGCGCTGCTCGGCCATCACTACACGATCGAGGGCGAGGTCGTGACCGGCGCCAGGCGCGGGCGCGAGTTGGGGTTCCCTACGGCCAACCTTTCGACCGACAATGACCTCGTGCCGCCGAGCGGGGTCTACGCCACCACCGCGGAACTCGACGGCACCCGCTGGCCGGCCATCACCAACATCGGCGTGCGGCCGACGTTCGAGGCGGCGGGGGCGGTGACCATTGAAACCCACCTGCTGGGCTTCGATGCCGACGTCTACGGCGCGCGGCTGTCGCTGAGCTTCATCCAGCGGCTCCGCGACGAACGGCGCTTTCCCGACGTGGATGCGCTGCGTGAGCAGATCGAGACCGACGTGCGGCGGGCGCAGCGGTTGTTCGACAACATATCGGTGTGACGATGAACCAGACGTCGTTCGAATTCTCGATGCAGGTCAGCGGCGGGCGGGCGATGCTCGGTGCCGTGCGGGATCTGGCGTCGCACGTGGCCTCGTATGCCGGGGGCAAGGCCGTGGCCGCGGCCGTGGCCGACGAGGTGGTGACGGCGGCCGAAGCCGCCATCGCCGCCAGCCGCGATGACGGCAGTCCGATCGACGTCCGTTTCCGGCGCACCGCCGAGTGCCTCGATGTGTTCGTGGCGGGCGGGCAGGCCACCGAGCTGTCGGCCACCCATCTGTCGCGCGGGCCGGGCCTGTCGGTGGAGTGGGCGGTCGACGGCGGCCGGCAGGTCTGCCACATCCGCCAGGGAATGGCCTGAGGTCGTGTCCATGCGTCTCTACAACACCCTTACCCGGCAGCGCGAGCCGTTCGCGCCGGCAGCCGGCAATCAGGTACGGATGTATGCCTGCGGCCTGACGGTCTACGCTCGCGGGCACATCGGCAATTTCCGTACGTTCATCGGCCTCGACGTGTTGCGCCGCACGCTCAAGTACGTGGCCGGCTTCGACGTGCGGCAGGTCGTGAACTTCACCGACGTCGACGACAAGACCATCGCCGGCGCGCTGCGCGAAGGCGTGCCGCTCGCCGACTACACCGAGCGCTACATCACGGCCTTCCACGAAGACTGCGCGTCGCTCGGGCTGGAGCCGTCGGAAGAGAATCCCCGCGCCACCGACCCGGCCAACATCCAGGCCATGAGCGACATGATCGCGGCCCTCGAAGCGCGCGGCCACACCTACCGCAGCGACGGCTCGATCTACTTCAAGATCGCGACCATGCCCAACTACGGGCGGCTGGCGCGCCTCGATCACGCCGGCATCCTGTCGGGCGCCCGCGTCGACACCGACGAGTACGAGAAGGAAGACGCCCGCGACTTCGTGTTGTGGAAGGCCACCAAGGCCGGCGAGCCCACCTGGGACGCGGGCGTGGGCCCCGGCCGTCCGGGGTGGCACATCGAGTGCTCGGCCATGGCGCTGCGCCTGCTCGGCGCGCCGCCCATCGACATCCACTGTGGCGGCATCGACCTGGTGTTCCCCCATCACGAGAACGAGATCGCGCAGAGCGAGTGCGCCACGGGCCATCCATTCGCGCGCGTGTGGGTGCACTTCGAGCACCTGCTGGTCGAGAACCAGAAGATGTCGAAGTCGCTCGGCAACGTGTTCACGATCTCCGACGTGACCGCGCGTGGCTTCCGGGCCTCGACGCTGCGCTACCTGCTGCTGTCGGCGCACTATCGCACCCGCCTCAACTTCACCTGGGCCGGGCATGACCCAGGCCGAGGCGGCGCTGCAGCCGCCTCACGGACTTCCTGGCGCGCCTCGAGATGGTTACGGGCGGCAGCGCACACGACGAGATCGCCGCGCGGGTGGCGTCGGCGCGCGCCGGATTCGATGCGGCCATGAGCGACGACCTCAACACCGCCGCCGCACTGGGTGAGATGTTCGAGCTGGTGCGCGCGCTGAATGCGGCGATCGACGCGGGCGACGTGGGCGCGGCCGACGTGGCCGGGATTCGCGACGCCTTCACGCACTTCGACGCCGTGATTGGCGTCGTCTCGCTTCGGGCCGCGGAGGATGCCAGCAGCCGGCGTGCCCGAAGCCGACGTGGAGCGGCTGATGCAGGAACGGCAGGACGCACGCCGCCGGCGCGATTTCGCCGCCGCCGATCGGCTGCGCGACGAGCTGCTGGCGCTCGGCATCCTGGTGGAAGATGGTCCCCAAGGCACGCGCTGGAAACGAAAGTAGGAGACGATGGACGCCCCGATCCTGAAGACGGCTCTGCCTGGGCCGAAGGCCAAGGCCATCATCGAGCGCGACGGCAAGGTGGTGTCGCCTTCTTACACGCGCGGCTATCCGTTCGTCATCGCGCGCGGCACGGGCGCCACGGTGGAAGACGTGGACGGCAACGTGTTCCTCGATTGCGCCGCCGGCATCGCCGTGAACTCGACCGGCCACTCGCATCCAGCGGTCGTGGCCGCCATCGTCGACCAGGCCCAGAAATTCCTGCACATGTCGGGCACCGACTTCTACTACGAGCCCCAGGTGAAGCTCGGCGAAGACCTGGCGGCGGTGGCGCCGTTTGCCGGGCCGTCGCGCACCTTCTACGCCAACTCCGGCACCGAGGCGAATGAAGCCGCCATCAAGCTGGCCCGCTACAAGACCGGCCGCTTCGGCGTGATCGGTTTCCTGGGCAGCTTCCACGGCCGCACGCTCGGGTCGCTCTCGCTCACGTCGAGCCGCGCCATCCAGCGCCGCGGCTTCGGGCCGATGGCGCCGGGCACCTTCCACGCGCCCTACGCCACGTGTTACCGCTGTCCGGTGGGCCTCACGCCCGACAGTTGCAGCGCCGAGTGTCTCGGCTTCCTCGAAGACCAGGTGTTGATGCACCTGATCTCGCCGGATGACGTGGCCGCGGTGCTGGTCGAGCCGATCCAGGGCGAAGGCGGCTACGTGGTGCCGCCCAAGGTGTTCCACGAACGGCTGCGCGCGCTCACCACCAAACACGGCATGCTGCTCATGGTCGACGAAGTGCAGTCGGGCATGGGCCGCACCGGCAAGATGTTCGCGATCGAGCACTTCGGCGTGGAACCCGACATCGTCACCGCCGCCAAGGGCATTGCCTCCGGCATGCCGCTCGGCGTGGCGCTGGCCAAGGCCGAGGTGATGACCTGGCCGCCGGGCGCGCACGCCAGCACGTTTGGCGGCAACCCGGTGTCGTGCGCCGCGGCCATCGCCACCATCCAGCTGCTGCGCGACACGCTCGTGGCCAACGCCGCCGACGTGGGCGCGCACATGATGGCAGGTCTGGCGGCCCTCAAGGACAAACACGCGATCATCGGCGACGTGCGCGGCAAGGGCCTGATGATCGGCGTGGAGCTGGTGCGCGACCGCGTCACCAAGGAACGCGCCACGACCGAACGCGACCGCGTGGTCGACGAGGCGTTTGCGCGCGGCATGCTGATTCTCGGTGCCGGCCGCAACGCCGTGCGCTTCTCGCCGCCGCTCGTGCTGTCGAAGGCGCAGGCCGATACGGCCGTGCGCATCTTCGACGAGAGCCTCACGGCCATCACCGCGTCCTCGTAGGGCCGTTCTGGCGGTGGGTCGGGCCGAGGCCGGGCCGCAGCGGCAGGCGCGGGACTTGCAGCCGCGGAGGCATGACCTACGCGCGGCAGGCTCTGGGCCTCGAAGGCGAGACGCGCGCATGCCTGGCGCTCGAGGCGCGCGGCTACCGCATTCTTCAGCGGCGTTATCGCACGCGCTTCGGCGAACTCGACATCGTCGCGCGCCACGATCAGACGGTCGTGTTCGTGGAAGTGAAGACGCGGCGGGGACGCAGTTTCGGCGATCCGGCGGGCGCGGTCACGACGGAGAAACAGCGACGCCTCGTGGCCATGGCCACCGATTACCTGGCTCGCCACGGCCTGACCCGCGCGCCGGCGCGCTTCGATGTGGTGGCCGTCACCATGCGCGCCCGGTGAGGCGCCGGTGCTGGTGATCTACCCGAACGCGTTCCGCCCGGGCTGGTAACGGCCCAGCCGGTGGTACGATGATCCGATGTCCGAGTGGCGAGCCGACCCGGTAACGGGGCAGTGGGTGATTGTGGCCGGCGACGCGCCGGTGCGTCTGCGCGACTTCGACCTCGACGAGCATCCGCCCGAGACCGACCAGCCGTGTCCGCTGTGCGAGGGCCACGAGCACGTGGCCGGGCACGAGATTCTGGCCGTGCGCGGCGGCACCCCCGCAAACAGCCCCGGGCTGGCAGCTGCGCGTGGTGCCCAACCGCGTGCCGGTGCTGCGGGTGGAGGCCGGCGGCGACGCCGTGCGCGACGGCCTGTTCGAACACCAGCCGGGCCTGGGCGCCCACGAAGTGGTGGTGGAATCTCCGCGCCACGACGCGTCGTGGTACACGATGCCCGCCGCCGATCTTGGCGCCGTGCTGCTGGCGTGGCGCGACCGCATCGCCGACCTGCGCCGCGACGGCCGCATGAAGGCCGCCCTGGCCTTCAAGAATCACGGCGCCAAGGCCGGCGCCCGCCTGGCGCACCCGCACTCGCAGATCGTGGCCATGCCGCGGGTGCCGCCGCGCATCGACGAGGAAGTGCGGGGCGCCGAGCGGCACCATGCCGCGACCGGCCACTGCGTGTTCTGCGACCTCGTGGCGCAGGAACTGGCCGCCGGCACGCGGGTCGTGACGGACGACGCCCACCTGCGTGGCGCTGGCGCCGTATGCCTCGCGCGCGCCTTTCGAGGTGTGGCTGGTGCCACGGCACCACGCCGCGCGGTTCGAAACAGCGCCGGCCGACGACATCACCGGGCTGGCGCACGACCCTGCGGGCGGTGCTCGACCAGATGGACGCGCAGCTCGGGCGCCCGGCGTTCAACGCCGTGCTGCACTCGGCGCCCTACGGCGCCGCGGTCGATGCGGCCTTCCACTGGCACCTGGAGCTGGTGCCGCGGGTGCTGCGCGCCACCGGCTTCGACATCGGCACGGGCACCGCCATCAACCCGGTGCCGGCGGAAAAGGCCGCCCGCGTGCTGCGCGGCGCGGCGGGGTAGGGCACCATCTGCGGATCGCGTCCCCAGGCTCCTGCTTGCCCAATGCATGGGGCTTTGTTACACTTCGTGGACAGTCCCGGGCGGGAATAACTCAGTGGTAGAGTGCGACCTTGCCAAGGTCGAAGTCGCGGGTTCGAATCCCGTTTCCCGCTCCAACCTTCGCCAAGCGCTCGCTTCGCTCGCGGCTACGGCTCGGCGAGCCCTGTCGAGCGAGCGTTCAGCGAAGGATGTCGCGCCGAAGCCCGTAGGGCGAAGGCGGACGGCACCGGTCCTGTGAGACACTAGCCCCCAGCCGCACGAACCCCGCACATCCCCCAAGACGGCGCCGTAGCCAAGTGGTAAGGCAGAGGTCTGCAAAACCTCCATCCCCGGTTCAAATCCGGGCGGCGCCTCCAGCTTTCGATTTTCGCGAAGGCTGTCCGCCGGAGCGCTCACGAAGCCAGACGACACTCACCACATTCAAGCTCCGCTTGCGCCGGCCGATTCTCTGGGCCATGAGCGTCGATCCGATCTCCCCGTCCGCCGCCACCCGTGAAGTGCAACGCGAAATCCTGGTGTTGAAGAAGCAGCAGGACGTCGCGAAGGACGTGGCCGCCTCCCTCATCGAGCTGGTGAAGGACGCGCCCAAGGCACCGCCGGGCCGCATCGACACCTACGCGTAGGCCCACGGGCGGCCGCTCGGCCGCCCGTGCCCAGGTCTTCTCGCGCGTGGCTAGCGGATGTCGAGGAAGGTGCCCGCGCGCAGTTGCGCGAAGGCCTGCTGCAGCTCTTCCTGCGAGTTCATCACCACCGGACCCCGCCACGCGATCGGCTCGCGGATGGGCGCGCCCGACACGAGCAGGAAGCGCATGCCGCGTTCACCCGCGCGCACGCGGATCTCGTCGCCGGTGTCGAACACCGTGAGCGAGCGATTGGCCACATCGGTGCTCGGCGTGGCCGAGTCGTCGTCGAGCATGGCGCCTTCGGTGACCACGTCGGTCACGACCGGCAGCGGTGCCGACGCGTTGCGGAACTTGCCGTCGCCGTCGAACACGTAGGCGAAGACGTTCTTCGAACGCGCCACCGGAATGGTCCGGTCGACGCCCAGGCGGCAGCGTGATGTCGAGATACTGCGGGTCGGCCGCCACGCCTTCCACCGGGCCACGGCGGCCCCAGAACTCGCCGCTGATGACCCGCACCTTCGTGCCGTCGTCGTCGGTCACCTCGGTGACGTCCTTCGACGCCACTTCCTGATAGCGCGGCGCGGTCATCTTGTGCGCGCGCGGCAGATTGGCCCAGAGCTGGAAGCCGTGCATGCGGCCGTGCGGGTCGCCGTGCGGCATCTCCTGATGCACGATGCCGCGGCCGGCCGTCATCCACTGCACGTCGCCGGGGCCGATGGCGCCGGCGTTGCCCAGGCTGTCGGCGTGGTCCACCGTGCCGGCCAGCACGTAGGTGATGGTCTCGATGCCGCGATGCGGATGCCACGGGAAGCCGGCGCTGTAGGCGTCGGGCACGTCGTTCCGGAAGTCGTCGAGCAGCAGGAACGGATCGGTGTCGTCGGTCTCGCCGAAGCCGAAGGCGCGCCGCAGATGCACGCCGGCACCTTCGAGGGTGGGGGTGGACGTGACGTGACGCTTGACGGCTCGAATCGACATCGGAAACCTCCGTGCCCGCGACGTGCGGGTACACTCCTTCAGATGCTGCACGCGGCGATGCGCGTTTCAACGAGTATCGCCGTTGGTGGGCCGCAGGCACAGCACGATGACCGCGCCCACGACCAGCCCGGCGGCGAGCAGCCACAGGCCGGCGGCGAAGCTGCCGGTGAGGTCGCGCACATAGCCCACCACGGTGGGACCGACGAAGCCGCCGATGTTGGCCACCGAGTTCACGAGCGCCACGCCGCCCGCCGCGGCGCGCCCGGTGAGGAACGCCGTGGGCAGCGCCCAGAACGGCCCCAGCGTGCCCCACACGCCCATGGCGGCGAGCGACAGGGCCGCGAGCGACACGCCGAGCGAGGTGGGCACGAGTGCCGCCAGCGCGAAGCCCGCCGCGCCAGTCGAGCGCCGACAGCGCCACGTGCCAGCGCCGTTCGCCGGTGCGATCCGAATGGCCGCCCACGATCACCATGGCCACCGCCGCCGCCACATACGGAATCGCCGACACGAGCGCCACCGTGGCCGACGAGGCCGTGCCCAGCGTCTGCAGCATCTGCGGCAGCCAGAAGCTCACGCCGTAGATGGCCAGCACGATCGCGAAGTAGATGGCCGCCAGCGCCCACAGCCGGCCGCTGCCGAACGCGGCGCGCAGGTCGTGCCGTGCACGTGCGGGCGCGCGGCCGTGTTCGGCGGCCAGCGTGGCGGTCAGCCAGGCGGCGCTCGGCTCGCGAGAGCCAGGTGGCCGTGGCCGGGCCGCTGGTCGAGCCGCCGCAGCACGACCGGGGCCAGCAGCAGCGCGGGAATCCCTTCGATCACGAACAGCCACTGCCATCCGTGCAGGCCCCAGGTGCCGTCGAGCAGCAGCAGCGCACTCGACATCGGGCCGCCGATCACCCCGGCGATGGCCGTGCCGGTCATGAAGAGCGCCACGGCCCGGGCCCGTTCGCGGGCGGGAAACCACTGCGTGAGGTAGTAGATGATGCCGGGGAAGAAGCCGGCCTCGGCGGCCCCGAGCAGGAACCGCAGCAGGTAGAAGGTGGTGGCGTTGTGCACGAAGGCCATGCCCACCGACACGAGGCCCCAGGTCAGCATGATGCGGGCAATCCACACCCGCGCGCCGACCCGCGCCAGCATCAGGTTGCTCGGCACCTCGAGCAGGGTGTACGACACGAAGAAGATCCCCGACCCCAGGCCGTAGACGGCCGCGCTGAAGCCGAGGTCGCGGTTCATGTCGAGCGCGGCGAAGCCGACGTTCACGCGGTCGAGATAGGCCACGACGTAGAGCAGGAAGAGGAACGGGATGAGCCGGCGCCGCAACGTGGCGACGGCGGTCGTGGACGGGTGATCCGCGGCGGCCATGGGTGCGCCATGATGGCATGGCGGCGCATAGCGGAACACGGGGGCGGACCTGTCCGTCTCCTTGAGCACCGCCCGTCACCAGGAGGCCGCATGCTCGATCAGCTCGCGCGGGATCTGAAACACGCCGCACGCGCGCTCTGGCGCGACCGTTCGTTCACGGCCACCACCGTGGCCACGCTGGCCCTGTGCCTGGCCGCCAATGCCGCCATCTTTGCGGTGGTGCAGGCGGTGCTGCTCGCCCCCTTGCCGTTCCCGGAGCCCGACCGGCTCGTGAAGATGTACAACGCCTACCCCGGCGCCGGCGCGCTGCGTGGCGACAACGGCGTGCCCGATTACGACGACCGGGTGCGCGAGACCACGGCCTTCGAGGCGATCGCGCTCTATCGCACCCAGGGCGCCACGCTCGGCGGCGACGGCGGCGCCGAGGCCGAACGGGTGACCAGCATGCCGGTCACGCCGTCGTTCTTCCGCATCCTGCGCACGGCGCCGTTCCGCGGCCGGCTCTTTGCCGATGCCGATGGCGAGCACGGCCAGCACGAGAAGGTCGTGCTCAGCTACGGCCTGTGGCAGCGGCTCTTTGCCGGGCAGGACTCGGCCATCGGCCAGTCGGTGCGGGTGAACGGCGTGCCCTTTACGGTGGTCGGGGTGCTGCCGGCCGAGTTTCCGCTTCGTGACGCGACGAGGTGCAGATGTGGACGGCCGCGGCCTTCACCCCAGCGGAGCGGGCCGACGATCGGCGCCACAGCAACAGCTGGCAGATGCTCACGCGTCTGGCCCCGGGCGCCACCCTGCAAGAGGCGCAGCGCCAAATCGATGCGCTCAACGCGCGCAACCTCGACCGCTTCCCGGCGCTCAAGCCCTTGCTCATCAACGCCGGTTTCCACACCGTGCTGTTCGGCTTCCACGACGACCTGGTGGCCGAATCCCGCCAGACCCTGCGCCTGCTCTGGGGCTTTGCCGCCTTCGTGCTGCTCATCGGCGCGCTCAACGTCGCCAACCTCGTGTCGGTGCGAGCCACGGCGCAGGTGCGCGAGATGGTCACGCGCCTGGCACTCGGCGCCTCGCTCGGGTCGCTCACGCGCCAGATTCTCACCGAGGCGTTCGTGCTCACGGCCATGGGCGGCGCCCTGGGATTGCTGTTGGGCTGGTGGGCGCTGCGCGCCGCGCCGCTGGCTCGGCCTCGACGCGCTGCCGCGCGGCGGCGAGATCGGGCTCGATGGAGCAGTCGCGGCCTACACGCTCGGGCTCGTGGCCCTGGTGGGCGTGCTCGTGACGGTGCTGCCGGTGCTGCGGCTGCGTCACCTGGATGTGGCCGGCGCCATTCGCGAAGAAGGCCGCTCGGGCACCGCGTCGCGCCGCATGCTGGCGATGCGCCGCGTGCTCGTCACCGGACAGGTGGCATTTGCGCTGGTGCTGCTCGTGGGCGCTGGCATGCTGCTGGCGAGCTTCAGCCGGGTGCTGGCCATCGATCCGGGCTTTCGCGCCGAAGGCGTCTTCACCGGCCGCATCGCGCTGCCGGCGGCGCGCTACGCCGACGACGCCGCGCTGCGCAGCGCCTACGACCGGCTGCTGCTGGCCCTGCGCGCTATTCCGGGCGCGAGCGCCGCCGGGCTCACCGATTCGCTGCCGTTCAGCGGCGACTACAGCGACAGCGTCATCCTGGCGGAGGGCTACCAGATGGCGCCGGGAGAATCCGTGATCTCGCCGTCGCAGATTCGCGTGAGCGAGGGACTCACCGAGGCGCTCGGAATGTCGTTCGTGCGCGGCCGCGCCTTCGATGCGCGCGACGGCGCCGGAGCGCCCCGGGTCGTCATCGTCGACGAGCGGCTGGCGCAGCGCTTCTGGAAGGACCAGGACGCGATTGGGCGGCGGCTCTATTTTCCGTCCGATCCGAGCGACATGCTGAAGCCGCCCGCCGACGACCAGTGGCTCACAGTGGTGGGCGTCGTGCGCAACGTGCGGCTGCGCGCCCTGGCCGCGCCGGCTGGGTCGGGTCTCTTCGGCGCCTACTACTTTCCGCTCGCGCAATCCACCGACCGCAGCGTGTCGATCGTGATCCGTACCACGCAGCCACCCGAGCTGCTCACGTCAGCGGTGCGCGCGGCCGTGCGCGGGGTGGATGCCGCCGTGCCGGTCTACGACGTGAGCAGCATGCGCGCCCGGCTCGACGGCGCCATGACCGATCGGCGCACGCCCATGATCCTGGCGGTGACGTTCGCCGCCGTGGCGCTCCTGCTCTGTGCGGTGGGGCTCTACGGCGTGCTGGCGTACCAGGTGGCACAGCGGTCGCGCGAAATCGGCATCCGCATGGCGCTTGGCGCCAGCGCGCCCGGCATCTTTCAGATGGTGCTGCGCGAGGGCGCTCTGGTGATTGGCGTCGGCGTGGCGGCGGGGCTGGCGGGGGCCTGGGCGCTGCGCACGGTCCTGCAGGCGCAACTCTACGAGGTGGACGCGATGGAGCCGGCCGTGCTCGTGGCCGTGGTGACGGTGCTCACCGTCACGGCACTCGTGGCCTGCACCGTACCGGCACGGCGCGCCGCGGCCACCGACCCCGCACAGGCCTTGGCCGACCGGTAAAGGCAAGACGGCCGAGGAAGAAAAGTCTGGCGTGGGAGGGGGCCACTGGTCAAATAGTCCTCCAGAAATGGACAAAGAGTGGCCCACGGGAACGACTAAGCAACGGCATAACCAGCAGGATCCGCGGAAAATCCTGCGAGGATTCGGCTGGTACGGTCCGTGCTTGGGAGGGGGTTGCACATGAATCCCTCTGCGCCACAGCCGCCTGGCCCCTTGCCGCTCTCCCTTGCCTCGGTCTCCGACCGGCGCTCGCAGCCCAGGCTGAGCGCCGAAATCCTGGGTCTCGACGAAGACGCCAAGCTCTCGCTCGGCGTCCACGTGCGCGTGCTCAACGTCTCGAGCGGTGGGGCGCTGCTCGAACTCCAGGAGTGGATCCGGCCCGGCACGAGGAGCGAACTACGTCTGTCGAAGCCGGCCCTCGAGCGGGAGGCCGAGCGCATGTCGGCCCAGGGCCAGATCGCGCGCTGCTGGGTGCATCGTCTGTCGCCGTTACGCTACCGGGCGGCGCTGGTCTTCGGCAGTCTGGGTCCGGTGGCGCCCGGGCCGCTGCACAATGAAGAAGACCTCACGATTCTGCTCGAGCGGCCGGCATGATATAAGGCCAATTACAAAACTGTCGCATGCCGCTCACCCTCTACACCCCGCCGGCCTTGTCGGACCCTGCCCAGGGTGGCGCCATGCGGCTCGTCGACGCCGTGGCCCGCGTGGAGCCCACGTGGGTCGAGGCGGTGGCCATCGTGCAGGCCATCTGCGCGCGGCTCGAGCCCGGCCATGGCGTGCCCGCGCTCGACCAGAATCCTGTTGTCGAAGAGCGGCCGCGTGTCGTTTCCGCCGGCCGGGCGCGCGGTGCCCCGTCGGGCGGTCGAACGCGCGGGCCAGTTGCTCAGCGCCATTCTTGGCCAGGGGGTGTGTCCGATGCCGCTCTGGGATGCCATCGAGATGGCGCGCCGGGCCCCTGACACGTTCGGCTCGACGCGGGCCTTCGGAGCCTCCCTCACGTGCCTGCCGGCGCACCAGGGGCCACGCGACCTCGCCGCCTACTTCGCCTCGTCGCTCAACGCCGGCGCGCACACGATCCCGATGCCGGCGATCGGCTTCGCGCTGCGCGGCCTTACGACCCGAGCGGTGTTGGTGCTGGCCGCCGTAACCTTGTGCGGCATCGGCGCCGGGGTGTCCGTGGGGACGCTGCTGGCCGCGCGGGCGGTCGCCCGCGACGCGGCCGTTCCGTCCCCGCTCGACGCCACGGCCATGCTCGGCGCTGACGTGGTGCCCGCCGACCTCAAGTAGCCACGGCCGACGAACCGCGGGCCCGCGAGGCGAGTACCGCCTGCACGTAGCGGGACCGCAGCGGATGCGCCAGGCGCGGCGCCAGGGCAGTCGACGCGGCCATCACTTCGTCGAGCGCCACGCCCGTGGCCACGCCCAGCCCGTCGAGCATGTAGAGCAGGTCTTCGGTCGCCAGATTGCCTGCGGCACCAGGGGCGAAGGGACAGCCCCCCAGGCCGCCAGCCGAGGCGTCGAAGGTGGTCACGCCGAGGTCGAGCGCGGCCAGCACGTTGGCCAGGGCCGTGCCGCGGGTGTCGTGGAAATGCAGCGCCAGGCGCGCGGCCGGGATGCCCGCGGCGAGCGAGGGCCAGTGCCGACCTGCCGCACCTGGCCCGGGATGGCCCACGCCGATGGTGTCGCTCACGGCCACTTCGTAGACGCCCTGATCGAGCAGGGCCTGAGTGACCCGCACCACCGCGGGCACCGCCACCTCGCCCTCGAACGGGCAGCCGAAGGCGCACGACACGTAGCCGCGCACGCGCAGGCCGCTGTCCTGGGCGCGGCGCGTGACCTCGGCATAGCGCGCGAGGGACTGGTCGATCGACTGATTGAGGTTGGCGGCGCTGAAGCGTTCCGACGCGGCGGCAAAGATCGCCACCTCGTCGACGCGCGCCGCCAGGGCCCGGTCGAGGCCGGCCAGATTCGGCACGAGCGCGGTGTAGCGCACACCCGCCCGCCGCTCGATGGCGGCGCACACCGCTTCGGCGTCGGCCATCTGCGGCACCCACTTCGGCGACACGAAGGCCGACACTTCGATCACGCGGTGGCCGGCGGCGGTGAGCGCGTCGATGAACTGCACCTTCTCGGCGGTGGAGAGGGCCGCGGCCTCGTTCTGCAGGCCGTCGCGCGGGCCCACCTCGACGATGGTGGCGCGCTCGGGCGTGGTCACTGGTCGATCTCCACGAGCACCGTGCCCGGCCGCACCAGATCGCCCACCGCACAACGCACAGCACGCACCACGCCAGCGTGGGCCGCGCGAATCGTGAGCTCCATCTTCATGGCTTCGAGGATCACCACCGGTGCGCCCGCCTCCACCGTGGCGCCCACCTCCACGATCACCTTCACGACCGTGGCCGGCATGGGTGGCGTCATGTCGCTGCCGGCCCCGCGCGTGCCGGTGCGGGCGCGGGCGCGAGGCGTCGACGTCGAGCTCGTAGGCCCGCCCGCCGCTGCCGGCCCAGAGCGCCGGTGCGCGGCCGGCCACGGACACGAACGTGACGCGGCCGTCTGGTGTGGTCACACGGTAGCGCGTCGGCGCCGGCCGGGGCCACGGTGCACGACACGCCGTTCACGACCACGACGCCCTCGGCCTGCGTCTCGGCCGTGGCCGAGGTGTCGCCGTGCTGCACCCGGTAGCGTTTCGCCATGGTCAGCCTCGCCAGCCGCGGAGCGTGTCGAAGGGATCGGCGAGGCTGGCCCCCGCGCGCGTGACCGTGGTGGCCGGCGCGCCGCCGAAGGAGGCATGCCACGCCGCCGCGGCAATCACTTCGGGTGGCACCGGAAGGGCGCCGCTCAGGTCGGCGAGGTGCCGATCGAGGAAGCCCGTGTCGATCGGCTCCCGCCACGAACGCGGGGTGGGCGAGCAGGGCTTGCAGGAAGGCGAGATTGGTGTGCACGCCAAGGATCTCGAAGCGGGTGAGTGCCTCGCGCGCCCGGGCGAGGCAGTGCTCACGCGTTTCGCCGTGGGCAATCAGCTTGGCGAGCATCGGGTCGTAGTAGACCGACACGGCCCCGCCCTCGACCACGCCGGCATCGACGCGCAGGCCCGGACCCGTGGGCTCGCGGTAGCGCAGGAGCGGCCCGGCCTGCGGCAGGAAACCGCGCGCCGGATCTTCCGCGTAGACGCGGCATTCGATGGCATGGCCGCGCTGCGTCAGGTCGGCCTGGCGCCAGGGCAGCGGATCACCGGCGGCCACGGCCAGCTGCGCCCGCACGAGGTCCACGCCGACGACACATTCGGTGATCGGGTGTTCCACCTGCAGGCGCGCGTTGATCTCGAGGAAGTAGAAGCGCGCGTCGTCGCCGTCGCCCTCGAGCAGGAACTCGACCGTGCCGGCGTTCTGATAGCCCACCGTGCGGGCCGCCGCCACCGCCGCCGCCCCGAGGCGGGCGCGGAGCGCCGGGGTGACGGCCGGCGACGGCGTTTCCTCGACCACCTTCTGATGACGCCGCTGGGCCGAGCACTCGCGCTCGAACAGATGCACGATCTCGCCGTGGCGGTCGCCGAAGATCTGCACCTCGATGTGGCGCGGCCGGTCGATCAGCCGCTCGAGATAGAGCGTGCTGTTGCCGAAGGCCGCCTGCGCCTCGCGCCGCGCCTGCGCCAGGGCGGCGGCCAGCTCGTCGAGCTGGCGCACGGTCTTCATGCCGATGCCGCCGCCGCCCGCGGCCGGTTTCACGAGCAGGGGGGCGCCGAGCGTGGCGCCGGCGGCCAGCAAGGCCGCATCGCGCTGATCGTCGAGCGTGATGCCCGGCACGACCGGCACGCCCGCGGCTTCCATCAGGCGGCGCGCGCCGGTCTTCGAGCCGAGCCGTTCGATGGCGTCGGCCGGAGGGCCGATGAAGATCAGGCCGGCCTTCTCGACGGCGCGGGCGAAGTGCGCGCGTTCCGAGAGGAAGCCGTAGCCAGGATGCACGGCGTCGGCGCCGGTCTGCGCGCGCGGCCTCGAGCAGGGCCGGCACGTTGAGGTAGCTCTCCGCGGCCGGCGGCGGGCCGATCCGCACGGCCACGTCGGCGGCCTGCACGTGGGGCGCCTCGGCGTCGGCGTCGGAGTAGACCGCCACCGCCTCGAGTCCGGCGGCCTGGCAGCCGCGGATGACGCGCAGCGCAATCTCGCCGCGGTTGGCGATGAGCACGCGTCGCATCACCGCACCAGCCATGACGGGTCGCGCTTGTCGAGGAACGCGCGCAGGCCTTCCTGCCCCTCGGGCGATCCGCGCTGCGCGGCGATGGCGCGGGCGGTGAGGTCCGCCACGTCTTCGGGGGCGCGTCCCGACACGGCGGGAATCAGCGCCTTGGCGGCGGCCACCGCAGTGGGCGCGGCCGACAGGATCTCGGTGACGTAGCGGGCCACGGCGGCGTCGAGCTCGTCGGCCGGCACCACGGCATGCACGAGGCCGATGGTCTGGGCGCGGGCCGCGTCGAAGCGCATGCCGGTGAGGAACAGCTCGCGCGCGGCCGAGACGCCGATCTTCGGCCAGCACGAACGGCGAGATCATCGCCGGCAGAATCCCCAGCTTCGTCTCGGTGAAGCCGAAGACAGTGCGGGTCTCGGCGACGACCATGTCGCACACCGCCGCCAGGCCCGCGCCGCCGCCCAGGGCGGCGCCGTGCACGCGGCCGATCACGGCCACCGGCAGCGCGTTGATGGCCCGCAGCATGGCGGTGGTGGCGCGCGGCATCGCGCTCGTTGTCCTCCACGCCGGCCCCGGCCATGCGCGCCATCCAGGCCGCGTCGGCGCCGGCGCTGAACACCTTGCCGGCCCCGGCCATCACCACGGCGCGCACGTCGGGGTCGGCCGCCACGCGCGTCGCCCACAGGTGCAGCTCGGCCACGACCTCGTCGTTGAACGCGTTGCGCACGTCGGGCCGGTTGAGCGTGAGGTACTCGACGGGGCCGTCGCGGCGGACGGCAAGGAACTGATACATGCGGCGCCTACATCCGGAAGACGCCGAACTTGGCCGGCGGCACGGGCGCGTTGGCGGCGGCCGACAGGCCGAGCGCCAGCGCCGTGCGCGTGTCGAGGGGATCGAGGATGCCGTCATCCCACAGGCGCGCGGTCGAGTAGTAGGGCGAGCCTTCCTCGTCGTACTTCTTCAGGATCGGCTCCCGGATGGCGGCCTCGTCGTCGGCCGAGAAAGACGTGCCGCTCGCGGGCCAGCTGGTCGCGCTTCACCGTGGTGAGCACGCCGGCCGCCTGCTCGCCGCCCATCACCGAGATGCGGGCGTTGGGCCACATCCACAGGAAGCGCGGCTCGTAGGCGCGGCCGCACATGCCGTAGTTGCCGGCGCCGAACGATCCGCCAATCAGCACGGTGAACTTCGGCACCACGGAGGTGGCCACCGCGTGCACCATCTTGGCGCCGTCCTTGGCGATGCCGCCGCGCTCGTACTCGCGGCCCACCATGAAGCCCGTGATGTTCTGCAGGAACACCAGCGGCACGCCGCGCATGTTGCACAGCTCGATGAAGTGTGTGGCCTTGAGCGCCGACTCCGAGAAGAGCACGCCGTTGTTGGCGACGAGGCCCACGAGGCGGCCGTGCACGCGGGCAAAGCCGCACACGAGCGTGGGGGCGTAGCGCGCCTTGAACTCGTCGAAGCGCGAGCCGTCGACCACACGCGCAATCACCTCGCGCACGTCGTACTGGGTGCGCAGGTCGCCCGGCACGACGCCGTAGATCTCGGCCGGGTCGTAGAGGGGATCTTCGGGCGCCGTGACGTCGCCGTGCACCGGCTTGACCGAGTGCAGCGTGGCGACGATGGTGCGCGCCTGATGCAGAGCGTGGCGGTCGTCGTCGGCGAAGTAGTCGGCCACGCCGGAGTGGCGCGTGTGCACGTCGGCGCCGCCCAGTTCTTCGGCCGTGACCTCTTCGCCGGTGGCGGCCTTCACGAGCGGGGGGCCGGCCAGGAAGATGGTGCCCGTGCCCTTCACGATGATGGTCTGGTCGGACATGGCCGGCACGTAGGCGCCGCCGGCTGTGCACGACCCCATCACCACCGCGATCTGCGGAAGACCCGCCGCCGACATGCGCGCCTGGTTGTAGAAGATGCGTCCGAAGTGATCGCGGTCGGGGAACACCTCGGCCTGCAGGGGCAGGAACGCGCCACCCGAGTCCACGAGATAGAGGCACGGCAAGTGGTTCTGCAGCGCCACTTCCTGCGCGCGCACGTGCTTCTTGACGGTGAGCGGATAGTAGGTGCCGCCCTTGACGGTGGCGTCGTTGGCCACGATCAGCACCTCGCGCCCCGACACGCGGCCGATGCCGGTGACCACGCCGGCCGAGGCCGCGCCGCCGTCGTACATCTCCCAGGCGGCCAGCGCCGACAACTCGAGGAACGGCGACCCGGGATCGAGCAGCAGATCGATGCGGTCGCGCACGGGCAGCTTGCCCTGGGCGGCGTGCCGTTCCAGATACTTGGGGCCGCCGCCCTGCTTCACGAGCGCGAGACGCTCGCGGTAGGTGGCCACGAGGGCGGCCATCCGCGCGCGATTCTGCGCGAACTCCGGAGCGGCGGTGCGAATCTGCGACTCGAGAACGTCCATGGAGCTCCAGCGCGCGGGCAGACGGGGGAGGACGGCGCTACCAGCCGCAGCAGTCGGTCTTGAACCGGCACGCCGGACAGCGCCACACCGCGTGCATCCGGTACATCTCGGCCCCGCAGCGCTCGCACACGGTCTTGTCGTCGCCGGCTTGCGCCGGCCCCGCGCGCAGCGCCGAGAGGATCGGGGTGATGGGTGGCAGGGAGGGCGCGTCCGCCATGACCGGATTATAGCGGATGGCCCAGAACGCGGGCGGACCTCCGGTGCGGCCTTTGGGGAATAATGGGACTTGGACCATGGCTCGAGTGCAAGCGCGCCGTCGTCGTGTGCTGGTCGTCGATGACGACCCGGCCACGGTGGACTGGCTGAAGATGGTGATCGAGCAGGCTCCGGTGGAGCCGGCCTTCGAGGTGCGCTCTGCCGGTCTCGGCCGCACCGGCGATGCGCTGTTCGACGAGTGGCACCCCGAGATCGTGCTGCTCGACCTGCTGCTGCCCGACGGCGACGGCCTCGACGTGCTGAAGGGCATGAAGGACCGGGCGCCAGGCACCGAGGTGATCGTCATCAGCGGCCAGGGCACGATTGCGCGCGCCCTCGATGCCGGTCAGGCCGGCGCCTTCTTCTTCGTCGAGAAGTCGCAGCTCGATCCCGACGGCATCGTCGGCATCCTCGAACGCGCCGGCCGGCAGGTCGATGAGCGGGTGACCCACGAACAGCTCCGCGCCAAGCTGCGCGACCCCGACGGCATGGGCGCCGTGGTGGGGCAGAGCGAGGTGATGCGCGAGCTGTTCGAGCTGGTCGATGCCGTGGCGCCGAGCAACGCCAACGTGCTCATCCAGGGCGAGAACGGCACCGGCAAGGAACTGATCGCCAACGCCCTGCACCAGCGCAGCCCGCGCTCGGCCGGGCCGTTCATCAAGATCAACTGCGCCGCCATTCCCAAGGACCTGATCGAGTCGGAGCTCTTCGGCTACAAGAAGGGGTCGTTCACCGGCGCCAACGCCGACAAGATCGGCCTGCTCGAACTGGCCGAGGGCGGCGCGCTGATGCTCGACGAGATCGGCGAGATGCCGGCCTACCTGCAGACCAAGCTGCTGCGCGTGCTGCAGGAACGCGAGTACCGGCCGATCGGCAGCGAGCGCTTCGTGAAGGTCGACTTCCGGCTGATCTGCGCCACCAACATCGACCTCGAGGCGGCGCTGCGCGACGGCCGGCTGCGCGAGGATCTCTACTTCCGCATCAACACCATCATGTTGCGGGTGCCGCCGCTGCGCGAGCGCACCGAAGACATTCCGCTGCTGTGCGACTGGTTCGTCGAGAAGTTCGCGCGCCGGCACCAGAAGTCGGTGCGCGGCGTGAGCGCCGGCGGCCTACCACCTGCTGATTCGCAATCGCTGGCCGGGCAACGTGCGCGAGCTCGAGAACGCGATGGAGCGGGCGGTGCTGGTGACGCGCACGGCCGACATCCAGCCGGTGGACCTGCCCGACGTCGCTGCGCGCCGACCGAGCGACGACGACGCGTTCGCGATTCCCGCGCATCGCACCCTGGCCGAAATCGAGCGCATGGCCATCCTGCAGACGCTCGAGCGCACCAACTGGAACAAGCAGGAAGCGGCGCAGATTCTGGGCCTCTACCGGCCGACGCTCTACAACAAGATGCGGCGGCACGGGATTGTGGGCGCGCGACGTGAAGCGGCGGCGTGTGGCCGCGGTGGGCGAGGCCTGACCGGCGTGCGGCTGGTGCTGCGGGCGGCCGGGCGCGGCGTGGTGGAGCTCTACAGCAGCGAGGGCCTCACGCACGCGGCGGCGATTGCCTACTACACGCTGCTGTCGCTCTTCCCGTTCCTGCTGCTGCTGTTCTCGCTGATCGGCTCGTTCACGGCCGACCCGGTGGCGCGCGACGAGGTGGTGCGCTTCGTGCTGCGCTACTTCCCGGGCCAGTTCGATTTCGTGACCGGGCAGATCGACAGCTTCAGCACGCGACCGGGTCAGCATCGGGGTGGGCGGCAGCCTGGCGCTGGCCTACGCCTCGGCCGGCGTGTTCGGCGCCATCAGTTCCGCCGTGAATCACGCCTGGGGCGTGGAGAAGCCGGCGCAGCTTCCTGCGCCACCGGCTGTTCTCGTTCCTGATGATGGCCTCGGCCGGCGCGATGTTCCTGGCGGCGATCGTGATCGTGAGCCTGGTGCGCGTGGCCGAAGCGCGGTGGTTCGGCAATCTGGGCCTGCAGGTCGACTGGCTCGACGCGCATGAGCGGCGCCGGCGCCGACTACGCCGCCATCGCGCTGCTGATTCTGTGCGTGGCCCTCGTGCACAAGTACGTGCCCAACGTGCAGGTGTCGTTCCGCGACGTGTGGCCGGGCGCCATCCTGACCGGGCTGCTGTGGCGCGCCGCCTTCGCGCTGTTCTCGGCCTATGCGGCCGACCCGGCGCGCTGGACGGTACACGGCTCGGTCGCCGCCGTGGTGGTGTTCCTGCTGTGGATCTACGTGTCGGCGGTGCTGCTGCTCTACGGCGTGGAGGTGACGGCGGCCTACGTGCGGTTCCGCACCGGCCAGGCCAAGCCCGCGCTCGGCGGCGGCTACGCCCGCCGGGCGATCAGCTGGCGCTTGATGGCGTCGGTGAAGAAGGGCAGGTCGTCGGACTTGCGCGACGTGATCACGTTGCCGTCTTCGACGACCGGCCGGTCCACGTAGCGGGCGCCGGCGTTCTTCACGTCGACGGCAATCGACGGCCAGCACGTGACGAGGCGTCCGGCCAGCGCCTTGGCGTTGACCAGCACCGAGGCGCCGTGGTCAGATGGCCGCCACCGGCTTGCCGGCTTCCACCGCGTCGCGCACCAGATCGACCATGGCGTGCCGCAGGCGGATGCGGTCGGCGCGTAGCCGCCGGGGATGACGACGGCGTCGACGTCGGCCGACGCGCAGCGTGCCGGCCGCGAACTCGGCCACGATCGACGGGCCGTTGCGGCTCACGTAGGTCTGGCCCTGCATGGGACCGACGACGTGCACGGTGGCGCCGGCCGCGCCGAGCGCGGCGCGCGTGGCCTCGAGGTCGACGTGGTCGTAGTCGGCCTCGACCAGAATCACCACGCGTTGGCCCCGGAGCGGGGTGGTCTCAGTCACGCTGTCGATCGCCTCCGGCGACGAGTGTATCGCAGCGGCTCGGAGCGCGGCATATGATCGCCGGATGAATCGACTGGCGCGCGAGGCGAGCCCGTACCTGCTTCAGCACGCCGACAATCCCGTGGACTGGTATCCCTGGGGCGACGAGGCGTTCGCGCGGGCCCGCGCCGAGGAGAAGCCGATCTTCCTGTCGATCGGCTACTCCACCTGCCACTGGTGCCACGTGATGGAGCACGAGTCGTTCGAGAACGAGGCCGTGGCCGCGCGTGCTGAACCGCGACTTCGTGTGCGATCAAGGTCGACCGCGAGGAGCGGCCCGACGTGGACCGCGTCTACATGACGTTCGTGCAGGCGACGACCGGCAGCGGCGGCTGGCCGATGAGCGTGTGGCTGACGCCCGACGCTGAAGCCGTTCTACGGCGGCACCTACTTTCCGCCGGCGGCGCGATGGGGACGCCCGGCGTTCATCGACGTGCTGCGGCGAGATCGCGCGGGCGTGGCGCGACGACCGCGCGGAGGTCGTGGCAGTCGGCCGACGCGCGTGATCGAGCGGCTGCGGACGTCAGCGACGCGGCTGCCGGCGACGGCGGCGATGCCCGATGCCGCCGCGCTCGACGCCGACCGTGGAGCAGTTCGCGGCGGCCTTCGACGAGCAGCGCGGCGGCTTCGGCGACGCGCCGAAGTTTCCGCGGCCGAGCGAGCTGCTGTTCCTGCTGCGCGAGCACGCGCGCACCGGGCGAGGCCAAGCCGCGCGCGATGGTGCTCGGCACGCTGCGGGCCATGGCGCTCGGCGGCATGCGCGACCACATCGGCGGCGGCTTCCATCGCTATTCGGTGGACGGCGGCTGGCGCGTGCCGCACTTCGAGAAGATGCTCTACGACCAGGCGCAGCTCGTGCTGGCGTATCTCGAGGCCGCGCAGGTGAGCGGCGACGCCTTCTTCGCGCAGGTCGCCGAAGACACGCTGCGCTACGTGCAGCGCGAGATGACCGACGCCGACGGCGGCGTTCTACTCGGCCGAGGACGCCGACAGCGTGCCGCCCGCCGAGGCGGGCGAAGCCGGGCGCGCACACAAGACGGAGGGCGCGTTCTACATCTGGTCGCGCGACGAGATCGTGGAGGCGCTCGGGCCCGACAGCCGCGTGTGGGAGATGCGCTTCGGCGTGAAGCCCGGCGGCAACGCGCCGTTCGATCCGCAGGAGGAGTTCGGCAAGAAGAACCTGCTTCTACACGCGCCAAGTCGATTGCGGCGATCTCGAGCGAGAGCCGGCATCGACGCCGGCCGACGTGGGCATGGCCCTGGCGCGCGGCCGGCAGCGCCTGTTCGCGGCGCGCGAGCAGCGGCCGCGGCCGCAGCTCGACGACAAGGTGCTCACCGCCTGGAACGGCCTGATGATCGCGGCGTTCGCGCGCGCCGCGCGCGTGCTGGCGCCGGGCGACGCGCTGGGCGAGGGCGTGGGCGGCACCGGCGCGCATCACCTGCAGGTGGCGCAGCGCTGCGCGGCCTTCGTGCGCGACGCGCCTGTGGGACGCCGAGACGCGGACGGCTGCTGCGCCGCTATCGCCGCGGGCAACGCCGGCATCGACGGCGTATGCCGAGGACTACGCCTACCTGGTCTGGGGCCTGCTCGAGCTGTTCCAGGCCGACGGCGATCCGCAGTGGCTGGCGTGGGCGGTGCGCGCTGCACGCGCGCACGACGCGCTCTTCGGCGCGGCCGGCGACCAGGGCTGGTTCGCCACGACGGGCGAGGACCCGACGGTGCTGCTGCGCAGCTCGAGGAATACGACGGCGCCGAGCCGGCGGCGACGTCGGTGGCGGTGATGAACCTGCTGGCGCTGGCGCGTCTGACCGGACGGGCGGAGTATCAGGGCAAGGCCGAGCGCGTGCTGGCCGCCTGGGGCGCGAGGCTGCGGACGCATCCGCGCGTGGCGCCGTTCATGCTGGCGGCGGCGTCGACGGCCCTGCTGCCGCCGATCGAGATTGCGGTGGCCGAGGGCAACGATGCGCGCGGCGGCTGCGCGGCTGCGCATGCCCTGGCGTCACGGTTCCTGCCGTCGGCTGTGGTCGTGCCAGTGACGGCGTGGCACCGCGACGCGCCTGGCCGCCGTGGCGCCGTGGACGGCAGCGATGGCGGCGCCGAGCGGCGAGGCGGCGGCCTACGTGTGCCGGGACTTCGTGTGCGACAGGCCGGTGACGGCCGCCGAGGCGCTGGTCACGCGGCCTCGACGAACTGACGCAGCCCGCGGTGACCGGCCGGGCCGAGGCCGGGCATGATCTGATTCCGAGTCTGAGCCAGTCAGTCGCGACTCGGGTATCGTGTGGGCTACGCCGGGGTGGCGAAACTGGCAGACGCACGGGACTTAAAATCCCGGGTTCCGCAAGGAGCGTGTGGGTTCGATTCCCACCCCCGGCACCACCTGCCTCGTGGGCACGTGTGACCTGAACCGCCCGTCGTCTGTCATATGATTGACCGGCCCGGCGCACGCGCTCTCGCGTGCCCCGGTCCACTGGGGGGCGCAACGATGCGGTGGGAAGATCAGCGGCGAAGCGACAACGTCGAAGACCGGCGCGGCATGCGCGTGCCTGGGGGCGTTGCCGGCGGCGGCATCGGCACCATCGTGATCGTGCTCATCGTCAGCTGGCTTGACGGGCGCCAATCCGCTCACCCTGCTCCAGATGGCCGGCGGCATCGGCGGCGGGGGCAGCGAAGCGCCGGCACAGCAGGGGCAGGTGGGCGCGCCCACGGGCGATCCGCAGGCCGAGTTTGCCGCCGTGGTGCTCGCCTCCACCGAAGATGCCTGGACGCGCGTGTTCCAGCAGGCCGGCGAGCGCTACCAGCCGCCCACGCTGGTGCTGTTCGACGACGCCGTGCAGTCGGCGTGCGGCACCAACTCCGCGGCGGTCGGGCCGTTCTATTGCCCGGCCGATCAGAAGGTCTATATCGACCTCGGCTTCTTCCGCGAGCTCGATCAGCAGTTCGGCGCGCCGGGCGACTTCGCGCAGGCCTACGTGGTCGCGCACGAGGTGGGCCACCACGTGCAGACGCTGCTCGGCGTGTCGGACAGGTGATGGCGGCGCGTCAGCGCGCCGGCGAGGCCGAGGGCAACCGGCTGTCGGTGCTGCAGGAGCTGCAGGCGGATTGCTTCGCCGGCGTGTGGGGCAATCACGCGCAGCGAGAAGATGCTGCAGGACGGCGACGTGGACGAAGGCCTGCGCGCCGCCGCGGCGATCGGCGACGACACGCTGCAGCGCCGGTCGCAGGGGCGGGTGTCGCCCGAGTCGTTTACGCACGGCTCCTCGGAGCAGCGCGCGCAATGGCTGCGTCGCGGGCTGTCGCAGGGCGACATCGAAGCCTGCGACACGTTCGGCCAGGCCTCGCGGCGGTAGCCCGCTGCGCGGCTCGGCCGCGGCGCGCTGCTACCAGATCTTCACGCGCGCGTCGGGCGGCAGGAACAGCTTGTCGCCCTCCTTCACGCCGAACGCCGCGTAGAACTCCGGCACGTGCGGCAGCGGGCCGTTCGCGCACCATGTCGGGCGAGTGCGGGTTGGCTCAGCACCTGCTGGCGCAAGCGCGTCGTCGCGCATCTTGGCGCGCCACGACTGCGCCCAGCCCATGAAGAAGCGCTGATCGCCGGTGAGGCCGTCGATCACCGGCGCGGCCTTGCCCTTGAGCGACAGCTGGTACGCGCGGTGCGCGATGATCGAGGCCGGTGAGGTCGCCGATGTTCTCGCCGAGCGTCAGCTCGCCGTTGACGTGCAGGCCGGGCAGCGGCTCCTTGGCGCCGTAGTACTGCTCGACCAGGCCCTTGGCGCGCTTCATGTACTCCTCCGCGTCCTTCGCCGTCCACCAGTCGCGCAGCACGCCCTTGGCGTCGAAGCGCCGGCCCTGGTCGTCGAAGCCGTGGCCCATCTCGTGGCCGATCACGGCGCCGATGGCGCCGTAGTTCACGGCGTCGTCCGCCGCGAGGTCGAAGAACGGCGGCTGCAGGATGGCGGCGGGGAAGACGATCTCGTTGCGCACCGGGTTGTAGTACGCGTTGACGGTCTGCGGCGTCATGCCCCATTCGCTCGGGGTCGATGGGCTTGCCCACCTTGCCGAGCTGAAACGCGGCATCGGCCGTGAGCGCGCGCATCATGTTGCCGACCAGATCGTCCTTCTTGATCTCGACGGCTCGAGTAGTCGCGCCACTTGTCGGGTAGCCGATCTTCGGCGGAACTTCGCGAGCTTCTCCTGCGCCTGCTTCTTGGTCTCGGGGCCCATCCACTCGAGCCCGTCGATGCCCTGGCCATAGGCGCGTGCGCAGGTTCTCCACGAGCGCGTCCATGCGCGCCTTGGCTTCGGGCTTGAAGTGCGTCTCGACATAGAGCTTGCCGAGCATCTCGCCGAGGTTGGCGTTGAGGTTGTTGACGGCGCGCTTCCACCGCGGCTGCTGTTCCTTGACGCCGCGCAGCGTGCGGCTGTAGAAGCCGAATCGGCGTCGACGAGCGGCTTGCTGAGATACGGCGCGAAGCCGTTCGATGAGCGAGGAACTTCAGGTACGGCTTCCACCGATCGACGGGCAGCTCGGTCGACGGCCGCGGCGAACGCCTGCAGATAGCTCGGCTGCGACACGACGACGGCGGCGCCTCGTCGACGCCGAGCTCCGCGGTCCACGCCGCCCAGTCGAAGCCGGGGAACTGCTTGGCGAGGTCGGCGGCGGCGCACCTTGTTGTAGGTCTTCACCGCGTCGCGGTTCTCGACATTGGTCCAGTGCGCGCGCGCCAGCCGCGTTTCGAGCGCGAAGATCTCGCCGCCGCGGCCTTCGCCGCGTCGGCTGATCGCCGGCGGCACTGAGCATCGTGCCGATAAAGGCCACGTACTTCTCGCGATACTCCTTCAGCTTGGCGTCGTCCTTCAGGTAGTAGTCGCGGTCGGGCAGGCCGAGGCCGCCCTGGAAGACGTAGAGGAGTCTCGCGTCGGGTGCTGCGCGTCGCCTTCCACGCCGCCCGATCGGGCGCGCAGCCGATCCGAGCTTGAGCTGACGCGCGAAGTAGGCGCGCGAGATCGGTCTTGGTCTTGATGCGCGTCGATTGCGGCGAACTCGGCTTCGAGCGGCGTGATGCCGAGCTCGTCGGCCCGCGTTCTCGTTCATGAAGCTGTCGTAGAAGTCGCCGATCTTCTGCTGTGCGCTGCCGAGCCTGGCGCCGGGCGTCTTGGCGGCTGTCCTCGACGATGGCGCGCAGAGTCGTCCTGGGCTGTTGTCGAACAGCATCGTCGAAGCCGCCGTACGACGCCTTGTCGGCGGGAATCTCGGTCTTCGCGAGCCAGGCGCCGTTGACGTGCGTGAACAGGTCGTCCTGCGGCCGCACGGCCTTGTCGAAGGTGGTCGGGTCGAGGCCGGAGGTGAGCGGCGGCGGCGGCAGGGGCGGGCGCGGCGGGCGCGGCCGGCTGCGAACAGGCGGACCCGAGCAACACCACGGCAAGCATCAGAAGGGCTATTGGCATCTGTGAAGACTCCAGGATCCGATCGACCCTGATCTATAACGGGACGGCTGGGCGGCACGGTTCCCCAGATGTCGGCGAGCCGGGATTGCCTGCCACGAACGGCGGGAGGAGCGCGCCGGTGGCGGCTATGCTAGGAACAGGGGCGGCGCGCCGCGGGCCGAGGAGGGCATCGATGATCGGGCGTCGCACGGGAAAGGCTCACGTTGGGTTGGGTCGATCGGCGCTGTGTTCCGGCTGGCATCGGCGCCGGCGGCGGCCCAACCCGCTCGTGCACACCTACTCGATCGTGGCGCGCGACCCCAAGACGGGCGAGATGGGCGTGGCGGTGCAGTCGCACTGGTTCTCGGTGGGGTCGATCGTGACGTGGGCCGAGGCCGGCGTGGGTGTGGTGGCCACGCAGTCGTTCGTGGATCCGGGCTACGGCCCGCGCGGGCTCGACCTGATGCGCAAGGGCATGAGCGCGCCCGACGCGCTGAGGCAGCTCGTGGCGGCCGACCCGAATCGGGACGGCCGGCAGGTGGCGATGGTGGACGCGCGCGGCCGGGTCGACGCCTACACCGGGAAGGGCGCGATTGCCGCCGCCGGGCATGTGGTGGGCGCGGGCGTGTCGGCCCAGGCCAACATGATGGGCCAGGCCACGGTGTGGCCGGCGATGCTCGCGGCCTACGAGAAGGCGCCGGGCGATCTGGCCGATCGGCTGATGGCGGCGCTCGAGGCGGCCGAAAGCGTCGGCGGCGATCTGCGCGGCCGGCAGTCGGCGGCGATCCTCATCGTGAAGGCGCAGGGGAGCGGTCGCCCATGGTCGGGCGGCGACCGCACGTTCGACCTGCGCGTCGAAGATCACGCCGCGCCGGTGGCGGAGTTGAAGCGGCTCGTGCGTTATCAGCGGGCCTACACGCACGCCAATCGCGGCGACGAGTTGATGACCGAGAAGAACGTGGACGGCGCGCTGGCGGAATACCGCGAGGCCAGCCGGCTGGCGCCCGAGGTGATGGAGCTGCCGTTCTGGCATGCCGTCACCCTGGCCTCGATCGGCAAGGAGGCCGAGGCCGCGCCGATTTTCACGACGGTGTTCGCACGGGAGCCGCAATGGGCGGAGTTGCTCGGCCGCTTGCCTGCGGCCGGGCTCTTCCCCAATGACGCGGCGTTGATTCGGCGGATCCAGGCGCTCGCGCCGCGTCCGCCTGAGAGGTTCTGACATGCGTATTTCGATGGCGTCCGTCATGACCACGAGCGCTCGTGGTCCCTGCTCACCGGCGCTGCTCGCGGCGTGTTCGGCGCCCGCCGGTCCGGCTCACCCGGCGCCCGCGCCAGCGCCACGGCCGCCCCGGCGCGCCGGCTGAGAGCGCCGCGCCGGTCACGGCGACGCGCCGGCCACTCCTGTCAGCCCGGCCGCACCAGTCGATGGCGGCCGCCCCCGCCGCCGCGTCCGCGGCCGGCGGCCAGCGGCCGCGCCGAACGACCGGCACTCCTTCCGCCGCACCTTCCGCCGCGCCGGCCCGACGACGGCTCCACCGCGGCCCGCGCGCGTCGAGTGCGTCGCCCGCTGCACCCAGCGCGCCGCCCGCACCCGTGTTCACCGAGGTCACCGTGCCGGCGGGCACCACGTTGGCGATCGAACTCAAGACGGCGCACGCCGCCGACACGAGCCGGGTGGAAGAGACCGTGCGCGGCGTGCTGCGCCGCGCGGTGATGGTCGATGGCGTGGAGGTCGTGCCGGCGGGAGCGGCCGTGACTGGCCACGTCACGGCGGCGGATCGCGTCGGCCCGCGTGAAGGGCCGCGCGCGGCTCGTGCTGCGCTTCTCGTCGATCGTGATCGACGACTCGGAGACCGCGATCGCGACGGCAGCGATTGCCAGAGAAGCCGCGGCCACGAAGAAGTCGGATGCCGCCAAGATCGGCATCGGCGCCGGCGCCGGCGCGGTGATTGGCGCGATTGCCGGTGGCAAGAAGGGCGCGGTCGTGGGCGGCACCGTGGGCGCCGGCGCGGGCACCGGCGTGGTGCTCGCGACGCGTGGCGACGAAGTGGAACTCGCGGCCGGCACGAGTGGTCGACGACGCTCAGCCAGCCGCTCGTCGTGCGCGTGCGCGTGCCGTAGGCCCGGCGGTCATGGCCGAAGGTGTGCACGGCTGATCGTCGGGGCGAACCCGGCGCGCACGCGGTGCGGGTCGTGCTGCTCGTCGCGTTCAGCGCGTGGCTCGTCACCTACGGCATCCTGCCGGTGCGCGGATCGGGGCCGAGCATGCTGCCGACCATCCAGGACGGTCAGCTCATGATCGTCGGCCGCCTCTCGTATCGGCTCCGGGAGCCGCGGCGCGGAGAACTGGCGGCGGTGCGGCTGGAGGACGACCGCGCGGTGCTCATCAAGCGCATCATCGCCTCGCCCGGCGACCGGATGTCGATCACGAGCGGCCAGGTTTCGGTCAACGGGTCGAGCTCGAGGAGCCGTACGTGTCGTTGCGTCATCCCTGGCACATCGCCGAGTTCGTGCTGGCGCCCGACAGGTACTTCGTCGTCGGCGACAACCGCGGCATGCCGATGGAACTGCACACGATGGGGCGCGTGGCGAAGGACCGGCTGATTGGCCCGGTGTTATGGTGACGGACGATGCCGTTCACGATCGACCTGCAGTTCCTCGGACGCGCGAGAGTCATCGCCACGGCGGCGATTCCGTGCGACGGCGGCGTCGTGCTCGTCGACCCCGGACCCACCTCGTGCCGGACTGCGCTGGAGCAGGGCCTGGCGCAGCACGGCTACGCGTTGGCCGACGTGCGTGCGCTGCTGCTCACGCACATCCATCTGGACCATGCCGGTGCGGCCGGGCACGCTCGCCCAGGCGTGCCCGGCCTGCCGGTCTACGTGCACGAGTTCGGCGCGAAGCACCTGGCGAGTCCCGAGAAGCTGGTGGCCAGCGCCACGCGGCTCTACGGCGCCGACATGGACCGGCTGTGGGGCGAGTTCCGGGCCGTGCCTGCCGAGGCGCTGCGGGCGCTGCAGCGGCGGCGAGACGCTCGACATCGCCGGCCGGCGCTTCGACGTGCTCTACACGCCGGGCCACGCCGTGCATCACGTGAGTTACCGCGACCACGCCGACGCCGTGGCCTACGTCGGGCGATGCGGCAGGGATCGCGGTGCGGCCGGGCTACGTGCTGCCGGCGACGCCGCCGCCGGACATCGATCTCGAGCGCTGGGCGATCACGCTCGACGATCTGGAGGCGTGGCGGCCCGCGCGGCTCTTCCTGACGCACTTCGGCGAGGTCGCGGATCCGGCGGCGCACCTGCGGCGCTATCGCGTGGCCCTGACGCGCGCGGGCGAGCGGGTGCGGCAGGCGCTGGCGGGCTGACGGGCGAGAGGACAACGCGCGAGTGCCGCGTGGGTAGCGTGGCTGCGGGCGGACGTGCGCGGCGTGCTGACCGAGGAAGAAGCGCGGGCGGTCGAGGCCGCAGCGCCGTTCGATCAGCTCTGGCAGGGGCTGGCGCGCTACTGGCGCAAGCGGGCCGAGCGCCGGTTAGCTGGCCGCCGGCAGCCTATCGTCGGCGGCCAAGGTAGCGAGGGCCGCGGCCATGCCTGTTCGGCCGGGTCGACCATGAAGCGCAGGGCGTAGCCGGCGGGGGAGCCCGAGGCGGCCGGCTCCCGCTCCACGCGCCACACCGCCGCGAGCACGCGTCCGGCGGCCAGGGGCGTGGCCGGGGCGCCGGGCGTCTCGAGCTGGAGGTGCACGAGGCGGAAGAGCGGAATCGGCGCGACCGACAGCGCACTCCACGAAGGCGCCCGTCTCGCTCACGTCGCGGGTGACGACCGAGGCAAACCGCACCGATCCGCCCTGGTCTTTCCAGGTCAGCCGCGCGGGCATCGCGACGCGCTGGCGTGCGTTGGTCCGCTGAGTGGCGCTGAGGGCGATGGACGAGTGCTGAGTGTTGGCCACGGGTCGCTCCAGGGTGTCAGTGGTCGGTTGACCAGAACGTGCAATGCCAACCACTACTCCAAGATCCGCGTCCGGATTTGGCAATGGACGACATCAATGTATTCGATAGCGACTTATAGGACATTGATGATCGTTTATGGCGATCTGTCAGAGGTCAGAGACGTTAGCCTTGGTGGATACTTGGTATCCATCGCACTTTCGAAATGGATACTGAATACTCAATTCTGAGGACCGGCGGGTCGAGCCCAAGGCGCTTGAGCTTCAAATAGAGGCCGCGCCGGGTCAGTCCGAGGATGCGGGCCGACTCGGCGATGTTGCCGCCGCTCCTGGCCAGCGTCTCGCCAATCAAGCCGCGCTCGACCTCGTCCACGAGATTCGCCAGCGTCTGGCCGGCCTGCAGCCGCGGCGCGCCGCCGCTGGTCGGCCCGCGTCTCGTGCCCGGCGGGGCTTCGGCCGTGAGGTCGGGCGAGAGGTGCTCGGGAATCGACGGTGCTGCCGGGCGCGGCCAGGGCGACGGCCCGCTGCACCTCGTTGCGGAGCTGGCGGACGTTGCCGGGCCACCAGTACTGGGCGAACAGGCTCGAGCACCTCGGGGCTCAGCTGCACGTCGGGCTTGCCGAGCCGGTCGGACGCCTCGCGCAGGAAGAACGTGGTCAGGTGCGGAATCTCCTCGCGCCGCTGGCGCAGCGGCGGCACGTGGATGCGGATCACGCTCAGCCGGTAGTAGAGATCCTCGCGGAACTTGCCTTCGGCGACGCGCTGTTCGAGGTCGGCGTTGGTGGCGGCAAGCACGCGCACGTCGACCGTGCTGCGGCCGGGTCTCGCCGACCGGCATGATCTCGCCCTGCTCGAGGAAGCGCAGCAGCTTCGGCTGCACGTCGAACGGCAGGTCGCCGACTTCGTCGAGGAACAGCGTGCCGCCGGCGGCCGCGCGGATCAGGCCGGGCTGATCGGAGACGGCGCCGGTGAACGCGCCGCGGCGATGGCCGAACAGCTGGCTGTCGGCGAGCTCGCGCGTGGTCGTCGTGCAGTTGTAGGGCAGGAAGGTGGCGGCGCTGCGCGAGCGAGCCGACGTGAATCGCGCGCGCGACCAGTTCCTTGCCGGTGCCGCTCTCGCCGGTGATGAGCACCGTCAGGTCGTTGCCCTGCAGCCGCTGGATCTGCTCGACGACGCGCTGCATCGCCGGCGCTGGCGCAGAGGAAGCCGGGCAGCAGCGGCTCGAGCGGACGTTCGCCGGTGGCGACCGCGGGCGGCCGTGGGCCGCTCGCGCGCGCCGCACAGGTCGAAGCCCTGTCGCGCCACCGCCGCCATCATGCGCGCGCGGCGCAGCGCCAGGTCGCTCCAGCGGCCGCGCCGACGGCGACGGCGAGCGCGCGCGGGCCGTCGGGGTCGCGGCCGAGCGGCTCGCACGACGATCGGCTGCCCGCCGTAGGCGCCGCCGGTGCGCCGCGGCCGCGGCCAGCGTGCGCGCGGCGTCGGCGTCGCCGCCGGCGCGGGCGATCGAGCCGCAGCGTCGCCGCCCGGCGGGCGTGACGAAGACCACGGCGACGTCGGCCGCGACGGCTTCGAGCACGGCCTGGCGCAGTTCGCGCGCCAGCAGGTCGGGCAGCACCGACGGCGTCCACCAGCCGCCGCACGAGCGCGTCGTCGGCGTCGGCGGGCGAGCCGAGGTACTCGCCGGTGCCCGGCGCGCCGGCGGCTCGGCCAGCGCGCGTCTCGACTTCGTTCGAGGTCGCGCGTGCGCGCCGAGCGCCTGGAACACCTCGCGCGGCCTCGGTAAGTGGCGGTCGGCGGTCGAGCGGGCGCCGGCCTCGCGCGCCAGGCGGCCGAGCGCGAGCTGGCTGACCGCGGCCTGGTAGCGTTCGCCGACCAGCTCGAAGACGCTCGAGCTCTGCGCGATGTCGTGATACGCCTCGTTGGGCCGGTCCTGCGCGCGCGCTGCAGCTCGCCGCGCAGCGCGCAGGAACTCGCCCCACGCGCCCGGCGTCGTGCGCGGGTCGAGCGCGCCTTCGACCTGCGGCGAGGCGATGCTCGGCCTCGTCGACGCGGCTCGCCGAGCAGCAGCGCCTCGGCCGCGATCAGCTCGGCTTCGAGGCGTCTCGGCGGGCGGCGCGCCGTCGGCGTGCGCGATCTCGTCGGCCATGGCGCAGCGCCTCGTCGGGCTGGCCGCGCCGCGTCGCGAGCCGCGCCGTGATCACGCGCAGCGACCACTCGTACCAGCGGCTGGTCTTGCGGCCGTAGGCGCCGTAGGCTTCGGCGGCGCGCGTGCAGGTACTCGGCGGCGTTCTCGTAGTCGCCGCGCATGAGCGACATCTGCGCGAGCGTGTCGTAGACGGCGCCGGTGGTCTCGTGGAACTGCACGGCGCGCCTGCGGACGTCGAGCGCGCGGTGCAGCACGCGCTCGGCCGCGATCGAGGTGGCCGAGCGCGCACGCAGATCTGGCCGAGCGTGGCGAGCGCGACCGCCAGGCCGGTGCGCTGGCCGAGTGCCTTCGTGCAGCGCCGACGGCGCGTTCGGCCAGCGCCAGCGCCTGCTCGTAGCGGTGGCGAATCAGCGCGACGTTGGCCTGGTTCCCGTAGACCGATGCGCCAGCACGTCGTCGGCGCCGAGCGGCCGTGGCGATGCGCTCGGCCTGGCGCAGCGCCGCGGTCGCTTCGTCGTAGCGGCCCGGCTGCGCCGAGCATGACGCCCGACAGCGAGTGCACCAGCGCGAGGTGGCGGCGGTCGCCGGCGGCGTGCAGCGCGGCGGCCGCTTCGGCGATGTGCTCGCGCACGATGGCGTGGTCGCCGACCTTGCTGGTAGCAGTAGGCCGAGCTCGAAGTGGGCGAGGCCGATGCCGCGCGAGTCGTGCGCGGCCTCGGCGTGCTTGAGCGCGCGGCTCGTGCAGCGCGATGGCGCGCGACTGCTCGCCGCGCGCGAACGCGACGCGGCCGTGCAGGCGCCACAGCGATCGAGAGCAGGGCCTGCGGCAGGGGCTCGCGGATCTGATCGGGCGGCCGGCCGAGCACGGTGGCGGCGCGGTCGAGATCGCCCTGCAGCAGGTACGCTTCGGCCAGCGCGGCGCGAATGACGAACTCGTCCTGCCGCTTGACGCTGCGCGACTGCAGCAGCGGCTCGAGCAGCTCGGCCGCTGCCGTGCCGCGCCCGCGCTCGAGCAGCGCGGTGGCGCGGGCCAGCACTGGCTGCAAGCGGCGCGCTGATCACGCGGCGGCAGTATACGATACGGCGCGCGCTAGTTGTCCGTCGGCCGATCGGCGGTAATCTCGCCGAGTGACGCTGGATCCGGGCGGCATCGAGCGTGGCAGACGCCGTGAGGCAGGTCACAGCGGCGGCTGCACCGATGTCGGGCCGGTGCGCGCCGGCAACGAGGACCACCTGCTGCTCGACGCCGAGCTCGGCCTGTTCGTCGTGGCCGACGGCATGGGCGGCCATCAGGCCGGCGAAGTCGCCTCGCATCTGGCGGTCGACCACCGTGGCCGAGCGACATCGCGCGCGGCGCACGCCGACGGCGTCACCTGGCCGTTCGGCTCGAGCGCCGACTCGATCGACGCCAACCGGCTGACGCGGCGCGTGCGCCTCGCCAACGCGCGGGTCTACGCCGCCGGGGCCGCCGATCCCGCGCTCTGACCGGCATGGGCACCACCATCACGGCGCTGCTCATGGACCGGCGACGACGCCGTCATCGGCAGCGTCGGCGACAGCCGCGCCTATCTGCGTGCGCGGCGGCACGACCGTGCAGCTCACCCACGACGACACCTGGCTGGTCTCGATGCTCGGGCTGCGACGGCGCGCGCGAGGCCGCGGCGCGCGCGCATCCGATGCGCCACGTGCTCACGAGCATCGTCGGGTCGCGCGACGGCTCGAGCCCGAGGTGGTGTCGGTGCCGCTCGAGCGCGGCGACCTGTTCGTGCTGACGCACCGACGGCCTGCACAACGTCGTCGACGACGACGACGATCGGCCGGCTGGCGGCCGCGGCGCCGCCCGGACGAGGCGGCGCCAGCGGCTCGTGCAGGAGGCCTGACGCGGCGCACGACCGACAACGTCACGGTCGTGATCGTGCGCGCCGACTGAGTGCGGCTCCAGACGTGGCGCGCGGCGCGGCGCCGGAACGTGACCGGCCACCATTCCGTCATAATGGAGACCTGCATGTCGCGCCCCGTGGGCTCCTCGCGCTGCTTCCTGGTCGCCGCGCTCGCCGCCTGTGCCGACGCGCCTGCGCCGGCCGCGCCAGCGCCGATCGCCCGGCACCGGGCCCGGCTGCGGTGACGCCGGCGCGCCACGGCCGGCGGCGGCCGCCGCCGACGCGCGCGGCACGTGCCGCGCGCCGCATCGTGTTCCTCGGCGACAGCCTGACCGCCGGCCTCGGCCTGCCGATCGAGCAGAGCCTATCCCGTCGCTCATCGGGCGCGGCTGGACGCGCGAGGCACGGGCTGGACGGTGGTGAACGCCGGCGTGTCGGGCGACACGTCGGCGGGCGGCCTGCGGCGGCTGGAGTGGTCGCTCGACGGCGACGCCGCGATGCTGGTCGTGGCGCTCGGCGGCAACGACGGCGCTGCGCGGCCTGCCGCCCGCCGACTGGCAGCACAATCTCGACGCGATCGTCGAGCGCGGCCAAGGCGCGCGGGCGTCCGCGTGATCCTCGCCGGCATGGAGGCGCCGCCGAACAACGGCGCCGAGTACACCGCGCGCGTTCCGCGCAGGTCTATCGCGACGTCGCGCGCCCGGCACGACGTGCGCTTCATGCCGTTCCTGCTCGACGGCGTGGCCGGCGATCCGGCGCTCAACCAGGCCGACGGCATCCATCCGAACCGCAGGGGGCCGCGCGGCGTGGCCGACACTGTGTGGCGCGGCTCGAGCCGATCGCTGCGCGCGCTCGAGGGCTCGACCACCGAATGATCAAGCTGCGCGAGTGTCGCAAGACCGTCGAGAGCGGCGGCCAGCCGCTCACCATCCTGCATCCGCTGGATCTCGACGTGCCCGACGGGCAGTTCCTGGCGATCGTCGGGCCGTCGGGCAGCGGCAAGTCGACGCTGCTCGGCCTGATCGCCGGCCTCGACGCGCCGACCACCGGCACGATCGCGATCGGCGGCACCGACATCACCGCGCTCGACGAAGACGCGCTGGCGGCGCTGCGCGGCGAGAAGATCGGCTTCGTCTTCCAGTTCTTCCACCTGGTGCCGTCGCTGACGGCGCTCGAGAACGTGCTCGGTGCCGATGGAGATCGCCGGCCGGCGCGACGCCCGGGCGCGCGCGCACGGCGCTGCTCGACGGAGGTCGGGCCTGCACGACCGCGGCCACCACTATCCGTCGCAGCTGTCGGGCGGCGAGCAGCAGCGCATCGCCATCGCGCGGGCGCTGGCCAACGATCCGCCGCTCATCCTGGCCGACGAGCCGACCGGCAACCTCGACAGCGCCAACGGGCGGCACATCCTCGATCTGCTGCTGCTCGGTGCGCGCGGTCGCGCAAGGTCGACGCTGGTGCTGGTCACGCACGACGCCGAGGTCGCGGCGCTGGCCGACGCGCGCCTGGTGCTGCGCGACGGCCGGCCGGTGCCCGAGGCCACGACCGCGCCGGTGGGAGCCGCGCGATGAGGTTCGTGCTGGTCATGGCGGCGCGCGAGATGCGCGCGTCGTGGCGGCGCCTGGTGTTCTTCTTCCTCTGCATCGCGATCGGCGTCGGCGCGATCGTCGCGCTGCGCTCGGTGATCCAGAGCGTGCGCGCAGCGTTCGCCGGCGAGGCGCGCGCGCTCATCGCCGCCGACGCGTCGTTCGAGCAACGCGGCCGATCGAGCGGCGAGGTGGCCGCGCAGATCGACGCGCGGCTGCGCGGCGGCCGGCGCGGCCAGCGACGCGCTCGGTCGAGACGCCGACGATGGCGCGGCCGGCGGACGCGGCCGACGGCCGCGCGCGGATGGTGGAGCTGCGGGCGGTCGGGCCGGGCTTCCCGTACTACGGCACGCTGAAGCTCGCAGGGCGGCGCGCGCTACGCGCACGGCCTGCTCGCGGGCTTCGGCGTGCTGGTGCGGCCGGAGCTGCTGGCGCAGCTCGGCATCGCCGTGGGCGACCGCATCGCGATCGGCGGTCGCGAGTTCACGATTCGCGGCGTGATCGAGGCCGAGCCCGGGCGCCGGCTCGGCGCGTTCAGCCTCGGCCCGCGCGTCTTCGTCGACCTCGCCGACCTCGAGCAGACCGGCGCTGCTGGCGTTCGGCAGCCGCGTCGACGCATCAGCGGCTGCGTCGAAGGTGCCCGACGCCGGCGCTCGACGCGCTGATCGACGACGCTGCGCGACGACTTCGCAGAACAGCTTCGTGCGCGTGCGCTCGTACAGCGACACCGAAGACGACATCGGCGAGGACTTCGCCCGCGCCGAGAACTACCTGAGCCTGGTGGGCCTGGTGATCGTCATCCTCGGCGGCATCGGCGTGTCGAGCGTGACGCGCGTGTTCGTGCAGCAGAAGATGAGGAGCATCGCGATCCTGAAGTGCCTGGGCGCGCGCGCCGCGCAGGTGCTGGCCGTCTACGTGGCGCAGGTGCTGCTGCTCGGCCTGGCCGGCAGCGTCGTCGGCGTGCGCTGGCTCGCGGCGCGGTGATGCGTGCGATTCCGTCGCTGGCTCGGCCCGCGGTCACCGCCGGCGCTCGACGTCGACTACCGGCTGACGTCGTCGGCCGTCGCTGCAGGGCGTCGGCATCGGCCTGCTCGTGTCGCTGCTGTTCTCGCTGGTGCCGCTGCTCGACGTGCGCCACGTGAAGCCGTCGCTGCTGCTGCGCGACGAGACCGCGCACCGGCGGCCGCGACTGGGTGCAGCTGGGCGGCGATGACCGGCGTGTGGCCGGCGCTGCGTGGCGCTCACGATGTGGCAGGCCGGCTCGCTGCGGATCGGCGGCTCGTGGCCGTCGGCTTCGCCGCACTGGCGGTCGTGCTCACCTGGCCGGCGTGGCGCTCATCGCGGCGGTGCGGCCGCTGGCGCGGTCGCGCTGGTTCGCGCTGCGGCACGCCGTGCTGCAATTGAGGCGGCCCGGCAGCCAGATGCGCATCGTGCTGCTGGCCGTGGGGCTCGGCAGCTTCTTCATCATCGGCGTGCGGGCGCTGCAGGAGAACCTCGTGCGCGAGTTCGTCGGTCGACCTGGCCGCCGACGCGCCCGACATGTTCCTGCTCGACATCCAGCCCGATCAGGTCGACGGCGTGATCGGCGCGCTGGCGGCGCACGCGGCCGGCGGGTGCGCCGGCGCCGCGCATGTGCCGGTGCTGCGCGCGCGCGTCGTCGGCGTGCGGGCCAGGAGTGACGCTCGAGAACTACGAGGACGTGCGCGGCCGCGGCTCGCTGGCGCGCGAATACACCGTCACCTATCGCAGCCACCTCGAGGCCAACGAGCGCATCGTCGACGGCGCGGCGTGGCCCGACGGCGCCGCCGCCGAGCGGCGGGGAAGTGTCGATCGAAGAGAGCATCAGCGCGCGCTTCAGGATCCACGTCGGCGACACGATCCGCTTCGACGTGCTCGGGCGGACGGTGGCGGCGCAGGTGGCGCGCGTGCGGCACGTCGAGTGGTCCGACAGCCGCGCCGGCGGCTTCATGTTCGTGTTCCGGCCGGGCGTGCTCGAGGCCGCGCCGCACGGCTACATCGCGCTTCCTGCGCGGGCCCGGCCGCCACGGCCGACGCGCGCCCGGCTGCAGAGCGACCTGGCCGGGCGCTTCCCGAACGTGTCGGTGATCGACGGCCGCGAGATGCTCGACCGCGATCAAGACGGTGGTCGACAACGTCACGCTGGCGGTCACGGTCGTCGGCACGCTGGTGGTCGTCAGCGGCCTGCTGATTCTGATTGGCGCGGTGGCGATGACCAAGTTCCGCCGGGTCTACGAAGCCGCCATCCTCAAGACGCTGGGCGCGACCCGCCAGGTCATCGCCACCATGCTGCTGCTCGAATACGGCGTGCTGGGCGTGCTGGCCGGGCGTGCTCGGCGCGCTCGGGCGCCGTCGGCGCTGACGTGGGCGCTCAGCCGCTATCGCCTTCGACATGCCGTTCCAGCCCGGCCACCGCGCTCTGGCGTCATCGGCATCGGCCTGACCGGGCTGGTCGTGTCGGTCGGTGGGCGTGGTCGCGAGCTGGGAGTGCTGCAGCGAAAGCCCCTGGCGACGCTGCGCGCCGAGTGACGCAGCCGGCCTGGCGAACCTGCGTGCTATCATCGGATGTTGCCCGGGGTGCCAGACCCCGGGACCGTGGAGCTGGACCGATGAACGTCGCCGTCTACAAGGACGTCCTGCTGAGGAAGCGGGCGGAGCTGTCCGCGTCGGCCGGGCGTCAAGCCGCTCCAGAGCTCGATGGAGCACAACAACGGCCGCCAGGGCGACATGGCCGACCAGGCCAGCGGCAACAACGAAGTCCACATCACGCTGCAAGCTGAAGCAGACCGACGCCAAGATCCTGCAGGCCATCGACGAAGCGCTGATGCGCATCGAGAAGGGCGCCTTCGGCGTGTGCCGCGACTGCGGCGAGCCGATCGCCGAGGCGCGGCTGAACGCGATTCCCTGGACGCGCGTGTGCATCACCTGCAAGGAGAAGCAAAAGGCGTGACGCCCTCCGACCTCTCGCCCCTGCTCCGCGAGTTCTACCTCGAGCGCCTCGCCCTGCTGCAGCGCCACGTGGCGTCGGCCCGGCTCGTGACCGACTACGACATCAACAACGCCTACCAGTACATCATCGCCCGCGAAGAGACGCACGTGTCCTGGCTGCAGCGCGCGCTGCTCGACGTGGGCGCGACGGTGCCGGCGGAGTTCACGCCGACCGACGTGGCGTCGGGCAGCGTGCGCGAGATCGCCGGCGGGCGACGCCCAGGCGCAACCAGGCGTTCGTCGACACGTGGACGCCGCAGGTGGCGACCGTCACGCACGCCCGCCACCCAAGATGCTGCAGGTCATCCTGGGCGAGATGCTGGAGCACCGGCGCCTCTTCGCGCAGGCCGCCGAAGGCCGCGACGACCTCATCGGCGTGCCCACGGTCGGCACCGAGCGCACCGGCGCCGTGCTCGACCGCCGCTGGGTGGAGTAGTCGATGCCGGCCGAGGGCCGGCCGCAGCGTCCCGTGCGGGTGGCTATCGCGCTCGGCAGCAACCTCGGCGATCGCGCCGCGCATCTGTCGTGGGCGGCCGAGCAACTCGCCCGCCTGCTCGACGACCTCGCGTCTCGCCCTTCGACGAAACCGCGCCCGCTCGGCGTGCCCGACCAGCAACCCGACTACCTGAACGCCGTGGCCGTGGGCCGCTGCCGCGCTCGGCGCCGCGGCGCTGCTCGACGCGCTGCTGGCGCTCGAGCGGCTGCGCGGCCGCGACCCGTCCGGGCCTGCGCGCGGCGCGCACGCTCGACCTCGATCTGATCCTGTACGGGGATGCGGTGATCGACGACGCGCGCCTGACCGTGCCGCATCCGCGGTTCCGCGAGCGGCCGTTCGTGCTCGGGCCGCTGGCGGCGCTGGCGCCGGGGTGGCGCGACCCGGTCACCGGGCGGACGCTGGCGGCGCTGTGGCGCACGCACCGGCTGCCTGGGGGAGGCTAGGCAGCCGGCGCCTTCGCGTGCGCATCGCGCCGGACGCGTCAGTGTCCGGCGGCGACGTCGGTCGAGGGGCGGCGGCGGAACGCGCCGAGGCCCTCTTCGAACAGCGTATACATCGCCGGCACGAACACCAGCGTGATGAGCGTCGAGGTCAGCAGGCCGCCGATGACCACGCGCGCCAGCGGCGCCTGCAGTTCGGCGCCTTCGCCGATGCCGAGCGCCATCGGCACCAGGCCGAGGCTGGTGCAGATGCTGGTCATCAGAATCGGCCGCAGGCGGTGGTGGCCGGCCAGCTCCACGGCCTGGCGCAGCGGCAGCTTGTCGCGGCGGCGCAGCGTGTTGGTGTAGTCCACCAGCAGGATGGCGTTGCTGACCACGATGCCGGCCAGCATGATGACGCCGATGTAGGCCTGCATGCTGAACGGCGTGTTCGGTGAGCAGCAGCGCGCCGACCACGCCGATGGCGGCCAGCGGGATCGAGAACATGATGATGAACGGATCGCGCAGCGACTCGTACTGCGACGCCATCACCGTGTAGACCAGCAGGATGGCGAGGATCAGCACCAGCAGCAGCTCGCGGAACGGCGCGCGCCTGTTCCTCGACTTCGTTGCCGAAGCCGACCGCGAAGTCCTTCGGCACGTTGAGTTCGGGCAGGCGCGCCTGCACGTTGGCCACCGCTTCGCTGAGCGTGATCTCGATCTCGGCGTTGACGCGGGTGATGCGCTCCTGGTTCTTGCGGTCGATCTGCGTGGGGCCGGTGTCGCGGTCGACGACCATGACGTTCTTGGCCGGCAGCACCCGGCCGCCCGGCGTGCTGAGCAGCACGTCGCCGACCGACGAGATCTCGTCGCGGTCTTCTTCGCGCAGCCGCACGACGATCGGGTACTCGTTGCCGGCTTCGCGGAACATCGCGGCCTGCGTGCCGGCGACGTTGGTGCGAATGGTGTTGGCCACGCCGGTGACCGTCATGCCGAGCATGGCCGCCTTGTCGCGGTCGACGCGCACGGCCAGCTCGGGACGGCCTTCGTCGCGGCCGAGCCGCGAGTCGGCGATGCCGGCGGTGGTGTCGAGCAGGGCCTTCAGGTCCTGCGCGACCTGCTTGGCCTGATCGAGGTCGTGGCCGCGGATTTCGACCGACAGGCGGCTGCCGTCGCCGCCGCCGCCCATGCCGCATCATCATCATGCTGCCCGCCCGAGGCGCGGGTGCGCACGATCACGCCGGGCAGGCCCGAGAGCTGGCGGCGCAGGTCCATGGCGATCTGGTCGTTGGTGCGCGTGCGCTCGTCCTTGGGCACCAGCCGCACGGTGATGCTGCCGCGATTGGTGGACGCGTTGCCGAAGCCGCCGCCCCCGCCGCCGCCGGCCTGCGTGATGAGCATCGTGGCCTCGGGCGTGCCCTGGCGAATGGCGTCTTCGAGGCGCACCAGCACCGCCTCGGTCGACTCGATGCGCGTGCCGACGGCCAGCTCGGCGTCCACGGTGACCTCGCCTTCGTCGGTCGTCGGCTGGAACTCGTAGCTGACGCGCTGGCCGAGCACGACCGCGGCGACGAACAGCGCCACGCCCACGGCGAACACCGTCGGCCGGTGCTGCAGCGCGACGTGGAGCGCGCGCGCGTAGAGATCGTCGATGCCGTTCAGCACGCGGTCGCTGAGCCGGTAGATGACGCCGAGGATGCCGCGGCGCGATTCGGCCGGCGGCGCCAGGCGCAGCAGGCGCGAGCACAGCACCGGCACGATGGTCACGGCGACGAACAGCGACATCGCCAGCGAGAACGAGACCACCGCGGCGAGCTGGCCGAACATGATGCTCGACACGCCGGTGAGGAACAGCATCGGCACGAACACGGCGATGTGCGTGAGCGTCGAGGCGAGAATGGCGGACCACACTTCCTCCGCTGCCGTCGATGGCCGCGGTCATGCCGTCCTTGCCCATCTCGAGGTGGCGGTAGGTGTTCTCGAGCACGACGATGGCGGCGTCGACGATCATGCCGATGCCGAGCGCCAGGCCGCCGAAGGTCAGCGTGTTGAGCGTGTAGCCGCCGAAGTAGAGCAGGGCGAACGTGCCGATCACCGAAATCGGGATCGACGTGCAGATGATGACCGTCGAGCGGAAGTCGCGCAGGAAGGCGAAGATGACCAGGATGACCAGCAGGCTGCCGAGCAGCGCGTGCTCCTGCACGCTGCCGATCGAGCGCTCGATGAAGACCGACTGGTCGTCGAGCACCGTCAGCTTCACGCCCGGCACTTCGCGGTTGATCCGCTCGATCTCGGCGCGCACGCCCTTCGGCGATCTGCACGGTGTTGGTGCCCGACTGCTTGGTGACCCGCATGCGGATGCCGGGCTTGCCGTTGATGCGGGTGAGGTTGCGGCGGTCTTCGGTGGTGTCGCGGACCTCGGCGATGTCGCGCAGGTAGACCGGCACGCCGTCCTTGGTCATGACGACCAGGTTGCGGATCTCCTCGATGTTGGTGAACTGGCCGGGGCTGCGCAGCAGGAACATGCGGTCGGCCTCGAAGACTTCGCCGAGCGGGATGTTCTGGTTCTCGGTGCGCAGCATCTGCACGACGCGGTCGACCGAGAGGTTGAGCGCGGTGATCTTCTCGCGCGAGAGGTCGACGCGAATCTGGCGGCGCAGGCCGCCGTCGACGCTGACGGCGGCGACGCCGGCGACGCGCTCGAGCCGCGGCGACAAGGTCGTTCTGGGCGAGCTCGCGCAGGCGTGACGGGGTCGAAGTCGCCTTCGACGCCGATGCCCATGATCGGCATCGACGTCGAGTCGAACTTGAAGATGGTGGGCGGGTCGGCGTCTTCCGGCAGGCGGCCGCGCACGCGGTCGATGCGCGTGCGCACTTCGTCGGCGGCTTCGTTCAGGTCGGTGCCCCACGCGAAGTTGAGGCGGACGTTGGCGTTGCCTTCCGACGACGTGGAGTTGATCTGGTCGAGCCCGGCCACGGCGCTCACGGCCTGCTCGATCGGGCGCGTGACCAGCTCTTCCATCTCGAGCGGTCCGACGCCCGTGTAGCCGACGCGCACCGTGATCGTCGGATAGCTCACGTCGGGCATCAGGTCGACGGGCAGCCTGGTGAGCGAGATGGCGCCCAGCAGCACGACCACGAAGCTGATCATGAACATCGTGACGGGGCGTGCGATGGCGAGTCGCGGAATACTCATCGTTCCTCCAGCTGGTTCGTCGTCGTGATACGTCGCGTGCATCACTGTCCGGGCCGCGTTTCGGGCCGCTTGCGGGGCTCGGCGCGCCGGTGCCGCCGCGTCGCCGGCCGCGGCGCCGTGCCCGGGGCCGCCGGCGCGCGCCGCCGCCGGGCGCCGCTGCCCGACCCGCGCCTGCGCCGCCGGCCGTCGTCGCCGCCTGGGCCGCCGCCGGCGCCGCCGCCGCGCTGTCCGGCCAGCACCAGCGTGTCGCCGTTGCGCAGCGACGAGGCGCCGGTCGTGACCAGCGTGTCGCCCTCGGTGATGCCGTTGCGCACCTCGACCCGCGTGTCGTCTTCGATGCCGACTTCGAGCGGCAGGAACTTGGCCTTGTTGTCGGCGGTCATCGTGAAGACGCCGCGCTTGCCGTCGTAGTCGACGACCGCCGACTTCGGCACGAGCGTGGCGCCGATGCGGCTGTCGATGGTGACGCTCATGCGCGCGTACATGCCGGGCTTCAGCCGGAACGAGGCGTTCGGCACTTCGATTTCGATCTCGGCGGTGCGGGTGGCCGGGTCGAGCACCGGCGCCACGCGGGCGATGCGGCCCTTGAACGACTCGCCGGGGAAGGCGTCGACTTCGACCAGCGCCGGGTCGCCGGCGTTGACCAGCCGCAGGTCGCGTTCCGACGACGTTGGCCACCAGCCGCACCGAGCTGATGTCGACGACCGACACGACCGGCGTCTGGTTCGAGGCCCAGGCGCCGGGGTCGACGTTGCGCTTGCCGACGAAGCCGTCCACCGGCGAGACGATGTTGGTGTTGCCCATGGCGATGCGCAGCTCCTCGAGCCGCGCTTCGGCCTGCGCGAACTGCGCGCGCGCGAGGTCGAGCTGCGCCGCCGCCGACGACTGGCGGGCCTCGGCGTCGTCGAGCGACTGGCGCGGCAGCAGCTGGCGCTGGAACAGGTTCTTCGAGCGCTCGAGGTTGATCTCGGCGAACTTCAGGTCGGCCTCGCGCTGGCGGATGGTCGCCTGGGCCACCTGATGCGAGGCCTCGGCCTGCTTGACCTGCTCGTTGATCTCCTGATCTTCGATCTTGGCCAGCATCTGACCGCGGCTCACGCGGTCGCCGAGCTTCACGTTCACCGCCACGAGCCGGCCGGCGGTGCGCGGCACGACGTCGACGGTGGCCGCGCCGATCAGGTTGCCGACGATGTTGAGCTGCGCGGTGATGTCGCCCTTGGTGGGCTTGCCGACTTCGACCGTCATCGGCGGGCGGAATCCGCCGCCGCCGCCGAAGCCGCCACCGCCGCCACCGGCCGCCCTGGCCGCCGCCTGGCCGCCGCGCCGGCCGCGCACCGGCCGCCGCCCTGGCCGCCCGGCGCCGCCGCCGGCCGGCCGCTGCGCCTGCGGCGGCGCCGCGCCGTCGTCGCGCCTTCGAGCACGCGCTGGCACGCCGCCAGCGCGGCGGCCAACGCCGCCACCATCAATCCGTTCCGTACCGTCATCCGCATATACCGTCCGTTCGACCGAGCTGTCCGCATCGCCACATGCACGGCGCGCGCGGCGGCCCGGTTAGTTACCGCCCTGTCCGCCGCCGCGACCCGTGGTCGCGCCGGTCGTGCCCGTGCCGCTGCCGCCGCCGCCGGCCGGCGCTTCCTGCGCGCGCTCGAAGGTGACCAGGGCCCGCTGCAAGTCGGTCAAGCGCGCGCAGCTCGACGTTCTGCGCGTCGGCCAGGTCGCGCTGCGCCTGCACGACGAAGAAGTTGGTGGAGAGGCCGACCTCGAACTTGCTCTGTTCGGCCTCGAGCCGCCGTTCGGCGAAGGCGCGCGCGGCGCGCGCCGCCTCGACGCGCCTCAGGTTGCCTGCACCTGCAGCGCCGCGTTGGTCACCTCGGTGGCGACCTGCAGCTCGAGCGCCCGCAGGCGCGTCGACTGCTGCGTGCGCTGCACCCGGGTGCGCGCGTACTGGCCGTCGGCGTTGGTGCCGCCGATCGGGTAGCTCACCGTGACCGCGGCGTTCCAGGTGGGGAAGTCGCGGGCGCGCAGCAGCGACAGCGCGTCGGTGTAGCCGCCGGGAATCGTGCCGGTCACGACGCTGCCGAGGCCGCGAGCCCTCGCGGATGAACTGCGTGCCGCCGACGCCCTGCGCGCCGTAGTTGACCTGCAGGTCGACGGCCGGCCGCGTCTGGTTGCGCCAGAAGCGCAGCGTGACGTCGTTGCTGTCGAGGTTCTTGCGCGCCGTGGCCAGGTCGGTGCGCTTCTCGAGCGCCGTGCGGACGGCGCCCTCGATGTCGAGCGGCGGGGCGTCGAGCTGCGGCACGTCGGTGGCGCGCAGCTCCTGCGCCAGATCGGATCGCTCGTGCCGCTGACGAGCAGGCGCTTCAGCGTGAGCTGCGCCGTGGCCAGCGTGGCCTCGACCTGCGCCACGGTCTGGCGGCGGTTGGCGGCTTCGGCCTCGGCCTGCACGACGTCGATCGGCGCGAGCGTGCCGACCTCGACGCGCGCCTGGTTGTCTTCGACCAGCTTCTGCGCCAGGTCGAGCGAGCGCTGCGCCACGTCGACGGCGGCGCGCGCGAAGACCAGTTCCCAGTAGGCGTTGCGCACGTTGGCGATGGTCTGGGCGATGGTCGCGCGCAGCGTCTCGGCGCCGATGTCGCGGTTGATCTGCGCGATGGCGATCTGCTGGCGGATGTTGTCGATGCCGAAGTCGCGCAGCAGCGGCTGGACGTAGCTGGCCGTGAGCGTCGAGGTGAAGGTCGGGTTGAAGTTGGCGAACAGGTTCGAGGTCGCCAGCCGGCTGTTGTTGAAGGTCAGCGCGAAGTTGCCGCCGCCCCACGGCACCTCCTGCGCGACGCCGAAGTTGTAGGTGGCCGTGTCGTTGGTGACGCGCTGGCCGCCGTTCAACTGGTTGGTCGGCGGGTTGACCTGACTGCGCATGCCCGACGTCGAGCTGGCCAGCGGCCGGTAGCTGTTGCGCAAGCCGGCGAGCTGGAAGTCGGTGGCCTGCGGCGTGAGCCGCTCGACCGCGATGTCGAGGTTCTGCGCCAGGGCCAGTTCGACCGCGTCCATGAGGCGCAGTTCGCGCACCGACGCGGCCTGGCGCGACGGCGCTGGCCGGCGCGGGCGCGGGCGTCGCGGTGCGCGCTCTCGCGGGCGAAGCGCGCGACGGCGTCGCGCACGAGCGAGTCGCGGCGGGCGTCCTCCTGGGACTGGGCGGCCGCGGGGCGCGCCGAGGTCACGGCCAGGAGCACGAGCAGAAGACGAACGATGATCATGTTCTCGGAGACCTTCACTGTTGTGGGCTTGGGGCGCGGATGGCGGTCGCGTTCGTGTTCCGCGAAGAGCACCTTGAGTTTGACGTTCTGGTCGGAGGTGAGGATGCGGCGCATGCGGTAGAGCATCACGCCGCGCGTGCGGCCGAGTTCGGCGCGGGCCGCCTCGACCTTGGCGATGAGCTCGTCGGCCGTGGCTTCGTCGGCCGGCCGTCGGAGACAAGCTTTGACAAGTCGCCCTGCAGCCGATCGAGCGTGGCCTTCTGCGAGCGCATCGCTGGCCCGGCGCCCTGATAGATGTCCTCGAGGCGCGTGATCTGCTCGGCCGACAGCGCCAGTTCGCGCTGGAACCGCTCGTTCTGCCACCACTTGAAGCTCTGCGCCGCCGCCACGTGCGGACAGGCCGACGAGCAGCACGAGGGCCGCGGCGAGGACCGCGGGAACGCGGAGAGAGTGGGCCATGAACATACGCTGCAGGAGATACGACGGAGCGCGCGCGCTGTTTACGCGCCGGCCGGCGGCGGATCAGGCGCGTCGGCGGTGAACGCGGTGAGCGCCAGCACCACGGCTTCGACGAGGTTGTCGGGGGTGGAGGCGCCCGAGGTGAGGCCGATCGCCAGCGGTCCAGCTGGCAGCCAGCGCGGTCGAGACGATCTCCTGCTTGGTCGTCGACGTCGCGGTGGCGGATCTCGTCGCGCGACAGCAGCCCGCTCGGATCGGCGATGTGGTAGGTGGGCACCGCGGCGGCGCAGATGCGCGCCAGGTTGCAGGTGTTGCTGCTGTTGTAGCCGCCGATGACGATCATCGCGTCGAGCCGCTCGTTGGCCAGCATGGTCGACGACGGCGTCCTGCCGGTCCTGCGTGGCGCTGCAGATGGTGTCGAAGCGCGCGGAAGCGCTCGCGCACGCCGGCCTCGCCGTAGCGCGCGCGAATCGCCGCGCGGAACATCTCGCCGATCGCGAACGACTCGGTGCTGAGCATCGTCGTCTGGTTGGCGCAGCCGATCGCGCTCGAGGTGCAGGTCGGGATCGAAGCCGGGCGAGCACGCGTCGCGGAAGCGCGCGAGCAGCGCGTCGCGGGCCGGGCTGCCCGGCGCGTGCGCGCCGGTGATGAAGTCGCACACCATCTGCGCCTCGGCGCGGTCGAGCACGACCAGGTAGTGGCCGCCCGAGCGTCTGCATGGCCTGCGAGGCGGTGGCGCGGGTCTCTTCGTGCCAGTGCTTGCCGTGGATGATCGAGGTGAAGCCCTCGTGGGCGTAGCGCTTGACGTTCTTCCACACGTTCAGCACCGAGCCGCAGGTGGTGTCGACGAGCGTGCAGCCGATGCCGTCGAGCCGCAGGAGATCCTCGACCGTGACGCCGAAGGCCGGCAGGATCACGACGTCGTCGGCGGTGAGCGCGTCCCACGACTCGCCCGCGTCGGACAGGAAGCGGATGCCCTGCGCCGCGCAGCCGCTCGTTGACGTGCGGGTTGTGGATGATCTCGCCGGTGAGGAACACGCGCTGGTTCGGGAACTTCAGCCGCGCCTGGTAGGCGTAGTCGACGGCCCGGTCGACGCCGTAGCAGAAGCCGAACTCGCGGGCGAGGTGCACGGTGAGCCGGCCCTGCTCGTAGCGGTAGTCGCTGGCCTTGATGCCGGCGACCAGTTCGCTGTGGTAGTTCGCGGCGAGCTGGCCGGCGACCTCGCGCTTGAGGTCGAGCCCCTTCTTGAAGATCAGTGATGGCACCAGAACCTACCGGGTCTCGTAGTGAACGGGCGTGAGCGCGTCGAGCGCCTCGAGTTCCGGCCGCGTGACGCTGGCGAGCGCCGCGTCGACTTCGCTCAGCAGCGAGTCGTCGAGCCGCCAGTCGGCCGCCGGCGCTGGGCGCGGCGGGCGCCACGGCTGCGGGCCACGTCGGGCGTCGCCCGCGCCGGTGCGCAGCAGGTGCGGCAGCTGTCCGGCGGCCACGCCGAGCAGCAGCCCGGCGGCGGCGGCCGCGACCAGCCAGCGCGCGTCGGCGCGCGGGGCGGCCAGTGGGCGCTCGTCGGGCCCGTGGGGAAGCGCAGCACCCGGGCCGGCGCCGCCGTTGCGCGCGATGCGCTGCATGGATGGCGTGCCGCTGGCGCTCGAGGTCGGCGGGGCCGAACGCGGCGTCGACGGCGGCATCGGCGCCGGCGCGGCCTCGGCGAGCAGCAGGGCGATGCGGTCGCGTTCGCGGCGGCAGCGGGCGCACGAGGCGAGGTGGGCGTCGGTGCGCGGGTCGGCGCCGTCGCCGAGAACGGCCAGGCCCAGGGCGGCCGGGTCGAGATGGCGGCTGAACAACGTCATGACCGGTCTCCCAGCACCGACCGCAGGCGCCGGAGCGCGCGGAAGAGGTGCACGCGGACGGTGGCGGGACTCATGCCGAGCACCTGCGCGATGGCCTGCGGCGGCTGCTCGTCGAGATGCGTGAGCATGAAGACGTCGCGTTGGCGCTCCGGCAGCTGGCCCACGGCCGCCGACAGGGCGCGCCACCGGTCGCGCGCCAGCAGGCGCCGCTCGGCCGAGGGCTCGCGCGCTCGGCAGGGCCTCGGCGACGTCCCAGGCCGAATCGTGCAGGCCGCCCGACCAGGACGGCAGCCGGCGCCGGGCCTTGAGGTGATCGAGGCACGTGTTCACGAGAATGCGCGTGAACCATGCGTCGAACGACAGGTCGGCCCGGTAGGTGGTCATATGCGCATACAGCTTCACGAACGCGTCTTGCACGGCGTCGTCGGCGTCGGCGGCATTCCCCAGGTAGTGGAACGCCACCCGTAGTGCCCGCCGCTGCCACGCGCCCACCAGCAGCCCGAACCGCTCGGCCGCCTCGTCGCGGTCGCCCGGCGTCGAGCAGCGCCTTGACCTCGGCGGCGACGGCCGCCGGGTCGGGCGCTGACTCGAGCGAGGCGCGCTCGCCGCGCGGAGGAAGACGTGTCATGGGGCTATACGCGGGCCGGGCCGGCGGCGTTTACACAGATTCTATCAAGGAGGGACGCGCGGGAATGTTGACTTCTCGCGAAGATGCTCGGTACGATCACCCGGATTCGGGCCGCCGCTTCGCTGGGCCCACGGGAGACGTAATGGCATCGACCCACGGACGAACGTCCGGACTTGACGCGCACGGCATCGCCACCACCGGCCAGGTGCACTGGAATCTCACCGCGCCGCTGCTCTACGAGCACGCGATTCGGCGGAACGAAGGCGCGGTGGCGGCCGACGGCCCGCTCGTCTGCCGCACGGGGCGCACACCGGCCGGTCGCCGAACGACAAGTTCGTCGTGCAGGAGCCGTCGAGCGAGGCCCACGTCTAGTGGGGCAAGGTCAACCGCCCGATGTCGCCCGAGCACTTCGCCGCCCTGCGCGCCGACATCGTGGCGCACCTGGCGCGAAGGACCTGTTCGTGCAGGACCTGTACGCCGGCGCCGACCCGGTCTACCGCCTGCCGGTGCGCTTCGTGAGCGAGCTGCGCCTGGCACAGCCTGTTCGTCCGCAACCTGTTCATCGTGCCGACGCACGGCGGAGCTGCGCGGCGTTCGAGCCGCGAGTTCACCGTCATCTGCGCGCCGTCGTTCAAGGCCGACCCGGCCCGCCACGGCACGCGCTCCGAGGTGCGTCATCGCCCTGAACATGTCGGCCAAGGAAGTGCTCATCGGCGGCACGAGCTACGCCGGCGAGAACAAGAAGTCGATCTTCACGCGTGCTGAACTACCTGCTGCCGCTGCAAGGGCGTGCTGTCGATGCACTGCTCGGCGAACATCGGCGCAGGCCGGCGACACGGCGCTCTTCTTCGGGCTGTCGGGCACCGGCAAGACGACGCTGTCGAGCGATCCGGAGCGCCGGCTGATCGGCGACGACGAGCACGGCTGGAGCGATCGCGGCGTGTTCAACTTCGAGGGCGGCTGCTACGCCAAGATGATCCGGCTGTCGGCCGAGGCCGAGCCGCAGATCTACGCGCACCACGCGGCGCTTCGGCACGGTGCTCGAGAACGTCGTGATCGACCCCGACACGCGCGCGCTCGATTTCGACGATCGCGTCGCTACACCGAGAACACGCGCGCGCGCGTATCCGATCGAGTTCATCGACAACGCACGTGCCTGGCGGGCAGGGCGGCCATCCGCAGAACATCGTGATGCTGACGGCCGACGCCTTCGGCGTGCTGCCGCCGATCGCGCGGCTCTCGCCCGAGGCGGCGATGTATCACTTCCTGTCGGGCTACACCGCCAAGGTGGCCGGCACCGAGAAGGGCGTCACCGAGCCGAGCGCCACGTTCAGCACCTGCTTCGGCGCGCCGTTCCTGCCGCTCAATCCGAACGTCTACGCGAAGATGCTCGGCGAGCGGATCGCCAAGCACAACGCGCGCGTGTGGCTGGTCAACACCGGCTGGACCGGCGGCCCGTACGGCGTCGGCAGCCGCATGAAGATCGCCTACACGCGCGCCATGATCCGCGCGGCGCTGGCCGGCGAGCTCGACGCGGTCGGCCTACGCGCGGCATCCGGTCTTCAACATCGACGTGCCGACGACGCTGCCCGGGCGTGCCCGAGCGGCGTGCTCGATCCGCGCGGCACGTGGGCCGACGAGCGCCGCCTACGACGCGCAGGCGGCGCAAGCTGGCGGCGATGTTCGTCGAGAACTTCAAGACGTTCGCCGGCGACGTGGCCGCCGTCGCGTCGTCGCGGCCGGCCCGCGCGGGTGACGTGCCGCCGCACCGGCGCGCGTGGACGTACGAGCCGGTCATCGGCCTCGAGATCCACGCCCAGCTGCTGACCGCCACCAAGATCTTCTGCGGCTGCCCGACGCGCTTCGGCGCCCCGCCGAACACGCACGTCTGCCCGGTGTGCCTCGGCCTGCCCGGCGCGCTGCCGGTGCTCAACGCCGCGGCCGTCGACCTCGCGATCGCGCGCGGCGCTCGCGCTCGGCTGCGACGTGCACGACGACGCTCGGTCTTCGCGCGCAAGAACTACTTCTATCCCGACCTGCCGAAGGGCTACCAGATCTCGCAGTACGAGCGGCCGCTGGCGACCGGCGGGCGGTCTGGTGGTCGACGACGGGCAGGGCGCCGCGCGCCATCCGCCTCACGCGCATCCACATGGAGGAGGACGCCGGCAAGTCGCTGCACGAGGGCTTCGCCGATTCCGACCGCCGGACCTACGTCGACTACAACCGCACCGGCGTGCCGCTGATCGAGATCGTGAGCGAGCCCGACCTGCGGTCGCCGACCGAGGCCGCGCACTTCTTCGAGACGCTGCGCCAGCTGCTGGTGTGGCTCGGCGTCAACGACGGCAACATGGAAGAGGGCAGCCTGCGCTGCGACGCCAACGTGTCGGTGCGGCCCGCAGGGCGCGACCACGCTCGGCACGAAGGCCGAGGTCAAGAACGTCAACTCGTTCCGCTATCTGCAGAAGGCGCTCGAGTACGAGATCGGCCGGCAGATCGACGTCGTCGAGCCGCGGCGAGCGCGTCGTGCAGGAGACGCGGCTGTTCGACTCGGCGCTCGGGCGCACGTACTCGATGCGCAGCAAGGAAGAGGCGCACGACTACCGCTACTTCCCGGAGCCCGACCTGCCGCCGCTCGTCGTCATCGACGCGCGCGCGGCGCGCGCGTGCGCGGCGGCGCTGCCCGAGCTGCCCGACGCCCGGCGCGCACGCTTCGTCGCGCGAGCTACAGGCTGCCCGCGTACGACGCGGCGGTGCTGACCGAGACGCGCGGCATGGCCGACTACTTCGAGGCGGTCGGCGCGCCGCGTCGGGCAACGCCAAGGCGGCGAGCAACTGGGTGATGGGCGAGGTGCTGCGGAAGCTGAAGGCGCGCGACGTCGACGATCGACGCGGTGCGGCGTGACCGCCGGCGGCGCTGGCGGGCTGATCGCAGCTGGTCGAAGCGGCACGATCAGCACCACGGTGGCCAAGGGCGTCTTCGAGAAGATGTACGGCACGCGGCCGCGCGGCCGCCGACATCGTGGCCGACAGGGCCTGGCGCAGATCTCCGACGACGGCGCGCTCGCGCAGCTCGTCGCGCCAGGTGCTCGCGGCGCAGCCGGACGCCGTCGGCGCAGTATCGCGCCGGCAAGAAGGCGACCTTCGGCTTCCTCGTCGGCCAGGTGATGAAGGCGACGGGCGGCAAGGCCAATCCGAAGCGCTCGTCGCAGCTGCTGCGCGCGGCGCTCGACGCCTGATCCCGTGCAACCGCGCCGGCCGGGCGAGCGCCAGCCTGCTAGTCACTGACGCGGCGGAGCGACCCGTGATCGACCTGCACAACGTCACGAAGGTGTACGGCACCGACGTGCTCGCGCTCGACAATCTGTCGTTCACGCGTCGACAAGGGCGAGTTCGTGTTCCTGACGGGCCCGAGCGGCGCCGGCAAGATCGACGCTGCTGCGTCTGCTGCTGCGCCAGGAGCGTCCCGACCGAAGGCTCGCTCAGGTCGGCGGCCGCGAACCTCGGCGACGCTCAACGCCAGCGAAGTGCAGGCCTATCGCCGATCGGTCGGCGTTCGTCTTCCAGGACTTCAAGCTGATCGCCGACCAAGACCGTGTTCGAGAACGTGGCCTTCGTGCTGCGCGTGCTCGGGCTGCCGGTCGAGCAGCAGCGGCGCCGGACCTATCAGGTGCTGAAGTGGGTCGGCCTGCAGCACCGCGCTCAATGGCGTATCCGCCAGAGCTCTCGGGCGGCGAGCAGCAGCGCGTCGCGATTGCGCGGGCGCTCGTCAACGAGCCGCAGCTCGTGCTGGCCGACGAGCCGACCGGCAACCTCGACCCCGATCTGTCGCTCGAGATCATGAACCTCTTCCGCGACATCAACGCCAGCGGCACGACGGTGCTCGTGGCCACGCACGACCGCGAGCTGATCGAGTGGGTCGGCCGGCGCGTGCATCCATCTCGAGCAGGGCGCGCGTGCCCGAGGGAGCCGGCGCATGAGGGCGCTCGGCTACGCGTTTGAAGAGGCGGTGCGTCAGCCTGCGGCGCGGCCGGGTGGCGCTGCTGCTGTCGATCGCGCACCATCGCCATCGCGTTCGCCACGCTCGGCGGCTTCCTGCTCGTGTCCGGCGAACGTGCAGCGCGTGGCCGAGCGCTGGACTGCAGGCGGCCGAGATGTCGGTCTACCTCGACGACGATCGTGACGCGAAGCCGAGCGCGCGCGCCATCGCGCAGAAGCTCGACGCGCGAGCCGGCGGTGGCCGGCGTCGAGTTCGTGTCGAAGGAAGAGGCGCTCGAGCGGTTCAGCGCGGATTTCCCGGAACTCGGCGACGTCACGGCCGTCGCTCGGGCGAATCCGTTTCCGGCGGCGTTCGAAGTGCGCCTGCGACCGGAAGCCGGCGATGGCCGACGGCGCGCAGGCGCTGGCCGCCGCGCGTGGCGACGCTGCCCGGCGTGGCCGACGTGCGCTACGACCGGCGGTGGCTGGCGCGGCTCGATCGCCGTGCTCACGGCGCCTGCGCACGGCGGGCTGGGCGGCCGCGCTGGCGCTGATGCTCGGCGCCGCGTTCACCGTGGCGGCCGTGGTGCGGCTGTCGTTCGAGGCGCGCCGCGACGAGATTGGACATCATGCAGCTGGTCGGCGCGCCGGTGGCGTTCATCCGCGGCCCGTTCGTGATGGAGGGGCGATGCTCGGGCGGCGCTCGGGCGCGCTGCGTGGCGCTCGGCGCGCTCTGCGCGCTGTGGGCGCGCGCTGTCGCGGCGCGCTCGGCCGGCCGTGATCGGCCCTGGGCCTCGACAGCGTGCGCGCGCTGACTCTGCCCGATGCGGCGGCGCTCGTCGGCGGCTCGGGGCCGTGGTCGGCGCGGTCGGCCGGACTGCTGGCGCACGTGGCGCTCGGAATCCGCAGGCGTCCCGACGGCCCGTTGACACGCTGTGACATCTCTTTACACTGCAGATACATCCGGATATGCCGAGGCCACGAAGCCGAATCCGCAGCTTCCTGATGCGACTAGACCCCTGCCTGCCGCGCGCCGTCACTTTCGCCTGATCGAGTTCTACCGCGAAGAGTTCGTGAAACATCACCAGTGCCTGCAGGCGCAGCGCGAGTACTTCTCGGCGCAGGCGATCAGCCGTCGAATCGGCCCTCCTGCCGGATCATCGCCGAGATCGACGCGCTCTCGCACAAGGCCGACGCCGACATCGTGGTCGCGCAGCTCCTGAAAGAGTTCGACGTCGTGACCGGGCTGTCGGCTGGTCCGACCCCTGCAGCTCCACTGACACTCCCCGCTCGAGCGCCTCAAACCGATCCGCCGCGATTGCCGCGCCGCCGTGGCGGGCGTGTCGCCGCACGTCGTCGTGCCGGCGGCGCTCGCCGACGCTGCGCGCACGATGTTCGCTGTCGGCCGGCCGCCTGCACGTCATCGCCGTCGGCAAGGCGGCCGCGGCCATGGCGACGGCGTTCGCTGCGCCGTCGCACCTGGCGCCGATCATCCGAGGCGCTCGCGATCGGCACGCATCGCCGCGGCCGGCATGCCGGCCGGCGTCGAATGGTTCGAGGCGCGGCCACCCGCTTCCCGACGCGCGCAGCGTCGACGGCGGCGCGGCGCGCGCTGGCGATCGCCGGGGCGTGCACTGCGAGGACGGCTGCTCGTCTGTCCTGCTGTCGGGCGGCGCGTCAGCGCGCTCATGGCGGCGCCGATGCGCCGGCCTCACGCTCGCCGACAAGCAGCGCGACGTCGGCGCGATGATGACGGCCGGCGCGCGACATCCACGCGCTGAACACCGTGCGCAAGCACCTCTCGGCGGTCAAGGGCGGGCGGCTGGCGGCGGCGTGCGCCGGCGCGACCGTCACGCTGGCGATTTCCGATGTGGTCGGCGACGACCTGCAGCGTGATCGGTCGGGGCCCGGGCGTGCCCGACGCGACCACGTGGGCACGACGCGCTCGGCGGCGCTCGAACGTTCGCGGCGGAGCGCGCACGCCGACCGCGGTGCGTGGCGCTGGTCGACGCCGGGCGCGCCGGACGCGATCGCCGGACACGCCCAAGCCCGGCGACCCGCGCGCTGGCGCGCGCGGCGGCGCGCGTGATCGGCGGCCGCGCGCGATGCGATGGAGGCCGCGCGCGCGCGGCCGCGGCGCGCGGCTATCGCACCGTGGTCGATGCCGAGCCGGTGGCCGGCGAGGCGCGGCACGCCGGCCTCGCGTGGTGGCACGACGCGCGCGCGCGGCTCGGCGGCCGGCCGACGCGCCCGGTCGCCATCATCTCGAGCGGCGAGACCACCGTGCGCGTCACCGGCACGGGCCTGGGCGGCCGCAATCTCGAGTTCGCGCTGGCGCTCGCCGAGCCGATGGCGCGACGCGCCGCGGCGCGGCAGCGCTGGCTCGATCGGCACCGACGGCATCGACGGCCCGACCGACGCCGCCGGCGCGATGGTCGATCCGACGACGATCGGCGCGCGGGCGCGCGCGCCGGCCTCGCGCGCCGGCGCGACTATCTCGAGCGCAACGACTCGCTACGCGTTCTTCGCGCCGCTGGGCGATCTCGTTCGGCCCGGGCCGACCGACACCAATGTCGGCGACCTACAGGTGCTCGCTGACTCGGCGGGACTGATAGGCTAGCATGCGCTGTCCTCGCCGCGATTCACGACCGTGACCGACCACGACGCCCTGCTCAGGGCCATCCGCGACCATGCCGCGCTCCGGCCACCGCGCGCGACTGTCGCGCGCGCTCGGCGATCCCGCGCGAGGAGCAGGCGACGTTCAAGCGCCAGCTGACGGCACCTCGTCGACGACGGCGACGCTGGTCGCTGGTCGGGGCAACCGCTACGCCCTGCCCGACCGATGGACCTGACGTGGTCGGCCGGCTCGAGGCCATCCGTCCGGCTATCGCGCTTCGTGGTGCCGGCGGCGCGGCGGCGACGCGACATCTTCGTCGCCGCGCACCGCCGCGAGCGGCGCCATGCACGGCGACCGCGTGGTCGTGCGCATCGAGCTGCGCGGACGATGGCCGCGCCGAAGGCCGCGATCGTCCAGGTGCTCGAGCGCGCAGCGCGCGCGTCGTCGGCCGCTTCGACGCGACCGCACGGGCCTGGCTTCGTCGTGCCGTTCGACCCGCGGCTCGACGCCGACATCCGCGTCCGCGACGACGAGAGCCTGGGCGCCGACGCCGGCGAGATGGTCACGGTCGAGGTCACGCGCTGGCCCGGCGCCCACGCGCGAGGCCTCGGGGCGCGTCATCGAGGTGCTCGGCGACATCGACGATCCCGGCGTCGACACCGAGATCATCCTGCGCAAGCACGGCATTCCCGACGAGCACGCGCCCGAGGCGGTCGCCGAGGCGCGCGCCCGCGATCGGCGCGCCGTGCACGCGCAGCGACATCGCGGGCCGCACCGACTTCCGCGACCGCGTCGATCGTCACCATCGACGGCGAGCACGCGCGCGACTTCGACGACGCGATCTCGATCGAGCGGCTGCCGAACGGGCACTACTGGCTCGGCGTGCACATCGCCGACGTGGCGCACTACGTGCACGGAGGGCAGCGCGCTCGACCACGAGGCCTACGAGCGCGGCACGTCGGTGTACTTTCCCGGAGCGCGCCGTGCACATGTTCCCGACGGAGCTGGCGACCGGCCTGTGCAGCCTGAATCCGCACGTCGATCGCCTGGTGCAGTCGTGCCTGATGGAGGTGGACCGGCAGCGGCGAGGTCGTGCGCTACGAGATGCACGACGGCGTCATCCACAGCGACGCGCGGATGACCTACACCGCCGTCAACGCGCATCCTCACCGACCGCGATCCGGCGCCGATCGCGCAGTACGCGGCGCTCGTGCCGATGTTCGAGCTGATGCGCGAGCTGTTCGACGATCCTGAACGGCGCGCCGCCGGCGGCGCGGCTCGATCGACTTCGACCTGCCCGAGGCCGCAGGTCGTGCTCGACGACGACGGGCTCATCGAGGACATCGTCGCGTCCGAGCGCAACGTCGCGCACCGGCTGATCGAGGAGTTCATGCTGCTGGCCAACGAGACGGTGGCGGCGCACCTCGAGAGCGCACGGCATGCCGGCGCTCTACCGCATCCACGAGGCGCCCGATCCGCTGAAGGTCGATGCGAGTTCGAGGAGTTCGTCAGCGCGCTCGGCTACAGCCTCGGCGCGCCGCCCGGCGGCGTGCAGCCGCGGCACTTCCAGAAGCTCGTCGAGCGCATCCGCGGCACGCCCGAGGAGCGGCCGATCGCGTTCCTGATGCTGCGGACGATGCAGAAGGCGCGCTACGACCCGACGAACGTCGGCCACTTCGGCCTGGCGGCGCGCGACCTACACGCACTTCACGTCGCCGATCCGCCGCTATCCCGATCTGGTCGTGCACCGGCTGCTGCGCGAGCTGCGGCACGGCGCGGGTCGAGCGACGAGCGGCGGGCGGAGCTCGACGAGGACTGCCGGAGGTCGGCGCGGCACACGTCGGAGATGGAGCGGCGCGCCGCACGAAGCCGAGCGCGAGCTGCTGCAGTGGAAGAAGGTCCGCTTCATGGCCGACAAGGTCGGCGAGGAGTTCGACGGCTACATCACCGGCGTCGCGCCGTTCGGCCTGTTCGTCGAGCTGGTCGAGCACTTCGTCGAAGGCCTGGTGCACGTGTCGACGCATGGCCGACGACTACTACCGGTTCCTCGAGCAGGCGCACGCGCTGTTCGGCGAGAACACCAAGAAGGCGTATCCGGCTCGGCGATCGCGGTGCGCGTGCAGGTCGTGCGCGTCGACATGGAGCGCCGGCAGATCGATCTCGGCCTCGAGGACGTCGCTCGAGCAGCGTGCCGGCGCGACGAGCGCGCGCGCGGCGCCGACGCGCAGCCGCGCGCGCCCAAGAGGAGCAGCGCAAGGGCGACGCCGGAAGCAGCGCCGCGCGGCGCAGAGCAGCGGCCGGGCAAGCGGCGAGCGCACGGCGCGCAAGAAGGACGGCTAGACGACGCATGCGCACGCTCGTCGTCGGCACGGCCGGCCACATCGACCACGGCAAGAGCACGCTCGTGCAGGCGCTGACCGGCATCGATCCCGATCGGCTGAAGGAAGAGAAGGCGCGCGGCATCACGATCGAGCTCGGGCTTCGCGCACGCCGCGATCGGCGACGACGTCGCGTCGCGTTCGTCGACGTGCCCGGGCACGAGCGGTTCGTGCGAACGATGCTGGCCGGCGTCGGCGGCATCGACTGCGTGCTGCTGGTCGTCGCGGCCGACGAGTCGGTGATGCCGCAGACGCGCGAGCACTTCGACATCTGCCGGCTGCTGCGGCATGCCGCGCGGCATCGTCGTGCTGACCAAGTCCGATGTCGCCGACGCCGACACGCGCGCGCTGGTGCGCGCTGGAGGTCGCGCGAGCTGGTCGCGGGGTCGTTCCTCGAGGGCGCGCCGGTCGTCGCCGTGTCGGCGACGACCGGCGAGGGCCTCGACGCCTTGCGCGCGGCGCTCGCCGCGGCAGCGCGCGCAGGTGCCGCGCGCGGCCGGTCGACGGCGCCGCGCGGCTGCCGATCGATCGCGCGTTCTCGATGAAGGGCTTCGGCACCGTCGTCACCGGCACGCTGGTGGCCGGGCGCGATCGCGCGTGGACGACGAGCTGATCGTTGCTGCCGGCGGGCGCGCGCGTGAAGGTGCGCGGCCTGCAGGTGCACGGCGCGCCGCGGCGACGGCGGCGGCGGGCCAGCGGACGGCGATCAATCTCGGCGGCGTCGACGTGGCGCGACGTGTCGCGCGGCGCAGACGCTGGTCGACGCCGCGGCGCGCTGCAGCGTGACGCGGCGCGTCGACGCGCGCGCTCGAGCTGCTGCCGCGGCGCGGCCGCTGAAGCACGGCGCGCGCGTGCGCTTGCACAACGGCACGGCCGAAGTGCTGGGCCGCGTCTCGATCGCCGGGCGCGTCCGGCGGTGATCGCGCCGGCGAGCGCGGCCGTCGTGCGGCTCCGGCTCGAGGCGCCGGCGGTGCTGACGCGCGGCGATCGCTTCATCCTGCGCGCGTATTCGCCGCTCGTCACGATCGGCGGCGGCGTGGTGCTCGACCCGCCGCCGCCGCGGCCGGGCGTGCGCACGGCGCGCGGCGTGGCCCGGATGGCGGCCTCCAGCAGCGCGGCCGATGCCGGCCGACGACGTGCGCGCCGCGCTTCGGGTGATGGTGGCGGACGCCGGTCTCGCGGGCGTGCCGGTGGCGGGCTTGCGGACCGCGCGTGGGCGCGGCGTCGACGCGCTGACGGCCGCGCTTCGAGGCGCTCGGCGCGCGACAGGCGCGGTGGTCGCTGGGTGGCGAGTGGGTGGTCGACGCGGCCGCTGCGCACGCGCCGTGGCGGCGCTGCTGGCCGGGCTGGCCGACGTTCCACCAGCGCGAGTCCGCTGCGCCGCGGGCATGCCGCTCGAAGAGGGCGCGGCCGCTGGTTCGCGACGTGCCGCCGCCGGTGTTCGAGCGGATCGTCGCGGAGACTCGTGGCGGCCGGCACGGTGACCGCGAAGGACACGCTGGCCCTGGCCTCGCACCGCGTGGCGCTGACGCGCCGAAGAGACGCAGGTCTACGAGTGGATCGACCGCCGCTTCGCCGCGGCGGGCTTCAGCCCGCCGGACGCCGCGACCGTCGGCCGCGAGTCGCGGCGCGCGCCGGCGCTGGTCGATCGGGTCGTGCAGTTGATGGTGAAGCAGAAGCGCCTGATCCGCGTCGACACGCTCGTGTTCCATCGCGACGTGCTCGAGCGCTTGAAGCAGGAGGTGGCCGCGCGGAAGGTGGCCGGCGGCGGCGGCGCGACGGTGGATGTCAAGTCGTTCAAGGACACCTACGACGTGTCCCGGAAGTTCGCGATTCCGTTGCTGGAGTATCTGGACCGCGAGCGCGTCACGCGGCGGGCGGGCGACGTACGGATCGTGCTCTGACCTGCGCGCGCGGCGCCGGTCAGTCCTTCTTGTCGTCGTCCTTGAAGCCGGCCTTGAAGTTCTTGATGCCAGCGCCGATGCCGCGGCCCAGCTCAGGCAGCCGGTTGGCGCCGAAGATCAGGATGACGATCGCCAGGATGATGAGCATCTCCGGCAAGCCCAAGGTCCGAAGAGAGCGAACACGTGCATGGACATGGTTCGGATTCTAGCACTGTCTCGTGTGGCGGGTGTGGACCCGGCCCCCGGTTGGCTCGCGGTTTGCGCTTGTCTAGACCGAGAAGCGTCGGTCAGAATTGAAGCTCGCGCCGACCGTTCCCGCTGATCGCGCATGCCCGACCCAAAGATCACGGCCGCACCCATCCGTCCAGCGCCCACCGCGATCGACGCACGTACTGCTGATCGTCCGGCCGAGGTGTCGTTCGATTTCGAACACCGTCGTCTCGGAGGGGCCGGGGCGTCTCGGTCGCCACCCATGTGGCGATGGTGCTCGTCGTCCTGCTGGTGATCCGCCTCATGCCCGAGCGGCTGCTCGCCGAGTTCTGCCTGATCGGCTGCCCGACGACATCGTCTGGTTGGCCGAGGAAGGCCCGGGCGGTGGCGGGGGCGGCGGGGGCGACAACATCCCGGAGCCGGCGAAGAAAGTCGAACTCCCCGGCAAGGAGAAGGTGAGCGTCCCGGTCGAGGTAGCAATTGGTC
>CAWFCS010000020.1:0-246516 GCA_963814395.1 uncultured Acidobacteriota bacterium
CCGTGTATTTCTCGACGCGGCAGTTTCCCTTCTCGGAGCTGTACGTGGCGGTGCGCGCGTCGGACGCGCGCACGGGGCAGGCGGCGGTACGGGAGGCGTTGCGCGTGGTGGTGCCGAACGTGCCGATGGGTGCGGCGCGCACGTGGGGCGACCGCATGGCGGCGTCCACCGCCGAGGCGCGGCTGCTCATGAGCGTGCTGCTCGGCTTCGGCGCGCTGGCCGGACTGCTGGCGGCGCTCGGCGTGTATGGACTGTTCGCATGGGCGGTGACGCTGCGCACGCGCGAGCTGGCGATTCGCCTCACGCTCGGGGCCACGCCGGCCTCGGTGGGCGCGTCGGTGATGCGGCAGAGCGCGCGGCTCGTCGGGGCGGGGCTGGTGGTGGGTGTGGTGCTGGTGCAGGCGTCGGACGCGCTGCTCGCGCGGGTGCTCTACGGCATCCGGTCCAGCGATCCCGCGGCCATCGGCGGCGCCGTGGCCGTGTTGCTGATGGCGGCGCTCGGAGCCTGCGCGCCGGCCGCCTGGCGGGCCATGCGGGTCGACCCGGCGGTGGGACTACGCGCCGAGTAGCCCCCAGTCTGGGTGGCCGCTGACTAGTTGCAGTTTCTACAGCACCAGAGGCGAAAGTCGGGGTCAGACCCCTTCGTGACGATTCGTTACAAATCGGCGGCGGGATCGGCGAGATCGGCCAGGTCGGCGTCGTCCACGAACACCAGCGACTCCGAGTTCACGCAGTGGCGCTGGCCCGTGGGCCGGGGGCCGTCGGTGAAGACGTGGCCCAAGTGGCCGTCGCAGCGGGCGCACAGGATCTCCACGCGCACCATGCCGTAACTGCTGTCGGTTTCCTCGAGCACGTTCTCCTCCGCAATCGGCTGGAAGAAGCTGGGCCAGCCGGTGCCGGATTCGAACTTCGCGTTCGACGCAAACAGCGGCAACTCGCAGCACACGCACGCGTAGACGCCGTCCTGCTTGTTGTCGAGCAGCGTGCCGCAGAACGGCCGCTCGGTGCCCTGCGACCGCGCCACGCGGAACTGCTCGGGGGTGAGCTGCGCGCGCCAGTCGGCATCGCTCTTCTGCACCCGCGGCACCACGACCGGCCCCACGAGCTGCCCCTGACTGTTGAACACTTTCACCGACACTTTGGCGTTGGACATGACCTGCATATGATGCCGCGATCGGCTCGCGAGATTCGAGCGAGCACTTGTGCTACCCTGTGCTACATGGCTGCCTCCACTGCCGCGAACGCTCGTTCCGTCCGCACACGAACCGGCCCGAAGACGAAGCCGCCGAAGGCGGCGACAACGCCCGCCGCGCCCGCACGCATGGCCCCCGCTGCCGCCACCACGGCCCGGCCCGTCGCGGCGCATGACCAGCCGTCCACCACCGTCGGCGTCCGCGAGCTGCGGCAAAACCTGAGCGTCTACCTCGACCGCGTGAAGCAGGGCGCCGCCCTGCAGGTCACCGAACACGGGCGTGTCGTGGCGGTGCTGCGGCCAGTGCCGCCGAACGCGTCGCGCTACGACATCTTGCTGGCGCAGGGGCTCATCACGCCGGCCACCAAGTCGATTCGCGACCTGCCGCCACCGCGCAAGATGCCGCCGGGGTCGCGGCCCATGAGCGAGATTCTCGACGAGATGCGGAGCGAGGAGCGGTACTGACATGGCGGGCGCGTCCTACCTCGACACGTCGGCTCTGGTGAAATTGCTGCGACACGAGCGTGAATCCGAGGCCCTGGTGGAGTACTTGCGGGCGCCGCGCCGGGTCCTGTCGAGCGTGTTGTCACGGGTAGAGACGGTGCGCGCGTGTCTTCGGGCTGACGTGCCCGCGGCCGACGCGCTCGACCTGCTGCGCGTCGTGGAGGCCATCATGCTCGAAGCAGGTGTCGTGCGCGCTGCCGGTGCCCTGCTGCCTCCGAGCCTTCGGTCACTCGACGCGATCCACGTCGCGTCAGCGCAGCAGGTCGACGACCCAGACCTCGATTTCGTCACCTACGACACCCGCCTCGCCGACGTCGCCCGCGCCCACGGGCTGCGCGTCGTGCAGCCAGGCCGCTGAACTCGCTAGGCGCTTCCCCGCAGCAGCAGCGCGAGCGCTGTCACGAGTGACGCCGCGGCTGCCCAGCGCGCCTGGCGCAGCCACTGCACTTCCTCGTGCAGCCCTTCGGTGACGCGGTCCGTGCCGCGATTGATCGCCAGCCCCGCCACGACCGCCCCGGCTAACGCCAGCAGGGCGGCCACCGCTGCTTGCCGCCAGGGGCGATGCAGCGCCATGGCCGGCAGCACCACGAGCGCGCCTTTGAGGATCACCGCAAGCAACTGCGCCCGCGTGCCGCCCGAAAGGTGCGCGCTGGCGTGCACGGCGCCAATCATGGCCAGTTGCGCCACGAACGTGGCCGTGTACGGAGCCAGGAAGTCGGCCCGGTCGAAGAGCCGCGCCGCAAACAGCCACGCCACCGCCGGCATCACCACGCCGGCTACGGCGTGCAGGTCGTGCTCGCGCTCAGGAGCAGAGCCCGGGACAGCGGCCAGGCGCCCGGCCCCGCCGCGCGACACAGGCCGAAAGAGCCGCGGATAGGCCACGAAGAGCACGAGCGGCGCCACCACCCACGGCCAGCCGCCCAGCGAGCCCGCCAGGAAGCCGAACAGCGCGGCGCCGGCCAGCGCCGCATCGCGCAGGGTGGTGCGCGTGCGCATCGCCGCCACCACGCCGAGCAGCGCCACGATCAACCCGAGCCGCCACGCCAGGCCCCCAGCGTCGATTGGCAGCCAGGTGCGCAGCAGCAGGAACGCGCCAATCGGCACGAACACGTTGTCGAGTCCCCGCCAGGCCACGGCCTCGAGCAGCGTGATGGCCACCGCCATCGTGGCGGCGATCAGGATGCCCTCGAGCCCGCCGACGCGGCCGCTGAGCACGAGCGGCAGGTGCACGCTCACGAAGGTCACCACGAAGAGCGCCGCCGATCCCTCCGCGCTCTTGCCGGTTGGGCGTCCGTCGAAGCGCGTGCGTCCGTAACGCACCCCCACGAGCGCCGCCACGGCGTCGCCTAGGGTGAGCACCAGCACCGGCACCGCGAACAACAGCCGATCGCCCGCCGCCAGCACCCACAGCGCACCTACGCTCAGGGCGAAATACAAGTCGCCGAGCGAGGCGCGATTCACGTCGTGCATGGCCGAACCGAGGTGCGATCGCCGGCCGAACTGCTTCAGCGCCACGAAGGCCGCGCCCAGCCCGCCGCACAGCGCCAGCACGGGCCAGCGGGCCGAGAACAGAAACGGCAGCGTCAACGCGATGAGGCCCATGCCCACGTGCACGGCCTTGCGGGTCAACTCGGGCGACGGCGCGCCGACCCGCCTCCACCAGGTGACGCCGCCGAGCAGCACGCCACACGCCAGCGCACAAGCGCCATGCCCACGGCCGGCGACGGCACCGCGAACGCGACCGTGCCCGGCCCCGTCAGCACCGCTCCTCGACCACGAAGGCGCGATAGAAGAACGCCTTGTCCTGCTGATGCAACCGCGCGGCCAGATCGTGGAGTGGCCGCAATTGGCCGGCCAGCGCCTCGGGACGCGTGCGCGGCGCCAGCATGTTCCAGTAGGCCAGCCGCCCCGCCGGCGCCAGCGCCTCGGCACAGCCGTTCGAGCTGCGCGCGGTATTCGTCGAGCGACATGTACTCGAAGATGTCGCTCAGGTTGCAGCCGTGCACGCTGCCCGCCGGCAACGTGTCGAGCGCGGCGCCCACGTCGCACTGCCGCCATTCGAGCCAGTCGAGATTCTGACGGATCGTATCGAAGTGCTCAGGCCGCAGGGCCAGCGGCAGCGCCTCGCCGTGGGTAGCCGCGAGGATCCAATGCACGTACGGGTTCCGCGATGGATCGAGCACGGTGAGCGCGTGGCGCGTGCGCTGCAGGATGCGCTCGGCCACGCTGCCCTCCACGTGCGTGAAGAACGCGGGATCGCGTCCCAGCCGGCCCATCACCGCGCGCGAGAAGAACACCCGGAACATCACGCGCCAGCGCCAGGTGTTCCAGCGCTGCGCGTAGAACGCCTCGCGCGCCTCGCGCGATCCGCCGGCCAGCAGTTGCTCGACCACGCGCGGCCGAATGCACGAGCGGCAGCACGCGCCGCCGGAAGGTGTCGAAGTAGCGCTCGAACTTGCCGGCGCCGCCGATGCCGCGATCGATCTCGTGGCCCTGGCCGTCCCAGAAGGCCCGCACGTCGCCGCTCAGTTGATTGCGGCAGCGCTGGTAGAGCGCGCGCCGGTCCGGCGACGGACGCGAGCCAAGCAACTGCAGCAGCTCGGCATGTGACAACGCGCGATAGGCGGCCACACGCAGCTCCAGGCAGGCGAGCTGCGCGGCGCTCAGGTCGACGGCGATGACCCGCGCGGGTGCGGCCAGTGAGCAGCGCCAGCGTGTTGTCGCCGGCCGACGCGATCGACAGCAGCGTGTGACCGGGCTGCGGCTGCCAGCGCCTCGACCAGCACGTCGGCATCTTCCCAGCACTGGGCGTAGCGGACGGCCGAGAAGTCGGCGTGGCTGGCTACGCGCGGCCGGGCGCTCGAGGGCGCGCTGGTGGTCGCCGGGCCGCTCGAAGGCACGCTCATGATGCGCTCGGGCTTGGGCTTGGGCTTGGGTTTGCGCTCGGGCTTGGACTTGGACTTGCGCTCGGGCCAGCACTCGCGCCCGCGCGCACGGCCCGGCGCACCACGCCGCTCGTGCCGTCCACCGCAATCCAGTCGCCGTCGCGCAGCCACGCCGTAAGACCGGGCAGCGACACCACCGCCGGCAATCCCAGCTCGCGCGCCACGATGGCCGAGTGCGAGAGCACGCTGCCCCGCTCGACCACCACCGCCGACGCCGACGGGAAGAGCAGGATCCAGCCCGGGATCGGTGCGCTCGGCCACCAGGATGTCGCCCGGCTCGAGCGACGCGCCCCTGGGATCGGTGATGACGCGCGCGCGGCCTTCGACCACGCCCGGACAGCAGCCGATGCCGCGCCGCTCGTCGTCGCCGAGCGCGGCCACCGCGCGCGTCTGCTGAAAGCGGTTGCCCACCCACACCGCGCCGTGGGTGTCGAAGCGATCCGCCGGCGCCTCGAGCGCGCGATAGCCATCGAACTCGCGCCGCCGCGCCTCGGCCAGCGCGCCGAGGCTGGCGGTGGTCACGGTGCCTTCGACGAACCCGAGCACCTCGTCCACCTGCAGATAGAACACGTCGTCAGCGCGCTCCAGACGGCCCTCGGCCACGAGCCGCTTGCCGGCCTCCACGAAGATGCGCCGCACGCGTCCGAACACCCGGGTGCGCTCGAAGCGCAGGTTCTCGCGGTTTCGCACACGCAGCCGCGCCTGGCGCAGCACCCAGCCGAACACGAACCGCCGCAGCGGCTTCCACGCCAGCGCGGTGGCCACGCGGGCCTCGGCGCGCTCCCGCAGCGCCGTGGGCACGCCTCCCCTGTCGCCGGACGTCCGGGCACTGGAGGCCATGGGCTGGGCCGCGGCCCCATGCGCGCGTGAGGCCGCGCCGGCGGCTGGCACTAAAGCAGCGTCACGGGCGCGCTCGGCTAGCGCGAGCCGGCCAATCGTGCGCAGCAGCATCATCGGCTCGTCGGCCAGCGTGGGGCTCTCGAGCTTCAATTCATCCAGGCAACGGTCGCTGAATTCGCCAGGTAGGCGTGATACGCCTCCGCGAAGCCGCGATGCGCGGGCTCGGCCAGCGCGGCGTGGATGTCGGCGAGCGAGCCCGACACGAGCCTGGCTGTCAGCGCCGGGTGGACTGACGCCTGGGAGGCCAACTGCTGCACCAGCCGCGCCGGCTCGGCGCTCACGATGCCGCCCTCGCCCGAGATCAGGTCGTTCTGCAGTGAGCCGTCAGCGTCGCCGCACCACTTGGTGCACAGCGCGCGCAGCACGCCGTAGAAGATCATGGCGAAGAAGTCGTTGACGAGCGGCGCGTCCCACCGGGTGAGCAACTGCCGCTCGAGCGATCGGTAGTGCGCCGTCAACTCATCGAGCCGCAGGTCGCTCACATCCGCGCGCGGGCCTAGAGCGGCGGTCAGGCGCAGGTAGAAGCGATCGATCTGCCGCGGCAGGCGCACGAGCGACGCCAGCAGTCCGAACATCGAGCGCACCAGACGCGCGCCGTCCACCCAGCGTGCCCACCGCGTGACCGGCAGCTCGCCCGCCAGCACCTCGTCCGGCATCGGCTCGCGCACGCCCATCATCTGCTCCATGAAGCCGCGGTTCACGGAGAAGCCCGGCAGCATGGCCAGCACGCGATACCAGCTGATCAGGTTGTAGTAGACGCGCCCGCGCACCAGGCCGAGCATGTTCTCGAAGGTGCTGCGCTGGTCGTCCACCACGCTGCGCGGCACCGCCAGGATCACGCAGAACTGGCGGTAGACCTCGGCGTAGACTCCGCGCGCGAACGAGAAGGTGAGCGGCGTGGTGATGCCGCCGTAACTTTCGGCGATGTTGCTGTTGTCCCAGATGCGCCGTGCGCCGTCCGGATCGGCCAGGCCGGTCAGCGTGGTGATCGGCCGCGACTGCAGCAGCCGCAGGCGGCCGCCCTCGATCGCCCACTCGATGTCTTGCGGACGGCCGACATGCCGCGCGGCCTCGCGCGCCAGACGCGCCACCGCCGCCGCCTGTTCGTGGGTGAGCGCCGCGGCGCCACCCCCGCTGCGCAGCGTCTTCAGCGTAACGACACCCTCGCGCGAGATCTCATACGCGTCGGCATCCACCTCGCCCGACACCAGCGCGTCGCCGAGCCCAGGCACGGCCGCCACCACGGCTACGCTGCGGCGTCCGCTCACCGGATCGACCGAGAAGGCCACGCCGGCCGCTTCGGGACGCATCATGCGCTGCACGATCACCCCTGGCGACACGGGCGCGCCGTCGAGTTGGCGTTCGCGGCGATAGGCCACCACGCGTTCGGCGCGGCCCGAGGCCCACACCAGCCGCACGCGCGCCAGCACGTCGGCGGCGGGCACGTCGAGATAACTTTCGAGCTGGCCCGCAAACGAATGGCCGGTGCCGTCTTCGTCGACGGCCGACGAGCGCACGGCGAAGCGCGTCTCCGGTGAGGCTGTGGTGGAAACAGAGGCGGAGGCGGAGCCTGAGGCCGACGCGGGTGCCAGCGCCGCCACGGCGTGGGCGATGTCATCAGCCAGCCCATCGCCGTCGTGCCACTCGGCACCGCTGGCCACGGCACACCATTCCGGCACGTCGAAACCGGCGCGGCCGAGCGCGGCCAACGCAAAGGCCTTGCCGCCAATCTCGGTGATCGGCGCGTCGTCGCCCGGCCAGCGAATCCACGTCGACGTGGCGCGTGGCACAGCCGGCTGGGTCATCGCGCGGCCCACCACTGCAACGTGAGCGGCAGGATGCCCACCGACACGTACATCGCGAGCGTCCACAATCCAGACAGCACCTCGAAGCGCTTGCCCGCTCCCGTGGCCGGCGCGCGCAGGTAGCCACTGGCCATCACCGCGCTGGCCAAGAGCGCCGTCGCGCCGCACGTCGCCACCGCGGCGCCCGCTCCCACGGCCACGCCGGCCATGGTGGCCGAGGCCGCGGCCAACACCAGCGCCACGAAGAAGCCGCCGAGCGCCAGGGGCCGGCCCCACACCGCGCTGTAGGTCTCCACGCCCACTTCCTCATCCATCGGCGCACGCAGCTTCCGGCCAATCTCCACGACCACCCCGTTGAAGAAACTGGCGAGCAGGAACCAGGTGAGCCCGGGTGGCGGCATCACGGCCAGACCCGTGGCGGCCGGCAGCCAGTCGCACGCCGTGGCGTAGAAATCCACGAGCGGCACCACCAGCATGTGCGACCACAGATACGTGAACGGCCGCGCCTTCAGCCACTCGGCCGCGAAGAACTCGCGCGCCATGAGCGCCATGTAGATCCACACGCCCACGAGCACCACGAGCAAGCGCGGGTCGAGCCAGAGCGCGAGCAGCACCTGCACCACGGCAGCGGCGATGCCGAGCTGCGCCAGCTCGGCGAGGGTCACGAGCCCGCGCGGCACCGGGCGATAGGGACGGTAGCGGCGGTCTTCGTCGGCGTCCTTGAACTCGTCGCAGACGCGCAGCTGGAAGAAGAACAGGAACGCGCTCGCAAAGGCCACGCCGAACGCGGCGCCGGTGGGCCATTCGCGCCGGAGCAGCGACGAGAGCGCCACGGCCGAGGCGCTGAAGGCGAGAATCAGGGCCCCGTGCGCCACCACCGGAAAGCGCTCCCGCTGATACACCCACCAGCGCGGCGAGGTCACGATTGAGCAGGCTCCGGGGCGGGCTCCGGTACAGGCTCAGGCACAGGCTCAGGCACGGTGCCGCGGGCCAGCGTCTGGTGCGCGCGCGCGAAGTGTCCGGCGATGAGCGCGCCGGTGATCGAATCTCGCCGGCCAGTGCCAGCCGCGGCAGCCACTTCGGCCAGCGCGTTGGCCGGGTTCAGCGCCGGTGAGGTTCAGCCAGTCCAGGCACGCGCGCTGACTCGGTAGGGTCGTGCCGCCGCCCACCGTGCCGACCATCACGTTGGGCAGCGTGACCGACGGCGTAGAGATCGCCGCCCTCGCGCACTTCGAAGCGCGTGGTGCCCACGGCCGATTCCGCCACGCAGGCAGCGTCTTGTCCGCACGCGATGTAGAGCGCGGCCAGGCAGTTGGCGAAGTGACCCTGCACGCCAATCGTGCCGCTCAGCACGCCGCCCATGGCGCCCATCCGCCAGTAGTCGGCGAACCCCTCGGGCGTGGCGTGCAGACGCGACTGCACCAGGGCGCGCCGGCAGCAGCACTTCGGCCGTCACCTTGCGACCGCGCACGTTGAGGAACGACTGATGGCTGGCCTTCTTGTCGCCCGACATGTTGGCTTCGAGGAAGTAGTAGCGCGGCGTCACCGGCGCGTGCGTCTGGATGTGGCGGCAGATCGCGGCAGTGGCGAGCGTGACCATGTTCTGGCCGGCGGCATCGCCGGTCGTGAACTCGAAGGCCACGTAGACGGTGCTGCCTTCGATGGTGCACTGCACGTCGGCCAGCCGGCCGTGCCGCGTCGTGCTTTCGGCCACCGCGCGCAGCGCGTCAGATCGACGACATGCACCAGCCCACGAAGTGGCCGGCCTCGGCAATGGAGTGGAAGGCGAAACCCGGCGCGCGCGACACGCCTTCGTTGAGCACGGCGGCGGCGCAGCCGCCCGCCTCGGTGATGGTCACGGCGCCGCGGCTGTACGAGGCCACGAGCGCGGCTTCGGTGGTGGCCAGCGGCACGTAGTAGTCGCCCTGCGCGTGCACGCCGTTCACGCGCAGCGGACCGGCCAGGCCGACCGGCACCTTCACCGTGCCCACGAAGTGCTCGATGTTGCGGCGGAAGATCTCGCGGCTGGCTTCGGGTGCCGCGTCGAGCAAGGCCGCCTGCGCCAGCGCATGCGTCGCCCGGAAAGAGCGCCCAGCGGGCCTGCACGGCGGCATCCGCCGTATCCGACCGGCCGGGCACATGCGGCGCCGTGGACCCGGGCTTGGACGCCATGCGGGCGCGGAGCTCGTCAGCCGTGTGCCGGCCAAGCAGCGACTTGAGGAGTTGCATCGAGCGACCGAGATCGTAGGCCACGGTGGATATCGTACAGCGCGCGGCTATGCCGGCGAAGGTGGCGAGGGTGGCGAGGGTGGCGAGGGTGGCGAGGGTGGCGAGGGTAGCGGGGGTAGGGAGGCTGTGATGGCGCGCTGGGGCACGGTGGCAAGCAGCGCAGGCAGGGCGGTGTAGTCCACCTTGGCGTTGTGCCGGCGGTCCACGGGAATGGCGGGATACTGTCGCACTTCGGCCAGGCGGGCCCACGAGAGCGTCGGCGGCCAGCTCCGCCAGGTCGGGCACGGCGCCGGGGGCGGCCTGCACCAGGAGCACGCGCCGTCCGTCGTGACAGGTGAAGGCGGCGCGGGCCACGCCAGCGCAGTGCACGGCGCCACATTCCACCGAGAACGGATAGACGCTGCCGTGCGCGTCGCTCACGCGGGCGCTGCACCGCCCGAGCAGCCACACCCGTCCCGTGGCGTCGAGGTAGCCGGCATCGCCGGTGCGGTGCCACACGCGTCCATCCACGCGGAACTTGGTGTCGGCGTCGCCGCGGCCTTCGAGGTACCCAGGCAACACGTGGGCGCCCTGCACCACGATCTCGCCCGGCTGCCCGGAGGCCGCGCAGAGGGCGCGCAAAGGCCTCAGCGGTGAGCGCGCCCACCGGGTCGGCCTGCCAGGGTTCGGCCAACACGCGCAGCGTGATCTCGGGCACCGGCGCGGCCGGCCACAAGTCCGCCGGCCCGCGCGCATCAACCGGCGATCCTCGGCCGACACGTCCATGCGATCGATCTCGGCAATCGGCTCCGCTTCGGTGGAGCCGTAGACCGACACCACCTGCGCCCCCGGGGCCGCGTGGGCGATGCGATCGAGGAACGGCGGGAAGACCGGCGCGCCGCCGACGTGCACCGTGGTGAACGGCAGCGGCTCTCCGGTGCGTTCGGCTTCGGCCACGAGTTGGCCGAGCAGACCAGGCGACGCGGCGGTGCGGGTGGCGCGGTGGCGGCGCATCTGCGCGATGACCGGCGCGGCCTCGACCTGACCGGGAAAACGCAGGTCGGCGTGGGGCACCACGCTGGTCACACCCGAGGCCAGGTTGGCGAGCACGAAAATCGGCAGGGTGCTGAGGTCCACCTGGCCCGCGCGCAAATGCAGGCTGCGCTCGAGCACGTCGTGCTGGGCCAGCAGGAAGCCGTGCGATGCGCACGGCCGCCTTGGGCACGCCGGTGCTGCCGCTGGTGAAGGTGATGAGGGCTGGGGCATCGGCGCCCACCTCGGCGATGGCGGCGCGAGGTGGCAACGCGGACGCGCGCGTCCAGCTCGTGGCGCCCGGCAGCCAGCCGTCGAGGCTCACCGCCCAGGGTACGCGGCGGAGCGCGGGATGCACGAGGCGCAGCAGGTGGGCCTTGCGTCCGCCGATGAAGCCTGTGAGCGGCACCTGGCTGAGGGCCGCGGCCACGTGCGCGCGGTTGGCCGACAGGTCGGGCACGACGGTGACGAGACCGAGCCGGAAGGCGGCGACGAGCGTGGCGTAGAGCTCGGCCGACATGCGGTGCAGCACCACCACGGCATCGCCCGGACGGCAGCCGAGGGTGTGGAGCAGCGTGGCGCCACGGGCCGCCGCGTCGTTCAGCTCGGCAAACGTGGTGGTGCGGGCACGTCCGTGCCACACGTCGATGAGGGCCGGCGCGTCGCCGTGATGGGCGGCACGTTCGGCCAGCCTGGTGGCGATGTTCACGGCAGCACGCGCGAGAAGAGGGCGTAGCGGCGGAAGGCGCGTCCGTAGCGCTGGCTGATGCGCTGCGACACGTTGGTGTCGAACATGAGCGCGTGGATGACGCGCGTGTAGCCGAGCGCGAGGGCGGCCTGCTGGCACAGCTCGGTGAGCACGCCGCCGATGCCGCTGCCGGCGTGGGCGGGATGCACGGCCAGCGTCTTCACGATCACGGTACGCGTGGCGCCGGTGCGCGCGGCCTCGAGCAGGTCGGGCAGCGCGAACACGTAGCCGGCCACGGCGCCGTCGCGTTCCGCCAGCAGCACGAGGCGCGGGTCTACTCTTGGCAAGATCTGCGGCGTACTGCGCGAGGAATTCCTCGCGGCTGATCGGCGTGTAGAGCAGGTTCTGGGCGAAGGCGGCGATCGACACGTCGAAGAGCGCGGCCAGCTCGCGCTCGACGTGCTCGAGATTCAGGCCGCGGAAGCGGTAGCCGGAAGCCTCGAGGCGCGCGTGGGCCGCCGCCACCTTGGGGCCGCCGGCCTCGATGTGCTCGACCAGCGCCGAGGTGTAGTGCGCGAACTCGGTGAAGCCCGCGGCCGCGAAGTGTGCCGGCCAGTCGTCGGGATTGTGCGGCTCGAGGAAGAACGGCGGCAAGTCGCCCCGCTCGACCACCAGGCGATAGGCGCGCCAGGTGTTGCCGTCGATCGGGCCCACGGCGCAGGCCACGCCGTGATGGGCCAGCTGCTGAGCCGCGTGCTCGAGCACGGCCCGGGCAGCCGAGGCGTCGGCGGCCGCGTAGTGGCCGATGTAGCCGAGCGGGCCGTCATCCCACGTCGGCAGGTCGCGCCACCACAGGGACGCGCGGGCCACGGCCACGCCGTCGCGCAGCGCCAGCCAATGTGCGTCTGGCGCGTCGTGGTGGAGTCGCGCGGCGTCCACGGGCCGTGCCGCCAGGGCGGGATGCTGCGCGATGTCTGCGAGGTCCGCCGGTACGCACGATCGAAGAATCAGGTCCATCTGTGGGTTGCAGAATCTGCAGCGGAGTCAAATGTAACCGTGACAGGCCCCGTTACAATTTACAATCCCGCGTGGCCATTCCCACGCTGCTCACGGCGGGCGAGGCGTTCGAAGACCTCGTGTTCGTGGGGCTGGAGCGTTTGCCGGCGCCGGGCGAAGAGATCAAGACCGACCGGTTTCACGCCACGATTGGCGGGGGCGCGGTGATCACCGCCGTGGCCGCCCGGCGGCTGGGCATCCGCACGGCCATTGCCAGCGCGCTCAGCACGGCCGCTGTGACGCGGCTCAGGCGCGAGCAGGTGCGCGTGCACAACCTCAAGCGGGCGGGTGAGGCACATGCCATCAGCGCTGCGCTTTCCACCGGCACCGAGCGGTCGTTCGTCACCTTCAACGGCGTGAATGCGGTGCTCGAACCGCGCCTGCTGCGCGCTCTGGCCACGCCGCACGCCACGCACCTGCACCTGGCGCTCTGTCCGTCGAACCTCCCCGCGTGGACGCGCCTGGTGACGCGCTTGCGCCGCACCGGCGTCACCGTGTCGTGGGATTTCGGGTGGAGCGAGGTGCTGGCCGAACGCGAGGAGCTGCCCGCGCTCATGGACGCGCTGGATTTCGTGTTCCTCAACGAGCTCGAGGCGCCGCTCTACGCGCACGTCAACGCGCTCGACGACGCATATCCCGTGCTGCGGACGCGCCGCACCAACGTGATCGTGAAGCTCGGCTCGCTCGGCAGCCGCTGGCTGCGCGCCGACGGCGACGTGGTGATGCCCGCGCCTCGCGTCGAGGCCGTGGACACGACCGGTGCGGGCGACGCCTTCAACGCGGGATTTCTGGCCGCGTGGCTGCGGGACGGCCAGCCGGCCCGATGTCTGGCCACCGGCAATGCCGTGGGTGCGGCCTCCACCCGCGCCGCCGGCGGACTCGACGCCCTGCCCGTGGCGGCGAAGCTGCCCGCGCTGCTTCGACCCGCGGCAGACCGCCCTGCGCGACCCGCAGCCACCCGCGCTCGTTCCCCTCGGAGGACTTCGTGAAGCTAGCCATCATCGGCGGCGCCGGCGTGCGCGTGCCGCTGCTCGTGGGCGGATTTGCCCGTTCCACCCTCAAGGTCGATCACATCGACCTCTACGACCTCGACCAGCCGCGCCTCGCCGTGATCGCCGATCTGGCCGCGCGCATGTCACACGGCGTGCGCGTCACCGCGCACACCTCGGCCGAGGCCGCCATCGACGGCGCCGACTTCGTGGTCACGAGCATTCGCGTGGGGGGCATCGCGCAGCGCGCGCGCGACGAAGCCACGGCCATCGCGCACGGCGTGGTGGGGCAGGAAACGGTAGGCCCGGCCGGGTTCGCCATGGCGGTGCGCACCATCCCGCCCATGGTGCGCTACGGCCAGCTCGCATCACGACTGGCGCCCAAGGCGTGGTTCGTGAACTTCAGCAATCCCGTGAGCGTGGTGTCGCAGGCCGTGCATCAACATTCGGATGCGCGCATCATCGGCATCTGCGACACGCCGACCGAAACCTACGAAGACGCCGCGCATGCGCTGGGCCTGCCGCCGGCCGCGTGCGACTACGACTACTTCGGATTGAACCACCTGGGCTGGCTGCGCGAGGTCTACTTCCAGGGCGAGCCCCAGATGTCGCGGTTGTGGGACGACCCGGCGCGCCTCGACGCCGCCTATCGCACGCCGGTCTTCGGCCACGAGCACCTGCGTCAGATGCGCCTGCTGCCCACCGAATACCTCTACTACTACTACCACCCCGACGTGGCGCTCGCGCACCTGCAGAAGGCCGGCACGAGCCGCGGGCAAGTGGTGTCGGCGCTCACGGACGGATTCTTCAAGGACCTCGCGAGCGGCGCCGTGGATCCCGTGCTGCGCTACCAGCAGTATCTCGCCGCGCGCGATGCCAGCTACATGCAGCTCGAATCCGGCAGCACCACGCCGCGTATCAAGCCCGACTGGGCCGAACTGAGCGGCTACGACAAGATCGCGCTCATGACCATCTCGGCGATTGCCGGCAACACCGGCGCGGTCATTCCGCTGGATGTGCCCAATCGCGGCATCCTGCCGTTTCTCGACGACGACGACATCATCGAGACGCCGTGTGTGGTGGACGGTCAGGGACCGCACGCCAGGCCCGTGGCGGCCGTGCCCAACCACGCGCGCGCACTCATCGCCTGCGTGAAGGAGTACGAGCGGGCCACCATCACCGCGGCCCTCAGCGGCGACCGCGGCGATCTGGTGGACGCCCTCGCCATCAACCCGCTCGTGCATTCGCGGCCGCTGGCCGCGCAGCTCGTGGACGCGCTGCTGCCCGCATGAGCGCGCATCAGGGGTCGGATGGCGTGGTAACGGAACCGGCTCGGTCAGGGCCGGGCGCGCCGTCGCTCGACCGCGCCATGGGCCTGCTGCAGGCCACCGCCACCAACGTGATCAGCATGGTGGGCGTGGGCCCGTTCCTCACCATCCCGTTCATGGTGGCGGCCCTCGACGGCCCGCACGTGATGTATGCGTGGATCGCCGGCGGCATCCTGGCCGTGGCCGACGGCCTCGTCTACGCGCAGCTCGGCGCAGCGCTGCCGGGCAGCGGCGGCGGCTATCTCTACCTGCGCGAGGCCTTCCAGCCGTTCGGGCTCGGCCGCCTCATGGCGTTCCTGTTCATCTTCCAGACCGTGCTGGTGGCGCCGCTCTCGGTGGCGGGTGGGGCCGTGGGCTTTGCCGACTACCTGCAGTTCGTGTGGACCGATCTGCCGCCCCTCACCCACCACCTGATTGCCGCAGCCGTGTGCGTGCTCAGCACGGCGCTGCTGTGGCGCAAGATCGAAGACATCGGCAAGCTGAGCGTGGTGATGCTGGCCGTGGTGCTCGTCACCGTGGGCTGGGTGATCATCGCCGGGCTCTTCAACTTCTCGCTGGCACAGGCCTTCGACTACCCCGCCAAGGCGTTCACCTTCGACGGCGCGCTCATCTCGAGCCTGGGCGCGGCTTCCGTGCTGGCGATGTACAGCTACGGCGGCTACAACCAGGTGTGCAACATCGGGGATGAGATCAAGGACCCCACCCGAACGGTGCCGCGTTCGATCTTCCTGTCGATTGCCATCGTGGCCGTGCTCTACATGCTCATGACCATCGTGATCCTGGGCATGATTCCCTGGGAGCAGGTGCGCGATTCCCGCACCGTGGCGTCGATCTTCATCGAGCGCACCTTCGCCGACCCCGCCACCGGCCGGCTGGCCGGCATCGTGATGACCGGCCTGATCCTGTTCGTGGCGGCTTCGTCGCTCTACGCCACGATTCTGGGCTACTCGCGCATCCCCTACGCGGCGGCGCGCGACGGCGACTTCTTCAAGATCTTCGCGCGCGTGCATCCCACCAAGCACTTCCCCGATGTGTCGCTCGTGACGATTGCGCTCGTCTCGATCCCGTTCTGTTTCTTCACGCTGGGTCAGCTCGTGAGCTGGCTCATTCAGGTGCAGGTGCTGCTGCGCTTCATCTGGCAGTGCGCGGCCGTGGTGCTGCTGCGCCGCTACCGCAAAGACATCCCGCAGCCGTTCACGATGGTGCTCTACCCGTGGCCCGCCATCCTCTCGGGCGCGCTCTGGCTGTTCATCTTCTTCACGGGCCCGTGGGAGGGCATCGTGTTCTCGGTGGCGTTCCTGCTCGTGAGCGTGGCCGCCTACGCCGTGTTCGCGCGCGGGCGCTCCACCGCAGCGTCGTAGCCGCCCGTGGACGTCTCGAGCGGCGTCACCAGGCGGCAGATGACGTACACCGAGCGACGCTACGCGGTGCCGCCCTTTCCGTGGAGCGACCTGCCGCTGGCGCCACTGAACGGCCTGCTGGCCGCCGTGCCCATCGTGGTGCTGGCGGGCTTGCCGCTCTATGTCGTGCTGTGGCTGGCCAGCATCAGTGAGCCCGAACGCTGGGTGGGCCTGCTGCTCGTGAGCGCCTTCGCATACGGCACCGCGGCGGCGCTCTACACCACGCTCGGCGGATTCCTGCGCGCCCGCGCCCGGGTCGACGACGACCTGCTCGATGACGTCGTCGAGGAGCGCATCGTGCAGGTGACCGACGCCGTCGAGGTGGTGGGTGACCCGCCGGCCATCTACCTGCGGCTGACGAGCGCCCACGGCCCGCACGAAGGCCAGCAGGAAGGCGTTGACGAGGCCGTGGCGGCCGTCGAGACCATCGTGCTGAGGGGCGAGTATCTGACACGACTCCGCCGCACGGGACGCTTTCCGTCCACCACGCTGCGGCTGGTGCAGTTGCCGCGGTCACGAGCCGTGGTCGGCATCCTGCCCCTGGGCGACGACCTCCAGCCCGCGTTCGTGTCGGGTCAGGATCATCGGCCCGTGGAGCTGGACGGCCAACCCGCCCAGGTCGACCTGGCATCGCTTCGGGCTCGCGCTCGCTAACGGCTCAGCCGGCGGGGTGAACTTCGCCTGCGCGAGTGCGTCAGAGTAGAGGTACGACCTCACCGTTCACCTCTGAGGGTTCCCCATGCGCGCATTCTTCGGTCACGTTCACCACGGCGTCCGGATGTTCATCCGCCGGCCTGGCCTGAGTGCCACGGCGGTGATTGCCCTGGCGCTCGGCATCGGCCTGACCACGATGATGTTCAGCATCGTGCATGGGGTGGTGCTGCGCGGCTTGCCGTTCGAAGACTCGGACCGGCTCGTATCGGTCTTTCGCAACCGGCCCGCGCAGGGCGTGCAGTTCATGGGCGTGAGCATTCACGACTTCGAAGACTGGCGCGAGCAGCAGCACAGCTTCGAGGACATCGCCGCCTACTACGCCGAAACCGTCAACATCGGCGGCACCGAGGGCACGCCCATCCGCTACCTTGGCGCCTACGTCAACGCGCGCATGTTCGACCTGCTGCGGGTGCGGCCGCTGCTCGGCCGCTCGTTCCGGCCCGAGGAAGACCATCCCTCCACGCCGCCCGTGATGCTGCTCAGCTACCGGGCCTGGCAAGACCGCTTCCAGGGCGACCCGGCCATCGTCGGCAAGGTCGTGCGGGCCAACGCCGAGCTCACCACCATCGTCGGCGTGATGCCAGAGAAGTTCGGGTTCCCGCAGCAGATGGATGCGTGGCTGCCGCTGCGCATCGACCGGCTGGCCTTCAGCCGCGGCGGCGGACCGGCCGTGGAAGGCACGCAGTTGCAGGCCGTGGCCAGGCTCAACGCGGGTGTCACGGTAGAGACCGCGCAGGCCGAGATGTCGACGATTGCGGCCGGTCTGGCGGCAGCGTATCCCGCCTCGAACCAGGGCATCGGCGTCACGGTGCAGCCGCTGATGGAGACCTTCATCGGGCCGCAGGCGGCGGCCATGCTCTACACCATGCTCGGCGCCGTGTTCGGCGTGCTGCTCATCGCCTGCGCCAACGTGGCCAACCTGCTGCTGGCACGCACGGTGGCGCGCGGCAAGGAGATCGCGATTCGCACCGCGCTCGGCGCCAGCCGGCGACGCACCATCCTGCAGTTGCTCGCCGAAACGCTGGTGCTCGCGCTCGCCGGCGCGGCCGTGGGCCTGGTCGTGGCCAAGGTGGGCATCGACTTCTTCAATGCCGGACTCGCCACCCAGGACACGCCGCTATGGCTGGAGGCCACGCTCGACCCGGTCGTGCTGGGCTTCGTCGTGGCCCTCGCGTGCCTGTCGACGCTGATGGCCGGCATCATCCCGGCCCTGCGTGCCACGCGCAGCGACGTCGCTGGCATCATGAACGACGAGTCGCGTGGGGCGTCGAGCGGGCGCATGGGCAAGGTGAGCCGCGCCCTGGTCATCGGCCAGCTCGCCGTGTCGTGCGGCCTGCTGGTGGCGGCCGGACTCATGATTCGCACCGTCGTCAACGTGGCGCAGTTCGACTACGGCTTCGCCACCGACAACATCTTCACCGCGCGTCTGGGCCTGTTCGACAAGGACTACCCCACGCCCACGGCCCAAGCGCAGTTCTACGACGCGGTGTTGCAGGGATTGGCGGCCCGCCCCGGCGTGCGCTCGGTGGCGTTCACCTCCGATCTGCCGGCGCGAGGCGGACAACGGCAGCCCGTCACCATCGACGGCGTCGCCTATCCCACCGAGCAAGATCACCCGCTCGCCCACCGCATCGTCATCACGCCCGGCTATTTCGAGGTCGTCGACGTGGCGCCCGTGCGCGGCCGCATGTTCGAGCGCACCGACGGGCCCGACTCGCAGCCGGTGGCGATCGTGAACGAGCGGTTCGTAGCGCTCTTCTTCACAGACCGCGACCCGCTCGGCGCACGCATCAAGCTGGGCTCAGACGACACGCCCTGGCGCACGATCGTCGGCGTGGTGCCCGACCTCTATCTGGGCGGCGCGGTCGGTGCACTCAACCCGCGGCACGAAGGCGTATACGTGCCCCTGATGCAGAACGTCATCAACTTCATGACGCTGGTCGTCGCCACCGACCAGGCCGCCATGAGCTACACCGCGACGATTCAGGACGAGGTCAACCGCATCGATCCAGCCCTGCCCCTGTACTGGGTGCGGTCGCTGGCCGATCAGTATGCGCTCGACACGTGGTTCTATCGGGCCTTCGGCACGCTCTTCGTGGCGTTCGGGCTGGCCGCGCTCGTCATGGCCACCATCGGCCTCTACGGCGTGATGTCGTTCTCCACGGGCAATCGCACCCGCGAGATCGGCGTGCGCATGGCGCTCGGGGCCGAGCGCCGGGGGGTGCTGATGCTGATCCTGCGCCAGGGCCTGGGCCAGATCGGCGTGGGGCTGGCCCTCGGACTCGCCCTCGCGGCCCTGCTGTCGCGGGGCCTCGGCCTGCTGCTCTTCGGCGTGCAGCCGTGGGACCCGGCGGTGTTCGCCGCCGTGGTGTTGGCGCTCGCCACCGCGGGCACACTCGCGTCGTTCATCCCGGCACGAAGGGCGACGCGCGTGGAGCCGGTGGAAGCGTTGCGACTCGACTGACCGCCCGAATGGTTCGGACGCCGAGCGGCGCCGAGGCCATCGCGCGCGCCAAGGCGCTGCGGCCCCGGGGCGCCGCCTTTACGGCATCAGCAGCACGAGCCGCGGGTAGATCAGGTTCTCGTTGGCCACGCGGCCGCGGTTCAGATCCCAGATCTCGCGCCAGCGATTGGAGTCGCTGAGGGTGGCCTGCGCGATCTTGCTGAGGGTGTCGCCCACCTTCACGGTGTAGGTCTTGCGGCCGGCCACCGGACGCGTGAACACATCCGACACGGTGGACAGGTACTCGCGCATCAGATCGGCGTACTGCGGCGTGGCGCGGAAGCGGTCGATCACCTGATTGACCTCGTAGACCAGGTCGAAATTGCCGGCCGGAATGCCCACGGCGTACTTCGACTGGTTGAGGTTGTATTGCACGATGGTGGTGCGGGGATGCGCCTTGATCTCTTCGGCGGCGAAGGGATAGTCGTAGATCAGCGCGTCGGCCTGATCGCGTTCCACCGCCTCGAACCAGCCGTCGTCGCCCGAGAACTTGCTGATGCGCGCGTTCGGGATGTTCTCCTGCACCCAGCGCTCGGCCGCTGGGTCGTCGTAGATGGCCACGCGCTTGCCGGCCAGGTCGCGCGACGAGCGATAGGTGGCGGCCATACCCTCCGACACGATCAGGCACAGGCCGAAGTCGAGGTAGCCGTTCGACCACACCACGCCGTCCACCGATGGGTCGGGCACGTAACCGCCCATGATGATGTCGATGTCGCCGGCCGCGAGCCGCGCCGGCAGGTCTTCGTAGTCGGCCTCCACGATCTGCACGCGCTTGGCGCCCAGGCCATCGGCAATGAGCCCGGCCAGCCGGAAGTCGAAGCCGTCGTCCTGCTTGCGCGCGTTGATGAAGCGCATGGGCGGCGCGTCGGGCTCCATGCCCACGCGCAGCACGCCGGTTTGCCGCACCGAGGCCAGCACGCCCTTGCGTTCGGCGGCGGGCGCCGCAGCCGGCGTGGCCGCGGGCGAGCCAGCGGGCGACGGGGATGCCCCCGGAGCCGTGGTGGCCGTGCCGCTGCCCGGCCCAGCGCCAGGCACGCTTCCGCGATAGGTCCACGCGGCGTAACCGAGTACGCCGAGGCCGACCAGAAACAACAGCACCTTGCCCGCGGGCGTCAAACGCATACGTCCTCCGATGACTTCATTAGCCGAGCCGCACCAGGTCACGTCGCGAGAACAGCCGCGCCGCCTTGGGCAGGCTGCTGCTCACCGCCGCCATCACGGCCTTGGCGGCATCCGCGCCGGTCTGCGCGCCGCCGTTCATGTAACCCTGGAAATCGTAACTGCAATGTTCCCCGGCGAAGAAGAGATTGCCCACCGGCAGCCCTTCGGCCCCGGCAATGGTCGTCCACTGCCCCGGCTTGTAGCAGGCGTAGGCGCCCTTGGTCCACGGATAGGTGGGCCAGTGGAAGCGCGACACCTTGCCGTTCCGCTCGCGCAGCGTGCCCGGATAGGCGCGCTCGATGCCGCGCAGCAGACGCCCGGCCACCTCTTCGGCCGGCCCCAGGCCGGCCTCGTGCGCCAGCTTGCCGCCTGAATACAACGTGAGCCCGCCCTCGGTGCCGGCCTGCAGGTAGCTGTTGGCCCAGGCGAGCTGGAACGACTCGTCGGAGTAGATGTTGCCGGCGTAGCCGCGCTTTTCCCACGGCCGGCTCTTGAAGCCCACCATCACCTTGGCGTTGGCGCCGTAGCCGAGTTCGGCAATCGCCTTGCGCTTCACCGCCGGCAGGTCGACGTCGATCTTCACCTCGCGCAGCATCGAGAAGGGAATCGTGAGGATGACGATGTCGGCATCCTCGTCCACGGTGCGGCCGCCGGTCTGGAAGGTGAGGGTGAAGCCGCGGCCCTTGCTCTTGATGGCCTCGAGCTTGTGCAGCATCTGAATCTGCGGCTGCACGCGCTTGGCCAGTTCATCGACCACGCGCTGGTTGCCGCCCCGCACCTTGTAGCGTTCGTCACTCTCGCCGAGCACCGCGCACTCGCTGGTGTCGGTGAGGTCGCCCTCGCCGATCAGGAACAGGAAGTTCAGCGCCGACTGCTCGCTCAGCTCGAGCCCGTACTCGGTGACGTAGGCCGCCTCGAGCATCTCGCGCATCCAGCCCGTGGCCCCGATCGAGGTGAAGTACTCGTCCATCGACTTCTTGTCGAAGGCCGTGCCGCCGCCCTCGGTTTCGTAGTTCACCACCTCGCCCATCGTGTCGTAGTCGGCGGCGATCTTCTTGGCGATGGGCACGAAGGCCGCAGCGGCCTGTGCCTGGGTGTAGTGGCGGCCGTTGACGAAGTAGGTCTCGGCGATGAGCTTCTCGCTGCCCGCCCCGAGCGTGTCGATGCGCTCGAGGCCGAACTCGGTCATGAGCGCCAGCATCTCTTCGTGGCTGGTGTCGATGAACTCGCCGCCCAGCTCGGTGGTGAGGCCCGTGCCCAGCAGGTCGGTAGCCGTGAACATGCGGCCGCCGGTGCGGTTGGCGCCTTCGAAAATCTTGGCGGTGAGGCCGGCCTTCTGCAGCTTGTAGGCGGCATTCAACCCGGCCACGCCGCCGCCCACGATGGCGATCTTCGGCGCGCCCGATCCCGCTGGGGGCGCCGTTGCTGGCGCACCCGAGGCGGGGGCCGGCGGCGCCGGCGCCGTGCTGCAACCCGCAGCCAGCGTCAGGGCCGACACGGCCGCCGAATCACGCAGGAAGCGGCGGCGCGAATACGCCATCTCGACCAGCTCGTCGAGCGGCGGCGTCTTCGGTCCACCACGGGCCGACAGGGCCGCCAGGCGGAACGCGCGCCGCAGAGAGTTCACCAGGGGAGTGTGCGCCACATCAGCCTCCGTTAAGACTTCACGAGGGCGCGCAGTTCGCTCAAGCGCGCCACCAGGTCGTTGCGATCCATGTTGCGATAGAGTTCCGGCAGCACCTCGCGCGAGGTGCATTCCTGCACCGCCGCCAGGATCTGCATCTCGCGTTCGAGCTGACTCGTGGCCGGAATGAAGTCGTCGAAGGCGGCGCGCAGCACCGCCGTCGAGGCCACCAGCTGACCCTGCTCGTCGACCTCGGCCGAGAGCAGCGCGCGCGCCAGAATGGCCTCGATGTCGGCTCCCGACAGCCCGGTGGGGTCGTCGGTGACCTGGCCGATGGCCGTGGCCTCGGTGCGCACGCCGCTCTTCTTCAGCATCAGCCGGAAGAGCGTGTCGTGTTCCTCCGCCGTCTGCGGATAGAACAGCGCCAGGTGTTCCTCGGCGCGGCCCTGCCGCTTCAGATCGACCGGCAGCAGGTCGGGACGTGAGGTGATCAGGAACCACACGATCTTGCCGCGGTACTCGGTGTTGCCCATGAACGAGGCGAGCGCCGCGAACACGCGGTTCGAGGTGCCCGAGTCGCCCTGCTGATTGCGATCGCCGAGAAACGCGTCGGCCTCGTCGATGATCACGCCCACCGGCCACATGGCGTGCAGCACGCTCAGAATCTTCTCGAGGTTGCCTTCGGTGACGCCCTGCCACTGCGAGCGGAAGTTCAGGAACTTCACGCACGGAAAGCCGATTTCGCCGGTGAAGCAGTTGACCAGGAAGGTCTTGGCGGAGCCCACCGGCCCGGCAATCAGGTAGCCCATCGGCACGCCCTTGAGCCGGCCGGCCAGAATGGCCTGCGAGGCCCGCCGCAGCCGCGCCTTCACGCCGTCGTGGCCGGCCACCATGTCGAGGTTGAAGCTCGACTCGACGTACTCCAGCAGGCCGTAGCACTCGGCTTCGATCACCGCCTTCTTCTGCTCGCGCAGCGCCTTCACATCGAGCCGGGCGCCATGTTCGTCGACCGAGGCCAGAATCTGGCGCATCTGGATGCGCGTGAGGCCCGAGGTCATCTGCGCCAGGCGGGCTACCGGCAGGTCGGACCTGGTGCGATACCACTCGGCATCGCGCAGGCCCTCGAGGAACTGCAGGCGCTCGGCCTCGTTGGGCCGCGTCACCTCGACCTCGATGGTCTGGGGCGAGCGCACGATGCGGGCGCTCACGTCGGCGAGGTTCTCGGTGACCAGCACGATCGTGATGTTGGCGGCGAGCAGCGCCGGGTCGGTGGCCCACTTCTGGATGTAGACGCGCACGGCGCGGTCGTCGGCGCTGGCTTCGCCCGACGATTCGGGCACGAGCGTTTCGGCGTAGGGCAGCAGCACGGCCACGCCGAGGCGCTTCTGGCCGTGCACGACCTGCTTCAGAAAGGCGTCGAGCAGCGCGCAGAAGGCCACCGGCTCGCGCGGCAGCGCCTGGGCGAACGCGGTGCCGTGCACGGCATCCACGACCGACACGCTGTCGTTGAACAGCGCATGCGATTGCCGGGTGTGGAAGATGGCGCCGTTGGCGCGCTGGTATTCGATCACGACGTCGCGCTGGCCGAAGATCCACTCGGCGAGGAACGACGTGAGCGGCAGGAATGCGGGCGTTGCCGGAGCGGCCTCCGCGGCCGTGGGCACGGGCACCAGATCGTGCGTGTTGCCGTGCAGCAGGAAGGTGTTGCCGAGCCGCGCACGAATGCCGTGAGCCAGCGTGCGAGCCCAGCCCGGATAGCGATCGAACGGCGTGCTCATCGTCCCTTCACCTTCTGCCGGGCGGGCGGCGTCGTGGCGGCGGCGGCCGCCGGCACCGGGGGCAGGCTGGACTCGGTCACCACGTCGGCGGCCCATCCGGTGTCGTCGCGCAACAGCGTCTCCATTTCACGCACGATGCGCTCGGAATCTTCCGACTGGCGCACGATGGTGTCGAGTTCATCGGCAATCGCCTGCGGATCGCGCAGCGAGAGCGAGTTCTGGTGCAGCACCTCGACCAACGACTCCATCGAGTCGATCTCGGCCTGCAGGGTGCGGGTCGTGTCGGCCACCTGGCCAATCGACGCCAGCAGCCGGCGCTTGAGTTCGAGGTTCTTCTCGAGGGCCGCGGCCGCGCGCTCGGGCAGGCCGTCGCGCGTCAGCTCCTCTTGCAGATCGGCGATCTCGCGCTCGAGATCGCCCGCACTGCGCCGCGCCGGCATGCGCTGATACCGCTGCAGGGCAATCAGACGATGCAGGCAGCCGTTCAGGATCAGATCGAGCTTGCCGCGCTGTTCCGACAGATAGGCCTGCGAGATGCCCGACAGGCTCTGGTAGTTGGCCTCGATCAGGCCGCACAGTTGCTCCATCGCGGTGTAGCGCTTGGCATGCGGCGCGGTCAGATCGGCAATCACCCGCGACCGGCCGGCGCTGGCCTTGGCGCGGGCCATCTCCCGCTTGCGGCGGCTCACCAGCCGGCGCAGCGGCCCGGAATCGAGAATCGGCAGCAGCACCAGCTCGGAGCCGGCCCAGATGAGCAGCGGCAGCGGGTTGAGCGCCACGAGGGAGACGAGCGCCGCGCCGCCGAGCACGATGGCCTGGTACTGATTGAGAATCAGCTCCCGCAGGATCGAGCCGGCAGAGACGTCGTCGTCTTCGGAAGATGCCATCGCTCAGGCTACGCGCCCGGCTTCTCGCCGACCCGGCCCCCGACGCTCGGCGTCACGCTCTGGGGCGCGGCCACGGGCGGCGCGCTGATGCCCATCTCCACCTCGAACTGCTGCAGGATGCCGGCCGCCTTGAGCTTGCGCGAGGTGCGCTCGCGCTCGATGCCGGCCGTGTCGATGCCGCCGGTGGCGACTTCGACCGCGGCCTTCGATTCGGCCACTTCCTGCTTGATCTGCTCGAGGAACTTGTCGGCGGTGGAGGCCACGCCGTAGGACTGCAGCTCCACGATGGCGTCGGCGGCCACGCGCATCACCTGGGCCTTCTGGCGATCCTTGAGCGCGCGCTGGCTGAGCTCGATCTTTTCCTTCAGCTTGGTCTTGAGCACGTCCACCGACAGCTTGGCGCTCTCGTGCGCCTTGCTCGCCGCGAGCAGTTGCTCCTGGGTGCTCGTGAGATCGCCGCGCAGCTGCTGCAGCTGGATCGCGTCTTCCTCGGCCACGCTGCGTGCCGCCGCCGATCCGTCGCGCAGGGCGGCCTGAATCGACGCGGAGAGGTTGCGGTCCTGCTTCACGCAGCGCATCGCGCTCTTCCTCGAGCCGGATGACCGTGGCGCGCGTGGCCACCAGCACCGAGTTGAGCTTCGGCATGGTCATGCGCATCTCTTCGATGGCGTCCTGCAGCATCACCTCGGGGTCTTCGCCGACCGAGATGAAATAGCCCATCCAGGCGCGGAACAAGCGGCTCAGCCTAGCGAACATCGGCGTCTCCTTGGGGCGGGGCGCTGGCCGACCGCGTGACGGGGTTCTCCGACACGAAGTGGCCAACGGCCTCGGCGATGAGGGCTTCTTCGTGCTGCTTGCGCTGCCGCCAGGCCTGCAGTTCGGCCTGTTCGGCGGCAACCGCCCGCATGTTCTCGTCGATCGTCGCGCGCAGCTCGGCGGCCCGTCTGGCCACCTCGTCTTCGAGCGCGCGGTTCTCGGCCGCGGTGGCCTCGACCAGCTTGTCGACGTGCTGCTGCAGCACGCGCTCGTAGGTGTCGAGCGCGCGATCGCGGCGCACGGCGTCCTCCACGATCTCTTCGACCGTCACGCCCGCGGCGTCCAGGGCCACGAGCACCGACTTGCGCCGCACGTCGGCCGGCAGTGCACGGATGTGCTCGCTCTGCAGCATCTCGGCCACCTTGAGCACGGTGTAGCCGTGGCCGGGCGGGGCAATCTTGGCCGACTCGTAGACCACGGACAGGTCGGCTGAGGGCGCGGGCGGAGTGGCGGTCGCGAGCGGCAACGACGCCTCACTCGGCTCGGCAACGAGGTCTTCCGCGCGCCGAGGCGCCGGTGCCGGCGCGGCTGGATCACCGCCGGGGCGCGCAGCCGCGGCGTTCGGATCCTCGGCGACGACGAAATAGCTGTACCACTTCTTGCCCACGGCCACCTCGGCTGGTCCGCGATTGTAGCAGGCCGCAGCTACAGCGTCTTCAGGTAGTCGAGCTTCGCCTGGAAGCACGCGCGGTAGAACGGCTGGCTGGCTTCCGCGAGCCGGCGGCTCACGACCTGCACGGGCGTCTCCCCGGCGGCGTTCTTCGCCTTCCCGTCGGCCCCGGCCTGCACGAGCGCTTTCATGAGCGTCACGCGGTAGTAGTCGTTCTCGCCGTTGCCCTCAGGCGCGTTGCCGCAGATCTCGAGCACGCCCAGGATCGGCGGCTGCCACCCCACGCCGTGCGCCTCGTTCACCCGTGCGCCGGCCGCGAGCAGCGCTTTCACCATGGCCAGGTTGCCCCGCATGGCCGCAAGGCGGATCGCCGTGGTGTTGCTGTCCGTCCAGATGTTGGGATCGGCGCCAGCCGCGAGCAGCGCACGGACCGATTCGACCTTGCTCGTTGATGACGGCACTGAGCAGCGGCGTGGGCGCCTCGGCATCGGCGCGGATGTTCACGTCGGCCTTGGCGGCGGCCAGCGCCTGAATCACAGCCACGTGGCCCTCGTTGGCGGCGATGTGCAGGGCGGAATGCTTGTCGTCCGGCCGTCAGGGCGTCGAGCTTCGCGCCCGCCTTGGCCAGGCGTGCCACCACCGGTGCGTGGCCATAGAGCGCCGCGCGAATCAGCGGCGTGCGGCCTTGGCTGTCGGTGACCTCGAGGTCGGCCCGCGCGGCAAGGGCGGCATCGACCGTCTTCAGGTCGCCGCGGCGCGCCGCCACGAGCAGCGGTGGCGCGTCCTCGACGGCGCCCTTGCTCTCGAGGTAGTCCACGATGGCGGTCGCCCGCCGCGACACCGCAGCGGCCATCCCCGACGTGGGATCGGCGCCCTTCTCGACCAGCATCTGCACGATCTCGAGCGAGCCCTGATTGGCGGCGTCGCTGAGCGCGCCGCGCGCGGTGTGGTTCGTGACGTCCACGCCCGAATCGACCAGCGCGCGCATCACCGCCGGATTGGCGTTCTGGGCGGCGAACTGAATGGCGCAGCCGCCCGGACTCTTGCCCCGGGCCCCCGTCCAACAGGTGTTCGCGATGCCCTCGCGTTTGGCGAAGGCCACGGCCATCTCGGTGAACTCCTGGTATTGCGGCGTGGCGCGGTGCAGCAGGGCCGCGCCAGGCTGGCACCCGCCCGAGAAGTCGCGGGCCAGCATGTTGATCTGACCCGCGTCGAAGATCGCCTTCGCCGCGGCCGCGTCGATGCGGTCCACGGCATCGCAGAATGCCAGCTCGGTGTCGCCCGAGCAGCCGCGCGCGCAGGCGGCGAGCGACAGACACAGGGCGCCGATCGTCGAGCGCACGCGGCGTTGGCCGTGAGCGCGCGCGTCAGCGGCCGGCGGGTGGACGCTTGCCGAGCGCGAGCAGGTTCGCGGTGATGCGATACGCGCCGGGCACGCCGTAGGGCAACTGCCGATGCAGCGCATAGGCGAAGTAGGTGTAGGTGCCCTTGCCGTGCGTAGCCGTGAGCCAGCCGCCGCGCTGCGGCGCCTGGCCCTTGTCGAAGGTGGCGATCATGGGGGTGTAGGCCGCGTCCCACGTGCTGAAGAACTTCGAGCCGCGCTGCTCCATCCAGCCGTCGAAATCGGCCTTCGTGATGGCGTTGGGCCAGCGGAAGGCCTGTTGCGTGGGCGCCAGGATCTCGACCGGCGAATCTTCTTCCGACACTTCTTCGGAGTTGCGCGGGATTCTCGGCCGGGAACGGCGCGAACCGCGCGGGAATGAGTTCGGCCGTGTTGTAGAGCACGATCATGTTGCCGCCGGCCTTCACGTAGTCGAGCAGGCGCGTGTTGTAGGTCTTCAGGTCTTCGCGCACGGCGTAGGCGCGCGTGCCGGTCATGATGGCGTCGTACTGCGCCAGGTCGCTCGACGCCAGCTCGCGCTCGCCGAGCAGCGTGACCTGCGCGCCGAGCTGCTGCAGGCCGAGCGGCACGGCGTCGCCCACGCCCATCACGTAGCCCACCTTCAGGTTCGGCAGCACCGTCACGTCGATGCCGCGCACCTCCACGGTGGAGGGCCGATAGAGATAGCGCAGCTCGAGATCGCGCTGGTCGATGAGCTCGTAGCCCTCGCGGAAGCGCTGGCCGGCGCTCGTGGCCACGGCCTCCACCGCGTACGGCTTGGCATCGATGGTGGTGGGCTGCACGGTGAAACGGTAGCTCGCGCGTTCGCCGGCGCGCGCGAAGGTGAAGGCGTGCTGTGGCGGCTCCACCTTCCACCCCGCCGGCACGTTCAACGTGACGGCGCCGGTGCTTGCGGCCTCGGCGTTGTGCACGACATCCACCTGCAGGTCGACGCGCTTGGTGGCGCTGGCAAGCGGCACCACCGCGGCAAACGGCGACACCGTGACCCCCAGGCGCGGCACGCTCCGCACCTCGCGCAGCACGTCGCCGTAGGGCAGCTTGGCCTCGCGCCGCTTCACCACCTCGCGCAGCACCACGGGCACGCCGTCGAAGGTGTAGCGGGCCACGGCCACGAGCGGGGCCTCTGATGCCGCGCGGCCGAAGGCCGCCGGATCCGCGAGCCGGTAGCGGCTCTCTTGCAAGCCGCTCCGGCTGAAGTAGGGCTTCGTGCTGATTGGCGCGCTGGCGGCAACCGCCACGCCGAAACGCTGCGTCGTCACCTGATGGCCGGTGAGCGACGCGGGCAGCGGTGCAGCACTCGATGTGGCCGCGCTCGCCGTGGCCTGCCAGCCGGTGGCCGCCTCGATGGTGATGCCCGTGGGCGCGATGGCGGCGGTGCCGCGATTGGCGAAGCGCACGCGCACGTCGAAGGTCTGCCCGGGCACCGGCGCGGCCATCGTGGGCGGCGGCGCAAAGGCCGCGAACTGCCCGGTGGGCTCGGTCTGGCCCGCAGGCTGCGCCGTGGCCACGAGTTCCAGCCCGAGGCACGCGTTGAGCGCGTCCTGAATCTGCTGCTCCTTGATGCGCAGCACGAAGAGCGCCTCTTCTTCGCCCGCGCTCTTGGTCATGGCGTCGCGAATCAGGTTGAGCGCGCCGGCCAGCCCCGTGGCGGCGGCCGCGGGATCGGTCATGCGGAAGTCGGTGGCCGCCCGGCCCAACGCGCCGTCGACGCGCGCCAGCTGATCGACCACGCCCTCGGGCGCCTTGCGGCCGAGCACCGTGTAGAGGCCCGAATAGGCCGTGTGGATGCCGTCGAAGATCGACGTCTCTTTCGCCGCGCCGCCAATGCGCGAGCCCACGCGCGTGTAGTAGCCGTAGTTGGGGCCGGCCCCGGCCGTGAAGCGGCCGCCGGTCTGCGAGCGCTGGAAGCTCAGGCCGTAGCGGGCCACGTTGTCGTAGGAATCGCCGAGCGCCGGGCTGTACTCGCCGCTGTCGATGCGCACCGTCCAGTTCTCGTTCTCGCGCACGCCGCCGATGTAGACCTTGAACGGCTGCCACGGGCGCAGGCCTTCCTTGATCTGCTCGGGAAACGCCGTGGGGTCGCCCGCCATCTGGAACGCGAGCTGCGTGATCAGGCCCGCCGTCTGGTGATTGCCGTGGCCGTCGCGCTCGTTGCCCTGGAAGCGCGAGAGCAGCACGAACGGACGGCTCATGCGGATCACCCGCACCACGTCGCGCAGCACCGCTTCCTTGCCCCACTTCTCGAACGCCTCTTCGAGCCGCTTCGAGAAGCCGTAGTCGACCACCGTCGTGAAGTACTGCTCGTCGACGCCGTAGTAGCGATCGGCCACGCGCAGTTCTTCGGTGCGGATCAGGCCGAGCCCGTCGAAGAGCTGCGAGCCGATGGCGTTGTCGCCCGACTCGCCGCGGTTGAGCGTGAGCAGCGCCAGCCGCGCGCCGTCCTTGCGGCTGAGCCGCGTGATCACCCCGCCGTGCTCGTCGTCCGGATGCGCGGTGGTGTGCATCACGCTCGCCGTGGTGCGCGCCTTCTGGATCTTTTGCCACGCGCCAGCCGCGCCCGAGTCCTGCGGGATGGACTGCGCGCTTGGGACCGCTAGCGCCAGGGCAAGCGCACCGATACCCAGCAGGACACCACGCGCCGCGCCAAGGGGCTGGGGGCTGGGGGCTGGGGGCTTACAAGACAGGGGCTGGGGACTGGGGGCTAGGGGCTCGGGCTCGCGGCTACTAGAAACAACACGTGGCATTGAACCACCTCAGCATGACAGCGTGACGAAGTAAACACTTAGACAGCGGGACACGCGCCTTTACACAAGCCCCAGCCCCTAGTCCCCAGCCCCCAGCACCCAGTCCCTGGCAAGCCCCAGCCCCTAGCCCCCAGCACCTAGTCTTTCGCAAGCCCTAGTCCCCAGTCCCTAGTCCCCAGTCCCTAGAAATAGAATTTGACAGCGAACTGCATCTCGCGCGGATCGCCGAGCGTGGTGGTGATGCGGCCGAAGGTGCCGGCGTTCGACACGTTGGCGGCCGGGAAGCCGTAGTTCACCCAGTTGAACAGGTTGAAGACCTCGGCGCGCAGTTCCAGGCGTTTGTCGCCGCCCAGACCGATGTTGCGGAAGAGGCTCATGTTCATCGACTTCGACTTGGGCCCGCGCACGGTGTTGTTGCCGCAGTTGCCGTAGGTGCGCACCGTGGTGGCGGCAAAGGCGGCCGTGTTGAACCAGGCGTCGAGCGTCTGGTCGAAGTCGTCGGGCACGGCGCTGCCCACGCAGTTGGCGCGCGCGATGCGGCCGGGGCCGGTGTTGGCCTGATCGTTGGAGGTGATCGTGAAGGGCCGTCCGTCGCTCAGCGTGAGGATGCCGTTCACCGACCAGCCGCCGAGGAGGGTGGCGCCTGGGCCGCTCGTAAGGAACGGCCGGCCGGGCCCGAAGGGCAGCTCGTAGATGCCGCTGGCCACGAAGCGATGCGGGATGTCGAAGGCCAGCGGGCCGTAGTCCTTCTCCATCGCATAGGTCGATCCGGGCGCATTGCCCGTGGCGCCGCCGCCCGCGCTCAGATGGTCGAGGAAGTCGCCGAGCGCCTTGCTCCAGGTGTAGGCGAAGGTATAGGCCAGGCCGCCCGCCATGCGCTTCTGCATGCGCACCTGCAGCGAGTCGTAGTCGGCCCGTCCGTTGGTGACGATCTGCTCGAGATAGGCGTTGCCGTAGCCGTACTGTGCGTAGGGAAATACGGTGGTGCCGTTGGCCTGCAGGATGCCTTCGTTCAGGTTGCGCAGGCGGCGGCCGTTGCGCGTGCGGTTGCCGACGTACTCGACCGCGCCGACGATCGTGTCGGTGAACTGATACTCCGGGCCCACGCTGAACTGCTGCACCACCGGCGTGTTCTGGTTCGGATCCTGGATGCGCCACTGCACCACGGTCGGATTCACGGTCTGCGCATTGAGGGGCGTGAAGCCCTGGGCGAAGGTGAAGGCCGGCGCCTCGTTGGGCGACATCGCGGTGATCGACGCGTCGACGAGCTGCGGCAGGTTGAGCCCGAGCTGGCTCTCGCTGCCGTAGCGGTCGCTCTGCTGGTAGAACACGCCGTAGCCGGCGCGCACCACCAGCCGCGACACGGGATTCCACGACAGGCCCACGCGCGGCGCGAAGTCGTTGGTGTCGGGATGGATGAGCGTGCGTTCGAACACCGAGCCGTCCTTCGCGTAGAAGGCCTGCCCCGTGGCCGGATCGATGTTGGTGAGCTTGTCGGCGCGGTCGAAGAGCGGCGTGAAGCGCTCGTAGCGGATGCCGGCGTTCACGGTGAGGTTGTCGAGCACGCGCCAGCTGTCCTGCACGTAGCCCTGCCAGCCGTCGGCGTAGAGGTCGGGCTGGTGGAAGAGCGTGAGGCGCTGCGTGGTCGACAGGCCGAGCAGGAAGTCGCCCAGGCCGAAGCCGGTGTAGCGGGCGTCGTTGAAGCCCAGCTCGCCGTTCAGCGAGCGCAGGTCGATGTAGGTGACCAGATCGCGCCGGCGCTCGAGGCCGAACTTCATCGAGTGGCGGCCCTTGGTCCAGGTGACGTTCTCCGAGAACTGGAACACCTGCGAGGTCTGGAACTGCGGCCGGAAGAACGGCCCGCCGAGACGGGTGAAGCGCGCAATCGGCATGTGCGGCAGGCCGCCGTAGAAGCGCGGATCGTTGGGCACGCCCTTGATCCCGTACTCGGCGTTCGAGTCGATGCCGAAGGACGGATGCACGGCATCCGACCGCACGCGGTTGTAGCCGGCGCGGAACTCGCTGAACACGCTCGAGCCGAACACGCGCGACCAGCCGGCCACGGCGTTCTGGCCGCGAATCAGGTAGTTGCTGGCGAAGTCGCCCGAGGCCACCGGGTCGTTCAGGAGCGGCGGCTCGGAGCGATCGTTCTGCTGGAAGCTGTAGCGCACGAACAGGTTGTCGCGGCCGGCGCCGACGTTGTGGTCGACCCGCGCGTCGAACTGGTTGATGTCGTTCTCGAGCATGCCGTTCGAGATGAAGTTGTTGTTGAAGAAGCCCGTGCCCGGCACATTGGGCTGCGGATACAGGTTGACCAGCTTGGCCGCCACCGGGTCGATGCACGACGGGTTGATGCGGCGGTTCACGGCATCCACGCAGCCGGCTGGCACGAACGGATTCGACGCCACCATGGTGCCGGTGAGTTCGCTCAGGTCGCCGGCGCGCATGCGCGCGGTGGGCACGGTGGCGGTCTGCGACAGCGCACGTTCGGTGCGCGTGGCCTGGTAGTCGCCGAAGAAGAAGGTGCGGCTCTTCACGATCGGCCCGCCCAGCGTGAAGCCGGCGATGTGCTGGTTGAAGGGCCCCTTGGCGCGCTGCGCGCGGTTGTTGTCCCAGGTGTTGGCGTTGAACGCCTCGTCGCGGAAGAACTCGAAGGCCGATCCGCGGAAGCGGTTGGTGCCCTGCTTGATCGAGGCGTTGATCACGGCGCCAGCCGCCTTGCCGAACTCGGCCGAGTAGGTGCGGGTCTGCACCTTGAATTCCTGCAGGGCGTCGACCGGCGGCTGCACCACCTGCGGGCTGCGCTCCTGCAGGTTGGTCGAGAACGAGTTGTTGTCGGCGCCGTCGAGCGTGTAGTTGTTCCAGGTGGCGTAGTTGCCGTTGGCGTTGAAGAACGAGTCTTCGCCGCGGCTCGAGATGCCGGCCGGGGCCGCCACCACGCCGGGCACGAGGAAGGCCAGTTCCGAATAGCGCCGCCCGAGCAGCGGCAGGTCGCGCACCGTGCGCTCGTCCACCACGGTGCCGATGTCGGCCGACTGCGTCTGCAGCAGCTCGGCCCGGCCGGTGACGGTGACCGTTTCGGTGAGCGCGCCGACGCCCAGCTCGAAGTCGAGCTGCACGCGGTCCTGCACGCTCAGCCGCACGTCGCTGTAGCTGGACTTCTTGAAGCCCTCGAGTTCCGCGGTCACGGTGTAGCGGCCCACCTTCTGGCCGGGGAACACGAACTCGCCGCGGTCGTTGGTGACGGTCGAGGCCACCACGCCGGTGCCGTCCTGCGTGGCGGTCACGGTGACCCCGGGCAGCACCGCGCCGCTCGGATCCTTGACGCGGCCGACGATCGTGCCGGTATCGATCTGGGCCGCCAGCACCACGGGCAGCAGCACGGCCAGAAGGGCGGAGAGGCCTGCGGAACGGGCCAGGCGAATCGTCATCTGTGACTCCTCGAAAATGCGGGTCCCCGGGCGGGACGAACGCTCGGCAGTATCCAGCCCTATGACGGCGGAGTCAAACGGCAGACGATCGCGCGGTGCGCCGGCTCAGCCGGGCGCGGAGCCAACGCACGGGCCGAGGCGCGGGCCGGCCGCTAAGATAGTCGTCGCCGCATGACCGCCTCCGGCCCCGACGCCTACGCTGCGCTGCGCAACCCCATCGTGCGGCGCTTCGCGCTCGGCCGCTTCGGTGCGGTGCTCGGCCTGCAGATGCTCTCGGTGTCGGTGGGCTGGCACCTCTACGAACGCACGGCGAGCGCCTGGGCCCTGGGCCTCGTGGGCGCGGTGGAGATCGTGCCGGTCTTCCTGCTGATGCCGCTCACGGGCACCGCCGCCGACCGGTTGCCGCGCCGGCGGGTGGCGGCCGTGGCCCACACGTGCGTCGGCATGGCCACGCTCGGTCTGGCCGCGGCCACGGCGCAAGGCGCCGGCGTGGCGGTCCTCTACGCGCTGCTGGCGCTGATTGGCGCGGCCCGCGCGTTTGCCATGCCGGCCGCCGCGACGATCCTGCCCCGGCTGTTGACCCCGGCCGAGTTCGCCAACGCCAATGCCTGGATTTCGTCGGCGTTCCAATTGGCCGCCGTGACCGGCCCGGCCCTGGCGGGCGCGCTCATCGCCATCACGGGCGCCGCCACGACGGCGCTGGCCGTGGCCGCCGCCGGTCAGTTGTTCTTCGTGTCGCAGCTGCTGCGCCTGCCCGAAGTGCACCCGCTGCCGTCGACGCAGCGGGCCGGATGGCAAGGCGTGTTCGACGGCTTCCGCTTCGTGCGCAGCACGCCGGTGTACCTGGCGGCCATCACGCTCGACCTCTTCGCCGTGCTGTTCGGCGGGGCCACCGCCCTGCTGCCGATCTTCGCCAAGGACGTGTTGCACGTGGGCCCGGTGGGCCTCGGTTGGCTGCGCGCCGCCCCGGCCGTGGGCGCCACGCTGACCGCGCTCGTGCAGACCCGGCTGGCGCCGTGGCGGCATCCCGGGCGCGTGTTGCTCGGGGCCGTGGCCGGCTACGGCGTGGCCACGGTGGGCCTGGGCCTGTCGCGCCACATGGGCCTCTCGCTGGCCTGTCTGTTCGCCACCGGCGTGTTCGATTCCATCAGCATCGTCATCCGCCTCACGCTGGAACAGATGATCACGCCCGACCAGCTGCGCGGCCGGGTGTCGGCCATCAAGTCGGTGTTCGTCGGCTTCTCGAACGAGTTCGGCGCGTTCGAGAGCGGCGCCACGGCGGCGCTGTTCGGACCGGTGGCGTCGGTGGTGGGCGGCGGCCTCGGCGTGCTGGCGGTGGTGGCGGGCATCGGCCGGGCCTGGCCCGAGTTGTGGCGGCTGGGTCCGCTCCACACGCTCCAACCGCACGGCGGGGCCCGTGACCCAGGGCTCGGGCCTCGGGGTTGAGAAACAGGAACGGTGACGTATATTCACCCGATGAACGCACCACAGCTTCGTGCCTTCGCCACCTTCCTGCTGCTCCTCGCATTCGCTGGCTGCGCCAGCGTGCCGCCCGAACAGCAACTGATCCGCGAGGTCGCCGAGGCGCTCGGCGGCGTGGAGCGCGTGCGTGCTGCCGGCGTGATGGTGCTCGAGGGCACGGGCCGGCAATGGAACCTGGGACAAGACCTGCGGCCGGGCCTGGCCGATCAGACCTTCACCGTGTCGGCGTTCCAGCGCGTCGTCGACACCGGCGCCCCGCGCATGCGCACCACGCTCACGCGCACCCCCAACTTCGCCTACTTCCAGGGTCCGCAGGCACAGACCCAGGTGCAGGGCGTGGACGGCGACGTGGCCTACAACGTGGGCGCAAGCGGCACCCCGGCGCGCGCCTCCGTCAGCACGGCCGCCGACCGGCGCGCCGAACGGCTCCACCACCCGCTCGTGCTCGTGGCGCTCGCGCTGCAGGACGGCGCCGGTCTCTCGCCGGTGCGCGTGAATGGCGCCGAACGCGCCCTCGACGTGACGACCCCCGCTGGCGCGATCACGCTGGTGGTGGGCGCCGAGGCGCGGCCCGTGCGCATCGAGTCGCCCGGCACGCAACATCAACCTCGGCGACGTGCGTCTCACCACCACCTTTGCCGACTACGCGGAAGCCGCCGGCGGGCTGCGGCTGCCGACCCGCTTCGCCACCAAGGTGGACGACTTCACGACCGGCGAGTACCAGGTGACGTATCGCACGGGCACCGAGAGCCTCGACCCGCCGGCCGCGCTGGCCGGCCTGCCCGCGCCGGGCGCCGCCGGTGCCCAACGTGGAGGTGCTAGGGGTTGACGCCGGACGTGTGGCTGCTGGGCGGGCGGATCACACCACAGCGTGGTCGTGGCCTTCGCCGATCGCCTGGTGCTGATCGAGGCGCCGCAGAGCGAGGCGCGGTCGGCGGCGGTGATCGCCAGGGCCCGCGAGCTGCGCCCCGGCACCCCGCTCACGCACCTGGTGATGTCGCACCATCACTTCGATCACTCGACCGGCCTGCGCGCGGCCATCGCCGGCGGCCTCACGGTGGTGACGCAGGCGGGCAACGAGGCGTTCGTGAAAGAGATGGCGGCCCGGCCGTTCACGCGCACGCCCGACGCGCTCGCGAAGTCGCCCATGCCCGTGACCGTGGAACCGGTGGGCGACACCAAGACCATCACCGACGGCACCCGGTCGCTCGTGCTGTATCACGTGGCCGGCAATCCCCACAGCGACACGATGCTGATGGCGTATCTGCCGAAGGAGCGTCTGCTCATCGAGGTGGACGCCTTCAGCCCGGGCGGCACCTATCACCCGTATGCCGCGAACCTGCTCGGGCACGTGGAGCGGCTGAAGCTGAACGTGGACCGCATCGTGCCGCTGCACGGCGCCGTGGCCGACGATGGCCGATCTGGTGGCGGCGGCGCGGCCGCCCTCGTAGGGGGCAGCTAGCGGGCAGAGGTCGAACGGCCGTCGGCCGCGAACTCGACCGCCCAGTAGGTGCCGTAGCGCGAGCCGGCGATGCGCACCAGGCCCACGCCCACGCGGTCGAAGTCTTCCTCGAGCACGGCGCGGCGGTGCGGGCGGCTGTCGAGCCACCGGTCGAGCTGACGGCGCGGCGCCACGCTCGTGCCGATGATCTCGGCCAGGCGGCTCCAGTCGTTGAGCGATCCGTCGTTGACCCGCTTCAGCCGGTCCTGCAGGCGCTGCCGCTCGGGATTGCGGTGGTCGAAGTAGTCGCGGCAGGCCATGTCGGCGGCGTGCGCCACGGCCATGCGGTCGAGCACGGCGAGGCGCCTGAGCGGCGGCCGGGCGGCATCGGCCCGCACCAGGTTGATGAGGCCCAGCATCTGCCCCTGCTCGACCACCGAGGTCGTCCACACGCGGCCATCGCGGCAGCGGCCGCCGACGGAATCGGCAGCGGCCACGACAGTTCCGGCCGTGAGGCCGGTGGTCAGGCCAGTTGTCAGACCAACGGCCGCCGCAAGGATGGCCATCCAGCTCATATGCGCTGATCTCAGGCTAGCAGCAGTCGTGCCAAAGCGCGAGGTCGGGACGGACCGGTGGCCACGGACTCGGCGCTAGTAATCAAAGACGTGCTCCACGCCGGGGTCGCCCACCGGATAGGCCGTGAGCAGCAACGCGAGTTCCGCCAGCGGCACGTTGACGAGCAGGCGTTCGCTCGGGAACCCCTCACGCGGCAGCCGCAGAATCACGGCCCCGAACGGCATCGCCGCGACCGTGCCCGCAGGTCTCGTCACCGTCACCATCACCGCGTCGTTGCCGGCGATTTCGAGGATGGTGCCGCCCTGGCGCGCGAGGTCTGCGAGGATGCGCGGTGAACCGGGCGTATCGTGGCGTCTCGATCTCGATGCCGCGCCCGCGCGGGCCGATGACCGTCACTTCAGGCATGCGGGCGAGCACCTCGGCGTCCAGCCCGGAGACGACGCTGCGAATGGTCAGCTCCGCCGGAGCCGTGGCCGCCGCGCTGGCCGATGAGCACCGCGTAGGCCGCCTTGGCCAGGAACTCCACGCCGATCCCGAAGCGCCGCTCCCATCCGCGAATCGACGCCGTCGAGTGGCGCGTCCCACAGCTGCCCGCGGCACGGCGTGAAGGGATACGGCGTACCAGGGCGTCTGGCGCAGGAACGCAGCGTAGTCGGCGGCGACGACGGCCACGGCCACGTCTTGCGGCGTCTTTCGCGGCCCGCGGATCCACGCGGTGGCGCGGCCGACCGTCTCTTCGTAGAGCCGCCTTGAGCGCCATCTCCGCTGTGAAGCTCACGCCAATCGTGTGGATCATGCTGCGCGTCGCCCCAGTCGGCGCCGCCATGGGCATCGGCCACCTGCATGAGCGCGCAGGTCGAGCGTCCAGAACGCCGCGAATGCTCGGCGACGTAGTCGAACGCGTGTTCGTCACCGGTTTTCAGCGCCTGCGCCAACCCGTCGTAGGCGAACACGATGTGCCACTCGGGATAGGTGAGGTAGGTGTTGGCCTCGCGCCGCTGCAAGGCTGGGTCGGTGATGAGCGGCCGATAGAGACTGCGGCGCGGCGGCGCCGCGGCAGGCCAGTCTCCACGTACGCCACCGGCGCGAGCAGCAGCACTCCCGACCAGCAGCAGGCCGATGACACCGCCACTTGAGACAGGCAGCGCAGGGATGCGCCGGCGCAGCCGCGATCATCCCGCCTCGGCGATCGCACGCGCTGGCTGGCGAACACGGCAAATCCACCGCCGCCGATGTGCGGCAGGTTCGCCAGGATCTTGAACGTGACAGCGGCAGGTCGACCATGCCGTGCATCCATGATGCCCAGGTCGAGATAGCCGGAGCCGGCCGCGAGCCCCAGCAGCCCGTCAGACAGATAGAGCAGGCCGAACTAGCGTAGGAAGATACCGCGCCGCGCGACTGGAGCGCGCGGCCGCGATACCCGGCCCACAAGCGCCGAGGCGACGTGCAGCGCATCGTCGTAGAGGTCGAGCGCGAAGACGCCAAAGGCCCGCCCCTGCGCGTCGGTGAGGCCGGGGATGTAGTTGAGCGAGGCCGCGGCCAGCAGGAACAGCATGTAGACGAACGCGATCGCGACGCAGTGATCCCACAGAGTCCTCTCGTCGCGCTCACAGGTGCGCGAGATATCCGTCCCACAACTGGTTGCGGAACAGCAGGTCGCGGTCGACGGCGCGCTTGCGTGGCGGCAAAGGCCGCGCCGCGCGGATAGCCGCGCGTCAGCTGATCGAGCGACGCATGCGGCCGGTATGGCAGGTAGTAGCTGCCACCGATGGCCAGGACGCGGTCGATGAGCGCGTGCGTCATGCGCGCCATGTCGGCTTCGCCGCGCACCGTCTTCTCCTGCGAGAACAGCATCACCGCGGCGATGCGCGGCTCGGGCGCATAGGCGAGCACGCTGTCGCCATCGGTGTTGCACATAGCGCAGCGTGATGTTGAGGAGCTGCTGGAACGAGGCGGGGATCACCTGCTGGCAGGCCGTCACGAAGTCGGCGAAGCGCGCCGGCGCGACGAAGTACTCGTGCAGGATGTCGGTCCGGCTGGCGGATCGCGGTCGTCGAGCGTGACGACCGGCTCGTTCATCAGGCTGTTGCGCGTGGCCTCGCCGGCCAGGCGCGGCCCCAGTCGGGCCTCCGTCCACCAGCGAAAGCGCTTGGCCTCGATCGGATTCGACCTGCGCTCTGAACATCGGTAGCGCGCGGCCCGGCTGACCGAACCCGGATCCTGAAGCCGCGGGCAGGTCGGCTCTGGTCGGCCGTCGGGCCGGTAGGTGATGAGCAAGCGCTCGTTCGAAGAAGCGGTCGAGCGTGACGTCCATGCGGCCGTAGGCCATCTGGATGGTCGGGTCGGTCGCCAATTGCTGCGCGAAATAGCGCGCCGAGCTCTGGTCCGCTCACGTCGTCGAAACGCGGCGTGAGCCGCGCGTTCGGCACCATGTCGAGCTCGAGCTCGGTGATGACGCCGAAGAGCCCGTAGCCGCCCATGGCATGACGGAAGAGATCGCGCGTGCTCGGTGCGCGAACAGGTCACGAGCTCGCCGTCGGCCAGCAGCATGGTGACGGCGCGCACCGTGCTGCCGCAGCCGCTGAACGGCACCGGCCAGCCGTGGGCGTTGACCGAATAGGTGCTCGCCACGCCGAAGTCGTTGTTCGACTGCATGACCGCCGGCGAGAAGCCGATGGCGTCGAGCTTGGCGATCACCGTCGACCAGCGCGTGCCGGCGGCCACGCGGTAGGTCCGGCGCGCCGTATCGGCCTCGAGCCACTGCTGATCGAGGGTCGCGACGGTGCCGTTCACGCGCGAGGCTCTGGCCGCCCATCGAATGGCGGGCGGCGCTGGCGACGAAAGGACGGCCGGCCGCACGCGCCTCGGCCATGGCCGTGCGCAGGCGAGCCACCGTCGCCGCGGGGTCGTCGGTGATGGTCACGTGCGACGCGACCGGCGTCGGCGACAGCTCGCTGGCGTCGTTCAGCAGCGTCCCCGCCGGCGCCGAGGTGTTGGCCGGGGGAAACGAGGGCCCAGGGTGGTTCGACGAACCGCACTGGCGGCCCGCCAGCGCGCCTAAGCCGGCGGATGCGCCGACCAGCCAGGCGCGCCTCGTCAATGACATCGTGTGCGTGCCCATCGTCGGCGCCGGCGAGGATTATAGCGGCAGGGCGACGCGGCCCGAGGGCACGGCAGCGCGTGACCCCGGCCTCTACGGCACCGTCACCACCACCTCGTTCGACGGCGCGCCCACGCCGCACGCACTCACCGCGGTGACGCGCACGTAGTAGGTGCCATTCGGCACGCCGGCCAGACTCACCGCGGCCGTCGTCGCCGCGCCAATCGGCGCATCGGCCAGATTGGTCACGCCGGGCGCCGAGCCGACCTGCATGCGGTAACTGGTGGCGCCGAGCGGCGGCTGCCACGTGAAGGTGGCCACGCTGCCGGCCCTGGTCACGGCCAGGCCCGCGGGCACGACGGCCTGCGCGCTGCAGCGCGAGCGTGACCGCCATCTCGGTGGACGGCGCGCTCACGCCGCACGCATTGGCGGCGCGCACGCGCACGAAGTAGGCTGCCGGCCGCGCCCACGCCCTGATAGGTCGTGACGTTGCCTACGCTGGCCGTGCCCACGTCGGTGGCGCCACTGGCGGTGCCGGCGTCGAGCAGATACGACGTGGCCCCGGCCGAGGCCGGCCACGACAGCGCCACGAGCAGACCGCCGCTCTGCGCCAGGATGCTCGCCGGCGCCGGTGGCGCCGTGGTGCAGGCGGCCGCGCTCGCCACCGTGACGGTCACCTGATTCGACGGCGCGCTCACGCCCACGGTGTTGGCCGCGCGCACGCGCACGAAGTAGGTGCCGGGCGGCACCAGCGCCTTCGAGCGACGCCACGTCGCCGACATCGCCGTTGAAGAGATTGCTCAGGCCAGTGGCCGTGCCCGGCTTCCAGCCGGTACGACTGCGCGCCCGGCGCGCGATTCCACGACAGCCGCAGCGTGCCGCCGTTGACCACCGAGGTCAACGCGCCAGGCACCGACGGCAGCGCCGTCGCGCTCGTGGCCTGGAACGTGGCGGTGTAGGTGGCGTTGCCCGCGGGCGTGACGATGCCGCGGCCGGCGCGCGCCGGCATCCGACCAACTGGCAAACGCGTAGGTCGTGCCCGAGGCCGATTGCGCGGGCGCTTCGATGGTGCGCACCATGCCCACCACGCTGTCGAACGACGTGGGCGCCGTGACCGGCTGGCCGTCGAGCCGCAGTTGCAGCCCGCTCGGGACTCGTGGCCAGCGTGAGCCGCGCGAGGCGCGGGAACACGTCGCGCTGCACGCTGTGCGTGAGCCCGGCGGCGTCGGTGACGGTGAGGTGGATGCGGTACCACACGTTGGCCGAGGTCTCGCCGGTGGTGGGCACCACGAAGCTGCCGCTCGTGACGCCGTTGGTCGTGGGCAGGAAGGGGTGCGAGTGCGTGTCGTGGTGGAAGTCCACGCGCCAACTGAAGGCGCTCGCGGGCAAGGTGGTGGGCGTGCCGTCGGGGTCGGTGCCCGTGCCGGCAATGGCCACCGTCATGCCGCCGGTGTAGAGCGTGCCGGCGGCCGGCGCCGTGATCGTGGCCACCGGCGGCACGTTCGTGGTGACGGTGAGCACGCGCTTCGTTGCTGAACAGGTTGCCGGCGCTGTTGGCCACGTTCACGCGGAAGCGCGCGCCGTTGTCCGACGAGTTGCGGCGACGGCCAGCGTGTAGGTGGCGCCGGCGCCGGCCGCGCCTGGGATGTCGACGTTGTTGCGCTGCCAGCGATAGGTGAAGGGCGCCGTGCCGCCGGCCACCACGGTGAAGCTCGCCGACTGTCCGGGCGACACGGTGCGGTTGGCCGGATGGCTCGTGATGCTGGGCGCGCAGCGCTGCCGTACTGCACGCGGAACACCGTGCTGCTGCCGCGCGACAGGTAGTAGAGGTTGCCGTCGTTCCCCACCTTCAGGTCGACCGGCGAGTTGATGCCGGTGGCGAAGTCCGACGGCCGTCGGCAGTTGGGATAGGCAGCACCTGCGTGGGGTCGAAGCGGCGGATCCAGCCCGCGCAGAAGTCCGCGAAGAAGTAGGTGCCGGCGTAGGCCGCCGGAAACGTCGGGCGTCGCCGGATTGTAGAAGGTGCCGCCGGTGATGGCGCACTCGGGGTTGACGGCACTCGAGTAGGCGTAACGCGGGCGCGTGAACGGGGTAGGTCGTCGGGTTGAAGTCGCCCTCGGTCGTGGGCCAGCCGTAGTTCGCGCCGGCCACGCCGGGGTTCACTTCCTCCCGCTGCCCGCCGCCCACGTCGTTGATGAGCATCGTGGGCGACGGCCCACCCGGATTGAACGCGAACGTGAAGGGGTTGCGCAGGCCCAGCGCCCAGATCGCGCGATTCAGCCCGACGGCCGTGTTGTGAGAACGGGTTGTCGGTGGGAATCGAGCCGTCGGGGTTGACGCGCAGCATCTTGCCGTGGCGGTTCGAGAGGGTCTGCGCGTTGGCGGTCATCGGCGTTCTCGCCCACCGCCACGTAGAGCATGCCGTCGGGTCCGAAGTTGATGGCGCCGCCGTTGTGGTTGGTGGCGCTCAGGTTGTCGAGGTCGAGCACGCACGAACTCGCTGCCGGGCCTGCGCCACGTTGCCGTTGGCGGTGAAGCGGCTCACGCGGTTGTGCACGCGTGACCCCGCCGCCGGCCGGCACGGTGTAGTAGACGTAGACGTACTGGTTGGTCGGCGAAATCCGGATCGAACGCCACGCCGAGCAGACCGCGCTCGCCGTTGGCGTCGACGGTGAGGTCGACGAACGGCGTCGCCAGCAGCACGCCGCCCGCGATCACCCGCAGCTCGCCCGATTGCTGACACACGAACAGCCGCCCGTCGGGCGCGAACTGCATGGCCGTGGCATTGGGCAGACTGCCGGCCGGCACCAGGGCGGTTTCGCTGAAGCCCGTGGGCAGGACGGCCGCCGCCGCTGGCACGGCACGGCAGACGCAACGAGGCACGCGCAGACGCGCGCGGTGAGCGAGCGGGCGAAGGTGTCGAACATGGGCCGTCCTTCGAGGCGGGGGAACGACCTCGATCCATGGTAGGCCAGGCCGGCCAGATTTGGCCACGGCGGCCGGCAGAGAGCGGGAAAGAACGCGAGGACACGGGCAAATCCTGGCGTCCTTGACTCCTGCGCCGCGCGGGCCCAAGCTACCGCCATTCCACCCCCGGAGGATGCGCCCCATGACCCAGCTTCGTCAGCTCTCATCGTCAGCCCTGCGCGTGTTCGTGCTGCTGCTGTGCAGCGCCGCCGCCGCGCACGCCGACCGTCCAGGCGCACGCGGTGGTCTCAATCCGGGCCAGTTCGACGTGCTCGACCAGACGGTGCCGGTCAACATCGTGTTCGTGGGCTACGAGCGCACGGCGATCGACCTCGCCGCCATGTCGGCGTGGCTGCCCGCCACCTACGTGCCGGTCGTGCGCTACCCGCAGTTCTACGGCTTGAACGGGCGCAGCCTGGGGCTCTCCTACAAGTTCAAGAACAAGGTCGACTTCACCGATGCCGCGTTCGAGCGGCGGTTCTTCGGCTTCCTCACGCGCAGCGGCGTCGACATCCCGCTCACGGCGTTCCAGAACGCCTACAACGCCGAGACCAGGAACGTCGTCGAGGTGACGGGCCCCGTGCTCTCGATCGACGCCCTCAAGGTGGAGCAGTATCTGCAGGCCAATGACGGCGCCAAGCGCCCGGGCTACACCATCTATTTCGTGAACTGGTATGGCCGGCCCGACTTCCGCTTCCACGTCTACTCGAAGACCGACGAAGTCGATCCCGACACCGCGGTGAACTTCGGCACGCGCGGCTCGCGCCAGATGATTGCGTGGGGCGGCAGTTCGTCGCGCACGTGGTTCTACGACCTGTCGGCCGGGCCCGAGTCGTGGACCAACAACTGGATGGTCGACGCGCCCGAGGGCTACCACATGCCGCCGGTGTGGGAATACGCCACGGCCGGCTTCCGCCCGCCCACGCAACTGAGCGAAGACCTCGCGCTCGTGGCGCGCTTCGTGGGCATCGATCTGCTCTTCACGACCTCGCCGCTCTACGACCCGCTCGCGACCGCGCCCGAGGCCGGCGGCGGCAAGGTGGCGCACGTGGCGATGCTGCAGGAAGACGCCGCCAGCAACGGCCTCAACTACTTCAACGCCGACTTCATGAAGCGCGAGATGCGCAAGTTCCAGCCCTACTACCCGTGGACGGTAGGCGTCTCGAACAACCCGGCGCCGATCGACGCCGGCGCGAAGCTGGCGCTCGACATCTTCGCGGCTGACGACCCGACCATGCACACCGACGAATGCTGGGCGGAGTTGCCCCGGTTCGGGACGCCGTTCGCGCAGTTGTTCTGCTACTTCGACGTGAACCTCGGCACCTACATCCCGTCGTACGGCCGCAAGGACTACGTGGGCGAGATCTTCGCCTACAACGCCACCGACGCCAGCATGGGCGTGCAGTTCGGCCTGCTCGGCTTCGCCGACGACAACTGGATCGACGGCACGCAGTCGTACGTGTTCATGTTCGACTACCCCGCCGTACGCGCCGCCGGCTTCGGCTTCACGTCCACCGCTGTGCACGAGTTCGGCCACCACATCGGGATGTCGCATCCGCACGACGGCTACGACTCGGAGTTCGAGCTCGACTTCGGTGCCGGCTGGTCCAGTTCGAGTTCGCGTGGTCGGGCGACGAGAGCCAACCGGTGATGCACTACCTGGGCCTGTCGAACAGCTTCGGCCGCTTCGACAAGGACAACGCGTATCGCTGGGAAACGGCCGGCTACCTGAATCTGGCCAACGCGCTGGCCGGCGACATCGAGGCCAGCCGCGACAGCTTCCGCGTGCGCGTATTGCTCGCCGCGGCCGACCTCGTGGCGCGCGGCGCCAAGTCGTCGTTCGACAAGTGGGACTACCTGAACGCCGCGGCCAGTGCGCGGCTGGCCTACACGCTGGTGTCAGCCGCCGCCAATCACATCAACGCGGCGTCGCCGACGCTGACCGCGGCGCGGCAGGCTCTGCCGGGACGGCGGCACCCCGACGGCTGCTGGGTGCGCGAACCGTTACGCTAGGCCGACGCGCGCGGCTTCCCCGCCGGGCAGCGACGCACCGTGCCGTAGCGATCGGTGCGGAACGTGTAGCGCTGTCCGGCGTGTTCCAGCGTGAAGGCGAAGCCGGCGGTGGGCACGGGCTCGAACACGCCCTTGCGCGGCGCGCACCCGAAGGCGGCGTCGGGCCAGCGCCGCTCCTCGCGCTGCACCACGGTGATGGCCGCGACCGGCACCTTCAGCTCGGCGGCGAGGGCGGCCTTCACCAGCGTCTCGGTCTGGTCGATGGTGTGCAGCTTCGCCGCGAGGGCCACGGCGAGCGCGAACGCAAGGGGCATCGAAGGCATTCCTGAAGCGAGTGTGCGCCTGGCGCGGCCACACGTCAACGCCCGATCGACACGTTGATCCACGGGCCTGATCACAGGCTGATCACGGGCTGATCTACACTCGGGGCATGTCTCACCAGCCCGTGCATTCAGGCCGCGCATTCGGCGCCGCCACGCTCGCCCTCGTCTTCGCAGCGCTGACTCCGCTCGCCGCGCAAGGTCCGTATCCCGACCCGGCCCAGCGCGTGCTCACGCAGCGCGAGCAGGCGCCGATCCAGCGGAGCTGGATCGTGAAGCGGTTCGACACCGTGCTGCCCATGCTGATGACGCGCGAGGGCATCGACATGTGGATCGTGGTGTCGCGCGAATACAACGACGACCCGGTGTTCCGCTCGATGGCGCCGATCACCACCTACTCGTCGCGGCGCCGCACCATCCTGGTGTTCGTGAATCCCGGCGGCGGCAAGCCGGTGGAGCGGTATTCGATCGGCCGCGACTACGACAAGCTCTACACCGTCGTGCCCACCACCAACGACGGCCAGTGGCAGGGCCTGCGCACGCTCGTCGAGCAGAAGGACCCGAAGGTGATCGGCGTGAACGAGTCGGAGGCGTGGAATCACGCCGACGGCCTCACCGCCAACGAGAAGAAGCAGCTGCTGCTGGCGCTCGGCGACAAATACAGCGCGCGCGTGAAGACCGCCGAGATGCTGGCCGTGGGCTGGCTCGAACACAAGCTGCCCGAAGAACTCGAGGCGTATCGCCACGTGATGCAGGTGGCGCACCTGGTGATCGGCGAGGCCTTCTCGAACACCGTCGTCACGCCCGGCAAGACCACGACCGAAGACGTCGTGTGGTGGATGCGTCAGCGCGTGGTGGAGATGGGCCTCGGCAAGTGGTTCCATCCCTCGGTCACGATCTGGCGCCAGGGCGGCGCCAACGGCGACCTCGTGATCAAGCCCGGCGACATGCTGCACACCGACTTCGGTCTCGTCTACCTCGGGTTGTCCACCGATACCCAGCATCTGGCCTACGTCTGAAGCCGGGCGAAGCCGACGCGCCGCAGGGTCTGCGCGACGGGTTGAAGGCCGCCAACCGGCTGCAGGACCTGACCATGCAGTACGCCGAGGTGGGCCGCACCGGCAACCAGGCGCTGCGCGACGCGCGCATGCAGGCGGTGAAGGAAGGCCTGGTGCCGTCGATCTACTGCCACGCCATCGGCTATCACGGCCACGCCGCCGGGCCGCCGATTGGCATGACCGACTATCAGGAGGGCGTGCCGGTGCGCGGCGACTACCAGTTCCGGCCCAGCACGTGGCACTCGATCGAGCTGAACGCCACGCACAAGGTGCCCGAATGGGGCGGCCAGGAGGTGCGCTTCGCGCTCGAGGAAGACGCCGCGCTGCTGCCCGACGGGTCGTGGAGCTGGGTGCTGAAGCGTCAGGACCAGTTCCACCTGATCGAGCCTGGCCCGAAGATGTAGCGAGCCGCGGATTTTCGTCGTCGAGAAGCGCAAATGCCCTGGCCCGCATCCCGTCACGAGGCCACGGGCTGCTGCGGTGGGGGTCCTCTCGTCTCACACGTCGCCCCGCCGGCCACTCCCACCTTCCGCCGATTTGTCCGGAATACGAACGACGCCCGCTTTTCGCCTCTCGTCCGCGTCGCTCGGACTCACGGTGTGAGTGGCGGGTCAGAAAGCGCAGCGGCGAGGGCTCCGATTTCGCCTCGACGACCCCCACCGCAGCACCCCCTGGCCCCGTCTCGAGTTGGGCGCCCACGGGCCGGTGCGTTGGCGTGGCGTCTCTCGACGACGAGATTAATGGCAAGCACGCTGTGGGTCTCGCGACCAGGTACACCCCATCGTTGAGCGTGCGCCCGCCGAGCGCGAGGAGGAGGGAGATGCCGCGTCGACGCACCGGCCGGACACCGTCGGGACGCCGCGTGAGCCACGACCTACGGCTCAGGTGGAATTGCGCGTTGCTGCCGCGTCTGGTCTACACTCGAAGCACCGTCAATCCGACGAAGACCCCTTACCTCAGGAGCGTTATGAATCGCACTCTTTCACTCACGGCCATGGCCGTTGCCGTCGCCGCCTTCACCATCGGCGTGGGCGCGCAGGGCATGGCGCACGTGGACGTCAAGGACGCCACCGGCAAGTCGGTCGGCATGGCCATGATCTCGGCCAAGGATGGCGGCGTCAGCATCGCCATCGACTTCAAGGGCCTGCCCCCCGGCGAACACGCGCTGCACTTCCATCAGACCGCCAAGTGCGAGGCGCCGTTCACGTCGGCCGGCGGCCACTTCAACCCCGGCATGAAGAAGCACGGCCTCGAGAACCCCGAAGGTCCGCACGCGGGCGACATGGCCAACTTCACCGTGGCGGCCGACGGCACGGCCAAGGCCACCATCGTGAACGCCAAGGTCACGCTCGGCGCCGGCGACAACTCGATCTACGCCAACGGCGGCACGGCGCTCATGATTCACGCCAAGGGCGACGACATGAAGTCCGACCCCGCCGGCCTCGCCGGCGACCGCATCGCCTGCGGCCTCGTCGTCAAGTAAGCGCGTTTGACACCCGCGCCAGCCGCGGTCATCATCCCCCGATTGCGCGCCGCTCAGGCGCGCTCGCCGGGGGATGACTCGTTTATGGCTCGACGGAATGCCTTCGTTCTCACTGCGGTCGTGCATCGCCTTCTTCGTGTCCGCCTGCAAGCCGTCCCCGCCAGCTCCGCCAGCCACCCCCGCCTCACTCGACGCGCTCGCCCAGCAGTCGCTCGCGCGGCTCGACGGCGAGCTGAAGGTGCCCGGCCTGAAGGCGCCGGTCGAGATCGTGCGCGACCAGCAGGGCATTCCGCACATCTACGCGCAGAACGACGGCGACATGTTCTTCGCGCAGGGCTACGTGATGGCGCAAGACCGCCTGTGGCAGCTCGAGATGTGGCGCCGCTGGCGCGAAGGGCGCCTCGCCGAAGTCTTCGGGCCGAAGGCCTACGACTACGACGCGCGCACGCGGCTGATGATGTTCCGCGGCCCGTGGGACGAGAAGGAGTGGACCAGCTATCACCCCGACGCCGAGCGCCTGTTCACGGCCTGGGCCAACGGCCTGAACGCCTACGTGGCGCAGCACAAGGACCGCCTGCCCGTGGAGTTCCAGCTCACGGGCATCGTGCCCGAGCCGTGGACCGCGCGCACGCTCACGCTGCGCTGGGCGCAGGTCGGCCTCGACAGCGCGAGCGGCACGCCGCTCGAGGAACTGCGCCTCGCGCTCGAGGTGGCCAAGATGGGCGTGAAGGCGGCCAACGCGAATGCCGCGCCGGATCCCTGGGACGACCTCGTGGTGCCCGACGGGCTCGACGTGAAGGGCATCCCCCCGGCGATTCTCGACGCCGTGCGCAAGGGCGACGGCAATCCGTTCGCGCCGGGCGTGCTGCCCAGCCTCGAGATCGTGGCGCCGTACCGCGACCTGGTGGCGCCGCTGAAGGTGGCGCGGCTCCTGCCGGAGCTGCAGGACATGGACGGCAGCAACAACTGGGTGGTGAGCGGCAAGCTCACGACCACCGGCGTGCCGATCGTGGCCAACGACCCGCACCGCAACATCGAGATGCCGTCGCTGCGCTACTTCGTGCACCTCGTGTCGCCGGGCTGGAACGTGATCGGCGGGTCGGAGCCGCCGTTTGTCGGCGTGGATGCCGGCAGCAACGACCACGATGGCCTGGGGCTTCACCTTCGCCGGCATCGACATGGTCGATACCGTCGTGGAGGAGACCAATCCGGCCGACGCGAACCAGACGCGCTTCAACGGCGCGTGGGAGCCGATGCGCGTGATCCGCGAAGAGATCACGCGTGAAGGGCGAGGCCGCGCCGCGCACCGTGGCGATGAAGTTCACGCGGCACGGTCCGGTGTTCTTCGAGGATCCGACCCAGCACCGCGCCTACGTGGCCAAGTCAGTGAACCAGGAGCCGGGCACCGCGCCCTTCAAGGGCAGCCTGAAGCTGGCGCAGGCCGTCGAGCTGCGACGACTTCTTCGACCGCGCCATGTCGTGGAAGGTGCCGACCCACAACCTGATCTGCGGCGACACCAAGGGCAACATCGCCCTGCAGGTGAGCGGCCTCACGCCCGATCGCACGGGCTGGAACGGACGCCTGCCGGTGCCCGGCACAGGCGCGTACGAGTGGCAGGGGTTCCGCAGCGATCTGCCGCGCGAGTACAACCCGGAGCGCGGCTACATCGCCACCGCCAACGACAACTCCCATCCGCCCGGCTACCAGGGCCGGCCGGTGCTGTTCCGCACGTCGATCGGCGTGGAGGTGTCGCGCATCGCGCGCATCCACCAGATGCTCAGCACCGGACAGAAGTTCTCGGTGGCCGATCTGGGCCGCATGCAGCACGACGCCTACTCGCTGCGCGCCGAGCGCGACCTGCCGCTCTTCCAGGGCTGGACCAGCACTGACGCCGACGTCGAGAAGGCGCGTCTGGCGATCGCCGAGTGGGACCAGGTGCTGTCGGCCGACACGCGCGGCGGCGCCATCTACGTGCGCTGGACCGGCAACCGACGCGGCGCGCGCGCTCGAGGCAGGCGCACGCTCAGACCGGCGTGGCGGCGACGCAACGCGCGCTCGTCGAGGCCGGTCTGCGGCAGGCTGTGGATCGGCTCAGCGAAGGACTGGGGCGCCGACTGGACGCAGTGGCGCTACGGCCGCATCAACACGAGCGAACTTCCGCACATGTTCATCCCTGGGTTCGGCCTGCCGCCAGTGGAGCGTCCAGGCGGATTCAACACCGTGAACGCCACCGGCGCCAACTTCCGCCGCCTCATCGACCTGTCGAACGTGGACAACTCGGTGGCCACCAACGCCCCGGGGCAGTCGGCCCAGCCACGGAGCCCGTACTACGGCAACGCGCGCGAGCGCCTGGCCAACGGCCAGTACTTCCCGCTGCCCTACACGCGCGGTGCCGTCGACAAGGCGGCTGCCCACACGCTCACGCTCACGCCCTGAGCTCGCTGTCACGAGCCCTAGGGCGCGGCGTCGAGACGCATGCCCTTGCGTCCGCCGCGCACGAGCGCGCTCTTCCCCTCCGCCGCTTCCACGAGGCCTCTGGCCATCGTGACGCAGCGTTCGACCAGGGCCGCGGCGCCCTCGTGCAGCACGGGAGACTGCTGCACGGAGCGCTCGTTGTTCTCCATGTCCTCGGCCGACCAGCCACGCGAGTGAGCGATGTACGGGAACTGCGGAAACTGCAGACCGAGCTCGGCGAAGAAACCCAGCATCTGGCCGGCCACGGCCTGCACGTTGTCCTGGCCGCCGGTGATGATGAATCCCGCCACCTTGTTGCGGAGCAGATGCCGGTTCGCGATCGTCTCCTGGTTCTGGATGCAGTTCATGCGCTCGGCCATCTTGTAGTAGAGGCTGCTCGCGCCGCCCCACCGAATCGGCGTGGCAATCACGATCCCATCGGCCCAGTGCACTAGACCCTCGTAGACCTGGTCCAGCTGATCGTCCGCGTCCATCTGCGTGATCGAGCAGGGCCAGGTGCAGGCGCGCGCCGACCTTGCTGTAGAACCCCTCGCACGCACGGAAGTGCAGGTCGCGCAGGCGGATGAGGCGGGTCTCGCACGTTCTCGCCTCCGGCCGCCTGCAGCCCGTGTTCGAGCAGGGCCTCCGACGTGCTGTAGCGCGGGTGGTCGGCGGTCATCGCCGTGGTCGAAAGGCCCAGGATGCGCACGGGCCCGGCCTCGCGCCGCACGGGCCGCGCGAGCGGATGCGGCGGGTGCGGCTTCTTCGCGCGCGTCGACACGGCCGCGTTGCGCACCAGCACGCGGCCGTCTTCGACCCGCACCTCGTAGGCCGGCACGCGGTCGGCCTCGAAGCCCGGTTCGCCAACGCCGGTCTGACAGTGGAACTTCCAGTAGTGCCAGGGACAGACGACGTAGTCGCCGTCGAGCGTGCCCTTGCCGAGCGGCCCGCCCGCGTGATTGCAGACGCCGGAAATCGCGCCGAACACACCGTCCTTGCAGGTCAATGCCACCTTCGTGCGACCGATCGCGACTTCCTGCACTGGACGCTGCGACAGGTCGTCGACCGCGCCCACATCCGTCCACACGTCGTTGTCCATGCTCACTCCCGGCGGTCCTGTTCGCGCGCTGCGTCGCAGTATAGTAGGTGCGCTGGAGTGCTCGAGATGCTCGTGTGGATCCCGACGATCGTTACGATCTGGTTGGCGATCGGCGTGCTCGTGGCGGTGCCGTTCCTGCTCGTCGGCGTCGGCCGCGTGGTCGACGGGGCCAAGGGCAGTTCGGTGGCGTTCCGGCTGCTCGTGCTGCCCGCCACGGCGCTGCTGTGGCCGGTCGTCCTGCGCCGCTGGATGACAGCGCGCGGCGCGGTGCCGCTCGCATGACCCGCGGTCAACGCACGGCCCACGGCTGGCTGTGGCAGGTGCTGGCGCCGCTGCTCCTGCTGCTCGTCGCCCTCGCGGTCCTCACTCGCTCCGACGCCGCGGCCGACCACGCGCACACGACGCCACGCACGGAGCCAGGGCGATGAGCCACACCTTCGTCACGGTGCAGTGGAACCGGCGCAAGTACGTCTACGACGCGGGGCTCGTGGCGGGCATCGCCGCGTATCTCACGGTGTTCGACCTCGTTGCTCGCGCGGTGCTGAGCGGTGCGCACGCGATCACGCCGGAGATTCTCGGCATGCGGGCGTGGGGCTCGTGCGCGTTCCTGATGCTCACGGCGATCCTGTGCCTCGGCCCATTGGCGCGGCTGAATCCGCGCTTCCTGCCGCTCGTCTACAACCGGCGCCACTTCGGCGTGATCTTCTTCTTCGTCGCGGCCAACCACGCCCGCCAGGTGCTGAACTTCTACCACGCCTACGGACCGGTACCGAAGATCGAGTCGCTGCTCACGAACGACGCGATGTTCACGAGCGCCTCGGCGCCGTTCCAGCTGTTCGGCGCGGCGGCCTTGGCGATCTTCTTCGTGATGGCGGCCACCAGCCACGACTTCTGGCAGAAGCTGCTGGGCGGGCGTCAGTGGAAGTCGCTGCACATGCTGGTCTACCGGGCTACGCACTGGTCGTGGCGCATGTGGCCTTCGGGGCGTTGCAGTTCGAGACCTCGAATTGGTTCACCGCCGCGTTCGCGGCCTCGATCGTCCTCGTCGGCAGCCTGCACCTGCTGGCCGCGCGGCGCTCGACCGGACCGGATCGGAGCGGCGCCGGGCCGATCGTCACGCACGACGGCTCGTCGTGGATCTCGGCCGGGCCGGCGGCGCTGCTGGCGGTCGATCGCGCGCACCGGGTGACCCTTCCGAGCGGCGAGAGCCTCGCGGTGGTGAGGCACGGCCACGACATCTCCGCGGTGCACGGTGTGTGCGCGCACCAAGGAGGACCACTGACCGAAGGCCGCGTGCGCAATGGCTGTCTCACCTGCCCATGGCACGGGTGGGAGTACCGGCCGGCCGACGGACAATCGCCGCCGCCCTTCACCGAGAAGCTGCCCACGCATCGCGTGCGGCTCGACGGGCGTGGCCACCTGATGGTCGAGCTGACGGCGCAGCCACCGGGTACGCCGTGCCCACCCGTGACGCTCGACGCAACGCCCGCCGACGCGCTGGCGAACGCCCCGCCTGCGGCGCAGGACGAGTTCTTCGTCGGCTATCTCCCCATGAGCCCGCACGCCGCCCGATACAGCCTGGCCGCGGGAGCCAGTATTGCCGCGGCAGTGCTGCTGCTGGGCACGGTGTTCGCGGCGTTCCAGCGCCCACCCGGTGACGCACTCCAGGCCGCCGCCTACGGTGTGCGACGGACCGGACTGCTCCTGGCCTCACCCTACCCGCACCTGCGCACGCTGAACGCCAGCGGCGCGGTCACCACGCTGCTGTTCACCGGCTGGGTGAAGAACAACGTCGCAGTCCCTGCGGAGCGGATCGGGCTGGCCGTGGTCGCCACGGGCAATCAGTACGAACGCGCCGGATTGCGGATGCTCGAGAGCGGTGGGGATTTCGAGGCGGCGCGTGAGCTGTCCTCGACCGATCTGGCGCGCCTGACGTCGGTGCGCAACGAAGACCTCGGCCCGGTGACGTTGCGGGGGGAGATCGTCGACTCGAAGTGTTATGCGGGACGGATGCGCCCCGGCGTCGGCCACGGGCATCGCGCCTGCGCCCAGCTCTGCATCCTCGGCGGCATCCCGCCCGTGCTCGTCACGGTGGGGGCCGATGGACACGAGGTGCAGTACGTGCTGGCCTCGAATCGGGGTGAACCGGTGAACGCGGCCGTCGCCCCGTTTGCGGCCGAACCGGTGGAAGTGCGCGGGCGTCTCGAGCGCCGGGGAGACCTGCAGGTGCTGCACCTCGATCCCGCCGGGATCCGGCGGCAGTGACGGCCGACGCGCCGCCCCGGCCCGCGGTCACGCCGCGCGTCTGGTTCGTCGACATCGTGCGGCTGCTGGCGTCGCTGCAGATGGTGAACGGCCACACCATCGACGCCGTGATCCTGCCCGCGCTCAAAGCCGGCCCCTTCTTCGACAACTACAACTGGTGGCGCGGACTGGTCTCGGTCGGCTTCCTGATGGTGTCCGGCATTGCGTTCCACGTCAGCACGCTGGCTCGCTTCGAGCGGCACCGGAACAACCCCGGCGCCGTCGGCGCACGGTTCCGCCGGGCCCTGGTCGTCATCGCGGCCGGCTACTTCCTGGGCTTCCCCTGGGGCGCCTGGTCGCCGGACCCGGCGCAGGCGTCGCTCGCCTGGACCTACTTCTTCTCCGTGGGCATCCTGCACAGCATCGGCGCGGCGCTGCTCGTGCTCGAGACCCTCACGCTCGTGGCGCGCTCGGCCCGGCAGGTGGTCGTGGCCGCGGGCCTGCTCGCCGTGTTCGCGTTCTCGCTGGCGCCGCTGGCCGACGCGACGCTCGAACGGGGCCACGCGCACCTGCTGCTGAATTGGCTCTCGCACCAAGGCGGCTCTCCGTTCCCGTTGCTGCCGTGGACCGGCCATGTCTTTGCGGGTGTCGTCATCGGGGCGATCGCGTTGCCGCGTGGCGGCCACACGCCGCACCGGGTGGTCTGGTCACGGCTGGGCGGCCTCGCAGTGGGCATCTGGATGGCCGGCCAGGTGCTGCAGGCGGTGCCGTGGACGATGGTGACCACGGCCACACATCCCTCGGCCCGGCCGGCGTTCGTGGTCGGCAACCTGGCCGCGGTGCTGTGCGTGACGCTCGTGTTGTCGGTGCTCTTCGCGCCCGTGCGGACGCTGCCCCGCGTGCTGCGCGTCATCGCCGCCGAGACGCTGGCCATCTACCTCTTCCACCTGGTCGTGCTCTTCGGCTTCGAGGTGCGGCTGGCGCGACGCATCGGCCCCACCCTCGAGTTGCCTCAGGCGCTCGCGTTTGCGGCGTTCATGATCGCGCTGACCAGCAGCTTTGCGCTGGCGTGGCATGAACTCAAGGCGTGGCGGTCACGGCGCGGAACGGGAGCCGGCCACGGGCGCGAGACGTCGGGCGCGTGATACCGTGCCTGGCACAGTGGCCCCCATGATCCGTCGACGGCCGTTCATCGCGCTTCTGTGCTTGTGTGTGCTCCTGCCTGCCAGGGAGCTTCACGCCAATAGCGGCGACGTCGAGGTGGGACGACTCACCTCGTCGGCCCTCGGCGAGGTGCGCGACTACTCGGTGCGTCTGCCGGCCAGTTACGTCCGCGACCCACGCAAGCGATTCCCCGTCATCTACGTGCTCGACGGTCCACCCCTCGACGGTCACACGGCCGAGGGCGCCGCGAGCCTCGCTAGCGGCGGTCTGGCACCTGAACTGATCGTCGTGGGCATTCCGAACATGCAGCGCAACGGACGGGCTCGCGACTTCCTGCCGCCCTGGCTCTCGTTCCGCCGTCGCGACGGCAGCCCGTTCACCGGCGGGGCCGACCGGTTCCTGCGCTTCTTGCGCGACGAACTGGTGCCCCGCGTCGAGCGTGACTACCGGACGATGGCGCCGCGTCTGCTCGTCGGCCATTCGCTCGGCGCCGTCTTCGTGTGCTACTCGCTGCGCGCGGCACCGGCACTCTTCGACGGGCGATTTGCACACAGCCCAGCCATCTGGCGCGACGAAGACGCGGTCGTGGCCGAGGTCGCCCGCACGCTGTCGGAGAGCCGGTCCCTGGGCGGGTTCTTCTACGTGAGCGTCGGCGCCAGGGAAGGCAATGGCATGGGCCACGGCTTCGAGAAATTGCGGGCGGTGCTGGCCGAGCGCGCCGCCGCCGCAGGCCTCCGGTGGCTGGCCGAGATCACACCGGGCGCGGCGCACGAAACCAACGTCCGGCTGGCCACGCCGTCGGCGCTGCGGGCCTACTTCGCGGCGGCGACGCCAGCGCAGCCAGGACGGTGACGCGTCGCGCTAGCGCCGGCCCGGCTTCTTCGCTGGCACCTGCGCCAACAGACCGGGCCAGTTGCCTCCGGCCTTGCTGATGTTGCCGTCGCGGTCGACCTGCCAGCGCGCCTGCACCGCGGTGGAGTAGTTCACGTAGAGCTTGCCGTTGACGACGGTGAACGCGTTGGGGTCGATGTCGGCCGTGTAGTTGCGGCTCACGGCCCACGAGCAATAGCCGCCGAATTGCGGAGCGTACTTCTCTGGCGCATTCGCGAACGCGTCGCGATTGGCGGCGCTCGCAAAGCGCCAGCGGGCGCCGTTCCACTGGTGCTCGAACTGGGCGGCTCCCGGCACCGCCTTGCCGACGGTGAAGTAGGCGACCGCATCGTGCCCGTGCAGCGCCACGCCCTGGGCATCGGCATTCACCGCCGCCGCCGGCGGCCCCTGCGACAGCCCGAGCGCCGCACTGCCGACCGTCATCGCCACCGCCACCAACCACGTGCGCGGCGAGGCCACGACGACCGCTCGATGGCTCGCACGCCACGAGCGCAGCCACGGCATTTCGAACCGTATGACGCTCCACGCCGTGAGCGGAACGGCGATCGCCAGGAGCTGCAGGGCAAGCGCCACCAGCCAGGCCTGCTGACCGGGCCGCACGTAGAACTCGGTGGCAAGCGCGCCGACCATCGTCGCGATCAGGCCAGGCGCCGCGAGCCGCACGCCGAGTCGAGCCAGCCATTGCACTGCGGGCAGTTGCGGCAGGAACGCAAACACCGACGCCGCCAGACCCAGCGACACGAGCAATTCCTGGATGCCAACGAAGTAGCGGAAGAAGGTGGGGTCGACGCCGATGCCCGCGCCGATCTGCGCGAACCCTTCGATCGAACTTCCGGTGCCGGTCAGCTTGTCGACGGCAAAGGGCAGCAAACGGCTCGAGGCAAAGACCGCGGCGGCGAGTGCGATGGTGTCGACGACGAGCTGGCGAGCAGTGCGCTTGGGCATGATGTCCTGTGCGTGACGGAAGTGTGACGACCAGCGGCGCGCGTGAAGGGCGCGCCTCGTGCCGGCTGGCGTGTCACTTCGATTCCGTCAGGACTGGCCAGGTGTCAGTCCGCCCAGGGGCCTACTCGTAGCGCAGCGCCAGATTCGGATCGATGCGGCTGGCGCGGTGCGCGGGAATGAATCCGGCCACCGCCGACACGAACGCCAGCAAGGCGGTCGTGGCCAGTGCCATCCACGGATCGTTCGGCTGAATGCCGTAGAGCTGCGATGCCCACGAGCCGGCCCAGCCCCACCGCCGCCGGCACGCCCACGGCCAGGCCGATGCCGAGCAGCAGCAGCACTTCCTTCATCACCAGCCACACCACGTGGCTGGGGTCGGCGCCGAGCGCCAGGCGCAGGCCCATCTCCTTGCGGCGGCGCGCCACCACGAACGCCATCACGCCGTAGAGTCCCACCGACGCCAGCACCGTGGCGAGCAGGCCGAAGCCGGCCGAGAGCATGGCGATCAGGCGATCGGTGAGCAGCGTCTCGTCGAGCTGCCCTTCCACCGTCTTCATCGCATAGACCGGGATGCCGGCATCGAGCGTGCGCAGCTCGCCGCGAATCTGCGTGAAGGCGCTCGCCGAGGCGTTCTGCGTGCGCACGTAGAAGGTGGCGCCGATCTTGCCCCAGCTCGGGACGAACACCTGCCGGCGCACGCCCTCGCGCGGTCCCTCGTAGAGGGAGTCGGCGGCCACGCCGACGATCTCGATGTCGAACTTGGTATCGGGTCGATCGCCGAACCCGAGATGCCGGCCGACGGCGCTCTCTGCCCGGGAAGAAGTGGTCGGCGAAGCGCTTGTTCACCACCGCCACGCGCGTCTTCTCGGCCTCGTCGCCCGGGACGGAAGTCGCGGCCCTCGAGCAGCGGAATCTTCATGGTGGTGAAGTAGCCCGGCGACAGCATGTTCATGTAGGCCTGCATGTCTTCGCCGTCCTTGGCCTGGTGGCCCTCGACCGACATGGTGCTGTCCCACTCGTCGCCGCTCAGAATCGGCACGGTCGCCCACGCCGCCGACACGATGCCGGGCGACGCGAGCAGGCGCTCCCGCAGCTGCGAGTAGAGCGTGCCCGTGCGTGGGTCGTCGTAGCCGCTGAGCGCCGGCGACAGCTGGAACGTGAGCAGGTTGTCGAGCGCCACGCCGGTGTCGGTGCCCTTCAGATTCTGCAGGCTCTGCACGAACAGCCCGGCGCCGAAGAGCAGCAGGAAGCTGAGGGCCACCTGCGCGGCCACGAGGCTCTTGCGCAGGAACAGCGACCCGCCCGAGCCGGCCACCGCGCCCACCGTGTCCTTGAGCGTGCTCCACGTATCGGGCCGGCTGGCGCGCAGCGCCGGCAGCAGGCCGAAGACCACGCCGGTGACGAGCGTGAGCGTGAAGGTGAAGGCCAGGATGCGCGCGTCGGGCGCGGGGCTCACGAGCAGCGGCGCGCCCTCCACCGGAATGTAGGCGAGCAGCGTGCGGGTCATGAACGAGGCCAGCACCAAGCCCACGGCTCCCGCCGGCGAAGGCCAGCAGCAGGCTTTCGGTGAGCAACTGGCGCACGAGCTGCCGGCGCGTGGCGCCGAGCGACAGCCGCACGGCAATCTCCTTCTGCCGCATGAAGCCGCGGGCGATGAGCAGGTTGGCCACGTTGGCGCAGGCGATGAGCAGCACGAGCCCGACCATGCTCATGAGCACGAGCAGCGGCGTGGAGAAGTCGTTGCGCAGCGACGAGTAGCCCATGGCCGCCGGCGTGACCGTGAGCGTGCCCTTCATGAACTGCTCGCGGATGTAGGGCGTGAAGTCCTTCGCGCCCGGCAGCGTCATCTCGTGCTCGCGAATCTGCAGGAACAGCCCCTGCAGCGGCCCCTGCGCCGTGGTCACCGTGTAGCCGGGCTTGAGGCGGCCGAACACCTGCACCCAGCGCGTGCGTTCGTCGTCCATCTTCAGCCACGCCCACTCGGGCGCAATCACCGGCTGCATCAGGATGGGCACGCGCAGTTGCGGCGAGCGCGTGGGGTCGAGACCCGCGAAGCCCGCGGCCGACACGCCCACGATGGTCATCGGGTAGTTGTTGACCAGGATCTTCGTGCCCACCGCCGACGGCGCCGCGGCGAACCGGCGCAGCCAGTACTCGTGGCTGATGACCACCACGGGATGGCCCTGGAAGATGCGGTCGTCTTCCTGCGAGCTGAACACGCGGCCGAGCGCGGGCGTGCACGCCGAGCAGCGAGAAGTAGTTGCCCGAGACCAGCTCGGCGGCCAGGCGTTCGGTCTGCCCGTCGATGGTGACCGAGGTTTCGACCGGGCGGCGCGCCAGCACCTCGGCCAGGGGCTCGGCGCGCTTCTGGAACTCGCGATACATCGGATACGAGTGCATCCGCGAGCCCATGTTGCTGCCGGCATGCGGGCCCTGCTGATAGAGCATCACCAGCTCGTCGGGCGCGCGCACCGGCAGCTTGCGCAGCAGGATCTGGTCGATCAGCGTGTAGATGGCGGTGTTGGCGCCAATGCCCAGGGCCAGGGACAGCACGGCCACGACGGCGAACAGGGGGCTGCGCTGCAGGCCGCGCAGCGCCAGGCGGATGTCGTTCAGCGAGCGGCGTCATCCGCGACATAGACGGCGCCGGCAGCCAAAGGGTTGGCACCCCTCGGCCTGCCGGCGACATCCGGCGTGGCGCGCGCTAGTGCTGGGGATAGTCGAAGGCGACGTTGCTGTAGGTCTGGCCGCCGGCGCTGAGCCCCTTCACCACGCCCGAGAACACCGTCACGCCCTTGAGCGCGGCCTGCGTGCCGCCGAACTGCGACGAGTTGCCCACGGCATCGCCGGTGAGGCCATTGGCGGTGGAGGCCAGGCTCAGGTCGACCTTCGAGCCGGCGGGCAGCGTGATCTGCACGTCGATCGCCTTGGCCGGAATGCGCATGGTCTTGCTGGAAGCGCCGTCGAGCACATACGCCGTGAGCAGGCCGCTCGACGGGTCGTGCACGAATTCGAGACTGGCCGTGGCGCCGAGCTTCAGCACGGTGCCGCCGTGGGGCGCCGTCGACGCGGCGGGCGTCTCGGCGATGGGAGCCATGCCGCCGGCTTCCTCGGGCGACATCTCACCCACTTCGGTGGGCACGATCTTCTTCTCTGCAGCGGCCGGGGCGGGGGCCGGGGTGCTGCCGCCACAGGCAGCCGTCAGGGCGGCCGCCATCACGAACGGGGCGGCCTTCTGGGCAAAACGAATGCGTCTCACGTCTCTTCCTCCGAATGCGCCGTTGCCGGCGGACGTACTGTGTCGCCGGTTGGGACGCTCCGATCTTATCCTGCTGGTAGACTCCCGCGCATGCGTTCCTTCCGCCTCGTCGGCGCGGCCGTGGCCCTGGCCGCGCTCGCGCTCGTGCCCGCCTCGGCCGTCACGCCGCTGCCCTCGGCCGACGGCCAGTTCTGGGACATCCAGGACACCTCGCCCTGGGCGCAAGACAGCGGCGGCATCGCCACCGGCGGGCGCTCCAATCCCTTCAACGGCTTCGGCTACCTGAAGCTGCAGGTGCGCCACGAGGCCACCGCCGCGCCGACCGTCACGAATCACTACCTGCGCGGTTTCGGTCTGGCCCGCGACGGCGCGCGCTTCGACAGCATCACGCCGGTGCTGCACGACGGCGTGGTGGTGGCGCGCGCGATCTTCGCCCCCGCAGACACCACCTACCTGCGCTACGTCGACAGCTTCCACAACGCCAGCGACCAGCCGCGCATCATCGAGGTGGCCTGGGGCGGCGCCACCGGCGCCTACGACGACGGCGGCCGCGCCACCGTGGCGGTCACGTCCAGCGGCGATCGGCAGATCGACCCGGGCGACACCTTCGTCACGATGATGCAGAACGCGCGCGGGGTCGCCGACCCGCGGCAGGGGCCGTCGGGGCACGGACCGTCCGCGCATGTGCTCGGCACCGTGCCGGCGCTGCGCACGCGCGTGGGCGACATGTACGGCGATCCGTTTGCCGACGCCTACCCGGGCTTCGACAGCGCGCACGTGGGCTACGTCTACACGATCACGCTGCGGCCGGGCGAGACGGCCGCGCTCATGACCTTCGTGGTGAAGGGCGTGAGCGAAGTCTACGACCCGCGCGGCGGCTACCCGATCACGCGGAAGGACGCGCTGCTGTCGAACTGGAGCGAGCCGGAGTACACGGCCGCCGACAAGCGCGTGCCGACGGCCGGCAGCGAGATCGCGCGCGTGACCGCCGAAGCGCACCGCCTGGTGGCGTCACCCGACCTGCGGGGCCTCACGCCGCGGCAGCAGGCGCAGATCGTGAACTGGCCAACCCGGGCCCCAGCCGTGACCGCCTTCTCCGTCTTCGAGAAGTCGGTCGTCGATCTGCAGACGGCCATGACGACCGGCGTCGTCACGAGCGAAGACATCGTGCGCGACTACCTCACACGCGCCACGCTCTACGACCGCAACGGCCCCACCTTCAAGGCGATTCTGGCGCTCAGCCCGCGGGCGATTGCCGACGCGCGGGCCCGCGACGCCGCGCGGGCCGCGGGCCAGGCGCTCGGCCCGTTTCACGGCGTGCCGATCGTGCTGAAGGACAACATCGACACGACCGAGCTGCCCACGACCGGCGGGGCACTGGCCCTGGCCGACCATCGGCCCCGCGTCGACTCGCGCGTGGCCGCGGGCATGAAGGCGGGCGGCGCCGTGATCCTGGGCAAGGCGAATCTCGACGAGTTCCCGTTCGGGGATTTCGGCATCAGCTCGGTCGGCGGCACGGTGGGCAACGCCTACGATCCGTCGCTCAGCACGGCCGGCTCGAGCGGCGGCAGCGCCACCGCCGTGGCCACGAGCCTGGCGGCACTCGGCTTCGGCACCGACACCTGCAACTCGCTCTCGAACCCGGCGGGCTTCGCCTCGCTGGCGACCATCCGCACGACGCGGGGCTACACGAGCCGGGCCGGCGTGATGCCGCTCAACACCTTCAACGACGCGGTGGGGCCGATGGGCCGGAACGTGCGCGACATCGCGCTCGCGCTCGACCTCGTCACCGGCACCGATCCTGCGGATGGTGCCACCGTCGATGCGGCCGCCCATGCGGGTGCCTCGTTTGCCGCCGGTCTCGCGGCCGCCACGCTGAAGGGCGCGCGAATCGGCGTGTTCCGGCAGCGCTTCGTGAGCGTCACCGGCGAACGCGAGGTGGCCACGACGATGGACCGCGTGGTGCGCGAGTTGCAGGCGGCCGGCGCCACCGTCGTGGACGTGGTGATCCCCGACTACGACGCGAAGTACAGCACTGCCCGGGGCAGCGCGCCCGGATCGCTCAAGGCGGGCTGGGACGCCTACCTGTCACGCGGCGCCAAGCCGGGCGAGCGCGTGCTCACCATCCAGGAACTGATTGCGTCGGGCAAGATGGCGCCGGTGGGCCAGCGTCGCCTCGAAGGCGCGCTGGCGCCAGTGCCCGGAGACACGGCGCTCGACGCCGCCATGCGCCAGTTCTACGCCGGGCGCGAGGGCTTCCGCGCGCTGCTCGTGGCCGCCATGGATGCCGAGCGCCTCGACGCCCTGCTCTACCCCGCCAACCAGGCCCGTCCGCACACGCATGAGGGCGGCGCTGAACGCTACGGCACCGAGCCCGGCACGTGCGAAGAAAGCGCGGCCACGGGTTTGCCGCAAGTGACGGTGCCTGCCGGATATCTCGCCAACCGCTATCCCGTGGGCGTGTCGTTCCTGGGCCGCTTGTGGGACGACCGCAAGGTGCTGGGGCTGGCCTACGCGTACGAGCAGGCCACGAAGCACCGGCGGGCACCGTCCACCGTGCGCTGAGCCACGCTGAGGCGGCATCACGCGATGGCCAGAGAGCCGGGCGTGCCAACCGAACTACGGCTCGGTCACAGCCACGACGTTCCAGGTGACCACGCGCAGCACCGTGGTGCCGTCGTTCAGGCCAAGATAGACGCTGAAAGAATGGGTGCCGGCGCCAAGGGCCGCGCCGCCGATGTTGGGGCAACGGAGCGAGACGACACCCGTCGCGGTCGTGCCCGTCCGGACACATGCGCGCAACGCCCCGGTCACTTCCTGGCCATTGAGCCTCGCTATGCCGTCATACAAGGCGCGGCCCTGCGCATCGACCAGCAGCGCGATGTCGAAGTTCTGCCGGTTGGTGTAAGTGCCCGTCGGCGGCGAGATGGTGAGCTCCGGGTAGACGATGGCGATGTCGTCAATGGCGAGTGAGCCGTCGCCCACCCTGCCCGCCGGCGTCGCCGCTCCAGTGGCCAGGTTGACCGTATAGAGCGTGAGCAGGCCCCCAGCCGGACGCAGCGCCGCGTAGGCCGCGGGGTTGGGGCCGATGTTGGGGGCGATATCGAAGGCCGTGGTACTGCCGGCGAAGGAGATCCCGAGCGGGCCGACGTCCCTCACGCCGCCGTTACTTATGATCGCGAGGCTGTTGGTGCTCTGGTTGAGCGCAAAGAGTGTCGAAATCGGATAGTCAAGCATGGCCCAGGCGATGGCGTCGACCGGGGGATTCAGGTTCGCGATGCTGCCGACCGTTCCGAGATCGGGATCGAGCGAGGTGATCGAGCCTTGATCGTTCACGACGCGGATCCCGTCACTGAACAGATCGAAGCTGATGTCCCACGCCATGGCCAGGGGTAGCGTCACTTGGCCGCCGACCATGGTGGCCGCGCCAGTGGCCAGATTGATGACGTAGGTGCGCACCCCGGCGTTGGTCACATCGGTGGCGATGCCGTAGAGGGCACCGGTGTTCGGCCGGTAGTCAATGGCCTTCAGGGTGTCGCCAGGTGCCAGTCCGGTCACCGCCAGCGGGGTGCCGACGGTAGCCGGCGCGGCCGTCGCGAACCGCACGAGGCTGTTCGTGTTCTGCACCAGCCCCACGAGCGGGTGGCCGGCCACCTGGGCGCCAGCGAGTGGAGCGAGGATTGCCAAGCCCACGACTGCCATGGCGCTACGAAGTGGAATACGGATGTCGCTCATCGGGAATCCCCAGTCCGCCGACAGTCCCTGCGAGGCGGCAGCCGTAATACTCACATGCCGGCGCCCTGGTTTGCATCTCCGGGCAAGGTTCGTCCAACCGCTGAGCCGGGCGCCGCGCCGAACCCTTCTATTGCCTGCACCGTAGACATCATTTAGCCTGCAGTGCAGACATGAAGCCCACACCCTACGTCGGCGAGTTCGAGTATTCCGTGCTGCTGGCCGTGCTGCACGTCGACAGCGCCGGAGCCGGCGAGGCCTACGCCGTGCCCGTGCGAGCGGTGCTCGAGGAACGCACGGGGCGGCCGGTGGCGCGCGGCGCGCTCTACACGGCCCTCGAACGGCTCGAGGCCAAGGGCTGCCTGCGCTCGCGCATGGGCGACCCCACGGCCGAACGGGGCGGCAAGGCGCGGCGCTACTTCACCGTCACGCCGCTCGGCGTGCGCGCGCTCAAGGCGATGCATGCCTCGCTGGCCAGCTTGTCGAAGGGCCTCGAGGCCCTCTTGGAGCAACCATGACCCATGCCCCTTCGCCCGCGATCCCGCCCGCCGCCGCCGAACGCCTGCTGCGTATGAGCGTGCGCGATCCCGAGTGGCGCGAGGCCGTGCTCGGCGACTTGCGCGAGGAGTTCGCCGCGGTCGTTCGACAGCGCGGCGGCGCCGGCGCCCGGCGGTGGTACTGGCGCCAGTCGCTGCCGCTGACGGCGCGCTTCGCGGTGAGCCGCGTTCTGCCCGCCGCGGCCCCGCCGCGCCGCCGCGGCGCCGTCACCGTCGCCAGCATCGAGGCCGCCAGCCTCGGCACCGGCTGGCAGCAGGAGTTCCGTCACGCGTGGCGTGCGCTGTGGCAGCGGCCGGCACTCTCGGCGGTGATCGTCATCACGCTGGCGCTGGCCCTCACCGCCAATGCGGTGATCTTCAACCTGGCCGATGCCCTCTACCTGCGACCGTTCCGCTTCGCCGACGTCGACCGCCTGATCCTCATCGCGTCCGACACCGGCGGCGACAAGCCGTATTTCGATCGCGAGTCGGTCACCCCTGCCGACTTCCGCGACTGGACGCGCACGGTGACGACCGCACCTGAGCTGACGGCACTCGCGTGGTGGGATCCCAACTACTCCGGCGTCGATCGACCCGAACAGGTGCACGGGTTCCACGTGAGTCCTGGCTTCTTCGCGTTGATGCGCGTCCAACCTCTGCTCGGGCGCGGGTTCACGCCCGACGAGGGCCGGCCTGGCGCCAATCACACGGTGGTGCTGTCGCACGCGTTCTGGCTGCGCCGCTTCAACGCCGATCCCGCCGTGGTCGGCCGCACGCTGCGGCTCGACGGCGTGCCGCACGAGGTGGTCGGCGTGATGCCGCCGCGTTTCGTCGTGCCCTACGGTGCCGACGTATGGGCGCCGCTCGCCTATGACGAAACGGCCTGGGCCGATCGACGCCGCGGCGATCTCATGGTCTTCGGCCGGCTGGCCGACGGCCAGACGCTCGACACGGCGCGGGCGGAAGTTCGCCGGCATCGTCGCGCGGCAGGCGGCCGAGTTTCCCGACACCAACCGCGATCGCAAGGTCAACGTGGTGAGCTTCTCGCGCGGTCTGGGCGACGACGCCGTGGGGCCCTTCGTGGCCATCTGGCAGGCCGCCGCGGGATTGTTGTTGCTGATTGCCTGCGCCAACATCGCCAACCTCTTGCTGGCGCGCGGCACCGAACGCCAGCCCGAGTTCGCCATCCGCCTGGCCTTAGGCGCGGGACGCGGACGGCTCTTCCTGCAGTTGCTGATCGAAGGGCTGTGTCTGGCGTCCCTCGGCATCACCGTTGGCTTCGTCCTGGCGGCGGTGGCGATCGACTACTCGCGGAACTTCCTGCCGGCCACCGTCGTGCGGTTCGTGCCCGGCTACGAGTTCATCCGGCTCGACCTGGCCACGATGGCGGCCATGGCCGCCATTGGCGCGCTCGCCACCGTGGTGTTCTCGCTGGTGCCAGCCTCGCAGGCGTCGCGCGCGGCGGCAGGCGGCGCGATGCTGAGCGGCACTCGCGCGGCCACGGCGCCGCCCGGACGGCAGTGGCTGCGGTCGCTGCTCGCCGGCGCGCAGGTGGCGCTCACCCTGGCCCTGATGGTGGCGTCGGCACTCATCGTCGGCGCCGTGCATCGCGCGGCCAACGGCGCCATGGGCTTCGACAAGCGCAACCTGATCACCGCGCAGCTGACGCTGCCCGAAGGGCCGTACGGCGACGTGCAGCGGCGGCGCGCGTTCGCCGCCACGCTGCTCGACCGCGTGCGCGGCGTGCCCTCGGTGACCGAGGTGGCCGTGATCAGCGCCCTGCCGTACACCAGCCTGGCCGCCAGCCGCACGCTGTACCTCGACGGCCAGTCGGTCGACGACGCCGCCCCGCGCACGGTCGATCTGCAGCGCGCCACGCCCGGTTACTTCGCGGCGCTGCGCATCCCGCTCGCGGCCGGCCGCGCCCTCAGCGACGCCGACGGTGCCGACGCACCGCGCGTGGCGGTCGTGAGCCAGCGGCTCGCCGAGGACTACTGGCCGGCGCAGGACCCGCTGGGCCGGCGGTTTCGGCTGGAGAAGGACGGCGAGTGGATCACCGTGGTGGGCGTCGTGGGCGACGTGCTGCAGGACTGGTTCACCGGCCGGCGGCTGCCCACCGTCTATCGCCCGCACGCGCAAGACCCCACGTTGAGCATGACCTTCGTGGCGCGCACCGAGGGCAATCCCACGCTGGTGGCCGACGCCGTGCGCCGAGCGGTGACGGCGGCCGACGCCGATCAGCCGATCGAGAACCTCGCCACGATGGAGGAGGTGATCAAGGCCAAGGTGACTGGCATCGACTACTTCGCCAAGGTGATCACGGTGATGAGCGGCGTGGCGCTGCTGCTGGCGGTGATGGGGATGTACAGCCTGATGTCGTACCTGTCGGCCCGGCGCACCAAGGAAATCGGCCTGCGGATCGCGCTCGGCGCCACACGGCCGCAGGTGATGTGGCTCACGGCCAGCCGGGCGGGACGCATCACCGCGGGCGGCGTCGTGGCCGGCCTGGTGCTGGCCGCGCTACTCGGCCGTGTGATGCAGTCGGCGCTCTTCGGCCTCATGTCGCCCGACCCGGCGGTGCTCGTGGCCGCCGTGCTGACCCTGGCAGTGGTCACCCTGGTCGCCGGCTTCCTCCCCGCGCGCAAGGCCGCGCGCCAGGAACCCTGGGTGGCGCTGCGCACGGACTGAGGATCAGGAAGCCAGTCCTTGGTCCCCAGTCCCTCGTCCCTGCTCTACATCGCGTTGAACGCCACCGTGGCCATCGTCTTCTCCCACATGATGGCCAGCTTGCCGCCCTTGTCGGTCATGTCGACGAAGCTCCAGGTGAGTTCTTCGACCGCGTTGGGCAGGGTCGAGAGCGTCATCGGCGCGCGCACGACGTCCTTGTCAGGCGTGTAGCCGTAGGCGCCCCACAGCGCGGTCTTGTTGGCCTTGTCGTAGACCTGCTGGGCACCCCACGAGGACAGCACGAAGGTCCAATTGCCGTCCTTGGCGTCGATGAAGATGCTGTATTCGCCGGGCATCACGTGCTTGCCGCCAATCATCAGGGCGGTTTCGGTCTTGATGCGCGTGGACACGTTGGCGCCAGCGCGCCAGATCGGCGCACCCGCCAGGATGGCCTTGCCGTAGTCGGCGCCGTTGCCGAAGATGTTGGCGCGGTAGCGCAGGCGCGGCCGCCCGTAGGTGATGTCAATCCACTTGGCGCCCTCGTAGGTGTTGGACTTCTCCGTTTTCACCCACTTGCCGCCCACTTCCGTGCTGGCCGTACCCACGGCGCTCAAAGCGCGGGCCGGCGCCGGCTGGGCGCTCAGCGTGACCACCGCTGCCAATGCGAGACAGGCCGCGACGGCCATCATGCGAAATCGATTCATCTGTCCTCCAGGGGAATACCCATGCACGGATCAGAGCATTGCCATGCAGTTTGGTCAACCCAGCCCGGGTTCGAGCTCCATCGGGTCGAGTCGTGGAAGTAACAAATTCTTATGACAAACAAACAATCAATAAGCTTGACTTTGCGCTGATGGAGACCGTAATTTAGTCGGCAGAGGACATTCATGAAGCTGACTGGAGCACAGATCTTGTGGGAATCGCTGGTGCGCGAGGGCGTCACTTGCGTATTCGGGTATCCCGGCGGGGCCATCCTTCCCGCCTACGACGCGATGCTCGACTACCCCATTCGACACGTGCTGGTGCGCCACGAACAGGGCGCGGCGCACATGGCCGACGGCTACGCGCGCGCCACCGGCCAGGTGGGCGTCGCCATCGCCACCTCCGGTCCGGGCGCCACCAACCTGGTCACCGGCATCGCCACGGCGATGATGGACTCGTCGCCGATCGTCTGCATCACCGGTCAGGTGGGCAGCAAGTTGATTGGCTCCGACGCGTTCCAGGAATGCGACATCACCGGCATCACGCTGCCCATCACCAAGCACAACTACCTGCTGTCGCAGCCCGAAGACGTGGCCGCCACCGTGCGCGAGGCCTTCCACGTGGCGCGCTCGGGCCGGCCCGGGCCGGTGCTGATCGACATGACCAAGGACTGCCAGCAGAAGTCGTGCGAGTTCACCTGGCCCGAAGCGGCGACTGCGCCCGCCGGGCGGCCGAATCTGGCGCCCAAGGACGCCGACCTCGAGGCGGCCATCGCCCTCATCCAGGCGGCGAAGCGGCCGGTGATCCTGGCCGGCAACGGCATCATCGGCGCCGGCGCCAGCGAGATCGTGCGACGCTTCGCCGAACACACCGACATTCCGATTGCCATGACCCTGCTCGGCATCGGCGGCGTGCCGGCCAGCCATCCGCTCAACCTGGGCATGATGGGCATGCACGGCGAGGCGTGGGTGAATCAGGCGATTCAGGAAGCCGATCTGCTCGTGGCGCTCGGCATGCGCTTCGACGACCGCGTGACCGGCAACGTCAAGACCTACGCGCTCAACGCCAAGAAGATCCACGTCGAGATCGACCGGTCCGAGATCAACAAGAACATCAAGGTCGACGTCGGCCTGGTCGGTGACGTGGGCCAAATCGTGGCGGCGCTGCTGCCGCGCGTCGCCAAAGGCGATCACGCCGACTGGCGCGCCCACATCGACGCCGGCAAGGGCGACGCCGCGGTGCGCGACATCCAGAACCTGCCCGACAGCGGCCATCTCTACGCCGCGCACGTCATTCACGACCTGTGGCGCGAAACCGAGGGCAAGGCCGTGGTCGTCACCGACGTGGGCCAGCACCAGATGTGGGAAGCGCAGTACTACCATCACGACCAGCCGCGTTCGCTCATCACCTCGGGCGGCCTGGGCACGATGGGCTTTGCCCTGCCGGCCGCGATCGGCGCCAAGGTGGCGCGTCCCGACGCCGAAGTCTGGGTGGTCGTGGGCGACGGCGGCTTCCAGATGACGATGTGCGAACTGGCGACCATCGCGCAGGAAGGCATCGACATCAAGGTGGCCATCATCAACAACGGCTACCTGGGCATGGTGCGCCAGTGGCAGGAGTTCTTCTACGAACGCCGCTACGCCGCCACGCCGCTGTCGAGCCCCGATTTCGTGAAGCTGGCCGAGGCCTTCGGCCTCACCGCCGCGCGCGTCGCCGATCGGGCCAGCGTGATTCCCGCCGTGCAGGCCGCCCGCGCCCACAAGGGCACGGTGGTCATCGACTTCCGCGTGGAGCAGGAAGACACCGTGTATCCGATGGTGCCCGCCGGCGCCGATCTGCATGCCATGATTCGCCGGCCCTCGGTGCTGGCCGAAACCGGAGCCGACCAATGATCACGTTCGTGGTGCACGTGGAGAACAAGCCGGGCGTGCTGACGCGCGTGGCGTCGCTCTTCCGCCGCCGGGCCTACAACATCGAATCGCTCACCGTCGGCCACACCGAGACGCCCGGCGTGTCGCGCATGACCGTCGTGGTCGACACCAACGCCGAGGGCGCGCATCACGTCGAGGCGCATCTCTACAAGCTGGTCAACGTGCTGCGCGTGGACAACGTCACGGCGCGGCCCAACGTGATCCGCGAACTGGCGCTCATCAAGGTGTCGACGACGGCGCGCACGCGGCCCGAGATCTTCCAACTGGCCGATGTGTTCCGCGCCCGCATCATCGACGTGTCGAACGACTCGCTGGTGCTCGAACTGACCGGCGGCTCGGCCAAGCTCGATCGCCTGCTCGAAGTGCTCGAGCCCTACGGCGTGCTCGAGATGGCGCGCACCGGGCTCGCTGGCCATGGCCCGCGGCGAAGGCGCCACGGCCGCGGCGGTGCAGAAGCGGCCGCGCGGCAGCGCCGACGAAGCCCAGCCCGACATTGCCTATTCCGTATAGACGCACACGCACATCGGTCGATCGGGTGATCTCGTGATCGATTGATCGATCGCCAGATCACTCGATCTCATCATCCCAGATCACGCGATCACCAGACTCACACCATCAAGAGATAACAAGGAATCTATCTATGGCCGTCATTTACTACGACAAGGATGCCGATCTGGCGCCCATCCGCGCCCGCAAGGTCGCCATCATCGGCTACGGCTCGCAGGGCCACGCCCACGCGCTCAACCTGCGCGACAGCGGCGTGGACGTGCGCGTCGGCCTCTACGAGGGCAGCGCCTCGGCGGCCAAGGCGAAGGCCGCCGGCCTGCGCGCCGTGTCGATCGCCGACGCGGCCAAGGAGGCCGACGTCATCATGATGCTCGTGCCCGACACGGTGCAGGGCGAGATCTACCGCAAGTCGCATCGAGCCGCACCTCACGCCCGGCAAGATGCTGATGTTCGCCCACGGCTTCAACATCCGCTTCGGCGCGATCACGCCGCCCGCCCACGCCGATGTGTCGATGGTGGCGCCCAAGTCGCCCGGCCACCGGGTGCGCGAACTCTACGAGGAGGGCGCCGGCACGCCCGCGCTCTTCGCCATCCACCAGGACGCGTCGGGCCAGGCCCGCGCGGTGACGCTCTCCTACGCCAAGGCGCTCGGCGTGACCCGCGCCGGCGTGCTCGAGACCACCTTCTCGGAAGAGACCGAGACCGATCTCTTCGGTGAGCAGTCGGTGCTGTGCGGCGGCGTGAGCGCGCTCGTGAAGGCGTCGTTCGAGACGCTCGTCGAGGCCGGCTACCAGCCCGAGGTCGCCTACTTCGAGTGCATGCACGAGCTGAAGCTGATCGTCGACCTGATGTACCGCGGCGGCCTCAACTACATGCGCTACTCGGTGTCGGACACCGCCGAGCACGGCGACTACACCGGCGGTCCGCGCGTCGTCACCGACGAGACGCGGGCCGAGCTGCGGCGCATGCTGGCCGACATCAAGAGCGGCGCCTACGCCAAGCTGTGGATGGACGAGCACGCCGCCGGCCGGCCCAACTTCACGGCCACCCGCCTGGCCGAGCAGCACCACCAGATCGAGAAGGTGGGCGCCGAGCTGCGGGCGATGATGCCGTTCCTCAACCCGGTCACGGTCAAGCCCGAAGAGCAGCGGCAGCCGGTCTAGCGGCGGAGCTGGAATGCTGGCGGCCGAGACGTTGTGCCGGGGTCCCGGCCGCCAGACAGGATAGGCTTGTCGCCATATGTTCACTTCGAGACTCGCCCCGCAGACGGCTCCCCTTCGCTCGACCGCCCTCGTCGGCGCCCTGGCCCTGGCCGGCCTCGCCGCCGCGTGCGGCTCCAAGACCGGCGGCACGGCCGCGCCGTCGGCCACGGCCTGGGCGGTCGTGGACGGCCGCGAGATCAGCGGCGACGACGTGGAGAAGGCCTACCGCCGCACCTTGCAGGGGCAGGCGCCGCCGTCGGACGAAGAGGTGCTCAACGCCAAGCTGGGCGTGCTCAACGAGCTCGATCGTGCAGGACATCCTGCTCGCCAAGGCGCAGCGCGCTGAAGATCGAGGTGCCCGACAGCGAAATCGACACCGCCTTCAACGAAGGCAAGAAGAACATTCCCGACGCGGCCTTCCAGGAGGAGCTGACCAAGCGCAACCTGACCGCCGCCGACATGCGCGAGGGCATTCGCCGCGAGCTGCTCACGCAGAAGGTGCTCGAACGCGAGGTCACGTCGAAGATCACGGTGGCGGAAGACGACGTGAAGGCCTTCTTCGAAGCCAATCGCGCACAGTTCAATCTGCCCGAGACGTCGTACCACATCGCGCAGATCGTGGTGACGCCGGTGCGCGACGCGGAAGTGACCAATCGCTCTGGCGACGACGCCACCTCGCCCGAGCTGGCGGAGCGCAAGGCGCAGATGCTCATGGAACGCCTGAAGGGCGGCGCCCAGTTCGCCGACCTGGCGCGCGACTTCTCCGAAGACCCGCAATCGGCACCGCGCGGCGGCGACCTGGGGTTCGTGCCGGTGTCGGCACTCAACCAGGCTCCCCCGCCCCTGCGCGATGCGGTGCTCAAGTCCACGCCCGGCACGGTCAGCGCCGTGAGCGGCGGCGGCGCGCACTCGCTCGTGCTGCTCGTGGCCAAGGAAGACGCCGGCCAGCGCGACCTGTCGATGCCGGCGGTACGTGACGGCATCACCAACACGCTGAAGCAGCGCAAGGAGCAGTTGCTGCGCACCGCGTTCCTGACCGCCGCGCGCAGCGATGCCACGGTGGTGAACGTCGTGGCCCGCAAGGTGCTCGAGTCGCCCGGCAAGATGCCGAGCCTGATGCCGGGGGCGCCCGGCGCCGCCAAGTAACCGCTACTTCGCCAGGGGATCGGGCCGCAGCTGGAAGTGCGCGGCCAGCGGCTTGGTGCCCTTGCCGCCCTCGATCAGCCACGGCGTGCGGTCGCCGTTGGCGGCCCACAGGCCGCGCCCCTTCCACCCCGCCTTGGGGTCGTCGATGCGGCCGTCGAAGCCCTTGGCGTAGAACCCCATCGGGTAGGGCACGCGCAGCGTCACCATGCGGCCGTTCGCAAAGGCAATCAGCCCGTCGTTGAGGTTGCCGGTGGACATCGGCACGTCGGCCCCGAGGCCGAACGTGTCGTGCTGGTCGACCCACGAGTAGTAGCTCGCTTCGGCGCTGTTCTCGCCGATGCCGCGGAAGCCCGGCCCGGGATACTGGTGGAACGCCCAGCCCTCGGGGCAGTGGTCGCCGGTGGCCTTCGGGCCGTTCAGCGGCGCCTTGCACTTGCGGCGGTCGAAGCTGCCGAGGTGTCCGCTGCCGAGCGACACCCACACCACGCCCTTGCTGTCGATGTCGGCGCCGCGCGCCGCGAAGCCGGGCAGCGGCACGTTGTAGATCTCGGCCAGCGCCGTCTCGGGCGGGTTCGCTCCGGGCGCCAGCCGCACGACGGCGCCGGGCACGCTCAGCACCGACGCCCCACACCGAGCCGTCGACGGGATTCGGCATCACCGCGTAGAACGGCGCGTTGATGCGCGTGTCCTTGGCGGGATCGGCCGGCGCATTCGGCTCCACATAGGCGTCGCGCTTCCCGTTGCCGTTGGTGTCGAGCACGAGCGCGGTCCAGCCTTGCGACCGGGCGACGTCGCCGGTGGCGTCGAGCATCTTCGTGTTGAGCCAACCCACCACCGGCCCGCCGCCGCTCGTCCACAGCGTGTCGTTGGCGTCGTAGCCGAACTGCGGGTGATGGGTGGAGTAACACGTCTCGATGAAGTCGTACTTCATCGTCTTCGGGTTCAGCACCGCCAGATGGCGCACGGCGCGGTCCATCGGAAACGCCTTGGCCGACGGATGGTCGGAGCCGGCCTTGCACCAGGCCGGGTTGTCGGCGCCGCGCACCGACGCGGCGAGCCAGAGCCGGCCGTCGCGGCCGAACATCGAGTTGTGGTTGTTGACCCGCGTGTCCCAGATACGCTCGCTGCCCCAGTAGGGCGAGGGCTGCAGGGCGTCGAGTCCCGCGGCATGGCCCGGGCCGAGGTTGAGCGGCATCTGCGGATCGCGCACCGGCGCCCTGAAGGTCGTGGCGACGTTCTTCACCGGATCGAGCATGGGCAGCATGTCGGAGCTGTACTCGGGCGACCCGAAGAGCGGGCCGTAGGCGTTCACCGTGGGGTGCCGGCGATCGCTGGCGATGAGGTCGTGCAGATACTGCTTCTCGTTCATCCAGTCGCGCAGCGTGACGACCACGTTGCGCTCGACGCCCTGCGGGCGCGCCGGCGTGGCAAACGGCAGCTCGCCCTTGGCGATGCGATCGGTCCACTCGCCGTACTTGGCAAACGACACGTCGCCCAGGTTCGTCAGCTGGTTGAGCATCATCTGCCCCGATTGCCCCGACTGCACGCGGCGCCGCCAGGCATCGGCACCGGTGGCAAACGTGCCGAGGGCGGCCGGCACGGTGCGCGTGGAGAGCTGGCCGAGCTGGTGGCAGCCCGACGCAACCGGTGTTCTTCATGGCGCTGATCCACTGGCGCTGCGACATGCGCGCCGGGAATCGCGCCCGCGCCGCCGAACTGGTCAGCCGACGGGATGTCGAGCATCGCGTACCAGTAGATGGCGGGATAGTAGTGCGCGGCGGCGGCCGCGCTCGGCGCGACCTTGGCGGTGATCGCCAGCCGTTGACCCGGCTGCGGCCGTGGCCTTGTCGCTGTCGACCAGGCCATAGCCGCGCGCCCACACGCGTGTAGGTGGCCTTCGGCAGGTCGGGCACCACGAACCGGCCGCGATCGTCGGTGACGACGGTCTTGATGTAACGCACGGCGAGGTCGCGGGTTTCCGCAATCACCCACACGCCCGCTTCCGGACCGGCGGGACCCGTGACCACGCCGCCGATGTCGTCGGCGTCGATGGCCACGGCGCTGACGGCGGATTGTGGCTGTGACCTGGCGAGGACGCCCGACACGAGGGCGATGCTGACGGCGACGCCAAGGACGAGGGGCAGCGATCGACGCGTCATGGCAGATCCTCCTGGTGGATGAGGGCGGGATGCTACCACGGGGGCTAGAATGTCTCGACCATGCTCAGGCGTCCGCTGGCGACCACAACCCGCGGCAGCTCGACAATTTGCTGAAGGATCCACCATCGACTGGCCGCGAGTGCGTCGCCGGTTGAAAGGAAGAGGCGCCCCCGATGGCCACGTTCACGTCCGTTCTCTGCGCGCTGGATTCGTCGGCGCTGGCCCCCCGAGTGCTCCGCCACGCCGTGGGCGTGGCCAGTGCGTTCGGCGCGCGGCTCACGGTGCTGACCGTTACCGACGGTGACCCGAAGCCGGCGGAAGCGCGACTCACGACCCGGCTGCACGCGGTGCTGCCGCCGGGCGCGACCTACCTTGGCGAACCGACCGTGCAGGCGGCGCGCCTGATTCTCGGTTCGGCCGCGGATGCGATCCTCACCGAAGCCCGCGGCGGCTTCGACCTGATCGTGATCGGGACCCATTCCCAGGGGGGCCTTCGCCGCTGGCTGCTCGGCTCGACCAGCAGGATGGTGCTCGAAGAGGCCAGGTGTCCGGTGTTGCTCGTGCCACCCGGCGAACTCGACATCGTGACGCTCGGCGCCGACGCCGTCAGCCTGCACCCCGGAGTCGTGATGGCCGCGGTGGATCCCGGCGAACACAACCGGCGGCAGCTGTCCTTCGCTGGCCGGTTCGCCGCGCTGGCGCGCCAGCCGCTGGCACTGATGACGGTGGCACCCGCCGCGACGAGCGACCAGGCCGCAGAGCGCGTGCTGCGTGAACTCGCCGAGGAAGCGGTCGCCGGTCCCGTGGACCGCGTGATCGTGCGTCGGGGCAGCGTCACCGGCCAGATCGATGCGGCTGCCGCCGAGGCACACGCCGGTCTGGTCGTGTTGGGTCTGCAGGAACGCGGCCCGGGCGTGCCGGGCGAGATTGCGACGGCCCTGCTCGAGGCCAAAGACGCGGTGGTGCTGGCGGTGCCCGCCATCTAGCGGGCCGCCCCGCGGCGTTCAGCGCCCCGCCGCCACCGGCAGCACGAGGCGCGAACCTCGTGCGCCGCCGTGATGCACCGTGATGGTGGCGCGAGCGGTCTCGCCCGAGTGCGTTTCGAGCCGCCCGGTGTGCAGGTTGCGCGAGATGTTCGGCGCAAACGACGCCATCAGCGCCACGCGAATCCGGTGCCCGCGCACGAAGCGATTGGCGGTCATCAGGGTGTCGAGCGTGAGCCGGTAGATCCGGCCCGGCTCGAGCAGTTCCTGGTGCGCGGTCTTGTTGCGGTAGCTCGCGCGGAGCACGTCGAGGCCCGTGCTCATCAGGTTGAAGGCCGTGCCGTCGGGCGCGACGTCGAGCAGCTTCACCCAGAGATCCGTATCGGGCCGATCGACCGCGATGGCGATCTCGGCCGTGATCGGACCCACCACCTCCAGATCTTCACTGAGCGGCGCGCGTCTCGAACACGAGCACGTCGTCCCGGGTGCTGAGGGCGCGAAGTCGAGGCCGCCTGCTTCGGCGTCGTAGGGATCGACGCACGGGACGCGCGGCATCGGACACGAAGGCCGCTGAGCCCGGCGGCGTCGGGCGCGGTCCATGCGAGCGTGCCGGCCGCGCGGCCCGGGCACCGGCGCACCGCCGAGGAACAGCGACCGGCGCTCCGCCGGCAGCGGCCACGTCTCGCCGGTGCGCCAGGCCCCGGCCCCCATCGCATAGACGCGCACGGGCGGCCGCTCCTTCACGCCGTTGGCGGCGCCCTTCAACCACGCGTCCATCCAGTCGAGCACGAGCGCGTCGTAGTCGAGGGCGGCCGCCGGCCCCATCTCACGCTGGCCCACGACGGTCGCGTCCCAGTCGGAGCCGTGCGTCCACGGACCGATCACCACCTGCGTGCGCGCGGCGCGGGCCTGGCCGCCGCGCGTCTTCACCAGGCCGGCGAAGTTCGTGGTGGCGCCCAGCGGGCCGTACATCTCGTCGTGCCAACCGCTGACGTTGAGCACCGCCGCCGACACGCGGTCGTACTTGTTCGTGAGTTCGGCCCACTCCCACCAGGGGTCGTAGGGCGGATGGCGCATCCACTCGTAGTACCACTCGGCCACGCCCTTCAGCACCGGCATGTCGAGGCGCGGGAAGAACTCGCGCATGGCCGCGCCGTTCTCGGTCCACGCCGCCCGGGCGGCCGCCGCGCGTCTGCGGACCGGGCAGGCCGTGGCGGCGCCGCAGGTCGGGCGCCATGTTGATCCACGCCCACTCGAGCCACGATCCGTCCCACACGCCGCCGGTGTACCAGAAGTGGGTCGGTGACGCGAAGGTCATCGCCGGCACCATCGCCACGAGATGCGGGGGCGACTGCACGGCGGCGAGCCATTGCACGGCGCCGGGATACGAGAGGCCGAACGTGCCGACCTGGCCGGTGGACCAGGGCTGCGCCGCGGCCCACTCGATCGTGTCGAAGCCGTCGTTGCCTTCCTGCGTGTAGGCGCGGAACTCGCCATCGGAGGCAAAGCGGCCGCGCACGTCCTGCACGACCACCGCGTAGCCGCGGGCGACCGCCTTCTTCACGAGCGCCCCCTGGGCGGTCGGCGTCTTGTCGTAGGGCGTGCGATAGACCAGCGTGGGGTAGCGGCCGGTGGCGCCAGGCCGCCACACATCGGCGCGCAGCACCACGCCGTCGCGCATCGGCACGGCCACGTTGGCCGCAAAGACGCCAGCGGCGCGGTCTGGCTGCGCCATCACGACGCCGCGCGGCAGCGCGCCGCCGAACAGCGCGGCGGCAGTCACGACGAGCGCGAGACGGACGCGGCGGAAGGCCATCCCCGAGGAACGATACGGCGTCGCGGCACGGCGAGGCAAGCCGCCCGCGGCCAACCTCGCTGACAGTCACCGCCAGTAGCCCGGGATTTTCGATACACTCGCGCCATGGAGAGCGGCACGAATCAGCGCGAATACACAGGCCCGTCGCGAACGGCATGCCCGCATGTCCCCGAGCGAACGCGTGGCCTTGGCGCTCCGCCTCGGTGTCGATGGCCTCGCCTCCTTCATGCGGACGCAGGGCGCGGACAAGGCCACGGCCATCCGGCGGATCAAGGCGGCGATATCGTCTGGGGCGGCGTCGACTCCGCCTGCGCGGTAGGCCGTGCGGATTGAGCCGGTGCTGCACGGCGCTCGACACGGCCGGCTGTGAGCTACGCGCTAGGTCGGCGGCCAAGCGCTGGCGGCGCGCCGGTACCGCGCGGTTCACGGTTGACGTCGACCTGCTCGCACGACCGACGGGCGCGCGCTCGACGCCAGCACGTGGACCGCTCTGGAAGCGGCAGGAGCTTCCGTAGAGCGACGACGGGGCGATACCGGCGACCCGCTCGCAGGGGTCGTCCACATCCTGCTGGCTCGACGAAACCGATGTCGATGTCGTCGTCGCCCGCGAGGCGTGGCAGGCCGAGGTCATCGGCCGGGCCGAGGCGGTCACCATCGCCCCTCACCTGGTCGTGCCGGTGCCGCAGGCCGCCGACCTCATCCTGCTGAAGCTCGCAGCGGGCGGCGTGCTCGACGTCAGGGACGCGGCGGCGCTCCTGGCCACGGACCGCGCGCATCTGGCGCAGGTCGTCGAGAGCCGCCTCGGCGGCGTCACACCCAACCTACGGTCCGTCTGGCCACGATGTGCTTGCCATGGCCTGTAGTCACGGCGACGGCGACGGCGGCGGGCGACGCGCCGACGGTCATGCTGGGCTGGACTACTTCGGCAGCTTCTCCGGCATGTCGGCCACCACGTAGGTGACGACCGCAATCGCCGCCGCGGCTTTCGACACTTCGGCCGGGGCGATGAGATCGACCGTGTCGGCCGGCGTGTGGTGAATCGTGAAGTAGCGCGTCGAGTCGCCGTTGTAGGCCATCATCGGCACCTTGCCGGCCGCCGCAATCGGGCCGATGTCGGCGCCACCGCCACCCGGGCCAATCGCCGGCAGGCCCAGCGGCGCGAGCAGCGTGCCGATGTCGTTGATGCGCTGGCGCGCGCCGTCGGAGCCGGTGAAGCCCATGCTGGCCGGCGCAAACACGCCCGAGTCGGACTCGAGCGCAAACACGTGGTCGCCAGCCGAGGCCTTGTAGGCATCGCGATACGCCATTGCCACCGCGCAGGCCGTTCTCTTCGTTGGTGAAGAGGCCCAGGCGCACCGTGCGCCGCGGCTGCAGGCCCAGCTTCTTCATGAGGCGCAGCGCCTCCCACGTGGCGATGCAGCCCACGCCGTCGTCCGACGCGCCGGCGCCGACATCCCACGAGTCGAAGTGGCAGCCGACGAGCACGATCTCGTTCGGGAACTCGCGGCCCACGATCTCGCCGAACACGTTGGCCGATTCCACGTCGGCATCGAAGTGCGCCTCCATCTTGAGCCGCACCCGCACGCGCAGACCGCGATCGGTGAGCCGCTGGATACGGTTGGCGTCCTCGGCCGAAATGGCGGCGGTGGGAATGCGCGTGGTGGCATCGCCGTAGTTCATGCCGCCGGTGTGCGGCGTGCGATGCGCCATCGGCCCCACCGCGCGCACGAATGAGGCGACCGCGCCGTGCTTGGCCGCCGCCGTGGCGCCGCCCGACGCGGTAGGCCACGGTCTCGCCGTAGGTCGTGTAGGGCACGTTGAAGAGCACGATCTTGCCCTTGGCCTGGGCGCCGCGCGCCTCCAGGTCTTTGAAGTCCTTCACCACGAGCACGTCGGCCTCGATGCCGGCCGGCGGGGTGGCCACGCTGCCGCCGAGGCCCAGCATGGCGATGGGATGCTCGGGCGGGTCGACGATCACCGCGCTTTCCTGGCCCGCGCACCCACACCGGCACCATCACCTTCTCGGCCCGCACGTTGGCGAAGCCGTCGGCCTTCATGGTGGCCTGCGCCCAGCGGATGGCGCGATTGAGGTTCTCGGAGCCCGAGATGCGGGCGCCGTAGGTGTCGGTCAGCTCGGCCAGCCGCCGCCAGGCGAAGTCGTTGGCCTGGGCTTCGGCCATCAGCTTCGCGGCTGGGTCGCGGAACGGCGCGAGCCACGCCGCGGGCGCGGCCTGTTCGGCGGCCACACGCAGCGGGAGGAACTGGACGACGACGCCGTACACGACGACGGCGGCGATCACACGAAGAAGGGTCCGGTGCATGACCGACATTCTACGTGGATCGCCGCCGCCGCGGCCGCACGGGATGGGCGCCCGACGATGCCTGGTCTAGAACTTCACGGCGTAGACCAGCTTGAAGGCCCGGCCGATCTCGGGCACGGTGTCCTTGAGGTAGTTCAGGTGACTGCGGTAGAGCGTATCGGTGGCGTTGTCGAGGCGCGCCGTCAACGTCTGCACCGCGCGAGTGGTCTGCCGGGTGTACGACGCGAAGAACCGCAGCATCGCGTAACCGGCCGTCGGCGTTTCGGCCGCGAACACGCGGTTCTGATCGGCGGCGGCGGTGACGTTGCCGCCAGCCTGGAATGCACCGTGGGTATAGCGCAGGCCGGCCACGACGCGCTGGGGCGGAATGCGCGGCAGCGGTGCGTTGTCGGAGGTGCGCTCGGCTCGCACGAAGTCCCACGTGAACTCGGCGCCCAGCTTCGACGTGAGCGTCACGTCGGCATGCGCTTCCACGCCGTAGAACATGGCGTCGGTGTTGGCGTACTCCACGACCGGGAAGTCGCCGCCGTGGCCGCCCTCTTCTTCCTCCCCGTGCTCCACGCCGAAGCGCTCGTCGAACTCGGCTTCGCGCGCCTCGAACTCTTCGTCGGACAGCGGATTGCGGAAGATGAAGTCGCTGATGTCGTTGCGGAAGAACGTCAGCTCGCCCTGCACGCGCTTGGCGCGCGCGCGCAGCGACACGTCGAAGCCGAGCGCCCGTTCCGAGTCGAGCGACGGGTTGCCGATTTCGAACGCCAGGTTGCCGGTGTGCTGACCGAAGAAGAAGAGCTCTTCGAGTGCGGGATTGCGCGAGGCCCGCGCCAGGCTGACGGCCACGACGAAGTTGTCGTTGGCGGCCTGCGGGCGAATCAGCGCGCCGACCGACGTGGAGTAGTTGGTGAAGGTGCGCTCGGACAAGACGCCTTCGGGCGAGAACGATGTGCGGTCGACGCGGCCGCCGAACTGCAGCGTGAAGTGCGGCCACGCCACCTCTTCGTAGAGGAACGCCGCGACGCCCTTCTGATCGACCGGGGGCGACAACGCCTCGGCGCCGGTGGCGGTGAAGTCGCGATTCAGGAACCAGCCGCCCACCGACCCCGACATGCGGCCGAGCGGGCCGATGCGACAGCAGCACTTCGCCTTCGACGGTGTTGTTCTCGAAGCGCGTGCCGATCTCGGTGCCTTCGAGCTCGGTGTGCTTGTAGCGCCGCACGCCGAGCGTCGTGCGATACGACGAGAGCAGGCCGTCGAGGCCCTGGCCGCCGGCGCGGGCGGAGAAGGCATGGCGCTTGGGCGTGAGGCTGATTTGCGCCCTCTTCGAGCACGGGCACGCCGTACTTCGTGTCGTCGTAGCCGTAGCTGACGCCGGCGTACTGGCGTTCGCCGGTGTAGCCGGCGCCGACGTTCACGAAGCCGCTGCGCGAGTTGGAGTTGTCGATCGCACCGTCAGGGGTCTGGTAGTCGCCCGACCGCTGGCCGCCGCCACCGAAGTGCATGGCGAACGTGCCGTTGCCCACATGCACGTCGCCAGCCGCGCCCACGGGCTGGGAATTGCTGCCCAGGTTGAAGGTCATCGATCCGGTGGGCGTGGTGACCTTCTCCGTGGGGATCTGGTCGGTGACGATGTTCACGAGCCCGCCAATCGCGTTGGCGCCGTAGAGCAGCGTGGCCGGACCACGCACCACCTCGATGCGCTGCGCCGCGGCGGGGTTCGTGGGCACGCCGTGATCGCCCGACTGGCTCGACAGATCGCCCATGCGCTGGCCGTCCTGCAGCACCAGCACGCGGTCGCCGTCGAGGCCGCGAATCACCGGGCGCGCCGGCCCGGGACCGAGCGATCGCATGGCCACGCCCGGCTGCGACTGCAGCGTGGCGCCGATGGTGTCTTCGAGCTGACGCGCCAGGTCTTCGTTCGACAGCACCGACGTGGGCTGGAACGACTCGAACTGCGGCTTCGGATTGGGACTGACCGAGAGCACCTCGGCGAAGTGCAGGTCGAGATCCACTTCGAGATTCAGCGTGGCGCCAGCTGGCGGTCACCTGCACCTCGGCCCGGCGGCTGCTGTAGCCCTCCGCCCGCACCGACACGTGATACTCGCCCGGCGCCAGGCCCTCGACCCGGTAGGTGCCGTCTTCGGCCGTGCGCACCTCGCGCCGCAGTTCTTCGACCACCACGGCGGCCCCGCCCATGGGGTCGGCACCGCCAGCGCGCGTGACCTTGCCAGACAGCGTGGCCGTGCCTTGGGCCATGGCCGGGACAGCCCCGCCAACGATCACGAACGCGGCCACAGCGATGGCGAGTAGACGAAGGACGGTGGGTGATTGCACGTGTGTTGCCTCCGGAATGTCGTCTAGACTACGGGTTGACCGAGCGCGGCCCAAGGACGAGCCTGCGGACGGGCGGTCCGCGGCAACGAGTGGTCGCTACCACCCCGTAGGTGGCCGGCGCCTCGACCCATCGCGCGGCACGAGGATCGCGGCTCGCGGCGGCGCGTGCTACCTTCAGGACACCGTCATGCCGAGGCTCACTGGGTTCTGCGCCGTTCGTTCGATGCTCCTGAGCGCCATCCTCGTGGCTGCCGCCGCCCCCGCGTGGGCGCAGGGCGGCACCATCGCGGGCATCGCGACCACGGCGCTGAAAGGCCTGCGTCCGCTGCGCGTCACGATGGACATGAAGGTGTGCGGCGCCGAGGTGCCGGACGAGACCATCAGCGTGGGACCCAGCGGGGCGCTGGCCAACGTCGTGGTCACGCTCACCGGCGTGAAGGTCACCGCGCCGTATCCCGATCCCCAGGTGACCAACGAGAAGTGCCGGTTCCTGCCGCGCGTGCAGCTCGCGCGTCCTGGCGCCCCCACCAAGACCACGAGTCACGACGCGCTGCTGCATACGACCAACGCGCAGCAGGACGGCGGCCGCACGCTCTTCAACGTGGGGCTGCCGGTGCCCAACATGGTGGTGACGCGCCCGCTGAACGGCGCGGGCCTGGTGCGCATCACCTGCAACACGCATCAGTGGATGCGCGGCTTCATCATGGTGACCGACGAGATGGCCGCCGTGACCGGCGCCGACGGGAGCTTCCGGCTCACGGGTGTGCCGGCGGGCACCTACGAGCTCAAGGTGTGGCACGAGTTGCTCAAAGTGGCCCCCGTGAAGGTCACCGTCGCCAACGGGACGACCGCCACGGTCGCGCTGGCCCTGGCACGCTGAGTGCACTGTCAGTCTTCTTCGGAGCCGATGTCCATGATGCCCAGCCCTGCCACCTCGCGCCGCTCGCCCTTCTGGGCCCTGCTGCTCGTCGCCTCGATCGGCGCCGCGGCCGTCGCCGCCCAGACGAGATCACGCCTCCCAAGAACAAATACACGGTTCAACAGGACGTGGAACTCGGCAAGGAAGCCGCCGCCGAGGTGCGCCAGCAGTACCCGATCATTACCGACGACCAGATCGCCGGCTACCTCGACCAGGCGGGCCGTTCCCTCGTGAAGGCGGCGCCGGCCAACCTGAACAACCCGGTGTTCGAGTATTCGTTCACGCCGGTGAACTTCAAGGAGATCAACGCCTTTGCGTTGCCCGGCGGCCCGATGTTCGTGAACCGCGGCATGTTCGACGCGGCCGACGGTGAAGGCGAGGTCGTGGGCGTCATGGCGCACGAACTGGCGCACGTGTTGCTCCGGCACGGCACCGCCAACGCCACCAAGGCGCAGAAGTTCCAGATCGGCGCGGTGGCCGGCGCCATTGCCGGGGCGATCATCGGCGGCGGATGGGGCGAAGCCATCTCGCAGGGTTCCCAGCTCGGGCTGGGTGCGTGGCTCATGAAGTACAGCCGCGAATACGAGAAGCAAGCCGACCTGCTCGGTGCGCAGATCATGGCCCGGGCGGGCCACGACCCACGCGAGCTGGCGCGCATGTTCGAGGCCATCGAGAAGCAGTCGAAGGGCAGCCCGCCGCAGTGGCTCAGCAGCCATCCGAATCCCGGGAACCGCGTGCAGTACATCCGGCAGGAGGCCGACAAGCTCACCATTGGTGCGCGGCCGAGCGGAACGGGCTTTGCGGCCGCCAAGGCGCGCTTTGCCGCCATGCCTCCCGCCAAGTCGATGGCCGATGCGGGCCGCACCGGCAACGGTGGCGGTGGCAGCGGCGGCAGCGCCCCGGTGTCGGTGGGCACGGTCGGCCAGCCCGTGCCGGCGCCGGCCACGCAGTACAAGACCGCCAAGGGCGGCGAGTTGTTCCAGGTGAGCGTGCCGTCCAACTGGACGAGGCGTGTCGGCCAACAACTCCGTGAAGTTCGTGCCGCAGAACGGGCTCGGCGACTACCAGGGCCAGAGCGTCTTCACCCACGGCGTGGAACTCGGCGTGGCGCGCGCGTCGTCACGCACGCTCTCGGACGCCACCAACACCTTCGTGAACGCGGTGCTGCAGGGCAACCCGGGCATGCGCGTGGCCGGCGCGCAGCAGCAGGTGCGCATCTCGCAGCGGGCCGGCATCGCCACGGCCCTCGTCGGCCGGTCGGCGCTCAATCAGAATGAGCGCGTCGGCCTCTACACGACGCTGCTGAGCGATGGCAGCCTCTTCTACTACCTCACCGTGGTGCCGGAAAACGACGCACCGACCTACACCGCGGCGTTCGACCGCGTGGGTGCCTCGATCCGGCTCAACGACCGCTGACCGGTCCTCGCCCGGTCGCCGCTTCAGAAGCGCGTCGTCAACGCGACCCGGAAGCCTCGCGGCGATCCTGGCGTGATGTTCGTGTCGCTGTGGGCGTTCAGAAAGTAGTGTTCATCGAACAGGTTCTCGACGTTGATCTGGGCGCGGAGCGTGGCCGTCAGCCGGTAGTAGAGCGCCGCATCCACGCGGGTCCAGCCGGGCAGCACGACGGCGTTGCTGGTCGACGTGAAGGCGGCGGTGCGGTTGATCACGCCGAGTGCGGCCGCAATACGCGGCGTGAAGTCATACCTGTTCCACAGGGAAGTCGAGTGCCGCGGCAGTTGCGCCAGCACCGCGCCAGCCTGCGCGGTGGCTGAAATGGACCTGGTGATCGCGCCGTCCTGATAGGCGTATCCCCCAGCCACGCTCCACGAGCGGGTGACCTTCCCGTTGAGCTCGAGTTCCAGGCCTTTGGTCCGCTGGGCGTCCACGAGGCTCGACACCGTCGGGTCGTTCGGGTCCGGCACCACCACGTTGCCGCGATCGAGCCGGTAGAGCGCGGCGGTCAAGGCGAACGCCGGCACAACGTCCCATTTGATGCCCACCTCGTAGTTCTTGAAGGTCTCGGGGTCGAGCGCCTGATTGGTCACCGACAGCGATGACAGCTGTTCGCCGGCGCGCGGCAGGTAGGTCAGGCTGTAGCTGCTGTAGAACGACAGCGGCTCGACCGGCTTGTAGACCAACCCTACGCGCGGGGAGATCAGATTGTCGCTGCTGCTGAAGTCCGTGGCCGTGCGGTTGTTGGTGACGTCGCTCTCGAACCTGTCGACGCGGAGACCCAACACCACCTGAAGGCGGGCGGTGAGCGCCATCTGGTCCTGCGCGTAGACACCGGCGATGGTGGTGACGCCGCGGTTGTCCGCATCCGTGGCGGACTGGCGAAACTGCATCGGTTGCGAGATCGTCGGCGACGACAGGGGCGCGTTGAACGTCGAGACCGCCGCACCGAGCCTCGTGAAGTAGCCCGTGCTGCGGAAATTCCGGTCGCCTGGCGCCCAAACTCCGCACCCACGAGCACGGTGTGGCCAATCCGACCGGTCGACGCCACCACCGTCACGTCCGTCTGGTTGAAGAGGTTCTGGCGCGTCGTCAGGTTGTTGTAGGCGGAGATCGCCACGGTGCCGGCCGTGGCGTTGACGGCGCCGGGAAACACGTTCTGATAGAACTTGTCGTAGTCGCCGTAGCTGACCCGGTTCTTGCAGGGTGATGCGCGACGCCGAGTCGCTGCTCGAGGGTCACCGACCCGAGATTGACCGTAGCGTCGGTCGGGCTCTGGGTCGGGTCGCCGAAGAACGTTCCAGGGTCGGTGACGAGCGGCCGGCCGGCGAACGACGAGACGCCGCGATCGGCGACCCGCTCGTCGTGGAAGTATTCGTAGCCGGCTCGCAGCGTCGTGTTCGGACCGAGGCGAAACGCGGCAGTCGGATTGATCCCGTAGCGTTCGAGGCCCGCACCGTCGCGATACGAGTCCGAGCGTTCGTAGAGCGCGGTCGCACGCAGCGCCACCACCTGGCTGAGCCCACTGCCGAAGTCTGCCGTGACTCGCTTGTTGTTCCAGGAGCCGGCCTGCAGCGACGCTTCTCGGGACCGCCCCCAGTCGGCTTGGCGGGTCACCCGATTGATGACACCGCCGACGCCACCGCGGCCGAAGATCATCGCGTTGGGGCCCTTCAGGGCTTCGACTCGTTCGACGTTGTAGAGATCGCGAAAATACTGCACGTCATCACGGACGCCGTCGACGAAGAAGTCGGACGTCGTGCTGTTGCCTCGCAGAATCGGTGTATCGCGGTTGCCTTCGCCCTGGGCAAACCCCACACCAGGCATGTAGCGCGTCACGTCCGCCATGCTGGACATCCGCTGGTCGGCGATGAGTGCGCGCGAGATGACCGAGACCGACTGCGGCACGTCGCGCAGCGAGGTCATCGTCTTCGTGGCCGACGAGACGGCGCCAACCCCGTATCCACCAGCGGCATCGACGGTGACCAGTTCATGGACACTGGCGACGGCAAGAGTGGCATTGACCGTTCCGGTGTCTGCCCCGCCGAGCGTGAACCGGCGCGAGGCCTCCACGAATCCGTTGGCAGACACTCGCACCGTGTAGCTACCTGCGTCCATCACCATCTCGAACTCACCCTGTTGGTTCGTCACGGTCGATGCCGCCGCCCCTGGCCGGTCCGACGTGACGGTGACCTGGGCCCCGGCGATCGCGCCGTTGCTGGGGTCGACGACGCGGCCGTGCACAGTCGACTGCGCCGCAGGTCGTTGGCAGGGGCCCGCGGCGTGGAGGGGCAGAACGTGGACGACGAGCGGAGCGGACAGCGCGAGTGCGACCAGGGCACGAAAGTAGGCTGACGGGCGATTCTTCATGGAACGACGACTCCTTAGGAGTGGCGGGCACGCGCGTGAGGCATGACCGAACGGGGACTTCCTTCACCTGCGCTGCTGAGGGCCTGGCCGGCGCGGCTCACGCGGCCTGCGACGCGTCGATCCGCACGGATCGGCCTCGCCGCCACGCCGACAACCGGCGCAGCGCGAGCGCGATGCCGGTGTAGACGAGCATGGCCCCGCCCGCCGACACGATGCCGGCGATGGTCTGTCCGGTGAGGCCGTAGTACTCGCCCGTGTGGGCGAAGCGCAGCCAGCTGCGCGCGCGTCGGCCTGGCCCAAGGTCGCCGAAGGTCTCGGCTTTGACGATGGCGCCCGAGCTGCGATTGGCGGTGAGCGTGCGGCGCAGTTGCGGCTGCCCGCCGTAGCCCTCGTCGACGGTGATGACCCACGGCCCGCTCGTGGTGCCGCCGAAGCGCACCGCCATCGAGCGCCACGACGGCACCTGCACCTGCGCCGCGGCCCACGCCGCATCCAGCCCCGACAGGTCGATCGCGGGCGGCTCACCACCGCCCGATTCGGCGCGACGCGCGCGGCCGCCGCCGCCAGGTTGACGCGGGGCACCCGGCCCGGCGGCTTCAGCAGGCCCGCTGGCGCGCGCGGCCTGCGGCGGCGGTGCCGGCGGAGCTTCACCGGCGAGGCGGTAGACCAGATTGCCAGCCCAGGAATAGGAAATGGGCACGGCACCGGCGACGACGATCGCCAAGGGCACGGCCGACCAGATGCCGATCACGTTGTGCCAGTTGAAGTCGCGAGCCTTGGGTGTGAGCCCGCGGCGGAACCACAACACCTGCATGAACTGCAGACGGCTCCACACACGTGGCAGCCACAGATAGATGCCGCTCGCCACGATGAACAGGAAGGCGAGGTTCGCCGCTCCGGTGATGGCCTTTCCCGCGGCCCGGCTCGTGCCTTCGAGCGCCAAGACGCGATGCCAGCTCGTGACGGAGCGAAAGAAAGCGCGCAACCGCGGCGATGGCTCCCCCAGGTTCTCGGCCGTCCGCGGATCGAACAGGAGCGACCGGCCGCCCTCGAACGCGACCGTTGCCGGCGCGGTCGCATCCGACCGCATCGTGATGCCCGTCGGCGTAGCGCTGGCGTTGGCGGCGACTCCCGCGGCGAGCAGCGTCGCCGGCGGCAAGAGCGCGGCGGTCGTCGCCGTCGCTGGGACCGACGGCCGTCGGTCGGCCCACTCGAGCATCTGCTTCTCGTAGGTGAGCACCACGCCGGTGACCGACATGATGAGGATGACGACTCCAGCCAGGGCGCCGATCACGAGATGCGTCCAGAACAGGACGGTGCGAAAGGATTTCATGATGATATTGAGACTCCGTCTCAGAACAAGACCATCCTATTGGCGACCAATTCGGTCGGTCAAGATCAAAATGAGATCCGGTCTCAAGTATTACAATCCGCGTACACGGTCCCACCAGACGCCGTGTCCGGCCCTCGGCTACCATTGGCGGCGCACCCAACCCCTTCCGGATGTACGACTTCGGCGTCCCAGCTCCAGTCAACCCGTCAGCGCGATTGCCTTGGCGCAATCGCGGATGGAGGGGTGTGCGCCCCGCGGTGTGGTTCCTGGGCCTCACCAGCCTGCTGACGGACGTCTCGTCGGAAATGGTCACCAGCGTGCTGCCCGTGTACGTGGTGGTGCATCTCGGCATGACCCCGCTCGCCCTCGGCGCGCTCGATGGGCTCTACCAAGGGGCCGCGGCGACGGTGCGAACGCTGAGCGCGCTGGCCGCCGACCGCTTCAGGCGCCACAAGACCGTGGCCGTTGCTGGCTACGCGACGTCGGCGCTCGCCAAATTGGGCTATCTGGCCGCCGGCACAGCATGGCCTGCCCTCATGGGCGCGATCGTGGCGGATCGCCTCGGGAAGGGCATCCGCACCGCGCCGCGAGATGCCCTCATCGCGCACCACGCGACGCCCTCACACCTCGCCACGGCCTTCGGTGCGCACCGCGCCATGGATGCGGTGGGCGCGGCGCTGGGACCACTGGCGGCCTTTGCCGTCCTCTGGCTCGTGCCGGGCCGTTTCGATCAGGTGTTCCTCGCGAGCTTCGCGGTGGCGCTTGCCGGCGTCGCCGCGATCGTGCTGCTCGTCGACGCGCCAGCGCCGCCACACGGGGCCACGCCCTCGCCTCTCGTCTCCGCGTCGTCCGCCGCGCGGGCGCTGGCCACCACGGAATTCGGCGGCATCGCGGCGGCAGCGTGTGTGCTCTCAGCGGCGTCTGTGAGCGACGCGCTGCTCTATCTGATGCTGCAGCGGGAGCTGGCCTTCGACCCGGCCTGGCTCCCGCTGCTCTACGTCGGCACGCCGCTCTGCTACTTCGCGCTGGCCGGACCACTCGGCATCCTGGCCGACCGCACCGGCCCATCGGCGACGTTCATCGGCGGTCATGGGTGCCTGCTGCTGGTCTACGCGCTGCTGGCGTTCGCGCCGGCCGGCCCGCTGTTGCTGGCCGGGTCGTTGTTGCTCCTCGGGGCCTACTACGCGGCGACCGACGGCGTGCTCGCCGCGATGGCGAGCGCCGCGCTGCCGGCGCATCTCCGCGCCACGGGGTTGAGCGTGCTAGCCACTGGCACGACGCTGGCGCGGGCCGGAGCCGCCGTAGCATTCGGCGCACTCTGGACGTATCGTGGGCCTGACATGGCCCTGGGCATCTTCGGCGTCGCCCTGCTCGGCGCGATCGTGGCAGGCCGCGTGCTTCTGGCACGGGTCGGCCCGTCCCAGCCACGTACGCGCCGCGAGGACCCGGCATGACCGCGCCATCACGGGCGGGAAGACGGTGGGCGTTCGCTCTGGTGTGCGTGGTGGCCGGGGGCCTGATGGTCGCGTCGATCGCACGAGCACGGCGAGAAGCAAGTCGGCCGACCGACGGCGAAGACCCGCTGACCTCGATGTCCGCCCCACCCGCTGCGCCCTTCCTGATGTTCCGCCACCTCGCGTCGGAACCATCGTGGGGCCGCGTGGCCACGGTCGCACTGGCCTCGCCCGACGGCCCGCGCTATCACTCGCCGCTCTCGTGCCTGCGCGTGCACTACGCCGCCGGCCGCGGGCTCTGTCTTACAGCCGTTGGCCCGTTGGGCCAGGCGGTGGTCTTCGACGCGCAGTTCCTGCCCGTGCGATCGCTGGCGCTCACCGGCGCCCCGAGCCGCGCGCGCGTGTCATCCAGCGGGCGATGGGGCGCGGTGACGGTCTTCGAGCAAGGCCATTCCTACGCCGACAACGGCTTCTCGACCCGTACCAGCCTGATCGACTTGACGAGCGACGCCCCACCCGTGAACCTCGAGAGCTACGCGGTGTTCGACCGCGACCGGCAGGTGCGCCGCGCCGACGTCAACTTCTGGGGCGTGACGTTCGCCGCCGACGACAACCGCTTCTATGCCACCTTGGCCTATGGCGGCACACCGTATTTGGTCGCGGGCGACATCGCGCGGCGCGACACGCGAGTGCTGCTGGCCGACGTGGAGTGTCCGTCGTTGTCGCCCGACGGCACCAGGATCGCGTTCAAGCGGGCGCGCCCGCTCGCCGACGGCGGCGGCTGGCAGCTCTGGGTGCTCGATCTGGCCACGAAGGCGGCGCGCGCCCTGGCCAGCGAGACCCGCAGCATCGACGATCAGGTCGAATGGCTCGACGACAGCCACATCCTCTACCAGTTCCCGTCGGACGACGGCAACAACGTGTGGGTCGCGGGCGTGGACGACCCAGCGCCGGCCCGGCGATTCCTGGCCGAGGCGTGGTCACCGGCGGTCGTGCGCTGACGGCGCGCAGCGCCGCGGGGTGGCTGCCGCTGATGGCCATGGCTCGGCATAGAATTCGGTGATGATGATTCGGCTCTGCGCTGCCCTGCTCTTTCCGCTGCTGCTGGCCACGGCCGTGCGCGCGCAGCCCCCCGCCGCGCCACCCGGAGGCTTCGACGCCAACATCACGTGGCTCTACTACCGGGACCTGCCGCGCGCCATGCGCTTCTACGAGCAGGTGATGGGCCTCACGCTCACCGTGGACCAAGGGTGGGCGAAGGTCTACCAGGTGTCGCCCACCTCGTTTGTCGGTCTCGTGGACGAAACGCGCGGCATGCACCGGGCGTCGGAGACCAAGCCGGTGGCCCTGGCCTTCGTGACCAGTCGCGTGGACGACTGGCACCGGTGGCTGACGAGCAAGGGCATCGTCACTCGCGGGGAGGCCAAGGACTCGGCCAGCCTGCCGATTCGTGGCTTCGTGGCGCTCGATCCCGAAGGGTACACCCTGGAATTCGAAACCTTTCGTGACGATCCGCAGAATACGAAGATGCGTGCCCTGCTGGGTGTGCCTCGGCCGAAGTAGTTCGCCACCGCGCGGAGCCCGGTAGAATGCCCAGGATGAGAATTGCCGCCATTGCCCTGACCGTGCTCGTGGCCGCCGCCGTGACCTCCGCTCAGGATGCTGCCCCCAACCAGGAACGCGCATTCCTGTCGCGGGTGCGCCGCCTCACCGTGGAGGGCAAGCGCGCCGGCGAGGGCTACTGGTCGCCCGACGGCAAGCGCCTCGTGCTGCAGAGCGAGCGCGAAGCCGGCAACCCCTTCTACCAGATGTACGTGATGGACCTCACGTCGGGCGACACGACCCGCATCTCGCCAGGCATGGGCAAGACCACGTGCGGGTTCTTCCGCCCCGGCAGCGACGAGATCCTCTTTGCCTCGACTCACCACGATCCCAAGTCGAAGCAGTATCAGGACGAAGAACTCGCGTTCCGCGCCTCGGGCAAGGAACGGCGCTACGCCTGGGACTACGACCCCGAGATGGAGATCTACGCCTACGCGGAAGGCACCAAGGCGCTGCGCCGGCTCACCACTGCGCGCGGCTACGACGCCGAGGCCGGCTACTCGCCCGATGGCCAGTGGATCACGTTCTCGTCCACGCGCACGGCCTTCGACCACACCTTGAACGCGGCCGAAGAGAAGCAGCTCACCACCGATGCGAGCTGGTTCGCCGACATCTACGTGATGAAGGCCGATGGCACGGGGCAGACCCGGCTCACGACCTCGGCGGGCTACGACGGCGGCCCGTTCTTCACCCCAGACGGGAAGAAGATTCTGTGGCGGCGCTTCGACGAACAGGGCCTCATCGCCGACGTCTGGATGATGAACCCAGACGGCACGGACAAGCGGCAGATCACGAACTTCAAGGCGATGAGCTGGGCGCCCTACATGCACGTGTCGGGCGAGTACATCCTGTTTGCCTCGAACAAGCTCGGCTTCGAGAACTTCGAGGTCTTCATGGTCGACGCGGCGGGCACGAAGGAACCGGTGCGGGTCACCTATTCCGACGGCTTCGACGGGCTGCCCGTGCCGTCGCCAGACGGCACGCAGATCGCCTTCACCTCGGCTCGCTCGGGCGGCGGCGCCGGCCAGATCTTTCTGGCGCAGTGGAACCATCAGGCCGCGCTCGCGGCCATCAAGAACGCGCCGGCCCGCAAGAACTGAGGACGTCATGACTCGCCACGTGCTGCCTGCCCTCGCCCTCGCCGCCAGCGCGTTGCTGGCCCCGATCTCGACCAGTGCCCAGACGTCCGCGCCGGCCGCGTCGAAGACCCGGGCCGATGTCACCGTGCTGGCGTCGGACCGTTTCGCGGGACGTCAGGCCGGGTCGGAAGGCGCGACGCTCGCGGCCGATCATCTTGTGGCCGAGCTGAAGAAGATGGGCGCGACGCCGCTGCCCGGGCAGAAGGACTTCCGCCTGCCGTTCAGCTTCACCGCTGGCGTGAAGGACGCCGGCACCACGCTGCAGGTCGCTACCGTGACCGCCCCCGACGCGCGCGCCACTGGCGTGTTCGATCGCGTGTCGCAGGTGCAGGCGCTGTCGTTCTCCGACAACGCCGAGGTGAGCGGACCGGCCGTGTTCGCCGGCTACGGCCTGGTCGTGCCCGAGTCGCAGAACTTCGGCTACGACAGCTTCGCCACGCTCGACGTGAAGGACAAGGTCGTCGTGGTCTTCCGCTACTTCCCGGAAGACGCCGACCAGAAGACCCGCGGCATCCTGTCGCGCTACGCCGACCTGCGCTACAAGGCGATGCAGGCGCGGCAGCGCGGCGCCAAGGCCCTGCTCGTGGTCACCGGGCCGCGATCGCCGAACGCCGGCGAAACCATCCCGATGAACTTCGACACGGCGCTGGCCGGTTCGGGAATCGTAGCGGCGAGCGTGTCTGGTGACGTCGCCAAGGCACTCTTTGCGGGCGTGAAGGACAAGACGCTCGAAGAGATCCAGAAGGCCCTCGACTCCGCGAACCCGCATGCGGCCGGCTTCCCGCTGCCCGACGTGACCATCACCATCAAGGCGGCCGTGCAGCGCGAGAAGCAGGAAGGCTTCAACGTGGTGGGCTACCTGCCGGCCACCGCGCGCATCGCACTGCCCAAGCCATGGGTGGCGCTGGGTGCGCACTACGACCATCTGGGACGCGGCAGCCATGGCAATTCACTGGCCGCCAAGGAAGACGCCGGCAAGATTCATCACGGTGCCGACGACAACGCCTCGGGCACCGCAGCGGTGCTGGCGGCGGGCCGTGAACTTGCCAAGCAGCGGATGCGATCGCGCCACGTGCTGCTGGGGTTCTGGTCGGCCGAAGAAATCGGCCTGATCGGCTCGAACGCGTTCGTCACGACACCGCCGGTGGCGTCGGATCGGATCGCGGCGTACTTCAACTTCGACATGGTGGGCCGCATGCAGGACAACAAGCTGACCGTGCAGGCCGTGGGCTCGAGCCCCGGATGGAAGCCGCTCATCGAGCGCGCCAACGTGGCGGCCGGCTTCGAGCTGGTGCTGCAGGACGACCCCTACCAGCCCACGGATGTGGCCAGCTTCAATCAGGTGAGCGTGCCGAGTCTGGCGTTCTTCACCGGCACGCACGTGGACTACCACAAGCCGTCGGACACGGCCGACAAGATCAACTACGAAGACCTCGACCGCGTCGTCGACTTCGCCGTGGCCCTGGCCTCGCGCGTGGGTGATCAGCCCGACGTGCTGGCCTTCGCCAAGGTGGAACAGAGCGGACAACAGTCGGGCGGCGGCCGCGCCGGCGTGCGCATCTTCACCGGCACCATTCCCGACTACGCCACCGATGTGAAGGGCCTGCTGCTCGGCGGCGTCATCGGCGGCGGGCCGGCGGAACAGGCCGGCCTGCAGAAGGGCGACGTGATCGTGCAGATCGGCGAGCAGACCATCGCCAACATCTACGACTACACCTACGCCCTCGAGGCGCTCAAGGTGAACGTGGGGGTCAAGCTGGTCTACCTGCGCGGCGGCGAGCGCAAGGAGACGACGCTCACGCCTGGCGCGCGCAAGTAGGCGATGCCGCTGGCGCCGCTCTCAGGGCAGTTCGTGGGTGTCGGACGCGCGGACACGTTCCTGCCAGGCGGACACTTCGTGAAGGTCGAAGGACGCCACGTGGCGCTCTTCCGGCTGGATGACGGCTTCCACGCCATCGACAACCTGTGTCTGCACCACGCCGGGCCGCTGTGCGAGGGGACGATCGACGCGCACGACGACGTGACCTGCCCGTGGCACGGGTGGAGCTACGAGATCCGCACGGGCCGCCTCGTGCAGGACCCGACCTTGGGCGTCAGGCGTCACGACGTGCGAGTCGTCGACGGCGACGTGCAGGTGCGGCTCACGCCCTGAACGTCCGGGTTGCACCTGGCCCAGCCAGGGCTGTGCTACCCTGCCCGCAAGGCGCGACGACGGCGGCGTTGACCATGGCCGTCGAGGGCGTGGTCGTGAAGGGCAGCTTTGCCGGCGACACCGGCGACACGCCAATCACGGGCAAGGTCGCGGACTCCGAGGTCAGTTTCACCTTCGAATTCGCCGGCCCCAACAGCCCGATCTCGATTGGCGCGAAGGCCACCGTGAGCGGCGACGAGATCAAGGGCGAGATGGACTACGGCATGGGCGTCGCGCCCTTCACGGGCAAGCGCGCCGCGCCGTAGTCGCCGTCAGTACGCCGCCAGCAATGTGGCCGCGCGTTCGATCTCCTGGCCGGCTCACCAGAAGAACTCTTCGAGCGGCGGGGCGTAGGGCACCGGCGTGTCGAGGGCGCCCAGCACGCGCACCGGCGCGTCGAGCCACTCGAACGCCTCTTCCTGGATGATCGCCGCCACGCTTTCGCCGATGCCGCCGGTGCGCGAGTCCTCGTGCACGATGAGCACCCGCCCGCAGTGCTTGGCCACGGCCAGCACGGCCTCGCGATCGAGCGGCACGAGCGTGCGCAGGTCGAGCACCGACGCTTCGATGCCCTGCGCGGCGAGCGTGTCGGCCACGCGCAGACACTCGTGCACCTAGGCGCCGTAGGAGATGAGCGCCAGGTCGCTGCCGGCGCGCCGCAGCGCCGCCTTGCCGATCGGAATCGGCTGGGGCGCGTCGGGACCGAGCACCTGCTTGATGCGCGGGTCGCGGTAGAGCGCGATGTGCTCGTAGTAGAGCACCGGGTCGGGATCGGCCACCGCCGCCGCCATCAAGCCCCGCGCGTCTTCGGGTGAGGCGGGCACGACGATCTTCAGGCCGGGCGTGCGGTAGAACCACGCCTCGGTGTTCTGTGAGTGATACGGACCGGCCGAGCGCAGGCCGCCCCACGGCATGCGCACCACCATCGGCACCTCGCCGCCCCACCGGTAACGGATCTTGGCGGCGTTGTTCACGAGCTGATTGAAGCCGGTGGCGACGAAGTCGTTGAACTGCATCTCGCCGATCGGCCGCTGCCCCGCCAGCGCGGCGCCTACGCACACGCCCAGCACGGCGCCCTCGGCGAGCGGCGAGTTGAGGATGCGATCGCCGAACTGCTCGAGCAACGGACGCAGCAGCAGGAAGGCGTTGCCGTAGGGGCCGCCCACGTCTTGGCCGTAGACGAACACGCGCGGGTCGGCGCGCAGCGCGTCGCCCACGCCGAGCATCACGGCCTCGAGCAAGCGTGCTGCCCGCCTTGTCGAACGGCGGCAAACGGCTCGAGCGGCGGCAACGCCGTGGGCGTGGCGCTGCTGTCGCGGCGGGCCGGCTCGAGCACCTCGATGCGGACGCGCGGCGCTTCGCCGCTGAACACGCCCACGCCGGCCTCGGCGGGTTCGGGCCACGGCTCGGCAATCACGCGCTGCGCCTGGGCCTCGACCAGCGTGTCGGCCCAGCGCGCGAATGCGGCCCAGCTCGGTGCCGTTGATGACCTTCTCGGCCTCGAGCCGCGCGGCGTAGCGCGCAATCGGATCGCGCGCCGCCCAGAACTCGTAGTGCTCGCGATTGGCGTAGCCGGCGTCGTGCAGCGCCGGGTATTCCCACGACGGCGGCTGGTCCTTCCCGAGGTAGAGCATGTCGTCGTGGTGCGCGTGTCCGCACATCCGCATCGCCACGAGTTCGATGAGCGCCGGGCCGGAGCCGGCGCGGGCGCGCTCGGCCGCCCACGCGAACGCCGCCGCCACGGCATCGGCGTCGGTGCCGTCGATGGTGATGCCCGGAATGCCGTAGCCGATCGCCTTGTCGGCAAACACGCGCGCCGCGGAGTTCTCGTGCACCGGCGTGGAGAGCGCCGTCTGGTTGTTCTCGATGCAGAACACGGCAGGCAGCCGCCGCGCCGCGCACAGGTTGATCGCTTCGTGCCACTCGCCGAGCGAGGTGCCGCCTTCGCCGATGAACGACAGCGCCACGCGGCCGGCGTTCTGGCGCCAGAACGCCATGGCCATGCCGGCCATGGTGAGCGAGCCGATGGCCAGCGGCGCGGCCGCGGGCAGCACGCCCCACGCGAAGTCGCCGGTGTGCAGGTCCTTGCCGTGCAGCGGCGGACCGGCCTTGCCCATCTGCGCGCGCAGGATCATGGCGACGGCGTCTTCGTCGCTGCGCATGGCCAGCGTGATGCCGAGGTCGCGAATCATCGGCGCGATCACGTCGCCGGTCCACGCGCCGTCGGCGCCCCGGAACTTCGCGCCGCGCTTCAGGCGGATGCCAGCGGCGTAGATGGCTTCCTGGCCGAGCGAACGGAAGCCCTTGCCCTGGAACGCCGTCACGCCCCAGCGCACCTCGCCGCCCGTGAACAACCGCTTCAGCCGGTTGTCGACGGCGCGCGTGAGGCACATGCCGCGCAGGATCTCCTTGCGCTCGTCGTTCGTGAGCGACGCGGCGATGGCTTCGCGCTGCAGCCAGCCGTCGCAGGCCTCGAGCACCTGCGCGCGCGCCTGCTCGAGCCGCCGGATGGCCGACGACGCCCGGCGTGGTCTCGTCGAGCGTCTCGCCGCCCGACATCTCCTTGTAGAGACGGCTCGCCAGCTCGCGGCGGAACACCGGACGCAGCGCGTCGAGGCCCACCTTGTCGCGCGGCTTCAGCTTGCCGCCGCCCGCGGCCTCGAACACCTCGAGCACGAGGCGCACCAGCGACGGGTGCTGCTCGGCGACGAACGCGCCAAAGCGTGAGGCGAGCGGCGGAGGTCCGAGCGGCGCTACGGGTCGAGCCATGCGCCGTTCATTGTACTGGCGCAACCCGTCGCGACTCGTTCCCCGGCGCCCGGTCGCAGCGGCCGCCTATGCTGTTGACTCGTGGCCGCCGGCCGCACCGTCGGGTACGAATAGCCGAACTGCGCCTTCATCTGATCGAGGTAGGTCTTGTACTTCGTGCTGTCGAAGTAGTACTTCTTCATGTCCGCGCGGTAGCGGTCCATGATGCCCTTGTTCAGGTGAATCGCCGGTTGATCGCCAGGGCGGATGAGCGGCGTGTACTTCTTGTTCTTGGTCTGCACGTTCACGTAGTAGTCCTTGGCCTGCGACACCAGCTCGGGCCGCAGCATGAACTCGAGCAGCGTCATCGCCTGAGCCCGCGCGCCGTAGTTCACGCCCTTGTGGGCGATGGGCGTGGCCATCGGGATGGCGTTGGCCCAGTTGTGGCCCGGGCCGGCCTGGAAGTTGGCCGGGAAACGACAGCGACACGGTGGGCACGGTCCACGAGATGTCGCCGATGTCGTCGGAGCCGCCGCCGCGCTTGTCGTCGTCGGGAATCTGCTCGGCGCCGCGCAGCTCGCGGATCTCCTTCACCAGGCCGACCACCGGCACCTTGAGTTCCTTCTGCGTGGCGGTGGCCAGCGCCAGGTCGGCCTCGGACCAGGTGGGCAGGCCCACCTGCGTGATGTTCGCGTGCAGCGTCTCGGCCATCGTGCGGTTCATGTGCGACGGCCACGCCGACCCGAGCACGCGGGACGTCACCGAGGTGTTGGTCATGAGCGTGGCGCCTTGCGCCATCTTGTCGGCGATGTCCCAGAGATTCTTGATGCCGTCGTAGCTGGTCTCGCGCAGGTAGTACCACACGCCCGCGTTGCGCGGCACCACGTTGGGCTGGTCGCCGCCGTTGGTGACCACGTAGTGCGAGCGCTGCTGCAGGCGCAGGTGCTCGCGGCGGAAGTTCCAGCCGACGTTCATCAGCTCCACCGCATCGAGGGCCGAGCGTCCGCGCCACGGGGCGCCGGCGCTGTGCGCCGTCTCGCCTTCGAACAGGTACTCGAGCGAGATCATCCCGTTGCCGCCGCTGTCGCCCCAGCCGGTGCCGAGGTTCGAGCCGACGTGGTTGTACATCACGAGGTCCACGTCCTTGAACATGCCCGAGCGCACGTAGTAGGCCTTGGTGCCCAGCTGCTCTTCGGCCACGCCCGGCCAGATCATGATCGTGCCGGGCAGCTTCTCGCGCTCCATGATGCGCTTCACGGCCAGCGCCGCCACGATGTTGAGCGGGGTGCCCGAGTTGTGGCCCTCACCGTGCCCGGGCGCGCCCTCGACGATCTGATCGCGGAACGCCACGCCAGGCTTCTGCGACGCCTGCGGGATGCAGTCCACGTCGGACCCGAGCGCAATCACCGGGCGCCCGACCCCCACTTGGCCACCCAGGCGGTCGGGATGCCGGCCACGCCGGTCTCGATGGCGAAGCCGTTGTCCTTGAGCACGCCGGTGAGGTACTTCTGCGTCTCGAATTCCTGGAAGCCCAGTTCGCCGTAGCTGAAGACCTGATCGGTCATCACCTGGCCCAGGTCGAACATCGCCGGCGACGACACGTCCGCCAGCACCTGGTCTTTCAGTTTGGCGACGCGCGGGTCGGCCTTGGTCGCCGCCGCGGCCGCGGCGGGCTTGGGCGCCGGTACCGGCGCCGGTCGCTGGCCCGCCTGGGGCACCGCCGCCGCGAGCGTCACGGCGCAACCGGTGGCCACCAACCAAAGGATTCCTGTGCGCGTCATGCCAACCTCCTGGATTCGGGACACCTCCCCGATGCATCGGGTGGCGCCTGAGAATGGCGGATTATGGCACCCTGGCAGTTTCTGCAGCGCCTCAAAATGTAATCGTGACAGTCCCCGTGACAATCGGAGACGCCGCCATCCACCTGGCGGGTTCGACCCATTCGTAGGTCGGGCGCGACCGTTCATCAGACGGACTGGGCATGAACGCCGTAGCCCAGGTCTACAATTCGGGCGTGGGAGCGCCACACGCCGCGGAGCTGTTGAACGTCGTCGGGTTCGTGACCGGCGCGGCGCTGTGCGCCATGTTGCTCGGTCTGGTGCTGCGCGCCCGGGCAACGGCCGACCGCAGCGATGCCCTGCCCCTCTTCACCGCCGTGCTCGGGCTCGTGTGGAACCTGGGCGAGCTGGGCGACTATCTGCTGAATCGCGCCGGCCGCATCGGGCCCGAATCGTGGTTGAGCGCGGTGTCGTTTGCCGCGCTGGCCACGCTGGCCGCGGTCGTCGTGCACTCGGTCGCCCGCGACATGCGGCGCGGCCGCATCGTGATCGCCGTGGCCTACGCCTGCAGTGCCGCCGCCACGGTGATGCAGTTCCGCACGCTCGCGCTCGGGGATGCGCGGCCCTCGGCCCTGGCCTTCACGATGCTCACGGCGGCCTTCGGAGCCATCGCCCTGCCGCTGGCGTTCCTGACCCGTGCGCAGACCAATGGCCGCCGCGCGCTCTGGATGCTGGCGCTGGCGCTCTTTGCCGTGTCGGCCAATCATCTGGGACACTTCCACGATGAGGCCGGCGGCTGGGTGGCCGAACTCGTGGGCCACCACGCGGTGCTGCCCCTCGCCTTTGCGATCCTCTACCAGGAGTACCGCTTCGCGCTCGCGGACCTGTTCCTGAAGCGCGCGCTGACGCTGCTCTCGGTCGTGGCCATCGCGGTAGGCTGCTACGCCGTGCTCGCCACCCTGCCTCCGGGACCGCTCGCCGAGGCGCTCCTGCTGGCGTGTTGGGTGCTCACCGCCGTGCTCTATCCGGCACTTCGGCGGGCCCTCTCGCATTTCGTCGATTCGGCCCTGCTCGGGCGCCAGGACTACGCGCAGCTGCGGGCCGAACTCGGCGCTACCCTGCAGGCGTGCGACACCACCGACGAGGTGCTCGACCGCACGGCGGCAGTCGTCGCGACCGCCATGAATGCGCGCCGCGTGTGGTGGAGCGACGGCGCGACGGCCGTGCCGGCCGACACCCGGCTCACGACCGAGATCGGCGTGCCCACGACCGAAGCGCCGCACTTTCTCTTGCGGGTCGGCGAACTCGTGGGCGGCCGGCGCCTGCTCTCGGACGATCGCGCCTTCCTCGACGCGGCGGCCCTCGCCGCGGCCCGCCGTCTCGACGCCGTTCGGCTCAGCCTGGAGCGCTTGGACCAGCGCTTGCGCGAAGAAGAGATGGAGCGGCTCGCCACGGAAGCCGAGCTGCGCGCCTTGCGCTCGCAGATCAATCCACATTTCCTCTTCAACGCGCTCACGACCATCGGCTACCTGATCGAATCGGCGCCGCCGCGGGCGCTGAAGACCCTGCTGCGCCTCACGTCGCTCCTTCGCAGCGTGCTGCGCTCCGACGGCGAGATGACCACCTTGGGACGCGAGCTCGACCTCGTGGGGCACTACCTGGACATCGAGCGCGAGCGCTTCGAGGAACGCCTGACCGTGCAGTTCGAGGTGCCCCCTGCGCTGCGCGCTCTGAGCATTCCGTGTCTCATCGTGCAGCCGCTCGTGGAGAACGCGATCAAGCACGGCGTGGCGCCGTCGGTGCGCGGCGGCGACGTGCGGGTGCAGGCGCGCCTGCACACCGCAGGCACCCGCCAGACCTTGGTCGTGTCGGTGTTCAACACCGGCGCTCCGCTGGCCGCCGAACCCGACTCCCGCACGACGCGGGTGGGCTTGAACAACGTGGAACGCCGGCTTGCCGGTCATTTCGGTGACCTCGCCTCGGTCGCGCTCACCGCGGCCAACGGCGTGACGATGGCCGAAGTGCGGGTGCCGGTGAGCAGCGCCGGCACCGGCGTCGACTCGGCCGCGGCCCGGCGCGCCATCGGATGAACACGATGGCGCGGCTGAAGGTGGTGGTCGCCGACGACGAGCGGCCGGCGCGTAAGTTCCTCGCCAACCTGCTGGCCGCATGGCCGGATGTGGAGGTGGTGGGCGAAGCGTCGAACGGCAAGGAGGCCGTGGAGCTCATCGAACGCCTGCGGCCCGACCTGGCGCTGCTCGACTTGCAGATGCCCGAGCTGGGCGGCCTCGATGTGGCCCGGCTCGTGTCGGCCGGCGCCTTGCCCGCCATCGCGTTCGTCACCGCCTTCGACGAGTTCGCCGTGGAGGCCTTCGAGCTGAACGCCGTGGACTACCTGCTGAAGCCGGTCGAGAAGGACCGGTTGAGGGCCACCCTCGACCGCGCGCGCGCCCGCACCACGGCCAGCACGCCTGAGAAGGTGCGAACGGTGGCGGCGGCGGCCAGTGCGTACGATACGGCCACGCGCCGCACGTTCCTGGAGCGCATTCCCGTGCGCAAGCGGGACGAGGTCGTGATCCTGCCGGTGCGGCAGATTGCGTCGATCGTGGCCGAGGGCGAGCTGCTGCATCTCACCACCGTGTCTTCCGAGCGCTACACGATCTCGCACCGCCTGCACGCGCTCGAGGCGCGGCTCGACCCGCGCCGATTCGTCCGGCTCGGGCGCGGCACCTTGGCTGCGCTCGACCTCATCCAGCGTGTGAGCCCCATGCCCGGCGGCACGTACCTGGTGACCTTGTCGAACGGCCAGGAGCTGCCGGTGAGCCGGCTGCAGTCGAAGGTGCTCCGGGAGACACTGCTGAAGCTCTGACGAAGGGGTCTGACCCCTGTGGCACAGAACCTGCGCACGAACCATGCCAGAGGGGTCAGACCCCGTTACAATCGCGGCATGCGTTCCGTCCTGACTCTCCTGTCTGCGTCCGCCTTGGCTGCCCTCTTCATGACCACAGATAATCTGTCAGCTCAGCCAAATCAGCTGGCCCGCGCCAAAGCGCTGCACTCGCAGGTGCCGCTCATCGACGGACACAACGACTACCCGTGGGCACTGCGCGGCCTCGACCCCGGCCGCGACTTCGCCAAGGCCGACATCACCAAGAGCGCGCCCGCGCTCATGACCGACATTCCTCGGCTCAAGGCCGGCGGCGTCGGCGGCCAGTTCTGGTCGGTCTACGTGCCCTCGACGATGCCGGCGCCCGAAGCCGTGACCGCCACGCTCGAACAGATCGACGTCGTGCATCGCATGTTGAAACGCTGGCCCGAGACGTTCGAGCTGGCCCTGACGGCCGACGATGTGGACCGCGTCTTCAAGAAGGGCCGGATCGCCTCGCTCATCGGCATGGAGGGCGGCCACTCGGTAGACAGCTCGCTCGCCACGCTGCGCATGATGTACGCGCTGGGCGCACGCTACATGACCCTCACCCACAACAACAACTTGCCGTGGGCCGATGCGGCGGCGGACAAGCCCGAGCACGGCGGCTTGACCCCCTTCGGCGAGGAAGTGGTACGCGAGATGAACTGGCTCGGCATGCTCGTCGACCTGAGCCACGTGTCGCCCGACACCATGGACGACGCGTTGCGCGTGGCGGTGGCGCCCGTGATCTTCTCGCACTCGTCCGCGCGGGCCATCGCCGACGTGCCGCGCAATGTACCCGATGCCGTGCTGCGTCAGATGCCGAAGAACGGCGGCGTGGTGATGGTCAGTTTCGTGCCCGGCTTCACGTCGCCAGCAGGTCGTGGCCTACGACCAGCGCGCGTCGGCCGAGCAGGCGCGGCTGCGGCAGGCCCTGTCGAACGACGAAGCCGGCGCCACCAAGGCCATGGCCGCGTGGCGTGCCGCCAATCCTGGTCCGCGGGCCACGATTGCGCAGGTCGCCGACCACGTGGACCACATCCGCAAGGTGGCCGGCATCGACCACATCGGGCTGGGCGGTGACTTCGACGGCATCACGGAAGTGGTGCAGGGTCTGGAGGACGTGTCCACCTACCCCGCGCTCACCGCGGAGCTGCTGAAGCGCGGCTACTCCGACGACGACGTGAAGAAGGTGATCGGTCTGAACGTGCTGCGCGCGATGCGCCAGGCGGAACGCGTGTCGGCCGACCTGCGCAAGCAGCGCGGGCCGTCCACGGCCACGATCAAGGGGATGGACGGCGCGAAGTAAGCGCTTCGAGCAGCTGCAACGGGTCCACGCGATCGCCGTGCAGGCGCACGGCCCAGTGCAGGTGCGGTCCAGTGACACGGCCGGTGGCGCCCACCTTGCCGAGCAGGGTGCCCTTGGCTACGCGCTCACCCTCCTTCACGTCGATGACCGACAGGTGGGCCATCGTCGAGAACAGGCCGTGGCCGTGGTCGACGATCACGGTGTTGCCCGAGAAGTAGAACTCGCGAGCGAAGGCCACGACCCCCGGCGTGGGCGCATATACAGGGGTGCCGGTGACGGCGGCGAGGTCGAGTCCGTTGTGCGGCCCTCGCGGCTGGCCGTTGAGGATGCTACGCACCCCAAATCCGCTCACCGCCACGCCTTCTACCGGGCGCACGGCCTCCGGCGCCCAGAAGCGCTCGGAACTGGCCTTGCGGAACAGCGCGTTGAGGAGCGCGGTCTCCTGCTCGATGCGCGGCAGTTCGCTCTTGGGCGGCGTCACGAACTTCGGGTTGACGCGGATGCGGCGCGTGCGCACCGCCTTGGGCGACACGGTGATCGTGTGGGTCGACGCGAGCCTGGCGCTGCCGGGCACGACGACGCCGAGTGCGAGCGATGTGGGCCCGCTCTTCGCGTCCACGTCGATGCCGAGCAGTGCCCGCCACACGCCGTCGGCGTCACGCACGAAGGGCACCTCACGCTCGTGCCAGATGGCCGTCACCGCTGACGCACCGGCGGGCACGGTCACTGCCAGGTGCAGCACGTCGCCCGGCTGCACGAGCCCAGCGCGATACGTGAGCGCCACCTGATCTGCCGCGCGTACCGACGGCCCTGCAAGCCACACCGCCATCAGCATCGCCGCCGCACGCATCAGCATCACGAGGCGATTATAGGCCGCTGCGGTGTACTCCCTTCTGGACAGGAGGCTTTTCTGGGCCGGCGCCTGAGCAGTGACTGGGCCGCTCGCGAGCGGAATGGCTGTCACAACGCGCCTGATTCAGCGAATCCGCGGCGACGGCACGGTCCTTGATGGTGGTACGCATCAGGAGGACCTCACCATGCGTGACCTACCAGGATGGGCCGTTGGAGCACTGAGCACTGCGGCCATCGTCGCCGCCTTCTTTGCGGGCGGCATCTTCGGCGCGCCGAACTCCGCTTCCTTCGCTGCCGCTGCGCCTGAGCCTACAGCGACCGCGTCGGCTGACGCCGCCGTCGCGCAGGGCCTGGAAGTGAGCTGCGAGCCAGGACAACGCGCGGTGGTGCGGCAGGCGTCGAGCGCGGGGGCCGGATCGGTGGCCTGCGTGAGTGTTGCTACTGGGGCGGTGCCCGCGACCTCGTTCGCGCCGGCTGCCGATCCGGGGTCAGTCGTCCGCGTGGCGGATTACTCCGGGCGGCCCTATGCGACGCCGGGCGTGATCAACGAGCCGGTCGAAGTGTATCGGCCGCGCTCGGTGCCGGTCCGCTACCAGACGCGCGAGGTGGCGCGCCCCACTCGCACCGTAAAGAAGAGCGTTGCCATCATCGCCGGGTCGACGGCGGCCGGAGCGGTCGTGGGCGGCCTGGCCAAAGGCAAGAAGGGCGCGCTCATCGGCGGCATCGTGGGCGGCGGCGCCGCCACGGTGTGGGATCAGATGACGCGGCGACGCAACGACGGCTTTCGGTAAGCCGGCAACGCCGGGACGGGTCCTGCCCGTCCCCGGCGTTGCCGTCCACGCACTACTCGTCGCGCAGCGCCACCATCGGGTCCACCATCGTGGCCCGACGCGCCGGCAGATACGCGGCCGCCGCGGACACCCCCAGCATCAGCACCGACACCGCCCCGAAGCTCGCCGGGTCGGTGGGCGTGACGTTGTAGAGCAGGCTCGCCACCAGCCGGGTGATGCCGAACGCTCCAAGCACGCCGAAGCCGATGCCCCACGCCGCGAGGCCCATGCCCTGGCGAATCATCATGCGGCGAACGTCGCTGGGCTCGGCGCCAAGAGCCATCCGCACGCCGAACTCCTGCGTGCGCTGGGACACGCTGTAGGACAGCACGCCGTAGACGCCCACCACCGCCAGCACCAGCGCCAGCACGCCGAAGGTGGCGAACATCTCGCCAAACAGCGCGTATTGCCAGAAGCCCTGCCGGCGAATCGTCTCCATCGAGCTCGCGGCAAAGACCGGCAGCACCGGGTCGGACGCGTGGATGGCGTCGCGGATCTGCGCGGTGAGCGCGACGGCGTCGCCCGACGCCCGCACGACCAATCCAGTGTTGGGCGTCTCCTGATAGGGATACGCCACGAAGGCGGCAGGCGTCACCTCGCGATCCCCGACCTCCTCGATCATCACATCGGCCACCACGCCAATGACCGTGAACCAGGCCCCGCTCGCGTCGTCCGTCAGCCGGAAGCGCTGGCCCACGGGGTCGAGGGTGCCGAGTTCACGCGCGCCGGCCAGCCGCCCGTCGACGAGTGGCGGCAGGTTGCCGGGGTCGGCCTCGCTCGTGAAGAACCTGCGGGCCATGCTGACGTTGATGACGGCCACGCCCGAGCGGGTCTGTCCCTCGTCATCGGTGAACCCGCGCCCGCGCAGCATCGGTGCCCCCAGGGTGTGCAGGTAGTGGGCGGTGACGCCGGCATAGAACAGCCGCGGTTCGCGGCCGCGTTCATACTGCTTTCCGGGAATCTCGACTTTGCTGATCGAGCCGCCGCCGTCGAGCGGAATCAGGTTCGACGCGCCGGCAGACGACACGCCGGGGAGCGCCTCCACGCGGCGCACGACGTCCTCCACCCGGCGAGCCTTCACGTCGGCGGCACGATACGCCTCGCCCGGCATGAAGAATCTGGCGGTCGTGATGGGCGCCGTGTCGAAGCCGGGGTCGGCGCGCTGCAGGTTCAAGAAACTCCTCACGAAGAGCGCAGCGCCCACGAGCAGCACGAGTGACAGGGCCACTTCGGCGACCACGAGCGTATGGCGCGCGCGGTTGCGAGCGCCGCCTTCGCCGGTGCGGCCGCCTTCACGCAACGCCGAGCTCAGGTCACCCCTGGCGGCATGCAGCGCCGGCGCCAGCCCGAACACGATGCCGGTCAGGGCGCTGATGGCAATGGTGTAGACGAGCGTCGTGGGATCGAGCGCAAAGTCGATCAGATAGGGCACGTCGTCGGCCGGCACGCGGGCTCGCAGCGCGCGAATGCCGGCATAGGCGAGCCCCACCCCGAGCGGCGCACTGACTAGTCCGAGCAGCACGCTCTCGGTGAGCAACTGCCGCACGATCCGGCCACGACCGGCGCCGATTGCGGCCCGCACGGACATCTCTCGGGCGCGCGCGGTGGCTCGGGCGAGCAGCAGGTTCGCCACGTTCGCGCACGCAATCAACAGCACGAGCGTGACGGCGCCCATCGCGGTAAGTGTCACCAGGCGCACTTCGCCCGGGATGTAGTACTCGGCGAGGGGGTCGATCCGCACGCTCCAGCCCGCGTTCTCGGCATGCGCCCCTGCCAGCCGCGCGGCCACGCCCTCGAGTTCCTGGCGGGCCTCGTCGTGTGATCGGCCGGAGGCCACCCGCGCAAACACCTCGAGGTCGCGCGCCTGCCGGCCCTCGGTCTGCGATAGCGGCGCCAGAGGGATCCAGGCCACCTGCAAGAACGGGAACTTCACCCGCGGAGGCAACACGCCGATCACGGTGTAGGGTTGAGCATTGATCGTGAGCGGACGCCCGACGATGGCTGGGTCGGCATTGTAGCGCCGGCGCCACAACTCGTCGCTGAGCACCACCACGGCGGGCGCCCCGGCGCGATCGTCGACCGCCGCGAAGTCGCGCCCGAGCGCGGGCGCAATGCCCAAGAGCGAGAACAGCCGCCAGCTCACGGCGGCGCCAAGGACACGCTCTGGCTCGTCGGTATCCGAGAAGGTCAGGCTGCGGCCCTCCACGCCGGCCATGGCGCTCAGGGTCTGGCTCTGTTCCTGATAATCCGTGAAATCGAGGTAGGACAGTCCGCCCTGATTCACACCGCCCTGCGGCTGACGCGAGGTCACCGTCACGAGCTGGTCGGCGTCGCGGAACGGCAGCGGCTTGAGCAGCAGGCCGCTCACCATGCCGAACATGGTGGCGTTGGTGCCGATGCCCAGTGCCAAACACGCCACCGCCAGCGTGGTGGCGAGCGGTGCTCGCACCAGCCCGCGGAAGGCGAGGCGAAGGTCGTAGAGCAATGCATCCATGCGGCGGTTAGACGAACTCGGCGTGGTCGAAGTTCGCACGCTGCTGGACCCACCGTCGCTCGCCGTCAGGTTGCAGCCCTCGCGGCCGAGAGCGTACGCAGGAAGGGCCGGTGGTACGCCACCACCGGCCTTCGTGTCTGGCGGTCCCCGCGTCCCGGGCCGCGCGCTTAGAACGTGAGCTTCAGGCCCAGTTGCGCCTGGAACGGGTCGAACGCCTGGCGTGGCCGGCCGAAGCCGGTGGGGATGCCGGTGGCGGTCTGGCCCGCGGCCGACGACTGATTGCCCTGGTAGTTGTTGAAGTTCACCGTGTTGAACACATTGAACATCTCCCACAGGAGCTCGCCCGACACGCGACCGATCGTGACCTTCTTCGAGGTGCGGATGTCGGCCTGGAAGAAGCGATCGCCGCGGCCATCGTTGTAGCCCACGCCGGCCGGCCGGTCGTTGTTGTCGCCGTCACGGTTGACGTCGGTGCCGAGCGTGATGTTGAAAGGCGGCGCCGAGTTGGCCGAGACGATCGTGCCAATCTGGACGCCCCAGGGCAGCTGGTAGATGACGTTGCTCACGAAGCGGTGACGCACGTCGTTGGCGGTGGGACCCCAGTCGGCCATCAGGTCGTACTTGTCGGACGGCGTGCCGCTGTCGGCGATCGACTTGGCGCTGCCGAGGGTGTAGCCGAGCAGGAAGCCGAGCTTGTCGGAGAAACGCTTCTGCAGGCGGAACTGCGCCTGGTGGATGCGAATGGGCGCCGAGTCGTCATAGAGCAGCAGGCGCAGGCCCGAGGCGAGGACCGGGAACGTGCCGTCGGCCTGCCGCGCGTTGACGTTGCGGGTCAGGGGAAAGTGTTCGCCGCGCATGTAGACGTAGTCGAACGACGCGGCGTAGTTGGTGCCCAGCTGGCGCGTGGCGCCGGCCGTCATCTGGTGGGAGTAAGGCGCTTCCGCGTCCGGGCTGGCGATCCGAAACGCCGCTCCCTGCGCTTCGGCGAACGTCTGGGTCGGGATGTTCGGGAAGAAGTCGTTCGGGATGCGCGCGCCCGAGCGCGCGTCGTTGGCGATCTGCGTGGTGATGAAGCCAGGGTAGCCGGCCACGATGCCGCGCATGGTCGTGGTGTTGATCTGGTCGTAATAAATGCCGTAGCCGCCGCGCACGACGGTCCTGCCGTTGCCCATCGGGTCCCAGGTCAGGCCCAGGCGCGGGGCGATGTTGTTGAGGTCGTTGGGCGCGCCCTTGAAGTTCTGGCCGCGCAGGTCGCCGGTGATCTGCCGCACCCAGAACTGCTCGATCGGCACGTCGCCGGGCACGTCCTGGCCGTTGAGGTCACCGCGCCAGAACTGCCAGTCATAACGCACGCCGATGTTCACCGTGAGATTGCTCACCGGCTGCCACTGGTTGTTGATGAAGGCCGAGAAGATGTCCACGTCGCGCGTCAGCGCCGCCAGTTCGCCGCGCAGTTCGACCCCCTGCGTGTAGCGGAAGGGCAGCGACGTCGGGTCGCCGGCAATCACCGGCCGATCCTGCAGGAACTCGAAAAGTCCGTTGAACGACTGGTTGATCTTGCTGGTCGTGGGCACCTTGTTCATCTCGAAGCCGAACTTCAAGTCGTGGGTGCCCTTGGCCACGAAGTTGAGGCTGGTGGCGTTGGTGACGATGTAGTTGTCCTGCGACCGCGACTGCGGCACGTTGCTGGCGCGGCCGAACTGCACGGTCGGGAAGCGGATTTCCGGCTTCGACGTGGAGCCGGCCGGCAGCACGCGGTCGAGCGCCTGGTGCGAGGCGCTCACCCGCAGTTCGTTCACGAGGTTCGAGCGCAGCACCGACGTGAGGTTGCCCACGAAGAACCACGCGCGGCGGGCGTCGTCGTAGCCGTGGTCGCCCGCGCTGTCGCCGCCGGTCTGCTGGTTGAACAGATCGCGGTGGTCGTACATGTAGGTGGCATTCACGGTGTGCTTCTGCGAGGCCAGGAAGGTGGCCTTGCCGAACACGTTGTTCTCGCTCGTCGTGACCGGCACGTCGGTGCGGGTGTCGTAGCCCAGCGCCTGCGCGAAGTCGCGGACGCTGACGGGGATGTTCACCTGCACCGAGCGGTCGTTGGCGCGCTTCTCCCACGAGGCGAAGTAGAAGAGCCGGTTCTGCTTGACCGGGCCGCCCACCGTGGCGCCGTACTGCTCGATCTTGAACGGCGGCACGTTCTCGGCGAAGAAGTTCGGCTTGTCGAACGCGTCGTCGCGGCGGAAGTAGAAGCCGGCGCCGCGCACCTGGTTGCCGCCCGACTTGGTCAGGATGTTGATGGCGCCCGAGGCCGACCGGCCGAACTCGGACGAGTAGGAGTTGGCCATCACCTGGAACTCCTGGATGGCTTCTTGCGCGAGGGCGATACGGGTGGCCGACGAGAGGGCGCTGCCGCCGCCGGTGACTTCGTCGTTGAAGTCCACGCCTTCGAGCCACACCGACTTGTAGTTCTCGCTCATGCCGCCAAACGAGATCGAATCGGTCTGGCCGCTCGAGGCAGAGCTTTGGTCGGAGACGACGCCCGGCGCGAGCAGCGTCAGGTCGAGGAAGTCGCGCGACTTGAGGGGCAGGCTCGCGATCTGCTGGGTGTCGACCAGGGTGCGCACGACGTTCTCAGTCGTGTTCACGAGGGGCGCCTGCTCGGTGACGGTGATCGTCTCCGACAGGCCGCCCACTTCGAGAGTGAAGGGCGCTGAAACCTGCGAGTTGATGGCCAGCCGCAGGTCGGCGCGCGTGGCTTCCTTGAACCCCGCGAGGGCCGCCTTGACCGTGTACAGGCCGGGCGGCATGGCCGCGAACCGGTAGCCGCCCAGCTCGTCTGTCACCGCTTCACGGGTCAGGCCATTAGCCTGATTCACCGCCGTCACCGTGACTCCGGGCAACGTGCCGCCGGTCGAGTCCTTGACGTCGCCGAGGATGGTTCCGGTCGTCGTTTGCGCGGCGGCCAGGGCGGGTGCGAACAGTACCGCCAGTGCCAGCCATGCGCATGCCGTGCGTAGGTGCCTCATCGTGCCTCCAGGAACCGAGTGCCGCCTTCGAATGGATGAGTGGGGGCGAAGGGGCCTCGTCCGGTTGACGATTCTACTCGTGAATCAAGGCGCCTCGGGGCGCGAATGGCAGCCAGGGGTTGGCCAAGAAGCGGATGTCTTCGAATGCCGCAGCGACCGGTCCCGCGACAAGCAATGACAGGCAGTGACAAGTCACGAGACTCCCGGAATCCGGGCGGCGGGGGACGGAGAACTTGCGGCATAATGCTTCGTACCTATGGCCTGGATAACCTCGGCCGGGGTGCAACGCTCGCGGTCCACCGGTGGGCCATGACGAGGGCGGCAATGAAACAGTTGTTGATGGCGTCGGCAGGCGTGACGCTGCTCGCACTCGGCGTGGCGGCGCGAGAAGGGCAAGCGCCCGCGAGCACCGTGCCACGGGCGCCTGCGGCCCCGCGTCCGCAAGGCTCCACGCCAGCCGCGCGTCCTGCCACCGCGCGCACTCCCACCACACCGGCCCTGGTGGCCGCCGAGCAGACGCGGCTCATCACCACCTACTGCGCCACCTGCCACAGCGAGCGCGGCAAGGCCGGGGGGCTGTCACTCGCAGGCTTCGACGCGATGAAGGCGCACGAGCAGCCGGCCGTGGTCGAGAAGATGATCCGCAAACTGCGCGCCGGCATGATGCCGCCGCCGGGCGCGAAGAAGCCCGACGATGCGGCCATCGAGGCACTCACCGCCGCGCTCGAATCGCGCATGGACGAATTCGCCGCCAGTAACCCCAACCCGGGCTGGCGCCCGTTCCAACGCCTGACTCGCTCGGAGTACGAAGCGGCGGTCAAGGACCTGCTCGACCTCGACGTCGACATCACCCCCTATCTGCCGGCCGACACCCAGGCGCACGGCTTCGACAACATCGCCGAGGCGCAGGCCTTCTCGCCGGCGCTGCTCGACGGCTACCTGCGGGCGGCCTCGCAGGTGAGCCGCCTGGCGCTCGGCGACAAGCACGCCTCGCCCACCTCCGCCACCTACCGCGTGCTGCAGACCGAATCGCAGGTGCGGTACGTGGAGGGCACGCCGTTCGGCTCGCGCGGCGGCTTGGCCGTCACGCACAACTTCCCCGCTGACGGCGACTACGTGTTCAAGGCGATGATGCAGAGAACGATCAGCGGCGAGCTGTTCGGCAACACCGGCATCGCCATGGCCGGCAGCAACGAACTGCTCGAGATCTCAGTCAACGGCGATCGCGTGGCGCTCATCGAGGTGCTCGCCAGCATGAGCGACGCGAGCGAGAAGGGCTTCGTCATCGACACGCCGGCCATTCACATCAAGGCCGGACCCCAGCGCGTGTCGGCGGCCTTCGTGCCCCGCTTCGTCGGTCCAGTCGACGACCTGATGATGCCGATCGACCACACGCTGGTCGACATGCGCATCGGCACGGGCTTCGGGATCACGTCGGCGCCGCACATCCAGGATCTGGTGATTGCCGGTCCGATGAAGGTCACCGGGATCTCCGAGACGCCGAGCCGCACGCGCGTGTTCCTGTGCCGGCCGACCGCGGCCGACGAAGAACGGCCCTGCGCCACCGACACGGTGAAGCGGCTGGCCACGCAGGCGTTCCGCGGCCCGGTGACCGCCGCCGACCTCACCGACCTGATGACGTTCTTCGACCAGGGGCGCAAGGACGGCGACTTCGAGAGCGGCATCCGCATGGCCGTGCAGGGCATCCTCGCGCACCCACGGTTCCTCTTCCGGGTCGAGAACGTGCCGGCCACGACGACCACCGCGGCTTACCGCATCGGCGACATCGAGCTGGCCTCGCGGCTGTCGTTCTTCATCTGGGGCTCGGTGCCCGACGGCGAGCTCGTCAAGCTGGCGACGGCCGGCACGCTGAAGTCGACGGCCGTGCTCGAGAAGCAGGTCGCGCGCATGCTGGCTGACCCGAAGGCCGAGGCGCTGGCCACGCGGTTCGGCTCGCAGTGGCTGCGGCTGCAGGACGTCGCGAAAGTGCGGCCCGACGGCATTCTCTTCCCGCAGTGGGATCAGTCGCTCACCGACGCCATGCGTACCGAGACCGAGCTCTTCTTCGCCAGCCTGGTGCGCGAAGACCGCAGCGTGCTCGACCTGCTCAACGCCGACTACACCTTCGTGAACGAACGGCTGGCCCGGCACTACGGGTTCCCGAACGTCACCGGCACGCCGTTCCGGCGCGTGGCCCTGCCGCCCAGCCGCCGGGGCGTGCTCACCCAGGGCAGCATCCTGATGATGACCTCGGTGGCCGACCGCACCTCGCCGGTGCAGCGCGGCAAGTGGATCATGCAAGTGATGCTCGGCTCACCGCCGCCACCGCCGCCGCCCAACGTGCCGGCGCTCGAGGAAACGGCGGCCGCGCAGGGCGGCAAGACCTTGTCGGTGCGCGAGCGCATGGAGCAGCATCGCGCCAACCCGTCGTGCACCTCGTGCCACCGGGTGATTGACCCGCTCGGCCTGGCCCTCGAGCACTTCGACGTCACCGGCCAGTACCGCATCAAGGACAACGGGGTGCCGGTGGATTCCACCGGCGAGCTCTACGACGGCACGCAGATGAACGGCGCCGATGGCCTGCGCAACGCGCTGCTCAAGCACAAGGACGCGCTGCTGACGAGCTTCACCGAGAGCTTGATGACCTACGCGCTGGGCCGCCGTGTGGAAGCGTTCGACATGCCCACGGTGCGCGTCATCAATCGCGACGCGGCCAAGCACAACTTCCGGATCTCATCCTTCGTGCAGGGCATCGTGAAGAGCCAGGCATTCAGGATGAGCCGGCCCGGACCCGCAGACACGACGATGCAGTAGCACGAGAGTTTCTGAGTTCACGAGCGGAGCAGCCATGTTGATCACGAAGCACACTCTCTCCCGCCGCACCGTCCTGAAGGGCATGGGCGTCACCGCGGCCCTGCCGCTGCTCGAGGCCATGTTGCCGCGCGCGTCGGCGGCGGCCCAGACCGCCGCCAAAGGCAAAGTGCGGCTGGCCGCCATCGAGATGGTGCACGGCGCGGCTGGCAGCTCCGCCTTCGGCGCCAAGATGAACATGTGGGCGCCAGCCGCCACCGGCAAGGACTTCGACCTGTCGCCGAGCGCGCTCTCGCCGCTCGAGTCGGTGCGTCAGCACATCACCATCGTGAGCAACACCGACCTGCGCATGGCCGAGGCGTTCACGACGCCGGAAATCGGCGGCGACCACTTCCGCGCCAGCGCGGTGTTCCTGACGCAGGCCCATCCCAAGCAGACCATGGGGTCGGATGTGCGGGCCGGCGTCTCGCTCGACCAGCTCTACGCGCAGCGCCACGGTCAGGACACGCCGATTCCGTCGATGCAGTTGTGCATCGAGCCGGTCGACCAGGCCGGCGGCTGCGAATACGGCTACTCCTGCGTGTACACCGACTCGATCAGCTGGAGCAAGCCGGAAGAGCCGCTGCCGATGATTCGCGATCCGCGCACGGTCTTCGATCAGCTCTTCGGCGTGGGCGCCACGGCCGACGATCGCGCCCAGCGGCGGAAGGAAGACCGCAGCATCCTCGATACCCTGATGGGCTCGGTGGGCCGGCTGAAGGCGCAGATCGGCAGCGTCGACAAGGCCCGCCTCGACGACTACCTCTCGGACATCCGCGAGATCGAGCGGCGCATCCAGAAGGTGGAGCAGTTCAACACGAGCGGCGAACCGCGCGAGCTGCCGGGCGCACCGGTGGGCGTGCCCGACTCGTATGAAGAACACGTCAAGCTGATGTTCGATCTGCAGGCCCTCGCCTTCGGCTCGGACATCACCCGGGTCTTCGCCTTCAAGATGTCGCGCGACGTGTCGGGCCGGGTCTTCCCGTCCACCGGCGTCACGACCGGCTTCCACAACGCCTCGCATCACAACTCGCGCGAGGATCGCATTCGCGACTTCGCCAAGATCAATCGCTACCACGTCAGCCTGCTGCCCTACTTCATCGAGCGCTTGAGCAAGATGAAGGAAGGCGACGGCACGGTGCTCGACAACACCCTCATCGTCTACGGCTCGCCGATGGGCGACCCGAACGTGCACAACCACCGCCGCGTGCCGTTGCTCTTTGCCGGTCATGCCGGCGGCACGCTCAAGGGCGGCCTGCATATCAAGGCGGCTGACGGCACGCCGATGGCCAACACCTTCCTCGACGTGCTGCACAAGATTGGGATGGACGACGTGCCTTCCTTCGGCGATAGCTCGGGCAAGCTCGACCTGAACGCCGTGCAGGACACCACGGCCGCGGCTCAGTAGGAGATTCCGGACATGTCACGACGATTGCTCAACGGACTGTTCGCGGGCGCGCTCGGTGCCCTGTGCTTCTCGGCGGCCGTCATCGGCGCGCCGGTGGACACCGTGCCCGAGGCAGCCATGACCGGCGACCTCGCGGCGGTGCGCTCGCTGCTGAAGAGCGGCGCTGACGTGAACGCCGCGCAGGGCGACGGCGTGACCGGCCTGCACTGGGCCGCGCGCCAGGGCCACGAGGACCTGGCCACTACCCTGATCGTGGCCGGTGCCAACGTGCGCGCCACCACGCGCTTTGGCGCGGTCACCCCGCTGCACCTGGCAGCGGAACGCGGCAGCGGCGCCATCGTCGGCATGCTCGTCAAGGCCGGCGCCGACCTCGACGCTCGCACGGGTACCGGCGCAACCGCGCTGATGTTCGCGGCCGCTTCCGGCGACGCGGCATCGGTGAAGGCGCTCATCGACGGCGGCGCGAACCTCGAAGCCAAGGAACGTGAGCGCGAGCAGACGCCGCTGATCTTCGCGGCGGCGGCCAACCGCGTCGACGTCGTGAAGCTGCTGCTGGCGGCCGGCGCCAACAAGAACGCCGCCACCAAGGTGATGGACCTGATGGCGCTCAGCGCCAATGGCGAAAACCCCGACGGCCGCAACTTGGCCGCCAAACCCGAGACGCTGAATGGCGCCGCGGCCAGAGGCGCGGCCACGCCGCGCACGCCGGCGCCCGCCCGTGCGCGCAAGCCCGGGCTCGATCGCGGCTACCTCATCAATGAGCAGGTGCACACGCAGGGCGGCATGACGCCGCTCCTGTTCGCGGCGCGCCAGGGCTACACCGACGTGGCCATGGCGCTGCTCGACGCGGGTGTGGACATCAACCAGCCGAAGAAGGGCGACCAGGTGTCGGCCCTGCTCACGGCCACGATCAACGGGCACTACGACCTGGCCAAGGCGCTGCTCGATCGCGGCGCGAATCCGAATCTGGCCGCCGAGAACGGCGTGGCGCCACTCTATGCCGCGATCAACCTGATGTGGGCGTCGCGCGCCGGCTATCCACAGCCCCGCGCGCAGCTCAATCAGACGCTCTCCTACCTTGAGTTCATGAAGGCGTTGCTCGACAAGGGCGCCGACCCCAACGCCCGCGTCAACAAGAAGGTGTGGTACTCGAACTACAACTTCGACCAGTCGGGCGTCGAGGAAACGGGGTCGACGGCGTTCTGGCGGGCGGCCTACGCGGCCGATGTCGACGCCATGCGCATGCTCATCTCGTACGGCGCCGATCCGAACATCCCCACCGTGAAGCCACCTGAGCGCGGTGAGTTCGGCGATGCGGGCCGGCGCGAGCTGATGGACGTGTCGGGCGTGCCGCCGGTGCCGGTGGGTGGTCCCGGGGTGCCGGCCCTGCTCGCGTCAACCGGCGTTGGCTACGGCGAGGGCTTCGCCGGCAACTCACACCGCTTTGCGCCCGGCGGGCTGCTGGCGGGCGTGAAGTTCCTGGTAGAGGAGGCGGGCGCCGACGTGAACGCCCGCGACCACGAGGGCAATTCGGCCCTGCACCACGCGGCCTCACGCGGCGACGTGGAGATGCTGAAGTATTTGGTGTCGAAGGGCGCCGACCCGCTCGTCGTGAACCGCGAAGGGCAGACCACGGTCGACATGGCCAACGGCCCGGTGCAGCGCACCCAACCCTGGCCCGAGGCCATCGCCTACCTGGAGAGCCTGGGCGCCAAGAACAACCACAAGTGCCTCTCCTGCTGATTCGCTGACCTGAGGTCAGCGCACGACCGCCGGGCCCGTTGTGTCGAATGTAACGTTCGACACCACGGGCCCGTGTAATTTCAGGAGGTGGCACCGTCGATAGCCCGGCCGGCAGGATGGAAATTGGTGAAAATGCGGGCAAATGTGGATGGGTACGACGTTTGCTGTCTAAACCGTCGCGACTCGCTAAACCCAGCCAATCCAAGGACGCCGCGCATGCCCTCACATACGTGCCGATCGGACCAAGAATTGGTGAGTGCCCCCAGCACCAAAATCGTTTGGACTATTCGCTAGACGCAGCCTGCCAGTCCACCCGACGGGGCCCCCTACCCCGTCGAGTGATTCCTCCCGCTCCCGCCAGCTCTTCGGGCCGCCGCTGACCTACCTGGCCGTTCCGGCCGGCTTGATCGCCGCCACGACCCGCTTCACGAACTCTGCCTCGTTGCCGGCATGCCACCGCCACACGACCACCAGGTCTTGCTCCGGCAGGATAGTGATGGTGTTGCTGCCGGCGCCCCTGGCTCCGTAGGCCGTGACCGGCAGGCCCGGGTAGTTCTTGCCCTGCGTGTTCAGCCACCACAGGTAGCCGTAGTCGGGGCCGTGGGCGCTCGATGCGATGGCCGCCTTCACATAGGCCGGGGGCAGCAGCTGCTTGTCGCCCCACTTGCCGCCGCGCAGCCACAGGTAGCCGAAGCGGGCCATGTCGGCGGCGTTGATCCACACGCCTCCGCCCCAACGCGTGCCGCCGCTCACCGACGCCATCTTCTTGCCGTCCACCTCCACGTAGCTGTTGTGATACGGGATCCAGCGCCAGGTGTTGGACGCGCCGATCACGTCCATCACTTCGCGCCGGAACACGTCGGGCACCGGCTGCTTGAAGGTGCGCAGCAGCGACTGACCCAGGCGGTTGATGCGCACGTCGTTGTACTCGTAGAAGGTGCCGGGCCGCTTCAACTCGCGCGGCTTGCGCTCGCCTTCACCGAACGCCTTGGTGCCGACGAAGTCGTCCTTCTTGCCGAACATCTCGCCTTCCCACTCGGTTTCCTGCTGCAGGTGCATCTTCCAGGTCACGAGCGAGTTGCGCGGCGAGTCGTAGCCGCCGTCCTTCACGGTGCGTCCGACCGGCTCGTCGAGGCCCGTCAGCTTGCCGTCGCGCACGGCGATGGCGGCCACGGTGGACAACATGCTCTTGGCGACCGAGTAGGTCGGGTCGGCCCAGGTGGTGTCGCCGAACTCGGCCACCACGTAGCCCTTGTAGATGACCAGGCCGTTGGTCTTGGCGCGGATGTTCGGCACCGAACCGAGCAGCGTGCCGAAGATCCGCTCCTGGTCGCTGAAGTCCATCTCGCGGGTGGACTCACGGGTCTGCGCGAACTGCACGGCGGCGTCGAGCGCCGCCTGATCCATGCCCAGTTCGGCGGCCGACTTTTTCTGCCACGCGCCGGCGGGAGGATAGTAGACGGCAGCCGCCGCGGCCGCCTGACCGGAGGCCGCCAGGGTGACGACGGCCGGCGGGCCGTAGGACGAAGCGACGAAGGACGCGCCGGCCAGCACCGAACACGCCGCAAGCGACAGACGGAGTTTCATGAGCGGTCTCCCTGCCGCGGGAACGGCGCGGCGGGCACTACTCTACACTGCCCCGCCCCGGCCTGTCCGGGCGGGTGGGGCCGCGCGGTCAGGGCACGACGACGGCGATTTCGTTGGACGGCACGCTCATGCCGCACGCATTCACGGCTGCCAAGCGCACGAAGTAGGTGCCCGATGGCGCCGTGGTCGCCAGGGTCGCGGCCGCCACCGACAGCTCAGCCACGAGCAGCCCGTACTGGTCGGGCGCAGCGCCGACCCCGAGCAGGTAGCGGGTCGCGCCGCGCGCCGGCGTCCAGGTGAGCGCCACGGCGGCGCCGGCCACGACCCCGCGCAGAGGCGCCGGCGAATCCGGCACGGCGCAGACGGGCGCGCCCACGCGCACCCGCACCTCGTTCGACGGCTCCGACAGCCCGCTTGCGCGCTGCGCCCGCACCCGTACGAAGTACTCGCCGCTCGGCGCGTCGGGCACGCTGTGGGTGGTGACGGCGCCGCCCGTCGCAACCACGACGTCGACCCGGCCGGGGGCCGTGCCCGCCTCGATACGGTAGCTCTCCACCATCGCGGCGTCATCAGGTGCCGACCACGCGAGGGTCACGTTCGCGCCGCTCACCACGGTGGCGAGTCCGCGCGGCGCCGCGGTGGCGGCGAACGGCGTGACGAACGCGCCGCCGGGCGCGTAGCTGCCCCATCCGGCCGCGAAGACGCTGCTGGCCGACGTGGCCTGGCCCGTGACGAGGGCCGGGCCGGCACTGCCGGTCAGGCTGCCGTCGGCGTCGAAGAGCGCGCCGCTCCAGGCGTGGTCGGCCCGGCGATCGCGCAGGTACACGGGCGTGGGCGTGTCGATGCGCGTGATGCCTTCGAAGACATTGCCGGGCAGCACGTGCGCGCCGTCCACCTCGATGGCCGCGACCTCCTGATTCACGAAGGTGGTGTGGCGCACGCGCGGGGTGTTGCCGCCGTCGTGGATGACCGTCCGCACGCCGCCGCCGCTGGTCTCGAGCGGATGCGGCGTGGCCCGGTTGGCCGTCTGGCCCACGACGAGCGCGTGGTCGATGGTGCCACGCACCACCACCGCGCCGCTGCCATTGCCCGCGAGCACGGCGTCGCTGAGCACGCTGCCGGTGTGCTCCACCCATGCGCCCGCGATCGAGTTCTGGAAGGCGGTGAACGGACCGAACGTGGCGCGTTCACCAGCGCGTTCCGCTGGGCGAATCACCAGGCCCACGCCGTTCACCGTGTGCGGCCGTGGGTCGCCCGCCGCCTCCGACGACAGGTAGGAGTGCGCGACGTTGCCCGAGAAGTCCGCACGGGCGAGGTCACCAGGCGCCGCCACCCCGTGGTCGTTGTCGTAGAAGAAACCAATGGCATCGAGGCCGCCGGCCGCGCGGTTCCGCCGCACGAGGTTGTTGGCGTTGTTGATCCAGAAGGTGGCCGGCCGCCATTCGTCCTGGCTGCCAGGTCCATCTGCGCCGGGATCGCCCTGGCGCTTCAGCACGAACGCGGCCTCCGGCAGGCGCTTGGTGAGGATGCCGAGGTTGTCCTCCACCACGTTGCCGGTTTCGTTGCCGTCTTCGCCGACCACGAAGGTGTGCGACCAGATGTTGGCGGCGACGTTGCCGCGCACCTCGGCGCCGTGCGTGCGATGCAGCACGACGGCCCGATGGAAGCTGCTCCAGATGCTGGTGAAGCGCGCGTAGTCGATGGGCGCGTGGCCGGTGAGATGCCAGTGGATCGGATACCGCCCCAGGCGGCCCATCTGCCCCATGTAGCGCAGTTCGGCGCCTTCGATGCGGCCGATACTGCCGCTCATGATCATGATGTGGCCCCCCATCTGCCGGGCGTAGCCGTCGGCGGCGCCCTGGATCACGATGTTGCGCGTGAGCAGGCCCACTTCGGCGCGCTCATCCACGACGCGTCCGGCCACGGTCTGCAGTTCGCCCCAATGAGGGAAGCGCAGCGGCGGCGTGAACGACACCTGCGTGCCCGTCACAGCGGTGACCGTCACGGCTTCGGCCTGCAGCGGATCGCGCGTGCTCGAGGCCACGACCAGCAGGTCGCCGGGGCGCCAGCCGAGCACGGTCTTGTGCGGCTCGACGAGCTCCAGCGCGAGGCTCGTGTCGCCCGGCTGGGCATGGCGCGCGAGCACGGCCCAGTCCACGTCGGCCCGCCGCGAGCCGTGGATTTCGATGCGGCCGCCGTTCATGGCGCCGATGAAGCGGGCGCCCATGCCCATCACGTGCTCGTCGAGCGGGCCGTTCAGGGTGATGGTGGCGTGATGAGGATAGGGCGCGTCTTCGGTGCCCACCTCCAGCATGCCGTGCACGGCGATCCAGCCGACGGTGAGGTCGATGTCCCGGGCGCCGAACGCCAGCACGCCGTTCACCGTGATGCTCCCGAGCGCGGGCGGATTCACGTCGAGAATCACGCGCCGGCCCTGCGGCACGACGACGTGCGCGCCCGGCTCGGGCAACGCGCCGCCCCACGTGGCAGGGTCGGACCAGTGCTGTTGGCCGAGCGCGGCGTCGGCGGCGACGGCCACCAGCACGAGCGCCAGCGACAGGTGCCGAAAGAGGCGGCTCCGCGTCATGGCACCTCGAGCGGCAGAATCTCGAGGCGCAGCACCGGACCGGACGCCGGCCAGAAGATCACCCGCACGCGCGGGTCGCCACCGGGCCCGTTGCCGAGCACGATCTCGGGCGAGGCAGGGCCACCCTGCAGCCGCCCGAGCGCCACGCGCACGCCCACGGGAAAGCCGGTGAGGCCGGCCGGCACGTCGCCGAGCAGGGCGCCGCTGTTCACGTCGTAGACCCGGAGCAGCTCCGGGCGGCCGTCGTCGGGCGCCAGCACGAGGTCGAGGGTGCCGTCGCCATTGGCGTCGCCCAGCGTGGGCTGCAGGCCCTGCGTGGCGGCACTCACCACCGCTTGCGCCACAGGCGTGCCACCCAGCGTCCAGACGCGGAGCTCCGCGGCCCGACCCGGGCCCGGCGTCGTCGCGATGTCGAACGCGCCGAGCCAGCCGGGTCGCCCGGCATAGCGGCCCGCCGCTACGCGCACGCCACCGAGGAACCCGGTCTCGTAGGCGGCAAACGTCGCGCGTGGCACCACCGTGCCGGCGCCCACATTGAACACCTTCACCTCGGCCGCGCGGCCTGCACCAGCGCCCACGACGAGCTCGGCCGATCCATCGGCGTCGAGGTCGGCACAGGCGATCGACGCGCCACCCAGGAAAGCGGCCTCGAAGGCGTCGAACGCCACCGTCTCGGTGACCACACCGGCGGCCACGTTCAGCACTCGGATGGTGGGCGCGCGCCCCGGCCCTGGGGCGGTGATGATCTCGGCCACGCCGTCGCCGTTGACGTCGCAGCTGGCCACCTGCAAGCCGCCGAGGAACGAACGCTCGTAGGCGAAGTAGCGCAGGCCCGTGTCGACGCCAGTGCCGTTGAACACGCGCACCTGCGGCGTCTCACCGCGGCCGGTGCCGGTGATGACCTCGCCGGCGCCGCTGCCGTCGACGTTGCCCACCGCCACCGACCGCCCGCCTCGGTCGGGCGCGTAGCCATCGAGCACGATGGTGGCGCGTTCGTTGCTGGCGTTCGGATCCCCTGGCGCACCAGCCACACGCTGCGCGAAGAGCTTCACGTTGGCGGCCGTGCGCACGCGCACCGTGAGATCGAGCACCACGGTCTGGCCGGGCTCGACGGTGCCGGTATCCCAGACCCCGGTCGCGACACTGTTCGGCGCCACCCAGCCCTGGGTCACGTTGGCGCTGACGATCTCGATGACGTTGACGGCGTCGAGGATGAGCGCGTACTGGCCGCGCGCGGCCACCGGACCGAGATTGGTGGTCCAGAATCGCATCGGCACCGGCGTGTCCACGGGCACGGCCAGGGTCGTGGCCGTGATGCCGCCGAACGACGCCAGCGCCTGAATGCCCAGATCACCCACCGGTGACACGCCGTCGTCGACGAACAGATAACCGTCGATGATGTTGTTCGGTTGGTAGGGCTCGTCGGTCTCGGTGCCCGTGAAGAAGCAGCTCCAGAGAATCTGACCCGTGCGAATACCCGGCGCGACGCGCACCGTGAACTCGACGACGCGCGTTTCCCCTGGCTGCATCAAGCCTGGCCAGGTGCAGCGGAGCGGCGCGACGGGCACGCCCGTCACGGGGTAGCCCGTGACCGGGTCTGGCGGCGGTGGATTGCCTGCCACGGTGCACGAGCCGCCCGCGCCAGGATTCGACGACACGAAGATCGTGCCGGGCGGAATCATCCCGGTGATGTAGGGATTGAGCGCCACGTTCGGCCCGAGGTTGCGCGTGACCAGGCGAATCGTGATGAGCCCGTTCGGCGGCGCCGTGTTCGGCAGCTCCTGCGTGATCTCGAGATCGACCGCGCCCGGTGGCGGTGTGAGCACCGTGGCCGTGTCGGTGTTGTCGCTCGGATCCGGATCGGGCTCGGTCGAACCGGTGATGGTGGCGCGGTTCACCGTGGTGCCCGCGCCGGTCACGCGCGTGGTGATCTGCAGCGTGGCCGACTGCGACGCGGCAATCGTGCCCACCGTCCATTGACCGGTAGCTCCGGTGTAGAGCCCTTGCGACGTTTGCGCCTCGACGAACAGAAGGTTTGCCGGGAGCTGGTCCGAGACGACGATGCCGGTCGCCGCACCGGGTCCGTCGTTGGTGACGGTGACGATGAACTCGGCGAAGTCGTTGATGGCGACATAGGGCCGCAGCGCCACCTTCGAGAGGCGCAGGTTGGCCGGCAACGTGGCTGGCGGCGCGCCGACGACGACCGTCGCCGCATCCTGATCGTTGGCCGGGTTGGGATCGAGGATCCCGGTGCCGCTGATGACCGCGCGGTTCACGATGGTGCCGGCCGTCGTGGTGTTCGCCACGAGGGTGAGGGTGGCCGATGCGTTCATCGCCAGCGGTCCCACCGTCCAGCGGCCGGTGCCGCTCACGAACGTGCCCACCGACGGCGTGGCCGACACGAGCGCCAGACCGGCCGGCACAGGATCATCGACCACGACGGCCGGCGCCGTGGCCGGTCCGTAGTTGGTGACCACGATCGTGTAGGTGACGGGCGCGCCCACGAGGGACGTCGCTGGCACCGCTGACTTGGCCACGCCGACATCGGCGTAGGGCGGACTGTTCACGACCGCCACGCCCGAGTCGTTGGCGGGGTTGCTGTCGGGCTCGTTCTGACTGGTGCGCACCGCCAGGTTGGTGATGGGACCCGGCGCCTGCACGGTGGCGCCGATGGTGAGCGTGGCCGACTGGCCCACGGCCAACGCGCCGACGGTCCAGGCGCCGGTCACCTGGTCGTAGGCGCCCTGCGACGGCGTCGACGACTGGTAGAGCACGCCCGTGGGCAAGTGGTCGGTGACCACGATGCCGGTGGCGGGGTTGGGCCCATGGTTGGTCGTCGTCACGGTGTAGGTGATCGCGGCGCCCACCAGCACCTGCGTCGGCGCCACCGTCTTGGTGACCCCCACATCGGTGCGCTGCACGATCGCAGTGGGCACGGTCGACTGGTTGTTCGCCGGGTTCGCATCCGGCGACGTGCTGGTGACGGTGGCGATGTTGGTGACCACCGTGCCGTCGGGCGGGTTGCCGGCGGTGAAGGTGGCCGTGATGACCCGCACCTCGCCTACCGTCATGGTGCCGAGCGCGCAGGGGAAGACCGTGGTGCACGCGCCGCTGTTCGACACGAACGTGAGATGGGTCGGCGTGGGATCGGCCAGCGCCACGCCGGTCGCCACGGCCGGTCCGTGGTTGGTGACGGTGAGCGTGTAGACGACCACGCCACCCGCCAGCACGGTGGCCGGACCAGTCTTCACCACCGACACATCGGCGTTGGCCGTGGCCACCGGAATGATCGTGGCCTGGTCGTTGGCTGGATTCGGATCCGGCTGATCGCTGGCCGTGCGCGTTGCGGTGTTCGGCAGCGGGCCGGCTTGGTCCGCCCGCACCGTGAGGCTGAGCGTCGCGCTGCCGCCACCGGCAGCAAGCGCGGGAATCGACCACAGCGCCGGGCCGGGCGCGTAGGCGCCGGTCGAGACGACGTGCGACTGGTAGGTGACGCCCACCGGCAACGACTCGGTGATGACGAGACCCGTGACGTTCGACGGACCGAGGTTGGTCACGGTGATGACGTAGGTGAACGAGGTGCCCACGCCCGGCGTCATCGTGCTCGCCGTCTTCAGCACCTCGACATCGCCGGCAAACGCCAGCGGCGTCGAAACCGTCGCCTGGTTGTTGAGCGGGTTGTCACCCGCGGTGGTGGTGCTCACCGTGGCCACGTTCACGATGGGATTCGGCGCGGTGTATCCGGCCGGTACCTGGAACGTCGCGGTGATGGTGCGCACTTCAGCCGGCTGCATCGTGCCGAGCGCGCACGGGAAGGCCGTGGTGCAGGCACCGGCGTTCGAGACGAAGGTGAGGCCCGCCGGCGTGGCGTCGGCCACCGACACGTTGTCGGCCACCGACGGTCCGTCGTTGGTGATGGTCAGGGAGTAGACCACCGTGCTGCCGGGCGTGGCCGTGGCCGGCCCGGTCTTGTCGATCCGCACGTCGGCGCGCTGCACGAGCGTGGTGTCTTCCGGCTCGCTGTTGTTGGCCGGCACCGGATCGGTCTCAGTGGCACTCACCGTCGCCACGTTGGTGAGCAGTCCGGGCACGGGCGGGGTGCTGATCGTGACGCCCACGGCGGTGCTGGCGCCAGGCGCCAGCGTGCCGATCGTGCACGACAGCGTGCCAGCCGACACCGAGCATCCAGGTGATGACGCGATCACGGCGGTGCCCGCGGGCAGCGGGTCGGTCACCGTCACGTTGGTCGCCGTGGCCGGGCCGTGGTTCGTGATCGTGAACGTGTAGCTCACCGGCACGCCGGCGATCTGCGGGTCGGGCGCGTCGGTCTTGACGATCGAGAGGTCGGCGGTGCCGGGCCCCACGACCAGGGTGGGCTCGATGTCGGTGTTGTTCACCGGGTCGGGATCGGGCGTGGCCGAACCCACCACCACGGTGTTGCTGAGTGCGGTGCCGGGCGGCGTGCCCGGCGCGAGGCGCACGCGCAGGTCGAAGGTGGCCGTCGCGCCCACCGCCAGCGAGGCGGCGCCGCACGAGACGAGGCCGGTCGCGCCGACGGCTGGCGTGGTGCAGGTCCAGCCAGCCGGAGCGGCGAAGCTCTCGAAGAGCGTGTTGGCCGGCACCGGGTCGGTCAGGGTCACGTTGGCGGCCGCTGCGGGGCCGCGGTTCTCCACCACGATGGCGTAGGCCACCAGGCCCTCGACCAGCACCGGATCGGGCGTGTCGATCTTGGCCACGCGCAGGTCGGCGTCGCCGGGATTGCCCACGGTGGTGGGCTCGGTGGCGGTGTTGTTGCCGGGTGCGGGGTCGGGTTCGGCGCCGCTCACCGTGGCGGTGTTCACGACCACACCCGGAGCACTCGTGGTGACCGTGACGGTCACGGTCGCCTGCGCGCCCGACGCGAGCGCGCCGAGCACGCACGACACGGTGGTCGAGCCGGTGCAGGCCGCGCCCTGGCTCGGCGTGGCCGACACGAACGTCACGCCGGCCGGCAGCGTGTCGTTCACGGTCACGGCGGTGGCACTCGCCGGACCGTTGTTGCGCACGGTCAGCGTGTAGACGATGTTGGCGCCGGTCACGACCGGATCGACCGCGTCGGTCTTGGCAATCGCCAGGTCGGCGCTGGTCGGCGCGGCCACGGTCGTGGGCTCGATGTCGCTGTTGTTGGCGGGCACCAGGTCGGGCGTATCCGACCGCACGGCCGCGGCGTTGGTGATGACGGCGCCGTCGAGCAGCGTGGGCGACACCTGCACCACGAGCGTGAGCGTGGTCGTGGCGCCCACGGCCAGCGTGGCCGTCGAGCAGACGACATCGCCCGAGGCGCCGACGGCCGGCGTGGTGCACGTCATGCCCGGCGCATTCAGCGACGTGAAGGCCGTGCCGGTCGGCAGCGGGTCGCGGAAGACCACGTTGTCGGCGATGCTCGGGCCGTTGTTGCGCACGACGAGCGTATAGGTCAACGCCGTGCCGGGCACGACCGGATCCGGCGCGTCGGTCTTCGTCACCTGCAGGTCGGCCGTCGGCCGCTCGCCGAAGTTGTAGTCGATAGCGGTGGTGGGTCCGCCGAGCGGGATGTCGATGGCCGAGATCACATCGTTGCCGACCGTGCCCCCTTCGCTGCCGGCAGCGTCGAGGCCATCGGCGTAGGCCGTGGGCTGCGTTTCGCGCACGGTGTAGGTGCCGGGCCGAAGGCCCGTGAACTGGTAGCTGCCATCGGCCAGCGTGACGGCCGTGCGCGTCACCGGGTTGCCCAGGTGGTCGGTGCCGGTGAGCGTCACGATCACCCCGGCAATCGGCGCCTCACCAACGACGAACACGCCGTCGTTGTTGGCGTCCACATACACGCGCCCCGACAAGGTGTTGCTGTTGAGCGTCACGGTGGCCGGATCGTTGGCTGTGTAGGTGTTGGCCGCGCCGCCCAGCGCCGCGGGATTGCCCGTGCGTTCCACGGCCAGGCCGTTGTAGGGCGACTGCGTCGCGCCAATCGCGCCGGGCAGACTGGTCCAGGCGATCGTCGCCGTGTTGGTCGTAACCGTGCCAGGCGCGATGCTCGCGTCGAGCGTGCCCGTGACCGTGATGGTCGAGGTCGTACCGAACGGGAACGACGGCCACGTGCCCGTGACGGTGCCGGCGGAGAGCACGAGCGTCGTCGGCGCCAGGCCAGCGGTGACAGTGGGCCCGGCCGTGACCGTGATGCCCGCGGGAATCGGATCCGAGAGCACGAGGTCGAAGGCGCCGATGTTGCTCGCGCCGGCGTGCGACACGACGATGGTGAAGGTCACCGCGTCATTGGCGTCGCCGGTCAGGGGGGCCGCGGTCTTCACCACGCCGAGGGTCGGCTCGACGATCGTGACGTCGGGAGCGGAGGCCGTCACGGTGTTGCCGCCGGTCGTCCAGGCGGCGCTGTTGTTGCGCGTCTGGCCGCGCAGGTTGGCCGCGGTGTTGAGCACGACCGCGCGGTAGGTCAGCGTGATCGTCTCGGCGACGCCGCTGTTCGTGTCGGTGTTGGTCACCGTGCCGAAGTTGAAGGTGACCCGGCTGCCGGCTGTTTCGGGATTCGCTCCGCCGGGATTCGACAACGCCGCACCGGCCAGCACCGCCGGGAACCCGCCGCCGACGCTCGTGGTGACGGCGCCAGGATTGCTCACGACCAGGCTGTCGAAGCCGACGAACGCCAGACCGGGGTCGAGCGTGTCCACCAGGGTGACGCCGTTCGACACCGCCTCGGGCACCGACACCGTCACCGCATAGGTCAGCACCTCGCCCACCGCCACACTCGGGTCGGCCGTGTGCGGTTGGTTGGTGCTGACGACCACCTTCGTGACGGCGGCGTTGCTGACGGTGACCGTGGCACTGCCGGCGGCACGATGGTCGTTCTCGACGCCACCGGGATCGGCGGTGTTGCCCGTGCGCTCGGTCGAGAGGGTGTTGTAGGGCGACTGCGCCGTGGTCACGCTGCCGGGCAAGCTCGTGTAGTCGGCGTTGGCGGTGTTCGTGAGCACGGTGCCCGACGCCAGCCCCGTGTCGATGGTGGCCAGCACCTGGAACGTGCTGGTGTTGCCGACGGCAAACGTGTCCCACGTGGCGGCCAGACCGCCCGCCGTGTTGATCGTGGTGGGCGCGGTGCCCGACTGGAACGCCGCGCTCACGAAGGTGAGGCCCGCGGGCAGCACGTCGGACAACGTGGCGTTGAACGCCGTGGCGTTGCTGGCCGCGGCGTGCGACAGCGTCACGGTGAAGCTGATCGGGTCGCCGGCATCGCCGCCCGTGGGCGCAGCCGTCTTCGCGACCTGCAGCGTGGGCTCCACGATGGTCACGTTCGGGGCGGCGGCGTTGGCCGAGCCGCCCGTGAAACCGAACGACACGGCGTTGTTGCGGCCCACGCCACGGTTGTTGCCAGGGCTGTTGAGCACGACCACGGTGTAGTCGACGGTGATCGTCTCGCTCGTGGCGTTGTCGGTATCGGTGTTCGTGATCGTGCCGAAGTCCAGGCCGATGCGACGGCCCTGGTTCTCGGGCAGCACGCTCGGCACCGGTTCGGCCGAAACGGTCGCCGCCGCCAGCACCGCGGCGAAGCTGCCGTTGGCCGCCGACAGACCAGGCGACGCCGTGATGGCGTCGAGGCTCAGCAATGCCAGGCCGGAATCGAGCACGTCGAGCAGCGTGGCGCTGGGCGTCGCGCCTTCGGGCACGCGCACCGTCACGCGATAGACGACGCGTTCGCCAATCGCGACGTTGTTGCCGGTGGTGTGCGCCTGATTGCTGCTGACGATGACCTTGGTGGACGACGGCGGCGCCGTCGTGACCGTGGCCGGGTCGGTCTGGTCCACGGTGGTGAAGTCTGGGCCACCCTCGGTGCCCGCGTAGTTGCTGAGCGTGGCCGTGTTGGTGAGCGTCTGGTTCACGGCGACCGCGCCGTCCACCACCAAGTCGTAGGTGATGATGGCGAGGTTCGTGCCGGTCGCGGCCGCGTAGGTCGCCAGGGCGCCCTGCGCCGCGCTCGGGTCGTTGAGGCGCAGGCCGCTGCCGAAGAGGCCGCCGCCGCCCGCAAACGGACCGCCGCCCAAATCGGTGAACGGCACCGCGGCGCCGGTGCCGTCGGTGATGCTGAGATTGAGCGCCGCAAGGTTCGCGGGCGTCACGAAGCCGGCCGGGAGCGTGTCGCGGAACGTGACGTCGAACGCCCCTTCGGGACCGCTGCCGGTGTTCTCCACGACGATTGCGAACGTGACCACGTCGCCGGCATCGAGCGCTGACACGTTGCTGTTGATCGGCGTGGCCGTGAGGCCGGTCGAGGTGATCGTGGCCGAGCCGCGATAGCCGGCGGTGCCAGGCGCGCTGAACGTCACCGGCCCCACCGTCGTCGGGGCATACACGTCGGCCGGATTGCTGCTCGTGACCACGCCCTTGGTGACGCGCAGGTTCGGCTCGTTGAGCTGGATTTGCACGATGGCATCGACGAAGATCGCGCCCGCGTTGGTCGTGCCCTCCTCGACGCGCGCCTGGTTCGTGAGGAACAGCCCGTCGGCAAACGGCTGGTTCGAGGCGGTGACCGTGAAGAGAATCTCGATGGCCGTGGCGGTGTTGCTTGGATCGTCGAAGGCGGGATAGGTGAAGACGACGGCGTTGGCGCCGGCATCGGTGGCAATCGTCGGCACGCTGCCCGACAGCGCGAAGAACGTGTCGCCGGGGCCGAACTTGGCGGTGCCCGCCGCGGGCACACCGGCGCCGCCGCTGGCCACGAACGAGGTCACTTCGGTGGCGAAGAGCACCGGCAGCGGCAGGTAGTCCGAAATCGTCACCGGCTCCATGTCGCTCGACGGCAGCGTGTAGCGCAGCCGGTACGTGACGGTGTCGCCGGGGCCGAGCCGCGCCGTGCCGAAGCTGGTGTTGCCGTTGATGGCGTAAATCGACTTGGTGAGCGTGCCTGTGAGAATGGTGACGCTGGCCCCGCTCGTGTCGGCCTCGTCACTGCCCGTGACGACGGCGGGATTCGCCACCGACAGCAGGTCGGCCTGCGCGGTGACGGCATTCGTGAGCACGTCGCCGTGGTCGACCGAGGCGTCGCCCGAGGGGAACGTGTTGCTGAAGGCGTCCTGGATCACGGTGCGGTAGACCACCGTGACCGTGGTGGCGCCGCCGTTGAAGAGGGCGCAGTCCGGCGCAGGCCCGCCCGTGCCGCCGGCCGGCACGCAACCGCCGATGAGGCGGGCGTCGAGGCCGCGGGTGAGTTGCTCGGCCCCGACCTGGAAGGTGGCGGTCGTGTCGCCGGTGGTACCGCTCACCACGAAGGTGAAGTTGGCGGCGTTCATGGCGGCGGCGGCCGAGGCTCCGCCGCTGTGCTCGGCAATCGTCAGCGTGGGCACGAAGCCGGGGTCGCGCCGCTGACCGTCGGAGATGAGGTCGGTGAGCACCAGATCCTGAAGGGCGAAGAAGTCGGACACCTGCACGGCCAGCGTGTACTCGAGGGTGTCGCCGGGCGTGGGCCCGGCCCCGCCGGTGTCGATGGCCACGGCGACGCCCTTCTGAATCGCCAGCGACTTGGGCGTCAGGGTGTGGTCGTTGACCGTGACGTTGCTCGTGATGGCGGTGGGCGCGTCGCGGAAGTCGCTTGGCGTCCAGTTGCCCTGACTGCTGGCGTCGTTCACCGACGTGGCGTCATCGCCGCTCGTCGGGTCGATGACCGCTCCGGCCGCGCTGTTCACGCGCGGCACGAAGTAGCTGAAGATCACCGACACGTCTTGCGTGCTGGCGGTGCCGTCCACCGAGGCGAAGCGACGCGTGAGCGTGCCACCCGGCGCGGTCGTCGACGGCGTGGCGATGGCCGTGGCCGCCGCCGGGGCGTTGTTGATGAGCGTGCCGACGACGGCGAGGAACTGCAGGTTACCCGGCAGCGCGTCGGTGAGATCCACCGCGGTCACGGTCTGGCCGGTGGCGATATCCACATCGATGCGGTACTGCCGCGGAAAGTTCGGACCCGTCGCCGTTTCGTCTTCGGGTCCGACGTAGGTCTTGGTGAGTCGCCAGATGGTGGGCGTCACTGGCTGGTTGGCGGTGAAGGTGCCGAGCGTCGAGGGATCGGTGGCGGGGTTGCTGAGCGGGTCAGCGCCGTACTGAAAGCCGCCACGCGCGCGGATGTTCAGCGCGGCATTGGCATCTGCCAAGGTGCTGAGAGTGGTGGTGACTTGAACGGTCGCCACCGGCTGATTGGGCGTGAAGCTGCCGAACGGCAGTTGCAGCACCACTAGCTGGTAGCCCGGCGTGCCGGTGACGACGACGGGCAGGCCCGCGGCCGTGCGCGCGTAGGGATGGTTCGCGTTGCCGGCGCCGTCGAAGGTGAGCACCACGCTCGTGACGGGCGTGCCCAGATAGGTGGCCGAGCCGAACGTGATGCCGTCGTCGGTGGCCGCGCCCGCGCCGTCGATGCCCGTGGCCGGCAGCACCAGATCGACGTAGGGGCCATACCCCGTGGCGGCGCCGGTGTTGTCGAAGGCGACGGGAAAGACCAGCGGCTCGCCAATCAGCGGCGCGGCCGGCGGGGCCACGGTGGCCGTGGGCACCGGCTGGGCCTGAGCGGCCGAGGGCGTGAGGAAGGCGAAGGCGAGAGCCGCGGCGGCCAGAATCGAGCGGAATCGGAACTTGTGCATGGCTGGGCTAAGTCACGGGTATGACACTGGGCGTGACCGGGTGGTCACTTCAGAATCAGCCGTACGGACAGTCCAGCGTGTTTATCGGTTCAGTAGGCTGCCCCCAACAGCACGGCGTTCATGAAGAACAGCATCGACGCCTCCGTGTATCCCCGGTAGGTCGCGTCCTCGGCAAAGCCGATGACGTGCCCCTGCCCCATCGGCTGATGCATCAGATAGGCCTTCCGCACGAGCAGATCCTGGCCTTCTGGCCAGATCAGCCCTGAGGCCACCAGCGCCGGCTTCGGCGCGTAGTACACGACGTTCCGGCCGGCGTTGAGCTTGATCGGCGCGAACACGCGCGAGCCCTCGATCACGACCTGCGTCTCGGCATCACTGCCCGCGCTCAGCCAATGGTCGGTGTCGACCGTGGCCCGCAGCAAGGCGCCTGGCTGCGCGTCGGGACGCTCACGGTCGGGCTGTATGGCCTTGTCGAACGCGACCTCGACGGGATCCGGAGTCTTGGCGTCGGGCTTCGCGGCCGCGCCGGTCGTGGCCGGCACGTCGGGGCGGCCGTCCTTGAGCAGCGCATTGGTGTCGAGCAACCCCGCAGCCGCGGTGCTGGCCCAGCGGGTGGCGTCGGCCAGGGTCACGAGCGTGCCGCCCAGGCGGATCCAGTCCTTCAGGCGTGTGAGCACGGCGTCGCCGATCTGGCCGGCGTAGTTGCCCGAGGGCAGCACCACCACGTCGTAACGCGAGAAGTCGACGCGGCCGAGCGAGCCCGTACGCACCGCCGTGACGGCCTGCCCGAAACGGCGCTCGAGCACCCAGCGCGTCCAGCCGGCCGAGAGCGTCGAGGTGGGCGCGTCCCATGCGAGCAGCACGCGCGGCGCTTTCACGAAGCCCGTGTCGTTGCTGCCGAGCGAGGTGCCAGAGTCCACATACGCGGAATCGATCGGCACCACCTCGGCCCCATGTTTCGCGGCCAGGGCCGCCACGCGGGCCGGCAGGTCGGCGGGATTGCCGGCCGTGCGCACGAGCGCGGTGCCAATCGGGTAGCTGCGTCCAGCCAGCGTGAACGCGCCGCCCACGCTGTGCACGCGCAGGCCCTGCGCAACCGCTTCGGCGGTGAAGGCAGCCGCGGCCGACCCCCACGGCACGAGATAACCCACCTTGGCGGCGGCCACCGGGCGCGGCGCGGTCGCCGCGGCATACGACGCCGGCACGGGCGTGGTTGCCGTGGCGATCGCCACGGCGCTGGTCACGACCTCTACGTCGTAGGCGAGCGGGAGGCTCCAGCCGGTGATGTCGTAGATCTGATCGGGCTGGCGGCGCTTGCGGCGTTCCTCCTGGCGGGCGATGAACGCGGCATCCTGCTTCGTGTCGAGATCGAGCAGGTTGCGCACCAGGCGGCCGGCGGGCTGGGCGTTCGACACGAGGTACGCGCCGGCAGGAATGGTGCGCGGGCCGACGGTGACCGGCGCGTCGGCGCGGCGCACCTCGATGCCCTGGGTGGCGAGATTGCGCGCCAGCGCGGCGGCCCGCGAGGGGTCGTGCCCAGGCACGAGCACGTAGTCGCGCACCGCGCTCTTCTCGCCTTCCGTCACCGCGCTGCGGCGGTAGTCGAGGAAGTCACGCACCAGACGCTCGCGGTTGCGGGCGGCGGTGATGGCCGTGGTGATGGCGGCGTTGAAATGATGCAGCACGCCGTCGCGGAAAGTCATGACGGTGCCGTCGGTGCGGGCAAACGACAAGGCGCGCGCCGACGCCTGCTCGTAGGTCATGCCAATCGAGCCGTGCAGCATGGGCCAGCTGTCGCCGTAGCCAGGATAGAACCCGTCGTAGACCTCGCGCACGTAGTAGGGCCAGCCGCGTTCGTCGAAGCGCGCGGCATTGGCCCGGCCGAACAGGTCGAAGCCGGCGATCTGCGCCTTGGTGTAATGCGGGTTGAGCGGATCGGCGGGCGGCGCGAAGTAGTAGCTGTTGTTGCCGCCCTGCTCGTGCAGGTCGACGTTGACCTGCGGAAAGTAGTCGAGCGCGATCTGGATGCGGCCGCGCGTTTCCGGCTGCGTCTGGGCGAACCAGTCGCGGTTCATGTCGAACAGGTAGTGGTTCGAGCGGCCGCCCGGCCAGGGCTCGTCGTGCTCGGCGTTGTAGGGCGCCGGATCGGGCGCCGCCGCCTGGCCCTGCAGATTCTGGAAGATGAAGCGGGCGCGGCCGTCGGGATTCTGCATCGGGTCGATGAGCACGAGCGCGTCGCGCAGCACCGCGTCGACGCCGGCGTCGCCGCGGGCCGCCAGCAGATGGTAGGCCTCGAGCAGTGCGGCGTCGCCCGAGCTGATCTCGTTGCCGTGCACGCCGTGCACGAGCCACACCACCACCGGCGACGACGCCACGAGGCGGGCGGCCTCGGCCGGGGCGAGCGTACGCGGGTCGGCCAGACGCTTGATGTCGGCTTTCACCTGCTCGAGTTTCGCGATGCGGTCGGGGCTGCCGATCACGAAGAGCCAGAGTGGGCGGCCCTCCCAGGTTCGGGCGTACTCGGTGAGCCGGGTCCGGTCGGGCGCGGCCTGCGCCAGCGCGCGCAGGTAGGCGGCGATCTGCTCGGGCGTCGTGACCTTGTCGCCCGAGGCGTGACCGACGACCTGTTCGAGGGTGGGAATCTTCGGGTCGTACTGGGCGCCAGGCCAGAAAGGCTCGAGCGCCTGCGCCAGGGTTGAAGACGCCGTCGCGACGGCGCAGATGAGCACGAGCAAGGCGACACGCATGGCCGATAGTGTAACGGCGACGCGGCGCAGGGCTGGCGATAGAATCGAACGATGGCTGCCTCGATTGTCGGCTTGCATCACGTCACCGCCACCGTCGCCGAGGCCCAGCCCGACCTCGATTTCTGTCTCGACCTCCTCGGCCTGCGGCTGGTCAAGAAGACGGTCAACTTCGACAACCACGACGTCTATCACTTCTATTACGGCAACCAGCACGGGGCGCCGGGCACCATCTGGACGACCTTCCCCTACGCCGGCCGCGGCGTGCGCGTCGGCACCAAGGGCGCGGGACAGGTGGTGGCGACCGCCTTTTCGGTGCCGGCCGACGCCCTCGACCTCTGGCGCCGTCGCTTCGCGGCCGCCGGCGTCGCCGCCCACGACGTGGAACCGCGTTTCGGCGACGCGGTGCTCCGCGTCGACGACCCGTCGGGGTTGTGGTTCGAACTCGTGGCGAACGGGCAGGACACACGGACGCCGTGGCTGGGCCACGACCTCGGCGGAACCGAGGCGATTCGCGGCCTGCACAGCGTCACGCTGTGCGTGCGCGCACTGGCCCCAACCGTGGCGCTCATGACCGGCGTGCTGGGCTACCGCGTGATCGGCGAAGCCGGCAACCGCACGCGCGTGGCGGCGGGAGGCGACGGCCCGGGCCACGTCATCGACATCGTCGTCGACCCAGCCGCAGTGGCCGCCGTGAACGGCATCGGCACGGTGCATCACGTGGCCATGGCCATCGCCAGCGACGCCGAACAGGTGCAGCTCCGCGAGGAGCTGCTGTCGCTCGGCGTGCAGGTGACCGAGGTGCGCGATCGCTGCTACTTCCAGTCGATCTACTTCCGCGAGCCCGGTGGCGTGCTGTTCGAGGTGGCCACCGTGCAGCCCGGATTCACCGTGGACGAAGACCTGTCGTCACTCGGCCGTGGCTTGAAGCTGCCGCCGTGGGAAGAGCGCCATCGCGCGACGATCGAAGCCAACCTTGCTCCCGTGGTCTACCGCTGATGGATCCGCACGCCGGGCAGCCGGTGGTCGAGGCCGGTGTGCCGTTGGGTGAGGCCCCAGTGGCCGTCATCATGGTGCACGGGCGCAGTGCCGCGCCGGCCAACATCCTGGATCTGGTGCCGCGGCTGGCCCGGCCGCACCTGACCTACCTGGCGCCGGCGGCCGCTGGCCGCACGTGGTATCCCTACAGCTTCCTGGCCGAGATCGCGAGCAACGAGCCGGGCTTGTCGTCGGGGCTGGGGGCGCTCGCGGCGCTGGTGCGCCGCGTGGAGACGGCCGGCATTCCGCGGTCACGCATCGTGCTGCTCGGGTTCTCGCAGGGCGCCTGCCTCGTGGCGGAATTCGCGGTGCGTCAGGCGTCGCGCTTCGGCGGCGTGGTGGTGTTCAGCGGCGGCGTGGTGGGTCCGGCCGGCACGGCCTGGACAGCGCTCGGCGATTTCGTGGGCACGCCGATGTTCTTCGGCTGCAGCGACCACGACAGCCACGTGCCCGAATGGCGGGTGACCGAAAGCGCGGAGCTGTGCACGCGCATGGGTGCGGCGGTCACGCGCCGAATCTACGCCGGCATGGGCCACCTCGTGAACGACGACGAGATCGCGTGGACCCAGCACCTGCTCGACGCCGTGGCGGGCTGAACCACGACGCGACCCGCGTGCGTGTTCGGGCGTGACCCCGCCGGCACTCGCCTCAGGGCGTCATCGACAATCGCTCGCGCGCCGTCTGCTCCACGTCGACGAGGCCGGTCTGTCTCGCCATGCGCACCGCCAGCTCGAATTGCGTGCGCGCCGCCGCCGGCTGACCAACGCGAGCCAGTGCGTCGCCGAACTTCACCACGACGGGCACGACGGTGGCGGGGTCAGCGGCCGCATCGCCGCGCCGGGCCACCACCTGCTCGAGATACGCGCGGTAATGCGCCACCGCCTCGGCGGCGCGCCCCTGCGCGTCGAGCAGCTCGGCCAGGTAGAGCTCCACCTCGAGCTGCGACTTGTCGATCGCCAGGGCGGCGCGCCAGTGCCGGATCGCGTCGTCGACGCGTCCCTCCTCACGGGCCAGCACGCCGGCATTCACGCGCACGCGCGCATCGTCCGGGCTCGCCGCGACGAGCTCGTCGAGGAACGCCCGGGCGGCCGCCGTGTCGCCGCGTTCGACGAGGGAGCGCAGGAGGCGCGTCTGCACGACTGAGTCGTAGGGATTGACCCGCGCCGCCGCCGAGAGCGCGGCCGGGTCGTCGTCGCGCAGCGCCAAACGGTAGCGCCACTGATCGAGGCCAGCCAGGCCGACGAGCGCCAGCGCGGCGGTGACTACTGCCGCGGTGGGCCACCGCGCGGCCTTCGGGGGCTCGGCGGACACCACAGGAGCCCCATGCGGCGCGGTCAGCGCGCGGGCCACGCTGGGATCGCGCAGCTTCCACACGACGCCGTCGATCATGAAGTGATGCAGGTTCACGACGGCCGTCACAATCAGCACGCTGGCCGTGAAGTCGACGTGCGCCACGTAGCTGGCGAGCCAGGGCACCGGCAGGAACAACGCCATCCCCCCGAGCATCACCGCGCCCCAGTAGCGCCACGCGGCAAAGGCACGGCCCTGCTCGCGACGGGCGAAGTACTGGGTGATCCACAGATACTGGGCCGAATGCATCAGCGCCAGGATGCCGGAGCTGTAGCGGGTCTGCGGCGACACCGTGCCCGTCAGCCACGCGATCGCGACCGGCGCCACGAACCATAGCCCTTGCGTGAGGAACAGCAGCAGCGGCGCGGCGGTGACGCGCGCTGGTCCCGACCGCCACAGCGGCACCAGGCTGGTGGCGCCGCACACCAGGAACACGACGCCGGCGAGTCCGCCGACGAGGCGCGTGATGGTGGCGGGCAACGCGAGCGACAGCACGACGGGGTCGCTCGAGGGCCCTTCGTTGAAAGCCGCAAGCAGCATCACGTACGAGGCCACGAACGCCACGCGCAACTGGCGCCGGGCGGCCGGAGCCACGGTGAGGTGACCTCGTTTCGCGAACATCAGCAGCAGGCCGAAGTTCTGACCGCTGTAGTGCCACGGACTCCACACCACGTAGGCGGTGAACAGCACCGGCAGCAGGCGGACGTCGGCATGGGCGAGCACGCCCAGCGCCACGAGCACGCCCGTGCCGTAGACCGTGTAGGCCCGGTGGGCGGCGCGCGCCGTGGCCCCGTAGGCGCGATAGATCGTGGCCATGTAGTGCGGGTAGTTGGCCACCAGCGCGAGGCTGTAGAACACGGCGGCCCAGGCGCGCTCGTCGTCGCCGGTGAGCGCGTACGACAGCGCGAGCAACGGCAACGACCAGCCGCCGCAGCCCACGACGAGATCCACCCAGGGACGGGAAATCCAGAGGTCTGGCCCTGGCGCGGCCGGAGCGGAGGGCGGCGACATCAGGATCTACCGGTCGAAGTAGGCGACGATCTGCTGCGTGAGGCGGCCCATGCGGTCTTCGGCGTCGCCATACGGCTCGGTGATGGCGTTCAGGAAGAAGCTCACCACGATCGGGCCCGACGTGGCGTAGACGATGCCCACGTCGTTGGCCAGCACTGGGCCGAAGTCGCCGGTCTTGTGCGCCACCGGCACGCCCACCAGGAAGTGCGGCAGCCGCCGCGCGCCCGATTGCTGAGCCCGCATCATGCGGATCAGCTCGTCGGCGCCGACCTTCGAGGGCAGCGTGCGCTTCTCGATCGCCTCGAGCATCAGGCCGGTGGCCCGCGGCGTGAGCTCCCCGAGCCAGAACGCGCGGTCGCTGTTGGTCTTCGCGTTGCGGTCGTCGGCCGGCGTGAGGGCTTCGTACTTCTTGAACAGATCGCCGGTGGTCTGCACCAGCCGCATGCGGTCCGCGTAGCCGGCTTTCGTCAGCCAGGCGTTCACGCTGGCCACGCCGCCCACCTTGGCGATGGCCAGATCGGTGGCGGTGTTGTCGCTCGTGATGATCATCTGCAGCAGGATGTCGCGCAACGTGGGCTGCAGGCCGGCGTCGTGATAGCGGAAGATGCCCGAGCCGCCGCGTATGTCTTCCGCGCGCAGGGTCGTGCGGTCGCTCAGTCTCAGCGTGCCGGCATCGACCATCTCGAGGGCCTGCGCCGCCACGGGGATCTTGATCACGCTGGCGGAGTTGAACGTGTCGTCGCCGTTGACGTTGGCCTCTTCCCCCGTGGTGAGGTGCTTCACCCAGATCCCCGCCTTGGCGGGAATCGACGGCATCTGCGCGTCGAGCAGGGCCTGCAGCGATCGGTAGTCGGCGCCCGTGGACGGCGTTGGAGCAGGGGCCGGCGATGCGGCCGGCCCGGCACTCTGCGACGGTGCCTGGGCACTGCACGCCGTCAGCGTGAGCAACGAGGCAAGAACCACGAGATTTCGCATGAGGTCTCCTACTTGGCGGCGATGAGGGTGTGCATCTCGAGAGCGGCGGTGAGGGCCATGGCACCGCCGCGGTCATCGGCTCCGAAGATGGCGGGCCGATGGAGATAGTACTCGCGCGTGGCGTTCGGTCCGGCGCCGGTGCCGGTGCACACGTCCACGAGGTCGCCGGTTTCTGAGACCCGCGCCTGCACCGCCCGCCAGCCCCGCTGCACCACCTCGTCGAAGCTGCGATCGAGCCAGCCGAGTCGCACACCGCGGGCCATCGCCGCCACGGTCATCGCCGTGACGGTGAGCTCGCGATAGGTGCCGGGTTCATCCACCACCTGATGCCAGGAGCCATCCCACGCCTGATGGCGGCGCAAGCCACTCATCAGCCGCCGAAAGCTGTCGAGCAACCGCGGCCGCGCCGGCCACGACTCCGGCAGGTGGGTCAGCGCCTCCATGAGCCCGAACGCCGCGAAGCCGTTGCCCCGGCCCCAGGCATGGGGACCGCTCGCAGCGTGCATGAAGAGACCGTCGGGCCGCTGCAGGCGCGTGGCGTACGAGGTGAGCAGGCGCGCCGCCGCGTCGGCGTATCGCGCATCGCCGGTGCGCCTGGCCGCGCGCGCGAGCACCGAGGTGGCCATGAACATGTCGTCGGTCCACGACGTGGCGACGCGCACGATCTCGCCGGGCGCCACGCCGAGGATCGCGTCAGCGGCGCGCCGGGCCAGCGCATCGGCCTCGCGATTGCCGTCGCCCTCGGCCAGATCGAAGAACGCCTGATGCCCGGCCAGGCTCGTGAGCAGGAACGGCTCGGCGATGGCCGGCTTCGCGCCTGAGAGAAACGGCGTCATCTGCGCCAGGGCGCGGGCCCGATACTGCGGGTCGCCCGTGAGCGCCGACACGCGAAGCGCGCCGCTCCACGACAGCGCCGGGATGTAGCTCATGTTCGGCGTGGCGGGATAGCGCGCGGCCAGCATGCGGGCGATCTCGAGCGGCGAACGCACCTGCCGGGCGGTGAGCGCCCGGTGCAGCGGCGAGGGCGACGGCGTGGGCCGGCCGTCGAGCAACTCACGCACGGCACGCGTCACCGCCGCCGGCGGACCGCTCACCTGCAGTGCTGCGACGGGCGCCAATCCCCCCGGAGCCGCGGCGCCGAGCGCCCCCGCGAGCGAGTCCTCCGTCGCGACGCCGCTGCCCGGCACTCGCGCGCGTCCCAGGGCGTTGCCGCGCCACTCGAGCGTGGCCCCGTGCCGTACCTCGATCACGAGGTCGGGCGCCAGCATGGTGGCCCAGCGCCATAGGTAGCGTGCTTCCCGGAATTCGTGGGCGTCGAAGTAGCCCTTGTCCGGTGGGAACACGGGGCCCGATGAGGGTGGCGCGGCGGGGCCATCCGCAACGGACGGGCCCGCGGCCGCAGCAGCGGCGGATGTGCCTCCGCCCGGGTCGCAGCGCTCCGTCAGCACGCAGGGCACCGCGGCGACTTGCCAGCGCCGGCGGTTCCTGACGAGCGAGGGGTCGGCCAGGCGCCAGGCGAGCACATCGAGCACGGCCCTCGTGCCCTCGCGCGATCCGTCGAGCCCCGCCACGAGCACGATGCGCGGCTGCGTCGGCAGCGCGGGCAACGCCGGCTCGAGCGCCGCGATGCCGCGACCGGCGGCGGTGAGTCCAATCGGGCCGACGCGGTAACCATCCCGCGTCGGCGCAATGCGCGTGAGTTCGTCCGCCACTGTGTCAGCGGGGGCCTGAGCGCTGATGACGCCGACCACCGGGACGAGCAGTAACAACGCGCCCACGGCGCAGCGGAAGCCGAACATGCCTCACAGGATATCCGCGGTCGAGGAGCGCTACACTACTGATGATGAAAGTCGTCGGCACACGGCAGCAAGACGGATCGGCACTCGCCGATCAGGGACGCCTGGCGCGCATGGCCGCGGCCTTGCGCGGCACGCCCGCGCTGGCCCGCAAGGGCGTGTACCGCTTTTCGAGTCATGACGAGGCCGAACAGTGGATGACAGCCGAGATGCAGCGCGCGCGCCGGAGCCCGAAGACCTCACCCGCATCTGCCGAGCGCTGAACGACGCCGGGGCACGCTATCTGCTCATCGGCGGCTTCGCGGTGTTGGCACACGGCGCCGGCCGCTTCACCAAGGACATCGATTTCCTCGTCGACGACGACCCGGCCAACGTGGCGCGCGTGAAGCAGGCACTCGCGGTGCTGGTGGACAATGCCGCAGCCGACGTCGCCGACTCCGATGTGCGGGAATTCGAGGTCGTGCGCGTCGTGGATGAAGTGATCGTCGACCTCATGGGCCGCGCCTGCGGACTCAGCTACGCGGATGTGGCCGTCGACGTCGAGGTCATGGACCTCGGCGGCGTGATGGTGCCCGTGGCGAGCCCCGCCGCCTTGATCCGCACCAAGAACACCTACCGACCGCAGGACGCCATCGACCGGGCGTTTCTCGAAGGCGTGTTACGCAAGCGACTCTAGCGGTGATGCAGGTGGGATGTGACCGTCCGGCGCTGGCGCGACGCCGTCGGTCTAGCAGCGGTAGCCGTATTGGCCGGGCAGGGCGGATTGGGCGCGGCCGAGCCGTTGATGCTCCCGACCATCGACGCGTGCAGCGTGCAGTGGAGGCGCAGCTCGTTCGTGTTCGTGACCACCAGCCCGCGACTGGTGGTCACCGTGGTTGCGCCCGATGGCGGCGAGGTCGGGCTGGTGGGCGTGCCTCGAACGCGCGCATCGGGAAGTCGCGGCCGAAGCGCCTGAGGGTCAGCGTGCTGCCCTTCTGCACCACTTCAACCGTGAAGCGGCGCGGATTGCGACACGTTCCCGCGAAGGACGCGGCTTCAGCGGCGGTAAGTTGCCGTTCGGGAATGGGCGACGTGTCGGCGAACGTAGTCGAGTCCGACCCGCCTCGACGGCGCCATTCGGCGTTGGCCACGGCGACTCCCGCGTCGACCAACCCCGCCGGGTTCACGCCGTCGCCGGTGGCGACAACCACCACGCCAATCCGCGGCCGCGCATGCTGGGGATGGCCGAACGCCGCCGGATCCTCGATCGACAGCTGCGCGGCGTAACCCGTCATCGTCCCGCCGTGACCGAACTCGACGCGGCCGCGGCTGATGAACAGGCCCTGCCCGTACTCCTGGCTGGTCGTCGGGACGGTTGCCGTGGCCGTCCGCATCCGCGCCACGGTGCCCGCGGGCAAGGCAGGCGGTCAGGCCAGACACGTACGAAGACACCGGCTTGTCGAGCGCAATGGCGCCTTGTGATACGGCGGTGAGGACCGCGGCCGCGGTGAACGACTTGGTCACCGAGCCGATCTGGAAGAGCGTGTCGGCCGTGACCAGCGCGCCGGCTGGCGGCGCCAATGCCAGCGCCAGGGCGAGTGCGGGTGCGAGCGACGCGACGCGGTCCAGGCGCCTCGCGCGAGGCTACGTCCGTCTAGGCAATCGCGGCCTTCATGAAGTCGCGATTCATGCGGGCGATGCTGGCGATCGAGATGCCCTTCGGGCACACCGCCTCGCATTCGCCTTCGTTCGAGCAACTGCCGAAGCCTTCCTCGTCCATGCGCGTCACCATGCGTTCGGCGCGCCGGAGGCGTTCCGGTTCGCCCTGCGGCAGCAGGCCCAGGTGGCTGATCTTGGCCGAGGTGAAGAGATGCGCCGCGGCGTTCTTGCAGGCCGCCACGCAGGCGCCGCAGCCGATGCACTGCGCGTTGTCCATCGCCAGGTCGGCCACGTCCTTGGGAATCGGCAGGGTGTTGCCGTCGGGCGCGCCGCCCACGTTCATCGACACGTAGCCGCCGGCCGCGATGATGCGGTCGAAAGCGCCGCGATCCACGACTAGGTCCTTCAGCACCGGAAATGCCTTGGCGCGGAACGGCTCGATGGTGATGGTGTCGCCGCTCTTGAAGCGGCGCATGTGCACCTGGCAAGTGGTGGCGCCGGGATCGGGGCCATGCGGAATGCCGTCGATCACCAGGCCGCAACTGCCGCAGATGCCTTCGCGGCAGTCCGAGTCGAACGCGATCGGGTCCTGGCCCTGGCGGATCAGGTCGTCGTTCACCACGTCGAGCATCTCGAGGAACGACATGTCGGGATGCACATTGCTGGCGGCGTAGGTCTCCATCCGGCCCTGGGCGGTTGCGTTGGCCTGGCGCCAGACTTTCAGAGTGACGGTCATCGACATGGCGGATCCCTGCGGTGTGAACGCTACTTGTAGCTGCGCTGCGACGGGTGCACTTCGTCGAACACGAGCGCTTCCTTGTGCACCACCGACGGCCGGTCGACGCCCTGGAATTCCCAGGCCGCGGCATAGGCGTACTCGTCGTCCTTGCGCAGGGCCTCGCCGTCGGGCGTCTGGAACTCTTCGCGGAAGTGGCCGCCGCACGACTCGCGCCGTTCGAGGGCATCGCGCGCGAGCAGCTCGGCGAACTCCATGTAATCGGCCACGCGACCGGCGTAGTCGAGCGCCGGGTTCATGTTGTTCTTCTCACCCGGCACGATCACGTTCTGCCAGAACTCGGTGCGCAGCGCCTGAATCTGCGTGAGCGCGCCCTTGAGTCCCTCTTCGGTGCGGGCCATGCCCACGTGATCCCAGCAGATCTGCCCGATGTTGCGGTGGAAGTCGCGAATGGTGCGCGAGCCCTTCACCGAGAGCACCTTGTCGATGCGTGCCTGCGACGCCGCCGCCGCTTCCTTGAAGGCGTCGTGGCTGGTCGACACGGCCGGCAGCGCCGTGCCGCCCAGGTAGTTGGCCACCGTGTAGGGCGCCACGAAGTAGCCGTCGGCCAGCCCCTGCATGAGCGCGCTGGCGCCCAGGCGATTGGCGCCGTGGTCCGAGAAGTTGGCTTCGCCGAGCACGAACATGCCGGGCAGCGTGGACATCAGGTCGTAGTCCACCCACAGGCCGCCCATGGTGTAGTGCACGGCGGGATAGATGCGCATCGGCACCTGGTAGGGATCTTCGTCGGTGATGCGCTTGTACATGTCGAACAAGTTGCCGTAGCGGCCCTTGATCGTGTCGGCGCCCAACCGCTTGATGGCATCGGCGAAGTCGAGATACACCGACAGGCCGGACTCGCCGGCGCCGCGGCCCTCGTCGCACACCGCCTTGGCGGCACGCGAGGCCACGTCGCGCGGCACGAGGTTGCCGAAGCTCGGGTAGCGGCGTTCCAAGTAGTAGTCGCGTTCGGCGTCGGGAATCTGCGACGGCGGACGCGTGTCGCCCTGCGTCTTCGGCACCCAGACGCGCCCGTCGTTGCGCAGGCTCTCCGACATGAGCGTGAGCTTCGACTGATGGTCGCCGCTCACCGGAATGCACGTCGGGTGGATCTGTGTGAAGCAGGGATTGGCGAAGAAGGCACCGCGCTTGTGCGCGCGCCACGCCGCCGTCACGTTGGAATTGACCGCGTTGGTCGATAGATAGAAGACCGTGCCGTAGCCGCCGGTGCAGAGCAGCACGGCATGGCCGGCGTGCGATTCGAGCTCGCCGGTGATGAGGTTGCGGCACACGATGCCGCGCGCCTGGCCGTTGACCATCACGAGATCCAGCATCTCGCGCCGCTGCAACATCTCGACGGTGCCCGCATCGACCTGGCGCATCAGCGATTGGTAGGCGCCGAGCAGCAACTGCTGGCCGGTCTGGCCGCGGGCATAGAACGTGCGCGACACCTGCGCGCCGCCGAACGAGCGGTTGTCGAGCAGGCCGCCATACTCACGCGCGAAGGGCACGCCCTGGGCCACGCACTGGTCGATGATCTGCACCGAGAGCTGCGCCAGGCGGTAGACGTTGGCTTCACGCGCCCGGTAGTCGCCGCCCTTGATGGTGTCGTAGAACAGGCGGTAGACGCTGTCGCCGTCGTTGCGGTAGTTCTTGGCGGCGTTGATGCCGCCCTGAGCCGCGATGCTGTGGGCCCGGCGGGGGCTGTCGTGGATGCCGAACAGCTTCACCTTGTAGCCGAGTTCGCCGAGCGACGCCGCCGCAGACGAGCCGGCCAGGCCGGTGCCCACGACCAGCACCTCGAACTTGCGCCGGTTGGCCGGGTTCACCAGCTTGTTTTCGAATTTGCGCAGGTCCCACTTCTCGGTGATGGGCCCGCCGGGGATTCTGGAGTCGAGCGTCATCGCGCGCCCCGCGAAACGAAGAAGGTGAAGATCGGAATGATGAAGAAGCCGCCCGCGATGGCGACCGAGAGCAGACGCCCGGCGGTGAGCACCCGCGGGGTCCACTGCGGATGCGCGGCGCCGAGCGACTGGGCGGCGCTCGTGAGGCCGTGCCAGAGGTGCGAGAAGATGATGAACATGGCCACCAGATAGAAGGCCACGTAGAGCGGGTTGCTGAAGATCTCGAGCTGCAGCCGGTAGATGTCGCGGATGCCCTCGGGCGTGGTGTAGACCGTGCCGAATTTGAAGGTCATCAGGTGGGTGACCACGAACAGCAGCGTGATCGTGCCGGTGATGATCATCGTGGTCGACGACCAGCTCTTGCGGCTCACGCCGTTCTTGGTCTTGGCCCACGCCCGCTTGGCGTAGCGCTCGGGCCGGGCGGCGCGATTGGCCAGCACGCCGGCCACCGTCTTCACGATGTGCAGCAGGAACACCGCGATCAACCCCGCTTCGGCCACGTAGACCAGCGGGTTGCTGGTGAGGTTGTGGCCGTAGTGATTGAAGGCGTCAGGGCCGACGATGAAGAGAAGATTGCCCGCAAGGTGCCCGATCAGGAAGATGGCCAGGGCCAGCCCGGTGAGCGCAATGAGGATTTTCGAACCAACCGAGGACGACGCCGCCTGCAACAGTCTCATGAGAGGTGCTCAACCGCTGATTGTACGCCATTACGACGCACGCACGCCGTGCGAGGTGCCGACGGTGCCGTCAGTGGGCGCGGCGGGCGCGGATGCGCACGGCGTAGTGGTTCTCGGCGTTCAGGTTGATGAGCGCCACGAACACGCGGCCGTCGGACCGGCCGATGGTGCCCGACTGCGACACCTCCGCCACCTCCCAGCCTGCAGGCAGCAGCACCGTGTTGCGCAGGCCCTTCAGCGTGCGTGCGAACACCAGGTCGCCATCCGCCACGGTGTAGCCCGGGTCGGTGATCGTGCCGGTGAGGCGCAGGTGCGCGCTCTGCTTGTCATCGATGATCGGCACGTCGAGGGCCACCGACGTGACGGAGCCAGCCTTCATGGGCCTGAGCCGCTTGGCGGTGTCGAGGTCGGTGACCTGCAGGTTGTCGAGCGGCAGATAGGACAGCGAGTCGAGCGTGGCCACGAGATCTTTGGTCTTGCGGAAGTCGCTGTAGCTCTGGTCCACGGCGATGCGGTGGGTCTCTGGTGCCTGCAGGTCGTAGAGCGTCTTCACGTCGTCGAAGAACACGTCAGTGCCGGTCGTGGGCGTGAAGGCCGCGGTGGTGCGGCGGGCGTGAATGGTCACCGGATTGCTCTGGCCACTCGGGTTGGCGAAGGCCAGTTTCAAGCGGCCATCGCTCGTGGTCGAGAGCTGCGCGGCGACATTCGACGACAGGAACGCGAAGCCCTTGGGCAGCAGCACGCCGAGGCGGTAGCCGCTCAGGCTGCGCACCCACGCGATGTCCTCGCCGTGCAGGGTGTAGGTGCGCGGGTCCTTGTAGGTCTTGTAGATGAGCACCCGGCCGATGCCGCCAGCGGGCACCGGCAGGGGCAACTTCGCGTGGATGGCGTGCACGTCCGGGTCCTTCGGGTCGATCTCGTAGGTGAACGGCAAGGCCTTGCCGGTGCGCGGGTCGTAGACCTCCACGCCCGAGCCCTCGCTGCCACCGCGTGTGGCGTTGACGAGCTCGGTGGCGCCGGTGCGGGTCTCCTCGGGCAGGAAGCGGATGCGGAACGACTCGCTGCCCGGCTCGAGGATGGCGTACTCGGTGTAGGCGTCCTGCGTGAAGAGCCGGGTCAGGGGCGGCGTGGGCCGCAGCGACCCGTCGGCGTTCGTGCCGCCCGGAAACGGATTGGGCGCTCCGCCGCGCTGCTGCGCGGCGACCGCACCAAGCGCCGCCACGACCGCACCGGCCGTCGCACATAGCTTCACGGTCGACGTGCTGAACATGGGCGAAGTGTACTCGACCGCGCGTGGCGGCCCGCCACACTTGCGCTCGCTAGCGGGTGAGCGAGCGCTCCGCCTTGCCGGCGTAGTTGATGAACACGGTCTTGATCTCGGTGAAGAAGTTCAAGCCGTCCTCGCCCATCTCGCGCTCACCGACGCCCGTCGACTTGGTGCCGCCAAACGGCAACTGCGCCTCGCCGCCCACGGTGGGCTCGTTCACGTGCACCATGCCCACCTCCACGTCTTCCACGAAGCGCATCACGGCGTTGATGTCCTGGGTGAAGATCGAGGTGGTCAAGCCGAACTCCACGCCGTTGGCCTTGGTCAGCGCCTCTTCCAGGCTCGAGGCCGTGGCCACCGACAGCACCGGCCCGAAGATCTCTTCCTGGAAGATGCGCATGCCGGGCGTGACGTCGTCGAAGATCGTGGGCGCGATGAAGAAGCCCTGGGCCAGATGCGCGGGCCGCATGCCGCCCGTGAGCAGCGTGGCGCCTTCCTGCTTCCCGGCCTCGATGTAGGCGAGCACCGACGCCCACTGCTTGTCGGCAATCGACGGCCCCATCTCCATGGTCTCGTCGAGGCCCGGACCGACCTTGAGCTTCTGCGCCGAGGCCACCAGCCGATCGACCAGCGCGCGTTTGATGTCGGGATGCGCGATCACCCGCGAGGTCGCGGTGCAGCGCTGGCCGGTGGACCCGAACGCGCCGCCGTGGATGGCCGCGGCCGCCTTGTCGAGGTCGGCATCGGGCATCACGATCACGGCATTCTTGCCGCCCATCTCACACGTGACCTTGGCGCCGCGCCGCGCCGCCTTCACGTAGAGGTCGCCGCCCACGCGGTTCGACCCGGTGAACGAGATGGCGCGCAGCTCGGGGGCCTGCACCATCGCCTCGCCCACGTCGGGGCCGTTGCCCACCACCAGGTTGAACACGCCTGGCGGCAGGCCGGCTTCTTCGTAGATCTCGGTGAGCAGGCAGGCCGTGGCCGGCACCAGTTCCGACGGCTTCATCACCACGCAGCACCCGGCCACCAGTGCCGGCGCCGACTTCCACACCGGAATGGCCCACGGGAAGTTCCACGGCGCAATCAGCCCCACGACGCCGATCGGCTGGCGCAAGGTATAGGCGAAGCAGTCGCGCGCTTCCGACGGCAGCGTCTTGCCGTGCATGCGGTAGCCCTCGCCGGCGTAGTACTCGAGCAGCGAAATGCCCTTGGTGACCTCGCCCTTGGCTTCCTTGAGCACCTTGCCCTCTTCCCGCGTGAGGGTGCGCGCGATCTCGTCCGACCGCCGGCGCGCGATCTCGGCGGCGCGCCACAACACGCGACCGCGTTCTGGGCCCGGGGTCTTCTTCCATCCGCGCCACGCCGCGGTGGCGGCGTCGATGGCCTTGCGCACGTCGACGGCCGTGGCCAGCGGAAACTCGCTGATCACGTCGGCCGTGTCGGCCGGATTGATGTTCTTCGTGACCTCGCCCGAGGGGTGATACCAGGTGCCGTTGACATAGGAGCCGGTGTGCATACGGGTGTCACACTAACACGCCGGACCGCAGGGCTCGGCGGCCCTGGTGCGGCCGCCGGCGCCGGTAGTCTACGGCGCGCCGAGGCATTCGCGAATCGGCGCGGCGGCGCCGGGCACGGCGGATGCGAAGTTCCGCCCGAGCAGCGCCGCGATGGTGCCGGCCACCTGCTTCTGGTAGAGCGTGTCGCCGCCCTTCCGCTCACCCCGGGCCGTCACCGTCGGCCCGAAGCATCCCAGCCAGGTTTCGTGCGCGCCGACGACGTCTTTGCCGTGGTCGGTCCAGTCGGCCGGCGTGCGCCCGCGGCCGTGATCGACGGTGAGCATCAGCGTCGTCTTGCCGCGATACTGCGGATCGGCCTGCAGCCAGTTCCAGAGCTGCTCGAGCTGCGCGTCGCTGCGATGGAGGGCGTCGAGCACGAGGTCGTAGCGCTTCAGGTGCGCCCAGTCGTCGGTTTCGTCGAAGGCCAGGTAGAGCACGCGCGGCTTCGCGGTCTGCAGGTGCGCGCGCGCGAACCGGTAGGTGTAGATGTCGTGGCGGGCGCCGTGGAAGCCGTTGGGCGTGAGGTGCTGCAACGCGCTGAGCGTGCGCATCTCGGGGTCGGGATCGGCGAAGTCTTCGTAGCCGGCGTTGATCGTGATGGCCCCTTCCTCGCGCTCCGCGATGTAGTTGAACGTCTCCCATGAGCCGAACGCGGCCACCCCCGACACCGGCAGCTGCAGGTCGTTCCGCAGCCACTCGAGCACCGTCAGGAAGGAGTAGCGCTTGTTGTCGTTGCTGGTGATGACGTCGTCGTGCGGCGCGCCGGTGAGCAGCTCGCTGTAGCCGGGATACGAGAAGCGGTGGGTATTGGCCACTTCGACGCGGCTGTCGAGTGCGCGGTTGCCGGCGATGATCCCCTCCTGCGCCACCAGCCGATTCCACAGGAACGGCATCACCTTCGCCCGGCGCTCGGCGGCCGTCGCCGCCCAGAAGCGCTGGTAGGTCTCGGTCTTCTCCACCGGGGTCTCGCCGCTCGTGCTGCGCAGGATCTCGAGGTCGATGCCGCCGAAGACGTCCTGCCAGCGCGCGCCGTCAAGGGTCACCAGCACGACGTTCTCGGCGCGCGTGGCCGCTGGCGTCTGCCCGCGGGCCCCGAGCGCGACGATCGCCATTGCCGCCATCAATCCGACCGCCACGCATGTCTGCTTCATGCCGTCTGCCTCCCTGGCCGTCCGCGTCCGCGAACCGTCGTGATTGTACGGGCGCGCGCCCGTACAATCACCGGCGGCATGAGTCCAGCCGTTCTGGCAGTCGTGGCGATGTACGCCGCCTTCCTGGTGGTGGGCTGGCTCGCCTCGCGCAAGGCGCGCGGCGGCACGGCGGCGGATCTCATCGTGGCCGGCCGCGCCATGCCGATGTGGGTGGCCGCGCTCACCATGACGGCCACGTGGGTGGATGGCGGCTACCTGCTCGGCACCACCGAAGGCGCCTACAAGTCGTCGCTGCAGCTCGGCCTGCAGGGCGGGCTGTGCTTCGGCATCAGCCTCATTCTTGGCGGCCTGTTCTTCGCCGGCACCATGCGCCGCTTCGGTTTCACCACCCTCATCGACCCGCTCGAGGCGCGCTTCGGGGCACGCTGGGCGGCCGTGCTGTTCCTGCCGGCGCTGGCCGGCGAGCTGTTCTGGAGCGCCGAACTGCTCGTCGCCATCGGCGCCACCTTCGGCGTGCTGCTCGACCTGCCGCTCACGAGCGCCATCGTGCTCTCGGCGGTCGTGACCACGGCCTACACCGTGCTCGGCGGCATGTGGTCGGTGGCCTACACCGACATCGTGCAGCTCGGGCTGGTGGCCCTGGGCTTGGCCGCCGCCCTGCCCTTCGTGCTCGACGGGGCAGGTGGGCTCGCGTACGCGTGGGGCAGTTACGTGGCGGCGCGGCCCGAAGGCGCGGCGATCTTCCCCCCCGCCCACGCGCAGACCTCGCTGTGGGCCGGCGGCGCGGTCTTCAGTTGGTGGGATACGTCGCTGATGCTGGTACTCGGCGGCATTCCGTGGAACTCCTACTTCCAGCGCGTGCTCTCGTGCCGCACTCCGCGCGATGCCGCGCGGCAGTCGGTGCTTGCCGGCACGCTCACGATTGGCTTGACGGTGCCGCCACTGCTCATGGGCATCGGCGCGTTTGCCTATCCCTGGTCCGACGACCTGGCCGCGCGCCTGCAGGCCACCCCTGCCGACGCCATGCCGCTCCTCTTCGCACACGCCGTGCCTACCGCCATCGGCGTGCTCGGACTGGCCGCGATCGTCGGCGCCGTCACCTCGAGCTTCAGCTCGTCGATTCTGTCAGCCGGGTCGATGCTCAGTTGGAACTGCGTGAAGCGCCTCGCCTGGCCGTCGCTGTCGGTGGCGCAGCTGCGGCGGGTGATTCGTGTCTCGATCCTCGGCTTCGGGGCCGTCGCCACCGTGCTGGCCTTGAAGGTGCAGAGCGTGCAGGCCCTCTGGTTCTTCACGAGCGACCTGGTGTTCGTGCTGCTCTTCCCGCAGGTGCTCTACGCGCTGTTCGATCCCAAGGCGAACCGCACGGGCTCGATGGCGGCCTTCGCCGTGTCGTTCGTGCTGCGCGTGGGCGGCGGGGAGCCGTTGCTGGGCCTCCCCGCACTGTTGCCCTATCCCGAGGGGTTGCCGTTCCGTACCATCGCAGCCGCCACGGGTCTGATCCTGCTGCCGCTGGTGTCGCGGCTGACCGCGCGCCTGGACCCGCCGCAACCGCTGCGCAACCCGGCGGCTGGCGAGTAGCGCGGCCTCGCAGCCACGCCGTCGCCTGATCCCGCCCTCCGTGGTTGCGGGTTCCCTTCTACGGCGTGAGCGCGAACGCGCGGTCCACGGTCTGGTTGAAGGTGCTGCCGTTGTAGAAGGTGATCGAGAACCGGTTGTCCACCGTGCCGCCCCGCCAACCCCAATGTGCTGAGTAGGACGGCGTGACGGCCTGGATGCTCAACCAGTAGCGGACGCCCGGGGCGGCCGTGAACGCGGCCGGCAGGGTGGCCGCGTAGTTGTAGAGCGCCCATCGGGTGTTGGTCGCATTGCCGCACGTGGCATTGGCGAACGTGCCCTGTGACACTTGATTGGCCTGCGCCAAGGTCAGCTGGGCGGTGGCCAGGGCGGTGGCCATGTTGGGCCGTCCCGCCTGATCGGGATGCACGCGAATGACGAAGCCCGTGGCCGTCGGCGCCGGGGCAGGGGCGTTGTTCTGCTCGACGCAGTAGATGCCCTGCCACTGCACTTGCCGCAGGGTCGACCCGGCGGCGAAACCGAAGTCGTCCACGGTCGTGTAGGGCGGCAATCCGGTGGTGACCATCGACGAGCGCGCTTCGATCGACACGGGCACGCCGTTGGGATTCATGGTGGATCGCGACGCAGAGCCCACCGGGCCCACGGCGATCGTGACCTCAGCGGAGGGCGGGCTGTTGCCGAGCGCATTGACGGCGGTGACCGTCGCGTAATACGTGCCGTTGGCCACCCCGGACACGCTGGTGGTCGTGCCCGTGACCGCACCCGTGGCGGCGATGGGCCCTCCCGGCGTAAGGGCGGTGCGCAGCACGTAGCTTTCGACCGGACCGCCCGTGGTGGGGGCGCTCCACGACAACGTGACGGTGGCGCCGGAGACGGTGGCCGTCACATTGGTGGGCCGGCCCGGTGCGCCGGGCACAGGCGTCGTGCCGTCGGGCACGGTGATGGTGCGCGCCGCCGATTCCGGCCCGGTGCCCGCGGCGTTGCTCGCCTGCAGGCTCAACACGTAGACGCCGTTGGGCACGGCGCCCACGGTGAGCGGCGAAGCGAGCCCAATCGGCGTGGTGGCGAGCAGTACCCCGGCCGAATTGCGGGCGACGACGGCGTAGTTGGTCGGGGCCCCGCCGGTCGCGGGTGGCGACCACGACAGCGACAGAGTGTTGCCGGTGACGGTGGCCTGGAAGTTCGTGGGGGCACCCGGTGCGCCGGCGCCGGGCGGAGGCGTCGAGGGCACGCGCAGCGTGATGGGGGCCGACTCGGGACCATTGCCCGCGGCGTTGCTGGCCCGCACGCTGACCACGTATTCGCCGTTGGGCACGCCGCCGCCTTCGAGGCGGGGCGTGGGCCACACATTCTGCGCCACGAGGATCGCGCCGGCCGTATCGCGCACGGTGAGCACGTAGTTGGTCGGCGCGGCTCCCGTCGCGGGCGGGGCCCAGGTGATGACGATCGAGTTGCCACTGACGGTGCCCTGCAGGTTCGTGGGCGCGCCCGGTGAGCCGGGCCCGCCGGGTGGCACGGCCGGCACGGTTGCCGTCACCGCCGGGGATTCCGGTCCTTGCCCCGCGGCATTGCTCGCCTGGATGCTGATGAGATACACGCCGTTGGGCACCGCGCCGATGAAGCTCCGGCCGGGCCAGGAGTTCACGGAGTTGAGGAGCTGCCCGGAGGTGTTTCGGGCAATCACCACGTAGTTGGTCGGCGCACCACCGGTGGTGGGCGGATCCCACGCCAAATCCAGGACGTTGCCGCTCACATTCGCGCGCACGTTGGTGGGCGGCCCCGGCACCCCACCCTGCCCGTCGAGGCCAGGTGTAGCCGTGAACACGCCGCAGACCGCCAACGCCGCCAGGAGCGTCGCCTTGCTTACTTTCAAGAATCGCATCGCCAGGGTCCTTTCGAAGAGCGCCTTGCCAGTACAAACGGAAAGCGCTGCCCGAAGGGGTCAGCCCGGGCGGGGCGGTCACACGGCGAGGCGTTCGTGCGGCTATTGCAGGAGCGACAACGCGGCGCCAAGTTCCGCGTGCATGCGGTCGAGCGCGCGTTCGATGCGCGCCAGTTCGTGGGTGACGCGGGCCGCGTCCTTGATCCGCAGCGCTTCGGCCAGGCCCGGGAACGGCTGGCCGTCGTAGAGCGAGTAGATGTTCCACCCGTAGAACACGTGGCGATACCACTTCGTGTCGGGCGCGCCGTCGTCATCGGCCAGGCGCTGCTCCATGCGGGCCAGGCGGTCGTTGAGCGCGGCCGCCACCGGCGCGGCGATGCCGCCCGCGGCCAGCCGCGTGTCGATGGCCCCTTCGAGCGCTGCCGCCGCCACGCGCACGGCGTCGGCGCGAACCCGGAGCGGCGTCACGTCCACCGGCATGCCGGCGTCCTTGGCCCAGGTCTGCGCCGCGTCCACCGCCTCGTTCAACTTCTCGCCGTAGTGCGCGAAGCGGAACGGCAGCACCTCGGCCTGCCCCATGCGCAGCGCCATCGTGCCCAGCACCTGCGACATCAACACGCCTTGGGCGAAGCCGGGGTCGGCAATCCTCTCCACATACGCGCGCGAGTCGTAGTTGGTGTGATACGTGCCGTAGCCGTAGCCGTTGTCGCCGATGAACTCGATGGCCATGGTGGGCACGCCCAGGTGGTCCTGGAAGGGCACGAAGTCGGCGCCGCTGCCGAGCGGCTTCAGATCGGGCACGAACGCCGCGCTGTCTGCCGGCCGGCGCGCCGCCGGCGTGCGCGCCAGCTCCGACGCCTGCCAGCGCTCGAACACGGTCGACGCGCCGTCGGGCACGTCCTTCGCCACGTCGGCCACGAACGCCGCGAGTGACGGCACGCCGCCCGGGTCGAAGCGGCCCTTCATGTACATGTCGATGTTCACGTACATGATGAGTTGCTCCTGCAGCCGGGCACGCTGATCCTCGGCGTACTCGGTGGAGCCCACGAGGCCGAACTCCTCGGCGTCCCAGAACGCGAAAGACATGGTGCGCGCGGGCCGCCAGCCGCTCTTGGCCATCTGGCCGAGCGCCTTGGCCACTTCGAGCAAGGCCGTGGTGCCGGTACCCGGATCGACACCGCCGAACGTCCACGCGTCGTGATGCGTGCCGAAGAGCACGGCCCGCTCGGGCGCGGCGCTGCCCGTGATCGAGGCGACCACGTCGTAGATCGGCGCCAGTTTCTGATCCATGTCCACGGTGAGCGTCACCGCCGCGGGACCAGGTCCGACGCGGTAGGGCGTCTGCAACCCGCCACCGAAGCGAGCCGGCGCCGCGGGGCCGCTCAGGGCGGCCATCAGGTGCTGCGCTTCACTCGCGCTCAGCACCACGACCGGGATCTTCGGCAAGGTCGGCGCCGTGGCTTCGGGAATGCGCGCGGCGTCCCTGGTGGCGCCCACGCCCGGCGTGAGCGGATCGCCGTGCCAGAACCACGCAGTACTTGGCATTGCCGCGCTGCACCATCTGCGGCCCGCGCCAGTAGCCATTGGGCCACGCCGGGCCCTTCGTCTCGCCGTCGTCACCGGGATCGCTGTAGAGGATGAGCGCGCGCGCGCCGGCCTGTTCAGCCGTGTGGGTCTTCACGGCGCGGTGGCTCCGGCCGTAGCGGGCCAGGGCGATGCGGCCCTTCAGCGACACGCCGAGCGTGGCCAGCTCCGCGTAGTCGGCCGGCAATCCGTAGTTCACGTAGACGATCTGGCCGGCGGCCGTGCCCGACGCCGAGTAGGCCACGTAGCCGCCCTCGAGCTCGGGATGCGACGACGTGGGGTCCTCGGGCATCGCTGGTTCATCGACGCTGAGCACGCGCCGCGACGGCGCGGTCATGGTGACGGCGACCGTGCGCGGCTGAGCCAGCAGCACCTGATACTCGTAGGTCATGCACGTCGAGGCCGAAGCCGGTCAGCGTCGTCTGCAGGTATTTCACGACGTCCTGCGTGCCGGCGGATCCCGCAGGATGGGGGCGTTGCGCGAGCGGCCGGTGCAGGGCCGACATCGACTCGGCGGACACGAGCCCGCGGAAACGGCTCTCGAGGGTCTGCTGCGCGGCCGACGACGCCGTCGTGTAGCCGAGCTTCACGCGCGACGCTGGCTCGCCACTCGCTGGCACATCGCCACGCGCGCACGACGTCGCGACCGCTGCCAGCACCGCCGTCAGCACCACCGCCACCGCAGCCGCACGCCGGGACCGGGTTGTCGTCATCGTGGAATCACCGGAAGGATGAGATGCGACGCTGCGTCGCGCTCGTGGAACACCGTTTGACCCGCCGTCAGCGTCGTGGCGTCGGTGGCAAATGGCGCGCCCGTGTTCGGGTTGCGGTCGTAGCGCGGGAAGTTGCTGCTCGACACCTCGAGGCGGATGCGATGCCCCGGCAGGAAGACGTTGCCGGTGGCGCCCACGTCGATGCGCACCTCGTAGCGGGTGCCGGGCACGAGCAGTTCCGGGGTGGTCTTGCTCTTGCGATAGCGCGCGCGCACGATGCCGTCGGTGAGCGCGCGGGCCGTGCCATCCGGCTGCACGTCGCTGATCGCGGCGGTGAAGTCCGTGTCCTTCGCGCTTGACGAAATCCAGAGCACGGCGGTGATGGGACCGGTGACCTCGAGCGGTTCGGTCAGCGGCGCTGAGCTGTAGACGAGCACGTCGCCGCGCTTCTGTATCTCACGCCGGTCGACGGGCATCCGCGAGTAGGCACCGAAGAGCCCGGTGGGCACGGGCGCGGCGGGATCGTAGGTGTAGGTGTCGGGCGGTTCGGGCGTGGCGTCTGGAGGCGTCAGGTCGAGCCGCCCGTCGCCGTCGAGCCCGCGGGCGCCGCGGGCGCTGTGCAGGAAGAACTGCGTGGGCCGCGCGCGTGTCAGCGGCCACTCCTGCTCGTCGCGCCAGCGGTTCTCGCCCATCAGGAACAGGCGCACGGGCGCGCCGGGCCAGTCGGGTGCCCCGGCGGCACGTGCGGTGTCGAGGGAACGCGCCGGCGGAATGTCCGACGTGCCCTCGCCCCCGACGGCGGCGGGCACCGTCGTGGGCGCCAGCGCGGGCATCCAGTGCGTGAACCAGCGCACGATGAGGCCCTCAGAGTCGAAGCCGGCCTCCGCTGCCGAAATCCACGTCGCCGATCTTCGTCGTGCCCGCCGTGGGCCGCGCGTGTGTCCACGGCCCGACGATGAGCCGCTGGTTGGCACGCGCCCGCGCGGTGCCGGCATTTGCGCGCAGTCCGCTGAAGTTGGCGAGGGTGCCGTTCAGCAGGCTGTCGTACCAGCCGGTGAGGTGATAGGCGGGCACCTCGAACTGCGGGTGCCTGGCGGCGACGTCGAAGGTCGTCCAGAATGCGTCGTACGAGGGATGCTGCAGCAGCTCGAAGTAGCCCGGCGAGTAGCGGCGCAGTTGCAGCGCCTCGATCGCGTTGAGCGGCAGGTGCCGGTACCACTCCGACTGCAGCTGCTTGCGCTCCTCGGGCGTGAGGCCGAGTTCGCCGTCGCGATTGGCGTGCGGCTCCAGCAGGCGCCGGCGCACGTCCTTGCCCTGGCCGAGGCTCCAGCTCAGGCCGTCGCCGAGGTAGAACGCGCCGCCCTGGAACACCATGTCGTAGCGGCTCGCATACGACGCCGAGGGAAAGAGCGCCACCAGATGCGGCGGGCGGAGCGGCGCGGCGAGCAGTTGCACCGTGGCGCTGTAGCTGCCGCCGAACATGCCCACGCGGCCGTCCACGTAGGGCAAGCGCGCCACCCACTCGATGGTGTCGATAGCCATCGGCACCTTCGTCGTGCGGCACGGCCACGCCGTCCGACATGTAGCGCCCGCGCGTGTCCTGCACGACCACGACGAAGCCGGCCTGGGCCAGGCGATGGAACTGGCTCGTGGGCGCGCCGGGGTTCTTCGAATACGGCGTGCGCTGCAGCAGCGCCGGCCGGCGCCCTGGCGTGGCGGGCCGGTAGACATCCGCGCGCAGCACCACCCCGTCGCGCATCCGCGCCGCGAGGTCCTTCTCGATGACGATGCCCGCGGTCTGCTCCGCCTCGGGACCGGCCGTCACCAATCCCAACAGGCTGCAGGTGACCAGCAACAGGATGCGGCGCATCGGTGAATTGTAACGGGGCCTGTCACGGTTACATTCGCCGATGATGCAGAAACTGCCATCGGGGTCTGACCCCGATGGCACGGATCTCGTGCCAGTCACAGTCGGCTCAGTCGCGGGTTACCGCTGTGAGGCTCATGGTGAGGCGCACGCCGGGCTTCGGCAGCTCCTGCACGCCGATGGCAGTGCGGGCGGGACGATGGGGGCCCATCGCCTCCGCGTAGGCGCGGTTCATCTCGTCGAAATCCGTCATGTCGAGCAGGAACACGTTCACGTGCACGACGTGGTGCAGGTCGGACCCGACGTGCGCGAGCATCACGCGGAACGATTCGAGGATACGCCGCGTCTGCGTCGCCACGTCGGGGCCGACCAGCTCGCCCGTGGCGGGATCGAACGCCGCGGTCCCGCCGATGGTGATCGACGTGCCGACTCTCGACACGTGGCTGTAGGGGCCGATCGGCGACGGCGTGCCGGGCGGCGTGAACGTCTCCACAGTAGGCATGGCGTGTAGTGTAGTGACGTTCGCAGCCCGGCGACGCCACCAGCTCAACGCGCGGCGCGCAAGGCCTCGCAGGCGCCCGAACGACGGGATCCCTGGCCCTCGCACAGCAGCCGTGCCACGCCGAGATAGAACCATCCTTCAGCGACCTGAGGAAACTGTCGGGTCACGCCTTCCAGCGCTGCCGCGGCGTCGGCGTACGGCCCTCGCGATCGGGCGTGATGGCGACGCCACACGCCGCCATGAACGCCTCGGAGTCACTCGGCGCCCCGCGCACCACCAGCGTGAGCGCCGCCAGTAGGGCAACGGCCGGCGCCACTGGGAGCGACGCCCACGAAGGCAGCGCCGGTGCTCTCGGTCAACGGCGCGCTTGCCGTCGATGTGCTACTGGAGGGCTGGGCCTTCGACCTGTGGTGTGTGAATCTGCCGCAGGCGTTCGACGTCACGCCCGCTTCCAATAACCCCACCTTGACGTCGATGACGAGTAGTCATCAGGTGCTCGGCGACACCATCGATCTGAAGACGAGCGGCACGGCGCGGCTCGTCTCCGGGTCCTGGTGCTTCAGCTACACCGGCACTGCTCAGCGATTTTACGAATCCCAGCCACCCACCCCGGTGACCGGGACGGCCTCGACGACCTTCACTTACAGTGCGGACTTCCGCCCGGCGCCGGAGCACCAGCTCCACGGCGCAAACGCCTCGGCGGCGGCCGATGTTATAGTCCGGCGCATGCGCAACGCCGCTCGTGCCGCCCTCATCGCCGGAGTCTTGGCCGTCGCGCCAGGGCTCCTCATCACCTCGTTCGCCCAGGATCAGGATCCCGCCCCGCGGCCGGCCGTCGAACGCCTCGACGCCGACATCATGTGGAAGATTCGCCGCGAGGCCACCGAGCGCTCGCAGATCATGCGCACGCTGCACGTGCTCACCGACGTCTATGGCCCGCGCCTCACCGGCTCTCCGAACCTGCGCCGCGCACAGGACTGGCTGGTGCAGCAGGCCACGGCGGCCGGGCTCAAGAACGCGCACCTCGAGGACTGGGGTTTCGGCAGCCCGGGCTGGCTGAACGAGAAGACGGCCGTGCACATCGTGTCGCCGGTGAAGGACAGCCTGGTGGTGGAAGCGCTGGCGTGGACGCCGGGCACCAACGGCACGGTCACCGCGTCCACGGTGATCATCACGCCGCCGGAGCGGCCCACGCAGAAGGACGCCGACACGTTCTTCGCCCGGCTGCGCGGCAACCTGAAGGGCCGCGCGGTGATGGTCGGCCAGCCGGCGAAGCTCGACGTCACGATCGATCCGCCGGCCAAGCGCCGCGACGACAACGAGGCGCGCGCGCAGTTCTCGCCCACGCCGCCGCCTTCGCCGTTCGGCGCGCCGGCCGGCCGCGCCCGGCCGCCGCGGCCGATCCGAAGCTCGCGCCGCTCACCGCGGATCAGTTCGCAGGAGCAGCTCAACAGTTCCTCGTGAAGACCAGGGCGCGGCGCTGCGCGTCAACGACGCCGGCCGCGAGCACGGCCAGATCCGCGCCTTCAACAACCGCAACTTCGACGTGGCCAAGGCCGTGCCGACGGTGGTGATGCGCAACGAGGACTACGGCCGCATCGCGCGGCTGATGGCCAGCGGCCATCCGGTGCGAGCTCGAAGCCACGATCGTGAACCAGACCTATCCCGACGGCCGCACCCAGCACAACGTGGTGGCCGAGATCCCCGGCACCGACAAGGCGCAGGAAGTGGTGATGCTCGGCGGGCACCTCGACTCGTGGCACGCGGCCACCGGCGCCACCGACAACGCCATCGGCGTGTCGACGATGTACGAGGCGATTCGCATCCTGCAGACGATCGGCGTGAAGCCGCGCCGCACCATCCGCCTGGCGTTGTGGAGCGGCGAGGAACAGGGCCTGCGCGGCTCGGTGGCCTACGTCGCGCAGCACTTCGGCACGTTCGAGAATCCCAAGCCGGAGTACGAGCACTTCGCCGGCTACTTCAACATCGACTCGGGCACCGGCAAGGCGCGCGGCATGACCGTGTTCGGCCCGCCCGCGGCCGCCGATGTGCTGCGGCCGCTGCTCGCGCCGTTCGAAGGCAACGGCGTGATGGGGGCGACGTCCACGCGGTCGCGCGCGCGCGGCGGCTCCGATCACACCTCGTTCAACGAGATCGGCCTGCCGGGCATCAGCGTGGGTCAGGATCCGATCGAATACGGCACGCACACCTGGCACACCAACCTCGACACCTACGAACGCATCATCGAGAGCGACGCGCAGATGTCGGCCATGGCCATTGCCAGCGCCGCGTATCACCTGGCGATGCGCGACGACAAGCTGCCGCGCTTCACGAAAGACGCGATGCCGGCGCGTCCCGGCGCGCGCTAGCCAGAGGGTCTGACCCGATGGCATGAATACTGCGCACGAACCATGCCATAGGGGTCAGACCCTTGTTGTTTTCTGACGAAGCTGCAGCGGCCTCGGAGACTATGGATCCCATCACAGCGACGTTTCATCCGGCAGCGCCGATCCTGCGGGTGGCGAATCTCGGCGCGAGCCTCGACTACTACGTGCGGGTGCTCGGCTTCACCATCGACTGGCGTGAGGACACCGGGATCGCGTCGGTGTCACGCGACCGCTGCACGCTGATGCTCTGTCAGGGCGATCAGGGACACGCCGGCGCCTGGGTGTGGGTGGGCGTGGCGGATGCGGCGTCGCTGCACGAGGACCTGCAGGCGCGCGGCGCCATCGTGCGGCATCCGCCGACCGACTATCCGTGGGGTCTCGAGCTGCAGGTCGCCGACCCTGACGGCAACGTGTTGCGCCTGGCCTCGGCGCCGCGCGTGGGCATGACCACCGGCGAGTGGCTCGACATGCACGGCGTGCGCTGGGCGCAGGACAGCTTCGGCAGCTGGCAGCGCGCCGACTGAGTACGCAGAAACAGCTGTGCAAACAGTTGTAACGGGGACAGGCCCCGTTACAAACGCGTGTCGATGAGCGACTTGGGGCTGATGCCCGCGAGTGTGGTCGTGCCGCAGCCCACCATCGCCAGGCGCAGTTCGGTGTCGAGAATCTGCAACGTGCGTTCGACGCCGGCCTGACCGAAGGCGCCGAGGCCCCAGATGTAGGGCCGGCCGATGCCCACGGCCGTGGCGCCGAGCGCCAGCGCCTTGAACACGTCGGTGCCGCGCCGCACGCCGCCGTCGACGATGACGGGAATGCGTCGCGCCACGGCCTGCACCACTTCCGGCAGGCACTCGATGGTGGCCCGGCCGGTTTCGGTGGCGCGGCCGCCATGGTTCGAGACGATGATGCCGTCGGCGCCGCTCGACACGGCCAGCGCCGCATCCTCGCCACCCTCGAGGCCCTTGATCACCACCTTCATGGACGTCACGTCCTTGAGGCGCTTGATGAAGTCCCAGGTCAGCGTGCCACTCGTGAGCGTCACGCCCTTCATGTCGAGACCCGCGAACATGGGCTTCGTGCCCGCGGCGCGGCCGTTGCCGCCGGGGCCCGCGGCGCCGTGACAGTTCGCGCAGGTGCGCGTGTCGGTGCGCGGCGAGCCGCTTGTCGGTTTCGGTGTTGCGCCCGCCCGGCAGGTCGACGGTCACCGCCACCACGGGACATCCGGCGGCCTCGGCGCGCTTCACCATCTTCGTGGTCGCCGCGAAGTTGTTGGTGGTGTAGAGCTGATACCAGAGGCCCGCGCCGCGCGCCTTGGCCACGTCTTCAATCGGCGTGGACGACTGCGTGGAGAGGATCTGCAGGTGCTTGCGCGCCTGCGCCGCACGGGCCACGGCAAGTTCGCCGTCGGCATGGAAGGCGCGCTGACTGCCCACGGGACAGAGCACGATGGGCGAGGCGAAGGTCTGCCCGAAGAGCGACATCGACATGTCGATCGTGCTCACGTCGACGAAGCGGCGCACGCGGAGTTGATAGCGCGAGAACGCGTCCTGGTTCGCCCGCAGGGTCGTCTCGGCGTCCGATCCGGTGGCCATGTAGCCCCAGTGCGCCGGCGGCACGAGCGTGCGGGCCACGGTCTCGAGGTCGAAGACGTTGAGCGCGTCTGCCGCGCTCTTGAGCACCGCGTCCACGGCCTGATCGGTCGTGGCTGCGGCCAGCGCCTCAGCGAGAGAGGGCATGCCGAACAGCAGCGGGCTGGCGGCCAGGTACTTCAGGAACTCACGACGATCCGACACTGCCCCTCCCATCACGTCCTCCCGACCACGTCCTTGCCGACTACGCGCCCGGCGCGCGATACCCGACCGTGAGCTTGGCCGCTTCGTCCATCTGCTTGGCCGAAATCAGCGGCACCATCTCGAGGGTGACGGCGCCCGAGGCATTCACGGCCAGACTCAGCGCCAGGGCCGAGGTCTCGTCGGGCATGTCGACGATCACGACGGCATCGGCCGCGCCGTAGGCGAAGTAGAAGGTCTCCACTTTGCCGCCCATCTTCTTCACGGCCTTGGTCACGGCCGCCACGCGGGCCGACCCGCCGTCCTTCAAGATCCCCCGCGTGCCTTCCGCCGTGTACGACGCTCTTGCCATGTACTTCGCCATCGAGTCTCTCCTTGCGGCGGACGCTGCCGCCTGCGGCCGACCTTAAGCGGCACGGCCCGGAATGGTATGCGAAATCAGGCGCGCGTGCCCCTCACGAACTGAACGAGGAGTTCCGCCACACGCGCTGGCTGCTCCTGCTGCACCCAATGTCCGGCGCCCTCGAGCAGATGGGCGCCCTGGAACTTCGTGCACGCGGTCTTCTGCATCGCCTCGAAGCTGCCCGCGCGCTGGAACACACCCCAGTCGCTCTTGCCCGACACGAACATGGCGGGCACGTCGATGGTGCGGCCGGCAAAGAGCGTCAGTTCGGCCGACAGGCGCGGCACCCGGCCGACGCGATACGACTGCAGGCCGCCCTGGAAGCCGGTGCGTCCGTACTCGCTGACGTAGACGGCCAGCTCGCGGTCGGGCAGCCACTGGCAGGCCGCAATCTGCGCGGGCGAGGGCATGTCGATGGCGACCTGCTCGGCCATCCCCTTGTCCTTGTCCATCACGTAGTAGCGCGGCAGCGTGGCGAATTCCTCCGGGGTATTGGCCGCCAACGGCTGCGGCCGGTTGCCCGGCCAATCGGCGCTCTTGGCGTGATAGTAGGCGCGCAGGAACGCGTGCAGCCCCTGTGGCGGGGCGGCCATGTTGGCGTTGGCCTCGCGCGTCGTGTAGTAGGTCTGGTAGTGCTTGCGGGCCGGGGTGAGGGCGGCAAGCCCCGCGTCCATGTCGGGCGCCGGCGCGGCCGGCGTGGGCGCGACGTTGGCGGTGTTGAACGGCAGCCGCGCGGTGCCGCCAAAGGGCGCGCTCATCATCACGACGGAGCGGAAGACGTCGGGGCGCGTGAGGGCGCACCAGGCGGCCACCGGGGATCCGAAGTCGTGCCCGACGACGCACGCCAGGTCGCGGTGCCCGAGGGCGGCGGTGAGCGCCAGCAGGTCGCGCACGCGGTTCAGCGTCGAGAATGGCGCCAGGTCGTCGTCGAAGCGCACGTCGGTGCCGCCGCTGCGACCGTAGCCGCGCTGGTCTGGCGCCATCACGTGGAAACCCGCCTGGGCCAGCGGCAGCATCACCTTGCGCCAGCTGTAGCTGAGTTCAGGAAAGCCGTGCACGAGCAGCACGCCCGGACGGCCCGGTGCCTCGAAGCCGGCCTCGAGCACGTGCATCGACATGCCGTTCACCGCGGGAATCACCCGCGAGCGGATGCCGGGGGGCAACGTGCCGGCGCCATAGGGTGTGTCAGGTGACGGCTGAGCGGCGTGTGGGCGCGCGCGGGCAGCGGCCAGCAGCGGCGCGACGGCGAAGGTGCGAAGCATCCGGCGGCGCGACAGAGTGCTCATACGCGCGGGAGAGTAGCAGGATCTGCGACTCTTGGCACAACTCTCGCGCCATAGGGGTCAGACCCCGCCCCAAGCCGGCCCCGCTACAAATGACGGGGACCAGATACCATCAACGCCGCGATGTCCTCCTTCCGCACCGAACTTGCCCCCATGCTGCGCCTGGCGCTGCCGGTCGTGCTCGCCGAGCTCGGCTGGATGGCGATGGGCATCGTGGACACGATCATGGTGGCCCCGCTCGGCCCAGCGGCCATCGGCGCGGCCGGCATCGGCACGTCGCTGCACATGGCCTTCTCCATCTTCGGCATGGGCCTGCTGCTCGGCCTCGACACATTGGTGTCACAGGCGCACGGCGCCGGCGACCACCGCGACTGCCACCGCTGGCTCGTGCATGGCCTGGCGATGGGCGCGGGCCTGACCGTGCCGATCATCGCCGTGTGTTACGTCGTGCTGTGGGCCATCCCGCACGCGGGCTTCCACCCAGACGTCTTGCCGCTGCTCGAGGGCTATTTCGGCGTGGTGCTCTGGAGCACGGCGCCGCTCCTGCTCTACGCCGCCCTGCGACGCTATCTGCAGGGGATGCACGTCGTGGCCCCGATCGCCTTCGCGCTGGTCACCGCGAACCTGCTGAATGCCGCCGCCAACTGGGCGCTCATCTACGGTCGGCTCGGCCTGCCCGCGCTCGGCGTGCCGGGCGCGGCGTGGGCCACGTTCGTCTCGCGCCTCTACATGCTCGCGGTGCTCGTCATCGCCGCCTGGTGGATCGACCGCGCCGGCAACACCGGCCTGGCGGGCATCTCGCTCGGCCTCTCGCGCGAGCGCTTCGCGCGCCTCTGGCGCCTCGGCTTTCCCGCCTCTGCGCAGGTCACCCTTGAAGTGGGCGTGTTCGGCCTGGCCACCGTGCTCGCCGGACGCCTCGACCCCGTGTCGAGTGCCGCGCACCAGATCGCCCTCAACATCGCCGGCGCCTCGTTCATGGTGCCGCTCGGGGTGGCCTCGGCCGGCGCCGTGCGGGTCGGCAACCGCGTCGGCGCGAACGATCCCCAAGGCGCCGCACGCGCGGGCTGGATGGCGATCCTGCTAGGCTCGGGCTTCATGTGCACGACGGCGGTCGCATTTTTCGTTGCCCCTCGGGCGTTCATACGCTTCTTCCAGCCCGGACCCGAGGTGATCGACCTGGGTGCCTCGCTGCTGCTCGTCGCGGCCGTGTTCCAGCTCTTCGACGGCCTGCAGGCGGTCGCCACGGGCGCGCTGCGCGGCCTCGGCAACACGCGCATGGCCATGATGGTGAACCTGGCCGGGCACTGGTTCGTCGGCCTGCCGATTGCTTACGTGCTGTGCTTCACGCTGGGGCTCGGCGTGCGTGGCTTGTGGCTCGGCCTCTCGGCCGGACTCATCGTGTGCGGTGTCGTGCTCACCTGGTATTGGCACCGCCGCATCACGCTCTACACCGCAACAGGACGCCTGCGATGATCTGCGACGCACACGTGCACTTCTTCTCGCCCGGATTCTTCGACGCCCTGGGCGCCCAGCAGGGCCGCCCGGCGGAGGGCCGCGTGGGCGCGGTGACCACCGCTCTCGGCTGGGACGAACCGGCGTCGGTGGCGGCGCTCGCCGACCGGTGGGTCGGGGAACTGGATCGTCACGGCGTGGCCCGCGCGGTGCTGATTGCCTCCACCCCGGCCGACGAGGCGGCCGTGGCGGCGGCAGTCAACGCGCATCCCGCGCGATTCATCGGCTTCTACATGCTCGACCCCATGCGCGACGACGCGCTCGACCGGGTGGCGTGGTCGGCGGCCCACGGCCTGCGGGGGGTGTGCCTCTTCCCCGCCATGCACCGCTACGCGCTGCATGCGCCCGAGGTGGCGCGCGTCTTCACGGCAGCGGCCGCGTCACCCGGCACCGCCATCTTCGTGCACTGCGGCGTGCTCTCGGTCGGCGTGCGCGCCAGACTCGGCCTGCCCAGCCCGTTCGACATGCGGTTCGGCAACCCGCTGCACCTGCAAGGTCTGGCGCTGTCGCATCCGCATGTGCCGATCGTCATTCCGCACTTCGGCGCGGGGCTCTTCCGCGAGGCGCTGATGCTCGGCGACGTGTGCCCCAACGTGTATCTCGACACCTCCAGCTCGAACGGCTGGATGAAGTACACGCCCGGCCTCACGCTGATCGACGTGTTCCGCACGGCGCTCGGGGTGATGGGCGCGGAGCGGCTGCTCTTCGGCACCGATTCGTCGTTCTTCCCTCGGGGCTGGGTGCGGCGCGTGCTCGACGAGCAGCGCGCGGCGATGACCAGCGCAGGCGCCACGGCCGGCCAGATGGACCTCGTGACCGGCGGCAACCTCGCCCGGCTGTTCCCGATCGACGCGCCGCGGCGGGTGTCGCCGGGCGCGTAGGCGCGGTCGGTTCGCCGACCGGCCCTACTTGACCTGCACGATGACGTGCGCCGTCGTCCAGCAGCACTGATCGCCGCCGCCGCCGTCGCCCGAGCTGTCGTTCACCACCGCCCGCAGCCAATATTCGCCGGGAGTGCTGAAGGTGGCCGTGGTGGTCGCCGCCACGAACTTGGCCGCATCGCCCTCGTTGAAGAGCGGCAACGTCTCATCGGCGATCTTCACTTCGCCGGGGCCGCGGTACTTCTTCCAGATGATGCGGAAATCGCCACGGCGCTCGTTGCTGCGCGAGGCCGCGCCGCCACCAGCGGGGGCTGGCGCCGACAACCCGCCGGCGAAGACGCGACCGCCGATGATGGCGGGCGGCGGTTCCTCGGCCGGCGCGCGGGGGCTGCGCCGCGGCGGCGTGGCCGCGCCGCCCTCTTCCGCGTGAATGGTCGGCGGTTGATCGGCCGCCCATGCGGCGAGCGTCACGGGCTGCCCCACCACGCCGGTCAAGGTCTGCATCGTGCGCTGCACGGGCGGACCGAAAGCCTCGGGCCCGGTGGGTGAGAAGCGGATGCGCGGCGGCTCGTTGCCGTTTGCCAGGTTCTTGTAGAAGTCGATCCAGTACGGCGGGTTGGCCCAGAACGTCACCGTCGACGTGTGACCGTTGGCGCGCAACGTCCAGGTGAGCTTCTTGGTGCCGAAGTCCTTCGGAATCGTGATCGCGAACACGCCGTACTGACGGCCCAGATGGAAGCGCGTGGGCTGCCCGAAGTCGGGCCCGCCGGGCTCGATCCGGTTGTCGGGTCCAATCGGGATGTCGAGCTCCTGGCCCTTGTTGCGATTGAAGTAGCCGAGCAGCAGCACCTGCCCGCCGTCTTTGGTCGGGCCCCAGCCCTCGAAGGCCGGGAACACGGCTTCTCCGGCCTGACCTAGCGGCTCCATCAGGATGCCCTGCGGCGGCGACGGCGTCTGCTGTTGAGCCCCGAGCGTCAGCACCGCCGCCCCCGCGAGGGCGACGGCGAGCACGTGTGCGCGCATGACGGAAGGCACGCTACTGCTGCTGGCGCTCGCTCGTCGTGAGGCCCAGCGCCTCGCGCCGCGCTTTCACTTCGGCCCGGTAGTCGTCGTCGTTCATGTAGGTGACGTTCACCCACGCGTGCGCCATCTCGTCGACCGTGCGGTCGCCGTAGCCCACCCACACGTTGGGATCGGGGTTCGCCTTGTTGGCGGTGGTGTTGTCGTGCCAGCCGGTGATCTTGAGGATCGTGCCCTTGGGCAGGAGCGGCGCGGCCGTCGGGGCATACACGTAGGTGTTGTGCCAGTTGAAGTTGAACTCCGCCACGTGGCTCAGCACCTGCGTGCCGCCGTTGGGCAGAATCGCCTCCATGGACATGGCCTTGCCGCGCAGGTGCATGTGCGGCTGGAAGCTTTCGACGCGGCCGTTCTCGCGCAGCACGAAGTAGCCCTCGGTGGCTTTCACCGTGTTGGGCGGCAGATCGACGCCGCCGGCATTGGTCGCGCCCATCAGGTGCAGCACCTGGCGCAGCTTCGGCTCCTGGCCTTTGGGATAGAAGTAGACGCCCAGCTCGACCTCGTCGGTGATGTCTTCACCGCCGTTCGAGTAGTGGATGTCCCACACCACCTTCGAGCCCGGCAGCATCAGCTTGCCGCTGCCCGGACGCATCTTCTCGCCCTCTTTGCCGACGGCCCATTCCATGAACGTGCCCGGCAGCGGATTGCCGTTGGCGTCGGGCGGGTTGACCGCCAGTTCGTCGGTTTCGGTCTGCTGCAGGCGGGCAATCGCGTGATGGGTAATCTTGCGGCCCTTCACCGTGCGGGGCCGAATCTCGAGGGCGCGCACCCAGCGGGCTTCGGTGAGTCCGGTCGGCACCACCGGCTTCCACCACGCGTCGTTCGCGCCGGCCTTCTGCGTCCACGGCACCGAGCGCACGATGAGATCCGGTTCGGCCTGCCCGAATTCCTTGGCGTAGTTCCAGCCCTGCTCGATCGGCCACTCGACCGGCTTGGGCATGTCCTTCATGTCGCCCTTCGGCGCGCCCGCGTCGACCCACTTCACGACGGTGGCGAGTTCGGCGTCGGAGAGCGAGCGGTCGTTGGCGAACTCCTGGATGCCGATGGTCTTGTCGATGTGCCACGGCGGCATCTGGCGCGACTGCACGCGGGTCTTGATCGACCGCGCCCAGGGCCGCGACTGCTCGTAGGTCACGAGCGACATCGGCGCAATCGAGTCGGGCCGATGGCACGCCTCGCACTTGGCCTGGAAGATCGGCGCGATGTCTTTGGTGAAGGTCGGCCCGGCGGCGGGAGTCTGCGCGGCGGCCGTGGCGGCGGCGGAGACGGCGAAGCCAAGAGCGAGAACACCTGCAGATGACCACAGACGGCTCATCGGGAGCGCTCCTTCGTAGACGGATTGGTCGAGTCGGAACGCGCGACCGTGGAACACGACCGGGCGCCGATCGGCGGGGACTATAGCACCCCTCCCGGGGGCGTGACCAGGGGTTTCGGGAGCCCGCGCCGGGCTCCCCGTCACCGCTGGCAAGTATCATGGAGCGGTCACAAGGAGACTCCGTTGGGCAATATTCTTCAGGCACTTCCGGTTGGCGAAAAGGTCGGCATCGCATTCTCAGGGGGCCTCGACACCAGTGCAGCTCTGCACTGGATGCGCGCCAAGGGCGCCATTCCCTATGCCTACACGGCCAATCTGGGCCAGCCCGACGAAGCCGACTACGACGACATCCCAAAGAAGGCCATGGCCTACGGCGCCGAGAAGGCCCGGCTCATCGAGTGCCGGCCCCAGCTCGTCGCTGAAGGCATCGCCGCCATCCAGTGCGGCGCCTTCCACATCTCCACGGGCGGCGCCACCTACTTCAACACCACCCCGCTCGGGCGGGCCGTCACCGGCACCATGCTGGTCGTGGCCATGCGCGAAGACGACGTCAACGTCTGGGGCGACGGCAGCACCTTCAAGGGCAACGACATCGAGCGGTTCTACCGCTACGGCCTGCTCGCCAACCCGCATCTCCGCATCTACAAGCCGTGGCTCGATCAGCAGTTCATCGACGAACTCGGCGGCCGCAAGGAGATGTCGGAGTACATGATCGCGCAGGGCTTCGAGTACAAGATGAGCGTCGAGAAGGCCTACTCGACCGACTCGAACATCCTGGGCGCCACGCACGAGGCCAAGGATCTCGAGTTCCTGAACAAGGGCGTCATGATCGTGCAGCCGATCATGGGCACGGCCTTCTGGCGCGACGACGTGGCCGTGAAGGCGGAAACGGTGAGCGTGCGCTTCGAAGAGGGCCAGCCGGTGGCCATCAACGGCCGCACCTTCGCCGATGCGCTGGCGCTCTTCACGGAGGCCAACGTGGTGGGCGGCCGCCATGGCCTGGGCATGTGCGACCAGATCGAGAACCGCATCATCGAGGCCAAGAGCCGCGGCATCTACGAAGCGCCGGGAATGGCCCTGCTGCACCTCGTCTACGAACGCCTGGTCACCGGCATCCACAACGAAGACACCATCGAGCAGTACCGCAACCACGGACGCCGTCTGGGACGGCTGCTCTATCAGGGCCGCTGGTTCGATCCGCAGTCGATGATGCTGCGGGAAACGGCGCAGCGCTGGGTGGCGCGCGCGGTGACGGGCGAAGTGACGGTGGAACTGCGCCGCGGCAACGACTACTCGATCCTCGACACGACCAGCCCGAACCTGACCTACAAGCCGGAGCGGCTCACGATGGAACGGGGCGAGGCGTTCTTCACGCCGCAGGATCGCATCGGGCAGTTGACGATGCGCAACCTCGACATCTTCGACACGCGCGACAAGCTGCGCGTCTACACGGAAACCGGGCTGATCGGCGCCGGATCGGGCGACGGCATGCCGATGTTGTCGGCGGCGGATCCAGACGAGGCCAAGAAATGATTTCCGACCTGACGCCCATCGGCCGCCGCGCACGCTCGACCGGCGTAGCTGCTGCGGTGCTGATCGCGATTTGCACCGCCTCGTGTTCCAACGAAACGCTCACGTCGCCTACCTCGTCGACCCAGCTCGAGGGCACGTGGCGTCTCTTCCAGATGACGACCGGCAGCACGGTGCACAACGAGGATCTCGCTGCCAGCCGCTTCGGCGTGACGTTCACTACTGGACGCATCGAGGCCAGGGCCGACTGCAACCAGTGCACGGGGGCGGCCACGCTGTCGGGAGCGACCCTGACGGTCAACGCCCTGGCCTGCACACGCGCCGCCTGCGTGAGCGCGCCGCTCGACACACGCTTCAGCGGCCTGCTCACCGGAGCGCTCACCGTGCGCATCAACGAGCGGCTGCTGCAGCTCAATTCCTCCCAGGGCGAACTGCGCTTCGAACGTTAGGCGCCGTCCGGGCCGACCACGGTCAGGGCCACGGTGGCCGTCCTGGCCCCGCGATCGGCGAACCACGTGATGCCTTCGTGCACGAGGTCGATTTCAAGCACGTAGTCACCTGCCTCGGCCGGCGCCGTGACGGCGAGCGGCACGATCGTGTCGGTGCCAGGCTGCAGGTGTCCGGGCAGCGGGCTGCGCGCGTTGTCGAACGCGATCATCGTGCCGGCGGCTGCCCCCTCGGAGCCGCGAGCGCCACTCCGCAGGTGATAGCTGAGGAACACGGGAATCTGGCTGTCCACGCACCAGCCGGCCTGTGACCGGTTCTGTACCGTGATGGGCACGTCCACCGTGGCGCCAGGCGCGACCGGACCGCTCAGTGCCGCTGGCGCCCTCAACGTGGCCTGGTAGTAGCGTCCGAACAGGTCGATGCGGGCCTGCTCCAGTGTCAGGGTGCGCGGCGGCGCCGTGGCGGAGCGTTTCTCGTAGCTGCCGTGGAACGACGCGGCGGCAATGAAGCTGACCAGTTCGAGGCCGTGATTCACGAACGCCTGGTGCCATTCCTCGAGGCGATAGACGTTCTCGTTGATGCCGGCTTCGATCTGCGACGCTCCGAACTGGGCGCGAGTCTCTTCGTGGAACCAGTACCGGCTCGATGAAACCCAAGCGACCGCCCGGACGCAACACGCGCGCCAGATTGGCCACGAGCGGCTGCAGCCGGTGGGTGTGATGCAGGGCGTTGATGGCCAGCACGCCGTCGAACACGCCGTCGGCGAAGAGCGGCGCATGCATGTCCACGTTCACGGCCGGAAAGACCAGGCCGTGTTCGCGGAAGACCCGCGACGCCGTCAGATGATGGTTGATGTCGATGGCGACGCCCCGCCAGCCCAGCCTGGCGAGACGCGCCGTGGACCACGTGAGGTCGGCACCCACGTCGAGCACGCGGCTCCCCGGCGGCAGACCGAGCCGGCTCACCACCGCGTCGAAGGTGGCGGCGAACCGGCTGACGTTGCCGAAGTATTCGTTGTCGCGGAAGAAGGCCGAGCCGTCGTCGTAGGGCAGCGCCAGGAAGGCGGTGCGCAGCGGGCATGGTCCGGCCAGCAACTGAGGAAGGGAGAAGTCGGTGGGGCCGAGTGGCGTGTCGACCGCCTCGATCTCGAGCACGGCCCGGCGCTCCCGCTCGATGGCCGGGTCTTCGTCGCCGGTCGAGGCGTGCACCACGCCGTCGCGCACGGGCAACACGTGGCCGCACGACGTGCACACGATCGCCGCGGGCGACACGTCAAACGCACGAGCGGCGCAGCGCAGGCAGCGCAGCAATGTCGACAGATCGTGAAGCAGGGATTCGATGGGCGTGGCTCCGCAGGTCCTCGGGGGCGGAGGAGCAGGGTATTCTGTCCCGGAACGGCGCGCCGCGCCAAGCCGGGATCCGCGGGCGATTGCACGGAAACTGCTGCTACACTGCTCGCCCATGCAGGCCATCGAAGCCCTCCTCGCCCAAGCCAGTGATTTCGTGTGGGGGCCACCGCTCCTGATCCTGCTCTTCGGCACCCATCTCTTCCTCACGGTGCGTCTGAAGTTCATCCAGACCTACTTGCCGCAAGCCATCAAGCTGTCGTTCTCGCGCGAGAAGGAAGGCGACGGCGAGATCACGCAGTTCGGCGCCCTCACCACCGCACTGGCAGCCACGATCGGCACCGGCAACATCGTGGGCGTGGCCACGGCCGTGGCGGCCGGCGGGCCTGGCGCGGTGTTGTGGATGTGGCTCACGGGCGTGTTCGGCATCGCCACGAAATACGCCGAGGCCGTGCTCAGCGTGAAGTACCGGGTGAAGCTGCCGAATGGCCAGATGGCCGGCGGCCCGATGTACGCGCTCGAACGCGGGCTCGGCAGCAAGCCGCTCGGCATGCTCTTCGCCGCCCTCACCGCCGTTGCCGCCTTCGGCATCGGCAACATGACGCAAGCCAATTCGATCTCGGGCCTGGCGCAGCAGACCTTCGGCATCTCGCCGTGGATCACCGGCGTGGTCATGACCGTGCTGACCGCCATCGTGATTCTCGGCGGCATCAAGTCGATTTCGAGCGTGTGCGAGAAGCTGGTGCCGTTCATGGCGGCGTTCTACGTGCTCGGCTGCCTCATCCTGATCGTGATGCACATCGAGCGCCTGCCAGACACGCTCTCGCTGATCGTCAACGGCGCCTTCAGCGGCCAGGCCGCCGTGGGCGGCTTCCTGGGCGCGGGCATCCAGCAGGCCATGCGCTTCGGCATCGCGCGCGGGCTGTTCTCGAACGAGTCCGGCCTGGGTAGCGCACCGATCGTGGCTGCTGCCGCCATGACCAAGAATCCCGTGCGTCAGGCGCTGGTGTCGTCCACCGGCACATTCTGGGACACGGTGGTGGTGTGCGCGCTCACCGGCATCGTGGTCGTGAACTCGGGCGGCTGGCAGCAGGGCCTGAGCGGCTCGGCGCTCACCAAGATGGCGTTCGAGGACCTGCCCACGATTGGTCCGATCGTGCTCACCATCGGGCTGCTCACGTTCGTGTTCTCGACCATTCTCGGCTGGGCCTACTACGGCGAGAAGGCGGCGGAGTATCTGTTCGGCTCGGGGGTCATCTTCCCGTACCGCATCCTGTGGGTCGGCGCCGTGATGCTCGGGTCGGTCTCGACGCTCACGGCCGTGTGGAGCTTCTCGGATGTGGCCAACGGATTGATGGCCGTGCCCAACCTGATTTCGCTGCTCGCCTTGAACGGCGTGATCGTGGCCGAGACGCGCGAGTACCTTTGGTCGGGCAACCTCGACAAGCGCGCCTGACTCTCTATTTCACCGGGGTGAAGATCACCCCGGCGCCAATCAGGTCGCGCACCAGCCCCGGCATCTTCTTGCCGGCGGCCTCGGCGTCCTCGAGCACTTTCGGCAGCGCCGCCCGCACCTCGCGGATCTGCGCCATCTGCGTCGTGGTGGGCAGCGACGTGGCGCCCATGATCGCACCCTTGAGCTGACCGACGCGCCCGCGGACGTTCTCGGCGCCGCCGCCGAAGCCGCCCCCGCCACCGCCGCCACCGAGGCCGAGCCGGCGGCGCAGCCGCTCGAGTTCCGTGTTGAGGGCGTCCATCGACGACTTCACGTTCGGCGGAATCGTGGCACCACGCGTCTGCTGCGTGAGCAGCGTCATCTGCGCGCTGGCGTTCTGCACGATCTCGGCGGCGCCGTTGGCCTGGGTCTGCAGGTCGTGCAGGCCCTTGGCGGCGTCGAACCACGTGCGCCGGTCGGCGTCGGTGATGCGGATGTCGGGATCGCCCTTGACCGTGACGCTCACCGTCTGCACGTCTTTGCCGTCTACGCGCAGGGTGGCCCGATAACTGCCCGGCAGCACGAACGGCCCGTTGTTGCCGCCGCCACCGAAGCCACCGCCGCCCCCGCCGCCAGCACCGGCCGCCGGCGCGCCCGGAGGCGGCGTGAGCGGACGCAGCGGCTGCACGCGCAGATCCCACTTCACGATCTGCAGGCCGGCGGTGTTGCGGCCGCGCATGGCATCCCCGGCGATCTCGCGCACCTGCGTGTTGCCGTCACGAATCACCCAGCTCACGTCCTTGGCGTCGGCCTTGAGCCGGTAGGCCAGCGTGGCGCCGGGCGCGGGATTGAGGCCGAGGAACTGCATGTCGCCCTCGAAGCCCTTCATCTTGTCGTTGGCCTGGTTGAAGATCACGGCCGGCTCGGGGTCGAAGGCAAACACGTCGGCGGCGTCGCCCTTGGCCCACTGCTGGATGATGCCCAGGTCGTCGAGAATCCACAGGCCACGCGCGTGCGACGCGATGATGAGATCGTTGTCGCGGGGATGGACCTTCATCTCGTAGATCGGCGTGGTGGGCAGGTTGCCCTTGACGCGCGTCCACTGGCCGCCGCGGTTGTGCGACACCCACAGCCCCGTCTCGGTGCCGAGGTAGAGCAGGTCGGCGTTCTTCGGGTCTTCGAGAATCGTCCGGGCCACTGCCCCCTTCGGCAGGTTGCTGACGATCGAACGCGCGGTGGCGCCGAAATCGGTCGTGGCAAAGACATAGGTGTTGTAGTCGCCGCCGCGATGGCCGTCGAAGGTGACGTAGGCAGTGCCGTCGGCATGCTGGCTGGGCACTACGTCCGACACATACGTCCACTTCGGCACGCCGGCGAAGGTCGCGGTCACGTTGTTCCAGCCCTTGCCGGCATCGCGCGTGACGCTGACCACGCCGTCGTCGGTGCCGGTCCAGATCACGCCGGCCCGGCGCGCCGACTCCTCGAGCGTCACGATCGTGCCCCAGGCGGTCACGCCGTCGTTCTTGGCGACCCGCACCTCTTTGTCGCTGGTGCCCATGATCGACAAGGTCTCGCGGTTGGTGTTGGTCGAGAGGTCGCCGGAGATCGGCGCATACGAGCGGCCCTTGTCGCTCGACTTCATCAGCATCTGCGCGCCGATGTAGATGGTGGACGGGTCGTGCGGCGAGAGCTGCATCGCCGTGTCCCAGTTGTAGCGGAACGACGAGGGCTCGCCCTCTTTGGCCTCGAGCGGCTCGGGACGCACGGCCGTGCGTTCGTTGGTGGTGCGATCGACGCGGTTCATCCGGCCGTCCTGCGACTCGGCGTAGATGATGTTGGGGTCGGTGGGATCCATCAGCGGCTGGAAGCCGTCGCCGCCGTTGACCACATACCAGTCGTCGTTGGCGATGCCGGAGTTGGTGCGCACGGCGCTCGGGCCGCACCAGGTGTTGTTGTCCTGCAGGCCGGCGCACACGTGATAGAACGGCGACCGCAGGTCGTAGGCCACGTGATAGGCCTGGGCGAGCACCAGGTTCGGAAAGTAGTGCCACGTCGCCGAACGGTCGTGTGACACGCTCATGCCGCCGTCGCCGCCGAGCAGCACGTGTTTCGGATTGGCGGGATTGATCCACATGGCGTGGAAGTCCACGTGGATGCGCGCGGCGCCGTCATCCCGGAAGGTGCGGCCGCCGTCGTCGGACACATGGAGCTGCACGCCGAGCACGTAGATGCGCGAGTCGGTCTGCGGGTCGATGCGAATCTGACTGAAGTACATCGGCCGCGGGTTGACGCTGCTCATCTTGCGCCACGTGGCGCCGGCGTCGTCGGTGCGGTAGACGCCGCTTTCGGTCGGGTGTTCGATGCGCGCGTACAGAATGTTGGGATTGGCGCGGTAGATGTCCATGCCGATGCGGCCCTTGGCCCCGGCCGGAATGCCGTTCTCGAGCTTCATCCAGGTTTCGCCGGCGTCCATCGACTTCCACATGCCGCTGCCCGGACCGCCGCCGTTCATGCCCCACTGGGCGCGGCGCCGCTGATAGGTGGCGGCGTAGAGCACCTTGTTGTTGGTGGGATCGATCACGAGCTCGGTGGCGCCGGTGTCGTCGTTGACGTGCAGCGTGCGCTTCCACGTCTGGCCGCCGTCGGTGGTCTTGTAGACCCCGCGCTCGCCGCCGGTACCCCACAGGTCACCGAGCGCCGCCACATGCACGACGTCGAAATCGGCCGGGTCGACGATCACGCGGGCGATCTGCTTGCTGGTGAGCAGACCCATGTTCTTCCACGAACGGCCGCCGTCGGTGCTCTTGAAGATGCCGTCACCCCACGACGACGACTGGCGGTTGTTGTTCTCGCCGGTGCCGGCCCAAATCAGGTTGGCATCGGTCGGCGCAATGGCGATGTCGCCCACCGACGACGTGCTCTCGTTGTCGAAGACCGGCGTGAACGTGACGCCGCCGTTGGTGGTCTTGTGGATGCCGCCGGTGGCCGCGGCCACGTAGAAGGTCGACGGGTCGCTCTCGAGCACGGCGACATCGTCGATGCGGCCCGACGGCGCGCCCGGCCCAATCTGCCGGAAGGCGAGGCGATCGAGCGGCCCGGTGCCGAACGCCTTCTCGGTCATGGCCGGGGTGACGGCCGGCGGCGCCTGCGCCGCGAGCGCAGCGGCAAGAGCGACGAGAGCCACCAACGTGAGCGACAGGCGATTCTTCGACATGTCTACTTCTTCTCCGTGAGTTCGTCGAAACAGATGCCGAGCACGAAGCCGGCGGTCAGGCGCGCGTTGAGGGCGATGGTGTCGTCGAAGCCCGGCAGCGAGGTGGTCTTCACCAGGTCGTCCTTCGACTGCCCTGCGGCGATGGCCTTCTTCGCCGTGTCCATGCCCTGCGACAGATAGCCGCGGAAGTGGGCCACGTCGGCCTTCGCGCAGCTCACGGCGTTGTCCTTGCCATGCCCGGCAATGAAGATGGTGTCGTTGCCGTGGGCTCTGGCAACCTTGTCGAGCACCGTGATCCAGTTGGCCACCGACGCGCCGGCCGGGCGATCGATGTTGGGATGCGCGCGATTGAAGAGCAGGTCGCCCATGTGCACGACGTTGGCCTTCTCGAAGTGGTAGACGGCGTCGCCGCTCGTGTGCCCGGCGCCGTAGTAGCGGCCGTGGATGGTCTCGTCGCCGAAGCTCGTCTTCCAGGTGTCAGTGAAGGTCGTGTCGGCAAACGACGTCTGCCCTTCGGCCTTCGCCGCCGCGGCCGTCTTCTTGTGCCACTCGAGGCAGTTCACGTGGCCGACGATGCGTTTCACGGCGCCGCGAAACACCAGGTTGCCGCCCGTGTGGTCGCCGTGATGGTGGGTGTTGAGCAGCATCTCGACGCCGAGCGGCGCGCGCTGCTTGAGGCCGGCCACGGCGATCTCGGCGGTGTTGGCGAACTGGCTGTCGATGGCCATGGACCCGGCGCCGTTCACCAGGTAGCCGATGGTGCCGCCGCTGCCCTTGAAGATGCCGACCCCGCGGCGCAGGTCGGTGAAGCTCGTCACCAGTGGAGCCTGAGCCGCTGGCTGGGCGAACAGCCGCCCGGGGTCCAGGCCCAGGGCCAGCGTGGACGCGGAGGCGGCGAGGAAATCGCGGCGGGTGACACTCATGCGAAGGCTCCTGACAAGGGGAATGGCGCCCGCAGGATATCCCAAGTGGGTCACACCAGCTCGACCGGTGCTCCTCCGCGCCAGCCCCTGTGATGCGGCCATACTGGGCGGTCACCCCATGGAGGTTTCGATGTCTCGATTTGCTCTCGCCGCGTGCGTGCTCGCGCTCACCACCGCCATTGCCGCGCAGGACGTGACCAGCGGCGACCTGCAGCTGCTCCAGGACTCCACCACTGCGGTGGCGACCGACATCACCCAGGCTCGCGCTCGCGACGCCGTGCAAGCCGGGGAACTCGACCGCGAGCTGGGCGAGGTGCGCGACGACATCGCCTACCTGCGGGGCAAGCTGCGGCGCGAAGGCAAGGTGACGCACACCGAAACCAGCGACATCCGCACTCGACTCGATCGCCTCCGCACCCGCGCCCAGTCGGTGGCGCGCGGCATCTCCACGTCGGCCCCGTCGGGCGGAGATCGCGAGCTGCCGGTGGGCACCGAGATCGATGTCCGCGTGCAGAACACGATCTCGTCGGCCACGGCGCAGATCGAAGACCGGGTCGAGGCCACCACCGTGCTGAACGTAGACACCCACGACCACGTGCTCGTGCCCGCCGGATCGCTCTTCCGCGGCACGGTGACGGCCGTGAACCGCCCCGGCCGTCTCGATCGCAAAGGCTCGTTGACCGTGGTGTTCGACCAGGTGACGGTGCGGAATCAGACCACGCAAGTGCGCGCCACCGTGTTGCAGGCGCTCGAGAGCGAAGGTATCAAGGGCGACAGCGCCAGGATCGGCGCCGGCGCCGGCGTGGGCGCCATCATCGGCGGCATCCTGGGCGGCTTCAAGGGCGTGCTCGCGGGCATCCTGGTGGGTGGCGGCGGCGTGATTGCGGCTACCGAAGGGCAGGATGTGGTCTTGCCGGCCGGCACCATCCTGCGCGTGCGTCTCGACACGCCGCTCATCGTGCCCTAGCGCGCGGCGCCGCCGAACAGATAGTCGATCGTCAGGTGCGTGAGGGCGCGCACGCCGACCGGCAGCGCGGTTTCATCCGCGAAGAAGAGCGGCGAGTGGTTGAGGGCCGCCTTCGTGGCATCCTGTGAGGGCGGCGTCACGCCGAGGAAGAAGAACAGCCCGGGCACGTCCTGCTGAAAGTACGAGAAGTCTTCCGCCGTGCCGGTGAGTGCGCCCACTTGCACCTGCGCGTCGCCGGCCACGCGCTTGAGCGTGGGCACCATCCGTTCGGTGAGCGCTGGGTCGTTCCTGGTCACGGGATAGCCCAAGCCGAACTCGACCTTGGCCGTGGCGCCAGACGCTTCGGCGTACTTCACCGCGATGTCGCGCACGCGCTGCCGGATCTTGGTGCGCTCGCCTTCATCGAATGCGCGAATCGTGCCCACGAGTTCCACCGTGTCGGGAATGATGTTCGAGCGGTTGCCGCCGGCGAACTTGCCCACCGTAACCACCGCCGGCGCCTCGGCGATGTTCACCTGACGCGCCACGATCGACTGGAACCCCGTGACGATCTGCGCGCCGATCACGATGGGATCGACGCCGCCCCACGGCACCGCGCCGTGCGTCTGCCGGCCGGTGATGGTGATGGTGAACTCGTCGGCGCTGGCCATCAGCGGACCAGAGCGGTAGACGATGTGCCCGGCCGGAAACGGAAACACGTGCAGGCCGAACACCGCGTGCACGTCCGGGTTCTTCAGCACTCCGGCTTTCACCATGGGCTCGGCGCCGCCGGGCCCTTCTTCGGCCGGCTGGAACATGAACTTCACCGTGCCCGGCAGTTGGTCTTTCATGCCGGCCAGGGCCGTGGCCGCGCCCAGCAGGATGGCCATGTGGTTGTCGTGACCACACGCATGCATCACGCCGGTCTCGACCCCGTTCCATTGCGCCTTGGCGGTGGACTTGAACGGCAGGTCGACCTGCTCGGTCACCGGCAAGCCGTCCATGTCAGCGCGCAGGGCCACCACCGGGCCCGGCCTGCCGCCCTTGAGCACGCCGATCACCGCCGTGGCCGCCCCGGGCACGCCCACCTGCACGTCCATGCCGAGCGAGCGCAGATGGTCGGCGACGATCTTCGACGTGCGCGGTCTCCTGCATCCCGAGTTCCGGATGCTGATGGAAGTCGCGGCGCCAGGTCACGACCTGCCGCAGGCCAGCCTCGATGCGCCGCTCCGCGTCGGCGGCGACGTTCGCCGGCGTCTGGGCGGAGGCGATGCCCGGCAATACGATCGACAGAGCGAGAGCGGCACGAAAGGCGGGTGAGGACATGGGCGCGAGTGTAGCGCAGGGCGCCGGCCGGATCCGGCGCGCCGCCTGGAGCGGTCCGGCCCTACAATCGCGGCATGGACATCGCCGGCACCTACACCTTCGACGCCCCGCCCGATCGCGTCTGGGCCCTGTTGATGGACCCGGTCGTCGATCTCGTCGTGCATCCCCGGCTGCGACCGCTTCGAGCCCGACGGCGACAACCGCTATCAGGTACGGCTCACGGTGGCGATGGCGGCCATCACCGGCACCTACGACGGCATCGTGACGCTGGCGGAGCAGGTGCCGCCGACCTCGTACCGCCTGCTGGCCGAAGGCAAGGGACGGGCGGGGTTCTTGAACGGCAGCTCGGACATCCGGCTGCGCGCCGACGGCGCCTCGACCATCGTCGACGTCACCGGCACGGTGCAGACCGGCGGCCCGATCGCGCGACTGGGCCAGCGCCTGATCGGCGGCGTGTCGAAGATGATGCTCGACCGCTTCTTCGCCTGCCTGCAGAGCAAGCTCGCGACCCACGGCGGCTAAGCGAGCCAGACGCCCATGCCTGGCACTGGCTCCTCCCGGAGGCCGAGATGCTTGGATGGAGATCTTGCGAGGCCGGAGGGAGGGGCCGGTGCCTGGCGTTCCGCAGGTTACGCGCGCGCCCTCGCCGCCTGCAGCGCCCGCCGCGTGAACACCGGGATCATCGCGCGGCGATACTCGGCGCTGGCGTGCAGGTCGGCGTTCAGGCCGTCGAGACCGTCGCCGGCCAGTGCCGCCGCGGCGGCAATCGTCGCGTCCGACAACGGCTTGCCCGCGAGCGCCTGTTCCACATTCGTGAGACGCATGGCGTGCGACGCCGCGCCGGTAAGGCCGACCCGCGCCGACGCGATCGCGCCGCCGCTCACCTCGAGCGCCGCGCCAACGCCGACGATGGCGTAGTGCGACGCGCGCTGGTGCAGCTTGACGTAGGCCGCCGCCTTCACCGCGGTGAACTGCACGCTGACCATGAGCTCGTCGGGCGCCATGTCCACCGTGAACAGGTCCTGGAAGAAGGCCGGCGCCTTCACCACCCGCCAGCCGCCCGGCCCCTTGAGATGAATCTCGGCGTCGAGCGCCGCCATCACCGCCGGCATATCCGCCGACGGATCGGCGTGGGCAAGGCTGCCGCCGATGGTGCCGCGGTTGCGCACCTGAGGGTCGCCGATGGTCTCGGCGCACTCGGCCACGACCGGGCATTTCTGCCGCAGCAGTGCGGAGGTGGCCACGTCGTGATGCACCGTGCCGGCGCCGATGACGATTTTGCCGTCGCGCTCGCTGATGCCGCTCAGCTCCGAGATGCGGCTGATGTCGATGAGCAGCTGCGGCTCGCTCAGCCGCAGCTTCATGAGCGGCACCAGGCTGTGGCCGCCGGCGATGAACTTGCCGGCGCCGTTGGCCGCCGCGATCTGGGCCAGCGCGTCGTCAACCGACGTGGCGCGCGCGTAGTCGAATGCCGTCGGAATCACGCCTTACCTCCTGGCCTGAGCTCTGTCGAAGGCCCTGGCCTGAGCCTGTCGAAGGCCCTGGCCCGAGCCCTGTCGAGGGCCCTGGATGAACCGCCACAGCTTCTCGGGCCGCAGCATCATGTCGACGTGTTTCACGCCGAACTCCGACAGGGCATCCACCGCGGCATTCACGATGCACGGCGTGGAGCCGAGCGTGCCGGCCTCGCCCACGCCCTTGGCCCCGAGGGGATTCACCGGCGTCGGTGTCACCGTGGATACCATCTCGAAGCGCGGGAAGTCGGTGGCCCGCGGCATGGCGTAGTCCATGAACGAGCCGGTGAGCAACTGGCCGTCGTCGCTGTAGACGGCCTCTTCAATCATCGCCTGCCCCACGCCCTGGGCCAGACCGCCGTGAATCTGCCCCTCGACGATCAGCGGATTGATCAGGTTGCCGGCATCGTCGGCCGCCACGAGCTTGAGCAGCGTGGGCTCGCCGGTGTCGCGATCGATCTCGAGCATCGAGATGTGGCAGCCGAACGGGTAGGTGTTGTTGGCCGGCTCGAAGAACGCCTCGTCGCTCAGGCCCGGTTCGAGGCCCGGCGGCAGCGGCACCGGCACATAGGCGTAGCCGGCCACCTCCGCAAACGACTTCGACGAGGCCGGCGCGCCCTTCACGCCGATGCGGCCGTTCTCGAACACGATGTCGTCTTCGTGGGCCTCGAGCAGCGCCGCGGCGAACCGGGCCATCTTCGCCTTCACCTTGCCGCCGGCCAGGTGCAGGGCCGTGCCGCCGACCGCCTGTGAGCGGCTGCCGAAGGTGCCGATGCCCTGCTTCACGACGCCGGTGTCGCCGTGCAGGATGGTGATGTGTTCGAGCGGCACGCTGAACTGATCCGCGAGCATCTGCGCGAAGGTGGTCTCGTTGCCCTGTCCGTGCGGGGACGCGCCGGTCGTGGCGCTGATCCGGCCGTCGCGTTCGATCGTGACCTGCGAATGCTCCCAGCCGCCCGTGGGCAGTGACGACGACGGGCCAAGGCCGCACACCTCGACGTACATCGCCAGCCCGAGGCCCACGAGACGCCCCTCTTTGCGCGCGGCGTCGCGCTGGGCCACCAGCGCGGGCCAGTCACAGAGCTTCAGCGCGGCATCGAGCGCCTTGTCGTAGTCGCCCGAGTCGTAGACCGCGCCCATCTGCGTGGCGTAAGGAAACTTGTCCTTGGGGATGAAGTTCCGGCGCCGCAACGCGGCCGGATCCATCTTGAGTTCACGCGCCAGCATGTCCATGGCGCGCTCCACGAAGTAGGTCGCCTCAGGACGCCCGGCACCGCGATAGGCGTCGGTCGGCGTCTTGTTGGTGAACACCTCGGTGAGCGTGGTGCGGATGGCCGGAATGTCGTAGGTGCCGTTGGCCATCAGCATGGTGAGCGTCGGAATGGCCGCCGTGAGCAGCATGTTGTAGGCGCCGATGTCGGCGATGAGCCGCATCTTCAGCCCCAGCACCTTGCCGTCGCGGTTGGCGGCGATGTCGATGTAACCCAGGATGTCGCGGCCATGCGTGGTGGCGACGAAGGCCTCGGATCGATCTTCGATCCACTTGACCGGCACGCCCAGCCGCTTGCTGACCACGGCCGCCACGTATTCCTCGCCGTAGATGTTGATCTTGGCGCCGAAGCCGCCGCCCACTTCTGGAGCGATGGCCCGCACCTGATCCTGCCCCAGGCCGGTCATCGCCGCGATCATCGTGCGCAGGATGTGCGGGTTCTGCGTCGACGACCAGATCGTCATCGTCCCCTTGCCGGGCTCGAAGTGCGCGAGCACGCCGCGCGGCTCCATGGCGTTGGGCACCAGGCGCTGGTTCATCATGCGCTGCGAGATGACCACCTCGGCGGCGGCGAACGCCTGGTCGATGGCCGTGTCGTCCACCGTGCCATCGGGGCTCACGCCGGTGCCGCTCGGCACGAACGGCACCGCCAGGTTGTTGGGGAAGTCCGGGTGAATCACCACCGGCTGGCCGGTCATGGCCTTCTCGAGATCGACCACGGCGGGCAGCGGGTCGATGTCCACGACGATGGCGTCGGCGGCGTCGCGGGCCGTGTAGCGATTGCTCGCCACCACCACGGCCACCGGCTCTCCGGCGTAGCGGACGACGTCGGCGGCCACGGCGCGATGCGGCGGCGACGGAAACGGCGTGCCAATCGGCATCGGCCCGAGCATCTCGGCGATGTCGGCGCCAGTGAACACGGCCTCCACGCCGTCCATGGCCAGCGCGGCCGAGACATCGACCGAGCGGATGCGGCCGTGGGCGATGTCGCTGCGCTTGAACGCCAGGTGCTGCATGCCGACGATCTTGAGGTCGTCGACGTAGGTGCCTCGCCCCTGGATCAGGCGGGGGTCTTCGCGGCGCTTGACGCGCTCGCCGACGAGCTTCGGCAGGACGGGAGTCGTGGCCATGGCTACCTCTTGCCCGCGGCGTGCTGGATGGCGTTGACGATGTGCTGATACCCGGTGCAGCGGCACAGGTTGCCGGCGATGCCTTCGCGAATCTGCTGCTCGGTGGGCGACGGGTTGTCGCGCAGCAGGTTCGCGGCCGACATGATCATGCCCGGCGTGCAGTAGCCACACTGCAGGCCGTGCTCGGCCCAGAACCCTTCCTGCAGCGGATGCAGCGTGCCGTCCTTGGCCGCCAGGCCCTCGATGGTCGTCACCTCGGCGCCGTCGGCCTGCACGGCAAAGACCGTGCACGCCTTGACGCTGCGGCCATCGACGAGCACGGTGCACGACTCCGCACTGGCTGGTGTCGCAGCCCACGTGGGCGCCGGTGAGCAGCAGATGCTCGCGCAGGAAGTGGACGAGCAAGCAGGCGCGGCTCGACGTCGGCGCGGCGCACCTTGCCATTGACGGTCATCGACACGTGAGTCATGGGCCCTCGCTGGTAGACGGCCCGAACGATAGTGACGTCACCCGCGCAAGTCAACGCGCGAACTCGGCCGCCGCACGGCTGGCCGCGGGCGGTTCCAGCCTGTCTACTGCCGGCGCATCGGACGCTGGCCGGGCAAATGATTGAGATGACGCGCCAGGTCTTCCAGATTGCCCAGCGTCCGCGCCGGCAGGAAGTCGTCCACGTAGGGCAGCGCGGCGACCAGCCCGCGGGTCAGCGGGCGGTAGTCGGCCGTGCCGAGCAGCGGGCTGAGCCAGATCAGCCGGTGACAGCTGCGCTGCAGCCGGGCCACTTGCTGCTGCAGCGCGATCGGGTCGCCCCGATCCCATCCATCCGAGACCACGAGCACGACCGGCCGCCGGCTGAGCACCGAGCGCGCCCAGCGCACGTGGAACGTCCGCAGCGCGTCGCCAATCCGCGTGCCGCCGGACCAGTCGGGCACCCGCCGCGACACGGCCACCATCGCGGCATCGACCGAGCCGCGGGTGAGCTCGCGGGTGACGCAGGTGAGCCGGGTCGAGAACAGGAACACGTCGACCCGGCCACGAGCCCGCTGCAGGGCGTAGGCGAAATGCAGCAGCATGCGCGAATAGCGCTCCATCGAACCGCTCACGTCGGCCAGGAGCACGAGCGGCCGCGGACGGGTGGTGCGGGCGCGGGTGGGCAGCCGCAACAGCTCGCCGCTCCGCAGGCGCTCGCGCCAGGCGCGGCGCAGATCGACCCGCGAGCCTCGACCGCGGGTCCAGCGGCGCGTGCGACGCTCGCCCGGACTCCAGGTGAGCGCCGACAGCGCGGCCCGGATGTGCTCGAGCTCGGCCGGCGTGACGTCGGCGAAGTCCTGATCGCGCAGCGTGTCCGCACCGCTCCACGTGCGAATCGTGTCGGGTGGCTGTTCGCGCGGCTCGTCGGCCTCGGGAGTCTCCGGCTGGGGGGCATCCGGGTCGGTGGCGGGGAGCACCACCTCCGCCTCCAGCGCCACCGTTTCGTGCGGATCGCCCTGCGCCCGCCGCCCGGGGCCAGCAGCGTGATCCCGCCAGAACGCATCGAAGGCCGCCGCAAAGACCGGCAGGTCGGCCGCACGGCTCACGAGCGTGGCGCACAGCGCGTGGTAGACGTCGCTGCGGCGCGCCATGCCCACCGCCGCCACCGCGGCAAGCGCCTCCCGCCCCTGGGTGGGCGACACGTCGAGCCCGAGCGCCCGCAGCACCCGCCCGAACGCCAGCAGGTTGGCCGTGAGCGCCGACATCGCCCCTCAGTCGCGACGGGCGCCGCGCGCCAGCGCGCGTGACAAGAGCGCCGACAGCCGCTCGCCGCGCATCGCCTCCACGTCCTCGCGGGCCTTCAGCAGCACGCCGAGCGTGTCTTCGATGGCGCCCAGCTCCACGACGTCGCGGTCGAGAGCCACGAGCGCCGCCACCCAGTCGAGCGTCTCGGACACGCCCGGGGTCTTGTAGAGTTCGGCGCCGCGCAGCTCCTGCACGACGGCGGTCGCCTGCGCGGCCAGCGCGGCGGAGGCCCGGGGCACGGCCCGCGCCACGATCGCCAGCTCCTTCTCGAAGCTCGGATAGTCGATCCACTGGTAGAGGCAGCGCCGCTTGAGGGCATCGTGCACCTCGCGCGTGCGGTTCGACGTGAGCACGACAATCGGCGGTTCCACCGCCGTGATGGTGCCGATCTCGGGAATCGTGATCCGGAACTCGGAGAGCAGCTCCAGCAGATAGCCTTCGAACTCTTCGTCGGCGCGATCGATTTCGTCGATGAGCAGCACGGGCGGGCGTCCGGCCGCGCCCTGCAACGCTCGCAGCAGCGGCCGGCGGATGAGGAACGCCTCGCTGAACAGTTCCTGGCGGGCGCGGTCGCGATCGACGGTCGTGCACCGCCTCGAGCAGGCGCACCTCGAGGAGCTGGCGGGCGTAGTCCCACTCGTACACCGCATGGTGCACGTCGAGCCCTTCGTAGCACTGCAGGCGGATGAGTTCGGTGCCGAGGAGCGAGGCGAGCGCGCGCGCCACGGCCGTCTTGCCCACGCCCGCTTCGCCTTCGAGAAACAGGGGCCGGCGCAGCGTGAGCGCCAGGTAGACCGACACCGCGAGGCCGCGGTCGGCCACGTAGCCCTCGGCGTCGAGCCGCTGCTGAACCTCGTCGACCGATCCGATCAGAGCGCTGGCACTGCTCATCTGGTGCTCAGCCGATCTTCTTTCCCAGCCAGGTGGCCGGCCCGCCGCGCGCCTCGGTGAGCTGGCCAGCCGCGTAGCGCGTGCTCACCTTCCACACGAAGTCCATCTCGGAGGCGATGGCGGCCATGGCCATGCGCGACTCGATCACGAGCAGCACGCTGCCGAAGAGCATGAAGAGGCGCGCCGAGCACGCCGAGCGCCACGGCAATCCAGGTGAAGCTGCGGGCCACGGCGGCGATCACGGCAATCGCCACGCTCGTGGCCACGAAGATGCCGAGGGCGGAGTAGAAGGCCACCATGGCCCGCTGGATGAGACGCGCGCGCGACGTCTGGCGATCGAGCTGCGCGAAGAGCAGCTGGCGGCGGTCGTCGGCCATCTCGTCCGCCTCGGGGTGCTTGGCCAGCGTCTCGAACTTCTCCGAGAGGATCCGCACGCGGTCGACCACGCGGCCAAGGCGCGTGGCGGTCGAGAAGATGAGCGCGCCGCAGGCCGAGATCAGCACGGCTGGGGTGATCATCGCCGTGAGCACGGCCAGGGCGTTCTGCGGGGATTCGAGACGGGCGAGCCAGTCCATGGGGACAGAGTACTAGGGGCTAGGGGCTGGGGGCTAGGGCTTGTCGAGGGGGCCGCCACCCCTGTCAGCCGCGAGACGGATAGAATCGACTGCCATGAAAGCGATTCTTGCGCATGAGTTCGGCGGGCCCGACGTGCTCCGCTACGACGACCTCGCCGAACCGACGCCGGGACCTGGGCAGGTGCGGGTGCGGCTGCACGCGGTCGGCGTCAATCCGTTCGACACCTACATGCTCGCCGGCAGCTATGCCATCAAGCCGCCGCTGCCCTACTCACCGGGCGCCGACGGCGCGGGCGTCGTGGAGGCCGTGGGCGCCGGGGTGACGACGGCGCGCGGTGGGCGACCGCGTCTACACCGGGGGCACCGCCGAGAGCCTGGCGTACGGCGCGTATCGCCAGATCGTGATCTGCACCGAGGCGCAGGTGCATGCGCTGCCCGAGCGCGTGTCGTTTGCCGAGGGCGCGGCCGTGAACGTGCCGTGCCTGACGGCGCACGTGGCGCTCGAACGGGCGCAGCCGCGATCGGGCGAGGTGGTGCTCGTGCACGGCGCGAGCGGCTCGGTGGGACTCGGCCGCGGTGCAGATGGCGCGCGCGGCCGGACTCACGGTGATCGGCACGGCCGGCACCGACGACGGCCTGGCGCTCGTGGCCGCCGAAGGCGCGCATCACGCCGTCGATCATCGCGACCCGGAACACGTCGCGCGCATCCAGGGCGCTCACGAACGGCCGCGGACCCGACGTGATCCTCGAGATGCTCGCCAACGTGAATCTCGACCACGACCTCACGATGATCGCGCCGCGCGGGCGCGTCGTGATCATCGGCAACCGCGGCCGGATCGAAATCGATCCGCGGAAGATCATGGGCAAGCACGCCGTCGTCACCGGCCTCGCGCTGTGGGGCCTGACGAAGCGACGAGGTGACGCGCGGCCACGAGGCGCTGGGCGCGGCACTGGCGAGCGGAGCGCTGCGCCCCGTGGTAGGCGCGGAGCTGCCGCTGGCCGAGGCCGCCGAGGCCCACCGGCGCGTGATGACGCCCGGCGCCAAGGGCAAAATCGTGCTGCTCACGAACTAAGTGCAGGACCTGCCGCGCCGTAGCTGTGATCGGGGAAGGCCCCGTTACACTTGCCGGCCGAACTTGCGGGCGAGTTCGTCGTCGATGATGGCCTCGAACACGCTGGCCGGCTGCGCGCCGGTCACGATGCGGCCGTTGATGTAGAGCGTGGGGGTGGACTGCACGCCCATCTGCGAACCGAGGTCGACGTCGGCCTGCACGTTCGCCGCGTGGGTGCCCGCCTCCAGGCACTGGTCGAACTTGGCCTGATCGAGGCCCACGGCGCCGGCGTATTTCTTGAGATCGGCGATCTGCAGCTGCTGCTGGTTCGCGAACAGCCGATCGTGCAGCTCCCAGTACTTGCCCTGGTCACCGGCGCAGTGCGCGGCCTCGGCCGCCTTGGGCGCCTGCAGGTGGTTCTGCAGCGGGAAGTCCTTGAACACGATCCGCACCTTGCCGGCGTACTTCTGTTCGAGCGCCTTGAGCGTGGGCGTGACCCGGCCGCAGAACGGGCACTGGTACTCCGAGAACTCCACGATCGTGATCGGCGCGTCCTTCGGCCCGCGTGACGGATCGTGGTCGGCGAGGGCCACCTGCGTGCGCGGCGGATCGAGCGACACGGTCACGGCCGGACCGGATCTTGCGCAGCTCGTCGATGAGCATCGCCAGGCTCTGCGCGTCGCGGTTGCGGGTGACGAACTCGGTGATCGACCCGCGCAACTGCTCGATCGTCTGCGCGCCGACGCGGTCCTTGTTCTCGTCGTAGACCTTCTGGATCTCGGCCTCGGTGACCGTGCCGCGACGCTTGGCCAGTTCGTCCGACACGAACTTCTCCTTGGCCACGCCGGCCTTCGCGGCGGCCGCCTCGATGACGCATGTCACCGACGATCTCGTCGATGCTCTGGCGGCGATGCTGATAGAGCAACTGCGTGATACGGGCGCGCTCGGCCGGATCGTTGGCCTGCCACTTCGCCTCGACCTCCTTCAGCGTGATCTTCTTGTCGCCCACCGTGGCCACGACCTCGTCTGGATTCGCGACGGCCGACCGTGGCGGCCTGGGCATTCTGCGCGGTCTGCGCATTGGCGCAGCCCGCTCCGCCGAGTGCGGCCACCATGGTCAGCGCACCACCGAACAACAGCTTCGACATCCTGGCTCCTCTGACTGACTCGCCGCTCATTCGAGCGGCGGTTTGCGCAGCGCGTCGTCGGTATTCACCGTGAAGCGCCGGAAGTTGGTGTACGTGGCCGAGCCGGTGAGCTCGTCGACACGTCGCTGCCGGCGACGTAGTGCTCGTCCATCTGGCCCGGCACCCAGAACTGCAGCGTCGGCGTCTTCGCGATAGGTCGTGGTCACGACCGCGCGCACCAGCGGATCCGCGGCGGTCATCGCCGTCTTCACGCACGATGCCGGTCGCGGGCTCGACCCACAGCTTGCCGGTGACCGCCAGGTCGCGGCCGCGGGTGGTCTTGATCAGCGTGGGCCGCTCGCGTTCGTGGTACTCGATCACCCAGGCGGCGCGCCCCGCCACGGTCTCGTCGCCCTCGTGCGTGAAGGTGAAGCGCGGGCGGATGTCGGGATGCAGGAACATCAGCGCCAGCGTCGGGATGTTCACGGTACGGGTCACGCTGCCCACGTTGTAGCGCGTGCTGTCGGCCATGATGCGCGAGGCCTGGTCGAGGCTCGTGGCGCTCGGGCTCGAGGAACAGCTTCGTGAGGCGATCGTTGCGGTCGGTGACCGTGCTGCCGTTCACCTCGAAGACGTCGCGGAAGGGCATCCAGCCACCGCCGCCGCCCAGCCGCACGAGCAGGTAGTCGGAGCGCAGCACCTGACGCTTGCGCACGCCGCCGCCGCTCGAGAAGCCGCCGCCAGGATTGGTGCGGGAGAGGTTGCCGGCCACCGGGTTGTTGTCGGGCCGCCGGATCTCCTGCACGTAGCGCTCTTCGGCCACGAGCAGCGACGAGCGCTCCACGTAGTCCCGCACGTAGATCGACGCGCGCGCCACGACGTCGTCGAGCGTCGGCGGGACGGCTGGCGTCTGCGCCCGTGCCGCCACGCCGGCCGCAGCGCCTGCGAGCACGGCCAGGAGCAGCACGCGCGCGCGTCATCGCGGCTCCTCGGTCGGCGTGCCGAGGCGGGCGTCGTGCTCGAAGCCGCGGCACGCGCGCATGGGCAGCACCGGATACTTCACGAACGCGGCGTCGGTCAGGGCGCGGGTGCACATGATGAAGGTTGAAACCGCGGCCGGCACGTGGCGGCTCCAGGCGCACTGGCCACACAGCCCGACGTCCACCGTGCGCGACACCGGACCATGGTACCGCAGGCACCCGGGTCGGCGATTGCCAACCGCACTGACGCCCGCAGGAGACAGTGCCGCCCACCGTGGGAGACACTGCGACGCGAGGCGCCACGGGTGGCCGACTGCCCGCCGGTGGCAGTTCTCTTGCTAGAATGACACGCGATGACCGCCTGCCAGCGACTGCTCTGCCTCGTAATCGTGCTCTACGCCGCAGGGACCACTGCGGCCTGCGGCGACGAAAGCACCCCCACCTCCGCCACCACGACGACCACGACCACCACGACCACGGCGGCCGAAGCGAGCATCTCGGAAGCGTTCGTGAGCTCGGTGCCGGTCAATGGATTCCGTTTCTACGCCTTCGAGGTCGGTGCCTACGGCACCGTGAACGTCACCCTCGACCGCGTGGGGGGCGGCGGCGTGCCCACGAGCGTGTGGGTCGGCGTGGGCCTCGGCGTGCCGGACGGCATCGACTGCAGCACCACCACGTCGCTCAACACGCAGGCCGGCTCCGGACCACACATCAGCACCACCCTCGATGTCGGCACCTACTGCGCCCGCATCTACGACATCGGCAACCTGGCGGCGGCCGCGCCGTTTGCCGTCACGATCGCGCACCCGTGAGGCGGCTCATGCTCGCGCTCGGCCTGGCCGTCACCTGCGTCGGCTGCGGCGACAATGCCCCCACCACGCCGACCTCCGCCACCATTCCCGAGCTGTCGGTAGACAGCGCCGCGCGGCTGTTCTCGGGCACGCTCGCCCAGGGCGACACGCAGTACTACTCGTTCACGCTGCCGCAGGAATCCGGCGTGTTCGTCACGCTGGCGAGCGTCACCCCCACCACGCAGCGTGACGCCAGCACCGTGAGCGTGGGCGTTGGCCTCGGCGTGCCGCGCGGCACCGAGTGCGTGCTGAGTTCGCGCACCGTCACGTCCGCGGCGCTCACACCGCAACTCCGGGTCATCACGCCGGCGGGCGTGCGCTGCGTAGCGGTGTTCGACCCAGGCACGCTGACGGCGCCGGTGCGTTACGCCGTGCGGATCGGCTACTACCAATGATGCGCCGCCTTCACTCGCGCGCCTTCCTGCTCGCGGCTGCCCTCACCACGGCGGCCGGATGCAGCAGCGACGCCACGACGCCCACTTCGCCCACCGGCAGCGAAGCGCCGGCGGCCATCACCACGCCGGTGACCGTGTCGTTCGCGGGCGCCGTCGGACCAGGCGGCACCGTGTCGCGCACCTTCTACGCGCAGGTGTCCGGCACCGCCAAGGCGGCGGTGAGCGCCATCTCCCCCGCCACCGCGCTGAGCGTCGGCCTGGGGATTCCGCGGGCCGATAACACCGGGTGCCTGCTCGCGTACTCGTCGACCGCCAGCAGCGGGACGTCGGCCGAGGTGAGCGGCCCAGTGGCCGTCGGTTTCTACTGTGTGCAGGTGTTCGCGCCAGCCCAATCGGCCAACGCGGTGAACTTCACGGTGACGCTGGAACACCCCTGACGATCGATTGCGTCCTGGAATGGCCCTTGCTACGCTCAGGGTCATGACCCGTCCCTTGTGCGCGCTCTTCGTGCTGGCCGGCTCCATCGGCCTTCTGGCCGGGCAACAGCCGACGTTCCGCTCGTCGGTGCGCACCGTGCCGGTCTATGCCACGGCCCTCGACAGCTCGGGACGCCTCGTGTCCGATCTGACGCAAGACGATTTCGAGATCCTCGACAACGCCAAGCCGGTGGCGATCACCTCCTTCTCGAACGACCCACAGCCGTTCACGGCCATCGTCATGCTCGACACGAGCGCCAGCATGACCGAACACTTGAAGCTGCTCAATCAGGCGTCGGAGCAGTTCCTCATGCGCCTGCTGCCGGTCGACCGCGCGCAGGTCGGTGCCTTCAACGACAAGCTGCAGCTGTCGGGCACGTTCACGAGCGACCGCGACGACCTGATCGCCGCGCTCGACGACCTGCAGTTCGGCAACTCGACCCGGCTCTGGGATGGCCTTGCCTTCAGCCTCGATGCGTTCAAGGGCGTGGATGGCCGGCGGGTGGTGCTGCTCTTCACCGACGGCGAAGACTTCGGCAGCAAGACGCGCTACGGCGACGTGGCGTCGCGGGCGCGCGACGAAGAGGTGATGATTTACGGCATCGGCCTCGAGATCAACTTCTTCAACGGCCAGCGCCAAGTGCGCTCGAAGCCCGATCGCAGCCTGCGGCGCATCGCCGAGGAAACCGGCGGCGGCTCCTTCGAGCTGCAGAAGACCGACCAGCTCGCCCCGACCTTCACCCGCGTGGCCCAGGAACTGCGCAGCCAGTACCTGCTGGCCTTCGCGCCCGAGACGCTCGACGGCAAGGTGCACAAGCTCGAGGTGCGCGTGAAGCGCCCTGGCATCACCGTGCGCGCCCGCAAGAGCTACTCGGCCGTGGCCGAAACGCCAGCCACCGGCCCGGAGCGCCGCTAGCCCGTACATGGAAACGCCTGGCCACGACACCACGAGGTGGTGCGTGCCAGGCGAGTTTGATCGGGCTCGGGTTACAGGAGCGCGATCGAGAGCAGCAGCGTGGCCAGCAGCAACGTGGCCACCACCGGCTCGGCGGTATCTGAGAAGTTCCAGGTCAATACGCGAAACATGGTTCAAGACCTCCTGTCTGAACGGCGGCTCCCACGGAAGTGCGGAAGGCCACCACTCTTTGGACGACGCCGCCGCCGCAATGTTTCACCCCCGCAGAAATGCTGGGATAACCCCGGTTTCCCCCATGAATCCACCCCTTCTACCGCCGGCCGGTGACCGTCCCTCGGGCAACCCGCGCGCCACGCCGCTCACCGGCGGTGGGCCGCCAGGGCATGATTGCCACGAGCCAGCCTTTGGCCTCCGCGGCGGGCCTGCGCGTGCTGCAGGCGGGCGGCAACGCCGTCGATGCCGCGATCACCGCCGCCGGGGTGCTGGCCGTGATCGAGCCGTCGATGAACGGCATTGGCGGCGACCTCTTCGCCATCGTCTACGACGCCGCGACGCAAGCGGGTCTACGGCCTCGACGCCAGCGGACGCTCCGCCGCAGCCGCCACGCCTGATGCGTTCGCGGCGCGCGGACTGACCGAGATGCCAGCGCGTGGCCCGCTGTCGGTCGACGTGCCAGGCGTGGTGAGCGGCTGGGACGCGTTGCTCACCCGATTCGGCACAATCACGCTGGCGCGCGCGCTGGCGCCGGCCATCGGCTACGCCCGCGAGGGCTTCCCGGTGGCCGAGCTGATGGCCAACGAGTGGCGCGACGCCGATGGCGAAGCTCGTCGGCCGACGCCGCCGCCGGCGGCCACGTTCCTGCCCAACGGACGGCCGCCGGCCATGGGCGAGATCTTCGCGAATCCGCGGCTGGCTGCAACCCTCGAGCGCATCGCCACCGACGGCGCCGACGCGTTCTATCGCGGCCCGATCGCGCAGGCCATCGCCGCCGACCTGCGGGCGCGCGGCGGCCTGCATCACGGCGCAGGACCTGGCCGCCCACACCGTGGACTGGGTCGACACCATCAGCGTCAACTACCGCGGCTACGACGTGCACGAACTGCCGCCCTCCACGCAGGGGTTCGTGGCGCTCGAGATGCTCAACATCCTCGAGGGCTTCGACATCGCGGCGCTGGGCCACAACAGCGCCGACTACCTGCACGTCGTCACCGAAGCCAAGAAGATCGCCTTTGCCGATCGCGGCGCCTACCTGGCCGATCGCCGCTACGTGCCTAAGCGCACGCTGGCGACCCTGCTGTCGAAGGACTACGCCGCCACGCGCCGCCGCGAGATCGACGTTGCACGCGACCGGCACCTACCGCGCGGGCGTGATGGCCACCGGCGCGCCGCCGGCTCCCGACTTCGCGGGACGGGATCTCGGCGACACGGTCTATCTCACGGTGGCCGACGGCGCCGGCAACGTGGTGTCGTTCATCCAGTCGCTCTTCGCCAGCTTCGGCGCGGGCATCGTGGCGGGCGACACGGGCATCGTGCTCAGCAACCGCGGCTCGGGCTTCGTGCTCACGCCCGGGCATCCCAATCAGATCGGTCCGCGCAAGCGGCCCCTGCACACGCTGGTGCCCGCGCTCGTCACGAAGCACGGCCGCCCGTGGCTGTCGTTCGGCGTGATGGGCGGCGACAACCAGGCGCAGGGCCACGCGCAGGTCGTGATGAACGTCGTGGACTTCGGCCTGCACGTGCAGGCTGCCGGTGAAGCCGCGCGCATGCGCCACATGGGCACGGAGCTGGCGCTCGAGAGCGGCATCGGCACCGAGGTGCGCGCGTCGCTCGAGGCGCGCGGGCACGTGCTGCGCGACGGCCGCGGACAGATGGGCGGCTACCAGGGCATCATGATCGACCCGTCCACGGGCGTGCTGCTGGGCGGGTCGGACCCGCGCAAAGACGGCCTGGCCATCGGCTGGTAGCGACGCTGAAGGCGGAGTGTGTCAGGGCACCCGATTGGCGGCGTCGATCACGACGGTGATCCGGCCCCCCGGAGCGCCAGCGAGCCGCACCTTGAGTTCGTTCTCGGCCTGCAGGGTCACGGTGCGTTGGCTGACCGCGACGTGATTGCCGAAGTCATTCGGCGCGGCGATCTGCTGGCCATTCAACCACACCCGTCCGCTCTCGACGGCGTTCTCGAGGCGGCCACTGCCCGTCGCGCCACGGCCGCCATTGAGGATCTTCAGGGTGAACGGCCCCTGGACGCCAGTCGGCAACAGCACGGTCATCTCGGCGGTACTGGGCGAGCCGGACGCGCGCGCGAACTCCAGAACGGCCACGACCGCACGATCGAACACATAGCGCCCCGAGGACAAGTGAGACACTTCGCTCGTATCCGGCGCGGAACCATCCACGGGCGGCTCACTGAAACTGTAGGCCTCGAGCAGCCCGTCGCCGTTCAGATCGACGAAGCTGGCGTTGATGAGACGTGTCTCCAGGATGCCACTCGGAGCATTGGGGGACGACACCGGTGTCACGTTGAAGAGTCGTTGGCCGTCCCACCCGTAAATCCAGTCGGTGTTGCTCCTGCGCGAGGTGAAGCTGACGTGCGCTTCGTTCACTCCGTCACCGTTCACATCGACAAGTGCCACCTCGCAGCTCTGTCCGAAGTGGAACATTCCCGTGGACTCAGCGGCGAGCTGGAAGGCCGATGCGCCTCGTTGGAGGACGCGAACTTCAGCGTCGAAGGTATCGGTGTAGCCGGCAATGACTGTCCTGGGGCCCAACGAGTCCGCCTCCAGCACTGCGAAGCATTGTTGGCGGACAAGCGGCGATCCTTCTTGCTTGGCAAGGTCGACAAGCGTCTGCGGATAGAACTGGGCGACGAGCGCAGCCACATCGTTGACCTGCGCCCAACCAGAGGACGAAGAGGCCAAGTCCAGCGCGAGTGCACCGATGAGGCTGCCCAGACGATTCAACCGTTTATCTCACGGCGTCCAGCTGGTCGGGTCGATGGTCACCACGATGCGCCCGCCCGGAGCGCCACCAAGGCGCACCTTCAGCTCGTTCTCGGCTTGAGGCAAGGTCACCGTGCGCTGGATGACGGCCACGTTGTTGCCGAAATGGTTCGGACTCACGAGTTCGACGCCGTTGAGCCACAGCCGGCCACTGTCGACCGCGTTCTCCACGCGCGCGCCCGGTTCGGCACCCCCAGCGCCATTGAAGACCGTGAGCGTGAACGGGCCAACAGCGTTGGCTGGCAGCGTGACCGACACCACGCTGGTGGCTGGCGCGCCAGAGGCCCGTTCGAACTCGAAGACGTCGATGACGCGACGATTCGAGCACGAGCGTGCCGCCGACCAATCGGTAGACGCGGGTCGGCCCCTGGCCCCCCTGGGTTGAAAAGCTATAGCTGACGACGTCGAGGACACCATCGCCAGTGACGTCGAAGACGCGCGTATTGATGAGATTGCCACGAGCTCGGCCAAGAGAATCGAGCTTCGTGGGCGTCATATTTACAAGTTGTGTGCCATCCCATCCGAAGAGCCAATCTTGACTACCTCGATTGAAAGAGAACTGGACGTGAGCCTCCGGCCTGCCGTTGCGGTCGAGGTCGATGGCTTCCACCTCGCAGGCAACCCCCGCGAAGTTGCCGGCGGCCTCGGCGACTACTTGGAACGGGCCACCAGAGGTGCCCAACAACCGGACCTCGGCCAAATACAGGTTCGTGTAAGCGGCGAGGACCGTCTTGGGCTGGCCGGCTGAGTCGCGTTCGAGCACGGCAAGACACTGATTGTGTACTTCTGGTCCTCCGCCTACGAGTGCGAGCTGGGCCAGACTTTGGGGGTAAAAGCCTGCTACCACTGCTTGGAGGTCGACGGGCTGTGACGCCACCGCACGAGCTGAGGGCGCCGAGACCACAAGCCCGAAGACAACGGCGACGAATGCCACTTGAAGGCCCCTCGCGCGCCCCACTTTGTTCCGTCGACCTCTGGCCCAAGACTGACGATTGCTGAAGCTCATTGCGGTAGCACCGGCGCCTGATGGCGTGGAAAATGTTGTTGCACGAACGCAGCCACGGCTGCTCCGTAGCCATCCTCATGGGCGTTGTAGAGTTGCCAGCCCGGTTCAAATAGTGGCATGAGGCCCTGGTAGGAGGCCGGCGGGAACACCACACCTTGCCTCACGGCATCCTTGAGCACGCCTCGCCGCACGACGGTTGCACCGAAGACCAAGCTCGCCTTCTCCGCTACTCGCTGCGCCTGGGGGATCAAACAACAAGCTTGGATTCTGCAGTCCACTCGACCCCGACCAACGCTCCTCGATGGCCCGTCCATACATGACTTGCAGCAGGCCGTAGCTGGCCGCCAACGTGGTCTGCGCAGTGAACGAATCAGCGTCGAACCGCGTCTTTCTCGTTTCGTTATTGCCCGTCAACCTGTACCAGTTCCGCGTCCGGTCGTTGCACCGGAAGATCTCTTGCGCAGTAGGATTCGGACTGCGCCCGCCCACACCGATTGGAGTGCCACCGTTGCCGTGCTGATCGCACCCGATCCGCAGACTGGCACGGGCATCCCGGTCGGCGTCAGCAAGGAGCGCGCCCTCGGTGAGCGCCGGATCGCGCGCGTCAGCCTCGGTGCCCAAACGATAGAACACGAACGGCTGGAGCCGGCGTAGGTTCCCGTCCCTCGATACGCCCTTGAAGTCGCTGAACGGCGGAGCACCGATCGGTCCATAGCGGTAGGCGTATCTGTCGCCGCCGGATTCCTTGGCCAGATGCGCACGAATGAGCTGCGGCGGCACGCCCGTGCGGTGAGCGGCATCGACGACATCGTGGTCGATGAGGTCGACGGCGTCGCTCAAGCCTAGTGGGCGTTCGACGACGACGTTTACGACGCCTGGTGCGAAACCTGATGCCGCACTTGGCGTCACCGTCAGGCTCGCTGTCCCTAGGTGCACGCCTTGGAACTCCCCGCGGTCGAAGGCGGGAGAGTCATAGGCGTGTAAGGCGACGCCGGGAAACAGCGCCTGCGTGTCGATGCCGTCGACCAGTGTCGGCGAACCCAAAGTGAAGGTGGCGGGTACCGGAACGCCATTGCTGTCAATCGCTTGAAGCGTCACCACGGCGCCAAGAGGCACACGAGCGTTGACCGGTAGCGTCGCGCCGGCTGCCGGCTGGAACGCCTCATTGGCCGTGCCGTTCCATACCGACGCACGCACCCTCAGCGTCGTAGATGGTGGCGGCGGAGGGGGCGGTGGCGGTTCGCCCCATGTGCGCGAGGCCACTACCTGACCCTGGTGAGTGGCCACGGCGCTCACGAACGCGGCACCAGGATAGGTGCGAGTCTTTACGGCCACCGACATGCCGCCGAGCCGATACGTATTGCAGGGGTTGGCCCCTCCATTGACGAGCAGCGGCGCACTGGTTCCGCCCACGTCCATTGAGAAGCACAGCTCGCCGAACAGATCGCCTGGCGACAAGAGGAACGTCACCTCGGTCAGGTAGTACACCCCGGAGGCGTCGAACCCGAAGGTCTGGCTGACGGATGATGCAAATGACGCCGCCTCGGCGTTCGCACTCATGACGGATACCAGCAGCAAGGCGCGCACCAGCCCTTTGACCATGCGCGGAGTCTGCCCCCCCCCTAAAGAATTTTGTCAACCAATCTTCTTGCACTCAGTCCAACAGGCAACTACGGCACCGTGACGATCCGTTCGTTCGACGCCGGCCCCGCCTGCCCGCAGTCACTCACGCCGCGCACACGGGCGTAGTACACGCCGGGCGGCGCCACGCCGCTCAAGCCGAGCACGCCCCCGACGTTCGACAGCACGAGGTTCGATTGACCTGGCGCTGATCCCACTTCGAACAGATACGATGCCGCGCTGGCCGCCGCACCCCAGCCCACCGTCACCATACGTCCGCTCACCGACGACGTGAACGTGCCAGGCGCGGTGGGCACGCTGCAGCCCGACGGCACGTCGAGGATCACTTCGTTCGACGCAGGACCCGCGCCGCACGCGTTGCCGGCGCGCGCGCGTAGGTAGTAGCGGCCGGCGGGCGCGGGTCCGGCAATCCCCATGGCCGGCGCCGCAATCGGCAGCGACCCGTGGTTCGACAAGCCCGACGCCGAGCCCACGTCCACCATGTGCCCAAGCACCGTGCCGCCCGGAGGCGTCCAGCCGATCGACACGTTGTAGCCGTTCGCGGTGGCCCACAGCCCCGTGGGCGCGCCCGGCGTGCACGCCGGCGGCGGCGTCGATCCGCCGCCCTGCCAGCCGAGCTGAATCACTTCGAAGTCGCTCGCGTTCAAGCCGCGGAACGCCGGGTTGAGCACGCCGTTGTCCCAGCGCGGATCGAAGGCGCCCGACACGTACATGTCGGACCCGTTGTCGGCCACGATCAACCCGTGCTTCTTCATGGCGCGGAAGATCTTCTGCATCGCCGGCGGAAAGCCCGAGATGTCCTTCGATGCCTTGAGCCGCAGGCGCGTGCCGTTGGGCGGCGCCGCCACGTTGCTGCCGGCCACGTGCGAGGCCGGCCACACGTAGTAGCTGTTGGTGGCGCGCACGGTGACGCGGAACGCATGGTTGATTTCACTCGGCGCCGTAGACCTCGTCGTACTTCACGAGGCCCGGCAGGATCGCCAGCCCGGCAGCATCGGCCGACGTCCAGCCCGCAGGACGTCGGCCGTTGGTCTGCAGGTCGAAGGCCGCGCCCGAGCCGGCCGTCCACTTCGTGCCGTCCCAGCCGAGGTCGAAGAGTTCGTAGAGCCGCCGGTTGTCCTTGTCGACAATCAGCATGTGGCGATCGCCGCCCGGCGCCTGATTGCCCGGCGCGCCGCCTTCAATCCAGTAGGGCTGGGTGATGGCCTGATCGGGAATGGGATAGAACGGCGTGCCCACGCCGTCGCTCTCGTCGTCGTAGTAGAACTGCACCTGCCGCTTCGGCTGGTCGCCGGCCACCACCACGTAGGGGATGCCGTAGATCTCGTTCGGTCCAGCGATGCCGCCGAAGTCGGGATGGAGCCGCCGCGAGCCGCCGTTGTTGATGAAGGCGATGAGCGCCGCCGATTCCGCCGCCACCGGCGCCTGGCTCACGTCCTGGTTCCACCAGTTGTCGGCCGGGAAGAGCGGCGGCAGCGCGCCGCCCACGGTGGCGGGCGACGACTGGCCGAGCATGGTCACCCCGGTGGCGACGATCAGTGCGGCGGTGAGCAAGCGGGCGGCGTGGCTGCGCATCAGCGGATGCCTTCGCAAAGACCTTGCCGGGTCGAGGATCGGCGCGATGCCGGCGAATTGCTGGCGATTCCGCGAGGCGACTCGCGCGTTCGGGCGTGCCGGCCTGACCGAAATGGCGGCGCCTGTCACGAAACGTGTCAGGGCGCTGCAGAGAGGCGGTGCGCCAGCCCGGCTACTCGGGCCAGGAGATGACGACCCGGTCGGCGTCGTCGCGCCAGGCCACGCGCCAGCGCGCGGCGGGCCAGGTCACGACGTAGCGGGGCGGGGCCGGGGCCGGCCGGTGCGTGGTGCGCGCGGGCTCGTCGTGCAGGCCGGCGAGCGCGGCCGTGAGCCGTCCGTGCACGGTGGCCAGATTCGCGGGGCCCTTGGCCGGCGGCGCCTTCGCGGCTGCCGGCCCTGCAGGAGCGTGAGCGGCGGCAGCGTGCGCGGCCGGGGCTCGTGTCGCGGCTGCCGAGCGGCGGGCGTGCGCCTCGGCCTCGTGGCCCGCCGCGGGCGTTGCTGCGCCCGCCGACGGTGCCGTCGCGCCCGACACGAGCGGCTTCGCCTTGCCCTTCGCCGCTGCGGCGGGATGCGCCTCAGCCTCGCCGTGATCGGCCGCCGCTGCCGCGGGCGTGGGCTTGGGCGCCGCCGTGATTCTCGAGACCACCGGCGCTGGCTTGGCTCCGGTCTTGGCCGCAGGCTCGTGCGACTGAGCTGCCGCGGTCACGGCTGCGCAGAGCATCGCGGTGGTGAGCAAGGCGCGGCGCATGACGTTACTTGTGCGTCGCGAGCGACGCCGAGGCGGCGCCGATGGGATCCGAGAACACCACGGCGCCAGTGCCGAGTTCGTAGTACGCGCCCACCACCTGCAGGCGTCCGGAGGCGGCCGCCTGCTTCACGATCTGGCTGCCGCTCATCGCGTCGTTGATCACTTGTTCCACGTTGGCCAGGACGGCGCCGCGCAGGTCGTTCTGGTCGCTCGCGCTGTGCTGGATGCCGGCGCGGATGTGCGTCGTGAGGTAGTCGAGATTCGGGCTGGCGGCGTGGCTCGGAACCCAGCGCGGCCTTCACGACACTGCACGACTCATGGCCCATCACGACCAGCAGCGGAATGTGCAGCTGCTCGACGCCGTGCTCGATCGTAGCCAGCACCGACCGGTCCACCACTTCACCAGCGGCGCGCACGACGTACAGGTCGCCCAGCCCCGCGTTGAAGATGAATTCAGGCGGCACGCGCGAATCCGCGCACGACAGCACCATGGCAAACGGATGCTCGTCCTTGGCCTGCGCCTGGCGCGCCGCCGCCCCGAGCGACGGGGTGGTCAGGGCGCCCTTCACGAAACGCTCGTTGCCGATGCGGAGGCGCGAGAGCGGCGTCACCGGCTCCGGTTCGGCGGCCAGGGGCGACAGCGAGGCCAGCGACACGAAGGCGGCCACGATCAACAGAGGACGCGTGGCGCGGGTCAGCCACCACCGGGAGTTGGTCATGTGCAGCCAATCGGCTGCCGGACCAGGTTCTTGAACCGACCGGTCACGACTGCTCGAAGTGGCACAGCGGGCGACGGATTTGGCTGAGGGAGGCGGGCGAACTCTCGCGCTATCATCGGGGAACGCCATGCTCATCGCGCTATCCGCGGTGACGGAGGACATCTGATATGCGTCAGCGCCTGACTCTCGGAATCGCCTTGGGCCTCTCGGCCATGCTGTCGGCCGCCTGCGGCCCGTCGCCCGAAGAAAAGGCCGCTACGGCCCTCAAGGACGCCGCCACGGCCGCCGCGAAGGCGGGCGAAGAGATGGCCAAGGCCGGCGCCGCCGCGGCCAACGCCGCGCAACAGGGCGCACCCGCCGGCGATCAGGCCGCCAAGGGCATGGAAGACTTCGCCAAGGCCATGCAAGGTATGGCCGCCGCGATGGGCGGGGCCAACGGCGGCAAACCCGCCGACCCGGTGAGCTTCCGCGAGCTGCAGGCCGCCTTCCCCACCGTGTCGGGCTGGACCATGGACAAGCCCAAGGGCGAGCGCATGACGGCGCCCGTGGCGTTCTCGCAAACCGAGGCGCGCTTCAAGAACGGCGACCAGCAGATCGAAGTGAAGATCGTCGACTCGGCCTTCAACCAGATTCTCGTGGCGCCGTGGGCGATGTTCCTGAGCGCCGGCTACGAGAAGGAAACCGACGACGGCTACGAGAAGTCCACGACCGTGGCGGGCCACCCCGGCTTCGAGAAGTGGAACACGACGCGCAAGGACGGCGAGCTCAACATCGTCGTGGCCAAGCGCTTCCTGGTGTCGGTCGAAGGCGACAAGCTGACCGACGTGAAGCAGCTCCACGACTTCGCCGCCAAGGTCGACTTCAGCAAGCTCGCCGCGCTCGGCAAGTAGCCGGCCGCCTCAGATTCTGAAGCCCGCGCGCAGCGGGTCGTCGGCATCCACGAAGAACGTGTGTTCGCCGGTGATCCAGGCGCTGCCGGCGATCTCCGGCACGATCGCCGGAAAGTCGCCCACCCGGGTGCGCGCGGCCACGTGGCCGGTGAAACACGTGCCGATCAGGCTTTCGTGCACGAACGTGCCGTCGCCGGCGCCGAGCACACCCATCTCGTCGAGCACCGCCATCACCGCGGCCGTGCCGCTGCCGCACGGGGAGCGGTCCACCTCGGCATCGGCGAACACCGTGACATTGCGCAAGTGGGCTCCGGCCGTCTGGGCCGGGGCGGTGAAGATGGTGCCGTAGACCCCGGCCAGGCCGGGCTCGCTCGGGTGCACCACCTTCATCACCCGCTCCACCTCGCGCGCGATGGCCATGCCGGTGCGCTTCAGCTCGGGCAGCTTCGCGCTGTCGATCGACAGGCCCACCGCTTCGGCGTCGACAATCGCGTAGAAGGCGCCGCCGAACGACACGTCCACCGGCACGGTGCGCCCGCCGACCGGCACCGGCACTCCGGCCGCCAGCACGAACGACGGCACGTTGCGGAACGACACCTGGTCGACCCGCGTGCGTCCCTCGACGGTGGACGACCTGGCCACGGGCCCGCACCGGACCGGCCGGCACGTCGAGCACGAGTTCGATGGCGCCGCCCTCGCGCGCCGCCCCGGCGTCCCACATCAGGCCGCGCTCCACCGCCATGGTGGTGACGGCAATCACGCCGTGGCCGCACATCGTGCTCCACCCCTCGTTGTGCATGAACAGCACGCCGGCATGCGCCCCCGGCGTGACCGGCTCGGTGAGCAGCGCGCCGTACATGTCGGCATGCCCGCGCGGCTCCAGCATGATGGCCCGGCGCAGGTGGTCGAGGTGTTTGGCCGCCCAGGCCCGCTTGGCCAGCATGGTGGCGCCTTCGGGCGTGGGCAGGCCGTCCACCACGAGGCGCAGGGGCTCGCCGGCGGTGTGGGCGTCGATGGTGCGGATTCTGATGAATCATGGAATCCGCGATATTCTGACTCATGGCGCGATTCTGGATGGCAGCCCTGCTCGTGACGGCCTCGGCCTCGGCGGCGACGGCGCAGTCAGCCGCCCCGGTGGACTTCACGCCGGCCGTGCGGTTCGTCCCGGCCACGCGGCTCGGCGACGTGAAGGCGCAGGTGTTCCCCACCCCGCGCGTGCGCATCGGCAAGGCCTTCTCCATCGAACTCATCGCCAAGCTGCAGGTCGATGCCAGCCGCTTCGATCCGGTCGTGGACGAGGATGACGAGGACCTCGACTGGCGCCGTCGCCGGCTTGGGCGTGAAGGGCGAGCTCTTCAACCGGCTCGAGTTCGAAGTGGAGCGCGAGTTCGGCGACGACGACGACCCCTGGCGCGATGTCTTCGTGAACCTCAAGGCGGGCGACGCCTTCGCGGTCAAGGCTGGGCACTTCCGCGTGCCGTTCAGCCTCGACGGCCTCACGGGATCGACCTGGCACGACTTCGTCAACCGGTCGCTCGGCGGCAGCCTGATTGCCCCGGGCCGCGACCTCGGCGTGATGGTGCACGGCCGGACCAACGGCCGCGTGCTCACCTACGCCCTCGGCCTCTTCGACAGCGACGACGAGGTCGACGAGGTGAGCGCCTTCTTCGACGACGAGAAGGGCGCTGCCAGCCTGGGCCGCACGGCGGGCGGCGCGTCTCACCGTGCAGCCCTTCGACAGCGTCGACCGCCTGCCGCGCGGCCTGCGCAACCTCGAGTTCGGTGGCAACGCCACCTGGTCGTCGGTGCCCGAGGGCTTGAACGGCTTCGAGGGCCGCTCGGTCTACCGCTACACCTTCTTCGAGCCGGTCTACGTGAAGGGCGATCGCGTGCGGGCCGGCGTCGACGCGCTGTTCCGGGCCGGCCCCGCCAGCGTGAAGGCCGAATGGATGCGCATGTGGGACGAGCGGCGAGCGCAAGGGCCTCGGTGACATCGATCTGCCCAAGGCCGTGGCCCGCGCCTGGTACGTGGCGGGCACGTGGCTGGTCACGGGCGAGACGAAAGACGACAACGTGCGGCCGACGCCGGCCGTTCCTGCAGGGCGGCATCGGCGCCATCGAAGCGGCGGTGCGGCTCGAGCGACTGAGTGCGGGCAGCGTGTCGTCGGCCGGCGAGCCGGCGTTTGCCAATCCGCGCGCGGCCAACCTGCTCGGCAATCACGACGACGTCGTCACGCTGGGCCTCACGTGGTACCTCAACCGGTGGTTCAGGCTGCAGGGCAACGCCATCCACGAGTCGTTCGACGACGCCGAGCGCGCGCCGATCGTCGGCCGGTCCAGCTACTGGAGCTACGTGGGCCGCCTGCAGTTCGTGTTGTAGCGTCACATGAGACACCGCATGCGCGTCCCGTCGGCTTCGTCCTCGCTGCTCGCCGCAGCACTGGTGCTGCACGCGCGGCCGGCGGCGCGCACAGACGGCCGACGACGTGTTCAACGTCGAGGCCCTCAACGACATCCGGCTCGTGCTGCACTCGTCCGACTGGCAGAAACTGAAGGACAACTTCCAGGACAACACCTACTACCCCGCCGACTTCATCTGGGGCGGCGTCACGGTGCGCAACGTGGGCATCCGGTCGCGCGGACTCGGCAGCCGCAGCGCGATCAAGCCCGGCCTGCGGGTGGACTTCGACCGCTACGCGTCGGGGCAGCGGTTCGTGAACCTGAAGTCGCTGGTGCTCGACAACCTCACGCAGGACCCCTCGATGCTGAAGGAAGTGCTCAGCATGCAGCTTGTTCTCGCGGCTCGGCCTGCCGGCGCCGCGCGAGGCCTTCGTGCGGCTCTACGTGAACAACACGCTGGTGGGGCTGTACGCCGTGGTCGAGTCGATCGACAAGCGCTTCCTCGAGCGGGTCTTCAGCCAGGACAACGGCAACCTCTTCGAGTTCAACTACACCTTCGACTTCAACTTCGAATATCTCGGCGACGACCTCGGCCGCTACCAGGAGATCTTCGACCCGAAGACCAACGAGTCGCATTCGACCTTCGAGCTCTTCGACCCGATTCATCGCATGGTGCGCATGGCCAACGAGGCCAGCGACGCCACCTTCGCAGAGCGCGATGGGCGAATTCCTCGACCTGAAGGCGTTTGCGCGCCACGTCGCCGCCGAGAACTTCGTGGCCGAGAACGACGGCTGGACTCGGCTACGCCGGCATGAACAACTTCTACCTGTACCAGTTCGGCGATCGCCCGCAGTTCCAGGTCATCACGTGGGACAAGGACAACACCTTCCTGCAATCCGACTTCCCCATCTTCGAGCGCGCTGACCGGAACGTGCTGATGCGGCGCGCCCTGGCCGTGCCGGCCGTGAAGCAGGCGTATCTCGACGGGCTCGGCGGCGGCGGCCGACTCGTCGCGAGAGGGCCAGGAGGGCAGCGACCCCGGCACCGGATGGCTGGCCCGCGAGATCGAGCGGCTCGCCGCGCTGGTGCTGCCGGCCGCCCGCGAAGACACGAACAAGCCCTACTCGAGCAGCGACGTCGAGGCCGCCCTCGACGGGCTGCGCGCCTTCGCGCGGGCGCGTCCGGCCTTCGTCACATGCGCCGTGGCCAACGAATCGCGCCCGCCAGGCCGCCTGCCCCTAGCGCGCGGCCGACGCGGGCCGCAGACGAAACTGAAGAAGGCGTCGAGACGCCGCACCGCCGACGGCTCGTGCACGAGCAGGCTCAGCTCGCGCCGCAGACCCAGGCTGGTGGCCGACAGCGCGAGGCTGCCGACGAGCGCCGTGTGCCCATCCACCAGCGTGATCTTGCCGTGCGCCGCCCGGCCGTCGAGCACGCGCTGCCCGAGGTGTTCGACCCGCACGCCTTCCCGCACCTTGGCGGCCAGCAGCCGCCGCACCCGCGGATCGTCGCACTTGTGATCGATGATGCGGATGTGCTCGCGCGCGCCGGCCAGCAGCGCGCGCACGGTCGTGCCGGCCCACTCCGGCCCCACCACCAGGCGCGACTGCGCGCCGGCCGTCGCCGGCAGCGCGCGCCTGGCCAGATCGGCATCGAAGAGGCGCCAGGCATCGCCGACCGCCGCCGGGTCGTGGGTGACGACCGCGAAGTCGCACGTGTCGTGGAAGCACTTGCGGGTGAGGTTGAACGACGCCACCAGCAGGGGCCCGTCATCGGCCACCAGATACTTGGCGTGATGTTTGGTGGCGCGCGCGCCGTGGCGGGTCACGCGGGCGCCCATCTGGTGCAGGCGTTGCTGCAGCTTGTCGAGGCGCCGCTTCCAGCCGCTCGCCCGGCGCGTGAGCAGCACATCCACTTCGACGCCGCGGGCGATGGCCGCCGCCACAGCGTCGAGCACCTCCACATCGTTGCAGCGGAAGATGGTGAGCCCCAGCCGCCGGCGGGCGCCGCGGATCAGGCGCAGCACCGCCGCGCGCCGCTCGACCGGTGCGATCACGACGCGGTCGGGCGTCACGATTTCTTCGGCGGCTCCCACGACACGGAGGCCAGCCCGTGCGATCCACCGGCCACCAGCGCCTCGGTCACTTCGTCAATCGACACGTGCGGCGGCAGCGTGGTGCGATAGGTCATCTCGGACTCGTCGCCCTGGGTGAACTCGCGGGGTTCCCAGGTGACCCCGTGCGACGCGAACACGCTCACCACGTGCGCCAGCGGGAACTCGCGGCCCTTGGCCGTCATCTCCACGTCCATCACCCGCGGCTTGACCGCCACGATGAGGTCCAGCACCACGATCGACATGGCCAGGAACAGTCCGCCCAGGGCGGCGATCGGCAAGCGCGCCGATGCCGCAGGCCATGCCGAGCCCCATCAGCAGGAAGAGCACCGTGACATCCTTCGGGTCTTCGACCGGCGTGCGGAAGCGGATGATGCCGGCCGCGCCGGCGATGCCGAAGGCCCGCGCCAGCGAGCTGCCGATGATGATCATGATGAGCGCGCCGGACACGGCCAGCAGCACCTGCGCCTGTTCCATCGAGCGGTTGAGCGGCCGCTCCTTCTGGTGCAGCTTCTGCACGTGCGTGACGAACAGGGCGATGACGGCCGCGGAGAGCAGTTGCACCAGTTCCGACCAGGGATAGCCCCAGGGCAGCACGGAGGCGGCCGGGGCAACGGCCGTCGAAACCCATGCCGCCCGTGCGTCACGAGCCGGCGGCATAGGCCACATGAGGCCGACGCCGGCGATGACCATGCAGGCCAGCGCGCCGCTCACGAGGGTGAGCACGTCGCGCCAGGCGACCGGCCGGTGCTTCGCTTCGACAATCGAGTCGTAGATGCTCAGCACCGAGTCGAGCCGAGCGAGCCGGATGAGTTCGAGCGTGTTGGCGGTGGGCCGGGCAATCCGGAACGACCCACCGACGCGGCCCGCGCTCGTATGTGCACGCACCAGCGCGCGGATGCCCGCGCTGTCGATGACCGTGACGGCGTTGAGATCGGCGATCAGGTGGCGGTAGCCCTGGCCCAGCAACCGTTTGACCGAAGACTCGAAATCTTCGGCCGCGCCGCCAGCCACGAGGGGCTGGCGCGGCGTGAGCACCAGGTGACCGCCAGCAACTTGCTCAGGAACTGCCATCAGGCTACGCTGGAATCAACGTGGCGACCGTAGCACAGTGCCGACGAAAATAACATGGTGTCTGGCCGCACTGACGGCGCTCGTGGCCTCGTGCAGCGGTGGCAATCCCACCACGCCCACCCCTCCGACCGGGCAGCCGCCGCCGGTGGCCGCGCCCGTCACGATTCTGGCCGCTGGTGACATCGGCCAGTGCGGGCAGCCCGGACCGGCGCTGACCGCCCGCCTACTCGATCAGTTGCCGGGCATCGTGCTGGCACTCGGCGATCTGGCCTACATGAACGGCACCTACCAGCAGTTCATCGACTGCTACGCCCCCACCTGGGGCCGGCACCACGACCGCACGCGTCCCGCGCCCGGCAATCACGATTACGAGACGGCCGGGGCTTCGGGCTACTTCGCCTACTTCGAGGACCTCGCCGGGCCGGCCGGCGACGGCTTCTATTCCTTCGTGGCCGGGAGCTGGCGCGTGATTTCGCTCAATTCGAACGTGGCGATGGGACCTGGGTCGCCACAGTACGCCTGGCTGCAGCGCGAGCTGCTGGCGCCGGCGCGATGCACGCTCGCCTACTGGCACCATCCCCTCGTCAGCTCGGGTCCTAACGGCGACAATCTCAACACCAAGCCGCTCTGGGATCTGCTCTACGCCGCCAATGCCGAGGTGGTGCTGGTGGGTCACGATCACATCTACGAGCGCTACGTGCCGCAAGACCCCGACGGGCGGCTCGATCGCGATCGCGGCATCCGTCAGTTCATCGCCGGCACCGGCGGCGCGGCGCTCACAGGGCTGGTCTCGCGCCGGCCGAACAGCGCCATCAGCCACGTGGGCCACGGCGTGCTCAAGCTGGTGCTGGGCGACAACCGCTACGAGTGGCAGTTCATGCCGGTCGAGGGAACGGCGTTCAGCGACGTTGGCTTCGACGCGTGCCACTGAAGGCCTACTACTCCGATCATTTCGTGTTGCCGCTGCCTGACGGGCACCGGTTCCCCATGACGAAGTACGCGCGGCTGCGCGCCCGAGTAGTGGATGACGGCGTGGTTGCTGCGCCCGACGTCCTCGAAGCGCCCGCGGCCACGTGGGACGAGCTGCGGCTGGCGCATACGGCAGCCTATGTGAAAGCCGTGGCCGACGGCACGCTGCCGGCGGAGATGCTCAGGCGCATCGGTTTTCCATGGTCGCCCGCCATGGTGGAACGGTCGCGCCGTTCGGCCGGTGCCACGATTGCCGCGGCTCACGCCGCGCTCAACGACGGCGTAGCGGTCAATCTGGCCGGCGGTACCCACCATGCGTTTGCCGACCGCGGCGAAGGGTATTGCGTGTTCAACGACGTGGCCGTCGCTGCGCGCGTGCAGCAACGCGCGGCCCGGTGTCAGCGGCTGGCGATCGTGGATTGCGACGTGCATCAAGGCAACGGCACGGCGGCGATCTTCCGCGACGATCCGTCGGTGTTCACCTTCTCGATGCACGGCGCCAAGAACTATCCGTTCCGCAAGGAGCCGAGCGACCTCGACGTAGAGCTGGCCGACGGCACGAGCGATGCGGAATACCTGGCGTTGCTGGCCCAGCACCTGCCCACGGTGATCGTCGGCCATGCCCCCGAGATGGTCTTCTACCTGGCGGGCGCCGACCCGTACGCCGGTGATCGACTGGGGCGTCTTGCTCTCACCATGGCTGGCTTGCGGCAGCGTGACGAGCTGGTCTTGGACGCATGCCGTGCGGCGCGCATTCCAATCGTCGTGGTAATGAGCGGCGGCTACGCGCCCGAGGTCGACCACATCGTGGCCATTCATCTCGCCACGGTGCGCGCGGCGGCAGCCACGGCCGCGACCTGGCCGCGGCCGTTCCCCGCGTGACCTGTGCGACGATGCGGTCATGCCGCAGCACTTTCGTTTGCTCACCGAGCCGCAGGTCACCGCCCTTCTGCCCCTGCCCGATCTGATCGAAGCGATGGCAACCGCGCTCGCCCGCTTCTCGGCGGGTGAGGTGCTGCAGCCGGTGCGCAGCGTGCTCATGGTGGGGCCGCAGCAGGCCTACTTCGGCCTGATGCCAGCCGCGGTCGCCGACCCGCCGCAGCTTGGCGCCAAGCTGGTCACGGTGTTCGGCGGCAACGCGGCCAAGGGCTTGCCGTCACACCTGGCCACGATTCTGCTGCTCGATCCCGACACGGGCAGTCTCATCGCGCTCATGGACGGCCGCTACATCACCGAGGCCCGCACGGCAGCGGTGTCGGCGGTGTCGGCTCGGCACCTGGCCGCCGCCGACGCCTCGTCGCTGGCGATCATCGGCACGGGGGTGCAGGCGCGCAGCCACCTCGAAGCGCTAGCCCTCGTGCGGCCGCTCACCGACGTGCGCGTGTGGAGTCCGCGGGCGCGCAGCCGCGACCAGTTCGTGGCCGACATGCAGGGCCACGCCGCCGGCGCGCTCCGTGCGGCCGCCAGCGCCGAAGACGCCGTGCGCGGCGCCGCGATCGTGGTGCTCGTCACCTCGTCGCCCGCGCCGGTCATCGACGATGCCTGGGTGGCGCCTGGCGCGCACGTGATCTCGGTGGGCGCCTGCCGTCCCGATCAGCGCGAGATGCCGCCGGCGCTCGTGACGCGGGCGCGGCTGGTGGTGGATTCGCGCGCCGCGGCGCTCGTCGAATCCGGGCGACGTCGTGCAGGGCATTCGCGAAGGGCACTTCACCGCCGCCCATATCGTGGGCGAACTGGGCGAGGTCGTGCTCGGCCGGATCACGCCGCGTCAGTCGCCGCAGGACATCACGATTTTCAAGTCGCTCGGCATGGCCGTGGAGGACGTGGCGGCAGCCGATCTCGTCTACCGCCGCGCGCTCGAGACCGGCGCCGGCACGGCGCTCACGCTCTAAGTCCCGGCGTCCCGTAGTTCCGGCGTCCCTGCCGCCGACCGGCAGTCTGAAAGCTGGCGGCAGTGCGTAACCACGTGCTGCGGCGCCACATCGCGCAGACGCTTGGGCTGTAGCCCTGGCGGTAGACTGACCTCTGTTGCGGGCGGCAGCCTGGCTAGGCTGACCTGTCCAATCCTTGTTAGGCAGGCCGACACACCACGATGCAGTTCGTGAACCTTCGGAAGCTCAAGAGCCAGCTTCGAGCCGGTGACCTACCGCCCCGCGATGTGGCGTTGTACCTCGCGGGTCAAGCGGCGCTTGGGGCAGTGCTCTTTGTGCCGAGTCCGGCTGAGGTCCCTCACGAGTGGGACTACTTCACGCTCCCTGTGTTGGCACTGGTCGGCGTTCTCAACTGCTATCGTTGCAACGGTGCTGCGCGCGGCGTTCGGTTCGCTGAGCGTTACACGGCACTCAGTTGGGTCATCGGCTGGCGCACGAGTCTCGTGGCGGCCGCCGTGATCACGATGGCCTTCGTGGCCGGCCTCATCACAGGCGGATTCGCCTGGCTCGAAGATGAGCGAGTTCCAGTTGCACTGAGCGCGACGACCGTGATCTTTATCGCGCTCATATATTGGCGAGTTGCTGTTCACCTTCGCGATGTAAGCGCAGCTGAACGCTTCGCTGCTGGCCAACACCACTAGCCATGCGTCGCTTAGCCAGCATCGTCTTGTCCTGCAGCGCAATGGTCGGCTGCACCGTCGAAGACCCCGAAGTGCACCAGGCGTTCAACTGCATTCGAGACACCGCAGACACGGTGAGTCGCACGGGCCAGATGGCAACCATTGATTGCGTTGTGCCAGAGCCGTGGACGTTGATTGGGCTCCCTGCCGGTCCCACTGACAAGGCGGCGCTCGCCCACCTCGGCGTGGTCTCGCGGCTCGTCTCCTTGGTAGCCCACGACCCGGAAGACGGTGCGGAATGGTGTATGGCGCGAGAACTGCCCGTTCAGCAGGTGCCCGAGGGCACAGCGCAGGCCACGGCCAAGAACATCTGCGTCAATTGGTTGCCGACGGCTCCAAAGCTGTTGGTTGCGCCCTCCGGGCCCGTTAGGGTCGCGATCATCAGGTCCGAATCTGGCCTGCTGCAGGTCGCCAAGATTGAGACACCGTAGGGGGCGGTCCAACACGCGCATGAAGCCGGCATGGAGCTCCCTCACTAGAGTAGACACTTCCACCTAACAGACGGAGGTGTTGAATGCCAAGGCGGCGCCCAAAGTCCGGTTGGGCATCCGAAGCGGCGGCACGGGCCAATCGCGTGGCTCTCCGTAGCGGTGCTGACCTGCGTCAACGCCGTTCGGGCAGAAGGCCTGGGCCCAAGCCTGGCACCGGCTCCTCCCGGAGGCCGAGATGCTTGGATGGAGATCTTGCGAGGCCGGAGGGAGGGGCCGGTGCCTGGCGTTCCGCAGGCTGTCAGCCCGTTTGCGGCCTGGCCACGCCGGTGGGCGAACGCGTCCCTCATTCCGCACAGTAGCGGCATCGTCGAGGCCAACACAGTAGCCCACGCATTGGCGTCCAGTTGGCACGGCTGCTGCACTGTGGAGGGTGCCAGCCGCCGATTCGGAGACACGCACATGAATGCCAAGCTTCTCGCAGCCACTCTTACTGCCCTGGCGGTAATCGCGCTCGCGGGGGCACCAGTCGCTGCGCAGTGGGGCGACCCCCGGGGCGGCCGCGACGAGGGCTACCGCGACGGCGCCCGGGCCGGCGGCGACGACGCGCGCGATGGGCGCGGGTTCGAGTATCAGCGCCATCGCGACTATCGCGAGGCCGACCAGCGCTATCAGTCGCGCGACGGCCGTCGCGATGACTACCAGCGGCAGTACCGCGCGGGCTTCGTGGCCGGCTATCGTGACGGCTACTACTCGGGCGGCGGCCGCGGCGCCGGCCGGGGCAACACAGGGCGCCCGCCGGTCTACGACTCGCGCCCGAGCTGGGGAGGCCGCACCCCAGTGCTCGATGTCGCCCACCGCCACGGCTTCGACGAAGGCTACCGCAAGGGTCTCGACGACCGGCGTGATCGCGATCGCCCCGACCCCTGGCGCCACAGCCGCTATCGCAATGCAGACCAAGGCTACCGGCGCGAGTACGGGCCGCGCAGCGTCTACCAGCAGGCCTACCGCAATGCCTTCGAGCGAGGCTACGAGCAGGGCTACCGCGACGGCCGCGGCGCCGCTAGAGCTCGAGGAACTTCTGGATCCGGCGCAGCAGGCTCAGACGGGCGGGCGCGCTCGTCTGGGCTTCTTCAGCCGCCGCCTTCGCTTCGGCCAGACCCACGCGACGCGTCGACACCACGTCGCTCACGTGCTCGACGAGACCGGCGCGGCGCCGCGCGAGTTCGCGGAAGCGATCGGCGGTGATTTCGAGCAGCACCGCATCGCCCACCGCCGTCACCGTGGCGCTGCGCGGCTCGCCGGTAAGCATCGACATCTCGCCGAAGAACCCGCCCTTGGCGATGACCGCCACTTCCTGGCCGGATGGTTCGAGTGACACGCGCGCACCGCCGCCGAGCACCACGAACATCGACTCGCCCTCCGCGCCCTGCCGCACGATGCGCTCGCCCGCGCCGAACAGCAGTTCCTGGCAGCCTTCTGCAAGGCGCAGGCACTCGTCGGCGTCGAGGTTCGCGAACAGGTCGATCTGGCCCAGGCGCGAGGCCAGCGCCTGCATCCGCTCCGGTGCGCGCGGACTCGCTTCTTCGCGGCTCATCTCGACCTGCATCGGGTAGGGGATCTCGATGCCCCGGCGCTTGAACGTGTACCAGATGTTCGAGCGCACCTGATCGCGCGCCGTGCCGTCGCGGCCGTAGTCCTCGATCCAGAAGCGCAGGCGGTAGTTGACCGACGACGACGCGAAGTCTTCGATCACCACGTCGGCCCGGGGCATCGGCAGCACGAGCGGCGCGTTGTCGAGCGCCTCGTGCAGCGCCTGCTTCACCACGCTCGGTGGCGTGTCATAGCTGGCGCCGACGATCACCTCGATGCGCGACGGCACGGTGGGCTCGGAGAAGTTCAGGATCGGATCCTTCGACATCACGCTGTTGGGCACGATCACGAACTCGCCGGCCTTGGTGAGCAGCTTCGTGGCTCGCCACGTCACTTCCTGCACCTTGCCTTCGAACTCGCCCACGCGCACCCAGTGGCCGACGCGGAAGGGCTTCTCCACCTGGATCGCCAGGCCGGCAAAGAGGTTGCCGAGCGTGTCCTGCAGGGCGAAGCCCACGACCACGGCGCCGACGGCCGACGTGGTGAGCAGCTTCTCGTCGAGCAGGGCCGTGGCCGCCATGGCAAAGAGCGCGATGACGATCACGTCCTGCACGATCGCCGGCACGCGGTCCGACACGCGGTCCTGCCGCCACGGGTTGAAGAGCAGCGCCACCGCGCTCACGATGGCGCCACCCGTGAGCAGCAGCCGCGCCAGGCTGCCGACGAGCGCGGGATCGCCCACCTGCTGCAGCAGCGCCGCGTCGAGCCCCACGGCGCCGAGCAGCAACACCGCGGCAAAGCCCAGCCGCCCGCGCAGGTAGCGGCTACGCACGGCGGCCAGCGCCGCCAGCACGGCGACGAGCGCGATTCCAGTCACGACCGGCAGCTGCAAGCGCGAGTCCCTAGTCCCTAGTCCCTGGTCCCCGCACTACTTGAGCCCGCCTGCCTTCTTGAACGCGGTCACTTCGGCGGCCGACACCGTCACGGCCACGATGCCAGGATTGGCTCCGCCCTTGGCCAGCCGATCTTCGCCGTTGGCGCCTCTGCCTGCGCCCGATCCGGTGACCTGCGCGGATTTCTGCTCGCCGCCGCTCGGCCGCAGCCGTCCGGCCAGGCCGCCCAGGCCCTTCTTCGGTTCTTCGGCCTTCTTCGGCGCCGGGCCCGCGGCACCCGACGAGCCCGCTTCGATGGTGGCGATCTCGGCCGCCGCCACCGGCTTGAACGTGATGGTCGAGGTGTAGCGCTCGGTGACCGTCGCCGTCGAGGTCAGCTTGGCCGACGCGATCTCCTTGGTCATCTTGTCGACACGCTCCTTCGTCTCGGGGTGCGAGGCGAAGAGGCCGTTCTTGGCCGTGGCGGCGCCGGCGTCCTTGTTGCGCGCGACCAGCATGTTCAAGAAGCCGTTCATGCCCTGCGGCGCGTAGCCCACGGTGTTGGCCAGCACGATGCCCTTCTCGTCGCTCTCGAGTTCTTCGCCGCGGCCGAAGCCGCCTTCGATCACCTCGTAGGCCTTGTCCACGAGCTTGCCCATCAGCGCGCTGTTGCCCGCGGCCGTTTCGTCGGCGCCCATCTGCACGAGCTTGCCCTTCTGGATGGCGCGGATGGTGTGCTTGTCGGTGATGTGGATGATCTCGTGGCCGAGCAGGCCGGCCAGCTCCGACTCGTTCTTGAGGTTGGCGAGCGCGCCCTTGGTGACGTGGATGAAGCCGCCCGGCGCGGCAAACGCGTTCACGGCATCGGTGTCGAGCACGATGAACTTCCAGGCCAGGGCCGGCTTGCTGCTCGCCTGCGCCAGCGCCATGCCGACGAGCGCCACGTACTTGTGCACGGCCGCGTTCTGCACCACGCCGTAGCGCGCCCGGATGCGCTGGCTGACCTGCGCGCCGAGCTGCGCCTCCTCGGCGTCGGTCATCTCGACGTCCTTGAACTGCTGCGCCTTCTTCACGCGCCCCGCCGAGCTTGCCGAGCTGCTCGGCGCCGGCCGGCGCGTTGGTCAGCGTCAGGGCCACGCCCGCGGCGATGGTCACGATTGCCCGTCGAATCATGCAGATACCTCTTTTTGCTCGTCTGTGCGCACTTCGAACACTTGCACTGCCCGGGTCTTGCCCTTGACGGTCACTTCGCCCAGGGGCCGGATGTCGTAGCGTGCCCTTCAGCTGCCGCCTGGTCGCCTCGGAGATCAGGATTCTCGTGCCGAAGTCCTTGTTGAGCGACTCCAGCCGGGCGCCCAGGTTCACGTTGTCGCCGATCACCGTGTAGCTCATGATCGTATCGGATCCAATGTTGCCGGCAATCATCTCACCGGTGTTGATGCCGATGCCGATGTCGAGCTCCGTCCGGCCCTCCACCGCCCAGAGCCGGTTGAGCTGACGCAGTTCCCGCACCATCGCCAGGGCCGTCTGCACCGCGTGGTCGGCATGGTCCGCGTCGTCGAGCGGCGCCCCGTAAAGGGCCATCACCATGTCGCCCACGAACTTGTCGATGGTGCCGCGGTGCGCGAAGACCACGTCGACCATCCGCGTGAAGTACTGGTTCAGTTGCCGCACCAGGTCTTCGGCTTCGCCGCTCTCGGAGAGCGTGGTGAAGCCGCGCATGTCCGAGAAGAGCACCGTCATCTCGCGCCGCTGGCCGCCGAGCACCGCCTCGGTCGGACTCGCCAGGAGTTGCTGATAGACATCCTTGGAGACATAGCGCGAGAAGAGGCGCTTCACCCTCCGCTTTTCGCGGCCCTCCACGAAATACATCCAGGCCAGGTCGCGCGAGGAACGTCAGCAGGCAGGCGATGCACCGGCACCACCACCGGCAGCCACACGCCGAGTCCGAGCGCCCGCGTGGCGTACCACACCACCGCCGGCGGCGGCCGCCAGCGCGCCGACGGCGGTGACCCACGGCGCCGCCAGAGCGCCCACCGCGGCAATCGCCAGGGCCGGCGTGAGCGTGACGGCCAGGCGCTGCCACGGCGTGGCCGGCGCGATGGCCCGGCCGCTCAGCAGCGCGTCGATGACGTTGGCGTGCACCTCGGCCCCGGGCATGCGGCCCTCGCCGAAGGGCGTGGTGAAGAGATCGCGCAGGCCCTCGGCGGTCAGGCCCACCACCACGATCTGATCCTTGAACACGCGCCGGGTCGAGGTGCGGCGTCTCGCCGGCGAGCAATTGCTGCTCGGCCAGGAAGATGTCCTGGAAGGAATAGCTGGTGAACGACGGGCGTGTGGTCGGCGCGCATCGTCGGCCCGCGGAAGGGCACGAGCGGGCGCCACACGGTCTGGCTGGGGCCGTAGTAGTCGGGCACCACCTGCTCGATCCACGGCACGCGCGCGTCGCCCAGCTGCAGCGCGGCGCGCGACGCCGACACCTGCGCCGGCGCGAGGCCGCGGGCGGTGAGCGCCGCCGCCAGCGGCAGCGACGGCACGACGTGGTCGTCGACGGCCACGAACGGGATGTAGCGCCGCCACGGCCCGTCGAGGTCGTAGGCCACGCGCGCGTGGCCGATGCCGCGCGCGGCCTGGGCCAGGGCCGGAAACGGCGGCACGAGCATGGGGCGCCGCTCGGCGAATCCCGTCGACCGGCCAGCGCACCGACAGCGACGGGATGCCGTCGAGCGACGGGCGCGCGTCGGCGTTGGCCAGCACCGTCGGCTTCGCTCGAGGCTTCGGCCACCAGGATGACGTTGCCGGCCGCCTTCACCGCGTCGACCAGCGCCTGGTCCGATTCCGCGCCGCTCCACACCGTGCCGCCGATGTCGGTCGAGGCCTTGTCGCCCTCGGAGAAGAGCACGTCGTAGACCACCAGCTTGGCGGGCGCGCGGGCCAGGAAGTTGACGAGCACCGCATGCACCATGCGCGGCCATGGCCAGCGCCCGACGAGCGGCTCGAGCTGGCGAATCGAGTGGTCGTCGATGAGCACCATCGCGATCGGCGGCGCGGGCCCTGACCGGTCGCCACGGCGCGCATGCGGGCGTCGTAGGTCTTGAGCTCGAGCGTCTGCACCAGGCCGATCCGGCCGAGCGCGCTCGCAAGCAGGGCCGAGGTGAGCGCGAAGCCCAGCGCGACCAACCAGCGGGTCATCGCCGGTCAGGGTGTCAAGGAATCGCGTGGGCGTCAACCCGCGCCGGTATCATCGGAGACGGCATGCAGGTCACGGCGCACTTCGCGTCCGATCCGCCTCCGCTCACGGCCGACCTCACCGGCGCCGCCTGGCAGGCGGCCGCCGCCCATCCCCATCGACCGCACCTGGCGTGGCGACCCCGCGCCGCCGGGGCTCGAAACCACGGCGCGCGTGCTGTGGACGGCCAGCCATCTGTGGTTCGCCTACGAGTGCCGCTTCGCCGAACTCGACATCGACAGCGACTACGACCTGGCGATGGAGCGGGTGGCGCTGTGGGATCGCGATGTGTGCGAGGCGTTCGTGCGCTCAGCCGCCGAAGCCGCGCGCCGACAGCTACAAGGAATTCGAAGTGGCGCCCACCGGGCAGTGGTGCGACCTGGTCATCCATCGCCCGCGCGTGGACGTGGACTGGCAGTGGCAGAGTGGCATGGAGACGGCCGCCGCGATCGACCTGGCGGGCGGCGTGTGGCGGGCGGTGATGCGCATTCCGTTCGCGGCGTTCGGCGTGACGCCGCGGCCGGGCGACCGGTGGCACGTGAATCTGTTCCGCATCAGCCGCGTGCGCGGCGAGCGCCACTATCTGGCCTACGCGCCGACCGGCACCGAGACGCCCGACTTCCACCGGCCCGAGTGCTTCGTGCCGCTGCGTGTTCAGCGGCGCAGCACGGCGCCGGGAGCGCCGCGCGCGGCGACGCTCCCGTAGTGGCCGCGACTAGCGGCACTCGACGCCGTCGTCGATGGCGCGCCCGATGAGCGCGCCGGCACCGGCGCCGATGATGGCGCCGAGCGTCTTCGAGTCGCCGGGGGCGATGATGCTGCCGAGCACGCCGCCGGCGACACCGCCCACGATGAGACCGGTGGTGCCGTCGTCGCGGCGGCAGTAGTAGCGGTTGTCGGAGCCGCGGTAGATGCGGTCGTTGCGGCCCAGACGGTGCGGCCTTGTAGCGGCGATCGCTGCGGTAGTCGCGAGCCGCGTCGTAGCGCTGGCCGTCGTAGCGGCGGTCGTCGTCGCGGCGGCTGTCGTAGCGGCGATCGTCGTCACGGCGTCGATCATCCGCGGCGATCCTCCCGCCGATCGTCGTAACGGTCGCGGTCACGCCGGGAGTAGTCCTGCGCCAGCGCCGACACCGGAAGGCTCACCGTGCTTGCCACCAACGCGGCGACCACTGCCATTCTGATCTTCCTCACAGCCGACCCTTCCTTCTGGTCCTGAAGGACCTGCCCGCTGTGATTGCAATGACCGTGCCCGCGCGCGCTGGCGAAATCAGGCCTGATTTCGCGCCTCGTAGACGGACAGATGCGCGTGAACAGAGGACGGTGGCAGGCGCGCACGAGCCTTCACGGCGCGGCGTGGCCCGCCGCCCGACCAGCCGGCCCAGGAGCGCAGGCGCTGGTGCAGCCTCGGCGGGAGCAACGCGCGCAGGGCGAGCTTCACGACGCCGGTCGGGGTCTGCAGGTGCAGCAGCAGCGCATTCAGGCGGCCCACCTCCGTGCCGGCCGCGTTCAGCTCCGCGCGCGCCCCGTGCACGTCGCTGCTGCAGCCCGGCCTGCGTCACCGCGTCGGCAGCGGCCTGCGCCTGCCACGCGGCGACGTCGGCAGCTCGAGCCGCGCGCAGCGAAGCGAGGTCCGCGCCGTGGGTCGCGCGCAGAGCGTCGACGGCGGCATCGTGGGCCGCGCGCAAGGCGTCGACGTCGGCATCGTGGCTCGCGCGCAGGGTGGCGAGGTCGACGCCGTGGGCGGCGCGCACCGCGGCCACGTCGGCGTCGTGGGCCGCGCGCATCGCGGCGACGTCGGTGTCGTGGGCCGCGCGCAACGCGTCGAGGTCGGCGCCGTGGGCGGCCCGTAGCGTGGCGAGGTCGGCGTCGTAGGCCGCGCCACGGGCGGCGACGTCGGCGTCGTGGGCGCTGCGGAGCGCGACGATCTCGGCGTGGCTGGCGTTGAGCCGGGCGGCGGCCTCGGCCTCCCGCTCGAGCAGCAGCGCCGCGACCTCGGCGTTGCGGGCGCTGAGCCGGGCGTCGGCGTCGGCCTCCTGCGCGCGGAGCAGCGCGGACGACCTCGGCGTTGCGGGCGCTGAGCCGGGCGGCGGCCTCGGCCTCCCGTTCGAGCAGCAGCGCGTCAGGCGCGCGTAGTCGGACGCTCGCTTCGTGGAGCCGGCTGGTCAGCGTCGGCGACCTCGCCCTGCGCCCGCGCCACGTCCGCGTCGCGCGCCTCGAGCGCGGCGGCCAGCGCGGCGGCGCGCGCGTCGAGCGCGGCCAGCTGCAACGACAGGCCCGCGGCGTGCCGTTCGGCGAGGTGCGCCCGCGCGGCCCGGCCCGCGAGCGGTCCGGCCACCTCGTGCAGGTCCTCGAACCGCAGCGCGCCCGCCGCGCTGCAGCGCCGCCGACGCGCTGCAGCACCGCGTACAGCGCCACCGCGGCGAACGACGCGGCGGGCGCCGCGCATGCCTCGTCGAACGTGGTGCGATGGTGACGCAGCCCGGCATTGTCGACCGAGATGCGCCCGCGCCCGCGTCACGGCGCTCGCGGACGTGTCGAGGTCCAGGAACGCGGCGATCCGCGCCACCTCGCTGGCCGGGTCGTTCACGAGCTCGTCGTAGAGGACGAGCAACGGCATCGTCGCGTGGCCATCGAGCGCCGCCACGGTGTGGCGCATCCACAGGTCGATGCCGCGGGCCTCAGTCGAGCCCGTCGCGCGCCAGGAGCGATCGCGCGACGTCGAGGGGATTGCGCACGCACACGACGAACCGCGTCGCCGGCAGGAGCGGCCGCCAGAAGGGCAACGTCAGGCACGTGCGCGGATCCTTCCACGCCCAGAGCGGCGCGTCGGCGAAGTCGTCGTGCAGCACACTGCCTGCGCGCGCACGCGGAGGCCGTCGAGGTGCGGCGCGCGTTCCCAACCGGGGTCGAGCGTGGGCGGCTCGAACCACGTGCCGCCGAGCGCGTGGAGCAGCTCGTCGTTCAGATCGGTCAGCAGCTGGTGCTCGTAGAAGCCCGCGGGGTTGTCCTCGCGGCGCGCCATCAGGTGCTCGGGCGGACCAAGGAACGCGCCGAGCGCGTGCAGCACCCCCGTGACTGCAGAGGTGCCGCCGCGGTGCATGCCGAGCACGCAGATCGCCTTCGCGTCGCTTCGGTAACCAGTCACGAGTGTCGAGGCACGAGCGCCGCCCGTGCCAGGGCCGGGAGTGTAGCATGCGTCCAGTTGGCACCTCCGGGCAGTTCCGGTCGGCGCTGGGGCGCATACGAATCGGTAGGCGGCGTGAGCCGCGACGGCGAATGCCCTGACAGTATTGGCAATCGCTGCCCAAACTTGGCACAGGCCCATGGCCGAGCATCGGCCTCCGCGCACGCGCCGCACGCCGGTTTCTGGCCGAGATCCGCACGTCTGCAGGACCACCGCACGCGTGGCACCAATACTGCAATTTCCCAGGCATGGCTCGGACTGGGTTGCGAATTGCGTGTGGCGCGATGCTCACCGCAGCACTTGCGGGTGATGCGCACGCGCAGACGTTGTCGCTGCCCGGCGGCCAGGTCTACCGGCCCGGTCCCGATTTCGCCAGCGACGTGCTGCAGGACCCGTGGGATTTCGCCAACAGCGAAGATGTCGCACCCGATGCCGATCAAGCTGCTGGGTTGGGTGTCGCCGCCACCCGAGACGGTCCGCACGGCCGGCACCGGCGCAGAGCTTCATCTCGGGCGGCTGGTTCCGCGGCGTGCCGGGCATGGACAACAACGTCGGGCTCCTGTATCGCGCCGACGCCAACACGCTGAACCCCGGCCGGTCCGGCATCTCCTCGCCAATCGATCCCGCGAAGTACCGCAAGCTGGCCGTCAAGATGCGCGTCACCGGCGCGCCCGTGGAAGAGCAGCTGGTCACGTACTGGTTCCATCGGTCGTTGATGGAAGGCGATTGGCTGAACAGCGGCGCCGCCGCTGGCGCGCCGCTGCTCGTGCCGCCCGGCGACTCCGAGCAGATCTACGTCGTCGACCTGGCCGCCGCGCCCTCGCTCTACCCCGCGTGCGGCGGCGCCGGCTGCACCGGCGTGCCGATGCCGTACGCCGCCAGCAGCACCATTCGCGGACTTCGCCTCGACCCGCTGAACGGGCCGCCGGCGGCGTCGAGATCGACTGGGTGCGCCTCACCGCCGGCAACGGACAGGCGAGCGCCGCCATGATGCCGGTGGCGCTGTCCGGCTGCACCGCGTTCCAGTCACTGCAGGTCGTCGAAACCGCGTCGGGCGTGTCCACGGTGATCGGCGATTCCACGGGCACCAACGCCAGCCGCTCGTTCAACTACGGCATCCTGCCGCCGGGCGCCTACACCGTGCGCGCGGCCTGCTCGAACGGCACGACGCCCGCCGTCGCCTTCCAGATCGACGCGCCGCCCAGTCGTCACCGGTGACCGACCCCGACGAGCGCGGCGACCCCGCCACGGACTACGCCCTGCAGGCGCGCGGCGGCGATGCCTGGGACTTCGAGCAGCTCACCGACATGGCGCGCACGTTCAACGTGGCGACCGCCGGAGGCGCGTGCGCGGCGCTGCCGTGCGGCATCGTGCCGACCGAGCGGCCCGGAGGCACCGGACAGATGTTCCGCTTGACGAGCGCGAACGCCGTCGGCGACCCCGGGTTGGAGTTCCTCAACGGGCCGGCGTCGCCGCTCAACTCCCGCCGTCATCGCCTGCTGACCTTCTCGATGCGGCATCGCCGCCCCTACGTGCTGAATCCCGTCATCGGCGCCGTCCTGCGGGTGTTGTGGAGCACCGAGGAGATCGCCAGCGGCTACAACTTCACGCCGAGCCAGGACATGCGGGTCTGGCCGGGATTCCACACCTACACGATCGACCTGGCCACGCTCACCACGACCAACGGCGGCATCGAGACCGAGTGCCTGTCGTGCCCGACCACGCCGTGGACGACGCGCGGCATTCGCCACCTGCGCATCGACCCGCACGAGTACGGCGACGCGCCCACGGCCACCGAGATCGACGACGTCACGTTGACGGCGCCGGATGAAGTCGCGCTGGGCCAGCAGTTCACGATTCGCTACGGGTTCACCGACGCGAACGCCGTGGGCTCGACCTACACCGCCCGCATCGTGCTCGAGCAGTGGCCCTCCCGCACGGGCCGCATCGTGGTGGCCACCGCTGCCCAACATCGGCCCGGGCCCGCGCACCTACGTGTTCAATCCGCAGGCCGCCGGCGTGGCCGCCGGCGAATACGCGGTGGCGGTCGAAATCGACGAGGCCAAAGCCGGCGTGTCCGCAGGTCGTGACCAGCCGGGGCTACGGCTCCGGCATGCTGGTCGTCTCGAATCCTGGGGCCACGTCGCCCAGGGTGTCGGTCGCCGCGCCCGGCGCCGGCGCCACGCTGCCGCAGGCCTTCACCATCGAAGGCTGTGCCTTCGACGACGGCACGACCACGGGCGGCATCAACGTCGACGACCTCTCCGTCACGGCCGTCGCCGGGGCGGGTGTCGTCGGCCAGCCCCAGGGCACGGTGATCGCGCTCGGCGGCGGCGGCCTGCGCGGCACGACGCGCTTCGCGCCGCTCGGCACGGCCGTGACGTGCCCGAGCGTGTCGAACCCCGCGTCGCCCTACCGCAACGCCGGCTTCCGCGTGGAAGACGTGGCGCTCGAGCCAGGCCCGTGGACGCTGCGCGTGGCCGCCCGTTCGACGCTGTCCGGCGCCTACGTGTCGATGGCCGACCTGCCGTTCACGATCGGCAACCAGCTCTCACCGCCGCTGAATTTCCAGGCCACCGCCGCCGGCAACCTCGTGACGGTGTCGTGGCAGGCGCCCGCCGGCGGGCCGGCGATCAGCGGCTACGTCCTCGAAATGGACACGACGCCGGCCTTCGCGCCGCCGCCGCACGCCCTGCCCGTGGCCTCGGCCGGCACCTACAGCGGGGCCCTGCCGAGCGGGCGGTACTACTTCCGCGTGGCGTCGATGGCCGCCGCCGGCGGCATGAGAGCGCTGTCGGCGACGCGCGTCGTCGACGTGAACCTGCCGCAGGCGCCGGGCGCGCCGGTGCTGACGGTGACGCTGCCGGCGCCCAACCTGGTGGCGATGGCGTGGACGCCGGGCCCGGGCGGCGCGCCACAGAACTACACGCTCCTCGTGGGCTCCACGCCAGGCGCGTCGGATCTGGGCGTGCATCCGCTGGGTCTGGCCACGTCGGTGGCCGGACCGCTGCTGCCGGGCACGTTCTTCCTGCGCGTGGTCGCCTCCAACACCGCCGGGTCGGCGGCGTCGAACGACGTGCGCGTGCCGATGGAGGCGCCGGGCACACCCACGATGCACGTGGCGGGCGTGCACGACGGCATCGTGACCCTGTCGTGGTCGCCAGGCGCCACCGGCGGCATCCCGGCCGGCTACCTGCTGCGCGTGCGCGCGCCGGGTTCGGATGCGTTGCTCGTCAACGCGCCGGTCGCCGGCACCTCACTGACCGGACCGGCGCCGCCGGGCACCTACCACGTGACGATCGTGGCCACGGGCGCGCTTGGCTCGAGCGCCGAGTCGAACACCGTCGTCGTCGTCGTCCCGTAACCGGCGGCCTCGCCGGGGGACGTCAGGCGATCCGGTAGTCGAGGGCCTGGCGACTGAGATGTGGGCTGTAGAACGGATCGGCCTCGAGCCGCGAGCCCCACCGCTCCCGCAGACGCTGCCAGTCGTCGTCGCCGGGCGGCGCGCCTGACCCGCCGCCGGTCTGCGCATGGGTGAGTCGCGCGTAGGGCGTGACCACGACGCGCCGCCCGGTCGCCGACACGCGCAGGGCGTAGTCCACCTCGGCGCTGGCGCCCTGCAGGCGTGTCGTCCAAGCCCCCGACCTGATCGAACACCGCCTTCGGCGTCATCACACACGCGCCGCTCACCGCCGCGCAGTTGCGGATGCAGATCGCATTCGAGAAGTAGCCCACGGTGTCGCGCGCGTGTCCGGCAAACGGGCGACCCGCGAGGCCCCCGAGACCCAGCACGAGGCCGATGTGCTGCAGCGCGCCGGCGGCGTCGAAGAGCTTCGCGCCCACGAGGCCCACCCATGGCCGCGTCGCCAACTCGAGCATCGCGTCCAGCCACTCCGGATGCTGCGGTGACACGTCGTCGTGCAGCATCAGCAGGTACGGCTCGGAGGCGACGCGCGGCCCCCTGGTTCACGCGCGCCGCGTAGTTGAACGGGCCGCGGCGCGATCACGCCCCGCACGCGCACGCCGTCGCCGGCGCATCGCCGGCACGTCGCCGCTGTCCGAGACGAACACGATCTCGAGCGGACGGCGATCCGTGACGGCGATCAGCCGCTGCCAGCCACGCGGCCAGCGCCGGCGACGTCGCGTCGCGCGTGGGCACGACGACCGACACGCCCGGCTGGCCCTCGATGTCGTACTGGACGCGATACAGACCGGGCGGCCCGGCGTCGAGCACGCGTCCGGCGATGGCCTGGCGGTCGAGATGCGCCTGCAGGGCGCGCGCCGCCTGCCTGGTGGGCCGTGGGCTTGGCGTCGCCCGCCCGGCGCCGTCGAGGCCGGCGTCTTGCGCCAGTGATACAGCACGTCGGGCACGTGCCCGATGCGGGTCGTGCGCTCAATCACGCGCAGCAGCAGGTCGTAGTCCTGCGAGAAGTCGAACGCCGAGCGGAAGCCGCCCACCGTCCTCGACCAGCGCGCGGCGCAGCACGAGCAGGTGGCAGGCGTACATCGACGAGCGGAAGAGATCGGGCGACCAGTCGGGCTTGAAGTACGGATCGCACCGCTCGCCGTCGTCGTCGAGCTTGTCTTCGTCCGAGTAGATCACGTCGAGCGTCGAGCTCGCTGGCATTCAGGAGCGCGACGACGCTGGCCAGCGCGTGCGGCGCCAGCACGTCGTCGTGGTCCAGCAGCGCCACGAATTCGCCGGTGGCACGCGCCAGGGCGAGGTTCGACGCGGCCGACACACCGCCGCGCTCCGGACGCGCGCTGCACGCTGCACACGGGGGTCGCGGTCGGCCAGCCGGGCGAGGGCCGCAGGGGTGCCGGCGTCGCTCGATCCGTCGTCGACGACGCACCACTCCCAGCGTTCGTAGGCTTGGGCCAGCACCGAGTCGGCGGCTTCGTCGATCCAGTGCGGCGTGGTGTTGTAGGCGGGCGTCAGGATGCTGATGGTGGGCTGATGCCGCCACTGCGCGGCGGCCGCCCGCATGGCCGCCAGTGACGCCGCGTCGGGCGTGTGCCGTCGGCACCAGGCGCGATACGCCTCGACCTGGTGCGGCGGAGTGCGCGCGGGCCCGGGCCCATCTGAGCGCGGCACCCAGGCCCTCGGCGCGCACCCGCTGGAGCGCCTGCTGCACGAGCAAGCGCTGCGCGGCCGGCGAGCGCGATCGCAGCGTCTGCCAGGCGCGGTAGAGACTCGACATCCGCTCGACATTGTGACGCAAGCCGGACGGCGCGGGTGAGCGCCGGCGACCGGCCCCGAGGCCGCCGACTAGAATGACGGCGAGCCCGCGTTCCCCATGCCGCCGCCTTCATTCGGTCCGATCCGACCCCAGCGCATCGGTCATCGTGCTCAACTGCAACGGCAAGGAGCATCTGAAGGCGTGCCTGCCCACGCTCGAAGCGCTCGACTATCCGCGCGTCGAGATCGTCGTGGCCGACAACGGCTCCAGCGACGGCTCGCAGGACTACGTGCGCGCGGCGCACCCGCGCGCGCGGCTGATCGACTTCGGCGCCAACCTGGGATTTGCGCAGGCCTACAACCTGGCCGTGGCCGAGTGCCAGAGTGACTACGTCGCGTTGCTCAACAACGACACGCGGGTCGACGCCATCGTGGCTCTCCGCCCTCGTCGATGCCGCCGAGCGGCACGGCGTGGCGGCGGCCGGCGCACTGGTGCTCGACTGGAACGGTGCCCGCGTCGACTTCGCCGGCGCCGCGCCGACCGCGTTCGGCCATGCGTGGCAGCACGACCACGGCCAGCCGAGCGGCGCCACCTACGCCGAGCACCGCATGCTGTTTGCGTGCGGCGCGGCGGCGCTCGTGCGGCGTGATCACTTCCTGGCGGCCGACGGCTTCGACGAGGACTTCTTCGCCTACTTCGAGGACGTCGACCTGGGATGGCGGCTCAACCTGCTCGGCCACGGCACCGTGTTCGCGCCGCGCGCCGTCACCCGCCACCGGCTGCACGGCACGGCCGGCCCCTCGACCCAGGCCCTGCGCCTGCGGCTCTACGAGCGCAACGCGCTGAGCATGCTGGCCAAGAACTACGGCGACGAGGCCTTCGCGCGCGTGCTGCCGGCCGCGGTGGCCCTGACGCTCGCTCGCCACGTGTCGGCCGCGACTGTCGACGGCCGCGAGGTGGCCTTCGGGCGTCCCGCGCCATCCCACGTGGTCGCCGCGCCGGCTGTCGTCGCCACCCTCATCGCCCTCGAAGACTTCGCGCGCCAGCTGCCGGCACTCCTGGTCAAACGCCAGCGCGTACAGTCCACGCGACGGATCACCGATGCGGAACTGTTCGCCCTGATTCCGGATCCGTTGGCACTCCACGGCCTCGGCGACATCTACCGCGACGCCGCGGCCGCGCTCGTGCACGACTTTCACATCGCTGAACTGTTCGGCCTGCCGGCGCCGCCGCCTCGTGTGCCGGTGCCCCCGAGGCCGGAAGTCGCCCCGCATCGAGATCACGGCGGCAGGGCGCGTGTCGGTCGTCGTGGTGACGGTCAGCGGCGCGACCCACCTGCCAGCGTGCCTTGAATCGCTCGCGCACCAGGCGTGGCCGCCGGACCGGTTGGAGCTCGTGGTCGTCGACAACGGGTCGGCCCACGGCGTCGGCGCCGTCGTCGAGCGGTGGATGCCGGGAGCCACCACCCTCCGCACGGGCCGCAATCTCGGCTTCTCGGCTGGCAGCAACGCCGGGGCAAGGGTGGCGTCGGGCGAGTATCTCTTCTTCCTGAACGACGACACGCGGGTGGCGCCAACGGCCGTGGCCGCCCTGGTCGATGTCGCCGAGCGGCGGCGGACGGCGGCGGTCGGCGCGGTGATGCTGGACTGGTCGGGCGAACGCATCGATTTCGCTGGAGGACTCGTCAACTTCGAGGGCCGTGGCTTCGCCGCGCATCACGGCGAGCTCCTCGCGGGCACGGCCCTCGACGAAGCGCCCACGTTCTTCGCCTGTGGAGGAGCCGTCCTGGTACGGCGCGAGGTCTTCGAGTCGGCAGGTGGCTGGGACGAGCCGACGTTTGCCTACTACGAGGACGTCGAGCTCGGCTGGCGCCTGCGCCTGCTCGGTCATGACGTGTGGCTGGCGCCGGACGCGGTCGTGTTCCACAAGCACCACGGCACCTCGGGCACGGGCAGTGCGGCGCGAGCGCGGGCCTTCGAGCGCAACGGTCTGCGCATGATCTACGCCCTGCTCGACGACGACCACCTCCAGCGCATCCTGCCGGCGGCGCTGCTCCTCGCGGCCGACCGCGCCATCCTGGGCACGGGGTTCAGCCGCGCGGCCGGCAGCGACGACGACGCCAGCCGTGCGCCCGGGCTCGCGGCAACCATGGCTGCGACAGCGCGCCATGCGCTCGTGCGACGGGGCGCGCGGCGCACCCTCGGCGTCGTGGGCAGTGCGCGCCGGGTGGGCATCGGCGGTCTGGCCGGCGCCGCTCGCGACACGCTGGGTCAGCTCCGACGCCACGGCGCACGGGGCGGGGCGAGGGCGAGTTATCTCATCGAAAGCGCCGGCCCGGACTCAGCCGTCGATCTCCGGCGCGAGCGCCTGCACCCCAGACACGGGCGCCGCGTTGCTCGGCGTGCAGGACTTCCTCACGATGCTGCCCGAGCTCAGCCTGCGCCGCGCCTGGCTGCAATCGCGGCGTGTGCGCTCCGACGCGGAGGTCTTCGCGGGCTTCGACGGGCGCTGGACGGCGGCCGTGCCCTCTGCCCACGGCGACCTGCATGCCCGGCTCCGCACGCAGGTGATGGCGGCACTCGGGGTGCGCTAACGCGCGCGCAGCCGCGCGACGAGCCAGTCGCGGTTGAGCAGGGCGCGCACCTCACGCACCGACGCAGTCCGCGTGCGCTGCACCTCGCGGCGGTCGCGCCACACCCCGGACAACCCCAGCAGCGCATCGCGCTTGGCCGCCAGATAGACGCCTCCCTGGCCCCGCGCCACGAACCAGGCGAGCCCCACGGCGCTGACCACCAGATGCGCCAGCAGGTGCCGGGCCAGCAGCCACCCCGGCATGTTCTTCACGAACGCCCACACCAGGTTGCGATGGCCGTGATACACCGAAAAGGCACTGCCGGCGCCGGTCGTCGCCGAGCCGACATGATGCGCCACCGCGTCGGGCACGTACCAGCACTCGCGGCCGCGCAGGCACAGCCTGAAGCCCAGGTCCACGTCTTCGACATAGCAGAAGAACCGCGGGTCGAAGCCCCCGGCCTCGACCCATTCCTGACGGCGGTAGAGCGCGGCAGCGGCGCAGGCCGCGATCACGCGCCGCTCGGTGAGCGCTCCCGCCACTTGCGACACGGGCTGTCCATGGCCGTGCCGCCACACCAGACCGCTCACGTGATACTCGTCGCCCGCGCCGTCGAGCACCTCGGCCGCGCCGTCGCGCATCAGCCGAGCGCCGAAGGCGGCGGCCGCAGGGTGCCGGGCCGTGGCGGCCAGCAGCGACTGCAGCCAGTCGACCTCCGGACAGGCGTCGGGGTTGAGCAAGGCCACCCACTCGCAATCGTCGAGGGCCGCGACCGCGTGGTTGTTGGCCTGGGCGAAACCGAGGTTCTCGCGCTGCTCGAGGAGCTCGATCGCCAGGCCGAGCGACGCGGCCACGCTGGCCACGCGGGCGACGGTGTCGTCGCGGCTGGCGTTGTCGACGACGAGAATCCGATCGGGGCGGCGCGACTGCCCGGCCACCGCGCGCAGACAGCGCTCCACGAGCGCTGCGGCCTGGTGCGTGACGATGATCAAGCCAACTCTCACGGCGCGTTCCGCCGGCGACTGTACCCCACGGCGCGGTCCGCGGGCTGGCAGTAGCGGCAGAGCGGCGGCCGGTCGCCGCGGTAAACTTGCCGGCACCGAGTCTGCGTGGCCATGCTCACCGCCTGCACCATCGTCGCCAGGAACTACCTGCCGCATGCCCGCGTGCTGACGGCGTCGTGGCTGCGTCACCACCCTGACGCGGCGTTCTTCGTGCTGCTCATCGACGACGAAGACGGCACGCTCGACACGCGCGGCGAGCTGTTTCGCGTGTTGCGACTGCGAGACATCGGCCTCGACCGGCACGAGATCACGCGGCTCGGCGCCATCTACGACGTGGTGGAACTGGCGACGGCCGTGAAACCCGTGCTGCTGCGGTGGCTGCTCGAGGGCCCGCGCGATCACGCGATCTACCTGGATCCCGACATCAAGATCTTCGCCCCGCTGACCGACCTCGCGGCGCTGGCGGCGACGCACGGCGTGGTCCTCACGCCGCATACGACGGTACCCGTGCCCCGTGACGGCTGCCGCATCACCACCGAGGACATCCTGAGCGCGGGTGTCTACAATCTCGGATTCGTCGCCGTGGGCGCCGCCGCCCGCCCCTTCCTCGCGTGGTGGTGGAGCCACACCCGCCGCCAAGCGCTGGTCGATCCCGGCCGCATGTGGTTCACCGACCAGCGGTGGATCGATCTGGCGCCCGCCTACTTCGCGCCCTGCGTCGCGAAGGACCCAGGGTTGAACGTCGCCTACTGGAACCTGCACGGCCGCGCGCTCACGTGGACGGGCACACACTACGAAGTGGACGGGCGGCCCTTGCGGTTCTTCCACTTCAGCGGCTTCGATCACCGGCGGCCACATCTATTGAGCAGGCATCAGGCTGACCGGCCCCGCATCCTGCTCAGCGATCGACCGGCCCTGAAACGCCTGTGCGGTGAATATCTCGACGACCTGGACCGCGCCGGCATCCGCGCGCCGGCGGCGCTCACCTACGGCTGGGAGCACGACCCGTCCGGGCTCCGTCTCGACCGGCGCATCCGGCGGCTCTATTGGACGGCCCTCGTGGAGTTCGAGGAAGGACGCGGGCCCGAGCCGCCGAATCCCTTCGATCCCGACGACCGCGGGCAGTTCGTGGCGTGGCTCACCCAGCCGGATCCAGACGGCCCGGCCACGCTCTCGCGCTACGAGCTGGCCATCTATCGCAGCCGGGGCGACCTGCATGCCGCGTTCCCAGGCCTCGACGACCCCGCCGAGGTCGCCCGGCTGCGCCACTGGCTGGCCACCGACGGCATCGCCCAGGAGGGCCTCTCGCCGGAGCTGCTGCAGGCCGGGCAGCGCGCGTCCACGCACCGGCCGGTCTTCGCGCCGGCCATCGCCCTGGCCGAGGGCGTGAACGTCGCGGGCTACCTGCAGGCGGAACTCGGCATCGGCGAAGCTGCCCGCCTGCTGGTCAGCGCGCTCGAGGCCGCCGGCATCGATCATGCGACCATCGACTACGGGCGCACGCTCAGTCGCCAGCAGCATGCGTTCGCGCCCCGCGGCGACGGCCGCGCGCCCTTCGACGTCAACGTGGTGTGCGTGAATGCCGACGCCACCCCCCGCTTTGCGCGTGATGTCGGCCCTACGTTCTTCGCCGGCCGGCATACGGCCGGCTATTGGTTCTGGGAACTCGAGCGCTTTCCAGCGTCGTTGCACGGCGCCTTCGCCGAGGTCGACGAGGTGTGGACGGCCACGCGTTTCGTCGCAAGTGCCGTGGCTGCGGCCGGCGTGCGGCCGGTCTATCGGGTGCCGCTGCCGGTGCAGGTCGGCACCCTCGATCCGCGCTTCGACCGGCGCCACTTCGACCTGCCCGACACCTTCGTCTTCCTCTTCGCGTTCGACTTCCTGAGCGTGATCGAGCGCAAGAATCCCTTCGGCCTGATCGAGGCGTTCACGCGGGCCTTCCGGCCGGATGAAGGGCCCATGCTGGTCATCAAGACCATCAACGGCCATCTGCGTCTCACCGACCTCGAGCAGGTTCGCGCGGCCACCTGCGGGCGCGCCGACATCAGGCTCGTCGATGCCTACTACTCGCGCGCCGAACAGCACGCCCTCACGCACCTGAGCGACTGCTACGTGTCGCTGCACCGGTCGGAGGGACTCGGCCTCACCATGGCCGAAGCCATGAGCCTGGGCCGTCCGGTGATCGCCACGGCCTACTCGGGCAACCTCGACTTCATGACACACGCGAACAGCTTCCTCGTGGACTACACGACCAGCCATGTGCCAGCCGGCGTGCCGGCGTATCCGGCCGGCACGCCGTGGGCGGAACCAGACCTCGATCTGGCGGCCGCGTACATGCGCCAGGTGGTCGACGACCCCGCGGAGGCGGCGGCACGAGCGAGGCGGGGGCGCCAGGACGTGGCCACGACGTTCGGTGCGGCTGCGGCGGGGGCGGCCATGGCGGCCCGGCTCGGCGCAATTCGCGCCACGCGCAGGTCGCGGGTCTACACGTCAGCGCCCCAGGCGGACGCCGAGCCCATGGTCGCGTCGGCGCCAGCTGCGCGGCCGGCCCTCGAGCAGGCCGCGGCGCTCTTGACCCCGGTGACGGGTGTGCCGCCGACAGCGCGATGGCGCGGCCTGCGGCTGGGCCTGCAGCGGGTGCTGCTGCGGATCCTGCGGCCCTACTGGTTCCAGCAACGCCAGGTCGTGCGCCTGACCCTCGACGCGGTGCGGGCGGTCGACGTGGCCCGCGCGGCCGACGCGGCCCGGCAGGACGCCGCAGGCCGGGACATGGAAGACGTGAAGGCGGAGTTGGCGCGCGTGTCGGAGCGCGTCGATCGGCTCGACAGCGGCGCCATCACGGGTGGGCGGCGCGGGTCTGCGGCCCGCGACTACGCCGGCGGCGGGCCCAGAACCGGCGCCTGACTGCCGACGGCCTCGTAGACCTCGAGCCCTTCCGCGGCTGGCCCGTCGAATACGAGACGTCCGGCATTCAGCACGCACACGCGCGAGCAGATCTCGGCCACGGCCGCCGCGGTGTGCGACACGAAGACAATCGTGCGCCCCTCGTTCATGAATTGCCGGAGGGTGGCGCGGCACTTGGCCTGGAAGGCGATGTCGCCCACGGCGAAGATCTCGTCGAGCAGCAGCACGTCGGCATCGAGATGGGCCGCGACGGCAAACGCCAGGCGCACGACCATGCCCGAGGAATAGTTCTTGATCGGCTCGTCGATGAAGGTGGCCAGCTCCGCATACTCCACGACCGAGTCGTAGATGCGGTCGACCTCGGCGCGCGTAAGGCCGTAGACCGACGCGTTCAGGTAGATGTTGTCGCGGCCGCTCAGTTCGGCGTGGAAGCCGACCCCCAGTTCGATCATCGTGCCGATGCGGGTGCCGTTGCGCACGAGCATGCGCCCCGACGTGGGCCGGTGGATGCCGGCGATCAGCCGCAGCAGCGTGCTCTTGCCGGATCCATTGCGCCCCACGAGCCCGACCGACTCGCCGCGACGCACCTCGAGGTTCACGTCCTGCAGCGCCCAGAAATCGGAGGTCACCACGCGATGGCGTTCGTAGAACAGCCCGAGCGTCCGCTCCTTGATGGTCGGCGAGTAGTTGCGGTGAATGAAGAACCGCTTCGAGACCTGCTCGGCGCGAACGAGGGTGGTGGACATGACCGGGCTACACCAGCTCGGGGAACTGCGCTTCGTGGGCGAGGAACACGCTGAGGCCGCTCACGAACGCCGCGACGGCATACGTGCCAGCCGTGATCCACAGCGCCGGCTCCGGCACGACGCCGTAGTAGAGGATGTCCTGGTAGGCGCGGATGTAGGCCGTGAGCGGCGACAGCAGCACCGCGAACGCGGCCGCCTCTGGCACCATCGCCATCTCGTAGACGATCGGCGTGGTCCAGAACCCGATATTCAGCGCCACGTCCACGAGATGGCGCACGTCGTGGAACATGGCGGTGGCCGTCGACAGGCCCAGCGCCATGCCGATGGTGAAGAGCGTCTGCGCCGCCAGGAACGCCGGCAGGGCGAGGAATCGCCACCCGAGCGGCACGTCGTAGGCGACCATCAGCACGGGCAGCAGTACCGCGATCGTGAGCACGTATTGCACGAGGTGGAAGAGCACGACCGACAGCGGGAGCACCAGCCGCGGGAACGCCACGCTCTTCAGCATCGCGCCGCTGCCCGACACGGCGTCCACCGAGGCGCTGATGGCCCCCGCGAAGTAGTTCCACGCCAGCAGCCCCACGAGCAGGAACAGCGCAAAGCGCGGCGTGCCCACCCTCAGCACATACGTGAACGCCACGACGTACACGGCGCCCATCATCAGCGGCACCACGAGCGTCCAGGCAAAGCCCAGCATCGACCCCCGGTACTTGAGCAGCAGGTGCTTGCCCACCAGGTTCCGGAGCAGATGGCGGTAGCGCCACACGTGCAGGGCCCCGCTGCTCATCGATGACAACTCGTCGGCCTTCTCGACGAAGCCCAGGGTCGGCACGTCGGAGGCGCGAACGCGGCGGCCGTCCCGTCGATAGCGGAAGCCGTCGGCGATGCGCCATGCCAGGGCCAGGTGGAACACCGCGGCCCCGTGCGCGGCGATGACGCCGGCGGAGGTCGTCGCATCGGGAGCCACGACCGGGAGCAGCAGCGCGGCGCCCGCCGTGGCGGCGCCGACGGCCAGGGCGAGGCGCAGAGGCCACGTCCCCTGCCACTCGGCGTGGTAGAGCCGCGCGAGAGCCACCATCAGCGCCGTGAGGCCGATGATGAGCAGGCCCGGCATCCTCAGCGGCGGGCCGACGATGGCCGCACACGCGGCGGCGCCACACACGGCGTCGAGCAACAGGCCTGACCAGCCGGTGCGAAGACGATTGCGACGCGGCGGCGTCACCAGTGGGGACGTCGAGGGGGGTCTGGTGCGACGATCAGCGCCCACTCGCGCGACTCGCTCCCGTCGGCACCGCCACGAGCATGCTGCCCGGTAGCTTCACCAGAAAGCGGCCGGCCAGACCCAGGGCCACCAACGGGCCCGCGCCGCGCGCGATCCACGACCCGTGCTTCCAGAAGTAGCGCAAGGCGCTGTAGTGGAAGGCCCAGAGCGACCGCGCGGGGGCAAACCGGGACGACCGCGCGGTGGCGTGTACGACGGCCGCGGTGGGCACATACACGGTCGCCCAGCCGGCGGTGGCGGCGCGCCGGCAGAAGTCAGCGTCCTCCCAATACAGGAAGAAGCCCTCGTCGAAGCCGCCGACCTCGTCGAAGGTCTCTGGACGGAAGTACATGAACGCCCCGGTGACCCAGTCGACCGGCGTCAGACCGGCGGGCGGGCGCGATGCCAGGTTGCGCTGGGTGAGTGGGTTGCCGGGTGCGAGCCGGGAGAGAATTCCGGTGCGGCCGGCCACGGCTGTGGTCGCATCGGGAAAGCGTCGGCCAGAGGGTTGAACCACGCCGGTGGGCTCGACCACACAGCCGCCGACGATCCCCACGCCCGGGTTGCGGGCCAGCACGTCGGCCAAGCGCTCGAGCACCGGCCCCGTCAACTCGCAGTCGGGATTGAGCAGGAGCAGCGGCCCCTCGCCGGCGTGAGCCACGCACGCGTTCACACCCGCGGCAAAGCCATGGTTCTGCGTGTGAGGCAGATAGAGCACTTGGGGGAATTGCGCCGCCAGGGCCCGGCCTCGGACTTCATCGGCATCGTGGTCGACGAGCACCACGCGCGCGTCGGGCTCGTGCTCGCGCACCGAGATCAGGCAGCGTTCGAGTTCCGCGTAGGCACGGTAGCCGACGATGAGAACGGTAGCGGTCATAGGGAGCCGAGGTCTGCCGCAGGAGGTCGCCCAACGAGCGCCGCGGGGAACCTGCTCAAGTGTCTCATAGAGGCGCGTGGCTGCCGTCCCCGTTCAGCCGCCAGCGCCGTACTTCAGACAGCCTCCACGGCACGGCATGCTTCCGCCTCGCTGCGCCGCCGTCACGGCCGGCCGGTCCCGCCGGCCAGTCGCACCGTCCGTGGTATCGTCGGCTCCCGCGCGATGAGCTTCCTGGAAGTTCGAATTCCCATCAGTCCCACGCCGGATTTCTTCAACCGCGTGCGGCTCATCGCCCACTCGATTCGTGCCCTCGGCGCCAAGTACGCCACGACCACCTTCCGCGTGAGCATTGGCGCCGACGAGCGGCCCTTCGATGTTCACGCCGCGCAGCCCTGGTCGACCAGCCTCGGCATCGAGTGGGCCTGGGTCGACCGCGAGGCGTTCAACCTCTGGCGCGGGACGTCGCATGCCTTCATCGCCACCATGATGGACCGATTTACGCCGCCCTTTGGCGCCGACCACGTCTTGATGCTCGATGCCGATGTCGTCGCGATGCGTCCGTTCGACGAACTCCTCGCGTTGGTGAACGCAGGGCGCGGGGGCATCGGCGCAGTGATGGCCCATGTGTCTCCGTTCAACGGCCTGGACGATCAGGGCATGTGGTCGCGGCTCTATCAGGATTTCGGACTCGGCGACGCATCGTTCACGCACGAACATTCCGGCTGGCCGGCCATGAGCGGAGCGCGCTACTCGCCCCCCTATTTCAACACCGGCGTGGTCTGTGCCCCGGCGGCGGTGCTCACCGAGTTCCACGCGCGCTACATGGCTGCGCTGCAGTTCGTACGCACACGGCTGGACAGCTACTACGTGGAGCAGATTGCCATGACACTGGCGCTCGACAAGACCGATCGGCTCTTGCCGGCCCTGCCCGTGCGCTACAACTTTCCCAACCAGGTGGAATTCGATCGGCTCTACCCCGAAGAACTCGAGAACGTGACGTTTCTGCACTTCCTACGCACTGGCGTCATCGACCGCGGATGCGATTTTGCAGACCTCACGGCCATGAGGCGTCTCGCGGACCGCCGTGATCTGTCTGGCTCCAACGAAGCCTTCAGACGTCGCCTCGCCGCTCTGCTGCCGCTGATGCAGGATCCGTCGGAACTGCCTGCACACGACGAGCAAGCCTGACGGCCGGCCTTGCGCTGGTTGGGAGAGACGTGGGGGGGGGGTTGGTACCGGTACGGGGATTCGAACCCCGGTTACATGGCTGAGAACCACGACGTGGTGGTCAGACGAAGACCGATGGTATCAGTTTTCCTAACGAATTTGGGATGAGGCTCCGTCCGAGTGGGGCCCAGGAGGGTGGTTTCCGGGGCAAAGTTTCAAGTTTTTTTCAAGCGACTTCGACGCGGTCTGCCCAATGCTCAGGCTCAGGAGCTGCGGTCGCCACGTCTTGTGGCGTACGCCCCTCGGACTGCTCCAGGCGTGGCGATCAGTGTTGCACTTCACACTGAACTCAGAACCCATAGCTCCGGGACTATCATCTGAGCACCGAATGACGACGCCCAGTGCCTCGCCGCGAGGGACTCGCAGGCTGCATGTGTTCGTCGCCGCTGTCGCGCTGATCGCCGCCGCAGTGACGGTCAATCGAGGCGTATTCTCCGCTAGCCTCACCGACGCTTCCGGCTATGTCGCGGCCGCCGACCTGTTGCGCGCGGGCAGGCTAGCACGTCCGGTGCCGCTCCAGCTCGTCCCCGCGGTACGCGACTCCGGGGCCAACACGTCGCCGCTGGGATTCCGCCCCGGCATTGTGTCTGGCACCGAGGTGCCAATCTACCCGCTGGGATATCCGATGCTCATGGCCGCGGCCATGCACGCTGGCGGTGACCTGGCTGCGTATCTCGTCTCGCCGATGATGTTCGCAGCCCTGATCTTCTGTACGTTCCTCTTGGCGCAGATGGTCGGTGGCGCTGTAGCGGGAATCGCGGCGGCGGCGATGATTGCGACCAGCCCCATCGTCATCCAGAACAGCACTACCCCAATGAGCGACGTTCCGGCCGCCGCGTGTTGGGTGGCCGCCTGGTATTTCGCACTTCGCGGCACCACAAGCAGCTCCTGCGCAGCCGGGGCGCTCGTGTCGCTCGCCAGCATGATCCGGCCCAACCTGTCCGTGCTTGCGCTCGTGCCCGGCCTGCTAGGTACCTGACTGGTGGCGCCCTGGTTGGACCGGCCGCTTGGCACTGGCGCCGGGCCGCGGTCTTCGGCTTGACGGCTGCCGTGGGGCCACTCATTACTGCGTGGTCACAGGCAGTGCTGTATGGCAGCGCGTTCCGGCCCGGATATCCGGGTTGGGAGCGGTTCTTTCGGATGGAGCACATTGCGCCGAATCTCCGCACGTATCCGGCGCTCTTCGTCAGCGTGTACGGCTGGGTGCCACTCGCCGGGCTGACGATGGCAGTCGGGCTCGTGACAGCGAACCCTGCGTCACGCGCGGTGATCGCCTCAGCATTGGCAGTCATCGCTCTAAACGTCGCAGTCTACCTCCCCTACCTTCCGTACGATCATTGGCAGTTCCTCAGATTCTTCTTGCCCGCCACAGTGGCCCTGATCGTGCTATTCGCAGCCGGAATTGGCGTTGTTACGACAGCCCTGCGACGAACACGACTAACGGCCGTGTCCTGGTTGCCGATGGTGGCTTCCGCCGTGGTTGTCTGGCAGAGCAGCGATCTGACGCGCTATGTGCTCGATGACTGGAAGGGCCATCTGCGCATATCCATGATGGGGCGCTATCTTCGCGAGGTCCTGCCACGCCACGCCGTGGTCATCGCTTTCTACCACGGTGGCTCTGTCGCGTACTACACCGGTCATAACGTGGTGAGCCTGGAATCGATGTCGCCCTCACGCCTCGACGCGCTAGTCGCGGACCTCGAGCGTCTCGGCTGCTATCCGGTGTTCGTCGTTGACGAATCACTGGAGGAATCGCAGTTCCGCGCGGCCTTCAAGGAATCAACGTACGCCGCGCTCGACTGGCCCGCGCGCGCGGAGTTCATCACCACAGTCCGGATTCGCTACTTCGTTGCCGCAGACCGGCTACGCTTCATTCAGGGCGAGCGTTGGTCAACAGACGTGCTGCGATAACTCGTCACTCCGTGCTGGTTCATGCGCAGGTCAGCCGGCACGCCTCACATCCAAAGATCGCGACTCGGCGCCGATCAGCGTGTCAGCAACTCCTGACTCAGCTCGCAACAACGACAGTCGAGGCGGCCTGGAACACGCCAAAAGTCGCCGTGACCACAGATTGCCCCGAAGAGAGCCCCTGGAGCAATGTCCGCCGGGCAGGCGCTGAGCCGCTGAGCACAAACAGGATGTCTGGACGCGAGGATGACCAGGTCGCCTGGACCTGCACAGTGCGACCCGTACGGGTGCGCGCCTGGGCTGAACATTCTCCACCCTGGCGCAGGGACACGGTGGCGGTGCATGTGACTTCAAGCGCGGAAACGTCGTTCTCGGAGAACACGGTGACCACACCCGCCGCGGATGCTCCGAGCGCGTTCGCCGTGATGTTCGCGGTGCCGGAAGCGATGGCGGTCACTCGACCCGCACTGGAGACCGTGGCCACCGAGGGATTGGAGGTTGTCCACGCACTCACGGTGACAGGCCCATAGATAGGATTGCCGTTCGGGCGGGTCCACCCCCATGCCGAGGCGTCGACGGACTCGCCAGGAAGCAGGTCCGGCGGGACGAGGCTGACAGACAGGAAGCTCACCGAACTCGTGGAAGTGGGCGCCGTGGGCGACGGGGATGACGCGCCGCCACACGCCGCCGTCCACAGCGCAGCAGCCACCGCGAGCCCTTGAACACCGAGGGATCCGACAGCAGCAGTTCGCTTCTTCTGGCGTCGGCTGTGGGAGTGACGGGGGGTGGTGTCGTTCATTGTGCCATCCGGCCAACGAAGGGCGCACAACCCGCGGCGCCCGAGTGCCCGGATCATGCCACAGGAGCCGAACGCTGCCGCGTTCCTGCGCTATTTAGGCCGCTCTGCGTGATCGGGGCTGCGGCGAGCGCATTCGCTCACTTCAGGCAGACCGCGGTCCCTGCTGCGATGCCGAGCGCTGCTCCGACTACCATCGAGCCTTTCACGATCCCTTCGGACTCGCCGCTCCCGCCTGCGGCCAGTATGCCGGTTGCGCCAACCAGCATTCCGATAAACGTGCCTGTCAGCGGCAGTAAGGTGAGACCGACAGCGCACCGGACACCCTTCCCTGGACGGGACCTGGCTGCCTGAGTCAACTCGATATTGCGAGCCAAGGCAAAGTTCCTGGCGCTGTCGGCGATCGGGGTCTGCCTGGTGATGGCGGCGCCGACCCGCTCAGCAGGCGCGCCCGAGGCACGCGCAGGGTGCGGACCCAACATGACCGCGAGGATCATCACCGTTGCGACGCCGGGTGCCGCTTTGTCGATTGTCACCCGCCAACTCCAATCCGGTAGCGTTGGCGGTCGTCCGGCCACCGCCCCTGTGGATTCGGCACCGCGACCGTATCCGGAGTTCGTCTTTGCTCGTCGTCTCTCGCCGGTGCGCCGAACGAGTCTCCGCGTAAGGCGCGGCGCGCTCAGGATGCCACCGCTCGCCCTCGGCTGCAACCGCTGGTTCGGCGCCCGGTGTCTACCGGCGACGGGCAGCCTGGGCGACCTTGATCCATCGGTCCATCGGGATACTCGCGACAATCTCACCAACCGTATCGAGTGCCAGATCGCTTGCGGTCTCAAAGCGGATACAAGCTTTGCCCATGTCGAGCTTCTTGCCCGCCGCCTTGAAGCCGTCAGCCAGGCGCGACGCGAGGGCGCCGTCACCGTAGACCGGCATCAGGTGCAACGACAGATACGATTTCTCGGACGCCAACGCCACGTACCACAGCGGGTGCCCGTTGTATGTGTTCGAGTACTGGCCCAGGGGCACCTGGTACACCAGCATGTTCTTGCTAATGGCTTCCTCGTATCCTGCGGGAAGGTGCCGCCGAATCTCAGCCCGTACGCGCTCGACTTCTTGTCGTCGACCGGGCGCGAGCTGCGCGAGGAACTCAGGAACGGTCGCGCTCTGGGTCTTGGGAGCCATGGCTATCCGTCCGTTGTGTTCTCTGGTTGGTCCGCCGAACGGACGGCGCATAACCCGCGGCGCCCGAATGATGCCACAGAAGCTGACCGCCGCCGAGTTCACGCGCGGGTTAGGTGGCGCGCAAGATCGCCAAGGACGGTCACCACCCGACTCTGGCCAGTAGACTCAGCGTGACGCGGGTTGACGGCTGCGTTCGCGTCAGGTTTAGTAGAGAGTCTGTTGCATCTGGGCGGCGTAGGACGTAGACGCCCGCCGACGGCCCGAGAGCAACGTGCCGCGCGATCTGAAACGGCAGTTCTACACGCGCAAGGTAGGCGGGCGAGGTCTGCGCCACCTCGGTGGATGCCTCAGGCACGGACAGCGCGCGGGTCAGTCGGCGCTGGAACAGTGCGCCCGCCCCAGCGACAACATCTACGGCCCCTCTCGTGTGGCTCACCAGCCGAATACGAACGGTTCCGAAGAGTGCTCGTTCTTGATGCTCCTCTTCAATCTGAAAGCGAGGACTACCGCCGGCGGTGACGTTCGTGCCAAGCCACACCAACTCTGCGCCGATTGCGGCACGCTTGGTTACGAACAATGCCCCCTCCAATAACCAGATGCCGTTCCCACTGTCGGCATTCGACCGACCCTCCCGTGGGGGATCGGCACTGGCCAAGGCGATGGCTGCGCCCGCGAAACCACGAATGGGCGCTGTTGTCTGCGCGGATGCCGTCGCGATGTGCGCGAGCACTCCTAACGCGACCAGAGCATTGAGGCGTGTTGAGAAGGTGTCCTTGGTAGGCATCACGGCTTCGTCCACCTAACGCTACCGCTGAGCCGTGAGGCCCGCGCACGAATCGCTCGCGGGCCGAGTCGGCTCGAGCGGGATGTTAGCGGAAGTCATTCGCGGGTGTTCGGGTTCTTTCGCCCTTGGGACCGCCCACCCCAGGCCGCCCCCGGCACGACCTGACCCCACCGCCGCTGGATCTGCCGACCGATCAAGGCGCGCCGAAGCGTGTCGAGCGCCACGGTCCCCAGGCTGAGGCCTCGCAACCGCGCCGCCGTGCGTGCCGCTCACGGCCACGCCAACACCTCCGAAACTGATTACGCTGCCAACCGCCACCAGCCGATCGCTCGCGCACCTGCGTGTCGAGTCGCCCGAGCCCATGGCTTTCAAGCTCTTTGAGTTTGTTGGTTCGCTAACGAGCCGCCGTTCACCGGCGGCACGCGCGAGGCCAGCATACACCCGAGCGCGAGGGGCGCGCGCACGCGCGCCCCGGTGCCGTCCGGTGCAACGGCAGGTTAGACCGCTGGTCGTGTCACGCGATCGCCAGGACAGGATCGCGCGACCGGCGCCACGATGTATCGATCGCGCCCCAGTCGATCTCCGGCGCGCGATGGGCCCGCCTGTTGATTGCACGGCATGGAGCCGGCCGGAACTGAGGGCCGTCTGGAAGCGTTCGGGCGAGCCCACGGGGAGGTCGACCTGGTACGCCGAGTCAATGAGGAGGAGGCGTGTTGAATCGCCCCGATGATCGGGACGGTGCGCGTGATGAACGCCGGCACGAAGACCGCTCGTGCCCACATGCCTGAAGACTGATCTTTTAAGTTGTCGGTCTAACGGCCAGCCGTTCACCGGCGGCACGCGCGAGGCCAGCATACACCCGAGCGCGAGGGGCGCGCGCACGCGCGCCCCGGTGCCGTCCGGTGCAACGGCAGGTTAGACCGCCGGTCGTGTCACGCGATCACCGGCAGCAATCGCGCGACCGGCGCCTCGGTGTGTCAATCGCGCCTCAGCCGATCACCGGCGCGCGATGGGCCCGCCTGCTGAATGCACGGCACGGAGCCGGCCGGAACTGAGGGCCTCCGGAAATGCTCGGGCGAGCCCACGGGGAGGTGGACCTGGTACGCCGAGTCGCTGAGGGGCTGGCGTGTTGAATCGCCCCGATGATCGGGACGGCGCGCCGTGATGAACCCCGGCACGACGATCGCTCGTGCACACATGCCCGAAGACTGATCGTTTGTTGTCGGTCTAACGAGCCGCCGTTCACCGGCGGCACGTGCGAAGCCAGGATACACCCGAGCGCGAGGGGCGCGCGCACGCGCGCCCCGGTGCCGTCCGGTGCAACGGCAGGTTAGACCGCTGGTCGGGTCACACGATCACCGGCAGCCACCGCGCGACCGGCGCCTCGGTGTGTCAATCGCGCCTCAGCCGATCACCGGCGCGCGATGGGCCCGCCTGCTGAATGCACGGCACGGCGCTGGCCGGAACTGAGAGCCTCCGGAAATGCTCGAGCGAGCCCGCGCGTGATGGCGCGCGGCATGGCGCGGGAGCCGGCCCGATGCTCGCAGAAGCTCGGCGCGTGAAGGACGCCCGTGATGGAAATGCGGCACGACGACCGCTCGTGCGACGAGAAGAAATGATTGGTCTTTAAGTTGTCGGTCTAACGAGCCGCCGTTCACCGGCGGCACGCGCGAGCCAAGAATAGCACCGCGAGCGCGAGGGGCGCGCGCACGCGCGCCCCGGTGCCGTCCGGTGCAACGGCAGGTTAGACCGCCGGTCGTGTCATGCGATCGCCAGGACAGGATCGCGCGACCGGCGCCCCGCTGTGTCAATGGCGCCCCGGTCGATCTCCGGCGCGCGATGGGCCCGCCTGGTGAATGCACGGCAGGGAGCCGGCCGGAACTGAGGGCCCTCCGGAAATGCTCGGGCGAGCCCACCGGGAGGTCGACCCGGTACGCCGAGTCAATGAGGAGGAGGCGTGTTGAATCGCCCGGATGATCGGCCGGGCGCGCCGTGATGAACGCCGGCACGACGACCGCTCGTGCCCACATGCCCGAAGACTGATCTTTAAGTTGTCGGTCTAACGGCGCCGAATCAGCCGCGCGCCGACAAGCGACAGGCGGCGCGTCGGCTGCATTCGGATGTTAGGCTGCTCATCGGTCTCGGGTCGTCGACAAGAGCAGAATGGTCATGCCCACGCGTGGGTCGTCGAATGCCAAGATCGAGTACGTGAAGGCCTCGCCTGGCATCGGTACTTCGCCGACCCAGTCGATTGCCGGCTGGTTGATCGTCCTTGCGCCGACGCGGTGCTCGTACGCGGCGTAGCGGAACACGCCTTTGCTGACCGCCTGGTACGTAGTCGTCGCGCCCGGTGCCACGTTGCCGAACACGACACGTTCATCGGGGAATATTACGACCAAACCCTCAATGCTACGGAATCCGTTGTTCGTCACGCGCAGCGTCGGGAACTGTGTCGCCGGCTGCGCCCCTTGGGCCCCCACGGGCGACGCGGCCGTTGGTACGCTCGCCGAGCAGCCAACGAGTGGCAGGCCGGCGAGTAGCAGAACGCTCAGAGTCAGTCGCGCGCTTCGAGTCATCTGTCGTTTCGCTGTCAGCCTAACGACCCCAAATCAGCCGCGCGCTAGCAAGCGACACGCGGCGCGTCGGCTGCATTTGGTGGTTAGCCCGGCCGGTTCACGGTGCCGAGCATTATCGTCGAGGTACGACCTTGCAACCTGTGAGGTTCAACAGTCGGACAAGCGCCAATTGGCGCAACTGCACTCCGGGCAGAGCCGCGAAGTACCCGCTGCCGCTGATCTGCACGGCCCCGTCGGTGAACGACTCGGGGGCCAACAACTGGAGGCACGAAGCGAGCATGGGATCGCGCCGATTGGCGATTGTCAGTTCGATGTAGGGATTCTGGTTACGATTTGGGCCTGCCAGGGTGCTGCCCCCGCCATTGAAGGCTACATACCCGGACCCCGCAAGGAAGTGCTGCTTTCCGACCGAACGGCTCTGCGTGATGCCAAAGAACGTGAGCACCTGTGCTTGAGAACTCCCTTCAGGGGGGAGTGAACTCCCAGGGCGCGCGGCCAGCTCACTCGCCCAGTCCCCGCCGTTCGGGAGGCGGTGCGCACAGCTGACCGATGCGGCACCGATTGTCAACGTAATGATGAGCACATGCGTCGACATCTTTGCCATACCAATTCGATGTTTCGGTTGATACCGACGTCCGCTCTAGTTTCGTTCCGTATTGCCAGCTCGGGCTAACGACGCCGAATCAGCCGCGCGCCGTCGGGTGACACGCGGCGCGTCGGCTGCATTCGGATGTTAGCCGGCATTCAAGCGTCCGAGTTCTTTAGTGCTCGATGAGCATCGCGGTCTGCCTTGGGCAACAGAAACACCGGATTGCCCTCGTGCCGTTCACACTCGAAGCGAAGACCGACGCGCGTCAACTCGCCTCGAAACCACTCTGCACCTTCGGTAGAGTCGAACCAGCTGAAGTACCACGGAAAGCAACTACTTCGGATCGTGTGGGCGATTGAGTTGACCTGCGCCCATGCTTCGTCAGTGCACTCGACTGCCCCGTCGGCTGCTAGCGTGAACTGCGCCCCGTGATCGACGAGCAGATCGCAAAACCGTCGCTGTAGTTCCCCACGCTCGAAAAGAAGCGAATGCTGCATCTGGAATGCTGTCCGGCTAACGCTGCCGGTTCAGCGGCGGCGCGGAGCGCCGTCCGCTGCAACCGGATGTTATGCCGCCGCTTCAGTAGGCACAACCCAGCCGGGGAACACGAGCACGCCGGGGTGGCACTTGAGCGCCTGCGCGAGCATCTTTGCGCGTTCCACGCCGAGCTTGACCCGGTCGTTCTCGATGGCGGAGATCGTCGCCTGCGAGATGCCCGTGCGCTGAGCGAGCTCGTTCTGGCTCAGCCCCTGCAGCTCACGGATGATTCGGACCGACTCGCCGACCGAGACGGTCACGCGCTTCCGCGCCGCACGATAGTTCTTCATATCACGGCCTCCGGTAGTCATGGGGCGTCACCGATTCGATGTAGTAGGTCAGCTGTGCTGGCACCACCCGGTAGATGACGCGCCACTGGTCGCCCAAGCGAGATGACCGAGACCCCTTCCATTTCCCGGCCAAGGCCTCGTCATGGAATCCGGCGATCAGCCGGATGCCCGGCGGCCCGGACAACCGCGCGATGTCCTTCCACTTCTCGTAGCGCTTGAGCACTTCGCGTGGGGTCTTGGCCAGCTGCCGGTCCATCCGGCGATGCTCCAAGAGTTCCCACATGCCTCAGTGTGCACATGTCATCTTTGGGATGTCAAGTTGACTCTGAGTTCTGTCGGCATAACGTGCCCGCTGAGCCGTGAGGCCCGCGCACGGATTGCTCGCGGGCCGAGTCGGCTCGAGCGGGATGTTAGCGTAAGTCATTGGCTCTTGGGACTGCCCACCGCAAGCCGCTATCGGCACCACCCGACACCGCCCGCCGCTGGATCCGCCGACCGATCAACCGCGCCGAGGCGTGTCGAGCGCCACGGTGCCCAGGCTGAGGCCTCGCGACCGCGCCGCCGTGCGTGCCGCTCGCGGCCACACCGACGCCTCCGAGATCGACCGCGCCGCGAACCATCACCAGCCGATCGCTCGCGCACCGGCGTGTCGAGTGGCCCGAGCCCATGACCTTCAAGCTCTTTGAGTTTGTTGGTTCGCTAACGACCGCGGTTCAGCCGCGGCGGTTGATGCCCGCATGATGCCACAGCGCCCGACCGCCGTCGGCTGCAACCGCTGGTTAGGCGGCGTCTGGCCCCGATTTCGATTCAACGGCCTTGAGCAACGCGATCAATGAAGCCTTGGCCTTCGAGTACGCCCTGTCGAACTCGGCCAAAGCGGTGTCTCGGCTCTTTCTCGTGAGCTTGCCTGAGCCGCTCAGAATCTGCAGGTGGGACTCGGCACGGTCTCTGCCAGGCGTTCTCGAGACGACAACCGTGGGATGCGAATCGGTGGGCTGGTGGGCGAAGGCATTTCGTAGGGCAACGGCCGAGTGAAGCGGACTGGCGTCGAGTTTCACGCCCAGCTCGGCAGCGACCGCGAGCACTACCTTTGCCTTCGCGCCAAGAGCGATTACCGAGCTGTCAAGGAGTACGGCCCAGAAGAAGGCACCTCGGTCGGCGCGAGGCTGACATAGTACTGTTTGATGATCGACTGAGAAGATTCTCAAGCAGTGCGGTCTTGTCGACTACTGCTGCCAGATCATCTCGCTGGTTATTTCGCCCTGCTGCTCACAGCTTCGAACCAGTACGAAGCCTCGGTTTTGTCCGCCTAACTTCATATGGGCGGAAGCGCCATTCGCTGGGTCCGCCCCGCCCGCTGATCCCAGGCGCGAAGCCACGATTCCCGCGCCGCCGGCATTGTGCCCGCCATTGGCTCCAGGAACAAGCCCTGCGAAGTCAGGGCGTTGCCGGCGCCGCAACCCAGTTTGACCGGCCAATTGGCGCTGGCGCCAAGGCACAGACATGTCCAGGTTGGGTGGAAGGCGCCAATCGCTGGCGAACGTCGACCAACTGGTTGCCAGACGTCAACTCGCGTTGGCGCCTGCACCAGGGGAGCCGGCCGCCGAAACGCACATACCTCGGGCATACCAACGTGGAGACGGCGATGATCTACACCCACGTCGTGTAGGAGTTCCGGAACCCGCCGCGAAGTCCGCTCGACATCCTGCACGCCCGCGCCACGCCGTAGCATCGCGCCGGGCGCACTATCACCGAGAAGTCCCCACTACCCGTCACCACCGCACGATGAGTTGC
>CAWFCS010000021.1:0-26557 GCA_963814395.1 uncultured Acidobacteriota bacterium
AGGCACCAGCGCTGATCCACCGGCGCGTGATCGAGCAGCCACTCGACGGGCCGCTGCCCGCTCCACGCCACGCATTCGTCCACTTCGCGCGGCTGTTCGGCCACGTGGATGTGAATCGGCGCCGCAGGGTCCTGGCCGTCGAGGCCCGTGAGGGCCTGGCGCAGCGCGTGGGGCGTGACCGCCCTCAGTGAATGCAGGGCGAGGCCCACCCGCGCCGAGGGACCGTGACAGGCGAGACGCATCGTCTTTACGAGGCGCAGCAACGCGTCGGTGGACCGCACGAAGCGGCGCTGTCCGTCGGTGGGCGCGACGCCGCCGAAGCCGCTCTGTTGGTACAGCACGGGCAGCAGCGTCAGGCCGAGGCCCACGGCCGCCGCGGCATTGACGAGACACGCCGCCAGCGTGGGGTCATCGGCGTAGGGGCGCCCGTGCACGTCGTGGTGGAGGTAGTGGAATTCGCACACCGAGGTGAAGCCGCCCTCGAGCATCTCGACGAAAGGCCAGGTGGCGATGGCCTCGAGTTCGTCGGGCGTCACGGCGTTGGCCACGCGGTACATCCGCTCACGCCAGCTCCAGAAGCTGTCGTCGCTCGATCCGCGAAACTCGGCGAGGCCGGCGAAGGCGCGCTGGAACGCATGCGAGTGCAGGTTGGCCAGACCCGGCACGACCGGACCCGCCGCCAGCGCCACGGCGCCGGGCTGCGGCACGCCGGGCGTCACGGCGAGCAGATCGCCGCGCTCGGTCCATTCGAGCAACACGTCGCGCGCCCAGCCGGCGGGCAGCAACGCGTCGGCGGCATACAGGCGCCGGTCGATCATCGTGCCATCGGCAGGTGCAGGGCGTGCTGGCTGGCGCACGCGATGGCCTCGTCGTAGCCGGCATCGGCATGCCGCATCACGCCGGTGGCCGGATCGTTCCAGAGCACGCGGGCCAGCCGCGCATCGGCCTCGACGCTGCCGTCACACACCACCACCATGCCGGAATGCTGCGAGAAGCCCATGCCCACGCCGCCGCCGTGGTGTAGCGACACCCAGGTGGCGCCCGAGGCGCAGTTGAGCAGCGCGTTCAGCAACGGCCAGTCCGACACCGCGTCCGAGCCGTCGCGCATCGCCTCGGTTTCGCGATTGGGCGAGGCCACCGATCCCGAGTCGAGATGATCGCGGCCGATGACCACCGGCGCCGAGAGTTCGCCCGACCGCACCATGGCGTTGAAGGCCAGCCCCAGGCGATGGCGATCCCCCAGGCCCACCCAGCAGATGCGCGCCGGCAGGCCCTGTACGCTGATCCGCTCACGGGCCATGTCGAGCCACTGATGCAGGTGCGCGTCGTGCGGCATGAGCGACTTGACCATGGCGTCGGTCTTCGCGATGTCCTCGGGATCTCCCGAGAGCGCCGCCCAGCGGAACGGCCCGACGCCGCGGCAGAAGAGCGGCCGGATATACGCCGGCACGAAGCCCGGGAAGTCGAAGGCGCGCGCGACGCCCTGGTCCTTGGCCATCTGGCGGATGTTGTTGCCGTAGTCGAAGGTGGGCAGGCCGGCATCCTTGAAGGCCAGCATGGCCTCGACGTGCACGGCCATCGAGCGCTTGGCCGCCGCTGCCGTGCCCGCCGGATTGCTGACCCGCCGCTCGAACCACTGCTCCACCGTCCAGCCCTGCGGCAGGTAGCCGTTCACCGGGTCGTGGGCCGACGTCTGGTCGGTGACCGCATCGGGACGCGCGCCGCGCCGCGCCAGCTCGGTGAACACGTCGGCGGCGTTGCCGAGCAGCGCCACCGACCGGGGCCGGTGCGCGCGGCAGCTCTCGTCGACGAGCGCCAGAGCCTCGTCCAGACTGCCGGCCTGCACGTCGACGTAGCGCGTGCGCAGACGCATGTCGATGCGGCTCTGCTGACATTCCACCGCCAGACACGACGCCCCCGCCATGGTGGCGGCAAGCGGCTGCGCGCCGCCCATGCCGCCGAGGCCCGCTGTGAGGATCCAGCGGCCGGCCAGACTGCCGCCGTAGTGCTGACGGCCCAGTTCCACGAACGTCTCGTAAGTGCCCTGCACGATGCCCTGGCTGCCGATGTAGATCCACGACCCGGCGGTCATCTGGCCGTACATCATCAGGCCCAGGCGATCGAGTTCGTGGAAGTGTTCCCAGGTGGCCCAGTGCGGCACCAGGTTCGAGTTGGCGATGAGCACGCGGGGCGCATCGCGATGGGTCGTGAACACACCCACGGGCTTGCCCGACTGCACGAGCAGCGTCTCGGTGTCCTCGAGCGACGTGAGCGTCGCGACGATGCGGTCGTAACATTCCCAGTTGCGCGCCGCCCGGCCGATGCCGCCGTAGACCACGAGGTCTTCGGGCCGCTCGGCCACGTCGGGGTCGAGGTTGTTCATGAGCATGCGCAGGGGCGCTTCGGTGAGCCAGCTCTTGGCGGTGCGCGCGGGGCCGCGGGCGGCCCGGATGGTTCGTGTCATAGCACTCCCTTGGTGGGGCCCGCCGAGGCGTCCATGGCCCACGCCACGGCGCTCTCGAGAATGGCCTGCAGCGTGGCCCGCAGTGGCGCAGCCTGTTCGGCCACGTAGGGCGACGGCCAGTTGTCTGGGGTGGGCGGCGCGGCAGGCTCGGTCATGTAGCCGCGGCAGGCCACTTCCATTTGAATCGCGTGTACGCCGGCGGCCGGCCGGCCGTAGTGGCGCGTGATGTAGCCGCCCTTGAAACGGCCGTTCGTGACGCGCGACCGCCCCGACGCCTCGCACCGCGCCTCGACCAGGCGCGTGAGCGCCGGCGCGCAGCTGGCGCCGTCGTTGGTGCCGATGTTCCAGTGCGGCAGTTCGCCGGCGAAGAGCCGCGGAATCACCGAGCGGATCGAGTGACAGTCATACACGACGACGTGCGCGTGCCCCTGCCGGAGCCGCGTCACCTCCGCCGCGAGGGCCTGGTGATACGGCTCGAAGTAGCGCACCCGGCGATCGGCGATATCGGCGTCGGTGGGCGCGTTCCCTGGCACATAGAGCGGTTCGCCGTCGAACGTCTCGACCGGACATAGCCCGGTCGTGGCTTGGCCTGGATAGAGCGACACGCCGCTCGGGTCGCGATTCACGTCGATCACCGTGCGCGAGATGGCGGTGCGCACCACCGTGGCGCCGGCCGCGGCGGCGAAGTCGTAGAGCCGTTCGAGATGCCAGTCGGCGTCCTTGCGCGCCAGCCAGGGCGACCGCAGCGACGCCAGGAACTCCCCGGGAAGATCCGTGCCGGCATGCGGCACGCTCACGAGCAGCGGCCCGGTGCCGCGCGTCACGATCAGCCAGCCGGGCGCCGCCATCGTTCAGTCCCCGGCCGCCCCGCCGCCGAGGCCGGGCATGTGGTCGAGACCGGCGGCGGCCACCAGACGGCCCGAGCGCACGAGCGCCGTGGCCGCGTTGATGTCGTCGGCGAGGTAGCGGTCGTGATCGAGCGGCGGCACGTCGGCACGTAACAACGCGACGGCCCGTTCCAGGCGATCGCTCGACCGCAGTGGGGCGTGAAAGCCGCAACCCTGGGCCGCGGCAATGAGCTCGATGCCGATCACGTGGGCGGCGTTCTCGGCCATGGGCCCGAGACGGCGCGCGCCGTGCGCCGCCATCGACACGTGGTCCTCCTGGTTGGCGGAGGTGGGAATCGAATCCACGCTCGCCGGATACGCCCGCTGCTTGTTCTCGGACACGAGCGCGGCGGCCGTGACTTGCGGAATCATCAGGCCCGAGTTGAGGCCGGGATTGGGGGTGAGAAACGCCGGCAGGCCCGACAGCGCCGGGTCGACCAGCATGGCGAGGCGCCGCTCGGCAATCGAGCCAATCTCGCAGATGGCAAGCGCGATGATGTCGGCCGCGAACGCCACTGGCTGCGCGTGGAAGTTGCCGCCTGAAATGACGTCGCCGCTGTCGGGGAACACGAGCGGGTTGTCGGACACGCCGTTGGCTTCCACGGCGAGCGTGCGCGCGGCCTGGCGCAGCAGGTCGAGACACGCGCCCATCACCTGCGGCTGGCAGCGCAGGCAATACGGGTCTTGTACGCGCCCATCGCCCACGAGATGCGACTGCCGAATGGCGCTGCCGCGCATGAGCTGCGCCAGGGCCGCGGCGACGGCGACCTGCCCGGGCTGTCCGCGCAGCGCCTGGATGCGCGGGTCGAACGGGCCGTCGGAGCCCTTGGCGGCATCGGTCGTGAGGGCGCCGGTGACGAGCGCCGCCTGGAACACGCGCTCGGTCTCGAAGAGGCCAGCGAGCGCCAGCGCGGTCGAGGCCTGCGTGCCGTTCAGCAGCGCGAGGCCTTCCTTGGGCCCGAGCACGAGCGGCGCCAGCCCGGCCCCGGCGAGCGCCTTCACCGCCGGCACTCGCTCCCCGCGCACCACGAAATCCCCGACGCCGATGAGCGCCGCCGACATGTGGGCCAGCGGCGCCAGGTCGCCAGAAGCCCCGACCGACCCCTGCCCGGGCACGACTGGCACGAGGTCCGCCGCCAGGCAGGCACCCAGATGCTCGACGGTGGCCCAGCGCACGCCCGACGCCCCTTGCGCCAGGCTGGCAAGCTTCAGCGCCATCATCAGGCGTGTGACCGGCACCGGCAGCGGATCGCCCACACCGGCGCAGTGCGAGAGCACGATATTGCGCTGCAGGGTCGTGAGGTCGGCAGTGTCGATGCGCACCGAGGCCAGCTTGCCGAAGCCGGTATTGACGCCGTAAACCGGGGCGCCGGCGGCCACCACGCGGTCGATCGCGCGGGCCCCGGCCTCGACCGCGGCGCGGCACGCAGGGTCGAGTGCGGCACCCGCACCGAAGTAGATGGCACGCCAGGCGGAGAGCGGGACGGCGCCCGCCTGCAGGGATTCGGCAGGGTGTTGCACATCCGGATCCTACGCTATGCTTGAGGGCCCGATGTTACCCGCCATCACCTCGCTCCTCGCCCTGCAAGATTTGGAAACCCGGGCCGAGGACGCGCGCCGGCGGCTGGCCGACGCTCCCGTGAGCATCAGTGCGCTCGATGCCAAGCTGGCCGACGCCACGCAGGCGCTCGACACGGTGAAGGCGGCGCTGGCCCAGGCGCGGGCCGCCAAACAGGACCTCGAGAAGGAAGCCTCGGTCGCGCAGCAGCGAGTCTCGAAATACAAAGAGCAGCTGATGCAGGCCAAGGACAACAAGCAGTTCCACGCCCTCCAGCACGAAATCACCACCTTCTCGGCCGAAGTGGATCGCATCGAGGGCATCGAGCTCGAGCGGATGCTCGAGATCGACGAACGCGCGGCCGTCGTGAAGGCGGCCGAGGCGAAGCTGGCCGCCGACAAGAAGAGCGTGGCCGCCGAAAAAGCCGCGATCACCGCCGATGCCGCCTCGGTGAAGGACACGCTGGCGGAGCTGCTGGCGGCGCGGGCCGAGCTCGTGAAGACCATCGAGCCGCGCCTGCTGGCCACCTTCGAGATGGTCGCCAAGGGCCGCAAGGGCATTGGCATCGCGCGCGTCGTCGATGGCCTGTGCTCGGCCTGCCGCGTGCGCCTCCGCCCGCATCTCTACAACCAGCTGCGCGCCAACGATCAGATCATCCAGTGCGAGAGCTGCGTGCGCATCCTCTACTGGATCCCCGAGGCCAAGGCGCCTGACGCGCCCGTGGCCAACGGCGACACGCCCCCGGCTGATGCCTCGTAGCTACCGCACGCGGATGTAGACCAGCGCGGGGTCGTGGTCCGAGATGCGCTCGGGCCGGGTCGCGTCCGACCGCCACACCTCGGGCGCATCGGCGTTGCCGCGCCCGTAGCCGAACGCCGTCACGGCCGGCAGCAGCGCGGGCGAAGCCAGCATGTGGTCGAGCGTCTGGGCGACGCCGTCGAACACGTAGGAGTAGCGAGCCCCGGTAGACACCAGGTCGCCGAGATTCACGAGATCGGGATCGAGCAGATCGCGCGTCGACTGCACGACCTGCTCGCGTGGCGCCGGTACGCCGCGCATCGTGCCCACGACGTCGACATAGCCGTCGTTGAACTCGAAGGCATTCAGATCGCCGACGACCAGCAGCGCTTCCTGCGGGTCGACTCGCAGCCGACGGTCGACGAGCGCCGCCAGCGACTCGGCTTGGAAGGCGCGTTTCACCCGCACGCGTGCGCCGGCGGTGGGGCTGTCGACATCGATGAGCGACCGCAGATGCGCGACCACGACCGTGATCGACTGCGAGCCGCCAGCGAAGGTCCGGGCGCGCGCGCGAAGCACTACCGGTGGCCGATCGTGCAGCAGCTCCGTCGCGCCCGAGGGCCCGCGAAACTGCTCGCCGCGTCCTTCCTGTGTGAACTGCAAGACTTCGACCCGCGCCCGGTCGACGAGCACGCCGACATCGATACCGCCGGGGTCGTTGCCTTCTTCCAGGTAGGCTTCGTACTGGGTCTTCAGCTCCCGCGCGTCGCGCGCCTCGCGATTCAGGAACGCCGCGAGCATTTGCAGCGTGGCCAGGTTCTCCACCTCCTGCACGGCGATGATCGCCGGCAGGTGCAGGAGCGCGCGGAGGTGCAACGACGCCTTCCGCAGCCGGGTCAGATAGGCCGCGGATGACAGCACGGCGTCGCCCACACCAGGATCGTCGGTGGTATCGAAGAACCGTTCCAGGTTGAAAGACGCGACCGTGAACTCGTCGTCGTCCGGTCGGCGCAGCCCGGCCGGCAACGACGCCAGCGTCACGTCGGGCGGCGTCGCCGGATCGGGCAGGATGGTGTAGGCCTGGAAGCCGTAGTCGAGCGGCCCCACGAGATTCCGTACGACGGCGCCCGCCGTCAGGGTGATCGTGGCAGCACCCGGCTGGCCGTCGCTGTCGACGCGCAGCCGTTCTGGATTCCCGTCGTAGCGCGGCACACAACACGGCGCGCCGGACGGTAAGGGCAGCGCCGCGGCGATGCCGGGACGGCGAAACGGGCGGGCCACGCCGGTGACCACACCGTAGAACACACCGTTCGACGATCCCGTGGCGTTCGGCTCACTCACGGTGCCCAACGTGCCGCTCGACGTCGTGAGGGAGGCCACGCGCACGCGCATGCCCTCGAAGCGCTCTAGCGCGTCGGGCCCGGGCGGTAACGCCGCGTCACGCGAGCGGAGTTCCTGCGGCGCGGGCAACGACATGCCTGCGCCGCGTATTGCGATCGAGGGTGATTCGGCAATCTCGGTGAACGGAGGGCTCGCCGGGTCGGCGGCAGGCACGAACTCGAGCACGCGGCCAGTGACGAGCACGAGCGTGCCCGGCGTGACGGCGGCGGCCGGCGCGGCGCTGGTGAACACGAACAGTCCGTCGGACGTCGCCGGATTCCCGTCGGTGGCGCCGTCGGGAGACTGGATGAAGAATCCATTCGACTTCCTGGCCGTCACCACGCCGGTGGTCGACACGATCACGGCCTCGAATGGCGACCGTGCCCCCGATCCCTGAATCTCGTGGATCGCGAGCGTGCGCGCCTGCGCGAGCAGTCCGCTGCCCCAAGCCGCGGCGAGCAGCACTGCCGCGATCGTCCCAGCGACCGCGCCCGTGAGGCGATGGTCTCTGAAGCGTCGAGGGGCGAGAGGTGCACTAGGGACCATGTCGGATGGCAGGCAGAGTGGTGATCTTACGTCGGGGTGCGACCGCCAGACCGAAGTCTGACGTCTGCCGGAGTTGGTCTACCTAGCCATGTCGATCGTCAACACCCACGCAGCCAAGGCCCACCTGTCGCCAGGGTTGCACGAAGATCCCTTGGATCGCTTGCTGCTGGCGCCGGCCTGGCGTGAGGGCGTCGCGCTCTTGAGCGCCGACGGCCCGGCATCGGCGAGCCGATTCACGTATCCGGCCTGGCGGCAGGTCGTGTCGTTTGAAAGGGCTATAATAGCTCTATGAAAAGAGCCAGTATCACCGAGGCCAAGAACAACTTCAGCGCGCTCGTCGACCGCGTCAAATCTGGCGCCTCGGTGCTGATCGTCGACCGCGGGCGTCCGGTGGCGCGCCTCGAACCGGTGGCTGGTGCCGGTCATGGCGGCGATGGCCGGCTGGCAGAGCTGATTCGCGCGGGCATCGTGCGGCCGGCGCGGGAACCGCTGCCTCCTGGATTCTTCGACCGGCCGTTGCCGCGCGCCAAGCGTGGCGCTTCAGTGTTGGCGGCGCTGCTGGCGGAACGTCGAGAGGGCCGATGAGGTTCTGGGACGCGTCCGCGGTCGTGCCCATGGTCGTCACTGAACCCGGCAGCCGGCACGTGGAGCGGTGGGCCAAAGAAGACCCGGTTCTTGTGGTCTGGTGGGGCACCGAGGTGGAGTGCGCCTCGGCCATCGCGCGCCTGGAGCGCGACGGGTTGCTCGACGAACCTGCGGTCGAAGCCGCGCTCGCCGGCCTCGCCCAGTTGACTCGCGGATGGATCGAGATCGAGCCGAGCGACGTCGTGCGGGAAACAGCCAGACGGCTCCTGCGGGTGCATGCGCTTCGAGCTGGTGATGCGCTGCAACTGGCTGCGGCCCACGTTGCTTCCGACCGCCGTCCCGCCAGTCTGGAGTTCGTCACTCTCGACGACCGCTTGGCCTCGGCGGCGCGTCGGGAAGGCTTCGTCGTTCGCGACTGAGGCGGCAACTGCTGCGAGTCACGAGCCGGTCGGGCCGGTCGTCTCCGTCCTAAGGCGCGACGATGATCGCGGCCATGCGGCCCGCGCGATCACCGTCCACGCGGAACGACTCGAGCACGTGCACGTGCGTCTTGGTGCACAACCCCGCCATGTGCACCTGACCGCGTGGCACGCCAGCGCCAACGAGCAAATCGGAATTGGCCTGCCAGAGGTCGAGCCGCAAACGTCCGGCGCTGTCGCGCGCGAACCACTCGGCGAGGTCGACCGACGAATGGCCCGCCGCGGTGAAGGCGGCCAGCAGGTCCTCGCCCACGTCGTAGCAACACGCGCCTATGCTGGGGCCAATCGCTGCCACGAGTGTCTCTGGCCGCACGCCGTACTCGCGGGTCAGGGCCGTCACGGCCGCGCCCACGACATCAGCGGCGGTGCCGCGCCACCCGGCATGCACGGCCGCCACGGCTCCGGTGCGTGAGTCGGCGAGCAGCACCGGCACGCAGTCGGCGGCCACGACCGCCACGGCGATGCCGGATGCGTTCGTGATGAGGGCGTCGGCGTCGGGGACGGGCTGGTCGACATCGTCGGCCCGCACCACCCGCACCGCCGCGCCATGCACCTGACGAACGCGCGCCAGATGCGCTACGTCGCAACCGACCGACGCCACCGCCGTGGCCCAGGTCGTGGCTGCCGCCTCATTGGGACGCAACCCGAGTTGCCGCGACGTGAACCCGTGGCGCGCCACGGCGTCGAGCGGCGTGCACCGCAACATCGGGCCCCACGGCTCGTCGATCCAGCGGAATCCGGTGCGTGGCTCCGGCCGCGTCACCGTGCCCTCCTGGCCGTCGTGCGCAACGCGCCAACCGCGGTTGGCGTTGGGATTCCGGCGGCCCGCGGAGGCTGGCCACAGCTTCGCTGAAACCTGGAGCTTTCCGTGGATTCCGGCCCCTGGCACGGCCGTTGAAGTGAGTGGACGCAGCCGCGCGTTCCACTTCTTCGCGGCGGGAGCACAACCATGCTGGTCAAGATCACTCCGAACGACAAGGGCAGCCCGGTCGGCAAACTGGCCGACGCCGAACTCCACTTCACCGAGGGGCCGCTCGCGGGCCTGAAGCTGCTCGGCTTCGCCGTGTGGGAACGGCGCAATGGCTCAGGCCGCAACGTCACGTTTCCCGCGCGCACCTATTCGGTGAACGGCGAACGCCGCAGCTTCGCGCTGTTGCGCGCCCTCACCGACGTGAAGGCGCAAGACCATGTGCGGGATGTGGTGCTCAGCGCCTACGCCAAGTTCGAGGCCGAGGTCGTCGACGAACGCGAGCCGGCGGGCGACGGGCCCGTGGCCGCGCCCTTCTAGCGCCGCCCTCACGTGAGCATCGGCAGCAGGCGCGCGTTCTCCTGCTGCCGCTTCGGCGGCAACGTCCATTCCTCGCGCAGGCCCTTGGCGACCTCGTTGCGGAAGAACGAATCTTTCATGCCGCCGTCGATGATGTCCCAGGGCAGCATCGTGTCGTTCGACCGGTCGCGGTAGATGTAGAAGTTGGCGTCCACGCCCGACTCCTGCACGGCCTGCCGCCAATTGCCGCCGTTGCGCTCGGCGGCTTCGATGGCGGGGGCCACGCGCCGGTCGCCGAGCGACATCAGCGCCTGGTAGTAGGAATGCCGCTCGCTCTTGATCGAGAAGAACACGTGGTCGATGTTGTCGACCATGGCGTGCAGGCGCTTCATCTTGCGCTCGATCTCCTTGGTGTCGGTCATGGGCAGCCACTGGTAGGCGGTGCCAGGCTTGGGCACGAGCGGATTCACGCTGCCGATGATGCGGCCCACGTGGCCACGGCCCTTCGCGTGTTTCATCATGATGTCGCGCAGCTGGATCGTCTGGTCGCGCATGGCCTCGAGATCCTCGTCGGTCTCGGTGGGCAGGCCAATCATGTAGTAGAGCTTCAGGTTCTCGATGCCGCTGGAGAAGATCAGATCGGCCTTCTCGAGGATCTCGTCGTTCGTGACGGTCTTGTTGATGACGCGGCGCAGACGGTCGGAGCCGGTCTCGGGCGCGATCGTGAGCGTGCGCTCGCCGCTCTCGCGCAGCAGGCGCACGATCGTCGGGGTCAGGTCGTCGAGCCGCAGCGAGGCCGGGCTGATCGAGTAGCCCATCTCGGCCAGCTTGGTCAGGATCAGTTCGATGTCGGGGTGGTCACAGAGCGCAATCGACACGAGTCCCACGCGGTTGGCGTGAGCGCGCGCCGCCTGGGCCAGTTCCAGGATGCGATCGGTCGGGAAGGCCCGCACCGGCAGGTAGTTGTAGCCGGCCCAGCAGAATCGGCACAGATTCGCGCACCCGCGCACCACCTCGATGAGGAAGCGCGAGCCGAATTCAGTGTCGGGCGTGAAGATCGACGTGCACGGCGGATTCCACCGCCTCGGTGGTCTTGAGCGCGGCCTTCTTCACGACCGGCGGCGCGCCGGTGCCCTCGCGCGGCACGAACGCGGCAATGGTGCTGTCGTCGTGGTAGCGCACGTCGTAGAACGACGGAATGTAGAAGCCGCGGCGCTGGGCCAGCTTGGTGAGCAGATCGCCGCGCGAGGTGGCGCTGGCCACGGCCTCGAGCAGCGAGGGCACCAGCACTTCGCCTTCGCCGGCCGCAATCACATCGGCGAAGAGGGCCAGCGGCTCGGGGTTCACGAACGTCACGGCGCCGCCAATCACCACGAGCGGATGGCGGTGGTCGCGGTCGGCAGCCCGTAGCGGCAGGCCCGCCAGGCGCAGCATGGTGAGCACGTTGGTGTAGTCCCACTCGAACGACACCGAGAAGGCGAGCACGTCGAGGTCGTTGAGGGGCGTTTCGGATTCGAGGGTGACCAGGCGGGCGTTGCGCTCGACCAGCGCCTTCAGTTCCTGCTTGGGCGGCAGGAACACGCGCTCGCACACCGTATCCGGATGGTCGTTGAAGAGCCGGTAGACCGTCTGGAAGCCAAGGTTCGACATCCCCACGAAATACGTGTTGGGGAAGGCCAGACCCACGCGCATCCGGTTCACGTGCGGCTTCTGCACGTAACCCACTTCGCGCGCGAGCGTCTGACGAGCGGCGCCGCGTTGTTCCCAGGAGGTGGTCATACCGGGGGCAGGGCGCCCCCGGTCAACAGTGTACTACCCGCCCGGCCCCGGCTACCGCCCTTCCGGGGGTGGAAGGGCGCGCCATGGCCGGGCTTACTCGTTTTGGCGGCGCAGGAAGGCTGGCACGTCGAGTTCCATGGTGAGATCCACCTCACCTGGCTCGAGGTCGTAGTTGGGCAACGGCGTGCCCCCCACCACCGCCCGCTGCTGCATGGGCATGTCAATCGAGGCCCGGCGCGAGATGGTGGCGCGCGGGGCAGGCGCCGCGTCGATGGCATTGGCGCCGGCGCCGGTGCGCAGATGGGCCGTGTAGTTCGACAGGTCCACGGGAGTGCTCGACGCTGCCGCCGGAATGGTGCGGGCGTGGCGGCCCTGTTCGAAGCCGGTGGCAATCACCGTGATCTTCACCTTGCCGGTCAGGGTCGGGTCGACCACGGCGCCGAAGATGATGTTGGCATCCTCGTGCGCCGCTTCCTGGATCACCGACATGGCGTCGTGCACCTCCATCAGGCCCATGTCGGGCCCGCCGGTGATGTTCACGATCACGCCGCGCGCGCCGTTCACCGAGGCGTCTTCGAGCAGCGGGCTCGACACGGCGCGGTTGGCGGCATCGAGCGCGCGGGTCGGGCCATCGGCCATGGCCGTGCCCATCATGGCCACGCCGGCGGCCGACATGATGGCCTTCACGTCGGCGAAGTCGAGGTTGATGATGCCCGGCACCAGGATCAGATCCGAGATGCCCTGGATGGCCTGGCGCAGCACGTCGTCGGCGGTGGTGAAGGCGTCGATCATCGAGGTCTGCCGATCGATCACCGCCAGCAAGCGCTCGTTGGGAATGGTGATCACCGTGTCGACCGCTTCGCGCAGCGCGTCGAGGCCATGCGCGGCCTGGGTGAGCCGCTTCTTGCCCTCGAACTTGAAGGGCTTGGTCACGACGGCAATCGTGAGGGCGCCGAGTTCGGTGGCGAGGCTGGCAATCACCGGCGCCGCGCCGGTGCCGGTGCCGCCGCCGAGGCCGGTGGTCACGAACACCATGTCCGCGCCGCTCAGCGCGGCGATGAGCGCGTCGGTGTCTTCGAGCGCGGCCTGCCGGCCCACGTTGGGGTCGGCACCCGCACCGAGGCCCTTGGTGAGCTTGCTGCCGATCTGAATCTTGACCGGCGCGGGGTTCGAGCGCAGGGCCTGAGCATCGGTGTTCGCCACCATGAACTCGACGCCCGACAACCCAGCCTGCACCATGCGCGAGACGGCGTTGCCGCCCCCGCCACCCACGCCCACGACCTTGATGCGGGCGCCGCTGCGCAGCTCCTCGTCCAGCGTGAGACGGAGCCTGTCCTGGGCGTCTGCCGCCCCTCCTGGTTTCAACCATCCGTCCATCAGAAGAACTCCTTGAATACGGTTCGCAGCCGGCTCACCATGCGGGTGAAGGCGCCGCCGCCTGCCCCCGACGTCTCGATCTGTCGATGTCTGTGGGCGTAGAGCACCAGCCCGAGGGCCGAGGCGCACGCGGGATTGCTCAAGTGGTCGGCCAGGCCGCCCACGCCGGCCGGCACGCCGCGGCGCATCGGCAGGTCGAAGATCTGCTCGGCGATCTCGGACATGCCGTCGAGCACGGCGCCGCCGCCGGTGAGCACCAGGCCGGAGTTGAGCGACTTCTCGTAGCCGGCCTTGCTGATCTCGTCCCACGCCAGGTGGAACAGCTCCTCGGCCCGCGGCTGCAGGATGTCCGACAGGATGCGGCGGGCCATCACGCGCGGCCGCCGGCCGCCCACGCTCGCCACCTCGATCGTCTCGTCTTCGTCGACCATGCCCGAGAGCGCGCAGCCGGAGCGGCGCTTCACCTTTTCCGCTTCCGGAATCGGCGTGCGCAGCCCCACGGCGATGTCATTGGTGAAGTGGTCGCCGCCGACGCCAATCACCGCCGTGTGCCACAAGGCGCCACGCTCGAAGATCGCCAGGTCGGCAGTGCCGCCGCCGATGTCGAGCAGGGCCACGCCCAGCTCGCGCTCGTCGGGCGTGAGCACGGCCTCGGCCGCGGCCAGCTGGCCGATCACCATGTCCACGACCGCGATGCCGGCGCGGTTCACGCATGCCACCAGGTTCTGGGTGGAGGTGGCGGCGCCGGTCACGATGTGCACGTTCACTTCGAGCCGGGCGCCGGTCATGCCCACCGGCGCGCCGATGCCGTCCTGCTCGTCGACCACGAAGTCCTGCGGCAACACGTGCAGCACCTCGCGGCCGGCCGGCAGGGACACGGCCCGGGCCGCATCGAGCGCGCGGCGCACGTCCTCGCGGGTGATCTCGCGGTTCTTGCCGGCGACGGCCACCACCCCGCGGCTGTTGAAGCCCTTGATATGCGGGCCGTTCACGGCCAGGTGCGCCGAGCCAATCTCCACGCCAGCCATGAGCTCGGCTTCCTCCACCGACTTCTTGATGGACTCGACGGCGGCTTCGAGATTCACCACGACGCCGCGCTTCAGCCCCTTCGACTCGGCCATGCCGATGCCGATGACGTCGAGCCCGCCGCCGTCGGAGACCTCGCCCACCACCGTGCACACCTTCGACGTGCCGATGTCGAGCCCGACGATGTACCGCTCATTCCGTGCCACTACTGACCTCCCACCCGACCACCAGATGCCACGTCGCGCGACGCGGGCTGCGGCCCGCCGTCGTCACGTCCCGGCCGCACATACATCCGTTCCCCGAACCGCAGATCCACCGTGTCGATGGCCGTCATGCGGTCCTTGAGCGCCGTCGCCACGTCCAGGTAATCCTGGAGGCGGTCGGCGAAGTCGCGATCGCCCAGGCGCAACATGACCGTGTCGCCGTCGAGCAACACCACCGCATCGCGCGCATCGCGCACGTCGATTTGCGACAACCGCGAGGCCAGGTGTTCGTGCCCGGACACGTCGGCCAGCAGGCGCGCGACCAGGGCCGTGCGGCGTTCGTCGACATTCGGCCCGGCGGGGCCCGAAGCCGGCCCCAGGCCGTCGATCACCGGCAAGTCGAGGTCGGCGTAACGCGGGCCGAACTCGTCGATGACGACGCCGCCCTGATCCACGAGATAGAGATCGCGGCCCATGCGGGCGACCCCCATCGGCGTGCGCTCCCGCACCAGCACGTCGAGGGTGTTGGGCAGCACCCGCCGCACGATCGCGTCCTCCACCCAGGGCGAGGTCATGAGCCGTTGACGCCAGTCTTCGAGGCGCACCGCCAGGATGTTCTGACCATGCAGCTCGTCGAGCAGGGCCATGGCCTCGCCGCGCGACAGCCGATCGTTGCCGTGCAGCACGATGTGCGCAATCTGCAGTGCCGACGACTCGGCCACCAGCGTGACCGTGCGCCACAGCGCCAGGCTGACGACGAGCGCCACCGACACCGACTTGGCCACCAGCACGGCGCGCCGCCACCACTGACCGCGGCGGCCCGTGGGTTTCACCTGGGCGCGCCGGAACCGCTTGTCGGCGGGCGTGGGCAGTCCCGGCTTCACGATGCCACCCCCGTGCCGTGCACGCGCTCGAGTTCACGCAGCAGCGGTCCGGGCACGCTGCCGATCGAGCCAGCGCCGAGCGTGATCACCAGATCCCCGGTCCGCGCCAGCGCCGCCACGGCGGCCGGCACGTCCTCGAGCCGGCTCACCACCGTCACCGGCCTGGCCCGGCGCCGATTGACGGCCTCGGCCAGGGCTTCGACCGTGACGCCGGGAATCGGCTCTTCGCTGGCCGCGTAGATGTCGGTCAGCACGACTTCGTCGGCCGGCGACAGGGCCGCGGCGAACTCCGGCAGGAGCTGCGCGGTGCGTGAATAGCGATGCGGCTGGAAGACCACCACGATGCGCGCTGGCCCGGCCGCGCGGGCCGCCGCGAGCACCGCGGCAATCTCGGTGGGATGGTGGCCGTAGTCGTCAACCACCGTGATGCCGTTGACCTGGCCACGCTGTTCGAAGCGGCGCTCCGCGCCTTGGAAGGCCGCCAGCGCCGCGGCAATCACCGCAAACGGCGCGCCCAATTCGAGGCCCACGGCCACGGCCGCCAGCGCGTTCTGCACCGAGTGGCGGCCGGGCACCTGCAGCTGCAGCCGACCGAGCGTGACGGGCTCGGCGGCGCGCGCGCGCGGGTCGCGGCGCACCACCGTGCAGACGCTGCCAAAACCTTCGAGGGTGAGGCCGGTGGCGGCAATCTCGGCCTCGGGCGCATCGATCCCGTAGGTGGTGGCCCGGCGCGTGATGCGCGGCAACAGGCGGCGCAGTTCCACGTCATCGACGCAGGCAATGACCGCGCCGTAGAACGGCACCTTGCTCGCGAACTCGACGAACGCCTGCTGCAGGTCGTCGAAGCCCCCGTAGGCCTCCATGTGTTCGCGGTCGATGTTGGTGATGACCGCAATCGTGGGCGAGAGCTTCAGGAAGGACCGGTCGCTCTCATCGGCCTCGGCCACCATGTACTGGCCACGCCCGAGCCGCGCGTTGCTGCCGAAGGCCCGCAGGCGGCCGCCGATGACCGCGGTGGGATCGAGGCCGGCCTGTTCGAGCACGAGCGCAATCATCGAGGTGGTCGAGGTCTTGCCGTGCGCGCCAGCCACGGCGATGCCCACGCGCAGGCGCATCAGCTCGGCCAGCATCTCGGCCCGGGCAATGACCGGGATGCCGCGGGCCCGGGCCTCGGCGATCTCCGGGTTGTCGGCCTTGATGGCCGAGGAGACGACCACCACGTCAGCACCGCCGACGTTGGCGGCCTGATGTCCGAGCTGCACCGTCACGCCGAGCGCGGCGAGCCGTTCGGTGGTGGCCGAACCCGAGCGATCGGACCCCGATACCTGATACCCGAGGTTGGCGAGCAGTTCGGCGATGCCGCTCATGCCGATCCCACCCACCCCGACGAAATGCACATGACGCGTGCTGCCCAGCATGGGAGTCATCGCCGGCCCGCCAGCGCCGTGATGCGCTCGGCCACCCGCGCCGCCGCATCCGGCTTGCCCAGGGCCCGCGCCGCTGCGGCCATGCGCGCGCGGCGGGAGCCGTCCGCAGCCAGCGCCACGAGCACCTGCGCCAGCCGCCCGCCGCCCAGTTCGCGTTCCTCGACTACCTCGCTCGCGCCCGCGGCCGCGAGCACCCGCGCGTTCTTGCGCTGATGGTCGTCGGCGGCGGTCGGCAGCGGCACGAGCACCGACGCGCGGCCCAGCACGGTCAGTTCGGCCAGGGTCGAGGCGCCCGCCCGGGCCACGACGAGGTCGGCAGAGCGCATGCGCGCGTCCATGTCGTGGAAGAACGCCTCCACGGTGGCCGGCACGCCGGCCCGGGCGTAGCCTTCTCGCACCCGCGTCAGGTCGCGCTCGCCGGTCTGATGCGTGATTGCGAGCATGGCGCCGCCCGCCTGCGCGTGCGGCACGGCGGCGACGAGCGCGTCGTTGATGGCGCGCGCCCCTTGCGATCCGCCCATGATCAGCACGCGCACCGGACCTTCCGTGATCGCGCGCTCATCGGTTACCTCGGCCGCAGCCAGGAACTCGCGCCGCACGGGATTGCCCGACACGAAGCCGGTGCCCGGAAAGTAGGCCAGCGTTTCGTCGTAGCTCACGGCCGCGGCCCGCACCCAGCGCGCCAACTGGCGATTGGTGAAGCCCGGCGCCGTGTTCTGCTCCATGAGCAACGTGGGAATGCCGCGCAGCGCGGCCAGCAGCAGCACCGGTCCCGAGCTGTAGCCCCCCACGCCGACGACCACGTCGGGACGACGGCGCGACAGCACCTGCCACGCATCGAGCGCCGACAACGGCAGCAGCGACAGTCCCCGCATCAGGGCCGACAGCGACTTGCCCTTCAACCCGGCGCTGCGAATCACGTCGAGCGGATAGCCGAGCGCCGGCACCACGCGGCTCTCCAAGCCCCGCGAAGTGCCCACGAAGCTGACCACCCGCGCGGGATCCTGCCGCAGCAGCGTTTCGGCCACGGCGATCCCCGGGTACAGGTGTCCCCCGGTGCCGCCGCCTGCAATGAGTACTCGCACTGATCACGCGGCTCCTGGCTCCCCGGCAGCCTCGTCGTGCACCGCATGCTGCGAGATGTTCAGCAGCACGCCGATCGCCGCCAGGTTGACCAGCAACGACGACCCGCCGTTGCTCACGAGCGGCAGCGGAATGCCCTTGGTGGGCATCAGCCCGAGCACGACGCTGAGGTTCACGAAGGCCTGCGCCACCACCATCGTGGTGATGCCCAGCGCGAGGAACGCGCCGAAGCGATCGGGCGCGGTGGTAGCCGCCCGCAGTCCGCGCCAGGCAATCACGCCGAAGCAGGCCACGACCAGCGTGGCGCCGAGCAAGCCGAGCTCTTCGGAGATGACCGCGAAGATGAAGTCGGTCTGCGGCTCCGGCAGATAGAACAGCTTCTGGATGCCGCCCATCAGGCCGCGCCCGAACACCCCGCCACTGCCCACGGCGATGAGCGACTGGATGATGTGATAGCCGCCGCCGAGCGGGTCGGCCCACGGGTTGAGGAACGCCAGGAACCGGTCGCGTCGGTAGTCGGCCGACATCAGCACGAGGTACGCAGCCGGCAGCCCCACGAGCGCCAGGCCCACGATGTAGCGATAGCTCAGGCCCGCGGCCATCACCATGGCGGCCACGACCATGGTCAAGGCCGCCGCGGTGCCGAAGTCGGGCTCGATCAGGATGAGTCCGGCCAGCCCGCCGACAATGAGCGCGATGGGCGCCAGCGCGTATTTCACGTCGTTGATCCGGTGCATGCGCCGATCGAGCACGAACGCGGTGAAGAAGATGGCGGCCACCTTGGCCAGCTCCGACGGCTGGATGCCGAAGCCCCCCAGGGCGAACCACCGCCGCGAGCCTTTGATGGGACGCGAGAAGAGCACGGCGACGAGCAGCACGGCGACCACCACCAGCCCGGCCCAGATCACCTGTTCGTTGCGGTAGGTGCGGTAGTCGACGCGCATGATGATCGACAGCAGGGCCAATCCGGTCAGCGCCCACATCACCTGGCGGATGACGAAGTGGTAGGGCGTCTTGTAGGTCTCGAGGGCAATCACCGCCGAGGCGCTGTAGACCATGACCACGCTGACGCACACGAGCGCCAGGGTCGCCAGGAACAGCCACTTGTCCGATTGGAGCTTCCGCGCCATACTCTCCCGCCCCCGAGGGACCGCCCCTCGGGAAAACCACCCCTAAAGTGCCGGGGACCTCGAACCGAAACATCCATCCGGACGCGAACTACGGCGTCCGGCCTCTCGACGAACCGCATGAGTTCGCGAGGGGTCAGCAGTCATCAGCCAAGTGGGGGACTGGGACACCAGCCACACAGACCAAGGCAGCCTGCGCTCCCAGCGACCGGCTCCCATTCGCCACCACCCGGCTGATGACTGCTCACTTCTCGCGTTCTTCTCTCTCCTTGTTCCTGCCTTCCGCCTCGTCGTGTGGGTCTCTGGTCCCGTGCAGCGGGCACGCTCCAGTCCCTAGTCCCCAGTCCCGAGTTTCCCCACCTCTTCCTTGAACGCCCGGCCGCGCGCGGCGTAGTCGGGAAACATGTCGAAGCTCGAACACGCTGGCGCCAGCAGCACCACGCCGTCGGGCCGCGCCAGGGCATGCGCCTGCCGCACCGCGTCGGCCATCGATGCCGCTTCGTGCACCGGCACCACCCCGGCCAGGGCCGCCACCACCAGCGGACGGGCCTCGCCAATCGCCACCACGGCGCGCCCGTGCGCGCGCAGCGGACCGGCCAGGTCCTCGAAGCGCCCGCCCTTGTATTTCCCGCCCACGATCGCGACCACGCCGGTGAAGCTCTCAATCGAGCGTCCGGCCGCGTCCACGTTGGTGGCCTTCGAGTCGTTCACGAAGCGCACGCCGCCCACCTCGCCAACCGGCTCGAGCACGTGTTCGAGGCCGGTGAAGGTCGAGAGCGCGGCCGTCATGCCATCGAGCGAGGCACCGGCCAGATGGCTGATGGCGGTGGCCGCCACGACGTTCGAGGTCATGTGCCGGCCGGGCAGCCGCGCCACGCCGAGCGGCACGAGCGCCACTTCGCCCTCCGAGGTGCGGTGCCGCACCACGCCGTCGCGCACGTAGACACCCAGGTCGAGGGTGCGGGTCGAGGAGTACTGCACCTCGCGCGCCGCACCGGTGCCGAGGGTCAGCGTCTCGGGTTGATCGGCATTCAGCACGCGCCAGTCGCTGGCGCCTTGATTGGCGAACACGCGCGCCTTCGCCTGCCCGTACGCCGCCAGGTCGGGATGACGATCGAGATGGTCGGCCGACAGATTGAGCAGGGCGGCAATCCACGGATGGAACGTGTCGGTCGTCTCGAGCTGGAAACTGCTGGCCTCGACGACGTGCAGCGTGTCGGGCGTGGACGCGTCCACGTGCGCGCTGAGCGGCACCCCGATGTTGCCCCCGACGAGCACCGTGCGGCCCGCCGCTTCGAGCATCTGGCCGACCAGCGTCGTGGTGGTCGACTTGCCCTTGGTGCCGGTGATGGCAATGACGCGCCCCTTCAGCCAGCGCGAGGCCAGTTCCAGCTCGCCGATCACCGGCACGCCCGCCGCGCGCGGCCCGGCCAGTTCAGGCAACTCGGGCGGCACGCCGGGGCTGGTCACGATCAGGTCGGCCCGTGCGAACAGCGTGACGTCGTGACCGCCGAGGTCGAGGGCCACGCCGGCCCGGCGCAGGCGATCGGCGTCCGGGAAGTCCGACGCCCGATCGGTGAGCGTCACCGTCGCGCCCCGGGTCACGAGCAGCTCCGCGGCGGCGCGGCCGCTGCGCGCGGCGCCCACCACGAGCACACGGCATCCGGCCACCGAGAACGGCGGCACGTGAGGCCCGGTCGAGGACGGAACAGGCGCGGTCATCGCAGTTTCAACGTGGTGAGGCTGAACAGGGCGAACAGGATCGCGACGATCAGGAAGCGCGTGATCACCTTCGGCTCGCTCCAGCCGATGAGCTCGAAGTGGTGATGGATCGGCGCCATGCGGAAGATCCGCTTGCCCGTGAGCTTGAAGGAGCCCACCTGCAGAATCACCGACACCGCTTCGATCACGAAGACGCCGCCGACGATGCCGAGCAGGATCTCCTGCTTGATCAGGATGGCCACGGTGCCGAGCGCGCCGCCGAGCGCCAGCGATCCGACATCGCCCATGAAGATCTCGGCGGGATAGCAGTTGTACCAAAGGAAGCCGAGGCTCGCGCCCACGAGCGCGCCACAGAACACGGTCAACTCGGCGGCCGCCGGAATCCGCACGAGCAGCAGGTACTCCGCGAACACGGCGTGACCGGTCACGTAGGCGAGCGCCGTGAAGCAACCAGCAGCCACGGCAAACGTGCTGATGGCCAGGCCGTCGAGCCCGTCGGTGAGGTTGACGGCGTTCGACGAAAAGGTCAGCAGCAGCACCGAGAACGGCAGGTAGAGCCAGCCGAGGTCGGGAATGAGCTGCTTGAAGAAGGGGAAGATGAGGCGCGTGTTGTACTGATTGCGCGACGCCAGCCAGAGCAACGTGCCGCCCACCGCCAGACCGACGACGATCTGCCCGGCCAGCTTGTAGCGCGGCGCCAGGCCGCCCGACGAGCGGCGCGTGATCTTCAGATAGTCGTCGAGGAAGCCGACCGCACCGAAGGCGGCCGTGGAGACGACGGCGATCCAGATGAAGACGTTGGTCAGGTCGGCCCAGAGCAGCGTGGGCACGAGCGCGGCGGCGAGAATCAGCAACCCGCCCATGGTCGGCGTGCCGGCCTTGGCCCGGTGGGATTGCGGGCCTTCCTGGCGGATCACCTGCCCGATCTGGAACTCGCGCAGGGTGCGGATCAGCCACGGCCCCAGCACGAGCGAGATGAGCAACGCCGAAATGCTGGCGGCAGCCGTGCGGAAGGTGATGTAGCGCGTGACGTTGAGCGCGCCAATCTGGGGCGAGAGCGAGTAGAGCAGGTGATACAGCATCACGCGCCTCCCGCAGTGAGGTGGGCCACGACCCGATCGGTGCCGATGCCGCGCGAGCCCTTGACGAGCAGCAGGTCGCCGGCGGCGAGTTCGCTGGCGGCGAGCATGGCCGCCTCGTCGCTGGTGGCCACGTGGGTGACGGCGGCCGACGCGAGTCCGTGCCGCACGGCTTCCTCGCCCAGACGGCGGGCCGGATCCCCGCCGACGGTGATGAGCCGGGCCACGCCGGCGGCGGCCACCGCGCGGCCACTCTCCTCGTGCAGGCGCACCGACTGATCGCCGAGTTCCAGCATCTCGCCGATCACGGCCATGCGCCGGCCCGCCGGACGGCTCGAGGCCAGCACCTCGAGCGACCGGGCCAGTGCGGCCGGGCTGGAGTTATAGGTGTCGTCGAGCACGGTGGCGCCGGCGCGGGTCTGCACCAGGGCGCCGCGATGCGACGCGGGCGTCAGATCGCGCAAGCGCTCGGCGATCGCCACGAGCGGCACGCCCAGCTCGACGCCCACGGCCGTGGCGGCGAGCGCGTTCAGCAGATGGCCGCGTCCAGCCAGGGTCAGCGACAAGGTGAGGGAACCGGCCGGCGTGCGTACCGTCGCGCCGGTGCCGTGCACGCCGCGATCGTCGATGCCGGCTGCCCGCACATCCGCGCTGGCGTCCACGCCGAACGTCACGACCTTGCCAGGGAAACGAGCGGCGCGGGCCATCACGAGCGGGTCATCGGCGTTGCACACGAGCAGCGTGCGGGCGTCGGCCTGTTCGAGAATCTCCGCTTTGGCGTCGGCAATCGCCGCGCGCGTGCCGAAGTGGCCGATGTGCGCGTCGCCCACGTTGGTCCACACCCGCACGTCGGGCTCGGCGATGCCCACGAGCACCCGGATTTCACCGGCGTGGTTCATGCCGAGTTCCATCACGGCCACGTCAGGACAGCCGCGCATCTCGACGAGCGACAGCGGCAGACCGAGATGATTGTTGAGATTGCCGCGATTCTTCACGACCCGGTAGCGCGCCCCGAGCACCGCGGCGATGGCGTCTTTGGTGGTCGTCTTGCCGGCGCTGCCCGTGATGGCCACGACGCGCGCGCCCGACGCCCGGCGCACGGCGCGGCCCAGGTCCTGCAGGGCGCGCAGCGTGTCGGGCACCTCGATCACCACGGCCGGCAGCGCGGCCGGCGGCAGATCGAGCGTCCGTTCCACGACCGCGCCGGCGGCGCCGCGGGCCAGGGCGGCGGGCACGAACGCGTGTCCGTCGCGGGCCGCCACGATGGCGAAGAACAACTCGCCGGCGGCAATCCCGCGCGAGTCGATCGACACGGGGCCAAGCCGCGCGTCCGGCGCGCCAGCCATCAGGCGCCCGCCGAGGGACGCGGCCAGATCCGCCGCCGAGTAGGTGCCGTGATCGAGACGCATGTCAGGCCGACCTCGCCTGACGGCGGGCCAGCGCCGCCTTGGCCACGTCGGCGTCGTCGAAGGCCAGTACGCGCGCGCCGATGTGCTGGGTCTTCTCGTGGCCCTTGCCGGCAATCAACACGAGGTCGCCGGCCTGGGCCGAGGTGACCGCCCGCTCGATGGCGGCCGCGCGGTCGACCACGGCCACCACAACGGGCGTGCGGCCCGAGGCGGCTTCACCGGCCGGGATGCCGCGCCGGATCTCTTCGATGATGGCCGCCGGATCTTCACTACGCGGGTTGTCGGACGTGATGACCACGACATCGCTCAGGCGGGCCGCCACCATGCCCATCAAGGGACGCTTGGTGCGATCGCGGTCGCCGCCACAGCCGAACACGGTGACGACCCGGCCACGGGTCAAGGGCCGCGCCGTCTCGATGAGATTCCGGAGCGCGTCGTCGGTATGGGCGTAGTCCACCACCACGGTGATGTCCTGACCCGGCGCCGACACGAGTTCGAAGCGGCCGGGCACGCCTGCCAGGCGCGCCAGCCCCTCGCTGATGGCGGCCCCGGGCACGCCGAGCGCAGTCGCCGCGGCAGTGGCCGCGAGCAGGTTGTAGACGTTGGGCCGGCCCACCAGCGTGGACACGATGTCGACCGGACCGGCCGGCGTCGCCGCGCGGAAGCGCACACCATGCAGATCCATCACCAGATCTTCGGGACGCACATCGGCCGGCTTCTGCAGGCCGTAGGTGAGCGACGTGGCGCACACGGCGGCGAGCGCCGAGGCCCGCGGATCGTCGGCGTTGATCACCCCCGGCGCCGCCGGATCGAGCATCTCGAAGAGGCGGCGCTTGGCCGCGAAGTACTGCTCCATGTCGGCGTGGAAGTCGAGATGGTCGCGCGTCAGGTTCGTGAAGATCGCCGCGGCGAAGCGCAGGCCGTCGACCCGCTTCAACGCGAGCGCATGCGACGACACCTCCATCACACATGAGCGATTGCCGGCGGCGATCATCTCGCGCAGCAGCTCTTGCACCTCGGGCGCCTCGGGAGTGGTGCGCGACGCCTCGCGCGCCTCCTGGCCCACGCGGTAGTTGACCGTGCCGAGCACGCCGGCCGAGAGACCGGCGGCGTCGAGCACCGAGGCCAGCAGGTAGGCCGTGGTGGTCTTGCCGTTGGTGCCGGTGACACCAACGACGGGAATCTCGCGACTCGGATGCCGTTGGGCCGTCGCACCGACGAGGGCGAGCGCGAGCCGCCCATCGGACACGACCACCCACGGCGACGACAGGTGTGCCGGGCGCTCGCTCTCGCTCACGATCAGGGCCGCGCCGTTGGCCACCGCCTCGGGCACGAAATCGAGGCCGTCGGCCTTCAGTCCGCGCAGCGCCACGAACACGCCGCCGCGGGCGACGCGGCGTGAGTCACAGCTCACGCCGGCGAGGCTGGCGTCCCCGGCCGGCACGCCGTCGCTCGAGCGCACGAGCCCGTCGAGCGCGTTCATCAGGTCGCGGACGGTCACGGCGGCGATCCTGCCGGTGCGCGGGAGGCCCGGCCCACGCCGCGATCGAGCATGAGCGTGCACGAACCGCCGATGGCCAGGGTCTGACCCGCTTCGGGAAACTGCGCCACCACCAGACCCGAGCCTTGAACCTTCGCGGTCACGCCCAGGCGGGCCACGCGGCGCAGCGCTTCACGCGCCCCCAGCCCGACCAGATCGGGCATCGCGCGGACGCCGGAGTCGTCCACGGTGATGACCGTAGCCGGGCGGGGGCTGGGAGCCGGCAGCGAGCCGCGCGCCTCGACCAGCACCGGCGGCGCCGGGAACACGGTGGGCGCCACGCCCAGATGCCGCATCGACGCATCGGCGATGCGCTGGAAGATCGGGCCGGCCACCGACGCGCCGTAGTAGTAGCCGTTGCGCGGCGTGTCGACCACCACCACCAAGGCGAAGACCGGCTTGCGCGACGGCACGAACGCGGTGAACGACACGTTGTAGTCGCGATGCGAATAGGCCCCGTTGACCAGCTTCTGCGCCGTGCCAGTCTTGCCCGCCACCGTGAAGCCTTCGACCTGAGTGAACCCCTTGGCGGTGCCGCTCGTGACGACATCTTCCATGATGGTGGTGAGTTCAGCGGCCGTGCGAGGGCTGATGACGCGGCGCACCTCGACCACGTCGCTCGGCGTGCGCACGCCGTTCCGCACCACCGCCCGCACCACGCGCGGCTTGAGCAGGCGGCCGCCGTTGGCGACCGCGGCGGTGGCAGTCACCATCTGCAACGGCGTCACGCCCACCTGGTAGCCCATCGAAATGGACGCCACGCGCGCTGTCGTCGAGCTTCTTCGGGTTCCACACGATGCCCGGGCTCTCGCCGGGGAAGTCGGTCGACGTGGCGTGACCGAAACCGAAGCGGTTCACGTATTCGCCCAGGCGATCCCGCCCGAGCTTCAGGCCGACGCGAATCGCGCCGACGTTGCTCGACTTGACGATGGCCTCGGCGAACGTCAGCACGCCGTAGTTGTGGGTGTCGTCGATCCGCCGCGACTTGAAGCGGATGAAGCCGGGGCTGGTGTCGATGAGGTCGGTGGGCGCGATCACCCCTTCTTCGAGCGCGGCCGACGCGGTCACCAGCTTGAACGTCGAGCCGGGTTCGTAGAGGTCGGTGACCGCGCGGTTCTTGCGCTGCTCGGCGGTGGCCGCGCTGAACGCGTTCGGGTTGAACGACGGGTAACTGGCCATCGCCAGGATCTCGCCGGTATTCGGGTCCATCAGCACGGCGGTGCCGCCGTCGGCCTTGTTCGCCGTCACGCCGGCCTCGAGCTCCCGCTCGACGATGTGCTGCAGCTGCTCGTCGATGGTCAGTTCGAGCGCGGCGCCCATGGTCGGTGGCCGGGACACGCTGCTGAAGGCGCGATGCCGCGCATCGGTCTGCACGAGCACCGTGCCGGGCTGTCCGCTGATCACGTCGTCGAACGCGGCCTCGATGCCGCCGAGGCCGACGTTGTCGACGCCGACGTAGCCGAGCACTTGCCCGCCCAGTTCCTTGTTGGGATAGAAGCGCTTGTTCTCCTTCATGAAACCGATGCCCTGCAGGTCGAGCGCCGCCACGCGGGCGGCGGCCTGCGGCGACACGAAGCGCTGCACGTAGGCGAAGGCCCCTCCCCGGCCCAGCCGCTCTTCGAGCGTCCGGCGATCGCCGGCGTCGCACTGGTCGAGCGCCTGGCACAGGACGAGGGCGGCGGCCCGCGCGTCGGCGATCTCCGACGGCACGGCGTAGACGCTATCGACGTCCACGCTGTAGGCCAGCACACGACCGTTGCGGTCGCGGATCTCGCCGCGCTTGGCCGGCGCCTGCACCACGCGGTTGTGCTGCCGGTCGGCCCGCGCCATGAGGTCGGCGTGGCTCACGACCTGCAGGTAGACGAGGCGCGCCTCGATCGCGCCCGACCATCCGGCCAGACACAGCCCGGCGATGAGCGCGCGCCGCCGGATCGTGCGGCGCCAGTCGGTCGAGGTCGAATCAGCCATCGAGAATCACCGGGGGGAACTAGCGCAAC
>CAWFCS010000022.1:0-17925 GCA_963814395.1 uncultured Acidobacteriota bacterium
TGCCGAAAGCGGTTTCGGCGGCGCCTTCCATTCCACCTCACACCACGGCGAGAAGGAAGCCACCATCCTCGAGTTCGCGAAGCTCAACACCTACCACGTCGGCATGGTGCCGTACCTGCTGGAGAAGCTGAAGAACACGCCCGACGGCGAGGGCACGCTGCTCGACAACTCCCTGGTCATCTACGGCTCGCCGATGGGGGATTCGCACGTCCACAACCACAAGCGCTGCCCGCTCTTCTTTGCCGGCCACGCGGGTGGCCGGCTGAAGGGCGGCGTGCACGTGGCAACCCCCGACGGCACCCCCATGGCCAACGCGATGCTCACGGCCATGCACGCACTGGGCTTCGACGACCTGGCCGCCTTCGGCGACAGCACGGCTGCGCTGGACCTGTCGAGCGCGGCGACGACCGCCGCCCGGGCGTAGGCCATGATGGGCCTGCGTCTCGACCGATTGCGCCTCAGCCGGGCTGGTGCGAGTGCCGCCCTGCTGGTCACCGTCCTGTTGACGCCCGTGATGGCCGCCGCGCCCGAGGACGGCATGTCGCCGTCGGCGCCCGACCGGCTAACACCGCCGGCCGCTCCGGCTGGTCGCAGTGCCCTGGCCGATGCGGCGATGCGCGGCGACGTCGCCGGCGCTCGCGCCCTCACTGCGACCGGCGCCGACGTGAACGCGCCGCACGGCGACGGCATGACGGCGTTGCACTGGGCGGCCATGAACGGCTCCACCGAACTGGCCACGTTGCTGTTGCATGCCGGCGCCAATCCCAATCCGTCCACCCGCGTCGGCGGCTACACGCCCCTGTTGCTCGCGGCCAAGCAAGGACACGGCGCGGTGCTCGAGCTACTGCTCGGCAGTGGGGCGGTGGCGTCGGCGGCCACCGACAACGGCACCACGGCGCTGATGTTCGCCGCCCAGTCGGGCGACACCCGCTCGGTGGAACTGCTGCTCGATCGCAAGGTCGATGCCGGCGCGCGCGAGGCCACGCGCGGCCTCACGGCGGCGATGTTTGCCGCCGCGGCCAATCGGGCCGACGTGATTCGGGCGTTCGCACGCCGAGGGATCCCGCTCGATGTCGGGTCTGACGCGCTCGATCTTCGGGTCATCGACCGCAGCAAGTTCGCCGGGGTGCTGTTCGGCAACCCCACGCAGCCCAAGGCACCGGGGCAGGACGCCGGCTCCGTCGAGGGCGGCGGCGGCCGGAGCGGCGGGCGCGGCGGCGGCCCGATGGGCGCGCCGACTGAGCCCAGAACTCGCATCCCCGGCGTGGACCGCGACTTCTCGGGCAACGAACTGGTGCGCACGCAGGGCGGCATGACGCCGCTGCTGTTTGCCGCCCGGCAGGGCCACATCGAAACCGCGCGGGCACTGCTCGACGCCGGCGTCGACGTGAACCAGGCCAAGGGCGGCGACCTCACGACGCCGCTGCTGATGGCCGCCATCAACGGTCACTACGACCTGGCGAAGGTGCTGCTCGAGAAGGGCGCCAATCCGAACCAGGCCGCGCTCAACGGGGTGGCGCCCCTCTACGCGGTGCTGAACCTGCAATGGACGGCGCGGGCGGGCCGGCCCCGCCTGCAGGCCCACCGCGAGCAGACGCTGACCTATCTGCAGACGCTCACGGTGCTGCTCGACCACGGCGCCGACCCCAACGCCCGGCTGGCGACGCGGGTGTGGTATTCGGGCGGGCTCTCGGGCGTGGACGAAACCGGTTCCACGCCCTTCTGGCGCGCCGCCTACGCCAGCGACCTCGAGGCGATGAAGTTGCTCGTGGCCCGGGGCGCCAATCCGAACATCGCGACGTCCAAGGGCCTGAGCCGGCCGCCGACCGACGACGGGGTGCGCGAGTATTCCGACGTCTCGGGCCGGCCGGCAATCCCCACGGGCGGTCCGGGCGTGCCCCCGCTGGTGGCGGCGGCAGGCGTGGGTTACGGCGAAGGCTTCGCCGCCAACACGCACCACTACGCGCCCACCGGGATGATGGCGGCAGTGCGCTATCTCGTGGAGGAGCTCGGGGCCGACGTGAACGCCGCCGACCACGAAGGCAACACGGCGCTGCACAACGCCGCGGCCCGTGGCGACATCGAGATGATCGACTACCTGATGGCTCGGGGCGCCGACGTCACGGTGATCAATCGCGAGGGCAAGAGCACGGCCGACATGGCCAACGGCCCGGTGCAGCGCATCCAGCCCTGGCCGGAGGCATTGGCGCTGCTCGAGAAGCTCGGCGCTGTGAACCATCACCGCTGCGTGTCCTGCTGACGCGTATGAGCCGCCATCCCGGCGAGCGTCTGCGCACGGCCGCGCACGATCTGGCCCAAGCCCTGCGGGCGCTCGTGCGCACACCGGCGCTCACCCTCGGTACCTCGCTCCTCCTGGGACTCGGCGTGGCCGCGACGGCCACCCTCTTCGCCTTCGTCGACGCCGTGCTGCTTCGGCCGCTCCCCTACGAACAGCCGGACCGGCTCGTCGTGATGTGGGAATCGAACGTCGCTCTCGAACGTCTACGCGAGGGCCCGTCCCCCGCCAACGTCGTCGACTGGGTGGCTCGGACCGATGCCTTCGAGGCCATTACCGCGTCGATGACGGTCTCGGCCACGCTCCGGGGCAGCGACGGCGGCACCCCGGTCACCGGGGTGCATGTGACGCGTGGGTTCTTCGACGTGTTTCGTCGTCAGGCACAGCTCGGGCGCACGTTCCAGGCCGACGAATACGACGGGGCGATGTCGATCACGTCGCGGCAGCCCTCCCGGGGGGAGCCGGTCATCGTCTTGAGCCACCGTTTGTGGCAGAGCCTGGGCGCCGATCCTCAGGTGGTTGGTCGGACCGTGCATGTGGAAGGTGGTCTGTGGCGCGTGATTGGCGTCATGCCCGAAGACTTCGCCGTACCCGATACCGCGGCCGCCTTCTGGGCGCCGTGGGACATGGAGGCGTCGTATCGCCCGCGCCTTCCGAACGGCCCCCCGCGCGACGCGCGCTTCCTGCGCGTCGTGGGCCGGATGCATCCCGGGCTGTCGATCGCCGGCGCCGAGGCGCGGATGCAGACGCTAGCGAGCGGCCTGGCGCTCGAACATCCAGACACGAACGCCGGTTGGAGCGTGCGGCTCGCGCCCCTGGCCGACGAGGTGGCCCGCACGAGCCGGCTCGAGCTCCTCCTGGTGTTCGGGGCGATGTTCTGTCTGCTGCTGCTGGTGTGCGCCAACGTCGCCAGCCTGGCCATTGCACGGGGCGTGGCGCGCGCCCGGGAGATGGCCATTCGGCTGGCGCTCGGGGCCGGCGGTAGCCGCCTGACGCGCCAGTTGATCGCCGAGAGCCTGTTGAGCGCGGTGGTGACGGCCGTCATCGCCGTCGCCCTCACGGCATGGTGGATCGATGCGGCCCTGTCGGTGGCGCCGGCCGGCATTCCGCGCCTGCACGAAGTGGCCATGAACGCGCGCGTGGCGTCGTTCGCGGCCCTGCTGGCCATGCTGGCCACCGCCATCGGCAACGCCGTGCCGACGTTTCGCGCCAGCCGCACCCCGATTGCCGGCGCGCTCAAGGACGGAACCGCCCTGTCAGCCGGCGCGTCGGGCCGGCTGAGGGCGGGGCTGGTGGTGGCCGAGATGGCGGCAGCCGTGATGCTGCTGGTGGCCGCCGGACTGCTGGCCCGCACCTTTGCGGAGTTGCGACGCGTGGACGTCGGCTTCGACACGAACCACCTGCTCGTCTTGCGCATCACGCCCGACGCCGCGCGGTATCGCACCGGTGCGCAGACGACCGACTACTACCGCCGCGTGCTCGACGCACTCCGTGAGGTGCCCGCCGTTGCCTCGGTGGCCGCCGTGACGTCCTTGCCGATGAGCACGCTCGGCTCCGACTTCACCCGGCCGTACTGGCCCGAACAGGCCCGCCCCGAGGGCAATGCCGTGCCGTCAGCCAGCATTCGCATGGCGACGCCAGGCTACTTCATCACCTTGGGCCTCCCCCTGGAGGCTGGGCGTGAGTTTCAGGACCGCGATGACGCCGACGCGCCGCGCGTCGTCATCGTCAACCAGAAGCTGGCCAGAGAGGCCTGGGGCAGCGACAACCCGGTGGGACGCACTCTGATGCTCGACTATCAGCGTGGACCCTACCCCTACGAGGTGGTAGGCGTGGTGGGCGACGCCCGGGTCGATGGGCCGCGCAGTGAGCCAGTGCCAGAGATCTTCATTCCACACGCGCAGAACCCCTACCTCGTGATGAACGTGATTGCCAGGACGAGCCTGGATCCGATGGCGGTGGCCCAGACCGCTCGCGCCGCCGCCCTTCGCGTCGACCCCGACCAGCCGGTGCATTCGGTCACCACGATGGACCAGCTGCGCGGCGACGCCGTTCAGCTGGACCGATTTGCCATGTTGCTGATTACGCTGTTCGCGGTGGCCGGACTCATCACGGCCGCCGCTGGCATCTACGCCCTGCTGGCCTACGCCGTGATGCAGCGGCGTCGCGAGATTGCGCTGCGGATGGCGCTCGGGGCGTCACCGCGTCGCGTGGCATGGTCGGTCGTGAGGGAATCGCTGGTGCTCGCGGTCATGGGCGGCACCATCGGCATCATCGGCGCCGCGGCCAGCAGCCGCTTCGCGCGCGCGCTGCTCTACGGCGTGGCACCGCAGGACCCGGCCACGATTGCCGCGGCCGTGGCCGTGCTCCTGCTCGTGGTCGTTGCGGCCAGCTGGTGGCCGGCCCGGCGTGCTGCCCTGATCGACCCAGGCCACGCCATGCGGACTTAGACATCGTGAGCGGGGGCGCTGGGAACATTCTGACGCCGCCGTGAGTCTCAAGAGGAGATGAGCCGCATCAATCGCCGCGGTCTGCTCGCCACCGGCATGCTCGCCAGTGCCGGCGCCGTCTGGACCAGCATGTCCGATTCGTGGAGCGCCCGCTTCTTGCGCGCGCGCATGGCGGAGGTGGGCCACGACGTGCCGGCCGCGCCGCACGTGCCCACGCCCGCCACCTGGCGTGACAACGCCGTCACCCTGGCCTGGCTCGGCCACGCCACTGTGCTCATCAATTTCTATGGCCTGCGCATCCTCACCGATCCGGTGCTCTTCAACCGCATCGGCGTCGACCTCGGGATCGGCAGCCTCGGCCCGCAGCGTCTCGTGCAGAGCGCGCTGCATCCCGAGGCCGTGCCCGAGATCGATCTGGTGCTGGTGTCGCACGCGCACTTCGACCATCTCGACACGCCGTCGCTTGGCGTGGTGCGCGGCCGGCCCGTGGCCGTGATGGCCGTGGCCACGGCCGACCTGCTGCCGCGGCGTGCCTACTCAGCGGTGCACGAACTGCGCTGGAACGAGTCGGTCACCGTCATCACGCCCCGCGGCACGGCGCTGGTACGCGCCATCGAGGTGAAGCACTGGGGTGCGCGCATTCAGCGCGACACGCACCGCGGCTACACCGGCTGGGTCATCGAGCGCGAGGGCAAGCGTCTGCTGATTGGCGGCGACACGGCCGTGTCCGCCGCGTTCCGCGATCACCGGCGGTTCGGTCCGTTCGAGGTTGCGGTCATGCCGATCGGCGCCTACGATCCGTGGATCGCCAACCACTGCACGCCCGAGCAGGCGGTCGCCATGGCCGATGCCGCGGGGGCGCGGCTGTTCGTGCCGGTGCACCACCAGTCGTTCAGCTTGAGCCGCGAGCCCGTGCTCGAGCCGATCGCGCGGGCCGAACGCATGCTCGAGGCTGAACGCGGCCGGCTCGGGCTGCGCGAGGTCGGCGAGACGCTGGTCGTGGTGGGCTGACGCGCTCAGCGCTTCTTGCCGATGCGCCCGGCGATGTCGTTCACGACGCGCTCCCAGACCTCGAGCGCGCGGGCGTAACGTTCGGCGGCCGGGCTGTCGGCCGGAGTCTTGGCGTCGAGCGCGAAGTCCTTCGGCTGAGGCATGGACGGCAGGTGCACGACGACTCGTTCGCTCATGGCCGCATCGTAGCACCGCGGCGCGCTGAGTGATCCGGCCTGGGTCACAGGGACGCACAACCCTGCGTGCTATAACGCTACGCATGATCTGTAGACGTGTGCCCCGAATGCTGCTGCTCGTGCTGGCGGCATTGGCCCTGGCTCCGGCCACCGTGAAGACCCAGTCCGCCCAACGCCCTGGCGCGCTGCCCACGCCCGAGTCGGTGCTCGGCTTCCGGCCCGGCGCCGACTACAAGCTGGCCACCTACGAAGACGTCGTCGGCTACTTCCAGCGGCTCGATGCGGCCAGCGACCGCCTCACCATGGTGGAAGCGGGGAAGAGCACGCAGGGCCGCACCTACTACCTGGCGCTGATCTCGTCGCCCGAGAACCTGAAGAACATCGGCCGCCTGCGCGAGATCGCGCGGCGCCTGGCGCATCCCGACGGCATGGCCGAGCCCGAGGCGCGGGCGTTGGCGCGTGAAGGCAAGGCGTTCGTGCACATCGACGGCGGGCTCCATGCCACCGAAGTGGCCGGTCCCCAGCACACGCTGCAACTCGCCTACGACCTGGTGAGCCGCGCCGACGAGCCCGACACGAAGATGGCGCTCGACAACGTGGTGCTGCTGCTCTGGCCCACCATCAACCCCGACGGCCAGACCATGGTGGCCGACTGGTATCGCGGCAACGTGGGCACGCCCTTCGAAGTGGCGCCGCTGCCGAAGCTCTATCAGGAGTACGTCGGCCACGACAACAACCGCGATGGCTACATGCTCAACATGATCGAGTCGCGCGTGATGGAACACGCGTGGCGCGAATGGGAGCCGCAGATCATCCACGTGCACCACCAGACGGCGCCGTTCCCCACGCGCATCTGGCTGCCGCCGTTTGCCGAGCCGATTGCGTCTCGCGTGCCCTCGCTGCTCTCGCGCCAGGTCAACATGATCGGCATGGCCATGGCCAAGGGCCTCGAGGAACGCGGCCAGGTGGGCGCCACGCACATGGGCACGGGCTTCGACGCGTGGTATCCCGGCTACATCGACTACAAGCCGATGCTGCAGAACATCGCCTCGTTCTGGACCGAGACGGCGCTCTTCCAGTACGCCACGCCGCGCTTCTACTCGCCGCAGGATTTCCCGGCCGACATGCGCGACCTGCGTCCGCAGAGCCTCTACAGCAGCCCGTGGGCCGGCGGCTGGTGGCGGCTGCGCGACGCCGTCGAGTACATGGAGACGGCCTCGCTCTCGGTCATCGACTGGGCCGCGCGCTACAAGGACTCGCTGCTGCTCAACCGCTACAAGGCGGGCCGCCAGCAGATCGAGAAGTTCCGCACCGGCCCGCCCTATGCCTACGTGGTGCCGCAACAGCAGCGGGACGTGGTGGCCGCGGTGGAGCTGCTGCGGCGCCTGGCCTTCCAGGGCGTGCGGGTGTCGCAGCTCACGGCGCCAGCCACCATCGACGGCGTGGGCTACGCAGCCGGCGCGTGGGTGATCCCCATGGATCAGGAGTTCGCCGAGACCGTCGCGGCAGGTGCTCGAGGTGCAGACGTATCCCGAGCTGCGCGAGTCGCCCGATGGCCCGCTCGAGCAGCCCTACGACGCCGCCGGCTGGACGCTGCCGTATCAGATGGGCGTGCAGGTGGCGGCTGCGACGACGCCGCTCTCGACCGAGGCCAAGGCGGCCATGAAGGCGCTGGGCGGCGCGCCGTCGTTCACCGCAGCGCCGGTGCCGTACAACAGCGGCACGGCCGACCGTGCGGCCTTCGACAGCCTGCCAGGCGTCGGCTTCGAGTCGAACGCCACGGCGGCTGCCATCGTGCCGCCCGTGGGAAAGACGATCGGCACCGGACCCGTGCTGCTCGTCGACCCCGCGCAGAACAACACGTTTCGCGCGCTCAACCGCGCCTGGAGAGCAGGCGGCACTGTGACCTTCGTGGCCGCGTCCGGTGCCCGGCGCGCCCGCTACGCGATCACGGGCGTGAACGACACCACGCTCAGCGAGATGGTGACCAGCCTGGCCCTGCAGGCCGAGCGTGCCGCCAGCGCCACGGGCATGGCGGTCAAGAAGCCGCGCATCGGCCTCTATCGGCCGTGGCAGGCCAGCATGGACGAGGGTTGGACGCGCTGGGTGCTCGAGCAGTACGGCTTCGACTACCTCACTCTCACCCCCGCCGACTTCACCGGCGCGGTGGCGCTGGCCGATCGCGTGGACGTGGTCATCATCGCCGACGAAGCGCGCGGGCTCATGGACGGCTACGCCACCGGCGTCGTGCCGCCGCAGTTCACTGGCGGCATTGGTTCCGGCGGCGTGCGCGCACTCGATGCGTTCGTGCGGGGCGGCGGCACGCTCGTGTGTTTCAATCGCGGCGGTCTCTTCGCCGTCGACCAGCTCCATCTGCCGGTGAAGAACGTGGTGGCGGGCACCAAGCGGCAGGATTTCTTCACCGGCGGCTCGATCGTGGAAGTCGAGGTGACCGCGGGCCATCCCGTGATGGCGGGCATGCCCGAGCGCGCGGCCGTCTTCGTCGACAGCAGCCCGGCGTTCGAGCCGCTCGAGGGCTTCCTTGGCGACGTGCTCGCGCGCTACCAGAAAGCCGGCTCGCCGTTGCTCTCTGGCTACCTCGTGGGCGAGAAGCTGCTGAACGGCAAGGCGGCGGCCCTGCAGGTGGCGCACGGAGATGGCCGGGTGATCCTGCTCGGCTTCCGGCCGCAGTGGCGCGGCCAGCCCTTCGGCACGTTCCGGGTGATCTTCAACGCGGTGCTGGCAGGCGGCGGGTCGCGGTAACCTGGCGTCCGCGGCTCGGGCCCGTCCGCCCCCGGCGTGCTACCTGCCCGCGAAGCGCACGCGTACGCCGGCGTTGATGAGGCGCGGCGTGCCGATCGTGGAGGGGTTGGTCTGCACGAAGTAGACCTGGTCGAGCAGGTTCTGCGCTCCCGCGAAGACCTCGATGCCGCGCCCCAGGTTGCGGGAAATCGACAGGTCGACGGCGGTGAAGCCGGGCAGCCCCACCGGCGTGTCGGCGTCGTAGCCGGCCTCGGTGAGCGTGGCGACGGGAATCGCATTCAGGTTCTGGTCGTCGTTGAACTGCGCGCCCTGCATCTGCACGCTGAGCGCCACGGTGGCCACCTTGGGATGCGCATACGACAGTTGCACCGAGCCGCGGTGCTTCGGCACCTGGGCCAGGTACTTGCCCACCAGGCCGGCATTGGCCACGCCGCCGTCGGTGACCTTCGCCTCGTTGAAGAGGTAGGCGGCCGCCACCCGCACGGACGGCGTCACGCGGTACTCCACGTCGGTCTGCACGCCGCGAATCTTGGTGCGGCCGAGGTTCTGCTTCTGCGCCAGCGTGGCCGACAGCGTCACGTTCGACACCGGGTTCTTGACGCGGTTGTCGAAGAGCGTCACCCGCGCGGTGAGGTTCTTGGCGGGGGCCACGTTCAGGCCCAGCTCACCGCCCACCAGCCGCTCGGGGCCGAGTTCGGCGTTGGGGCGCGTCACGACGGCGCCCACCGAGAACTGGCGATAGAGCTCGGTGAGCGTGGGCGCGCGGAAGCCCGAGTTCACCGCGCCCCAGGCGGTGACCCGATCGGTGAAGTGATAGAGCGCGGCCACGCGCGGGCTGAACACCGTGTCGGTACGCTCGGGCAGCGTGTCGCGGTTGTTGGCGGTGGGCAGGCCGGTGGCCACCGTGGTTTCGAAGTTGTGGCCGTCGTAGTTGCGCCATTGGTCGGCGCGCGCGCTGAGCGTGATCACCATCTTCGACGTGGGCGTGATGATGTCGGACACGAACGCCCCCAGGCTGCGCTGCGTGCCGCCCGAGATGCGGCGCAGCGACAGCGCGGCCTGCTGGGTCACGCCGCTGATCACGGTGGGCACCGCCGCGACGTACGCGTCTTCTTCGCTGTCGCCGTCGACCCAGCGCATGTCGGCACCGGCGCTCAGCACCTGCGTGCTGCCCAGCACCTTGGTCCACTGCACCATGCCGCCCACGCCGTTGGTGGGCACTTTCTGGTCGGTGGCCAGGCGCACCACGTTGCGCAGGGTGGCGGCGTTGGTGACGGCCAGGAAGTTGAAGTGCGAGCGCTGCCGGTCGAGGAACACATGCGTCTGCAGCGTGCTGTTGTCGGGCAACTGCGCCTGGGCGCCGACGCTGCCCGACGTCCACACGGTGTCGTTCACCTCGCCCACCTTGGCGTTGGTGCGGTTCTCGGCGAAGCGGCCGACGCGCAGGGAGGTGTGGAGCCGGTCGGACGGATCGAACTCGACCTTGGCGGTGAGGTTGGCGTACTCGACGTCGGCATGGTTGTCGATCGGGCCGCGCTCGCGGGCCGCGACGATGGGGAAGCCCTTGGTGTCGAGCGCGCTGCCTTCCACCGCCACGCCCACGCGCTTCCAGCGGTCGCTGGCGAAGAAGTCGACTTTCGGCGTGTTGCGGTTGCCGTACTGGGTTTGCACCTGCAGTGTGCGGCGGGTGGGCCGGCTGGTCACCACGTTGATCACCCCGCCCATGGCGATGTTGCCGTAGAGGCTCGAGGCCGTGTCTTCGGTGATCTCGATCTGGTCGACGCTGAGCAGTGGCACGCGCGTCCAGTAGACCCAGCCACCGAAGGGATCGTTGAAGGGCACGCCGTCGAGCAGCACCAGCGTGCGGCTCTGGCCGCTCGGGCCGATACCGCGCAGCGACACGCCTTGCGTCGTCGGCTGGGCGGCGAGGCTGCTCGTGCGCCGGAACAGGCTGAAGCTCGGCACCTGGCGCAGCACGTCGTCGGCGACCAGGGCTGGCGAGGCCTTGATGGCCTCGCTCGTGACCACATTGACGCTGGCCGGCACCGTGCCGAGGCGGCGCTCGGTGCGGGTGGCGCTGACCACCACCGTTTCGAGCACGGACGCCGGCGCGAGCACGACTTCGATCTCTCCGGGGGTCAGTGGCTGTTGCACGTCGGCGAAGCCCTGGGCGCGCACCACGAGGAGGGCGTCGCCGCCCGGGGCCTGGCTGATGAGGAAGCGTCCTTCGCCGTCGGTGACGGTCTGCTGCAGCCCGCCGGCCGGGGTGCGCACCGCCACGGTCGCGCCGACGATCACCTGCCCGTTGGTGTCCTTCACTACGCCCGTGACGCCCGAGGCGGCTTGGGCCAGCGCGAGGATCAGTGCCAATACCATCGAATTACTCCGTTTCCTGAGACCGCCGCAGTATACCGCGCTCGTTTGCGGCCGCCGCCCCACCCCTCCCACTCTGGCGGGACGAAGCACCAATCGGCTTGACGGGCCCGGGCGCGTGCTGTATAAAACCAAAAGGTTATGCAACTGACTGGTTATGAACGTGGCGCCGGCGGCCGTCTCGACGCCACCTTCGCCGCCCTGGCCGATCCGACCCGCCGCGCGATCCTGGCGCGGCTGATTGCCGGCGCGGCCTCGGTGACCGAACTGGCGGCGCCGTTCGCCATGAGCCAGCCGGCCATCTCGAAGCACCTCAAGGTGCTCGAGCGGGCCGGCCTCGTGTCGCGCGGCAAGGACGCGCAGCGCCGCCCGGTCATGGTCGAGACCAAGCCGCTCGTCGAGGCCACGGCCTGGCTCGAGACCTACCGCCAGACGCTCGAACGCCGCTTCGCGCAGCTCGATGTGCTGCTCGAAGAGATGCAGGCCACAGACACCCCGCGGCGCGCTCCCGCGCGCCGTCTCCGGCGCCGGTAGGCGGCGCCCCATCACACGAGGATCCGGAGCCATGCCCAAAGTCACGCCGTTTCTGTGGTTCGACGATCGCCTCGAAGAGGCCGTCGCCTTCTACCTGTCGGTCTTCAAGGACGGAACCGTCACGAGCGTCCAGCGCATCGGCGGTGCGGATGGCCCGGTCGTCTCGATGAACTTCCAGTTGCACGGCCAGTCGTTCATGGCACTCAATGGCGGTCCTCAGTTCACGTTCACCGAGGCCATTTCGTTGTTCGTGTCGTGCGCGGACCAGGCGGAGGTGGACTACTTCTGGGATCGCCTGCGCGAGGGCGGCGGCAGCGAATCGTCATGCGGCTGGCTGAAGGACCGCTTCGGCCTGTCGTGGCAGGTGATTCCCGAGGCGCTCGGCCGGCTGATTGGCGATCCGGATCGCGCCAAGGGCCAGCGGGCCATCCAGGCCATGCTGCAGATGAAGAAGATCGACGTCGCCGCCTTGCAGCAGGCCCACGCAGGAGAGCAGTGATGTGTCCGCCCGACACCTTTGCCGTCACCACGCCGTCCGACACGGAAGCGCGGATCACTCGTTCGTTCAACGCGCCCAGGCGGCTGGTCTTCCAGGCCTTCACCATACCGGCGCTGCTGACCCGCTGGATGCTGGGCCCTCCCGGCTTCACCATGCCCGTGTGCGAGATCGACCTGCGCCCCGGCGGGCGGTTCCGTTACGTGTGGCGCAAGCCGAGCGGCATCGAGATGGGCATGGGCGGCCAGTTCGTGGAGGTGGTGCCACCGGTGCGCATCGTGCACGTGGAGCTCTTCGACGAAGACTGGACAGGCGGCGAAACGCGCGTGACCACCGAGTTCGAGGAACACGACGGCGTCACCACCGTGATCATGACCGTGCGCTATGCCACGAAGGACGGCCGCGACGGCGCGCTCGCCACGGGCATGACCGCGGGCATGTCGGCCGGCTACCTCGCGCTCGACGCGCTGTTGGCCGAACAGGGCTGACCATGGCGCGCGGCCCGCACCCGCGGCTCGAGGAGGCGATGTCGTGGCTCGAGCGCCACGCCACCGCCCACACCCGCGCCGGCCTGGCGCGCTACGGCATCGTCACCGCCGACCGCGTGCTCGGCGTGTCGATGGCCGACACCAAACGGCTGGGCGCGCTGCTCGGGCGCGACCACGCGCTCGCCGACGCGTTGTGGCGCACCGACGTCTACGACGCGCGCATGCTCGTGGCCTTCGTGGCCGAGCCGGCCGCGCTCAGCCCCGCCGAGATGGACCGGTGGTGCCGCCAGACCGACAACTGGGCCTACTGCGACACCTTGAGCTTCCATCTGTTCGATCGCTCTCCACATGCGTGGGCCAGGGTCGACGCGTGGAGCGGCCATCAGGGCGAGTTCGTGAAGCGCACGGCGTTCGCCCTGATCTGGAGCCTGGCGCTGCACGACCGGGGCCGGGACGAAGCGCCGTTCCGGCACGCACTGCAGCTCATCGAGCGTGACGCCGTCGACCCGCGGAACTTCGTGATGAAGGCCGTGAACATGGCACTGCGCGCCGTAGGCCGGCGGGGGCCGCGCCTGCACGCCGAAGCGGTGGCCGTGGCGCGCCGGTTGGCGGCGTCGGCCGATGCCGCTCCCCGCTGGGTGGGGAAGGACGCGCTCAAGACCCTGTTGAAGACGCGCAATTGAAAGGTTGCGCGTGCCGGGTGTCTCCGGTAGATTATGCAACCTGGAGGTTGCGTAATCATGAGTGACACCGATCGGATCGAGAAGCGGGTCGTGCTCCGGGCACCGAAGGCGCGCGTGTGGCGGGCCATCAGCGACGCCGTCGAGTTCGGCGCGTGGTTCGGCGTGGCGCTGGAGGGGCCCTTCGTGGCCGGCGCGATCACGCGTGGACGCATCACCCATCCCGGTTACGACCACCTGACGTGCGAGATTCACGCGGCGCGGATCGACGCCGGCCGGCATCTCGCGTTCCGCTGGCACCCGTACGCCATCGACCCGGCCGTGGACTACTCGGCCGAGCCCATGACCCTGGTCGAGTTCACGCTCGACGACTCCGGCGGCTCCACGGTGCTGACGATCGTGGAGTCGGGCTTCGACCGCATCCCTCTGGCGCGGCGAGCCGAGGCCTTCCGCATGAACGAGGGCGGATGGACCGCGCAGGTCGCCAACATCGAAGGTCATGTCGCCGCGTCGTAGTGCGGCGCAGGCCGCGGTCGTCAACGCGGCGCCGGTCTTCGCGGCCCTCGGCGATCCTACCCGTCTGGCGCTCGTGACGCGGCTGTGCCACGGCGGCCCAGCGTCGATTGCGCGCCTCACCGCCGGCGCCGGGGTGTCGCGGCAGGCGGTGAGCAAGCACCTGCGCGCGCTGACCGAGGCCGATCTCGTGCGCTGCACGCGCCGGGGCCGCGAGCAGATCTACGCGTTCGAACCGCGGCGCCTCGACACGGCGCGGCGCTGTCTCGAGCGCATCTCGAGCGATTGGGACCTGGCGCTGGGCCGGCTGCGGGCGCTCGTGGAAGACGGCGACGCCTGAATCCCGCCGCCGCTCGATGCCATCGTCTTGTCACATCTCGCGCGTCCTCGGTCGCCGCTGGACGGGGCACACTGGCAGGTGTGCCTGCCCAAGCGGAGTAGACCGATGCGATCTGTTCTCGACGATGTGACTGTGCTCGTGGCGAGCGCGGCGGTAGCGCTCTTCACGGCCGGCGCCGTGTCGGCGCGGGCGCCAATCGACGTGTCAGGCGTGTGGGAGCTGAACCGCGAGCTCAGCAGCCCGCCTGGCGGCATGCCCGCGGGGGGCGACCAGGGTGGGCGCGGCGGCCGCGCTCCTGGTGGCGGAGGCGGTCGCGGTCCGGGTGGCGGTGGACCCGGCGGAGGCGGTCCTGGTGGGGGACTCGGCGGCGGCCCCGGCGGCGGTGGTGGATTCGGCGGTGGCCCGCGCGGCGGCGGTGCGCGTGGCGGCCCGGCGGGTGGCGAGCGTCCCTCGAAGGAGCAGATGGAGGCCGGCCGCGCGCTGCTCGCCGAGGTGATGGAATTGCCGGCGCGCTTCACGCTCATCCAGGAGGGCGAGAAGCTGATTGTGACCGAGCCCGACGGCGTGGTGCGCACCTACCTCGTGAACGGCAAGGCCGAGAAGCACCAGCTCACGAATGGGACGATCGAGACCAAGACGTCGTGGGACGGTCCGTCGCTCGTGATGCAGATAGTGGTGGACCGACGAATGACGGTGCAGCGCGCCTTCACCATCCACGAGGATCCGCGGCGGCTCGAAATCGCCACGGGATTCGACCGCGCGCCGAAAGACGCGCGCCGGCTGCACGTCTACGACCCGGCGCCGGCTCGGTAGGGTCGCGGCACGTCGCTTGCAACTCGGCACAGGATGTGTCGCGGCTGCCGCGCGTGCCTCGCCGTCGTTGCTGTCGCGGTGGTCCTGTGCGGCCCTGGGCCAGGCGGCGCGGCGACGCCTGACGCGGCGCCCGTTCCGACCTGTGCGGCCGAGGGCCTGCCCGGTCTGTCGGCCCAATTCGCCCGGGCCCGGCGCGAAACGCGCGACACCGCGCGGCCGGCCGATCCTGCGGCCACGGCGCGCCCCGTGCTGGCGACCGGACCCGCCGCCGACTTCTGGCGCGTCGCCGCGGCGATTCTTGGCGACGCCGGCGACGCGCTCGTGCAGGCCGCCGACGTCGCGCCGTTCGCGCGCTGTCGGCGAGCCGCCACGGCCAGCCGTGCCGTGTGACCGCGGCGTGCGCGCGCGGGACGACGTGGCCTGGGCCATGGGCCTCAGTGGCTACAGCGCCCGCGAGATCGCCGACGTGCTCGGCGGACACCTGACGCGCGCCGACCTCGACCAGGCCCGTGGGCTGTTGATGGCGGGGCAACCGCGCGCCACCGTGTCGGAGTTCCTCGACGCGCGGTGGCGCGAACCGGCCGACGGGCCGGCCGACGGGCCGGCCGACGAACGGGCCACGGCTCTCGCGGCCGGTCTCGCCTCCCGCCGCGCTGGGCCCGTCGTGTCGGCGGCGGTACCGCTGGCGCACCTCGACGCCGAACTCGTCGCGCTCGCGCGCCGCCACGGCGTGGCGCCGGAACTGGTGCGCGCGGTGATCGCCACCGAGTCGACCGGCAACCCGCGCGCGGTGTCGTCGGCCGGCGCCATCGGCCTGATGCAGCTCATGCCCGCCACCGCGGCAGCGCTCGGCGTCAATCCCTGGCAGCCCCTCGAGAACCTGCGCGGCGGGATCAGCTATCTCGGCACCTTGTTGCGCGCCTTCGACGGCAACGCGCGGCTCGCGCTCATCGCCTACAACGCCGGGCCGCAACACGCCAGCCGGGTGCGCGACGGCAGCACCGTGGCGTATCGCGAGACGCGCCTCTACCTCGACGCCATCGACGCGCGCTACCCGTTGCGCTAGCTGTCCCCTCCGTTCCCCTCCGTTCCCCTCGTTCCCTCGTTCCCTCGTTCCCAGTCCCTAGTCCCTAGTCCCCGGTCCCTGCTCTAAGGCAGGCTGTAGGCCAGGAGCGTGGCCTCGGCGCCGCGTCCGGTCGCCACCACCACGAACTGCCGGCCCGTCGCCGTGGCGTAGGTCATGGGCGTGCCGGTCGTCTCGAGCGTGGGGGCGCTCCACAACTCGCGGCCCGTGGTCTTGTCGAGCGCATGGAACGCGCGGTCGCCGCCGCCCACGAAGATCACGCCGCCTTTGGTGACGATGAGCCCGGCGGGTCCCTGCGCGCCGAGCGCGGCGGGCGCCGCCACGCCCAGCTTCTCGAGTTGCTGGCGCACCGCGGGATAGTCGCCGAACGGCTCGCGCCAGGCGATGGTGCCGGCGTTCAGGTTCATCGCCACGATGCGCGCGTAGGGCGGTTTGGTGAGCGGCAGCCCGTCCATGAACCAGCCGGGCAGACCGCGATTCGTGTAGTCGGCATCCACTTCGCCCGGGCGCGTGGTGGGCGCGTCGGGGTCGCGCTTCTCGATGCGGATGATGTGGCCCGCGTTGACCGTCTTCAGGTAGAGCATCCCCGAGTCAGGATCGAACGCCCCACCGCCCCAGTTGGCCCCGCCCCATACTCCGGGCCGGGTCATCGTGCCCTGCAGCGAGCCCGGCGTGTAGACCGGGCCGAGGCGGAACTTCCGCATCTCGGCCTGCGCCGCGGCCTTCAGCTCCGGCGTGAGGTCGAAGGCGTCGTCGAGCGTCACGCCTTGCTCAACGAAAGGCACGGGTCTGGTCGGGAAGGGCTGGGTTGGCGAGCTCTGCTCGCCCGGCACATCGCTCTGCGGCACGGGCCGCTCTTCGATCGGCCACACCGGTCGACCGGTGACGCGATCGAAGACGAACGCGAAGCCCTGTTTGGTGAGCTGCACCACCGCATCGACGCGCCGGCCGTTGGCGCGAATGGTCACGAGGTTGGGGGGCGCGGCCGGGTCGTAGTCCCACAGGCCGTGGTGCACCAGTTGGTAGTGCCACTTGCGCTTGCCGGTGGCGGCATCGAGGCAGACCAGCGACTCGCCGTAGAGATTCGAGCCGGGCCGACGGCCGCCGTAGTAGTCGTTGCTCGGCGTGCTCACCGGCAGGTAGAGCAGCCCGCGTTCGGCGTCGAGCGTCATGGGCGCCCACACGTTGGTGTGGCCGGTGAACTTCCACGACCCCTCCTGCCACGTCTCGTTGCCGAACTCGCCCGGCTGCGGAATGGTGTGGAAGGTCCAGGCGAGCGCGCCGGTGCGCGCGTCGAACGCCCGCACGTCGCCGGGGGGGTCGTTCTTGTAGGTCAGGCGATCGCCGACGCCGCTGCCGAGGATCACGAGGTCCTTGTAGATCACCGGTGGAGACGTATTGGCGTAGTGCTTCTTGTTGATCGGCCAGATCAGTCCCTGCGACAGATCGATCTCTCCGCCGCGGCCGAAGCTGGTCACCGGCACACCGGTCTTCGCGTCGAGCGCGATCAGCCGGTGGCGCGTGTTGAGGAAGATGCGGAGCTGGCCGCGGTCGCGCCAGGCGGCCACGCCGCGGTGCACGAAGCCCTGGCCGCTGGCCGGCTGCCCGTCGTCGTAGGCGCGCGGATCGTAGGCCCAGATCTCGCGGCCGGTCGCGGCGTCGAGGGCCACCACGCGGTTGTAGGGCGTGCTCAGGTAGAGCACGCCGTCGATCATCAGCGGCGTGGTCTGGAAGGCACCGGGGAAGGTGCCGAGTTCCTTGTTGGGCTGCTCGCCGGTCTTCCACTCCCACACCTTACGCAACGACGCCACGTTGGCCGCCGTGATGGCGGTGAGCGCCGAGTACTTGCGGCCGCCGGCATCGCCGCCGTAGACCGGCCAGTCACCCGGAGGCGCCACCTGCGTGTGG
>CAWFCS010000023.1:0-98889 GCA_963814395.1 uncultured Acidobacteriota bacterium
GGCCCACCAGGTGCGGTACCAGGGCGGAAGGATGGTGAAGGCGTAGGTGCCCTCGTCGCTCACCTGACTGAGCTCATTGCGGGCGCGCACGTGGAAGCGGTAGTCACCGAACGACAGGTTGGTGTAGTCGCGCCGCGACTCCGTGGACCAGGCCGACCAGTCGCCGTCGATGCCGTCGAGACGCGATTGATACTGGGTCGTGCGCTCGTTCAGGAACGACGGCGCCGCGAACTCGAAGCGCAACGATCGGCTGTCCGCGCGCCAGCGCCGGCGGGTTGCCGCCCCCGGTGTCCGCTGACGCGCGCGAAGATTGATTGATGGTGATGCGGCGGAGCAGCGCCGCGAACTGGGGCGTGGCGCGCGAGAATCTGGTCGTGTCGAAACGCGCCAGCCGGCCACCCGTACCGAACCAGAGCACGCCGCTCTTCTCGGCATAGAAGGCGCCGGTCCGGTCCGCCGAGAAGCGGCTGAAGAGCTGTCGATCGACGCTGTAGCTGCCATCCGCCTGACGGGTCATGACGGCTGCATCGCGGCCCGACGAGACGTAGATGCGCCCATCCGGTCCCTCGGTGAAGTTGATGAACCCCGAGTCTTCGTCACGCTCGACCACGTCGAAGGTGGTGTCGGGCACAAAGCGCTTCGTCGACGGGTCGAACACGGCCGTCTTGCCGAGCACGCCGACATACATCTTGTCGGCGATGGCGATGACGCGCGGACCCGCCCTGCGCCAGGCCCTGCTCCGCGCCGTAGCGTTCGACCGCCGGGGCGGACCGGGCGAGGCCCGGCCCCGCTGGCAACATCGGCGCCGCGAAGCAGGAGCAGCCCGGACGACTGCGTTCCGGCCCACAGGGTGCCATCGGCCTGCTGGTGCAGGCTGCGCACCTGGTCGGACACCCCGGCCACGCGTCCTTCGTTCACCCAGCGCCCGTTCGCCCAGATGAGCGAGGCGAGTCCGTCGGCCAGTCCCACCCAGATGCGATGCGGGTCCACGCGCGACGTCGTGACGACGAACGTGCCGAACGAGCGATTGGCGGATTCGACGATTGGCTCGGCGACTGAGCCGCGTGACGCGGTAGAGCCCGTCACTGGCCGTGAGCAGCAGCTGGGGCGGCGTCTTGCCGTCGGGATCCACGAACTCCTTGAAGGCCCAGCACTGGTTGGCCACGCCAGTGACGTTCAACAGTTCAGGAGGACCGGTCGCCCGCGGCGCGAGATACTGCACGCCCTGACCGTGGGCGATGTAGAGACGCCCGTCGTGGCGGCGCAGATCGCTCGCGGCCGCGCGCAGCCCGTGCTCGGGACCGTAGAGGGAAAACGGAGACTGGGCCTCGACGCGAGCCAGGCCGACGGCGAGCGCCAGCCACAGGCCGCCCTCGCGGTCGGGCATCAGGTAGTAGACCGACGGGCTCAACAGGCCGTCGCTCTGATCCACGTGCTCGAGCAGACGACCCTGCCGGTCGAGAATGACCACGCCAGCGGCCGTCGTGGCCAGCGCGATGGAGCCGTTCGGCAGGTTGAAGGCGCGGTAGAGATTCTTGGTCGTGATGACCGCATCCGCGTCGGTGGCGAAGGGACGCATCGTGGCGCCGTCGTAGAGAAACAGCCCGCCGGCGCGAGTGCCCATCAGCAACCGCGTCTCGTCGTAGGGAATGATGATGGGATAGGCCTCGGTGCCCATCCGTTCCGCGCCGGGCACCGGCTCGAACACGTCGTTCCTGAGCTTCATCAGCACGCCGCCGGCCTGGCCGATGTAGAGCGTGTCGTTGGCAAACTGCGCGCGATTGAAGATCCGGCCGGTCGGCTTCCAGACTTTCATGACGCCGTCGGCCCAGCGGAACAGGCCAATCTGCGTCTGGAAGTAGATGCCCTCGGGCGCGGCGAAGGTTCGCCACACGTCCTCGAACACGCGCACGTCGGCCGGCACCTTGTCGAGCAGCGACACGAAGCGGGTCTCGCCGTGTTCGTCGGGCTCGATGTAGCCCAGGTCGCCGACCGCGCCGACATAGATCCGACCGCTCGCGTCGGCGGCCAGCGAACGGATGGTGGTCTTGGTGGGCGTCTGGATGCGGCGCCAGGTCACGCCGTCGTATTCGAGCAGTGCGCTGGTCGACCCGACGTAGATGACGCCCCGGGAGTCCTGCAGCAGCGCCCAGTTCTGTCCGCCGCCCTCATAGACCTCTGGCGGATAGTGCCGAATGAGGAGACCGCCCGCTTCCGGGTCCCGAGGCGCTGGCGCGGATGCCGGCGATGCGGCCGACCCAATCGCCGGGGGTATGGCCGGCACCTGCATCCCGGCCTGAACGCTTGCGCTGACGATGGCGCCGGCAACGAGCAGCAGGCGCACCACGGGGCGGAGCCGGGGGAAGGCCGTCAAGGTGGGCTGATTCTAACCCTACCCCTTGCCCTGGAGCTTGGCGAATGCGGCGGCGAACGCCGTGCTCGGCGTGGGCGCGGGACGCGCCGGCGGCGACCGGGCTGCGGGGCGACGGCGCGGGGCCGGCGCCGGCCTCGGGCGTCGCGCCGGCCTTGCCTCGCCGCCTGGCGGGCGGCCGCACCTCGCCGCTCTTCATCGTGAGGGCAATGCGCTTGCGCGCGGCATCCACTTCCACCACGCGCACCTTCACCACGTCGCCGGCCTTCACCACCTCGCGCGGATCCTTCACGAAGCGATCGGCCAGCTGCGACACGTGCACCAGGCCGTCCTGATGCACGCCGATGTCGACGAACGCGCCGAAGTTGGTCACGTTCGTGACCACGCCTTCGAGCTGCATGCCGGCGACCAGGTCGCGCAGCTCCTGCACGCCGTCCTTGAACGTGGCGCGCTTGAACTCGGGCCGCGGATCGCGGCTCGGCTTGTCGAGCTCCGCCAGGATGTCCTTCACCGTGGGCAGGCCGAACTGCGCGTCGGCGAAGTCCTCGGGCGCCAGCGTCTTCAACACGGCCGACTTGCCGATCAGGTCGCCGACGGCCAGGCCCGTGCGCGCCACGATGCGTTCCACCACCGGGTAGGCCTCGGGATGCACGGCCGAGGCATCGAGCGGATCGTCGCCGTTGACCACGCGCAGGAAGCCGGCCGCCTGCTGAAAGGTGCGCTCGCCCACGCGCGGCACCTTCAGCAACTGCTTGCGGCTGCGGAACGGGCCGTTGGCGTCGCGAAACGCCACGATGTTGCTGGCCAGCGAGTCGGTCAGGCCCGAGATGCGCGCCAGCAGCGGCACCGAGGCCGTGTTCAGGTCCGCGCCCACCGCGTTCACGCAGTCTTCCACCACCGCATCGAGCGTCTTGCCGAGCTGCAGCGGGCTCACGTCGTGCTGATACTGGCCCACGCCAATCGCCTTGGGATCGATGCGCACGAGCTCCGCGAGCGGATCCTGCAGACGCCGCGCGATCGACACGGCCCCGCGCAGCGACACGTCGAGGTCCGGGAACTCCTTGGCGGCCAGCTCCGACGCCGAGTAGACCGAGGCGCCCGCTTCCGACACCATCACCTTGGTGAGCGGGCAGGTCGGGCAGCGCCTTCATCAGATCGGCCGCGAGCGTGTCGGTTTCGCGCGACGCCGTGCCGTTGCCGATGGCGATGAGCTGCACGCCGTGCCTGGCGGCGAGCTGCCCGAGCGTGCGCAGCGACCCCGCCCAGTCCTTGCGCGGCTCGTGCGGATAGACGGTGGCCGTGTCGAGCACCTTGCCGGTGCCGTCCACGACCGCCACCTTCACGCCGGTGCGGATGCCCGGGTCGAGACCCATCGTCACGCGCTGACCGGCCGGAGCCGCCAGCAGCAGGTCGTGCAGGTTGCGGCCGAACACGCGGATGGCCTCGAGCTCGGCCTGCTCGCGCAAGCGCGTCTCGGTCTCCACCTCGAGATGCAGCAGCATCTTCACCTTCCACGTGAGGCGCACGGTGTCGAGCAGCCACGCGTCGGCGGGCCGGCCCTGGTTCGCGATGCCCACCCGCGCGGCGATGCGGCGCTCGGGCTCACTGGGCCCGGCCACGCCTTCGTCGGGCAACCCCACCGACAGGCGCAGTACGCCTTCCTTGCGACCGCGCAGCAGCGCGAGCACGCGGTGCGACGGCACCGTCTTCACCTGCTCGGTGGCGCTGAAGTAGTCGGAGAACTTCACGCCCTCGGCTTCCTTGCCGGGTGCCACCGCGGACTTCCACTCGCCGCGTTCCCACACCATCGCGCGGAAATGGCCGATGAGCTCGGCGTCTTCGGCAAACGTCTCCATCAGGATCCAGCGCGCGCCGTCGAGCGCGGCGGCCACGTCGGGCACGCCCTTCTCCGCATCCACGTAGGCGGCTGCGGCCACCTGCGGGGTCTTGCGACGGGTCCTGCAGCAGCCCGGTCGCGAGCGGTTCCAGGCCGGCCTCGCGCGCGATCTGCGCCTTGGTGCGCCGCTTCACCTTGTAGGGCAGGTACAGATCCTCGAGGCGCGCCTTCGTGACGGCCTCGTGGATCGATCGCGTCAGCTCGGGCGTGAGCTTGCCCTGCTCCTCGATGCTCTTGAGGATGGCCGCGCGCCGGTCCTCGAGCTCGCGCAGATAGGTGAGGCGCTCGTCGAGCGTGCGCAACTGCGTGTCGTCGAGCCCGCCGGTGGCTTCCTTGCGGTAGCGCGCGATGAACGGCACGGTGGCCTTGTCGTCGAGCAGCGCGACGGCGGCTTCGACCTGCGCGACACGAACGTTGAGCTCTTGGGCGATGAGGGCGGGAATTGATGTCATGAAGGGACGGCCATTGTAGCAAGGCCATCCGCGCATGCGCGGCGCGATAAGATCGCGCGATGCCGCACGCGTGGATCGGTGTCGACTTCGGCACGAGCAACAGTGCCGTCGCCATCGCCGAGGGCACTGCCCCACCACGGTTGCTGCCCTTCGGCAGCACGCACGGCGATCGCCCGACGTTTCCGTCGGTGCTCTACTTCGAGTCGCGCAAGCCCACGTCGGCTGGCTGGGCGGCCATCGAGCGTTATCTCGCCACCGAGCACAAGGGCCGGTTCATCCAGTCGCTCAAGGCGTATCTGGGCGATCGCAGCTTCGAGGGCACGGTGGTCGGCACCAAGTACTACGCGCTCGAGCGCCTCATCGCGATCATCGGCAAGCACATCGGCGATCACGTGGCGCAGCCAGCGCCCCGGCGCATCGTGCTCGGCCGTCCGGTGCACTTCTCGCTGCCGGCCGACGACGAACTCGACCAGTTCGCCGCCGGGACGATTGCACGAGGCGATGCGGCTCGCGGGCTTCGACGAGATCGCGTTCGAATACGAACCGGTGGCGGCGGCCTACGCCTACGAGACGCGGCTCGACGCATGACGAGCGCATCCTGATTGGCGACTTCGGCGGCGGCACGAGCGACTTCACGGTGATGCAGGTGGGCCCGGGCGTGCGGCAGCGCGGGCGCCGCCCCAGCGACATCCTCGGCACCGACGGCGTGCCCATGGCCGGCGACGCCTTCGACAAGCACCTCGTACGCCACCTCGTGGCGCCGCGCCTGGGCCTGGGCGACGACTATCTGTCGCCGCCCGACAAGGTGCTGCCGGTGCCGAGCTGGCCGTACGAACGGCTCGAACGGTGGCACCACCTGTCGTTCCTGCGCTCGCCCGACACGCTCGACATCCTGGAGCGCGTGCGGCGCACCGCCGCGCATCCCGACAAGCTCGGAGCGTTCCTGTGGCTCGTCCGGCACGACCTGGGGTTCCAGCTGCACGAAGCCGTGCAGCGCACGAAGTTCGCGTTGTCGGCGGCCACCGAGGCGGACTTCGTGTTCGAGTCGGGAGCGGTCACGATTCGCACGCGCGTGACGCGAGCCGATTTCGAGCAGTGGATCGGCGACGACTTGACCGCGATGTCAGCCTGCGTCGATCGCCTGATGGCCGCCACGGGGCTGTCGCCCGGCGACATCGACCGGGTCTTCCTCACCGGCGGCTCGTCGTTCGTGCCCGCGGTGCGGCAGATCTTCATCGACCGTTTTGGCGCCGCCACCGTGACCGGCGGCGAGGAGCTGACGTCGGTGGCCACGGGTCTCGCCCTGTGCGCGCGCGAGCGCTGGCCAGATGCGGCCGGGGCATAATTGATGGCGGTGTCCGACGTGAAGCCCCTCCCTGCCGCTGATTTGGCCGAGCCGTTGCGGGCCGCCACCGCCCTGCTCGAATCCGTCGCCGCCGATCGCACGCTGCTCGCCGGCCTGTCGGACGACGAGCGCAACCGGCTGGTGCGGGCCGCCGGCGATGTCTTCTGCCCTTCGGTGCCCGATCGGCGCCGACTGGTGAAGGCCAGAGTGCGACATCGCACGGCCGAGAAGGTGGAGCGCGACCAACAGGTGTTGTCGGACACGGGCATCCGCACCTTGCGCCGCAAACCGGTGTTCACCACCCCCAATGTGCATCCACCTGCCGGCTTCGTGCAGCACGAGGTGGCCGACGCGCCGGAGTTCCGCGAGGTGGTCGCACCGCAGAACTGCTACATCTGCAAGCAGGACTACTCGACCGTGCACCACTTCTACGATCAGCTCTGCCCGGCGTGCGCCCAGCTCAACTACCGCAAACGCAGCGAAACCGCCGACCTGCGCGGCCGCGTGGCCCTGCTCACCGGCGGACGGGTGAAGATTGGCTACCAGGCCGGGATCAAGCTGCTGCGCGCGGGCGCTCACCTGATCGTCACCACGCGGTTTCCGCGGGATTCAGCAGCGCGCTACGCGGCCGAGGCCGATTTCACGGAGTGGGGCCACCGCCTCGAGATCTTCGGCCTCGATCTGCGTCACACGCCCAGCGTCGAGGGCTTCTGCCAGCACCTGCTCGCCACCCGCGCGCGCCTCGACTTCATCGTCAACAACGCCTGCCAGACGGTGCGGCGCCCGCCCGCCTTCTACGAGCACATGATGGCCGGCGAAGCCGCGGCGATCGGCACCCTGGCCGAGCGCGCGCGCCCGCTGCTCGGCGCCTACGAAGGTCTGCGCGGCGCTCATCTCGTGGCCGACGGCGCCGTGGCCGTGCCGTCGCCAGGCGGGCTGGCGCTGGCCGGCCTGACCCACGCGGCCGCGTTGTCGCAGATGCCGTTGCTCCCCGGCGATCTGGCGCTGCCGGAGGCGCTCTTCCCGGAGGGGCAGCTCGATCAGGACCTGCAGCAGGTGGACCTGCGCGAGCGCAACTCGTGGCGCCTGATGCTCGACGAGGTGCCGGCGGTGGAACTGCTCGAAGTGCAGCTCGTGAATGCCGTGGCGCCGTTCATCCTCAACGCCCGGCTGAAGCCGTTGCTGATGCGCACGCCCGATCGCGACAAGCACATCGTGAACGTGTCGGCGGTGGAGGGGCAGTTCTACCGGAAGTTCAAGACCACGCGGCATCCCCACACCAACATGGCCAAGGCCGCGCTCAACATGATGACGCGCACCTCGGCGGCCGATTACCACGCCGACGGCATCCACATGAACAGCGTCGACACCGGCTGGGTCACCGACGAAGATGCCGCGCAGATTGCGGCCCGCAAGGTGGCCGAGCACCGCTTCCACCCGCCCCTCGACATCGTCGATGGGGCCGCGCGCATCGTCGACCCGATCATCGCCGGCATCAATTCCGGCCGGCACGTCTGGGGACAGTTCCTGAAGGACTATCAGCCCACTGACTGGTAGCGTGGAACTGCCCAGATCTGCCAGCGGCGGATCGGCGTTCGGGCGCCAGCAGGGTAAACTAACCCCTTCGTCATGACCGGCGCGACCGCCTCAGGATCACACAGCATGGACACAATCGCAGTCATCGGCCTGGGCTACGTGGGCCTTCCCCTCGCCGTCGAATTCGGCAAGAAGTTCAAGACGCTGGGCTTCGACCTGTCCGCCGAGAAGGTGGCTGCCTATGGCCGGCACGTGGATCCGACCGGCGAAGTGAGCACCGCCGATCTAAAGGCCGCTGTGCACCTCACGTGCAGCACCGACCCGGCCATCATCGCCGGCGCCGACTTCATCATCGTGGCCGTGCCCACCCCGGTGGACGACGCCCACACGCCGGATTTCGGGCCGCTCATCTCCTCGTCGCAAACCGTCGGCAAGCACATCAAGAAGGGCGCGATCGTGGTGTTCGAATCCACGGTCTACCCTGGCGCCACCGAGGAAGTGTGCATCCCGATCATCGAGCAGCACTCGGGCCTCACCTGGAAGCAGGACTTCTTCGTGGGCTACAGCCCCGAGCGCATCAATCCCGGCGACAAGGAACGCACGCTCACGAAGATCACCAAGGTGGTGTCGGGTGATACGCCGGCCACGCTGGCGAAGGTGGCCGAGGTCTACGGGTCGGTGATCACCGCGGGCGTCTATCCGGCCAGCAGCATCAAGGTGGCCGAAGCCGCCAAGGTGATCGAAAACACGCAGCGCGATCTGAACATCGCGCTCATGAACGAGCTGTCCCTGATCTTCCATCGCATCGGCATCGACACCCTCGAGGTGCTCGCGGCCGCCGGCACGAAGTGGAACTTCCTGCCGTTCCGTCCGGGGCTGGTGGGCGGGCACTGCATCGGCGTCGACCCCTACTACCTCACGCACAAGGCCGAGATGCTCGGCTACACGCCGCAGGTGATCCTGGCCGGCCGCCGCATCAACGACGGCATGGGCAAATACGTGGCCGAGCAGATCATCAAGAAGATGATCGCCCACGACCTGCAGGTGAAGGGCGCCGACGTCATCGTGCTGGGCATGACCTTCAAGGAGAACTGCCCCGACCTGCGCAACAGCAAGGTCATCGACATCGTGCGCGAGCTGGCCAGCTTCGGCGTGCGCGTCTCGATTCACGATCCGATTGCCGACGCGGCGGCGTGCGAACACGAGTACGGCGTCACGCTCACGGCCTGGGACGATCTGCCGACGGCGTCGGCCGTGGTGGCCGCCGTGCCGCACCGCGAGTACGCCGAGATGGGCATCGCGACCCTGGCCACGCGAGTGGTGCCGGGGGGCCTCTTCGCCGACGTGAAGTGCGCGCACGACCCGCAGGCCGTGCTGGCCACCGGGCTCCGCCTCTGGCGGCTCTGACGGCGCCATGCTGACCGTCTATTCCGATCGCCACCGTGGCCATCACGGCCACGGCGAGCTCATCGACGGCCAGATGCAGCCGTGCTTCGAGATGCCGCGACGCGCCGACATGATTCTGGCGCGGGTGGAAGAGACGCGGCTGGGTGAGGTGACGGCCCCGCGCGCCTTCGGGCTCGACCCGGTGCGGCGCGTGCACGACGCCGCCTACGTGGATTTCCTGGCCACCGCCTGGACCGACTGGACCGCGCTGGGCCGCACCAACGACGCCCTGCCGCTCGTGTGGCCGGTGCCCGGCCTGCGCCACGACCGCGTGCCCGAACACATCGACGGCCGGCTCGGGTTCTACTCGATGGACGCGGGCGTGCCCATCACCGCCGGCACATGGGACGCCGTACAGGCCGGCGCCGACGTGGCGCTCACCGGCGCGCAGGCCATCGTCGACGGCGCGTCGAGCGCCTTCGCGCTGTGCCGTCCGCCCGGCCACCACGCCGCCGCGGCCGCCATGGGCGGCTACTGCTATCTGAACAACGCCGCGATTGCGGCCCAGTATCTGCTCGACCAGGGCCGCGCGCACGTGGCCATCCTCGACGTGGACTATCACCACGGCAACGGCACGCAGAGCATCTTCTACGCGCGCCGCGACGTGCTCTTCGTGTCGCTGCACGGCGACCCGCGCATCGAGTACCCCTACTTCCTCGGGCACGCCGACGAGCACGGCGTGGGCGCCGGCGCCGGCTACAACGTCAACTACCCGCTGCCCCACGGCACGGCCTGGGACAGTTACGGTGCGGCGCTCGACTTGGCCTGCGAGGTGATCGCCAAGGACACGCCCGACGCGATCGTCGTGTCGCTCGGCGTCGACACCTACGCCCACGACCCGATCTCGCGCTTCGCGCTCACGGGCGCCGACTTCTCGCGGCTCGGCGCGCGGATCGCCCGGCTCGGCCGCCCCACCGTGTTCGTGATGGAGGGCGGTTATGCCGTGGACGCCATTGGCGTCAACGTCGTGAACGTGCTCACGGGCTACGAGCAGGCACGCTGACGCCGCCCCGCCCGCGGGTCACGGGCGCCGGCTCGGAGGCACCCGCCTCGACGTGCACGTGGCCGAAGTGGCCCGGCACGTTCCACAACACCGCGTAGCCGAGCGCGCGCAGCGCTCGCGCCAGCGCGCCGTTGGCCGAGCTGTGCAGGTCGATGGCGCGGCCCTCGTAGTGGGCCGATTTCCGGCTGTGCACGTGGTCGTTGGCCGAGACCAGGCGCACCTCTTCACCGGTGCGTCTGGCCCAGATGTCGGCCAGGTCGAACATCCGCAGGGCAATCCGCGAGGTCAGGCGCACGCGCTCACGCAGTCCGCGGACTACTGCTGAGCGTTCAGAGGGGGCACGGTATAGCCCTGCGCCGAGAGCAGCGCGCGCACGCCCTCGAGCGCCTTGCCCTGCTCTTCGACCGCCACGGCCAACCGCGCATTGGCGCCGAGCAGCGCGTCGGTGGTGCGGCGGTGCTCCATCACGAGAAAGGTCACCACGCTGGCCGCGAGCAGCCAGGGCAGGATGGTGTTCTTGAACTCGTTCCAGGACGTCACGGTTCCCCTGTATCGCCTGGCGCACGCCTCCGGCCGGGGGAAGGCCGCGTGTCGCCAGCGTGCATACGAGCCGAATTGTCTGGGGGAACGGCGAGTATAACAGCACGAGGCGGTAAAGTAGGTGGTTCCGCCGCCATGCCCAAGTTCCCGCAGTCCTTCATCGACGAAGTGCGCGCCGTTGCCGACATCGTCGCGGTGATTCAAGACTACGTGTCGTTGAAGAAGGCGGGCGCCAGCTACAAGGGGCTCTGCCCCTTCCACGGCGAGAAGTCGCCGTCCTTCACGGTCAACCGCGACAAGGGCTTCTTCCACTGCTTCGGCTGCGGCGTGGGCGGCGACGTGTTCAAGTTCGTGGAGCTGCAGGAGAAGCTCGGCTTCCAGGACACCGTGAAGCTCGTGGCCGGCAAGTTCGGCGTGCCCATCCCGCAGATGGAGTCGGGCGATGGCCAGCCCGAGAGCGCGGCCGAGCGCGAGGCGCTGCTCAAGATGCACGAAGTGGCCGCGGTGCACTTCGCCGAACAGCTCGCGTCGGCGGCCGGCACGCGCTACCGCGAGTACCTGGAACGCGACCGGGGGCTCACCCCGGCCACCGTCACCGCCCTGCAGCTGGGCTGGGCGCCGAATTCACGCGATGGCCTGTACAAGCGGCTCCAGGCGCAGGGCTTCGCCGCGGGCCTGATTCGTTCGAGCGGGCTCGTGAGCGTGCGCGACGATGGCTCTGTCACTGATCGCTTTCGTGGCCGGTTGATGGTGCCAATCAGCCGTGACACCGGGTCGATCGTGGCCTTCGGCGGGCGCGCGCTCGAGCCTGGCCAGGTGCCCAAGTACCTGAACTCGCCAGAGACGCCGATCTACACCAAGAGCCGCACGCTCTACGGGCTCAACCATTCGAAGGGCGAGCTCAGGAAGACCGGGTTCGCCATCGTGGTGGAGGGCTACTTCGACTTCGCCCAGCTCTTCCAGGCCGGCGGCCTGCCCGTGGTGGCCACGTGCGGCACCGCGCTCACCACCCAGCAGGCGCAGATGCTGCGGCGCTTCACGCCCAAGGTGATCATCAATTTCGACCCCGACAACGCCGGCCAGAATGCCGCGGAGCGGTCGTGTGAGCTGCTCGTCGGCGAAGGCTTCACCGTGAACGTGGCGCGGCTGCCGGGGGGCGAAGATCCCGACACCTTCATGCAGCAGCATGGGCGCGAGGCCTACCTCAAGGAATTGAAGGACTCGCAGCCGTACCTCGAGTTCCTGCTCGACCGAGGCGCCGCTGCACACAATCTCACGCGCGACGACAGCCGCCGCGAGTTCCTCACGCAGATGCTGGCCGTGGCGGCACGCATCCCGGATGCGGCCACCCGTGACCAGTTCGCCGACCGCCTGGCGCACAAGGCCCGCGTCACAGAGGAGGTGGTGCGTTCGGAGATCCGCAAGGCCGCGGCGGCGAAGAAGACGTCTCTACCCATACGGGTCACGCCCGCAGCCAGCCACGTGACCGACACGGAACGGGGCCTGCTGTGGGCGATTTTGCATTTGCCCGAGGCGGCGGCCGCGGCCCTGAAGGTGCTGCAACCTGAAGATTTGGAAGGACTTGCCTCGCAGGGTCTGCTCACGAAAGCGGTTGAGCTGGCGCACGGCGATGCCGCGATGTTGCCAACGGCGCTCATGGAGCGTCTAACCGAGAGGGAGGCGCAGATGCTGGCCAAGGCCGGCTCCGAGCGCCAGGCGCCGGTGCTCGACCTGAACGCGTGCGTGGACGCGCTCAGAGACGGCCGCACGCGCCGGGAACTCACCGACATCGACGCCGAAATCGCCCGCCTCGCCGCGCGGGATCCGTCATCGCCACGACTGACCGAATTGGTGATGAAAAAGATTGCCATCAGGCGGCGACTTGGTGAAACTTAGCGGCCCTTCGCGGGCTACAATGAAAAGCTACCCACAACACCCGTGAGCACACATAAAGCCAGTCGCGTTGCACCGTTCCCCGTCGGGGGGTCGCCCTTGTCACTCGAAGACAAGTACGACGAAGTCCGTCAACTCCTCGCCATGGGCAAGGAGAAGGGCTACCTCCTCTACGACGAAGTGAACGACGTCCTTCCCGCCGAGCTGACCTCGAACCCGGAGGAACTGGACGAGCTCCTCACCGTCTTCGGTACGCCGGCATCGACCTGGTCGACACCGAAAAGGGCTATCGCGAGCGCGACACGATGGAGCGCAGCGAGGGTCCGGCCGTCACCGAAGACGGCATGGAGCTCGACCTCACTCCGGGCGCGCTCGACAAGACCAACGACCCCGTGCGCATGTACCTGCGCGAGATGGGCACCGTGCCGCTGCTCACCCGCGAGGGCGAAGTGGCGATTGCCAAGCGCATCGAGCGCGGCAAGCTCTCGGTGATCAAGTCGATCTCACGCATGCCGGCCATCATCAAGGCCGTCATCCGCATGGGCGACCAGCTCAAGGCCGGTGAGCGCACCGTCCGCGAGCTGGTGATCTTCAACGACGAAGAGATCACCGACGACCGCATCGAGCAGCGCGCCCAGCAGTTCCTGAAGCAGATCGACAGCGTGCGCAAGGCGCGGCTGAACGAAGAGAAGCTGCAGGAAAAGCTCGACGTCATCCTGAAGAAGGACAAGAAGAAGTATCGCAAGGCCGCGTGGAAGCACATGCGCGCCCAGATCGACGTCTCGAAGCTGATCCGGAAGATCGAGTTCACCGAAGCGGTGAAGCGCCGGATGATCGAGGAAGTGAAAGACGCCGTCGAGATCGTGCAGAAGGTGCAGCGCGAACTCGACCTGGTCAACAAGACCCTCAACCCGAAGATCGTCACCAAGAAGACCCCGAAGCTGAAGGAAGAGGAGAAGAAGAACCTCCTCAAGCGGCACAAGGATCTGAAGGTCGAGGTGAAGCGCCTGAGCGACGGGCTCGAAGAGAGCCCCGAGAACCTGCGCCACACCCTTGAAGTGATCATGCGCGGCGAAGCGCAGGCCGAGCAGGCGAAGAAAGAGCTGGTCGAAGCCAACCTCCGCCTGGTGGTCTCGATCGCCAAGAAGTACACCAACCGGGGCCTGCAGTTCCTCGACCTGATTCAGGAAGGCAACATCGGCCTGATGAAGGCGGTCGACAAGTTCGAGTACCGCCGCGGCTACAAGTTCTCGACCTACGCCACGTGGTGGATCCGGCAGGCGATCACCCGCGCCATTGCCGACCAGGCGCGCACGATCCGCATCCCCGTGCACATGATCGAGACGATCAACAAGCTGATCCGCACCTCGCGGGCGCTGGTGCAGGAGCTGGGGCGCGAGCCGACCTCGGAAGAGATCGCGCGGCGCATGGACATCCCGGTGTCGAAGGTGCGCAAGGTGCTGAAGATCGCCCAGGAGCCCATCTCGCTCGAGACGCCGATCGGCGAAGAAGAAGACTCGCATCTCGGCGACTTCATCGAAGACCGTTCGGCGGTGTCGCCGTCCGACGCGGTCATCAACCTGAACCTGCGCGAGCAGACCGAATCCGTGTTGAAGACGCTGACCCCGCGCGAAGAGCGGGTCATCAAGCTGCGCTTCGGCGTGGGCGAGGGCTCGGAGCACACGCTCGAGGAAGTGGGGCAGAACTTTGCCGTCACCCGCGAGCGCATCCGCCAGATCGAAGCCAAGGCGCTGCGCAAGCTGCGGCACCCCTCGCGCAGCCGCAAGCTGCGGGCGTTCCTCGAAGGACGGACCTAGGCGGGTCTCCCTTCGACTGCGCTCAGGGCAGGCGGGGCTCGGGACTCGGGAAGAACACGACGAAGGGCCGGGCGTTCCACGCGCACCGGCCCTTTCCTTTTGCGGCGATAGTCGGACTCCGCCCCGTCTCAGCCCAGATTCTGCGCTGATCACCCCGGCGCCAGAATCCACACCTCAGACTTCACCCAACCCGGTCGCACGGACCGACGGCGAGCCATGCCGCCCAGTCCTCGGCTACTGCGTTCCAAGTGGGTTCAGCCATACCACGATGCGCCCGCCCGCCGCGGGTGCGTCGCTCGACTTCACGATGAGAAACCGACGACCGTCGAGCGAGACGTCGAACGGGCTGATGCTCGCATCGCCCCGGAGCGCCGACAATCGAGCGACGACGATGGCCGGAGGGCCGACCGCGAGCGTCGGCCCTGAAGTATCGACCGCCACCCCGACGATGCGACCGGCAAGGTCGTGGAAGAAGAGTTCTCGTCCATCCCTGGACCACTTCGGCAGACCGCCGCCGTCGCGCGACACCTGCCACCGCGCGGCTCCTACACGCGGGAACGGCCGGACGAAAATCTGGCGCGATCCGGCCTCATCGGAGCCATATGCGAGAAAACGACCGTTAGGCGACACCGCAGGATAGTTTTCGTTGCCGGGCAGATCGAGCAGAGGCTCTGCCACACCGCCAGGTGCGAGGGGCAGGCGAAACAGCTCCCAGAAGCCTGTGAGTGTTTGATTCCCCACCAGGACTGCGCCGTCGCTCGTGATCGACGTGGGCATCTGGCTGCCAGACACCGTCGTCAGCCGCTCCGCGGCGCCGCTGCCGTCCGCGGACTGGCGATAGAGGTTGTTGGCGCCGGCGCGCACGGAGGCGAGTACCAGGCGCTTGCCGTCCGGCATCCAGACAGGCGCGCGGTCGGTCGCGGGGTCCGTGGTCACGCGCGTGAGCGTCTCCCGCGCGAAGTCCTACGTCCACACGTCTCGGTCGTCCGCCGCAATCGACACGGCCAGCATCGTCCCGTCTGGTGACAGCCGCACGTCCTGGTACGCCCGCGCAGGCGCCAGGTACCCGGAAACTCGGCTCCCTGCCGGTCGACCCACACCAGCGAGCGCGGAGGCCCGTCGCCGGCGGACAGCGGGACGTACGACAGCGCTCCCGTCGCGGACGTCGCGAAGTACGCGCAGCCAGCCGTGCCCATCAGCACGCGGTTCACAAGCGTGACCGGCTCACCCGTGACTTCGAGCGACTGCAGGTCGAAGGGCACCGCCAGTAGCGCACGTGCGCTGGCGTACACCAGGTGTCCGCTCGAGGCGTAGCGCGCGCAGGCGGCGCTCGGCAACACCACCTTCGTCGTCTGGCTCCGGAGATCGAGCACCGCCACACTGGCGTCGCCCGTCGACGCGGACACGACCGTGAACAGGACGCCGCGTCCCGCCGGCAACGCCGCCGGAAACAGGTGGTCCGCCTCGCCGGCGTCGCGGTTCGGCGTGGTAAGCACGGTGGGTGTTCCGCCGGCCTCGGCCACGCGCAGCAGGCCCGACGCGGGGTCGGTGGTTGCGAACACAATCGTGCCGTCGTCGAGCCACGCGGCGCCGCGCACGGGGCCTTTCGTCGACACGACCACCTGTGATGCGCCGCCCGTGACGGGCACCCGTTCCAGACCCAGATCGCCCTGATACCCGAGCCATTGGCCGTCCGGCGAGAAGAACGGCTCGCGTGCTCGCGCCACGCCCTCGACCTGGCGCGGCACGAGATCGTCGATGCCGCGCACCACCAGCGCGCCGCCACTGCCAATCATGCGGTTGTCCACGTAGGCGAGGCGACGACCGTCCGCAGACATGGCGAGGGTGGGGGTCGTCGTCGTGAGGTTCAAGGCCAGCGACGCCGGCGTCTCGATCTCGAATCGCACCTGAGGCGGCGGCGTGACACGTTCGTCTCGCAGCGTCCACCAGATGATGCCGGCGGCCACGAGGGCGGCTGTGATGGCGACCAAGGCGGTTGTGACTGCCTTCCGCTCCGGCGGATGCCGATCGCCCGCACAGGGAGCGGCCGCGCTCATCGCGTCCTCGATCACGAGCCGGGCGTCCCCGATGTCCCTGAGCCGCCGTCCGCGGTCCTTTTGCAGACACCGCTTGAGCAGCGCCACGATCGCGTCGCGGGCGTGGCGGCGGGAAGCGCCGTCCAGTCCGGCTCGCGCTCCAGGCTGGCGGCCGCGGCGTCAGACGCGGTGGCGCCTCCGAACACGCGCCTGCCGGCGAGCATCTCGAATAGCACGCACCCGAAGGCCCAGACGTCCGTGCGCTTGTCGACCTCCTGTCCGCGCAGTTGCTCCGGGCTCATGTAGCCGGCCGTGCCGATGCGCGTGCCTGGCACGGTGGCCATCGAGGTCGTGGCGCCGAGCGCCCCCTGGGCCTCCACCGACTTCGCGATGCCGAAGTCCAGCACCTTGACGACCCCCGTCGGCGTGACGCGCACGTTGGCCGGCTTCAAGTCCCGGTGCACGATGCCCGCGTCGTGCGCGGCTTCGAGCGCCTCGGCGATCTGCGCCGCCAGCCGGAGGGCCTCAGCGGCCGGCAGCGACCCGATCCGCGTGCTCAGGTCCTGCCCCTCCACGAACTCCATGGCGATGGCGCGCACGCCGGACCCAGACGGGCCCGCCGTCGTCTCCACGCCGTAGACGTGCGCGATGTGGGGGTGATTCAGCGCCGCCAGGGTCGTGGCTTCGCGGTCGAAGCGGCGCACGCGCTCGGGATCAGAGGCGAACTCCGCCGGCAGGGTCTTGAGCGCAACGACGCGGCCCAGCTGCGTGTCGCGCGCGCGAAACACCGCGCCCATGCCGCCCTGACCAATCTGGTCGAGCACCTCGTAGACGCCGAGACGGGTGCCTGGCGAAAGAGTTATCGACACGAGCGTCCTAGGCGGCTTCTTCGGCGGCGAGACGGCATCAGCCGCAGTGCCGGATGGCCGGCGACTTGCCGCGTCACGACGCGGCGACGTTCGGCAGACGGCTACCGATAGACCTCACGTCGATGGCCGACCTTGGCGACCACGACGACAAGATCAAGGTCTTGAATTTCGTAAAGGATTCGATAGTTCCCTTGTCGGAGACGGTATTGCTCGCGCCCCGAGAGTTTCTCGCAGCCAGGTGGTCTGGGATCGAGCGACAAAGTCGCTATCTTCGCGACGATACGCCGACGGTCTTGCTTCGGAAGGGCCTCTATTTCCTTGCCAGCCGACGGTTTGATGAGCAGCTTATAGCTTGCCACGACGCCGAAGGTCCTTCACCACCGCCTCGAAATCGAGGTTCGGTTCCTTGGCCCTGGCACGAAATGCGGCAAGGTCGTCGGCGTCATCTGCGAGGCTTTGCCTGAGCGCGGTGTTCACCAGATCGGACACGGACGTCTCGGTCTCCACTGCCTTCATGCGTGCAGCTCGGTGGAGGTCGGCATCAATGTAGATTGTCGCTCGCTTGGTCACGCCCATATGGCCAGTGTAGCGTCATGACGTCAAAACGTCCAAGGGCGTGATCCCTGCGGATAGTGGTGATCAGCCTGAACCTGCGCGAGCAGACCGAATCCGTGCTGAAGACCCTGACCCCGCGCGAAGAGCGCGTGATCAAGCTGCGGGCGTTCCTCGAAGGACGGACCTAGGCGGGGCTCCCTTCGACTACGCTCAGGGCAGGCGGGTCCAGGGACTCGGGAAGAACACGACGAAGGGCCGGGCGCTCACGCGCACCGGCCCTTTCCTTTTGCGCTACACTTTCAGGGTATGGAAGATCTGACTCTGCTCTGGATCCCCGCCGGCCTGGTGCTCACCGTGGCCGCGGTCGCCTTGATGTTCCTCTTGACGGCGGCGTAGCGCCCGCCAATCAGCGCCCGTCTCGTCAGCGCACCCGCTGGCGGGTGCTGACGCCGGCGCGGGCGTGAATGGCGGTCGCCACTTGGCGCGCCGATTCGAAGGCGCCCTGCATCCAGGCGTTCAGATCCAGATGGTCGCCGGCCAGGTACACCCGGCCCTGCGGCTCTCGCAGCTTGGCCTTGGTGGCCGCCGGCGTGGCCGACCACGAGCCCTTGTTCCACTTCACCTTGTGCCAGGCCACCGAGAAGGCGTGCTCGAACTCGGTGGCGTACTGCGGGTGAATCCTGGTGCCCTGCTCGAGCGCCAGCGCCAGACGCGCTGCGGGCGCCGTCTCGCCAATCGGCCGTCCGCTCTGCCCCTGCAGGTAATAGCCCACGAGCGTGCCCTTCTTGCCGAGATAGCCGGTCGAGGGGTAGACGATCTGGGTGATGTCCATGTCGGTCTTGGTGGCGCCACCGAAGATCTGGTGGTCCTCCTCCCAGAACCGGCGCTTGAACTGCAGGCCGATCTTGCCAGCGGCCGCGTAGGGCACTGACGACACGAGCGTCTTGAACTCCGGCGTGAAGTCGGTATCCACCTCGGCCAGCAGCGGCAACGGCATGGCGCACACCAGATAGTCGGCCTCGAGCTTGCGCAGCGCGCCGCCCTTCTCGGCGTAGGTCACCGTGACGCCCTGCTCGTGCTGCCGGATCTCGCGCGCCGCGGCGTTGAAGGTGATGGTGCCCTTTACGCGCGCCGCCAGCGTGCGTGGCAGGTGATCCATGCCGCCCACCACCTGGAACATGGTGGGCTGATACTCGTAGGTGAGGTCCACCTGACTGAGCATGCGCGAGCCGAGCAGCTCGTTGAGCGCATAGGGCGTCGCCTTGTCCACGCCGTCGGTCACTGGCGATTCGTCGGGACCGCGCATCTGGATGCTGCCGGTGTACTTGCCCTGAGCCGTGAGGCGGCCCTTGGCGCGCAGGTAGTCGAGCAGGCGCTGCCGGTCGTCTTTCGTGAGCACGTCATCGAGCACGTTCTGGGCGGTGGCCTTGCTCAGCAGCTCGCTCACGTAGCCGTCGATGTCGGCCCGCACGGCGCGCATGCGCACGCGCTGGTTCGTGAGCCCGGTGCCCTTGGTGGGAAAGAAGAACGCGTTGTCGCCGTTGACCGCAAACACCTCGAGCGGCACGCCCAACTCGCGGCAGTAGGCGAGTGTGGTGTCGTGGTGGTAGGCGATGCGCATCGGGCCAGGGTTGAAGTACTGGCCTTCGTCGTAGCTGCAGGTCTGGGTGGAGCCCTCTTCCTCGCTCACCGTGCCGCGGCGCACCGTGTGCACGCGGCCGCCCGGGCGCGGCCGCGCCTCGAGCACATGCGTGGTGTAGCCCAGCTTTTCGAGCTCGTAGGCCACGGTGAGGCCCGCCAGGCCGCCCCCGATCACCGCCACCTTCACCCCCGACACCGTGCCGCGCAGGTTGAACGGCACCGAGGCCGATTCCGCCATCAGGCCCAGGCCGTGCAGTGAGTCGTAGGCCAGCGACACGCCGCCAGTGGCGGCAATCTGCTCGATGAAGTTCCGTCTGGTCAACATTGAGGACGTCCTGTCTGTCTACCGCCCGGGCGGCGCCGCGCGCGCCTAGCGCCGATGCGCCACGGCCATCGGCGGACGCTTGCCCGAGGCGATGTCGCCGATCTTCACGGCGGTGGTCGGCTGCAGCGGCGTGGCGCCAGCGGCGGCGCCGTTCTGCTGCAGCAGGAAAGCGACCACGGCCAGGTTGTCGTCATCCGCCAACGGCGTGCCACCTGGCGGCATGCCCTGCGCGTACTTGAACAGGTCGGCGGTGGTCTGCGTGCTCCACGCCTTGGTGAAGTCGGCGCCAGCCAGCGCCGGCGCGTCAGCACCGCCGAGGTCGCTGCCATGACACGGCGCGCACGTGGTGTCGTAGTGCTTCTTGCCGGCGTCGGCCTGCTGCGTCGTGAACACCGGCCCGCTCGCGGGCCCTTGCCCAGCGAGGGGCACCCCGTGAGTGGCCACCGCCACCCCGACCAGCACGGAAAGAGTCCACGTCAATTCAGAAGCAATGCGCATGATCACGCCTCATTCGGATGATACATCTACTCAGCGGGCGGCGGTGGGAAGGGCTCGAGGGCCATGGGCTGGTCGTGGTCGAGGAACTCGGCGCAGATGCGCCAGAAGTCGCCAGCCGTCTGCACGCGGCGAATCTGGTGCAGAAACGGGGCGGGCACGCCTTCACCCAGATAGTTGAGGAACTTCTTCATGCGCGCGCACTGCACGTGCTCGGGCTGGTCGAGGTAGGCCTGCGTGTCCCACAGCGCGCGAATGTAGCCACTGACATCGCGGCCGGTGGGCAGGGTGACCGGCTCGCCGCGCAGTTGCTGCCGAATCTGGTTGAACAGCCACGGACTGCGGATCACGCCGCGGCCGATCATCAAGCCGCGGGCATGGCTCTGCGTCAGCAGATCCTGCGCCTGCGCTGCGGAACACACATGCCCGTTGGCAATCACCGGGCACGGCATGGCCAGCGCCGCCTGCCGGATGAGGTCGTAGTGCACGGGCAGGCGGTAGAGCTGTGCCACGGTGCGGGCATGCACGGTGAGCGCATCGAGCGAGTGCCGGGCGAAGATCGGCAGCAGGGTGTCGAACTCCTCCACCGAGGCAAAACCCACCCGCGTCTTCACCGTGAACCGGATCGACACCGCGTCGCGCAGCGCGCCGAGGATGGCGTCGATGCGCGCCGGCTCGCGGAGCAAGCCGCCGCCCGCGCATTTCCGGTAGACGATCGGCGCCGGGCAGCCGAGGTTCAGGTCGACCGCCACCACCGGCAGGGCTTGCAGCACCTTGGCGGTGCGCACGAGCGACGGGATGTCGTTGCCGATCATCTGCGCAATCACGGGCCGTCCCGTGGTGTTGCGCCGGATGGCCTCGACGATCTTCTTCTCGGGCGTCGAGTCGGCGTGCACGCGGAAGTACTCCGTCCAATACACGTCGGCGCCGCCGTACTCGTGCATCAGCGTCCAGAACGCGCCGTCGGTCACCTCCTGCATCGGCGCGAGCGCGAGGAACGGCGCCGGGCCTTGCAGGAGTGCGGTGAATTGCTCGTGGGGATTCATCGGGCGCGGGCAGGCGACGCCTCGTCATTATAGGATGTGGCGCAGAGTCACCATGCTGGTCAACTGCGTCGTCTACGAACAGGGAGCGCGGCTGGCGGATATTCCGGTCAGCGACATCCGGAAACATCTCGCCAATCCGGGGCGCTTCGTCTGGGTCGCCCTCAAGGACCCCGAGCCGGGCGAACTCGAGCGCCTGCAGGAGGAATTCGACCTGCACGACCTGGCGATCGAGGACGCGCAGCACGGCCACCAGCGGCCGAAGATCGAGGAATACGGCGGGTCGCTGTTCGTCGTCCTGCACATGGTGGAGTGGCCCGGCGACGACCTGCAGACCGGCGAAGTGGCGGCCTTCGTGGGCTCGCAGTACATCATCTCGGTGCGGCGCGAGGCCGTGCACGGCTTCACCGAAGTGCGCCGCCGCTGCGAGCAGGAACCCGAGCTGTTGCGCCACGGCCCGGCCTACGTGCTCTACGCGCTCATGGACACGGTCGTCGACCGCTACTTCCCCGTGCTCGACCGCATCACCGAGGACATCGAGACGATCGAAGAGCGCATCTTCGCCGGCGACACCTCGCGGGCGCAGATCGAAGCCCTCTACACCCTGAAGCGGAAGCTGCTCGTGCTCGACCACGCCACCGGGCCGTTGCTCGAAGTGGCCGGCAAGCTGCACGGCGGGCGCGTGCCGCCCATCTGCGCCGGCCTGCACGACTACTTCCGCGACGTCTACGACCACCTGCTGCGCCTGAAGCAGTCGATCGACAACCTGCGCGACATGGTGACGACGGCCGCATCGCTCAACCTGTCGCTCATCACCATCTCGGAGAGCGAGGTCACCAAGCGCCTGGCCGCCTACGCCGCCCTGGTCGCGGTGCCCACCATGATCGCCGGCATCTACGGCATGAACTTCGCCCACATGCCGGAGCTAGAATGGGCGTGGGGCTATCCAGCCGCCCTGGGGTCGATGGTGGCCATCGACCTGTACCTGGTCTACCGGTTCCGCCAAGCCCGGTGGATGTAACCCTGCGGGCCCATAGCTCAGCGGTTAGAGCAGCCGGCTCATAACCGGTCGGTCCCTGGTTCAAATCCAGGTGGGCCCACTACTTCTCGACGCGCCACGCCGTGTGGCATCCGCCCGGCGGTTCCGACATACTACCGCCGACCGACATGTCCGACGCGCCGCCGGGTCATCTCACGCAGCTCCTGAACAAATGGGGCGACGGCGACGCCGCCGCGCTCGACCGCATCATCCCGGAGGTGTATCCGGAGCTGCGCGCCATGGCCTCGCGCTACCTGAGCCGCGAGCAGCAAGGCACGATGCAGGCGACGGTGCTCGTGCACGACCTCTACCTGCGCCTGCTGAAGCAGGAACGCGCCAACTTCGTGAACCGCCGGGCGTTCTTCGGCTTCGCGTCGGGCGCCATGCGCCACATCCTCATCGACCACATCCGGGCGCGGCACTCCGGCAAGCGTGGGGCGCGGCGCGTGCGCGTGCCGCTGACCGACGACCTGCAACTCGTCGACCCGACCAACGACGATCTGCTCGACCTGCACGACGCGCTCGACGAGCTCGCCGCGCTCGACCCGCGCAAAGCCGAACTGGTACAGCTGTGCGCCTTCCTCGGCTGCGGCCGTACCGAGGCGGCCGAGCTGCTCGACATCTCGCTCACCACCGCGAAGCGCGACTTCCGCATGGCCCGCGCCTGGCTGGCCAACCGCCTGCAGCGGCAGGACCTCGCGGCCGACGACTGAGCGCGCGCCGCTACAGCCGCGCGAGCAGCGCGGCGCGGGCCCGCACGAAGTCTTCTGCGGCCCTGGCGTGCAGTGCATGGCGGCCGCGTCGCACCACCTCGCGTCCGCCGACGACAACGGCGTCGATGGCCGACGCGCGGTGGCTCGCAAAGACGTGTGCGTCGAGCGCGTCCGGCGCCCGCAAGCCCGCGATGAGCGGATGCGCGCCATCGAGCACCACGAAGTCGGCGCGCTGCCCTGGCGCCAATCCCGCTACCGGCCGCCCCGCCGCTGCGGCACCTCCCGCGGCGGCCGCCAGCGTCATGGCCGTGGCCACGTGCGCCTCGCCGGCCGTGGCCGCCACGTTACGCCGCCCGGTGCGCAGGCGCTGCGAGTACTCGAGCAGACGCAGTTCCTCGGCCGCGTTCACCGTGACGTGGCTGTCGGAGTCCCACACCCCAACGGGCGGCGTCCGCGCGGGTCCAGCCGGGCAGGTCGAAGATGCCGTCGCCGAGATTGGCCTCGGTCGTGGGACACAGGCCGGCCACGGCACCGGTCGCCGACGCGCGACGGGTTTCGTCGGCGGCTCATGTGGGTGGCGTGCACGAGGCACCAGCGCTGATCCACCGGCGCGTGATCGAGCAGCCACTCGACGGGCCGCTGCCCGCTCCACGCCAGGCATTCGTCCACTTCGCGCTGCTGTTCGGCCACGTGGATGTGGATCGGCGCCGCAGGGTCCTGGCCGTCGAGGCCCGTGAGGGCCTGGCGCAGCGCGTGCGGGCGTGACCGCCCTCAGTGAATGCAGGGCGAGGCCCACCCGCGCCGAGGGACCGTGACAGGCGAGACGCATCGTCTCTACGAGGCGCAGCAACGCGTCGGTGGACCGCACGAAGCGGCGCTGTCCGTCGGTGGGCGCGACGCCGCCGAAGCCGCTCTGTTGATACAGCACGGGCAGCAGCGTCAGGCCCAGGCCCACGGCCGCCGCGTGCATTGACGAGACACGCCGCCAGCGTGGGGTCATCGGCGTAGGGGCGCCCGTCGCACGTCGTTGTGGAGGTAGTGGAATTCGCACACCGAGGTGTAGCCGCCCTCGAGCATCTCGACGAAAAGCCACGTGGCGATGGCGTCGAGTTCGTCGGGCGTCACGGCGTTGGCCACGCGGTACATCCGCTCACGCCAGCTCCAGAAGCTGTCGTCGCTCGATCCGCGAAACTCGGCGAGGCCGGCGAAGGCGCGCTGGAACGCATGCGAGTGCAGGTTGGCCAGACCCGGCACGACCGGACCGGCCGCCAGCGCCACGCCGCCGGGCTGCGGCACGCCGGGCGTCACGGCCACGAGGTCGCCGCGCTCGTTCCATTCGAGCAGCACGTCGCGCGCCCAGCCGGCGGGCAGCAACGCGTCGGCGGCATGCAGGCGTCGGTCGGTCATCGCACCATCGGCAGGTGCAGGGCGTGCTGGCGCGCGCACGCGATGGCCTCGTCGTAGCCGGCATCGGCATGCCGCATCACGCCGGTGGCCGGATCGTTCCAGAGCACGCGGGCCAGCCGCGCATCGGCCTCGACGCTGCCGTCGCACACCACCACCATGCCGGAATGCTGCGAGAAGCCCATGCCCACGCCGCCGCCGTGGTGCAGCGACACCCAGGTGGCGCCCGACGCGCAGTTGAGCAGCGCGTTCAGCAGCGGCCAGTCCGACACCGCGTCCGAGCCGTCGCGCATCGCCTCGGTTTCGCGGTTGGGCGAGGCCACCGATCCCGAGTCGAGATGATCGCGGCCGATGACCATCGGCGCCGAGAGTTCGCCCGAGCGCACCATCGCGTTGAAGGCCAGCCCGAGGCGATGGCGATCGCCCAGCCCCACCCAGCAGATGCGCGCCGGCAGGCCCTGTACGCTGATCCGCTCGCGGGCCATGTCGAGCCACTGATGCAGGTGCGCGTCGTGCGGCATGAGCGACTTGACCATCGCGTCGGTCTTGGCGATGTCCTCGGGGTCGCCCGAGAGCGCCGCCCAGCGGAACGGCCCGACGCCGCGGCAGAAGAGCGGCCGGATATAGGCCGGCACGAAGCCCGGGAAGTCGAAGGCGCGCGCGACGCCTTCCTCCTTGGCCATCTGGCGGATGTTGTTGCCGTAGTCGAAGGTGGGCACGCCGGCATCCTTGAAGGCGAGCATGGCCGTCGACGTGCACCGCCATCGAGCGCTTCGCCGCCGCGGCCGTGCCCGCCGGATCGCTGACCCGCCGCTCGAACCACTGCTCCACCGTCCAGCCCTGCGGCAGGTAGCCGTTCACCGGGTCGTGCGCCGAGGTCTGGTCGGTGACGGCATCGGGACGCACGCCGCGCCGCGCCAGCTCGGTGAACACGTCGGCGGCGTTGCCGAGCAGCGCCACCGACGCGGGGCCGGTGCGCGCGGCAGCTCTCGTCGATCATCGCCAGCGCCTCGTCGAGACTGCCGGCCTGCACGTCGACGTAGCGCGTGCGCAGGCGCATGTCGATGCGGCTCTGCTGACATTCCACCGCCAGGCACGACGCGCCCGCCATGGTGGCGGCCAGCGGCTGCGCGCCGCCCATGCCGCCGAGGCCCGCCGTGAGGATCCAGCGGCCGGCCAGATCGCCGCCGTAGTGCTGACGGCCCAGTCTCGACGAACGTCTCGTAGGTGCCCTGCACGATGCCCTGGCTGCCGATGTAGATCCACGAGCCCGGCGGTCATCTGGCCGTACATCATCAGGCCCAGGCGATCGAGTTCGTGGAAGTGTTCCCAGGTGGCCCAGTGCGGCACCAGGTTCGAGTTGGCGATGAGCACGCGGGGCGCATCGCGGTGGGTCTGGAACACGCCGACGGGCTTGCCCGACTGCACGAGCAGCGTCTCGGTGTCTTCGAGCGTCGTGAGCGTCGCGACGATGCGGTCGTAGCATTCCCAGTTGCGCGCCGCCCGGCCGATGCCGCCGTAGACCACCAGGTCTTCGGGCCGCTCGGCCACGTCGGGGTCGAGGTTGTTCATGAGCATGCGCAGCGGCGCTTCGGTGAGCCAGCTCTTGGCGGTGCGCGCGGGGCCGCGGGCGGCCCGGATGGTTCGTGTCATAGCACTCCCTTGGTGGGGCCCGCCGACGCGTCCATGGCCCACGCCACGGCGCCCTCGAGAATGGCCTGCAGCGTGGCCCGCAGTGGCGCGGCCTGTTCGGCCTCGTAGGGCGACGGCCAGTTGTCTGGCGTGGGCGGCGCCGGCGGGCTCGGTCATGTAGCCGCGGCAGGCCAGTTCCATCTGAATCGCGTGTACGCCGGTCGGCCGGCCGGCCGTAGTGGCGCGTGATGTAGCCGCCCTTGAAACGGCCGTTCGTGACGCGCGACAGCCCCGAGCGCCTCGCACCGCGCCTCGACCAGGCGCGTGAGCGACGGCGCGCAGCTGGCGCCGTCGTTGGTGCCGATGTTCCACTGCGGCAGCTCGCCGGCGAAGAGCCGCGGAATCACCGAGCGGATCGAGTGGCAGTCGTAGACGACCACGTGCGCGTGGACGTGCCGGCAGCCGCGTCAGCTCCGCCGCGAGCGCCTGGTGATACGGATCGAAGTAGCGCGCGCGCCGCTCGGCGATCTCGGCGTCGGCGGGCTCGGCCCCAGCCACATAGAGCGGCTCGCCGTCGAACGTCTCGACCGGACACAGCCCGGTCGTGGCCTGGCCCGGATAGAGCGACACGCCGCTCGGGTCGCGATTCACGTCGATCACCGTGCGCGAGATGGTGGTGCGCACCACCGTGGCGCCGAGCGCCGTGGCGAAGTCGTAGAGGCGTTCGAGATGCCAGTCGGCGTCCTTGCGCGCCAGCCAGGGCGACACGCAGCGCGCGGCAGGAACTCCCGGGAAGATCCGTGCCGGCATGCGGCACGCTCACGAGCAGCGGCCCGTCGCCGCGCGTCACGATCAGCCAGTCGGGCGTCGCCATCGCTCAGCCCGCGCTGCCCGGCTCGCCGAGGCCGGGCATGTGGTCGAGGCCGGCGGCCTCGACCAGCCGGCCCGAGCGCACGAGCGCGGTGGCGGCGCGGATGTCGTCGGCGAGGTAGCGGTCGTGATCGAGCGGCGGCACGTCGGCGCGCAGCAGCGCGACGGCGCGCTCCAGGCGATCGCTCGACCTGCAGCGGCGCGTGGAAGCCGCAGCCCTGGGCCGCGGCGATGAGCTCGATGCCGATCACGTGCGCGGCGTTCTCGGCCATGGGCCCGAGACGGCGCGCGCCGTGCGCCGCCATCGACACGTGGTCTTCCTGATTGGCCGAGGTGGGAATCGAATCCACGCTCGCCGGATACGCCCGCTGCTTGTTCTCGGACACGAGCGCGGCCGCCGTGACCTGCGGAATCATCAGGCCCGAGTTGAGGCCGGGATTGGGCGTGAGGAACGCCGGCAGGCCCGACAGCGCCGGGTCGACCATCATGGCGAGGCGCCGCTCGGCAATCGAGCCGATCTCGCAGATGGCGAGCGCGATGATGTCGGCGGCAAAGGCCACCGGCTGCGCGTGGAAGTTGCCGCCCGAGATGACCTCGCCGGTGTCGGGGAACACGAGCGGGTTGTCGGACACGCCGTTGGCTTCGACGGCGAGCGTGCGCGCGGCCTGCCGCAGCAGGTCGAGACACGCGCCCATCACCTGCGGCTGGCAGCGCAGGCAGTACGGGATCCTGCACGCGGCCATCGCCGACGAGATGCGACTGGCGGATGGCGCTGCCGCGCATGAGCTGCGCCAGCGCCGCGGCCACGTCGATTTGCCCGGGCTGTCCGCGCAGCGCCTGGATGCGCGGGTCGAACGGGCCGTCGGAGCCCTTGGCGGCGTCGGTCGTGAGCGCGCCGGTGACGAGCGCCGCCTGGAACACGCGCTCGGTCTCGAACAGCCCCGCGAGCGCCAGCGCGGTCGAGGCCTGCGTGCCGTTCAGCAGCGCGAGGCCTTCCTTGGGGCCGAGCACGAGCGGCGCGAGGCCGGCACCGGCCAGCGCCTGCAGCCGCCGGCACGCGCGCGCCGCGCACCATGAACTCCCCCACGCCGAGCAGCGCCGCCGACATGTGGGCCAGCGGCGCCAGGTCGCCAGAGGCCCCGACCGAGCCCTGCCCCGGCACGACCGGCACCAGGTCCGAGCGCGAGGCACGCGCCCAGATGCTCGACGCGTGGCCCAGCGCACGCCCGACGCGCCCTGCGCCAGGCTGGCGAGCTTCAGCGCCATCATCAGGCGCGTGACCGGCACCGGCAGCGGATCGCCCACGCCGGCGCAGTGCGAGAGCACGATGTTGCGCTGCAGGGTCGTGAGGTCGGCGGTGTCGATGCGCACCGACGCCAGCTTGCCGAAGCCGGTATTCACGCCGTAAACCGGGGCGCCGGCGGCCACCACGCGGTCGATGGCCCGGGCCCCGGCCTCGACCTTGGCACGGCACGCAGGGTCGAGCGCGGCGCCCGCGCCGAAGTAGATGGCACGCCAGGTGGCGAGCGGGACGGCGCCCGCCTGCAGGGTCTCGGCAGGGTGTTGCACACCCGGATCCTACGCTATGCTTGAGGGCCCGATGTTACCCGCCATCACCTCGCTTCTCGCCCTGCAAGACTTGGAAACCCGGGCCGAGGATGCGCGCCGGCGGCTGGCCGACGCGCCGGTGAGAATCGCCGCGCTCGACGCCAAGCTGGCCGACGCCACGCAGGCGCTCGATGCGGCCAAGGCGGCGCTGGCCCAGTCGCGGGCCGCCAAACAGGACCTCGAAAAGGAAGCCTCGGTCGCGCAGCAGCGGGTCTCGAAATACAAAGAGCAGCTGATGCAGGCCAAGGACAACAAGCAGTTCCATGCCCTGCAGCACGAGATCACGACCTTCTCGGCCGAGGTCGATCGCATCGAGGGCATCGAGCTGGAGCGGATGCTCGAGATCGACGAGCGCGCGGCCATCGTGAAGGCGGCCGAAGCCCGGCTCGCCGCCGACAAGAAGAGCGTGGCCGCCGAAAAGGCCGCCATCACCGCCGACGCGGCCACCGTGACCGATACGCTGGCCACGCTGCTGGCCGAACGCAGCGAGCTCGTGAAGACCATCGAGCGCGGGCTGCTGGCCACCTTCGAGATGGTGGCCAAGGGCCGCAAGGGCATCGGCATCGCGCGCGCCGTCGACGGCCTGTGCTCGGCCTGCCGCGTGCGCCTGCGCCCGCATCTCTACAACCAGCTGCGCGTCGGCGATCAGATCATCCAGTGCGAGAGCTGCGTGCGCATCCTCTACTGGACGCCCGAGCCCAAGGCCGCCGAAGGCGAGACGCCCGCCGCGCCGGATGCGGCGGCGCCGCCGGCCGAGTCGTAGCGCCTCAGCCACGCTACCGCGCGCGGATGTAGACCAGCGCGGGGTCATGGTCCGAGATCCGCTCGGGCCGGGTCGCGTCCGACCGCCACACCTCGGGCGCATCGGCGTTGCCGCGCACGTAGCCGAACGCCGTCACGGCCGGGAGCAGCGCCGGCGAGGCGAGCATGTGGTCGAGGGTCTGCGCGACGCCGTCGAACACATAGGAGTAGCGAGCCCCGGCAGACACCAGGTCGCCGAGATTCACGAGATCGGGATCGAGCAGATCGCGCGTCGCCTGCACCACGTGCTCGCGCGGCGCCGGTACGCCGCGCATCGTGCCCACGACGTCGACATATCCGTCGCTGAACTCGAAGGCATTCAGATCGCCGACGACCAGCAACGCTTCCTGCGGGTCGGCGCGCAGCCGGCGGTCGACGAGCGCCGCCAGCGACTCGGCTTGGAAGGCGCGCTTGACGCGCACGCGTGCGCCGGCCGTCGGGCTGTCGATGTCGATGAGCGACCGCATGTGCGCGACCACGACCGTGATCGACTGCGAGCCGCCAGCGAAGGTTCGGGCGCGAGCGCGCAGCACCACGGGCGGCCGATCGTGCAGCAGCTCCGTCGCGCCTGAGGGCCCGCGAAACTGCTCGCCGCGTCCTTCCTGTGTGAACTGCAGCACCTCGACCCGCGCCCGGTCGGCCAACACGCCGACATCGATGCCGCCGGGGTCGTTGCCTTCTTCCAGGTAGGCTTGGTACTGGGTTTTCAGCTCCCGCGCATCGCGCGCCTCGCGATTCAGGAAGGCCGCGAGCATCTGCAGCGTGGCCAGGTTCTCCACCTCTTGCACGGCGATGATGGCCGGCAGGTGCATCAAGCTGCGGATGTGCAACGACGCCTTCCGAAGCCGGGTCAGATAGGCCGCGGACGACAACACGGCGTCGCCGACGCCGGGATCGTCAGTGGTGTCGAAGAAGCGCTCCAGGTTGAACGACGCCACGGTGAACTCGTCGTCGTCCGGCCGGCGCAGCGGCGCCGGCATCGACGCCAGCGTCACGTCGGGCGGCGTGGCCGGATCGGGCAGGATGGTGTAGGCCTGGAAGCGTAGTCGAGCGGCCCCACGAGATTCCGCACCACGGAGCCCGCCGTCAGGTTGATGGCGGCTGCACCCGGCTGGCCGTCGCTGTCGACGCGCAGCCGTTCTGGACTTCCGTCGTAGAGCGGCACGCAGCACGGCGAGCCGGACGGCAAGGGCAGCGCCGCGTCGACGCCGGGCGGGCGAAACGGACGGGCCACGCCGGTGACCACACCGTAGAACACACCGTTCGACGATCCCGTGGCGTTCGGCTCACTCACGGTGCCCAACGTGCCACTCGACGTCGTGAGCGAGGCCACGCGCACGCGCATGCCCTCGAAGCGCTCGAGCGCGTCGGGCCCGGGCGGCAACGCCGCGTCACGTGGGCGGAGGTCCTGCGGCGCGGGCAACGACATGCCTGCGCCGCGTATCGCGATTGAGGGCGATTCGGCAATCTCGGTGAACGGAGGACTCGCCGGGTCGGCGGCAGGCACGAACTCGAGCACGCGGCCGGTCACGAGCACGAGCGTGCCCGGCGTGACGGCGGCGGCCGGCGCGGCGCTGGTGAACACGAACAGTCCCTCGGACGTCGCCGGATTCCCGTCGGTGGCGCCCTCGGGAGACTGGAGGAAGAATCCGTTGGACTTCCTGGCCGTCACCACGCCGCTCGTCGACACGATGGCGCCCTCGAACGGCGACCGTGACCCCGCACCCTGAATCTCGTGGATTGCGAGCGTGCGCGCGTGCGCGAGCAGTTCACCGCCGGAGGCAATGGCGAGAAGAGCCGCCGCGATTGCCCTCATGGCCGCGGCCCTGGGGCGGCGGGCCGCGACGCACCAAGTGAACCAGAACAACGGCGTGCGATCGTGGGGGGCATGGGCCCGACGATTTTACGTCGCCGGAGGGGCGTTCGCACCAAGGCGATAATGGCGCGTCAGTGCGCTCGTCGACAGCGTCAAGGCTGGTGGTTCGGTACTCATCGTCGACCGCGGCCGGCCGGTGGCCAGGTTGGAACCAGTGACGGCGCTGGGTCAGGCGAGCGATGGTCGTCTGGCCGAGTCGATTCACGCAGGCGTCGGGCGGCCGGCGAGGGCACCGTTGTCCAAGGCCGTGCTCGAAGACCCTTGCCGCGGGCGAAGCGAGGCGGGTCGGTGCTGCCAGCGCTGCTCGACGAACGGCACGAGGGGCGATGACGTTCTGCCGCGCCGGGTGTCAGGCGACGATGCCCAGCATGCGCACCAGGTTCCCGCCGAGGATGGCCGTCTTGTCGGCGTCGCTCAAGCCGGGCGTGGTCAGGATGTGTCCGCACGAGGTCGTGGTCCACGGGAACGGGTAGTCGGTGCCCATCACGATTCGGCTCGAACCGTACTCGGCCACCAGGTGGCGCAGCCCTTCCGTGGAGAACACCATCGAGTCGAAGTAGAGCTGCTTGAGTACTCGCTCGGTTTCTTCTTTAGCGTCTTGGTGCAGTTCGGGAATGCGACGCACCCCTGGTCGAAGCGGCCGCTATACGACGGCATGAATCCGCCGGCATGGGCGCCGCAGAACTTCAGGCCGGGAACCGGTCGAGCGTGCCTTCGAAGATCAGGTGCGACAGGGCGATCGTCGTCTGGAGCGGGTTGCCGATCACGTTGGTGAGAAAGCCATTGCCTTGCAGCCGCGGCGCCAGCTGCGAACCGCCCGGGTGAATGAAGAGCAGCGCGCCGAGCGCCTCGGCCTTCTTCCAGAACGGATCGAAGCGCGGATGCCGCCAATTCGTCGCCGTTGACGATGGCGCCCAGTGACGCGCCGCGCATCTTCAGGTTCGTGACCGCGTCGGCGAGCTGCTCGGCCGCCAGCTCGGGATGCTGGAGCGCCACGGTGGCCAGCGCCACGAAGCGATCCGGTCGAGCGGCGCAGAGCCTGGCCAGGCCCTGGTTCTGCGTGTCGATGATGCGACTGGCCAGGTGGGCGATCGGCACCGTACCACCAAGAGTTGATTGTGAGCACTTCGACGTCGATGCCCTGGAGAGTCCATGGCGCGCAGACGTTCGTCGTTCATCGGCAGGTTGCCGGTAATCGACCCGGCCACGGCCTTCTCGAATTCCGCGCCCTTCACGACGTCGGCCACGGCGGGAATGAAGGTATGGGCGTGGACATCGACCGTGCGCATGCGCCGGCCGCCGACCACGACCTGTCGGCGCGCCGACGCCGGCTGGAGCGCGTCCACTCGCCGCCCGCCAGGCCTACGCCCGCACCAGCCAGATGACCCATGAATTGTCGGCGGCTCGGCATGCGCGTCTCCTTGCTGTGTGTGATCGAGCAGCGCCAGCATAGCCTGTCCCGGCAGCCGCTCGAGCCGCGTTCGAGCCACGCCCTAGCCCTAGCCCTAGCCCTGGCCCCTAGTCCCTGGTCCCTGGTCCCTGCCCCTGAGCCACGATGATCGCGGCCATGCGCCCGGCCTTGGCACCGTCGACGCGAAACGACTCGAGCACGTCCAGGTGGGTCTTGGTGCACAGTCCGGCGACGTGCACCGGGCCCGCGGCACCCGGCGCTGACGAGCAGGTCGGCGTTGGCTTGCCAGAGATCGAGCCGCAGGCGGCCGGCCGCGTCTCGCTCGAACCATTCGGCCAGGTCACGGAGCTGTGTCCCGCCTCGGCGAATGCGGCCAGTAGCTCCTCGCCCACGTCGTAGCAGCACGCGCCGATGCTCGGGCCAATCGCCGCCACCAGCGTGTCCGGGCGCACGCCGAAGTCGCGCGTCATCGCTGTCACCGCCGCGCCCACCACATTGGCCGCCGTGCCCGCCAGCCGGCATGCACGGCGGCCACGGCACCGGTGCGCGGATCGGCCAGCAGGATCGGCACGCAGTCGGCCGCGACCACCGCCACGGCCAGGCCCGACACGTTCGTGATCACCGCGTCGGCATCAGGGACGGGCCGGTCGAGATCGTCGGGCCGCACCACCCGCACCGCCGCGCCATGCACCTGACGAACGCGCGCCAGATGCGCGACGTCGCAACCGACCGACGCCACCGCCGTGGCCCAGGTCGTGGCTGCCACCTCGTTGGGCGCAACCGAGTTGCCGCGACGTGAACCCGTGGCGCGCCACCGCATCGAGCGCGTGCACCGCAGCATCGGGCCCCACGGTTCCTCGATCCAGTGGAATCCGGCACCGGTTCCGGCAACGTCACGGCACCGGTCGACGGATGGGCGGCGCCAACCGCGGTTGGCGCCGGTGCCGGGCGGCGCAGGGCGGCCGGGCGCGTTTCCGCGAGTTCTCGCGAAATCCGTGAACGGCCCGCCATGGCACGAGCGTTGAAGTGACGCCGGCCAGCCGCGCGTCCATCCGGGCCGCGGGAGCACACCATGGTGGTCAAGATCACGCCGAACGACAAGGGCAACCCGCCCGGCAAGCTGGCGGACGCCGAACTGCACTTCACCGAAGGGCCGCTCGAGGGCCTCAAGCTGATCGGCTTCGCCATCTGGGAACGCCGCGGCGGCCGGGCCGCAACGTCACGTTTCCCGCCGCGCAGTACACCGTCAACGGCGAGCGGCGCAGCTTCGCGCTGCTGCGTCCGGTCGCCGACGCCACGGCGCAGGACAGGTGCGCGACTGGTGCTGAAGGCGTACGCGAAGTTCGAGGCCGCAGGCCGTCGACGAGCGCGAGCCGGCCAGCGACGGTGCCGCAGCCGCGCCCGTCGTACGGCGTCCGATCACGAGCACGGCAGCAGGCGCGCGTTCTCCTGCTGCCGCTTCGGCGGCAGCGTCCATTCCTCGCGCAGGCCCTTGTCGAACTCGGCGTGGAAGAACGACTCCTTCATGCCGCCGTCGATGATGTCCCAGGGCAGCACGGCGTCGTTCGACCGGTCGCGGAAGATGTAGAAGTCGGCGTCGACGCCCGGCTTCGGCGACCGCCGCCGCCAGTTGCCGCCGTTGCGTTCGGCGGCCTCGATCGCCGGCGCGACGCGGCGGTCGCCGAGCGACAGCAGCGCCTGGTAGTAGGAGTGCCGCTCGGACTTGATGTTGAAGTAGACGTTGTCGATGTCGGCCATCAGCGCGCGCAGCCGCTTGATCTTGCGCTCGATCGTCCTCGGTGTCTTCCATCGGCAGCCACTGGTAGGCGGTGCCGGGCTTCGGAATCAGCGGGTTCACGCTGCCGACGATGCGGCCGACGTGGCCGCGGGGCCGCGCGTGCTTCAGCATCAGGTCGCGCAGCTGCAGCGTCAGATCGCGAATCGCCACCAGGTCCTCGTCGGTCTCGGTCGGGCAGGCCGATCATGTAGTAGAGCTTCAGGTTCTCGATGCCGCTCGCGAAGATCAGCTCGGCGCGGTCGAGGATCTCGTCGTTGGTGACGGTCTTGTTGATGACGCGGCGCAGCCGGTCGGAGCCGGTTTCGGGCGCGATCGTGATGGTGCGCTCGCCGCTCTCGCGGAGCACGCGCACGATCGTCGCGTCAGGTCGTCGAGCCGCAGCGACGCCGGGCTGATCGCGTAGCCCATCTCGAGCAGGCGCGCGAGGATGCGCTCGATGTCCGGGTGATCGCAGAGCGCAATCGACACGAGGCCGACGCGGTTCGACGTGCGGCGCGCGCCGCCTGCGGCGAGCTCGAGGATGCGGTCGGTCGGGAAACGCGCGCACCGGCAGGTAGTTGTAGCCGGCCCAGCAGAAGCGGCACAGGTTGGCGCAGCCGCGCACGACCTCCACGAGGAAGCGCGAGCCGAACTCGGTGTCGGGCGTGAAGATCGCTCGTCGCCGGCGGGTCGAGCGCCTCGGTCGTCTTGAGCGCCGCCTTGCGCACGACCGGCGGCGCGCCGGTGCCTCGCGCGGCACGAACGCGGCGATGCGGCCGTCGGCGTCGTAGCGCGACTCGTAGAACGACGGCACGTAGAAGCCGCGCTCGCGGGCCAGCCGCTGCAGCAGATCGCCGCGCGACGGTGGCGCCGCCACCGCGTCGACCAGCGACGGCACCAGCACTTCGCCTTCGCCGGCGGCGATCACGTCGGCGAACGGCGCCAGCGGCTCGGGGTTCACGAACGTCACGGCGCCGCCGATCACGACGAGCGGGTGGCGGTGGTCGCGTTCGGCGGCGCGCAGCGGCATGCCGGCCAGCCGCAGCAGCGTGAGGACGTTGGTGTAGTCCCACTCGAACGACACCGAGAACGCGAGCACGTCGAAGTCGCCGACCGGCGTCTGGGACTCGAGCGTGACGAGCGGCGTGCCGGCGTCGACGCAGCGTCGGCGAGTTCCTGCTTGGGCGGCAGGAACGACGCGCTCGCAGACGATGTCGGGCTGGTCGTTGAACAGCCGGTAGACCGTCTGGAAGCCGAGGTTCGACATCCCGACGAAGTAGGTGTTGGGGAACGCCAGCGCCACGCGCAGCCGACCGCCGTGCGGCTTGCGCACGTAGCCGACTTCCTTGCGCAAGGGTCTGCGCGTGCGCGTCGCGCTGTTGCCAGGAGGCTCATGGTGCGGAGCGCAGGGCCGTCCCGCCGCAGCCAGTGTACTACCCGCGCCGGCATGGCACTCGACGCCGCTCCGGGCCGTGGATCGTGCCTACTCTATCAGGCCTGCCCTTCGTTCTGGCGGCGCAGGAACGCCGGCACGTCGAGCTCCGACGGTCGAGGTCGACCTCGCCGCCGGCTCGAGGTCCGGTTCGGCAAGTCGCCGCGTGCCGCCCGACGGCCGCGCCGCCGCGCATGCGGCAGGTCGATCGCCGGCCGCCGCGACGATCGACGGCCGCGGCGGCTGGTGCCGCGTCGATGGCGATTGGCGCCGGCTCCGGCCGCAGGTGCGACGGTGTAGTGTCGACAGGTCGACGGGCGTCTGCGTCGGCGCGGCGCCGGGACGCTGCGCGTCGTGGCGCGTGCTCGAAGCCGGTGGCGATCACCGTGATCTTCACCTTGCCCGTCAGCGCCGGGTCGACCACCGCGCCGAAGATGATGTTGGCGTCCTCGTGGGCCGCCTCCTGGATGATCGACGAGCGCCTCGTTCACCTCCATCAGCGACAGGTCCGGGCCGCCGGTGATGTTGATGATCACGCCGCGCGCGCCGTTCACCGAGGCGTCTTCGAGCAGCGGGCTCGAGATCGCGCGCTTCGCCGCCTCGACGGCGCGCGGTCCTCGCCCTCGGCGATGCCGGTGCCCATCATCGCCACGCCCATGCCCGACATGATGGTCTTCACGTCGGCGAAGTCGAGGTTGATCAGCCCGGCACGAGGATCAGGTCCGAAATGCCCTGAATCGCCTGCCGCAGCACGTCGTCGGCCGTGCGAACGCGTCGAGCAGCGAGGTGCTGCGATCGATGACGCGAGCAGCCGCTCGTTCGGGATCGTGATGACCGTGTCGACCGAGTCGCGCAGCGCCTCGAGGCCGCGCTCGGCCTGCAGCGGCCGCTTCTTGCCCTCGAACTTGAACGGCTTGGTGACGACCGCGATCGTCAGCGCGCCGAGTTCGCTGGCGAGGCTGGCGATCACCGGCGCCGCGCCGGTGCCGGTGCCGCCGCCGAGGCCGGTGGTCACGAAGACCATGTCGGCGCCGTCGAGCGCCTGGATCGATCGCGTCGGTGTCCTCGAGCGCCGCCTGCCGGCCGACGTTCGGATCGGCGCCGGCGCCGAGGCCCTTGGTCAGCTTGCTGCCGATCTGGAGCTTGACCGGCGCCGGGTTGGTCCTGCAGCGCCTGCAGGTCGGTGTTGGCGACGATGAACTCGACGCCGTCGAGCCCGGCCTGCACCATCGGTTGACGGCGTTGCCGCCGCCGCCGCCGACGCCGATCACCTTGATCCGCGCGCCCGGTGCGCGCTGCCTTCGTCGAGCGTCGAGCCGCAGCGCCTCGAAGCCGTCCTGAGTCGCCATCGTGCCTCCGTCCGTCGTCGTATCGTCAGCCATCCGATCCCGCTCCCGTCAGAAGAATTCCTTGAACACTCGCGCAGCCTGCCCGACCATCCGGACCAGCGCGCCGCCGCCCGCCGGCGCGCCGCGGCTCGGCCTGACGATGCCGATGCGCGTAGAGCACCAGCCCGACCGCCGTGGCGAACGCCGGGCTGCTGACGTGATCGGCCAGGCCGCCGACGCCGGCCGGGCAGCCGCGCCGGATCGGCAGGTCGAAAATCTGCTCGGCGATCTCCGGACATGCCGTCGAGGATCGCGCCGCCGCCGGTGAGCACGATGCCGGAGTTGAGCGATCTTCTCGTAGCCGGCCCGGCGGATCTCGTCCCACACCAGGTGGAAGATCTCCTCGGCCCGCGGCTGGAGGATCTCCGACAGGATGCGCCGCGCCATCACGCGCGGCTTCGGCCGCCGACGCTGGCGACCTCGATGGTCTCGTCCTCGTCGACCATCGCCGAGAGCGCGCAGCCGCACTTCCGCTTGATCTTCTCGGCGTCGGGGATCGGCGTGCGCAGGCCGACGGCGATGTCGTTGGTGAAGTGATCGCCGCCGACGCGCGATGACCGCCGGTGTGCCAGAGGCTGCCGCGCTCGAAGATGGCGAGGTCGGTGGTGCCGCCGCCGATGTCGACCAGCGCGACGCCGAGCTCCTTCTCGTCGGCGGTCAGCACCGACTCCGCCGCGGCCAGCTGCTCGATGACGGTGTCGGCCACCTCGACGCCGGCGCGGTTCACGCAGGCCACGATGTTCTGCGTCGAGCGTCGGCGCCGGTGACGATGTGGACGTTCACCTCGAGCCGCGCGCCGGTCATGCCCGACGGGCGCGCCGATGCCGTCCTGCTCGTCGACGACGAAGTCCTGCGGCAGCACGTGCAGGATCTCGCGGCCGGTCGGCAGCGACACGGCCTTGGCGGCGTCGATCGCGCGCCGCACGTCTTCGCGCGTGATCTCGCGGTTCTTGCCGGCGACCGCAACCACGCCGCGGCTGTTGAAGCCCTTGATGTGCGGGCCGCGACAGCGCGAGATGGACGGAGTCGATCTCGACGCCGGCCATCAGCTCGGCCTCTTCGATCGCCTTCTTGATCGAGTCGACGGCGGCCTCGAGGTTGACGACGACGCCGCGCTTGATGCCGCGCGACTCGGCCACGCCGATGCCGATGACGTCGAGGCCGCCGTCGTCCAGCATCTCGCCGACGACCGGCTGCACCTTCGACGTGCCGACGTCGAGGCCGACGAGATACCGCTCTTTTCGTGCCACGACTCCTCCCGTCGTCCGCCGGACCGCTCGTCGCGCTGCGCTCGGCGCCGCGCCTGTCGCCACGTCCGGGCCGCACGTACACCGCGTTCGTCGAACCGCAGGTCCACGTAGTCGATCGCCGGCCACCCGCTCCCGCAGCGCCGGCGCGCAGCTCGACGTACGACTGCAGGCGCTCGACGAATCGGTCGTCGCCGAGGCGCATCAGCGCCGTGTCGCCGTCGAGGATCACGACGGCGTCGTGCAGCGTCGCGCGACGTCGATCTGCGACACCCGCCGCGCCAGCTGCTCGGCTGCGCCTCCAGCGCCGCGAGCACGCGCGCCGGCAGCGCCGCGCGCGCGCCGTCGACCAGCGGCCCGCCGTCGGCCGCGCCGCCGCCAGGCCGTCGATGATCGGCAGATCGAGGTCGGCGTAGCGGGCCGTACTCGTCGATGACGACGCCGCGCTCGTCGACCAGGTACAGCTGCCGCGCCGACGCGGCCGATGCCCATCGGCGCCGCTCGACGATCACGACCTCGACCGTCGACGGCAGCACGCGGCGCAGCGCGCGCGTCGGCGACCCACGGCGACCCCAGCAGCCGCTGCCGCCACGTCGTCGAGGTCGATCCGCCAGGATGTTCTGGCCCCGCAGGCCGTCGAGCAGCGGCCAGGACCTCGCCCGCGCGACAGGCGCTCGTTGCCGCGGACGACGATGCGGTCGACGTGCAGCACGTGCGCGTCGGCGACCGACGGCGACGCCGCGGCCAGCCGCCAGCACGCCGAGCAGCGACCAGCGACGCCGAGCCACGCGGCGCGCCGAGCGCGACGCCGCGCCGACGCGCCGCGTCGCTTGCGCGACGGCTTCACGTGCGCGCGCCGGAACGCGCTTGATCGGCCGGCGCGGCAGACCGGCTCACGCGGCCGTCACCTCATGGCCGCGTCACGTCGGCCTGCGAGCTCGGCCAGCATCGCGGTCGCGCAACGCCGCCGATCGAGCCCGCGCCGAGCGTGAGCACCACGTCGCCGGGCCGCGCGAGCGCGCGCCACGGCCGCCGGCGACGTCGTCGAGCGCGCGTGCACGACGTGCGACCGGCGCGGCCCGCCGCGCGGATCACCGCCGCGGCCAGCGCCTCGACCGTGACGCCCGGGAATCGGCTCTTCGCCGGCCGCGTAGATGTCGGTGAGCACCACCTCGTCGGCCGCGGCGAGCGCCGGCGCCGAACTCGTCCATCAGCGCGCGCGTCCGCGTGATAGCGGTGCGGCTGGAACGCCACGACGAGCGCGTCGGCCGAGCCGCGCGCGCGGCGGCCAGCACCGCGGCGATCTCGGTCGGATGGTGGCCGTAGTCGTCGACCACGAGCACGCCGTCGCCTCGCCGCGCACGCTCGAACCGGCGCTCGGCGCCGTGGAACTCCGCGAGCGCCGCGGCGATGCCGCTCGAACGGCACGCCGAGCTCGAGGCCGACCGCCACGGCGGCCAGCGCGTTCTGCAGGTTGTGGCGGCCGGGCACCGGCGAGCGTCAGCGTGCCCGAGCGCGCTCGGCGCCGCCGGCGCGCCGCGTCGCGGCGCGTCGACCGTGCAGCGCGCGCCGAAGCCGTCGAGGTCGCACGTCGGTCGCCGCGAACGTCGGCGTCCGTCGCGTCGAGGCCGTAGGTGACCACGCGCCGCGTCATGCGCGGCAGCGACGCGCGACAGCGGATCGTCGGCGCACGCGACGACCGCGCCGTAGAACGGCACCTTGTTGGCGAAGTCGACGAAGGCCTGCTGCAGGTCGTCGAAGCCGCCGTAGTGCTCCAGGTGCTCGTGGTCGATGTTGGTGATCACCGCAATCGTCGGCGACAGCTTCAGGAACGAGCGGTCGCTCTCGTCGGCTTCGGCCACCATGAGCTCGCCGCGCCCGAGCCGCGCGTTGCTGCCGAACGCGCTCAGCCGCCCGCCGATCACCGCCGTCGGGTCGAGCCCGGCGCGCTCGAGCACCAGCGCAATCATCGACGTCGTCGTCGTCTTGCCGTGCGCGCCGGCGACCGCGATGCCGTACCGCAGCCGCATCAGCTCGGCCAGCATCTCCGCGCGCGGAATGACCGGAATGTGCCGCCGCGCGCGCCTCGACCACTTCGGGTTGTCGGCCGCACCGCCGACGAGACACACCACGACGTCGGCATCGCCGACGTGCGCGCGCGCGTGCCCGACCGCGCACCGTGCACGCCGAGCGTCGCCAGCCGCTCGGTCACCGCCGACCGCTTCGCGTCCGATCCGCTGACACCGCGTAGCCGAGATTGGCCAGCAGCTCGGCGATGCCGCTCATGCCGATGCCGCCGATGCCGACGAAGTGAATGCGCCGCGTCCTACCCAGCCACGATCGCGCCTTCCCACCGCGAGCTCGCACGATCCGGTCGGCGATCACCGCGCCGCGTCCGGCCGCGCCAGCCGCCCGCGCCGCCGCGCGCCATCGCCGCGCGGCGCGCGGCGTCGGCACGCAGCGCCACCAGTCCGTCGGCCAGCGCGTCGCCGGTCAGCTCGCGCTGGTCGAGCACGTCGGCCGCGCCGGCCGCGCCGAGCGCCTCGGCGTTCTTCCGCTGGTGGTCGTCGGTCGCCGTCGGCAACGGAATCAGAATCGCCGGCTTGCCCGCCGCCGCCAGCTCCGCCAGCGTCGTCGCGCCCGCCCGGCAGACGACCACGTCGGCCGCCGCATCTCGCCGTCCATGTCGTACAGGAACGGCTTCGACTCGGCCGTCGAGCCCGGCTGCCGGTAGCCGTCGCGCACCATCTCCACATCGCGCTCGCCGGTCTGATGCGTGATCCAGGTCGCGAGCCCGGCGGCCGCCAGCCGCGGCGCGCCTCCACCATGGCCACGTTGATCGCGTGCGCGCCCTGAGAGCCGCCGAAGACCAGCACCCGCGCCGCGCGCCGCGTCATCGGCGCCGACTCATTCGACTCCGGCCACCGCGAAGAACTCCGCGCCGCACCGGATTGCCGCTGACAAACGCCTTGTCGCCGAAAGAACGCGCATCGCGTCCTCGTAGGTCACCGCCGCGGCGCGCACGACGCGCGCGAGCAGGCGATTGGTGAGGCCGGGCAGCGGCGTTCTGCTCCAGCAGCAGCGTCGGCACCCCCCGCAGCGCGGCCAGCAGCACGACCGGCCCCGAGCTGTAGCCGCCGACGCCGACCACGACGACGGCCGCCGGCGCGACATCACGCGCCAGGCGTCGACAGCGCCGAGACGGCAGCAGCGCGAGCCCGCGCAGAGCGCCGCCAGCGACTTGCCCTTCAGCCCGGCGCTGCGAATCAGGTCGAGCGCGAAGCCCTCGCGCGGCACGACCCGCGCCTCGATGCCCCGCGCGGTGCCCGACGAAGGATCACCGTCGCCGCGGCGTCGCGCGCCAGCAGCTCGCGCGCCACCGCGATCCCCGGGATACAGATGCCCGCCCGTGCCGCCGCCCGCGATCACGACGCGCACGCGTCACGCGTCCTGCTCCCGTCATGCCGTCGTGCGACGCGTGCTGCGACATGTTCAGCAGGATGCCCATCGCCGAGCAGGTTGATCAGCAGCGACGACCCGCCGGAGCTCACGAGCGGCAGCGGAATGCCCTTGGTCGGCAGCAGCCCGAGCACGACGCTGATGTTCACGAACGCCTGCAGCACGATCATCGTCGTGATGCCCGAGCGCGAGGAACGCGCCGAAGCGGTCGGGCGCGCCAGCGCGATCCGCAGGCCGCGCCAGGCGATGACGCAGAAGCACACCAGGACCAGCGTCGCGCCAATCAGGCCCAGTTCCTCGGCGATCACGGCGTAGATGAAGTCGGTGTGCGGCTCGGGCAGGTAGAACAGCTTCTGCACGCCGCCCATCAGCCCGCGCCCGAACACGCCGCCGGTGCCGACGGCGATCAGCGACTGGATGATCTGAAAGCCGTCGCCGAGCGGGTCGGCCCACGGGTCGAGGAACGTCAGGAGCCGGCGGCGCCGGTAGTCGGCGCTGCATCAGCACGACGTACGAGCGCCGGCAGCGCCAGCAGCAGCGCGCCGACGATGTAGCGCTAGTGCAGGCCGGCCGCGAACACCATCGACCGCCGACGATCAGCGAGCAGCGACGATCGCGGTGCCGAAGTCGGGCTCGAGCAGGATCAGCCCGACCAGCCCGCCGACGACGATGCGCGATCGGCACCAGCGCGTAGCCGAGATCGTTGATGCGGTGCATGCGGCGCTCGAGACGCAGCGCGGTGAAGAAGATCGCCGCGAGCTTGGCGAGCTCCGACGGCTGGATGCCGAAGCCCGCCGATGCCGAACCAGCGCGCGCGCCGTTGATCGGCCGGGCTGAACAGCACGGCGACGAGCAGCCACGCCGACTACCGCCAGGCAGCGTCCAGATCAACGATCGGCTGCGGTAGGTGCGGTAGTCGACGCGCATCACGATCGCCAGCAAGGCCAGCCCGAGCAGCGCCCACATCGACCTGCTTGGTGAGGAAGAAATAGGGCTGCTGAAAGCGCTCCAGCGCCACCACCGCCGAGGCGCTGTACACCATGACGACGCTGGCGCACACCAGCAGCGAGGGTCGCCAGGAACAGCCACCTGTCCGACTTGCAGTTTCCTCGCCATACTCACCTCCTGTCACGACCGGCCGTTCCTACAGGTCGAGCGCTCGATCGAGACATCTCCGACGCCGATACGCCCGACGGCTCGACGACGCTGGCGTGAGCCGTCAGCAGTCATCAGTCGGCTCGGAGACCAGGACACCAGCCTCGCAGACCGGGGCAGCCTGCGTTCCCAGCGACGGCTCCCAATCGCCTCCACCGGCTGACGACTGCTGACTGCTCACGTCGCGTCAGCGCCGTCGCCTACGACTCGCCGTCGAGCCGCTGCACCTCCTCCTTGAACACCCGCCCGCGGTCCGCATAGTCGCGAAACATGTCGAAGCTCGAGCACGCCGGCGCGAGCAGCACCACGCCGTCCGGCCGGGCCAGCGCCCACGCCTGCCGCACCGCTCGGCGAGCGACGCCGCCTCGACGCACCGGCACCGACGCCCGCGAGCGCCGCCGCGCACCAGCGGCCGCGGCCTCGCCGATCGCCACGACGGCCCGCGCCCTGCGCGCGCAGCGGCGCCGCGCAGGTCCGCGAAGTCGCCGCCCTTGTAACGCCCGCCCATGATCGCGACGACGCCGAGTCGAAGCTCTCGATGGACCGCGCGCGCCGACTCGACGTTGGTGGCCTTCGAGTCGTTGACGAAGCGCACGCCGCCGACTCGCCGACCAGCTCCATGCGCGTGCTCGAGGCCGCGTGAAGCCCTCGACGCGCCGCGCGTCATCGCCGTCGGCCGCGCGCCGGCCAGATCGGCTGATCGCGGTCGGCGGCCACGACGTCGTCGAGCAGGTGCCGGCCGAGCAGGTGCACCGCGCCGAGCGGCACGAGCGCGCACGTCGCCTTCCGACGTGCGCTGCCGACGATGCCGCCGTCGCGACGTACACGCCCGTCGGCGATCGGCGCGGGTCGAGCGAGTAGCGCACCTGGCGCGCGCCGCGCCGCGCGCCAGCTCGCAGCGCCTCGGGATCGTCGGCGTTCACCACCGCCCAGTCGCTCGGCGTCCTGGTTCGCGAAGATCCGCGCCTTCGCCGCGCGCGTAGCCGTCGAGGTCGGGATGGCGATCCAGGTGGTCGGGCGAGAAGTTGAGCAGCACCGCGATCCACGGGTGGAACGTGTCGGTCGTCTCGAGCTGGAAGCTGCTGGCCTCGACGACGTGCAGCGTGTCGGGCGTGGACGCGTCGACCTGCGCGCTGAGCGGCGCGCCGATGTTGCCGCCGACCAGCACCGTGCGGCCGGCCGCCTCGAGCATCCGCCCGACCAGCGTGGTGGTCGTCGACTTGCCCTTCGTGCCGGTGATGGCGATCGACGCGGCCCTGCGAGCCAGCGCGAGGCGAGCTCCAGCTCGCCGATGACCGGCACGCCGCGCCGCGCGCGCGCCGACCAGCTCGGGCAGCTCGGGCGGCACGCCGGGGCTCAGCACGATCAGGTCCGCCGCCGCGAACGAGTCGCGGCCGTGGCCGCCGAGCTCGAGCGTGCACGCCGGCGCGCCGCAGCGGCGTCGGCTCGGCGAACCTCGGCCGCACGTCGGTCAGCGTCACGCGCGCGCCCGGCGCGCGAGCAGCTCGCGCGGCGGCGACGCCGCTGCGCGCGGCGCCCACGACGAGCACGCGTCGCCCGGCGACCGAGAACGCCTCGACGCCCGAACGCGACGAGTCCGGCGCAGTCATCGCAGCTTCAACGTCGTGAGGCTGAAGAGCGCGAAGATGATCGCGACGATCAGGAAGCGCATGATCACCTTCGGCTCGCTCCAGCCGATCAGCTCGAAGTGGTGGTGGAGCGGCGCCATCCTGAAGACGCGCTTGCCCGGTCAGCTTGAACGAGCCGACCTGGATGATCACCGACAGCGCCTCGATGCACGAAGACGCCGCCGACGATCGAGCAGGAGCAGTTCCTGCTTGATCAGGATCGCGACCGTGCCGAGCGCGCCGCCCAGCGCCAGCGAGCCGACGTCGCCCATGAAGATCTCGGCGGGATGCGCGTTGTACCAGAGGAAGCCGAGGCTGGCGCCGACCAGCGCGCCGCAGAAGATCGTCAGCTCGGCCGCCGGCGGGAAGCGCACGAGCAGCAGGTACTCGGCGAACACGCGGTGGCCGGTGACGTAGGCCAGCGCGGTGAAGCGGCCGGCCGCGACGGCGAACGTGCTGATCGCCAGGCCGTCGAGGCCGTCGGTGAGGTTGACGGCGTTCGACGACGCCGACCAGCACGAACACCGCGAACGGCACGTAGAACCAGCCGAGGTCGGGAATGAGCTGCTTGAAGAACGGGAAGATCAGGCGCGTGTTGTAGACGATCCTGCGTCGCGCCAGCCACAGCAGCACGACGCCGACGGCGAGCGCCGACCACGATCTGCGCCGCCAGCTTGTAGCGCGGCGCCAGTCCGCCCGACGAGCGCCGCGTGATCTTCAGGTAGTCGTCGAGGAAGCCGATGGCGCCGAAGGCCGCCGTCGGCGACCACCGCAATCCAGACGTAGACGTTGGTCAGGTCGGCCCACAGCAGCGTCGGCACGAGCGCCGCCGCCAGGATCAGCAGCCCGCCCATCGTCGGCGTGCCGGCCTTGGCGCGGTGCGACTGCGGACCTTCCTGGCGAATCACCTGCCCGATCTGGAACTCGCGCAGCGTGCGGATCAGCCACGGCCCCAGCACGAGGCGAGATGACCAGCGCCGTGATGCTGGCGGCCGCCGTGCGGAACGTGATGTAGCGCGTGACGTTGAGCGCGCCGATCTGCGGCGACAGCGAGTAGAGCAGGTGGTACAGCATCACGCGCCTCCCGCCACGAGGTGGTCGACGACCCGATCGGTGCCGATGCCGCGCGAGCCCTTGACGAGCACAGGTCGCCGGCGCCGAGTTCGCCGTCGACGAGCGCGGCCGCCTCGTCGCTGGTCGCCACGTGGCGTGACGCGCCGCGGGCGCAAGCCCGCGGCGCACGGCGGCCTCGCCCAGCGCGGCGCGCCGGTTCGCCGCCCACGGTGACGAGCCGCGTCGACGCCCGCGCGCGGCCACCGCGCGGCCGCACGCTTCGTGCAGCGCCATCGACTGGTCGCCGAGCTCCAGCATCTCGCCGAGCACGGCCATGCGGCGGCCCGCCGGACGGCTCGACGCGAGCACCTCGAGCGAGCGCGTGAGCGCCGCCGGACTGGAGTTGTAGGTGTCGTCGAGCACGCGTCGCGCCGGCGCGCGTCTGCAGCACGACGCGCCGCGATGCGACGCCGGGCGCGAGGCCGCGCAGCCGCTCGGCGATGTCGGCCGAGCGGCACGCCGAGTTCGACGCGCCACGGCCGTGGCGGCGAGCGCGTTCAACAGATGGCCGCGTCCGGGCAGCGGCCAGCGACAGGGTCAGCGGCCCGGCCGGCGTGCGCACCGTCGCGCCCGTGCCGTCGACGCCGCGGTCGTCGACGTCGCCGCGCGCGCACGTCGGCGCCGGTCGTCCACGCCGAAGGTCACGACCCGGCCCGGGAAGGCCGGCCGCGTGCGCCATCACGAGCGGGTCGTCGGCGTTGCACACGAGCAGCGTGCGCGCGTCGGCCTGCTCGAGAATCTCGGCCTTGGCGTCGGCAATCGCCGTCGCGCGATGCCGAAGTAGCCGATGTGGGCGTCGCCCACGTTGGTCCACACGCGCACGTCGGGCTCGGCGATGCCCACGAGCACGCGGATCTCGCCGGCGTGGTTCATGCCGAGTTCCATCACGGCCACGTCCGGGCCGTGCCGCAGCTCGACGAGCGAGAGCGGCAGGCCGAGGTGGTTGTTGAGGTTGCCGCGGTTCTTCACGACCCGGTAACGCGCGCCGAGCACGGCGGCGATCGCGTCCTTGGTCGTCGTCTTGCCGGCGCTGCCGGTGATGGCGACGACGCGCGCGCCCGACGCGCGGCGCACCGCGCGGCCCAGGTCCTGCAAGCGCGCGCAGCGGTGTCGGCGCACCTCGATCACCACGGCCGGCTCGCCGACGCGCGGCAGGTCGACCGGCCGCTGCACCACGACGCCGGCCGCGCCGCGGGCCACGGCGGCGGGCACGAACGCGTGGCCGTCGCGCGCCGCCACGATGGCGAAGAACAGGTCGCCCGGCGGCAATCGCGCGCGAGTCGATCGAGACACGGGCCGAGCCGCGTCGCCGGCGCACCGGCCACCAGCCGGCCGCCGAGGGCCGCCGCGAGATCCGCCGGCCGCGATAGGTGCCGTGCTCGAGCCGCATCGTCAGGCCGACCTCGCCTGACGGCGCGCGCCAGCGCCGCCTGCGCCACGTCGGCGTCGTCGAACGGCAGCACGCGGTCGCCGATGTGCTGGGTACTTCTCGTGGCCCTTGCCGGCAATCAGCACGAGGTCGCCCGGCCGGGCCGCCGTCACCGCCTCGCTCGATGGCCGTCGGCGCGGTCGACGATCGCCATGCACGTCCGGGGTGCGGCCCGAGGCCGCGTCGCCGGCGGGAATGCCGCGCCGGATCTCGTCGATGATCGCCGCCGGATCCTCGCTGCGCGGGTTGTCGGAGGTGATGACCACGACGTCGCTGAGCCGCGCCGCGACCATGCCCATCAGCGGGCGCTTGGTGCGATCGCGATCGCCGCCGCAGCCGAACACCGTGATCACGCCGGCCGCGCGTCGAGCGGCCGCGCCGTCTCGAGCAGGTTCCGCAGCGCGTCGTCGGTGTGGGCGTAGTCCACGACCACGGTGACGTCGTCGCCGGGCGCGGACACCAGCTCGAAGCGGCCGGGCACGCCGGCCAGCGCGCGCGAGGCCCTCGCTGATCGCGGCGCCGGGCACGCCGAGCGCGGTCGCGGCCGCCGTCGCCGCGAGCAGGTTGTAGACGTTGGGCCGGCCCACGAGCGTGGACGACGATGTCCACCGGACCGGCGCGGCGTCGCCGCGCGGAAGCGCACGCCGTGCAGGTCCATCGACCAGCTCCTTCGGGACGCACGTCGGCCGGCTTCTGCATGCCGTAGGTGAGCGACGTGCGCGCACGACCGCGACGAGCGCCGCGGCCGCGCGGGTCGTCGGCGTTGATCGACGCCCGGCGCGCGCCGGCTCGAGCATCTCGAACAGCCGGCGCTTGGCCGCGAAGTACTGCTCCATGTCGGCATGGAAGTCGAGATGGTCGCGGGTCAGGTTCGTGAAGATCGCCGCGGCGAAGCGCAGTGCCGTCGACGCGCTTCAGCGCGAGCGCGTGCGACGACACCTCCATCACGCACGAGCGGTTGCCGGCGGCGATCATCTCGCGCAGCAGGCCCTGCACGTCGGGCGCCTCCGGCGTCGTGCGCGAGGCCTCGCGCGCGCTCGCTGGCCCGACGCGGTAGTGCACCGTGCCGAGCACGCCGGCCGAGAGGCCGGCGGCGTCGAGCACCGAGGCCAGCAGATAGGCCGTGGTCGTCTTGCCGTTGGTGCCGGTGACGCCGACGACCGGAATCTCGCGGCTCGGGTGGCCGTGCGCCGTCGCGCCGATGAGCGCGAGCGCGAGCCGGCCGTCGCTCACGACGACCCACGGCGCCGACAGGTGCGCGGGCCGCGCGCTCTCGCTCACGATCAGCGCCGCGCCGTTGGCCACGGCCTCGGGCACGAAGTCGAGGCCGTCGGCCTTGAGTCCGCGCAGGGCCACGAACACGCCGCCGCGCGCGACCCGCGCGCGAGTCGCACGTCACGCCCGCGAGCGTGGCGTCTCCAGCCGGGCACGCCGTCGCTCGACCGCACGAGTCCGCCGAGCGCGTCGAGCAGGTCGCGGACGCGTCACGGCGAGGATCCTCGACGCCGGCCGGCCGGACCGGCCGACGCCGCGATCGAGCATGAGCGTGCACGAGCCGCCGACGGCGAGCGTCTGGCCGGCCTCGGGATACTGCGCCACGACCAGGCCCGCGCCCTGGATCTTCGCGGTCACGCCCAGGCGCGCCACGCGGCGCAGCGCCTCGCGCGCGCCGAGGCCGACCAGATCGGGCATGCGCGAACGCCCGAGTCGTCGACGGTGATCACGGTGGCCGGCCGCGGCGCGCTCGAGCGCCGGCAGTGGCCGCGCGGCTCGACCAGCACCGGCGGCGCCGGGAACACGGTGGGCGCCACGCCCACGTGACGCAGCGCGGCATCGGCGATGCGCTGGAAGATCGGGCCGGCCACCGACGCGCCGAAGTAGTAGCCGTTGCGCGGCGTGTCGACCACGACCACCAGGGCGAAGACCGGCTTGCGCGACGGCACGAAGCCGGCGAACGACACGTTGTAGTCGCGGTGCGAATAGGCGCCGTTGACGAGCTTCTGCGCCGTGCCGGTCTTGCCCGCGACCGTGAAGCCTTCGACCTGCGTGAACCCTTGGCGGTGCCGCTCGTGACGACGTCCTCCATGATGGTCGTGAGCTCGGCGGCCGTCGCGGGCTGATGACGCGGCGCACTTCGACCACGTCGGTCGGCGTGCGCACGCCGTTGCGCACCACCGCGCGCACCACGCGCGGCTTGAGCAGGCGGCCGCCGTTGGCGACCGCGGCGGTGGCCGTCACCATCTGCAGCGGCGTCACGCCCACCTGGTAGCCCATCGAGATCGACGCGAGGGCGCTGTCGTCGAGCTTCTTCGGGTTCCACACGATGCCCGGGCTCTCGCCGGGGAAGTCGGTCGACGTGGCGTGGCCGAAGCCGAAGCGGTTCACGTAGTCGCCGAGGCGATCCCGGCCCGAGCTTCAAGCCCGACCTTGATCGCGCCGACGTTGCTCGACTTGACGATCGCCTCGGCGAACGTCAGCACGCCGTAGTTGTGGGTGTCGTCGATCTGCCGCGACTTGAAGCGGATGTAGCCGGGGCTGGCGTCGATGAGGTCGGTGGGCGTGATCACCCCTTCCTCGAGCGCGGCCGACGCCGTCACCAGCTTGAAGGTCGAGCCGGGTTCGTAGAGGTCGGTGACCGCGCGGTTCTTGCGCTGCTCGGGCGGTGGCCGCGCTGAACGCGTTCGGGTTGAACGTCGGGTAGCTGGCCATCGCCAGGATCTCGCCGGTGTTCGGGTCCATCAGCACGGCGGTGCCGCCGTCGGCCTTGTTCGCCGTCACGCCGGCCTCGAGCTCGCGCTCGACGATGTGCTGCAGCTGCTCGTCGATGGTCAGTTCGAGCGCGGCGCCCATGGTCGGCGGCCGGGTCACGCTGCTGAAGGCGCGATGCCGCGCATCGGTCTGCACCAGCACCGTGCCGGGCTGTCCGCTGATCACCTTGTCGTAGGCGGCCTCGATGCCGCCGAGGCCGACGTTGTCCACGCCGACGTAGCCGAGCACCTGCGCCGCCCAGTTCCTTGTTGGGATAGAAGCGCTTGTTCTCCTTCATGAAGCCGATGCCTTCGAGGTCGAGCGCCGCCACGCGGGCGGCGGCCTGCGGCGACACGAAGCGCTGCACGTAGGCGAAGGCGCCGCTCGCCGGCCGAGCCGCTCTTCGAGCGCCCGGCGATCGCCGGCGTCGCAGCTGGTCGAGCGCCTGGCACAGCGACGAGGGCCGCGGCGCGCGCGTCGGCGATCTCCGACGGCACGGCGTAGATGCTGTCGACGTCCACGCTGTAGGCCAGCAGGCGACCGTTGCGGTCGCGGATCTCGCCGCGCTTGGCCGGCGCCTGCGACCACGCGGTTCTGCTGCCGGTCGGCCCGCGCCATGAGGTCGGCGTGGCTCACGACCTGCAGGTAGACGAGGCGCGCCTCGATCGCGCCCGACCATGCCGGCCAGACACAGCGCCGGCGATGAGCGCGCGCCGCCGGATCGTGCGGCGCCAGTCGGTCGTGGTCGAATCAGCCATCGAGGATCACCGGGGGGACACTAGCGCGACGCGACGACGGAACGGGCCGGCGGCTCGTTCGGCAGCACGCGCTCGAGCACGATGGCGTCGCCCGACTTCGGCGCGACCATGCCCAGGCGGCCGGTCGCCAGCCGCTCGATGCGCTGCGGCGCGCGCAGCGTCTCGAGCTCCAGGCGCAGGTGCTGGCGCACGTCGTCTTCGGCGGCGCGCTCGCGCTGCATCTGCTCGATGCGGTAGCCGTGGCGAATCAGCTCGAAGTGCTGCCAGGCGTCGAACATGACGACCAGCACCAGCACCACGCCGATGGCCAGCGACATCCACAGCTCACGCTGCCGGCGCTCGTCGACTTCGCGCACGATCGCGTTGTTGCGGACGTCCTTCTTGATGGCGTACTCGAAGGTCTCTACGTGTTCCACGGCGCCCCCCTCGGTTCAGGCCAGTCGTTCCGCGGCCCGCAGCTTCGCGCTGCGCGCCCTCGGGTTCAGTGCGATCTCCGCCTCGGTCGGCGCCAGCGGCCGGCCGGTCAACACCCGCACGACGCCGTCGGTCCGGTCGAGCGCCCGCAGCGTGTGCTTCACGATGCGATCCTCGAGCGAGTGGAAGCTGATGATCACCAGCCGGCCGCCGGCCTGCAGCCGCACGGCGGCGCGGCGCACGAACTCGTCGAGCCGATCGAGCTCGCCGTTCACCCAGATGCGCAGCGCCTGGAACGTGCGCGTGGCCGGATCGATGCGCTGCCAGCTCTGGCCCGACAGCGAGCGCCGCACGATGGCGGCGAGCTGGCCGGTCGTCTCGATGGGCGCGCGCTCGCGCGCCATCACGATGCCGCGGGCCACGCGGCGCGACCGGCGCTCTTCGCCGAACTGGTAGATCACGTCGGCCAGATCGGCTTCCTCCACCGTGGCCAGCCGTTCGGCCGCGGTCTGTCCCTGCGACTGATCCATCCGCATGTCGAGCGGCTCGTCGCGGCGGAAGCTGAACCCGCGGCCCGTCGGCGTCGAACTGCAGCGACGACACCCCCAGGTCGGCGAGCGCGCCGGCCACGAGCGGCACGCCCAGGGCATCGAGCGACGGCGTCGAGCGTGCGGTAGTCGGCGTGCACCAGCTGCACGCGCGCGCCGAACGGCTCGAGCGCGCGGCCCGCCAGCGCCAGCGCCTGCGGGTCGCGATCGAAGCCGATGACCCGCTCGGCGCCGTGCTCGAGCAGCGCGCGGGTGTGGCCGCCGAGGCCCAGGGTGCAGTCGACGTACGTGCCGCCGCGCTCGGGCTGCAGGAGCCGCGTCGCCTCGTCCACCATCACCGGAAGGTGCTGCGGCAGGTCCACGTCCGACACGGATGGCTCGCTTCCTTGCTAGATGCCGTAGTCGGCCAGGGCCCGCGCGTCGTCGTCAGTGAACGGCTCGCGGATCAACTTGGTCAGGAACCGGTCGTGGTTCCAGACCTCGAGATAGTCGTACTTGCCGAGCACGTCCACTTCGCCGGTCATGAGCGCGGATTCGCGCACGCGGGTCTGGATGAGCACCCGGCCCTGCTGGTCGAATTCGGCGACTTGCCCGTAGAAATTGACGCGATCGAGGAACTTCAGCCGCGCCGGGTGCGTGGAGGGCGCCTGGGCGAGCTTGCGTTCGATGTCGAGCCAGACCGGCATCGGATAGATGCGCACCGAGTCGCCGGAAAGGCTGGTGACGAAGACCTCCCGCCCGTGTTCCTCTTGGATCACGGCCCGAAAGGCGTTAGGGATCTTGAGCCGGCCCTTGTCGTCGATTTTTGCCGGTGAGTTCCCGCGAAGCACAGTTACTCCACTCCAGTCCAGATTTGACCACCGGAATGGTAAGGGAGAGGGGTGAAGGTGTCAAGCTAAGTTGTTAGGAATGTGTGACTTACGTGTTTTATTCGCTGTGGCCTCGTGGCGACTGACACCACAAGCTGGTCGCCGCTCTTTTCTTCGCCTGAGTCGCCGCATGCTACCATGAGCGGTTTCGTTCGAGGCCCTGTTTCGCATGATCCCGCCCGCCTGCATCCGCTCCGTGCCGGCCGCCTGACCAATGGCCGTGCGCACCGTGCTCGTCTGTGAGACCCAGGTGCCGCTCGTGCGCGGCGGCGCCGAACTGCTCGTGCGCCAACTGGTCGACGAGCTGCGCCAGCGCGGCTTCGAGACCGACCGCGTGTCGGTGCCCTTCAAGTGGCATCCGAAGGAAGAACTGCTGCCGCACGCCGCGGTGTGGGGCCTGCTCGATCTGAGCGAGGCCAACGGCCGCGCCGATCGACCTCGTGATCGCCACCAAGTTCCCCACCTATCTGGTGCGCCATCCGCGCAAGGTCTGCTGGCTCGTGCACCAGCACCGCGCCGCCTACGAGCTGGCGGCGACGCCCTACTCCGATTTCGCGCACGACGAGCTGGACGTCGCGCTGCGCGATCGCCTGATGGCCATCGACGAACGGGCGCTCGGCGAATGCGTCGGCCGCTACACCATCTCGCGCACGGTCACCGAACGCCTGCGGCGCTACAACGGGCTCGACTCGACGCCGCTCTACCATCCGCCGCTGCTCGCCAGCCGGATCTCGCCGGGCGCGTACGGCAACTACGTGCTCTCGGTGGCGCGGCTCGAGCAGAACAAGCGCGTCGACCTCGCCGTGCGCTCGGTGGCGCACTGGCCCGAAGCCCTGTCGCTGGTGGTGGTCGGCGAGGGCAGTCAGCGCGCGCAGGTGGAACGCGCCGCCGAAGAGGCCGGCGTGAGCCATCGCGTGTCGTTCCTCGGCGCGGTGAGCGATGCCGACCTGCCGGGCCTCTACCGCGACGCGCTGGCGGTGCTCTACGTGCCGTTCGACGAGGACTACGGCCTGGTGACGCTCGAGGGCTTTCTGGCCGCCAAGCCGGTCGTGACGGCCACCGACTCGGGCGGCACGCGGGAATTCGTGGAGGACGGCGTGACCGGCCGCGTCACCGCGCCCGAGCCGCGCGCGATCGGCGAGGCCGTCGCCGAACTGCACGGCGCGCGTCACGTGGCCGCGGCGCTCGGCGCCGCCGGGCGCGAACGCGCCACGGCCATCACCTGGGATTCGGTCATCGACCGGCTCGTCGTCACATGGCTGACACGACGCTCACACCCGCCGCGCCGCCGGCCACGGCGCTCGTGCTCCTGCCCACCTACAACGAGCGGGAGAACCTGCCGGCCATCGCGGCCCTGCTGCTGGCGCACGCACAGGTGCGCGTGCTGGTGATCGACGACGGCTCGCCCGACGGCACCGGCGCGGTCGCCGACGCGCTTGCGGCCGCGAGCGGCGGCCGGCTCACGGTGATGCACCGCACCGGCAAGCGCGGGCTCGGCCGCTCGTATCTCGACGGCATGCGCGCGGCCCTGGCGACCGACGCCGAGTTGGTGTTCCAGATGGATGCCGACCTGTCGCACGACCCCAAGTACCTGCCCGATCTGATCGCCGCCTCCAGCCAGGCCGACATCGTGATCGGCTCGCGCTATCTGCAGGGCGTCAGCGTCGTGAACTGGCCGCTGCGCCGCCTCATCCTCAGCACCTTCGCCAACTGGTACATGCGCACCGTCACCGGCATGAAGGTCCGCGACTGCACGGCCGGGTTCCGCTGCTGGCGGCGCGCGGCGATCGCCAGGATGCCGCTCGATCGCATCACCTCCGACGGCTATTCCTTCCAGGTGGAGACGCTGTTCCTCGCCCTCGAAGCCGGCTGCACCGTCACCGAAGTGCCGATCATCTTCGTGGAGCGGCGCGTCGGCGCGTCGAAGATCTCGGGCGGCGTGATCCGCGAGTCGTTCTGGACGCCCTGGCGGCTCGTGCTGCGGCGGCTCTTTGGGGCCCGGCCGGCCGCCACGGCAGAGTAGAATTGATTTCGGCTCGTCACCATGCCGCCCACCGCGCCGCACAGCCTCAGCATCTTCTTCCCCGCCTACAACGACAGCGGGACGATCGCCAGCCTGGTGATCCGCGCGCTGCAGGTGGCCGCGACGCTGACGCCCGACTACGAAGTGATCGTCATCAACGACGGCAGCCAGGACGAGACGCCGCAGATCCTCGACGAGCTGGCGCGCGTCTATCCCGAACACTTCCGCGTCGTGCACCACGCCGTGAATCGCGGCTACGGCGGCGCGCTGCGCAGCGGGTTCGCGGCCGCCACGAAGGACCTGGTGTTCTACACCGACGGCGACGCCCAGTACGACCCGGGCGAGGTCACGGCCCTGTGGGGCGCGCTCACCGACGAGGTCGACTGGGTGAACGGCTGGAAGATCAGCCGCTCCGATCCGCTGCACCGCATCGTGATCGGCCGCATCTACCACCACACGGTGAAGCGGCTGTTCGGCCTCACGGTGCGCGACGTCGACTGCGACTTCCGCCTGATGCGGCGCCGCATCTTCGACCAGGTGCGGCTCGAGAAGAACAGCGGCGTCATCTGCCTCGAGATGATGAAGAAGTTCAAGGACGCCGGGTTCCGCGTCGCCGAGGTGCCGGTGCACCACTACCATCGCACGCACGGCACCTCGCAGTTCTTCAACTTCCGGCGGGTGGCGCGCACCGGCGTCGACGTGCTGAAGCTGTGGTGGGCGCTCGTGATTCGCCGCGAGCACCTGCGCGCGCCGGCCGGCGCGGCTGCCGCCGTGCCCACGGGCCGGGAGCCGCGCTGACGTGACGGCCGGACTTCTACCGCGGCCGCCGCGTGATGATCACCGGCGGGCTGGGCTTCATCGGCAGCAACCTCGCCATCCGCCTGGCCGCGCTCGGCGCCGACGTGCTGCTGGTCGATTCGCTGATTCCCGACTCGGGCGGCAACCTGTTCAACATCGAGCCGGTGAAGGACCAGGTGCGGCTCAACGTCGCCGACGTGCGCCAGGCGAGCACGATGAACTATCTGGTGCGCGGCCAGGACGTGATCTTCAACCTGGCCGGGCAGGTCAGTCACATCGACAGCATGCGCGACCCGCACACCGACCTCGAGATCAACTGCCGGGCCCAGCTCACGCTGCTCGAGGCCTGCCGCCACCACAACCCGGGCGCGAAGGTGGTCTACGCCGGCACGCGCCAGGTCTACGGCCGGCCCGACTCGCTGCCGGTCACCGAAGGGCATCTGGTGCGCCCCACCGACGTCAACGGCATCAACAAGGTGGCGGGCGAGTACTACCACCTGGTCTACAACAACGTCTTCGGCGTGCGCGCCTGCTCACTGCGGCTCACCAACGTCTACGGCCCGCGCCAGCTCATTCGCCACAACCGTCAGGGCTTCATCGGCTGGTTCGTGAGGCTGGCGCTCGACCGGCGCGAGATCCAGGTGTTCGGCGACGGCTCCCAGGTGCGCGACTTCGTGCACGTCGACGACGTGTGCGAGGCGTTCCTGCGGGCCGGCGCGAGCGACGCGGTGAACGGCGAGGTCTACAACGTGGGCGGCGCCGAACACTGGACGCACGCCGATCTCGTGGCGCTGCTGGTGTCGCTGGCCGAAGGCGCGTCGTTCCGCTTCGTCGAGTGGCCGGCGGAGAAGAAGATCATCGACATCGGCAGCTTCTACGCCGACTCCACCAAGTTCATGCAGCGCCACGGGCTGGGCGCCCACCGTGATGCTGCGCGACGGCCTGGCGAGCACGCTCGCCTACTACCGCGCCCACTACGCGGCCTACGTCGACGGGAGCGCGGCGTGAGCGCGCCGCCCATGCGCGTGCCGTTCAACGTGCTCCGTCCCGGCGACGACCGCGCCGCTCGTCGACGCAGCGATCGCGCGGGTCATCGACTCGGGGTGGTTCGTGCTCGGCCCGGAAGTGGCGGCCTTCGAAGCAGAGTTCGCGGCCGCCACGGGCGCCGCGCATGCCGTGGGCGTGAACACCGGCACCGACGCGCTCGTGCTGGCCCTGCGCGCGCTCGGCATCGGCGCGGGCGACGAGGTCATCACCTCGCCGTTGTCGGCGGCCTACTCCGCGCTCGCCATCGACCTGGCCGGCGCGCGGCCGGTGTTCGCCGACATCGACCCCGAGCGCCTCACGCTCGATCCGGCCGCGGCCGAAGCGGCCATCACGCCCCGCACGCGCGCCCTCATGCCGGTGCACCTGTACGGCCAGCCGGCCGACATGGACCGCCTCGGCGCGATCGCCGCGCGGCATGGCCTCGCGGTGGTCGAAGACGCCTGCCAGGCGCACCTCGCCACCCATCGCGGCGTGCCGGTTGGGCGCGGGTCGGCGGCGGCGGCCTACAGCTTCTATCCGACCAAGAACCTGGGCGCGCTCGGCGACGGCGGCGCGGTCACGACCGACGATGGCGCGCTGGCCGAACGGATCAGGCGCCTGCGCAACGGCGGCCAGTCGAGCCGCTACCATCACGACGAACGCGGCATGAACAGCCGGCTCGACGAGCTGCAGGCCGCCATCCTGCGGGCGCGCTTGCCGCGCCTCGCCGAGCGCACCGCGGTGCGGCGGCAGCTCGCGGCCGACTACCGCGCGCGTCTGGCGGGCGCACCCGTGCAGGTGCCGCGTGAGTGCGACGCCGGTCACGTGTACCATCTGTTCCCAGTGCTCGTCGACGCGCGCGACCGGTTCCAGGCGCACATGCGCGCGGCCGGCATCGAGACCTTGATTCACTATCCCGTGCCCATTCCGCGGCAACCCGCCGCGGCGACGTGGACGCCCGATCCGTGCCCGGTGGCCGATCGCGTGTGCGCCAGTGTCGTCTCGCTTCCGTTGTATCCGTCGCTTCCGGCTGCCGCTCTGGCCGATGCGGCCGCCGCTGTCGCGGCGTTTTCGAGGTGAACACCATGAAGATTCTGATTACCGGAGGCGCCGGCTTCGTCGGCTCGCACCTTTCGGAGGCGCTGCTCACTGCCGGCCATCACGTGCACATCGTCGACGACCTCTCGACCGGGTCGATCGACAACGTGACCCACCTGAAATCGCACGCGCACTTCGGCTACACGATCGACACCGTCTTCAACGAGCAGCTCACCGCCGAGCTCGTCGACCGGGCCGACGTGGTGTTCCATCTGGCGGCGGCCGTGGGCGTGAAGCTCATCGTCGAACGCCCCGTGCACACCATCGAGTGCAACGTGCACGGCACCGAAGTGGTGTTGCGCCACGCCAACAAGAAGAAGAAGCTCGTGCTCATCGCCTCGACCTCGGAGGTCTACGGCAAGAGCACCGACGTGCCGTTCCGCGAGGACGCCGACCTCGTGCTCGGCGCGACGACGCGGCATCGCTGGGCCTACGCCTGCAGCAAGATGCTCGACGAGTTCCATGCGCTCGCCTACTACAAGGAACGCAAGCTGCCGGTGGTGGTGTTCCGGCTCTTCAACACCGTCGGTCCGCGCCAGTCGGGGCAGTACGGCATGGTGCTCCCCAACTTCGTGCGCCAGGCGCTGGCCAACGAGCCGATCACGGTGTTCGGCGACGGCACGCAGAGCCGCAGCTTCACCTATGTCGGCGACGTCGTGCGCGGCCTGATGGGCCTGATGCTGGAGTCCAAGGCCATCGGCCAGGTGTTCAACATCGGCAATGTCGAGGAGGTCACCATCCGTCAGCTCGCGGAGCGGGTCAAGGCGGCGGCTGGACTCGAGCTCGCCGATTGTGACCATCCCCTACGAGCAGGCCTACGACTCGGGCTTCGAGGACATGCCGCGCCGGGTGCCGGATCTCACCAAGATCAACGCCCTGATCGGGTATGAGCCCAAGGTTCAGCTGGACGAAATCATCCAGCGCGTGATCGAAGACTTCCGCGCGCGCTGACCGGCCGGCCCAGCGCGGGGGGCGTATACTGGATCCATGGTCAGGGTCTGCCTCACGGTGCTGGCGCTCGCCGTCGCGCTGCCTGCCTCGGCGCAGCAGCTCACACTCGACATCCGCGACGGCTTGGTGACGATGTCAGCCACCAACGTGCCGGTGCGCCAGGTGCTGGCCGAATGGGCTCGGGTCGGCGGCACCCGCGTGGTCGGCGCCGACCGCATCAGCGGCGCGCCGCTCACGCTGGTATCTCGAGGGTATGCCCGAGGCCAAGGCCCTCGACATCGTGCTGCGGGGCGCCGCCGGCTACATGGCTGCGGCCCGGCCGGTGCCCGGCGCCGGCCGATCGATCTACGACCGTATTCTGGTGCTGGCTACGAGCACCCCTCCGGCTGGGGGAGCCACCGCGTGCCGCCGCGGGCGGCCGTCCGGCCGCCAACCGATTCGGGGTCCCGCCGGCCGTCGAGCCACCCGACCAGACCGACCTCGGCAGCGACCCGCCGGAAGTGACCGACCAGTCCCAGGGGCAAGTGAACCCGTTTGCCAATGCCTTCGGACAGGCGGCGGCCGGCGCGTCGCCGTTTGGCCAACCCGGAGCGGCGAACCCCTTCGGCCAGGTGGTTCCGCAGCAGCCCCAGGCCTTCCCGCAAGGCGGCAGCTTCTTCCAGCCGCTGCAGCCTGCTCAGGCCGCGCCTGGGGGGTTCTTCAGCTCACCGGGATCGTCCACACCTGGCATGGTGCTGCAGCCAGCTCAGCCGGTACAGCCCGGCGTGCGTCCGCGGCCGCAAGGATAGTCTGGCTCGTCGATGGCCGAGCTCGACCGATACCGCACCGACGACCGCCGTGCGCTCGAACAGTTGTACCGGCGAACGGCCGGTCCCGAGGCCCTCGAACGGCTGAAGCTCACCTGGCAGTGGGAACGCCGCCAGAATCCAGGCACGCGTGGCGTGGCTGCCCCGTGGGTGGTGCGCGAAGGGCCCACCCTGGTGGGCTCCCTGAACGCCTTGCCGGTGCGGGTCACGATGGCCGGCCGCGACCTGCGCGGCGCGTGGCTGACCGACCCGGTCGTGGCCGCCGAACGCGACCGCCAGGGGCTGCACGAGTTGCTGGTGCGGGCGTGGCACCGTGACACCGACGTCGCGCTCGCGACGCGCGTCAACGACACCACCCGCGCCGTACTCGAGAAGATGCGCGTGCCCACGGCGGTGACGCTGCCGTGTCTCGTGAAACCAATGAGCCGCCGGGCGCTGCGCCGCCCCGATTGGCCGCAGCCGGTGAACCGGCTGGTGTCGGCAGTGACGTTGCCCTTCGTGCGGGTCGTCGCCCGCCAGCGTCCGCTGCGCGAGTCGGTCGAGGTCGTGCGCAAGCTCGACGCCAGCCTCGACGAACTCTGGAGCCGGGTGGCCCCGAAACTCACACTGGCGGTGCGCCGCGATGCGGCCTACGTGAACTGGCGCTTTGCCGAGCCGCCCCATGCGCGCTACGCCATCGCCGTGTTGCGCCGCCAGAACGAGGTGGCCGGCTACGCGGTGTATCGTCACGCGCATGAGCCGCGCGGGCGGGTCACGCATCTGGTCGACTTCCTGGCGGATCCGGGCGACGCACGCGCCGTGAAGACCCTGCTCCGCTGGGTCGACCGCGAGGCGGTGATCGCCGATTCCGACAAGATCCGCTGCCACGTGCTGCACACCGGTTTTCGCAAGCTGCTCAAGCGCTCCGGCTACTTCGGGGTGCGCTCGGGCGTGTCGCTGTCGGTGAAGGTGAACGATCCGGCCACGACACGCGCGTTCTACGAAACCACGGCCGACTGGCACTTCACCTCCGGTGACGCCGCCGTCGACCACTGACGATTCCCTTTCCGCGGACGGACACGACGCCATGTCGCTGACAGACACCCTGAGCGCTGATATCGCGCGCGCCATGAAGGCCAAGGACGCCACCACCCTCACGGCGCTGCGCATGCTGAAGACCGCGCTCATCAACAAGAGCATCGAGAAGAACAAGGCCGCTCGAGCCCGCCGAGGAGCTGCAGGTCGTGAACGCGCTCGTCAAGCAGCGCCGCGACTCGATCGACCAGTTCACGGCGGCCGGCCGCGACGAGCTGGCCGCGAAGGAGCGCGCGGAGATTGCCGTGCTCGACGCCTACCTGCCGCCAGCCGCGAGCGACGACGAACTCGTCGCCGCCGTCACGGCCGCCGTGGCCGCGACCGGCGCCACGACGGCCAAGGACATGGGCAAGGTGATGAAGGCCGTGATGGCCGCACTGACCGGCAAGACCGTGGACGGCAAGCGCGTCAACGAGCTCGTGCGCGCGGCGCTCGCGGGCTGACGCAAACTTTTCGGCCGCGGCGCCCGTCTATAGCTGTGAAAGGCCTAGTCAGCCTCTCACCATCCTCCTCGGGCTCCCGCCGCAAGGCCGGAGCCCGATTTTTTTGCCGTTCGCCGCCGGACACCGTCCGAATCCGGATGCGGAAACGGCGTGCTACGCTTCGGGCGGTTCCATGGCAGCAGCGGAGGTGAATCTCGCGCGGTCGGCCGGCGTTGCCGGCGCGGCCACGATGACCAGCCGCATCCTCGGACTCGTGCGCGAACAGGTGCTGGCCTACTGGTTCGGCGCCAGCGACGCGATGGACGCGTTCCTGGTGGCGTTCCGCGTGCCCAACCTGGTGCGTGACCTGTTCGCCGAGGGCGCCATGAGCGCCGCGCTGGTGCCCACCTTCAGCCGCACGCTGGCGCTCGAGGGCCGGGCACGCGCCTGGCAGCTCGGCAACGCCATCATGACGGCGCTGATCGTCGTCACGGCCATGCTGGTCGTGGGCGCGATGGTCTTCGCGCCGGCCCTGGTGCAGCTGCTCGCCGGCGACTTCGCGAACGTGCCCGGCAAGTTCGAGCTGACGGTGCAGCTCACGCGCGTGATGGCGCCGTTCCTCATCCTGGTGGCGGTGGCCGCGGCCTGCATGGGGATGCTGAACTCGCTGAACATCTTCTTCGTGCCGGCGCTCTCCCCGGCCATGTTCAACGTGGCCTCGATTGCCGTGGGCATCGGCCTCGTGCCGGTTGCCATCTCGGCCGGGGTCGCAGCCCATCCTCGCCATGGCCTACGGCACGCTGGTCGGCGGCGTCGGCCAGGTGGCGCTGCAGTGGCCGCCGCTCCGCCGCGAGGGCTTTCGCTTCCGGCCGCGCCTCGACTTCGCCGATCCGGGCCTGCGGCGCGTGCTCGCGCTCGATGGGCCCGGGCATCGTCGGCCTGGCCGCCACGCAGCTCAACGTGTTCGTGAACACCATCGTGGCCACCGGCGAGGGCACCGGCGCGGTGTCGTGGCTCACCTACGCGTTTCGCGTGATGTATCTGCCGATCGGCCTGTTCGGCGTGTCGATTGCCACGGCCACCACGCCCGCCATGTCGCGGCTCGCCGCCGCCAACGACCTGCCGCGCATGCGCTCGACGCTGGCCTCGGCGATCGCCCTGATGCTCACGCTCAACGTGCCGGCCACGCTCGGCCTGATGGTGCTGGCCACGCCGATCGTGCGGCTGCTCTTCGAACGCGGCCGCTTCACGCCCGCCGACACGCTGGCGACCGCCGCGGCCGTGCAGCTCTATGCGCTGGGCCTCGTCGGCTACTCCGTGGTGAAGATCGTGTCGCCGACCTTCTACGCGCTGGGACGCAGCCGCACGCCGGCCGCCGTCGGCGTGGCCGCGGTGCTGCTCAACGCCGCGCTGAGCGTGTCGACGCGCGCCGTACTTCGGCTACAAGGGCCTGGCGCTCAGCGCGTCGGTCGCCTCGCTCTTCAACGCCGGCACGCTCGCGTGGCTGGCGCGCGGCGCGCTCGGCGGCCTCGAGTTCCGGCGCGTGGCCGCGACCTTCACGAAGACGCTCGTCGCGGCCGGCGCCATGGCCGCCGTGGCCTGGGCCGCGATGGCCGGCCTGGAATCGGCGCTGCCCGGGTCGTCGCTCGCGGCCCAGATCATCCGCCTGGCGGCGGCCATCGGCCTGGCGGTGCTCGACGCTCGGCCTCGGCGCGCAGCTCCTGCGCATCCGCGAGTTCGAAGACGTGCGCGATGCCGTCGCGGCGCGGCTGCGCCGGCTCTTCGGCCGGCGCGTAGGCTAGCGCGCGTTGAGCAGCGCGGCCCAGTCGGTGAGCGCGCGGGCCGCGCCGGGGCGTCGGCCGAACGCCCGCGCCGCCGGAACCGGCGCGCGGCACGCCCCGACTGCGGATGAACCGCAGCGCTTCGGCGAGCGACGACTCCTCCGCCGATCCCAGGTCGTGCTCCACGTCGTCGGCCGCCACGCAGTCGGCGGCGAGCCCGCCGAAGTAGTCGCCGCGCGCCGTCGGCATTGACCATCGCAAACGACACCGGCGCGAACACCTTGTCGCAGAACGGCAGCGCATACTGCCCGACCGGCTTGCCGTAGGTGCGGTCGCCCACGATCACCACTGGCATGAACGGCCGCAGGCCGTTGATGACCAGCTCGCTGGCCGACGCCGACGCCTGCGTGGCAATCACCACGACGCGATCGAGGCGCAGCGCCTGCGGCGGGTTGGTGAAGCGATGGGTCGTGTTGAGCCGCCGGTTGCGGTCGTTGTGGCGCGACTCGGCAAACACCTGATCGCGCACCGTGGCGCCGGCGATCAGGCTGGCCAGGTGCACGGCCACGTCCACCAGTCCGCCGCCGTTGTAGCGCAGGTCGAGCACCAGCTCGCTCGACGCCGGCCTCGCGCAGCGCGGCAAACGCCTCGTCGAGCGCCGCCACCGACGGACGCACGAAGTTGCGGAAGAAGAGATAGCCCACCTTGCGGCCGCCCACGTCGAACACCCGCGTGAGCGACACGGTGGGAATCGTGACGGCGCGCTTGCGGACGGTCGCCGTGCGCCGCTCCCCGTCGCGGCGCCGGAACGCGATGGTCACCTCGAGGCCGGCCTGCGCCGGGCCGAACGCTCCGTCGCTGTCGCCGCTGGCGATAAGGCCGGCCACGGCGCGGCCGTCGATCACGTCGATGCGGGCGCCGCGCTCGAGGCCGGCCTCGGCCGCGGGGCTGCCGTCGAACACCTGCAGCACGCGCATCTCGCCGCCGCTCACGGTGGTGGACAGGCCCGAGGCCGATGAACTGGCTCTCGGAGAAGAAGGCGTCGTTGGCCGCGCGCGACGTGAGGTAGCTGAAGGTGGCGTCGAGCGGCCGCAGGCGCACCGCCTCGAGATACTGCTCGGGGGACGGCGTAGCGCGCCGGGTCGGCATCGGGCAGGTCGCGATACCAGAGATACAGCTCCTGCAGCGTGTCGCGCACGAAGATCGACTGACCGGTGGCGCTGCACGACGGCGCCTGCGCCGGCGGCGGGCCGCGCCAGCAACAGCAGGACGGCCACGACCAGTCCGGTGCCGGAGCGTGCGCATGCGGCCATCATAGCGCCGGCTGGCCGGCGTGTAGACTATCCCGATGGACCCGACGCCCTGATGCCCGCCGACGCCGTCGCCGCGCCCGCGACATCGGCCGCGCCGCGCACCATCGCCGGCCTGTCTCCGGTCGTGGTGTCGCTGGCGTCCACGCACTTCATCGTCGACGCCTACACCAACATCTACTCGCCGCTGCTGCCGCTCTTCATCCCGCAGCTCGGGCTGTCGCTCACCGCGGTCGGCGTGCTGGCCATGTGCCTGCAGATGGCGTCGTCGGTCGCGCAGCTCGGCTTCGGCGCGCTCGCCGATCGCTGGCGGCCGCGGGTGCTGCTCATCGCCGGTCCGCTCGTGTCGGTCGTGGTCCTGAGCTGCGTCGGCTGGGCGTGGTCGGCCTACTCGCTGGGCGCGCTGCTGCTGCTCGGCGGCCTCGGCGGCGCGGCCTTCCATCCGCCGGCCGCCGCCGGGGTGTTCCGCGCCTCGGGACGCAGCAAGGGCCTGGCGATGTCGGTGCACATCACCGCCGGGTCGATCGGCATGGCCATGGCGCCGCTGTTCTTCGCGCCGGTGATCGCGCGGCTCGGCCTGCACTGGTCGCCGATCATCGCCATTCCCGGGCTCATCGGCCTGGCGTTCCTGCTGCCTCGCATCCCGCCGGTGGACGCCGCGCATACCGGCAACCGCGAAGGCTTCGGCGCGCTCAAGCCCTACGCCAAGCCGCTGTCGCTGCTCTACTTCACGGTGGTGTTCCGCACCCTCACGTCGGCCGGGTTCGCCACCTTCATGCCCGTGCTGCTCACCTCGCAGGGCATGTCGATTGCCAACGCCAGCCTGGCCGCCACCTGCTACCTGCTGGTGTCGGGCATCGGCGGCTTTTCGGGCGGGCCGCTCGCCGACCGCTTCGGGCCGCGCCGTGTGTTGCTCGTCTCGCTCATCTCGTCGGTGCCGTTCATGGTGCTGGCGTCGCAACTGTCGGGCTGGTGGTTCACGGCGGCGGTGTCGATCGGCGGCCTGCTGCTGCAGTCGACCCTGCCGGTGAACGTGACCTACGCGCAGATGCTGGCGCCGGTCGGGCGCGGCCACCGTGTCGTCGCTGATGATGGGCTTTGCCTGGGGCATGGGCAGCGTGATGGTGCCGCTCGTGGGCGTGCTCGGCGACCAGCTGGGATTGCCGCGCGCGCTGCTGGCCATTTCCTTCGTGCCGCTGCTGGCCGCGCTGCTCGCGGCGCAATTGCCTGAGCGGGCGCGCAGCCACGCGGCCGGGGACGACCCCGGGAACCCGGGCGCCGCCACGCTGTAGCTGCACCCTATAATCGAGTCATGTCCCGCTACGGCAACGTCGCCTACTCGATGGGGCCCGGCCCGCTGAGCCAGGCGGTGAAGACCCTCATCGCCATCAACGTGGCAGGCTTCCTGCTCGGCGTGATCGTGCCGGCGGTGACCGTGCGGCTCGGGTCTGCAGCCGGCGATGTTCACGACCCAGCTCGCGCTGTGGCAGCCGGTGACCTACATGTTCCTGCATGGGGGCATCGGCCACCTGCTGTTCAACATGCTGGCGCTGTGGATGTTCGGCACCGAACTCGAGCGCACGTGGGGCACGCGCTTCTTCGTGCGCTACTACATGGTGACGGGCATCGGCGCGGCGCTCGTCACGGTGGCGTGGTCGCTCAGCCCGCTGCCCTACGCCACCGAGATGTACCAGTCGGTCGTCATCGGCGCGTCGGGCGCGATCTACGGCCTGCTGCTCGCCTACGGGATGTACTTCCCGACCCGTGAGATCTATCTGTATTTCCTCTTCCCGATTCAGGCCCGCTACTTCGTGATGATCGCCGGCGCGCATCGCGTTCCTGTCGTCGGTGGGCAGTTCAGGCGGCGGCGTGGCGCACGTGGCCCACCTGGGCGGGCTGCTCGTGGGCTACCTGTATCTCAAGGGCCGGCGCGGGCCGCTCGACGAGATCAAGTACCGCTGGCTGAAGTGGCGGCTCGGCCGGTCACGCTCGCGGTTCGAGGTCTACCAGGGCGGCAAGGGCGGCAAGCGCGGCCCGGGCAGCTCAGGCGGACCGTGGCGGCGACTGGACGAAGGAGTGGAAGAAGCACGTGCACTAGAGGGACTGTCACCGAGCCCTCGCTCAAGCGAGGTGACTGTCCCAGCCTCCCGCGAGGTGATGTCCCAGCTCTCCTCCAGCGGTGGCGGCGCCGCGAACGTCGCCCAGCGGCCTCCTCCCTCCGTCCTCGCCAGATCCCCCACGAGCATCTCGGCCTCCGGGAGGAGGAACCGCCGGGCAACAGCGGCAGGCGCCGCCTTCATTACACTGGGCCCTATCTTGCGAGCCAGGAGACATGATGCTTCCTGAGATCGGATTCTTCACCCGCGCCAGACACTCGGCCACCGGCGCAGCGGCCCTGACACTCGCGCTGATGACTGCTGGCTGCAATCCGTTCGGGCCGAGCGCCAGCTTCGAAGGTGAGTGGACGGCCCCGGGCGGCAAGTTCTACCTCATCGGTTTGTCGCTCCGTCAGAACGGCGACACCATCACGGGCGTGGCCTGTGCGTCCGATTCCGGCGTACGGCTCTACTCGAACGCCCCGTCACCGGCAACTACCCGTCGATCCGCGTCACTGTTACCGCAGGGTCTACCGGGCCGTGCTGCGCCCACCTGGCCGGGCAGACGTTCTCGGCCGAGATGGAGAAACGTGGCGAGATTCTGGCGCCGAACGGCATTCGCTTCCGGCGCAGCACGACGCCGGCCTGTCCGCCGCCCTGACAGAACAGACCGGCTACGACGACTGCGTGCCGGGCCCGGGCGTGGGCACGTCCTTGAAGTAGCTGTCGGTGCCGTCGAGCCAGTCCTGACGAATCGGACTGAAGACGTCGATTTCGAAGGTGTCTTCGAGCGCCTCGGCCTGATGCGGCACCCACGACGGGATGTGCAGCACCTCGCCCTCGCGCACGGTGATCTCTTCCCCGCCGATCAGGAACTTCATCGCGCCCTGCAGCACGTAGGTGAGCTGTTCGCTCTCGTGCGAGTGCATGGGCACGACCGCGCCGCGCTTGAGATAGATCTGCCCGATCATCTCGCGCTCGCCGGTCACGACCTTGCGCGAGATCATCTCGGTGACCTTCTCGAGCGCGATTTCGTCCCAGCGATGCAGGCGGACGGGCCGGGTGGACATGGGTGATCCTTGGCTGGGCTGGGCACGTGCGCGCCGGGGCATATCGGGCCGCAAAATGCGACCCATGCGCGAGCCGCGCGGATTATAACATCCGTACCCGGGTGGTATGATTTGCCTCTTGCTGATGCGGCGGTGACCATCGCGCACGCGGACCGCGTCGAGGTCGGGCGTCGACGGGAAGGAAGCATGATGAAGGGTTCGACGCTCGCCAAGAACAGCGAGACCGCTGCGCGCCGCCCGGGTGCCGCCGAGGAGTCGCGTGCCGGACTGTCGCGCGACGAACTGGTCGCCGCCTACCGGCTGATGCTCCTGTCGCGCCGCCTCGACGACAAGGAAATCCAACTCAAGAACCAGAGCCTGATCTACTTCCAGATCAGCGGCGCTGGCCACGAGGCCGTGTGCGTGGCCGCGGCCGCGCACCTCAAGGCCGGCTACGACTGGTTCTATCCCTACTACCGCGACCGCGCGCTTGTGCCTGGCGCTCGGCATGACGCCGCTCGAGATGATGCTCGGCGCCGTGGGCTCGACCGACGATCCCAACTCGGGCGGACGGCAGATGCCGTCGCATTGGGGTCACCGCGCGCTCAACATCCCGTCGCAGGGCAGCCCCACCGGCACGCAGTGCCTGCAGGCGATCGGCGCCGGCGAAGCCGGCATGATCTACGCCCGGGTCAGCGCCATCCCCGACGGCGCGGCTCGCCAGCATGCCGACGAGGTCACCTACGTATCGATTGGCGACGGCGCCACGAGCGAAGGGCGAGTTCTGGGAATCGCTGAACACCGCGTGCACGCGGCCGGTGCCGGTGCTGTATCTCGTGGAAGACAACGGCTACGCCATCTCGGTGCCGGTCGACGCGCAGACCCCCGGCGGCGACATCTCGAAGCTGGTCGAGAGCTTCCCCAATCTGAAGGTGCTGCGCTGCGACGGCACCGACTACCTCGACAGCTACCGCACGCTCGGCGAGGCCGTGGCATGGGTGCGCCGCGAGCGCAAACCGGCGTTCGTGCATGCCAAGGTGACGCGGCCCTACTCGCACTCGCTCTCCGACGACGAGAAGCTCTACAAGACGCCGGAAGAACGCGCCGCCGAGGCCGCCCGCGACCCGCTCGTGCGCATGCGCGCGCTGCTGCTCGACCAGGGACACGTCACCGAGGCCGACCTGGCCGATCTCGCTGCCGGTGTCGACGCCGAGATCGCGCGCGCCACCGACGACGCCCTCGCCTCGCCCAGGCCCACGGTCGACACCGCCGGCCTCTGGGTGTTCTCGCCCGACGTCGACCCGACCTCGACGGCGTTCGAGACGACCGAGGAGCCCGAGGGCAAGGCCGACACCATGGTGGCGGCGATCAACCGCACGCTGAAGGGCGAGATGGCGCACAACCCGCGCGTCGTCGTCTTCGGCGAAGACGTGGCCGACGCCAGCCACGAGAAGGCGCTCGCGCAGGTGCAGGGCAAGGGCGGCGTGTTCAAGGTTACGCACGGCCTGCAGCGCGCCTTCGGCTCGGAGCGCGTGTTCAACTCGCCGCTGGCCGAGGCCAACATCGTGGGCCGCGCCGTGGGCATGGCGCAGCGCGGCATCAAGCCGGTCGTCGAGATCCAGTTCTTCGACTACATCTGGCCGGCGATGATGCAGATCAAGGACGAGATGTCGATGATGCGCTACCGCTCGGGCAACAACTGGTCGAACCCGATGGTCATCCGCGTGCCGATCGGCGGCTACCTGCGCGGCGGCGCGCCCTACCACAGCCAGTCGGGCGTGAGCATCTTCGCGCACTGCCCCGGCATCCGCATCGTGTTCCCGTCCAACGCCACCGACGCCGCCGGGCTGCTGCGCACGTCGATCCGGTGCGACGACCCGGTGCTGTTCCTCGAGCACAAGCACCTCTACCGCCAGACCTACAACAAGGGCGCCTATCCCGGCGACAACTACATGGTGCCCTTCGGCAAGGGCGCGCTGAAGCGTGACGGCTCCGACGTGGTGGTCATCACCTGGGGCGCGCTGGTGCAGCGCTCGCTCGTCGCGGCCCAGCAGGCCGAGAAGGACGGCGTGAGCGTGGCGGTGTTCGACCTGCGCACGATCATGCCCTACGACTGGAACGGCATCGCCGCGCTCGTGAAGAAGACCAACCGCGTGATCGTCGCGCACGAGGATCAGGTGACGTGCGGTTTCGGCGCCGAGATTGCCGCGCGCGTCAGCGACGAGCTGTTCGACCATCTCGACGCGCCGGTGAAGCGCGTGGGCGCCATGGATTGTCCGGTGGCCTACTATCCCGACCTCGAGGAAGCGATCCTGCCGCAGACCTCCGACATCCTGGCGGCCATTCGCGGACTCGCCGCCTACTGAGCGCGCCGTGAGCCGGCCGCACGCGTTGATCGCGGGGGCCGTGGTGGCCGTCTGGTCGCTCGGCCCGGCCGCGCAGACCATACGGCCCGGTTCACCCGGCCAGGTGGACACGCTGCGGGCCGTCAGCGCCCTGCCGGTCGAGATGGTCGGCGAGTTCCGCGACCCGCTCGGCTTCGAACGGGTCGCCTCTGGTCAGGAGCTGGTCTTCGACCGTCGTGGTCATGCCGTCTACGGCGTGGCGCCGGGTCGCAGCACGAGCCGGAAGCTCGTGGCCATCGGCGGCGAGGACGGCCGCGTCATCGAGCCCACGGCCTTCGACGCCGACGCCGGCGGCACCTTCGTCGTGGCCGATGCGCCCAACGGCCGGGAACGCGTGCAGATCTTCACGAGCGAGGGGCAACGGTCCGGGGGCTTCACGCTGCCCGGGCGGGCCACGCCGCGCGTCACCCTCGGCAGTCTGTCGCTGAGCGGCATCGGCACGCTGCACTACACCGGCCGGTCAGTGCTCATCAGCCAGCCGGAAACCGGTGGCCTCATGACGGAGTACGGCCTGGCGGGCACACCCGTACGCACCATCGGGCGGCTGCGCGCCACCGGCCACGAAGGCGACCGCGAGCTGCACCTGGCGCTCAATGCCGGCATCCCGCTCAAAGAGAGCGACGGGGGCTACTGGTTCGTCTTCCTGGCCGGCCAGCCGGCGTTCTCGCGCTTCGATGCCAACGGCGCCCTGCTCTTCCATCGGGTGATCCAAGGACGTGAGCTCGACCCGGTGATGGCCGCGCTGCCGGACGCGTGGCCGCGGCGCGCCATCGATGGCACCGAGGTGCCGCTCGTGTCGCCCACCATCCGCACCGCCGCGCTGTCGCCGTCCGGTGAGTTGTGGATCTCGTTCGTCGTGCCCTACACCTACGTGTTCGACGGCCTGGGCGAGAAGCGGCGCACGGTGCAGTTCGTGGCGGCCGGCCTCGTGGCGCCCAACAGCCTCGCGTTCGCCTCGGCCACGCGCCTGCTCGTGACGCCCGGCTGTTTCGAGTTCGCCACGCGCTGAGGACCGGCACGGCCTGGCAGTTCGCGTTGCCGGGTCGGCACGCGCTGGGTATCATCGTCTCCTCCATGAGCTGGCTGACGCGCACGCGGTGCGCGACCCTCCGTCGCACGCGAGCGCTGACCCTGGCCGCCGTCGCCGGTCTGTCGGTTGCCTGTGGCGAGGACACGCCGACGGCGCCCACCCCGCCGGCGATTCAGCCGTTCACGATGCAGTGTCCGGCCGACGTGCTCGGTCAGTCGTCCAGCGGCACGCCGGTCGCCATCCAGGTGCCGGCCCCCACTACCGCGGGTGGCGTGCTGCCCGTGACCGTGTCGTGCTCGCCAGCCGGCACGCCGTTCCCGATCGGCACGACGCGCATTTCGTGTAGCGCCAGCGATGCGCGCGGCTTCACCGCCAGTTGCGCCTTCAACGTCAACGTGGCGCCGCCGCCGCTCTCGCGCACCACGTTCCTGGCGTTTGGCGACAGCACGACGGCAGGCGAGATCACGGCACCAGCAACCGCGACGCTCGGGCCTCGCCTGTTTCCGGAGGTGCGGCAGATCCTCGTGCCCACCGAGTCGTACCCGACCGAACTGCTCACCCTGCTGCGCGCCCGCTTCACGACGCAGGCGGCCCAGTTCGTCGTGACCAATGCCGGTCTGCCGCGCGAGCAGGCGGCCGATGGCGCGCGGCGCTTTCCTCAGGTGCTGGCGGCGTCCTCGGCGCAGGTCGTCCTGCTGCTCGAGGGCGCCAACGACCTGTCGGCGCTCGGCACCCAGGGCATCTCGCCGGCGGCGCTGGCCCTGCAGACGATGGTGCGGGCGGCCCGGGCGCGCGGGGCCACGGTGTTCATCGCCTCGCTGCCACCGCCGCGGCCGGGGGGCGTGAACACGCTGCCGCTCGCCCAGGTGCTCGCGCTCAACGACCAGATTCGCCTCGGCGCCCCGGCCGAGGGGGCCATCTTCGTCGACCTCTACGCGGCGCTCGCCACCAACGTCAACCTCTACATCGGGATCGACGGTCTGCATCCTACCGAGGCCGGCTACCAGCGCATGGCCGACACGTTCTTCGCGGCCATTCGCGCCACGTTCGAGGGGCGCTGAGCTCACGCGTCCGCGGCGTCGCGAGACACGGCGGCCGCCGGGATTAGAATGCAGCGGTGATCCTGAGACTGGCGACCGTCACCGTCCTGTTCGTGTTGGCGCTGAACGAGGTGGGCGCCCGGCAGTCACCCCTGCCGCGCGTGGCGCCGGACACGATCGGCCTGGCGCCGGCCGTGCTCGCCGAAGCCACGGCCCTGCTGACGCAGCTGGTGGCCGATCGCAAGATCGCCGGAGCCGTGGCGGCCGTGGCCAGGCACGGCCGCATCGGATATCTGCAGACGGCCGGCGTGCAGGATCTCGCCACCGGCGCGCCCATGACCGAACGTTCGCTCTTTCGCATCTACTCGATGGCCAAGCCGGTCACCGCCGTGGCCGTGATGATGCTGCACGACGAGGGCAAGTTCCGCCTCGACGATCCCGTGCAGAAGTACCTGCCCGAATTCGCCGCCGTGCAGGTCGTCGACGCGCCCGGTGGCACGCCGCGCCCGCCGGCGCGTGCCGTCACCATCGAAGATCTGCTACTGCACACGTCGGGCCTGAGCCATCGCACGTCGGACCTGTACCGCACGCTCGCCGTGCGGTCGCGGGCCGACTCGCTGCCGGAGTTCATCGGCAAGATCACCCGCGCGCCGCTCATGGAGGACCCGCACACGCGCTTCCGCTACAGCGAGAGCACCACGGTACTGGGGCGGCTGGTGGAGATCTGGTCGGGACAACCGTTCGACGTGTTCCTGGAACGGCGCGTGTTCCAGCCGCTCGGAATGAGCGACACCGTGTTCTGGGTGGGGCCCGATCGCCGCGGTCGGCTCGCCACCGTCTATGGTCCCGGCGCCGACGGCGGCCTGACCCGCGTCGAGATGGAGGTGGTGCCCTTCACCGAACGTCCGCGGCTGCTCGAAGGCGCGGTGGGCCTGGTGTCGAGCGTGCCCGACTACCTGCGCTTCAGTCAGATGCTGCTCGAGAAGGGCGCGCTCGGCGGCACGCGCCTGCTCGCGGCCGACACGGCGGCACGCATGACCGCCAACGGCCTGCCGGCCGAGGTGCTGAAGGCGCGCGCTGGCGGCCGCATGGGCTGGGGTCTCGCCAATGTGGACGTGCGCATGGAGGCTGGTGATTCTGGCGCCAGCGTCGGGGAGTACGGCTGGGACGGCACCGGCGGCACCATCTTCTGGGTGGATCCGGCCAAGGACACGGTGGTGGTGCTGATGACGCAGAGCGTGCCGGCCAATCCCGAGGGCATCCGGCAGAAGTTCAAGGCCATCGTGCAGCGCGCGATCCGCTAGCTCGCAGCACTCTGAGACTGCGGCCCTGCCACAGCGCGCCTCGTGAGGGCGAACTGGTCGAACCCTGCGGCGAACTCCAGCGGCGCATGCCATTGACGCCTGGCGGTTCCTCCTCCCGGAGGCCGAGATGCTTGTGGGGGATCTGGCGGGGACGGAGGGAGGAGGCCGCCGGGCGGCAGCTCAGGGCGCCGTCATCGTGTGCTCGCACGCGCCTAGCGCCGCAGGCGTCGCGGGTCGGCGGCATCACGGACGCCGTCACCCAGCACCGAGAAACTCAGCACCGTCGCCGTGATGGCCACGCCGGGGGCGATGGCCCCGAGGGGCGCGGTGCGCAGCAGCTCGCGGCCGCGGCTCAACATGGCGCCCCATTCCGCGTCGGGCGGTTGCACGCCGAGCCCGAGGAACGACAGACCGGAGGCCAGCAGAATCGCGCTGCCGAGCATCACGCTGGAGTGCGCCAGGATCGGCGACAGACAACCTGGCAGCACGTGCCGCGTGAGCAGCCGCACCACCGAGGCCCCCGACGCCCTGGCGGCCAGCACGTACTCGCTGCCCACGACCGGCAGGGCAGCCGCCCGCACGATCCGCGCGAAACTCGGCACGGCGTAGACGGCCACCGCCACCACTGTGGCCATCGTGCCGCGTCCCAGCACGGTGATCGCGGTGATGGCGAGCAGCAGTTCCGGCAGGGCCAGCAGGATGTCCACCACCTGCAGCAGCAGGCGCTCCGCCACGCCGCCACGCCACGCCGCCACCAGCCCGATGCCCGTGCCGATCGCGAGCCCGGCGACGGTGCTGGCCAGGGCGATACCGAGCGAGACGCGCGCGCCCGCAACCAAGCGACTCAGGGTGTCGCGGCCCAGGTGATCGGTGCCGAGCGGATGGGCCAGCGACGAGGGCTGATAGTTCGCCGCCAGGTTCACGGCTACCGGATCGTAGGGCGCCAGCCACGGTCCGGCAGCCGCCGCCAGCGCCACGACGACGAGCACGAGGAAGGCCGCGCCCGCCAGCACGTCGCGGCGGAAGAAGCCGAACCACCGGTTCATGCCCGCACCCGCGGATCGAGCGCGCGGGCGACGACGTCGGTCAGGCCGTTCACCACTACCACCATTGCCGCCACCACCAGCACGCCGCCCTGCACGACCGGGAAATCACGGGCCACGACCGCGTCGACCATCATCCGGCCCACGCCCGGCACGGCAAAGACGCTTTCGACGAGCACGGTGCCGGCGAGCAGCCCGCCGATGCGCAGGCCGACGAGCGTGAGCACGGGCAGCAGCGCGTTGCGCAGACCGTGGCGGAGCAACACGCGCCATTCGGGCACACCTTTGGCGCGGGCCGCCCGCAGGAAGTCCTGGCCGAGCACATCGCGCACGGTGGCCCTGGTCATGCGGGCCACCGCCCCGGCCGACTGCAGGCCGAGCGCCAGGCAGGGCAACACGTAGTGAAGCGGCGTGCCCACGCCGATCGCCGGCAGCCAGCCGAGCGTCACCGAGAACACCAGCATCAGCATCAGCGCGAGCCAATACGACGGCGTCGATGCCGCCAAGAGGCTGCCCGCGGTGAGCAGCCGGTCCACGAGCACGCGGCGCGACAACGCGGCGGCCAGGCCGGCCACCAAGCCCAGGCCGACCGCCAGGGCCACACCTCCAGCGGCCAGGATCGCCGTATGGGGCAGGCGATCGAGCACCTCGCGCCCGACCGGCACGCCGGTGCGGATGGACATCCCGAGATCGCCGCGCAACGCGCGCAGCACGAAGCGGCCGTACTGCACGGGCAACGGCTGGTCGAGCCCCAGGTCACGGCGGATGCGCTCCACCGTGGCGGGCGAGGCCTCGAGGCCGGCGGCAATCACGGCGGGATCGCCCGGGATCACGTGCACGATCGAGAACACCAGCAGCGAGATCGCGGCCAGCACCGGCGCGAGCCGCAGCACCGCCCGGCCGATCAGTCGCGCCGCCGGCCCCATCGCGGACTCAGGAACCAGCGACCTGCGCGCGTTCGAAGGTGACCACGCCGAGCGCCATCGGCCGCAGCCCGGTCACAGCCGTGCGCGACGCCACGCTGTAGAGCGTGTCGAAGAGCCACACCGCGCCGGGGTCTTCGAGATAGACGATCTGCTGCGCCCGCGTGTAGAGCGCCTGACGTTTGGCGGCGTCGGTCTCGCGCATGGCCGCCTCGATCACCCGGTCGAACTCGGCGTTCGAGTAGTAGCCGTAGTTGTTCTCGTTGGTGCGCGCGGTCTGGAAGATCGGCCGCAGCCCCCAATCAGCGTCGGCGGTCGAGGCGCCGGCGCCCATGATGAAGATCTGCTGCGGGTTCTTCTCCGGCGGCAGGCCCGCCCAGAACTGCACCATCGTCGCCCAGTCGTAGACCTCGATGGTGCGCGGAATGCCCACCTTCTTCAGGTCCGCGGCCACCGCTTCGGCCAGCTCCACGCCCATCGGATAGCGCGGCGTGGTGGCAATGGTCGTGGCAAAGCCGTTGGGATAGCCGGCCTCGCGCAGCAGCTGCCGGGCGCGCTCGGGGTCGTAGGGAATCTCGCCGAGGTTGGTGTAGCCGCGCATGATCGAGGTCAGCGCGCTCGTCGAGGGCCGCGCGAAGCTGGCCACCAGGTTGGTCACGATGGCCCGCCGATCGATGGCGTAGGAGATGGCCTGCCGCACGCGCGGGTCGGTGAACGGCTTCTTGCTGACGTTGAAGCGGAACTGCTGGGCGCCCACGCCCGGCAGTTTCTGCACGGCGACCTGGGGGTGCGCTTCGAGCCGCGGAATGTCGGTGGCCGGGATGCGACTGATCACATCGACATCGCCGCTCTCGAGCGCGAGCACGCGGGCGGCCGCTTCGGGAATCGGCCGGTAGACGATCCGCCGGGTGAGGCCCTTGGCGCCCCAGTAGCCGTCGAAGCGCTCGAGCACGATCTCCTGATCCTTCTTCCAGCCGGCCACGCGGTAGGGACCGGTGCCCGACACCGCATCCGCGGCGCTGCCGAAGGCCGCCCCCTTGGCCCGCGCCACCACCGGGCTGACGATGGCCGACGACACGTGCGCCATGGTCGGCTCGAACGCGCCGAACGGATACTTGGTGACGATCCGCACGGTCAGCGGATCGACCACCTCCACCCGGTCGATCATGCTGAAGAGCGACAGGCGCTTGTGGTTGGCCACCGGATCGAGCACGCGCGTGAAGTTGAGGCGCACGGCCTCGGCATCGAACGGCGCGCCGTCGTGGAAGGTCACGCCCTGGCGCAAGTGAAAGGTCCACGTGACGCCGTCGGGCTCGACGTTCCAGCGCTCGGCCAGCCGGGGCACGATCCGCATCGCGTCGTCGAAGGCGATGAGCGGCTCGTAAATCATCATCGTCACCTGATCGGATTCGGTGTCGGTGGTGTTGTGCGGGTCGAGCGTGGTGGCGTCGGCGGGGGCGGCGAAGATGAGCTGGTCACGAAAGGCTGGGGCCGTGGGCGTCGGAGCGGCGGCACCGCAGGCCGTGGCGCTCGCCAGGGCGGCCAGGGCGAGCACGAGTGCGCCCGCCCGCCGTACCCGCGAACGCAGTCCGACGACATTCATGCGCGGCGATTATAGCGTCGGGGTCGTGGCCAGCCCCGGCCGCCTCTGCCCACGCACTTTCGGTTGACAGGCGCCGTGGCCGATCCGAAAATGAATGAACGTTCATTCATGAGCAGAGCCGTCGCCACCTCCACTGCCAGACGCGCCGCTGACCTCGCCCGTCCTGCGGCCGTCGACAAACGCGACGCCATCCTGCGCGCCGCGACCCAGGTGTTCGCCCAACGGGGCTTCTTCAACGCGCAGGTGGCCGACGTGGCCAAGGCCGCCGGCGTCGCGGCCGGCACCGTATATCTCTACTTCCGCAGCAAGGACGACCTGCTGGTGTCGCTCTTCGAACGCACCATGAAAGACGCGATTGCCGAGGGCCGCGCCGCGCTCGTCGGCGCCGTCGATCCCCGCGAGCGCCTGAGCCGCATCGCGCGCCTGCACCTCGAGCGCCTCGGCCGCGATCGTGATCTCGCGGTGGTCTTCCAGGTGGAACTGCGCCAGTCGACGAAGTTCATGGAGCGGTTCTCGTCGAGCTATCTGCGCGAATACCTCGGCATCATCCGCGAGGCGGTCGAAGCCGGCCAGGCCGCCGGCCTGTTCCGGCGCGACGTGAGCGCCACGGCCGCCGCCAAGATTCTGTTCGGCGCGCTCGACGAGATGGCCACCAACTGGATGCTGAGCCGCCGCAAGTATCCGCTCGCCGACGACGCCGACACCGTGATCGATCTCTTTCTGAACGGCGTCGGCAGCCGTCCGCAGGCAGTTGGAGGCGCGGCATGACCATCCGTTCGGTCGGTGTCTTGGGGGCCGGCACCATGGGTGCGCAGATCGCCCTCCAGATCGCCAACGCCGGCGTGCCCTGCGTGCTGCTGGACATACTCGCGAGAGGCCGCGGCGCAAGGGCTGACGCGCGCGAGGCGTCTCAAGCCAGACCCGCAGTTCACGCCTGATACGTGGCGGCTCGTCGCCACCGGGAGCTTCGACGAAGACATGGACCGCCTGGCGCAGGTGGACTGGGTGATCGAGGCGGTCGTGGAGCAGCTCGACGTGAAGCGCGCGTTGCTCGAGCGGGTCGCCGCCGTGTGCCGCGCAGACACGCGTGCTGAGCACCAACACGTCGGGGCTCTCGATCGATGCCATCGCTGAAGGCTGGCCCGATGAGCGGCGGGCCCGATGGGCCGGCACGCACTTCTTCAACCCGCCGCGCTATCTGCCGCCTGCTCGAATTGATCCCGGCGCGCGGCAATGATCCGGCCGTCGCTGTGCATCCCGTCCACGAGTTCTGCGATCGGGTGCTCGGCAAGGGCGTGGTCGTCGCGAAGGACACGCCGAACTTCATTGGCAACCACGTTGCCCTCCACGGCGTGGCGGCTATGCTGCGCGCGGTGGAGACTGGGCGCTACACCATCGACGAAGTCGACGCGATCACCGGCACCGCCATCGGCCGCCCCGGCTCGCGCCACCTTCCGCACGATGGACATCGCCGGCCTCGACGTGCTCGCCCACGTGATGCGCAACCTCGAGGAACGTCTGCCGCTCGAGGCCGACCGCGCGTGGTTCGCGCCGTCGCCGCTGCTGCAGCGTCTGCTTGGCGAGCGGCGCGCTCGGCGAGAAGACGGGCAAGGGGTTCTACGAGCGGCGCAAGGATGCCTCGGGCGCCTCCGCCGTCTTCACGCTCAATCCTGCGACGCTCGACTACGAGCCGCAGCGGAAGCCCACGCTTCGCCTCGGTCGAAGCCGCCGCCGCGATCGACGACATCGGCGCGCGGGTGCGCACCTTGTTCCTGGGCCAGGACCGCGTCGGCGCCTTCCTGCGCGAGACCCTGGCGCCGACGCTGCTCTATGCCGCGCGCGTCGCGCCCGAGATCGCCCACTCGATCGACGACGTCGATCGCGTGATGCGCTGGGGCTTCGGCTGGGAACTCGGCCCGTTCGAGCTGCTCGACGCGATCGGCCTGCGCGAGGTCATGGACGCGGCCTGCCGAGCACCGGACGTGGCCCGGCGCCAGCCCGCGCATGCCTGGGGTTGCCGGGCGCGAGCCGCGCTCAAGCTTCCGTGACGGGGCGCGTGCCACCCGCCGGCCCGCGACTGCTGATCCTGCACCGGGCGCGAGTGGCGCAGAGCGGCGTCGTCAAGGCGAACGCCGGCGCCAGCCTCGTCGACCTCGGCGACGGCGTGCTCGCGGTGCAGTTCCACTCGAAGATGAACAGCATCGGCGGCGACACCGATTGCCATGCTGCAGGCGGGCGTCGCCGAAGCCGAGAAGAACTTCCGCGCCCTGGTCGTCGGCAACGAAGCGCCCAACTTCTCGGCCGGCGCCAACCTGTTGCTGGTGCTGCTCGAAGCGCAGGAGGGCAACTGGGACGAGCTCGACCTGATGGTGCGCGGGTTCCAGAAGGGCGTGATGGCGCTGCGCTACAGCCAGGTGCCGGTGGTGGTGGCGCCGGCGGGACTCGCGCTCGGCGGCGGCTGCGAAATCGCCCTGCACGCCGACCGCGTGCACGCGGCCGGCGACACCTTCATGGGCCTCGTGGAAGTGGGCGTGGGTCTCATTCCCGCCGGCGGCGGCACCAAGGAGATGGTCGCGCGGGCCATGGCCCGGGTGCCGTCACCCGCCGCCGATTCGCTGCCCTTCGTGCAGCAGGCCTTCGAGACCGTGGCCCTCGCCAAGGTGTCGGCCAGCGGCCCTGATGCGGCGCGGCTCGGCTACCTGTCGCCGCTCGACACGTTCTCGATGAATCGCGAACGTCTGATCGCCGACGCCAAGGCGAAGGCCCTGCAGCGTGTGAGCGACGGCTACCGCGCGCCGCTGCCCCGCACGGCCATCGCCGTGGGCGGCGAGTCGCTCGGCGCGGCGCTGAAGCTGGGGGTGCACATGGCCTGGCGCGCTGGACGCGCCACCGACCACGACCGCACGATCGGCCTGGCCCTGGCGCACGTGTTCGCCGGCGGCGCCCTGCCCCACGCCACGACCGTGAACGAGCAGTACCTGCTCGACCTCGAGCGCGAGGCGTTCCTGCGTCTACTGGGCGAGCCGAAGACGCTCGCGCGCATCCAGCACACGCTCAAGACCGGCAAGCCGCTGAGGAACTGATCGTGAGGATCATCCAGCGCGGCGCGGGACGGCCGATCGTGCTCGTGCCCGGCATCCAGGGTCGCTACGAGTGGCAGCTGCCCACCGTGGACGCGCTGGCCACACTCGGCCAGGTGACCACCTTCTCGCTTTGCGACGAGCCCACGAGTGGCGGCACCTTCACGGAGACGGCGGGCTTCGAGAACTACGTGGCCCAACTCGGTGAGGTGCTGCGCGACACGGGTGTGACGCGGCCGCTGGTGGTTGGCGTCTCGTACGGCGGGCTGATCGCGGCCGAATACGCGGCCCGGCACCCGGCCGCGCTCTCGGGGCTGGTCATCGCGTCGGCGCCCCCGCCGGGCTGGGCGCTGCCGGCGCGCGCGCAGCGGTATCTGCTGGCGCCGCGGCTGATGACGCCGGCCTTTCTGCTCGGCGCCCCACTACGCCTCTACCCGGAGTTGCGCGCCGCCTTCCCGGATTCCGGCGACTTCTGGCGCTTCGTCCTCCTGCACGGCCGGCGCGTGCTGGCCGCGCCGCCCTCGACTCCGCGCATGGCGCGGCGGCTGCGCTGGCTCACGGCCGGACGGTATTCGACCGGCCGCCCGATTCCCGTGCCGGCGCTCATCGTCACGGGCGAAGCCGCACTCGAGCGCGTCGTGCCGCCGCTCGACACGCTGCGTTACCGCGAGTGGCTGCCTCACGCCCAGGTCGCCACGCTGGCGCACACCGGACATTCCGGCACCGTCACCCGAGCGGGCGATTTTGCCCGGCTCGTCGCCGACTTCATCACCTCGAGGAGTGTTCGTGCCGACCGAGTTTCTTAGAGAGATCACCGGGCCCGCTGGCCTGCTCGAGGCGCGCCTCGATCTGCCGGATGGGCCGCCGCGAGCCGTGGCGGTGTGTGGCCACCCACACCCGTTGCACGGCGGCACCATGCACACCAAGGCGCTGTATCAGGCGGCCAAGGCCCTCACGCGTGTGGGCGTGGCCGCGCTGCGCTTCAACTTCCGCGGCGTGGGCCTGAGCGCGGGCACCTTCGATGCCGGCCCAGGCGAGAAGGACGACTTCCGCGCCGCCCTCGACTTCGCCCAAGCGCGCTTTCCCGGCCTGCCCTTGTGGGCCGCGGGCATGTCGTTCGGCTCGTGGATTGCCGGGTCGGTTGGCGCCACCGACGAGCGCGTGTCGCTGGTGCTGCTCGTGGCCCCGGCCGTCGACCGGCACGACTTCAGCGAACTGCAGGCCTCGGCCAAGCCCACCTTCATCGTGCACGGCGAAGACGACGAGCTCATTGCGGCTCAGGACGTGCGCAAGTTCTATGCGTCGCTGCCCGAGCCGAAGGAATTGACCTGGATCGAACACGCCAACCATCTCTTCGAGGGCAAGACGTCGCTCGTGGGCGATGCCGTCGAGGAACTGCTGGCGGATTGGCAGGCCTGACATGCCCGATGCCGTGATCGTTGCCGCCGCGCGCACGCCCGTGGGCAAGGCGCCCCGGGGTGCCCTGCGCTTCACGCGACCCGACGAACTCGCCGCCCTCGTGATCCGCGACGTGCTGACGCGTGCCGCCGGCGTCGCGGCGGCGGACATCGACGACGTGGTGATGGGCTGCGCCATGCCCGAGGCCGAGCAGGGCCTGAACGTGGCGCGCATCGCGAGCCTGCGCGCAGGGGTGCCGGTGAGCGCCTCGGCGGTGACCGTGAACCGCTTCTGCGCGTCGGGCCTGCAGGCCATCGCCTACGGGGCCGACCGCATCCGCCTGGGCGAGGCCCGGGTGGTGGTGGCGGGCGGCACCGAGTCGATGAGCCTCATCCCCATGGGCGGCCACAAAGTGGCGCCGAATCCCGCATTGGTCGAGTCCTACCCCGACGTGTATCTGAGCACGGGCCTCGTGGCCGAGAACCACGCGCGGGCGTCGCACATCTCTCGCGAGGCGCAGGACGCCTTTGCGCTGCAGTCGCACGTGCGAGCCCTGGCGGCCATCGACGCGGGCCGGTTCCGTGACGAGATCGTGCCGGTGCCGGTGCACGCGCGTCGACGGCAGCCGGCCTGGACCGCCGGTGACGCACACCACGGTCGTCGACACCGACGAAGGTCCACGCCGTGAGACCTCGGCGGCGGCCCTGGCCAAGCTGGCCCCGGCTTTCCACGTCGCTGGCACGGTCACGGCCGGCAATTCGTCACAGACCAGCGACGGGGCCGCGGCCGTGCTGCTCGTCTCGGCCGACTACGCGCGGGAACATGGCCTCACGCCACTCGCGCGTTTCGTCACCTACGCCACCGCTGGCGTCGAGCCGGAGCTGTTCGGGCTGGGCCCGGTGCCGGCCGTGCGCAAGGCGCTGGCGCAAGCGGGCCTGCAGCTTTCGGACATCGACCTCGTGGAGTTCAACGAGGCCTTTGCCGCGCAGGTGCTCGCCTGTCAAGCGGAGCTGCACATCCCCGAGGATCGGCTCAACGTGAACGGTGGGGCGATCGCGCTCGGCCATCCCCTCGGCTGCACCGGCGCCCGCATGACCACGTCCCTCGTCTACGAATTGCGACGGCGGAAGGCGCGCTACGGACTGGTCACGATGTGCGTGGGCGGCGGCATGGGGGCGGCGGGAATATTCGAGCGGCTTGGCGTAGACAGGACAGGCGCGCGGGGACTGGGACTAGGGACTAGGGACTAGGGCTCGGAAGAACGACGGAGAACGCAGATGGCGGCACCAGCAACGGCACACGGCACGCGGGGCGGCGAGTGGCTGATTGTCGCCACCGATCCGGCGGCGATGATGACGCGTGAGCGCATCACCGACGAGCACCGGCTGATCGAGCAGTCGACCGCCGAGTTCATGAGCGGCGAGGTGCTGCCCGTGCTCGATCGGCTGGAGCAGAAGGACTGGGCGCTCAACCGCGTGCTGCTGCAGAAGTGCGGCGCCCTCGGTCTGCTCGGCACCAACGTGAGCGACAGCCTACGGCGGCGTGGACCTCGACAAGGTGGCGACGCTCATCGTGAGCGAGCAGGTGGCCGTGAACGCGTCGTTTGCCGCCACCTTCGGCGCGCAGGCCAACCTCACCATCCTGCCGATCTACCTGTTCGGCACCGACGCGCAGAAGACCACCTACCTGCCGGCGCTCGTGGCCGGCGACCTGGCCGGCGCCTACTGCCTCAGCGAATCGGGCTCGGGGTCGGATGCCCTGGGCGCCGCGGCCAAGGCCATGCGTCAGGCCGACGGCAGCTTCGTGCTCTCGGGCGAGAAGATGTGGATCACCAACGGCGGCTTCGCCGACGTCTTCATCGTGTTCGCCAAGGTGGACGGCGAGCACTTCACCGCCTTCATCGTGGAGCGCGGCTGGCCGGGCGTGTCGTCGGGCAAGGAAGAACACAAGATGGGCCTGCACGGCTCGTCGACGACGCCGGTGATCCTGCAGGACGTGCCGGTGCCGGCCAACGCCGTGCTCGGCGAGGTGGGCAAGGGCCACAAGGTGGCCTTCAACGTGCTCAACTTCGGGCGCTTCAAGCTGGGCGCGATGACGTCCGGCGGCGCCAAGGGCGCGCTTGCCGACTCGGCGAAGTACGCGGCCACGCGCAAGCAGTTCGGCGTGCCCATTGCCACCTTCGGCGCGATCCGCCACAAGCTCGGCGAGATGACGGCCCGCGAGTACGCGCTCGAGAGCCTGCTCTATCGCACGGCCGGGCTCATCGACGAGGCCATGCACGCCGGCGGCGGCACACCCGCGGCGATGCTGCAGGCCCTCGAGGAGTTCGCGATCGAGGCGTCGATTGCCAAGGTCTACGGCAGCGAGGCCGTGGACTACATCATCGACGAGAGCGTGCAGATTCACGGCGGCAACGGCTTCGTCACCGACTACCCGGTGGAACGGCGCTACCGCGATGCGCGCGTCAATCGCATCTTCGAGGGCACCAACGAGATCAACCGGCTGCTCATCCCGGGCATGCTCATCAAGAAGGCCCTGAAGGGCGATCTGCCGCTCATCGCCGCGGCCCGGGCGCTGCAGGACGAGATCATGGGGCCCTCGGCTCCGCAGGATACGGGCGACCGGTTGCTCGGCCCAGAAACGGCGGCCGTGGCGGCGTTCAAGAAGGTGGTGCTGTTCGTGGCGGGCACGGCCATGCAGCGGCACGGCGACGGGCTGCAGCACGAGCAGGAAGTGCTGTCGTCGCTCGCCGACATCGTGATCGACGCCTACGCGGCCGAGAGCGCCGTGTTGCGCGCGGCCGCCGCCACAGGGGCCGACGCGGGCCTGCACGTGGCCACGGCCACGGTGGTGACCCACGAGGCGTTCGGCCGCATCGAGCTGGCGGCGCGGGCGGCCCTTGCGGCACTGGCCGAGGGCGACACGCTGCGGACCAGCCTGTCGGCGCTGAAGCGGCTGCTGAAGCTGATGCCGGCGAATCTGGTGGCCTTGCGCCGCGCCATTGCCGACGCCGCGGTCGCCAAGGGCGGATACCCGTTCGCGTGACCGCCCTCACGCCACGTACCGTCGCAGCCGTGCTGGTCGTGGCCGTATTCGCTGCCGGCAGCACCGGGCAAGGCGTCGCCCCGCCGCGCGGACCGCGAGCTCGAAGGGCTGCTGGCCTCGGCCCTGGCCGAGATGCCCGCCACCACCGGCGTGCAGGTCACGCACCTGGCTTCGGGCCGTTCGGCGGCGGTGCGCGGCGACCAGGCGTTCAGTCCGGCGAGCGTCTCGAAGCTGCCCTACCTCGTGCGGGCCATCCAGATGGCGGAGCGTGGCGAGCTCGACCTGGCGCGCCGCACGACGCTCACGCGCGCGCATCTTCGCCATGGCACCGGCGTCCTGCAGTATCACGACGCCGGCCTCGCCCCCAGCCTCGGTGACCTCGTCACCGAGATGGTCATCACGAGCGACAACACCGCCACCGACCTGGTGGTCGACGCCCTTGGCGGCGTGGACGCCGTCAACACCTGGCTCACCGCCTCGGGCTATCCCGAGACGCAGTCGTTCGGCCGGCCCGACGCGTATCGGCGCGCCCTGCTCACGCTCCTCGATCCTGGGCTGGCCACGGCCACGGCCGAAGAAACGACCGGGCTGCTCTACACCATGGACGGCAACCCGCTGGCTGCGCTCTACCGTCCGATCTTCTCGGGCGCGAAGGCGCGCTGGCCGTCAGTGGTCACCGACCCGGCCAACCGCCGCCGCTTCGCCGAGGAGCGCGACCGCCGCACCAGCACCGAGCCGGCGTTCTGGCTGGGCGTCACCACGCCCGCCGCCACGGCGCGGCTGCTCGAGGCCATCGAACGCTGCACGTTGACCACGCCGGCGGGCTGCGAGCGGATGCGTCAGACGCTGCGTCGTCAGCAGCTCGGCACCCGCAGGCTCCCGCACTACCTGGACGTGCCGGTGGGCCACAAGACCGGCGACGGCGGCCGCATCAGCAACGACGTGGGCATCATCTACGGCCGCTCTGGGCCGATCGTGGTGGCCTTCTTTGCCAACGGCGTCACCGAGCCGATGGCCGATTTCGAGGACCGCATCGGCCGGCTCGGACAGCGCCTGGTGGCGCTCCTCGATCGGCTTCCGTCCGCGGCTGTGGCACACTGAAAGGCGTGATCAGCAAGTCGGGGTGGCGCGCCGCAGCCGTGGCACTGACGTTGGCGGTGCTCGGTGGGTGCGCGCAAGAGCCGCCCGATGTGGCCTACGTGCGGAAGGTGGCCGAGGCGCGCAGCCAGAAGGATCAGTTCTTCCGCGGCGGCAGCGACTCGCCCGTGAAGCCTGCTGACTACGACAAGTTCCTGCCCATCAGCTACTTCGACGTCGACCCGTCGTATGCCCCGCCCGGGAACCTCCGGCTGCTGGAGCCCCGCACCAGGCTCGTGATGCCGACCTCCACCGGCAAGCAGCGCGACATGGAACGCGTCGGCTACATCGAGTTCACGTTGAAGGGTCAGGCGATGCGGCTCACCGCATTCGCCGAGGCCGGTGAACCCACGGTGTCGCGCTTGTTCGTGCCGTTCAGCGACCTCACGAGCGGCACTGAAACCTATCAGGCCGGCCGCTACATGGACATCGACCCGCAGTCGAGCGGCGTCTACATCGTGGACTTCAACGCCGCCTACCATCCCTACTGCTACTACAACGCCGAATACGACTGCCCGTATCCGCCCACGGAGAACCGTCTGAAGACCCCGGTGCGGGCGGGTGAACGGCTGCGCGCCTCGGAGATTCTGGCGCCTCGACGATGACCGCGCTGCAGGCGATCATCCTCGACTTCGACGGCGTGGTCGCCAACAGCGAACGCCTGCACATGCGCGCCTTCCAGGACGCGCTCGCGCCGACCTCGCTCGTGCTCACCGAGGACGCCTATTTCCAGCGCTATCTCGGCTTCGACGACGCGGGCGTGTTCCAGGCCCTGGGCCACGACCTGGGCGCGCCCTTCGACGCCGCCACGCTGCACGCGCTCGTCGCCGCGAAGGCGCAACGCTACGACACACTGGCCGAGGCCGGCGAGATGCTGTTCCCCGGTGTGCCGGAGTTCATCCGCCACGCGGCCGCGCTGGTGCCGCTCGCCATCGCGTCGGGCGCGCTCACGCGCGAGATCGAGCACGTGCTGCACCAGGCGGGATTGCGGGCGTGTTTTCTGGCCGTCGTCGGGGCCGATCAAACCACCAACTCGAAGCCGGCGCCCGATCCGTATCTCGAGGCGTTTGCCCGGATGCAGGACGTGGCCGGACGGCCGCTCAGCGCGCGGCACACGGTGGCCATCGAGGACTCGCACTGGGGTCTGGAATCGGCGCGCGCCGCCGGCCTGCGGACGGTGGCCGTGACCAACACCTATCCGGCCGCGGCACTGCTCCCGCACGCCGAACTGGTCGTCGAGAATCTTGCCACCCTCGACCTGGCCCAGCTCGATCGCCTGTGCGAGGCCTGATGGTGACCCGGCTGGCCGACGCGCTCACGCAACTGCTCGAGGGCGCCGACGCGTCGCCCGGGCACCGCGTGGCCGCCGGTGCCCTGGCCATCGCCTCGGTCGAGTACCCGCGGCTCGACTCGCAGGCCTACCTGGCCAAGCTCGATGCCATCGGCGACCAGGCCCTCGAAAGCGTCGCGCAAGCCGCCGGCGCCGACGGCCCCGTGCACGCACGCATCGAGGCGGTGAATCACTGTCTCTACAGCGAACTCGGGTTCCGGGGCAATCGCGATCGCTACGCGGACGTGCGGAACAGCTGCCTCAATCAGGTGCTCGACCGTCGCGTCGGCATTCCCATCACCTTGTCGGTCATCTATCTGCGAGACCGCCCGGCGCTCGGGTCTGCGGGCGGAGGGCATCAACTTCCCCGGGCACTTCCTGGTGCGCGTGTGGGACGGCGCGTCTGGCAACGCCAGCGACGGGCTGGTCGTCGATCCGTTCGATGGCGGCGCCGTGCTCACCGAGCAGGATTGCCGCGCGCTCCTGGCGCGCCAGGACGACGGCGACGTGGCCTTCCGTCCGGCCTTGCTGGCCCGCGCCTCGCGGCGGCAGATGTTCACGCGCATGCTGGCCAACCTGAAGCGGCTCTACGTACAGAACCGCTCGTTCGCCCATGCCCGCGTGGTCACCGATGCGCTGCTGGCCCTGGCGCCGTCGTCGTTGCAGGAACTGCGCGACCGAGGCCTGCTCTCCTACCACCTGCACGACTACGCGCCGGCCCTGCGCGATCTCGAAGCCTACTTGAAGCTGGTGGCGCTGATCGACAAGGGCGATGAATCCCGCGACGAGACCACGCAGGTGTGGGACCACGTGAAGACGCTCAGGCGCCGCCTGGCCTCGTTGAACTGATCCCCGAAGGGTCGAAGAACTCGCCTCGCGCGCTCAGGGCGTGATGGCAGTGGGGCGCGAGCGGACACACGCTGCAGTGCGGCACGTCGCCGCAGGCATGCGTGGCGTGGTGTCCCAGCACCAGGGCCGCCTCGGCCAGGGTCTCGCGCTCGCCGCGGCAGGCAGCCGCCAGGTGACGGCGCGCCGTGCGGCGCACGCGGGCCTTCGGCCCAGACGGCAACCCGCGCAGGCGCGTCAGCACCCGGGCCAGCGCGTCGTCCACCGGCGCAACCGTGTGACCGCCAACCCAGAGCAAGCCGCGCACGCGCGCAGACGGCGAGAGATGCGGCACGCCCGCCAGCGCGCGGGCGGCACCCAGCAGCGGGCCGTGCACGCGGGCGGCGAGGTCGCGATGCCGGCGGAAGTGCCGGCTGCCGTTCTTCAAGGCCTCGATGCGCTGGTCCACCGCCCCCACGGACGCGAGCGCCGCCTCGAGGTCGTCCTTCGACGCGCGGAAGATCGCATCGGGCGTGAGTGCCGGCAGGCGTTTCAGCGCCTGCCAGGCGAGATCGCGCCGGGCCGGCAGCGTGCGCGCCGACACCACGTCCCAGACGAAGAACGCGAACAGCTCCTTGGGCGGCCGCACGAGCGGCCCGTAGAACGCGCGCAGGGCATCGAGCACACCGTCCATGTCACCGCAAGCGGCCGATCTCCTCGTAGAGGGCGGCCGAGGCAATCACGCCGTTGTGGAAGTTGCCCAGGTCGATCTTCTCGTCGGGCGCGTGGGCGTTCTCGTCGGGCAGGCCCACGCCGAAGAGCACGCACGGCAGGCCGAGCTCTTCCTGGAAGGTCGCGACCACGGGAATCGACCCGCCTTCGCGGTTGAACACCGGGGCCTTGCCGAAACCCCGCTCGATGGCCCGGCCCGCGGCCTGCACGTACTGGTTGTCGAAGCCAGTCATCCACGGCTTGCCGCCGTGCATCCGGATGAGCGAGTAGTTGACCGCCTTGGTCATCACCTTTTTCAGGTAGTCCTCGAACAGGTCGCCGATCTTCTTCGGGTCCTGGTTGGGCACCAGGCGCATGCTCACCTTGGCCATGGCAATGGCCGGCAGCACCGTTTTGGCGCCGTCGCCAGTGAACCCCGAGAGCAGGCCGTTGACCTCGAAGGTGGGCCGCGCCCACACCCGCTCCAGCGTGGTGTAGCCGGATTCACCGAACAGCTTCGGCGCCCCGAGGTCGAGCCGGTAGCGCTTCTCGTTGAACGGCAGCTTGGCGAACTCGGCCCGTTCTTCGTCACGCAGTGGCACGACGTCGTCGTAGAAGCCGGGAATCTTGATGCGGCCGCCTTTGTCCTTCATCTGCGCCAGCGCCTGCGCCAGCGCCATGGCGGGATTCACCACTGCGCCGCCGAACGATCCCGAGTGCAGGTCGGACTTGGTGCCGCGCACGTCGATCTGGAAATAGGCGAGACCACGCAGACCGTAGCAGATCGACGGCACGTCGCGATCGAACATGGGCGAATCGCTGATCACGACGACATCGGCCTTGAGCAGATCCTTGTTGGCCTTGATGAAGTCGTCGAGGTTGGCACTGCCGACTTCTTCTTCGCCCTCGAGCACGAACTTGATGTTGATCGGCAAGGTGCCGGTCTGCGACAGGTGGGCCTCCACCGCCTTCATGTGCATGAAGACCTGGCCCTTGTCGTCGACCGCGCCGCGGGCGAAGAGCTCACCGTCGCGCACGGTGGCGTCGAACGGGGGCGAGGTCCAGAGTTCCAGCGGATCGACGGGCTGCACGTCGTAGTGGCCGTAGAAGAGAATCGTGGGCGCCCCCGGTGCGCCGAGCCATTCGGCGTAGACCACGGGGTGGCCGGGCGTCTCGACCAGACGCGCCCCGTGCAGGCCGATGCGGGTCAGCTCGGCGGCCACCCACTCGGCGCAGCGGCGCGTGTCGGCGTTGTGGGCCGGCAGCGCCGAAATGCTCGGAATGGCCAGAAACGCCTTGAGCTGGTCGATGTAGTGGTCGCGGTTGACGTTGATGTGATCGACGATCTTGTCCATATGCGAGTCTCCGCGGCCATCTGCCGGGCCGCGCCTCTGCACTGTAACACTTGGCTTGCGCGCCATCGTGCCGCGAGCCCTACCGACGCAGCTGCCAGTAGCCACGTGCCTCGGCAAGTTCCGCGGCGCCGTCGGCGGCGAGCTTCTCGAGGTGCGCCAGCACGCTCTCGTGCGCCTGGGCCACCAGAGCCGGGTCGAGGCCGAAGTAGAGCCGCGCCACGATGTCGGCCACCCGCGCCGGACTGGTCGACAGCACGTCCAGCACCTGATGCTCCCGTTGGCGCCGATGCGACAGGTAGCGCTCGATGAGGGCGAGCGGGTCGTCGATGACGGGCCCGTGCGCCGGCCAGGCCCGTCGGATTCCGAGGGCCGCCACACGTTCGAGTGAGCGCAGGTAGTCGGCCAGCACGCCGCCGTGCGACGCCGGAATCACGACCGTGCTGCCCAGCACGAGCAAATCGCCAGTGAAGGCCGTGCTCGAGGCCTCGTGCCACAGGATCACGTGATCGGGCGCATGGCCCGGCGTATGCACGACCTGCAGCGGACCTTCGCCCGTGTCGATCAGGTCGCCGTCGGCCAGCGGCCGCCACGCCACGGGGATCTCGGCATCGCGTTCCGGCCACGGGAATTTGGCGAAGGTGACGGCCGAGGCTCGGCGCGCCACGGCAGGAGCGCCCGAGGCGTGGTCGGGATGGATGTGGGTGACGAGCACCTGGCCGGGGCCGAGCGGTACCTGTGAAAACAGGGCGTCGAGATGGACGTCAGAGCCGACGCCGGCATCGACGAGCACCGGCGACGCGGCCGCGAATCAGGTAGGTCCAGTTGCCGCTGCCGGTCATCGGCCCTGGATTGCCAGCGTGCACCGGGCTCGGCGTCATGCTACCGAAGCACCACGTTCGCGCTGTTGGAGACCACCGCATCCCCCCCGTTGCCCGACAGTCCCACGATCCGGAACGACAAGGTGTAGGTCCCAGCAGGGATCGCGGCAAACGGGATCGACGTGGCGGCGTCGTACCACTGTGCGCCGCCGAGATCGATCTTGTGGGCGCTCCTGCGTCCTTTGAGGAGCCGAAAAGGCGCCCGTGTGACATACGGCATGAACGCTGAGCCCGGGCCTCCGTTGGCACCCATGAGCCTCGTGATGTACGGCTCGATAGGTACGCCCGTCAGCGGATGCAAGTAGGCCTTGAACGGGCGCCGCTCGTTGCCCTGGGAAGTCAGCACGAACTCGCCATGCATCTCGCCCATGACGTCACTGCGCGTCATGTTCTCGACCGTAATGGTCGCCGCAGCGAACCGCGTGGTGGCCGTTGCGGCTTGCCACACCGCGATCACGCAGGTGAGTCCAGTCAGTGGACTACTGGTGACGGGCGGCTTCTGGGCCCCCGCCACCTGCACGAGGCACAGCAGGGCTGACGGGATGGCAAGTCCTCTCATGGGATGTCTGCCTCCTTCGTCCGGCGGGGCTGGCGCTCGGCCGCGCTGAGCCTGCCGGACAGCACGAGATAGTAGATCGGAAACACCAGCGAGAGCGGCATCCACGGCCCGTCCACCGCCGGCAGCTGCCAGATCATCATGAAGAGGCACACGCCCCAGGTCGTGCCGAGCAGGTTGGTGGCCACGCGCCAGGTCGAGGTGCGCGAGGGATACACGTAGCGGGTCGGCACGAACACCAGCACCACGAGCAGCGCCAGGATCGCGGCGTTCGTGAGCGGCGAGAAGCGCCACACGTACAAGTAGAGCGCCGCGATGTTCCAGTAGGACGGAAAGCCGGTGAAGAAGTAGTCGGTGGTCGCCACCTTGGCGTCGGCGCGGCTGAAGCCGTAGCCGCTCGCGATGAGCACGGCGCTGCCGATCCACCACGAGAGCGCCGGCGGCACGAGCTCGGCCCGCACGATCAGGAAGACCGGCACGAACACATAGGTCAGGTAGTCGACGATGTCGTCGAGCTTGGCGCCGTCGAACCACGGCAGGCGCTCCTTCACCCTGAGCGCGCGGGCCAGCACGCCGTCGGTGGCGTCGATGACCGTGGCCGTGGCCAGCCAGAAGAGCGCCGCGCGGTAGTCGCCGGTGTGCACGGCCATGGCCGCCGCCAGCGCCGTGACGGCGCCGGACGCGGTGTAGAGGTGCGCCAGCCAGGGCGTGAGCGTCACGGCACCGGGCGGACTACAGCCGCCTCACCGCGTCGGGGAAGGTGTTCCACACCGGCACGCCGCAGAAGTGCGTGCCTTCGGTGCAGCGCGGCGACGCCACCTTGTTGCGCAGCACGCACGGCGGCCCCAGGAACTTGCCGAGCCGCGGATGCACGTCCCGCACCTGCGCGATCTCGTCCATCGACGCCAGATAGATCTCTTCCTGCGCGTTGAAACAGGTGCGCAGCGTCCACTTGTGCTGCAGCGCCAGGAAGCTGCCCGATTCCACCATGCGCAGCGCCTTGGCGTTGGGCAGCACGTAGAGGGCGTACTCGAGCGGCACGCCAAGTTCCAGCAGACGGTTCTTGGCCACCCACGCCTCGGCAATGGCGCGGCGGTAGACCTCGGCGGCGCGCGCGTTCTGACGGATCAGGCGCGGCGTCACCACATCCGGCGCGGTCGTGTCGGCAAAGGTCATGAGCGGACGCGAGGCCGGCACCATGCGGTGGCGCTGATCCTGCGAGTCGGCGGTGTGGCTCAGCTTCTTCTCGAACACGTAGGCGGCATGGTGCAGCGATCGCATCATCGGCGAGTGGTGCGACACGTTGAGCATGTCGACGCGGTAGAGGTTGCGGGCCGGGTTCATCACCCGGTCGATGGCCTCGTCGTCGCTCAAGTCACCGGCCTCGAGGCCGAAGGTGGCCCGCACCGCATCGCCCACGACGCCTTCGGCATCAGACGACCAGTCGCGCAGGCGTGAGACCCGGCCGCCGAGCCGGGCGTCGAACGCGGCAGCAAAGGCGTCGCCGCCGGCGCGAGCGCGCGGGAACGCGGCCTCGGGCAGTTCGTGTTCGCCGAGCGTGGCGAGTCCCACCTTCTCGAAGAACATCGGGTCGAATGCCTTCACCAGGTCGACCATCTGGCCAATCACGACCCGCGCCTCGTAGGGCGTGTCGCCGGCATGCAGCATGCGGTGCAGGCGATGCAGCACCAGGCCCGACACGGTGTGCACCATCGACGTGAAGGCCGCGATGGGAATGACGTAGCGGGCCGTCTCGATCGCTTTCTTCTCGGCCTCGCGCTCCACCGCTTTGTGGCGCTCGGCGTTGTTCGACGGCCGCAGATAGCGCAGCTCCTTCAGAATGGCCCAGGCGTCGTCCTTGAGCAGCGCGGAGAGCTCGGCGTAGTAGTCCCACGCCGTGAGCACGGCCTGCTCGTAGACCTGCCTGGCTTCGCCGTCGAGCGGCGGCATGAAGGCGCGCGGCTCCTTCAGCTTCACGTAGCGCTGACTCGACTGCTCCGAGTTGTAGAACGGATACGCGTGCAGCACGCTCCACACGAACTGGCGCGAGATGTTCTCGAGCCCGAACTCGAAGTGGGCGTGCTGGAACACCGTGTGGTGGCCGCCCTCGAAGGTGAGCGGGCCAATCGAGTCGCGCTGCTTGTCGGTGATCTCGGTGGTGCCGATCACGCGCGGGGAATAGCAGGTGCGGGCGGCGGCAATGGCCCCGTCGTAGGGCACGGCCGGCGCACTGCGCAGCGTGACCTTCGGGGCGTCGGCGGCAAGGGCCAGCGAGGGCATGGACTGACTATTCTAGCGGCTGGGGGCTAGAACGAGCCCGCCTTGAGCGCGAACATGGCTTCGAGCCCGGGCTCCGTGGCACGGCCGGTCACGCGGTTGGCGACGTACTCGCCGACGACCGGGCCGTGTTTGTAGCCGTGGCCAGAACCGCCACCTGCGATCCAGACGTTGTCGAACTCCGGATGACGATCGATGATGAAATGTTCGTCCACGCTCATCTCGAGCTGGCAGACGCGCGTCTCGAGAATGGGTTGGTCCTTCAGCGCGGGAAACCGCAGCGCGACGTAGTCCCTCGCTCGTTTCACCTGGTAGGCGGCGACAATCCGCTCGTCGGTCTCAGGATCGAAAGCGGTCCGCTCTCCCGACGGACAGACCTTGAAGCCGCGATAGTCGATCGACGGGAACCCGTAGTAGCCATTGGATTCTTCCTCCGAGTAGTTCGGGAAGTTCGGATACGTGAAGCGGTCGTCACCGGCGGGCGTCCCGAAGAAGAACACGTCCCGGCGCGGCGTGAACAGCTTCTTCGCCATCAGTTCGGGAAACACCTTGGGCAACCACGGCCCGCAGGCAAAGACGAAGGTCTGCGCCGGAAGGTTGGCACCGCTCGACGTGGTGACGGTTTCGAGCCGCCGGCCCGAGCGCCGCCCGAGGGCCACGTTTGCAATCGTCACGCGGCCGCCCTTGCGCTCGAATGCTTCGGCCACTGCGCGGCATCCTTCTCTCGCCTTCAACACGCCGGTCGTCGGCTCGAACAACCCGAAGCCGATCCCGTCGAGGCTCATCTGGGGATAGCGGCGGACGAGTTCGTCATGATTGAGGATCTCGCTCGGCACGCCTTCCTTGTCGAGCACGGCCTTGGTGTCGACCAGCCACGCCGTCTTCTCCGGCGCCATGAAGATCCGGCCGGTTTGCAGCAGCAGGGTCTTCCCCCACTCCGCCTGGTATGACTGCCACTTCTCGAGCGCCTTCAGCACCCACCGCGTGTAGAGGGCGCGGTCGCCGTAGCCGGCCCGAATCTGCCTGGTTTCTCCGCCGGAGCTCGAGCGGGAATTGCCCGGTCCATGGGCGTCGACCAGCGTCACCGAATGCCCGAGCTCGCGCAGGTTGAGCGCCGTCCATCCGCCGAAGGCGCCCGCCCCGACGACGATCACCTCCGGCGCCCCGGCGCTGGACTGGCCGATCGCCGGTGCCCCTGTCGAAGGCGTGGCGTAACCCTCGGCACCGGAGATCAGCCCCGCCGCTGCAGGCGCCGCGCCGGTCATCTTCAGGAACGTTCGCCGGCTCACAGCGCGTCGTGGCTTCATCGTGTCTGGCCAGTATGTCAGGTCGGCGGGTCGGCGGAGGCACGCTCAAGCCGCGCGCCGCGCGGTCGATTGCTGGTGCGTGGGCTCGCCCTGCTTCGCCGACGTCCTGGCCGACGCCCTGCGGGTCGCAGTCAGACCCGTGCCGGCTCCCGCCACCGACGCCGCGGCATCAGCTCGATCGTCGTTCGCGGCACCGCCGCATCCGTTCCTGTTCGGCGCCACGCCCGCACTCGCTCGGGCGCATGCCGCGTTCGCCTTCGACGCTGCGGCCAGGTCGTTCCCGCCGCGACCACGGCCGGTCAGGGCGCTCACCACGAACCAGCACCGGGCCCTGGCGTCGCTGAATGCGCTCGGCGCGCTCTTGACGTCTGGCTTCACCGCGCAGGAACTGCGCCAGGCCTACCGGGCGATCGCCTACCGGGTGCACCCCGACCGGCAGCACGACTGCGGCGAGGCCGAACGTGCCCGGCGGTCGCGACTGTTCATGGCGGCCACGGCGCACTATCACCAGCTGCGGCCGCTCGTCGACGCGCGCTGACCTGCGCTTCTAGCGGCGCGCCGGCGGGTCGTCGCGGCGCGACAGCCAGCGCATCACATAGCGCACGAAGCGTTCGTTGTTCGTGCCCGCCCACGACAGACCCGTCGGCTGGCCATCGCCCACTTCCGACATGGTGAGCAGGGCCACGTCGCCGAGCACCACGACTCGGCCACGGCCGCGCTCGAGCGCCACGGCCTGCGCCAACCCCGCCACCGACCGGCCGCTCGTGGCTGGATCGCCCTTGCGGGCCACGTCGGTGGCCGAGGGACTGAACACCAGCAACGCCGCGGCACCCGCCGGCGGCACCAGGGCCTGCCCGCCGAACGTGACCACGCGGTTGACCTGCGGCGCGTCGGGAAAGCCGTCGACGATGGGGTGGGTGCCAATCAGCCCGTTCTCGCGCGAGAACACGAGCCGCTCGGGAAAGCGGGGTTCGGAATGGCCCAGGTCGATCACCAGGCGGCGCCGTAGCTCCACGCCGAGGCGACGCGCCAGATCCACACTGCCGCGCGCAATCGGATCTTCGTCCACCGCCAGCAACAAGGACCCGCCGTTCTCGATCCACTGGATGGTGGTCTCGATCTCCTGCGTGCTGAGGGCCTCGTCATCGAACATCGCCAGGTGCGCCAGGTTCACCCGGTCCGCCGCCCGCCGGGCCAGGCCGCCCAGTGCCAGGGGATTGGCGATCACGGCGATGCGCGCGTCGATGAGGGTCTCGGCGCGCGTGGCGTTGGCCCCGGGCAGCACCACGTAGCCGTCGGCCGCAAGCAGCCCGGTAAACGCCACCAGTCCGTTCGTGCCGGTGGCCGCGTTCCAGTGCGCGTCGTCGATGAGCACGGGCGGCCCGTTCGCCGTAAACGTGCGCGCGGCCACGGTGCCGCGGTACGCCAGTTCACCGGGGGCCGACGGGTCGCGCCACCAGTACCACGCGAGGCCCAGCAGCACCAGGATCGCGACCAACCGCCGGAAACGTCTCATCTAGTCGTCGCTGTCTTTCGCGTGGTATCGCGAGTATTCGTCCAGGTAGGTCAGGCTGGACAGCGCCTTCATGCGGTCGAGGAAGAGCACGCCGTCGAGGTGGTCGGCCTCGTGCTGGATGACGCGGGCCGGAAAGTCCTCGGCGTCGATCTCGACGACCCGACCCTTGCGATCGAGCGCCTTGACCACGATCTTGTGGGCGCGCGGCACGCGTCCGCGAATGTCGGGAATGCTGAGGCAGCCCTCCCAGCCTTCGACGATCTTGTCGTCGAGCGGCGTGATCACGGGGTTGATGATCACGCTGGCCTCGGCCTCGTCGCCGCTGTCGAGCATGGCCACGAACACCCGCAGCTCTTCGTGCACCTGCGGCGCCGCCAGGCCCACGCCGTTGTACTCGTGCATCGTCTCGATCATGTCGTCGAGGAACTTCTGGAACCGGGGGTCCTTGATTTCCGACCGCTCGACCGCGCGCGTCTTCTGCCGCAGCACCGGGTGTCCCATGCGGGAGACCTTCAGGATGGACATGGGCCCAGTACAACAGACTGCCCCGCCCCTGTCCACCAGGAGCCGCCGGGTGTAGACTCACGCCGGTTCAGCCGCCCGTTTTTCGGAGGTCGATGTGAGTACAGCCGCGCGCCGCCTGTTCGTCTGGTTCGTTCTGGTCGCCGTCCTTGCCGTTGCCCGCGTGTCCGCCCGCCCAGGTCTACCCCAGTGCCAAGACGGGCGGCAATTACATGCACAATTACTACTTCGCGCCCGCGGCCAGCAGCACGCCGTGGTGGCCGTCGTGGGCGCCCGACGGCAAGCGCATTGCCTTTGCGATGGACGGGTCGATCTGGACGATCGAGGTCGGCAGCACGGTGGCCAAGGAACTGGTCTTCTCGCCGCGCGAGTACCTGGCCTCGCCCGAATATTCGCCCGACGGCCGTTGGCTCGCCTACACCGTCGACGACGACGCCGTGAGCATCAACCTGCGCCTGCTGAATCTGGCCACCGGCGCGTCCACCGACCTCACCACCGGGTCGCACGTGAACCACGAACCGGCCTGGTCGCCCGATGGCAAGCGCCTGGCGTATGTCTCCACCGCGCCGAATGGCTACTTCAACGTCTACGTGATGGAGATCGCCGACGGCAAGGCCGGACGCATCACGCAGATCACGACCGACAACGACTTCGGCCGGGAGCGTCTCTACTTCAGCCCGATCGACGTGCACATCTCGCCTTCGTGGTCGCCGGACGGCACGGAGCTGCTGCTCGTGTCGAACCGCGGCATCCCGCTCGGCTCGGGCGGCATCTGGCGCGTGGCCGTGGAGCCGAATGTGATGGGCACGGCCAGGGCCAAGCTGATTCACAAGGAAGAGACGCTCTACCGCACGCGACCGCAGTGGTCGCCAGACGGCAAGCGGATGGTCTACGCGTCGCACCTGGGCGGGCAGTACACCGAGCTCTTCGTGCTGCCCACGGTGGGCGGCGAGCCCTACAAGATGACCTTCGGCGAACACGACCACTTCCTGCCGCGCTGGTCGCCCGACGGCGAGTGGATCGCCTACATCTCGAACGAAGAGGGCGTGCCGCAGCTGAAGCTGATGAAGGCGTGGGGCGGCGAGCAGCGCCTGGTGCGCATCGCGGAACGCCGCTACGCCCGGCCGATGGGCACGCTGGCCGTGCGCATCGTCGATGACCTCACCGGTCAGGAAGTGCCGGCGCGCGTCTACCAGACGGCCGCCGACGGCAAGCCCTACACGCCCGGCGATTCCTACGAACGGCTGTCACAGCTCAACCGGCATCTGTTCCACACCCCCGGCCACTACGTCACGCATGCGCCGCCCGGGCCCTTCAAGATCGAAGTGGCCAAGGGCTTCGAGTACGAGGTGGCCACGACCACGCCTCGACGTGAAGGCGGGCGCCACCGCCAACGTCACCATCCGGCTGCGCAAGATGGTCGACTTCCAGGCCAAGGGCTGGCGCTCGGGCAGCAACCACGTGCACATGAACTACGCCGGCAACCTGCACAACACGCCCGAGAACATGATCCTCATGGCCAAGGCCGAGGACATGAGCATGACCAGCCTGCAGATTGCCAACAAGGACAACCGCATCCTCGACTACCAGCACTACACGCCGGGCCAGTCGCTGCATCCGCTCTCGCAGGGCGACTACGTGATGCACGTGGGCCAGGAATACCGGCCGCCGTTCTACGGCCACATCGCGCTCTTCAACCTGAAGTCGAACCTGATCTCGCCGTTCGTGACCGGCTACGAGGGCACCGCCGTCGAGAGCCTCTACCCCTCGAACACCGACATCTTCCGCTACGCCAAGCAGCAGGGCGGCATCGGCTCCTACGTGCATCCCTACAACGGCGATGCCGATCCGGTGGACGGCACCCTCGGCACGGCCAAGGGCTTTCCGGTGGACGTGGCGCTCGAGTCGCTGAGCTATCACGAGCTGTGGTCGCAGAGCGCCGGCGACGCCGTGCTCACGGTGTGGTACCACACGCTCAACAACGGCTTCCGCGTGCCCGTCACCGGCGGCGAAGACTCGATCTCGAGCCTGCACCGCGTGGAACTGGTGGGCACGTCGCGCGGCTACTTCCACCTGGGCGATCAGCCGCTCACCTGGGAGAACTGGATGAAGGCGCTGCTCGCCGGCAAGGGCTTCGTCACCAACGGGCCGTTGCTCGAGTTCTCGGCCAACGGCGCCGGCATGGGCGAAGAGGTGACGGTGCCGGCCGGCGGCGGGCGGTGACCTTCAGCGGCACGCTCAATTCGATCGTGCCAATCGAACGTTTCGAGCTGGTCTCGAACGGACAGGTCGTGCATACCATTCCGCTCACCGGCGCGAAGCGCTCCGCCTCCTTCGCGCTGCCGCTCGACGTGAAGACGAGCGGCTGGTACTCGCTGCGCGCGATCGGTGCGCCGCGACGTTCCCATCGAGAACACCCGCCCGCAGGCGGTCACCAACCCGATCTTCGTGATTGCCGGCGGCCAGCCGATTCGCAGCAAGGCCTCGGCCGACTACTTCGTGAAGTGGATCGACAAGCTCACCACCATGGCCACCGCCGACCAGGGCTGGCGCAGTGACAAGGAGAAGGCGCACGTGCTCGGCCAGT
>CAWFCS010000024.1:0-13466 GCA_963814395.1 uncultured Acidobacteriota bacterium
GCTGCGGTCACGGCTGCCGCAGGCGTGGCCGCGCTTTGGGCGAAGGCGGCGCCCGGCGCCGCAGCACCAAGGGTGGCGAACACGAACCAGCTTGTAGCCGCTCGAGAGAAGCCAACACGTCGCGTCATCAGGGCACTCCTGTGCGATATTCTAGCCGCTGTGAGCCCATCCGAATCCGACCAACAGGCTGAGATCGCGCGCGTCGCCGATGCGATCTACCGCGACAAGGTAGCGCGGGCGCGAGCTCAAGACCCGGTGCGCAAGCTGCTCGATGGTTTCGCGTTGTTCGCGTCCGGGCTCGAACTCACGAAGCTCGACGTGGCCAGGACGATCGGCACGTCCGACGAACGCGCCGTCGGCGAGGCTCTCCAGCGACGGTTCGAACGAGTTCGCCAGATGCGCGCGGCGGCGCACTACCGAACGGCTGAGGGCGCCGTCGTGGTGCAGCTGCCCACGTGACGCTCGAACAGGCCGCGGGACGGGTGCTCCGTGCCCTCGACGATGCCGGCGTGTCTCACATGCTGGTCGGCGGTCTCACCTCCAACTTCTACGGCATTCCTCGGGCCACGCAGGACGTGGACATCGTGGTGCAGCTCACCGGGAACGAAGCGCTCACGCGGGTTGCCGAATCTCTGGGCGAGGGTTTCAGCGTCGACGCGCAGGTCAGCTTCGAGACGATCACGGGCAACGCACGCCATGTGATTCGGCTGCCCGCGACGCCGTTCGTGGTCGAGCTGTTCGTGCTTGGCGACGATCCATTTCAGCAGGAGCGGTTTCGCCGCCGCGTGGCCATTGCCGTTCCACAGATCGGGCCCCACGTCTACCTGCCGACCCCCGAAGATGTCGTGGTGCAGAAGGTGCGGTGGGGTCGGCCCAAGGATCTGGACGACGCGAAGGACGTGCTGGCGGTGCAGGGCGAGGCGCTCGACATGCGGTACATTGAGACGTGGTGCGCCCGCCACGACACACATCGACGACTGCGCGCCATCCTCGACCAGATTCCGCCGGCGTGATCACGATCTGCCCGGCGCATTGGAGGGAACGATGAGAGTGTTCGCGTATGTCCTGACGCTCCTGCTCGGCACGACGAGCCTCGCCACGGCTGGTCCGGCATCGGGCGCCGTGAAGTCGGGGACCGGCACCATCTCGCCCAAGCACGCCATTGCTTACGTGGTGCGCGATGGGCGGAACGCCAGAAACACGCGCGTCGAAGTGCTGCTCACCGACGTGCCCATTGACGCAGCCGGCCTGCGCGGCAACCTCGATCCGCATGCCACGGCCATCAATCTCGAGCCGCTGCGCGATCGCAACTACCTGCTGCTGTGGGTGGCGCCTGACGGCGCGGTGAGCATGAACGCCACCTACTCGAAGACCATGACGCAGTACCTGAACGACGCGTCGGGCGGCCTCAAGGGCGAGTTCACGGCCAATACCGCCACCACCATCACCGGCCGCGTGTTCTCGGCCGCGCCTCTGAAGACGATGGACGGCCCGCCCTACACCATCGACGTGACGTTCACGGCCGAGGTCATCCCGGCCGTGACCGGCACGGCGTTGCCGGCCGGTGGTGGCGAGCCGGGCAAGGCGCTCACCGCGTTCATGGGCGCGCTCGTGAAGAAGAACTGGCCCGGCCTGAAGGCCGGCCTGTCACCGCGCCAGCTGCCGTCGTTCGAGAAGGACTACAACACGCCGGCGGAGAACGCGGCTTCGGCCGTGGACATCTTGAGCGCCTGGCTGCCCACCGAGAGGTTCAAGGTCGCCAGCGGCGTGCTTGTGAACGACACCACGGCCGTGCTCGAGATGGAGGGCGAACGCTTCGGCAGCCGCCAGTTGTCGCTCGTCAAGATGGTGAAGACCGGCGCGGTCTGGCAATTCGACGAGTCGGTGCCGGCCGGGATGCTGCGCTGATCGAACCTAGGGCAGCGACTCGACCGACTTCTTCATGTCGCTGAGGTCCTGCCCGAGGGCCTCTTTCACCTTGCCGGCAATGGCCCAGCTCACCGGGGTGAGCAGCCCTGGCGGCAGGCCGTGATTCTCGAGCGCGAAGTCGATGCTGACCTGCGTGCCCTCGCCGTGGGCCGCGAAGGTGAACACGGTGTCGATCTTGGCGCCGCCCTTGTAGTGGGTGATGGTGTAGCCGCGCCCCTGATCGAAGGCCGTGACCTCCATCTCGGCGTCGTCGAGCCGGCCCATCACTTCTCTGGTTTCGCGCCAACGCGTGCCCAGATGGAATCCACCGGTGGTCAGCACCTCGACGTTCTTGATCCCCGAGACGCGCTGCGCGTTGTGTTCGATGTCAGTAAAGGCCGCAAAGACCTGGTCGACTGGGGCTTCCAGTTTGTTCGTCACCGTCACAGTAGTCATTTGCCTGGCCTCGCAAGTAGGCCATGCAAACGGAGTGCCCTGCGGAACCCGGCTGAATCGCCGGGCGAATCCCCGAGGCACGGCGAGGTCAGTCGCCGCCCGGTCCTGAGATTCCCCACACGGAGTGGGAATTCCGGCTCGTGCGTTACCGCGCGATGGTCAGACCGCGGGCGCCGTGCTTCTCGATGAGTGAGGCGAGCAGGCCAGAGTTCTTGATTTCGTCGGCAAACGCCGCCAGGTAGGCGGCCGCCGCTGCGCGCTCCTTGCGCACGCCCATCGACTGTTGCACCGCGGTGAAGCGTCCTGGGATGAGCCGGGTCGCGGGCATGCGCTGCACGTCGTCGAGCAGCCGGGGCATGAGGCCGGCCATCACATCGAAGTTGTCGCGCGTGAAGCGGTCGGCCGCGCCCTGTGCACCGTCGGCTTCGACCACCGTGGCGTGGCGCAGCGTGCGCTGCAGGTAGAGCGTGTAGGCGGCGCGCGCCGCGCTCACGATGCGCACGTCCGCGTGGTCCACGTCTTCGACCGACCAGAGCTTCGAGTTGCCGGGCACGAGGTAGCCCGCTTCGATTTCGACGTATGCGGGGGTGAAGGAGATTTCGCCGGCCCGCGCCGGCTCGGCGCCGATGAAGGCGACATCCCAAGCCCGATTCGCGGCGGCGTCGGCCGCCAGCCCGGCATTCTCGTAGCCCACGAACTCCACCGTGGCCCCGGCGCGGCGGGCGAGTTCGCGCGCCAGGTCGGGCGCCACCCCGGTGTGCTCGGGCGCGCGTGTCGACACGAGCAGGAAGTTACTGTAGTTGAGCGCGGCGCGCAGGCGTCCGTTGGGCGCGAGCTCGGCCTTGACGGCCTCGGGCATGGGGGTCACGGGTTGCCGTTCTGTGGGAGCGGCCGGACGCACCGGCACCGCCATTGCGACCAAGAGGCCCGCGATGCTGCCGAACAGCAGACGACGGGACGGACGGGAACGCAGCCGGGGCATGAGGCTCAGGGTAGCGTGCCGATGATACGCCGATCCAGGCGTGGACACTCGGTGCCGCCCGAACTGCGCGAGGCGCGCGCCGCTCGAGAGCGAGGCGGTCGTCAGCGCACGGTTCTGAAGAACGCGCGCACGTCATCGACCAGCAGTTGCGGCTGCTCCATGGCGGCGAAGTGCCCGCCGCGCGGCATCTCGGTCCAGCGCGTCACGTTGTAGCGCGTCTCGAGCCAGCGCCGCGGCGACCAGATGATCTCCTTGGGGAAGTCCGCGCACGCCGTGGGCACCATGATGCGCCCGGGCACCGGCGCGCTCGTGGGATGCCGGCTCTCGTAGTAGATGCGCGCGGATGACGCGGCCGTCTGCGTCACCCAGTAGAGCGTGATGTTCGTGAGCAGTTCGTCCTTCGTGAAGATCGTCTCGGGGTTGCCGTTGCAGTCGCACCAGCGTGCGGAACTTCTCGACGATCCACGCCGCCAGCGCCACCGGCGAGTCGTTGAGCGCGAGGCCGATGGTTTGCGGCTTGGTGCCCTGGATCTGCTGATACCCCGTCTCTTCGCTCTGGAACGTCTGGCGCACCTTGAGCCGTGCCTTCTCGGCGTCGGTGAGCCCGGCCTCGGGGTCGCTGCCAGCCGGGGCCGCGCCGGTGCACATGTTCAGATGCAAGCCCGCCACGTGCGCCGCGTCGCGGGCCGCCACCTGCGTGCTGATGATCGAGCCCCAGTCGCCGCCCTGCGCGCCGTAGCGCGCGTAGCCCAGCCGCGCCATGAGCGCTGCTTCGATTGTGGCGATGCGCGCGGGGTCGTAGCCGGCCGCCTTCGGCGCCTCGGAGAAGGTGAAGCCGGGAATCGACGGCATCACCACGTCGAACGCATCGGCGGCCTGACCGCCGTGCGCCACCGGATCGGTGAGCGGGCCGATGATCTTCGTGAACTCGGCAAACGACCCCGGCCAGCCGTGCGTGACGAGCAGCGGGAACGCGCCTGGTGGCTTGGCCTTGCGATGCACGAAGTGCACGCGCAGCCCGTCGATGGTGGTGGTGAACTGCTCCATCGCGTTGAGCTTGCGCTCCTGCGCGCGCCAGTCGAACGAGTCGCGCCAGTAGGTGACGAGCTGGCGCAGGTAGGCGGTGTCGGTGCCCAGCTCCCAGCCGTCGCCTTGCAGCGGTGCGGGGATGCGGGGATTGCGTAGCCGCGCCTTCAGATCCGCGAGCACGGCGTCGGGCACGTCGATGCGGAACGGCCGAATGGCCGTGTCGTCGGCGGGTGGAGGGGCCGTCTGCGCCGGGGTCTGCGCCAGTACCGGCGGTTCCGACGGCGCAGCCCACAGCAGCAGTGCAAGGGCCGCAGCACATGCGGTGAGTCGAGTCGGGTGGGCGCCACGCGTCATGCCGCGCAGCCTACCACCAACCTTCGTCCGCCAGGCGGCTACAGCACGCCCGGGAACAGCGCTGGGCGCATGGTGTGGCCCGGGAACACGGCGGCGGCCGCGGCCGCATCGGCGCCCAGGTGCCGCACGACCAGCTCCGCGAAGACATCGCGGAAGTCGGTCGTGATTGCGAGATCGCGGCCGTCGTGCCGCTGTTCGGGGGCCAGGCCAGGCCAGCGTCCGTAGACCTGGCCGCCCTTCACGGCGCCGCCGAGCACGAACATGGCGTTGCCGTGCCCGTGGTCGGTGCCGCCGCTGCCGTTCTGCGCCACGGTGCGGCCGAACTCGGACATGGTCACAATCACCGTGTCGGCCATGCGGTCGCCGAGATCCTGCGCCAGCGCCGCCAGCCCCCGGCCGAAGTCGTCGAGCCGATTGGCGATCTGGCCGGTGGCCCCGCCTTCGTTGGCATGGTGGTCCCACTGCGTGCTCTCGGCAAACGCGATCTCGAGGCCCACATCCGCTTTGGCCAGCCGTGCGATCTCCTGCAGCGCCCGGCCGAACGGCGAGCGCGGATAGGTCACGCCCAGTGAGGGGGCATAGGGCCCACGCGATGACGCGGCCAACCGGCGCATCGCGTCGAACGCCTCGGCCGCCGTCGTGGTCAGCGCGCGATCCGCGCTTGCCGCGTAGGCGGATTCGAACGCCGCGGCGGCAGCGGCATCCGTTCGCACCGCGAAGTCGTCGAGGCCGCCCACGGCCAGCGCCGCTGCGCGCCCCTGCAGCGCCCGCGGCATCTGCGTCGTGAGCGCCACGGCCTGCAGCGGGCTGCGCGTGTCGTGCGCCTCGCGCGCCTGCAGATAGCGGTTCAACCAGCCGTCGCGCGTGCTCTTCACGCCGGGTGTGGCCGACTCCATGTAGTCCTGCGCGTCGAAGTGCGAGCGCGTGGCGTCGGGCGAACCGGACGCGTGCACCACGGCCAGATGACCAGCCGTCCACCACGGCGCGAGCGGCGCCAGGCGCGGATGCAGCCCGAAGAAGCCGTCGAGGTCGAGGGCGCCGCCAGGTGTGCCTGGCCGCGCAATCGCGATCGTGGGCCGGGCCGCGTAGTAGTTCGCCTCGCCGTGCGGCACCACCATGTTGAGTCCGTCCACCGCCCCGCGCTGAAAGATGGCGATGAGCAGCTTCTTGCGCGTGCCTGCGGCCGCCGCGGTGCGCGCCAGGAACGACGGCGCGAAGCCCACCGCGAGCAGCGCCGCGCCGCCCGACTTGAGGAACACCCGGCGATTGGTCATCACCTCTCCTACCGCTGCTGAAACGCGGGTGATCCGATGACGGCGACGGCCGCCCGCGTGGCCGCGTCATGGGGCAGCCGGCTGCCCGGGACGCCGTTCCCGGCGAGCGCCAGCGCGACGTTCACGCGGCTCACCAGCGCCCCGGCCGACGACCACGCCTCGGCGTCGTCGTCGTAGCCGGTGGGTGGCTGGCACAGGTAGAGCGGCATGCCGAGCTCGCGCAGCGTGCGGGCCAGGGGCCGCGCGTTGCGCACGTCGGCGCCGGCGGCGCGCAGCGCGCTGGCCACGAATTCGAAGGGCGTCTTCAACTTGGACTGCGCCGCGCCGGGCGCGAAGAACTCGGGCGAGGTCACGATCACCCGTACCACCTCGCGCAGGTCGCCCTGGGTGGCGAGGAAACGCGCGGCCGCGCGCTCCACGAGCGCGGTGGGCGGCGTGTCGCTCACGAAGCGCTGCGCCAGCGTGGTGGCCACCACCCGGGCTGTGGCGGGATGCGCGGCCAGGAGGTCGAGCACCCGCTCGCCGTCGTCGATGCCGCCGCCGGCCGGAATCGCGTGTCCGAGCACCGTCTTGGCGCCGGCGTCATGCCACGCTGTCACGAACCTGAAGCCGGAGCCCTGGCGCGGCTGCATCGTCCAGCCGGTGAAGGCGCGCGCCACCGCCACGATGTCCTGCTGCGTGTAGCCGCCGTCGACGCCGACGGTGTGCAGCTCCAGCAGCTCGCGCGCGTAGTTCTCGTTCACGCCGCGGGCGCCGTTCTGCCAGTTGTCGAGATAGAAGAGCATCGCCGGGCTCCTGGCCGTGGCTCCGAGCAGGGCGCGGAAGCGGCCGAGCACATGCGGCCGAATCACGTCGCGCTCGTACTCGGTGACGTAGTTGCGCGTCGGCCCCTTGCCGGCGAACACGTTGAAATGGTTGAACCACACGTCGACGAGCACGGCTTCGAGCTGGCGCTCGCTGTAGACGGCGCGCAGAATCTTCGCGTCGGCGAGCTCGGCCAGCACCTCGCGATTCTTCTGCTGCGCGGGGCTCAGCGCCGGCCGCGTATCGTCGCCCGGCAGGTCACTGGCCGGTGTGGCCATGGCGCCTGACGCATCAGCCTTGGCGCGCTGCCGTTGCCGGCGTTCGTGCACGGCCGGACGGCCGTACTCCCGCGCAATCGTCGCCGAGTCGAGCGCGAGGGTGGCGAGGGGCGCGAGTCGCGCGTCGAGCGCGGCGTCGTCGATTCGCTCGGGATGGAGCTGCCGCTCGATCCACGCGGCCACGCCCATCCTCCGCACCGCCCGAACGTCGCCCGCCCGCGCGCCGTACGCGAGCCGGCTCAGCACGTGCGCGGCCGCGCAATCGTCGTCGGGAATGGCCGGCGCACCGGCCGCCATCACGCCGGCGCACCCGAGCAGCCCGGTCACCAGCGCCACCGCCATGGAAGCTCTCATGCCCAGTGAGACCGTAGGACGGCCGGAAGGTTTAAACTACGGCGCCATGAGACACGCGCCCGCGGCTCTGCAGTTCCTGCTCGCCCTGGCCCTGGCGGCAGGGCTCGCCGCGACGCAATCCACGGCGCAAGGTGAGACGGCGGCGCTCATCGCCCGCATCGAGGCCGCGCAACTGCCGGATCGGCAGGGCCTCGACAGCCTCACGCTGCCGCAGGTGATGAAGCGCCTCAACGTGCCCGGCGTGAGCATCGCGGTGGTCAAGGACTTCCAGGTGCAGTGGGCCAAGGGCTACGGCGTGGCCGACGTGGGCACGAGCCGGCCGGTGGAGTCGTCCACGCGCTTCCAGGCCGCGTCCATCAGCAAGCCGGTGACGGCCATGGCGGCGGTGCGGCTGGCGCAAGACGAGAAGCTCGACCTCGATGCCGACGTGAACATGGTGCTGAAATCATGGCGCGTGCCCACGACCGACCACACGCGCGGGCGGCCGGTGACGCCGCGCGCGCTCTTCAGCCACACCTCGGGGGCGGATGACGGCTTCGGCTTCCCCGGCTACGACCCGGCGGCGCTGCGTCCGCGGCTCGTGCAGATTCTCAACGGCCAGACGCCCTCCAACGTGGGCCAGGTGCTGTTTGCGCGGCCGCCGTTCCAGGGCTTCAAGTATTCCGGCGGCGGCATCACAATCATGCAGCTCGCGCTCGAAGAGCTCACCGCGCAGCCCTTCGCCGACTTCATGCAGGCCACCGTGCTCGGCCCGCTGCAGATGACCAGCAGCTCGTTTGCGCAGCCGCCTCCGCCCGAGGTGGCCGCGCAGCTGGCGCGCGCGCACGACGGGCAGGGCCGGGCCATGAACACGGCGTGGCACGTGTATCCGGAGCAGGCGGCGGCCGGGCTGTGGACCACGCCTACCGACCTGGCGCGCTTCATCATCGAGGTGCAGACGGCGGTGCGCGGACCCGCGGGGAAGGTGCTGTCGCAGGCGTCGGCCAGAGAGATGACCGCGCCGGTGGGCGTTGGGCCCTACGCCGTGGGGCTGGCCATCGATCACCGCGGCGAGGGCTGGTACTTCTCGCATGGCGGATCCAACTGGGGCTTCCAGGCCGACCTCGTGGGCCACGTACGCAAAGGGTATGGCGTGGCCGTCATGACCAACGGCGATCGCGGCCGCGCGCTCATCAACGAAATCGAGGCGCGCGTGGCGGCGGCCTACGGCTGGGACACGCTCGACAAGCCGTTGGTTCGGTAGTGACACTGGTGAGGTGATCCTCATGCCTCGACGTCTTCGCTATCAGGTAGCCGTCAGCCTCGACGGCTTCATTGCCCGCCCCAACGGCGACTTCGACTGGATCGTCATGGACCCGGCCATCGACTTCGCCGCCATGTATGCCGAATTCGACATCGCCGTCATGGGCCGCAAGACCCACGAGGTGGTGCTGGCGATGGGTGAGGGGGCGATGCCCGCGATCGACACGGTGGTGTTCTCGCGCACCCTGGCGCCCACCTCGCGGCCTGGCCTGCGCATCACGAGCGACGACCCAGTGGCGGTCGTCACGGCGCTCAAGGCCGAACCCGGCAAGGACATCTGGCTCTACGGGGGCGGCGAGCTGTTCCGCCCCCTGCTGGCCGCTGGACTGGTCGACACAGTAGAGCTGGCCGTGATTCCCGTGCTGCTCGGCGACGGCATCCCGCTGCTGCCGCCAGGGGCCTCGACCACCCTCGTGCTGAGCGACACGAAGGTGCTGTCCGAGAGCGGCATCGTGGTGCTGGCGTATGCCGTGCCGGGCGGGGTGGGCCCGGCGCCCAAGATTCGCTTCGTGACGGCGGCCGGCCGCCGGACGAAGACGCGTGGGCGGGGCCGTGCCATCGAGCCAGCGCGCACCCGGTCGCGCTCCCGGCGGTAGTTGCTCCGGACCGCGATAACGCTTGACCGCGACGGCGCCAAGGCGCACTATCATGAATTCAGATTCATTTCATGAAGCCAGCGTTCAATCTGCGCGACCGCCTGCGTGAATCCACCCGCGACGCCATCCTCGATGCCGCGGCCTCGGCGTTCAATACCGGCGGGGCCAGCGCCGTGCGCATGGAAGACATCGCCGCGGGCGCCGGCATCGCGGTGGGCACGCTCTACAACTACTTCCGCGATCGGCAGTCCCTGGTCGCCTCCCTGCTGCGTTCGCGCACGCAGGTGCTGCTCGATGCGCTCGACGCCGCGGCTGAGGCCAGCGAACACGCCGAGCCGCTCGCCGAGGGGCCGCCAGGCACCCGGGTCACCGCGGAACTGCGCCAGTTCGTGGCCACCCTCGTGGCCCACTGGGACGCCAACCGTGTGCTGCTCACGCTCATGATGGAAGACCTGCTGCAGAGCGGCGCGGATGCCTCGGCCATGAACCGCCAACACACCGTGGCCACGCAGTTGCTCGCCCGCGCGCAGAAGCTGATGGGCCGGGGCATCGACGCCGGTCTGCTGCACCCGGCCGACACCGGCGTTTATGCCGCCATGCTGCTCGGCATGGTGCGCGGCGTGGTGGTCACGTCGGTGGTGCGGGGCGATACCGGCTTCGCCCACCAGAGCGACCAGATTGTCCGCGTGTTCCTGGGTGGAGCGGCAGTATGATCGTCAGCCGCTGCGCGCACTCACCAAGGCCCTCACTATGACCATGGCTCGATTCGTACCGACATCGCTACCTTACTCTTGCCGCCCTCACCGTCGTGGCGGCGCTGCCCCTCGTTGCGGCGGCCCAGACACCCGCCGCGCCGCAAGCCCCCTCGCCCAGTCTTCCGCTGGCGCCGACGCGCGAGCGCGGCGTCAGCATCACGCCCTCCTACGAGGGCTGGTACCAGAACGCCGACGGCACCTACACGCTGCTCATCGGCTACTTCAACCGGAACAAGGGTGAAGCCCTCGACATCCCGGTCGGGCCGAACAACAAGATCGAGCCCGGCCCGATCGATCAGGGGCAGCCCACGCACTTCCAGATCGGCCGTCAATGGGGCGTCTTCACCATCAAGGTGCCGAAGGACTTCGGCGCGAAGACGTTGACCTGGACGGTCACCGCCAACGGCGAGACCCAGACCATTCCGTTCGGCATCAAGACCGGCTACACCATCGAGCCGTTCCAGGAATCCGGCATGGGCAACAAGCCGCCGGAGTTCACGTTTGCCGCGGGCAAGTTCGTCGGCCCCCCCACGGCGGTGGCGGCCACGCTCACCGGCGCGGTGAACCAGCCGGTGGCCATCACGCTCAAGGTCGAAGATCCGAAAGAAACCAAGAAGGGCTCGGAACTCACCAACCGGCGCGGCGCCGGCGCGGTGGCGACCGTGTCGTTCCACAAACATCGCGGGCCGGGCACCGTGAAGTTCGATCCGGCGCGGGTGCCCGCGAAGACCCAGGGCGAATCCGTCACGACGAACGCCACGTTCAGTGTGCCGGGCGAATACCTCCTGCGCGTGCAGGGGAACGACGAATCGGGTGAAGGTGGTGCTGGGTTCCAGTGCTGCTGGACGAACACTTACGTGAAGGTCACCGTCAAGTAACGACAGGAGCGCGATGATGCAGCTGGAAATGCGAACTCTGGTAAGTGGTGCGGTCGGCGCAGTGGCCCTGGCGGCGCTGCTGGGCGACGCGTCGACGGCGTCGGCACAGAACGCCCCGACCTTCGCGAAAGACGTAGCCCCGATCTTCCAGGCCAAGTGCGAGGCCTGCCACCGGCCCGAATCGATCGCGCCGATGTCGCTGCAGACCTGGCAGCAGGCGCGGCCGTGGGCCCGCTCGATCAAGACGCGCGTGTCCGACCATTCGATGCCGCCCTTCCAGATCGACCGCACGGTCGGGGTCACCAAGTTCAAGAACGACGACTCGCTGTCGCCCGCCGAACTCGAGACCATCGTGAAGTGGGTCGACGCCGGCGCGCCCCAGGGCGACGCCAAGGACATGCCGCCCGCCATCGCGTGGCCGGTCGAGCAGGGCTGGAACTTCGCGAAGACCTTCGGCCAGTCCGAACCCGACATGATCGTGAAGTCGGATTCCTTCACGATGCCCGCCGTAGCGCAGGACGCCTGGGACAAGCGCGTGACGCCCATCGAGCTCACCGAGCCGCGCTGGGTGCGCGCCATCGAGATCCGCCCGAGCAACATCAAGGGCCGCAAGGTCATTCATCACGCCATCGCCTACCTCGAGCAGAGCGAGCCTGGCGCCGACGCCGCCGATGGTCCCGCGCCGCTCTTCATGGAGTGGGCCGTGGGCAAGCAGGGCGAGATGATGCGTCCCGACACCGGCAAGCTGCTGATGCCCGGCGCCCGTTTCCGCTGGGACATCCACTTCTCGCAGGCCGGTGAAGAGGTCACCACCAACGCCGAGATGGGCATCTACTTCTACCCCAAGGGCCAGGAACCGAAGTACCGCACGCGCCTGTCGTTCGTGCCGGCCGCGGTGGGCAACCTCGACCTGCGCCCCAACACCGTCACGACCACCGAAGGCTTCTTCCCGCTGCGCGACAACGCCCGCATCGAAAGCTATCAGCCGCACATGCACCTGCGCGGCAAGGCCATGATGGTCGAAGCGATCCTGCCGAGCGGCCAGCGTCAGGTGCTGAGCCACACGAGCGACTTCAACTTCATGTGGATGACCACCTTCGTCTACGCCGACGACGTGGCGCCGCTGCTGCCCAAGGGCACGCTGCTCAAGGTCACGGCGTGGCACGACAACACCACCGCCAAGAAGACCAATCCCGATCCGAGCCAGTGGGTTGGCTGGGGCGATCGCACGGTCGACGAAATGGCCCACGCCTGGATCAACATCGTCTACATGAACGACGCGGACTTCAAGGCCGAGCAGGAGAAGCGCAAGGCCGGCACGACCACGATGGAACGCGAGCGCCAGTAGCCCGACCGGGCTCGGCCTCGACGTCGGCTTCGGCTGGATCGACATGGGGGGCGTCCACACGCGGTGTGGGCGCCCTTTTCCACGTCGGCGTCCTCGCGAACAGCCGCTCAGCCCCCCCGGTCAGGCGGTGACGGCGACCGGTGCCACGATCGCGTAGGAGCGCAGGCGCGCGGCGTGGTCGTAGATGTGCGAGGTGATCATCACCTCGTCGGCGCCGGTGCGCGCCACGAACGCCTGCAACTGCGCCTGCACCGTGGCGGCACTGCCCACGAACGACACACGCGTGCGCTGCAACGGGTCGGCCGGCTCGAAGGGATCGCGCTCCCACTCTTTCGACGGCGGCGGCAGCTGCGTGGGACGGCCCGCGCGCAGATTGGCGAAGCTCTCGCGTCCTGACGACGACAGGAAGCGCGCTTCGTCGTCGGTGTCGGCCGCCACGACGTTCACGCCGAGCATCACGTAGGGCGCGGCCAACTGCGGCGAGGGCGTGAAGCGCTCGCGGTAGATGCGCATCGCGTCGAACAGCATGGCCGGCGCGAAATGCGAGGCAAAGGCAAACGGCAGCCCGAGTGCGGCCGCCACCTGCGCGCCGAAGGTGCTCGATCCCAGAATCCAGATCGGCACGGCCAGCCCGGCGCCGGGCACGGCCTGCACGGCCTGTCCGGGCTGCGCCGGGGCAAAGTAGGCCATCAGTTCCTGCACGTCGTCGGGAAAGCGATCCGGATCGACGTCGAGCGTGCGCCGCAAGGCGATGGCCGCCGCGCGATCGGTGCCCGGCGCGCGCCCCAGGCCAAGGTCGACGCGGCCGGGAAAGAGCGATTCGAGCGTGCCGAACTGCTCGGCCACCTGCAAGGGCGCATGATTGGGCAGCATGATGCCGCCGGCGCCGATGCGGATGCGCGCGGTGCCCGCGCCCACGTGCGCCAGCAGCACCGCCGTGGCGGCACTGGCGATGCCCGGCATGTTGTGGTGCTCGGCCAGCCAGAAGCGGGTGTAGCCGAGCCGCTCCACGTGCTGCGCCAGGTCGAGCGAGCGGCGGAACGCATCAGCCGCGGTGGCGCCCTGCACGATGGGCGAAAGGTCGAGCACCGACAGCGGAACCGGCATCACCTCTACGATACATGCCGGGTCGATGTGGTTTCAGGAGT
>CAWFCS010000025.1:2500-215704 GCA_963814395.1 uncultured Acidobacteriota bacterium
GCTTGTTGGCCCTTCTGTTTGTTACGTCTTGTGTTGACCCGCCTTCCGCCTTTGCTTGCGCTCAGGCTTTGGCGAGTCGGCTGTCACTTGACGGGCTGGTTTCCGCCGTCGCTCTCGCATCTTGCGAGCTCGGCGAGCTTCGGCGGACTTGTGTGCACGCTCTATCTAGTTTTCAAAGAACCGAGGCGGTGCGCCTCGCGGCGCGTTCCCTCGTTGCGTTACCGCAACCCTCTTTAGGGGAACCTTCCAATCTTACCCCGCCGTTTTCAGCCGAGTCAATCAAATAATCGAGGTTGAGTCGATTATTTTCTTGTCGTGCTGCGTCGCCTTGCAGAAGTGCTGCTGAGGAGGCAATCGAGCGGTCACGCGGTCCAAGACCGAAGACAACGTGTCGAACTAGGTAATCCTATTACCGAGATGCGGGGCTGTCAACCCCTTCGCGAGATGTGTCGCCAGATTTTGTGCAGTTTCGTGAATCAGCTCACGACCCGCACCACCCGCCGCTCGCGTTGCCCTTGCGGAGCACCAGGACGTGCCCGCCGATCATATCAGCTCTCGTGATGCGGCTCTCGGATTCCGCGGCGCGACGGTCGTTGACGTACAGCCCGCCCTGCTTGATGAGCCGGAGAGCCTCGCCCTTGGATGCCACCAGCGAGGCGCGCAGCGCGGCCTCCGCCACGCTCAGTCCCTCGCCGTCGAAGTCCGCCGCCGGCAATTCAATCGACGGAACGTCGTCGAAGACCATCAGGATGTCGGCCGGGTCGGCGTCGGCGAGCTTCCCGCCGAAGAGCACCGCGGAGGCGCGCTCCGCGCGGGCTAGTTCGCGCTTCGCCGTGCACCGCACTGGTGATGATGCGCGCCAGTTCGCGCTGTGCTTCGCGCTTCTGAGGCGCCGCCTCGTGCGCCTGCGCAATCGTGTCGATCTCAGGCTCGTCGAGCAGCGTGAACCACTTCAAGAACTTCACCGCGTCGCGGTCATCGGTATTGAGCCAGAACTGGATAGAAGCGAAATGGCGAAGTTCTCTCGGCATCCAGCCAGACCGTGCCGGCTTCGGTCTTGCCGAACTTCGTGCCGGCGCTGGTGGTGACGAGCGGCAGCACGAGCCCGTGGGTTTTGGCGCCCCTCACTCGCCTGATCAAGTCGCACCCGGCCACGACGTTGCCCCATTGGTCGCTGCCGCCGGCTTGCAGCCGGCAGCCATAGCGATCGTGCAGCACCAGGTAGTCGTAGGCCTGCAGTAACTGATAGCTGAACTCCGTGAACGACAGGCCGTCTTCGGAGCCGAGCCGGCGCTTCACGGAGTCCTTCGCCATCATCGCGTTGACCGTGAAATGTTTCCCGGTGTCGCGCAGGAACTCGAGCAGGGAGATCTGCCGAAGCCAGTCGGCGTTGTTGACCATGCGTGCCGGGTTGCCCGCGGCCCCGAAGTCGAGGAAGCGCTCGAGCTGCCGGTGAATGCCCTCGGCGTTGGCTTCGACCTGCTCGACCGTGAGCAACGCCCGCTCGTTGGCCTTGCCACTCGGATCGCCGATCAGGCCGGTACCACCGCCCACCAGCGCGATCGGCGTGTGTCCGTAGCGCTGCAAACGCGCCAGACTCATGATGGGCAGCAACGAGCCCACGTGCAGACTCGACGCCGTGGGGTCGAAGCCGATGTAGGCCGTAACGCGATCGCTCGCCAGCACCTGGTCGAGCCCTTCAGTGCGGTCGTACAGCAGACCGCGCCAGCGGAATTCGTCGAGGACGTTCACGCGCTCCACTATAGCCCGTCGCCCGGTGACCGGGCGGGCCTGGGCTAACATGACGGCACGACCCAATGACGATGGACTCCTGGCGTCTCACGCGACGATCGGCGCTCAAGGGCCTCGTGGCCACCGGCGCCGGCCTGCTCGTGGGTCGGGTTGGCTACGGCGTGGTCTACGAGCGCCATCAGATCATGCTGGAGCGGGCTGAACTGCGTGTCGTGGGGTTGCCTCCGGCTCTCGATGGCGTGCGCGTCGGCCTCATCACGGATGTGCATTCGAGCGACACCGTGCCTGACGCGGACATCCGTGCGGCAGTCACGCTGCTGCAAGCCGAGGCGCCCGACCTCATCGCGCTCGGCGGCGACTACGTCACCGACGCCAACATCCGGCGGGCCGCTCCCGTCGCCGAGTTGCTCTCGCCGCTGGCCAATGCGCCCGCCGGCGCCTTCGCCGTGCTCGGGAATCATGACGACGACCGGGTCGTGCCGGCGGCTCTGGCGTCGCGCGGCTTCTCGGTGTTGCGCGATCAACACACCCGCATCACCCTGCGCGGCGAGACGCTGGACATCGCCGGCCTGCGCTATTGGACGCGCCGACTGGGCGAGGTGGCAAAGGTGGTACGCGGCGCTGGACCGACGACGGTGCTGCTGGCACACGATCCCCGTCGGCTCACGGAAGCCGCAGCGCTCGACGTGCAGCTGGTCCTCGCGGGTCACACCCACGGCGGCCAGGTAGTGCTGCCGGGCATTGGCGCGATTGCCGCGCGCCGCTTTCCAGTCATCGCCGGGCAGGCCAGCGAAGGCAACTGCCGGCTCTACGTGAGCCGCGGTGTCGGCACGGTCGTCGCGCCCGTCCGGATCAATTGCCCCGCCGAGGTGTCGGTGCTGACGTTGCGCACGACAACGCCGCTCTAACGAGTTTCAGGCCTCGAGGAAGCGCCGTCCGTCGACCCGCCATCCCCCCGCCAGCACCCGGCCCACAGCTTCGGGCAGCAGGCGATGTTCTTCGACCAGGATACGAGCGGCGAGCGCTTCGACCGAATCGTCCGGACGCACGGGCACGGCCGCCTGACACACGATGGGACCCGCGTCGAGCTCCGGCGTCACGAGATGCACGGTGCAGCCGGCCACGCGCACCCCGTGGAGCAGCGCCTGGCCGGGCGCATCCACGCCAGGGAAGGCAGGCAAGAGGGACGGATGCACGTTGAGCACGGGCCCGGAGAAGCGCTCGAGGAACCTGGCGCTGAGCCGGCGCATGAAGCCGGCCAGGCAGACGAGATCGATGTGCCGCGCGCGTAGCTCGTCGACCAGATGTTCGTCGTAGGCTTCGCGGCTGGGCCACCCGCGGTGCGGCGCCACGACCGTCTCGATGCCGGCGCCGGCCGCCTTCGCCAGGGCGGGCGCATCGGGCACGTTCGAGAGCACGACCGCGATGGTTGCCTGGAGGCGGCCCTCGCCCACGGCGTCGATGAGCGCCTGCAGGTTCGAGCCGCGGCCCGACACGAGCACGCCGATGCGCCGACCCGCGTCCGGCGCCGGGCCGTCAGACATAGGTGACGCCCGGCGTTCCGGCCACGACCCGGCCGATGTCGATATACCTGCTCGCCAGACTTCTGGAGCGCCTCGGCGGCGGTGGAAGCATTGGCTTCGGCCACCGCCACCACCATCCCGACGCCCATATTGAAGGCGCGATACTGATCCTCGATCGCGACGCCGCCGGCGCGCCCGAGCCACTCGAACACCGGCAATATGGGCCACGAACCACGACGCAGGTGGGCGGCCGTGCCGTCCGGCAGAATGCGCGGCAGGTTGTCGGTCAGACCGCCGCCGGTGATGTGCGCCATGCCCTTGACCAGGTTGGCGGCCAGCAGCGGCTGCAACGCGTGCAGGTAGGACCGGTGCGGACGCAGCAACGCCGCGCCAACGGTTTCACCGAGTTCAGCCACGTGGCTGTCCACGTGGAGTCCAAGCGTGCCGAAGGCGATGTGCCTGGCCAGCGAGTAGCCGTTCGTGTGCAGCCCCACTGACGGCACGCCGAGCAGCACGTCGCCGGGCACGAGCCCGCGGCCGTCGATGAGTTTCGCGCGGTCCACGGCGCCGACGATGAAGCCCGCGACGTCGTACTCGCCATCGGCATAGAAGCCGGGCATCTCCGCCGTTTCGCCGCCGAGCAGGGCGCAGCCGTTCTCGCGGCACGCGGCCGCGAGGCCCGTGACGATCTGCTCGGCCACATCGGGCGACAGGCGGCCGGTGGCCAGGTAGTCGAGGAAGAAGAGCGGCGTCGCCCCCTGCACCAGGATGTCGTTGACGCAGTGGTTCACGAGATCGCGGCCGATCGTGTCGTGCACGCCGGCCATGAAGGCCACCTTCAGCTTCGTGCCGACGCCGTCGGCGCTCGACACGAGTACCGGGTCGGACCAGCCGCCGCCGAGCGAGAAGAGGCCGCCGAACGAGCCGATCTCCGACAGCACGCCCGGGGTGAAGGTGCTGCGCGCGATCGACTTGATGCGCCGGACTGTTTCGTTGCCGGCGTCGATGTCGACACCGGCCGCCTTGTAGCTGGTGCCGCTCATGCCACTGGCTCGGCCGGAGTCGAGCACCGCGCTCCTGCTGTCGAGCTTGAGCGCCAGCTGGAGGTAGGCCTGCTGGTCGCGCGGGAACGCTACGGGATAGCGGCCGGTGTAGCACGAGGTGCAGTAGCGCCCGTCGTCTGGCGTCGACCGCCTTCAGCAGGCCCTCCAGGCTCAGATAGGCGACGGAGTCGGCCTCGAGGTACTTGCGAATCTCCTCGAGCGAATGCGTGGCGGCGATCAGCTCGCTGCGCTGCGGCGTGTCGACGCCGTAGAAGCACGGGCGAGATGGTGGGCGGGCAGCTGATCCGCACGTGCACTTCGGCCGCGCCGGCCGCCCGCACCATCTTGACGATCTTGCGGCTGGTCGTGCCGCGCACGATCGAGTCGTCGATCAGGATCACGCGCTGGCCGCGCAGCAGGCTGCGCACCGGATTGAGCTTCACCTTCACGCCGAAGTGGCGGATCGACTGCGCCGGCTCGATGAAGGTGCGGCCCACGTAGTGGTTGCGGATCAGCCCCATCCGCATCGGCACGCCCGACTCCTCGGCGTAGCCGATGGCCGCGCAGACGCCCGAGTCGGGAATGGGCACGACCACGTCGGCGGGCACGCCGGTCTCGCGCGCCAGCTGGCGGCCGAGGTTGGTGCGCACGTCGTTGACGCTCTTGCCGAACACTTCGCTGTCGGGCCGCGCGAAGTAGACGTGCTCGAAGATGCAGTGCGCGCTCGGCGCTGGCGGGAACGGCTTCACCGATCGCAGGCCGTCGGCGCCGATGATCAGCACCTCGCCGGGTTCGACGTCGCGCACGTAGGTGGCGCCGACCAGGTCGATCGCGCAGGTCTCCGAACAGACCACCCAGCCGTCGCCCAGGCGCCCGAGCGCCAGCGGCCGGAAGCCGTGCGGATCGCGCACCGCGATCAGCCGGTCCTTGGTGATGAAGGCGAACGAGAACGCGCCGGTGAGCTTGGCGATCGACTCGATCAGCGCGTCGTCGACCGCCCGGCCTGCGACCGCGCATACAGGTGCAGCACCACTTCGGTGTCGCTGTTGGTCTGGAAGATGGAGCCCTGCCGCACCAGCTCGTCGCGGATTTCGCGGGCGTTGACGATGTTGCCGTTGTGGCAGATGCCGACTTGGCCGTGCACGCACTCGATCAGGATCGGCTGCGCGTTCGCCACCGTGCTCTCGCCGGCCGTCGAGTAGCGGGTGTGCCCGATGGCGACGTGGCCCGGCAGCGTCGCCAGCGCCGGCTGCGTGAAGATGTCGGCGACGTAGCCCATCTGTCGCACGGCGCGCACGCGCACGCCGTCCGAGACGGCGATGCCCGCGCTCTCCTGGCCGCGATGCTGCAGGGCATAGAGGCCCAGGTAGGCCATCTTCGCGGCCTCAGCGTGGCCGTAGATGCCGAAGACGCCGCATTCTTCGCGAAACTTGTCGAACATCGCGAGTCCTCGTTCGGTTACCCGTGTCGGCTGCGCGACGCGGCCTCATGCCGCGCCCGCCGTCGGCTGGTAGTGCCGTCCAATCGCCGTCGCCCACACCGCCTCGGCGTCGGCCACCGTCATGCGCACGGCCGGCACGCCGCCACGTCGATCCGGATCTCGGCGCCGCCGGTGCGGCCGATCACCCGCGCCGGCACGCCGGCCCGCGCGGCCTGATTCAGGACCGCGGCCACCGAGCCGTCGGCCACCGACACGACGACGCGCGAGGCGCTCTCGCCGAACAGCGTGGCCGCCTCGCCGAACGCGCCGAACGCGCCGGCCGCCGCCTCGACGTTGGATTCCACGCCGATGCCGCCGTGTCGAACGTGCACTCGGCCAGCGCGACGGCCAGTCCGCCGTCCGAGCAGTCGTGCGCCGACTGGACCAGCCGCGCCCGCACCAGCGCCACGATCAGCTGCTGCAGGGCCGCTTCGCGCCCAGGTCGAGTGCCGGCGGCACGCCCTGCACGCGTCCCATCACGCGGCCAGGTACTCGCTGCCGCCGAGCTCGCCCAGATTATCGCCCAGCAAGACGACGGCGGCGCCCGCCGATGTTGAAGGCGCGCGTGACGGTCCGCGACGCATCGTCGAGCAGGCCGACGACGCCGAGCACAGGCGTGGGATAGATCGCCCGGCCCTCGGTTTCGTTGTAGAGGCTGACGTTGCCGCCGGTAATCGGCACGTCGAGCGCGCGGCACGCGTCGCCGATGCCGCGCACGGCTTCGCCGAGCTGCCACATGATCTCGGGCCGTTCGGGATTGCCGAAGTTCAGGTTGTTGGTGGCGCCAATCGGCTCGCCGCCGGCGCACGCGACGTTGCGCGCCGCCTCGGCCACGGCCAGCATCGCGCCCCGATAGGGATCGAGATAGCAGAACCGGCCGTTGCCGTCGACCGAGACGGCGAGGCCCTGCGGCCGTGCCCTTGACGCGCACGACGGCCGCCGACATGCCGGGCTGCGCGATCGTGTTGGTGCCGACGGTGTGATCGAACTGCTGATAGGCCCAGCGCTTGCTGGCGATGGTCGGCGAGGCCAGCAGCGACTCGAACGCCGCCTGCGCCGACGGCGGCGGCGGCAGGTCGGCCAGATCCAGCCGCTGCACGTCGTGCTGCCAGACGGGCGCTGCATCGGCCGGCGGTAGACCGGCGCCTTCGTCGGTCAGCGCGCGGTCGGGCACGTCGGCCACGAGCGTGCCGTGGTGATTCAGGCGCACCCGGCCGGTCTCGGTGACTTCGCCGACCTGCACGGCGTGCAGGTCCCACTTCTCGAACACCGCTTCGACTTCGTGCTCGCGGCCGCCCTCGACCACCAGCAGCATGCGCTCCTGCGATTCCGAGAGCATGATCTCGTAGGGCGTCATGCCGGTCTCGCGCTGCGGCACGAGCGACACGTCGACGTCCATGCCGCTCCGCCGCGCGATCCCATCTCCGAGGTCGCGCAGGTGAGGCCGGCCGCGCCCATGTCCTGGATGCCGACCACCGCGCCGGTCTTCATCACCTCGAGACAGGCCTCCATCAGGAGCTTTTCCATGAAGGGATCGCCGACCTGCACCGCCGGACGCTTCTCCGCCGACTTCTCGTCGAACTCCGCCGACGCCATGGTCGCGCCGTGGATGCCGTCGCGGCCGGTCTTGGCGCCGACGTAGAAGACCGGATTGCCGGCGCCCTTCGCCGCGCCCTTGACGATGTCGTCGTGCCGCGCGATGCCGAGGCACAGCACGTTGACGAGCGGATTGCCGGCGTACATCTCGTCGAACACGATCTCGCCGCCGACGGTGGGAATGCCGATGCTGTTGCCGTAGCCGCCGATGCCGGCGACGACGCCCTCGAAGATGCGTCGCGCAGCGGCGTGTCGAGCGAGCCGAAGCGCAGCGCGTTCAGCAGCGCGATCGGCCGCGCGCCCATCGTGAAGATGTCGCGGATGATGCCGCCGACGCCGGTCGCCGCGCCCTGGTACGGCTCGATGAACGACGGGTGGTTGTGCGATTCGATCTTGAAGACCGCGCACAGGCCGTCGCCGATGTCGACGGCGCCGGCGTTCTCGCCCGGGCCCTGCACGACGCGCGGGCCCGTGGTCGGCAGCGTCTTCAGATGCACGCGCGAGCTCTTGTAGCTGCAGTGCTCCGACCACATCACCGAGAACAGCCCGAGCTCCAGCAGGTTGGGCTCGCGGCCCATCAGCTCCTGGATGCGCTCGTACTCGTCCGGCTTGATGCCGTGCCGTTCGAGAAGTGCTGGTCGATCACGGTCATGGTTGGGAAGACGCACGCAGGAAGTAGAGGCCGATGACGCCGTCGATGACCGCCGCGACGGCAATGCCGCCTGTGGTCCAGCCCCGGATGTCTTCGCCGACGGGCAGCACGCCAGTCCAGGTGAGCGCCGCGATGATGAGCAGCGCGATGGTGGAACCGAGCATGGCCATGCCGACGCCCGCTGCGCCGCGGCGCGCCGGAGCGACGGGTTCGTAGTGGAGGCTGGCGACATGACGGCCCTCACCGGATCAGAGCCGGGCGCCCCGCGATGACGCCGTCGGCATACGCCTTCACGACCGACTGCAGCACGACGCGGCCGTCGGCGCTGCCGAGCGCGGCTCGGAGGCGCGCTCGGGATGCGGCATCAGGCCGACGACGTTGCGCCGGCGTTGCAGATGCCGGCGATGCTGTTGACCGATCCGTTCGGATTGGCGCCGGCGCCGACCTCGCCGGCGGCGTCGGCGTAGCGGAAGATGACCTGGCGATTGGCCTCGAGCGTCGGCGAGGACGTCGGGCGGCGGCGTAGTAGTTGCCTTCGCCGTGCGCGATCGGCAGGTGCAGCACCTGCCTCGCCGCGCAGGCGCGCGTGAACGGCGTGTCGGTCTGCTCGACGCGCACGGGCACCATGCGCGACACGAACTTGATGCCGCCGTTGCGGACCATCGCGCCCGGCAGCAGGCCGGCTTCGAGCAGCACCTGGAAGCCGTTGCAGATGCCGAGCACCGGGCCGCCGCGGTCGGCGAACGCCTTGACGGCGCCCATGATCGGCGAGAAGCGCGCGATCGCGCCGGTGCGCAGGTAGTCGCCGTGCGCGAACCCGCCGGGCAGGATCACGGCGTCGGCGCCGTTCAGGTCGGTGTCCTTGTGCCACACCAGCGCGGCCTGCTCGCCGAGCACCGCGCTGGCGGCGTAGAAGGCGTCGTAGTCCGAATTCGATCCGGGAAAGACGACGACCGAGAACTTCATCCGTGTCCCCTGCTCCGCGGCCCTGGTCAGGCCTGGCTCAGAGACCTCGACGCGGTAGCTCTCGATCACCGGGTTGGCCAGCAGCTTGTCGGCCATCTCGGTCACGCGCGCCTCGGCGTCGCCGCGATCGGCGGCCTCGAGCTCGACTTCGAAGAACTTGCCCTGCCGCACGTCCTTACGTCCTGGTAGCCGAGCGTGACGAGCGCGTCGGCGACGACGCGGCCCTGCGGATCGAACACCGATGGCTTCAACGTCACATAAACGCGCGCTCTCATCGTCGTTCCGTCCTTCTACGCTGCGGCGCGTGCCGAAGACCCGCGCGAAGACCGCGTCGACGTTGCGCAGTTGCTCCTTCAGATCGAACGCCTTCTCGATCTCCGCCGCCGGCAGCACGGTGGCGATGTCGGCGTCGGCCAGCAGCAGCGCCTTGAAGTCCTGCTGCTCGTGGAACGACCGCATGGCGTTGCGCTGCACCCACTCGTAGGCCTGCTCGCGCGAGACGCCGCGGCGCGGCCAGCTCGAGCAGCACCTGGCCCGAGAACACCACGCCGCGCGAGCGATTCAGGTTCTCGCGCATCCGATCGGGATACACCACCATGCCGGTCACGATGCGCGTGAAGCGGCGCAGCATGTGATCGAGCGCGATGAAGCTGTCGGGCAGGATGACGCGCTCGACCGACGAGTGCGAGATGTCGCGCTCGTGCCAGAGCGCGACGTTCTCGAGCGCCGCCATGGCGTTGGCGCGCAGCAGCCGCGCCAGGCCGACGATCTGCTCGCAGCCGATCGGGTTGCGCTTGTGCGGCATCGCCGACGAGCCCTTCTGGCCCTTGGCGAACGGCTCCTCGACCTCGCCGATCTCGGTCTTCTGCAGGCCGCGAATCTCGAGCGCGAACTTCTCGAGCGACGCGGCGGTGATGGCGAGCGCCGCCAGCAGCTCGGCGTGGCGATCGCGCTGGATCACCTGCGACGAGACGGCGCCGGCGTCGAGGCCGAGGCGCCGGCAGACGTCGGCTTCGATCGACGGGTCGAGGTGCGCGAACGTGCCGACCGCGCCGGAGATCTTGCCGACGCGGATGCCGTCGCGCGCGCGCGCCGACGCGCGCGAGGTCGCGGCCGAGCTCGGCGTACCAGAGCGCCAGCTTCAGGCCGAAGGTCATGGCCTCGGCGTGGACGCCGTGCGTGCGGCCGATCATCGGCGTGTGCTTGTGCTCGACGGCGCGCGTCTCGACCGCGTCGCGCAGCGCCGTCGAGCAGCCGCAGAATCAGGTCGCAGGCCTCGACCATCTGCAGCGCCTGCGCGGTGTCGACGACGTCCGACGAGGTCAGGCCGAAGTGCAGCCAGCGGGCGGCGGGGCCGACGTTCTCGGCCACCGAGGTGGTGAAGGCGATCACGTCGTGCTGGGTGATCTTCTCGATCTCGTCGATGCGCGCGACGTCGAACGCGCCTTGGCGCGCAGGTCGCGCGCCGCCTCGGCGGGCACGATGCCGGCCGCGGCCATCGCTTCGGCGGCCGCGATTTCCACCTGGAGCCAGGTCTCGTAGCGGCGCTGCTCGCTCCAGATGCGACCCATCTCTGGGTTGGTGTAGCGCGGAATCATGCGCAGCGACAACTGTTCCGTGCGTGACAGCTAGTCCGGACCGTTGCCGAGCACCGTGACCGCCAAGCGACCCGTCGCCGAAGACACCGATCCGCCAGCCGCATGACGTCGCGCGCTCGGTCACCCGTCGATCGCCGCGAGCATCTCGTCGAGCGTCTCGGTCTGGTCGCCGTACATCTCCTGGCGGGCCAGGTGCGACATGCGGCTCGACGTGCTCTCGAGGCCGAGCATCAGGCTGCCCTTCAGGTGATCCTTCGCGCGCTGCAGTTCGCCCGGCACGAGCGGCCGGCCTTCAGCCGCCGGATTTCGCGCGACGACGACGTCGATCAGCTCGGCACGGCGTCGTTGGCGCAGCCGGCGTAGATGCTGGCGCGCCGGCGTCCTGGTAGGCGGACAGGCCCGAGAACACCGAATAGGCCAGACCGCGCTTCTCGCGCACGTTCTGGAACAGCCGCGAGCTCATCGAGCCGCCGAGCATGGTGTTCAGCGCGAAGGCCGCGTAGCGATCGGGGTGGTGCTGCGGCAAGGCCGGCGCGCCGAAGCACACGTGGCTCTGCTCGAGCTCCTTCTTGCGCGAGCACCACCTCGGCGGCGGTGGTCGGCGCCGTGTCGCGCACGGCCGAGCCCTGCGCGGCGTGCCTCGAAGGCCGCGCTCCACGAGGTCCCGCACGCGCGCGTGCTCGAGTTGCCGACGGCGACGACCACGAAATTCTGGCGCCACGTAGGTGTCGGCGAAGTAGTCGCTCAGCGTCGTCGCGATCGAGCGCCGCGACCGTCTCGCGGCTGCCGAGAATCGGACGGCCGAGCGGATGGCGGTCCAGAACCGGCGAAGATCTCGTGGACCAGATCGTCGGGCGTGTCCTCGACCATCTTGATCTCTTCGAGGACGACCTTCTTCTCGCGCTCGATGTCGTCGTCGTCGAACGAGCGGTGCGGTCACGAGGTCCGCCAGCATGTCGACGGCGAGCGGCAGGTGCTCGTCGAGCACCTTGATGAAGTAGCCGGCGTATTCCTTCGACGTGAAGGCGTCGATCTGGCCGCCGATCGAGTCGACCTGCTGCGCGATGTCTTCGGCGGAGCGCGTGGCTGGTGCCCTTGAAGAGCATGTGCTCGACGAAGTGCGCGATGCCTTCGTGCGCCGCCGGCTCGTGACGCGACCCGCGCGTGAGCCAGACGCCGATGCTGACCGACCGCACATGCGGCATCCGCTCGGTGGCGAGGCGAAGTCCGTTCGGCGAGGACTTCCCGTTGGATGGCGGTATCGGGCACGGTGGCGGGCAGACCTCTCCGGGTTGCGTCGGATGATGCTCGTAAGTTGTTGACTGTGAAGGAATTAGGCTCAATCATATCACGCGTTGCAGGGGCGCGCAAGGGTGGTCAACGGGCCTCCAGCACCCGCGCAGGTGGGTGCTACACTGAGGGTTCCCGCGCAAGTCGTAGATGGCGCGAGAGATACCCGGTGCCACCCACCTCCCTGACCGATCTCGCCGACCTGACGCTGCCCGCGCTCGAGGCCCTGATCGAGGCGGAGGGGCTGCCGCGGTTCCGCGCGCGCCAGATCTTTCAGTGGATCTGGAAGCGCGGCGCCACCGACTTCGACGCGATGAGCGACCTCGGCCGCGAGTCTGCGCGCGCAGCTCGCCGGCCGCAGTTCCGGATCGCCACGCCAACGATCGTGCGCCACGAACATCCGACGACGGCACCCAGAAGCTCGTGCTGGCACTCGCCGACGGCCGGCAGATCGAGTGCGTCTACATCCCCGACACGCCGGCCCAGACCTTCTGTGTCTCGACGCAGGTCGGCTGCGCGATGGCGCTGCGCCTTCTGCCTCACCGGCAAGATGGGCCTCGTGCGGCATCTGACCGCGGGCGAGATTGCCGGTCAGGTGCGCGTGCTCGCGCGCGCCACGGGACTGCTCGACGCGCCGTTCAACATCGTGCTGATGGGCATGGGCGAGCCGCTGCACAACTACGACGCCACCATGGCGGCGCTGGCGATGCTCAACGACGCAGCACGGGCTCGCCGTGTCGCCCCGCCGCGTCACGCTGTCCACGGTCGGCCTCGTGCCGATGATCGACCGGCTGGCGCCGGAGCCGCTGATGCCGAACCTGGCCATCTCGCTGCACGCCACCACCGAGGAGCAGCGCGCTGCCCTCGTGCCGCCGAGCAAGAAGTACGGCCTGCACGCCATCATCGACGCGTGCAAGCGCTTCCCGGTCAGGAAGCGGAGCCGCATCACCTTCGAATACGTGATGCTCGACGGCGTGAACGACACGCCGGCCGATGCCCGGCGGCTGGTGCGCCTGCTGGACGGCGTGAAGGCCAAGGTCAACCTGATCCCCCTGAACGCGGCGCCCGGCATTCCCTTCGAGCGGCCGTCGGATGATCGCGTGAGCGCGTTCGCCCGCATCCTGGCGGAGCGGCACGTCACGGTGTCGGTTCGCAAGAGCCGTGGCCGCGACATCCGGGCGGCGTGCGGACAACTCATCGTCGAAGGCGGGCGCGTGCCGAGCGCCGCCCAGGCACTGGCGGCCGCCCTCCCATGACGCGCCATCGCCCGCCCGCGCGCCGCGATTCACGGCGTGGCTGATCGTCGCGCTGTGCACCGCCGCCTGCGCGGGAGAGCCGCAGACGCTGAAAGCGCTGCTGCGCCAGATGGACGGACTCGCCGATCCGGCCGCGAGGACGGCCGCGGTGGAGCGCTATCTCGCCGCGCAGGGCACCAATCCGGTCGTCGAGCAGAACTCCCGGCTCATCTTCTTCGTGCGCGACGACGGCACCGGCCGCACGCCCCGCATCGTCGGCGACTTCAACGCCTGGGCCATGACGCCGCAAGGCTACGACGCCGGCGGCTGGCACGCCCGTCGCGCATCGCCCGACACGCCGTGGTCGTACCTCGAAGGCACGGCGTTCGCCAACGCCCGTCTCGAATACACCTTGCTCTTCGAGAAGGAAGCCGCGCCCGACCCGCGCAATCCGCGCACCGTGCGCACCTTCACCGGCCCGCGTTCGGAAATCCGGATGCCCTTCTTCGCCAGCCATCCGGAAGTGGACGGACCAGTGCCCGCACACGGCGGCCGCATTACGGCACACGACCGTCACGAGCCGGCAGCTCAATGGGACGCGGCGGGTGTGGACCTACGAACCAGCGGACTACAACGCGTCGCAGGATCTCTATCCCACGGTGTACTTCCTCGACGGCGGCAACTACACCGACTGGATGGCCGTGCCGTCGGTGCTCGACCGCCTGATTGCCGCCAAGCGGATTCCACCCGTGATTGCCGTGTTCGTGGAACCTGGCAACCGGCAGGAGGAGTACTCGCGCAATCCGGCGTGGCGCGCCTTCGTCGCCACCGAGCTCGTGCCCTACATCGACAGCCGGCTGCGCACGTTTCCCGCCCCCGACCAGCGCGTGATCTTCGGCAGCTCGCTCGGTGCCTACGGCGCGCTCGACCTGGCGGTCGAACATCCCGGCGTCTTCGGCCTGTGCGCCGCCATCGCCCCGCCGGCGCAGTCGGCCACGCTGATTACCAACCAGACGCAGGGACAGCAGGCCGTGTTCGGCGTGCGCTTCTTCGTGCTCGGCGCCACCTACGACACCGACGTGAAGGGCGCGCGCACGCTGCGGACGGCCCTCGAGGAGGCCCGCGCCAACGTCATCTACGAAGAGGTGCCGGAGGGGCACGCCGCCGAGACGTTCCGCGGGCACATCGGTGACGCGTTGAAGGTCCTCGTGCCCACGCTCCCGGCATCCTGACGCGCCCCGCGCGTCAGGTGACCGGACACGTCATGGCTGCGGACGCACGGCGCGGGCACCGATGTCGGCTCGGCGCTGCAGCCCCTCGAACGTGATGCCGTCCGCCGCGGCGTAGGCGGCGGCGATGGCGGCGGCGTAGCTGGCGGCGCGCCCCACCACCGTAAGGACGCGGCCGCCGGCGGTCACGAGGCGTCCGTTCCGTTCGGCGATGCCGGCGAAGCGCACGGTCGCGTCGGGATGGTCCGCCCGCACGCGCTCCAGCCCATGAATCTCGTGGCCCGGCCTCGGGCGCGTGCGGATAGCCGCGCGAGGCCAGCACCACGCCCACCGCGACGTCGGCGGAGAACGCGGCGCGGGCTGGCAACTCCGCACCGGTGCTCGCGGCCAGCAGCAACGGTCCGAGCGGTTCGGCGAGCAGCGGCAGCACGACCTGCGCCTCAGGGTCGCCGAAGCGGCAGTTGAACTCGATCACCTTGGGGCCGCTAGGGGTGAGCATGAGACCGCAGTAGAGGAAGCCGACAAACGGCGTGCCTTCGGCCGCCATGCCGGCCAGCACCGGCGCCACCACTTCTCGATCCACTTGCTCGCGCAAGGCGTCGGTCATGAGCACGCTCGGCGCGAAGGCCCCCATGCCGCCGGTGTTGGGGCCGTGGTCGCCGTCGAGCAGGCGCTTGTGGTCCTGCGCCGACCCGCACGCCACGAAGCGTTCCCCGGAGGCGATGACGAAGTACGACAGTTCTTCTCCGGTGAGGCATTCTTCGAGCACCACCCGCGCGCCGGCATCGCCGAAGGCACTCTCGATCATGGCGGCCCGCACGGCGGCCTCGGCGGTCGGGCGATCGGGCGCGATCACGACGCCCTTGCCCGCGGCCAATCCATCCGCTTTCACCACCACGGGCCAGCCGAGCGCGCCGGTGGCCAGCGCCTGCATCGCCACGGCGGCCGTATCGCACACGATCGACGCCGCGGTCGGCACGCCGTAGCGGTGCATCACGGCCTTGGCGAAGGCCTTGCTGGTTTCGAGTTGAGCGGCCGCCCGGGTCGGTCCGAAGATGGGCCGTCCTGCCTGCAGGAAGCGGTCGGCCACGCCGGCGGCCAGAGGCGCCTCTGGGCCAATCACCGTCAGGTCGGCGCCCACCGCGACCGCCAACGCGAGCACCGCGTCGGGATCGCTGGCATCGACCGGTGTCACCGTCACGTCGCGGGCCATGCCGGGATTGCCGGGCGCGCACACCACGGTAGTGGCGGGCTCTGAGGCGAATTGCACCGCCAGCGCGTGTTCGCGCGCGCCGCCGCCGACAACGAGGATCTTCATCCGATTATGTGCCGTGTTTGTCGTTACTTACAGGAAGGCTGCGCAATCGTGCGCACCGGCAACTTTGGGCCGTCGACGGGCAAAACCGTGTGATAGCCTAGCATATTCACCCCCAGGGTCCCGTGCGGGCCCAGGGGAATGCCAATACGGGAGGAGGTGAATTCGAGATGGCCGAGGTGAAGATCCAGGAAGGCGAGTCCATCGAGTCGGCCCTGCGTCGCTTCAAGCGCAAGGTTCAGCAAGAGGACATCATCAAGGACATCAAGAAGCACTCCTTCTACCTGAAGCCCGGCGACAAGCGCCGGGCCAAGCAGGCGCTGGCGCGAAAGCGCAACCGGAAGAAGCAGCGTCGCGAGGCGGAGTAGCGCTCTTGTCCACGGGCGTGCCGACGGCCCAGAAGGCGTTGACGCGGTCGAGGTATCGTAAGTAACATTCGAAGCCCTTGAATACCGCGCAAACGCACGGTGTTCAGGGGCTTCACTCTATTTGTCAGGTGCCACCGCCGCGCAACCGGCGTGAACACGTTTGCGGAGGATGACCGGCATGGAAATCGCCGAACGGAAAGTCAGCGACGTCACGATTCTGGATCTCACGGGCAAGATGACGCTCGGCGAGGGTGACGAGACGCTGAAGGCAGCCATCAACACGTTGCTGGCTGCGGGCAACAAGAAGCTCGTGCTGAACCTGGGGAACGTGCCCTACATCGATTCGGCCGGCCTCGGCGAAGTGGTGCGCACCCACACGACGGTGAGCCGTCAGGGCGGCAGCCTGAAGCTCCTCAACCTCACGAAGCGGATCGAAGATCTGCTGTCCATCACGAAGCTGCTGACGGTGTTCGACACCTACGACTCCGAGGCCGAAGCCATCAAGAGCTTCTCGGCGTAAGGCTTCTGGTCGCGCGCGATGGCGCGTCCGATACAGCCGGATCTCGAGATGCGAGACGCCGGAACCGCGCGGGTAGGGGAACGGTCCGCGATGCCGAGCCTGGTGCGAACGCTGCGGCCGGAGCAGTGGACCAAGAACCTTATTGTGTTCGCTGCCCTGCTGTTCGGGCAGAAACTGCTCGATCCCGACGCCGTCACCCGCGCGCTGGCGGCATTTCGTGGTGTTCTGCGTCCTCTCGGGCGTGGTCTACCTGGTCAACGATCTCTTCGACCAGGACGCAGACCGGCGTCACCCCACCAAGCGCTTCCGGCCGATTGCCTCGGGCGAGTTGTCGCCGGGAGTGGCTGTGGTCTGGGCCTTCGCCCTTGCCGCGGCCGCGCTGGGCGCGGCGCTGTGGCTCGGCGCGGTGTTCGCCGTCGTCGCCGCGGCGTATCTGCTGCTCTTCGTGCTCTACTCGCGGTGGCTGAAGCATGTCGTCATCGTCGACGTGATGACGATCGCGATCGGCTTCGTGCTCCGCACCGTGGCCGGGGCCGCCGTGATCGGCGTGCCGGTCAGCGACTGGCTCCTGGTCTGTACCGTGCTGCTCGCGCTGTTCCTCGGCCTGAGCAAGCGGCGCCACGAACTCACCCTGCTGGCCGACAGTGCCGCCGGACACCGGCGCATCCTCGATGAATACAACCCCTACCTCCTCGACCAGATGATCAGCGTCGTCACGGCCTCCACGCTGATGGCGTACATCATCTACTGCACGAGCCAAGAGACCATTGAGCGCTTCGGCACCCGCAATCTGGTGCTGACCGTCCCGCTTCCGATCTACGGCATCCTCCGTTACCTCTACCTGGTCCACCGCCGGGACGGAGGAGGTAATCCGTCGGAGCTGTTGATTACGGACCGGCCGCTGCTCATCTGCGTCGCGCTCTGGGGGCTCGTGACCACACTGGTCATCTATCGGCCCCTTGGACTCTGATCGCAGCACCATGAGCAAGAGTCAAGTTGCCGTCCTTCGCACCTCGCCAGACACGGTCTTCAGCGATTACCACCGGCTGATGAACCTTGCGCGCTATCAGGACGTGCTGCCCAAGGACGTGGAGACGGCGCTCAAGGTCAACATCTCCTGGCATTTCTTCTTCCCCGGCTGCTCCACCACGCCGTGGCAGCTCGACGGCGTGATCCGGGCGATGGCCGCCGACGGCTATCGCAAGGACCTGATCCACGCCTGCCACAACCGCACCGTGGTCATCGACGCCCACCTCGGCGAGCGCGAGAACAAGCAGCTCAACGTGGTCGAGGCGCATGGCCTGAAGAACGTCCACCTCTACGAGGGCGACGAAGCCTGGATCAACATCAAGGACGCGGTCGGCGACCTCACGAAGCAGTTCCTCTGCCTCAACGAGGTCTATCCCGACGGCTTCATGATTCCCCGCCGCTTCATCGGCGAGAACATCATCCACCTGCCCACGGTGAAGACCCACGTCTTCACCACCACCACCGGCGCCATGAAGAACGCGTTCGGCGGGCTGCTCAACGAGAAGCGGCACTGGACCCATCCGGTCATCCACGAGACGCTCGTGGACCTGTTGATGATCCAGAAGAAGATCCATCGCGGCGTCTTCGCCGTGATGGACGGCACCTTCGCGGGCGATGGCCCAGGCCCGCGCTGCATGGTGCCACACGCCAAGAACGTGATTCTGGCCAGCGCCGACCAGGTCGCCATCGACGCGGTGGCCGCCAAGCTGATGGGCATGGACCCGTTGTCCATCAAGTTCATCCGCCTGGCGCACGACCTCGGGCTGGGCTGTGGCGACCCACGTGATATCGAGATCGTCGGCGATCTCGACGCCGCCAACGAGAACTGGCACTTCGACGGGCCGTTCCGCGAGATGACGTTCGCCTCGCGGATGCAACACCAGATCTACTGGGGTCCGCTGCGCAAGCCGATCGAGTGGTCACTGAAGACCGTGCTTGCGCCGTGGGCCTACATCGCCAGTGTTCGTCTATCACGACAGCTTCTGGTATCCGCTCAACGCCGATCGCAACATGCGCGACGCGTTGAATTCGCCCTGGGGCCGGCTCTTCCAGAACTGGGAGACCTTGACCCCCGACGCCAATGGCTTCCCCACGGTGGGCGACGCGCCCGCCGAGGCGCCGCGCCTCGGTCGGCGCGCGCTCGGCCAGTCCGTGGGCATCCTGGGCACGTGCATCAAGGAGGCGCCGGAGTTCGCGAGCCGGCGCCGTCACGCCACGCACGAGTCCAAGACCTAGGATTTCCACATGTCCGATTTTCACGTCCGTTCCGACGCCGTCGATGTCGAGCAGATCATGGAGCAGATCCGGCGGCGGGTCCGTGACAAGCGCGGCGTCGACTACACCGAAGAGCAGATCCGCGAGCTCGCCAGCGTGCGCCTCGAGAAGTTCCTCGACCCGAAGAACCTCCGCTCGGATCTGCTCGAGCAGTTCCGCAAGAGCCGACCGGCCGAAGACTCGACGCTGCCGCCGATCGATGCGCCCTATGAGTTCGAGGACAACACGCTCTACGACACGCACCGCGGGCTGTTGCGCACGATCCGCCGGCTGCTCAATCCGCTGTCTGAAGCTGTTCTTCAATCCGAACACGATCGTGCACGCCCTGCACCAGCAGGCCGACCTGAACAAGCACTTCGCCCGCACGATGGGCCAGGCGCGCATCGACCGCGCGGCGTGGAACTCGCTCTACTACGAGGTGCTGCACAACCTGGTGCTCGAGACCACGCGCTCGGGCATCGAGCTCAAGAACCTCAAGATGCGGGTCGAAGCGCTGTCGAGCCGCCTCGACTTCTCGGAGCGGCGCCTGCGGGCGCTCGAAGGCGTGGTGCAGTATCGGCCCGAGGCCGTGGCGCCGCGCGAACGCCGGCCCGATCCGCCAGCGCCAGGCGGCAGCGTGGAGCCGGCCGGAGTGCCCGGTGCCGCGTCATCGGCCGGCAGCGGCAGCGACGCCGGGGCCCGGTGGCGAGGGCCGCAAGCGGCGGCGGCGGCGGCGTGGACGGCGCGGCCCCGGCATGGCGGGCGGGCCCGGCGGCGCGCCCGGAGAGAGCGGCACCGACACCGACGCGCGGCGACGCGGCAGACGACGGCGGCGATGATTCGGCCGACGGCGATGCGCGCACGTCTGACGCGGGCACCTTGCCCGACACCGATCCGCAAGCATCGTGAAGATCGCCGTCGTCGCTCAGCGGTACGGCGCCGACATCAACGGCGGCGCCGAACTCCACGCGCGCTATCTGGCCGAGCACCTCGCCCGTCATGTGCAGGTCGAAGTGCTCACCACGTGCGCGCAGGACTACATCACCTGGCAGGACGCTTTTCCTCCAGGCCCGTCGACCGTCGGCGCCATTCCCGTGCGCCGGTTCCCGGTCGCGCGGCCCCGCGACCCGCAGACCTTCGGCGTCGTGGTCTGAGCGGGTGTTCGCTCATCGCCATTCGGTGAACGACGAACTGGCGTGGCTCGACGCCGAAGGGCCGACCAGCCCAGACCTGGTGCGTTACATCGCCAGCCACCAGGCCGACTACGACTACTTCCTGTTCTTCAGTTTCCGCTACTACCACGCCTATCACGGCGCGCGGGCCGTGCCCGGCAAGGCGATTCTGGTGCCAACCGCCGAGCGCGACGAGGCGCTCGGCCTGGGCATCTTCGCCCCGGTGCTGCGGGGCGTGCGCGCCTGCATGTACAACTCCCCAGAGGAGCGGGCCCTGCTGCAGGCGGTCGCCGGCACCGACGACGTGCCCGGCGTGGTCGTGGGCATCGGCTCGGAGATACCTGCGTCTTCACATCCGGCGCGCTTCCGCCAACGCACCGGCCTGCAGGACCGCACGGCCATCTACATCGGCCGGATCGACGAGAACAAGGGCTGCGCCGAGCTGTTCGATTTCTGGAAGCGCTACAGCGAGATCACGCCGGGCGGGCTCACGTTGGTGCTCATCGGCACGCCCGTGCTGCCCGTGCCCGATCATCCGCGCATCCGGCACCTGGGCTTCGTCAGCGACCAGGAGAAGTACGACGCGCTGGCCGCCGCCGAGTTCCTGATCATGCCGTCCTACTTCGAGAGCCTGTCGATGGTGGCGCTCGAAGCATGGGCGCTCGGCAAGCCGGTGCTGGCCAACGGCAAGTGCGACGTGCTGCGCGGGCAGGCGATGCGGAGCAACGCCGGCCTCTACTACGACAACTACGCGGAGTTCGTCGAGGCGGTGCGGGTGCTGGAATCGTCGGCGACGGTCACCGCGGCGCTTGGCCGCAACGGCAGCACCTATTTCCGCACCAACTACAGCTGGCCGGTCATCGAGCGGAAGTATCTCGACATGTTCGACCGGCTCACGCGCGACCCCGGCGCCGCGCGCGCGATGGCGCCGGTGCCCGGCTGGTGGGGCCGCCGTCAGAAGGCGCTGCCGCCAGCTCGCGACGTGCTGGCGGCGTTGCCATCCGGACCACTCACGGGCGCGCGGGTTGCGCTCGCTGACGCGACGGCGCGCGTGGCCGAGGCGCGGCCGCCGCAGCCGCGAGGCCGCCCGGCCGCAGTCGCCGCGTCCCGCCGAGGGCCGCCCGCCAGACGCGCGGTCGCGCGAGGCCCAGACCGCGTCCTCCTCAGGCGCGCGACGGGCACGCCCGCGATCCACGCGCGCGGGAGCGCCAGCCACGCGACGGGCGAGGCCGTGACGGCCGGAACCGCGACCGTGAGCCGCGCGAGGGCCGCCACAACCCGGCGCCAGACGCATCGCCCACGCCGCCGCGCCCGCCCGCCGCGCCGGCTGGCGGGCCGGGGCAACCGCGAGGACGCGGGGCGAACCGCGGGCGCCGTTCGCGGGGCCCGCATGGCCGCCCGCCACGAAAGGACGGCGCGTAGTGCCTCCAGCGGTGCATCAGGTGCTGGCGACACTCGGCTACGGCGACGCCATCGGGCACGAGGTGCTGGGCATCCAGCGGGTGCTGCGAGCGGCGGGCCACGAGTCCGAGATCTTCGTCGAGACCGCCGATCGACGGCTGGAGGACCTGACTGTCGACTATCGCGACCTGCCGGCAGCGAGCCATCCCGACAATCTGCTGATTCACCATTTCTCGATCGGCTCACGCGCCTCGCGCGTCGCCTACGCCCTGCCCGACCGGATGGCGCTCGTGTACCACAACATCACGCCGCCGGAGTTCTTCGTGGACGTGCACCCGTTGCTGGTGCAGCTCTGCTTCCTCGGCCGGCGCGAACTCGGCGCCTATGCCAGCCGCGTGGAGCTCGCGCTGGGTGATTCCGAATACAACCGCGCCGAACTCGAGACGCTCGGCTTCCCCACCACGGCGGTGTTGCCGGTGGTGCCCGACTTCACCCATCTCGGCGGCGTGCCCAACTTCATGCAGGCCGGCGCATTCGACGACGGTTGGGTCAATCTGCTCTTCGTCGGCCGGATGATTCCGAACAAGCGCATCGAAGACGTGATTCGCGCCTTCCACGCTTACAAGCGGTGGTTCAATCCGCGCTCGCGCCTGCTGCTCGTGGGTTCCCACGGCGGCTTCGAACGCTACCTGGCGATGGTGCACGATTTCATCGCACGCATCGGCGCGGCCGACGTGCACCTGCTCGGCCACGTGAGCAATGAAGAACTCGCGGCCTACTACGACATCGCCGACGTGTTCCTGTGCGCGAGCGAACACGAAGGCTTCTGTGTGCCGCTCATGGAAGCGTTCCACATGGGCGTGCCGGTGCTGGCCTACGCGGCCACGGCCGTGCCAGCCACGATGGATGGCGGCGGCATTCTCTACCACCGCAAAGATCCGATCGAGATTGCCGCACTGGTGGACGCCGTGGTGAGCGACGCGGCGCTCCGCGAGGCCGTAATCGATCGCCAGGACGCGGCCCTGGGCCGGCTGCTGGGCAAGGACTTCGGCGGCATGCTGCTGCGCTTCGTGGACCAGGCCCTGCATTCGCCGCGCCGCCGGCCACCGCCCGTGACCTTCGATTTCTGGGATCAGGTGCGTCAGGCCGAAGTGCTGGAGGAGATCCGCAGTTACCGTCCTGCGGCGTTTCAGGCCTTGCCTGGCGAGGCGGGACGTCGATGATCATCAACCAGTGGGTGCCGGCCGCCCACAAGGGGGATGCCATCGGCGACTCGGCGCGCCGCGTCAGGGGGTTGCTGCGCGAGATGGGGCACGAATCCGACCTCTTTGCGCTGACCATCGACGACGACCTGGTCGACGACGTGCGGCCGTTCGCGGATCCCGAGGCCACGCGTGGCGACCTGACGATCTTCCACTACGCCGTGCCGTCGCCCATGACCGAGGCGTTCGCGCGGTTGTCACACGGGCGTGTGCTGCAGTACCACAACGTCACGCCGGCGCACTTCTTCGCCCCGTACCATGCCGGCATCTTCAGGATCGCGCAGCTCGGCCGCCAGGAACTGGCGACGCTGGCTGGACGCACCGACGTGGCGCTGGGCGATTCCGAATACAACCGCGCGGAGCTCGAGCAGCTCGGCTTCGACAACACCGGCGTGTTCCCCATCGCCATCGACGTGGAACGGATCACGCACGCGCCCAGACGCCCGGCGCTCGAGCAGGTGCTCACCGATGGCCCCCTCAACTTCCTGTTCGTCGGGCGCATCGTGCCCAACAAGCGGATCGAGGACCACATCAAACTGGCCGAGGTCTACAAGCGCTACGTGGATGTGAACTACCGCTTCATCTTCGTCGGCCGCACCGACGGGATCCCGCGCTACTACGACATGGTGCGGGCGCTCATCGCCGAGTATCAGATGCCAGCCGACCGCTTCTGGTTCACCGGCCCGGTACCCGACGAGGACCTGGCGGCCTATTACCGCACGGCCAGCGTCTACGTCTCGCTCTCCGAGCACGAAGGATTCTGCGTGCCGCTCCTCGAAGCCATGGCCGCGGACGTGCCCGTGCTGGCCTACGCGTCCACGGCCGTGCCCGACACGCTCGGAGGCGCCGGCGTGCAGTTCCACCCGAAGGATCTCGAGCTGGCCGCCGAACTGCTCGGCGAGCTGGCCTACAACGACACGCTGCGCGCGCAGGTCATCGCCGGCCAACGCCGCCGCCTGCGGGACTTCGGCGACGCCAGGATCCGCGAGATCCTGGCCGACCTCGTGGGCGGCTCCGCCGCCCGCGCCGCCACGGCATCCTCGCGTCAAGACGGAGTGACATCGTGAAGATTGGGTTCGTCGTACAACGCTACGGTGCCGAGATCCTGGGCGGGTCCGAGTACCACTGCCGGCTCATTGCCGAGCGGCTCGCCACCAAACACGACGTGGAGGTGCTGACCACCTGCGCCCGCGACTACATCACCTGGCGCAACGAGTACCCCGAGGGCAACGATCGGATCAAGGGCGTGACCGTGCGCCGCTTTCCGGTGGCGGCCACGCGCGACATCGACGCCTTCAACCAGTACTCCGACTGGATCTTCCACCATCCGCATTCGCGCGAAGACGAGCTGAAGTGGCTCGAGCTGCAGGGTCCGTGGTCGCCGGCCCTGCGCGACTATCTGGGCAAGCACCACAAAGCCTACGACGCGTTGATCTTCTTCACGTATCTCTACGCGCCGACCGTGCTGGGCTTGAAGGTCGATCCCGCGCGCAGCATCCTCGTGCCGACGGCGCACGACGAGCCGGCCATCCATCTGGGCATCTACAAGGAGTTGTTCCGGCTTCCGGCCGCGATCGCCTACAACACCGAGGTGGAACGGCAGTTCCTGAAGACGCGCTTCGAGATCGCCGCGTCTGCCGAGGAGGTCATCGGCTGCGGTGTCGATCTGCTGCCGGGCAGCGACGCCAGCGGCCCGGCCCCGGCGCGCGACGAGCGCGGCAACGATCGCACCCGCTCATCGGCCGTGGCGACGGCCCTGGGCGAGGCGCCGCCGGCCGACGACGAGGGCGAAGAGGAGCCCCTGCCGAGCCACCTGGCCCAGCGCGGTGCCCGCTTCCAGCGCCGTCACCGGCTCCATGGCCAGTTCCTGCTCTACGGCGGCCGCATCGACCCGGGCAAGGGCTGCGAGGAACTGCTCGAATACTTCACGAGCTACAAGGAGCAGGCCGGCGACGCCGACCTCGTGCTGATGGGCGTGAAGCTGATGCAGCTGCCCGAGGTGCCGTGGGTGAAGTTCGCAGGCCTCCTGTCCGAACGCGAGCGGCTCGAAGCGCTCGAGGCGGCCACCATCGTGGTCGTGCCGTCACCCTACGAGAGCCTGTCGCTGCTGGCGCTCGAGGCCATGGCCGTGGGCACGCCGGTGCTCGTGAACGGCCACAGCGACGTGCTCGTGGAGCACTGCCGGAAGAGCAATGCCGGCCTGTGGTACGACAACCGCGACGAGTTCGTGGATGCCGCGAAGCTGCTGCTGGCCGACGATCGCCTGCGCCGCACGATGGGCCGGAACGGCAAGGAATACGTGAAGCGCGAGTACCGCTGGGACGCGATTCTGACGAAATACGACCGCCTGCTCACGGCCGTGAGGCAGCGCTGATCTCAGGCGCCTCCCTGCCGGCTTGCCGCCGGGTGGACGCGGCATCTCCCGCCGTCTCACCTTCGCTCCGCGATGGCGGGACGTCCTGCCGCGGAGCGGAACGACACCCGAGACCAAGGAGGACCGCCAAAGCTCGCGGTGCTCAGAGTTCGCCGTCGAGAGACGCCACGCCCACCGACCGGCTGCGTGGGCCGGTGACATCCCCTCGGTCTACGCTTGGCGACAGATCGGGAGTCGTCCTCGCCTGCCCGAGTCTTTGATCCTTTGGTTCCCCACGGTCTGACCTCTATGCCTACGAGCCGCGGCGCGGTTGACACACGTTGTCAAATATGACAACGTTAACCTCAGCGAGCACCGCCCAGGGCGACAGCGATGACCCTCCGGACCCGACCCGTTTCATGGATCAAGGCCGCGCTGAAGGAATTCGAGACCTTCCCTGAAGGGGCGGCGGCGACCTGTCTGGCCGCTCTGACGATCGCGGCCGAAGGAGGCAAGGCCGATATCGTCAAGCCGATGCGCGGAATGGGCGCTGGGGTCTTCGAGATCGCGTTACCGTTCCGTGGGGACGCGTTTCGCGTCGTGTACGCCGTGCAGATCGCTGACGCCATCTGGGTCGTTCATGCCTTTCAGAAGAAGGCGACGCAGGGCATCAAGACGCCCCAGCACGATATCGATCTGGTGAGAGACCGTCTGAAACGACTCAAGGAGATGTTGCGATGAAACGCGACGCGTTGGACGTCGTGCACGGGAGCGGGAATGTCTTCCGCGATCTGGGGCACACGGATGGGGATGCGCAGCAGTTCAAGGCCATCCTGGCGGCTGAGATCATCAAGGCCCTCGACCGTGATGGCCTGAGCGTGCGTGCCGCCCACGGCCGCACGGGGATTGCGGCGGCTGACTTCTCGCGCATCCGGAATGCGGACCTCGGCCGGTTCACCGTCGATCGGCTGATGGCCATCATCAACCGGCTCGGGTCGCGGATCGAGGTGAAGGTCCGCGTACGACGCGTCCGAGCCACCATTCACGCCGCGCCTGCCTAAACGCTCGCGAAGGCCGAGTCGGGGCCTGAACTGCCGATCGGCAGGCGGACAGCCCCCACCACCCTTGACCCTGGCACGCCGTGCACTTCCGGATCCATTTGATTCGACGGCACTTGCGGCGCTGGTGCCGCATCGGTAACGAGCAACGGCGAAGGGACGACCAGGCACGTCGATGCGCGACCCGGCCACAGAAGCGGAAAGACTCGTCTCCAGCCGGACGGGCGTGGCGTCTTTCGACGGCGAACTCTGAGCACCGCCTGCTCTGGCGGTCCTCCTTGGTCTCGGGTGCAGTTGCTCTCCGCGGCAGGACGTCCCGCCAAGGCGGAGCGAAGGTGAGACGGAGGAAGATGCCGCGTCCGACCGGCTGCGGCTCAGCGACTTCGAGAGTGACGGCGGCTCAGCGGCTGCCGGGACAACTTGAATCGCGGCGCTCGCCTTGAATCGCGGCCACGGCGTCAGTCGGCGTCGGACACGATCGGCTCGAGCGTCTCGGCCTCGTCAGCCGTGCCGGCCGCGCCGCTGCCGTTCGCGGCCTTCTTCCGCCGCGGACGGATGTCGTAACGCTTGATCATCTCGTTGAGCGTGGTGGGCTTGATGTGCAGCAGCTCGGCCGCGCGCTTCTGCACGCCGCCCGCTGCTTCGAGCGCCGACTCGATCCACTGGCGTTCATAGGCGGCAGTGACGTCTTTGAGCGAGATGCCCTCGGCCGGCAACACCACCTGCGGCGTCACCGATCGCGGGGCCCGGCGCACGTTCTCGGGGATCATCTCGGGCGTCAGCACCCGTCCAGGCGTGAGCACCACGCCGCGTTCGATGACGTTCTCGAGCTCGCGCACGTTGCCCGGCCAGTCGTAGTCCATGAGCACGTCGAGCGTCTCTGGCTGGATCTGCAAGGTGGGCCGGGCGTTCTCCTCGGCGTACTTCTCGAGGAAGTGCTGCACCAGCAGGGGAATGTCTGACTTGCGATCGCGCAGCGGGGGCAGGTGCACGCTGATCACGTGGAGCCGGTAGAAGAGATCTTCGCGGAAGCGACCCTCGTCCACCTCGCGCTTCAGATCGACGTTGGTGGCCGCGATGATCCGCACGTCCACTTTGATCGTTTCCATGCCGCCCAGGCGCATGAACTCGCGTTCCTGCATCGCCCGCAGCAGCTTGGCCTGCGTCTCCACCGAGATGTTGCCGATCTCGTCGAAGAAGATGCTGCCCTTGTCGGCCAGGTCGAACAGCCCCTTCTTCGGATAGACCGCGCCGGTGAAGGCGCCCTTGACGTGGCCGAACAGGGTGGATTCCAGCAGATCGGGCGGCAGATTACCGGAGTTCACCGTGACGAACGACTTGTCGGCCCGCGCCGAGTTGCTGTGGATGGCGCGCGCCACCAGTTCCTTGCCGGTACCGCTCTCGCCGGTGATGAGGATGGTGGACCGGCTGGGCGCGGCCTGGATGACCAGGTCGAACACCTGCTTCATGAGCGGACTGCTGCCGATGATGCCGGCGAACTTGTGGTAGCGCGCCTGCAGGTTCTGCTTGAGCGTGACGTTCTCGGCAACCAGGCGCCGGCGCTCCACGGCGTTGTTCAGCACCACCAGCACTTCGTCGTTCTTGAAGGGCTTGGTGATGTAGTCGAAGGCGCCCTTGCGCATAGCGCTCACGGCGGTTTCCATCGACGCGAAGGCGGTGATCATGATGACCGGCAGCTCGTCGTCGAAGTTGCGCAGCGCGTCGAGCACCTGCAGGCCGTCCATCTCGGGCATCATCACGTCGGTGATCACCGCGTCGAAGGGCGTGGACCGCGCCAGCTCGACGCCTTCGCGGCCGGACGCCGCCAGGCGCACCTGATAGCCCTCGCGGGTGAGCAGCGTGTCGAGGATCTCACGCATGATCTCTTCGTCGTCGATGACGAGGATCGAGCCCTGGCGTCGCATCTCGGTCACGCTTTCCCGGGCTGAGCGCCCGCCTCGAGCTGACGTGGCCGGCCGGGCTGCTCGCTCCGCGCGCCGGCAAACGAAAGGATGAACGTGGTGCCCTGGCCGACGATACTCTCGCACTGAATCTGGCCGCCGTGCTCCTGTACGATGCCGTAGGAGATCGACAGCCCCAGACCCGTGCCGTGGCCGATGCCCTTGGTGGTGAAGAACGGATCGTAGATGCGCGGCAGGTGTTCGGGGGCGACGCCCATGCCGGTGTCGCGCACTTCGGCGATGGCGCGGTCGCCGTCGACCCGCGTGGCGATGGTGAGCCAGCCGCCGCTGTGCATGGCGTCGCGGGCGTTGAGGAACAGGTTCAGGAACACCTGCTGGAGCTTGAACTCGTAGGCCGACACGAGCACCGGTGTCTCCGACAGCTCGCGGCGCACGCGGACGCGGCCTTTGTCGAACTGGTGCTCGAGCAGCGCCAGCACATCGCCGGCCACGGTGTTGAGATCGACCACCGCGCGGTCACCGTCTTCCACGCCCGATGGCCGTGACAGGTTGAGCAGCCCGTTCACGATGCGCGCGGCGCGGAAGGTCTGGCGCTCGATCTTCTCGAGCACCTTGGTTTTCGGGTCGTCGGGGTCGGCGTTCTCGAGCAGCATCTGCGTGTAACTCGAGATGCCGGTGAGCGGCGTATTCACCTCGTGCGCTACGCCGGCCGCGAGCAGACCCAGTGAGGCCATGCGCTCGGACACGCGCAACTGCTCTTCGAGGTGGGCGCGGGCGGTGACGTCTTCGAACATCACGATGGTGCCCGCCCATTCGCGGCCTGGCATCGGCAGGAGCGGCACGGTCGTGACGTTGACGAGCAGCCGCGTGCCCTCGTGGCTGCCGCGCGCAGCCAGCGGCACGCGGTATTCGGTGCCGCCGTTCGGGGAGGCGGCCCGGGCGGTCTGCACCGCCGACACGACGGCCGGCTCGAAGAGCGCGTCGAGCGGCCGCCCCACAGCCTCGCCACGGCGCAGGCCGTAGATCCGTTCGAGCGCATGGTTCCAGCGCACCACGGCGCCGTCGCCGCCCACGACCAGCAGGCCGTCGTCGAGCGACTCGAGGATGTGTTCGTTGAACACGCGCAGGCGGTCGAACTCCGCCGCCTTCAGATGGAGCTCGCGGTACAGGCGCGCGTTCTCGATGGAGGTCGCCACTTGTCCGGCCATGGCCGTGAGCAGCACGACGTCTTCGGTCGTGAGCGGCTCACCGTTGTCGCGCCGGCCCAGCGCCAGCACCGCAATCGAGGCGTTCTTGGACACGCACGGCACGAAGTAGAACACTCCGGCGTCGCGCCAGAACTCCACTTCCTCGGCCGGATAGCGGGCCGCCGCCATCGGGTCGTCGAGACGCACGACATGGCCTTCGCCGAGGCGGGCCGCCACCGCCGAGCCGCGCCCGATGGCCGGCGGCGGGCTGTCGAAGCCGTCGTGGCGGATGGCCTCGAACGCGCCGTAGCCCGTGGCCGACATGAGGCTCAGGCGATCGACGACGAGGGTGTCCTTCACGCGCGTGAGCAGCCGCTCGGCGAGGCGATCGAGATCGAGGTCGGTGTTCAGTTCGCGGGCGAAGCCCACGAGCGCGCGTCGGTAGTCGTAGCGGTCGCGGTAGAACACGCGGTCGATGGCGCTCTGCACGCCGTCCTTCACCGGCTTGGCGAGCAGCAGCACCACCACCGTGGCCAGCGCTGCGATGACCCAGCGGTGGTCGTCTTCCGTCGACACGAAGAAGCCGCCCGTGGCCCGCACGATGACCACGTAGATGGCGGCAATCGCGCTCAACGCCGCGGTGTAGACCAGCAGGCGCTTGAGGATGATCTCGACGTCCATCAGCCGGTAGCGCACGATCGCCGAGGCGAACGCCAGCGGCATGAGGCCGAGCGGCACGGCCGTCAGCTCCATCGCGAGCGACGGCGTGGCCCCAAAGGCGAACGGCACCGCGTAGGCGAGCACGAACGGGCCGGCGCCAATGGCCGTGCCCCAGACGATCCAGCGCAGTTGCCGCAGCGCCGTGGTCGATCGCACGCCCCGCAGCGCCGCGGTGAGGATGGCGAGTCCGCACAGCAGGTAGGCCGCCAGATAGAGCGGCTCCACGCGGTCGAGAGCGGCAATCGTGCCGATCAGGCCGGCAGGATCTTCCGAGGCCCGAACGATCGCCACCGCTCGGGCGAGGCCGAGCAGCGCCGGCAAGGCGTAGAGCACGGGCCAGCGGGTGCCCGCCAGCGTCGCCAGCACGCGAGTCGCGCGGCCGCTCGGGGAACACCAGGGTGAAGTGCACGAACAGCGGCGGCAGCAGCAACGTCGCCACCTGGTCGGCCCAGTAGAACATCCAGTCGACGCGATCGAGGCGGCCGGAGAACGAGAAGGTGAAGACGCCGTAGAACGCGACGGTGAGCCAGAAGAAGTGCAGCGTCGCCTGATCGTTGGGGCGGCGCGTGCGCACGGTGGCGCCGACGAGCAGCGAGAAGATGCCCACCGCGGCCAACACGTAATAGAGGCCGCCCACACCGCGGGGAATGGGGGCCAGCGCCACCTGGGTCACACGACGATCGCCGAGCGTCAGCAGGGTGTAGGTGTGACGGGCGCCGCGGGCCGCGACCTGCTGCAGGGCGTAGACGTCGTCGCGGGCCTCGATGGGCTGACCGTCCACGGCCAGGAGCACGTCGCCCGGCCGGATGCCAGCCTTCCCGGCGGGCGAACGGGCATCGACCTCCGCCGCCACGACGCCGGTCGACCGCTGCACCCACAGGACGCCGTCCTCGACATCGTCCTGCGTGGCACGCTGCGCGATGTTGACCAGACCCGCCAGCAGAAGCACCGTCGCCACCACGACCGGAAGGGTGGTGCGCGCGCGCTGCCTCCACTCGGAGGCGGGCGTCAGCGGTGCAGGGGCATGAACCTGGGACATTATGGGCGCTAGCGGTGCGAGCAGGTGCAAAGGGCATACCACGATCCGGAAAGTCGAAGCGATGGTAAACCCCTGCGAATCAAATGCTTAAGGGAACGCGAAGAGGCTGGACGCGAAGGGTATTCCAAGTCATTGGACCCAGCGCACCAATTTCCGGGAAGCAGGGCAGCACGGCGCGGGCGCGCCGCAGTGTCAGAAGCGAACCTGGAGCCCGCCGATCACGCGCTTCGGCGCCCGGACGACGAGCAGTTCGTCGTAGATCGGAGCGGTCTTCCACGGCGGCGCGGAACAGGCTGCGCACGCCAAGCAGCATCTCCCAATCGCCCTTCATGCCGCTCATGAACGGCAGGCCTTGACGCAACTGCATGTCGAAGCGGCCATCCGCGCTTTGCAGCGCCACGGGATCGCCGGCGAAGCCCGAGTTGAGGCGATAGAGGAGGTAGAACCTGGTGGAGGTCTGCGGCACCTCCGCTTCGAGCGTGGTCGTGACGTCGTGCAGGCGTTCGTTCGGCTCACGCAGCGCGCGCGGCGCATGAGCGGTCAGGGCTGCGCGATCGGCGCCCGTGGACGCCTGCCAGGTCGTGGACACGAGTGAGTAGTCGATGCGGCCCTTCACGTAGGGCGACAGGTTGTGCGTCACGCCCACGGCCCAGCCCTGGAGCAGCGCATCACCCGCGGACGCCACGCCGTAGTGGCCCCCGGCCGCGATGAGGCGCGCCGGATTGGCCGCGCCGAAGACCGTCACGAGTTGCTCGTCCACGCGCTGGCTGAACACGCGCGCGCCCACGGCGAATCCGGAGAACTGCCGCGTGGCGCCAACCTCGTAGTTCTGCACGCGTTCGGTCGAAAAGCTGTTGAGCCCGAGCGGCGCGAAGGTGCGCTGCGGGGGTACCCAGTGGGCGTCGGCCGGGGGCACGAACTCCTCGGCGCCGGGCGCCACCTGCAGGATCGACGCCTTGGCGTGCAGCCGTAGCGAGGCGACGGGCGCGAACGAGACCTTCAGCGACGGACTCACGAGCCCGTATTCGTCGAGGTAGTCGTAGTGCTCGTAGCGTGCGCCGTAGCCGAGCGTCCAGCGGCGCGACAGGTCGATCTCGTGCGACGCCGCCAACGAGGCCACCTTGCGGTGCCCGTCCGGCACGGCTTGTCGGGCCGCGAAGTTGCCGCCCTGGTAGCGCTGGAGGCTGTAGGTCATGCCGCCGGTGATGCGGCTGCGGGCGGGGGCACGGGTGACGTAGTCGCCGGCCATCGTCCACGACGTGACGTCGCCGCTGTTCATGGCGGCGCGGGCCGACCAATCGGCGTTGGCACCCACCGGCGCGCCCACCGAGAAGAACGCCACCCCGGACGAACGCCCGAAGTCCACGAATTCGCCAGAGTCGTCGTAGGCCGTCGCCGTCACCAGATTGACCTGACCGTAGAGCGGCCATGCGGTGAACGCGGTGCTCGCCAGGCGGGCCGAGTGTTCCATGGCGCGGCCCAGGAAGCGGAGCGAGTCTTCGAGGAACCAGTCGTCGTCGGCCTCGAAGTCGACCATCCCCGGCTGCTCGTCTTTGAGCACGCTGCGCGTGACCCGGCGCAGACGCCATGCCAGAGGACTCTCGCCGCGTGGCTCCGTCGCTGGCGCGGCGCCCTCGCCCATGCCGGCGGCGAGCACCTCCGGCGCGCCGTCGGCGCGCTTCAAGGTGAACGACGACGGCGCCCGGCCGGCGGACCGCACATTGATGAGCGTGCTTCGGGTGCCGGCAAAACCGTCGTGATGAGCGCGCACCACATAGGGGCCGGGGGGCAGGTCGTTGAGACGGTATTGCCCGGCGCGGTCGGTCACAGCAAAGGCCGTGGCGCCGCCGAGGGCCGACACCACCGCGCCGTCGATCGGCGCCCCCGACTCGTCGAGCACGGCACCGTAGATCGAACCGGCCGCCACCGCCGCCACGCGTACCACCGGCGTACCGTCCGCCGACAGAGGCACAACTTGAGCGTGCCCGGTGCCGGCACCAGGTGACGAGAGCGAGAGGACGGTCGCCGAAAGGAGCCAGACGCGGTGGGCGATCATGGGGAGCTCCAGTCACAACTGGGCCCGCTTCGCGCGGCGCACGCGAAGCGGGTTTCGAGCGTCGAACCGCCTAGCCCTTCACGACGAAGGGCACGTTGCGGGTGAGTACTTTGGTGGAGGTCTTGTCGGTGACCTTGATCTCGAGGCGGTATTCCCCTTCGGGGAAGCTCTTCAGCGGCACCGTGATGCCGCCGGGCACGGGGAACTTGGCCGGATCGAACTGCGGCGGCAAGTTGCTCTCGTTGATGGCCTGCGGGTTGGTCTTGTTGAAGAACTTCTCTTCGGCGCCTTCCTTGCGATGGAAGTTGTATTCCAAGGTGAGGTCGGGCTTGCTGTTGGCATTGAGGCCCGGGTTATAGACCTGGAAGAAGATCGACAGCTCTTCGGCCTTGGTGAAGGCGCTGTCGGCGGCAGGTTCGAGTTCCTGCAGGCCGAACGAGAAGGGACGCTCGCGCGCCTCGTCCATGGTGAGCGGCGTCGTGAGCATCGTGACCTTGTCGGCCACGAGGATCGAGCTGGTCGTGAACTCCGCGCTCAGATCCGGAACGGTGATGCTCTCCTTCAAGAGGCCCGACTTGACCACGGTGTTCTTCGGCGCCTTCTCGGGCATCCGCTCCCGGGCCAGGATGTAGATGTCGTAGGTGCCGGGCTTCGCCATGAACACGCGGTTCAGGCGCGCGGGCGTGCCGGCCAGCTGCGCGGCGGGCACGAAGTGCACGTCATCCCACGGGTACTCGACCTTCTTCTTGGGATCGACCTTCGCGGCCGGATCGACCACCCGGATGTAGAGGGCCGTGTCCTTCTGGGGGAGACCGGTGAGTTCGATGGTGAAGGGCACGAAGACGCGAGCCTCCTGGGACTTCAGGAAGACAGGCGCGATCTTCATCTGCACGTCGGTGGGCGCGGGCTGCCCGGCCATGGCGCCATCCACGACCTTGACGATCGCTTCGATCTCTTCCTTCTCCTGCTTGCTTCGCTTCTTGTCGTCCTTCTGCGCCAGTGCCGCGGAAGGCAGACCGGCTACGAGGACGGCAGCCATCGCCAATGCGAGACCACGGACCTTGAACTTCATGAATGTCTCCCGGAGAAAACGCTGAACCGCGTGTAGCCTGCAATGATATTGACTGGATTCCACCCTGTCAACGACCCTAAGTCTCTGCCGTCATGGCACTTGCGGCTCAGCTGTGGCGACCGCGACGCCGTGATAGATTCGCGGTTGCAACGGCCCAGTCGGGGCGCACAGGGCGGCTTCGCGCCGACGCGACGGTGGCGGCCGATGCTCTACACCGCGGGAGGCCTTCATGGTTCGGAACGACGCGCTCGTAATCGTGCTGGCGGGTGGCGCAGGAGAGCGGCTCGCGCCCCTCACCCGCGAACGCGCCAAGCCGGCGGTCTACTTCGGCGGCCCCTACCGCATCATCGACTTCGTGCTCTCGAACGCGGTGAACTCCGGCCTGCGCCGGATCTTCATCGCCACGCAGTACAAGTCGCTCTCGCTCAGCCGCCACATCCGCATGGGATGGAACATCGTGTCGGAGGAGCTCGACGAGTTCATCGAGATTCTGCCGCCGCAGAAACGCGTGGGCGAGCATTGGTATCTGGGCACGGCCGACGCCGTCTTCCAGAACCTCTACTCGATCGAACGCGAGTCGGCGCGGCATGTCGTGGTGCTGGCCGGCGACCACGTCTACAAGATGGACTACCGGCGCATGCTGAAGGCGCACGAGGACAGCGGCGCGGCCGTCACCCTCGCCACCATCGAGGTGCCGATCGACGATGGGCACCGCTTCGGCATCGTGTCGGTCGATGCGAACCACCAGGTGGTGGGGTTCGACGAGAAGCCGGCGGCTCCCGCGCCCATGCCCGGGCAGCCGCATCTGACGCTGGCCTCGATGGGCGTCTATGTGTTCGACATGGACGTGCTCACGGCGTCGCTCGAGCGCGATGCGGCCGACCCGGCCAGCCATCACGACTTCGGCAAGAACATCATTCCCGCCCTCATTCCGGGCGGCAAGGTCTTCGCCTACCCGTTCTACGACGAGAACAAGAAGAGCGCGAAGTACTGGCGCGACATCGGCACGCTCGACGCCTACTACGAGGCCAACATGGACCTCTGCCACGTCAACCCGGAGTTCAATCTCTACGACCCCGAGTGGCCGATGCGCACGCACCAGCCCCAGGCGCCGCCTGCCAAGTTCGTGTTCGCCGACGCCGGCCGCACCGGTACTGCCCTCGACTCGGTGATCTCGCCTGGCTGCATCGTGTCGGGTAGCCGTATCAGCGGCAGCATCCTGTGCCCCAACGTACGGGTGCACAGCTTCGCCACGGTGGACGACTCCATCCTGATGCCCGGCGTGCGCGTGCAGCGGCACGCGCGCATCCGCAACGCGATCATCGACCGCGACGTGATCGTGCCGCGGGGTGCGGTGATCGGCTACGACGAGGCCGCCGATCGCGCCCGCCATACGGTGACCGACCGCGGCATCGTCGTGGTCACGGTCGACGAGGAGGCACGCGTCGAGCCGATCGACGCCGCCGCATTGGCGCACGAAACCGCCGTCGATCGCCAGTAGCGCACCGCGCTGCCGCTGCGCACGGTCTCGCGGTCCTGCATGCGCCGTGGGCCAGACGCGTGGAGCCGCCGCGCTGACGCGCGGCTTTCCTGCGATACTGGGCCCCGCACTTCACGCGGGCACCCTCAGGGCCCCTTGCCAGGAGCACCACCGTGCACATCGTCGACATCCGGGGACGCGAAGTTCTGGATTCCCGCGGCAACCCCACCGTTGAAGTGGACGTCTTCCTCGCGAGCGGCGAGCGCGGCCGCGCGGCGGTGCCCTCGGGCGCCTCCACCGGCGAACGCGAGGCCCTCGAACTGCGCGACGGCGACCCGACGCGTTTTCTCGGCAAGGGCGTCACCAAGGCCGTCGGCCATGTCAACGGAGAGATTCGCGCGTCGCTCGTGAACCGCGACTGGACGCAGCGCGCGCTCGACGACGCGCTGATCGCGCTCGACGGCACCCCCGCCAAGGGCCGGCTCGGCGCCAACGCGCTGCTGGGCGTGTCGATGGCGGCGCTCAAGGCGGGGGCCGAGGCCGCGGGCCTGCCGCTCTACGCCCACATCGCGAGCGAGGCGGGAGCCACCGGCGGCTACCGCCTGCCGGTGCCCATGATGAACATCCTGAACGGCGGCGCCCACGCCGACACCAACGTGGACTTCCAGGAATTCATGGTCATGCCCGTGGGCTTTGCGTCGTTCCGCGAAGGGTTGCGGGCCGGCACCGAGATCTTCCATGCGCTGCGCTCGATCCTGAAGAAGCGCGGCCTCGCCACCGGCGTGGGCGACGAAGGCGGCTTCGCCCCCAACCTGAAGAGCAACAAGGACGCCCTCGACGTCGTCATGGAGGCCATCGGCAAGGCCGGGTTCACCGCCGGCGGCAACGTCTACGTGGCGCTCGACTGCGCCGCGAGCGAGTTCGGCAACGCCGACGGCCGCTACGAGTTCCACAAGTCGGGCGAGCCGACACGCGACTCCGAGGGCATGGTGGCGCTCTACGAAGACTGGTGCCGCCAGTATCCGATCCTGTCGATCGAGGACGGCTGCGCCGAAGGCGACTGGCGCGGCTGGAAACTGCTCACCGACGCGCTCGGGAAGAAGGTGCAGATCGTCGGCGACGACGTGTTCGTCACCAACCCGGAGATCCTGGCGCGCGGTATCGCCGCCGGAATCGGCAACGCCTTGCTCGTGAAGCTGAATCAAATCGGCACGGTGAGCGAGACCCTCGATGCCATCGCCATGGCCTCGGGCGCGGGCTACCGCAGCGTGATCTCACATCGCTCGGGGGAAACCGAAGATTCGACCATCGCCGACCTCGCGGTGGGCACGTCAGTTGGCCAGATCAAGACCGGCTCGGCGTCGCGCAGCGACCGCGTGGCCAAGTACAACCAGTTGCTCCGCATCGAAGAAGCGCTGGGCGCCGGGGCTGTCTACGCCGGCCGCGCCGCCATCGCGCAGCTCACCTAGCCATGTATACCGTCGTCCTGCTCCGTCACGGCGAATCCACCTGGAACAAGGAGAACCGCTTCACCGGCTGGGTGGACGTGGATCTCAGCGACAAGGGTCTGCAGGAAGCACACGAGGCGGGCCGGCTGCTGAAAGAGGGCGGCTACACCTTCGACCTCGCGTTCTCGTCGCTCTTGAAGCGCGCCATCCGGACCTTGTGGATCGTGCAGGACGAACTCGACCTGCTGTGGCTGCCAGTGCAGCGATCGTGGCGGCTCAACGAGCGTCACTACGGCGCGCTGCAGGGACTCAACAAAGCCGAAACCGCCGCCAAACACGGCGAGGCGCAGGTGAAGATCTGGCGGCGCAGCTACGACCTCCCGCCGCCACCCTTGGCGCTCGACGATCCGCAGCATCCGAGTCGCGACCGTCGCTACGCCGGCCTGGCCGCGAGCGATTTGCCGCGAGCCGAGTGCCTGAAGGACACGGTCGATCGCTTCCTGCCCTACTGGCACGAGTCGATCGCCCCGGCCATCCGTGGCGGACAGCGCGTGGTGGTGGCCGCGCACGGCAACAGCCTGCGCGCGCTCGTCAAGTACCTCGACGGGATCAGCGACAGCGCAATCGTCGAGCTGAACATCCCCACGGGCATTCCGCTCGTCTACGAGCTCGATGTCGATCTGAAGCCGATCCGCAGCTTCTACCTCGGCGATCCCGACGCGGCCAGGAAGGCGGCCGAGGCGGTGGGCAAGCAGGGACTAGGGACTAGGGACTAGGGACTAGGGACTGGGGGACTGGGGGCTGGGGCTTGCCAAGAGCCTCTTGTCACGCTGCCACGGTCACTCCGTCACATTGTCACTCCGTCACGCCGTCCCGCCGTTCCCGTGCTCGCCCTAGCCCCCAGCCCCTAGTCCCCAGCCCCCAGGCCCGGGCGGTTCTTTAGTCGTCCAAAGGGACATGCTCTTCGGCCAGGCACCCGTTGCCCGTCCCGAGCGCGCCCGCGGCGCGGCCTTGTCTGCCGCCGTGCATCTGGGGCTCGGGTTGCTCGCAATTGGCGTGGCGCGGTATCAGCCCGCTGAGGTCGTGAGCGTGGTGGACCCGCTGCGGCCGCCGGCGCAGATGGTTTGGGTGCCCACCGACACGCCGACCGTGGGCGGCGGCGGCCAGGGTGGCGGCAACCAGCGGCGGGAGTCGCCACGACGAGCCGAAAGCTCCGGCCAGGATGCGCTCACGGTGCGTCCCGCGCCGCCAGTCGAGCCGGCTCCGACGTCGGCACCGCCCCGCGAACCTGAATCCACCGTCGCACTAACGGCCGAGCCGCTGGCGTCAGGTCTCACGCCGCTCGCCGGCGTGCTCGACCCGGTTGGGACCGCCGCTGCCGATAGCACGGGGGCAGGCGCGGGACCTGGCACCGATGGCGATGAGGGCGCCGGCAGCGGCGCGGGCCGAGGCCCCGGGGTGGGCGGTGGCGACGGCGGCGAAATGGGCGAAGTCGGGCCGGCGGGGAACGGTGTGTCGTCGCCGCGGCTCCTGCGCGATGTGCGGCCCGCCTACACGGCAGAGGCGATGCGGGCGCGGATCGCCGGCACGGTTGGGCTCTCGTGCGTCGTCGACCGAGATGGCAGCGTGCGCGATTGCCGGCTGACGCGCTCGCTCGACCCGCGCTTCGGCCTCGACCTCGAAGCGATCCGCGCGGCCCAGCGATGGCAATTCGCGCCCGGGCGCCGCGGGGCCGACCCGGTGCCGGTGCGGGTCACGATCGAGATGGCGTTCTCGTTGCGCTAGCGCGCCGGCTAGTTCGCCTCTTCGACCTTCACTTCGTCGGCGGCAATCCGCAACGAACGCAGGAATCGACGGTCGTTGGCGCTCACCTCGAAGGGAGCCGGTTCGTCGGCGGGCAGCGACGAGTCGGCGGCCTCCGCCACGCCCTCCTGCGCGGGGGTTCCGGGCACAGGGGCAAAGCCCACGGTGGCCTCGAGTGTGACTTTCAGGTGGTAGCCGGCCTCGCGCGCACGGTCGCGGCAGGCATCGACGTCGGCACTCTGCGCCACAGCCGCCGCCACTGCGTCAGCCAGTTCCCTGGCAAGGCGATTCTGGACGTCATCCATGCACTTCCCTCCTCGCGGGTCGCGGGCGGCCATCGGCTGCGCAGGCTGGGAATCCGGCGCGAACCCGGCCATTCTAGAAGCGTGTGCACTTTTGTGCAAGAGGCGAGCCAGCCACGCGGCTCATGGGATGCGCTCACCTCGCTACAATGCTGAGCGACATGGCTGGTGATCCGACCCGTTTCTACCGGGTGCCCTCCGACCTCGGCCACTGGGACGCTGGCCAGGATGTGGGCTTTCCCGGGGAGTTTCCCTACACCCGCGGCATCCAGCCGACGATGTACCGCGGGCGGCTCTGGACGATGCGCCAGTATGCCGGCTTCGGCACCGCCGAGGAATCGAACGCCCGCTACCGCTACCTGCTGGGCCAGGGCGTGAGCGGCCTGAGCGTGGCGTTCGACCTGCCCACGCAGATCGGCTACGACTCCGACCACGTGCTCGCGGCGGGCGAGGTGGGCAAGGTGGGCGTGGCCATCGACTCGATCGAGGACATGACGGCGCTCTTCGACGGCATCCCGCTCGGCGCGGTGTCGACCTCGATGACCATCAACGCCACCGCGATCGTGCTGCTGGCGCTCTACGTCGCCGTCGCCCGGCGCCAGGGCGTGAGCCCAGCGGCGCTCGCTGGCACCATCCAGAACGACATCCTGAAGGAATACATCGCGCGCGGCACCTACATCTACCCGCCGGCCGCGTCGCTGCGCATCGTCACCGACATCTTCGCCTACTGCGAGCGCGAGGTGCCGCAGTGGAACACCATCTCGATCAGCGGATACCACATCCGCGAGGCTGGTTCCACGGCGACGCAGGAGGTGGCCTTCACCTTCGCCAACGCCATCGCCTACGTGCAGGCGGCCGTCGATGCCGGCCTCGACGTGAACGCCTTCGGCCAGCGCCTGTCGTTCTTCTTCAACGCGCACAACGACTTCCTCGAAGAGGTCGCCAAGTTCCGGGCCGCGCGCCGCCTGTGGGCGCGGATCATGCGGGAGCGCTTCGGCGCGACGCATCCGCGCGCCCTGCAGTTGCGCTTCCACACGCAAACGGCCGGCAGCACGCTCACCGCGCAGCAGCCCGACAACAACATCGTGCGCGTGGCCGTGCAGGCGATGGCCGCGGTGCTGGGCGGCACGCAGTCGCTGCACACCAACGGGCGCGACGAAGCGCTGGCCTTGCCCACCGAAGACGCCGCGCGCATCGCCCTGCGCACCCAGCAGATCATCGCGCACGAGTCCGGTGTCGCCAATACCGTGGACCCGTTCGGCGGCTCGTGGCACATCGAGGCCCTGACGAACGAGATCGAGGTGGGCGCGCTCACCCTGCTCGAGCGCATCGAGGCCGTGGGCGGCACGCTCAAGGCCATCGAGGCTGGCTACATCCAGCGCCAGGTGGAGGAATCGGCCTATCTCGCCCAGCAGCGGATCGACGCCGGCACCGACGTGGTCGTGGGCGTCAATCGCTTCGCCACCGACGACCGTCCGCACATGGCGGTGTTCGCGCTCGACCCCGACGTGGAGCGGCGCCAGGTGGCCAAGGTGCAGGCGCTGCGCGCCGCGCGCTCGCACGGCGGCCTGGCGGGCGGCACTACGACGCGGTGCAGACGGCGGCTCAGGGTCGCGACAACCTCGTGCCGCCGATCATCGCGGCGGTGGAGGCGCAGGCCACCGTGGGCGAGATTGCGGATACCATGCGGGGCGTGTTCGGCGAATTTCGCGAGGTTGCGGTTGATTGAACCGCTGCTCTCGGTGCAAGGGCTCACGACCGTGTTCGACGTGGGCGCGTCGCCGCTCGTGGCGGTGAACGACGTGTCGTTCGACATCCGCAAGGGCGAGACGCTCGGCCTCGTGGGCGAATCGGGCAGCGGCAAGTCGGTCACGGCCTACTCGCTGATGCGCCTCGTGCAGGCGCCCGGACGGATTGCGAACGGGAAGGTGTTCTTCCAAGGGAAGAACCTGCTGGCGCTGTCGGAACGCGAGATGTGCGGGGTGCGCGGCGCGGGCATCGGCCTGGTGTTCCAGGAGCCCATGGCGGCCCTCAACCCGGTGATGCGCGTGGGCAGGCAGATTGGCGAGGCGCTGGTCGTGCACGGCATGGCCACGGCGCGCGAGGCACGCGACCGGGCCATCGATCTGCTGCGAGCCGTGCAGATCGTCGATCCCGAGCGGCGCGTCGACGATTACCCGCACCAGCTCTCGGGCGGCATGCGGCAGCGCGTGATGCTGGCCGTGGCCCTGGCCTGCAAGCCGCCGCTGGTGATTGCCGACGAGCCCACGACCGCGCTCGACGTGACCGTGCAGGCGCAGATTCTGGACCTCCTGCGCGAGATGAAGCGCACGTTCGACTTGTCGCTGCTGCTCATCACGCACGACCTCGGCGTGATCGCGGAAGTGGCCGACCGCGTGGCGGTGATGTACGCCGGGCGCATCGTGGAAGAAGGTCCCGTGCGCGCGATCTTCCGCGCGCCCGCGCATCCCTACACCCGCGGATTGCTGGCCTCGATTCCCCGCGGACGGGCCGGCGACCGCCTGGTGGCCATCGACGGCACCGTGCCCAATCTCGGCGCCCTGCCGCCCGGGTGCGCCTTTGCCCCGCGCTGCTCGAGCCGCCTCGAGGAATGCGACCGCGCCGTGCCGCCAGACGTGCAGGTGGCCGAGGGGCACCGGGCGCGGTGCGTGCTGCACGCACCCTCCGCGGCCGCCAGGGGTGCGCCGATGAGCCAGCCGCTCGTCGAGGTGCGCAACCTCACCAAGCACTTCACGCGTGGCGGCGGCATGTTCCAGCGCGGCACGGTGGTGAAGGCCGTCGACGGCGTGAGCTTCACGATCGACGAAGGCGAGACCTTCGGCCTGGTGGGCGAATCCGGCAGCGGCAAGAGCACGACCGGCCGGTGCATGCTGCGACTCATCGAGCCCGACCTCCGGCGAGGTGCGCTACCGGGGCGAGGATGTGCTTGCCTACTCGTCGAGCCAGATGCGGGCGGCTCGCCGGCACATGCAGATGATCTTCCAGGACCCCTACTCGTCGCTCAATCCGCGTATGCGCGCGCGAGAGATCGTCGACGAGCCGCTCGTCATCCACAAGCTCGGGTCGAAATCCGAACGCACGGCGCGCGTGGCCGAGCTGTTCCGCCTGGTCGGGCTCGATCCCGCCCACCTGGAGCGCTATCCGCACGAATTCAGCGGCGGCCAACGCCAGCGCATCGGCCTGGCCCGGGCACTCGCGCTCGAGCCCAAGTTCATCATCGCCGACGAGCCGGTGTCGGCCCTCGACGTGTCGATTCAGGCGCAGGTGGTGAACCTGCTGATGGAGCTGCAGCAGCGGCTGCAGCTCACCTACCTCTTCATCGCGCACGACCTGCGGCTGGTGCGGCACATCTGCCGGCGGGTGGCGGTGATGTACCTGGGCCGGATCGTGGAGATGGGCGACACCGAGGCCCTGTTCGCGAATCCCGCGCACCCCTACACGCGCGCATTGCTGTCGGCGATTCCGGTCACCGACCCCGACGCGCCGCGGCACCGCATCGAGTTGGACCCGGCGACGATGAGCCACGACGCGCCGCTCGTGGAAGTGGAGCCAGGACACCTGGCAGCGGTATAGTCCTGGCGCCGGGCCCCGGCCCGGACGAGGGGAGACCGCCATGCTGACCCGCACCAGCCCGATTGCCGCTGCGCTCGTGGTGGCGACCCTTTCGGTATCGCTCTCCGCTCAACCGGCCGAGCCGTTGACCGTGGCTGCGCGGTTGCGCGCGTATCTCAGCCTCTACGAGCGGCAGCTGAGCACGCTCCTGGCTGACGAACACTTCGAGCAGTGGCCGCTCGACAACATCCGCACCGGGCTCACGCCTGGCACCTACAAGCGCGACACGTTCCTCCTCCGCTCTCTCGACTCGGAGGTGGCATTCGTGTCGCTGCCAGGGAATATCGGCTGGCTCGGCTACCGCGACACCCTGCGCCTCGACAACAAGGCGGTGAAACGCAAGGGCCCGCCGCTCGCGGAGCTGCTGGTGCAGAACTCGGACGACAGTCGAGAACGGGCGATGGCGCTGTTGCTGGCCAGTGCCCGCCACAATCTCGGCGCGCCGCGCACCATCAACCTGCCGAGCCTGCCGCTCGAGCTGCTGCATGCGCGGAACCAGGCGCGCTTCGTCATCACGACGACGAGCACCGACCGCGTGGGTGACTGCAACGCCGTGCGGCTGGACTTCGCAGAGACGGTGACGCCCACACTCATCCAAAGGCCACAAGGCGGCAACATGCCGAGCACGGTGGCCGCCTGGGTGGAGCCCGACACCGGTCGTCTGTGCAAGGCGGAAGTACGCACGCGAGACGGCCAGCACGGCGTCTCGAAGTTCGAGGCGGTGATCTCGGTGGAGTTCTCGCGCAACGAGGCGCTGAACCTCACCCTGCCCTCTCGGATGCGCGAAGTGTTCTTCCTGCCACCACGAGGCTCGGGCGAAGGCGAAGCCAACTACTCGAACTACCGCCGCATCGAGCGCCGGGGCGCGGTTGTGCCGCCGCAGCATGAGCGCCGGCCGTCCGTCCGACGTCGACGCGCTGGCACCGCCGCGTTGCCGCACTCGCGAACCCGTCGCGCGCGGTCTTGCAAGGCCGGCCCGTGGCCAGGCCGTTCCCGAGGCGGCGGACCACTGCGGCGCGCATTGAACGCCTACCTCACGGCGAAGCGGTGACCGCCGTCGAGCGCATGACCCAACGCATCGGCTCCGCGTGCTTGGCGACGACGAGTGGACGGGCGGACGGAAGCACGGCAACCCCGGACGCTGAGCCGGTGTGCATCGCGCGTCCCGGAGGCGCCGCTGGCGGCGGACCGTCGCCTGGCCGACCTGCTGTCGGTGACCGACAACTCCGCTGGTGATCGTGCGCGCGCGCTGCTCATCGCCAGCGCGGTCCACAACCTCGGCGCCCCACGCACCATCAACCTGCCCAGTCTGCCCCTGGAGATGCTGCATCCGCGGCACGAGTCGCAGTTCACGATCACCGCGCTCGCCACGAGCGCCGAAGCGATCGGCGGCTGCCGCGGACAGCGCCTGGACTTGTCAGAGACGGGGAGGCCCACGCTCGTGCAGCGGCCGGCTGGAGGCGACATGCCCAGCCGCATCTCGGCCTGGATCGAGGAAGGCAGCTGGGCGTCTCTGCCGGGCCGAGGTCACGACGCGGGATGCCGCGGCCGGCGCCGGTGATTTCGAAGCGGTCGTGGCGGTGGACTTCGGGCACGACGACGCCGTGGGTCTGACCGTGCCGCTGAAGATGCGCGAGGTGTTCTTCGTGCCGCCGCAAGGACGGGGCGCAGGCGAGGCCACGTATTCGAAGTACCGCCGGTTCAAGACCGGCGGGCGCGTGCTTCCACCGGGTCAGCCGGCACCGCCCGGCACCGGTCGGTAGCTACGCCGCCTGGCGCACGTCCTTCTCCACCTGGCCGTCGCGAATCAGGATCTGACGCTTGGCATGCGCCGCCACGTCCGCCTCGTGGGTCACGAGCACGATGGTGTTGCCGGCCTCGTGCAGGCGCTCGAAGAGCGCCATGATCTCGACGCCGGTCTTCGAGTCGAGGTTGCCGGTGGGCTCGTCGGCCAGCAGGATCGACGGGTTGTTCACCAGCGCGCGGGCGATGGCCACGCGCTGGCGCTGACCGCCGGACAGCTCGTTCGGCTTGTGGTTCATGCGCTGGCCGAGCTCGACCTTCTCGAGCGCACCTTTGGCCCGCTCGAGCCGTTCCTTCGACGAAATCCCGGCGTAGACGAGCGGCAGCTCCACGTTGTGCAGGGCCGTGGCGCGCGGCAGCAGGTTGAAGGTCTGGAACACGAACCCGATCTCTTCGTTGCGGATGCGCGCCAGCTCGTTGTCGTTCATGGTGCTGGCTTCCTTGCCGTTGAGCAGGTAGGTGCCCTTGCTCGGGGTGTCGAGGCAGCCGATGAGGTTCATGAGCGTCGACTTGCCCGACCCGGACGGGCCCATGATGGCCACGTATTCGCCCTTCTCGATCTGGATGCTGACCCCGCGCAGGGCGTGGATCTCCTCGTCGCCCATCGTGTAGGTCTTCCAGAGGTCTTTCGTCTCAATCAGGGCCATGACCGGGGTCTCCGCGCGGCACGCCGCCGCAGCCTTCATTCCATCACAGACGTCGGCCGGACGGCCGAGGTTCCTGTACGATAGCGGTCCGGGGCCGCATCTGGCCCTGACAGTCGTGGCACCCCACCCCAGGGGCGTGCGTCACGAAGGAGTGGTCATCATGGCAGTGGCACGAGTCACCGAAATCATCTCCGGATCCAAGAAGAGCTTCGAAGACGCCGTCGAGCAAGGCATCGCCCGCGCCTCCAAGACCCTCAAGAACATCGAGGGCGCCTGGGTGCAGGACCAGAAAGTGGTCGTGCAGAAGGGCAAGATCATCGAATACCGCGTCGCCATGAAGGTGACGTTCATCCTGGAAAAGTAACGGATCCCAGGGGCTGGGGACTGGGGGCTGGGAGCGTGCCAGCACCTGCAACCTGCCAGCCCCTAGAGCATCCCAGCGTCGTCCGCGTACTGCTCCTTGAGCCGGGCGACGACGGCCGGGTCGGCCAGCGTGGTGGTGTCGCCGAGGGCCTTGCCCTCGGCGATGTCACGCAGCAGGCGCCGCATGATCTTGCCCGAGCGCGTCTTGGGCAGGTCGGCGGCGAAGATGATGTCGTCGGGCCGGGCGATGGCGCCGATCTTCTGCACGACGTGCGCTTTCAGCTCGTCGGCGAGCGCCTCCGACGTCGCCACGCCTTCCTTCACCGTCACGAACGCCGCTACGGCCTGGCCCTTGATCTCGTGATGGCGCCCCACCACGGCGGCCTCGGCCACCTTCGGGTGATCGACCAGCGCACTTTCCACTTCCATCGTGCCCAGGCGATGACCGGCCACGTTGAGCACGTCATCGACGCGGCCGAGCAGCCAGAAGAAGCCGTCGTCGTCGAGCTTCGCGCCGTCGCCCGTGAAGTAGATGTCGGGCCAGCGGCTCCAGGACCTGCTGCATGAAGCGCTCGGGGTCGCCGTAGATGCCGCGCAGCATCGAGGGCCACGGCTTCGTGAGCGCCAGCAGGCCGCCGCCCTTGGCAATCGGATCGCCCTTATCCGTCAGGATGTGCGCCGAGATGCCGGGGAAAGGCCGCGTGGCCGAGCCCGGCTTCGTGCTGGTGATGCCCGGCAGCGGCGCGATCAGAATCGACCCGGTTTCGGTCTGCCACCAGGTGTCGACGATGGGACAGCGCTCGCGGCCGATGTGCTCGTGGTACCACATCCACGCTTCGGGATTGATCGGCTCACCCACCGATCCCAGCAGCCGCAGCGACGACAGATCGCGCTTGGCGGGCCACTCCGTGCCCCAGCGCATGAACGCGCGGATGGCCGTGGGCGCGGTGTAGAAGACGGTCACGCCGTAGCGCTCGATGATCTCCCAGAAGCGGTCCTTCTTCGGCCAGTCGGGCGCGCCCTCGTACATCACCACCGTGGCGCCGTTGGCGAGCGGACCGTAGACGACGTAGCTGTGGCCGGTGACCCAGCCGATGTCAGCGGTGCACCAGTAGACGTCCTCGTCCTTCAGGTCGAACACCCACTTGGTGGTGGCGTAGCAGCCCGTGAGGTAGCCGCCGGTGGTGTGCACGATCCCCTTGGGCTTGCCGGTGGTGCCCGACGTGTAGAGGATGTAGAGCATGTCCTCGGCGTCCATGGGCTCGGGCGCGCAGGTGTACGACGCGTCCTCCATCAGCTCGTGATACCAGTGGTCGCGGCCTTGCTGCATGTGCACGCGCAGGTCGGCGGCGCCGCGCTTCACCACCACCACCGAGGTGATCGACGGCGTGCCGGTGAGCGCCTCGTCGGCCATCTGCTTGAGCGGCACGATGTTGCCACGGCGATAGCCGCCGTCGGCGGTGACGAGCAGCTTGCACTGCGAGTCGTTGATGCGGTCGCGCAGCGACTCGCTGCTGAACCCGCCGAAGACCACGTTGTGCACCGCCCCGATGCGGGCGCACGCCAGCATGGCAATGGCCAGTTCGGGCACGAGCGGCATGTAGATCGCCACGCGGTCGCCCTTCACCACGCCTTGCGCCTTCAGCACATTGGCAAACTGCGACACCTGGCGGTAGAGCGTGAAGTAGGTGAGCGTGCGACGCTCACCGGGCTCGCCTTCCCAGATGATGGCGGCCTTGTTGCGGCGCGGCCCGCGCACGTGGCGGTCGACGCAATTGACGCTGGCGTTGAGCGTCCCGCCGACGAACCACTTCGCATACGGGGGCGTCCACTCGAGCACCGTGTCCCACGGCGTCAACCACTCGAGCTCGGCGGCGAAACCGGCCCAGAACGCCTCTGGATCGGCGGCAGCGCGGTCGTAGATGCCGGGGTCGTTCATGGTCGCCGCAGCGCGGAACGCCGCACTCGGCTCGAACTGGCGGTGCTCGTTCAACAGCGCGTCGATTGCGGAGGAGGTGCCCGGGGTGTCGTCGGCCATGGCGCCGATTCTATCGTGGCAGACGCGTCCATACGGCCCACCGTTGGTCACACCAGCACGCGCGGCAGGGCAATCCGTGCGATAACGGCGCGGGAGTGTGCACGGTGAACGACTGGCGACACGTAGCGATGGTGGCGGTGCTGTGCCTGGCGGGGCCCGTACTGCCGATGGGAGCACGACCCGCGCAGCCGGAGCTGGCGCCCGCGGCGGCCATCGGCGACCTGCAGTGGCTGGCCGGCGCGTGGCGGGGCACCGCGGGCACGGCGAGCGTCGAGGAGCACTGGACCCGGCCGGAGGGCGGCGCCATGCTCGGCCTGGGCCGCACGGTGCGGCAGGGCCGCATGGTGGGCTTCGAGTTCCTGCGCATCGTCACCCGCGGCGAGGCGATCATCTACATCGCCCAGCCGGGGGGCGGCCGCCCACGGAGTTCCCGCTGACCTCGAGTGGTCCGAACCTGGCGGTCTTCGAGAACCCGGCGCACGACCACCCGAAGCTGATTCGCTACCGGCGAGCGGGCAGCGCGCTCACGGCCGAAGTGGAAGGCGTCGAGCAGGGCAAGCCGGTGCGCGAGGTCTACACGTTCACGCTGGTGCCGTAGCGCCGGGCCAGCGGGCGCGCGAGCACCTTCAGTCGTAGTACTCGCGGCCGAGGTGCGTGATGAGCTCCTCGCCCTTCAGGTAGCGCAGCGTGTTCTTCAGCTTCATGAGCTGAATGAAGAGGTCGTGCTCGGGGTAGACCTCGGGGGCGTGCATCGGCGCCTTGAAGTAGAACGACAGCCACTCCTGGATGCCGGACATGCCCGAACGCTTGGCCAGGTCGAGGAACAGGGCCGAGTCGAGCACGATCGGCGCCGCCAGAATCGAGTCGCGGCACAGGAAGTTGATCTTGAGCTGCATCGGGTAGCCGAGCCAGCCCACGATGTCGATGTTGTCCCAGCCCTCTTTGTTGTCGCCGCGCGGCGGGTAGTAGTTGATGCGCACGACGTGCGAGATGTCCTTGTAGAGCTCGGGATAGAGCTGCGGCTGGAAGATGTAGTCGAGCGCGCTCTTCTTGCTCTCTTCCTTGGTCTTGAACGCTCTCGGGGTCGTCGAGCACCTCGCCGTCGCGGTTGCCCAGGATGTTGGTCGAGTACCAGCCGCGCACGCCGATCATGCGCGCCTTGAGGCCGGGCGCGATGATCGTCTTGATCAGCGTCTGGCCGGTCTTCATGTCGTTGCCGGTCACGGGCGCCTTGGTCAGCGCCGCCAGTTCCAGCATGGCCGGGATGTCGGCGGTGAGGTTGGGCGCGGCGTTGGCGAAGGGAATGCCTTCCTTGAGCGCCGCGTAGGCGTAGATCATGCTCGACGGAATGGCGTCGTCGCTGGCCTCGAGGCCGGCTTCGAAAGCCGCGAGCGACTGGTGCACGGGGCCTTCCTTCATGAACACTTCGGTGCTGCCGGTCCACACCATCACGAGGCGGTCGCAGTTGTTCTTGGCCTTGAAGTTCCGGATGTCGGCGATGAGCTGCTCGGCGAGATCCCGCTTGTTCTTGCCCTTCTTCACGTTCGGGCCGCTCAGGCGCTTCACGTAGCGCTGGTCGAACACCGCCGGCATGGGCTTGATGGCTTCCATCTCGGGGCGGATCTGGTCGAGCAGGCTCGGTTCGAGCACGCCGGCCGTGCGGGCCGCCGCGTAGGTGTCTTCCGCGAAGATGTCCCAGCCGCCGAACACGATGTCGTCGAGGCCGGCCAGACCGATGAAGTCCTTGATCTTGGGCGAGCGGTTCTCGGTGCGCTTGCCGAGGCGGATCGTGCCCATCTGCGTGAGCGAGCCGATGGGCTGGGCCAGGCCTTTGCGGATGGCGAAGACGCCGGCAATGGTGGTGGTGGCGACGGCGCCCAGGCCCACGAGCAGGATGCCGAGTTTGCCGGTAGCTGGCGCGATTTCTACTGGGGTTTTCACTGGGGAAATATATCACGCCGCCCCAGGAGGCAGCCGGGCAAACGGCTTATGATGGCCGTCATGCTGATCCGCTTCTTCCGCCAGCCGGCCATCGACCCGCTGCAGGTGTCGATGACGGGCGTTCGCATGGGCGAGAAGTTCGTGCTGGTCGGCTGCGACGATCCGGTGCTGCTGGCCGGGCTCGGCGCCAAGGTCGGCATGAGCGGCAGCGCCGCCGCGGTGGCCTTCGACGAGCACCAGGCGGTGCGCGCCCGGAGCGCCGCGTCGAAGGAAGGCGTGCTGCTCGACCTCAAGATCGCGCGCGAGGGCGAGGTGCCGTTCGACGCCGCGTCGTTCGACATGGCGGTGGTGGACGACACCCAGGGCAGCTTCGCCAATCGTGCCCCGGCGCTGCGCGCCACGGTGCTCGCCAACCTGCGGCGGGCGCTGCGCGCGGGCGGCCGCATCGAGGTGGTGGAGGGGCTGGGCTCGACCGGGCTCTTTGCCAAGGCCACGCCCCGCCCCGCTGGCTACGACGCGGTGGCGGAACTGCAGGCCGCCGGCTTCCGGCCGGTGCGCGTGCTGGCCGAAGTGACGAGTTTCCGCTTCGTCGAAGGCGTGAGCCTCTAGCCCGCCGGCGCGAGGGCTCGAGCGCTACGCCGCTAGCGCAAGCACGTCAGGTGGCGGCCGCCGTCCACGGCGATGGTGTCGCCAGTCATCCAGCCCGCCTTGTCCGAGGCCACGAACAGCACCGCGTCGGCAATCTCTTCCGGCGTGCCCGGACGGCCCAGCGGATGCGTTTCCTTGGCCCGCTGCAGGAACGCCTCGTAGCGCGTCTCGTCCATGCCGCCGCGGCGGTGCAGGTTGGTGACCGTCACGCCGGGATTCACGCAGTTGGCGCGCACGCCGTGCGGCGCCCAGTCGAGCGCGGCGCAGCGCGTGAGGTGGTCGAGCGCGGCCTTGCTCGAGCAGTAGACCGCCACGCCGGCAAAGGCGCGCAGCCCGTTGACGCTGCTGATGTTCACGACGTTGCCGCGCCGCGTCCTTGAGCAGCGGGAAAGGCCTCGCGCATCATGCGGAACGGCGCCCGCACGTTGATGGCCATCATGCGGTCGAAGAGCTCGTCGCTCGTGGCGTCGGTGGCGGCCGTGCCGATGATGCCGGCGGCGTTCACGAGCACGTCGAGGCCGCCGAAGCGCTCGACCGCCTCGCGCATCACGCGCGCGGGCGTGTCGTCGGCGGTGACGTCGGCGGCCACCGCGTGCGCCGGGCCCGGCGGCCTCGGCCGCCACGGCGGCCAGGGCTCCGGCATCGCGGCTCACGAGCACCACCGACGCGCCCTCGCGCGACAGCGCCAGGGCGGTCGCCCGGCCGATGCCCGAACTGGCTCCCGTCACCACCGCCACCTTGCCTGCAAACGCGCCCTGGGTGCTCATGCCCAGAAGTATAGGGGACACTGCAGGGCGTCCTCGTTAGGACACGGGTGTCACCGCGCCGCATCAGCCGGGCTGGAGCGAGGCGGCGGGCGCGGGCGCGCCGCGAGGGCGGTGCGAAAACGCCAGGGAATCGGGCCTGATTCATCCGGCCGCCGGACGGCGCCGGAACATGCCAGAATCGGCAAGGCTTTTGCGAAGGTGGCAGGTGCCGCCATGCCCGCGCCCAACGACACCGACCTGTTTTCGCTCGCCGAGATCGCCGCGGCCGCCGGCGTGTCCGACGCCGTCGTGCGCGATCTGGCGGCCCGTGGCTGCCTGGTGACGCTCGGCCGAGGTGCCCGGTGCGCCGATGGGCGCGCTGGTGCCGGCCGCCGAGGCGGTCGACCGCCGTGCGCGCCCTGGCGGCGGGCGCCACCGTGGGCGCCGAGTCGCGTTCGGTGCTGGCCATCGCGCCGGCCTCGTCCAGACCCGCGGGCCTGCCGGTGCTGCTCTCGACAGGCCTCCACGGTCTTGCCGCGCTGACGCTGGCCGCGCTCGCCAGCCTGGGCTTTTCGCTGCGCGCCGAGCAGCCGGTGGACGAGGTGGTGTCGCACGAACCCGTGCGGCTCGTGTATCTCGCCTTGCCTGGGCCGGGCGGTGGCGGAGGCGGCGGTGGCCTCAAGCAGAAGCTCGCGCCGCCCAAGGCCGAACGCGAAGGCAGCCATTCCCTGAGCAGCCCGCTGCCCGCCCGCGAGCTGCCGCCTCCGGCGCCCGTCGAGAAGCCGATCGAGCCGCCGAAGCCGCTCGAGGTGAAGATGCTGCCGCCGGTGATGGCGCCCATCGCCACGGCGCCCGCCGACCCGCGCACCACCGAAGGCGTCATGAAAGACGCGCCTCCCCCGCCCACGCCCTCGCAAGGCAGTGGCGCTGGCGGCGGCGCCGGCACCGGACAGCGGCACCGGCATGGGCGAGGGCAACGGCTCGGGCATCGGCGACGGCTCGGGCGGCGGCATGGGCGGCGGCCCCTACCGCGCCGGCAGCGGCATCGACCCGCCGCGCCTGCTGCGCGAAGTGAAGGCGGCGTACACCGACGAAGCGCGCCGCGCCAACATCACCGGCGACGTGGAGATGGAGATCACCATCCGCCGCGACGGCTCGGTGAGCGACGTGCGCATCCTGCGCGGCCTGGGCGGCGGTCTCAACGAACGCGCCGCGGCCGCCGTGCGGCAGTGGAAGTTCGCGCCGGCCCGGCTCAAGGGCACGCCGGTGGACGTGATCGTGGAAGTGTCGGTGGAGTTCACGCTCCGCTAGCGGAGCGCGAGGCACGCAGCTATGGACACGATGTTGCTCGTCGTCACGGTGGTGTCGCTGGTGGTGGCCGCGGTGGCGTGCACGGTGGCGTGGCAGGTCACGCGCGCCGAGCGGCAGCGGCGCGCCGCGCGGGTGGCCGCGCTCGTGGCCGCGGCCGGCCTCACGAGCGAGGCTGCGCGGCCCGCGGTGCAGGAGCCTTCGGGGCTGCAGGAGTTCATGCCGGTGGAGCCAGCCAACGGCCTCGGAGCCAGCGCGACGCGCCAGCCACGGGCGGTCTCTTCGGCCAGCCGTCGCCGGTGAGCGGCTCGGCCGGGCGCCAGCAGTGGCTCATGGGCGCGGCCGGCGTGTTCGCCGCGGTGGTCATCACGTTTGCCGGCATCGGCTTCGTGGGTTCCCGGGCCGTCGGCACCGTGGTGGGCCCGGCGCGCGTCCCGCTCGAACTCGTCGCCCTCAGCCACAATCGCGGCGAGGGCGGACTTGCCGTGGCTGGGCTCGTGCGGAATCCGGCCGCGGGCGCCAGCGTGCCGCAGCTCGAAGCCGAGGTGCGCGTGTTCGACGCCGCGGGCATCCTGATCGGCACGCAGTCGGCGCGGGTGGAATCGTCGCCCCTGGCCGCCGGCCAGGACGCGACCTTTGCGGTGACGCTCGGTGAGCTCTCCACCGCCGCGCGCTACCGCGTGAGCTTCCACGCCGCCGGCGCGATGTTGCCGCACGTCGACCGCCGCACCAACCAACCGGCGGCCGTCACGGCGGAGGCGCGATGATGATGACCCACACACTGCCCGGCGCTCGTGGACGAGATGCAGCGTGCTGGCGGCCGCGGCCGCGCTGGCCGCGTCGTCGGTGCCGCTGCACGGACAAGACGGCTTCCGCTTCAAGAGCGGCGTCGAGCTCGTGAACGTCAACGTCACGGTCACCGACCGCTCGGGCCGCTTCGTGTCCGACCTGACGCAAGACGACTTCGTGGTCTTCGACGACAGCAAGTCGCAGGAGGTGACGCACTTCAGCTCCGAGCGCGTGCCGGTCAGCCTGGGCATCGCCCTCGACACGAGCGGCAGCATGTCGGGCGAGAAGATGAGCTCGGCGGTGGCCGCGCTCGATCGCTTCCTGCTCGACCTGCTCGCGCCCGACGACGAGGTGTTCCTCTTCCGCTTCGGCGCCACGCCGGAACTGGTGCACGACTGGACCAAGGAGAAGTCGCTCGTGAGCAAGCGGCTCGCGCGCATCAACCCCACCGGCGGCACGGCGATGTACGACGCGGTGGCCGAGTCGATTCCGGTGGCGCAGCAGGGCGAACATCGCAAGAAGGCCATCCTGATCGTGTCCGACGGCAACGACACCAACAGCCGCGTGTCGGTGCCCGAGCTGAAGCAGATGATTCGCGAAACCGAAGTGCTGGTCTACGCCGTGGGCATCGACGGCCGGTCCGAGTCGGCCTTCGGCGGCGGGCGCGGCACGCCGCCAGTGGTGCGCCAACCGGCGCCGCGCATGCCCTTTCCGTTTCCCCGCGGCGGTGGCGCTGGGGGCGGACGCGGCTCCCCGTGGCCGCAAGGGCCCACGCTGCCCGGCGGTGCCGGCGGCGGGGGTGGCGGCGTCTACGGTGGAGGCAGCGCGGGTGATGACCGCGTGAACGCCTCTGCACTCCGTGAACTCACCGACGACAGCGGCGGACGCACCGAGATCGTGCGCACCGCGCGCGACCTCGATCCCGCCACGTCGAACATCGCCGACGAGCTGAGCAAGCAGGTACCTACTTGGGCTATCCCTCGCCCGGCCATCGCGATGGCCGCTGGCACACTATCCGCGTGGAAGTGAACAGGCCCGGCTATACGGTGCGCGCGCGTCGCGGGTATACCGCAACGAAGTAGCGAAGAGTCTCGGCGTGGGGGGGGGTAACATGGCCCCTGCCGTCGGCGTCTGCCCCTACGCGCGTGCGGTTGAGAGGTCGACATGCTCGTCACCCGCACCGTGCTCTGTTCTGCGGCACTCACACTTTGCCTCGCGGTCACTGCCCGCGCGCAGGCGCCCCTCGAAGACACGCCGATCCCGATGTGGGTGCCGGATGGCGCCGTCGCAGACGTCGTCAAGGTCGGCAACACGCTGGTGGTCGGTGGGCGCTTCGAATACGTAGGCCCACCCACCGGTCCATTCGCCATCGTCGATGCCGCGGACGCGACCAGCTTCAGCGCCGGAGCTGGCCTGACGGGATCCGTGCACAAGGTCATTGCCGACGGTTCGGGCGGCTGGTTTGCCCTTCAGGATCCCTTCGCGGTCGGCGGGCCGGGGGGGGCACTGGTGCACATCAACTCCGGAGGCGAACGCGATCCCAATTTCGTGGCTCCGGCCACAGGGGGTCGAACAATCGCGGTCGAGGCTGGACGTCTATTCGTAGCGACGTTCGTCTCGGGGCCGGGCGGGTTGCAGGAGAGGCTTCTGGCCCTCGACCCCGCCACAGGTGGGGCCCTACCTTGGGCGCCCGCCGTATTACCGACGAACATCGACCGGCTCGTCGCGGGTGGAGGCGTTCTGTACGTGAACTCCTCTCGTTCCTCTGGCGCCACTTTGAGTACCGCGCTGGCGTTCGACGCCACCACCGGAGCGACCGTGCCGTTCCCCGCCTTGCAAGACTCCGAGGTCGTCGCCGTTGCCGACAACCGCGTCTACGTGGTGACCAAGACGCCTACCACGCACACGCTCAGCGCCTACACTGCTGACGGACAGAGGGTGACGACCTTCCCTGACGTCGTTTACACCGCGGTCAACGCCGTCGAGGCCTCGCCCACCCACGTGTTCGTAGCCGCGCGTACGGTTGGCGGTCCGCTGATTCCGACACAGGTCGTGGCGCTCGATGCCAACACCGGCGCGCTTGCGTGGACTTCCCCGACATTCAGCTACTTGGACCTGGTCGCCCGCGATGGCGGTCTGCTCGCGCTCGCGGTCGAAGGCAACACGTTATTCGTCGGAGGCCAGTTCACCCGCGCGGGCGGACAGGCCCGAACCCGCATGGCGGCGTTCGATGCAACCAGCGGGACACTTCTGCCGTGGGCGCCTTCGGTTGGCGGCATCTGGGTGAGTTCGATTGCCGCGACATCGGGGCGGGTCGCCTTTGGCGGGCTGTTGCGGAGCGTCGGCGGCATCGTCAAGCGCGGCATCGTCTCACTCGATCTCACCACCGGCCGTCCCACGGCTGTGCAGCCACCGGATTCGAGCTACGTTACAGCCCTTGCGGCCAGCGGAGATCTGGTGGTCGCCGCGACCAGCAACTATCCCTTCAACGTAGTACCCGAGGTGTTTGCCTACTCGGCCGCCACCGGCACGCGCTATCCGAAGGTGTTGCCACTGAACGGCGCGGTCACAAGCATGGCCATCCATGGGCCTACGCTCTTCCTGGGTGGGGCGTTCAGCGGCGTGGACGGCCAGGCGCGACAGTACCTGGCCGCCTACGATCTGGTCGCGGGCCAGCTGCGTCCGTGGAATCCGAGTCCTGACAACTTCGTTCGCAAGCTGAAGGTTCACGGCGGAGCGCTCTACGCCGTAGGCCTCTTCAGGTCGCTAATCGGTCTCGGTCGCAGTGGTGCAGTGGCGTTCGACCTCAATACCCTCGAGGCGACCTCGTGGAATCCTCAGCACGGAGGATCGTACGTAGTCGATACCGACGCGTGGCAGGACCGCATCTTCTTGGGCGTCCACGTCAGAGACGAATTCCAACAGACTCCACCGTTCAGCGTCGTCAAGACGATCGCCGTCGATCGCTTCTCCGGCGCGCTGCTCAACGTCGACCTCCCAGTCGGCACAGACATCGCGCAGGTCGGCGGCACGCTTGTCGTCAGCGGGAACGGTCGGATCAACACAAGGCCCGACACCCCACTCTCTCTGGCCACGTTCGACGGCACGACCGGTCAAGCCCTTCCGTGGACTCCGAGTGTCATCGCGAGCGAGTTCTCTGACAACGGCGAGGTGCTGATTGGACTTGATGGTCATCTGGCGGTCCTGGGTCCGCTGTCAGTCGGTGGCCGGCCCTTCGCGGGCTTGGCGGTGTTCAAGCCGCGCCTCGTGCTGCCCGGCGCGCCACGGCAGATTCAGATGAGCGTGGTGGGCTCGACCGTGTCGCTCGCGTGGTCACCCGGCGCGGCCCCCGCGCCGCTCGGCTACGTCATCGAAGCCGGCAGCGCACCGGGACTGTCCGACCTCGGCCGCTTCCCCGTGGGCGGCGCCACACAAGTGGCCGCCGTCGTGGCGCCCGGCTCATATGGCTTACGCGTGCGCGCAGTGGGCGCCTCCGGCGAGGGCCCGGCGTCGAGTGAGTGGCGGTTCACCACGCCCGCCACGCCCACGCCGCCAGGGGCGCCAAGCAGCCTGGTCACGTCGGTGGCCGGCAACGTCGTCTACCTCGCCTGGACCGCCGGCGCGGGCAACGCCACCACCTACATCGTCGAGGGCGGCAGCGGGCCCGGCTTGTCCAATCTCGGCGTCATCGCGATTGGCTCGCTCGACACTGCCGCCGCGGGCGCCGTGCCGCCGGGCACCTACTACCTGCGCGTGCGCGCCGCCAATGCGGTTGGCTCGAGTCCGCCGTCGAACGAAGTGGCCGTCGTCGTGCCGTAGACTGACGGGGACACCGACCGACATCGCAGGTCAAGGACCTCGAATGAAGCTGATATCGCCCCTGAACGCCGTGCTCGCCGTGGCTCTGATCTCGGCCATGGCCGTGCCGGTTGCCGGCGCACAGACGCCGCTCGAGGACACACCGATCCCGATGTGGGTGCCCAACTCTGCGGTGCTCGACGCCGTGAAGGTCGGGAACACGCTCGTCATCGGCGGGACATTCGACCACATTGGCCCGCCGACCGGCGCATTCGCCATCGCTGACGCCGCCGATGCGAGCAACCTCAACACCCTCGCCCAGCTCAGTTCTGGGGTCAACGACATCGTGGCCGACGGCGCGGGCGGATGGTACGTGGCACGCAGTTCCGCCTCCGGGGAAGTTCGAACACCGGAAGTCGTGCACGTGTTGGCCGACGGGCGGGTCGACCCGCAGTTCGCGGCTCCGCCGCTGCGCAGCGTGTATGCGCTGGCCCTGGGCGGTGGGCGTCTGTTCGTGGGTGGTGCATTCCTTCCGGCCGACGGCTCGCCCCGCCGCGCGCTGCTGGCCTTGGACCCCGTCACCGGTGCGCTGCAACCGTGGACGCCGGCCGTGACCCCGCTCAGCATCAGCCATCTCTTCGCGAGCGGCGGCGTGCTGTATACCGCATCGCCGGGCACGGTCTACACCTCCAGCGGTTTGGCGCTCGACGTCGCAACGGGCGCGTCCCTGCCGTTTCCGGCCCTGCAGACCGGGGAAGCGCAAGCCGCACTCGGCCCGCGCGTCTACGTCATCACGAAGGCGTCGACCGCCCACACCCTCAGTGCTCACACCCTCGACGGCACGCCCCTGCCGACGTGGACCAGCCGGGTCTTTGCCTCAGTGGATGGCGTGGTTGCCGCGCCCTCGCTCGTCTACGCCATCGTGCGACATGGCACCGACACCGATCCCGCACACGTCGTCGCCCTCGATGCGGCCACCGGCGTCACGGTGTGGACCTCGCCGGGGTTCAACTATCTGGAAGGCGCGCCGAGAGACCTCGCGCTCGATGGCAACGCGCTGTATGTGGGAGGAGAGTTCGGCAGGGTCGGCACCGAGACCCGCCGGCGCATGGCGGTGTTCGACGCCACGACGGGAGCGCTGCAGCCGTGGGTCCCGTTGGTCGGCGGCTTCGTGACGGCCGTGGCGGCGGCGGACGGGCGCGTGGCGTTCGGCGGCGGTTTCTCGAGTGTCGGCGGCATGCACAAGCGCGGCCTGGTGGCGCTCGATCTCGCGACCGGGCGTGCCGCGGCCGTGCAACCGCCTGACTCGGCGGGGGTCTTCGCGCTGACCGCCAGTGGCGACCTCGTGGTCGCTGCCACGAACACGCACCCACCAGAGATCTTTGCCTTCGCGGCGTCCACTGGCGTCCGCTATCCGAAGGCCCTCGCGGTCAGCGGCGAGACGACGAGCCTGGCCATCTACGGCGGCACGCTGTTCATCGGCGGTCAATTCACTGCGGTCGATGGTCAACAGCGGCGCAACCTGGCGGCCTACGACCTCGTGGCCGAGCAGATGCTGCCGTGGAATCCGAGCCCAGACAACACCGTCCGCGCGCTGAAGGTGCATGCCGGTGCGCTCTATGCCGTGGGGCTGTTCAGGTCGTTGGCTGGCTACGACCGCAGCGGCGCCGCGTCGTTCGGCCTGCCCTTTCTTGACCTCACATCGTGGGATCCGCCGCATGGCGGGCTGCGGGTCTACGATGTCGACGCGTGGCAAGACCGCGTGTTCCTCGGCGTCGAGATGGGCGGAAACGTCGTGCGCTCTCTCGCGGTGGATCGCGTCTCGGGCGCGCTGTTGAACGTCGACCAGGCCTTTGGGCCGGAACTGGCGGTGGTGGGCGGCACCCTCGCGATGTCCGGCAACGGCCGTTCCTCATCAACAACCGAGCATGCGCTCGCGACCGTCGATGCCGCAAGCGGACAACGGCTGCCGTGGAATCCGCGGGTCTACACCTCCGAGTCGGCAATGTCGGCGCTGCCACCACTCGTGAAGCTGATTGGCCTCGACGGCTACCTCGTCGTGACTCGCAGCTGGAGCCACGCTGCGCCCCGGGTTTTCGACCTCCTGGTGTACCGGCCACGGGTCGTGCTGCCGGGCGCGCCCAGTCAGATCCGGATGACCGTGGTCGACTCGACGGTGTCTCTGGCGTGGTCGCCTGGCGCGGCGCCCGCGCCGCTCGGTTACGTCATCGAAGCCGGTAGCGCCCCGGGCCTGTCCGACCTCGGACGATTCGCGTTGGGCGGCGCAACCCAAGTGGCCGCCGTCGTGGCCCCGGGCTCGTATGGGCTGCGCGTGCGCGCCGTGGGCGCCTCGGGCGAGGGCCCGGCGTCGAGTGAGTGGCGATTCACGACGCCAGCCACGCCTACACCGCCAGGGGCGCCCAGCGGCCTCGTCACGTCCGTGGCGGGCAACGTCGTCTACCTCGCCTGGACCGCCGGCGCGGGTAACGCCACCACCTACATAGTCGAGGGCGGCAGCGCACCCGGCCTGTCCAACCTCGGCGTGATCGCGCTTGGCTCGCTCGACACCGCCGCCGCGGGCGCCGTGCCACCCGGCACCTACTACCTGCGCGTGCGCGCCGCCAATGCGGTTGGCCCGAGTGCGCCCTCGAATGAAGTGGTCGTGGTGGTGCCGTAGCGGCGGGCTGTCCCCGCCGGAGCCAGCAAGCAGTAATACCTCGGCTATCCATTGCCCTGGCCATCGCGACGGCCGCTGGCGCGCGATCCGGGTGATGGTGAACCGGCCCGGCTATGCCGTACGCGCGCGGCGCGGTTACACCGCGACGAAGTAGGCACGGGCTCGACCACCCGGGGGGTAACATCGTCTCTGCCGCCGGAGTCCGCCCCGCGCCCGTGCGGTCGAGAGGTCGACATGCGCGTCACCCGCACCGTGCTCTGTTCCGCAGCACTCACCCTCTGCCTCGCGGTCGCTGCCCACGCGCAGACGCCGATCGAGAACACGCCGATCCCGATGTGGGTACCGGATGGGCCAGTCGCGGACGCCGTGAAGGTCGGCAACACGCTCGTCGTAGGCGGCGGGTTCGATTACGTCGGCCCGCCAACTGGAGCATTCGCCGTCGTGGACGCCGCCGACCCCACCAGCTTCAACACCACGTCGATATTCGGATCGGTCAGCCACGTCGTTCCCGACGGATCGGGCGGTTGGATTGTCTCGGGGAGCAGCGTGCCCAACACCGCGGGAACGCTGACCCGGGTCGCGGCCGACGGAAGTCGCGACCCTGCGTTCGCGGCACCGACGGAGTTCTCCAGCCCATGGGCGATGGCCAGCGCCGGCGGAGAGCTGTTCGCGGCCACTGGGGTGGGCCGCCTCGCCAAGTTCAACGCCACCACAGGCGCACTCTTGCCGTGGACTCCGGCCGTGCCGCAGCTGGACGTCAACCGCATCGTCGTCAGCGGCGGCGTGGTCTATGCCAGCTCCGGCCGCTCCGTCGGAAACTTTCAGAGCTCCGCGATGGCGTTCGATGCGTCCACCGGCGCAGTGGTGGCCTTTCCGGCGCTGCAGAACGCCGATGTCGCCGCCGCCGTCGGGACTCGCGCGTACGTCGTTCAGCGAACGGCGGCGTCGCACACGCTCAGTGCGTACAACAGCGGCCAACCCGATGGCTCATTCGCAAGCGCCACATTGGCCTACGTCGGCGACGTGGTGGCGTCGCCCACCCATGTCTATGTGCGCAGTGGCTTCATCAGCGCCATCACGCAGATCGTGGCGCTCGACGCGGCAACCGGGGTCACGCTGTGGGCGTCGCCCACCGTCACGAGCGTCTGGAGCATGGCCCTTGACGGCAACACGCTGTTTGTTGGCGGCAGCTTCACGGATATCGGCGGCGCGCCTCGCTCGCACTTGGCCGCGTTCGACGCCACCACTGGCGCGCTGTTGCCGTGGGCGCCGATGGTCGGCGGGCCCGGCATTTCTGGTTTGTCCGTCACGGCGGGGCGGGTGGCCATCGGCGGCGGGTTCGGGAGCGTAGGCGGCATCGTCAGGCGCGGCCTGGTCTCTCTCGACCTCGCCACCGGGCGGCCCACCCAAGGCCAGCCGCCAAGTTCGAACTACGTCGGGGCGCTCGCCACGGCGGGTGATCTGGTGGTGGTCGCCACCGCTTCGTTCCTAGGGTTGCAGTCGGAGGTGTTTGCCTATTCGGCTGCCACCGGCGTGCGATTTCCGAGGAGCCTCGCGGTCAACGGCGCGCTCGGCCGTGTGGTCATCGCCAGTCTGGCACTCAACGGCGGCACGCTCTTCATGGGCGGCTTCTTCGACGCCGTGGACGGCGTGCCGCGGCGGAATCTGGCCGCCTACGACCTCGTGGCTGGGCAGATGCTGCCGTGGAATCCCAGCCCCGATAGCGACGTCCGTGCCATCAAGGTCCACGCTGGCGCGCTCTACGCGGTCGGCAAGTTCACGACCCTTCCTGGCTACGGGCGGAACGGCGCCGTGTCGTTCGACCTCGCGTCCCTCGAGGTCACGAGCTGGAATCCTCAACACGGCGGCCTGGAGGTGTACGACCTCGACACGTATCAGGACCGGGTGTTCCTTGGCGTGCACGTGCGCGATGAACCCCCAGGTCCCAACGGCCAGATCCGCGTCGTTCGAACGCTCGCCGTCGATCGCCTCGCTGGCGCGACGCTGAACATCGACCTGCCGATCGGTCCCGAGATTGCACAGGTCGACGGCACCCTCGCCGTCGCTGGGAACGGCGGCTTCCGCGAGTATCCGCTGGCCACGTTCGATGCCCTGAGTGGCCAGCCTCTCCCTTGGGCGCCCGCCGTCGTCGTCGCCTATTTTTCAGCCAAGCTCATCGGGCTCGACGGCTATCTCGTGCTTACGGGCTCACAGTCGGTGGGCACGCTGCCCGTGTCGAACCTCGCGGTGTTCAAGCCGCGCGTCGTGCAGCCGGGCGCTCCCCGCCAGATCCAGATGACCGTGGTGGGCTCGACCGTGTCGCTCGCCTGGTCGCCTGGCGCGGCGCCCGCGCCGCTCGGCTACGTCATCGAAGCCGGTAGCGCCCCGGGCCTGTCCGACCTCGGACGATTCGCGTTGGGCGGCGCAACCCAAGTGGCCGCCGTCGTGGCCCCGGGCTCGTATGGGCTGCGCGTGCGCGCCGTGGGCGCGTCGGGCGAGGGCCCGGCGTCGAGTGAGTGGCGATTCACGACGCCAGCAACGCCCACGCCGCCAGGGGCGCCCAGCGGCCTCGTCACGTCCGTGGCGGGCAACGTCGTCTACCTCGCCTGGACCGCTGGGGCAGGCAACGCCACCACCTACATAGTCGAGGGCGGCAGCGCACCCGGCCTGTCCAACCTCGGCGTCATCGCGCTTGGCTCGCTCGACACCGCCGCTGCCGGCGCCGTGCCGCCGGGCACCTACTACCTGCGCGTGCGCGCCGCCAATGCGGTTGGCCCGAGCCCGCCCTCGAACGAAGTGGTCGTCGTAGTGCCGTAGTGGTGCCGTAGCGGCGCCTTGTCCCCACAAGAGCACAGGCTCCAGCGGAACACGGATTCATTGGCGGAATCCCCTGTTGGCCCACTGCTTCGACTTGGCATGCGCCTCGCAGTGACTCCAGGTGTGGCCGTCAGCCTGACGGCGGCCCACCCCCAGGAGCACACGTCATGACCAAGCGGATCACGTTGATGGCCTTCGCGCTCGTCCTCACCTTGCGGGCGCCAGCTACGCGCAGGACCGCAAAGACCTGCAGATCTTCAACGACATCTCCACCCAGGTGAACCGCTATACCCAGTTCACCATCTTCGACAGCATCGATGCCGGCGTCGACGAGGGCAACGTGGTGCTCTCGGGCTGGGTCACGATGCCCTACAAGAAGACCGACATCGAGCGTCGCGTCGCCAAGGTGGCGGGCGTGAACTCCGTGAAGAACGACATCCAGGTGCTGCCGGTGTCGCAGTTCGACGACGAACTGCGCTTCCGGATTGCCCGGGCCATCTACGGCAGCTCCTCGTTCTGGAACTACGGCGCCATGGCCAACCCGCCCATCCACATCGTGGTGGTGCGCGGGCACGTCACGCTCACCGGCGTCGTCAACAGCCACGTCGACCGCGTGCTGGCGCGGTCGCTGGCCATCGGCTTCGGGTCGTTCGACGTGAAGAACGAGCTCAAGACCGACGCCGAGGTGCGTGAGGCGCTCGAGAAGATCACCGAGTAGCGCCAGCGGGGGGCGCGGCGGCTATGATGGCCGTATGCGTCCCCATCCTCTCGTCGTAACCCTGATGGCGGTCGTTGTGCCGGCGGCTCTCGCCGCGCAAACCCCCGCCCTACCTATCAAAGGTCCCGTGATCGCCGATTACGGGGCCGCCTACGTCGTGCCGAATCCCGGCCTGCCCACGCCGATGCTGCAGGAGCTGAAGGTGCGCTTCGACGTATCGGCCACGCCCGCGGACGCGAAAGCCGTGAGCCCGCAGCTCGAAACCGCCGCGCGCTTCCTGAACATGCATGCCAAGGCCGGCGTATCTCCCGAGCGGCTGAAGGTGGCCGTCGTGGTGCACGGCGAGGCCGCCAAGGACATGCTGTCGAACGAGGCATATCGCAAGCGCCACGGCATCGACAATCCCAACCTGCCGTTGCTCGAGGCGCTGAAGCGCGCGGGCGTCCGGCTCTTTCTGTGCGGACAGTCTGCCGGCAGCCGGGGCATCGCCGCCACCGAAATGGCGGCGCCGGTGCAGATGGCCCTTTCGGCCATGACCGCACACCTCGTGCTCAACGCCGAGGGCTACGTGCTCAATCCGTTCTAGTCAGCCACCCGCGCCGGCGCAATCGTCTTCTCGAGGCGGAACTCGTCACGCATCGGGATGCCGCCAAAGCCGGCGATGTTGCTGGGTCCCCCGGCGGCGCTGATCGCGTCGGTGCGCACTTCGGTGAGGCGGTAGCCGCGGCGCTGATAGAAGTACAGCGCCGGCAGGTTGTCGTTCGTGGTGGTGACGATCACGCGCATGGCGCCGGCCTGCCGCGCCACGGTTTCAGCGTGGTCGACGAGCTGGGCGCCCACGCCCGACCGCTGCCATTCCGGATGGGTCGCGAGCGCCACGATCTGCAGGCGGTCGTCGTCGTACAGGCGGTAGGCCAGCGCACCGGCCAGCTCGCCGTCCATGTCGGCCACGATGGCCGGCATGCCGCTGCCCTGGAACTCTTCGCCAAAGGTCACCGGCTTCGATCGTCCGAAATCGATCTGGAAGAGCGTGGCGATGGCGGCACGGTCGGCGTCGCTGGCCGGGCGCACCTCCACCGGCGGCAGTTCCACGTGCGAGCGGCAGCCGCAGACGATCTGCAGCCGCGCGTCCTCCCAGTCCACGAACTTGCCGCACCGCGAGCAGCGGAGCACAGAAGGTTTCGAGCCGAAAGTCGCCTTGGGCATGTTCTCGATCCGTGACGCGACGGGCTACGACGACGGCGTCGGCGCCGGCTTGCGCCCTGCTCGCCGCACCCACCAGATGAAACCGACCATGGCGGCCACGGCCAACGCCGCCATGCTGCCGAAGAGCGTGAGGGTCTGGAACAGAATCGACTCCTGCTCGAGGTGCACTTCGATGGCCAGGGGCTCGCCTTTGGCCCGGGCCGCCAGCGGCTGCTCCCAGGTGATGATGTTGCCACGCTCCACCGTGCGGCTCGGCGCGTTGTGGAACGGCACGCGGCTCGGCAGGTGCAGGCGCACCGCCACGACCTCATCGCCCTGCCAGCCCACCTGTCCGGCGTCGCGACCGGCCGCCGCGGTCATCTGTTGCGTGAACACCAGCAGGCCGTCGCGCGGCGCGAGGGTGTAGGCCGACCACGCGAACGGACGCAGGGCGCTCAACGCGCGAATGTCGTCGACCGCCAGCTGCAGGTGCACGTAGCGGCGGCCCTCGCGTCGCGACAGGCTCACCGACGCCACGCGCACCCCGGGGCCTTCGTAGAACGCGCGCACGTCATTGCGGTCGAGCCGGGCGGCGGGATCGAGCGGCAGGGGCGCGTCGCGCAGCGCCACCAGGGCCGGCACGGCGGCGTTCACGTAGACCGTGGCCGAGCCGTCGAGCCGCAGGTAGACGTCTTCTTCGTATTCGTATTTCCGGGCGATGACATTGCTGCAGGCCGTGCCACCGGCCACGCCCGCCAGGAGCACGATGACCCGCATCGCCCCGAGCCACACCGTGCGCCGGTGCACCCCGCCGCGTTGCCGGTCCCCTGTGATCACCATCGTGCATCATAATACCGGCCTCGCCACATGACAGAACCGCGCACGCTCTTCCTCATCGACGGCAGCAACCAGATGTATCGCGCCTACCACGCGATCCGCGGGCTGACCGGTCCCGACGGCCGCTCGACCAACGCCGTCTACGGCTTCGTCACCATGCTGCGCAAGCTGGTGGCCGACCACCGGCCGGCCTTCATCGCGGCCTCGTTCGACCTGAAGGCGGCCACCTTCCGTGATGCGATTGCCGCCGACTACAAGGCCAACCGCGCGCCGATGCCCTCGGATCTCGCCGAGCAGATTCCGTGGGTGCACGAGGCCTGCGAGGCCATGGGCGTGCCGATTCTGACCAGCGAGGGCTTCGAGGCCGACGACGTGATTGGCACGCTGGCGCGACAGGCGGCCGAGGCCGGCTTCAGCGTGGCCATCGTCACCGGCGACAAGGACTTCTACCAACTCGTCGGCGGCAACATCCGCGTCTACAACCCGAAGGACGACGGCGCCTGGTTCGACAGCGAGGGCGTGGCGGTCAAGTTCGGCGTGGGCCCGGCGCAGGTGGTGGACGTGCTGGCGCTCATGGGCGATGCCACCGACAACGTGAAGGGCGTGCCGGGCATCGGCGAGAAGGGGGCGCGCGATCTCGATTGCCACCTACGGCTCGCTCGACGCGCTGCTGGCGGCGGCCGGCGAGGTGAAGGCGAAGAAGCAGCGCGAGGCGCTGCTCGCCCATGCCGACGACGCCCGGCGCAGCCGCGAGCTGGTCACGATTCGCACCGACGTGCCGGTCGCCTTCGATGCCGAGGCCCTCACCTACCGCGGCGTGTCACGCGCCCGCTGCTACACGCTCTTCTCGAATCTGGGCTTCCGCACGCTCGTCACCGACTACGCGCCCTCGGCCGAATCGGTGACGACCGACTACGCCGTGGTGGAGACGCTCGACGGCGTGCGGGCGTTGGTCGACGAGATTCGCGCGCGCGGCCGGGTGGCCGTGCACGCCCTGGCCGACGGCGAAGCCGGCATGCGCGCCACGCTGGCGGGGCTGGTGTGTGCCACCGGTCCGAGAACCGCGCGGTTCCTGCCGTTTGGCGCGGTGACGCTCGTGAACGACGGCGGTCTCGATCGCGACGACACGCTCGCCATCCTGAAGGCGGTGCTCGAGGATGCCGCGGTGGCCAAGGTGGGCCACGACCTGAAGTTCGCCATGGTCATCCTGGCCCGCCACGGCATCACGCTCGCGGGTCTCGATCTCGACACGATGCTCGCGGCCTACCTGCTCGACGCCTCGCGCTCGAGCCAGGATCTGGAGCCGCTGGCGCTCGAACAGCTCGGCTACCGCGCGCGCCTCGCCGACGACGTGCGCGGCAAGGGCGCCAAGGCCATGGCGTTCACCTCGCTCGCGCCGGATCGTCTGCTCGACTTCGCTGGCGAACGCGCCGACCTGGCCTGGCAATTGGCGGAACTGTTTGCGCCCGAACTCGACACGGCGGGCGTGGCCGCCGTCTACCGCGACCTCGAGCTGCCGCTCGTGCCCATCCTGGCCGCCCTCGAACGCGTGGGCGTGCGCGTGGACGCCCAGGCGCTCACGAGCCAGGCTGCCCACATGGAACACGAGATGGGCTCGCTTGCGGCCGACATCTACAAGCAGGCCGGGGCCACCTTCAACATCGGCTCGCCCAAGCAGCTCGGTGAGGTGCTCTTCGACAAGCTGCAGCTGCCGGTGCTCAAGCGCACGGGCACCACGCGCACGCCCTCCACCGCCGTGGAAGTGCTCGAAGAACTGGCCCTTACGCACGACCTGCCGCGACTGATTCTCGACTGGCGCAGCCTGTCGAAGCTGAAGGGCACCTACATCGATGCGCTGCCCACGCTGATCCACCCGGTGACTGGACGCGTGCACACCGTGTTCAACCAGGCGGTGGCGGCCACCGGACGCCTGAGCAGCAGCGACCCCAATCTGCAGAACATCCCGATCCGCACGGCGCTCGGGCGCGAGATCCGCCGCGCGTTCGTGGCCGAGCCCGGCCACGTGCTGATTTCGGCCGACTACTCGCAGATCGAGCTGCGCGTGCTGGCGCACCTCTCGGGCGACGAGACGTTGATTGACGCCTTCAAGCGCGGCGACGACATCCACGACCAGACCGCGCTGAAGATGTTCGGCCCCGAAAGCGGCCTCGACCGCCACGAGCTGCGGCGGCGCGCCAAGATCGTGAACTACGCGCTGCTCTACGGCAAGACGGCGTTCACCCTTGCCAAGGACATCGGCGTGTCGCAGCAGGCCGCGCAGCAGTTCATCGACGCCTACTTCGCCGGCTTCCCGCGCGTGCGCGGCTTCATCGACAAGACGCTGGAAGACGCGCGTGTGTCGGGGGTGGTGCGCACTATGTTCGGCCGCAAGCGGCCCGTGCCCGAGCTGACCAGCAAGAACGGTCAGATCCGCTCAGCGGCCGAGCGGGTGGCGGTGAACATGCCCATTCAGGGCACCGCCGCCGACATCCTGAAGCGCGCGATGATCGACGTGGACCGCGTGCTGCGCGCCGACGCCCCGGCGTCGCGCATGATCCTCACGGTGCACGACGAACTGCTCTTCGAAGCCCCGCGCGCCGACGCCGACCGCGTGGCTGCGCTGGTGCGCGACACGATGGCCGCGGCCGTGACGCTCGACGTGCCACTGGATGTGGACGTGGGCGTGGGCGAGAACTGGAAGGAAGCGAAGCCGTAGGCTTTGCTTCCTTCAGGGGCTGGGTGCTGGGGGCTGGGTGCTAGGGCATGCCGACGTCAAGCTGAATAGAGCGACTCTTTGCAGTTCAACGTCGATGAGCCCCAGTCCCTAGTCCCTAGTCCCTAGTCCCTAGTCCCTAGTCCCTAGTCCCCAGTCCCTGTCACTTCCACTTCTGCTTGACCAGTTCCCACTCGGCGCGCAGCGCCGTCTCGCGCGAGGCACGCTCGTCGTCCGGGGCTTCCTTGCCGCGATCGGGGATGATGCCTTCGCGCACGAGCCGGTCGATGTCGGTGCGAAGCGCCAACGCCCGTATGCCGGCGATCGGCGCGCGCACCCAGGCGGCGATGGCGGCGTGCCAGGCACGGTCGAGTTCGCCTTGCGCGCGCAGGCCGGCCGCGAGCCAGTACGAGGCCGCGCGCGATCCGGGGTTCTTGGCCTGCTCGCGCTCCATCAGCCGCACGAGCCGGTCGAGCATGGCGGAACGCCGGCTGGTCGTGTAGGGCGCCGCCCACCGTTCCATCGCCGAGCCGTACCAGTCGAGCACGGCCTCGCGGGCGTTCTCCCCAGCGGCCGGTGCCACTTCGATGGCGGATTCGAAGATCTCGGCCGCGGCGCCGAAGTCGTCCTCGAGGAACAGCGACCCGCCGATCGCGATGAGATACTCGGCGCGATCGCCCGTGCCCAGACGCTCCACGTTCACGCCGCCCAGGGCGGTGCGGGCCGCGCCGAGGTCGGCCGGGTCGGCGACCTGGCGGTAACGCTCGAGGTGGGCACGCGCCATCACGATGGAGGCCGCGTCAGCGGTGTCGGGAGTCTTCCTGGCCAGGTCGGCCGCCTGGATGGCCTCGTCGAACTTGCGCTCGTTGAACAGGAGGCGCGCCCGCGCCAGATCCTCGCGCGTGGCGCCTACCGACGCGCTGCACAGTACGAGCGCAAGGGCGATGCCGAGGGGGCGCGACATGCAGGCATGGTAGCACAATGGTGCCGAAAATCGCCCGTAACGTATTGAAAACAATACAGTTCAGTGTAATTTTCAGGAACCGCGTCTGCTACAATGCGGGCTGATGACCGTGCCCGTTATCGTACCTCGATCGGATCATCCGATTTCACGCGCGTCCGTCGATCCCGACGCGCTCAAAGTGCTGAATCGGCTGAACGAGTCCAACTACACCGCATATCTGGTGGGCGGCAGCGTGCGCGACCTGCTGCTCAACCGGCGCCCGAAAGACTTCGACATCGGCACCTCGGCCCATCCCTACCAGATCAAGAAGCTGTTCCGGAACTGCTGGATCATCGGCCGCCGCTTCCGGCTCGCCCACGTGAAGTTCGGCGACAAGGCCATCGAGGTGGCCACGTTCCGCAAGCTGATTCCCGCCGGTGAACCCGAGACGGCTGCCGCCGACGAGCTTGCTGACCTGTCGCCCGAGACGGCGCGCGATCTGCTGATTCATCGCGACAACACCTTCGGCACGCCCGAGGAAGACGCGTTCCGCCGCGACTTCACGGTGAACGCGCTGTTCTACGACATCGCCGATCGCTCGATCATCGACTACGTGGGCGGCCTCGACGACATTCGCGCGCGCGTCATCCGCTCGATCGGCGATCCCAACGAGCGCTTCCAGGAAGATCCGGTGCGCATGATTCGCGCGGTGGTCTTCGGCGCGCGCCTCGACTTCACCCTCGACGCCGCGGTGGAAGACGCCATCGCCACGCATCGTCACCGCCTGGCCCAGGCGTCGCCGGCGCGGATGATCGAGGAGTACTACAAGATTCTGCGTTCCGGTCATGCCGAGAAGACATTCGCGGCCCTGGCCCGCTATCGCCTGCTCGACACGATCACGCCGGAACTGCAGACGCACGCCGACGACGAAGGCTTCCTCGACGCGCTCGACGCGCTCGACACCTATCGGCAGCGCTTCGACGCCGCGCCGCCGTCGCTGTCGAACCCGATCCTGCTCGGCACGATGGTGGTGCCGCTCGGTCTGATGCCGACGCGCGAACGCACCACCCCCGTCGACCTCAACGCTACCGACGACGAGCACGACGAAGAGGACATGCCGAAGGTGGAACTGCCACCCGCACGCCGGCGGCGCCGCCGCGAAGGGCCGCCCGAGCCGCTCTTCAAGATCGGCTTGCTGCCGATCGCGCGGCGCGACACCGATCGGCTGCGGCAACTGCTGGCCGTGCAGCGGCGCTTGCAGGATATGGAAGCGTCGCCGCGCGCCAAACGCGCGCTGCTGCACCGGGGCCCGTTCGAAGACGCGCTCACCTGGCTCGACGTGCACGGCCGCGCGCCCGAGATCGTCGAGCACTGGCGTGGCTTCATCGAAGCCAGTTCCCTGCCCGGCGAAGGCGCGCCGCGTCATACGCCAGCCGCCGGCGCGCCGGTCGACGGCGACCCGCCGCGCCGCCGCCGCCGCAGCGGACGACGACGGCGCGGCGGACGAAAGTTTGGTCCTCCTACGAGCTAGGTGCCCAGCCCTATCCCTTGGTGCGCTCGAACTCGCGCATGAACTCCACGAGCGCGGTCACGCCGGCTTCGGGAAAGGCGTTGTAGATCGAGGCCCGCATGCCGCCCACCGAGCGGTGGCCCTTGAGCCCGTCGAGCCCGGCCGCAGTGGCCGCCTTCACGAACGCGTTCTCGAGGTCCTCTGACGGCAGGCGGAAGGTGATGTTCATCCGCGAGCGGCTGCCCGTGTCGGCGGTGCCGCGGTAGAAGCCGGTGCGATCGATCTCGGCGTAGAGCGCCGCGGCCTTGCGGTCGTTGAGGGCGCCGATCGCGGCCAGACCGCCTTGGGCCAGTCCCCACTTCATCACCAGACCCATCAGGTAGATGCCGAAGCACGGCGGCGTGTTGTACATCGAGCCGTTCTCGGCATGCACGGCGTAGTTCAGCATCGTGTGCAGCGCCTTGGTGGAGCGCGCCAGCAGGTCTTCGCGGATGATCACGAGCGTGACCCCCGACGGGCCCAGGTTCTTCTGCGCGCCGGCGTAGATCAGGCCGTACTTGGCCACGTCGATCGGCCGGCTGAACATGTCCGACGAGGTGTCGGCCACGAGCGGCACGTCGCCCACGTTCGGCTCGCCGGTCGATTCGGTGCCGAAGAGCGTGTTGTTGGTGGTGAAGTGCACGTAGGCGGCATTGGGCGTGAGCTGCAGCTCGTCCTGACGCGGCACGCGCGAGAAGTTCTCGCCTTCAGTGGTGGCGGCGACGTGCACCGTGCCCACGCGCTGCGCTTCCTTCACGGCCTTCTGCGCCCAGGCGCCCGACACGATGTAGTCGGCGGTGGTGCCGGCCGTGAGCAAGTTCAGCGGCACCATCGAGAACTGCAGCGACGCGCCACCCTGCAGGAACAGCACCTTGTAGTTGGCCGGCACGCCGCCGAGCGCGCGCAGATCGGCCTCGGTCTTGGCCAGAATCGCCTCGAAGGGCTTCGAGCGGTGGCTGATCTCGAGCACCGACATGCCTACGCCTGGCAAGGCCACGAGGTTCTGCTGCGCCTCGAGCAGGACGGATTCGGGCAGGACGGCCGGGCCGGCCGAGAAGTTGAAGATGCGCTGGGACATAAGGGCAGGGACCAGGGACTAGGGACTAGGGACTAGGGACTAGGCCGACAGAGTGACGAGTTGCACGTCGAGCACGTGGGCGTTGTCGCGCACCGCGTCGAGGGTGTGGGGCGCGGCGGCGCCGTCGAGGTTGATGCGGGCGACGGCCGCTTCGGCGCCTTCGAACACGACGTTCTCGGTTTCCTGCACGTTCAGTCCAGCTGCGCGCAGTTCGCCGAAGATGTGGGCGAGCACGCCCGGACGGTCGCGGTGGCGCACCACCAGCATGTGCGTGGCCGGCGTCTTGCGCGCGAGGTTCACCACGTTGGGCACCCGGCCCGTGTCCTTGTAGGTGCGCACGATGCGCACGGTTTCGGCGGCGATGGCGTCCTGCGACTGATCGGTCGAGGCGCCGATGTGGTGCGTACCGTAGACGCCCGGCACCTGCACGATGTCGTCGGCAAAGGCGCCGGCGGCGCCGCTCGGCTCGCTGGCGAAGACATCGAGGCCGGCCCGCAGGCCCTTCTCGCGAATCGCCGCCACGAGCGCCGGCTGGTCCACCACTTCCGCGCGCGCCGTGTTCACCACGTAGGCGCCCTTCTTCAGATGCGAGAGCAGGGCCGCGTTCACGAAGCCGCGCGTGTCGGTGGCCAGCGCCAGGTGCACGCTGAGCACGTCGGCCGCCTGCACCACTTGCTCGGGCGTGGCGACCACCGTGATGTCCAGGTCTTCGGCGACGCGTGCAGCCTCGTCAGGGTTGGCGGCAAAGCGCCGGCTCCACACCACCACGGGCATGCCGAACGCGCGGGCGCGCGCGGCCACCTCCTGCCCGATGTTGCCGAAGCCGAGCAGGCCGAGCGTGCGGCCGTGCAGGCCACGGGCCTTCGAGAACTCCTTCTTGTTCCACGTGCCGGCGCGCAGTTCGGCGACGTTGTCGGGAATGCGCCGGTCGAGCGCGAGCATCAGGCCGAGGGCCAGTTCGGCCACGGCCACGGAGTTCTTGCCGGGGCAGTTCGACACGTAGATGCCCCGCGCCGAGGCTCCGGCGACGTCGATGGTGTTCACGCCGGCGCCGGCGCGCACGATGAGCGAGAGCGGCCCGGCGTCGAGCACCGACGCGGGCACTTTGGTCGAGCGCACCACGAGCACGTCGGCGGCGGTGGCGCGCACGGCGTCGGCCAGGGCCTGCTCCACGGCATCGGGTTGGTACGACACCTGGCAGCCCATCGCCTTCAGCCCATCGAGGCCACTCTGTTCGAACTTGTCAGCGACGAGCACTTTCATCGGCATGTCCTCGGCAATGGGATTGCGCCCGCCTACACCAGATGGCTGAGCACGCCGTCGCGCAGCTTGGGCTCGAACCAGGTGGACTTGGGCGGCATGATGCCGCCGGCATCCGAGATGCGCATCAGGTCGCTCACCGACACGGGGAAGAGCGAGAAGCCCACGGCGAACGCGCCGCTCGTCGACCAGCCGCTCGAATCTCGGCGGTGCCGCGGATGCCGCCCACGAAATCGATGCGCTTGTCGGTGCGGATGTCGTGGATGCCCAGCACCGGCCCCAGCACGACTTCCTGCAGGCGGCTCACGTCGAGCGAGGCGTCGAGCGCGATCCCTGCGGGCGCCGGCCCGAAGTCGAGCGTGGACCACTGGCCGCCGAGATACATGGCCACGCGACCCTTGCCCGTGGGCGTGGCCGGGCCACGCGCGGTAATCGTGCAGCGCGCCGACAGGGCCGCCGTGAAGACCTCGGCCGTCATGCCGTTGAGGTCACGCACCACGCGGTTGTAGGGCAGCACGTGCATCTGCGCATCGGGGAACGCCACAGCCAGGAAGCGCTCGTGTTCCCCCGGCCCTTCCGCCGCCAGCGCCTGATGCGTGCGCCACGCACTGGCCGCGCGGTGATGGCCATCGGCGATGTAGAGCGCGGGCACGGCGGCAAACGCCGCCACCACGGCAGCCGTCGTGGCCTCTGGCACGCGCCACACCACATGCCGCACGCCGTCGGCGGCGGTGAAGTCGAAGAGCGGCGCGCTCGCCGTGACAGCCTGCACCGCGGCATCCACGGCCGCCGAAGCGCGGTAGGTCAGGAACACGGGACCGGTCTGGGCACGCAGCGCCAGGATGTGCCTGGTGCGATCGTCTTCCTTGTCGGGCCGGGTCTTCTCGTGCTTCTTGATGAGGTCGCGGGCGTATTCGTCCACCGAATACGCGGCGGCCACCCCCGTCTGCACATGCCCGCCCATGTGCAGTTGGTAGACGTAGAGACTTGGGGTCTGTTCCACCACGAGCGGCGCGGCGCGGCGCAGGCGGTCGAAGTTGTCTTCGGCCTTGGCGTAGACCTCGTCCGAGTAGATGTAGGTACCGGGCGCGCACTCGATCTCGGGGCGGGACACGCGCAGGAAGCTCAAGGGGTCGTCGCCCGCAAGCGCTGCGGCTTCCTCGCTGTTCACGACGTCGTAGGGCACTGCCGCCACGCGCGCCACCGACGCGGGCGTGGGGCGCAGCGCGGCAAAGGGGGAAATCGCGGCCATAGGTGCCGATATCTTAGCGGTTCGGGCGACCCGGCGCACGGTCTGCGGGGCACGTGCATTGACCACCACCGCCCGCGGCACTACGATGCGGAAACGTGACCGTACCGCCCGCGCGCCTCCGATCCCTCGCCGTGGTTGCGACCGCGCTGGTGCTCTCGGTCGTGCTGCAGGCGCAGCAGCGCCATCCCATCAGCGGGCGTGTCATCGCACCGGTCATGGGCGTGGGCGGCGCGGAATGGCTCGAGCGTCCGGAGCGCGAGTCGGAAGAAGCGCCGAGCAAGGCGATTCAGGCGCTCAAGATCCAGCCCGGCCAGGTCGTGGCCGACATCGGCGCCGGATCGGGTTACTACACGGTGCGTCTGGCGCGCGAAGTGGGGCCGACCGGCAAGGTCTACGGCACCGACATCCAGCCCGGCATGCTCGACCTGCTGCTGCGCAACGTCGCCAACGCCAAGCTCGACAACGTCGTACCGGTGCTGGGCACGCCCGACGACCCCAAGCTCCCGCCTGGCTCCCTCGACCTGGCCTTGATGGTGGACGTGTACCACGAACTCGGCGCGCCGCAGGCGTTCATCCGCAAGCTGCGAACGGCGCTCAAGCCCAACGGTCGGCTGGTGCTGCTCGAGTTCCGCAAGGAAGACCCGCGCGTGCCGATCCGGCCGGAACACAAGATGAGCGTGGCCGAAGTGCGTCAGGAGCTGGAGCCCGAAGGCTTCACGCTGAGCGCCGTGCTCGATGTGCTGCCATGGCAGCACATCCTGGTACTCACGCGCACGAGCGCGCCGTAGCGGCCCTCACGCCACCTCGAGGCCCGGTGGGCAGGCAGACCCGGGCAGGCTCGCCGTGACTCGGAACCCCAGCCCATCGCCAGGTGACACCTCGCGGCTCGCAGTCGCGATGGCGGTCGCCGTGATCGCGTTCGGATGGTGGCTGCCGCTCGCCGACGTCCTCACGTACCCCACACGGATCTCGGTGCTGCCAAGCCTCCAGATCGACGCCCCCACCTACGACGACCTGGGAGCCGCCCTCGCCGCCAGCGGGCGCTGGACCGACGTGCCACCGCTGCAGCCGCCAGGATTCGTGGTCATGCTCGGGCTCGTGTATCACGTGTTCGGTCATTCCCTGCTGGCCGCCAAGCTGATGTTGTGGCTGTCCCTGCTGACGGGCACGTTGCTCAGCGGATGGCTCGCCGGGCGCGTGTGGGGCTCGCAGGCGGCATGGGTCGCGATGGGCCTGTGCGCGACCGCGCCGGCGCTGCGGCACTACGTAGGCACGGTGCAATACGAGGTGCTGACGGCCGCCGGTCTGGTTGCGGTGCTCAGCCTCGCAGTGAAAGCCGCCGAGGCCTCGCCACGACGCGCGCTGGCGTGGACGGCAGCCGCCGGTCTGGCCGGCGGCGCGCTGACGCTGACCCGCGAGGTGTTCATCGGCGTGGTCCCCATCATTGGCGCATGGCTGGCGCTGGCGCGATCGCCAGGGGCAGGCGCACCACGCAGGACCATGCTGCTCCTGGTCTTTCTGGCGATGTTTGCCGCGCCGGTCACCTGGTGGTCGGCGCTCCAGAGTGCCAGGCAGGGCCGCACGATCCTGGTCACCGACAAGGGAGCCGCGGCCCTGACGCTCGGCTACAACCCGCGGAACTCGGGCGCCTACAACGGCGGCGCCATCGAGCAGCCAGCGGGCCTGAACTTCATCCTCGAACGACCGGCCAGCGCCGCGAAATTAGCCGGCCGCAAGGGCTTGGCGTTCTGGGGATTGCAACGGGACTGGTGGAACGTGCCGCGGCCCACACCGCTCTGGCTCGCACGCGCCTCGGCCGGGACCATACCTCTGGATCTGTCCCTGCCCATGGCGCGGGGCGGCTGGCTCCTCATCGCCGTGGTCGGCGCGGTCGCGTGGCTGCACCGAGCCAACGCACTGCGCCGCTGGTGGGTGCTGCCCGCGTGCGTCGCGGCCGGCTGCGCCACGCACATGGCGACCTTGTCGTCCCATCGCTTCGCCGTTCCGTTCCTGCCGGTCGTGTTCGTGATCATCGCGGGACCGGCCGCCGCCGCCATGGCCGCGGCCTGGCACTGGACCACCTCGCGCAGAACCAGACTGGGTGCCACGGCCGTGCTGACGTTGGCGGGCGTGGCGGGCCAGTGGAGCGCAGGCCCATCCGAATTCGTCTTTCGCGCGGCCGACCTCGACGCGACCAACCCGGAGAACGTCCTGGACCCGGAGTCCGGGCGAATGGGCCGTTACGCGCCGGCGGCCGGGGAAGTGCGGCCAGCCATGGTGCTGGCCGACGAGTTCCTGCCCGCCGGGCGCTTCCAGATACTCGTGACGGCCAGAAGACGGGGGGCGGTCCTTGACCAGAACGCGGCGGTGGCGCGGGTGACCGTGACCACCCTCGAGGGCAATACGGCGTGCCGTGAAGACATCGCGTGGGGCATGCTCCCCGACCACGGGTTCGGCAAGGTCTGGGTGCCCTGCTCGCTCGCCCGAGACGGCCCGACCACCCTCGTGGTCGAATCGCTCGGCGTCACCGACCTCCATTTCGACGAAGTGGCGTTGATTCGAGCGCGTCCACGCCCTTGACGGCTGCTTGGGCCGAGCGCCGAACCTCAGGTGGCACGCCGCGTGCACGCCCTTTGCCAACGGAGGCGCTATGCACGGCAGAGCTCTGAGAAACATGACAGTGATGCACTTTCTACTCATTCTAGGGAGCATCGTGCTCATGCCCAGCCTCGCGTCGGCCCAGGGGCCGGGCGTGCGCGGCGGCGTGTCGATCGATCCCGACCAGTTCTATTTCGGCGGGCACTACGAAACCGGCGCGCTCGTGGATCGGGTCTATTTCCGTCCCAATGTCGAAGCGGGACTCGGCGACGACCTCACGCTCGTGGCGCTCAACTTCGAGTTCGCCTACAAGTTCCCGCGGCGCAACGACTGGCAGCTCTACGCCGGCGGTGGCCCGGCGGTGAACTTCTACTCGTTCGATCGGGGGCCGGGCAACGATCGCGAAACCAATAGCGAAGCCGGGCTGAACTTCATGCTCGGCGTGGAGCACTCGGAGGGGCTGTTCTTCGAGTTCAAGATTGGCGCACTCGACAGCCCAGAGCTGAAGTTCGGCGTGGGCTGGACCTTCCGCTAGAAACTCAGAGCGCCGCTTCGAGAAAGCGCGTGCCTGGCACGGGGTTCTCGCGGTACGGCGCAATCTCGTAGAAGCCGAGCGTCGCGTAGAGCGCCTGCGCGCCCTGCATCGATGGCAGGGTGTCGAGGCGCATCCGCGTGTAGCCCAGTGCGCGAGCGGCGGTCATGGCACGTTCGGCCAGGTGCCGGCCCAGATGATGACCCCGCGCCGCGGGCCGCACGTACAGCCGCTTCATCTCGCAGCATCCGGGCGTAAGGGGTCTGACCCCTACACAGCCGGCCGGGGCCCCGTCCACGGTCGCGAGCAGCAGCGCGCCACCGGGTGGTCCATAGGTGGTGGCGAGCGACGCAACCTCCTCGGCGAAGTGCTGGAACGCCAAATCCACGCCGAGTGACGCCTGGTACTCCAGGATCAGCACCCGAGCCGCCGCCACGTCGTCGGGCGTGCGCGCGTCTCGCACGATCACCGCCGGCGGCACCCGGCCATCCGTGGCGCTCATGGCGTGCGGCACCACGCCGTGACCACGACCGGACCGTTCATCACTGCACCGGGCTGGGCGGCATCGTCGAGCATGGCCTGCTCCAGGGCATCGATGCGGGCGGCCGCGAGCGTGTCCACCCCGAGCCGCCCGGCCATGTCCGCCATCGACCGCAAGCTGTCGGCCATGTAGCGGCACATGCGCGGGGCATCACGGCCGGTCAGCGTGGCGTGCACGTCCAGTTCGGGGTCGGGCAGGCCAGCTGCGAGGAACGTGCCGCGCAGCCGCAGGCCCATGTCGGTGCGTCCGCCGGCGGCGGCAATCGTGCGCAGCATCAGGTCGAGCACCGCGGCGTAGGCAGTCGACGCCGGCCATGAATGCCATTCACGCACCAGCGCGTCGAGGTGCGACTCCATCATGGCCACGACGCCGCCGGGACGCACGAGGCGCGCGGCGCGGGCCAGCACCTGGGCCGGCGCGGCCTGATGCATCAGCACGAAGCGCCCGATCACGGCGTCGACGGCGGGGATGTCGAGCGCGTCGATGGTCGATTCCATGACGGTCACCTGCCGCAGGCCGAGGGCGGCCGCGCGTGCTCGCGCAATGGCGACGGCCTCGGGCGCGCGGTCGACGCCAATCACCTGCCCGCCCGGCCCGACCACGCTGGCGGCGAGCAGCGTGACGTCTCCGGCGCCACACCCCAGATCCAGCACGCGCTGGCCGGGGCCGATGCCGCAGCGCTCGAGCAGGGCCCGCGTGGGCCGCTCGAAGATGGCGGCTTGGCGCTCGAGACGGGCCAGCTCCTGTGGCGTGTGGCCGAGCACGTAGGCCACGGCCTTGGGCTCCGGCGCGTTCATCGCCGCGGCCCCAGGGTGAGGTCCCACGTCTCGAAGACCAGATCCTTGCCGAAGGCCCGCTCGGGCGGCGAGGTCTTCACCTTGACGAAGCCGGCCCGCTCATAGAGGTGCCGTGCCGCGTCGAGCATGCTGTTGGTCCACAGCGTGACCTTCTTGTAGCCGGCCCGACGGGCGAACTGGAGGCACTCGTCCACCAGGCGCGTGCCGATGCGGTGGCCGCGCGCCGAGGGGTCGACGATGAGCAGCCGCAGCTTGGCCACGGTGGCGGATTTCTTCACGAGGCACACCGATCCCACCGGCCGGCCGTCGATCTCGGCCATCCAGCACGCCTCCCACTTCGGATCGAACTTCTCGATGAAGTCCTTGGCCACGCCGGCCACGAGCGCCTCGAACGTGGCATCCCAGCCGTATTCCTCGGCGTAGTAGGCGCCGTGCCGCGAGACGACCCAGCCCAGATCGCCGGGCCGGTGCGGCCGGATCACGACGGTGGGGGCGGGCGTGGGCGCCGCTGACAGCACCTCTTCGATCGCGCGCATGGCCGCACGCAGGCGCGCGCGGCCTTCCTTGGGCAGCGGCTCGAGCAGCTCGGCGGCGCGGGCGCGCGACCGCGTGTCGAGCTTTCTGAACTCGCGCGTGCCCTGGGCCGTGAGCGTGAGCAGATGGGCGCGCCGGTCGGCGTCGGACCGGGCGCGTGTGACCAGGGCCGAGCGGTCGAGGCGGGCCACGGTGCGGCTCACCTGCGCCGGGTCGATCTCGAGCGTCTGCGCCAGGCTGGCCGCTGTGGCGGGGCCGTGGCCGCCGAGCTCGAAGAGGATCCGCGCCTCGGTGAGCGAGTGGGGCGTGCCCAGGTGCCCGCCGCCCAGGGCGCCGATCCGCGCGGTGTAGAACCGGTTGAAGCGGCGCAGCGCGTCGGTGGGGTCGGGTTCGGTCGTGCGGGCCATCCGCGCCTCCTTGGCGTGGATGGCAGAATCATCTATTTGGTTGTGATAGTCAACTATAGACGATTGAAGGGATTGAACCGCCCGTGCGTCGCGCGCTGACTGCGTCGCGGACTGACACGATGGGGGTCCTCGCGGCTCACACCGCGTCAGCCTGCGGCCTGATCACCCGGCGCGGCGTCTCTCCGCGGTTGTCGTACGTCGCGTGGACTGGCCACGCTATCAGGACGAACGCGGCCGGCGCGTTACGCCGGTTCGGAACGAAGGCTCTCGGCTACGAGGGGCCCTCGACGGGCTGACGCCCGCCGCCTACGCGGCGCAATTGACAGCGAAGACGAACACGGCGGAAGTAACCGCCGGATTCTAAACCCATCCGCTACTGAAGGCGGGAGGACGTCAGTTGAAGCCCGATATTCCGATAGATGGTCGGTCACCGGGTAAGCAATGGCAGCACAAGGACTACGGTGTCAGCGTTGTGGGGCAGCATTCGAGCCGGCAGCCATGTTCTGTTCACAGTGCGGCCGAGCACTCGAAAAGTCCCTTCCTGGCCGGCTCGATCGTTTCCTCGGCAGATTCTCAACTAGGTTCCTAAAACAAGCCTGCATCGCTGCCGCGGCGATCGCGCCGTTGGTCCTTGCGAGACAAGTTGGACGCTCATCTCGACAAGCAGGAGGGTTGCTTGTACTCGGCGTCTTCTCAGTTGTGCTCATCGCTGGGCCACTGGTCGTCGTGTGGCTTCTGAATCGACTCGAACAAGATGGGCGGATTCGCGCTGCTCAAGCGGTTGCAGCAACAATCTGGGTACTACTCATTGTCGGAGCGTTGTCGTTTCTCGTCTTCTTTCTGGTGATCATCTACGTCGCCGAGTTCGAATGAACGCCTGCCGATGCATGTGTGCCCGCGCAAAGCGTGCCAATTCAAACTTGACCACTACCAGCACATCGGCCCGAGCACCTGGCGTGCGACCCTGCTCGAAGCATTCACGTGTCTCAACTCGGACCAGGGGCAACGCGGGCGATCGCGACAAGTGGTGACCACCGAACGTCATGGCGCCAAGGAGTTCGGCGTGTCTCCGCATCTGCAGTTTTGGCCAGCAGATCGAGGTCAACCGTTCGGGCGACTGGCGACCCTCGCTGGCTGCAGCTAGGAGGAACCTCGCGCCGCTCCATCGTTGGGTCGCGACCCAGTCGAGCTAGAAGCAGGCCGCGCAGCCGAACTGGACGAACGGGGTTGTTGTGCGTGCGCATGGCACGGTCACCGCCGCTACTGCGCCGTATAGCGGATAGAACCACGTGCAGGCGTCATGTCCGGAGGGCGGGTCCCTTTCGGCAGCACGGCCGCGGGCTGACACGGTGGGGGTCGTCGCGGCGAAATCGGAGCCCTCGCCGCTGCGCTGTCTGACTCGCCACTCACACCGTGAGTCCGAGTGACACGGACGAGGGGCGAAAAGCGGGCGTCGCTCGTATTCCGGACAAGTCGGCGGAAGGTGTGAGTGGCCGGCGGGGCGACGTGTGAGCCGCGAGCACCCCCACCGCGTCACTCCGCGGCGTCATCCGGGGGCTCGACCGGCCGCTAGAACCCGGCTCTAGCTGGCCAGCGTGTCGATGACGTCGGCCAAGCCCTTCAGCACGGCCGCGTCGTTGTCGTCGAGGAAGCGCACCGCGAAGCCCTGCACGCGGTCCACGTAGACCACCTCGGAACGCAGCCGGAACGCCTGGCCCGCCAGCTTGATGTCGGTCGTGATCCTGGCCCCCACCGGATTACTGGCATAAGCGTCGATGAAGCACCCTCCCGGGCTCAGGTCGGTGATCCGGCAATCCCGCATGCCCGACGCGCCGTCCCAGCTCCCATCGAAGGGGCCAGAGAGCCGTTTGAAGCTGCGGCGTTCGTTCTTCATCTGCACGGTCCTTCCCGACCCGGCTCAGCCCGGCGGTCGTCACCTCTCATATCGGCACGAGCAACCTCGGCCTATGGTCCCGGAGCCCGCACGGTATAGGATCTGGCCTTTCCAGGATTCCACGTGCACCCAGAATCTCACCGAAGCCATCGCTTTTCACCATGCCGTGCTCGCCGAAGGCGGCAAGGCCCTCGTCGGCTACGAAGCGGCCAAGACCCTCGCCAACGTCGTGCTGCTGTCGGAGATTCCGACCACCTACGACAAGAAGGAGAACCGGCAGGTCAATGCCGGCAACCTGCTGATTCGCGGCGTGCCCGGCGTGGGCAAGACCTTCTTCGGCGTCATCCTGGCGGCCATTTCGGATGCCAAGTTCGCCCGCATCCAGGGCCGCGCCGACCTGCAGCCCACCGAAGTGGTCGGGTTCCAGATGATCAACCCGGCCACCGGCGAGCTCATCACCGAGTTCGGGCCACTGGCCTCGGCGGAAGTAATTCTGCTCGACGAGATCAACCGCATCCCGCTCAAGAGCCAGAGCGCCTTCCTCGAAGGGCTGCAGGACCGCACGGTCACGGTCGGCAAGACCACCTACGAGCTGCCGGCCTTCAGCTTCGCCATCGCCACCATGAATCCGGTGGAACTCGGCCAGGGCACCTTTCCACTCTCGGAAGCCGCCACCGACCGCTTCGCCGTGATGATCAACGTGGGCTATCTGCCGCCCGAAGAAGAAGCCAAGCTCGTGAACTTCGACTTCAAGCGCGTGAAGCTCAACACGCTGATGTCGAAGGAACGGATCATCGCGATGCGCTCGCGCATCAACGAAGACGTGTTCCTGCACGAGCGGCTCGGCACCTACATCCAGCAGCTCGTTGCCGCCACGCGTCCCTACAACGCCGACACCGACTGGCTCCGCCACTCGCCGTCGCCCCTGGTGGAGCGCGGCGTGGATCTGGGCGCCTCGCCCCGCGCCATCATCGTGTGGGGCCGGCTGGCCAAGGTGTGGGCGCTGCTCGTGCGCGGGCGCGACGAGGTGTTCCCGGAAGACATCCAGGATCTGGCGCCCTACGTGCTCAGTCATCGCATCTGGCTCGGCCCGCACGCCGCCAGCCACGGCCTGACCGCCGAATCGGTGGTGAAGGACGTGGTGGCGCGGGTGCCGATTCCATGAGGACGCGCGAGCAGGAGATCGCCCCGCTGGTCAATCTCTCCGAGATCAGCGAGATCGAGCTGGTCATCCTGAAGCGGATGAAGGAGTTCACGCTCGGCGAGCACCGCAGCCTGTTCCACGGCAACGGCTTCGACTTCGTGGGGCTGCGCGACTGGGTGCCCGGCGACCGGTTCGAGCACATCGACTGGGCCCAGTCGTCGTTGACCAACTTTTCGCCGCTGGTGATGCGCGACTTCGCGCAGCCCTCCACGGCCGGCGTCGTGGTCGTGGCCGATCATTCGCGATCGACCCGCTGCGGCGTCGACGCGTTGCCCGAGGGCGTGGCCGGCCCGGCCGCGGCGCGTGGCAACGTGCTCATCGCCCACGCCGTGGCTCGAGCGATCGCCACCATCGGCATGTCGGCCGTGTTCTTCCAGGACACGTTCGGTCTCATCACCTTCCAGGGCGGGTTCGAGCAGTTGCAGGCGGTGCGGCCGCGGGTGGGCAAGAACCAGGTGATCCACTGCCTCGATGCCTATCAGCACGAACGCGGCCTCGAGGATCTCAAGAGCCTGGGCAGCCTGAGTGGCTCGCTCTCGGGCTTCATGCGCAAGACCTCGCTCGTGCCGGTGGTGTCCGACTTCCTGTTCGACGACATCGCCCCGGTGCTGGCCGAACTGGCGCGGGTGAACGCCCAGCACGACGTGTTCCTGGTGATCGTCGATGCCACCTTCGCCTATCGCCTGCCGTCGGTGTCGGCCGGCTGGGTCGAGGCGGTGGACGTGGAGACCGGACGCGCGCGCGTCGTCTCGCGGGGACAGCTGGCGGGGATGGCGGAGAAGGTGCGCGGCTGGCAGGACGACGTGGCGGTGCAGGCGCGCCGTGCCGGTCTCGACGTGCTGCGCCTGGATCTCGACGACACCAAGAGCGACATTGCGCTGGCCGAGTTCGCGGTCGAGCGTCGACTGAGGAAACGATGACCCGATCGATTGCCCTTGCGGCCCTCGCCGCCGTGCTCTGCGGCCTGCCTTCCACCGCCCGCGCGCAGACGCCCCCGGCCGGACCCACCGTGGAAGCCGACCCGGTGCGCTGCTGGTGGCGCACCGACCGCGCCTCGATTCGCATGGGCGAGCCGTTCGAAGCGGTGCTCACGTGCGCGGCGCTCGACACGCCGTCGACCAAGGCCGTCGTCGACCGCTCGCGCCTCGATCACACCGTGATGGCGCTGCCGCCATTCGACGTGCTCGGCGGCGCGGCGGGCGAAGATGTGGTCACGCCGGCGCGGCGCTTCTTCCAGTATTCCTACCAGCTGCGCCTGTTGAACGACACGTCGTTCGGGCAGGACGTGCGCCTGGCCGGCCTCGCCATCGGCTACCGGATCGACACCTCGACCACCGACGGCACGACCTCGCAGGGCCGCGATCAGAGCTACAACTTGCCGGCGCTGTCGATCCGCGTGCTCTCGCTCGTGGCCGGTGACGCCCGCGACATCCGCGACGCCTCGTCACTCACCCTGGCCGATCTCGAGACGCGGCGCTTTCGCGCCCGCGCGCTCGGCATGGCCGGCTGGTTCTTCTACGCCCTGGCCGCCGGCGTGGCCGCCTTCGGGGTGGTGCGGATGTACACGGCGGTGCGCGCCCCCGCGGCGGCCCGCGTCACCACCGTGTCGGGCGCGGCCGTGTTGCGGGCCGCCCGCCGCGAGCTGAGCTCCGTGTCGCGCCAGCGCCAGTCGGACGGCTGGACCGATGCCCTGATCGGGCGCGCCTCGGCGGCCCTGCGCATCGTCGCCAGCTACGCCATCGGCCGCCCGGCGGCGCAGTCCGAAGGCCTGGCGCAGAACGCCCACGGCGGACACATCGCCCTCAGCCAGGGCCTGCTGCGCCGCCGTCACGCCCTCGTGTCGGCGTCGGTCACGCCGGCCGACCTGGCGTCGGCTGCCGCCACCAACGGAGCGATTCAGATCGTGCGCGACGGCCTGCTGACCCTGACCGCCTCGCGCTTCGGCCGCACCCCGCTCGATGACGGCACGCTCGACAGCGCGCTCAGCGCGGCCGGCCCCCTGGCCAGCTCGCTGGCGCTGCGCCACGCCTGGCCGTTCGAGCAGTGGCGCAAGCTGCTGGCGTCGATTGCGGCGTGGCGGGGCCGCGCGTGAGACTGTTTGCCGCCATCAGCCGATTCGTCGAGCGCGCCCGCGCCGACTGGGACGGCGTGCGGCTGAACGAGCTCGTCTTCGGCGAGAAGGACCTGGCCCTGCTCGTGGTGCTGGCGCTCGTGGGCGTGGGCCTCGTGGCGCTCGTGGCGCGCTCGGTCGTCACCCGCGCGCCGGGACGCGGCCACGTGGTGCTGCCCGCGGTGCTCGGCGACTGGGTGCGCTCGTGGACGCCGGCGCTGCGCCATCTGCCCCTCGTGCTGATGCTCAGCGGCCTGCCCCTCTTCGCCATCGCCCTCGCGGACCCGGCCACGCCGCTCTCGCGCCGCGAGGTGACCCGGCCCGGCCGCCGCATCAGCCTGATGATCGACGGCTCGTCGAGCATGCTCGCCCCGTTTGCCGCGCGCACGCTCACCACCAAGGACGCGCCCATGGAGGCCACGTTCTTCACGTCGGTGGCGGCGGCCGAACGCTTCGTGCAGCTGCGGATCGCTGGGCAGTACCGCGACCTCGTGTCGCTCATCGAGTTCGCCGACACGGCCTACGTCATCACGCCCTTCACGACCGACTACGACAACATCTTGCTCAGCCTGTCGCTCATCGGCAACATGGGCGAGTGGGAAAATTTCCCCGACCGCGGCACGGTCATCGCGCAGGCAGTCGAGCAGGCCGTATCGCTCTTCCGCGCCTTCGACTTCCTCGACGCGTCGGGCAATCTGATGGTGATCTTCAGCGACGGCGAAGACGCCGAAGTGACCGAGTCGGGCCGCACCATCGACGACGTGCTCACCGACGCCGTCAAGGCGAAGGTGCCGGTCTATTTCGTGCGCATCAGCAAGGGCAACTCGAAGCTGCCGGATGCACTGTGGCAACGCGGCATCGCCAAGACTGGCGGACGCTTCTATACGGCGACCGATGAAGGCGCGGTGCTGCGCGCCATTCGCGATATCGACCGCCTGTCGGCCGGCACGGTGGAAGTGAAGGAATACAGTGCCCGCCTGCCGCGCTTCGCCCCGTATGCGCTGGCGGCGGTGGCGCTGTGGACACTGGCCGCGGCGCTGCGCCTGATGGCTCCGCAATTTCGCACGTTTCCGTAGGACTCGCAGGAGATCGCACGATGAAATCGGTGATTGGCTATCTCGTAGTGGCGGTGGCCCTTCTGGCCGGCGGACGGGTGCTCTTCGGTGCCTCGCGGCTCGAGGAGCGCACGGCCGACGCACAGCAGCTGCTCTTCACCCTGCGCTACGGCGACCTCGACAGCGCCTACGAGGCGCTGCGCGCCGAGGCGTCGAGTGGCGCCGTCGTGCCGCGCCTGTCGCAAGCGCTGGTGTCGTCGCTGCGCGAGCAGCAGTCCACCTCGCGCTATTGGCTGGGCGCCTACGGCCGGCTCACGCCGGAGCGCGACGCCGCCGGCGCGCTGTCGGAGACCGACCCGGTCGTGCTCGAGCTGGGCGCGCATGCCGCCTATCGCGCCGCCCAGGCGTCGCCCGACCAGGCCGCGGCCGTGAAGAAGATCGACGACATCGTGCGCGGCTACGCGGATGTGGTGCGAGCCAGCCCCGGCGACGAAACCGCGGCCTGGAACTACGAGTTCGTCTCGCGCGTGCGGGCGTCGTTCGCCCAGAGCAAGCAGCCCGTGTTCCCCGAGCCGGCCACGCGCGGCCTGGCCGGGGATCTGCCGGCCGGCCCGACCCTGCACGGCCTGCCGGGCGAGCCGCCCGAGGGCGCCGACATGAAGCAGTTCAAGGTGGTGGTGCCGATGCGTCCCGACGAGCGCAAGCAACTCCCGCAGGGCGCCAGCGAAGGCGAACAGCGCAAGCGCCGCGGATAGGCACGTGGGATTCACCCTTCCCGCCATCGACTGGCAGGCGCTGAAGTTCGGGCAGCCCGACTACTTGTGGCTGCTCGTGGCGCCGGCGGCGCTGCTGGTCGTGTGGCTGTGGCAGGTGGCGCGGCGGCGGGCCGACGTGCGCCGCTATCTGCGGCATCGGGCCGTGCCGGTGCGCGAGACCTTCTCGGCCTTCGGCGGCCTGCTCTTCTGGCTGTGCCTGCTCGGTGCCACCACGTCGGTCATCCTGGCGCTGGCGCGCCCGCAGATCGTCACGACCCGCGTGCGCCGCGCCGGCATCGATCTCGTGATTCTGCAGGATGGCTCCACCTCGATGCGGGTCACCGACATGCCGGGCGATCGCTGGAAACGGTCGATGCGCTTCCTGCGCGTGCTGGCCGAGACCATGCGCTGGGACGGCGACCGCATCGCCATGACCTCGTTTGCGCGCATCGCCACGCCGCAGGTGCGGCTCACCCGCGACCCCAACACGTTCTTCTTCTTCATCGATCACCTCGAAGAGCCGCCCTTCCGCGCGGAGGACGACGCCTCGTGGGACACGAACATCGAGATGGGCGTCTCGTGGGGGCTGAAGCTGCTGGCGCAGGACGAGCGCGTCACCAAGCGCAAGTCGATCAACGCCCGGGCCTTCCTGCTGCTGTCCGACGGCCAGGCCTGGAGCGGCGAGGTGCAGCGCGCCCTCGCGACCGCCCGCGCCGAGCGGGTGCCCGTGTTCGTCGTCGGCGTGGGCACGAGCAATGGCGGCTTCATTCCTGAACCACCAGCCGAGACTCCGGAGAAGGCCCTGCCGCCGGTCTACTCGCGGCTCGACCGCGCGTCGCTGGCCACGATTGCGGCCGCCGGCGGCGGACGCTACATGGAGCTCGACCGCGAGCGCGACCTCGACATCGCCGTCACCGTCGTCGACTCGGTGCGCAAGATGGCGCGGGGCGGCGTGGAGGAAGGCGCCGACGAGGTCTACTGGGCGTGCCTCGCCCTGGCGGCGATGTTCCTCGTGGCCGGCATCGCACTCGTGCGCGACCGCGCGGAACTGGCCCTGGCCACGGCTGGCGCGGCCGCGGCGGTCGCCGTCGTGCAGCTTCTCTGATCGGTCGCGCGGGCTCCCTCGCACGGCCGGGCTCAACTGCGGCCCGCCACCGTCGATTACCTTCCTGCTGTGTTCGCCGTGAGCGTGTTCTCGCTCGGCATGGTCGGATTGGTCGCCGCCACCGGCTTGGTGCTGGCGCTTGCCGTGCTCTCGGCACGGCTCTACGCGCGCCTGGATGCGCAGGTCCAGGCCGTGCGGGCCAGCGAGGAACGCTACCGCCTGCTCTTCAATCGCAGCCTCGCGGGCGTCTACCAGAGCACGCTCGAGGGCATCGGCAAGGGCACCGGCCAGGGCCTCGCGATTGCGCGGTCGGTAATCGTCGACAAGCACGGTGGCGAGATGACCTTCGATTCGAAGCCCGGCGTGGGCACCACCTTCTACCTGCGCCTGCCCATCGGCGGTCCGGTGACGGCCGCCGCGGCCTGACGCCGCCTGGCGTGCCCGAAGGCATATACTGAGAACTCTGCTTTCCTGAGCCTCTGGGTCATCCTGGCCCTGGCCCTCCAAAGCCACACATGGAGGGCGGCCGGCATGAGCGACCGACGCGCGCACCGCCGATGACGCTGTTCGTCCGGTGGTTCAGCCGGAAGGTGCCCGCTGCCGCGCCGTTCCGCGACCAACTGCTCAGCATCGAGGGGCTCGATGATCGGGCCCTGGCGCTGGCTGCCGGGCTCACGCTCGACCCCAATCCCCGCCATCGGGCGCGCGACACCCGGCCTCGCTTCAAGGACAACGTGCGGGTGCTGCGCCAGGCCTACGGCACGCTCGCCGAAGACGTGCGGGCCGGACGGTTCGTGGGACCGGCGGCAGAGTGGCTGCTCGACAACTTCCACCTGGTCACCTCCGAGATCTCGGACATCTCGCGCAACCTGCCGCGCGCCTACGCCCGCACGCTGCCGGCGCTGGCCTCGCGCGAGCACGCCGGCGATGCGCGCGTCTACGCGATGGCGGTGGAGCTCGTGCGCCACAGCGACAGCCGTCTCACGCGGCCGCGCCTCGCGCAGTTCCTGAACAGCTACCAGCGCGTCGCCCCGCTGACGATCGGTGAGTTGTGGGCGTGGCCGAGCGTGCTCAAGCTGGCGCTCATCGAGAACCTGCGGCGCCTGGCCGATGAGCTGCTCTCGGCCCGCGCCGCCCGCGCCGCCGCCGACCGCTACGTGTCGGCAAGCGCCGATCGGCCATTGCCGGCGACCGGCGCGCCGACCCGATCCGATCCGGCGTTCATCGTGCAGGTGCTGCACCGCATGCGCGAGTACGGTCTGCGCCTGCCCGCCCTGCGCCTGGCCGTCGATGACGCCCTCACCGCCCGTCAGACCACAGCGGAAGAGACCGTGCGCGAAGAGCACCAGCGGCAGGGTGTGGCGCAGGTGTCGGTGGCCAACGCCATCACCAGCCTGCGCTTGTGCGCCACCCTCGACTGGCAGGAGTTCGTCGAGTCGGTCAGCCTGGTCGAGCAGGTGCTGCAACGCGATCCGTCCGGGGCGTACGGACGCATGGACTTCCTGAGCCGCGACCAGCAGCGCCAGGCCGTGGAGCAGCTGGCTCCGCCCACGGGCGAAGGCCAGGTGCGCGTGGCCCTCAAGGTGGTGGAGACCGCGCGTCAGGCCGCGGCGGCGGGGGCGTCCAGCGGACGCGCGGCGCATGTCGGCTATCACCTGGTCGACGCCGGACGCGCGGACCTCGAAGCGGACCTGGCCTACCGGCCGAGCGCGCGCCTGCGCGTGCGGCGCGCCCTACTGGGCCAGGCCCCGGCGCTCTATCTGGGCGCAATCGCGCTCGGCACGACGGCCATCGCCGCCAGTGCCGCGGCGTATGCGACGCAGGCCGGCGCCCCGCCGATCGTGCAGACCCTCGTGGCGGTGCTGGCCCTGCTGCCGGCCAGCGAGTTCGTGATCGCGGTGGTGCAGTACGTCGTGGCGCGGCTCGTCGGCCCGCGCCGGCTGCCGCGGCTCGAGTTCGCCAGCGGCATTCCGGACACGGCCCGCACCATGGTGATCGTGCCGACGATGCTCACGAGCCTGCCCGGCGTGGACGCGCTGGTGGAGCACGTGGAGGTGCTGGCCCTCGGCAACCTCGACCCGTGCATCCACTTCGCCATCCTCAGCGACTTCACCGACACGAGCGGGGCCAATGCTCCAGAGTGATGCCGCGCTGCTCGAGCGCGCGCGCGCCGGCGTCGACGCCCTGAACCTCAAGTACGGCGCCAGCCACGCCGACCGCTTCTTCCTGTTCCATCGCGACCGCCAGTGGAACCGGGGCGAGCACGCGTGGATCGGCTGGGAACGCAAGCGCGGCAAGATCGAGGAGTTCAATCGTTTGCTGCGCGGCGCCACCGACACGAGCTTCTCCACCCAGGTGGGCGCGCTCGACGTGCTGCCGGCGGTGCGCTACTGCATCACCCTCGACTCCGACACGCGCCTGCCGCGCGATGCCGCGCGCCGGCTGATCGGGATCATCGCGCATCCCCTGCATCAGCGCGGTGATCGACCCGGTGCTCGGCCGCGTCACGTCCGGTTACGGCATCCTGCAGCCGCGCGTCAGCGTCACCATGGCCAGCGCCTCGGGCTCGCTCTTCGCGCGCACGTATGCGGGCCACACCGGCGTCGATCCCTACACGACGGCCGTGTCCGACGTGTACCAGGACCTGTTCGGCGAGGGCATCTTCACCGGCAAGGGCCTCTACGACGTGGATGCGTTCGCCGCGGTGCTCGAGGGCCGCGTGCCCGAAAACGCGCTGCTGTCGCACGACCTCTTCGAAGGACTCTACGCCCGCACCGCCCTGGCCAGCGACGTCGAGGTGGTGGACGACTACCCGTCGAGCGTGCTCGCACACGCCCGCCGCCAGCACCGCTGGGTGCGGGGCGACTGGCAGATCCTGTGGTGGCTCTTCCCGGTCGTGCCCTCGCGTGCAGGGCCCGGCCCGCAACCGGCTGCCGCTCATCTCGCGCTGGAAGATCCTCGACAACCTGCGGCGCAGCCTGCTGCCGCCGGCTACGCTGCTTCTGCTGGTGCTCGGCTGGACCGTGCTGCCGGGCGACGCGGCGGCGTGGACCTCGCTGGGGCTGGCGGCCATGGTCTTCCCGGGCTTCACCCGCGTGCTGCACATGGTGCGTGGGCCGCGGCGAGGTCACGGCTGGCGGCTCTTCCTGCGCGAAGCCGTCGAAGACCTGCAGGCCGCCGGTGCCCGCGCCGGAGTGCAGCTGGCGTTCATGGCCAACGAAGCCAGTGAACGCGTGCATGCGATTGGCACCACCCTGATTCGTCTGGGCGTGACGCAACGCCGGCTGCTCGAATGGGAAACCGCAGCGGCGAGTGCCGCCCGGGGTGGACCAGTGCAACCACGAGCGTTCGCCCGCGACATGGCCGCCAGTCCGGTGCTGGCCGCCGTCACCCTCGGGGCGGTGGCCGCGTTGCGCCCGGAGGCGCTGGCCGTGGCCGCGCCGGTGCTCGTGTTGTGGGCAGCCGCGCCGTGGATGGCCTGGGCGCTGAGCCGGCCGACGACCACCGAACGCGCGCCTCTGCCGGCCGGCGATCGCGCCTACCTGCTGGCCGTGGCGCGCAAGACGTGGGCCTACTTCGACACGTTCGTCACGGCCGACGATCGCTTCCTGCCGCCCGACAACGTGCAGTGGAATCCCGACCAGGTGATTGCGCACCGCACCTCGCCCACCAATATCGGCTTGGGCCTGCTGGCGACGCTCGCCGCGCACGATCTGGAGTTCATCGACACGCCCGGCCTCGTGCGCCGCCTCGACGACATCGCTGACCACGGTCGAGGGCTTGGCCAAGCACGAGGGACACCTGCTCAACTGGTACGACACGCGCACGCTGGCACCGCTGGCGCCGGCCTACGTGTCCACGGTGGACAGCGGCAACCTGGCGGGCGCGCTCATCACGCTGGCGGTCGGGCTGCGCGAGATCGCCCCCGACCTGGCCGCGCGCGCCACGGCGCTCGTCGACGCGATGCACTTCCGCTTCCTGCTCGAACCCAAGCGCCAGCTCTTCTCGATCGGCTACGTGTTGCCCGATGCCGACAACCCGGGCCGGCTCGACCCGTCGTGTTACGACCTGCTGGCCTCGGAATCGCGCCTCGCCAGCTTCATCGCCATCGCCAAGGGCGATGCCCCCGAAGTGCACTGGTTCCGGCTCGGGCGGCCCGTGACGAGCGTGCACGGCGCACCGGTGCTGCTGTCATGGAGCGCGACCCTCTTCGAGTACCTGATGCCGCTGCTCGTGATGCGCAGTCATCCGAACACGCTGCTCGACTCGTCGTGCCGCAACGTGGTGCGCCGGCAGATGGACTACGGCGAGGCCCGCGGCGTGCCGTGGGGCATCTCGGAGTCGGCCTACCATCTGGTCGACCGTCACGGCACCTACCAATACAAGGCCTTCGGCGTGCCCGGCCTCGGCCTGAAGCGCGGCCTGGGCGACGATCTGGTGGTGGCGCCGTACGCCACGGCGCTCGCGGTAGCCATCGACCCGGTGGCGGCCACGGCCAACCTGCGCCGCCTCGCCGCCGCCGGCCTCGAAGGCGAGTTCGGCTTCTTCGACGCCATCGACTACACGCACCGCGGACCGGACGCGTTGGGCCCCGACGACTCGGCGCCCGGCGTCGTGGTGGCCACCTACATGGCGCACCACGAGGGCATGACCCTGGTGGCGCTGGCCAATCTTCTGGCCGGCAACCGCATGGTCGAACGCTTCCATGCGGATCCGCGGGTGCAGGCGACCGAGCTGCTGCTGCAGGAACGGGTGCCGCGCGGCGTCGCGCCGATCGATCCACGGCCCCAGGACGACATGCGCGTGTCCGGACCCGTCTCGCCCGTCTCGGCGCGCAGCTTCCGCACCGCCCACACGTTCGTGCCGCACACGCAGTTCCTGTCGAACGGCCGCTACGTCACCGCGGTGACCAACGCCGGCGGCGGCGGCAGCCGGTGGCTCGGCCTGCCGGTGACGCGCTGGCGTCGCGACGCCACCTGCGACGCCGACGGGCAGTTCATCTATCTGCGTGACGTGCGGAGCGGCGACCTGTGGTCGGCCGCGTATCAGCCCACGGGCCGCGCGGCGGACGACTACACGGTCACCTTCTCGGCCGAACGCGCCACCTTCGCCCGCCGTGACGACGACGTCTCCACGGTGCTCGACGTGGCGGTGGCGACCGAAGACGACGTGGAGGTGCGCCGCCTCACGGTGCGCAATCGCGGCACCCGCATCCGCGAGATCGATGTCACGAGCTACGCCGAGGTGGTGCTCACGGCGGCCGCGGCCGACCTCGCCCATCCGGCGTTCGGCAAGCTGTTCGTCGAGACCGAGCACCTGGCCGACAGCGCCTCGCTGCTCTGCCATCGCCGGCCGCGCGGACCGGACGAGGCCGGCGCCTGGCTGTTCCATACGCTCAGCCTCAACGGACGGCCGCAGGGGCCGCTCGAGTGGGAGACCGATCGCCTGCGCTTCCTCGGCCGCGGCCGCACCGCGGCGGCGCCGCAGGCCCTCGACGGACGCTCGCTCTCGGGCACGACCGGCATCGTGCTCGATCCGATCGTGAGCCTGCGCCAGCGCATCCGCGTCGCCCCGGGCGCCACCGTGCGCCTGGCCTTCGCCACGGGCATGGCGGCCGACCGTGAAACGGCCGTGGCGCTCGCCCGCAAGTACCACGACGCGAGCGCGACGACGCGCGCGTTCGCGATGGCCATGACGCACGCCCAGAGCAACCTGCGCCATCTGGGCGTGTCGGCCGATGACGGCGTGTTGTTCGAACGCCTGGCGTCGCGGGTGTTCGGCACCGACGGCACCATGCGCGCCGAGGCCCGCGTGGCGGCCCTCAACGGACTCGGCCAGCCGGGTCTCTGGCCGCACGCGATTTCGGGCGACCTGCCGATCCTGCTCGTGCGGGTGATCGGCGACGCGGGCGTGCCGATCGTGCGGCAGGTGCTGCAGGCGCAGGAGTACTGGCGGCTGAAGGGGCTCAGTGCCGACCTCGTGATCGTGAACGAGCACCCCACGAGCTATCTCGACGAGATGCACGGCCAGCTCACGGCAGTGCTCGACGACGGGCCCTGGAGCGCCTGGCAACATCGGCCCGGCGGAGCGTATCTGCTGCGGGCCGACCGCCTCGGGCAGGCCGAAAGCGTCCTGCTGCAGACCGTCGCCCGCGCCGTGCTGCGCGGCGATGCCGGCGACCTGCGCTCGCAGCTCGATCGGCCCGATCCCGCGCGGGTCCCGGCGGCGCCACTCGTGCCCACGGGGCCGCGCCCGGTCGGCGCCCCGGCGCCCGGCGGGCCGCGGCCCGCGCTCGCGCTCGCGCTCGCCAACGGTCTGGGCGGGTTCGCCGACGACGGCCGCACCTACGTGGTGGCCCTCGACGGGGCGGCGGAGACGCCGATGCCCTGGGTCAACGTAATGGCCAACGCGCAGTTCGGCACGATCATCACCGCCGCTGGGGCCGCCCACACCTGGTGTGGCAACAGCCGGGAGAACCGGCTCACGCCGTTTGCCAACGACCCGGTGAGCGACCCGACGTCGGAAGCGCTGTTCGTCAGGGACGACGACACGGGCGAGTATTGGTCGCCCACGCCCGGGCCGCTGGCGCGCGCGGCCACCGATCACGTGGTGGTGCGCCACACGGCTGGCCTCACGCGGTTCAGCCGCAGCGTCCTCGGCATTGGCCACGAACTCGACGTCTTCGTCGACCCCGACGACCCGGTGAAGATCTCGCGGCTCACGCTCACGAACGACGGCCCGGCCGCGCGCGTGCTCAGCGTCTTTGCCTACAACGAATGGATGCTCGGGCCACCGCGCGACGGCGAGCATCTGCACGTCGTGACCGAAGTGGACGAGGCCACTGGGGCGATCTGCGCCAGGAACGCCTACAACCAGACGTTCGGCCACCAGGTGGCCTTTGCCTGCGCCAGTGAGCCGCCGGTGTCGTTCACCGGCGATCGCAAGGCGTTCATCGGCCGCAACGGCAGCGTGGCGGCGCCGGCCGCCCTCACGCAACAGGCGCTCTCGAGGGTCGTGGGCGCCTCGCTCGATCCGTGCGCGGCCCTGCAGGTGCGCTGCCACCTGCAGCCGGGCGAACGGCGCACGCTGGTCTTCCTGCTGGGCCAAGGCACTGACCGGGCGCACGCGCGAGCGCTGATGGCCCGGCATGGCCACGTCGAGGCGGCGGAACGCGCCCTGACGCGGGTGCACGCCCATTGGGACGCGGTGCTCGACGCCGTGCACGTACGCACGCCCGACGACTCGTTCGATGCGCTGATCAACCGCTGGCTGCTCTATCAGACCGTGAGCTGCCGTCTGTGGACGCGCGGCGGCTACTACCAGCCGGGTGGCGCGTTCGGCTTCCGCGACCAGTTGCAGGACGTGATGGCGCTGCTGCTTGCCCGGCCCGATCTGGCGCGCGCGCACCTGCTGCGCGCGGCCTCGCGACAGTTCGTCGAGGGCGACGTGCAGCACTGGTGGCACGAGCCGGCGGGCCATGGCCTGCGCAGCCGCTGCTCCGACGACCTGCTGTGGCTGCCATTCGTGGTGGCGGAATACGTGCGCGCCACCGGCGATCGCGCCGTGCTCGACCAGCGTGTGCCCTTCCTGAGCGGGCCGCCGCTGCGCGACGACGAACAGGAAGCCTATGGCCTGCCGCGCGTCGCCGACGAAGACGGCACGCTCTTCGACCATTGCCTGCGCGCCGTGGAGCGCGGCCTCACGGCGGGGGCGCACGGCCTGCCGCTGTTCGGGGCCAGCGACTGGAACGACGGCATGAACCGCGTGGGCCACGGCGGCCGCGGCGAAAGCACCTGGCTCGGCTTCTTCCTGCACGGCGTGCTGACCGATGTGGCCGAGCTGTGCAACGCACGCCATGAGGTGGCGCGCGCCACGCGGTTCCACGACGACGCCACGCGCCTGGCTGGCCAGCTCGAATTGACCTGGGACGGCGAGTGGTACCGGCGCGGCTACTACGACGACGGCACCACGCTCGGCTCGGCCCAGAACGACGAGTGCAAGATCGACTCGATCGCGCAGTCGTGGGCGGTGCTCTCGGGCGCCGTGCCGCTGCGCTACGCCGAACGGGCCATGGACGCGGTGCGGTCGGCGCTGGTCGACCGCCGCGCCAAACTGCTGCTGCTGCTCGATCCGCCCTTCGACAAGTCGGCGCAGGAACCGGGTTACATCAAGGGCTACCCGCCCGGCGTGCGCGAGAACGGCGGGCAGTACACCCATGCGGCCGCGTGGGTGGTGATGGCGCTGGCGCGGCTCGGCAGCGGCGACGAGGTCGCCGAGCTCTTCCACATGTTGAACCCGATCAACCACACGCGCACGCCCGCGGGGGTAGAGCGCTACAAGGCCGAGCCCTACGTCGTGGCGGGCGACGTCTACGGCCGCGCGCCGCACGCGGGCCGGGCCGGGTGGAGCTGGTACACGGGATCGGCCGGGTGGCTCTATCGCACCGGCATCGAGAGCATGCTCGGCCTGCGCCGGCGGGGCGGCACCTTCGGCGTCGACCCGTGCATCCCGTCGTCGTGGCCCGGCTACGACCTCACGTGGCGGATCGGCGGCACCACGTATGCGATTGCGGTGACGAACCCCGACCGCTACTGCCGCGGCGTGCGGTCGGCGTCGCTCGACGGCGTGGAGGTGGACGGCGCGGCCATCCCGATCGTGGACGACGGCCGCACGCACGCCGTGCGGATCGTGCTCGGCAGCCCGCGCTGAGCTCTGCGCCGGGCTCTGGGCGCGCCGCCCGTGGCGGCCGCTACTCGGCGATGTAGCGCCAGGGCGCGGTGGCACTGGCGCGATGCCAGATGGTGAAGAACGGCTGACCTTGCGGCCGGGCCCCGGTCCCCGGCGCGCCGTGCGGCCGGATGTAGCCGAACGAGATGCCCAGGTCGCCGCTCGAGGCCACGATCGCGACGTCGGTGGACCACTCCACCGGGCTCGTGGTGCCCGGTGCGCCCGCGCCCACGGAGCGGCCGATGGCGTCGGCGCCGACGACAAACGCGGCGCTGGCCGGCCCACCCATGTTCACGGCGGTGGCACTGCCCCACTTCACAAACGCCGCGCCCAGGCCAATCCTCTGCGCCTCGTCCGAGAAGGCGCGCTCGGCCTCGGCCAGACCGCCCTCGAGCATCGCCAGGCGCGCGCCGTCGCTCACGGCCGGCACGAGAGCCGGCGGCACGAGCGGCGGCATCGAGGTCGTCGGCACTTCCCCCTCGGGCCGGCGCGCCCGCTTGTAGCCTGCCACTCGCCATCCCGCTGTGCTCGTGGGGCCCTTCACCCAGTAGGCCATGTACTTCAACGGCTGCGTCGTGCCGTCCTGGCGCACCTGCGTCATGAAGCCGAAGGTGAAGCCCTGCGTGCCATCGGCCGACAGCCCCACCCGCACCGGCGTCCACGTCACGCGGCCCCCGGCGGTGTCGGGATTGGCTCGGAGCGACGCGGTCACCTCCGCCACCCCGCGGTGCAGGCGGCCCGGCGGCCCAGGCATGATGACGTCGGGCGCGAACATGGCCGCGAGGCCGGCGACGGCATCGGTCTTCGCACTGGCCGCCGAGTAGGCCCGGTCCACCGCCAGCAAGGCCTCGGCAGCGGCCTGCGGCGTGCCCTGCGCCAGGGCCGGTCGCGCCGCCATCGCCATCCCCGCTGCCGTCAGTATCAACATCACCCTGGTCATGACCGCCTCCGATCGTTCCATCCTCACGCATGCGGCACGGTACGCCAAGCGCGGTGGGGCCGGCGGCCCCGGGCCGGGGACCAACGCCGGGCTGCGAGGTCAGGAGCGGTGCAGCTACAATTGCGGAAATGGCAGTGACGCTCACCTCGCGGGAACGCGCCCACCTGAAAGCCCGGGCCCACGCGCTCGAGCCGGTCGTGCACATCGGCCACGGCGGCGTCACGAGTGCGGTCATCGCCGAGGTCGAGCGCTCGCTGCTGGCGCACGAGCTGATCAAGGTCCGCGCCGGGGGCCCGGATCGCGACGAACGCAAGGCCAGCTTCGCGGCGATCTGCGAGCGCACCGGCGCCACGTCGGTGCAGACCGTGGGCAAGGTGATGGTGCTGTGGCGGCCGAATGCCGAGCAGTCCGCCGCCCCGGCCCTCTCGAGCATCGAACAGGACTGACGATGACCGCCGAGCTCGATCCACTGGCCGACGACTCGGCCGAGGCCGCGCTGCTGGCCGGCCTGCGCACGGGTGCGGACGCCGCCTACGAGTCGCTCGTGCGCGCCACCTCCGCCCGGCTGCTGGCCGTGGCCCGGCGCATCGTCGGCTCCGAGGAAGAAGCGCGCGACGTCGTGCAGGAGGCCTTCATCTCGGCCTTCAAGGCCCTCGACCGGTTCGAGGGCAATGCCAAGCTCTCCACCTGGCTGCACCGCATCGTCGTCAACAAGGCGCTCATGCGGCTGCGCACGCGCAAGCGCAAGCCCGAAGAGTCGATCGAGCCGCTGCTGCCGTCGTTCAAGGAAGACGGCCACCAGCTGCAGCCGGCCACCTCCTGGTCCGAGGGCGCCGACGTGAAGGTCGAGCGGGCCGAGACCCGCGCCTTCGTGCGGGCGCAGATCGACACCCTGCCCGAGACCTACCGTACCGTTTTGCTGCTCCGTGACATCGAAGAGATGAACACGCCGGAAACGGCGGCCATGCTGGGCATCACTGAGAACGCCGTGAAGATTCGCTTGCACCGGGCCCGTCAGGCCTTGCGCGCGCTGCTCGACGAGCGGTTCGGCGCCGGGTCCACGCGCGTGGCCGGACAGGGGGCGCGATGAACTGCCGAGAGTGTTCCGAGTTCATCCTCCGCTACCTCGAAGGCGAGCTGGCCGCCGACGAGCACTCGTCGTTCGAGTTGCACATGGACCGCTGCCCGCCCTGCCGGCGCTATCTCGACCAGTACAAGCTCACGGTGAAGGCCGGCAAGACCGCTTGCTCCGAGGCCGATCACGTCGGGCCCGGTGACGTGCCCGAGGAATTGATTCGGGCGATTCTGCAGAGCCGCAAGTTCTAGGGGTCCGTACCAGGCGCCGCCCATCACCGCTGGCGGCGATACCACTGCGGCACCAGGTTCGGCCCGGGACCGAGCAGCAGCTCGCCGCTGGCCATCACGTCCATGCCGTGGTTGCCGGCCGAGGGCACCCAGCCCGCGATGCGGCCCGTCGCCGTGTCGACCTTCAGCAGCCACCCCGGCGACAGGTTGGGCTGCTGACGCGGCTGGGTGGCGAGCCACATGAAGGCGCCGTCGGCCTCCAGGCCGAACGTCTTGCCGTAGCCGGCCCACTCGCCGAGGAAGCGTCCGGTCTGGTCGAAGCGCTGCACGCGGCCGTTCTCGCGGTCGGCCACGTAGACCACGCCGGCGCGATCGATCTGGATGGAATGCGGCAGCACGAACTGCCCAGGACCCGTGCCCGGCGTGCCCCATTCGCGCACCTTGCGTACCCTCGGCGGTGTACTCGAGCACCCGCGCGTTGGCATAGCCATCGGCGACGAAGAGATGCCCGCTTGCGGCAAACGCGACGTCGGTCGTGCCGCAGAAGCTGTTGCGGCACGGCGTGGGTTGCCCGCCCACCACGAGGTCGAGCAGCACCTGGCCCTGCGGCGAGAATTTGATCACGTGCGAGCTGGCAGCGTCGGTGGTCCAGACGTTGCCTTGCGGATCCACGCGAATGGCGTGCGGCATCACGTAGCGGCCCTTGCCCCATGAGCGCAGCACCTTGCCGCTGCGGTCGATGGCGATGATCGGATCTGCCTGGTCGCCGCGCTGCAACAGATACACGGTGCCGTCAGCGGCGGAGGCCACCCACGACACCATGCCCAGGGTGACGTCCGGCACGGCAATGGGGGTCGCGTCGAGCCCGGGAATCTGCGGCGCGGCCGCCACGACGGCGCGCAAGGCCTGCTCGGCGGCGTCCGGCGGCTGCTGGGGCGGCGTCTGCGCCGCCAGCGCGGCGACGGCTCCACCTGCGACGAGTGCGGTCAGCAGCGTGCGCATACGGCTTTCCATGCCGCTCGACTACGGCAGGTTGGGCGGCCGCACGCGCTTCTTGCTGGCCTGCTCGAACGCATAGGCCATCGTGATGAGCGTGGGCTCGCTGCACGCCGCCCCGGTGAAGGTCACGCCGTAGGGCGCGGGGTTGGCGGTGAAGCCCTCGGGGAACGCCGGCGTGGGCGCGTTCGACACCATGCCGAACGGCACCGCGATGATGGGATAGCCGGCGCGCGAGGCCAGGTTGGCGCCCGAGCCGGCGGGCGTCAGGATCGCATCGAGCTGGTGGGTGGCCAGCACCGCATCCAGGCCCTGCGTGCGGCTCAGCCGCGCGTCCTTGGCCACATCGGCGTCGTTGCGGGCCCGGTCGCGCTCCACGTCCATCTCGTCGGAGATGTCGAGGCGCGACTGCCCGAAGCGCATCGCGCCGGCCTTGGCATGCGCCACGTTCCACTCGCGCAGCGCGGTCAGCGAGGCCACCGGCGCCTTGCCGCCAAGGCTCCTCAGCCAGGCGTTGAAGTCGCGCTTCATGCCGTACTTGAAGTTCACCGTGCAGTTGGCGTCGGCGCCGCGGGTATCCTGCGCGCCCTGGCAGTAGTTGAAGAGCAGGAAGTTGTCGGCGGCCGCGGTCGCCACGATGCTCGGCACGTCGGCCGGATCGACCACCTCCGCGCCCTGCGCCCTGAGCAGGGCGATGGCGTCGGCCATCACCTTGGCCTGCTCGGGGTTGAGGCCGCCCTGCGGCGTCTTCTCGCCCGGGCGCGGTGACCGCGTCGTAGAAGAACGCGCGCGGCACGCCGATGCGCCGGCCCTTCAAGCCGTCGGCCTTGAGGAACGGCGTGTAGTCGCGGTTCGGGGGCGGCGTGCACGCCTTGGTGGCCGCGTCGTTCGCGTCGGGGGCGGCGCTCTCGAGCACCCCCATCAGGATGGCCGCGTCGGTGACGGTACGCGCCATGGGCCCAGCGGTGTCGTGATCCGCCGTGATGGGGATCACGCCGTAGCGGCTGATGCGGCCGATCGTGGGCCGGATGCCGGCGAGCATGTTGGCGTTCGACGGGCTGATGATCGAGCCGCCCGTGTCCGAGCCGACACTGGCCGCCCAGAAGCTGGCGGCCGTGCCCGCGCCAGAACTCGAGCCGCCGGTCTGCAGCACCGGCCGGCCATCGAACGTGTCGGGCCGCGGATCCATGCGCGGATCGTAGGGGTTGTAGGCAAAGCCCGCCACGCCGGTGTAGTTGGCCACCATCGGCGTGGGCGCGCCGGCCGTCCAGTGCGCCAGCTCGGTGAGCACGGTCTTGGCGATGATGACGGCGCCGCCGTCGCGCAGGTTCTTCGTGAGCGTGGCGTCGTAGGGCGGCCGCAGATCCCGGAAAGCCAGCGCGCCGCCGGTGGTGCGAATGTCGGTCGTGTGGATGTTGTCCTTGAGCGCGATGGGAATGCCGTGCAGCGGTCCGCGGATCGTGCCGGCGGCGCGTTCCACGTCCATCGCCTCGGCCTCGGCCAGCGCGCGCGGGTTCACCGTGATGATCGCGTTCAGGCGATCTTCGTAGGTGGCGATGCGCTGCAAGTAGTAGGCGGTGAGCTGCCGCGAGGTGAGCTCGCCCGATTGCAGCGCCGCCTGAATCTCGGGGATGCCGGCTTCCACCACGTCGAAGGCGGCGCCGGGTGCCGCCGGCGGCGTGGCGGGCGTGCCGCAGCCGACGAGCCCTACGACGATGGTCAGGGGCACAACGGGGAACCATCGCGTCATCACATCACTCCTTCACGGTGTTGCGGTTCAGGTCCGTGACCGACGGCGCTGATAGCGCGCGCTCTGCAGCACGTACGGCCCGGGCAATCGTAGCGCGGTCAGCACGCCGTGCGCGATGGTATCGAGGCCGAAGGTGTTCCCGACCACACGAGGATGGGGCCAGCCGTCATGGTCCAGATGCGCGTTGTTCATGTGACCGTAGATCACCGTGCGATCGCCGCTGTAGCCCTGCGGAAAGCCGCTGGCGCCCCACACGAGCGTATCGGCCGGCGTCACGCCAGCGGGCGCGCCCGGATCGACGCCGCCATGCGAGCAGAAGCACTCGGACGTCTCGTGGCTGAGGGCCAGCGCGGCGAAGAACTGCGTGTGCGCCGGCGGGAGGGCGTCGAAGAACTGGTCGTAGGGCAGGGTGCAGGTGCCGTCGTGGACGCTCGCGCGCGAGGCGCGCAGGGCGGTACGGATCGCGTCGGCCGCCGCGGGCGAGTAGCTGCGGATGGTGTCGTCGGCCTCCATGCCGAGCAGCCACGCGTGCTGCGAGTAGTCGTGCATGGTGCGCAGGAACCAGTCTTCGTGGTTGCCGCGCAGGCAGATCACCTGCGCCGGCACGGTCGCGATGAACTCGAGAATGGCGTCGATGCAGCCGCGCGTGTCGGGGCCACGGTCGATGTAGTCACCGAGGAACACGACCGTGTCGTCGCGACCGACGTTCGGACGCACGCGCTCCAACAGGTCACAGAGCGCCTTCAGCTGGCCATGAATGTCGCCGATCGCCACGGTGGCCATGCGCGGTCAATCGTATCCCGCCGGTGCGCGGTCAGGGCAGGATCTCGTCGGGGTGCGCCGCGCGCGCAAGGGCTTCGGCACGGTCGATCCGGCCTTCGCGCACGAGCCGGTTGAGCGAGTCCTCCAGGGTGAACGACCCGAGCTTCCGCGACATCGTGATCTCCTGATGGAGATGCTGCACGGCATTCTTGCGCACCTGCTGACGCGCGCCATAACTCATCATCAGCAGCTCGCCCGCGGGAACGAGACCACCGTTCGGCTGGGGAATCAGGGTTTGCGTGTAGACCGCGGCCAGGGCCATGGCCAGGTCCTGCCGCACGGTGGCTTGTCGCTCCGGCGGGAAGGCGTCGGCAATGCGCGCCACGGTCGACGCTGCGTCGGTGGTATGCACGCTCGAGAACACGACATGCCCAGTCTCGGCCGCGGCCAGGGCGATCTGCATGGTCTCCGGGTCGCGCATCTCGCCTACGACGATCACGTCAGGAGCCTGACGCACGGCAGACCGGAGGGCGCTGGCGAAGTCCGGCGCGTCGATGCCGACTTCGATGTGCTCGATGACCGACCGGCCATGCTGGTGTTCGTACTCGATGGGATCTTCGATGGTGACGATGTGGCGGTCGTCCCGGCGGTTGATGTCGTCGACGAGCGCCGCTAGCGTCGTCGTCTTCCCCACGCCGGTTGCGCCCCCAACCAGCACGAGCCCGCGAGGGACTCGCGACAACGCCTCCACGGCTGGCGCCAGGTTGAGGGCCGACAGACGCGGCGGGGCGATGGGCAGCACGCGGATGGCCGCGGCGGCGCGGCCGCGCTCACGATGCAGGTTCACGCGAAAGCGCCCGGCCGTAGTGCGCAGGCGCGCATCCACGGCGTGCCCGTCACGGAACGCCCGGCGGGCGTGTTCGGGCAGGGCCGGCTCCACCGCGTCGCCGATGTCGACGCCGTCGAGCACCTCTTCGCCCTCGAGGGGTCGCAGCTTTCCGTCGACGCGCGTCATGGGCGGCACCCCAGTCACGAGCAGCAGATCGCTGGCACCCATGCGGCGCGCCAGACTCAACCACCGATCGAGGCGAGACGCGCCGCCATCGCCGGCGGCGGGGCGATCCATGGCGTTCAGGGCATCGACGGCGCGATCGAACTCGGACATGGCGCAGCAATATCACACTCATGCCCCCACCCGCGGTGTGGCGATTCCGGCCACGAGCGACGGCGGGCCGATACCTGCCGGCCCGGCACGGCGTGGGGCGCGTCGCACAGCGCGGCCCGCCGCTGGCATTCCCCTTGCCGATGCCCGTGCCGTGATGGCTCCCGTTCCATCGGTCGTGCCGCCGGCCGCTCCGTGTGTGGCACCGGCCGCTGTTCCCACCACCTACGCCGAGGTGCTGGCCAGGCTGGCGGCGCAGCCCACGTTCACCGTGGTGCAGATCGGCGCATTCGTGGGAGCCACCGACAACGACCCGTTGCACGCGTTCCTCACGCAGACGCTGACCGCCCGTGCCGCCGGCAATCACGCGGCCGCGACGGCGGTTCTGGTCGAGCCGGTGGGTGAGTACTGCCCGCGCCTTCGTGAGTCGTACGCTGGCGTGCCCGGTGTACGCTTCGAGCACGCCGCCATCGCTGAACACGCCGGCACGCGCGACTTCTTCCGCCTGGCGGCCGACCCTGTGGCTCACGGCCTGCCCTCGTGGCTGCCGCAGCTCGGCTCTCTGCGCGCCGATCGCATGACCACGCTGTGGGACCGCTACGAGCGCGGACATCTCGCGGCGGAGAGCGACGCGTTGACGGCGTTTTACCGCGAACATCTGGTGATCGAGCCGGTGACGTGCATCACGTTCGACATGTTGCTGGCGCGGCACGGCCTCACCCACGTGGACCTGCTGCAGATCGACGCCGAGGGCTACGACTACGCGATCCTGCGCACCATCGACTTCGCCCGCGTGCGGCCCGACGTCATCAACGACGAGCGGGTGCTGCTGCACGACGACGAGGCCGCCTGCCGGGCCCTGCTCAGCTCCGCCGGCTACCACTTGACCGATTGGGGTCAGGACACGCTGGGCACGCGGCGCGACTGACCGCGCTCGCTCAACGCGCCGGGACGCGGCCCAGCAGGTAGCGGTTCGGCACGTTGGTCAGGGGCGGCACGGGCCGGCCTGCGGCCGTCAGCAACAGCCGCACCGTGCCGGCGATCTGCGGCTCGTCGCGGTGCAACTGCGGCAGGCCGCCGAGTTGCGCGTACGACAGCGGCGTGAGATCGAAGAGCACGGTCTCCCACGCGTGGCCCCGCCCCCACACGAGCCCGGCCACGCGCGCGTGCACCGCCGCCCCGGCCTCGAGCAGCAGGCGGGTCACGGGCTGCGAGCGGTCGGCGTGGGCATTCACGGTGTGGAAGAGCGGCGTCTGTCCGCCCAGGCCGTCGGCGTCCACCCCGGCGCGGTCGTTCACATCGGCGCCGACGGCGAGCAACGCGCGGGCGGCGGCCAGGTGCCCGAACTCCGCGGCTACGTGCAGCAGCGACACACCAGTGAGCGGCGTGAACGCGCTGGCCATGGTCACGCGGTGGCGCGCGTAGCCGGGCGTCTGGCTCGCCATGGCCCGAATCGCGTCAGGGTCATCGAGCAACACCGGCACCGCCAGCGGGTCGTCGGGCAACGCGCCGTGTTCCAGGAGCAGCCGAAGACACGCGGGAAACCGGTCCGACCGGGTGTACATCTCGGTGAGCCACGTGACGGCGCCCTTGCCTTCGATCGGCGCGCGCGGGTCGAGCCCCGCCGCGAGCACGGCCTCCAAGCGATCGAGCGAGTGCAGTTCACAGGCAACGCGGAAGTCGCTGCTCACGCCTTCCTCCAAGCGAGATGCGTGCGGCCGGTCAGCGCGGCGGCAGCAGCGCCTTCCGCACCTTGGCCACCACGGTGAAATTGGGGTCGACGACGTTGGCGATCTCGTACTCGAGCGCCTGGCCCATGAACACCGACGCGCCGCGCTCCGAGAAGCCGTAGTCGGCCACCAGCCAGCGCAGCATCTCGCTCGTGGCGTGCTGCAGCGCCTGCAGGAGCGGGCGCGCGCTGCCGAGCACCATCACATGCGTGGCCGTGTCCATGCGCGGCCAGCTCGCGGCCTTCTTCTTCACGAGCTGCACCGTGAACTCCACATCCATCGAGGTCTCGAGGCCGGTGCCCACCACTTCGCCTTCGCCCTGCCGGGCGTGGCCGTCGCCGATGAAGAGCAGCGCGCCAGGTTCGTTCACCGGCAGCATCACGGTGACGCCGGACGTGACGCCCGCGTAGTCCATGTTGCCGCCGAAGGGGCCTGGCGTGGGCGTGACGATGGCCTCCTTGCGCGCCGGCGCCACGGCCACGCAGCCGAGCATCGGCCGGAGCGGCAGGGTGATGGTGGCCGGCTTGACGTCGGGATCGGTGAGGCGCGCCACGCCGGCGGCCTTGTCGATCTGCCAGGTGACGCGCTTGGGGTCGCGGTCTTGGCGCGTGGCAATCGAGGCGGGATCCACCGCGTAGGCCGCCAGCAGACTGCCCGAATACGCGGTGGCGCGGTTGGTCTCGATCTTCTCGAACGTGACCACCAGCTGGTCGCCCGGCTCGGCGCCTTCGACGAAGAACGGCCCGGTCTGGGGGTTCGGCCCCTGCCCGGCCTGGCGCCCCTGCGCGTCGACGCCGCTGGCATCGAGGGTGGTCGTGATCACGCGGTCGCCCGGCTTGATCCGCAGCGCCGGCGGGTGCGCGAACGAGTAGGTGTTGTAGAAACGCTCGGGCGTGAAGCGATGGGTGTCGGCGGCCAGCCGCGGCGCGGTCGCCAGCATCACCATGAACAGGAACGGCGTGAACGGGCGGGTCGTCATGCGAGGCCTCACCGCGAGCGCTGGGGAAAACGGGGGTTGATCGCCGACGACGGCACCGCGGCCGACAGCGCCGAGAAGGTGCCATGGTCGGCGATCTCCCGTGCCGCCTGCAACAGGCCGGTCCATGCCGCCCGGGCCAGCGCGCCGCCTACGCTGATGCGCCGCACGCCCAGCGCGGCGGCCTCGGCCACGGTGATGAAGTCGCCGTAGACGAGCAGGTTCACGGGCGTGGGGGCCACGGCCGCGACCACCGCCGCGATCTCCTCGGCCGTGCGAATGCCCGGCGCGTAGACGCAGTCGGCGCCGGCCCGCGCGTAGTCGACGAGCCGCGCGATGGTCTCCTCCAGATCGGGACGACCGGCGATGAACCCCTCCGACCGCGCGGTGAGCAGCACGCCCGTGCCGCTCTGGTCGATGGCCGCGCGGGCCGCGCGGATGCGCTCGACCGCGAGCGCGCGCTCGAAGAGCGGCGCGGCGGCATCGCCCGTGGAGTCTTCGATCGACAGGCCGGCCACGCCGGTCGCTGTGGCCGCGCGCACGTTGGTGGCGACGCCCTCGGGCGCCACGGCGAAGCCGTCCTCGAAATCGGCGTTCACCGGCACGTCCACGGCGGCGGCGATGTCCTGCAGGTGCGCGAGCATCGCGGTCAAGCCGACCTGGGTGTCGCGCTCGCCACGCGACCACGCGAAGCCTGCGCTGGTCGTCGCCAACGCCGGGAAGCCGAGTTGCGCGAGCACGCGCGCGCTGCCGGCATCCCACGGATTCGGCATCACGAAGCAGCCGCTGGCATGCAGCCGGTGGAAGGCGAGACACGTCGCGTCTGACATGCGGACTCCTGACCCCGAGGCGCGAGCGCGCGACGGGCGGCGGCGCGCCCTATTCTTCGTTGGCGTGCAGGGTGCGCTGCGCGCGGCGCAGCTCGGCGAAGAGGGTGTTGCGTTCGGCGTCGAAGGCGGCGCGCATCGTGGCCGGCACGGGCTCACCGGGCGGCAGGTTCTGGTGCTCGGTGACGGGGTTCACGTAGGCGCCGTTGCGGCGCAGTCCGTAGTGCAGGTGCGGCCCGGTGGCCGTGCCGGTCATGCCCACGTTGCCGAGCACTTCGCCCTGGCCCACGCGGGCCCCGGCGCGAATGTCGCCGGCAATGGCCGACATGTGCATGTATTCGCTTTCGTAGCCGCTGGCGTGCTTGACCCGCACCGTGCGGCCGCCGCCGCCGGTCCAGCCGGCAAACGACACGACGCCGCTCGACACGCTCACGATCGGCGCGCCCGTGGGGGCGCCGTAATCCACGCCGTTGTGGGCGCGGGCAAACTTGAGCACCGGGTGCATGCGCGAGCGCGAGAAGCGCGACGTGATGCGCGGCTCGAACTTGAGCGGCGACTTCAGGAAGAAGCGCGTGAGCGACAGGCCATCTTTGTCGAAGTAGCCCGGCTTGCCCGTGGGCAGCAGGAAGCGCATGGCGGTGAGCGTGCGGCCGTCGTTCATGAACTCGGCGGCCTGCACCGGGCCGTAGCCCACGAACACGCCGTCTTCGCGCACCGACTTCTCGACCACCACGCGGAACGTGTCGCCCGGCTGCAGGCCGCTGTTGAAGTCGACCTCGCCGCCGAAGATGTCGGCCAGCGACAGCGCCAAGTCGAGCCGCTCGCCGGCCCGCTCGAGCGACTCGCTGATCGACGGCGCGTCGCGGTCGATGCGCCCTTCGACCACCACTTGGGTGGTCGTGCGCGGCAGCTCCACGACTTCGGCCTCGAACAGCGCGATGTCGCCGTCGCGGCGCGAGGCGCGCAGCGCGCGCGCCGGGTCGATCTCGTATTCGAACGAGCGGATGCGGCCGTCGAACAGGCGGTCGATCTTGTAGATGTTGCCGGCCCGCAGCTTGCGCACGTCGAAGCTCGAGGTGACGGCCTGCACCAGCGCCGAGAGTTCGGATTCGGGCAGCAGGTGCTTGCCCAGCATGCCGGCCACGGTGGTGCCGTTCGGCACCACAGCCGAGATCATGTCGGAATCACGCGGCAGCAGCACGTCGGCGAGGCGCCGCGGCGCGTCGGCGAGCACGTTGCCGGTGTGCTCGGGCAGCTGGTCGCGCACGAGCGCCAGCCCGAAGCTGAGCGCGAGGCTGACCAGGCCGATGAGCAGTTGGGTGCGGGCGCGCATCATGGGTGAGTGCGCCGCCTAGTGGCCGCCGGGACGGGGCGCGGTGGCGCGCTCGGTGGAGGGCGGCACGAGGCCCTTCAGCCGCATGTAGGTGACGAGATTGCCGTAGTGCTCGTTGGTATGGCTGATGTTCTGCACCAGGATCTGGCCGCGCGGCTGCTGGCTCTGGCCCATGGCCACCATGTCGCTCAGCGACGCGTCGGTCATCGCCTTGTAGACGGCGTCGCAATAGGCGGTGGCCGCCTTGATGCCGGCCACGAGAGCCGCTTTGCCCGTCACCTTCTCGAAGTCTTCCTTGTTGGGGTTGGCTTCGCCCTTGGCACGCGCGCAGTAGCCGTAGGCGCTGTTGGCCACGTGGCCCACGAAGCCGGCAAAGGTGCGCACGTCCTTGCTGGGCTGGAACGCGAAGTCGGCGTCGGGCATCTTCTCGGCGGCCTCCACCACGTTGCGGGCCACGCCGGCGTGCATGCGGACGAGCGCGTCGGCAAGCACCCTGCTCTGCGCAAAGGTGGGGGCCGCGATGGCGACGAGCACGAGGGTTGTGAGCACGACTCGAATCATGGTGTGCCGCCTCCGAAGAACGGAATTGTAACCCACGACGCCCTGCGCGCGCGGCGCGAAAAGTTTCACCGGATGGGCACCACGAGTTGCGCCGTGGCGCCCGGCTCCACGCGCACCACCTGGGTGGACTTCCACCCGGCACGCTCGAGCACGATCTGATAGTTGCCGGGGGCCACGTCGCGCAGCGTGAGCGGCGTCGAACCACGGTCCTGCCCGTCGATCGTGACCTTGGCCTTCGAGGGCTCGCTGCGCACTTCGAGCACGCCGGTGGAGGCCACGCCCATCAGTTCCACATACTGGGCGGTCTGCACGCCGGCGCGAATCTGCAGCGGAATCACGCGCGGCTCGGCCGATCCGGCGCGCACCTGCAGCACGTGTGTGCCGGGACTCACGCGCACCGTGAGCGGGGTGATGCCCTTGTCCTTGTCGTCGATGAACACGCGCGCGCCTTCCGGGCGCGACTGCACCACGAGCTCGCCGTCGCCCCCCAGGCCCTCGCTGGGGCGCGAGAGCAGCCAGGCCACGATCAGCGTCTGGGCCACGGCCAGCGCCACGAGCGCTGCCACGGCCCGAGACGAGCGCCACCACGGCGCCGGCAGCTCGGCAAGCAGCACCGAACCGGCCGCAATGGCCTCCGTATCCGGGTCGTCGATCGCGGTGGGCGGGCCGAATCGGTAACCCGAGGCCGCAGCGGCGGGGGCCCGAGCGATGACCTCGGCGGGCCGCGAGTCGACGGCCGGCAGCGACGCCTCCACCGCCTGGGCCGCGGCGGCCGGCGCCGGCGGAAATTCCGGCTCGCGCACCGGGGGTGCGGTGATCGGCGGCCACTGGATGATGGGCCCCACAGGGGTCTCTGCGGCCGGGGCGGACGGTGGAGGAGCAACCGCGGCTGGTGGCGTGACGGCCACCAGGTCCGGCGTCCTCTCGACGCCCAGGTCCGGCGTCATCTCGACGCCCAGCTCCGGCGCGATCTCGACGCCCAGCTCCGCCGCTTTCCGGCGCACGCCCGACCGGCTGCGCGGCGGCGGCGTGAACGCTTCCTCCGCCATGGGCTGGGCCGCGACGGCCACCATCTTCTGGGCCGGCGCCCGATCGAAGGCCACCGCCAGCGGCACCTGTCCGGGCGGCGGCGCTTCGAGCAGCGGCAGATCGGGCACGACCGGCAGTTCGAATTCGGGCATGAAGCGCGCGAACCGCGCCACGGCCGTCTCGAGTTCGGTAGGCTGCGCCAGCAGCGAGGGCTCGGCGGCGAGCAGGCGTTCGAGCGCCATCTGCGCATCGAAGAGCGTGGCGAAGCTCTTGGGCTGCAGCTGCAACGCCCGCAGCAACCACTCGCGCAGCGGCGCCGAGAGCGGCGCGTGAATCACCGAGGGCGTCTTCTGGCGGGCGCTGGTGACGAGGTCTTCGAGCCGTTCGGGGAACTCGTCATCCCGGAGCCGTCGCCCGATGATGAGCGACAGCACGGTGAGCCCCACCTGCACCACGTCGCCGCGCTGCGACACCGCGCGCTGGGCGGCAGCCGGCGTGGCCACCCGCAGGGTGTGCCACAGGCGCTCGGCGGACCAGCCGAGCGCGTCGATGGCCGAGCCGAACACGTAGTCGGTGAGCACGAGGCGCGCCTGCGGCGTGAGCAGCAGGTGCTCGGGGCCGAGAGCGCCGCTGGCCGTGTCGCGGCTCTGCGTCGAGAGCAGCGCGGCCGTGGGCAGGAGCTGGCGCAGCAGCAACATCACGACGCCGATGTCGAAGGTGAGGTTCTCGGACTCGGCCACGTCGAGCACGTCGGCCAAGCGCCAACCGCGCACGTGGTCGGTCACCACCTCGAGGCCGCCCTGCCCGTCGGCCACCACGCGTTGCACCTTCACGTACGACGTGAGCCGGCGCCCCTGCAGGTGAGCCGCGCGCTCCTGGAGGGCCGCGGCGAAGCCCTCGTGGTTGGCCAGCACCGCATCGATCAGCAGGTGCTCGGTGGGCGGGGCATCTCCGCCAGTGACGCGGACGACCCGCCGTCCGAAACCGTCGGCGAAAACTGGGGAGGACTCGACCATGGGAACCCAAGTAGAGAACCAAGATCCGCTCCACCGGCGCGGGCGTCACCGCGCGGTGCAACTGTGGGCAGCCTCGGGCCATGGTGGGGGTCCGACAGCGCTTCAATCCGGCCCGATGGGCGTCTGGCTCGCACGAAAACCGTCGCTGGCTTACAATTCCGGCGGACACTTGGCGACCCGTTTCGTCGCACGTCCTGAATCGCCGGTCAGCGCTGTTACACTGCACTGCACGGCACGAATTTTCCCCTGTCGGGTGCTCTCGGCACTCCCCCGGACTGGCGGTGCGCTCACGATGGATGCGGTCATCCTGCTGTCTCTTCTGTCGGGTCTCACGGCCGGCGCATTGGGCGCCTGGGTCGTGGCCCGGGCTCAATTCAGGCGCGATCTCACCGAGTCGATCGACGACTCAGCAGGCCACGGTGAGCGCTGCGCAGGCGCTCTTCCACCAGACCACGCGGCGGTTGAGCGAAGTGCAGAACGAGCTGACGCGGTCGCGCGACGACCTCGAGCGGTCGCGCATCGAAGGCTCGGTGCTCAAGGAAGAGCTGGCCCGCGTCAACACCGAGATGACGCACCTCGAACAGGACGTGCCCAAGCAGCTCGCCCTGCTCGACCAGGCGCAGGCGCAGTTGCGCGACAGCTTCCAGTCGCTGGCCGGCGCGGCCCTCAAGAGCAGCAACGAAGAGTTCCTGAAGCTGGCGTCCGAGCGCATGTCGGGCATGCACAAGGACGCCGCCACCGAGATCTCGCGCAAGCAGCAGGCCTTCGACGAGCTGGTCACGCCCATCCGCGACGTGCTGCAGCAGGTCGATTTGAAGCTCGGCGAGGTCGAGAAGAACCGCATGGAGACCGGCGCCGAGATCTCGTCGCTGCTCGAGGCGATTGGCCGCAGCCAGACGCAGCTCCGCGCCGAGACCACCAATCTGGTGCGCGCGCTGCGCACGCCCACGGTGCGCGGCCGCTGGGGCGAGATGCAGTTGCGGCGCGTGGTCGAGATGGCCGGCATGCTCGAGGTACCTGCGACTTCGACGAGCAGTCGACGCACACCACCGAGAACGGCCGCGTGCGGCCCGATCTGCTGGTGCGCCTGCCCGGCGGACGCACCGTGGTGATCGACGCCAAGGCGCCGCTCGAAGCGTATCTCGACGCGCAGGACGCGACCGACGAGCAGACGCGCGAGCAGAAGCTGGCCGACCACTCGCGCCAGGTGCGCGACCACATGTCGAAGCTGGGCGCCAAGAGCTACTGGGAACAGTTCCATCCGTCGCCCGAGTTCGTCGTGATGTTCCTGCCGGGCGAGGCCGTGTTCCAGGCCGCGCTGCAGCAGGACGCGCATCTCATCGAGTTCGGCGTGGGCACGCAGGTGTTCCCCGCCAGCCCGCTCACGCTCATCGCGCTGCTGCGCGCCGTGGCCCACGGCTGGCGCCAGGAGCGACTCACCCGCAACGCCGAGCAGGTGAGCAAGCTCGGCAAGGAACTCTACGACCGCGTGCGCCACCTCACCGATCGCATGGAGACGCTGCGCGGACGCCTCGACGGCACCGTGCGCGCCTTCAACGACACGGTGGCCACCTACGAGGGCCGCGTGCTGGTGACGGCCCGCCGCTTCCGCGATCTGGGCGCCGCCACCGGCGACGAGATTGGCGCCGTGGGCGAAGTGGACACGACGCCGCGCTCGCCGCACGGCGTGGCCCGGCTCTTTCTGGCGCCGGCCGACGGCGAAGCCGGACGTGACGACGCGGGCGGCCCAGGCGCCGCCGACGACGCGTCCGCCGCAATCGATCGCGACCGACGCCACCGATGTCATCACGCCGCCGGTGTCCGGCCTGAAGCACTGATCGTCAAGGAGACTCTGCCGATGCAACTTCGTGGATTCGTGCTTGCCGCCTGCCTGAGTGGATCGCTGATGGCGTGCAGCGCGCCGCCCCCGGCCGAAGCCCCGGCACCCGCCGCGCCGGCGCCCGCGCCCGTGGCCGCGCCGGCGCCCGAGGCCATGTCGGTGACCGGCAAGGCGCTGGTGCCGATGGAACTGCCCGCGGCCGACCGCGCGAAGTTCGAAGCCAATCTGAAGGCGGCCGAAGACGAACTGGCGAAGGCGCCCGACAGCGCCGATGCGCTCATCTGGGTGGGCCGCCGCCAAGGCTATCTGTGGCAATACAAGAACGCGATTGCCACCTTCGGCAAGGGCATCGAGCGGTTCCCGAACGACCCGCGCTTCTATCGCCACCGCGGCCACCGCAACATCACGGTGCGCAACTTCGACGGCGCCATCGCCGACTTCGAGAAGGCCGCCGCGCTCATCAAGGGCAAGCCCGACGAGATCGAGCCCGACGGCGCGCCCAACGCCGCCGGCAAGCCGCGCAGCACGCTGCAGTTCAACATCTGGTACCACCTGGGCCTGGCCTACTACCTGAAGGCCGACTTCGCCAACGCCAAGCGCGCCTACGACGAGTGCCTGAAGGTGTCGGACAACGACGACTCGATCGCCGCCATCAGCGACTGGCAGTGGATGACCTACATGCGCATGGGCGACAAGGCCGCGGCGGCGAAGGTGCTGGCGCGCATCACGCCCAAGATGGACATCCTCGAGAACGGCTCGTACCACAAGCGCCTGCTGATGTACAAGGGCCTCGAGAAGGTGGAGTCGCTGCTCGACACGACCAACGCCGACGACCTCACCATCGCCACGCAGGGCTACGGCGTGGGCAACTACTACCTGGTCACGGGCGACAACGCGAAGGCGAAGGCGATCTTCGACCGCGTGCTGGCCGGCAAGCAGTGGGCGGCGTTCGGCTACATCGCGGCAGAAGTCGATCGCTCGCGGATGGAATAGGGCTCGTTGCGCGGCGCGATTGACGAGAGCAGTTCGCGTTCTATACCGTTGGTTTAGATCATGCCGCTCCCGAAAACCGCACGAATTTTTGCTAACGGCCGCAGTCAGGCCGTCCGGCTGCCGGCTGAGTTCCGCTTTCCAGGCGATCGGGTGCGGGTCAGCCGGCAGGGGAAGGGCGTGTTGCTCGAACCGGTCGTCGCGGACGTGGACGAGTGGTTCGCGGCTCTCGACGAGTTCGACGACGAGCCGTTCATGGCCGACGGACGTGCGTAGCCCATCGCGCCGCAGCGTCGCCTGTTCCGGTGATCGAATACAGCCTCGATACGAACGTGTGCATCGGGCTCATCAACCGCACGGCGTTGCGCGTGCGCGCGCGGTTTGCCGAAGCCGTGCGCGCCGACTCGGTGCTGTGCGTGTCGACGGTGGTGCTGCACGAGCTGTGGTACGGCGTCGAGAAGAGCGCACGACGGGCGCACAACACCGACCGCCTTCGCACGTTCCTGTCAGGTGTGATCGAAGTGCTGGACTTCGACGACGCCGACGCCCGCGCGACCGGCGGCGTGCGGGCCGCACTCGAACGCGTCGGCACGCCGATCGGCGCCTACGACACGATGATTGCCGGCCAGGCGATCCGGCGCGGCATCACGCTCGTCACCGCGAACACCCGCGAGTTCGCGCGCGTCGATGGGCTGATGTGGGAAGACTGGGCGTGACCGCTCCGGGCAGACCCTACTCTTGCGCCAGGACCCGTTCGAGCAAGTCCGTCACGCCGAGCAGCGCCGCGCCGTAAGAAAGATAGTCGCGATCGAGCCGCGAACCTTGCACGCGCAGGATGCCGAGCACATCGCGCCATTGCCGATCGGAGACTTCCCCGCCCTTGCGATACCAGCGGAGTTTCTGGAGCAGCACGTCTTCAGGCGTGTGCACGAAGAGCGGGCGCTCCACGTCGGCCGACACCGTAGCCACCCTTCGATCCAACGCGTCGCGGTCGAGAGGCGTGCCACCGGCCATGAAGAAGTCGACCTTGAGAGAGGTCAGGGTGTCGACGACATTGGCGCTGCTTCGCTCTTGCACTGCGCGCCGCAGCAGCCCAACCGGCACGTAGAACCGCGCTGAGAGTCGCTCCGCCAACGCGTCGACTTGGTGACTCTCGAGTTCTACGACGATGTCGACGTCGATGGTCGACCGCGGCTCGCCAACGACGCCGCTCGCGAGTGACCCGGCGATCGCGTACCGCGCGCCCACGGCTTCGAGCACTTCGGCCACCGCCGCCGCCACTTCCCAGGGATCGCCGTCTGGCTCGCGGCCCACGTCAGCCGTCCAGACCGGCGGCGTCGGGAAAGGCCTCGACGGCCAGGGCGTATCCCAGACGCACAATCGCCAGACGCAGGAACTGCTCTCGCGCGCTGGCCTGAGGATGCCGCCGCTTGACGGCTTCCGCGGCCAGCGTATGGAGACGGCGGCACAGTCCAGACACGAGACGCATCTTGTCGCCCGGCGTCATGCGCTGCCACATGGCGATCTGCACCTGCTCGATCTCGAGCGGCGTGTCTTCGGCCAGCGGCCGGCGCACGGGAGTGTCCACGACCGGATTATAGGGGCTCGCCGATCACAAGATCACGAGATCACGAGATCACCAGCGCATCCGATCTTGAGGTGCCGTCACACTCATGCGATAGCCAGCCCAGGTGAGCAGCATGCCCACGAGCTCGGTGACGTAGAGCACTTCCACGTGGCCCATGCGCGTGGCCGTGCCGCCGATGCCGGGCAGGATGGCGCCAAAGCGCAATGAGCACATTGGCCCACATGCGGTGGCGGGTGGCCACGTCGGCGCTGTAGCGCAACGCCGACAGGATCGCGCCGCCAATCAGGAACACCACCGCATACAGGTTCACGAACGGGCTGAACCTGCGCACCCACTGCCACGCGAACACGCGTCCGCTCAGGCGATGCGTCTCCACCAGCGTGTAGTCGATGGGCGACAGATACACCGCCACCGACGCCACGACCACATAGACGATGAGCAGCACCGTGAGCGCGTGCGCCACGCGCCGCGACAGCATCAGATACACCGTGCCCTGCGCGAGCGGCGCGGCGCCGAGCAGCGCGCCCGACACGTACCACGCGCGGAAGACCGGCTCCTGCCAGCCGAACACCGACGTCAACGACTCGGTGAACGTGCCCACGCCGTAGGTGGCGATGCCGAGCGCCCACCACAGCAGATGCAGCCGCTCGGGATGGGCCCGGTAGCGCCCGAAGATCTCCAGCGCGAACGGGATGGCCAGGAGCGTCGTCAGGATCGGGGTGAAGTGCACCGCGGACGAGTTCATGGTCACGACTCCTTGGGTGCTGGGGGCTGGGGGCTAGGTTCTGGGGCTCGCCAGACATCACGCTGGCCAGAACCTCGTCTCCGGAGCGGTCTCCACGCAGTTGCACGCCGACCCGCCCCAGCCCCCAGAACCTAGCCCCCAGAACCGCGCGAGGCGCCTAGAAGGCGCCGAGGTTCAGTCCCACCGTGAAGCTCCTTCCGCGCGAAGGCGCGAACTGGAAGTGATCCCGGTAGTACTTGTTCGTCAGGTTCTCGACGGCAAAGGTGACGCCCACGCGGTCGCGAGCCCGCGACAGGTTCACGCCCCAGGCCACGCGCTGAATGGTGAAGCCATCGAGCGACAGCAGATCCTGCGGAATGAGGAAGGGCGACTCGCTCAGCGTCAGCGCCACGCGGTCCACCTCGGTCTGCGTGCGCACGCCGTACTCCAGCCACCAGCGGCCCCTGGTCTCGGTGAAGCGCGCCGCACCCACGAACTTGAGCGGCGTGATGTTGTCGGCCGGCGTGTTGTCGAGATTGAGTCCGCCGGGGCCGATGCCCTTCTCGATCGTGCCGTGCGTGTAGGCGCCGGATCCGTTCAGCGACAGCACGCCGGCGCGAGTCACGATGGGCGCATCCACCGCGGCCTCGAGGCCGCGGATCCGCACGTCGCCGAAGTTGATGGCCTGGGCCAGTGGGCCGGCGGCGGTCGTGGCCACGAACTCCTGCGAGATGAAGTTCGAGTAGTGGTTGATGAACGCGTAGACGCCGCCCGACACGCGGCCGGTCTTGAACTTGGCGCCCACGTCGAAGTTGTTACCGGTTTCCGGCTTCACCTTGATGCTCGGGGCGATGCTGCCGGCCGTGGCCGGGCCGGCAAAGAGCAGCTCTTCCAGATTGGGATGGCGATAGCTGCGACCGAAGCGGATGAACGGATTCACCGCACCACCAGGGTTGGCCACCAGGCCGATGTCACCGGTGAGTGCCCGGCGCGTGATGTTCTCGCCGTTCACGTCGGGCAGGGTCGACGGGTCGATGGCTGGCACGGCGCCGGCCACCACTGGCGCCACGTCGTAGCCCGGCGTGTTCTCGGTGGAGACGCCGTAGAAGTCGCCGCGCAGGCCGCCAATCACCGACAGACGCGGGGTGACGCGCCATTCGTCCTGGGCAAACACCGCGATGTCGCGAAAGGCCGCATCCGGCACGCGTACCGGGCGCGCGGTCGAGGCGGGTCCGAGCTGCACCGGCGTTGGGAACACGACGGCGGCCGGACCGCGCTGGCCCAGCACCACCTGGCCGATCATCGACGTGGTGGTGGTGGTGAGCCGGTTGTCGCTGCTGCGGTCGCGGTAGAACGTGGCGCCGGTCGTGAGCACGTGGTTCTTGGCCGGCGTGATGACGGCCTGCAGGTCTACGCCGGGCGTCCACACGCGCTGCTCGGTCTGCGACACGATCGAGAGCCGCATCACGTTGATCGGGAAGAACGCCACGGCGGTGGGCGCCGGGAACTGCACCGGCAGCGTGTTCTGCAGCAGCCGTTCCACGCGCTGGTAGTAGGCCGTGAGCGACAGGTTGGCGAGCCACGGGGTGACCGCCTGCGCCTCGTAGCGCGCCGAGATCTTGTCGAGATTGCTCGACGGCAGCGACGTGGCGTTGAAGAAGTAGGGCGAGGCGAAGTCGGGGAAGCCGATGTCCTCCACGCGGCGGTTCTGGTAGCGCACGCGCAGACGGCGTCTGTCGCCGAGCTTCACCAGCCCAGTGGCGTTCACGAACGTGCCCTTGGCCTGCGAATTGGGCACGGTGTTGTCGGTGCGCACGTAGGGCGCGTTGAAGGGATCCGGGAAGGCGTTGAAGGTGAAGCCGAAGTTGTCGTCGACGGTGTCGGCCTGATCGATCTGCCCGGACGCGAAGAACGGACGCGTGTCTTCGCTGCCGAGTTTACCGGCCGAGTAGGTGCCGTAGTCTTCGGCGCCGGCCTGCACGCGGAAGGCGTAGCGCGGCGCGGTGGCGCCAATCGTGACGCTGCCGCGGCGGCCGTCTTCGTTCGAGCTGTAGTAGCCGTTGGCGCCGTAGATCCACTGGGTGGTGGGCGTGAAGTTCGGTTCGTTGGTGACGATGTTGACCGTGCCGGCCAGCGCGTCCGACCCGTAGAGCAAGGTGCCGGCGCCGTTCACGATCTCGATGCGGCTGATCGTGTCGGTGGGAATCAGCCCCACTTCCGCGCCGGTGCGGTCGGTGGCCTGACGCGCGGTGTTGAGGCGTTCGCCGTCCACCAGGACGAGCATGCGGGTGGAATCGAGACCGCGCAGCCGCGGACGCACGCCGAAGGGGCCGTTGCCGACCTGCGTGACGTTGGCGGCCGCGGCCAGCGCGTCGCCGGTGGAGAGCGGGTTCGCCTGTTCGATGGCGGCGGCGGTCATGGTCTCCACGTGCAGCGGGATCTGCGTGATCTCGCGTTCCGCGCGCGCGGCCGTGACGCTCACGGCACTGGAAAACGATCCCAGTTCGAGTTGCACCGGAACATCGACGGTCTGGTCCGCGCCGTCGATGAGGATGGTGCGCGCGGATTCGGCAAACGCGGCGCGCACGACCAGCACGAGGTAGGTGCCGGCGCCCGGCGCCTCCAGGGTGTAGCGGCCGTCGGGGCCGGTCTGCCCTTCAATCTCCTGACCGGTCGTGACCGAGCGCAGGATCACCCGCGTGTCGGGCAAGGGCGAGCCGGTGCCGTCGGTGACGACGCCAGTGACGGTGGCCGCCAGGGCCGGTTGGGCCCACAGGGCGAGGGCCGTGCAAAGAACGAGAAATCGCGTACGCATGTGTCTACTCCGCAATCGAAACCATGCCGCGGCCGGGCGCTACGAGGGCGCGCACGGCTCGGCGTCAACAACCGAACGAGCAACGACGGGTTGAGGGGTTACGAGTGGGGCGGGGGTCGAGGCAGGAACCCGAGGCCAGAACCGGCCGCGAGCAAGCGGGCAGCCGAAGGGCGGCGAACGCGGCGCCCGGCCGGCGCGACGCGGCGGTGGGCCGCGGGCGCAGCATCGAGACGGCGAGCAGCGTGAGGGCCAGCGCCGACACCGACGCCAGCACCTGGCCCAGCGTGGCCACAGCCTCGGGCAGCGACGGCGTCGCGAAGCCGTCGAGGTCGTTGCCGAGCGCGGGTCCGTGCAGCAGGGCCGCGAGCAGCCAGATGACGACGGCCTTGCGGCCGACGAGCGATTCGCCTCGACGCCTGAGCGCGACGAGCCCGCCGGCAAGGGCCAGGGCGGCCGCCCAGCGCAGGATGAGGTCGGGCTCCGACAGCTGTCCGCTCCACGCCTGATTGCCGAGCAACCAGAGGTGGAATCCGCCCAGAAGGGCGCCGAGGCCGAGCACGAACCGGCGGAACATCGTGCACTCATCTTAGCAACAACCATGCCCCTCGACCGATCAGCGTGCGACGTCCTGGTGGTGGGCGCGGGGCCGGCCGCGGGCACGGCCGCCCGCCTGCTGGCACTCTGGGGACGCGACGTGGTGGTCGTGGCCAAGCCTGACGGGGGCGAGCCAGAACTGCCCGAGTCGCTCACGCCCTCGTGCCAGAAATTTTTCGATTTGATGGGTAATTCCGCCGGCCATCGACGCGGCCGGCTTCGTGCGCAGCAGCGGCCACACGGTGTGGTGGGGAGACGGCGACGCGCGCTGCGAGCCGTTTGCCGACGCCGCTCGCGGCTGGCAGGCCACGACGTCACGGCTGAGCCAGGTAATGCTCGACAGCGCCGCAGCCGCCGGCGCGCGGGTGCGGCGCGGGATGCTCACGGCCGACGAGGTGCTGACCTGGCCGGCCCAGTTCCGGCTCGACTGCACCGGACGCGCGGGCGTTCTGGCCCGGCCCCACGGCGGCCGTCGCTATGAACCAGGTCACCGAACGGTGGCCCTGGTAGGAATGTGGCGGCATCCCGACGACTGGCCACTCGCCAACCCGACCCACACCCTGCTCGAGTCGTACCAGGACGGCTGGGCGTGGTCGGTGCCGGTCGACGCGGTGCAGCGCGCGTTCGCGGTGATGGTCGATCCCCAGACGACGGCCCTGAGCAAAGGCGACGGCGCGCGCGCGGTGTACCTCGGAGAACTGGCCAAGACGCGCCAGCTCGCGGCGCTCGTCCGCGGCGCGCACTTGCTGCACGGGCCGCTCGGCTGGGACGCGTCGATCTACCTTGCGGACCAACCGGCCGGCGACCACTGGCTGCTCGTGGGCGACGCGGCCTCGTTCGTGGACCCGTTGTCGTCGGCCGGGGTGAAGAAGGCCATGGCCTCGGGATGGCTGGCGGCCGTCACGGTCAACACCGCGCTTGCCACGCCGGCGCTGAAAGACACCGCGTTCACGCACTACGCCGCCCGCGAACGCGAGACCTATGGGCAGTTCCTGGCGCTCACCCGCAAGTATCTGGCGGCTGGGGCGCCGGAGGCCGAGCACCCGTTCTGGGCCGACCGGGCGGCCGCCGATGATGGCGATGAGGGCCGCCGTGCCGTGCTCGCAGCCTACGAGCGCATCAAGGGCGCGGCGCAGCTCGAGCTTCGTCTGGCTCCCGGCGTGCGCCTCGAACCCCGCCCGGCTCTGCGGGAGCGCCTGGTGATGCTCGAGGAGCGCGTCGTCGACCTGGCCCATCCCGAGGGCGTGCGGTTCGTGGACGGGGTCGACGTCGTGGTCTTGACCCGCCTGGCGCCCCGGTTCAGCGACGTGGTGGATATGTTCGAGGAATACCAGCGAAACGGTGCGGTCGTGACCCTTCCGTCCTTCCTGAAGGCGCTCGCCACGGCCGTGGCACGAGGCTGGCTTCTGGGCGTGTGAAGTGCTACAACTAGCGACGCTCCGCCTCAGACCGGCGAGCATGGAAGAGGGGCTCCGCCTCGCTAGTGCAGTGTTGTTTGGCCCGCACGCTGTGCGGGCGCTTCAAAAAAACATGGCAAAGACCGCACGTCTCTCGATGGTGGCGCTCTCGTGTTCGTGGTTGATGGCGCTGGCGCTCACGGCCACACCGTCCGCGCAGGCTCCGGCACAGGCGCCCGCCGCGCCGGCCGCCGCCAAAGCGGAAGTCGGCATCCCGGTCACCGACGCTACCGTGGTGAAGGCGTGCTCCGGCTGCCATAAGCCCGACGAGAAGCAGCAGTTGTCGCGCATCTCGTTCCGCCGCAACACGCCCGAGGGCTGGGAACGCACCATCACCCGCATGCTGGCGCTGAACGGCCTCAAGATCGACGCCCCCACGGCGCGCGCGGTGGTGAAGTCGCTGTCGAACAGCCACGGCCTGGCGCCGGAAGAAGCGCGCCCCTCGCTCTACGAAGTGGAGCGCCGGCTCGGCGACGAAAGCTACAAGAGCGCCGAGCTGAACGGCACCTGCGATGCCTGCCATTCGCTCGGCCGCGTCATCTCGCAGCGCCGCTCACAGCAGGACTGGCAGCTGCTCATCGCGATGCACCGCGGCTGGTATCCGATCATCGACCGTCAGACCTTCCGCCGCATGGGCCCCGCGCCGCGCGATCGCGACGCCGAGGGCCGCCTGCCCGACCTGCGGCATCCGTCCGAGAAGGCCGCGGATTTCCTGGCCGAGAGCTTCCCGCTGCAGACCAAGGACTGGGCCGAGTGGTCGGCCTCGATGCGTCCCGCGCGCATCGACGGCACCTGGGCGCTGTCTGGCTGGGAGACGAGCAAGGGTCCGATCTTCGGGCGCGTCGTGCTCACGCCCGTGGCCGGCTCGACCGACGAGTTCACCACCCAGACCACCTATACCTACGCGCGCTCGGGCGAGCAGGTGTCGCGCGCCGGCCGGGTCAGCATCTACACCGGCTTCCAGTGGCGCGGCCGCTCCACCGTGGGCGGCGCCGAAGCCTCGGCGCTGCGCGAGGTGATGTTCGTCGAGCGTGACTGGACCAAGATCGCAGGCCGCTGGTTCGCCGGCGGCTACGACGAGCTCGGCCTCGACGTGCGGCTCGACCGCGTGGGCAAGGACCTCACCGTGGTGGGCCTCGACCACACCGGCGCTGCGCGCCGGCGCCACGGGCCAGACGTTGAAGATGTACGTGGCCAATCCGCCGGCGTCGCTGGCGCCGCGGGATCTCGACTTCGGCGCCGGCATCACGGCCACCGCGGCCACGGTGGCCGGCGACGTGATCACCGCCACGGTCGACGTGGCGGCCACGGCCGCCGTCGGTCCGCGCACGCTGGTCGTGGCCGGCACGGCCAAGCCCGGCGCCATCACGGTCTACGACAAGGTCGATGCCATTCGCGTGACGCCGTCGTGGAACATGGCCCGCGTGGGCGGCGTGGTGTTCCCGAAGATGCTGGCGCGCTTCGACGCCTGGGCCTTCAACAACGGCCCCGACAAGAAGCCCGGTACGGCCGACGACCTGAAGCTCGACGCGGTCGTGGCCACGTGGAGCGTGGAGGAATACAAGGCCACCTTCGACGACGAAGACATCAAGTTCGTCGGCGGCATCGATGCCGCCACCAGCGTGTTCACGCCCAACGTCGACGGTCCCAATCCGCAGCGCAAGGGCGAACGCAACAACATGGGCGACGTGTGGGCGGTGGCCAGCTACACGCCGCCGGGCGCCACGGCGCCGCTCAAGGGCCGCTCGCACCTGCTCGTCACCGCGCCGCTCTACATGAAGTTCGACCCCACGGTGACCCCATGAGTGCCCTCGTCGACACCGCCAGCCCGGTACGGCAGCTCGGCCTCAGCGAGTTCCACACTTTCGAGGCCTCGGGGCAGCGCTTTGGCTACATGGTGCCGAGCGCGGCAGTGTTTGCCTTCGACGACTGCTCCACCGCCGTGGTGGAGCTGCTGAAGACGCGGTCGCACTCGCCCGACGAACTGCTCGTGGCGCTCTCGCCCCGCTTCGGCGTGGCCGAGGTGAAGGACGCCGTCACCGAGCTGCACCGCATCCGCGCCATCCACGACCTGGCGGTGAAGCCGCAGGGGCTCAAGATCATCCCGCTCAAGCCCATGCCGATTCAGACGCTGGTGGTCAACGTGACCAACCAGTGCAACCTGGCGTGTGAGTACTGCTACGAATACGGCGAAGACAAGATCGTCGACACCGAGAACGGCAGCCAGCCCAAGTTCATGAGCGAGGAAACGGCGCGTTCGGCCGTGGACCTCGCCCTGCGCGAGGCCGGTGCCGGCAAGACGGCGCACATCACGTTCTTCGGCGGCGAGACGCTGATGAACTTCAAGGTGCTGAAGTCCACCGTGGCCTACGCCCGCATCACCGCCGCCGCCCAGCAGAAGGACGTGGACTTCAGCCTCACGACCAACGCCACGCTGCTGCAGCCGGATGTGATCGACTTCCTGGCCGACGAGCGCATCGGCGTCACCATCTCGATCGACGGCCCGCAGGAAATCCAGGACAAGTTCCGGGTGTTCAGCAACGGCAAGGGCAGCTACGACATCGCCGCGCCGAAGATCAAGGCGCTGCTGGCGCGTCACAAGACGCGGCCGATTGGCGCGCGCGTCACGCTCACCAAGCAGACCCTCGACGTGAAGCGCATCTACCAGCACCTGTTCGAAGACATGGGCTTCTGGGAAGTGGGCTTCGCGCCGGTCACGACCGCGCCGCAGCGCGACCACGCGCTCGAGGCCGGCCCCGGCTACGACCATCTGCTCGAGCAGTTCCGCGCGCTGGCCGCCGAGTTCCTCGAGGCGTCGCTGCAGAACAAGCATCACGGCTTCTCGAACGTGCGCGAGACGCTGCAGGAGATCCACATGGGGCACGCCAAGGCGTATCCGTGTGGCGCCGGCATCGGCCTGCTGGGCGTGGCCACCGACGGCGAGGTGTCGCTCTGCCATCGCTTCGCGGGCTCCCCTGAACACCGCTTCGGATCGGTCAGCGAGGGCATCGACCGCGACAAGCAGGCCTCGTTCCTGAACGATCACCACATCAACAACAAGACCGACTGCGCCACCTGCTGGGCCCGGCCGATCTGCGGCGGCGGCTGCTACCACGAAGCGCACACGCGCTACGGCGACACCGCGCAGCCCAACCTGCACTACTGCGACTGGATTCGCGGGTGGACCCACACCTGCCTCGAGATCTACGGCGAGTTGGCCGTGAAGAATCCCGGCTTCCTGCGACAGTTCGACGGAGACGACGATGAAGCACCTCAACGCCATTAACCGCAAAGCCGCGCTGGTCGTGGCTGCAACCGAAGCCGACGTCGTGGCCCTGCAGGGCGGCGGTCCGCCCCAGCAGCCCGAGAAGCCGCACATTCCGCCGGGCTGCTCGACGGTGTTCTCGCCGGGCTGGGAAGCCGACCACGCCGGCGGCACGGCCGGGCTGTGCTCGCCCGTGGAGCGCGACCTGTTCGACTGCCACATGGGCTGCTTCTGGCCCGCGCAGGTGCCCGATCAGCTCAACCACGCGCCCGACTGGACCGCCAAGTGCGCGGTGGCCCAGAAGGACTGGCGCAAGATCGACCTGGTGTTCCCAGGATGAGCGCGCCGCTGCGTCGTCTCGTTGCGCTGGCCGCGGTGTGCGCGGCCGCTCTTGCCGTGGGGCCAGTCGCTGTCCGGCCAGAGCCGCACCGCCAAGCCCGCGACGCTCACCGGCGGCACCGGCACGCTCTACATCGGCACCTACAAGGGCGAGATCGAGCTCTACGACGAAGCCACCGAGAAGCTCACCGGCACGATCAAGCTGAAGACCGGGATTCCCCGTTCGATCACCTTCTCGCCCGACCGCACGCGCTTCTACGCGCTCGACTCGCGCTTCGAGCAGATCGAAGTGGTGGATGTCGCCACGCGCGCCACCATCGACAGCTTCAAGCTCACGACCGGCACCAAGAACATCCGCGTCAGCAACCTGCAGCCCGACCCCGCGAACAAGTTCCTGATCCTGATGTACCGCACGGCCACCAAACTGAGTGACCGCTGGGAAATCGGCCCGCCCACGCTGCAGAAGTACGACCTCACCACGCACCAGTTCGGTCAGGTCATCCCCTGGCCGCGCGGCGACGAGCGCGAGTCGGTGAACATGCGCATCGGCCCCGACGGCAAGCACCTGTTCATCTTCGGCGAAGAAGTGACGGTGCTCGAGACCGAGAAGTTCACGGAGGTGGAGTCGTGGCCCTTCGCGCAGCCGACCGAGACCGGTCTGGGCCGCATCAACCTGGGTCCCGTCGCACGACTTCAACGACCCGCCCGGCATGTTCACGGGCCTCTTCACGATGGCCGACCCGGACCGCGCCCGGCGCACGATGGGCATCGGCCGCGTGGACCTCATGAAGCGCACGCTCGACTTCCAGCCGATCGGTCCGGCCAGCAACGTGGCGCCCTTCGCGCAGTCGCCCGATCGCAAGCGTGCCTACGGCATCACGCAGGAAATCGCCAACTACGAGTTCTGGACCTTCGACCTCGAGAAGAACGCCGTGCTGATGCGCACCAAGTTCGAGGGCCGTCCGCGCCTCGGGCTGCGGGTGAGCACCAACGGCAAGCTGTTCTACGTCTACGTCGCCGGCGCGACGCTCGACGTCTACGAGGCGGCCACGCACAAGTACCTGCGCACTATTTGGCTCGGCGGCGATCAGACGACCGAGCTGATCGTGATGCCGGGAGCCAGCGCGCCGACCGCCACGGCGCGCTGACGCGCGCCGGTCGCGGCGCGGTGCCCGTGCCCGTGCCGGAAGGACCGACACCTGTGACCATCGAGACGCCCGACGCCAGCCTGCGTCGGGCGTTTGCATTTCTGGCGCCGTACTGGCGCCGGCTCTCGCTCGTGATGGCCATCAGCCTGGTGAGCACGGGGCTGTCGCTCGTGACGCCCTACCTCTCGAAGGACCTGGTCGATCAGGCGCTCATCGGCCGCAATCTGGCGGCGCTGTGGCGCATCGTCGGCCTGTTCGCGCTGCTCGGACTGGCCGCCTACGTGCTCAACGTGGTGAGCGGGCTGCGCTACACCCGCGTATCGGCGGCGATTCTCTTCGACATGCGCCTCGCGGTCTACGGCCACCTGCAGCAGCTCTCGCCGCGCTTCTACGCGCGCACGCGCATGGGCGACATCGTGTCGCGCATCAACAGCGACATCGGCGAAATTCAGCGGGTCGCCGCGGAGGCGGCGCTGGCCTGGGTGGGCAACGTGCTCTTCCTCGTGGGCTGCGTGGTGATGCTGGTGTGGCTCGACTGGCGGCTCGCGCTGCTCACCGCGGCCGTGATGCCGCTCAGCCTGTGGCTGCTCGTGCGCTACCGCGCGCGGCTCGAGGCGCGCGTCGCCGATCTGCGTCAGCGCAGCGCCGACATCGGCAGCTTCCTGATCGAGACGCTGCAGGCCTCTACGCTGATCGTGACGTCGAACGCGCAGCAGCGCGAGCGGAGCCGCTTCGCGCGCCTGAACGACCGCTTCGTCGACGCGCTCATGGGCATGCAGCGGCTCACCTATCTGGCCGGCGGGCTGCCCGGGCTGGTCGTGTCGCTCGGCGCATCGGTGGTGTTCCTCTACGGCGGCTCGCGCGTGGTCGACGGCACCCTCACGCTCGGCACGTTTGCCGCGTTCATCGCCTACCAGTCGCGGGTGAACGCGCCCGTGCAGGCGCTGATGGGGCTGTACACGTCGCTGGCCACGGCGAAGGTGTCGTGGCGCCGCGTGCTCGAACTGCTCGACGCGCCGCTCGACGTGAGCGAGGCGCCCGGCGCCGTGGCGCTCGACCACGTGCGGGGCGAGATCGAATTCGACCGCGTGTCGCTCGGCACCGAGCGCGGTCTGGCGGTGCTCGAAGACTTCACGCTGCGGGTGGCGCCCGGCACGTCGGTGGCGATCGTGGGCGCGAGCGGAAGCGGCAAATCGACGCTGGCCTATCTGCTGCTGCGTCTCCTCGATCCCGACGCGGGCGTGGTGCGCATCGATGGCCACGACCTGCGCACGCTGCGCCTGCACGACATCCGCCGGCATGTCGTGTTCGTGGAACAGGAGCCGACGCTGCTGCACGCCACGGTGGCCGAGAACATCCGCTACGGGCGGCCCGAGGCCGAGCGACGTCGACGTGGCACAGGCCGCCGCTGCGGCCGGGCTCGAGACGTTCATCGCGCGCTTGCCAGAGGGGCTGGCCACGATGGTGGGCGAGCGCGGCCTGCAGATGTCGGCCGGCGAGCGTCAGCGCATCGCGATTGCGCGCGCGTTTCTCGCGAATCCCTCCGTGCTGGTGCTCGACGAACCCACCGCCGCCCTGGATCCCGCCTCCGAACGGCAGGTGGTCGAGAGCTATCTCGCGGTGATGCGGGGACGCACGTCGATTGTCATCTCGCACCGCGCGGCGGTGGCGGATGCCGCTGATCAGGTGGCGGTGGTGGACGGATCGCGGCTGGTCGAGGCCGGCTCGCCACGTGAGCTCGCCGCGGCCGGTGGCGCGTTCTCGCGCCTCTTCCGCGTCGGCGCGAGCGTAGACGCATGAGCAGCCCGCTGGCCTCGCTGCCGCCCGGCGTGCTGTCCCTGGCGAGTTATCCCGCCGCCACCGGACGCGGCGTGCGCGTGGCCGTGATCGACAGCGGCGTGCATGCCGGTCATCCGCACGTGGGCACGATCGAGGGCGGCGTGTCGTTTGCCGCCGACGGGGCGCGCGGCGTCGACGCGGTGGATCGCCTGGGCCACGGCACCGCGGTGGCCGCGGCCATCCGCGAGAAGGCGCCCGAGGCGTCGCTGGTGCCCGTGAAAGTGTTCGACCGCGAGCTGCGCGCCACCGCGGATGCGCTGGTGGCGGCCATCGACTGGGCGGTCGACGCGCGCGTGCACATCATCAACCTGAGCCTGGGTACGGCCAACGCCGCGCACGAGGCGCGGCTGACCGCGGCTCTGGCGCGCGCGGCAGAGGCCGGCGTGTGTCTCGTGGCTGCCGCCGAGCAGGACGGCACGCGCTGGCTGCCCGGCAGCCTGCCGCACGCCGTGGGCGTGACCCTCGACTGGAGCTGCCCGCGCGAGCAGGCCGAAGTGGAGCTGCGCGTCGACGGCAGCACCCGGCGGGTGTTGGTCCGCGCCAGCGGCTATCCCCGCCCGATTCCCGGCGTGCCGCCCGAGCGCAACTTGAAGGGCGTCAGCTTCGCCGTCGCCAACGTCACCGGCCTGCTGTGCCTCCATTTGTCACGGGGCCTGTCACGGTGACATCTGACGGCGTTGCAGTTCTTTCCATGCGCGGCGTGCGGCGCGGCGCGCTGGCCAGTGTCCCGCTCGGCATTGCCTCGGCCGTGCTGGGTGCCGGCTTCGGCGTGGCCGCCCGGCAGGCCGGCTTGCCGATGTGGGCCGGTCTGCTGATGAGCGGGTCGGTCTTCGCCGGGGCCGCACAGTTCGCCGTGTTGCCGCTGTGGTCGGCGTCCCTGCCGATGGCGCCCATCTGGTTCTCGACCTTGGCCGTGAACGCGCGCTTCATGCTGCTGAGCGCATCGCTCGCGCCGTGGTTGACCCGCTACCGGGGCGCCACGCCGTGGGCGGCGGTGTTCCTGCTGGGCGAGGGACCATGGGCCATTGGCATGCAGGCCCACGCGAAGGGCGATCGCGATCTGGGCGTGATCCTCGGCAGCGGGCTCGTGGTGTGGACGGTGTGGATGGCCGGCACCGCTGTGGGCTTCGTTGCCGCGCCGTCCCTCGGCGATCCCCGGCGGTTCGGGCTGGATCTCGTGCTCGTGCTGTTCTTTGCCGCCAGCATGACCTCCGCCTGGCGCGGTCCGCGCGATCTCGTGCCGTGGGGTGCGGCGGCCCTGGCCACGCGCATTCCGTCGTCGGTGGTGGCGCCGGAGTGGCAAGTGCTCGTTGCCGCCCTCGTCGGTGCGAGCGTGGGAGCGTGGCGTGATACCCGACGCTAGCGCGACCGCCGCCGCCATCACGGGGATGGCGCTCATCACCTACCTGATTCGCGCCAGCGGTCTCGTGATTGCGCAGGTGTTGCCGTCCACGCCGGCCGTGACGGCATTTCTGCGGCACCTCGGCGGGTCGGTGATCGTGGCGATCGTGGCCGCCAGTCTGGCGCAGGGCGACCTGCCCGCACTGGTGGCGACCGCCGTCGCCGTCGTGCTCGCCGCCCGCGGTCTGCCCACGTCCGCGCTGGTCGCCGGGATGGTCGTGGCCGCCCTGCTGCGCACGCTCTGACGGCGCAACCCCTGTGCCAGAGGGGTCTGACCCCTATGGCGCAAGTCTTGCGCCATAGGGGTCAGACCCCTCTGGCCGCGGCGCGGGACCACTCGCCGAGCGATGTGGCCACAGGCGTGGCGATCGGGTGCGCTGCCCGAGGCCTGCCCACGACGGCCCTGGTCGCCGGAATGGCCGTGGCTGCGCTTCTGCGCGCTCTCTAGCAGCGACCTGGCAGATTCTGCAGCGGGCAAGAGATGTAACGGTGACAGGCCCAGTTACATAATTTGTTTGCAATTGAAACTTTAGTTGGCTATTGTTCCCGTTCTGACGGGGCAGTCAGCGCTTCTAACACCACAAAAAGCGCGTAATTTGTATCAACGTGAGCCAAATGCGAAGAATCAACACCTCCAGGTTCAGCATCGCCACCCGGGGCACCTCGCGGGCCATCAACAGCCAGATCGTGCTGAACCTGGTGCGGGCCCACCAGCCGATCTCGCGCGCCGACCTGGCCCGCACCATGGGCGTGAGCCGCGGCGCGGTCACGCTCATCGTCAACGACCTGCTCGCGCGACGGCCTGATCGTCGAAGGCGCCACCGGCGAAACCGTGCGCGGCCGCAAGCCCACGTTCCTCTACATCGACTCGCGGCGCCGGGCCGTGATTGCCGCCGACGTCCGGGCCAGCGAGACGTTCGTGATGCTGGCCGACCTGCTGGGCAAGCCGCTCGACCGGCGTCACCTCAGCTTCCCCACCGTGCGCGACCCCAAGGCGCTCGTGCAGACGCTGGCCGAGCGCATCAAGGCGCTGCTCGCCGAGCACCCCGAAGTCGACGCCTGCGAAGGCATCGGCCTGGTCGTGCCCGGCATGGTGGAGCACGCCACCATGACCGTGCTGCATGCGCCGACGCTCGGGCTGGCGCGACGTCGAACCTGCGCGATCCGCTGGCCGCGGCCACCGGCCTGCCGGTGCAGATCGAGAACTCGGGCCGCGCCTGCGCGCTCGCGCAGGCCTGGGCGCATGCGCGACGACGCGCCGGCCGCCGGCGGCGACCTGGTGTTCGTCAGCGTCTCGGACGGCGTCGGTGTCGGCGTGATCATCAACGGCGAGGTGATGCGCGGCCGGCACAACATCGCCGGCGAGTTCGGCCACGTGCCGCTCTCGCTCGACGGCCCGCGCTGCTCGTGCGGCAGCGAACGGCTGCTGGGAAGCGTACGTCTCGAACCCGCGCCACGCTGGCGCGCTACTTCGGCCGGCCGTCGGATCAGCCGACGCCGGCCCGGTCGATGCCAGCCGCGCGCACTTCACCGATCGAAGACCTGATCGCCCGCGCCCGGGCGCGGCGACGCCAAGGCGGTCGGCGGCGCTCGAGGCCACGGCGCGTTATCTCGGCTTGGGCCTGGCCTCGGTCGATGAACGCGCTCGACCCGGCGCGGGTCTACATCGGCGGCGAAATCACGCTGGCGTGGGACCTCATCGAAGGCACCGTGCGCGCGGCGCTGGCCGAACGCACGCTCACCCCGGCCGCCGCCGACACCGAGATCCGGCCCGTGGCCGCCACCGAATATCCGCGCCTGCAAGGCGCCGCGGCGCTCGTGGCGGCGCCGGCATTTGCCGCGCCCGTGGTCGCGTGAGCGCCATTTATCGACAGGAGACGACGTTGTCCACCGACATCCGCACGCTCGCGCCCGCCACTTGCATCCTGCGCGACACCGCACGTGCGCCAAGGGCCGCACCCAACGCGGTGCTGCCCGCACGCCGGCCCCTCGCGCCACCTGCGCTATGGCCGCGTCATCCTCGATGGCGCCGACGCGCCGATGGCATTCGCCACCGGCGAGTGCGAGACGGCGCTCATCTGCCTGAGCGGATCGGCCACCGTCACCGCCAACGGCAGCGTCCACACCTCAATCGCTACGACGCGCTCTACGTGCCGCGCGACGCGGCGGTCGCGGTCGCGCCCGATGCCGGCGGCTGCGACCTGGCCGAGATCGCCGCGCCGGTCACAGGCGTGCACCCCGTGCAGGTCGTGCGCTTCGCCGACATCCGGCAGGATCCCGACGCTGCACTTCGACGCCGGCGGCCCGACCGCGAAGCGCGACCTCAACGTGCTCATCGGCAAGAACGTGCGAGGCCGGCCGCATCATGGCCGGCGTCACCTTCAGCGAGCCCGGCAACTGGACGTCGTGGCCGCCGCACGAACACGCCGCGATGCTCGAAGAGGCCTATCTCTACATCGACATGCCGGCGCCGTCGTTCGGCATTCAGCTGGTCTACACCGACGCGCGCGAACCGGAGGTGGCCACCATCGTGCGCGAGGGCGACGTGGTGATCATGCCGCAGGGCTACCACCCGAACGTCGCCGCGCCCGGCGGCGTCGATCAACTTCCTGTGGATGATGGCGGCCGACCGCGAGGACGACGATCGCCAGTACGGCGTGGTCAACGTGCAGCCCGAATTCGCGCAACCTCGGCTCGGGCCTCGAGAAGGCCACGGAGACGCAATGACGCCGCCCAATGCGCTGGCTCGCCTTCCAACACCGCGACTGGACCTCGATTCCGGTCGAGCACATCGCCGAGGGCATCGACGCGCCAGATGATCTGCGGCGAGCGCCTCATGGTCTGCCGGCTGACGCTTCGCACCGCACTCGTCACCGCCGTCCACTCCCACGTGCACGAGCAGATCACGCTCGTGGAGCGCGGCTCGGTGCGACTTCACCGTCGACGGCAGGTGCGCCTCGCCACGGCCGGCGACGTGCTGCTATTTCCCCGCGCACTGCAGCACGGCGCCACGATGCTCGACGAAGAAGTCGTGCTGATCGACATCTTCTCGCCGCTCCGCGACGACTTCCTGCCCGCGCCGGCAATCGCTGACGGACTGATGGTGACCACGCTCGCTTCCGCCTCGACGGCCAGGTGGCGCTCGTGACCGGCGCCTCGCGCGGGCTCGGCGCCGCCATGGCGATGGCGCTCGCCGAGGCCGGCGCCGACGTCGCGCTGCACGCCAGCACAGTTCCGCCCGACGGCACCGGCCGCCGAGCGCATCGCCACGCACCGGCCGGCGCACAGACGCTGTTCCGGCCGACCTGCGCGATCGCCGCCGCGGCCGACACAGGTCGTCGGCGGGGCCATCGCGGCCTTTGGCCGCCTCGACATCGTGGTCAACAACGCCGGCACCATCCGCCGTCAGCCGCGGCCGAACACACCGACGAGGACTGGGACGCGGTGATCGCGGTGAACCTCTCGAGCGTGTTCCGGCTGTGCCGCGCGGCCGGCAAGCACATGCTCGCGCGCGGCGGCGGCGGCAAGATCGTCAACATCGCCTCGCTGCTGTCGTTCCAGGGCGGCATCACCGTGCCTGGCTACGCGGCCGCCAAGGGCGGCGTCACGCAGCTCACCAAGGCGCTCGCCAACGAGTGGGCCGCGCACGGCATCAACGTCAACGCCATCGCCCCCGGCTACATGGAGACCGACAACACCGCGGCGCTGCGCGCCGATCCGCAGCGCAACGCGCAGATCACCGAGCGCATTCCGGCCGGCCGCTGGGGCACGCCCGAGGATCTCGCCGGCGCCGTGGTGTTCCTGGCCTCGAAGCGCGTCCGACTACGTGCACGGCCACGTGCTCGTCGTGGACGGCGGCTGGATGGGCCGCTGAGGCACATGACCACGACCACCGCTCACGCCTCCGCTCCGCGCCGACCCGGGTCGTCGTGCTCGCGGCTGTTCGCCCGTCTGGTCGGCCCGGCGGCCCTGACCGCCGCCGGCATGATCGGCGCCGGCGCCGTGGCGACGCGTCTGCTGGCCGGCGCGTGGTTCGGCTTCGATCTGCTCTGGGTCGCGCTGCCGTCGTGCCGATGGTGGTCGTCACGCTCGACTCCGCGTCGCGCGTCGGCATCATGTCGGGGGGCCGCGGCATGGTCGACATGGTGCGCACCGACATCGGCGCGTGGCTGGCCTGGGCCATCGTCGTGCCGACGGCGCTCGTGAACGTCGTCGTCAACATGAGCCAGATGTCGGCGATGGTCGAGGGCGCCTACGGCGCGCTCGGCATGCTGCCGCCGGCCGACGCCGAGGCGACACCGGCCTGGTCGTCGTCGACGATCGTGCTCACCGGCATCACGGTCGTCGCGGCGGTGCTCGGCGGCTACAAGCGGGTCGAGAAGATCATGACGGCGCTGCTGCTCGTCATCCTGTCGTGCTTCATCGTCGTGGCCATCAAGGGCCTGCTCGACTGGCAGACCTGGGTGTCACTCGGCCGCGGCCTCGTCCCGCAGATTCCCGCCGACGTGCCGGTCGTCGGCAGCCGACCGCGTGCGCAACGGCTTCACGCAGATCATGGCCATCGCCGGCCAGGCGCTGCCGCCGGCCGTGTTCCTCTCCTACGGCTACCTCGCCGCCAACGCCGGCTACACCATGGCCGACATCAAGCGCACGTTCTGGAAGACGGTCACGAACCTCGGGGTCATCTGGGGCCTGTTCTCGGTCGTCGTGATCGTGGCCGGCGCCACGGCGCTGCACGCCGTCTACACCGGCGCCGGCCCGCGTTCCTGGGCGTGAGCCACTACTCGCAGATCGAGAGCATCCCGGTGGCGGGCCAGGTGCTGGGTCCGGCGCTTCCCGGCGCGCTCGGCTTCCTGGCGCCGCGCTTCTTCTCGCTGGGCCTGATTCGCCGCGGCCTTCACCACACTCATCTCGGTGTCGCTGACGATGACCTATTTCTGCCTGGACATCGCGCGGCGCGAACTGGCGCTTCACCGACGACAACCGCCGTTCAAGGCGGTGTTCGCGCGTGGATCGCCGTGCCCGCGCTGGTCGCGCCGTTCTGGCAGCTGCCGGCGCTCTTGAAGGCCATCCTCGCCATGGTCGGCAACCTGCTGATGGCGCCGCTGGCCGTGGCGATCATCCTCTATTTCATCAACCGGCCGCAGCTGGGCGAGTATCCGCGCCAATGCCGGCCGCAACGCCGTGCTCGGTCCTGACCTTCTTGTTCGCGCTCGGCCCTGGTCGTCAACGGACTGCGATGATCGCTGATGACCGCGTCGCGACTCGCCCCGCCGTCGTTCGCGCGCATCGAAGCCGCCGGCGTCGTCGCCATCGTCCGGCTGCCCGACGGCGGCCTGGCCACGAGGTCGCGAGCGCGCTCATGGCCGGCGGCGTGACGGCGATCGAGATCACGATGACGGTGCCGGGCGCCGTCGAGCTGATCGCCGAGCTGGTGGCGTCGCGCCGGCCGCAGGTGCATTGATCGGCGCCGGCACGGTGCTCGACGCCGCCACGGCCCGCGCGGTCATCGAGGCCGGCGCCGCGTTCGTCGTCAGCCCGGTGTTCCGGCCCGACGTGATCGAGGCCTGCCACGAGCGCCGATCGTGCCGGCGATGCCCGGCTGCTTCTCGCCCACCGAGATCCTCGCGGCCTGGGAGCCGGGCGCCGACGTGGTCAAGGTGTTCCCGGCCACGTCGCTCGGCCCGGCTTCTTCAAGGACTGCGTGGCGCCGCTGCCGCACGTCAAGCTGATGCCGACCGGCGGCGTCACGCGCGAGAACGCCGGCGACTGGATTCGCGCCGGCGCCGTGGCCATCGGCGTCGGCTCCGCGCTGGTCGATCCAGACGGCCGTGCGCGAGCGGCCGCTTCGACGACGATCACCGCGAACGCGCGCGCAGTTCGTCGACGCGGTCGCGCGGCGCGCGCCGACGCGCGGTGGATGGCGCGATGAAGACCGTCTGCTTCGGCGAGATCATGCTGCGGCTCAGCCCGCCGGGGTTCGAGCGGCTGCTCCAGTCGCCGGCGCTGCAGGCGACCTTCGGCGGCGGCGAAGCCAACGTGGCGGTGAGCCTGGCGCAATTCGGGCACGACAGTCACTACGTGACGCGGCTGCCGGCCAACCCGATCGGCGACGCCGCGCTCAAGGCGCTGCGCGCCGAAGGCGTCCAGGTCGATCACATGCAGCGCGGCGGCGATCGCGCTCGGCATCTACTTCGCCGAGACCGGCGCCAGCCAGCGCGCCTCGACCGTGGTCTACGACCGCGCGCATTCGGCGATCAGCGAGATGGCGCCGGGCAGCGTGCCGTGGGCGCGCGTGTTCGCCGGCGCCGCGTGGTTCCACTGCACCGGCATCACCCCGGCGCTCGGCGCCGCGGCGGCGGCGTGCACGCGCGAGGCCTCGACGCGGCCCGGCACGCCGGCGCGCACGGTCAGCATCGACCTCAACTACCGCGCGCAAGCTCTGGACGCCGAGCCGAGGCGCAGCGGGTGATGCGCCCGCTCGTGCCGCTGCGTCGATGTCGTCATCGCCAACGAAGAGGACCTGCAGGCGGTGCTCGGCATCGACGTGCCGCACGCCGATGTCACCGGCGGCGTGCTCGAGGTCCGCGGCTATCGCGACGCGCGTGCGCCCAGGTGCGCGGAGTTCGGCGTGCCGCGGGTGGCCGTGACGCTGCGCGAGAGCCATGTCGGCGAGCGACAACGGGTGGAGCGCCGTGCTGCTACGACGCGCCACCGAGAGCCTTCCATCAGAGCCAGCGCTACAACGTGCGCATGGTTGACCGGATCGGCGGCGGCGACAGCTTCGCCGCCGGGCTGATCCACGGGTTCGGAGCGGGCGCGACCTGGACGCCACGCTGCGATTTGCCGTGGCGGCCAGCGCGTTGAAGCAGACCATTCCCGGGCGATTTCAACCAGGTGTCGGTGGCGAAGTTGAGCGGCTCGCGGCAGGTGACGCCAGCGGGCGGGTGCAGCGATAGCATCGCTGGCGTTGGCCGCAGGAGGCTGTGTCTTGAAGAAGGAGTCGTCATGAAGAGTGTTGTGGCATGATCGCTGAGTCTGGCGGTCGTGCTGCTGGCCCCGGCCGGCGCCCAGGATTATCGCGGCGCGCGTCCAGGGCACGGTCACCGACAGAGCCGCGGCGCGTTGCCGGGCACGACGGTCACGCTGCGCAACGACGCCACCGGTGTGGCGGTCGACGCACGTGACCGACGCCGAAGGCCGCTACATCTTCGACTTCGTCGATCCGGGCATGTACACCGTCGTGGCCGAGCTGCCGGGCTTCAAGCCGGCCGAGCAGCAGAACGTGCGCGTGCAGCAGCGCGGCGACGTCACCGTCGACCTGGTGCTCGCGGTCGGCGGCATCGAGGAGACGCATCACGGTCGCAGGCGCGCGCCGGTCGCCGTGCAGTTCAAATCGAGCAGCTCCGATCTCACGCTCGAGCGGCAGCTCGATCGACCAGGTGCCGATCACCGGCCGCAACCCCTACAGCCTGGCGTCGCTCGACCCGACGCATCACGGTGTCGCCGGCCACGAACGAGAACCGGCCGTACCATCACGCCTACGCCAACGACTACGACGCCGGCGGCGGCACCCGCCGCGCCAACGACGTGCTGCTCGACGGCGTGCGCGCTCGGCGCCAGCTTCAAGACCGCCTACACGCCGGTCGATGGACGCGGTCGAAGAAATCACGGTCTCCAAGAACAGCGTCGACGCCGAGAACGGCAACAGCCTGGGCGGCGTGATCAGCCTGAACATGAAGTCGGGCACCAACCAGTTCCGCGGCTCGGCCTACATGTCTACGGCCGCGACCCGAGCATGAACTCGATCACCGACCCGACGCTCGCCGTCGCGCCCGGCCAGGACACCAGCGCGCTGCGCGGCACGCAAGCTGCAAGATGTACGGCGCCACGCTCGGCGGCCCGATCAAGCAGAACAGGATCTTCAGCTTCACGTCGTTCGAGCAGTGGGACGACAAGCGGCCGATCACCATCGTGCGCACGGTGCCGACCGAGCTCGAGCGCGCGCGGCGACTTCAGCCAGTCGGTGCTGAGCGGCCGCGTGCGCACCATCTACAACCCGTTCACCTCGACGCTCGACGCGCGCCGGCCGCGTCGTGCGGCCAGCCGTTTGCGGGCAACGTCATCCCGCAGGCGATGCTCGATCCGGTGGCGCTGAAGATGCTCGCGAGATTCCGCTGCCCAACGCGCCGGGCAACACCGACAACTGGCAGGGCAGCGTCTACGAGCAGCGTCGACTACTGGAACTTCTCGCAGCGCGTCGACGTGAACATCAGCGACAACTTGAAGATGTTCGCGCGCTACGGCCAGTTCAAGGCCGACCTCTACCAGGAGAACCCGACCGACGGCGGCTTCTTCCCGCTCGTCGGGCAGCAACCGCGACGGCATGAGCACCGCCGGCGACGCGGTCTGGGTCATGTCGAACAAGATGACGCTGAACGTGCGCGGCAGCTACTACAACATGATCGACGAGTTCTACAACCCGTCGCTGCTGCTCGGCGCGGACGGCCTCGACCGACTACTGGCCGACGCCAGTGGTACTCGTCGCTCTACAACAGCGGCTACGTCTACTACCCGGCGCTCGACGTCACCACGGCACGGGCACGGCGACCACCAACCGCCTCGGCCGCCAGGGCCGCGAGTGGTACCAGCATCCCGATGCGTGGACCGCGTCGGCGCGCATGAACCGCTACAAGGGCGGCCACAACCTGAAGTGGGGCGGCGAGATGCGCGCCTACTTCGGCGAGGCCGCGCGCTTCGAGCCGATCAACCTGGTGTTCAACTCGGCGCTGACCGCGAACAGCTCCGACACGCCCGACGTCGTCAACACCGGCAACCAGTGGGCGACGTTCATGCTCGGCGCGCTCGACAACCAGACCTCGGCCCGCCTGGTGCCGCTGCAGGACGCCCGACCTGCGCGAGCTACGCCGCCTACTTCCAGGACGACTGGACGTGAACGATCGCCTGACGCTGAACCTCGGCCTGCGCTGGGAATACGAGCCGGGCGCGACGGATCCGCTGCAACCGGCTGTCGCAGCGGCTCGATCTGACGCCGCCGATTCCCGAGATGCAGGCGACGCCGCCGCCGATGCCGGCGCAGGCGCCGCAGCTGATGGCGAGCAAGGGCTACGGCTACAGCTACAACGGCGCGTGGATCTTCGCGACCGAGGACAACCCGTACGCGTGGGACACCTCGCCGTGGAACTTCATGCCGCGCGTCGGCGTCGAACTACCGGCTCGGCGACGAGTCGGTGCTGCGCGCCGGCTACGCGCGCTTCCTGATGCCGATCAGCAACGTGCGCGACACGCTCGGCGACTTCGTCAACCAGTACACCGGCTACGCCCAGACCACGACCACGCTGCGGCCTGGCCAACGGCGTGCCGCGGCAGACGCTGGCCGATCCGTATCCCGCGGCCGTCAACCCGGTGATCGAGCCGTACGGCCAGACCTACGGCCGCTACACCGGGCTCGGCAGCGCCGTGAGCCTCGACCAGTACCAGCTGCGGCCGCAGATGAACGACCGCTTCAACTTCTCGTTCCAGCGGGAGATGTGGGCGCGGCATCATCGTCGAGGCCAGCTACTTCTTCAACTGGGGCACGCGCGTGCCGTACGACATCAACCTGAACATGGCCGACCCGGCGTTCCGCTACGAGCAGAAGGCGGCGCTCAACACGCAGGTCGCCAACCCGTTCCGCAACTACCTGACGCCCGACAAGTTCCCGGGCCAGCTGCGCAACACCGCGACCGTGACGCTCGGCAGCCTGCTGGTGCCGTATCCGCAGTACGGCGCGATCACGCAGACCAACACCAACGGCCGCAACCTCAAGGACGCAGACGCTGGAACTGCGCGCGCAGCGTCCGTTCACCAACGGCTTCAGCTTCCTGGCCGCCTACGCCTACGACAACGCGAAGCGCGCAGGAGTGGTTCGACGACCTCGCCACCTACCAGGTGCTGCAGACCGACGGCGAGGAGGGCTGGGAATGGCGGCCGCTGACCGAATACGCCCCGGTGCCAATCCCCGGCACCGCGTCACCGGCGCGTCACGTGGCAGATTCCGGTGGGCCGCGACCAGCGCGTTCCTGCGCCGACCTGCCCACCGCGCTCGACGCCGTGCTCGGCGGCTGGCAGTACACCCCGCGGGCCGCTTCTATTCGGGCCGGCCGGTGTTCTTCAACACCAGCTACGTCGTGAGCGGCGATCCGACGCTGGACAACCCGACGCGCGACAAGTGGTTCGACACCAGCCATGTTCGCGGTGCAGGACACGTTCACGCCGCGCAGCAACCCGTGGTACTACGACGGGCTGAACGGCCCGGCGTGCTCTTCGCCGACATGACGATGACCAAGGCGTTCAGCTTCGCGAGCCGAGTACCGGCTCGAGGCGCGCTCGAGGCCTACAACGTGTTCAACAGCATCATCTGGGATCAGCCCGAAACGAACATCTCGAGCGCGAACTTCGGCAAGGTGACGCGCAAGCGCGTCGACGGCCAGGGCCGCGAGATCCAGATCGGCGTGCGCTTCGTGTTCTAGGCCACGAAGCGGCGACGCGAGCGTGCAACCGATGCGTCGCCGGACGCGATTGCGCGTCGCTCGCGGCTGCTGGCGCGCTCGGCGCTTGCGCGGTCGCGCGGTCGCTCGGCGCGGCGCGCCAACGCCCGGGCGCAAGTCGCGTCGTCGTCGACGACGACGCGCCGGCAAGTGTGCGCGGCCGCGTCGACGGCGGCATCGCACGTCTTCAAGGGCATCCGTACGGCGCCGACACGCGCCGCGCCGTTTCCTGCCGCCCGTCCCGCCGGCGCCGTGGACCGGCGTGCGCGACGCGCTCGAGTTCGGCCCGATCGCGCCGCAGCCCTCGACGCGGCGGCCGGCCGATCAGCGAGGACTGCCTGCACCTGAACGTCTGGACGCCGGCGCTGCGCGACGGCGCGAAGCGGCCGGTGCATGGTCTGGTTTCATCGGCGGCGCGTACTCGAGCGGCACCAGCAACGAGATCGAGACCGACGGCGCACGCTGAGCCGCCGCGGCGACGTCGTCGTCGTCACCGTCAACCATCGGCTGAACGCGTTCGGCTATCTGTATCTCGCCGAGTTCGGCGGCCCCGACTTCGCCGACTCGGGCAACGTCGGGCATGCTCGATCTGGTGCTGGCGCTGCAGTGGGTGCGCGACAACATCGCGGCGTTCGGCGGCGACGCCGGCAACGTGACGATCTTCGGCCAGTCGGGCGGCGGCGCGAAGAGCGCGACGCTGATGGCCATGCCGGCGGCGCGCGGGCTGTTCCACCGCGTCATCACGCATGAGCGGCCAGCAGATCACCGGCGAGCCGCATCGAGCACCGCCACGAGGCATGCGCGGCAGCTGCTCGACGCGCTCGGGCTGCCGCCGCGACCGCGTCGACGAGCTGCGCGCGCTGCCGATGGAGCAGCTGGTCAAGGTCAGCCGCGCGCCGGCGTACTCGGGCCGGTGAAGGACGGACGCTCGCTGCCGCGCGATCCGTTCGACCCCGATGCGCCGCCGCAGTCGGCCGCATCCCGATGATCCTCGGCAACACGCACGACGAGACGCGCACCCTCATCGGCCGCGGCGATCCGTCGCTCTTCGCGCTCACCTGGGAGACGCTGCTGCCGGAGCTCGAGGCGAACTCGCCGTTCATGGGCACGCTCGACCGCGGCGAGGTGATCGCGGCGTACCGCGATGGTATCCGCAGTACTCGCCCGCCGACGTGTTCTTTGCCGCGACGACGGCGTCGCGTTCGTGGCGCGGCCAGGTGATCGAGGCCGACGTCGCGCCGCGCAACCGCGGCGCGGCGCCACACCTGGGTGTTTCAGTTCGACTGGCCGACGCCGGTCGACGGCGGCAGGTGGGGCGCGCATCACGGCCTCGACGTGCCGTTCATCTTCGACAACGCCGCCATCGCGCCGCACATGGTCGGCACCGGCGCCGACGCGCTGGCGCTGGCGCGACCGCGATGAGCGACGCCTGGCTCGCCTTCGCCCGCACCGGCAATCCGAACACGCCGGCGCTGCCGGCGTGGCCGATCTACGACCTCGACGCGGCGCGCACGATGGTCTTCGATCGCGACGACCGCGTCGTCGACGATCCGCGCGGCGACGAACGCCGACTGTTCGACCAGGTGCCCTATGTTCAGCCCGGCACGTAACAGCTCGTGCAGTCGCGTGCTGCGATCGCTGCTCGTCGGCATCTGCGTCGCCAGTGCCGTCGGCGCGATGCGCCGCGCTCGCAGGCGCCTCCGATCGCGCGCACGTGCTCGCCGACCATGAAGCGCGCCACCACCTTCATGGTCGAGAAGGTCGCTACAACGGCGGCTACGTCTGGACCTACCTGCCGGACCTGTCGCGCCGCTGGGGCGAGATGGAAGCCCGCCCGACGATGATCTGGATCCAGCCGCCGGGCACGCCGCGATGGGGCACCTCTTCCTCGACGCCTATCACGCGACCGGCGACGAGTACTACTACCGCGCCGCGGAGAAGGTGGCCGGCGCGCTCATCGCCGGCGCAGCATCCCTCCGGCGGCTGGAACTACATGGTGGACTTCGCCGGCGAACCTCGCTGCGCGACTGGTACGACACCGTCGGCAAGAACGGCTGGCGGCTCGAGGAGTTCCAGCACTACTGGGGCAACGCCACGTTCGACGATGCCGGCACGGCCGAGGCGGCGAAGTTCCTGCTGCGGCTCTACGTCGAGAAGCGCGACCCGAAGTACAAGCCGGCGCTCGACAAGGCCATCCAGTTCGTCCTCGACAGCCAGTATCCGATCGGCGCCTGGCCGCAGCGCTTTCCGCTGCGCGACGAGTTCGCGCACGCACGGCAAGCCCGACTACACTCGTTCCCCACCTTCAACGACGACGTGGCGGCCGAGAACATCGACTTCCTGCTGCATGTGCTACCAGGCGCTCGGCGACGCGCTGCTCGACCCGATCCGTCCGCGGCATGAACGCGTTCCTCGTCACCCAGCAGGGGCCGCCGCAGGCGGGGTGGGCGCTGCAGTACACGCTCGATCTGAAGCCGGCCGGCGCGCGCACCTACGAGCCGAAGGCGCTGGTCACGCACACGACCGGCGCGCAACATCGAGCTGCTGCTGCGGTTCTACCGGCTCACCGGCGAGACGCAAGTTCCTGGCGCGCATCCCCGAGGCGCTCGACTGGCTCGACTCGGCTGACGCTGCCGCCCGGCGTGGCGCCGCCGGCGGCGGCCGCACCCACCCGACGTTCGTCGAGCTCGGCACCAACGGCCGCTCTACGTGCACCGCGACGGCTCGAACGTGGTCAACGGCCGCTACTTCGTCGACAACGATCCGAAGAAGCACGCTCGCCCACTACAGCTCGTTCCGGCGCGTCGACGTCGCCGGCCTGCGCAAGCAGTATCGAGGCGGCGAAGGCGATGCCGCCGGCGGAAGTCGATGAAGAGGCTCGCCGCTGGCGCCCGGCGCGGGCGCTGCCGCTGCCGCGCTACTTCACGGTCGACGCGCCGGCGGCCGACGGCGACCGCCGCCGCGAGCGTCGTCGGCGAGCCTGAACGCGCGAGGGCTACTGGCTGGCGCCGCTCGGCTACAACAGCCATCCGTACACGCGGGACGGCGTCCGAAGACGCGTGGCGCCCGGCGACTTCTCGCAGACGCACGTCGGCGACGACCACCGACACGTCGCCCTATCCCCGACCCGGCGCTGATGGGCATCTCGATCGAGGCCTACATCCGCAACATGGGCGTGCTCATCCGCGCGCTCGGATCGCAGCCGATGCGACGCCAGCGCGCGGCTGGCGCGTCGTCGCGGCCTGGCGGTCCTTCCGATCGCGGTGGCCGTGGCGTCGCGCCAGCGCGACAGCGTCGCGGCGCTCGGCGCCAGCCGGTCGAGTGGCGGCTCGACAACCTGCAGCGCATCGGCGGTCATGCCGGTCGACCGTGGTCGGCGCGCCGCGCGTCGTGCAGACGGACGACGGCCCGGCCGTGGAGTTCGACGGCCGTCGCGACGGCCTGCTCGTCGACGCCAATCCGCTCGCCGGACTGGCGCGCTTCACGCGTCGAGGTCGTGTTCCGTCCAGCCGCCGACGGCGCGGAAGAGCAGCGCTTCCTCCACTTCCAGGAAGACAGCCACCGAGAACCGCGCGCTCATCGAGCTGCGGATGCGGCCCGACGGCGCGTGGGCGCTCGACACGTTCCTGCGTCGCCGGCGACGCGCGGCTGACGCTGCTCGACCGCGCGCAGCACGCACGCAGCCGACGGCTGGCACATCGCCGCGCTCGACCTACGACGGCCAGCACGATGACGCACGCCGTCGACGGCGTGCGCCAGGGCAGCGGCGACGTCGTCGTTCACGCCGCTCGGCGCGGGCCGCACGTCGCTCGGCATGCGGCAGAACCGCGTGTCGTTCTTCAAGGGCCGGATCCGCAGGTTCGGTCACGCCGCGGCGCTGGCGCCGTCGCGATTCCCGGAGGCGCCGTGCAGACGATCCCGCTGTGGCCCGAAGGCGTGCCGGGCGCGCAAGCCGACGGCGGCGCCGAGCAGTTCGACGACGGCCGCGTCTAGCAACGTCCATGATGCCGACGCTGACCTATCTACGCGCCGCCGGCGGCACGCCGACCGGCACGGCGGTGATCGTGGCGCCGGGCGGCTCCTATGCGCGGCTGGCGATGGCCAACGAGGCCGCGGGCGTGGCCGCGCGGCTCACGCGCCGAGGGCGTCGCCACCTTCGTGCTGAAGTACCGCCTCGCCGAATACGGCTTCCCGGCGCCGCTGCAGGACGTGCTGCGCGCCGTGCGCATGGTGCGATCGCGCGCGGCGCGAGTTCGGCGTGCGGCCGGATCGCATCGGCGTGATGGGGCGTCGGCGGGCGGGCATCTGGCGGCCTGGCCGCCACGCTCTTCGACGCGCCCGAGGGCCGCACCGGCGCCGCGCTCGACGCGGTGAGCGCGCGGCCCGGACTTCCTGGCGCTGCTCTATCCCGGTGATCACGATGAGCGGCCCGTTCGTGCACGCGCGACTCGCCGCGCAATCTGCTCGGCGCCTCGCCGTCGCCGGCACTGGTCGCCCGGCGTCGATCGAGACGCAGGTGCGCGCCGACGACGCCGCCGACGTTCCTCGTCCACACGGCTGAGGATCGAGCGTGCCGCTCGAGCACAGCCTGGCGTTCTACGCGGGCGCTGCGCGCGCGCGGGCGTGCCGGCCGAGCTGCACCTCTACGAGCAGGGCGCGCACGGCTTCGGCGTGCGCGGCGATCTCGGGCCGACGTCGGCAGTGGCCGGACCGGCTGGATCGACTGGATGCGCGCGCGCGGCTTCCTGCCGGTCGACGGCCGGCCGCGCCGACGGCCGTGCGTCGACGAGCCGCGCCGTGGGCGCGCGGCATCGAGGGCCAGCGCAAGGCCGACCTCGGCAACGGCACCTTCCTCAATCCGATCCTGGCCGGCGACCATCCCGACCCGTCGATCCTCAAGGACGGCGACGACTACTACATGACGTTCTCGTCGTTCGACGCGTATCCGGGGCTCGTCATCTGGCATTCGCGCGACCTCGTCAACTGGCAGCCGATCGGGCCGGCGCTGACGAAGAACGTCGGCGCGGTGTGGGCGCCCGATCTCGTGAAGCACGACGGCCGCTACTACATCTACTTCCCCGGCATCGCGCCCTACCGCTCGAACTACGTCGTGTGGGCCGACGACATCCGCGGGCCGTGGAGCGAGCCGATCGACCTGAAGATCGGCCGCATCGATCCCGGGCACGCCGTGGGTCCCGACGGACGCCGCTACCTGTTCCTCAGCGCCGGCTACCGGGTGCCGCTCGGCCGCCGACGGGCTGTCGGTGATCGGGCCGGCGAAGAAGGTCTACGACGGGTGGAAGTATCCCGAGTCGATTGGTCGTCGAGGGCTTCGCGCAGGAGGGCCCGAAGATCCTGCGGCACGGCGACTACTACTACATGGTGCTGGCACAGGGCGGCACGGCGGGGCCGCCGACCGGCCACATGATCGTGGCGGCGCGGTCGCGTCCATCGACGGGCCGTGGGAGAGCTCGCCCCACAACCCGATCGTGCGCACGCAGTCGGCGGCCGAGCCGTGGTGGTCGAAGGGCCACGGCACGCTCGTCGAAGACGCCGCCGGCCAGCTGGTGGATGGTCTATCACGCCTACGAGCGCGGCTTCCCACGCTGGGGCGGCAGACGCTGCTCGAGCCGATCGAGTGGACCGCCGATGGCTGGTTCCGCTGCGGCCGGCGCGTCGATCCAGCGCGCCGATCGCCAAGCCGGCGGGCGCGCCGGCGCCGCACGGCTTCGCGTTCACCGACGACTTCTCGAGCCAACCGCATGGGCGTGCAGTGGAGCTTCTACGCCGGCGACGACGGCCGACCAGGCGACGCGTGCGCCGAGGACGGCGCCCTCGTGCTGACGGCCAAGGGCACGGGGCCGGCCGACGAGTTCGCCGCTGTGGTTCGTGGCGGGCGATCAGGCGCTACGAGGTGGAAGTGGACATCGACGCCGATCCCGGCGCGTCGGCGGGTCTGCTGCTCTTCTACAGCCGCCGGCTCTACGCCGGGCTCGGCTTCTCGGCCAGGAATTTCCTGATGCACAGCTACGGTCTGGACCGCGTGCAGGCCAAGCCCGCGCATCTGTCGGCAGCGAATGCGCCTCCGCCTCAGAAACGACCGGCACATCCTGACCATGCACTACAGCGTGGACGGCGTGACGTGGGAACGCTACGACCGCGGCATGGAGCTCTCGGGCTACCACCACAACGTGGCCTACGAGTTCTCGAGCCTGCGTCCGGCGCTCTACGCCGCCGGCACGGGCGAGGTCCGCTTCCGCAACTTCAGGTATCGCGCCCTGCCCTGACCAGTGGCAGTTTCTGCAGCGCCAAGAATTGTAACGGGGACAGGCCCCGTTACATTTGGCGGTCGACCGCCGCAGCGCGTGACCATGCCGCCAGCGACGCGGCTCGCTCGACCCACTCTGGCGACGCGGCGCCACTGATCCACCGGCACGGGCACGCGCCAGGTCCAGTTGCCGTCGTTCACCGTGGCCGGCGTGTTGATGCGCACGTCCCAGCCGAAGACGTCCTGCAGCGGCACCATCACGTAGCGGGAGGCCGACCCGAGGACGCCGCGCAGGAGCGTGTCGCGCACCTGCGGCACGAACGGCGAAGCCGCGTGCACCGGACCAGCGTGCATGGCGGGCAGGGCCAGCAACGCCACGCGATCAGCCTCGGGCAGGTCCGCGCCACCACTGCGCCAGCGACTCGGTGTCGTGCGTGCCCGTCAACGCCACCGACGCGTCCGGATACGACCCCGGATCGATCAGCGGCTGCCCCGGCTCGTGCCACGCGCGCTCCCAGCGCAGCACCTTGAAGCCGGGCACGCCGAGCCGCGCCATCGACCAGCGCACGAAGTCGGGCACGGTGCCGAGATCTTCGGCAATCACCTCGATCCCGCTCTGCAGGTAGATGCCGAGCAGCGTGGCGCCGAGCAGACTCTCGCTGCGCTCGTCGGGCGGCGAGAACACTTTGGGCCGCGCCGCGTCGATAGGCCGCACGTAGATGCGATAGAGGCCCACCAGATGGTCGATGCGCACGCCGTCGAAGAGCGCGGCCGTGCGCCGGGCCCGCGCGCGCATCCACTGAAAGCCGGTGCCCTGCATCACGTCCCAGCGCCACGGCGGCAGGCCCCAGTCCTGTCCCGTCTCGCTGAACGCGTCGGGCGGCACGCCCACGGTGGCGTCGAGCATGAACTCGTCCTTGCGCGCCCACACGTCGGGACTGTCGCCCGACACCATGAACGGCAGGTCGCCGAACACGCGCACGCCCGCCGTCGCGCGCGGCGGCCTGCCACTGCTCCTCGGCGATCCACTGCAGGTACGCGTAGTGAGTGCGAGCGTCGGCGAACGTGGCGTTGGCCTGACGCAGCGCCTCGGCGTCGGCGTAGGCAAGCCCTGGCGGCCAGTCCCACCAGGCGCGCTCCTGCTCGGCCGCGTGGATGGCGCGGAACGTGGTGTAGGCATCGAGCCACCACGACTCGCGCGCCGCGTAGGCGCGAAACGCCCGCGCCCGCTCGGTGTCGCGCGCCAGCTCGTCGTCGCGGAAGCGCGCATACGCCAGCGCCAGGCAGTGCGTCTTCAACGCGCGCACCTCGGCGTAGCGCACCCGCGCATCGGCCCGCACCGCTGCCAGCGCGACCTGCTGCGCGTCGTTCAGCGCGGCGTCGCCACCCAGCGCCTGGAACTCGGGCACGTCGGCCACGCGGATGTAGATGGGATCGAGCGCCATCGCCGTCATCGACGAGTAGGGCGACGTCTCGCCCGGCGAGATCTCGTTCAGCGGCAGCAACTGCACGTAGCGCTGCCCCGCTGCGGCGCACCACGACCCGAACGCCGGCAGGTCGGCGAACTCGCCGATGCCCCAGCTGCGCGACGACGTGAGCGAGAAGAGCGGCACGCCGATGCCACTCTGGCGCGGCACGCGGGCGGTCATGAGAGACCTCCTGCAGGCACGGTGGCCCGCGCCAACACGCGTCGCCACGCGCGGGATCGAACACCTCGGGATCCACCAGCAGGCTCACGATCACGAACGCCTCGCGCGGGAAGTCGAAGAAGTAGCCGGGCTGCACCAGCACGCCGTCGTGCTCGAGCAGCGCCAGCACGAGCGCCTCCTCGCTCACGAGCGACGGCACCTGCAGCACGGCGCACCAGCCGCCGGCCGGCGTCAGCAGCGTCACGGCCGGCACGGCCGCCACCGCCTCGCTCAGCGCCGCCAGGTTGCGTGCGGTGCGTTCACGAATCGCGTCGCGCACGGCCGCGCCGTGCATGAGCAGCCGCGGCAGCGCCACCTGCGCCGGCGTGGACACCGACAGGAATGTGTCGGCGACGATCTCGAGCCCAGCCAGCGCCTCGCCGACCAGCGCCTCCGGTCCGCCCACGCCGATCCACGCCACCTTCACCTGCGGCAATCCCACGGATTTCGACAGCCCGCCGAGCGCGAACGCCAGGGCGCTCGACTGCTGCAGCACCGACGCCGCGCGGCGCGCCGCCGTCGAGCCGGTAGTCGGCAAACACTTCGTCGCCGATGAGCGCGACCTCGCGCGAGGCGCACAGCTCGGCCAGCACCTCGAGCTCGCCTGGCTGCACGACCGATCCGGTCGGGTTGTTGGGCGACACGATGAGCACCGCGCGGGTGCGGCCGTCGAGGCTGCGTTCGATGGCGGCGACATCGAGACGCCAGTCGCCGTGCAGATCCAGCGCATAGGGCACGGCCTGCACGCACTCGAGCGCCGTGAGGTGCTCGAACAGCGGATAGCTGGGCTGCGGCACGAGCACGCGGTCGCCGGGGTCGCACAGCAGCTTGAAGAGCAGCGCGTAGGCTTCGCTCGTGCTCGCGGTGAGACACACGCGATCGGGCGCCACCGTCACACCACGACGCGCGAAGTCGGCCACCACGGCCGCCCGCGCGGTAGGCAGCCCGAACGGCTCGGGCTCATAGGCGAGCCCGGCCGGATCGGCCAGCGGCGCCAGCAGGTCGAGAGGATAGGGGAGGCCGGCGCGCGTCGGATTCGACAGCGTCAGATCGGCCACGGCTCGGCCCTCCGCGCGGGCCCGCGCCAGCGCCGCCGAGAGCGGATTCGGCGTGAGGTCGCGCGGCAGCCGGGACGAGCGCTTGGTCACTTGCGCGGCGCGGCTACGAGTTCCACGCGCGCCATCACGTCGCCCTCGAGCACCGTGTCAGCCACGTCCATCCCCCGCTCGACCACGGCAAACACCGTGTAGGCGTGATCGAGACGCGGCGAGTCGACGAGGTTGATGAAGAGTTGCCCGTCGCCGGTGTCGCGGCCGCGCGTGGAGATGCCGACGGTGCCGCGGTTGTGCGCCACGCCCGGCTCGTCGCGCATGTAGGGTCCGTCGCCCATGTACTCGTTGGCGCCGGGGCTTCCGCCCTGCAGCACGAACGTCGGCTCCACGCGGTGGAACGTGAGGCCGGTGTAGTGGCCGCGCCTGGTCAGCTCGGCGATGCGCAGCACCGTGGCCGACGCCTCGTCGACCAGCAGCCGCAGCTCGATCACGCCGCCGCGCGCCATGGTGATCCGCAGATGCTGGCGGCGCAACGGCTCGAGCGCCGCGGCGTCTGGCGCCGCCGCCGGGCGGAGCTGCGGATCGGCCTCGCGCACGGTGCCCGTCCACTGCGAGATGGCCTTGGCGGCCAGTTCGGCCACCTTCGGATCGAAGTCGCGTGAGATACGCCTTCTGCAGCCGGGGCGTCGGCCGCCGCGCCGGTCTCGATCAGCCGCGTCAGGATCGCCACGCGCGGATCGCGCGACGTGTCACGGCCTTCGCGGGTGATTCGGGCCAGGGCGGCCAGCAATGCGGCCGTGGCCTTGGGCTGGTCGGTGTCGGCCTCGAGCGCACGGGCCGCCGTTATCACCAGGTGGTAGTCGGGACGCGTCAGCGCGTCGTAGGCCACGGGCAGCGCCTCGAGCCGCTTCAGCCGGACCAGCTCCGCGAGCGCGGCCTCACGCACGTTGTCGTTCGCATCGTTGCCTAGGCGCACGAGCGGCTCGATCGCCCCGGCCTGTCCCGCCGCGCGCGCAGCGTACATACGCACCTGCCACGTGGGGTGGCCGACGAACCGGGGCAGGAGCGTGCGCACGTCAGCTGGCGCTGCCACGGCGAGGCTCACCACGGCGTGCGCGGCGCGGTGCCACGTGGCGCCGGAGGCGGGCAGGGCCTCGGCCTCCTTCTGCAACAGCGCCGACACGGGCCTGGACGGGCCGCACCCGGCCGCCAGCAGATCGAGGGCCTGCAACGCCACGTGAGGGCTGGGGTCGGCCACGGCCGCGAGCACCGGCTCGCACGAACGCGCCTGCAGGTGACGGCCCCAGCCGCGCACCGCCTCGATTCGCACACGAGGCTCGGCATCCTTCGACCCGGCAGTGAGCAGCGCCTCGCGATCGGCATCGCTGATGACTGCCGCGTCGGCAACGACGGCCGCCGCCGCAGTGAGCACCGCCAGGCGCCGCACCTCGTCATCGACGTCCTTCGCGGCGACCCGCGCAAGTGCGCCGTCGACGGCCCGCGCGTTGCGCAGTGCCGCCAGCGCCAGCCGGCGCGTGCGGGCCAGCGTGCGCGTGCCCACAGGGTCCGGCGTCTGCACCACCGCGGCGAGCCGCAGGCGCGTATCGGCGGTCAGCACCGCCACCTTGCCACTCAGGCGCGTGAGCGCTTCGAGCCCGCGTGCCGCGCCTTCGACCTTCGGCGCGTCGGCCGCGCGCGCCGGTCGCGCCACTGGACGCGCCCCCGCCGCGGACGTGATGGCCGGCAGGCCGGCCGCCAGCGCCTTCTCCACCCGCGCGAACTCCTCGGGCGTGGGCATGCCGATGCGGCCGAGCTGAGCCGCAAACACGCCCCAGTCGGCCGGCACGGTCGTGCCCAGCGCGGTGAGCAGGGCCTCGATTGACTGGCCGGGGAAGATGCGCGCCGAACTGGCCGCGGCAATCGCGGCCCAGCGCCGCACGTCGGCGTTGGGATCCGAGAGCAGCGGCAGGATCTGCGTGAGCAGCGCCGGCGTCTCGAAGCGGCCGGCCGCGCGCACGGCCCTGGCTCGCACCCGCGGGTCGGGGCTCTTCATGCCCTCGGTGAAGGCCGCCTGCGCGGCGCTGCTCAGGTCGCGCGCGTCTTCGAACGCCAGCAGCCGGGCCGAAAGCGCGTCCTGAGCCGCGGCGGGCAACGGCGCGGCGAGCGTCACCAGGATCACGGCGCACGCGGGCCAGCGCAGGAGGCGGACGAACGAGTAGCACATGGCGTCAAGTGTGACCCAAATGACGCCTCCTTGTCGTCGGCGCGCCGCGGTCAGACCGCCGCAGCCTCTTCCGGCGGACACGGCGCGTTGCTGTAGCCGGAACGGAACGCCTGCACGACGCCCGTGGCCGGCTCGAAACGATGCCGCCACACGCACGCCGTGTCGTTGGCCAGCAGGTGAATCGACACCGACGGCACGTCGGACACCGTCTTCACGTAGTGGATGTCGTCTTGCGGCGGCAGCAGCGCGTAGAACTCGCCGGTGTCCATCGTGTTCGCCCGCGACACCTCGAGCTCGGCCCGCGCGCCATCGGCGCCGTCATCCAGCCGGCGATACACCGTTTCGTGCTGGCGCCCGCGGTAGACGCCAATCAATCCCCACGCCAGGTGGTCGTGCACGGGCGTCTCGGCGCCGGCGGGAATGACCAGCGAGAAGAGCGTGAGCGAGCCGTCTTCCGCCCGGTAGAGCGCGTACTGGCCGATGCCGCTGCCCATGCCGCTGGCCAGGTCGGGCGACGCCGTACGCCTCGGGCAGCCAGCCCTCGGCCGCGAGCAGCGCGGCAAACGCCGGCTTCAGCGCCTCGACCCGCGCCGCCGTGTCGGGCATGGCCTGCGTGAGCCGCTCGGTTTCGGCGATGAGCGCGCGAATCTCCGGCGCGTCTACGAGGAAGCCGTGGGTGGCATGTGGATGGTGATGGCCGAAGTCGCACATGACGCGATTCTAGCCGCACGCCCACGCGCCCACACGCCTATCGCAGCGCGATCGGCAGCCTCACCGTGGCGTCGGGACGGTGGATCACCAGCGTGTAGGTGCCGCGGTCCCACAACCCTGACGGCGACTCGAAGTACAGGTCGCCGAGCACCACCTGCTCCGGCATCACCTGGGTGCTGTCGATGGTGGTGCCGCCGATCTTCCGGCCGGGTGAAGAACCGCAGCTCTTCGCGGCCGTTCACCTCGCGGAAGTAGCTCTTCACCTGATGCCGCGTCGGCTGCGCCTGCTGCAACAACGTGCGCGCGCGGCCGCTGTCTTGACTCCACTGGCGCTGGCTGGCCAGCGGCAGCTCGCGGCCGTCGGGCGTGACGAGCTCCACCTGGTCGCGGCCAAGCGTGAGCGCCCGCCGGCTCATCATGCCCAGTTCGATGAGCAGCCACTTCGAGTCGTGATTGCGCTGGGAGTGGTAATAGGCGGCCACGGCCTGCGTGAGGCCGTCGTCGTATTCCACGAGCGCGCCGCCCAGTTCGCGCACGTGAGGAAACTCGCGCGACTGCGCGACCAGGGAGGAGCCGAGCGCCACACTCAGGGCAACGCCGCAAGCGGCGCCATCACGGGACGAGACGTCATGACCGGCCTCCCAAGAGCGCGCTGGCCGCACGCACGGTCAGTGTAGTTGAAGACCCCGGAGCGAGGGTTGCAGCTCGACCGTCGATCCGCACGCCAGACAGGTCCGCCGCCGCTGGCTCGTCAGGAGAGGTCCAGGGATTGAGTCGCCGATCCGTCCATGAGCCGGCGGAACTGCAGAGAGAACGATCCCAATCGGATCTGCGCACCATCGGCCAACCGCACGAGAGTGGTCACGCGCTCGCCGTCCACGAATGTGCCGTTCTTGCTTGCGAGGTCGCGCAGCATCGGCATCTCGTCGGTGAACACAATGACCGCGTGGCACCGGGAGATACCTACCGGATCGCCATGGAGCGCCGCTGCCGTATCGAGGCCGATGCGAAGCGTGGCACTGGACCCGCGCCCGACCACATTCTCGCCGGCCGTGATCGGAACACGCTGGTCGCCCTTAGTCAGCCAGCCCATCGTCGTTCCGCTGTCGGCTCTGGCCGCACCGTCGACGGTGTCTGCAGGGACAGCAAACGCATAGCCGAACCGATGAATGGTCCGGACGAACGCCGACCGTCGTGCGCTGTCGCCGAGAGCATGGCGGATATCAGCGATCAGCACCGCCACGGCCCCATCGGACACAAACGAGTCAGGCCACAGTCTGTGATGAATCGCGGACTTGGAGATCGCGGCTGGTCGGTGTTCGATCAGCATCGCGATCAGCTCGAACGCCTTCGGGGAGAGGTGCAGCGGTTGGCTGCCGCGCAAGAGCTGCCGTCTTGACGCATCCAGTGTGAACTCGCCGAAGACCGCGCTCGTCATGGGAGTGGGATGCGATAGAGATTGCGTTGGCTGGTGTCCCGATAGAAGGCATAGACGTGCGGTGACGGGCCCGGTATCGTCACCGCGTCGACACGACGGGCGCCTGTCAGTTGTGCGACTTGGTCGTCCGACCGTAGTCCGCCCACCGGCAGTCGCGGCATCACGGAGCCTGGCGACAGCGCAACAACGTAGCTGCGGCCCGCTGCAACAGGCCCGTCCGAGATGGACAACACGCGTCCATCAGGCGACCAGTTCCAGATGATGTCTCGGGAGATCTCGATCGGCGCACCGTCCGCCGCCAAGGAAAACGCCTGATAGGCCGTCGCGTTTTCATGTGGCAAGGGGGACCACGCGACGAGCCAGCGCCCATCGGGCGAGAGGCCATTCAAGAGGAGGTACTGGCTGGTCAATCGCCTTTCGCGCGCCGGTGCCGTCCTGGCGAACCCGGTAGGCAAACCCTGAGGCACGAAAGAACACCTCCCCATCCGGCCCGAATCTGGGCTGCCTGCCCTCCACGTTCGGAATCTGCCGTGGCGGAGAGCGCCGGTTGAGCGGAGCCAGCCACAAACGGTATTTCCCGTCGTCGTCCTTCACCTCCATCACCACGTGATCGCCATCAGGAGAGAGGTCGTAGTCGAACACCTCGACACCGGGCACGAGGGGGCCGGTCGATCCGGAGCTCAACTCAGCGACCCACAGTTGCCCTGGCTGCGTCGCATACGCGGAGGGGTATCCTTCACGATGACGTAGCACAGTCGCGTGCCATCGTAGGTGAACTTCGCGTTGACGGCAGTGCCCTCGAGTGCAGAGATCTGACGCTCGCCGCGCGTGTCGTGCACCCACACCGCACTGTTCTGGACGGCCACCGATGCAATCAATGACTGCCCGTCTGGGGCCACGGCAATCCCTTCCTCAGCCGTAGGTCCGAAGGTCAGCTGCTCGGGTTGACCTTCTGGAAACCGTTGCCGCCAGATGTGATGCGCGCCGCCCGCGTCGGAGGTGACGAAGACCCACTTGCCGTCTGGCGACCAGGCCCCGAAGGTGCACCCACCATGCGCCGGTCCGACATCGCGAGCCGCCGAGCCACCGTTCATCGGGACGACGCGGCAGGGTGCCCACGCGTGATCCTTGTCCATCTCCACAACCAGCACCCATTGCCCATCCGGGGATGGATACGATCGGTGCGCCATCGCATGCTCATGGGGCGGCGCGTAGACGTCACGCTGATGGAGACGATCGTCGTCGGCGCTCACGACTGTCATGTGAGGGCTCTGCCGCATCTCGGAGAACAAGACACGTCCTGGACCAGTCCAGATCAACCCCGATGCGTTTCGCAGCCACAGCGTCGGGGCACCGCCCGCGACCGGCACGACCCACGTGTCCCACTCGAAGAGCGCGTTCACCGCCGTGTAGGCCACGCGTAACCCGTCCGGAGAAAAGACCGGGCTCATCTTCTTCGACGAGTCGTCCGTCAGAGCGACGGGCTCACCGTCGGGCAGTGCCTTCACATAGACCTGGCCTGGACCATAGAACGTTTCGCCTCCGCGAATGAACGTCACCTGCCGGCCATCTGGAGACAGCGATGGCTGACCGACAGCGTCGGGGAGTCGCGTGATCGGCGTCCACGGGGTCTGGCTGGAGGGCGGTGCCATCCAGCGCCCCCATCCGAGCAGGCTGACGAGCACGAGCAGGCACGCGGTCGCGGCGGCCGTTGCGCCAACCTCGGTCTTGGTCCACCTCCGCTGCGCACGCTCGATGACGCTACGCACAGCCGACATCGACTGAATGCGACGACCCGCATCCTTTTCCAGGCAGCCCCGCAGGAGCTCGCGGATTCGCGCCGGGGTCTCGGCCGGCAACCCATTCCAGTCAGGTTCGTCGGCGAGCACGCCGGCAATGGTGTCGGCTGCGCCAAGGCCGCGAAACGCCCGATGGCCGGTGAGCAGTTCGTAGAGCACGCAGCCGAACGCCCAGATGTCGGTTCGATGGTCCACCTCCCGGCCGCTCGCTTGCTCTGGGCTCATGTACGCCGGTGAGCCCACGATGTGCCCTGCGTGTGATACCTCGGCGGCGCGGGCGCGCCACGGCTCCGAGTGCTCGACGTCACCGTCAGCCGAGATGACCTTGGCCAAGCCGAAATCCAGAATCTTCACGGCTCCATCTGGCGTGACCTTGATATTTGCCGGCTTCAGATCACGATGGATGATGCCCCGGTTGTGCGCCGCCTCCAGTGCGGCCGCAATCTGTCGACCGTATTCAATCGCCGTGCGACTCGTGAGGGGACCTTCGAGAACCTGGCCCTCCACCAACTCCAACACCAGATGGTCGACGCCGCCACCCTGTTCGATCCCGTATATCGCCGCGATGTTCGGATGATTGAGTGACGCCAGCACACGCGCTTCGCGCTGAAATCGGTCAAGCCGGTCGCGCCGCGCCGCGAACACCGGTGGGAGCACCTTGATGGCCACATCGCGGTCGAGCCGCGTGTCGTGCGCGCGGAAGACCTCACCCATCCCGCCGGCGCCGAGACGAGCTGTGAGCACGTACGGCCCCAGACTGGCGCCAGGGTGGAGATACGACTCGGCTGGACCAGGAGGACCGGGCGCCACGACCGCCGTCTCACCGCCTTGGTCATGGTCGTTCGCCGCCAGCATCGCGTCGACCTCGAGGCGCAGCTGAGGGTCGCCGTCGCAGACCTGCGAGACGAACGCCGCCCGTCTCGCGGGCCCGTGCTCGCGCGCGGCGTGAGCGATGTCGGTGATGCGATGCCAACGTTTTGGGGTCATGGAGACCATCCAAAAGCAATGGCATCTTAATCTCTTCTTAATCTCTTCGTAAGGACTTCTGTCGCGAAGAGCTGCACCATGGCGACCTCACCAACGGCTCCACTGCCGTCGTCACGACATGGGTGAGAACAACGGCGAACAGAAGGAGGACACCATGATTTCTGGAACGAATAGTGGGTGTGCGCAGGTCACCACGACGACACGGCCGCGGCTCCGACGCTCGATGGTCATGCTGCTCGCGCTGGCAGCGGTGGCGGTTGGTGTGCCCACGCCTGCCCTGGCTGACGAGCGCGCGCGGCTCGAGGGCACGTTTTCGGTGCTGTACACCTACCCGTCGGCGGTGAACTATTGCGCAGCTGGTGCCGGGGAAGGCAACGTGTCGATTGAGGCACAGGGTCTCGGCAACATCTCAGGCGTGGGGCCGCTGTTTCTGACGGTGAAGAAGTGCTTCACGTTTGCCGACGGCACCTACGAAGGGCGATTCACGATGTCGGCGGGCACCGGCCACGCAGCGACCGGCACCTACGAAGGCACGCAAGGCGCACTCGATGAGAATGGCTTCGGCCCTTTCAACGGCGTGCTCACCGTTACAGGAGGGACGGGCCGTTTCCGGCACGCGCGAGGGCGGCTCACGTTCGAGGCTGTCGCGGGCCCGGATTCGGTGGGCGCGGGCGCTGTGCCGACGTTGAACGGGACGGCCTTCTATCTGATCCGGGAAAGCGCTCCCAGAGATTGAGTCGGTCGTGCGAGGTGATGGGTAGCAGCGCAGCTGCTATCCCTTCCCTCGCCCTGCGGACTTGACCCAGTAAGCGAACTCCGGCATGTGACACACGCCCTCGAGGTCGTTGGCGCGTTCCTGAAAGTAGGCCTGCGCGTCGGCAATCGCCTGGTTGTAGACCACGGCGCCAACCTCGGCCATGCAGAAGTCGAGGAACAGGGCGGCCTTCAAGTCGCCGATCTCTTCGTCGAGATTCTCGGCGACGTAGCGCTTGATCGACGCCTGGAGCTGCTTGGTGTGGTCGGGCGAGAGCGTGATAGGCATAGCGCCATTCTGGCGCAGTCGCTACCAGCCGGACAGGGCTGCCGCGAGCGTCAGCAATGCAGCCAGGGCAACGCCCGCCCAACGACTCGCCCGGAAGGCCCGCACGGTGGCCAACGACTCGGCCGGCGGTGGGCCTCCGCCCGAAAGGCGTGCCACCGCCCATGCGAGCACACCGACGCACACCGCGCCTGCGAACGAGACGAGCGGAAGGTAGAACGGCAAGGCAATGATGGCGCCCACCGCGGTGTTCGACCCTTGTCCAAACACCTCATAGGCGACGAGCGCCAAGGGCAGCCACGTGCCGCCAATGAGGCCCGCGTGCACGCCGAGGATGCCGAGTCGGCCCGCCGTGGTGCGGCGTTCGGTGATCAGCGAGAGCCACGCGTCTTCGCCAGGGCCCGCCGCCACCGCGGGGGTTCGCAGGTCGCTCGTCGCTCCCGATCGGTGCCACTGGAATCCCGCTGGCCTACGCTCGCGCGCGCCGCTCGGCCGAGTAGTCGAGCATCTGCTTGGCGAAATCCAGGCAGTACGAAATCTGCACGTCCACGATCTGGCCGCTCGCGTCGGTGACCGGGGTAAGCGTGGGCATCACGAACGCGGTGTACGAGGGCAGGTTCAGTGCCTCCACGCGCCGCACGATCTGATTGCGCAGCTCCGCGTCGAAGTGCACCCCGTAGGTGTCGAACAGCACCTTGGCCGCCGCGTAGTCGCCTTCCGACTTGATGCGCTGCACGTCGCGCAGCATGGCGCCCACGCCGGCGCGGAAGCGCTCCACGCTCTCCACCACGTGATAGGTCTTGCCGTCGCGCACGCGCACCGACAGCGCGTCGGTGTTGGCCAGCAGCCAGTGCACGATGGCCTGGCGGTTGCGCATGTGGTCTTCTTCGAGCTGCGTGCCTTCGCGCACCCGCCGCAACTGCACCAGCGCCGCGCGGGCGAAGGCCTCGTATTCGGTGCGGATGATGTCCGCGTGCTCGTCGGCCGGCACGATGCCGAACTCCACCAGTTTCGGGATCGGCGCAGAAGTACAAGGCCACCAGATCGGCGCGGGTCTCTTCGAGCGCGGAGTACTGCTCCTTGAGCAGCTCCTGAGGCTGGGCCGTGACCCCCGCCGCCATGCGACCCGAGCCATGGCCCAGCACCTCGTGGATTTCAGTGGCCAGCTCGCCGGCCACCGCGCCCCAGCGTTTGGCGCGCGCGAACTCGTCGTCGTTCCACGCGAACTCGTGACGATACTCGTCGGTGGTGCTGTTCTCGTAGGCCTCGGTCACGTTCGAGAGCGTCACCGACTTGCTGCCGTAGGCCTCGCGCACGCGCTGATCGTTGGGCAGGTTCACGCCAATCGGGGTGATCGGGCCGGCGTCGCCGGCCTCGACCACCACCTCGATAGCCGTAGCCGTGACGCCTTGCACTACCGGCTTGCGGTAGGCGGGATCGAACGGCATGTGGTCTTCGAACCACTGCGCGTTCTCGGCCAGTAGTTGAATGCGCGCCGTCTTCTCGCGGTTGATGTAGTAGACGATGCCTTCCCACGCACCCTTGATGCCGCGCGCGTCCATGTAGACCTCGGTGAAGCCGTTCATGGTGTCGACCGGCGAATCGGTGGCCTGCACCCAGGCCACGTCGAACGCCGTGCGGTCCACTTCTTCGCCCGTGCGATACCACTGGATGAGCGCCGTGAGCGCCGCCGCGAACCCAGGCGTGGCGTGCGGAAGAGCCGCTTCGAGGTGGTGCACGACCCGCGCAAGGTACTCGCCGTAGAGGCCGCCCACGCGGTAGACCTCTTCTTCGAGCCGGCCGTGGCGTTTCACGAGCCGCGAGGTGAGCGGATAGCGCTCGACGAAGCCGTCGAGGTCGGCCATCGACACGCCGCTGTACAGGTTGTTGGCGCTGTCGCGCAGCAGAGTCGCCGTCGGCGCCAGGGGTCTTGTTGGTCACCATCGGATCGACCGAGGCGTCGAGCAGCAGTGGCGCCAGGCGACGCGCCAGATCCGCCACCGACTCGCCGGCGCGCAGGCGGAACGCTGCCGCCGCCCGCGGCCACGGCCTGAGCCGCCGCCACCAGGGCGTCGGGCGTGAGCGCCATCACGAACTTGCGAGCCGTGAGGTTGTGATAGCTGCCCGAGTTGATCCAGAAGAGCTTGGTGTAGCGCCACACCTCGCGCGGCCACGTCGGCCGGCAACGCCGCCTCGTGCAGCACCAGCGTTTCGAGGAAGTCGCGCAGCTCGAGGCCATGGCGGTGCCGCTGGTCGTAGTAGATGTCGCGCCCGGCGAGCGCCGCCTGATAGAGATGCCACAGCAGCACCTTCTGGTCGGCGGGCAGGAACGTGAAGCCATCGGCATACAACTGCACGATGGCGGCTTCGTCCACACGCTCGAGCAGGTAGCGGCGGGTCGACATGCTGGGAACCAAAGTGCTCACGTGCGTCTCAACTCAGTGAAGTTCGGTGACCGATGGGCGCTACAGGGGAATCGACACACGATCCCCGTGTCGCGGTATTTGCACGTTCCAGGCCAACTCGCGCTTCGATCGCGGGTCTTCAGCGTGTCTTGGGCGGAAGGCTCGCCGTGCACGAGGTAGGTGATGCCCGGCGGCTTCGGAAACGTGCGCAGCCACTGCACGATCTCGCTCGCATCGGCATGCGCCGACATGCCGTTCAGCTTCTCCACCCGCGCGTGCACGGGAATCAACTGCCCGAACATCCGCACCTCTTGGGCGCCCTCGATCAGTTGCCGGCCGCGCGTGCCGGCGGCCTGGAAGCCGACGAAGAGCACGGTGTTCCGCGCATCGGCCAATCCGTGGGCCAGGTGGTGCAAAACCCGCCCGCCCGTGGCCATGCCGCTGGCCGAGATGACGATGGCCGGGCCCGCCGCGCTGCACCACCTCCCACGACTCCTGGGCGGTGGCCACCGGCGTGAACCGCTTGGTGCAGAACGCCGACACTTCGCCCGCGCCGGCGCTCGATGTCGCCATCCAGCTCGTCGGTGCGGCGCTCGTAGAATTTCAGCGCCTGCAGCGCCATGGGGCTATCCACGTAGACCGGGAGCGCCTGCACTGTGCCGGCGTCCTCCAGCTGTCTTGATGGCGTAGAGCACCTCTTCCACGCGGCCGATGGCAAACGACGGAATGATGAGCTTGCCCCGCTTCTGGGCGGTGTCGTTGATGAGCGCCGCCAGGCGCTCGGTTTCGTCGTCGGTGGGATGCAGGCGGTCGCCGTAGGTGGATTCCACCAGCAGCACATCCGCCTCCGACCCGGCCGACGGGTCGGGCAGGATGGGCCGGTTGTAGCGTCCCAGGTCGCCGCCGAACAGCACCGTGCCGCCCGAGCCGTCTTGCCGGCGCATCCGCACGTAGGCGGCGCCGAGCAGGTGGCCCGTGGGTAGGAACTCCACCTCGAGCCCGCTACTACCCACGGGTATGGGTCGTAGATACCCAACGGGCTGCAGGCGCGACAGCGTGACGACCGCGTCTTCTTCCGTGAAGAGGGGCTTGGCCGGGTGGTGCTTCGTGTAGCCCTTCCGGTTGGCGCGCTCGGCTTCCTCTTCCTGCAGGCGCCCGGCGTCGGGCAGCACCAGCGAGCACAGGTCCTTGGTGCCGGGCGTGCAGTAGATACGTCCTTTGAATCCCTGGGCCACGAGCCGCGGCAGCATGCCCACGTGGTCGAGGTGGGCGTGCGTGAGCACCACCGAGTCAATCGAGGCCGGCGGCACGGGCGGGATCGGCCCAGTTGCGCAGGCGCAGTTCCTTCAGACCCTGGAACATGCCGCAATCGACCAGCACGCGCTGGCCGTCGGATTCCACGAGATACCGCGAGCCCGTGACCGTGCGGGCGGCGCCTTGGAAGGTCAGCGTTGCTGCCATGTGTGGCGACTCTACCAGACCGCACTATCGCGCCGTAGCCCTGGCGGAGGGCCTGCCGCGGCGTAGCCTTGGCGAAGGCGGGACCTGCTAAGCTGCCGATATCGTCGGCCGCACGCTGCGGTCCGTCCCGAGGAGCACAGCATGCGCGTGGCCGTCGCCATCGTTGCCGGCCTGATCTGGTCGGTCGTCCTCTGCGTGGGCGCAGACGCCGCGCGCCATCACCCTCGACGACCTCTACGACCCGGCCGCGCGCATCGACTTCTCGGGCGGCGCGCCCACGGGCCTGGCGTGGATCTCGGACACGCACTACGTGTGGCCCCAGCCCGACGCCAGCGGCGTGGAGTGGCTCAAGGTAGAGGCCGCCACCGGCACGTCGGCGCCGCTCTTCGACCGCAAGGCGGTGAGCGACCGCGCCGCGCAGATGCTCGGCCTCGAGTCGGCGGCCATCGGCCAGGCGCTCGGCAGCCGCGCCCTCGAGATGAATCCCGACCGCACCGGCGCCGTGGTGGCGCTCGAGAACGACCTCTACTTCGTGCCGTTCGGCGCCAACGACCGGGCGCAGCGCCTCACCTCCACCGTCGAGGCCGAAGAGGAGTTCACCTTCAGCCCGAACGGCGAGCTGGTGAGCTTTCTGCGCGGCAACGACTTGTATGTGGTCGATGTGGATCATCGGCGCGAACGCCGGCTCACCGCCGACGGCGGCCCGCAGCGCCTCAACGGCAAGCTCGATTGGGTGTATCAGGAAGAGATCTACGGCCGCGGCAACTACCGGGCGTATTGGTGGAGCCCCAACTCGCGGCACCTCGCGTTTCTGCAGCTCGACGAAACGCCGGTGCCCGAGTTCACGGTGGTCGATCACATCCCACGCCGCCTCACGGTGGAGACCTGGGACTACCCGAAGCCGGGGGATCCGAACCCGGGCGTGAAGCTGGCCGTGGTGAGCGCGTCGGGCAGCGCGCCGGCATGGGTGAATCTCGATCGCTACTCGCCGCTGCAGTACCTCGTGGTGAACGTGAGCTGGCTGCCCGACAGCAGCCGGGTCGTGTACCAGGTGCAGAACCGCGAGCAGACCTGGCTCGACCTGAACACGACCGCGCTCGACGGCACCGGCGTGAAGACGCTGCTGCGCGAGACGACGAAGGCCTGGGTGAACCGCACGGGCGCCCCGTTGTGGCTCGAGAACGGATCGTTCCTGTGGGTCAGCGAGCGCACCGGCTGGAAGCACCTCTACCACTACCAGGCGGACGGCACGCTGATTCGGCCCGTCACGTCCGGCGAGTGGGATGCCCGCACGTTCCACGGCATGGACACGGCGAACACGTTTGCCTACTTCTCAGGCACCGAGCGCAGCTACATCGGCGGCGACATCTACCGCATCAAGCTCGATGGCACGGGCCTTACGCGTCTGTCGCAAGCCGCCGGCACGCACAGCGCCAACTTCAGCCCGAGTCTTTCGCACTACATCGACACGTGGAGCGACCTGCAGACGCCGCCCACCGTGAAGGTGCATCGCGCCGACGGCGCGCCGGTGCGCACCGTGCACGAAAGCCGCATTGCGGATCTGGCCCGGCTGCGCACGGTGAAGCCCGAGTTGCTGCAGGTGAAGACGCGCGACGGCTTCGTGATGGAGGCGCTGCTCTATCGCCCCGCGAACGCCTCGGCCTCGCGCAAGGTGCCGGTGATGCAGTTCGCCTACGGCGGTCCGTATGCCCCGCGCGTGGCCAACCGCTGGGGCGGCACGGGCCACATGTACTACCAGATGCTCGCGGATCGCGGCATCGCCGTGTGGGTCTGCGACAACCGCTCGGCCAGCGGCAAGGGCGCACAATCGGCGTGGACCTCGTACAAGCAGCTCGGCGTGCAGGAACTGGCCGACATCGAAGACGGGCTCTCGTGGCTGCGCGCGCAGCCGTGGGCCAGCGGCGTGTTCGGCCTCGATGGCTGGAGCTACGGCGGCTTCATGACCACCTACGCGCTCACGCATTCCAAGAGCTTCGCCATGGGCATCGGCGGCGGCAACGTCACCGACTGGCGGCTCTACGACAGCGTCTACACCGAACGGCTCATGCTGATGCCGCAGAACAATCCTGAGGGCTACGACAAGACGTCGGTGCTGAAGGCGGCCAAGGACCTGCACGGCGAGCTGCTGCTCCTGCACGGCGTGATCGACGACAACGTGCACCTGCAGAACACCATGCAGCTCACCTACGAGCTGCAGAAGGCCGGCAAGCCCTTCCGCCTGATGCTCTACGAGAATCGCGGCACGGCGTGGTCGATCCGCTGCTCGTGAAGCACATGCGGCGGACGATGTTCGACTTCACGGTGGAGACGCTGTTGACGGCGCGTGCAGCGGCCGGCACGAGTGACGCCGCGCCGGGGCGCCGCTGAGGCTCTGGTGAGCGGCATGCCGCAGGCGCCGCGCGTGTCGGATGCCGCGATCGATCGGCTGTTTGCCGACGCGGATGGAGCGCGCTGGGGCGTCGCGCGGGACGTCTTCGCCGAAGCCGTGCGGCGGGGTCTGGCGAAGGCCGCCGGCACCGGCGCCGATGTGCCCGACAGCGCCGTGGCGGCGCTGCACGGACGCGATCTGGCGCTGGCGCTCGCCTGCGCGGAGGGACACGGCGAGGCGTGGGATCACTTCGTGCTCACCTATCGCCCGGAGCTCTATCGCGCCGCGCGAGCCATGACCGACGACGCCACGGGCCGCGAGCTGGCCGACTCGCTCTACGCCGACCTCTTCGGGCTGTCGGAGAAGGACGGCGTGCGCCGGTCGCTTTTCCGCTACTACCACGGCCGCGCCAAGCTCTCCACCTGGCTGCGCAGCGTACTGGCGCAGCGGCACGTCGACCTGGTGCGGGCGCAGCGGCGCACGACGTCGCTCGACGACCCCGACCGCCCAGCCGATGGCGTGCTGCCCACGCCGGCGCCCGAGCAGCCGATGCGGGCCGGCACGATGCGCGTGGCCGCCGAGGCAGTGGCGGCCGCGCTGGTCGTGCTGGGCGCCGGCGACCGTGTGCGCCTGGCCTACTACTACGCGCACGGGCTCACGCTCGCGCAGGCCGGCCGGCTCTTCGGCGAGAGCGAGGCCACGGCGAGCCGCAAGCTGGAGCGCGCGCGCAAGAACCTGCGCACCGGCATCGAAGCAGAGTTGGCCGCGCGCCGTTTGTCGGTCACCGACGTGGACGACTGGGTGGCGGTATCCCGCCAGGCGTGGGACGCTGCCCTGGGCGACGCGCTCGGAGTGCCCGCGCCGCAAGATCCCGGCCCGCCGCCGTTCACAGGAAAGAGGACGCCGTGAGTCTGCCCACCGATCCGACGCTCGACGCTGCGGCCTGATCCGCCTGCCGACCAGCATGCCGACCGGCTGGTGGCGTCGGCCGTGCTGGCTGCCGCCAACGCGCCTGCCGCCGACTGCCCCGAGGCAGAGCTGCTGGCGCTCTACGCCGAGCGTGAGCTGGCGGGCGGGCGACCTGACGCTGGTGGAGAACCACCTCGACGGCTGCCCGCGCTGCCAGGCGATCGTGGCGGCGTGCGTGCGCGCGCTGCCTGACCTGTCGGAGGCGTCGTCCGTGCATGCCGGCGCGCTCGACACGGGCACGCGCGGCGGCTCGTGGTTTGCTGGATGGCGGTGGCTGGTGCCGATCACGTCGGTGGCGGCCGTGGCCATGGTGGCGGTGTGGATCGGGCGAGGGCCAGCGGACCAGGTGGCCCAACAAGCGGGCTCCGAGGGCGCGACCCGGGACGAACGAGTCAGCGAGTTCCGTTCTGCGGCGCCCGCGCCACCGGCTCCAGCGTCGGCGGACACCGCAGGGGCGCGCAACGCACTGGCCGACGGGGAGCGCGAGGCCGATGCAGGCCGCCTGGCTGCCGCGCGCGCCAACGACGCGGCGGCGACGTCAGCAACGGCTCAGCAAGAACGCCGGCCCCTGCGCCGCGAGGACGCACAGGCGAAGGCCGCGGCGGCCGAGCAGGCGGCCGACGTGCGGCAATTGTCCGAGGCGGCTCCGGCCGCTGCGCCTGCGACTGCGCCTTCTCCAGTCGCCATCGCCCCGGCGCCCGCCGAGGCCGCCGAGGCCGTCCGGGCACCCGCGCGCGACGCCGCCGCGGCGCCGGCCGAGGCCGTCCGGGCACCGGCCACAGCCACGATGAGCGCTCGCGCGTCTGGCGCAGCCGCTGGGGGCGCCAGAAACGAGGTGGGTGCGGCCAGGAAGCAGGCGTCCAGCATCCTGACCGGCACCGTGACCTATCGCGCCCGCGTGGCCCTGCCCGCGGGGGCCGTCATCGAGGTGCGGCTGCTCGACGTGTCGCGCGCCGACCCGACTTCGCTCAGGGCAGGCGCGCCGGCCGACACACTGGCGCGCGCGGAGATCGTGACGCGCGGGGAGCAGGTGCCGGTGGCGTTCTCGTTGTCGTACGACCCCGAGCGCGATCCAGGCGCGCCGGCGCTACGTCGTGCACGCCACGATTGCGGTCGAGGGCCGAGTGACGTGGCGCACCACCACGCAGCATCCGGTCTTCGTCGACGGCGCGGCGCCCACGGGGCCAGTGACGATCGTCGTCGAACAGATTCGCTGACCGCGTAGCGCACCGCGCACCGGCCGCTGCCTCCGCGATCACGCGTTGCAAGAATCGCCGGCGCCCACGTTCTCCCTTCAGACACCCGTTCCGTCTGGAGGCGTCCCGTGACCGCACCGAGATTTGTCGTTTCCGTCCTTGCACTGGCCGTGACGCTGGCTGTCGTCAGCGTCGGCTTCACCGGGGCTGCGCCGACGGCACAGGCGCCGCTTTCAGCGCCCGGGCTGTCGAGCGGCGCGAACGACCAGGTGGACATCGGCCTCACCGTCTACAACGGCGGCCTGGCGCTCGTGCGCGACGTGCGCAACGTGCAGTTGCCCTCGGGCGAGTTGCATCTGCGCTTCGAGGACATCGCCGCCACGGTGAATCCGGCGACGGTGCATCTGCGATCGCTCTCGCATCCGGGTCTCCTGCCGGTGCTCGAGCAGAACTACGAGTACGACTTGCTCGATCCGCAGAAGCTGCTGCAGAAGTACGTAGGCAAGGAGGTGACGCTCGTGCGCACCACGATGGACAGCGGGGCCACGAAGACGACCGAGGTGAAGGCCACGCTGCTCGCGCTCAACAACGGGCCGGTGTGGCGCATCGGGAGCGAGATCGTCACGGGCATCGGCGCCGACCACTTCCGCTTTCCCGAGCTGCCCGACACGCTCTACAGCCGGCCCACGCTGGTGTGGTCGCTCGACAACACGGGGCCGCGCGCGCAGCGCATCGAGGCGGCGTACCTGGCCGCGAACATCAAGTGGAACAGCGACTACGTGCTCACGCTCGATACCAGGGGCGGCAGCGGCGATCTCGATGGCTGGGTGACGCTGCAGAACAACTCCGGCACGGCCTTCACGAACGCGAAGCTGCAGCTGATTGCCGGCGACCTGCACAAGGTGGAAGACGACCGGGGCCGGAACGAGTTCGCCGCCCGCGCGCTGCGCGCGACCGAGGCGCGCGACGAGATGACGCAGCAGTCGTTTGCCGAATACCACCTCTACACGCTGGGGCGCCGCACGTCGGTGCGCAACGCCGAAACCAAGCAGCTCGCGCTGCTGCACGGTCAGGGCGTGCCCGTGACCAGGCGCTATATCGTGGACGGGCAGCAGTTCTACTACCGTAACCGGCAGCATCCAGGCACGCCGATCAAGGACACGGTGAAGGTGTTCTACGACTTCAAGAACGCCGCCGCGTCCAACCTCGGCATGCCGCTGCCGGCAGGCACCGTGCGCGTCTATCACACCGACCCGAACGGCAGCGTGCAGTACGTGGGCGAAGACCGCATCGATCACACGCCGAAAGACGAGACCGTGTCGGTGCAGATCGGCTCGGCCTTCGACGTGGTGTGCGAGCGCCGGCAGACCGACTTCCAGGACCTCGGCGGCAACACCTACGAGTTCGCCTACGAGATCACGCTGCGCAATCACAAGGACACGGCCGTTGCCGTGGAGCTCAACGAGCCCATCGGCGGCGACTGGACGATGGTGTCGTCCAGCCACACGTGGGCCAAGACCGAAGCGTGGGCCGCGCGCTTCACGGCGCCGGTCGCCGCCAGCGGCGAGACGCGTGTGCGCTACCGCGTCCGCGTCAAGTGGTAGCGAGGGGTCTGACCCCTATGGCACGAGATTTGTGCCAACGTGGCAGTTACTGCCCCAGGATCAGCGGGAGCCCGTTCTTCGGGTTGCCGATGACCACGATCTTGCTGTTCGGGCTGTTGACCAGCTTCTCGGTGGCCTCGATGCCCTTCCACTGCAGGAGCTGATCGCTGATGCCGGTCGACACGATGCGCTGGAAATCGGCCACGCCCTGCGCCTCGATGCGCTTGCGGTCGGCCTCCTGGCGCTCGCGCTGCAGCACGAACTGCATCTGCTGCGACTGCTGATCGGCCTGCTGCTTGGCCTCGATGGCGTCGCGCAGCGTGTCGGGCAGCTTGATGTCGCGCAGCAGCACGTTCTCCACCATCACGCCGCGCGCTTCGAGGATCGGCTTCAGCTGGTTCAGCATCTGCTGCGCCACGCCTTCGCGGCCCTCGCTGTAGAGCGCGTTGGCGGTGTGGGCGGCAGTGACCGCGCGGATCACCGAGCGCAGATTGGGGATGACGACGATCTCCACGTAGCGCGGGCCGATCTTCTGGAACACCTCGGCAGCGCGCTCGGGCTCGAGCCGGTAGAGCAGCGATGTCTCGAGGCCGATGATCAGCCCTTCGCTCGACGGCACATCGGCGTGCTCCTTGATCTCTTGCGTGCGCACCGACATCTCGGCCACGCGCTTCAGCGGATTCACGAGATGCAGTCCCTCGGGCAGTTGCTCGCCGGTGAGCTTGCCGAAGAGCGTGGTCACGCCCACATGCCCGTGTCGATGGTGCGGAACCCGCACGACGCGGTGGCGGCGATGACGGCCAGCAGCAGCACGATGCCCACGCCGCGTCCCGCGCGCGGGGACAGCTCAATGGTGTTCGACGACATGTCTATTGGTCCTTTCGATGGGGAGCGACGGCTCCGCCCTGGCAGTGTGGCATGCCGGCTCGACAATGCTGCAACTGCCGACACAAGATGTAACGGGGCCTGTCCCCGTTACATTTGAAGGTGCTGCAGTTTCTGCCATGAATTTCGGAAGTGACAACGTCCACGGCGTGCACGACGCCATCCTCGACGCGATTCGCGACGCCAACGCCGGCACCGCCCGCTCGTACGGCCACGACGATTGGTCCGGCGGCCGCCGAAGCCCGGCTGCGCGACGTGTTCGCGTGCGACCTGTCGGCATACCTGGTCGTCACCGGCACCGCCGCAAACTCGCTCGCGCTGGCCGCGTGCTGCCCCTCGCACGGCGCAGTCGTGTGTCACCACGAAGCGCACATCCAGGTGGACGAGTGCGGCGCGCCGGAGATGTACACCGGCGGCGCGAAACTCATCGGCGTGCGCGGACCTGCCGGCAAGCTCACGCCGGCCGCCGTCACCGCGCTGCTCGACACCATGGGCCGCGGCGAACACGAACAGCGGCCGAGCGTGCTGTCGCTCTCGCAGGCCACCGAGCTCGGCACGGTCTACACCGTGGACGAGGTGGCGGCGCTCGCAGCCACGGCGCGCGCCCGCGGGATGCGCGTGCACATGGACGGCGCCCGCTTCGCCAACGCGCTCGCGCGACTGGGATGCTCGCCGGCAGCAGCTGACCTGGCAAGCCGGCGTGGACGTGCTGAGCTTCGGCGCCACCAAGAACGGCGCCCTCGGCGTGGAGGCGGTGGTGTTCTTCGACCGCGCGCTCACGACCGACTTTCTGTATCGCCGCAAGCGCGCCGGCCAGCTCGTGTCGAAGAGCCGCTACCTGGGCGCGCAGATGCTCGCCTATCTTCGCGACGACCTGTGGCTCGAGAACGCCCACCATGCCAACGCGATGGCCGACTCGGCTCGCCGCGGGCCTGCGCGCGGTGCCCGCCGTGCGGCTGCCGCTGCCGGTCGAGGCCAACGAGGTGTTTGCCGTGATGCCGCGCGCCCTGCACGAGGCCATGCTGGCCAAGGGCGCGCGCTTCTCGGCCTGGCCGGGCGAGGGTCCGGGCGCCGGCACGGTCGGCGGCCGACGAGGTGTTCGTGCGGCTGCTCACGTCGTTCCGCACGACGCCGGACGACGTGCGACGCGCTGCTGCAGGTCGCGGCCAGCAGCTGAGCGCGGACTCGCGCCGACTGCCCGCGCGACAGCCGCGCTACAGATACGCCAGCAGGTCGCGCAGCGCCTCGCCCAGCGTCTCGGCAATCGCCAGGGCCAAGCGGCATCAGGTCGCCGCTCGACGCCACGTCCGCCGCCATCTCGCCGTCGGTGAGCAGCAGCCACGCCCCCGTGGCCACCACTGGCGTGACACACGCCGCCACCACGCCCACGCCTCCGAAGGCGTAGGACCAGGCGCGGCTGCGGGGGCTCTCCGGGGTGAGCGGACGACATGGACCTGCCCAGCCACATAGCGAGGCGCCGTGCCAGGTCATGCGGCCGTCGATCCGCCGCATTTCCGGGCCACTTCCCGGAACATCGCTCGACGCCGCGCTGGCACGGCGGACGTCCGGTTCCGGGACGATGGCCGTTCCGGAAGCGCGCCAGCGCGCACCCTCGCGCGCGTGGCCACCGCCTCGGCGTCAGGCGCGGCGTGCTAGTGTGCCCATCCATGGGCAGACAGCGTGCGTTCGACGCATCGCGCGGTGGGCGGCAGTGGCGGCAGTGGCTGCGGTCGCGGCCGCCTGGCCCTCGGCACCGCGCAGCCCGCGCGCCCAGCAGACCACGCCAGCGCCAGCCGCGGGCACGGTGCTCGTCAAGGCCGCCCAGATCATCGACGGCCGCGGCGGCGCCACCCCTCAGGAACGGCGCCGTGCTGATTCGCGGCGACCGGATCGAGCGCATCGGCCCCGCCGCCGGCATGACCGCCGACCGCACCATCGACCTTGGCGCGGCCACGGTGCTGCCCGGGCTCATCGACCTGCACACCCACCTCACCGACGAAGTGGGCACCAACTGGGAATCGGCGCTGCTCACGACCACGCCGGGACGCGCCGCCCTCTACGGCGCCGTCAACGCCCGCACCACGCTGCTGGCCGGCTTCACCACCGCCCGCGACATGGGGCCGACCTGGCCCTACACCGACATCGACCTGCGCTACGCCATCGACAAAGGGTCGATCCCCGGGCCCCGCCTGCAGGTGGCTGGCAACTACGTCTCCGCCACGGGCGGCGCGGGCGACGCGCGTCAGTTCTCGATTTACGTGGACGTGCCGATCGTGCGGAATCTGGCCGACGGCGTGGATGAGGTGCGGCGCGTGACGCGCACCAACCTGAAGAACGGCGCCGACTTCATCAAGATTCTGGCGACCGGGGCCGTGATGTCGAAGGGCATCCCGCCGGGCGCGCAGCAATACTCCGACGCGGAGCTGGCGGTGGCGGTGGAAGAAGCCACGCGCTGGGGCAAGTTCGTGGCCTCGCATGCGCACGGCGCCGAGGGCATCAAGGCCGCGGTGCGGGCCGGCGTGCGCACCATCGACCACGGCAGCATGCTGGATGAAGAAGGCGCGCGCCTCATGAAAGCCAAGGGCGCGTTCTTCGCGCCCACGCTCTACGTGGGCCACACCATCCTCAACGACAACCAGGCGCTCAACATCCCCGCGCACCAGGTGGAGCGCGAGAAGGCGATGCAGGGCACGCAGGAGAAGGCGTTCAAGCTGGCGCTGGCGCACCACCTGCCGATTGCCTTTGCCACCGACGCCGGCGTGTTCCCGCACGGCGAGAACGCGCGCGAGTTCAAGCTCCGCGTCGACCTCGGACAATCGCCCATGGCGGCCATCGAAGGGGCCACGCGGATTGCCGCCGAGGCAATCGGCTGGGGCGACCGCGTGGGCACGCTGCAGCCCGGCCGCTTCGCCGACCTGATTGCCGTGGACCAGGACCCGCTGACCGACATCACGCGAACTGGAGCGCGTGCGGTTCGTGATGAAGGGCGGCGTGGTGCACAAGGGCGGGGCTCGGGGCTCGGGGCCCGGGGCGCGGGAACAGCCATGAAGACGATCGCTGCCGTGCTATGTGCGCTCACGATCACGTGGGCCAGCGTCGCTCGGCGGGGCCGGCGCCGCGCAGCGCGCCTTCGGTGGACGAGGCGTTCGACGCCTATTGGAAGGCCGCCTCGGTGGCCGAGGCCGCGACGGCAGCCGCCGGCGTCGTGCAGTCGGGCGTGGGCTTCGACGCCGCCTACGCCCGTCTTCGCGCGGGCCGCAGCTATGCCGCCGATGCGCCCGCGCGGCGTGCAGAAGCTCGTGCGCCACAGCGCGGCTGGCGACTTCCCCTACACCGTCGACGTGCCGGCCGCCTACGACCCCGCCAAGCGTACCAGGTGCGCGTGCAGCTCCACGGCGGCGTGATGCGTCCGGATCCGGCCGCGCGCGGCGACGGCTCGATCGGCGCGCTGGCGGGCGCCGAGCAGATCTACGTGCTGCCGCAATCGTGGGCCGAGGCGCAGTGGTGGGCGCCGCCGCAGGGCGAGAACGTGCCGGCGATTCTCGACCTCGTGAAGCGCACCTACAACGTGGACGAGAACCGCGTCGTGCTGTCGGGCGTGTCCGACGGCGGCACGGCGGCCTTCTACTTCGCCATGCGCGACACCACGCCCTACGCCAGCTTCCTGCCGCTGAACGGCCACATCCTGGTGCTGGCCAACCGCGACCTGGGGCTGCGCGGCGCGCTCTTCCCCCACAACCTCATCAACAAGCCGTTCTTCATCGTCAACGGCGGCAAGGATCGGCTCTATCCGGCCGCCAGCGTCGAACCGCTGCTCACGCACTTCAAGGCGGGTGGGCTCGACCTCGACTACCGCCCGCAGCCGGAGGCGGGGCACAACACCGCGTGGTGGCCCGAGATGAAGGACGCGTTCGAGGGGTTCGTGCGCGAGCATGCGCGCACGCCGCACCCGGCGCGGCTCACCTGGCAGACCGACAACACGACGACGCGCAACCGCGCGCACTGGCTCGTGATCGATCGGCTCGGCAACGCGCGCCCTGGCGAGGACGCTGCCCGATCATCAACGAGATTCGCGCCGGCGAGGAGCCGAACTTCGGCGTGAGGTCGATCGGCATGCGCATCACGTCGGTGCAGCGCGGATCGAATGCCGCGGCGTTCGGCTTCCTGCCCACCGACACCGTGGTCAGCATCAACGGACGCGACCTGCCGCTCGGTCTCGAACTCACGGAATTCATGGGCCTGTATCAACCCGGCGAAGCGCTGCATTTCGTGGTGGAACGGGGGCGCGAGACACTCGACCTGAAGGGCACCTACCAGCCCACCGTGATGCCGCGCGTGCGGCAGCTCTTCGCCACGGGCCTGCCCACCGGCCGGGTCGATCTGGTAGCGTGACGGCAACACGGTGCGCGCGTCGGCGCGGGGCGTCGGCGGCTTCACGCTGCTGCTGTCGCCCGACGTCTTCGACTTCAGCCGTCCCGTCACGGTCGTGGCCGACGGCAAGACCGTGTTCAGCGGGATGGTGCAGAAGAACGTCGAGACGCTGTTGCGGTGGGCCGCGCGAGACAACGACCGCACCATGCTCTACGGCGCGGAACTGGCCATCACGATCACGCCCTGAGCACCACGCGCACGACGCGCACGACGCGACGGGCGCGCGTTACTTCTTGATGTCGGCCTGCTCGACGATGGCTTCGTAGGAATAGCCGGCGCCGAAATCCTTGTCGGTCGTGAGCACACCCGACACGGTTACGACGTCACCGGCCTTCACCTGGGCGCTGCTCGTCACCACCAGGTCGTGGGTGCCGCTCGCCACCACGCCGCTGCCGTCCTGCACGTGGTACCAGTTGGTGCCCATGATCTCGTAGTTCACCTTCACGACCTGGCCGCGGATCACGACCGGCTTGCCCGACAACGCCGTGCGCCTGGCCCACACGTCGGCCACCGTCACGCCGCCCGGCGCAGCGGCCACCGGGGCAATCAGCGTGGCCGGCGGCGGCGGGTCGTCGCTGCCGTGGCTACCGGCCATGGCCGGGGCAGCTGCGCCGGCAGCAGCCGACGCGGCGGCTACCGGCAGCGCCCGGCCGTTCAGCGCCACGTCACGCACGAAGTAGATGAGCGCGAAGTCGCGGTTGAGCGTGCGGCTGTGGAACTTCTCCATCGGCATGTCCACCGAGGCCTGCACCGCGTCGCCGATCTTCAACGGGAACTCGGTACCGGCAATCCAGGTGTCGTTGCCGCCGGCGGTGAGACGCGCATAGGTGTAGCCGCCGGAGTTCATCGTTTCAGCCACGACCCCAGCAACGGTGCGTTCGGTATTGATGGCGGCGGAACTGCCGGCTGGCAGGGCCGCGGGGGCGGGTGACGTCGTGGCGTTGGCGCCCGCGGGCGCGGTGACTGGCGCCGGCGTGCAGGCGGCGCAGGCGAGCGCGGCGGCGACGGCAGAACTGGTGATGAGCGAGCGCAGCAAGCGGGTCATAGCGCCAGCTTGACACACCTTCACGCGAGGCGTAGGGTGATCGATAGACGCATCGAACGCCGCACGGCGGGGGCCCGATACGTCGCAGTGAACCAAGGCCCCGCACGGAAGGAGGTCGCAGGTGACGATAGTCGCGAGCGAGGATCCACCGGGCTTTACCAGACCCGACTGACGCGTATGCCGCGGCTCCATGTGAGCGCTGCGCGCCGCCTGCGGAAGTGACATCACCCGGGCTCGTGCCTGAATCCGCTCCGGCACATTCGTGCCGTCTCGCGGTGTGGCGATGGACAACCCGTGGACGCCGGCGCGTCACGACGCCGGGAGTCGTGGCACCCACGTCGCAGGGTCACCCGGACGTGAAGACAAGGCTCACGAAAGTGAGCGGGGAAAGGGCATCCAGATCATCGGATGCCCTTTCTTCTTGTTGGCGACTGGTGCGGCCCTCGCTGACCCCTGTGGCGCGAGATCCATGCCAAAGGGGTCAGACCCCTCAGCGCGCGGTAGCGCGCGGCGCCTTGAGGTCGAGCGGCGCACCCGCGTCCGGCGCCAGTGACACTCCGAGAATGCCGGCCAGGGTCGGCGCAATCTGAGTCATGCGAATCACGCCCACGCTTCCGCGCCGCTGCACCGCCGGCCCACCCATCACGAAGGCGGAATGCAGGGCCTGGCGATCGGGCGCAAAGCCGTGACCGCCCTTGTTGCTCGACGCCTTCACGAGCACGTCGTGCCCCGGCCCCGAGTAGAAGCCGTCCACCACATCCAGCCCGAACGCCGCGTCGGGATGCGAGCCCCTGGCCGCCAGGTGCTCCGCGGTCCAGACCTCGCGAATGCCGTTGGCCGGGTCGCGCTTCAGCGACTCGAGGAGCGCGGCCACGCGCGGCCGGTCGGCGGCATCCTTCACGTAGACGAAGCCCGACCCGCCGCTCGAGTGGTAGTAGGCGCGCCATGAGGTGACGGCGCCGCGCTCGTTCACCGTGAGCAAGCCGGCCTGCTTCAACGCGGCGTTGGGCTGCACCTGCTGCCGCAGCGGTAGGAAGCCATGATCCGATACGACCGCCATGGTCGTGAGGTCGGCCCGGCCCGCCAGACGCACAGCCGCCTGCAGCTCGCCGACCAGTGCGTCGATCTCCTTCAGCGTCTGCAGCGACTCGGGCGATCCCGGCCCGTAGTTGTGCTGCGCGCTGTCAAGGCCGATGAGGTGCAGCAGGAACACGTGCGGGTCGTAGGTCTTCACGATGAAGGTGCTGAGGTCGGTGCGATCGCGATCCGTCTGCGGCCAGCTGAACGCCTTGCCGCGCGCCGTTTCCGCCGCCTCGATCAGGCCGCGCGGGCGCGACAGCACCTTGAGCATCGACACGCTCTCGTCGTGTTTCGAGCCGATGTACTCGGGGGCCAGATAGTCGAGATCCATGCCGATCGTGACCGGCCAGGTCACCGCGCCGGCCCGGAGCCCACGCGCGCGCGCCGCCATCGGCAACGTGGGCACCTGGATGGCATCGGCGTACCAGTACCAGGCGCCGTTCGAGCGATTTTCGGGATCGAAGATCTGGTTGTCGTAGATGCCGTGCCGGGCCGGCTCGACGCCGGTGATGAGCGTGGTGTGCGACGGATAGGTCACCGTCGGCAGCACGCCCACCACGCCGTCGGCCCACACGCCGTCGCGCGCCAACGCGCGGATGTGCGGCGTGTAGGGCGCAAGCGCCGGGTCGGTGTAGGCCGAGGGCATGAGCCCGTCGATCGAGACGAGGATCACGCGCGCCCGCTCGGACATCTGTGCGCCGGTGGGCGGAATGCACAGGAGCGAGAACGCGAGCAGGGCCAGGGGAGAAAGGTATCGGCGCATTGGGACTCCTCTTAGAACGACACGCGCAGGGCGAGCTGGAACTGCCGGGCCGTTTCGGCGGCCGTCGGCGTGTTGAACGTGGCGTTGGCGGCGGCGTTCGGCCCCCACGTGCGGTTCACGTTGGTGGGATTCAACCGGTTGGTCAGGTTGAAGCCCTCGGCGATGACCTCCACGGTGCGGCCGCCGCCGATGGGCAGCGTGCGGTCGAGGCGCAGGTCGACGCTCACATAGGCCGGCAGCTCGAAGCTGTTGTAGCCCTGGCCGGCCGGGCGGTCGTTGAACACCGTGTCGCCATTGGTGTCTTGACCGGTCGTGGCGTTGAAGCGGAAGCCGTCCGAGGCAATCACCCGCGACGACATCTTCCAGCCGTTCACCAGCGCGCCGGCCACGCCAGTGAGGCGCGCGATTTCGGGCTGCCACACGGCTGTGGCCGAGAACCGGTTGCGCATGTCGAAGTCCGAGGGGCCGTCGTCGACCGACGCGTCGAGCGGGTCGGACGGCGAGGTGAACACGCCGAAACCCGTGAAGTCGTTCACGAAGGCCGTGCCGCGCGTCTTCGACAGGTGATACGAGAGCTGGAAGCTGTTGCCGGCCGAGTAGCGCTTGGTCAGCACCGCGACGAGACCGTCGTAGCGCTGCTCGCCCGTGGACGTCGACACGAAGATGTTGCCGAAGCGCGGGTCGGGCCGGTTGGCGGTGGACCACTGGCGCCGGCCATCGGGCAGCACGCCCACTTCGCGCAGGTTCTCGTTGAGGGCGACGGGCAGATTCGACGCCCGGTTGCCTTGATACGTCAGCGAGAACGCGAGGTTGCGGCGCAGCTCCTGGTCCCATGTGGCAAACCAGCTCGCCACCTGCAGGTCTTCGAAGTTGTCGTCCATCACCCGCACGTCCGACACCACGCTCACGCCCGTGGGCGGCGCCACCTTGCCGCGCGAGAAGGCCGGCGCCCCAGCCGTGGTGGGCGTGACGTTCACGTTCACGACGTCGAGACCGTTGCCGCGCAGGAACGTGTTGTAGGTCTGGGCCACGACCACGTTGTAGTACAGGCCGGCCCCGGCGCGCAGCACGGTGCGGCCGCTGCCGGTGGGGTCGAAGGCCAGGCCGAGGCGCGGCGCGAAGTTGTTGCCGTCGGTGGGGAACGACGCCGAGAGCGGCAGCGCGGGGTTGGGATTCGAATCGGGCCGGCCGAAGTACTCGTAGCGCAGGCCGACGTTGAGCTTCAGCCGGTCGGTGAGCCGCACGTCGTCCTGGATGAAGTAGCCCTGGTTGAAGGTCTTGGCCGTGAAGTACTCCGCGCCAATGGCCTGCGTGAAGCGGGAGTAGGAATAGGGACGCCCAGTGGACGGGTCGATGGCGCCCTGCTCGGTGAGCAGGAACTGGTCGAGCGGCGTGATGGCTCCGCGCCCGCCGGCCACGGCCGCCAAGCCGCCGAACACGAACGAGCCGTTGATGTTGGTGGTGCGCTCCTTGAAGCTCACCGGCAGCAGGTCGACGCCCACCTTCACGGCGTGCCGCCCGGCCGTCCAGGTGAGGTTGTTCACGATGTGGATGCCGGCCTCGCGCGTCTTGCGGGTGCCGTTGGCGTTGCCGTTGAAGCTGCCCACGCCGCTGATGTCGATGTTGGGCGCGTCGGGGTCGGCCGCCACGCCGTTCTCGATGCTGCGCGTGGCATAGAGCACGCGCGCTTCGTTGACGAGCGAGGGGCGCAGCACCGACACGAGCTGTCCGGTGTAGGAATAGGGGTTCTCGTCGAAGCGCGTGGCCACCTCGCGCGAGATGAGACCGCCGTTCAGCGGCGACTCGCGGTCGTAGTAGTAGTTGAAGCGGAACGAGAGCCGGTGGTTGCCGGTGAGCTGCGTGTCGTTGCGGGCGGTGATCGTGTGCGCGCGGAAGGTCGACGTATACGCGCCGATGCTGCCGACGGGAATGCCCAGCAGTTGCGCGTTGGCCGGGGTCACGGTGGACACCACGGGCAGGTCCTGCTGCCAGCGCTCGTAGCTCACGAAGAAGAACGACTTGTCGCGCACCAGCTTGCCGCCCACGGTGCCGCCGAAGTTGTAGCGCGCAAACTCCGGCTCGGGCGCGGTCGGCGCCAGCAGGAAGGGCTTCTCGGCGAGCCAGTCCTGACGCGTGAAGAGATAGCCCGACCCGTGCAGGGCGTTGGTGCCCGAGCGGGTGAACGCGTTCTGCAGGCCGCCGGCCACGCGGCCGAACTCGGCCGAGAAGTTGGTCACGGTCTGGAACTCCTGCACCGCCTCCTGACTGATCACGAGGTTGCGGGCGCCGCCCTGCAGGTTGTTCGACACGCCGTCCACGTTCATCTGGCGCAGCCCCAGGCCGCCGTAGACCGTGCTGGGCGTGCCCGTGCCCGACCCGCCGCTCGAGATCGGCGGCGCGTTCACGCCGGGCTGCAGCACGAAGAAGTCGAGGATGCTGCGGCCAATCGTGGGCACGGCCCTGACCACCCGCTCGTCGTAGGTGTTGCTCTGCACCGTGCGCCCGACCTCCACCGTGGGCGCGGTGGCGGTGACCTGCACGGTTTCGGCAAAGGCCGTGTTCGACAGCGCGAATTCCACGGTGAGCACCTGCCCGGCGCGCAGCTCGAGCCCGGTGCGGCTCATGGTGGCGAAGGTGGACGCATCCACGAAGACCACATACTCGCCGGGCGGCATGATGGGCATGGCGTAGCGGCCGGCGGCATCGCTCGCCACCGATCGCTCGTAGCCGGTGCTGGCGTTGAAGGCCCGCACGGTGGCGCCAGCCACCGCCGTATTGCCGTCGGCGGTGCGCACGACGCCTTCGATGATGCCGTCGATGGCCTGCCCCTGTGCCGACGCCGGCGTCGCCGAGAGCGAGCCGGCCAGCAGACCCAGGCCGAGAATGAATACCGCACGCAGTCGCATGTCGCCTCCTGAAAGAGCCGCAGGACGCGGCCACTCACATTCGGCCAGACCGGTGTGTCGATCTCGTCTCGATGGCCGCGCAATCACGCAACGGCGCACATGTTTGCGTGGCCGTCACGACGCGGCTCAGTGTTCTTCGAGCCAGTCCGCAAGGTTCACCACGCGGTAGCCAGGAAATCTGAGGTCCGCCGGCTGCACCAGCTGCAGGGCGACGGTGGCACTGGCGCGCTCGATCACGAGCCGCGTGCCATCCGGTGCGTCGATGGTGCGTGGGGTCGAGGACGGCGTGATCGTGCCCAGCACCGACGGGTCCACACCCATGGTGAGCACATGTGCCCAGCCCGGAATGCCGAGCATGGTCTGCAGGTCGCTGTCGCTGTAGACGACGATGGTCTTGGCGGCGTGCGACACGTAGGTGGCCGACGCGCGGCGCGGGTCGACGGGGTTGCGTTCGAACAGCCACTCCACGCCGCCGGCGGCCGTGGCCCCCGCATCGCCGTTGACGATGTGCACGCGGTCGACCGTGCGCGTCACCGTCTGCCGCCGCTCGGTGACGCGGCCCGGCGCGCGCGTGGTGATCCGCACCTGCAAGGTGAGCGGCGTGACTCGATCGGCGCCTGGCGGCAGCGCTGGCAGCGTCCGTGGCACGGGTGCTCCGCCTTTGCGCACCGGCATCACAGGCACGGCCAAGTCGGTCATGGCCGGCGCTTGCTCGGCCTGGGCCGGCGCGCTACCGGCGCAGAGCGCGGCCACGAACATCAGGGACACGCACGAGGAACGGACCAACGGCATCAGCATTCTCCACGACGAAAAAACAGGGCTGCGCCTGGAGCGCAGCCCTGAACAGAGGCGACTCGCTCGTTAGAAGCCCAGCGCGCGCTTCATCGTGAAGAAGATGTGGGTGTTCTTGACCGTGCCGCGCACCTGGTCGGCGCCGGCACCGATGGCGTAGATGGCCACGTCTTCACCGGCGTGGGTCTCGGCGCCGGCCGTGGGCACCGCCGACTCCTGCAGGTAGGCGGGATGGTCTGGGCCGTCGGGCACGACCCCGCCGAGTCCTGGGAACCGGTCGTCCCGCGGATCGAGCCGCGCCGCGCCGCGGTAGCCGGGACCGTTCTGGTAGCCCAGCACCGAGTAGGGCACGCCGTTACGGTCGGTCGATTCCTCGACCACGCCGGTCGTCTGGTTGAGGTCGTAGACCACGTCGAGAATGCCGTGGCCCGCCTGGCCGCTGGTGGCATAGCCCGGGCTGTAGGAGGTGACCGCGTAGGGCAGCTCTTCGAGCGGACGCATCGGGTAGCCGGCGATGCTGAACACGTGGCTGTGGTCGGCCGACACGATGATGAGGGTGTCGCGCAGATCCACCATCTGCGCTGCAGCGCCGATGGCTTCGTCGAGCGCCTGCATGTCGGTCAGCGCCCGGTAGGCGTTGCCGGCGTGGTGGGCGTGGTCGATGCGGCCCGCTTCGACGTGCAGGAAGTAGCCCTCCGAGCGGCGGCGCGCCGAGGCCTGCAGCAGCCCGATCGCCTTCACCGTCATGTCCTTGAGGCTCGGCTCGCCGCCGAGGTCGCTGGGCCGGTCGTAGTCGAATTCCATGTGGCTGCGCTCGAACAGGCCCAGCACCGGTCCGTTGCCGGGGGCGAGCGCGTCGAAGCCCGTCTTGTTCCACACGTAGCGGTAGCCGGCGCTCTGAAACTCGGCGCGCAGGTCACGGCCGTCGGTGCGCGCGCCCCGGTCGCCCTCTTCGTCGGTCACGGTCGTGGGCAGGAAGTGGCGGCGCCCGCCGCCGAGCACCACGTCGATGCCCTTGCCCAGACGCGCGTTGTAGGTGGCCGCGGTGGGCAGCGCCTGCAGCGCGATGGCGTTCTGGTTGTTGCGCTGGTTGATGTGCGCGTAGGTGGCGGCCGGCGTGGCGTGGGTGATTTCGGCGGTGGAGACCACGCCCACCTTCATGCCGCGCGCCTTGGCCAACTCGAGCAGCGTCCACTGGGCGTCGCCGTCGCCGTCGCGGTTGAAGTCGTTCGGTTCGGTGCCTTCACCGAAGCCAATCACGCTCTGGTTGGTGTTCACGCCGGTCATCATGGCGGTCATGGTGGGCGCGCTGTCGGGCGTGATCGAATCGGCCGAGTAGGTCTTCGAGAGCGCGGTGTAGGGGAACTGGTCCACGACCAGCTGGCCGCCCACGCCCACCGAGTAGACGCGCGTGGCGGTCACCGTGGACACGCCCATGCCGTCGCCCACGAAGAAGATCACGTTCTTGGCACGGCGCCGTGGGGCACGATCGTCGTCGCGCTCGCCGCCGAAGCCGCCACCCGCGCCTACCGCTGCCGTGATCGCCGACACGGCCACCACCGTGGCGCCGATGGTCTTCCAGGGTCTTCCCGAGAACAAGGCTGGTCTCATCTCACTCCTCCGCAAGTTCCTGCACGGAACCGTCACCGTGCCGACGTCGAAGGCTATCTGGCCCAGGTGACGCGGGCGCGCCGACGGCATCACGTCGATGTGACTCCGAACCGTGCCGGCCGCTGCGTTACACTCGCGGATCATGCGCCTGCGTCTGCTCTCTCTCGCCCTGGCCCTCGCATCGGTGGTGGGCCTTGCGGCTCGCCAACAGCCCGTCGCCGACCAGCCCAATCCGGTGCGCGCGGCCTACACGAAATACGAGCACATGATTCCGATGCGGGACGGCGTGAAGCTGTTCACGTCGGTCTACGTGCCGAAGACCTGCGCCACGCCGCAACCGATGATGATGCAGCGCACGCCCTACTCGGTGGCGCCCTACGGCATCGACACCTACCGCACCACCATCGGCCCGTCCGACCATTTCCTGAAGCAAGGGGTCATCGGCGTCTACCAGGACGTGCGCGGACGCTACCTGTCGGAAGGGGAGTGGGTGGAAGTGCGGCCCGCACAATCCGAAGAAGGGCCCCAAGGACATCGACGAGAGCAGCGACACCTACGACACCATCGACTGGCTGGTGAAGCACGTGCCGTGCAACAACGGCCGCGTGGGCATGTGGGGCATCTCGTATCCGGGCTTCTACGTGAGCGCCGGCATGATCGACGCGCACCCCGCGCTGAAGGCCGCCTCGCCTCAGGCGCCGGTCACCGACTACTTCATGGGCGACGACTCGTTCCACAACGGCGCCTTCATGCTGGCCGCCAACTTCGGCTTCTACACGAATTTCCCGGTGCGGCGCGCGCCCGAACGTCCGCAGGCGCGTCCGCCGTTCGACTACGGCACGCCGAGCGGCTACGATTTCTACCTGCGCATGGGCCCGCTCTATCCGGGCGCCGCCCGTCTGGGCCTGGCCGAGAATCCCTACTACCGCAGCAATCTGGATCACACGTCCTACGACGACTACTGGAAGGCGCGCGCCATCTGGCGGCACCTCAAGAACATCGCTCCGGCGGTGCTCACGGTGGGCGGCTGGTTCGACGCGGAAGACATCGCCGGACCGCTGCTCACCCACAAGACGCTGAAGGCCGACAGCCCGGCCACCAAGAACCATCTCGTGATGGGCCCGTGGACGCATGGCTCATGGGCGCGCGGCGACGGGCGCGCCGTGGGCAATCTCGACTTCGGCGCCGAGGTGTCGGCGTGGTATCGCGAACACGTCGAGTTCCCGTTCTTCATGCAGCACCTGTTGGACAAGACGCTCGAGCCGGTGGCCGTGGCCACGATGTTCGAGACCGGCACCAACCGCTGGCGCACGTTCGCGGCCTGGCCGCCCGCCAGCACCGCCCAGACGATGTATCTGCAGGCCAGCGGCGGGCTGTCGGCGACCGCACCGGTCGAGGCCGAGGCCTTCGACCAGTACCTGAGCGATCCCAACAAGCCCGTGCCCTACGTGGGTCACGTGCAGATGGGCATGCAGCGCGACTACATGACCGAAGATCAGCGCTTCGCCGCCACGCGGCCCGACGTGCTCGTGTATCAGACGCCGGTGCTCGACGACGACCTGACCGTGCTCGGGCCGATTGGCGTGGACCTGCACGTGTCCACCTCGGGCACCGACTCGGACTTCGTCGTAAAGGTCATCGACGTGTTCCCCAGCGACTACCCCACACCGGAGTGGAAGGGCCCGCAGCCGGAGCCCGCCAACCGCGTTCGCATGGGCGGCTACCAGCAGCTCGTGCGCGGCGAGCCGTTCCGCGGCAAGTTCCGCCAGAGTTTCGCAGCGCCAGTGCCCTTCGTGCCGAACCAGCCCGATCGGATCCGCTTCGATCTGCCCGACGTGGCGCACGCGTTCCGGCGCGGCCATCGGCTGATGGTGCAGATCCAGAGTTCCTGGTTCCCGCTCACCGACCGCAATCCGCAGGTGTTCGGCGACATTCCGAAGACGCGGCCCGAAGATTTCCAGATTGCGACCCAGCGCGTCTATCGCAGCGCGACGCGCGCCTCCGCCATCACGCTGCGCGTCGAACGTCCGTAGGCCGTTTTCACCCGAGAAGGATTCACGATGTCATCGACCGTTGCTCGTCACGCGCTCTTCGCGCTGGTCACTCTGCTCGTCGCCGGGAGCCCATCCACCGCGCAGGCCCAGATCGCGCCTGCCGGCCTGCCCGCAGCCGACCGTCCGTTCGGCACGCTGCGCGACCAGGCCACGATGCAGCAGGCATGGCTGAAGGCGCGACTCGACACGTTCCTGCCGGCGCTGATGCGCCAGCACGGCATCGACATGTGGGTCGTGCCGATGCGCGAGTACAACGAAGACCCGGTGTTCTCGTCGATCACCGCGCCCGAAACGTTCTTCGCCCGCCGCCGCACCATCTACGTGTTCTTCGACACCTGCGCCGCGGCCAAGAGTCCGGTGGCGGCGAGCTGCGTCGAGCGGATTGCGCTCGGCGGCACGTCGCAGGGCGGCGTATTCCAGGCGCGCACGTCGACCAAGGCGGTGACGGCGGCCGTGGGCGGCCGGCAGGCCGAGTTGTGGGGCGACGAGCAGTGGCAGGCGCTCGTGCAGGTGATCGAGGAGCGAAAGCCGCGCGTCATCGGCATCAACCGCTCGAAGACGTTTGCCTTCACCGACGGCCTGTCGAGCGGCGAGCTGCAGGGCATGAGCGAGGCGCTCGGGCGCCACCTGGACGGCGAAGTTCCGCGACGCCGAAGCGCTGCCGCTCGAGCTGATTGCGTCGCGCCTGCCCGACGAGGAGGCGTTCTTCGCGAAGATGACCGCGCGCGTGTGGGACATGACCCAGACCATGTTCTCGAGCCGAGGTGATCGTGCCCGGCACGACCCGCACGAGCGACCTCGTGTGGTGGTGGCGCCAGCGCACCAACGACCAGGGCCTGGGCACGTGGTTCCAGCCGAGCGTCGAGGTGCAGCGCCAGGGCACGACCGCCGAACAGCTCGGCCCCGATCCGGTGATTCAGCCGGGCGACGTGCTGCACTGCGACGTCGGCATCACGGTGGCGCGGCTCAACACCGACACGCAGCACACTGGCCTACGTGCTCAAGCCGGGCGAAACCGACGCGCCGGCTGGACTGAAGCGGGCGCTGGCCAACGCCAACGTGATGCAGGACCTGTCGATGGAGGAGACGACGCCGGGCCGCACCGGCAACGAGGTGCTGGCGGCGGTGCGGGCCAGGATGAAGGCCCAGGGCATCGACGGCACGGTCTACACGCATCCCATCGGCATGCACGGCCACGGCGCCGGCCCGCTCGTGGGCCTCTGGGACTATCAGGACGGCGTGCCGGGGCGCGGCGACGCGAAGGTCGTGCCCTCGATGTGGTTCTCGATCGAGCTGCAGGCCACGACGCCCGTGCCGGAATGGGGCGGCCAGCCGGTGCGCATGGCGCAAGAGGAAGACATGATCATCGGCGCCGACGGCAAGGCGCGGTGGGCGCTCAAGCGGCAGGACCGCCTGTTCCTGGTGGGCCGGCCGCGCTGACGCGCCGCTTCAGTAGCGCGAACCGCTCGGCCCGCCCGCGCATGGCCTGGGCCAGCGCGCCGCTGGCGCCGCCGCCCTCGGCCAGCAGCCGGTCGAACCCGGCGCGGTCGGTCACGAGCACCTCCACGTCGTGGCTGCCGGCCGCCGACACGGTGGCGTTCCGGGGCGTGCCGTGCAGCAGGCCGATCTCGCCGAAGTAGTCGCCCGGCTCCAGCCGGGCCACGACCTGGTCGCCGCCGAAGCGTCGCGCCGCGTCACCACGGCCTCGCCCGACACGAGGATGAAGAACGCGTCGGCGGCCTCGCCCTCGGTGACGATGGCCTCGCCCACGCGATACGTGCGCGCGCGGAATTCCGGCAGCACCCGCGCGCCGGCCGCGGCCGTGAGTTGCGGCGCGGCCTGCTGCAACCGCGCACAGGCCACGCGCTTCTGCAGCAGTTGCCCGATTTCGGCGGCCACGAGATCCGACGTCGCCACCATGGTCAGGAACGCCTGCTGCCCGAGCACGCGGGCCACCGCGCCGGCGGCACCGGCCGTCACCGTGGCGTTGCGCGGCGCCTGCTGCAGCAGGCCCGCTTCGCCGAACCACGCGCCCTCGCCGAGCACGGCCAGGGATTGCGCGGCGCCCTGCGGGCCGCGCGTGACCTCGACGCTGCCCTGCTCGAGCAGATAGAACGCATCGGCCGCTTCGCCTTCGCGCACGATCACGGCGCCGGGCGCAAAGACCTGGCGCGCGGCCCCAGCCAATGCCTCGCGCACCGCGGGCTGGTCGTGACCGGGGAACGCCGCGAGCGCGTCTTCCTCGTTCGGCTCGGCCGCGACACGCGGCGGCGCGGCTGGCGACCCGGCCGGCGCAGCCGCGGTCATCGTGAAGTGGCGGTCGGGCGACGGCAGCGGCCGCGTCGTGCGGCGCAGCGTGTAGTCGCGCGGCTGCATCGCGACGGCACGCGTGTGCAGCACCGTGGCCACGAGCGTCATCGTCATCAGCTCCACGAGGCCCATGGCCGCGCAGGTGCGGTCGCCGAGGCCGAACGGCTGGCATGCCTGGCTGCGCCGATGCTCGTTCCGGGGCTCGCGGCAGCGCGCCGGATCGAAGCGATGCGGATCGGGGAACGATGCGGGATCGCTGCTCGTGGGCACGGGCGAGAGCACCAGGAAGCTGCCCTGGTCCACGCGATGCCCCAGATACTGGAAGTCGGACGCCACGTCGAAGGCCATGCCGATAGCAAAGGGGTGGAAGCGCAGCGTCTCGTCGTAGACCGAGCGCAGCAGGCGCATCCGCCGCACGTCGCTGGCGTCGTTGAGGCCCGACGGCGAAGGCGGCCTGCGCCTCGGCCACGAGCTGGGCGTGCAGGTCGGCGTCGCGCAGAATTTCGTAGAGCATGAACGACGCCAGCCGGCCGACATAGCCGATGCTTGCGCCGATGCCATAGGCCGCGTAGCTCACGACCTCGTCCTCGGTGAGCGGCGTGCCGGCCGGATCGTGGGCGGCGGCGAGCGCGTCGATGAGCGTGGGCGGCCCCTCGTGGGCACCAGACGCGCGCCGCTGGCGCACCAGATCGGTGAGCGCGCCGTAGGTGCGCGTGTGGGCGCGGCGATACCACGGCGCCCTGAACACGAGGGACGGCAGCAGCCGCGCCGCCACGTTCATCAGGTAGTCGGTCATCAGCAGGCGTGTCGCGGAAGGTGATCCGCGGCGAGCCGAGCAGCGTGCGGTACTCCGCAAAGGCCAGTTCCTTGGCCGCGCGCACGACCTCGAACGGCCGGCCGGCCGGCCAGCGCCGAGCACGCGCGGGCCGCCTCGATCATGGCCGGCACGTGCGGCGAGGCGACCTGCCGCGAGTAGGCCACGGCCAGCGGCGGACGCAAGCGCGCGTGCGCGGGCCCGATCTCCTTGAGCACGAGGTCGCAGGGCCCGAATTCCTTCGCGATGCTGCCGAACAGGCGCTCGCGCGACAGATGCGTCTTGTCGAGGCCCTGCGCCATGAACTCGCCGGCCTCGGGGCCCGCGATCACGGTGTACTGCCGCCACGCCGCGCGGATGCGGAACATCGGGCCCAGCAGTCGGTAGCCGCGCGTGAGCGTGCCGGCGGTGTCGTCGAGCAGAGACGTGGCGTTGCCGAGCAGCAGGCTGCCCGGGCACATCGGCGGCTTTGTCGGCCATCGCAGGGGAGTCCTCTACTGGGGTCCGACCGTCGCGGTCAGCCATTCGGTGCGGATCGCGGTGAGCGGACGCCCCGCCATCGGTGTCGAGACGCTGGACCATCTCGGCCGGCGTGAGGGCAAAGAGCGCCACCAGCGCCTCCAGGCCGACACGCGTGGCGAGATGCTTGGTGAACGAAAACGCGCAGGCGTAGAACGTAGGAGCGAAGCGGGCACGGTCGGTCGTGAACAGCACGTCCGGCCGGGCGGTGGTGCCCACGAATGCCAGCATGGTGGCGCCATCGGCGGTGCGCGCGCGCTCGCCGCACACGCGATCCACGCCGGCCAGGTCGGGCGTGGCGAAGGGTCCGCTTTCCGTGATGCCGAGCTCCGCAGCGACGAGCCGCACCACGTAGTCGGGCAGCCCCTCGGTGAGCCACAGCGGACGGCGCGCGGACGGCGTCGCCCCGCCCAGCGGCCCGCCGCGGATAGACGCCAGCAGTTCATGCGTGGCCTCGTGCAGGAACGGCGCGCGGCCGTCCTTCACGCGGGCCATCGGCACGAACACCGCCGATCGGCCGGAGGCGTGCGCCACGAACGCGTCGTCGCTCAGGTAGTAGGTGATCTTCCCTTGGGGCACGGCCTGCCAGTCGTGCGTGCCCACGCGACGCCACAGGCCGGCCACCGCGGGATCGAGGCGCGCGACCAAGGCTTCGGCGTCGGCCTTCGCCAGTGACGGCGGGAACCACAGCACGAGGTGCGTGCCGTCGAGGTGGTCGCCGGTGCGCTGCAAGCACGTCGACGCGGGCGCCGTCGTCGGCGCTCCAATTGAGCGCCGTCTGCGCCGCGAGCGGGCGTGGAGAGCCCGACCGCGGCCGCAACGCCCACCACGACCGAAGCGATGCGACCAGTCACCACGCGCACCGACGCGTTATAGCACGAGGCGGGTCGGGCGACGGCGACGCGGGTCCGCTCACAGCCGCTCGAACACGCCCGCGTCGCGGTTCTTCCGCACCTCGTTCCAGCGGAAGTGCTCGCCGTTCATGGCCACGTAGACGCCGGGCGGCAGCACCTGCGCGAAGCTGAGCGCGCTGCCCAGGTTGAAGAGGCCGTCGGAGCTGCCGAACGCGTAAGGAATCATCGCGCCGGTGAAGACGATGGTCTTGCCGGCCAGGTTCGCCTCGGCCACGGCGCGCGCGGTCTCGACCATGGTGTCGGTGCCGTGGGTGACCACGAGGCGATCCTCGTCGCGGCTGCCGGCACTGCTCCACGACCGGCGCGCGATCGGCCTCGGTCATGTCGAGGCTGTCGATCATCATGAGCGTGCGGATCGACACCGGCACGCGCGAGCGGCCCTTGGCCAGCATCTCCTGCACGTGCGTGTCCTTGAAGAACAGCCGCCCGCGCAGCTCGTCGTATTCCTTGTCGAAGGTGCCGCCGGTGACGAGGATGCGGATCATGTCTGGGGGCTGGGCAGGCTAGGGTGTGGGCGTGTCCGGCGCGCTGGTCGCGACCGTCGCCGTGGAATAATCGCTGCGCCATGTATGCCATCGCCATTGTCCGCTATCGCCGGCCCATCGAGGAAGTGGTGGCCGCCACCGAACCTCACCGCGCCTACCTGCGCCAGTTGAAGGCCGACGGCCGGCTGATCGCGGCCGGTCCGCAGGACCCGCGATTCGGCGGCATCTTCCTGCTGAAGGTCTCTGACGACAACCCGCAACGCGACCTCGATGCGATCCGCGACGGCGACCCGTTCTACCAGCAGCACATCGCGCAGTACGAGCTCATGTGCTGGAACGTGGTGCTGGGCAAAGACGACCTCGACCGCATCTCGACGCCCGAGCGCCTGAGCCGCGGACATGCCGACGCGCCGACAACTGCTCCATGCCGCGGCGGCCGCGGCCCTGAGCGCCGCGCGAGCCGCGCGGCTGACTGCCGCGAAGTACGACCTGCTGGTGAAGGGCGGGCGCGTGATCGACCCTGCGGGCCGGCGCGACGGCATGGCCGACGTGGCCATCAGCGGCGGGCGAATCGCGGCGATCGCCCGCAACCTGCCCGCGTCCGACGCCGCTGACGTGCTCGACGCGCGGGGCAAGTGGTGACGCCCGGACTCGTCGACATCCACGTGCACGCCGATGCCGATATGCCGCCGGCGCACTGCCTGTCCACGGGCGTAACGGCCATGACCGATGCCGGTTCGCGGGCGCCGACAACGTCGCCGAGCTCGTGCAACTGGCGGCGGCGGCGCCGAACCGGATGCGCATCCTGCTGAATCTCGGCCGCCCGGCCTGGGGAATGTCGGCGAACTGCTGGACCTGGCCAACGCCGACGTCGCGGCCGCGCGACGTGCCGTGGAGGCCCACCCGGGCGTGATCGTCGGCATCAAGGCGCGGCTATCGCGCAACGCGGCGGGGGAACAACGACCTCGAGGCGATCCGGCGCGCGCATCAGATCACGGTGCCGTTGAAGCTCACGCTGATGGTGCACATCGGCCAGACCGTGTCGCCGCTGCCGGCGATTCTGGCGCTGCTGCGGCCGGGCGACATCGTGACCCACGTCTACGCCCCGCCGCCGAACGGCATCCTCGATGCTAACGGGCGGTGCTGCCCGAGGTGCGAGCTGCGCGTCAGCGGGGCATCCTGTTCGACGTGGGCAACGGCCGCACCGCTCACATCACCTGGGACGTGGCCGATCGTGCGCTGCAGCAGGACTTCCTGCCGGACACGATCTCGTCCGACCTGACGGCGCCCGGCCGCACCGATCGCGTGTTCGACTTCCCCACGGTGCTGTCGAAGTTCCTGCTGCTCGGCCTGTCGCTCGACCAGGTGGTCGCGCGTGCCACGGTGAATGCTGCCCGGGCCATGCCGCCCTTCCGCGATCTGGGCACGCTGGCCGTGGGCGCCCCGGCCGACGTGGCGGTGTTCGAGCTGCGCGCCGGCACATTCGAGTTCGTGGACAACGAACGCGCGCCGCGATCGGGCCGGCAGATGCTCGTGCCGCACGCGGTCATGCTCGCGGGGCACGCGTGTGCCTGAGGTGGCGGCGGCTGGACGCCACCGAGCCGCTAGCCGACCGAGGGCGCCGTGCGCAGAAACGCCAGCACGTCCTGCGCGAGCTGCTCCTTGTGCGTCGCGAGCAGGCCATGCGGCGCGCCGTCGTATTCGATCAGTCGGCTGCCTGGAATGCCAGCCGCGGCCTTGCGGGCCGACGTGTCGATCGGCACGGTGTTGTCGCCGGTGCCGTGGATGATCAGCGTGGGCACGGTGAACGACGCCAGGTCGGGCCGGAAATCAGTGGTGGCGAACGCATCCGCGCAGTCGAGGGTGGCCTTGAGACTGGCCTGCATCGCCACCGCGCACGACCACGCGATCACCTCGTCGCTCACCGGCTGCGCCACCAGGCCGACGCCGTAGAAGTCCTTGAAGAAGCCGGTCCAGAATTGGCGCGGTCGGCCTGCATGCCCTGCGCCATGGTTTCGAACGTCGTGGGGTCGACGCCGTGCGGGATTGTCGTCGGTCGAGCAGCATGTAGGGCACCACCGACGAGATGAGCACGGCCTGCGCCACGTTGGCACCGCGATGCCGGCTCATGTAGCGCGCCACTTCGCCGCCGCCCATCGAGAAGCCGATGAGCGTCGCGTCCTGCGCCTCGACGGCTTCCATCACGGCCGCCAGGTCGTCGGCCAGGGTGTCGTAGTCGTAGCCCTCCCACGGCTGATCCGATCGGCCGAAGCCGCGCCGATCGTAGGCAATCGCGCGCATGCCGGCGTCGGCAATGGCCATGCCCAGATCGTCGAAGGTGTCGGCCGACAGCGGCCAGCCGTGCAGCATCACGACGGGGCGACCGGTGCCCCAGTCTTTCACGTAGAGATCGGTGTCGTCGTGCGAGGCGATGTAGGGCATGGGGCTCTCCGGCGCGGGGCGAGTGCGGGGGCGGGGCGGCGAGGTCAGCGGCAGGTCGACGCGACCATGGCCAGCGTGGCCACCGTCAAGCGTCGGCACGTTGGTGGTGTCGAACGGCGTGCCCGTGGCGCCCACCGGCGCCGCGGTGCCAGTGACGGGCGAGGCCTCGGGCGACCGCCCGCCAGGGGCGCCGTCGTCACCTTGGCGGTGCTCGTGCCCGTCACCCGCACCATGTGGTTCAGATGCGGTAGCGAAATCCTGCGGGGCGCCGTCGCGCGCGACCAGCACGTACATCTTCCGGCCGGGCTTCTGTCCGCCCATCGGCGTGGCGCCACTCGACGCACTGCCGTCGGGCACGAGGGGCGCTGGGGCGGTGTGACTCGGTGAGCACGAACTGCATCGCCGCGCTGGGCTCGCGGGCAACGGCCGCGGCCGGCGATGAGGCGGACTCCCGAGTCACACACCCCTCGACCGTCACGGTTGGCGCGGAGCTGGCCAACGCGGGCGCGGGTGCGGGCGTCTGCGCCTGACCGAGCATCACTGGAGCCGACACGGCGACGGCGAATGGGGTGATCTGCATGGCCTGGGTAGAGCACGGCCCGTGCCAGCCTCAGACCCGTCCGCCGCGGCTTGGTGGGTAGGGCGATGCCGAAGAACGGCACGGCCGTTCCGAACCTGCTCCGCTTAGGATGTCTCCATCACCGTCAGGAGACCGTCATGCTGATCGCATTCGCGCGGTCACGCTCGCTCTGCTCGTTGCCTCGTTCGTAGCCCTGCCCGCGCTCGCTCACGCCCAGAGCAGCGTGGCTCCCGATGCCGACGCGCGGGTGCAGCGCCTGGTGGCCGCCGTGTCCGAGACGCGTCTGCGCGCGCTCGCCACCACGCTGGTCGGCTTCGGCACGCGCGAGACGCTGTCCGACACGGCGTCGCCGACGCGCGGCATCGGTGCGGCGCGGCAGTGGATCCTCGACGAGCTGACGCGATCGAGCGCGAAGCTGCAGGTAACGTTCGACACCCACATGATCGCGCCGCAGGGCCGCATCACGCGTCAGGTCGAGCTGCGCAACGTGATGGCGGTGCTGCCGGGACGCTCGCCGCGCCGCATCTACATCAGCGGCCACTACGACTCGGTGAACCTCGGCGGCCAGCGGCCAAGCCGGCGCTCGAACGCCGGCGGCCGGCGGCAATCCGCAGGCACGCGCCGGACTTCAACCACGACGTCGAGGCGCCCGGCGCCAACGACGACGGCAGCGGCACGGTGCTGACGATGGAGCTGGCGCGGGTGTTCGCGGAGAGCGGCATCGCAGTTCGATGCGACGCTGGTGTTCATCTGCTGGGCGGGCGAGGAGCAGGGGCTGGTCGGCTCGACCGCGCACGCGAGGATCTCACGGCAGCCAAGGTGCCGGTCGAAGCCAAGTTCAACAACGACATCGTCGGCAACATCGCACGGCGGCAACGGCGTCGTCGATGCCGAGACGGTCAAGGTCTATGCGGTCGGCCCGGAGGATTCGATGTCCCGGTCGCTGGCGCGCTACATCGGCGCAAGTCGGCGGCCGTCTACGTGCCGTCGCATCGCGTCCGCCTGATGGCGCGCGAGGATCGGTTCGGCCGCGGCAGCGATCACTCGTCGTTCACCCAGAAGGTTTTCCGGCGATCGTGTTCCGCGAGGCCAACGAGAACTTCGCGCAAGCAGCACTCGCGCCAACGACAAGATCGACGGCGTCGACTTCGCGCTATCTCGCGCAGAACGCGCGCGTGAACGCCGCCGGCGTCGCGTCGCTGGCGCTGGCGCCGCCCGCGCCGAAGGTGACGAACGAGCGCGGCGCAGAACCTGCTCGTCGCGCGGCCCGTCCGGCTACGACGCACGATGCGCTGGAACGCGTCGCCCGGCGCGGCGGCCTACCGCATCTACTGGCGCGACACCTGGACCAACGACTGGGAGCACAGCCAGACCATCGGCAACGTCACGCAGTTCACCTTGAAGAACGTCAACATCGACGACTTCGTGTTCGGCGTGGCGGCGATCGGCGCCGACGGGCAGGAGAGCATGGTGAGCGCCTACGTGTCGCCGGTGCGGCAGAGCGCCGACGTGAAGGTCGTCAAGTAGCGGATTCGGGGCTCGGGCTCGGAAGACGGCGCGCCGCTAGCGGAACAGCGACTTGGCGAGCATGGCGTGCACGCCCTTGGTGGCGTCGACGGGCTGCGTCACGTGCAGGTCGACCGCCACCGAGCACAGCATGTAGGCGTCGTCGCGCGACATCTTCTTCTCGGTCACCAGGAAGTCGACCATCTCGCGCACCGCCAGACTGCGTGGCCTCGTCGAGATCCTCGTGCAGGCCCATCGCGATGTAGTGCGTCGGCGTCTCGGCGCGCGGCCAGCGCAGGCGCGGCCCTTGCGGACGCGCACCTCGAAGGTGCCGCGCAGCGACGTCTCGAGCGCCGTGCCGGTCGCCTCGCCGTCGCCCTGCATGCGCGTGGCCGTCGCCCAAGGACAACAGCGCGCCAGGCACGTGCACGGGGAGGTAGAGCGTCGATCCGGCGACGAGATCCTTGTTGTCGAGATTGCCGCCGTGCCAGCCCGGCGGCCGGCTCGAGATGCGGCCGCTGAGCGGCGGCGGCGCGACGCCGATCGAGCCGAAGAAGGGCGCGAGCGGCACCGTGACGCCCGGCGCGAAGGCGACGCTCGTCGGCGCCCGGCGGCAAGCGCAACAGCTTGAGCTTGGCGTAGGGGAAGTCGTCGGGCAGCACGCCGCCGCCGGGGCTGAACGCGTTGACGCCGAAGTCGTGCAGGAACTCGATGGCGAGCACCGCACCTCGAGCGTGTCGCCGGGCTCGGCGCCCTCGACGAAGATCGGGCCGGTCATCGGATGCGCGCCGGGGCCGCGTTCGGTGACGCGCCTGCTCCACCGCCTTGAGCGACTCCGGGATCTCGGCCTCGCGACGCCGCGAGCCGCAGCCGCGGCAGTCCGCCGCGCCACCATCGTCTCGACGCGCACGCGGTCGCCGGACGCCATGCGCAGCACCGGCGTCACCTTCGCGTCGTAGTAGCCCCAGTGCACGTGGGCGGGGGTCAGCACCAGTTCGTGCAGCGCGCGGCGCCTGCGGCGCCGAGCACGGTCAGGCCGAGCACCGCGATGGGAATCCACGTCACGAACGTCGCGTCATTGCCGCCTCCCGGAAGTGCGCGCATTGTCTCACGCGGCCCCGGGCCGACGCATTCAGAGGCGCGATGGGTGCGATGGCCGGTCCCGCGCCTTTACAAGCCCGGGGGTTGCGTCTCACACTGGTGGTTTCGCCCAGGAACAGAAGTCTCCGGAGCCCCGTGTCCCACGCCATGTCACGAACGCAAGCTGCTGCCGCTCGTCCTGACCGCGCTCGGCGTGGTCTACGGCGACATCGGCACCAGCCCGCTCTACGCGATGCGCGAGTGCTTCTTCGGCTCGCACGCGGTGCCGCCGACGCAGGAGAACGTGCTCGGCGTGCTGTCGCTCATCTTCTGGTCGCTGCTGCTGGTCATCTCGTCAAGTACCTCACGTTCATGATGCGCGCCGACAACCACGGCGAGGGCGGCATCCTGGCGCTGCTCGCGCTGCTGCCGCCGCGCGACGGCGCCGCGGCCGGCGCACGCCGGTGCTGGTGCTGCTCGGCATCTTCGGCGCGGCGCTGCTCTACGGCGACGGCATGATCACGCCGGCGATCTCGGTGCTGAGCGCGGTCGAAGGGCTGAACGTGGCGACGCCGGTGTTCGAGCCCTACGTCGTGCCCGTCACCGTGGCCATCCTGATCGGCCTCTTCGCCATCCAGCGCCACGGCACCGACCGCGTCGGCCGGCTGTTCGGCCCGGTCATGCTCGTCTGGTTCGTCGTCATCGCCGTGCTCGGCGTCGGCTGGCTCGTGCACGCACCCCGTCGTGCTCGCCGCCGTCAACCCGCGTCACGCCGTGACGTTCTTCCCGGAGCACGGCTGGCACGGCTTCGTCGTGCTCGGCGCGGTGGTCCTGGTCGTCACCGGCGGCGAGGCGCTCTACGCCGACATGGGCCACTTCGGCAAGCGGCCGATCCGGCTGGCCTGGTTCGCGCTGGTGCTGCCGGCCTGCTGCTCAACTACTTCGGCCAGGGCGCGCTGCTCCTCGCCAACCCGGCGGCGGCGTCCAACCCGTTCTTCCTGATGGCGCCGGGCTGGGCTGCTGCTGCCGCTGGTGGTGCTGGCCACGCTGGCCGCGATCATCGCGTCGCAGGCGCTGATCTCCGGCGCGTTCTCGCTCACCCAGCAGGCCGTGCAGCTCGGCTACTGCGCCGCGCCTGGACATCGTCCACACCTCGTCGGCCGAGATCGGCCAGATCTACGTGCCGCAGGTCAACTGGGTGCTGATGGTCGGCCATGCATCGCGCTCGTGCTCGGCTTCGGACCTCGTCGAGCCTGGCCGCCGCCTACGGCATCGCCGTCACGCACGATGGTGATCACGGCGATGCTGCTGCACGCCGTGGCGATCGAGCGCTGGAAGTGGCCGCAGTGCCGCTGGTCTTCGCCATCACCGGCCTGTTCCTGTCGATCGACCTGCGTTCTTCGGCGCCAACGTCCTCAAGATCGCGCAGGGCGGCTGGCTGCCGCTGGTCATCGGCGCGGCTGATCTTCACGCTCATGACCACCTGGAAGACCGGACGCCGCGTCGTCGCCGAGCGGCTCACCGGCACGGTCGGAGCCGCTCGAGGACTTCCTGGCGCGGCTCGCGGACCACGCCGCCGGCGCGCGTGCCCGGCACCGCCGTGTTCATGACCGCGCAGCCGCGCGGCACGCCGCCCGCGCTGGCCCACAACCTGCGCTACAACAAGGTGCTGCACGAGCACGTCGTGACGCTGCATCGTGAAGACCATGCCGTGGCCGCACGTGCCGACGACGAGCGGGTCAGCATCCGGCCGCTCGGCCACGGCATCTTCGACGTCACGCTCGTACTTCGGCTTCATGGAGGACGCCGACGTGCCCGCAGGCGCTGCGCCTGGCGCAGCTCGAAGGGCCTGCCGCTCGACACCGACGACACCACCTACTTCCTCGGCCGCGAGACGCTCATCCCCACCACGCGCCGGGCATGGCGATCTGGCGGGAGCACCTGTTCGTGCTGATGGCGCGCAACGCCATGCGGGCCACGGGCTTCTTCCGGCTGCCGCCGGAACGGGTCGTGGAGCTGGGCGTGCAGGTCGAGCTGTAGCGGCCGGCACGCCCGCGCGCTTGCATATCCGCCCGGCGCGACAGACCATGTGGCGATGAATCGACCCGACGGCGCCGCCACTGGCGAGACCCTCGACGGGCTGCTGCGCGACGCCCTGGCCAGTCAGGTCTACGACGTCGCCCGCGAAACCCCGCTCGATCTCGCCCCGCGCCTGTCGGCGCGCGCTCGGCGCGCCGGTCTTCTTCAAGCGCGAGGACCTGAGCGCCGTCTTCTGCTTCAAGGTGCGCGGCGCCTACAACCGCATCGCCCGCCTGACGCCCGACGAGCGCGCGCGCGGCGTGATGGCGGCCAGCGCCGGCAATCACGCGCAGGGCGTGGCGCTGGCGGCGGGGCACCTGGGCATCCGCGCGCGCATCGTGATGCCGCGCACCACGCCGGCCATCAAGGTGGCCGCCGTGCGCGCGCTAGGGCGCCGAGGTGCTGCTCGTCGGCGACACTTCGCCGATGCCGCGGCGCCTGCGCCCGGGCCGAGGCGCGACGGGCATGACGGTGTGGTGCATCCATTCGACGATCTCGACGTGATTGCCGGGCAGGGCACCGTGGGCATCGAGATCATCCGCCAGCGCGCGGGCTCGATCGGCGCCATCTACGTGCCGGTCGGCGGCGGCGGGCTCGTGGCGGGCATCGGCGCGGTCGTGCAAGGGGTGCTGCCCGGCGGTGCGGGTCATCGGCGTCGAGCCCGATGGACGCCGACGCGCATGTCGCGCTCGATGGCGGCCGGGCCGCGTCGTGGCGGTGGACCAGGTCGGGCATGTTCGCCGACGGCGTGGCGGTGCGCGAGGTCGGCGAGCACACGCTTCGCCATCGCCCGGCCACGTCGACGGATCGTGCGCGTCGACAACGACGAGATCTGCGCCGCCATGAAAGACGTGTTCGAAGACACGCGGGCCATCGTCGAACCGGCGGGCGCGCTGGCCGTGGCGGCCATCAAGCGCGACATCGCCGCGGGCGCTGACCGGCCCGGGCGGCCAGGTGGCGGTGCTCACCGGCGCCAACATGGATTTCGACCGGCTGCGCTTCGTGGCCGAACGCGCCGAGTTCGGCGAAGCCCGCGAGGCCATCTTCGCCGTGGCCGATGCCCGAGCGGCCGGGCGCGTTCCGCGAGTTCTGCGCCGCCCTCGACGGCCGCGTGATCACCGAGTTCAACTACCGCCTGAACCAGCGCGAGCGGCGCCCACATCTTCGTCGGCCTCGCGCGTGGGCTCGCGCGCCGATGCCGCCGAGGCGGCCCGCCAGTTGCGCGCGCGCGGCTACGACACGACCGACCTGTCCGAGAACGAGCTGGCCAAGCTGCACGTGCGGCACATGGTGGGCGGCCGCTCGGCGCACGTCGTCACACGAGCGCGTGTGCCGGTTCGCGTTTCCCGATCGCCCGGCGGCGCTGAGCCGGTTCCTCGACACGCTCGGCGAGCGCTGGAACATCAGCCTGTTCCACTACCGGAACCACGGGGCGGACTTCGGCCGGGTGTTGGCGGCTTCGAAGTGCCCGAGGGCGACATGCCGGCCTTCACGGCGTTCCTCGATGCGCTCGGCCATCGCTACGAGTTCGAAGACGGCAACCCTGCCTACCGGCTGTTCCTGGCCTCGGAGGACTGAAGCCGGCGCCGCGCCGGCTCAGCGCTTCGGGCGGCGCTTGGTCGGTCTTGCGCTGACGCAGGGCCTCACCGAGCGCCCACGAGATCACGAGCACCAGGATCAGCCCGACGATGGCGAGCAGCAGAGGCCGGCTGGCCACGGCGCGCTAGGCCTCGGCGGTCGCGGGCGGCCGCCGGTGAGCGCGCTCACGACCACGCCCACGAGGCACACGGCCACGGCGCCGACGATGTTCAGCCAGAGGAACTCGATGTTGGTCTGCGGCGGCCACGTACCACACCGCCGCCATGCCGCCGAAGAGGCCGACGAACGCGCCGTGGCCGTTGGCGCGCGGGAAGCCAATGGCCAGCAGGAACACGCCGAGGATCGATCCGTAGAAGAACGAGCCGAAGCGGTTCACCACCTCGATCAGCGAGCCGAGCTCGGCGGCCCAGATCGCCACGACGCTGGCGAAGACCCCCCAGAACGCCACGGCCGCTCGCGACACCCACAGCAAGTGCGCGTCGTCGCCATCGTCGCCCACCAGCGGCGGTAGAAGTCGATCACCGTGGCGGTCGACAGCGACGACAGCTCGCCGGCGATGGTGGACATCGCCGCCGCGAAGATCGCCGCGATCAGCAGGCCGACCAGGCCGACCGGCAGGTGCGTGAGCGACGAAGGTCGGGAAGACGTAGTTGACGTCGTTGTAGGCGGCATCGCCCGACACCTCCTTCACGATCGCCACGGCCTCGGCGCGCGCGCGCCTTCATGTCGGCGGTGGCCGGCGTTGAACGCGGCCGCGGCTGGCAGCCGACGGCCGCGTCGCCCGGCGCGCGTCTCGCGCGCAAGCTGCGCGGCGGCCGCGCGCTGCGCCGGCGAACGCCGTCGCTGAACCGCGCTTCGACGCGCCGCGTACTCGGCGGCCCGCGCGCTCGCCCGCACCTGCTGGCTCGTGCGCGGCGTTGAACAGCATCGGCGGCGGCGTGAACAGGTAGAACACGAACATCAGCACGCCGATGAGCAGCACCAGCGCCTGCAGCGGAATCTTCCAGTAGGCGCTCATCAGCAGCGACGTGCGCGCCTCGTCCACCGACTTGGCCGTGAGGTAGCGCTGCACCTGGCTCTGGTCGGTGCCGAAGTAGGAGCAGAACAGGAAGAACGCGCGCGATGGTGCCCGACCAGAAGGTGTAGCGACTGGTGAGGTCGAAGCGAGAAGTCGAAGGTCTGCAGGCGGCCGGCCGTGCCGGCCAGGTGCAGCGCGTCGCCGAGGCCCACGCCGTCGGGCAGGCCCAGCACCAGCGCCACGACCGCGGCCAGCAGGCCGCCGACGATCAGCACCATCTGCTTGACGTCGGTCCAGGCCACCGCCTGCACGCCGCCGAACATCGTGTAGAACGCCGTCGGCAGGGCCATGCAGCAGGCAGGTGGTCGTGACGCTCAGGCCCATCACCACCGACAGCACCACGGCCGGCGCCGAGATGACGGCGCCGGTGGCCATGGCCGCGCGACACCAGGAACAGGAACGACGTGAGCGTGCGCGTCTTCGCGTCGAAGCGCCGCTCGAGGTACTCGTAGGCGGTGAAGACGCGCGCGTTGTGGAAGAACGGCACGAGCGTGACCGAGAGCATGATCATCGCGATCGGCAGCGCGAAGTAGATACTGCAGGAGGCCGCATGCCGTCGGCGTAGCCCTGGCCGGTCGTGCCGATCATGGTGATGGCCGACAGCTGCGTGGCCATCACCGACAGGCCCGACGGCCCACCACGGCAGGCTGCGGCTGGCCAGCAGGTAGCCTTCGAGCTCGTCGGACTTCTTCGATCAGGCGCAGTGCCGTCCCAGACTGATCCCAGACCAGGATGATAACGCGGCGATGATGGCCCAGTCGATCGCGGATGCATGCTACGCGGGTGAAGTACTCCTGGAAGGCGTAGAGGGCCGCGAGCACGACGACCCACACCGCAGCGACCCGGGCGTACTGGTGCTGCATCGGGGTCACAGGCGCGCGGCCTCGGCGCGCAGGGTGGCGGCGGCGCCGGCCAGCGCATCGCGCCGGCCCGTCCACCAGGCTTCGTCGGCGGCCAGGGCCGCGCGCGACGCGCCGATGGCCTCGGTCGGTGCGCTCGGGCGCGGGCCCGCCGTGCGTCTTGCGGATGGCCACGAAGTAGCGCGGGCTGAGGATGTGCTGCGATGGTCGGCGTCGTCGTAGACGATGCGGCGTGCCGAGCACGTCGGTCGACGCCTTCGACGAGCAGCTGCGACATGTTCGCCGCCGGGTCGTCGTTGCGGGCCGCGAATGACGAGCCCGGCGATCTTGTGGGCCGTGCCGAACGGCAGGCCGTGATCGCGCGCCAGCGTGTCGGCCAGCTCGGTGATCGTCGTGCCGCCCTCGCCGGCGCGCGCCGCCAGGCGCTCCACGTTGAACTGCGCGTCCTCGAGCGCCGCGGCCACGATGCGTCACCATGCGCGTGGCATCGCGGAACATCGAGGCGACGAGCGGCTGCAGGTCGTCTTCGGTGTCGACGATGTCGCCGAACGGCGTGTTGTGCACGGCCGTGATGATCGCCTGCGCCTGGCCCACGGCCTGGCTGCCGATGCCGCGCGCGTGCTCGAGCGCCACCGGATTGCGCTTCTGCGGCATGATGCTGCTCGACTGCACGAAGCCCTCGGCGAGCAGCAGGTAGCCGAACTCCATCGTGCCCCAGAGCAGCAGGTCCTGCACCACGCGGCCCAGGCCGACGATGGCGGTGGCCGTGGCCGACACGCCCTCGAGCAGGTAGTCGACCGCGGCGATGCTGCCGTAGGTGTTGCCGGTGGGGCCGTCGAAGCCGAGCAGCGCGCTCGTGCGGTGGCGATCGATCGGGAAGCCGGTGCCGGTGATGGCGCAGGCGCCGAGCGGATTCACGTTGGTGGAGCGATAGGCGGATTCGAGCCGCTTGGCGTCGCGCTCGAGCTGCTCGATGATCGCCAGCAGGTAGTGCGCGATGGTCGACACCTGCGCCGGCTGCGTGTGCGTGTGCGCGCCGTAGAGCGTGCCGGTGTGCTGCGCGGCCAGCGCCGAGCAGCGCCGCGCGCAGGGCCAGCGTGCCGGCGGCCAGCGTGGCGATCGACCCGCGCTGCCACATCCGGTAGGTGGTCATCGCGATGTCGTTGCGGCTGCGCGCGGTGTGCAGGCGTCCGGCGATCTGCTCGCCGCAGCCGACTCGGCAATCAGGTGCTCGAGGTAGAAGAACAGATCTTCGTAGGTGCCGTCGAAGGGCACCTTGCGCACGGCGTCGACCGAGATGCCGTCGAGCGCCTTCCGCAAGCACGCGCGGCGTCGTCGCGCGCGATGATGTGCTGCTCGGTGAGCATCACCAGATGCGCGTAGTGGATGGACATGAGCGGCGCCAGCAGCAGGGTCTTGGCGTCCTCGAAGTTGTCGTTGAGCACGTGGGTGACGTACTCGGGGGCAAACCGCATTTTTCCCAGTATACTGCGCCCCGGCCAGGGGTCTCGATGCGGCCGCCCGGCCTCACGGAGGGTGCCATGCGAAGGTTCGGATCACTCGTCGCCTTGCTCGTCGTTGCCTGCGGCGTCGCGGCCCAGAGCACGCACACGGTTCAGGCGCAGGGCCAGCGCGACACGCTCGCCGTGGGCGGGTTGAAGCAAGCCGGTGGAAGTGATCCGCGACCGCTGGGGCCTCAATCACATCTACGCGCAGAACGAAGACGACCTGTTCATGGCGCAGGGCTACCTGGCCGCCAAGGATCGCCTCTTCCAGTTCGAGGTCTGGCGCCGCCGCGCCACCGGCACCGTGGCCGAGATTCTCGGGCCGCGCGAACTCAATCGCGACATCGGCACGCGGCTCCACAAGTTTCGCGGCGACCTCGACGCCGAGCTGAATCACTACCACCCGCGCGGCAAGCAGATCGTCGAGGCCTACGTGCGCGGCGTGAACGCCTACGTCGACGAGGCGATGCGCGCGCCGGCGGCCCTGCCGATCGAGTTCAAGATGCTCGGCATCACGCCCGGCAAGTGGACGCCGGAGGTGGTGATCTCGCGCCACCAGGCGCTGACCTCGAACGTGCCCGAAGAGGCCACCCACGTGCGGGCGATCGGCGCCCTCGGCAGCAGCGAGAAGCTGCGCGAGCTGCTGTGGCTGCAGGCCGGGCAGAGCGGCGAGCCCTCGCTCACGCTCGATCCGCTCATCGATCCGAAGACCTTCCCCGCCGACGTGCTCAAGCTCTACAACGCCTTCCGCGACCCGATTGCGTTCAAGCCCGAGGACGTGGCCCCCGCCTACCGCGGCCAGCCGCGCGGCAGGCCTTGGCCGCCGAAGCCGTCGGCGAAGGCGGCCCGCGCGGACGCGAGCAGCCGCGTCGATCGATCGCGACATCGGCTCCAACAACTGGATCGTGAGCGGCTCGCGCACGCAGAGCTCGATGCCGATCATGGCCAACGACCCGCACCGCGTCATCGAAGCGCCGTCGCTGCGCTACTGGGTGCACCTCGTGGCGCCGGGCTGGAACGTGATTGGCGGCGGCGAACCGGTGCTGCCGGGCGTGTCGATCGGCCACAACGAGTACGGCGCCTGGGGCCTCACCATCTTCGGCACCGACAGCGAAGACCTGATGGTCTACGAGACCAATCCCGCCAACCCGAACGAGTACCGCTACCAGGGCCGCTGGGAGGCGATGCGCGTCGTGGCCGACACGGTGCCCGTGAAGGGCCAGGCCGAGGCCAAGGTGGAGCTGAAGTTCACGCGCCACGGGCCGGTGCTGCACGAAGACCGCGCCAATCGCCGCGCCTACGCGCCTCAAGGCGGCGTGGATGGAGACCGGCGGCGCGCCGTATCTGGCGAGCCTGCGCATGAACCAGGCCCGCACCTGGGACGAGTTCCGCGCGGCCTGCGCCTACAACCGCATGCCCTCCGAGAACATGATCTGGGCCGACAAGACCGGCACCATCGGCTGGCAGGCCGCCGGCATCGCGCCGCTGCGCGCCTGGAGCGGGCTGCTGCCGGTGCCCGGCGACGGCCGCTTCGAGTGGGACGGCTATCTGCCGATCACCGCGCTGCCGCACGAGACCAATCCCGAGCGCGGCTTCGTGGCCACGGCCAATCACTATCTCTATCCGAACGACTACGCCTATCCGCAGGCCCGGCACTACACCTGGGCGGATCCGTATCGCGCGCATCGCATCGAAGAGGTGCTCAACTCGGGCCGCCGCTTCAGCGTGGCCGAGATGACGCGGCTGCAGAACGACGACCTGTCGATTGCCGCGCGCGTGATCGTGCCGCTGCTGCGCGACCTCACGCATCGCCAATCCGGCCGCCGCCAAGGCGCGCGACGCCGTGCTGGCGTGGGACTTCGTGCTCGACAAGAACTCCGCCGCCGGCGGCGGTCTACGAGCTGTTCTCGCGCCGGCTGTTCGCGGCCGTGCGCGAGGTGGCGATTCCGGCCTCGGCCCGCGCCGTGGTGCCGGGGCGCCTCATCAGCACCAAGCGGCTCATCGACTGGCTGTGGGCGCCCGATGGCCGCTTCGGCGCCGATCCCACGAAGGCCCGCGACACGCTCGTGGCCACGGCCTTCGAGCAGGGCGTGGCCGACGTGACGGCCCGCTTCGGCGCCGACATGGCGGCGTGGAAGTGGGGCGACGAGAAGCTGCACCACGCGCTCATCAAGCATCCGTTGTCGGAGGCCGTGAACGCCGAGATGAAGAAGAAGCTCGAGGTGGGCCCGTTCCCGCGCGGCGGCGACGGCACCACGGTGAGCGCCACCGGCGGCCTCGACAACCAGGGCGGCGGCGGGTCGCTCAAGATCGTGGCCGACACCGAGAACTGGGACAACACCGTCGGCCTCAACACGCCCGGCCAGTCGGGCGACCCCGAGAGCCCGCACTACCGCGACCTGTTCGAGCTGTGGGCGCGCGGCCGCTACTTCCCGGTGGCCTACTCGCGGGCGAAGGTCGAGTCGGTGGCCGAGAAGACCAGCACGCTCACGCCAGCCGCGGCGGTCGTCCTCGGGCCGGCAGTAGACTGAGCCATGAACCTCCATGGATCGACCGCCCTCGTCACCGGGGGCAGCAGCGGCATCGGCTTCGCCATCGCCAAGACGCTCGCCGACGCGGGCGCGCGGGTGGCCATCACCGGTCGCGACGAAGACAAGCTGGCCCGGGCGGCCGCGACCATCGGCGGTCATGCCATCCGCGCCGACGTCTCACTCGAGGCCGACGTGCACCGCACCATGGCCGACGTGGTGGCGGCGTTCGGTCATCTCGACATCCTCGTGAACAACGCCGGCATCGGCGTGTTCAAGGCACTCGTGGCGCAGGACCTCGAGAGCTTCGAGCGGATCTTCGCCACCAACGTGACCGGGCCGATGCTGATGGGCCGCGAGGCGGCGAAGCACTTCCTCACGCGCAAGCGCGGCAACATCGTCAACATCGCGTCCACCGCTGGCACGCGGGGCGCCCCGAACGGCACCGCCTACTACGCCAGCAAGTTCGCCCTGCGGGGCATGACCGAGTGCTGGCGGGGGGAACTGCGGCCGCACAACATCCGGGTGTTCCTGATCAATCCGAGCGAAGTGCTCACGCCGTTCTTCGACCCGGTCAGCGGCGCGCCGCCCGACAACCCGACCAAACTGCACGCGGAAGACGTGGCCCACGCCGTGCGGTCGGTGCTCGAGATGCACGACCGCGGCTTCACGCCGGAACTGTCGATCTTCGCCACGAACCCGCGCGACTGAGCGCCGCACGGACCGGAGCCCGGGAGGGACTGTGTGATTGAAGTCACCAACGTCGTCAAGCGCTACGGCCCGGCCACGGTGCTGAACGGCGCCACGTTCCAGATCGCCGAAGCGCAGCTCACGACCATCCTCGGGCCCTCGGGCTGCGGCAAGTCCACGATGCTCCGCTGCCTGAACCGGCTGGAGCGCTTCGACGCCGGACAGATCCGGATTGCCGACGTCGCCGTGCAGGGCGGCGACGCCGGTCTGACGCCGGCCGACGAGGACGCGCTCGTGCACCAGGTGCGGCTGCGCGTCGGGCTGGTGTTCCAGAACTTCAATCTGTTCCCTCACCTCACCACGCTCGGCAACGTCATCGAGGCGCCCATGACGGTGAAGAAGCTGCCGCGCGCCAAGGCCGAAGAGGTGGGGCGCCACTATCTGGACCGGGTCGGGCTCTCGGGCAAGGAGCAGCACTACCCGGCGCAGCTCTCGGGCGGCCAGCAACAGCGCGTGGCCATCGCGCGGGCCCTCGCCATGGAACCCGCCGTGGTGCTCTTCGACGAGCCCACGTCGGCCCTCGACCCGAAGCTGGTACGCGAAGTGGGCACGCTGCTGCGCGCCCTCGACGACCTGAAGAAGACGCTGGTCGTCGTGTCGCACGACATGGACTTCGCCCGCGCCATCTCGGATCAGGTGATCTACTTCGAAGGCGGGCGGGCCGTGGAGTCCGGCACCGCCAGCGCCGTGTTCGGCAGCCCCTCGCAACCCGAGACCCGGGCGTTCATGGAGAGCTTCCATGGCGGCCGCACCGAGGTGCGGTCGTGACCACGAGGTGGCGCGACCGAACGCGCGGGCTGCGCTGCGGCGTCCTGGCGCTGGCGCTCGCGGCCTTCGTGGGCCAGCCGGTGTGGGCGCAGACGGCCCTCGAACGGGTGCGCACCAGCGGCCAGCTGCGCATCGGCATCGACGCCACCTACCCGCCGTTCGGCTCGGTCGAAGGGGGCGAGTTCAGCGGCTTCGACGTCGATCTGGCCCGCGCCGTCGCGCGCATCCTGCGAGTGCAGCCGGTGCTCGTGAACGCCAGCTTCGACGGCGTCTTCCCCGCTCTGCAGAACGGCACCTTCGACGTGGTGATCTCGGCCGTCACGATCACGCCCGAACGCAGCGCCACGATGCTCTTCTCGGAGCCCTACATCAACGCCGGGCAGGCCCTTGCCGTGCGCACCGACAGCGCCATCCCCGGCGTGGAGGGCCTGGCCGGCACGACCGTGGGCGTGCAGATCAACACCACCGCGCAGTTCGCGATGGAGAAGATCGCCGGCGTCACGATTGCCAAGTACAACACCATCGACCTGGCCCTGCTCGACCTGCAGAACGGCCGCGTCGACGCGGTGGCGAGCGACGGCCCCGTGCTGCGCTACATGGCCCGCATGAGCTTTCCCAGTGTGAAGACGGTGGGCCGCGAGTACACCGACGAAGCCTTCGGCATCGTGCTGGCGCGCGGCAGCGACGACCTCCGGCGCGCCGTCAACGCGGCCTTGTTCCAGATTCAGGACAGCGGCGAATACGCCAAGATCTACGCCACCTGGTTCGGTGAGGCGAGCCAGTCGCAGGCGGCGGCCACCGCGGCGCCGGCTCTGTTCGACACCGGTCTCATCGCGCGCACCTGGACCGTCTTCATTCGCGGCGTCGGCCTCACGGCGCTCATCGCGGCGTCGAGCTTGCTGCTCGGGCTGCCGCTCGGCCTGGCACTGGCGCTGGCCCGGGTGCAGCCGCGCCGGCTGCTCTCGACCCCCGCCGCCGTCTACGTGGAGGTGATGCGGGGCACGCCGCTGCTCGTGCAGATTCTCTTCATCTACTTCGTGCTCCCGAGCTTCGGGGTGAACCTGCCGGCCTTCACGAGCGGCATCGTGGCGCTCACCCTGAACGCCGCGGCCTACATCTCGGAGATCTTCCGGGCCGGCATCGTGTCGATCGAGGCCGGCCAGATGGAGGCCGCCCGCGCCCTCGGCATGAACTACTGGCAGGCGATGCGCCGCATCATCCTGCCGCAGACCTTCCGCCGCGTGGTGCCGCCGCTCACCAACGAGGGCATCGCCCTGCTCAAGGACTCGTCGCTCGTGTCGGTGATTGGCCTCACCGAGCTGGCCCGCACCGGGCAGGAACTGGCCAGCCGCTACGCCGCGCCGCTCACCATCTGGCCGCTGGTGGCGGTGCTCTACCTGGCCTTGACCTTCCCGCTCACGCGCGTGGCGCAGTATCTCGAGCGCAAGTGGCGGCCCGTGACGCGGTCCTGAGCTAGGCTCGACTCCCTCGCCGGCCCCAGCTGATGGACCATGAATCTGGGCTACGATATGGTCATGAAAAAGGTCAGCGTCGCGGAGGCCAAAGCGCAGCTGTCGAGTCTTCTCGACGACGTGGAGCATGGGGAGGCGGTGACGATCACCCGCCACAACGTGCCGGTGGCAGAGATTCGCCCCGTTGCGCACCTCGATGACCGCCCACGCCCGTGGGGCCTGGCAAGAGGCACGTTCGAAGTGCCCGACGACTTCGACGCGCCGCTGCCCGGCGACGTCCTCAATGCCTTCGAGGGACGCGCGCGCCGATGAGGCTGCTGCTCGACACGCAGATCTTCCTGTGGATGGTGGGCGGAAGCTCGCGCATGCCCGCGGCCGTGCGAGAGCAGGTGTGCTCGCGCGATGTGTCCGTCTGGCTGAGTGCCGCGTCGGTGTGGGAACTGGCCATCAAGCAGGGCCTCGGACGGATCGACCTGCCGGCGCCCGCCGCCGAGTTTGCTGGCGCTGAGCGCGCGCGGCACCGCATCACGCCGTTGCCGATTGATGAGGCGTCCGCGGCGCATCTGCCGAAACTACCCGACCTGCACCGGGATCCGTTCGACCGCATGCTCGTCTGCCAGGCCATCGAACACGAACTCACGCTGGTGTCCGCTGATCGACTGCTGCGCCGGTATCCAATCAAGACCCTCTGGGCCGGAGAGTAGCCGTGGACGCATCGACCCAGCCCCTCGAGACGCCGGCCGACGTAGACGCCCGGCTCAAGACCGAAGTGGCCCGCCGCCGCACCTTCGCGATCATCTCGCACCCCGACGCGGGCAAGACCACGCTCACCGAGAAGCTGCTGCTCTATGCCGGCGCCATCGAGCTGGCCGGCGCCGTGCGCGGCCGCAAGACGCAGCGGCATGTGGTGAGCGACTGGATGGACGTGGAGCGCGAGCGCGGCATCTCGGTCACGTCCGCCGCCCTCGACTTCGACCTCGGCAACTGCCACATCACGCTGCTCGACACGCCCGGCCACCAGGACTTCAGCGAAGACACCTATCGCACGCTCTACGCGGTGGATAGCGCCGTGATGGTCATCGACGCCGCCAAGGGCATCGAGGCGCAGACCCGCAAGCTGTTCGAGGTGGTGCGCCTGCGCAACCTGCCGCTGCTCACCTTCGTGAACAAGCTCGACCTGCCCGGCCGCGATCCGTTCGAGCTGCTCGAAGAGATCGAGCAGGTGCTCGGCATCCAGACGGCGCCGCTCAACTGGCCGATTGGCAGCGGCGATCGCTTCCGCGGCGTGTTCGATCTGCGCACGCAGGAGACGCGCCTCTACGAGCAGGTGAAGGGCGGCGGCTTCCGCGCGCCGGTGCGCACCAACGACGCCACCGACCCCGTGCTCGTGGACCTGCTGGGCGAAGACGCGCACGCCACGCTCATCAGCGACACGTCGCTCATCAAGGGCGCGGGCACCCAGTTCGACCGCGACGAGTACCTGGCCGGACGCCAGACGCCGGTGCTCTTCGGCAGCGCGCTCGACAACTTCGGTCTCGAGACGCTGCTCGACGTGCTCGAGAACCTGGCGCCGCCGCCGCGGCCGCGCGAGACCGACACCGGCATGGTGTCTCCCGTGGCCCCTGGCTTCTCGGGCTTCGTCTTCAAGATCCAGGCGAACATGAACCGCAAGCACCGCGACCGCGTGGCGTTCGTGCGGGTGTGCTCGGGCGTGTTCGAGAAGGACATGGCGCTCACCAACGCGCGCGACGGCGACACGGTGCGGGCCACGCGGCCCTACAAGTTCTTCGGCGGCGGCCGCGAAACCGTGGAACGCGCCTATCCCGGCGACGTCATCGGTCTGCCCAATCCCGGCAAGTTCGCCATCGGCGACACGCTCTACAACGGCGCGCCGGTGCGCTACCCGCGCGTGCCGCGCTTCCCCGCCGAGCACTTCGGCCGCGCCCGTCTGCTCGACCAGCGCAGCAAGCAGTTCGAGAACGGCGTCACGCAGCTCGAGGAAGAGGGGCTGATGCAGGTGGTGTTCCCCGTGCACGGCCGGCGCGAGCCGATTCTAGGCGTGGTGGGGCCGCTGCAGCTCGACATCGTGGAAGCGCGCCTGAGGCAGGAATACAGCGTGGAGTGCAAGATCGACCAGATCTCGTTTGTGGCCTTGCGCTGGGTGAAGTGCGACGCGCAGACGCTGTCGGACCTCGAGAATCGCTCGTCGGGCATCCTGCGCGCGGTCGACCGCGAGGAGCGGCCGGTGTTGCTCTTCGAGTCGCAATGGCACCTGAGCTATCTGCAGCAGCAAAATCCCAACATCGAACTGCTCACCGTCGGGTAGGTGTTCCAACCCCGGCGGCCGCGCGGCCATCCAACTGTGCCGAGGTGACCGGCATGCGTGCACGACTCTGGCTGGCGGGATTGACGGTGGTGGTCGTGGGCGTGGTGCTGTCGGCGCGCGGGGCGATGACTCCCGTCAATGCTGGCGCTGGCGCGGACCAGGCCGCCGCGGCCGGTCAGGTGAGCGGGCGCTGGACGGCCAAGACCCACCCCGAGTGGAAGGGGAACGACGTGGTGCCGCGCGTGCAGCTCGGCCTGCGCACCGGCGACGAGCGCGACCACTGGGGCTTCGGCGTGCCCATCGCTGAACTCACCGATCTGCCCGGCGCCGCGCGCGAGGGCACTGTCACCGATGCGCGCTTCACGCTGACGCGCGAGGCCGGCGCGTTCCGCTTCACCGGGTCGTTCGACCGCGGACAGGGCGCTGGCACGTTTGCCTTCCTGCCCAGCTCCGCGTACGTCGCCGGGATGGCCCAGCTCGGCTACCGGAACCTGCCGACCGAGCAACTCATGCGGCTCGGCGTGCTCGACGTGACCACCGCGTTCACACGCGACCTGCGCGACGCCGGCCAGACGAACCTTGCGCTCGAGGATCTGACCCGAATGAAGATCCACGGCGCCACCGGCGCGGTGGTGCGCGGCTTCCGCGCGGCGGGGCTCGATGGGCTCGCGCCCGACGACGTCGTTCGCCTGCGCATTCACGGCGTCACCACGGAGTTCATCGCCGGACTGAAGTCGCGTAACTACACCGGCCTCACCGCCGACGACTACACGCGCATGCGCATCCACGGCGTGACGCTCGACGAGATCGACGCGCTCGGCGCGGCCGGCCTGCGCGGCCTGTCGGCCGACGACCTGGTGCGCTTCCGCATCCACCAGGTGCGCCCCGAGTTCATCCGCGAGATGCGCGCGCTCGGCTTCACGAACGCCGACGAAGACGACTTCGTGAAGATGCGCATCCACAAGGTGGACGCGGCCTTCGTGCGCGAGGCACGTGCCGACGGCCTGCAGGTGACGACGGCCGACGACGCCGTGGACCTGGCGATTCACGGCCGCCGCTGGCGGCGGCGGTAGCGGCCCGCCTTCTGAGGCCTACCCTGGCGTCGTCCCGGGCTTTGTAGCCACCCCTTGCGCTATCGCCATGTCCATGTATAATACATACATGAACGACACCGGGCGTGGCGGGGAGGCGGGGTTGTTCACGCTGCTCCATGCCGCCGGCACCGCTCAAGACCATGTGGAGGCCAAGCTGGCCGACGTGGGCTTGTCGGTGGCCAAGCTCGCGGCCTTGACGGCGCTCAGCGCCGCTGGGGAATCGCTGCCGCTCAGCCAGCTTGCCGAGCGCCTGTCGTGCGTGCGCTCGAACATCACGCAACTGGTCGATCGCCTCGAGGCCGATGGCCTGGTGACGCGCGCCGCGGATCCGCACGATCGACGCTCCAGGCTTGCCGTCATGACCCCAGCCGGCCGGGCTGCGTGCGAGACCGGCACGCAGATTCAGCAGCAGGCTGAACAAATGCTGCTTGGCGACCTGTCACCTGCCGAACTCCGGCAGTTGGCCGTGCTCATGGCCAAGCTCGAGAAGTCGGCAGGGTGATGTTTTTTATGCCATGTTGTTCATATATGCAACGTCATTACATGTACAGTCCATCGCTTTACCTTAGTGTCAACGCCTAACAGGAGACCGACCATGACTACCGCCGCCACCACGCACAACCACCCCCACGCCCTCGGCACCGTAGGCACCTCGCCTGGCGCATCACGCGCGCGCGCCGCCGCCGTCTGGATTCTGAGCATCGCCGCTGCCGGCATGTTCCTGATGGCCGGTTGGGGCAAGCTCTCTGGCGCGCCGATGATGGTCGGGCTGTTCGACGTCATCGGCGTGGGCCAGTGGTTCCGCTACCTCACCGGCGCCATCGAAGTGGGCGGCGCCCTCGCGCTGCTCGTGCCCTCGGTGGCCGCGTTTGCCGCGGCGGCGCTCGCCGCCACCATGGTGGGTGCCATCGCCACGCACGTATTCATCGTCGGCGGCAGCAGCGCCATTCCGCTGGTGCTGCTGGCGGCCACGTCGTTCATCGCGTGGACGCGCTGGAGTCAGCGATGAAGGCGGTGGCCACGGCCGTGGCGCAGACAGTGGAGCCGGCAGTGCGAGCCTTCAGTGGCGCCGGCGGCGTCGCGGCTCGATAGCCGCCAGACCTCGAACCAGTTGTTCCTGGCGGCGCGCACGCACAGAGCGCTGGCTGCCGCGGCCCGTGGAGCGAGGCCGGTCACGCCGCGGCGCGAACGGGTCCATGAGCACCTGCCAACGCTCACGCCGCACGTAGATGCCCGCGCCAGGTTTGCTGCGATGCCCGCGGCGCAGATCGAGCACATCGCCGCGCAGGGTTCGGCGCTGCAAGGCGGCTACGTGATACTGGCCGCGCGCGCCCTGGGCCTCGACTGCGGACCGATCGGCGGCTTCGATCGGGCGAAGGTCGATGCGGAGTTCTTCCCGGACGGCCGGTGGAAGGCGAACTTCCTGATCAACCTGGGTTACGGCGATCCTGCCGGCCTGCATCCGCGGAACCCGCGGCTGGCGTTCGACGACGCGTGCCGCATCATGTAGGGCCGTGGCAGCTGCCGAAGGCGTGGCCGTGTGTGGAGGGCTACGCCTGGTGCGCGTGGAGGCGCAGGGGCAGCACGCGGCCGAACTTCACGAAGTCGTCGTCCGTCGTCAGAATGGGACATCGGCATCGCTCGGCAACCGCACACAGCAGGAAGTCGGTGTTCGAGCCCTGAATCCCCTTCGCGCGACAGAGGTTGAAGCAGTCGGCGGCGCGCTCGTAATCGGCCGAGGTGATCGGCTCGTCGGGAAACGCCTGCAAGTGGTCGCGGAGCCGCGCGAAGACGGCCCGGTCGCGAATGCCGCTCAGAAGTTCCTGCCGGATCGGGCCGACGAGGGCGGCGCGTCCGTGTGCGATGAGGCGACGAAGTTCGTCCACCGCCGGGTGGGCGGGCGCGCGTCGCCGCAGCGCGAGCGACCAGACCGACGTGTCGACGAGCACCTTCACGGGCGCCGTCGCTGCTTCTTGTAGTCGTGCTTCGGGTCGTAGTCGACCGTGCCGAACAGGTCGGCGATGCGCGCCTGCTTGCGCCGGCCGATGTACTCCTGCAGCGCCTCGGTCACCGTCGCCTTCTTCGTGGCCTTGCCGCCCACCTTCACGGCTTCGTCGAGGAGCTTGTCGTCGAGCGCCAGGTTGGTCGCCATTCACACAATCTACTACACAATCATGTGTGTGGCTGCCAAGAGACGGGAGGGTCGAACGCTACTTCTTCGAATCAGGATTCCAATTCAGGATCAGCGTGGTCGGCTCGGCTGTGGCATCCGCCACGGGCTGGTTGATCAGGAACCGGCCGTCGCGCGCGACGGCGTACTGCGGCCGATTTACGGACACGGTCCCGCCGTCCACGATGCGCGTCGGAAACAACGCCACCGGCGCGCCGGCCTCGAACGACGTGCCCGCGAACGTGACCGGGACGGCCATCATGGTCGCGTCGGGCGCCAGAAAATAGAGTTCCTTGCCGTCGGCGCGCCAGCGCGGCGCAACGCCGCCAGCGGTCGACACCTGCCATTTGCCGCCCGGGTCGGGAAATGGCTGTACGACGACCTCGAACCGGCCCGACTCGTTGGTCTGGTACGCCACAAAGTGCCCGTCCGGAGAGAACTGCGCCAGCACTTCTTCCGCAGGCGTGTTTGCGACGGCGCGCGGTGTCCGGTTGGGGACCATTACGTCCAGCGCCCATAGGTCGCGCCCGTTGATGGGGTTGTCCTCGTAGTACAGCAGCCACCGGCCGTCCCTCGACCAGTCTTGCGCGTGCTTGACGTTGGGTGAGTTCACCAGCCGTTCCTCGGCACCAGACCCGTTCGAGACCTTCAGAAACAGATCGGAAGCGCCGGCGCGGTCCGATGAGAAGCCGATCCGCAGTCCATCCGGCGACCAGAGCGGACTGACGTCGCGGGCCGCGTCGAAGGTCAGGCGGGTTTCCCGCCGCGAACGAGATCCAGCAGCCAGATGTCCTGGTTGCCCTGCACGGTGCGTCTCATCGCCACCCTCCGGCCCTCGGGCGACAGCTCCGGATTCTGCAGGGCACTCGCGTCTGGCTCGCCGGCCACGCCCACAGTCTTGCCCTGCCGGTCGAACCACGTAAGTTGTCGTGCCGCGCCGTCGCCGGCCCGATAGGCGAGCGGGCCCGCTGCTGACACGCCAAAGCCCCCGCGGGCAAACGTGTCCACGCCGACGCGATCGGCCAGCGTGACGGGGTCGCCTGTCAACGCTCGGCCGACGAGGTCCAGCCGGCGCGACACCAGGGTTCCGGACTGCACGAAGATTACCCGGTCCGGCGGCAGGAGCTGAGCCCCCGAGTCGGCGGTCGTCAACCGCGCGGGGGCGCCGCCGTCGAGCGACCCCAGGTAGATCCCCGCCGTGTCGGGCGTGCCCTGCACGGAGAACAGAAAGAGCCGGCCGTCGGGGAGGAACTGCGGATAGCGATGGGCGGTCTGGCCCGGCGTTTCAAGCTGCGTCACCGCCGTGGGCTCGCCCCCGGCCGCCGGGATGCGCCACAGCGGGCTCGTCACCGAGGGCGTGTACAGGATCGTGCCCTCCGCGTTCCAACTGCCGCCTGTCGGGTTTCCTGCCACTGTGGCCAGCGCCTGCGGAATGCCTTCGGCAACATCGAAGCGCGAGAGCTCGGTGGCCGTGCTGAACCCGATCGAGCGACCGTCGGGCGACCAAAACGGATTGGTCGCGCCCTCGGTGCCCGCCAGCGGCCGCGCCTCCGTCTCGTCGAGCGCACGCAGCCACAGCCGTGGCGCGCCATCGCCTGACGCGACAAAGACCAGGGCGCGGCGTCGGGCGACAGGGCGAAGTCCAGCGGCGCGTCGGTGGCGGGCGTCGTGATCTCCACGCGCATCTCAGGTAGAGCGGGTGCCGGAGCAAGCCGCAGGTAGCTCAGCGCGGGAAACGCCAGAGCGGCCATCCCCGCCACGGCGGCGGTCGCAACAATCCACGGAAGGCGCCCGCGCGACGACGCGGTCGCTGCAGACGCGCCCGACGTGGTTGCTCCATCCGTATTCGTGGGCGCCGTCAGCGCGTCGTCGATCTCCAGCCGCGCCGCCCCAGCATCGGTGAGGCGTCGCTTGCGATCCTTCTCCAGGCAGCGCCGCAACAACGTGCGAATCGGCGGCGGTGTGCCCGGCGGCAGCGTCGTCCAGTCTGGCTCGCGCGTCAGCACGGCGGCGATCGTGTCCGACACCGTCGCACCCGCAAACAGCCGCTGCCCGTCAACATCTCGTAGAGCACCACGCCAAACGCCCACACATCGGCGCGCTTATCGACGGCAGTGCCGCGCGCCTGCTCGGGCGCCATGTAGGCCGCCGTGCCGAGAATCATCCCGGCCCAGTGCCTGCCGCGCCATAGCCTTGGCGAAGGTGGGCCGGGAGCGTGATCGTCGGCGAGTTATCCGCTGTCGCGCTCGACGCATTCGCGTCGAGCGCTTTGGCGAGACCGAAGTCGAGCACCTTCACGGTGCCGTCGGCGCGCACCTTGATGTTCGCGGGCTTCAGATCGCGATGAATGATCCCCTGCTCGTGCGCCGCTTCAAGCGCCTCGGCGATCTGCTTCGCGATCGGCAACGCTTCATCGATCGGCATTCCGGCCTGCTGCGCCGAAGCGCCCGGGGCGCGAAGGCGA
>CAWFCS010000026.1:0-170745 GCA_963814395.1 uncultured Acidobacteriota bacterium
TCGAGATCGATCTGTCACGAGTCGGTTTGGTTATGCACGCTTCTATCTAGTTTTGAAGGAACCGGGGAGACTTGGTTCTTTGAAAAGTCGGTGGAGTAAGGGCTTGAGAAGGGCCTGTAGCTCAGCTGGTTAGAGCACACGCTTGATAAGCGTGGGGTCAGTAGTTCAAATCTACTCAGGCCCACCATTCTCTGTGTCAACCACGGCGTCGTGCCGAAAGGGGATGCTGATTGCGGGATGACTGATATCGGTGATTCGGATTCCAGGCTTGCCTAGGTTCGTCTCACCTGTAACAAATCCACACCGCAGTTCAAGTTCTTTGGGGAATTAGCTCAGCTGGGAGAGCGCCTGGTTTGCAACCAGGAGGTCACCGGTTCGAGCCCGGTATTCTCCACCAATGTTTTCGGCTTCATGATTCGTTATGTGAATCTGGGGCCTGGTTCTTTGACAACTGAATATCCTGCAATCGGTAGTTCTTTGATTACACACACGCAGTGTGCGAGTGCTTACTTGGTCAAGCTACTAAGGGCGTACGGTGAATGCCTTGGCGCCAACAGTCGATGAAGGACGCGGTAAGCTGCGATAAGCCTCGGTGAGCTGCAAACAAGCTTTGACCCGGGGATTTCCGAATGGGGAAACCCGCCACGGTTAATACCGTGGCATCCTGCACTGAATCCATAGGTGCTGGAAGGCAACTCAGGGAAGTGAACCATCTCAGTACCTGAAGGAATAGAAAACAACAGTGATTCCGCTAGTAGCGGCGAGCGAACGCGGAATAGCCCAAACCAGAGGGCTTGCTCTCTGGGGTTGTAGGGCCTGTCTGGCCGTGAGGCCGGAGAGTTACAAAACGGATCGTTAGTCGAATCCCTCTGGAAAGTGGGACCACAGAAGGTGACAGTCCTGTAGACGAAAACGACTCCGACTCTCTGGGCAGGTACCTGATACCGCGGGACACGAGAAATCCCGTGGGAACCCGCCGGGACCATCCGGCAAGGCTAAATACTCGTTGGCGACCGATAGTGAACCAGTACCGTGAGGGAAAGGTGAAAAGCACCCCTGTGAGGGGAGTGAAATAGTACCTGAAACCGTATGCCTACAAGCAGTGGGAGGGCTATGCCCGGGTAACCGGGAATGCCTGACCGCGTGCCTTTTGCATAATGAGCCGGCTAGTTATTCTCAGTGGCGAGGTTAAGCGTAAAGCGAGCCGTAGCGAAAGCGAGTCCGAATGGGGCGCATAGTCGCTGGGATTAGACGCGAAGCGGGATGATCTACCCTTGGCCAGGATGAAGCGTGGGTAACACCACGTGGAGGTCCGAACTAGTGTTGGTTGAAAACAACTTGGATGAGCTGAGGGTAGGGGTGAAAGGCTAATCAAATTCCGTGATTGCCCGTTCTCCTCGAAATGCCTTTAGGGGCAGCCTCGGAGGGTCGGCGATGGTGGTAGAGACATGATTGGACTAGGGGGCTTACCAGCTTACTGAATCCAACCAAACTTCGAATGCCGTCGACACGTACTCCGGGAGTGAGACTGTGGGGGCTAAGCTTCATAGTCGAGAGGGAAACAGCCCAGACGACCGGCTAAGGTCCCAAACTTAGTGCTAAGTGGTAAAGGATCTGAAGACGCTCAGACAACCAGGAGGTTGGCTTAGAAGCAGCCATCCTTTAAAGAAAGCGTAATAGCTCACTGGTCAAGCGGCTTTGGGCCGACAATATAACGGGGCTTAAGCACTAGACCGAAGCCGTCGACTGTCGGATCTTGCGAGGTCCGACATTGGTAGAGGAGCGTTCCCAATGCAGCGAAGTCAGACCGTAAGGACTGGTGGAGCGTTGGGAAGTGACCCTGCCGGCATAAGTAGCGAGAAGGGAAGTGAGAATCTTCCCCGCCGTAAGCCTAAGGTTTCCTGAGGTAGGTTCGTCCGCTCAGGGTTAGTCGGGAGCTAACGCGAGGCCGAAAGGCGTAGCGGATGCACATCCGGTTAATATTCCGGAACTACCTGAATATCGTTATCACGATGGGGGGACGCAGGAGGCTATACGAGCCTGGAGAGGGCCGCAAGGCGCCAGGTTGAGATTCGTAGGGGGATTCACTAGGCAAATCCGGTGAGTCACAAACCCTGAGGGATCGAAGCGAGAACCGCAAGGTTCATAAAGTCGTAGACGCCACGCTGCCGAGAAAAGCCTCTAAGGAGATATTCGGGTACCCGTACCGCAAACCGACACAGGTAGGCGAGGAGAAAATCCTCAGGCGCAAGTGAGAACAATCGTTTAGGAACTCGGCAAAATTGCCCCGTAACTTCGGGAGAAGGGGTGCTCCGTTACCGTTAGTGTCCACGCGGCATGAAGCGGGAGGGAGTTGCAGTTAAGAGGCCCAAGCGACTGTTTACTAAAAACACAGGGCTCTGCTAAGTCGAAAACGACGTATAGGGTCTGACGCCTGCCCGGTGCCGGAAGGTTAAAAGGAGGGGTTAGCGCAAGCGAAGCTCTGAATTGAAGCCCCGGTAAACGGCGGCCGTAACTATAACGGTCCTAAGGTAGCGAAATTCCTTGTCGGGTAAGTTCCGACCTGCACGAATGGCGTAACGATTTGGGCGCTGTCTCAACGATTGACACTGCGAATTTGTGGTACCGGTGAAGACGCCGGTTGCCCGTCACAAGACGAAAAGACCCCGTGCACCTTTACTACACCTTAGTAGTGAATGCTGGCGTCGTATGCGCAGGATAGGTGGGAGGCTTTGAACCCGGGTTTTCGGATTCGGGGGAGCCAACGGTGAGATACCACCCTTACGACTCCGGCGTTCTAACTGAGACCCGTTATCCGGGTCCAGGACACTGCTAGGCGGGTAGTTTGACTGGGGCGGTCGCCTCCTAAAGAGTAACGGAGGCGCGCGAAGGTTCGCTCAGGCTGTTTGGAAATCAGCCGTAGAGTGCAAAAGCACAAGCGAGCTTGACTGCGAGACAAACAAGTCGAGCAGGTGGGAAACCAGGCTTTAGTGATCCGGTGGTTCCGCATGGAAGGGCCATCGCTCAACGGATAAAAGGTACGCCGGGGATAACAGGCTGATCCTAGCCAAGAGTTCACATCGACGCTAGGGTTTGGCACCTCGATGTCGGCTCATCGCATCCTGGAGCTGTAGCAGGTTCCAAGGGTCCGGCTGTTCGCCGGTTAAAGCGGTACGTGAGCTGGGTTTAGAACGTCGCGAGACAGTTCGGTCTCTATCTGTGATGGGCGGAGGAAATTTGAGTGGGGCTGACCTTAGTACGAGAGGACCGGGTTGGACGGACCTCTAGTGTACCGGTTATCACGCCAGTGGTAGCGCCGGGTAGCTAAGTCCGGAAGGGAGAAACGCTGAATGCATCTAAGCGTGAAACCCTCCACAAGATGAGATTTCCCTGGACGCAAGTCCCTGAAGGCTCCTGGTAGACTACCAGGTTGATAGGTCGGGTGTGGAAGCGTAGCGATACGTGGAGCTTACCGATACTAATTAGCCGTGAGGCTTGACCAATTCACTCGCCTGCTGCGGGTGTGTAATCAAACAACGATCGATTGCAGGATATTCAACCGGGTCTTCGGACCCGGTCATCAAGATGATCTGGGGCGATCCGTCCTCCCGGCAGCGTGGCCGATATCAGGCCCGTAAGCGCCGAGACCGCGATTCGCGGGCGAAGACGGAACCCCAGACACCAAGTTTCCCGGTGGCCATAGGAGCAGGGTCACACCCGTTCCCATTCCGAACACGGAAGTTAAGCCTGCTACCGCCGATGGTACTGCGTGCGTAGGTGCGTGGGAGAGTAGGTCGCTGCCGGGGATATATCGAGAGAAGGCCCGACGCCATGAGCGTCGGGCCTTTTCTTTTTGCCTGTATGCTTTCCGCAGGAGCGCCCGTCCCATGCCGAGACCTCGCGGCGTTGCACCCCCAGATCGTCCACTTCGTCGTTGCGCTGATCGTCGTGGGAGTGGCCTTCCGATGGGTGTCGCTCGTCGTGGCGCAGGCCTGGCTGCCGATGGCGGCCGCGGTGCTGGTGGCGCTGGGAACCGTCGCGGCGGTTGTCGCGGTGCGGTCCGGTATCGACGCGCACGGGCCAGTGGAACGGATCCCCGGAGCTCGGTCCGCGGTCGTCGATCACGAGGAATGGGGCGAACGCGCCAGGAACGTGTTTGCGTTGCTGTTGGTCTTCGAGGCCATCGCCGCCGCCTTCGCCGTTCGGCAGCATCCTCGGGCAGGTGCGGCCGGTCTCGTCTCGGCGATGGTCGGCCTGCTCGCAGTTGGCGTGCTCTACCGTGCCGCATCGGCGGGTGGCGACCTGGTCTATGCGTACGCCGGCGGCGTCGGCATCCGTTCGGGTGACCCCCTGGATGTCAACCGGTTGCTGATTGCGGCCGCTCATCACCAGTCGGCGCTGGACCGCCAAGCCGGCAAGTTGGCCGAGGCCGCTGCGTTGATCGACCTGGTCGCGGGTAGATTCCCCGACCATCTGGAACTCCAGCTGGTGCAAGTCGAATCGACGCTCAACGACCGCAAGTCGCCGGCGGCAGCCTTGACGACACTTGACGGCATTCGCGTGCCGACCGACGACGTCCGGATGCGCGTTCGTGCCGGACTTCTGCGTGCTGGCGCGCTCGCTGCAACTGGCGACAGCAACGCGGCCAGACAGGTGCTCGAAACGCTCAGGTCGGAGTTTCCAGCGAACCAGCAGATCCAGCAGCGACTCGCGGCGTTGACGCCGTCGCGCCCCTAGAGCCGCGACAGGTGCCGCGACGGCCTGTGAGCCCCTAGCGGTCCCCGCTACCGAAGGGCGGCCGCGGCCGCCGCATAGCCGGCGCCGCAGGCGAGCACGCCGAGCACGACCGACGCCGTTACGTTTGCGGCTGCCGCCAGCCAATTGCCTTGCTGCAGCAACCCGACGGTCTGGGCGCTGAATGCGGAGAACGTGGTGAAGCCGCCGAGCAGGCCCGTCATTGCCGTATGCCGCGCGAGTGGACTCCAGCCTCCAGGCACCGACGCCGACAGGGCGACACACACCCCGATGGCCAGCGAGCCGGTGACATTCACCACGACGGTGCCGACCGGAAACGTTCCACCAGCAAACCGCGTGATTCCTTCCGTGGCGGCATGTCTCAACAACCCGCCGACCGCGCTGCCCAGCGCGACCGCGATCCACATGGTCCAGTTGCCGCCAATCATGATGCCGTGAGCATAGAACGAACGTGGCTCCCGCTCCCCACCCGGTGGCCCCTGGGCTGTTAGGATGCGGGCGTGCCGGAACTTCCGGACATCGAACTCTACCTCCATGCCTTGATCCCGCGCATGGCCGGCCGGCGTGTGCGCCGGATCCGTGTGGTGAGCCCCTTCCTGCTCCGCACCGCCGTGCCACCCATCACCGGGTTGGAAGGCCACGTCGTTACCGCCATCAGCCGGATGGGCAAGCGCATCGTGTTTCACCTTGGAGGGCAGTTTCTAGTTCTCCACCTGATGGTGGCCGGCCGCCTGAAGTGGGCCGGCGAAGACGCAGCCGTGCCGACCAAGGGAGGGCTGGGAGCGCTCGACATCGAGGGCGGCACGTTGCTCATCACCGAAGCAGGCTCGAAGCGCCGCGCGTCTCTGCATGTGGCGGCGGACGCCGCCGCACTGGCCGCGATGGATCCGGGTGGGCTCGAGGTGCTCACCTCAGACCTCGCCGCGTTCACGACCGCGTTCACTTCAGGCCGCCATACGCTCAAGAGGGCGCTCACCGATCCGGCACGCCTGAGCGGCATCGGCAACGCCTATTCCGACGAGATCCTCCACCGCGCCAAGCTCTCGCCCGTGCGCATGAGCGACGCCCTGACGAACGACGAACTACGGCGTCTCCACGTCGCGGTGCAGGACGTCCTGACGGAGTGGCGCGACCGCCTGATACTCGAGGCCGGCGCCACCTTTCCTGCGAAGGTGACGGCCTTCAGGCCCGGCATGGCCGCGCACGGTCGCTACAGCCAGCCGTGTCCGGTGTGCGCCACGCCCATTCAGCGCATCCGCTACGCCTCGAACGAAGCGAACTACTGCCCGACCTGCCAGACAGGAGGACGTTTGCTGGCTGACCGCGCCCTCTCACGGCTTCTCGGCCAAGACTGGCCGCGCAGTCTCGATGACCTGGATCGGCTGAAAGCGTCACGTCGCTAGCGGTTCGGAATGGTCGAGCCGCTGGTCTGGCGGACGAGTGCCAGGCGGTCGACGTCGAAGCCCTGCACGCGCGCCACCTGAACCGCCAGGGCGAGCGACGCTTCGTCGAGCGACACCCATCGCGACAGCACCGAGAGCCGCGTGCGCGCGCGGTCGCCCACCAGCAGCCAAGCGTGATCGGGAGCCTCCGCCAGCACCCAGTAATCGGTCCAAGTCGCCGGCAGCCAGGCGAAAAGTGCCGGAGCGAACCGCACCGACAGCCGTCCGAGGTGAGCCCCCCGCGGCGCGCGGATGCGGCCGTGGCGCACTTCCTCACCCGACGCCGTGGTGCAGGCGCTGCGCACGTCGATGGAACGCGTCGTGGTGACCACCCAGTGGAAGCGGGTGTCCGACGTGCAGCGCCGGTGCGACCACGATCCAGACGTGGCCACCTCGAACCAGTCGCCGGCCAATGGCTCGAGATCGAGCGTCTCGAGCGCGGTGGGCCACCGGCCAGACTGCGCACGCAGTGACGTGGTGGCCGCGAGCAGCCCGCACAGCAGCATCGCTACGGCGCGCATGTCAGCCCTCGGCCTCGACCTCTGTGTGCCCGGCCTCGACAGTCGCGGCCGGCGCGTCGTCGACCGCCAGTGGTCCTTCCGACAGCAGGCAGTCCGTGACGTAGTCAAGGGCCGGGCCATCGCTGCGGGCGAGCAAGCCTTCGAGCGGCGACAACAGGAGTGGTTCGGTCTCGCGCAGTTGCATCGACGGCCACGACCCGTCCGCGCGGCGGCGCGCATAGCGGCACCAGAATCCGACGTGCCATCGCAGGAACTCGCGCGCCCGCTGTCGGCCGAAGTCGTCGCCGCCCCAGTGGTCGAGCGCCAGCGTCACGTAGCGGCGGTAGATGGCCACACGCGCGTCACCGTCGAGGTCGAGGTATCCGGCCGACGTCTCACTGAACAGCCACGGCTTGATGAGGACGCCGCGCGCCGACATCACGGCCGCGCAACCCGAGCGCGACCTCGCGGCCTCAATCTCGTGCGGGAAGAGCAGGTCGCCGTTGCCGACGACGGGCACCGGCACGGCAGCCACCACCCTGCCGATGGCGTCCCAGTCGGCGGCGAGCCGGTAGCGGGCATTCCGCGTGCGGCCGTGCACGGTGATGGCGTCAACGCCGCCATCCACTGCCGCCTTGGCCTGGTCGAGATAGTTGAGGTCGTCGTCGTTCCAGCCGAGCCTGAATCTTCGCGGTGATCGGCACGTGCTGCACGGCGCGCTTCATGGCCTCTACGATGCGTCGGATGCGGTTCGGCTGCCGGCCGATCGAGGCCCCAAGTCCCTTGCGCGTGAAGTGATCGATGGGACAGCCGAAATTGATGTCGACCAGATCGCCGCCGCGCGACTCGACCAGCGTGGCCGCCCACGCCATCTCTTCGGGATTCGTGCCGGCCAGCTGCACGCCGAAGAACGGCTCGTCGGGGGCCCGTCGAATCAAGGCGAACTCGCCCTTGCGCTTCTGCTTCAGCCGGCGCGCAACGGTCATCTCGCTCATCGTGATGCGGGCGCCGAGTTCCACGCACAACCGTCGATAGGGCAAGTTCGAACCCTTGGTCATGGGCGCCATCACGAGCGCGCCCGACAGACGGTCAGCCAGTGTCATCGCCTCCATGGTAGCAGCGCGCAACGCCCCGCACCTGCTGGCGTCAGTGCATGCTAGGCTCGGGCGATGCTGATGCGGATGCGGCACGCCGCGCTCTCGCTTCTCGCCGTCGGCCTCGCCGCCATCCAGGCGTTCGGCCAGATCCCAGCGCCGGACTCCGTCGCGAGCGGCCGCCACTTCGTGTGGCGCGTGGCCAAGGATGGCCGCGCCGTGGCCTGGCTGGTCGGCTCGGTGCACGTGCTCAAGAGCGACGCGTATCCACTGCCCCCCGTGTTCACCAAAGCGTTCGACGAATCCGGCACGGTGATCGAGGAGGTGGACCTTGGCGCCGCGGCGGATCCCGCGGCGATCCTGCCCACGGCGGCCAAGGCGGTGCTCGGTGACGGCCAGACCCTGAGCGCACTGCTCGATCGCGAGACCTACGCGTTGGTGCGCGACAGCGCCGCGGCGGCGGGCATGCCGATGCTCGTGCTGGACCGCATGCAGCCGTGGCTCGTGGCCATGACGCTGGCGGTGCCGGCGCTGCGCCAGTCGGGATTCGATCCCGCCTTGGGCCTCGACCAGCACTTCTACGAACGTGCGAAGGCCGCCAAGCGTCCGGTGCGAGGACTCGAGACCGTGGCCTATCAGCTCGACCGGCTCGGCGGTTTGCCCATGCCGGTGCAAATCGACATGCTGCGTGCCGTGCTGTCCGACGTGGACACGCAGGTCGCCGCGGTGGCGGATCTGGTAGCGGCATGGACGCACGGGCGACGTGGCCGCGCTCGAGCGCCTGCTGCTGAAGGAGTTCCGCGAAGCGCCTGAGGTCTACCAACGGCTGCTGGTCGAGCGCAATCAGGCCTGGGCCCCGAAGATCGCGGCGTGCGCGACCGAGCCGTCGCCCTGTCTTGTCGTGGTGGGAGGCGCGCACCTCGTGGGGCCAGACAGCGTGGTCGCGCTGCTGCGCAAGGCCGGCTTCAGCGTCGACCAGCAGTAGCGGCCGCGGGCGGACGGGGCAGCGCGCGCCGCGCCCGTTCAACCGCTGGTCGCGCGAAGCAACCTTCGAGGTGATCGTTCACGAGCCCCATGGCCTGCATGAACGCGTAGATGGTGGTGGGGCCGACGAAAGTCCAGCCGCGGCGCTTCAGGTCCTTCGACAGCGCGGTCGAGGTCGGCCGTCATCGGCATGGCCTTCACCGCGGCCCAGGTGACCGGCGTGGGCCGTTCCCGTGCGGGCGGTTCCCACGACCACGCGTAGGCGGCGAGCGAGCCGAATTCGTCGGCCAGTTCGAGCGCGCGCTTGGCGTTGTTGATGGTCGAGGTCGATCTTGCCCCGATGCCGCACGATGCCGGCGTCGCCGAGCAGGCGCTCCACGTCGCGTGCCGTGTAGCGGGCGACCCGCGCGGCATCGAAGTCGTGGAAGGCGGCGCGGAAGTGCTCGCGCTTCCGCAGGATCGTCAGCCAGCTCAGGCCGGACTGGAAGCCTTCAAGGCAGATCTTCTCGAACAACCGCTGGTCGTCCGCGACCGGCCGGCCCCACTCGTCGTCGTGATAGGCGACGTACAGCGGGTCGGTGCCGCACCACGCGCAGCGCTGACGGGCCGCCCCGGCCGCCATCAGACCCGGGTGTGCCACTCAACGCCGCGCCACCTTCCGGACCGGCCGCGGCGCACGCCGGCGCGGCTGGCCCTCGCTTTCGAGCGCCGTCTGCGCCACCCGCAGCTTCTGCAGGGTGGCCGCGTCGACTGATCGGGAAGGTCGGCCGCACCGACTCGATGGCATCGATGACGGCCGACGCCACGACCAGCCGCGTGAACCACTTGTGGTCGGCAGGCACGACATACCAGGGCGCATGCGGCGTCGCCGTGCGGCGGATGGCGTCTTCGTAGGCGCCGAGATAGTCGTCGAAGTGCTCGCGCTCGTGCACGTCGCCGAGCGAGAACTTCCAGTGCTTCTCCGGCTCGCGCAGGCGGTCGAGGAAGCGCCGCCGCTGCTCCTCCTTCGACACGTAGAGGAAGAACTTGCGGATGATGACGCCCTGCCGCGCGAGGTAGCGCTCGTAGTTCACGACGTCATCGAACCGCTCGGTCCAGATGCGTGGCGTCACCACTTCGCTCGGGCAGCTGTTGCTTCGCCAGGATCTCCGGGTGCACGCGCACCACCAGCATCTCTTCGTAGTACGAGCGGTTGAAGATGCCGATGTGGCCGCGCCGCGGCAGCTTGTTGGACGTGCGCCACAGGAAGTCGTGATCGAGTTCCTCGCTCGACGGCGCCTTGAAGCTGTGCACCTCGCAGCCCTGCGGATTCAGTCCCGACATCACATGCTTGATGGTGCCGTCCTTGCCGGCCGCATCCATGGCCTGGAACACGAGCAGCACGCTCCAGCGGTCTTGCGCGTACAGGCGCTCCTGCAGCTCGGCCATGACCTCCACGCTCTGCTCGAGCAGCGCAGTCGGCCTTGTCCTTGAGCGGCAGGTCACGCGTGTCGCCAGGGTCGAACTTGTCGAGGGTGAATCCACGGCCGCGCGTGATCCGGTAGTGCTGGGCCAGTCGCGCGAGTCCCTTCGGCGTCGTGTCAGCCATGCCGCGGCATCATACGGCGAAGCGGACGCAGCCGGCTACCGCGTCGGTTCGCCGGGGGCGAGCACGACGAGCACGGCGAGGCGGCCGGCACTCGTGTTGCGCACGCCGTGCGGCACGCCATCTGGCGCCACCAGCATGTCGCCGGCTCGCATGGCCAGTTCGCGGCCTTCGAGCAGGAACACGCCCTCGCCTTCCAGCACGTAGTAGATCTTGTCCATGCCGTGATGCGCGTGCAGCGCGTGGGCCTGACCTGGCTCGAACGCGTTGATGCCGGCGAGCAGACGGGGCGACGCGAAGATCGTCGACTTGCCCATCTTGTCGGGGCGGTACGCGGCAAGGTCGGCGGGACGCACCACTTCAGGATCACGCATGGGAGGCTCTCCTTCGGCGTGTGGCCATGCCGGCTAGTAGACCCAGCTGCGGAACCCGATGAGGTCCCACCAGCCCAGATAGATGCGAGAGTCCGGCGTGGGCAAGCACGACGGCGAGCGGGAACCAGGGAGCCCGGGGAAGCGAGCCACGCCGCCAGGTGCGCGCGGTGATGCCGGCCATGAGCAGCGGCCAGCACGGGATAGGCGGCCGAGCCAACGAAGATCGTCCAGGAGCGTAGGGTCGGCTCGGCCAGGTCGGCGATCTCCGCAGTGCCCGCCGCCCATGCCACGAGCACGAGCACGCCGGCGGCCAGGGCCCAGAGCAGGGCGAGCCCGCCGCGGCGCCATTCCGGTGGCGTCGGCCGCCCGCGCCGCCGGATCGCGGCGACGGCGGCCACTGCCGGCGCCGCCATCACCAGGGCCAGCGCCGCTACGAGTCCGGCTCGCAGAAGGTCGAAGGGCCATCTCGCACGACGTTCGGCGTAGAGGCCGGGCCGGCCAGGACGAGATCGCCGTCCACCATCGTGAAGGCCAACGACGCAGTCAGCTCGTTGGCCCGGCGGAAGAGCCCGTCGTTCACAGGCACGAGCGCCTGGGAGGTGCCGCGGGTCGGCGTCATCACAAGGTGATCCCCGTCCACGTTCACCGTGAGGCCGCCGAAGCGGAGACTCGAGAACGCCTGCAGCACCTGCTGGCGGGGGTTGCCCAGATGGTAGTAGCCGGCAAACCGCGCCAGCGCCGCGGCGGGCACGTGCATCGACTCCTTGGCCGGCGGCTCGACGTCGCGCTTCACGTAGCGCAGCGCCAGGGCCGAGAGGCGAGTCAGCGCCTCGGGCGCATGCGTGGCGTTCAGCAACACCACGAATCCCACGTCCCGTGACGGCGAGTAGCCGTAGGCCGACAGGAACCCGTCGATGCCGCCGTTGTGGCCGAGCACGTGATACGGCAGGTCGATCGTGCTGTAGATGCCCAGGCCATAGCCAGCGCGGACGCCGGCCGCCGACGCCGCCGTCGTGCGTGGCCATTCCATGTTCGACAGGTACTCCGGATCGACGACGTAGCCGTCGTTCCGCTCGCCCCACCCGAGCAGCATCTGCACGAAGTTCCCGAGTTCCCGGGCCGAGGTGTGGAGCGCGCCAGCCGGACGCAGGTAGATGCGTCGGGGCGTCACGGGCGCACCGGCGGGAGCGTCGTAGCCTCGAGCCAGGGCCGGATCGTCCGTCCGGCGCCAGGCGGAAGCTGCTGGTGCGCATCTCGAGCGGCGCGAAGATGCGCTCGTCGATCACGTCCTCGAACGGCTTGCCAGCGACCTTCTCGAGGACGAGCCCGGCCACTCCGTAGCCGGGGTTCGCATAGGCCATGCGCGTGCCAGGCTTCCACCGCACGCGCCTCGAGGCGGGATTGCGGAACAGCACCTCCTCGAGCGGCAGGTCGGGCGCGCCGTCGATGACGTAGGTCTCGTTGAAGTGCATGTCGTCGAATCCGGCCGTGTGCTCGAGCACGTGCCGGAGCAGCACGGGCGCGTCAGCCTCCCACGGGATTGTCGAAGGGAAGGTCGGGGAGCAGGGTGCGGAGGGGCGCGTCGAGGTCGAGCTTGCCGTCCTCGTAGAGCTGCACCAGCGCCATCGCCACGAACGTCTTGCTGATCGACCCGGCCCGGAAGTGGGTGTCGGCGGTGACCGGCACGCGGGCGTCGCGATCGGCCCAGCCCACGCCGCCGGCCCACTCCACGCCATTCACGCCGACCAGCGCGATGCCGGCGCCCGGCACGCGCGTCTCCTCGAGCACGTCGGCCGCGGCGGCCTTGAAGGCCTCGAGCGTGAGCGGCGTCGGGTCGTCAGGCGGCGGCGACGGCTGCGCCAGCAGCAATCGAGCCGAGCGTCAGCAAACCGGCCGCAGAGAGATCCACCGCATCGCGACATCTTACCGGGAGGTGTCGTGGCGGTGCGGGAGGTGGCTTCTGCATCGTCGGGCGACTCGCCGTCCCTGTGCGGGTCCGGCCCGGTATACTCGCGGCGCATGCCAGTGCTGGTCACAGGTCGGAACCGCTGCGTCGCAGGATGCCCATGAAGGCGAAGGCTCTGCCGAAGAAGCCCCCGCCGCCACGGGCTGGCCGACGCGCTCCGGCGAAGGAGGGCTGGCACGGCTGGGACGACTACGCGCCGTTCTACGACTGGGAGAACGCCCGCACGCTCGGGCGCCGCGACGTGCCGTTCTGGCTGCGGATGACCGGCGTGGTCAAGGGCCGGTGCTGGAACTCGGGTGCGGCACCGGCCGCGATCACGATGCCGCTGGCCCACGAAGGCGTGCACGTCGTGGGCATCGACCGCTCCGGCGAGATGCTGGCGCGGGCGCGCACGCGCGTGCGCCGGCAGCGGCGGGGCGTCACGCCCGATCTCGTGCGCGGCGACATCCGCCACTTGCCGTTTCCCGATGACTCGTTCCAGCTCGTGATGGCTCCCTACGGCGTCCTGCAGTCGCTGCTGTCCGAACGGGACCTGAAGACGACCCTGGCCGACGTGGCCCGCGTGGTGGAGCCCGACGGGATGTTCGGCCTCGAACTCGTGGCCGACTCTGCCGTCCTGGGCCGAGCACGGCAAACGGGTCAGCATGCGCGGGCGCCGCAGCCCAGGCGGCACCCAAGTGACGCTGCTCGAGTCGGTGCGGCAGGACCGGGCCAAGGGCCTGACCATCTTCGACCAGGAGTTCGTGGAGCGACGGGGCCGCGCCGTCCGGCGCCATACGTTCGCGCTGACCTTCCGGACCCTCTCGGTGCCGCAGATGACCAAACGGCTGGAAACGGCCGGATTCCAGGTGGAGATGCTGCTCGGCGACTATCAAGGCGGCCCCTGGGATCCCAGGGCCGACGTGTGGATCATCATGGCCCGGAAGGTTTGTTAGACTTAAGGGTCGAGTCTTCTCGTTTTCCCGTTTGGAGCGAACGCCATGTCAGGCCATTCCAAGTGGCACACCATCAAGCACAAGAAGGGCGCGCTTGACGCCAAACGCGGCAAGCTGTTCACGCGCCTCATCAAGGAGATGACCGTCGCGGCCAGGAATGGCGGCGGCGACCTCAACATCAACCCGCGCCTGCGCACCGTGGTCACCGAAGCCAAGGCCGCCAACATGCCGGCCGAGAACATCAAGCGCGCGATCCAGCGCGGCACCGGCGAACTGCCGGGCGTCACGTACGAAGAGATCAACTACGAGGGCTACGGCCCTGGCGGCGCGGCGGTCATCATCGAGACGATGACCGACAACAAGAACCGCACCGTCGGCGAGATCCGTTTCATGCTGAGCAAGTTCAACGGCAACCTCGGCGCCGAGAACTCCGTGGCGTGGATGTTCTCGAAGAAGGGCTACATGGTCATCGAGAAGGCCGGCGTGGACGAGGAGAAGCTCCTCAACGCCGTGCTCGAGGCCGGCGCCGACGACCTGCGCGACGACGGCGACCACTGGGAAGTCATCACCGACCCGCCGGTGTTCGAAGCCGTGAAGGAAGCGGTCAAGGCCCTGTCGATCGAGCCCGTCACCGCCAAGGTGTCGATGCTGCCCAAGAACTACATCAAGCTCGAGGGCAAGGACGCCACGCGCATGCTCAAGCTGATGGAAGCGGTCGAAGACCACGACGACGTGCAGAACGTGTGGTCGAACTTCGACATCGACGAGAAGGAGATCGAGGCCTCGCTCGCGTGAGGGTCTTCGGCATCGACCCGGGCTCGGAACGCACCGGTTACGGGTGCGTCGAGACCGACGGTCGGCGCCATACGCTGGTGACTGTGCGGCGCCATCAGCACGGCCGGGCGCCGCCTGTTTTGCCGAGCGGCTCGGCATCATCCACCGCGCCCTCGGTGAGCGGCTGCGCGAGTGCGCGCCGGGCGTCGTGGCCATCGAGAATCTGTTCCACGCGGTCAACGTTCGCAGCGCCCTCAAGCTCGGCCACGCCCGCGGCGTGGCGATGCTGGCGGCCGTCGAGGCCGGTCTCGAGGTGGTCGAGTACACCCCGACCGAGATCAAGCGCGCGGTCGTCGGCTATGGCCGCGCCGAGAAGGCGCAGGTGCAGCAGATGATCAAGCTGCTGCTCGGTCTCGAGGCGCCGCCGTCGCCGCACGACGCGGCCGACGCGCTCGCCGTGGCCCTGTGTCACGTGCACCGGCTGCCCGGCGCCGCCGCCGCGGCGGTGCTCACGCGGTCCGGGGCGCCGGCCGCGGCCAGGAGCTGGCGCACCTATCGTCCGGCGGAGGCTCCGGCGCGCCGTGCCGGCCCGCGCGCGGGCGCCCGCCGGCCATGATTGCCTGGCTGAAGGGCCGGCTGGTCGAGAAGCAGCCGACGCGTCTCATCCTCGACGTGCACGGCGTGGGCTACGACGTGGCCGTGCCGGTGTCGACCTTCTACGCCGTCGGGGAGCCGGGCGCCGAGGTGACGCTGCGCGTGCACACGCACGTGCGCGAGGACGCCATCGCGCTCTTCGGCTTTCTCATCGGCGCTTCGAACTGCTCGTCTTCGAGCGCCTGATTGGCATCAGCGGCATCGGCCCGAAGCTGGCGCTGGCCGTGCTGTCGGGGATCGAAGCCGGCGACTTCGTGGCCGCGGTGCAGCGGGCCGATGTGTCGCGCCTCACGCGCATCCCGGGCGTGGGCAAGAAGACCGCCGAGCGCATGTGCCTGGAGCTGAAGGACAAGCTGCCGCCCGCCGCCGACGCGCGGACGTGGCCACGGCGATCGCGCCGGCGCCCAATGCGCTGCGCGACGACCTCGTGTCGGCCCTCGCGAATCTCGGCTACCATCGCTCAGCTGTGGACAAGGTGCTCGACAAGCAGCTCGCCGTGGACGAGCCCCCGCGCTTCGAGGCGGCGCTGCGCGCCGCGCTCAAGGAGCTGGCGCGGTCATGAGCGACGGCCGGTTGGTGTCGCCGGCCAAGGCCGACGACGACGCGCAGTACGAAGCGGGTCTGCGGCCCGCGGCGGCTCGACGACTACATCGGCCAGGACCGGATCCGCGAGAACCTGCAGGTGTCGATCGAGGCGGCCACGCGGCGCGGCGAAGCGCTCGACCACATCCTGCTCTACGGACCGCCCGGACTCGGCAAGACGACGCTGGCCTACGTCATCGCCAACGAGATGGGCGCGGCCATCCGCACCACGGCCGGTCCGGTCATCGAGAAGCCGGGCGACCTCGCCGGGATGCTGTCCGGCCTGCAGGCGCGCGAGGTGCTGTTCATCGACGAGATTCACCGGATGCCGCCGGTCATCGAGGAGATCCTCTATCCCGCGATGGAGGACTTCGAACTCGACATCGTGATCGGCCAGGGCCCGGGGGCGCGCTCGGTCAAGGTGCCGGTGGAGCGCTTCACGCTGGTCGGCGCCACGACCCGCGCCGGCCTGCTCACCTCGCCCCTGCGGGCGCGGTTCGGCATCGTGCACCGGCTCGACTTCTACACCGTCGCCGACATCGACGAAATCGTGCGCCGCTCGGCTCGCATCCTCGACACGCCGATCGATCCTGAGGCGGCCACCGAGATCGCCCGCCGGTCGCGCGGCACGCCGCGCATCGCCAACCGGCTGCTGCACCGCGTGCGCGACTACGCCCAGGTCCGGGCCGACGGCGTCGTGACCGTGGAGGTCGCGCGCGCGGCCATGCGCATGCTCGAGGTCGACGATCAGGGCTTCGACGAGATCGACCGCCGGCTGCTCAGCATCATCATCGACAAGTTCGGCGGCGGACCGGTGGGCGTGAACACGCTCGCCGCGGCGCTCAGCGAAGAGCCCGACGCCATCGAGGACATCCACGAGCCGTACCTGCTGCAGGCGGGGTTTCTCGACCGCACGCCGCGCGGCCGCGTGGCGACGGCGCGAGCCTACGAGTACTTCGGGCGCCCGGCGCCCAGGAGAGGACTGTTTTGAGAGCTTCCATCGCGAGTCTTCCGGGCAACGGCCTTCATTGGCCGGGCCGAGATCAAGAGCCTGGCCACCTATGTGCCGCCCCGCGTGCTGACCAACGCCGATCTGGAGAAGCTCGTCGAGACCAGCGACGAGTGGATCCTGCAGCGCACCGGCATTCGGGAGCGCCACATCGTCGAGCCGGGCGTCGGCACCTCGGACCTGGCGAAAGAAGCCGCGATCGAGGCCATTCGCCGCGCCGGCCTCACGCCCGACGACATCGACCTCATCATCGTCGGCACGGTCACGCCCGACACGCTGTTCCCGAGCACGGCGTGCCTGCTGCAGCACAAGATCGGCGCCAACCATGCCTGGGGCTTCGACGTGTCGGCGGCCTGCTCCGCGTTCGCCTACTCGCTGACGGTGGGCAGCCAGCTCATCGCCGCCGGGTCGGTGAAGTACGCGCTCATCGTCGGCGCCGACGTGATGTCGAGCATCATCGACTACACCGACCGCACGACCTGCGTGCTGTTCGGCGACGGCGCTGGCGCGGTCGTGCTGGGCCCGTCCGAGGACAACGCGTTCGGCGTGATCGACTTCGCGCACGAGATCGACGGCAGCGGCGGCTCGGCGCTGTGCATGCCCGCGGGCGGCAGCCTCAAGCCGGCGACGCACGAGACGGTCGAGCAGCGGCTGCACTTCGTGAAGCAGGACGGGCCGTCGGTGTTCAAGTTCGCGGTGCGGCGCACCGGCGATCTGTGCGACCGGCTGCTCAAGCGCAACAACGTCACCGCCGCCGACATCGACCTCTTCGTCTCGCACCAGGCCAACCGGCGCATCATCGAGGCGGTCGCCGAACGCGTGGGCATCGACCCGTCGAAGGTCATCATCAACATCGAGCGCTTCGGGAACACCACGGCGGGCACGATTCCGCTGGCGCTGAACGACGCGGTCGAGTCGGGCCGGCTGAAGAAGGGCGACCTCGTGTTGCTCGCCTCGGTCGGCGCCGGATTCACGGTGGGCGCCGTGCTGCTGCGCTGGGCCTACTAGGGCGCGGCGCATCGCGACGTGTGCCGATTTTCGACACGCCGGCGCCGATGTCCGCGCCGTGTTCAAATGCCTCAAGTCATTGCATCGAAACGACTTGATGAGACGCGTCGGGCCAGGGCCACGACGCGGCAGCCCGCTGTTCCATCTGGAATGCAGTCAGCTAAGTCGTTACTGCGCATTGCACTTAGCCGTAACGATGCCGCTGCCAGTTCGGTCGCGTGTGCCGTTGTGGCACAGCGCCGTGACGCTCGAACGACGTGTTGCCATCTGCCCGTAACCCACACTCCTGATTGATGTTTGCCTCGCATCGTGCCAGACCTGTCCTGCGCTGGCGTGCGCCTTGCTGTTGTCTGCCGCGTGAGCACGTTCGTCACGACCTCTCCTCTCCCCCAGCGCCGCAGCGTTCGACCGGCACCCACGAGGACTCCAGACCAGCGCTGGTCTGGAGTCCGGCGTGGTCGCGGCAGCAGGTCTGACGATGGCCAAAGTGTTTACGAGCAATCCGGCCGCCGGCGCCGCGCCGTCGCTTGCCGCCGTCCCGTCGTCCGCGTCTGGCACGCCCTGGCGCGACGCTCTGCCCACGCTGACGGGTGCGACCGTGACGCTGCGCGAGCCCGCCGGCGACGATGCCCTGAGCCTGCTGACGGCGCTGTCGCCCGACGCCCTGGCCGCCGCCGTGCCCGATGCGCCGCCGTCGTCGCAGCTCGGCCTCGAGTCGCTGATCGCGTCGCTGCAGGCCAAGCGGGCGCAGGGCCAGGAAGCATGCTGGGTCGTCGTGCCTCGCGACACCGGGGCGCCGGTCGGGCTCATCCGGGTGCGCGCGCTCGACCACGGGTTCACGATGGTCGAAGGCACCGCGGCGATCGCCGACGAGTTCCGCGGCACCCACGTGTTCCAGGACGCCGGCGCGACTCGCGCTCGGCTGTCTCTTCCGCACCATGCAGGTGCATCGCGCCGAGTTCCGGATCGACGTGCGCAACGCGCGCGCCAACGGCGCCCTGCGCAAGCTCGGCGCCACGCAGGAAGGTCTGCTGCGCCGCGCGCTCCACCGCGATGGCGTGTTCGTCGACCAGGTGCTGTGGGCCATCGTGGCCGGCGACTGGTGCGGCCCGCGCGACGTCAGCCCATCTCCAGCATTCACTAGCCAGCGAACGTCCGTTTCGGCCCGGGCATTTCCAGGGGTGCCCGGGCCACTTTTTTGTACGGCCGGCGGACAGAACGCTAAGATGGGGCGCGGTCCGTCGGGCCCGCCTGCCGTGTCCGCATCCCTGCGCGTTTCAGACTTCGACTTCGACCTGCCCCACGACCTGGTGGCACAGGAGCCGCCTGCCACGCGCGGGACGTCGCGCCTGATGCGCCTCGGCCGCGTGTCGGGCGCGATCGGCCACGGCACGTTCGCCGACCTGCCGTCGCTGCTCGCGCCCGGGGACCTGCTGGTGCTGAACGACACGCGGGTCTTCCCCGCGCGGCTGCTCGGTCGCCGCCTGCCCGGCGGCGGTGCGGTGGAATGCCTGTTGGCCTCGCGCCTCGACGACGACGCCGGCGACCCAGCGAGCGAGACGTGGGTGGCGCTCGTGAGCCCCGGCCCTCGGGTGAAGACCGGCACGCGGATGGTCTTCGAGGGCGAGGGCGGTGCGCTGCACGGCGAGGTGCTCGAGCGCGGCGCGCATGGCCGCGTCGTGCGCCTGACCACCGATGACGGCACGCCGGTGCGTGACGCCGTGCATCGGCTCGGTCACATCCCGCTGCCGCCCTACATCAAGCGCGCCGACGTGCCGGCGGACCGCGAGCGCTACCAGACGGTGTATGGCCGACGCGAAGGGCTCCATTGCCGCGCCCACGGCGGGTCTGCACTTCACGCCGGAGCTGCTGGCCGCCATCGACGGCGCCGGCATCGAACGCACCGCCGATCACGCTGCATGTCGGCTACGGCACCTTTCAGCCCGTGCGGGTCGACCTCGTGGCCGATCACCGCATGGCGCGCGAGGAGTACGAGGTCAGCCCCGACGCGGCCGCCGCATTGACGCGGGCGCTGGCCGCCGGCCGGCGCATCGTGGCGGTGGGCACGACGACGACCCGCACGCTCGAGTCGCTCGACGTCGGCGCTGGCGGCGAGGTGCGGCCGGGACGCGGCGCTACGGAGATCTTCATCGCCCCCGGGCACGTCTTTCGCGTGGTCGGCGGGCTCGTCACGAACTTCCACGTGCCGCGTTCGTCACTGCTCATGCTGGTGTCGGCGTTTGCCGGCATCGAGCCGGTGCGGCGCGCCTACCAGGAAGCCGTCGCGTCGCGCTACCGGTTCTACAGCTATGGGGACGCGATGGTCATTCTTTAGGGACTAGGGACTGGGGACTAGGGACTAGGGACTGGGGGCTAGGGCATGCCGCCGTCCACGCCCGATTTGAGAGCAGCCTTGCGCAGCGTGACAGCCGTCCGCGCCCAGCCCCGAGCCCCGAGCCCCCAGCACCCACTAAGCCCGGCCCCTAGTCCCAGCTATGCTCTCGGAATGAAACTCGACTACGAAGAGTTCGACCTGTCGGGCGTGCGCCGGTATCCGCTGGCGTCGCGCGCGAGCAAGGTGCAACGTGCCGACCTGGCGCAGGCCTATGCGGCCGGCGCCGGCCTGGGCGCCTGGCTGACGCGGCTGCCGAAGCTGCTCGCCGCCAAGGACTTCCTCGCCGTCGTCGAGGCGATCGAGACCGCACGTCGCCGCCCGGCGCCGATCGTGTGGGGGCTCGGCGCGCACGTCATCAAGGCCGGCCTGTCGCCGATCATCGTCGACCTGATGGCGCGCGGCTACGTCTCGGCGCTGGCGTTGAACGGCGCCGGGGTCATCCACGATGTCGAGCTCGCGCTCGGCGGGGCGACCTCCGAAGACGTCGACGAGGCGCTCGGTCCGGGCACGTTCGGCATGGCGGAGGAGACCAGCACCGGCATCAACGCCGCGATCGTGCGCGGCGTGGCCGCGGGCGCGGGCCTCGGCCGGGCCGTGGCCGAGTGGCTTGCCGGCGAGCAGCCCGCCGCATGCGGACATCAGCCTGCTGTGCGCCGCGGCGCGACTCGGGATTCCCGTGACCGTGCACGTGGCCATCGGCACCGACATCGTGCACATGCATCCCGACGCGTCTGGTGCGGCGATCGGTGAGGGCAGCCTGCGCGACTTCCGCCATCTGGCGGCGTCGGTGGCCAAGCTTCGCGGCGGCGTGTACTTGAACTGCGGTTCGGCCGTGGTGTTGCCCGAGGTGTTCCTGAAGGCCGTCGCGGTGGTGCGCAATCATGGGCACGACCTGACCGGTCTCACCACCGTGGATCTCGACTTTCGCCAGCACTATCGCCCGCTCACGAACGTGGTGCGGCGACCCACCGCCGGCATCGGCCGCGGCATCCACCTGACGGGCCATCACGAGATCATGATTCCGCTGCTCGCGGCCGCGCTGCGTCGAGCGGTCGACCGCCGGCGCAGCGACGTGATAAAGTCGGGGATTCCTGCCGGAGTAGCTCAGCCGGTTAGAGCATGCGTCTCATAAGCGCAGGGTCGGCGGTTCGAGTCCGCCCTCCGGCACCAGCCTTCGCTCTAACCGCCCGGGCCGAAGCGTAAGCTTCGGCTCGTCGGGCCCCGGAGGTCCGACACGCCCACATCGTGAGCGCAGCCCTTCTTCAGCGCGTTCGCCGCTACATCGACCGCCACCGGCTGTGGCGTGCCGGGTGGCCGGGTGGTGGCCGCGGTGTCGGGCGGATCCGACTCGGTCGCGCTGCTGCTGGATCCTGCACGAGCTGCACCGAGCCAGGGCCTCGTGCAGCTGGCGGCGGTGGCCCACCTCAACCACCAACTGCGCGCGCACGCCGGGCGGGACGAGGCGTTCTGCCGCGCGCTGGCCGCGCGCCTCGGCGTGCCGTTCCTCGTGGAGCGCGCTGACGTGGCGGGGCTCGCGCGTGCAATGGCGCTGCTCGGTCGAAGTGGCGGCGCGACGCGCGCGCTACGCCTTCCTCGAAGCGGCGCGCGTGGCCTGTGGCGCGCACCACATCGCCGTGGCCCACACCCGCGACGATCAGGCCGAGACGGTGCTGTTGCGTCTCGTGCGCGGGGCGGGCACCCGCGGGCCTGCGCGGGGCGCTGCCGGCGCGGGGCGCGGTCGTGCGTCCGCTTGCTCGACTGCTCTCGCGACGAGCTGCGGCGATTACCTCACCGCGCGGGCGGAGCCGTGGCAGGAAGACGAGACCAACGCCGACCTCGAGCCATCCGCGCAACCGCGTGCGGCACGAATTGCTGCCACTGCTCGCGGAGCGCTATCGCCCGTCGGTGGCGCGGGTGCTGGCCCGTACCGCCGACGTTGCCGCCCACGACGACGCACTGCTCGAGCAGCTGGCCGACCAGGCGCTCGCGACCGTCGCTGGCGACGGCCCCGGGCGGCATGCGCCTGGACGTGGCGGCGCTGGCCGCGCTTCCGCTGGCGCTTCAGCGCCGACTGGCCCGGCGGGCGCTGGTGCTGGCCGGGGCCGCGCGCGCCCCGGGACACGGCGACATCGAGCGCCTGCTCGACGGTCTGCGTACCCGGCGGGACCGGCGGCGGCCGAAGCCGCCGGCGTGCGCGTGGAACGTTTTTCCGCGGATGCTGTCTTATTGAGAAGGGGTGGCGCTGGTCGCCCCGACGCCGCCTGGCCGGACCGGGCGCTGCCGGTGCCGGGTGAGGTCGAGCTGCCGGAATTGGGTCCCGAGTGCCGGATTGCCGCCATCGGACCGATACAGCTAGAGGGCGTGCTCGGGCTGAGCCGGCTCCGGGTGGCACTGAGGGCGGCGGCCGTCGAGGTGCCGCTGGTCGTCAGCGGGCGCCGGCCGGGTGACCGGATCCAGCCCGTGGGACTCGGCGGCACCAAGAAGCTGCAAGACCTGCTGGTCGACCGCAAGGTGCCGCGGGGCGCGCGAAACCGTATCCCGGTCGTGGCCGATGCCACCGGGCGAATCGTCTGGGTCGTGGGCCATGCCGTAGCCGCGCACGCGGCCCCGTCAGCCCAGGACGCCGTGATAGTCTTGAGTTTTGAGCAGCCGGCCTCGTCCGGCTCGGAGGCGTCGTGAATTCCACCGCTAAGAGCCTCGTCTTCTGGTCCATCTTGTTCGTGGTCGGGCTGCTCGTGTGGAATTTTTCCTCGAGGCTCCAGCGCAACGAGAACCCCGTCGCCTTCAGCGAGTTCGTCTCGTGGGTCGACGCCGGCCAGGTGCAGCGCGTCGTCATCGTCGGCAACGACATCACCGGCGTGACCAAGGGCCTCGAGAACTTTCGCACCTACGCGCCCTTCCAGTACGAAGGCCTGGCCAACCGCCTGATCGAGCGCGGCGTCAGCGTCGAGAGCAAGGCGCCGACCGAATCGCCGTGGGCCGCCATCCTCTACTCCTGGGCGCCGATCCTGCTGATGATCGGCTTCTGGATCTTCTTCATGCGCCAGGTGCAGAGCGGCGGCAACAAGGCGCTGTCGTTCGGCAAGAGCAAGGCGAAGCTGTCGTCGTCGGCGCAGAAGAAGGTCACGTTCCGCGACGTGGCGGGCGTGGACGAGGCCAAGGACGAGCTGCAGGAGATCATCGAGTTCCTCAAGGAACCGCAGAAGTTCCAGAAGCTCGGCGGCCGCATCCCCAAGGGCGTGCTGCTCATGGGCCCTCCGGGCACCGGCAAGACCCTGATGGCCCGGGCCGTGGCCGGTGAAGCCAACGTGCCGTTCTTCTCGATCAGCGGCTCCGACTTCGTCGAGATGTTCGTCGGCGTCGGCGCCAGCCGCGTGCGCGACCTGTTCGAACAGGGCAAGAAGAACGCGCCCTGCATCGTGTTCATCGACGAAATCGACGCCGTCGGCCGCCATCGCGGCGCCGGTCTGGGCGGCGGCCACGACGAGCGCGAGCAGACCCTGAACCAGCTGCTCGTCGAGATGGACGGCTTCGAGTCGAACGAAGGCGTGATCCTGGTGGCCGCCACCAACCGTCCCGACGTGCTCGACCCGGCGCTGCTGCGTCCCGGCCGGTTCGACCGGCGCATCGTGGTCAACCGTCCCGACGTGAAGGGCCGCGAGGGCATCCTGATCGTCCACACCAAGAAGATTCCGATGGCCGACGACGTCGACATCAAGACGCTGGCGCGCGGCTCGGCTGGTTTCGCCGGCGCCGACCTGGCCAACCTGGTGAACGAGGCGGCGCTGAACGCGGCCCGCCTCAACAAGAAGGCCGTGGCCATGGTGGACTTCGAGTTCGCCAAGGACAAGGTGCTCATGGGCGCCGAGCGGCGGTCGATGATCGTGACCGAAGAAGAGAAGCGCGTCACGGCGATCCACGAAGCCGGCCACGCGCTGCTGGCGGTGATCCTGCCGCACTCCGATTCGCTGCACAAGGTCACCATCATCCCGCGCGGCATGGCGCTCGGCCTCACCACGCAGCTGCCGCTCGACGAGAAGCACAACTACTCGAAGGTCTACCTGATGGATCGCATCGCGATCCTGCTGGGCGGCCGCATTGCCGAGGAACTGACCACCGGCGACATCACGACCGGCGCCGGCAACGACCTCGAGCGGGCCACGGAGATGGCGCGCAAGATGGTGTGCGAATGGGGCATGAGCGAGGCCATGGGGCCGCTCACCTACGGCAAGAAGGAAGAGCAGATCTTCCTGGGCCGTGAGATCGCCCAGCAGCAGGACTACAGCGGCGTCACCGCCGAGCGCATCGACCAGGAAGTGCGGCGCATCATCGCCGAGAACTACGAGAAGGCCACCATGCTGCTCAAGGAGCACAAGGACCACCTCGTGGCGATCGCCGACGCGCTGCTGGCGCGCGAGTCGCTCGACGGCGACCAGGTGCGCCGGATCCTGAACGGCCTGCCGCTCGACGAACCGCCGTCGGCAACCGCCCCGGCGGCGCCTCCGGCGCCCTCGTCGGACGATACCCGCGAGCGTCCGCGCGAACGTGCGCCGCTCCTTCCGATCGCGCCCAAGCCGCTGGCTCAGGAGTAGCGCGGGGCCGCGTCCGGCCTTCTGGCTGGCGCGGCGCCGGTTCCGCATGATCGCGCCGCGCGCCGACCACACCCTTACGCTCGTCGGCCGCGCGCCGCTCGTGCTCGGCCGGCGCACGCTCGTCATGGGCGTGCTCAACCTCACCCCGGACTCGTTCTCCGACGGCGGCGTCGCCAGCGATCCCGTGCGTGCGCTCGACTTGGCGCTCGAGATGGAGGCGGCTGGAGCCGACCTGCTCGACATCGGCGCGGAGTCCACGCGTCCGGGCGCAGCGCCGCTCACGGCCCGCGAAGAGCGCCAGCGTCTTCTGCCGGTCCTGCGCCTCCTGCACCGGCTGACGATTCCCCTCTCGATCGACACCACGAAAGCCGAAGTGGCGCGCTTCGGCATCGACGAAGGCGTGAGCGTCGTGAACGACATCAGCGGCCTGCAATACGACCCGGCCCTGGGCGACCTCGTGGCCGTGCGCGGGGTGCCGCTCGTGCTCATGCACATGCGCGGCCGGCCCGCCGACATGTATGCGCACGCCGGCTACGTCGACGTGGCGGCCGACGTCATCCGCGAGCTGACGCGCGCGGTCGAACGCGCCGTGAGCCGCGGTGTGGCGCTATCGCAGATCGTCGTCGACCCAGGCCTTGGTTTCGCCAAGCGCGCGGAACACAGCCTGGCGGCTCTGGCCGGCCTTGCCCGCGTTGGCGGCCCTCGGCCGGCCGGTGCTGGTTGGACCCTCGCGCAAGTCGTTCCTGGCGGGGGCGTCGACCGGGGGCTCCGCTCGGGAACGGGACTGGGCGACAGCCGCCGCCGTCGCGGCTGCCGTGTTCGGCGGCGCGCACCTCGTCAGAGTGCACGCCGTGAGGGAGATGGTGCAGGTGACGCGCGCCGCGGATATGATTCGGGTGCACGGCGCAGGTACCGGCGAAGGCAGCACTCGGGCCTCCAGCTAGGACGCGGGACGGATCCCCGCGTTCTAGCCACTAGGGCACCCCATCGCGCACAATCCGCGCGTTGGGGACCCCGCCGGTTCAGTCCCTAGCCGCTAGTCACCACCATGCCCTGGCTCGACTCCTTGTTCGAACGGCCGCCCGTCACGTGGTGGGACATCCTCGACATCGCGATCGTCTCGGTTGTCGTGTACGAGGTGCTGAAGCTGATTCGCGGCACCCGAGCGTCGCAAATGGCCGTGGCGCTCGGAGCGATCGTGGCGCTGTTCTATGGGTCGCGCGCGCTCGAACTCACCACCGTGAACTGGCTCATCCGCAACATGGTGGGCTACGTCGTGTTCGCGGCCATCGTGCTGCTGCAGACCGACATCCGCCGCGCGCTGGTCCACTTCGGCCGGGCGCCGTTCTTCAAGTACCTGCAGCGCGTCGAGGCCGACGACGACTCGGTCGAGGAGCTGATGGTGGCGCTCGAGACCCTGGCTGCCCGGCGCATCGGCGCGCTGGTCGTGCTCGAGCGCGGCATCGGGCTGCGCAACCACATCGAGAGTGGCATCCCGCTCGACGCGAAGCTCACCTATGACCTCATCGTCAGCATCTTCCAGCCCACCTCACCGCTCCACGACGGCGCCGTGATCGTGCAAGGGGATCGCATTGCCGCGGCGGCCTGTTTCCTGCCTCTGAGTGTGAATCCGCGGCTCGCGCGCGACCTCGGATCGCGGCACCGCGCCGCGCTCGGGGTCACCGAGGAAAACGATGCGGCGGCACTGGTCGTGTCGGAGGAGACCGGTACCATCTCGCTGGTGCTCGACGGCAAGATCGAGCGGGGCCTGTCCACCGATTCGCTGCGCCACCGGCTGCGGATGCTGGTCAAGCGCGTGCAGCCCCGCGCGGAGCGCCGACTCGCCGCGGCGACCATGGACTGATGGCGCTCTTCCCCCTTCGTCACGTCGGGTTGAAGCTGCTGTCGATTGGTGTGGCGGCGTTGTTGTGGCTGGTCGTTACGGGTGACCCCGAGGTGGAACGCACCATTCGCGTCGGGCTCGAACTGCAACGCGCCCCGACTGGCGTGGAACTGGTGGGTGCCGTCCCGGATACGGTGGCCGTGCGACTGCGCGGCGCCGCCAGTATCCTGTCGGGCCTCGGACCGGGCAATCTCTCGGTCGTGGTCGACCTCGACGGCGTCCGGCCGGGACGGCGCCTCTTCCCGCTGACCGCCGACCAGGTCACGGTGCCGTACGGCGTGCAGGTGGTCCAGGTGACCCCCGCGGCCCTGCCGCTCGCGTTCGAGGCCACAGCTGGGCGGGTCGTGCCGGTGCGCCCGCGGATCGAGGGCACGCCGGTGCCCGGGCACAGCGTGACGAACGTGTCGGTGAATCCGTCCCAGGTGCGCATCGAGGGACCCGAAAGCGCCGTGAACGGCCTGACCGAAGTGATGACCGAGCCCGTCTCGGTCGAGCGGGCCACGACTCTGGTGCGCGAGGCGGTCACCATCGACCTGGCGGAGGTCGGCGTACGCGTGAGCGGCGGAGGCACTGCCGTAGTGACGGTGACGGTCGCAGCCGATACTACCGAGCGGACGGTGACTGGCGTGCCGATTGCCGTGCGTGGCGCGCGCGCCGGCGAGGTCGTGCTGCTGCCGGCCGCTGTGGCGGTGACCGTGCAGGGGGCGGGCGAAGTGGTCGGCGCCCTGTCAGCCCGTGACGTCGCGCTCTACGTCGAGGTCGGCGGCGCGCGAGCCGGGGGCGACGTGACGGTGCAGGCTGAATCGTCGCCCCACTACGTGGTGCGCTCGATCGACCCGCCGGCCGTGCGGGTAGGCGCGGCGGCGAGCCGGCGATAGTGCGGCGAATTCAGGAGGCGGCGTGAAGTTGTTCGGCACAGACGGAATTCGCGGCGAAGCTGGCGTTGCGCCGCTCGATCCACAGACCGTGGCCCGTATCGGCGGCGCCCTGGCCCGCGTCTCGAGCCGCGCCGGCCTGCGTGCCCTGGTCGGCCGCGACACGCGGGAAAGCGGCCAGTGGATCGAGGACGCCCTGGCCCGAGGCCTTGCCGGCGAAGGGGCAACCTTGGTCAGCGCCGGCGTCGTGCCCACGCCCGCGGTGGCGTACTCTGACGAAGGCCGACGGCTTCGATCTCGGCCTGGTCATCTCGGCGTCGCACAACCCCTTCCAGGACAACGGCATCAAGGTGTTCTCGGGCGCGGGCGAGAAGTTCAGCCCGGCCCAGGAGCTCGAGGTGGAACGGATCGTGGCCGACGCGTCGTGGCAGGTGCCGGCCGCGCCGCATGCCGCGACGCCGGGCGGCGATCTCGCCGGGCACTACATGGCGCACCTGCGGCACATCCTCGACAGTGCGGGGCCTTTGACCGGCGCCCGCCTGGTCGTGGACTGCGCCAACGGCGCGACCAGCGCACTGGCGCCGGCCCTCTTTGCGACGCTCGGCTTTGCCGTGGAGGTGATCGGCGCGGCGCCCGACGGCCGCAACATCAATCTGGGCTGCGGGTCGACCGCCTTGGACGCCTTGCAGGCGCAGGTCATCGCGTCGGGTGCGGCTCTGGGCGTGGCCTTCGATGGCGACGGCGATCGCGCGCTCTTCGTCGATCATCTCGGCCGGCGGGTGGACGGGGATGCCGTCATGCTCATCTGCGCCGACCTGCTGCGCAGCGAGTCGGGCCTGCCCGGGATGCGATCGTGGCCACCGTCATGAGCAACATCGGGCTGGAACTGGCACTGAAGGCCCGCGGCGTGACGCTCGTGCGCTGCCCGGTCGGCGACAAGTACGTGATGGAGGAGATGCTGGCGCGCGGCTTGGCGCTGGGCGGCGAGCAGTCGGGGCACGTCATCTTCGCGCAGCATCTGTTCACCGGCGACGGCATGGCCACGGCACTGCACGTCCTGCGCGCCATGATCACCACCGGCCAGGACCTGGCCACGCTGGCGTCGGGACTCACCGCCTACCCCCAGGTGCTGGTCAACGTGCGCGTCAAGACCCGCACCGACCTTACTACCGTGCCGCCGGTGGCGCAGGCCATGCGCGAGGTCGAGGCGCGCCTCGATGGACAGGGCCGGCTGCTCGTGCGCTACTCTGGCACCGAGCCCCTGCTGCGGATCATGCTCGAGGGCCGCGATCAAGACGAGATTCGCGCCTGGGCCGACGAGATCGCCGCGGCCGTACGCACCCACCTGGCGTAACCGGGCCGCGCGGCGCTCGCGATGATACGCTGTCGCAAGCCTGCCATGATCCGCCTGTCCGTCAACGTCAACAAGGTCGCGACGCTGCGCAACTCCCGCGGCGGCCACGAGCCCTCCGTGCTCGACGCGGTACGCGTCGTGGTGGAAGAAGGCGCGCGCGGCATCACGGTGCATCCGCGCGCCGACGAGCGCCACATCACGCCGGCCGACGTGCGCGACCTCGCCGCGTACCTGGCACCGCTGCGGAACCGCGTGGAGTACAACATCGAGGGCGACCCGCGTGCGGGTCTGCTCGCGCTCGTGCACGAGGTGGTGCCACACCAGTGCACGCTCGTGCCAGTGCGTCCGGGCGAAATCACCAGTCAGGCGGGGTGGCCGGCCGACACGCCGCGCGCCGAACTCGCCGCCGTGATTCGCGATCTCTCATCGGCGGGGGTGCGGGTGAGTCTGTTCGTCGACCCGGATCGCGGCGCCATCACGCTCGCGCGCGACCTCGGCGCTCACCGCGTGGAGCTCTACACCGAGCCCTTCGCCCGAGCCTTCGAGCAGGGCGCTGCCGCCGCTGCCGCGAGCATGGCGCGCTACGGCGACGTCGCGCGCTTCGCCCATGCCTGCGGGCTGGGCGTCAACGCGGGCCACGATCTCGACCTCGCCAACCTCGTGCTGTTTCGCACGCTGCCGCACCTCGAAGAGGTGTCGATCGGGCACGCGCTCATGAGTCGCGCCCTGTTCACGGGCCTGCGGGTGGCGGTGCAGGAGTACCGCGCGGCGGTGGAGACGTCGTCATGAGCCCCCGCGGCGCGAGCGTGGCGGTGTTGGCGCTGCTGGCCTGGTCGGGACCCGTGCTGGCCGCGAACCGGCCCGTGGCGCTGCGCGCCGCCGACGGCGTTGCGATCGCCGCGACGGTCTACGAGGCGTCCGCCTCGCCCGCCCCGGCCGTGGTGCTGGTGCACATGCTGACGCGAACCAAGGAGGACTGGCGTCCGTTCGCCGAACGGCTCCAGGCCGCAGGTATCACCGCGCTGGCCTTCGACCTGCGCGGACACGGCCAGTCGGAGGGCTCGGCTGCCCCGGCTCCGGCCATGGCTCTCGACGTGCGGGCGGCGGTGTCCTGGCTGGCGGCACACCCCGAGGTGAGCGCTGGTGGCGTGGCCATCGTCGGCGCGTCCCTTGGCGCCAGTCTGGCCCTGCTCGCGGCGGCCGACGCGCCGGCCGTGCGAGGCGTGGCGCTGCTCTCGCCGGCGTCGGACTACCGCGGCGTGCGCATCGAGGCGGCGGCGAAGAAATACGGCAGCCGGCCGCTGCTGCTCGTGGCCAGCAGCGACGATCCCTATGCCCTGCGCACCGTCCGCGCCATGACCGGCGAGGACCAGCCGGCCCGCGAACAGCGAATCTCGACCCAGCCGGCTCACGGCTCCCATCTGGTCGACCGCGATCCCGAGGTGGCTGCGGCACTGGTGGACTGGTTGCGACGGACGTTGCTATCCTGAGGGCTCATGCGTCCAGACTCCATTGCGTTCGCCATCTCCGGGATGCTGTTTGGCGTCATCGTGGGCTGGATTCTCGGCACCCAGCAAACGCCCGGCACCACCGTTGCCGCCGCCCCAGCCGTCGCCGCGGCCCCGGCCGCGCCTGGCACCGAAGGCCGGCCGCCCGCGGCTGCGCTCGATGAAGCGCGAGTGAAGGAACTCACCACCGCGGCAGCGGGCGATCCAGCCAATCCAGCTCCGCGCGTGCAGCTTGGCAACACCTACTTCGACGCGGAGCGCTATCCGGAGGCGGTGCAGTGGTACGAGGAAGCCTTGCGGCTCGGGCCCAACGACGCCAATGTGTCCACCGATCTCGGCGTGGCGTATTACTACACCAACCAGCCCGACAAGGCGATCCAGCAGTTCGACCGGTCGCTCAAGATCGATCCGAAGCACACCAAGACGATGTTGAACATGGGCATCGTGAAGGCCTTCGGCAAGCAGGATCTGGCCGGCGCCGGCGCCGCGTGGCAGCAGGTCATTGCGACCGCACCGAACAGCCCGGAAGCGCAAGCCGCGACCAAAGCGCTCGAAGGCCTGCAGCAGGCGCATCCTGGCGGCGGGCCCGTGCCTGGCGCATCCGGAACCTGATCCGTGTACTGGCGCTTCTTCCTGATCGTCCTGCTGGCGCTGTTCGCCCTTCGGGCGATCGGCCGCTTCATGGGTGGTCTGACACGAGGGGCCCGGTCCGGTGGCACCGGGCCGCGGCAGCGCCCCGGTGACGCGCCGGTGAAGATGGTCAAGGATCCGGTGTGCGGCACCTTCGTCGTGCCCGGAAAGGCCCTCAGCGCCACCGCCGCGGGCGCCACCGAGTGGTTCTGCTCCGAGCAGTGCCGCGCCGCGTTCGCGCGGCGCAGCTAGACCGCCGATGTACCCCTCCGAGTCCCAGTCACGCGCCGACATCGTGGAGGTGGGCCGCCGGCTCTGGATGCAGGGCTACGTGGCGTCGAACGACGGCAATATCAGCGTGCGCCTGTCGCCCGACCACATCCTCACGACCCCGAAAAGCGTCTCCAAGGGCTTCATGACGCCCGACATGTGCGTGGTCACCGACATGGCCGGGGTGAAGGTGCGGGGCGAGCGCGACGCGTCCTCCGAACTGAAGATGCACCTCGAGGTCTACCGCCAGCGTCCCGATGTGGGGGCCGTGGTGCATGCGCATCCGGCCACGGCGACCGGGTTTGCCGTGGCGGGCGTGCCGCTCAACCGGGCGGTGCTGGCCGAGGTCATCACCACCCTGGGCGGCATTCCCATCGCCGACTACGCCACGCCGTCGACCGCCGAACTGCCGGCCGCCATCCGCGAGTACATCAAGTCGCACGACGGCCTGCTGCTCGCCAACCACGGCGCGTTGGCCGTGGCGCCGGATCTCTTTGCCGCCTACTACCGGATGGAGACGATCGAGCACTTCGCGAAGATCAGCCTCGTGGCGCGCACGTTGGGCCGCGAGAACCTGCTCTCGCGCGACGAGGTGACGCGCCTGCAGAACCTGCGCGGTATGTACGGCATCAGCTCGCCCGCGCCGGTGTGCGCCGACGAGTCGGCGCCCGACGCCGCCTGTCAGGTCGTGGACGCTCCGGTGTCGTCCGCCCGCCTCGTGCCCGATACGCCGGTGCTGCCGCGGCCGCCGCGCGCGCCGCTCGGCACGGACGGAGAGATTCGGCTAACATACGGCCAGCTGACGGCGCTCATCGACGAGGCCGTCAAGCAGGTGCGATAGGCAGCGGGTCAGGCAACCCGAGGCCCGGTTCCCGGGCGGAGGAGTGTAATGGGCGAAGCGCTCGGCATGGTCGAGACAAAGGGTCTGGTCGCGATGATTGAGGCGGCCGATGCCATGGTCAAGGCCGCCAAAGTCACCTTGGTCGGCTGGGAGAAGATCGGCGCTGGCTACGTGACCGCCATCGTGCGCGGCGACGTGGCGGCGGTGAAGGCCGCGACCGACGCCGGCGCCGCGGCGGCGCGCCGCGTGGGCGAACTGGTGTCGGTGCACGTGATTCCGCGCCCGCACGCCAACCTGGAAGACGTGCTGCCGATCGGCAAGGCGACCCCGAAGGGCTAACCGCCCGGCAGTGCGGCTCGCCGCCATGCTTCTCGCCCGAATCGTCGGCACGGTGGTCGCCACGCGGAAGGATCCGCGTCTCGTGAGCAGCAAGATGCTGCTGGCGCGCGCCGTGGATCCCGACGGCAAGAACGAAGGCAATCACCTGGTGGCCATCGACACGGTCGATGCCGGCGTGGGCGACACCGTGCTGATCGTGAGCGGCAGCTCGGCGCGCATGGCGGTGGGCATGAAGGACATGCCGGTCGATGCCGTCGTCGTGGGCGTGGTCGACCACGTGGACGTGCCGGAGTAGCCGTGCAGATTGGACGCGTCATCGGCGACGTCGTCGCCACCCGCAAGCAGCCAGGCTTCGACGGCATCACGCTGCTCATCGTGCAGCCCCTCGGGCCCCTGCGCGAACCACAGGGCCGGCCGATCGTGGCCGTGGACAGCGTGGGCGCCGGCGTGGGCGAAGACGTGTTCTTCGTCCGCGGCAAGGAGGCGTCGTTCCCGTTCCAGCCCGTGGACGTGCCGGCCGACGCCGGCATCGTCGGCATCCTCGACTACTGGACGCTGGGCGAACGATGATCCTCGGCCGCGTGGTGGGGCAGGCCGTGAGCACGCACAAGCGGCCGCAGTTCGCGGGAGCGACGCTGCTCATCGTGCAGCCCGAGACGCCGGCCGGCGTGGCCGTGGGCGCCTCGCTGCTGGCCATCGACTCGGTGGGCGCCGGCGTGAGCGAACGCGTGCTCGTCGTCATCGAAGGCCGCGCGGCCGGTGAGGCCCTCGGACAGAAGCTGGCGCCGGTGGATGCGGCGATCATCGGCATCGTCGACCACGTCGACGCCGTGGACTGAGCCGGAACGCCATGGCCATGGACGAAGCACAGGTGCGCGCGCTCGTGCGGCAGGCGATCGCCCGGCACCTGGGATCCGATGCCGGCACCGGCCGGCGCGGCCCCGGCACCCGTGCCTCGCGCGCGCCTGCTGCCGGCCGCTTCCGGCGGTGACCAGGCCGCCGGGATCAGCCACGCGCGCTTCGTCCTCGCGCGGCCGGCCGGCGAGGTCGAGTGCCTCATCGAACCCGCCGTGACCTGCAATCACTGCGGCTACTGTCAGTGTTACGGCCACTGAGGCCGCGCGAGCGTCCGTGAAGCCATCCGTTCTCGTCACCCGCCGTCTGCCCGTCGTCGGTCATCGCCCGCCTCGAGGAGACGTGCGAGCTCGACCTCCACACGGGCCCCGCGGCCATCACCCGCGACGATCTGCTGGCGCCGCGTGGCCGGCAAGGCCGCGCTCGTGTGCCTGCTCACCGACCCGATCGATGCCGCCGTGCTCGACGCGGCCGGGCCGTCGCTCAAAGTCGTGGCCAACGTGGCCGTGGGCTACAACAACATCGACGTGGCCGCCTGCCGCGCGCGCGGCGTCGTCGTGACCAACACGCCCGACGTGCTCACCAACGCCTGCGCCGACTTCACGTGGGCGCTGATTCTCGCCGTCACACGGCGGCTGGGCGAGGGCGAGCGCGAGCTGCGCGCCGGCCAGTGGCGCGGCTGGGCGCTCGACCATCTGCTCGGCATGGAGCTGCGCGGCAAACAGCTCGGCCTCGTGGGCCTCGGCCGCATCGCGCGCGCCGTGGCCGCCAAGGCGCCCGCGTTTGGCATGTCGGTGGCCTACACCTCGCGCAGCGCCACGCTCGACGGCGCCACGGCCATGCCCCTCGATCGACTGCTCGCGACCTCCGACGTCGTGTCGCTGCACGTGCCGCTCACGCCGGCCACCACGCATCTCATCGACCAGAAGGCGCTCACGAAGATGCGCCGGTCGGCCTACCTCGTGAATACCGCGCGTGGCCCCGTCGTGGACGAAGGCGCGCTGGCGTGGGCGCTGCGCGAGCGCGTGATTGCCGGCGCGGCGCTCGACGTCTACGAGAAGAGAGCCGGTCGTGCATCCCGACCTGCTCGCGCTCGACAACGTGCTGCTGATTCCGCATCTGGCGAGTGCCACGACCGAAACGCGCACGGCCATGGCCGATCTGGCCGTGTCGAACGCGCTGGCCGTGCTCGAAGGCCGGCCCGCGCTCACGCCGGTGCCCTGATCGTGCCCGCCGTCGTGGCCCGGCCCGACGTGCCTGCGCCGCGCATCCGCGTGGGCCGGCCCGAACGCCGACCGCGTCGAACGCGTGCTGCGCACGATCGCGCGGGCCATCGACGGCCTGGAACTGCCGGCCATCGAGAAGATCTCCGACGCGCAGCAGGACGATCCGTTCCAGGTGCTGATCGCGACGCTGCTGTCGGCGCGCACGCAGGACGCCACGACGCTGGCCGCCTCGACGCGGCTCTTCGCGCGCGCGCGCACGCCGCGCACGGTGGCGGCGCTGTCCGTCAAGGAGATCGAGCGGCTGATCTATCCGGTGAGCTTCTACCGCAACAAGGCGCGCCACGTGAAGGCCGCCTGCCAGCGGCTGCTGTCGGCCTACGGCGGCCGCGTGCCGTCGTCGCTCGAGGAGATGGTGACGCTGCCCGGCGTGGGCCGCAAGACGGCCAGCCTGGTGATGATTCTGGCGTTCCAGAGCACGCAGCACATCTGCGTGGACATCCACGTGCACCGCATCTCGAACCGCCTCGGCTGGGTGAAGACCACGACGCCCGCGGCCACCGAGCAGGCGCTCTACGCGGCCACCGACGCGCGCTGGTGGAAGTATCTCAATCTGTATCTGGTGACCTGGGGACAAAATACCTGCCGCCCGGTGTACCCTCGGTGTGACGACTGTGCCATCGTGGCCGACTGCCCGCGCCTCGGCGTGACCAGGGTGGGCCACTCGAGAAAAGGAGAGTCCTGATGTTCGCTCGTGTTCCCAGGCTCGCGCTGAGCCTCACCCTCGTTGCCCTGGTGACCGCCGCCGCCCCACGCCGCTTTCCGCCCAGGCGCCCGGCCGCGCCGGCCGGGCCCGTGATCGTGGTCGAGACGTCGAAGGGCGTGTTCGAGTTCGAGACGTATCCGGCCGAAGCGCCCAAGACCGTGGCCCGCATCGTCGAACTGGTGAAGCAGCGCTTCTACAACGGGATGCGCATCCACCGCGTCGTGCCCGGCTTCGTCATCCAGATGGGCGATCCGCTCACGCGCGACATGACCAAGAAGGATCGCTGGGGCACCAGCGGCAGCGGCAAGCCGATCGGCGTGGCCGAGATCACCAAGACCCGCACGCACGTGCTCGGCGCCGTCGCCATGGCGCATGCCGGCGATCCGGCGAAGGCCGACAGCCAGTTCTACGTCACGCTGGCGCCGGCGGCGCGCCTGAACGGGCAGTACACGGTGTTCGGCAAGGTCATCTCCGGCATGGACGTCGTGCAGAAGACGGTGGCGGAAGACCGCATCGTCCGCATGACCGTCAAGTAGCGCTCACGGGCTCCTCGAGCCAGGGGAAGCGTTCCACCAGCGCCGGCGGCAGCGGCGACGGCACCGGCTGGTGCAGTTGCCGCCTGAGCTGCACCGCGTTGGCCACGCCCTGCGCCGAGAAGTGGTTGTTGAAGAAGAGATAGGCCTTCTTCAGGCTGCGCCGTCAGGCCGGCGGCCGCGTCGGCGAGCGGCGTGAGTTCCTGCGCCGAGTACAGGTAGTTGTAGCGGTCTTCGGCCGCGGCGTGGCGCCACCACTCGGCGGCGTTGCGGCCGTGGAACCGCAGGTAGGCCAGCGCCGCGTCGGCCGGCGCGGCCGGCGCCTGCCAGTTCTGCTGGATCGAGAAGCGGAACTTCGGCTCGTCGATGAGCACCCAGGCCGCGCCATACGCGCTGAGCAGTGCCGTCGTGTCCGCTCCCTGGTCGCTCCACGGACTTGTGCCGCAACTCCACCGCGAGCGGGTAGGCGGCGAACGTGCGCAGCAGCCAGCCCAGGTAGTCCACGCCTTCGGGCGTGGCGGTGAAGCTCGGCGGGAACTGCACCAGCAGCGCGCCCAGCTTGCCGGCGGCGGCCAGCGGCTCCACGCCGGTCTTGAACTCGTCCACGTCGGTCTGGCGCACGACGCCGGCGAGCTCGAGGGCCGCGGGCGCCGCGCCCGGCGCGTGCGCGGCCACGGCCTCGCGAAACATCGCCGGGTGCGTGAACTTCTGGAAGAGCTTGATCGCGAACTCGAAGCCCGCCGGCGTGCGGTCGGCCCACTTCGCCGTGACCGGCGCGCGCGGCTGCCCGTAGAAGGTCGAGTTCACCTCGACCACGTCGAACCAGCGCGCGTAGAATTCGAGCTCGTCGAACCCGCGCGGGCGCGCGCCCTTCGCGGGATAGAACGTGCCGTTCCAGGTGCCCCGGCCGCCGGGATAGCTCCAGCCCGACGTGCCGACGCGCACGCTCATCGCGCCTTCGCGTACGCCTCTTTGTCGAAGCCGAAGATCACCTGCGTGCCGCGCACCAGGATTGGCCGCCGGATCAGGTTGGGCTGTTCCATCATCAGGTCGATGGCCTCCTTCTTGGACGCGGGCAGCGGCCGCGTCTTGAAGACCGGGCTGCGTGTGCTCACGAACCGCAGGAAGTCCTTGCGCGTCGATGTGCGCTTCGAGAAACGCGCGGGTCGGCGGCGCCTTGTTGATGTCGCGGTCGTCCACGGCCACCCCATGCTCTGCCAGGAAACTCCTGGCGTTCTTGCAGGTGGTTCAGGTGGGCTTGGTGTAGAAGACGTAGGCAGACGGGGCTGTGGGCATCGAGGACTCCTGCGGTCCAGACTACAATAATCGATTGCGGCGCCTGCGGGCGCGCGGTGCATGCTGACGATCAACGAGATCTTCTATTCCATCCAGGGCGAGTCGAGCCACGCCGGCCGGCCGTGTGTGTTCGTGCGCCTCACGGCGTGCGACCTGCGCTGCACCTGGTGCGACAGCCCCTACGCGTTCCACGAGGGCGGCAAGATGTCGCTCGACGACATCGTGGCCGAGGTCACCCGTCACGGCTGCGATCTGGTCGAGATGACCGGCGGCGAGCCGCTGCTGCAGAAGGACGTCTATCCTCTGATGGACCGCCTGCACGCCGCCGGCATGCAGGTGCTGATCGAGACCGGTGGCCACCGCAGCATCGAACACGTGCCGCCCTACGCCACCGTGATCATGGACGTGAAGTGTCCGGGCAGCGGGGAAGCGGCGAAGCACGACGCCGGCAACTTCGCGCGGCTGCGGCCGCACGACGAAGTGAAGTTCGTGATTCGCGACCGCGTCGACTACGACTACGCCCGCGAAGTGCTCACGCGGGAGCAGCTGGGCGCGAAGGTGGCCGGCGTGCTCTTCTCGCCCGTGCACGGCGTGCTCGACCCGAAGACGCTCTGCGGAATGGGTGCTGGCCGACCGGCTGCCGGTGCGCATGCAGTTGCAGGCGCACAAGTACATCTGGGGCGCCGACGTACGCGGCGTCTAGGCCGCTACGCCGCGGTTCTCGGCACGTCAGCTGCTGACCCGATCGCGGCCGCTCTGCTTGGCGCGGAAGAGCGCGGCATCGGCGCGGGCCACGAGCGCCTGAAACGTCTCGCCGGCCCGCAGCGTGGCCACGCCGACCGACAGCGTGCAGGCCGGCGCGTCGTCGCTGGCGCGGTCGCTCACCTGCCGGCGCAGCCGCTCGGCCACCTCCTTGCCGGCGTCGGTATCCACGTCGGAGACCAGCACCACGAATTCCTCGCCGCCGTAGCGCGCCAGCAGATCGCCGGGACGGAGCCCGGCCGTGAGCGCCTTGGCAATGCGGCGCAGGGCCATGTCGCCGACGGCGTGCCCGTGTGCGTCGTTGAGGTCCTTGAAGCGGTCCACGTCGGCCATGAGCAGCGCGCCAGCGCGGCCTTCGGTGAGCAGCCGGCCGACGTGCAGCGGGAAGACCTCGTCGAACCAGCGGCGATTGTGCAGCGTGGTCAGGCCGTCGACCATCGAGAGGCGCTCGAAGCGCCGCCGTTCGTCGCTCGACTCGGCCAGCACGGCGTGGTCGTGCCGCACCCGGCCGGCCAGCACCCGCAGCAGGTTGCGGGCGAAGACCGCGCTCGATTCAATCAGCGTCCACACCCGCGCGTGGTCGAGTTGCAGCAGGGTGGTGGCCTCGGCGGCGACCACGTCGGCCGACACGGGATGGCCGTCGATGAGCGACAGTTCCCCCACGCACTCACCGACGCCGAGACGGACATGCGGCGTGTCGACCCCTGGCAGCAGCACGTCCACCGCGCCCTCGACCACGATGAACAGCGCCGAGTTCAGCTCGCCGGTGACCAGCAGCCGGTCGCCGGTCGCCAGACGCCGGGTCGTCGCCACCTCCACCAGCGCCTGTCGCAGGCGCGGCGTCAGCTTGTCGAACAGGGGCGAGCCGCCGAGGAGGTCGAGCGTGCGTTCTGTCATCGGGCCGCACCCAGAGTCTCCCCTGCCGCCAGGGCCGGATGCAAGGGAGACCGGGGTCGCGGCGTCGCCGCTACTTGCGAATCTGGAACGCGTACCGTTGCACCACCTCGGCATCGCCCTGCCAGACGGTCAGGCGGTAGGCGCCTGGCGGCAGGGCGAAGGCGGGCAGCGTCACGCTGGCCTTCGCGCCGTCGTTGCCGCTGGCGGCGCCGTCCACGGGCCATCGCTTCACCTCGTCCGGCGCATCCGCGGGTGAGATCTCGGCCGTCAGCTGGTCCACGTCGCCGAGTTCACCTGGGAGCCGCAGGGAGATCTGCGCCGCGTCCGGCGGCAGGGTCAGGACAGCGGGCTGGAAGGCGCTTTCCAGCGTCACGGTGACGGCTGCCAGCAGTGCGGCCGCGCGCGGAGGCGCCTCGGGAGCCGGCTCGCCGCAGCCCGCCAGCGCCATCGCCATCGCCAGGGCCAGAGTCAGGCCCATGGCCCGCGACGTGTGGCTGAGAGGAGACACGCAGGTGGTTCCAAACGGCAGCGCCATGGGTGGTCCTCAGTGTGCCTGGGCACCGGCGTGCGTGTCGAGCCGGTGTGGTGGGGCGACCGTTTGCGGGACAATACGAGGCCATGCCCGCTGCCGTCGTCCTCCTCAGCGGAGGCCTCGATTCCTACACCGCCGCCGCCGTCGCCCTGCGCGACGGCTTCGATCTCTTCGCGCTCAGCATCCGCTACGGACAGCGCCACGTGCATGGAACTCGACGCAGCTCGCCGCGTGGCTGCGGCGCTCGGCGTGCGCCAGCATCTCGAGATCGAAGTGGACCTCTCGCGCATGGGCGGGTCGGCACTCACCGCCGACATCGCCGTGCCCAAGGACGTGCCCATCGATCCTGCGGTCATCCCCGTCACGTACGTGCCGGCCCGCAACACGGTGTTCCTGTCGCTTGCGCTCGGCTGGGCCGAAGTGGTGGGCGCCGCGCACGCGTTCATCGGCGTGAACGCCCTCGACTACTCGGGCTACCCCGATTGCCGGCCCGAGTTCATCCGCGCGTTCGAAGCGCTGGCCCGCGTGGCCACCAAGGCGGGCGTCGAGGGGCAGGCGTTCACCGTGCATGCGCCGCTCATCGAGCTGTCGAAGGCCGACATCGTGCGGCTCGGCGTGTCGCTCGGGCTCGACTACGGCCTCACGCACAGTTGCTACGACCCGGTCGACCGGTGGCCGGCCGTGCCGCCACTGCGACAGCTGCCGGCTGCGGGCCGCGGGCTTCGCCGACGCCGGCGTCTCCGATCCCCTGGTGCCGAATCCATGACCGACCGCCTCTACTACACCGACGCCTACCGGCAGGAGTGCTACTCGGCCGTGACCTCGTGCCAGCCCGCCGGGGCGAACTTCGACGTCGGTACTCGCAGCCACGGCCTTCTATCCCACGTCGGGTGGCCAACCGCACGACACCGGCATGCTCGGCGGCCGGCGCGTGCTCGACGTGGTGGATCGCGACGAGGGCGGCGTCGTGCACGTCGTGGACGGACCACTCGAGATGGGCGCGGTCGTGGCCGGCGCCATCGACTGGCCGCGCCGCTTCGACCACATGCAGCAGCACACCGGACAGCACGTGCTGTCGGCGGCGTTCGAGATCGTGTGCCAGGCCCGCACCGAAAGTTTTCACCTGGGCACCACGTCGGCCACGATCGACCTGCACCGCTTCGTGACGCCAGCCGAGATCGCCGCGGTGGAAGACGAGGCCAATCGCGTGGTGTGGCAGGACCGCGAGGTGCGCGTCCGGTTCGTCTCGGCGGCGGAGGCGGCGTCGTTGCCGCTGCGCAAAGAGTCGGGACGGGCGGGCATGCTGCGCCTGGTCGAGGTCGCCGACTTCGATCTGTCGGCCTGCGGCGGCACGCACGTGCTGCGCACCGGGGGCATCGGCGTGATTGCCGTGACCGGTTGGGAGAAGTTCAAGGGCGGGGCACGCGTGGAGTTCCGCTGCGGCGGACGGGCTCTGTCGCTGCTGCGCGAGTGGCGCGAGGCGCTGGCGGCCACGAACCGGGCCCTGTCGGTGTCAGCCGGCAGAGCTCGGACCCGCAATCGAGCGGCTGCAGGGCGAGAACAAGACGCTCGGCCGCAGCGTGCGCGGCTTGCAGGAGCAACTGGCCACGCATGATCGCCGCGGAACTGGTGACGGCGGGCACCCGGATGAACGGCCGCGTCGTGATCGCCCAGGCGTTGGACGGATGGGACGCTGCCGGGCTTGAAGGCGGTCGCCGCCGCGGCCGCGACCCATGCGGGCGTGTGCGTGGCGGTCGTGTCGGCCTCGCAGCCGGCCCTCGTGGTCGTGGCCCGCGCGGCCGACGTCGCCGTCGACGCCTCGGCCGTGCTGAAGGCGCTCGTCGCGCGCTTCGGCGGCAAGGGCGGCGGCAAGGCCGACCTCGCGCAGGGCGGCGGCCTGGTCGGCGACGCTGCCGAAATCATCGCTGCCGCCCGGGAACTTCTGGGCAGCTAGCGGCTGGTGGGCAAGCGCTTGGCAAGCCCCAGTCCCCAGTCCCTAGTCCCTAGTCCCTGCTCTAACGAGGCGCCATTCGGAGCGCGCCGTCGAGGCGAATCACCTCGCCGTTCAGCATCACGTTCTCGATGATGTGGCGCACGAGCGCGCCGTACTCCGCGGGCCTGCCGAGCCGCGACGGAAACGGCACCTGCTGGCCGAGCGAGGTGCGCGCGGCTTCCGGCAGCGCCGCGAGGAGCGGCGTGTCGAAGATGCCCGGAGCAATCGTGACGCAGCGGATGCCGATGGCCGCGAACTCGCGCGCCACCGGCAGCGTGAGGGCCACGATGCCGCCCTTCGACGCGGCGTAGGCGGGCTGGCCGATCTGGCCGTCGAACGCGGCAATCGACGCGGTGTTGATGAGCACGCCGCGCTCGCCAGTGTCGGCGTCGGGCAGGTTGGTGGCGATCGTGGCCGCGGCCAGACGCAGCACATTGAACGTGCCGGTGAGGTTCACCCGAATCGTCTTCTCGAACAGGTCGAGCGGGTGCGGGCCGTTCTTGCCCACCACCTTGGCCGCAGGGCCGATGCCGGCGGCATTCACGACGCCGTGCAGTCCGCCGAATGCGGCGACCGCCGCGTGGATGGCGTTCTGCACGTCCGTCTCGCTCGTGACGTCGGCCGTCACGAACAGGGCGCGCGATCCAAGCGCCTGCGCGGTGGCCGCGCCCACGTCGGCGTTGACGTCGAGCAGCACCGCGTGTCCGCCGGCCGCCACGATCGCTTCGGCCGCGGCCCGGCCGAGTCCCGAGGCGCCGCCGGTGGTGAGGAACGTCTTGCCTTCGATTCGCATGTCCAACTCTCCGTCTGAGGCGGCCCCAGCGACCGCGCTCGCACCCGTCAGAATATCAGCCCTGACGTACAATCACGGTTCGCGTGCCCGGCGCGAACCGCGTCCGGGGCAGCCCTGCCCATGACCGAGTACCTCCACCATTTCATCGACGGCGACTGGCGTCCCTCGACCGGCCGCGACACGACCGAGGTCGTGTCGTCGGTGACCGAGCAGGTGATCGGCCGCGTGCCGCGCGGCACGGCCGTCGACGTGGCTGCCGCCGTCTCGGCGGCCCGCGCTGCCTTCGATGGCGCGTGGGGCCACACCACGGTCGAGGCACGCGCGCAGTGGCTCGAACGGCTCGCGGCCGCGCTGAAGCCGCGAGCCATCGAGATGGCCACGGCCATCACGCATGAAGTTGGCACCCCGTTCGGCTACGGCACGAAGGTGCAGGTCGAGTTCCCCATCTCGATGCTCGGCGCCAACGCCGGGTTCATCCGCGAGGCGCGGCTCGAAGAGGTGATCGGCCACTCCCTGGTCGTGAAGGAACCGGTCGGCGTCGTCGGCTGCATCACGCCCTGGAACTATCCGTTCCACCAGATCGTGTGCAAGATCGCGCCGGCGCTCGCCGCCGGCTGCACCGTCGTGCTGAAGCCCGCCGAGCTCGCGCCGCTCAGCGCGTTCGTGCTCGCTGAGGCCATGCAGGAGATCGGCTTGCCGGCCGGGGTCATCAACATCGTGTCGGGCGACGGCAGCGTGGTGGGCGAGGCGATTTCGGCGCACCCCGATATCGACATGGTGAGCTTCACCGGGTCGCTGGCGGCCGGGCGCCGCGTGGCGGCCGTGGCCGGTGACGGCATCAAGAAGGTGTGCCTCGAACTCGGCGGCAAGTCCGCCATGCCTCGTGCTCGACGACGCGCCCTTCGAGAAGGCCATCGCCGCCAGCGTGAATCACTGCATGCAGAACTCGGGGCAGACCTGCTCGGCCTGGACGCGTCTGCTGGTGCCGCGCGGCCGCTACGCCGAGGCCATCGAGCTGGCGGTGGCGCAGGTGGGGAAGCTGGCCATGGGCGATCCGTTCCAGGCCGCGCACGCGCCTGGGCCCGCTCGTGTCCGCCGCGCAGCGCGACTCGCGTGCTCGGCTACATCGCGAAGGGCAGGGCCGAGGGTGCGCGCGTCGTGGCCGGCGGTGGACGGCCTGCGTCGCTGCCCACCGGCTTCTACGTGGAGCCGACGATCTTCGCGGATGTCGCAAACGCCATGACCATCGCCCAGGACGAGATCTTCGGACCGGTGCTGGCGATGATTCCCTACGACACCGAGGCTGACGCGGTGCGCATCGCCAACGACTCACCCTACGGGCTGGCTGGCGGCGTGTGGTCGGGCAGTGCGGAGCGCGCGTTGGCCGTGGCCCGGCGGCTGCGCACGGGTCAGGTCGACATCAACGGCGCGCGCTTCAACGTGCTGGCGCCGTTTGGCGGCTACAAGAAGTCCGGCATCGGCCGCGAAATCGGCCCTCTGGCGCTCGACGAGTTCTTCATCCGCAAGTCGATTCAGCGGTAGCGAGGGTTCTGTCGTGCTGCTGGCCGTTCTCACCGGGCTCGCCGCCGGGTTCCTTCATGTCCTCGCGGGCCCCGATCATCTCGCCGCCGTGGCGCCGCTGGCGGTGAGCACCGAGCGCGCCGCGTGGCGGTCGGGCCTGGTGTGGGGCGTGGGGCACACTGCCGGGGTGCTGCTCGTGGGCGTGCTGCTGCTGGCGTTCCGTGCGCTGCTGCCGCTCGACGCCCTGTCGGCCTGGAGCGAGCGGGCGGTGGGGGCCGCGCTCATCGCGATTGGCGTGTGGGGCCTCTGGCATGTGCGACGCCCGCACGTCGACCATCATGTCTCGGGCCGCGCGTCGTTCGCGATGGGCGCCATGCACGGACTGGCCGGCAGTTCGCATCTGTTCGGGGTGCTGCCGTCGCTGCTCTTCCCGTCGCGGGTGGAGGCCGGCCTGTATCTCGTCGGCCTTCGGCGTCGGCGCCATCGCGGCGATGACCGCCTTCGCCGCGGTGATTGGCTCGGTCGCCGCTGCCTCGGGACGCTCGGATGCTGCCGTGCGGCGCACGATTGTCTACGCCACGTCGCTGGCCGCGGTGGCGGTCGGCGGCGTCTGGCTGCTCGCATAGCAGCGGCGCCCGCGCTAGAATCGCCGCGCGTGACATCCCTTTCCACGGTGATCCCTGGCGTGGCCGCCGCCGCCGTCGTCATGCTGGCCGGATTCAGCCTGGCCGACCTGATCGGGCAGGCGCTGCTGGCGGCCCGCGGTCTCACGGGTGCCAGCCCGGTGTCGGGCGTGCCGGTCGCGATCGTGCTCGGCCTGCTGCTCCGCAACCTGTTGCCGTTGCCGCCGTCGCTCGGCCCGGGCCTGAAGTTCTGCACCACGACGCTCCTGCGCCTGGGCATCGTGCTCGTGGGCATCAAACTGAGCGTCATCGAGATGGCGCGCCTGGGCGCCGCCGGCATCCCGGTGGTGGTGGCGGCGATCACCACCGGCCTCGTGTTCGTCACCTGGTTCAACAAGCGCTTGGGCCTGCCGCCGCGCCTGGGTACGCTCATCGCCGCGGGCACGAGCATCTGCGGCGTCACCGCCATCGTCTCCACGGCGCCGGCCATCGAGGCCGACGAGCGGGAGGTGGCCTACGCCGTCGCCAACGTCGTGGCCTTCGGTCTGTTCGGCATGCTGGTCTATCCCTATCTCGCCCATGCGCTGCTGCCAGGGTCGGCGGCCATCGGCCTCTTCCTCGGAACGGCCGTGCACGACACGTCTCAGGTCGTCGGGGCGGCGCTCACCTACCGGCAGATCTACGGCGACGACGCCGTGCTCCGCGTGGCCACCGTCACCAAGCTCACGCGCAACCTGTTTCTCGCCGTCGTGATCCCGGTGCTCACCTGGATGCATCGTCGCGACGGTGGCGCCGGCGCAGGTGGGCGGCGCGCGGCCGTGCGCTGGCAGTCGCTGGTGCCCACCTTCGTGCTCGGGTTCGTGGCCATGGCGGGCGTGCGGTCGATGGGCGACGCCATGCTCGGCAGCGGCCAGCTGGCCTATGGGGTATGGGACAAAGCGGGCTGGAGCGCGCTCACCGCGGTGCTCGGTGACCGTCTTGGCGCCCAGTGGCTGCTCGGCACCGCCATGGCCGCCGTGGGCCTGAACACCAGCTTCTCCGTGTTCAAGGGCGTGGGGCTCAAGCCGTTTGCCGTGGGCATGGCCGGCGCCGTCGTGGTCGGCCTGGTGGGCTTCGTCATGGCCGCGCTGTTCGGGCGCTTCGTCACCCTCTAGACGATTCTCAAATACGGTGCAGGAAGTACGGCGCCCGCCGTATTTGCCCTTGACCCTCCCCGGCCCGCGAAAAAGAATGGCTCGCTCTCCGTCCTGGGCCCCCGTCTGGAGGATCCGCCATGAAGAACCTGAAGGCCGTGTTCATCACAGCCGCACTCCTGTGTGCATGCACCGCGCTCGTCGCCCTGGTCGGCCGCGGACCGGCGACGTTCGTGAAATCGGCGAAGTTCTTCTCGGATCCTGACGCCGCCACCGAGCAGGCGGGCGACAAGCGGCGCATGTCGGTGGGGGCCAACGAGAGCGGACCGCTGGCGGCGGAAGAGGAACGTTATCTCACCAAGGCGTTTCCACTCGACGAAGTGCCGTTTGCCTCCACGGTCGAGGCGATGCGCGCCTACTCCGAAATCCGCGGCCGCACCCGGAGCGGGCGTGCCGGGCAGTGGCGGCTGGTGGGCCCCAGCGTGTCGTACGTGCCGGCGGCGCTCAGTGTCTACGGCGGCGGGCCGGAAGGTGACACCATCGTGTCGGGCCGCATCACGGCGCTACTCATCGCGCCGACCTGCACCGAAAAGCGTTGCCGCGTGTGGCTGGCGGCCGCAGGCGGTGGCGTGTGGATCACGGATCGCGCGCTCGACCCGCGGCCGCACTGGCGGTTCGTCACCGAGGAACTGGCCACGAGCGCCATCGGCTCGCTCGCCTTCGACCCGAACGACCGGTCGGGCAACACCATCTACGCGGGCACGGGCGAGGCCAATGCCTCGGGCGACTCAGGCGCCGGCGTGGGCCTCTACAAGTCGACCGATGGCGGCGAGAAGTGGGAGCTGGTCGCTGCGAGCGCCGCGATCGCGTACGGTCGCGCCATCGGTTCGATTGCCGTCGACCCGACCAACGCCAACATCATCTACATCGCCACTGCCAGGGCCGTGCGCGGCATCAGCTCGGTCTCGGGTGGTACCACCAGCAACCCGGTTCCGGTGGCTGCACCGTTCGGCGTCTACAAGACGACCGATGGCGGCGCCTCATGGGCGCTCATCTGGGGCGGCAACAACAGCGTGCGCGGCGTGCGCCGCATCAAGCTCGATCCGCTCGACCCGACCACACTCTACGCATCGGCCTATCAGCAAGGGCTGTGGCGATCGACCGGCGGCGGCGCGTTCGAGCGGATCTTCTTCCCGACGTCGTTTGCCGTGAACACGAGCCGCACCGAGTTCGACGTCACCACGAAGAACGGCGCCACGCGCGTCTACATCGGCGACGGCGGCCAGGGCAATCTTGGCGCCGGGGCGGTCTACAGCCAGGTGTTCCGCGCCGATGCCGTCAACACCACGCCGGCGGCTACGCTGCTCGGCGCCAACAACAACGCCGGGTGGACCAGCCTGACGAGCCCCGACCCCACGAACCCCGGATATGGCTCGTTCGACTTCTGCGGCGGTCAGTGCTGGTACGACAGCTACATCGTGACGCCGCCCGGCCATCCCGATATCGTCTACCTCGGTGGCTCGCACCAGTACGGCGAGACCTACGGACTCTCGAATGGCCGCGGCGTGGTGTTGTCGACCGACGGCGGCGTGACGTTCACCGACATGACGGTGGAAGGCGCCAATCCGACCACGGCCGTGAACCTGCATCCCGACCACCATGCGCTGGTCGTGAACCCGCGCAACCCGTTCCAGTTCTTCTCGGGCTCGGATGGCGGCATCGTGCGCTCGAACGGCCGGTTCCGCGACATCTCGGCCCAGTGTGCCGACCGCGGCCTTCCGGCGTCGTCACTCGTCGCCTGCCAGCGCCTGCTGGCGCGAGTGCCCGAGCGCATCATCAGCCTGAACGCCGGGTTGTCCACGCTGCAGTTCCAGAGCGTGCGCGTCGATCCGCAGAATGTGCGCAACCTGATCGGCGGCACCCAGGACAACGGCACCTGGATCAACGAGTCCCGCCGGCGGCGCTGGTCGGAGACGATCTATGGCGACGGCGGCCAGGCGGGCATCTCCGGGGCGAGTTCCGACTACCTCTTCAACACGTTCACGGGGCAAGCCACCGATGTGAACTTCCGGGGCGGCGACCCTACCATGTGGGTCGTGGCGACCGGACCGATCGTGGCCAGCCCCGAGGGGTCGCTCTTCTATCCACCCAACATCGCCGATCCGCATCCCGGCGCGGCCCGCACCATCTTCCACGGCTCCCAGAGCGTGTGGCGCACCCAGAACTGGGGTGGCGATCAGGCGTATCTGGAAGCCAACTGCCCGGAGTTCACGACCTCGTCGGCCAACGTGAACTGCGGCGACTTCGTGCGGCTCGGTGCGCCCGGCGCCACCGACCTCACCGTGGCGGCCCTCGGCACGCGCGGCGGCGGCTTCGTGGCAGCGCTCGAGCGATCGAGCGGCGACACCGGCACGCTGTGGGTGGGCACGTCCCCCGGCCGCATCTTCCTCTCACGCAATGCCGGCGGCCTGGCCGCGGCGGTGACCTTCACGCGGCTCGACTCGCTGTCAGCCGCGGCACCGAACCGCTTCCCGAGCGGGATTGCCGTGGACCCCGCCGACGCCAACCACGCATGGATCGCGTACAGCGGCTACAGCGCCGCCACGGCCGCCACGCCAGGTCATGTCTTCGAGGTGCGCTACAACCCAGCAGCGGGGAGCGCCACATGGACGCCGCTCGACGGCGGCACCGGCCCGATGGGCGATCTGCCGGTGACCGCGCTCGTCCGGGACAACGGCACGGGCGACCTGTATGCGGGCACCGATTTCGGCGTGCTGGTGCTACGCCAGGGGACCACGGCGTGGGAGACCGCGGGCCACGGTCTACCGGCTGTGGAAGTGGCCGGGCTCACGCTCTCGCAGGACCGCCGCGTGCTCTACGCGGCCACCCATGGCCGGAGCGCCTGGCGTCTCCACCTGTACCGCGGTGACCCCGACGACAAGGACGACGACGACCACGACGACCGTCGCTAAGCGGGGCGGCGCCCGCCGTGCGAGCTATGGCGGCGTGAGCGCAACCAGCGCCAGGAGCAAGTCGTCGACCCGCGCGTCGATCTCGCTGCCGCGCACGTCGAAGCCGTTGCTGATGAACGCGAACACCACCGGTTCGTCGGCAGCGGTGGTGACGTAGCCGGCGAGCGACCGCACGTTCGACATCGAGCCGGTCTTGGCGTGCACGCGACCGGCCGCCGGGGTGTCGGCCAGGCGCCGTGAGAGCGTGCCGGGGCGTCCGACTGCGGGCAACGCGGCCAGGAGCGGGGCGCGCAGATCCGGCCGCGCCCAGGCCGCTGCCAGCGTGTCCGCGAGCGCGTCGGCCGACAGGTAGTCGTTGCGCGAGAGCCCAGAGCCATCACGCGCGTGATAGCCGTCGGGCGAGACGCCCAGCGCTCCGAGCGTGTCACGCAACACGACGAGTCCCTCGTCGGCCGAGGCCGGCGGCACCGGGTCGAGCGCGGTGACGAGCGTCTCCGCGTAGCTGTTGCGGCTCCATTGCAGCATGGGACCCACGATGGCGCTGAGCGGCGGCGAGAGATCGACGAGCAGCGTGGTGCCATCGGCGGCGCGCGGCCGCTCGCCATATTCGTCGATGTCCACGGCGGCGCCGTCGACCTCGATGCCGTGACGCATCAGGGTGGCCCGCAGTTCGGCGGCGAAGAACAGCGTCGGATTGGCCACCGCCACCGTCTCCGACAGGGGTGCACTGCCGAGCGGTGCGCGTCCCGTCACCGTGAGGAAGCGCGTGCCCGGCTCGCGCGCCACGGCCAGCCTCGGCGGTGTCCCTTCCGGCGCGGTGACGGCCTGCACGTCGAGCAGCAACCCGTGATTCGACGGCGACACGTAGACCACCGGCGGCGCCCCGGGGGTCGCGCCCGGGCCCATCGTGACCTCGGCTTCGTTGTCGTTGAACTGAAGCGCCCCGTAGGCGGCGCCGTAGCCGAGCACGAAGTCGTCCCACGCCCAGCCGATGCCGAAGCCCGGTTCCTCGACCGCCGAGTCGTCGCCCACGACGTGTCCGGCGACATGGCGGATGCCGCGCGCCTGGAGCGCCCGCGCCCAATCGTCGAAGACCGTCATCCGCTCGGGGTGGCGCGGATTGATCGTGGGATCGCCAGTGCCGACGACGACCAGGTCGCCGCGGAGCGTGCCGTTTGCGACCGGACCCAGGGCCACAAGGCGGGTCTCGAACCGGTAGCCCCAGCCGAGGCGCTCGGCTGCGGCGACGGTGGTGAGCACCTTCATCGTGGAGGCGGGCACCAGCCAGGTGCGCCCATGGCGCCGATAGAGGGTCTCGCCCGTGGCGAGGGAGCGAACGACGAACGCCGTGGTGGCGCGCTCGAACGCGCGCCCTTCGAGCACGCGGTCCACCACCGCGGCCAGGCGGGAGACGCGGGTCTCGGGGGTGGTGACCTCTGGCGCCGCTGGTGGCGCCGTCGAGAGAGCTGGTCGCGCACAGGCCGAGGTCAAGAGGGCTCCGAGCGCGACGGCGCGGAGCCCCCGAAGCCTCACGGCTTCTTCTCGGGCGGGGCGGCCGCGGCCGGCGGCGTGGCCGGCGCGGGTGTCGCTGGCGCAGGCGGCGCCAGTACCGTGTCGAAGGCCTGCAGCGCCTCTTCGATGGCCGTGATGTCGAGGCGCATCGCCCCGCCTTCATCAGGCCGCACCACCAGCGCGTCGTCGCCGGCGCGGGCGAAGCTGGCCTCTTCCGTCTTGCCCTCGTCGAACTGCGCGCTTCACCGTCATGATGGGCAACGTGCCGGTGGCCGGTAGCCCCGCGTCGAAGGTGCGGGCCCGCAGCCCCGTCAGCTTGTTCAGGGCCTCTTCCATCAGTCCGGATTTGACCTCGCGCGTGGCGGCGGCCCCCGGACCGGTGACGGTCCACGCATCCACCGGGTTCTCGCCGCTCCCGGCCTTCTTCTGGAAGGTGAGGGTGTCGGCGCCGCGGGTGAGTACGATCTGTTGCGCCGAGAACGCCCGCAGATCGAACATCTCCTTCTTGCGATATTCGGCGGCGCCCTTCTGCAGGTCGGTCGCCACCGCGCCGTCGATGGTGAAGACCATCGGCCGCGCCAGGTCGCGCGCGAAGGCCTTGCCCTCGACGGTCGTGCCGATGGCCAGCGTGGCGCTGGCCGAGCCGGCCTTCACGACCACCGTGGCCGCCGGCGCGTCGAGGCCATACTTCTGCAGGGCGCTGATGTCCGTGGTCTCGATGCCCGACATCATCGTGGTCGAAAGCCGTGTGAGCAGCCCCTCGATGGCGCCGTAGTCGCCACGCGCGCCCGATGGGGCGGTCACGCGCCAGTCGGAGTTGGTGCGGGTGAGCGCGGCCGTGGCGCCCGCGCTGGTGATTTCGAGGCCGTCGACCTTGTCGCGCTCGAAGCGCAGCACGCGCTTGTCGCGCAGATCGAACGCCGACTTCACGAGGCTGGTCTCGGCGAAGGTCGACACCAGGAACACGCGCCCGTCGTCGCCCTTCAGCGCATACACGTCGCTGCCGGTCGGTGTGGCGTCGCCGAGCCGGAGCCGGCCGGTGGCGCCGCCCGCGGCGGTGAACGTGATGTCGGCCTTGGGCGCCGCGAGGCCGTATTGCGCCAGGTCGGCCGCTTTGGGATCCACCTCGCGATTCAGTTCGAGCGAGGCCAGGCTGTTGACGAGCGCGGTCACCTCGTTGGTGTCGGCGTCGGTCGCGAGCGGCTCCACCAGCGCCCAGGCGCCGTCGGTCTTCTTCACCACCGACGTATCGCCCTTCGACACGATCCGCAGTTCTTCCACGGCGTCGGCCGTGACGGCGAAGACCTTCTCCTTCGTTTCGGTGTCGGTCCGCGTCGAATCGACGAAGTAGATGTATGCGCCGAGGCCCACGGCCACGGCCACGAGCGCCAGCGTCGACCACACTCCTCGCATGGGCTATCGCCTCCGCCACCAGGTGTAGACGCCCAGGCCGAAGATCGCTGCCGGAATCAGGAAGATCGACAGGATGGCGACCATCTGCACCTGGTCGGCGGTCATCGTCAGCCGGCGATCTTCGGGCGCGCGCGCCCGCACGGCGATCAGCCCTTCCTGCTGCGACAGCCAGCCCATCGCGTTCATGAAGAGATCCTTGTTGCCCTGGATGCCGAGGCCGAAGTTGGCGGCGAAGTCGGAATCGCCGATCACGACCACGCGCGTCTCGGGTGCCGGAGGCGCCTCGGCGCCGGGCGCCGGGTCGGCCGGCTTCGGCGCGTCGGGGCCGGCGCCGACACGGCCATCGCCAGGGCAATGGGTCCCTGGCCGGTCGCCCGCGGCGGCGTCGAGCGACACCTGCTCGCCCGCGAGCAGGCCCTCGAGGTTCGCTTCGGCCCAGCTCTGCGCGCTCGTCTCGATGAACGGCTGCGGCGTGCGGCCGTCCTTGTGTCGCGGTCGAAATCGATCGCGCCAGCGGATAGGCCGTCATCAGGTTGAAGCGCTCGGTGATGGGATGCGCGGGGTAGCTGGCCGCCACCGGCACCGAGGCGTCGGCGCCGAACATCTGGCCCACGCCCGAGGCGTCGACGACCACGTCGTCGCCGGCCTGGATGCCCCAGTCGGCCACGAGCGCATCGACGTTCGGCAGCAGTGCCTCGCCCTTCTTGGTGCCGGGGTCGAGCATCACGAGCAGCTTGCCGCCCTTGGCCAGGTACTGCTTGATGGCGTCGATTTCGCCGGGGAAGAAGTCGGTGCGCGGCCCCGCCACGATCACCGCGGCGGCGCCCTCGGGCACGGCCGAGCGTCTGCGCCAGCACCAGCTTCTCGAAGCCGTAGTTGTCGGCCTTGAGCGCCTCGACCACGGCGCTGTAGCCCGCGCGCTCGCGTGCTGGCCGGGTCCTTCTCGCCGTGACCCTGCGTGAAGTAGACCTTGCGCTCCTGGCCGGTCGTGGCCTTGATGAGCGCGTTGGCGATGTCCTGTTCCTCGGGCGCGGTGATGCGCTCGACGCGGCCCTTGTAGTCGAGCACCATCGTGCCCATGGTGGTGACGTTGGCCTCGCGCGCGCGGGCCGGCTGGCGGTCGATGTCGACGTACTCGACCGTGAGCTGCTTGGTCTGGTAGGTGTATTCCTCGAGCCGGTCGCGGAAGCGGTCGAAGCCCGGCGGCCTGATCGAACACGGTGATCTTGGCCGGCGCGTCGAGCCCGCGCAGCACCTTCAGGGTCTGCTCCGACAGGCTGAACACCTGGTTGGCGGTCAGATCCCAGCGCTTGTTCTGCCGCACGCCCAGGTAGTTGAGGGCGGTGAGAATCGCCAGCACCGCCACGATGCCGACGATCGACTGGGTGCCGAGCCGGGTCTGCCGCGCGTTGGGCCCAGTGGCCGAGTCGCGCCACTGCAGCACCAGATAGAGCAGGATGCAGACCAGCCCCGCCAGCGCCGCGTACTGCTGATAGGCGCCCCATTCGGGCTTGAGGAACTTGATGCCGAGCGACACGACCACCAGGGCCGTGCCGAGCCATCCGAGAACGGTCGAAATCTTCGTCGCCATCAGCCCCGCCACCGTTCGCTATCCACGGACCTGGCCGTGAGGAAGAGTCCGAACACGATGAAGCTCAGGTAATACACGAGGTGCTTCGTATCGATGATGCCGCGCGCAAAGTCGTCGAGGTGTTCAGGAATGGCCAGATGCGAGACCACCGCCTGCCCGGTCGGGCCGAACGACTGGCCGATCCAGCTGATCACCCAGAGCAACAGGAACACCGCGAAGGTCACCATGCCGGCGACGATCTGGTTCTTGGTCGTGCTCGAGATGAACAGGCCGGCCGAGATGAAGCAGCCGCCCATGAGCAGCAGCCCGAGGTAGCCGGTGGCCACCGGCTTCCATTCCGGGTCGCCGTAGTAGAAGAGCACGCTCATATGGAGCAGCGTGACCAGGAGCATCACGGCATAGAGCGCGAAGGCGCCGAAGAACTTGCCCAGGATGATCTGCAGGTCGCTGAGCGGCGAGGTCAGCAGCAGCTCCATCGTGCCGGACCGCTTCTCTTCCGCATAGCTGCGCATGGTGATCATCGGCATGACGAAGAGCACGACGATGCTCACGTTCATGAAGACCGGACCGATGAGCATCTGGTTCAGGTTCATCGCCATGCCCCCGCCCGGCTGCACCTGCATGCTCTGCCGCTCGAAGTACCACAACATGGTGTAGAAGAAGTAGCCGAAGAGCAGCGCGAAGAACCCGATCACGATGTAGGCGATCGGCGAGGCGAAGTAGGCCTGCAGTTCCTTGCGGGCGATGGTGATCACGTTACGCATGGGCGGCCTCCGAGGGTTCGGCCGCAGCCGGCACGGGGCCAGCCGCCGCGCTGGTGTCTTCGGTCGTGAGGCTGAGGAAGATGTCTTCGAGGCTCATCCGCATCGGCCGCAGCTCGAGCAGTCCCCAGCCGTGCGTGACGACGGCCGACGGCCAGCTCGCGGCGCACGTCGTGCCCCTGTTCGCTGTCGACCTCGACCACCGTGAGACCGTGCTCGCCGGGATCGGCCTTCACGCGCGTGACCCCGGCGATGGCCGTGAAGGCCGGCGTGACGTCGGCGCCGGGTGCGTGCACCTGCAGATACATCGTCTCGCTGCCGCGCAGGCGGGCCGTGAGGTTGGCGGGCGTGTCGACGGCCACCACCTTGCCCTTGGCGATGATCACGATGCGGTTGCAGGTCTGCGACACTTCCGGAAGGATGTGCGTGCTGAGCACCACCGAGTGGTTGCCGCCCAGATCCTTGATGAGCTGCCGTGATTCGATGATCTGCTTCGGGTCGAGGCCGGCGGTGGGCTCGTCGAGCACCAGCACGTCGGGGTTGTGAATCAACGCCTGGGCCAGGCCGACGCGCTGCTTGTAGCCCTTCGAGAGCTTGCCGCAGTGGCGCGAGGCCATGTCGGCGATGTGGGTCTTCTTCATGACCTCGTCGACCCGGCTCCGCACGTCGCGCGAGGCCACGCCCTTGATGCGGGCCACGAAGGTGACGTAGTCGCGCACCGTCATGTCGGGGTAGAGCGGCGGCGTCTCGGGCAGGTAGCCGGTGCGCTTCTTGGCCTCGATCGGCGCACTGAACACGTCATGACCGGCCACCGTGACCGCGCCCTCGGTGGCGGGCATGTAGCCGGTGATGATGCGCATGGTGGTGGTCTTGCCGGCGCCATTCGGGCCGAGAAACCCGAGAATCTCGCCGGCCCCGACGCTGAAACTCACGTCGTTCACGGCGGTGAAACCGCCGTAGCGTTTGGTGAGGTGCTGCACCTCGATCACGGTGACTCTCCTCGCGCGCGCAACTTTGCAGTCTGGCGCCTAACCTGTAAGCTCTAGACGCGTCGTAGGGTGCTACGACAGCCCTCGATCCTAGTCGAACCGTTCGAGGCGGGCAAGGGCGGCAGCAGCCAGCCACACGAGCGCGAGGAGGACTGTGAAACGGTTGCTCATGGCGATAGTCCTCCTGGCCGCGGCCGGCGTGGGCACAGGGTGGTGGTGGGCCCGCGGCTCGGTCCCGTCCTTGGACACGGCCTGGACGCTCGCCGGCCTGCATGGGCCAGTCGAGGTCGTGTCCGACGCGCACGGCGTGCCGCACGTCTACGCCCGCGATACCGACGACGCGTGGTTTGCAGCCGGCGCGCTCCATGCCCGCGATCGCCTGTGGCAGATGGAGCTCTATCGCCGGGCCAGCCTGGGGCGCCTCGCCGAGGCGCTCGGCGAACCGGCGCTCGCCATCGACCGGCGCATGCTCACCCTGCGCATCCGTGCCGCCGCCGAGGCGGAGTTCGCGCGGCTCGGCGGGCCGGCGCGCACGGCGCTCACCCGCTATGCCGAAGGCGTCAACGCCGCCGATGGCCGGCCTGCAGGGCCGGCGCCGTCCCCTCGAACTGCAGCTGCTCGGCATCACGCCCGCCCCCTGGACGCCGCAGGATTCGCTGGCGGTGGGGCGGCTGCTGGCCTTCCGGCTGGCCGAGAACGTCAGCGGCGAACTGGTGCGTCACGCGCTCGTGCGCGCCGTGGGCGAAGCCCGTGCTGACGAGCTGACTGGCGCCTACCCGGAGGGCGGGACCACGGTGCTCGGCGAACTCACCGAGCAGCCCGGCCTGCCGCCCACGACGTCGCCCGATGCCGCGGCGCCGCCCGCGCCGAGCACTCCCGTCACACCTGCAGCCACCGCGCCCACCGCCGCCCTCGCTCGCGAGCGCCGCGCCGACCCACCTATCCCGCCGCCCTCGCCTGGCTCGATCCGAGTGCCCCGCGGGCCAACAGCAACGCCTGGGTGGTCTCGGGCAAGCGCACGGCCACCGGCCGGCCGCTGCTCGCCAACGACCCGCACCTGCTGATCGAGCTGCCGTCGGTGTGGTACGAGATGCACCTCGTGGCCGCCGGGCTCGACGTGCAGGGCGTGTCGCTGCCCGGCACGCCGTTCGTGGCCATCGGCCACAACGCCCGCATCGCGTGGGGCTTCACCAACACTGGCGCCGACGTGCAGGATCTGGTGCTCGAGCACTTCGACCTGCCGGGCAAGCGGGTGCAGACGGCACAGGGCTGGGAGCCCGTGCAGGTCGAAGCGATGACCATTCCGGTGCGGGGCCGCGCCACGCCCGCGCCCTTCGAGGTGTGGCGCACCTCGAGTGGCGTGGTCTACGCCGACGAGTCCACCGACTGGGAGGCGCCGCCGTCGTGGCTCACGCCCGACGTGCCGCGCCAGGGCGAAGCGCGCGCGCTCGTGCTGCGCTGGTCGGGGTTCGACACCGGCAACTATGCCGATGCCATCGAAGCCCTCAACCGGGCCGGCACCTGGACCGACTTCCAGGCCGCGTTGGATCGCCTGTCGGCCCTGTCGCAGAATGCCGTCTACGCCGATGTGGATGGCAACATCGGCTACCTGATGACCGGACAGGTGCCCACGCGGGCCAGCGGCGACGGCGGGCGGCCGCTCACCGGCCCGGCCGCGCCCTGGACGGGCGCCGTGGGCGGCCCCGGCGTCCTGCCGCGCGCCTTCAACCCGGCCCGCGGCTTCCTGGCCACGTCGAACAACCGGATCACGCGCGGCGACGGGCCGTTCGTGACGCGCGACTGGGCCGCGCCCTTCCGCGCCGCGCGCATCACCGACCAGCTCACGCGCACCTCCGGCCTCGACGTGACCGCAGCGACCGCCATGCAGCTCGACCTGCAGAGTGACGCGGCGCAGCAGGTGCTCCAGGGCCTCGACGGGGCACTGGCGCGGGCGGCCGGAGGCGGCGACCCGGCAGCGGTGGCGCTGCTGCAGCAGCTCAAGGCGTGGAATCGGATGGTCGACGGCAGCGAGAGCACCGCGGCCTATCAGACCTTCGAGGATCGCCTGTGGCGGAGGACTTTCGCCGACGAGCTCCCGGCCGACATCTTCCGGCGCTTCTACCAGTGGGCCGGTGCCGAACGGCCGGCTGGCCTGCACGCCATCGCCGGCGCGCCCGACTCCCGCTGGTGGGACGACATCGGCACGGTCGAACGGCGCGAATCGCGCGACGAGATCTTCCTGCTGGCGGCGGCCGATGCCGCGGCCGACATCGCGCTGCGGGCGAGCGGAGCGCGGGCCTGGGATCAGGTGCACGCGGCCACGTTCGCCCATCCGGTCGGCGAAGGCGGGCGGCTGCTGGCATGGTTCTTCAATCGGGGGCCGGTGCCCGTGGTGGGCGACGGCACGACGGTGATGCGCATCAGCCATCGCCGCCTCGACGGCTTCCGCGCCTGGGAACACCCGTCGTGGCGCCAGGTGCTCGACGTCGGGGAGTGGGACAACTCCAAGGCCGTCTTGCCGACCGGCCAGTCGGGTCACCCGCTCAGCCCCAACTACTTCGACCAGAACGAGTTGTGGCGCGCGGGTCAGTACCGGCCGATGGCCTTCAGCCGGGGCGCGGTCGACGGCAGCGCGGCCCATCGGCAGTTGCTTACTCCGTAGGGATCAGGGGCTGGGGACTAGGTGCTGGGGGCTAGGGCGGGCAACTGTCTCGCTACATGGTGAGCAGTCATTGCGCCGGCCAGGGAAGACACCCCGTCGATCAGCGTGACATCTGCACGCCCCAGCCCCTAGTCCCCAGTCCCTAGTCCCTAGTCCCCGTCCTGTAGTAATCTGAACATATGAGCACACGCTCAGATGTTCGTTCCCGCTCCCCCCGACGCGTGGCCGAGCCGGCTCCGGTGCCGGTCGCTGATGCGTGTGATGTCTTTCACATCGACCCGGCCAAAGTTGCCCGTCTACGCGAGGCGCTCATCAGCCCGACCTCGGTCGACGCGCTGGCCGAGACCTTTCGCGCGCTGGGCGATCCCACGCGGGTGCGCCTGCTCGACGCGCTGTCGCACGGCGAGCTGTGCGTGTGCGACCTGGCGGCGCTGCTCGGCCTCAGCCAGTCGGCCACGTCGCATCAGCTCCGCCTGCTGCGCACGTTGCGGCTCGTGCGCACGAGGCGCGCCGGCCGGATGGTGTACTACGCGCTCGACGATCGCCACATCGTGACGCTCTTCAATCAGAGCTTGCGCCACGTCGAAGAAGCGGCGGCTCGGCCGGGAAGGCGGCCGGCGTGAGCACCGCCGCGCCGGGCGTGCCCGCGTGCACGACGTGCGCGATTCACGTCGAGTCGGTCTTCCACGTGGCCGGGATGTGCTGTGCTGACGAAGCGCTGCTCCTCGAGCGCCGTCTCGGGCCGCTCACCGGCGTGGAGCGCCTGTCGGTCGACGTGGTGGGGCAGAAGATGCACGTGGCCTATGACGCTGCGGTGCTCACGCGCGGCCCGGATCAGCGACGCGGTGGCGGAAACCGGAATGCGGGCCTGGCTCGAGCACGAGCGCCCCGTTGACGCGCCGCCTTCGGCCGACGACCGCGTGGCCACTAGCCCTGGCCGGGGCCGTGACCGGCGCCGGAGTTGGGCTGCAGCTGCTGGCCTCGGACCCGCGCTGGGCGTGGCCGGCGTTCGCCGTCGCCATCGTCGTGGCGGGCCGGCAGCCGTTCCGCAAGGCGGTCAACTCGGTGCGGCGCCGCATCGCTCGACATCCACGTGTTGATGCTGCTCGCCGTGACCGGCGCCCTGCTGCTCGGCGACTGGGCCGAAGCCGCCACGGTGGTGTGGCTGTTTGCGGCGTCGCAGTGGCTCGAAGTGCGCACCATGGAGCGCGCACGCGACGCCCTTCGTGGCGTGATCACGCTGGCGCCGACCGACGCGGTGGTGAAGCACGACGGCCACGAACATCGCATGGCCGGTCGGTCAGCATCGCGCCTGGGGCCATCCTGCTCGTGGCTCCCGGCGAGAAGATTCCGCTCGATGGCGAGGTCACGGCGGGGCATTCGGACGTGAACCAGGCGCCGATCACCGGCGAATCGCTGCCCGTCGATCGCGGCCCGGGCGATGAGGTGTTCGCTGGCACCATCAACGGCCACGGCGCGCTGGAGGTACGCGTGACGCGGGCCGTGCGCGACACGACCCTCGCCCGCATCGTGCATCTGGTCGAGACGGCGCAGGCGGAACGCGCGCCCGCGCAGCAGTTCATCGATCGCTTCGCGCGCTGGTACACGCCGGCCGTCGTCGTGGTTGCCGCGCTCGTGTTCCTGGTGCCGGTCGTGCTTGCGGGCGCGCCGGCCGGCGCCTGGGCCTACCGCGCGCTCGTGCTGCTGGTCGTGGCGTGTCCGTGCGCGCTGGTCATCTCGACGCCCGTGTCGATCGTGGCGGCGCTGGCCACGGCCGCGCGGCACGGCGTGCTGATCAAGGGCGGTGCCCATCTGGAGCGGCTGGCCGGCGTGCGCGTCGTGGCGTTCGACAAGACCGGCACCCTCACGTGTGGCGAGCCGGTGGTCGTGAGCGTGGCGCGGGTGGGCGAGTGGGCCGGCGATGACGACGAGGCGCTGGCCGGCGCGGCGGCGGTGGAGGCGCGTTCGGCGCATCCCATCGCGCGGGCCGTCGTGCAGGCGGCGCGATCGCGCGGGCTCGAGGCGACCGGCGCCACCGGCGTCGTGCTGCATCCTGGCCGCGGCGCCGGGGGCACTCTGGCGCGGCCAACTCGTGCTCGTCGGCAACACGCGGCTCATGCGCGAGCACGGCCTGGCCACGGCTGCCGTGGAACGTCTGGCCGACGACATCGCCGGCCGGGGCGAGACGGCCGTGTTCGTGGCGATCGACGGACGCGCGCGGCTCGGCCTGGCCATCGCGGATCGCCCGCGCTCGGAAGCCGCCGAGGTGGTGAGCCTGCTGCGCGCGCAGGGCATCGCCCACGTGACGCTGCTCACGGGCGACACGCCCCACGCCGCCGCCGGGCTGGCCGCGGCGGCCGGCATTGCCGACGTGCGCGCGGGGCTGCTGCCCGAAGACAAGCTCATCGCGGTGCGCGAGTTGCGCGCCGCGCACGGCCCGGTGGCGATGGTAGGTGACGGCGTGAACGACGCCCCGGCACTTGCCGCGGCCGACGTCGGCATCGCCATGGGCGCGTTCGGCTCGGCCGCCGCACTCGAGGCCGCCGACATCGCGCTCATGTCGGACGAGCTACCGAAGATCCCGTATGCCCTGCGGCTCAGCCGGGCCACGCTCGCCAACGTGCGCACCAACGTGGCGATCGCCCTCGGGTTGAAGGTGGCGGTGCTGGCGCTGGCCGTCGCCGGCCGGTCCACGATGTGGATGGCCGTGCTGGCCGATACGGGGGCTTCGGTACTCGTCGTCGCAAACGCCATGCGTTTACTCCGACACAGATAGATCTGGTGATCTTGTGATCGGGTGATTCGAATCTCGGGTGACGCCCGAGATCTGACGATCGCTGGATCGAAGTGCTGATTGGGTGATCTGGCGATCTACCAGGGTGACGCGCGGCGGAGCGGAGTGGGGCCGCTGAGCGACAGTCAGGCCGTTCGCTCACCAGAGAGAATCGTCAGATCACCCGATCTATCTCGTGGATCACCCGATCACAAGGTCACGAAATCGCGAGATCTACTCTGTCGTCGTCGCTGGCGTCGCTGGCGTCGGTTCGTCGCGGCGGCGCGGCTGGAAGAAGTGCGAGTCGACGAACTCGTCGATGGCGGCCTGGTCGGCCGGATCCACGCGGTCGAACTGCAGGCCCATGCCGGCGCGCGGATCGCTCCAGCGCACATGCGCGTCGATGTCGAAGTCCTTCTTCGAACCGGGCAGGCGGAAGCGCAGGCGCACCTTCGTCATGGGCTCGAGCGGGCTGGTCGTGCGAATGGCAATGCCGCCGCGCGAGATGTTGAGCGACAGCGCGGCCGCGATCGTGGCGCCCACGTGATACGCCGCGGGAATGCCCAGCACCACGCGCGGGCTGTCGCGGCGGTTGAAGTTGTCGGGGAAGAGGTGCGGCGCGAGCGACGGCAGGATGTGCTGCACGGCGCTGTATTCGTTCACGTAGCCGGCGACCCCGAGGGCGGCCAGCTCGCGCACCTCGTCGGCGCTCGAGACGGTGCCCGAGAAGGCCAGGATCGGCAGCCGGCCCTCGTCGAGCTTGCGCACGGTGCGGATCAGCTCGGCCCCGGCGCAGTGCGGCATCCGCAGGTCGACGACGAGCAGGTCGAGTCGCTCGAGGTCGGCCCGCACCCGGGCCAGCAGCTCCGCGGCGCTCTTCACCGTGATGGCGCGATGCCCCGCGCTTTCGACCGCCGTGCGGAAGCGATCACGTACCGACGCGCTGTCGTCGGCGATGATCACGCATTTGGCTACGGTCGGATGGGTCGTCATAGGATGATCGGGCAGGCCCGGTTCGTTGCAGAATAGATCAGGTTGCCCATATAATTCGAACACTTCTTCGTGACCGGGCGCGACGCCAGATGAGGCGCGGCGCTGCAGCGTGTCACCGATTTCCCGAGGAGTAGTCCGCATGTCCGCGTATTGCCCCGAGTGCGACCACGAGATCGACATCGACAGCCGCAGACGCCGAAGTTGGCGATGAACTGAGCTGCATCGGAATGCGGCTCGTTGCTGCGTGTCTCGAACGACTCGCCGCTCGAACTCGAATTTGCCGATGACGATGACGACGACGATGACGACGACGATGAGAAGGAAGAAAAGGAAGATGACGTCTTCGACGACGCCGATGACGACGACGACGAGGAGAAGGACGACGAGGACTGACGCGGGCGAGCCATGACGGACGCGCCCGCCGTGGCCGTGTCGGAGGCGGCCCGCGCCAAACAGCAGCGCCTCGAGTCTTTGCTCGGCCAGCTCGGGTCGGTGGTGGTTGCCTTCAGCGGCGGCGTCGATAGCGCGTACCTGGCCGTCGTGGCGACGCGCATGCTCGGCGCCCGCGCGCTCGCCGTCACCGGCGACAGCCCCAGCTACCCCGACAACCACCGCCAGCTTGCCCGCCAGGTGGCGGGCGACTTCGCGATCGCCCACGAGTTCGTGCTCACCGACGAGCTCGCGCGCGACGGCTACCGCGCCAACGCCGGCGACCGGTGCTTCCACTGCAAGACCGAGCTCTACGGCACGTTGAGCGCCCTGGCGCGCGCCCGGGGCTTCGCCTGTCGTGGTCGATGGCACCAATGCCGACGACCGCGGCGACTACCGGCCGGGCCGGGCCGCGGCGCGCGACCACGGCGTGCGCAGTCCGCTCGACGAGGTCGAGCTCGGCAAAGACGAGATTCGCGCCCTGTCGCACGCACTCGGCATGCGCAGTTGGGACGAGCCGGCATCGGCTTGCCTGTCGTCGCGCATTCCGCATCACGTCGAGGTCACCGCGCCGAAGCTGAAGCAGATCGAGCTGGCCGAGTCGGCCGTGCGGGCGCTCGGCTTCCGGGTGTTCCGCGTGCGGCACCACGAGCAGGTGGCGCGTCTCGAAATTGCCCGCGACGAGATGGCGCGGGCCCTCGAGCCCGACATCGCGGGCCAGCTCGTGACCGGGCTGAAGGCCGCCGGCTATCAGCATGTGACGCTCGACCTGCAGGGCTACCGTCAGGGCAGCTTGAACGAACCGCTCGTGCTGCGGCCCGTGTCGTGACCCCGGTGCCGCCCTCAGCGTCGGGGCCCGCGCGGATGGCACTGCTCGCCGTGCTCGTGCTCGCAGGCGGCGTGCTGGCCGGTCATCTCGGCGCGTTGCCCTCGACCCTCGAGGACATCGACTCGGTGAACTTCGCGCTCGGCGTGCGCGACTTCGATCCGGCGCGGCACCGTCCGCATCCGCCGGGCTATCCGATCTACATCGCGCTCGGCAAGGCGGCCACGGCCATCACCCGCGCGGCGTGGCCGGCGGGTCTGCCCGACCGCGTCGAAGCGCGCGCACTCGCCGCCCTCTCGCTCGCCGGCGGCCTGCTGCTCATGTGGCTCGTGCCGCGCGTGCTGACCGCGCTCTCGGTCGGCGGCGTGGAGCGCACCGGCCGCCCTTCGCTGTCGCGCCGCGCGCTCATGGCCACGCTGGTCTTTGCGACATGTCCCCTCACGTGGTACCTCACGGTGCGGCCGATGAGCGACGTGCCGGGCCTGGCCGCGGCCTGCGCGGCGCTGGCGTGTCTGGCGCTGGCATGGTGGCGTCAACATCCCACGCCGGAAGGCGACCGCCGGCTCTCGCCCGCGGAGATGACCGCCTCGGGCCGGCTCATCGTGATCGGCGCGCTGCTGGCAGGCTTCGCCGTGGGCCTGCGCACGCAGACGCTCTGGCTGACTGCGCCGCTGCTGCTGCTCGTGCTCGCGGACCGTGCCGGCCGCGGCATGGTGGGCGCCATGCTCGGCGCCACCGTGGCGTTCACGCTCGGCGCACTCGCCTGGGGCACTCCCCTGCTCGTGGCCAGCGGCGGGTTGACGGCGTATCTGGCGGCGCTCGGCAGTCAGGCCGGCGAAGACTTCGCCGGCGTGGAGATGCTCTACCTGAATCCCACGCCGCGGCTCGCGGCGTTCGCCCTGCAACGCTCGTTCATCTGGCCGTGGGATGACGTATGGCTCGCCGGCGTGGTGCTGGCGCTCGCGGCCATCGGCGCCCTCGTGCTGGCCGTGCGCGAGCGGCGCACGGCGCTGGCGGTGGCCGCAATCACGCTTGCCGTATCTGGCGTTCCACCTGGCGTTCCAGGACACCACCTTCGCGCGCTATGCGCTGCCGCTGGTGCTGCCGGTCGCGTTCCTGGCGGCGGTGACGCTCGACCTCGCTGGCCGCGTAGGCCTCCTGGGCGCGGTCGGGCTGGCGGCCTGGAGCCTCAGCATCGGCGTGCCGCAGTTGTCGGCGTACGTGGAGCGGGGCAGCCCCACCGCGCGCCTGTTCGACCGTGTGGCCGCGGCGGTGCAGGCCGGCGAGGCGCCGACGATCGCGATGCACCAGGCCCTGCAGCGGCCACTCGAAGCGGAGGTGCGGCCCATGGGCCTCACCTTGCCGTCGCCGCCACGACGCGAGTGGCTCGAACTCGCGCGCCACTGGCAAGCCGGCGCGCACTGGGCCGCTGTGGTTCCTGGCCGACCCGCGGCGCACCGACCTGGCCCTCGTCGACCCGCAGGCGCGTCGGAACCGCGAGGTGTTCGCCTGGGACGTGTCGAGCATGTCGATGCTGGGCGGCATGCGTCCGGCCGACGTCGCGCTCTACCGGCTCGGCCGAGCCCGGATGGTTCGCCACCGAGGGCTGGAGCCTCACGCCCGAAACGGCGGGCATGGCGCGCCTCATGGGCCGCGGTCCGCACCTCGATCCGATCCAGCGTGTTCGCGCGGCGCCGCGGCGAGGCGGCCACGGTCGTGGTCGGCGGCCGCAACCTGGGCGCCGCCGGCGATCCGGCGGTGACCTTCACGCTGGCCATCGACGGTCGCGACGTGGACCACTGGGAGGTGGCGCCCGACCCCGGCTTCTTCGTGCGCCGGGTGGCGCTGCCGGCCGGCAGCCTGCAGGGCCAGGGACGCTGGGCCGATGTCACCGTGCGGTCGGCGCCGGTGTCGGGCACGCGACCAGTCGCCGCGTCGGTGGAGCAGTTCGACCTGCAGTCGCCCGGCGCACTCATGTGGGCCTTCGGCGGCGGGTTCCACGAGCCCGAACTCGACAGCGCGCGGGCTCTTTCGTGGCGCTGGATGAGCGAGCGGGCCGAGATCGACGTGGCGCAGGCGGCTGGCGATGCCACGCTCGTGCTGCGCGGCGAGGCGCCGCTGACCTACTTCGACGGCCCGTCCACGCTCGAGGTGCGGTGCGGCGACGCGGTGCTGGGCACGGTCGACCTGAGCGGCGACTTCGAGGTGCGCATCGGCGTGCTCGAGGCGCGGCTCGCGGCCGGCAGCGGCCGGATCGTGCTCACCACGTCGCAGACCTTTTCACCGGCCGAACGCAGCGGCACGAGCGACCGGCGGCGCCTGGGGCTCAGGCTCTTCGAGGTGACGCCTCACGCCGGGACTACTGACCCGCGCCGCCGTGCCGATATCCCCCACAGATACGGTCGATCGGCGTTGACAGGTCGCGCAGCGTGCGGCTACTCTCCGAGGCGTTGAGCCTCCCAGGCGACGCGAACGAAATTCTTCGACCCCGCAGGAGACACATGATGCGTTTGCCAGTCCGACACACAGGGATCTTGCTGATCCTCTGCTTCACGCTGCCACTGCTGGCAGCGGCGTGCGGGAAGAAGCCCCCTCCAGCACCGACGCCTCCGCCCCCGCCGCCGCCGGTGGTGACGCCGCCGCCTCCGCCGCCGCCACCCCCGCCGCCACCCCCGCCTCCGCCGCCGCCTCCGCCGCGCGTCGACGGAAGATCGAGATCTGGGCCGGCAAGACCGTGGCGCAGCTCAATGCCGAAGGCGTGCTCGCCGACGTCTACTTCGATCTCGACATGTACGGCGTGCGTGAAGACGCGCGGCCGATGCTGCAGAAGAACGCCGACTACATGAAGCGCTGGCCGTCACTGCGCATCACGGTGGAAGGCCACTGCGACGAGCGCGGCACCGCGGAGTACAACCTCAGCCTGGGTGAGCGCCGCTCCAACGTCGGTGCAGGGCTATCTGGTCAGCCTCGGCATCCCGGCCGACCGCATCACCGTGATCAGCAAGGGCAAGGAAACGCCCTTCTGCTCCGAGAGCAACGAGGCCTGCTGGCAGCAGAACCGCCGCGGCCACTTCGTCATCACCGGCAAGTAACACCGCCGGTCCGCGAACGCACGAAGGGCGCCCTCCGGGGCGCCCTTCGCATGTACGGGAGCGTGCGCGCGGCTCAGTGCACGGTCGGCGAACGGAGCTGGCCGGCGATCTGCTCGGCGGCCGCGCGCGGGTCGACCGCGCCGGTGATTGGCCGCCCAATGACGAGGTAGCTGGCGCCCGGCCTGCACCGCTTCGGCCGCGCCCATCGTGCGGGCCTGATCGTCGCTGCCGACCTGCGTCGGCGCTGCGGATGCCGGGCGTGACGATGGCGAACTCGGGCCCGCATGCGTGCCGGATGGCGCGGGTCTCGAGCGGCGAGGCCACCACGCCGTCGAGGCCCGAGGCCTGCGCCAGCCGCGCCAGGTGCACCACCTGATCCATCACCGAGCGCGACGTGCCTACTTCCGCCAGCGCGCCTTCGTCCATGCTCGTGAGCACGGTGACGCCAATCACGAGCGGCCGGGGCCGCCCGAGTTTCGTGGCGGCGAGCGAGGCCGCATCGGCCGCCGCGCGCATCATCTTGCTGCCGCCCGAGCAGTGCACGTTGACCATCCAGGCGCCGGTCGCCACGGCCGAAGTCACGGCTCCGGCCACCGTGTTCGGGATGTCGTGGAACTTCAGGTCGAGGAACACGCGCTCGCCGCGCTCCGCCAGCGCGCGCACGATCGACGGGCCCTCGGCGGTGAAGAGCTGCTTGCCGATCTTGAAGCCGCCGACCGCGCCGCGCAGCGCGTCGGCCAGGGCCAGGGCCACGGCGGCGGTGTCGACGTCGAGCGCGACCAGGATCGGGTTCATGCGTGTGCCTGTGCCGGCGCAGGTCGTGTCCACGGCGCCGACCAGGTCGGCCAGCCGCGTCACCTGGTGCCGCGTCATGTAGTCCTTCAGGCCAGTCGAGCAGCTTGGTCCAGATGAACGGGTCGACGAAATTGGCCGTGCCCACCTGCACCGCGCTCGCGCCGGCCAGCATGAACTCGAGCACGTCGCGCGCGTCCATGATGCCGCCCATGCCGATGATGGGAATCTTCACTTCCTGCCGGCACTCCCAGACCATCCGCACGGCAATCGGACGGATCGCCGGGCCGCTCAGCCCGCCCACCACGTTCGAGAGCTTGGGCCGTCGCTGCTCCACGTCGATGGCCATGGCCAGGAAGGTGTTCACGAGCGAGATCGCGTCGGCGCCGGCGTCTTCGGCCGCCCGCGCGAACGACGCAGGCGTGGTGACGTTGGGCGTGAGCTTGGGAATCACCGGCAGCGCCGTCACCTTGCGAATCGCGCTCACCACGTTGAAGGTGCCGTCGAGGCTGCAGCCGAACTGGATGCCGCCCTCCTTGATGTTGGGGCACGAGATGTTCACTTCGAGCGCGTCCACGCCCTCGGCGTCGGAGAGGATGCGCGCGACCTCGACGTATTCGTCGAGCGTCGTGCCGCAGATGTTCACGATGGTGCGGGCGCCGCGCTGGCGCAGGAGCGGCAGCTTCTCGCTGATGAAGCGGTGCACGCCGATGCCTTGGAGGCCGATGGCGTTCAGCATGCCCGACGGCGTCTCGACGATGCGTTCGGGTTTGTGGCCCTGGCGTTCGGCCAGGAACAGGCCTTTGGTGGCCACGCCGCCGAGCAGCGACAGATCCACGACGTCTTCGTATTCGAGGCCGTAGCCGAAGCAGCCGCTCGCCGCGATGAGCGGGTTGGGCAGCTCGAGCGAGCCAATCTTCAGCGAGAGATCCAGGGTCGGCCACGGCGTTACTCCCACACCACGGTGGCGCCGTCGAAGACCGGGCCGCCGATGCACGATCGCACGTAACGGGTCTGACCGTCGGCGTGCCTCACCGGCACGACGCAACTGTAGCAGCCGCCCAGGCCGCAGCCCATCGTGCGCTCCATCGACACCTCACTCGGCTGACCGTACCGCGCGGCCAGCCGGGCCACCGCCGCCAGCATGGGCTCGGGGCCGCAGGCGTAGAGCGTCGTCTCGTTGGGGCCGGTCAGGGCGGCGAGCGCGGTCTCGAGAGGCAGCGTGACCCGGCCTTGCACGCCGGCGCTACCGTCTTCGGTGCACAACACGAGCTGCACGCCGAGGCGGTCGAAGAACTCCAGGTAGTAGAGCTCTTCGCCGGTGCGCGCGCCGTAGAAGAGCGTCGTCGGCACCTCGAGGGCGACGAGCGCCTCGGCGAGCGTGGCAAACGGCGCCAGGCCCACGCCGCCCGCCACCATCCAGGCCGCGCCGCTCGACGGAGGATTGAAGGGCAGGCCGAGTGGACCGAGGCATGACACCGTGTCGCCGGCATCGAGGCCATAGAGCAGCCCGGTGGTGCGGCCCGCGCGCTTGTTCAGGATGCTGATGGCCCGCACCGTGCCGAGGTCGTCGCGCAGCACCTCGAACACCGAGAAGGGGCGGCGCAGCATCGGGTCGGAGGCGTCGCTCGTCTTGAGCATCACGAACTGGCCGGGTTCGGTGAGGGCGCCCACTTCGGGCGCGGCGATTGTGAGCACGTTGTAGTCGCGCGACAGCCGGACGTTCGAGATCACCGTGGCGCGCACATCGACGGGAGGCATTCTGACGAGTATAGCAAGGGGGGACTGGGGGCCAGGGATTGGGGGCTGGGGCTCGCCAAGGGCAGGATGGCCGCTGTCACGCCGTCACGCTGCCAGCCCTCACGCTGCGGCGGCGCGAACCGACCGGAGGCGCGAGACGTCATACTGGATGGCGTCTCCCCCGCCTCTACTGGTTCCTGCTTCATGCCTGTGACGATTCGTTTCACGACCACCTTCGCTCCCGTGCTTCTCGGCCTCCTGCTCAGCCTGGGTGTTCCCGGCCGACTCATGGCGGCACAGACACCGCCAGCGACCCAGACGCCGGCCGCCACCCAGAGCGAACGCGTCATCAGCGGCGTGGTCATCGATGCCGAGTCGCAGGCGCCGATTGCCGGGGCGGTGGTCAGTGCTGGCGCGGCGCGGGCCACCACCGATGCGAACGGCCGGTTCAGCCTGCGCGTGACCGCGGCTCTGGTGGACGTTGCCGCCACCGCCGACGGCCACTTCGCGCTCACGACCACCATCGATGTGCGCTCCACCGATGTCAGCGGCGCCGAGTTGTCGCTGGCGCGCGATGCCGGCTTCGTCACCAGCGTGGCGGTGGTGGCGTCGGCGCCCCAGGCCGCCCCGGCGGCGGAGACCGTGCAGCCCGTGCAGGTGCTGCGCACGCCCGGCGCGCTCGACAACGTGTATCGCACGTTGCAGACGCTGCCGGGCGTAGCCGCCACCGAGGAGTTCGGCAGCCGCCTGTCGGTGCGCGGCGGCTCGCCCGACCAGAACCTCACGATGATGGACGGCGTGGAAGTGCACGACCCGTATCGGCTCTTCGGGCTCACGAGCGCCTTCAACCCCGAGACGATCCAGCGCTTCGAGCTCGCCACGGGCGGCTTCAGCGCGAAATATGGCGATCGACTGTCGTCGCTCCTGTTGGTCGAAAACCGCGATGGCCGCTCGGGGGGCGGGCTGAACGGATCGGCATCGCTCAGCATCACCGACGCGAACGTGGTCTTCGAAGGCGGGCTGCCGGGAAACGCCAAGGGCTCGTGGCTCGTCACCGGCCGGCGCACCTACTACGACCTCGTCGCCGAGCGGGTCACCGACCAGCAGTTCCCGGGATTTTCGGATCTACAGGCGCGCGGCACCTGGGCGCCGTCGGCGGGCACCCGCGTGACCCTCTTCAGCCTGACCAGCCGTCAGGCCGCGGCCCTCGAGATCGACGAAGAGGATGCGCGCGGGGAGTTCCAGGACGACACCGACAACGACCTGGCCTGGGCGCGGCTCGACGCCTCGCTCGGCACGCGCGGTCAGTCGCACACCACCGTGGGCTTCTCCGACACGCGCTCCACCGTGGGGGTCGACGCGTCGTTCGACAACACCAGCCAGCGCTCGAACGGCCCCGACGACGACAGCATCGGTGTGGCCAACATCGTCTTCGAGCGCGGTCTGGGCGTGAAGGACGTGTCGCTCCGGCAGGAGCTGAGTTGGGGACTCGGCGCGCACGTGGTCGAGACCGGCGGCGAAGTGCATCGCCTCGTCACGTCGCAGCGATTCGCCATCCTCGGCGACCGCAATCCGGTGGCCGCCAACGGCTCCAGCGCCCAGGGCGGCGCCGGCTTGCCCGACCTGCTCGTGTCGGCCACGACCGCCACGCGCGGCGGCGCTCTGGCTGCAGGACACCTGGCAGGCGGCGTCGCGGCTGTCGTTGCAGGGCGGCCTGCGGCTCGATCACGCGGGCGTCACGGGCGAGACGCTGCTCTCGCCGCGGCTCTCAGCCACGATTGCGGCCAGTGACGCCACGCGCGTGATGGCCGCCGCCGGACTCTACACCCAGAGCCCGGGCAACGAGAAGCTGGCGCAGAGCGACTACGTGCTCGACTTCACGAGCCCGGAGGTGCGCTCCCTGAAGAGCGAACGCGCGTGGCAGACGGCGCTCAGCATCGAACGGCAGCTGCCGCGCCGGCCTGCGCGTGAAGGTGGAGGGCTACTACAAGCGCTTCACCGACGTGCTCATCGGCCGCCTCGAGCCCGAGGCCGAACGCCTGGCGCGCGTAGCCCGCTACGACTTCCCCGCAGCGCTGCAGAGCAGCATCCCGACCGCGCCGCTCATCACCACCGTTCCCACCAACGATGGCCAGGGCCGGAGCTACGGCTTCGACGTGTTCCTCACCCGGCCCGGCGGCGGCAAGCTCACCGGCTGGACCAGCTACACCTGGGGCAAGGCCGAACGCGAGGCCTACGGCCGCCGGTATCCCTTCGAATACGACCGGCGGCACGCCTTCACGATGGTGTCGTCGTATGCGCTCACGCCGCGCTGGGAAGTGGCGGCCACGACCCGCATCGCCTCGGGCTTTCCCCGCACCGCGCCGCTTGGCGTGCGCGTGGCCGGACGCGACGACACGCTCGATCGCGACGGCGACGGCATCACCGACGAAATCCTGCCGGCGGTCGACCGCCGCGGGCTGCTCGAGTACGGCGTGGACTTCGGCGGCGTGGCCAATCTGAACGGCGCACGCCTGCCGGTGTTCGCGCGCGTCGACGGACGGCTCACCTGGCGGCCGCGCGGCGCCGCCGGCCGCTGGGAACTCTACGCGGAAGTGATCAACGTGCTCGACCGCCAGAACGCCGGCGCGTTCGATCCCGAACTGGTCTACGACCCCACGTCCGACCGGCCGGCGATCGTCGAGAAGCGCGACCAGGCCATTCCGCGCCTGCCAACGCTGGGAGTGCGTTTCAGGTTCTAATCGACGGCGTGCGGTACCTCCGCGTCCTCACGAACTCCGCGATCGCCGGGGTGCTCCTGTCGGCCTACCTGCTGGTGGCCACCCTGCATCTCAATCCGGCCTTTCCGCTGGCGCTGAACGACATCGCGCCGCTCGCGCTTGCCATGGGCCTGGCCTACGGCATCAACGCGCTCGTGATCTTCTATGCGCTGGTGGTGCTGCGCCAGGTGGCGGCCGTGCAGGTGCTGTCGCCGGGCTGGCTCAGCGTGCGCGTGCTGGCGTGGATGGGCTCCATGTCGGCGGCGGCCGGGGCCGCCGTGCTGTGGATGAACGCGGCCGACTTCGCGCCGTTCCTGTCTCCGGAATCGGGCCGGCGCATGTTGCTGGCGGCTGTCGCCGTCGCGATCTGCGGCGGCGTCTGCCTGATCCTGGCCCTGGCGCATGTGGGACGCCGCGGCACCGCGCCGAGCGGCGTGCTGCTCGTGACCACCATGGCGCTCTCGGTGGTGGTGCCCGTGCTGCTGCGCGGACCAGCGCGCCTGCCGGCGACCGAGGCTGACGCAGCCCGCGCCACCCGCCGTGGACGATCGCCCAGGGCCACGCGTGGTGTTGATCGGCATCGACGGCGCTTCGCTCGATCGCATCTCGCTCGCCGTGGCCGGGGGCCGGCTGCCGAACTTCGGCCGGGTGCTCGATTCCGGCGTCGCCACGCATCTGGCCACGCTGCGGCCGACGCAGGCCGAGCCGATCTGGACCACGGTGGCCACCGGCCGGCTGCCGCAGACGAGCGGCGTGCGGTCGGCGGCACGCTACCGGGTGCGGGCCACCGGCGCGGCGCTCGACGTGTTGCCCGACTACATGTTCGCGCAGGCGCTCGTGCGCTACGGCTTTCTGCGCGAGGAGCCGCTCTCGCCCGAGGCCATCGCCACCAAGCCGCTGTGGACCATCCTGAGCGAGCGCGGCATCCGCGTGGGACTCGTCGGCTGGCCGCTCACGCATCCGGCGCCCGACCTGCGCGGCTACGTCGTGAGCGACGTGCTGCACCGCGTGGACGAGAGCCGGCTGGCGCTCGAGGGCGGCGCCGCGGTCACGCCGATCAGCGCCTGGGCGCCGATTGCCGCGGCCCGGGGCCTGGCGCTCAATCCCGATCCGCACGACGTGCTGGCCAGAGCCGATGGGCTGCCGCACGCCGGCGAGGTCGACGTGCGCGCCGACCCGAAGCCGGTGCAGGCCGACAGCCTGCACCTGCGCATCTTCGAGACGATGGAGGCCACGCGCGCCTCCCGCTTCGTGGCGATGCGCCTGCCGGGACTCGACGCCGTGGCGCACTACTACCTGCGCTACGCCTCGCCCGAAGCCTTCGGCGACGTGAGCGACGACGAGCGCCGGCGCTTCGGCGGCGTGCTCGACGAGTACTACACCGTGCTCGACGCCTTCGTGGGCCGGCTCTATGCCAGCCTGCAGCCCGACGACCTCGTGATCCTCGTGTCGAGCCACGGCATGGAGCCGCTCACGCCCGTGAAGCGCGTGCTCGAACGGCTGGTCGGCGACCCGCTGGTGAGCGGCACGCACGAACGGGCGCCGGACGGCTTCGTCATGGCCTTCGGATCGGCCGTGCGCCCGGGCCGCCCCGACCGCGGCTCGGTGGCCGACATCGCGCCGACCGTGTTGTATTTCCTGGGCCTGCCGATTGGCCGCGACATGGACGGGCAGGCGCGCACGGACTTCTTCACGCCGGCCTTCACGGCGACTCGGCCCGTGGCGTACATACCCAGCTACGGACGATAGGGCGGGACTAGGGACTAGGGACTAGGGACTCGGGACTAGGGTAGGACTCCAGCCCCTAGCCCCTAGCAACGCGAGTGCTCTATACTGCGAATCGCTCTCTTTAACCGCGTGCCTGCGAGCGCGCCAAGAGGTGGTCATGCTGCTACGTACGTCCTTACCGGGTGCGTCCTGCACCGTCGTGCTACTCCCTGGTCCCTGGTCCCTGGTCCCCGGTCCCTGTCCTGCGGCGCGGCCGAGCGCAGCGAGGCCAGCGCATGCCTGTCGTAATGGATGCCGATCGCATCAGCCGCGCGCTCGTGCGCATCGCGCACGAAATCGTGGAACGCAATCGCGGGCGTGGAGAACCTGGCCGTGATTGGCGTGCGCTCACGCGGCGTGCCGCTGGCCAAGCGCATTGCCGCCGCGCTGAAGTCCATCTCCGGCGACGACGTGCCGGTCGGCGCGCTCGACATCACGCTCTACCGCGACGACCTGATGCGGGCCACCGTCGGCCCGCAGCCGCTGGTGCGCCGCACCGAGATTCCCTTCTCGATCGACGACCGCGTCATCGTGCTGGTCGACGACGTGCTCTTCACCGGCCGCACCACGCGCGCCGCGCTCGACGCGCTCATCGACTTCGGCCGGCCCAAGGCGATTCAACTGGTCGTGCTGGTGGACCGCGGCCACCGCGAGCTGCCGATCAAGGCCGACTACGTCGGCAAGAACATCCCGACCTCGCGCCGCGAGACCGTGCACGTGAAGCTCAGCGACACCGACGGCAGCGACGAAGTGTCGCTCGAAAGCGAGGCGTGAGGATGGACGCGCCATCCGCCGAAGCCGTGCTGCCAGCCACCTCGCTGCGCCGCAAAGACCTGCTCGGCATCGCCGAGCTCACGCCCGAAGAGATCGTGCTCGTGCTCGACACGGCCGAGGCCATGAAGGAGATCTCGCAGCGCCAGATCAAGAAGGTGCCGGCCCTGCGCGGCCGCACCGTGGTGAACCTGTTCTTCGAGCCCTCGACGCGCACCCGCACGTCGTTCGAGATTGCCGAGAAGCGTCTGAGCGCCGACACGCTGGGCGTGGCGATTGCGAGCTCCAGCGTGGTCAAGGGCGAGAGCCTGGTCGACACCGCCAAGAACATCGAGGCCATGGGCCCGAGCATGATCGTGCTGCGGCATCCGGCCTCGGGCGCCGCGCACCTGCTCTCGCGGGTGTGCAAGTCGCCCATCATCAACGCCGGCGACGGCCTGCACGAGCACCCCACGCAGGCGCTGCTCGACGCCTTCACCATCCGCGAGCGCAAGGGCCGCATCAAGGGCCTGAAGGTGGCCATCGTCGGCGACCTGCTGCACAGCCGCGTGCTGCGCAGCAACGTGCTGCTGCTGACCAAGCTCGGGGCCGAGGTGTGGGTGTGCGGTCCGCCCACGCTGATGCCGATGGGCCTGGCCCGCATGGGCGTGCGCACCACGTCGTCGGTCGACGAAGCCGTGGAAGGCGCCGACGTGGTGATGATGCTGCGCATCCAGCTCGAACGGATGGAGGGCGGGTTCTTTCCGTCGCTGCGCGAGTACTTCAGCGTGTTCGGCATGACCGCGGCGCGCCTGAAGCGCGCGCAGCCCGACGTGATCGTGATGCACCCTGGGCCGATCAATCGCGGTGTGGAAATCGCGAGTGATGTGGCCGACGGACCGTTTTCCGTGATTCTCGACCAGGTGGCCAACGGCGTGGCCGCGCGCATGGCCGTGTTGTACCTACTTGCCGGTGGCGGAGCAGACAATGAAGCGGTTGCTTAAGGGAGCCCGGGTCGTGGACCCGGCCAATGGACTGGACGGCGCCTACGACGTGCTCATCGACGGCGGGCGCATCAGCAAGGTGGGCCGCGATCTGCCCGTGAGCCTGGCCGAGGGCGGCGTCGTGGTGTCGCTGACGCCAGCGTTCGTGATCTGTCCAGGCTTCATCGACATGCACGTGCACCTGCGCGAGCCGGGGCAGGAGCACAAGGAGACCGTGGCCACCGGCGTGGCCTCGGCCGTGGCCGGGGGCTTCACCGCGGTGGCGTGCATGCCCAACACCAAGCCGGTGAACGACAACGCCGGCGTCACCGAACTGATTCTGAAGAAGGCCGCCGACGCGGGCCTGGCGCGCGTCTATCCGATCGGCGCGGTGTCGCGCGGACAGGCGGGTGAGCAGCTCGCCGACATCGCCGAGCTGAAGCAGGCCGGCTGCGTGGCGCTCAGCGACGACGGGCATCCCGTATCGACGGCGCTGCTGGCGCGGCGGGCGATGGAGTACGCCGGCATGTTCGGCATGCCGCTCATCGAGCACTGCGAAGATCCGTCGCTCAAGGGCGACGGCGTGGTGCACGAAGGCCCGGTGGCCGCGTCGCTCGGCCTGAAGGGCATTCCCGGCATCGCCGAGGCCATCACCGCCGGCCGCGACATCCTGATTGCCGAGATGGTGGGCGGCCACGTGCACGTGGCGCACATGAGCGCGTGGACCACGCTCGAGGCCGTGCGCCAGGGCAAGAGCCGCGGCGTGAAGGTGACGTGCGAGGTGGCGCCGCATCACTTCACGCTCACCGACGCGCTGCTGGCGGCGCCCGTGCCCTACGACACCGACACCAAGATGAATCCGCCGCTGCGCGAACAGCGCGACCTCGACGCCATGCTGGCCGGCATCGCCGATGGCAGCGTGGACGTGATTGCCACCGACCACGCGCCGCACCACGCCGACGAGAAGAACGTCGAGTACGACCGCGCGCCGTTCGGCATCGTGGGGCTCGAGACGGCCATTCCCATCGCGCTCGACAAACTGGTGCACGCCGGCGTGATTCGCCTGCCGCGTCTGGTGGAGATGATGTCGGTGAACCCCGCCGCCATTCTGAAGGTGCCGGGCGGCAGCTTGGCCGAGGGCGCCGTGGCCGACCTCACCATTCTGGCGCCGGACCACGCCGGTGACCATCGATCGCCACGCGCTCGTGAGCAAGTCGCACAACACGCCGTACCACGGCTACACGTTCCGCGGCGCCGCGGCCGCCACCATCGTGGGCGGCCGGGTGGTCTACGCCAACGCCGCCACGGGCATCGCGCTTGCGCGCGGAGGCGCGGTAGTGGACATGCGGCGCGACGACATCCGCACGCGCGCGCTGCAGGACCTGCGCCGCTTCGAAGTGGTGATGGAAGGCCACTTCGACTACGGCAACGGCTATCACGGGCGGCTCTACCTGAATCCCCATCAGCTGCTGCGCTATCCCTCTACCATCTGGCGGGTGGCGCAGGACCTGATCGACGTGCTGCCGGCGGGCGTGACCGACAACGGTGACCGTGGTGGCCGGACCGGCCACCGGGGGCGCGCTGCTGGCGCACACCATCGCGGGCCTGCTCGACGGCCGCCGGCCGCTGACGCGCGAGCCGTATTCCTTTGCGCCCCTGCACCAGCGCGAGCCCGGCGGCGCGCCGGCGCTGTCGCCGTTCTATGCCGGCGTCGTCGAAGGGCGCGCAGGTGCTGCTCGTGGACGACGTGCGCAACACCGGCCAGACCTTCGCGCACTGCGCCGGCCTCATCACCGCGGCCGGCGGCACGGTGGTGGCCACGGCGCAGATCGTCGACCGCGCCGAAGCCGTGGTGACGCTGCCGGTGCCGAACGTGTCGCTCGTGGAATATCCCGCGCCCGACAATCACCCCGCCGCGGCGTGCCCGATGTGCGCGCAGGGCATGCCGGTCTCGACGTTCTGACGGCTACTTGCGCTTGGCGGTGAAGGTGCCGCTCAACTGGCCGCCGGCGATGGCGACCGAGCCGGTCATCGTGTCCTTCTCGACCGTGCCCTTGTAGACGTTGTCGATCTTCTGCCCCTGCATCTCCGCTTCGAACGAGAACTCGATCGCGGCGCCCTTGACCGTGCCCTTGAGCGGGGCGCTGCCGAAGGTGCCGACGTAGGTGCCGGTGAGGGCCTCGCCCGCCTGCTTGAACGTGATCGCCGGATTGCCCCCGCCCTGGCCGGTCTGCACGTCGAACGCCCAGTCGCCGGTGACATCCACGGCTTGAACGCTCGCCCCGACCCCGGCGCTCACGGCGGCGACCAGCGCCAGCACCGCTGCCATCATCACCATCCGACGCGTGATCTCTGCCTGCATGGGTTCCACCCTCCAGAAGCAGCAGTATCGCTCATCCAGCTCGTGCGGGGCGGGCCCTTCGACTTCGCTCAGGGCGGGCCCTTCCGACTTCGCTCAGGGCAGGCCCTGATTCGAGGGGCCTGCTAGAATGCGCGCGCCATGTCGCTGCGCCACCTCCGTTCGTGGGTCGTTTCCGCCGCCGTGCTCTGCGCCGGTGCCCTGGGCGCGGCCCAATCGCCAACGCCGGCCCTGCGAGCCGACGCGGCAGCGGGCGCCGGGCCGCCGCCGTGGGCCTATCTGATTGCCACGCCCGTGACGGCTGGCACCGCGCCGGTGCCCGAGGATCCGTCGCCGCGGCGCCTGGCGGGCAGCACCGTGATGCTCACGCCGCCGCAGTTGCGCGACCTCTTCAATCCGCCCGACTGGCATCCCGGCAATCACCCCACGCCGCCCGACGTGGTGGCGCACGGACGCACGCCCGACGTGCGCGCGTGCGGCTACTGCCACTATCCGAACGGCCAGGGGCGTCCTGAGAACTCGTCGCTCGTCGGCTTGCCTGCCGCCTACATCGTGCAGCAGATGGCCGACATGCGCGCCGGTCTGCGCCGCAGTGCCGACCCGAACATGCGGCCGCCCGCGGCCATGCTGGCGATCGCCAAGGCCAGCACCGTGGAAGAAGACCGCGCGGCCGGCGACTACTTCGCGTCGTTCGCCTACCGGCCGTGGGTGCGCGTGGTGGAAACCGCCACCGTGCCGAAGAACCGGATCGCCGGCGGCACCTTCGTGCCGGTGCCTGGCGCCGGCACCGAGCCGATTGCCGGACGCGATCGTGGAGATGCCCGAGGACGTGGCTCGCGCCGACCTGCGCGATTCCAACTCCGGGCTTCGTGGCTTACGTGCCGGTGGGCAGCATCGCCAAGGGCGAGGCGCTCGTGACCACCGGCGGCAACGGCCGCACGGTGGCGTGCGGCACCTGCCACGGCGCTGATCTCGAAGGGCCTGGGCCCGGTGCCGCCGCTGGCGGGCCGTTCACCGAGCTACGCCGTGCGCCAGATGTTCGACCTGCAGCACGGCACGCGGCGCGGGCCCTGGGCGCCGCTGATGGCGGCGGCGGTGCAGAAGCTCACGCTCGACGACATGGTGGCGATTGCCGCCTACCTGGCGTCCAGAACGCCGTAGCCGCGCCGGCCCTGCGCGAGACGGGCGGTCCGGTTTTCCGGCGCTCTTGGGAGTGGGCGAGCGCATAATGCGCCGAGCCCTCTCTCCCCGCTCGTGGAGGCGCCATGTCAGAGTTCTATCCCACCATCACCAAGCCGCTGCGCGGCGCGCGGGCGTTCAAGGAAGTCAGCGAGACCGCGTCGCAGCCGCAGGCCGCCATCCTGCTGATGCTCGCCCGGCAGCTGCGCGGCGACGACGAGTCGCTCGTGGCCCGCGCCAAGGCCACGCGCAGCGCCCGCCGCGTGTCGGCCGCGAGCCCTGGCGCCGAGGATTTTCCCGTGCCCACGCTGAAGGCGTCGCGCCAGGCGCTGGGATCGGCCGAGGTGCAGCGTCGCGCCAAGAAGGCGTTCGGCTTCTCGCGGGCGCTGCCTGGCAGGACCATGGAACGCGCCTACCGGTCGTCGGCCGAGCGGCTCTACGACGCGCCCACGGTGGACTCGGCGGCCGAGCTGATGGAGATGTGCCTGGCGCATCCGCGCGAGCTCGTGCGCATCGCCGCGGCCCACGCCTATCTGCCGCTCACCGACAATCCCGGCCCGCTGCATTCGCATTCTCGTGGCGGGCGTGCGCAGCGCCGATCGCCTCGAGGCGGAGCTGGCGGCCACGGCACTGGCGCGCGTGCAGCCCGAACATCCCGCGCTGCGTCGCCTGAGCCGCAAGGGCGCGCGCCTGCCGCGCGTGCGCCGCAAGCCGCAAACGATCATGCTGGTGCACGGCACGTGGGCCAGCGACGCGGAGTGGTACAAGCCGAACGGCTCGTTCCACTCGTTCATCAAGCCGCAGCGGCCCGATCTCTACAGCCAGGCCGACTTCTTCCGCTGGACCGGCGGCTACAGCGACGGCGCGCGCAATCAGGGCGCGCTCGATCTCAAGGCCTGGGTCGACGCCCGCGGCGAGAGCGGCCTCGACCTGATGGGGCACAGCCACGGCGCCAACGTGCTGCTGCAGGCCACCAAGTTCGGCATGACGGCCGGGAAGCTCATCCTGCTCAGTTGCCCGGTGCACGTGAACAAGTACTTCCCCGACTTCACGAAGGTGACCAAGCCGGTGGTGTCGGTGCGCGTGAAGCTCGACCTCGTGATCCTCGCGGATTTCGGCGGACAGAAGTTCCGGCACCCCGACATCAAGGAGATCGTGCTGCCGATCTGGTTCGATCACGGCGCCACGCACGACGGCGCGAACTGGCTGGCGCACAACCTCGCCGCCAGGATTCCTCTGTGAAGCTCGGCGAGTCCGCGGCCCTCTTTGCCGCGGCCGCGGCGTGGCGCCTGGGCAGCCGGGCGGCCGGACGGCGTCTGGTGGCCGGGCTGTCGTCGGCCGACGACGAGAGCCGCCAGATTGCCGGGCATGCTGCTCGTGAAGGGCGGCGCGCGCGCCGCGCCGCTGCTTGGCCGAGGAACTGCGGCAGCCGCGCAACCTGCCGCATCTGCTGCGCGTGATCGGCGACGCGGCCCCGAGCGGCGTTCACCGCGGAGCTCGAGCGCTACGCCGCCTCGGATGACGAGGCCGTGCGCCAGGCGGCGCGCGACGCGCTGCGGGCGGCTGCCGCGGCCACCCGCACGCGCTGACCTCCGCTACGGGGCGAGTGCCGTCACGAGCGCGTCCACGTCGCGCGCGTCGTTGTAGACGTGCGGCGCCACGCGAATCGCGCTGCCGCGCAGCGACACGTGCACCTTGCGTTCGCGCAGCCGCTCGCCGATGGCGGTGATGTCGGTGCCGGCCGGCGCTCGCAAGCCGAACAGGTGCGCGCCGCGATACTCAGGCGCTTCCACCGTGTAGCCGAGCGTCGCGCACCCGGTCGAACAACTCCGCCGTGAGCGATGCGCAGTAGGCCTGGATGCGCGCGGGCTGCCACTCGAGCACCTGCTCGAGCCCGGCGACGGCCATGGGCATCAGCGCAAAGTTGCTGCGCTCGCCCACGTCGTAGCGAAGGGCGCCCGGGCTGATAGTCGTCGCGATAGTTCACGAGGTCCTTGAAGTGTCTCGCTGCCGGCGCGGCCAATCCAGGTTTCCTCGAGCGGCTCGCCGTCGTCGAAGCGCGGCCCGAGATACGCGAAGCCGAGCGAGTACGGCCCCATCAGCCACTTGTAGGTGGCGCACACCAGCGCATCGGGCTGAATGGCGGCCACGTCGAACGGCATCGCGCCCACCGACTGCGTGCCGTCGATGACCAGGGCGGCGCCCACCTCGCGCGCGCGCGCGCCAATCGCCTCGAGATCGAACTTCGTGCCGTCGGTCCAATGCACGTGGCCGAGCGCCACGACCGCGGTGCGCGCGTCGATGGCCTCGAGCAGGCGGGCGTTCCACTCGCGTCCGCGGCCCTCGGCAGCGTCGGGCGGCTGCGCCGCGCGCAGCTCCACCTGTCGTGTGTCCGCCAGCGTGCGCCACGCATACACGTTGGCGGGGAACTGCTCATGCGTGACCACGATGTTCTGGCCCGGTGCCACGGGCAGATTCCGCGCCGCGATCGCGAGTCCGTACGACGCAGCTGGAATGATGGCGATGCGCGACGGGTCGGGCGCGTTCACCAGCCGGGCGAACAGCTCACGCGCGTGCTGCGCGCCGGTGAAGAAGTCGGAGGTGGCCAGACGCGACGGCACGCGCTTGCGAGCCACGCCGGCCACGCCCGCCGCTTCGACCGCCGCTGAGATCGGCGACATGTACGCGCAGTTGAGATAGTGCTCGTCGTCGGGCAGCGAGAATCGCGACTTCTGGCAGGTGAGCATCCCGATATTCTAGCGGGGCACCGTGGTAGCGTTCACCCCATCATGACGCGCACCCTCATCAGCTCTGGGTCCACCTTCGAGGCCGACATCGGCTACAGCCGCGCCGTCGTGCAGGGCGACTGGGTCTTCGTCTCGGGCACGACCGGGTTCGACTACGCCGCGATGACCATTGCCGACGACCTCGTGGCTCAGACCGAGCAGTGTCTGAAGAACATCGACGCGGCCTTGCAGCAGGCCGGTGCGACGATGGCCGACGTGGTGCGGGTCACCTACGTGGTGCCCACGGCCGCCGAGTTTCCGCAGTGCTGGCCGGTGCTGCGCCGCTATTTCGGCGCGGTTCGGCCGGCGGCGATGATGATCTCGGCGGGACTCGCCGACCCTCGGATGAAGATCGAAATCGAGGTCACGGCCGTGAAGTCGTCCACGGTCACCGCCGGGGCTCGCCCTTCCGCCTAGCTCACGTCGATGATGCGCGGGCACATCCTGCTCTACGGCCTGGTGGGCGGCGTGCTGATTGCCGCACTGCGGCTCATCGAGGACCCGCTGGCTGGTCGTCGAGCACTCGATCGAGATCTATGGCGGGCTCGTCGCCGCGGTCTTCGCCACCGTCGGCATCTGGCTCGGCCTGAGCCTCACGCGCCAGACCGAAACGGTGGTGGTGCGCGAGGTACTGGTGCCGGCCCCGGCGACCTTCGAGCGAGATCAGGACCGCGTCGCCACCCTCGGCCTGACGGCCCGGGAACTCGAAATTCTGGAGCTGGTGGCCGAGGGGCTGAGCAACAAGGAAATGGCCGAGCGGCTGTTCGTGAGCGAAAACACGGTGAAGACGCACCTCAGCCGCGTGTTCGACAAGCTCGGCGCGCGGCGCCGAACGCAGGCCGTGCAGTTCGGAAAAGAGCAGCGTCTCATTCCGTGAGTCCACACTTTCGGATGATTTCCTTCGCCTGGGCCCGAAATCATCCGTTCGGGTGACGCGCGTGGGCGGGGCCGGCGGGCAGAATCGGCCGGTCCCTAGCAACCAAGGAGCTGCCATGCGAAAGATCGTGTTCACCTTCGGGCTCATTGCCGGCGCCATGCTCTCGGCGATGATGCTGCTCACCCTGCCGTTCCTGGACCGGATCGGCTTCGACAAGGGCGCCGTCATCGGCTACAGCTCGATGGTGCTGGCCTTCCTCACGGTCTACTTCGGCGTCCGGTCGTATCGCGACACCGTCGCGGGCGGCAGCGTGACCTTTGGCCGGGCTCTTGCCGTGGGCCTGATGATCACGGCCGTGGCGAGCGTGTGCTACGTGGCCACGTGGCAGGTGGTCTACCACCAGTTCTTGCCGGATTTCGCCGACAAGTACGCCGCCTACGCCGTGGAGAAAGCCAGGGCGTCCGGTGCCACCGACGCGCAACTCGCCGAGACGACGCGCCAGATGGCGGAATTCAAGACGATGTACGCGAACCCGCTCGTGAACATCGCGCTTACGTTCCTGGAGCCCCTGCCGGTCGGCCTCGTGTTCACTCTGGTGACCGCCGGCGTGCTCGGCCGCAAGCCGCGGCCGATTGGGTAGAATCCCAGTCATGGCGGAAGCGAAGACCAAGCCCACGACAGCCAGCGTGAAGGCGTACCTCGACGCCATCGAGGACGACGAACGCCGGAAGGATTGCAGGACGCTCGTCACGATGATGAAACGCGTCACCGGCTGCCCGCCGAAGATGTGGGGCCCGAGCATCGTCGGCTTCGGCACCTACCACTACAAGTACGCGAGTGGGCACGAAGGGAATTCCTGCCTCGTGGGCTTCGCGTCGCGCGCGAGCGCCATTAGCGTGTATCTGTATCCCGGCGAGAAGGGCGCGGCCGCGCTCTTCAAGGCGCTCGGGCCGCACAAGGGCGGCAAGGCGTGTCTCCACATCAAGCGCCTGGCCGACATACAAGTGCCGGTGCTCGAACAACTCGTGATCGCTGTCGGTCGCCGAGACCAAGCGCCGCTATCCCTGAGGCCGGGCCTCGGCCGGCACCTCCGCATGAGCCACGACGCCGTCATCGACCTCTACGAACGCCACGCGCACGCCTTCGATCGCGATCGCGGCCGGTCGCTGCAGGAGCAGGGCTGGCTCGACCAGTTCCTGGCCCTCGTGCCGCCGGGCGGTTCGGTGCTGGACGTGGGCTGCGGCATGGGCGAACCGATGGCCGCCTATCTGATTGGCCAGGGCTGCCGCGTGACTGGCGTGGACGCCTCGCCGTCGATGATCGCGATGTGCCGCCAGCGCTTCCCGGCCCACGAGTGGCTGGTGGGCGACATGCGCGCCCTGGCCCTCGGCCGTGCCTTCGACGGCGTGCTGGCGTGGGACAGCTTCTTCCACCTGCAGGCCCACGACCAGCGTGCCATGTTCGCGCGCTTCGCGGCCCATGCCCGGCCCGGTGCGCCGTTGATGTTCACGAGCGGCACCGCGGCGGGCGAGGCCATCGGCGAGTATCTGCGGCGAGCCGCTGTATCCACGCGAGCCTGGCGTCCGAGGAATACACCCGGCTGCTCGCCACTCACGGGTTTGCCGTGCGCGCACACCTGCGAGCACGACCCCGCGTGCGGCGGGCACACCGTGTGGCTGGCGACCCGCGCCGCTGTGGCCGCCGAGCGCTACTCGCGCACGTAGCCCGCGCCGGCGCTGCGCTTGGCGCCTTCCCGATGCGCCTCGTCCGAGAGCGGATGCACGCCGGTGGCGTCGATCCAGCGGTTGTAGAAGTTGAAGAGCGCGCACACCGTGATGGCGAAGTAGAGCTCTTCGTCGCTCCAGCCGGCGGCGCGCGCCGGGGCCATCGATTCCGGCGTCATGCGCGGCGAGTCGTGGTTCACGGTGTCGATCAGCCGGAAGAGCACCTTGTGCTTCTCATCCAGCCGCGACGTCTCCAGCCCCTGCATCACGCTCGTGACCAGCGGCTCGTCGCCGAGCAGTTCCGCCGCAACTGCGGCGTGCGACTTGGTTCAAAACGGACAGTGGTTGCGCACCGAGGTGTAGGCCGCGATCAACTCGCGCAGCCCCGGGCTGAGCGGCGCCGGCCCGCGCAGGATCTCCTGCGTGAAGCGCGCCAGGTGCTGCGTGGCGCCCGGCAGGAACGCGAACAGATGCCAGATCTGCGGATACTCCGCGCCGCGCTCGCGCATCATCCGGATGGCGTTGGCCCAAGGGCCGGGCGACGGCGCGTCTTCGACGCCAGGAAGGAACATCGGGTCCATGCGAGCCTCGGAAATGGGTGCTGGCGGCGGAGGATAACACGCGGCGCGTGGCACGCGAGCGCGCGCATGGGCGTGATAGCGTGAGGCGCATGCTGGCGCCGGTGACCGCGCGCGGCGGGGAGGCTCGACGATGAGAGTTCTGGCAGCGTGCGTGTGTCTCGCAGTGGTGGCCGCCCTGCCCGGTGGCGCTGTGGCGCAATCCACCGATCCGCCGGTGACGGCCATGAAGGTCACCGTGCTCTCGACCATGCTCGTGGGCAATGCCCGCGAAGGCGTGGGCGAGTGGGGCTTTGCCGCGGTGCTCGAGGTGGACGGCCGCCGCTGGCTCATCGACACGGGCGCGCGGGCCGAGACGGTGCTGAAGAACGCCGCCGAGTTGAAGGTGGACCTCTCCGACATCACCGACCTCGTGATCACGCACAACCACGACGACCACACCGGCGGCCTGCTCACCCTGCGCCGCGAGATGGCGAAGAAGAATCCGAAGGCGCTCACCCGCGCTCACGTCGCCAAGGGCATCTTCACCAGCCGCCTCGATCGCGCCGGCCGCGAAGGCAACGGCCTGCTGCCGCTCAAGGCCGAATACGAGAAGCTCGGCGGCACGTTCGTGGAATACGCCGGGCCCACGCGTCTGGCCCCGGGCGTGTGGATGACGGGCCCGGTGCCGCGCACCTATCCGGAGCGCAACTGGAGCGCGAGCGGCCAACTGCAGACGCCGGCGGGGCCCGATCGAAGACAACGTGCCCGAGGATTCGTCGATCGTCGTGCAGACCGCCGACGGTCTGGTGGTGGTGAGCGGCTGCGGCCACGCCGGCATCATCAACACGCTGGAGTTTGCGCAGAAGGCCGTGAAGAACGACCCGGTGCACGCCGCCATCGGCGGCTTCCACCTGTTTGCCGCGTCCGACGACACGCTCGCCTGGACGGCCGGCAAACTCAAGGACGCGCGGCTCGCGTATCTGCTTGGCGCGCACTGCACCGGCATCGAAGCCGTGTTCCGCATCCGCCAGGCGCTCGGGCTGGCGCGCAGGAATGCGGTGGTGGGCGCGGTCGGCGCGTCGTTCACACTGGGCAAGGGCATCGATCCCAAGGCCCTCGCCCAATAGGCGTGGTCGACGCGTGGCCAACTTCCTGTGGGGCTTCCTGTTCAGCGGCATCGGCGCCGGCTTCTTCATGTACGGGCGCAAGCAGACCGCGGTCGTGCCGCTGGCCTGCGGACTGGCGCTGATGGCGTATCCCTACTTCGTGGATGACGTCGTGATGACCGTGGCCATCGGCGTGGTGCTCGTCGCCATCCCCTACTTCGTCAAGGTGTGAGGAGCGTGCTGAGCCCCGTCATGCGCTGGATGCTGCTGGTGAGCGGACCCATGAATCTCGGCGGCGCCGTGCTGTTCGCTCCGCCCATGGGTGCCCTGCGCGACGCGTTCGGCCTGCCTCCGTCGGATCCCTTCTATCTCTGGATTCTGTCGGCGTGGGTGCTCGCGTTTGGCGTCGCGTATTTCTACATGGGCTACACCGGCCGCGCCAGTCGTGGCGTGATTGCCCTGGGCGCCTGGGGCAAGGCCGTGTTCGCGCTGCTGGTGATGGCATTGGCCGCGCGCTGGGGTCTGTCGGCCGTGGCGGCTGCCGGGGCCGTGCCCGACCTGGTGATGGCCGTCACGTTCGCCTGGTGGCTGTCCACGTCAGCCGACAGCTGCTGAGGCCGGGCGCCGCCTCACGCCCTAACCAAATCCGCCGGCGCCCCGTCCAATCCACAGATGCACGAGAGCGACCGGGCCGCGATTGCCGCGGTGACTGCGGGAGATCCCCACGCCTTCCGGGCGCTCGTGGACCGTCACAGCCGCTACGCCCACCGCGTGGCCTATCGGCTCACGGGCAATTCCTCGGATGCCGAGGACGTCGTGCAGGACGCGTTTCTGAAGGCCTTCCGGCAATTGAGCCGCTTCGAAGCCCGGGCCGACTTCCGCACCTGGATCCACAAGATCACCGTGAACTGCGCCATCGACTTCATTCGCGCCCGCCGGCACCGGGAAACGGCGCACGACCCGGCCGACCTCGAACGCGGGCTGACCGCCGACGTGCCGGTCAGCCACGCGCCGGCCCCGGATCGCGCGCTGCTGAGCAGCGAGATCAGCGCCCGCGTCACGGCGGGCCTCGGCGGCTTGACCCCGCTCGAACGCGCGGCGTTCATGCTGCGCCACCTCGAGGGGCGGTCGATCGACGAGATCGGCACGGCGCTCGGACTCAAGACCGAAGCCACGAAGAACAGCGTCTTCCGCGCGGTGCGCAAGATGCGGATCGCGCTCGAACCCCTGGTGGATGCCCGACATGACTGACCCCCAGACGCACGCGACGCACGACGAGCTCGTGCTGCACTACTACGGCGAAGACGCGGCGGATGCCGCCCGCATCGCGGCGCACGTGAGTGCCTGCACCGCCTGCCAGGCGAGCCTCGAGCAGCTGCGGCAGACGCTCGCACTCGTGGACACGGCGCCCGAAGGCGAGCCGCCGCCGGGCTACGAAGCCACGCTCTGGGCGCACCTCCAGGATCAGCTCGAGGCGCCGCAGCCGTGGTGGCGCCGGCTGACCACCGACGGCCCGATGCGCTGGGCCATGGCCGGCACGCTGGCGGCCGTGCTGGTGGGGGCGTTCCTGGCCGGCTGGCTCGCCCGCGACGTGGCCACGCCAGCGCCAGCGCCAACCGAGGCGAGTGCCGCGCCGGTGCGCACGCGCGTGCTCGATCGTGGCGGTGGGCGACCACTTGGAGCGCACGCAGATGGTGCTGTCCGAGGTGATGAACGCCGGTGATCTCGGGCCGGCCGAACTCGTGAGCGACCGCGATCGCGCCTCCGACCTGGTGACCGCCAATCGTCTCTTCCGGCAAAGCGCCGAACTGGCCGGCGACGACTCGATGGACGAGGTGCTCGAAGAACTCGAGCGCGTGCTGGTCGAGATCGCCAACGCGCCCGCCGATCTGTCCGCCATCGAACTCGACGCCTTGCGCGCTCGCATCGAGCGGCGCGGTCTGGTGTTCCGCGTGCGCGTCTTGAGCGACGACCTGCGCGCGCGCCAACAGGACGCCGCCACCGTTCCGACAAAGGGAAGCACATCATGAAGACAGTCAGCCTCATTGGTCTCTGGTCTGGGCCTGTTCGCCGCTGACCCCTCCCGTGGCCGCGCAGTCGCTCGAGGCATCCGCGGCGGCGTTCGCCTGGGAGGATTCCAGACACGCGCACGACGACCAGGCGCGGGCAGAGGCCGAGGCGCAGCGCGCGCGGACCGACGTGGAGCGTGCGCGGGCCGACGTCGAGCGCGCGCGGGAACGCGAGCTGCGTGACTACGAGCGGGCGCAGCGGGCCATCGAACGCGACGAATGGGCCCAGGCCGTGGCCCAGTTCCAGGCCCTCGTGGCCGCGGCCGGGGCGCGTGCCGACGCCGCGCTCTACTGGAAGGCCTATGCGCTCGACAAACTGGGCCAGCGCGCCGAGGCGCTCACCGCCGTGGCCGAGCTCACCAAGGCCTTTCCCAAGAGCCGGTGGCTGGGCGACGCGCGGGCGCTCGAGGTGCAGGTGCGGCAGCGCTCGGGCCAGGCCGTGCCGCTCGAGGCGTCCGGCGACGAGGAGTTGAAGCTGCTGGCGCTGAACGCGCTGCAGCACTCGTCGCCCGACCAGGCGATTCCGATTCTGCGGGAGCTGGTGCAGGGCACACAGTCGCTCGAGCTGAAGCAGCGCGCGCTCTTCGTGCTGGCCCAGAGCCGGTCGCCAGAGGCGCGCAAGATCCTCGAAGACGTGGCGCGGCAGGGCAATCCCGATCTGCAGCGCCGGGCCATCGACTACCTGGGCATGCACGGCAGCATCGAGAACCGCGTGGTGCTGGCCGAGGTGTATCGCACGTCGCCAGACGTGGACGTGAAGCGGCGCGTGCTGCGCGCCTACATGGTGTCGGGCGATCGGGCGCGCGTGCTCGAAGCCGCCACTGCGGAGCGCAACGACGAGTTGCGGGGCGAGGCCGTGCGCCAGCTCGGCGTGATGAACGCGCACGACGAGCTCTGGCAGCTCTATCAGAAGGAGCCGTCGATCGCGGTGAAACGGCAGATCCTGCAGGCCATGTTCGTGGGCGGCACCGCCACGCGCCTCATCGAGCTGGCCAAGACCGAGCCCAACGCCGAACTGCGCCGCACGGCGGTGCGCAACCTGGGCCTGATGCGCCAGGCATCGACCGGCGCGGCGCTGGTCGAGATCTACACCTCGCAGAAAGAGGCCGAGGTGCGCAGTGCCGCGATCCAGGGCCTGTTCGTGCAGAACAACGCCGACGCGCTCGTGACGCTGGCGCGCCGCGAGACCGATCCCGCCATGAAGAAGGAACTCGTGCAGCGCCTGTCGCTCATGAAGTCCAAGGTCGCCATCGATTACCTGATGGAACTGCTGGGGAAGTAGGGAGCGCGTGATGAGAGTCCTGCTGGCGGTTGCCGCCCTCGTCGCCGGCCCTGTGCACGCCACGGCGCAGCCCGCCTCCCGGTCGCATCTCGGCCGGCCGTGAGCGCCGGCCCGATCGTGGAGCAGGATCTGACCGGCGGCCTGGCGCAGACCTTTGCGCTCGTTGCCGCGCGCGAACCGGGCGTGGCGTGGGTCGGCTACGCCGTGCCCATGGCGGCCGGCGATCACCGGATGTGCGACGGGCAGGATGGCGGCGACCCGGTGCGGCTCGAGCCCAGTGACACGCTCGTGGTGCTGGTGCGGGTCGACGCCGGCCAGGTGGAGCGCATCCGCGCATTGTCCGGCAACTGCCGCATCGACGCCGGAGGACGCGTGCATTGGCTCACGGGCGTGCGACCGTCACGGCCGGGCCGCGGGCCAGCAACAAGGCGGGAGACAGCATCGCGATGAGATACAGCCCGAAGTGGAAGCGGAAGTCCTGCACCGTGATCAGCGCGATGAGCACCACGGCATTCGCGCTCGCCGCCAGCCCGAGCACGAGCACGTCGGCCCGACGAAGCCGCAGGGCGACCACGGCGACCGAGACCAAGTGCAGGTAGAGGTAGACCGCGGGTCTCCAGAAGAAGACCTTCGTCCCCGGCTCCTGTGAGCGTTGGCCCAGCCGCCGCAGCCGGTCGTGCATGCCGGCGAGCTTGGGACGGGTCTCGAGGCCGACCGTGTTGGCGACGATACCGGGATAGAACGTGAACGACGGGCAGTCGTCGCGTTCACGCGGTTCCCAGATGACGCCGGCGATGCAGGCCTGGCGGCGGAACAGTGCCCCGGGGTAGCGCGACGCCAGTGACGTGTAGGTGCGCAGGTAGGCGTCGAAGTTCTGTCGCACGAACTCCTGGTCCCCCTTGGCGAACGTGGGGATCACCGAGCAACAGGTATAGCCACGGGTCCACTCCTCGATCGGCATCACGCCGGCGAGCACGGCGCGTTCTTCGTCGCTCAGCACCGGCCCCTCGACCATGACGGCGGCCAGCTGGTGCGTCTGATTCGCCAGCAGGAAGTAGCGGTCGAACGGCGGCACGCCGATCGCGCTGAAGATCGGTCCGCGCACCACCGCGACCGCCGCCGCGACCAGCAGGCAGCCGCCGGCAATCCGGCGCCACGAGGGATTCCAGACGGCGAGCGCCACCGCACCGGCGCCGAGCGCCACGAACTGCCCGTTGTGGCGGAGCATCGACAGCAGGAACAGGGTCGCCGCCGTGATCGTCATGCCGCTCGGCGTGCCCAGCCAGGCGCTGCGCGTTTCGACCAGACGCAAGGAGACGCCGAATAGGGCCAGCAACGCCGCCGAATACGGCACGTCCTTCCACAGGCTGATCGTCATGAGCCCGCTGACCGGCGACAGCGCAAGCGCGACCAGCAGCAGCATCACCAGCCAGCGGGGGGCCCGCCAGCGCAGCAGTTCGCGAGCGGTCAGCGCGGCGACCGACGCCACGAGCACGATCTGCGCGAAGATCACGACGCCCGGCGTCGGCCGCAGCCGGCTCAGCGCCCAGATCGTGAGCGTATGAAAGACCGGATGGTCGCCCTTGAAGACGAAGTCGCGGGCCTGCGTCCACTGGTCGATCGAGTCGTCGGTCAGGATGCCGGGCCAGAAGGCCAGCAGGTAGGTCGTCCAGGTGCCGACGCAGAGCGCCCAGCCGACGACCAGCCACGGATCGAGCGGTGCGACGACACGGCCGGGGCGTCCAGACACGTCGGCTGGCGTGGCCACCGCTCAGGCTCCGCCACACCCGCCCGGTCCGACCGAGCAACGACGCGATGGCCCGGGTCGGCGCATCCCGCCCTGCTCGCGATGCAGTCGAGGTGGTCCCTGCCGATCGCCGTAGCGGACGAGCGCGATAGCATCCATGGCGGGTCTCGGGGCCCGGGACCCGGGAAACGATTGCCCGATCACGCCCGCGCCGCGACGAGTAGTGTATGCCAAGGAGCCGCCGTTCCGCCGCGCCCCGGTCATGATCCGCGTGTTGGTGACGGGCGGCCCTTCCCTGGTGCCGGTCGACGTCGAGACGCTGATGACGATCATGGCGGCCGGGTCTACTGTCGGTATACTCGGCCAGCCGCCGTGCCCGCCGAATCCTCCGACATCCTGCCCGGCCTCTACGCCGCCTTCGCGTCCGTGGTGCTGTTTGCGCTCATCACCGCCGTGTTCCTCGGCGCCACCGTCGCCGCCCAGGGCACCCTCGTGGCCGCTGGAATCGCGTCCGGCACGGTGGGCTTCTACAGCGTGGCCCGCGGACTGGCGCGTCCCATCGGCGGCACGATCCAGTTCGCCCGCCCCTGGCTGTGGTTCACCGTGTGGGCGGCCGTGGGCCTCTACGATGGTCGCTATCAGCCCATGGTGGCGGCGGCGGCCCTGGCCGGCGGGATGTGCGTGTGCTATCTGTTCGGCGGCGGCCTGGCTGTACTGCGTCGCCGATCGTGAATCCGTTCCATGACCCTCGGTCCCCATGCTCTCATCGGCGCCGCAGCGGTCGTGACCGTCGTGGTCGTGGCCACTGTCGCGCAACGCCGGGCCCGGGACCACGTCGTGGAGGCCGCCTTCTGGTTCGACGGCGTCTCGTACGAGTCCCCGGCGTTCGAGGCCCGCGCCGATGGCCCGCTCGCTGCGGCAGAGCGCGCGGTGGTCGAGGGGCTGGCGCGTCAGGAGCTGGTGCGCGCGTTCGCTCCCTGGCGCCTCGCGGTCACCGGTGCACCCGCGGCACACTACCGCGTGCGGGTCGTGCAGGCGTTCGAAGCGCGACGGGGTCCGCGCGCCATGGCGGCAGCCGAGTCGCACGTTTTCGGTGCGCTCGGCGGCGCTGGCGCCGTCAGCTTCAGCACGCTGGCGGCTCTGGCCGTCGGCTATGCCCCGCCAGGTGCGTCCAGGGCCGAGCTCGTGGCGGCCATCGGACGCGGCCTGGGGCGCGTCGCGGCGCATGAATTGGCGCATCAGATCCTCCCGCACAAGGACTTCCACGCGAGTCGTGACGAGGCCAGCTACGACTTCGAAGCCGTGAACCGCACCCGGCAGTTCTACGGCGATGCGCACTGGGACCTCGCCGGGCCATGGCTCGAAGCGGCGCTCGGCCGGCGTGACGGCGGGCCGGCAATCCACTAGGATTTACGGGCCATGCGCCGAACGCCCCTTGAGCAGCGCCTCGACCAGATGTCCGTGCGGATGGACCAGCGCGAGCTGAAGGTGGGTGAACGGTCCGTCACCTACGGCACGCTCGTGCCCAAGACGCCGCCGCCCGAGGGTGGATACCCGATCATCGTCGGCCTGCACTACGGCACCACGCAGGAACCGGGCCTGTCGCCCTACTTCGGGCTCGGCTACGTGGGCCAGCTCGTGTTCCCGGCCTTCGAGTCGTTGAACGCGGTGATCGTGGCGCCCGATGCCCCCGAGTTCAGCTGGGCCCATCCAGGCAGCGAGGCCGCGGTGCTGGCCATCGTGGCGCAGGTGAAGAAGGACCACGTCATCGACGCCAAGCGCTCGCTCGTGACCGGCTTCAGCATGGGCGGGCAGGGGGCGTGGTACCTGAGCGCGACGCACCCCGAGATCTTCCGGGCGGCCATTCCCATGGCGGCCCTGCCGATCACCGTGCCGGTGCGCACCCGCGCCGAGGCTCAGGCGGCGCGCAAGGCGCTCGACTCGGGCACCGAGTGGGCCACGCCGCTGCTGCGGATGCCGCTGCACGTGATCCACAGCCGTGCCGACGAGACCGTGCCGGTCGAGCCGCTCGAACAGGCCGTGCAGACCCTCAAGGGCCGTGGCGCCGACATCACGCTCACGCTCATCGACGAGGTGCCCCACCACATGGTGCCGGGCTTCATCGACGCGCTCGAAGCCGCCGCGCCGTGGGTGCGTGGGGTCTGGGACAGATAGGACGACGGCGTGACCCCTGAAGAGTTCCGCAAGCACGGCCACGCCGTGGTCGATTGGATCGCCGACTACCGCGCACGCGTGCACGAGCGCCCGGTGATGGCGCAGACCGCGCCGGGCGCGATCAAGGCCCGCATGCCGGCCTCGCCGCCCGACCAGCCCGAGCCGTTCGAGGCATTGCTCGCCGACCTCGACACGATCGTCGCGCCCGGCCTGTCGCATTGGCAGCATCCCGCGTTCTTCGGCTACTTCCCGTGCAACGGCACGCTCGCCAGCGTGCTGGGCGACTACGTGAGCACCGGGCTGGGCGTGTTGGGCCTGGCGTGGCAATCGAGTCCGGCCCTCACCGAGGTGGAGGAAGTGACCACCGACTGGCTGCGCCAGATGGTGGGCCTCTCGGCGGCGTGGGAAGGCGTGATTCAGGACACGGCGTCCACGTGCACGCTGCTGGCGCTCATCTCGGCGCGTGAACGGGTCACGGGCTACGCGCTGGCGCGCGGCGGCCTGCAGGCCGAGCCGCGGGCGCTCGTGATCTACACCTCGGCCTACGCGCACAGTTCGGTCGACAAGGCGGCCCTGCTGGCCGGCTTCGGCGCCGACAACATCCGTCACGTGGCGTGCGACGCCGCGTTTGCCATGCGACCGGACGCGCTGGCCGAGGCGATGGCCGCCGATCGCGCGGCCGGCCTGGTGCCCTGCGCAGTGGTCGTCACGACCGGCACCACGACCACCACGGCGCTCGATCCGGTGAAGGCGGTGGCCGATGTGCTCGCCGGCACCGGGGTGTGGCTGCATCTGGACGCCGCCATGGCCGGTTCCGCCATGGTGCTGCCCGAGTGCCGGTGGATGTGGGACGGCGTGGAAGCGGCCGACTCGCTCGTGCTCAACCCGCACAAGTGGCTGGGCGCGGCCTTCGACTGCACGGTCTACTTCGTGCGCGACGCGCAGCATCTGGTGCGGGTGATGTCGACCAATCCCAGCTATCTGCAGTCGTCGGCCGATGGGCGGGTGAAGAACTACCGCGACTGGGGCATCCCGCTCGGCCGGCGCTTTCGTTCGCTGAAGTTGTGGTTCCTCATCCGCGAACAGGGCGTGAGCGGCCTGCAGGCGCGGCTGCGGCGCGACCTCGAGAACGCGCGCTGGCTGGCGGAGCAGGTGGCCGCTGCGCCGGGCTGGCGCGTGCTGGCGCCCGTGCCGCTGCAGACGCTGTGCGTGCGGCACGAGCCCCCGGGACTGGCTGGGGAAGACCTGGACCGGCACACCCAGGCGTGGTGTGATCGCATCAACCGTTCGGGCGCCGCCTACCTCACGCCTGCGACCCTCGAGGGGCGCTGGATGGTGCGGGTGTCGGTGGGCGCCGAGCAGACCGAGCGCGAGCACGTGGCGCGCCTGTGGACCGTCATGCAGCACGAGGTGTCGCGATGAGCACGACCAAGGCCGTCTCCGAGTTCGCCACCGCCGCCCTGCGCGCCCAGCACGTGGCACGCGGCGTGGCCGAGACCCATCCGTTCTTCGTGGCGCGCGCCGAGGGCACGCGCGTGTGGGATACCGAAGGCCGCGAGTATCTCGACTTCATCGGCGGCATCGGCGTGCTCAACACGGGGCACTGCCATCCGCGCGTGATCGAGGCCGCCAAGCGGCAACTCGACACCCTGATGCACACCTGCTTCCAGGTGGCGAGCTACGACGGCTACGTGGAACTGGCCGCGCGCCTCAACGCGCTGGTGGCTGGCGGGCCCAACAAGACGCTGCTGCTGTCGACCGGCGTCGAGGCCACCGAAAACGCCGTGAAGATCGCGCGTGCCTACACCAATCGCCCCGGCGTCGTGGCCTTCAACGGCGCGTTCCATGGGCGCACGCTGATGGGCCTGACGCTCACCGCGTCGAGTACCGGCTACAAGCAGAACTTCGGCCCGTTCGCCTCCGAGGTCTACCACACGCCGTTTCCCTACGAATACCGCGGCGTGTCGTCGGCCGATGCGCTGAAGGCTCTGCAGCATCTCTTCGACTCGCGCGTGGCGCCGTCGCAGGTGGCCTGCGTCATCATCGAGCCGCAGCTCGGCGAGGGCGGCTTCGTGCCGGCGCCGGCGGCGTTCATGCGCGAACTGCGACGGCTCTGCACCGCGCACGGCATCGTGCTCATCATCGACGAGATCCAGACCGGCTTCGGCCGCACCGGGAAGATGTGGGCCTACGAGCACTACGACCTCGAGCCCGATCTGGTCACGATGGCCAAGAGCCTGGGCGGCGGGCTGCCGCTCTCGGCCGTGGTGGGCAAGGCGGCGATCATGGATGCGCCTACGCCCGGCGGACTCGGCGGCACCTATGCCGGCAATCCGGTGGCGTGCGCGGCGGCGCTGGCCGTGCTCGACGTCTTCGAGAACGAGCACGTGCTCGCGCAGGCCGAGCGTCAGGCGGCGGCGACCGCCGCGGCGCTGAAGGCGATGGCCGCCCGGCATCCGCAGATTGGCGACGTGCGCGGACTGGGCGCCATGATGGCCATCGAGATCGTGCAGCCGGCCGATCGGACGCCGGACATGGCGAGCGCCGGCAAGATCGTGGACCTGGCCCGGTCGCGCGGCCTGCTGCTGCTCAAGTCGGGCACCTACAAGAACGTGATTCGCCTGCTGCCGCCGCTCACCACGCCGCCCGACGAGCTCGCGCGCGGGCTCGACATCCTGGCCGGCGCCTGCCGCGAGGTGTTCGCGTGAGCGCCACCTTCGACGTGCAGAACCCGGCCACCGGCACGCGCGTGCAGAGCGTGGCCAACGCCGGCGTGGCCGAGGCGCGCGTGATGGCCCAGACGTCGATCGCGGCGTTCCCGGCGTGGCGCGACACGACCGCCTACGCGCGTTCGGCGATTCTGCGGAAGTGGTTCAACGCAATGATCCAGGACGAAGACCGCCTGGCCGACGCTGATGACGCAAGAGATGGGCAAGCCCATCACCGAATCGCGCGGCGAGGTGAAGTACGCCGCGGCGTTCGTCGAGTGGTACGCCGAAGAAGCCAAACGCGTCTACGGCGAGACGGTGCCCAGTCAGTTCGCGCACAAGCGCCTGCTGGTGCGGCCGCAGCCGGTGGGTCCGGTCTACGCCGTGACGCCGTGGAATTTTCCGGCGGCGATGGTCACGCGCAAGGCCGCGCCGGCGCTGGCCGCGGGCTGCACGGTGGTGCTCAAGCCGGCGGAGCAGTCGCCGCTCACCGCTCTTCGCCTCGAAGCGTTGTGGCGCGAGGCTGGCGGTCCGCCCGAGGTGTTCCAGGTGCTCACGACCGCTGACCCCGCCGCGGTCTCGAGCGTGTTCTTCGACGACCCGGCGATTCGCAAGCTCACCTTCACCGGCAGCACCGAAGTGGGCGTGATGCTGGCGGCGCAGGCGGCCAGGACCGTGAAGCGGGTGTCGCTCGAACTCGGCGGGCACGCGCCGTTCCTGGTGTTCGACGACGCCGACCTCGACGCCGCGGTGCGCGAAGTGGTCGGCTCGAAGTTCCGCAACACCGGCCAGACCTGCGTGTGCGCCAACCGCATCTACGTGCAGGCCGGCATCTACGACGCCTTCGCGGCGAGGCTGGCCGACGTGGTGAGGGGCCTGCGCGTGGGCGATCCGATGGACGCGGCCACCCACATCGGGCCGCTCGTGGATCAGCAGGGCCACGACAAGGTGTCGGCGCACGTGCACGATGCGCTCGCCAAGGGCGCGCGCGCGCTGGTCGGCGGCTCGTCGCGCGGCGGCCTGTTCTTCGACCCCACCGTGCTCGTGGACGTGGCGCCCGGCATGCGCATCCTGCAGGAAGAGACGTTCGGGCCGATTGCCCCGCTCGTGCGCTTCACGCACGACGCCGAGGCGGTGGCGGCGGCCAACGGCACGCCCTTCGGGCTCGCGGCGTACCTGTGGACGCGCGATCTCACGCGGGCGTTCCGCGTTTCGGAGGCCCTGGATTTCGGCATCGTCGGGGTCAACGACGGCATGCCGTCCACGCCCCAGGCGCCGTTTGGCGGCGTGAAGGCGTCGGGGCTGGGCCGGGAAGGCGGCAAGTGGGGGATCGAGGAGTTCCTCGACCTCAAGTACGTGTCCATCGCGCTCGGCTAGGGGCGCCGCTATACTCGGACCCCTAGCCCGGCGGAGCCGGGCCAGAAGACGCTGCCCTGGCGAAGCGGAGTCGACGCGGTTCCTCTTGCCGGTTTGAGGCGCAGCTTCGCGAGATGACCTTGGAGACATGATGCGGCCGACCGTGATTGTTCGCGCGAGCGTGGCACTGACCATTCTGCTCCTGGCCCAGCTGGCCGTAGTCCTGGCCACGGAACGATCGGCCGCCGCGATGGCCGCCGCCGCGCAGGCGTTCGTGGCCTCGCTCGGCGCCGAGCAGCGTGCGGTGGCGGTGTTCGACTACGCCTCCGATGAGCGGCACCGCTGGCACTTCATCCCCAACGAGATGTTCCCGCGCAAGGGCGTGGCGTTCCGCGGCATGTCAGCCGAACAGAAGGCCAAGGCGCACGCCCTGCTCCAGACCGGTCTCAGCCAGAAGGGCTACCTCACCGCCACGGCGATCATCCAGCTCGAAGACACCCTGCACGCGCTCGAGAACAGCCAGCGCTTCGCCCGTTCGCCTCTCGACTACCAGTTCACCGTGTTCGGCGCGCCGGGCGGACGCGCGTCGTGGGGCTGGCGGGTGGAGGGGCATCACCTGTCGCTCCACTTCTCGGTGACGAATGGCCGCGTCACGGCCACCTCGCCCACCTTCACCGGGTCCAATCCGGCCGAAGTCAGAGAGGGGCCCACCAAGGGCACGCGCGTGCTGGCGCCGCTCGAGGACACGGGCCGCACGCTGGTGGAGCTGCTCACCGAAGCGCAGCGAGCCACGGCGATCATCGCCCATACGGCGCCCACCGACATCGTGTCGTTCAACAAGCACGACATCGGCCCGCTCACGCCGGGCGGCCTGCCTGCCGCAGCCATGACCGCGCCGCAGAAGGCGGCGTTGATGACGGTCATCACCAGCTACGTGTCGCTCGTGGCCGACGACCTCGCGGCCGAGCGCATGAGCCGGATCGCCACCGCCGGCCTCGAGCGCCTCACATTCGCCTGGGCCGGTCCGATCGCCCGGGGCGCGAAGCACTACTATCGGGTGCAGGGGCCCACCTTCCTCATCGAGTACGACAACTCGCAGAACGACGGCAACCACATCCACGCGGTGTGGCGCGACTTCGCCGGCGATTTCGGCCGGGACGTGTTGCGCGAGCACATCCGCGCCGATCATCCGCAGTAGCCGCGGCAGGCGCGGCATCGACGTCAGCGTTCCGGGAGCCACGATATGACCGTTCGTACACTGCTGGGAGTGCTTGTCGTGGCCGGGGTCACCGGGTGTGCGCCGGGGCCACCCGCGCCGTCGTCGACGGGCGCTGCTCCTGAACCCGCCGCGCCGAAGGCGGCCGAGCCCGCGCCCGAGTGGTGGGCACACGTCACGTTCCTGTCGGCCGACGAGATGCGGGGCCGCGAAACCGGCAGCCCAGAGCACCGCAAAGCGGCCAACTACGTGGCCGACCAGCTGGCCAAGGCCGGCGTGCAGCCGGCCGGCACCAACGGCTTCCTGCAGCCGGTCACCTTCCGGTCGCGCAAGATCGACGAAGCCAACTCCCGTCTGTCTCTCGTGCGCCGCGGCAAGGAAACACCGCTCGTGCTCGGCGACGACGCCGGCTTCGGCATGCGCATCGATGCCGCCCCCAACGTGGAGGCCGCGCTCGTGTTCGCCGGCCACGGCCTGGTGATTCCGGAAGCAGACCACGACGACTTCGCCGGCCTCGACGTGAAGGGCAAAGTCGTGGTCTACGTGGCCGGCAGTCCGAAACACGTGCCCGCCGCGCTCAGCGCCCACTACCAGTCGGCCGCGGCCCGCTGGGAGACGCTGAAGCGCCTGGGGGCGATTGGCACGATTGGCGTCGCCAATCCCAAGAGCATGGACGTGCCGTGGGAGCGCTCGGCGCCCAATCGCCTCAATCCGGCCATGGCCCTGGCCGATGCGTCGCTCGACGACACCGCTGGACAGCAGGTGTCGATCACCTACAATCCCGCCAAGGCCGAGCGGCTGTTCGAAGGATCGGGCCGCACGTTTGCCGAGATCCTGAAGATCGCCGACGAGGGCAAGGCCCTGCCGCACTTCCCCCTGCCCACCTCGGTGCGGGCCACCGTGGCGGTCGACAGCCAGATGGTGGAATCGCAGAACGTCGCGGGCCTCGTGCGCGGCAGCGACCCGGCGCTGGCGGCCGAACACGTGGTGCTGACTGCGCACCTCGACCACCTGGGTCTCGGCGCCGAAATCAACGGCGACGGCGTCTACAACGGCACGATGGACAACGCCTCGGGCATCGCCACGCTGCTCGAATCGGCCAAGGCGGTGGTGGCGGCGCGGCCCAAACGCTCGGTGCTGTTCGTGGCCGTCACGGCCGAAGAGAAGGGCCTGCTCGGCTCGCGCTACTTCGCGCTCAACCCCACCGTGCCGCGCGACGGCATCGTGGCCAACATCAACATGGACATGTTCCTGCCGCTCTTTCCGCTGAAGCTGCTGATGGTGCTGGGCCTCGACGAATCGGAACTCGGCGACGACGTGCGCGCGGTGGCCACGGCCATGAACGTGGGCGTGCAGGCCGACCCCGAACCGCAGCGCAACCGCTTCATCCGCAGCGACCAGTACAGCTTCATCCGCGAAGGCGTGCCGGCCCTGGCCATGAAGGTGGGCTACGAGGAAGGGTCGCCCGAGGCGAAAATCGCCGCCGACTGGACGCGCGAGCGCTACCACGGGCCGTCCGACGACCTCGACCAGCCGATGGACCGGGGGGCCGCGGCCGACTTCACCAGGCTGATCGGCGACCTGTGCGTGCGCGTCGCCAACCGCGACGCCCGCCCGCAGTGGCAGGACACGAGCTTCTTCAAGCGCTTCGCCCGGCCGCTCTCGAGCGACGTCACGGCCGCGCCCCGCTGACCGCCGCCATGCGCACCGCGTCCACGCGCAGGTTCACGGGCGGGCTGCTGGTGGCCACGGCCGCCGTTGTGTCGCTGCACGCGCAGGCCGGGCCTGGCCGCACCCATCGGCTCGAAGCCACGCCGTCCACCGTGGCCTATGGTTACTACTGGTCGGAGGCGCCGCCGGTGCTGCGCATCGCCTCGGGCGACATCATCGACGTCGATACGCTGCTCACGAACAGTCCGGCTGGCCTCGAACGTGCTGGCGTGCCGCCCGAGAAGGTGCAGGCGTCGCTGCGTCGCATCGTCACGGACGTGACCGGCGACCGGCGCGGTCCGGGCGGCCACATCCTGACCGGTCCGGTGTTCGTGGAGGGCGCACTGCCCGGTGACGTGCTCGAGGTGAAGGTGCTGTCGATCGACCTGCCGATCGACTACGGCTACAACGGCTGCGCCGGCTTCCTGCCCGAGAACTGCGACCGCGCCGTGGGGCAGAAGATCGTGCCGCTCAATCGCGAGGCCATGACGGCCGAGTTCTTTCCCGGCGTCGTCATTCCGCTCAGGCCGTTCTTCGGCAGCATGGGCGTGGCGCCGCCGCCCGAAGTGGGCCGGGTCAGCAGCAATCCGCCCAGCCGCTTCGCCGGCAACATGGACAACAAGGAACTCACCGCCGGGGCCACGCTCTACATCCCGGTGTTCGTGCCTGGCGCACTCTTTGCGGTCGGCGACGGCCACGCGGCGCAGGGCGATGGCGAAGTGGATCAGACCGCGATCGAGACCTCGCTGCGCGGGCGGCTGCAGCTCACCGTGCGCAAGGGCGAGCGCTTGAACTGGCCTCGCGCCGAAACGGCCACCGACTTCATCAGCATGGGCGCCGACCCGGACCTGACGGTGGCGACCAGGATAGCGATTCAGGAAATGGTCGACTTCCTGGCGGGCACACGCGGCCTCTCGACCCACCAGGCGTATCAGCTCGTGAGCGTGGCCGGCAACGTGGCCGTGACGCAGCTCGTCGACAAGCCCACCATGGGCGTGCACGTGAAGCTGCCGAAGAGCATCTTCAAGTAGCGTTGCCCGATCGGCGCCGCCGCGCGCGGCCGCTCAGTGCAGCCCGGGAGTGACGACGCCGCTGGCGGAGATGGTGAGGGCATCTCCCGCCGTGGCCGTGGTGCGCACCCATCCGTGCGCGAAGCGCACCGACACCTCGTAGTTGCCGGCCCACGGCGCGGCTACGAGCAGGTCGTAGCCGTTCTGCGCCATCAAGCCGGAGCCAGAGTCCACGACGCGAACGAGGGTCTTGTCCGGTCCGGCGAGCGGCCGCATGAGTACGACGCGCCCCTGCTGGTTGCGTGCGCCGGTGCTGTCGACGACGCGCAGCCGGATGGTCCTGGCCGAGCCGCTGCGATTCAGGTAGTGTCTGTGTCTCACCACGTGCCGCGGCTCGGCCTCGCCGCCGGCTCCTGGCTCGGTCCATCGGGAAACGAGGTCAGGAAGACCTGTCCCGTCGAGGTCCGCACACGCCAGCAGGTCGTTATAGACCTGTGCTGCCGCCGGCAGCACTGACGGCACGAAGGTGCCTCCCGCGTTGATGAGCAGCCGAGGTTGGCCAACAACCGTGCCGCGATCGTTGTGCGCCACCACCAGGTCTTCGAACCCGTCGCCGTTGACGTCGCAGACGTTCAGGCCGTAGCCGAAGGTCAGCCCCGCAACGTCGCCACTGATCTCGGCGCCCGTGCTAAACGTGCCACCCTCGTTCGCGAACAGCCGGGTCACGCTCGTGTCGTGGTGCACGAGATCGAAATCGCCGTCGAGATCGGCGTCGAACAGGCGCAGACCTTCATCGAACAGGATGGGCAACTGGAGGTCGTCCCCCTGGTCGGTGAACGTCAGATTGCCATTGTTGACGTAGATCCGCGAGGCCACGTAGATGTCGATCCACCCGTCCTGGTTCACGTCCAAGGCCTGAGCGCCCTCGGGCTGGAAGTAGTCGTTGACGGCCACGCCCGCCGAGTGGGACACGTCGGTGAAGTGCCCGCGGCCGTCGTTGACGAGCAGCCAGTTGTGGCCGCCGCCGTCGACATGGCTGTAGTGAGGGATGAAGATGTCGAGGTCGCCGTCGTTGTCGAAGTCGGCGGCCAACACGGTTTCGCCGAAGCCGCGAATCTGCATGGCCGTGACGCCGGGGTCTTCCGTGAAGCCCCCGCGGCCGTCGCCGATGTGAAGCAGCGCCGTGACCGAGCGGTCGTCGGCGCGCGTGTAGACGTTCGTGAAGATGTCGGTGACGCCGTCGCCGGTGAAGTCGGCGAGACGCGAGTCGCGATTGGTGGTCATCCGACTGTTGGCTCTCAATCCGCCGAGGCCCACCGACGCGAGCGCGTAGGGTTCGAACATTCCGTTGCACAGGCCGCGAGCGCCGACCATGTCGAGGCAGCCGTCGCCATCAATGTCCCACAAGCCCGGCGTCAGATTGCCCGGCCAGTCTGGGTAGTTGACCGTGCTGAAGCCCACGGCCAACGCCACCGGCCCCCCGGTTCCAGCCACCGGGCCATGCAGGTCGAAGACCCTGTGGTAGATCGGCACACCGGGGTTCGACACCGGCAGCACGACCGGTGAACGCGTCGTGTCCATGTAGCTGGCCGTCGCGCCAAGGGGGTCCAGCGCGTCGCGACTGGCCGACCAGTACACCCGATACCCCCGGGATCCGGTCAGTGCCGGCCAGTGCAGGGCGTGCGTCGCGCCTTGCTGCACCGCGGTCGTCCACTCGGGCGCCGCCGGCGCGGGCGCGCCCACACCGCACGCGTTGTTCGCGCGCACGCTTACGGCGTAGGCGCCTGCTGGCAGCGGACCGGAGACTTCGTGCGCGGTCGTCTGCACCGTCGCCGATGCCGTGCCGCTCACCTGCACGGTATAGCTCGTCACCGCCGGCCCGGCCGAAGGCGCGCGCCACGACACGAACAGCCGCGCGTCGCTCGTCGTCCACGCCTGGAAGGCGGTGGGAGCGCCCGGTCGCCCACTGCAGGCCGTCGGGAAGGTCAGGGAGACCATGTTCGACGCGGCACTCGCACCGCTGGCGTTGGCGGCCACCAGGCTCAAGCCGTAGGTGCCTGCCGGCACGCCGGCATACGTGAAGGTGTCGCCCAGGGGGATCGGCACCATCGTCGGCTGCGGGCCGCTCACCTGCAACCACAGCTGCGTGGCCGTGCCACCGGCGAAGGTGTTGGTCCACGAGAGGGTCACCGTGTGGCCATCGACCAGGCCGAGCAGGTTGGCTGGTGCCGACGGGGGTTCGGCCGCATCGTTCACGATCCGAATCTCGTTGGACGGCGCACTGCGGGCCGCGCCGGCCAAGGCGTGGAGCCGCACGAAGAGCACGCCCGACGGCGCGTCGACGGTGAGGGTGCGGGCACCGGCGCCAATCGGAATCGCGCCCAGCACCTCGCCCGGATGCCGTCCGCCTTCCAGCACGTAGCTCGTGGGCTCCGAACCAATCGTTGGCGCAACCCAGCCGATCGTCACAGTCGAGCCGCTCTGGGCCAGCACGGCCAGACCGCCAGGTGCCGCCGGCGCGCCGAGATCTGCCGCGGCCGCGCCATCCGATGAAGCCGCGACGTTCATTCGCAGCTGCGAGCGCAGCGCGCCGACGCCGCCGGTAATCATGGCAGAGACGGCGAGCAATACCACCAGAGGCGCGGGCTTCATTGAAGCCGCGCAAGTTGCAGATCTCGTGCCTGCGTCGAAGGATGCGAATCACGGCGTCGCGCCGTGCAATTCACAGCAGAGCTGTGGTCGTTCGAGGCCGCTGGGTGTCAGACAACCGGCGCGCAGCCCTCCGGTCCGTCAGCGTCGCGACGCCCGGCAGGCAGGCGCCGGATGGCCCGCCTACTTCGCCCGGCTCCTGCGCCCGTCGGTGTAGGCCGCGCGCAGCGCGGCCACGAAGCGGCTGTCCACCAGTCCAGGTGGATTGCCCGCGTACTCGAGCTTGTGGTCGCGGCGAAATGTGTCGACCGCGGCGACGGTTTCGGCATCGAACTGCGCGAAGTCGCGTGAGAAGGCCGCGGCCGCGGCTCGCGATTCCGCCTGCAGCAGGTCCGCCTGCGCGGGATTGGTGGCACGCAGCGCCTGCAGGTCGCGCGCATTCGGCGGCGTGGGTGCAGCCGGGAAGGTCGCGAGCGAAGGCCGCCAGACCCCGAGCGCGTGCAGCATGCGCTTCAGCTCCACGACGTCGGGGCCTTCCACCTGCGAGAACGCGCGATAGCCCAGGCGGCGCTGCGTCGTGTAGTAGATGCGCTTCATCTCGCCGACCGGTTCGGCGTGTTCGCCCACCTCGATGGCAAGTGCGATGTAGTCGTTGCCGCGTCCGGGATCGTTGGGATCGGCCACGCGAATGGCGGCCGACTGCAGATTGCCCCAGCGGCTGTCGCCGCCTTTGGCTTGCCCTGCTTCGAGGGCCAGAATCATGCGCTCCGCCAGCGGCATGCCCGACCCTTCGGTGGCTTCGAAGGTCGTAGCCACGGCCTCGACCACTTCGGGGCCCACCATGATGTTGGCTTGCACCGTGTAGTTGAGACCCTGCCGGCTGCCGGCCCAGGCATTGTTGCTCTTGCCGGTGTGCGCGGCGGCGCGGCCTTTCATGTCGATCATGCCGAGCTGTCGCGATTCGCGTCCGGCGTCGGTGGAGAGCAGTTGCGCGATGGCGTCCTTGGGCTCCACGCCCTTGGCCATGAGGTCGAGTCCGCGCACGCCGTACTCGACCATGGTCGAGGCCTGCGTGCACACGGCGCCGATGCCCGCCCGCACCCACGGCACGGCCCGGCCCACGAAGGGCACGCGCGTGGTCACGGCGGCGCCCGACTGCCCGGTGGCCGGATCGATGGCGCACAGCGAGAAGGTCGAATATTGCGGATGTCCGAGTTCGTCCACGGTCACGCCGTCGGCAGCGTGCCAGGGCGACCGCGGTGTCGGCGGCGGGGTGTTCGCGGTTTGCGCGGCGGCGTTCACGGGCAGCGCGAGGACCAGCATGGCAGTGAGCAGGCAGCACAGGTATCGCATCGGTTCTCCAGGAAGCGTTCCTTTATACTCCGCCACGGAGTCCATATGCAGATGAGTCGCCGCGAATTCGGGAACAGCATGGCCGCCGGCCTCACGTCACTCGCTCTGCCGGCCGCCACTGGACAGGCGCGCATGAGCGCGGAGGAGGCGCGCGCCCTCTATCGGCGCGTGGTGAGCATCGACGCCCTGGCCAATCCCGGTGTCGATGAACGTGCCCTGGCCGCCGCGCGGACCGCTCACCGCCGGCCAGCGCGACAACATCGCCAAGAGCGGCTTGACCGCCATCAACGTCACCGTCAGCGCCGACGACTTCGAACGCACGGTCGAGAACATCGCGTTGTGGACCGGGGAGGCGGCGCGGTATCCGCAGCTGCTCTCGGTCGTACGGCGCCACGACGACATTGCCCGCGCCAAGAAGGAGCGCACGCTCGGACTGATCCTCGGTTTTCAGAACACCGAGATGCTGGAGCGCGACCTGTCGCGGCTCGACACCTTCCGCCAGCTTGGCGTCCTCATCATCCAGCTCACCTACAACACCGCAACCTGGTCGGCGACGGCTGCCTCGAGCCGGGCGACGCCGGGCTCAGCGCATTCGGTCACGAGGCCGTGGCCAGGATGAACGCCCTCGGCATCGCCGTCGATCTCAGCCACTGCGGCACACGGACGACCGCCACGGCCATTGCCGCCTCCACGAAGCCGCCGCTCATCACCCACTCCGGCTGCCGTGAGGTCTACCGCCATCCGCGCAGCAAGGAGGACCGCGAGCTGAAGGCCATGGCCGACAAGGGCGGCGTGCTCGGCATCTACCTGATGCCGTTCCTGGGCGGCGCGCCCGGGCCTCGCCAGGCGTCCACCGGCGACGCCGTGCTTCGCCACATCGAGCATGCGCTGAAGGTGTGCGGCGAGGATCATGTGGGCATCGGCAGCGACATGAGCGTGTCGCCGGTCGAGGAGACGCCCGGGTATCTGCAAGCGGAGCGCGCGTTTGCGGCCGGACGGGCGAAGGGCGGCATCGCGGCACCCGACGAGGATCGGCCGCTCTACATCCCCGACCTGAATCACCCCCGGCGCCTGGAAGCCATTGCCGAGCGGCTGGCGGACCGCGGCCATCCGTCCACCGTGATCGAGAAGGTCATCGGCGGCAACTTCCAGCGTGCGTTCCGCGAGATCTGGGCGGTCGCGTAAGATCCGCCCATGCCTCGCTACGTGGCCTTCCTCCGCGCCGTGAACGTCGGCGGCCGCATCGTCAAGATGGACGCGCTGCGCCGCCACTTCGAAGCCGAAGGGTTCACGAACGTCGAGACCTTCATTGCCAGCGGCAACGTGATCTTCGACACCAACGCCAAGGCCGGCCCGGCGCTCGAAGCCCGCATCGAGACCGCGTTGAAGAAGGCGCTGGGCTACGACGTGCCGGCCTTCGTGCGGTCGCCGGCCGAGGTGATCGCGGCCGCCGAGCGCACGGTGTTTGCCGACGCCGACGTGGCCACGGCCGGCGCGCTGCTGGTGGGCTTTCTGCGAGCGCCGCTCGACGCGGCCGGCCAGACGCGACTCGCCGCGCTCAACTCCGAGCTGCACCACTTCAAGGCGGTTGGCGCCGAGGTCTACTGGCTGCTGCGCACGAAGCAGAGCGAGTCGAAGCTCACGCCCGTGCAGATCGAGCGCGCGCTCGGCGGCCCGACCACGATGCGGTCCGATCGTGTCGCTGCGCAAGCTCGTGGCCAAGCACTGCGTCGCGCAGCGTGAGCGATGCCGGCGTGAGCGGCCGTGTAGTGGCAGCAGCCGGATCCACGCGACCGCCACGCCGAAGAGGCCCGCGAAGGCCGCCGTGGCCAGCCCGGCAATCAGCGTCAGGGGCAGTTCTCGTTCCACCCGATAGGCCTCGGCGTGATCGCGCGGGTTCACGCGCACGACGATGGGCTGACCCACCGGATGCCGCTCGAGCACGCGTTGTGCTGCCGAATCGGGTCTGGGCCGGATACCGCTGCCCGGCGTGTGGTGCCCGGTGATGCCGGCGCGGTCGGGTGAACCGCACCACGCGACGGTCTCGCGGCCGGCCAGCTGGATGCGCACCTGATGTTCGGGAAAGTAGGCGTTCCGCTCCACGCGCGAACGATGCGCCAGCACGAAGCTGGTGACCTGCGGCCAGGCGTGCATGCGGCGTTGGCGGAGCGCCGCCCGGATCAGCGGCACAGAGCAGGAAGCGCCGCGGTCAGGGCGAGCAGCAGCAGTCCGCCGGCTTCGAGGATCACGCCCGGCTCCTGGCTACGCCGCGGCTTCGCCCTTGCGCAGCTCGCCCAGGATGGCGTCGACCATCTTCTTGGCGTCGCCGAAGAGCATCAGCGTGTTGTCCTTGAAGAAGAGCGGATTCTCGACGCCAGCGTAGCCGCTGGCCATGCCGCGCTTCATCACGATGCAGGTCTTGGCCTTCCACACTTCCAGCACCGGCATGCCGTAGATGGGGCTCGACGGATCGTCGAGCGCGCCCGGGTTGACGATGTCGTTGGCGCCAATCACGAGCACCGCGTCGGTCTCGGGGAAGTCGTCGTTGAGCTCGTCCATCTCGAGCACGATGTCGTAGGGCACCTTGGCCTCGGCCAGCAGCACGTTCATGTGCCCCGGCAGGCGGCCCGCCACCGGATGGATGGCGAAGCGCACCGTCGTGCCGGCTTCCTGCAGCCGCTTGGTCACTTCGTAGAGCGGATACTGCGCCTGGGCCACGGCCATGCCGTAGCCGGGCACGATCACCACGCTCTTGGCCTCCTGCAGGATCGCCGCGGTGTCCGCCGCCGTCACGCTCTTCACCTCGCCCTGGGGCGCGCCGTCGGCCTTGGCCGGGCGCCTTGCCTTCTTCGGCGCCGAAGCCGCCGAAGATCACGCTCAGGAACGAGCGGTTCATCGCGCTGCACATGATGTAGCTCAGGATCGCGCCACTCGAACCGACGAGCGCGCCGGTGATGATGAGCAGGTCGTTGTTCAGCATGAACCCGGCGGCCGCGGCGGCCCAGCCCGAGTAGCTGTTGAGCATCGACACCACCACCGGCATGTCGGCGCCGCCGATGGCCATCACGAGATGGATGCCGAGCAAGCCGGCCACGAGCGCGGTCCAGAGCAGCGGGCGCGAGCGACGGCGCGCCCACGAACTGCCAGCTGAAGAACAGGCAGGCGCCGAGCAGGCTCAGGTTGAGCAGATGCCGAGCCGGGCATCAGCAGCGGCTTGCTGCCGATGAGGCCCTGCAGCTTGCCGAAGGCCACGATCGATCCGGTGAACGTCACCGCGCCGACGAACACGCCGACGAACGTCTCGATCTGGTGGATGGTGGCTTCGACGCCGGTGTGCACGGCCGTGGGATCGAGCGTGCCGCCCAGGCCCACGAGCACGGCGGCCGCGCCCACGAAGCTGTGCAGGATGGCCACGAGCTGCGGCATCGAGGTCATCTCGACGCGCGCCGCCATCACCGCGCCAATCGCGGAGCCCACGGCCATGGCGCCCGGCGAGCAGCGGGTAGCCGCCCGCGCGCGGGCTGAGGGCGGTGGCCACCGCGGCGATGATCATGCCGACGATGCCGAAGGTGTTGCCGCGGCCGGCCGTGGCCTGCGCGGACAGGCCGCTCAGGCTCATGATGAAGAGCAGACCGGCAACGATGTAGGCGACGGTGACGAGTGATTCGGGCACGGGTCCTCGCTAGCGGCGGAACATCCGCAGCATGCGCTGCGTGACCATGAAACCGCCGACGATGTTGATCGTGGCGAGGAGGATGGCGCTCGCGCCCAGAATCGCCATGAGCGAGCCCGGCGGACCGCCCACCTGCAGCATGCCGCCCACCAGGATGATGCCGCTGATGGCGTTGGTGACGCTCATGAGCGGGGTGTGCAGCGCCGGCGTGACGTTCCAGATCACCTGCCAGCCAATCACGCAGGCCAGCGCGAACACCGTGAAGTGCGACAGGAACTCGCCCGGGGCCACGAGTCCCAGGCCCGTGAGCAACACGGCGGCGACGAGCGCGGTCACGGCCTGGCTCCGGTCCGCCGGCGAGGCCCCGCGCGCCATGCCCGTGCCCTTCCCGTGCCCGCCCGCCTTCGCCCCGCCTTCGGCGGGGGCATCGGCGCGCCCGGCTGCGCCGGCCCCGTCGGCTTTGGCGCGGCCGCCGGACCAGGATCCTTCTTCGGCGGCGGCCACTTCAGCTCGCCGCCATGCAGGATGAGCGCGCCGCGCACGACTTCGTCGGCCTCGTCGATCTTGAAGCTCTTGGCCCCGCCCATGTCGGTGAGCAGGTGCACGAGGTTGTTGCCGTAGAGGAAGCTCGCCGTCGGCGCCAGGCGGCTCGGCAGGTCCAGTGTACCCGACGATGTGCACGCCGTGCGCTTCCACCGCCTGCCCGGGCACGGTGCATTCGCAATTGCCGCCGTTCTCGGCCGCCAGATCCATCACGACCGAGCCGCGCTTCATGCTCTTCACCATCTCTTCGGTGATGAGCTTCGGTGCCGGCTTGTTGGGGATGAGCGCGGTCGTGATGATGATGTCGACGTCGCGCGCCTGCGCGGCGAACATCGCCATCTCGGCCTTGATGAAGGCGGGGCTCATTTCCTTGGCGTAGCCGCCACCGCCCTCGCCGTCTTCCTCGACGTTGAGTTCGATGAACTCCGCGCCCATGCTCTTGACCTGGTCCTTCACCGCCGCGCGCGTGTCGAACGCGCGCACGATGGCGCCCAGGCCGCGGGCGGCGCCGATGGCGGCGAGCCCGGCTACGCCGGCGCCGATCACCAGTACCTTCGCGGCTGGCACCTTGCCGGCCGCGGTCATCTGGCCGGTGAAGAACCGGCCGTAGAATCCGGCAGCCTCGACCACGGCGCGGTAGCCACTGATGTTGGCCATCGACGACAGCGCGTCCATCTTCTGCGCGCGGGTGATACGCGGGATCTGGTCCATCGCCAGCGCATTGACCCGCCGCGCCGCCAGGCGCGCGATCAGGTCGGCGTTCTTGGCCGGCCACAGGAAGCTGATGAGGGTGGCGCCGGCCTTGAGCTGGTCGGCCTCGGCCGCGCTCGGCGGCTGCACCTTCAACAGCACGTCGGCCGCGGCCCACAAGGCGGCGCTGTCGCCCGCGATCGTGGCGCCCGCCTTCGTGTAGTCGCCGTCGGCGATGGCGGCGCCGAGTCCGGCTCCGGACTCCACCTGCACGTCGAAGCCCATGGCCACGAGCTTCGTGACGGTTTCGGGCGTGGCCGCGACGCGTCGTTCGCCCGCCCCACTCTCTTTCGGAACTGCAAGTACCATGAACGAGACGCCTTCCTTCGCCGCGGCCAGATGGCCCTTGCCAGGATGCAATCGGCGCACCATCATAGCGGCTTCTCACCCGAACGGACGAGCACATGACCAGTGGTTGCCCCGCCCGGCGCACGGCCGCCGCGATCGTTCCAGCAGTGCTGCTCGTGCTCCTGTCATGCGCCGGCCTGACGCTGCACGCGCAAGTCGCCGCCACGCCGGCGCGGCCGTCGCTGGCGGAGCGCGGCGCCGCAACCGCCGGCTCCGGCATGCTGGCGACGATCCACGCGCTCACGGCGCCGGGGATGGACGGTCGCGCGGCCGGCACGCCCGGCAACGCGAAGGCCCGCGCCTGGATCGAGGCCCGCTTCGCCGCCATCGGCGCCCGTCCACTGACGGACGATCGCTATGCGCAGCCGTTCGCGTTCACGACTCCCGGCGGGACAGGTCGTGCGCGGCGCCAATCTCGTGGCCTCGTGTCCTGGCACGCGGACCGATGCCTCGGCCATCGTCGTGTCGGCCCACTACGATCACCTCGGGGTGCGCAACGGACTGACCTATCACGGTGCCGACGACAACGCGTCGGGCGTGGCCATGCTGCTGGCCGTGGCCGAGCGATGTGTGACGACGCCGTTCGCGCATCCACTGGTGCTCGCGGCGTTCGACGCGGAGGAACAGGGACTGCAGGGCGCGAAGGCATTCCTGGCGAACCCGCCGCTGCCGGCCGCGCGTATCGCGCTGAGCATCAACTTCGACATGGTCGGACGCAGCGACCGGCGCGAGATCTACGTGGCCGGCCCCGGCCGCTGGCCGCGGCTGCTCCCCGTGCTGACCGCGGCCACGCGGGGCGCGCCGATCACCGTGAAGCTCGGCCACGACACCGGCGGCGGCCACGAGGACTGGACGCAGCAGTCGGATCACGGCGTGTTCCACGCGGCCGGCATTCCGTTCGTGTACTTCGGCGTGGAGGATCACGCCGACTATCACCAGCCCACCGACACGCCCGACAAGATCGCCGCCGAGTTCCTCGACGGTGTGGCCGCCGTGGTGCTCGCCAGTCTGACGGCGCTCGACCGCGCGCCGGCCTACAAGTAGCCTCGGCCCGCCGATGCCGTCGCGCCTGTCTGCCGTCCGCCCTGCCGACCTTGCCGCGCTCAAACCCGGACTCGACCAGCTCTACGACGGGTTCAATCTCGACCACTCCACGCGCGACCCGATTTGGACCGTGCGGCGCTTCGCCGATCCCGCCGACCAGGAGATTGCCGCGTTCCTCGCCTCGGCCCTGGCGTTCGGCCGGGTGCAGAGCGTCATCCAGACGGTGGAAGCCGTGCTCGCCGTGATGGGCCCGTCGCCGGCCGCGTTCGTGCGCGCGTTCACGCCGGCGCGCGCCGACGGACTTCGGCACGCTCGGCCACCGCTGGATTCGCACGCGCGATCTGGCGGCCCTGACCTGGCAGCTGCATCAGATGGTGCGCGACCACGGCTCGCTCGAGGGCTTCTTCGCCGCCGGCCACGACGCTCGACGCCGAGTCGGTGGAGGCCGGCCTCGAGTCGTTCTCGACGCGCGCGATGGCGCTCGACCTGCAGGCGATCTACGGCCGTGCGCGGCCCGTGCCCGGGGTCGGCTACTTCTTCTCGCGCCCCTCGTCGGGCGGTGCCTGCAAGCGCCTGAACCTGTTCCTGCGCTGGGTGGTGCGCGCGCGATGCCGTCGATCTCGGGCTTGTGGTCGGCGGTGCGGCCGGCCCAGCTGGTCGTGCCGCTCGACACGCACATCATCCGCGTCGGCCGCTGCCTGGGGATGACGTCGCGCCTGAGCCCAGGTTGGCGCATGGCCGCCGACATCACGCGCACGTTGCGGCAGCTCAATCCCGACGACCCGGTGCGCTACGATTTCGCCATGTGTCACCTGGGCATGATGGGCGCGTGCGGCTTCGGCACCACGCGCACCAGCACGCAGTGTCCGCTGCACGCGGTGTGCCGGCCGGCTGGGCGGCGGCCGAAGGGGCGACGCGCGTGACCACGTCGATGAGGAAGAAGGTGCCGACGCGGGCACCCGCCCGCGAGTCCACCACGGGCCCGGCGTTCAAGAACTACATCACGCCGGCGGGGCACCGCCGGCTGAGCGACGAGCTGGCGCGGCTCTGGAAGACCGAGCGCCCGGCGCTCGTCATCACCGTGACGTGGGCGGCGGCCAATGGCGATCGCTCCGAGAACGGCGACTACCTGTACGGCAAGCGCAAGCTGCGTGAGATCGACCGGCGCGTGCGCTACCTGTCGAAGAGCCTCGACAACGCGGTGGTCGTCGACAACGCCGGCAAGCGTCACGAGCGGGTCTTCTTTGGCGCGACGGTCACCTTCCAGCCCGAGACGGGCGACGAGCGCGTCGTCACCATCGTGGGCATCGACGAGCTCGACGCCGGCAGCGAACGCATCTCGTGGCGCTCCCCACTGGCCACGGCACTGCTGAAGGCCCGGGTCGGTGACGTCGTGACGCTGCGCACCCCCCGCGGGCCCGAACGGCTCGAGGTCATCGCCATCCGCTACGACGCGCTCGGATGAGACGGGTCGTCGTGACGACGGCCCCCCGCCACACCTTAGTTCTTCCCGCCGGTGCAACACTGGTGGGTGGTGTTCCTGGTCCTGTCGGTCGCTGCCTTGTGGCCTAGGGGGCGGCTACCGGAGGCACCGCGCGTAGGCCGCGAGCGTGCCCTCGACCAGGTGGTCGACGTCGAACTCGGCGCGCACGCGCGCCTGGCCCGCCTCGCCCAGGCGCTGACGCAGCGCCGGGTCGCCGAGCACCCGCACGAGCGCATCGGCCAGGGCCTCGGCCTGGCCCGGCGGCACGAGCACACCGGTCACGCCGTCTTCCACCGCTTCGGGAATCCCGCCGGCCCGCGTGCCCACCACCGCCAGGCCCATGGCCATGGCGTCGAGCACGGTCGAGCCGAGGCCTTCGGTGACCGAGCTCATCACGAACAGGTCGGCGCTCTTCGTGAGCGACAACACGTCGTCGCGGAAGCCGGCCAGCACGACGTGCTTCTGCAGGTCGAGCTCGCGAATCTGCTGCTCGAGCGACGCGCGCAGTTCGCCTTCGCCGAAGATCACGAGCTGCGCGTCGGCGACCACGCGGCGCACCTGCGCCATCGCCTCGACCAGGAACTTCTGGCCCTTGTGCGGCACGAGCGCGCCCACGTTCACGAGCACGGGCGAGCCCTTCGGGAACCAGAACTCCTGGTGCAGGTCGGCCGCCGGGGCGCGCATCACGCGGTCGACGTCGATGCCGTCGTGCACCACGCTGATGCGCGCGCGGGGGATGCCGTCGTGCGCCAGGATGTCGGCGATGGCCCGCGAGGCCGCGATGAAGCACTGCCACCTGCCGGTACTTCCAGCGCGAGAACGAGTGCCGCTGCAGGTGGAAGTCCACCCGCCGCGACGCCACCAGGCGCGGCGTGGCCGGACTCACGCCGAACGAGAGCGCCAGCGACGCCATGGCCACGGCGTGGGGGTCGTGCGCATGCACCACGTCGGGACGGTGCAGCGCGATCACGCGCGCCAGCCGCCACGCCGAGGCGAGGTCCACCTCCGACCCCGGCGCCAGGGGCACCAGGTCGTCGCCTTCACGGGCGCGCTGGTAGAGCACGCCCTCGGGGTGCGCCACGAGCACGGCCCGATGGCCGCGCGCGCGCAGCCCCAGGACGGTCAGGAGGACTTGTTGCTGCCCGCCGCGCCAGGAGCGGGCGGTGTCGATGTGGAGTGCGAACACAGCTCCCACAGCTTGGCGAACTTCACGGCGACGTAGCCGGCGTTCATCAGCGAGATGATGAGGCCGGGCACGCCGTCGCGGAAGCCGCCACGCAGGATGTAGTTGCGAAGGAACGCGGCCGGCGGATGCAGCGCCACGTCGAGCCAGCCGGCGGTGCGGCCAGCCTCCCGCATCTCGGCCGCCGCGAGGGTGGAGTAGCGGTCGATGGTCTGCAGATGGTGCGCGAGGTTGCGGTAGGCGAGATGCTGCAGGTCGTGCTGCAGGTCCACGACCGGGCCGTCGACCTTCACCGACTCGTGCACGTGCTTGCCGGTCCAGCCGCCGCGGCGCCGGTCGTAGAGCCGCAGCTGGTAGTCGGGGTACCAGTCGGTGGTGCGGATCCACCGCCCGAGGTGGAAGGTCACGCGCGGCAGGCGGTAGCCCGCCGCCGGCGGCTCCTGCTGCAGCAGCGCGCGGATGTCGCGCGCGAGCTCGGGCGACACCCGCTCGTCGGCGTCGATCGAGAGGATCCAGTCGTGCGCGGCCTCGGCCGCGGCGCGGTTCTTCTGCGCCACGTAGCCGGGCCAGGGCCGCACCAGCACGCGGCTGGTGTAGCGCCGCGCGATGTCGAGCGTGGCGTCGGTGCTTTCGGAATCGACGACCACGATTTCGTCGGCCCAGGCGACCGAGTCGAGCGCGGCCGCCAGGTTGGCGGCCTCGTCGCGGGTGATGACCGTGACCGACAGCTTCGGCACGGGCTGAATCTTACTCGTGATGCCGCAGGGCCGGAACCCCGCGCACCAGGTTGCGTCGCGGGCCTACTGCTGGCGCTGCTGCTGCTGCTGCGTCTGGGTGTTGCCGCCGGTGCCGCCCGCCAACGCCGGAGATGACCGTCACGCCGGCGCCGGCGCCAAGCGGCGCGACCTGCGCGGTTTCGTAGTTGACGACCGACTTCAGGTAGTCGATGAGCGCCTGCAGTTCGTTGTTGCGCGCCTGGTTCAGGTCGCGCTGCGCCTGCAGCACGAAGAAGTTGGTGGTCATGCCGGCCTGGAACTTCTTCTCTTCGGCTTCGAGACGCTTCTCGGCCAGCGCCCGCGACGAGCGCGTGGCATCGACGCGCTTGGCGTTGGTGGTGACGGTGCGGGCCGTCTTCCCGCACCTCGGTGGCGACGCGGATCGTCGAGGAGTCGAGCTGCTTCACCGACTGCTGGTTCTGCAGGCGGGCCCGCGCCAGGTTCGCGTCCTGCGCTCGAGGTGCCGAGCGGGTAGCTCAGATTGCAGCGTGAAGGTCCAGCTCGGGAAGTCTGTTCCGAAGCAGGTCGCCGAGCACGTCCGGGTAGCGGCCGTGTCGCCGAGCCGATGACCGTCGCCCGGGAAGCCGGCGCCGCGGACGATCTGGCTGCCGCCGATGCCGGTGCCGCCGTAGTCCACCGACGCGTTCAGCGTCGGGCAGCAGCTGGTTGCGCAGGAGGCGGATGGTGACGTCGTTGGCCTCGATGGTCTTCTGCGCCTGCTGGAGGTCGGTGCGGGACCTCGAGCGCGCCATTGACAGCGCCGTCGAGGTCGACCGCCACCGGCACGAAGGCCGCCAGGTCGGTCGGCACGATCCGCGCGTTCCACTGGTCGGCCGCGTGCTCGCCGTAGATGAGCGCGCGCAAGCGCGTCTTCGGTGCGGGCGATGGCGGCCTCGGCGATAATCACCGCCTCTTCGCGTTGGGCCACTTCGGCCTCCGCCTGCACGATGTCGATCGGCGCCATGGTGCCGATCTCGACGCGGGCGCGGTTCTCCTTGAGCGAGCGCTGCGCCAGGTCGAGCGACAGACGCTGCACCTCGAGGCTGTTCAGCGCAAAGACCAGATCCCAGTAGGCGTTCTTCACCGACCGGGTGGTGGTGGCCACGGCCTCGCGCACCTGCACGTCGGAGATCTCGCGATTCTTGCGCGAGACCTGCAGCTGCTGGCGCGTGCTGTCGATGCGGAAATTGCGCAGCAGCGGCTGGGTGAAGTTGAAGCGTGAGGTTCGAGCCGGTCTGCGGCGTGAAGTTCGCAAAGACGTTGTTGGTGGTGGCACGCGTGTTGTCCCAGCCAACCTGGTAGCTGGCGCCCCGCCACGGGAGTGCCGACGACAGCCCGAAGTTCATGGCGGTCGAGTTGTTCTCCAGCTTGTCGACGTCACCGGCCAGCAGGCTGTTGATGGGGGTGTCGCGGTTGGCGGCCTGCGCGAAGGTCGTGAAGGTGGGCGCCCAGGCCGACCTGGCCAAGGACACGCCGACATCCTGCAACTGGGGGTTCAAGCGCACGACTTCGAGGTCGGCGTTCTTCTTGCAGCGCCAGTTCGACGGCGTCGGTGATGCTGAGGCGCTGTTCTGCTGCCGGCGGCGCTGGGGGTGTCTGGGCGTGAACAGTCGCTGCCCCGAAAACGGACAGGCCAGCCAGAGCGCTCACCACTGCCGTGCCTGCCGCCGAACGTCGAATCCCGAACATGTGCTGCGTCTCCCGGTAACTGCGAATCTGTGGACGGGCGGATGTCCCGTGACCTTCGAGCAAGAACGTTGCCGAGCCTCGGCCACCCGCGCGAGGCCCATGCCACAAGGATAGACGTCTTCGGTCCGTCCAGGGTTCGGCCGCTGGCGGCCCGTATAATACCGTTCGATGACCGACACCGATGTTTTGCGCCTGTTCCGCGAATCCGGGGCCCTGCTGGAGGGCCACTTCCGCCTCTCGTCCGGCCTGCACAGCCCCGGGTATCTGCAGTGCGCCCTGGTGCTGCAGCACCCCGACCGCGCGGCCGCTCTCGGCGCGGGAATCGCCGATGCGACCCGGTCCTGGGGCGCCACGGTGGTGCTCTCACCGGCCATGGGCGGCATCGTGATTGGCCAGGAGGTCGGCCGCGCCCTGGGCGTGCGGGCGATCTTCGCCGAGCGCACCGACGGCGCGTTGGCCCTGCGCCGCGGCTTCAGCCTGTCGCCCGGCGACCGCGTGCTCATCGTGGAGGACGTGCTCACGACCGGCAAGTCCACCCGCGAGACGATGGACGTGGCCGTGGCCGCGGGGGCCACGGTGGTCGGTGCGGCCTCGATCATGGACCGCAGCGGCGGCCAGCACGGGCTCGACGTGCCATTCGCCGGGCTGTGCCCGATGGTGTTGCCGACCTATGCCCCGGAATCGTGTCCCCTGTGCGCGTCCGGGTTGCCAGTGACCAAGCCCGGGTCGCGCGCGTAGCCAGACCCGCCCAGGGACAGAGACCGTGACCGCGCGCGTCCGCACGTGGCGACTGGTCGTGGCCTATGACGGCGCCGGGTTCGCCGGCTGGCAGCGCCAGGACGGCCAGCGCACCGTGCAGGGCGATCTCGAGCAGGTGTTGAGCGCCATCGAGCGCGCGCCGGTGCACGTCGCCGGCGGCCGGACGCACCGATGCCGGCGTGCATGCGGCGGCGCAGGTTGCGAGCGTGCGCCTCGCGGCCGAGATCGCGCCCGAGCGCCTGGTGCGGGCGTGCAACAACAGCCTCGCTCCCGACGTGCGCGTGCTCGCGGCCGACGTGGTCTTCGATCAGTTCCACGCCCGGTCACGGGCGCTCGGCAAGACCTATCGCTACTTCATCTGGAACGCGCCGTCCGGTCAGCCAGCGCTGCGCCGCACGTCGTGGCACGTGCCGCAGCCCCTGGCGCTCGAGGTGATGCAGGCGGTGGCCGGCACGTTCGTCGGCAGCCACGACTTCGCGGCGTTCCAGGCGCAGGGGAGCGACGTGCAGACCACCGCGCGCCGCATGTGGACGGCGACGGTCGAGCCGTGCCCGACGCTTGCCCGACTGGTGCGACCGCGTCCACTGACCGCGACCGGCTGTTGTGCTTCGAGGTGTCGGGCGAGGGCTTCCTGCGGCACATGGTGCGCATCATGGCCGGCACGCTCGTATGGGCGGGCCGGGGCCGCTTCACGCCAGCGCTCGTGCAGCAGGCCCTGGCCGGAGGCAGCCGGAACTCGACCGGGCCCACGGCTCCAGCCCACGGCCTGCACCTCTGGCGCGTCCACTACGACGGAGACGACGGACGTTGGGGTGGTCCGTAGATCACCCGATCACGAGCTCACAAGATCACTCGATCTCTGGCTCTTTGCAGTAGTATTTCCCTTTGTCTCGCCACGTGACCGACGTCATGGGACTCGACCAGCTAACGGCATGGATTCCTCCCGGCGGGGCCGAGGAGGCGCTACTCCGGCAGGTGATCCCCGAGCGGATTCCACGCCATGTCGCCATCATCATGGACGGCAATGGGCGGTGGGCCGCACAGCGCCACCTGCCGCGGGTGGAGGGACACCGCGCCGGCATCGATGCCGTACGCGACACGGTCGAGACCTCGGCGCGCCTGGGGCTCGACGTGCTGACTCTCTATGCCTTTTCGGTCGAGAACTGGAAGCGGCCGCCCACCGAAGTGAACGTGCTCATGGGCCTGCTGCGCCGCTACCTGCGGCTCGAGCTCGACACGCTGCTCCGCAACAACATCCGCTTCAAGGCCATCGGCCGGCCCAACGAACTGCCCGATCAGGTCTACCACGAGCTGCTCGATGCCGAGGCGCGGACCAGCCGCAATTCGGGGATGCAGTTCAACATCGCCCTCAATTACGGCGGCCGCGCCGAGATCGTCGATGCCGCGCGCCGGGCCATCGAGTCGGGGGTGTCGCCGTCGTCGCTCGATGAGGCCCGCTTCGCGGAGTTCCTCTACACCGCCGGGCAGCCCGATCCCGACCTGCTCATCCGCACGAGCGGCGAGATGCGCGTCAGCAACTTCCTGCTCTGGCAGATCGCCTACGCCGAGATCTGGGTCACCGACACGCTCTGGCCCGACTTCCGCTGCCAACATCTGCTCGAAGCCGTCGTCGCGTACCAGAAGCGCGACCGGCGCTTCGGGGGAATCGCGTCGGTGCCGGTGGCTGCCGGCGTGAAGTAGGCGCCGGCGCACCATGACCCGACTCCTGAGCGGCCTGGCCCTGGGGGCCGCGGCCTTTGCCGTGGTGTGGTTGCTGCCGTCTCGTGCCCTGCTGGGCGTGAACCTGGCCCTGGCCGCGCTGGCGTTCTTCGAGTACGCGCGTCTGGTCAAGGCCGTGGGCGCTGCCCTGCCCGTCGCCATCGGCCTGGTGGCCACGCTCGCGGCCTGCGTCTGTGGCCGGCGCAGCCCCAGTCTCTGGCCGCCACGGCGCTGCCCGCCGTCGGCATCACGCTGCTGGCCGTGGCCGTGCGGCTGATGACCAGCGGCGCGTCGGGGGCGGCGCTCGTGCACGGGGCCGCGGCCGCCTTGCTGGCGCCGCTCTACATCGGCTTGCCGCTCGGCGCGCTCGCCGCCATTCACGCCGCTCGCCGGCCGCGAGGCCGTGGTCACGCTGGTGGTGGCGGTCGCCGCCAGCGACTCGTTTCAGTACCTACTCGGGACGCGCCGTTCGGCCGCCGTCCGCTCGCCCCGACGCTCAGTCCGAAGAAGACCATCGAGGGCGCCATCGGCGGCTTCCTGCTGGCGCCCCTGGTGCTCGTGACGATCGCGCATTGGTGGCTGCCGCGGCGTGCCGGTGCTGACCGTCTGGCTGGTCGGTCTGGGCATGGTGCTGGCCGGCATCGCCGGCGACCTCTTCGAGTCGGCGCTGAAGCGCGCGGCGGGCGTGAAGGACAGCGGCGCGCTGATTCCTGGACACGGCGGCGTGCTCGACCGCATCGACGCGCTGCTCTTTGCCACGCCGCTGTTCTACCTGCTCGTGTGGCTGGCATGATTCGCGTCGCGATTCTCGGCGCCACCGGGTCGATTGGCACGAGCGCGCTGGCGGTGGCCGACGGCCCAGCCCGAACGCGTGCGCGTCGTCGGCCTGGCGGCCGCCACCAACGTCGATCTCATGGCTGCGGCCATGGCCCGGCATCCGCGTCGTGGCGGTGTCGATGGCGACCGAGCCGGCGCTGCAGCGCCTGAAGGCCGTGGCGGGCTCGCTGCCGCCCGTGGCGGGCATCGGCGACGAAGGCCTCGTGGCCGTGGCGACCCATCCCGACGTGGACCTCGTGCTGTGCGCGTCGTCGGGCACGGCGGCGCTCGAGGCCGTGCTGGCCGCCATCGACGCCGGCAAGACGATTGCGCTCGCCAACAAGGAAGTGCTGGTCATGGCCGGCGGCCTGGTGATGGATCGCGCGCGCGCCAGGGGCGTGGCCATCCTGCCGGTCGACAGCGAACACAACGCCATCCACCAGTGCCTGCACGGCCATCGCAGCGCCGATGTGCGCCGCCTGATTCTCACGGCCTCGGGCGGACCGTTCCGCGGCCGCACCAGCGCCAGCCTGGCAGCGGTGACGCCGGCGGAGGCGCTGCGGCATCCCACCTGGCAGATGGGACCCGAAGATCACCATCGACTCGGCCACGCTCATGAACAAGGGCCTCGAGGTGATCGAGGCGCACTGGCTGTTCGGCGTGGCGGCGGCGCAGATCGACGTGGTGGTGCATCCCCAGTCGATCGTGCACTCGCTCGTCGAGTTCACCGACGGCTCGATGCTGGCCCAGCTCGGCATGACCGACATGCGAATGCCGATTCAGTACGCGTTCTCGTATCCCGAGCGCTGGACGGCGCCGGTGCCGTTCCTCGACCTGACGCGGGCCGGCACGCTCGAGTTCCTGGCTCCGGCCTGGGACGAGTTCCCGTGCCTCGGCCTGGCCTTCCGGGCGCTCGAGGCCGACCGCAGCCTGCCGATCGTGCTGAATGCGTCCAATGAGGTCGCCGTGGCGTCTTTCCTGGAGGGACAGCTGGCCTTCACGGCCATTCCGGACGTGATTGCGGGCCACGATGGATGCGCATGCGGCGTCGCCCGTGGACACCTTGCCCGCCGTACGTGCCGTGGATGCCTGGGCTCGCGCTCACGCCCAGGAGCTCGTGCGGGCGGTAGAGCGGTAGAATCGACAGAGAGGTAAGCGGAACCGATGCCGACGACACTGCTCGCGTTTGGATTCGTGCTGGGCGTGCTCGTGTTCGTGCACGAGCTGGGGCACTTTCTGGTGGCCCGCTGGCACGGCGTGCGCGTGCTCACGTTCTCGCTCGGCTTCGGGCCGAAGCTCTTCTCGGTGAAGCGCGGCGACACCGAATACTGCCTGAGCCTGATCCCGCTCGGCGGCTACGTGAAGATGGCCGGCGAGAACCCCGACGATCAGCCCCAGGGCGCCGCCGACGAGTTCCTGTCGAAGACCAAGTGGCAGCGCTTCCAGGTGCTGATGGCCGGCCCGGCCATGAACATGATCCTCGCCGTGGTGCTGCTGGCCGTGGTGCTGATGCAGGGCGACCGCGTGCTGGCGTTCTTGAGCAAGCCCGCGGTGATTGGCGTGGTGCAGGCCGGCTCACCGGCCGCCGCCGGCGGCATGCAGGCGGGCGACGAGGTGGTGCGCATCAACGGCCGCGGCATCTCCACCTGGGAAGAGCTCGACATGGCCGTCACGTCGAAGCCCGAACTCGACGTGGAGTTCGTGGTGCGCAGGAACGGCGAGGAGCGCACGCTCACCGTGCGCCCGGCCACGACCAAGGTGGCGCTCGAGGCCGACACCACCTTCGAGGTCGGCACCATCGGCGTGCTGCCCGATACCTATCCGCTCATCGACGCGGTGAACCCCGGCGATCCGGCCGAGCGGGCCGGCCTGCAGAAGGGCGACGTGATCCTGTCGATCGAGGGCGCGCGCATGGTCTACTCGCGCAACGTGTCCGACGCGCTCAAGCCGCGCGGCGGCCAGGCCACGGCCATCGTGGTGCGCCGGGCCGGCGCCCAGGTGCCGATCACGGTCACCCCGGAGCAGCGCGGCGAGAACGCGGTCATCGGCATCACGCTCGGCAACGAGACGATCTCGTACCAGCCAGGTCCGGTCGAGGCGGTGGGCCTCAGCGTGAAGCGCAACGTGCAGACGGCCGGCCTCATCCTGCGCACGCTCGGCGAGCTCTTCACCGGCGGCGCATCGCCCAAGCAGCTCATGGGCCCGGTGGGCATCGCGCAGCTCTCGGGCGCGTCCGCCCGTCAGGGCTGGGTGGAGCTGTTCGCGCTGATGGCCTCGATCAGCCTGAATCTGGGCCTGCTGAATCTGCTGCCGATTCCCGTGCTCGACGGTGGCCACATGGCCATCATGGGCATGGAGGCCGTGGCGCGGCGCGACTTCTCGCTGGCGGTCAAGGAGAAGATGCTCTTTGCCGGTTTCGTGCTGCTGATGATGCTGATGGTCACGGTGATCTACAACGACCTCACCCGCGTGGCCTGGATCGAGCGGCTGATGCCGTGGCGGAACTAGCGCGCTGTTGACAGTCCGAATCAGTAAGGCGTAGACTCCTGTTCAGGAGTCTACGGTGATGTCCTCGCCCCTGCACTACCCGGCCACCCGCTACCAGGCCGACGGACCGACGGATCTGGGCGCCGCCGCGGCCCGCGAACGCCTCTCGCCGCCGGCGCTGAAGGCGTTCTTCGCCATCATGGCGCGCTGGAAAGTGCGCGACGACGACGCGCGCGCCCTGCTCGGCGGGGTCACCAACGGGCCGTTCTACGAGATGAAGCGCCACCCCGATCGCGTGCTCGAGGTCGATCGGCTCACCCGCGTGTCCTACCTGATTGGCATCTTCAAGGCGTTGAACATCCTGCACGGCCGGGCCCTCGCCGACGAGTGGGTGCACCTGCCCAATCGCCATCCCATCTTCGGCGGCCGGCCGCCGCTCGCCGTCATGACCCAAGGCGGTCTGCCGGCTCTGCAGCTGGTGCGGCGTCTGCTCGACGCGCGGCGCGCGGGATGACCGGCGCCGCCGGTCACGCTGGTGCGGCACTACGACACGCACCGGCTCATCCCGTCGCGCTATCTGCCGGGCGGCGACAGCGTGCTGGCCGACCTTGCGGCCGATGACGCGCACCTGCAGGCGATCTTCGAACTCGATGCCGCCACCAACGATCGCCTGCACGCCGAGCTGCAGCGTCTGCCCGGCATCGGCCCGGAAGAGCTCGTGTTCGCGGTGCCGCATGCGGCGGTCGTGAATGCCTCGTTCTGCCACGCCCACCCCCTCGGCAGCCGCTTCAGCGGCCCCGACCGCGGGGCCTGGTACGCCGGCTTCGAGCTCGAGACCTCGCAGCGCGAGGTGGCGTTCCACAAGGCCGTGCAGCTGGCCGAAATCGACCGCTTCGAGGATTCGATCACCTACGACGACTACCTCGCCGACTTCAGCGCGCCGTTCCACGACTTGCGCCGCGTGCGGCGCGCGTTCCGCGAGTGCCTCGACCCCGACAGCTACGTGCAGTCGCAGCACCTGGCGGAAGTGCTGCTGAACGAGGGCAGCCTTGGCGTGGTCTATCCCAGCGTGCGCCACGACGGCGGCACGTGCCTGGCCGCGTTCCGGCCAGCGCTGGTCATGAACGTGCGCAAGGCCAAGACCTACCGCTTCACGTGGTCGGGCACGCCCGTGCCGAAGGTGACGGTCGAGCGCTCCGTCGCGTAGCATCCACCCTGCTGTCTGCCCTCGGAGATTGCCACGCCGCCGTGCGCCCTGCGCCGCGGACTGTCACGGTGCAGGTCCTCTCGGCTCACACGTCGCCCCGGCGGGCCGCCGCGTGTCCAGCCTACTTGCGGCGCAGCACCTGGCCCGGCCGCGTGCCGGTGTGCGTGCCCTCGTCGAGCACGACCTGGCCGTTCACGAGCACCGTGTCGATGCCCACGGGGTAGGCAAACGGCTTCTCGAAGGTGGCCGTGTCGGCCACGGTGGCCGGGTCGAAGATCACGAGGTCGGCCCACTGGCCCGGCGCAATCGTGCCGCGGTCGGGCAACTGCGAGATCGCCGCGGCCAGCGACGTCATCTTGCGCACCGCCTCTTCGAGGGGAATCACCTTCTCGTCGCGCACGTACTTGCCGAGCACGCGCGGGAAGGTGCCGAAGTTGCGCGGATGGGGCACGCCCGAGCGCAGGGGCCCTTCGATCGACAGTGCCGAGCCGTCCGAGCCCACCGCCACCCAGGGCTGCACCAGCGCCAGCTTCACGTCGTCTTCCGACATGATGAAGTAGACGCAGCCCACGCTGCCGCGGGTGTCGACGAGCAGGTCGAAGACGAAGTCGAACGGGTCCTTGCCGGCGGCCTTCGCGGCGTCGGCCACGCGCATGCCTTCGTACTTGCGGTTGGGCGATTCGTCGGTGGCGGCCACGCCGCGGGTGCGGCCAATCGACGCCAGTTGCACGTTGGCCCACGTGCCGGCCGACTGGTAGCGGTTGTCCCACGCGGCGTTCGGATCTTCCATGTCGCGGCGCACGCGGGCCCGGGTGCGGCGGTCGGTGAGGTTCTTCACCAGCGCGTCTGGCCCGCCGTCCATCACCCACTGCGGCAAGGTGGCGGTCAGGCTGGTGCTACTGGCGATGTAGGGGTAGATGTCGGCCGTGACCTTGACGCCGCGGGCACGAGCCGCCTCGACCAGGGCGACCACTTCCTTCATGCGGCCGAAGTTCTGCTGGCCGGTCACCTTGATGTGGAACACGTGCACCGGCAGCTTGGCGCGTTCGCCGATGGCGATGGCTTCCTCGATGCCCTCGCGCAGGCGCTTGCCGTCGTGGCGCAGATGCGAGGCGTAGCGGCCACCCAGGGCGGCTGCCGGCGCGGAGAGCGCCACCAGTTCGTCGAGTGTGGCAAAGGCGTTGGGCGGGTAGATGAGGCCGGTGGAGACGCCGGCAGCGCCCTGCTGCATGGCCGCGGTGACCATGGCCTGCATGGCGCTGAGCTCGGCGGGCGTGGCGGGGCGGTTGTCGTTGCCGACGACCAGCTCGCGGGCCGTGCCGAGCCCCACGTAGGAGATCAGGTTCACCGAGATGCCCTGCTTCTCGAGCAGGCCGAAATAGCCCGCAAAGTCGGTCCAGGGCTGCTGTGCGCTGGCCTCGCGCTGGGGGGCAATCGACCCCGATTCGCCGATGACCTCGGTGGTCACGCCCTGACGGATCTTGCTCTGGGCGTTGCCGTCGGTGACGAGCGGCATGTCCGAATGCGAATGCAGGTCGATGAATCCCGGGCGCGATCACGCGACCGCGGGCGTCGATGACCCGGCGGGCCCGGGGCACGGCGGCCGTGGCGCCAGCGGCGTCCAGCACCTCGAGCACCCGTCCCCCGGCGACGGCCACGCCGCCCTCACGGGCAGGTGCGCCAGTGCCGTCGACGATGCGCGCGTTCGTGACCAGCACGTCGATGGGGGTGGGCGGCGGCGCGGGCTGTCCGCAGGCCCCGGCGAGGGCGGCGGCCAGGACGATCGCGCACATGGCAGCGAGGTTCGAGGCGGGCATGCGGCAGGCTCCTTCTCGTGCTCGTGCTTCACACGAGCGGGTGTTCGCACTACTATTTGCGTCAGCGTCTCTGTGGACGCGTCTTCTCAATCGTTCGTACCCAGTCACTGCGGAGAGTGTTGAATGGCAAAGAAAGTCGCTGCAAAGAAGTCGTCGCCGAAGAAGGCCGCCCCGAAGGCCGCCGCCAAGAAGGCCAAGGCGCCTGCCGCCAAGAAGCGCGCGCCGAACGCCGGGTTCATGAAGCCGATGACTCTGAGCGCCGACCTGGCGGCCGTGCTCGGCGACAAGCCGATGCCGCGCACCGAGGTCACCAAGAAGCTCTGGGAGTACATCAAGAAGAACAAGCTGCAGGACGCGAAGAAGAAGACCAACATCAACGCCGACGCCAAGCTGAAGGTCATCTTCAAGAAGCCCACCGTGTCGATGTTCGAGATGACCAAGCTCGTCAGCGCGCACCTGAAGTAAACCCGCGATCGACTCGGGCGCGCTACTGAAAGTGCGCCCGAATCGCATCCACGAGCGCCGGAATGGACGGGACCGCGGGCACGATCGCCGGCGACACGCCCAGCCGGCGCACCGCCTCGGTGGCGGCCGGTCCCACGGTGGCCACGATCGTGTGGGCCAGCAGATCGGCCGTCTGTTCTTCGCCGTAGAGCGCGGCGAACGAGCGCACGGCCGCCGCGCTCGTGAAGGTCACGACGTCGAGGCGCCGCTGCAGCAACTGGCCGTAGACGTCGAGCTCGGGATTGTCCTCGGCGGCCAGCGTGCGGAACGCCGGCGCGTGCCGCACGTCGGCGCCCAGCGAGGCCAGCGCTTCACCGAGCGTGTCGCGGCTGCCGGCCGACACCGGCATCAGCACGCGCTTTCCGGTCAATCGCCGGGCGTCCGCCCATGGCCGCCACCACGCTGTCGACGGCCTGGCCTTCGGCGGTCACGTCGACGCGGATGCCGAACCGGGCCAGCCGCTCGCTCGTGCCCACGCCTACCGCGCACAGCACGGGACCCGCCAGCGCCCGCGCGTCGCGGCCGCGCTCGAAGATCCGGTGCAGGAAGCCTTCCACGCCGTTCACCGTCGTGAACACCACCCAGTCGTACTCGGCCATCGCCTCGGCGGCGGCGTCGAGCGCTTCGAAGTCGTCGAGCGGCGCCACCCGCAGCACCGGCGCCTCGATCGGCTTCGGCGCCAGCAGCTTCGAGCAGCTCCACGAGTTCGGCGGCCTGATGGCGTGACCGCGTGACCAGCACGCGGCGGCCGAAGAGCGGCCGCTGGTCGAACCAGCGCACGTGGTCGCGCAGGCCCACCACCTTGCCGACGATGAGCGTGGCCGGGCCGTCGAGCGGGACCGTCGGCGAGGCGGGCGGCGACGTCGGCGATGGTGCCGGCCAGCGTCTGCTGCCCGGCCAGGCTGCCATGCGTGACGAGCGCCGCGCGGTCGTCGGCCGGCCGGCCGTGATCGGTCAGGCGCCTTCACCACCTCGGCCAGTTCGTCGCGGCCGCCGAAACACACCAGCGTGCCATCGAGTTTGGCCAGGAGCGCCCAGTTGATGCGCGTGCGCTCGCCGTTGCCGGCTTCGTGGCCGCGCACGATCGTGAGCGTGTCGCCACCGCCGGGATAGGTGAGGGGGATGCCGGCATAGGCGGCGACGCCCAGCACCACCGGCACGCCCGGCACGACCTCGAACGGAATGCCTTGCTCGTGCAGGAACAAGCGCTTCCTCGCCGCCCCGGTCGAACACGAACGGATCGCCCTGTTTCAGGCGCGCGACGACCTTGCCTTCGCGGGCCTTCTCGGCCAGCAGGAAGCTGATGGCGTCCTGATCGGTGGCCTCACGGGCCGGCCGCCCCACGTCGATGCGCTCGGCCCGCGCCGGCGCGAGGTCGAGCACGCGCGGCGGCACCGAGCGGTCGTAGATCACCACGTCGGCCACTTCGAGACACCGCTGGCCTCGCGTGGTGATGAGACCCGGCGCGCCGGGTCCCGTGCCAATCAGATACACCAGCGTCTTCATCGTGGCGCCATTCTATCCCGCGCGTGATCCCGGCGTGCGCAGCGCAGTGGGACAGCGTGCCCGCCCCAGCCCCTAGTCCCCAGTCCCCGGTCTCTGAGCGTTGAGCCCGTACTTCATGATGGCGCCGTGCCGTCCGCCTGTGATTCGCTCGAGTTCGTAGACGTCGCCCGGCAGCGGCGGCTGCTCGTCGAGCACCGCGCGCAGTGCCTGCCGGTCGGTGTCGGTGAGCGCGAGCGCGGCGGCCTCCCGTGTGGCGGCCAGATGACTGGCGTTGCGGGCACCCACGATCACGCCGGCCACGTGCGGCTGCTCGAGCACCCAGGCGATGGCCACGGCGCCGATGGACGTGCCGCGGGCGCGCGCCACGCCGTGCGCGGCGGTCAGGAGCCGCTGGAAGCGCTCCCAGCCACCGAACTCCTCGATGATCAATCGGTACTTCACGAGCGACCGGTTGGCCAGATCGGTGGGCGCTGGCGCGCCCAGATAGCGCTCCGAGAGGAAGCCGCCGGCGAGCGCGCCGTAGCAGAGCAGGGGCACGCCGCGCGCCGCGCACAACTCACGCATGGTGCCGCTGGGTCGTTGATCGAGCAGCGAGTACTGCACCTGGTGCGACACCACGGGCACGCCGTGATCGAGCAGCGCGGCCAGCGCGGGCGTGCTGAAGTTGGTGGCGCCGAGGTGGCGAATCTTGCCGGCGCGCCGCAGGTCGTGCAGCCATCCGGCCGTATCCAGCAGGCCGGGCCGCTCGTAGTCCCACCAGTGGAACTGCACGAGATCGAGCACTTCCACGCCGAGCCGCTGCAGCGAGCGATCAATCGCGCGCGCCACGTCAGCCGCCGTGAGGGTGCCGAGCGCGGCCAGATCGGGCACGTATTTCGTGTGGATCTGCAGATCGCGCGCATGCCCGCGCTGGCGCACGAAGCCACCGATGAGCGACTCGACACCCGTGTAGATGTCCGCGCAGTCGAAGGTGGTGATGCCGGCGTCGACGAACGCCTGCATGTCGGCGAGAGCCGCCGTCGGCCGACACGGCGCCGTGACCCCCGGCGAGCTGCCAGCCGCCCTTCAGCAGGCGCGAGATGGTGTAGTCCGGCGCGAGCGCGACGCGTGGCACACCGGTCGCCATCACCCGGGCAGCGGCACGGCCGTGACCTCGGCGTGGCGGAAGGTGCGCACGCCGAGCCGCGTGATACGGAAGCGCGCCCCGCAGTGGGGATCGGGGCAGGCCACGTCGGTGTCGGTCGTCATCCAATCATGGGGATGGGTCGGCCGCTGCTTGGCGGGCAGCAGGGGCAGCAGCGCCGCCAGGGCGTAGAGCGAGAAAGTCTGGCCGCTGGCCATCACGAGATTCTCGCCGTGCACTTCGAAGGCGTCGCCGACGCGATGACTGCACACCATCGGGTGCTCGGTGGCGACGACCTCGACGCGCAGGTCGTACAAGGTGAACTCGTCGTTCTGCTCGGCCGTCATCGCGGGTACCTATACCCGCCTCATTGGCCCGGCTCGACACTCCTTCCGAACCCTCACTCCGCTTCCGCGGCGGCCTGGCCGGCGCCCTTGCGCCGCTTGGCGTGTTCCTGACCGGCGTGGCCTGGCTGGCCTGGCACGGCGCGCCTGACGAACGCGGCTTCTGGCCGGTGCTGCTGGCGGCGCTGACCTCCGGCCTGCTGCTGTGCCGCGATCGCGCGCGCTATCGCCGAGACGATGATCGCGGGCATGGCGCAGCCGGTGGTCATGCTGATGATCCTGGCGTGGCTGCTGGCTGGCGCGCTCAGCAGCGTGCTCTCCGCCACCGGCTTCGTCGATGCGCTCGCGTGGAGCGCCCGCGCCCTCGACCTGCGCGGCGGACTCTATGCCGGCGCGGCCTTCCTCGTGTGCGCGCTCGTGTCCACGTCCACCGGCACGAGCTTCGGCACCCTGCTCATCTGCGGGCCGCTGCTCTATCCGGCCGGGGGCGCTGCCGGCGCGCATCCTGCGGTGCTGCTTGGCGCGATCCTGGGCGGCGCCACGTTTGGCGACAGCATCTCGCCGATCTCCGATACGACCATTGCCTCGGCCGGCACGCAAGGAGCCGATATTGGTGGCACGGTGCGGGCGCGGCTCAAGTACGTGCTGCCCGCCGGGGCGCTGGCGGTGCTGGCGGCGGTGATCTTCGGCGGGGCCACTCCCGCGACGCCCGGCGTGCTGGTTGATGCCGCCGGCGGCGCGCGCGGCGTGCCGATGCTGCTCGTGCCCGTGCTCGTCGTGGCCCTGCTGCTGGCGCGGCGGCATCTCGTCGAGGCACTGCTCCTGGGCCTGCTCGCCGCCGTGGCGCTGGCCCTGCCGCTCGGGTTGCTACGGGCCGGGCAACTGCTGGCGGTGGAGCCGGGCAGCGTGTCGGCCACGAGTGTGCTCATCGACGGGCTCGAACGTGGCGTGGGTGTGTCGGTGTTCACCCTGCTGCTCGTGGGTCTCGTGGCCGTGCTCGACGCGAGCGGGGCGGTGGCGCGGGCGTTGACCGTGTCGGGGCCAGCCGGCTCTGTGGCCGGCGCCGAGGTGCGCATCGTCGCCATGCTCACGCTCGCCGTCGTATTCACGACCCACAGTGTCGTCGCCATCCTCGCGGTCGGTCCGTATGTGGCCGCGCTCGGACGGCAGCGCGGGATCCCGGCGTATCGGCGCGCCAACCTGCTCGACCTCACGGCGTGCACGTGGCCGTTCCTGCTGCCGTTCTTCCTGCCGACGATCCTGGCCTCGAGCGCCTCGGCGTCGGGCGCCGCCGCCGGCATGCCGCGCGTGTCGCCGTTTGCCGCCGGGATGCACAACGGCTACGCGTGGGCGCTCGTGCTGATGCTGGTCGTGGCGGTCGTGACTGGCTACGGCCGGCGCGAGGGCGCGGCCGCCGGCTACGACGCCGGCGCGAAGTAGCCGCGCTTGGTGCGCGCGGTCGAGCCGTGGCGATTGGTCTGCACGGTGAGCCGGCGCCAGCCGCCGTCGCGCTTGGGATTCGTGGAGGCGTAGCCGAGGGTGTACTGGCTGGCGAGTTCGTCGGCAATCACGCTGTAGATGCCGGCAAGGTCTTCGGCGCGCTGCGGAAAGAACGCGCGTCCCCCGGTTTCCTGCGCCAGCTGCCGCAGCACGAACTCGGCTTCGCGGAAGCCCTTCGAGAAGCCGGTGTCCTTCGACTGCAACCCGATGGAGTAGACGGTGGTGGCCGACCGCTTGGCCAGGTCGAGCACCTCCTCGAAGGTCACCAGGCTCGACGTGTCTTCGCCGTCCGAGAGCAGCACCACGGCCCGGCGCCGCACCTCGTCGTCGCTCCTGGCCTTGATCTTGGCGAGTTCCTTGAGCGAGATGTAGAGCGCGTTGTACATCGAGGTGGAACCGCCGGCCTCTGATGAACGAATCGCCTTCTCGAGTGCGGTGGCGTCAGACGTGAAGTCCTGCAGGATCTCGACGCGCGTGTCGAAGTCGACGACCTGCGCCAGATCCTGCGGTCGCAGTTTCTGGGCAAAGCCCACCGCGGCGTCCTGCGCAGTCACCAGGCGCTGCTCCATGCTGGCGCTCGTGTCGAGCAGCAGCGACAGGGCGATGGGCAGGGTGGTGCGGTTGAAGTAGCTGATCTCCTGCTTGGCGCCGTCCTCGTAGATCGAGGAAGTCCTTCGAGTCGAGGTCGGTCAGATAGCGGCGCTGCTGATCGAGCACCGTGACGCTGAGCGACACCATCTCGACGCCGGCGCGGTAGACCTGGTCGGCCGGCCGGCGCACCTGGGGCGGCGCGGTCTGGGCAAAGGTCGAGATGACGGCGAGTGCGGCGATGGCCGCGGCGCGCGCGGTGGCGGGAAGGAATCGTCGGATCATTTAGGCTGCCCCCTGGCGGCCGTGCCGTAGGCGGTGTGCCCAGGCGCGGCGGCGGCCACCTCGAACGAGTCGGGTGGGATCAGGGTCTGCGGGCGCGCGTAGACCACTCGGAACTGATGGGTGAGGGCGCGCGCCAGATCGGCGAGCGCAGGCGCAAAAGCCATGGAGTCGAGCACATCACGCCGGAACCCGCCGGTGCTGTTCACGCCGCGGTCGAGCAGCATGTCGCGCTGCCGGGTGGCGTCGTCGAAGCTGGAGCGGCCGGGCCGCGAGAGCAGCACGGCATGCAAGGTGGCGCCCGAGGCGGTCAGCAGCTCCAGGGCGCGCGTGTAGTGCACGGCGCTCTGCTCGACGCCGCCGGCACCGAGGACGACGATGGCGGCGCGTTCGCCCTCGCGCTTCTGCAGACCGCGCGCGCTTTCGAACACCGCGTCGAGCAGCGTGACGCCGCTGCCGGGCCGGGCGAACAGCCGCTGAATCCCGGCCATGACCGAGGCCGTGGTGGTCGTGTAGTCGGTGACGAGCGTGGGCCGTTCGGCCATCTCGATGATGGAGACGGGCCCGACGTCGCCGAGGGCCGTCACGAAGCTCGTGAGCGCGCTGCGGATGTTGGCGACGGCCGGTTCGGCCGCGGCGCTGTTGTCGACCAGCACCGCGATCGGCATCGGTCCCGAGGCGCGGGTGATCCTCAGCACTTCGCGCACGACGCGATCTTCGCGAATGAAGATGTCGCGGGGCGCCAGCTCGGTGAGAGGCGCTCCGGTGTCGCGGTTCACCACCGACACGAAGGCGACGCGTTCGCGGGCCTGCGCGCCGAGACCGGCCGGGGCAGCCAGGCCGAGCAGCGCGACAACAGCGGCAAGGCGCACGGTGAAGGGAGCCATCTCTCGGGTTGTGCCCGCGCGCGCCTGGCGGGCACCGCGGATGCGGCCAGTATAGCTACACTACGGCCATGGCCGTCACCCCGAACGCCCAGATGCTGAAGACCATCGGCCAGTTGAGCACGATTGGCCTGGCGTTCGTCTTCGCCCTGATGATGGGGTTCGGTGGAGGCTACTGGCTCGACCAGCAGTTGGGCACCCGCCCCTGGCTGTCGCTGCTCGGATTCGCCGTGGGACTCGCCGCCGGCATGCTGAACGTGGTGCGGACCATGAAGGCCGTGACCGCCGGCGAGCAGGAACTCCAGCGCGACCGCGACCGGCAGGCGCCGGGGCCGCCATGACCAGACCTGCCGTGCCAGAACCGGCCGTCACGCCACCTTCTGCAGTGGTGACCGCCGGCGACCGCCAGTTGCGGCGCATCGAGCGCGACACGCTCATCGTGGGCGTGGCACTCGCCCTCGCCGCGGTGCTGCTGTGGCCGGCCTACCCGGCCAGGGCCGCCGGCGTCGCCGGGGGCGTGGCCCTGATCGTCTTGAGTTATCAGGGGATTCGCTCGGGCGTTGACGCCGTGTGGCCGCGATCAGCGTCCAGCCTGCCGGCCGCCGGCGAGGGGGTACCGCCGGTGTCTCCAGACCCGCGCGCCCGATTCGGGTTCGTGAAGTTTTTCACAAGGCATGCTATACTGGCGTTCAGCGCTTACGTTATGATGGCGCGTTTTGAGTTTGACCCGATGGCGATGCTTGTGGGAGTGAGCACTCCGGCAATCGCCGCCACCATCGAGTTCGCGCGGACGATGCGCGCGGGTTCGGACGGGTCGCATTCCAGGCTTTCGTAGGAGGCGTGTGTTGAGTACCTCGGTCAATCCTGTCTGCGTTCCTGATGTTGCTGGTCGTGGGCCTCGTGTCCCCCGTCTATGCCCAGGATGCCGCTGGCGCCACGGGCACCGCTCTGGTGCAGTGGTCGATCATCACGGCTGGTTTTGCGCTGGCCATCGCGGCCTTGGGTGGCGCGCTCGGCCAGGGTCGCGCCGTGGCCTCGGCCACCGAGGCGATTGCGCGCAATCCCGGCGCGGCCGGCGAGATTCGCGGCGCCCTGATTCTCGGCCTCGTGCTGATTGAATCGCTCGTGATCTACGTGCTGCTGATCTCGCTGATTCTGTTCTTCCTCAAGCCGTTCGGCGGGTAACACCACGGCCGGCAGTTCGCCCGGGTTCGAGGGCAAGCCGCAATCGCGCGGCTTGCCCTCTTTGCATGTACGCTGGTCCGGCACGCGCCGCGAAGAGCTTGTGACGCGCAGCGGTTCGGCGGGCTCGACGTGTTGCTGTTGCTCGTCATCGTGGCGTGGGCCACGAACCTGTCGGTGGTGAAGGTGGCGGTGCGCGACTTTCCGGTGCACGCCTTCAACGCGCTTCGCTTGATCGTGGCGGCCGCGGCCTTCGGCGTGGTGCTGTGGCGCGCGCAGCCGGTCGAGCGCCGCGTGGCCCGCGCAGACTGGGGCCGGGTGGTGTTGCTGGGCCTCGTGGGCGGCACCCTCTACCAGATGCTCTTCATGAGCGGCGTGCCGCGCACCAGCGTGGCCAACTCCGGGCTCATCTTCGGCCTGTCGCCAGTGGCGATCTCCATCCTGTCGTCGCTCGTCGGCCACGAACGCCTGTCGTGGGTGCGCTGGGCCGGCGCGGTGCTGTCGGTGGTGGGGCTCTACTTCGTCGTGGGCGTGGGCGCCACCCTGTCGGTGAACTCGCTCGCCGGTGACGCGTTCGTGTTCGCGGCGATGCTGGGTTGGGCGGTCTACTCGGTGGCGTCGCGGCCGCTGCTCGGACGCTACTCGCCGACCATCCTCACGGCGTGGGCGTCGATTGTGGCGGTGCCCGGCTATCTGCTGTTTGCCGCGCCGTCACTCGCGGCCACGCACTGGGGCGCGGTGTCGCTGCGCGGCTGGGCGCTCATGCTCTGGTCGTCCACGCTTCTGCCTCGTGCTGGCCTATGTCATCTGGTACACCGGCGTGCAGCGCCTCGGCGCCACGCGCACCTCGGCCTACAGCAATCTCATCCCGATTGTGGCCATGGCCGTGGCGTGGGCGTGGCTGGGGGAACCGGTGACCGCCGGCCCAGTCGGTTGGGGCGGCGGCGATTCTGGCCGGCGTATTCCTGACCCGCCTGTCGTCGGTGGTGCTGAAACCGATGTCCGGAGGCCTTCGAAGCGTAGACGTCCGAGGTGTCCGTCTATGGGACGCCGCTGATTCGCCTGAATTGTCTCCGTGACAGGCCCCGTTACAACTCCGACAAGGTATTGCCTTTCGTCACACCTTCACGTAACCTGCGTCGTTACGTAGCGGTTTCAGCCCAAATTCTCGACGGGGCGAACGCTCGTATCTTGATTGTTCGTTTTCGGTCACGCGCTGCTGATGCAGCTCGCGACTTGTTGAGGATCGGAGAGCAGGCACTGGGCGGCGGTGTGACAACCGCTCTTCCACGCCAGGAGCTCGGGCACGGCGCGCGGCGCCCTGCCCGAGACTCGATGCATTCGTCCCATCCAGCTTGCCAGGCCCGGCCGAAATCCTTCGGGAGGTTCGGGCGGTTTGTCGTTTGGTCGTTGTTGACGTCCGGTCACGTGGCCGGCCTGCCCACAGGCCGCACCCCACAGACCATTGGAGGATACGAATGAAGCGATGGTTCATCGGGCTGCTGACCGTGGCGCTCGCCGCGGCATCTGCCCCGAGCGCGTTTGCTCAGGGCGGCGGCGCAAGCAGCACAGGTACGATTCAGGGTCGCGTCACCGACGCGCAGGGCGCGGTGCTCCCTGGCGTGACGGTCACGGCCACCAGCCCCTCGGCGCTCGGCGCCCAGACGGCGGTGTCGTCGGAAACCGGCAACTACCGGTTCCCCGCGCTGCCGCCCGGCACGTGGACGGTCACCTACGAGCTCGCCGGTTTCAACACCGTGCGGCGTGAAGGCATCCAGCTCTCGCTCGGGTTCACGGCCAACATCAACATCGAACTCGCCCTGGCCACCCTGCAGGAGACCGTGACCGTCACCGGCGAATCGCCCGTGATCGACACGTCGGCCACGCGTATTCAGCAGAACTTCAAGACCGAGCAGCTCCAGTCGCTGCCCAACGGCCGCGACATGTGGTCGCTGCTCGCGGTGACGCCCGCCGTGCAGATGACCCGCATCGACGTGGGCGGCAACCGCGCCGGCACGCAGACCGGCTACTCGGCCTACGGCTTCACCGGCCAGGTGCGCGTGCTCATCGAAGGCATCAACACCACGGAAGGCACCGGCGGCGCCGGCTTCTACTTCGACTACTCGTCGCTCGAGGAAGTGTTCCTCGGCACCACGGGTCAGGCGGCCGAAATGCCGAACCCCGGCGTGCAGAGCCAGTTCATCGCCAAGTCGGGCGGCAACCAGTTCTCGGGCGAGGCCTACCTCGACTGGTACAACAACTCGCTCCAGGGCTCGAACCTGCCCGGCGACTACATCGTGCCCACTGCCTTCAACAACAGTCCGGCATCCGCAAGGGCAGCAACGAGATCGACAAGTACTACGACACCGCCCTCAACACCGGCGGCCCGATCATGAAGGACAAGCTCTGGTGGTTCGGCACCTACCGCACGCAGAAGAACGCGGTGGCGCAGCCGGCCTTCACCTTCGACAAGACCTTCGACACCAAGCTCTGGAACGCCGTGGCCAAGGCCACCTACCAGGTCAACCAGAACAACAAGGTGATTGGCTACTACCAGTGGGGCCAGAAGAACCAGCCCAACCGGCTGCCGTTTGCGGCCTACACCTACACCGACCCGGGCGCCACCAACAACCAGGACTCGGGCAGCTGGGTCTACAAGGCCGAGTGGAACAGCACGGTCAGCGACAAGATCTACCTCGAGGCGCGCTACGGCGACTTCGGCTACTACTTCCCGCTGCTCGCCAACAGCGACGACCAGTACTGGTTCCGCGACTCGGGCGCGGCCACGCTCACCGGCGCCGAACAGCGCTGGCAGCTCGATCGCGACCGCAAGCAGTACAACGTGGCGGCCACCTACTTCCTCGACACGGCGAAGCTGGGCACGCACACCTTCAAGTCGGGCGCCGAAGTGCTGCGCGAACGTGGCTGGGAAGGCTACGAACAGCGCTGGGGCGGCAACATCGAGCACCTCTACGCCAACGGCGTGAGCAGCTCGGTGTCGTTCGCGTTCCCGACGGCCACCGGTCCGGTGGGCAGCCTCGACGCGCACAACAGCCTGACGTCACAGTCGGGGCTGAACGTGTTCGGCGCGTTCATCAACGACACGTGGAGCCTCGGCCGGCTCACCATGAACGTGGGCGTGCGCTTCGACAGCTACAAGGGCTACCTGCCCGAGCAGGAGCAGATCGGCGGCGTCAACGGTCCGGCCACGCTCGAGTCGCGAACGTTCGACAAGACGGATCAGTACACGTGGAACTCGTTCGTGCCGCGCATCGGCCTGGTCTACGACTTCTCGGGCGAAGGCCGCTCGGTGCTGAAGGCCAACTACGGCCTGTTCTGGCACAATCCCGGTGTGGGCCTGGGCGGCGATGCCAACCCGAACATCGCGAGCAAGTTCGTGACCTACAACTGGAACGACCTGAACGGCGACCGGCGTTTCCAGCTCGGCGAGCAAGGCGCGCAAACGGCCAATCAGACCGCGGGTTCGATTTTCCTGAACCCCGACATCAAGCAGCCCTACACGCACGAAGCGGGCTTGTTCTTCGAACAGCAGCTCACCGACACCCTGGGCGCGCGCGTGGGCTTCGTCTACAAGACCGAAGACGACCTCACGGGCACCACCTTCCCTGGTCGTCCGGCCAGCGCCTACAACGTGCCGTTCAACTTCGTCGACATCGGTCCCGACAACATCCGCGGCAACGGCGACGACGCCAACATCGTGCTGTTCGGCATCCCGACAACCGCCGATCTGGCGACGCGGCTGCCCCTGACGCAGGTGGTGGACAACGTGCCTGGCCGCCAGTCGCGCTACAAGACGGTCGAGGGATCGCTGAACAAGCGCTTCAGCAACCGCTGGTCGGGTCAGATTGGCGGCGCCTACACGATCAGCTCCGACTTCCCCGAGACGGTGGCGAACAGCTTCCCGCGCAACGCCAGCCTGCCCGGTCTCGAAGACCGCACCAACTGGAGCTTCAAGGCCACCGGTTCCTACGATGGCCCGTTGGGCATCCGCATCTCGCCGATCGTCCGTCACCAGTCGGGCGTGAACTACGCGCGCACGATCGCGGTGCCCGGTTCGGCCGGCAACGCCTTCGGCCTCACGTTCCCGGCGTCGACCATCTACGCCGAAGGCGCGGATGCGCGCCGCGAGGACAACATCTGGGTGTTCGACACCCGGTTCGAGCGCACGTTCCCGGTGGGGAACCGCATCAAGATCCGCGGCTTCCTCGACTTCTTCAACATCACCAACAGCCACTCGTCGGAGACCATCACCCGGTCGACCGGTGGCAGCTTCCTGCGGCCGACCGCCATCCTCGCGCCCTTCACGTCGCGCGTGGGCTTCCGGCTGCTCTGGTAATTCGCGGGGTTGAGGCCGGGGGGTAGACCCTCCGTCCCCTCCCCAGCCCCGACCCCCACAGTTGGACTCCTGTGGGGGAGTCTCTTGAGGCGGACGGCCTGCCGCGCTAGCGGGCCTTCCGCCTCTTTTTTGTACAATCGGGCGATGGACCGCGCCGTCACCTACAACTCGTACCTGCGTGTGGACGAGCTGCTCACTCTGCAGCGGCCACTCTCGGATGGCCCCGAGCACGACGAGCTGCTCTTCATCGTCATCCACCAGGTCTACGAGCTGTGGTTCAAGGAGATCCTGCACGAGCTCGACTACGTGCGGCGCCTGCTCGACGCCAACGAGGCCCACCGCGCGCAGCACACGCTCAAGCGCATCCTCACCATCCTGAAGGTGCTCGTCGCGCAGCTCGACATCCTCGAGACGATGACGCCGCTCGAGTTCCAGTCGTTCCGCGCGCGCCTCGAGCAGTCGAGCGGTTTCCAGTCGGATCAATTTCGGCAGCTCGAGTTCGTGCTCGGCCGCCGTCACGTGTCCGCGCTGGAGCGGTTCGGCGAAGGCACGCGCGCCCGCGCTGCCCTGGCCGGGCGCCTCACCGAGCCGTCGCTCTGGCACAGCTTCCTGACCTATCTCGAGCGCGAAGGCTATCCCGTGCCCGAGGTGGTGCTGGCCGTGGACCCGGCCGCGCCGATCGAGCCGTCGCCCGCGCTGCAGGACGTGCTCGTGCGCGTCTACAAGACCGACCCCAAGAACTCCGAGATGTGCGAACGCCTCGTGGATCTCGACGAAGGCGTGCAGGAGTGGCGCTACCGGCACATGAAGATGGTGGAGCGCACGATTGGCGTGAAGCCGGGCTCCGGCGGATCGGCGGGCGCCGCCTATCTACGCACGACGTTACTGCAGCCGACGTTTCCCGATCTGTGGGCGATCCGGGCGCAGCTCTAGCGCGCGGCCCGCTCAGGCCGGCGTGTGATCGGGCGCGGCAACGGCGGCCGGCGCCGCCGCCGGTCGGCGGGTGAGCAGGAACATCGCCCCGAAGAGCAGGGCGGCGTGCAGGGGCAGAATCGACTTGTAGTGGAACGTCCACGGCGCCGCCACCACCATTGCCAGCAGGTGCGAGAGCGCAAACGTCACGAGCGCGATGGCTGTGGCCCTGGGTATCCTCTTCGTGGCGATCGCCCACGTGAACAGGAAGGGCAGGAACACGAGGGCGTTGGCTTGCAGGGCGCCGTCCAAGCCCGCCTCGGTGACTCCCAGCGTGTACAGCACCTTGCGCCATTCGACCGCAATCGTCCGTTGCGGAAACTCCAGGAAGATGCCCCAGGCCATGACCACCGCTTCGAGCAAGCCAGGAAACCCGCCGGGCTTGTCGGGCAGCTCCGGAGGAATCAGGAAGTACGGGATCTGAATCCACGAGTTCACCAGCACGACGACCCGGCCGGCAGCCAGATAGTTGCGGATGGTGAACGGCAGCAACCCGAGCGCGACGCCCAGGGCGAGCCAGAAGGTGGCTGACATCCAGGGCCACACGGCGCGCCGCGGCAGCGCCAAGAGCAGCCCGAATGGCGTGAGATAGACCAGCGTCATGAGCGAAGGGCGTGTGGCCGCGCCAAACGCGATCAGGATGCCCGCGATCACGAGTCGCGCTGGGGTGGGCGCGGCACACGCGCGGGCCAGCGCCAGCACGGCGGCGATCACGAAGGTGAGGTAGGCGGTATCGGTGAGGGCGGGCTGTTCGAAGGTGATGAAGAAGCCGCAGTAGAAGTAGATGAACGCGCCGAGCGCCAGGAAGGCCGCGACGCCGGCCGCCCCCCGCAGCTGGTTCCAGCCGAGGGCCAGGAACAGCGCCGGCAGGAGCGCCACGAACACGCCATTGACCATGAAGATCGACGACAGGTTGTCGCCGATGAGCATGTGTCCGAGGGCGAGCACGTAGGGGTACATCGGATAGAAGTAGAAGGGGGCGGCGCGGCCCGCCGGTTCTCCGTGCAACATCAGCGGCCCGTGGTGCACGATGTCCAGGGCGCTGCTGCCGTAGTAGAGCTGGTCCCAGCCCGGCTTGAAGAACGCCATCTGCCCGTGGGCGTTGGTAGCGAGCACGACCGCCCAGCCCATCAGAGCCATCGTCAACGCCAGGCCCGTCGCTCGCATCACCAGCTCGGCATCGGGCGCGATGGTGCCGCCACGGGCGCCGCTCAAGCCCAGGGCGGCGATGAGCAGCGCCAGGCCGCTCCAGACGATCGCCGACGTGAGCCACGTGCGGGTTGCCCCGTCAGAAGCCGGCGGACCGGCAAACGCGCGCACGGCCCTTCCGGTCGCGCGCTCGCGCAGCTCCACGCTGATATGTGGCGTCACGCCGGCCGGTTTGACGTACAGACACATGTAGCAGGCGTTGTCCCGCACTGAGTGCGAACGGCACGGCGACGCCGTCCGGGTCTTCCAGCACCCGCTCGCCCCCGGGCGTGGAGACTCGCACGGTGCCGGTCGCCGAGACCAGCCATTGCACATCGGCCGCGGCCTCGTCGGCGGCGTACCCCGTCCAGTTGACCTCGAGCGGAAAGCGGGTTTCGCGGGGCGTCATGTCGTACGGGGCATAGCCGTAGAGATCGACGTCGTTGAAGAAATGCAGGTCGACCCGTGAGGGCGAGAGCTCGATACGGTCGTCGATGCGGTAGGGCCGGCTGGCGAAGCGGCCGTAGAACCGCGCGTCGCGCATCGCGCCTTTGGTGTCGCCGTGGCGGTAGGAGGCCCTGAAGCCAGTCGCCACGTCGCCCGAGCCGGCGATCACCTTGAGCGCGATCAGAGCCAGCAACGTGCCCGGCAGCCACCAGCCTGGCAAGCGGCGCAGGGGGAAGAAGACCACGGCGCCCAGCAGCCAGAAGACCAGGCCCAGCGCCGCGTAGCCGGGAATGTCGAGAGGGGTGCCACCGACGCTGGAGTCTGGCCCGCCAGGGGCGGACACGAGCAGGGTAGCCAGCAGGAGCGACAGCAGCAGGCGGGGTGGCAAGATGGGGGTCCAGCGCCGCGACGCGCGCGACCTGCGATTCCTGAGCGCGATTATACACGCCGCTCGCCGCCCCCCTGGCGGCCGCGCGGCGCCGGACACGGTGCGCGATCACCCCCGCGCTGCCGTCAGCAGTATGGTGGCGAGCGTGTCCTGCCACTGTCGCACCGAATAGCGTTCCACCACCGTGCGACGGCCGGCGGCGCCGACGCCGGCGCGCAACCCGGCGTCTTCGGTCAGCCGGCACAACACCTCGTACCAGGCATCGTCGGACGCCGGCAGGAAGCCGTTGGCGCCGTGCTGCACGATCTCGGTGTTGACGCCCACGGGACTCATCACGCTGGCCGCGCCCATGGCCATACTGACCAGCCCCTTCAAGCCGCATTTGCCGCGCGTCCACGGGTCGTCCGGCAGCGGCATCAGGCCGATGTCCATCTCGCGCAGCAGCTGCAGTTCGGCGGCCGGTGACCACGCTTCGCCGGCGAGGTGCAGCGGTGGATGCGCGAACGCGGGGTCGCCCATGACCCGGATGCGCACGCGGTCGCCGTAACGAGCCCGCACCCGCTCCAGCACAGGCAGCAACGGCCTCAAGTGGGCAATCGTCGAGGGGCTGCCGCTCCAGCCGATGGTGACGTGGCCGGTGGACGGCCGCGTGACTGGCGGCGCGAACACGTCCGTGTCCACGCAGGTCGGCAGGACGACGACGCGGCGCGCGTGGTCGCGGGCCCACGTCGCCAAGTACTCGTTGCCGGCCACAACGGTGTGCGCCAGGCGCGCGATGGCCGGCATCTTGCGCACGTTCTTGAGCCACGCCAGCCGGGCATTGGCCAGTGAAGTCGCGCGAATCCAGATCGCGTCGTCGAAGTCGTAGACCACCGGGGCGCTCAACCCGGCCAAGTGCTCGCTCCAGGCGCCACCCAGGAAGAAGGCCTCGCGTTGCACCAGCCAGACATCGATGCCCGCCGTGCGGGCGACCTGGCCCAGCCGGCGCAAGGCAGCCTTGGTGGCCACGAGCGCCTTGCCCGCCATGGCGCCTGGCCCGTAGAACACCCGCAGGTCGGCGGCGTCGAGCAGCCAGTCGTAGCGCACGGAAATGCCCCGGTCAGCCAGCGCCGGGAGAAATGCCTCGACGCGGTAGCGCTGCCCGGGACTGAGTTCCGGCGCTTGAAGCGCCAGGAATCCCACGCGGATCGCCTCGCTGGCCGGTCCGCCCGTCTTCATCCCGCCGCGCGTTCGGCCACGGCAAACATCTGCCCGGCGAGCGGGCGCCACGGCAGCCGAAGGTAGAGCGGAATGAGAAAGCTCAGACCGCCCAGGCGGCTCTTCACGGTGAGCGGCAGGAAGCGGGGCACCATGGTGGTGACGCGAAAGCCACTGGCCGACAGCCAATCGGCCAGCGACACGTCGGTGAAGATGGCGCGATGGGTGTAGTCGTCGAAATACTTGCCGGGCTGGAGCCGGAAGTTGGGTTGCACCAGCGCCAGACGGCCGCCCGGCTTGAGCACCCGCCGCAGCTCGGCGATCATGGCGTCGAGCACCGGCCATTCGAAGTGCTCGAGGAAGTTGCTGGCGAAGACGAAGTCGAACTGTGCAGCCGGCATCGCTCGCAGGGCCGCGAGCGCGTCACCCACGATGGCCTCGACGCCGGGGGCGGCCGCGCGGGCCACGGTTTCCGACAGGTCGACGGCCACCCGCCGGTGCGCCTTCACCGCGTTGATGAAGTAGCAGTAGCCGGCGCCCAGTTCCAGCACCGCGGCGTCGGGCGGCACGTAGGCCGACAGATAGCGGCTCAGGTGCGACCACATCTGCACCCGGCGCGCGTCTTCGGCGAAGCGGGTGTTGAAGTACTGCTCGTGGTCGCTCATGCGCGGTGGGTCCTGGTGGCCGTGGGCATCGTGATCTGCAGCTTGAGCAGCCGCTTGCGGGTGATGAGGGCGATCATCTTGAGGCCGAGGAAGAACGCCTTGATGGGGTCGCCGGTGACCGACGACGTGCCCACGCGTGGCAGGTAGTTGATGGGAATCTGGATCACCCGGAACTGCGCGCGCAGGCTGCAGATCATCATCTCGGGGCCGAACTCGCTGCCGCCCACCTGGAAGTGGGGCAGCAGGGCGAGGGCGACGTCCTTGTGGATCAGGCGCATCGTGCAGCCCACATCGGACATCGAGGTGGTGTTGTAGAGCACCTGCATGTACTTGGCGACCGCCCAGTTACCCCAGCGCAGGAACAGGCCCATGTTGGCGCCGTGCCAGATCAGCTGCTGCGACGTGCGGCTACCGTAGACCACGTCGAAATGCTTGGCGTACGACAGTAGCTTGAAGACGTCGCTCGCCAGGAATGTCGCGTCGGGCTCACAGATGATCAAATAGTCGCCGGAGGCATCGGCCAGACCTCGTCGGATGGCGTTGCCATAGCCCTGCTTGGACTCGTGCACCTCGACCGCGCCGGTGCCGGCCACTTCGTCCGACGTGCCGGCCGCCGCGTTGTTGTTGATGACCATCACTTCGTCGACCACGCCGGTCGCGAAGAAGTCGAGGATGACCTGGCGGATCGAGTCTTTTTCGTTGTAGGTCGGCAGGATGACGCTGACGCTATGCCCTTGCCACATGATGTTCCTCCGCCCCCGGGGGCGCCGGCCGATTATATCGGGTTCCACCAGCGCGCACGCCGCGCTTGAACACGGCTCCAGCGCAGGCCATAATCAGCGTTCCCAAGGACGCGGTTTCCCCGCGGCATCAGCACATGTACACGTGGATAGTGACCGGCGGCGCCGGGTTCATCGGCTCCAACTTCGTGCGCCGGGCCAAGGCGGCCGGCGTGGCTCGCCTGGTGGTGTTCGACAAGCTCACCTATGCCGGCCATCTCGAAAGCCTCGACGGGGTGATCGACGGCGAGGCTGTCTCCTTCGTGCAGGGAGACATCGCCGAACGCAGCGATGTCCGAGCCCTGTTCGAGCAGGCACGGCCCTCGGCCATCGTGAACTTCGCGGCCGAGAGCCACGTGGATCGCTCGATTGACGCGCCCGGCGACTTCGTGCGCACCAACATCGGCGGCGCGTTCGAATTGCTCGAGGCCGCGCGCGTCATGCTGCAGACCGCGAGCGAGCAGGAGCGGGCCCGCTTCCGGTTCCTGCACGTCTCCACCGACGAGGTCTACGGGTCGCTCGGTCCCGAGGGCGCCTTCACCGAGAGCACGCCCTACGCGCCCAACTCCCCGTACTCGGCGAGCAAGGCTTCGGCCGACCACCTGGTGCGCGCGTATCACGAAACCTACCGGCTGCCCACGCTGCTCACCAACTGCTCCAACAACTACGGCCCCTTCCAGTTCCCCGAGAAGCTCGTGCCGCTCATGGTCATGAACGCGCTCGACGGCAAGCCGCTGCCGATCTACGGCGACGGTCTCAACCGGCGCGACTGGCTGCACGTGAACGACCACTGCGACGCCATCCTGCGGGTGCTCGAGGCGGGTGTGCCGGGCGAGAAATACAACGTCGGCGGTAACGCCGAGCGCACCAACCTCGACATGGTGGAGGCGCTCTGCGACGCGCTGGAACTGGCCGCGCCGGCGGCGCGGAACACGCGGCTGCAGGCCGCCGGGGCGGCGCGCTATCACGACCTCAAGGTGTTCGTGACGGATCGGCCGGGCCACGACAAGCGCTACGCCATCGACGCCTCGAAGCTCGCCCGCGAACTCGGCTTCACGCCGCGCTACTCGTTCCAGGAAGGGCTGAATCAGACGGTGGCCTGGTACCTCGCGAACCGGGCCTGGTGCGAGGCGGTCACCCGCGGCAAGTACGACCGCGAACGGCTCGGTCTGTCGGTGGCCAAGTCGTGAAGGGCATCATCCTCGCGGGCGGCTCGGGCACGCGCCTCTATCCGGTCACGCTCGCGGTGTCGAAGCAGCTCATCCCGATCTACGACAAGCCGATGATCTACCACCCGCTCACCACCTTGATGCTGAGCGGCATCCGCGACATCCTGGTGATCACGACGCCCGAGGATCAGGCAGCCTTCCAGCGCCTGCTCGGCGACGGGTCGCAGTGGGGCATCACCCTCAGCTACGCCGCCCAGCCCAAGCCCGAGGGCCTGGCGCAGGCCTTCATCATCGGCCGCGACTTCGTCGGCGGGGCGCGCGTGGCGCTGGCGCTCGGCGACAACATCTTCTACGGCGACAGCTTCTCGAGCGACCTGCAGCGCGCGGCCGCCCGCACCGAGGGCGCCACGGTGTTTGCCTATCGCGTGAAGGATCCCGAACGCTACGGCGTGGTGTCGTTCGACGCCGACGGACGGGCCAGCACCCTCGAAGAAAAGCCCACCGCGCCGAAGTCGAAGTTCGCGGTGACCGGGCTCTACTTCTACGACGAGCGCGTGTGCGACATCGCGGCCGCGCTGAAGCCCTCGCCCCGCGGCGAACTCGAGATCACCGACGTGAACCGCCAGTACCTGGCCTGGGGCGCGTTGAACGTCGAGATCCTCGGGCGCGGCATGGCCTGGCTCGACACCGGCACTCACGAATCGACGCTGCAGGCCTCCACCTTCATCCAGGCGATCGAGGAGCGGCAGGGCCTGAAAGTGGCTTGTCCCGAAGAGGTGGCCTACCGCATGGGCTTCGTCGACGCCGCCGCCGTGCGGCGCGCGGGGGAACTGATGGCCAAGAACGAATACGGCCAGTATCTGCTGCGCCTGCTCGAGTCGTGAGCGTGGGAGCTGTCATGACGGTCACAGACACTGCGCTCTCGGGCGTGAAGGTGGTGCACCCCGTCGTGCATCGCGACGAGCGAGGTTTCTTCCTCGAGACCTACCACGCGCGGCGCTATGCCGAGAGCGGGATCGACGCGGTCTTCGTGCAGGACAACCACTCGCGCTCGGCGCGCGGCACCCTGCGCGGACTGCATCTGCAGCTCACCTCGCCGCAGGCGAAGCTGGTGCGCGTGGTGCTCGGGGAGATCTTCGACGTGGCCGTCGACGTCCGGGTCGGATCGCCGACCTTCGGCCAGTGGTTCGGCGTGCTCCTGTCGGATACCAATGCCGCTCAGCTCTTCGTGCCCGAGGGGTTCGCGCACGGGTTCGCCGTCGTCTCCGACGTGGCCGAAGTGGAATACAAGTGCAGCACGTTCTACGACGCGGCTGACGAGATTGCGATTCGTTTCGACGATCCGGCCATTGGCGTGGCGTGGCCGGTCTTGGCGCCGACGCTCTCACGCCGCGACGTCACGGCCGCACCGCTCGCGGAACTGATCGACCGGCTGCCCCGGTTCTCCCCGCGATGAAACTCCTCGTCACGGGCGCCTCGGGCCAACTCGGCCGCCAGCTGCAACGCGCGGCCGGCGCCCACACGGTGACGGCGGCTGACCACCGCACCTTGGACATCTGCAGTCTGGCGGCTGCGCGCGAGGCGATGCGCGTCCACCGGCCCGACGTCGTGATCAACGCGGCGGCCTACAACCTCGTCGACCGAGCGGAGACCGAACCCGAGGCGGCCTTTGCCGCCAACGCGCTCGGACCGCGCAATCTGGCGCTGGCGGCGGCTGAGATCTCGGCCGCGGTCGTGCACGTGTCGTCCGACTACGTCTTCGACGGCCGCAAGGGCACGCCGTATCACGAGTTCGACCAGACCAGTCCACTGTCGATGTATGGCCAGAGCAAGCTGGCCGGCGAGCACGCCGTGCAGCAGGCCAATCGCCAGCACTACGTCGTGCGCACGGCGTGGGTCTACGAGCCCGACGGCCATGGCTTTGCGCACACCATGCGCCGCCTGGCCGCGACCGAGCGCGAGGTCCGCGTCGTCGACGACCAGTTCGGCTCGCCGACGGCGGCCGAAGACCTGGCGCAGGGCATCCTGCGGCTCATCGAGACCCAGGCCTACGGCACCTATCATCTGGCCGGCGGCGGCGCCCCGGCGTCGTGGCGAGAGTTCGCCGCCGCTCTCTTCGAGGCCTTGCAACTCGACTGCGTGGCGGTGCCGGCAGCGAGCGACGAGTTCCCGCGGCCGGCGCCCCGGCCCGCCTACGCCGCGCTCACCTCGCTGCAGGATCCCCGCATCCAGTTGCCCGACTGGCGCGACGGCGTGGCACGCTTCGCGGCAGCCGTCCGCGGCTAGACGCCGCGACGGGCGATGAGTACGAGTTCCTCGCCGGCCTCGGGACGAACGAGCGAGCGACACCACTCGGCGGCTTGCCAGAGTTCGGCGCTCACCGTCGGTGGGGGAATGGTGGCCTGCGCGGCGCCACGACGCGCCGCGTCCTGAATCGCCTGGCTGGCGTCCCATATGCCGCGGGCGTTCCGGATCGTCACGCGCACGCGGACGGTAGCGAAGCCGGCGGCCTCGGCTGCGGCGGCCAGTGCGGCACGCGAGAACACGTGCAAATGCCGCGGTGGTTCGAGTCCGCGCCACGCGGCGCCGAAGGTGTGGTGCCCCCAGCTGTCGGCGTTGGGCGTGATGGCCACGAGCGAGCCGCCTGGCGCCAGGAGTTCCCGGCAGCGGCGGAGCGTGTCGATCGGGCGATGCACGTGTTCGATGACGTGACTCATGGTGATCGCGTCGAACGCGGCCGGCGGCACGTCGGCGGTGAACACCGTGCCGAGGGCCACGTGAAAGCCGCGGGCGCGGGCGACGGCGACGGCCTGCGCGTCGGGTTCGATGCCTTGGACGCGCCAGCCGAGCTCTTGCATCTGCGCCAGCATGGCGCCGTGACCGCAGCCGACGTCGAGCAGCCGGCCGGCAGCCGAGGCTGGCAGGTACTGCGCCAGGAAGTCGGCGTCGGCACGCCGGCTCGGATACAGGGCGAGCAGCGCGCCGAGCAGGCGATGGGTCCAGTGCTCCACGGGATAGCCGTAGGCGTTGCCGACATAGCCCCGTTGTGCCGCCCGGTAGAGCCGTCGCGTGACGCCAGTGCCGGCTTCCGGCGGTTTGGCGTGTGTGTAGTAGCGCTCATAGAGCCGGCCGACGTCGGCGGCGGTCACCATCGGATCCTGCCAGACCAGCCGGCAGCGGTCGCACCGGCGGTATCGCCACACGCCGGGCGCGCCGAACAGGTAGTCGGTCGCGCGCTCGTGGAGCACCGCGCCACCGCTGCCGCAGACCTCGCACTGCGGCCGGTCGGTCGTGGTGAGATCAGCGCTCATGCGCCGGCCCGACTCGTTGCACGAGATAGCTGTTCACGAACGCGATCGGCAGGAACAGCACCCAGAGGTAGTCGTACTTCTCGAGATAGGGATTGGTGGCATTGGCCACGAGGAACGACGACGTGCCCACCAGCGTGGCCACCATGCTGGGTGCCTCCGACCAACCCCGCCGGGCGATCGCGTAGGCCATCACCCCCATCCACACCACCCCGCCGGCGTAGGCGACCGCGCCGACCAGCCCGGTGTGAAAGAGCAAGGCCACATATGACAACTCGTAGGACCACGGCGTCTCGATCGAGCGGATCACGCCCCGCGCTGGCATGCCGTGCCCGGAGCCGAAGAAGGGCTGCTCCTTCCAGCCGTTGATGAGGGCCGCGAACTGGTCACGCCGGCTCATCGCCACGGGATCGGTGTTGAACTGGAATCCCGTGCTCACCATCTCGCCGAAGCCGCCCGGCGCGATGCCACCCACCGCGGTGATGGCGGCGCCGAGCACGACGGCGAGCACGACGGCGCCGAGCAGCGCCCGCGTGATCATCCGGCGGCTGTCCCGCTTTCGCCGGGGCGTGAGCCACGAGCGATAGAACAGCGCCAGCGCCGGCGCCAGCAGCAAGAGCACCAGCAGGGCCCGTCGGCCCGAGAGCAGCACGGTGATGATGTTGAGTGCGAGCGCGAGCCACAGCGTGGATCGGGCGATGGGCGCTCCTGTCTGGTGGGAATACGAACAGGGCGCCCACCAGGAACGGCATCGTGAACAGCAGCGTGGAGGTGGAGTAGAGGCCGAACTCGACGTACGCGCCATGGAACCCGATCGCCTGTCCCTGGTCGAGAGGGTAGTAGAGGGCGTCGGGCCAGTATCCCGCGGACCACAGCACGTAGACGATGCTGTAGACCGACACGGCCACCGCGGCCCACACGAGCACCCGCAACAGGCCGCGCAACACGCCGGGGCTGGCGGCGCCAGCGATGAGCGCCGTGTAGACGAGCGGCCAGGTCACGTAGACGTTGAACATCTCGAGCGCCCCTGGCGCGCCCAGGACATGGCCGCGCAGCACGAAGAACACGCCGAGGGCGGCGAAGCCGAGGGTGGTGAGCAGCACCCGCCGGTCGAGCAGCACGCGCCCGCCGACCAGCGCGGCGCCGGCGATGCCCGCCAGCGTCAGTGCCAAGAGGGCGCCCTTGAGCGGCCTGTAGGTCGCCGGCACGAAGAGCATCGCGAAGAAGAGGGCATAGCCCACGCCGCGCACCGCTGCACCCGCCAGACGAAGCGAGGCGGCGGCGGAAGCGGGGCGATCGAGGGTGGTGTCCATCAGTCGCGGCGGCCGAGCGCCGGTCAATGTGGCCGGTTCAGGTTCTAGAGCAGGGGAGCGAGAAAGTGCCGGCCGAGCGCCCAGAGCGCGGCCAGCAGGCCACCGCCGAACGCCCCGAGCGCCGCCGTAGGTGGGAACCCGGCCGACGCGCGCAACGACGGCGACACGGCCGGGTCCACGAGCTGCAGTTGGGCGCCCCGGCCTCCGACCCTGATGCGCGCGTCTTCGTAGCGCACCGACAGGTCGGTGTAGACCCTGAGCACCATGTCGTATTCGGCCTTCAGCCGGGAGACCGCCACGTCACCTTCGTAGAGTTTCGTCAACACCGGCAGCACCGCGCGGTCCAGGTGCTTTTCGTCGACGAGCAGGTGCCGCTGGCCTTCGAGCCCGGCCAACTTCGCGCGGCTCTCGGAGACCTGCTGCTGCAGCCCCGTGTGGGCGGCGTTGACTTGCTGGTCGGTCAGGTTCAGACCGAGCACCGACGTTCCGGGCGCCTGTTGCCGGGCGGCCTCCATGAGGGCGGGATCGCGGTCGATGGATCGCTGAGTGGTGACCAACGGCTGGCTCTGGCCGAGGTCGGCCTCCGAGCGGCGCAGGAACGCGCGCTCGTGTTCGATCGATGCCTGCAACTCCAGCAGCTTGCTGCGCAGGTCGAGGGCTCCTTCCGCATCCTTCTTGAGGGCATCGACCTGAGACCGCTGCATCACGGTCACGAGTTGGCCGCGCACCTGTTCCAGGCGCGCCGTCGACTCATCCAGCTGGCTCTTGATGTAGTCGCGCGCGTCGACGACCTCCTGCTGGTTGATGCGCTGGTTGAGTTCGATCGCGCGTTCGGCCAGCGCGTTGGCGACCTTGGCGGCCTTGTCCGCGTCGCCGAGCCTGATGTGCACCTGCAACAGATTCGTGCCGGCCACCTGATCGACCGTGAGCACGTTCCGGATGAAGGCGTCGGCCGGAATCGGACCTCCCTGACTGCCCCACCGGTAGCGCGGTTCGCCCACGAGCGCGAACTCCTTGACCAGGGCGGCGGCAATCGTCTTGCTCTCGAGCAGCGGCCGGAAGTTCTCGGCGCGGGCCAGCTCCGCCGAGTCTCCGGACTTCGATTCGATGACACGAATCACCGCCGTGGCCTGGTAGCGCGGGTACAACGATGCGGCGAACGCCGACGCGAGCATGCTGCCGGCCACCGCCATCGCCGCAATGACAAAGCGGGCTTTCCACAGTGGCCGCACGAAATCGCCGAGCGACAGTTCGTCGGGGCCCGCTCCAGCAGGCGGAGCAGGCGTATTCAAGGGTTCGGAAGATGCCATATCGCTCGGGAGGCGCTCAACAGGATGGTCACGGACGGTCAAACGGTCACTGTACCCCGCCATCTGGGCCCCTGCAACATCGTCGTCACGACGCCGTTCAGCTCGGCCGCGACAGCAGCGAGCGGCCCCGCTGCAGCAGTTCGCGGGCATCCACCACATGACGCAGTGGCCACGCGCTCAGGGCCAGGCCCACCGGCAGTGCGGCTCCCCGCGCCCAGGGCTCAGGGATGAACGCCACGGCGGTCAGGACCGCGCTGGCAGTGAGGCATGCCCACAGCATGGCGCGCCCGAGGCCATCGACGCGCTCGTGGCCGCTGCCGGCGAGCACGAAATGGGCGGCGGCATCCGCCGTCATGCGCACCGCCCAGGCGATGGCCACGCCGGTGACGCCCCAGGCGCTCGTGGCGGCCCACAGCAACACGACGTAGAGCGGCAGCTCGATGGCCGCCACGCGCGCCGTTGCCCGGGCGCGGCCCATGGCCTGCAGCAGGGCGAAGGGCGTCTGCGCCAGCGCGTTGGCCAAGGTGCCGACGGCGATGAACCTGGTGGCGACCACGCTCGCGCGGGCGAAATCCGCACCCAGCCACCAGGTCAGCAGCTCGGGCGCGAACGCGACGATCACCAGTACCGGCGGGAAGACACTCAGCATGGTGTAGACGGTGGACTTGAGCGCGAGGCTGGCGAGTCGTGACCCGCGCGCGGCGTGTTCGGCGCTGAAGGCCGGAAACATGACGGCCGTGAGACTGGCCGAGACGATGCTGAGGCGGCTGATGAGATCGAGCGGCGTCGCGTAGTAGGCGACGGCCGACATGGAGACGAGGGCGCCGAGGGCGATGCGATCGGCGAACTGCGTGACCGTGCCGATGAGATTCGCGGCCGCCATCCACGCGCCAGACGAGAGCAGCAACTGGAAAGCGCGTCGTGACCATCGCCAGGTGCCGGCCACAGCTGGCGTGTGCCGCCACACCAGCCACAGCAGCGCGACGGCGCCGCACGATCTCACGGCGACGGCGATGCCGGTCGCCACGGCTACCGACTGCGAGAGCGGCAGGGCCAGCGCGGGCGCGGCGTAGATCAGGACACCCATGGGAATCCGTACGCGGTTCACCAGGTCGAATCGCTGCTGCGCCTCGAGGGCGCCGCGCGCCCCGGATGACACGGTGACGAGCGGCACCGACAGCGCCACCAGCTGGAACGCCGCGACCGCATCCGATCGCAAGGCGCCGGTGACGCCGAACAACGACCCGGCGATCCAGTCCGCCGACAGGCCGAACACGAGGGCGCCGGCCAGACCCACGCCCGTGAGCGCGGCACAGCCCGTGCAAACGAGACTGCCCAAGCCCTCGAGGTCGCGGCGCGCCAGGCTGGCCGCGACGGCTTGCGTCAGGGCGCGGCCGATGCCGATGTCGAGCAGGCTGAAATAGCCGACGACGGCCCAAGTCACGTGCAGCACGCCCAGGCCGTCGGCCCCCAGGCCGCGCAGCAGATACGGGAGGGCCACGACGGCGGCGAGCCCGGGGGCGATCTGGCCGGCGAGCGACCGCAGCACGTTGCCGCCCAGCGTCGGCGAATTCATCGTGCCGCGTGAGGGCCCGGCATCATCGGCGCCGGACCGTGAAGTCCAGCTCGTAGCACGGGAACCAGCCGGTCCAGCCCGCCTCGTACCATTCCTGCGTCAAGCGGCTGCTGTTCACGAGCACTCCCAGGGCCCGCCGCAGCGCGTAGCGCACATAGAAGGGCCGGGCAGCCTTGAACCCGAGCGTGACGTTCTCCAGCACCAGACCCGTGTCGAGCTGATAGCGGGGCACGCGCCGGCGGAAGATCGGATCGTCGGCGAGATACGAGAACGAGTACAGGCCGAACATCTGCCGGTGCGTATAGTCGGAGTAGAAATACGGGTTCGAGAAGTGCGGCACGACGGTGTGCAGCAACCCGCCCGGCTTCAGCACCCGGGCCAGTTCGCGCACCACGCGGCTGAGCGGCTCGACGTGCTCGAGGAAATGATACGAGTGCACCGCGTCGACCGAGGCATCCGGAATCGCCGCGAGCACCGCGAAGACGTCGCCCACCACGTCCACGCCGTCGAAGTCGAGCGCGTCGATGGTCACGGCGTCGGGGTGCCGGCGCGCCGGTCCGCAGCCCAGTTCTACCACGCCTCGGCGCGTGCGAATCAGCTCCGCCAGCTTGCCCTGTTTGTCGAGCACGGCGGGCAAAGGCGGATTGGGCGGCGCTGGCGACTCAGTGACCATCGACTCGTCCGCGAGTATAGCCCGGGGTTCAGGGACGGCGCTGCACGTCGAGCGACGTTCGCCACCCTGGCGAGGTGACGAAGGCGACGAGGCGACGGTAGGCGGCCGCGGTCTCCGACACCGCCGTGCCACCCGCGAGCGCGGCTGCCACCAGGCGCGCCGGCCACTCCAGTCCGAAGGTGATCGCCATCACGCCCCAGGCCCGCCCTGGCGTGAAGTGTTTCCAGGCATAGAGCAGACGGCCGCGCAGCGAGTAGAACAGGCGTGCCGCCTTCACCTGATCGCTCGACACACCGCCCTTGTGGTAGGCCTTGGCGCCGTGGAAGAACACCGAGCGGTAGCCGGCGTGGCGGGCGCGCAGCGACAGATCGACCTCTTCGAAGTAGACGAAGAAGCGCTCGTCGAAGCCACGGAGTGCATCGAAGAGCGACCGGCGCATCATGAAGTAGGCGCCGATCACTTGATCGACATCGCGCGTGACCGAACATTCCTGCGCCGTGAGCAGGTGACGCGGAAAGAGCATGGGCAGCCAGCGCGCGAGGCCCGTCGCCTGGCCGAAGATGACCCGCGGCGACGGAAATCGGGCCGCCGAGGTGGTGGCTTGTCCGTCGTCGCCTTCGAGCCGGATGCCGCAGATGCCGACATCGTGTTGCGCCTCGGCCTCGAGGAAGGCCAGCGTCTTGCCGAGGGTGTCGGCTTCGAGCCGCGTGTCGGGATTGAGGAACAGCAGGTAGTCGGCATGACTGCCGGCAGCGCCCTGATTGCAGGCCGCACCGAAGCCGCGATTGACCTCGTTGCGCATCACCTCGACCGCGAGGGCGGCGGTCTGCCCCAGGGCCATGGAGTCGTCGGTGGAGGCGTTGTCCACGACCACGACCCGTGCGACCAACGCGTGGTCGCGGCTGTCGGCGATGGAGTGGAGGCACGCGCGCAAGGCGTCGCCAGTGTTCCAGTTGACGATGACGATGTCGACCGCGGCTTTCACCGTGTGAGCCACCGCGGAACCGCCCCGCTCAGCGTGATCGGACAACCTGCCGCTCCTTTCCCTGGAAATGACGACTGCCGCTGGCATGACACGCATGAGCTCTCTCGCGTTCGAGGCGCCGCTCGCTCCCCAGCCGACGGCGGCTGAGGCCCCCGCAGCCTGACGCCTCAATTCTAGAGGGTTCTGCGGCCACCCGTGGGCGCGTCAAGGAGGGATGCAGGGCGAATGGTATGCTCCTCCATGCGCGCTGCGATCGGCCCTTGGCGCATGGACGTGATGAACAACGAGCACCGCGCCACCGTGTCCGGCTTCGGCGAGGAGTGGTCGCGTTTCGACAACACGACGCTCACCGACCACGAACGAGCCACGATCTTCGCTCAGGTACTTCGGCCGCTTCCCATGGGCCGCGCTTCCGCCGCGCGCGCGCGGCTTCGATGCCGGCTGCGGCTCGGGACGCTGGGCGGCCGTCGTGGCCGCACGCGTGGGCGAGTTGCACTGCGTGGACGCGAGTGAATCGGCGCTGGCGGTCGCGCGCCGGCAGCTTGCCGGCAATGCGAACTGCGTGTTCCATCACACGTCGGTGTCGGCGCTGCCGTTTGCAGCGGACAGCATGGACTTCGGCTACAGCCTCGGGGTCCTGCACCACACGCCCGACCCCGAAGATGGCCTGCGTTCGTGTGTGGCGGCGTTGAAGCCGGATGCGCCGTTCCTGGTGTATCTCTACTACCGCTTCGACAATCGTCCCGCCTGGTTTCGAGCGCTGTGGGGCGCGTCGGATCTCGTGCGGCGCCTGGTCTCGCGGCTGCCCTCACGCGTCCGCTTCCTCGTCACCGACGCGGTCGCCGCCCTCGTCTATTGGCCACTGGCACGCACCGCGGCGGTGCTCGAGCGCACCGGCGCGCGGGTGGACGCCTTTCCGCTCTCGTACTACCGTTCCCGCAGTTTCTACGTGATGCGCAATGACGCCCTCGACCGCCTGGGCACTCAGCTCGAGCGGCGCTTCACCCGTGTGGAGATTCAATCCATGATGGAGGCGGCTGGTCTCGAGCGGGTGACGTTCAGTCCAGACGTGCCCTACTGGTGCGCCATCGGCTACAAGCGGGCCGTGTAGCGCAACTCGATCGTCCAGCTACTGACCACCACCATGTGCGGCCTCGCCGGATTCTGGCAAACCGACTCGACGTCCGCGGCAGCGGCCCTGCATGACGTGGCTGGCCGCATGACCGACGCGATCGCGCACCGTGGTCCAGACGACCGCGGCACCTGGGCCGACGCCGACGCGGGCGTGGTGCTCGGGTTCCGCCGCCTCGCCATTCTGGATCTGTCGCCCACCGGTCATCAGCCGATGCAATCGCCGAATGGCCGCTACGTCGTGGTCTTCAACGGCGAGATCTACAACTACCAGGATCTGCGCCGCGAACTCGAAGGCTTCGGCGCCCGCTTTCGGGGCACGTCCGACACCGAGGTGATGCTGGCCGGGATCGAGCGCTGGGGCGCGGCCGCCACCTTCGCGCGCGTGTGGGGCATGTTCGCCATTGCGTTGTGGGATTGCCAGGAGCGCACGCTGTGGATCGCGCGCGATCGGCTGGGCAAGAAGCCGCTCTATTACGGCTGGGTGGGCGGCACGTTCCTGTTCGGCTCGGAGCTGAAGGCGCTGCGCGCGCATCCCGCCTGCCCCACGCGCGTGTCGCCTCAGGCGCTTGCCTCGTTCCTGCGCTTCGCCTACGTGCCGAGCCCGCACTGCATCTACGAGGGGCTGCACAAGCTGCTGCCCGGGTCGTATGCGCGCATCCGCGACGGGCAGGCGACGGTGACGCGCTATTGGGATCCCCGCGCGGTGGCGGCCGACGGGGCGGCGCACCCGTCCGTGCTGGAGGACACGCCGGCCATCGACGAACTCGACGGGTTGCTGCGCGATGCGACGCGGCGTCGCATGATCGCCGACGTGCCACTCGGCGCCTTCCTGTCGGGCGGCATCGACTCGTCGGCGGTGGTGGCGTTGATGCAGGCCGCCGCCCCGCAGCCGGTGCGCACCTTCACCATCGGCTTTGCCGAGGGCGGCTACGACGAGGCGAAAGACGCCGCCGCCGTGGCCGCACATCTCGGCACCACCCACACCGAGCTCTACGTCACGCCGGAAGAAGCGCGGGCCGTGATTCCCCGCCTGGCCGACATCTACGACGAGCCGTTTGCCGACTCGTCGCAGATCCCCACCTTCCTCGTGGCGCAGATGGCGCGACGCGACGTCACGGTGGCGCTCTCGGGTGACGGCGGTGACGAAGTCTTTGGCGGCTACAACCGCTACCTGTGGGCACCCGCCGTCGAGCAGAAGACCGCGGCGTATCCGGGCTGGGCGCGTCGCGGCGTAGGCCGGGCCCTGACCGGCGTGGCGCCGTCGACGTGGGATGCCGTCGGCCGCCTGACCGGGGGTGGAGCGGCGACCGCCATGGGCCAGCGCGCGCTCGGCGACAAGGTCCACAAGCTCGGCACTGCGCTTGCTGCCGCCAGCCCCGACGACCTCTACCTCTCGCTCGTATCGCAGTGGCAGACGCCACCCGTGGCCGGAGCCGCGGCTGAACATTCGCTGTTGTTGCGGGACGGGAGCCTCCAGGCGGCGGCGCCGGCCTTCGTCGACCGGATGATGCTCGCGGACACGATGACCTACTTGCCTGACGACATCCTCGTGAAGGTCGATCGGGCCACCATGGCGGTCAGCCTGGAAGCCCGCGCGCCGTTGCTCGATCATCGCGTGGTGGAATGGGCGTGGCGGCAGCCGCGGTCGCGCCGCATCCGCGACGGCCAGGGCAAGTGGGCGCTGCGGCAGGTGTTGCGCCGCTATGTGCCGGACGCGCTCATCGACCGGCCCAAGAGCGGCTTTGCCGTGCCGGTGCACGCCTGGCTGCGAGGTCCGCTGCGCGAGTGGGCCGAAGACCTGCTGTCGGCGGCGTCACTGCGCGAGTCGCTGCTCGATGCCGCACCCGTGCAGCGGGCCTGGCGGGAACACCTGGCCGGTCGTGCCAACCACCTGCCGCAGCTCTGGACGGTGCTGATGTGGCAGGCGTGGCGGGCTCGGTGGTAGCGCCGAATCACGCCGGGCGCATCGGCGTGCTGCGCGTCATTGCCAGACTCAATGTGGGCGGTCCGGCCATTCACGCCACGCTGCTCACCGATCGCCTCAATCCCGCGCGCTTTGCCACCACCCTCGTGGCCGGCAGCGAAGAGGCGGGCGAGGCCAACTATCTCGAGCTGCACGGCCGCACCATGCCGGTGCTGATCCTGCCCGATCTGGGACGCGAGATCCGCCCGCTGAGCGATCTGCGCACGGTGTGGCGGCTCATGCAGATCATCCGCCGCGAGCGTCCGCAGATCGTGCACACGCACACCGCGAAGGCCGGCGCGCTCGGGCGCCTCGCGGCGATCCTGTGCCGCGTGCCGATCGTCGTGCACACCTACCACGGGCACGTGCTGCGGGGCTACTTCTCGCCGGCGAAGACGGCCGTCTATCGCGGGATCGAGCGCGTGCTGGCGTGGGGCACGGATCGCCTGCTCACCGTGACCGCGCGAGTCGGCCAGGAACTCCAGGCGCTCGGCGTGGGCCGGCCGGAGCAGTACCGCACCTTGCCGCTCGGCTTCGACCTGGCGCCCCTGCTCGTGGCGGAGCGCCGCCGTGGAGCGCTGCGGGCCGAACTGCAGGTGGGCGATGCGCCGCTGGTCGGCATCGTGGCGCGACTCGTGCCGATCAAGGCGCACGAGGTGTTCCTGGCGATGGCGGTGCGCGTGCGCCAGGCGTATCCCACGGCGGTGTTCCTGATCGTCGGCGACGGCGAGCTGCGCGCGTCGCTGGAGCAACGGGCTGCGGACCTCGGCCTCGCGAGCGCCGTGCGCTTCCTCGGCTGGCGAGCCGACATCGACACGCTCTACGCCGACATCGACGTGGTGGCGCTGACCTCGCGCAACGAGGGCTCGCCGGTGGCGCTCATCGAGGCGATGGCTGCGGGTGCGCCGGTGGTGTCCACGGAGGTCGGCGGCGTCGCCGACGTCGTGCAGCACGGCGTCACGGGGCTGCTGGCGCCGATGGACGACGACGCGGGGCTGGCGCGTCATGTGGTGACCCTGCTCGGCGACCGCGAGCTTGGCCGGCGGATGGGGCAGCACGGCCGCGCGCTGGTGGCCGCCACCTATGGCGCTGATCGCCTTGTGGCCGACATCGAAGCGCTGTACGAGGAGCTGCTGAGGGAGAAAGGCACCGCGGCCTAGTTGCAGAAATTGCACCGCTTTCAGATGTAACGGGGACAGGCCCCGTTACAATTCGACGATGCGCACCGGCTGCCGCGGAAACCGTGCCATAGGGGTCAGACCCCTGCTGCTCGTAGCGGCAGCGCTGCTCGTGACCTCCACGTGGCTCACCGCGCGGCGCGCTGAGGTTGCCACGGCTCAGGTCACCCCGCCTGACGCGCCGGCGGCCGCGGCCACGGGCGACTACGTGGGCTCGCGCGCGTGCCAGACGTGTCACCGCGAGGCCTACGAGCGCTGGGAGTCGTCGCTCCACATCCAGATGACTCGGCCCGTGGCCGAGGCCGCGGTGCTCGGCGATTTCAGCCGCGCGGCGCGGCTCACCGCACACGGGCGGTCCTACGTGTTCGGCCGGCGCCAAGGGAAGCCCTTCGTCACCGTGCGCGCCGAGGGACGCGCCGAGCAGACCTACCAGGTCGACTACACGCTGGGCGCGAAGCGCTTCCAGGGCTACCTGTCCACCCTGCCCGACGGGCGGATGTACGTGCTGCCGGTCTTCTGGCACGTCGAGACCAGGCGCTGGCTCGACTGGAAGGAGACCACGCCGATTCCCGACGGCGCGCACGACATGAAGCAGATCTGGAACGTGAACTGCTTCAACTGTCATGCCACGAATCTCGATCGCGGGTTCACGCGCGACCACCAAGTCGTACCGTACCGAATGGACCGAGCTCGGCATCGGCTGCGAGGCGTGCCACGGCCCCGGCCAGGCGCACGTCGCTCTGGCGCAGGCCTGGGAACGTGACCCGTCGACGATCCCCACCTACAGCTCGCGCGCCTCGAATCGCGCGTTGAGCGACATCCTCAAGATCTTCTCGCCGCGCACGGCCGCCCCGCGCCGCACCTTCGACACGTGCGCCTACTGTCACGGCAACAAGCGGAACGTCTTCACCGGCTTCCGCGCCGGCGATCGCTACGAGGACCACGCCGTGCCGTTTCTCGTGAGCGAGCCGCTGCCCGAGTTCGACACGCAGGGCGAGTTCTGGCCCGATGGCCGCCCCAATCGCTTCAATCGGCCCCAGGCGCTCACGCTGTCTGGCTGCTTCAAGGCCGGGGCCATCACCTGCACGAACTGCCACCTGGCGCACGGACCGTCGTCCAACCCGTTCTCGCTCAAGGTCGACGTCACGAGCGGGCGGGCGGGCGACGTGCTCTGCACGCAGTGCCATCAGGGCCCGGCCGATGCGGGTGCCCCAGGCGACCCGCAGACGCCGCTGGCGCGGGTCACGAGCCGCAGTGCCGATACGGCAGAGAGTCGCGAGCCCTGGGCCGACGCCGCGCTGGCCCGCCACACCTTCCACGCCGCGGCTTCGGCGGGCAGCCGCTGCGTGAACTGCCACATGAGCGACGCCAACTGGCGCCTCTTGACGCGGCGCCGCGATCACACGTTCCAGCCGCCGGTACCCGAGACCACCGCGGGCTTCGGCATCCCCAACGCCTGCACCACCTGTCACGACGACAAGACGCCCGAGTGGGCGGCGCGTCAGATGGACGCGTGGTGGGGCGACGCGCGCGCGACGCCAGAAGAGCCTGCGGCTCACGACCACGCTCTACGCCGCCGGCACGGGCGATGCCGCGGCCCTGCCCGGCCTGGCCTCGCTCGCCGTCGATCGCAAGGAAGGTGCGGTGCTGCGCGCCAGTGCCCTCGAGTACATCGGCCGGCTGGCCGGCACGCGGGTCATCGACGCGAGCCCGATGCAGAGTCAGACGACCACCGAACGCCCGCGCGCGGCGGCCGTGGTCGCCGGCGCGCGTGATGGCCGGGTCGAGCCCAAGGTGCTCGGGGCGCTGTTCGGCGCCGCCTCCGACCCCGAGCCGATGGTGCGGGCCGCGGCCGTGCGGGCCCTCGGCACACTCGACCTGCGCGACGAGCGGGTGATGGCGGTGCTCATGGCGCGGCTGGTCGACGAGGCGCGCGTGGTGCGCGCGCGGGCCGCCGAGTCGCTGCTGGCGCTCGACATCGCCACCGCGCCGGGCCGGGCCGGCGAGGCCTTGGCTCGGGCGCAGCTCGAGCTCGCGGCGAGCCTGCGATCGTTTCCGGAATCGGCGCCCCAGCAGGCGGCCCTGGCCTGGCTGCACGCCGAGCGGGGCGAGGCGGAGGCGGCCGAGCGCGCGGTCGATGCGGCCCTGGCGGTCGACCCGGCGCTCGCCCGGCCCTATGTCATCCGCGGCGTGCTGGCGGCCCGCGCCGGACGGTTCGGCGACGCATTGGCGAGCTGGAAGGCGGCGCGGGAACGGGATCCTGGCACGCCCAACATCGATCGGATGATCGACGAGGCCACGCGCCGGGCCGCTCAACCACGCTGACCGCCCCGTGCTCGAGCCCGGCCGCGCAAACGAAAACCGGCGGCCCCGTAAGGAACCGCCGGTCTCGATTCGCGCGCTGCTCGCTGGCAGCGGGTGTCTGGCCTCGCCGCTAGCCCCTAGGACCTAGCCGCTAGTGTCTAGCCCTTCTTCAGCTGCTCGATCAGGGCCTTGGCCTGCGCCGCCTCGGCCGAGGTCGGCTCCACGGCAATCACCTTCTCCATCATCTGGAGGGCGCCGGGCATGTCGGCCTTCTGCAGCTTGCCCAGGCCCATCTTGAAGTACGGCTTGGCCCAGTTGGGATCGACATCGATCGCGCGCTGATAGGCGGCCATCGCCGCATCGGTCTCGCCCTTGGCGAACTTCACTTCGCCGAGGTTGTAGAACACCTCGCGACCGGCGCTCATGTTCTGCGACGCTTCGGTCAGGGCGGTTTCGGCCGCCACGAGATCGCCCTTTTCGAGGTTGGTCATGCCGATTTCGACCTTGGCGCGCTCATTGTTCGGGTCGGCCGCGAGCAGCGCCTTGTACGACTCGAGCGCGCCGTTGTAGTCCTTCTTCATGCGCTGTGCGCGCCCGATCTGCAGGTGCAGCATGCTGAGCGCGGGCACCTTGGTGAGCATGGCCTGATAGGCCACGATGGCGCCGTCGAAGTCGTTGGCGGTCATCTTGGCTTCGGCCGCGGCCAGTTCCGTCTGCAGTTCCTTGGTGTTGACCCCGGCCAGTGCGCCGGCCGCGCCGGGCGCGCCCGGCGCGAGGGTGAACTCCACCGGCGGGTTCGGCGAGCCGATGGTGCGAATCGGCACCTGACCGACCGACGGCTGAAATCCCGGCGCCGACGCCGTGAGCTTCCAGTTCCCGGCGCGCAGTCCGATGATCGAGAAGCGGCCCTTGTCGTCGGTGGTGGCGGTGAACGAGGGCGGCGAAGCGCCAGGGTTCTCGGCCACCACGGTGGCGCCCTTGAGCGGCTGGCCCTTGTCGTCCTTCACGAGCCCGCCGATCCGGCCCGTCTGGGCCATCGCGGGAACAACGCCGAGCAACACGACCAGCAGCGCCGCGAGCGACAGCTTCAAACTTTCACGCATCGTAGTGTCTCTCCCTGAGAACGAGAAAACCGTCTGAGCATATGCTAGCAGCCCAGTAGGTTCCGCGCCATGTTCCTGACGACACGACTCACCTTTCTTCTGACGGCCGTGCTGATGGCTCAGCCGGTCTGGGCGCAGCGGGCCTCGCGGCCGGGTGCCGTCCCAGCCCGTCCGTCGGGCGTCGACCTGGCCCGCCTGGCCGACATCGACGCCGTGATCGCCCAGGCCGTGGCCGCCAAAGCCATGCCCGGCGCCGTAGTGGTCGTGGGGCGGGGCGACCAGGTGCTCTACGAAAAGGCCTTCGGCCAGCGGGCCGTGGCGCCGCTCGCCGAGCCCATGACCCTCGACACCGTGTTCGACCTGGCCTCGCTCACCAAAGTGGTGGCCACGACCACGGCCGTGATGCAGCTGGTCGAGCGCGGCCAGCTCCGGCTCACCGATCCGGTGGCCGCCTGGGTGCCCGGATTCGAGCGCTACGGCAAGGGCGGCGTCACCATCCGGCATCTCCTGACGCACGTCTCGGGCCTGCGCCCCGACGTCGACCTGGGCGACGCGTGGAAGGGCTACGACGCCGCCATCGAACTGGCGAAGGACGAGGTGCTGCAGTCGCCGCCGGGCGAGCGGTTCGTCTACAGCGATATCAACTTCTTCCTGCTCGGGCACATCGTGGGCCGGGTCTCGGGCGAACCGCTCGAGCGCTACACGGCGCGCCGCGTGTTCGAACCGCTCGGCATGACCGACACCGGCTTCTTGCCGCCGATCGAGCGCATCGGCCGGATTGCGCCCACCGAACGCTGCCGCTTCCTCGATGCGTGGCCCTGCAAGGCACCCGGCGAAGAGCCGTTGCGCGGCGTGGTGCACGACCCGACGGCGCGGCGCATGGGTGGTGTGGCCGGCCACGCCGGCCTCTTCAGCACGGCGCGCGACCTCACACGATTCGCGCGCATGTTGCTCGGCGGCGGCGCCGTGGGGCCGCGGCGCGTGCTGGCTCCGCTCACCGTCGCCAAGATGATTGCGCCGGCCACCCCGGCCGGCATGCCCGCAGCGCGCGGGCTCGGTTGGGATGTGGACACCAGCTTCTCGGCCAATCGCGGCGAGTTGATGCCGCTGGGATCGTTTGGCCACACCGGCTTCACTGGCACCTCGCTGTGGGCCGACCCGCGCACCAAGCTGTTCGTGATCTTCCTCTCGAGCCGCCTGCACCCGGACGGCGTCGGCGATGTCGCGGCCGTGCGTGCCCGCGTGGCCACCATTGCCGCGTCGGCCATCACCGACCTGGCGCTTGCCGACCTCACCGGGATCCGCGTCACCGGCACCGACTTCGGCGCCTCGTCGGATCCCACGCGGCCCGTGGCGGCCACGCCCACCACCCGCGTGCTCACCGGCATCGACGTGCTCGCGCGCGACGGCTTCGCCGTGCTCAAGGGCCGCAAGGTGGGCCTCATCACCAACCACACCGGCCTGTCGGCCACCGGGCCCACCACCATCGACCTGCTGCACAAGGCCCCGGGCGTGTCGCTCGTGGCCCTCTTCAGCCCCGAACACGGCATCCGCGGTGTGCTCGACGAAGACGTGCCGTCATCGCGTGACGAGGCCACGGGACTGCCGATCCACTCGCTCTACGGCGCCACGCGCCGGCCCACCGCCGCGATGCTCGAGGGGCTCGACACGCTGGTGCTGGATCTGCAGGACATCGGCGCGCGCTTCTACACCTATCCCGCCACGCTCGGCTACGTGCTGGAGGAGGCCGCAGCGCGCAAGCTCAGGGTCGTGGTGCTCGACCGCCCCAACCCGATCAACGGCTGGCAGATCGAAGGACCGCTGCCCGACGCGGCGGTGCTCGGCTTCAACGCCTACCTGCCGATGCCCATCCGCCACGGCCTCACGCTTGGCGAGCTCGCGCATCTCTTCAACGTCGAGAACGCCATCGGCGCGGACCTCACCGTGGTGCGGGCCGAAGGGTGGCGGCGCGATCAGTGGTTCGACCAGACCGGGCTCGCGTGGGTGAATCCGTCGCCCAACATGCGCAACCTGAACCAGGCCACGCTCTATCCCGGCATCGGCGCGATCGAATACGCCAACATGTCGGTGGGCCGCGGCACCGATCAGCCGTTCGAGCAGCTCGGCGCGCCGTGGATCGACGGCCCGCGGCTGGCCGCCGCGCTGAATGCGCGCGCGCTGCCGGGCATCCGCTTCTACCCCGTGCGCTTCACGCCCACCTCGAGCGTGCATGCTGGCCAGGCGTGCCAGGGCGTGTTCTTCGTGGTCACCAACCGCGACCAGCTGCAGCCCGTGCGCGTGGGCCTCGAGATCGCGTCGGCGCTGTGGAAGCTGCATGGCGACCAGTTCGACCCGAAGACGACCGCGCGGCTCGTCGGCTCGGCGGCCGCACTTGCGCGCGCGAAGGCGGGTGAAGACCCGGCGGCGATTGCGGCGTCGTGGGGCGGCGCGGAAGCGAACTGGCGGCGGCTGCGCGCGAAGCACTTGCTCTATCCCTGACGTGAGGCCGCCGGCCGGCACTGCGCAGCCTCGCCGTTCTACGTGCGCGCGGCGTGGTCGGCGACGAGCGCGGTCCAGAGCAGCGGCAGGTAGATGATCGTGGCGAAGAACAGGCGCCGGGCGGTGGCGTGCGTGCGCGTGGCCGCGAACTCCACCGACAGCCACAACACGATGACGCCGAGCACCAGCGCCGCCACCAGGTAGCGCGGACCGGCCAGGCCAATCAGCGTGGGCAGCAGGCTCACGGGAATCGTCGCTGCCGCGTAGAGCACGGCCTGACGCCCGGTGCTGCGTCCATCGGGTTCGATCACCGGCAGCAGCGGCATGCCGGCGCGCGCGTAGTCGTCGCGATACATCCACGCGATGGCCAGGAAGTGCGGCATCTGCCAGAAGAACATGATGCCGAAGAGCACCCATCCCGGCAGCGACAGCGAGTTGGTGGCGGCCGCCCAGCCGATGAGCGGCGGCAGCGCGCCCGGCACGGCGCCGACGATGGTGGAGAGCGACGTCCTCAGCTTGAGCGGCGTGTACCACACCACGTAACTGAGCAAGGTGGCGAACGCCACCACGGCGGCCAGCGGCGTGGCGAAAGACCACAGCTCCGCAAGTCCCGTCACCGACAGCACCGCGCCGAAGACCGTGGCCGCGCGTGGCGCCACGCGCGCATCGGGCAGCGGGCGGGTGCGGGTGCGGTGCATCAGCTTGTCGGTGTCCTTCTCCCACACCTGATTGAGTGCCGACGAGCCAAACGCCACGAGCGTGGTGCCCACGATCGTGTGCACGAGCACCGACCACAGCGAATCGGCCGCCATGCCCACGACGTAGCCCACGAGCGTGCTCACGACAATCAGGAAGTTCAGCCGCGGCTTGGCAAGCTGTACGTAGTCGGACCAGGCCGACGGGCGCGCGCTCATGCCGCGGGCACCGCAAAAGTGAGCGCGAGGGTGGCCGTGCCTTGGGCGGTGACGGTGGCGGTACCGGTCATGGTGCCGGCGGCCTCGTGCCACGCCGACACCGTATAGGTGCCCGGCGGCAGGTTGGGCAGTGAGAACGCGCCATCGGGGCCGGTGACCGCGAAATACGGATGGTTCACGACGCCCACCCACGCGTGCATCCAGGCGTGCACGTCGCACTTGAACGGCACCATCACTTCTTCGGTGGAGAAGGTGTGGCTGTAGCGCACGCCCTGCACGGGCTGTCCCTGATTGAAAGGCTCGTTCACTTCCGCCGAGGCCCGCACGTTGTGCAGCAGCGGGTCTGAGTTGAGCACCTGAAACGGCTGGCCCACGCGCACGCCCACGACCCGCGGCGCGTACCAGCACTGCTGCTGGTCGAGTACCACGGGCGCCTCGGGCAGGGGGAAGCTGCGCCTCTCGAGGCCGCTCGTGACGTGCACGAAGACGTTGGCCAGCGTGCCGCCGCTGCCCACGACATACGTTTCAGTGGCCCGCTGCGCGCCGGGCACGAGCTTGGCGCATGTGCGATCGCCGTCCATGCGGATCATCTGCGCGGCTGGTGGGGTGCCTGCGAGTCGCACCGTGCCGGTGATGGTGCCAGCGGTGGCGGGATCGACCACTGGGGCCGTAGCCGGCGTCGGGGCCGGCGCCGTGGTGCTGCAGCCCGCGGTCATGCCGGTGGTGCCAGCCAACAGCCCCGCCAGCACCACGAGCCGCAGGCGCGCGAAGGAGAACGGCGCGGCGATCATCACTTCGACGCGGGCGCGGGAGCCGTGCCGCCGGCCTCGCGAATCTTGCGGAACACGCGGTCTTCCATCCAGTGGCCGTCCCACCACTCCACGGGATTCACCTGCACGCCGCCCACGAGCATCGTGAAGTGCAGGTGGTCACCACCTGCCAGGCCGGTGGTGCCCGATCGGCCCAGCGTCTGCCCCTTGTCCACGGTGTCGCCCTCTTTCACGTCAAGCGACGAAAGGTGCGCATAGAGCGACTGCACGCCCAACCCGTGATCGACGATCACGCAGTTGCCGTAGATGCCGAGATAGGCGGCGTGCACCACGACGCCCCGGTTCGCCGAGGTCACCGGCGCCTGCGCCGTCGAGGCCAAATCGAAGCCGAGGTGCGTCTGCTGATCGACTTCCTTGCCTTCGTAGAGATAGGTGCGGTGATCGGCGAAGCGCGACTCCACCTGCGTGTTGCCGAGCTGCGCGAACGCCTCGGTCCAGCGCATCTCGGGCGCGGTCTTGGCGGCGAGCGCGGCAATGGCGGTGTTGTTCTGCTGGCGCAGATCGCGGTTGATGGCGAGGAACCCGGCGAGCAGGTCGTCGTTGCCGTTGTTGGCCAGGCCGAGCGCCGGCGTGTTCGAGGCAATGGCCGGCACCACACGCGCCAGGAACGTCTTGTCGATCGGGATGCGCGAACGCTGGAAGGTCTTCGGGAACGGCTTGTGGTCGACCGTGGCCGTGGCGTCGTTACCGGCTTCGTCGCGGGCGAAGGCCACGACCGGCGCGGCCGCGTCCTGGTCGAAGGGCAGCGCGAAGAAGGCGACCCGCAGCGCCGGGTCGGTGAGGCCCACGGCCGTGCCCGGATACGCCGGGAACGAGGTGGCGCCCACGCGCACCCCGGCGGCCACGTCGGGCGGGGTGGCGCGCAGCACCACGAATTCCGCGCCGCCCAGATTCAGGAAGTGGTGCGTGGAGAGCACGGCGATCCGCGGCGGCTCGAGCCGTACGGTCACGTCTCGTGTCACCGACGACACCGCCTCGCGCAGGCCGAAGAGCACGGGCCGCGCCGCGGTCACGGTGACCGTAGCCGCGCCGGCCACGAGAGCCGGCTGCGATTTCTTGCCGAGTGGACGGATCACCCACAGCCGGTCGGAGGTGGCCTGCTTCACGTCGGCGGCATTGCCAGCGGCGTCGTCGAGCGAGAACACGGGCAGCTCCTTCCCGTTCTGACTCACCGTGGCGGTGAGGCGCGTGAGCACTCCGGCCGGCGCGTCGATGAAGAGCTCGAGCGACCCGGCCTGGCCGATGAATTTGTCGGGGCTCTTGATCTCGATGCCCGGACCGGCCTCGCGGCCGGCCAGGAACCACGCCGCCGCGGCGCTGCCGAGGCCCACCACCAGGATGACGAGGAACGCGCGTCGCACGAACTGCATCTGTCGATTCTAGTGCCTCGCGGCGTCTGGTTGACACGGCGCCGATGCCGCGAGTACCGTTAATGGTTCCTGAGGAACGCGACTCAATCCCAGGTGTGTGCCGGTATCGTCTAGGGGTCAGGACACGTGGTTCTCAGCCATGTAACCGGGGTTCGAATCCCCGTACCGGTACCAACTCCCTAAGTTCTTCCTCCCGAACAGTTTCCCGTCTTTTTCGCGGCGCCGCCGGCAGCCTCGCCGTGCGGCTCGCCCGGTCGATCTTGAAAAAATCTTGAAACTTCGTCCGAGCTGGCGTTGAACGTGTTGCCGTCTTCAAGGCGCGCCACGGCAGCTTGCAGAGCTTCCAGCCGCTGGTTGTCGTAACGCTCTGTCGTGACGATGGACGCGTGGCCCAGAAGGTCTCGCACTTGCGCTAGTGGGACACCGCGCTCGACCAGACGAGACGCGTACTCGTGGCGCAGGTCGTGCCAGTGCAGGTCGATGGCCTGGAGCTGCTGCAGGCTCTCCGCCGCCAAGTCCTTGTAGGTGCCTGTGCGCCACTTGGGCGCGATGCCGTGAGCCTTCAGAATCGCAAGGGTCCACGCTCGCCTGACGGTCTTGGTGGCCTCTCCAACCTCGTTGCTGAAGACCGGGGTGTCGTCTGTCTTGTCGCCCCCGGCCGCGTCGAGGCGCAGCCACTCGAGCACCGCCATGAGACGCGCGGTGCCGATCGGAACGACGCGCGTCCGGCCGCTCTTCGTCGTCGCGCCTCTGAGCGTGATGAGTCGCCGTGTCCAGTCGATGTCGGCAAACCGAAGCGCCAGCATCTCGCCCCGGCGCATGCCCGTGTCGATCGCCGTGATGATCATCGACCTGAGCAGCGGTGACGCCATCCGCAGGAGTGCGGCCTCTTCGGTTGGGTTGATGCGGCGGCGGCGGACGTTGTCTTCCAGCTCCAGGCGGATCAAGACCTCGGTACCGCGTCGAAACGGCGTTCGCTCGAGGTACTCGCGCCCTACGGCCCAGTTGAACATGTGGCGCAGGAGTTCCACTGCGCGGTTCACCGACGCGGGCGTCAGACACTGTCCGGCGACGCCGTGGACGACGCGCGGCTGCTTCAGGTCGGCGATGAAGTCGTCGATGTGCGCGGTCTTGATGTCCGCAAGCGCCACATCCCCGAAGCGGGCCACGAGCGGCTTCAGCCGGTAGTCCAGCTGATTGGCCGTCGCCAAGCCCTTGGCGATGACGTGCCGCTGCTTGTAGATCTGGGCGAACTGCCGAAACGTCAACACCGACGGCTCGGGGGCCGGCGCGATGCCTCGCGGATCGAACGTGCCGGCCCTGACCGCTGCGCGAAATGCCTCAAGCGCGATGCCCGCTTCGGCCTTCGATCGAATCTCGCGATCCGCCCAGCGGGCAAGGCTCACGCGGGTGCCACGGAAGCTGCCCCACCATGGGTGCTCGCATCGGTCACGAGCCCGGTCCTTGTGTTGGCAAATCTTGTAGAGTCCCATTGCTCGCCTCGGCAGACTCAACGCGTCGCATGCGTCAGACGCGACCCTGCGGCGCCAGGCGGGCCCGCCGCGGGTGCCATGCCTGAACTCGAGCGGGCGCCTCCTTGAGCGAATCGCTCGAACCATTCGTCGAGCCATTCGCGCTTCAGCCGGATGGTGCGCCGGCCGCCGATCCGGACGTGCCGCAGCTCGCGTCTTTCGCAAGCGGTGTAGATCGTGTCGCGGCACACACCCGCGTAGTCCGCGGCGTCGCCCACGTTGAGCCAGAGCTTCATGGTTGCCTCCTGGAATCTGGAACGATTGGCTCGGCCGGCGAGAGGCTGTGCCCCTGGCGTTGCGAGCGGTGTTCGGTCCGGTTCGAGAAGGCCGGCGCCGCCTGCCCTGGAGGCAGACGCGCGGGACGACGCCGGCGCGCGCTGAGACGCACGCAGGGTGGACCGCCTGGGCTGCTGTACCAACGAGCGTGGCAGCCGCTACTGATGGAACGCGAGTTGTGACGAGAATCTTGCGCTGCTTCCAAACCATGCCGGGGCCTGCCTGTTCCTGGAGACGGGAACACGACCGAATAGAGCCGTAGGCGATTGGGTCAGAGGAAGGAGGGCCGCCGGGGTGGTGACGTGGGCGGCGCGTGCAGGTGGTTGACCCGACTGACACGGCAGGATAGCGCGACGAACGGGCATGGTCAACGCGGGCGACCGGCCCGGTTACGACCTACGCCGCAACCACGCTGATGCGCGCGGCGCTGCGCGAGCGCGGCTTCTTCCGGATCACAATCTCCACGTCCCGATCCAGGACGGTCAGCAGCGTCATCAGCCGCTCAACCGAGAAGCCGGCAAGCTTGTAGTGGCGCAACGCTGAGACTTTCGGCGTGACTTCAGGCGATTCGGGGAGGCGGCTACGCAGGTACTACGACGTACTCGGCAAACGACGTCGACGCCGGAACCGGCTGCTTGTCTTCGATGAGGCCCTCGATATGCAGCTGGATTGCCTCATACATCCGCCGTTCCGTTTCCTCACGCGTCGCCCCCGTCGCGACGCACCCAGGCAGGTCCGGCGAGTACGCGGAGAAGTTGTTGCCGGCGCTCTCGATGACGATCAGGAATCGATGCATGACTGCTTCTGCGAATCGCCGGTGTCAGACCGCTGCGGTAGGCGTTGCCGTCAGTGCGATCGACAATCTCCAGCGCGGGGCCGAGCCCCTTCCAGGGCTTGAGCGGTCGGCGCGCTGCCGCCGAACTGGGACGACCCGCCATCCCCGTCTCCCTGACCGGCTCGGAACGGAAATCGCGCACCTTGGCACGTGGTCTCTTACCGTGATCGCCGCACGCAGTCAGATCCCGCTTCGGGTCTAGGCGGTCAAGTTCGCGGTAGAGCAGCTGTGCCAGGCCATCACGTAGCTGCCGACTCTGCGCTCGGACACGACGTCGTCAAGGCCGCGCGCACATCGCCTGCACACGACATGGCGCGCGCCTCGCGGCACGCGAGGGCGGAGCGCAGCGGAGAGCCTTGCACGACGTCGTGATCGAGCGCACACACTGGTCCACGTGATGGCGCAACACACGCTTCACGCACCTGCACGCGCGCCTTCCGGGACACCACCACGTGGGGCGTGAGCGACCCCCAAGCGGCGCCGCGGCGGGGCCGCGTCGCCGGGCAGTTGCCGGGGTCGCTCACGCCCCACTCTGTGCTGCTCCCATCAGGCGCGGCTCGCACGTCCGGCACAGAACGCCGTCCGCAGGCTGTGCCCGTGCCACCGCAAGTGGCTGATTCGCAAGGCCTCTCTCCGCGATCGCACGCATCGATTCGTGCTCTGACCCTCAGGCCGGGCCAGTCGCGACGGCGCTCGCCGGGGGGACAACCTCCACTTCAGAGGTCGTCCCGCCGATGTTCACCCATCCGGCCGTCAGGCGACACCGACCAGGTGCGCCAGATGCAGGTACTGCCGCGTCATCGGCACGAACTCGACGGCGGCCTGCCCGCGCACGAACTGGTCGTCCAGACCGTTGCAGTAGACGGTGGCCACCGCATACGCCCGTGCGTCCGCCAGGCCTTCTCGAGCGCCTCGAACCGGGGTCCCCGATACCGGTCGGCCGCCTCCCGGGCGCGGGCGTCGAGGGTGAACCCTGGCTCCTGTTCCGCCCGCTTCCGCTGCTCGAACAGCCATTCCAGATCCTTCCCGTCGGATAGACCCAACGGCTGGCGCAACTGCTCGTTGAAGGCGTGCCGGTAGGCCTGCACGGAAGTGACCAAGGGCCTCGGCACGAGCACGCGAAGCGTCCAGCGGTTGAGCATGCGCCACAGGTGGTGGTGGCGCACGAGGAAGGTGCGGAAGTCGGTCGTGGACGCCCGCGTGACCAGGTAGGTGAAGACGTAGCGGTCCTCAAGTGGATGGATGCCGATGGGGCAGCTTGTCGGGGAACAGGCGGAGGGTCTGACGCGCGCCCGATCCGAACGCCAGATGGGGCAGCTCATGGGGCTGGAAGCGGTATTCGGCGAGGCGCGTGAGGAAGTACCGCGCCTTGTCGGATTCGGTGCCGAGCCAGACCACGTCGCGGTCGTCGAGCACGGCGTCGAGCAGCATCAGCCGCTCGATCATCCGGCTGCGCGGCGCCCGCCGCCGATGCCGGTTGTTGGCCTGCCCGATGAGCGCATAGAGACGCTTGTGGTGCACGTGGAAGTAGACGGCCGTGATGCAGCCGGCCGGGACGCTCTTCGCGGGCGAATCCGGCGGCGACGAGACGCCGGACGAAGTCGTGGGACTTCTGCCCGTGCGCCACGCCGGCGAAGCGGCAGTACTGCCGCTCCACGAACACGCCGGAGTGCGCCATCACGGTGGTGAGGAAGCGCGCCTGCCGCTCGGTGAAGCCCTCGCCCTGGAGGTGGCGGCTCTGGGCCGACACGACGTCTTGGAAGTTGAGATGGTCGTACATCGCGTCACCCCAGCAGTTCGTCGGCCAGCCCACCCCGGCGGGCGCAGCCACCCCGGCCACCACCGCTGCCGCGGCCGGCGAAGCCGGCGCTGTAGCGGCGGAATCCAGACCTCGCCGCCCCGGCGGCATGGGCGCCGCGGTAGTGCGGCGTGACCACCTCGATGTCGTCGTGGCGCGGGTCGTGCGCGGCATCCTCGTAATCGATGCGGGCGTCCGGGAAATGGACGCGGTCGTCGAAGTACGGCAAGTCGTGCTGGCGGGCCCAGGCGGCGACTTCCTCAGCCGTGCGGTCGGGTCGGCCGTCGCTGTCGGCCCGGCCCCGATTGCGCGCCTGCAGGAACCGCTGGTAGTCGCGCTTCAGTTCGTAGTCGAGCACGACGCGGCGCACCCGCCCGCCCTGGCCCCGCAGGCGATCTTCCGCGCGCCGAAAGGCGCGGTAGACCTGCGCGTCGTGGGACAGTTCTCGCGGCTTCCTGAGGCCCGCGTAGAAGGCTTGCCGGGGCTCGTCTGGGCGCCCCAGACGATGC
>CAWFCS010000027.1:0-1026235 GCA_963814395.1 uncultured Acidobacteriota bacterium
GGATAGCGGCTGATCGGGTCGAGCGAAAAATAGATAATGATGAACGAATAGATAGATTTACTGGACATCGTCCCTGCGCGCAGCGACCCTGCCAGGCCCGTGGTTGAGGCGCTTGCCCCCGGCGTGACGGCCCGTGCACTACGATCGGGGACGCCATGACCGGTCTGCTCCTGTGGATCTACGCCCTCTCGGGCGCTGCCGCGCTCATCTACCAGATCGTGTGGCAGCGGTGGCTCGTCTTCACCGTCGGGCTCTCGACGGTGAGCATCGGCATCATCGTGGCCGGGTTCCTGTCGGGGCTAGGCGTCGGCTATCTCGCGGGCGGCTGGCTGGCCGATCGGCTTTCGCCGCGGCGGGCGCTCTTCACCTTTGCCGCCCTGGAAGTGGGCATCGCCGTCTCGGCGCTGCTCAGCGAGCCGGTGCTCTACGGCTGGCTGCCGACGGTGGGCATCCTGAGCCCGAGGCGCCCGGCCTGACCTATGCCGTGGTGCTGCTCCTGCTGTTGCCGCCCACCTGCCTCATGGGCGCGTCACTGCCGGTGCTGTCGCGATCGATGCAGCTCGGCACGATGCTGGAGCAGTCGGGCCTGATCTCTCGCCTCTACTTCGCCAACACGCTGGGCGGGGCGGTGGCCGCCGTGGCGACGGCGTTCCTGCTCGCGGCGCAATGGGGCTTCGACGGCGCGGTGTGGGTCGGCGCCCTCTGCAATCTGATCTGTGCTGCCGGCGGTCTGTTCCTGGGGCGCGGCGTGTGGCGCGGCATCGTGCCCGACACGCCGCACGCCACAGCCCGCGCTGCGCTCGCGCCGGACGCGCCCCCGCAAGCGCCCTCGCGGGCCTGGTGGAGCGGCTGGCTCGCGCACGCGTTCGCGGCCGGGTTCACTGGCATCGCCTGGGAAGTGCTCGCTTTCCGCCTGGTCGAGAACATCGTCAAGTCGCGCGCACAGACGTTCGCCATCATCCTGGCCGTGTTCCTGGCGGGGCTGGCCTTCGGCGGCTTGATCGGCGACCGCCTCCGCGCCGGCCTGGGCGCGCGCCGCCGCCTGGTCTTCCTCGCCTCCCAGGCGCTGATCTACGCGTGGCTCGCCGGATCGGTCATCACGCTGATCTACGGCCTGGAGCACTGGTCGGTGGCGCGGCCGTGGCTCGCGTTCCTGGCCTCTTACGACCCGTCCACGCCGCCGGCGCTGCTCCCCGTCAACTACCTGCTCCTGCCGGCGGTGGTGCTGTTCGTGCCGGCGCTGCTCATGGGCTTTGGCTTCAGCCTGTCGCAGCAGCTCCTGCAGACCTCGTTCGCGGTGGTGGGCCGGCGCCTCGGCCTGGTGCAGTTCGTCAACATCCTCGGCTGTGTGGCCGGAGCCACCGTGACGTCGCTCGTGGCGATTCCGCAGCTGGGCACGTCAGGGGCATTGAAGGCCGTGACCCTGATCGGCCTCGGTTACGTGCTGGTCTGGTGGCGTGACGCGGCGGCGCGGCGGTGGGTGCCGCTGGCCGCCGGCGTTCTGCTGGTGGCGTTGGCACTGGCCGTGCCCGCGCAGGATCATCTGTGGCGGGTGCTGGCCGGCCAACTGGATTCGGGGCGGCTCTTCTACCGGGAGGACGCCTCGGGCGTGTCGAGCATCCGCGTGCGTCCCGGCCGCCGGCTGGGCGCCCAGGTCTTCGCCAACGGCCTCGGCCAGAGCGGATTGCCGCGGCAGCTCGACACGCACCATGTGCTGCTCGGTGCCATTCCGACGCTGGTGCATCCGGCGCCGGCACGGGTGGGCATCATCGGTGTGGGGTCGGGCGGCACACTCTGGGGCGCCAGCGCGAGCCCGGCGACCGGCCAGATCGTGGCGTGGGAGATCATGGCCAGCCAGCCGGCCTTGCTCGCCGAGTATGCCGAGCGCACCGGCGACGCGTCGGTGTCGTGGTTCCTGCGCGATCCGCGCATCGAGATTCGTCACGCCGACGGCCGTCACGCGCTACGCGCCAGTGCCGACCGCTTCGACGTGATCGAGGCCGATGCCCTGCGGCCGTCGTCGGGCTATGCCGGCAATCTCTATTCGGTGGAGTTCTTCCAGTTGGTGCAGTCGCGCCTGAGCGAGGGGGGCATCGCGGCCACGTGGGTGCCGACGCCGCGCGTGCTCGAGACGCTGCGGCGCGTGTTTCCGCACGTGGTGTTTCTGGGCAATCTCGTGGCCCTGGGCTCGAACACGCCGATCGTGGTCGACTGGCCGGCGGTGCGCGCGCGCCTGCGCGCACCCGCGGTGCGGGCCCACTTCGCCACCGGCCAGATCGACATCGAGGCCCTGATGGCACCGGTGTTCGAACACGGGGCGGCTGCGTTGCCGCCCCTGGGCGCGCTCGATCCGGAGCTGGTCAACACCGACATGCATCCCCGGGATGAGCTGCCGGCGCCGGCCGCGGTCGTGCGCCTGCTGCTCGGCCGCTGACGCCCGGCCACCCTACCTGACCGGCGCGCCACCGGCAAAGGCCGGCGGTTGCACGCGCCGCTTCGTGGCCTGCTCGAAGGCATAGGCGATGCCGACGAGCTTGGCATCGTCGCAGTGCGCGCCCACGAAGCTCACCCCGAAGGGGCGCGTCTTGTCCTGCGACCCCTTCGCGCCGTCGCCGTAGTTGACGACCATGCCGAAGGGCACGACGATGATCGGATAGCCGGCCTTGGTGGCGTAGTTCGCGCCCGACGATCCGGGGAACAGCAGCGCGTCGAGCGTGTGGCGGTGATCGCGGCGTCGAGGCCTTCCTCGCGCGTGAGCGTCAGATCCTCCCGGCGATTGCGCTCGAAGCGGGCCTGGTCTTTCGCGAGATCGGTCGAGTCGGCGTAGTCGAGCCGTCCCTGGCCATAGCGCATCGCCCCTTGGTCCTTGTGTGCGAGCGTTCCAGGCCCGCAAGTCCGCGAGGGTCTTGACCGGCGCCGAGTCGCCGAGCGTCGCCAGCCACAGGTTGAAGTCGCGCTTCATGCCGTAGCGAAGCACGATCGAGCACAGGTCGTCGGCCGGCCTTGCCCGTGAACGGCGCCTCGCAGATGTTGTGCGAGGTGAGGTTGTTGGCGGGCTCCGTGGCGTCATGCTCGGCAGGTCGGCGGGATCGACGACGTCGGCGCCGGCGGTCTTCAGCGCGGCAATGGCCGCCTCCATCGACGCCAGCTCGTCGGGCTTCAGACCCGGGAAACGGCCGCGCCTGCCCAGGAAACTGCCGCGCCTCGTAGATGCCGGCGCGCGGAATGCCGATGCGCGCGCCCTTGAGCGCGTCGGCTTTCAGAAAGGGCGTGTAGTCGTGATTGGGCGGCGCCGCGCACTCGGTGGTGCGGGTATCGTTGGCGTCGGGCTCGCCCTCCATCACGCCCAACATGATGGCGGCGTCGGCGACCGACTTGGTCATCGGCCCCGCCGTGTCCTGATCGAGACTCAGCGGAATGATGCCGTAGCGGCTGATGCGTCCGGTCGAGGCCGGATGCCCACGAGCATGGTGGCGTTGGCCGGTCCCTCGATCGAGCCGCCGGTGCTGGTGCCGACGTTGGCTGCCCACAGGTTGGCGGCCACGCCGCCGCCCGGAACTCGAACCGCTCACCTCGAGCACCGGCGTGCCGTCGTCGTTGGCGCGCGGGTCGTACGGGTTGTAGCTCTGCCCGACGGCGGCGTTGTAGCCGCCCGGCCGGAAGCTGTCGCCGAACCAGCCGGCCAGCTCGCTCATCGTCGACTTGGCCAGGATGATCGCGCCGGCGTTCTCGAGCTTGGTCACCAGCGTGGCGTCGTACGGCGCCTGGTAGCGCCTGAAGGCCAGCATGCCGCCCGTGGTGGGCAGGTCGTCCTTGGTGAGGACGTTGTCCTTCACGGCCACCGGAATGCCGTGGAGCGGCCCGCGCACGCGGCCGGCGGCCCGCTCGCGGTCGAGCGCGTCGGCCTGCGCCAACGCGTTCGGATTGATCGCGACCGCGACGTTCAACCCGTCTTCGTAGAGGCCGATGCGGGTGAGGTACTGCGTGACGATCTGGCGCGAGGTGGTGCGGCCCTCGCGCATGGCCGTTTGCATCTCGGGAATCGACGCCTCGACCACGTCGAACGGCGCCGGCGGCGCGGCGGGCGGCGGCGTGGTGCAGGAAGAGAACGCCATCGCGGACGCGAGGGCGATGGCGAACACGGTATTGAATCGGCTCACGCGCACTGGGCCTCCTTGGCCGGAATCCGTGCATCATACAAGGCGTGCCCGCCCGCCATGTCGTGATCGTGCTCGGCGACCAGCTCGATCTCGACGCGTCGGCGTTCGATGGCTTCGACCCGGCGCGCGATGTGGTGTGGATGGCCGAGGCCGCCGGAGAATCCACGCATGTCTGGTCGAGCCAGCCGCGCATCGCGATCTTTCTGTCGGCCATGCGGCACTTCGCGCAGGCGGTGCGTGATGCCGGCCGGCCGCTGCACTACCAGCGGCTCGACGACGGCCCGGCCACGCTTGCTGCTTCGCTGCACGCGGAGATCGCCCGCCTTCGACCCGAAGCGCTGGTGATGACCATGCCCGGCGATGCCCGGGTGCTCGCCTCGTTGCGTGACGTGGCCTCAGCCTGCGGCCTCGTGCTCGACGTCCGCGACGATCGCCACTTCTTTGCCGCCGTGCACGACTTCGCCGCGCATGCCGTAGGCCGCAAGCAACTGCGCATGGAGTATTTCTATCGCGAGATGCGGCGGACGCATGCCGTGCTGATGAACGGCAGCGAGCCAGTCGATGGCCAGTGGAACTTCGACGCCGACAATCGCGAGTCGTTCGGCAAGAGCGGCCCCGGTGTGGTGCCGGAACGCGCGCGCTTCGAACCCGATGCGATCACCCGCGAGGTGATCGCGCTCGTGCGGCAGCGCTTCGCCGGGCACCCCGGATCGCTCGACAGCTTCGCCTGGGCCGTCACGCGCGAGCACGCCCTGCACGCGCTGCGGTCGTTCATCGACGAGCGGCTCGAACACTTCGGCCGTTGGCAAGACGCGCTGTGGCCGCGCGAGGCGTGGTTGTGGCATTCGCACCTGTCGGCGGCGCTGAACCTGAAGCTGCTCAGTGCGCGCGAAGTCGTGGCGGCGGCCGAAGCGGCGTATCGGGCCGGCCGCGTGCCGCTCGCGAGCGCCGAGGGCTTCATCCGCCAGATTCTCGGCTGGCGCGAGTACGTACGGGGCATCTACTGGACGCAGATGCCGGAATATCGCGACCGCAATGCGCTGCAGGCGCAGGAGCCGCTGCCGGCGTTCTACTGGAACGCGAAGACCGATATGGCCTGCATGGCTGACGCCATCGGCCAGACGCTGGAACACGGCTACGCCCATCACATCCAGCGCCTGATGGTCACCGGCTTGTACGCGCTGTTGCACGGCGTGCACCCAGTGCAGGTGCACGAGTGGTACCTGGCCGTGTATGTCGACGCGGTGGAGTGGGTGGAGCTGCCGAACACGTTGGGCATGAGTCAGGCGGCCGACGGCGGCCTGATGGCCAGCAAGCCCTACATCGCCAGCGGCAAGTACATCGAGCGTCAGAGCGGCGGCAGTCTCTGCGCGGGCTGCCGCTTCAAGCCTGGTGAGCGTGTGGGTGAACGAGCCTGCCCGTTCACGACGTTGTATTGGGACTTCCTGTCGCGGCACGAGGCGATGCTGGCCAGGAATCCGCGCACGGTGATGCAAGTGAGGAACCTCGCGCGCCTGCCGGCCGCGGAGCGCGCGCGCATCAGCGAACGGGCCACGGCGATTCGGCGAGGTGAGGTCGGCCACGCGCAGTGACCCCACATGTGTGGCGATGGCACCGGAGCGTGATGGCCATCCGCTCCTTCGCTCTCACGTTCCCGGCGCCCGGCGCCCGGCCTCAACCGGGCAGGGCGAGGTCCTGGCGAATGCGGTCGATGTGGCGTCGCTCCTTCTTCGACAGGGGGCCCACGCTGAACTGGCCGCCTCCGGCGCGGCCGGCCGCCTCGCAGATGGCCACGATGCGGTCGAGCGTGGCCTCACGCGCCTCGTCGTCCAGAGCGTGGAGCCGCACCCGTATGGCCAGCCGTCCTGCCTCGAAGAACTCCGGCGTCGGCCGGGCCGTGAGCCACGCGTCCAGCAGGGCCAGGCCGTCCACCGTCGCCCGGTCGTCGGCGGCCAGCTGGACGCGGAGAGCGTTCCGTTCGCCGGCATCGGCGCCGTCCAGCCAGCACACGTCCACGGCCGGCACCCACTCGAGTACGACGGCGGTGCCCGCGCGCAGCCCGTGCGCGTAGAGCTCGACGAGCACGCGCGAATGGGTGACGCCGAGGACCTCACCGAGCGCCGCCAGCTCCAGGCTGGGCGCGATGCGGGGGCGGGCGTGAGCGGTCAGGGTAGGCGGGGTCATCGGGAGCTCCTTTCGAGAACGCACGACGTCAGTGCCTGCAGCGTAGGAGCCCGTGCGTCACTTGAACAAATAGATAGTTCGAGGCGTCGAGCTGGGCGGCTCCGAGCCGGTCCACGACGGCTGTTTCTGGGCGTCAACTCTGCCACCGCGGTGAGGGCCTGGGCGCGCCGTCCACGTGGCGCGCGTGCTGCACGTATAATACGTGCTGGAGGCCGTCGGGCATGTCCGACCACCGAGTCCACGAGCCAGAACATCACGATCCGGCTGGATCGACGAACGCTGCGAAGAGCGAAGGTGCTCGCCGCCAAGCGGAATACGTCGATCAGCGGCACTGCTCGCCCAGCAGATCGAGATCCCTGGTAGGCGACGACGATGCGTACGAACAGGCCCAGCGACGCGCGCTCGCGCTCCTGGACCGAGGATTCCATCTGGGCGGGCGGATCGAGGCGACGCGTGACGAGTGGCACGAGCGATAGGACGTTCGTCGACACGAACGTCCTGATCTATGCCCACGACGTCGACGCGGGGCGCAAGCACGAGATCGCGAAGATCTGCTGCGCACGCTCTGGGCGGAACGTGCTGGAATGCTCAGCACGCAAGTGCTGCAGGAGTTCTACGTCAACGCCACGCGCAAGATCCGCAAGCCGCTGACCAAGGCCGAGGCGAGGAGTGTCGTCGACACCTACGCGCCGTGGTGCGTCGAGGGCATCACGACGAGCGATCTCTCGGCCGCCTTCCAGATCGAAGATCAGGCACGGATTGGTTTCTGGGACGCGCTGATCATCGCCGTCGCCGCGCGCGCCGGCGCGCGCCGTGTCGTGTCCGAGGACTTGAACGCCGGACAGTCCATCGCCGGCATCACGATCCACAACCCCTTCAAGGAAGCGGCTCAGCCGAAGCCGCGACGTTGAGCACACGCCTGAATCACCTGGGCGCGTCCCCAGTCATCGGCGCGCCTCCGTGGCCGCGTCGTGGTCGAAGCGCACCGTCCAGATGTCGCCGCTCGCGCTGCCGTGCAGGAAGTAGAGCCAATTCCCATCAGGGCTGAGGCGGGCGGTGCCAATGGTCTCGCCATCGATGGCGAGCACTTCGCGTTCAGCGTCCGTCTCGACGTCGAGGGCATACACCCGCCCCAGTCGGTTGATGAGGAGCCGGCGTCCGTCGGGGAATCACTGCGCAGTTTGCGAAACACCGGTGCCGACTCGCCGGTAGGCACGAGTCTCGAACGAGTACACCCAGATCGTCGCGCCGGAAATGCCGGACACGGATCGACCGTCGGGCGACCAATCGGACGGAATGAAGGTCGGTCCCCGCAGTTCCGGCGGAAGGGACGGGAGGCGATCGGGAGCCTTCGAGAAGTCCCTGGCGTCGTAGACGAACAGCTCGTAGGACGTGATGTCGCCGGCCAGCACCTTCGAGCCGTCGCGTGAGGGCACGGGGTAGAACCGCTTCCCGCCGGTATCAGTCAGCTGGCGCAGACCTCCGCCGTCGCGGTCAATCGAGTAGATCTCGTAGTCCTGTCCGCGGTCTGAGTAGAAGAAGATCTGTCGCCCATCCGTGCTCCACCGCGGGTTGCGGTCGCGGTAGCGATCGTTCACCAGGTGCCTGAGGCCACTGCCGGTCGCGGCAATCAGCAGGTCCTCTTGTTGCGTGACGTTGGTCATGAGCACGACCTGTCTGTCGTCGTTGACGTCGAAGGTCAGAAAGTCTCTGGGGCCCGAGGTGATCGCCTCGATCGGACCCCGGGTGGCGGCCGTGCGCGCGTCGATGCGGATGCGCGCCAGGTTGTTCGTGGTCGCCAAGTTCGCGTAGGTGCCCAGACGTCCATCGGCCGAGACGCTGAAGTGCCTGATGTACAACGCGGGCGCGGCCAGCGCCTGGGCCTCGCCGGTTGTGGCGCCGGTGGCCTCGTCGATGCCCACGCGCCACAGGTTCATGCTCCCTGACCGGTTGCTGAGGAAGTACAACGCGGTGCCGTCAGGCGACCACACGGGGTTCCAATCGGTGGCCTCATCCGTCGTGACGCGCACGGGGTTGGTGCCGTCGACGGCCACGGTCCACACGTCGCGGTTCGGGCTGGCGAAGCCCGTGAAGTCCCCGTTCGGTTGCATCGCCCAGAAGGCGATGCGGCGGCCGTTCGGCGACACGCGCGGCTGCACCGCGTCCCCGCGGTAGATCCGCTGGGGCTCGCCACCGGTTGTATCCACCGTCCACAGTTCGCTGATGCCGCCGCCACGCGCCTCCGGTTGGAGGCTGGAAAGTGAAGCGAACGCCAGTCGGCGGCCATCCGGAAACCAGACGGGCTGAAGGCCGCTCTTCGTCAGCCGTCGTACCGACTCGCCAGTGCGGCCCATCACGAACAGCCCCCCGCCGTCGCGCTCGGACCGGAACGCGATGCGCTCGCCGTCCGCCGAGAAGGCGGGCATGGAATCGGCGGCCGGCGAGTCCTTGGTCAGGTTGATGGCCGTCTGGCCGGTCGTGCTCTGCAGGTAGATGTCGGGATTGCCGCTGACGCTGCTGACGTAGACCACCCACTTCCCGTCGGGCGAGATCATCGGTTGCTGCGCCACGCCGTTGAGCAAGGTGAGTCGGCTGAACGTCATCCGCGGCACGGCGGGCACCGCGGCCCCCGAGAATCCGCGCCACGCGACGCCCGCCAACCCACTCAGCGCGGCCACGGCCACGCCCGCGGCGAGCGTCCATCGTCTCGACGGCGCTTTCGATGTTCCAGGGATCGACGCCGGAAGTCGCAGCTCGCCGGACTGTGACGCCTGGCGCAAGTCGTCGAGGTCGCTCCGCAAATCAGCCGCGGACTGATAGCGATCGTCGGGATCCTTCGCCAGGCACCGCCGCACGACCCGGGCGAGCTCGCGCGGCAAGGACGGGTTCACCTCGAGGAGCGGTCGCGGAGTGTCCCTCAGGATCGCCGAGAGCACCGACAGGCTGGTGTCGCCCTTGAAGGGACGCTCACCAACCGCCATCTCGTAGAGAAGCACGCCGAGCGAGAAGATGTCGGAGCGTTCGTCTACCGAGCGGCCCTCGGCCTGCTCCGGCGACATGTAGGCCACCGTGCCGAGGATGCGGCCCTCGCCGGTGAGGTCCTGCGCCTGTGCCACCGTCTCCGCCGTCGCCCTCGACGCGTTCGCGTCGAGCGCTTTGGCGAGCCCGAAGTCGAGCACCTTCACGACGTCTCGCGGCCCCACCATCACGTTGGCGGGCTTCAGGTCGCGATGCACGATGCCGTGCGCGTGTGCCGCGGCGACGGCGCTGGCTATCTGTGTGGCCATCGCGAGCAGGCGGTCGAGCGGCAGGCCGCCCTTCGGGATCACGTCGGTGAGCACCCGGCCTTCCACGCACTCCATCGCGATGAAGGGCTGTCCGCCTTCCGTCTCGATGGCGTAGATGCTCACGATACCCGGATGGTTGAGCGCGGCGAGTGCGCGGGCCTCGCGATCGAACCGCGCCCGCCAATCGGGATCGGCGGCGAGGTCGTCGGGCAGGAACTTGAGGGCCACGTCGCGCCCCAGCCTGGTGTCGCGCGCCCGATACACGTCGCCCATCCCGCCGGAGCCAATGGCGCCGAGGATCTCGTATGCGCCGAGCCGGCTACCGGCACTCAGGTTCATGGGATGGGCTGGCTCACGCGGCGATTCTACTCGCGCGCCTGTCGTTTCACGGCTCGAAATGGCGCTTCGCGAAGGCGCGGCCAGAGCCGGACTTCAGGTAACGCTCGAAGCGGATGGCTCTGTCCTCATCCGGGAACTCGATGGCGACGTGAAGCTGCCACGGTCGCCACGTTGCCGTGTGGCGGCAGCGCCCAGCATTGTGGCCGGCCAGCCTCGCATTCACGTCGGACGTGAGGCCGATGTAGAACTTGGCGACCTGATCCGCGGTTTTCAGGTACGTAGACGAAGCGCTTGTCTCCCGTCATGCCCAGACGCTGGCAATCGCGATGCCTGGCGGGGCGAGCAAGAAGCGCCGAGAATCTCGCACGTGGATGCGGAGCGTGGCAGATTCTGCGACCAATCGACGTCGGCGTGTTGTCCGCCTTCGCGGCGTTGCCGCTACGGCGCGACAGCCTTTGCCTGGCTTGCGAACAGTCCGCCTTCGCCCTTCGGGCTACGGCGCGACAGCCTTCGCCTGGCTTGCCGAGCCGTAGCTCTCGCTACGGCTCTTTTTCTGCGAGAGCGAAGGCTGGTGGACGAGAACAGCGCCAGTTGGAACCCCCTTCGTCTCTGGCTGACGCACGTGGATGCTCTCCAGCCCGTCGCCAGGACCCTCAGCAGCACCGGTCTCTAGCGCGGATGCTCGCCGAGTTCCACCAGCGGCTCGCCTCGCTCAAGCATCCTTCGCACGGCGGCCCACCCGGATTGCACGACCTCACGAAGCCGCGCGTTGGACGTGTTGCCGCAGGTGATGAGCACGACCAAGGGCGGCGACCCGTGTTGACCGACGAGTGCGGCGAAGTCGGCATCTTTCGTCACGACAACGGCGCCGGCCGCACGCGCTGCCAGAAAGATGTCGATGTCGGATGCCCGATGCAAGTCGAGATCCCGGATGGGCACGCACTCGACGTCGCATGTTGCTCGTATCCACGGTGCGAGCGCCGGGGGCAACTGGTTGTCGAGCCAGAGGATCACGCGGCGACGATGGGGTGGTCGATGCGTCGGCTGGCGAAGCGCAGACAGGCCGCGACGTCTTCCCGCTCGAGGTCGGGTAACTCCTCGAGAATCTGGTCAGGCGTCAGCCCGGCCGCAAGTAAGTCGAGCACATCGGTGACGCGGATGCGCAGCCCCCGCACGCACGGGCGTCCGCCGCACTGAGCCGGATCGACGGTGATGCGGTCGGCGAGTTGGGTCATGGCGTCAAGTGCAGACAGAATACACCCCCGCGTTTCAGATGCATCTGCGACAGTGTCGGACTACTGCGGTGCTGGAACGAAGACCGGGCCACCAGTGCTGCGGCCGAGGGTTCGATTGATGGTCTGGGTGGGCGATTCAGGTCCTTTAGAATCAAGGACTTGGAGTTGGTGGACCTGACCGGTAGTAGTTGGAACCCACTGATTCGCTGGTTGCGTAAGGTTGATGGCTTGCGCGGTATGCCGTCAGTGCCGCCCTCCGGCGGGCTTCAGGTTGCTGTGGCGGCGACCCAGGCTCAGTAATTGTCAGGTGAATGTCGACACTCTTTTCGTCCGATCGATTCCTTGGCTGCCGCGAGGATGTCCGCGTTGTCGGTCATTCTCCAGTCGCCATGCCAATGCTCAGCGACATCCACGATGCCCCCGACCACCAGAATGACATAGTGAGGATCGGGAGCGACGGGACCACCGTCGGGCCAATGAGTGGCCGGGTGCCAGCACGATCTACCAGTGAGATTGGTGAGGCTTCGACCGTTGCGGTCCTTCACGTAGACAGTCACGTCGTCAACGTCGGCTATCGGTGTCCAATACCACAGTTCAACATCGATTCCGCTACGTCCAATTCCAGCCGGGAGGTCTAGCCAAGACGGCAAACGTGAATCAGCTGCTAAGTGGAACTGCGACTCGCTACATCCACGTGTGGGGTGACATGCAGCCACGAGGCACGTCAGAAGTAGCGCCGCGCGAAGTCGCCGAGACGTGTTCAGAGCGGACACCATCAGGTACCTCTGTCGGGACCAGTGCAGGGAAGCGAGAGATTCGGTCGAGCTTCGCACACGACGGAAGATTTGCCGCGGCAGTGGCCCGGAGCTCACAGGGGAAGGAAGAGCACGAGACCCCCCCGCTCTTGGTCCTCGCTGCATTCCGCGACGAGTAACAAATCTTCGATGGCCGCACCCACTGGAGCGCGCGAGGGGACTGCGACCACACCGGGCATCGACTTCCCGTCGGTGACGCGCTCGAAAGCCAAACCTACCAACGTGGCCACGTCGTGCGTCAGCAGGACTCTTTGCTCACGAGCTGCCCATGCCAAGACAGCCGAATCGTCGGCTCCGGACAAACCCACGTCCTGAATGCGGACCAAATCGAGCTCTGGGAATCGCCGACGGAGGCCGCGGACGATGTCCGCGTTGAAGTTCTCGTCCGCTGCCAGGCGAAGCATCGAACGATCCGCCCGCTACTGGCGCCTGGCGAGCAGCCGTTCCCGGATTCCCGCCGAAGGGAATCGCGCCTCGACCTCTTCTCGAACGCGTTCGGCGAGCGCCTCGCGCTCCTTGAGGTATGCCTCCACCTCAGGCTGATTCCGAAGGAAATACGTGATGACGGAGTAGACATCGACAAGCGGAACCGTGGGGTATTGCTGCGCGATCTCCTCGGCGGTCGCACCGGCCGCGAACGCATCGACGATCGTCTCCAGAGTGACCCGCGTACCGGCCACGCGCACGACGCCGTGGGCATCCGTATGGATGGGGACCCGCTCAAGGACGTTGACCGCGTTCATGTGAAACCTCGCTGAAATTATACGCTCCGGTCGATGCGAATCCGCCCCTGTCGCCCGCTCAAGTAGAACAGGGGATAGAACACCCCTCAGGAGCCAATGTTCTACCCCCTGTTCTACTGCGATGTCTGCGACCGGACTCGCGCAATCCTCTCCGTTGAGCGGAGTGCGGGGGAATCCGGCACGTCCCGATGGACTGCCTAATCGGCCGCAACGCGCTCGTATATAAGGTGTTAGAGGCGAGGCAAGACCTGGCTTCGCCCGCCAGCCGAGTCGCGCGCCGCTGCCCTTCGTCCGCCACGGCCGGCGGCGTTCTGAGCCGCCGCCCCGAGTGCCCGTGAGGGGGTATCGGGGCGTGAGCGACCCCCTCCTTTTCGCTTCGCACCCCCTTCGCCGGTGTTCGAGGGGGTCGCTCACGCCCCGGCGTCCGTGTCTATCGCGGGCCCGGGGGACGGACTGTTGCCGACTGAAGGATCGGCGGACGCAAACGACCGCGAGTAAGGTCCGGGCGCGGTCCTGCGTTCAGGTAGAGAGGCAACGCTCCCAGGCCGCACACCGTCGCGAGCGAAACGCCGGTCGCCGTCGTCTCTCCTCCCTGGCCGGCCTCGTGCCTGCCGCGCTCGCGCCACAGCCGCCCGAGCGACTCCGCATCACGCGCCCCAGCGGCGCATCACGATCGAGCCGAGCGATCCGGACCATCACGCCGTCGATGGGGGCTCGCTCTCGTTCCCGTCAAGGCGCCTCGCGGAAGCTCGGCCCGCGCCACGGGCGCGGCTCCGGCCTTGACGGGAGCCTCGATCGAGCCGAAGGCCGGCAATTGCGTGATGGTCCGAGACAGGTCCGTGCCCTCACAACGCGCCGGCCACATCAGGACGAATCAAGACCATGGACGACCTGGTCGAACGGAACGAAGCCCGCGAGCTCGTGCCGATTCCGCGCTGCCGGGAACTGCTTGGCGACGAGGCCATCGGATTGACCGACGACGACCTCGACAACATCCGACGCCACGCACACGTGATGGCGCGCACGCTGGTCGAGTTCTACCTGCAGCAGCAGGCCAGCGAGCGGGATTGAGCCGATGCCGGGGGCGACAACCGACTTGAAGGCACAGGCCGACGGGACTACGCTGCGATCCATGGCCGGCGCCGTCATCTACATCCGCGTCAGCACAAAAGAGCAGACGGAGAACCTGAGCCTGCCGACCCAGCTCCGGGCCTGCGAGGAGTACTGCCGCCGCGAAGGACTCGATGTCCTGGCGCGGTTCAAGGAAGAGGGCGAAAGCGCCAAGACGGCAGACCGCACCGAACTGCAGAACCTGCTCACGTTCTGCCGCACGAACAAGGGGCGCGTGCACTTCGTGGTGGTCTTCAACCTGACGCGGTTTGCCCGCGACAAGTACGACCACTTCGCATTGCGCTCGCTGCTGCAGTCGCTGGGCATCTCGCTGCGGTCGGCTACCGAACCGATCGACGACACGTCCACCGGCAAGCTGATGGAAGGCGTGCTCGCCGCGTTCGCGCAGTTCGACAACGACTGTCGCTCGGACCGGACGCGCGCCGGCATGAAGGCGGCGCTGGAGATCGGGCGCTGGGTATTTCTCGCGCCCATTGGCTTTCTCAACGCGCCGCGCTCAATAGGCAAGAGCCTGCTGCACGACCCGGAACGCGCGCCGATCATCCGCCAGGCGTTCGAGGACTACGCGACCGGCCGCTTCACGAAGCAGGAGACACGCGAGCGAGCCACGGCCGCCGGCCTGCGGAACCGACGGAACCAGCCGCTCAGCTCACAGGCGATCGGGATGCTCCTGCGCAACCAGCTCTACGCCGGCGTCATTGACGTGCCGGAATACGGCGTGCGCGGCAAGCGCGGCGACTTCGAGCCAATCATCACCTGCGAGCTGTTCGACCGCGCTCAGACGGTGCTGTCGGGCCGCATGCCGAGCACGGCACCGAAGCTGCGGAGTCATCCAGACTTCCCGCTGCGCAACTTCGTGCGCTGCGCCACGTGCAACCGCGGCCTTACGGGAAGCTGGTCCAAGGGGCGCAGCGAGTACTACGCGTACTACCACTGCCGGCCGGGATGTCGCGGCGTGAACGTGACCAAGGCGAAGCTGGAGTCAGTCTTCACCGACGAGCTCGCGCGCCTGCAGCCGTCGCCAGGCTACATGCGGCTGCTGAAGGAGTCAGTGCTGCAGATCTGGAAGGCGCGCAAGGAATTGGTGCGGGCCGACCTGGCGGACACCGAGCGCCGGGCCAAGGCGATTCAGGCGAAGCTCGACCGACTGGACGAGGCGTTCCTGTTCGAGCGCTCGATCGACATCGACGTCTACGACCGGCACGCAGAGAAGCTTCGCCAGGAGCTCACGCTCCTGCGCATGGACCGCCATGCCTCCGAGGTCGAGGAACTCGACGTGGAAGGCATCCTGGCGTTCGCCGAGCGCATCCTGCCGCGCGCGGCCGACCTCTGGACGCAGGCGTCACTCGACCAGCGCCAGCGGTTCCAACAGTTGTTCTTTCCGGAAGGAATCGCGTTCGACGGCTCCGGGTTTGTTGGAACCGCCGTGACCGCACCGGCCTTCAACTACTTACGGCCGATCGAGACTGGGAATGAAGGTTTGGTGGACCTGACCGGGATCGAACCGGTGACCTCCTGAATGCCATTCAGGCGCGCTCCCAACTGCGCTACAGGCCCATGGGGTAGGAAGAGACTTCGAATAATACCAGATCTGCGCCCGGATGGCGTCCGAGGTTCGCGGCCCCCCGTCCGTCAGCCTCTCAGTATTCGCTGAACATCCGCTGAATGTCGTCGCGATTGCTGGTGGTGGCCAGTGCCAGCATGAGCAGGATGCGCGCCTTCACGGGAATGTGATCTTCCGCCGACAGGCTGAACGCCCGGCGCCGCAGTTGGGCCGGCGTCGCAGCGGCCGGACCGTTCGGGCCGCCCTGGCCGCCCGCGCCTCCCTGTCCGCCTCTGTTTGGCGCGATGCGGCCGGCCCCGGTGCGCGTGGCGGTCACGATGAACACGCCCTTCTCGGCGGCGTAATCGAGGCCGGCGTTCTGGTCGCCGCTCGTGGCCCCGGCGCCCGCCCCGGCCATCACGAGACCCTTGGCGCCCAGGTCGACCATCGCCTTGATCACGTCAGCGGTGGCGCCTTGATAGACCATCACCACGTCGACGCGCGGCAGCGCGGTGATGCGGCTCACGTCGAACTCGCTCTTGGCCGTGTGGCGCTGCAGCAGATCGCGGAAGAAGCGTCACCCGGTCGCGGTCGACGACGCCGAGCAGGCCGTGCGTGGGACTGCGGAAGGTCTGCAGGCGCAGCGCGTCGGTCTTGGTGACGTCGCGCGCCGAGTTCACCTCGTCGTTCAGCACCACGAGCACGCCCTTGCCCCGGGCCGCCGGTTCGGCCGCCACGCGCACGCCCTCGAGCAGGTTGGCGGCGCCTTCGTAGCCGAGCGTGCTGGGGTTGCGCATCGAGCCCACGACCACCACTGGCCGAGGGTCGCGCACGGTGAGATGCAGGAAGAAGGCGGTCTCTTCGAGCGTGTCGGTGCCGCTCGTGACCACGATGCCGGCCAGCCCCGCATCTTTCGCGAAGAGTTCGTTCACGCGCCGCGCCAGCTGCAGCCACTGCTCGAGCGTGATCTGGCTGCTGGCCACGTTCAGGAACTGCTCATGGGTGAGCGTGGCCGCGCGCTCCAATCCAGGCATCGACCTGGCGAGTTCCTCGGCGCTGAGCCGCCCGCCGTCGCGGTTGGAGATGGTGCCGCCGGTGGCCACCATGTGCACCCGGGGCAGAGCCGGCTGCGCCCCGGCGGGCCCGGCGGCCACGATCAGCTACCAGGAGGGCCAGAGCACAGCTCACGCGCAGACGATTGAACATGGCGCCTATTGTCGACGATTTCGCGCCGCTAGCGGGCGCGCGGCGGCGCCGTGACGAGCGCCAGCCAGTTGGTGAGCTCGCGCGCGGCGAGCTCGGGTGTCTTGCCGTAGAACGGCATGAGCGCGGTGGGCATGCCGGGACGGCGCGCCAGCTTGGCGCGCCACTGCTCGGCGGAGACGGCGTGCACCTCGATGTGGTAGGTGCGGCCGGCGATTTCTTCTTCGTAAAGGTGTGTGTGCACAGGAAGCCGAACTCGAAGCACCGGTAACGAAGGGGATGACAGGAACGCGACGATTCTACGACGCTGGCGGAGCGAAACAAGCGAAGGTCGGCGCGAAGGCGGCGCGGTTTGCGGGTAGGGGCCGCCAAGTGATTGGAGTTCTTGGCGCGAAAAAACTTTCGTCCTCGTGTTCTCCACAGGACTTGCACGTTCCATCCACAGGTTTTCCACACGGCGCACGCGGGTACGCGGTTCAGACCATCTTTCGCGTTCGTCTTGACGCTGTCACGACGCGCCACGTACGCTGCACGCATGACGCGGTGGCGTGGCGCCCTCCTGGCCGGCCTGGTGTGCGTGCTGACGTGCCGTGTGCCCGCGCACGCCCAGGCCCCCGCCGCGCCCCTGCTGCGGCTCTTCCTCGCCGACGGCACGTCCCTCACGAGCTTCGGCGAGTGGGTGCGCATGGGCGACCGCGTCGTGTTCTCGCTGCCGCTCGGCGAGGGCCCCGCGCCCGACCTGCAGCTCGTGACGCTCGCTGCCTCGCGCGTGGACTGGCCGCGCAGCGAACGCTACGCGGCCACGGCGCGCTCGGTGCACTACGCCTCGACCCGCGCGGAAGACGATTACGCGCAGTTCTCGAATCAGGTGGCGGCGGTGCTCACGGGCATCGCCCGCGAACCGGATCCCAAGCGCCGCCTGGCGATCGCCGCGTCGGCGCGCACGGCCATGGCCGACTGGCCCAGTCAGCATCACGGCTACCGCGCCGCCGACGTGCAGCAGATGCTGACGCTGCTCGACGAAGTGATCTCCGACCTGCGCGCCTCGGCCGGGCAGGACAGCTTCGAGCTGGGGCTGGTCTCGACCGCGCCGTCCCTGCCTGCCGACACGCTGCTGCCGTCGCCCACGACCGCGCAACTGGCCGAGGAACTGCTGGCCGCGTCCACCCTGGCCGAGACGCCGTCGGAGCGGTCGTCGCTGCTCGAACGCGTGATCGGGCTGATCGACCGCGCAGCGTCGCTGCTGCCGGCGTCATGGGCAACGCGCGTGCGCGCGAGCGCCCTCGGCTCGCTCACGAGCGAACGCACCGCCGATGCGGCGTACGCCAAGCTCGCCACGACCACGCTCGATGCCGCCGCCCGGCGCGCCCGGGCCGCCGACGTGCGCGGTCATCGAGCGTCTGCGCGCCGACGTGCTCGCCGCCGATGCCAAGCTCGGCTCGAAGCGCCCGGCCGAGCTCACGGCCGTGCTCGGGTGCCCTCGACGCCAGTGCCGAGTCGGCGCGCCGGCTGCGGCTCGCGCGCGATCAGTGGCGACTGCTCGAACCCGAGTATCGCAGCTACCGGCGGTCGGTCGCGCCGGCGTTGCGGGAGCTGAAGCGGGCGGAAGATCCGCTCGAGGACATCCGCGCCCAGGCCGGCCCGAGTCCGCGCATCCTGGCGCTCGTGGCCAAGCGCTTCTATCGGGCGCGCCCGGCGATGGCCGGCACGAATCCGCCGCCCTCGCTGGCGGCCGCGCACGCGTTGCTGCAGAGCGCCTGGGACCTGGCCGACAACGCCTTCAAGCTGCGCCTGCGCGCCGTGGAGACAGGCGACCTGTCGCGGGCTACCGAGGCGTCGGCGGCGGCCGCCGGCGCGCTCATGCTCGTGGCCCGGGCGCGCGAAGATCTCGACCTGGCGCTCAAGCCTCCGTCGCTTCCGTGATCACGCCGCGCCAGACCCGCCTGCACCGCGCCGCCGATCCCGACGGCTTCCGCCGCGGCATCTGGGCGCTCGTGGCCGAGCAGCAGCCCTTCGCGGCGCGCGACACGTTCGTGGTCGTGCCCACGCGCGCGGCCGCCGACGAACTGCGCCGCACGCTCGAGCATCTCGCCTGGGCCGACGGCCGTGCCGGCCCTGTGCCTGCCGCTCATCGGCACGCGCGCCGACCTCGTGGACGCCCTGGCCGCGCGCCTGGCGCATCCGCCGCCGCGTCTCAGCGCGTTCGACCGTGAAGTGATCCTGGCCCGTGCGGCGCGCGCCGCCCGCGCCCTCGGCTTCGAGCCGCCGTTTGCGGTGCGGCCCGGCCTCGTGGCCGAGATGCTGGCGCTCTACGACGCCTTGCGCCGCCAGCGCCGCACCGTGGCGCGGTTCGAGGAGTTCCTCACCGACGAACTCGCGGCCTCGGACGATCGCGGCGCCGAGCGGCTGCTCGCGCAGACCCGCTTCCTGGCCGAGGCGTTCCGCGGCTACGACGCCGGCGTCGCGGCCAGTGGCCAGCTCGATGAGCACGGCCTGCGCGAGCATCTGCTCGCCGAGGAGCCGGACCGCCCGCTCGCCCAGGTGATCCTCACCGTCACCGACCGCGTCGCCGATCCCGCCGGCCTGTGGCCCGCCGACATCGACCTGCTCACGCGGCTGCCCGGACTGCAGCGCATCGACGTCATCGCCACCGAAGCACGCCTCACCGGCGGCTGGCTCGAGCGGGTGCACGAAGAGTTGCCCGGCATCGAGGAGCAGGTCGTGCCGGCGGGCGCCGGGGGACGTCCGGTGTGTCTCGTGCCGTCGGCCGAGGAGTGGCTGTTCGTCAGCCGCGACCGCGAAGAGGAGCTGGCCGACTTCGCGCGGCGGCTGAAGGCCGATCGCCGGGCGGGGCGGAGCGGAGCCGATGCGCGCGTGGCGCTCGTCGTGCGCCGCCCGCTGCCGTATCTCTACCTGGCGCGCGACGTGCTCGGACGCGCCGGCATCCCCTACGAAGACGCGCGACACGCTGCCGCTTGCCGCCGAGCCAGTGGCCGCCGCGCTCGATGTGCTGTTCGAGTGGGTGGCGCAGCGGCTTCACCCGCGCGGCGACCCTCGCCGTGCTGCGCTCGCCCCATTTCCAGTTCGCCGACGGCGCCTGCGGCCACTGGACGGCGGCGCCCTCGTCGCGCTCGATCGCGCCCTGGCCGATGCGCGCTATCTGGGCGATGCCGGTCGCCTCGCCGCACTCGTGGAGACGTGGGCGGCGCTGCCCGAACGGCGGCGCCACGAGCACGCCCGGCGCGCGTTGCCGGCGGCCCGCGTGGCGGCCGCGGCCGCCCAGGCGCTGCTGCCCATGGCCACGGCGCGCCCTGCGGCGGAGCACATCGCCACGCTGCTGGCGTTCCTCGACACCTGGCTGCGTCCGCTGCCCGACGGCGACGCGCTGCGCGAACGCGAGGCTCGCGTGCGCGCCGCGGTGCTGGGCGCCTGCCGGTCGCTGGCCCAGGCCTACGGCGCGTTCGACGCCGACGCGGCCCTCGACATCACCGTGGTGGCGGCGGCCGTGCGCCGCTGGCTCGGCGCGCAGACCTTCGCGCCGGCCACCGGTGAGGGCGGCGTGCAGATCGTGGATGCGGCCACGGCGCCGTATGGCATCTTCGACGACGATCCAGATCATGGGCCTCATCGATGCCGACTGGCCCGAGCGCGAGCGCCGCAGCATCTTCTATCCCGGCGTTCCTGCTGCAGTCGCTGGCCTGGCCCGACGAGCGCAAGCGGCTCGACGGCGCGCGCGCAGCCTTCGTCGACCTGCTGGGCCTGGCGCGCCAGCGCGTCGGCCCTGTCCACCGTGACGCTCGAAGACGACGCCGTCGTCGAGCCGTCGGCGTTCCTGCACGACCTGCGGGCGCTTGGCGCCGCCGCGGCAGGTGGCGCCGTCCGGAGGCGGCCACGCGCGTGTTCCCGTGGGAAGCCCTGGCGCTCGAACCGCCGGCGCCCGACGCGCTCACGGCTCGCGCCAGCGAGTGGGCGCACCTGCGCCTGTCCCGCACGCGCGGGCACCGCGTCCGTGTTCCACGGCGAGGCGGGGCCGTGGACGCTGCCGCGCGTGTCGGTGAGCCGGCTCGAGCGCTATCTCGATTGCCCGTTCAAGTTCTTCGCGTCGCAGGTACTGAGCCTCGACGAGCCGGTCGAGGACGACGACAGCCGCACGCCGCTCGAGCGCGGGCTCTTCCTGCACGAGTTCTTCGAGCGCTTCTTCGCAGTCTGGAAGGCGGCCGGCCACGCCTCGATCACCGCGGAGCTGCTGCCCGAGGCGCATCAGTTGTTCGACACCGTGGCGGCTTCCGCCCTGGCCGCGTTGCCGGCCGGCGAGGGCGCCATCGAGCGCCTGCGCCTCTTCGGCATCGGCCGGCGCGCCGGGCATTGCGCGCCGCGTGCTGGCGATGGAGGTGGAGCGCGGCGGCGTGGTGGTCGACCGGCTGCTCGAGTTCGAACTCGACGGCGCCTTCACGTTCACCGCGGCCGATGGCCGCAGCCGCGTGCTCACCCTGCGCGGCAAGGTCGATCGCATCGATCTGCTCAGCGACGGCACGTTCCATCTCATCGACTACAAGACCCGCGCCGTGCCCGACCTGAAGCGTGCGCTTGCAGCTGCCGATCTACTCGGTGTGCGTCGAACAGCGGCTCGACGGACACCGCGGGCCGCCACTGGCGGCTGGGCGAGGCGAGCTACCTGTCGTATGAGGGCCCCGCCGCCGTCACCCACCTCACGAAGAAGCCGGCCGACCTGCCGGCGCGGCTGGCCGACGCCCAGGGCCAGTTGCTCGACGTGCTCGACGGCATCGCCGGGGGGCACTTCCCGGTGACGCCGGCCGAGCGCTCGCTGTGCTCCGTGTGCGCCTACGCGTCGGTGTGCCGCAAGGACTACGTGGATGGCTGACGCGCAGCTGCCGTTTGCCTTCGACGCGCCCGAGGAGCCGCCGCCGCAGGAGGTCGTGCCGGAGGCGCTCGTGCGCGACGCCGACGCGCGCGTCTATGCCGTGGACCCGTCGGTGAACGTGGCGCTCGAAGCGTCGGCGGGCACTGGCAAGACCAAGGTGCTGGTCGACCGCTACGTGAACCTGCTGCGCATCGGCGTCGAGCCGCGGCGCGTGCTGGCCATCACCTTCACCCGCAAGGCTGCCGCCGAGATGCGGGCCCGCATCGTCGCCGAGCTCACGCGCATGGCCGAGATCGGGTCGATGCCGCCCGAGATCTGGCAGGACCTGCGCGGACGCCTGAGCGAGATCTCGATCAGCACCATCGACGCCTTCTGCCTGTCGCTGCTCGGCGAGTTCCCGCTCGAGGCGGATGTCGACCCGGGCTTCGGCGTGGCCGATGAAACCGAGACGCCGCGCCTCGTCGACGAGGCGCTCGACCGCACGCTGCGCATCGGCCGGTCTCAGAGCGCCCACGCGCCCGACGTGGCGCTGCTGTTCGCGCGGATGGGCGAAGGGCGGCTGCGGGCGGCCCTGGCGAAGCTGCTCGATCGCCGGCTCGTGGCGGTGGCGGCGCTCGACCGCTTCCTGTCGCGCGCGCCGCGCGACCTGTCGGCCGAGATGGCGGCCGCGCGCCTCGTGGAGCGCCTGCGGGCGCTCATGAGCGCCGACCAGATCGCGCGCCTGCGGGCGACGGGTCCGGACGTGGGCGCGTTCCGCCTGCTCACGATCGCGCTCGACGCGACGCGCTGGCGGCCGGCGCGCCGGCGGATCCCGGACAGGTGGCCGACTTGCTGGCGCGGCTGCGCGACTACTTCTGCACGCAGGGCGGCACGCCGCGCAAGAAGCCGCAGCACCTGAAGGCCACGTTCCCGTCGGGCCCGGCCTACACCGCGCACGCGGCGCTGCTGCAGGATCTCGGCGGCGGCGTGCTCGACCTCGTGCAGGCGCACAAGCGCGACGTGAACGTGGTGCTGGCGCGCAGTCTGCGCTGGCTCACGGCGCGCGCCATCGAGCAGTACCGCACGACCCTCGACGAACACGTGATGGTCGACTTCACCGACGCGCTCGTGAAGGCGCTGGCGCTGCTGGCGCAGATGGAGGAGTTCTCGCAGAGCCGCTACCGGCTCGAGTCGCGCTACCAGCACGTGCTCGTGGACGAACTGCAGGACACGAGCCGGCCGCAGTGGCAGCTCGTGGAGCTGCTGGTGCAGGCCTGGGGCGCGGGCGCGGGCGTGTCGCACGACGGGCCGACGCCGCCGTCGATCTTCGTGGTCGGCGACCGCAAGCAGTCGATCTACGGCTTCCGCGACGCCGACGTCGGCGTGCTCGATGCGGCCGCGCGGCTGATCGGCCGTCTGCGGCCTGGCCGTGAACCGCGGCGCGCCATCGTGAAGAGCTTCCGCGCGGTGCCGGCGCTGCAGCGCTTCGTGAACGACGTGTGCGACGAGATCGGCAAGCGCACCGACCGCGTCGACGCGTTCCGCTACAACGACCTCGACCGCTTTCCCGTGCCGCACGACGACGCGCGGGCCCGGCCCGTGGGCCTCGTCGCCGCGCCGCAGACGGCCGGCGGTGGCCAGGGCCGTGGCCGGCGAAATCGCGCGGCTGCTCGCCACCAAGGCCGCCGTGCGCGACCGCGACACCGGCATCGCGCGCGACGTGCAGCCGGGCGACATCGCCATTCTCTTCCGCTCCCGCGACAGCCACCGCGAGTTCGAGCGCGAGCTGGAGCAGGTGGGCGTGCCCTTCTACGTCTACAAGGGCCTCGGCTTCTTCGACGCCGACGAGGTGAAGGACGTGATCGCGCTCATCCACTACCTGGCCGAGCCCGACACCGATCGGCACGCCGCGGCGTTCCTGCGTTCGCGCTTCGTGCGCCTGTCCGATCCGGCCCTCAAGGTGCTGGCGCCGCGGCTGGCGTGGGCCTTGCGGTCGCCAGAGCCGCCGCCCGGAGATGGCCGCGCTCGGCGACGGAAGACCAGCGCCGTGCTGGCCATGACGCGCCGGTCGGTGGCCGACTGGATTGCGCGGGCCGACCGGTTGCCGCCGGCCGAGCTGGTCGACGGCGTGCTGCACGAGAGCGCCTACTACTACGAGATTCGCGGCCGCGGCCACGCCCAGGCCCGCGAGAACCTGAAGAAGCTGCGCGCGCTCATCCGCCGGCTGCAGAATCGCGGCTACGCCACGCTCGGGTCGCGTGGCCGAGCGCGTGTCGCAGTTGATGGCCGGCGACGAATCGAATGCCATGGTCGACGCCCTCGACGCGGTGAATCTGATGACCGTGCACGCCGCCAAGGGCCTGGAGTTCCCGGTGGTGTTCGTGGTGAACTTGTCGCGCGGCGCTGGCGGGCGCGGCGGGGCCGTCGAGGTCGTGACCCGCGTGGAGGCCGATGGCACGGTGGAGGATCTCGTGTCGCTCGACGGCCTGGCCGAGGAGGTGGGTGACGAGATCGAGGCGCGCGAGCGCGAAGAGAGCAAGCGTCTGGTCTACGTGGCGCTGACCCGCGCGCGCGATCGCCTGTACCTCGCGACGACGCTCGCCAGGAACGGCGCCTTCGCGCCCGGGCCGGCCTCGCTCGGCAACGTGCTGCCGGCGTCACTCGCTCCGGCCTTCGCCCAGGCGGCCGCGGCGGGCGCCGGCACCGAGGCGATCGCGTGGGTGGCCGCGTCGGGCACGCGCCACGAGCTGCGGGTGGTCACCGTCGCCGCCGCGCCGGCCGTGGCCGGCGGCCGCCCGCGCCGCCGACTTCGCGCCGCTCGTGCCTCGCGCACCGGCGCCAGCAACGTGTCGGACCTGGCCCGCGCGGCGCCGGCCACGGCCCTCGAGCGGGCGATCGCGCCGCGCCCGCGCGCTCGGTGCCTCGTGCATCGCGCGGTGGCGCGGCGCGCTCGAGGCCGCGAGACGCCCGCGCTCGCGCGGGCGGCGTGCCGCGGCGATCGCGATCAGGCGCTCGACGCATGTCCGCGGGAGCGTGACGACATCCGCGAGCTCATCACGGAAGCAGATGTGCTCCATGAGGTGCCGTTGTCGTGGACGACGGGCGACGGCGCCACCGTGCGCGCGGTGCTCGACGCCTGGTGGCGCACAAAGACGGGCGATTCACCGTGGTGGCGTTCAAGACTGGCCGCGCGCCAGGAGGCCGATGCGCGGCAACTGGCCGACTGCGTGGCGGGCCTGGAGCGCCTGTTGCCAGGAAAAATCGTGTCTGGCCGCATAATTCGCCTGAATTCATGAGTTTTCTTTCTTGTGCGGGCCTGAACCTTTTCACTAGACTAGGGAATGCGACGCCCACGTTCGGGCGCGCGAGAGGAGCAAGAGCGTGGCGTTGACGTGTCCGAGTTGCGGCAATGACCAGAACTTCCAGGTCAAGACGCTGCAGATGCACGTGGTGAAGCTCGACGACTCGCGCGTCGAGGTCACCGACGAGACCCGTCCCGCCGTGTTCGAGGTGCTCTGCGACGAATGTGAAACCGCGCTGAACTTCGACGAGGCCGACGACGCATTGCGGCGCGAAGTGATGCTGACCGTCGGCGCGCGCTAGCCGCGCGTCGGTGCGGGGTTCGACCAAGGGGCCTTCGGGCCCCTTTTGTCGTGCCCGGCGTTCACCCTTCGTCGAGTTCGCGATCCGCTTCCTCGAAGTAGTCGCACTCCGGGCAGATCCATTCGCGGATGGGCGTCTTCAGCACCTGCGACGAGCCGGGGATGTGACGGATTTCCTCGCGCAGACTGAGTCGCATGTATTCGCCGCATTGCGGACATTCCTTCTGCATGGTTTGGTCATGGTAGTGAACCGCAGTTGCCTTGACAACCCGCCATCCGGCTCCTAAGGTAACGGGAGACGCGCGCCTCGGGGCGCGCGTTTGTGATCATGTCCAGATATTGGAGCGTCGACGAGGCCTGGACGACGGCCGAGAGCTCACCTGAGCTCGAGCGTGAGCTGCGCCGATCCCTGGCGGATGAAGTGGCCATCGACTTCCCGTCGATGCGCGGCCCGATCACGCGCATGCGGGCCAGCTTCGGCGATACGGTCGAGCGCCACGCCGCTCGTGGCCACCGTGACGTTGTCGCCGCGTCAGGCGTTCATGGGCGCCAAGGTGCCGCTCGACGTGCCGCTCTCCCGCGCGTGTGCCGGGTGCGGCGGACGTGGGGAAACGTGGAGCGCGGCGTGCGCGCCGTGCGAGGGCACGGGCGTGGCCACACAACGCTATCCGCTCACGCTTACCGTGCCGGCCGGGGTGGCCGACGGCGCCCGGTTCTCGTTCAGCGTGGCGCATCCGCGCGGTCATCGGGCGCACGTCGAAGTGCGCGTCGCGGTGCTGTGACCCGGCACGTCGACTTCCTGGCGCAGCTGTACCGGGTGTGGGGCGCCGTCTTCATGATCGTGGGTGCGGCCGCATTGGCGCTGGCCGGCGGCGCCGCGGCCATCGCCCGCGTCTCTGGTCCGGTGGCCACCGGGTCGGATGTGGCGGCGGGTTTCACCGCGGTGGTGATGGGCGGCCTGGCCGTGCTGGCGCTCATCTGGGCGGCACTGCACACCTGGGTGGGACGGGCCCTGAGCGGGCACGGTCCGCGCGCGCGGCTCCTGGCGCTCGGCCTGGCCGTGGGAAACCTGCCCTTGCTGCCCTTCGGCACGGCGCTCGGCGCCTATGCCTGCTGGGTGCTGCTGCACAACGATGGCCGGCACGTGTTCCTGCCCACGACGCCCGCGCCACCGGCGCCTTGAACCCGAAGGCCGGCGCGGCCGTCACCGCTCGCGCCAGGCGTTCGTTCAGACGCCCGTGGGGGGTGGATCCAGCGTGCCCATGGCCGTCCAGGGACCGCATCGCAACACCCGCGCGGCCGCCAGCCAGCCGCCCCGCACCAGTCCGTAGCGCCTGAGCACCGCTTCGCTGTAGTGACTGCACGTCGGGTCGAAGCGGCACGCCACGCCCGACACGGCGAACACGCGCGACAGCGTGGCCTGATACACATGCACGGCCGCGATCACCCCGCGGGAAGCCAGTTGCCGTTCCGGCGCGCGGGTGAGATCCCACGCGCCGGCCAGCGCTGCCACGACGAGCACGCCGAAGACGACCCGCCGCACCGGTCTGCCGCTAGAGCTTGTCGGCGTACTGGCGACACGCCAGGCACGATCAACCGGCCGCCGTTGAGGCCCTTCATGATGGCCACGATGTGCAGCACGAGCACGCCCAGCCCGATGGGCAGCGTGAGCAGGGCGAACAGGCAGCCGAGCAGGCTGCCGAGCACCATCTGCACGATGGCGATGGCGATCCAGAAGACGATTTCGGCCAGCATCAGCACGATGCCGTGCTTGGCGTGCCACTGCACTTCCTTGTCGTCCTTCTCCACCAGCAGCGGCACGAGCGCCAGCAGCCACAGAGTAGGAGAGCACGATCATCACGCCGCGGTTGCTCGACTGGGTGCCGCCCGTGGGAAGCGGTGGCGGGGTAGTGGCGTCTGCCATCGGAGCCTCTCTCTGGGCCGCGGAAGGGGCGGGCCGTGCGGTGGAGTCTACACAATGGCCAGCCCTTCCGCTACCGACAGGAGCGCGCCCACGCGTAGCGTGGGCCAAACAACACTGCCACTAGCGGGGCGGAGCCGGACGCCCGGCAGAGGCGCAGCCTCGCTGGGGTAAGCTTGATCGGATGGTTTGGAGGGCGATGTGATGTCAGAGGGACTGCAGCCGGGAATCGTGCTCGACGCGCTCAGGAGCGTGATCGATCCCGAGTTCCGGCAGGACATCGTGGCGCTCGGCATGCCCAAGGGCGTGGCGATTGCCGACGGCCGCGTGGCCTTCACGCTCGAACTGCCCACCCCCGCGCACCCTGCGCGTGCGCGTCTCGAGGAGCAGGCCCGCGCCGCCGTGGCCGGCCTGCCCGGCGTGACCGGCGTGGACCTCACGGTGACGGCCAACGTGAAGTCGGTGACCAAACCCGAACACGGCAAGACGCCGCTGCCCGGCGTGAAGAACGTGATTGCGGTAGGCGCCGGCAAGGGCGGGGTGGGCAAGACCACCGTGTCGGTGAACCTGGCGCTGGCGCTGGCCCAGATGGGCGCCAAGGTGGGCATCCTCGACGGCGACGTCTACGGCCCGAACGTGCCGCTGATGTTCGGCCTCACCGCCGAACTCGGCACCGACGGCCAGAAGATCGCGCCGGCCGAGAAGTACGGCGTGCAGATCGTCTCGATGGCCTTCATGGCGAGCGACGACCAGGCGCTGATCTGGCGCGGGCCCATGCTGCACAGCGCCATCCGCCAGTTCTTCACCGACGTGGCCTGGCGCGACCTCGACTACCTGATCATCGACATGCCGCCCGGCACGGGCGACGTGGCCCTGTCGCTGAGTCAGACGGTGCAGGTGGCCGGCGCCGTCGTGATCACGACGCCGCAGGTGGTGTCGCTGGCCGACACCCGCCGCGCCGTGCGGATGTACGAGAAGCTCAACATCCCGCCCCTCGGCCTGGTGGAGAACATGAGCTACTACGCCTGCCCCAACTGCCACATCGAAAGCGACATCTTCGGTCACGGCGGCGGCGAGCAACTGGCCACCGAGATGCACGTGCCGTTCCTCGGGCGCCTGCCCGTGTATCAGCCGATCCGCGTGGGCGGCGATCGCGGCATCCCGCTGGTCGTGGCCGAACCCAACTCGCCCGCGGGCCGGGGTTTCTTCCACCTGGCCGAGCGCGTGGCGATTCGCGCGGCCGTGTCGGCGCAGGAGAATGCCCTCAAACATAAGGGAAAGATTCCGCTGATCCAGGTGCGCTGACGCGCACCTGGCGGGGCGGAATCTTCGAGACAGGGACCAGGGACCAGGGACTAGGGACTAGGGCGGGCAGCGTCTAACCGCTAAGGACGCGACCACAAGAGCGCTAGACGAAGACTGGTTCCAGTCCAGCGTGACGTCTGCAAGCCCCAGTCCCCAGCCCCGAGAACCCAGCCCCTGTTCTTGGCAAGCCCTAGTCCCCAGTCCCTAGTCCCTAGTCCCTGTCTCTAGTCCCTGTCTCCGAGCCGCCCCATCGCCACCCAGCCCACGAGCGGCCCGAGCGCAAGTAGCCAAGCCGCGTATCGCCACCCCACGCCCGTCGCGAGGCGAGGCAGCAGATCGATGGTCACCATCGTGAGCAGGAAGCCGAGTGACGTCTGCAGGGTGAGGGCGGTGCCAATCGTGTCGATCGGCGCGCGTTCGCTCACGAGCGCCGAGAACTGCGCCGAGTCGGCGACGACCGCGAAGCCCCACACGACCACGAGCAGGTAGAGCCACGCCGGATGGCGGCCGTAGACGGCGGCCGTGGCCAGGCAGCACACGCCCGAGACCAGCAGCGCGTAGCGCGCGACACGCGCCTTGCCGACGGTGTCGGCCACGCGACCGGCCAGCGCGCAGCCCAGCGCCCCACTGGCAATGGCGATGAACGCCACGAGCGACGCGCGCGCGCCGGGCGCGGCCACGCCACTTGCCGCCAGACTCGCGGCGGCAAAGGCGCCGATCCACGCCCACATCGCGTAGAGCTCCCACATGTGGCCCAGGTAGCCGAGCGTGGCCACGCGCACCTCGCGCACGGCGAAGGCCCGGCCGATGGCGCCGAGGCTGAAGGGCGCGGTGGCCGGCACGAGCGGCCCGTCGCGCACGACGAGCAACGCCACCAGCGCGCCCAGCACAGCCAGCGCCGAGGTCCACCGGATCGGCGTCTGCCACGCCTCGCCGAAGATCGCGGTGACGAGATGGGGCGCGGCCTTGCCGAGCGTGAGCGCGCCCACGAGCAGGCCCAGCGCGAAGCCGCGCCGCACGCGAAACCAGCTGGCGGCGATCTTCATGGCGGGCGGGTAGACCCACGCCAGCGCGGCACCGGTCGCGGCCCGTGATGCCAGCAGGGCCAGTGGTTCCTGCACGACCAACGCGGCGGCGTTGGCGGCAGCGCCGAGCAGGCATCCGGCGGCCACCAGGTGCCGGGGATTCACGGCATCGGCCAGGTTCAGCCCGGCGGTGACGAGCGTGCCGGCGACGAACCCGGCCTGCACGGCCATGGTGAGCCAGGCGCTCTGCTCGGGCGACAGGGCAAACGCGGCGGCCAGGGAGGTGGTCACCGCCGTGCCCGAGAACCACAGCGACATGCCGAGCAGTTCGGCCACGGCCAGCGCCGCGAGCATGCGCCACGCCAGCCGACTGTCTTGCTGCGCCGGCGGCGGCGCGGCCACGGGCGCGGTCATGGGGCGGCGTTCACGCGAGCGCGTACTCGAAGGCCCGCGTCAGCTCGGCGGCACTCGTGCGATTCCAGGTTTCGTTCACGGCGAGGGTCACGGTGGCTGGTCCGGCCGGCGCAGCCGGCATCCGCACGTCGCGTTCGGCCAGCCGGGTGGCGACGGCCGCCGGCGTCACGCCCGTGAACGTCACGCGCGTGAGATTGGTGCCGTTGGGGATGCGTTCCACCTTCACGCGGGAATGGGCCGAGAGCGCCGTGTAGAACGTTTCGGAGAGGGCGACGGCGCTCTTCAAACGGCCCTCGAAGCCGTCCATGAAGGACCGCGCCACGAGCGCAGCGTTCCAGCCCACGGCCAGGTTGCCGCCGAACATGCGCCGCGTGTGGAACATCGGGTCGAGCAGCTGTGACGGTCCGGCCAGAATCGCGCCGATGCCGCAGTTGAAGTATTTCCAGAGCGAGACGTAGACGGTATCGAACGGCGCCGAGTAGTCGGCCGGCGAGATGCCGGTGTAGGCCGAGGCGATGAACAGGCGCGCGCCGTCGAGGTGCGTGCCGATGCCCCGGGCCCGCGCGAGCGCCGCGATGCGCGTGGCCTCGTCCCAGTCGAACATCGCTCCCGACAGCCGGCGAATCGGACTCTCGATGGCGATCGCGCCCACCTCGGTCGCCACCCGTCCGCCCGCCGTGCGCGTGAGCACGCCTTCCACATCGGCCACGGTGAAGGTGGCGCGGCCCGGCGCGAGCGGCAGCAGCGTCTGGCCCGAGAGCGTCTGGCACGCGTCGCCGGTGTCGTTGTAGATGTGGCTCATCTCGGGCACGATCACCCGGCGCCTGGTTCCAGCCAGGGCCCGCAGCGCCAGCTGATTGGCCAGCGTGCCCGAGGGCATGAACACCGCGCGCTCCTTGCCGAGCAGCTGCGCCCAGTGACGTTCGAAGCCTTCGACCTCGCCGCCGAGCAGGTAGTTGTCCTCGGCTACCTCGCGGCGGCGGCACTCCTGATCGAGCCGCGCGGCGTACTCCCGCGGTGTGATGCCGATGCCGTCGCCCGACAGGTGCACCGTGCGCGACGACGGCTCTGGCGCGCCGGCCACGACTGGCGCCACATAGGGCACGCAGGCGAGTCCGGCCGTGGCGCTCAGCGTCTCGACGAACCCGCGGCGAGTGATGGGCGGCATGAATCCTCCGTGTCGGGGGGCGAGTCTGAGCGGATAGCGAACGGTCGGATTATAGCCGCGGGCCCGGTTGCGCCTGCGCCGCGAGTTCCACGATAGGATCGGATCTTGACGCATCAGGCTGTGGACATTCCCTACCTCACGCATACGCTCGCCAACGGCCTCGACGTGGTCGTGCACGAAGACCGCCACATTCCGATGGCGGCGGTCAGCGTGTGGTACCACGTGGGCTCGCGCCACGAGCAGCCCGGCCGCACCGGCTTTGCGCATCTCTTCGAGCACCTGATGTTCAAGGGCTCGGCGCATCATCCCGATGGCTACTTCGAGGCGCTGCAGGAAGCCGGCGGCCTGGTCAACGGCTCGACCAACACCGATCGCACCAACTACTGGGAGGTCGTGCCGTCGCAGTCGCTCGAGTTGGCGCTGTGGATGGAATCGGACCGCATGGGGCACCTGCTGCCGGCGTTGAGCGAGGCGAAGTTCACGACCGAACGCGAGGTGGTGCTCAACGAACGCCGTCAGAACTACGAGAACCGTCCCTACGGGTTGTCGAGCGTGGCGCTCGCCGAGGCGCTCTATCCCGAAGGACATCCCTACCGGTGGGTCACGATTGGCGCGCCGGCCGACCTGGTGGCGTCGACCGTGGACGACGCGCGCGCCTTCTTCCGCGCCTTCTACCACCCGGGCAACGCGTCGATTGCGATTGCCGGCGATGTCGATGCGGCCGACGCGATCGGGCTGGTCGAGCGCTATTTCGGCGACCTGCCCCGTGGGCCGGCCGTGGTGCACCCCCGCCGCACGACGAGGCTCGAACGGGAGGCGCGGCTCGTGCTCGAGGATCGCGTGGAGCTGCCCCGCTTGTCGTTGTCGTGGCATACGCCCGAGATGTTCCACGACGACGACGCCGCCATGGACATCGCCGCCGACGTGCTGGCCAACGGCAAGACCTCGCGGCTCTATCGCTCGCTGGTCTACGAGGCTCGCCTCGCGGCGGATGTGTCGGCGATGCAGGCCTCGCGCGAGATGTCGAGCGTGTTCCACGTGGTGGCCACGGCCGTGCCCGGCGCCGCGCTCGCCACGCTCGACGACGCCATCACCCGCGCGCTCGAAGAGCTGGCGGCCACCGGCCCGACCGTCGCGGAACTCGAACGCGCCACGGCTCGAGCCGAGGCGCAGTTCGTCTACCGCGTGCAGACCATCGGCGGCTTCGGCGGCAAATCCGATCAGCTGAATGCCTACAACGTCTTCACCGGGTCGCCCGGCTACATGCAGGCCGACCGCGATCGCTATGCGCGCGCCACGGCGCAGTCGGTGGCCGGCGCCGCCAAGCGCTGGCTGCGCGATGCGCCCCGGGTGGCGTTGAGCGTGGTGCCGCGCGGCCAGAGCGGGCTGGCCCTGCCCGGATCCGAGCCGGTGTTCCCGGCATGATGGCCGTGGATCGCTCGCGACTGCCGGTGTCGCGCGCCGCGCGGCCGTTCCGCTTTCCGTCGATCGCGCGCACCACGCTCGGCAACGGCCTCGACCTGCGGGTGGTGGCGCACGACGCCGCGCCGGTCGTCTCGATGGCCGCGGTCGTGCGGGGTGGTTCGTCGGCCGATCCGGCCACGCGCTTCGGCCTGGCGGCGTTCACCGCCGACCTGCTCGACGACGGCGCCGGCACTCTCGACGGCCCTGGTCTGGCCGACGTGTTCGCACGGATCGGCGCCGAAGCCGACATCGAGGTGTGGCCCGACGCCACCGTGGTGAGCATCACGACGATGGCGCGTTACGCCGAACGCGCGCTGGAGCTGCTCGCCGATCTGCTGGTGCGGCCGCGCTTCGCCGGCGAGGACGTAGCGCGCGTGCGCGGGCTGCGGCTCGACCGCCTCCGCCAGATGCGGGCGCAGGCGGCCACGCTGGCCGATCGCGCGTTCACGCGCGCCATCTACGGCGGCCATCCCTACGGTCACCCCGGCATCGGTCATCCGGCGGCCGTGCGCGCCACCACGGCCGACGAGATTCGCGATTTTCATCGCGCCACCTGCACGCCGCAGGCGACGTCGCTGGTCATTGCCGGCGCCATCGCGCCGAGTCGGGCCGAGGCACTGGCCGAGCAGACACTCGGCGCGTGGCGGGCCGCCACGCCAGTCGTCGAGCCAACCTTGGCGCGGGTCGCGCTGGAACCGGAGCCGGCCGCACGCGGCTGTGTGCTGGTGGTACCGCGCCCGGGTGCGCCGCAGTCGGAGCTGCGCATCGGCCAGGTGTCGGCCTCGCGCCGCACACCCGACTACCACGCGTTGCTCCTGTGGAACGCCGTGCTGGGCGGACAGTTCGTGAGCCGCCTGAATCTCAACTTGCGTCAGGCCAAGGGCTACACCTACGGCGTGCGCTCGGGCTTCGACTTCCGCCGTCACCGCGGGCCATTCAGCGTGCACACGAGCGTGCAGACGACCGCTACGGCCGACGCCGTGGCGGAGGTGCTTGCGCGAGATCTCCGAGCTGGCCGGCGCGCGTCCCGTGACCGCCGTGGAGCTGGCGCGCGCCCAGGCCGCCGTGGGGTTGGGCTATCCGCGCGGCTTCGAAACCGCCCAGCAGGTGGCCAGGGCCGTGGCGCAACTGGCCCTGCACGACCTCGACGCCGACCACTTCGAGCAGTTCGGCGCGCGCCTGAACGCGGTGCAGCTCGACGCGCTGCCCGCAGCCGCGCACCGCCACGTGCAGCCGCTCGCTCTCACCGCGGTCGTGGTCGGCGATCCCGACGTGGTCGGTCCGCAGTTTGCCGCGCGCGGGGTCACCGTCGAGATCGTGGCCGACGAGGAGGAGTGAGATGCGCGCCGTGCGCTTCCACACCCACGGCGGCCCCGAGGTGCTCACGCTCGAGACCGCCCCCGACCCGGAATCCCGCGCCGGCCAGGTGATCGTGCGGGTGCAGGCCTGCGCCCTCAATCATCTCGACCTCTGGCAGCGCCGCGGCCTCGACCGCGTGACCATTCCCTTTCCGCACATCTCCGGCGCGGACGTGTCGGGCGAGGTCGTCGACGCGCCGGGCGGTGAGTTCGCCGTGGGCACGCGCGTGTTGCTGCAGCCCGGATTGTCGTGCGGCCGGTGCGAGGCGTGCGTGAGCGGCCACGACAACACCTGTGCGCGCTACGACGTGCTCGGCTACCGCAGTGACGGCGGCTACGCCGAGCTGGTGCGCGTACCGGCCGTGAATGTCGTGCCCATTCCCGATCACGTGTCGTTCGTCGCCGCCGCGGCGTTTCCGCTCACCTTCCTCACTGCCTGGCACATGCTGGTGACCCGCGCCCGCATCCGGGCCGGCGAGTCGGTGCTGGTGCTGGCCGGTGGCAGCGGCGTGGGGCAGGCCGCCATTCAGGTGGCGCGTCTCCACGGCGCGCGCGTGATCGCCACGGCTGGGTCGCCCGCCAAACTCGCCCGGGCGCGGGAGCTGGGCGCGCACGAGGTCATCGACCATCACGCCACCGACTTCGCGGTCGAGGTGCGCCACCTCACCGGGAAACGCGGCGTCGACGTGGTCGTCGAACATGTCGGCCAGGCCACGTGGGCCAGGAGCGTGCGGTCACTGGCGCCGGGCGGCCGGCTCGTGACGTGCGGCAACACCACGGGCTGGGAGGCCGCCATCGACCTGCGCTTCCTGTTCTCACGCCAGCTGAGTCTGCTCGGCTCCTACATGGGCGCCAAGGCCGAGTTGCTGCACGGCCTCGCGCTTCTTCTTCGACGGCCGGTTCCGCCCGATGGTCGACACGGTGCTGCCGCTGTCGGCCGTGGCCGAGGCCCACCGGCGCCTCGAAAGCGGCGACGTGTGCGGCAAACTTGTCATCACGCCGTCACAAGTGAACCTGGCGGCTCCGTCTGCCGTCTGATCCACAGTCCGGGGTGTATCATGCGCCTCGGGACAGCGCCATGTCCGACGCCCAACCCCGTTCGAGCCGCATCCGCAGCCTCAGCATCAGCCTTGCCGGTGCGGTGGGGCTCATTGCGGCCGTGGTGGCGGGCGCCACGATCTGGCTCGTGCTCACCGATCCGGTCACGGTCGCCGAAGCCGTCGACAGCGGCGAGTACGAGCCGCTGGTCGAAGAACTGGCCAGCGTCATCTACAACGCGATCGTCGGTCTGATCAAATACCTGTAAGGACGCGCTCACACGCCAGGGCCGTGCGCAGCAAGGCGGTCGTGTGCCCGCGCGCCCCGACCATCTGCAGACCCACCGGAAGGCCCGAAGGCGACATCCCGCACGGCAACGACAGGGCCGGTTGGCGGCCCAGGTTGAAGGGCTGCGTGAGCCGCAACATGGCGGTGCGCACCGGCTCGTCGCCTTCCCCGACGGCCACGGTGGCGGCGCCGATCGGCGGCGCCGTGACGGGCAGCGTAGGGCAGAGCAGCGCCGCCCGGCCCTCGAGCGCGCGGTCGATCGCCCGGGCAATCACTTCGCGGCCGCGCATCGCCCGCGCGTAGTCCTCGGCCAGGACGTAGCGGCCCATCTCGAGACGCTGGCGCACGGGCACGGTGTAGTCACCGGGCTGGGCCTCGAGCGTGGCGGCGTGATAGCGGGCCGCATCACCCAGCACGAGGTGCAAATACACGGGGCCGATGTCGGCGGCGTGCGGCATCTCGACCCGCTCGATGATCGCTCCGGCGCGGGCCAGGTGCGCCACGGCCGCGGCCACGCCGGCCCGCACCTCGGGCGCGATGCGTGTGTCGAAGTAGCCGCCGAGCAACCCGAAACGCTGCCCCGCGAGTGGCCCGGGCGCGAGCTGCGCCGTGGCGCCAGGCGCGCGGCCCGCCAGCGTCTCGTAGACGAGCCATGCGTCGGTGACGGTGCGGGCCAGCGGACCCACGTGATCGAGCTGGTGGCTGAGCGGCACCACGCCGTCGGCGGGAATCTCGCCCCATTCGGGCTTCAGACCGACGACCCCGCACACGCCGGCGGGAATGCGGATCGACCCGCCCGTGTCGGTGCCGATCGACGCAAACGACATGCCGGTGCGCACGGCAATCGCCGACCCGCCGCTCGAGCCGCCGGGCGACCTGGTGTCGTCGATGGGATGGCGCGCGCCGCCGAAGCCCGAGTCGTCGTTGGTCGTGCCGAAGGCGAACTCATGCAGGTTGGTCTTGCCGACCATCACGGCGCCGGCGGCCTTGAGCCGCGTGGTGACGGTGGCATCGCTCGTGGCCACCACGTGCCGGCGCACCTGCGAACCAGCGGTCGTGCGCACGCCGGCGTCGTCGATCAGATCCTTGAGCGAGATCGGGATGCCGTGCAGCGCGGTCACCGGCTCGCCTGATGCCCGCACCGCGTCGGCCGCTCGCGCGGCCTTCAGCGCCGAATCGGCGGTGACGGTGATGAAGGCGTTCAGCCGGGGATTGAGCGCGGCAATCGTCGCGAGGCACTGTTCGGTGAGACGCAGCGAGGTGGTCTCGCCGCGGGCCAGTGCGCCTCGCAGCTCGTCGATCGTCTGTCCGTGCCAGTGGCTCATGGTCGCCGATCCTCAACCACCGCCGGCGCCGACGGCGCCACCTGCGCGGCACCCGCGGTGTCGACGTCAGCGCGCTCGTTCCACGCGGCCGCGCGTAACGCCGTCGTGGCCGCAGCCAACCCCTGCAGCAGCGGCTTCAGCTCCGGCATGCCGCGCCGTTCCGCATCGGCCTCCGCCGCCGCCAGCCATCGATCAACCGTCATCTTTGGATCCCCATGTCGTGCAGCGTAGCAGCCGTGGCACGCCCCAGCCCTAGTCCCTAGTCCCTAGTCCCTGTTCTTGATCGCAATCGCCACGCCGTCGCCCACCGGCAGCCAGGTGGTGCTCAAGCGCGGATCGGCCGCGAGCCGCTCGTTGTAGGCCGCGATGGCCGCCGTGTCGGCTGCGGGCTCGCGCGGCACGGCCACGAAGCCAGGCACCACCTCGCCGCTCCAGAGCACGTTGTCGGTCACCAGCAGCCCGCCCGGCCGAAGCAGTCTCACGAGCGCGTCGAGCACCGGCCCGTACTGCGTCTTGTCGCCATCCTGGAAGATCAGGTCGAACGGCCCGGCCAGCTTGTGCAGATAGCGCTCGGCATCGCCGATCATCACATTGACGCGGTCGTCCACACCGGCCTCGCGGATGTAGCCCCGGGCCGTGGTGGCGCGCGCGTGGTCGCGTTCCAGCGTCACCAGCAGACCCGTGGCTGGCAGCGCCGTGGCCATCCAGATGGTGGAATAGCCGATGGCCGTGCCGATCTCGAGCACGCGCGTGGCTCCGCTGCTGCGGGTGAGGGCGTGCAGCAGCGCGCCCGTGAGCGGGTCCACGATGGGCACGCCGGCGGCGCGGCCCTCGTCGCGGATGCGGTCGAGCACCGGATGTGACGCGCGCGTGAGGCCCGCGAGGTAGGCGGCGACCGGTGGCGGCGTCAAGGCGCTCATGGCGGTGGCCGATTGTAAGCTACGCTGAAGCACGTGAGACACACCAAGATCGTCGCCACGCTAGGCCCGGCCACGAAAGACGATGCGGCGCTCGACGCGCTTGATTGCAGCCGGCGTGGACGTGGTCCGGCTCAACTTCTCGCACGGCACCCACGCGACCCATAAAGTCACCTTCGACCGGGCGCGAGCCGCCGCCGCGCGGGTCGGACGCCACGTGGCCATCATGCAAGACCTGAGCGGGCCGAAGATTCGCACCGGATTGCTCATGGGCGGCCAGGCTCTCGAGCTGCGCGACGGCGACGCCCTGGTGGTCGCCACCGGCGACTTCGTGGGCGGACCCGGACGCGTGTCGACGACGTATGCGGAGCTGGCCCGGTCGGTGCGTGCGGGCGATCGCCTGCTGCTCGACGACGGCCGCATCGAGCTGGCGGTCGAGGGCAGTGACGGCGTGGCCATCACCACGCGCGTCATCAACGGCGGGCTGCTGTCGGAACACAAGGGCATCAACGCGCCGTCGGTCGCGCTGCCCACTGGCGCGCTTACGCTGAAGGACGCTGACGATCTTGCGTTCGGCCTGGCGCTCGGCATCGACATCGTGGCCCTGAGCTTCGTGCAATCGGTCGGCGATCTCACGAGCGCCCGCGCCCTCACGGCCGCCCACGGTGTGCCCGACGTGCCGATCGTGGCCAAGCTCGAGCGGCCCGAAGCGATCGCCAGGCTCGACGAGATCCTCGACCACGCCGATGCGGTGATGGTGGCCCGCGGCGACCTCGGCCTCGAAGTGCCGTTCTCCCACGTGCCGCGCATGCAGAAGGACATCCTGCGTACCGCCAACGCTCGAGGCGTGCCGGTGATTGTGGCCACCCAGGTACTCGAGTCGATGATCTACGAGCCGCGGCCGACGCGGGCCGAGGTGAGCGACGCGGCCGGCGCCGTCGACATGGGCGCCAGCGCAATCATGTTGTCGGGCGAGACGGCGGTGGGGAAGTTTCCGATTCGCGCCGTCGAGGCGCTCGACGCCATCATCCGCGACGCCGAATCCGACGGCGTGCACGTGCCCGTGCCGGTGCCACGCCAGACCCATGAGGGGCCGTGGGAACATTCGTCGGCGCTGGCCGATGCCGCCATCGGTCTGGCCACGCGCGCGCACGCCGGCGCCATCGTGGCGGTCACGCGCGAGGGCCGCACTGCGCGCATGCTGGCCAGCGGCCGTCCAGGCGCGCCGGTCTACGCCGCCACCGATCGGCCCGAGGTGGCGCGGCGGCTGGCGCTGTGGTGGGGCGTGTGTCCGCTCGTGGTCTCGCTCGAGGGCGACGTGGACCAGGTGGCCGCGCGAGTCGTGGATCACCTGCGCACGATCGGCGCGTTGACCGAGTCGCCCACGGCGGTGATCGTCAACGTGAGTCCAGACCTCGACCTCGGCGCCGCGAACTTCGTGCGCATCAGACGGGCGTAGCCGGCGCCGGCGCGTCGATCCGCTTCCTCCGATCGCGCTACTTCGCGAACCGGTCGAGACGGTAGGGCTGCAGCAGATCCACCTCGACCTGGTCGAGCAGTTCGATTGCCGCGAGCTGGCCCACCGCCGGTGCCAGCGTGATGCCGCTGTGCATCGCCGCCAGGTAGACGTTGGGCCGCGCCGCGACGCGGCCGATGATCGGTTGACCGTCGGCCGGCAGCACGCGGAAGCCGAGCGTGACGCGATCGAGCGTGGCGTCCTTCAAGCGCGGCACGAAGCGGCCGGCGCCTTCGAGCAGCCGCTGGCCCATCGTCGCGCTCGTGTCGCGTGACGGCGAGCCGCCGAAGTCCACGCCGGTCACGATCTCGCCGTTGGGCAACTGCTTCAGCGTGGCCCCCGGCGCCACGACGATGCGCTCGAGCAGGCGCGCGTGTGGCCGCGTGTGCGCAAGCAGGCCTGGCGACTCTTCCATCGGCACGGCGAAGCCGAGCAGCGCGCCGAGCGCGGGCAGTGCCACGCCGGTGGCGAGCACCACGGCGTCGACGCCGAGCGTGTCGTTGCCCACGCGCAGCCCGCGCACCGTGGCGCCGTCGAGATCGAACGCCGACACCGCGGCTGGATGGCGCACGACGGCGCCGTGCGCGACGGCCGCCTCGAGCAACAGGTGCGTGGCGGCCACGGGATCGAGCGTGCCTTCCTCGTCGCAGAAGCTGGCGGCCGACACCGGTCCCGGTTCCAGGGCCGGCACCAGCCGACGCATTTCGGGAACGTCTACGAGCCGGCTGCCGTAGCCGAATGCCTGCTGCGCCACCACCCCGCGGCGGAAGGACTCGGCCCGGCCGGGGTCGCTCTGCCACTGCAGCGTGCCGCCCCATTGCACCACGAGGCGTGCCGGTCCGAGCTCGTGCTGCAAGCGCCGCCAGCCGGCCATGCCCAGGTGGTTCAGCTCGTAGTAGCCGCGCGGACGCTTCGACCCGGCGTTGATCCAGGCGAACGAGTTCGCTGTGGCCACGGTGGCCGGCGCGCGCTTCTCGAACAGGTGCACCTCGGCGCCGCGCTTGGCCAGGTGATACGCGATCGAGGCACCCATGATGCCCCCGCCCACGACCGCGATGCGCCGCGGCGCACGCGCCGAGAGCCGCACCGAGCGCGTGGCCAAGGCCATGGCCGTCAGGCCCAGTGACGAGACGAAGTGGCGACGACGCACGTGACCCATGGCGCTCTCCCTAGTCCCCAGTCCCCAGTCCCCGCACTAGATCGTGGCCCCGTCGCGCACCAACGCGCCGCGCTCGAAGCGGTCCACCGCAAACGGCGCGATGTCGAAGGTGCGGCTCTCGCCCAGGCGCACCAGCTCCGACACGACCAGACCCGTGGCGGGCGACATCATCAGCCCGTGGCCGCTGAAGCCGCTCGCGAAGATGAAGCCGGCGAGCGCCGGATGTTCGCCGAGCACCGGATTGTGGTCGGGCGTCATCTCGTAGTGCCCGGCCCAGCCGTGCACGTCACTCACGTCCACGGCCGCCGGCAGGCGGCGCACCAGCGCGGGATAGAACTCGGTCTCCCAGCGCACGTCGTCACACGCGAGATTCTCGCCGGCCGGTTCGTCCCACTTGGTGAAGGCCAGGATGATGCGGTCGGGATCGCCGGGCACCACTGGCGTCGTCGTGGCGCCAATGCACGCCGCCCGGATCGATCACCATTGGGAAGCGGGAGGGCCACGTGCTTCGGCAAGGTGCACCGGAAGAGGAGCTGACGCACCGGCTCGACCGGCACCGTCAGGCCGGCGAGCGCCGCCACGCGCCCGGCCAGCGCGCCCGCCGCATTCACGATCACCGGCGCGTCGATCCGATCGCCAGAGGCCAGGGTGACGCCGGCGACCTGGCCACCGTGGGTGTGCACGCCGGTGACGGCGTCCTCGACGTATTCGACGCCGGCCGCTTCCGCCGCTGCGCGAAAGCCGAAGAGCACCTCGCGGGGATTCGCATAGCCGTCGTCGGGACCGAACAGGCCGAAGCGGATGTCGTCGAGCGCGAGGCCGGGCACGAGCGCGCGGATCTCGTCGACGCTCAGGCGCCGCTGCACGGCGCCCGCCTCGGCCTGTGCGGCTTCGCGCGCGGCGAGCGCGTCGGCGTTGCGTGTCGTCGGCCAGGAAGAGGTAGCCGCGCGGCCGGAACCAGGCGTGCGGCGTGTGCGTGGCCGTGCGCATGCGCGTGTCGAACTCGCGCCAGAGCGCGCACGCTGTGTTGCACCATACGCACGCACACGCTGGAGCCGAACTGCTGGCGGATCCCGCCCATGGCCAGGAACGACGACGCGCGCGCGTAGCTGCGATCGCGTTCCACCACCACGATGCGGCCGGTGAACGCCGTCTTCCCGCAGCCGCCACGCGGCGCTCGACCCGACCACGCCGCCGCCGATGACGACCACGTCGGCGCGCGCCGCCGTTCACGGGCGCGCGTCCTTGATCGTCCTCACCCGGTAGAGCCATTCGTTCTCGAGGTAGTCCTTGAGCATGGCGAGCGCATCGGTCCAGCCGTGGCGGGTGAGCGCGAAGTAGCGCTGCCAGCGCGGGCCGTCGTCCGACGCGCTCTGCCGCACCGTCACCTTCGTCTTGCCAGGGTCGGCTTCGGGCTGGCAGGTGATCTCGAGCGCCATCGGCCCGAGCGGCTCACTGGCCGGGGGCTGCCAGAACACGTCGGCCACGAACAGCGCGCGATCGGGCGTGTAGTCCATCACCGTGCCGTGCAGCGTGCCGCCGAGCTGCCCGAGCAGGTCGTCGCGGTCGTCGCCACTGGACCAGGTGACGGCAAACGGGCCCGACGGACGCGGCCACGGTGACCGAGCGCTCGATCTGCCACCAGTAGGCCAGATCGCGATGCGAGAAGAACGCCTGCATCACGCGCGCGGCCGGCGCGTCGATCACCGTCGAGAGCACGAACTGCGGCGGCCCGCTCGGCAGGGGCGCGCTAGCCATAGAGCAGGAAGGGCGCGCGCGTGGCGCGAAAGGCGTCTTCGTCGGCGCGCCAGGTGGCGGCAATGGCTTCAGCCGACGCACCGGCGTCGATGGCAGTGCGCAGTGCGCCGTTGCCAGCCAGGATGTCGATCGGCATCAGGCGATGTTCGTACTCGTAGGGCGGCGGCCGCCACGCGAAGCTCGTGGGGTTGGCCCGGCGCAGTTCCTCGATGACGGCGACGCCGGCGGCGACCGACGGAAAGGCGCGCCGATCGGTGACGTGCATCTGGCAGCCGCCGCAGGTCACGCCGTGGTGCTTCTGGAACGTGGGCTCGAACACCACCGGGCGGAAGACCACGCCGGGCAGCGCGTGCGCGTTGAGCCGATCGGCAAACGCTTCGGCGTGCACCCACGGCGCGCCCACCACTTCGAACGGCCGCGTGGTGCCGCGCCCTTCCGACGCCATCGTGCCTTCGAGCAGCACGGTGCCGGGATAGACGACGGCCGTGTCGAGCGTGGGCATGTTCGGCGAAGGCATGATCCACGGCACGCCGGCGTCGTCGCCGTAGTCGGCGCGCCGCCACCCGTCCATCGTCACCACCTCGAGGTCGGCGCCGATGCCGAAATGCTCGTTGAACAGCCGCGCCAGTTCGCCAATCGTCATGCCGTGGCGCATCGGGATCGCGAACTGCCCGACGAACGACTCGAAGCCGGCGGTCAGCAGCGCGCCCTCCACCTCGAGGCCGCCAATCGGATTCGGCCGATCGCACACGATCACCGGCACGCCGTGCTTGCGGCCCGCGATCAGGCAGTTGGCCATGGTGTAGACGAAGGTGTAGATGCGCGCGCCGATGTCCTGCAGGTCGACCACCAGCGCGTCGAGCCCCGCGAGCATCTGGGCGGTGGGCTCCCGCGTTTCGCTGTAGAGCGAGTAGACCGGCACGCGACGCGTGTCGTCATGCCCGTGCGGCGACTCGATCATGTTGTCCTGCAGATCGGACCTGAAACCGTGCTGCGGTCCGAAGATGGCGCCGAGCGTCACGCCGTCGGCCGCGCGCACGCGATCGACGACGTGCACGAAGTGGGGATCGACCGAGGCGGGATTGGCCACCACGCCCACACGCAGGCCGCGCAGGCGCCCCGAGGCGATGAGGCGTGTCGAACCGAGCGTTACTGCCATAGGACGGTCCGATTATAGTGGGGGAGCCGCGCGGAGCCGTCCATCGTGATCCCCTTCCCTCGCATCGCCTTGGCGCTCGTGCTCGCCGCGTACGTGCTGCCGCTGGCGGTGCCGGTGCCGCTCATGGAGGACGACGAAGGTTTGCACGCCGCCATCGCCGTCGAGATGGTGGAACGGGGCGACTGGACCGTGCCGCGCCTGCTCACCACGCCGTTTCTCGACAAGCCGATTCTCTACTTCTGGATGCAGGCGGGGTCGATCGCCACGTTCGGACCGTCGGAGTTCTCGGTGCGGTTGCCGGGCACCATGATGGCCCTGGCCGGGGTGGCCGCCACCGGCTGGCTGGGCTGGATGATGTTCGGCGCGGTCGCGGGCCAGTGGGCCGCGCTGTGCTACGCCACGATGCTGCTGCCCTATGCCGTGTCGCTCGCGCCGCTCCACGACCTCGTGATGGTGCCGCTCGTGACCGTGGCGATCGGCGCCTTCTGGCGCGCCTCAGCGGCGGCGTCGACCGGAGCGCTCGCGCGCTGGACCCTCGTGGCCGGCGTGGCGCTCGGCCTCTCGATGCTCGGCAAGGGCCTCACCGGCGTCGGCCTCGTGGGCGTGGGCATGGCCGCCTGGCTGGTGTGGACGCGCGCGCTGTCGTGGCGGATGGTCTTCGTCGGGCGCCGCGGCCATCGTCAATCGGCGCGGCCATCGCGTGGCCGTGGTACGCGGCCATGGAACAGGCGTCGCCCGGCTACCTGCACTACTTCTTCATGGAGCGGCACGTGGCCGGCGTCACCGACGACACGCAGCGCCACGCCGGACGGCCGTTCTGGTACTACCTGCCCATCGTGCTCGCGGGCGCATGGCCGTGGTGGCTCGGCGCCTGGCCGCGCGCGCGGGCCGGGCGATCCGACGCGGAGCGCCTGCTCGTGAGCTGGGTCCTGGCGGATCTCGTGCTGCTCAGTCTGGCCGGCTCGAAACTGGCCACCTACCTGTTGCCGGTGTTGCCGGCGCTCGCGCTGCTGGCCGCACGCCGTGTCGCGGCCGACGGGTCGGCCGGTGCGCCTCACCGCGCCTGGCTGCGCGTGGCCTCTGCGGTGACGGCCGCCGTGCCCGCCCTCGGCCTGGCGTTTCTCTGGTGGCAGGGGCCCGCATCGCCGTCGGTGCTCGCCGGCGCCGTCGTCGCGCTGCCGATCGCGGCGGCGCTGGTGTCGTGGCCCACGCTGGGCGAGCGGGCCGGCCCCGGGCGGGTGATGACCGTGACGGCGGCGGCGCTCGTGGCACTGACGCTGGCGGTGCGGCCGATTGTGGCCGAAGGCCTCACGGCTCGCGGCCTGGCCGCACATTTCAATGCAGCTGGACGCGTGCCCGCGCACGTCTGGATCGTGGACGAAGGCGTGGGCTCGTTCGTGTTCTATCTACGGGAAGACTTGCGGAAGGGCCTGGTGCGAGGCCAGGTGGCGCGGGTCTCGCGTTTCTCGACGCCCGACATCTTGAGCGGCCCGGCCGACGACGTGCTGGCCGTAGCCAGCGATCGCCTCGACGGGCTCGCCCGGATTCTCGACCTCGATGGCGTGCGGCGGCCCCCGCCCGGGGCGTTTCTGGTGCTCCCGCTCGGCGGCCTGCGGGTCCGGGCGTCGGGGAACTGAGCGCGCGCCCCGGCGTTGCGCCCGGGCCGTCGCCCGGCGCATGCTTGCAGCATGCATGCGCGCTTCCGCTCGTTGCTCGCGCCGCTGGTGCTGGCCGTTGCTGCCTCGTCGTGCGCTGGGTCGGGCGGGCGCGTGATGCGCGCGCCCGAGTCGCCGGCCGGCCCGGCGTCTGCCGACCCGGTTCGCGCGGCCCTCGAAGGCGAGTGGCGGCTCGTGGCGATGCAGGCCGCCGACGGCGGCTCGCGCAAAGTCACCGGCTTCCTCCGCTACGACCGCTTCGCCAACCTCACCATGCGCGCGGAACTGGCGGCCGACGAACCGGCGGCCCGCGCACCGCAGAACGTCGTCGCGGCCTTCACGGCCAAGGCCACACCTGCCGGCGGCGCGTTCGACTACACCGGCCTCAGCGAAGACGTCGGGCGCGAACGGCTCCTGCCCGACGCGGTGGACATGAACGAGTGGCGCTACTTCGAGATCGACGGCCCGTCGCTGCGCGTGTTCGTGCGCGACCGCGCCGGCCGGCCGGCGGCGACCCTGCTGTTCCAACGTGGCCAGTGATCGCAAGGGCGAGGCGATGAAGTACACCGTGCTCGACAGCCCCGTGGGTCCGCTGATGCTGGCGGGAGACGACTCGGTGCTGCGCGAGCTGTGGTTCCTGCAAGGCCGTCAGCGCGTGGCGCCGAACCCCGCCTGGACCGAGTCGGCGCGCGCCTTCGCCGAGGTCACGCGCGAGCTCAAGGCCTACTTCGCCGGCCGCCTCACCACCTTCAGCATCGCCGTGGATGCGGGCGGCACGCCGTTCCAGAGTCGCGTGTGGCAGGCTTTGAGGGAGATTCCCTACGCCGCCACCATCAGCTACGGGGAGCTCGCCACGCGGATTGGCGACCCCAAGGCCGTGCGCGCGGTGGGCCTCGCCAACGGCGCCAACCCAATCTCGATCATCATTCCCTGCCACCGGGTGATCGGGGCCAAGGGCACCCTGGTCGGCTATGGTGGCGGCCTGCCCATCAAGCGGGCGCTGCTCGATCTCGAGCAAGGACAGCGCACGCTGTTGTGAACGGCCCTTCGGTGGTGCCTTGACGGCTGGGGCCGAGGAGCGTTCGGGACCAGCGGCCCCGCCGCTGGTCCCAATTGACCTTTGGCAGGGCTGGAACGCCGTGCCGAGTGCCAAACGAATGGATGAAGCGCCGTCCCCCAGTCCCAATAGTTCAACCAGTTGAATTATTCCCCACCTCGTATCCTCAGCTGAGCAATCTAAGGTCTTGTTATACAGAGACTTCCGTGGTCGCGACTTGTGGCATGGAATTTCCTTTAGACCGACCGTTCGGTAACTGGATATACATTCCGCTGGGAGCACACATATGAGAATTCGAGCGAGCGCCATGGCCATGGCACTCTGGCTGACCTTCACTGGCCTTGCGGCAGCGCAGGTCGCGATTACTGGAACGGTTCAGGTGGTTGTCGCCGACGCCGACGGAGGCCGCCTGCCGGGCGTCACCGTGACGGCGGAAGCCGCCGACTCCATCACCCGCCGCACGGCGGTCACCGATGCCGAAGGGGTCGCCACCCTCGAGGCCCTCGCCCCCTCGGCGCAGTACACCATCACCGTCGCCCTGCAGGGGTTCGCGGACCAGGTGCGCCAGCAGATCCTGGTGCGCGCCGGCCAGACCACGTCCCTGACCTTCGGCCTCACGCTGGCGGGTATCACCGAAACCGTCTCGGTTACTGCCGCCACGCCGGTCGTGGACATCAAGAGCGCCATCGCCGGCCAGGACATCACGCTGCAGCTCACCGAATCGCTGCCCACGGGTCGCAGCTACCAGAGCTACCTGCAGCTCGTGCCCGGCGTGCTCCCTGACGACCAGAACAGCTCGGGCAACCCGGCGTCGCGGTCGGGCATGAACTACAGCGACATCGGTGGCGCCGTCGGCATCTCGACCGACAACGTCTTCTACTTCGACGGCATGAACGTGACCGACCCGGTTACCGGCACCTTCGGCGCCAACCTCAACACCGAGATCATCCAGGAGCAGAAGGTGATCACCGGCGGCATCCCGGCCGAGTTCGTCGGCGCCACCGGCCTCATCTCGAACGTCATCACCAAGTCGGGCAGCAACACCTTCCACGGCTCGGCCAACTACTTCTTCCAGAACAGCGACCTGGTGGCCGAGAACAAGAACGGCGCGGCCCAGGAATTCTCGACCAAGGACAATGCCTACACCTTCGGCGGCCGGCTGCTGCGCGACAAGGCGTGGTTCTTCGGCAGCTATCGCTACACCAACCGCGAAGACGACGTGGCGGCGCTCGACACCAACCAGTTCCTGCGGTCGGTGGCCAACAAGCAGCACCAGGGCTTTGCCAAGGCCAGCTGGGCCATCACCCAGGACGACCTGGTGAGCTTCACCTACTTGAGCGATCCCACCGAAGTGAGCGGCCGTCGTGATCGCAACATCACCAACGCGCGCGACCGCGCCCGCGAGCAGGGCGGCCACCGCTTCCTCGGCAACTACACGCGGGTGTGGGGCAACACGCTGCTCGAGGTGCAGGCCAACAAGCACAACGGCGAGGTGACCGACCTGTCGGCCATTCGCCAGGGCCGCATCGACGTGCTCTACCAGGGCACCGACGTGCGAACCCTGGCCGATGAGCAGCAGGGCGGCTTCGGCCGCGACCTGGTCGACCAGCGCGACAACAGCGCCGTGCGCGCCACGGTGCAGCGCATCTTCGGCGCCCACACCGTGAAGGTGGGCGGCAGCTGGGAGAACCCGCAGAACTTCCGCGACACGGTCTACGTCGACGGCCAGGGCCGCTACAACCTGGCGCCGCAGTACAACGGCCGCAACATCACCGCCGCGCAGATCGCCGCCGGTGGCTGGTCGAACCTGCAGTTCGACGTGACCAACACCAGCGACTTCGGCGGCTTCATCGGCACCATCAACGGCCGGCCCGATCGCGCGCGCTTCTACGCCGCTTACGACACCAACCGCGACGGCACCATCACCTCGGCCGAACTGGGCGCCGCGATGGTCTTCAACAGCAGCTACGACCGCGACTTCCAGGCGGAACTCGGCCCGCAGGAAACCGAATCGCGCGGCCTGTCGTTCTTCGCGCAGGACGAGTGGACGTTCAACCGCCTCACGCTCAACCTGGGCGTGCGCACCGAGCAGTGGAAGCACTACGCCACCACCGGCGACGAGATCTTCACGTTCGACTGGGCCTTTGCGCCCCGGGTGAGCGCCGCCTACGACCTGCTCGGCAACGGCCGCCACAAGCTGTCGGCGTATTGGGGCCGCTACTACGACCCGATCCGCAACGACATGACCAACTTCGCGGGCACGCTCACGGGCTCGATCCTCGAAGAGCAGGTGTTCGCCCTCGGCGAATACGTGACCTACCGCACGCGCGGCGGCGCCACCGTGCAGGACGCGTTCTTCTCGCCCGAGACCAAGACCCCCTACACCGACGAACTCCAGGTCGGCTACTCGGTCGACCTCGGCAACAACATGAGCTTCGACGCCACCTACTTCAACCGTCGCACGCGCAACGTGTTCGAAGACTACGACCTGCACCTGTATGCCGACCCGACCGGCTACGCCAGCATCAGCGGCGTGCCCGGTGATCCCAACGCGGCGAACTCGCTGTTCCTCGGCTACGACTACTTCGGCTACACCGAGAACCCCGGTTCGAACTTCGTGCTCGGCACGCTCGAGGGCGGCAAGCGCAACTTCCAGGGGCTGGAGTTCGTGTTCCGCAAGCGCTTCGCCAACAACTGGCAGGTGCTCACGTCCTACAACTGGAACGACGGCAAGGGCAACACCAACTCCGACGGCAACGCCGACTTCCAGGGCGACGTGCTGTTCCTCGACCCGCGTGCGCCCAACCAGTACGGCACGCAGCCCGGGCTGGTGCGGAACATCGCGAAGGGCGGCGGTTCCTATTCGTTCCCGTTCGGCCTGCAGCTCGGCGCCACGGCCACGTGGAACTCGGGCACCATCGCCAGCCGCACGTTCCTCGCCTCCGGCCGCAACCTGCCGCTGCGCGTGCCGACGGCCGAGGCCTACCTGTTCGGTGGCGTCGTCGACCGGTGGCTCGCGCCCGACTCGGTGGGCTCCCTCGAGAATCCTTCGTGGGGCCAGATCGATCTGCGTGCGCAATACGTGCGCTCGATCGGCCAGGCGGCCGTGGAGCTGTTCGTCGACATGTTCAACGTGCTGAACAACCAGGATTCCGTGCGCAACCAGGATCTGGTGGCCGGCCAGGGCGGCGTGGCGTTCGGTTCGGCGCTGCAGTGGGTGCAGCCGCGGCGCGCCTTCCTCGGCGCCCGCGTCCGCTTCTAACGCGCGTCCGTTCGTGATTGGGATGGGGCCGGTGGTTCGCCACCGTCCCCATTTCTGTGTACGCGCCACCTGCGCTCCAGTGGCGGGAGGCGGGCGATGGGTCCGTCACGTGGCGGTGACCTGCTGCGTGTAAGCTCTCGGCGAGGAGCCGCCGATGTCCGTCACCCGCCGCCGTTTCCTGTCCCACTCCGCCCTTTCGTTGGCCGCTGTGCCTCTGGCCGATTTCGCGCGCGCTAGAGGCGGCTGCCGCCGAACAGGCGGCGCGCCGTGCCGGCGGCGCGTTCCTGCACGGCGTGGCCAGTGGCGACCCACGCGCCGACGGCGTGCTGCTGTGGACGCGCGTGTCGGGGGGCGCTGGCGAGGTGCCCGTGCGCTGGACCCTGGCGTCGAATCCTGCGCTCACGCGGGTGGTGGCGCGCGGCGAGACCCGCACCGGCGCAGCCCGCGACTTCACCGTGAAGGTGGACGTGGCCGGACTCACGCCCGGCACGACCTACTACTACCGGTTCGAGGCGCTCGGTGCGCAGTCGGCCGTGGGCCGCACGCGCACGCTGCCGCCCGCCGGCGCCCGCCGCGTGCGAGTGGCGCTGGCGTCGTGTTCGAACTACCCGCACGGCTACTTCAACGCCTATGCGCGGATCGCGGAGCGCACCGACGTGGACGTGGTGCTGCACCTCGGCGACTACATCTACGACTACGAGCAGGGCCGCTACGCCGATGCCGACCTGGCGGCGGCGCGGGCCGGTCGATCCCCCTACCGAGATTCTTGCGCTCGACGACTACCGCCGGCGCTATGCCCGCTACCGCACCGACCCCGACCTGCAGGCGGTACACCAGCAGCATCCGTTCATCGCGGTGTGGGACGACCACGAGATTGCGAACAACGCCTGGCAGGGCGGGGCCGAAAACCATCAGGCGAACGAGGGCGACTATTGGGCGCGCCGGGCGGCGGCGTATCAGGCCTTCATGGAGTGGCTGCCGGTGCGCGACACCGGATCCGCGCGTCAGCCGCTCATCTACCGGTCTTTTGCCCTCGGCGATCTCGCCGACCTGGTGATGCTCGACACGCGCCTCATCGGCCGCGACCAGCAGGTGGAACGCAGTGACGTGGCCCGGCTCGACGACCCGGCCCGCAGCCTGCTGGGGCCCGCGCAGGAGCACTGGCTCGCGGGCGAACTCGCGGCCTCGGTGCGCGCCACGACGCGCTGGCAGATGCTGGGGCAGCAGGTGATGTTCGCCCCGCAGTCCGTCGCCGGGGCCACCGCCGGCAACCCCGATTCCTGGGACGGCTATCGCGCCGCTCGCGGCCGCGTCTACGACATGGTGGAGCAGTTGCAGGTACCGAACCTGGTGCTGCTTACCGGCGACGTGCACAGCTCCTGGGCCTACGACCTGCCGCGCCGGGCCGATGACGGCTATGACCCCGCCAGCGGACGCGGGTCGCTCGGCGTCGAGATCGTGTGTCCGGCGGTGTCGTCGCCGGCGCCGTTCCAGGGTGCGGACGCCGACGCGCGCGCGGCGGCCATCCGGCAAGCGCGACCACACCTGAAGTACCTCGACGGCCGTTCGCGCGGCTATGTGGTGATGGAGCTCACGCGCGAGCGCCTGCAGGCCGACTGGTGGCTGCTGCCTACCGTGAAGGAGCGCTCGCCCGAGCAGCGTTTCGCGGCCAGCCTGGTATGCGAGGCCGGGAGCCGCCATCTGGCAGCGTCGACCTCGCCAATGGCGCCGGTAACGGGAGCCGACCCGTCCCCGGCGTAGCCGGGCCGGGCCCCGGCGACTAGAACCCGACGCCGACGTTCAGCCGGAGTGTCGGGATGTACTCGAGGTCGAAGTCGTTCTGGTCGACGCCCACCAGGCGCTTCAGGCCAAAGCCATAGCCGAAATAGAAGTGCTCCCCGAAGATCGAGCTCTTGTTCAAATCGAAGCCGTAGCCGAAGTACGAGCCCTGATCGGGCACCTGGGTGAGACCGAGCTTCACGCCGAAGGCCAGCCCGTTCAAGGCCGTGCCCGAGGGATAGAAGCGGACGTAGACGTCGCCGTTGAGGTAGCGCTCACGGTGTGAGGTCTCGTTGTAGAAGCTGTCGTACTCGTAGACCTCGGTCGTGGACGTCGACCCGCCGATGCCAATCGACAGCGAGTCGGTAGCCCGCCGCTCGTAGTCGATGTTGAACAGATCGATCAGCAGTCCCACGGGGTTGGCTGAGATCTGCTGCGCGACCGCCGCGTGCGACGCTTGAGCGGGGACGGGAGGAACCGGCGGCTGCGCGCCCGCCAGGGACGGCAGGGCGATGAGGGCAGTGAGCAAGAGGACTGCGAGGATGTGTCTCGACATATGAGCCTCCATGCGATCCATGCTACGCCCGGCTGGCTCCGCCGACACCACAATCGGAGGGCGTTTGTCGCGTGGGCGGCGCGGCCCCTTCAGCGCGCGCCACGCCATGCCTTAGGGAAGGGATAGATCGTGGTGCGCCCGGTGCGGCCGCGATCGATGGCCCAGCCGATGAGGCCCCCCACCGCCGCATTGCCGAGCACGGCCAGCCCAAGCTGCCCGCCGTTGTCGAGGCCTTGGCCGCAGACTCTTGCGCACCAGAGGCCCACGAGCAGCGCGCCCTTGGCGGCGCCATCGCTGCTCCGGTCGCCGCTTCGTTGCACGCGCGCGACCTGTCCGAGCGGAACCGTCCATGCGGTGCCATCGACCAGTAAGTCGACCGAGTCAGGGCTGAGGGCGATCAGCGGCCCTTCGACGGGCGCGCCGGCAAAGCGAGTGACGAAGATTCGGGTGCCGGGCTCAACCGAGGGAGACGTGCCTTGTGCACTCGTCTCCTGCGCGAAACCCGCGAGTATCACTGCGACGGGGAGCCAACTGAAACGCACGATCACCTCCAGGCTTCGGAGACTACGCGTCGCGGCGGCCGGGAGTCCTTCCAGGTCGGGTGAGAAACCGTGAGCGCCGGGGCGGGTCAGGACGCGCGCGAGGCGAGGCGGGCGAGCAGCCGTGGGTAGCCGGCGCTGGCGCGCAGCGGCGCAAACATCGGGTCGGCCGGCAGGCTCCACCCCGTGCCGTCGGCCAAGGCCGCCGCCAGGGCGGCCTCCGCGTGCGCCACGCCGACATCCGCGTCGCCCGCCCAGGCCTGGGCCGCGGCCAGGACCAGCGCCTGTTCGCTGTGTTTGCCCGCTTGGTCGAGGGCCCGGCAGGCCGCCGTCACGTGCTCAACCGCTTGGCTGGCAGCGCCGTTGGCCACGGCCAGCCCCAACAGTGCACGCGCGTGGCCAGGAGACGCCGCGATGGCCCCGGCAAAGGCCTCGCGCGCGGCGGGGCCGTCGCCGAGCCCCAGCAGCGTGAATCCCTCGGCCTCCCGCGCCAGCACCAGGCCCTCGCGGGCGTAGACGGTGGTGGCCTGGGTGGAAAATGCCGCTTCGGCGCGGAAATCGTCGAGGGCCGCGCCGAGCTGCCCGTGCGCCGCGGCCGTGAGGCCCCGCAGCCACAGCAAGCCGTTGCCCGGGTAGAGGGTGTGGCCGTGCTGCGTCGCCTGGGCGGCGGCGCCGCGCCTGGCCGCCTCGCTCGCGAAGTCGAACGACTGACGGGCGATGAGCACCATGGCCGACAGGATCTGCGTGCCGGCAAACCCAGGCAGCAGCGCTTCCGCGCGTTCCACCGCACGCAGGCGCTCCTCGCCCCAGGCGCAGACGGCCATGCGGTAGTGATGGCGCCAGTTGCGCGGCTCGAGCGCCAACGCCTGGCGCAGCGCGGCACGTGCGTCTTCAGTGCGGCCGGCGTGAGCCAGTGCGTGCCCGAGCGCCGCCCACCCTTCACCCATCGTGGGGTCGAGGATGGTGGCGCGCGAGGCCGCCGCGATCGCCGAGGTGAGCGCCTCGAGGTCGGGCGTGTTGTCCACCCGTGTGGCCTCGTAGCGAAACACGTGCGCGTTGGCGAGCCCAGCGTGAGCCGGCGCATATTGCGGCGCGCCGGTCACGGCCCGGCTGAACGCCTCTGCCGCGCCAGGCAGGGCGCCCACGCTGAGGGATTCGAGCGCGGCGCGGCCGCGCTCCCACGCGATGAACGGCTCCAGACCGGAAAACGCGGATGTGACGGCCACGACGCCGGCCTGGGCCGCGTCGGGCGCGGCCGATTCGCTGCGCACCGGCGCCACGAAGCGGTAGCCGCGCCGGGCGAGGGTCTGGATGTAGGCGGGAGTGGCGGGGTCGTCGTCGAGCACCTTGCGGATATCCGCAATGGCCCGGGTGAGCGTGTTGTCGGTGACCGTCAGACTGGGCCAATACCGGTCGAGCAACAGCTCACGGGTCACCAGCTCGCCGCGTGCCTCGGCCAGGCACGCCAGCACCTGCACCAGCTTGGGCGAGAGCGGCACCATGGCGCCGTCCCTCGACAGCACGTAGGTGCGCAGGTCGAGGGTGAAGGGCCCAAAGGCGAGCACGCGGCATTGTAGCCGGGGAGTTGAGACGCGAGGAGTTCTGGAATTACACCTTTACACCCACACCGGTATACCATGGTGTAGTCATGGCATTGAACGTCAAGAATCTCGAGGTCGAGCGGCTCGCGGCCGAAGTGTCACGGCTCACCGGAGAGTCGAAGACCGAGGCCATTCGCCGGGCGTTGTTGGAGCGGCGCGGCCGGCTCAAAGGCAAGCCGACGCCAGAACGTCGTGCCCGGCTCCTGGCTTTCTTGAAGACGAAGGTCTGGCCCACCATCCCCGGTAGCCAACTCGGCCGGCGGCTGACCCGCGCCGAGGAAGACGACATCCTTGGTTACGGGCCTGGCGGCGTATGACCCTCGACTCCTCGGCCCTGATCGCGATCCTCTTCTCCGAGCCCGGTTTTCTGGATCTCGTGGATTGCATTCTCGAGGCCGATGCCGTGCGGGTCGGTGCGCCGACCTTGGTCGAGGCCGGCACGGTGCTGGCAGGGCGGCGGGGCACGCCGGACGCGCGCGAGCTCGACGCGCTCGTCAAGGAACTGGCCCTCACGATCGTCCCGTTTGGCGAACGCGAATGGCGGGCGGCGTCGTCGGCGTTCGACCGGTTCGGCCGCGGCCGACACAAGGCCGCCCTGAACTTCGGCGACTGTCTCGCCTACGCCACCGCCTCCGTGGCTGGCGACGCGCTCCTCTTCGTGGGCGACGATTTCCGCCAGACCGACATCACCGTGGCACTGTAGCGCTGCTGGCACCCGCGCGACGGTTGGCCGAACCCACGTATAATCCGCGGCAGGCACGCCTGAATCGCGCCGGACATCTCGCGTGATGGCCCATCGCCGACAGAGGTTCCATGCAGCGAACGAACACCAACGACCCCGCCTACTACCACAAGGTGGTGGACTGCCAATGGGGTTGCCCGGCGCACACCAACGTTCCTGAATACATCCGGCTCATCGCGCAAGGCCGCTACGACGACGCCTACCTGCTCAACCGCGAATCGAACGTGTTCCCCGGCATCCTCGGGCGCACCTGCGACCGGCCGTGCGAACCGGCCTGCCGGCGCACCCGTGTCGACGGCAAGCCGGTGGCCATCTGCCGCCTCAAGCGCGTGGCCGCCGATCACAAGAGCGACGACCTCATGGCGCGGCTGCCCAAGGCGCCGATCGCGAAGAACGGCAAGAAGGTGGCGCTCATCGGCGCCGGTCCCGGCGTCGCTCACCGTGGCCAACGACCTGATGCCGCTCGGCTACGACGTGACGCTCTTCGAGAAGTTCGACCGGCCGGGCGGCCTGATGCGGGTCAACATCCCGTCGTTCCGCCTGCCGCCCGAAGTGCTCGAACGAGGAAATCGGCGCCATCGTCGACATGGGCGTCGACGTGCGCTACAACACGCCGGTCGACAGCCTCGAGAAGCTGCTCGATTCCAAGGAATACGACGCCGTGTTCGTGGGCAGCGGCGCGCCCAAGGGCAAGGAACTCGACATCCCCGGCCGCCGGGAGTCGGATCAGATCTTCATCGGCATCGAGTGGCTCGAGTCGATCCACTTCGGGCACATCGACTCGGTGGGCAAGCGCGTCGTGATCATCGGCGTGGGCAACACCGCCATGGACTGCTGCCGCTCGGCCAAGCGCCTGGGCGCCACCGACGTGAAGGTCATCGCCCGCAAGACGCGCAAGTACTTCAAGGCGTCGCCCTGGGAACTCGAGGACGCCGAAGAAGAGGCCGTGCGAGATCCTCGAGAACCTGCAGCCGGTGCGCTTCATCATCGAGAACGGCGTGCTGACCGGCATGGAGTTCGACAAGTTCACCTCCACCGAGGTGAACGGCAAACTCGTGCAGGAGAACGCCGGTCGCGAGATCATCCCGTGCGACACGGTGGTGCTGGCCATCGGGCAGGACAACGCCTTCCCGTGGATCGAGCGGAACATCGGCCTCGAGTTCGACAAGAAGTGGGACATGCCGGTGGTGGACAAGACCACCTTCATGTCGACGCGCCCGGGCGTGTTCTTCGGCGGCGACGCCGCGTTCGGCCCGGCCAACATCATCTGGGCGGTGGAGCACGGGCATCAGGCCGCCATCTCGGTGCACCAGTTCTGTCAGGGCGCAGGCGGTCACCGAACGTCCGCCGCAGGGCATGAACCTGACCAGCACCAAGATGGGCCTGCACGAGTGGGCCTACAGCAACAACTACGACGCGTCGAAGCGGCAGAAGATGAAGCACGTGGAGATGCCGCTCCGCTTCCAGAACATGACCACCGAGGTGGAAGAGGGCTTCACCGAGGAACAGGTGAAGGCGGAAGTGCAGCGCTGTCTCAACTGCGACGTGCAGACGCACTTCACCGACAACCTGTGCATCGAGTGCGATGCCTGCATCGACATCTGCCCGGTGGACTGCCTCACCATCGTGCCGGCCGCGGAGGAAGCCGACGCTGCGCACGCAGCTTGATGGCGCCGGCCGAGAATCTCGACCAGGCGCTGTTCGTGTCCGATCCCCTCAAGCAGACCAAGCGCGTGATGGTGAAGGACGAGAACGTGTGCCTGCACTGCGGCCTGTGCGCCGAGCGCTGCCCGACCTACGCGTGGGACATGCGCAAGTTCGTGCTGGAGTGGCCGCAGGCCAAGCACGCGGCCGAATCGGTCGCGGCGGCTCGATAGGGCGAGGGGGATTCAGGTCATGGACCGCGTCAACGACTTCGCGTTCAAGATCGCCACGGCCAACGGCACCGGCTCGGCCAGCGCCAACGGCCTGATCATGCAGGCCATCTTCCGGATGGGCATTCCGGTCACGGGCAAGAACGTCTTCCCGTCGAACATCCAGGGCCTGCCCACGTGGTACGAGATCCGCGTCAGCAAGGACGGCTACACCGCGCGCACGCCGCACTTCGACCTGATGGTGGCGCTGAACGCCGCCACCTACGCGAAGGACGTGGCCGAGGTGCGCAGCGGCGGCTGGCTGATGTTCGACTCGAGCTGGCCGCTCGACGAGAAACTGCGGCGGCCCGACGTCACCTATCTCGGCGTGCCGCTGGCCGAGCTGTGCAACGCCGCCTTCAAGGGGGTGCGCGAGCGCATCCTCATGAAGAACATCGCCTATGCCGGCGCGCTGGCGGCGCTGCATCGGCATCGACACCGAAGTGGTGCGCGCGCTCACGCAGGAGAAGTTCTCGAAGAAGCCCGCGCTGCTGGCGTCGAACGACACGGCCATCGCGCTCGGCTACAACTACGCGAAGGACCACTTCGCGTGTCCGCTGCCGATTCGCCTCGAGCGGATGGACGAGACGAAGGACAAGATCCTGATCGACGGCAACACCGCCGCCGGCCTCGGCTGCGTGTTTGCCGGCGCCACGGTGGGCGCGTGGTATCCGATCACGCCGTCGACCTCGCTGATGGAAGGCTTCAAGGGCTTCTGCCAGAAGTTCCGCGTCGACAAGGAGACCAAGAAGAACCGCTACGCGATCATCCAGGCGGAAGACGAACTGGCCGCCATCGGCATGGTGATTGGCGCCTCGTGGGCCGGCGCGCGCGCCTTCACGCCCACGTCGGGTCCGGGCATCTCGCTGATGAACGAGTTCATCGGCCTGGCCTACTACGCCGAGGTGCCGGCCGTGATCTTCGACGTGCAGCGCACCGGGCCGTCCACGGGCATGCCCACGCGCACGCAGCAAGGCGACCTGATGCTGTGCGCCTACGCCTCGCACGGCGACACGCGCCACATCTGCCTGTATCCGTCGGACCCGAAGGAAGCCTTCGAGATGGCGGTCGGCGTCGTTCGACCTGGCCGAACGCTTCCAGACGCCGGTGTTCGTGCTGAGCGACCTCGACATCGGCATGAACGACTGGATGGTGCCGAAGCTGCAGTGGGACGACGCCTATCGTCCCGATCGCGGCAAGGTGCTGTCGGCCGGCGAGCTCGAGGCGGCCAAGACCTTCTATCGCTACCTCGACGTGGATGGCGACGGCATTCCGCAGCGCTCGCTGCCGGGCGTGCATCCGAAGGGCGCGTTCTTCACGCGCGGCTCGGGCCACAACAAGTTCGGCGCCTACACCGAGGATTCGGACGAGTACCAGGAGGTGCTCGACCGCATCGACCGCAAGATTCAGAACGCCGCCAAGGCCGTGCCCGCGCCGATCATCACGGCGCACGCCCGGCGCCAAGGTGGGCCTGGTCACCGTCGGCGGCTGCCACGCGGCCTGCGTCGAGGCCATGGACCTGCTGGCCAAGGACGGCATCGCCGTGGACTACCTGCGCGTGCGCGGGTTCCCGTTCGGCGACGAGGTGCGCGCCTTCCTGGCCGAGCACGAGACCAACTTCGTGGTGGAGCAGAACCGCGACGCGCAGCTGCGCAGCCTGCTCATGCTCAACACCGGCGTGCCGCTGACGCAGCTCGAGTCGGTGCGCTACTACGCGGGCTTCCCGATGAGCGCGCATCACGTGATTTCCGGCGTGAAGGCCAAGATGGAGAAAGCGGCATGACCTACATCGCCAAGCCCAAGGCGCACCACCCGTCGCTGAAGAAGAACGCGATCGGGCTCACGCGCCGCGACTACGAAGGCGCGATGACCACGCTCTGCGCCGGGTGCGGCCACGACTCGATCACCGCCGCCATCATCCAGGCGTTCTGGGAGCTCGACATCGCGCCGCACACCGTGGCGAAGCTCTCGGGCATCGGCTGCTCGTCGAAGACGCCGGCCTACTTCCTGAAGGAAGCGCACGGCTTCAACAGCGTGCACGGCCGCATGCCGGCGATTGCCACCGGCGCCGGCGCCGCCAACCAGACGCTCACGATGATCGGCGTGTCGGGCGACGGCGACTCGCTGTCGATCGGCCTCGGCCAGCTGTGCCACGCCATCCGCCGCAACGTGAACATGCTCTACGTGCTCGAGAACAACGGCGTCTACGGCCTCACCAAGGGGCAGTTCTCGGCCTCGGCCGACCCGGGGTCCACGAGCAAGAAGGGCGAGGCGAACTCGATGGAGGCGATCGACAGCGTGCTGCTGGCGATGACCCTCGGCGCCACCTTCGTGGCGCGCAGCTTCTCGGGCGACAAGGCGCAGCTCGTGCCGCTCATCAAGGCCGGCCTGGCGCACAAGGGCTTCGCCTTCATCGACGTGATCTCGCCGTGCGTGACCTTCAACGACCACGAAGGCTCCACCAAGAGCTACGCCTACACGCGCGAACACCAGGTGGAAGTCGTGCAGGCCGACTTCGTGCCGTTCCGCGACGAGATCACCTCGGAACAGGCGCCCGGCACGGCCAAGAGCGTGATGATGCACGACGGCAGCTGGGTCACCTTCCGCAGCGTGGCCGAGCACTACGACGCCACCAACCGCGACACCGCCTACAACTACATCCGCGAGCGGCAGCGCGAGGGCGAAGTGCTCACCGGGCTGCTCTACATCTCGCCGGACTCACACGACATGGCCGAGCAGAACGCCATCGTGCCTGGGCCGCTCACCAACCTGCCGTTCGAGAGCCTGTGCCCGGGCAGCGCGGAGCTGGACAAGCTGCAAGCGCGCTTCCGGTAACGAGGCTGCGCCTGCCAAGGAGACGGCATGAGATACGCGCGGGCGGTGGTCGTGTGGGCGCTCGCCAGCGCTGCGAGTTCGCTCGCCGCCCAGACCTTGCCGGACGATGTGTCGTCGCTGCCGTGGGTCGTCGATGGTGGCGCGGTGGATGCCGCGGTGCAGGTCGATTCGCGCCTCTACCTCGGCGGCAGTTTCCAGTCCATCGCCCGACGGAGTGACGTGATTGGCCCGGTGGCGGTGTTCGACGCGCAGTCGGCGCAGCTGATGCTGGCCGATCCCGCACTGGCGGGGGCGCAGGTCAACGCCGTGGTCGGCGACGGCGTCGGCGGATGGTTCGTCGGCGGCCTGTTCGTGGTCAATGGCCAGCGTCGTCAGCTGCTGCGCTACGACGCTGCAGGACAGCGCACGCCGTGGAGCCTCGATGTCGGCGGCGCCTTCAGCGAGATCTACACCCTCGCCCGAGACGGCACCACGTTGTACCTCGGGGGCAACTTCACGTCGCTCGGCAGCCTGACCCGGACCTTCGCGGCGGCGATTGACATCGCCGGCGAGACGCCCCTGTCGTGGAGTCCGGCCATCACCGGATTTCAAGTCAGCGAGATCGTCGTCGATGCCGACGACGTGTTCCTGGGTGGGTTCTTCACGGAGGTTGGTGGCGTTGCCCGGAACGGTCTCGCCGTCGTACACCGGACGTCGGCCGTCGTCGGAGCCTTTGCGCCCATCATCTCCGGAAGCGTCGACGCGCTCGTGGTGACGCCGACCATGGTGTTTGCGGGGGGAGGTTTCCAGACGCCCGTCGAAAATCTCGCGGCCTTCGACCGGGCGACCGGAGGGCTGGCCATGCTGCTACCGGCGCCGCGCGGGGGCGAGTTTCAGGTGACGGCCCTTGCGTTCATCGGCACGACCCTGTACGTGGGCGGCGGTTTCTCCATGGTCGGAGGACAGCCTCGTCATGGTGTTGCCGCCATCGACGTCACAACCGGGGGCGTGCTGCCGTGGGCCCCGACGGCAGCCGGCAGCGTGGTGTTCGCCCTGGCGGCGACGCCCGAGGGAATCTACATCGGCGGTGTCATTGACGGGCCGCGGCCGCGACACGCGGTACGAGTCCATCCCATCACCGGGGTCGTCGATTTACGCTGGGATCCAGCCCCCGGCTCGTTGGTGCTCGCGTTTGCCGTCGACGGCGCGCGAGTGGCGACGGCCGGCATGTTCTGGACGTACCGATCGGTTCGCGCCCGCGGGCTGGTCGGCGTCGACCTCGCAGCTGACCGGCTGATCACGCTTCCAGGGATCACGCCGCGCATCGCATTTGTATATGCGATGGCGCTTCGGGGCAACACGCTGCTGGTCGGCGGGGCTTTCTCGACGTTGGGCGGACAGCCGCGCACGTCTCTTGGCGCCGTCGATCTCTCGACGGGAACGGTGACCAGCTTCGCGCCGGTGATCACGGCGCCGGACTTCTCGACCATCGGCGCACTGTCCCTGTCCGGCAGCGATCTCTACGTGGGAGGCCACTTCGCCAGCATCAACGGTGTGTCACGACCGTCCCTCGCTAGGATCGACGCCGACTCCGGCGCGGTCTCGACGGCGTTCAGCGCCCCGCTGTTCTCTGGAGTGAACTATCGCGGCTTCACCGGCCTGGCTGTCGCCCAGGGCCGAGTCTGGGCGGCGGGCGAGTTCACGGCCGTCGGCGGAGCCAGCCGCGCGGGCTTCGCGGCCTTCGATGCGGGCACGGGGGCTCTCGACCCGCTCGATCTCCAGGCCAACGCAACCGTAGAGAACATCTCTCTGTCGGGTGCGCGCCTCTTCGTTGGGGGCAGCTTCACCACCCTACAAGGGCAGCCTCGGGCCGGCCTGGCGAGTGTCAACGTCGTGACGCGCACCCTGGAGTTCTGGACGCCCCAGGCCTTCCTGGGCGCGGGGCGGGTGGCCGCCAACGGTGGCGCCGTGTTCTCCTCCGGTTTCAGTACGCAGCACCCGAGTTTCGGCATCACGGCGCTCGACGCGTCTACCGGCGTCGAATTGCCGTGGAATCCGGTGCAGGCTCCACGGCCAGACGTGTTGATCGAAACCGGAGCGGGGCTGCTCGCGTCCACCTACGTGCCAGGGGACGGCCGCCCGTTGTACTTCGTCCGTCGGGCGCCGGGCGGTGCACCGGATGCCGTGGCCGACGTCGGCGTGTTGGTGCAGGGGACACGGGTCACGATCCGTTGGACGCCAGCGGCGACGGGCGCACTGCCCACCGGCTATACCTTGCGCGTCGGCAGTCAGCCTGGAGCGTCCGACACGGCCGTCGTGTCCATGCCGCGCTACGCGGGCACCGGCGTGGTGGCCGATGTCCCGGCGGGTCGATACTTCCTGCGCATCGTGCCGAGTGCCGGCGGGGTCGACGGGCCCGCGTCGCAGGAGTTCGCGTTCTCGACCGGTGCCTCGGGCTGTGCGACGGTTCCAGTTGCGCCGTCGCTGTCGGTCGCCGGAGTGCCGCCCGTGCTCCAGTGGACGCCGCCCGCCGGCTCCACGCCAACTGGCTATGACCTGCGCGTCGGACTCGCGCCAGGCACGCTCGATGCGCTGCGTCTCGCCCTGCCGGAATCGACGACTGCCTTTGCCACGGCCGGCGCGCCGCCGGGCACCTACTACGTGGCTGTGGCGAGTGTGAACGGGTGCGGCGTCAGCGTGCTTTCCAATGAGGTGGCGGTATTCGTGCCGGCGCCTGGTGCGCCGACCCCGCCGACCAATCTCAGTGCCCACGTGTCAGGGGCGACCGTCACGCTCTCGTGGACGCCACCGGCCAGCTCGGTCACTGGCTACGTGCTGGAGGTCGGGTCGGCAACCGGCCTCGCCAATCTGGTTGCCGGCCTGTCCCTTGGAGCCGCGCCGTCCCTGGTCGCGCCAAACGTGCCGGCCGGCACGTACTACGTCCGTGTCCGCGCCGTGAACGGTGCGCTCATCTCCGCGTTCTCCGGCGACGTCATCGTGAACGTGCCGTAGCGTTGGGCGGGGTGGCGAGGCGGGTTCGCGCTGGGCAAGTCCATCGAGGCCAGCGATTGCTTCGAGCGCGCGGATGTCACCTCAGGCCGGCAGGCCCAGCTCGCGTGCGGCCTGGGCCAGCGCGACGTCCGCGGTCAGGAAGGCGTCGAGTGGCTGCGCCGTGTGGAACCAGAGGGCTGTCTGCAGGTGTGCGAGGTCGAGCGACCGTGGTGTCGCTACCGCTGGCATGGCCAGGGACGTGCACAACTCGAGCGTGAGATCCCGTAGCTCGAACCCCTCGACGTCGGCCGAGACCCGCGCGAGGCACGCCTCGTACTTGCTGGCGTCGAGAGCACCCTGCCGGGCGAGCCTGACGAGGTTTCGCCGTCGCCTCCAGGATGAGCAGCACGCTCGAGAGACACGCCGCCCCGTCGGTCGCGTTGGCGATCCGGCCGGCGTTCGGTTCGCCGAGCAGCAACGACAGATAGGCCGAGGTGTCGACGTAGACCCGTCGCTTCCGGGCGGCACTCACCGGTCGCCCCGGTCGTCGAGCAGCGTCGCCATGAGCAGGCCTTTGGGGCCCCGGAGCCCGCCCTTGATGGCGGGCCTCAGCCGGCTCGAACCGACCCGGGCGCCTCGGTGGGTGTGCGTCGCGGAGACTGGCGTCAGCTGGGCGACGGGCTCATTGTGGCGGGTGATGATCAGCGTGGCGCCGGCCTCGGCCTCGGCGACCGCGCTCGATAGCCGCGCCTTGAGATCCTGGACGGAGATCGTCAGCATGGCCTGATTATTTCACATTCTGGTCTGATCTCGGTCCAGATTCAGAGTGGGCACGAGGCCGCGCCTCGTGGCTGGCCTTCGCCCCGCGGCTGTGGAACCATACGTCGGCCCGTCGTCGTGCGGCTGGGCCGGAGGAGCCATTCATGGGCGTGCGTCTTGCTGTTCTCCCGCGTGTCGTGTGGTCGCTCGTGGCGGTGCTGGCTGCGGCGGCGGCCTGCGGGGCGCGGCGCCGGGTGACGATCCGTGCCCGGGACGACGACGCCGACTGCTGCGGCAGCCGACCGTGAGCGCGACGCACATCGCGTTTGCCTACGCCAGCAACATCTGGATCGTGGAACGCGGCGGCGGCGCGGCCCGGCGCGTCACGAGCTTCCAGGGCCAGGCGAGCCACCCGCAGCTCTCGCCCGACGGCCGCACGCTGGCCTTCAGCGCCGACTACGCGGGCAACGCCGACGTCTACACCGTGCCGGTGGCGGGCGGCGAGCCCACGCGGCTCACGTGGCATTCCGGTCCCGACCTGGTGCAGGGCTGGACGCCCGACGGCGCGCGCGTGCTGTTCACCTCGACCCGCGCCACGGCGTCGCCCACGCCCACGGCGCGCTTCTGGACGGTGGCCCGTGGCCGGTGGCCCGGAGACGCCGCTGCGCGCTGCCGCGCGGCTATCAGGGCAAGCTCTCGCCCGACGGCCGGCGCATCGCCTACCGCATGAACAGCTCGTGGGACGAGGAGCGCCGCAACTATCGCGGCGGACAGAACCGGCCGATCTGGATCGTGGATCTGACGAGCCACGCGCTCGTGTCGCCGCCGTGGACCGGCTCGAAGGACATCGACCCGGTGTGGCTGGGCGACACCGTCGTACTTCCTCTCGGACCGCGACGGCGTGTCGAACGTGTGGGCGTTCGCGCCGGGCAGCGAAGCAGCTCACGCAGGTGACCCGCTTCACCGACTTCGACGTCAAGGCGCTCGGCGCCGGCGGCGGCGCGATCGTGTTCGAGCAGGCCGGCTACGTGCACGAACTCGACCTCAAGACCGGCAAGGCGGCGCCGGTGCCCATCCGGGCGGTGGGCGACTTCCCCTGGATGATGACGCACTGGGAAGACGTGACCAGCCGCATCACCAACCTGGCCCTGTCGCCCACCGGCAAGCGGGCGGTGGTGGAGGCCCGCGGCGAGATCTTCACGCTGCCGGCGGACAAGGGCGACGTGCGCAACCTCACCGCGTCGAGCGCCGCGGCGGAACGCGAGCCGGCGTGGTCGCCCGACGGCAAGTACGTGTCGTACTTCAGCGACGCCTCGGGCGAATACCGCCTGGTGGTCGAGGCGCAGGACGGCATGACGCCGCCGCGCGAGATTGCGCTCGAGAAGCCCACGCGCTACTACGCGCCGGCGTGGTCGCCCGACAGCACCAAGCTGCTCTACAGCGACACCAACCTGAACGTGTGGGTGCTCGACGTGGCCAGCGGCACGGCGAAGGTCGTGGGCAACGACCCGTGGATGGTGCCGCAACGCACGCTCGCGCCGTCGTGGAGCCCCGATAGCCGCTGGATCGCCTACGCCACGCGCTTGAACACGCTCTCGCGCGCGCCATCGTGATTGCCAACGCCGAGACGGGCGAGAAGCACCAGGTCACCGACGGCCTGGCCGATGCGATGTATCCCGTGTGGGACGCGAGCGGCAAGTATCTGTGGTTCCTGGCCTCCACCGACCTCGGCCTGCGCTCGCAGTGGCTCGACATGACCTCCTACGAGCGCCTGCAGACCTTCGGGCTCTACGTGGCGGTGCTGCGCAAGGGCGAACCGAGTCCCGTGCTGCCGCGGAGCGACGAGGATGCCGGCGTGCGGCGCGCAAGGTCGAGCCGACGCCGCTCGGCCGCGTCGACGTGCGCTGCAGACCATCGACTGTCGACGGCTTCCAGCAGCGCGTCATCGCGGTGCCGGGCGTGCCCGAACGCCAGTATGCGCGCCTCGCGCCGGGCGTGGCGGGCACGGTCTTCATGCTCGAAGCGCCGCCGGTGGCCGAACGCGGCGGAGCCGCGCCGGTGGCGGGCAGCACCATTCGCCGCTATCGCCTCAACGATCGCGCCGCCGGCACGTTTGCCGTCAACGTCGCCGACTACGCGGTGAGCGCCGACGGCAAGAAGCTGCTCTATCGCACGCCCGCCCGGCCCGCCAGTGACGCGATTGCCGCGCCGCCGGCTGTGGCGGCAGCGCTCTTCCTCGTGGACGCCGACGGGCGCGTGCCCGAGAGCGGCGCCGGGCGCCTCACGGTCTCACTCCGCATGGAGCTCGACCCCAAGGCCGAGTTCCGTCAGATCTTCAACGAGGGCTGGCGCTATCAGCGCGACTACCTCTACGTGCCCAACCAGCAGGGCGCCGACTGGCCGGCGATGAAGACGATGTACGGCGCGCTGCTGCCGCACGTGCGGCACCGCGCCGACCTCAACTACCTGCTCGACATGATGGGCGCCGAGATCGCCATCGGCCATTCCTACGTGCGCGGCGGCGACCTGCCCGACGTGCCGGCCACGCCCGGCGGCCTGCTGGGCGCCGACCTCGCCATCGAGAACGGGCGGCACCGCATCACCCGCATCTACGACGGCGAGAGCTGGAATCCGGATCTGCGCGCGCCGCTGGCGACGCCCGGCGTGGACGTGGCCGTGGGCGATTACCTGGTGAGCATCAACGGCGTGGAACTCACTGCCGGCGACAACCTTCACCGTCTGCTCGACGGCACGGCCAACCGGCAGACCGTGCTCGGCGTGAATGCGCAACCAGCCCTGGCCGGAGCGCGACAGGTGACGGTGGTGCCCGTGCCGAACGACCAGGCCCTGCGCACGCGGGCCTGGGTCGAGGGCAATCGCCGGCTCGTCGACAAGCTCTCCGGCGGACAGCTCGCCTACGTCTACGTGCCCAATACCGGCCAGCCCGGCTACGTGAGCTTCAACCGCTACTACTTCGCGCAGCAGGACAAGGCGGGCGCGGTCATCGACGAGCGCTACAACGGCGGCGGGTCGGCAGCTGACTACATCATCGACGTGCTGCAGCGCGACTTCGACGGCTACTTCAACAACGTCGCCGGCACGCGGATGCCGTTCACGAGTCCGGGCGCCGGCATCTGGGGACCGAAGGTGATGGTCATCAACGAGATGGCCGGGTCGGGCGGCGATCTGATGCCGTACATGTTCCGGCGCCGCAAGATCGGACCGCTCGTGGGCACGCGCACCTGGGGCGGCCTGGTGCACACGGCCGACACGCCGCCGTTCATCGACGGCGGCACCATGATTGCGCCGCGCGGCGGCTTCTTCACGCGCGAAGGGGCGTGGGCCGTCGAGAACGAAGGCGTGGGGCCCGACATCGAGGTGGAGAACTGGCCGAAGGACGTGATCGCCGGCGGCGACCCGCAGCTCGAGCGCGCCGTGCAGGAAGCGTTGCGTCTGCTGAAGGCCGCGCCGCCGAACCGTCGCACCACCGAGCCGCCGCCGCCCACGTGGGGCAAACGGCCCGGACGCTGAGCCTCCGGGCCCAGCATTCGTCCCCACCGGGCGGGGTAGCTGCCCAACCGATTCGGCCGGGAATCCGTCCAACGCTTCGGAGCTGCCATGTTGTCCGACCTGCGCCTTGCGTTCCGCACCCTGTCGAAGACCCCGTTCGTCACCGCGGTGGCGGTCGTGTCACTGGCCCTCGGCATCGGTGCCAACACCGCCATCTTCTCGCTCTTCGACCGCATGCTGCTGCGCCCGCTGCCGGTGCCCGACACCGCCGCGCTCGTGAACCTCGGCACGCCGCGGCCCAAGCCCGGATCGAACTCGTGCGGCATCGCCGGCGAATGCGAGGCGGTCTTCAGCTACCCGATGTTCCGCGACCTCGAACGCGCGCAGACCTCTCTCACGGGGCTCGCGGCGCACGTCATCTTCAGCGCCAACGTCGCCGCCCGTGGTCAAACCCTCAGCACGAGCGGCGAAGAGGTGTCGGGCAGCTACTTCCCGACGCTCGGGGTGCAGCCCGCGCTGGGCCGCCTGCTCACGCCGGCTGACGACGTGACGCCCGGCGCGCACCCGGTGGTCGTGTTGAGCCACGGCTTCTGGACGGCGACGTTCGGCCAGGATCCGGCGGTGCTCGATTCGCAGGTCATGGTCAACGGTACCTCGCTCACCGTGATTGGCGTGGCGGCACGAGGCTTCGAGGGCACGACTCTCGGCAACCGTCCCGACCTGTTCGTGCCGATCTCGATGCGCGAGGTGATGAATCCCGGCTGGAAGGGCTTCGAGAACCGGCGCAGCTACTGGGCCTACGTCTTCGGCCGGCTGAAGCCCGGTGTCTCGATGGAGCAGGCACGGGCCGCCCTCGAGGTGCCGTACCGCGCCATCATCACCGACGTCGAAGTGCCGCTGCAGACCGGAATGAGCGACCAGACCATGCAGCGGTTCAAGACCAAGCCGCTCACCATGGAGCCGGGCTGGCGCGGGCAGAGCAGCGTGCACCACGAGGCTCGCCCGCCGCTGCATCCTCTTGCTGGGGGTGGCCGCCCTGGTGCTGCTCACGGCCTGCGCGAACATCGCGAACCTGCTGCTCGCCAAGGGCGCCGGCCGGGCCGGCGAGATGGCGGTGCGTCTGTCGATTGGCGCGAGCCGCCCACAGCTCCTCCGCCAGCTGCTGATCGAATCGTGCACGCTCGCCGTGCTCGGGGGCGTGGCCGGCCTGGCCGTGGCCCGCGCCACGCTGATCGGACTCGTGGCGCTGATGCCAGCGGATGCGGCGTCGTCGGTGCCGACCAGCATCGATCCGCCGGTGCTGCTGTTCGCGCTCGGCGTGTCGCTGCCTCACCGGCGTGGCCTTCGGACTGTATCCCGCGCTCCACAGCACCCGGCCCGATCTCGTCACCGCCCTCAAGAACCAAGCCGGGCAGCCCGGCGGCGCGCGCGCGGCGTCGCGCTTCCGCACGGTGCTGGCCACCGGCCAGGTCGGGCTGTCGATGGCGCTGCTCGTGGCGGCCGGGTTGTTCGTCAAGAGCCTCTACAACGTCACCCGCGTCGACCTCGGACTGAAGACCGAGCAACTGGTCACGTTCCAGGTGTCGCCGGAACTGAACGGCTACACACCCACGCAGTCGATCGCGTTCTTCGAGCGCGTGGAGGACGCCCTGGCGGCGCTGCCGGGTGTGGCGTCGGTCAGTGCGTCGAGCGTGGCGCTCATCTCGGGCAGCAACTGGAGCAGCAGCATGCGCGTGCAAGGCTTCGAGGCGGGCCCCGACACCAATACCAGCGCGTCGTTCAGCGCGATCGGCCCCGGGTTCTTCACGACGCTCGGGGTGCCGCTCATCGCCGGCCGGGAGTTCACGCGTGCCGATGCCATGGGCACAGCCAAGGTCGCGGTCGTCAATCAGGCGTTCGTGCGCAAGTTCAACCTGGCCGATCACGCCATCGGCACGCACGTGTCGTCCGGTGGTCCCACCGATCCGCTGGACGTCGAGATCGTCGGGGTCGTGGGCGACGCGAAGTACAGCGAGGTGAAAGACGTCGTGCCGCCGCAGTTCTTCCAGCCCTACCGGCAGAACGACCGCTCAGGCTCGATCAATTTCTACCTGCGCACCACCGGCGACGCGACCGCCCTCCTCGGCGGCGGCGCAGGCGGCGCTCCGTCAGCTCGATCCGAACTTGCCGGTGGAGAATCCCAAGACGATGGCGCAGCAGGTGCGCGAGAACATCTTCATGGAGCGGATGATCAGCACCTTGTCGGCGGCATTTGCGGCGCTCGCCACCATCCTGGCCGCGGTGGGGCTCTACGGTGTGCTCGCCTACACGGTATCGCAGCGCACCCGCGAGTTCGGCCTGCGCATGGCGCTCGGCGCCGACGGCGCCTCGATTCGCGGCATCGTGCTGGCCCATGTGGCGCGCATGACGGCCATCGGCGGCGCGCTCGGTCTGGCGGCCGCCATCGGCATCGGCGTCGCGGCTCGCTCACTGCTCTTCGAGTTGCAGGGCTACGACCCGGTGGTGCTCACGGCGAGCGTCGTGCTGCTGACTCTGATTGCCTTCGGCGCCGGCGCGATTCCCGCCTTGCGCGCCTCGCGTGTGCCGCCGATGACGGCCTTGCGGCACGACTGATTGCGGGAACGCGAGTTGCGGGAACGGCTCTGATTGACGCACGATGGGGCCCGCGCCCCTGACGGCCTTGATGCGTCGACATCCCCGATTCCTGCTGCTCTGCGTCCTGTTCCTGCTCTCGGGTGCCTGCGGGCTCACCTACCAGGTGCTGTGGCTGCGGCTGCTCGCGCTCGTGTTCGGCGTGACCGTGCACGCGGCGAGCACGGTGCTGGCGGCGTTCATGGCTGGACTGGCCTTGGGCGCGGTGCTGGCCGAGCGGCTGATGCCGGCGCGGCAATCCGCTGAAGGTGTTCGCGGGGCTGGAGGCCGGCATCGCCGTGTCGGCGCTCGCCACGCCCGGCGCTGCTCGACCTGGCCACCGCGGCCTACCGGCTGCTCTCGACGGCCGCGCCCGACTCGCTCGCGCTGCTGACGGTGGCGCGCTTCGTCGTGCTCGGCGGCCGTGCTGCTCGTGCCCACCGTGCTCATGGGCGCCACGCTGCCGGTGCTCAGCCACGCGGCGCTCGTGCGGTCGGCCTCGGCCACGCGCCTGGCCACGCTCTACGCCGTGAACACGACCGGCGCCCTCGCGGGCGCCCTGCTGACTGGCTACGTGTTCATCGGCGGACTCGGCATCCAGCGCACGTTCATCGCTGGCCGCCGCCGTGAACCTGGTCGTGGCCGCCGGCGCCTGGCGTCTCAGCCGGCGCCAGCGACCCAGTCGAAGCCGCGCCAATTGTAACGGGGCCTGGCACGGAGACAATTGGCGGCGAGTGCAGTTTCTGCCACCACCGTGATGTGGGTCATGGCCGTGTCAGGATTTGCGGCCCTCGCCCTCGAGATCGTCTGGTTCCGCGTGCTGGTGCAGTTCCTGCCCGCCACCTCGTACGCCTTCACCACGATGCTGGCCACGGTGCTCGGCCGGCATCGCGCTCGGCAGCGCCGTGGCCTCGCGCAGTCTGGCGCGCCCGCGCGACTGGAGCGCCGTGCTCGCCTACACCCAGGGCGCGACCAGCCTCGTCGTGCTGTTGTCGCTGGCAGCCCTCGGCGCCACCTACGCGGCCGGCTGGCGTACCGCGGGTCTCGACCCAGGGAGCCGCGGCCGCCATTCTGCCGGCGTCGCTGCTCATGGGCTATGCCTTCCCGGTGGCGCTCACCCTCTGGACGCACGCCGGGTCCGCCAGTGGCGGCGCGCCGCGTGCCGTCGGCCATCTCTACTCGGCGAACGTGCTCGGCGGTATCGCCGGCGCGGTGGCGAGCGGCTTCCTGCTGCTCCCGCTGCCTCGGCAGCCGCCGCGCACTGATTGCGCTCGCTGGCTTGTATCTCGTAACCGGTCTCGTCATGCTCGTGGCCACGGGCCGGCGCCGTGGCGCGCTGGTGCTGGTGATGGCTGTTTGCAGGCGCCGTGCGCCTCGTGCCCGATCCGTTCGAGGTCGCCCTCGAGCGGCGGCACGGGCGCGGCGAACGCATCTTCTGGCGCGAGGAAGGCGTGCAGACCTCGGTCAGCATCCACACCCGGGCGTTCCGTGGCTGGCTGATGTACCTCGACGGGCTTGCACCAGGCATCGGACGCGCCAGAGATGGTGAGATTGCACCGGCTGATCGGACACCTGCCGATGGTGCTGCACCCCGATCCGCGCCGGTCGCTCGTGGTCGGTCTGGGCGGCGGCGCGACGCCCGGGGCCGTGAGTCAGCACGACACCGAGGTGCTGGTCGTGGAACTCTCCGACAGCGTGCGCAAGGGCGCCGAGTTCTTCGCGCACGTGAACTACGATCTGCTCTCGCGCCCCAACGTGCGGCTGCGCGTGGACGACGGACGCAATTTCCTGTCGCTCACCCGCGATCGGTTCGACGTGGCGACTGCCGATCTCATTCAGCCCGAACACGCCGGCGCCGGCAATCTCTACTCGCGCGAGTACTTCACGCTGCGTGCGCAATGCACTCGCCGGCAACGGCCTGGCGCTGCAGTGGATCGGCCATCGTCCCGACACGCAGTACAAGTTGATCATGCGCACCTTCCTCGAGGTGTTCCCCGAGACCACGTTGTGGCTGGACGGCCAGCTCATGGTGGGATCGGTCACGCCGCTCACGCTCTCGCCGGCCCTGATCGAGGCCAAGCGCGCCCATCCCGAGACGCGGGCGGCCCTCGACGAGGTCGGCCTCGACCGATTTCGAGACGCTCGCGTCGTGGTACACCGCGGGCCCCGACGAACTGCGGCGCTTCGTCGGCACGGGCCGGTGCTCACCGACGATCGTCCGCTCGTCGAGTACCACCGGTCGCTGCCGGCCGGCGATCGCGCCGTGGATCTCAGCGGCCTGCGCGGCGACGTCACCGCCCTGGTGCGCCCATGACGGCGGCTGCCGCAGGCGGCCGGGCGATCGAGACGGTGTTCCTCGATGCGGGCGGCGTGCTCGTGCATCCGAACTGGACGCGCGTGGCCGCGGCGTTGCGCGCGCACGGCGTGGCCGCCGATGCCGCGGTGCTCGCAGCCGCCGAGCCGCGGGCGAAGCACGAGATGGATGCCGGCGCGCTCATGACGCGCACCAACGACAGCCAGCGGGGCTGGATCTACTTCGATGCGGTGCTGCGCCATGCCGGCATGGCCGCCACCGACGCCACGGCGCGGGCGCTCGCTGAGGTGCGGGCCTACCACGACGCGCACAACGTCTGGGAGCACGTGCCCGACGACGTCGTGCCGGCGCTCGTGGCCTTGCGCGCCCTCGACCTCCGCCTCGTCGTCGTGTCGAATGCCAACGGCCGCCTGCACGCGATGTTCGACCGCGTGGGACTCACGCCCCACGTCGACGTGATCCTCGACTCGCATCAGTGGGGCGTGGAGAAGCCCGACCCGCAGTTGTTCCACCTGGCGCTCGCCGAAAGTGGCGCGATCGCGGCCACCACGATCCATGTCGGCGACTTCTTCCACATCGACGTGGCGGGCGCCCGGGCGGCCCGGTTGGCCGACGCCGTGCTCTTCGACATCGGCCGCCTCTACGACCAGGCCGATTGCCCCCGGATCCACCGCATCGGCGACATCGTGCCGCTCGTGGCCGCGCGCAACGCCCGCCTTCCTTAGGCGCGCGTCAGGTGCTCTCCAGGCGCGCTCAGCCGCGCTTGGCCACGGCCGCCGTCGTCGACGGCGGGGTGGGGGGCACCAGTTCGCAGCGGCCGCCGGCGCAGCGCAGCTGCAGCCGCGTCTCCGGCACCAGCACGGATCGGCCGCTGCCGAGATGCCGGTGTCCCTGCAGCGTGGCGGTGAGCACGGTCCCCGTGTCCTCTACCTGCAAGGTGGCGAACTGGCCGTTCTTCTGCACCGGCGGCTCGTGAGAGTAGGGTCCGCCCTTGGGCCGCACGAACCGGTCGAGCGGCCCCGATTGGGCCACCACGAAGCCGCCGTTCACGTTGTTCCGGCCGTCGTCGAAGGCGAGCATGTGGGCGTCGCCGCTCAGCATCACCAGCCGCGACTGCAGACCGAGCGAGGTGATGCGCCGGGCGAGGGCGCTGCGCTCGTCCGCGTACATGCCCCAGCCGTGGCCGTCGCCGTCGGCGCGTGATCCACGGCACCGGGTTCACCCACGCCACGAGCGGCACCCGGTCGGCGGCGGCCTGACCCAGTTCCTCGAGCAGCCAGGCGAACTGGCGCTGCCCGAGCAGCGTGCGCTCGGCCGGCCGCCGTTCCGACCGCGCATCGGTCATGAGGAAGCGCACGCGCCCGATGTCGAACCGCTGGGTGATCGGCCCATCGGCGTTGGCGCCGAGCGGCAGGGGATAGTGCGGCACGTCGGTGGCGTAGTAGGCGCGCGCGGCATCGCGCGTCGGCGAGTTGTGGTCGGCCTCGTCCGGGCCGAAATCGTGGTCGTCCCACATGTAGACGATCGGCGTGCGGCGATAGAGCAGCGCCTGGTGTTCCTGCGAGAGCACGCGGTCGAGCGACCGGCGGAACCGGCCCATCAGCGGCTCGAGCGGCCGCGCCACGCCGACCAGGTTGTAGTAGTGCAGGTCGCCCATGTGGATGAACACGATGGGGATCGAGCGCGGCGATGGCGTCGAAGACCCGGCTGTTCGACACATGCGACATGGGCACGAGCCGGGTGCCGCCGGCGCAGGAGGCAAACGCCGCGGTGAAGTTGAAGGGCCCCGGTGGCAAAGGTGCGGAAGCGCACCAGGGTGCCGCTGCCCGGGCGTGAAGCCGCCGAAGTACTCGCGGTTGGGCAGCAGCCGTGTCAGGGCGTATTCGACCACGACCCGGCCCGCGTGGCTGCGCGAGGGCGCCGGCATGGCCCGGCCCTCGACGGTGCGGGCGTCGGACAGGCTCTCGCTGCTTCGCTGAGCAGCAGCGGCGGGGTCGGCCCGCGCAGTTGTTCGAAGGCGCACAGCACCGTCGCCGAGGCGGCCGTGACCGCGCCGGTCCACAGCCAGGCCGGTGCGTCTCCGGGCGACAGCCCGCCCTGCGACAGGGCAAGAAATGCCGCCGTCTTGGCGAGAAACTGCCGCCGTGGCAGGTGGGACGGGGGCTGGGACACGTCGCTGCCGATCCTACCGCAACGGCCACGACGGCCCGGATCTCCGGCCGCGCCAGAGCCCCGGGGCTGATAAGATCGCCATGCGCCTCCGCGATTCGCGGAGTCGGCGCGGTGCGACTGGTTCCGGGGTTGTCGGGGCCAGGTGCGCCCGCGCATCGGAGCGAGGCATGTTCCAGGGACGTCCCCGCAGCAAACGCGATCGTGAGCGTGCGCGGCAAGACCGGCAGAAGCAGAAGACCCAGAAGCGTGTCGACGCGCGCGAACGCCGCGCCCAGTCGCCAGACGCGCCTCCAGGCATCGACCCCGACATCGCGGGCATCGTTCCCGGTCCCCAGGCCAACCCGTGGGGTGACGACCTGTCCGATCTGGCCGATGACGGCGAGGACGAAGGCGAAGCGACAGCGACGGCGAAGACGACGCGCCGGAGAAGGCATAGGCAGGAGATTCCATGAACATCCTTGAAACGCTCTTGAACGCCCAGGGCGGCGGCGCCGTGAAGCAGCTCGGCCAGCAGTTCGGGCTCGAGGGCGACCAGGCGAACGCGGCGCTGTCGGCGCTCGTGCCGGCCCTGGCCGCGGGTCTGGCCCGCAACGCCACCCAAGAAGGGGGACTCGCCGGCTTGACTGCGGCCCTCTCGGGCGGCCGCCATGGGCAGTATCTCGACGACCTCGGCTCGCTCACCCGGGCCGAGACCGTGGCCGACGGCAATGGCATTCTTGGACACATCCTGGGCAGCAAGGACGCCAGCCGTCAGGTGGCGGCGCAGGCCGCGCTGGCGAGCGGCATCGGGCCCGACCTGCTCAAGCAGATGCTGCCGGTGGTGGCGGCCATGATGATGGGCGCGATGGCCAAGAAGGCCGGCGGCGGCGCCGTCACGGCCGGCCTGGGCGCGCCTTCGCCGGGCATGGGCGGCGGCCTGCTCGACATGCTCACGCCGATGCTCGACCGCGACCGTGACGGGTCGGTGGTCGACGACGTGGCCGGCATGTTCGGCAAGTTCCTCGGCGGCCGCTAACCATTCGATCACCGATCGATAACGTTACACTCGCGTCCTGACCAGCAGGCGGCCGTTACAATGGCCGCATGTCCAGCCAAGTTCGTCGTAGCGCCCTGCGCCTGCGTGCCTCTGTGATGGCCGTCACGCTGCTGGCCGTGCCCGGAATCTCGGGCGCCGGACAGCGCGATGTTGCGCGGCGACGAGGCCACTCTCATCGGCCGGGGAGGCCCGCTGTCCAGCGCGGGTGCGGAAGGTCGCGGCGACCTCGAACGCCTGCGCTACGAGGTCGACGAACTGCGGCGCCAGTTGCAGGACCTGTCGTCGGAGTTGCGCGCGTTGCGCGGCGTGCTGCCCGGCCACGCGGTGCTCGCGAGTGTCGCGGCGCGCGCCGGCGCAGGAGCCAGCCGCCACACAGGTGCCGCCCGAGATGCTGCAGGCGCAGGTCGAAGAGCTGGCGCAGGTGAAGGTGGAAGCGGCCTCGCGCTTTCCGGTCACGCTCTCGGGCACCATCGTGTCGAACACGGTCGTGAACTCGGGCGATGCCAACTGGCTCGAAAGTCCGAACATCGTCGGCACCGCGTCCGGCGGATCGATGACCTCCACGATGCGCCAGAGCCGGCTGGGCCTGGACGTGCACGGCATCCCGGTGGGCAGTTGGGAAGCCAAGGGCGCCCTCATCCTCGACTTCTTCGGCGGCACGCCGGGCTTCGTCACCGGCACGGTCATGGGCCTGCCGCGCCTGCTCTACGCCTACGGACGGCTCGAACGCGGCGGCACGGCCATCGAGGTGGGCCAGAACCACGTGCTGCTCGCGCCGCGCGACCCCACGTCGCTCGCCGCCTTCTCGTTCCCGCAGTTCTTCCGCTCGGGCAACCTCTACTTGCGCGCCCCGCAGGTGCGCGTGGAACAGCGCGTGGCCGGCGTGACCGTGAAGGCCGGCATCGTGGCGCCGGTGGCTGGCGACGCGTCCGGCAGCTACGTGTTCGCGCCCACGGCCGGCGCCGGTGAACGTTCGGAGCGGCCGGCGTTCGAGGGCCATGTCGGCTTCGATCGGGGCAACGAGGATGCGCCAGGCGAGGCGCACCTCGGTGCGTCTGGCCACTACGGCTGGATCAAGCAGGCCGGCACGCTCGGCAGCGCGTCGGCTGGGGCGATCGACTTCCTGGTGCGGCGCGGTCGCGTGGGCGTGGCGGGTGAGCTGTTCGCCGCCGACGAGCTCGACGCCTACGGATCAGGTGTGGGGCAGCCCGGACGCTCCGAAGGCGGGTGGGTCGAAGCGCGCCTGCGCGCGGCCGCGCGCCTGTCGCTGAACGGCGGTGTGTCGCTCGACCGCCGGCCCGACGGCGTGGGCAATGCCGGACGGCTGCGCAACACCAGCGCCTTCGGCAACGTGATCCTGCGACTGACCCCGGAGGTGGCGGCGTCGGTCGAGTACAAGTGGCTGCAGACGCGCTATCAGTCGGGCAGCAACCGCGAGAATCACCACGTGAACGCGGTGTTCGCGGTCACCTTCTAAGGGCAGGGACTAGGGACTAGGGACTCGGGACTCGGGGCTGGGGGCTGGGGGCTGGGGGCTGGGGCTTGACGACGATCACACTGCAACGAATCACGATGCTGCTCCTGGTGTGGCATCTCGCGAGTCCCGCTGCCAGCCGCGCCGATGTGCTGACGGGCACGATCGTCACGCGCGTGCGGGCGGGGGCCACGCCGGCAACCGCCGTGGTCTACGCCGAGCCGCTGTCGGGGAGCGCGCCGGCGCGGACGGCGGGGCCGTTTCCGATCACCCAGCGCAACAAGACGTTCACGCCGCGCGTGCTCGGAGTGCCGGTTGGCGCGGTCGTGCAGTTCCCCAACGAAGACGGGCTGTTCCACAACGTCTTCTCGCTCTCGCCCGGGCACGCCTTCGACCTGGGGCTCTATCGCAGCGGCGCGAGCAAGAGCCGCACGTTTGCGACGGCCGGAGTCGTCCGCGTGTTCTGCAACATCCACCCGCAGATGACCGCGCTGGTCGTGGTGGCGCGTACGCCCTGGATCGTGAATGCCGGTGCGGACGGCGCCTTCCGCCTCGATCTGCCGCCAGGGCGTTACACCGCTGACCACGCTGTCGGAACGCGCCTCCGCCGTGTCGGTCGAGGTCGCGGTGTCGGGCGCCACGACGGCGCCGTCGCTGACCCTCGACGAAAGCGCGTTCGTGGCCGCGCCGCACGCCAACAAGTTCGGCAAGCCGTATCCGGAGGCGGCTTACAAGCAGCCGTGACGAATTCGGCGCGGCCGCGCCAGCGTCCCGTAGGCTGATGTACCCTCCGGTGATGCGAGACGTCCACGCCCAGAACCGACCACCCAGGGGTCGTCGTCTTTCCGCCGCTGCTGTTCGTCTCATGCCAGCTGACCGGGCTGCTGCTGCATTGGTGGCGGCCACTGCCGACATTCATCCCGTGGCAGCCGCGCGTCGTGCTGACGGCCCTGGCACTCGTCGCGGCGGCGGTGTTCGGCATCAGCGGCGAGCGCGCGCTGCACGGCGCCGGTACCAATGTGAGTCCGCATCGTCCCACGACGGCCATCGTGTCCGGCGGCATCTACCGATTCACTCGCAACCCGCTCTACCTCGCGTTGTTGTGCGTCTACACCGCGGTGGCGCTGTGGGCCAATACCCTGTGGCCGTTCGCGCTGTGGGTCGTGCTGGTGCCGGTGCTCGTCACGGGCATCGTCGCCCGCGAGGAGCGATATCTCGAGGCGAAGTTCGGCGCGCCGTATCTGGCCTACAAGGCCCGCGTGCCGCGGTGGCTCGTACTCGCGCCCCTCCTACTCAGTGCGTCTCAGTCTGTGCTCGCGCAGGCACCAGCCGCCTCGGCGTCAGGACCATCGATGACGTTCGCGGGGGCCGCCGCGGGTGTGACATCGACCGACGTCGGGAGCCGCGTGACCAGGACTGCGTCGTCGGAGGCGGGCGTGGCGTCCCTGCGGCTCGAGGCCGGGATCGCCCTTGGGGCGCGCGTGGGCGTCGGCGCGGCCGTCATGCCGTCTGCGGAAGTCAACGGCGATCACTACGTTGGCCGCCTGCTGATTACCGACCGGCAACGCGAGCAGGCATGGCTGGGCGAAGTGCGCGTGCGAGCGCTCGCGGCCACACGAAGCGCCGTCGATCTCGTGGCCGGCGCGGGGCTGCTGCGGCAGCAGCGGGAGGGCGAGTACAGGCCAGTGCGACTTCGTCAGCGCTCGCTATCCGCGCATGCGGTAGGCCGCCACCGGCGCCGAAAAGCCCTTGGCCGCGATCGGCGGTGCTGGCTCGGCGGCCACCAGACCGCGCACCGCCTCGAACGTGGTGTCGTTGAGCAGGGTCTCGTTCGGCTCGGCCGCGGCGCACAAGCGCGCCGCCAGGTTCACGGGCGCGCCGATGGCGGTGTAGTCGAGCCGATTGGCGCCGCCCACACTGCCGACGATCACTTCGCCCGTCACGATGCCCACGCCCACGGCCAGGGGCGGTAGCGCCGGGTCGCTCACGCTGGCGCCACGTACGGCGCGGTGCATCTCGACCGCGCAGCGAATGGCGTCGAGCGCCTTGTCTGCGCCGGTGAAGTGGGCGAACACGGCGTCGCCCATGAACTTGTCGACGTCGCCGTGGAAGCGCTGCACGAGATCCGCCTGCAACTGCAGGTAGCGGTTGAGGACCGCCACGGCCTCTTCGGGCGGGCGGTGTTCCGAGAACGACGTGAAGCCACGGATGTCCGAGAAGAGCAGCGTGATCACCTGGCGGGTGCCGGCGCGCGTGTCGGCCGTGCTCGGCCCGCGCTGAATCATCTCCACCGTGGTCTGCGACACGAACTTCTGCATGTCGGCGCGTTCGCGCAGGCCCTCGGTCATGTGGTTGAACGACGCCGCCAGACGGGCAATCTCGTCGTGGCCCTGCACCGCCAGCTTCACGTCGAAGCGCCCCTGGGCCACGTCGGCCGTGGCCCGCGAGAGCGCGCCAATCGGCGCGATGATCGAGCGGGCCAGCAGCGCGCCTGCACCCACGCCCACGGCCGTAGCCGCCAGGCCAAGCAGCACCAGGCCAAACTGGATGTTGCGATATGGCGCCAGGGCCAGGTCGAGCGACTGCAGCGCCACCACCGTCATGCGCGGGGCGTGCGGATCGGCCACGCCGATCGACTCGAAGCGCTCGCCGCCCAGGTCCACGTCGAGCGTGCTGACGCCGGCCGGCGCCGCATAGGCGGCGGTGTTGGCCCACGGCGCCCTGCCTTGCACCAGGGTGGTGCCGGCCACGCCGACCTTCGCTCAGTACCACGATGTCCTTGCCGCTGGCATCGCGCAATGCCGAGGCCCAGCGATCGTCGATGGGCGCGGCCGCGGCCACGAACCCGAACACGGTGCCGCCGGCTTCGGCCGGCACGAGCACCAGATGATGGGGGCGGCCGTCCACGGCGATCACGCCGCGCACCGGCTGACCCGACAACGCCGGCTCGAGCCAGGCGGCCCGCGCGTCGGCCAGCGCAAACGGCGCAAAGGTGTCACTGCGGGCCACGACCGCGCCCTGCGGGTCGAGCACGAGCAGCAGTTCGTCGCGGGCGTTGCGCTCGCGGTAGTCGGCCAGGAAGTCGCGGATGGTGGCGCCGTCGGTGCCCATGAGCGCCAGCAGATCCGGGAACGAGGCTAGCAGCCGGGCCACGAGCGCGAGGCGCTCGTAGCGGCTGGCCTGGGCGGTCACGAGGTGGCGCGGCTGCTCACCAGGTCGGCCGACACGCGCTCGCTCACCGCCTGATTGGCCAGGCGGCCGACATACGCCAGCGTCGCGCCGGTGAGCGCCACCACCAGGATGCCGATGGCGACGACGAGCGTCGTCTGCAGGGAACGGAAGCGCACGGTGTGGGGAGCTTACCGGAAAGACGATCGGCGGGAACCTTCAGGTCCCCGCCGTGGCCAGACAATACCGTCGTGTCGGCCGTTCTAGGGCAGGTTCGGCGGTGGCACCCGACGCTTCGTCGCCTGCTCGAAGGCGTAGGCCAGTTCGATGAGCCGGGGCTCGGTGCAGGCGGTGCCGGCGAAGCTGACCCCGTACGGCTGGTCCTTGGCGTTGAACCCAGCCGGGAACTCAGGCGTGGGCGCATTCGGCACGAACCCAAACGGCACGATCACCGTGGGGTGCCCCGCTTTCGCGGAGATGCCGGCGCCGCTGCTGCCAGGGAAGATGAGCGCGTCGAGGTTGTTCACCGACATGGCCTCGTCGATGCCATGCGTGCGCGCGAGGAAGATGTCTTTCGCCCGGTCGGCCAGATAGCGGGCGCGGTCGGCCTCGAGGTTCATCTCGTCCGACACGTCGAAATGCGCCTGGTCGTACTTGATGGCGCCTCGGTTCCGGTTGGCCACGTTGTAGTTGCGCAGCTCGGTCAGCGTCTTCACCGGTGCGCCCGGCCCGAGCGAAGCGAGCCACAGGTTGAAGTCGCGCTTCATGCCGTACTTGAACACCACCGAGCAGGCCGCGTCGTTGCCTTTGTTGTTGGTGGGACCGACGCAGAGGGGCCAAGTATTGAAGTTGCGGTCCGGAGTGCCGTCCACGTAGCTCGGGATGTCGACGTTGTCGACAATCGTCGCGCCCTCGCGTCTCATGACCGCGATGGCCTCCTCCATCACCGCGAGCTGCTGCGCGTTGATGCCGCCCACGAGCGCGCCAGTATCGGGACGCGCGACCGGGCGGTAGAAGCCCGCGCGCGGAATGCCGATGCGCGCGCCCCTCAGGCCGGCCAGACGCAAGAAGCGCGTGTAGTCACGGGCCGGCGGCGGAATGCAGGCGTTGGTGGCGGGATCCTGGGGATCGAGACCCACCATCGGACCGAGCAGGATCGCCGCGTCGGCGACGGTGCGGGTCATCGGGCCCGCCGTGTCCTGGTCCGCCGTGATCGGCGCGATCCCGTAGCGGCTGATCAGACCCACCGTAGGCTTGATGCCGGCGAGCATGTTCGCATTCGAGGGGCTCAGGATCGAGCCTGAGGTCTCGGTGCCCACGCTCGCCGCCCAGAAGCTGGCCGCGGTGCCGATGCCGGAGCTGGAGCCGCCGGTGTTCATTGCCGGGCGGCCGTCGTTGGTCGCGGCCCGCGGGTCGGTACGCGGGTCGTAGGGGTTCATGCCGTACTGGAAGAGGGCACTGTAGTTGCCCGGCATGCCAGCGGCCACCCAGTTGGCGAACTCCGTCAGCACGGTCTTCGCCATGATGATGGCGCCCGCGTCGCGCAAGTTCTTGATGAGCGTGGCGTCGTAGGGGGGCGCAAAGCCCGCAAACGCCAGACCGCCGCCCGTGGTCGGCATGCTGGTGGTGTTGATGATGTCCTTGATGGCGATGGGGATGCCGTGAAGTGGTCCTCGCACCCGGCCCGCCGCTCGTTCGCGGTCGAGATACGTGGCGTCCTGCATGGCGCTCGGGCTGATCGCCGCCGTGGCATTCAGCCGGTCTTCGTGCTTGTTGATGCGGTCGAGGTACATCTGCACGAGTTCACGCGACGTCACGCGGCCGTCGGTGAGCGCGTCTTGCAGCTCGTAGATCGACGCCTCGACGATGTCCACTCGGTGACTTCGTGTCCCGACCCGATCAGTCTGATCCTGGCCGCCGCTCTCTGCGCCAATCCCGATGACCGTGGCCACGAGCGCAACGCCCAACAGCAATACTCGCTTCATAGGTGCCTCCTGCCGCCCGGCCCGCGATGTGCGCCGAACGAAGGCCTACACTAGCGCAGATCCGCGCCGCCGCACCCAAGCTTTGCGGAGGCCACTGGTGGGCGCCAGCCTACGGGGCAGACGCGGGCGGCACGCGCTTCTTCGACGCCTGCTCGAACGCGTAGGCCAGCTCGATGAGGCGCGGCTCACTGCAGGCCATGCCCGTGAAGCTGACGCCGTAGGGGATGGGCTTGGCTTCGAAGCCCTCGGGGAAGGCCGGCGTGGGCGCGTTGGCCACCAAGGCGAAGGGCACGATCACCGTGGGGTAGCCGGGCTTGGCGGCGATGCCGGCGCCGCTCGCGCCGGGGAAGAGAATGGCGTCGAGCTTCTGCGCCTTCATCACCTCGTCGATGCCGTGCGTGGCGCCGAGGTGGATGTCCTTCTTGCGGTCGGCCTCCCAGCGCGGCTTGTCCTTCTCGAGATCCATCTCGTCGGAGACATCGAGGTTGGCCTGGCCGTATGTGATGGCGCCGCGGCTCTGGTGCGCCAGGTTCCAGGCGCGCAGCTCGGTCAGCGTCGACACCGGACCCGTGTCGTCGAGTGTCGCCAGCCAGGCGTTGAAGTCGCGCTTCATGCCGTACTTGAGCACGACCGAGCAGTTGGCATCTTTGCCCTTGGCGCCGTCGCTGCCGGAGCACGTGCCCCACGTGAGGAAGTTGTTCTTCGCGTCGGCATCGACGATGCTCGGGATGTCGGCCGGGTCGACGATCACCGCGCCTTCCTTCTTCAGCACCTCGATCGCCTCGGCCATGGCCTTGGCTTGCGTGTCGCTCAGCCCGCCGCGCGGCTCCTTCTCGCCGGGCACGGTGAGCTTGTCGAAATAGAAGGCGCGCGGAATGCCGATACGCGCGCCCTTGAGGCCGTCGCGCTTCAGGTGCACCGAGTAGTCGCGGTTGGGCGGCGGCGTGCAGGTGCTCGTGGCGGCGTCGTTCGGATCGGGCGCGGCGCCTTCCATGGCGCCGAGCAGCAGCGCGGCATCGGCCACGTACTTCGCCATCGGTCCGGCCGTGTCCTGATCAGCCGTGATCGGAATGATGCCGTAGCGGCTGATGCGGCCGACGGTGGGCTTGATGCCCGCCAGCATGTTCTGATTCGACGGGCTCAGCACCGAACCCGAGGTCTCGCTGCCCACGTTCGCCGCCCAGAAGTTCGCGGCCGTGCCGATGCCCGAACTGGACCCGCCAGTATTGGCGACGGGCCGGCCATCGCCCGTGGCCTCGCGCGGGTCACGCCGCGGGTCGTACGGGTTGATGCCGTAGCCGCCGAGTCCGCTGTAGTTGCCGGGCATTCCCTGCGCGATGAAGTTGGCGAGCTCGGTGAGCACGGTCTTGGCGATGATGATCGCGCCGGCGTCCTTGAGGTTCTTGGTGAGGGTCGCCTCGTAGGGCGGTACGATAGCCTTCGAAGGCCACGGCGCCGCCGGTCGTCGGCAGGTCGGTGGTGTGGATGTTGTCCTTGAGCGCCACGGGCACGCCGTGCAGCGGGCCGCGCAGCGTGCCGGCCTTGCGTTCGGCGTCGAGCCGGTCGGCTTCCTCTAGCGCCTTCGGGTTCACCGCGATGGTGGCGTTGAGGGTGTGCTCGTACATCCCGATGCGCTGCAGGTACTGCTCCACGAGCTGGCGCGACGTCACGCGACCCTCGGCCATGGCCGTTTGCATGTCGGCCATGCTGGCCTCCACCACCGAGAACGGCGCGGCTGGCGGGGGCGCCGGCGCGGGCGTCGAGCAGGCTGCGGTCAGCAGGGAGACCACAGCCGTGGCTGCGGCCGAAACTCGGACAAGCATGCGAGTGGACGTCATGGGGCCTCGTGACTGGAGAGGCCGCGATCGTGGGCCATGCAGCCGCGTCGAGTCAACTGAGGCGGCTAACGTGCCGCCCCTCTACTTGTCGCTGCGCGTCGGGCGCGGGAACACGTCGATGGTCTCGCCGATTACGATGGTCATCAGGTCGTAGCCCACGGCGAGCGGGCCGCCGTAGGTGCGCCGCGTGGGCCCGATCAGATCGTCGGCGGTCGTGGGCGAGGGCACGATGTGCGAATACACGGCCAGGCGCGGCTTGGCCGCGGCGAAGAGCGTGCCCGCCTGTTCGGGGCTCGTGTGGTGCGAGATCACGCGCTCGATGGCATGGGCGCCCTGCACCTGGGCCCGCCGCATCTCCACTTCGGGGCTGATGACCTCGTGCACGAACACGTCCACGCCCTTGGCGTGCGCCGCCAGCGGTTCGAAGAGCTTCGTGTCGCCCGAGAACACCGCCGAGCGGCCCTGATAGTCCACCCGGTAGCCGTAGGCCGGCGTGATCACGCCGCCGTGTTCCACCGCGAAGGCCGTCACGCGCAGCCCGTCGCGGTCGTAGGCCACCCCTGGCTGCACGTTCTTCGCCGCCAAGCGCGCGCCCTCGAGCGGGAAGCCCTCGTCCTTGCTGCGCATGGCGACATCCCACTGATAGGCCTGCGTCAGGTGTCCGCTCATCTCGGCCGTGCCGGGCGGACCCAGCACCTCGAGCGCCTTGGCCCGGCCGAAGACCCAGCTCGTGAGCCACACGTCGGGAATGCCCACCGTGTGATCGGAGTGGAGGTGCGTGAGGAAGAGCGCGTCGATGCCCACGAGCAGATCGCGCGCGCCGATCTCGAAGAGCCGCTGCGTGGCGCCGCGGCCAGCGTCGATCAGGATCCGGCGCGAGCCTGCCTCCACGAGGATCGACGGCCCGAAGCGTTCCATGTTGGGCCGCGGGTTGCCCGTGCCGAGCAGCGTGATCTGCAGCGTGCCCGTCTGGGCAGGGGCGGGCTGCGCGTGTAACGACGCGAGGGCGCTGACCACAGCGAGTGTCGCAAGGAACGTGTGTCGCAGGGTCACTGGTGCCTCCTGGGATTGGGGCTACAATTCATGACATGGAGTTTCGCATGGACCGAAGCGTGGCGCCGAAGACGCTCACGCGTGCCGACCATGGCTCCGGCGCGACCGCGCTGCGCTATTGGCGATCGCGTCCCGCGGCCGAACGCGTGGCTGCGGTCGAATTCCTCCGGAGGCAGTGGAGTGGACCTGGCGCCCGACTTCAGCGAGTTCTGCGCACTTTTGAGCGCCCATCGCGTTGAGTTCGTGATCGTCGGTGCGCACGCGCTGGCGTTTCACGGCGCGCCGAGGTACACGGGTGACCTCGATATCCTTGTGCGGCCGACCGTTGACAATGGCCAACGGCTGCTCGCGGCCATCGTGGACTTCGGCTTTCCGGCATCAGCACTCACCGCCGAAGGCGTGGTCAATCCTCGCACGGTCATCGAGATGGGCGTGCCGCCGGTGCAGCTCCACGTCATGAGCGCGGTAGACGGCGTGACGTGGGACGAGGTGTGGGCCGACAAGGAGCCGGGAACGCTGGGCCCGAATTCGGTGTTCTTCATCGGCCTGACCCAGTTCTTGAAGAACAAGCGCGCCGCGGCTCGACCGCAAGATCTCGCCGACGTGGCGGCGCTTACCGAGGGTGATGAGCCGTCGTCCGAGCCGCGCTAGCTAGCGCCAGCCGCGCATGCGCGCCCGCATGCGAATGAAGTCGTCGGGCGGCGGCGCTTCGGTCGACACGCGCACGCCGGTGATCGGATGCGGAAACGACAGCGTCCACGCGTGCAGCATCTGACGCGACGCGGCCTCGGCGCCACTCGGCGAGCCGTAGACGCGGTCGCCCAGCACGGGATGGCCGATGTGCTGCAGATGCAAGCGGATTTGATGTTGCCGGCCGGTGTCGAGGGTCAGTTCCACGAGCGCGGCGCCGGTGCCGTAGGCCTGACGCACCACGTAGTGCGTGATGGCGGGAATACCGGTTTCGCCGGGGCCGGCCAGCCGGCGGCGACCGGCGGTATAGCCCTCGGCAATGGCCGCTTCAATCGTGCCGATCGCGGGCGCGGGCACCCCTTCCACCAGCGCCACGTACTGGCGGTCGAACTCGTGCCGGCCGAACTGCGCGCGCCCGGCGTCGTGCGCCTCGCGCGTGAGGGCCAGGGCCAGCGCGCCCGAGGTGTCGCGATCGAGGCGATGGAGCGTGCCCACATAGCCGCCCGGGCCGCGCCGGCGATCCATGTACTCACGCACGCGGCTCAGCACCGTGTCTTCGCTGGCGCCGTCTTCCTTGTCGACGGGAATCGTGAGCAGGCCCGCCGGCTTGTCGACGACCAGGATGTGGGCGTCTTCGTAGAGCCGCCCGAAACGCGACCGCGCCGGACGCACGGCCGGCCGGTTCACGTCGAGCACGACGGCGGCGGACGAGAGCACGTCGGCGCCGGGATCGCGTTCGATGACCTCGTTGACCGTGACCTGGCCACGCTCGATGGCCGAGCGCACCTTCGCCCATGACAGGCCGGGTTGATCGGCGCGCAGACGCTTGTCGAGCCGCGTACGTGTGGGTTTGGTCAGAAGCTCACTATAATTCATCGCTTCAGGAGGCTGCGCATGCGCGACGACACCGTGACGTCCATTTGCTACTACAACGGAACCTGGGGCACGGGCGAGGTGCCGCTGATGACGTCGGCCACCAACGCCGCCTGGCTGGCCAATGCGGTCTTCGACGGCGCCCGGGCGTTCGAGGGCGTGGCGCCCGACCTCGACCTGCATTGTCAGCGTTCGATCCGGTCGGCCGAAGGCCTGCTGATGAAGCCGCCGGTCACGGCCGAGCGCGTGCTCGAACTGGCGCTCGAAGGCATCGCCAAGTTCCCGGCCGACGCCCCGCTCTACATCCGGCCGATGTTCTGGGCCGAAACCGGACTGGTCGCCATCGATCCCGACTCGACGCGGTTCGCTCTGGTCATCCACAGGTCGCCCCTGCCCGATCCGGCGCGCGGCTTCTCGCTGTGCCTGTCGCCCTACCGGCGTTGCAGCCCCGAGCAGGCGCCCACCCACGCCAAGGCGGCGTGCCTGTATCCCATGGCCGGCCTGGCCATCGCCGACGCCAAGCGCCGCGGCTTCGACAACGCCGTCATGTGCGATCCGATCGGCAACGTGGCGGAATTGACCGCGCAGAACCTGATGATCGTCAAGCACGGCGCCGTGCACACGCCCGTGCCGAATGGCACGTTCCTGAATGGCATCACCCGTCAGCGCGTGATCGGCCTGCTCGAGCGGGACGGCATCGCCGTGCATCAGCGCACGATCCGGCCGGCCGAGCTGCTCGAGGCCGACGAGCTCTTCTCCACCGGCAATCACGGCAAGGTGGTGCCGTGCGTGCGCTACGAGACGCGCGAGCTGGCGATTGGCCCGGTGTATCGGCGCGCGCGCGAGCTCTACTGGGCGTTTGCGCACAGCCGGGTGGCCGAACCGGTCGCAGCCCGCGGCTAGGGGCGCGTCGAGGTCATGACGCCAGCCGATCGCGACGGACGTCGCCTGGCCCCCGGCGACCGCCTGCTGCAATACGAAGTTCTCGACCTGCTGGGCGTCGGCGGCATGGGCGAGGTCTACCGCGCTCGTGATGCCCGCCTCGGGCGCGAAGTGGCCATCAAGGTGCTGCCCGCGCAGATGGCCGGCGACCCTGGCGTGCAGGCCCGCTTCGAGCGGGAGGCGCGCGCCGTCGCCACGCTCTCGCATCCTGGCATCGTGACGATCTACGAGTTCGCGCGCGAACGCGATCTGCAACTGGTCGTGATGGAGCTGCTGCGCGGCGAGACGCTGCGGCAGCGGCTCGATCGCGAACGCATCCCCTGGATCGACGCCGTGGCGCTGGCCGCGCAGATGGCCGAGGCCCTCGCGGCGGCCCACGCCGCAGAGATCGTGCACCGCGACCTGAAGCCCGAGAACACCTTCCTCACGCGCAGTGGCGCCGTGAAGATTCTCGACTTCGGACTCGCCTCGGGCCGCGCCCTGCATGGCGGGACCGCGCCCTCGAGCAGCCTCACGGCGTTGCCCACGTCGGCCACGGCCGGCTTCGCCGGCACCCTGGGATACGCCGCCCCCGAACAGCTGCGCGGCGAACCGGTGGACGGGCGCGCCGACGTCTTCGCCCTCGGCGCAATCCTCTACGAGCTCCTCACCGGGCGGCGGGCGTTTGCCGGCGCGACGGGGGCAGACGTAGTGGCCTCGGTGCTGGCTCGCCAACCGGCGCCCCTGGCCGCCGTCGGCGCCGATGTGCCGGCCGGCCTCGACGGGCTGGTGTTCCGCTGCCTGCAGAAGCAACCAGCCGACCGCCTCGAGTCGGCGGAGGCCCTGGCCGCGCTGCTGCGTGACATCCGGCACAAGGCACTCACCACCGCCGCGGCCGGCCGCACCGCGGGCCGGGCGGCGGCTCCGGCCACGACCCATTTCGACCTGCTGGTCATCGGCAGCGGTCCGGCCGGCCAACGGGGTGCCATCGCCGCGGCGAAAGCGGGCCGGCGCGTGGCCATGGTGGATCGGCGAGCGATGCTCGGCGGCGTGTCGCTGCACCGCGGCACCATCCCCACCAAGACCCTGCGCGAGGTGGTGATGCACGCCGCGGGGGCCTCGAGCCGGCCGTCCGCGCTGGGCCGCGAGTTCTCGTCCGGGCCCGATGCGTCCGTATCCGATCTTGCGTGGCGCGTGCAGTCGGTCATCGAGCGCGAGCAGCATGTGGTGCACGGGCACCTCACGCGCAACGGGGTGGTGCTCGCCGACGGCCTGGCGCGGTTTCTCGATCCGCACCGTGTCCAGGTCGTGAACGACCAGCACGATTACGTGCTCACGGCCGACTACGTGCTCATCGCCACCGGCTCGCGGCCGGCCCACGCGCCGTCGATTCCAGTCGACGGCCAACGCATCTTCGACACCGACGCGCTGCCGCTGCTGTCGCAGTTGCCGCGAGACGTCATCGTGGTGGGCGCCAGCGTCATCGGCCTCGAGTGGGCGTCGCTCATCACGGCGCTGCACCGGCGCGTCACGATCATCGACCAGCGGCCGATGGTGCTGGAGTTCGCTGACGGCGAGATCGTCGAGGCGCTCTGCTACCAGCTGCGCCGTCGTGGCGCCACGCTGCGCCTGGGCGAGACGGTGACCTCGGTGCGGCGCGACGATCGCGGCCACGTCGTGGCGGTGCTCGACAGCGGCAAGACCGTGCACGCCGAGGTGCTGCTGTCGGCGGTCGGCCGCCAGGCCAACACCGCCTCGCTCGCCCTGGCGGCGGCGGGCCTCGAGGCCGATGCGCGCGGCCGGCTGCGCGTCAACGCGCGCTTCCAGACCGACGTGCCGCACATCTCGGCCGCCGGCGACGTGATCGGCTTCCCGGCGCTCGCCTCCACCTCGATGGAGCAGGGCCGCCTGGCCGTGGCGCACATGTTCGGCCTGGGCGGCGTGCGCGCGAACGCGCCCTTGCCCTACGGCATCTACACGATCCCCGAGATCTCGATGGTGGGCAAGACCGAACAGCAGCTCACTGCCGACCATGTGCCCTACGAGGTCGGCGTGGCCCGCTACGAGGATCTCGCCAAGGGCCAGATGATTGGCGACGACGCCGGCTTCCTCAAGCTGCTCTTCGACCGCGCCACGTTGCGCGTGCTCGGCGTGCACATCGTCGGTACGGGCGCCGCCGAGTTGATCCACATCGGCCAGACGCTGATGGCCACGGGCGGCACGCTCGACGTGTGGCGCGACGCGGCCTTCAATCATCCGACGCTGGCCGAGGCCTACAAGCTGGCGGCCCTCAACGGCTTCAACCGGCTCGGCGAATCAGCCGCGAGCTAGCGCGTCACTGCGGCCGCCGCGGCTCCACGATGGCGAAGCCCGCGTCGAAGCGATCGAGCACGTCGAAGAGCGTGGCCGCGGCCGACACGTCCCCGCTCACCGTGGCCGTGCCGCCGCTGACCGCCGCGCGCAGCGTCTGCTGCCCCAGGACGAGCGCCTCGAAGCCAGCCCGGGTCAGCGTCACCGTCGCGTTCGGGGTGCCGGCGCGGGCGCCCGCCACCCACGTCAGGGCGCCGTTGCGCAGCGTCACCGTCGCGTGCTCCTTCGTATCCGAGAGCGTCCAGCCAACCGCGAGCTCGTGGGCCCAGGCGCGCGGCCCGTTGACGTGCGTGCCGAGCACGTCGAAGACGACGCCGAGCGGCATGGCGTGCACCATCTCGCCATCGAGCAGGGCCGGGCGGGCGGCGGGCTGACCCTGGCGGAGTTCCTGCGCGCCGAGCAGGTAGGCGTTGCGCCAGGTGGCGGCTTCGGCGGCGTAGCCCATCTGCTCGAAGGCGTCCGCGGCCAGGGTGCGGGCTTCGCCGTTGGTGGGGTCGGCGTAGACGACGTGCCGCAGCACCTCGGCCACCCACCGGTACTGGCCGCTCGCGAAGTCCGCCCGCGCCTTGGCCACGACGGCCGCCGCGCCGCCAAAGTACTCGACGTATTTCTTCGCCGCCTCGGTCTCCGGCAGGGGGTTCAGCGTGGCCGGGTTGGCGTCGTACCAACCGAGGTACTTCTGGTACACCGCTTTGGCGTTGTGAGCCAGGGTGCCGTAGTAGCCGCGCGCGGCCCAGTCGCTCGCCAGCCCCGGCGGCAGCACCAGCGCTTCGGCGATCTCCGCTGGCACGTAGCCATGATTCATCAGGCGCACGCTCTGGTCGTGGATGTACTTGTAGAGATCGCGCTGGTTGGCCAGGGCCCGGGCCACGCGCGCCCGGCCCCACGTGGGCCAGTGGTGCTGCGCGATGAGCACGTCGGTGTCGGCGCCGAAGCGCTCGAGCGCGTCGCTGAGATGCGCCGACCAGGCGCTCGCGTCGCGCACCTCCGTGCCGCGGAAGGGCAGCAGGTTGTGCATCGTCTTGGTGGCGTTCTCGGCCAGGTTCAGCACCCGCTGCTTGGGCAGGAACAGGTGCAGTTCGGCCGGCGCCTCGGTATTGGGCGTGAGCTGGAACACCATCGGCACGCCGTCGATCGTGCGCGTGTCGATCGGCTCGGTGATCGACGTGGTCGGCGCGATGACCGAGCGTCCGGGGGCGCCCAGGCCGTCGATCTTGCCCAGCCCCGCGTCGACCGAGCCGCGCGGTCCGCGGGGCAGAGGCGTGCCGAACTGGTAGGCGGCGCGGCGGCCCATGGCGTTGCCGGCCACCACCGACTCGGCGACCACCGCGTCCATGAACCCGGCCGGCGCCAGGACCGCCACGCGCCCGGCGGCCACCTCGGCCGGGTCGATGACGCCGCGTGCGCCGCCGTAGTGGTCGCTGTGACTGTGCGTGTAGATCACCGCCGTGACCCGACGCTTCGGCCGGTGGGCGAGGTACAGGTCGAGGGCCGCCTTCGCCGATCCCACGGAGCCGAGCGGGTCGACCACGATGACACCGGTGGTGCCTTCGATGAACGTGATGTTCGCCAGGGCGAAGCCGCGCACCTGGTACACGCCGGGCACGATCTCGAACAGGCCGTGGACGGCGTTGAGCCGCGCCAGCCGCCACAGGCTCGGGTGCACCGTGTCAGGCGCGCTGTCGGTGTCGAGGAAGGCGTAGCGTCCCGACCGCTCGGCCTCGGGCAGCGTGGCGATGAACCCGCGGCGCGCGTCGTCGAAATCCTGCCGGTCGGCGAAGGGCAGCGCGCGCAGCGCGGCCTCGTGCGCGGCTCGCACCGTTGGCTCGACCGGCTTGGGCGCGGCGGCCTGACCGGCTACGGCCGAAGCGGCCGTGAGAACGACGCCCGCCACCGCGGCCGCCAGGATCGAGTTCGCGCGCATGATCACCTCGATGCGCACGATACTACGGAGCCGCACGAGCGGCGGGGCTCGTGCCTACTCGGCCACGACCGCAATCACCTCGATCTCGACGAGGAAGTCGGGGTTGGCGAGCCGGCCCACCTGCACCAGCGTGCTCGCTGGCAGTTCCTTGGTGAAGTAGTTCGAGCGCACATCGCGAATGACCTGCACCTGTGACGCGTCGAGCAGGAAGTAGTTGGTCTTCACGACGTCGTTGAAGGTGGCGCCGGCCGCTTTGAGGGCCGTGTCGAGATTGGCGAATACCTGCTTGGTCTGCGCCGTCAGGTCGCCCTTGCCCACGAGCTGGCCCTTGGCGTCGAAGGCCACCTGGCCCGAGATGTAGATCGTGCGCCCGCCCCGGGCGGAGACGATATGCGAATAGCCGGTGGGCGTCGACAGCCCGGGCGGGTTCATGCGCTGAATCACGGAACGCCCTCCTTGCGCCGACGGCAGGGCCGCGGCCAGTGCAATGCCCGCCGCGATGCCGGCGAGGCTCAGTCCAAACGTGACACGGGTCGCGGGAACCATGGTCTCTCCTCGCGCGCTGGCGCTCAGGCGCTGACGGGGTGGGGCTTGCGGGCGTAGAGCAGGATCATGGCCGTGCCGGCCATGGCCGCCAGCACGACGATGGCGGCGATCACCGGGGTGAGCCGGCCGGCGAGATACAACACCGCGAGGCTCAGGCTCACGCACGACCACATCGACAGCAGCGCGCTCTTGGCGGCCGCGCGCGACATGCCGCGGCCCTCGTCGAGCACTTTCATGTATGGGGCAAAGAGGGGGATGCGAAGCAGCCGGTCTTCGAGCCAGGGACAACTGCGCGCAAAGCAGTACGACGCGATGATGAGGAAGATGGTGGTGGGCAGCCCGGGCACGAACACGCCCAGCCACCCCAGACCCACCGAGGCCACGCCCAGGCCGGCAAACGCCCAGCGGCGCGGGTCGCGCACCCACGACACGGGCTGGGGACTGATCGGGCAGGTCTTGTCCATGACGAACGCCCCATTGTGGCGCGCCGCGTCGCCGCGAGGCAACCCCCAGCCTGCCGGCACCGTTCTGCTGGTATCCTACGCGGCCATGTGGAAAATACCTCAGCGCACGTCTTGGCCCCTCGGGCGAGTGGTGGTGGGCGCGGCCCTCGTGGCGCTCGTCAGCGCGTGTGGCGGATCGGCGCCGCCGCCTGCGCCGCCGGCCGACGCCCTGGCCGCGCCGGACATCGCCGCGGCGCTGAAGGCGTTCCAGGGCAGCGCGATCAAGCAGCACATGAGTGTGCTCGCCGATGATGCGCTCGAGGGCCGCGGCCTGGGGAGCCCAGGCTACGAGCAGGCGCTGCAGTACGTCGAGAAGACGGTCACCGGATTCGGCCTGACGCCCGCTGGTGAGAACGGCGGTTTCCGCCAGCGCGTGCCGCTGCGCAACAGCGTGGTCGTCGAGAGCGGCAGCTCGATGAAGGTGCGCTCGGCATCGGGTCTGAAGACGCTCGGCTACGCCGTGGACTTCATGCTCGGCGCCGACCCCCTGCGCGCCCAGGTGCGCATCGACGACGCGCCAGTCGCGTTCGTCGGCTACGGCGTGAGCGCGCCCGGGCTTGGCTACGACGACTACGGCGCCGGCGTGGACGTGAAGGGCAAGGTCGTGGCGTTCCTGAGTGGCGCGCCGGCGATGCTGCCGAGCAACGAGCGCGCCTACTACTCGTCGGGCGCAGCGAAAGAAGCCGAGGCCGTCAAGCGCGGTGCCATCGGCACGATCAGCTTCACGTCGCCCGACGACCCGCGCTTCCGCTGGGATGTCAGCGTCGCCACCGGCAAGCAGGGCGGCTACGCCTGGGTGGACGCCGCGGGGCACCCGAACCGAGGGGATCCAGCGCTGCGGGGATCGGCGTCGCTCAACCACTCCGGCGTGGCGGCGCTCTTTGCCGGTGCGGCGACGCCCGCGGCCGAGGTCTTCGCGGCGGCCGCCAAGAGCACGCCGCAGGCCTTCGATCTGGCCACCCGCGTGTCGATGGCCACGCAGTCGACCCACACCGACGTGGAGAGCGCCAACCTCGTCGCGCGACTCGAGGGCAGCGACCCGCTACTCAAGAACGAACACGTGGTCTACCTCGCCCATGTCGATCACTTCGGACGCGGCGTGGCCATGAACGGCGACGCGATCTACAACGGCGCGCACGACAACGCGTCGGGCGTCGCCATCGTCCTCGACGTGGCGCGCGCCTTCGCGGCCCTGCCCACGCGGCCCCGCCGCTCGGTGCTGTTCCTGTTCGTGACGGCCGAAGAGCGCGGCCTGCTCGGTTCCGACTACTTCGCGCGTCATCCGACCGTGGCCAAGGACGGGATCGTGGCCGACCTCACGCTCGACATGCCGTTCCTGTTCCACCCGCTGCTCGACATCGTCCCCTACGGCGCGCAGCATTCCACGCTCGCAGGGCCGGTGACCCGGGCGGCTCAGCACCTCGGGCTCGAGATCGGCACCGATCCCATTCCCGAGCAGGTGCTGTTCATCCGCAGCGACCACTTCAGCTTCGTACGCCAGGGCGTGCCGTCGCTCTTCATCAAGAGCGGCTTCAAGACCGGGGATGCGGCGCGTGACGGCGCGGCCATCAACGCCGCCTACCGTCGTGACGTCTACCACAAGCCCAACGACGACATGTCGCAGCCCTTCGACTTCGACGCCGGCGCCAAGCACGCGCAGCTCAACTTCCTCACGGGCTGGCTCGTGGCGCGGGAGACCGCCCGGCCGGCGTGGAATCCGGGCGATTTCTTCGGCGGGCTGTTCGGCGCGGCCGCACCCGCGGGCACGGCCGCAGCCAAAACGCCGAACTAGGAGTAGCGGCCGAGGTTCATCACCTTGTCCCACGCCGCCACGAACGCGCGCACGAACGTCTCCTTCGCGTCGTCGGCCGCGTAGACTTCGGCCAGCGCGCGCAGCTCGGCGTTCGACCCGAACACGAGGTCGACACGGCTGCCCGTCCACGCGGTGGCGCCCGTCTTACGATCGCGGCCCTCGAAGACCAGCGCGGCGTCGGTGGTCGGCTTCCACTCGGTGTCCATGCTGAGCAGGTGCACGAAGAAGTCGTTGCTCAACCGGCCCGGCCGCTTCGTGAAGACACCGTGCGCGGACGGTCCGGCGACGGCATTCAGCACGCGCAAGCCGCCCACCAGCACGGTGGCCTCGGGCGCGCTCAACGTGAGCAAGCGGGCTTTTTCGACGAACAGATGCTCCGCCGGCAATTCGTGTCCTGGCGCAAGGTAGTTCCGGAACCCGTCGAAGGTGGGTTCGAGCACCGCGAACGACTCCACATCGGTCTGCTCCTGCGACGCATCGGTGCGGCCCGGCGTGAAGGGCACGGCCACGTCGTGGCCGCCGGCCCTGGCGGCCTGCTCCACCGCGGCGCAGCCACCGAGCACGATGAGATCGGCCAGCGACACCTGCGTCTTGCCACCGGCGGCATTGAACGCCTGCTGGATTCCCTCGAGGGTCTTCAGCACCACGGCGAGTTCCGCCGGCGAATTGGCCGCCCAGTCCTTCTGCGGCGCCAGGCGGATGCGCGCCCCGTTGGCGCCCCCGCGCTTGTCGGTGCCGCGGAACGTCGAGGCCGACGCCCATGCCGTGGAGACCAGCTGCGCGATCGACAGCCCCGACGCCAGAATCGTGCTCTTGAGGGCGGCGATGTCCTGGGCGCCGATGAGCGTATGCGTGACGGCGGGCACCGGGTCTTGCCACAGCTGCGGCTCGGCCGGCACGAGCGGACCCAGGTAGCGCACGATCGGCCCCATGTCGCGGTGCGTCAGCTTGAACCACGCCCGGGCGAACGCGTCGGCGAACGCCTGGGGGTCTTGATGGAAACGGCGCGAGACCTGTTCGTAGGCCGGGTCGAAGCGCAACGCGAGGTCGGTCGTGAGCATCGACGGCGCGTGACGCTTGGCCGGATCGTGGGCGTCGGGCACCGTGCCCGCGCCTTGGCCGCCCTTCGGCGTCCACTGGTGCGCACCGGCCGGGCTCTTCGTGAGCTCCCACTCGTAGTCGAAGAGGTGCGTGAAGAAGTCGTGGCTCCACTTGGTGGGCGTCGTGGTCCAGGTCACGTCGAGACCACTCGTGATGGCGTCGCCGCCCTTGCCGCTTTCGTAGCTGCTCTTCCAGCCGAGCCCCTGCTCCTCGAGCGCGCCGGCCGCCGGTTCGCGCCCGACGTGCTTGGCATCGCCGGCCCCGTGGGCCTTGCCGAAGGTGTGCCCGCCCGCGATGAGCGCCACCGTCTCTTCGTCGTTCATCGCCATGCGCCGGAACGTCTCGCGGATGTCGCGGGCGGCGGCCACCGGATCCGGGTGGCCGTTGGGCCCTTCCGGGTTCACGTAGATGAGGCCCATCTGCACCGCCGCCAGGGGATTCTCGAGCTGGCGGTCGCCGCTGTAGCGCTGGTCGCCGAGCCACGTGGTTTCGGCGCCCCAGTAGATGTCCGATTCGGGCTCCCACACGTCCTCGCGTCCACCGCCGAAGCCGAACGTCGTGAAGCCCATCGACTCGAGCGCGACGTTGCCAGTGAGCACCATCAGGTCGGCCCACGAGATCGCACGCCCGTACTTCTGCTTGATCGGCCAGAGCAGGCGGCGGGCCTTGTCGAGGTTCGCGTTGTCGGGCCAGCTGCCGAGGGGGGCGAAGCGCAGCGTGCCGTTGCCCGCGCCGCCGCGGCCATCACCGATGCGGTAGGTGCCCGCGCTGTGCCACGCCATGCGGATGAAGAGCGGCCCGTAGTGGCCGTAGTCGGCCGGCCACCAGTCCTGCGAGGTGGTCATCACCGCTTCGATGTCCTTCTTGAGGGCCTCGAGGTCGAGCGTCTTGAACGCCTCGGCGTAGTCGAACTCCGCGCCCATGGGATCGCCCATGGGCGGGTTCTGATGGAGGATCTTCAGGTTCAGCTGATTCGGCCACCAGTCGCGGTTCGACGTGCCGCTGTGCGCTTTGCCCGAGAACGGGCACTTCGATTCGTTTGCCATGTCACGTAGAGTAGATCGAAGATTGAACTGGCTCAAACGTTCGGTCGCGATGGTGTTGATCACGGCCGCCGCGACGGGCGATGCCGGCGCGAAGTCCACCGGGCGGCCTCGCCGGCGGCCCGTCGACGCGGTCATCGTGCACTCGCTCGGTGGTCCGGATTGCCAGCAGGGCACCCGCTTCTTCCGCCGTATCGAGGGCGATGCGCGCGCCTGGGTCGCGACCTTTGCGCGCCTGCCGATCGTGAGCATCCACTACGTGATTGGCCGCGACGGGGTCGTGGCCGCGGGCCTCGCCGAGACCGTGGCCGCGTCGCACGCCGTGGGCTGGAACCAGCGCTCGATCGGCATCGAGCTCGTGAACAACGGCGACGGCGTGGATCCGTTCCCCGACGTGCAGCTCATGGCCTTGCGGCGACTCATCGGCGAGATCCGCGGACGCCATCCGGCCATCACGCTCGACCGCGTGCTCCGCCATTCCGACGTGGACCACTCGACCTTCCCGGCGGCCCGTCACGGCGAGGGCTGCACGGCGTTCCGGCGCAAGCTCGATCCCGGGGAGGCGTTTCCCTGGGACGCGTTCACCGCCTCGCTCGCGCGCGATTAGCGCGCGGCGCGAGACGCGCGTGCTGCCGTCAGCGCGTCACCGAAGCGGCGCGCCGCCTCGCGCACGCGGCGGGCCTGTTCGGGTCCCATGCGCGCCACGTGCTTTTGCGCTGCGGGCAGTTGCTCGAAGGCCGGATCGGCATAGGCGTAGCCGCCCACGCCCGGCACGAGCGCCGCATCGGCGGGCACGTCAGGGGCGGTGGCCACCATCGCAATCGCGCGCTGCGCGGCTTCGGCGAACCCGCCCTCGGGATGGCCCTGGCGGGTGTACGCCTCGGTCAGTCTCGGTTCGAGGGTCAGGAACGCCGCCGCGAGGGCCGCCGGATCGATCGCGGTTACGGCGCTGACGAGCGGCGAGTAACGCGTGTGGCTGGCTGGGGCCACCTGGGCCACGCCGGCTTGCCGCGCGACGCCGAACGATGGCCCTGGCCTGAGCACGGCCAGGTCGCGCGCGGGCGATTGCCCCTGCGCCAGACGGTCGATGGCCGTGGCCAGACCGCCGATGAGGTCGTCGGTCGCCAGCCACTTCAGCAGCTCCGGATGCGTGCTCAGTGCCGCGAAGAGCTCGCGCACCACCGGATCCATCTGTTCGAGCGGCGGCAGCGTGGGGCTCACGGCCGGCGCATCGGTGACTGCGCGCGCGGCGCTCGACGGTGCGCCGTTCGCGCCCGGCGGAACCGCGGCGGCGGTGCGCTGACGCGCCACGTTGTACCACACGCCCGCCGCCAATACGCCGGCAGCGAGCACCACGAGCAGCGCAACCCTCGGCCCTGGGGAGGACGGAGCGGAGGGCGACGTCTGCCCGGCATCCTCGCGCCCGGTGTCGAGCGGGAGTTCGTCGAGCGAAGTCATGATGGTCGCCTCCTGCCCCGAAGCGTGGCAGAAGGCGGCCTCTGACGCAAGACTACCAGCGCGTGGTCATGCCGACGCCGATCATGCGGCCCTGCATGATCGAGTTCGGCGCGAGGAACGACGCGCTGAGCGAGTTGGTGGTGACGTAGCTGATGATCGCGTCGGAGTTGTTCAGGTTGAACACCTCGAGCACCGGCAGCAGACTGAAGCGCCCGACCTGGAAGCGGCGCGACAACTTGAGGTCGAGCTGGTTGATGCGCTCCACGAAGGTGCCGCGTTCCGCTTCGAGGAAGACCACGAGCGAGCCCTGGCCGAAGGTGCCCGTGGGCATGATGATCTGGCCGGCGGGGCACGGTGCCGCGCAGGTGGCCGGGTAGCGGGTGACGCCGCGCGTCACGGTCATGGTGCGCGTGCTGTTCGGGCTCTGGTTGCTCTGCAGCGCCATGCTCAGCTCGAACCCGAAGCCGATGTTGCGCGTGCCCGAGAGCTTGAACTGGTGCTTCCACGGGATGTCGACGGCGTAGTCGTCGCAGAAGGCCTTGGTCGTGTAGTTGGTCGTGCTGCCCGTGGCTAGGTAGTTGGGATCGTCGGGCGCCGTGCACGCCTTCTGCCGTTCACGCTCCATCGTGTAGCCGCCGAAGAGCTGCCCGCCGCCGGGAATGCGCCAGGTGGAGTTGAGCTGGAAGGCGTTGTACGACCGCTTGCGCTCGGGATCGAAGGTATCCAGATTGCGCGTCGGCCGCTGCGTGGCGGCCACGCTTCTGGCATAGACCTCGAGCGGCTGGCTGGTGAGCGGGTCGTAGAACGTGTAGGGCGTGTAGTCGGCGAGCGACCAGTTCTGGTTGATGGTCGTCGTGAGGTTGCGGAAGCCGCCATGGAAGAAGGCGGTCGAGAGCGACAGGCCGGGCAGCACTTCCTGCTGCAGCTCGAAGGCGTTCTCGAGGTTCCAGGTGCGCGGATAGTCGCCGAACTCGTTGAGGGCGGCGATGCCGAAGTTCGACGACAGGGTCGTGAAGTCGATCTCGCATCCGACGCGCGGATAGCCGGTGCAGCCACGTTCGCCTTCGGCGATGTCGTTGGCGTTGCTGTCGCGCCAGGGCAGGGTGGCGGTCTGCGAGAGCAGCGGGTTGTAGTTGGCGGCGATGCCGGTCGTGCGGATCTGGTTGTAGCGGTTGACCGAGTACTTGAGCGCCGTCTTGCCGTTGCCGAAGACATCCAGCACGGCCGAGAAGCGCGGCGCCCAGTCGTGCCAGTTGGGCAGGTTCTGGATGGCCTGGACGTTCCGCTCCGGCACGAAGCGCCCGGCCGGTGAGTCGCTGGCCAGCACCTGCGCCTTGATGTTCTCCCACCGCAGCCCGGCATTCACCGTGAGCCGGTTCAGGCGCCACGAGTCCTGCAGGTAGAGGCCGAGGTCGCGGTTGAGCCGCTCGCCATAGACGAGTGGCGTGTTGCGGATGACCACGCTGTCGGGCACCGTGAAGCGCACGCCCGTGGCATTGCTACGGGTCCTGCTGCGTCAAGTCGGCGTTGGCATCAACCGTGTGCCAGAAGTCGCCCCAGGTGTATTGCACGCCCGCCTTGAAGGTGTGCGATCCCTTCAGATAGGTCAGCGATGACTGGAGCGTGTGGCGTTCGGGGCTCTGCGTGTTCTGCGCCGTGGCCGCGGTCTTGCGGCCGCCGAGGTCGTTCTCGAGCCGCGACGCCCCGGCGAACCATCCGCTCGTGCCGCGCGGCTGTTCGACGCCCTCCTGGTAGCTGTTGGTGTAGTACTCGAGGTTCCTGGAGTAGCCGGCCTCGAGCAGCACCGCGTTCGAGAGCGTCGACGTGTACTTGATGGCGGCCGTGTGGTAGGCCGGCGAGAACCACCGCAACGAGGCCGTTTCCGGGTCTTCGTTGCTCTGCATGTCGTGACCGCGGTACTTGTCGATCTCGTCGAAGTAGACCGACAGCTTGTTGCTGTTGGAGATCTGCCAGGTGAGGCGGCCCAGCACGTCTCTGATGTACTGGTCATCGAGCCCGCGGTCGCCTTCGTCGGTCACCGTGTTGGCGATGAAGTTGTTCACCGAGAAGTAGCGCCCGGTGGCGAAGAACCACAGCTTGTTCCGCTTGATCGGCCCGCCGATGGCCAGCGTGGAGTCGAAGATCCGGTCGATCGCGTTGCCGTTCGTGAGGCCGCGCGCCACGTGCCGGTCGGTGAGGTTGCTGCCCTGCCAGTCGCCCGGCCGGTAGGCCACCTTGTAGTCGCCGCTGAGCCGGTTGCCGCCGTCGCGCGGAATCATGTTCATGCGCACGCCGCCGGCCGCGGTGTCGGCCGAGATGCCGCTCACCTGAATGCTCACTTCCTGGTTCATCGCGTCGTTGAAGTAGCTCTGAATCGCGCCGTCGCCCTGCAGCCCGTTCACCATCATGCCGTCGACCAGCATGGTCGTGTTGGCGGTGGTCATGCCGCGCGTCGACATATAGGTCTGCTGCATGGCCCGCGCGCCGCCCGTGTCGGGCAGGCTGAGACTCACGCCCGGCACCAGCTGCGCCATGCCCTGGATGCTGCGGCCGGTGGGAATCGAGTCGATGGCCTCGCGGTCGAGCACCTGGGCGCGCGCGGCGGTCGTGACGTCGACGACCGGCGCGGCCCCGGTGACCGTGATCGTCTCCTCGAGCGCCCCGACCCGCAGCTCGGCGTTGATGGTGGCGGTGAACTCCGCCGCCAGTTGCAGCCCTTCGCGCTTGAAGCTGTTGAAGCCGGGCAGCGAGAACGTGATGGTGTAGGTGCCAGGCCGAAGATCGACCAGGCGGTAGAGCCCTTGGTCGTCGGTGATCGCGCTGCGGACGCCCTCGATGAGCGCGTCGCTCGCGGCCTCGACCGTGACGCCGGGCAACACGCCGCCCGACGAATCCCGCGCCACTCCGTTGATCGTGCTCTGTGCGAATCCGGTTGCCGGCGCGAGCGCCAGCCATACCAGAGCCACGATCGTGATTCGAAACCAGTTCGACATCCCGTCCTCCCGGCCGCTCCGATGGCGGCCCTGCCCTGATATGACAAGTTGTGACACACGCGTGCGGCAGGAGACTACGCCCCTCCGGCGGCCACGGTCAAGCGCGTTCGGCCGCGGTGTTTCGCCGTGGCGTTGGTGGGGGGAGCGAGCGGCCGGTGACGTTCAGGGCACGCGCGTGGCGCGGCGTGCCATCTCGAGATTGCGCGCGGCATCCGGGAACCCCGGACGTAGGCGCAGCGCCTGCTCGAATTGAGCGATGGCCTCGTCGAGGTGACCCTGGGAGCCGAACGCGATGCCCAGGTTGTTGTGCGCTTCCACGTAACCGGGCCGCAGCGCGAGCGCGCGCGTGAAGGCGTCCACCGCGCGCCGGGGGTCGCCGCCCTCGAGCGCGGCGACGCCCAGGTCGTAGTGGGCCTCGGGGTCGTCGGGCGCCAGCACCACGGCACGCTGCAGGTGCGTCAGGGCCTGTTCCCGCCGTCCGAGCGACCCCAGCAGGTTGCCGAGATTCCGGTGCGCCTGGGCCGAGCCGGGCTCGAGCGCGACGGCCTGCTGGAATTCTGCTGCGGCCTCCTCGAGCCGGCCCTGCGCGGCCAGCGCCGTGCCGAGATTGTTGTGCACGCCGGCGGAGCCGGGATCGTCGCGCCCGGCGCGGCGCAGATGCCCCGCCGCCTCGGCGGCGCGATTCACCTGGAGCAGCGCGTTGGCCAGGTTGTAGTGCAGGTCGGGGTAGTCGTCGCGTACCCGCAAGCCTTCGTCGTAGACCCGGATGGCGTCGTCGACCTTGCCCTGCGCGCGCAGGCTCACGCCGAGGTTGTTGAAGGCCGGCACGTAGTCGGGCTGAATCGCGATGGCGCGCCGATAGCGGGCCACGGCCTGATCCAGTCGCCCGTCTTCGTGCAACGCCACGCCCAGGTTGGTTTCGGTAATCGCGCGGCTGCGCGTGGGCGAGAGCAGCGGCCACTGGCACACCACCGCCACGGCCATGGCACCCACGAGCACGGCGCCGGTCTGTGCGCCCGGCCGCTCGGCGATGGCGCGCCGAAGCCCCACCAGTGCCGCCGAAGCCATCATCACGAGCAGCGGCACGAGCGGATAGCGGTAGCGCGCAAAGACGTAGAACGCGAGCGTGGCCGCGGCAAACGCCAGCCCCATGGCGTAGAGCACCCACACGCGCCGGCGATCCGGCCAGGTCACCCACACACCGATCACGGCAAGCGGCACGAGCACACCGAAGTGGGTCACGGGCCCGAGCACGCGCAGCGGCCACGACCACTCGGCGTGTGAATCCTGGCTCTCGGTGTCGAGCGCCTCCTGCGCGTTCACGAGCAGGGCCGCCTTGCGGCCCATCAGGCGCAGCCACGCCCCGGGCTGCGTCGAGATGAAGTGCCACGCGCGGCCGGTCCAGTAGCTCGAGACCTCGGCCGGCGTGAGCGCCCGCTGCGAAGCCCGTTCCGCGATCTCGGTAGCGTCGATCCGTTCGTACTCCGGCGATCCGCGGCCGAACTTCAGCGCCGCGTAGCTGCCGTCGGCGCCCTCGTGATTGCCGATGTAGAAGTTGGGCCCGAACTGCGAGGTGGTCAGGTAGAGTCCGCCGCCCACCGCGGCGTTCCTCAACGCCACTGGCGCCAGCACCACGCCGAGGCCCGCGGCAAACAGCGCCAGCGCGGCCGGGCGCCCGAGACGCGCGTGAGGCACCCCGAACCAGCCCCACGCCGCCAGCACCGCCACCAGCACCAGCGCATTCTCGCGGGTCAGGCTCAAGCAGCCCAGTGCCACGCCGAGCCCCAGCCAGAGGCCCTTCCGAGCGTGCCCGCCGGTCGCGAGCGCGGCCATCGCGGCCAGGGCCGCGGACACGAAGAAGACATCGAGCACTGATTTCTGAATCAAACCATCGAAGAAGATCGCCGGCGCATAGAGCGCCACCATCGCGCCGGCCACCACCCCGGCCCGCGTGGACACCAGACGCGCCGCGGCGTAGCCCACGAGCACGGCCGACGCCGACCCCAGCACCGCCTGCACGACCCGCACGGCCATCAGGTCGTGTCCGGCCACCGCGTAGACCAGGCCCAGGAAATAGGGATAGAGCGGCGCCTGATAGAAGACGTCGGTGCCGATCCAGTCGCCACCCGCGAGCCGCTGCGCCCACTGGTCGTAGCCCCTGGCATCGCCCATGAGGGTCGAGAAATACGGCGTGCCGCGCATGTGCCACAGGTGCAGGAGTCGCACGGCCAGGGCGAGGGCGAAGATGCCGGCGGCCGTGAGGCCCAGCGGGGACAGCGGCGGGCGCGGGGGCGCCGCGGCCGGTGCGGGGGCGGCCTTCTGACGAGCTGGACGGTGGGGAGCTGCGGGCACGAGATTGCGCTGGTAGGCGAGTAGCGCCGATTATCACCCCAGGCCACGCCTCGCGGACCGCCATGAGGCATGCCCCAAACGGCTCGTAGTCATGCCTGGATATGATGCATGGAAACGGTCCGTTACTTGAACTGACAACTGGTCTAGAATGCCGGGTGCAGTTGGGCTCGACCCGATTCCGGGTCCTGGGCCCCAATTTCGTTGGGCGACTAGGAGGCGGGCATGCGTCGTTGGAATCCGTGGATGCTGTCGGGCGCACTGGGCGTGGTCTTGATGAGCGCGGCGCCATCGGGGGCTCAGACGGGCGCGTCGGTCACGTTCTCGAAGGACATCGCGCCGATCTTCCAGGCCAAGTGTCAGGCGTGTCATCAGCCCGACTCGATCGCGCCGATGTCGCTCGTCACCTACCAGCAGGCGCGTCCGTGGGCCCGCTCGATCAAGGACCGCGTGGCGCGCCGCCAGATGCCGCCCTGGCACATCGACCAGTCGGTCGGCGTGCAGAAGTTCAAGAACGACATGTCGCTCAGCGACGCCCAGATCGACGCCATCGTGAAGTGGGTCGATGCCGGCGCCCCGCAGGGTGATCCGAAAGATCTCCCGCCCGCCAAGCCGCTCATCACCTCCAACGAGTGGCAGGGCGTCACCGACGGTTTCGGCCCGCCGGACGTCGTCGTCAAGTCGTCCGAGTACAAGATGCCAGCCGTAGGCCAGGACGTGTGGTACCGGCCCATGAGCGAGATCCCGATCACCGAGCCGCGCTGGGTGAAGATGGTCGAGATTCGGCCCACCAATATGAAGGCCCGCAAGATCCTGCATCACTCGATTGCCTACCTCGTGCTGCAGGACGATCCGGAAGCCGTCAACACCGGCACGGCCACCTTCGGCCTGTCGGGCCCGCAGTCGCGTGAAGACCTGCTGGCCCGCCGGCCGCAGCTCATGGAATGGGCCATCGGCAAGGGCTACGACAAGTTCGCCGAGGGCACGGGCAAACTGGTCGTTCCCGGCGAGAAGATCTCGTGGGACCAGCACCTGCACGCGGTCGGCGAAGAGGTCAACGGCGGGTCGGAGATCGGCCTGTGGTTCTACCCGAAGGGCCAGGAGCCCAAGAAGCGCAGCTACCTGATTGGCTTCACGGGCCTGCGGGAACGCGAGTTCCTCGACATCCCGCCCAACTCGGTGGCCTACACCGAGGGCTTCACGGTGCTCAAGGAAAACACCATGATCACCAACTTCCAGCCGCACTTCCACCTGCGTGGGAAGGCCATGAAGGTTGAAGCCATCAAGCCCGACGGCGGACGCGAGATCGTCAGCTACGTGGGCAACTTCAACTTCAACTGGATGACCAACTACATCTACGAAGACGACGCGTCGCCCATCTTCCCGAAGGGCACGATCATCCAGGTGAGCGCGTGGTACGACAACACCACCGCCAACAAGGACAACCCGGATCCCGAACAGTGGGTCGGCTACGGTGATCGCACCGTCGACGAGATGGCGCACGCCTGGATGAACGTCGTCTACTACACCGACGACGAGTACAAGGCGATCGTCGCTGAGCGCAAGGCCAAGGCCGCGCGCACCACGGTCGAACACCAGTAGCAGGAGCGTCCCGCCCATGGCAGTCGTTCGTCACGCGTCGCAGTTCGCCTGCGGCGTGATCCTCCTGGCCGGGGGGGCGCTGGTGTCTGCTCAGCAGGCACCCGTGCTCCCCTACGACCCGCCCAAGCAGTTCGGCACCAGCGTGACCGGGGCCTTCGAGGGCTGGTTCGACAGTGCCGACGGCACCCACAACTTCCTGGTCGGCTACTTCAACCGCAATCTGAAGCAGCCGCAGGACGTGCCGATCGGCCCCAACAACCGTATCGAGCCGGGCGGGCCCGACCTGGGCCAGCCCACCTACTTCGAGCCGCACCGCCGCACGGGCGTGTTCATCGTGCCGGTGCCCAAGACCTTCTCGGCCGATCAGAAGCTGACGTGGACGCTGACCGTGAACGGCCAGACCACGCAGATTCCCCTGCGGCTGCACCGCGACTACAACGTCAATCCGTTCTCGGAGATCGCGGCCAACAACACCCCGCCGATCATCCGGGTTGGCACCGGAGCCCCCATTCAGGGGCCGGTCGCGCACTTGAGCAAGGCGCCGGTCATGACGGCGACCGTGGGCGCGCCCCTGGCGCTGACGGCCTCGGTCGACGACGACGGCAAGTTCTCGAGCGCCACCATGGCCCTCGTGACCGATGGCCGGTCGCCGGTGAACTTGCGCTGGAAGAAGTACCGCGGACCTGGCGCCGTCACCTTCGAGCCGGCCGACGTCAAGCTGCAGGTGGCCAAGGGCGGCAAGGTCAACGAGCCGTTCAGCGGCACGGGCACGACCGCGGTGAAGTTCAGCGCGCCGGGCGAATACGCCCTGCTGCTGCTCGCCACCGACTACTCGGGCGAAGGCGGCAACGGCGAAGTGTGCTGCTGGACCAACGCCTACGTGAAGGTCACGGTCAAGTAGGGCGCGCGTAGACGTAGCCGCCCACGCGGTCGATCGTCACGGCCACTCCGAACAACGCGCCCAGGTGCTCCGCCGTGAGCATCTGGGCGGTCGGTCCATCGCCCGCCACCCGGCCGTCCTTCAGCAACAGCACGCGGCCAATCTCCGGCACGATCTCTTCGGTGTGATGCGTGACCAGCACGAGTGTCGTGCCGGCGCGGGCCACCGCCCGCACCTGCTCCATGAACTCGTGACGCGCCGCCAGGTCGAGGCCGGTGGTGGGCTCGTCGAGCACGAGCACCCGCGGCCCCGTCACCAGCACCCGCGCCAGCATCACGCGGCGCGCTTCGCCGCCCGACATCTCGTGCAGCTCACGCGCGGCGAGGTGGCCCGCCCCAACCACCGCCAGCGCCTCCGCCGTGCGGCGGCGCATGTCGGCCGTGACCAGACCGTAGCGCAGGATGCCGTGCGAGGCGAAGAAGGCTGAGACCACCGCCGCTTCGCCGGTGATGCGGCCTTCGCTGTTGCCGGCCACGAAGCGCTGGTGCAGCGACGACGACACGATGCCCAGCCGGGTGCGCAGCGAGGTGACGTCCCAGCGGTGTTCGCCGAGCACGCGCACGGGCGGCGTGCCGTCGTCGTGCGGCACGGCTCGCTCGTGATGGGTGAGCAGGCCGACGAGCATCGATTTACCCGCCCCGTTCGGCCCCAGGATGGCGGCGTGCTCGCCCTCGCGGATGGTGAGCGTGAGGCGATCGAGCACCGGCCGGCCGTCTTTCATGACGGTGGCCTCGTGCAGTTCGAGCAGCGGCGGGGCAGACACGCGAAATGATCGCACACCCGGGCCCGGTCGCGTGCGCGCCGACCCTCGCCTTCGGGTAGGATGCGCGTCATGACGACCCAACGCCGAGTGCGCGCCGCAACGCCCAGGGCCGGGATCGACGGCATCTGCACCCTGACGGCCATGCTGCTGGCGGTGGGCCTGGCGGCGCAGGTGCTGGCGCAGCCAGCCACGCCCACGCGGCCGCATCACCCCGACATCCCGTACCAGACGCCCGCGTCGCTCGGTGCGGCCAGCTACGCCAAGGTGCTCTGCTCGGCGGTGTTCGTGTCGGGTCGCGAGGCCGAGGAGGCACAGCGGAACAGCGCCTACTTCCTGATGGCCGAGCCCGACCGGAAGGAGCCGGTCACGGTGGATGTCGACCGCGCGCACCAGCGCGTGCGCGCCACCCTGAAGGGCGTGACCCGTTCGGCCGCCTTCTACGGCGACCAGGGCTGCGTGATTCATCCCGAGGGCCAGGACCGCGTGTTCTTCACGCCCGTGCCCGTGCGCTCCACGTTGCCCGATGCCGCCACCATGCCCTGGCCCATGGGCGATGCGCCCGCCACCGCGCCGTGGCCGGCGCGGCTCGATCGCAGCGCCATCACCGCCGCGGTGGATGCGGCCTTCGCCGACCCCGAGGGACTCACGGCGGCCATGGTCGTCGTGCACAAGGGGCAGATCGTCGGCGAGCGCTACATGGCCGGCATCACCAAGGACACACAGCTCGAGAGCTGGTCGATGGGCAAGAGCCTCACCGCCACGCTGGTGGGGCTCGAAGTGCAGCGCGGCTCGTTCCGTCTCGACGATCCGGCCCCGGTGCCCGACTGGCGCCGGCCGGGCGATCCGCGTGGTGCCATTCGCGTGCGCGACGTGATGCAGATGAGCAGCGGTCTCAGTTTCACCGGCCAGGACGATCGGCATCTCGATCCGCGCACCCAGTATCACGACCACTTCTTCCTCTACGCCGGCGCGGTCGACGCCTTCAAGTACGCCACCACCTCGCCGGTCGAGTTCGCGCCCGGCACGGTGGGCCGCTACCGCAACTCCGACCCCATGACGCTCGGCTTCCTGGTGCGTCAGGCGGTGGAGAAGCGCGGCGAGGTCTACCTCACGCATCCGCAACGCGCGCTCTTCGACGCGCTTGGCATGCGCCGTCAGGTGCTCGAGCCCGACCCGTGGGGCAACTTCCTGCTGAGCGGCTACGACTACGGCACCGCCCGCAACTGGGCCCGGCTCGGGATGCTCTACCTGCAGGACGGCGTGTGGAACGGCCGGCGGCTGCTGCCGGAAGGCTTCGCCACGTTCGTGCGCACCCCGGCGCCGGCGTGGAAGCGGAAGGAATACGGCGGCCAGTTCTGGGTGAACGGCGAGGGTCAGTGGAATCTGCCGCGCGACGCGTATTTCATGTCGGGGGCCGGCGGACAGCACACCTTCGTGGTGCCGTCGCACGATCTCGTGGTGGTGCGGATGGGGCATCAGCGCGGCGCTCCGGTCGGCACGAAGCTGCTCAATCAATCACTGGCGATGATCGTCACCGCCATCGACGCCGCGCACTGACGCGGAGCCAGGAGAACCGATGATGCGAATGCTGATGCTGTTGGCCGTGTTGTGCGCGACCGCCGATTCCGTGCTCGTCGCGCAGCCGGCGTCGGCCCGCGACCCTCGCTTCGTCGGCAACTGGCGGCTGGCGTCGTTCGTGAACATCGACGACAAAGGTGTGGTCACGCCGAACCGCTTCACCGGCGGGCGGATCATGTACGACGCCGCGGGGCAGATGGCGGCGCAGCTGACGCACGCCAATCGGCCCGCCCTGCCCGCGTCGCCGAGCGACGGACTGCGCGCGGCGGCCTACGACGGTTACGTGGCCTACTACGGCGCCTATGACATCGACGCGGCCGCGAGCAAGGTGACCCACCACGTGGAGGGCTCGACCAACCCCAGCTGGCCGAAGACCGACCTCGTCCGCTACTTCGAGTTCGCCGACGGCGGCAATACGCTGAAGCTGTCGATCCGGAACGCGGCGGGGCGCACCACCGGCACGCTCACGTGGGCGCGCATCCGCTGAACGGCGCCCCAGGGCGAGGGCCCCAGGGCGAGGGGTCTGACCCCGATGGCACGCTACTTGCGCCGACGCGGTTCGAAGGCTACCTTCCGTCGAGCGTGAACGCGAACACCTTGCCGCCCGCGATGCCGGACATGACGGCCACGTACTGCTTGCCGTCGAGTTCATAGGTCACCGGCGTAGCGATGCCGGCCATCAGCTTGTGCTCCCAGAGCGTCTTGCCGGTGGCCGGGTCGAGCGCCATGAACGTGCCGCCGTTGTCGCCCACGAAGATCAGGTTGCCGCCGGTGGACAACGCGCCGCCACTGGGGCTGAACTCGATGCGCCAGCGTTCCTTGTTGGCCACCGGATCCCACGCCAGGAAGAAGCCGCGGCGCCCCGGTGACGGCGGCGGCGCCGGCGCTGCCGCGATGGCCGCGGCCGCGCCGCCACCAAGCATCGTGCCGGTGTTCCACTGGCCCTCCTGGAACGTGAACGTGTCGACGTTCTTGTAGACCATGGTCGTATCCTGCCCGGGGAAGTAGACCAGCCCGGTCGTGGGGTTGAACGCCATCGGCGGCCAGTGGTGTGCGCCCACGGCCGACGGCGACAGGCGCGAGCCCTTGGTGCCGTAGCGGGCTTCGGGCGTTTCCACGGGACGCCCGGTCTTCAGATCGATGTGCGTGGCCCAGGTGACGTTGGTGAAGGGTTGCGCCGACAGCAGCTCGCCGGTGAGCCGGTCGATCACGTAGAAGAAGCCGTTCTTCGGCGCCTGCAGCAGCACCTTGCGCGGCCGGCCGCCGATGGTGAGGTCGGCCAGGATCATCGGCTGCGCGGCGTTGTAGTCCCAGTCGTCGCCGGGCGTGGTCTGGTAGTGCCACACGTAGCGGCCGGTGTCGGCGTTGAGGGCCACGACCGACGAGAGATACAGGTTGTCGCCGCCGCCGGGGCTGCGATGGTCGCGCGCCCAGGGCGAGCCGTTGCCGGTGCCGACGTAGACGAGATTGGCGCGTCGGGATCGTAGGCGAGGCCGTCCCACGGCGTGCCGCCGCCGCCGTACTTCCACCACTGGCCCTTCCAGCTCTTGAGGGCCATCTCCATCGAGCGATCTTCGAGGCCCTTGGCGGGGTCGCCCGGCACGACGAACCAGCGCCACGCCTGCTTGCCCGAGGCCGCGTCGTAGGCGGTGAGGAAGCCGCGCACGCCGTACTCGCCGCCGCCGTTGCCGATGACGACCTTGCCCTTCACGATGCGCGGCGCGCCGGTGATGCTGTAGTCGCTGCCCACGGGCGTGGTCTGCACCGACCACGACACGTGGCCCGTCTCGGCGTCGAGCGCCACGAGCCGGCCGTCGAGCAGGCCCACGTAGACGCGGCCCTGGTAGACCGCCACGCCGCGATTGACCGGGCCGCAGCAGTAGCGCGGGCCGCCTTCGGCATAGCCGCCCTGCACGAGCGCCGGGTCCCAGCGCCACTTGAGCGCGCCGGTGCGCGCGTCCACGGCATACACGACGCTCCAGGTCGAGGTGCCGTAGAGCACGCCGTTCGACACAATCGGCGTGGTTTCAATCTTGCCCTTCGATCCGACCTCGACCGACCAGGCGGGCTTCAGTCGCGCCACGTTGGTGGCGTCGACCTGCGTGAGGGGACTGTGATGCGTCTCCGCGTAGTCGCGCCCGTGCGTGACCCACTCGCCGGCCGGGGGCGCCAGCAGCACGGCATCGTCAACCGGCCGCGCCTGTTGGGCCGTGGGCGTGGACGCGGTGAGGGCGCAGAGCGCCACGACCATCAGGACCGGTGAAACAGCTGAGCGCATCGATATCCCCTTCCCGGTGCATCTTAGTCAAATTCCCGGCCTTGTGACCGACGCCGGCGCCAGGCGGCACCGCCTCGTTGTAGAGTGTGCCGCGTGCATCACCTGCTGGTTCTCACCAAACATCCCGACGAGTACCGCGCGCTGATCGAGGCGGCCGCCTGCCCGGACCTGGCCATCGTGGCCGCGTCCGACGTGACCGACGGCCTGGCCCGGGGCGGGCACAGCGATTTGCTGCTCGGCGACCCGACCCGTGTGAAGGCGGCCCTGCCGCACCTGCCGCGTCTGGTGTGGACGCAGCTGACGTGGGCCGGCGTGGAACCGATGCTCGACCCCACTCTGCGGCGCGACTACGTGCTCACCAACATCCGCGGCGTGTTCGGCCCGCTCATGTCGGAGTACGTGTTCGGCTACCTGTTGGCGCACGAGCGGAAGATCCTGGCGCGCTACCAGGCGCAGCAGCGAGGGACGGTGGGACGCCACGCTGCCCGGCACGCTGCAGGGCAAGACGCTGGGCCTGGTGGGCGTGGGCTCGATCGGCGCGCACCTGGCCGGCACGGCGCGGCACTTCGGCATGCGCGTGCACGGCTACACCCGCAGCAGCCGTGATTGCGCGCACGTGCAGCGCTACTTCCACGGCGACGAGAAGGCGGCGTTTGCCGCGGGCCTCGACTATCTGGTGGCGGTGCTGCCCAACACGCATGGCACCCGCGGCATCGTCGATGCGCAGATGCTCGGCGCGTTGCCGCCTCACGCCGTGGTCGTGAACGCCGGGCGCGGCGACACGATGGATGAGGGCGCGCTCATCGCCGCGCTCACCAGCGGGCGCGTGGCGGCAGCGGTGCTCGACGTGTTCCCCGAAGAGCCGCTGCCAGCGGCGCACGCCTTCTGGCGCACGCCGAACACGTTCATCACGAGCCATACCTCGGCGCCGAGCTTTCCGCGCGACATCGTCGGCGTGTTCGTGGAGAACTATCGCCGCTTCCACAGCGGCCAGGCCCTGCTGCACCGCGTCGACTTCGAGCGCGGCTACTGACACGCAGGGGTCTGACCCCGATGGCACGAAATCCGTGCCATCGGGGTCAGACCCCTGCCTACTGGCCGGCGTTCGGCAGGTAGATCGACATCAGGTGCACGGGCGCCTGGATGTCCACGAACTGGTGCGGCAGGCCCGAGGGCACGATCAGGAAGTCGCCCTTGCTGAACGTCTGCCGCGTGCCGCCCTCGATGCCCGTGCCGGCCAGGTTCGTGCCGGTGCGCGTCGACGCCACGAGCGTGCCGCCGGTGAGCAGCGTGGCCGATCCTTCGATCACGTAGAAGAGCTCGGCCTGGGCCTCGTGCAGCGAGGCCCCCTGCGGCCGGGGCAGACGCCGCTCGACGTTCACGTTGTAGGGCGCGAGCGTAAAGACGCGCACGGCCGACGACGGCCGGTCGGAGGACAGCTTCGCGAGCGCGGCGGACAGGTCACTGGCCTTGAACACCGTGGCCTTCGTGCGATCGGTTGGCGCGGGCGCAGGCGCCGGTGCCTGCGCGAAGGCAAAGGGCGCGGCTGCGGAGAGGGTGGTGAGCGAGACGGCGAACGTGACGGCAAGCACGGACAGACGCATGAGAGCCTCCAAAGGGGCGATTGTAGCTGCTGACGCGCCGGCTACTGCAGCGTCTGCGTGCCGGGCTGGAACCGCATGGTGGCGGCCATGATGCGCTGCTGACCCGCCGCCGTGATCACGGGGAACACCGCCACCACGCGTCCACCTACCGCGTCCACCCCGTTGTAGTCGCCAAGGAACGACGACCGCGCGCAGCAGTCGAAGGGCTCCACCGGCAGCCGGTGATTCACGAACGTGCGGCCGCCGTCGATGCTGCGAGCCAGCGTAAGACCGGTCATCGTGCCCGTGAGCCCGCGCCGGTCGTGGAAGATCACGTTGAGCGCGCCGTCACCGGGATCCACGGCGAGCCACGTGAACATCTGGGCCGCGCCCTTGGGGTCGTCGTTGACGCGCACCGGCGCTGCCCACGTCTTGCCGCCGTCGCGCGAGGCCAGCACGAACACGTCGGTGTCGCCGTTGCGCTCGTCGATGAAGTTCACGTAGATGCTGCCTTTGTCCTTGCCGTTGCTGAGATCGACGGCCGTGACCGGCATGCCGTTGTGACGCTCGACGCCGGGCACCGGAATATCCCAGCCGCCCGTGAGTGCGGTGAGCACACGGTCTTTCCCGAACGTCCAGCCGGCGTCGGTCGACATGTCGAACGACAGGCCCTTCGGTCCCGACCACGCCACATAGACCTCGCCGCCAGCACCCACGGCCGGCACGGCACCTTCCACCGTGTCGTCGTCGTCCTTGGCGCCGCCGCTGTCATCCGAGATGCGCATGGGCGGCTGGAACGAGCGGCCGCCGTCTTTCGAGCGCGCGAACCAGATGTGCGTGCGGTGCAGGGGATCGGCGCTGCCGTAGACGTCGAAGCGCGTCCACGCCACGTAGAGGTTGCCGCGGTGCGGCGAGTTCACGGCGCGGTCGGCGGCCATCCACGGCTTGTCTTCCATGGGGATGGCGGTGTTCAGGTGATCCACCACCGGCACGGCCGGCTGCCACGTGACGCCGTCTTGCGTGCGCCGCACGTGGATGCCCGAGAAGGCGCGCTCGGGACGTTCGACGCGAATGCCGTCGAAGGCGATGTAGGTGTGGTACGCCGTGCCGTCGCGGCCGAACACGATCACGTCGTCGCCCTGCACGCGCGCGTCGGGATTGGCGGCCGGGGTGCCGGTCCACGTGAGTCCGCCGTCGGTCGACACGTAGCCCCAATTGCTCGACCGCGGCTGCTTGCCCGGTTCGCTGGTCTGGATGAACGTGCTGATGACGTGATCGGGATTGGTGGGGTTGATGGCGACCGACGCTTCTGCCGGACGGCGGGCATCGGGTGCGCTCACCGGGGCAATGCGGATGCCGGCCGGGGTCTGCGCGGCCACGAACGGAAGGGCGAAGCGCGACCAGGCCAAGTGAGAGGGACAGCGCGGAAACGGCGCGAGGCAGCATGCGCCATCATAGAACGCCGCCGCGGGCCAGCAGCCCGGATCTGGACGGCTACGGCAGCGGGTCGATGCGCAGGTCGTAGACGCCGACCGGCCACACCGTGTCGGGACGGCGCGCGAGCAGGCCGGGCAGGCGTTCGTCGCCAGCGGTCGATGCGCGCCACGCCCAAACTTCGGATGGCCACGCGGTTGAAGCCCGAGCGGAAGAGCCGCGCGGCAAGATCCGCGGGCACAGTGACGGTGGCCGTGGACGGCGCCGGCACGCCGGCCGTGAACTGGCCCACTTGCGTGCCGTTCACGTCGAGTGCGAGCGCTGCTTGCACCGGCGGTTCGCTGAGCCGCGTGCGCGTCGTCAGCGTGATGACGACACCGCCGGCCGGCGCAGTGCAGGGGCACGGCCAGCGTGGCGGTGGCGCGGCCAATCCACCACGCCGACCCCCAGTCGTCGCCGGTCGGCGCCTCCCATCCGTCGAGCAGGTACTTCTCACCGGTGCGATCGAAGCGCATCTCGAAGGCCGCGCGCGGCCACCTCGGGCGAGAGCAGGTCGTACTTGTCCACCGGCACGCCCTCGCGCCACGCGAACCACACGTTGGCGGGGAACGCGAACGGATAGGCGTAGGGCGCGCGCGTGTGCAGGTCGGCCTGTTGCCGCACCAGGCGGCCGAAGCTCACCGGCTCGTCCTTCGGCAGCAGACCGGCGGTGTATTGCACCATCAACAGGTGGTTCCACCACAGCGCCGCCACGACCAGTGGCGCCAGGGCCAGCAGGGGCCGTCGCACGGCGCCCTCGATCACCAGCGCCAGGCCCGGGGCCAGCAACACCAGCACGGTGGTGAAGCGGCGGCCGCCGAAGGACCACCCGCCGGCCCAATCCTGCGTGGCGCCGTTGATCCACGCCGTGAGCACGAGCACCACCAGGCCCGCCGCGGCCCAGCGCCATTCGCGCCGCAGGTAGGCCACGGTGCCGAGGGCCGCCACGTAGACGATCGGTGTCCACGAGAAGAGCCCGTGCCACGACGAGAAGAGCGTGTCGAGCCAGCGCGACTGCCACGGGTTGAAGTAGCCGCCCTGCCCGAACAGCTGGTAGTCGTAACGCGTGAAGAGCACGTAGCTGTGCAGCGCCTGCAGCAGCAGCCACGGGGCCGCGCCCAGGAGCGCCCAGCCCGCCAGGCGCAGCGCGCGCGTGACGCGGCCGGACCAGGGCTCTGGCCGCGGCGTGGGGCCGCTCAGCACGAGCAGCCCGGGCAGCAGCGCAAAGAGCACCTCTTGCGAGCGCGCGGCAAACGCCAAGCCGATGAGCGTACCGAGGATCAGGCTCTGCCGGCGCGTGGCGCCCGCCGGCACCCAGTGGGCGCTGGCCACCGCGAAGAGCGCCGCAAAGCCGAAGGACGCCGCATGGGTCATCGACGGCTCGTAGACCATGTACCAGAAGAGCGGCGTGGCGCCGAGGAGCAGCACCACGGCCGTGCCCGCCACCGCCGGGGCGAAGCGCTGGCGCAGATGCCAGAGCAGCGCCCAGAGTCCGAGGGCCGCCACCGCATACGACGACAGCAGCACCGCGCGGACATAGGGCAGCTGGAGTCCTTGCGTGGTGGGATCGGCCGGGCCGCGCCAGGCGCCCACCATGCGCCCCAGGGCGTCGGCCGCGGTGACCACGAGGTAGAGCGGCGTCCAGACCAGCGTTGGGCCAATCGGCACCACGTGGTTGGGACGCGGCGGCTGGCCGAGGTGCACGAACTCGCGCGTCACGTCGAGGTCGCCGTCGACCACGACGCTGCGGAGCTGCGCAAAGTAGGTGACGCCGTCGGTGGTGATGCCGTGCGTGTCGGCCACGAGCACCCCCGCGCCGTAGAGCAGCACGAGCGCCAGCACGTGCTGCTCGGCAGTGGCGCGCACGGCGTCGGGCCACGATTGCCCCGACCGCCTGGCGTAGCGCCACGACGCCGCCAGCAGCAGTGGCAGTGCCGACGCCACGACGAGCCAGGCCGAGGGCCGGGGCGGAAGTGTGATGAGGAGCCCCAGCCAGAGGACGGTGCAGGCAGCGAGCACGGTGCCCGATGATACCCTGCCGCCCCTGGCCTCAGCCGCCCGACACGCGGCGCAGCGGCGTGCGGGCCAGGTAGTACAAGGTGCCCGGCCGCGTGCCCTGTTCCACCATCTCGAAGCCCGCGGCTTCGAGCTGCGTGCGCCAGCGGTCGGCGTTGGTGCGCCCGCCGAAGTAGCCGTGGTGCACGAGGAACGGCAGCGACGCGCGGATCCAGCCGTCCTGGTTGATTACGAGCAGCAGGAACTCGCCGCCGGGTTTCAGCACGCGGGTCATCTCGGCGAAGGTGCGGTCCACGTCGGCGCGCCGCAGGTGATCGATGGCGAAGGCGCTCACCGCGCCGTCGAAGGTGGCCGGCGCAAAAGGCATGGCGCGCATGTCGCCCACCTGCACCTCGAGGCGCGATTCGGCCCCGGCAGCCCGCGCATTCGCCCGCAGGCGATCGGGCGAGTTGCCGCCGATGCCGGTACTCGGTGCCGAAGATGTCGAGCGCGGTCACGCGTGGCGGCCGGACGCGCCAGCAGCACCATCAGGCTCGAGCGGCCCGAGCCCGCGCCAGCATCGAGCACGCGTCCCTGGCCGCCTTCCAGGAAGCGCGTCGTGGGCAAGGGAATCGGCAGGCTGAAGCCGAGCACGATGTTCACGATGGCCGCGCCGGCGATGGCCCACAGGCCGATCGCTGCGAACACGAGGCCCAAGCGCGGGCGCGCCACGCGCCAGGCCGCGTAGGCGGCCAGCGCGAATACGACCGCGCCGATCACATGGCCCCAGGTCCACGGCCACTCATAGCCGAAGTCGTAGCGAACGAGATCCATCACGGTTCACACCTTTCCGTCGAATTGGAAGACGTCGTCGAGGGGCACGCCCAGGACCGCGGCGATCCGGAACGCCACCTCGAGCGACGGCGAGTACTTGCCGAGCTCGATGGCATTCACGGTTTGCCGGGTCACGCCGATGCGATCGGCGAGGGCCTGCTGCGTCAGGTCGTGTTGCGCGGCGCGCAGCTCACGAATGCGGTTGCGGATGGCGCAGCCCATGTCACGCGTCCCGGCGGTAGAGCAGCACCTGGCCGCCGAACTTCACGAGTTCGGCCACCACGATGGCCAAGAGCACCACCTGCTGAATCACCCAGGCGCTGCGCGTGAGATGAATGGCGCCCACGGCCGCGAGCGCGCCCAGCACCAGCACCTGGAAGGCCACGCGCGTGGCCCGCATTTCGATCAGCTGCTCGCGCTCATCACGCGGCGACGCGGCGTCTTTCGGCGCCTGCAGCGCGATGGCGGCGTGCAGCACGATCTCGAGCACCACGAAGGCCACCAGCAGCCACATCGCCACGCTGACGGCCGCTGAGCCGCCGACTTGCCCCGTGAACTGCCGGTAGGAGTTCCAGAAGAACGGGACGAACACAACGAGCAGGCAGACGACGGAGATCCAGGCGCTCTTTTCTCGGAAGGACATTGGCGGGCGGCGCTCCTTGTGTCCAACATTCTTTACATCCAGAGCGCGATGTCAAGAAAATTGGACATCGAGCGGTCCCGGGAGCGGAGCCGCCTCTATACTCCGGCCGTATGCACAGCATCGGCGCGCGGAGATTCGTGGTGGCGGTGCTCGTGGCTGCGGCGGCCAGCTCGGGCACCCTGGCCCAATCGCCTCCGGCCTACGACCTCATCATCCGGCATGGCACGGTGATCGACGGCAGCGGATCACCGCGCTACCGGGCCGACGTGGCCATCGCCGGCGGCTCGATTGCCCGGGTCGGCGATCTGGCCGGCGCCCACGCCGCGACCGAGCTCGATGCCACCGGGCTGTTCGTGGCCCCCGGCTTCGTCAACATCCACAGCCACGCCACCCCCGACGGTCTCATGACCGCCGCCAACATGCTCACCCAGGGCGTCACGACCGAGATTCTGAATGCCGACGGCGCCGGCCCGCTCGATATCGGAGAGCAGTTGACCACGGCGGTGGCCCGCGGTCTGGCCCTGAACGTGGGCGCCAACATCGGCTTCAACAGCGTGTGGGCGCAGGTGGTGGGTCTCGACGATCGGCGTCCCACCGCAGATGAAGTGACGCGCATGCGCGATCTCGTCACCGCCGGTCTGCAGGCGGGCGCGTGGGGCGTGTCGGCGGGTCTCGACTACAAGCCGGCCTACTTCGCCCAGACCGAAGACGTGATCAAGGTGGTGGAGGTGGCGCGCGCGGCGCGCACCTATCTCACCAATCACGATCGGGTCACGCCGGAATCGGGCTTCAGCTCACTGGCCGGCATGGCCGAGACCATCGCGATTGGCGCGCGTAGCGGCCTGACGCCGCTCATCACGCACATGAAGGTGCAGGGCCACGAGCAAGGACGCGCCGACGTCATCACCGGCCAGATGCGACAGGCGACCGAGCGTGGGGTCTACACCACCGCCGACGTGTATCCGTATCTCGCCGGACAGACCGGCCTGGTGGCGTTCACCATCCCAGCCTGGGCGCAGGACGGGGGCCGCGAGGCGATGCTGAAGCGCTTTGCCGATCCGTCACTGCGGGCGCGCATCGTGGCCGAGGCCGAAACGGCGATGACGGCGCGCTTCGGCGGGCCGGCCAGCGTGTTCCTGCCGTCGATGAAGCAGGACCTCACCGACGTGATGCGCGAACTGCAGGTGCCCGCGGGAGAGGCCGTGGTGCGGCTGCTCGAACGGGGTAGTCCCGGCATCATCGCGCGCTTCGGCCTCGAGGCCGACCTCGTGAAGCTGCTGCAGTATCCGGCGTCGTCGGTGGCGTGCGACTGTGGCGCTGGCACGGGCGAGGCGGCGCATCCGCGTGCCTACGGCACCTTTCCGCGCGTGCTCGGCCGCTATGTGCGCGAGCAGGGTGTGCTCACCTGGGAAGACGCGGTGCGCAAGATGACGGGTCTGCCCGCCGCCACGGTCGGGCTCGTCGACCGCGGCCGGCTGGCCGCGGGCATGGCCGCCGATGTCGTGGTGTTCGACCCGGCCGCCGTCATCGACCACGCCACGTTCGAGGCCCCCACGCTGCAGTCGGAAGGTATTCGCGCGGTGGTCGTCAACGGACAGTTCGCGCTGCGCGACGGCCGCCCCACGGGCCAGCGTGCCGGCCAGGCGTTGCAACGCACCAGCCACATGCCGGCCCGGCCCATGTCTGGCGGCCAAACCCGCGCGGCGGCGCGACGGGCGACGTCGGCTACCGCCACCGCGGTGATGGCGGTCACGCAGCGCGCCGGCGCCCGCAAGGCCGCCGGCACGTTTCGCGTCACCGACACGTCGCAGGGATTGGCGCTCACGATGACGGAGTTCGGGCAGCTGCAAACGGCCGCCAACTGGGCCACGTTCACCGGGCGCGCGCGGCTGCGCCCGGCGGGGCCCGAGCGTTCGGTGCTCGTCATCGTCGACGGCGGCGAGCTGATCGTGAGGGCCGACGACGTCATCCTCACGTTGGCCGTGCGGCGTTAAGGTGCGTCGCGAGCTCGGCCAGGACGCTCAGGCCGCCGGCCTGTGTCTCAGCGCGAGCGCTTCAGCTCGCGTGCCATCTCGACCAGTTGTTCGAAGGCCGCGCCCCAGCCTTGGTGAAAGCCCATCTTTTCGTGGGCCTCGCGGCCCGCGAAATCCCGGTGCATGACCGTGGCCGTGTATTTCGTGCCCGTGCCATGGGGCTCGATGGTGATGATGGCCGTAAACGGCCCCACCCCCGACGTATCGGGCGCCGACGAGGGGCGGAAGCCAGCCTCGAGCGCTCCGGTCCACACGAGTCGCGACGGCGCCGCCACTTCGAGATAGCAGCCCGTGTTGTCGTGCTGCTCCCCCTCGGGGCCGCGCATCACCGTGCGGAACTTGCCGCCAGGCCGCAGGTCGATTCTCGCACTCCGTCGTCATCCAGGGGCGCGGGCAGAACCATTGCTTGAGGTGCTCGGGCGAGGTCCAGGCCAGCCACACCAGGTCGGGCGGCACGTCGACGATGCGTTCCATCACGAGGTCGAGTTCGGGGTTCAGCACGTGCGGGGCAGTCATGAGCGCTCCTTCTTGAGGGTGTCGAGGTAACTGTCGAGTTGATTCAGACGGGTCTGCCATTCGCGGCGGCGGGTCGAGAGCCAATGCTCAGCTGCCTCCAGCCGCTGCGGTGCCAGCTCATACGTACGCACGCGGCCCACCTTGCGTGAGCGCACGAGGCCGCTGCGTTCGAGCACGTCGAGATGCTGCGCGAACGAGGGCAGCGCCATCTTGAAGGGTCGCAGCAGCGAGGTGGTGGGGCACGGCCCCTCGCTGAGGCGCGCCAGCACGGCGCGGCGGGTCGGATCGGCAAGGGCCGAGAACACCTGCGACAGATGCTCGGATTGGTTAGCCATATGCCTGACCATACCGGCGATTTATCAGTTAGGTCAATGCCTTAGTGAACACGCGGGTCCGGACGCAGGAGTAGACTCCTAGTCGGCAGTCAGGAGCACCACATGGTTGAAGATGACGAGCGTGCGGTGAGTTCACAATCAGTGTCCGCGCACACGGACGTGCCCGAACCCGCTCCAGCCGCGCGCGTCGATCTCAACTCGCGGATCGAAACGCGGCTGTGGCTGCTGCGCAAGGGCGCCGACAAGGCCGAAGCGCGCATGTGCGCCAAGTTCGGCCGGCGCGACTTCCGCATCTACGTGAACGGCGGGCTGCTGTGGTCGCGCAATTACGCGCTCGACGAAAGGCAGCACTTCGACGAACATGCCGCAGCCAAGCGCGACGAGTTCCTCTCGCTCGGCTGGGAACCACTGGGCGACACGCCCAGGGCCGAGTAGCGCACCGAGGCTGGTCATGCATGTGGGCCGCAGGCGCCTGGCCTGCCTTCTGATCGTCGTCCTCGCCGGGGCCGCCGTCGGCGCTGGCGTGGCCCATGCGCAGCGGATCTGGGCGGGCGGCTACGGCCGCGTGCCGCCGCGCTTTCCCACCGCCACCACGTTCGACGGCGCTTTCCACTTCTGCCGCGCGATGTTCACGAGCGACCGGCGCGAGAAGCAGGGATGGAGCACCGACTATCCAGGCGCCGATCTCAACTTCAGCGTGCGTCTGGCGGAACTGACCAAGGTACGCGTGACGATGGCCCGCGAGGGCGGCGAGCCCTTCCCCGATGCCGTGGTGGTGCGCCTGACCGACGACGCGTTGTTCCAGTGTCCCTTCGTCCTCATGCAGGATGCCGGCACCGCGCGCTTCTCCGAGATCGAGGCCGGACGGCTGCGGGACTATTTGCTCAAGGGCGGCTTCCTGCTCGTGACCGACTACCACGGCGAGTGGGCGCAGCAGCAGTTCGACGAGGAGATGCGCAAGGTGCTGCCGCCGGGGCAGCAGCAATTCGTCGACCTCGATCCGCCCGGCCACCCGATGTGGAACACCATGTTTCCGGTGACCCGCCTGCCGCAGATGGCCTCGATCATGACCTGGCGGCGCAGTGGCGGCGGCACCATCGAACGATGGAACGACGAGGCGGCCCCGCCGCAGGCGCGCGGCATCGCCGATGCGCAGGGCCGGGTGATGGTGGTGATGGTGCACAACACCGACCTGCCCGACCCGTGGGAACGCGAGGGCGAAGACCCCGACTACTTCTACCGCTTCTCGCCCGAGGCCTACGCGGTGGGCATCGACATCCTGCTCTACGCGATGACGCACTGAACCGGCACGGCGGTCGGCACCGGCTTACTGCACCGTGATGGGCGCGGTGCAATCGGTGGCTGCGTCGGCGTGGATCGGCCACCACCGTTCGAACGCGCCGTCGCTGGCCGCCACCAGCACCACGGGCGACTGCGCCGCCGGCTCGAACCCCGACGACGGGCCCAGGCGTTCGGCCACCTGGCGCCGGAAGGCGTCGAAGGCCGGCAGCGTGAACACCATGAAATAGGCCTGCCGCGTGACGTTCGGTTCGCTGATGCGCCGCAGAGCCAGGCACACCGGTGCGGGCCTGGCCAGATCGAGTCCGGCGGCCTTGGCCAGCTGCAGCAGGGCCTCGGGCGACAGCCGCCCGGCGATGGTGCGATTGAACTCGCTGTTCAGCACGAGCGGGATCGCGCCCATGCTGGGGGCACTCAGCGACTCGGCCGCGCGGGCGAAGATCTGTTTGAACACGCCACCCGTCAGCATCGGATCGGCCCGCAACGACAGCAGGGAGTCCGACCCTTCGGTGGCGGGCTCGAGCGTGAGTGTCCAGGTGGTCATCTGGTGTGCCGGCACGGTGTAGGGCGCGGTTCGCACGTCTCGCGCCGACCGCACGAACAGCACACCCAGGCCGGCGAGCACCACGGTGGCCACACTGACGCGAATCAAGACCTTCTTCAGCACGAGCCTAGTATGCCCGTTGCGAGGACGTGTCGACCCGATTCCTCAGCGGCAGTTGTCGTCGCGGTCCTCATCGCGATCGGACTCTCGGTGCCCGCCGTGATCGCGAGGTGCGCAGGGTGCCACGCGGAGGCTCTTCAGGGGCACGGCCGAACGCAACGTGATGATCTCTGTCCCATCCGGCGTTCCCGGCACGCGTCCGTTGCCGCCCGGATAGTTGTTGTCGAGCCCGACCAGAAGCGTGAAGGCATCGATGGGCGTCAGCGACTCCACCGATTGCAGCGGGAAGTTGAACCGATCGCCGGGGATCTCGAGCAATGGCCCGCCGATGTCCTTGGGGTCGGCGATGTCGAGCAGGTCGACGAGCAGCCGCTTCTTCAGTGCGCCGGTCTGGTGGTCGACCTCGTTTAAGTCGATGAGGTACAGCTTCTTCTGCCGCGGCGGATTTGTGCTGCTCGGTGGCCCTTGGAAATCGTCACGCTCGATCATGATGTAGCGGCTGCCCGCGACGTGAGTCAGGTCACCCGTGACAAAGACGTTGGTGGCGTTGCCGGTGCCGCCCGTGATGCCGTCGGAACCGTCTTTCGCGTACCTGAAGGTGCGGTCGGTGTACTGCTCCGTGCGGGTGTCGAACTCGTAGATCTCGAGCATTCGCTTGTCGGGCTCCGCCGCGATCGACGCCTCGGTGGTCAGGTACAACTTCCGGCCGCTGCCGTTGCGCGACATCGACTCGAAGCCGCGCGAGCTCGGCAGATTGGCAGCACCCAGGAGCGCGTTCTGCGGGTTCTGCGGGGCGCGCAGCACGGGATGACGAATGGGCGCCGTCAGGAGCCGTCCACGCGCATCGAAGTGCAGCAGGTAGGGCCCGAATTCCTCACCGACCCAGAAGGTGCCGTCGTTCATCCGCGCGAATGACTCGACGTCGAAGTCCGCGCCCGTCAGCAGTCGTCCGGCCTGGATGGCCGGATCGACGGGAATCTGCGGACCCGTCGGGTAGTAGTGCAGGCGGCTATAGACCGGCCCGCCGATGATGTACGACGAGTTGAGCAGGCCCTGGGGATCGCTGAACGGCGTGAACTGACGAACGACCACCGGCCCGCGAGCCGTGGTCCCATCACCGCGGGTCTTGAAGCTCGGCGTGACCTGGTAGAAACCCAGGACGAAGTCGGCGCTGTTCCCTTGTGCGCCAAAGCCGTTGTCTGGCAGCGCAAAGAAGGTTCCGGGCTTCGTGGCGGGAATCATGCCAGAAAAGCCCGGGATCGGCTGGCCCTGGTAGGGCGGCGTCACGCCATTCGCGGCGCTGGCGAACTGACCAGAGACGGGACCCGGATGCCGATAGGTCGAGGGAATTTCGGCCCATCCGCTCAACCGAAAGCCGACCTCGGACGAGGCGAGGGCCACCGAGGCCGCGATGATCAGAGACAGGGCAAGCACGGCACATGTGGTTCGACGCATGAACGCGATCTCCTTCAGTGGGCTGGCGCACCGTGCCAGACGTCCCGCAGCGTACGGGTGCCGCGTGAAGGACGCGCGACAGCAGCGGCACGATGCTGAAACACTCGCCGAGGGCCGTCATCCGGATTGTGGCTATGTCCTAGTTCACGAAACGTCACACACGACTGCACGCATCGGCGCTATCCTGCATCCAGGTCGGCCCTCGGGTGACGTCAGGAGGTCGGATGACGGATTCGGATGTAGGACGTGACCGTAAGACGTACGTCGTTGACACCAGCGTGCTCGTCTCCGCCCCAGACGCTCTGCAGAATCTCACTACAAACAACATCGTCGTGCTGCCCTTTCCGGTGCTGCAGGAACTCGACCGGCGCCGCACCGGCACCAACGGCGTCGGCTACACGGCGCGCAGCCTCGTGCGCTTTCTCGACGACACGCAGAGCCGGGCCTCGGTCGAAGAGATGCGCACCGGCATCCCGCTCAACGGCGGGCTGTTGAAATTCCACAGCGGTACGCTCGACCTCGGGCACGCGTGGCCGGGTTTCAGCCAGACCTACGCCGACGACGCCATCATCCTGCTGGCCGACCACTATCAGCGCGAGCATCCCGACGAGCAGGTGATCCTCGTCACCCGCGACGCGGCCATGCGCTGCAAGGCGCGGGCCCGGGCCCTGGCCGCCGAGGACTACTACAGCGACCGCCCAGTGCCCTCGCTCGAGAAGTTCTACTCGGGCCGCGTGCGCATCGAAGTGCCGGAACAGCACGCCGTCGTGCTGTCCACCCTGCACCACGAACAGCGCCTGCCGGTCGACGCGCTGCGCGGCTTCACCGACGTGACGGAACTGCGCGCCAACCAGTGCTGCGAGCTGCGCCTCGCGAGCGGCAAGAGCGCGTGGGGCATCTACAAGAACCACGACGAGCCCGGCTACCTGCGCCGCGTCAACACGAAGCCCAGCGATCGCTTCGGTCCGTGCAGCCCCGAACAGTTCTGCGCGCGTGAGCTGATCCTCGACGAACAGGTCCTCGTCATGAGCCTGGTCGGCATCGCCGGCACCGGCAAGACGCTCATCGCCCTGCTCGCGGCCTACGAGATGCTGCGCGCCGGGCGGGTCTCGCGGATCGAGGTCTACCGGCTGAACGCCGAGGCGGGCCGCGAGATCGGCTTCCTGCCCGGCGACCTCGGCGACAAGATGGCCCCATGGGCGAAGCCGATCGTGGACAACCTCGACTTCATCATGCGGCGGCTCCACGGCAGCTCGCGCTGGACCAACCAGGTGGCCGACATGCATGGCGAGAGGAAAGACACCACCCACCCGACCGTCGAAGCCCTGCTGCAGTCGAAGGCGCTCGAGATCGCGCCCATCAACTATCTGCGCGGCCGGTCGATCCACGACACCGCCATCATCGTGGACGACGGCCAGAACCTCACGCAGGAGGACATGAAGCTCGTGCTCACGCGTGCCGGCGAAGGCTCGCGCGTGATTCTCACCGGCGATCCCGACCAGATCGATCGCGAGGAGATCAACGCGCTCTCGAACGGGCTGGTGCAGGTGGTCGAACGCTTCAAGGGCCAAGCCTGTTTCGGGCATCTGACGATGCACGAGGTGATGCGGTCGCGCGTCGCCGAGATGGCGGCGCGGCTGCTGTAGCGCGGGTCCCGCGGGGCGAACGAGCGCAGGTCAGGCCAGGGGTGGCGTGCCCGCCGTGCGCCCGCGCGACACGATCGTGGCGGCGGCCATGTCACCGGTGACGTTGCCGATGGTGGCGAACACGTCGGGAATGGCATCCACGGCGATGAGCAGGCCGATGCCTTCCGCCGGCAGATTCATCGACGCGGCCAGTGGGGCCAGGCCGAGCAGCCAGCCGTGCGGCACACCGGGCGCGGTCATGCCGCCCAGGAAGCCCAGGAGCGCCACCACCACCAGGTCCCCTGGCGGCAGTGGCACGCCGTACAACTGGCCCAGGAAGACGACGGCCACGAGCCAGATGGTGGGGCCGGTGACTTTGAAGCTCGACACGGCGAGCGGCAGCACCACGCCGGTGATGGTCGAGGGCAGATGAAGCCGGTGTTCCGCGCCGTCAATCATCGCCGGCAGCGACGCCAATGATGAACTGGTGCCCATGGCCACCGCCTGGGCCGGCAGCAGCGCCCGCGCGAAGCGCGCGAGCGACACGCCGCCGAAGACGGCCACCGCGGGATACATGAGGACGATCAAGAGACTTTGCGCCACGGCCGTGATGACCACGTAGTAGCCGAGCGCGCCGGCCGCGGCCAGGCCCGTGCGCACCACCACCGGCAGCACCAGTGCGAACACGCCGATTGGCGCCACCGCGATGACCACGCGGATGATCGCCAGCATGGCATCGCTGATGCCGGCAAAGAACAGGTGCACCACCCGGCGCCGCTCGAGTGGCACGTTCAACAGCGCGAGCGCGAAGGCCAGGGCGAAGACGACAATCGGCATCATGGTGCCGTCGGCAGCGGCCCGGATCGGATTGGCCGGAATGGCCGAGGTGAGAAACTCCGTCAGGCCGCCGCGCACCTGTGTCGCGGCCGGCGCCTCGGCACTGCCTCGAATGGCGGCCACGGTGGACGGGTCGAGCTCGAGCCAGGTGAAGAGCGTCGGCACCACCAGCAGGCCGACGGCGGCCGACAAGACCATCAGCCCGCCGCACGCCGCCAGCAAGCGCAGGCCGATGGCCCGCAGCTCGCGAATACCCGCGGATGCGGCCACGCCCGTGACCAGCAGCGAGACCACGAGTGGGATCACCGTCATGCGGATCGCGTTGACCCACAGCGTGCCGATGGGCGCCACGGCGTCGGCCACGCCGAGCATGCCCGGCCAGCCGCTGGCGCGCAAGGCCAGGCCAACGATCAGCGCGAGCATCAGGGCCAGCAGTACGCGCGCAGCAGGGGACACGGGGCTACTGCGGAGCGCTGGTCGTGACCTTGCCCTTGGTGGCGATGGCCTTCTTGATCAGCACGACGGTGCGGTCGGCGCGGGCCTCGACGATCTGGCGGGCGAGGGCCAGCGCGCGCTCCTTGTTCTCGATCGACACGCCGTTGATGGTGGCCGTGCCCGCCTTCACGCGTGCCTCCCAGCGCACCGACATCGGATCGGTGAGCATCATGTTGAGGGTGATGCCGGGGCTGTCGTGCAGGCCGTCGTCGGGTTGCCCTTCCTTCACGACCCCCAGTTGCCGCAACACGTTGGGCGTGCCCGGCGGGGCCGTGTAGTACTCGCCGATGTGCGCCACCACGGGGCTGCCGGCCCACTCGGTGTTGAGCTTTTCGGCCACGGCCTTCTGCCCGTTCTGATTGCCGCCGCTGTCGCCGATGAAGATCACGCTCTGGAAGCCATGCGCGCGCAGGCTGCGCGCCACGTCTTCGAGCACCGCCTGGTAGGTCTCTTCGCGCAGGCTGAGCGTGCCGGGGCTGCGCATGTGGCCGCTCGGCGGGTCGATGCGGCCCTCGGGCACCAGCGCCAGGATCGGCGCGCACAGCGCGTTGCCGAGCTTGCGGGCAATCACGTCGCAGTTGGTCTTGAGTACGTAGTTGTGTTTGCCGAGGGCCAGCCACGGCCCGTTGGGCTCGATGCCGCCGGTGGGCACGATCACGGTCGTGGAGCCCGCGGCAATCGCGTCGCGCACGTCCATCCAGGTCATCTCCTCGAGCCACACGGTGGTGGCCCGAGGCAGGGGATTCGGCGTGTCTTTGCAGTTGTAGGGATTGTCGCGGCAATCGCCGCCGCCCATCGACCGCGGGTCGGGCTCGCGCCGCGGCTGCTGCGCGGACGTGATGGCGCCCGCCACGACGAGCGCCGTCGCCAGAGCGAAGAGTCCGTTCCTCATGGGCGGATTGTATGCGACACGAGGGTTGCCGGGACGTCGCGCGCCGATCACCACCACCGCCGTGCCCACACGACCGAGACGGCGACCTGGTGGTCGGTCGTAGGCGCTGTCCACCCGCGCAGCGCTGTATGGCCGGCTCGTAGCGTCAGCTCCGGCGACACCAGATAGCCGAGTGTCGAGTCCACCGACAGATAGCGGCGCGGCGTCACGTCACCGCCCGTCGTCACCTGCGGAGACGCGGCCCGCGTCGCTCGGGAGTGGGCGAACCAGCGGGGCGTCAAGGTCTGCCGCGCCTGCAACGTCCAGCCGTGGGCTATACGCGTGCCGAGCGCCGTCTCGAAGCGGTCGCGCGTCCACTCGCCGCTCAGGCGGGAGTGGGCAAATGCCCACTCCGCTTCCGCGTTGAGCATCGCATACGCGGTCGCGCCGCGAGTGGCATCGGCGCGCGCCCCGCGCGCGCCCGCCACGCCGATGCGCAGGCCCTGGCGCGGCGTGACGCCAGCGCCTACCACGAGGTGCGACGGCATGCTGAGGCGCGTCGGCGCCGTCCAGAACTCCACCGGCGCGCGATCGACGAGAGCCACCCGCGCGTCCCACGCCGATGCAGTCACCGTGCTCACCACACCTATCGGATAGTTCGCCGACACCAGAGACTGCGGGAGGGAACCCGGGCCCAAGTTGGGAAGCGCACTGTAGTAAAGACGGTGGCACCACAAGACGCCAGGATTCACACTGGCCCGGTTTTCGGTCATGCCCAGCCCCATCGGCGAGGGGAAACGGCCGGCCTCGACACGCACGCGCGTCGTGCGCCCGGTCTCGAATCGGAGCGACGCCTGATCGAGCAGCGTCTCCCATCGGCCGTCCACCCGCCACACCACCGGCCGCACGCTGGCCTGCAGCCGGCGGCTGATCTGCCATGTGCCCGCCGCATCGATGATGACTTGCGTGGGCCAGGGCTGATCTTCGAAGAGCATGTCCTGCCCGCCGACGACGGTGTCGAACGACACCTGGCGCATGCCGGCCCCCTCAACCGGCTGGGCAGCAAGCGGGCTCGCGGCCAGGAGCCGCGCCAACGACACGACGAGAATGAGAGCGCGAGGCCTCATGATGCCAGCGTCCGCGGATCGCGGGCCGCCGCGCGCGTGCGCACCGACACGACGTAGTCCGCCGGGTTCCTGAACGGCAGCGGATTCGATTGGCACCATGCCGCCCGCAGGCGCCAGCGCCGCTTCCCACACCGCCATCATCGCCGCGACGACCGCGGCGTCGAAGTCCGTTCCCACGTGAGCGTTCAGCTCGGCGAGGGCCTCGACGCCGGGCCGACCCGGACGGTAGGCGCGCGCACTGGTCATGGCGTCGAACGCGTCGGCCACGTGCACGATGCGGGCCGGCAGCGGGATGGCATGGCCGACGAGCCCATGTGGGTAGCCCCGTCCGTCAGGACGTTCATGATGCAGCTCCACTACCGACACGTGCGGGCGCAGAAAAGCGAGCGGCTGCAGGATGCGCGCCCCGAGTACCGGATGGAGCTTGATGTGCTCGAACTCCTCGTCGGTCAGCTTCGAGGGCTTGCGGAGCACACCGTCGTTGATGCCGATCTTGCCGATGTCGTGCAGGAGCGCGCCCAGGCGCAGCGTCTCGCGCGCCTCGACCGTCAGCCCCAACTCATCGGCGATGAGCACCGAGAGACTGGCCACGCGTTGCGAATGACCGGCGGTGTAGGGGTCGCGGGCGTCGAGCGCCGCCGCCAGGGCGCCGATCGTTCCGGCGTACGCCGCGTCTGACTCGTCTTCGGCCTGCAACACCGCCGCCCGCAAGGTGTCGAACGTCTCGACCAGCGCGTCGAGCTCACGGCTGACGCCGCCTGGCGCCAGGGGCGCCCGCAGGTCTCGGGCGTCGGCCATGCGGGCCAGGGCCGACGTGAGCTGCGTGATGGGCCGGGCCAAGAGGCGGGCCAGACCCGCACTCGCTAGCCCCGCCAGCGCGAGCGCAACCACGCCGACGGCGAGGAAGACCCGGGTCAGGCGCACGCTCGCGGCGGCGGCGGCGCCAGTCACGGAGCTCACGGCATACACGATGGTGGCGCCAGCGGTCGTGAGCGGCCGTGCGACGAGCCGCTCGCCCGCGGCACCGACGATGTCTTGCCGGGCCAGGAGCGCGGCGTCCAGTTCGGGCGGCACGCCAAGGGAGCGCGCGACGAGGCGTCCCTCGTGCACGACCACCACTTCGGCCCGGGCTCCGGCGGCCAGCTGCCTGGCATACGCGTCGTCGAGCGGTATCGCCGTGACGATGGCCCCGACGGCATCCGGTCCGAGAGCGAGCGGTACGCTGGTCGCCAAGTAGAGGCGCGATACCGCCACCACCGTCGTCTGAGGTGCGCCCGCCGCGGGTGTCAACCCAGGCACGACCTGGCCGCGGCGCCAATCCGGGCCCGAGGGCCCGGCCGCCGAGATCACGCGTCCGTCGAGGTCGACGACCGCCAGTGCCTCGGCAACGAGCACGGTGGCCAGCTTGCCCACCTCCTGGTCGACGGTCGCTCGAAGGGCCTCGGGCGGCGAGCCGGCCGCGGTCTCGGTCAGGTAGGTGTCGACGGCCGCTTTGAGCGTGGGATTCTCAGCAATGGCCATCGCCTGCAGACGCCACTCGGCGGCCCGCCGCGCTTCGATATCGGCGAACCACTGCTGGCTGCGCTCGAGGTCGGCGACCGCGGCCTCGGCAAGACCGACCCGTGTCTGCCACGTCAGCAGCCAGAAGACGAGGCTCAGCACGCCGGCGATGACCACGAAATTCATGCCCGCTAGCCACACTGCGAGGCGGGGCGCCGCAGCGCGCCGGGCGGCCATCAACGATCCTGCAACGGAAGCGAGAATGTCACCGGGCTCAGTCCGCCGGCCACGACGGTCACCATCGTGCTCACTTCGCCGACGCGTTCGTGCCAGGCGGCGACATCATAGGTACCAGGCGAAAGGCCGGCGAGCGTGAATCGGCCGTTGGGCTCGACCACCGTGAAGTGTGGATGATCGAAAACGCGCACGACCGCGTTCATGTGGGAATGCAGGTGGCAGAAGACCTTGACCATGCCGGCGCGCGTGAAGGTCACCGATTTGGTGGCGCCCTTGGGATAGCGTCCGAGATCGAAGGTCGAGGCCCGCGACAATGAGAAGACGTTGTGGAAGACAAGGTCGTCGTTGGGGAACTCCACCGTCGAGCCGCGCGTCACCGCCACCACGTGCGGCACGAACTCCTCGTCCGTCTGGCGCACGACGGCCGATATGGCCGGCAGCACAGCGACACGGGGTAGACGCACGTAGACGACGACGTTGGGCAGTTCGGATCCTTCGCGCTCCGACACCGGCGTGATGCGGCGACCGGGGTAGGCCCCCGGAGTCGCCAGCCGGCGCGTCGATGCGTTCGTGAGCCGCACGGTACCGCTGATGCCGCCCGACGCGGTCGTCTGGGGCACGACTGGTGCCGCCGCGAGCAGACCGGCCACGAGACAGGTCGCGCCGCCGAATGCGGCACACAGTTCGACGGCCGGTCGCATTCGCACGTTCCGCCTATCGGCGCCGCCGCGCGGCGCCAATACGCGCAGTGACAGGGATGCACGAATTGGCAAGCTGGGGCCGCCGTTCCGGCTACGGTATCAGCAGGGTCTCCGGGTATTGCGCTCGCCAGCCGAACCAGAAAGCGCGTTGCGCGCTGACCCTCGGCAAGGACACCCCGTCGGGCCCGAGCAACGCCTCCTCGGTCACGCGCCACGCGCGGCCGCTGCCGTCACGCACGACGTCGGCCGCACCCGCGGACGACTGAAAGGCGACATCGCTGCTGCCGAGAGCGTAGACGCGATTGGCGCCGCGGCGGCTGGTGACGACGAGAAATCGCCGGCCGGTGACATCGAGCACGTAGACCGGCGTGCGCGCCAGGCGTGACTGGGCAATGGCCACCGGGCTGCTGGAACCATCAGCGGCGCGGACTTTCAGCGTGAGTACCTCGGCCTTGTTCTTCAGACGCCGGTCGTCTCCCGGGACCTGGAAGTAGAGGTTGTCGTGTGAGAAATAGTCGCGGTAGGCGGCGCCTTCGCTGTAGTCGCGCTGATGCCCGGTGTCGAGCGACAGCACCGTCGTCGCGGGGTGGAGCGCTCGCCACTCGCCCCAGGTGGTCGTGACCACCGGCCGCGACTGCAGCGTGATGCCCTTGTCCACCAGCTCGCCGATGACCGGTCGGCCGTCGAGCGTGGACCAGAGGCTGCCCGTCTCTTCGTCGAACATCAGCTTGTTGGACCGGTAGAGCAGGCCGCTCGTGCCCAGGCGCCAGGTGCGCCCCACGGCGACGCTCTCGTAGGGAATGACCGTGCCGCAGAGTGTGCAGTAGACGACGTGCAGTTCCACGCCGCCCACGCGGTCGCGGGCCATTTCGTGCCACGCCAGAATCCGCTTGGGATAGGCGCGCGCCTCACCGTTCACGACCAGCCCGAACACCACGTGGTTGTCGCGCAAATAGGTGGCCTGGGTCGCTGGCACCACCGTAGGGTAGTAGAGCGGCGGGATGCCGTTGACCGTCACGCCGCCCCAGTCCACCTCGTCGAGCCGGATGAGCGCCTTGGCGCCGGCCGGGAAGAAGCGCGCCATGCGCCGATCGATCCGGCTGTAGACGAGGCCCTTGAACTGCGTGTAGTCGGGATGCGGGTCGTAGGGCTGCGACCACATCCAGCGCCGCCACTCGCGCAATTGTGGGTCGAAGCGCTTGCCTGTCCGCCGCTCGAGGAATTGCAGGAGGCGGGCGCGCGTCAGGCCCTCTTGCGAGGGCGGCCGCTGCACCGGTCCACCGAAGTCGTCGCGGCGGATCGCGCCGCTTGCGCCAGTGCCGGGCTCGCCGTCGTCGCCGCCGCCATCCCCAGCCCTACCCCCCGCAAACTCCGCCGTCGAGGCGTCGTCGGCGCGGGCGGCGCTCGGACGCAGCAACCGCGCCACGTCGAGGATCATCGGCGCGTAGCCGTCGCGCCACTGCGGGGCGATGGCGTCCAGGGCGACCTTCGAGACGCGTTCCTCCAGCGAGCCGGCGTCGAGAAACGCTTCCACCGGGGGAACAATCGGCTGCGCCGCCAGCACCGCGCCGGTCAGAACGGCAGCCATCACGATGGCGTAGACCCTTCTCATGCTGACGTCAACACGCTGGCGGCGCGATTAGTTCCCGTCCTGAGCTGACGGTGGTTCAGGACGACGCGCCAGGTCACGGATCATCGCGCCGGTGACGACGTGCTGGTGGTGAGCACGCGCTTGAACACGGCCACGGCCAGCTTCATCTCGTCCATGGTGCCGAGCGAGATGCGCGTGTGGCTCTTCTCGAAGGGCGGGAAGTCGCGGCCGACCTTCACCTTCTGGGCTGCGCAGCCGTCGCGGAAGTCCTTCGCCGGCCGCTTGAGGTCGAGGAAGACGTGGTTGGTGTGGGCATTGGTGCCTTCGACGCCGAGGTCGCGGAAGGCCTGCAGCGTGAAGTCGCGCACGCGCGCGTTCTCGGCCCGCTCTTCTTCCATGTGCTTCACGTCGCGCAGCGACGCGATGCCGGCCGCCGCGGTGAGGGTGTTGATGCTGCCCAGACCCCACGCCCGCGAGATCGCCTGCAGCGTATCCGGCTGACCCACCGCGTAACCCAGGCGCAGGCCCGCCATGCCGTGCGCCTTGGAGTACGAGCGCGCGATGAACACGCCCGGCAGTTCCTTCGCGAGCGCGGCCACGGTCTTCACCGCCGGGTCGTGGGTGTAGTCGATGTAGGCCTCGTCGATCAGGATCTTCGTGTCGGGCGAGGCCGCCTTCACGTCGCGGATGAACTTCTCGACGGTGGCACCGCTGTGGGCCGTGCCGGTCGGGTTGTTGGGGTTGCAGAAGAACACCAGACCGGCGCCCTTGGCGGCCGCGGCCATGCCCGCGAGGTCGAGCGACAGCGAGCGATCCACCTGGATCACCTTCACCGGCACGCCCATGCGGCGGGCGGTCTGCTCGCAGGTCGTGAAGGTGGGCGCGGCCGTGACGAGCGGCTTGTCCATCGTGCAGAACGCCCGCGTCGCCGCTTCCAGAATCGGGCCCGAGCCGGTGGCGACGATCACCCCATTCCGCTCGACACCGAAGGTGGAGGCGATGGTGGCCGTGAGGTCGCCGACGTAGTCGGGTGGATAGCCGCGACCGATGCGGGCCGAGATGCCGTTTCTGAGCGCGTCGAGGGCCGAGCGCCCCGGACCGCGCGCATTCTCGTTCGAGTCGATGCGGATGAAGCCGCCGTCGTCGGGCGGCTGCAACTCTGCGCGTTCGAAGGCCATCGCCTCGCGGCCACGGCCGATGAGGAAGTCCGCGGACAGGACGGCGCTGCCGGCGCCGACGGAGTGGAAGAAGCGGCGACGCGAGACGGACATGAGGGCCTCCAGACTGAAGCGTGATGGGCGAACGCCCGGAGTATACCCGGCCCGCGGCGTCGCCGGGCTCCAGTTCAGGCGGCCGGCATTGTCGGAGCAGCGGGCCGGAGAATGCGCGCCGCAACGGCCGCGCCGCGGTCGATGAGAGGTTGCTCCAGTCGGCCGTGCAGGAACTCGACCACGGCCAAGGTCGAGGCGATCGCCCCGATCACCGGCAGGACATCCCAGACATCCAACACCGCGCGGCCGGCCGCGTCGCGGGCGAGGTATTCGAACCACAGGAGGATTGGGAAGTGAAACAGAGTAGAGGCCGTAGGACCGCGAGCCCAGGTAACGAAGCACCGACCTGAGCGCTCCTGACGGCACGACGACGCCGCTGTCCTGCGCAGCCAGGAAGACGAGCGCGGTCGACGCCGCCAGCAGACTCGGCATGAGCAGCACCAGGTTGCCGCCGCTCAACGACTGGCCGACGCCGAGGATGAAGAGCATGAACCCCGCGCTGAGCACGCGCAGCGGCCATCGCCATGCCTCGAGCCCGAGTCTGCCTCTCACCCCTTCGAAGAGCGCTACGAGGAGGCCCGCCGAGAAGAAGTCGAGGGCCAGGTGCGTGGCGTAGAGGATGCGCCTCGTCACCACATCGAGCGGTTCGCCCGCCGAGAACTGACTCGGACGCAAGACCATCACCGTGCCCACGACGATCGTGACGGCAAGGACCGTGCGGAGCTGAAGGCTTCGGACGCCGATCAGGATCAACGGCAGCGCCAGGTAGAAGTGCTCTTCCACCATCAGGCTCCAGAAGATGGCGAGCGGGTGTTGGCGGATGTCGTCGACCACCGCGTAGTTGAGGCGCAGGGTCGTGATCATCTCCAGGTCGCGCCAGAACGGCGCGAGGGAGTCGATGCCGATCATGCGGTAGCCGGAGCTCAACACGAGGGCCGTGACGATGCTGGCCGCGGCCATGGGGGCCAGGCGGAAGACACGCCGGCAGTAGAAGGCCGCTACCACGCGAGCGGGTGTGCTGCCCTGGCGGGCCGCGCCGTCGAGGCTGCGGATCAGACTGCGGCCGACGACGAAGCCGGAAATTACGAAGAAGAGCTGCACGCCGGCCCCGCCACCCCCCAGCCAGGCCGGCAGGAACGGACCCAAGGTCGTCAGGCTGGCGCAGTGCGCGCCGAGCACGGCCAGGATCGCGACGCCGCGCAGGCACTCGATGTCGTCGTTCTTCGTCATCGCGCCGCCGCCCACGTGTGCTTCTCCATCCAGACATCCCACGTGACCCGCCCGATCTCCTCGTCGTCGAACGCCTGCCCGGCCCCCTTGAGCGCGACCTTGATCTGGCCGTGATGGTAGCCCTCGTGCCACACGAAGTGCTGCAGCAGAAGGATCGGGTGGTCGTAGTGCCGGTCCATGGGCCGGCCGGCCTGCAGCCGGCCCCTCACCGCGTCGCGCACGGCGGCGGCGCTTTCGTGCAGCATCGCGGCAATGCGGTCGCGGTGTCGCTCACCGCGCCACTCGCCCTCGGGCACGACCACCCCCAGTTCCGGCGCGTCCTCGTGGACGAACACGAGCCGGCAGTAGTGCATGTGCATGAACAGCTCAGCCACCGTGGGACTGCCCGCCGTGGCGCGCAGGTCCATGGCCGACTCGGGCAGCGCGTGGAGCAGGTTCACCAGGATCGTGTTGTTCCGGCGCCACGAGTCGAGGAGCGCGTCGAGCAACGGGCCGTCTTGCGACACAGCGATCGGAGCAGGCATGGGCGGCAGCTTAGCTCACGTGCACCGGAGGCGTCGTGTCAGGCGTTCTGCGGTGCGTCGCGCGCGGCGAACGTCTTGGACGAGACGTTGATGTCGCCGCAGGCATCGAGCGGGACAGGCGCGTCCGGCAGCAGATCGTCTTCCACGATCCAGCGCGTGGCACTACACACGAGCGCAACCGGATGCACCACACGTTCGTGCCGCTGATACGCCTGAATGCGAACCACGCGCCGCTCGCGGACGGCGGTCGCCAGGGCGGCAAGCCGCGGATCGTCGGCGGTGGCTCCGATCGCTGACGTGAATCGGAAGCGTCGGCCGGCTTCAGTCGCCCGCGCGCGCACCGGGTCGGGAAATGACTCCATCAGTTTCCGGCAGGCCCGGGCCGCCGCCTCCGCCATGCCGAGCGGCGCCAAATCGGTCACCGGACGCGCCAGCAGCACACCAAGGGCTTCGGCCTCGTCGGCCGCCAGGCCTGTCAGCCGAGTGCGATAGTTGAAGCCCAGCTCGATCCCGCCGCGATAGCCGGCCTGCACCACCATCGGCAGCCCGGCCTCCGTCAGCGCATCGACGTCACGCAGGATCGTGCGGGGAGTGACTTCGAGTTCACGGGCCAGGCCGCTGCTGGTCATCCGCCCCCGGTTCTGAAGGATCAGCAGGATCTGCAACAGCCGCGATGCGCGCATGGCAGACAAATATGACAGAAGACGTCGTATTCCTTACGCGATAACCTTCACGCCATCCTGGAGACCGCCAATGAAACGATTCGAAGTTCGACGCACCATCGCTGCCGCACCCGAACGGGTCTGGGCACACCTGACCGACGGACCTGCCCTGGTGTCTGGCGGACTAGGCGTGGAGCGCCTCGAAGGCGTGATTGCCCCTGGGGCGGCGCTGAAGGTCTGGTCTGCGGCTAACCCAGGGCGCGCGTTTGCCCTGCGGGTGACTGAGTTCACGCCGCCCCGCCGCATGGTGTGGACGGGCGGCATGCCCCTTGGTCTCTTCACGGGCGTGCGGCAATTCACGCTGACGCCGGCCGGCGTCGGCACCGAGTTCCACATGCATGAGGAGTTCTCCGGGTTGCTGTCGCCGCTGATCGCGGCGTCCATTCCCGATCTGCAGCCGGCGTTCGAACAGTTCGCCGACGGCCTTCGCCGTCTGGCCGAGGAGCCGCGATGAGCACAGGGAAGGTCACCTACGGCGCCGGCACCGTCGACGATCCGTGGATTCTGAAGACGCCCTCGTTGTCGTCCGACTACAAGGCGTGGCGCGATGCCACGCTGGCGCCGCCCGCCCTCGTCGTGCAGGTGGGCACCACCGTGCTGTCGTACCGGCTCGAGTGCCTGGATCACCTCACGGCGATGCTCAACACGTACGGCGACTGGATGCCGCTCGGCAATGCCGATGAAGGGAAGCCCGTGCAGCCGGGCACGGTGGAGGCGTGGGCGCGTGACGCGGCGAATCCGGTAGGCGGCTACTACGGCCTGCGCAAGGGCTACCGCGGACGCTTCGCCAACTACGTCACGCCGATCCTCGAGCTGATCGGTGCGGTCGAACTCGAGCACGGCCCACGGAACAACCGCGTGCGGATTCGGCCCAAGGCCTAAGGCACGCGGCCACGGCGCTCACGCGGTTCAGTGCGGGTGCCAGGGGCCAGGGGGCCACGCGGCCGCACGCGCTTCGGGGGACACATCGCGGTCGTTGATCCGCTCGTAGTCATAGACGACGCGCAGGCGTGACGGTCCGGCCACGCGGACCGACGAAATGGCCTCGGTTTCGACGGCCACGCGGACGCCGTCGACCCGGGCATAGCGGCGGACGACTTCGACCGACGTGGTCCAGAGCGACGGATTCCGGCTCAACCGCCCCCGAATCTCGAGCAGGTCGCCCGTGGCATCGACCCGCATCGAACCGGACACCAGCAACACGTCACGGCGGCGCGGTCTGAGGCTGATGGTGGCGCTGCCGACATCCGCGCTTGGCGGCTGCGTGAACTCGTAGTTCTCCGGTGACACTGCTGCGCGGGCAGGATCGCCGGCCCGGACCGCTGCCACTTCCTTCCCGAGCGCAACCCGGATGACATGCTCGCGGACGTATCGTGACCCACCCTCGGAGACAACCTGCCACCGGAGACCGCGCGCGGGGTCGAGTTCGGCGATGACCTCCATCCACCCGTGCGCCTTGAAGCGTGGATTGACGACCTCGATATGGCGCCGCGCTCGGTACGAGCGGATCTCAGGCTCCGCGCGCTCGAGGAACAAGCGCATGGGCAGGTCGCTTGAACCGACCGCGGCAACGACATGGCTGAGCCCCACCGTCAGCGCGGCCAGCATCACCGCCGTCCGGACACGCCGCAGTGTCGCCATCGCCGCGACGACAAAATCCTTCAGCAGGCCCGGCAGCTGCCGCAAGTCTTCCACCAGCGGCCGCGCGTGGCCGACGCCAACCACCATCACGCCGCGCCGCATCGCGTAAACGTGAAACGAGGTCGACAGTGCCGTGAGCACCATCGACGCGACGATGCTGGCCCCCAGATTGGGCGTCCCGCGCCAGGTATGAAGAATGAGTTCGAGTCCGTGGCCTAAGACCGGCAGACAGAGCATCGCGGCAATCGTCCCGTTGCGTGCCGGCCGCACCTGTCCGAACGCCTGGGTCAGCGCGCCGTAGAACCCGGACGTGGCGAAGCGCAGGGCAAATTCCGTCGCCGACGCCGCCATCGCCGCCTCGGCGCCCGCGCTGAGGTTGACGGCGAGAAACAGGGCCGCGCGCACGAGCGAACTCGTGATCGCCGACTTGTGATTCCACTTGCGTACCAGTTCGCGGACGGGATGCCGCAGAAGCACGACCACGACCTGCGCGACGGACGGTCCTGGCCGATCGGCGTCCCAGCCGTACCGCTGGGGGTTGATTTCCACTGGCCCGCAGTCTGTCGTGGTGCCGTGTCTGGAAGGCGACGGCCTGGCGTCGGCACAGCGTCGTCGATTGCAAGTTCCTGCAACGAGCCAACATGTGGACGCGGGTTCGGCGCGGCGACCTACCGCGAGCGTGAGGACGCCCGTCAGGGCACGGTCACGACGACCTCGTTGCTCGGCGGGCTCGTGCCGCCTTCGTTGCGCGCGAGCACGCGCACGTAATAGGTGCGCGGCGGTACGCCGGTGGCCACGACGGTGGTCTCGGTGACGGCGGTGACGGCCAGGTCAGACCATCCGGGTTGCGATCCGACGGCCACCAGGTATCCGGTGGGCAGGCCTGTGGACGGTTGCCACGACAGCGTCACCATCCGGTCAGCACCGACGCTGACCTGCAGGTGCTCCGGAGCCGATGGCGGCGACACCGTCGTGGTGAGCACCACCGGCACCGGCGTGCTCGGCGCGCTGATGCCGCACGCGTTCGCCGCCCGCACGCGCGCCACGTAGCTGCCGGGAGGGGCCTCGGCGTCAAGGTGCAGCACGGCCCCGGGCAGGCGCGCCACCTCGCGGTACGAACCGCCGACGTCAATCGACGCCTCGACAATCGTGCCGAGCACCGGGCCTGGCGGCAGTTGCCATTCGAGCCGCACGCGGGATCCGGCGATTTCGGCTCGCACGGCCGTCGGGGGCGCCGGTGGCGCGCTGCACGCGTCGGCACCGACGACGATGACCAGGTCGTCGGAAACCGAGCTCGCCCCTGCGCCGCTCCGGGCCCGGACGCGCACGTAGTAGCGTCCGTTGGGGGCTGGCACGGCGAGCGTCGTCGTGGTCGCGGCGACTTCCAGACGACCGAGGTCGTGTGCGCCAGCGGTCGAGCCCCCCTCGATCACGTAGCTGCCCGCGCCAGGGACGGGTGGCCAGGACAGGGTCACCGTGTGGCCAGACAACGCGGCCACCAACCCGGTCACGGGATCCGGCACGTCGACGCGTGGGAAGAGCAGGAAGCCCCAGTCAGCGAGGCCGTGACGCACGAGCCCGAAGCCCGGCGCCGGGCTCCAGTGGCCTTGGATCACGTTCGTGTCGAAGATCGGCGAAAAGGAGGTGAGCGAGCCGTCGGTCGCCTCGACCGCGTATCCGACCCCGGCGTAGACGCGCCCCTCGAAGTAGGTCGACCGCTGTTCGGCGGCGTTCAGGTTGCGTCCGTAATCCGGTTGCTGCGGCGACCATGCCGTGAGCCCGCCTTGAAGGTCGAACGCGGCCATGCCCGTTCGCGGCTGGCCATCGACGCTGACGATCGAGCCACTGACCCAGATGCGGTCGGCCGCCATCTCCGCGTAGTTCCAATGGCGTGGCGCGTACCGGAGATCCCAGCTGAGGGGCCCAGTTGAACGGGGCCCCCGCCTGGGGGTCGAGGGCCGCCACGCCCGAGCGCGGCTGTCCGCCGGCCTCTGTCAGCATTCCGGCGATCAGCACCCCCTGGGGCGCCACGTCCAGCGTTGCGACGACGCCGAAGCTGGACTCGGAACTCGAGACGGCCGGTGCCCACGGCTCCAGCATCGGCACGCTGCCCGACACGTCGAGCGACGCCAGCCGGCGCCGGGGCACCCCGGCGACAGTCGCGAAATCGCCGGCCGCAAAGAGACGGGCGCCCAGCGCGCGCATGACCAGGATCGTGTCGTCGACGGGTATGGCCCACGGGGCGACCGATCCCGTCGTGCCGTCCACTTCGCGAATCCATCCCGGCCCGTGATCGGAGTACGCGCCGAAACCTGCGACAAACACGCGGCGTCCGAGTGCGGCGAGCGTGCGCGGTCGCATGCCCACTTCGGGCTGCCAATCCGTGGGCCTGCCGTCGGGCCAGCGAACAGCCGCAAGGCCCGCGCGGGCGACACCTCCGACCCCCTTGAAGTCCCCGGCGACCACGAGGCGGCCCGGCTCGACGATCGCCGACGCCGCGCTCTCCGCGCTCCCGCCGAGCAACCAGCCGCGCCAGCCGGTGGCGGCGCCCGACGTCGGGTCGCAGCCGACCACGGTCGTGGTCACGTCGTCCTGGCCCAGGTGCTGGACGTACATCCGGCCCTGGCCAACGTGCACCCGCGTGATGGAGTAGGACGGCAGAGTTGGCGGCTGCCAGGGCAGCACCCGGCCGGTGTTCACATCAAGAGCCGCAGCCCCCTGGCGCGCGATGCCGCCGACGGCCGTGAACCCACCGGTGATGAACAGCGTGCCGGCCTCGAGCGTCATGTCGAAGCACGTCGCGCGGTAGACGCTGCACGTGGACGTGGTAGACGCCAGGACGGTTCTCGCTCGGGTCTGTACGCTCGCCCGGAAAATGGTGTGGCCGAACGCACCGATCACGGTATCCGCATCGAGGGTGAGTTGCGGCGTCAGCGCCCAGCGGTCCACGAGGGCGCCGCTTGCCCGGTCGAACTCGATGTTGTCGGGCGGCAGCGGCAATACCGGTCCGGGGTGCGTGAAGGTGCCCACGACGTTGCCGTTCGGGAGCGCGAACAGGCGCTCTGGTCTGGCGTGACCGGCGGGTGTCCAGGGCAACGTCGCTCCCGTCGCGCGGTCCAGCGCCACGATGCCTGGGGCCCCGGAAGGATGCGGAAGGACCGCAACGAAGATGCGATCGCCGCTCACCACCATGTCGCGAGCGGCCTCGATCTGCGTCGTGGCGAACGCGGGGTCGACCGTCCCCGTCGAGGTCAGCCGGGCGATGTTGCTCCGCGGCAACCCGCCAACGGTCGTGAATCTGCCCGCGATGATATAGCCTCCCATTCCGTCGGACGCGATCTTGAAGATGCTGCCGGTCACGTGCGGGGCCGGCCGCGGCTCCAGCGTCACGGGATCCAGGAACGTGAGCGGGCCCGTGCGCGGGCCGATGCGGGTGAACGTGCCGGCCAGGTAGACGATCTCCCCCTGCGCGACGGCATCGGTGACTCTGCCATTGGTGACCCAGCGGCTCGACGACGCGTTCGACACCTCGCTGGCACCAGCCGTCAGCGTGCCGGCAATCGCCAACAGGCCGAATGCTGTCAGCCAGCCGCGATATGCCGCGACACGGCCACGCTCACGTGAGTCGCCAGCGCGCGTCTTCACAGTCTTGGCCTGCATCCCTCTGCGGAGCCGCAAAGGGCGTGCCTCCGCAACCGTGCCTCCGGGCCTGGGTTTTCGCAGAGATTCGACGCAACGGTCGATGTGGGGCGGAACGCCGGGGGATTCTCCGCGGCGTGTGGCCTGCATTTCCCGGGCGTTCAGGCACTCACCGCGCGGTGATCGCCACGACCGCCACCGAGTAGGGCGCGAGTTCGATGGTCAGATCCCGACTCCATGGCATGCTCCGCGCCACCGGCGTGATCGTGTCGGGCGCGGCCAGCGACGCCGCATCGGTGGGCGCCGCGCTGATCGAATGCACCGTCACGGTGGCGCCGGCGCGCACGCGCGACCCCTGCAGGCGGGCCAGCAGCGTGTGCCGGCTGGCGTCGTAGTTCACGGCCTTGATCACGATGCGCCGGCCATCGGCACTGGCCGTGGCAATTGCATCCACGGTGCCGGCCTGCCAGACTTCCGGCTTGGCCGTGGAGATCTCGTCGAACAGCAGGCGCCGGTCGACGTCACGGAACGTGCCGCTCGTCGAGGCCAGGTAGGTGTCGGCGTAGCGCTCACGCAACAGCTTCTCGACCACGTAGGCGGCTCCAGGAAACCACGACACGTGATCGTGATAGATGAACGCGGTCCAGGTGGCGTCGTCGGTGGTGTTACGCATCAGCAGCGCCGGCGCCGTCATCGTCAGCTCGGGCCCCAGCGTCTCGTACACGATCAAGCTGCCCGCGGCGTGCAGGCCGGCCCGCCAGTCGTAGGTGCGGCTGAGCTTCCACTCGAGCACCGCGATCTGGAAGTCGCGCACGTCGTAGGGCTCGGGATGCCCGTTCTTCGCGCGACGCGCCCCCCACTCGGTGGTGGGCGGATCGATCAGGTAGTGCACCCAGTCCTTGGCGTATGGCACGGATTCGGGATCGGTCTTGGCGGCGGGCAGCACGATCATCGCGTCGCTGCTACGGTAGCCACGGCGCCGGCGGTGCCGAACGACGTCCAGTACGTGGCGAAGTCCTTGGCCTCGGAACCCGCGCCCCGAATCTGTTCTGCGAACAAGCCGCCGACGGCGGCGTGGTTGATGTGCTCGAGGAACTGTCCGTAGACATTTCGGTCGATGGTGCCGCCCCGTCAATCGGTGTATCCGAAGGGGCGTGGCAGCCTGCGCCGTCCGGCGGTATCATCGGCCCGTTCCTGGCGCCGTCCAGCCGGGTCGCGGAAAGGCCAACGATGACCGGCAAGGGCAACTGGCGGGATTCCGGAGTATCGCGGCGCGAGGTGATGCGGCTTGGCGCCGGCGGCATGGGTTTCGGCCTGTTCGGCGGTCTCGGCCCGGTGCCGCAGGTGCTCGCCCAGGCGAGCCGGGCGGCGGCCGCCACCACGTCCGGCCGGATCCTGGTGGTGTTCGAGTGGTTCGGCGGCAACGACGGGCTGAACACGATCGTCCCCTACGGCGACGCCGCGTACTACAAGCATCGTCCGACGATCGGCCTCAAGGAGCCCGAACTCCTCAAGATCGACGCCCACTTCGGCCTGCACAAGGCGATGCAGGGCATGAAGCGCCTCTACGACGACGGCAAGGTGGCGATCGTGCACGGCGTGGGCTACGACCAGCCGTCGTTCTCGCACTTCACGTCGAGTTCGTTCTGGCACACCGCCGCCCCCAACAGCGGCAACGAATACGGGTGGCTCGGGCGCACGGCCTCCGCGCTCGACCCGTCCGGCACGCGTTCCGACCTGATCGTCAACATCTCGGACAGCCAGGGGCTGGCGGTGCGCGCCGAACACCACGTGCCCCTGGTGTTCATCGACCCCACCCGGTTCCAGCGCGCCGCGTTCGCGCAGGAGAAGGCCGCGCTGGAGGCGCTGGGCGCGCCGCTCGATGCGGTCGGCGACCTGCATCGCTACGTGCGCGAGGTCAGCCGCAGCGCCGCGCAGGCCTCTGACGTGGTCCGCGCCGCGTGGAGCAAATACAAGGGCAGGGACAACCCAGACCTGCGGCTGCTCGACCTCGACAAGGTGGCGGCGCTCATCGAAGCCGACTTTCCGACGCAGCTCTACTACGTGCCTTTGCGCAACAGCCTGTTCGACACGCACGTCAACCAGGCGTCGCCGCACGACCGGCAGCTGCTCTACTGTTCCGACGCCATCGCCGGCTTCTTCCAGGAGATGGAGCGGATCGGCCGCGCCGACGACGTCGTGATGTACGTCTACAGCGAGTTCGGCCGCCGCGTGCCCGAGAACACCAGCCTGGGCACCGACCACGGCACCGCGCAGGTGAACTTCGTCATCGGCAACGCGGTGAAGGGCGGCTTCTACGGCACGCCGCCGAGCCTCACCGAGCTGGTGCTCGGCGACAACCTGGCCACCACCACCGACTTCCGACAGGTCTACGCCTCATTGATCGACGGCTGGCTGCGCGTCGACGCCGCAAAGGTGCTGGGCAAGAAGTTCGACACGCTCGGACTGTTCCGCGCGTAGCGAGGAGACGACGATGGCTACGCATCCTCGCTGGTCGCCCGGTCCCGCCGCCTGGAAGGACGACCTGACGCCGCTGTCGGCCGCCGACTGGAACGCCGATCGCGCGGCCCATCTGCTGGCACACGCCGGCTTCGGCGGCACGCCGGCCGACGTGCAGGCGCTGGCCGATGCCGGTCTCGACCGCGCCGTCCGCTCGCTGGTCCACTACGAGTCGATCCCGAATCCCCGATTGCAGCCGTTCGTCGAGTCGGGGTTCTGGGACCCGTCGCTCACCGCGTTTCCCGAGAGCCGGCCCGAAGCCACCGACCGCGCCGCCGCCCGCGGCGAATCGATGGGGGTGGCGGTGAAGCCCGCCGGCAGCCGGCCGGTGCAGCCGGTGTCCGACCGCTTCTTCTACTGGCTGCGCGCCACCATGCTCGAGACCCGCCGGCTCGGCTACTGGTGGGCCAACCGGATGCTGCAGACGACGCACCCGGTGGAACAGAAGATGGCGCTGCTCTGGCACGGCCACTTCGCCACCCACGAAAACAAGGTGCGCGACTACCGCAAGATGGTGCAGCAGCTCGAGCTGTTCGAGCGCGGCGCCACCGGCAACCTGCGCGACCTGACCATCACGGTGGCCCAGAACCCGGCGATGCTCTACTTCCTCGACGCGCAGTACAACGTGAAGGGCGCGCCCAACGAGAACTTCGCCCGCGAGGTGATGGAGCTCTTCACCATGGGCGTCGGCAACTACACCGAGCACGACGTCCGCGAATGCGCGCGCGCCTTCACCGGCTGGTACTTCGACGACCTGACGTTCAAGGTCGACGCGGCAAAACACGACGGCGGCACCAAGACGTTCCTCGGCCGCACTGGCGCCTTCGACGGCGTGGACGTGCTGCGGATCATCTTCGAGCAACCGGTGACGGCCGAGTTCTTCGCCGGCCGCATCTATCGCTTCCTCGTGCGCGAGGAGCTCTCGCCGGCGCTGCGCACCAGGCTGGGCAACGTGCTGCGCGACAGCGACTACGAGGTGAAGCCGCTGCTCACGACCATCTTCTCGTCGCGCGATTTCTATAGCCAGGCCAGCTACGGCGGCCACGTCAAAGGGCCGGTTGAGCACTACATCGCGATGCTGAAGCACCTCGGCGCCGACAGCGTGCCCGGGGTGCCCGACTTCAACCAGGCGACCATCGCCATGGGCCAGCACCTGCTCAATCCGCCGTCGGTGGCCGGCTGGGCCGGCGGCCGCGCCTGGATCACGCCCGGTCTGCTGATGGCGCGCGGCAACGTCGCCCGCGACGTGCTGATTCCCGACATGACCGGTTTTCGCGACTGGAATTTCTCCGCCGGGTCCGACGATGTGCTGGGCCGGCGCTTGCGCGACGGTTACGACGTGGGCGCCGCGACAGCACTGAACGACCCGTCGACCATGAGCACGTTCGATCGGGTGGCGCTGGAGCGCGACGAGCTGTTCAACACGCGGATCTCTGGCTACATCGGCTGGCAGCAGGCGGGCCGCAAACTCATTCCGACGCCGCGTCACGCCGCGAGATTCGATCTCTCGGCGCTGCTGGCGGAGAACGGCGTCGCCACGGCCGCCGAGGCGGTGGATCACCTGGTGGGGCGGATCCTGCGCGTGCCGGCGGCACCGGGCACGCGTGACGCCATCGTGGCGTTCCTCACCAAGGAGCTTGGCACCGACGACCTCGGACGGGCTCGCAGCTACATGGAAGACGCGCTGCGCATGACGGTGCACCTCATCATGAGCACGCCGGAATACCAATTGGTGTAACTCCGGGCTGGGTCAGCTGATGCCCTCCCGAGAGCAACGCGCTCTCGGGGGCCCTTGAACTCCAACGAGAACGCTCATGACACGCCCGTAGCGGAGCGACCGGGAATCGTCATGCGTTGCCGTGCGGAATCGACTCGTTGGTGCGGCGCGCATCGACACGTACAATCAAGGCCCAATGCCCCGCACGTTGGCCGCTGCGCTTCGTTCGTTCGTCAGTGCGCCGTCCCGCCGGCGCGGGGAGGACTACTTCCACGACGGGCGTGTCACCGTCGTCACGTCGACGCCCACCGTCTTCAGCACCGTCGTGCGCGGAACCCGCCGCTACGACGTGACGCTGACGCTCGAGCCCGACAGCCTGAAGGCGAGTTGCACGTGTCCGTTCTTCGCCGACACGAGCGCTCCCTGCAAGCACGTCTGGGCGGCGCTGCTGACTGCCGACCGAGCCCGCGTGTTCCAACTGCCGCCGGAGATCTGGCTCGACACCGACGACGATCGGCCAGCGCCGGATGAGATCGACGATTTCTTCGATGAACCCGAGGGCGACGGTGTCGACCTCGCCGCGGGATCACGCGCGCGGCGGGCACAGCCGCCGCGTCCCGCGCCGCCTCCGGCGTGGCAGACGTTCCTGTCGCAGGTCACACCTCCAGTGCTCGACGCGCCGCCCGCCCACGCGCGGCTCACGGGCGAGTTGATCTACGTGTTCGACCCGGTGCGCTCGGCGGCCGTGGGCGGCCTGCTCGTGGAGCTCATGGCCCGCGAGCGCAAGAAGTCCGGAGACTGGGCCAAGCCGAAGGCGTTCACCTTGAATCGCCGTGACCTCGCGGGGCTGCCGAACGATTCCGATCGGCGTGTCCTGGAGGCTGTGTGCGGCGCCGAGCCGTCGTATGGACCCTCGGGCTACGGGTGGAATGCGTACCCCGGCAGCCTGCCGGTGCCATCGACCTTCGTCCTGAATCCCACGCTGCAGCGGGACCTGACGCCGCGACTGTGCGAGACGGGACGCCTGCTCTTGCGCGTCACGCCGAACCCCGTCGGGAACAGCGCCGACTCCACGCTGGTGCCGATTGTGTGGGAGCCCGAGACCGCGAACTTCCACGTGCAGATCACCGGAGACGCCGTGGCGGGCTACACCGTCGGCGGCGTCATTCGAAGTGGCGGACGAGACCGTTCGTTCTCGGAGGCGATGTTCGTCACCGGCGCGCTCATTCTCTGGGCACCACGTGAGGCGGGCGCGTCTCCTCACTTCGCGGTGCTCGATACCGGCGGCGCCGAGCGCTGGATGGCCCAGGTGCTAAGGGCGGGTCCCGTCATCGTGCCGGCCGCCTCAGCCGCGGTGCTGACCGAGGCGCTGGCGACGACGGGCATCGCGGGTGTCGAGTGGCCGGATGAGCTGAGGCTCGAGACCCGCAGTGAGCCGCCGCAGCCGCACTTCCGCATCGCTCGCCTCGGGGCCGATCCCCGTCACCGGCACTACGGGCCGCGCGATCGACTCGCGGCCACCCTGTCGTTTGGCTATGGCGGGCATGAGGTGGATGCGTGGTCGGCGCCGACGGTGATCGTCGATCACGAGCAGCGCGTGGCTTGGCGTCGCGACCCCGACGCCGAGCGTGCGGCCATCGGGCGGCTTCAGGCGCTCGGCGTGCGCCGTCTCGCCGACTGGCAGACCGGCGGCACGCTGCTCGATCTCGCCGACACGTTGTTGCCGACCCTCGTGCGCGTCTTGCTGTCGGAAGGGTGGCGGGTCGAGGCCGGGGGAAAACTGTATCGCCAGCCCGGTGCGATCTCCCTCGATGTGCGGTCGGGCATCGACTGGTTCGAACTACACGGCGGCGTGGACTTCGAGGGTCTGCGCGCCGATCTACCGGCGCTGCTCGCGGCGGCACGGCGCGGTGACGCGTTCGTGGCGCTCGGCGACGGCACGTTCGGCCTGTTGCCCACCGCCTGGCTGGCCGGCACCGGCCGCCTGGCCGCGCTCGGTTCGCCCGAGGGCGATCACCTCCGCTTCGCCCGCGCACAGACGGCGCTGCTCGACGCATGGCTCGCGACCGAGCCTGCTGTCACGGCGGACGACGCGTTCGCGCGCGCGCGACAACAGTTGGCCTCCTTCGACGGGATCGCCGCGCTCGATCCACCGCCCACGTTCCGCGGTGTCCTGCGCGATTACCAGCGAGAAGCGCTGGGCTGGTTCGCCTTCCTGCGACGGTTCGGATTCGGTGGCTGCCTCGCCGACGAGATGGGGCTCGGCAAGACCGTCATGGTGCTCGCCGCGCTCGACGCTCGGCGGAGCGAACGGGCGAGCTCGCCCGGGCGCCCATCGCTCGTCGTCGTGCCACGGTCGCTCGTGTTCAACTGGCGGCAAGAGGCGGCGCGCTTCGCGCCCGGCCTTCGGGTGCTCGATGCCACGGCCGGCGGTCGTCGCGACGCGCGCGACCAGATCGACCAGCACGATGTGGTGCTTGCGACCTACGGCACTCTTCGCAAGGACATCGGGCACCTGAAGGCCGTGGCGTTCGACTACGCAATTCTGGATGAGGCGCAGGCCATCAAGAACTCGCGCACGAGCACCGCCAAAGCGGCGCGGCTGTTGAAGGCCGACCACCGGCTGGCGCTGAGCGGCACGCCCATCGAGAACCACCTCGGGGAGCTGGGCAGCCTGTTCGACTTCCTCAATCCCGGGCTGCTCGGCACGACCTCGCTCGTCACGGCCGGCGGGTCGACGGGGCGGACGGTGGACGACGAGACGCTGGCCCTGCTGGCCCGCGGTCTTCGGCCGTTCATCCTGCGGCGCACGAAGGAGCAGGTGGCCACGGAGTTGCCGGCGCGCACCGAGCAGACGCTCTACTGCGATCTCGAGCCACCGCAGCGGGCGCTCTACAACGAGTTGCGTGACCACTACCGGGCGTCACTGCTCGGCAAGGTGGCGACAGCAGGCCTCGGCCGGTCGAAACTGCAGATTCTCGAGGCCCTGCTGCGCCTGCGTCAGGCGGCCTGTCATCCCGGCCTCGTCGATCCTGCCCGTGCCGCCGAACCCGCGGCCAAGCTCGACATCCTGGTGCCGCGCCTTCAAGAGCTCGCAGGCGACGGGCGGAAGGTGCTGGTGTTCTCGCAGTTCACGACGCTCTTGGGCCTGCTACGGACACGGCTCGACGAGGCGCAGCTGGCCTACGAATACCTGGACGGCCGCACACGCGACCGGCAAGCACGCGTCGAACGATTTCAGCAAGGCAAGTGTCCGCTGTTCCTCATCAGCCTGAAGGCTGGCGGCCTGGGCCTGAACCTCACCGCCGCCGAACACGTGTTCCTCCTGGATCCGTGGTGGAACCCGGCCGTGGAGGCGCAGGCGATCGACCGCGCGCATCGGATCGGCCAGACGCGGCCGGTGTTCGCGTTCCGGCTCATTGCCCGCGACACGGTCGAAGAGAAGGTGCTGGAATTGCAGAGCACGAAACGCCGGCTGGCAGAGGCGATCATCCGTGCCGACGAGAGTCTGATTCGCGACATCAAGCGCGAGGATCTCGAATTGCTCCTGTCGTAACGGTGTCTACCACGCCTCGCGGCGCACACCCGGCACCTCGTCGAAATGTTCGTCGCGGCTCATCACGGGCAGACGATATTGCAGTGCAAGGGCGGCGATCCAGGCGTTGTGTGCCGGAAAGGGGCGGCCCCGCTTCTTCAGCGACGCCCGCACTCGGGCGCAGGCCAGCGTGGTGGGTTCGGTCACCGTGGGCGACTGATCGGCAGCATGACGGCGAAGACACTGCGGTGAGGAGCGCAAGAAAACCGTTTGACGCCAACCCCGAACGGGCCTACCCTCCCGGCATGCAGCGACACTCCCTGATGATTGCAGCCGCGCTGGCCGTGCTCATCGCCAGCACGCTCAGCCTGCCGTCGGCGCAGACCGCGGCGCGCCGGGGCACCGAAAACGGCGAATGGCGCACGCTCGGAGGCGACCTCGGGCACACCCGCTACTCGCCGCTCGACCAGATCACGCCGGCCAATTTCGAGTCGCTGAAGGAGGCGTGGCGGTTCGGTCCCGTGGACGTCGTCGGCGACATGACGGCCCGCGCCACGCCGAGCTACGTCGGCGGCAAGCTGCTGAGCGTGGCCGGACCACGGCGGCACGTCGTGTCGATCGACCCGACGAGCGGCAAGCTGCTCTGGAGCTGGGTCGAGCCCGAAACCTATCGCTCGAAGTACTCCATGCGCGCGTCGTACGGGAAGGGCGTGGCCTACTACGAATCGAACGGCCGCGGCGTGGTCTTCATCACGACGCCCGGCTTCTTCCTGGTGGCGCTCGATGCCGAAACCGGCAAGCCGCTCGAGAACTGGGGGCGCCGCGTCGGCGTGCCTTCGTTTCCGCGCACCGGCGTCGTCGACGTCGTGGAAGACCTGATTCGCGACTGGGAGCCGTGGCGGCGTCTCGAACGGAAGTTCAACGCCAACGAGGGCGTGCCGCTCGAGCTCGGCTACATCACGAGTTCGTCACCGCCGATCGTGGTGAACGACGTGGTCATCGTCGGCAACTCCGCCGAGCAGGGTTACCACCAGACGCGGCAGGAGAACGTGCCGGGCGACATCGTCGCCTACGACGCCCGGACCGGCAAGTTCCTGTGGAAGTTCCACGTGATTCCGCGGCCTGGCGAGGTCGGCCATGAGACCTGGGAGAACGACGCCTGGCGCACGGCCGGCGACGTCTCGTCGTGGGCGCCGCTCTCGGCCGATGCCGAACGCGGCATCGTCTACGTGCCGACCAACAGCGCCACACAAGACATCTACGGTGGGTTCCGTCCCGGCAACAACCTGTTTGCCGCCAGTCTCATCGCGCTCGACGTGAAGACAGGGAAGCGCGTCTGGCACTACCAGATGGTGCATCACGACGTGTGGAACTACGACACGCCGACGGCGCCAATCGCCATGGACGTGACCGTGGGAGGCCGACGGGTACCGGGCGTGTTCCAGGCCACGAAGCAGGCGATCCTCTATTCGTTCAACCGCCACACCGGCGCGCCGATCTGGGGCTTCGAGGAGCGTCCGGTGCCGGCGTCCAAGGTGCCGGGCGAGAAGCTGTCGCCGACGCAGCCGTTCCCGACCAGGCCGGCGCCGTACGAGCGCATCGGCCGCACCGCCAACGACCTCATCGACTACACGCCCGAGATCAAAGCCCTGGCCTTTACCCGTGCCACCGAGCAGGGGCTGCTCGTGCCGCCGTTCAACCCGCCCGTGCACCGCGGCAACGCGGAAGGCCTGACGACCGGGCGCTTCTATCCGGGTGAGACCGGAGGATCGAACATCACCCATCCGCCCGCTGCGGATCCCACCACCGGCATCATCTACATCCCCTCGCACAGCGGCGGCGGTGCGCGCGTCGTCGTGCCTGGCACCGAACTCGATTGTTTCGGCCAGACCGGCACGACCGTGACGGCCTGGGTGCCGACGAGCGCCGGCTGCACGCCGGCGTCGGTCAACGCGGCGATCGAGATGTATCCGGAGGCCGCCAGGAAGGCTGGCGCGAAGGCCGGAGGCGGGGGTGCGGTTGGCGGCGGCGACGAAGGCGGTGCTGGTGGTGGTGGTGGTGCGGCGGCACGAGCGGCGGCGGCTGCTGGCGCCAACGACCCGCTCGCGGGACTGCCACTCTTCACGGGGCCGGTCGGCCGGATCACGGCCATCGACCTCAACACCGGCGAACACCTGTGGGTGATCCCGAACGGCGATGCGCCGCAGGCGCAGCAGGACGCGATTCGGAATCACGCCCTTCTCAAGGGTGTGGCCGGCGTCAACCCCAACGTGGGCCGCGCCGCCGCGGGCGGCCTGATTACCACGGCGACGATGCTGCTGGCGCCCGGACAGACCGCCGACAATGCGACGAAGCTCTTCGCGATCGACAAGCGCACCGGACGGCGACTGGGCGCGATCCCGACCGCTGGCTTCAGCCGGTATGGACTGATGACCTACATGCACCAGGGCAAGCAGTATCTGGTCGTGCAGCTGTCGAGCGGGTTGCAGGCGTTCGCGCTGCCGTAGACCCGCACGTTCTTCAGGAGACTCAGGCATGACACGAAAGATTGCTGGAATCGTTGTGGCACTCGTCGCACCCGCGGCTGTGTGGCTGCACCTCGCGGAAGCGCGGGAACAGGCGCAGCAGACGCCGCCACCGCCCATGTCGTTCTTCATCACGAGCGTTGGGTCTGGCAACGGCGGCAACCTCGGCGGCCTCGCTGGCGCCGACACGCAGTGCCAGTCACTCGCGGCCGCCGTTGGCGCCGGCAACCGGACGTGGCGGGCATATCTGAGCGCAGCTGGCGCCGGGGCTCAGCTGCCCGTGAACGCGCGCGACCGCATCGGCAACGGTCCGTGGTACAACGCCAAAGGCGTACTCATTGCCGCCAGCGTCGCTGACCTTCATGGCGACTACGAGCGCGATCGTAACAACATCCGCAAGCCCACGGCGCTCACCGAGAAGGGCGAAGAGGTCAAGGGCGTCGGCGATCAGCCGAACCAGCACGACATCCTGACCGGCTCCGATTCGCACGGCCGCATTCCGGTCGGCGCCGCGGCAACGCTCACGTGCAACAACTGGACGAGCAGCGCCGACACTGATCGCACGATCCTCGGCCACCACGATCGGCTCGGTGGCGCCAACGTGTCGTGGAACGCCGTGCACGCGTCGGCTGGATGCAGCCAGCCTGCGCTCGTAAAGACGGGCGGCAACGGGCTCTTCTACTGCTTCGCGGTGCAGTAGGGACGTCAGGGCGTGGCTGCCGGGTCGTCTCCGCCCAAGGTGGCCTGATTCAACGAATTCGGCCTCCGACGAACCCGGCGCGCTTCAAGGTTGTGACCGGCCGTGAGCCGGTTGCTGCGCGGAATCCGCATTGCGGGTTGAGATGAAACACCTTCTGCTCGCCGCCGCCCTTGTCATGGCCGCGCGTCCTCATGGGGCGTTCGCGCAAGTTCCAGAGCCGCCGCGCCTCGAAGTCGGCGCGCAGATATCCGGTCAGATCGGCGAACGGGCGTCCGTCACCTGGACGCCGCGGCTGACCGTGAACCTGAGTCCGGATGCGGCTCTGGAGTTGTCCGCGGACTTTCGCCAGCCCCTGGAGGAACCGTTCCGGATGGCGGAGTCCGGGCAGAGCGGCTCGGTCCATCTGCGACAGTCCCTCTGGCACCATGGACGATGGCACGTGTTCGGAGTCGTCGGCGGAGGCGTGCGACGCACCTCGATCTATTTTCCTGGCGTCACGGACGTTGGCTCGGCGCAGCCACGCACCTTCCGGCCTTCTCGATTCGTGGAGTGGGGAGCCGCCGCCCACGTCGGCCCGGCGGTGCAGATGCAGGTGGCAAGATGGCTGAGTCTTCGCGCCGATGTCCGCATGGAGTTCAGCAACAGCGGGGGACTTCGCGGCATGCTCGGCGCGGCCTTTCCGCTCGGCCAGTTGCCCACCGGCACGCGCGCGCGTCAACGACCGGCCGACAGCCTCGTCAACGGCGTCGCCATCGGCAGCGGCGTCGGTGCCGTCACCGGTGTCCTGGGGGGTGTCCTGCTGGCGGCTCTGGTCTGCGAGAACGACTGCGCCGGCAATGGCGTCGCGTTCGTTGCGGCCACGACCGCGACAGGCACCGCGATTGGCGGCCTGCTCGGCGCCATCATCGACGCGGTGCAGAGGTGACGTTCGGCCGCGCCGACGGGGACTCGTGCCCCCACGATATTGCTACCGCCAGCCCCTCAAGCGTGAGGACGTCGTGACCGATGACGGCCGACCCCGAAAAATCGGGGTCGGCTGTCATGTATCGTGGCCGACCGTGGCCCTTAGAAGACGCGCGTCATGGCGTCGCTTGCAAGTTCATGCAAAGCGCACCAGCCGCGAATGACCGCAATCAGGCGGCCTTCACTGTCTGCACGTTGGGGCCCACGCGCAGATTGGCTCGGACACCGGCGAAGAGTGACGCTCAGTCGTCTCCGTCAGCGCCGGCAGCCACGCCCAGGTGGCGGCGGTGGTCCATGCGGTCGTGCAGGATGCGCACGACCAGGACGCGAGTGTCGTCGGCCTCGAAGAAGATGCAGTGGCGGCCACTCACAGCCATCTGCAGGCCCGGGCGGAGGTCGGCACGCCGGCGCGAGACGGCCGTACCACGGACGAGACCCTTGAGCGTGTCGCGCAACGCGTCCAGGTAGTGCGCCGTCTGCGGCTCCCCCACGTGCGCACCGAGTGCCGACGAATCGCGTCGAGATCGGTTCGCGCGATGTGTGCGAGGTCGAGGCGCTTCACAGCGCAGCGAACAGCGCGTCAATCTGGTCTTCGGTCTCGAGTTGCAGCACCCGTCCGTCGGCGATGTCGTCGTAGCCGCAATCGAGCGAATCCACGAGCCGCGCACGTGTGGTCGCCACGACGTCGTCGCGCAATTGCATCATTAGAAGGGCGTCGGCTACGACTTCCGCTTCGGTGCTGCAATGCCCTTCTTGGACTTTGCGACGCACGAGGCCTTCGTGGCTCTTCGGAATGGGGATATCCATGGTGGCACCCTATGCGCATTCTACGCTGACTGGACGTGGCCGGGAGCCTCTTCTGGACCTTCACGGCTGGCGAGCGACTCAGCCGACGTGACTGTCCTGGCGCCTACTGAGTGGCGCAGAGGTGGGACTCGTGCCCGAAGTCGGCGCGCACCAGTAGGCACGCCGCGCCGACCGTAGCCGCGTCCCATCTCGTCGTCGCAGCGCTCGACGCCAACCGCAGCATGGGCGCCTTTGCAGCCGGTGACGTGGTCCTCGTCCGATGTTCCTTCTCCGGTCTTTCGCAGACCAAACTCCGTCTCGCAAATCGTCCTGGCCGATGCCGGACGCGGCGATCGCGTGCTGTGTCAGGCTCACGGCGGCGAACTTCCGTCGCGGCCGTCTAGCGCCACCTGCCGCCCGACGTCACGCGGCCGGTCAAGGCAGCGCTTCGTGCCATCTGCGCCGACACGCCGACCGGAGCGCCGCTCGAACGGAAGTTGAAGGGGCTGTGGAGGTTTCGCGTGATGGCGAATCCCGGATCGTGTACGACGTCGATCGCCCACGAGGGCAGGCCTCGAGTCAGGCGGTCTTGACTGAACTCGCCCATGCGTTTAATCTAGACTGAATCTAGCTTAAATGGAGTTGCGTCATGCGCGAGGTCGGAGCGTTCGAAGCCAAGAACAAGCTGGGTGCGTTGTTGGACTGGGTCGCCGCGGGTGAGGAAGTGCTCATCACGCGCCACGGCAAGGCCGTCGCCCGCCTCGTGCCCGCGACGCCCACATTCGATCGCGCGAAGGCGCGGCAGGCAGCGCGCGGGCTCCTGGAGGCCAGCCGAGGCGTCAAGCTCGGCGGCCGGATCACGATCAAGGATCTGGTCAATGAGGGCCGGCCTTGAGCATGGTCGTCGACAGCTCCGTCACCTTGACCTGGTGCTTCGAGGACGAACAGACCGCGGCCAGTCTGGCGCTGCTCGAGCAGGTGGTCGAGCACGGCGCCGTGGCGCCCACCGTGTGGCCGCTCGAGGTGCTGAACGCGCTCGTCATGGCCGAACGCCGTACGCGTGTTGATGCCGCGCAGCGGCAGCGGCTGACGGGCTTTCTGCGCGACCTCCCTATCGCGCTCGATGCAGAGACCGCCGCGCAGGCGTGGAGTGCGACCGTCCAACTCGCCGAACGACATCGCCTGACCGTCTACGACGCCGCCTATCTCGAACTCGCGCAACGCCGCGGTCTGCCGCTCGCCTCGCTCGACAACGAGTTGCGCGCAGCGGCTGAAGCCGTCGGTGTGGTCTTGGTCGAACTCGCCACCTGACCAGGCATGCCAGACCGCTGGGTCTCCATTCGCTGAGACAGATGCGCGAAGCTGTGCGCCGCGTTGGGGCGGACGTGGAGGACTCGTGCCGCCTAGGCCGAGCCGCAGGCGACGGCCGGCTGCCTGAGTTCCCGTTCCGCACCAATAGAAAAGGCCCCGGAAGCCGGGGCCTTGTGTCTGTTGGTGCGGAAGGGGGGGACTCGAACCCCCACGATATTGCTACCGCCAGCCCCTCAAGCTTGAGGCCGTCGTGACCGTTGATGGCCGACCCCGGAAAACCGGGGTCGGCTGTCACGCATCGTGGCCGACCGTGCTCCTCAGAAGACGCGCGTCATGGCGTCGCTTGCAAGTTCTTGCAACGAGGACGGTCCGATCGCTCCCCCAGACCGCAAGCGGCCGGTCGGTTACAGTACCCGCAGGGAGTCATGCGCACGGTAGAAGCTCTCATCGATCGCAACGGTCACGTCAGGCTGCTGGAGCCTCTGCACCCAGGGGCCAGCTGTCGTGCGCTCGTCGTGATCTTCGACGACGACGAGGACGCGCGCGCTGATGGCGCGCGCCTGAGCGAAGCGGCCCTTGCCCAGGACTGGGCACGTCCTGAGGAGGACGACGCCTGGGCGCCTTTGCAGCCGGTGACGTAGTCCTCGTCCGAATTTCCCTTCTCCGATCTTTCGCAGACCAATCTTCGTCCCGCGATCGTTCTGGCCTATGCCGGACGCGGTGAACTGGTGCTGTGTCAGGTCACCAGTCGCCCCTACGGCGACGCAGCGGCGGAACCGTTCGCGCCGACGAACCTCCTTCGCGGCCGCCTTCCAGTTGACAGCTACGTGCGGCCCGCCAAGCTCTTCACCGCCCACGCCGACCTCGTGGCGGCAGTCGTGGGCACGCTCCGCGACGACGCCCGCGAACGCGTGGTGTCGGCGGTGGTGCAGGTGCTGCCGACGGACGGCATCACCGAACGTCGCTGACCGGTCGCGGCCGATGGTCGCAGTTCCGCGCTGTGTGGCGTGAGCGCTAGTGTCTTGGGCATCTCCCTCGGCGCCACGCGAGCAGGAAGTGCCACACCAGTCGTGTCAACCGTACGTCGAGATTGCTACGGCGCACCTGCGCGTCACGGCAACGCCACACGCGGATGCTCCGCCGTCATCGGCACGCGATCTGCTCCAGTCGACGCGGTGGGCCTGCCGTCGGTCGAACATGCCCCGCGCGACCCAGCGGCGGACGTGCTGCATCGCGTTGGTACGCGAGCACCTGCAGGCGTTCCTCGCCGAGGCCGCGTACCTCCGCGACGGCGAGGGCGTGCCGCGTTTTGTCGAGGAGGAGTTTCAGTCCTTCCTCTCGTGCGGATGGCTCGCTGGCGGGTTCGCACGATTCCGGTGCGTCGGGTGCCAAACCGAGCGCCCGGTCGCGTTCTCGTGCAAGGGCCGAGGGTTCTGTCCGAGCTGCGGCGGCCGGCGTATGCCACCCACGCGCGAAGCGCTTCGTCGAGCCTCGCTGAAGCCTTGGCGGAAGCGGGACCGAGCGCGCCGCGCACCTGGTGGACCACGTCATCCCGGATGTCCCGGTTCGACAGGCCGGGGTCCCCGACGCGCGGACTGGGCGCGTTGGGGTGGAGTGGGTCTTGACGCTGCCGCACCGCCTCCGGTATCTGCTGGCCTGGCGCCACGACCTGTGCAAGGCCGTGGTGCGCGTGCTGCTGCGGGAGGTGCATCGGCATCTGCGCACCCGCGCCCGCGAGCGCGGCCTTGCCGATGTGCACAGTGGCGCCGTGGCGATTGTTCAACGATTCCCACCCCACTGCGCAGAGTCCGCGCAGCGGGGACCCGGGTTCGGCGGGGCGCTGAATCTGAACGTGCGCATCCACGCGCTCGTGCTCGACGGCGTGTTCGCGAGAGGCGACGACGGACGCCTTCGGTTCCATGCCGCGCCCGAGCTGGAGTCTGCCGATGTGGCTGACGTGCTGGCGGCGATTCCGCCCGGGGTGCACCGTCTCGTGAGACGCCACGGCGCCGACCCAGATGATGCGAGCGCGTCCGATGCGTTCGCGGAGGCGTCGCCGCTGCTGGCGGGGTTGGCGGCGGCGTCCGTGCAGGGGAGCGTGGCACTCGGCGGTACGCCGGGTGCCCACCCGCGACGGGTGGCGCAGTTTTTGGTGGATTGCGGCGAGCCCGCGCTGGGTGCGTGCCACGCCCGCTGGGAGGGGTTCGACCTGCACGCGGCGGTGCGGGTGCCGGCCGGACAGCGCGACCGGCTCGAGCGCGTGTGTCGCTACGCGCTACGCCCGCCGGTGGCGGGGGCGCGCCTGCACCTGGCGGCTGATGGTCAGGTGGTGCTGCAACTCCGCCACCCGTGGGCCGATGGCACGACGCACGTGACGTTTGCGCCCACGGCGTTCCTGGACGTCCTGACGTGCCCGCGCTGTGGCGGCCGGTTGCGTTTGATCGCGCTGGTTGAGGCGTCGGCCGTGGCGGCGCGGCGAATCTTGACGCACCTCGCCCTGCCTGCCGACGTGCCGACACCGGCGCTGGCGCGCGCCCCACCGCTCGGCGACGGCGACAACTAGCCGTTCGGCGCGCTTCCGCCCTCCCCGTCGTCCTCGTCCGCGCGTCCCTCGGCGCGGTCCCGCCGGAGGTGTGGCCAGGCGGCCGGCAGGTGGGGTGGACCGGTCGGCTGCGCCCGCGGCGTGGCCTCGAACTCGCCAATGCGCGTGTTCCAAGGACCTCCGCTGTGCCAAGGGCGGGGACATCCGCCCTGGGGGCGACGGCTGGGTGGGCGGCCAGGGTTGGATAACGCTGATTCTGTCGCCCCCAGACCCTGCTAGTGTCGCCTATCGTCCCGTCTCCCGGCGACCCGTATCTCCGGACCGAGGGACTCAATCGCCTCAGTGAATTGTCGTGTGCACGGGGCGCCGTCGACGAGGGGCGCGCGGCGCTCGAGCAGGCGCTCGCCATCCGGCAGCGTCATCAAGACCCAACGAGCGAAGCACTCGCGGCAACGGCCGCCCGGATGGCCCGCTGCGCGACCCGCTAGCGCCCTCGACTCAGCTCTTGCCAGCTCAGGTCGACAGGGCAGCATAGAGCCAGGCACGCGCAAAGCTCCAGTCGCGTTCCACGGTGGCCACCGACGCGCCCAGGGCCTCGGCAATCTCCGTGGTCGTCAGGCCGCCGAAGAACTTCAACTCTACCACCCGACACTTTCGCTCATCGAGCGCCGCCAACTTCTCGAGTGCCGTATCGAGCACGAGCAGGTCGACCGGCGGCTCTCCGGCGACGTCGCCAATCACCGTCAGTGACTCGGCCACCACTCCGGAGCCCCGCTTCGCGGCTTTTCGCTCGCGCGCGTGATTCACGAGCAGGCGGCGCATGACGATAGCCGCCACGCCCATGAAGTGCGCGCGGTTCTGCCACTCGACGGCACGCTGCCCCACCATCTTCATGTAGGCCTCGTGCACGAGCGCGGTGGGCTGCAACGTGTGGTTCGGCCGTTCGTGCCTGAGATAGGCCGCCGCCATCCGTCGCAGTTCGTCGTAGACGAGCGGCACGACGGCGTCTCTCGCAGAGGTGTCACCTTCGCGCATCCGCGCCAACAGCATCGTCACCGGACCGGCGTCTTGTTCGTGCACGCCAGAAATTCTACTTCCCCGGGTGGGACCTGTGAGGGGAACCACGGCCGCATCGGGCGTTTCCTGACAGCACATCTTTTCAAGGAGCATGCTGATGAAGCGCGGAATCTCTGTGCTGGGCCTCGTATTGGTGCTGACCGCGCCCGCCGCGGGTCAAGACGCGTCGGCTGGCGCTGCCCAGCCGGGGCTCTGCGTGGCGGTCGCCCGTCCGGTGGTCGCCGTGCCGGACGGCGTAGATCCCGCCGAGTTTTCGACCACTCTGCAGCAGGGCCTCGTCGACGCCCTGGCCGCCGAGGGCCTGGCCGCGCACGCCCTCGAGCCCGGCGCCAGCCCGGCGGGGGCGACCTGCGCCACCGTGGCCACGCAACTGACCGTCAAGCGAAAGGGTCGCCCATCGTGGATGCGACGGGTGCTGACGGATACAGCGATCGCGGCTGTGTGGCAGGCGCCTGCGGGTGGGATTGGAGGGGCTGTGGCGACGGCAGCGGCCGGGTCGGGGCTGCAGGCGCTCGCCGCCGCGTCTTCGGCAGCCAAGGCTCACGACGAGGTGACGTTCACCTACGGTGCCACGGTGTCTGGCAGACCGGCGATGCGCGACACGACCGGCCGCGCCAAAGTTGAAACCGACGCCGACGACGTGTTCACTCCACTGGTCGCCGGCGCCGCCAAGGCCATTGCGGCGTCGCTGCAGAAGCACGCGGGGAGCCGGCAATGACCCGCGCACGGGCGACCTGGCACGTCGCCGCCTTGATGCTGACGATTGCCACCGCGGGTCGAGCCGAGGCGCAGGTCGGCCCACGTATCCCCCTGTGTCCGGGAATGAAGGTGGTGACCGCCGTCAGTCAACCGGACGGCGACTACGAGTCGATCAAGACTGTCGAGTCGGTGACCGGCACCAGTGTTCGGCTCAGGTATTCGAGCGAACGACAGGTCATGGACCTGCTCGACGGGCCGTCGTTCAAGCGTCAGACGTCGTATCGCGTCGTCAACAGTGAGGATGCCCTCTCGTCGTCGAGCTACCTCCAGACATTCTCGGAACACATCCAGGAAGCCGTCCCTGGCACGACCTCCATAGGCACGTCGGCAGACGTGCTGCGCGCGCTGAAGACCGGCCGCGAGGTGGAGTTCGGCATTTTCAACGCCGGACTCGTGGGCCAGGTGTCGCTCGACCGTAACGAACATCCCAACCTGTACGACTACGAAATGCGAGCGCCGATCCGTCGCGTCGGCGCCGGCACGGTGGCAATTCCAGTGCTGGTGGATGGTCAGCGGGCCACCCTTCAGGCGATACACGCGGCGGGCGACTTCTTCGGGGACAAAGCGGAGTTCTTCTTCCTCGACGACCCCGCCAATCCGCTCACGCTCAAGTTCCGCATCGGCATCGGCGCGATCTCGAAAGAAGACGCCGACCTGGCCAATCAGATGGGGGCGCACCTGAAGGCTGGCGGAGACCGCGATGTGCTGGAGGTGGTGAAGATCACGACGCACTGCGTGGGCGCAGGCGCCAGCTCGCCTGCGAGTGGTGGGGGCGCCGGCGCGGGTACCGGCGATGGCACCGAGGCACTCGAAGAGGCGCTCGAGAAGACGGGGCGGGCCGATGTCTACGACATCTTCTTCGGTTTCGGCAGCGACCGCATTCGCGAAGAGTCTGAGCCCACGCTGAAGCGGATCGGCGCGCTGCTCGGGAAACACGCCGACTGGCGCCTGAACATCGAAGGCCATACCGACAGCGTCGCCAGCGACGCTGCCAACCTCGACCTGTCGAAGCGCCGAGCCGCGGCCGTGCGAAAGGCGCTCGTGGATCGCTACGGCATCGCGGCTGATCGACTCGTCGCAGAAGGCTACGGCGAGTTGCGGCCGAGGGATACGAACGACACGCTCGCGGGGCGCGCACGCAACCGACGTGTGGAACTTGTACGCACCAACTTGGGAGGCCAGAAATGAGACGAGTGAGCCCAACAGTAGCCGTCGCGTGGCTAGCGACCTCTGCCGTTATCGTGTTTGTCCAGGCGGAGAGTCGCTCCGCCGCCAGTGTCCCCAGCGGGTGTTACGGGAATACGACCCCTAACCCTGTGATGGTTGTCGATACCCCAGGCGCCGGCCCCGGTGTTTTGGTAGTACCTGCCGCAGAGCACTCGGTCACCGCAAATGCGCTTCTGAATCTCCAGTCCTGCGCGATGGAATTGGCTCAGGACCTGGACAAGGCCGACGCGGAATTGAAGGCCCAGGAGGGACGCCTCGATTCCGTCGAAGCTCGCCTGGACGCGCTCGAGAACAAAGCGCCGGATCCCGACCGCGACAAACCCTCGCCCGAGCCGCCTTCGCCGGGGTCAGATGCCCGGCTCACCGGTCGCATCGCGGTACTCGAACGCGAGGTGGCGACCCTGAAGGCTGAGGTGGCGCAGTTGAAAGCCCGTCCCGATCCTCGCACCGGACTGCGCACGCGGGCACCGTTCACAGTCGTCGACGACCTCGGAAACGAGTTGCTGCGTGTTGGCGACCGCTACATGGCTCGTGAAGGTGTCGTCATCGACCGTCAAGGGCTAGGCCTCTATAAGGACGGGGATGTCTTAGCGCTCCTGTCGACCGGCGGCGGCGGTGGCGGACGAGTGAGCCTCGTCAAGACCGGCGAGTCGCTGCCACGAGTCTTCCTCGACGCAAGCGCAGGTGTGCTGGGGCTTGCCGATGGGAAAGGCAAACCGTTGGCGTTGATGAGCGACGAGGGTGCTAACGGTCCGATGATTGCCGTTATGTCTCCCTCGGGCCAAACGCTCTCGGGCGTTGGTATGAGCGACAACGGTGGCCGAGTGTTCGCGAACACCAATGACGGTTCCAAGGCATTCATAGCCGGCGTCACGCCGGGTGGGGGAGGCGAAGCATGCGCCATCCCAACAAGAAGAGGACCAGTGTGTCTCAACGCCGCTCTGCCGCTGGCGAAATGAGACCCGTCGCTCCGCTGTTGCTCGCGGCCCTCGCCACCGTCAGCTCGCTGCCGGTGGCGCGGGTTGACGCACAAACCGCCACATCCGAGGCCCTCAAGACGACCTACAAGGCGCTGCGCTCCTACTCCGACACCGGCACAGTCCGCGTCGAGAGCGGCGTTGCCGGAGCGCCGATCCAGGTGGAGGAGTACACGTTCGAGACGGCATTCGAAGCGCCGCGCAAGTTCTTCTTCCTGGTCAAGAAGTCAGACGAGGCGGGCGGCGACCGCTACGTGGCCTGGTGCGGCGGCGGCGACTTCGAGTCGTGGTGGTCGGCGACCGGTGTGCACGAGCGGCACGGTAAGGGCCGTGGAGAAGAAGCCATGCTCACCGGGTCGTTTCCGTCGGCCGGCACGTCGGTAGAGATTCCGTCGCTGCTCTTTCAGCAGGCCGAGATGCATTCCACGATCTACGACTTCGTCTCGACCGGCGTCGAGCGTGTGCAGTTGGACGGCCGTACGGCCCAGAAGCTCACCGGTTCGTCGCAGGCACACTTCGGCTCGGGCAAGCCGGTCACCGTCTGGGTCGATGCGGCGACCGGCCTTGTACTGAAAATCGTCGTCGACACACCCACGACGGCGCCGCGAGGCTCGGTGGACCGCATCACCATCGTCTACAAGCCGCAGGCCAACCCTGCGCTGCCCGCGTCCAGATTCGCCTTCACGCCGCCCCAATAGCGTGGGGTGCCGCGCGGCTGGCTTCCCTTGGAGACTTCAATGCTTGGCCATCGCTCACTCGCGCAGTCCCTGGCCGTCATCGCGTTCGCCTTCAGTTCGTTCGTTCCGGCGGTCGCGCAGGCTCAGAGTGCCAACCTCGGCACCTTCCGGTGGCAGCTGCAGCCCTATTGCAACGTGCTCACGCTGAGCATCGTGCAGGACGGATCGCTCTACCACTTGGACGGCACCGACGATCAGTGCGGCGCCCAGGGCAAGGCTGGTGTCGTTGGACTTGCGTTCCCGAATCCCGACGGGTCGATCGGATTCGGGATGACCACAATCACGACACCCGGTGGCATCGCCGTGCACATCGACGCCACGGTCAGCGTGGCCACGGTGAGCGGGACCTGGCGAGACAGCGCTGGCAACAGCGGCGCCTTAGCCCTCACGGCTGGGCCGGGCACCGGCGGCGCTCGACGGCCGTCACCGAGTGACAGAATACCAGCCGGGTCGGCCACGACCACGGAGTTAGCCAACGGAGCCGTAACCGCAGCGAAGATCGCCCCTGGTTCCGTCGACGCGGCCGCGCTCGCGCCCTTGTCGGTGACCGGCGCCGCGGTGGCACCGGGCAGTCTGCGCTCTGCGCATCTGGCCGACGCGCCCAGAGTCACGCACGCCTCCGGAGGCAACATCATCGGTCTCAACACGTCGCCAAAGGTCGTGCGAGCCGTGACCATCGACGCGCCGGGACCCGGCAAGGTGATGCTGAATGCCACCGGCAGTTTTCAGTTTGGGGCCTCAGGGACCACGGTGGAGTCGGCCCGCTGCTCGCTGACAACGGGCACGGCGCTGGACCTTACGCACTTCGCGGTCGTGGGCGATGGCGGTGCGGTTGCCTTGGCCTTCGGCTCGTGGGCGATCAACCGTATCTACGATGTCGGCCCCGGCACCCTGGCGGTGAACGTCGTCTGCGAGGCGGCGACAGACGCCAACGTCCTCGTGGTGGCCCCCAGCGTGTCTGCGCTGTTCGTCCCCCAGTAGCTCCTTCCAGGACTTGGCGCTCGCCGAATCGCGCCTGAGGGGTTCGTGGTCGCTTCCGGGCGTTCTGAGCAGGAGCCAACCACATGTGGCTCGTGGAGGTCGGAATGGACGTCAGGCGCTCTGTCTTGGTGGTGGGACTCGTCCTCGCCCTCGCACCGGCCTCGTGGGCACAGGGGCAAATCACCCAGGTCGTGGCCGCGGTGCCCTCTTCGCTGGGTCGGATCCCTGACGGCCCTGGGCCGAACGTGTGCGGCCCGGCCGTGTCGGCCACTTTTCGAGGCGTGGAAGTGGGCACCATCCAGGCTGTCGAAGTGTCACTCGCCATTTCGCATGACTACGTAGCAGATGTTGTCGCCGAGCTGGTGAGCTCGGATGGCACGGTGTTCTTGCTGTTCAGCCGAACGCGGGGTGGCACACAGGGGGGCAGTGCCCGACTTCAGGGGGCATACACGTTTTCGGATGCCGCCACCGACGACTGGTGGGCAACAGCCTTCGACTACTACCGCACAGCCATTCCGCCGGGTGCGTATCGGACCAGTCGAGGCGGCGATGGCGCGCTGACATCACTGACTGGAGCATTCGGCGGACGATACGCGGCCGGCGAATGGACGTTGCGGGTTCGCGACTGCTTTTCCGACGGACAGACCGGGGCGGTGACCGCTGCGAGCCTGTCTGTGACAGGTGCACCATTGGCCACTGGTCCAGTCACACCCAGTACGCTCGGCGCGATTCCCGACGGTCCCACTCTGGTCGCACAAACGCCAGGCGCGCCGCGCGACGTGACCTTCGCCATTCCGCCAGGTCGTGGTCGGGTCCGGAAGGTACGCGTCTCGACAACAATTACCCATGCGAGCGTCGGCGACGTGGTCGCGCGCTTGATCGCGCCGTCCGGCGAAAGCCACGTGCTCTTTGGATACACCGGAGCCAACAACACTGGTTCTGGATCCAGCTCGCGACTTGCCGGCACCTATGAGTTCCAGGATGGCGCACCGCTCGACTGGTGGGCCGTGGCCGCGGTCGACGATCCGCTAGTCACAGGCGTCTACTCGACCAGTGCCCTCGGCGGGCCTGGCCGCACCGGCGCCGTGACGTCGATGGACGCGGCGTTTGCCGGCGTGCCGTCCGTGGGTATTTGGACACTGCGGCTTACCGACGGGGCGGCCGGCCAGGTGGGGGCCATCTCGGCCGCGTTGCTGATTCTCGAAACCGACACGACACCGTCAGCGTTCGCTGACAGCTACAGCACCGCATACGGCGCGCCTTTGGCGATCGCTGCACCGGGCGTGCTGTCTAACGATGCCGAGAACCTCGGTGGCGCCCTCTCGGCGCAGCTTGTCTCCAGCCCAACGAACGGCACGCTGTCGCTCGCCCCATCTGGGGCGCTTATATATGCCCCGGCCCTCGGATTCGTCGGCACCGACACCTTCACCTACCGCGCCATCAACAGCACCGGTCCGGGAAGCGCGGCCAGGGTGTCCATTGCAGTAGCCGCACCGGCCACCGTACAGCCGCCCTCGGAGTTCCGTGCATCGTCGGTGGCAGGCAATCAGGTGACGCTGCGATGGAAGCCGCCCGCCGCGGGCCCGGCAGCCACCGACTTCGTGGTCGAAGGCGGCGTGAGCCCTGGGCAGGTGCTGGGCGCGGTGGCGGTCGGTGGGCCGCTGCCGATTCTCTCGTTCCCGGCGCCGACTGGCGCATTCTACCTGCGCGTGCACGCCATCGACGGCGCCGGACAACGCTCGGCACCGTCGAACGAAATCCGCGTGTTCGTCAACACGCCAGCCGTGCCGTCGGCGCCGACCGCGCTCACAGCCACGGCAAACGGGAACTCGCTGACCCTGTCGTGGGGGCGCACCTTCGCCGGCGGCGCTCCCACAGGTGCGCGGCTCGACGTGACGGGCTCTGCCACCGCGTCTTTGCCGCTTTCTGCGACCGAGACGCTGGCGGTCGACGGCGTGCCGGCCGGGACTTACACCTTCCGTGTGCGCGCGACCAACGACGCCGGTGCGGGCGCTCCGTCGGCTCCTGTCACCGTCACGTTGCCAGCCTCGTGTTCTGGCGCGCCGGCACCACCGGCCAACGTCCTGGCATACGCCATCGGACGCACCGTGTACCTCGTATGGGACCCGCCAGCGACCGGCGCTGCGCCCGCGTCGTACATGCTGCACGTGAGCGGCTCGTTCAGCGGTACGTTCCCGCTGCCACCGCGCAACTTCAGCTCGCCGGCGCCGCCCGGCACGTACTCGCTCAGCCTGTCGGCCGTGAATGCGTGCGGGACCAGCGCGCAGACGGCCCCGCAGACCGTGTTCGTGCCTTAGCCTGCCCGGTGGATCGTGTCGACGTCCATTGGTCTCATCGGATTCGGCCTGCTCGCGCTGGCGTGCGTCGCATTCTTCGCCCTGCTCGCCGGCACGCTCGGCTACATCGCGGTGTTTGGCAATCCGGACACGAAGCGGTGGACGGCGTTCGCGGCGACGCACGGCTGGGACTGCGACGGGCCGTGGCGCCTTGCCGGCGGACACGCTGGGGCGCGATGGACGCTGACCGCGGACTACGATGACGACCGCGGGACGGGGACGGTGACATGGCTGCAGGAAGGCGTCCCCGCGGCTTCACCGCGCGTGGTCGTCGTCCATCGTGCGGACTACGAGCGCGACCAGGTGCAGACGCCGTTCGCGTCGGGTGCCGCACGGCTAGGCGCAATCGCGCTCGACGTGGCGGCGGCAGCCGTTGCCGTCGCGTCGAACACCGGTGGCGGCCATGTCGGCGGCAGCCTGAGCATTGGCGGGTTGCGCCCTCGGTTTGACGCCCTGCGCGATGCTGGTGTTGGCGGGCCGCGCTTCAGGCGGCACTGGGTGGTGCTGTCTGAGAACGAGCGCACTGGCCGCACCTTCTTCGACGAGCGCACTGAGGCGACGTGGCTTACGGCCCTCGACGCCATGCCCCAGATGTTCGCCGACGGCGACGTGATGTTCGCAGCGCATTCGCCGCGCCTCTGTCTGCGCGCCGAAGGGGCGCGACACCGCCCGCCGCTCGACGAGGTGGAAGCGTTCGTGCGCCTTGGACTCGCACTCGCCGCCCGCGTGACCGGCCCATGAGGGTGAATGACAGCGCCTCGGGCGTTACCTCACAGCCGGGATCGTTCCGGTGAGAGGAGCGACGTGATGAGACCAAAGCGCATGCTCGGAGTTGTGTGGATCCTGTGCGGGATGGCGCTGTATATCCCAGGAGAGAGCGGGGCCCAGGTCCAGGTGAGCGTCTCGGCCGACGGCGGCATGATCCCGGACGGCTCGGGGAACACCACCGCCGGGACGCCGCTGGACATCCGGTTCGACGTGCCGGCCGGTTTCGGTCCCGTTCAGACGGTGTTCGTCGCCATGACCGCGTCGCATCCAGCCGTCGGAGAGCTCGTCGCGACGCTGATCGCGCCGGATGGCACGTCGCATACACTCTTTGGCTTCACTGGCTGGAACGGCGTGGACGGCGCGCTCGTGGCCATGGGCTCGACGGCACGCCTGTCGGGCCGGTATTGGTTCAGCGATGGCGCCACGAAGACGTGGTGGACAGAAGCGAGCCAGAACGTGGTGATGCCGCAGTTCGACTACCGCACCAGCGTGCCCGGAGGAACGCCGTCGCCGTTCAGGGGCGACAACACCCTCATGGACCCAGCGTTTGCCGGTCGGATATCCTCGGGCACCTGGACGCTCCGCATCATCGACCACAGATCCGGCAACACCGGAAACATCGTGGCGCCGATTCTGTCGTTGCAGACCGCCCTCACCGACGTCCAGGCGCCGACGAGCCTGAAGGTCCACTCGATCGTCGGCAACCTCGTGACGCTTCGGTGGGACACGCCCACGCTCGGTCCTGCTCCAACCGGCTACGTGCTGCAGGGCGGAATCGTGCCCGGACAGGTGCTGGGCAGCATCCCGATGGCCGAGCCGCAGAACTCGACGGCGTTCTCGCTTGGAACGGGTAGCTACTACGTCCGCGTGCGCGCCATAAACGGCGGGATGCAGAGTCCGGTGTCGAATGAGATTCCCCTGCATGTGACCACGGCCCTGCCACCGTCGACGCCGGTGGGCCTTACCGGCCTGGTCGACGGCAGCAGTGTTCATCTCACCTGGCGCAACACCTACGGCGGTGGCATTCCCACGGCCGGCATTGTCGATGTCACCGGCTCGGCCACGGTGTCGGTGCCGATTGGCGGCGGCGAGACCTTCTCCTATGCGGGCGTCCCCGGCGGCACCTACACGTTCCGGGTGCGAGGTGTGAACGCTGGCGGGTCGAGCAGCGCGTCGAACGCGGTCACGCTGTCGTTCCCGCGTGCCTGCGGCGGCGCCACGCCTGGCGCGCCGGAGAACTTCGTGGCATACGCGCTTGGCCGCTCCCTCTTTCTGCTATGGGAGGCGCCTTCGGCAGGGCCGGCGGCCGCGAATTATCTGCTCCATGTCACCGGCGCATTCACCGGCGACGTCCCGATCACCGGTCGCGGGCTTTCGGGCCCGGTGCCGCCAGGCACCTACACGTTCGTGCTCGAGTCGGGCAACACGTGCGGGTTTGGCGGGTTCACACCGGCAAAGACCGTCGTCGTGCGGTAGGCTGGGCTGCCGCCGCGTCCTGACGGCTAGCTCGAGGGCTCCCGATGTCCGAGTCGCACTGGAACCTGCTGGAACGTCTGTTCGCCGAGCTGGCCGGCGCGGACGCCGACACGCGTGCTCGTCGTCTCGCGGAAGTCGGCGCGGAGGACCCGCCCCTGCGGACCGAGCTGGAGGCGTTGCTGCAGGCCGCCGACGCCCCAGCCAACCCGCTCGATACGCCACCTGTGATCGATCTGCCGCAGTCCGAGGCCGCGCTCGGAGGCGGCCCATTCCACGCGGGATCGCGGGTCGGACCGTATGTCCTGGAGCGCCTGATCGGTGAAGGTGGCATGGGCTGGGTGTGGCTGGCCGAGCGCGTCGACGGCACGCTCAAACGTAAGGTTGCGCTGAAGCTGCCGAAGTGGACGTGGACGCTGCCAGACCTGACCGAGCGACTCGCCCAGGAGCGCGACATCCTGGCCAGCCTCGAGCACGCGAACATCGCCCGGCTCTACGACGCCGGCATGGATGCGATGGGGCGCCCGTACCTGGCCATGGAGTACGTGGAAGGCCAGCCGATTGATGTCTACTGTCGCGAGCGACACCTCAGCATGGTCGGAGCGCCTGCAGCTTGTGCTGCAGGTGGCCGGCGCGGTGTCATACGCGCATTCCCGGCTGGTCGTGCATCGCGACCTGAAGCCGAGCAACATCGTCGTGGCGTCGGACGGCACCATTCGTCTGCTCGACTTCGGCATCGCCAAGCTGCTCGACAGCGACGGGACCACAGGCCGTGTGGCCACGGCGCAAGGCACCAGGGTCTTCACCCTGCAGTACGCGGCGCCCGAACAAGTGACGGGCGGGGCCATTGGCACGACGACCGACGTCTACGCGCTCGCGCTCGTGACCTACGAACTGCTCGCCGGCGCCAGCCCCTATCGCGGGACTCGTGCGGGAGCCGCGGCACTGGAAGAAGCGATTCTGGCCGGAGACACACGCCTGGCCAGCACGGCGGCAACCGATCGGACAGTTGCGCGACGGTTGCGGGGTGACCTCGACGCCATCCTGAACAGGGCGCTGAAGCGCACGCCGTCTGAGCGTTACGCGTCGATCGACGCGTTTGCCGACGACATCGAGCGACACCTGAAACACGAGACCGTATCGGCCCAACCAGACAGCGCCGTCTACCGCGTCCGCACCTTTGCGCGCCGACACAGAATCGGCCTGATTGCGGCCGCGGTTATGGCGGTGACATTGACGGCCGCAACGGCTTATTCCACACGTCAGGCGCAGGAGGCCGACCGGCAGCGACGACGCGCGGTGCAGACGCTCGCCCGCGCGGAAGCGACGGTGGAGTTCTACCAGTTCCTGCTGGCCGACGGAGGCGCGGCGGGTGCGCCGCTCACGGTCGACGGCATGATCGGGCGCAGTCAGAGCCTGCTCGACACGGAGTTTGCCGGGCGGCCAGAACTGCAGGCCGCGATCCTCGTCGTGCAGTCGAGCTACTACCTCGGACAGGGGAACGCGGCACAGGGTGAGCCACTGGCGAGGCGTGCTGTAGAACTCGCGACCAGGTCAACCGACATCGATCTCGTAGCACAGTCAGAGTGTCTGCACGGCTTTGCGGTCACGCTCCTCGGCAACCCCAGGGAGGGGGTGCAGACGATTGAGCGGGCACTCAGCAACACCGAGCTGTCGCCGGGCACCGCCTCGGCCTGTCACTCGCAGCGAGCCTACATCGCTCAGAACCTAGGCGACGGGGTTGCCGCTGAACGGCATACGCGCGCGGCGCTCGACTACCTGGGGCGCGACAGCCGGCGCCGGCCTCGCGCTCAGGCGCTGTCACTCGCCGACCTGGGCTACGCTCAGCAGCTTCTCGGGCGAATCGGCGAGGCGAACACCAGCTTCGCTGCGGCCGTCGACCAGCTGACGGCGCTGAAACTCGAATGGACGCCGGTGTCGGCCTCCATCTTCAACAACTGGGGCATCGCGGTGCTCTACGCAGGTGATGTCAAGCGGGCCCTGGAGCTGTGGGAGCGCGCCGCGAACATCTTCAGGCGTCGCAGCCCCGACGCGACGCTGCCGTCCTACTTGCTAACGAATCTCGGGCGTGCGAACGAGCAATCCGGGCGTCTCGAGGAGGCGCTCAGGCTCTACGAAGCCACGGTCGCTACAGCTCGAGCAGAGAAGCGCGTCGGATCGGTGGCCTACGGGCTGAACGGAATGTCGATGGTCTACCTGCAGATGGGGAACCTGCAGAAGGCCGAGCAATACCTGCAGGAGACCAAGGCCGTCACCGACACTCTAACCGAAGGCGCGCCGCAACGACTGAACGCCGACGTGCTCGCCGCGCGCATCGAGTTGTCGCGCGGCCGGGCACAGGCGGCGTGGGATGCGTTGGAGCGCCTCCGTCTTGTCTACGACAAGCTGCCAGCTGGGCCCGGTGCCCCTGGTACCCGTGTGTTCATGGCCGATGCTGCGCTCGTGCTTCAACGGCCCGACGATGCCGCCCGTGTTGCAGAAGAGGCTCTGGCTCTGGGCCGCAATCTGCAGTCGGGCATGCCGCACTCGCGCATCGTCGGCCTTGCGCACTTCGCGCTGGCTCGCGCCCACGCGGCGCGAGGGCGAGGCGCCGACGCGCGCCGCGAGAGCGACCTCGCCCTGGACCAGTTCACGAACGCCGTGGCCACAGACCATCCGACCGTTGCTGAAATCCGAAAGCTCCAAGCGTCGCTCCCAGTCGCAAACGCCCCGTGAGGGAATTCCCTACGGCGTAAGCCGGTTGTACTTCTTGAGTGCGGCTCTGGGCCCGTCGTGCGGGACGATAGGCAACATTAGCAGGGGTCCGCGGGTGACAGAACCTCCAGTATCAGACGCTGGCCCCACGCCCTGGACGAATTTTCGAGCTTGCCCAGCTTACCGCCAGCGTGGCACAGCCGGCGCCCTTGAGCTGCACGTCCACGCGCGTGCCGGCGCGGGCAGCGTGGCGTAGGTGTGCTCGAGGCGCCAGCCGCTCATCTCCGCATGATGGCACGGCGAGCGACGCTGCGCCGGCCGGATAGAATGCGGAGGTGGCTTCCGTTCCGCGCGCGCACGGCATCGTGCTCTTCGACGGCACCTGCGCGTTCTGTGAGCGGTTGGTGACCTTCATCGCCAACCGCGACCGGGGCGGCTCCTTCCGCTTCGGCGCCTCGTAGACGCCGGCGGCGCAGGCGCTGCTCGCGCAGTTCGGCGAGACCCGCGAGTCGATGCGCAGCACCATCCTCATCGAAGACGGGGTGCTGTCCCGGAAGTCGACGGCGGTGCTGCGCATCGCCCGCCGGCGGCCGCGCCCGTGGTCGTTCCCGGCGGTGTGCCTGGCGGTGCCGCGACCGCTGCGCGACGGCGCCTACGGCGTCGTGGCCGCCATCCGCCACCGGCTGGCGGGGCGGTCGAATGCCTGCGAGATCCCGCCACCCGAGATCCGCGAACGCCTGAACTGGTAGGTGACGACGCCGCCCGGCACGTAGCGAGAGCAGCCCGGCTGTGCGATGATCCCACCCGGCCGCCATGTCCAACGCGCCGACTACAGAGCTCACGCAACTGCTCAATCAGTGGTCCCGTGGCGACGCCGAGGCCCTGCCGCGACTGCTGGAAATCGTCTACCCGGAATTGCGGAAGATCGCGGCCAGCCGTCTGCGCAGCGAACGCGCGGACCACACGCTGCAGCCCACGGGCCTGGTGCACGAGGCGTACATGCGCCTTGCCCATCAGCCAGGGAAGGACTGGCAGAACCGCACGCACTTCTACGCGGTGGCGGCCCGCGTCGTCCGCGCCGTGCTGGTTGATCACGCGCGGGCGCGCCGCCGGATCAAGCGCGGGTCTGGCGCGGCGAGCGTCGAGCTCACCGAATGGAACGCCAGTGTGCCGGCCCCGCAGGTCGACCTGCTGGACCTCGATGCCGCGCTCAAGGAGCTCGAGGCCATCGACGCCGAACGCGCCCGGATCGTCGAACTGCGTCACTTCGCGGGGCTGTCGATCGAGGAAACGGCCGAAGCCCTCGGCATCTCGGATTCGACGGTCAAGCGCGGATGGCTGGCGGCCAAGACGTGGATTCGGCGTCGGCTGGACGGCCAGAAGCCACGACACGACGACTGATACCCCGGTTCGCCATGCGCGTGGGGACGACTTGACCCACGGGTTCCGAATCCGTCGCTTGCGGCCTTGAACGGCAGGCCGCAACGGCCTGCCCGTCTCCTCGAGGGTGGGTGATGGCTGGAGTGACTCGATTCGTCTCCGTGGCGGCTTTGGTGCTGTCGGTGGCCGTGGCCTCCGACTCGATTGCTCAGACGCTCTCGGTCGTGCACGCATTCGACGGTGTGGCGGCCGGGAATCCGGCGGCGGGGTTAACGTTGGGAGCCGACGGCTACCTTTACGGCACCGCAGAGGCACCAGCACCTGGTGCCCTGTTTCGCGTCCGCCCCGACGGCAGCGGCTTCGCGGTGCTGCACACGTTTGCCGCAGGTACCGCGCCTAGCCACGCTGCACTCGCGCGCGGACCTGGCAACGCGTTCTTCGGAACCACGCTGACTGGTGGGGCCTCCGGCCTGGGCTCCGTGTATCGCGTTGAGATCCTCGGCACCAGCGTCAACGTGACGACGTTGCACGAGTTCAGCGCACCCGATGGGTACCCTGACGGCGGCGTCATCGTCGCCAGTGACGGCATGCTCTACGGTACGTTCGGGGCTGGCAGCACCACCACGAATGCGGTGTATGCCGTGGCGCAGGATGGCACTGGCTACCGCGTCGTGAGCGACCTTCAGAACGGCACCCGCCCGACGGGCACACTCATCGAGGGCAGCGACGGCGTGCTCTACGGCACGACCGAACGTGGCGGCACCTTCAACGCAGGTACGGTATTCCGGGTCGGGCGAGATGGTCTGGGTTTCGCGCAGATCGCACAACTCGAGGGGTACCCGGTTGCGGGAGTGACCGAGGCACCGGGGCCCGGAGGTAACCGGTATCTCTACGGCGTCGAAGAGCGCGGCTCGACAGCCACCACACAATTCGGGACGGTGTTCCGGCTGCGCCCAGACGGCACCAGCTTCCTGCGGACCGGGCTCTTCACGGGCACCGATCGCGACGGCATGTCGCCGAAGTCGCCGCTGCTGCTCGGCCGCGACGGGCTGCTCTACGGCACCGCGAGCGACTCGCTGGGCTGCCCGAATGGGAATTGCGGCACCGTCTACCGTCTATCGCCTGCCGGCAGTCCGTTTGCCATCGCTGCGTTCCCGTTGCTGTCGGGATGGGCACCAACGGGCGCCCTCGTTCAGGGGCCCGACGGCGCGCTCTACGGCACAGCGCCACAAGGCGGCCCGAGCTCGACAGATCCCGGCATCCTGGGCGACGGCGTGGTGTTTACGGTGCGCAATCCATCGTTGGTGCCCCTCGTGTTCACCGGCCCGGGCATCGCCGACGAAGGCGACGTCGCCATCCACACACTGACGCTGCGCAACACCACCAACACCATATTGACGGCGCCACTCGACGTCGTCGTCGCGCGGTCGGCTGGACTCGTCTTCTCGGCCGACTCGTCCGATGGCTGGACCTGCGTGCCGCAGCCCGATGGCACCGTCCACTGCCGGTGGGCGACTGACCTCGCGGCCGGTGCCGACAGTGACACGCACACGCTGACGTTCGTGCCGACGGCTCCCTTCGACGCCAACTGCGGTCTGGCGCCGTCGCCGTGCGCGCACGTCACAGCCGCGCTCGCCAACAGCGGCGCCGCGACGCGCGTCACGACCACCATCCGGGCACTCGTCAACGGCCAGCTCAACTCGCCGCCGACACCTGTGGACGACACCCTGCCGGTCTTCGGCACCGCGCAAGCTGTTCTGCGCGTGCTCGACAACGACACCGATCCCGACGGCGACACGTTGCTGGTGACGGCAGTCTACGAGGGCCCACGATTTGGCAGTGTCTCCTTCAACCAAGACGGCACGATCACCTATACGCCGTTTGCGACGCTGGTGGAGCCCGACACGTTCTTGTACCAGGTGAGCGACCTGAAGTTCCCGACGGCCGCGCGGGCGACTGCACGCGTGACGATCGTGCCGTCCACAGCCAACGCGGCCCAGACGAAGACCCGGATCGATCTCGGTGACGTGGCCGTGGGCCGATTCGCCGCCGGGCGATTTCACGTCGAGGTCAACGTCAGTGCACAACTCCGGCTGTCGCTCGAGCCCGTCACCGCCGGTGAAATCGCGACGGCGCTGCAGGGCACCGCGCACGATCCGTCGCGTGCCGTCTCGGATCCAGGAGCGTTTCGACAGCGGTTCACCAATTTCACGACCGATCCCGCCCAACCGTTGAACTCGCCGACGCTGACGACGTACTACCGCGCGCCAACCGACGTCGGTCGAGTGTCGGTGGCGAAAATCGTGGCCACGATTGCTGTGGATGGTCTGCCCGACATGGCGCGCTCGGTGCTCATCGTGGGCGCCAGTGCCGACGCGGCGTCGGCGCCACTGCGCGCGGCCGACGACTTCACGGCCACGCCGCAAGGCACGACCGTCTGGTACGACGTGCTGGCCAACGACGGTGGCGACTCGGCCACTGGGCGGCGGCTGTATGTCTCGTCCGTTGGCTGCGGCGCCTATGGTGCGTTTGGCCCCTGCAACGAGCCCGGCACGTATGGAGGTAGCGGCCCGTCGTCGATCTTCGGGCCGCAGGACGTGGCCCTGAGTCCTCCGCCGAGCGGCACGGGCTCGGTACTGGATTGAATACGCGTCGTCGGAGCTCGACAACTGCGTCCTCACGCCGCCGAATGGCGTGTGCCGGCTCGAAGGCAACATGTACTTCGCGCGGCTCCACGCCGATGTCGGCGGCACGACGCCGGACCTGTCCCTCACGCTCACGCCGGCCACCACGACGGTCGCGCCGGGCGGGGTCGTGACCGTCACGGCGACCGTCACGAATCGCGGCCCTGGCCGGGCCTCGCAGATCACGCTGACAGGGTTTGCGGACCTGACGCAGCTGACGGGGCTAGTCGTCACGCCGTCGCAGGCAGCTGCACGAGTCCGGTGGCCGGAGCGGCCTTGACGTGCGCCCTGGGCAGCCTGCCGCTCAACGCCAGCACCACGATCGTGTTGACAGGCGTAGCCGATGCATCGCTCATCAACCCGCCGAGCTCATCGGCCACTCTGACGGTTACGGGGTCGGTCGCCTACGGCACGACGGATTCGCAGCCAGGAGACAACACAGCACGCGCCGACGTGCTCGTACCGACACAACCGTTCGGACCTGCGCCTGGTGGCTGCCCGCTTCACCGACGCCGGTGACGGCACGCTGCTGCGTGCACGCGTGGGTGACCTAGTCGACTACCGCGTCACCGTCTCGAACGCCGGCAATACATCGGGACCGTTCACGGTCACCGCGACGCTGCCGCCTGGAGTCACATTCGTCTTCAGCTCGACGTGCACGCGACTCGATCAGACCTTGACATGTACCGGCGCCGCTCTGGATCCGGGAAGCTCGGTCGTACTGGCGGCCACAGTGCAACTCCAACCCTCACTCGTCCCAGCCGGCCACGACTTCGCGAACGTCTCCATTACGTCGACGATTGTGGAGGCCGTCGATCCGGCGTTTCAGACCCTCGCCGCTTCACTCACGGTCGTCCCAGCTGCTGATCAGGTGAACTTGCGGCTGGGTGCCTTGCGCTTCGAAACGGTTGCCAGTGGCACGGTCAGTCAGGCACGAGAAGGCGACACGGTTTACCTGACGGCCGACGTCGTCGACGTCAGCGGTGCCGGCGGCACCTTCCACTACCAGACGCAACTGCCGCCGGGCACGACATTCGTCTACGCCGGTGGCCGCTGCAGCGTCGCCCTGGGCACCGTCGAAGTCGTCTTGTGTACGAGCGCCGTGACACGTGGCCAGTCAGCGACGACGGCGTTGATCGGCGTCCGCCTCGGACAGGCGGTGGTGCCGCCAGGCGTCGCGAGCGCACCGATCAGCATGACGTTCCAGCTCGATGTGCCAGGAGATGCCGACCCCATCGGGCACACGGCCACCGCTGGCCTGTTGGTGCTGACCGGCCCGGACATAACGCCCCCCACGATCGTCATCAACAATCCGATCCATGCCCGACGCTATACCCTCAACCAGACCGTTATGGCCGACTACTCCTGTGCCGATGAAACGGCACTGGCGAGCTGCACCGGGCCGGTCGCCGTCGGTGCACCGATCGACACGGCCTCTGTTGGCCAGAAGAGGTTCGACGTGACCGCGACTGACGCCGGCAACAACGTGACCTTGTCCGGACTGGACTACACCGTCGTGTTCCCAACCACCGGCACCTGCCTGTGGAACGACACGCACACGATCCTTCCCCCGATCAACGCCGACGGCAGCAGCGTCTTCGTGCGCGGCCTTCCCGTGTTCGCGCGCTTCCGAGTGTGCGACGCAAACGGCACGCCGATCACGTCAGGCGGCGTCGTGACCAGCTTCGAGCTCGTCTCCCGTGACAGGGCCGGCGTGACCGAGCCACTCAACTCACCCGTGCCCTCGTGGCTGCGTCCGTCGGCGTTCCGCTGGGAGTCGTTCACGCAGACATGGGCCTTCCTCATCGACACTCGTAGCCTTACGCGCGGATGGGGCTACAACTTCCGCATAACGCTCAGCGACGGATCGACGATTCCGTTCCGCTTCGTGATTCGGTAAATCGACACCTACCGGCGGCGCGTCGATCCCCCGCCGCGCCGCCTTGTGGCACCATGCGCTCTGGAGCCTCTGAGTCATGACCCGTGAAGAATGGGCACAGATCGAAGCGCTGTTCGATGAGGCGCGGCAGCGGACGGGACACGAGCGTACAGCCTGGATCGACGCCAGCGGCGCCAGCCCGGACGCGCGGAACCTGGTCGAGCAGATGCTCGAGAGCTACGATTCCGATCCTGGCTTTCTCGAGGGCGACAGCGATCCGGCAGGCTTGGTCGCCGATGTCATCGCCGATGCGCTCGTTGGCCAGCGGCTGGGCGCCTACCGGATCGTGCGCCCGATCGGCCGCGGCGGCATGGGCATGGTCTACGAGGCGGTGCGCGACGACGATGAGTTCGCGCGACGCGTGGCCGTCAAGGTGTTGCCCACCTGGGGTACGGCCGCCCTGGCCACTCGGTTCCGGCTGGAACGGCGACTGCTCGCCTCCCTCGATCATCCGGGCATCGCCCGCCTCATCGACTCGGGCACCGGACCGGATCACAGCCTGTACTTCGTCATGGAGTTCGTGGACGGCGCACCCATCGACCAGTGGGCGCGCGACCACGGGCTCGACGTCGAGGCGCGTGTCGCACTGCTCGCGCGCGTCGCCGACGCCGTGGCCGACGCGCATCGTCACCTGGTCGTGCATCGCGACCTCAAGCCGGCCAACATCCTGGTGCAGGCCGACGGACAGCCGAAGCTGCTGGATTTCGGAATCGCGACGCTCCTGTCGGAGGAAGGCGCCGAGAGTGCCGGCCTCACTCGCACGGCCGAGCGGCGGTTCACGCCGGAATTCGCCAGTCCGGAGCAGATTCGCGGCGAACCGGTGACAACAGCCACCGACGTCTACGGCCTCGGCGCGTTGCTGTATCTGCTGCTGGCGGGTCGTCGTCCGCACGACCTGCGGGGAGTGTCACCACTCGAGGCGATGCGACTTGTGTGCGACGTCGACCCGCCCCCACCAAGCGCCGTCGCCGCAACGGCGGCTGCGCCACGGATTCGTGGCGCACTCGACGCGGTGGTCGGCAAGGCCTTGCGCAAAGCCCCACGCGAACGCTACACAACGGTGGCCGAGCTGGCGGCCGATCTCCGCGCCTGGCAGGCCGGCCTCCCGGTCACGGCAGCACCGGACTCGCTGACCCGCCAGATGCGACGATTCGTGCGCCGGCATACCGTGGCCGTGGCAGCGGGCACGGCGGTCGTCCTGGCACTCGTGGTGGGCGGCGGCGTCGCGATCTGGCAGGCGCGCGTCGCCGAACGGGAGCGGGCACGAGCGGACGCCCGCTTCAACGACGTCCGTAAGCTGGCCAACGCCGTCGTCGGCCCGCTGTATGACGAAATCTCGAAGCTGCCTGGATCGACCGACGCGCGTCGGGCTCTCGTGAGAGAGGCGCTGGCCTACCTCGATGGGCTCGAAGCGCAGGCCGAAGACAACATCGAGCTGAAGGCCGAACTTGCCGAGGCCTACGAAAAAATCGGTGACGTCCAGGGCAATCCGTTCATGTCCAATCTGGGCGACCTGAACGGCGCCAAAGCGAGCTACGCCAAGCTTGCCCGGCTCAGACGAGCCGTAGCCGAGGCTCGCCCCGACGATGAACGCGCACGACTTGGCCTGGCACACTCTCACGCGCGCGACGGTGACGTGGCCCGAGCGGAGGGACGCCCCGATGAGGCGGTCGGCCACTACGAGCGCGCGATGGTCCGGGTAGACAGCACGCCGGGCGAGTCAGAACGGCGTCGGTTGGCGGAGAGTCGCATTCGACGCACGCTGGCCGTCGTCTTGTCGAACGCGGGCCGCCCCGTCGAGGCTCTTCGCCACCTCGAGACGACCCTCGCACAGTTCGCGCGCTGGCCCTCTGCGCTCATGGCGACCGAAAAGGCCCAATGGGAACATGTCGCGGCGCTGATCGAAATGACGGGCGTGCTGGCTCCCATGGGACGCTCGGCGGAGGCACTGTCCCACGCCCAGCAGGCGATGGCGATGGCGCGAAATCTGGCAGTAGGCGCCACCGACACGGCCATGGCGCGCCGGTCCGTGTTTCTCGCCGCCACGCGTCTGTGTAACGCACTCGATCGTCTGAATCGCACCGATGAATGCGTCCCCGTCTGGCACGAGGGGCTCGACGCGGTCCGATCGCTGGCCGCCGCCGATCCGAAAGACGCGCGCCTGCGTGTGGACGTGGCCGTGGCGTACCACGGGCTGGCGTTGCTTCATGCCAAGAAGGAGCGCCTGAATCTGGCCGCGGAGGCCATCGCGGCGTCACTGGCGACGTGGGAGTCGGTAGTGGTGGCGAGTCCCGATTCGAGGGCCGACCGCTTCAACTACGCGAGCGCACTGAGCGCGAAAGCGGAAATCGAACACGAGCGCGGTAACTTCCCCACGAGCATCGAGGCGCACCGGCAGGCCTTGAAGGTATTCGCTGAACCGGAGGTCGCCGCTAGGGACCCCATTGAACCGCTCATTGCGCATGAAGCCTTCGGCGACACCCTGAGCGATTTCGTGCGCCGCGGTGGCGGACCAGAGACGGCTCGTCAAGCCCGCCAGGCGTACCAGACCGCACGTGACGGCTATGCCCGCTTGAGGCAGGCCGGCCAGATACCGGCCGCCGTGGAGGAACTGGACGGGCGCGTCGCGCAGAAGCTCGCACGCGTGCCCGATGCGCCGGCGTCACCGTCGGCCCGTCGACGCTGACCCGAACCACCACAGTCCGTCGCTTGTGCTCCCAGCCGCCGCGGATGGTTCGCGCGCAGGACTGGAGGAGTCATGAATCCGAAGTTCGTTGTCACCCTGGACGGAAGCGCGGACAGCTCCGTCAGGCGGGGAAGCGGCGGATCGTGGCGAAGTCGGCGTTCATCGAAGGCCACGTCCCCGCGGCAACGGCGGCACACCAGGGGTGATGCACGCTGCGCGGCCAGCGCCACCCCGTTCAAGGTGGGCACGGAGTCGGTGATTGCGCTCGATCCGGAGACGCCGCGCGAACGCCGGTTCGCCAGCGACGACGACGAGACGCGACTGCTGCGGGCGGCCAATCCGCATCTGCGCGGCATCCTCGTGGCGATGCTCGACACGTGCTGCCGGCCTGGGGAGATCCTGTCGCTGCAGCGGGGCGACGTGGACATGGCCAGTCGAGAACTGGTCGTGCGCGCTGAGAAGGCCAAGACGCGGCGCGCGCGTCGGCTGCCGATGTCGACCCGGCTGCACGCGGTGCTCCAGATGCGCCGCACCGGCGCGGATGGCGTGGACTTCGGCCCTGAGGCGTATGTCTTCGGGGACGCGACCGGCCAGCGGGTGACGTCGATCCGCACAGCCTGGGAGGCCGCGCGCGAGCGGGCTGGGCTGGCCGACCTGCACCTGGCCGATCTGAGGCATGAAGCCGCATCGCGACTCGAAGATGCGGGCGTGCCCACGACCTACGTGTCGAAGTTCCTGGGGCACAGGAATCTGTCGACGACGACCCGCTACCTGAACGCGACGATCCGCGGGCTGCGACTGGCCGTGGAAAAGCTGGAGGAATCGCGCAGGAACGCTGTGCGCGACGCCAAGAAGTCCGCCGGGCTTGCAAACGGCTTGCAAACCGAAGGCGCGACCCGCTCGAAGCGCGACTCACGATCGCGTGAGTCGTCCCCGCCTAAGTCACTGACTTCCTAGCGCTTACAGGTTGGTGCGGAAGGGGGGACTCGAACCCCCACGATATTGCTACCGCCAGCCCCTCAAGCTGGTGCGTCTGCCAATTCCGCCACTTCCGCAAAGAGGTGGTGTGCAACCGGCGTTTCCGCCGACTGCACGAAGGTCGAATTCTATCAGAGCAGTCTGCGCCACGCCACGACTCGATCGGCGCGTGGCCTGAGGGCCGCTCGCCGTGTTACTGCTTCTTCGCGGGTTCGGGAACTCGCCGGCGCAGCCGCAGGTGGCGCAGCCGCGCGCCTGCGTGGTGGGGGCGGCCGGCAGCGTGGCCGCAGGTGCCGGCGTGGCCGCGGGCGTAGCCGGAATGTCGGTGGCGCCAGCCGGCAGGCTCACCGGCGGTGGACCTTCCACGCCGCCGACCACCGAACTGGTGCCGCGCGAACCCCACACGGCCAGCAGCAGCGCCAGACCCATGAACGCCACGGTGAGTCCGGCCGTGATCTTCGTGAGCACGGTGGCGCCGGCGCGCGCGCCGAACACCGCCTGGCTGGAGCCGCCGCCGAAGGCGTTGGCGATATCGCCGCCCTTGCCCTGCTGCAGGAGGATGACGATCATCAGCACCAGGCAGGCAACGACGTAAAGCGTGACGAACAGGTAATAGAACATCGATCTACTCTCGGCCCCGCAGGAAAAACCGCAAACTCTGAGTATATCCGCCTCCGCGCTCCAGCGCTACGGCGAGACACGTCCCGAACGACGCCGCTGCGCGACGGCGAGGCCGGCGGCCGGTCACGTCCGGGCGGCTCTGGCGGCCCCGGCCGCCACGATCTGTCCGAAATCGGCCACATCCAGGCTGGCGCCGCCCACGAGCGCCCCGTCCACGTCGGGCAGCGCCAGCAGGGCGGCGATATTGGCCGGTTTCACGCTGCCGCCGTAGATGACCCGGCAGCGTTCGGCCGCGTCGGCCCCGAACCACGACCGCAGCCGCAGGCGGATGTGCGCGTGCACCTCACCGGCCTGCTCGGGGGTGGCGTTCCTGCCGGTGCCGATGGCCCACACCGGCTCGTAGGCCACGACCATGGCGGCCACCTGGTCGGCCGTGGCCGCGTCGAGCCCGCGCTGCAGCTGCTGGTCCACCACCTCGAGCGTCTGGTTCGCGTCGCGCTGGCCCAGCGACTCGCCCACGCACACGATCGGCACGAGTCCGGCCGCAAGCGCGGCGCGCAGCTTGAGGTTCACGGCCTGGTCGGTGTCGCCGAAGAGCGTGCGGCGCTCCGAGTGGCCGATCACCACATACTCGGCGCCGGCCTCGCGCACCATGGCCGCGCTCACTTCGCCCGTGAACGCGCCCTCGCGTTCCCAGTGGCAGTTCTGCCCGGCCACGGCGATGTTGCTGTTGCGCGCGGCTTCGGCGGCCGCGTGCAGGGCGGTAGCGGGCGGAGCCACCACGATGTCCACGCCCTGCACGTCCTTCACCAGCGCCCGCAGCTCCTTCACGTGCACCACGGTCTCGTGCACGGTCTTGAACATCTTCCAGTTGCCCGCGATGAATGGCTGCCGCATCGTGTCTCTCCGAGGCGAGCGTGGTGCGTTGTTCGACAGGCGCTAGTCCCTCGTCCCTAGTCCCCGTTCTTACGCCTTGTCGGGCAGCGCCGCAACACCCGGCAGCACCGACCGCCGAGGAACTCGAGCGACGCGCCGCCGCCCGTGGAGATATGGCTGATCTTGTCGGCCACGCCGGCCGCGTGCACGGCGGCCACCGAATCGCCGCCGCCGATGATGGTCGTGCCCTGCACGGCCGCCACGGCGTGGGCCACGCCCATCGTGCCGGCCGCAAACGGCGCCATCTCGAACACGCCCATCGGGCCGTTCCACACCACCGTCTTGGCGGTGGCGATGATCGAGGCGTAGAGCGCCGTCGTCTCGGGGCCGATGTCGAGGCCCATGCGGTTGCCGATCGCGTGGTCCGACACCTGCAGCACGGCGGTGGCCGGCGCCGGCGTCGAACCTGTCGGCCACCACGTGATCCACCGGCAGCGTCAGCGCCACGCCGCGCGTCCTGGCGTGTTCGATGATCTGCAGCGCCTCTCGCCAGCTTGTCGTCTTCCACGAGCGACGAGCCCACCGGCAAGCCCAGCGCCTTGAAGAACGTGTAGGCCATGGCCCCGCCGATGAGCAGGTGGTCCACCTTGCCGAGCAGGTTCTCGATCACGCCGATCTTGTCGGACACCTTCGCGCCGCCCAGGATCGCCACGAAGGGCCGCTCAGGGTTGCCGAGCGCCATGCCCAGGTAGGACAGCTCCTTCTCCATGAGCAGGCCGGCGCCGGCCGCCGCGAAGGGCCCCACCATGCCGTCCACCGACGCGTGCGCGCGGTGCGCGGCGCCGAAGGCGTCGTTCACGTAGACGTCGGCCAGGGTGGCGAGCGCGGTCGAGAACTCCGGGTCGTTCTTCTCTTCCTCGGCGTGGAAGCGCAGGTTCTCGAGCAGCACCACGCGCGAGCCGCCCGGTTCCTCCGACTTCGCCACGGCCGCGCGGGCCAGCTCGCCGATGCAGTCTTCGGCGAAGACCACCTCGAGGCCGAGCAGCGTCGACAGATGCGCCGCCACCGGCTTCAGACTGAATTCCGCCGCGAACTTGCCCTTGGGCCGGCCCAGGTGCGAGGCGAGGATCACGGTGGAGTCGTGCGCCAGGGCGAAGCGGATCGACGGCAGCGCCGCGGTGATGCGCGTGTCGTCGGTGATCACGCCGTTCTTGATCGGCACGTTGAAGTCCACGCGCATGAACACGCGCCGGTCGTCGAGCGGCAGATCGCGAATCGAATATTTGGTCATGGGCGTAGCGGCCTACAGCGAGGCGGCGACCTTCTTCAGCAGGTCGACGCAGCGGTTCGAGTAGCCCCACTCGTTGTCGTACCAGGCCATCACCTTCACGAAGTCGCCGTCCATCACCTTGGTGTAGGCGCTGTCGACGATCGACGAGTGCGGGTTGCCGCGGAAGTCGATCGAGACGAGCGGCGCGTCTTCCACGTGCAGCACGCCCTTCAGCGGGCCGGCGGCGGCCGCGCGCAAGGCGGCGTTGATGTCGTCGGCGGTGGTCTTCGTGTCGAAGAGCGCCACCAGGTCCACCACCGACACGTTCGGCGTCGGCACGCGCATCGAGATGCCGTCGAGCTTGCCCTTGAGGGCGGGCAGCACCTCGCCCACGGCCGAGGCGGCGCCGGTCGTGGTCGGGATGATCGACATCGCCGCGGCGCGCGCGCGCCGGATGTCCTTGTGCGGCAGGTCGAGCAGGTTCTGGTCGTTGGTGTAGGCGTGCACGGTGGTCATCCAGCCGCGCTGCAGGCCGAACGACTCGTGCAGCACCTTCACGACGGGCGCCAGGCAGTTGGTGGTGCAGGACGCGTTCGAGATGATGTGGTGCGCGGCCGGGTCGTACTGTCTCGTCGTTCACGCCCATCACCAGCGGTGACGTCGGGCTTCTTGGCCGGCGCGGTCACGATCACCTTGCGGGCCCCGGCCGTCAGGTGTTTGCCGGCGCCGTCGCGGTCGGTGAACTTGCCGGTGCATTCGAACACCACGTCCACGCCCAGGTCTTTCCACGGCAGCGTGGCCGGGTCTTTCGTGGACAACACCTTGAACTCGTCGCCGTCGACGATGATGCTGTCGGCCTTGCCCTCGATGGCGGCCGTGAGGTTGCCGAGCACCGAGTCGTACTTCAGAAGGTGCGCCAGCGTCGCCGGCATCGGTGAGATCGTTGACCGCCACGAAGTCGATGTCGTGATCGGCGAGCGCCGCGCGCATGATGTTGCGCCCGATTCGCCCGAATCCGTTGATGCCAACTCTGACCGCCATGTGCCACCCTCCTGGCCCGATGCCGCGTGCCGCTCCCAGTAGGCACACCTGCAAACGTATGATTGTATAACCGAGCGTCATGACCGGGTCAATCCGCCCGCGGTATACTCGGCCTGGTTCTAACCTGCGTAAATTGAACGAGTTACGCGCATAAATGTACGTCCTGTACAGTGCCCTCATCGTGCTCTTCGCACTGGCCGTGTCGCCGTGGCTGGCGTATCAGGCCGTGCGCTATCGCAAGTACGTCGGCAGCCTGGGACAGCGACTCGGCTACCTGCCCGTGTCGTTCAACATCGACGCCGAGTCGTCGATCTGGATTCACGCCGTGTCGGTGGGCGAGCTGCTCACGGCCCGGCCGCTCATCGCCGCCCTGCGCGCCCGGCATCCCGGCCTGCGCGTGTTCCTGTCCACGACCACCATGTCGGCGCAGGAGCTGGCCCGGCGCGGCGGGCTCGACGTGGACGCGGTGTTCTATTTTCCCTTCGACCTCGGGTTCGTCGTGCGCCGCACGCTGGATCTCGTGAAGCCACGGCTCTTCCTGATGATGGAAACCGAGATCTGGCCCAACCTGCTGCGCGAATGCCGGCGCCGCGGGGTGAAGACCGCGGTGGTCAACGGCCGGTTGTCGGCGCGCTCGTTTCCGCGCTATCGCCTGGCGCACCGGTTCTTCCGGCCCGTGCTGGCCGACATCGACCGCTTCTGTGTGCAATCCGACGAGTCGGCGCGGCGGTTCGTGGCGATTGGGGCAGAGCCCGAGCGGGTCACGGTCACTGGCAGCCTCAAGTTCGACTCGCTCGACTCGCCGGGCGGGCCACAGGCACGGGCCAAGGAGCGCGTGCTGCGCTACTTCCGTTTCGCGGCCACGCGGCCGGTGCTCGTCGCCGGCAGCACCATGAAGGGCGAAGAAGCGGTGGTGCTGCGCATGTTCCGCCGCCTCAAGGCGACACAGCCGTCAGCCGTGCTGCTGCTGGCTCCCCGGCACCCGGAACGTTTCGACGAGGTCGTGCGGCTCGCCCAGCACGAGGGCTTCCGCACCGAACGCCGCAACGATCTGCCGATCGATGCCGAGCCGCGTGCCGACGTGGTCGTGCTCGATACCATCGGCGAATTGGCCACGGTGTATCAGGTGGGCACCGTCGTGTTCGTGGGCGGGAGCCTCGTGCCCACCGGGGGCCACAACATCCTGGAACCCGCCGTGTTCGGCCGGCCCGTCGTGTTCGGCCCCCACATGCACAACTTCGCCGAGATTGCTGCCGCCTTCGTGGCCAACGACGCGGGCGTGCAAGTGGCCTCCGACGGCGAGTTCGAGGAACAGGTGCTCGCCCTCATGACCGACCCGGTGCGCCGGGCCCGCCTCGGCGTGGCCGCCCGCGCGCTCGTCGATACCAATCGCGGCGCCAAGGACAAAACCCTCGCGGTGCTCGACGGGCTGCTCCCGTCGGCGGCGAGCCTTCCCTCGAATGTGCGTCCGTTCCGCGCCCGGTAGCGGGCCGACGTCCCTGAGACCCCCGTGCTGCACACCCTCTATGGTCGGTTGGCTCTCGCCCGGCGCGCGTGGTACGCGCAGCCCGGCCGCAGCCACCGGCTGGGGCGGCCGGTCGTGAGCGTGGGCAACCTCAGCGTAGGCGGCACCGGGAAGACGCCGTGCGTGGCCAAGATCGCGGCGTGGCTCGTGGCCGAGGGCGAACGGCCGTCCATTCTCTCGCGCGGCTACGCCCGCCTCGCGCGCTCGCGCGGGGTCACGGTGGTGTCCGATGGATCGCGCATCCTCAGCGACGTGCAGCATGCCGGCGACGAGCCGTTCATGCTGGCGCAGGCCGTGCCGGGCGCGGCGGTGGTCGTGGGTGCGAGCCGCTACGAGGCTGGGCTCACGGCCGAACGCTCGCTCGGCGCCACCGTGCACGTGCTCGACGACGGCTTCCAGCACGTGCGCCTGGCGCGCGATCTCGACATCGTGGTCACGCCGGCCGGGGATCTGGCGCGCGAACACGTGCTGCCCAAGGGCCGCTTGCGCGAGCCCCATAGCGTGCTGGCGCGCGCGCACTTGCTGATCGTAGTGGGGGCCGACGACGACCAGGCCGCGGCCGAGGCCCGTGCCTCTGGCATGCCGTGCGGCATCGGGGCTGCCCGCCGGCTCGGCGCGCCGGTCGAGGTGCAGGGCGGCACGCCGGGGCCGGGCGATGCGGTGGTGGTACTGGCCGGCATCGGTCAGCCAGACCAGTTCGTGGCCGGCCTGCGTGCGGCCGGCTGGCGCGTGGCCGACACGCGCCTCTTCGCTGATCACCATTGGTATTCGCGCGCCGACCTGGCCGACGTGGCCAGGCGGGTCGCGGCGGCGGGCGCCTGGGGTGTGCTTACGACCGACAAGGACGCCGTGCGCTTCGACCGTTCGGAGCCGCTGCCGTGTCGCGTGGCCCGCGTGCCGCTCACCCTCGACGTGCCGCAGTGGCCGGTCGTGACCGGCGCGGTGCGCCGGGCCATGGCGGGGCGGGCATGAAGGCCTGGCGGCAGCGCGTGGAGCTGGCGGCGGTGCGGGCCGTGGGCGGGCTCGTGCGCGTGTTGCCCCACCCCGTGCTGCACCTGTGCGGGTCGACGCTCGGCTCGGCCTTCTACACGCTCGACCGGTCGCACCGGCGCGTGGCGCTGGCCAATCTGGCGCAGTGCTTCCCGGCCCGGCCCGAGGCCGAGCGTACGGCCATCGCGCGCCGCATGTTCCAGCACTTCGGCGTGCTGCTGCTCGAGCTGCTGCAGTTCAGCAGCCTCACCCCCGAAGCCATGCGCGCCCGGGTCGACGTCGACGGCGAAGAGCGCGTGCGGGCGGCCTACGCGAAGGGCAAGGGCGTGCTGTTCTTCACGGGGCACTTCGGCTTCTGGGAGCTGCACGCGATGGTGCACGCGCTCCTGTTCCAGCCGATCGGCGTGCTGGCGCGTCCACTCGACAATCCCGGTCTGCACGCCATGCTCGAGGAGATGCGCCAGCGCACCGGCAACAGCGTGATCTACCGCGAGGGCGCGGTGCGCAAGGTGCTGAAGACCCTGGCTCACGGCCAGGGTGTGGCCATGCTGATCGATCAGCACATGCACAGCCCCGATGCGATCTGGGTGCAGTTCTTCCAGCGTCCGGCCGCCACCACCTCCACGCTCGCGGCCTTGGCCCTGCGCACGGGCGCGCCCGTGGTGCCCGTCTTCACGCTGCCCTTGCCGGGCGGCCGCTTCCGGATGATCTACGAGCACGCGGTCGAGCCGCCGGGACCCGACTCGCCCGATGCCGTGGGCGAGTTCACGCAGCGCTGCACCGATGTGCTCGAGATGTATGTGCGGCGTCAGCCCGAGCTGTGGCTGTGGATGCACCGCCGCTGGCGTGACGCGCCGGCGCCAGAGACCGGGGGCATGTTTCCGGCGGTGCGCGACGAGGGCCCGGCCGATGGCTAGCGCGCCGGATCGCATCGTGGTGCTCGCGCCCAACTGGCTGGGCGACGCCGTGATGGCGCTGCCGGCGCTGCAGACGGTGCGCGACCACTACCCGCACGCGCGGCTCACCGTGGCGGCGCGGCCCAGTGTGGCGCCGCTCTATGCCATGGTGCCCGGCGTCGTCGACGTGCTGGCCCTCGAATCGCGGGGTGGCCTGGCGCAGGTGCGGCGCTGGCGGCGCGATGCGGTGCGGCTGGCGGCGGGGCGCTTCGACCTGGCGGTGCTCTTCCCCAACGCGTTCATGTCGGCGTGGGTGACGGCCCAGGCGCGCGTGCCGGAACGGTGGGGCTTCGACACCGATGGGCGCGGCCGCTGGCTCACCAAGGCGCTGCGCCGGCCGGCGCCGTCGGTGCACCAGGCCGACTACTACCTTGCGCTCACGACGGCTGCCGGACTGCACCCGGCGGCGCGGGTGGCGCGGGTGGTCGTGCCCGAGTCGGCGCGCGCGGCCGCCGCACGCGCTCCTGCCGTCGCGCGAGGTCGTCGTGATGGCGCCGGGCGCCGCGTATGGCCGGGCGAAGCAGTGGCCGCCCGCCCGCTTCGCCGCGCTGGCGCACCGTCTGTGGCACACGCGCGGCGTGGCGCCGGTGCTCGTCGGCGCTGGCGGCGACGCCGTCGCCGGTGCGGAACTGCGCGAGGCCCTCGCCGCCCTGCCGGGCGGCAGCGACACGGCCGCGGCGCTCGTGAATCTCATCGGCAAGACCGATCTGGCCACCCTCGCTGCCGTGCTCGCCCGGGCGCGGGCGGTGGTGGCCAACGACTCCGGCGCGATGCACCTGGCTGGCGCCGTCGGCGCTCAGGTAGTGGCCATCTTCGGGCCCACCAACGAACAGCAGACCGCGCCGCTCACGGCGGCGATCGACGGGCCGGCGCCGCGGCTCGCCATCCATCACGTGTGGTGCCGTCCGTGTATGCTGAGGGAGTGCCCGCTCGGGCACATGTGCATGCGCGGCGTCTCGCCCGAGCACGTCGCGTCCTTGATTCCATGAGTGCAGCCCTCCGCCCGGCCGTCTTCCTCGATCGCGACGGCACCATCAACGAAGACGTCGGCTATCTCTCGCGGATGTCCGAGCTCACGTTGTACCCGTGGGCGATCGATGCCGTCCGCCTGCTGAACCGGGCCGGCTATCTCGTGGTGATGGTGACCAATCAGGGCGGCATCGGCCGCAAGATGATCCAGGCGGCGTTCGTGGCCGACTTGCACGCCGAGATCGATCGCCGGCTCGCCGCCGGCGGCGCGCACGTGGACGGCTGGTATTTCTGTCCGCACCATCCCGAGGCGCTCATCGACGAACTGCGCGCCGAGTGCCGCTGCCGCAAGCCCGCCACCGGCATGGTCGACGACGCCGCGCGTGATCTCCACATCGACCCGGCGCGCTCGTGGGTCATCGGCGACAAGTGGAGCGACGTGCAACTGGGTGTGCGGATGGGCGGACGCGCACTGCTGTTGCGCACCGGCTGGGGCGTGATCGAGGAGGCCGTGCGGCCGCCCGGGCAGGTCGTCGAGGCGGTGTGCGACACGCTCGCCGAGGCCGTGGCGCTGGTGCTCGATCGCGACCACGGGACACTGGGGTAGTCTGTAGCCGCCGTATGGTGCCGACATCTTCCGGGGCCGACACGCCGTCGCGCCTGCGCGCGCTGCTCGACGCCGCCCGTGGCCGTCGCGTGGTGGTGCTCGGCGACCTCATCGCCGACGAGTTCGTGTCGGGCCGCATCGCGCGCGTGTCGCGCGAAGCGCCCGTGCTCATCCTGGAGTACGACTCCACCGAGATCCTGCCGGGTGGGGCCGGCAACGCCGCGGCCAACGTGGCGGCCCTGGGCGGCATCGCCACGCTCGTGGCCCTGGCCGGACGCGACGACGCGGGCCGGCGCGTGCTGGCCGCCTGTCCGGCGCGGGTCGACACGCGCGCCGTGGTGCGGCCGGCCGGCTATCACACGCCGGTGAAGACGCGCATCCTGGCGGGCGGCGTGCATTCCGCCAAGCAGCAGGTGGTGCGCATCGACCGGCGCACGCGCGAGCCGATCGCCGATGCCTGGCGGGCGGCGTGGCTGCGTGCCGCCACGCGTGCGCTGCGCCATGCCGACGCGGTGCTCGTCTCGGACTACGGCTCGGGCCTGTTGTCGCCGGCCGTGATTGGCCGGCTGGTCGGGCCACTGCGATCGGGCACGCGCCGCGTGCCGGTGCTGGTCGATTCGCGCTACGACCTGCTGCGCTTTCGCGGCCTCACCGCCTGCACGCCCAACGAGTCGGAAGTGGAGCAGGCGCTCGGCGTCACGATCGGCGACCAGCCACGCGCGCTCGAGCGCGCCGGACGCGCCATCCTGAAGCGCACGCGGATGGACGCGGTGCTCGTCACCCGCGGCAGCCGCGGCATGGCCCTCTTCGAGCCAGACGCACCCACGGTGCACATTCCCATCTACGGCTCCGACGAGATTGCCGACGTCACCGGCGCCGGTGACACCGTGATGGCCACCCTCACGCTGGCCCTGGCCGCCGGTGCGTCGCTGCCGGCGGCGGCGCGGCTTGCCAACTACGCCGGCGGCCTGGTGGTGATGAAGCGCGGCACGGCGACGGTGTCGGCCCGGGAACTGGCGCGCGCGGTGTCGGCCGACGCGGCCGGACGTCGGGCGGACGCGTAGGACGCCGGGATGGGCGAGGTGCTGTCGCGGGAAGCCTTGGCCGCGCGGGTCGCTGCGGCACGACAGGCGGGGTGCACGATCGCCTTCGCCAATGGCGTGTTCGACCTGCTGCATGTCGGCCACGTGCGCTACCTCGAAGGGGCGCGCCGCGAAGCCGATCTGCTCGTCGTGGCGGTGAACGACGATGCCTGCGTGCGCGCGCTCAAAGGGCCCGACCGCCCTGTGCTGCCGGCGGCCGACCGGGCCGAACTCGTGGCGGCGTTGCGCTGCGTGGCTGCCGTCGTGATCTTTCCGGAACCGACGGTCACGCCCCTGCTCGAGCTGCTTCGGCCCGACGTGCACTGCAAGGGCACCGACTACACCCTGGACACCGTACCCGAGCGCGAGACGGTGCGCGCCTATGGCGGCCGCACGGCCATCGTCGGGGATCCCAAAGACCATTCGACGCGCGACACCCTGCGCGCCATCCGCGAGACGGCGTCATGAGCGCGCCGGTCGTGGCGCTTGGCCCAGGCGCGCGCGTGCTGGTGGTGCGCATGGGGGCGCTTGGCGACATCGTACATGCCCTGCCGCTCCTGGCCGCGCTGCGGGCTCATCGTCCCGACGTGCTCGTCGACTGGCTGGTGGATGCTCGTTATGCCGGCGTGCTCGCCATGGTCGATGGCCTGTGCCGCCGCGTCGTCGTGCGGGCGTCGAGCGCGGGTGCCGCGGCTGGCGAGGTGCGCTTTGCCGGCGTGTCCGGCCTGGCGTCGGCGATCGCCTTCCTGCGTGGGCAAGGCTACGAGGCCGCCCTCGACCTGCAGGGCCTGATCAAGTCCGCGGCGTTGGCGCGCCTGTCGGGAGCGCGCCGGGTGGTGGGCTTCGCGCCGTCGCAACTCCGCGAGCCGGCGGCCGGCTGGCTCTACGGCGAGCGAGTCACCGGTCCGGCCGGTGGACACGTAGTGGAGAAGAACCTCGCGATGCTGCCGGCCCTCGACGTGCCGTCTGCGGGCCTGGTGTTTCCCTGGCGCCCGGTCACATCCGAGGTGGCAGAGGCCGTGCTCGCCAGCGCGCCGGTCGCGCGGGCTGGCGGGTTCGCCCTGGTGAATCCCGGCGCGGCATGGGAGAACAAGCGCTGGCCACCGGCCCGCTTCGGCGCCTTGGCCGCGCGAATCGGTGAGCATCTGGCCCTGCCGAGCGTGGTCACCTGGGGGCCGGGCGAACAGGCCCGGGCCGAAGCCGTCGTGGCCGCCTCTCACGGGCACGCCGTGGCGTCGCCGCCGACGGCGCTGCCCGACCTGCTGGCGCTGGCGCGGGCGGCGCGCCTGGTCGTGTCGGGCGACACCGGGCCGTTGCACCTGGCCGCGTCGGTGGGCGCGCCTATCGTCGGCCTGTTCGGTCCCACCCGTCCCGAACGCAATGGGCCCTGGCGCGCCGACGACGTGTCGGTGTCGCGGGCCGCCACGTGCGAGTGTTTCCACAAGCGGCAGTGCCGGCGCGGCCGCGCCTGCATCGAGGACATCGACGTGGACGAAGTGTTTGCCGCCTGCGCGCGGCGTCTGCAGCCAGGGGCGTCGTCGTGAGCGTGGTGCGCGTGCTGGCCCGCTACCGGGTGGCGCTCGGGTCGGTGATGGCGCTCATCACGGTGTGGCTGGCCCGGCCATCGCGAGCCAGCCTGGTGAGTGGGGCGGTCATCGCCGGCGCCGGCGCCGCCCTTCGGCTGTGGGCGGCCGGCCACGTGGAGAAGAGCCGCGAGGTGACGTCGAGCGGGCCGTATCGCTTCACCCGTCATCCGCTCTACCTCGGCTCGACGATTCTCGGCATCGGCGTGGCGGTCGCGGCCGGACACGTCTGGCTCGGGCTGGCCATCGTCAGCTACCTGGCGGCCACCCTCACGGCAGCGATGCGCGCCGAAGAGGCGCATCTGCGCGAGAAGTTCGGCGACGCCTACGATCAGTACGCCTCGAAGCTGGCCCCGGCGAGCACGCGGGCGTTCAGCTGGGAACGGGCGTGGCGCAATCGCGAACACCATGCCCTGGCTGGACTCGCCGTGGGGCTCTCGCTACTTGCCCTCAAGGTCTGGTATAGTCATGGTTTCGTCGGTAGATGAGCCGGGCGGTTAGCTCAGTTGGTAGAGCACCGGCTTTACACGCCGGCTGTCACAGGTTCGAGCCCTGTACCGCCCACCAGCATTTGCGCCGGGCGAAGGACTCGAATCGAGCGGGGCAGTGCCGCTCGACAATCGAATACGTTCGGGGTCGTAGTTCAGTTGGTTAGAACGCCGGCCTGTCACGCCGGAGGCCGCGGGTTCGAGTCCCGTCGACCCCGCCATTCTCGAACGTGTAGCGCCTTGGCCCGAAAGGGTCAAGGCGTTTTCTGTTTCCGCGACACCTCGTAGTAGTACCGTGAGACGAGCGTGGCGCCCCTGCCGCCGCGCCGGACGCATCCACGTGAGACTCGACGCCTTGCTCGCCCGCCCGCTGGCCCGTCGCCTGGCCGCCTGGCTGCGGCCCTTGACCACGCGTTTTCGCCGGGTCGGGGCCGTGGTGGCCGTGGCTGTGGTCGTGGCCCAGACGGCCGTGATCGGCGGCATGCAGTGGTCGGTCCATGCGCTGCTCTCCGATCTGCCGAGCATCGACGACGTGAAGCGGATGGGCGAGATGGCGCAAGCCACCGTCTTCTACGACGCCGTCGACGTACCGGCCTTCACCATCTTCGACGAGCGGCGCTTCGAAGTGGCCCTGGCCGACGTCTCCCCGCACCTCGTCGATGCGATTCTCGCCATCGAAGATCAGCGCTTCCGCGAACACGCTGGCGTCGACATCGTGCGGATTGGCGGCGCCATGGTCGCCAACCTCAAGGAGGGGCGGCTCGCGCAGGGCGGCAGCACGCTCACGCAGCAGCTGGCGCGTCAGAGCTTCCTTACGCTCGACAAGACCTACACCCGCAAGGTGCAGGAGGTGCTGCTGGCGTTGCGCATCGAGCATCAGTACACCAAGGACGAGATCCTGCAGCTCTACTTGAACAAGATGTACTTCGGCGCCGGGCTCTACGGCGCCGAAGCGGCGGCGATGGGCTACTTCGGCAAACACGCGCGCGAGCTCACCGTGGCCGAGGCCGCGCTCCTGGCCGGCCTGGTGAAATCGCCGTCGACGTGGGCGCCCACGGTGAACATGGACCGGGCCGTGGCGCGCCGCAACGTGGTGCTGCAGGCGATGCGCGACAACGGCGCCCTCGACGCCGCCGGTCAGCAGGCGGCCAAGGCGTCGACGGTCACCCTGCGCGATGCGCTGCGCACCGATGAGCCGTTCGGCCGCTACTTCAAGGAACAGGTGCGGCTCGAGCTGGTGGAGCGCTTCGGCCGCGAGCGCGTCTACCAGAGCGGCCTGCGCGTCTACACCACCATCGACGTGGACATGCAGAAGGCGGCCGAGGCCGCCGTCGCCAAGTCGCTCGACGATCTCGACGCGCGCCGTCTGGCGGCCCTGCGCGCGCGCAAGCGTGCCGTGCTGGCCGACGAGGCGCCGCTGCAGGCGTCGCTCGTGGCCCTCGATCCGGCGACCGGCCACGTGCGCGCGCTCGTCGGGGGCCGCAGCTTCGGCGAGAGCCGCTTCAATCGCGCCACGCAGGGCAAGCGCCAGCCCGGCTCGGCGTTCAAGCCGTTCGTCTACGCCGCGGCGCTCGAATCGGGCTACACCCCGGCCACGCTCATCGACCGGCTCGATGAGCCGATCGACACGCTGCAGGGCGCATGGGTGCCTGAAGACGGGCACTCCGATGCGCCCGAGCTCACCATGCGCACGGCCCTCAAGACCTCGAGCAACCGCGCCGCCGTGCGAATGCTGGAGATGGTCGGCGTGAAGGCGGTCGTGGACTATGCCGGCAAGCTCGGCCTGGGCGCGGTGCCCGCCGTGCCGTCGCTCGCGCTCGGCTCGGGCGAAGTGACGCTCTTCGACATGACGTCGGCCTACGGGGTCTTCGCCAACGAAGGCCGCTGGCGCAAGCCCGTGCTGATCCGCCGCGTCGAAGATCTCGACGGCCAGGTGCTGTTCGCCGCCGACGAGAGCGACGCGCAGGCGGTCAAGCCCGACACCGCCTTCCTCATGACCTCGATGCTCGCCGACGTGATCGATTCGGGCACGGCGTGGAAGGCGCGCCAGTTGGGCTTCCGGCTGCCCGCGGCGGGCAAGACCGGCACCACCAACGACTACCGCGACGCGTGGTTCGTCGGCTACACCACCAAGCTCACGGCCGGCGTGTGGGTGGGCTACGACGCACCCAAACAGATTCTGCCTGGGAGTGCCTACGCCGCCGACGTGGCCGTGCCGCTGTGGACCGAGTTCATGAAGGCTGCCACCGCGCGCGACAAGGCTGAACCCTTCGTGCGGCCGCGCGGCATCGTGGGCGTGCAGATCTGCCGGCTGTCGGGCAAGCGGCCAGCGGGCGGCTGCGACGCGGTGCCGGTGTCGCTCGACGGCGGCGGCCACGAGGATCGCTCGATGATCGCCACCGAGTTCTTCGCCGCCGGCACCGAGCCCGAAGACACCTGCCACCTGCACGTGGGCCGCTCGTTGCTCGGCCGCTTCGCCGGCTGGTTCAGCGCGCCGGCGAGTCAGTCGCAGCAGCGGAGCGGCGACACCACGGACGCCGCCGAGCTGGCGCCGAGCGTGGCGCCCGTGTCGCCCGCCCAGCAGGAGGCCGTGGTCGAGCAGCCGGCCGAGCCCGAGAAGAAGCGCGGCTTCTGGGGCCGTCTCTTCGGGCGCCGCGATCGGAACGAGCCGGACAAGCCCGATCCGAAGAAGACGCCTCCCCGGCCGCGGTAGCTCACGCATGCCGTTTCGCGACCTCATCGGCCATACGCGGCTGACCACGCTGTTGACCCGGGCCGTGGCCCGCGAAGCCATGCCGCCGACGCTGCTGCTCGCGGGGCCAAGCGGGCGTCGGCAAGTGGCGCGCCGCGCTGGCGATTGCCGAAGCGCTCAACTGCCAGGCGCCGGTGGACGGCGATGCGTGCGGGACTTGCCGCTCCTGCGACCGCATCGCGCGGGGCATGCATGTCGACGTGAAACCGGTCGAACCCGACGACACGGGCAAGATCAAGCTCGAGACCGTGCGTGAGGCGCTCGAGGATTGCGGTTACCGCCCGTTCGAAGGCAAGCGGCGCGTCGTGCTCCTGCGCGACGCCGATACGCTGCTCGAAGGCGCGCAGAACTCGCTTCTCAAGTTGCTCGAGGAGCCGCCGCCAGCCACCATGTTCGTGCTCACGTCCGCGGCCCCCGACGCGCTGCTGCGCACGGTGCGATCGCGCACGATGCGCCTCACGTTCGGGCGTCTGACGATGGGCGAGGTGGAGCAGCTCCTGGTGCGCGATCACCAGCGCGAGCCGGCCGAAGCGCGGCGCCTCGCCGGACTGGCCGACGGCAGCGTGGGCGCCGCGCTGGCCCTCGGTTCGAGCGACGTGGCCGACACCCGCGAAGCGGCGCTGCAGCTGCTCGGGGCGGCCACCCAACGCGACCTGGCGGGACGCCTGGCGGTGGCCAAGGCGGTGGTCGGCGAAAAGAAGGACGAGCGCACCCGACAGGAAATGAAGGCGGTGCTGCAGCTCGCCTCGTCACTGGCGCGTGACTTGGCTTTGCTGCACGCCGGATCGGACCGCCGCCTGCTGGCCAACGGCGACCTGGGCGATCGCCTCGACCAACTGGCTCGCGTGCTGCCGGCGCCGGCCGCGCGCAAAGCCTTTGCCACCGTGGACCGCGCGCTGTCGGCTCTGGATCGGAACGCCGGAGTGAAGCTGGTGACCGAATGGACAGCTTCAGAGATTTGATGATCGGTTGATTCGGTAATCGATTGATCTCTCTGGTGATCACCAGAGAGATCGCCAGATCCGTTGATCACCCGACCAGATCAACGGATCGCACGATCAACACATCACCAGATAACCCCTCGCCCTGTCCCTGCTATCCTGACGGTGTCCATGAAACCCCGCATCGCCATCACCGAGGGCGACCCCGCCGGAATCGGTCCCGAGATTGCCGCCAAGGCCGCGGCCGACCCGCGGGTGCGCGAGGTGTGCGAGCCGGTTCTGTATGCCGCCACGCCACACGGCCCGTGTGCCGTGGGCGAGGTGAGTGCCGTGGCCGGCCGGGCCGCGTTCGACGCGATCGTGCGCGCGGTCGACGATGCCCGGGCGGGCAAGGTGCAGGGCATCGCCACGGCGCCGGTGAACAAGGCCGCGTTTGCCGCCGCCGGGCTCGGCTGGAAAGGCCACACCGACTTGCTGGCGCACCTGTGCAGCGTGGGGCGGGTGGCCATGATGTTCCACGCCCCCACGCTGCGGGTCGTGCTGGCCACCGTGCACGTGCCCTTGCGCGATGTGTCGCGCCTGATCACCCGCGAGTTGATCCGCGAGACGCTGCGGCTCACTGCCGACGAACTGCCGTTCTTCGGGGTCGCCAAGCCGCGTCTGGCCGTGGCGGCGCTCAATCCCCATGCCGGCGAAGGCGGGCTGATGGGGTTCGAAGACGACGAAGTGCTCACGCCGGCGGTGCGCGAGGCACGCGAACTCGGCATCGACGTCACCGGGCCGCATCCGGCCGACACGATCTTCGGGCGGGCCGCGCGCGGCGAGTTCGACTGCGTGCTGGCGTGTTACCACGACCAGGGACTGATCCCGGTCAAGTTGCTGGCCTTCGGCACGGCCGTGAACGTCACGCTCGGTCTGCCCATCATCCGCACCTCGGTCGACCACGGCACCGCCTTCGACATCGCCGGCCGGGGCATCGCCGACCACGGCAGCATGGTCGAGGCCGTGCGGCTGGCCGCCGACCTGGCCACGCGCATGGGAGCCCGGTCGTGAGTACGCGCGCCACCGAGACCCGTCCCGGCGATCGCCCGCGCGATGACGACGACGTGCTCATCGCCGAGAACCGCAAGGCGTTCCACGAATACCACCTGCTCGAGACGTTCGAGGCCGGCATCATGCTGCTCGGCACCGAAGTGAAGGGCATTCGCGAAGGCAAGGCCAACCTGCGCGACAGCTTCGCGCGCGTGGAGAAGGGCGAGGTGTGGCTCTACAACGTGCACATCAACCCCTACAGCCATCGCGGCTACGTCGACCACGACCCCAAGCGCCGCCGCAAGCTGCTGCTGCATGCGCAGGAGATCCGCAAGCTGATCGGCAAGACCACCGAGAAGGGGCTCACGCTCGTGCCCCTGCGGATGTACTTCAAGAAGGGCCGGGTCAAGGTGGCCATCAGCCTGGTGAAGGGCAAGCAACTGCACGACAAGCGCGAGACCATCCGCAAACGCGAGGTCGACCGCGAGACGCGCGCGGCGGTGAAGGAGCGCGCCCGCAAATGAGTGCCGGCGCGTCGCTGCCGCCAGTGCCGTTCAACCGCCCGGGCGTGACGGGCCGGGAACTGCCCGTATCTGCAGCAGGCGCTGGCCTCCGGGCACCTGTCGGGCGACGGCGCCTTCACGGCCCGGTGCCACGCCATGCTCGAGGCCCTGACCGGTGCGCCGAAGGTGCTGCTCACCACGTCGTGCACGCATGCGCTCGAGATGGCGGCGCTGCTCGCCGACCTCGGGACCCGGCGACGAAGTGATCTGCCCGGCCTTCACGTTCGTGTCGTCGGTGAACGCGTTCGTGCTGCGCGGCGCGCGGCCGGTGTTCGTCGACATCCGGCCCGACACGTTGAATCTCGACGAGCGCCTGGTCGAAGCCGCGATCACGCCGCGCACGCGCGCCTTGATGGTGGTGCACTACGCCGGCGTCGGCTGCGAGATGCCCGCGCTGATGGCGCTGGCCGACGCGCCACGGGCTGCACGTCATCGAGGACAACGCGCACGGGCTGTTCGCCAGTTACGACGGCCGCGCGCTCGGCAGCTACGGCGCCACCTCCACGCTCAGCTTCCATGAGACCAAGAACCTCACCTGCGGCGAGGGCGGCGCGCTCGTGATCAACGACCCCACGCTCGTGGCGCGGGCCGAGATCCTGCGCGAGAAGGGCACCAATCGGAGCCGCTTCTTCCGCGGCCAGGTGGACAAGTACACCTGGGTCGACGTGGGCTCGAGTTATCTGCCGTCGGATCTCCTGGCGGCCTATCTGTGCGCGCAGCTCGAGTCGCGTGACGAGATCCAGGCGGCCCGGCACGCGATCTGGCGCCACTACGACGAGGCGCTCACGGCCTGGGCGGCCGCGGCGGGCGTGGGCCGGCCCTACACGCCGCCGCACTGCGCCCATCCCGCTCACATGTACTACCTGATGATGCCGTCGCTCGAGGCGCGCACCCGCTTCATCGCCCACTTGCGCGCGCGTCAGGTGCTGGCGGTGTTCCACTACCAGCCGCTGCATCTCTCCGACAAGGGCCGCGAGTACGGCGGCCGTCCCGGACAGTGTCCGGTCACCGAAGCCCTGTCCGATCGCCTCGTGCGCCTGCCGCTCTACCTCGGGTTGAGCCCGGCGGATCAGGTTCGGGTCATCGACGCGGTGACGACCTTCCAGTTCGCCAGCTAGGCGGCGCCGCCCCGCGGCCCGGTCACGGCGGCGTAGCGAGTCACGGCATCGCGCCAATGGGGCAGCGATACGCCGTGGGCGGCAAGCGCCGCATTCGAGAGGGCGGCGAACCTGGGGCGCGGCACCGCGAACGCCACCGACGCCGAGCGGCACGGCTTCCACGGCCTGGGCGGCATCGACGCCGAGCGCCTCGGCCAGGGCGGTGGCGACGTCGACCCAGGTGCCCTGTCCGCTGTTCACGCAGTGATACAGCCCGTGCGGCACGCCCGCCGCGAGCACGTCGGAAGGTGGCGTCGGCGACGTCGTGCACGTACGACGGAGAGACGGTGCGGTCGGCAGAAGGCACGCACCACGCCGCCGCTGCGCAGCGTGGCCGCCATGCGGTCGAGGCTGCTCTTGGCCGGCGTGCCGCCAAACAGGCTCTCGACGCGCAGCACGTAGTGCCGCGGCGTCTGGCGGGCGTAGATCTCGCCGAGCAGCTTCGACTGCGCGTAGACGCTGCGCGGCCGCACCGGCGCGGATTCCGGCAGCGGCCCCGGCGTCGACGGCCGGGTCGAACACGAAGTCGGTGCTGTAGTGCACCAGCGTGGCCTCGGCCGCCGCGGCCGCGCTCGGCCAGCGCCGCCACGGCCAGGCCGTTCACGGCCAGGGCGGCCTCGGCCTGGCGCTCCGCGCCGTCGACGTCGTTGAAGGCGGCGCAGTTGAGCACGACCTGCGGCCGGACGTCGCGGAACACGCGAGCCACATCGGCGGCTCGCGTGATGTCCAGGTCGGGCACGGGTGAGCGCCGTCACGGCCGCCGCGGGCGCGAAGCGCTGACGCAAGGCGCTGGCCAGTTGGGCGCCGGCGCCGGTGATGAGCACGCGGGAGGGGGCGGGCGAAGGCATGTATCATCTTCCTCCGACACCCATCCACGCGATGACCGATCTCTGGTGGCCGCCAATGGCGGCGTTTCTGCTCGCGGTGCTGCTCACCTACGTCGTGCGTCCGCTGGCCACGATGGTAGGCGCGGTGGCGACCCCCAAGGAGGATCGCTGGCATCGCGGCACGATTCCCCTGATGGGCGGCCTCGCCATTGCCGGCGCGTTCCTCACCGTGGTGCCGCTGCTGCCCTCGCTGTCGTGGCGCGCCTGGATGCTGGTGGGCGGCGCGGCAGTGCTGGCGGCGGTCGGCCTGCTCGACGACTTCCGGCCCCTGCGTCCGCAGGTGAAGTTCATCAGCCAGCTGGTGGTGACGGCCGTGGTCGTGGCCGGAGGCGTGCAGCTCAGCGTCACCGGCGTGTCGGCCCTCGACCAGCTCATCACGCTGGTGTGGCTCGTGGGCGTCACCAACGCCTTCAACCTGCTCGACAACATGGACGGCCTGTCGGCGGGCATCGGCTTCATCGCCGCCGGCTTCCGCTGCTACTTCTTCCTGGTCGACGGCAACACCGAGGGGGCGCTGCTCGCGGCGACGCTGTGCGGCGCGCTGGCCGGCTTCCTCCTCTTCAACTTCCAGCCGGCCTCGATCTTCATGGGCGACACCGGCAGCCTCTTCATCGGCATGCTGGTCGGCGGCTTGAACGTGATGGGGCCGTTTCCCTACAGCCGCGGCACCGTGGCGGTGCTGCTGCTGCCGGTGCTGCTGCTGCTCGTGCCGCTCTTCGACACGGCCTTCGTCACCGTGGCCCGCACCTTGGCCGGACGGTCGGTGGCGCAAGGCGGGCGCGACCACACCTCACACCGGCTCGTGGCGCTGGGGCTGTCCGAACGCGGCGCGGTGCTGTCGTTGTGGGCCATGGCGTGCGGCTCCGGCATGGTCGCCGTGCTGTCCTACCGCTACGGGCTGCCCGTACACCGCCACGCTCGTCGGCTTGCTGCTGGCGGGGCTGGCCGTGCTGGCCGTGAAGCTCGGGCTGCAGCGCGTCTACCCCCAGCGCGTCGACACCACCGGGGTCATCCGGGTGCTGGCCGACTTCCAGTACAAGACGCAGATTGCCACCATCGTGCTCGACACCGCGCTCGTGGCGCTGGCCTACTACTCCGCCTACCTGCTGCGCTTCGAAGGCGCGCTCGAGGCCGAGCTGCCGGTGTTCTCCGCCTCGATCCTGACGGTGCTGGCCCTGCACGCGGTCATGCTCGGCGCCTTCGGCGTCTATCAGGACTCGTGGCGGCACGCCGGCATTCGCGACCTCAGCTATCTGGCCATGGCCGCGGCCGGCGGCACGGCGGCCTCGCTGCTCGCGGTGCTGGCGCAGTATCCGCTTCGAGGGCTACTCGCGGGCGGTGTTCGCCATTCACTGGCTGCTCGTCACGGGCTTTCTGTGCGGCAGCCGCGTGATGTTCCGCGCGCTCGGCGAGCTGCTCCGCACCGAGCGGCCCGAGGGCCCGCGCACGATCATCTACGGCGCCGGCGCCGGCGGCGTGATGGTGCTGCGTGAGGCGCGCTCGAACGACGAACTCGACTGGATCGTCATCGGCTTCATCGACGACGACCGCCAGAAGTTCCGCACCAACGTGCACGGCGTGCCGGTGCTCGGCAGCCTCGACCAGGTGGCCGACGCTCATCGCCTCGGGCGGCGTGGCCCAAGTGGTGGTGGCGACGACGGCGGTGCCGCCCGAGCGCCTCGAGGCCCTCACCCGGCTGTGCGCCGAGGCCGGCGTGCGCACGCTCGTGGCCTCGTTGCAGTTTCGCGAGGCGCCGGGCTCGGGCACGGTCCGGCACTAGCGCGCCCGCCCACCGCTTGTCGTCCCGGCGGCCGGGGTGGTACGCTAGTCCGGTTCGGCGGTCCACGCGGTGTCCGCCCCAAGCGAGCTTTCACAGCGACATGGCAAAGACGGCGCTCATCACCGGCATCACGGGTCAAGACGGGTCGTACCTCGCAGAGCTGCTGCTCGCGAAGGGCTATCGCGTGGTCGGCGCCGTGCGCCGCCTGAGCGCGCCGAACCAATGGCGCATCGCCCACCTCCAGGATCAGATCACCCTGCGGCCGGCCGATCTGCTGGACCAGCTCTCGCTCATCAAGGTGATCGACGAGGCGCAGCCCGACGAGGTCTACAACCTGGCGGCGATGTCGTTCGTGCCCGCCTCGTGGGACCAGCCGATGCTGACCGGAGAGTTCAACTCCCAGGGCGTGACCCGCATGCTCGAAGCGGTGCGGCAGGTGAACCCGAAGATCAAGTTCTACCAGGCCTCGTCGAGCGAGATGTACGGCAAGGTGCGTGAAGTGCCGCAAACCGAGCTGACGCCGTTCTACCCGCGCAGCCCCTACGGCGTGTCGAAGGTGTTCGGCCACTACATCACCGTCAACTACCGCGAGAGCTACGACCTGTTCGCCTGCGCCGGCATCCTCTTCAACCATGAATCGCCGCGCCGCGGCCTCGAGTTCGTGACCCGCAAGGTCACCGACGGCGTGGCCCGGATCAAGCTTGGGCTCACGAAGGAACTCGCCCTGGGCAACCTCGACGCGCAGCGCGACTGGGGCTTTGCCGGCGACTACGTGCGGGCGATGTGGCTGATGCTGCAGCAGGACAAGCCCGACGACTACGTGGTGGCCACCGGCGAGAGCCACTCGGTGCAGCGCCTGGTGGAGCTCTCGTTCAAGCACGCCGGCCTCGACTGGCGCGAGCACGTGAAGTTCGATCAGCGTTTCATGCGGCCGGCCGAGGTGGATCACCTGATCGGCAACCCGTCGAAGGCGCGCCGCGAACTCGGCTGGGCGCCTGAAGTGGGCTTCGAGCAACTCGTGGGCATGATGGTGGATGCCGATATCCAGCGGCACACCGAGCGCCCGGGCGTGCTGCAGGGATAGCGTCAGCCGGTTCCCCGAGCCGCGCGCCTCGCCCCCGTCATGTCCGCCCCGTCATCCCCGCCGCCCGTTCCGCTGCTCGATCTGCAGGCCCAGTACCGTCCCCTGCGCGACGAGCTGCTGGCCGCCGTCACGCGCGTGTGTGACAGCCAGCGCTGCATCCTCGGCGACGAAGTGGTCGCCCTCGAGCGCGAGCTGGCCGACTACCTGGGCGTGGCGCACGCCGTGGGCATGTCGTCGGGCACCGATGCGCTCATCGCCGCACTGATGGCGCTCGGCGTGGGTCCGGGCGATGAGGTGGTGACGCCGACGTTCTCGTTCTTCGCGTCGGCCGGAGCCGTCTCGCGGCTCGGCGCGACGCCGGTGTTCGTCGACATCGACCCGGGCACGTTCAACGTGGACCCGGCCGCGGTGGCGCGCGCGATCACCCCGCGCACCAAGGCGCTCATGCCGGTGCACCTCTACGGGCAAGCCGCCGACATGGCCGCGCTCGTGGCACTGGCGCAGGACCGCGGCGTGCCGCTCGTGGAAGACGCGGCGCAAGCCATCGGCGCGCGTGAGGGCGGACGGGCCGTGGGCGGCTTCGGCCGCATCGGCTGCTTCTCGTTCTATCCCACCAAGAACCTCGGCGCCTTCGGCGACGGCGGGCTGGTGACGACCAACGACGGCGCCACGGCCGATCGCCTGCGCCTGCTGCGCGACCACGGCCAGCAGCCCAAGTATCACCACGCCATCATCGGCGGGAACTTCCGTCTCGACGCGATCCAGGCGGCGGTGTTGCGGGTGAAGCTGCCGCACCTGGCGGGCTGGACCGAGGGACGGCGCCGCAACGCTGCCCGTTACCGCGCACTCTTCGCCGAAGCGGGCCTGCGCGACGTCGTGACCCTGCCGCACGAGCGGCCGGATACCTACCACGTCTACAACCAGTTCGTCGTGCAGGTGCCGCACCGTGATGCGCTGCGCGCCTTCCTCGCCGCGCGCGGCATCGGCACCGAGATCTACTACCCGGTGCCGTTCCACCGCCAGGCCTGTTTTGCCGGCCTGCCTTCGGTGGCCGACGCGTTTCCGCACGCTGATGCCGCCGCGGCACGCGTGCTGGCGCTGCCGATCTACGCCGAGCTCGAGGACGCGCAGTTGCAGCAGGTGGTGCAGGCCATCGCGGCCTTCCTCGGCGGGTAGTTCTACGGATCGAAGCGGCCCGCGACCATGGCGGCCTGCTCGATGCCATCGACGGTGCGCCAGGCGCGGCTGATGTCCAGCCGCACCATCGGCCAGGGGCCGTCGGGCACCGGCACCAGGCACTCGAGCTTGGTGTGGTCTCGGGCCACCAGCTGGCACACCTCGCGGTTGGCGTCCGACACCGTCACCGTCACCGGCGCGCTCGCGAGGTCTTCGTGGGGCAGCACCACGTGCACGACTATGGTCTTCCCGGTTGGTTCGAGCACGGCCACCGACCGGCGCGCCGACCAGCGACCGCCGCCGAACGGGGCCTCCACCGGCGCGGAAAGGCCGTAGTAGTAGAGGAAATGGAAGCGCGCGGCGCGGCGGGGAGGACGGAAGTCCGTCCAGCCCTCCGCTGCCAGGCCCACCGCGCAAGCGATGGCCACGGTCCACACGAGCTGTGCGGGCCACCGCATGGGGGCTGGCGTCGCCGTGTCGGCGACGACTGGCGGGCGCCACCGCGTGGGCAACCAGCAGTCCCATGAGCACCTGCAGCATCGGGATGCTGTGTGGGCGGGCTGACCATGGCCATCAGCCCGAGGGCCACCAGCGGCGCTGGGACTCACGGTGGCGGCATCGGGTGAGCGGCGCCACGTGCGCAGCACGGCCAGCAGCGCCAGCAGCGAACACAGCAACGCGCCAGCGCCGCCAATGAGCCCGAAGTCGGCCAGCTGCTGCCGCCACCAGTTCTGGGCGTTGTCGGGAGGCAGACGATAGCCGAGGGTCACCCGGGCGTAGTCGGAGATCACGGTGCCAAAGGCGCCTGGCCCCACGCCCACCCACGGGTGATCGGCCACGACCCGCATCGATGCGGGGCCGTAGCCGTCGCGGTTCCATGCCAGGTCGATGAGCCCGGCGCGAGCCGCCGGCAAACATCCGTTGCAGCGGTGGCCGTCAGGCGGCCGAACGCGTTGCCCTGCGTGGCATCGGCGGGGGGCGCGGCCACGCTGACGGCGGCGAGCAACAGCGCGGTGGCGGCCGTCCCGCCAGCAGCCGCCCCCGGCCGCGCAGGCGCAGCCGAGCACGCCGACGGCGGCACTGACGACGAGCGCCGCCAGCGCGGTGCGCGAGCCGGTCGCCACCACGCCGGCCAGCGCGATCGCCGCCCAGGCGCCACTCCAGAGCAGGCGCGGCAGGCACCGGGGACTGAGGCCGGGGCCGCGAGGGACGCGCCCGCGAGCGCCGCAAGCGCGCCCATGGCATTGGCGTCGTAGAGCGTGCCGGCGGCGCGGTGCAGGCGAATCCACGGCTCGCGGCTGAGCAACGACAGGTCGACGAGCCTGTTGCCACACCGCCACGCCGCACGCCGCTGCGACGCCTGGTGCCAGGGCCAGCCAGGCCCGCCGGCGCAGCGCCAGCGGCGCGGCCCACGCCCAGTCGAAGAGCAGCAGCGCCACGAGCTGCGCCTCGGCGTCGAGCGCGGCCAACGCCGCCGATCGTTCCGGCGTCGCGCCCGAACGAGCCGTTGGCCGTGGCGACGCCGATGGTCTGGAGCGTGAAGTCGAGTTCGCGCGCGGCGACGACCGGCCAGGTCACGGCCACGACGAGGGCCCAGGACGCGATGCCGAGCCGCCAGGCCCCGGTGACGCGCCAGCCGCCGGCGGCCGGCCACGCCAGCCATCCGGCCAAGCGCCGCCAGCCACGGCATCAGCAGCTGGGGATCGGACGAGCCCGTCGCGAGGCCCGCTGCCGACCTGCCACAGCGGCGCCACGCGAGCAGGACGAGCAGCGGCACCGTCGAGCCGGGCGCCGCGGCGCGCGCGAGCAGGCCCGCCGCGAGGGCCGCGAGCGTCGGCCACACCGGCGTCGCCATTGACCGGCGAGCAGCAGGGCGCTGGCCACCGGCGCGCACGAGGGCCGAGGCCGCCACGACCCAGCGCGCGCCGCGCAGTGCAGCGGTCACGCCGCACCCTCGGATCGAGAGCGCCGCGCGCGCGGCCATCACGGACGCCGGGCGACCACGGCGTAGTCCCGGTAGGTGAAGAAGAGACTGTTCAGGCGGTCGACGTTGCGGTCCACGGTATCGACGAGCGGCTGCAGTTCGGGCGCGCCGGCGCGGCGCGCAGCGCCTCGGGCAGGCGCTCCAGCTTGCCGCTGGCGGGGTAGGGCGATCGCCACTGCACGGCGGCGCCGTTGAAGCCGGCGGCAATCACCAGGAACTTCAGGGTGTCGGGATGCACCGGCCGCACGTGCGTGAGGTCGCGGATGTAGCTGTCGAAGAACGCGCTCCAGCAGGCGGGATTGATCGTCTCGAGCACGATCGGCGCGCCCGGGCGCAGCGCGTCGGCGGCCGCCGCCAGGAAGCGGAGCAGGTAGTCGGGTTGCAGGTGCTCGACGACCTGCGACGCGATGAGGCCGCCCAGGCTGCCGGGCGGCGCCGCCAGCAGGAACGACAGGCCGTCGGTCTCGGCCACGTCGAAGCCCCGGGCGCGGCAGCGCTCGACCATCTCGTGGTTCTGGTCCACGCCGCGCGCCGTGATGCCGGCGCCGCGCAGCAGCTCGAGGAACTCGCCGCGGCCGCAGCCCACGTCGACGACGTCGGACGCGCCCGCGAAGATCGGCACGTAGTCGGCCATGCGGCTGCTGATCTCGTCTTCGCTGCCGCGGAAGAGATCCTCGAAGCCGGCGTACTGCTGGCTCTGCAGCGGATCGCTCGCCAGCATCTGCTGGCCGGTGTCGGCGGCGTGGGCGCGGCGCGGCCGGCGCCGACGCGCACCGGCGCGGCCGGGCCGGGCGCCGCCGCCGCGCTCGGGCCGCGGGTCAGCTCGCGGCGCATCGCCAGCGCGTTCTGCTGCACGACCGCGAGCGCCGTGCCCAGGTCGGTGAGCCGCGTGTCGTAGCGCTGATCGCGGCTGTGCAGCGAGTCGTAGCGCTTCAGCACTTCGTCCGACAGGCCGCTCAGGCCGGCGGCGAGCCCGCGCGTCACGTCGTCGAGGCGGGCCAGCGCCACCTGGGCGTCTTCGGCCGCGCGCCTGGCCAGGCCGGCGAACTCGTAGTCCTTCGTGTCGACGTAGGGCGTCAGCGCCTGCAGGTAGAGCACCAGCGCCGACTGGAAGTGCGCCGCTTCCTCGATGTGCCGCTTGACGAGGCCGATGGCCGAGTCGATCGCCTCGGTGACCGCGCGCTCGCGCGGCACGCTGCGGTTCACGTGATCGACGAGCGTGGCATTGAAGCGCTGCTGCGCGGCCAGCGACGGCTGCACCACCCGCCACACGAACGCGGCCAGCGCGTCCGCGCCAGCCGCGCCGCGCGCCGGCGGCAGCAGCAGCGTGTCCCACTGCTCGTTGAGCGGCGTGACCTGGCCCTCGTCGGGTCCGGGCGGCGCGTGCGGCAGGTCGCCGACGCGCTGGATCGCCTGGTCGACCGCGGTGAGCGCCGCGTTGTAGCGCGCGTCGGCCGCGTCGCGGTCGCGCTTGAGGCGCGCGAGATCGTCGACCGAGACGGTGCGCGCGACGGGCTCCGCCATGTCAGCCGCCCACCAGGCCGTCGATCGGGACTGCTGGCGGTGGCGTAGAGACGCCGCGGGATGCGTCCGGCGCAGTAGGCGAGGCGGCCGGCCAGCACCGCGTGCTTCATCGCCGCGGCCATGGCCACCGGGTCGCGCGCGCCGGCCATGGCGGTGTTCATCAGCACGCCGTCGGCGCCCAGCTTCCATGGCGATGGCGGCATCCGAGGCCGTGCCCACGCCGGCATCGACGATCACCGGCACCCGGGACTGTTCGCGGATGATGCGGAGGTTGGTGGGGTTCTGGATGCCGAGGCCCGATCCGATCGGCGCGCCGGGCGGCATCACGGCCGCGGCGCCGGCGTCTTCGAGCTTGCGGCACACGATCGGGTCGTCGTTCGTGTAGGGCAGCACGATGAAGCCGTCCTTCACGAGCTCGCGCGTGGCCTCGATGAGCGCCGCGGTGTCGGGGAAGAGCGTCGCCTCGTCGCCGATGACCTCGAGCTTCACCCAGTTCGAGAGCCCCGCTTCGCGCCCCAGGTGCGCGGTGCGCACGGCATCGTCGGCGGTGTAGCAGCCGGCGGTGTTCGGCAGCAGGGTGATGGCCGTGGTGTCGACGAAGTCGAGCAGCGACGCCGATCTGGCGCGTGATGTCGACGCGCCGCACGGCCACCGTCACCATGTCGGCGCCGGCGGCGCCGTGCGCGGCCTGCATGATGTCGTGCGACGGGTACTTGCCGGTGCCGAGGATGAGCCGCGAGTGGAACGTGCGGCCGGCGATGACGAGCGGATCGGACGCCGAGGTCGGGGCCGTCATCCGCGTGCCGCCCCTGGGGCCCCGCCGCCCACGAAATTGACGATCTCCATCGTGTCCCCCGCCTGAATCATGGTCGTGTCGAAGGCCGCGCGCTTGAGCACGACCAGGTTCAGCTCGACCGCGACCCGCCGCGCGTCGATCTCGCAGCGCCGTCAGCAGCGCCGACACCGTCAGCGGGGCCGTCAATTCGAAGGGATCGCCGTTCAGTCGGATGGTCACGGGCGCGGCAGCGTACGACGGAGAGCGTACTCAGCGCTTCGGAGGCAAGTCAAGGCACGCGGGCGAGCCTCGCGCGTCCATGGGCGCAGCACAGGTGGTTTGACTCGCGTGGAGCGCAGATGTACCGTGAGCAATTGCCCATTCGTGGGGCACGCCGCCGCTAGTACCCTATGAGTGTCACGCCGTCTGCCGTCACGCCGCTCGGAATCCCCGGGTTCACCTTCGCCGATCTCCACGAGCCCGCCCGTCTGGCCGATCTCCATCACGTGTTCGTCGCCGAGGTGCGCGGCGACCGAACCGGGCCTGTGGGAGCGCTGGACGCGCCCATCCGGGCGGAGCGGGGCTGACGCCGGTCGAGTATTCCAACCTGCTCGTGGCCATGGCGCCGCACGTGAGCCGGTTCGTCGCGCGGCTGTTCGCGGTGGGTCCCGACGCCGACGCGCTGGCCGGCGCCACGCGCGCCTACGACGATCTCTTCCGCTTCAAGATCGACTTCGTGCGGCGCCGCGCGCTGCCGCTGCTCAAGGGCGGCGGGGCGGTGGTGGCGAGCCGCGAGGACCACGACTACGTCGACCAGGTGACTCGCGGCCGCCACCGACGAGGGCGGCTCGCGAACTGCTGGTGGCCCGCGCCGGCTGCGCGCTGCTCGACCGCGAAGAGGCCGCGCGCGCGTCTGGCGACGAGGCGGAGAAGGCGGCGGTCGCCGCGGAGATCGAGTCGCTGCGCCGCTGGTGCGCCGCGCACGTGCACGCGCCGGCGGTCAAGGACTGGGTCGTCTTCCGCTTTCCCGAGACGCTCGACTACGACCACCTGGTGCACGTGCACGCGCCGCGATCCGGCGCTGCCGCAGGCGCTGTCGGGTCCGGACGAGAAGCTGCGCCGGCGCGACGGCTTCGCGCTCACCGACGCGCGTTTCGGCACGCGCGAGGTGCTGAGCGAGATCCACTACTGCGTGCTCTGCCACGAGCGCGACAAGGACAGCTGCAGCAAGGGCATCACCGACAAGCAGGGCGCGCTCGTGGCCAACCCGCTCGGCATTCCGCTGGCCGGCTGCCCGCTCGACGAGAAGATCTCGGAGATGCACCTGCTGCGCAAGCGCGGCGACGCGATCGGCGCGCTGGCCCTCGTGATGCTCGACAACCCGATGTGCCCGGGCACCGGCCACCGGATCTGCAACGACTGCATGAAGGCCTGCATCTACCAGAAGCAGGAGCCGGTCAACATCCCGCAGATCGAGACCGGCGTGCTCACCGACGTGCTGAACCTGCCGTGGGGCGTCGAGATCTACGGCCTGCTGACGCGCTGGAACCCGCTGAACGCGGCGCGCCCGCATGCCTTGCCCTACAACGGCACGAACGTGCTGGTCGTCGGCCTCGGCCCGGCCGGCTACACCCTGGCGCACTACCTGCTCAACGAGGGCTTCGGCGTGGTGGCCATCGACGGCCTGAAGATCGAGCCGCCCGACCCGCGTCCTGGCCGGCGCAGCGGGCCGTCCGCCCCAGCCGATCGCGCGCTGGGCCGACATCTACCAGCCGCTCGACGAGCGCGTGCTCGAGGGCTTCGGCGGCGTGTCCGAGTACGGCATCACGGTGCGCTGGGACAAGAACTTCCTCTCGCTCATCCATCTCACGCTGGCCCGGCGCACGCGCCTCAAGATCTACGGCGGCGTGCGCTTCGGCGGCGCGCTGCCGATCGAGGAGGCCTGGGCGCAGGGCATCCACCACGTGGCGATTGCCGCCGGCGCGGGCCGGCCGACGATCATCGACATCAAGAACAACCTGATCCGCGGCATCCGCAAGGCCAGCGACTTCCTGATGGCGCTGCAGCTCACCGGCGCGTTCAAGGCCGACGCGCTGTCGAACCTGCAGGCGCGGCTGCCGGCGGTGGTGATCGGCGGCGGCCTCACCGGCGTCGACACCGCCACCGAGCTGCTCGCCTACTACCCGCTGCAGGTCGAGAAGATGCTCGACCGGCACGAGGCGCTCGTGGCCGCGGCCGGCGCCGACGTGGTGCGCGCCACGCTCGACGCCGAGGAGCAGGGCATCCTCGACGAGTTCCTCGCGCACGGCCGCGCCGTGCGCGCCGAGCGCGCGCGCGCCGCCGCCGCCGGCGACCTGCCGGACTTCGTGCCGCTCGTGCGCGCCTGGGGCGGCGTGACGCTGGCCTACCGCAAGCGCCTGCAGGACGCGCCGGCCTACCGCCTGAATCACGAGGAAGTGGCGAAGGCGCTCGAAGAAGGCATCACGTTTGCCGAAGGCCTGGAGCCGGTCGAAGCCGTGCCCGACGCGTTCGGTCACGTGGCGGCGATGGGCTTCACCCGGCGCGGCGCCGACGGCGTCAGCACGCGCGTCGACCTGCCGGCGCGCACGGTGCTGGTGGCGGCCGGCACGGCGCCCAACGTCACCTACGAGCGGGAGCATCCGGGCAGCTTCGAGCTCGACGGCAAGGGCCGCTACTTCACCGGCTACCGCGTGGAGCGCGACGCGGAAGGCCGGCTCGGCGCTCGTGCCCGATCCCAACGGCTTCTTCACGTCGTACGCCCGCGACGGCCGCTTCGTCAGCTACTACGGCGACAACCATCCGCGCTACAACGGCAACGTGGTGAAGGCGATGGCCTCGGCCAAGCACGGCTACCGTCACGTCGTGGCGCTCTTCGCCGACGAGCTGCGCGCGCTCGACCCGGCGGGGCAGGCGGCACGCGATGCCGCGTGGCAGGCGCTCGTGGCGCGGTTCGACGACGAGCTGCTGGCCCGCGTCGAGCAGGTGGTGCGCCTCACGCCGACCATCATCGAGGTGATCGTGCGGGCGCCCGCGGCGGCGCGCTATTTCGAGCCCGGCCAGTTCTACCGGCTGCAGAACTTCGAGCGCGGCGGCGTGCGCGTGCGCACCGGCCACGATCAGGTCTCGGCGCTGCTCATGGAAGGCATCGCGCTGACCGGCGCGTGGGTCGATCGCGAGCGCGGCCTGCTGTCGCTCATCACCCTCGAGATGGGCGTGTCGAGCCGGCTGTGCGCCTACCTGCAGCCGGGCGAGCCGGTCGTGGTCATGGGGCCCACCGGCACGCCCACCGAGATTCCCGCGGGCGAGGCGGTGCTGCTCGCCGGCGGCGGCCTGGGCAACGCGGTGCTGTTCTCGATTGCCCGCGCGCTCAAGGCGCAGGGCAGCCGCGTGCTCTACTTCGCGGGCTACAAGGACGGCGGCGATCTCTTCAAGCGCGAGGACATCGAAGCGGCGACCGACCAGGTCGTGTGGGCCACCGACACCGGCGTGGAGATCCCGCCCTCGCGGCCCCAGGACCGTCACTTCCGCGGCAACATCGTGCAGGCCATGGTGGCCTTCGCCGACGGCCGGCTGGGCCCGCAAGAGGTGCCGCTCACCGGCGTGCGGCGGATCATCGCGATCGGATCCGACCGCATGATGAACGCGGTGAAGGACGCGCGTCACGGCGTGCTCGCGCCGCACCTGCAGGCCGGACACGTCGCCATCGGCAGCATCAACTCGCCGATGCAGTGCATGATGAAGGAAGTGTGCGCGCAGTGCCTGCAGCGCCACGTCGATCCGGCGACCGGCCGCGAGGAGTTCGTCTTCTCCTGCTACAACCAGGACCAGGAACTGGACCGCGTCGACTTCGAGCAACCTGCGGGCGCGGCTCAGGCAGAACAGCGTGCAGGAGAAGCTCGCCAGCCTGTGGCTGACGCACGTGCTCGCGCACGCCGACCGCCGCTCGCGCACGTGTAGCCCGCCTTCGCGCCCGCCTTCGCGGTTACGCCGCTTCGGCGAGGCGCTTCGGCGAGGTTACTGCGGGCCTGGCGGCCTCGCAGTAAACTGGGCGCGTGCTGCCCCCCGGCCACCTCATCGACGGCCGCTATGAAATCCTCGGCCCGCTCGGCGCCGGGGGCATGGGGCAGATCTACCGCGCCCGCCGCGTGAAGCTCGGCGACGAGGTGGCGCTCAAGGCGCTGCTCTCGTCCGACGACGGCCCTGAGCCGGCCGAGCGCTTCCTGCGCGAGAGCCGGGCCTGCGCCCAGCTGCGCCATCCGAACATCGTGGCGATTCTCGACTTCGACGTCGACGCCGAGAGCCGGCCCTTCCTGGTGATGGAGCTGCTGAGCGGGCCCAGCCTGCGCGACGAGCTCGATCTCGGCGGCGCCCTGGGACCCACGCACACGCTCGAGGTGCTCGAGGTCGTGGCCAGTGCCGTGCAGCTCGCGCACGATCGCGGCATCACCCACCGCGACCTGAAGCCCGCCAACATCGTGGCGCACCGCTACGGCTCCGGCGAGCGCGTCTACAAGGTGATCGACTTCGGTCTGGCCGCGCTGGCCGCGCCGCCCGACGCCACGCGCCTCACGTTGCCGTTCACGTTCCTCGGCACGATGGCCTACGCCCCGCCCGAACAGCTGGCGGGCGAAACCGTGGGGCCGGCCGCCGACCAGGTACTCGCTGGCGGTCGTGGCCTACGAGATGCTCACCGGCCGGCGGCCCTTCACGGCCGCGGAGCCGATGGCGCTGGCGCAGCAGGTGATGCAGGGCGCCGTCGGATCCGCCCACGTCGATGCGGCCGGCGCTGCCGGCCGCGGTGGACGCGATCCTCGGCCCGGGCCATGGCGCGCGCGCCGGGCGATCGGTGGCCGAGCGTGTCCGCGTTTGCCGAGGCGCTGGCCGGCGTGTTGTCGACCGCGCCGGCGGCCGCCGCCCGCTGGGCCGGGCACGACTCGATGGCGACGGCCTGCTGTCGCGCTACGACCTGGGCGACGTGCTCGGGCCGGGCCGATTCGGCAGCGTCGTGCGCCGGGGCACGCATCGCGCGCTCGTCGATCCCGGTCGCCATCCGGCATCTGAAGCGCGACGGCCAGCCGCAGTGGGAGGCGCTGCGCGGGCGCTTCCTGCGCGAGGCCCGCACGCTGCAGGTGCGCCACGCGCATCTGCTCCACGTGCGCGACTTCGGCGAAGACGCGAGCGGCGTGTTCGTGGTGACCGATCTCGTGGACGGGCCGAGCCTGCGCGAGGTGCTCGCCGCACGGGCCGCGTGCCGTGGCGGCGCGCCCGGCGCCTGATCCTGCAGATGACCGACGCGGCTGGCGCCCTGCACCAGCACGGCGGGCTTGCTGACCGGCGTGAATCCCGACACGATTCGCGTGACCGGTGACGCCGCCAGCGAGCGCCTGGTGCTCACGACCGGCGGCATCCGCGCGCATCGCCGACGTGCTGGCCACGATGCGCGAGACGCAGCTGCGCGGCGAGGAGGCCAACGACCTCGAGCTGCCCTATCTGGCGCCGGAGGTGCTCACGGGGCGGGTGCCCGACGCGCGCACCGATCTCTTCACGCTTGGCGTCGTGGCCTACCAGCTCGTGACGGGCCGGCTGCCGTATCCAGGCGCCGTCGCTGCCGGAACTCATCGGCCAGATGCTCTCGACCGTGCCCGCCGCGATCACGCCGGCGGAGGCGCCGGTGGCGGCCGGCGCGGCGATGCTACGCTGTCTGGCCGCTGCCCCTGACGCGCGTGGCACGCTGGCCGACATGCAGACCAGCACGCGGCCGTTGTAGGCGGCGCCGGCGCCGTCGTTGGAGGCGCCACACCTGGTCACGGCCGGGCCGCGATCAGTGGGGGGCCTCGAGCGCCGCGACCGCGGCGCCAATCAGTCCGGCCTGGTCGTTCAGAATCACGTGGACCGGCACATGGGCGAGCAGGGCGGCCATCGGCGCCTTGTCGGTGAAGGCCGCCATGAACGCGCCGGACTGCAGTGCCGGCAGCAGCTTCGGCGCGATGCCGCCGCCGATGTAGACGCCGGCCGAGGCCACCGATCGCAGCGCCAGGTTGCCGGCCTCGGCGCCGTAGGCGCTCACGAACAGGTCGACGGCCGCGGCGCAGTGCCGGCACGCTGACGAGGCGCCGGCGACGCCCACCGAGGACACGCGCGCCGCCGCGCACGGGCGTGTCGAGGTCACCGGCGATCGCACAGCGCGCGCCGTCGTGCGTGTGCCGCGCGATGTTGACCAGGCCCGGACCCGACACCACGTGTTCGATGTCGGCCCGCCCGAACTGCGCCCGCAGCGCCACCACGAGGGCCAGCTCGGCGTCGGTGCGCGCGGCGAAGTCGGCATGGCCGGCCTCGGACGGCACCGGCCGCATCCGCCCGTCGACGCGGTGCAGGGTCGCTTCACCCAGGCCCGTGCCCGCGGCGATGAGCGCGGCGTTGCCGGTGGCCGAAGGGCGCCCGGCCTGCAGGGTGTGCAGCTCGTCGCCGTGCAGCACCGTGACGGCGTGGGCCATCGCTTCGAGATCGTTCAACAGCCGCACGTCGGCCACGCCGCAGCGCTCGGCGATCTCGACGCGGCTCACGCGCCATGGCACGTTGGTCATCGTCGCCACGCCGTCGAGGATCGGCCCGGCCACACCGAGCGACACGGCCTGCACGCGTGTGCGCACATCGCCGACGGCCGCGTGGAGCAGATCCGGCAGGCCGGGGAAGTCGAGCGTGCGCAGCGTGTGCACCTCGAGCAGCCGCGGTCGCGGTCGCGCGCGTTCGAACATGCCCGACGAACGTCTTCGAGCCCCCGACATCGGCCGCAAGGATCATGGCGGTATTGTATGCGCCACGACGAAGATGCGTTGACAGGGCGGCATCAATTCGCCATCTTGGAAGCGTCGATGCCGGCCGAACCCAGTGATGCCCCGATTCCGCCGCCGCCAGCCGTGATGTCGCCGGGCGCGCGCGACGTGCTGGGCATGTATCCCGCGCTGCGTGAAGACCACGTGCGGTACCTCCAGAAGTGGGGCTTCATCACGCCCACCCAGCGGGGCGGCGGCACGCAGTTCTCGTTCCAGGATCTCGGTTTGCTGCGGCAGATCCACGGCGAGTTGCAGAAGGGCGTGGCCTTCCGCACGGCGCTGCGCGATCTGCAGCTGTCGAAGGAAGGCCAGCTCGCGTTCGACTTCCGGCTCGATGCCGAGCCGGCGCGGATCATCGCGCTGGCCCGCAAGCAGCCACTGGTGCCCATGGCGAAATCAGCCGTGGCCGATGTCACCCTGGACGGCACGCGGCCGCTGTCGGGCGCCGAGCAGCACTTCCTCGACGGCTCCCTGCTCGACGATGGCACCGCGGAGCGGCAGGTGGAGGCGGCGCGGGCCTACCGGCGCGCCTTGCACGACGAGCCCGACCTGGTGCCGGCGCTCATCAACCTGGCCAACTTGCGCTACGCCTGCGACGAACTGCCCGAGGCGCAGGCGCTCTACGAACGCGCCATCCGCCTCGACGACAGCTTCTTCGAGGCCCATTTCAACCTGGGCAACATCCACCACGACCTGGGCCGGCATGCCGTGGCCGTGGACTACTACCGGCGCGCCCTGTCCTTCAATGGCGAGTACGCCGAAGCGCATTTCTACCTGGCGGTTACGCTCGAGAAGCTCGGCCGGTCGCCCGAAGCCCGCCAGCACTGGCGGGCGTACCAGTTCCTGGCCCCGGAAGGCGAGTGGGTGGATCTGGCGAAAGAGTTCGGCGACGACCCGCCGCCCAGGTAGACGTCGCGGTCAGGAGTTCCAGCGGTACGGTGTGTCGGGCGCGGGCCGGGGTTTGGGCGCGCGCTTCGCCTTGTAGTAGGCGCAATCGGGGCACCACGAGTCGGCACTGAAGGTGGTGGTGCCAGCCATCGGCAGCACATCGCGGTGCCCGCAGCACGCCGGCACGTCGCCTTCAGCGGCGCGCTGCCACCGGCACGAGTTGAACTTCGCGGTGGCCGGCGACACCTCGGCCGCGGCGGGCCGGCGGCACGTCGCGGGCGGCGCGTCGCTAGGCCATCGCGAGTCCAAGTGCGGCCTCCATCGCGCGCCATTCGCGCTTCTGATCCGGCGCCACGAGCGTGAGGGCCCGGCCGCTCGATCCCGCCCGGCCGGTGCGTCCCACCCGGTGCACGTAGCTTTCCTTGGTGTCGGGCACTTCGAAGTTGACCACGACGGCGATGCCGTCGATGTCGAGCCCGCGCGCGGCGATGTCGGTGGCCACGAGCACCGGATGCAGCCCCGAGCGGAAGCCTTCGACGGCCCGCTGGCGATCGAGCTGGGTGCGATCGGCGTGCAGCGCGGCGGCCCGCACGCCCTTGGCTTGCAGGTTGCGCGCCACCTTGTCGGCGCCAATCTTGGTGCGCACGAATACGAGCACCGGACCATCGGCTTCCGACCGGATGAACCTGGCCAGGCGGTCGACCTTGTCGCGCGTTTCGACTTCTTCCATCGCGTGCGTGATGGTACGGGCCGCGCCCTGGCGCCGGCCGATCTGCACGTAGTGCGGATCGCGCTGCATTTCCTTGGCGAGGGTCACGATCTCGTTGGGCATCGTGGCCGAGAAGAGCAGCGTCTGGCGATCCTTCGGCAGCGAGCCGAGGATGCGCTGCACGTCGGGCCAGAAACCCATGTCGAGCATGCGGTCGGCCTCGTCGAGCACCAGCGTCTGCACGCGCAGGAAGTCGCCCGACGAGTGCCGCATGTGGTCCATCAGCCGGCCTGGCGTGGCCACCACGATGTCGACCCCGGCCTTGAGCGCGCGCTCCTGCGGACCCATCTCGACGCCGCCATAGACCGGCACGCTCGAACACGGCGTGTGGTAGGTGAGGCCGACGATGGTGTCTTCGATCTGCGCGGCCAGCTCGCGCGTGGGCGCCAGGATGAGGGCGCGCGTGTACGGCTCGCGCGCCTCGTCGCCGTAGTGCGGCTGCTCGGTGAGCAGGCGCTGCAGGATGGGCACGACGAACCCGAGCGTCTTGCCGGTGCCGGTTTCGGCGCAGGCCACGACGTCGCGGCCGTCGAGCGCGAGCGGAATCACGGCGGTCTGCACCGGCCGCGTTTCGGCGTAGCCCATGTCGCCGCAGCCGGCCATCAGGCGCTTGTCGAGGCCCATCGTGGCGAAGATGACCGGCGGCACGTCGTCGGCCAGCACCCACGGGATGTCGGTGGCGATGTCGGGCGGCGGGGCGCTCGAGGGCCCCGACGACGAACGGCGCCGGCCGCGCGGCGGGCCGCTGCGCCGGCGTCCTGACGAGGGAGAGGCGGAGGAGGGTGGCTTCAAGATGGCGCCTGGCTAACGGGCGCGGAACGTGATGATCCCGCGGACGGGATCGTACGGGGAGACGCCCACGGTGACGCGATCGCCCGGCACGACCTTGATGCGGAACCGGCGCATGCGTCCGCTGAGCTGAGCCAACACTTCGTGTCCCGATTCGGTCTGCACGCGATACAGGCCGCCACTGTGGACGGCCACCACCGTGCCTTGCATGTCGATCAGATCGTCTTTGCTCAAATGGACTCCAACCAAGAAGTGTGCCACATCGAGTGTATCCCGGGCAATGGCCCAGCGGGGAAGTGTTTGGCGGCCCGTCCGGAGGCGGACAGGCTGGCGTGGCGGTGCACTATGATCGCAGGGCGATCCCATGGCCAACCTGCCGCCCGCGCTCGCTGTCGGCGCCCAATACGACAGCCTGCTCCAGTCGGCCCTGACCCAGTTCTTCGAGCGGGCCCGGCTCGAGACCGAAGCGATGCCGTCACCCTCGTCGGACGGCCGGCTGGCGATTGAACCGAGCGCCGACCCTGCCGCCCTGTCGATCCGATGGTTCGGCAACCGCTACACGCTGCGGGTGCCCCCAGCCCGGCCGTTCACCGAGCACGAGGTGCAGTTCGCCCGGGCCATCGGCGCCGTGCTGTCGGCCCGTTACCGCGCCATTCTCAGCCCCCAACTCATGGTCGAGCGCGCCGACCTCTTTCGCGGCGCCATCGAAGACCGGTATGTCGGCGCTTTCTTCGACCGCGCGCCCTACCAATTGCAGGCCGGAGTCATTGCCGCCCCCGACCGCGTGGCTCTGGCCATCGAGATGATGCGGGTGGCGGCCTTGTCGACCTACGAGAACCAGCCCATCTCCACCGGTGTGCTGCTGCTCGGCACCGACGAAGACCCGATCGGCCAGTATCCCGCCGCCGAGCGGGACGACCTCCACTACACGGGCGCCCTCGCCTCGATCAAGAGCTTCTACCGGCTGGCCGATGGCCTCCGCACGGTGTTCCTCGTGAACCGCACCGGCCGGCTGCTCGACATCGTGGACATCGGCCGCTGGGCCGACCACGCCGGCCCCGCCGTGCTCGGTGACGTGCCCTGCGCGCAGACCTATCACGGCCATGCTCGCGCCACGGTGGCTGGTCCGCACGTGTGCGTCGTGCTCAACCCGCGCCGCGAAATCAAGGTCTTTGCCGCCGGCGCGCAGGTCTTCAGCTTCAGCCACGCCGACTGGCGTCTGCTGGACCAGACGTCCAAGTACGCGCTCTGGCAGTCGGCGGTGGGCAACCCGGCCCTGGCCGAGCGGGTGTTCCGCACCGCCCTCGATCTGTCGGACGCGCGCCAGGGCGCGCTGTTTGCCGTGTTGCGGCGGCCGATGGAATCGCTGGCGCAGCTCGTGGCCGCGGCCGACCGGCTCGACATGGAACTGGTGGAGCCGCAAGGCCACCCCTGGGCGCCGTCGCGCCGCGATCTGCTGCATCTGCTGGCCGGCCGTTCGGTGACGGAGCTCGACCCGAGCGTGCTGTCGGCGCTCGCCACCCTCGACGGCGCCACGGTGATGGACGCGGGGGGATCGATGCTGGCCGTGGGCGCCATTCTTCGGCACCCGCTTTCGAGCGAACACGCCAAGGCCGACGGCCTGGCCGAAGGCGCCCGTACCACGGCCGCGCTCGCCGCAAGCCGGTTCGGTCCGGTGTTGAAGGTGAGCGAAGACGGCCTCATCACGTTCTACGACGGTGGTCGGGTCTGGGATCTGTGAACGAATTTCCCGACCCGCTGGCGCCATTCCGCAAGGCCAAGTAGAATTCCGCCCTCCCCTGACGGTCGGTACATGCAGGTATTCCTCACAGGCGGCACCGGTTACGTCGGCGCTGCCGTTCTTGACGCTCTGATTCGGTCCGGACACCACGTCACGGCCCTGGTTCGCGACCCCGAAAAGGCCGCGCGCCTCGAGGCACGCGGCGCCACGCCGGTACTCGGCGAAATCGCCGGCCCCACCCGCTATCTCAAGCAGGCGGCGGCCGCAGACGCCGTGGTGCACACGGCCCTCGAAGACACGCCGCGCGGGCCGGCCGTCGACAAGCAGTTTCTCGATGTGGTGCTGCCGGCCCTGGCTGGCGCCGGGGCACCGCGGACCTTCGTCTACACCTCGGGCATCTGGGTGCTCGGACCGCAACCCGACGGCGCCGACGAGACGGCCGCGCTCGCGCCTGCCGACATCGTGAAGTGGCGGCCGGCGCACGAAAGCCAGGTGCTGGCGGCGCAGAGTGCGCAGCTGCGCACGGCCATCGTGCGGCCAGGCATCGTCTACGGTGGCGCGCGCGGCATCGTCTCGGACATGCTCAAGGACGCCCTGAACGGTCTGGTGCGCGTGATCGGCGACGGCAAGAACCGCTGGCCGTGCGTCTACGACCGCGACCTCGGGGATCTCTACGCGCGGCTCGTGGCCTCGACCGACGCCTCCGGCATCTTCCACGCGGCCGGGGATGAAGACGAGCGGGTGCTCGACATCGCCGAGGCCATCCGGTCGCACGTCGATCCGGTGGCCGATGTCCGCTTCATGCCCTTGACCGAAGCCCGCGCCAAGATGGGGCCCTACGCGGATGCGTTGGCCCTCGACCAAGTCGTTCGTTGTCCGAACGCCCGTGCCCTGGGATGGTCGCCGGCCATGCACGGCATCACGGGCAATGCGTCCCGCCTCTTCGAGGAGTACCGGCGCGCCGCGAGCCGCGAGTGATCGACCTGTCGGTCGTGCTGCCCGCCGACGGGGAAGGACCCCGCCTGGCGCAGGCCCTGACCCGTCTGGAGGCGGCCCTCGCACCACTCGGCTGCGCCAGCGAAATCCTCGTGGCGCTCTCGGCGCCAGATCAGGCTGACCGAGCCACGGCTGACGCTGCCGCCCGCGGACGGGCGCGCGTCGTCAGTGCCGCCGTGCCCGGCTACGGCGCGGCCCTCGCCGCCGGCTTCGCGGCGGCGTCGGGCACCTGGGTGCTCACGCTCGATGCCGATGTCATCTCGCCCGGGCCGATCGTGCGCGACCTGTGGCAGCGCCGCCACGACGGCGAGGTGCTCATCGGCTCGCGCTACGTGCCGGGCGGTGCGGCCCGCATGCCGGCGCGGCGCGCCGGGCTCAGCCGCGCGCTGAATGCCGTGTTCGGGCGCGGCCTGTCGCTCGGCGTGCGCGACATGTCGAGCGGCGTGCGCCTCTACCGCGCGGCCATCCTGCGCGCGCTCCGGCCGTTGCCGGCGCGGCTCGACGCCTTGCAGGCCATCCTGGTGCAGGTCTACGCCGAGGGCTGGCGGGTCGTCGAAGTGCCGTTCGTCTACGAGGCCGAGCCGGGCGGCGCGTCGCATGCCCGCGCCACGCGCTTTGCTGCGGATTACCTGCGCACGTTCTGGAGCTTGTGGAAGCTGCGCAACTCGATCGAGTGCGCCGACTACGACGCCCGCGCGCACGACAGCGTGATTCCGCTGCAGCGCTACTGGCAGCGTGAGCGGCACCGGCACGTGACCGAGCTGTTCGCCGGCCAAGGCGCGGTGCTCGACGTGGGCTGCGGTTCGAGCCGCATCATCGCCGCGTTGCCGCCGGGCAGCGTGGCGGTCGACGTGCTGCTGCGTAAGCTGCGTTACGCCCGCCGGTTCGCCCGTCCGCTGGTGCATGCGTCGGGCTTCGCGCTGCCGTTTGCCGACGCCAGCTTTCCGTGCGTGCTGTGCTCGCAGGTGATCGAGCACGTGCCGAAAGACTCGCCGATTCTGGCGGAGCTGGTGCGGGTGCTGCAGCCGGGCGGGCGCCTGGTGCTCGGCACGCCGGACTACGCCAACTGGGAGTGGGTGGTCACCGAGAAGCTCTACGGCTTCTTCGCGCCGGGGGCCTATGCCGATGAGCACATCGCGCACTACACGCGCGCTGAACTCATCCGCACCTTCGAGGCGCAGGGCTTCACGCACGAAGCCACGCGCTACATCTTGCGCGGGGAACTCATCCTCGCCTTCCGCAAAGGGCGGGGCTAGGGACTAGGGACTAGGGGCTGGGACTGGGGACTAGGGGCTAGGGACTGGGGGCTAGGGGCGTGGCACGCTGTCCCACTGTCCCGCTGTCCCGCTGTCTCGCTGTGCGGCGGCTATACTGCTCGGCATGACCGCTCACTCGCACTTCGCTCGCTCATGGCCACGGCCGGCAGTCGCTGCCTCGCCGCGTGTTCCACGTCCACTCCCACGACGGCGCCAGCGGCTGCGCCTGCGGGTCCGGCGGAAGGCGAGATCACGGCGGCGCGGATTGCGGCGCACACCAAGATCCTGTCGAGCGATCTCTTCGAGGGGCGCGCGCCGGCCACGCGCGGGGGCGAGCTGGCCACGGCCTATCTCGCCACGCAGCTCGCACTCGCCGGCCTCGAGCCCGGCGGCGACAACGGCACCTACTTTCAGCAGGTGCCGATCGTGGAGGCCACGGTGGACCGCAGCTTCTCGCTCACGGTACCCGGGCGCACCTACAAATACGGCGACGACGTGGTGGCGTTCTCGGGCGTGGAAGACGCGAAGGTGTCGGTGCGCGGCGAGGTGGTGTTCGTGGGCCACGGCATCGTGGCGCCGGAACAGCAAGTGGAACGACTACGCGGGCGTGGACGTGAAGGGCAAATGGGTGCTCATCATGGTGAACGACCCGCCGGCGCCCGCCGACGAGCCGAACCTGTTCGGCGGCAAGGCGCTCACCTACTACGGCCGCTGGACCTACAAGTTCGAAGAGGCCGCGCGCCAGGGCGCGGCCGGGGCGTTGCTGATTCACACCGACGAATCGGCGACCTATCCCTGGCAGGTCGTGCAGTCGTCGTGGACCGGCACCCAGTACTCGCTGCCCCCCGCCCCGGGCGCGCCGGCGCTCGGCGTGAAGGCCTGGATCGCGAATGCCGCGGCGGTGGATCTGGTCAAGCGCGGCGGCCAGGATCTCGACGCCCTGCGGGCCAAGGCCTCGAACCGCGGATTCAGCGCGCAGCCCTTGACGGTGACGGCCTCGGCCACGCTCACGCAGCGCGCCGCCCGCAAGACCTCGCCCAACGTGATCGGCGTGCTGAAGGGCACCAACGAGAAGGAGGCGGTGGCCATCTCCGCGCACTGGGACCACTTCGGCACGCGGGCCCCGGCACCTACCGATGCGCCCGACGCCGACCGCATCAACAACGGCGCCTACGACAACGCCTCGGGCTGCGCCGTCGGTGCTGACCATCGCGCAGGCCATGGCGCGCGCCGGCAGCAGGCCCGGCACGCTCGATCTACTTCGTGTTCACGACGGCCGAGGAGTCGGGCCTGCTCGGCAGCGAGTACTTCGCCGCGCATCCGCCGCTGCCGATGGCGCAGTTTGCCGCCAACATCAACGTCGACGGCGCCAACTACCTGGGCAAGACCAAGGACATCGTGATGCTCGGCGCCGATCGTTCCATCGCTCGGGCCCGCGTTGAACGCATCTGGCGGCGGAACGCGGCCGCGTGATCGGCGTGGACACCCATCCCGAGCGCGGCTACTTCTTCCGCTCGGATCACTTTCCCGTTCGCCAAAGCCGGCGTGCCGGCGCTGTCGCTCAGCGAGCCGAAGCAGTTCGACGGCCCGAACGCGGCGGCGTTGCTGGCGCGGCAGGAGGCCTACAACGGCAAGGACTACCACCAGCCGTCCGACCAGTTCGACCCGGCGTGGGATTTCACCGGCGCTGCCGACGACATGAAGCTGCTGGCGGCGCTGGCCTGGCGCATCGCGGCCGCGCCTGCCATGCCCACCTACAACGACGGCGACCAGTTCGCACAGGTGCGCAAGCAGTGAGCGCCGCCGTGACGCCGCTCGTGACCCTCGACGACATCCGCGCCGCCGCCGAGCGCGTGCGCGGCACGGCCATGCGCACGCCGGTCATGGCGCTGCCCTGGCCCGCAGCCGGCGAGCCGCATCCGTTCGTGATCAAGTGCGAGAACCTGCAGCCGATGGGCGCCTTCAAGGTGCGCGGCGCGTTCAACATGCTGGCGCAGCTGCCCGCCGACGCGCGCGCCCGCGGCGTGATCACCTACTCGTCGGGCAATCATGGTCAGGGCGTGGCGATGGCCGCGAAGGCCATGGGCGTGCCCGCCGTGATCGTGATGCCCACGACGGCGCCGAGCGTGAAGGTCGAGGGCGTGCGCAGCTACGGCGCCGAGGTGATCTTCGCCGGCACCACGTCGATCGACCGTCAGACGCGCGCCGAGCAGGAAGCGGCGGCGCGCGGGCTGTCGATCATCCCGCCGTTCGACCATCCGATGGTGATTGCCGGGCAGGGCACCGTGGGCCTGGAACTGCTGGAACAGGTGCCCGACCTGGGCACCGTCTACGTGCCGATGGGCGGCGGCGGCCTGATCGCCGGCGTGGCCACGGCCATCAAGCTGTCGCGGCCAGACGTGCGCATCGTGGGCGTGGAACCGACCGGCGCCATGAAGATGCGCGCGGCCCGCGACGCCGGACATCCCGTGATGCTCGAGAAGACGTCGAGCATCGGCGACGGCATCATGAACATGCGCGCCGGCGACATCACGTTCGCGCACGTGCAGCAGTACGTCGACGACCTGGTGGCCGTGCCCGACGACGCGATGGCCAAGGCCGTGGCCTGGCTGTTCCGCAACGCGCGCATCGTGGCCGAGCCGAGCGGCGCGGCGCCGACCGCGGCGGTGATGCTCGGGCTGGGCGCGCCGGTGGGCACCGTGGCGGCGATCGTGAGCGGCGGCAACGTGCAGCCGGACCACTTCGCGAAGTACATCACGCAGCGAGCTGAGGGACTAGGGACTAGGGCGGGCAGCCGCCAATGCTTCGCCAGCGGCGGCTCTCGCATCGTCTAACGTGACAACTGCGCCGTCCAACTGACGTTCGTAGACCGCGCGCAGGATCTCGCCCATGCGCGGGCCGGGCGCCACGCCGAGCTCGAGCAGGTGGCGTCCGAGCAGGATCGGCGCCGGCGGCGCGTGCTCCACGCCGAGCGTGCGCGCGCGCTCGATGAACCAGTCCATCGCCGAGCAGTCGAAGGTGCCGCCGCGGCCGTGGCAGTCGGCGCGGCCGAAGCGCACGAGCAGCTCGAGGTCCACGCGCGCGGCGAGGCGGCGGAAGGCGCCGTCCTTCACCGTGTCCTTCGTCTTGTGGAACGCGCTCGGCCGCAGGTGTTCGGCGACGAGCCCCAGCACCTGGCGGCGCACGTCGAAGCCGTCGATGCTGTTGACGTTGAAGCGGTCGAGGATCCGCGTGGCGGCCGGCACGCCGGCGGCTTCGTGGCCGGGCGAGCGCCAGCGGCCGTCGATCACGGCCGTGGTCAGCGGCTTGCCGAGGTCGTGGCAGACGGCGCCGAGCATCACGGCGGCCAGCCGCGGCCGATCGAGGTCGGCGTTCCGCTGCCGCGCCTCGTCGATCACCATCAGCGTGTGCGATCCAGACATCGCCCTCGGGATGCCACTCCGGATCCTGCGGGCAGTCGTAGAGCGGCACCATCTCGGGCAGCATCTGCTCGATCACCCCGAGCTCGCGCGCCAGGGTGAAGCCGAGCGACGGCCGTTCGCGCCACGAGCAGCAGCTTCTCGAACTCGCCCCAGAGCCGTTCGGCGGGGAGGTCGTCGAGCGGGATGGCGCGGCAGATGGCGCGCGGCCTCGTCATCGAGCGTGCATGCGAAGCGGGCGGCGAACTGCACCGCGCGCAGCACGCGCAGGCTGTCGTCGGCGAAAGTGCGCGGGTCGACCACGCGCAGCCGGCGCGCGTCGAGGTCGGCGCGGCCGCCGAACGGGTCGAGGTACTCGTCGGTGAGCGGATCCCAGCCGATGGCGTTGATGGTGAAGTCGCGGCGCCGGGCGGCGTCCTCGAACGGCATGGACGGGATCGCCCTCCACCGTGAAGGCCGTGTGGCCGCGGCCGTGCTTCGACTCGCGGCGGGGCAGGGCCACGTCGATCGGGCCGAGCTTGTAGACCGGGAAGGCGCGGCCCACCGGCTCCACGCGTCCGATCGCGGCGAGCAGCGCCGGCAGGTCGTCTTGCGGCACGCCGAAGACCTCGAGGTCGAGGTCCTTCGAGGGCCGCCCCCGCAGCCGGTCGCGCACGTAGCCGCCGACCACGACGGCCCGGCCGCCGCGCGCGCGCGCCATCCGCGCCACGGCCAGGGCCAGCTCCAGCGGATCGGCGGCAGCCGTCGGCGAGGCCGGCGCGGAGTCGGAGCGCGGACATGCCGCCATCGTACCCCGCGCGGGAATCTGACAGAATCTAGCGGTCATGGAGAGCGTCGAACGCCTGCTGCGCGACCTGGTCGCGATCGACTCGGTGAATCCCACGCTCGTGCCCGGCGCGGCTGGCGAAGCGGCGATTGCGCAGCGGCTCGTGCAGGAGTTCGAGGCCATGGGCCTGCCCGTCGAGGTGCAGGAGGTGGCGCCGGGGCGGCCCAACGTGGTGGCCACGCTCGAGGGGCGCGCGCCGGGACGGTCGCTGATGTTGTGCGGCCACATCGACACCGTGGGCGTGGCCGGCATGGCGGCGCCGTTCACGCCGGTCGAGCGGGACGGCCGGCTGCACGGGCGAGGCGCGCAGGACATGAAGAGCGGCGTCGCCGCGATGATCGACGCCGTGCGCGTCGTGGCCGCGAGCGGCGGGCTCGCCGCTGGTCGCGTGATCGTGGCCTGCGTGGTCGACGAAGAGCATTCGAGCATCGGCGCCGATGCGCTGGTCACGCGGTGGCGGGCGGATGCTGGCGTCGTCACCGAGCCCACCGACCTCGACATCGCCGTGGCCCACAAGGGCTTCGAGTGGGCGCGCATCGACACCATCGGCCGCGCCGCCCACGGCAGCCGGCCGGCCGAGGGCATCGACGCCATCCTGCACATGGGGCGCGTGCTGTCGCGCTGCAGACGCTGGATGCGGCACTGCAAGGCCGGCGCCCGGCACGCGCGCCTGGGCACGGCGTCGCTGCACGCCTCGCTCATCGAAGGCGGGCGCGAGCTGAGCAGCTATCCCGACCACTGCACGCTGCAGCTCGAGCGGCGCACGCTGCCTGGTGAAGGGCCCAACGTGCTGGCCGCGTGAACTGGACGCCATCCTCGCGCAGCTGACGGGGCAGGACCCGACGTTCTCGGCCCAGGCCACCGCCCTCTTCGGCCGGCCGCCCTATGAAGTGGACGCGGCGCATCCCTTGCCCCGCGCGCTCGGCGTCACGGCCAGGGCGGCGGGCTGCCGCGCCAACACCATCGGCATGAGCTTCTGGACCGATGCCGCCGTGCTCGGCGAGGCGGGCATTCCGTCGGTGCTCTTCGGGCCCACCGGCGCCGGCCTGCACGGCGTCGACGAGTGGGTGGACCTGGCGAGCGTGCGCCAGTGCCGCGACGCCCTGGCCGGCCTGATCCGCGACTGGTGCCGCTGAAGTATGCAACGGGGCCTGGCACGGTGACATTCAGCGCCGCTGCAGTTTCTGCAACTCGGCGGTCAGCGGTCGCGCAGGATGCCCTTCACGACGAACGCCACGTTGGCCGGCCGTTCGCCCAGGCGCCGCATGAAATACGGGAACCACTGCTTGCCGAACGGCACGTAGACGCGCACGCGGTAGCCTTCGGCCAGCAGCGCCGCCTGCAGATCGCGCCGGATGCCGTAGAGCATCTGGAACTCGAAGCGGTCCGGCCCGATGCCGTGCTCGCGCGCGTGCGCTTTCACCGCGTCGATCATCGCCGGATCGTGCGTGGCGATGGCCGGATACGGATTGTGGTCGAGCAGCCGCCGGGCCAGATCGATGAATGCCGCGTCGACCTCGGCCATGGTGCGGTAGGCCACCGTCTTCGACTCGCGGTAGGCGCCCTTGACGAGCCGCACCCGCGCGCCGAGCGCATTCAGCCGGTCGATGTCGCCCGGACTGCGCGTGAGGCACGACTGAATCACCGTGCCGACGTGGTGGTAGCCCAGGCCCCAGAGGGTGTCGATGACGTCGAGCGTGGCGTCGGTGTAGGGCGAGTTCTCCATGTCGATGCGCACGAAGAACCCGTGCGTGCCGGCGGGTTCGAGAATGCGGCGCAGGTTGTCGAGCGCCGTGGCCTGGTCGATGTCGAGGCCGAGCTGCGTCAGCTTGAGCGAGAGGTTCCGCTCCACGCCCGAGGCCACGACCCGGTCGATGATGGTCAGGTAGTCGCGCGTGGCGGCGTCGGCCAGCTCCAGCGTGGCCACGCTTTCGCCGAGGTAGTCGAGCGACACGAGGAAGCCCTTGGCGCCCAGGGTGCGGGCGGCGTCGATGGCTTCCTCCACCGACTCGCCGGCGATGAAGCGCCGCGCGAAGCCGTAGCCTGGGGCCATGCCGTAGCGCGAGGCGAGGCGGCGCAGCAGGCCCACGCGGGCCAGGCCGTGGAACACGGCTTTCGACGTGACGGCGAGCATCAGTCCCTCGGCGCCGGGGTCGGGAGCAGGTGCTCGATGGTGCGCGCGTAGTAGCGCAGCAGGCCGCGCTCGCGCACCCGGAACAGCCCGTCTTCGCGGGCGATGATGCCGCGGTCTTCGAGCGGACCGGCGGCGGCGGCGATCACGGCGGCCGACGTGCGCACGTCGAGATTCGCGCCGCTGGCGATGAGCGGCACCAGCATGGCGTCGATGCGGTCGGCGAGCTCGGCTTCGGGAATCGACGGACCCATGGCCGCGGCCATCAGCGCCGTCGGCAGCACCTTGATCTGCGCGCCGACCCGCTCCATCACGAGATGGCCCAGATCGAGCACCGACCGCCGCGAGTCGCCGGTGAAGTCGTCCACGGCGATCGGTGCCCCGAACGTCACGAAGGCGCGGCTGCGATAGCCCACCGCATAGCGCACCATCTCGGCCACCTCGCGGCTGAACGCGCGCTGCCGGCCCTTCACCTTCTGGCGGGCCAGCACGTGATCCTCGAGCACCAGGTCGTAGGCCATCGACACCGGCACGATCACCAGGTTCGGCTGGGCCGACTGCAGGCAGGCCGTGAGCAATCCGGTCTTGGGCGACTTCAGCTCGCCGCTGTAACTGCGCCCGCCTTCGGGATAGAAGAAGAAGTCCTGCGCCTTGAGCAGCTCGGCCACGTAGGCCTTGAGCGTGATGTGATACGCCGGGTCCTTGGTGTTGCGGCGAATCGGCAGGGCGCCGGTGACGTGCCGGTGAATCAGGCCAAGCGGACCGCCGAAGAGGTTGATGCCCGCCGCGATGATCGGCGGCTTCATGCCCGCGTCGTCGAGCGCCAGCAGCTCGAGCAGGTAGTCCATGTGGCTGCGGTGGTTCGACGCGTAGACGATGCGGCAGCCGCGCGCGGCGGCGGCGCGCGGGTGTTCGAGGTGCTCGTCGATGCGCTCCAGCTTCCGCAGGATGGGAAAGAGCGGATACTCGAGGGCCCGGTACCACTCGTAGCGCTGCGTCGTCCGGAGCTCATCGAGGTAGCCCTCGACCTTGGCGCGAGCTTCGTCGCCATGCACGCCGTGGCTGCCCTCGAGGTATTTGGCCACCTCGTCACGGGCAAAGACCGCCTGCGCGATCTCGTCGGTGGTCATTGCGGCTGGTCCATGGCCCGGCAGATCGCGTTGGCGAACTCCGTGGTCGAGGCCGTGCCGCCGATGTCGCGGGTGCGCACCGTGCCGGCCAGCACCGTCGTGACCCCGCGCATGACGCGGTCGGCCACCGCGTCTTCGTGAAGATGGTGCAGCATGAGCACGCCCGAGAGCAGCAGGGCCAGCGGGTTGGCCAGATCCTGGCCGGCGATGTCGGGCGCGCTGCCGTGCACCGCCTCGAACACGCCCACGCCGTCGGCGCCCAGATTGGCCGCCGGCACCACGCCGAGGCCGCCCACGAGGCCGGCGCACAGGTCCGACACGATGTCGCCGTAGAGATTGGGCATGAGCAGCACGTCGAAGCGCTCGGGGAACATCACGAGCTGCATGCAGGCGGCATCGACGATGCGCTCGTCGTACTGGATCTCGGGGTAGTCCTTCGCCACGCGCCGGGCACATTCGATGAACAGCCCATCGCTGAGCTTCATGATGTTGGCCTTGTGCACGGCCGTGACCCGCTTCCGCTTGTGACGGCGGGCGTGCTCGAAGGCGAACTGGCTGATGCGCGTGGAGGCCACGTCGGTGATGATCTTCAGGCTTTCCACCACGCCGGGCACCACGGTGTGCTCGAGCCCGGCGTAGAGGTCCTCGGTGTTCTCGCGCACGATCACGAGGTCGACGCCGTCGTAGCGCGACTTCACGTTGGGCAGGTTCCACACCGGGCGCAGGTTGGCGTAGAGCGCGAGCGCCTTGCGCAGCCCGACGTTGACGCTGGTGAAGCCCTCACCGATGGGCGTCGTGATCGGGCCCTTGAGCGCCACCTTGGTGCGCCGGATCGAGGCCAGCAGCGGTTCGGGCAACGTCGTGCCGCCCGACGCGACCGACGTGGCGCCGGCTTCGAACGGTTCCCAGGTGGCGCTGAGGCCGCCCGCTTCGAGCACCTGCACGACGGCCCGCGTCACTTCGGGGCCGATGCCGTCGCCAGGGATGAGCGTAATCGTATGTGTCATGCCGAGAACCTATTCTCGCGCCTCCCACGCCGCGACGGCGATGCCGGCGAGGGCGATGGCCGTGACGAGCGTGGTGGAGAGGCTGTGGAGGTGATCGAAGCGCGCGCGGCGCGGGTCGGTGGCGGCCACCTCGGCCACGGGGCCGGCCATCTGGCGGCGCAGGCTGTCGGCTTCCGGAAGCAGGAGATGCGCCGTGTAGGCGTTGAGCGCCAGCATCGCGCCGATGAGTCCGGCACGAATGCCGTAGCTCAGGGGCTTGGGGCCGAGCAGCCGCAGGATGGTCATGGCCACGAGCATCGTGAGGCCGGCCACCTCGCCGGCCATCAGCACCCGGCGCAGCACCTCGCCGAACGCGGCGCCGGCCAGAACCCGCCCGGCGGTGCCGGCCTCGGCCTGCAGCACCCCGAACAGCGCCGGCGCAACGAACGCGCCCGCCGCGATGAGACCACCCACCCACACGACGAGCGCCACCACGTAGACGTAGCGCAACACGACCATCCCCCCATTCTAGTGCGGAGCGCGTGTTTTCGGCCTCGCGCCGTTCTTCGGCGTTGCCCGTGTCCGGAGCGCGCTGCTACACTCCGGGCCGGAGGAACCTGCGTGACTGTTGAGACGTCCCTGGCCGTGCCGGTGCTGAAGAACATCGCGACACGGCTTCGCATCGAGTCGATTCGCGCCACGACCGAGGCCGGCGGTGGGCATCCCACCACCTGCATGTCGGCCGCGGATCTCGTGGCGGCCGTGTTCTTCGCCGAGATGCGCTACGACCCCGCCGATCCGCAGCATCCGCACGCCGACCGGTTCGTGCTGTCGAAGGGACATGCCGCGCCGCTGCTCTATGCGGCGTGGGCCGAAGCCGGGTTCATCCCGCGCGCCGACCTGCTCAACCTGCGCAAGTTCACGTCCGACCTGGAAGGCCACCCGACCCCACGCCTGCCGTTCGTGGACGTGGCCACCGGATCGCTCGGCCAGGGATTGTGCGCCGGCATCGGCGTGGCGCTGAACGCGCGCCGCATCGGCAGCGACTATCGCACCTACGTGCTCATGGGCGACGGCGAATGCGCGGAAGGCTCGGTGTGGGAGGCGGCCGCGGCGGGCGAGTTCTTCGGCCTCGACAACCTCGTCGGCATCACCGATGTGAACGCGCTCGGTCAGAGCCGGGGCACCCAGCACGGCCACGACCTCGGGTCGTTCGAGCGGCGGTGGAAGGCCTTCGGCTGGCATGCCATCGCCATCGATGGCCACGACATGGCGCAGATTCTCGGCGCGCTCGCCGAGGCGCGGGCCACCAAGGGCCGGCCGACGATGATCCTGGCGCGCACGCTCAAGGGCCAGGGCGTGAGCTTCCTGGCCGGCCAGCCGAACTGGCACGGCAAGGCCCTCAAGAAGGGCGACGAGCTCACGCGCGCGTTCGCGGAGCTCGACGCGCAACTCGTGCCCGAACCCGCCGGCACCACCGCCGTGATTCGCCGTCCGGCGGCGCCTGCACCGCCGGCACCGCGGGCCCTCACGGCCGCGGATGTGGCGCTGCCCGCCTACGCGCTGGGCGACCTCGTGGCCACGCGCGAGGCCTATGGCACCGCCCTCGCCAAACTTGGCGATGCCGATCCACGGGTCGTGGCGCTCGACGCCGACGTCAAGAACTCCACCTTCAGCGAACGCTTCGAGGCGAGGCATCCCGAGCGCTTCTATCAGTGCTTCATCGCCGAGCAGGTGATGATCGGCGCGGCCATGGGGCTGGCGAGCCGCGGGGCCATTCCGTTCCCGTCGACGTTCGCGGCCTTCCTGTCGCGCGCCGCCGACTTCACCCGCATGGCCGCCATCAGCGGCCTCAACGTGAAGCTGGCCGGATCGCACTCGGGCGTGTCGATTGGCGAGGACGGCGGCTCGCAGATGGCGCTCGAAGACCTGGCGATGATGACCGCCGAGCCCAACATGACGGTGCTCTATCCGAGCGACGCCGTGTGCGCCGAGCGGCTCGTCGCCCTGTCGGCCTATCACCCCGGCCCGGTCTACCTGCGCATGTCGCGGCCCAAGACGCCGGTGATCTATGCCAACGACGCGCCGTTCCGGATTGGCGGCTCGAACGTGCTGCGCGAGAGCGCGCACGACGTGGCCACGGTCATTGGCGCGGGCATCACGCTGTTCGAGGCGCTGAAGGCCTACGACCTGCTGAAGACCGAAGGTATCGCCATTCGCGTGGTGGACGCCTACTCGGTGCAGCCGATCGATGCGGCGACGATGCAGCGCTGCGGACACGAGACGGCGCGGCTCATCACGGTGGAGGACCACTATGCCGTGGGCGGCCTCGGTGATGCGGTCGCGCGGGCCGTGGCGCCGACCGGCGCGGTCGTGACCCGGCTGGCGGTGCGCGAGATTCCGCGCAGCGGCACGCCCGAGGAGCTGGTGCACTACTACGGCTTGTCGGCGCAGAAGATTGCCGATGCCGTGCGCGCCCGGTGATCCACGGCGGTGAGCGCGGCATGACCTGGCGGCGCGCGGCGGTGGTCGTGGCGGCCGGAGCGCTGGCCGCGTCGGCGGGCGCCGGCCGCGCTGGCGTGTCGGCGCAGGCGGCGAGCGCCTTGGTCGGCGCGCAGGATCCGGCCTGGTCGCCCGACGGCACGCGGGTGGCTGTGTCGGCGCTCGACGCGATCTGGACCATGGCGGCCGACGGCAAGCAGGCGGCGCCATTGGCCGCCGGAGCCGCGCCCGGCATCGAGCGCGACCCCGTGTTCTCGCCCGACGGCGCCCGCGTGGCCTTTGCCGCCGATCGCGGCACGGGCTTCGATCTCTACGTGGCCGTGTTGCGCGACGGCACCGTCACGCCGGTCACCTCCCAGCCCGGCGACGAACGCTGGCCGTCGTTCACCCCGGATGGCCGCATCGTGTTCGCCAGCAGGGCCCCGCGCCACGGCCGCGTGGGGGCCGATCCGGGGGCCCAGTGGGACCTGCAAATCGTGCAGCCGGTGGCCGGGTCGCCGGCCTGGCAGACGCCCGTGCCGCTCACCGACACGCTCGACAACGAGACCTATCCGCGGGTGTCGCCCGACGGCGCGCTCGTGGCCTTCATCTCCGAACGCGACGCCGACGACGACGTGGATCTGTGGGTGATGCCCGCGCCGGCCGCCGCGGCCACGCCCGTGGCGCTCGGTGCGCGCGTGGCCGCCTCGACCACCGACGGGCCGCGATCGCCGCGGCCCACGCGCGTGGTGCGCGCCGCTGGCCTCGAGAGCCATGTGAGTTGGGCCCCCGACAGCACGCGCCTGGCCTTCCACGGCGTACGTGCCGGCGTAGGTGCGGTGTGGGTGGCCACCGTGGACTTGCCACAAACCGAAGGCGCGCGGGCTCCTCGCGCACGGCCGAAGCCGACGGCCCCGCCGCGTGCTCGTGTCCCGCCGTGCCGGCGCACCCGCCTGGTCGCCCGACGGCCGCACGCTGCTCGTCACCGGCGTGCCCGCGCCCGAGCCCAGCTACAACGGCAACCCCACGCGTGATCACGGCGAGGCGCCGCCGCTCTTCGCCCCGGCCGCCGCCTTCCAGATGTGGCGCGTTGCCGCGCCAGCGCCCGTCGACGAGGCGGGCCCGGTGCTCACAGCGCCGCTGACCTCGCCGCGCGCCCTGACGGCGGTGTTCGAGCGCACCTGGGACACCCTCCGCCGCCTCTACTACGACCGCGGTCCGGCCGCGGCCTTGTGGGTGACGCTCGGAGAGAAGTACCGGCCGCGCGCCCAGGCCGCGCGCACGCCCGACGCGCTCGAGGCGGTGCTCGACGAACTCGTCGCCGAGCAGCCGCTCATCAAGCCGGTCGTCACGTCGCGCGGGGCGGTGATCGTGTCGGGGCATCCACTCGCGTCGGAGGCGGGCCGCCGGGCGTTCGAACGCGGCGGCAACATCGTCGACGCGATGATTGCCGTGTCGTTCGCGCTCGGAGTCGTCGAGCCCGAGGCGTCGGGCCTGGGCGGTGATGGCACCGCCGTGCTCTACCTGAAGGGCATGGCCACGCCCACGGTCGTGGAATACAAGGACCAGACGCCGAGCCACGCCACGATCGACAACCCCGCGATTCTGCGCGACGGGCGCATCGTCGGCGACGGTCCCGCGGCCGCCAACATTCCTGGTGTCGTGGCCGGCCTCGATCATCTCTACCGCCACTACGGCAGTGGCAAGGTCACGTGGGCGCAGCTCATCGAGCCGGCCATCGCCCTCGCCGACGAGGGCTTCATCCTCGACGAGGCGCTGCCGTCGAGCATCAACGAGGGGCGCCGCTTCCTCGAGAAGTACCCCGAATCGGCGCGCATCTTCCTGCCCGGGGGCGCCGTGCCGCAGCCCGGTGACCGCTTCGTGAACAAGGACTACGCCGCCACGCTGCGGGCGATCGCGCGCGACGGCGCCGACACCTTCTACCGCGGCGACATCGCCAGGAAGATCGCCGCCGACATGGCCGACCACGGCGGCATCATCACCTACGCCGACCTGGCGCAGTATCGCGCCATGGAGCGCGCGCCCGTGCGCGGCCATTACCGCGGCCACGCGATCTTCTCGCCCAGTCCTCCGGTGTCGACCGGCATCCAGTTGATCGAGTCGCTGCAGGTGCTGGGCCACTACACCCCGAAGGCCGGCGCGCGTGCGACGAGCGACGCCGACTACTGGCATCAGGTGATCGAGGCATGGAAGGTGCGCGACCCGCTGCGCCGGGTGGCCGACCCCGAACGCTGGCCGGTGGACTTCGCCGAGCATCTGCAGCCGGATCATGCCGCGCGGCTGTTCCGGCAAATCGATCCCGCCAAGGCCTCGACCTACGAACGGCAAGGCCAGGACGACGGGCCCTTCACGCCGCCGCCAACGCGGATCGGCCGCGGCACGACGGCCTTCGCCGTGGGCGATGCCGACGGCAATCTGATTGCGGTCACCCAGACGCTCAGCACCTGGGGCGGCACCTTCTACGTGTCGAAGGGCCTGGGCTTCCTCTACAACAACCATCTGCGCAGCTCGCGGCCAACGCCCGGCGCCTACGGCAGCCTCGTGCCGCTCATGCGGTCCACGACCGGCACGGTGCCGACGCTGGTGTTTGCCGAAACCGCCAATGGCCTCGTGCCGCGCCTGGCGGTGGGGTGCGCCGGCAACGCCTGGATTCCCCTCACGGTCTACAACGTGATCACTGGCGTGATCGACGGCGGGCTTGGCGCGCAAGCCGCCATCGAGGCGCCCCGCTTCCTGCCCGGGCGCGATCCCGCCGATCCGCTCGAGCACGGCGCGCGCATCGAGATCGAAGACCGTTTCCCGCGCCCGCTGCTCGACGACCTGCAGCGCCGCGGCCACCGTTTCCAGAAGATCGGCCGCAAGGGCGAGGTGCGCTACGGCTATGCCTCGGCCGTGCTGGTCGACGTGGCGGCCCGTACCGTCGAAGGCGGCGCCGAGCCGCGCCGCTCGCATGCCGCGGTCGCCGCCGAGCGTGTCCCGTCATCCGCTCAACGCTGATCGACGTCGATTCATCGGTCCGGGTATCCACACCGGGCTGCGGGCATCATAATGGCAGGCTCGGCGCGTGGTGACGTGCCGCACTGACCCGGCATGGCTTCGTCCACATCCACTCCACCCGCCACGTTGAGCGAGGTGCGCCTGCGCGTGCCCGCCATGGACTGCGCCGATGAAGTGGCACTCGTGCGCCGGGCGCTCGAGTCCGACCCCGGCGTGGTGCACCTGGCGTTCGACCTGGTGCACAGCCGCGTCGACCTGGCCATCGACCCGGCGCAGACCTCAGAAGCGCGTGTGCGCGAGGCCATCATTCGTACCGGCCTGGCCGTGGAACCCGCGGGCGCCGGCGCGGTCGCCGGCGCGCCCTCATTTGCCGCCTATGGTGACGTGGCGTTGAGCGGCGCCCTGTGGCTCGTGGGCTGGGCGCTCGACGGCATGGCGGCCGACACCTGGCGCGAGGCGTTCTTCGGGCACGCCGGGGCCGACGTGCTGGCGCATGCGCATGCGCCACTGGCGGTGCCGGCCTACGCGCTCGCAGTCGTGGCCGGGTTGTGGCGCATGTGGCCGCGTGCCCTGGCGGCTTTGCGCCATCTGCGGCTCGACATGCACGTGCTCGTGTGCCTGTCGGCGGCCGGCGCGGCCGCCATCGGCCAATGGGCCGAGGCGGGGGCTGTGGCCTGCCTGTTCGCCGTGGCGCACCGGCTCGAAGCCTGGAGTCTCGAGCGCGCGCGCGCCGCTCTGGCGTCGGTGGCCGATCACGGCGTGCTCTCGGCCGATAGCAGCCAGCAATCCGCGCCCGTGGAGCGCTGGATCGAGCGGTTCGCCGCCATCTACACGCCGGCCGTGACGGTGGCGGCGCTGGTCGTCGCGCTCGGGCCGCCGCTCGTGGACGGCCTGTGGGCGCAGTGGTTCTACCGCGCCCTGGTGTTCCTGGTGATGGCGTGCCCATGCGCGCTCGTGATCTCGACGCCGGTTACCGTCGTGGCGGCGGTGACGGCGCTCGCCCAGCGCGGCGTCGTGGTCAAGGGCGGCGCGCCGCTCGAGCTGGCCGCGTCGACCAGTCATCACACGCGTGAGGCCTTTGCCCGCGTGGGCGTGCGTGTGGCGACTGACGCCGACGGCCCGGCCGCCATGGCGCTGGCCGACGCGGTGCTCGTGGATGCGGCCGATGAGGCCGAGGGGTTGGCGCTGCTCGGACACCACGCCAGACGCGCCGTGCAGGTGATTCACCAGAACGTGGGCATCGCGCTCGCGACCAAGCTGGCCTTCCTCGTGTCGGCCCTGCTCGGCTCGGCGCCGCTGTGGCTCGCCGTGCTCGCCGACACCGGCGCCACCGTCGCGGTGACCCTGAACGGCCTGCGCCTGCTGCGCATCCGCCCGCGCAACTAGGCCCTTCCCTGGCCCCGAGTCCCGAGTCCCCGTTCTTACGTGGTGATGTAGTGCTCGAGCTGTTGGATGGTGAAGCGCTGCTCGTCGAGCATCGCCTTCACCACATCGCCGATCGACACGATACCGGCCACGCCGGATTCACTGAGCACCGGAAGGTGCCGCACACGGTGGTCGGTCATGATCGCCATGCAGTCGTCCATCGTGCAGTGCGGCGTCACCGTAAGCACTTGCCGCGTCATGACCTCGGCCACGAGCAGGTCGCGTGACGACTTGCCATGCAGAATCACCTTGCGCGCGTAGTCGCGCTCGGTGAACATGCCCGCGATGTCACCGCCGGTGACGACCACGACCGCACCGATGTCATGGCGGGCCATGAGGGCGAGGGCGTCGTAGACGGTGGCGTCGTGCGAGACGGAGATGACCGCGCCGGACTTCGCCTGCAGAACGTGCTGGACGGTTCTCATGCCTGCCTCCAGAGTTTGATGCGACGTCGTACCGCGCATCATAGACCCCGGGGGGCGCGTGTCAAGGCGTACGTGCGAACGGGCAACGCCGGCTCGTGCCGAGGTTGCCCGTCCGCCCGACCGTCCACGCGGCGTCTCAGTGGCGCTGCGGTTGCGCCTGCTGCCGGCGTTCCTGGCGCTGGCCGCGCCGCTGCTCGACGCGCTCACGCATCTGGCCGCGCCGCGCCGCCCGCTCAGCCTGCTGCGTCTTGGCCTTCTGCTGTTGCTCGGGCGTGAGCAGCGCCCACACTTCCGAGTGCACCTTGGCGCGCAACACCGCGCCGTCGGCGTCCACCACCGCCACGTCGGCTGCCTTCGACCGGATGGCCGCCTCGTCGAACGTGTCGGCCGCAACCGCGGCGTGCAGCGCCTGGCGGGCCGTCTGCATCGCTTTGGCCTGCGCCTCGAACTCGGTCTTGTGCGAGTCGATCGCGGCCTTCACCTGCTCGCGCTGCGTCTCGGTGAGGTCCAGCCCCCGCAGGCCAGGAACGATGCCCCCCGGCCCCCCGGGGCCCCGGCCGGGTCCCCCCGGCCCCATGAAGCCGCGCGGGCCTTGTTCCCGGGCCGCGGTCACGGCGACGCCAGCTCCGGTCATCAGTGCGAGTCCGAGTGCGGTACCTGCAACGAGCTTGAATGTCTTGGTCATTGGTGTTGTCCTCCAGCCCTTCCTGTTCAATGAGACGGGAGCCGCGTGACGAGGCGGCGGCGGACTGGTGAAAAAAGTATGGCAGGCTGCCGAAGGCGCCACAAGCCGCGATTGGCCCGTAAGATCGCAGCACCCGGTTTGGCAGCCATGGCTCATGTCCTCGTCGTCGAAGACGACCGTCACATTCGCGACCTCATTGCGCTGCACCTCGGCCTCGAGGGGCTCGAGTGCACCCTGCTCGGCGACGGCCGCGAAGCGCTCGACCGCCTCTCGGGCACGCCGTTCGACCTGGTGGTGCTCGACCTGATGCTGCCGGGCGTGGACGGCCTTACGCTCTGCCGGGCGCTGCGCCGCGCCGGCGCCAACATCGGCACGCCGGTGTTGATGCTGACGGCCCGCGGCGAGGAATCCGACAAGGTGCTGGGGCTCGAGAGCGGCGCCGACGACTATCTGGCCAAGCCCTTCGGCATCCGCGAGTTCGTGGCGCGGGTGCGCGCGCTGTTGCGACGCGCGCGCGCGGCCACGCCCGAGGCGGGGGAGAGCGCCGGCGTGGCCGCGGGCAAGGTCGTGACCATCCACGGCCTCGAGATCGACCCGGCCAAGCGGCGCGTGCGGGTGCGCGGCCACGACGTGGAACTGACCACCCAGGAGTTCAAGCTGCTGCATCTGCTGGCGTCGCATCCCGGCATCGTGTTCAGTCGCGAGGCCTTGCTGACACGTGTGTGGCCGGGCCAGACGTTCGTCACCCCGCGGTCGGTCGATACGCTCGTGAAGCGGCTCCGCAAGCGCGTCGAGACCGACACCGAATCACCCACGCTGGTGCTCACCGTGTGGGGCGCCGGCTACAAGTTCGCCGATGTCTAGCCCCGCCGTCGCCGCTCCGGAGCCCCGCCGGTGGTATCGCAGCCTGTACTGGCGCATCGCGATCGGCTTCATCGTGTTCCTCACCGCCACGCTGCTGGCGCAGGGCGGCCTCTTCTTGTGGCTCTCGGCCCAGCGCGACGAGGCGCTGCCGCCGCGCCTGCTCGGCGACCTGACGCGCCTCGTGGCGGAGGAGCTCACCGAGGCCGCGACACGGACGCCGGACGCGGACCTGGCCGACCTGGCGCGCGCGCGTTTTGCCGACCTCGCGCGGCCGGCCGCGCTGGTGCTGGCCGACGGCCGCGTGGTGACGGCCGGCATCGACCCGCCACCGGCCATGGTGGACGCGACCCTGCGACGCCTGCGCGCGGGTGAGGCGGGCGATTGGCGCGAACCGGTGCTCAGACCTGGGCGCGTCCGCGGCCGGGGCCAGGGGCGCGTGACCGACGACGATCGCGCAGCCGTGCGGGTGCCGCCGCCCGGGCCGCCGTGGGCGGTGGCGCCGGTGCGCGTGGACGGGCGCGTGGCTGCCGCGGTGCTCGTGGCGCGCGGCCGTCCGCTGGGCGCGGTGGCGCGCGAACTGGCGCCGTGGCTCGCCGCCGGGCTGGCGGTGCTGCTGCTGGCCGGCACGGCGCTGGCCTCGCTCGCCGTGTTCCGGCCGGCGCAGAATCGGCTGCGCGATCTCGAGGACGCGGCGCGGCGCTTCGGCGCGGGCGACGCCGCGGCGCGGGCCTCGGAGGCGGGCGGCGACGAGGTGGCGTCAGTGGCGCGTGCCTTCAATCGCATGGCCGGCGAGGCGGCGGCGCGCGAGGCGGCGCTCGTCGATGCCGACCGGGCGCGGCGGCAGTTGCTGGCGGACGTGACCCACGAACTGCGCACACCACTCACCGCCATTCGCGGCTACGCCGAGACGCTGACCTTGCCGGCCTTTGCGCCGGCCTCGCCGCAGGGCCGGCAGGCCGTGCACGTGGTGGACGTGGAGGCGCAGCGCCTCGAGCGGCTGGTCAACGATCTTCTCGACCTGGCCCGCTTCGATGCCGGCGGCGCGCCGCTCGACGTGGCCGACGTGCCCGTGTCGCGGCTGTTCACGCGCGTGGTCGAACGGCACGGTCCGGCGGCCGCCGCGGCCGCCATCAGGCTCGACATTCATGTGGCAGCCGACGCTGGCACGGTGCGCGGCGACGAGCGCCGCCTGGAGCAGGTGCTGCAGAACCTCACGGCGAATGCGCTCCGCCACACGCCTCCTGGTGGACATGTGTCGTTGAGCGCGTCGCGCGACGCGATGACCACCGTGTTTGCCGTGCGCGACACCGGTTCAGGCATCCCAGCCGAACACCTGCCGCACGTGTTCGACCGCTTCTACAAGGCCGACACCGCCCGCACCGATGCGGGCGGCACCGGGCTGGGACTGTCGATCGTGAAGGCCATCGTCGAGCGCCACGGCGGCACGGTGCGGGTCACGAGCGCGCCTGGCGTCGAGACCTGCTTCGAAGTGCGCCTGCCGGCCTGAGGCCGGTCAGCGCGCCTACGGCGCCGCGTGGACGTGCGCCCCGTGTATCTCGTGTGCCGCGGCGCGCGCGGCGAGCCTGGCGCTCGTGTGCACCAGCCCGCTGAAGATGCCCTGCAGCAGCGGCATGTTGTCGGCCATCAGCTCGAAGAGCTCCGTGCGGTCGATCCGCAGGGCCGTGCCCGGCTCCGCGATGGTGCCGGTGGAGGTCATGTAGCGGCCGCTCAAGGCCTCGTACATGCCCACCACGTCGCCGCTGTCGGCGTGATCGGCTGCCGCGCCCTCCGCCCCCGACACCGACACCTGGCCGCTCAGCACCGCGTGAATGGCCGCCACGTCGCCCGGCTTGAACAGTGCCGTGCCGGGCACGAGCGGCACGACGCGCGCCGCCGCTGCCAGCCGCACGAGCTCGGCGGTGGTGGCGCGCTGCAGCAGCGGGCTGGCCTGCAACAGCAGCAGGCCGTCGAGCGCCTGCACGCCGTCGGCCACGCGCTGCTCCAGCTCGGGCGAGAGCTCGCCGTGCACCACCGTGCGCCAGGCCACCGCGCAGCGCGTCTCGAGCAGCATGCGGAAGATGCCTTGCGCGATCTCGACGTTCTCCGAGACGAGGGTGAGGAACTCCTCGGTGGTCATCGTGAGGGTGATCGTGGGCTCGAGCGCGGTCGCCGTGCCGCGCACGGGATGGCCTTCGAGCACATCCTCGAAACCGAGCACCCCGGGCGCCGTAATCTCGGTGCGGCCGTCGCGCGTGCTGGCCACGGCCACCCGCCCATCGAGCACGATGTGCAGCATGTCGGCGGCGTGCCCTTCCTGCGCGATCACCCGGCCGGTTTCGTGGCGCACCTGGCGGCCCAGGCTGGCCACGCGGAAGAGTTCGTCGACCGAGACGAAGTCGAAGAGCTGGATGTGACGCAGCCGATCGGCGAGTTCCACGGCCGGCAGCGGCTCCTGCCACAACACGCGCCGGCGCTCGGCCGGCATGCGCTGCGCGGCCAGCGCCCATGACGCGGCCTCGAACACCCACCAGTCGCGGGCCGGCCGGTGCTCGAGTGCGTGCTCCAGGTCGCCGGCGAGTGACCAGAGCTGGCGGGTCTCCACGAGCTGCATGGCCGTGGCCGCCACCTCCTGGCTGTCGTCGTGCACGAGCTGCGCCAGCGTATCTTCCACGTCGCGCTCGCGCGTGCGGAACATGGTGTTGCCCTTGCGCACGCGCACGTCGAGCGGCATGTCTTCGGCGAGCAGCATGACGCGCGCCCGCGACTCGCCCTTGAGGATGTTGTCGAGGTACTCGGCCGCACCGGCGCGGCTGCGCGCGTCGCCCGAGGTGAGCGCGTGGCGCACCGCGGCGATGTCGCTCGACGAGTGCCCGAGTCCGAGCAGCGTGAACACGCGGTCGAACGCGCGCTCGTACTTCTGCGTGAGGGCGCGCGCCAGCAGGCAGTCGTGGTCGAGGCCGCCGGCGTGGAACAGGTTGTAGTGCAGGGTGAGGCGATCGAACGCCCGGGCCGTTTCCGCCGATACCAGCCGGTCGATCGTGGCTTGCGGCACCGTGAGTTCGGGCCGCGTGCGGCGCAGATGCTCGAGCGCCGCCAGGGACTTGTAGCGTAGGAACCCGTCGGGGTCGTCGAGCCCGTCGACGAGCGCCTGCAGGGTGGCCGCGCAGGGAATGCGCGCCAGCGTGGCGGGGATGTGCCGGCGCACCCAGATGTCTTCGTCGCGGTCGCGCATGAAGTAGACGAGCGTGGGCACGACCTCCTCGCCGTAGCTGGCGAGCACGTCACGGGCGGCGCCCTTGAGCAGGCGATTCCGCAGCAGCGACACCAGGGGCGTGACGTACAGGTAGTCGCCGCTGCCGAGCCGGGCGGCGCTCTTGATGGCATCGCGGGCCACGTCGATGTCGGCGTCGAACATCAACGGCACGAGCAGCGGCCGGAACGCGGGATTGGCCACGCGGCCGAGCGCCCGCGCCACTTCCGCGCGGGTGCTGGCGCGCTGCTCGCGCGAGTCGTCGATGAGGGCGCGGAACGCTTCCGAGGCGGCGGTGACATCGGCGGCGTCGGCGCTGTTCGAGAGGGCGGAGGCGGCCGTGACTACCAGCGCGGGATCGGCGTCCTGAAGGTAGGGGCGCATCAGCGCCGCCGCTTCCTGGCCCTTCACCGCGGCCAGCGCCCGCACGGCCGCGCTGCGCACGTCGCCTTCCGCGTCGGTGAGGCCCCGCGCGATGCCCCGCAGCCAGCGATCGGCGCCGGCCGGGCCGGTAGCTTCGGCCAGGCGCAGCACGCGGGCGCGCACGTCGGGGTGCTCGTGATAGAGCATCAGCGGGCTCACCAGATGCCGCTTGTCGAGCGACTCGAGCAGGTCGAGGCCGTAGATGACGCGCTTGGGATCCTGGTGGGCCAGTTCCTCGACCAGCGCCTCGATGGTGGAAAGGTCGGCCGTCTCGAGGCGAATCTCGCCGGCCTTCATGTCCTGCTTCACGATGCTGTTGCGGAAGGCCGCCATGTATTCGGCGCGCGCCCGCAGCGCGAACACCACCCACAGCACCATGATCGCCAGGCTGGCATAGCTCAGTTGCTGCCAGGTGAGGCCCAGGCCCCAGTCCTTGATCAGCACCAGGATGAGCAACGCGCCGGCGCCCTTCGACAGGCGGTCCACGGTGACGTCGATGAACGGCTTGGCGCGGTACTTCACGTCGGCCGGCAGGGGCAGGAACAGGATCTCGCGCGTGGTCTTGTCGACGGTGTAGCGCAGTGAGGTGTCGAGCACTCGGGCCAGGCCGGCCGTCCAGAGTGCGCCCACCGTGAGCATGAGCAGCCCGCTGGCGCCGAGGCTGACCGGCAGGATCATCAGAGCGAAGCCGATGCCCAGCAGACGGTGGATGCGGCTCGTGAGCGCCACCTGGATGAACAGGCCGATGAGCGACAGGTAGACCGTGACCTGCGCCAGGAACGCCGTGATGCCGTCGGTGTTCGACTGGCCCTTGGCTTGTGCCGCCGCCATGTTGAGCTGCTGCTCGATGATGGCGGCGCCGATGGCGGCAAAGGTGATGACCAGCGCGATGATCTGCAGGTGGCGCGAGCCGCGCAGCAGGGCCAGCGCTTCACCGCCGCCGACACTCTCTTCTTCGCCCGTTTTCGATGCGTCGGACTGGCCGGCGCGTTCGTTCCGGCGGATGATGCGCACGACGATGAGCAGGCACACCACCATGATGCCGGCGCTCACGAGCAGCATCGTCTTGGTGCCGAGCCGTTCGACGAGCCCGGCCGTGAGGGCCGCGCCGGTGGCGCCGCCCAGGCTGGCCCCGCCGCCGATCAGCCCGAAGAGGCGCTTGGCCTGGCGCGGGTCGTAGATGTCGTTGGCCAGGGTCCAGAACTGGCTGATGAGCAGGATGCCCAGGATCAATCCGAACAGGTAGAAGCCCACCGACACCCACTCGGCGCCGACCTGCGTGAACAGCACCCAGAACGTGATGAGCAGCACGATCATGCCGGCCTGCGTGACCGGGATCGTCCAGCGCCGGGGCACGGTGGCGATGAGCTTCGTGTAGGCCTGCATCAGCAGGCCGATCACCATGCCGGCCCCGAACTGCACCCAGGGCAGGTTGTCAGCCCCCAGGCTCGAGATGAACTGCGAGCGCGTGACCGGCTTGACGATGTTGTACGACGTCATCGCCAGGAACGAGTAGAGGAAGAGCAGCAGCGCCGTGCCGCCCTCGCCGGCGCGCAGTTCGGCGACTGGCGACAGCCAGCGGGTGAGCAGGGACGGACGCGGAGCGGACGTCGCCATGGGCGTGTGGATGAATCTTATGCAGCCGCCGACCCAGCGGCAATACGATACGTAGTTGGATGCTGAAGGTGGTCGCCCGGATTCTGGGCCTGAGCGAACCCGAGTGGCACCGGTCCTGGCCGCTCTTCGTCTACCTGTTCCTGACCATGTCGGGCACGGTGGCCAGCAAGGCCACCCGCGACGCCCTGTTCCTCGACCGTTACACGGCCGTCGACCTGCCCTACGCCGACATTGCCATTGCCGTACTCGTGGGCCTGGCCGTGGCGCTCTACATCCGCGCCAGCCGCTGGATGTCGCTCCGCTCATTGCAGATCGGCACCCTGTTCTTCTACGCGGGCAATTGCCTGCTGTTCTGGTGGTGCAGCGTCGCCGGCATCGGCCAGGGCTGGCTCTTCATCGTCATCTACCTGTGGGTCGGCATCTTCAGCGTGCTGGCCCCGTCGCAGGTGTGGACGCTGGCCAATTTCGTGCTCACCACGCGCGAAGCCAAGCGCGCCTTCGGCTTCATCGGCAGCGGCGCCATCCTGGGCTGGATCGTGGGCGGCCTGGCCACGCGCCTCACGGCCTCGAACCTCGGCACCGAGACGCTGCTGCTGTGGGTGGCAGGCAGCCTGCTGGTGTCGGCCTGGCTCGTGCACGTGTCGTGGCAGCGGGCCGAAGTGGCGGCCGTCGACGTGTCGATGGAGCCGCTGGGGTTCCGCGCCAGCCTGAAGGCGGTGGCGGCCTCGCCCTATCTGCGGTCGATTGCCTGGGTGATCGGCCTGGCGTCGTTTGCCACCACGGTGGCCGGCTGGCAGTTCAAGGCCATCGCGAAGGCGCAGATTCCCAACACCGATCAGCTGGCCGCGTTCTTCGGGTCGTTCAACATGATCGCCGGCCTGGCCTCTCTTGGGCTGCAGCTGCTGCTCACGAGCCGCGTGTTGCGATCGGTGGGGGTGGGGCTGGCGCTGTTCATCGTGCCGGTGGCCATGGCCTCGACGACGCTCGGCGTGCTCGTGTTCAGCTCCCTCGTGGCCGTATCGGCGCTCAAAGCCAGCGACCAGGTGCTGCGCTATTCGATCGACAAGGTCACCGTCGAACTGCTCTATCTGCCTCTGTCGGCGGCCGAGACGTTCCGGGTGAAGTCGTTCATCGACACGGTGATCTACCGCTTCGGCGACGCGCTCGGCGGGCTCGTCGTGCTGGCGTGCGCGGCCGGGCTCGGCTGGAATCCGGTGCAGGTCGGCTGGATCACCCTGGCGATCGTCATCGCCTGGCTGGCGGCGGCGGCCGTGGCGCGCCGGCAGTACGTGACCAACCTGCAGGAGAGCATCCACCAGCACCGGCTCGACGCGGAGCGGGCGAGTGGCGCGCTGCTCGATCGGAACGCCAGCGTGGCGCTCAGCCAGAAGCTGCGGGGATCGCCCACCGAGATCATCTACGCGCTGAGCTTCTTCGAGACGTGGCCGGCCGACGGCGTGCAGATCGCTGTGGCCGACCTGCTGCGGCACGAGTCGTCCGATGTGCGCGTGCGTGCCCTGACCCTGCTCTCGCAGGCCGGCGTGACGACGGTGATGGGTGACGTGGAGCGGCTGCTGCGCGATCCGCACCTGGAGGTGCGCACCGAGGCGCTGCTCTACCTGACGCGGCACTCGGACGTGGATCCGCTCGCGCTCATCGAGCAGGTGGGCGACTATCACGATTTCTCGATTCAAGCGGCGCTCATCGCCTTTCTGTCGCGTCCTGGCCGGGCCCAGAACGTGGACGCCGCGCAGCTGATGCTGCAGCGCATGGTGGCGGAAAGCGGTGACGACGGCGTGCGCGCGCGCGTCGAGGCCGCCCGGGTGATTGGCCTGGCTCCCGACCTCTTCGACCGCGAACTGCGCAAGCTGCTCGAAGATGACGCGCCCGAAGTGGCCCGCGAGGCCGTGCGCTCGGCGGGACGCCTGAGCAAGCGGACGCTCGTGCACCGCCTGGTCGACCGCATTGCCGAGCCGTGGCTCACCGACGAGATCGTGGCCGTGCTGGGATCGTTCGGCGACCGGATCATCGAGCCGATCCGCGACTATCTCGAGGATCGCGACACGCCCCCGGCCATCCGGCTCGAGCTGCCGGCAGTGCTGCAGGCCATGGCCACGCCCGCCGCGCACGCCGTGCTCGTCGACAACGTGATCACCGGCGACCCGGCGTTGCGCATGCGGGTGCTGGCCGCGCTCAACAAGCTCGCGCAGCTCTATCCCGAGCGTCGGGTGCAGCGCGCACTGGTCGAGACCGCGCTCGAGGCCGAGATCACCGGCCACTACCGCTCCTACCAGGTGCTCGACGCCATCGGCGGGTCGCTCACGGGCGCCGAGCCGGTGGTGGCCGGACTGCGTGACGCCTTGTCGCAGGAGAGCGAGCGCATCTTCCGCCTGATGAAGATCCTGTATCCCGCGCACGACATGCACAGCGCGTTCGTCGGGATCCAGTCGGATCAGCCGGCCGTGCACGACAACGCGCTGGAGTTCCTCGACAACGTGCTGCCGCCCGCCTTGCGCTCCACGGTGGTGCCGCTCTTCGACCGCGAGGTCAGTCCGGCCGACCGCGCGAGCCAGGCCGCGCGGCTGGTCGGTGTCACGGTGGGTTCGCGTGACGAGGCGGTCGAGGTGCTCGCCCACAGCCGCGATCCATGGCTGCAGGCGTGCGCAGCGTTTGCCATCGGCGAACTGCGGCTGGTGGGTCTGGCGCATCGGGTGGACGAATGGTCGACCGCCGCAGACCCGCTATTGCGCACCACCGCGGAAGCGGCGCAGGCCAAGCTCAAGGGCCGCGCGGTGATGCCGCCGGTGGATGTGGGCTGACATACTGCAGGCGCGCGTCGGCGCGCGCGGAGGACCACGATGAAGCGAGTGACCGTACTGGTGATGACCTGCGTGATGGCGATCGCGGCGGGTGCGGCCGCGCAGCCGGCCGCGACCCTGGCCGAACGCACGCGCGGGCTGCAGCGGGCCGACGGCTTCGTGCCGCTCTACTGGGACGCCGGTCGCGGCCGCGTGCTCGTGGAAGTGCCAGTCTTCGATCGCGACGTGCTGTATTTCGTGTCGGCTGCCTCGGGCGCCGGATCGGTCGAGCTGCCGTTCGACCGGGGCATCCTGGCCACCGAGGTGATTCACTTCCAACGCTCCGGGCCGCGGGTGCTCGTGGTGGCGCAGCACGTGCGCTACCGTGCCGTAGGTGGTTCGCCCGCACAGATCGAGAACGTGAAGGACTCGTTCGCCACGTCCGTGCTGGCGTCGCTGCCGGTGGAAGCCGAAGAGGGCGCGCGCGTGCTGGTGGATGCCACGCCACTGTTCATGCGCGATGCCGCCGACGTGGAAGGACGGCTGCGGCGCGTGAATCAGGGCGCGTTCCGTTTCGATGCCGGCCGCAGTGGCTTCCACGCGCCGCGAATCAAGAGCTTCCCGCGCAATGCCGAGGTGGAGACCATCGCGACCTTCGGGGCCGACAATCCCGGGTTGCTCGTGAACAACATCACGCCCGATGGCCGTTCGTTCACGATGCGCATCCACCATTCGTTTCTGAAGGCGCCCGAGGGCTACACCCCGCGCCTCGCCGACCCGCGCATCGGCGTGAGCACGATCACCTTTCGCGATTACGCCAAGCCCTTCAACGACGACACCGACACGCAGTGGATCACCCGCTGGCGGCTCGAGAAGCAGGACCCGGCGGCGGCGATGAGCGAGCCGAAGGTGCCGATCGTGTTCTATCTCGACGCCGGCATTCCCGAGCCAACGCGCTCGGCGATGCGCGCCGGCGCGCTCTGGTGGAACAAGGCCTACGAAGCGGCCGGGTTCCGCAACGCCGTGCAGGTGAAGGACCCCACCCCCGACATGGACCCGATGGACATCCGCTACTCGTGGATTCTCTGGATCAACCGTGACGAGCGCGGCTTCTCGAGCGGCGGCACCTTCCGTGATCCGCGCACCGGCGAGATCCTTGGCTCCAAGACGCGCATGGATTCCCACCGTGTGCGCACCATCGGCAACTACTGGGAAAGCTACACGCCCACGGGCAGCGGGGCCGGTGACGAGGCGGTGATGATGGCCGACGCCGGCCTGCTCACGGCCCTGGCTGGAGAACAGCCGCCGGCCGACATGCCCGCGGCCGAACGCGACCTCGTGCTGCTTCGTCAGACACTGCTGACCGCGCACGAACTCGGCCACGTGATGGGCTTCCAGCACAACTTCTCGGCCAGCCTCGACAACTTTGCCTCGGTGATGGAGTACCCCACGCCGCGCGTGAAAGTGACGAATGGCCGTCTCGACTTGAGCGACGCCTTCCAGCGCGCCATCGGTCCCTACGACGAGATGATGGCCCGCTACGCCTACACCGTGTTTCCCACGGGCCAGGAGAAGGCGGGGCTCGAGGGTGTGATTCGCGACTTCCGGGCCAAGGGGCTGCACTATCTGCCCGAGACCGACCCGCGGTGGTCGTGGTACGACGACCGCGCCACGCCGCAGGAATACCTGCGCGAGACCATGGCGGCGCGCCGGCTGATGCTGGCCGCGTACGGTCCCGGCGTGCTCCGGACGGGCGAACCCATCGGCGCCTTGCGCGATGCGCGGTTGTGGATGACCTACCTGCATCACCGCTGGGCCGTGGAAGCGGGCCTGCGCTACGTGGGCGGCATGTTCCACAGCTACAACGTGAAGGGCGATACCGGGCCGGTCACCGAGATCGTGCCGGCGGCCACGCAGCGCGAGGTGCTGGGGTTGCTGCTGTCGGCGATCGAGCCCGCGGCGCTCGAGATCCCCGAATCACTGCTGGCGCAGCTCACGCCCCATCCGAACAGCAATCTCGAGGATCTGTCGAGCGACTACGCCTTCGACCATCTGCGCGCCGCCCGCATCCTGGCGGCGATGGTGCTGGGCGACTTGTTGCAGCCCGATCGGGCCGCGCGGCTCGTGGCGTTCGCCGATCGCCAGGAGGGCGCGCTGACGCTGCCAGACGTGGTGCAGGAAGTGCTGAAGGCCACCTGGGGACCCACGCTGCCAGAGTCGCGCATGCGCCAGTCGCTGCGCCGCGTGACTGAGCGTGCAGCGGTGGACGCCATGATGATGCTGGGGGCGCATCCGGATGCCACCCCGGAGGTGCGGGCCGTCGTGTTGCAGCAGATGGGGCAACTGGGCCAGGGGATTGCCGCTCGGAAGGACGCCGATCCGTTGGCGGAGGCGCATCTGCGCCAGGTGCAGGCGGACATCACCCGCTACCTGCAGAACCCCGCTGCCAATGCGCCCAAGTTCGTGGCGCCAGGCTGGGGTGCGCGTCCGCGGTCGCGGTATCCGCTGAGCCCTGGGCCACCTCTCGGCGGTGGCAACTAGACTGGCGGGAGCTGCTCGCGGGGCCGCTACTCGTCGATCTTGAGGCGCTGGCGCTTCAAGTAGAGGCCCTTGCGCGACAGCCCCAGCGAACGGGCCGCATCCTCCACGTTGGCGTGTCGGCGCAGCGCGTCCTGGATCAAGGCGCGCTCCACGTGTTCGACGGCCGCCGTGAGGGGCTGGTCGCGGCGTACCACGAGTTCGGCGTGATCGGGCGGCCGCTGGTCCACGGGCACGGTGCGCCGGGTGGCCGCGAGTTTGGCCGACAGGTGCTCGGGCATCAAGACAGCACCGGGTTCGGCGAGCGCCACCGCGCGCCGCACCTCGTTCGAGAGCTCGCGCACGTTGCCTGGCCAGGCGTAGAGCAGCAGGTACTCGGCGGCGGTCTCGCCGACGCGAATGCCCGACTTGCCGCACTCTTTCTGCGCGCGTTCCAGGAAGTGGTCGAGCAGCAGCGGAATTTCTTCGCGCCGTTCGCGCAGCGGCGGAATGGTGAGGCGCACGACGTTGAGCCGGTAGAAGAGGTCGTCGCGGAACTTCCCTTGTTCGACGAGCGCGTCGAGGTTGGCGTTGGTGGCGGCCACCACGCGCACGTCGACACTCACCGGCGCCGGTTCACCGAGTGGATGTACTTCGCCCGACTCCAGGAAGCGGAGCAGCTTGGGCTGCACGTCGAGCCCAATCTCGCCGATTTCGTCGAGCAGCAGGGTGCCGCCCGCGGCGCTGCGAATCACACCGGGGAACGAGTCGTGGGCGCCGGTGAAGGCGCCGCGCTTGTAGCCGAAGAGCTGCGCATCGAGCATGTCCCGCGCCACGGCCGTGCAATTGAACGGCTGGAAGCGCTGCTTGCTGCGCGGTGACAGGTTGTGAATCGCCCGCGCCAGCAGCTCCTTGCCGGTGCCCGTTTCACCGGTGATCAGCACGGCGAAGTTACTGGCGGCCACGCGCCGCGTGGCGCTCAGCAGTTCCAGCATCGATTCGGAGGCGCACACGAATCCGAGCTGCTGTTCCGGCAACGGCTCTGGCCATAGTGCCGAGCGCTCGCTTTCGGCCACGGCGGCCTGGTGCAGCGTGGCGGCGTTGAGCGCCAGCCGTTGCAGGGCCAGCAGGGTGGTGCGCGCGGCCCCGTGGTTGCGCGGCCGCACGACGACCGACACGTCGCCGGTGCCGTCGGCGCCGAGTGCGAAGGTGACGCATGACTCCGAGGCTGTGAGCAGGGTTCGATCCGGGTCGTCCGTGCCGATCCAGCCGAGCACGTCGTGAGACGATCCGTGCCGAGCCACCATCACCGCACTGGCCGACGCGCCGCTGGCGGCCACGAGCGTCAACAACTCGTAACCAGAGAGGGCCGGCCGCGACGTCAGGTCCACCATCGCCGCCGTGGCCCGCACCGCCTGGGCCACGGCATCCGCGGCTGTCGGGGCCGAGGCGCCGGCGTCGACGCGGCCAAAGCTGGCGGGGGGTGCCGCGTAGAACGTCGTGATGTGGGGAACGGTCGTGGGCGCGCTGCCGGCTATTGCGGCTCTCAGTCGGGCAGCGTTGTGCAGGGATTCGCCTCGGCCGACGAGATGGCCGATGTGGCCGAAGATGCGAGCGGCCCGGGCGAAGTGGTCGAAGGCTGCGAAAGGAGATTCAGCGGCGAGGCGACCGGAGACACGCTGCGTCGAGGCGGCAAACTCAGGGAGGTGTCCCTGCGGGCCCAGGGACACTCTGGCCACAGCCTGCAGGCCTTGGTGCATCTCACCTACAAAGAGGTGAGCCTCAGCGGCGAGCAGCTCGAATCTATCGAGGTAGTTCCTATCTCCTACGGCGCTAGCTTGGTCGACGCACGAGCGCCACTGGAGGAGCGCCTCCCCGGCTCTGTTTGAGGCGAGCAAATACGCCGCTCTGGCAAGCTTGTACCACTGCGCGGCGACCGTGCCTTTGTCTTCCGCGATCGGACCGAATTCGTCGTCGATCTCTATTGCGACTGCAAAATCGGCCGTTGCCGTCGCAATCATCAGCTGAGTGACCCGCCGATTGAGCTCAGAATCCAAAGTGCGAGGACCGCCCTCAGCAAGCGACCGAAGTGTCGCGCTGGCGTCGTCGTACCTGGCGAGCAAGACTTGAAAGTGGGAGACGTTGTTCAGAGCAGCTCGCACCTGGGCTCGCGCGCCAGCCCTTTCGGCAAACGCCACTGCATGGGAGGCGTGATTGTAGGCAGATGTGGCATTGCCGAGAAGACCGTGGACGGCACTTCGCGCTAGGGCAAGCTGCGACGACTCAACAGGATCAGTGGCCTCGTCCACGTGAATCGCGGCGAGTTCAAGTTCTCGGAGGGCCCGATGGCTGCGGCCACTCTTCAGCTCTGCTTCCGCGAGTACACGATGAAGAGTGGCTAACTGCTTTCTGTCGCCCGAGCGAAGTGCCGCCTTGCGATACTGACCCAGGTGCCCGACCGCGGCCTCTAGACTCACGTACCGAAGGAGCGCCTCAATGTGGCTCCCGGTTACCATCGCGACAATCGCCGGGGCTCCTGAATGCGAAGCTATTTCTTTCGCTCTTAGGAATCGGTGCTGTCCTTCTGCGAGCCTGCCGAAGTAGAACTCTGCCCGCCCTGCAACCACCAGTGCTCGAGCCACAGCTTGCGATGGAGCCTCGCGGGAGGCGAGTTCGTCAGCGAGTCTGAGCGCAGCATCCCGGTTTGACGCGAGCAATTCAAGCTCGCATCGAAGCGCGCGCTCATCGAGAGTTGCGGAACTGATGGTTTTGACTAGGGCCAGCGCTTCGGCGACAAGCCCCAGATTAACGAGCCGAGATACAGCGGGGCGCACGTTAGGTTAGGCGGCTCCGAACGCCGCTGATCGGTTTTGCCACCGGTAGCGACTCGGCCATCCGCCGCACGCGGTCTTGGAGTTCCAGTGATGTGCCGACGGGCGACATCGAGAACGCGAACGTCTTTAGGGGTCGAGATCGCTGTATCGTCTGCGCCTCCTGGAACAGGGTATCTGTAGACGCGCCGTCAAGAGCGCAAACCAGTAGGTGACCCGCTCCCAGAGGAGAACGCACCGATTGTCTGCGCCTCGGGGCGACAACATCGCTGCAACTGATCTGACAGCGCTATCGAGGCTGAGCTGTGCGCGTGGCGTCTCTGCAGCCTCGGTATCAATTGACACCGCGAGCACTGAACCCAAGAAGGTCGCCGGAGAGAGGCGACTGTGCGAAAGGAGGGAGTCCATGGCAGACAGTGCGGCGTCTCGGATGTATTGACGGCGGCAGTCGATCGCTATCCAGGGCCGCTGGAGGGCATCGGCCAAGGTCGCCGAGATCGTGGGCAGGAGGGACTCAAGTGCGCGACGCTGTTCGACCGTGATTTCCTGGCCGTTCTGGCCGTAGAGTGTAAGTGCCCCAACGAGGGTGTCGCCAACCGAAAGGGGCATGCTCGAACCCAAGGTCAGTTGCGTCGGTGTCGTGCCTGTGGCAAGGTCAAGCGCGGCGTTCGAGTTCCAAACTGATGTTCGATGGGCGGCCACCCATCCTGTTAGTTGTTCGCCGATTGCAATCTTCGCGTTCTCGAGGACCTGCCGAGCAGAGCCGTCGACAAAAATGGCCTCGGCTTCCCCAGAAGACTCGTCAATAACGAACAGCGCAGCGGTGTCAAACGTTGCGATCGCTCTAAGACTAGCGACTAGTTGCAGGCAGACTGACCGCAAGGGCGGGGCAGCTGGGAATGGCGACAGGCAGGCAAGGAGGCGCAGCGATTCGAGCGGTGCCTCCTGTCCATGTGGCACGTCGCCAAAAGTTGGTTTTGAGTTGAGCGCCGCATCCAATTGATTCGCCAGGAGCACTGTTGGCGTCTGTTCTCGTTCGGCTTCAGCGCACAAGGTCGCATGTGCTCGGACAAACGCGTCCACCACCAGCGGGTCGTACATTGTTCCGCGCCGCTGCGTGAGAATGTCGATCGCCTGCTCCGTGGTCATCGCAGGCCGGTACGGCCGATCAGATGTGAGCGCGTCGTAACAGTCAACGACAGAAAGAATTCGTGCACCGATCGGAATGTCCGCGCCTCTGATCCCCTCGGGATACCCTGAGCCGTCCCAGTTCTCGTGGTGGTATCGCACGATTGGAACAACGGGGTAGGGAAACTCAATCGACGACAGGATGTCAGCGCCGAGCGCGGCGTGCGTTTTCATCACCGCGAACTCGCTGGCAGTCAGTTTGCCAGGCTTGTTGAGGATGAATTCCGGTATAGCAAGCTTGCCCATGTCGTGCAGCAGTGCTGCAGCTTCAATGGCGCGAAGCTGTCGATCGTCGGAGATGCCGAGGGCCCGAGCCAAGCCGACTGCGTAACGTTGAACCCGTCTGATATGGCCATGCGTGACTTGGTCCTTCGCATCGATCGCCATCGCGAGCGTCTCGATCGTGGACAAGTACAGCGTGTTCACCTTGCCGAGGTGCTTGTTTGTGTCATCAAGGCGGCCGAGGGTCGTCTTGACCGTGAGAAACGTGACCACCACTAGCGGCAGCAACACGCCGGCCAAGGCGAGGTCGATGGTGTTGGTGAAGATGACCAAGATCGCGGCGATTGCCGCGCTGGCTAAGTAGCTGGCCGAGAGCCACAGAAACTGGCTGCGCCAAACAGCAAATGCGGAAACTTTGCGTTCAACGGAAACCGCGAGGGCAACAAGGGCGCTGTTAAAGACGAAAACGCAGACCGCGAAAACGTACAGGGGCCCGACAAAGCCCTCAAGGGGGCCGTACATCGGCTGCCGCGGGTCAAGTCCTGTTAGGTGAAAGTAGAGTAGCGCCGACGGCAGCACCGTGACCGCAAGAGCGCCTACATTGAACAGAACGCGATGCGGCGTCCTTAGGTGCGCCGGGAGGCGCAGGGTCATGACTAGCGCGTCAACCGCGGCCGTCAAGGTCCCAGGCGTTGGTCCGAAGAGAACAGTTGCCAGGAAGACGATTGGTTCCGAAACCGATAGGCGAACCACTACGCCAGGGATTCTTACGGCGTAGGCCCCTGTCAGCGCGGTGAGCGCAACCAAGAACAGCCAAGACCAGCCTGGGGGGTGAACCGCAACGTCGGCTATGCAGACCGTCAGAATGGCCAGTCCAGCAATCTGGACTGCGCGAATGTAGGCCGAACCGAGTGTTGCCTTGGTTGCTTGACGCACGGGTCGCCTACAGCGTTGCTAGATGTCTACTCGCCCCAGATGATGAGTGGCTTCATGATGTACCTCGGTTGAATGAGAACTGGACAATAGGGCTGCACAGAATTGCTCGGCTAGTCACCCCAGATGAGCGTGTCACCCCAAATGAGCGTGTCACCCCAGATGAGCGTGTCACCCCAGATGAGCGTGTCACCCCAGATGAGCGTGTCACCCCAGATGAGCGTGTCACCCCAGATGAGCGTGTCACCCCAGATGAGCGTGTCGCCCCAGATGAGCGTGTCACCCCAGATCAGCGTGTCGCCCCAGATGAGCGTGTCACCCCAGATCAGCGTGTCACCCCAGATGAGCGTGTCACCCCAGACCAACGTCTCGCTGCGGGCCCGGCTCCAGTTCACGTCGCCTCTGATGTGCGCGCCCCAACTCGCAGGAAACAGGTCCCCCGCCACGCGCGCCGGCAGTGACTGACCTTCCTGCAGCACCGTCGTCAGGTTCAAGTTGCCGGCGCCGGCACCGAGCAACCCGGCTTCGGGCATGAATTCGGCCGAGGCCTGCAGCGCAAGGCGCACACCCAACGGCGTCAGTCGGGGGTTGGCGTCAATCAGCAGCGCCACCGCGCCGCTCACGACCGCCGCCGCCTGGCTCGTGCCGCTGAGCGTCATGTAGGCCGCGCGGCCGGTGCCGACCAGGCGGTCGGGACGGATGGTGGCCAGCGTCGAGCCCTCGACGCCGGCGGAGGTGATCTGGCTGCCCGGCGCCGCCAGGTCGGGCTTCACGATGTAGTCGATGGGCGTGGGGCCGCGCGAGCTCCAGGGGGCCAGGGTGTCGTCGCCGCGAGCGGCGGTGCCGTTGGCACGCACGGCGCCCACGGTGATGACGTAGGGAGAATTGCCGGGCGAGGTCACGCTGCCCAGCACCGTCTTGCCGTCGGCGGTCTCGCCGCGGTTGCCGGCCGAGGCCACCACCACGATACCCGCGCGCACGGCGCGCTCCACGGCCTGGCCGAGGGGGTCGTCGCGGTAGGACTGCGTCACCTGCGTGCCGAGCGACATGTTGATCACGCGGATGTTGTGCTCCGCGCGATGCTCGATGGCCCAGTCCACCGCTTCGATGACATCGGCCACCTGGCCGGAGCCGTCGTTGCCGAGCACGCGCAGGTTGATCAGGTGCGCGCCCGGGGCCATGCCGCCGGCGGCGTTCACTCGCCGCGTGCCTACCTCGGTGCCGGCCACGATGCCCGCGATGTGCGTGCCGTGACCGTAGCCGTCGCGGCCCCGGCCGCGGTTGCGGTCGCGCGTGAAGTCCACGCTCGCCACCACTTTGCCGTTCAGCGAACGATGCGCCGAGATGCCCGAGTCGATGATGGCCACGCCCACGCCCGCGCCGCTCACCGAGCCCAGCGTGCTCACCAGGCCCGCCAGGGCCGCATCGGCCCCAGTCGTGGCGGTGGTCAGCGCCATGTGCGATGTCACGACCGCGTTGGCGGCCACGGCACGCACATCGGGGTCGCCCGCGAGCGAATCCAGCTGGCCGGCTGGCACCTCGAGCACCGCACCCCGGCGCAGGCGCTTCTTCAGCGTCAGCGGGTGGCGCGTCAGCACACGGCTGATCGTGGCGTCGTCGCCATCGACGATCACCTCGACGGTGCTGCGGTTGCCTGTGCGAATCTCGTCGTTCAGGTCGGCCGAGAGTCGGGCCCGGCGGCCCTGCCCGGCGCCGGCCACGCTGGGAGCGGCCACGAGGAAGGCAACAAATACTGCGAGGAGGCGGCTGGTCATCGGAGCGTCCTTATCCGGGGGGATGTATCCGGAACTTGAGTGCTAGTGCTGCTGGCGGTTCCCGATCAGCGAATCGATCACGACGCGCTGCGAACCACCGCGCGTGCGGATGGTCTGGAGGGCGCCTTCGCTGATGCGGTAGTAGACGGTCCGTCTCGACACGCCGAGAATTTCTGCGGCGCGCTCGATGGTGACGCTGCGGCCAAGCCGGGGAAGGGGCTGGGCACTGGTCAGGTTCTGGGTAGTCTCCATAGCGAACTCCGCCGATATCTAAGGCAGGCTCGGTGCCAGCTGTGGACCAGCTGCCGCAGGGCACGGCTAAGTGATTGTTGAATAAGGGGATTGGTGGTCTACCATCGGGGGGCTCGAGACCGTCTCCGCCGCCCGAATCGGCGGACAAGCGGTTGACCTTCGTTGCACGGAATCCGCTCGCGCCGTGGGTTTCGTGCAAGACACGCGTTTTCTGGCCGAAAAAACACGCATAGGGGCGATCGGCCAAGTTCTTGACCGGTCGGCTAACAAGTGAACCGACAATCCCGATTCCTCCTCGTTGCCGTCCTCGTGCTGGGCCTGACCACGCTCTTCTGGTGGACGCGCCAGTCAGCGCCGCCCGGGCGCCTCGAGCAAGGCGCGCAAGCGCCCCTGCCGCGCGGCGGTACGCTCGTGGCCTCGCTGCGCACCGAGCCGCGGTCGTTCAACCGGCTCGTCTCGCGCGATGTGGCCACCGAGATCGTGACGCTCCTCACGCAGGCCCGGCTCGTGCGCGTGAACCGCGCCACCCAGCAAGTGGAGCCGTGGCTGGCGGAGACGTGGACCACGTCGCCCGACGGACAGGTCTTCACGCTCACGCTCCGCGACGGGCTGCAGTGGTCCGACGGCACGCCGTTCACGTCGGCCGATGTGGCCTTCACGTTCAAGGCGGTCTTCGACCCCACCACCAAGAGCGTGCTGGCGAGTGGCCTGGAAGTGGACGGGCAGCCGCTCACCACCGCCACGCCCGACGCCCGCACCGTCGTCGTAACCTACCCGCGTCCCTTCGGTCCTGGCATCCGGCTGCTCGACAACCTGGTGATCCTGCCCAAGCACAAGCTCGAGGCCGCCGTCGCGAGCGGCACGTTCTCCGATAGTTGGACGCCGACCACGCCGCCGGTGGACATCGTGGGGATGGGCCCGTTCGTGCTGACGCGCTACGAGCCCGGGCAGCGGCTCACGTTCGCGCGCAATCCCCGCTACTGGCGGCGCGACGCCGCGGGACAGCCGTTGCCGTATCTCGACGGCCTGGTGCTCGAGATCGTGCCCAACGCCGACGCGGAACTGCTGCGGCTGCAGTCCGGGCAGATCGACATGACCCAGCAGCAGTTGCGGGCCGAGGACATCGCCACGGCCCGCGACCTCGAGCGCAAGGGCCTGGCCACCGTGCGGGAAGCCGGCGTGGCCATCGATCCCGACGTGTTCTTCTTCAACCTGCGGCCGGCGGCCTGGGCCAAGGACCCGCGGGGTGCGTGGCTCCTCACCGACGCGTTCCGCCAGGCGATCAGCCACGCCGTAGACCGCGAAGCGTACGCCAACACCCTGTTCCTGGGTGCGGCCGTGCCGGTGCATGGGCCGATCACGCCCGGCAACAAGGAATGGTTCTGGCCCGACCTGCCGCGCTACAGCTTCGACCAGACGAAAGCGCGCGAGCGGCTCACCGGACTCGGTTTGGCGAATCGCGACGCCGACCCGTGGCTCGAGGATGCCGCCGGCACCGAGGCGCGTTTCACGGTGCTGGCGTTCAAGTCGCTCGAGCGTAGCGCGCAGGTGCTCAAGGAGAACCTCGAGGCGGTGGGCGTGGCCGTCGACGTCGTGACGCTCGAAACCGGCGCGCTCGTTGAACGTATGCTGGCGGGCAACTTCGAGGCGATCTTCTTCAACTACGTCTCGAGTGACACCGACCCCGCCATGCAGCGCGACTTCTGGCTCAGCTCCGGCAGCGCCCATTTCTGGAACCTGTCGCAGGCGACGCCGGCGACGCCCTGGGAGGCGCAGATCGACGACCTCATGACGCGACAAGCGGCATCCGTCGATCCGGCCGAACGGGTGCGGCTCTTCCGCGACGTGCAGCGCATCGTCAGCGAGCACCTGCCGGCGCTGTATTTCGCCGCGCCGCGCGTCTATCTCGCTGTGAGCACCCGCCTGCGCAACGCCACCCCGGGCGTGAACCGCCCGCAATTGATCTGGAGCGCCGATACCCTGGCGGTGGCTCCCGCCCCTGCGTCCCGGTAGTGGCATGACCGTGGCTCGCTTCGCCGTACGCCGGGCGGCTGGCGGTGTCGTGTTCGCGCTGGTCGTGGCATCGCTCGCGCTGGTGATCGCCAGGCTGGCGCCGGGCGACGCAACCACCGGCGAGGCGATCGCGATGACCGTCGAGCAGCGCGCCGCGCTGCGCGCAGAACTCGGCCTCGATCAGCCGCTGCTCACGCAGTACGGGCGTTGGCTCGCGGGACTCGCGCGCCTCGACCTCGGGCGCTCGTCCTTGTTCAAACGTCCGGTGGCCGACTTGGTGGGCGAGCGCGCCCTCAACACGGCGCTGCTGGCGGCGGTGTCGCTCGTGGTGGCCTCGCTCGTCGGCATTCCGCTCGGACGCTATACCGGCGCCAGTCAGGCCGCGCTGGCCCGCGCGGTGCGCGCGGCGTCGGTGGCCGTGCTGTCGCTGCCGCCGCTCCTGAGCGCGCTGCTGCTGGTGTTGTTCGCCGCGCAGACCGGATGGCTGCCCGTAGGCGGCATGACCTCGGGCGGCCTCTCGGGCGTCGCCTGGCTGACCGATCTCGCCTGGCACCTGCCGGTGCCGGTGCTGGCCTTGGCCCTGCCGCTGGCCGCCACGCTCGAGCGGGTGCAGGCGCGCGCCATGGCGGAGGCCATCGGCCGGCCGTTCGTGGACGCCAGCCGCGCGCGTGGCCTCACCCGCGCACGCACCCTGCGCGCGCACGCCTGGCCGGCGTCGCTGGCGCCGGTGCTCGGCATCTACGGCGTGCTCGTCGGCGCGCTCTTCAGTGGCTCGTTCGTGGTCGAGGTCGTCACTTCGTGGCCTGGTCTCGGCCGCCTGCTGTTCGACGCGCTGCTCGCGCGCGATGTCTGGCTCGTGGCCGGCTGTGCGGCCGCGGGCGCCGTGTCCCTGGCCGTGGCCACGACCCTGGCGGACGTGGTGCACGCCATGCTCGATCCCCGCCTGCTCGAGAGGCGCGGATGACGCGCCGTCCGGTGCTGCTGATCGCGGTGATCGTGCTGGTCGCGCTCGGCGCGCCGCTGCTGGCGCCGTATGGGCCGGCGCGAGCGGTTCCGCGATCACCAGCATGCGCCGCCGATGCGCGTCCACGTCGATGCCGGCGGGCTCTACGCGCATCCGCTCACGCTGGTCGATCGGCTGGAACAGCGGTTCGATGCCGACGCCACGCGCCGCGCGCTGATGCCCTGGGGCGCGCGCGCCGGGCGCCGAGCCCGTGTTCCTGCTGGGGGCCGACGCGCTCGGCCGCGACGTGCTGTCGCGCCTGTTGCACGGGGCCCGCGCGTCCCTGGGCCTCGCGCTCGTGGCCACGGCCGGCACGCTGCTGCTGGGCGCGGTGCTGGGGTTGTGGGCGGGCTATGCCGGCGGCCTGGCGGAGCGCGGCGTGACCATGGTGGGCGACCTGCTGCTCGTGTTGCCGTTGATCTACGTGGTAGTGGCGCTCCGGGCGGCGTTGCCGCTCGTGCTCCCGCTCGGCACCGTCGTCGTGGCGCTCGCGGCCATCTTCGTAACGCTCGGGTGGCCCCGCGTGGCCCGCGGTGTGCGGGCGATCGTGCGCGAAGAAGCAGAACGCGATCACGTGGTCGCGGCGATGGCGCTCGGCGCCTCTCGGTGGCGCATCATGACGCACCACCTGCTGCCCGCCTGCCGCGGCTTTCTCGCGGTGCAAGCGGCGCTGCTCGTGCCCATGTTCGTGCTGGCCGAGGCCACGCTCTCGTACCTCGGCCTGGGGTTTCCCGATGGCGTGCCCAGCTGGGGCACCGCGCTCAGCGAAGCCGCGAACGTGGCCGCCACGACCCGCGCGCCCTGGACCCTGGCGCCGGCCGGAGCCATCTTCCTGGTGGTGCTCGTCACGAACGTGCTGCTCGAGCCGTCGCGGCGCGACGCCGTGGCCGACGTATCACGATCGGGATAGACTCCTTCCCATGCCCGCGCTCGCTGGTCTCTACACCCCCATCATCACCCCGTTTCGCAACGACACCGTCGACGACGCCGCCATCCGGCGCAACGTCGAACGCTACATGCAGACCCGTCTCACGGGCCTGGTCGTGCTCGGATCGAACGGCGAGGCCGTGATGCTCGACGACCAGGAAGCGGAACGAGTCGTGGCCGCGGCTCGGTCGGCCATGCCGGCCACGCGCCCGCTGATTGCGGGCACCGGGGCCGAGTCCACCAAGGCCACCATCGCCGCCTGCCGGCGCGCCGCCGCTGCCGGCGCCGACGCCGTGCTGGTGCGCACGCCGTCGTTCTTCAAGAACATGTTGACGACCGACGTGTTCGTGCGGCACTACGTGGCGGTGGCTGAAGACAGTCCCGTGCCGGTGCTGCTCTACAACGTGTCGATGTTCACGGGTGTCACGTTGCCGCCCGATGCGGTGGGCCTGCTGGCCCAACATCCCAACATCGTCGGCATCAAGGAATCGGGCAGTGACGCGTCGCTGCTGGCCGACTACATCGCGCGCTCGGGGCCGGAGTTCTTCGTGCTGGCTGGCAGCGGCGTGACCTACTTCTCGGGCCTCGCGGCCGGAGCAGACGGCGCCATTCTCGCGCTGGCGAGCGTGGTGCCCGATCACTGTGCTGACATCCTCGACCACGTGCGCGCCGGCCGCTTTGCCGACGCCCGGGCCATTCAGCGCCGCATCACCCCCCTCGCCCGCACGATCGGCGGACTGCACGGCGTGCCGGCGCTCAAGGCTGCGCTCGATCTCCTGGGCTTCACTGGCGGATTGCCGCGAGCGCCGCTCGGCCCCACGCCACCCTCGGTGGTCGAGTTGTTGCGCCGGCAGTTGACCGAGCTGGGCGTGCCGCTGCTGCAGCCGGCTGTGCTCGACCCCGACCCCGCAACGTCCTGAGGCGGTGCCCCCGCCAGGCGACACCGCCGCTGTCGCACGAGCACGGCGGCCGGCGTTCCTGGCGCTATTTGGGGCAAGCGCGCCACTTCTCGCCGCGTCCGCCCGTGGTACGCCAGTTGCACACCGAGCCGAGGGAGGTTCACCTGATGCCAGGACCAGCCACTGGAACCACGACGCCCCGCACCCGGGTGGTGGCCGCGCTGATGGCCGCGGCGCTTGCCAGTGCCTGTGCCTCCAATCCGGTGTCCGGCCGCCGCGAGGTCTCGCTCATCAGCGAGGCCGAAGAGATTGCCCTGGGCCGTCAAGGCGACTCCGAGATACGCCGCGAGATGGGCGTCTACGCCGACGACGAACTGCAGCGCTATGTGAGCGGTATCGGCGAGCGCATTGCCGCCGTGTCGCATCGCCCCTCGCTGCCGTGGACGTTCACCGTCGTCGACGTGCCCGCGGTGAACGCCTTCGCCCTCCCCGGCGGCTACATCTACGTCACCCGTGGGCTGCTGGCCCACCTGAGTGACGAATCGGAACTGGCTGGTGTGCTCGGCCATGAAGTGGGCCACGTCACGGCGCGCCACGCGTCGCAGCAGTACACGCGCGCGGCCGGCGGCGGACTCGGGGTGCTGCTCGCCAGCATCTTCGTGCCCGGTGTACGCCCGTTCAGCGACCTGGCCTCGGCTGGTCTCGGCACGTGGTTCCTGAAGTACGGCCGCGATGACGAACTGGAGTCCGACCGTCTCGGCGTGGAATACGCGTCGAAGGCGGGTTGGGATCCCGAGAGCGTGCCGCGCTTCCTCGAGACGCTGTCCCGGCTCGACGGCATGAGCGCGCGCGGCGTGCCCAACTGGCTGTCCACCCATCCCGACCCGGGCTCCCGCGTGGTGAAGGCCAAGCCGGTCGCCGCGACGTTTGTCGAGGGCGCGCGCGAGCGCAACCGCGACGACTTCCTGCGGCGCATCGACGGCTTGTCCTACGGCGACGATCCCGCCGAAGGCGTGGTGCGCGGGCATCAGTTCCTGCACCCGTCGCTGCGCATCGCCGTGGACTTTCCCGAAGGATGGGACGTGCAGAATTCCAGCGACCAGGTGGTGGCGCAGGTCGACGGTGGCAACACGCTGATGCTGATGCGGGCGGCCGACGAGGTGCGAGGCGCGGCCCTGGCCGACGGCGCGCAGCGCCACATGAAGGGGCTCGGCTTCACGTTCGAGAGCGGTCGCGTGCAGCCGGTGAGCGGCCTCGACGGCTTCGTGGGCCTCTATCGCGGCAAGGCGAAGGGCGTGGGTGCGGTGCGCATCCGGGCGGCACACGTCGTGGTCGGACGACAGGTCTTCATGGTGGCGGGCGTGGCCCCCGAGGCGGAGTTCGCGAAAACCGACGCCGACTTCACTACCGCGCTGGCCTCGTTCCGTGAGCTGACCTCGAGCGAGGCGTCGGCCATCAGGCCGAATCGGGTCGGCCTCTACGACGCGAAAGCCGGGGATTCGTGGCAGTCGATTGCCCAGCGCGCCGGCCGTGCCCTCGTGCCCGCCACGCGCCTGGCGCTCATGAACGGCTTTGCGGTGAACGTGCAGCCCCCGCCGGGCACCCGCCTCAAGATCGTGCTCGAGGGCTGACCCGCACCCGCTTGCGGCGGGCTCGCCCTCGCGGGCTCGCTATAATCGAGCGCGGATGGCGCGCACGACACGCACGGCACGCTGGTCGCGTTGGCTGCTCGGCGCCCTGGGCGTCGGCTTTGCCGCCGTCGCCTACGTCTACCTCACGGTTCCCGACGTGCGCGTCTTGGCTGCGAACGATCCCGAAACCACGGCGTGGATCGAGTTGCGGCGCGACGAGGCCCACGAAGCCGGCAAGAGCTTCACGCTGCGCCGGCGGTGGGTGCCCTACAACCGCATCTCCGCGCACCTCAAGCGGGCCGTGATCGTCGCCGAGGACAGCGCGTTCTTCGAACACGAAGGCCTCGACTACGAACAGATTCGCGAGTCGATCGAAGACAGCCTCGAAGACGGCGGCGCCATGCGCGGCGCCAGCACCATCACGCAGCAACTGGCCAAGAACCTGTATCTCTCGCCCACGCGCAATCCCATGCGCAAGCTGCGCGAGCTGATCATCACGCGCCGGCTCGAGTCGGCCCTCTCCAAGCGGCGGATCTTCGAGATCTACCTGAACTCGATCGAGTGGGGTGATGGCATCTTCGGCTGCGAGGCGGCGGCCCGCGCCTATTTCGGGAAATCAGCGGCGCAGCTCGGGGCCAGCGAGGCCGCGCTGCTCGCGGGGGCCATCATCAACCCGCGCGTGCACAGCCCGGCGAAACCGACGCGCCGGCTGCTGCGGCGCCAGCAGATCATCCTGCGCCGGATGGGCGGCGCCGAGCCGCCCGCCGATGCGCCAGTGAGCGCTCCCGCGGCACCAGTGGCACCTGCGGAGGCCACGCCTTCAGAGGTCCCAGTGCCGCTTCCGTCCGCTCCGCCCCCGTCGCCGCCTCCACCGAAGTAGACGCGGGCATCAGTGCAGGCGGCGGGCGCCGACGAAGCGCGTGCGCCAGTAGGCGGTCGTGAGGCGTTCCACGCGCACCACGCCCGTGCTGCTCGGCGCATGCACGAACTCATCGTCGTCGAGGGCGATGCCCACATGCGAGGCGCCGGGCGACACCGTGGAGAAGAACACCAGGTCGCCGGCGCGCAGCTCGGTGCGGGCCACGGCGCTGCCGGCCGCAAACTGTGCGCGGGTCTGTCGAGGCACCGCCCGTCCGTGTGCGGTGAACACGTAGACCACCAGGCCACTGCAATCGAAGCCGGCAGGATCACTGCCGCCGTTCCGGTAGGGCACACCGCGGAACTCCAGGGCCGCTGAGGCAATGCGGTGACCCAGGGCTTGCGCTGGCGTGAGCGGGCCGGCCGGGGCCGCGACGGGTGGGTCGGGCGAGCGGGCGCCGCCCGCTGGCGCCGATCCGCCCGCCCTGGGAAAGGGCTGCGGTACAGCCCCGGTCGACGCACACGCGGCGGAGAGCGCGCAGATCGCCACGAGTAGTCCCAGCCGCTGCATCACTGTCACTCCGGTCTATCGGCCGCCCGTGTCGATTTGTGCACCCTTTTGCGATGCCACCGATAAGCCCTGCGTTACCAGCTCTTTACGGACGCCGCGTCTTGACAGGACCGCGGGCCGTGGTGAGAATTGGCCAAGGTCATGGAGCAAACGCTCCTCCTCAACGCCACCTACGAGCCGCTCAAGGTCGTCCACTGGCAGAAGGCCATCACGCTGTGGTGCCAGGGGAAGGTCGAGATCATCGCCTCGCACGATCGCGAGGTGCGCGCGGTGTCGTTCAGCGTGCGCCTGCCTTCGGTGATTCGGCTCCTGCGCTACGTGCGCATCAAGAAACGGTTCGACTACGTGCCGTTCTCGCGCGCCAACATCTACGCCCGCGATCATCACAGCTGCCAGTACTGCAACCGGCACCACCAGACCCAGGACCTCACCTTCGATCACGTGATCCCGGTGTCACAAGGCGGACGGAAGGACTGGGAGAACATCGTGACCTGCTGCGTGTCGTGCAACCGGCGCAAAGGCGGACGCACGCCCGCCGAGGCGCACATGCACCTGGTGCGGTCACCGCGCCGGCCCGACACGGTACCTGCGCTCCGCATCACGATCGGGTTGCGGCGCACGCCCGACAGCTGGCGTGACTACCTCTACTGGAATCTCGAACTCGACGACGACAGCTAGGGCTCGCGGTTACCGCGACGCGTCCGAAGCCCCGGCGACCTTGAGCAAACCCTGGGCGATGCGGCTGAAGATCCGGATCCCGGACTCCACCATATCGAACTCGGGCGTCACGCCGTCGCCCCGCCGCAGTGCCGCGAACGCGGCTTCGGTCTGGCGTCGCGCCTGCTCGGCGCGCAGCGGCCACGTGGGGTCGAGGGTAGCCCGCTTCGCCTCGGCGGCCGCCAGCTCGGCCAGCGTCGTCGACAGCTGTGCGGCGTCGAGCACGGCGATCGGCGCGCGGCAGTACCTGACACGCCGACTGTTCGCGGATGTCGGTGCTGGCGCCGCAGTTCACGCACTTGATGACGCGCGCGTCCACGCTCAACGTGCGCACTTCGTCGAGCGTCAGGTCGCGCACGAACTTCCGCGCCCGCAAGAACGCGCCGAAGGCCATGAGGCGTCCATGGCCCCGGGTGCAGCGGTAGTACTCGAACGGCGTGTTGTGTAGCCGATCGCGTGTGCGCAGCAGGCCGGTGTCGCAGCGCGGGCAGGCCTTCCGCGCCGTCATCGGCGTACGCGCCGACGTCACGGCGTGGCTCATGGCTTCGAAGAGCTGCACGACGGCCCCCGGCGCCAGCGATAGATCTTCGCGTTCGTCGAACCACACGCTGTTGCAGGCGGAACAGAGGTCGATGGCGATCGGCCGCCCGTAATGGCCCTGCAGGGGCACGGCGGTCATGGCGGCAGTGCAGCCCGGACACGTCATGCGCCGAGATGCTACCAGACCCCGCGCCGTCCCCTTTGCGCTACCATCCCACCATGGCCCTTGCCGCGGTGACCCTCACCGGCATCGACCCGCCGGGGGTCTTGGCCGGCGCGCGCCTGTGGCTGCGCGGCGACGGCGTGCCGGCGCTGCCGTCGCCCGAGGCGGTAGTGTCGGTGGGCGGCGCGACGGCGCGGGTCGTCTTCGCTGCGCCGAATCGCATGGCGGTCGAGGTGCCTGCGGCCACGCCGCCCGGCCGGTCGCCAGTGCGCGCGGCCTGGTCGCCCGGGGCCACCTTGTTCGTCGAAGTCGGCGAGCCCCTCGCCACCGGCCTGCATCAGGTCGACAGCCCAGTGTGCGACCGGCAGGGCCGTCTCTACTCGGCGTTCAGCGGTCCGCGCGGGCAGGAGACGCCCGTGTCGGTCTATCGCATTGGCGCCGATGGTGGCCGCGAGGCGTTCGCCGACGGGATCGTGAATGCGACGAGCCTGACCTTCTCGCCCGAAGGGGAGCTGTTCGTGTCGAGCCGCTATGACGGCACCGTGTATCGCGTGCGCGAGGACGGTCACGCCGACGTGTTCGCGAGCGAGCTGGGCGTGCCGTGCGGCCTGGCGTTCGCGCCAGACGGCTCCCTCTTCGTCGGCGATCGCACCGGCACCATCCACCGCGTCAGCCGCGATGGCCTGCGCACCGAGACGTTCGGCACGCTGGCGCCAAGCGTGGCAGCCTTCCACCTGGCCGTCGGCCCCGACGCGCAGCTCTACGTGACGGCGCCGACGCTGGCCTCGCATGACGCCGTGCACCGTTTCGACGCGTCGGGCCGGCACGAGGTCATCGACCACACGTTCGGTCGGCCGCAGGGCCTGGCCTTCGACGGCCACGGCGTGCTGCACGTGGTCGAAGCGCTGGCGGGCGTGAGCGCCATCTACCGCGTACCCGCGAGCGGCACCCGGCGCGCCGTGGTGTCGGGGCCGGGCCTGGTCGGAGTCGCCTTCGGGCCCGCGGGCGAGGTCGTGGCCGCGACGGTCGACGCCCTCTACCGCTTTTCGCCCATTCCCTGATTGCGCCTGCCGGCGCGCGCGGCTAACCTACTCGCCGACGCCGCGTTCATGTCCCGACTGTTCCGCCGCAAGCCCATCGCGGCCCTGATGGCCAATGAAGGAGCCGAGCACTCGCTCAAGCGCGTACTCGGCGCCGGCGATCTCGTGATGCTGGCCATCGGCGCCGTCATCGGAGCCGGCATCTTCGGCGCCATCGGCACGGCCGCCGCCGGTCAGACCGATCCGGGCGGGGCCGTCATTCGCTACGGCGCTGGTCCAGCGCTGGTGTTCTCGTTCCTGCTGCTGGGCGGCGCGTGCGCGCTGGCGGCGCTGTGCTACGCGGAGCTCGCCTCGATGATCCCGCAGGCGGGCAGCGCTTACGCCTATTGCTACGCCACACTGGGCGAGTTCATTGCGTGGATCGTCGGTTGGGACTTGATCCTCGAGTACGCCGTCGGCAACGTGGCCGTGGCCATCTCGTGGAGCGATTACTTCACCACGTTGGTGCGCGGGTTCGGCCTCGACCTGCCCGTGTGGCTCACGACCGGCTACCGCACGGCCGCCCTCAGCGCCAATCCCGCCGTGCACGCGCTCGTCGACACGGCGCCTCGCGTGCTCGGGCTGCCGCTGCTCGTGAACCTGCCGGCATTCGGCATCGTGCTGTTCATCACGTGGTTGCTGCTGCGCGGCGTGCGCGAGAGCACCACGGCCAACAACGCCATGGTCGTCGTGAAGCTGCTGGCGCTCGGACTCTTCGTTGCGGTCGGCGTCGGCGCCATCAATCCGGCCAACTACGAGCCGTTTGCGCCCAATGGCTTCACTGGCGTGCACCAGGGCGCCGCCATCGTGTTCTTCGCCTACATCGGCTTCGACGCCATCTCCACCGCGGCCGAGGAAACCATCAACCCACAGCGCAATCTGCCCATCGGCATCCTGGGCGGGCTGGCCGTGTGCACCTTGATCTACGTGATCGTCGGCGCCGTCCTCACCGGCCTGGTGCCGTATCAGCAGCTGGCCGTGGCCGACCCGCTCGCGCGGGCGCTCGAGATCGCCGGCTTCACGACCGTGGGCTGGGTGGTGGCGCTCGGCGCCGCGGTGTCGATGGCGGCGGTGTTGCTGGTGTTCCAGGTACGGCCAGCCGCGGATCTTCTTCGCGATGGCCCGCGATGGCTTGCTGCCCCAGTGGGCGGCGAAGGTGCACCGGCGCACGCGCGTGCCCTACGTGACGACGTTGCTCACCGGCGGCCTCGTGTCGGTCGCCGCGGCAGTGGGCGACGCGGCCGAAACCTACGATCTCACCAACATCGGCACGCTCTTCGCGTTCGCGCTGGTGTGCGTGGGCGTACTCGTGCTCCGGGTCGTGGAGCCCGAGCGGCCCCGGCCCTTCCGCGTACCGCTCGTCTGGCTGGTCGCGCCCCTGGGCGCCGCCGCCTGCGCCTTCATCATGATCGGCCTGCCGTCCCAGGCCTGGGAGCGCTTCGGCCTGTGGCTGGCCGCGGGCCTTGCCGTCTATTTCGCGTATGGCTATCGCCGTTCGCGGCTGCGTCATGTCTAGCGGCGGCCGGCGTCACGTGCTGCGCGTGCAGCCGCCCGGCGGCGCCGCGTTCGCCTACCCGCTGCCCGACGGCGAGACGGTGATCGGCCGCGATTCGCTGAGCGCGCTCCCGCTGGACGACACCCGCGTGTCGCGGCGGCACGCTGTGGTCGTCTGCGCCGGGGAGGACGTCACGGTGGCCGACCTGGCCAGCCGCAACGGCACGTATCTGAATGGCGACCGGCTCGACGTGCGGCCGGCCCCCCTCCATCCAGGCGATGTGCTGAAGATCGGCGATTTCACGCTCGTGTTCGATCCCGATCGCGTGGCGGTGCTGCCGACGGCCCCGGCGGCCGACGCCATGCGCGAGGTGCTGCACAAACGGCCGGCCGACGTGATTCTGTCGGGCGTCGCGCCGCCCACGGCCGACGCGCGCGAGCTGTCGACGGATGGTCTCCGTTTCGAGCTCGAAAAGAAGACCCGCGTGCTCAGTCTGTTCTACGAGCTGGGCCGCACGCTGGGGTCGGTGTTCTTGCTCGCCGACGTCTACGCCAAGGCGATGGGCCTGCTGATGCAGGTGACGCCGGCCGACCGGGTGGTGTTCTTTCGTCAGGGCGAGGGCGGTGAGATGACGCAAGTGGCCTCGCGAACCCGCGGTGCCGACCCAGACGCCCTGGCGGCGCAACCACTGCGGGTGAGCAAGACCGTGTTCGACAATGTCGCCAGGCAGCGCGTGTCGGTGCTGCTCGAGAACACGCGCGGCGATCAGTCGACCGCGCCCGCCAGCCTGGTGCTGCAGTTGACCCACTCGGTGATGGCCGCGCCGATTGTCGGCCGGCAGGGTTTGCTGGGGGTGATCTACGTCGATCAGCAGGACGTGCGGCAGACCTTCTCGTCCGACGATCTCGACCTGCTCAACGCCGTGGCGGTGCAGACCGGCATTGCGCTCGACACCGTGCGCACCCACGACGCCCTGCAACGCGAGGCCAAGGCGCGCGAGAAGTACGAACGCTTCCTGCCGCAGCAACTGGTCGACGACGTGATGCTCGATCCCCACCGCGAGATCACCCCCGGCGGCACGCGCCGCACGATCACGGTGTTGTTCGCCGACCTGCGCGGCTTCACTACGCTCTCGGAGGCCAACTCGCCAGAGATGGTGGTGAATCTGCTCAATCGTTTCTTTACGCTGATGAGCGAAGTGATCTTCCGGCACGGGGGCACGCTCGACAAGTACATCGGCGATGGCGTGCTCGCGCTGTTCGGCGCGCCGTATGCCACCGAACGCGATGCCGTCAAGGCGGTGCGCGCGGCCATCGACATGCAGCGCGCGGTGCAGCAGTTCAACCGCGAGCTGGCCGCCGCCGACCAGCCGGAAATTGGCGTGGGCATCGGGATCAACACCGGCCCGGCGATCGTCGGCTTCATCGGGTCGGACGCCCGCCTCGACTACACGGCCATTGGCGACGCCGTGAACACCGCCGCGCGCCTCGAACATCTGGCCACGGCCGGCCAGATCCTGATCAGCGAGCACACGATGCAGGCCGTGGATGCCAGCGTGAACTACATCGTGCTGGAGGCAGTGCAGGTGAAGGGTCGCACCGCCAAGTTGCAGATTGGCGAAGTGGCCTGGCGCCGCGGTTAGGCCGGCGCCGCGGGCCGGGGCGCTACTTCGTCACCGTGACCGTCACCGCGACGGCGGCTCCGCACTGCACGATGACGCCGTTGCCGGACATCTGGCTTCCAGCTGGCGTCAGGGTCAGCACGATGTCACCGACGGGCACGATGAACGGCGCGGTGCCACACAGGGGCGGATTGGTCGGCTTCAGGGTGAGGCTCGCCACGCCGTTGAGCGTGGTGCCGCCAACGGTGCCGGCACTCGGGTCCGCGCCGCCAGTGACCGCATAGCTTCCGTTCACGACCGAGCCCGCGCCGAACGGTTCGTCGGTAAGGGCCATCTGCAGGGTTTGTGACGCCCCGGCCCGCTCCAGCGCGCCGTTCCACGTGCCAGACAAGGGGCCGGCCAGGCGGCTTGGTTCGGTCGGCGACGCTCCACCGCAGGCGCACAACGTCAGGTACAGCCAGGGCGGGCAGACACGATTTCATCGACATGGGCACTCCAATGGGTGGGTCACCAACGCGCTTCGAGAAGAGGTGCTGACGCGGCCATCACGGGGGCGACGGCTCCGGTTTCGGGCCGGCCGGAAACGCCCAGAACCCGGCGGCGCCAGCGGCCACGACGCGATCGCCAGCCACGGCCGGCGGCCAGGCGAATCCCCGTTTGTAGTCGCGCGTCTGCCACAGCACAGCGCCGCGGGCGACATCGACGGCCAAGAGGAATCCCGAGACGTAGGGCACATAGACCACGCCGTTCCCCGAGGTGAAGTCATCGAAGCCGATTGAGCCGAGGCGGCCGTTCTCGATCCGCCACGCCTCGCGCTGGGTGGCGATGTCGTAGGCCACGAGGTAGCCCGTGAGCGAGCCGACGATGAGCCGCCCCTGCTCGACCGCGAGCGACCGCACCTCGCGGTTGGTCGTCGTGATGATGCCGTCGATTGGCCCAGTTAGTGGCGGCAGCACCCAGCGCACCCCACCGGTCTGCAGGTCGAGCCCCCACACCTGACCGTCGCCGCTCGAGGCGATGGCCAGCTCCGGCGTCAGTACCGGGCCCCCAGCCCAGTAGGCCGACAGCGAACGGTCGTCGGGCGGTGGATACCTGAAGCGCCAGCGTTCCTTGCCGGTTGCGGCGTCGACGGCGACGACGCCCCCCGTGTTCGGCGCGGTGAACACCGTGTAACCCGCCACCACGACGGCTCCGTCGGTGACCGGTTCGAACACGCTGGTCTGGCCGTTGCTTTCGATGGGCGCGCGCCACACCTCGCGGCCGGTGGTGGTATCGAGAGCGTACATCGATCCAGAGGGAGAACCGGTGAACACGCGATCACGCCACGCCTGGCCGAGGAATCCGCCGGGTCCGTAGCCGGTCGAGGGATGGAACTCCCACAAGCGGTTGCCCGAGCCGGCGTCGTAGGCGTAGAGATCCCAGTCGCCCGCGATGACGGCGTTGCCCGCGACGACCACGCGAAACCCTTCCGTGATCCAGCCGGATTCGCCGGTGGAGCGGCGCCACAGCTCCTTGCCGTCGTCGAGGGACAGCGCCACGACGTGGTGATCGGTCGACAACGCATACGCTCGATCGCCACGCACCGCCGGCATACCGCGGCCTCGAGCCGCGGTATGCCACAACGGCGCCTCGCTGGGGTCGAACGGCGCCTGGGCGGCGGCCGTGAAGGCCGCCGCCAGGCATCCGAACACGAGTGCGAGCCCTGCACGCATGATGCTCCTGCTACCGAGGTGCCCACCAGGGCACGTTCTGACCGGCGTCGTAGATCACGATGTAGCCGTCGTCCTGCACGCGCAGCTCGGCGCCCGGCAGCCCCGCCGTGCCCGACTCCCACGGATCGGCGCCACTGGCGTGATAGATGACGAAGTTGCCGTCGGGTTGCATCTCGCAGTAGAGGCCGCCCAGCCCCGCCGTACCCGAAGACCAGACCGCGCCAGACGGTCCATAGAGCACGAGATTGCCGTCGGCCTGATAGCGCAGTGCGAAGGCCCCATTCGGGCTGCGAATCTCGGAATCGGGGTACAACCGCTCACCGGGCGACAGGCTGTGAGGGGAGTTCCCAGGCGTGCCGCCACCACCACCGCCGCCACCCGCCTCGCCGCGGGCGCGGATGCCGACCCGGTCGTGGAGCGCGTCGAAGATGAACTGTTCGGATTCATCCTTCTCGGTGACGTGTGCCGGGCCGTAGTAGCCCACATTGGCCGCATCCCCTGGGAAGTGCTGTGACGCGGTCGGCACGACGCCGTCGGTGGAGACCGAGCAGTCGACGTGACCGGTCGTGGCGTTGCACCAGGCCCCGTTGAACATGGCGAGATCCGAGATCAGGCTCCGCGCCTGCAGGCGGATGGAGAGCGCCCCGGAGTTGGTGGGCAGCACGTGCGGGGGACTGAAGTTGGCCTCGATGAGGCTCAGCACGCCGATTGCCGTCTGCACCGTTGACTGAGCCCAGTACTGCCGGCTGGGATCGCCCGCGACCAGGGGCGCGCCAACCCACCAGTCTCTGGCGGCAAAGACCAGGCCCACGCGCCGCGGCACAGCAACGCTTTCGCGCGCCAGGTTGCTGGGCGAGTTCAGCGCGGTCAGCGCGGCCGCGCCCGGCATCATGTCGGCCAGCACCGGCGCTGAGAGAACCGGTCCGATCGACGACTGAATCGAGCCCACCGTGTGCGACAAGGCGAGACTGAGTGCCGCCACGGCGGCTCTGATGGGCGCCAGGGCAGGGCTGAACCAGATGCCGGTGTACTGATTCGTGCCGCCATGTGCGCCGAGCATGAAGAGCAACAGACTCAGTTTCTGCGCCGCGACGAGGTAGTGCTGGGTGACACCCTGGATGTTCCTGGCGAGCGGTGCGCCCAGATGTGGCGTGCCCAGTGTGACGATGCCGCCGAGCGCCCGCTTGGTGCTCAACTGACGGGCCACGAGCCCGCCGTTGCTGTGCCCGACGACCACCGAGTTGGCGGGGGCGCCCGCCGCTTGGGCTTCGCTGTTGAGGAACGTGGCCTGCGCGTCGAAGGGCAGCCACCACGGCAGATTCGGCGTGTACTTGACGATCTGCAGCCGTACCGCCAGGCGCGACGCGGTCGTGCCCCAACTGTCGGCGTTGCTGTTGAAGCCGTGCAGGAAGGCGGTGACCCGGTCTTGAGCGGTCGCCGGATGCGCAGCGGCCAGCAGGATCAAGGCAGCGAGCAGGTGACGAGCCATGGCTAGCGCGCCTCCTGTGACACGACGTTGAGGAAGCTGCGGTGCGACACGAAGCGCCGTCCGGTGTCGTCGGGCAGCGCCGCCTCGCTCCGCATCGTCGCGATGTGCCAGCGCCCGCCGGGCATGCGGCCGTAGGCAATCGACGTGCGATGCGCCAGGGCTCCGCCGCGCGCGACGTTGATCTCGACCGGGAGCATGGTGGAGGGCTCGACGAGCGTCTCGGTTACGTCGTCGCCGTCACTGCCGAGATAGCGATCGCGGCCGCCGAGGCGGCCGAGCGCCGGACCGAAGCGGCGAACGAAATCGCTGCGCCGGCCCCGGGCGTCGCGGTCCGAGAGCACCAGGCCCGAGGCCTGAACGCGGTCGCCCACGGCGGCCGGCTCGGCATCGGTGTCGGGCGGGCCCACGAGGAGCCGGTTCTGCGCGTCGTAGACGCGGGCGGTGGCGAGATCGCCGTCGGTGACGATCCGGATGCCGCCCCGAGGATCGCGCAGCGGACCCTTGGGATAGAGCCGCGCCTCGGGATACACGATCTCGGTCTGAATGCCGCGGGCCGTGCGCCGCATCGCCATCCGGTAGCGCGTCTTCGGGCGCGCTTCGACTACGGTGCCACGTTCGTCCACGATGGATTCCTCGATCTCCACCTCGGCGCTGTAGAGCGGCGCCGTCTGCGCCGTTGCCACCTGTGCCGTCGCCGTCAGCGCCGTCACCAGCGCCGCCATGTGCCATGTCCTCGTGCTTCGAACCATCTCACGCCTCGCTTCCTGACCTCGGGTGTGTGGCCTCCTTGTCCTGAACGGCAGCGTGCCAGTGACGAACATGCGGTGGTGCCGCGGACGTTGGATGACGCTGCAAAGCCAAGGCCACGCGCCGGGCTGGTCGGTCCGATGGCGCGATCGGCGAATGCGCGCCGTTTTCAGCGCTTTCGAAGTCCGCGAGGGCGGACGACCGCGGGCACTTCGTGCCCACGCGGGTAGCGCCTACTCACCGGCCTACCCCAAGCCGCCCCGGAGGTACAATCAGAGGTTCTATATGCCGCACGACTGGATAGCGGTGCGTGGCGCCCGCGTGCACAACCTGAAGAACGTCGACGTCGACCTGCCGCGCGACCAGCTCGTGGTCGTGACCGGGCTGTCGGGGTCGGGCAAATCGTCGCTGGCCTTCGACACGCTTGTACGCCGAGGGGCAGCGGCGCTACGTGGAATCGCTCTCGGCCTACGCGCGGCAGTTCCTCGAGCAGATGGAGAAGCCCGACGTCGATCTGATCGACGGGCTGTCGCCGGCCATCTCGATCGAGCAGAAGACGACCGGCGCCAATCCCCGCTCCACCGTGGGCACGGTCACCGAGATCTACGACTACCTGCGCCTGTTCTTCGCCAATGCCGGCGTGCCGCACTGCCCGAACTGCGACCGCGAGATCTCGTCGCAGTCGCTCGAGCGGATCGTCGACCTGGTGATGACGTATCCGCAGGACACGCGCATCAACGTGCTGGCGCCGATCGTGCGCGGCCGCAAGGGCGAGTTCAAGAAGGAACTGCAGGCCATCGTGGCGCGCGGTTTCACCAAGGCGCGCATCGACGGCGCGTTCAAGGGGCTCGAAGACGATCTGGCCCTCAACCGGCGCCAGAACCACAGCATCGACGTGGTCATCGACCGCCTGATCGTGCGCTCGGGCATCGAGAAGCGCCTCATGGACTCGGTGCAGGCCGCCCTCGACCTGGCCGACGGCGTGGTCGTGATCAACGCGCTCGACAGCGGCGATCGGCTGTTCTCACGCAAACTCGCGTGTGTCGTGTGCGGCATCAGCGTGCCCGAGATGACGCCGCGGGCCTTCTCGTTCAACTCGCCGCACGGCGCCTGCACCACCTGTCAGGGGCTCGGCTCCACGTGGGACTTCGACCCGCGCAAGGTGGTGCCCGACGAGCAGAAGTCGCTCGCCGACGGCGCGGTGCTGCCGTGGGTGAAGGGCGACCGCAAGATGGTGCGCGCGGCCATCGACGGGATCTCGAGCCACTGGGGCATCGACCCGGCCGTGCCGTTCGGCAAGCTGCCGAAGAAGCAGCGCGACTTGCTGCTCCACGGGCCGGGCGTGACCGTGAAGGACGACGACGACACGCCGGCGCCCACGAAGCGGCGGAAGGCCGTGGCGAAGGCCACCGAGCCCTACGGCAAGGACTTCGAAGGCATCATCCCGAACCTGCGCCGGCGCTTCGACGACGGCGCATGGGACGCGCAAACCGAGCTCGACGCCTACCGCGCGCTGCGCGACTGCCCCGACTGCAAGGGCGGACGGCTGCGCCCCGAAAGCCGGGCCGTGCGCCTGAAGGGCCGCTCGCTGCCCGACTACGTGGGCCTGCCCGTGAGCGAGGCGCTGAAGGTGTTCGACGCGATGGAGCTGACCGAGCGCGAGACGCTCATCGCCAGCCGCATCCTCAAGGAGATCCGCGAGCGCCTGCGCTTCCTCGACGAAGTCGGCGTCGGCTACCTCACGCTCGGCCGCAGCGCCGCCACGCTTGTCCGGCGGGGAAGGGCAGCGCATCCGCCTGGCCACGCAGATCGGCTCGAACCTGACCGGCGTGCTCTACGTGCTCGACGAGCCGTCGATCGGCCTGCACCAGCGCGACAACCGGCGTCTGCTCGCCACGCTCGCGCGCCTGCGCGACCTCGGCAACACGGTGATCGTCGTGGAGCACGACGAAGAGACCATCCGCATGGCCGACTACGTGGTGGATCTCGGCCCGGGCGCCGGCGAACACGGCGGCCAGGTGATGTTCCAGGGCACGCCCGGCGCAGCTGGCCGAGACGGCGGATTCGCTGACCGGGCAGTACCTGCGCGGCACCAAGGTGATCCACGCGCCGCGCGCACGCCGCACGCCCGGCAAACACGAGATCGTGATCAAGGGCGCCCGCGCCAACAACCTGAAGGACATCGACGTCCGCATTCCCATCGGCGTGTTCGTGGCGGTCACCGGGCGTGAGCGGATCGGGCAAGAGCACGCTGGTCAACGACATCCTCTACAAGGCGCTGGCCAAGCAGATCTACCGATCCAGCGACGAGCCCGGCCTGCACCGTGTGGTCGAGGGCGTGCACCAGATCGACAAGGTGATCGAGATCGACCAGTCGCCGATCGGACGCACGCCGCGCTCGAATCCGGCCACCTACACCGGCCTCTTCTCGTTCATCCGCGATCTGTTCGCGATGGTGCCGGAGGCCAAGGCGCGTGGCTACAAGCCCGGCCGCTTCTCGTTCAACGTGAAGGGCGGCCGCTGCGAGGCGTGTCAGGGCGACGGCGTGATCGCCATCGAGATGCACTTCCTGCCCAACGTGTTCGTGACCTGCGAGCAGTGCAAGGGCCGGCGCTACAACCGCGAGACGCTCGACGTGAAGTACCGCGGCAAGTCGATCGCCGAGGTGCTCGACCTCACCGTGAGCCAGGCGCTGCCGCTGCTCGAGAACTTTCCGCTCATTGCCAACAAGCTGCGCACGCTCGAAAGCGTGGGCCTTGGCTACGTCACGCTCGGCCAGTCGGCCACGACGCTGTCGGGCGGCGAGGCACAGCGCGTGAAGCTCTCGCGCGAGCTGTCGAAGCGCGGCACCGGGCGCACGCTCTATATCCTCGATGAGCCCACGACCGGGCTGCACTTCGACGACGTGCACAAGCTGCTCGACGTGCTGAATCGCCTGGTCGACCAGGGCAACACCGTGCTCGTCATCGAACACAACCTCGACGTGATCAAGTCGGCCGACTGGGTGGTGGACCTCGGACCCGAGGGGGGCGAGGGCGGCGGCCGCCTTGTGGCCCAGGGCACGCCCGAGGCTGTGGCCAAGGTGCGAGCCTCCCATACCGGGCAGTTCCTGGCAGAACTGCTCAGGTAGCCGGACCTCGCCTGCTGTGGTAAATCAGCCACACTTGTGGTTCCAGGCACTGTGGTTACAAAGCCACACAAGTGCTGGTTCCGAATCACGTTGGATCAGACAAGTCTTGTCGTATGAATGAGTTAAGTGGCTACTCCAAGGTGGGAAAAGTCGGGCATCCCGTTTGCTTTGGAGTCAGCGGACACGTGATGGACTATCAGCAGACCCTGAGACGGCAAGTTTCGTGTGCGGGCATCGGCCTGCACTCGGGCACGAAGGTCAGCCTCACGCTGAAGCCGGCTCCGGCGGGTACCGGCGTGGTGTTCCGCCGCACCGACCTGGGCGTCGACATCCCCGCCCACGTCGACAACGTCACCGGCATCCAGTACGCCACGGTGCTCGGCAAGGGCGGCGCCACGGTGGAAACCGTGGAGCATCTGCTGGCCGCGCTCGTGAGCGCCGGCGTCGACAACCTCATCATCGAGCTCAGCCAGCGCGAAGTGCCGATCATGGACGGCAGCTCCGCGCCGTTCCTGTTCCTCATCCAGGAAGCCGGCGTGAAGCGCCTGTCGGCGCCGCGCAGCTATCTGAAGGTGCTGCGCCCGGTGAGCGTCTCGAGCGGCGACAAGCACATCGCCATCTACCCGTCGGATCACTTCAAGGTCAGCTACACCATCAGCTTCGACCATCCGATGCTGCGCCACCAGTCGCGCACCACCCGCATCACCGAACAGACCTTCATCGACGACATCGCCTCGGCCCGCACCTTCGGCTTCCTCAAGGAAGTGGAATGGATGCGTCAGCAGGGCCTGGCGCTCGGCGGCTCGCTCGACAACGCCATCGTGATTGGCGACACCGGCCCGCTCAACGCGCTGCGCTTCGAAGACGAGTGCGTGCGCCACAAGATCCTCGATGCCGTCGGCGACCTGTCGCTGCTCGGCCGTCCCGTGCTCGGCCACGTGGTGGCGCATCGCGCCGGCCACGCCCTGCACACGCAGCTCGCCAAGCAACTGCTCGACGAGGCCGATGCCTGGAGCCTCGTGGAATCCGCCGTGCCGGCGCAGGTCGAGCCTGCCGGCGTGGCGGCGTCGGTGCGCGCCCGCTAGTTCGTTCGTCGCTTCACCTCCATGTCCACGGCCGCGCATCCCGCGGCCGTTTCTTTTTGGAGCGAAGTCCGCGTCGCCGCGCGTCGGCTCAGACGCCAATCACCGCGAACCCAAACGCGCGAGCGGCCAGCGCCAGCGCCGCGTCATGCGTGGCCACGACATCGATCGGCGTCATCCGCTCCCGCCACGTCAGGGCCGTGGCCAGGTGGATGGCATCGAGGGTCCCGAGTGGCGTGGGCAGTGGCGCACTCGCCCGGCTCAGCACCGGTGCCCGGAGCAACACCAGTTCGACGGCCTCGAGCCAGGAGCTGACGACCTCGAGACGCGTGGCCGCATCCTCGGCGGTGAGGGCGCCCTGTCCGCGCAGGCGGTCCAGGGTCCGGTGGCTCTCCACCGCGATCAGTTCGCTCGACACCAAGGTGTCGAACGCCTTGGATCTGCTGCAACCCGCCTGGCTCGCGCAGCACGAGCCGCAGCAAGACCGATGTGTCGAGGTAGGCGGTCATCGCCGGCCGCGATCTTCCAGCAGCAGCGCAAGGCTGTCGGTTGGCGCGTCTGGGCGGCGAGGGGCAGCGTGAGGTCCTTGGGATGGCGCCGCGCTCGCCGCACTTCGAGGGCTTCGGTCGTGAACGGCACAATCCTGGCCACGGGCGTGTCGCGATCCAGCACCGTCAGCGTGCGCCCCTTCCGGACCGACTTGAGGTGCTCGCTCAGATGCGCCTTGAGGTCGGCAATGCCGATGGCCTTCATGACCTCATTGTAGTCACGAGTGGTCATGTCGTCCAGTGGCAGTCGACGGCCGCACCGGCCCGGGTGTAGCATCGCGCGATGCGAAGCCCGGCCGACGATGCCCTCAATCGCCGCCAGTTCCTGAAGATCGGAGCCACGGCAGTGACGGCGGGAGCGGTCATTGCGCCTGAGGCGGCACCAGCACAAGCGCCCAACGCCGGGTTTCTTCGCGGCACCGCCGATTCCGCTCGTGCGCATCGGCATGGTGGGCATCGGCCTGCAGGGCGGCGGGCACGTCGAGAACCTGCTGAAGATCCCCGGCTGCCGGATCACGGCCGTGTGCGACGTGCGCGAGGCGCGCACCACCTGGGCGTCGCAGGCGATCGTGGCGGCCGGCCATCCGGCGCCGGCGGTCTACACGCGCGGCCCACGCGACTTCGAACGCCTGTGCGACACCGAAGACCTCGACCTCGTCTACACCGCCACGCCGTGGGAATGGCACGTGCCGGTGATGCTGGCGGCCATGAAGGCCGGCAAGCACGCCGCCACCGAAGTGCCCGCGGCGATGACCCTCGACGACTGCTGGGCGCTCGTCGAGGCCGCCGAGAAGCACCAGCGGCACGCCGTGATGATGGAGAACTGCAACTACGACCGCGCCGAGATGATGGCCTTCAACCTGGTGCGTCAGGGCGCGATCGGCGAGGTGCTGCACGCCGAGGGCGGCTACCTGCACGACCTGCGCGAGATCAAGTTCGAGAAGAAGGACGAAGGCCTGTGGCGTCGCGCCTGGTCGATGAAGCTCGATGGCAACCCGTATCCCACGCACGGCCTCGGGCCGATCAGCAACTGCCTCGACATCAACCGCGGCGATCGCTTCGACTATCTCGTGTCGATGAGCGGTCCCTCGCGTGGCTTGCAGGACTGGGCGCGCGAACACTTCCCGGCCGATGCCCCTGAGCGCCGCGAGCGCTTCATGCTCGGCGACGTCAACACCAGCCTGATCAAGACCGCGCTCGGCAAGACCGTGATGGTGCAGCACTGCACCAACCTGCCGCGGCCCTACAGCCGCATCAACCTCGTGCAGGGCACGAAGGGCATGTTCCAGGGCTACCCGAACCGCGTCTACATCGAGGGGCGGGGCAAGGCGCATCAGTGGGTCGACGCCGCCGACCTGCGCGCCGAGTTCGATCATCCGCTGTGGAAGGCGATCGAGGCCCAGGCCGCTGGCGCCGGACACGGCGGCATGGACTACATCGAGGACTACCGCCTCGTGAAGTGTCTGCGCGAAGGTCTGCCCACCGACATGAACGTCTACGACGCCGCCTCGCTCAGCGCGGTGGTGGAGCTGAGCATGCAGTCCACCACCAAGCGCGCCCGCACGATGGACGTGCCCGACTTCACGCGCGGCCGCTGGCGCACCAACCCGAAACTCGATCTCGTGGGCGTGTAGCCGATGCAGCTGACCTCGCTCGACTGGATCATCGTCGTCGTCTCGCTCGCGATCTCGTTCGCGCCGGCCGTGTGGCTGGCGCGGCGGGCCGGATCGAGCACCGCCGAGTTCTTCACGTCGGGCCGGGCGGCGCCGTGGTGGCTGATCGGCGTGTCGATGGTGGCCACGACCTTCAGCACCGACACCCCGAACCTGGTCACCGACCTGGTGCGCCAGGGCGGCGTGGCGGCCAACTGGGCGTGGTGGGCGTTCCTGCTCACCGGCATGACCACGGTGTTCTTCTACGCGCGGCTGTGGCGGCGCATCGGCGTGCTCACCGATCTGGAGTTCTACGAGCTGCGCTACTCGGGCCCGGCGGCCACGTGGGTGCGCGGCTTTCGCGCGGTCTACCTGGGCGTGGTCTTCAACGTGGTGATCATGGCGTCGGTGAACCTGGCCGCCGCCAAGATCGCCAACGTGCTGCTCGGCTGGCCGATCGGGCAGACGCTGCTCGTGTGCGGCGTGATCAACGTGGCGTTTGCCGCCACGTCGGGCCTGTGGGGCGTGCTCGTCACCGACTTCATCCAGTTCGGCATCGCCATGGGCGGCTCGTTTGCGGCGGCGGTCTACGCGCTGCGGCATCCGGCGGTGGGCGGCCTCGACGGACTCTTCTCGAGGATCGACACGACCACGCTGGCCTTCGTGCCGGATCTGTCGGACTGGACGGTGGCGCTGCCGATCTTCATCGTGCCGCTCACCGTGCAGTGGTGGTCCACGTGGTATCCGGGCGCCGAGCCCGGCGGCGGCAGCTACATCGCGCAGCGCATGCTGGCCGCCAAGATCCGAACGCGACGCGATGGCCGGCACGCTCTTCTTCAACGTGGCGCACTACGCGCTTCGGCCGTGGCCGTGGATCATCGTGGCGCTGGCCTCGATGCTGGTGTTTCCCGAAGTGGCCGACATCCGCCGCGCGCTGCCGCACGTGGACCCCGCGCTCGTGGGCCACGACATGGCCTATTCGGCGATGCTCACGTTCCTGCCGCCCGGCATCCTCGGCCTGATGGTGGCCGGGTTGCTGGCCGCCTACGTGTCCACCATCTCCACCCACCTCAACTGGGGCACGTCGTATCTGGTGCACGACCTGTATCGCCGCTTCCTCAAGCCCGACGCCACTGAGCGGCACTACGTGATGGCCGGGCGCCTGGTGACGGCGCTGCTCATGATCGCGGCGGGGCTGCTCACGCTGGTGCTGGAATCGGCCCGCGGCACCTTCAACCTGCTGCTGTCGATCGGCGCCGGCACCGGCCTGCTCTATCTGCTGCGCTGGTTCTGGTGGCGCATCAACGCGTGGAGCGAGATTGCCGCGATGGCAAGTTCGTTCGTGCTGGCCGTGGGGCTGCTCGTGCTCGAGCGCAACGGCGTGGCCATTCCGTCGCACCTCTCCCTCATCGTCACGGTGGCGGTGACCACCGCGGTGTGGCTGGCGGCCACCTTCCTGACGCCGCCCACCGACGACGGCCACGCTGCGGCGCTTCTACACGCTGGCGCGGCCCGTCGGGCCCGGGCTGGACCGAGGTGCGGCGCGCGTGCGGCGAATCTCGCGCCGTCCGAGGATCTGCAGGCCGCGTTCGTCGGCTGGGTGGCCAGCTGCGTGTTCGTCTACAGCGCGCTCTTCGGCGTGGGTCTGCTGCTCATGGGCCGCACATCGCAGGCTGCCATCGCGACGGTGTTGCTGCTCGTCAGCGGCGTGGTGATGTGGCGGTCGGTGTCGCGCATGTGGGCCCAATGATGGCGGTGGTGCTGGCGCGGGGCAGCGGCCGGCGCATGCGGCAGGCCGACGCAGGCGCGGCGCTCACCGCCGCACAGCAGGCGGCAGCCGATGCCGGCGCCAAGGTGTTGATGCCGGTGGGTGAGGGCACGGCCCGGCCATTTCTGGACTACGCGCTGAGCGCGCTGGCCGACGCCGGCTGCACCGACGCGTGTCTGGTCGTGGCGCCTGATCACGATGCGGTGCGCGCGCGCTATACGCCAGACCGCTGCGCGCGGCTGCGCGTGCACTTCGCCGTGCAGGCCGAACCATCCGGCACCGCGGCAGCGGTGGCGGCCGCTGCGCCCGTCGTGGGCACACGGCCCTTCCTGGTCGTGAACGGCGACAACCTCTATCCGCCCCACGCCCTGCGTGCGCTGGTCGAGCTCGAGGGCTGCGCCCTGTCGGCCTTCACGCGCGCACTCGCTCGTGCGCGACAGCGGGTTCGACGTGGAGCGCGTGGCGCGGTTCGCCACGGTGGAGGTCGACGCGCACGGCTGGCTCACGGGGCTGCGCGAGAAGCCGCCGGCTGGGGAACTCGAGGCCGCGGCGCCGGAGACGCTCATCAGCATGAACCTGTGGCGTTTCGACGGCACGGTGCTGGCCGCGTGCCACGACATCGCGCCCTCACCGCGCGGAGAGTACGAACTGCCCGACGCCGTCATGCTGGCCGTGGCGCGGGGCACGCCGGTGCGCGTGCTCGCCGCGAGCGGCGCCGTGCTGGATCTCACGAGCCGTGCCGACATCGGCGTGGTCAGTCGGCCGGCTCGCGGGCGTGGAGCCGCGCCTGTGACGGTGGCCGACCAGCTCACGGCGCTCGGCATGGCGGCCGACGACGCCGTGTCGCGCGCGGCCCAGGTGGCGCGGGTGCGGGCGGCGTTTGCGGCGCACAGCGGCGCGCCGGCCACCTGGTCGTGGTTCGTGCCTGGCCGCCTCGAGGTGTTCGGCAAGCACACCGACTACGGCGGCGGCCGCACGCTGGTGGCGGCCGTGCCGCGCGGCTTCGCCGTAGCGGCCGGACCGCGGAGCGACGGCCGTGTGCGGGTCAGAGACGTGCGGTCGGATGTGGCGGCCGACATCGATCCCGCCGACGAGGCCCGCGTCCTCACGGGCTGGGCGTCGTACGTGCAGGTGGTCGCCCGCCGCCTGGCGCAGAACTTTCCCGGCGCCGCGCTGGGCCTCGACCTGGTGTTCGCGAGCGACTTGCCGCGGGCCGCAGGCATGTCGAGTTCGAGCGCGCTGGTCGTGGGCGTGGCCACGGCCCTGGCGGCCCGGGCCGGCCTGGCCGCGCGCAGCGAATGGCAGGCCGCGCTGCACTCGACCGAAGACGTGGCGTCGTACTTCGGCTGCATCGAGAACGGCATGGATTTCGGCACCCTGCGCGGCACGGCCGGGGTCGGCACGCACGGCGGCAGCGAAGACCACACCGCCATCATGGCGTGCCGGGCCGGGCACGTCAGTCAATTCCGCTTCATGCCGGCCACGCCGCTCGGGAACACGCCGTTGCCGCCGCAGTGGACCTTCGTGGTGGCGTCGAGCGGCGTGCACGCCGACAAGGCTGGTTCGGTGAAGGACCGCTTCAATCGCGCCGCGCTGTCGGCGCGCGCCCTGCTCGCGTGCTGGAACCGTGGCGAGACCGCACCCGCGGCCTCGCTGGCCCAGGCCCTGGCGCGGGCCGGCGCCCTCGAGGACCTGCGCGCGCGCGTGGCGGCGGCCCCGGCCGATGGCTTCACGAGCGAGGGCCTGCTGCGGCGTCTGGCCCATTTCGTGGCCGAAGACGCCCGAGTGCCCGAGGCCATGCGGGCGTGCCGCGAGGCCGACGTGGCGGCGATCGGGCGCCTGTCAGCCGCGTCGCAGCACGATGCCGAGGCCTTGCTCGAGAATCAGGTGCCGGAGACGACCGCGCTCGTGGCGTTGGCGCGCGCCTGCGGGGCCTACGGCGCCACCAGCTTCGGCGCCGGCTTCGGCGGCAGCGCGTGGGCCCTCGTGCACACCGCCGACGTCGAGGCCTTCGCGGCCGAGTGGCTCACGGCCTACGCCCGGCGCTTCCCCGCAAGGGGCGGCATCGAGTGGTTCGCCGCGCGTCCGTCGCCGCCGCTCGCCGATGTGAGCACGGCGACGTAGTAGGATGCTCCCGACCGCCCGCCGCATGCACGCCGACCTGCAGGAAGCCCTCGACTTCCACCACGCTGTTCTCGCCGAAGGCGCTCGTGCCCTGGTTGGCTACGACACGGCCAAGGCCGTGGCCAACGTGGTGCTGATGTCCGAAATTCCCACCACCTACGACAAGCGGTCGGAGCGGCAGGTGAATGCCGGCAACCTGCTCTTGCGCGGGGTGCCGGGCGTGGGCAAGACGTTCTTCGGGGTCATCCTGGCCGCCATCTCGGATGCCAAGTTCGCGCGCATCCAGGGCCGCGCCGACTTGCAGCCCACCGAGGTGGTGGGCTTTCAGATGATCAATCCGGCCACCGGCCAGCTCGTGACCGAGTTCGGGCCAATGGCCTCGGCCGAAGTGATCCTGCTCGACGAGATCAACCGCATTCCGCTCAAGAGCCAGAGCGCGTTCCTCGAAGGTCTGCAGGACCGCACCATCACGGTGGGCAAGGACACCTACGACCTGCCGGCCTTCAGCTTCGCGATTGCCACGATGAACCCGGTGGAGCTGGGGCAGGGCACGTTCCCGCTCTCGGAAGCCGCCACCGACCGCTTCGCGGCCATGGTGCAGATTGGCTATCTGCCGAAAGAGCAGGAAGAGAAGCTCGTCGACTTCGATTTCAAGCGCATGACCCTGCGCCCGCTGCTCACAAAGGAGCGGATCATCCACCTGCGCGGGCGCATCAGCGACGGTGTGTTCCTGCACAAGAGCCTGGGGCGGTACGTGCAGCGGCTCGTGGGCGCCACGCGTCCTCGCGACCCGCAAACCGACTGGCTGGAACACTCGCCGTCGGCGCTGGTCGAACGCGGTGTCGACCTTGGCGCATCGCCCCGCGCCATCATCTGCTGGAGCCGCCTGGCCAAGGCGTGGGCGCTGCTGCAAGGCGGCCGGGCCGAGGTCTATCCCGAAGACATCCAGGCGCTGGCGCCCTTCGTGCTCGGCCACCGCCTGTGGCTGGGGCCGCACGCCGCGGCCCATGGGCTCACCGTCGATGCCGTCATCGCCGACGTGATCGCCGAGGTGCCGATCCCATGACGCACGCGCCCGCGGCCACCTCGTTCGTGGATCTGAACGCGCTCACGAAGATCGAACTGCTGGTGCTGAAGCGCCTGTCGAGCGGCACCACCGGCGAACACCGCAGCCGGGCCGACGGCGCCGGCTTCGATTTCGTGGGCCTGCGCGATTGGCAGGCCGGCGATCGCTTCTCGTCGATCGACTGGGCCCAGTCGTCGCTCACGAACTTCTCGCCGCTGGTGGTGCGCGAGTTCGACCAGCCGAGCGCGGCGACGGTGCTGGCCGTGGCCGACGCGTCGCTCTCCACGCGCTGCGGCGTCGACGGCACGCCGATCGGCGCGGTCGTAGGACGCGCGCTCGCCACGATTGGCCTCTCGGCCGCGTTCTTCCAGGACCGCTTCGGCCTGCTCACGTTCGATCGCGGCTTCGGGCAAGTGGCCGGCATCCCGGCGCGCACCGGCCGGGGTCATGTGGTGCACTGTCTCGAAGCCTACGAGGCCCGCCGCGGCCTGGAGCCAGTGGCAGGCGAGGGCGGCATCGGCTCGGCGCTCGCCGGCAGCCTGCGGGCGCCGTCACTCGTGCCGGTGATCTCCGATTTTCTGTTCGATGATGCGTTGGCGCTCATCGACGACCTGGTCTATGTGAACGTCACGCACGATGTGTTCCTGGTGATGGTCGACAGTGCCTTTGCCTACGCGACGCCGCCGCTGTCGTCGGGCTGGATCACGGTGCGCGACGCGGAGGCCGGGGCCACGCGGGTACTGTCGCAGCGCGCATTCCGCGACCTGGGCGCGCGGGCGCGCGCCTGGCAGGCCACCGTCACCCGCCACGCCCGCGAGGCCGACCTCGACGTGGTGCTGCTCGGGCCCGACCAGGCGGCGGGTGACATGGCGCTGGCCGAGTTCGTGGCCGAGCGGCGCCTCCGGAAAGTGGCGCGATGAGAATTGGCGCGATGAGCAGTGGCGCGATGACCCGGGCCGCTGCCGCCCTTGCCCTGGCGGCCACGCTGCCGCTTTCGACGGTGAGCGGCGCGCAACCCGCGGCGGCACCGGTGGTCACTGCGGCCGACCCCTTGCCCACGCTGTCGGCCGACCAGCCGTTGCAGTGCTGGTGGCGCGCGTCGCCAGGCGCGGTGCGGGTCGGTCAGATCGTGGACGTGACGCTGACCTGTGCCGTGCTCGAATCGGCCAGCGTGCGCGCCGTGCCCGACGAATCGCGGCTCTCGGTGGCGTCGGTGCAGCTCATGCCGTTCGAGATCGTCGGCGGCAGCCATCCGCCCGACGTGCGGGCCGGCGACCGCCGGTTGTTCCAGTACGTCTACCAGGTGCGGCTGCTCGGCGCCGACGTGATCGGCCGCGATGTGAAGCTGCCGCCGCTGGCCATTCCCTATAAGGTGCAGAGTCAGGCCGGCGCGGCCACTGCGCAAGCGGGACGCGACCTGGTGCACCTGATGCCGCAGCTCGCCATCCGCGTGGTGTCGCAGGTGCCGGCCGATGCCGAAGACATTCGCGACAGCGCCGAGGCCAGCCTGGCCCGGATCGACACCTTGCGCTTTCGCGCGAGCGCGTTCGGCGCCGGCGCCATGGTGCTCGGCGCGCTCGGCCTCGTGGCCGCGCTCGGCGCGCTGATGCCGGCCTTTGGCCGGCTGCGAACGGGGCGCACGAAGGTGGCAGGACGGGTGTCGGATAGCGCCGTGTTGCGCCATGCCGCCGGCGAGCTCGACCGGCTGGCCGAGGCGGCCACCGGCCTGGGCTGGACGCCAGAGAGCCTGGCCGCCGCCCACGGCGCCGTGCGCCTCACGGCGGCGGCGGTGCTGCGCGACGGCGTGCGCCAGGTGCGGCTCGGCCCCACCGCGCCGGTGCCCGAGGGGCGGCTGCTGGTGCGGCATCGGCTGAGGCGCTCGCACACGGCCGTGACCGCGCATGTCACCGGCGACGCCCTGGGCCGGGCGTTGACGGCGCTGCCGTCGGGCGCGTCTGCCACCGAGCGCACCCGGCTGGAGCGGCTGCGCGACAGCCTCGACGCGCTGACCCGCGCGCAGTACGTGGCGGACGCCAGCCTCGACGAGCGCGCGCCCATTGACGATGCCGTCGCCGCGGCCCGCGCGGTTGCGCTCGAGGTGGCGCGCGAGCGCCTGTGGTCGCCGCGCGAGTGGTTCCGGCCGGCAGCCGTGCCCGCGCTCGGGGCGCCAGGCGCCTGATGGAGCTCGCCGGCCTGCGCGACCTGGTGGCCAGCCTGACCGCCGACTGGCGCGCCATGGCGGCCGACGGCGTGCAGTTTGCCTACCGCGACGATCCGTTGATGGCTGCCGCCGCCGTGGCTGGGCTCGCGCTCATCGTGCTGGCGGCGCGCGTGTCGTTCGGCGCCCGGCCGGCGAAGGATGCCGTGGCCATGCCCGCGCTCTTCGGCCCGGCGCGCAGCTCGCGTCTGGCGTGGACGCGGCACCTGCCCCTGGTGCTGGCCGGCCTGGGCCTGCCGCTGGCGTTGCTGGCGCTGGCCGAGCCGTTCACCGCGCTCGTGTCGGATACGGTCACCTATCCGGGCCGCCGCATCGCGCTCATGATCGACGCCTCCGACAGCATGCAGACGTCGTTCAAGGCCGGATCGCTCAACACCCGCGCGGAAACGGAGGCGGCCTTCTTCACCACGGTGGCCGCCGCCAAGCGCTTCGTGGAACTGCGCCGCGCCGGCAAGTACAACGACTTGATGGGGCTCGTCGAGTTCGGCGATCGCGCCTACGTGATCACGCCGTTCACGAGCGACTACGACAACCTGTTGCTCAGCATCGCCCTCATCGGCGACCCAATCGAGTTCTCGCTCTTCCCCGATCCCGGCACGGTGATTGCGAGCGCGGTCGAGCAGAGCATCGAGATGTTCAAAGCCTTCAAGTTCCTCGAGGCGTCGGGCAACCTGATGGTGATCTTCACCGACGGCGAAGACACGACCTCGCTCGTGCACGGCCGCAGCCTCGACGACATCCTCAAGAGCGCGGTCGACAACGGCATCCCGCTGTTCTTCGTGCGCGTGAACTACGGCAAGGCGTTCGGCGACGGCATTCCCGACGCGCAGTGGCAGGCGGCGGTCGAGCGCACCGGCGGACGCTTCTACGTGGCCCGCGACGAGCAGTCGCTGCTCGACGCCGTGCACGACATCGACCGCGCCGCCGAGGGCGTCATCCAGGTCACGAAGTACACCAGCCGTCAGCCGCGCTTCGCGCCGCTGGCGCTGGGCGCGGCCGCCTGCTTCCTGCTGGCGGCGGCCTTGCGCCTCACCGTGCCGCAGTTCTCGACGTTTCCCTGAGGGACCCCATGACGAACATCCTCGGCCGGGTACTGCTGTCGGCGCTGCTCATCGCGGGCGCCGTGCTGTGTTGGGGCGAGTCGCAGCGCCTCGACGCCGTGGCCGGCGTGTGGCAGCAGCTCGTGCTGCTGCAGAACGAGGTGGCCGCGCCGGCGGCGCCGTCATCGCTCGCCCGCTGGTTGCCCGCGGCGCCTGCGCACGGCGACCGACACGGGCGCGCAGCAGAAGGCCACCGGCGACTACTGGTTGGCCCGTTACGACGACCTCGTGCGCACGCGCGGCGGCGATCCCGACCCGGCCGTGCGGTTGGCGGCCGCCAACGCCGCCTACCGGGTGGCGCGGCGATCGGGTGAGCCGGGCATGGCCATGGCCGAGCGCCTCGACGCAGTGCGTGAGGCCTACGGCGAGGTGCTTACGCTCGATCCGGCCAACCTCGACGCCGCCTGGAACTACGAGTTCGTGGCGCGCACCCGCGATGTCGTGGCGCGCGCCCGGGTAGTGGGCCGCGCCCGCCCCTCTGCCGACACGCCCGGCCTGGCGCTGCCGCGTGGCACCGTCACCGTGCACGGCGCCGCCAGCGCGCCGCCGCCCGACGTGAAGGCGGAAGAGTTCGAGACCATCGCGCCGATGAACTTCGGCGACCGTGAGGCGCAGCCCGAGGCCACCCCGGGCAGCACCATCAAGCGCAAGGGCTGAGTGGCGGTGACCTTCGGCGCTCCCGGCGCGCTCTGGCTGCTCGCGGTGCCCGCCGCGCTGGCTGGGATCTGGGCGTGGCGCCTGGTCGGTGCGCTGGTCGGAGGTGCGCGCGCTGCGCGCCTGCGCGGACGCTGCCGGAGCGTGAGCGGCATCGCGTCGCCGGCTCGCTGCCGGCGTGGTTGTGTGTGATTGCCGCCGCCGCCTGCTTCGTGCTGGCCGTGGCGCGGCCCCGCGCCGTGACGAGCACGGTACGGCGGGCCGGCGTGGACATCGTGGTGCTGCAGGATGCGTCCGCGTCGATGCACGTGAAAGATGTGGCCGGCAGCCGCTGGCAGCGGTCGATGGCCTTCGTGCGCCGCCTGGGCGACGCGCTGAGCTGGGACGACGACCGGGTGGCGCTGGCCGCCTTCGCGCACATCGCCACGCCGCAGATCCGCCTCACGCGCGATCCCAACACCGTGTTCTTCTTCCTCGACCATCTGAGCGCGCGTCCGCCGTTTCGTCTCGAGGACGACACCACCTGGAACACCGACCTCGAGCAGGCGGTGGCCTGGGGCCTGCGCATTCTGGACAAGGACGAAGAGCTGCACGGCGTCTCGCCCAATGCGCGCGTGTTCCTCATGTTGTCGGACGGCGAAGCCTGGAGCGGGGAAGTGGCGCGGTCGATCGATCGCGCCCGCGACGCCAAGGTGCCGATCTTCGTGATTGGCGTGGGCACCCTGGCGGGCGACTGGCTGCCCGAGGTGGACGTAGCCCCCACCGAGGAACCCGCGCCGCACGCGATCTCGCGGCTCAATCGCACGTCGCTGATGCGCATTGCCGAGAGCGCGGGCGGGCAGTACTTCGAGCTCGACCGCGACCCCGATCGCGACATCGCCAATGCCGTGATCGACGCCGGACGGCGCCTGGCGCCGCCGCGGGCCGCCGAGCCCACCCTGGTGGAGTTCTATCCCCGCTGCCTCGCGGCGGGCATGGTGCTGGCCGGCCTGGCCACCTTGTTCCTGCGGACCCGGCCCGAAGCCTGGCTTCAGTTCGTCATGACGGCGGCCGCTCTTGGTATCGTTACCAGAGTGCTGGGATGACCGCCCGCTAGCGGGTAGCGCCCGCGCCGTCCCCCATGGCCCCGCCGCCCTCGATGCCCTCGACGCTGCCACTCTACGGCGTGACCCTGGCGCAGATGACCGACGCCCTGCGCAGCCGCACGCGGGCGCTCGCCGCGCTGCGCGCGCTGCACGGCTCCGCGCCGGCCGCCGGCGTGCCCGAGCGGCTGGCTGGCGTGGGCCAGGACGTATGGCAGCAGGCGCGCGCCGGGTTCCACGTGCCGGCGTGGCGCGTCGTGCGGCGTGACACGGCCCACGACGGCACCATCAAATACGCGGTGGCCTTTGGCGGCGTGGGCGACGACCAGGCCGTGGAGACGGTGTGGATTCCCGGCCGGGGCCGCGAAACGGTGTGCGTGTCGAGCCAGGTGGGATGCACCCGGGCCTGCACCTTCTGCGCCACGGCCGACATCGGCTTCCGGCGCAACCTGACGGCCGACGAAATCGTGCTGCAGTATCTGCTGGCCGCGCACGACGCGCGCGCGTTGCCCCGCAACGTCGTGTTCATGGGCATGGGCGAGCCGATGGACAACCTCGATCAGGTGCTGGCGGCGATCGGCGTGCTCACCGGCGCGCCCTCGCCGCTGCTGGGTGCCGACCACATCACGGTGTCCACCTCGGGCATCGGGCCGGGCATGGAGCGCTTCCTGCGCGAGAGCGACGTGGGCTTCGCTTTGTCGTTGAACGGCACCACCGACGAGCAGCGCGCGCGCATCATGCCGCAGACGCTGCGCTGGCCGCTCGCCGAGCTCTTCCGCATCATGCGCGCCGATGCGGCGGTGCATCCGAAGCGCCGCTACTTCATGGAATACGTGATGCTCGAGGGCGTGAACGACGCCGACGCCGACGCAGACCGGCTGCCGGCGCTGCTGGCCGGCCTGCGCGCGCACGTGAACCTGATTCCGCACAACCCGTTTCCTGGCAACCCGCTGCGCGCCTCGTCGCCCGCCACCGTGCAGCGCTTCCGCGATCGCCTGCACGGCCACGGCGTGCGCGCCCTCGTGCGCACCCCGCGCGGGCAGGACATCGCGGCGGCCTGCGGCCAGCTGGCGCGGCAGCACTGACCATGGACGATTCCGCCGAGGTCGTGCAGCTGCTCGATGAATGGGGCCGGGGCGACCAGGCCGCCTACGACCGCCTGATCCCGCTCGTCTACGGCGAGCTGCGGCGGCTCGCCCGCGGGCAGTTGCGGCGCGAGGGCCCGGGCCATTCGCTGCAACCCACGGTGCTCGTGCACGAGGCCTACCTGCGTCTGGCCGATGCGGAAATCGACTGGCGCAATCGCACGCATTTCTTCAGCGTGGCGGCACGGGTCATGCGCCGCATCCTCGGGGCGGGGAAGCGCAGTGACTCGTGGAAGGTGCGCGTGATCGTCGCCGCCTCCTCCGTCGTGACCCACTCTTCGTAGATCGACCCGAAGCCGCGCGAGTAGAGCAGGGCCGTGGTGCCGGCATCGCGCACGTCGAAGCCGTAGGCGCCGAGCTGCAAGGGGTCGTCGTCACGGCCGGGCACGCCCGACCAGGCGGCCGGCTCGATCACCACGTGATCGAGCGCGAACAGCTCCTGCGTGGTGTTGCCGGTGTGGAAGTAGTCGAGCGCGCATCGTGCGCTGGGGCGAAGCCGCGGGGCGGGAGGGCGTCTGGGCAGGGGGCGCCTGGGCGCCCAGGCCGAGGCCAAATCCGAGAACGGCGAGCACGATCAGACCAGCAGCGGCGACCACGGAACGCATCGGCCGATGGTAGCCGAGTTACCATGCGCCATGCTTCGAGCCAGCGTAGTGACGGCGTGTGTGGTTCTGGGGACGATTCCCGTGTGGGTGCAGACCAGGCCGGTATTCGAGCCGATGCAGCCCGGGCTCTTCGCGGCGGGCGCGAACTTCGTGAATGTGCTGGCCGACATCGAGGGCGACGGCGACCTCGACCTGTTCGTCGGCTTCGACGGCACCCCCAACCGGCTCTATCGCAACGACGGCGGCGTGTTCACCGACGTGGCGGCGGCTGCCGGCGTGGCCGATGCGCGGGCCACGCGGGCCGCGGCGTTCGGCGACGTGGATGCCGACGGCGATCCCGACCTGCTGCTCGGGTTCACACCGGGGCCGGCCGGATCGGTGCTGCGCCTGTACCGCAACGCGCGCGGGGTGTTCACCGACGCCACTGCGGCCGCGGGGCTCTCCGTTGCCACGGGGGCGGTGCGTCAGCCCGCGTTCGTCGATGCCGATGGCGACGGCGACCTCGACCTGTTCGTCGCGTTCCGCGACCGCGCCAACGCCCTCTTCGTCAACGATGGCGGTGTCTTCACCGACCGGGCGGCCGCGCTCGGACTGGCCGATGGCCGTAAGACCGTCGGTGCCGTGTGGTTCGATGCCGACGAAGACGGCGACCTCGACGTGGCCGTGGCCAACATGGACGGCGACGCCAACGGCCTGTTCCGCAACGACGGCGCGACGTTCGTGGATGTCGCGGAGGCCGCGGGCGTGGCGTGGGGTGGCCGCCGGCCGAGGGATCCCGGCAACGGCTCGGTGCGCGTGTGCGCGGCGGACATGGACGGAGACGGCCGGTTCGATCTGCTGGCCGCCAACTACGGACCGCTCGGCTTCTTCAGCAATCGCGGCCGCGGCCAGTTCGAGGATCGCGGGGTGGCGGTAGGACTTGCCATCGACTCGCGCTACGACGCCTGCGCGCCGGCCGACATCGACCACGACGGCCGGCTCGACCTCTACGTGAACGGCACGGTCACGGGCGGGGTCAGCTGGCAGGACACCCTCTTCCGCAATACCGCCACTGGCTTCGTGGACGTGACGCCGCCGAACCTGCGCGCGCTGCAGGCCGACCACGGCGTGCAGTGGGCCGACCTGGATGCCGACGGCGACCTCGACCTGGCCCTCACGGGCTCGCGTCGCGACGGCATGCATCTCGTGCTGCGCAACCAGTTGCCAGCGGCCGACGCGCGCCGCTCGCTGCACCTGCGGGTCGTCGACGCGGCTGGTCACGCTACGCTGGCCGGCGCGGAGGTGCGCGTGTTCGCGGCGGGCTCGCCGCGTCTCGTCGGCGCGCGGCTCGTGGACGCCGGCTCGGGCTACGACGCGCAGAGCGACGTGCCCGTGCACGTGGGAATTCCCGCTGGCATCAGTCGCGTGGACGTGCAGCTCATCGTGCCCAAAGCGGGGAAGCGCGTGCCGGTCTGGACCCGCAACGTCGACCCAGCCGCGTGGCACGGCAAGGCGCTCGTCGTGCGCGCGGGGAAGTGAGACTCAGCGCGCATCGGCTCTGCTACGATGTCGACGTGACCGCCGCTCGGTTGAAGATCGACGACGCGCTGACGCGGATCGCCTCGGCCGCACCGGGGTTGCAGATGCCGCTGCTGCACGGCTCGCGAGCCCGCAACGAGGCGCACGCACATTCCGACTGGGACTTCGCGTACCAGGCGGATGCGGCCTTCGACGCGGACGCGTTGCTGGCGGCCCTGGCCGATCGTCTCGTGAGAGCCGCTGGCTTCCGCAACCTCGTCGCGCACGCCTACGAGCGGCTGGACATGACCCGCGTGCACCTGGCCGCGCGCGCGGGCCCTGCGGTTGTGCGGGCGTGTGTCGCCGCGATCGCTCGCGCTGCGCCGGGGCCGGTACCACCCGAATGGAATAGCCCGCGCTGACGTTCGCCCCTATAATCGGCGCCTTGGCCCTCACCCCTGGCACGCGACTCGGCGTCTACGACGTGATCGCCAAGATCGGCCAAGGCGGGATGGGCCAGGTGTGGCGGGCGCGCGACACCAGGCTGAATCGCGATATCGCGCTGAAGGTCCTCCCCGACCTGTTCGCCAACGACCCGGACCGCCTGATGCGGTTCACGCGCGAAGCGCAGACCCTGGCGGCGCTGAACCATCCCAACATCGCGCACATCCACGGCCTGGAGGAATCAGGCGAGGTGCGGGCGCTCGTGATGGAGCTGGTCGAGGGCGACGACCTGTCGCAGCGCCTCGCCCGGGGTGTGATTCCACTCGACGAGGCGTTGCCCATCGCGAAGCAGATCGCCGACGCGCTTGCCGCCGCCCACGAGCAGGGGATCATCCATCGCGATCTGAAGCCCGCCAACATCAAGGTGCGGCCTGACGGCACCGTGAAGGTGCTTGATTTCGGTCTGGCCAAAGCGCTCGATACGAATCCCGCGAGCGCCTCGGTGGACGACGACTCGCCCACGATCACGTCACCCGGGCTGACGAGGCGCGGTGTGATCCTGGGCACCGCGGCGTACATGGCGCCGGAGCAGGCCAAGGGGAAACCCGTCGATCGTCGCGCCGATCTGTGGGCGTTTGGCGCCGTGCTCTACGAAATGCTGACCGGGCAGCGCCCGTTCACGGGCGAGGACTCCACGGATCTGGTTGTGGCTGTGGTCAGCAAGGAGCCCGACTGGTCGGCGCTGCCGGCCAGCACGCCCGCAGCGATCCGCACGTTGCTGCGCCGCTGCCTCGAGAAGGATCGCAAGCGGCGGCTCGATTCGGCGTCTGCCGTGGGGCTGGAACTCGAGGACGTCCGCACGATCTCGGCGACCTTCGAGGCGGCCGTGCCGGCGCCACGGCGGTTGGTGCCAATGGCGCTAGCCTTCGTAGTTGGTGGGGCGCTTGCCGCTGCGGTTGCGTCGTGGATGCTCACGCGGCCCACGCCGCCCACGGCTGCGCCGCTCGTGCGATTCACCGTCACACCTCCGACGACGCTTCGCCTGGAACTGGCGCGCCAGGCCACGACGCGCGAGTTCGCCGTGGCGCCAGACGGCTCGTTTCTGGTCTACAGCGCCGCGGATGGCCAGTTGGTCGTGCGCTGGCTCGACCGGCTCGAGGCGGTGCCGCTGGCCGGCATCTCGACGGCGGCCATGCCGTTCGTGTCGCCCGACAGCCGCTGGATCGGCTTCGTGCAAGACGACCTCACGCTGAAGAAGGTGACGGCCACGGGCGGGACGCCGGTCACGCTGGCGCAACTGCCGGTCTGGCCGCGCGGCGCCAGCTGGGTCGATGGCGACACGATCATCATCGGCACCAACAGCCCGACGACGGGTCTGCTGCGCGTGTCCGCCGGCGGCGGCGAGCCCACCGTGCTGACGGTTCCCGATCGGGCGCACGGTGAGGAAGGGCACCTGTCGCCATCAGGGCTGCCAGGCGGCCGCGCCGTGCTCTTCACGATTGGGGCGGTCCACCCTGAGAATTCGCAGATCGCGATGCTCGATCTGCAGACGGGGCAGCGCACCACGCTCCTGGCGGGTGGTCGCGACGCGCAGTACGTGGCGTCAGGGCATCTCGTGTACGGAGCTGGGCGCGCGATGTCGGCGGTGCGATTCGATCTCGGGCGGCGGGCAGTGGTGGGCGACCCGGTGCGGGTGGTCGACGGCATGGCGGTGGTGCCGACCGGCGCGCTGAACGTGGCCGTCACGACAGCCGGCACGCTCGTCTTCGTCCCCGCCGGCGCGGACGCCGCGGCGCTGCGGACGCTGGCGTTGGTCGACCGGCAGGGGCGGGAAACGCCGCTGTCCGCGCCGGCGCGTCCCTACGACAGCGCGCGCTTCTCGCCCGATGGCACCCGCATCGCCGTCAGCATCCGCGACCAGGAGAACGACATCTGGACCTGGGATCTGGCGCGGCAGACGCTGGCACGACTGACGTTCGACGCGGACATGGATATCTGTCCCGTATGGACGCCTGACAGCCGGCGCGTGGTGTTCGCCTCGTCACGGACCGGCGCCTACAACCTCTACGCGCGCGCTGTCGATGGCGCCGCTGGCGATGTGCGGCTGACGTCGGGCGCGAATACACAGGTGCCGGGCTCGGTCACACCGGACGGCACCTACGTCATTGCCCACGAGGTGGGGCCGCAGACCAAGTCCGACCTGGTGCGCTTCGCGCTCACGCCCGCAGCTGGCGCGGGATTCGCCGCAGCGGAAAGCCTCGTCAACACGCCCTTCAACGAGTGGAACGGCGAGATCTCTCCAGACGGCCGCTTCATCGCCTACCAGTCATTTGAGTCGGTTCAGAGCGAGGTCTACGTGCGGCCATCAGCAGTGGGCGCGACCGCGCGCTGGCAGGTGTCGTCCGGCGGCGGTTCGGAACCCGCGTGGACGAAGGGCGGCCGGGAGCTCATCTATCGCGACGCCGCGGATCGGCTCACAGCAGTCTCGGTCGACACAACCGTCCCGGTATTGCAGGTCGGCCGCCCCTCGCCCCTCGCCGTCATGGCCGAGCCGATGGGCGTGGCGTGGCGGTCGTACGACGTGTCGTCGGACGGCCAGCGATTCCTGCTGATGAAGAAGCTCCCCGAGCGCGCGCAAGACACGTCGTCCCCAAGCTTCGTGGTCGTGCAGCACTGGTTCGAGGAGCTGAGACGCCTCGCGCCAGCCAAGTGATCCATCGAAGGCGTGTCATTGGGCTGCTTCGTGACGTACGTCAGGGCTCGGTCGTCGCCCATCCGCCACACCCCCCTCGAGCCTTCCAGCCAGGAAGACCCCAGCCCACATCGCCAGCGCCCCGCTACGCCGCGGCCGCGGGGCTGAGCGCGTCTTTCGGCGCCCACGACACGTCCACGTCGTTGCGCTTGAAGGTGGCGAGCAGCGCCGCCTTGTCGACCGCCTTGGCGTAGGCGTCTTCGGGCTTCACGACCTGGCGCTTCACGAGGTCGAGGAAGCTGTCGTTCATCAGGCACATGCCGAGCTTCTTGCCCGACTGCATGATCGAGGGAATCTGGAAGGTCTTGCCTTCGCGAATCAGGTTCGAGATCGAGGCCGAGGCCACCATCACCTCGAGAGCGGCTGCGCGGCCACCGCCGATCTTCTTGCACAACATCTGGCTGATCACGCCCTTGAGGCCGTCGGCGAGCATCATGCGGATCTGCGACTGCCGTTCGGCCGGGAACTGATTGATGATGCGGTCCACGGTGCCGTGCGCCGACGAGGTGTGCAGCGTGCCGAACACGAGATGCCCGGTCTCGGCGGTTTCAATCGCCATGGCCATGGTTTCGAGGTCGCGCATCTCGCCCACGAGCACCACGTCGGGATCTTCGCGCAAGGCCGCGCGCAGCGCGTCCTTGAACGAGTCGGTGTGCTCGCCCACCTCGCGCTGGTTCACCAGGCATTTCTTGTTCTCGTGCACGAACTCGATCGGGTCTTCGATGGTGATGATGTGGTCGGCGCGCGTGCGGTTGATGTAGTCGACGAGCGCGCAGAGCGTCGTGGACTTGCCCGAGCCGGTGGGGCCGGTCACGAGCACCAGCCCCTTGGGCAGGCGGCACAGATCGAGAATCTCGGGCGACAGGCCCATCGACTCGGCGGTCAGGATCGTGCTGGGAATCACGCGGAACACGCCGCCGATGCCCTTGCGGTCGACGAACAGGTTGCAGCGGAAGCGGCTCAACCCCTCGATCTCGTAGGCGAAGTCGGCGTCGTGGCGGCGCTCGAATTCCTCGCGCGCGCGCGGCGGGGCAATCGACAGCAGGAGCTGTTCGGTTTCCTGGCTCGACAGCGCGCGGCAGCCGGGCACGGGCGTCATCTCGCCGTCGAGGCGCACGGCGGGCGCATTGGCGGCCGACACGTGCAGGTCGGAGGCTTTCATCTGCACCAGGGCGCGCAGCAGTGCGCGCATGCCGTTGCCGGCCGCGTCGGACGAGGCCGTGGCCGAGGGCGGCAGGGGCGCAGGGGGCGAAGTGGGGGTCGAAACGTCCATGGTCAGTTCCCGCTCTCGGGCAGCTCGACGACGCGTGTGATGTGCCGCTTGTGGATGAGGTGATGCTGGCCGCGCGCCCGCACGGTGATGAAAGGGGCCGGCGCGTTCAGCCAATCGGCCACGCGCTGGTGTCCCGGCGGCATGTCGATGATGACCTGCCCCTCGAAGCTGGTGCCGCTGGCGTCGACCACCAGGCGTGCCATCGGCGCGTCGACGAGCGCGGCGTCGTGCACGTCGGCCTGCTCCTCGGCGCCGTCGACCGGCACCGTGAAGGCCACCACCGCGGCTACGTTGAAGATGGTGGAACACGCGGCATCGCGCGCCCGGAACGGGAAGAAAGTGGCGACCGTGTCGCTCCACTCATCCGCCCGCATGGGGCTCATGTGGCGCGACGACTGCGACGGCATGAAGATGTACCCGTCGAAGGCGCGGCCGTCGGTGCACGTGATGGTGACGGGTTGTCTGGTCGTGGGCACCCGCAGGTCGGTCATGGCGCAGTCGGCTCCGCGCACCTAATCGGCCGTGCGCGCCGCTGGCGCAGCGCGGCAGCGCAGGCTGCACACAAGTGCCCGGCGCCGCGCGAGGTCAGAGCGAATTCAGGAAGGCCAGCAGCGCGTCGCGGTCGGCGCCGGTGAGCGCATCGACACGCTGTCCCGACGCGCGGCCCTGGCCGTCGTGCCGCCGAATGGCCTCGTCGATGGTGGTGGCCGAGCCGTCGTGCAGGAAGCGGGTGAGCAGCCGCAACCCCCACAGCGGCGCCGTGCGCATGTCCTGGCCGCCGGCCGATTCCTGCACGATGCCGTCGCCAAGCGCGCCCATGTCGTGCAGCAGGAAGTCGGAGTAGGGCCGGAACACCACACGGTCGAGCGCCCGGATGTCGCTCGGGCCGGTCTGCAGCGTGGGCCGATGGCAAGCCGCACAGCCCGAGGCGTGGAACACCGCCTCGCCGCGCGCGGTGAGGTCATCGCCCGGGCCGGGCGGCGGCGGCGCCAGCATGCGCATGAAGTCGGTCATGGCCTCGGCGTCGTGGCCGTCGTCGTTGAGCGCGGGCGCGGGGTTGAAGCCGAGCGCGAGGCAGTTGCCCTGCGGGCAGATCTCGTCGCGGAACCCCGGGCTGGTGATGCCCATTTCGTTCAGCAGCGCGTCACCCGCGAAGGCGCGCAGCGTGGGCACCTGCGCCTTCCAGCCGAAGCGGCCAGCCCTGGTGCCGCCGGTCGTGGCATCGAACAGGAGCTGCACCCGCCCAGCCGTGGCGGGATCGGCCTGCAGTGCTTCCTCGGCGATCGCGTGCCAGGTGTCGTCGGGCACTGCGTCCACCAAGCCGAGGCCGAAGAGCGGTTGCGACTTGCGCAGGGTCCGAACGGTGGCCTCTGGTGGCACACTCTCTCCGCGGAAGTCGTGCGTGCCGTCGGTAGTGGAGACGCTGCCGATGCCGCGCGCCTGCACGAGCGATCCGCCGAGCTGCTCGAGCGCGTCGAAGCCATTGCGGTCGACCCGGCCGAAGCGCGTGACGGTGCGATTGCTGTCGCCGCCGCCGCGGTGGCAATCGGCGCACGACTCGTCGTTGAATACCGGGCCGAGTCCCTCGGCCATGGTGTAGTCCTTGCCGAAGACGCGGACGCCGTTGTCGAAGGCCTGACGCTGCGCCAGGGTCAGGCCGGTGACCGGCAGCGGTCCGCCCGGGCCCGGCCCTTGCCGCTGCGCAACGGCACCGACGGCCGTGATGAGGGTGAGGCCCGCCGCGACTAGCGCGAGCCTGGCACCTGAGGCAGACAGACGGCGGGGGCGAGTCGGCACGAGGAGGAGTGTGCCAGCCGGTCGGAGGCAGGTCCAGTGAAGAAACCGTGGCAGCGCGTCACCGCGGCGCCACAGGGCTATTTGACGCGGGCGCGCAGCTCGTCGAGGAAGTTCACGACCACCCGGATCTCGGTCGCAGCGGCCTCGATGGTGAGCGCCGGCATCATCAGAAGTCGCCTGCCATCGGGCGACACCGCGTAGGTGTCGTCGTACCGGGTCGCGTCGAAGAGCCGGCGGGGCACCCCTGGTGAGATGCCGTTGCCGGCCGCCGTGACCGCCACGGACATCATGGCGTTCCCGGGCGAGCGATAGAACACCTCACGCCCCGAGGGATGCCACTTCGGCATCAGGCCGCCCTCGGCCGACAGGCGATACTCCTGCTCGCCGCCGGGGAACGCCTTTGCGTAGACCTCGAATCGGCCCGTCGCGTTCGACTGGTACGCGACCCACCGTCCGTCCGGAGAAATCGAGCCGCGCGTCTCGTTGAAGGGCGACGCGGCGACGGTCTGCGACTCACCCAGGGCCGCGGTGGGGCTCGCATCCGGCGGGCCGTCGGGCAACCGTCGCGCCATCAGGTCGAGTCCCGAATCGGGCCGGTTCTGGAGGTAGAGCAACCAGCGGCCATCGGGCGAGATGTCCTGCACGTTGAAGTTCGGAGTGGTCATCAGTTCCTGATCGACGGCGTCGAAACGCGCCGCACGACGGACCAGCCGTTCGGGGTTCCCCTTGAGGTAGACGATCCAGCTGCCGTCACGCGACCACTCGCCGGTGTAGCTATCGATACCTTGGGTCAGCCGCGTGACGCCGTCACTGGCGAGATCCTTGATCCACAGGTTACGCGTGGGCCCGCCGGTGGTGTTGCTGTAGAGGACCGTCGTGCCGTCCGGCGACAGGCGCCACTCGCGGCTCGAGAAGTTCTGGACGGCGACGGGGGCCGCCGCCGTGCCATCGGCCGCGACCCACTGCAGCTCGCGGTTGGCTTCGTTGGCGGCGCCGGGCGCATAGGCCAGCGTGCCGGTGGCCGACACGTCGAAATGTGCGCCGCCCGACAGGTTCGTGATCAGCCCGTCGAACATCGGCACCCCGGTTCCGGTGGCCTTCAGCGTGGTCTCGTCGAACGGAGCGGCCATCAGGCCGTCCTGCCGTGCATACACGAGGAAGCCGCGCGCCGCAGCGCCGTCGCGCACGTAGCGCGGGTAGCCGCCGTTGCGTTCGACGACCACTCGTCGGTCCGTGCCGTCACGCGGCTGCACGTGGATGCTGGCCGGCTCCCATCCGGTGTCATTCCAGAGCGAGAACAGCACGGCCCCGTTGCCCGGCAGGAAGCGCGGCCAGCGGTGGCTGGCCTCGCCGTCGAGCAGGGTCGTGAATGGCGCGAGGGCGCCGCCGGCCGCCGGGATCCGGGCGATGGCGTCGCCATTGGTCGGCGTGACCAGGATGGCGTCATCCGCGCCCCACGCCTCACCGCGCGGGTTCGGCGCGTCGGCCACGGTGACCGGGGCGCCGCCGTCGAGGGAGACTTTTTTGAGGAGCCGGTCGGCAAAGAAGCCGACCCACCGCCCGTCGGGCGAGAAGAACGGATTGGTGGCGCCCGCCGTGCCCGGCAGGGTCACCGACTCGAACCGGTCCAGGTCGCGGCGGTAGAGCATCGTCCGCTCGCCTGAGCGGCCCGCGTAGACGACGCGGGTGCCGTCGGGCGAAAGCGCGATGGCCGAGCCGCGGCCGAGCGCCAGGGTCGTGTGGGGCGGGAGCGTGATGGCCGCGCGGATCGGCCGCGCCGCGTCGCTGGCGGGTGCGGGCGTGGGCGTCGGGGAGCGCCCGAGCCAGACGGCAACGGCGCCCGTGCCCACGGCGAGTGCCAGCGCCAGACCGGCCCACGTGCGGGCGGCGGCCGATGGGGCGGCGTTCGGGGGCGGCGCGCTCGAGCTCGTCGACGACGGCGCACGGCCATGCACTGGCGGCGCGACGGGGCGCGCGTCTGACGACGCGCTTCGCGCGCGCTGCAGTTGGAAGCCCGCGTCGCCGAGATCGCGCTGGCGATCTTTGACGGCCTTCTGCAGGCAGCGCCTCAGCAGCTCCTCGACGCGCGCCGGCAGGCCCGCCGGCAGCACCGACCAGTCGGGCTCGGTGTGGACGACCGCCGCCAGGATGTCCGTGGTGGTCTCGCCGGCAAAGGCTGGCCGGCCCGTGAGCATCTCGTAGAGCACGCAGCCGAAGGCCCAGGTGTCGGCCCGCGCGTCCACCTGGCGGCCGCGTGCCTGCTCGGGGCTCATGTAGGCCGCCGTGCCCAGGATGGCGCCGGGCATGGTGCGCATGCTCAGCACCGTGGGCGAATTGGCGCGATCGCCGCCATCCACCGGCGCGAGCGCCAGACCGAAGTCGAGGATCTTCACGACGCCGTCGGGCCGCACCTTGATGTTGGCGGGCTTCAGGTCGCGATGCACCACGCCGGCGTCGTGGGCGGCCGCCAGGCCGTGGCACAGGTCGATCGCCACGCCGAGCGCCTCGTCGATCGGCAGCGGGCCGCTCGCCAGCCGTTCGGCCAGCGTCGCACCCTCCACGAGCTCCATCACGATGACCGGCGAGCCGCCGGCGTTTTCGACGCCGAAGACCACGGCGATGTTGGGGTGGTCGAGCGCCGCCAGCACCTGGGCTTCGCGCTCGAACCGGGCCCGGCGATCGGCATCGGCCACGGCCGTGGCCGGCAGCACCTTCAAGGCCACGTCGCGCTTCAGGCGCGCGTCGCGCGCCCGGAACACCTCGCCCATGCCGCCGGCCCCGAGCGGCGCGACGACGTCGTAGGCGCCCACGCGGGCGCCGATGGTCAGCGGCATGCCGGGTGAGTGTAACCCGGTCGCGAGGTCCGGCCGACGCACCCACCCGACCGTGTCGCGCCCGATATACTGCTGCCATGTTCCGTGTTGCTCGCGCCCTCGGATTCGCCCTGCTGATGGCCCTGGCCGCAGCCGCCCTTCCCTCCTCGCAAACGCGTGGTTTCGTCATCACCGGGGCGCAGATCGCCGATGGCACCGGCGGTGCCCTGCGCCCGGCCAACGTGCGCGTGAACGACGACACGATTGTCGCCGTCGGCGCCGTCACACCCAACGCCGGTGAGACGGTGGTGGACGGCACCGGCCTGGTGCTGGCCCCCGGCTTCATCGATGCGCACAACCACTCCACCGAGGGGCTCGAGAAGGAGCCCGCCGCACTCACCCAGGTGTCGCAGGGCATCACCACGCTGGCCGTGGGTCAGGACGGCAGCTCGCCCTGGCCGTTGGCCGGTTACGTCACGCGCTTGCGGGCCAACCCGCCGGCAGTGAACGTGGTGGTACTGGCCGGGCACGCCACGATCCGTCAGCAGGTGATGGGTGCAGACTACAAACGCACGGCGCGGCCGGCCGAGAACGCCCGCATGCGCGCGCTCGTGGACCAGGCGATGGCCGAGGGCGCCTTCGGGCTGTCGTCGGGACTCGAGTACGAGGTGGGCAGCTATTCCGACATCGAAGAGGTGGTCGAGATGGCGCGCGCCGCGGGCGCCAAGGGCGGCTTCTACATCTCGCACATCCGCGACGAGGCCGACTTGACGATGGACGCCGTGCGCGAGGCGATTGCCATTGGCGAGCGCGCGAAGCTGCCGGTACAGATTACCCATATCAAACTGGGCACGCAGGGCGTGTGGGGCAAGGCCCACGAGGTGATCGCTCTGGTCGAGGCGGCGCGGAAGCGCGGCGTCGACGTGACCGCCGACGCCTATCCCTATCTGGCGTGGCAGTCCACGCCGCGCGTGCTCATCCCCAACAAGAAGTACGACGATCCAGCCAGCGTGAAGCGCGGCCTCGACGACATCGGCGGCGCGAAGAACGTGCAGATCACGCGCTGGGCAGCCTATCCACAGCACATCGGCAAGCGGCTCGACGAGGCGGCGCGGGCCGAAGGGATCTCCGACATCGAGGCCTACGTGCGCTTCGCGAAGGACGAAAACGCCGGCATGATCGGCCACGCCATGATCGAAGCCGATCTGCGCGCCTTCTATCAGCAGCCGTGGGTGATGGTGGCGAGCGACGGCGGCATCAGTAACAACCATCCGCGCGGCGCCGGCACCTTTCCGCGCGTGCTGGGGCTCTACGTGCGCGAGAAGCAGTGGCTGTCGCTACCCGAAGCGATTCGCAAGATGACGGCGCTGCCGGCGGCGCGCCTCGGCCTGAAGGACCGGGGCCTGGTGCGCGAAGGCATGAAGGCCGACCTCGTGCTCTTCGACCCGGCCACGGTCATCGACCACGCCACCTTCGAGCAGCCGCGCGCGCTTGCCACCGGCATCGCGAAGGTGTGGGTGAACGGCGGCCTGGTGTGGACCGGCGCGGCGCCGGGCAACGAGCGCACGGGACGCGTCTTGACCAGGTAGGGCGAATCACGCCGACGGCACGACGAGCACCACCACGCCGCGGCCCCGTGCCATCGCCGCGAGCGCCTTGTCGGCGGTTGCCAGGGCGGCGCCTTCGCGCTCCGCCAGCGCGAGGTAGAGGCAGTCCGGGAGTTTGCGTTCGAGCGCGAGGGCCAGGGACAAGGCGCTTCCGATCAACGCTTCGTCGTCCGCGAGCCGGATGACGCCGTCCCCGACGGCATCGACGATTGCCGCCAGCGCGCCGATGGCGACCGGTGCGGTCAACTCGTGCCCGGCAACCTTGCGCCTGAGCGCCGATGCCACCTCGGTCACCAGCAGCCGCGGCGCGAGCCAGGTGCGAGGCTCATCGAGTAGCGCGGCGGCAGCGTCGCTGCCGCGCTCCGGTACGACCCAGCGAACGGCCACCGATGCGTCGAGCACAACGGCGGACGGCAACTCAACCGCGGGCATTGCGCGTCTTCCGGATGAGGCGCGCGCTGTCGAGCGCAGCCGCACCGGGCCGGTCTCCCGCCATCTTGCGGCTGGCGGCCGCCCGTCGCGCGAAGGCCTCGCGTCGTGCGTTCACGACCGACGTCAACGTCGACCGAACCTCTTCCTCGAGCGACACGCCGCGTCGATCAGCCCGCGCCCTGAGGGCCGTGGCGACACGCTCTTCGAGCTGGCGGACCTTGAGTTCAGCCATGTCCCACGGTAGCATGACCCCAGATGGGGACACAACGATGCTGACGTACTGCTGGATGACGATCACACCCGCCCTGGCCCTGGTTCTCGCGATGGCCGCCGCGCCGGCCGGCGCACAGACCGCGCCACCGGCCCCGCAAGGCGCCCGCCCGGGCGGCCGCACCGCGTCGGTCAACACCGCGCCACGCGTGGATGCCGCGGCCATGGTGCGTCCCATCGCGATGCACGACAGCGTGTGGATCGAGAACCTGACCATGCTCGAGGTGCGCGATCTCGTCAAGGCGGGTGCCACCACCGCGCTCATCCTCACGGGCGGCATCGAGGAGAACGGGCCCTACCTCACGACCGGCAAACACAACAACGTGCTCAAGGCCACCGGCGAGTCGATTGCGCGGGCCCTCGGCAAGACGCTCGTGGCGCCGATTGTCACGCTCGAGCCCGGCAATCCGCTCCGGCCCAACCTGTCACCAGGCACGATCGTGCTCTCGCCGGCCACCTACAAGGCGGTGCTGACCGACATGGCCAACAGCCTGAAGTCGCAGGGGTTCACCAACGTGGTGATGCTCGGCGACAGCGGCGGCAACCTAAACCCCATGAAGGAGGTGGCCGCGACCGTGAACACCGCCTGGGCGGGCTCGGGCGCGCGGGTGCACGTCATCGCCGAGTACTACAACTACGCCGACGTGGAGGCCTTCGAGGAGCGCGAGCTCGGCATCCACGAGACGATGGAAGGCCTGCACGACGACTACTACATCTCGGCCATCATCGCCACGGTGGACACCGATGCCATCCGCATGCCCGAGCGCGTCAAGGCCGGCAAGTTCGTGATCAACGGCGTGCCGCTCGCGCCCATCGAGAAGACCATCGCGAACGGCAAGCGCATCGTCGAGTTCCGCACGCAGGTGACGGTGGCGGCCATCAAGCAGGCGATGGCCAGGTAGCCGCGCCGCTCGACGACGCCGTCAACGCCGCGCCAGCAGGTCACGCGCGCGGCGGGCATTCGGGTGGCCGGCCCCGACAGCGTCGTCGAGGTGCCGCAGGGCTTCCTCGAGCGCCGCCGTGGCGTCCGCGATCCGCTGCTCGCCGGCGAGGGCTTCGCCAAGGGTCAAGTACGCGCCGCCGATGCCGGCCGACAAGACGCCTGCGGGGGCCGCCTCGATGACGAGCGCGACCAGCCGTTCCGCGTCCTTCCGCGCGTCGGTGAATCGGCCGCGTCTGAGATGCACCCCGGCCCGGTGTCTGAGCGCGAGGGGGACCCCCTGCGTGTGTCGCGGGTCGCTCTCCATGAAGGCGACAGCCTTGTCGGCCAGGTCGGCGGCACCCGCGAGGTCTCCCAGTTCGACCGCCAGGCGCACCCGGTCGGTGGCGATGGCTCCGAAGGCGGCGTGGGTCGGCGGGAACATGGCGCGGAATCTCGCCTCCACGTCGTCGAGCAGGGCCCGACCCCGAGCGATGTTCCCGCCGACGACGTTGGCCCGGGCGGCCATCAATTGCGCCTGATCGGCCACGACCGTGTCTCCCCGGGCTCGCGCCAGGCGCAACGCGCGTTCCGCCAACGGGACCGCCTCGGCGTAGCGGCCGAGGTCGACGAGTGTTCGCGCCAGGTTGGACCACGAGATCGGCGCCACGCGCGCATCGGAGCCGCCCGATATGCTGATGTCGATCGACCGCCGCAGCATGCGCTCGGAGTCACGGGGACGCCCCAGGAACCCGAGCACGAGGCCCCAGTTGTTGAGGAGCGTGCCGGCGCGTTCCGTGTCCTCGCGCCCGAGCGCCGCCAACCGTGCATACGCATCGGCGAACGCGACGTTCGCCTCGACGGGCCGTCTGGCCATGCGTAGGGACTCGGCGAGCTGCATCGCGATCCGCAGTGAGAGCAACGGCGACATCACGCCGGTCGCCTCGGCGGCTGCGCGCGCCTCGAGTACGTGCGCCACCGCGCGCGCGCCGTCATCGGCCCAGATTTCCGTGCTCGACGCATCGATGTGGCACTGCGCGCGCGTCAGACCGAACTGCGCGTCAGCGGGAATGGCGTTCAGGCCCGACTGCACCAGGGCGCGTGCGCGCGCGATGTCGCCGGTCTTCACGATGTTCTGACCGAGCTCGCAGGCCGCACGTGCCCGCAGCACCGGATCCGCGTGGGACGCGGCCGCGTCGTAGGCCAGCTGCAGCAGGGCGGCGGACTTCGACGTCTCGCCGATGGCGCCGAACATGGCGCCGATCGAAATGAGCGACTCGACCCGCGTGCCCTCCGGGTCGTCGCCCTGTCTGGTGACGATGCGCTCGGCTCGATCCAGGAGGCCTCGCGCCGTGAACGTCGTGCCAACGGGCGCGGCATCCGAGATGAGGAAGGCGTTCAGATCGTTGATCGCCTCCGCACGGGCGAGCTGCCGGCGCGCGATGTCGCGTTGAGTTGTCGCGTCCTGGGCCTGGCGGTCGGCCCGGTCGGCCTGCGCCGTGGCGCGCCGCGCCTGGGTCAGTGTGCCTACCAGGCCGCCGACCAGCGCCAGCACTGCCACGGCGGCCAGTGCCACCGCGGCGCGGTGACGCCGCACGAACTTTGCGGTGCGATAACGTCGCGAGTCGGGGCGTGCCGCGATCGGCTCGTGACGCAGGTAACGGCGCAGGTCGGCCTCGAGCGCCGCCACGCTGGCGTATCGCTCCCCCGGTGCCTTCTTGAGGGCGGTGGCCAGGATGGTGTCGAGGTCACCCGACAGGCGCTGTCTCAGCCGCTCGGGCGTCGTGGCGCGCGCGCTGGCGATCTCGTCAGGCGCAGGTTCACCTGCGCCGCCTGGCTGCGTTGCGGCCGACGAGGCCAACGCAGGATCTCGGTGCACAACCGCGTCGATCAGGGCGGCCGGCGTGACCGTGCCGGACAACGACGGGTGATGGCCCGTCAGCAACTGGTACAGCAGCACGCCCAGCGCGTAGACGTCGGTAGCGGTCGTGATGGCCCCACCGGTGAGCTGTTCCGGCGCGGCGAAGGCGGGCGTCAGGGCGCCGTCGCGCGTGCCGGACATCGTCGGGCTGTCGGCCTGGCCTGGCAGCAGCTTGGCAATGCCGAAGTCGAGCAGCTTCACGTGTCCCTCTGAGGTCACGAACACGTTGGCTGGCTTCAGGTCGCGGTGCACGATCAGGTTGGCATGTGCGTGCGCCACGGGGGCCAACACGTCGAGGAACAGGTAGAGCCGCTCGGCCACGCCCAGTCGACGCTCGTCGCAGTAGGGATCGATGTGCTCGCCCTGTATGTGTTCGAGGACGAGATAGGGTGCGCCGAGCGACGACACGCCAGCGTCGAGCACCCGGGAGATGCTCGGGTGGGTCAGACGCGCGAGAATCCCGGCCTCGCGCGAGAAGCGCGCGGTGCCGGCCGGGTCCATGAGCGCTGCATTCAGCATCTTCACGGCGACGCGCTGATCGAACACGCCGTCGTGGCGCTCGGCCAGCCACACCGTGCCCATGCCGCCCTGGCCGATCAGCTCGACGAGGCGATACGTGCCCACCTCCAGACCGATCAACGCGGACGTGGTCGGCGCGGGCGCCGAGCGGTCGGCCAGGAACTGGCTGGCCTCCATGACCTCGAACTCGTCGAGCCAGGCGGACACGGCGGCGCCGGTCTGCGGATCGCGCGCGCGCAGGCTCGCCAGCCAGCCGGCCCGTGATTCGGCCGGCAGATCGAGCAGCTCGTCGAGCAATCGGCTGATGGTCTTCCAGCTGTCGGGCGACGGTCTCGGCATGGCAGGTCCTCGTTGCGCCGCCGCCGCGGCGATTACTGCTCGAGCAGATCGTGCTTCACGGTGCGGTGGAGGAAGAGTCGAGCCTTCTGCCAGCTTCGCTCGATTGTCCGCTCCGACACGTGCTTCATGGCCGCGATCTCGGGCACCGAGAACCCACAGAAGAACTTCAGGTCCACAACGTCGGCCAGCATCGGGTCTACCGCCGCCAGCTCGTCCAGGGCCTCCCCAAGGGCGCTCAGCTCGGCCCCGTCGGCCACCGATTCGGCTATATCAGGTACTAATCGTCGTCAGCTCGAAAAGGCCGCCACGCTTCTGGGCCTGCCGGCTCCGAGCGTAGTCGATGATGAGCCCGCGCATCACTCGCGCGGCGTAGCCCATGAAGCGCTGCTCGTCGGGAAAGCGATCGGGGTCGTGCTTGGAGAGATCGAGGTAGGCGTTGTGCAACAGGCTCGTGGCGCCGAGCGACACACCCCAGCCGTGCCTCGCGAGCTGCTGCCGCGCGATCCGGTGCAACTCGGCGTAGAGCGTCGTGAAGAGGGTCTCGGCGGCGCCGGGTTCTCCACGGTCCGCAGCTTCGACCAGCGTCGCCAGAGCCGTGTCTGCCATATCTCGCCTGCTGGTGAAGTCTAGCGCAATCGTGCACGGGTCGGCGAGTGACTGGCATGTGTGCTGAGCCCCATGGCGGCGCGCGCCGGCCGTTCTCGATACCCCAGTAGAGCCACTCATTCTCGGGGGCTCGCTGGAGGACATCATGTACCGCTCGGTTGTCGTTTCGTCGCTCGTTGTGATCGCCGCTCTCGTTGGCCCGCCCTCGACCGCGTTCGCCCAGTCACTCGGCACTTTCCGGTGGCAGACGCAACCGTACTGCAACGTGCTCACGCTGGCGGTCACCCAGAACGGTGGCGTCTACACGCTCGACGGCTTCGACGACCAGTGCGGCGCGGCCACCAAAGCACCGGTCACCGGATCGGCCGTCGCCAACGCCGACGGCACGATCCAGTTCGGCCTCACCATCGTGGCATCGCCCGCCGGAAAGCCCACCCACATCGCCGTGCCGGTGAGCCCGGCGACCTTCGGCGGGACCTGGGAGGACGACGCCGGGAATGCCGGGACGTTCGTATTCACGCCCGGCGCCGGCACGGGCGGCAGCGCCCGTCCCGGTCAAGGCCGGATCGGCAGCGCGGCCATCGATGCAACCCAAGTGCAGCGCCGCGTCGGTGCGCAGTGTGCCGCGGGCGGCGTCATCCAGGTCATCAACGAGGATGGCTCGGTCAGGTGCGGACTTGGCATCGGCCGATCGGTCGGCGGCGCTGCCGACCTGTCGCACGCCAACGGCCTGGTCGTCGGCGCTCCTTCGACCTCCGGGCCGATTCCCACCTCGGGCCCGGGGAGACGATTGATGTGGTACCCGGGTAAGGCCGCGTTCCGGGTGGGAGAGGTGAACGGGACGCAGTGGGACGACGCCAACGTCGGCGCATGGAGCGTCGCCATGGGCACAAACGTCACGGCCTCCGGCGTGGCGAGCGTCGCAGCCGGGGAGAGCGCCTTGGCCCTTGCCAGTGGGGCGATCGCGCTTGGACGGAATGTCGCGGCCACTGGAATTGGCAGCGTCGCGGTGGGGTCCAACGCCCGCTCCGACTTCGGCGCGTTCACGTTTGCCGACAGCTCGGTCAACGCCGTCCTGGCGTCTGGTCCGAATCAGTTCAACGCGCGCGCTGTTGGCGGCGTCGGTTTCTACACGAGCGCGAACCTGTCGTCCGGCGTCGAGCTGCGGTCCGGCGCGAGCGCATGGTCGGTCTTGTCGGACGTGGCCTCGAAGGAAAACTTCAAGGACCTGTCAGGCGACGACGTCTTGGCGAAGATGGCGCGGATGCCGATCCGCGAGTGGAACTACAAGGCGCAGGACGCGGCGATCCGCCACGCCGGCCCCACGGCGCAGGACTTCCACGCGGCATTCGGCCTCGGCGAAGACCCGTTGCGCATCAGCACCATCGACGCCGACGGCATCGCCCTGGCCGGCGTGAGCGCCCTGGCGCGTGAGAACGCCGCGCTGCGAGCCGAGCTCGCCGCGGTGAAGGCCGATCTCGCCGCGATTCGGGATCTCGTCGTGACGGCGCCGAAGCGCTAGCGCCGCCTCGCATCGCTCGCGATCTCGTCAGTCAACCAATCAACACAGGAGACGTGTGTCATGTTCCGCTCAATCCTCGCTTTCGTCGTGCTCGTCGCGGCCGCTTCTCAGGTCTCGGCTCAGTCCCTCGGCACCTTCAAGTGGCAGCTGCAGCCGTACTGCAACGTGGTCACGATGAACGTCACCGGCGTGGCCGGGATCTACACCCTCGAAGGCTTCGACGACCAGTGCGGGGGCGGCACCCGCGCGCCGCTGACCGGCGTCGCGACGCCCAATCCCGACGGCACGATCGGCTTCGGGATGAGCCTCGTGACCTCGCCCGGCGGTCACGGTGTCCAGATGGAGGCGCGCATTTCGATGGCGAGCCTTGGCGGTCCGTGGACCGACAGCGACGGCAACACGGGCACGTTCGCGTTCAATCAGAACACGGGCGGCGTCCCGCGTCCCGTGCCGGTGAACGGGTCCGTCATCCCGCCGGTCTTCGGCCTACAGCCGGATGGCGGCTTCGTGGCGTCGGGGGCAGTTGGCACCGGATCAATTCCGAAGTCCGGCGCCGGGACGCGCATGATGTGGCACCCGAAGAAGGCGGCTTTCCGCGCCGGGCAGGTGCAGGGCACCCAGTGGGACGACGCGGCCGTGGGTAACTTCAGCACGGCGCTTGGCCAGAACGTCGTTGCCTCTGGACTTGCCGCGTTCGCGGCCGGTAGCGGTTCCTTGGCCACCGGCGATTCGGCTGTGGCCCTCGGGGATTCCGCGAGGGCAGAAGGAACTGCGGCCTTCGCGGCTGGGCTTGCTGCACAAGCCGTCGGCCGCGCGAGCGTGGCACTCGGCGAACAGGCCAAGGCCACCGGCCCGGGCAGCCTCGCGGCAGGCTTGCTTGCCGAAGCCACTGACAACGACAACGTTGCGATTGGCGCGCGAGCCAAGGCCACGGGGTATCAGAGCGTTGCGATTGGTGCACGCGCCAAGGCCACGGGCCAGGAAAGCCTGGCCGGGTCGGGTTCCGCCGCCGACGGTCTGCTGAGCGTGGCGCTCGGCGGCGCGCAGGCGACGAGGGACCGCGCCGTCGCCATTGGCTACAACACCCTCGCTGCGGCCCTGGACAGCCTGGCGCTCGGGAGCCACGTGACGATCCTTCCGGGGGGTTCCGGCTCGATCGTCATCGGCGACGGCATAAACAACGGATTCGTCACGCAGGTCTCTGAGCCGAACCAGTTCGTGGTGCGCGCTCGCGGCGGCACGACGATCTCCTCGAACGGCGCGATGACGACGGGCGTGAAGCTCGCTCCGAACGCGAGCTCCTGGTCGTCACTCTCGGACGTCAACGGCAAAGAGAACTTCCGCGATCTCGACGGCAGCGACCTGCTCGCGAAGTTGGCGACGATGTCCATCCGCGAGTGGAACTACAAGGCGCAAGACGCCTCCATCCGCCACGTCGGGCCCACGGCGCAAGACTTCCACGCCGCGTTCGGCCTGGGGGAAGACCCGCTGCGCATCAGCACCATCGACGCCGATGGCGTCGCGCTCGCGGCTGTGAAAGCGCTCGAGGCCCGCACGCGTGAACAGAACGGAAGACTGACGGCGCAGAACGACGCGCTCGCGGCGGAGCTCGCGGCTCTCCGCGCACGGCTCGCCGCACTCGAACAGAAACAAGACTGAGGGGCCCATGACGGGCACCTCTTGGCACTCGACACACGAAGGGACCACGACCATGAACGCCACGATGAACGGACCGATTCTGACCCACAACGAACGCCCCGCGGCCGTATGGAGCGCCGGTGGCGCCGCCTACGACCGCATCAGCGCCGGCATTGCGGATTCGCTCGAACACTGCGTGCTGCGACTCGACCCGAAGCCCGGTGAGCGGATCCTCGACTTGGCCACCGGCACGGGCTGGACGTCGCGCCTGGTGGCGCGGCGGGGGGCCACCGTGGTCGGCATCGACATCGCCAGCGAGCTCGTCGACGCTGCGCGAGAGCGGGCGGCGGCCGAGCGGTTGCCGATCGAATATCGCATCGGCGACGCCGAAGCCTTGCCCTTCGACGACGGCGCCTTCGACGCCGTCGTGTCGACCTTCGGCGTGATGTTCGCCAGCCGGCCCGAGGTCGCGGCGGCGGAGCTCGTGCGGGTGACCCGCAAAGGCGGGCGAATCGCGCTCACCACGTGGGCCCACGACGGCAACATCTTCAAGATGTTCCAGGTGATGAAGGCATTCATGGCGGCCGCGCCGTCGCCAGCGCCGCCGTCGCCCTTCGAGTGGGGCAAGACCGAGCGTCTCCGTCAGCTACTCGAAGGTGCGTGCTACGTGGGATTCGAGCAGGCCGTGTCGTATTATCGCGAGCCCAGCGCCGAGGCTGCCTGGCGCACCTTCTCCACCGGTTACGGTCCAACCCGGACGCTGGCGGCGGGGTTGCCGGCCGACCGGCGCGAGGCGCTGCGCAGCGACTTCATCGCGTTCCACGACGGCTTCACAACGGACCTTGGCGTCACGGTCCCACGCGCGTATTGGATGACGCTCGGCCGTCGCCGCTAGCGAGCTCGCCTGGCGTGGGGCCGGACGCCCGCCGTTCTCGATGTCTCAGCGAGTCCAGTTGAGGTCCAGTCATGAAGACGTCAGTGCGCGCGTTGTCAGAGCGACGCGCCGTCAGAGCGCCCAGAGCGCCCAGAGCGCCCAGAGCGCCCGTGGGCCGCATCGCAGAGGAGCTTACGGAACCGGGTGGCGGTGTGGTTCGCCGTCGGGGTGCGACGACCCCGGCCAGGTCTTGGTGGGCCGGGTGGTTCATCGCTGGACTGTGTGCGGCATCGTTGTTGTGGACCGCCCGCGTAGAGGGCCAGCCGTGCTCGTCGGCACGGCCTGACGTGAACAAGTCCGGCTTCCGCGCGGGCGCCACGGTACCGTGGACCACCAGGGCGTCTCCGGGCGGCACGCCCTTCCAGGGCGACCTGCATGCGTGCATCGCGCGGGCCTTCGAGGCGTGGACGTCCGCAAACACGCGAACCGGCTCGTGGGTGCGCTTCGTGCCCGGCGACGGCGGCCCTGTGGTGCGTTTCGACAACCCCGGGGGGCTGGTGCTGACGTCTCGCCGCGCAGGGGGCTGGACTGAGGCGGTGCGTGGGGTCGATGGTGCACTCGAGCGCGCAAGCATCTGGCTCACCTCCGATCCGTCGCTCGTCACGAACTGTGATGCGCTGACCAAGACGGTGCTCCACGAGCTGGGGCACCTGCACGGGCTCGCGGACAGCCCGTGGCACCGAGGGCCCTCGGTGATGAACAACTTGGGCGGTCGCGACGATCGTCGCGGCCGGATCCCACTCGCCCCAACGCGGTGCGACGCGGCGCAGGCCGCGTCCGCCGCGATCGGTAGCCGTCGCACAACTACAAAGGTGCACGGCGCCTCCTGAGGCCCGGAAAGCACCCACCCCGCCCCGCCCCTGCGACGCCGCGGGAGGCATCGAGCCATGGCGGCGCTGCGCTCGCGATCTCGATTCAGTCAGTAGGAGCCTGTCGCGTGGTTGCGGCAGGCCAGTCATCACTCAACAGGAGTCAGGTCATGGAACACGTTCGTCCGTCGATTGCTGGAAGGCCCGGGGCCCAGCTCGTGCCGGTGCGCGCGCTTGCCGTCGTCATCGTGGCCTTGCTGGTGAGCGCCACGGCGCGCCCGGCGTCGGCACAGCGTCTCGACACGGTGCTCACCTGGAACCGAGCGATGCTGACGGCGCTGGCCGTGCCCGGCGCCAACCCGTCCACGGTGTTCGTCACGCGGCCCATGGCCATGGCCAGCATCGCGATATTCGAGGCGGCGAACGCGTTCGAGCGCCGGTATCACTCGTCTGTCGCGATCGACCCCGCACCGGCTGGCGCGTCGCGTGACGCAGCCGTGGCGCAGGCCGCGCACGACGTGCTCGTGGCCCTGTTGCCGTCGCGGACGGCGACGCTGGATGCGCTCCTCACCGTGTCGCTAGCCGGCCTCGACGAGGCGGCAGCGAAGGACGGCGCAACCGTGGGCGCGGCTGCGGCACAGGCCGTCCTCGATGCGCGGGTGGGCGATGGCTGGGAACGGCCGTCTCCGCCGCTGGTGCTGCCCGGTGGGCCTGGCTACTGGGTGCCCACACCCCCCACGAACGCCAATGCCGCATTCACGAACTATCCAGACGTGCTCGGCTTCGTCGTGCAGGACGGCCGCCACTTCCTCCCCGAAGCGGCGCCGGCGCTGTCGAGCGCGCGGTACGCCCGCGACTTCAACGAGACGAAGGCGATCGGCGCCGTCGGCAGCGCCGTGCGCACCGCCGAGCAGACCCAGGCCGCGCGGCTCTGGGCGAGCGTGGGCACGTCGACCCCGTTCTGGGCGGTGTGGAACCAAGTGCTGGGCGTGGTGGCGGAGAGCGAAGACATGACCGGCCTCGACGCCGCGCGTGCCTTCGCGTTGATGAACATGACGCACCACGATGCCCTGCTGACTTCCTTTACCGGCAAGTTCCTCTACGGACTCTGGCGGCCGGTGACGGCGATTCGCGAAGCCGCGAAGGACGGAAATCCTGCGACCGAAGCGGACCTCACGTGGACGCCGCTCGTGCCAACGCCGCCGTATCCCGGTCATCCGGGCAACATGGCGTGCCTGGGCGCCGCGCAGGCACGCGTGCTGGAGCGCGTGCTCGGCCGCGATGCGGTGGCGTTCAACGTGACCTGGACAGGCACGACGGGCCCGACCGTGACGAAGCGCTACAACGGCTTCCGTGAACTGGCGGATGAGGGCGGCCTCAGCCGCATCTGGGGCGGGATCCACTTCCGCTTCGAGACGCTGGCGAGCTTCGGATCGTGCACGCGGCTCGGCGACTACGCCGCCGATAACGTGCTGCGGCGCCGCTGAGCTGCCGCCCTCAGAAATACGCGCGCTTGAAGAAGAGCAGGGTCATGACGGCGGTGACCGCCATGATGATGGCGCGTGTGATGCCGAGCGGCAGGCGCTGGCCGATACGGCCGCCGATGAATCCCCCAAAGAGGCCGCCGGCGAGCACGACCAGTGTCTGGGGCCACTGCACCTGGCCGGCCGAGATGAACCACGCCACGGCAATCCCGTTCATGGCGGCCACGGTCAGCATCCGCGTGGGATTCAGCGCCTTGATGTCGTGCACGGTCACGAGTGACCAGGCGGCCAGCGTCATGATGCCCACGGCGCCGCCGAAGTAGCCGCCGTAGAGACCGAGCGCAAATTGCAGCGGCAGCACGGCGCCCGGGCCGAGGTGGGCGTGCTGACGCAGCCAGGCGCTGGCGCGGCCGCCGAAGGCGAAGACCAGCGTGGCCAGGAGCAACAGCCAGGGCACGATGCCGTCGAACAGCACCACCGGCGTGGAGAGCAGCAGGATGGCGCCGGTCAGGCCACCCGCCGTGCTGACGGCGATGACCCGCCTGATGGGCACGCCGCCGATATCGACGAGCCCGGTGCGATGCCGGCCGGTGCTGTAGGCCCACACCGATGCCAAGGTGGCAGGCACGAGGGCCACGGTGGACGACGCGTTGGCGATGACCGACGGCAGGCCCGCGAACACGAGCGCCGGAAACGTGAGAAAGGAGCCGCCGCCGGCCACCGCGTTCATCACGCCGGCCCCGGCGCCGGCCGCAAACAGCAGCAGAGCATGGTCAGGTACCGTCACGCGTCGAGCAGTCTATCGCATGGGCGCGGGCCCGTCGCTGCGGGTATCCTGGCGTCATGAGCGTGCCCGTCGAAGTTCTCCGCATGCACCTGCGTTACACCACGTGGGCGTCGGCCCGGATCGTCGATGCGGCCTCCCGGCTCACGACCGACGAACTGACCCGCGACTTCAAGAGCGCCGACAAACATGTGCTGGGCACGCTGGCGCACGTCTACGCGGCCGACCGCGCGTGGCTCGCTCGCATCGAGGGGGCGCCGCCGGGGGTGTTCATCGATCCCGAGGTAGATACCCGGCTCACGGTGCTGCAGCAGGAGTGGCCGGCGCTGCTGGGCCGCTGGCAGGCATGGGTCGACGCGCTGCAGGATGCCTCAGCGGCAGCGTCGTACCGCGACCTGCAGGGCAACCCGCACACAACCCCGCTCTGGCAGATCGTGCTGCACGTCGTGAACCACGCCACCCATCATCGCGGTCAGGCCGCGGCCATGATGCGCGCGATGGGGCATGCGCCGCCGCCGCTCGACCTGATCCGCTACTACCGCGAGGTGGGCGGCTAGCGCTCCGACGCCGAGATGGCGTCGAGAATCGTGGTGACGGCGCCCACGGAACGAGCCATCTCGTAGCGCCAGACGCCATGTTGTCCGTCGGCATTTACAGCCGCTACCCAGCGTTGCGCGGCTGCCGCCTTGACCTCCGCGAGTTCATCGAAGCCCTTCGTTTCGAGAACGAGATACGCCGAAGGTGACGACGCCAGGCGGATGATGAAGTCGGGCAGGTAGTCGTGCGGCTGGCCGTTGTGCAGATAGGGGATGGCAAAGCCAAGACCCGCATTCTTCACGAAGGCATCGACCCTCGGGTGCGTGTCGAGTATGTAGGCGGCCGACTGCTCCCACACCTTGGTATCCGCGACCACGTAGTTCAGGTGGCTCTTGAGCACCTCGCGTACGTCCTTGCTGGTCCAGTAGTCCACGTCCGCGGTGGAACCTGGCCCTCGCGACGACTCGAACACGGGCACTTCCGGAGCCTCGCCCGCTCCCGTGTCCGGCGTGATGGCAGCGGAGATGCGTTCGATGGCCCAGCCGTAGTAGGGCGAAAGGTAGGCGTCTACCTTCTCGGCGGGAGCCACCGGGATGACCTTGGTGTCGAAGTAGTGCTGCACGATCGTGGCGATTTGCGGGAACAGGACGTGCGCCGGTGCCTCGCACTGACCAGACTCGACGTAGCTCTTGGTCAACGCGGCCGCCATTTCGAACACGAGCGCCTGAACCCTGGTGCCCGAACGATAGGGATTCAGCGTCACATCCACGAGGCTCCCGGGGCCGGTCAGCGACGGCCGCCCCGTGTTCGTGGGCAGCGACGCCTTCATCTGCACCGCCGGCGGGATTTTGAGAGGGTCGAGGAACAGGGGCGGGATGCTGCTCCAGTCGACCTTCACGCGATTCCGAATGGCCTGCCGGTATCCCTGCACACGCGGATACTGAATTTCGAGACGCACCCGGCCGGGCATGGCAAAGACGTGATGGCGTGCCGCTTTGGGAGCGGGTGCGGCAGTGGGGTTCGCCTTGAAGGGCACCACTTGGAAGGGCACGCCAAAGACCTTGGCAACCTCCTCGGTCATGCGCCCGTCGTCCCCGACCTCATAAGTGCGGCGTCGCAGGCCGCGACCCACCACCTGTTCGCACAGGAGCTGCGACATGAACGGTCGCAGGCCCACGATGTGGGTCACCGTGTTGCAGTCCCAGCCTTCGGTGAGCATGCCCACCGACACGATGCACCGCACATCCCGTCCGGGGGGATGGAGCGGAGCCTTTCGTTTGGCCGCCAGGGCCTCGAATCCCTCAGGGAACACCGGCTGGCCCTGTCGATTGCGCGGCCACTCCGCGCGGCCGACCGTGTCCAGCGTGTGCCGCAGCCAGGCGGCTTCGTCACTCTTTGCGTGCCCCGTGTCGGTTTCGTGTACGACCTTCGAGTCGACCCGAATGGTGTTGATGCGCTCGGCCGTATTGAGGAACGCCGTCACACGATGCCGCGGCACGCCGTCGGGCGGCGCGTTGTTCGCCAGCAATTCGTAGAGCGCTTTGGCAATGGCCGTGTTGGTGGCCACCGCGATGAACACGGGCGGGCGCGGATCGTCGGCGTTGGTCTCCCAGGCCACACGTAGCTCGTCCCAGAGCCCGGCCAGCATGGCGATCGGGGTATTGGCGTACTTCAGGATCGCTTCGGGCCGTGGCGAACCGCGCGTGCCGCCGCGTTCTGCGGGCGTGAGCTGCGGTTTGATCCACTTCCAGACGTTGAAATAGCCGGGGATCGCCGCGCCCGTGCTGTCTCGGACGGCGAGTTGCGGGATCTTGACGAGCCCGGACTCGATTGCATCCGTGAGCGAGAAGTCGCTCACGACCCAGGGAAATGGCCGATTTGCGTCCTGGCCCACGCGGCCCAGGAAGTACGGCGTGGCTGACAGGTCGATGCAGGCGTTGATGCCGCGGAGCTTGTGGATGCGGTCGAGTCCGTCGACCCACACCGTGGCTTCCTTGTAGAAGTCGTCGGCGTCGTCTTCGTCGCCAATCAGCTCCGCCTCGTTCGCGTCAGGCTCCTCGCGGCGAATCCGATAGGCGTGGTGGGCTTCGTCGTTGAACACCAGCAGGTTCTTCTTGGCGTCGATGCCGAGCACGCGTCGCACGAGCGCTGCATCGCTCTCGACGTATCGCTGCGCCTCGACATAGGCGTGGGTGAGGTTGCCGTCGCGGTCGGTGTCTTCGTCGATCACGGTCAACATCTCGTTGGCAACCTGACGCAGGTAGTCGTCCTTGGTCAGGTAGCGCTTGCCACGCGCGGTGGTCGTCTTCGGCCCAATGTGGATGTGCTCCTTGGTGCGGCGCAGCACACCGGCTTTGCTCACCTTCGCGGACACTCCGCCCGCCTGCACCAGTTGCGGTTCGAAGACATGCCAGTTCGTGACCAGCACCCGCCCCTTTCGCAGGTCTTGCATCAGGTGTTCCGGCACCAGGTCGCGCGTGCGATACAGGCTGGCTTCGCCCTCCTGTGGATCGATCTCTCGAAGCCGGCTGCGGATCGTCACGTTCGGGCAGACCACCAGCACGGTATCCGAGTAGGCGGCGTTGCTGCGGTCGTGCACCTTGTTCAGGATGCTCCAGGCCGCCAGCATGCCCATCACGGTGGTCTTGCCAGACCCCGTGGCCATCTTGCACGAGTAGCGCCGGAACGACCGATAGCCCAGCTCCGCCTTCTGGGCGTCGCTCGGCTCGTCGGACGGCACCTCGATGCCTTGCCGCAGGTCGCGCCGGCCTTCGGTGAGGAAGATGATGGTTTCTGCGGCCTCGCGCTGCGCAAAGAACAGGCGATGCTGGCGCCCGTCGCGCTGCCAGTAGGTGAGCAGCTCGAGTGTGGTTCTGGTGGCGCCGGGATAGCCTGCCTGCCGCCATTCCTTCAGGCGGTCGCGCACCCGGTTCACGAGCGGCAGTGGCACGGCCACGCCCGAATCGTCGCCTTCGTCGCCAGAGCGCGCTGGATCGCGGTAGAAGTACTGCGCCGGCCGGCGGCGCGGGGCGCGCGTGGGCTCCTGGCCCGCCACGAGATCCCAGTGCTCCGCCGGCTCGTCGTAGGGCGAGCAGATGATAGGTTCCGGAACTTCGAACTGTTCGCTCATCCCTACGTCACAGCTTCTTGACGACGAGCAACTCGTTCCCGCGGTCGTCGATCACCTTCACGGCAACCTGGCTGTGCTCGCCGGCCTCGAACGGCGCGCTCGTCGTGCCGGCCAGGTGGTCCCACACGCTGTCGTCGTAGTCGCCCTTGAGCGCCTTGCTGCAGGTCGTCCCAGGCGCCAGTGCGCGGGAAGAACGCCTGCGACACGTGGAACGACAGGCTCGTTGTAGTCGGTGTCGAGGAACCATGCCGGCACGTCGTTGCCGGCGCGGTGTTCGGGCTTCATCGTCGATCGGGTCGAACATGTCGAGGCCGACGAGCTCCACCTGGAAGCGCTGCGGGCCGTCCTTGCGCGGCGGGCGTGGCCTTGTGCACCTTGATCTCGGGCAAGCCGCACACGCTGAAGATCTGGCTCGACCGCATGTTCTTCAGCAGGTCGCCCATCATCAGGTCGGGCGTGGCCTGCACGTAGGTAGCGGGAATGCCGGCCACCGGCTCGGCCTGCTCGATCAGCGTGCGCGCGTGCGGCTGGATGGCGAAGCCGACGACATACAGATGCGTGTAGCTCTTCAGCGCGCTTCCTGAGCGCCGCGTAGACCAGCTTCTCGCTGACCGCGCCGTTCTCGGGGCCGAACACGAACGCGACGGGCTGACTGGCCTTCGGATCGAGGCGTCCACGATGGCCTCCGCCGAGAGCGAGAGCGCTTGGCCGGCGGACGGACGCTCTGCGAGCGTGACCGTCTTGCCGCCGCCCACGTGCAGCACGGGCGAGCGCCGCAGCACCTCGATCATCCGGTCGACGAACGAGCCGTAGTCCTGTGACGCCTCGGCGCTCGAGTCGTCGCTGTCCGTCGCCGTCCCAGTCTACCGGCGTGGGAATCGTGCGCCTCGACCGCAGAACGGCCCGCTGACCCGCACGATCTTGGTTGTCTTTCTCAGGCCGATCGACGAGCACTTCTTCGTCCGGCGGCTCGTCGTTGGCGATGCTCTTGAGCGTGACGTGCGGCACGATGCCGCCGACTTCTTCGCCCTTCCTGTTCTGCTTGCGCTTGTAGACGAATCCGCCAGCCGGCCCGCGCGCAGGTTCCTTGAGCTCGTAGTAGTCGAACGTTGCCGTCAGCAGCGCTGGCGCGCAAGCGCCAGCGGAACGCGGCTCGTGTCGATGGTGATCCAGCGCCGGCCCCACTGCTCGGCGACGTAGGCGGTCGTGCCGCTGCCGCAGGTCGGATCGAGGACGAGATCGCCGGGGTCGGTGGTCATCAGCATGCAGCGCTGCATGACCTTCGGCAGTTCGTCTGAACGACGTAGAGCTTGCGATCACTGAAGCCGCTCTGACCGTGTCGTCCCAGATGGTTGTGACCGGCGAAGACCGGAAAGTCGTCCAGGAATCGAACGTAACGAGGGTGTTGCCGATCGGACCTCAGACGCTCGAGCTTCTACAGCGCTCCATCCCTCAGTTCGTCGGTCTTCCAGTACCCGTTCCGGGCCGGAGTGAACTCCTGCCTTCGAACTCGACAGGGAACGTTGCTCGGTCGGCGCTGGCTCGTCACGTTGGTCAGGCTGATGAGTCGACCGAGCCTTCGTCAGGCGATGCCTCCGACGGACTCAGCTGCGCTCCTCGACCGTCAGCGGACGCCAGCCATCGGTTCAGTTCAACCCACGTGATATTGCCCGCGCCGTCTCGCCGACCGCGTCCTTGGCAGCGAATAGCTGCCGGAACTTCACGCTGATCTCGATCTCTCGCATACCAGAGCAGGTAGTCGCAGACGTTCGGCAACGAGGTCGCTGGTCGAGCCCGTCGTCTTCTTGACGACGATGATCAGCGCGACGAAGTTCTCCGCCCCGAACACCTCGTCCATCAACTCGCGCACGTGGTGCAGGTTCTCGTCGCTGATCTGCACGAACACGCTGCCGCTCGGCGTCAGCAGCTCGCGCGCGAGGAGCAGGCGGTCGCGCATGTAGGTCAGGTACGAGTGCAGCCCCAGCTCCCACGTGTCGCGATACGCCTTCACCATCTCCGGCTCGCGCGTCAGGTCCTCGTCGTCGTTGTGCGACACGTCGCGCTTGCGCACGAACGGCTGGAAGTTGCTGCCGAACTTCACGCCGTAGGGCGGGTCGATGTAGATCATCTGCACCTGCCCGCCGAGGCCCTCGTAGTGCAGCAGCGAGTTCATCACCACCAGCGAGTCGCCGAGGATCATCCGGTTGACCCACTTGTCCTGGTGCTCGTAGGCGCGCAGCACCTGGTCGGCAATCGAGTGCTGCGGGTCGCCGAACAGGTCGAAGAGCGACTGCTGCTTGTCGCGTCTTGTGGCCGATCGAGCGTTTCGACGATGGCCTTGCGTCGAGAGCCGCTCGTGGACGAAGAGCGGCAGCGTCGGCACGTCGAACGACAGCCGCTCGGCCTTGCCGGTCCAGTCGAGGAACGGCGCGCCAAGGCGCTTCAGCCGATCGACCGCGTCCTGCAGGGAATGCACCGTGGCCAGCGCGGCGCCATCTGCGCCTTGAACTGCTGCGGTGTCGAGAACCGATGGGGCGCCGGCAGGGCGGCCGCCTCGGCGATGCGCGCCGAGCAGCCACTCGCCCAGTTCGCGCGCGCCGTGCTGGCCGTCCCAATCGAGCGCCGGCGAGAGCGACGAGTCGTAGCGGTAGGTGGCTGGCGCCTTCTTCTTGCGGAACTTGCGCCTGCGTGCCGATGTCGGGCCGCATCGCGACCTGTTGTTCGGGATGCGTGTACGACGCCGGCGATTCGGGCGACGAACCCGTCGTGGACTTCGTCGGCTTCGGTTTGGGGGAGGACTGCTTCTTGGCCACGCGCCGTGGATTTTACTCGCTGCACTGCTGTTTGTGCTTGACACGTTTTGGAGTGGGACCTGCGCAATGTCCGGCCCCACGCGTGTGCCGGGCTTGCCGCGCGTCAAGCGCCCGCCAGGGCGGCGATGTCGCCGAGCGGCACGGCCGGCGATGGTTTGCGCGTCGTTCGCCTCACTGACGCCATTCTCCGACGGCAAAAACTGCCACGCTACGATGGGAAATGTTCCCCGCAACCCCCGTCGAAGCGCTCGTCAACCACGTCTCGCCAAACGCCCTCATGCTCGCTCGTCGCGCCGAAACTGACGAGCTCGGCGACACCATCGCGGCTCTGGCTCGGCGCCTACACGCCGCCACCTACGAACTGTTGGTGTTGCTGCGCGAATTCGACGAACGCAAAGGCTGGAACAACGGCTGCCTCTCGTGCGCTCATTGGCTGCACTGGCGCACCGGCATCGACCTCGGCGCCGCGCGCGAGAAAGTGCGCGTGGCCAAGGCGTTGCCGGCCCTTCCGCGCATCAGCAGGACCATGCAGTGCGGGCAGGTGTCCTACGCCAAAGTGCGCGCGCTCACACGCGTGGCCACGCCCGAAAATGAGCGATCGCTCCTCGACCTGGCGCTGGCCGGCAATTGCGCGCACGTGGAACGCTTCGTCCGAGCCTGGCGGCGCGTGGATCGGGTGGTGGCCGTGAAGCAGACGGAGACGAAGCACCTGAATCGTCAACTCTCCACCTGGGTGGACGACGACGGCATGGTCGTGATCCGCGGACGGCTCACGCCCGAGGTGGGCGCGGTCGTGCAGCGCGCCATCGAGGCCGCGGCCGACCGGCTGTTCCGCGAAGCGAGCGGAGCATCGAAGGGCGATGCGATGGCCGAAGACCGGACGCCGGCGCAGCGCCGGGCCGACGCACTGGCCCTGCTCGCCGAGTCCGCCCTTGCGGCCAACTTCGATGGCGGCACGGCGGGTGACCGCTACCAGGTCGTGCTGCACGTGAACGCCGACGATGGGCCCGCTACGCGGGTCGAATCGCCTGGCTCAAGCGCGAGCCCCGCCGCAATGGACGGCGCCATCGAGGTGGACCACGGTGCGTTGTACGTTTCGACGGAAACGTCTCAGCGCTTGGCGTGCGATGCGTCAGCTGGTGCACATGCGCCACGACGCCGACGGCGCCGTCCTCGACGTGGGCCGCAAGACGCGCACGATTCCGCCGTCGATCCGCCGCGCCCTGGCTGCCCGCGACACAGGTTGTCGCTTTCCGGGCTGCACGTCTCGCCGGTGCGACGCCCACCACGTGCATCACTGGTCCGACGGCGGCGCGACGAGCCTCGACAACCTCGTGCTTCTGTGCCGGCGCCACCATCGCGCCGTGCACGAAGGCGGATTCGTCGTCATTCGTGGACTCGACGGCGTCCTCACCTTCCTCCGTCCCGACGGCGCGCCACTTCAGGTCGTCCCTGTCGCGCCGTGTGCCCTGCCGGGGCTGCATGACTTGACGCCACTCGCCACCGGGAAGCTGCCCACATGGGACGGCACCCGTTTCGACCTGCCGTGGGCCATCGACGTGCTCTACCGCAGGCCAGCCGTGCTGCACGGACTTGATGAAGAAAAGGAAGAAGAAGGCGGTGGGAGCTGTGGAAACCGTTCTGTGGTTTCCAAGGAGCTTGTGGGCGCGTTGCCCGTCTGAAGGCCCGCGGGCAAGGCGTCCACAGCTCCGGCAGCTTCCACGGCACCCCGTTGTGGGCGGGATGTCGTGGCCGTCGGCAGCCCTCGCGTCAGCGCGGCGCTCGACGCTGCTCGAGCCAGATCCGCTGCTTGTCGCCAAGGGCCCGGTCGCGTTCCTCGGCCGAGCGGATCCACGCCTGATAGAGCGGCATCTTGACCAAGTAGGAGAGATACCGCGTATAGGTGGCGGGGTCCGTGCCACCCAGCACCTCGAGCGTCGTCTTGAGCGCCGCGGCGGAAAACGACGTCCAGATGCGCTGACCCAGTTCGGCCGTCGCCAGCCGCGGAGCGCCGAGATATCCCGGCCAGTTCGCGTCACGCGCGGCGGCGAAGCTGCCGTCGTACGAGGCGCCGGTCACGGTGGGCGCCGTGCGGTAACCAGGGGCGACGAGTGACGGCTTCAAGTGCAGCATCAGGCTGTGCTCGTCGAGTCCACCGTGCAGTGAGATGCCGTCTTCCTTCTTGAGCGCCTCTGGTAGCGCTGCCACGGGGGTGCCCCAGCCGCCGAGCACCGGAGCCAGGCCCCAGAGATTCACCATGCGTCCTCCGTAGGTCTGCTGGAAGAAGTCGGAGGCGTCGTCGATCGCGCCGATGTGCAGCGGAGACCCGTGCACGTGCACGACCATGATCGAGCGAAAGCCCTGCTCGCCGAGTTCACTCGCCATGTCCATGAACAGCGCCCGCAGCGTGGAGGGGCGAACAGCGAACGTGCCGGGGAACGCGAAGTGCCCGCCGATCTCGTTGGAGCCGCTGGCGCCCACGGAAATCGGCGGGAAGACCAGTGCCGTCCATCCCGGTTTCGCCGCCACCACGCCTTGGGCCAGCTCCACGACCAGCTGCTCGCTGAGGAAGCCGTCGGTGAACGCCGGCAGGTACGGTCCGTGCTCTTCGAGCATCCCGCCTTGCAGGAAGACCACGGTCGTGGCGCGGTCGAGCGCCCGGATCTGCGCGGTGTTGAGGTCGGCCACTCGCACCACCTGCGCCGACGCGCCCTGGACGGCGGCGAGCGAGCAGACAGCGCAGGCCAGGGACGCGACAAGGCGAATCAGCATGGGACCTCCGGGTGTGCCCGGGCGCGGCGCCCGAGCGCCTACTGCACGACGATGTCGCGCGACGTGGTGGGCGAGCCGGCCTTCTCGAACCAGTCGATGCCCTCGCTGACCAGATCGAACTTGAGGGCGTAGCGGCCGGGCGCGGCCGGCAGCGGCACGTCGATGGTCACGTCGGCGGCCCCGCCGGCCGGGATGTCGTCGGGCAGCCAGGCCCGGGCGTGGTCGCGGTTGATGAGCGCCCCGTCGGCGCCGACCAGCTGCGCGCCCAACCGCACCAGCCGGCGGCCGTAGCTGGCGTGCTTGCGGAACGGGCGCGACGACAGGTTCTTCACGTGCGTGTGCACGGTGATGGTCTCGCCCGGCCGGCCCGAGAGCACGTCGCTCGCCGGCCTGCACGGCGATCTCGGCGCGCGGCGTGGCGCCGGCGATGGCGTTACCCAGACCAGACTGATCCCACACCTCGTGCTGAATGCGGCTGAAGTCGGCCGTGCCCGGCGCGAAGCGACGCGAGAACGAATCCTCGGGATGATCGGTGATCTCCCATGTGAGCCGGTCGACGCCGAACTCGGCGGCCATGTGCCGCGCCTTGTCCATCTCTTCGTCGGAGTCGTTCCACTTGAAGAGGATGTAGCGCCAGTTGATCTGCGGCACGTCGCGGCCGTGGCGGGCCTTCTCCTCGGCCATCGCCCGCATGTTGGCGGTGGCCAGGTCGAACTTGCCGCGCTGGCGGTACTTTTCGTAGACCGCCTGCGAGGCGCCGTCGATCGAGAAGGTGACCTCGTCGATGCCCGAGTGCACCAGGCGGCGCGACCGCTCGTCGTTGAGGGCGCCGCCGTTGGTGCTGGTGTAGAGATAGATGTGCGGGAACTTGGTCTTGATGTACTCGCACATCTCGACCGCGCGCTTGTGCAGGAAGGCCTCGCCGTAGTTGAAGAAGTCGACCCGCACCAGCGTCGGCCCGGCTTCGTCGATGACGCGCGTGAACACGTCGAAGTCGAGCATGCCGGCCTGGCGCGTGCGGGTGATGCCGGTTTCCGGCGCGCAGCACGCCTGGAAGCACGAGATGTTGCAGGCCGCGGTGCATTCCACGTAGAGGCGGTTGGGCAGCGGGCCCACGTTGAGATCGCGCACCGGCGCCGGTTGATCGGCAGCGAGCGGCTCCTTGAGCGGGCAGTCGCCGCAGAACCACGATCCGCCGGCGTTGAGATCCGCGCGCAGTTCGCTGGCCACCGAGCCGCGCCACACCTGGGTGAGCGTCGCCTGGCGCACGTCGCCCATCACGCGCTTGGCGTAGGGGTCGGAGCAGCCGCACGAGATGCGGCCATCGCAGAGCAGGATGGCCGTGGACCAGGGCCACGAGCAGGTGAAGCGTTCGGCCAGATGATTCAGGGACATTGCGGGAGCTGCACAGACTCAGGGTTCCGTAGGTTCGGTGGCGTCGGCGGCGGCGAGCTTGCGCATGACCGCGCCGAGCTTGTCGTTCTCGAAGGTGTTGTAGCTCATGAACAGGGCCTCCATCAGGTAGGCCTTGCACTCCGCATCCGACAACTGGCCGACCAGGTGGCCGATCTCGCGCTGCACCCCGGCGAACGAGTCTTCGTCCTGCCACCGCGCCTGGTGCAACGCCTCCAGGATGGCGAGCACATCGATGGTGTCGTCGACGTCGATCGCCTTGCCCTTGGTCGTGGTGATCGTGCGCATGGCCGTCAGGCTCCGAAACTCGCCAGCGCCGTGGCCTCGTCGGCGTGGAGCGCCAGGAAGTTGTGCGCGCCGGTCATGGTGAGCATCGTCTCGACCCGCTTCTGCACCGTCGCCAGCTTCAACGCGCCGCCCTTGGCCGTGGCCTGCCGGTAGAGGTCCATCAGGCAGCCAATGGTGGCGCTGTCCACGTAGGTGACCTTCGAGAAGTCGAGCAGCACCTTCTTGTCACCGGCCTCGAGCAGCCCGGTGACCGCCCCGGCGAAGTCGGCGAGCAGGGGATACATCAGGCGGGCCTCGTCGAGCCGCACGATGGCCACGTCATTCGATCGATCGATGGTGAAGTTCATCCTGCCACTCCGCTTCGGCGGGGATCCGGGCCGCCGCCCGTGGTGCGCGCGGCGACCGCCCGGTCGTCGCTGTCGCGAATACGGCTGATCTGCCGCGCCAGTTCGTTGCGTCCGCGGTTGATGCGCGACTTCACGGTGCCTTCCGGGAGCCCCAGCTGGTCGGCGATTTCCTGATACGACATCTCCTGCAGGTCACGCATCACCACGGCCATCCTGAGGCTCGGCGCCAGCTCGGCCAGGCCGCGGCGCAGCAGCGTGGCGCGGTCGCTCGCTCTCGAGCGACTGGTAGGGGCTCGTGGTCGGCGACACCGGCGCCAGGTCGCCGGGATCGACGTCGCGGTCGATGGCCTCGCGTTCTTTCCGCACGCTGCGGTAGTGGTCGATGCACAGGTTGCGGCTCACGCTCACGAGCCAGGTCTGGAAGTTGGCGCGCCGGTCGAAGGTGTCGAGCGACTTGAAGATCTTCACGAAGACATCCTGCGTGAGGTCTTCGGCCAGGTCGTGGCGCCCGGTGAACTTGTAGGCGATGTTGAAGACCCGCCGCCGGTAGGTGCGCACGATCTGCTCCCACGCCGCCTGGTCACCCGCCAGACAGCGCTGGATCAGCGTATCGATGGCGTCGGGCTCGACCGACGAGGCGTCAAGGGACATCGGCAGGGAAGGCGCGGGGCGCCGGTCAGAATACCACGGAAGATGGCCTCGATCCGGCTGTTCCCTTCACGGTATCATCGTCCACTTCCGACGTGGCAGACACGACCTTCCAGCACGGCCCCCAGGGCCTGACGATCGAAGCGGTGGCCGCGGCCGACGTGGCCCGCGCCCTCGGCACCCCCTGCTACGCCTACAGCGCTGGCGCCATCCGCGCCGCCTACCGGCAGCTCGACGAGGCGTTCGCCGGCCGGCCCCACGCCATCCACTACGCCCTCAAGGCCAATTCCACGCTGGCCATCGTGCGCCTGCTGCGCGCGCTCGGCAGCCGGGTCGACGCCAACTCGATGGGCGAGGTCGACGTGGCGCTGCGCTGCGGCTTCACGCCGCGCGACATCGTGTTCACGGGCGTCGGCAAGTCGGCCGGCGAACTCGAACGCGCCGTGTCGCTCGACTTCCATGCCATCAACGTGGAATCGCCCGGCGAACTCGACCGGCTCGACCGGCTGGCCACGGCTCGCGGCGTGAAGGCGCGCGTGGCGCTGCGCGTGAATCCCGACATCGACGCGCAGAGCCATCCGCACATCTCGACCGGCTTGCGCGACAACAAGTTCGGCGTGCCGATTGCGCTGGCGCGCGACCTGGTGCTCGACATGGCGCGGCGGCCGGGACTCATCGCCCGTGGGCTTGCACGTGCACATCGGCTCCCAGATCACCACCCTGGCGCCGCTCGCCAAGGCGGCCGCGGCGGCCGCGGCCCTGGGGCGCGAACTGGTGGCCGAAGGGCGTGCCGCTCGAGCAGCTCGACTTCGGCGGCGGGCTCGGCATCTCGTACGACGGCACGCCGGTGCCCGACGCCGGCGACTACGTGCGCGCGCTCGTGGCCGCGGCCGAGGGCAGCGGCCTGGCCATGGCCATCGAACCCGGCCGCTCGATCGTCGGGCCGGCGGGCGTGCTGCTCAGCGACCGTCGTGGACGTGAAGCACGTGCCCGGAGGCCGCCGCTTCGTGGTGCTCGACGCCGGCATGACCGAGCTGATGCGGCCCGCGCTCTACGGCGCCTACCACCGCATCGAGCCGCTCGTGCGCCGGGCCGGCGCCGACGTGGCGTGCGACGTGGTCGGACCGATCTGCGAGAGCACCGACTGCTTCGCCCGCGACCGGATGTTGCCGCCGCTCGAGGTCGGCGATCTCGTGGCCGTGCGCGACGTCGGCGCCTACGGAGCGGTGCTCGGCTCCACCTACCTGCGACGTCCCTTGCCGCCCGAAGCCCTCGTCGATGGCGCCGCGTGGACCACCATCCGCCGCCGGCAGACGCTCGACGAGCTGTTGCAGCTCGAGGCCTAGCGAGCGTCGTGACCACGCCAGGACGTCTCATCGCCTTCGAGGGCCTCGACCAGAGCGGCAAGCAGACGCAGGCCGAGTGGCTCACCGAGGCCTTGCAGCAGGCGGGCTGCGCCGTGCGCACCGTGTCGTTTCCCGACTACGCCACGACGATTGGCGCCGAGATCGGCCAGGCCCTGCAAGGGCAGCGCGCCTACGGCCCCGACGTGCTGCAGTTGCTCTACATCGCCAATCGCTACGAGTACGCGGCGCGCCTGCGCGGCTGGCTGGCCGACGGCGCCATGGTGGTGGCCGATCGCTACGCGGCCTCGAGCCTGGCCTACGGCGAAGCCCTCGGGCTCGACGTGCCGTGGCTCACCGACACACAGCGGCTGCTGCCGCCGGCCGACCTCACGCTCGTGCTCGACATCGCGCCGGAGACGTCGCTCGAACGCAAGCGCGCGGCCCGCGACCGCTTCGAACGCGACCTGCCGCTGCTGGCCCGGGTGCGCGACAGCTATCGCCGTCAGGCCCAGGCACCGGGGTGGCACCTCATCGACGGTACGCAGACTCCTGCCGCGGTGCGGGCCGAGGTAGCGGCGGCCGTGCAAGCTCGGCTCGGGCTGCTGTAATCGCCACGACGCTCGCGGGCCCGGCCGGCAGCAGCGCCGCGGCGGCGGCCGACAGGGTGGCGCCGGTCGTGAGCACGTCGTCGACGAGCGCCACGGTGCGCCCGCTGACCTGGCGAAAGTCGCGGCCCGGCCCAAAGGCGCCCCGCACATTCGCCCACCGTGCGTGGCCCGAGGCGGCCACCTGCGGCGCCGTGTGCACCGTGCGCACGAGCGCCAGGCACACCGGCGGACCGACGGCCGCGGCCAGCAGCTCCGCCTGGTTGAAACCGCGCTCGCGCTCGCGGCGCGGATGGAGCGGCACCGGCACCACGAGATCGACGGCGCCCAGCAGGTCGGCGGCGGCGTCGCGCAGCAGCGGTCCGAAGGCGCCGGCCGATCGACGGCCGCCGGCCGTACTTGAGCGCGTGCACGATGTCGGCAAGGGCGCCTTCGAATGGGCCCACCGATCGCGCGGCGCTGATGGCGCCCAGGCCCACCGTGCACACGCGACACCGTGGGCCGTGCAGGTCGACCTCACGCGCGCTTGGCAGCGGCGCGCCACACCGCGCGCAGCAGGGCGGCGTGAAGCGGGTGACGCGCGCCCAGCAGCCGTCACAGACGGCGCCGTCGAGCGGCCGCTCGAGCACGGTGGCACAGACCGCGCAGCGCGGCGCCAGCACGGCGGCGAGCACGGCGTCGGCGAGCGCGCGCAGCATCAGCCGCGCGGCTCCGCGAGGCGTGCTAGTCGTCGGCTTCGGGCAATGCGTCGGGCAGGGCCAGCGGCTTCGCGTTGCCCCACAGCCGGTCGAGCCCGTAGAAGGCGCGCGCCGTGGGCGTGAAGACGTGCACCACGAAGTCGAAGTAGTCGAGCAGCACCCACTCGCCGCGTTCGTAGCCTTCCACGTGCGTGGGCCGTTGCTTCTTGGCGCGCAGCGCCGCTTCGACCGCGTCGGCGATGGCCTGCGTCTGCCGCCGGTTCTGTCCGGTGGCCACGATGAAGAAGTCGGTGAACGCATCTGCCTGCCTGAGGTCGAGCACCAGCACGTCGTCGGCCTTCTTGTCGCGCATGGCGGCCACCGTGGCCGTGATCGCAACCGGCACCCGGGCGCGCACGCGCTTGGGCGCCGCTGTCGTCGTCGTGCTCTTTCCGCTACTCGTCTTGGCCATGCAAGGCACCTACCATCAGCTAACGTCCACCGGGCGAAGCCTCGCCAGCGTACAACCCGTGCCGTCGAATGTACCGCTCGACCGGCGCCGGCACCAATCCCGAGAGCGGCTGGCCCTGCGGCCGCCCGCGCCCGGATGTCGGTGGACGACACGTCCGGCGTCTGGGCGCTGAGCAGGGCGATACCAGGCGTGGCGCGGCCGCGCCAGCGCCGCGGCCGGCGTCACGCGCGAGGTGATACCCGGGACGCGACGCCTGCACCGACTCCAGCGTGACCCCTGGACGCGCCACCACCACGAAGTGCGCCAGGTCGAGCACGGCGGGGTAGCGCGACCACGTGGCGATTTCTGCAAACGCGTCGGCGCCGATCAGGAAGAAGATCTGCGTTGCCGCCAGCCCGTCGTGGTGCACGCCGGTCAGCGTGTCGAAGGTGTACGACGGCCCGTCGCGGCCGCACTTCGCAGTCGGAGACCGTCCACGTCGGCTCGTCCATGGCCATGAGCGCGGCCATGGCGAAGCGATGGTGATCCGAGGCGTGCGGGCCCACCGGCCGATGGGGCGGCAGGCGCGACGGGCACGAGCCGCACTTCGTCGAGGGCGAGCGCGTGAGCAGCGGCCAGGCCAGCGGCGCGGTGGCCGAGATGCACTGGGTCGAACGTGCCCCCGAGCAGTCCCAGGCGCGTGGGCATCAGCGGTCGTGACTCGGCGCAAGGCCCGACTCGGCGGCGTCGGCTTCGAGCTGGCGCGCGTAGGCGGCCTTGGCTTCGGCCACGAACGGCCAGGCCGCTTCGAGCAGGGCCTGCACGCCGGTGCCAGCGGCCGCCGAGATCGCCAGGCAGGGCAGGCCAAGCGCTGCCGCGCGCGCCTGCAGCGCCGCGAGCCGCTCGGGTTCATCGAGCGCGTCGAGCTTGTTGGCGGCCACCAGCTGCGGCTTGTCGAGCATGGCTGGAGCGAAGAGCCCGAGTTCCCGGCGCACGACGTCGAGGTCGGCGGCCGGGTCGCGGCCGGTCGCACTCGAGAGGTCGACCACGTGGATCAGCACGGCCGTGCGCTCCACGTGGCGCAGGAACTGGTGGCCGAGCCCGTGGCCTTCGTGCGCGCCCTCGATGAGGCCGGGCACATCGGCAATCACGAACGTGCGGTCGCCACTGAGGCTCACGACGCCCAGGTTGGGCGTCAGGGTGGTGAAGGGATAGTCGGCAATCTTCGGCCGTGCGGCGCTGGCCCGCGCGATGAGCGTGGACTTGCCGCCGTTGGGGAAGCCCACGAGGCCCACGTCGGCCAGCAGCTTCAACTGCAGCCGCAGCCGCTTCTCTTCGCCGGGCTCGCCCGGCTGCACCTTGCGCGGGGCGCGGTTGGTCGAGCTGACGAAGCGCGCGTTGCCGAGGCCGCCGCGCCCGCCCTGGGCGACCAGCACGCGCTGACCGGGCACCGTGAGGTCGGCCAGCGGCAGCCATTCGCCCGGCAGCTCGGGGTCGGCGACCGCTACGGTGGTGCCGGGCGGCACTGGAATCTCGAGGTCTTTGCCCTTGCGGCCCGTGCGCATCACGCCGGCGCCGCCCTGGCCGCGCTCGGCGCGGTGTTCTGGGTTGTAGCGGAAGTGGAGGAGGGTATTGCGGTGCGGGTCAGCGACCAGATAGACCGAGCCGCCGGCGCCGCCATCACCGCCGTCGGGACCGCCACGCGGCACGAATTTCTCGCGCCGAAAGCTCAGGCAGCCGGCGCCGCCATGCCCCGACTCCACGACGATGTCTACGTCGTCAACGAACATGTTCTGGCTTGATTGTGCGCTGAATCGAGGATGAAAACACGTCGGGGACCGCGTCCGGGGCCCGGAGCCCTCGGAGACGATCCCCGCGCGACTGCGTCCTCGCGGCTAGCGCCAGCCGCTAGCTTTCGAGCGGCAGGATGGTGACGAACCGGCCACGCGACCCGTGATCTTCGAACTTCACGGTGCCGGGGACCTTGGCAAACAGCGTGTCGTCCTTGCCGATGCCCACGTTGAGGCCCGCCCGATACTTGCGCCCGCGCTGGCGGACGAGAATCGAGCCGCCGGTGACGACGTTCCCGTCGAAGCGCTTCACGCCCAGCCGCTGCGACTGGCTGTCGCGCCCGTTTCGTGAACTTCCCTGACCTTTTTTAGTAGCCATGCCCGAATCCCATGCCGCGCTCGGCGGCAGGCCTCATCTCTCTACTTCGGCTATTACGCGACGATGTCGGTGATGCGCACGCGCGTGAGCGCGCTGCGGTGGCCGGCCGTACGGCGGTACTGCTTCCGGCGCTTCTTCTTGAAGATACGAACCTTGGGGCCGCGGTGCGCGTCGACGACCACGCCCACGACCTTGGCGCCTGCCACGGTGGGGGTGCCGGTCATGACGTCGCCGCCGTCGGTGCCCACGAGCAGCACGTTGTCGAACGACACCGAGGCGCCGGCTTCACCGGTGCCGTCGAGTTCGATCTCGACACCGGGCTCCACGCGGAACTGATGTCCTTGGGCCTGAATTACTGCAAACACGGGAGTTCTCCGTGAAATCGTCGGGCCGCCGGCATGCCCCCGAATCGGGCGCCGCCCCCCGTGGGCGGATAGAGCCGGGCCAGAACCACCAAGACTAGCAGATTTCTGGCGCCCGCTGCTAGCAGAACTAGGGACTGGGGACCAGGGACTAGGGCGTCGCCACGGTCCCGCTACTTGAGCAGCGTGCGGCTGCCCCGGACCTTCTGGGCCGTCAGGGTGTTCAAGAAGCTCGGCAGCAGGCGGTCCATCAGCTCGAAGTAGGACGAGAGCGGCGGGGTCGTCTGGTTGGCGTTGTAGAGAATCTCTTCCCGGAAGGTCTCGGTGTGCAGGGTTTCGCCCGTGCGCCCGTCGATGAAGATGAAGCTCGGACGCAGGATGAAGCCCTTGCGTTCCTGGTAGGTGCGTTCCGGCTGCACGCTGCGGCGGCCGAGCGAGTCGAAGGTCTCGCGCTCGCGCTGCACGAAGCCGCTGCGCTGCTGCGGCCGGAAGAGGATGGTGCCGGTGACGATGAGCGGCTGCTGCAGCTCCTCGCCGACCTTCTTCCAGTAATCCTTGTCGGCGAAGATTTTTTCGTATGCGGCAAACGCGGTTTCGTCGCTGACCGTGGTGTCGCCGGTGGCCTGCGGGGCAGGGGGCGGATTGCCGGCAGCGCCACTCGCCGCACCACCGGCTGGGCCATTTGACACGCCGCCATTGTCGGCGGCCACCAGGTCGGCTAAGGCCAGCGCATCGGCGTCGATCACCCGCAGTGCGCCACCCTTGTTGCGCAGCTGGCTGCGCAGCAGGCGCACGGTTTCGAGATTGCCGTCCACCTCGTCGCTGCCGGCCGTGACGAACCCGGCCACGAACACCCGCGAGAACGGACGCACGTCGATCTTCGGTTGGATTGGCGTCTCGAGCGGAATCTCCACGTAGCCGGCCGAACACCCGCTCATGGCGGCGATGAGGATGAAGCTAGCGACCGTCCTTGCGCCCAATGCGATCATTGATTTCCTTGAACAGATCGAAGTTCTGCTTGATGAGGGGGTTCGACGGCTCGATCTGCAAGGCCTTCTCGTAGGCCGCGCGCGCCTTGTCGAGCTCACCTTCGTGCTCGTGGGCAATCGCGAGGTTGTTGAAGGCCTGCGCGAACGTCGGGTCGAGCTCGGTGGCGCGTTGCCACCGGTAGATCGCCTCGCGCCACAACCCCTTCTGGGCTACGGCGATGCCGAACTCCACCTGTTTGCGAGCGTCTCCCCGCGCATCGGCGTAAGCGGGCGCTGTAACGAGCGCCGAAAGCAGGAAGGCGACGGCCAGAGGGTGCTTCATGGTCCGAAAAGCCACTATAGCCCTGAGGCCAGCCCCGGGCAAGTAAAGAGGGCACACGTCTTGTCAGCGGCCGCCGCCGTCGGCATAATCGCTGGAGCCGAGGTCAACGGCCACCGCCGCATTCGAGGTGTGCGCGCGCCCCGCGTGGGCCGCACATCTGCGGAGGCTCGCATGACCGACCGAGAGGCCGTGGCCCTCGCCGTGTTCGGCTACCCCCGGCGCCGCCTGCTCGGCGCCCTCATCCGTACCTGCCTCGGCCGGGCCTTGCCCGACGTGGACACGCTGGCCGCGCGCGAGCCGGGCGAGCCGCTGCTGCACTGGGCCTGCCGCTGTGCCGGCCACGGCGTGCCCGGCCTCGAGGCGGATGCCCTGCTCGAGGCCGCCGATCGCGCGCTCGCCCATGCCGAGCGACGTGGCCACCAGGCCGTGGGGCTCGACGCGCCCGGGTACCCAGGGCTGCTGCGCGAGATCGCCGATCCGCCGCCCGTGCTCTGGGTGCGCGGCTCGGCCGCGGCCCTCACTGCGCCCCGCGATGGTCGCGGTCGTGGGCGCCCGCGCGGCCACTCGGGCTGGCCTGGCTTTGGCCAGCGACCTGGCCGCGGGACTCGCGGCCGCTGGCGTCACCGTCGTCAGTGGACTCGCCCGCGGCGTCGACGGCGCGGCGCATCAGGCCGCGGTGGCGCAGCGGCGGGCCGATCGATCGGCGTGCTCGGATCGGGCCTCGACCGCCTCTATCCCTCCGAGCACGAGCCCCTGGCCGAGGCCATGAGCGGGCTGGGTGCCGTCGTGAGCGAGCACCTGGCCGAGACGCCGGCCCTCGCCTACCACTTCCCCCTGCGCAATCGCATCATCAGCGGCCTGGCCGCGGCGGTGGTGGTGGTCGAAGCGTCGGAAAAGAGCGGCTCGCTCATCACGGCCATGTCGGCCCTCGAGCAGGGCCGCGAGGTGATGGCCGTGCCGGGTCCGGTCGGTCCGGGCCGTCACCGCGGCGGCCACGCGCTGCTGCGCGACGGCGCCCGGCTGGTCGAGAATGCCGACGACGTGCTGGCGGAACTGGGCTGGGCCCCTCGCATCGCCGCGGGGGTAGCGGCGGTGCGTCTGGCCCCAGACCTGGCGGCCGAACTTGGGCTGGAGGCGACCGTGGAAGATTTTTCTACGGATGAGGTGGTCAATGCCACAGGCAGGCCAATTGCCGCCATAAGTGCCCGTTTGGGGGCCCTCGAGGTTGAGGGCCGGATCCAGCGAATTGGAGGGGGGCGCTTCATGGCGTGCCAGAACCGCGTGCTAACGTAGGCGATTCTTGAGGTCGTCCGCGCCACATGCCTAAACCGCTGGTCATCGTCGAATCGCCCGCCAAAGCCCGAACCTTGTCCCGCTTCCTGGGGGACGACTACCGGGTCGAAGCCAGCTATGGGCATATCCGCGACCTGCCGGAGTCGGCCGCCGAGGTGCCCAAAGAGATCAAGGGCAAGTCGTGGGGCCGCCTGGGCGTCGACACCGACGGCGACTTCACGCCGCACTACGTGGTGCCGGCCGACAAGAAGAAGCACGTGCAGGCCTTGAAGGACGCGGTCAAGGGCGCCTCCGAGCTCATTCTGGCGACCGACCCCGACCGTGAGGGCGAGTCGATCAGCTGGCATCTCGAGCAGTTGCTGAAGCCCAAGGTGCCGGTGCGCCGGATCCACTTCCACGAAATCACCGAGGAAGCCATCCGCGAGGCGCTCGACCACGCGCCCGAAGACGTCAACCAGAACCTGGTGCGCGCGCAGGAGAGCCGCCGCATCCTCGACCGGCTCTACGGCTACACCCTGTCGCCCGTGCTCTGGAAGAAGGTGCAGACCGGACTCAGCGCCGGCCGCGTGCAGAGCGTGGCCGTGCGGCTGATCGTGGAGCGCGAAGAAGAACGGCTCGCGTTCCGCAAGGCCAGCTACTGGGACATCGAAGCCACGCTGAAGAGCGCCGTCGGCGGCGAGTTCCCCGCCACGCTCATCAAGGTGGCGCAGAAGCGCATCGCGACCGGCAAGGACTTCAGCGACAAGGGCGCGCTGCAGTCGACCACCGTGACGCTGCTCGACCAGGCGCGCGCCGAAGCGCTCACCGTTGGTCTGAAGCAGCACATGCCGTGGACGGTCACGAGCGTGGAAGAGAAGCCGACCGTGCAGCGGCCGTCGGCGCCGTTCACCACGTCGACGCTGCAGCAGGAAGCCAACCGCAAGCTCGGGCTTCTCGTCGGACCGCACGATGAGCGTGGCCCAGCGCCTGTTCCAAGGCGTGGATCTTGGCGGCGGCGACCTCGAAGGTCTCATCTCGTACCACCGCACCGACTCGACCACGCTCAGCGACAAGGCCCTGGCCGAGGCCGGCAAGGCCGTGCGCGAGATGTACGGCCCCGAGTACCACAAGGGGCCGCGCCAGTACCAGACCAAGGTGCGCAACGCGCAGGAAGCGCACGAAGCGATTCGCCCCACCGACTTCCGCCGCACCCCGCAGGCGCTCGAGCGCGTGCTCGAGAGCGACGAGCTGAAGCTCTACGAGCTCGTGTGGAAGCGCGCCGTGGCGTCGCAGATGTCCGACGCGCAGCTGCTGCGCACGGCGGTCGAGATCACCGGGCCAATCGGTGGACAACACGCCGTGCGTGTTCGCGGCCAGCGGCAAGGCCATCGAGTTCGCCGGCTTCCTGCGGGCCTACGTCGAGGGCAGCGACGATCCGTCGGCCGAACTCGGCGAGCAGGAGACCATCCTGCCGAAGCTCGCGGTCGGCGACCGCGTGCACGCGCCCGACCAGCTCGACGCGAGCCTCTACCTGAAGTCGCTCAACCCCAAGGGCCACGAAACCTCGCCGCCGGCGCGCTACACCGAAGCCTCGCTCGTGAAGCGCCTGGAAGAAGAGGGCATCGGCCGTCCGTCCACCTACGCGCCCACGGTGGCGACCATTCAGCGGCGCGGCTACGTGAGCAAGCAGGGCAAGGCACTCGTGCCGAGCTTCACCGCCTTTGCGGTGACGCGGCTGCTGCGCGAGCACTTCGCCGACTACGTCGACATCGGCTTCACCGTCGAGATGGAAGAGATGCTCGATGAGATCTCGAACGGCACGCGAGACTGGCTCGACTTCATCAAGGCGTTCTACCGGGGTGACGGCAAGCACACCGGGCTCGAGACGATCGTCTCTGGCAAGGAACAGTCGATCGACTACCCGATGATCGACCTCGGCGCCGATCCCGAATCGGGCAAACACGTGCGCGTGCGCATCGGCCGCTACGGTCCGTTCCTGCAGCTCGGCGAGACCAGCGAAGACGCGCCGCGCGCGTCGGTGCCCGAAGACATGAGCCCGGCCGACCTCAGCCTCGAGGAGGCGCTCAAACTGCTCAAGGCCAAGGCCGAAGGCCCGCGGTCGCTCGGCGCCGACCCCAAGACCGGCCTGCCGGTGTACGTGATGCACGGCCGCTTCGGTCCGTACGTGCAGCTCGGCGAGAATCCCGAGAAGGGCAGCAAGGACAAGCCCAAGCGCGCGTCGCTCGATCGCGAGATGTCGGAAGACACCGTGACGATCGACGACGCCGTGCGGCTGCTGTCGCTGCCGCGCGAGCTGGGCCCGGCCGACGACGGCCAGATGATCCTCACCAATCGCGGCCGCTTCGGCCCCTACGTGCAGATCGGCACCGAGTACCGCTCGCTCGAGGCCGAGGACGACGTGTTCACGATCACGCTCGAGCGCGCCAAGGAGCTGCTGGCCAAGCCCAAGGGCCAGCGCCGCCAGCGCGCCGCCGCCAAGGAATTGAAAGCGCTCGGTCCGCACCCGACCGGCGGCGCGCCGGTACGCATCCTCGATGGACGCTACGGGCCCTACGTCACCGACGGCACGACCAACGCCTCGCTGCCCAAGGGCACCGCGCCCGAATCGCTCACCATGGCGCAGGCCGTGGATCTGATGAACGCGCGGGCCAGCGCCCCGTCGTCGAAGAAGCGCGCACCGCGCGCGCGGCGCGGCCGGACGCGGGCGCAGCGCGGCGAAGTCAGCCGCGCCGAAGCGCGCCAAGAAGCAGTAGCCTAGAGAGGCCATGAGCCTCGATGCCTACGTCACGCTCGGCCGTTCAGGCCTGCGCGTCAGCCCGCTGTGCCTCGGCACCATGACCTTCGGCGAGGACTGGGGCTGGGGCTCGTCGGTGACGGAGTCCGAAGCCCTGCTCACGACCTTCCTCGAGGCGGCGGCAACTTCATCGACACCGCGAATGCTTACACCAAAGGGCATTCGGAGGTGATCATCGGCGACTACTTCGCGCGCACCGGCCGGCGCGATCGCGCGGTGATCGCCACCAAGTTCCTGTCCAATCTCTACCCGGGCGACCCCAACGGCGGCGGAGCGGGCCGCAAGTCGATGATGGCGGCGTGCGAGCAGTCGCTGCGCCGGCTCAAGACCGACTACATCGACCTCTACTGGCTGCACTGCTGGGATCGTCACACGCCGATCGAAGAGACCATGCGCGGGCTCGACGATCTGGTGCGCGCCGGCAAGGTGCGCTACGTCGGCTTCTCGGACACGCCGGCCTGGAAGGTGGCGCAGGCGCAGACCCAGGCCCTCTTTCGCGGCTGGGCGCCGCTCATCGCGCTGCAAATCGAGTACTCGCTCATCGAGCGCACGGTCGAGGGCGAACTCGTGCCGATGGCCCTCGAACTGGGCCTGGGCATCACGCCGTGGTCGCCGCTGCGCGGCGGCGTGCTGTCGGGCAAGTACACGCGGGAGAACGCCGGCGTGCAGAAGGCCGATCGCGGCGAACGCGTCACCAGCTTCCTCACCGAGCGCAACTACGTGATCATCGACGAGCTCGCGCGCATCGGCACCGAACTCTCGTGTTCGCCAGCGGCCGTGGCCCTGGCCTGGGTGCAGGCCCAACCTGGCGTCACCTCGACCATCATTGGTGCCCGCCGCGCCGACCAGTTGGCGCAGAACCTGTCGGCCTTGGACGTCGTGCTCACGCCCGCACACCTCGCTGCGCTGAACGCGGTGTCGGAACCGGTCTTGAACTTTCCGGCGAACATGCTCAAGTTCGTGGGCATGTTCTCGCAGGGTGGCCTCACGGTGAACGGCGCGACCTCGCCGGCCTGGCCGATGTCGCCGAAGCATGACGGCGACCGCTACTAGCGTGGACTACGAGCGCTTCGCCGACATCTACGGCGTGTGGACGGCGACCGCCGATGCCACCCGCGCCAACCTGGCGTTCTACGTCGAGGCGTACCTGGCCGCTGAGGGGCCGGTCGTGGAACTGGGCGTCGGCGACGGCCGCATTGCCGTCGAGGCCGCCACGCGCGGACGCGACATCGTCGGCGTCGACCTCTCGCCGGCGATGCTCGCGTTGTGTCGCGCGCGCGCCGACCGCGCCGGCGTGCGCGATCGGCTCACGCTCATCGAAGCCGACTTCCGCACGTTCGTGGCGCCCGAGCCGGCCGCGCTCATCGCCCTGCCGTATCACAGCCTCGGCCACCTCACGTCGCTCGACGCCAAGCACGCGGCATTGCGGCACATCTACACGCAGCTTCGCCGTGGCGGGCGTTTCGTCTTCGACGACTTCGTCATGACTCCAGAGCGGATCGAGCGCATGCGCCGGGTGCAGTTGCGCGCGGAGTACACGTCGGCGGAGGGTCACGACACCCTGCTCTGGGTGACCTCACTCGTCGACGAAGCCGCGCAGACGATACGCGTGGTCACGTGGGAGGACACGCTCGACGCCGATGGCGTGCTGACCCGTCGCCGCCACCGCACGCTGTCGCTCAGTTGGATGACCCCCGCTCAGGCGGCAGACGAACTCCAGGACGCGGGCTTCGTCATCGAGGCATGCCTCGGCGACTTCGCTGGCACACCCTTCGACCCGGCGACGGCCGAAGAACAAATCTGGATCGCGCGGAAGGAGACGCAGGCATGACCGGCACCACGGGCCTTACGAACCTGCGCGTCGACTGCATCGTCGGCATCTATCCGCACGAGCGGGTGCAGACGCAGACGGTGTTCCTCGACATCGAGCTCGACTACGACTTCGCGGCGGCGGCCACGACCGACGCGATTGCTGGCGCGGTCGACTACGACGACGTGGCGGCCAGCGTCACGGCGTTACTGCAGGAACGGCGCTTCCAGCTGATCGAGACCATGGCCGAGGCGGCCGCGTCCCTGCTGCTGCTGCGCGTGCCGGCTGCGTCCGCGGTGCGCCTCGCCGTGCGCAAGCCGGCAGCCGTGCCGGCGGCCGACTGCGCGTTCGTGCGGGTGGAGCGGCGACGGTGACCGTCAACGAGCGTCGCGTGGCCGTGGTCACCGGGGGCGCCCGGCGGCTGGGCCGGCACCTGTGTCTGTCGCTGGCGCCGCGCGGTTACGACGTCGTGATCGTCTACCGGTCATCGGACGACGACGCCCGGTCGCTCACCCAGGAGATTGCCGCGGCCGGCGGCCGCGGCGCGCGCGGTCAAGGTCGACGTGGCCGACAAACATGCGGTGGCGGCGGCGTTTGCCGGCATCGCCGCGCGCGAAGGGCGGGTCGACCTGCTCGTGAACAACGTGGGCAACTACAACCCGCAGGACGTGACCACGCTCGATCCCGACGTGTGGGACGAGACGATCGCGGCCAATCTGTCCGGCGCCTACTACTGCTGCTACCAGGCCCTGGCCTTGATGCCGGCGGGCGGCAACATCGTCAACATCGGCATGGCCGGCCTCGAAGGCATTCGCGCCAACACCCGCGGCGCCGACTACTACGTGAGCAAGACCGGCCTGCTCGTGTTGACACGCGCCCTGGCCAAGGCCTATGCGCCGCAGCAGATCCGCGTGAACATGGTCTCGCCCGGACAGCTCGACAACTCGATCGACCTGCCGCCGCCCGACGAGATCAGCCGGTGGGTGCCGCTCGGTCGCTCGGGCGCACTCGACGACATCGCCCAGGCGGTGCACTACCTGCTCGACGCCAGCTATGTCACCGGCGTGAACCTCGACGTGGCGGGTGGCTACCGCCTCTGATGACCTACGCGTCGGCGCTCGAGCCGCTCTGGGATCGGGCGGCGGAATGGCAGCGGCGGCTCGCGATGATCGAGGCGGCGCGGTCGTTCCTGTACCTCACCACGTTCTACCTCGAGCACGACGCCTACGGCGTGGCGCTGCTGGCCGGCCTGCGCGCCGCGCAGCGTCGCGGCGTTGCGGTCACGCTGGTCGTCGACGCCTTCGGCCAGCGCCTGGGCGGCGTGCTGATGACGTCCGATCAGCGGGCGGCGCTGGCGCTGGATCTCGAGGCGCTGCGCGCGGACGGCGGCGTGGTGTCGGTCTACGCCCCGCCGCGCCTGGTGCAGCGGTGGTTGGGCGGCGGCCAGCACGTGAAGATTCAAGTCGCCGACACCGGTGAGGCCATCTTCGGCAGCAGCAACATCTCGAAGTCGTCGTTCGCCGCGTGGAACGAGTATGCCGTGGCGGTGCGCGGCCCGGTCGCGGCGGATCTGCTCGAGAGCCTCAGCGCCATTGGCGCCATGGTCGCCCCCGCGCACGTGGCGTATCTGCGCGCGCTGCGTGCCGCTTCGCCGGCAGACCTCGCGCTCGACTACTGGTTCTGCAATCCGAACGCCGCGCAGGGGTGGCGCGGACCGTTCGGCTGGCGTGGGGTCAACGCCGTGACCGAGCGCATGATCGAGATGCTCGAGGCGGCGCGCGTGTCGGCACGGATCACGAGCTTCTATTTCAAGCCGGTGGCGCCGCTCCTCGACGCCGTGGCGCGCGCGGCCCGGCGCGGCGTGACGGTCGAGGTGTTCCACTCGCATCGCGACGCCTTGCCGGCCACCGACCTGGCGTGGATTGCCGCCGCGGCCAGCTACCCGCCGCTGCTCGAAGCCGGCGTGCACATCTACGAGAACCGGCACGGGGAGCACTCGAAGCTGGTGCTGGTCGACGACTCCTGGGCCGCCTTCGGCAGCTACAACTTCGAGGATGCCGCGCACGACCGCCTCGCCGAGGCCATGTTGGCCAGTCGCGATGCGCGGGCCGTGGCCCCGGTGGCGGCCGTCTTCGACGAGCTGCGCGCGCATGCCGACAACCTGCGCGTCACGCCCGCGTCGATGGCGCAGTGGCCAGCGCGGGTGCGCACCCGTGTGTCACGATACGGCCGGTTCAAATGGTGGATGTGATGCGCTTCACGGAGATCGAACACAAGTTCGTGCTCGACGGCGCCTTCGATCTGGCGGCGTTCAGGCGCGCCCTCGAGGCCGCCGGCCCGATCCGGCAGTCGGCGCTGCAGGTCCGCGACCGCTACTTCCTCACGGGCGACGGCCGGGCGCGGCACTACATTCTGCGTCACCGCTTCGACACCGAACTGCACCACCTCACTATCAAGTCGCTCGCTTCCGATGCCGAGGTGCGCGACGAGATCAATCTCGACCTCGGACACCACGCCGGCGATCAGGCGGCGACGGTGGATGCCTTTGCGGCGCGCCTCGGCGTGGTGTGGGCGGGTGAAGTGCGCAAGCACCTCGAGGTCTGGTACTTCCCCGACTGCGAGGTCGTGCACTACACGGCCTCGACCGGCGCGCGGGCCGTGCGCTGCGTGGAGTTCGAGGCAATCGGTCAGGCCTCGGTGGCCGAAGGCGCTCGCCGTCATCGATCGCTACGAACGCGTCACGGGCTTCGACCCGGCGGCCCGCTCGCGTCAGTCACTGGTCGACCTGCTGTTTCCCGGCGTGCTGCCCTGAGCGCGCCGGCCGGCCCGGCCGAGACCCGGTAGACTGGACGGGTGATACGGATCATCGGCGGCGGACTCGCGGGGTGTGAAGCGGCCTGGCAGGCGGCACGGTTGGGGCAAGACGTGATGCTCTACGAGATGCGGCCGGTGCGCGGCACCCTGGTGCACAAGACCGATCACCTGGCCGAGCTCGTGTGCAGCAACTCCTTTCGCGGCGACAAACTCGACAACGCCGTGGGCCTCATCAAGGAAGAGATGCGGCGTCTCGACTCGGTCGTGATGGCCGCCGCCGAAGTCGCCCGCGTGCCGGCCGGCGCCGCCCTCGCCGTCGACCGCGAGGTGTTCTCGCGCGAGGTCGCCGCTCGCCTGGCGACCGAGCCGCGCATCACCGTGTGCCGCGAGGAAGTGACGGACGTGCCGCCGCCGTCGGCGCCTGGCGACGCGGTGATCATCGCCACCGGGCCGCTCACGTCGGACGCGCTGTCGCAGGCCATCCAGGCGTTCGTCGGCGACGAGCATCTGTCGTTCTACGACGCCATCAGCCCGATCGTGCTGGCCGAGTCGATCGACAGGGACAAGGTGTTCCGCCAATCGCGGTGGGGCCGCAGCTTGCGCCGCGACACGGCCGGCGCCGGCGCCGCGCGCGTCGACGCAACACCGGTGGCGATGGCTGATGCCGCTGTCGCGGCTGAGGGGCCGGCCTGCGGCGTGGACGACGGCGAGGGCGACTACCTGAACTGTCCGTTCTCGAAGGCCGAGTACGAGGCTTTCTACGACGCGCTGGTGACGGCCGAGTCGGCGACCATCCACGATTTCGACACGGCCACCTTCTTCGAGGGCTGCCTGCCCATCGAGGTGATGGCGCATCGCGGCAAGGACACGCTGCGCTTCGGCCCGATGAAACCGGTAGGGCTCGAGGATCCGCGGGCCGGCCGGCGGCCGTATGCGGTGGTGCAGCTGCGCCAGGACACCCTCGCCGGCGACCACTTCAGCCTCGTCGGCTTCCAGACGCAGCTCAAGTGGAGCGAGCAGGCGCGCGTGCTGCGCCTGATTCCCGGCCTCGAACGCGCCGAGTTCGTGCGCTTCGGCATGGTGCACCGCAACACCTTCATCAACGGCCCCAGGGTGCTGCGTCCCACGTGGCAGACCAAGGGACGCGACGACTTGTTCTTCGCCGGCCAGATCTCGGGCGTGGAAGGCTACGTGGAGTCGGCCGCGTCGGGCCTCATTGCCGGCCGGAACGCCGCGCGAGTGGCGCAGGGGCTCGCGCCGCTGGCGCCGCCGCGCACCACGGCCATTGGCGCCCTGGCCTACTACGCGTCGCACGCCGACCCGGCGCACTACCAGCCGTCGAACATCACCTTCGGCATCATGCCGCCGCTCGACGCCCCGCCACGCGACAAGGCGCTGCGCAAGCAGGCGCTGGCCGACCGGGCGCTGGCCGACCTTGCGGCCTGGCTGCGATGAAAGACGCGCTCAAGGCGTTCATCGAGCATCTGGCGCTCAACCGCCACCTGTCGCCGCACTCGGTCCGCGCCTACACCAGCGACGTGGAGCAGTATCTGACGCACACCGCAGCCGCGCGCGCGGCCAAGGTGTCGGCGCTCCGCTACCCGGACCTCGATGCCGATTCGGTGCGCGGGTTCGTGATCGAGTTGAACCGGGCGCAGCAGTCACGCGCGTCGGTGGCGCGCAAGCTGTCGGGCGTGCGAGCGTTCCTGCGCTATCTGCAGCGCGAGGGGCTCATCACTGGCGATCCGTCGGGCGCGGCCGTGGCGCCGAAACTCGATCGCACCGTGCCGCGGCACCTGAGCGAGCCCGAGATGGCGCAGATTGCTCGAGACCCCCGATGCCGCCACGCCACTCGGGCGCCGCGACCGCGCGATGCTGGAGTTCTTCTACGCGGCCGGCCTGCGCCTGAGCGAACTGGTCGGGCTCGACCTCGAAGACGTGCACCTGTCGGCCCGCATGGTGCGGGTGATGGGGAAGGGCGGGAAGGAGCGGCTGCTGCCGTTCAACCGCAGCGCCGAGGCCGCCCTGCGCCAGTGGCTGCCCGACCGCGAGCAGCTGCGCGGCGTGAACCCGCCGCCGGATTCCCGCGCCGCCGCACGAGCCGCGCAACCGCGGGCCCGGCTCGGCGAAGCGCGCGCCACCGGCCGCGGCCGGGCCAGCCGCCTGGATCGCGAACCGGTGTTCGTCAACGCCCGCGGCGGACGCCTCACCGGCCGCAGCGTGCATCGGCTCGTGGTGCTCTACATGCGGCGCTGCAGCGAGCGCACCGGCATCAGTCCGCACGCGCTACGGCACTCGTTTGCCACGCACCTGCTGCAGCGCGGCGCCGATCTGCGGGCCATTCAGGAACTGCTCGGCCATGCGCGGCTGACGACGACCGAGCGCTACACGCACGTCAACGCCGCGCAGCTCATCGACGTCTACAAGCGCGCTCACCCGCGGGCCAAGGCCGGCGACAAGGGCGTGTAGCCTGGCCGCTAGCCGCTAGCCGTTCGGTGGCCGCCGATTGCGGTATTCGGGACTCTTGCGCAGCTCGCGCTCCACGTCGGACTGCGTCCAGCGGTCGCGCATGACGCGATCGACCCAGCCGCGGGCGCCGTCATCGGGATCGCGGCCGAGCACGTTCTGATAGGCGCGACGCACGATGCGCTCGGCTTCGTCGCGCGTCACGCGGGCGAAGTCCAAGCGCACCTGCAACGACGAAATGGTGTCGTTCCAACCGTCGAGCTGCAGGTTGTCGGCGTCGTCGGTGAAGCGGGTCTGGCGCCCCCCGAAGCTGGGGTTGCGATAGACGACCACGCTCGCGTCGCCGAAGATGCGAATCGACGAGATGCGGTCGTTGAGACCCTCGGGCATCACGTCGTATTCATCGCCCTGTTCCACGCAGAAGTAGTCGCCGCCGAAGTTGGCGTTCTGGTAGAAGCAGGCACCCGCGCGCGGCGGGCGCGGCCGGCCCCAGCCGCGCTGGGCGTCGGCCGGCGCGGCGGCCCACAACAGCACCACTGCCATCGCGGCTGCCAGCCCGCGACCCTGTGTCCTGGCGATGTTCCGAGTCATCCCTGTCCTCCGTGAGTGGGGCTCTGGCGCGTGTCGAGCCGCCAGCCCGTAGGGTGCCATCCTACGGCAAACAGCGCGGGTTGGTCGCTGGTCACCTCAGACTGCCGCACGGCCCAGTTCCCAGTCCCTAATCCCTGGTCCCTGGTCCCTAGTCCCTAGTCCCTAGTCCCTAGTCCCTGTCTCTACGCCACATCGGCCGACGCCATCACCCGCCGCCGCGGCAGCTCGATGTTCAGCGTCTTGATCTTGTAGTTCATCACGCGCGGGCTGATCGACAGCAGCTCCGCCGCGTCCTTCTGCACCCAGTTGGCCATGCGCAGCGCCTCGGTGAGCGCCTGCCGTTCGATCTGCTCGAGCGCGATGCCGCTCGGCGGAATGCGCACCACCGACTGGTTGTCCTTCACGCCTGGGGTCTGCACCGTGTCGCCGAGGCGCAGGTCGTCGGGCATGATCTGGGGCAGTTCGGCCAGCAGGGCGGCCCGTTCGATGGCGTTCTCGAGCTCGCGGATGTTGCCCGGCCAGTTGTAGCGCGTGAGCATCTTCTGCGCGTCGGGATGCACGCCGTCGAGCTTCTTCTTCAGCTCCTGCGAGAAGCGGCGGATGAAGTGCATGGCCAGCGGCAGGATGTCTTCCTTGCGGTCGCGCAGCGGCGGCGTTTCCACCGTGACGACGTTCAGGCGGTAGTAGAGGTCCTCGCGGAAGTGGCCCGGTCGACACCATCGTGACCAGGTCGCGGTTGGTGGCGGCGATCAGCCGCACGTCCACCTTCAGCGTGCGCGTGCCGCCGAGGCGCTCGAATTCGTGTTCCTGCAGCACGCGCAGGATCTTGGCCTGCGTGCTGGGGCTCATGTCGCCGATCTCGTCGAGGAAGAGCGAGCCGCCGTCGGCCTGCTCGAAGCGGCCGATGCGCTGCCGGTCGGCGCCGGTGAAGGCGCCCTTCTCGTGGCCGAAGAGTTCGGATTCGAGCAGGTTCTCCTGCAGCGCCGCGCAGTTCACCTTCACGAAGTTGCGGCCGGCGCGCAGCGAGTTGTGGTGGATGGCGCCGGCGATGAGTTCCTTGCCGGTGCCGGTCTCGCCGCGGATGAGCACGGTGGAGTTGCTCTTGGCCACCTTGCGCACCACGCCCAGCACGCGCTGCAGCGTGTCGCTGCTGCCGATGATCTTGTCGAAGTCGTAGTTCTCCTGCTGCTCGTGGCGCAGGTAGTCGAGTTCGTGGCGCAGGCGCTTCAGCTCCAGCGCCTTCTCGATCTTGACCTCCATCTCCTCGATCTCGAACGGCTTCTGCACGTAGTCGAACGCGCCGTTCTTCATGGCCTCGACGGCCGTCGACACCGAGCCGAAGGCGGTCATCAGGATGACCGACGAGGTGGGATGGGTGGTGCGGGTGGTGCGCAGCACGTCCATGCCGTCGGAGCCGCCCATGCGCAGGTCGCTCACGACGACATCGAAGTAGCCGTTGTGCAGCCGCTCGATGGCGGCGTTGCCGTTGGGGGCCTCTTCCACCTCGTGGCCCGCCGTGCGCAGCGCCAGGGCCAGGCCCCGCCGCAGCGCGTCGTGATCGTCGGCAACCAGAATTCGACTCATGTTCGCTCCGCTCCTACCACACCCGCGCGTCGCCGCTCACAGGGAGCGTGACGCGGAATTTCGTGCCGGTGCCGGGCCGGCTCGTCAGATCGATGCGCCCGTCATGGGCGTCGACGATCTTGCGCACGATCGCGAGTCCGAGGCCGGAGCCCTGAGCCTTCGTCGTGAAGAACGCACTGAAGATCTTGTCGGCCAGTTCGGGCGGCACGCCCGGGCCGTTGTCGGTCACTTCCACCACGATGGTGGGAATCGGGTGCAGGCCATCGAGCGGCAGCGCGCCGTCTTCCTCGCGCGTCACCTCGCGGGCCGTGATCGTCACCGCGCCGGTGCCGTTCAGCGCCTCGTAGGCGTTGATGAGCAGGTTGGCGAACACCTGCATCAGCTGCGTCTTGTCGGCGTCGATCTGCGGCAGGCCGTCGGCGATGTCGAGCTGCACGCGCACGTCGCCCCGCTTGGCCTTGCTGCCGTCGGCCATGGTCACGGCGGCCTGCAGGGCGGCGGCGACCGAGGTGCGCTCCATCTGGAGGCGCACGGGCCGCACGAAGTCCAGGATCTCCTGCACGATGCCGTTGGCCATCTTGGCTTCGTTGATGATGTCGCCGACCAGGGCGGTGGCCTGCGCGTTGTCGCGCAACTGACGGCGAAGCAGACCGGCCATCACCTCGATGCCGGCCAGCGGGTTCTTGATCTCGTGCGCCACCGCCGCCGCCATCTCGCCGAGCACCGCCAGGCGGTCGCGCAGCCGTTCGCGCTCTTCGAGCTGCTCGACGCGGGTCAGGTCCTTGAAGAACATGGCCGCGCCGATGGTCACCCCTTCGCTGTTGCGGATGAGCGACAGCGTGTAGCCGAGCACCTTGTCGCTCGGGGTGAGGCGGAGCTCCGCGCGGTTGGGCAGGAAGGCCAGCTCGTAGGCGCCGGCGAGCACGCGGACGATGGCGGGGTGCGCGTGAAACACCTCGGCGAAGGGCCGGCCCAGGTAGTCTTCGCCGGCCGGCAGGCCGAAGATGCGGCACGACTCGTCGTTGATGAGCACCAGCGCGCCGCCGCGGTCGATGGCCAGCACGCCGTTGCGCATGTGCGCCACGAGGTGCCGGAAGAAGGCGTCATCGACGAAGTGGGCCGCGGCGATCGGTGCCCGATGAGCTGGACCGGGGCGCGTTGGTGGCACCGTGGCCTTGGCGGGACGACGTCCGGCGGCAATTTTGGGGGCAGGCATGGCTCGGCTGTGCCGGCGACATACGCAACTGTCGTGCCTGTCATCACAATGACGACTTGAACCCCGATCGAGGTGCCGAATTGTGTAATCGTGGTTCGTTTCCGTCGTCGTTCTGACAGAAGCGAGATCCGCGATCTCGAAATTGTCACCGCGGCGCGCCAGGGGGTGACGAAACCCGGCCACTCGCGTCGGCTGACTGGCAGGTATTGAGACGCGTGCGGCCTACCGGAGCTGGAGCGCCGTCCGCAGCTCCTCGGCCTCGGCCTGCAGCATCTCCCACTGGCCGAGCAGGTCGCCCACGTCCCACATCAGCGCCTGGTGCCGGTCGAGCACCGGCTTCGAGGTGTCGTGGTGGTCGTAGAAGCCGGGTGCCCCCATCTCGGCCTCGACCGCCTTGACGGTGGTTTCGCGTTCCGCGATGCGGCCTTCCAGTTCGGCGATGCGGGCGGCCAGCGCCTCGTAGGCGCGTTCGCGCTTCTTCTTCTCGGCCGCCTCTCGCTTGCGCTGGTCGTAGTCGGCGGCGCTGCCGGCGGCCGGTGCCGGGGGTGCGGCCGGCGCCTTACGGGCGGCCGGGGGTGGCGCCGCCCGACGGGCCACGCGGGTGACCTGGGCCGGCGCGGTAGCCGGTGCCGGGGTCGCCGCGGCGCCGCCCTGCGCCTTGCTCCACAGGAACGCCGCGTAGTCGCCGGGATAGAGCCGCGCCCGTCCGCCGCCGACCTCCACCACTTTCGTGGCCAGCCGCTCGACGAAGTAGCGATCGTGCGAGACGAAGACCAGCGTGCCGCCGTAGTCCATGAGCGCGTCGAGCAGCACGTCCTTGGAGTCGAGATCGAGGTGGTTGGTCGGCTCGTCGAGCACGAGCGTGTTCGATGGACGGAGCAGCATGCGGGCCACGGCCAGGCGGGTACGTTCGCCACCCGAGAGCACGCCGGCCTTCTTGTAGATGTCGTCCCCGGAGAAGAGGAAGCCGCCGAGCACGTTACGGATGGCCGGCACCATGTGATGCGGCGAGCCATCGGCCAGCGTCTCGTAGACGGTCAGCGTGGGGTCGAGACGGGTGGCCTCGTCCTGCGCGAAGTACTGCATCACGAGCTGGTGCCCTTCCTCGCGCCGCCCCTGGTCGGGCGCCTCGGCACCAGCGATCATCCGCATCAACGTGGACTTGCCGGCGCCGTTCGGGCCGACCAGCGCCACCCGGTCCCCACGTTCGATCTGCAGGTCGACGCCGTCGATCACGTGCTTGTCGCCGTAGCGCTTGTGCACCTGCTTCAAGTCGAGCACGGTGCGGCCGCTCTTGGCGGCGGCGGGGAACTGGAAGTGGATGCGCTTGCGCTCGGGCGGCACCTCGATGCGCACCACCTTCTCGAGCATCTTGATGCGGCTCTGCACCTGTGCGGCCTTGGTGGCCTGATAGCGGAAGCGGTCGATGAATTCCTGCACCCGCCCGATCTCGTCGTCCTGCACCTTCTTGGCCTCGCGCAAGCGCGTCCATCCGCTCGGCCCGCTGCACCAGATACGTGGAGTAGTTGCACGCGTAGTCGGTGATCGTGCGCAGGGCGAGATCCGCGATCCGGTCGACGACGGCATCGAGGAAGTAGCGATCGTGTGAGACCAGGATGACCGAGTGTGGATAGCGCGCCAGGTAGTCTTCGAGCCAGTTGCGCGCCTCGAGATCGAGGTGGTTGGTCGGCTCGTCGAGGAGCAGCAGCCCGGGTGCGCTCAGCAGCAGCTTGGCGAGCGCCAGGCGCATCTGCCAGCCGCCCGAGAGATGCCCGGCTTCGAGGTCGAAGTCGCTCTGGCTGAAGCCGAGCCCGCGCAGAATGGTGGCGACCTTCAGGTCGATGGCGTAGCCATCGCCCATGCGGAAGCGCTCCTGCAGACTGCTGTAGCGCTCGAGCAGGGCGTCGTGTTCGCCCGCGGGCACACTCGGGTCGGCCAGCCGGTGCTCGAGGTCGTGCATTTCCGACTTCATGTCGAGCAGCGGTTTGAGCGCGTCGCTGGCCTCGGCAAAGACGGTGCGGCCCGAATAGGCGAGGCCGTCCTGCGGCAGATAGCCCACGGTGAGTGCGGTCGGCCGTACCACGGCGCCGCCGTCGGCCTCGTCGAGGCCGGCCAGCATGCGCAGCAAGGTGGTCTTGCCGGCGCCGTTCGGCCCGCACAAGCCGACGCGATCCCGATCGCCGACATGCCAGGTGACCTGGTCGAGCAGGACGCGCTCGCCGAAGCGCTTGGTGAGCGACGACAGCTGAATCATGGCGCCGCCGGCCGCAGGCCCAGCACCCGGGCGGCCGTGCTGACGATTTCGGCGGGGCGGCTCGGTTTCACCAGATAGCCGGCCACGCCGAAGTTGAGCGCTTCGATGGCCGCGGCTTCCGTGGAATGGCCGGTCACGATCATCAGGCGCAGGCTGGGGGTGGTGCGGCGCGCCTCGCGCACGAGCGCGAAGCCATCGAGGCCCGGCACACGCAGTTCGCTCACCAGCAGATCGTAGGGATGTTGCGCCAGACGCTCCACCGCCACGACCCCGTCGGGCGCGGTGTCGACGGTATGCCCAGCGGCGCGCAAGGCGCTCGACAACACGTCGCGGCTGGGGCCGTCGGGATCGACCACGAGCACGCGCCTCCCGGGGCCGACCGGCACGGCGTGGAGCGGCACCGCCGGGCCCGGGTCGCCGGCGGCCGGGCGGCGTTGATCCAGCCACGCGTCGATGTCGGCGCGCCGGAAACGCCACTGGCGGCCCACCCGCACGGCCGGCAGCTTGCCGGCGTCGATGAGGCGATAGACCGTGCGGAGGTTCACCTGCAGGTAGGCGAGCACCTCGTCGGTCGTGAGGAAGGCCTCATGCTCTGGCTTGGGGATGATCACGGGATGGCTGTCCAATTGTATCCCGGCGGGCCCGAAGTCGTGATTGCCGAGGGCTTTGCGGCTGCCCTGGCGCCGAAGGACTCCTATACTGGGAGAACCACCCCGGCGCGACCGGCGCCGACTCCGACCAAACCCGTCCCGATGCCGTCAAAGACAGTGTTGGGGCTCGACATCACAGGGCCGTCGCCGGACGATTCCGCGCGGCGAGTCCACGGGGAAGGGGCGACGCTGACCGTGCAGGCATTGACGATCACCGACGAGGAACTCGTCGTGCGATCGCAAGACGGCGACGTCGAGAGCTTCAACCAGCTGATCAAACGCTGGGAGCGGCCGATCTATGCCTTGGCCTACCGCACGCTCGGGCGCGAAGAAGACGCTCGTGACGTGTGTCAGGAGACCTTCTTTCGCGCCTATCGCGCCCTCAAGGGCTTCAAGGGCGAGGCGAAATTCTCCTCGTGGCTCTATCGGATCGCGCTCAATCTGTGCCGCGACTGGATGCGCCGGCAGCGGCGCACGCCTACCGTGCAGATGCCGGAAGACGCCGACATCGCCGAACTGGCGGCCGAGGGCGGCCCGGTCGAGTCGATCGAGACCCTGGTCGGCCGCCGTGAGCTGGGCCGGGCCGTGGAGCGCGCCATGGCCACGCTGCCCGAGGAGCAGCGCACCGCCATCGTGTTGAAGGAATATCACGGCCTGACGTTTCAGGAAATCGCCGACATGCAAGGCTGTCCGCTCAGCACCGTGAAGACCCGGCTCTACCAGGGTCTGAGCGTCGTGCGGCGGCAATTGGAAGCAGGCGGCATGTCGGTGGCCGACATCCGCGGGGACGCATCATGAGCACACGGTTCACCTGCGACGACACCGAGACGCTCGTCGCCTATATCTACGACGAGCTCGAGCCGGTTCGGCGCGACGCGGTGGCGCGGCATCTGGTCGAGTGCGCCGCGGTGCCGCTCGGAAGTGGCGGCGCTCGGCGGCGTGCGCCAGGCGTTGGCGCACTGGACGCCGCCCGCCCCGCCGTTGCGGTTCAGCGTCGTGCAGACCGCGGTGCCCGAGGCGGCACGCCGACAACGTGATTCGCCCGGCGGTGCCGTCGTGGCAGACGCGTGCCGGTGTGGGCACAGGTGGCGGCCGCGACGCTGGCGGTGGCCGTGAGTGCGGCGGTGGCCAACGTGCAGGTGCGCCACGACGCCGCGGGCTGGACCGTGTCGACCGGCTGGATGGCGCCGGCGCCGCGCCAGCGGGCGCCGCGCCCCTGGCCGACGACGATGCCTGGAAGCCGGCGCTGGCCGCGCTCGCCCAGTCGCTGCGCGACGAGATGCAGGTCCGCGAGGCGACCGTGCGGCAGGCGTCGGTGCCGGCCGGCGACGCGGGCGCCGCCAGCCAAACCGGCGTCCGAGCCCGACACGCTGGCCCGCGTGCGCGCGCTCATCGAGGCCAGCGAGCGGCGTCAGCAGCAGGAACTCGCGCTGCGGCTCACGCAGTTCAATCGCGACCTCGACCTGCAGCGGCGGGCCGATCTCGTCCGCATCGATCAGGGCTTCGGCCAGCTCGAAGGCCGCACGGGCGCCGAAGTGGCGCGCCAGCGGCAGATGCTGGATCTCATCGTTCGCGCCGGGCTGAGGCCGCCCCAGTGATGACAGAGGCACACCGTCATGACACGTACGACTTCGACGCTGGCGGCTGCGGTGGTCGCGCTGGCCGCCACGGCGTCGGCTCAGCCCGCTGCGGCACCCGACGACCAGACCAGCTCCGCCACCAGATTTACCTGATGGAGGGTGCCCTCGCCCGCGCCGTCACTGCCGGGGCCTCGCGACTCAATCAGGAGTTTCGCGCGGTCATGCCCGACATGATCGTCGTGGCCGGCGAGTCCAACGCGCGCGGCTTCCACCTGGCCGAGTACGGCGTCTTCTTCGACGTGGAAGTGCCGGTGCTGCGCCAGAGCATGATGTGGAGCCTGCGGGCCATGCTCGACCAGGACGACCAGGGCGCGGCCGAAGCGCTGGCGGCGTTGCGCGCGGTGGTGGCAACCACGAGCGGACAGGAGCGGGCGACGGCCGAGAACGCCCTGCGCCGGCTCGAAGCGCAGTTGCGGCCGCTCAGTGGCGTGCGCCGCCCCGACCCGGGCGGCATCCAGACCGCCGGCCGCACCACCGGCACGCCGGCCAACGCGCAGAGTCTGCCGGGTGCGCCGCGCAAGGCGCTCAACGCGCAGTTGCTCGACGATCCGAACAAGGCCTACACCGACGCCGTCGTGCAGGCGCTGATCGACGCGATGGTCGATTTTTCGTTGCCCATGGTGTCGTCGCTCCAGCCCGAGGAGTACCTCACCGTGGCGGCGCGCGACAACGAGCGTCGCGACCTGTTGGCGCCTCCCAACCCCTATGAACAGGTCTCCACCTTCACCTTGCGCATCAAGGCCGCCGACCTGGCCGCCTATCGAGCGGGCAAGATCGACCGCGATGAGGCCCGAAAGCGCGTGCAGGTGCAGGAATTCTAAGTGCAGGGACTCGGGACTAGGGACTAGGGCTCGTAGACGTCACGCTGGGACGGTGACCAGCCCTAGCCCCTGGCACCCAGCCCCAACGTGGCACCTTTTTCCCGCGCGCGGTGTCGAATTCACAGAAGGGCCACCGGACAACCCCGTCCGCGCCGCGGTATCCTACGCGCCATGCGCCATACGCTGCTGTTCGTGCCCGTGATCCTCGCCACATTGGCGGGCTGCTCCAACGTGAGTCCCGTCGCCGTGCTCGAACCGCTCGACGTCACGACCGGCTGGTTCGACGCGGGCATCATGGAAGACGGCAAGAACAAGCTGGTGCCCACGGTGTCGCTCAAGCTGCGGAACAAGGCTGACGCGGCCATCGACGGCGTGCAGATCATGGCCGTGTTCAAGCGCGTGGGCGAGCAGGAGATGTGGGGCGAACACTACGGCTGGGCCGTGCGCCGCGACGAACTCGCCCCCGGCGCCTCGACCGCCGCCATCGTGATGCGCTCACAACTCGGCTACACCGGCGAACAGCCGCGCATCCAGATTCTGCAGCACAAGGACTTCGTCGACGCCAAGGTCGAGGTGTTCCTGAAGAAGGGCTCGCAGGTGTGGGCCAAGCTCGGCGACTTCCCGATCGAACGACAGCTGCTCACGCAGTAGCACCCCGCCTATAATCGCCGGCATGCCCCAGGCTTCCGCGACGCCCCCCCAGACCCTCGAGCGGCGCCTCGGTGCCCTCGACGCTGCTGCCATCGTCGTCTCGAACGTGATCGGCGGCGGCATCCTCTTCACGCCGCCCCAAGTGGCGGCGATGGTGCCGCACCCGGTGCTGGTTCCTCGCCACGTGGCTCGCGGCCGGCCTGCTTGCCTTTGCCGGGGCTATGGCCTACGCCGAACTGGCCGCGCTGCGCCCACGGGCTGGCGGCGAGTACGTCTATCTGAACGCCGGTTTCGGCCGGGTGGCGGCGTTTCTCACCGGGTGGACCTCGTTCGTCGCGGGTTTCTCGGGCGCCATCGCGGCCAGTGCCGTGGTGCTGGCGTTCTACCTCGGTCGCTTCTTTCCGCTGGCCGGCAGCGACCAGGCGCTGGCGTCGTTGCCGCTCGGTCCGATTACCCTGGCCGTGTCGCCGCAGACGATCACCGCGCTCGTCGCGATCTGGTTGATGTCGTGGGTGCACTTGCGCGGCGTCGGTCCGGGACGGTTCGTGGGCAACCTGCTGGCCACACTCAAGGTGTCGGCGCTGCTGCTCTTCATCCTGCTCGGCTTTTCGTTCGGCGTCGGGTCGTTCGAGAACCTGTCGACGCCGTCAGCGGCGGCAGCCACGGGCGGCGGCTGGCTCTTTGCGCTCGTGCCCGTGCTCTTCACCTACGCTGGCTGGAACGCGGCGTCCTATGTCGCCGAGGAAGTGCGCGACCCGGGCCGCAACGTGCCCAAGGCGCTGGCGCTCGGCACGCTCGCCGTTGTCGCCATCTACCTGCTGCTCAACACGCTCTATCTCTACGTGCTGCCCGTGGGTGAGCTGGCCGCGGTGCGAGGCAGCGTGCTCGACGTGATTGCCGATCGGCTGCTCGGCTCGCGCGCCGGCGACATCATGGGGGTCGTGTCGATTGTGAGCCTGCTCGCGAGCATCTCGGCGATGGTGTTTGCCGGACCGCGCGTCTACTACGCGATGGCCCGCGACGGGATGTTCTTCCCGGCGGCCGCCAAGGTGCATCCCACCTATCGCACGCCCGCCACCTCGATCGTGGCGCAGGCGTTGTGGAGTTCCGTGCTCGTGCTCACGGGCAGCGCCACGGCGCTCACGACCTATACCGGATTTTCGATCATCCTCTTCAACGGCGTGGCCGTGGCCGCGCTGTTCGTGTTGCGACGGCGCGAACCCGACGCGCCACGGCCCTACTCGACTTGGGGCTATCCTGTGGTGCCCGCCATCTTCGTGGCGGTGAGCGCCGTGATTGTGGCCAACGCCCTGTGGACCGACCTGGTGAAGCCCCTGTCGGCGGGCACGCAAGTGGGGCCCTCAGCGGCGGGACTGCTCATCATCGCCCTTGGTCTGCCGCTCTACGCCTGGTTCACTCGGGCGTCGACCCGCGCCTGACGGCCCGCGGGCGGGGTCCGCGGCATTTCGTCCCCAGCCCAGCCGCGGTTCGCCATATAATCGCAGCCGCTTCGGGGCCCGGCGGCTCCTGAGCCCCCTCCGACTTCAAGCGGCGTCGTGATTACCCGATTCCACGCGTGGGCCGGCACCCTCGTGGCGGCGGCCGCACTGGCCGCCGCGTGCGGCGGGCGTCCGCCCGCGACGCCGACACAAGCCACGGCCCTGGTCGACGCCGACACGTCTGCGGCGGGTGGCACCGAACTACCGGGGCAGCCGCCACCCTCGGCAGGGACCGCACCACCCGCTGGCGGCGGCGTCGCCACGCTTTCGGCGGTGGGCGATATCGGCTGGTGCGGCTCGCCGGGCGTGGCGCAGACGGCGGCGCTCCTGGGGCGGTTTGCCGACGACGTCCTCCTGCTCGGCGACCTGGCGTATCCCAACGGCACCGCGTCCGACTTCCGCCGCTGCTTCGATCCCGACTATGGACGCTTCCGCGCGCGCGCCCGGCCCGGCCCCGGCAATCATGAGTACGACGTAGCCGGCGGCGACGGCTACTTCAGCTACTTCGGTGAGGCTGCCGGCCCGGGCCGGCAGGGCTACTATGCGTTTCGCGCGGCGAGCTGGCAGGTGCTGATGCTCAACTCGTCGGTGCCGATCGAACGCGGGTCGGCCCAGTACCAGTGGGTGCGCGACCAATTGGCGCAGCGCTCGCGCTGCACCGTGGCCACGCTGCACCATCCCTTCGACAGCTCGGGCAACCATGGCCAGACGCCGTGGCTCCGCGACATCTGGCAGTTGCTCTACGAGGGCGGCGCCGAGGTGGTGCTGAACGGGCATGACCACAACTACGAGCGCATCGCTCCGCAGACCGCCGACCGCCAGCTCGACCTGGCGCGCGGCATCCGCCAGTTCACCGTCGGCACGGGCGGCGCGCCGCTCTATGCGCAATCGCGCCGTGCCGCCAACTCCGAGGTGTTCATCCAGGCCTGGGGGGTGTTGCGGCTCTCGCTCGAGCCGACACAGTACCAGTGGGCCTTCCTCGACGTGACTGGCGCTGAGCTCGACCGTGGCGCCGCCGTGTGCCACTGAGGCCCACACGCGCCGGAGGGCGCTCTGTGTTGTATCCCATGGTGTTCCGCTCCGTTTTTCGTGCCACGCTGACCCTGCTGATGTTGACCGCCGCGAGCCCCGCGCCGGCGCAGACCTCGGACGAACTCTTCGACGACGGCGTGCTGCAGGACATCCGCCTGCTGGTCAATTCGGCCGACTGGGCCAAGCTCAAGACCGATTTCAGCGAAAACACCTACTACCCGGCCGATCTCGAGTGGCGCGGCGTGAAGGTGCGCAACGTGGGCATCAGGTCGCGCGGCCTGGGCACGCGCAACGAGTTCAAGCCCGGCCTGCGCGTGGACATGAACCGCTACGCCAGCGGCCAGCGCTTCCTCGGCATGCGTTCGGTGCTGCTCGACAACGTGTATCGCGACGTGTCGCTCATCCGCGAGCGCGTGGCCATGAAGCTCTTCGCCAAGTTCGGTTGCCCGTGCCGCGCGAGTCGCACGCCAGGCTCTACGTGAACAACGAGTTCGCCGGCGTCTACGTCCTGACGGAGGAACTGGGCGAAGACTTCGTGCGGCGCGTGTTCACACAGGCCGACAGCGACGAACCCGACAAGGGCACGCTCTTCGAGTACCAGTGGATCGACGAGTGGAAGTTCCAGTACCTCGGCGGTGAGCTCGATACGTACCGGCGGCGCTTCGAGGCCCGTACCCACGAGAACGACTCCACCGCCGATCTCTACGGATCGATCGAAGAACTGGTCCGCGACGTGAACGAGGTGCCGGCCGACCGGTTCGTCGAGGAGGTGGACGCGCTCGTCGACTTGAAGCGGCTCATGGTCTACATGGGCGTCGAGGCGTTCCTCGTCGACTACGACGGTCTCGTGGGCTACAAGGGGATGGCCAACTTCTACCTGTATCGGCCCGACGGCGCGCGTCAGGCGCTGTTCATTCCGTGGGACAAGGACCAGACGTTCTACGTGGCCAATCGCGATATCGGCCACGGCCTAGGCGAGAACACCCTGCTGCGCCGCGCCATGGAGGTGCCGGAGCTGCGGGCGCTGTTCCTCGACACGCTGACGCAGGCGGCCGGCGAAGCCGACGCCTGGATGGAAGGCGAGATGGTGCGCGCGCGCGATCAGATCCGCGACGCCGTGCTGGCCGACCCGGGCCGCTGGTTCGGCGTGCAGGACTTCGAAGACGAGATGCAGCGCATGTTCGAGTTCGCGCGCACGCGGCCAGCCTTCGTGCGGTGCCAGGTCGACAACGCCCGGCAGCCCGACGCCGCACCGCGCGAGTGCACCGCGCCGTCACGCACGTCGCCGTAGCCGTCGGGGCCCGGGGGCCGTACGCGACGAAGGCCGGCGCAGTGCCGGCCTTCGGTGTGAGATGTCGCACGGGGCTACGGCGTGGCCGTCATCTCGCCCCGGTAGGTGATGGTGCGGCCGGGCTGCACGCGCACGTCGAACGTGAGCGTATCCATGCCGGGTTTGCGCACCTCGATGTGGTAGCCGCCATCGTCGAGCCGCAGCTGCTGCCACACACCGTCGAAGTCATCGACGATGCCGGCGTAGTAGCCGTCGACGTAGACCTCGGCGTCCTTCGGATTCACCTTGAACCGCACGCCGCCGATGCTCCAGCCGTAGGGCCCGCTGTAGGCGCCGTAACCGCCGCCGTAGTAGCCGCCGTAGCCGCCCCACTGGTTGCCGTAGTAACCGCCCCACTGGTTGCCGTAGAAGCCGCCCCAGCCGAGCGCGTTGTAGCCCCAGCCGCCGTAGCCCGAATACCAGCTCCACGGGTCGTAGGCGTAGTAGCCGAGGCCGCCGATGCCGGTGTAGTAGCGCCGTCCGTACGACGGCGCGTAGCCCCCTTGGTTCGGCCGCGAGTTCCGGCCGCGCGGCACGGCTTGGCCGGCGCCTGATTCGCGGCTGCCGCCGGAGCTGCCGCGGCCACTGTCAGGAGCGCGCACGCCGCCGCGCGGGCGCGCGCCGCCGTCGCCGCCGGCGGAACGCCCGCCCCCGCTGCCGCCGCCCCGCGACGAGCCGCCGCCCCCACCACTGCGGCGCCGGCCGCCTTGCTCTTCCTCGAACGCCGCGTTGGCGGCGGGCGTCACCGGCGTGGATTCGACGGCCGGGCGCACCCGGGCGCGCGCGTCCGGCGTGCCGTTGTCGGCGCGGGAGCGCGGGGCGCGCACCGGGACCGCGCCGCTGTCGCGGCGCTCGGCGCGGGAGCGCTCCACCACCTGGGCTGGCGCCGGGTCTTGCTGTTCGGGAGACAGGAGGCGGTTCCTGGGCTGTGGCGGGGATTGCCGCCATCGCTGCCAGGAACACCGCAGCGGGGAAGGCGCTTCGGGCACTCATCACAACACCTCGAGAGATCAGGGCAGACGGCACGCCAGCATGTTTTGCAACATCGCTGCCAGCCCACGCACGCCGCTTGCGACCAGAAATCGCTGGCAGCCGTCCAGATTCCTTGACAGTCGTTTTCTCCAACGGGGACACTGGACAGCGCGGCGCACGCCGTTCCGCCATTCGCCAGCCCTTGATGCCGTCACCGACCGAGCTCGCTTGCCGCAACCGCGCACCCTACCGGGCCACGGTTCCGGCGGTGCATGCCAGCCGTGCGGTGGGCGGCCGTCGTCCTTGCCGCCGGACTTGCGGCGGCGTGTGGCAAGAAGGGACCCCCGCTTGCGCCCTTGCAGCGCGTGCCGGCCAGGGTCGGGGCCTTCGCGGCGCACCGCGCTGACCAGACGGTGTTCCTGGCGTTCACGGTGCCCACGGCCAATATCGGCGGGGATCAGCCGGCCGACGTCGCAATGGTGGAGGTCTATGCCGTGACGTCGGCGGTGGCGCCGCCAGCGCTCGTGACGGGCGTGGTGCCGGCCACCTTCACGCGGGTGTCGTCGCTGCCGGTGCGCCGGCCGGTGCCCCCGCCTCCGCCGGTGAAGGAGGGCATGCCGCCGGTGCCGGCCCTGCCCCTCGAACCGGGGCTCGATCAGGGTGCGGCCGCGGCGTTGCGCGAAGCCCTGACTGCCGCCTTGGTGGAGACGGTTGCCGCGCCCGATTCGCGGGCCGGTCTTCCCGCCGTGGCGTCGGTGCCGGACCCCACCGTGGCCTTGTCGCTGCCACTGGTCTATGCCCCGGCGGCGTCGGCCGTTCGCCGCCACTACGCGGCCGTGGCCGTAAGCCGTCAGGGGCGTCGAGGCCCGTGGAGCGACTGGAAGAGTGTGCCGCTCGCCGCACCGCCGGGTGCGCCGGGCGTGCCTGCCGCCACGTTCACGGCCACGACGTTGTCCCTGAACTGGACGCCCGCGCCCGACGCGCGCGTGGCGCCCGCGCCGCCAGCCGAAGGCGTGCTCGACTCCCGGCCGTTCGGCCCCGTGCTGGCCGTGACGCGCTACAACGTCTACGCCGGGTGAGGCGGCGGCCGACTGCGGCTGGCGCCGCCACGCGGCCCTCGCCCTTGAACGAGGCACCGCTCACCGCGCTCACCTTCGGGGTGACTGGCGTGAGCTTCGGCGTGGAGCGCTGCTTCGTCGTGCGCGGCATCGACGACCATCGACGGCGTGGACGTGGAGGGGCCGGCCTCCGCGCCGGGGTGTGTGACGCCGCGCGATACCTTCCCGCCGCCGGCGCCCGGCGCCCTCGAAGCCGTGGCCGGCGCCTCGGTGATCAGCCTGATCTGGGAAGCGGTCGACGCGCCCGACCTGGCCGGCTATCTCGTCTTCCGGGGCACGGCGCCCGGCGAGGCCACCACGCCGCTCACGCCGGAACCGATCGGCGCGACCAGCTTCGAAGACCGCACCGTGACGGCCGGCGTGCGCTACGTCTACGTCGTCGTCGCGGTAGACTCGGCGACGCCGGTGAATCGCAGCCTGCCGTCGAATCGGGCGGAGGAAACGGCCCGACAGTACGGGGCTGGGGCAGGGACCAGGGACTAGGGACCAGAGGCGAGATGGACAAGATCTATCGGGTGCGGCAGGGCATGGGCGGGCGCTACGTGGTGGAGCGCGACAACGCGTTCTTCTGGCTCGACGGCGAGGTGTTCGGCGACTATCGCACCGGAGCGGCCATCGACGAGCCGCTGCGTGATTTCGTGTCGCCGGTGAGGCCGTCGAAAATCATGGCCATCGGCCTCAACTACAAGGACCACGCCGCCGAGATGAAGAAGGCGCTGCCGGCCGAGCCCCTGCTTTTCATCAAGCCGGCCACGACCGTGATTGGTCCCGAGGCGGCCGTCCACCTCCCGTCGTGGTGCGGCCGGGTCGAGCACGAAGCCGAGATGGCGGTGGTCATCGGCCGCCGCGCCTCGCGCGTGAAGGCGAAAGACGCGATGGACTACATCCTGGGCATCACGTGTCTGAACGACGTCACCGCCCGCGAACTGCAGGCCAAGGACGTGCAGTACTCGCGCGCGAAGGGTTTCGACACGTTCGCGCCCATCGGTCCGTGCATCGCCGTGGGGCTCGATCCGTCAGAGCTCGAGGTGGAAGGCTGGGTGAACGGCCAGAAGCGCCAGCACTCGAACACCCGCGAGCTGATCTTCCCGGTGCCCTACATCGTCGAATGGCTCACGCGCTTCTGCACGCTCGAGCCCGGCGACGTCATCACCACCGGCACGCCCTCGGGCGTCGGCCCGCTCGTGCCCGGCGACCGTGTGATGGTCAAGGTGCAGGGCGTGGGCGCCCTCAGCAACCCCTGCGTCGAGGCTGAATGAGCGCCAGCGATCCGATTGCCGACCTCCGCGACCGGGAGCGGCGCGCGGAACTCGGCGGTGGCGAGGACCGTCTGCGCCGGCAGCACGAGGCCGGCAAGCTGGTCGCCCGCGAGCGCATGGAACTGCTCTTCGACCCGGGCACGTTCGAGGAAGTCGACAAGCTCGTCACGCACCGCTGTCTCGACTTCGGCATGGCCACGCAGATCGTGCCGGGCGACGGCGTGGTCACCGGTCACGGCCGGGTCGACGGCCGCGTGGTCTACGCCTTCGCCCAGGACTTCACGGTGTTCGGCGGTTCGCTCTCGGAGACCAACGCCGCCAAGATCGTGAAGACCATGGACATGGCCATGAAGGCCGGCGCGCCCATCGTGGGGCTCAACGACTCGGGCGGCGCGCGCATCCAGGAAGGCGTGATGTCGCTCGGCGGCTACGCCGACATCTTCCTGCGCAATACGCTGGCCAGCGGGGTCGTGCCGCAAATCTCGGCCATCCTGGGCCCGTGCGCGGGCGGCGCCGTCTACTCGCCGGCCATCACCGACTTCATCGTGATGGTGAAGGACTCGAGCTACATGTTCATCACCGGCCCCGACGTGATCAAGACGGTCACCCACGAGGACGTGACGAAGGAAGAGCTCGGCGGCGCCATGACGCACAACGAGAAGAGCGGCGTGGCGCACTTCGCGGTGGCGGACGACCGCGAGTGCATTGCGCTCGTGCGCGAACTGCTGTCGTTCATGCCGTCGAACAACCTCGACGAAGCGCCGCGCGTGGCCACCGACGACCCGGTCGACCGCGAAGACGCCGCCCTCGACACGCTGGTGCCGGCCTCGCCGAATCAGCCCTACGACATGCACGACCTGATCGGCACGGTGGTCGACGACGGCGGGTTCGTGGAGGTGCATGAGCACTACGCCAAGAACATCGTGGTCGGCTTCGCCCGCCTCGGCGGCCGCTCGGTCGGGATCGTCGCCAACCAGCCGGCCCAGCTCGCCGGCACGCTCGACATCAACGCCTCGGTGAAGGGCGCGCGCTTCGTGCGCTTCTGCGACTGCTTCAACATCCCGCTGGTCGTCTTCGAAGACGTGCCCGGCTTCCTGCCCGGCACCGCGCAGGAGTTCGGCGGCATCATCCGCCACGGCGCCAAGCTGCTCTACGCCTTTGCCGAGGCCACCGTGCCGAAGGTGACGGTGATCACGCGCAAGGCCTACGGTGGCGCCTACTGCGTGATGGCCAGCAAGCACATCCGCACCGACTTCAACTACGCCTGGCCCACGGCCGAGATCGCGGTGATGGGCGCCGAGGGCGCGGCCAACATCCTCTACAAGCGCGAGATCGAGAGCGCGCCCGACCCAGCGGTCATGCGCGCCCAGAAGGTGGCGGAGTTCCGCGAGAAGTTCGCCAACCCCTACGTGGCGGCGGAACGCGGCTTCATCGACGAGGTCATCCTGCCGCGCACGACCCGCAAACGGCTGATTCAGGCCCTGGCCACGCTCGAGAACAAGCGCGACCGGAATCCGCCGAAGAAACACGGCAATATCCCGCTCTGAATCACGGCCACTGGCGCTCCCACCCCCCTGCGGGAGCGTCGTGAGGGGATTCGCACACGTCCGCCGCCTTTGTTCGTGGCGGGTGGAGTGCTGGACGTGATCCGGACGGCAACCCTGCCCCCAGGATCGGTGCGGCGCCCGATGGCTCTTGCGTCGCTGAGTGCAAGTCCTGTCTAATCTGCGCACAACGGGCCGGACCGAGTGTCCGGCTTCGAGGAGGTATGGAAATGAGACGAGCTTCATGGCAGGTGGCCCTGGTGGCCGGCGTATTGGCGGTCGGCGCGGTCGTCGATGCTCAAGTTGGTACGGGGATGTTGTCGAAGGAGCGGTCCTGGGAAGTGCAGGGGGTCCTCGCTGGCGTCGAGGCCAATAAGAGCGCGGCCGTCGACCAATGGCTGAGCGACTGGCAGGCCAATCTCGATCCCAACGTCTACGACATCTACAGCGAGCTCGGCGAAACCGCCAAGAAGGCGCCGGCCTGGCAGCTGCTCGGCGCGGCCCTTCCTGGCGACTTCCGCACGGCCGTGAGGGTGCTCCGCGGCGCCGAAGGCGCCGGCAAGTACATCAACACGCTGACGGCGCCGCAGGCGAAGGTCGCTGCGGGTTTTGGCGTGGACCAAGTCTTCGGTGACAACGACAACCAACTGGTGTTCACGCCGATCGCGCCGTGCCGCGTCGTCGACACGCGCAATGCGGGAGCCCGTACCGGCCTCATCCCGGCCAACGGCACCCGGACGTTCGACCTCACGACCGACTCGGTCATCGATGGTCAGGGCGGCACGGCAGGGTGCCCCGGTCTGCCCTCGTTCAGCCACCTTGGCTGGTCCGTGAACATCACCGTGACAAATGGGTACGTCGCCTCGGGCGGCCTGAAGGCGTGGGGATTCAGCGCTGCTGAGCCGAATGCCAGCGTGATCAACTTCGGGCCCGCCGTGTTCGGCGGCATCGCCAACGGCCTGACCCTCACGGGTTGTTTCGGTTGCGTCGACGACATCACGATTCGCTCCTTCGGCGACGCAACCCACGTGATCATCGACGTGATGGGCTACTACCAGGAAGCCACGGCGGCGACGAGCACGGTGTCGCGCTTTGCCGGCACTCCGGTCGCGATTGCCTCCGGGAGCCAGGCCTTTGCCACGGGTGGCGCGTGCCCGGCAGGAACCTCGATGATCTCGGGTGAGAACGACTACAGCGGCACCGACGTGGCCATCGGCGAGAGCCGGCAGGCCACGGCCACGACCTGGACCATGTTCCAAATCAATCGCGACGCCGTTTCGCGGACGACTACCGTCTACTCGCGGTGTATCGATACACCGGTCAAGGCCTTGCCCTAGGCCGGCGACCGGCAAACAGCTGATCGATTCGTCAAGGGGCGGGCTTCGGGCCCGCCCCTTCGTTTGTGGCGAAGGGCATCGCCGCCGCATGCCTCCCGCCAAGTGCTAGAATTTTCAACTAGTCTTGTGCCCGTAACCAAGGTTCTCATCGCCAACCGCGGCGAGATCGCCGTGCGCGTCATCCGCGCGTGCCGCGACATGGGGATCGCCACCGTGGCGGTCTACAGCGAGTGCGACCGCGCCGCGCTGCACGTGCGCATGGCCGACGAGGCGTGGCCCGTCGGCCCGAACCCGCCGCGCGACAGCTACCTGCGCATCGACACGCTGATCGACGTGGCCCGGCAGAGCGGCGCCGACGCCGTGCATCCCGGCTACGGCTTCCTGGCCGAGAACGAAGACTTCGCGCGCGCCTGCCGCGACGCCGGCCTCACCTTCATCGGCCCCTCGCCGGAAGCGATCGAGCTGATGGGCAGCAAGACCGCGGCGCGCCAAGCGGCCATCGCCGCGGGCGTGCCGGTCGTGCCCGGCACGGAAACGCCGCTGGCCGCCGACGTGAGCGACGCCGAGGTGCTGCGCCTCGCCGAGGGGATCGGCTACCCGCTGATGCTCAAGGCCGTGGCCGGCGGCGGCGGCAAGGGCATGCGCATGGTGTCGACGCCGGCGGAACTGCCCGGCGCGCTGCGCGCGGCCCGGTCGGAGGCGGGCTCCGCGTTCGGCGATTCGGCCGTCTACCTCGAGCGCCGCATCATGCGGCCGCGCCACATCGAGGTGCAGCTGCTCGGCGATCACCACGGCACGGTCGTGGCGTTCGTGGAGCGCGAGTGCTCGATCCAGCGGCGCCACCAGAAGGTGATCGAAGAGAGCCCGTCGCTGGCCGTGTCGCCCGACCTGCGGCGCCGCCTCACGAGCGCGGCGGCGTCGGTGGCGCGCCAGGTCGGCTACACCAACGCCGGCACGATCGAGTGCCTGCTCGACGAAGACGGCTCGTTCTACTTCCTCGAGATGAACACGCGCCTGCAGGTCGAGCACCCGGTCACCGAGATGGTCTCGGGCGTCGACCTCGTGCACTGGCAGATCCGGATCGCGCGCGGCGAGCGCCTCACGCTCGATCCCGAGGCGCTGCTCGTGCCGCGCGGCCACGCCATCGAGTGCCGCATCTACGCCGAAGATCCCGACAACAACTTCCTGCCCTCGCCCGGCCGCATCCAGAAACTGCGCGTGCCGCAGTGGGCCCGGCGTGCGCGACGACAGCGGCGCCACCGAGGGGCTCGACGTGCCGATCTTCTACGACCCGATGATCTCGAAGCTCATCACCTGGGGCGACGATCGCACGCAGGCGCTCGCGCGCATGCGCCGGGCGCTGCGGGAGTACGAGGTGCACGGCATCAAGACCACGCTGCCGTTCTTCCGCTGGGCGCTCGACGATCCCGACTTCCTGGCGGCGCGCTTCGACACGACCTTCATCGACCGCGCGCTGGCCGCGCGCGCCGGCGCGCCCTTCGACACCTCGTCGGACGACGACGAGACCCTGGCGGCGATTGCCGCGGCGCTGCACCAGGTGCTCGGCGGCCCGGCGCCGGCTCGGCGCGGCCGCGGCCGCGCTCGCCGCCCAGCCGCTGGCGTCAGCCAGGCCCGTGCCGAGGCGCTGAGATAGCGATGCAGTACGACGTCGTCATCGGCGAGCGCACCCGCAAGGTGGTCGTGCTGCGCGCCGGCGAGGCGTGGCGCGTCACGGTCGACGAGGCGCACCTACGAGGTGCAGGCCACACGGGTGGATGGGGCGCTGTTGTCGCTGCTCGTGGGCCAGGGCGCGGCCACGCCCAGCCGCAGCGTGCCGGCCGTCGTCGTATCCGGCAAGGCGCGCCGGCGCAGCTGGGCGTGCACGTGAACGGCCGCCAGCTCGCCGTGGCCATCAGCGAGAGCGGGCGGTCGCGGCGGCGCGGCGGCGCGGCCGCGCACGGCGCCGGCCCGCAGCGGCTCACGGCGCCCATGCCCGGCAAGGTCGTGCGGGTGCTGGTGGCGCCCGGCGATGCCGTGGAGGCGGGGCAGGGGCTCGTGGTGGTCGAAGCCATGAAGATGGAGAACGAACTGCGCGCCGCCAAGGCCGGCCGGGTCGCCTCGGTGTCGGTGGTCGAGGGGCAGTCCGTGGACGCGGGAGCGGTGCTGGCCGTCGTGGAGTAGCCGGTGCGGGCCACCGTGCTGCGCGCCCTCGGAGCTTCGCTGACGCACGTGCGCCGGGTGTGGCTGGTTGCGGCCGTGGCCATCGCCGTGGTCATCGTCTCGGTCATCACCATCGACCTGGGCCCGGTGCTGCGGCGTCGCGCCGAAACCGAGGCGTCGGTCTTCATCGACCGGCCCGTGCACATCGGCCGCCTCGGGCTCAACCTCGGGCGCGGCCGCCTCGTGCTCGAAGACGTGATGGTCGAGGGCATCACGCCGCGCCACGATCCGTGGCTGGTGGCCACGCGCGTGGAGCTCTCGCTCACCTGGGGCGCGCTGCTGAACCGCGAGGTGCTGATCGACTCGGCCGAGATGACCGACTGGCGGCTGATCGTCGAGAGCTATCCCAACGCCATCCACAACTGGCCGCGACTGAACGGGCCGCCCCGGCCGCCCCGCACCACGCCGCGCGCTGCTCATCACGACCATCCAGAACGTGCGCGCCACGCGCGGCCATCTGATCGTGCGCGACTTCGGATCGAACTGGGGGCTCGACGCGCCGAACCTCGAGATCGTCGCGGCCAAGGGCGTCGACTACCGCGGCACCATGAAGTGGTCGGGCGGCACGCTGCTCATCCAGCAGTACGAGCCGATGTGGGCGCACTTCACCTCGTCGTTCACCGTGAAGGACGGCAAGGTGGTGATGGAGCGGATGTCGCTCGACGCCGACGGCGCGCAGCTGGAGGCCACCGGCGTCATCGACCCGGCGCAGTTCCCCAACGCCACCTACACCGTGACGTCGCGCCACCAGTTGCCGCGCACGCGCGCGATCTTCTACGCCCGCGACCTGTTCCGCCTGCACGGCGAGGGCGACTTCGCCGGCACCGTGCGGATGTACAAGGGCGGCTACGAGGTGAAGGGCGACTTCGTGAGCCCCGAGGCCGGCTACGACGACTACCGGTTCCAGGACTTCCGCGCCGCGGTGCGTGTGGGTGCCGACGCGCCTCGACGTCACCAAGGCCACCGCGCGGCTTCTACGGCGGCGAGACGGAGTTCAGCTACGTGCTCGATCCGCTCGGCCGGCCCGACCGCCGCGCCGACGCGCGCTGGGACGTGCACTACCGCGACGTCGACCTCACGACCTTCACCGACTTCCTGCAGACCCGCGGCATGCGCGTGGCGGGCCGCGCCACGGGCCGCCAGCTCACCACCTGGACGCTCGGCCCCGGCGGGTTCGCCCAGGCCCACGGCCGAGGGCACGCATGACCGTCACGATGCCCGAGGGCGTCGTGCCGGCCGCGCCGGCCTGCCCGCCGATGCGGACGAGCGGCGCCCGGCGCCGCGCCGAGGAGCAGGGCCCGTTCAGCCCGCACATCGCGTTCGGGCCGGTGCCGCTCGGCGCGCAGGTGACGCTACGACTACGACGGCGCCTCCGTGCGCTTTGCGCCGAGCGAGTTCGCCACTGCCGAGACCTACGTGTCGTTCGAGGGCCGCACCGACTGGGGCCAGGCCTCGCGCCTGCCGTTCCACGTCACGACCACCGACTGGCAGGCGAGCGACCGCTTCCTGGCCGGCATCATGACCATGTTCGCGCCGACGCCCACCGGCGCCGTGCCCGTCGACGGCGTCGGCGAGTTCGACGGCGTGCTGCTCGGCGCGCTCGGCAATCCGCGCGTAGAGGGCCGCTTCACGGGCCGCGAGATGCGCGCGTGGAACGTCACCTGGGGCCGGCTCGAAGGCGCCGCCGTGATCGAGAACGCCTACGCGCAGGTGACCAAGGCGGTCGTCGACCGACGGGCATTCGCGCATGGAGGTCGACGGCCGCTTCGCGCTGGGCTATCCGCGGCGCGACGGCGGCGAGGAGATCGACGCGGTCATCAAGTCGTCGGAATGGCCGCTCGGTGGACCTGCGCACGGCGTTCGAGCTCTACGACTATCCGGTCGACGGCGCGCTCGGCGGCGAGATTCATCTCTACGGCAAGTACGAGGAGCCGTTCGGCTTCGGCCGCCTGACGCTCGACCGCGGCGTGGCCTACGACGAGCCCTTTGCGTCGGGCGTGACGAGCCTGCGCTTCGAGGGGGCGGGCGTGCGGCTCGACGGCCTCGAGGTGCAGAAGGCCGGCGCCACCATCACCGGCGCGGCCTACGTGGGCTGGGACGGCGCGTATTCGTTCAACGCCGATGGCCGGCGCCTGGCCGTGGACGCGCTCGACCTCACGTATTTCCCCACGCTGCCCGCGCTCACCGGCTTCGCCGACTTCAGCGCCACCGGCAGCGGCACGTTCGACGAGCCGCGCTACGACGTGAAGGTCAGCGTCTTCGACCTCTTCTTCGGCGACGAAGGCATCGGCGAGATGACCGCGCAGGTGGCGCTCCGCGGCCTGCAGGTGCTCTACAGCTTCGACGTGGCCTCGCCGCGGCTGGCGGCGTCGGGCACCGGGCAGTTCGCGCTCACCGAGGCCGGCGAGATCGAGATGACGGTGCGCCTCTCGGACACCTCGCTCGATCCCTACGCGCGCGTCTTCCTGCCCACGCTCTCGCCCTACACCGCGGCCACCGGCGGCGGCAGCGTGCGGGTGTGGGGCGCGGTCTACACGCCGGATGGCTTGCGCGTCGAGGCCGCGATCGACGACCTGCGCCTGCGGCTGTTCGACTACGAGCTGCGCAACCGCGGCGTGCTCCGCGTCGGGCTCGACGGGCAGGTCGTGCAGGTCACCGCCTTCACGATGACCGGCGACCGCACCGCCATCGACGTGACCGGCCGCGTCGATCTGGCGAACGACGTCGTCGCCCTGCGGGCCAACGGCGAGGCCAACCTGGCCGTGCTGCAGGGCGTGTTCCCCGAGCTGCGCGGCTCGGGCCGGGCCGAGCTGTCGGCCGCGATTGGCGGCACCACCGCCACGCCCACCGTGTCGGGCAACGCGCTCGTGAGCGACGGCCGCATCCGTTCCTTCGCCTTCCCGCACGCGCTCGACGCGATCAACGGCATCGTCACCTTCGATGCCTCCGCCGTGCGGCTCGACGGCCTGCGCGCCTCGCTGGCCGACGGCCGCGTGCTGTTCGGGGGGCGGCTTGGGCCTGCGCGGCCTGGCGCTGACCGACTACGACGTCACGCTCACGGGCCACGACCTGCGCCTGCGCTATCCCGAGGGGATGCGCTCGCTGGTCGACGCCGCGCTCACCGTGCAGGGCCCGGCCGACGCGCCGGTCGTGGGCGGGTCGGTGCTCGTGCGCTCGGCGGTGTGGACGCCGGCCTTCGATGGCACCACCAACGTGTTCGGCTCGAGCGCGCCGGCGGCGCTGCGCGGCCGAGCCCGGCGTGCCGGGCGCTGCTGACCGACGCCGCGCCGCTGGCCCTGCGCTACGACGTGCGGATCGTGGCGCCGTCCACCTTCCGGATCGAGAACGACATCGCGCGCATCGTGGCCAGCGCCGATGTCAACGTGCGCGGCACCTACGACCGGCCGCTCGTGTTCGGCCGGGCCGACATCGAGCGCGGCGAGGTGCGGTTCGAGGGGCGACGCTACCTCGTGACGCGCGGCAGCCTCGACTTCACCAACCCCGAGCGCATCCAGCCGTTCTTCGACGTGGAGGCCGAGACCCGCGTGCGCGTGCCCGGGCAGACCTACCGCGTCACGCTGCGCATCGCCGGCACGACCGAACGCCTGCAGCCGGAATTCACCTCCGATCCGCCGCTGCCGTCGGCCGACGTGCTGTCGCTGCTGCTCTCCGACCGCACGCCCACCGGCGACCTGGAGGTCACCTCGATCAACGCCCCGAACCAGCGCGAGATGGATCTGCTGCAGGCGCGTGCCACGCGCGCGCTGACCGGGGCGCTGTCGGCCGAAGTCGGCAAGGTCGTGCAGGAGACCTTCGGCGTCGACACCTTCCAGATCACGCCGCTGCTGGTCGATCCCTATCAGCAGGCCGTCGGCCTGAGCGTGAATCCGGCGGCGCGGGTCACGATCGGCAAGCGCTTGTCCGATCGCATCTACCTCACCTATGCGCGCAGCCTGTCGTCGTCGGAGCGGAACGAGATCATCCTGCTCGAGTACGACCAGAGCGACACGCTCGGGTGGGTGCTGTCGCAGAACGACGACGGCACCTACGCGCTCGAAGTGCGCAAACGGGTGACGTTCTGATGCCGATCGCCCTGGCGCTGCTCGCGCTGGCGCTCACCGCCTGCGCCGGCCGGCGCGGATGTCGCGGCCCTGCTCGGCCGCCGCGTGACCGACGTGCGGATCGACGCGGCGGGCGCGCCGGTCACCGACGGCGAGGCGCTGGCGCTGATCGAGACCCGGATCGGCGACGCCGCTCACGCTGGCCGACGTGCGCGAGACGATCGACCATTTCGTGGCGCTCGGCCGCTATGCCGACATCCAGGTGTTCGCCGAGCCGGACGGCGAGGGCGTGCGGCTGCGCTACGCGGTGGTGCCGATCGCCACGGTGGTCCGCGTGCGCTTCGAGGGCGCGCTCGGCGTCGACGCCAGCGTGCTGCGCACCGAACTGGCCGACCAGTTCGGCGCCACGCCCGTGTCGAGCCGCCTGCCCGAGCATGGCGCAGGCGCTCGTGGCGCGCTACCTGGCGCATGGCTACCCGGCGGCGCGGGTCGAGTCGCGCACGATGCCGGACGGCCGGCTCGGCCAGGTGACGGCGGTGTTCGCCGTCACGCCCGGACCGCAGGTGCTGATCGGCCGCGCCACCGTCGACGGCAACGCCGGCGGCGCGGAGCTGCTGCAGCGGCTCGGCGCGCAGCCCGGCCGGCCGCTCGATCGCGAGGCCTTCGAGGCGCGCGTGCGCGCGGCCGAGGACGCGCTGCGCGATGACGGCTACTACGAGGCGGTCGTGTCGGCCACCGTGAGCGAGGCCGTGGCCGGCGTGGTCGATGTGGCCGTGCGCGGCGATCGCGGCGACCGCGTGCAGGTGACGTTTGCCGGCGACCCGCTGCCCGACGACCGGCGCCGCGCGCTCGTGCCCATCGAACGGCTGCAGTCGGTGGACGAGGAGGTGGTCGAGGACGGCAGCCGCAACATCGAACAGTACCTTCGCCTCGAAGGCTTTCGCGCGGCCTCGGCGCCGGCGACGCGGCGCCGCGCCAACGGCGTGCTGCAGATCGCCTTCACCATCGCGCGCGGCCCGCTGCACGTGCTCGGCGCCGTCACGCTCGACGGGCGTGGCCGCCATGCCCCGCGCCGAACTCGCGCCGCTGCTGAAGCTCGAGGTGGGCGAGCCGTTCGTGGATGCCCGCGTCGCCGCGGTGGCGGCGGCCATGGCCGAGCACTACCGGGTGCGCGGCTTCTCGGCGGTGAGCGTCACGCCGCGCCTCGGCCTTCCCGTCGGCGGGCGCCGATGGGCGCGTGCCGGTCGACGTGCGCCTCGAGGTGGTCGAAGGCGCCCGCGCCACCGTGACCGAGGTACGCTTCGAAGGCGTCACGGCCATCTCCGCGGCGCAGCTGCTCGAGTCGCTGGCGCTCACCACGGGGAAGCCCTACTACCGGCCGCAGCAGGCCATCGACCGCGAGGCGGTCGAGCGGCGCTATCGCAACTCTCGGCTACCAGCGAGCCGCCGTCGCGGCGCGCACCGAGGTCACGCGGCGAGGGCGGCGTCGTGCTGACCTACGCGGTGCGCGAGGGCGCCCAGACCACGGTGGACCACGTGCTCGTGAGCGGCACCGCGCGCACCTCGCCCGCTCTCGATCCGCCGCGAGCTCACGCTCACGCCCGGGCAGCCCCCTCGGCTACGACGCCGTGCTCGAGAGCCAGCAGCGGCTGAGCGCGCTGGGTCTGTTTCGCCGCGTGCGCATCACCGAAGTGCCGCACGGCACCGATGACACGGCCCACGACGTGCTGGTGGAAGTGGAAGAGGCGCCGTCCACGTCGCTCAGCTACGGCGGCGGCCTGGAGGTGGGGCAGCGGCACGCGCGCGCACCGATGCGCTCGCCGCGACCGACCGCGCTCGACGATCGCGCCGCGCGGCTTCTTCGAGATCACGCGGCGCAACCTGTGGGGCAAGAACCGCTCCGTGAGCCTGCTCACGTCGGTGAGCATCCGGCCCACGGACCCGGGCGTCGACGAGGGCCCGGACGCCAAGGGCGGCTACGGCCTCAACCAGTACCGCGTGATCGGCACGTTCCGCGAGCCGCGCGCGTTCGACACGCTGGGCGACGCGCAGGTCAGCGCCTTCATCGAGCGGGGCATCCGCTCGTCGTTCGACTTCGATCGGCGCGGCGTGCGGGCCGAATACGCGCGGCGCTTCGCCAACCGGATCGTGGCCCTGGGCCGCTACTCCTACGACTTCACCGAGATCTTCGGCCGCGACATCGCCGTGGCCGACCAGCTGCTCATCGACCGGCTCTTCCCGCAGGTGCGGTTGTCGTCGCTCTTCGGTTCGCTCGTGCGCGATTCCCGCAACGACGTGCTCGATCCCGAGCGCGGCACGGTGCTCGGCGCCGACCTCGACGTGGCCGTGCCGGCCCTGGGCTCCGAGGTGGGCTTCGCCAAGAGCTTCGTGCAGGCCTTCGCCTACAAGCGCCTGCCCGGGGCGCGGCCGTGGGTGGTGGCCGCCGGGCGCGCGAGCGGGCGTGGCGCGCGGCTTCGAGAAGCGTGTGCCCCGGCTGGACGCGTCGGGGCAGCCCGTGATCGGCGACGACGGCACGCCGGTCGTCGACATCGTGACCGACCTGCCGGCCAGCGAGCGGTTCTTCACCGGCGGCGACAGCACGGTGCGCGGCTTCGCCCTCGACCGTCTGGGCACCGGCGCCACGCTCAATGCCGACGGCTTTCCCACGGGCGGCAACGCCATGTTCGTGGCCAACCTCGAACTGCGCACGCCGCACGTCAAGGGCGTCGGGTTCGTGGGCTTCGTGGATGCGGGCAACGTGTTCCGGCGCGCCGGCGACGTGGCGCTGGGCGACTTGCGGGCGGCGGCGGGCGTGGGACTGCGCTACCGGTCGCCGCTCGGGCCCTTGCGCTTCGACGTGGGCTTCAAGCTCGATCGGCGCGATTTGAACCGCGGCACCGAGCGCCGCGCGGTCTATCACTTGTCGCTCGGGCAGGCGTTCTGATGGCCAGCCACGGTGCGCGCGTGTGTCGGTTGGCCGGTGTGATTGCCGCGGTGGCGCTTGCGCCGGCGTCGGCGCGCGCCCAGGCGCCCGGCGAGCTGCTGCTCGAGCGCACGGTGGCGATCGTCGGTGGTGCCGTCGTGACCCAATCCGACGTCGACACGGCGGTGCGCCTCGGGCTCGTGGACGCCGCCGCCGGAGCCCCTCCGGCGCGGGCCCTGGAAGCGGTGATCGAACGCTGGCTCATGCTGCACGAGGTGGCGCGTTTCTCGCCGGCCGACCCCGACCCCGCCGCGGTGGCCGCGCGCCTCGGTGCCGTGCGCGCGCGCGTGGGCGGCGACGAGCCGCTCGCTGCCGCGCTGGCCGCCGGCGGCTTCACGACGGCGCGGCTCACGGCGTGGCTGCGCGACGACTTGCGGATCACCGCGTATCTCGCCCAGCGCTTCGCCTCCGCCGGCGTGCCGTCCGACGCCGACGTGACGGCCTACCTCGAGGGGCGTCGGGCTGAACTCGAGCAGGCCGGCGTTCCGGCTGCGGCCCTGACTGAGGCGGCCCGTGAGCGCCTGGTGGCCGCCCGCCGCCGCGATCTCATCAGCGACTGGCTGGCCGACCTGCGGCGGCGCACCGAGGTGGTGGAGTTCCGGCGCGACCCGGGGCCGCGGTGAATGCTAGGGCGCGAGCGCGCGGCTGGCGGCCCAGACCTGCACCAGATTGAACAGCGCGTGGCTGACCCCGGCCGCCACCAGGCTCTGGCGGCGCAGGTAGAGGGCGCCCCAGAAGAGCCCGAGCCCGAACGTGGCGAGGGCCACGTCGCGGCCCTGCACCGTGTGGCCGAGCCCGAAGGCCACGCTCGTGACGACCAGCGCGGCGAGCGGCGAGCACACGTGGCGCTGCAGCCGGTGCAGCTGAAAAGCGCGCTGCATCTCTTCGCGCACTCCGCCGGCGAACACGACCATGGTGCCGAACGCCACGGCCATGGCCGGATCGACCATGAAGGTGGTGAGCGGATTCACGGCCACGTTGTGCAGCGACGGCAGCAGCGCCTGGGCGGCGCGCACGACCACGGCCACGCCGATGGTGACGAGCGGCACGAGCGCGATGCCGAGCGCGGCCTCGCGCCACACCGGGCGATCGCCCAGGAACACGGGGGCGAGGGACTCGCCCTGGCGCCGCAGCAGGTAGACGATCAGTCCCACCACGAGCACCGCGTCGAGCGTGGACACCCCGAACACGAACGCGGCGTTCAGGTCGCCGGCGGCGGTCTGCGGCGGCACGCCCAGGAGGGCCAGCACCCCGGCAGCCGCCACTTGCGTCGGGTAGCTCGAACAGAGCACCACCTCCGCCAAGGCGCGCCCGCGCGTCATGCGAGCGAGGGGCGGAGCCGGCGAAACCGGCGCGGGGAGCGGCTCCAGCGCCTCTGAAGAGAGGTCGGGCGGCGGCGCGGCGGACGAATCAGGGAGCAGGACCGAGCATCGGCGCGCCTTCGCGATGGTACACTTTCCCTGTGACCGATGCGGCGAAAGCGGCGATTGCCGCCCAGCGTGTGCTGATTGTCGAAGACGACGAGTCGGCGCGCGTGGGGCTCACGGAACTGACGCGCACGTGGGGCTTCACGGTGGCCGCCGCGGCCGATGGGGAAGAGGCGCTCGCGCAGGTCACCGAGTTCCGGCCCACCATCATCGTGAGCGATCTCGTGATGCCGCGCATGGACGGGCTGCAGCTGCTCGGCGCGCTCGGCGATGATCTCGGGCAGATCTACTTCGTGCTGCTGACCGCGCAGGGCACGGTCGAGACCGCCGTCGACGCGCTCAAGCGCGGCGCGGAAGACTACCTGACCAAGCCGGTCGATCCCCAGCGCCTGCGCCACCTGCTCGAGCGGTTGTCGGAGCTGAGCGCGGCGCGCCGCGAGAACAGCGACCTGCGCCGGCGCCTGCGGGAAGAGGGCCGCTTCGGCCGCATGGTCGGCGCCAGCCGCGAGATGCGCAAGGTCTACAACGTGATCGAGCAGGCCGCGCCCACCACCGCGTCGGTGCTGATCATCGGCGAGTCGGGCACCGGCAAGGAACTGGTCGCCCAGACGCTGCACCAGTTGAGTCCGCGCGCGCAGCTGCCCTACGTGGCCATCAACTGCGCCGCCATCCCCGAGACGCTGCTCGAGAGCGAGATCTTCGGCCACGAGAAGGGCGCCTTCACCGGCGCCTACGAGCGGCGCGCCGGCTGCTTCGAGCTGGCCGATCGCGGCACGCTGTTCCTCGACGAGATCGCCGAGATGATGCCGGCCACGCAGGTGAAGCTGCTGCGGGTGCTGCAGGAGCGCCGCTTCCGCCGCCTGGGCGGCCGGGCCGAACAGGACGTCGACGTGCGCGTCATGGCGGCGACCAACGTCGATCCGGTGGGCGCCGTGCGCAGCGGCAAGCTGCGCGACGACCTCTACTACCGGCTCAACGTCTTCACCATCGGTCTGCCGCCCTTGCGCGACCGCAAGGAAGACTTGCCGCTGCTCGTGCAGACCTTCGTCGAGGAGTTCAACCTGCGCGACGCCAAGGCGGTCAAGGCCGTCGACCCCGAGGCGATGCGCCGGCTCGAGGCCTACGGCTGGCCCGGCAACGTGCGCGAGCTGCGCAACGTCATCGAGCGCGCGGTCATCCTGGCCAAGGGCGACTTCATCGAGGCCAAGCACTTGCCGCCGCTGGCCAGCCGACCGCCGGGGCTCGCCGGCCAGCGGCCGGCTCAGAGGTGCATGCTCACGCCCGGCATGACCGTCGACGAAGCGGAGCAGAAGCTCATCGTCGCCACGCTCGAGGCGGCCGGCGGCAACAAGACGCGCGCCGCCGAGATGCTCGGCATCAGCCTGAAGACGCTGCACAACAAGCTGAATCGCATGAAGGGCGCGTGAGCGCCTGGGCCGACGCGGCCCTGCCGGCGGACTTCCCTGACCATGATGCGTTTGTCGATCCGGCTGAAGCAGATTCTCGGCGTGACCGCGCTGGTCGGGCGCCGTGGTCGTGTCGCTCAGCGTCGTGAACCTGGCCCGCATCGCCCGCCTGTCGCTCGAAGAGAGCCGCGCGCGCGGCGAGCTGCTCACCAACCTGGTGTTCCATCGCGCGCTGGCGGTCGTGACCAGCCGGGAGACGGCCTACGCCGAGCTGGCCGCGGATCCGGGCATGCGGTCGATTCTCGAAGCGTCGATCTACTCCGAGGACGTCACGCACGCGGCGATCGTCGACGCCGGCCTGATGGTGATCGCGCACAGCGACCCGGCGCAGGTGGGGAAGCCGCTGGCGCCGGCGGGCAGCCTCGACGAGCTGCTGACGCGCAACGCCATGTTGCAGCTCGGCGAGATCTGGAGCACGCGCGGGCGCACCCTCGAGTGGCGCGCGCCGCTGCTGCTCGAAGACCAGGTCTTCGGCGACATCCGCATCGGCATCTCCACGTTGCTGGTGCGGCGGTCGGTGGTCGAGGCGGTCACGCCCGCCCTCGCCACCGCCACCGGCGCCCTGCTCGTGTCGGTGCTCGTCGCCATCTTCCTGGCTCAGGCCGTGATGCGGCCGATCCACGTGATCCAGAGCAGCCTGACCCGGCTCGGGCGCGGCGAACTGGGCGTGACGCTCGACCTGCAGGAAGTCGAGGTGCAGGACCTGCGCGGCGTCTTCGACGCGGTCAGCGCCCAGCTCCGGCGCTTGCCGGCGGGCGGCGCGGCCCGCCGCGAGATCGCCCAGCTCTCGAAGCGCGTCACCGCGCTCGGCCGGCTCACCGCCGGCGTGGCCCACGAGGTGAAGAACCCCCTCAACGCCATGACCATTCATCTCGAGCTGCTGCGCTCGAAGCTCGACGGCGGATCGCCCGCGGCCGACGTGCGGGTGCACGCCGACATCATCGGGCACGAGATCAAGCGCCTCGACTCGGTCGTGTCCGGGCTTCCTGAAGTTCGCCCGGCCCGAGGACATGCGCATCGAGCGCGTCTCCCTGTCGGCACTGGCCGCCGACGTGGCGCATTCGGTGCGGCCCGAGGCCGACGCGGGCCGGGTCACGGTCGACACCGTCTGTCCCGACCCGTCACTGGCGGTCGACGCCGACCCCTCGATGCTGCGTCAGGCGCTGTTGAACCTGGCGGTGAACGCGGTGCAGGCCATGCCGACACGGCGGCACGCTGCGGTTTGCCACCGAGGCGGCGCCGGATGGCCGCGTGCTCATCCGGGTGCGCGACACTGGCGAAGGCATTCCCGCCGATCAGCTGGCGCGCGTCTTCGACCTCTATTTCACGACCAAGCGCGGCGGCAGCGGCATCGGCCTGTCGATGGTCTTCCGCACGGTGCAGCTGCACGACGGCGACATCGAGGTGGAGTCGACGCCCGGCGCGGGCACCACCTTCACGATTTCGTTGCCGAGGGCGGCGTGAGCTGGCGCGCCATCGTCATGCCGGCGCGTTACACTAGGCCCATGTTCCCTCGCGTGGTCGCTCTCGTGTGCGGCCTGGCAGCGGCTGGCCTCGGGTCGGGCTGCGCCACCGCGAAGGCCGCCGTGCCGGCGCCGCTGCCCACGATGGTGCCGCCCGACGTGCCGCCGCGGGTGATTGCCGAGTACCTGCCCGATCCGCCCTCTGCCGGCCGAGCCGGTGTCGGCCGAAGCGGTCACGCCGCCGCCCCGGTTGCCGCGGCCGCCGCGCCGCGACGTGCCGCGCACCGAGCCGACGCCCGATGAACCCCAAGGTCCGCCGGCCCTGCCGCCGGCGCCCGCGCCGCAGCCGGCCCTGGCGCTGCAGAGCACCGGTGCCGGCGCGCGTGCCGACCAGTCGGTGCGCACGCTGCTGGCGCAGGCCGCGCGCGACCTGGGCCGCGTCGACTACCAGGCGCTCGATGCCGACGGCCGGGCGCAGTACGACACGGCGCGGCGCTTCATGCAGCAGGCCGACGACGCCCTCAAGGGGCGCAACGTGATGTTCGCCGGCAAGTTGGCGGACAAGGCGGCCACCATGGCCGCCGTGCTCGTGCGCTAGACCGCCCCACCCCAGGCAGAATCGCGTTTCGCGCTTGCCTTGTGGTCGCCGAAAAGCGAAAATAAGGCGAATCATTCGTATTTTGGCCAATTTGTGGCACATATTGCGACTGACCTAACTTTTCCACGCTACATATTGTGGTTACAGCGCTTGACAAACTGTTGTTGCACGCGCATATTTGGCGTCGCGCGCGAGGCGTCTTGGCCGCCCCCTCGAAGACTCCCAGGCTTCGAATCGGCCAGTCCGTTGAGCGACGGGTGAAGAGCGAACGCATGTGCAATTTCGGGAACGTCTGTAACTCGCGCGCAACAAGCTAACATCAACGAATTTAGTAACAACACACGAGCGATCCCCCCTTGGGGAGGGGATGACTCGTCTCTAGAATTTTGGCGGAGGACGCATGCAGGAAGGCGCTGGGCGGAAGTTGGCGGCTGCGGCTGCTGGTCAGGAAGCAGTCGAAAGTTACGCGGAGGCCACCGGGCCGGCCGCGGAGACCCGCGCAGGGTCGTCGGTGTCGATTTCCGGCCTCGATTTCCCGCGCTACTTCTCGACCGCGGGCACCGATCCCTTCGACGAGGTCGAGTGGGAGCTGCGGGATGCCGTGATCGGCAACGAACGCGGCAAGATCGTGTTCGAGCAGCGCGGGCGTGGAGATGCCCAAGGCGTGGTCGCAGCAGGCCACCAACATCGTCGTCTCGAAGTACTTCCGCGGTCACGTCGGCTCCCCGGAGCGCGAGTTCTCCGTGAAGCAGCTGATCGGCCGCGTGGTCGACACCATCACCATGTGGGCCGCCCGCCAGGACTACTTCGCGAGCGCCGACGCGCTGCAGTGCTTCAGCGACGACCTCAAGCACCTGCTGGTGCATCAGAAGGCGGCCTTCAACAGCCCGGTCTGGTTCAACTGCGGCTTCGAGAAGGCGCCGCAGTGCTCGGCCTGCTTCATCAACTCCGTGGACGACACGATGGAGTCGATTCTCGGCCTGGCCAAGACCGAGGGCATGCTCTTCAAGTACGGCTCGGGCACCGGCAGCAACCTGTCGGCGATCCGCTCGTCGAAGGAACTGCTCGCCGGCGGCGGCACGGCCTCGGGGCCGGTGTCGTTCATGAAGGGCTTCGACGCGTTTGCCGGCGTGATCAAGTCGGGCGGCAAGACGCGCCGCGCCGCCAAGATGGTGATCCTCAACGCCGAGCATCCCGACATCGTCGAGTTCATCAACTGCAAGGTCGAGGAAGAGAAGAAGGCCTGGGCGCTCATCGACCAGGGCTACGACCCGTCGTTCAACGGCGTGGCCTATTCGTCGGTGTTCTTCCAGAACTCGAACAACTCGGTGCGCGTCACCGACGAGTTCATGCGCGCCGTGCTCGACGACGGCGTGTGGCAGACCCGCGCGGTCACGAACGGCGACGTGGTCGACAGCTACAAGGCGCGCGACCTGATGCGGCTCATCGCCGAGGGCACCTGGGTGTGCGGCGATCCCGGCATGCAGTTCGACACCACCGTGAACGAGTGGCACACCAGCCCCAACACGGCGCGCATCAACGCCAGCAATCCCTGCTCCGAGTACATGTTCCTCGACGACTCGGCCTGCAACCTGTCGTCGATCAACCTGATGACCTTCGTGAAGGCCGACGGCGAGTTCGACGTCGACGGCTTCAAGGCCGCCTGCCGCACCATGATCACCGCGCAGGAGATCCTGGTCGACAACTCGAGCTATCCCACCAAGGCGATCGAGAAGAACAGCCACGCCTACCGGCCGCTCGGCCTGGGCTACGCCAACCTCGGCGCGCTGCTGATGTCGCGCGGCCTGCCCTACGACAGCGACATGGGCCGCGACTACGCCGGCGCCATCACCGCCATCATGACCGGCGAGGCCTACGCCCAGTCGGCGCGCGTGGCGCGCGACCACGGCGGGCCGTTTGCCGGCTACGACGCCGAACCGCGAGCCGTTCCTGCGCGTGATGCGCAAGCATCGCGACGCCATCAAGGACATCACCGCCAAGAACGTGCCGGCCGATCTCTATGCAACGGCGCCAAGCAGTCGTGGGACGAAGCGGTCGAACTGGGCGAAGACTTCGGCTACCGCAACGCGCAGGCCACCGTGCTCGCGCCCACCGGCACCATCGGCTTCATGATGGATTGCGACACGACCGGCGTCGAGCCGGACATCGCGCTCGTCAAGTACAAGAAGCTGGTCGGCGGCGGCATGATGAAGATCGTCAACCAGACCGTGCCGATGGCCCTGCGCAAGCTCGGCTACACCAGCGCGCAGGTGGCCGACATCATCCAGCACATCGACGAGCAGGAGACCATCGAAGGCGCGCCGCATCTGCTCGAGCGCGACCTGCCGGTGTTCGACTGCGCCTTCAAGGCGGCCAACGGCGAGCGCTCGATCCACTACATGGGCCACATCAAGATGATGGGCGCCACGCAGCCCTTCATCTCGGGCGCGATCAGCAAGACGGTCAACGTGCCCAAGGACGCGACCGTCGAAGAGATCGAGCAGGCCTACCTCGAGAGCTGGCGCCTGGGCGCCAAGGCCATCTCGATCTACCGCGACGGCAGCAAGCGCACGCAGCCGCTCAACACGTCGAAGGACGCCGTCGCCAGCACGGCCGCGGCCGGCGTGTCGAAGGACGTGATCGACGCGGCGGTGGCCTCGGCCATGGCCGCGCGCACCCCGGTGCGGCGCAAGCTCGGCGACGAGCGCCAGGCCATCACCCACAAGTTCGACATCGCCGGCCACGAGGGCTACATCACCGTCGGCCTGTTCGAAGACGGCATGCCGGGCGAGATCTTCCTGGTGATGGCCAAGGAAGGCTCGACCATCTCGGGCTTTGCCGACGCCTTCGCCCAGGCGATCAGCTACGCGCTGCAATACGGCGTGCCGCTGGCCTCGCTGGTGGACAAGTTCAGCCACGTGCGCTTCGAGCCCTCGGGCATGACGCGCAACCCCGACGTGCGCTTCGCCAAGTCGATCGTCGACTACATCTTCCGCTGGATGGCGTCGAAGTTCCTGTCGGCCGAGGCGCAGTACAACGCCGGCGTGAACAACCGCGACGAGGCCATGTCGGCCACCGCCACGGTGACCGAAACGGTGACCAAGACCGTGTCGCTCGAGACGTCGGTCGTCGGTGCCGGCGCCGGCCAAGACCAAGTCGCAGTTCGCCGCGATTCAGAACCAGGAAGACGCGCCGCCGTGCAGCACGTGCGGGTCGATCATGGTGCGCAGCGGCGCCTGCTACAAGTGCAGCAACTGCGGCACGACCAGCGGCTGCGCGTAAGGGACTGTCAGGGCCTGTCACCGAGCGAGACCGCGCGAGGTGACGGCCCAGCCCAACGAGGTGACTGTCCCAGCGACTGACGACACGGGCGGAGTGGAGCAATCCACTCCGCCCGTTGTCGTGTACCAACGATGCTGGCGGCGCCACGAACGTCGCCCAGCGGCCTCCTCCCTCCGTCCTCGCCAGATCCCCCACAAGCATCTCGGCCTCCGGGAGGAGGCGCGCCGGGCGACAGCGCCAGGCGCCCGAGACGCCGCAGGCCCGGCGTGCAAAGATCGCGATAGCCGACCAGCCTATCGCCGGGCTGCGCCCCTGCCCAATGTCGGCGGAAGCCCATCGGCGGCATCACTTGCACGGGTTTGACCCCGATGGCTCTCCACGCTACGCTGCGACGGCTGCCGGATCTGTTGAGATATGCCGGTCGGCAAATAGTAGTTTGCCCGACAAGACGACCTATCGCTCACCGTTCAAGAGCAGAGATGGCGAACTCGGCACAAGTTGGCTGAGCGTGACGACGGTACCTTGCGCAGTCGGTGCTCAGCTGGCGTCGCGCTGGCCGTTCGACGGCAGACTTCGTGTTCACGTCCCAGCGGCGGCCCGGACGCGGTCCGATCACCCAAGCTGTTCGGTGCATCGGGCTACACGATCGTCGCGCGGCTTCTGCACGGCACCGCAGCCGAGGTCGTGAGCCGATCGATTCGTTACTCAGACGCGCGGTGCCCGCGACTCAAGGTCGGGTGAACTTGTTACCGTCGGCCTACGCCACGGGGCTTGGCCATGACTACGCGGCGGTCACGGCGCTGGTCATCAAGGCCTCGTTCTCGCGGCCACACGGCGAAGCCACGCGACAGCAACTCGACCGTACGGCGCGACGTCTGAGCGTGAAAGCCGGACGCTGGTTCGACGACGGACCTGAGCTTCGTCACTGGGCTGGCGCATTGCCGCAGCGTCTCGACCGATCGCAGAGCTCGGTTCAGCCGTCGACGGGCAAATGAGCGGCTCAACATCGGGTTGCAGTCGACCAGCGGTCCGCTGACCGGCAGCAGCCGCTGCGGCTGAGAGCCGTAACATTGATAGACCCAGGAGCGCACATCAGTGCTGCTAGTAACCGGCTCATGCTCACGATCGGTTAAGGCGCGACGGCTGAAGTTCCGCCAGCATTTCCTCGATCGCGACATCAACTAGTGGCCTGGTGCTGGAGCGAGTCACATCGATACGACGACGCCTAGACTTTGGCCGCAGCGTTCGCGACGGGCAGTTCGGCGAGTCCAAGCTCTGCGCGGTCAGGGCAGATCTGCGCCGGCCATCATCTTCGCAGTTGGTCAGCAACGTGTGATTGCAGATCGTGCTACTCGCAGCGTTGGAGGGCTGCCGGCGACTCTCACGACTCGAACCGTGCGCCTGGCTGCCCGGTCGAGATTCGCAAGCGCGGGAGCGTCAGCGCGTCGTGCAGTGGGTCGATCTCGGACCCCGAGACGTGGCGTCGGTGAGGCTGCGCACGATGCATTCGGTGACGTGCGGGAACACTTGTTGCGTTGCCGACGGTTCGGCCTTTTGCCAGCGACGCGAAAGCGGGTCGTCTGTGAGCTGGCTGAGCAGCACCGAGCGCCTTGCGGCCTGAGGCGTCCCGCGAGAAGATGACGGCCGCCGCGGCCGGCGCCCTATGCGAGGTCAGCGTTGTCGCCACGAGCGATCTGGAGCCGACGAATGAAACTCAATCCATACCTGGCGTTCGACGGCCGGTGCCGCGAGGCGTTCGATTTCTACCAGAAGACTCTTGGCGGAGACATCGCCTTCATTCAGACGATTGGCGAGTCGCCGATGGCGGCGAGCATGCCGCCAGAAGCCCATGCCCGCGTGATGCACGTGACGCTGCACGTCGGCGATGTCGTGCTGCAAGGTGCCGATGCGCCTCCAGGGCAGTTCACGACGCCGGCGGGCTTCTCCGTGGCGTTGCACTACGACGACGTCGCCGAAGGTCAGCGCGTGTTCGACGCGCTGGCAGACAAGGCCGCGGTGAAGATGCCCTTTCAGGCCACCTTCTGGGCCAAGGGATTCGGCATGCTCATCGATCAATCGGCACGCCGTGGATCGTCAATGCCGGGCAGACAGTTGGGAGCTGAGGCAGCAATGCACAGGGGCTCGATGCTTCGCACACCCCTGCTCTTCGTGCTTGGCCGTGACATCTGCTGCCGGCCGTCGCTCGTCGGCAGCCAAGCCGACGCCTCCAGCCATGCTGTCGGTGGCGCTGCGGGCGCACGTGCAGAACGAGCGGTTCCAGGTCGTCACGTCGATCCGAGGCCTGCCACTCGGCGTGCGCGATGGGCTGCAGACGCTGTTCGGCAGCTCGGCCCTCGACATCGCCGAGCCCGGCGCGCCGTTCCAGGCCACCGACGAGATCGTCGACCAGACGCTGCCGATCCGTCGGCTGGTCGCGGCGGGGTGCTCGACCGATCACTGCCTCGTCTACTACGAACGCGGCGGCATCGCCCACACGTGGCAGGTGGCGCTGTTCCACTGGACGCCGGCCTCGACCCGATTCGAATGGGGCGGCGTGGCGCCGCGCGGCCTGGCGTCGGTCGACGACGTGCGGAGCGCCGTGCTGTCGGGAGCGGTCAAAGGCCCGGCCAGGTTCTGGTAGTGCGACGCGCCGGATCTATGATCCGGACATGACTCAACGAAAACTGCTGATCACCGGCGCAAGCCAGGGCATAGGCGCGGCGCTGGTGGAACAGGCGCGCGCAGCGGGGCACCAGGTCACCTTCACCGGCCGTGACCAGTCGCCGCATCGACGCGCTGGCGGCGAAGACCGGCGCGCACGGCATCGTGGCGGACGTGACGAGCGGCGACGACAACCAGCGCACGGTCGATGAGGCGCTCGCGCGCATGGGCGGCATCGACACGCTCGTCAACAACGCCGGCTACGCCTATCGCGCCGAGATCGGCTCGCTGGATGTGGCCGCCATGCGGGCCATGTTCGAGACCAACGTCTTCGGGCTGGTCGACATCACCAACCGCGTGGTGCCGCACCTGAAGGCGCAGGCCTTCGGCGACATCGTCAACCTGGCGTCCACCTCGGGCATGAAGGGCGGCGCCACCGGCACCGCCTACGGCGGCAGCAAGTGGGCCGTGCGCGGCATCACGCAGTGCTGGCAGGCGGAACTGCGGCCCCACAACATTCGCGTGGGCTGCATCTGCCCGTCGGAAGTGCAGACCAACTTCGGCGGACGCGCCGGCCGCAACAACCCGAACAAGCTCTTCGCGGCCGACATCGCGGCCACGATTCTGGCTGGCCTGCACCTGCCGCAGCGCGTGCTGTGGACGGAGCTGGCGGTGTTTGCGACCAATCCCTGGAAGGAGGACTGAGCCGGGCCCGTCAGGCCACGCCGAGGCCGCGGCGGTGGTCTGCGCCATGCACGTCCTCGAGGATGATCTCGAGTTCGGCGATGGCAATCTCGGTCATGCCGAGCGTGGTGGCTTCGCTCAACGCGCCGAGCACCAGCGCGGGATTGGGGTCGAGACTGAGGCCCACCTTGGTGCAGGCGTGGTTGGCCAGCCGCACGATCTGCAGGGCCACGTTGGCCGGATCGGGATGCTCGACGTGGTGGTCCCGCACGATCGTCTGATAGATGTCGGGCAGGTGCCAGGTCTGGAGCAGCCGGTAGCCCACGTCGGCGTGGGCGTTGGCGAGCACCTCGCGCACGAGCTCCGGCGACACCGCCTCGCCCTGGGCATGCTCGCGCGCCATCTCGTCGAGCACGCGCAGCAGGAACAGCTTGCCGATGTCGTGCACCAGGCCGCCAATGAACACCGTCTCGCCGAGCTGGGGAAAGCGCACGCGCTCGCGAGATCCATTCGGCCGCCAGCGCACACGCCGAGGCGTGCTGCCACAGGTCGCGCATCAGGCCAGCGATGCTCGGCTGGCGGGCCGTGTAGCGGCTCTTCTCGGTCGCCAGGAAGACCAGGTTGACGACCTGCTGAGGCCGAGACGCGTGAGCACGGCCGTCCGAATGGTCGCACCTCGGCGAGCCCGCCGAAGAAGGCCGAGTTCGCCGCCCGCAGCACCTCGGCCACGAGCGCAGGTTCGGAGTCGATGGCTTTCTCGATCGCCGTGATGTCGTAGCTCTCTTCGCGTGCCGCCTTCTGTAGGCTTGAGCGCGACATCGCTGAAGACAGGCAGCGTGATTTGGCGCTTCGCAGCGAAGCTCCGAGCGGCCTGTACGAGAAGGGACACGTTCGTCGTTCATTCGTTGCACTCCCAAGAGGCGCCGCAGCTCGCCGAGCGGACGCGGGCCGACAGACGAGGCAGTTGGCGGATTACTTCATCGAACCACGTCACCCCCGCCGCGCGCCTTGACGATCCCGTCTTCGATGCAGCGTGACGAGGCCGCTCGTCTCGATGCTGATCCGTCGAATCTCGAACGATGATCTTCCGCGCTGAGCACGGCGTCCCGCACGCGCTCGTTCAGGACGAGCAACTCGAACACCGCCACGCGGCCGCTGATAGCCGGTGTGCCGGCACTCGGGACATCCGACGCCGCGCATGAAACGTCAAGCCCGCCGCCTCGGTCGGCGACATAGCCGAGGCGACGCAGCTCGTGCGGCGTCAGGACGTGTGGCTCGCCACAGCGCGGGCACACCCGCCGCAGCAGCCGCTGGGCGACCACGCTCACGACGGTCGACGAGATCAGGAACGCCTCGATGTTCATGTTCAGCAGACGTACCAGGCCGCCGATCGAATCCTCGGTATGGAACGTCGTGAGCACCTTGTGACCGGTGAGCGCGGCGTTGATGGCGACGCTCGCCGAGAACTGATCGCGGATCTCGCCGATCACGATGATGTCCGGGTCCTGCCGCACGATGTGCTTGAGCGTTTCCTCGTAGGACAGATTGATCTTGGGGTTGATCGAGCACTGCGTGATGCCGTCGATCACGTACTCCACGGGTCTTCGGCCGTGATGATGCTCGTGTTGGCGTCGTTCAGATAGTTGACGGCCGCGTACAACGTGGTCGTCTTGCCCGAACCGGTCGGCCCCGTGACGATCACGACCCCACTCGGTGCGTCCAGGGCATCCGCGGCGAGGAACTCGAGCATCCGCGGCGCCAGCCCGATGTCCTTGATGGTGAGCAGCGTCCCGCGGTTGTTCAACAGGCGGAGGACGACCTTCTCGCCGTGGATCGTGACGTAGACCGACACCCGGATGTCGACGGTGCCGCGGGTCGTCTCGAACAGGATGCGGCCGTCCTGATGACGTCGCCGCTCGGCGATGTCGGCGCCGGCCATCACCTTGATGCGGCCGATCAACGCCACGCGCCTCGTCGTTCGGGCACGTCGCCGTGCGGCACCATGACGCCGTCCTGCCGGAAGCGGATGCGCAGGCGATCGCGGCCGGGCTCGAAGTGGATGTCGCTGACGCGGTTGGCCAGCGCGTCTTCGAGCACCTTGTTGACGCGCGCGACGGCGCCGCGTTCGCCGCCCGGCGCGACCACGCTGGCCGCGGCGACCTCGCGCTCGGCGCGGGCCACCGCCGAGATCAGCGCGCGGCGGCCGCCGACGGCCACGACCAGGTCCGGACCGAAGTGCGGCGCGCGGAGTCGAGATGCAGGCGGTTGGTGGGCTCGGCGAAGACCACGACCACGCGGTCGCCGTCGCGGCGCACGGGGACGAAGGCATGCGCCTTGTACACCACCACTGGGGCGCGCTTCAGGAGCTGGCCGTCGAAGGCCACGGCATCGGCGCGCACCGCGAGGAGGCCCAGCTGTCGGCAACGAGCTCCACGACCTGGTGCTCGGTGACAAAGTGGCTGTCGACCAGGATCTCGCTGAGGGGGGTGTGGGATGCTCGTGCTGCAAGGCCGTCGCGAGCCTCAGCTCCTGCGGTTCGAGGTGTTCCAGTTCCACGAGCAGGTCGCCAAGAGGCCGTAGACCTTGCGCGAGCGCAGCGACGCGCGGATCTGGTCCTCGGTCACGAACTTCAACTCGACGAGCACCGACGAGAGCGGGCGCGAGGCCTGCACCTTCGAGTGGATGCGCGTGGCGAGCGCGAACTGCTCGGCGGTCAGGACACCGGCATCCACCAGCAGGCCGCAATCTGCACTGCGGCCGGGCGCTCGATGGGCGTCGCCGTCAAAAGGCGTGGCGACCGGCGGCCGTGCAACGGCGGCGAGCGGCGGGGGAACGGGACTGGCCAAGGGGGGCGATGCTCCAGCCCAGCAATCGGCGGCACGGCGGAAACGCGCGCTCGAGGAGCGAACAGCGCCGGACGAACGCGCGAAGAGGGCGGGTGACGGGGGGGGAGGGCGCGGCTAGTGCGGTGCGGCGGCGCCGGGCACGATCCGTCCGCCGGTGAGGAAACGTTTGTAGCCGCTGAACGTCGTGGTCGTGCGGGTGCGCGGCGTGCCGGCGCCGCGCGTCACGCAGCCGGTGCGGTGGAGACGAGGCAACACGAGCACTTCCTGCGGCTCGTCGAAGGTCACGCGCTTGAAGCGCATGGTCGTGTCGAACCGTTCGATCGTCCAGACTGGGCGAGGCCCCGGCGCGGCGCGCCGCTCTTCGGCAGGGGCACCTCCACCTGGCCGCCGAGGCGTTGATCGAGGCGGAGCACGTCGGACGTCTCCGCGTCGATCCAGATGCGCCCGCGCATGCCGCCGGTGACGCTGTAGCTGATGCAGTCTTCGTTGTCGTCCGCTTCGCGCACATCGGCGCAGTTCGGCGATCTCCCGGAAGTCGACCATCACGGCTTCCGCCCGTCGATGCGCCGCGGCCCGCCCACGAGAAGGGTAGGCGTCGCGTTCGCCGGCCAGCAGCATCGACAGCGGCTGCGGCTCGGTCTCGTGCTGTTCGGGGCCCGTGCAGTTGTTGCGGTCGTTCTCGCGGGGCTATGGCCGTTGACCTTCACCACCGTGCGCCGGGTGCGGGCCTCACCGGCCGGTTCGCCGTCAATGCCGGGGTCCCACGACAAGCGGAGTTCGGATTCCACGGTGCGGCCGAAGCCGTCGCCGGTCAGGCCGAGCTGAGCGGCTGCACGTGCACGGTCTCGGTGCATACCAGGCTCTGGGCGCGAGTGAAGTACTCCTCGACGCGCGCGCGTGGCCCTGGCGAGCGTCGCGGTCACAGTCCGCCGGCGGCGGGCGCGGCGGCGCGGCGCCTGGCCCGACCGCGGCCGTCACCCACAGCGCCCAGCAGGCAGGTGGACCCGAACAGGCGGCGACGGCGGGGCAGGGCGAGTCCACGGCTGTGGCCGCGGATTATAGCGGTCGCGCCGCTCGCGGACACGTCGCGCGTGTGTCACCATGAGCAGACCCGCCCGATGATGCCCCCGTTGTGCCTTCCGAGCTCTGCCGCTCGACGCCTGCCGCAGCCCCGTCGCTCGTCGTCGGTGCTCGAACGCTACTGGGGCTACACCTCGTTCCGTCCGCTGCAGCGCGAGGCGATGGACGCGGTTCTCGCCGGCCGCGACTCGCTGCGTCGTGCTGCCGACCGGCGGCGGCAAGTCGCTCTGCTTCCAGGCGCCCGCGCTCGTCGCCGACGGGCTGGCGCTCGTCGTCTCGCCGCTCATCTCGCTGATGAAGGATCAGGTGGACACGCTCGTCGGCAACGGCGTGGCGGCGGCCTGCTACAACAGCGCGCTCGACGTCGGACGCAGAAGGCCGGCGTGATGGCCGGCATCCGCGAGGGCCGCTTCCGCCTGCTGTACGTCGTCGCCCGAGCGGCTGGTGGGCGAAGGCGGCGACGTGCTTCCTCGGCGCGTGGCGTCGGGCGGCGCGCCCGTGCGTTCGTCGCCATCGACGAGGCGCACTGCATCAGCCAGTGGGGCCACGACTTCCGGCCGGAGTACCGGCAGCTCGGCGCGGCTGCGCGAGCGGTTGCCCGGCGTCAGCCTGCACGCCTTCACCGCCACGGCCACCGCGCGCGTGCGCGAGGACATCGTCAGCGCAGCTCGGGCTGCGGGACGCCGCTCGAGCTGGTCGGGTCGTTCGATCGGCCGAACCTGCTCTACCGCGTGCTGCCGCGCGGCGACGCTCAAGAAGCAGATCCACGAGGTGCTCGGCGCGCCACCGCGGGCAGGCCGGCATCGTCTACTGCCCGTCGCGCCGGGACGTGGACGCGCTGGCGGCGTGGCTGAAGGACGAGCGGCCTGCGCGCCGTGCCGTACCACGCGGGGCTGTCCGACGAGGAGCGGCACCGCAATCAGGACGCGTTCCTCGAACGAGGACGCCGACGTCGTCGTGGCCACCGTGGCGTTCGGCATGGGCATCGATCGGTCGGACGTGCGCTTCGTCGATCCACGCCGGCGCGCCGCAGTCGCTCGAGCACTACCAGCAGGAATCGGGCCGCGCCGGCCGCGACGGCCTCGAGGCCGAGTGCGTGCTGATCGTACTCGGGCGCCGATTTCCTGAAGTGGCGCGCGATGCTCGAGACGCAACGGCGAGCTGACCGACGCAGCGGCGCACGCTGCTGCGCGACATGGAGCGCTACGCCGCCGGCGTGGGCTGCCGGCACCGGCACCTGCGTCGCGCTACTTCGGCGAGCGCTACGGCAAGGACGACTGCGGCGCGTGCGACTTCTGCCTGGGCGAGCTCGAGACGGTGCCGGAGCCGTGACGCTCGGCGCGCAAGATCCTGTCGTGCGTGGCGCGGGTGGGGCAGCGCTTCGGCGCCGGGCACGTCACCAACGTGCTGCGCGGCAGCGCCACGCGAGCAGGTGACGGCGCGCGGCCACGACACGCTGAGCGACGTTCGGCCTGCTGGCGGACGCGACCATCGACGAGGTGCGCGGCTACATCGATCAGCTGCTCGCGCTCGGCCTGCTGCGGCAGACCGACGATCAGTATCCCGTGCTGGCGCTGACCGACGACGGGCGTGGCGTTGCTGAAGGACGCCGGCGCCGCGCCCGACCTGGCGCTGGCGCGCCAGCGACGCCCGAGCAGGGCGCGCGCGCCAGCGGCGGTCGCAGGCCGAGACCGAAGGCTGGGACGGCGTGGACCGCGACCTGTTCGAGCGGCTGCGCGCGCTGCGCCTCACGGTGGCGCGCGCGCGCGGCGTGCCGCCCTACGTCATCTTCCACGACACGACGCTGCGCGAGCTGGCGCGCGCTCAAGCCCACGTCGCATCGACGCGCTGCGGCACGTCTACGGCGTGGGCGCGCAAGAAGGCCGACGAACTGGGTCCGGCCGTGCTCGAGGCGATTCGCGCGTCGGACTATCGCGGCGCCGCGGCCTTGTCCATCAACGCAAACGGCAGCACGCCCACGTTCAGGAACGGATTGAGCTGCGCCCCGGCCGTGGTGAGCAGATCGGTCATGGCGGGGTGGTCGCCGGCCGTGGCCCAGTCGGCGGCGCTCGCGCCCGCCGCGTCTTTCAGATTGGCCCGCGCGCCCTTCTCGAGCAGCAGCCGCACGACCGCGTCCTTGCCGAAGTAGGCGGCGAACATCAGCGGCGACACGCGCAGGTCCTCATGCGGCGTGTTCACGTCGGCCCCGGCCGCCACGAGCGCGGTCACGGCGCTGGCGTCGCCGCGGGCGGCGGCGCGCATCAAGGCCGTCAGGCCATCGGCATCCACGGCAGCCGGCGCAGGCGCCTGCAGCAGCATCCACTGCGAGCATCACGATCAGCATCGGCGGCGCACCTCGGCCACATCCTACACCGTCACCTTGTCGGAAACGTGGCGGCCGCGTGCGGTAAGATCGGGGCCGTGGTTCGCCAGTACCTTCAGCTCGGCTCCCGCACGCTCGCCTACCTGGACAACGATCCCGGCGCGACGGGCAAGCCCGTGCTCGTGCTGGTGCATGCCTTTCCCCTCGGCGCCCAGATGTGGGAGCCGCAGTTTCGCGGCGCCTTCCACGGCTGGCGCATCCTGGCGCCCGACCTGCGCGGCTTCGGCGGCTCCACCGATGCGCGGGCCGAGGACGCCGAGCCGACCATCGACGACTACGCCGAGGACATCGCCGCGCTCGTGCGCGAGGTGGTCGGCGGCCCGGTGGTGCTCGGCGGCCTGTCGCTCGGCGGCTACGTGGCGTTTGCCGTGATGCGGCGCACGCCCGCCCTCGTGCGCGCGCTCATCCTGGCCGACACCCGCGCCGGCGCCGACAGCGCTCGAAGGCCGCGCCGCCCGCAAGGCGATGCTCACCGTGCTCGAGCACGACGGCCCGCAGGGCGTGGCCCGCGACATGATGCCGAAGCTGCTCGGCGCCGACCACGCGCGAGCACAATCCCGACGCCGAAGAAACCGTGCGGCTGCTCATCAAGCGCCAGTCGCCGAGCGCCATTCGCGACGCCGTCGTGCGCATGATGGAGCGGCCCGACTCGGCGACGCTGCTGCCCACCCTGCACGTGCCCACGCTGGTCGTCGTCGGCGACGAGGACCAGCTCACGCCGCCGTCCGAATCCGAGGCCATGGTGGCGGCGCTGCCCAACGCGTCGCTCGTGCGCATCGCCGGGCGCCGGCCACCTGTCGAACCTGGAACAGGGCATGGCCTTCGAGGCCAGCATCGAAGACTTCCTCTCCGGCCTGCCCACGGCCTGACCCGGCGCCATGGATCTCGGGCTCCACGGCAAAGTGGCGATCGTCACGGGCTCGAGCCGCGGGCTCGGGCTGGCCAGCGCGCGCGCGCTCGTGGCCGAAGGCTGCCACGTGTGCATCTCGGCGCGTGGGGAAGAGGCGCTGTCGCAGGCCGCGCTGGAACTGGCGGCGGCCGCGACCGGCTCGGCCGAAGTGCTGGCCGTGCGCGCGGACCTGGCCACCGAGGAGGGCATGCGCGTCGGTCGTCGACGCCACGGTCGCGCGGTTCGGCGGCGTGGACGTGCTCGTGAACAACGTGGCGCTGGCGCGCGGCGGCGACATCGTGGCCACGACCGACGCCGAGTGGCAGGAGGCGTTCGACCAGACGCTGTTCCCGGCCATCCGCGCCTCGCGCCTCGTCGTGCCGTCGATGCGCGCGCGCGGCGGCGGCGCCATCATCATCATCTCGTCGATCTTCGGCCGCGAAGCCGGCGGCCGCATGACCTACAACGCGGTGAAGGCGGCCGAGATCAGCCTGGGCAAGTCGCTGGCGCAGCAGCTGGCGAAGGACAACATCCGCGTCAACAGCGTGTCGCCCGGATCGATCTCGTTCCCCGGCGGCTCGTGGTTCAAGCGCCAGCAGACCGATCCCGAGGGCATCGCCGCGTTCATCAAGGCGGAGCTGCCGTTCGGCCGCTTCGGCCGGGCTGACGAAGTGGGCGACGTGGTGGCCTTCCTGGCCTCGTCGCGGGCGACCTGGGTGAGCGGCACGTCGATCGTCGTGGACGGCTGCCAGAGCCGTTCGTTCTAGAATCGACGGGATGTCCTCGGGCGCGCCCGCCGTCGGTTCTCACCTGCTGCACTACCACGTGCTCAGCCGGCTCGGCGCCGGCGGCATGGGCGAGGTGTTCCTGGCCGAGGACACGCGGCTCGGCCGTCAGGTCGCGCTGAAGTTCCTGGTCTCGTCCGACAGCGCCGACACCGAAGGCGCGCGAGCGGCTGGTGCGCGAGGCGCAAGCCGCCTCGGTGCTGCGCTCGCCCCACATCGCCGTCACCTACGACCTCGTCGAACACGGCACCGATCTCTTCATCGCCATGGAATACGTGGAGGGCGAGCTGCTCTCGGCGCGCCTGGCGCGCGGCACGCTGGCCGTGCCCGAGGCGCTCGAGATCGCCATGCAGGTGGCCGACGCGCTCGACGAGGCGCACACCCGCGGCATCGTGCATCGCGACATCAAGAGCGCCAACGTGATGATCACGGCGCGGCAGCTCGTGAAGGTGCTCGACTTCGGCCTGGCCAAGTTCCTGCGCCGGCCCGACGGCGTGTCGGCCGCTGACCATGGGCGTGACCAGTCCCGGGCGTGGTGCTCGGCACGCTCAACTACATGGCGCCCGAGCAGCTGCGCGGCGGCGACGTGGACCATCGCGCCGACCTGTTCGGCGCTGGGCGCGGTGCTCTACGAGATGCTGGCCGGCCGTCCGCCGTTCATGGCCGACACCATGGCCGATACCGCCGACCGCATCCTGAACCAGGAACCCGAGGCGCTGGCGCGCTTCAACTACGCCGTGCCGGCCGATGTCGAGGCCGTGGTGCGCAAGGCGCTGTCGAAGGATCCCGCCTTCCGCTACCAGTCGGCGCGCGAACTCTACGTCGACCTGCACCACGCGCGCGAGCGGCTGCTGCGCGAGTCGCACTCGGCCAGCCATCACACCTGGCGGCCGGGCATGCACCTGCCGCCGGTGGGGTTCGGCCAGGCGGCGCCGGCGCCGCGCCGGCTCCACGGAACGCTCGGTGGCGGTGCTGACCTTCGCCAACCTCACGGGCAATCCCGCCGACGAGTGGGTGGGGCAGGGCATGGCCGAATCGCTCACCACCGACTTCGCCAAGGTGCGCGGGCTGCGCTCGATCTCGCGCGAGCAGATCTACGACGTGCAGCGCACGCGCCGGCGGGCCTGCAGGGCCGCATGGTGGACGAGCGCCAGTCGATCGATCTGGGGCGGCGGCTGGGCGCGACGTGGGTCGTGGCCGGGCGATCCAGCGGCTCGGCGAGCGCGTGCGCATCACGGCGCAGACGATTGCGGTGCAGGAAGGCCGCACCGTGTCGGCCACCAAGATCGACGGCACGCATGAACGACATGTTCGAGCTGCAGGACCGCCTCATCGAAGATCTGGTGCGTCAGGGCCTGCAGCGCGAACTCGAGCAGAGCGAACGCCGCGCCCTCGGGGCCGAGGCGCACTCGCCGGAGGCGTTCGAGGCCTACTCGCGCGCCATGCTGAACCTGCGCATCGCGACGCACCGAATCGGTGGAACGGGCGATCGCGCTCTTCGAGCAGGCGCTCGACGCTCGAGCCGGACTACGTCGACGCGCTCATCGCGCTCGGCAGCGCGCTGCAGTTGCGCGGCGCGTTCCTCAACCTGCCGCACGTGCTCGAGCGCAGCCGCGCGCTGCTCGAACGCGCCGTGGCCAGCGCGCCGAAGCGCGCCGAAGGCACACGTGCGCCTGGGGCAGACGCTGGCGAGCATGGGCGACAACACGCGCCGCCGAGGCGGCGATTCGCCGCGGCCTGGCGCTCGAGCCCGAGAGCGCCCTGGCCCACAGTCAGCTGGCGCGCGTGCTGTGGTTCGGGCGGGCCGACATCGACGAGGCGATCGCGCACTTCGAGCAGGCCGCCGTGCTGGCGCCCGAAGCCGGCTACACCCACCTGCAGCTGGCCCTGCTGCAGGCGCTCAGCGGCGACCTCGACGGCGCGGAGCAGTCGGCGCGCACCGCCGTGGACCTGCAGCAGAAGGCCATGTCGGGCTCGCAGGGCCTGATCGTCGTCGGCGCGCACACGCGGCTCGGCTACGTGCACTACCTGCGCGGGCGCTACGACGAGGCGATCCGCGAGTACCGGCGCGAGCTCACGTTCCTGACGCATACCGACCACGCGCTGCGCGACCGCTCGATCATCGAGGTGAACCAGAAGCTGGCGGCGGCCTACGCGCGCCAGGGCGCCGCCTTCGAATCGCGCGAGTTCGCCGATCTCGCCATCGAGGCATTCAACCGTCGCCTGGCCACCGGCGCCGACGATCCGCACACGCGCTACTACGTGGCGGCGCTCTACGCGCTGCGCGACGACGTGGAGCCGGTGCTGCGGCACCTCGGCGCCGGCGCTGGCGGAGTTGGGCCCGTTCACGCGCTGGCGGCTGCCGCGCGATCCGGATTTCGCCGGCGTGCTGGCGAATCCCGTCGTGGCGCGCGGGCCTGCGGCAGGCGAGCGCGTAGGCGCGGACATGGCGTGCCCGAGGCGCGGTCTGGTGCCGCACCGCTGGGTGGTGCGCTGGCCGGCATCGCCGCTGGCGCTCGCCGGTGTGCCGGTGCGCGTGGGCAGCGCGGCCTTCAGGCGGCGCCTTCAGTGCCGATGCCGTGGACGCCGCGGCGCGGGCGCTGCCGCGTTCCGCAGCCTGCTCGTGAGCCAGCGCGGCGAGCTGATCTTCGAGCGCTATTACGACGGCGCCCGGCCGACCGTCCGGCGAACATCAAGTCGGCCTCGAAGAGCGTCATCTCGGCGCTGGTCGGCATCGCCATCGATCGCGGGCTGATCGCCGAGCGTGCGCGACGCCGATCGTCGACCTACTTTCCCGAGCTGGCGCGCGGCCGCCGATCGCGCGCAAGCGGCACGATCACGGTGGAGGATCTGCTGACCATGCGGTCGGGCCTCGAGGGCACGAGCAACCGCAACTACGGCGCCTGGGTGCACGAGCCGCAACTGGGTGCAGCACGCGCTCGCGCGGCCGATGTTCGCGGCGCCCGGCGCGGCGATGGAATACAGCACGGGCAACACCCACCTGCTGTCGGCGATCCTGACGAAGGCACGGGCCGAGCACGTGGCAATTTGCCAACGACGTGCTGGCCAAGCCGCTCGGCTTCACGCTGCCGCAGTGGCCGCGCGATCCGCAGGGCATCTACTTCGGCGGCAACGACATGCTGATGACGCCGCGCCAGATGCTGGCGTTCGGCGAGCTGTATCTGAACAGCGGGCGGGCGCAAGGGCGGCAGGTCGTGCCCGAGCGCTGGGTGGCGCAGTCGTGCGAGGGACGCGCGCGCGAGTTCCGGCCTGGGCGCGCGGCGCCGGTCCGAGCGGCGCGGCCCGACCCGATGCGCGACCGCCGGTACGGCTACGGCTGGTGGGTGCACGACATCGGCGGGCCACGACACCTGCTTCGCCTGGGGCTACGGCGGCCAGTACGTCTTCGTCGTGCCCGACCTGCGATCTCGTCATCGTGACGACGTCGTCGCCCGACGTGAGCGAGGAGCGCGGGACCACCGGCGCCAGCTCATCGACATCGTGACCCGCCTCATCGTCCCGCACTTGTAACGGTGACAGGCCCCGTTACAAATCACTTTCGCCTGTTGATCGTCTTTGGCGCCGCTGAGTACGATGCCCAGGCCACTACGGAACTGCGCATGTCAGCGAAGCCGACCCCCTCTCTTCCGGCGCCCAGCTCCACGGTCGAGCGAAAGGACCTCGCCCTGCGCGGCGCGCTGGAGCACCTGGCGCCCGGGCCGTGGATGGAGCGGCCCGACACGCCCGACGGCGTCATCACCGCGGTGCGGCGGCTCGCGCCGGTGGAGGCCCAGTTCGAGCCGTATCCCGACGGGCTCGATCCGCGGCTGAAGGCGGCGCTCGAAGGGCGCGGCATGCGCCAGCTCTATTGCCACCAGGCCGAGGCGTATCAGCGCGTGGCGGCCGGCGAGCACATCGTGGTGACGACGCCCACGGCCTCGGGCAAGACGCTCTGCTACAACCTGCCGGTGCTCGACGCCATCCTGAAGGACCCGTCCGCGCGCGCGCTGTATCTGTTTCCGACCAAGGCGCTCGCGCAGGATCAGATGGCCGAGCTGCACGAGCTCACCGCGCTCATCACCGCGCAGGGCGCCGACGACATCGGCGTGCACACCTACGACGGCGACACGCCGGCCGACGCCCGCAGAACCATTCGCGCGCGCGCCCACATCGCCCTCACCAATCCCGACATGCTGCATGCCGGCGTGCTGCCGCACCATCCGCGCTGGGCCAAGCTCTTCGAGAACCTGAAGTACGTGGTGATCGACGAGCTGCACGCCTATCGCGGCGTGTTCGGCAGCCACCTGTGCAACGTGCTGCGCCGCCTGCAGCGGATCTGCGCCCACTACGGCTCGAATCCGCAGTTCATCTGCTCGTCGGCCACCATCGCCAACCCGCGCGAGCTGGCCGAGCGGCTGGCCGAGCGGCCCTTCTCGCACATCAGCGAGAGCGGCGCGCCGCGCGGCGAGAAGTTCATCGTGTTCGTGAACCCGCCGGTCGTGAACCGCGAGCTGGGCATCCGCCGCTCGTATCTGGCCGAAGCGCGCCGCGTGGCGGGGGAGTTCCTGCGGCGCAACCTGCAGGTGATCGTGTTCGCGCAGAGCCGGCTGGCCACCGAGATCCTGACCACCTACCTGAAAGAGGACTTCGAGACCGTGCCCGGCATGGCCGAGCAGATTCGCGGCTATCGCGGCGGCTATCTGCCGCTGCGCCGGCGCGAGATCGAGAAGGGCCTGCGCGAAGGCAAGGTGCGCGGCGTGGTCTCGACCAACGCGCTCGAACTCGGCATCGACATCGGCGCGCTCGACGTGTCGATCATGGCCGGCTATCCCGGCACGATTGCCGCCACCTGGCAGCGCGCGGGCCGCGCCGGACGCCGCTCGGCCCGATCGGCCGCGGTGATGGTGGCGTCGAGTGCGCCGATCGATCAGTTCGTGGCCAAGCACCCGTCGTATTTCTTCGACGCGTCGCCCGAGCACGCGCTCGTCAATCCCGACAACCTGCACATCCTCGTGGATCACGTGAAGTGCGCCGCGTTCGAGCTGCCGTTCAGCGGCACCGACACGTTCGGCACGGTCGACGTGCAGGAGGTGCTGATGATCCTGCGCGAGAACGGCCTCGTGCACCGCTCGGGCGATCCCGAGAGCGACGAACCCGGGCAGTGGAACTGGACGAGCGAGAGCTATCCGGCCGATGCCGTCAGCCTGCGCTCGATCACCTCGGACAACTTCGTCATCGTCGACATCGGCGCCGGCGCCAAGGTGATCGGCGAAACCGACTTCACGAGCGGGCCGACCACGCTGCACCCCAAGGCCATCTACATCGTGGAGGGCCGGCTGTATCAGGTGGAGTCGCTCGACTACGACCACCGCAAGGCCTTCGTGCGCGACGTGAACTGCGACTACTACACGACCGCGATCTCGTATTCGAAAGTCACCGTGCTCGACACCGCCGAGGGCGATGGCCAGGTGGCCGCGCACGGCGACGTGCATGTGTCGTCGCGCGTGGTGGGCTTCAAGAAGATCAAGTTCTACACGAACGAGAACGTCGGTTCGGGCGAGCTCGATCTACCCGAGCAGCAGATGCACACGACGGGCTATTGGCTGTCGGTTCCGCGCGCCACGATGCAGGCGCTGCCCTGGTCGAAGGACGACAAGCGCGACGGCGTCGTGGGCCTCGGCTTTGCCATGAAGCACGTGGCCACACTGCTGCTCATGTGCGACGTGCGCGACGTGGGCCTGGCCTTCGGGCAGGGCGACGACGCCGAGGGCGAGATGACGCCGGTGGGCGGCCGCACCGCCATTCCCGAGAGCCTCGGCGACGAGCCGCGCATCTATCTCTACGACGCGTTCCCCGGCGGCATCGGCTTCTCGGCGCCGCTCCACGGCATGCATGCCGATCTGCTCGGCCGCACGCGCGAACTCATTGCCGGGTGCGAGTGCGACCACGGGTGTCCCACCTGCGTGGGGCCGATTGGCGAGACCGGCCCGCGCGCCAAGACCGTGGCGCTGGCGCTGCTTGCAGGCGCTCCGCGTCGGGACAGTCCGTGCCGCATCGGCCGAGCGACGCGCCCTTCTGATGGCGCTGCGCCCGTCGCTGGCCGAACGTCTGCGCGCCGTGGTCGGCGGCTCGTCGGCCGTGCCGCGTGTGGACGCGGACGCCGGCCTGGTGCCACCCGCATGCGGCGACGGGTTGCCCGCGGCGGGTGCCGCACGGCCCCACGCCGATCGCGCCGCGCGCGCGCGTCAGGCGGCGCACACGCTCGGCGGCGTGGTGGCGGAGCGCGCCGAGGGCCTGTGTATCGTCGTCGATCGCTACTACGCGGCCGACGCGCGTCACGGCCGCCATCGCGTGGGCGACGTGGTCGGCACCTTGCGCCAGGCGGTGGAGGGCCTGGCGATGTTGCGCCGCGCGTGGCCCGCCGCGCGCGCCGGCGAAGGCGCGTCGTTGCCCCTGCTCGGACTCGACGAAGTGGACGGCCTGTGCGTGATCGACCTCGAGACGACGGGCCTGGCCGGCGGCGCCGGCACGCAGGCGTTCCTCGTGGGCTGCGCGCGCATCGAGGCGACGGCGTGTTCGTGCGCCAGTTCCTCTCGCCCGGCTTCGAGCACGAACGGCGCAACTGGCGACGGTGGCGGAGTGGATGGGCGACCGGTCGCACCTGATCACGTTCAACGGGCGCACCTTCGACCTGCCGCTGCTCGAGATGCGCTTCAGCTTCAATCGCCTGGCGTGGCCGTGGGGCCACCTGCCGCATCTCGACGCGCTGCATCCGGCCCGCCGCTTCTGGCGCGATCGCGCCGAGGTGCTCGGGCCCGATCCCGACGAGTCGAGCTGCTCGCTCGGCGTGCTGGAGAAGCGCCTGTCGGGCGTGCATCGCGTGGGCGACGTGCCCGGCTTCGAGATTCCGGCGCGGTTCTTCCAGTTCGCGCGCGACGGCCGGGCCGAGCCGCTCGAGGCGGTGCTCGAGCACAACCGGCTCGACCTGCTCTCCACCCTGCTGGTGTGTGCGCGCGCGGCCGCCTTGGTCGTGCGTGGGCCCGGCGCCACCGACTCGGGCTACGAGTGCCTGGGCCTGGGCCGGCTCTACGAGCGCCTGGCGAGTCAGCCCGCTTTCGCCTGTTGATCGTCTTTGGCGGCCGCTAGTACGATGCCCAGGCCACTACGGAACTGCGCATGTCAGCGAAGCCGACCCCCTCTCTCCCGGCGCCCAGCTCCACGGTGGAGCGAAAGGACCTCGCCCTTCGCGGCGCGCTGGAACACCTGGCGCCCGGGCCGTGGCTGGAGCGGCCCGACACGCCCGACGGCGTCATCACCGCGGTGCGCCGGCTCGCGCCGGTGGAGGCCCAGTTCGAGCCGTATCCCGACGGGCTCGATCCGCGGCTGAAGGCGGCGCTCGAAGGGCGCGGCATGCGCCAGCTCTATTGCCATCAGGCCGAGGCATATCAGCGCGTGGCGGCCGGCGAGCACATCGTGGTGACGACGCCCACGGCCTCGGGCAAGACGCTCTGCTACAACCTGCCGGTGCTCGACGCCATCCTGAAGGACCCGTCCGCGCGCGCGCTGTATCTCTTCCCGACCAAGGCGCTCGCGCAGGATCAGATGGCCGAACTGCACGAGCTCACCGCGCTCATCAGCGCGCAGGGCGCCGACGACATCGGCGTGCACACCTACGACGGCGACACGCCGGCCGACGCGCGCAAGACCATTCGCGCGCGCGCGCACATCGCCCTCACCAATCCCGACATGCTGCATGCGGGCGTGCTGCCGCACCATCCGCGCTGGGCCAAGCTCTTCGAGAACCTGAAGTACGTGGTGATCGACGAGCTGCACGCGTATCGCGGCGTGTTCGGCAGCCACCTGTGCAACGTGCTGCGGCGCCTGCAGCGCATCTGCGCCCACTACGGCTCGAGTCCGCAGTTCATCTGCTCGTCGGCCACCATCGCCAACCCGCGCGAGCTGGCCGAGCGGCTGGCCGAGCGGCCGTTCTCGCACATCGCCGAAAGCGGCGCGCCGCGCGGCGAGAAGTTCATCGTGTTCGTGAACCCGCCGGTCGTGAACCGCGAGCTCGGCATCCGCCGCTCGTACCTGGCGGAAGCGCGGCGCGTGGCGGGGGAGTTCCTGCGGCGCAACCTGCAGGTGATCGTGTTCGCCCAGAGCCGGCTGGCCACCGAGATCCTGACCACCTACCTGAAAGAGGACTTCGAGACCGTGCCCGGCATGGCCGAGCAGATTCGCGGCTACCGCGGCGGCTATCTGCCGCTGCGCCGGCGCGAGATCGAGAAGGGCCTGCGCGAGGGCAAGGTGCGCGGCGTGGTCTCGACCAACGCGCTCGAACTCGGCATCGACATCGGCGCGCTCGACGTGTCGATCATGGCCGGCTATCCCGGCACGATTGCCGCCACGTGGCAGCGCGCGGGCCGCGCCGGCCGCCGCTCGGCCCGGTCGGCCGCGGTGATGGTGGCGTCGAGTGCGCCGATCGATCAGTTCGTGGCCAAGCACCCGTCGTATTTCTTCGACGCGTCGCCCGAGCACGCGCTCGTCAATCCCGACAACCTGCACATCCTCGTGGACCACGTGAAGTGCGCCGCGTTCGAGCTGCCGTTCAGCGGCACCGACACGTTCGGCACGGTCGACGTGCAGGAGGTGCTGATGATCCTGCGCGAGAACGGCCTCGTGCACCGCTCGGGCGATCCCGAGAGCGACGACCCGGGGCAGTGGCACTGGACGAGCGAGAGCTATCCCGCCGACGCCGTGAGCCTGCGCTCGATCACGTCGGACAACTTCGTCATCGTCGATATCGGCGCCGGCGCCAAGGTGATCGGCGAAACCGACTTCACGAGCGGGCCCACCACGCTGCACCCCAAGGCCATCTACATCGTGGAGGGCCGGCTGTATCAGGTGGAGTCGCTCGACTACGACAACCGCAAAGCCTTCGTGCGCGACGTGAACTGCGACTACTACACGACCGCGATCTCGTACTCGAAGGTCACCGTGCTCGACACCGCCGAGGGCGCCGGACAGGTGGCCGCGCACGGCGACGTGCACGTGTCGTCGCGCGTCGTGGGCTTCAAGAAGATCAAGTTCTACACCAACGAGAACGTCGGTTCTGGCGAGCTCGATCTGCCCGAGCAGCAGATGCACACGACCGGCTACTGGCTGTCGGTGCCGCGCGCCACGATGCAGGCGCTGCCCTGGTCGAAGGACGACAAGCGCGACGGCGTCGTGGGCCTCGGCTTTGCCATGAAGCACGTGGCCACGCTGCTGCTGATGTGCGACGTGCGCGACGTGGGCCTGGCCTTCGGGCAGGGCGACGACGCCGAGGGCGAGACTGACGCCGGTGGGCGGCCGCACCGCCATTCCCGAGAGCCTCGGCGACGAGCCGCGCATCTATCTCTACGACGCGTTTCCCGGCGGCATCGGCTTCTCGGCGCCGCTCCACGGCATGCACGCCGATCTGCTCGGCCGCACGCGCGAGCTCATTGCCGGGTGCGAGTGCGACCACGGGTGTCCCACGTGCGTGGGGCCGATTGGCGAAACTGGCCCCCGTGCCAAGACGGTGGCGCTGGCCCTGTTGCAGGCGCTCCGCGTGGGACAGTTGCCCGCAGGCGAGGACCCGCCCTTCTGATGACGATGCGTCCGTCGCTGGCCGAACGTCTGCGCGCCGTGGTGGGCGGTGCATCGGCCGTGCCGCGCGTGGACGCGGATGCCGGCCTGGTGCCACCCGCATGCAGCGACGGGTTGCCTGCGGCTGGTGCCGCACGGCCCCACGCCCGACCGCGCCGCACGCGCGCGTCAGGCGGCGCACACGCTCGGCGGCGTCGTCGTGGAGCGCGCCGAGGGCCTGTGTATCGTCGTCGATCGCTACTACCCGGCCGATGCGCGTCACGGCCGCCATCGCGTGGGCGATGTCGTCGACACGCTTGCGTCAGTCGGCAGAGGGCCTGGCGATGCTGCGCCGCGCGTGGCCTGCCGCGCGCGCCGGCGAAGGCGCGTCGTTGCCCCTGCTCGGACTCGCCGAAGTGGACGGCCTGTGCGTGATCGACCTCGAAACCACGGGACTGGCCGGCGGCGCCGGCACGCAGGCGTTCCTCGTGGGCTGCGCGCGCATCGACGGCGACGGCGTGTTCGTGCGCCAGTTCCTGTCGCCAGGTTTCGAGCACGAGCGCGCGCAACTGGCGACCGTGGCCGAGTGGATGCGCGACCGGTCGCACCTCATCACCTTCAACGGCCGCACCTTCGACCTGCCGCTGCTCGAGATGCGCTTCAGCTTCAATCGCCTGGCGTGGCCGTGGGGCCACCTGCCGCATCTCGACGCGCTGCATCCGGCCCGCCGCTTCTGGCGCGATCGCGCCGAGGTGCTCGGGCCCGATCCCGACGAGGCGAGCTGCTCGCTCGGCGTGCTGGAGAAGCGCCTGTCGGGCGTGCATCGCGTGGGCGACGTGCCCGGCTTCGAGATTCCGGCGCGGTTCTTCCAGTTCGCGCGCGACGGCCGGGCCGAGCCGCTCGAGGCGGTGCTCGAACACAACCGGCTCGACCTGCTCTCCACCCTGCTGGTGTGCGCGCGCGCGGCCACCTTCGTCGTGCGTGGACCCGGCGCCACCGACTCGGGCTACGAGTGCCTGGGCCTGGGCCGGCTCTACGAGCGACTGGCGAGTCAGCCCGAGGCTCAGGCCTGCTACGAGCGCGCGGCGGAACACGGCGCGCGCGTGGCCGATCCGCGCTTGCGCGCCGAGTCGCTGCGCCGCCTCGCGGTGTGCCTGCGCCGCGCCGGGCGGCTCGACGCCGCCGCCGAGGCGTGGCGTGCCGTGCTCGCCACCCGCGGCGTGTCGCTGCTGGTGCGCCGCGAAGCACGCGAGGCCCTGGCTATTTTTCAGGAACACCGGGCCCGGGATTTCGGCGCCGCGCGGAGCCTGGTCGTCGACGCGCTGGCCGAGCCGTTGGCCCAACGCCACCGCGAAAATGCCGAACGCCGGCTGGCGCGCTTGGACCGTAAACTCACCCGGGCAATTCCGGGCCAACTCATCAAACAATTGGACGACGAGACCCCTGTCTAGTCCCGTTTTTTGGATTGCGCCCATAGGGTGAATGTCTGTTGTTTTCTGGCCTGAATTGGCTGCTCTTGCAGTACAGTTGCCGCCTTGCGCCTCACGTGTTTCGCTCGGTCTACGACTTGTGAAGGCTTGAAGGAGAAGAGATGACTATTCGTCGAGTGGTAGTGGCTGTTGCCGCCTGTGCGGCCGTGCTGCTTGGGAGTTCCGTGACCCAGGCGCAGGTGCAGACCGGGTCGATCACGGGCACCGTGACGGACACCAGCGGTGCCGTCCTGCCCGGCGCCAACGTAACGCTGAACGGCGACCGCTTGATCGGCGGCGATCAGACGATGGTCACCGACACGACCGGGGCCTACCGATTCGATCGCCTCGTGCCCGGCACCTACAACCTGAAGTTCGAACTGCAGGGCTTCAAGACGGTCGATCGCCCCGACGTGCGCATCAGCGCCGCGCTTCGTCGCCACAGATCGGCGCGAAGCTCGAAGTCGGCGCCCTCACCGAGACCATCACGGTCACCGGCGAGTCGCCCACGGTCGACGTGCGGTCGAACGTGCAGCAGACCGTCATGAACCAGGAGATCCTCGAGGGCGTGCCCACGGGCCGCGATCCCTGGTCGCTCGCCAAGCTGATCCCCGGCGTGCAGGTCGCCACCTACGACGTGGGCGGCACGCAGTCGATGCAGCAGAGCAGCATGTCGGCGCACGGCTCGAACACCGCCGACGTCAGCTACAACATCGACGGCGCCACGGTGAACTGGCCCGGCGGCGGCGGCGGCGCGACGATGATCTACTACGACCAGGGCATGTTCGAAGAGGTCAACTACATGACCTCGTCGATTCCCGCGGAAGTGCTGGCCGGCGGCGTCTCCATCAACATGGTGACCAAGGATCGGCAGCAACAAGTGGGGCGGCAACGTCCGCTACAACTTCTCGAACAACGACCTGCAGGCCGAGAACTGGGCCGCCGACGCAGAAGCACGTTCCCGACCTTCCTCGGCAACCCCACCGAGAAGACCTACGACTTCAATGTGTCGGGCGGCGGCGCCATCATGCAGAACAGCTGTGGGTCAACGGCACGATCCGCAAGTGGGTCGTCAACAACCGGGTCAGCGCCCGCAACGACGACGGCACGCAGGCCATCGACGACAACGACCTGAAGAACTACTCGGGCAAGGCCGTCTACCAGGTCACGCCCAACAACAAGCTGTCCGTGTCGTATCTGTGGAACAACAAGATCCGCGGCCACCGCCGCGACAGCGACGACCGCATTCCCGACATCGCGTCGGTCGTGCAGGGCAACCCGGTGCAGACCACGCAGGCCAAGTACACCGGCATCAAGAACCGCCTGGTGTTCGAGTCGAACTTCAGCGTGATGGACGGCCAGACCGACTACACCTACCAGCCCGACACCGCGCCGGGCGCCGTGCGCATCATCGACACCGGCCTGAGCGAGGTCTACAACGCCTCGACGCGCGAGGAGCACCAGCCCAACTCGCGCCACCAGTTCGACAACATCTTCTCGTTCAGCAAGACCGGCTGGGGCGGCGAACACCTGTTCAAGGCCGGCGCGCAGTGGGGCCGTCTCTACTACAGCTCCGACTACTCGGTGCTCGGCGATCACTGGCTGGTCTACAACAACCGCGTGCCCACGGCCGTCCGGCAGTGGAACACGCCGCTCGTGTCCGAAGAACGTGGCGACCGTCACGGGCTTCTTCTTCCAGGATTCCTGGTCGATGAACCGCCTCACGCTGAACCTCGGCGCGCGCTGGGACAAGTACGTGGGCACGCTGCCCGACCAGTCGGGCGCCGGCGGCACGTTCGGCACGGCGCGCACCGTGTCCGAGCAGGAAGCGATCAACCAGACCATCGCCGTGTGGCGCGCGGGCGCGTCCTACGACCTCACCGGCACGGGCCGCACCGCCGTGAAGGCCAGCTACAGCCGCTACGGGCTGCAGGTGGGCATCGACCGCGTCACGGTCGTGAACCCGCTCACCGTCGGCATCGCGCGACTGCGTGTGGACCGACCCGAACGGCGACCGCGTGTTCCAGGCGTCGGAGCTGGGCGCCTGCCCGGGCTTCAGCGGCGGCCTCAACACCCGCTACGCCGACGGCGTGAAGTGGCCGTACTCGGATGAGCTGACGGCCGGCATCGAAACCGAAGCTGCCCGGCGCGCATCCGCATGGGCGCGATGTTCTACTACCGCACCAACCGCGACCAGATCGGCCAGCGCAACCTCGCTGCAGCCGACCAGCGCCTACACGGCCATCACCGTGCCGGTGCCGAACGGCCCCGGCGGCACGGTGGCCAGCCCGAAGGCCACGACGGCTACCGTCTACAACGTGGCCTCGGCCGTCAACGCCCTGGTCGACAACGTGCGCGACAACGATCCGTACCTCGACACCGACTACAAGGGCATCGAGTTCACCGCGACCAAGCGCTTCTCGCGCAAGTGGCAGATGCAGGCGGGCTTCACCATCGGCAAGAACAAGGGCGGTGTGACCAACGGCACCGACCTGAACGATCCGAACGTGACGCAGCCCGAGGGCATCATCGGCAACGACTCCGACGACCGCGCTTCCGGCTGTCGGGCAGCTACGTGCTGCCGTGGGACATCTCGCTGGCCGGCTCGCTCATCGCCAACAACGGCTATCCCTACCAGTCGACCTACCACGTTGACCCGCGCGGCGGCGGCCACGCTGGGCACACGCTGACGCGCGCCAACCAGGTGGCGGTGTTGAGCACGCGCGGCGACGAACGCTACGACAACGTGACGATGCTCGACATGCGGCTGTCGCGCGCGTTCCGCTTCGGCGGCCGCAGCTTCACGCCCGCAGGTCGACTTCTTCAACATCAGCAACGCCGACACGACGACCACCCAGAACGTGGCCGTCGGCGGCACCTACCTGCTGCCGTCGCAGATTCTGGCGCCGCGCACGATTCGCGTGGGCTTCAGCCTCAACTTCTAGGGACTGGGGACCAGGACTAGGGCTCACAAGAGCCCACTCCTACGACGTCACGCTGAAGGGCGGCTCCTCACGGGGAGCCGCCCTTCGTGTCTACGGTGGTTGCCGCGCCGACCGCACGCCTAAGGCATGATGCTGCGCATGACACGAGGCATGGTGCTGGCCGCGGTGGCGCTGACGGGCGTGGGCGTGATGCTCGGGCCACGGCCGGAAGGCATCGCGCGGGCCCAGGTGGCACCGGCCGTGGACCGCTCGGCGTGGCGCTGGTACAAGGGCAACACCCATACGCACACGCTCGAGAGCGACGGCGACAGCACGCCCGAAGAGGTGACGCGCTGGTACCAGGAGCGCGGCTACCAGTTCCTGGTGCTGAGCGATCACAACGTGCTCACCCCGGTGGACGCGCTGGCGCGGCAGTTCGGCAAGCCCGAGTCGTTCCTGCTCGTGCCCGGCGAAGAGGTCACCGACCGCGTCGGCGAGAAGCCGCTGCACGTGAACGGCTTGAACGTGGCCCGCCTGGTGTCGCCGCAAGGCGGCGCCAGCGTGCCTGCGGCGCTGCAGCGCGACATCGACGCCATCCGCGCGGCGGCCGGCGTGCCGCACATCAACCATCCCAACTTCGGCTGGGCCATCAGCCACGCCGATCTGGCCGGGCTCGAGCGCTATCGCCTGCTCGAGATCTACAACGGCCATCCCACGGTGAACAACCTCGGCGGCGGCGACGCGCCCGGCATGGAAGAGGTGTGGGACCGGCTGCTCACCGCCGGCCAGCGCGTCTACGGCATCGCCGTCGACGACGCGCACTACTTCAAGCGGCCGTGGGACCCGCTGGCGCCCAAGCCCGGCAAGGGATGGGTCGTCGTGCAGGCGCCCCGGCTCGAGGCGGCCGCGCTCATGACGTCGCTCGAGAACGGCGACTTCTACGCGTCCACTGGCGTGGACCTCGAGTCGTATACCGCGAGTGCCGCCGCCATCGACGTGCGCGTGCGCGTAGCCGGCACGACGCGCTACCGCGTGCAGCTCGTGCGTGGCGGGGCAGTGGTGCAAACGGTGGATGGCCCGGCCGCGCGGTTCGCGCTGACGGGACGCGGCTACGCCCGGGTGGTGGTGCGCGACTCGAACGGCGCCTCGGCCTGGGGCCAGCCCGTGTTCATACCCTAGGGGCTGGGGGCTGGGGCGGGTCACTGCGCCGCCCTGCAGGTGCCGTTCGTACGGCGCCCACGTTACACTGAGTCATGCAGTTACGGACGGCTCGCCTTTGCCTGGACTGCGAAGAAGTCCACGACGAATACCGCTGCCCGATGTGCGCGTCGGATCAGTTCACCTACATGAGCCGCTGGGTGCCGTCGCCCGAGCGCCTCAGCCGGCCGCGGCCCGCGCCCACGCCTGCGCCCGAAGCGGAGGCCTACCGGCAGATCGTGCGCGGCACACCGCCGCCGCGCAAGAGCAGCGGGCTTGACCAAGGCACTGGTGGGATTGGGTGCCGCCGGACTTGGCGCGGCAGGACTTGCGGGCCTCTTCCTCGGCGCACGCCGCGCTCGGGGCGGCGACGCCGGGAAGAAGGATGAGGACTAACGGCCGAGGCCGCTAGTTGGTCTTGGTCTTGGCCGTCTTGGCGTCCTTCTTGGCCTTGGTGGCGGCCTTGAGGGCGTCGACGGTCTGCGCGCCGAACTTCTTGCTGAAGCGCGTGATGCGGCCTTCGGTGTCGAGCAGCTTCTGACGGCCCGTGAAGAAGGGGTGGCACTGGCTGCACACGTCGAGGTGCACGTCCTTCTTGGTGGAGCGGGTGGGCCAGGAGGCGCCACAGGCGCAGCGCGCGGTGACGTCGAAGTATTCAGGATGGATGCCGGGCTTCATGGTCTCAGGTCCTTTCGCCGGATCCGGGCCGCACGCCCCCAGATGCAGGGGCCCGGCCACTTTCCGGCAGACACAACAAGCTTCTGAGTATATCACCCGGGCGGCGCGTCGTTCCCCGGCGGGCGTGGCGCCCGCACCGCGGCCCCAATCAGGGTGATGCCGAGCCACACGACGGCAGCCGCGAACGGATACGCCAGCAGCGCCGGCTTCCAGGCCGCGAGCGCGCCCAGGCCCACCAGTGCGGCTCCGCCGAGGGCCAAGCGTGGGCGCTTCGGCCGACCCCAGGGCCCGGGTGGCGGTGAGCGCCGCGCCCACGGTGTTGCCAAAGCGCAGGGCGCCGGCGGCGGCGCGCCCCGGACCGCCGCCCCCGCGCGGCCGGCGCCGCCAGCTGGCCAGACGGGGTGTGGGCACCGGGCCGGCCCCAGCAGGGCCGGCCGCCGTGCCCTTGCGTCGCCTGGCCGGCAACACCACCTCGGTGGCGTTGCCGAGGTCGGCCTCGAACATCCGCTCCATGGCGGCGCCGAAGGTCGCATCCTCCACCGCCACGTCGAGTTCCCAGTTGCCCAGCCAGCTCTGCAAGTTGAGATTGGTCGAGCCGACCCGCGCCCAGAGGCCATCGGCCACCGCGGTCTTGGCGTGCAGCATCGGCCCGTTCCACTCGAACACGCGCACGCCGCCTTCGAGCAGGCTGCGATAGCCGGCGCGCGAGAACGAGCGCACGAGCGGCAGGTCGCTGCCGCCCGGCACGAGCAGCCGCACGTCGACGCCGTCGCCGGCGGCCGCCGTGAGCGCCTGCACGTGACCCGGCACGCCCACGAAGTAGGCGTCGGTGATCCACAGCCGCTTGCGGGCCAGGCCGGCCACGAGCGTGTCGAGGCGCATCATGCTGGCCGCCGACGGCCGGCTGCCGATCACGCGCAGGGCCACCTCGCCGCGGCGCGGCAGGCCGTCGCGGCGCGGCCGTTCGTCGGCCGGCAACGGCGCGCCCATGGCCGCCCAGATCTCGGCGAACTCCCCGTGCACGTCGGCCACGGCCGGACCCGCGATCTCCACGCCGGTGTCGCGCCACGGCGGCACCGTGGCCGAGCCGACCCAGGCGTCGCCCACGCACAGCCCCGACACGTAGGCCACCCGCCCGTCCACGGCGAGCATCTTGCGGTGATCGCGCGACAGCCACGCGAGCGGGCGCCAGGCCACGGGCCGGTTGAAGGCCCGCACCTCCACGCCGGCGTCCGCGCAGCGGATACCAGAACGCCCGCGGTGTGGCCCCCACGGCGCCGAGCCAGTCGTAGATCACCCGCACCCGCACGCCCGCGCGGGCCCGTTCGCACAGAGCCTCGGCAAAGAGCGCGCCGGCGCGGTCGTCGTGGATGATGTAGCTCTCGAAGTGCACGAAGCGTTCGGCGGCGGCGATGGCCGCCAGCCAGGCCGGATAGTTCTCGGCGCGCGTCGGCCAGCAGGCGCACCGCGTTGCCGTCGACGAGCGGCGCGCCGGCGGCCCGCGAGAACGCGAGGTCGGCGGCCAGACGGCCCGTCATCCCCGCGGCTGCTGCTGCGTGAGGCAGTGAATCGCGCCGAGGCCCCAGATGAGCGCGCGGCAGTCCACGCCCACCACGCGCCGGCCGGGCAGCGCCTGCTGCAGCCGGGCGAGGGCCAGACGATCGCGCACGCGGTCGCCAAAGGTGGGCACCAGCACGCCGCCGTTCACGAACAGGAAGTTCACGTAGGTGGCCGGCAGCACGCTGGCCCTCGTAGACCAGGGCCTTCGGCATCGGCAGCTCGATCACCGTGAACGGCCGGCCGTCGGCGTCGCGCGCCCGATCGAGACGGGTGCGGTTGTCGCGCAACGCCCGGTAGTTGGCGTCGGCGGGATCGGCCTCCACGGCCGTGACGATGGTGCGCGCGTCGATGAAGCGCGCCAGATCGTCGACGTGGCCGTCGGTGTCGTCGCCGGCGATGCCCTCGCCCAGCCACACCACGTGCCGCTGGCCGTAGTAGGCCAGCAGATGGCGTTCGATCTCGGCCTTCGACACGCCCGGGTTGCGGTTCTTGTGGAGCAGGCACGAGGTGGTCGTGAGCACGGTGCCGTCGCCGTTGAAGTCGACGGCGCCGCCTTCCATCACGAGGTCGTTGCGGAACACCGGCAGGCCGAGGGCCGCCGCCACGCGGGTGGGCACGGCGTCGTCGGCATCCCACGGCGGATACTTGCCGCCCCAGGCGTTGAAGCCCCAGTCGACGATGGCCGTGTTGGTCTTCCCGCGCCGCGTGCGCTGCACGAACGCGGGGCCGTGGTCCCGCGTCCAGCACTCGTTGGTCGGGATGTGGAAGAAGCGCACCTTCGAGAGGCGCGTGCCGGCCGCGCGCAGCGTGTCCCTCACGATGCGCTCGTAGTTGGCGTTCGGCACGTTGAGGCAGACCGGCTCGAACGTGCTGATGGCCGTCGACCACGCGCGCGACGTCGCGTGATCGAGCGGTGGTAGAAGCCGGGAAACGAGATGCCCTCCGGACGCGGCCAGCTGATCCAGGTGGCCGCGTGCGGCGTCCACTCGGCGGGGAAGGCGTAGCCGTGCTCGGCCGGCGTGCCCGAGAGGATCTTCACGCGCGCACTCACCGCGGTCGGCCCGAGCCCGACGTGCCGTCGCACGAACCGTTCGGTCAGCCCGCCGTAGGCGTCGATGCGGCGATCGCGCAGGAACGGCCAGTGGGTGCGCGCGAACTCCACCTTGGCCAGGTCGCACGCCACGACCAGCACCTCTTCGCGGTTGGGGCTGGCGCGCTTCACCACCGCGCCGTCGGGCGAGGCCACGAAACGACTGGCCCCAGAACTCGAGGCCATCGGCGTCCACGGGCCTGCCGTTGGGCCCGGCCACGAGCTCGTGGCCGATGCGATTGGCGACGGCCACGTAGCAGCCATTGGCCACGGCGTGACTGCGCTGGATCACTTCCCACGACTGATGCTGCGCCACGCCGTAGTGCTTCTTCTCCTTCGGATGCCAGCCGATGGCCGTGGGGTAGAAGATGATCTCCGCGCCGGCGAGCGCCGTGAGCCGGGCGGCTTCGGGATACCACTGATCCCAGCAGATGAGCACGCCGATGGTGCCGAACTTCGTCTTCCAGGCGCGGAAGCCGGTATCGCCGGGCGTGAAGTAGAACTTCTCGTAGAAGAGCGGGTCGTCGGGGATGTGCATCTTGCGGTAGATGCCGAGCAGCGAGCCGTCGGCGTCGATGACCGCCGCGGTGTTGTGGTACAGCCCCGCGGCGCGCTTTTCGAAGAGCGACGCCACGACCACCACGCCGTGCTTCTTCGCAAACTGCTGGAAGGCGTCGGTCGACGGCCCGGGGATCGGTTCGGCCAGCGCGAAGCAGTCGTGATTCTCGGACTGGCAGAAGTACTGCGACGCGAACAGCTCCTGCGTGCAGATGATCTGCGCCCCCTCGGCGACGGCGCGCTGCGCCAGCGCGAGCTGACGGGTGAGATTGGCGCGCACGCTGGTGCCGCACGCCATCTGCGTGAGGCCGACCTTCACGGTGCGGGACGCAGCGGGGACAGAGGCGGCGCGGGCGCGCGTGGACGGTGCGACGGGTCGTGGCCATGGGGTGACTCCGTTATAGCACGCGGGCGCAGGAGCGGATCGCGGGGCGCCTGCGCGACGCCGCCCCGCGGGTATGCTTGGGGCGTGGACGTGCATCTCGTCGACGGCACCTTCGAACTCTTCCGCCACTTCTACGCCGTGCCCTCGGCGCGCGACGCGAGCGGGCAGGAAGTGGGCGCGGTGCGCGGCGTGCTCAACTCGGTGCGCAGCATGCTCGACGGCGGCGCCACGCACATCGGTGTCGCCACCGACTTCGTGATCGAGTCGTTCCGCAATCACCTGTGGCCGGCCTACAAGACCGGAGAGGGCATCGACCCGTTGCTGTGGTCGCAGTTCCGGCTGCTCGAAGAGAGCCTGGAGGCCATGGGCGTGCGGGTCTGGCCGATGGTGGAGTTCGAGGCCGACGACGCGCTGGCCTCGGCCGCCGCCCAGGCCGCGCTCGACCCGCGCGTGGGCCAGGTGCTCATCTGCACGCCCGACAAAGACCTGTCGCAGTGCGTGCGTGGCACGCGCGTGGTGCAAGTGGACCGGCTGCGGCGCACCACGCGAGACGAAGCGGGCGTGGTCGCCAAGTTCGGCGTGCCGCCGGTGTCGATCCCCGACTATCTCGCCCTCGTCGGCGACAGTTCCGACGGCTACCCGGGGCTGCAGGGGTGGGGCGCCAAGTCTGCCGCCGCCGTGCTGGCCGTCTACGGGCACATCGAGGCCATTCCCGACAGCCACCGCGCGTGGACGGTGGATGTGACCCGCGCCGGCGCCCTGGCCGCCACGCTCGCGCGCGACCGGGCCCTGGCGCTGCGTTTCAAGGACCTGGCGACGCTGCGCACCGACGTGCCGGTCTTTGCCTCGGTGGACGACCTGGCCTACCGGGGGCCACGGCCCGAATACCGGGCGCTCCGGCAGCGTCTGGACTCGGCGTCGACCACCGACCGGCCCGAGCGAACCGGCCGTTGATCGATTCCGGCAGGTGGTCTACAGTCGAGAGTCCGGGTTCGAATCCCACAGGAGTTTCCCTATGAAGTGTGTGTGTACTGCCGTGTTCGCACTGGCGCTTGCCGTGCCCTCCGCTCACGCCCAGATGGCTCAGGGCACGCCCCAGACCATCACGCTCGCCACCGGTCTGCAGCGCAGCTACGACGGCATCAAGCGCAATCTCACCGAGATGTCGCAAGGGATGGCCGACGCCGACTACACGTTCATGCCCACCAAGGACGTGCGCACGTTCGGGCAGCTGATGGGGCATGCCGCCAACGCCCAGTTCGGCGCCTGCGCCGCGGCGCGCGGTGTGGCCAACCCCAACATGGGCAACGACAACGAGAAGAAGGCCACCAAGGCGGAGTTCGTGAAGGCGCTGGCCGATTCGTTCGCGTTCTGCGACGAGGGCTTCAAGTCGCTCACCGATGCCAACGCCACCGAGATGATGAAGCAGGGCGCCAACAGCGTGGCCCGCGCCGCCATCCTGGCCAACCTCATTGCCCACAGCAACGAGGTCTACGGCACGGCGATTTCCTACTACCGCGGCAAGGGTCTCGTGCCGCCCTCCACCGAACGGGCGACGCGCAAGCCGATGTAACTTCGCCCGGCGCGACGCGATGACGGCGGACCTCCGGGTCCGCCGTTGTCGTGTACGACTAGGCCCTCGGCCTAGTCCCTGGGGGTCCCGAGTCCCGAGTCCCGGCTGCGATAGACTCGCCGCATCATGTCTCCCCGCGCCTTCCGCTCCATCGCCGCCGCGGCCTTCGCGGCCGGGCTCGTGCTTGCCCTGACCTCTCCGGCGCTCACGCAGCGCGCCCCGCGCGCCCGCGATCTGGGCGTGCCGTTCGAGGGCGCCCCGGGGCCGCTCAACGCCATCACCGACGTGGCCGGCGTCACCGTGGGGCACGCCACGATCATCTCGGGCGAGGGCGCGCTCAAGATGGGGCAAGGGCCGGTGCGCACCGGCGTCACCGCCGTGCTGCCGCGCGGCCGCAACTCGATGGCCAAGCCGTCGTTTGCCGGCTGGTACTCGCAGAACGGCAACGGCGAGATGACCGGCACCACCTGGATCGAGGAATCGGGATTCCTCGAAGGGCCGGTGATGATCACCAACACGCACAGCGTGGGCGTGGTGCGCGATGCCGTCATCCAGTGGCGCATCAAGAGCGGCCCGCCCGATGCCTCGGGCTACTGGTGGTCGCTGCCGGTCGTGGCCGAAACCTACGACGGCGTGCTCAACGACATCAACGGCTTCCACGTGAAGGACCGCCACGCCTTCGAGGCGCTCGACGGCGCCCGGGGCGGCGTGGTGCCGGAAGGCAACGTGGGCGGCGGCACCGGCATGGTGTGCTACGGCTTCAAGGGCGGCATCGGCACGTCGTCGCGCGTGGTGCGCGTGGGCGGCGCCAGCTACACGGTGGGCGTGCTGGTGCAGTCGAACTTCGGCCGGCGCGCGCAGCTGATGGTGGCCGGCGTGCCGGTGGGCAAGGAGATTCCGCAGACGCCCGCGCAGGCGGCCCTGGCCGGCGATCCCGCCCGCGGCGACCTGGGCTCGATCATCATCGTGGTGGCCACCGACGCGCCGCTCCTGCCGCACCAGTTGAAGCGCCTGGCGCGCCGCGCCACGCTGGGCATGGCCCGCACCGGCGGCCTCTCGGGCAATGGCTCGGGTGACATCTTCATCGCGTTCTCCACGGCCAATCCCGAGGCGTTCAAGGCCGAGGGACTGTCGTCGTTGCAGATGGTGTCGAACGAGGAGATCAGCGCGATCTTCGACGGCACGGCGTGGGCCACCGAAGAAGCCATCATCAATGCCCTGGTGGCGGCCGAGACGATGACCGGCGCCGACAACCGGCGCGTGGAGCGCCTGCCGCACGACCGGCTGCGTGAGGCGCTCAAGAAGTACAACCGCGTGGCGCCGTAGAATGGACGGGTGATGATTTCGGTGCTCGTGCCCGCCTACAACGAGGCGGGCGGTCTCGGCGCCTCCCTCACCAGCATCCGCGCGGCGATGCGGGTGCTCGACGACGAGGGGCTGGACCAGCGAACTCGTCGTCTGCGACAACAACTCCACCGACGACACCGCCGCCATCGCCCGCGCCCACGGCGCGCGCGTGGTGTTCGAACCCGTCAATCAGATCTCGCGGGCCCGGAACGCCGCCGCAACGGCGGCCACTGGCGACTGGCTGGTGTTCGTCGACGCCGACTCGCATCCGTCAGCCGAGCTTGTTCGCCGACGTCGCCGATGCGATGGCCACAGGCCGCTATCTGGCTGGGGGCAGCACCGTGGTGATGGAGGGCGGCGGCCGTCTGGGTGCGGCGATGGTGAGCGGGTGGAACGCCATCAGCCGGGTCACCCGCTGGGCGGCGGGATCGTTCATCTTCGTCGAAGCGGCGGCGTTCCGCGCCGTGGGCGGGTTCAGCGAGGATCTCTACGCCAGCGAAGAGATCGATCTGTTCCGCCGGCTGAAGCGCGCGGCCCGGCGGGCCGGCCGGCGCATCGTGATTCTGCACCGGCACCCACTCGCCACGAGCGGAAGAAAGCTCGAGTTGTACTCCGCCGCTGAGATCGCGGGCTTCATGCTGCGCACCGTGCTCTCGGGCGGGCGCACGCTGCGGCGGGCCGACGGCTGCCCGGTGTGGTACGACGGCCGTCGCTAGCCTGGACGCCCCGCGGACGAGCGCGGCCATCGCGATTGCCCGCGCGCCTCGAACGTGAGAGGGTAGGCGACAGGAGGCAGGCATGTTCTCTGTGATCGGCGTGGAAGGCGGCGTCTTTCGCGGAACCCTCGAGCATCTGCTGGCCACGCACCGCGTGCCGCCGTTGCGCCACCTGCGCGGCCTGCAGCAGGAGGGCGAGGAAGCGCCCCCCGCAGCCGCGGCCACGCCGCACGACGACAAGCGCTATCAGGCCGCGGCGGCGGCCTACGCGGGCGGGGTGAAATGCCATCCCGACCGCGGTCCGATCTATCACGCCTACCAGGTGATGACGCGCCGCGTGCTCACCGTCTCGCCCGGCACGCGCGCGGATGTGGCCTGGCGCACGCTGGTCGAGCGCGGCGTGGGTCAGGCGCCGGTGGTGAACGCCCGGGGCCGGGTGGTGGGCCTGGTGTGGCGTGAACACCTGCTGCACGTGCAGAGCGACGCCGATGGCACACTCGGCTACGTGCTGGCGCGCACCGTGGGCGACGTGATGGAGACGCCCGTGGTCACCGCCGACCCGGTCTCCGACGTGCGCCGCATCGCGCTCGTGTTGCTCGAATATCATCTGCCGGCGCTGCCGGTCGTGGACGAACAGACCGACCTGCTCGTCGGCATCGTGTCGCGGAGCGACCTGCTGCGGTGCGTGGTGACCGACCCGCCGCTCACCTTGTGGGCGTGAGCGGGCGGCGACGCGGTCGCGGGGGCTCCGGGCACGGTGCTAGCGACGCGTGAGGCCGGCGATGAAGGCGCGCGCGGATCGCACGAGCTGATCTTTGGGCCTGAGGCCCTGCGCCAGACGTTCCGCACGCCGCAGCACGGTCCGGGCGGCCGTGACCTCCCCGGCCTTGGCCAGATGGATCGCAGACGCGGCGGCCGCCGCCACGCACGCCCGGCGATGCTCAGCGGCCAGGGCGTCGTGATGCTCGGCGAGATCCCCGAGCGTCTTGGCTGCCGTGGCATGGTCGCCCGCCCGGGCCTGCGCCAGGCTCAGGCGTTGCAGGGTCTGCACCAGGTGCCAGTCGTTGATACCGGCCAGCATCGCGCGCTCCACCGCCTTGGCCAGACGCAGCAGCGTGGCGGGGGCTCCTGCCGGCCGGCGTTCCGCCAGGTCGAGCAGGCGCGTGATCTCGGCTTGCCATTGGTCGTGCGTGTCGAGCTTCACCATGTGCAGGTGAGCGTATCCGAAGTCGACGCGGGTCAGACGCGCAGCTCGATGATCTCGTGCGTGAGCGCCGTGCCCTCGATCGTGAGCCGGGCGATGGTGACTGGCAGTGTGAAGCGACGCGGGCCGGCGCTGCCGGGATTCAGGAAGAGCACCCCGTCGCGCCGCTCGGCGCCCGGACGGTGCGAGTGTCCGAAGATCACCGCGGCGAAGCCGGCGGCCACGGGGTCGAGGTCGAGCGCCGTCCGGTCGTGCAGCATGTAGAGCTGCACGCCTCCCGCCTCGATCACGTCGGCGAGCGGCAGGGCCGTGGCCCAAATCGCCGTGTCGACGTTGCCGCGCACGGCCACGACGGGCGCGATCTCGCCGAGCCGCTCGAGGACCTCGCGCGGACCGACATCGCCGGCGTGCAGGATCAGGTCGGCGCCCTGCAGCGCCTCGAGGGCCTCGGGCCGGAGCAGTCCGTGCGTGTCGGAGATCACGCCAATCGTCATGGCTCCCATCATGATAGGTTCGCCCGATGGACCGCTGCCCGAGCCGTCACCATCGCAGCCAGGCCCGCTCGCGCGCTTCGCCCTGGCGATGACCGCCTGGACCGAACGCTGGGTGCCCGACGCCTTCGTGTTCGCGCTCTCGCCACCGTGGTGGTCGTGACCGCGGCGCTACTCGGCACACCTGCGGGCGTAATGGACGTGGCCGGCATCTGGGGCACCGGCTTCTGGGAGCTGATCCCGTTCACCATGCAGATGTCGCTCGTGATCATCACGGGCTACGTGCTGGCGAGTGCGCCGCCGATGCAGCGCTTGATCGCCTGGCTGGCCGCCGTGCCGCGGAGCCCGCGCGCGGCCGTGGCGTGGGTGACGCTCTTCGCGCTCGTGAGCTCGTGGTTCAACTGGGGCTTCAGCCTGGCCTTCAGTGCCGTGCTCGCCCGCCAGGTGGCCCGCCGGCTGCCCACCGTGGACTACCGCGCGCTCGGCGCCGCCAGCGTGCTGGGGCTCGGCAGCATCTGGGCGCAGGGCTTGAGCGGCTCGGCCGCCCTGCAGATGGCGAGCCCCGGCGCACTGCAGCCGCGCATCCGCGAGATCGTGGCGGCGCAGGGCGTGGTGCCCGACGGCATCATCGGGCTCTCGCACACGATCTTCCTGTGGCAGAGCCTGGTGTCGGTGCTGGTCGAGATCGTGGTGGTGGTGGCGGTGATGTGGTTCGCCACGCCGCCGCCGGAGCGGTCGCGCACGGCGCGCGACCTGGGCATCCCGCTCGACGATGACGGCGACGGCTTCGTGCCGCTGCCGGCGGAAATGCGCACGCCGGGCACGTGGCTGGAGCATTCGCGTCTGCTCAGCCTGTTCATCACCGGCCTCGGCGCCCTTTATCTGTATCGCTACTTCGCACTGGCCGCCGATCCGCTGAACGCGCTCACGCTCAACGTGGTGAATCTCTCGTTTCTGCTGGCCGGCGTGCTGCTGCACGGCACGCCCGCGCGCCTGCTGCATGCCGTGCGCGTGGCGACGCCGTCGGTGTGGGGCGTGATTCTGCAGTATCCGTTCTACGCCGGCATCGCCGCGATCATCACCGGCACGCACCTGAGCCAGCAGCTGGCGAACGCGTTCGTCAGCGTGTCCACGCCGGCCACCTATCCGATGGTGGTGGCGGTGTATTCCGCCGTGCTCGGCGTGTTCGTGCCGTCGGGCGGCTCGAAGTGGGTGGTGGAAGCGCCCTATGTGATGGCGGCGGCGCACACGCTGAAGGTGCACCTCGGGTGGGTGGTGGCCGCGTACGACCTGGGCGAGGCGCTGGCCAATCTGGTGCAGCCGTTCTGGATGCTGCCGGTGCTGGGCGTGCTCGGCCTCAAGGCGCGCGACATCATGGGCTACACCTTCGTGGTGTTCGTGGTGCTCACGCCGGTGGTGCTGCTGCTCGTGGGTCTGCTCGGCCTGACGCTGACCTATCCGCTCTGAGTTACCGCAGGCCCTTGAAGTCGATGAAGCCGCGTTCGACATCCACCGAGAGCAACTGCACGCGCACGCGCTCGCCCACGTCCATGCCCTCGAACTGGCGCACGATGCGGCCCTTCGACCGGCACGGTCAGCAGCCTGGCCCACGTGCCCTTGGCCGACGCGCCGGTGACGAGCGCGTCGAACTGCTCGCCGATGCGCGACCGCAGCAGCAGCGCCGCGGCCGACTTGCCGACCTGGCGCTCCACCTTGTTGGCCGCATCTTCCTGCGCGGTCAGGTGCGTGGCCAGGGCCTCGAGTGCCTCGAACGCGTAGGGCGGCGGCTGGCCGGCGATGGCGGCCTTGAGCAGGCGCTGCGTCACCAGATCCGGGTAGCGGCGATTGGGAGCGGTGGAGTGGGTGTAGTCCTTCACCGCGAGCCCGAAGTGGCCCGGGGCCGGCGCGCCCGGCCGCTCGGCCACGTATTCGCCGGCGCCCATCAGCTTGATGATCGACAGCGACAGATCGGGGAAGCGGTCGGGGTCGGCCGCGCGCGACTTGGCCAGGAAGGCATCGAGCGCCACCGAGTCGGGCGTCGGCGGGCAGCGTGGTGCCGTGCTCGCGCGCCACCTCCACGATGCGGTCCCAGCGCTTGGGCGAGCGCACCACGCGGCGAATCATCGGGAACGTGCTTGGCGCCGAGGAACCGCGCCGTCACGCCGTTGGCGGCGATCATGAAGTCTTCGATGAGCTCGGTGGCCCGGTTCTTCCGTTCCACGTCGAGCCCGCTGGATGTCGTCGCCGTCGAACACCGGCCGCGCGCGAATCGTGTCGAGGCTGAGCGCGCCGTGCTCGCGCCGGCGGTGGCGCAGGGCCTGGGCGGCCTGGTCCTGCAGTCGCAGGTTGTCGGCCAGGCCGGGCACGCCGGCCATCGGCGCCGGCATGGGGCCCGTGCCCTCGAGCCAGGCGGCCACGCTGTTGTAGGCCAGCTTGGCGTGATTGTGCACGCGGGCCCGGTAGATGTCGGACTGCTGCACGGCGCCGCTCGCGTCGACCTGCATCTCCACCACGACGGCCAGCCGATCCTGTCCCGGGTTCAGCGAGGTGAGGTCGGTCGACAGCCGCTCCGGCAGCATCGGGAAGATCGTGGCGGCGGTGTAGACCGAGGTGGTGTTGCGCCGCGCATGGGCGTCGAGGGCCGAGCCCTGGGGCACGAGGGCGTCCACGTCGGCGATCGCCACCAGCACGGTGGTGACGCCCTTCGGCTGCGCCTCGGCCACGGTGAGCTGATCGAGGTCGCGCGAGCTGTCGTTGTCGATCGACGACCAGAGCAGCGCGGTGAGGTCACGAATCGCGCCCCCGGACGGCGTCGGCTCGGGCTCGTGGCGGTCGCCTTCGCCGAGCTGTTGCGCCTCGGCCAGCGCCTGAGCTGAAAACACTGGTTGCAGGCCTCGTTCCACCATGGCGCGCTCGGCGACGTGGTGCAGAACCGACCGGTGTCGTGACGGCGCGTGTGGCTGTGACATCAGCCTCCACTGTGGCACAGGTCGTGCGCTGGCTCAGCCCCGATCGCGCGTGCTCAGCGCCGTGCCGGGCCCGGCGCCTTGCGTTCGGCGGCGCGGAAGCCGCTCAGCATGTTGGCCAGCGAGTAGTTGGCTTCGTGGCAGGCGTATTCGTAGATGTTGCCGGTGGCGCGCGTCATGGTGAGCTCGCCCTTCCACGGCTGCGTGAACGCCGTGGGGTTGTCGATCTCGAAGCGGTAGAGCAGCGTGTCGGCGTCGAACAGGCTGAAGCGCTCGACCACGTGCAGATTCCGGTCCCAGCCGAAGTTGCCGCCGGCATCGCCGTAGAAGCCGCCGTCGTCGTTGAAGTTGGTGGTGTCGACCACCAGCGTGTTGCCGTCCCAGCGGCCCACCGAATCGCCCATGGCCAGGCGCATGTGCTGTGGCAGATGCGGCCGGCCGTTCAGCGGAATGATGCGGGCGTCGTGAATCATCTCGGCGTAGACCATCACGGCATCCGCAGTCTGCACGATCTGGTAGTTGCTGTTGTAGGAGTAGGGCAGCATCGGCGGCCCGGCCGTGAGGAACGCCGCGCAGCGATCCTGCAGCCCGAGGTCTTCGGGGTTCTCGAACGCCCGCTGGCGCTCGATGCGCCGCCGCTTCACCTCGGCCGCGGCCGGCGTCAGCGCCGGGATGCGCCCGTCGGCCGGCTCGGTGACGATCGAGGTGCGCAGGGTCTTGACGACGCGCGTGCCGTACTCGCGATAGAACGCGTTGTAGGTGCCGGTGCCCCGGGTGGCGGCTCCCGGCGCCGGATCGGCGTTGCGTTCGGTGAACTGCCGCTCCCACTGCGCCGCTTCTTCAGGTGTGAAGAACGGCTTGTCCTTCAAGTTCGACGGGACGTTCGAGCGGCGTGGCGCTGCCGGAGTTCCAGAAGCCTTCGAGATTGGGCCGGCTCGGGCCGCTGGCCCGCTGGCCCGCGACGAGCGTGGGCGCCACGAGCGAGCGCCAGCGGTGACGTGCAATACAGAAACAACATGCGTCGCATCACGGGCCTGTGGCGAAGTCTAGCGCATCGCCCGACGCCACCGAATGCCTCTGCTACACTCGGCTGCTTACGGAGGTTCGACGTATGTCACGTGTCTGGCGCCATCCCCTGTCCTGGTCCACCCTTGCTGTTGCCGCAGTTGCCCTGGCGGGCAGCGCGCTGCTTCCCGCGGCCGCACTTCGCGCGCAGGCGCAGCCACCGGCGCCGGCGTCCCAGGCGCCCGTCACGCCGGAAGCGGCGGTGCTCGGCACCTACAAGTGGCGCAGCATCGGACCCAATCGCGGCGGCCGCTCGATTGCGGCGTCGGGCGTGAAGGGGCGGCCGAAAGAGGCCTACTTCGGCGCGGTCGGCGGCGGTCTGTGGAAGACCACCGATGCCGGCAACAACTGGGCGCCGGTCACCGACGGACAACTCACGAGCTCGTCGGTGGGGGCGGTGGCGGTGTCGGAATCGAACCCCGACGTGGTCTTCATCGGCATGGGCGAGTCGTGCATCCGCGGCAACATCATGCCCGGCGACGGCGTCTACAAGTCGTCCGACGCCGGCAAGACGTGGACCAACGTGGGCTTCAAGAACGTGGAAGCCATCTCGAAGATCCGCATCCACCCGACCAACCCCGACATCGTCTACGTCGCGGCCTTCGGCAACTACCACGGGCCGAGCGACGAGCGCGGCGTGTTCAAGAGCGCCGACGGCGGCAAGAGCTGGAAGCGGGTGCTCTTCCGCGACGGCAAGACCGGCGCGGTCGACCTCTCGATCGACCGCAAGAACCCGCGCGTGATCTACGCGTCGCTGTGGGAGGCGTACCGCATCGAGTACCAGATGTCGAGCGGCGGCCCGGGCAGCGGCCTCTTCAAGACCACCGACGGCGGCGACACCTGGACCGAGATCACCCGCGCGCCGGGCCTGCCCACGGGCATGGTGGGCCGCATCGGCGTGGCCGTGTCGGGCGCCGATGGCAGCCGCGTCTACGCGCTGGTCGAGAACGAGAACGGCGGCCTGTTCGTGAGTGACGACGCCGGCGCGAGCTGGAAGCTGATGAACGCGGCCCGCAGCGTGCGGCAGCGCGCCTTCTACTACACGCACGTGTTCGCCGACCCGAACAGCAAAGACGTGGTCTACATGCAGAACACGTCGCTCTTCCGCTCGACCGATGCCGGCAAGACGCTCACGTCGATCGGCAACGGCACGCACGGCGACCACCACGACCTGTGGATCGACCCCGACGACTCGAACCACGTGATCGACGGCAACGACGGCGGCGGCGCCATCACCTACAACGTGGCGGCGGCCGCCCGGCAGATCACCTGGAGCGACCAGGACTTTCCGACCGCGCAGTTCTACCACGTGGTCACCACCGCGCACTTCCCGTTCCACGTGTGCGGCTCGCAGCAGGACAACAGCACGCTGTGCGTGCCGAGCGACACCGGCTCGGGCGGCTTCGGCCGCGTGCCGCCGGTGGCGCCCTACCAGGCGGGCGGCGGTGAGCCCGGCTACATCGCACCGCACCCGAGCGATTCCGACCTCTACTTCGCCGGCACCAACAACGGCTCGTTCCTCACCCGCTACAACAAGCGCACGGGCGAGCTGAAGGAAGTGGGCGCCTACCCGCGCTTCTTCTCGGGCGAGCCGTCGCGCGACGTGAAGGAACGCTGGCAGTGGACCTACCCGATCATCTTCTCCTACACCGATCCGAACGTGCTCTACACCACGTCGCAGCGCGTGTGGAAGTCGACCAATGGCGGCGACTCGTGGGAAGCGATCAGCGGCGATCTGTCGCGTCACGACCCGAAGACGATGGGGGATTCGGGCGGCCCGATCACCCACGACATGAACAGTCCGGAAATCTACGGCACGGTGTTCTCGCTCGCCCCGGGCAAGAAGGACGGCAACCTGATCTGGGCGGGCTCTGATGACGGCATCGTGCAGGTGACGCGCGACGGCGGCAAGGCGTGGACCAACGTGACGCCGGCGGCCATGCCCGACCTGGGCCGCGTGAGCCAGCTCGATGGCTCGGCCTTCGACCACGGCACCGCCTACATGGCCGTGAAGAAGATGCTGCTCGGCGACCAGTCGCCCTACATCTTCCGCACGCGCGACTTCGGCGCCACGTGGACCAAGACGGTCACCGGCATTCCGGCCAACGACTACGTGCACTCGGTGCGCGAAGACCCGGCGCGCAAGGGCCTGCTCTACGCCGGCACGCAGCACGGCGCTCTACGTGTCGTTCAACGACGGCGAGCTGTGGCAGAAGTTCAACAACGGCCTGCCCGATGTGCCGGTGAGCGACATCTGGGTGACCGGCACGTCGCTGGCCATCGCCACGCACGGCCGCAGCTTCTACGTGATGGACAACCTCACGACGCTGCGCCAGTTCGCCGGCATGCTCGCCGACGTGACGCTGTTTCAGCCGCCCGCCACCATCCGCGGGCTCGACCGGGTGCTCATCGACTACTACCTGAAGGCGCAGCCCAAGGCGCTGTCGCTCGAGATTCTCGACGGCCAGGGCAAGGTGATGCGCGCCTTCACTGGCCAGCCGCCGCGTCCGCCCGCCCCGGCCGGTGCGCCGGCGCGCCGCCGACGAAGACGGCCCGCGCGGTCCGCAGACCACCGTGCCGATGGCGGCGGGAATGAATCGCGCCACGTGGGATCTGGCCTCCACGCCGGTGGTGGGCTTCCCCGGCATGATTCTGTGGGGAGCCACGCAGAACGGCCCCACCGTGCTGCCCGGGCAGTATCAGGTGAAGCTCACCGCCGACGGCGTGTCGCAGACCCAGCCGCTCACCATCACCAAACATCCGCTGCGCAACATCAGCGATGCCGACCTGCAGTTCCAGTGGGACCTGGCTGCGCGCATCCGCGACAAGGTGAACGAAGCCAACCTGTCGGTGATCAAGATCCGCCGCATCAAGACCGAGGTGGCCGCCAAGACCAAGGACGCGCCCAAGGAAGTGGTGGCCGCGGCCGAGACGCTCACGAAGAACCTGGGCATCGTGGAAGAAGAGATCTACCAGGTGAAGAACCAGAGCGGACAGGATCCGCTCAACTTCCCGATCCGCACCAACAACCGCCTGGCGTCGCTGCTGCGCGTGGCCGTCACCGGCGAGGGCCGGCCCACGAGCAACGTGGGCCCGATCTTCGACGACCTGGTGGCGGAGCTGAAGGCGGAGCAGGACAAGCTCGACAAGACGCCTGGCGACCGACCTCGTGCAGTTGAACCGCATGCTGACCCGGATCAAGAAGGACCCGATCAGCGCCAAGTAGCGCCGGCGCAGGTGCCGCAGTGCTCAGCGGCGCACTGGCGCGGGCGCGTCGGCGTACTGCGGTACTTGCCAGTGCCGTGCCCACAGCTACCAGCAGTGGAATCACGAATCGACGGACCGGCGCGGGTATCGCCACCATCGTGAACTCGTCGCGATAGCGGGTGGCCAGGAACGCGGCATCGAACGGGTCGGGCGCGGTGCCGCCGCGCCGCTTGGCCGACGCGAAGATCTCGCCGAGGAAGTACTCCACGTTGTCGGCGGGCTCGATGTAGCCGGTGCAGTGCAGATCGTCCGGCCCCGGATTCCAGAAGCGATGCGCCTCGCCCGGCGCGAACGTGACCGTGTCTCCGGGACCGGCGAATGTCTCGGGTCCGCCCTGACGCTGATAGCCCATGCGTCCGCGCTGCACCGTGAACGACTCCACCTGGTAGTGGTGCACGTGCATGGGCGGCCCGGCCCCTGGCGAGGCCACGTTCTCGCCCTCGACGCGTTCCCCCGTGACGCCCGGCACGCGCCTCAGGAAGGTGATGCGCTCCCCGGCGCCGTTGTCGATGGTGTGCGGATAGGAATGCCGCGGGCCGTTGGTGGGCATAGCGAGGCCTTCACGATATACGAGTCACGCGCCTGCCGCTGCCGCCCAGCGGCCTCCTCCCTCCGTCCTCGCCAAATCCCCCACAAGCATCTCGGCCTCCGGGAGGAGGCAGCGCCGGGCGCCAGCACTGGGCGCCGGTCATTGCCCGCGACAGACGTCAATGTAACAAGCCGTTCCCCACACGACGCGGTCGATAACAGTACGCATCACGTGGGAGCCGATGCCTCGGCCCTGGTACGAGGGCAGTAGTTGCAGCTCGTGGACGTATAGGGAGTCTGGCAGCCACTCAGTGAGCAGGCCGCCACAGGCGGCGCCGTCGTCTTCGATGACTTCGACTTCGTATTCGGTCACTCGCCGAACGAAGTCATGCCGTTGCCAATTGTCATCCCAGCCCCACGTTGCATCGATCGCGTCGCGCATGGTGACGCGATGAAGGACAAAGAGGAACTCGTGGTCTGTGGCAACGGCTGGTCGAAGGGCGATTCCCACGATGTGCTCGGTCGGACACTGTCTGACTCCGAAGGTCCAGCAGGCCTCGCAGCATATCGAGGAGGCCCATCGCGGTCAAACGCGCTGCAGGTTGATGCCAGCAAGGCGAGGATGGTCGGCCGGCTGCGGCGGTTGCATGCCGGGAACAGCGGTGGAGAGGCCGCTGGGCGACGTTCGTTGCGCGCGGTGAGTCCTCCACGGTGTGCGGTCATGCGACGTTCACGGCGCCGCGACATCCTAGGCGCGTCTTGATATCCAGGTAGGCAGCAGCGATCAAGGCGCGGAGTGCCGCGCTGTCTACCTTGTCCCCAGGCCTCAGCATTACATGGCGCATGCGCTTGCCGGTGCCCACCAGCAGGCCCGCCGGATCGCTGAGCTCGGCGCCGCGGAAGAAGCCGACGTTGACGTGACTGCTGAACGAGTCGACGTAGGCAAACGGCGCGTTTTCGACACAGGCCACCGGGCAGCCATCGTGCACCAGCTCCACGACATCGTCACCGCATTCCCGCATGTGCGCGAACCACGTCTGCGCAATTGACTGCAGGTCGGCCGCGCCCTCGTCCATCCACGTGTCGACCGCCGGATCCCGTCGCACCGCTCCCGACAGGCGGAAGAGGTCGCTCACGCCAGGGGGTCTTCGGCGATTCATGCCGCCGATCCTGGCATAGTCCGCCGTCTTGTGCGCGGCGCCCGACGCTGCCTCCTCCCTCCGTCCCCGCAAGATCTCCAACCAAGCATCTCGGACTCCAGGAGAAGGCAACGCCGGTCGACGCGCGGGCGTCGGCCGCTGCCGCCCGGCGGCCTCCTCCCTCCGTCCTCGCCAGATCCCCCACAAGCATCTCGGACTCCGGGAGGAGGCCGCCGAACGACAGCGGCAGGGGCACGTCTGCGCCCCGCGACATCTATCGTTGCGGCACGGTCCAGAGATGCAGGTTGGCGCCCTCGACCGTGACCGAGCGATCCGGCGCCCGATCGGCCAACTGGAACTGGTGCGACACGATACGCGCCCCGGGCCGGAGCTCCTGCAAGAGTTTCGGAGTGAGTTCGCGGGTCAGGCTGGTGGACAGATAGAGCAGCACCACCGTGGCCGGGTTCAGGTCGGCCGCGCGCAAATCGTCCTCGACGAAGCGCACTCGTTCGGCGACGCCGGCGTCGATGGCCGACTGCCGCGACAGCGCCACCAGCGACGGCTGAAGTTCGTAGCCGACGCCCTGCGCCCCGTGCCGCTGGGCAGCCAGGATCACCAACCGGCCGTCACCCGACCCGAGGTCGTAGACGACGTCGTCGGCCCGCGTCCCGGCGAGATCGAGCATCGCCTCGGCAATCAGCCTGCCGCGTCGGCGTGAAGTAGATGTCGAGCGGCCGCAACGGCGACTGCGCCGCAGCGCTCGCGGCGAGGGCGACCAATGCGATTGCGAAGACAGTGTGCGGCAACGTTCCCCCATCGAGCTTAGCAGCGATAGGCTGCGGGCCGCCGCCCGCGGCGCCAAGTGACTACACGATCGCGCGCACCACCCCGCCATCGACGCGGAGCGCGGACCCGGTGGTGCCGGAGGCCTGTGCGCTGCACACGTAGGCGATGAGCGCCGCAACCTCGGCCGGGGTGGTGAAGCGCTGGATGATCGACGACGGCCTGGCCGTACTGAAAAACTCGCGTCCATGGCCGCCGCGTCGAGCCCGCGCTCGGCGCCGAGTTGCGCCACGAAGGTGCCGACGCCTTCCGACGCCGTCGGTCCGGGCAGCACGCTGCTCACGGTGACGTTGGTGCCGGCCAGCGTCTCGGCCAGGCCGCGCGCCACCGACAGCTGCGCGGTCGTGGTCATGCCGTAGTGAATCATCTCGGTGGGAATCTGGACGGCCGATTCGCTCGAGACGAACACGATCCGGCCCCAGTTGCGGCCCCGCATGCCCTGAACATAGTGACGCGACAGGCGAATGCCGCTGAGCACGTTGGCCTCGAGGAAGCGGAGCCATCCATGTGGCCTGTGATGCCGGTCGTGCACCATCGGTTGCGGCCTCACCGCAGTATCATCGGACCGACGAGCCGCACCCTTGAGATCACACCTGCTGTCCGGGCTGTTGACCGCACAACTAATCGGAGCGCCTCAGGCCGCGCCGCCGGCGCAACCGTGGCGCGATCCATCCCCGCACCAGGTGCGGACGATCACCGTCGATTCGTCGGTGAAGCTCGAAGTACTCGACTGGGGTGGCACCGGCCCGCCCGTGGTGCTGCTCGGCTGCTACCTGAGCGCGCACGCCTACGACGAGTTCGCGCCCAAGCTGGCGGACCGGTTCCACGTCTACGGCATCACTCGCCGGGGCATTGGAGCGTCGGACAAGCCCAGCGCTGGCTATGCCGTGCGGCGATCAGCAGACGACGTGCTCGACGTACTCAGTGCCCTCGGTGTGCAAAGAACGCTTCTCGTAGGCACGTCCTGCGCGGGCCAAGTGCTGACCGTGTTCGCAGCCCAGCATTCGGATCGCCTGCTGGGGCTGGTGTATCTCGACGGCGCCTCCGACCCGACGACGACGGACGCCGAATACGAGCCGTCGATGCCTGATCCAGCCACCCTTCCGCGCCTGGCCAAGCCACACGTGCCCGACCTGACGTCGTTCACGGCCCTGCGCCTGGCGCAGCAGCGCGACCGAGGCTGGGCGTTTCCAGAAAGCGAGCTGCGTCACCAGTACGCCGCGAACGCCGACGGGTCGGTGGGCGAGTCACTGCTGGATCCGGTGATTCGACGAGCCATCACCATGGACCATCGCATCAAGCCCGACTACACGCGCATACGCGTGCCAGTACTCGCCATCTACCAGGCGCAGCGACCGTTCGATGACATGGCCGCCGGATACGCGATCCGCAACGAACAGGAGCGCGCCGCCCTGCGCCAGCAGCACGACGCCACACGGGCGCTCTACAGCAAGTGGCAGCGCGACCTTCTGGCCGTTCTCCCTACCGCTCGAGTCGTCGACCTGCCAGCCAGCAATCCCTTCATGTTCCTGTCGAACGAGGCCGATGTGCTGCGCGAGATACGGGCCTTCGCGGCCACGCTGGGTCGCTGACGGCTGACGCGTTCCGCTGTCGCCCAGCGGCCACTTCCCTCCGTCCTCGCCAGATCCCCCACAAGCATCTCGGCCTCCGGGAGGAGGCGCGCCGGGCGACAGCTGCGGCATCGCCGTCTGTCAGGCGGCTGAGTCTGCTTCACCGATGCGCTTCCGGAGCCGGTAGTGCAAGCGCAAGAACGTGAGGCCCCATAGCGAGAGAACGTGGTCAGCGCGGATGGCTCCGTCGGACGCGTAGACATGAATGGATTCCCGTAGAGCGCGGACGTAACGGGCCCACACGGCACCGCCGGCTGCGTGAACGGTGAAGTAGAACCCTGGGCTCCCGAAAGCGCGGCCCGCCGAGATCAGCGTCAGCGAGCCGTCGGGATGGGCAACCGGGCGCATCAGCACCATGGCGTTGCCGTTCGGTAGCGGAAACACCACCCGGACACACGGCGTGGCCCGGTCGGGCACGATGCACGTGGAGTATGCCCCCGCGTAGATGACGTTGCCCGTGCCCACGAGCTGACGCACCCACGCAGTCCAGATCGAACGGTTGGTGGCGGCCTCAACGATCGATACGACGTCGCTCGTCATTCCGCGGCTCGTATCCAGACCGGACATCGGAACATTCAGCTGTTGCAGCCTGCGGCTGAAGATTACCGCGAGCATCCACCCGAACGGACGAAACGCACCGCACCACTGTGACCACGCGTCCAGATCGTATTCGGAGGTGTGGGTGTAGAAGTGGATGACCGCTGGCGAAATGGCGCCGGGGTCAAACGCTCCGCTCCGCAGGATCTCGAAGTCAGGAACCAGGCCGGTGGCTTGACCATGGAGAACGCGCAGACCATGGGCCGCCGCGTAGCGGTCGAAGAAGGTGGCGCCAATCCCTGTAGGCTCGCCGGCCGGACCATCGAGCCAGGGCGAGTCTGCGAAGTACACGTGGCGTCCGGTCAACTGCACCCAGCGCTGAGTGGTCCAGTCGACGAAGTGCCCTCTGGCGTCATCGAGCCACATAGATTCGCCGTTGTCCGCCTGCCGAGCGCGGCTCCCCGCGACGGTCAGATGCCACGCATGATGCCACAACGCCCAGCCGCCGCCTGCGTGCGCTCGTTGGACCGCGTGGCTATTGTCTTCTGTAGACCCGTGTCGCGTTGAGCGGCGGCTTGCTGGATTGCGTTCTACGAATGGCCACGACCAGTTGGCGTGCCGCGTTCATACACCACTGCTCGGTCCTCGAGTGGGCGTCTGTTGGACCGGAATCAGCGGTACCCGAAGAGTGTTCTACATAGATGACGAGGCAGTCGTCGGCCCAGCGGACCGACCAGAAGTTGTGCACCTCTGGACGGGCTGCCGTCGACACGCCTGAGACCCCGCCGCCGCCTTGGAGGCCGACCCTGAGAGTCTCTGTTGGTACCGCGCCATCAATCTCGCGGCTGACCGACAACGCGCTGATGTACGGCGCCATCGGCCGACCGGACGCATCCGTGTCGACGGTGGTCGCATGAACCGCCACCGTGTGGGCAAGGTCGACCGAATCACCGGAGGCCCCGACCAGCACCCACCGGCCCGAGAACTCTGGGTGGGTCTGAGCGACTCCGTCAGCCCTCGCGACCGACACGAAAATGAGGAGAGCAAACAGCGGAAATCGCATAGTGCGCCTTCCTGCTATGCCTCTGCGATCAGATCGGTATTGCTAACAGCCCACCCCGAGTCGCCCAGCTTGAGCAGGACGAACCAGGTCGTGGAACCGTACCCCACGAACACAAGCGCCTCGGTGCGCGTCTCGTTGAACCCTATCGCCGATACTCTCGCCGCACCCGCAGAATCCACGTTCTCATCCCTCGCGAATCGGTCCCATGCGAACGTTCGTTCGGCCTCAGTAAATCGCCCGGCGCTAACGAGACGATACGCCTTCAGCCGGCCGAGCGCCTTCGGCAAGCGCTGAGAACGCGAACTGTCCCGGATGAACGCTGCAACGGTGTCGGGCGCTGCGTAGGCGAGGCTGCGCGTCCGAAGGTCGGCGGTGCTCGAGCCCGGCGCCGCAGCATGCGCCCACATCTTCGATAGGTCGGCCGAGGGGCTCGGGACTGCCAAGCGTGCGCGTGACGTGCGATGAACCACTGCCCGGAGCGCAAGGTCGTAGACGACTGTTTCGGCGTCGGGGCCGGTCATCGCCCCGCCCGCGAGCGCCACGCTCAATGCGATCGCAATCAGCGCATTCATGGTTCCCGGCCGCTCACGACTCTACGGCCGGTGCACCGCAGTTGCAACACCGGTACCCCTTGCGCACCGGCATGAATTGGAGGCCAACCAAGAGCCAACTCAGTGCCGCCCAACGGCGCCCTTGAACGACGAACTCGAATGCCTCGCCCCCACACGCCCGGCATCCGGCCGCTGGTTCATGGCCAGCCAGGTACGGCGGCAGCTCGATCTCTGTTGGTGTGGCGTCGAGCACCGCGAGGGCTTCCGCCGCTCGGTCTTCTGGCACGAGCAGCTTGACGCCCCCGATCGCATTTGAATACAGCCAGTCGGCCGACACCAGGTGCTCATCGGCGATACGGGTCGGGATGCCAGTCGAGTCGAGCACGGACCGCGCGACGTGAGCATCTGGCACACTCGTGAATGCGCGAACGACCACGAACGCCGCGCGCTGATTCATCTCGGCCTAACGGACGGCGCATAGCCCGCGGCGCCCAGATGCCCGGACAATTCCACAGAAGCTGAACGCCGCCGGGTTCATGCGGACGTTAGCCGGCCTACTTCGGCTTCGAGAAAATTGCGTCCTTGATCGGCCCAAGCTCGAGCGGTAGTGCTACCGCCGTCAGACGACCCGACACCAAAGACACGCGACGCGCCTCTGCCGTCGTGAAACCCACAGAGCTCACACGGACAGTGACCTGCTCACGGACAGACAACTCGAATCTCGCGGCTCCGGTGGACGAAGTGGCGATCGTGGACAGCACCTTCTTCCGAGCACTGATTACATCAACGGTGGCGCCAGCTAGTGGTTCACCCAAGTCGTCAACCGCGAACACGACAAGCCGCGCGGCCGTGGGCGCGTACTGAAGTGTGCGGATGGACGCGACCTTGTCGATGATCACGTTATCGCCTCTCGCAAACGCCGTTACGCCGAAAGCGCACAGCGCGAAAGCAATCGCTCGACGCAACTCGGCCTCCAAGTTCAATGGTCCGGCTAATTACAATTGTGCCGACCGGCATATCCCAAGAGATCCGGCAGCCGTCGCAGGATAGCGGGGCGGGCTGTCGCGGTCAAATTCGCTGCAAGCTGATGCGGCCCAAGGGCTTCTGACGAGGAAGGCGCAGCCGGAGTCTGGAGATAGGCTGGTCGGCATATCGCGGCCGTTGTGCGGCGGGCCGGTGGCGGATGGGCCGGCGCTTGCCGCTGTTGCCCGGCGCTGCCTCCTCCCGGAGGCCGAGATGCTTGTGGGGGATCTGGCGAGGACGGAGGGAGGTGGCAGTGCTGGGCGGCAGCTCAGCGCGCCGTCACCATGTGCCGTCGCTGGAGGAGAGCTGGGCCAGTCACCTCGCATGAACCAGGGCTCGGTGACAGGCCCTTGGAGGCCGAGATGCTTGTGGGGGATTTGGCGAGGACGGAGGGAGGTGGCAGTGCCGGGCGACAGCTCAGGGTGCCGCCACCGTGTGCCGTACACGACAACGGCGGCCCCGCCTACGCCGGCCGAAGCTCGTTGGCTTCGGCGAGGCAGGCGGGTTCCGCCGTCGTGCGCTGGAGGAGAACTGGGCCAGTCACCTCGCACGATCCAGGGCTCGGTGACAGGCCTTTGGAGGCCGAGATGCTCGTGGGGGATCTGGCGAGGACGGAGGGAGGTGGCAGTGCCGGGCGGCAGCTCAGTGCGCTGTCACCGTGTGCAGTACACGACAACGGCGGCCTTTGGGCCGCCGTCGGTCGCTGGAGGAGAGCTGGGCCAGTCACCTCGCGTGATCGAGGGCTCGGTGACAGGCCCTTTGCTAGCCCTTGCCGCCGCTCATCGCGTTCAGGAACTCGCCGTTGCTCTTGGTCTTGCCCATCTTGCTGAGCAGCAGCTCCATCGCTTCCACGGGGGAGAGCGGCGTGAGCACGCGGCGCAGCACGTAGACGCGGTTCAGGTCTTCCTTCGACATGAGCAGCTCCTCTTTACGAGTGCCGCTCTTCTGGATGTCGATGGCGGGGAACACGCGCCGGTCGGCGAGCTTGCGGTCGAGGTGCACTTCGCTGTTGCCCGTGCCCTTGAACTCTTCGAAGATCACTTCGTCCATGCGCGAGCCGGTGTCGACGAGCGCCGTGGCGATGATGGTGAGCGAGCCGCCCTCTTCGATGTTGCGCGCGGCGCCGAAGAAGCGCTTCGGGCGCTGCAGCGCGTTGCTGTCGACGCCGCCCGACAGCACCTTGCCGCTGGTGGGCACGATGGTGTTGTAGGCGCGGGCCAGACGCGTGATCGAGTCGAGCAGGATGACCACGTCCTTCTTGTGTTCCACCAGGCGCTTGGCCTTTTCGATGACCATCTCGGCCACCTGCACGTGGCGCTGCGCCGGCTCGTCGAAGGTGGAGCTGATGACCTCGCCGCGCACCGAGCGCTGCATGTCGGTCACTTCTTCGGGCCGCTCGTCGATGAGCAGCACGATCAGGTAAATCTCGGGGTGGTTCGTGGTGATCGAGTTGGCGATCGCCTGCAGCAGCATGGTCTTGCCGGTGCGGGGCGGCGCCACGATCAAGCCGCGCTGGCCCTTGCCGAGCGGCGTCATCAGGTCCATGACGCGCGTGGAGAGGTTCTCGGCGTCGGCCTCGAGCTTGATTTTTTCCTGGGGGTAGAGCGGCGGTGAGGTTCTCGAAGAAGATGCGCTCTTTGCCGCGGGCGGGAGGCTCGAAGTTGACCGCTTCCACCTTGATCAGGGCGAAGTAGCGCTCGCCTTCCTTCGGCGGTCGAATCTGCCCGGCCACGGTGTCGCCGGTATGCAGGTCGAACTTCCGGATCTGCGACGGCGACACGTAGATGTCGTCGGGCCCCGCCAGGTAGTTGTAGTCGGGGGCGCGCAGGAAGCCGAAGCCGTCGGGCAGCACCTCGAGCACGCCTTCACTGAAGATCAGGCCGCTCTTCTCGGCGCGCGCGCGCAGGATCTCGAAGATGAGCTCCTGTTTGCGCATCCCCGTGGCGCCGGGGATGTCGAGGTCCCTCGCCACCTTGGTGAGGGCCGACACGCTCATCTCCTTCAGCGTGGAGAGGTCGAGCGTTACGGCTTGCTCGGGTGCGGTGGGTTGGGGGGGAGCGGCGGGCGCCGGAGCAGGCTTGCTATCAGTTTCCACAGTTCGTCCAGTCCTTCCCCGGACACCGCTGAGAGCGGGAGCACGGGGCCTTGATGGTGCGCTTCCAGTTCACGCAGATGACGTTGGCGTTCGGCCCGCGTCAACTTGTCGAGCTTCGTGGCCAGCACGGCGTGTTCCACGCCGGTGCTTTCCAGCCATTCCCAGGCACGCCGGTCGGCATCGAGGCCGGGGTGCCGGCTGTCGATGAGCAACAGGGCCCCTCGCACGGGCGAGAAGCCTTCACGACCTGCCCGGTTGAAATACGCGTCGGCCAGCAGATTGAACTCTGCCGCCGTCTCGCGGCCGCCCCGGGCATATCCGTACCCGGGAAGATCCACGAGATAGAACGGCGTGTCACCTTCCCGGTGCAGCCGGTAGAAATTGGCCAACCGGGTCTTCCCTGGCGCCGCACTCGTGCGGGCCACGGTGGCCTTCACGAGCGAGTTGATCAGGGTCGACTTGCCGACGTTCGAGCGGCCCACGAAGGCGATCTCCGGCAGCTCCTCCTTTGGGAAGCCACTGGCGCCCGCGGCACTCGTGACGAACGAAGCTGTGACGCGCGCCAAATCTCTTTAGTGCGTCACCGCGTCGGGACCCTCACCTGCAGCCACGTCGGTGTCGACCGACGGTGGCAGCGGGGTGATCGGGCCTTCGAGCGCGAGCTTCAGCACTTCGTCCATCGTCGACACGAGATGAATACTCAGCGTGTCGAGCACGTTCTTCGGAATGTCGGCGAGGTCTTTCTCGTTGTCCTTCGGCATCAGGATGGTGGTGACGCCGGCGCGATGGGCCGCCAGCACCTTCTCCTTCACGCCGCCAATCGGCAGCACCTTGCCGCGCAGGGTGATTTCGCCGGTCATGGCCACTTCACGCCGCGTCTTGATCTTGGCCAGCGCCGAGATCATGGCGGTGCACAGCGTGATGCCGGCCGACGGGCCATCCTTGGGAATGGCGCCCTCGGGGATGTGCACGTGCACGTCGAGCCGGCGGTTGAAGTCTTTCGCGATGCCGAATTCCTCGGCCCGTGAGCGGATGTAGCTCATGGCCGCCTGCGCCGATTCCTGCATCACGTCGCCGAGCTTGCCGGTGAGCGTGAGCCGGCCGCGGCCGGGCATCAGGGTGGCTTCGGTGACCAGAATCTCGCCGCCCACTTCGGTCCAGGCCAGGCCCGTGGCCACGCCCACTTCGTTCACTTCTTCGGCCAGGCTCGGCCGGAAGCGCGGCACGCCCAGGTACTGCGTGATCTTGTCGGAGGTGATCTCTTCGAAGGTGTCCGGCGCCTTCGGTGACCACCTTGCGCGCCACCTTGCGGCACACCGAGTTGATCTCGCGCTCGAGGCTGCGCACGCCGGCTTCGCGCGTGTAGCGCTGAATCACGGCCTGCACGGCGTCGCCGGTGAAGGTGATGTTCTTGTCGGTGAGGCCGTTGCCCTCGACCGCCTTCGGCACCAGGAAGCGCTTGGCGATTTCGATCTTCTCGACTTCGGTGTAGCCGGCCAGCTGCAGCACTTCCATGCGGTCGCGCAGCGCCTGGGGAATGGTGTGCAGCACGTTGGCGGTGCACACGAACATCACGTTCGAGAGGTCGTATTCCACATCCAGGTAGTGATCCTGGAAGGTCGAGTTCTGTTCGGGGTCGAGCACCTCGAGCAGCGCCGCCGACGGGTCGCCGCGGAAGTCCATCGACATCTTCTCGACTTCGTCGAGCAGGAAGACCGGGTTCATGGTGCCGGCCTTCTTCATCATCTGGATGATCTGGCCGGGGAAGGCGCCGATGTAGGTGCGGCGGTGGCCGCGGATTTCGGCTTCGTCGCGCACGCCGCCGAGCGACAGGCGCACGAACTTGCGGTTCATGGCCCGGGCGATCGACTTGGCGAGCGAGGTCTTGCCCACGCCCGGAGGGCCGGCCAGCGTGAGGATGGTGGCCTTCGGCTTCTTGACCAGCGCGCGCACGGCCAGGAACTCGAGCACGCGTTCCTTGATCTTCTCGAGGCCGTAGTGGTCTTCGTTGAGCACGGCTTCGGCGTGCTTCAGGTCGCGGCTCTCCTTGCGTCTTCTTGTGCCACGGCACGGCGATCAGCCAGTCGAGGTAGTTGCGCGACACGGTGGCTTCGGCCGACATCGGCGGCATCGCCTCGAGGCGCTTCAGTTCCTGGATGGCCTTCTCGGCCACGTCCTTGGGCATGCGCGCCTGATCGATCTTCTTCTTCAGGTCGTCGACTTCGTTGCCCTTGTCGTCCTTGCGGCCCAGTTCCTTCTGGATCGCCTTCATCTTCTCGTTGAGGTAGTACTCCTTCTGCGCCTTCTCCATCTGCTTCTTCACGCGCGATTGGATGCGGCGATCGACCTGGAGCTTGTCTACCTCGGCATCGAGGATGCCGGCAATGCGGTTGAGGCGTTCGAGCGGCGAGATGATCTCGAGCAGGTTCTGCTTCTCGTCGACGCCGACCAGCAGGTGGGCGGCAATGGTGTCGGCGAGCTTGCCGGGATCGTCGACCTTCACGGCGGCGATCATGGCGTCGTAGTGCAGGTTGTTCGAGAGCTTGACGTACTGCTCGAAGAGCGCCACCACGCGGCTCATGGTCTGTTCCACGTCGCCGGCGGCTTCACGCTGCTTCTGCAGCACCTTCACGACCACGCGGAAGAAGCCCTTGTCTTCCTTCCACTCGATGACCCGGGCGCGTTCCACGCCCTCGACCAGCACCTTGATGTTGCCGTCGGGCAGCTTCAGGCTCTGCACCACGTTGGCCACGCAGCCCATCATGAAGACGTCTTCGGGGCGGGGGTCGTCGGTGCCGGCGTCGTGCTGGGCGGCCAGGAAGATGCGCTTGTCCTTGCCGAGCGCGTGTTCGAGCGCGCGAATCGACGACGGCCGTCCAATCACGAACGGCATCATCATGTGCGGGAAGACGACGACGTCGCGCAGCGGAACGACGGGGAGGGTCTCGTAGACTTCCATCAGCCTGCCTTTTCGATGACCTCGAGGCCGGTGTTCTTCGTGAGCACCATCTCGCGGGTGACGACGTATTCACGGCCCTTCTTCTGGCCGGGCAGCGTGTACATCAGCTCGAGCATCAGATCTTCGATGATCATGCGGAGCCCACGCGCGCCGATCTTGCGGTCGAGCGCCATGTCGGCAATGGCTTCCATCGCGTCGTCGGTGAAGCGCAGCTTCACGTTTTCGTACTCGAAGAGCTTCTGGTACTGGCGCGCGATGGCGTTGCGCGGCTGCGTGAGAATCTGCACCAGCGCCGGGCGATCCAGTTCGTGCAGCGTGCCGAGCACCGGCAGGCGGCCGACGAACTCGGGGATGAGGCCGAAGCGGATCAGATCCTGCGGCTCCACCTGCTCGAGCATCGAGCCCGAGTCGCGCTGCTTGCGCGACTTGATGTCGGCGCGGAAGCCGAGCGTCTTCTTGCCGAGCCGGCGTTCCACGACCTTGTCGAGGCCCACGAACGCGCCGCCGCAGATGAACAGGATGTTGGTCGTGTCGATCTGGAAGAACTCCTGGTGCGGATGCTTGCGTCCGCCCTGGGGCGGCACGTTGGCCACCGTGCCTTCCAGAATCTTCAGCAGCGCCTGCTGCACGCCTTCGCCCGACACGTCGCGGGTGATCGACGGATTTTCGTCCTTGCGGCCGATCTTGTCGATCTCGTCGATGTAGACGATGCCCTGCTGGCACTTCTCGATGTCGCCCCCGGCCGCCTGCAGCAGCTTGAGGATGATGTTCTCGACGTCTTCGCCGACGTAGCCCGCTTCGGTGAGCGTGGTGGCGTCGACGATGGTGAAGGGCACCGAGAGCAGCTTGGCGAGGGTTTGCGCGAGCAGCGTCTTGCCGGTGCCGGTCGGGCCGATCAGCAGGATGTTCGACTTGGTGAGTTCGACATCGGTGCGGCCCTTGGGCTGCTTCTGGATTTCGAGCCGCTTGTAGTGGTTGTAGACCGCGACGGCGAGCTTCTTCTTGGTGCGCTCCTGGCCGATGACGTACTCGTCCAGGAACTTCTTGATCTCGGGCGGCGACGGCAGGGCGGAGCGCACGCTGCGGCTCTCGCGGTTGTCGTCGGCAATGATGTCGTTGCAGACTTCGACGCACTCATCGCAGATGAAGACCGTGGGGCCGGCGATGAGCTTCCTGACGTCGTTCTGATCTTTGTTACAGAACGAGCAGCGCAGGATCTCACCTTCGCCGTTCTTCTTGACCATAGGGAATCTCGCGGCAGGAGACGCGTCCGGGGGACGCTTCTCTTCGATGTTACACCCGTTTCCGAATCACGTCGTCAAGTATTCCGTATTCCTTGGCTTCATCGGGCGACATGATGTAGTCGCGCTCCGTGTCGTCCTGAATACGCTTCAAGGGCTGCCCCGTGTGCAGCTCCATGATCTCGTTGATCCGCTCGCGCTGGCGCAGAATCTCCTTCGCCGCAAGCGCGATGTCGGTGGCCTGACCACCGAGCCCCGACATCCAGGGCTGATGAATCAGGATGCGCGAGTTGGGCAGCGATGCGCGCTTGCCCTTGGCGCCGGCGGTGAGCAGCACCGCGGCAATCGACGCGGCCTGGCCGATGCACAACGTCTGCACATCGGGCCGCACGTACTGCATCGTGTCGTAGATGGCGAGGCCCGCGGTGATCACGCCGCCCGGGCTGTTGATGTAGAGCAGGATGTCCTTGTCGGGGTCTTCGGCTTCGAGGAAGAGCATCTGCGCGATCACGAGATTGGCGACGGTGTCGTCGATCGGCGTGCCGAGGAAGATGATGTTGTCCTTGAGCAACCGCGAGAAGATGTCGTAGGCGCGTTCGCCCCGGTTGGTCTGCTCGACCACCATGGGCACGAGCGTCATGCGCGAGTCAGTCACGGTGCCATTCCTCATGAGATCAATCGGCGCGCCGGGCGCGTCCTTCACTCCACCACCTGCACGCGGCTGAGCACCGTGGTGACGGTCGACTCGCGGCGCAGTCCCATCTGCATGCGGGCGAGCCCGCCGTCTTCCTGTTCGAGCCGGGCCCGCACGGCCGCGGCGGTGAGGCCGGTGCGTTCCGCGTAGCGGGCCAACTCTTCTTCGATGTCGGCCTCGCCGGCGTCGATACCGTCACGCCGCGCAATCTGGTCGAGCACCAGCGCCGAGGCCACCGCCTCTTGCGCCGGGTCGCGCTGGCCCTGGCGGAAGGCGGCCCAGTCGATGTTGGTGCGGCGCGGGTCGATCTGCTGCGACATCAGGCGGCGGGCGAACTCTTCGACCCGCCGGTCGATTTCTCGGTCGACCAGGGCACCGGGCACCGGGAAGGGCAGGCGCTTGGCGAGCTGCTTGAGCAGGTCGGCCCGCACCTGACGCTCGGAGGCGTCCTTCGACTCGGCCTCGAGGTCGGTGCGCACGCGGGCCCGCAGCGCGTCGAGAGAATCCAGCTCTTCGCCCAGATCCTTGGCGAATTCGTCGTCGAGCGCCGGCACGACCCGGCGGCGCAGTTCCGTGAGCTGCACGGTATAGCCCACCGACGTGCCAGCCAGCTCGGCCACGGCGTAGTCGGCCGGGTAGCTCAGCGTGAAGGTGCGGGATTCGCCCACCGTCATGCCCATGACCTCGGCGTCGAAGCCGGGCGGGTTGGCGGGGGCGCCCATCTCGATCGAGACCTTCTCGTGCGTGTCGGGCGCGGCGGCCTTGCCGTCGGCGCCGGTGGCGCGGCGTTCGAGGTCGATGACCAGCGTGTGGCCTTCGGCCACGCCGCCTTCGACCGGCTCGGAACGCGCGGCCCGTTCACGCAGGCGCTCGAGGGTCTGCTGCACGGCGTCGTCGTCCACCGACACGGCCGCACGGCGCAGTTGGATGTCGCCGAAATCGCCTGGGTCGAAGGGCGGCACCACGTCGAAACTGGCCGTGAACGAAAGCGGCTTGCCCTCTTCGACGACCACGTCCTTCACGTCGGGCGTGTCCACCGGTTCGACGCCCTTGTCGGACAGCACCTGATCGATGGTGCGGGGGATGAGGTCGTGGGCCACGTCGTGCAGGATCTGGGCGCGGAAGCGCTGGCGCACCACGGTGGCGGGCACCTTGCCGGGCCGGAAGCCGGGCAGGCGCGCCGACTTGGTGTATTCGCGGGTGACCCGATCGATGGCCGACTCGACCTCGCTCGTGGGAATCTCCACGACCAGGTTGCGCCGCGTCTCGTTGACGTCTACAAGTTCAGTCTTCATCTAGGGTTCTGGTGTGGATGGGGAGGTTCCGAGTGGTCCGCCTTCGCGCCTTCGGCGCTTCGGCGAGACGCCGCATGGCCTGCCTAGCCGAAGCTCACGCGTGTGGTTTTCACTCAAAGTGAGCGGCGGCTGGTGCGAAAGGGGGGAGTCGAACCCCCATAGCCTTGCGGCTACCGGATCCTAAGTCCGGCGCGTCTGCCAGTTCCGCCACTTTCGCAAGGTCTATTGTCTTGCCAGAGTAGCACGGTTCCCCGGGCGGTCCAGGGGGCGGTCTGCGCCCGTTGCACGGGCCTTTTCCCTCGGCGTCTTACTAGTTTCGGTTCGAGGACCGCGCGGCGACAGGGGCGGTGTGGCGCGCCGCCCTTCCGTCGGCTGGGGGCAACGCCCCTAGGCGCCCGGCAGCAAGTTGCTGACCACCAGCTCGTCGACGAAGCCGCGCCGGTCGGCCCGGGTGTTGATGGCGCGCCGTGCCGGCACGCGGCGCATGCTGAAGCCGGCCGACACCGCTGAGCGGCCGCCGTAGAGTTGCTCGATCGACGCGGCGCTCGAGTTGCTCAGCAGCACCCGCACGCCCTGGCCGGCGAGCGACACGGCCAGCGCCTGCAACCGTTCCTGATCGGCGTCGGTGAAGCCCTTGGCCGTGTAGTGCCGGAAGTTCGCGGTGCGGCCGAGCGGAGCATACGGCGGGTCGAAGTAGACGAAGTCCCCGGGCCGGGCCCGGCCGACCACCCCATCGAACGGCGCGCAGGTCACCGACACGCCTGGGGCCGACAGCGCCGCCGCGGCGGCATGCAGGCGCACCGGGTCGACGATGCGCGGCCGGGCATACCGGCCGGCCGGCACGTTGTAACCGCCTGAACGGTTGAGCCGGAACAGCCCGTTGTAGCCGGTACGGTTGAGGTAGAGAAGCATCGCTGCCAGGCCCGGGTCATAGGTCTCTGGCTGGGCGCCCGCGGCTGCCCAGGCGGCGCGAGCCGGGTTGAAGCGTCCGTCGCGCACGTCGTAGTAAAAGGTGCGTCCGCCGGCCGCGTGTCCGCGCGCCAGCTCTTCCAGTGCCACAATCACCGCATCGGTGGCATCGCGCACCCGAAGATAGCAACCGACCAGGTCCGGATTTTCGTCGCTGAGCGACACGCGCGCGCCCTGCAGGCGTCCGCTCGACCACAGGTCGAAGAACACCGCGCCCGACCCAAGGAACGGCTCGTGGTAGCCGTCGATGACAGCCGGGTAATAGGTGCGCAGCACCGGGAGCAGTTGGCGCTTGCCCCCTGCCCACTTCAGAAACGGTCGCGGATCCGGCGCCGGTGCCACAGGCGCGCATGTTACCAGCGCGCGCGTTCCTCGGCCCACCACCACGCCGCCAGCGTGGTGCCGAGCAGCAGCGTGGCGGTGCCCACGACCGGCGCCTGGGCCCGGGCGGTGTCGAGCAGCGCGTTCACGGCCGACCGCGCCAGTTGCGGCGCGCCTTCGACGCCGGCCGTGGCGCCCACCACCCACACCATGCCGGCCAACCCGGCAGCGACGGCGGCCAACCCCGCGCCCAGGGCCACATTGAACCCCCAGTCGATCACCTGCTCCTGACGCCACGTCTCGCGCCGGGCCGCCGTCGCCACGGCAGCTGGCGAAGTGGGCGGGTGGGGCCGGCGTGGGCCAGGTGGCGAGCACCCGTTCGATGCGGCGCGCCAGGGCCAGGCTGGCCTGGCAGTCGGCACAGGCGTCGAGGTGCGCCTGATCCTCGGCCGCCACGGGCCCGCCCGTGGCAATCTCGGCGACCGCGTCGCGCAAGGCATGGCAGGGGGGGGATGTCATGCGAGGTCGCCCTCGAGGGCCTCGCGCAAGAGCCGCTTGGCGCGAAAGAGATGGGTTTTCACGGTGCCGATCGGCAGATCGAGCGCCGCGGCCAGGTCCTCGTATTTCACGCCTTTCACGTAGTGCCCGTGCACGAGCACCCGGTAGTGCGCGGGCAGGCGGGCCAGCGCCTTGTCGAGCCGGTCACGCAGCTCGATGTCCGAGAACACGCGGTCGCGCAGGCCCGGCCGGGCCACCGGCGCGGCGTCGTCGTCGAGCGACACGTCGCGCGGATGTTCCCGGCCGCGTGCCTCGAAAGCCACGTTCGACACGATGCGGTAGATCCAGGTGCTCAGCTTGGCCTCGCCGCGAAAATGGGGCAGGCCGCGGTGCACGCGCAGGAACGTCTCCTGCGCGATGTCCTCGGGGCGCTGGGGCGCCTGCACGAGCCGTCCGGCCAAGGCGAAGACCATGGGTGAATAGCGCTCGACCAGCTCCCGAAAGGCCGCCTCTTCCCCGCGGCGGCAGCGCGCGACCAGGTCGCGTTCGGACGTGTCGGACATGCGCTCTGCCATTAGAGCAGTCGGACGGCCTGGATTGTTTCAGCGGCGCGGGCCTGAAACAATCGGGCCCGTGCGGCCAGTCTAAGCAGGCATACGGAGGAACTGCTGGTGGGTGAGAACGAGATTTCTATGCGCTGATGCTCCTGTTGCCCGCGCTCCTCATCGTCGCCGGTGTGGCCGTGCTGTGGCTGATCGTCCAGCGCGGCTACCGCCAGGCCGAGTTCCGTCACCGCGAGCGGATGGCGATGATCGAGCGCGGGATGACGCCGCCCGATCCTGTGCTCGGCGACCGCGCGCTGCAGCACGCGCATGGCTTCAAGATGACGCTCGGCATCCTGATGTGCGGCCTGGGGCTGGCCCTCTTCATGCTGATCTGCGTTTGCCGCCGCGGCCCCGGGCACCGGGTTCGGGATCGGCGGTGCATTCGTGATGCTCGGCCTCGCCTTCATGGCCAGCGCCTTCAACACGAAGCGCGACGCGGAGGCATCGGCGCCGCCACCGGCGCCGCGCCAGCCCTGACGGTTACTTGAAGGCGATGGTGACTACCGGGTCGTTGATCTTGAGGCCCTTGACGTCCTTCAGGTAGGGCTTCAGTTCGCTCACCGAGGCGCCCGGACCGAGCACCTTCTGCAGCTCCTTGAGCTTGGCGTCGTCCTTGAGCAGCGTCTCCATGTCCATCTCGAGCAGCGTCACGCGTGACCCGGACACGTGATCGGCGTTGGTCTTCACGATGGCGCCCGCCACCACCACGTCGATGCTCACCTTGAAGCCCTTGAACATCGACTTCATCATCTCCATCATCTGGGGATTGTCCATGTCGGGCCCGCCCGTGGGTGCCGGCGTCTTGGCGTCGGCGGCCTTGGGCTCGTCTTTGAGCGACACGGTGAGGGTGTTGACGCCGCCCGCCTTGGCGAACGCGAAAGTCACGGGGTTGCTGTCCTTCGGCGGCGTGGAGATGCCGCCGGTCGTGGAGCCCGACAGGTTCGGGTCCTGGTCGACCCGCAGCTTGGTCACATCGGTGAAGGCATAGATCGCCTTCGAGCCTTCGAAGCCGTCCGGACTCTTCACGCGGTTCGGCCGACACGTAGGTGACGCCTTCGCCCATGCGCGTGGCGGTGCGCTTGAGGTCGGCCTCGTTGAGCGCGCCGGGCGAGGGCGTCGACTGGCCGCCCAGGCCGCCCAGCATGCCCTTCATGAGCCCCAGGTTCACGAGCATCGTCTGCTCGACCGTGCCGCTGCCGTCGGCCTTCACGTTGATGACCGTGGCGCTGCGAATGCAGCCCGTGCAGAGCGTGGCGACGAGCGCGAGCGTGGCGGCTTTCACGAACATGGGCAACCTCCCGAGGGAAGGGTCCATCATACCGGAGGATAATGCCGCGATGACACGCGAGGGGCAGGGCCGCACGGCGCTCGTCACTGGCGCCTCTGCCGGCATCGGCAAGGCCTTCGCCGAGCGGCTCGCCGAGCACGGCTACGCCCTGGTGCTCACGGCCCGGCGCGCCGATCGCCTCGAGGCGCTCGCCGACGGCGCTGCGGGCTGCGCACGGCGTGACCGTGCACGTGCTGCCCGCGGATCTGGCCGACCCGGCCGCCCCCGCGGCCTTGTGCGCGGCGCTCGAGGCGCGCGGCCTGACCATCGACCTGCTCGTGAACAACGCCGGCTACGGCGTGCCCGGCGCCTACGGACGCAGCGAGTGGCAGCGCCACGCCGACTTCATTCAGGTGCTGGTCACCGCCGTGGCCGAGCTCACGCATCGCCTGCTGCCGGGCATGATCGCGCGGCGGTGGGGCCGCGTCGTGAACATGGCGTCGCTGGCGGCGCTCGTGCCGGCGGCACCCGGCCACACGCTCTACGCCGCCTCGAAGGCGTTTCTCGTGAAGTTCTCGGAGGCGCTTGCCGGCGAGGTGCGCGGAGCACGGCGTGCACGTCACCGCGTCGTGCCCGGGCTTCACCTATTCCGAGTTCCACGACGTCACGGGCACGCGCCAGCAGATGCAGGCGATGCCGCGCTTCATGTGGCTCGACGCGCGTCAGGTGGTGGACGAGAGCTACGCCGCGGTGATGGCGGGGCAGGCGCTCGTGGTGCCCGGGCGCGTGAACCGCGCCGTGGCCTTCGGCGCCAAGCACCTGCCGGCCGTGGTGGCGCGCGCCGCCGTGGCGCGGCAATCGCGCCACTACCGCAAGCTCTGACGGCCGATCCGTCCTCCGTTCGTCACACCCGTCGCCCCAGGGTCGAACTTCCGCTCGGCGTGACCGTATGTCCCAGGCAGGACCGGCGGACATGCCAGATCCGACGGAGGTCGCGATGCTCGAAGCCGTGATGAAGGACGTGCGCTACGCCGCCCGCGCGCTGCGCCGCAGCCCCGGGTTCTTCGCCGTGGCCGTGCTGTCGCTCGGCCTGGGCGTGGGCGTGAACACCGCCATGTTCTCGCTGGTCGACGCGGTGCTGTTCCGTCCGTTGCCCGTGACCGCGCCCGAGTCGCTCGTCGACCTCTTCACGACCGGCGGCGACGGCGACGAATACGCCACCTCGTCGTACGCCGACTACCTCGATCTCAAGGCGCAGAACACCGTCTTCTCCGACATGACCGCCTACAGCCCGATGATGGCGCCGCTGGCGCTCGGCGATCGCTCGCGCGTCGCGCTCGGCCAGATCGTGACCGGCAACCACTTCGCCCTGCTCGGCATCCAGCCGCAGCTCGGCCGCCTGCTGGCACCTGCCGACGATCGTCCCGAGGCCGAACGCGTCGTCGTGCTCTCGGACCGGATGTGGCGTCGTGAGTTCGGCGGCGACCCGGCCATCGTCGGCCGGCCGATCACGCTGCGCGGTCTCGCCTACACCGTGGCCGGCGTGGCGCCCGCCGCGTTCACGGGCGTGGTGCCGCTGCTCACGCCCGAACTCTGGCTGCCGATGGCCCACGCCGAAGAGGTGGAGCCGATCGGCATCACCAACACCGTGCCCGGCCCCGGACGCACCCGCCTCGAACGGCGCGGCGCGCGCTGGATGTTCATCAAAGGACGGTTGAAGGACGGGGTGACTGCCGCCGCGGCGCATGCCAATGTGGCGCTCATCGGCACGCAGCTGGCCGCCGCCTATCCGCAGACCAACCAGGACGCGCGCGTGTCGGCCATACCCAGCGGCGACGTGCGCATGCTCGTGCCGCAGGCCGGCGGCGTGCTCTCGATGGGAGCGGCCGGACTGATGGGCATCGTCGGCCTGGTGCTGCTCATTGCCTGCGCCAACGTGGCCGGCATGCTGCTGGCGCGGGCCTCGTCGCGCGGCCGCGAGATCAGCGTGCGGCTGGCGATCGGCGCGAGCCGCGCGCGGCTCGTGCAGCAACTGCTCGTCGAGGGCCTGGTGCTCGGCGCGCTCGGCGCGGCGGCGGCCGTGGCGTCGGCCTGGGCGCTCATCCGCGTGCTGCTGGCCATCGAGTTGCCCTTGCCGGTGGAGGTCGCGCTCGACCTGCGGCTCGACGCGCGCGTGCTGGCCTTCACCCTGGCGGTGGCCGCGGTCACCGGCCTGCTGGCCAGCCTGCTGCCGGCGCTGAAGGCGTCGCGGCCGAACGTCGTCGGCGACCTGCGCGGCGAGGCGCCCGCGGCCCGCGTGGGCGGCCGGCGCTGGGCGCTGCGCGACGGCCTGGTCGTGGCCCAGGTGGCGCTCACGGCGGTGCTGCTGGTGGTGGCCGGCCTGCTGCTGCGCAGCCTCGGCGCCTCGCAACGGGCCGACGTGGGCTTCGAGCCGCGCGGGCTCGCGGCCGTGGCCTTCGACACCGACATGATGCGCTACGAGCCGGCGCGCGGCCTCGAGTTCTGGCGCACCGCGCTGGCCCGCATCGAGGCGCTGCCCGAGGTCGTCGTCCGCCGGCACCGTCACGCCCACCCTGCCCTTCACCTTCAACTTCAGCCAGCAGGAGATGAAGATCGACAACCGCACCTATGCCGAAGGCCAGCGCGGCGAGACCATCGAGAACGTGTCGGTGTCGCCCGGCTACCTCGCCACGCTCGGCGTGCGGCTGGTCGAGGGGCGCGACGTCGAACGCCGCCGACAGCGACGGGGCACCGGCCGTGGCGATCGTCAACGCCACCATGGCGCGGCGCTTCTGGCCGGGGGAATCGGCGCTCGGCCACACGCTCACCATCGCCAGCACCGGCCGCACCTTCCGCGTGGTCGGCGTCAACGCCGACCACAAGCAGCACGGCGTGCTCGAGCAGCCGGCGCCGTTCGTCTACTTCGCGGCGGCGCAGCGCCCGAGCCGCTACAACTTCCTGGTCGCCCGCACGAGCGGCGACGCCACGGCCCTGGTGGCGGCGATGCGGCGCGAGCTTACGGCCCTCGAGCCCGGGCCTGGTCGTGATGGACGCGAGCACGATGGACGACCACCTGGCGGCTGCGCTGATGCCGGCGCGCGTGGGCGCGTTGCTCGCGACCGCATTCGGCGCGCTCGGCACGCTGCTCGCCGCAATTGGGCTCTACGGCGTGGTGGCTTTTTCGGTGGCGCGGCGCACGAAAGAAATCGGCTTGCGCATGGCGCTCGGCGCCGAGCCGGCCGGCGTGCTCACGATGGTGATGCGCCAGGGACTCACCCTCGTAGGCGTGGGCCTGGGCGTGGGCGCGGCCCTGGCCGCGGCCGTGGCGTTCGTGCTGCGCGGCCTGCTCTACGGCGTGACGCCGCTCGACCCGCTGGCCTGGGGCGCCGCGGCGCTGGCGCTGCTCACGGCTGGTGCGCTCGCCAACGCGGTGCCGGCCCGCCGGGCGATGCGCGTGGAGCCGCTCACGGCCCTGCGCACCGACTAGCCGGCGGCGCTGGGCAACTGGGCGCCGCGCAGCCGCTTGGCCAGCGCGTCGAACTCCTGCAGCATGCGCGCGAGCGCTTCGAATTCGCGCGAGCGGCACCATGTTCGGCCCGTCCGACGGCGCGTGGTCGGGGTCGGGATGTGTCTCGATGAACACCGCGGCCACACCCACCGCCACGGCCGCGCGCGCCAGCACCGGCACGTATTCGCGCTGACCGCCCGAACTGGTGCCCTGGCCGCCCGGCTGCTGCACCGAATGGGTGGCGTCGAACACCACCGGCGCGCCGGTGGCGGCGAGCACGGGCAGCGCGCGCAGGTCGGACACGAGCGTGTTGTAGCCGAAACTCGCGCCGCGTTCGGTCACGAGCACGTTGGCGTTGCCGGCGGCGGTCACCTTCGCCACCACGTTGGCCATGTCCCACGGGGCCAGGAACTGGCCCTTCTTCACGTTCACTACGCGGCCGGTGTGCGCGGCCGCCACGAGCAAATCGGTCTGACGGCACAGGAAGGCGGGAATCTGCAGCACGTCGACGACCGCCGCGACCTGCGCGCACTGCTCGACCGTGTGCACGTCGGTGAGCACCGGCAGGCCGGTGGCCTCACGAATCTCTGCGAACACGGGCAGCGCGGCCTCCAGGCCCAGTCCGCGTTCGGCCGCCAGGCTGGTGCGGTTGGCCTTGTCGAAGCTGGTCTTGAAGATCAGGCCGGCACCGATCCGGTCGGCGATTTCGCGCAGGGCATGCGCCACCTCGAGCGCGTGGCCGCGGCTTTCCATCTGGCACGGACCGGCGATGAACACGAGCGGCAGGGCCTGACCCAGGCGCACGGTGCGGCCGCCGGTCACGGCGATCTCGACGATCGGGTTGGGGCGGGCGACGGCGGCGGGGTTCATGGCAACAGCTTTCGGTGACGACGCCGGCGGCCCACGCGGCTACCGCAAGCCGGCGCGCAACAGGTCGTGCATGTGGATGAGGCCAACCGGCGTGCCGCCGGACACGACGAAGAGCACGGTCACGCGCGGCGGCTGGTCGGTCATGGCGCGCAAGGCCTCGCCGGCCAGCGCGTCGGGCGCGATGGTGCGCGGCGCGCGCGTCATCACCTCGCGCGCCGGCCGCGTGAGCAATCCGTCGCTGAACTGCCGCCGCAGGTCGCCGTCGGTGACGACGCCCACGAGGCCGCCCCCGGCATCGACGACGCCGACGCAGCCGAAGCCCTTGGCGCTCATCACGCGAATGGCCTCGCCCATGAGCGCGTCGTGTGGCACGAGCGGACAGTCGGCGCCGCCGTGCATCAGCTCCGAGACCTTCAGGAATGCCGCGCGCAGTGTGCCGCCGGGATGGAAGGCCACGAAGTCGTCGGCAGTGAACCCGCGCCGCTCGAGCAGGGCCACGGCCAGTGCGTCGCCGAGCGCCATCTGCAGGGTGGTCGAGGTGGTGGGGGCCTGCGTGACGCCGCAGGCTTCGGGCACATCGGGCAGGCGGAGCACGATGTCGGCGGCGCGTCCAAGCATCGACGCGGGGTCTACGGTGACGGCAATGAGCGGGATGCCGAAACGCCGGCAGTAGGCCACCACGTCGGCCATCTCTTTGGTTTCGCCCGAGTTCGAGAGCGCAATCACCGTGTCGTTGGTGGTGATCATGCCGAGGTCGCCGTGGCTGGCCTCGGTGGGATGCACGAACTGCGCGGGCGTGCCGGTGGAGGCGAGCGTCGCCGCGATCTTGCGCGCCACGTGGCCGCTCTTGCCCACGCCGCACAGCACGGCGCGGCCGCGATCGGCATGCGCGGCCAGGCGCTCGACGGCGCGCGCAAAGCCGTCGTCGAGCGTGTCGGCCAGGGCCCGCAGCCCGGCGATCTCCACGTCGATGACGCGGCGGGCCACCGCGAGCGGGTCGACAGTCACGCGGCCATTATGCGTCCGGCTCGGCGGGGGCCGCAACCGTCGTGCGTGGCGGCACGCACCCCGTGCGCGTCGCCCGCGCGCTGGTACAATGCCGCCTTCCGGAGGACCCCATGTTCAGCAAGACCCTCGCCTCGCGCCTGGCCCTCGGCCTCGTGGCCGTCGCCGCCACTGTCTCTTTGTCGGCGCAGCAAATGCAGCCGACCCCCAATCGCAAGACCGGCGAGGGCGAAGGCCCCTTCGACCGCATGGTCATTCGCGGCATCACCGTCATCGACGGCACCGGCGCGCCGCCGCGCGGGCCGATGGACGTCGTCGTCGAGGGTGGACTGATCAAGGAAGTGGCGAGCGTGGGCTTCCCGAAGGTGCCGATCGGCGATCGCCGCCCGGCCAAGGGCACCAAGGAGTTCGACGGCACCGGCATGTACCTCATGCCCGGCTTCGTCGACGCGCACGTGCACTGCGGCGGCGGCCAGGCCACGAACGCCGAGTACGTCTACAAGCTGTGGCTCGCCTCGGGCGTCACCACCGTGCGCGGCGTGCCGTGCGGCTCGATGGACTGGGACCTCGCGCAGCGCGAGTTGAGCGCCAAGAACCAGATCGTGGCGCCGCGCATCTTCGCGTATCACCGGCCGTTCAGCGGCGAAGGGTGGGACCGCACCAGGCCACAGACGCCCGAGACGGCGCGCGAATGGGTGCGCTTTGCTGCCAAGAAGGGCGTCGATGGCCTGAAGCTCGGCGCGCACGACCCCGAGATCATGGAAGCGCTGCTCGACGAGGCGAAGACACACAACCTGGGCTCCACCGCGCACCTCGACCAGATGGGCGTCGGCCGCATGACCGCGCTCGACGCGTCGCGGCTCGGCCTTGGCGCGATGACGCACTATTACGGCCTGTTCGAGTCGCTCTTCAAAGACACGAGCATCCAGCCCTACGACGCCTCGATCAACTACAACGACGAACAGCACCGCTTCGGCCAGGTGGCGCGCAACTGGGATCGTATCCACCCGCGCGGCAGCGAACGCTGGAACGCGCTCGTCAAGGAATGGGTCGACAAGAAGTTCATCCTCGACCCGACCATGACCATCTACTCGGCCGGGCGCGACGTGATGCGCATGCGCAACGCCGACTGGCACGACAAGTACACCCTGCAGTCGCTGTGGGACTTCTATCAGCCGAACCGCTACGCGCACGGCGCCTACTGGTTCGACTGGACCACCGAAGACGAAGTGGCGTGGAAGAAGTTCTACCAGGTGTGGATGGACTTCGTCGTCGATTTCAAGAACGCCGGCGGGCGCGTCACCACCGGTTCGGATTCGGGCTTCATCTACCAGACCTACGGCTTCGGCTACCTGCTCGAGCTCGAGATGCTGCAGGAGGCCGGGTTCCACCCCCTCGAGGTGATTCGCTCGGCCACCTACTACGGCGCGCAGGCGCTGCACGAGCCCAAGGGCAAGCCGATTGAGTTCGGCCTCGTCCGCGCCGGGCTCAAGGCCGACTTCGTCATCACCAAGCAGAACCCGCTGCAGAACTTCAAGACGCTCTACATCACGGGCGCCGTGCGCCTGAACGACGCCACCAACAAGCCCGAGCGCGTGGGCGGCATCGACTTCGTGATGAAGGACGGCATCCTTTACGACGCCAAGAAGCTGGCGGCCGACGTGGCCGCGATCGTAGCGGCCTCGAAGAAGGCGCCGCGGGCCACGTCGCAGCAATAGGGCAGGGACCAGGGACCACGGAATAGGGACCAGCGCCTGGAGGCGCATGGCTATGAAGACGATCGTGAAACTGCTCTCGTGGGTGGTTGCCCTCGCCGTGCTCGCGGCGGGCGCGGGTCTGCTCTGGCTGTTCACGAACTACCCCGCCGTGCCGGCGCCCGAGGACGTCCGCATCCAGGCCACGCCAGAGCGTCTGGCGCGGGGGCAGTATCTGGTCGAGAACGTCGTTGGCTGCGTGGTGTGCCACGCCGAGCGCGAGTGGTCGCAGTACAGCGCGCCGGTCATCGCGGCCACCAAGGGCAAGGGCGGCCAGCGCTTCGGCTTCGGCGCCGAACCCTTCGTGTTGTATCGCCAAGAACATCACGCCCAGCGGGATGGGCAACTGGACCGATGGGGAGTTGCTGCGGGCCATCACCATGGGCGTGAGCCGCGACGGCACGCCGCTCTTTCCGCTCATGCCCTACCCACGCTACGCGCGGATGGCGCGCGACGACGTGGAGGCGATCGTCGCCTACCTGCGCACGCTGCCCTCTGTGCCGGTTCAGCCGGTTCCCGCACGCACGCTCAACTTTCCCTTGCCGCTCATCGTGCGGACCATTCCCACGACGCCGTCACACCGGCCGGTGCCCGCCGCCGCCGACCGCGTGGCCTACGGCGAGTACCTCGTGAACGCCGCCGTCTGCGCCGACTGCCATACACCCATGGACGATCAGGGCGCGCCGCTCGCCGGGATGGCGTTCGCCGGCGGTTCGCCCTTCTCGCCCAATGGCGTGGGCCTGGTGCGTTCCGCCAACATCACCGCGGATGCCGCCACGGGCATCGGCACGTGGACCGAGGAGCAGTTCGTCGAGAAATTCCGGGCCTTTCGCAACACGCCGCCGCGCACACTCTCCGGCGCCGAGCGCCTGCAGAACACCGAGATGCCCTGGACCTACTACGCCGGCATGCGCGACGACGACCTGCGGGCCATCTACGCCTATCTGCGCTCGCTGCCGCCGGTCGTCCACCGCGTGGAGAAGTTCGGCACCCCGTAGCATGACGGCCCTGCCTTTCGACCTGCTCGTCACGGGCGGCACGCTCGTGACGTCGACCGGGGTGCGCGCCGCCAGTCTGGGCGTGCGCGACGGCCGCATCGCCGAGGTGCTGCCGCCGGACGCGCGGGCCGACGCCGCCGACACGCTCGACGCGTCCGGTCTGCACATCCTGCCCGGCGTGATCGACACGCACGTGCATACGCGCCACCCGGGCGTGCCCGAACGCGAAGACTTCCTGTCGGGCACCTCGGCGGCCGCCGCCGGCGGTATCACCACGCTCTTCGAGATGCCGATTTCGAAGCTGCCCGTGAACTCGGGCGAGTCGCTGGCCCGGCGCGCCGAGCTGCTGCAGCCCACGGCGCTCATCGATTACGCGCTCTACGGCGGCGCCGGCCACGAGAACCTCGACGCGATTGCCGAGCAGGCCGAGGCCGGGGCGATCGCCTTCAAGACCTTTCTGCAGCCGCCCCCACCGGCGCGGCTCGACGAGTTCTTCGGGCTGTGGTGCACCGACGAAGTGCGGTTGCGCGACCTGATGCGTGTGGTGAAGGCCACGGGCCTGCGTCACTGCTTCCACTGCGAGCACACGGCCACCTTCGAGGCCTTGCAGCGGCAGCTCGAGGCCGACGGCCGGACGACCGGCGCGGCGCATGCCGAGAGCCGTCCGCCCGTGGTCGAGGATCTGTCGGTGGCGATCGTGCTGGCGCTGGCCGAAGACCTCGGCGCGCGCGTGCAGGTGGTGCACTGCTCGAGTCCGCGCGCCGCCCGCATGGCCCGCGACGCGCGCTGGCGCGGCGTGGACGCCACGGTGGAGACCTGCCCGCCGTATCTCTTCTTCACCGACGAGGCGCTCGAGCGGCTCGGTCCGTTTGCCAAGTGCAACCCGCCGCTGCGCAGCGACAAGGAAGTGCGCGGCTTGCGCCAATGCTTGCGCGAGGGACTGATCGAAGTCGTGGGCACCGACCACTCGCCGTTTCTGGCGGAGGACAAGGCGCGTGGCGCCGACAACATCTTCCTGGCCCCCCCCGGACTCGGCGGTCTCGAGGTGCTCGTGCCGCTCATGCTCACGGCCGTGCACCACGGCTGGATCACGCTCGAGGATCTGGCCGGCCTGCTCTCGGAGAACGCCGCGCGGCTCTTTCGCTTGCCGCAGAAGGGCCGGCTCGCGGCCGGCGCCGACGCCGACCTCACGATCGTCGATCTGGGTGCCGTGTGGACCTACGACTCGGCCGCCGCCCTCACGAAGTCGCGCGCCAACATGCGGATCTACGACGGCGTCGAGCTGCACGGCCGGGTCGTGCACACGATCGTGCGTGGTGTCCCCGTGTGTCGGGACGGCGTCGTCGTCGGCCGCGCGGGGCACGGGCAGTTCGTGCGGCCCAGCGGTCCGGCATGAGCGTGCCGCGTCGCGTGCTCGGCATCGTCACGATTGGCCAGACGCCGCGTCCCGATCTGGTCGCGGTCTTCGCGGCGGCCGCGCCGCGCGCCGAGGTGCGCGTGGCCGGCGCGCTCGACGGTCTGACCGCCGCCGACCTCGAGGTGCTGGCGGCGCCGGGCCCCTACCCGCTGCTCGTGCGCCTTGCTTCCGGCGGCACGGCCGAGATCCCGCGGGACGCGCTCGTGCCGCACGTGATCCGTGCGGCCGGCCACCTCGCGGCCGGCGGCGCATCGGTCGTCGTCATCGCCTGCGCCGGTGAGTTCCCCGACGTGCCGTGTGCCGTGCCCGTTCTTCTGCCTGGCCGCGTGGTGCCCGCGGCGGTGCGGGCCTTGGCCACCGGAGCGCGCATCGGCCTCGTCACCCCGAACGCGGCGCAGGCACCGTTTGCCGCGCGCAAGTGGCGCGACGACGGCTTCGACGTGGTCGTCACGCACGCCTCGCCGGTGCATCACGACGACCTGGCACCCGCCGCCGCAGTCATGCGCGCCGGGGGCGTGGCACTCGTGGTGCTCGACTGCATGGGTCACGACGAGGTCTACCGAACGGACTTCGCGCGGCTCAGCGGCCGGCCGGTCGTGTCGGCGCAGTCGCTCGTGGCCGCGGTGGCCGGCGCGCTGGTCTGACCGCGCGTCGGACCGTTCACGCGCGGCATCATGTAATCTACAGGCGGAGTAACGACTAGCCGCTGGCCGCTAGTCCCCAGCCGCTATGTCCAACGAACTGATCGGGGTCTACAACATCACGCCCACGCCGTTCCATCCCGACGGCGCCCTCGACCTGCCCAGCCTCACGCGGCTCACGCACTTCACGCGCGATGCCGGGGTGAACGGCATGACCATCCTGGGCGTGCTGGGCGAAGCCGACAAGCTCACCGAGGCCGAGCGTGACCAGGTCATCGAGACGACGATGGCCGCTGCCGGCCACGACTTCCCGATCTGCGTGGGCACGACCCACGCCGGCACCGATGGGTGCATCAGTTACGGCAAGCGCGCGCAAATGCTGGGCGCCAAGGCGGTGATGGTGGCGCCGCCCAAGCTGGCGCGCACGAACGATGCGGCGCTGCATCGCCACTACGTGGCAGTGGCCGAGGCGCTCGACATCCCGGTGGTGGTGCAGGACTTTCCGCCGGCCGTGGGCGGCATCACGATGACGCCGGAGCTCATCGCCGGGCTGGCCGCCGCCTCGCCGCGCTTGACTCATCTGAAGCTCGAAGACGAGCCCTCGCCGATGAAGGTGAGCCAGGTGCTGGCGCTCAATCCGGCCGTGAAGATCTTCGGCGGGCTGGGCGGCATGATGTTCCTCGAGGAACTGCGCCACGGCGCCGTCGGCACGATGACCGGCTTTGCCTTCCCCGAGATCCTGGTGCAGATCTACCGCGCCTTCGCCGCGGGCGACGTCGACACCGCCACCGACGTGTTCTACAAGTACTGCCCGCTCATCCGCTTCGAGAACCAGCCGCGCATCAACCTGGCGCTACGCAAGCACATCTACCACCTGCGCGGCGTGATTGCCTCGCCCCGCGTGCGCGCGCCGTTCAGCCCGGTGGACGCCGGCACGCTGGCCGACCTCGACGACATCCTGCGCCGCCTCGCCCTGGCGCCGACGTCGGCATCCTAGCCGCTGGAACCGAGCCGCTAGCCGCTCTCCCGGAGATCCCCGAATGAACCTGAACCTCACCGGAAAACGCGCCCTCGTCACCGCCGCCAGCCGCGGCCTTGGCTTCGCCACCGCGCTCGGGCTGGCCCGTGAAGGCACGGCGCTCGTCATCTGCAGCCGCGACGAGGCCCGCATCAACGAGGCGGCGCAGAAGATTCGCAGCGAGACCGGCACGCGCGTCGAGGCCGTCGTGGCCGACGTGAGTTCGGCCGAGGAGGCCGCGCGCCTCGTGGGCCACGCCGTGAGCACGCTCGGCGGGCTCGACATCGTGGTGCACAACGCCGGCGGGCCGCCGGCCGGCGAGTTCCTGTCGCTCACCGACGCGCAGTGGCAGAAGGCCTTCGACCAGAACCTGATGAGCCTGGTGCGGCTTGTGAACGCCGCCGTGCCCGAGCTGAAGAAGGCGGGGGGCGGCCGCATCCTCACGATCGCGTCGTCGTCGATCAAGCAGCCGATTCCCGGCCTGGTGCTGTCGAACGCGCTGCGCACCGGCGTCTACGGCCTGGTGAAGACGCTGGCCAAGGAGCTGGGCCCCGCCGGCATCCTGCTCAACGTGGTGGCGCCGGGGCGCATCCAGACCGAGCGGATCGAGGAGCTCGACACCGCCACGGCCTCGCGCCGCGGCGTCGATCTGACGCAGGTGAAGAAGGAATCGGTGGCGGCGATTCCGCTCGGCCGCCTGGGCACGCCCGAGGAGTTCGCCAACCTGCTGGTGTTCCTGGCCTCGGATGCCGGCCGCTACATCAGCGGGCAGGCGATCATCGTGGACGGCGGCGCGACCGCGGCGTTGTAGCGTGCAGAGGACCGTGTCAGCGTGACGCTGGCCCGCCCGAGCCCCCAGCCCCGAGCCCCCAGCCCCGCCTATTTCAGGTCTTCCCGCGGCGGCGAGAAGACGTCGAGCACGCGGGTCGCGACGACGGCGCGTCCCGAGTGCGGCACGTTGCCGGGAATGGCGAACACCATGCCAGGCGTGAGCCGGTGCGTCTCGCCGCCGGCCACCAGCTCCAGTTCACCCTCGAGCACGATCACGGTCTGTTCGTGCGGGTGCTGGTGTTCGGGAAACGTGGCGCCGGCCGTGCAGTCCACGAACGACTGGGTGACGAGCGGCGTATGCACGAGGCGCGCGGTGAAGTCCGGGAAACAGCTCGCGCGTGGGCAGGGTGTCGAGGTCGTAGAAGGGCATGTCGGCTCCTGAGGTGCTGCAAGCATAGTGCGGCCGACGGCTTGCGACGGCGCTGGCTCTCGGCCGCGTGCGCGTGCACAATGGATCCAGGCTGATCGTGACCACGTCCTCCGCGCTCCTTCGCGTCGCTGTGCCGGCCGTGGCCGCCGTGTGGGTGGTCATGTCGGGTCCGGCCGTGCTGGCGCGTCAAGCACCGGCGGCCACCGCAACTGTTACCACCCCCGGCTCCACCGACGACCGCACGCGCTTCGCCGCGTTCGTACAAGACCTCAAGGCCGAGGCGGTCACGCGCGGCATCTCCGAGGGCGTGGCCGCGCGCGCGCTCGACGGGCTCGAGCCGCTGCCGGTCGTGGTGGCCCGCGATCGCGACCAGGCCGAGGCAGTGCTCAGCATCGACACCTACGTGCGCCGGCGGCTCACCGCCGCCACCGTGCGCAAGGCACAGCGCATGTTCACGCAGCACCGCGCGATGCTCGACACGATCGCCAAGACCTACGGCGTGCAGCCGCGCTATCTCGTGGCCGTGTGGGGCCTCGAATCGAACTTCGGCGCCTTCACGGGCGTGCGGCCCACGGTGCAGGCCCTGGCCACGCTGGCCTTCGACGGCCGCCGCGGCGAGCTGTTCAAGAACGAGCTCTTCGACGCGCTGCGCATCGTGGAGCGCGGGCACGCCGACCTCGATCGCCTGAAGGGCTCGTGGGCCGGCGCCATGGGCCAGCCGCAGTTCATGCCGTCGAGCTATCTCAAGTACGCCGAGGATTTCGACGGCGACGGGCGGCGCGATATCTGGACGAGTCAGGCCGATGTGTTCGCGTCGATTGCCAACTACCTCAAGGCCTACGGGTGGGACGGTGAAGCCACGTGGGGCCGCCAGGTGCGCCTGCCTGGCGCGGTGGGCGCCACGGCGGAACGGGCTGGTTCGCGCGGCGAGGGCTGTCGCGCCGAACGAGCGCTCTCGCGCCGCCGCTTCCTGGCCGAGTGGCAGGAAATGGGCGTGCGCGCCGCTGATGGCGGCGATCTGCCCAAGCTGGAGCGTCTGGCGTCGCTGCTCGACGCCGGCGATCGGCAATTCCTCGTCTACGCCAACTACGAAGCCATCCTGGGCTACAACTGCGCCAACGCGTACGCGCTCAGTGTCGCGATGCTCGGCGACCGGATCTCCGCGCAGCCATGAGACAATTCCACGCAGGTTCCATGCCCCCGCCGCCCCCATCGTCCCGTCCACCACTCTGGCCCGTGGCCGCCACCGCCATCGGCGCCCTGGCCGCAATGTCGGCGGCGCTCTACTTCGTGAGCCAGCAGCAGACGCCGATTGCGCTCGTGGGCAGCACGCTCTTCGTGGGCCTGGGCGGGCTCAGCTTCGAGCTGGCCCGGCGCCGCTGGGCCGCGTGATAATCTGGCGTCCATGGATGCCAAACTGCTCAAGGGCGTGAACGAGCACCTCAAGCTCGAGTTCAAGGCCTCGCACGAATACCTCGCGATGTCCGTGTGGCTGTCGACCAACGACCTGCCCGGCTTCGCCACGTGGATGCGGAAGCAGTCGGGCGACGAGCTGATGCACGCGCAGAAATTCATCGACCACGTGGTGGAGCGCGACCAGAAGGTGGTGCTGCCGGCCGTGGCCCAGCCGCCCATGACGTGGAAGACGGTCGAGGCGCTGTGCACGCACGTGCTGCAGAACGAGCAGGCCGTCACCGCCTCGATCAACGACCTCTACGCCCTGGCGGAATCCGCCAAGGACCGCCCCGCGGTGGTGCTGCTGCAGTGGTTCGTGAACGAGCAGATGGAAGAGGAAGCCGCGGCGCGCGCCATCCTGGGCCGCATCCGTCTGGGCGGCACCACGGGCGTGGGCCTGCTCATGATCGATCAGGAGCTGGCGAAGGGCACCGTGCCGGGCATGTCCGCGGCGCCTGCCGACGCCGGCGCGTAGGTCGGCACGGCCGTGCAGGTGCGCCGCTGGAACGCCGCTGCCGACGGGCCGCTCACTGAATCCGCGCTGCGTCAGAAGATCGAAGCGCTGGGCTACGTGGTGGCCCGCTACGAATATCCGCCTGGCGCGCGCTTTCCCGACCACGCCCATGACGTGGACAAGATCGACGCGGTCGTGAGCGGCCGTTTTCGGCTGGTCATCGCCGGCCACACCGCGCAACTCGGTCCGGGCGATTGGGTGGAGGTGCCGCGCGGGCGCCGGCATACCGCCACCGTGATCGGCGACGAGCCGGTGGTGAGCTTGGATGCGATCAAGATCAGGGACTAGGGACTAGGGACTAGGGACTGGGGCGTGCCAGTGTCTAACTGCGTGGCGCTGGGACGGGAAGACGAATTCTGTCGAGCGTGACGTTTGCCCGCCCCCGCCCCTAGCCCCCAGCCCCCAGTCCCTGATGAGGCTTTCCATGAAGATCGTGATGTTCGGCGCGGGCGGGGTCGGCGGTTATTTCGGCGGCCGGCTGGCGCAGGCGGGGTGCGACGTGGCGTTCGTGGCTCGGGGCGCGCATCTCGCGGCGATTCAGCGCGATGGGCTGCGTCTGGTCAGCCCGAAGGGCGATGCGCACGTGACGTCGGTGCGCGCCAGCGCCGATCCGGCCGCACTCGGGGTCGCCGACGTCGTGTTCCTCACGGTGAAGATGTACGACGTGGACACGGCGGCAGCGTCGCTTGGTCCGCTGCTCGGGCCCGACACCATGGTCGTGACCCTGCAGAACGGCGTGGAGGCCACCGACATGGTGGCGCGGCACGTTGGACGGGCGCGCACCGCGGGCGGCGTGGCCTACGTGGCGGCGGTCATCGACGCGCCGGGCGTGATTCGCCACACGGCCCTCGACGCGCTGATCGTGGGCGAGCTCGACGGGGCGCTGTCGCCGCGGTTGATCGCGCTTCGCGACGCGGCATCACAGGCCGGGTTCACGTTTACGGCGAGCACGCAGATCCAGGTGGATCAGTGGAGCAAGTTCGCGCGCCTGTCGGTCTTCAGCGGACTGACGGCTGCCACCCGCTCGCCCCTCGGTGTCTTGCGGGCCGAGCCGGCGCTCATGGCTCTGCTCGAACGGGCCGTGCACGAGTCGCTGGCCGTGGGCCGCGCCCGCGGCGTGGACCTTGCCGCCAGCGTGATGGACGAGGTGCTCGGCATGGTGCGCTCGATGCCGCCGAACGCCAAGTCGTCGATGCTCGAAGACCTCGAGCGCGGCAAGCCGCTCGAGCTGCCGTGGCTGAGCGGCGCGGTGGTGCGCCTGGGCGCCGAGTCCGGCGTGCCCACGCCGACGCACGCGCTGATCGAGACGCTGCTGCGCCCGTTCGTCAACGGCGGCCCGCCGCCGATGGCGTAGTCCGCGCGATTTCCGTGCCATAGGGGTCAGACCCCGATCGCAGAAATTGCATCGCCGCGAGATGTAACCGTGCCAGGCCCGGTTACAAATTACTGGCCGGTGTAGACGACCTTGCCGTGCACGACGGTGAGGCGCACGCGACCGTCGAGCAGCGCGGCTGGGTCGCTGGCGCCAAGTGTCAGCGGATCCACCGACAGGGCGGTGAGGTCGGCCAGGCGGCCGGGCGCAATCTGGCCGGTGTCGCCCTCGGCAAACGACGCGTACGCCGCCCAGGTGCTGTAGCCGCGCACCGCTTCTTCCGGCGTCATGCGCTGGGCCGGATACCAGCCGCCCGGCGGCTGATGCGCCTTGTCCTGCCGCGTGATGGCCGAGTGCAGCCCGTAGAACAGGTTGTGGTCGGAGCCGGTGAGGTCGGAGTTGAAGATCAGCCGCGCGCCGTGCTCCCGCAGCGCGCGCCACGCGTAGGCGCCTTTCACGCGTTCGGCGCCGAGGCGCGTTTGGGCCCAGGGCATGTCCTCCACCGCATGCGGCGGCTCCATCGACGCGATGATGCTCATGCGCTGGAAGCGCGGCAGGTCGGCCGGCGACACCACCTGCGCGTGTTCGATCCGATGCCGGCCCCGGCGGGCGCGCTCGTCGTCTCTGAGCACCCCTTCGTAGAAGTCGAGCGTCTCGCGATTTCCGGCATCGCCGATCGCGTGCACGCCCACCTGGAAGCCGGCGCGCATCATGGCGGCCACCACGTCCCGGTCGAAGCCGTAGCCGGCGCCGCTGATGCCGCGGTGGCCCTTCTGGTCGCTGTAGTCGTCGAGCAGCCGTGCGCCGCGTGACCCCAGCGCGCCGTCGTAATAGGCCTTCACCGCCCGCACCACCAGCATGTCGCTCGGTGCGCCCTGCGGACCCTTGGCCGCCCACTCGCGGCACAGCTCCGGGTCGCGCGCCGAGAGCATGGCGTAGACGCGGATGGGCAGCGCCTTCCGGGCATCGAGCGCCATCAGGCCGTTCAGCATGGCGCGGTCGACGCCGGCTTCGTGGATGGCCACGTAGCCCGAGCGCGCCATCTCGGTGAGCCCCGCCAGCAACTGGCTCTCGACCTGCGCGGGCGTGGGTGGCGGCACGGCCGCCACCATCAGCGTGGTGGCGCGATTGAGGAAGATGCCCGTGGGCTCGCCCTTCGCATCTTTCCGGATCTCGCCGCCCACCGGCGCCGCGGTGGCGCGCGTGATCTGCGCGCGGTCGAGTGCCAGCCGATTGGCCCACACGCCGAAGCCGTGGAGCGAGTAGAGCACCACGGGATGGTCGGGCACGCGCGCACTGAGCTGCCGCCAGTCGGGATAGCGATTGGCCCACGCGCCTTCGTCCCAGCCACGGCCGGTGATCCACTCGCCCTTGGGCACCTTCGCCGCATAGGCGGCCACACGATCGATGGCCTCGGCCGCGGTGGCCACGCCGGCCAGATCCACGGCCTGCAGCTTCGCGCCCAGTTCGAGCACGTGCGCGTGCGAATCCACCATGCCCGGCAGCAGCGTGGCGCCGCCGAGATCGATCACCTGGGTGTTCGGGACCCCGCCGCGATTCCACCACGGTGCGCGTGCCCACGAGGGTGATGCGGCCGCCGGTGAGGGCCACGGCTGGCACGTCGGGCACCCACCCGGCCACCGTATGCGGCGCGCTGCCGGCCGGCGTGCCGTCGAGCGCTGGGTCGGGCCACGCCATCGAGTAGCCACGCGCGTTGATGAGGATGACCTCGGCGGGCGGCAACGGCGGCGCGGCCGGGGCACAGGCCGCCGCCAGGCACGAGGAGGAGTGCGGGGACCCACGCGTGAGGGCAGGTGACTGTCGGCATATGGTGTCTCGCTGGCAAGTAGCGTCTCATCGCCGGGGCACGCCGGCGGCACTGAAGGCCACGGCGAGCCAACTGAGACAGATGGCGTAGGTGCCGAGGGCGTCGCTCGGCCAGTGCGCGCCGGGCACGATGCGCGCGCATGCCGCGACCACGAGGACCACGGCGCACAGCGCGAGCACCCCGGTCCGCATCGGGCTGGCGGCAAGGCGCCAGGCCAGCACGCCAACCGCGCCCACCGTCACGCTGTAGAGCGTCATGAAGGTCGACGGGAACGAGAAACCCGAGGGCCGGCCCATCACCGCCACGAGCTGGCCCGACGGCCGCGGCCGGCTGAAGAGCAGCTTGCTCGATTCGCCAAACGCCTGTTCCAGGGCGATGGCGCCGATGACGACGAGCGCCGCGCGCACGCCCGCGAGCCGCCAGGCGGCGAGCACGCGCAATGGCCATCAGCACGTACTTGAGCGGCGCGCTGGCGGTGGTGAGCACGCGGCGCGACCCAGCCGGTGCCCGGCGAGAGCGCCTGCGCGGCGCGCTCCACGGCCACGTCGCCGGGCAGGTACGGAAAGAGACGGGCCTGGGCGCCGGCCACCAGGGTGATGACGACGGCGATGATCAGGAGCGAGCGGGTGGAGGTCATGCGGCAGTCATTATTCTTCCGAACGTCAGCGTCGTCGAGATGGCCCTGAAGCGCGTCCACCGGGCCTCGGCCGGGACGTGGCGCGAGCGCCTGGTGCACGAGCTGACGCCCCAGCGGATACGCGAGCACCTTCGATCGCTGCTTTTCGATGAACGCGACCATGCCGGCCGGGTCGAGCACGAGCGCCTCGTCGCGCAACCGGGTGGTGACCGCCTCGGTGCCGAGCGACGAGTCGAGATAGTCGCTGGCGATGTAGGCGACCTCCATGCCCAGATCGGCCGCCAGCCGCTCGGCCGTCACGAGCCGCGGCGCGTGCGCCGGCGACAGAGCTGGCCGCGGGCAGCAGCACCTCGGCGCAGACCCGTTCGCGGATCGGCAGCGGCAACAGCAGGTCCGCGCCCGCCTCGGCGGCACCTTCCGCCAGCAGGCGATGCGGGCCGAAGGCCGGCGTGAGCGCGCGTTCGGTCCAGCCCCGCGCCTCGACCAGATCGGCCATCGCGAGCACGTGCTGCGCGTGGTGTCCCGGCGTGGACTCGTGCGCCGCCAGTTGCAGCAGATGGGCGGGGTCGGCGCCGCCGCGCCGCGACACCCACAGCTCCGAGGCGCGCGCGCTGGTGGGCCGGGAGAACGCGGCCCAGCCCGTGTCGTCGGCGGCGCGGGTGGTCAGCGCGTCGCCCTCGGGCAGCGGCAGCACGTCACGCGTCGCGTCGCGGCACCAGGCCACGGCCGCCGCGAACACGGCCTCCACGCGATCGGGCGGCACGGCGAGCGAGCGCCGGAACGCGGCGTGCCGTTCGGCCAGCGTGCCGGCGCCCGGCAGCAGCTCGGACAGGCGCTGCCGCAGGGCGTCGAGGGCGGCGGCGTCGCGCGGCGGGGCGGCGTGGCCGAACGAACGGCGAGACTCCTCGGCGAAGGTCCGACTTTCGCCGAGCAGCCGTGCCGGCGGCGTCGTCGAGCGCGCGAATCTGGCCCGCGAGATACGACAGCCGCGCGGCGTCCCAATCCGGCGCCATGGCTCGAGACGCATCCCGGCGGCTGGGATCCGGCGCACCGCCAGCGGCGGCTCCGCGTGACGCCGCCAAGCGGCGGTCGAGGTCGTCGCGCAGCACGCGGGTCTCGGCGCGCAAGGCCGGCGCCGGCACGCGCGGACCGTCGGTCCAAGAGGGCGGTCCGAGCCACACCTCCACGAGTGACGGCTGCTGCTTCGCCAGGCGCAGGGTGAGCCGGGTGTAGCGTTCCGCCAGCGACGCTATCGCCATCGGAGGGGGCGGCGAAGGCGAGGCGCCGCCGCACCCGGTGAGCGCTCCCGCTGCGCCGCCGAGCATCAGGCGACCGGCCCCGCGCAAGCAGCGCGCGGCGCGACCACGCCGGCGCTTCCTCCGCGCTCGCCGCGGCGCTGCGGCGTCGATGCGCGGAGACCATCGGAGACATGCGACATCTTGTCACAGAGAAGCATTGACTTCCTGCGCCACGACGGTTTCAATGCGGCAGTCCCGCTGGCGATTCCACGACAGCCGGGTGCCAGGAGCGACCCCGATGCGGCGCGTCTTCAGCCTCTCATTGCCTCTGCTCGCGTTCACCGTGGCCTGCTCACAGCCGGCCGCGCCGCCGGCGGCTTCGAGTGCCGCGGCCGCGCCTTCGGCCACCGCGCCGAAGCTCGGCATCCGTCCCGTGGGCGAGACCGAGATTCAGCCGGACATGAGCCAGGTGCCGCCCGATCTCGCCAAGGTGTTCACCCACATCGACGAGAACATCGACCAGCACGTGGTGAATCTGCAGGAGTGGATCCAGCAGCCCAGCATCTCGAACTCCGGTGAAGGCATTCCCGAGTCGGCCGAGATGGTGAAGGGCTTCTTCGACGAGCTCGGCTGCCAGCAGACGCAGGTCTACGACGTGGGCATCACCGAATACGGCACGCCCGGCAATCCCGTGGTCTACGCCAAGTGCGACGAAGGCGCCGAGAAGACGCTGCTCATCTACTGGATGTACGACACCATGCCGGTGACCCAGCCAGATGCCTGGCAGCACCCGCCGTTCGAAGGGCAGATCGCCGAGCAGGCGCCCTTCAAGAAGGTGCTCTTCGGCCGCGGCGCCACCAACTCCAAGGGCCCGCAGATGGTGCAGTTGAACGCGTTCCGCGCCATCAAGGCAGTGCACGGCAAGCTGCCGGTCAACCTGATTGTGGTGGCCGAGGGCGACGAAGAGCGCATGGACATCGGCCTGCGCAAGTGGGTCAAGGATCATCCGGAACTGCTCGAAGGCGCCGACGCGATGATTCGATTCGGCAGCCAGGGCGCAAGCGGCGGCGGCAGTTTCGGCGGCGGCTCCGAAGGTTGCGTCTACGTGGAGCTCACGACGAGCGGCACGGCGTGGGGCCGCGGGCCCACCGTGTCGGACATCCACGGCAGCAACAAGCGCGGCACCGACAGCCCGGCCTGGCGCCACATCAAGATGCTGGCCTCGCTCGTGAGCGACGACGGCAACACGCCCAAGATCGACGGCTTCTTCGACGGCATCGTGCCGCTCACGCCGCAGCAAGAGGCGAGCCTCAGGGCTGGCGCGGCGAACATGGATCTCAAGGTGGCGGCCGCAGAACCTCGGCGTCGCGCGGTTCATGTTCGACGATCCGTACGAGGTGCTGAAGACGCAGCGTTACGGCCAGTCGTTCAACCTCGACGGCATCTGGGGCGGCAACATGTATGCGGGCGGCGCCGGCGCCATCCTGCCCAACAAGATCACCTCGAAGCACAACTTCCGCTACGTGCCCGGCCAGAACGGCCTGGACATCGTGAAGAAGCTGCAAGCGCGCAGCTCGTGAAGAACGGCTATCCCGACGTGGACGTGAAGCTCATCGGCGACGTGCCGTGGGCGCTCATGAACTCCGACAACGAAGCCGGCCGGGCGATGGCGCGGGCCTACGACATCATGGGCATTCCCCACGGCCAGCTCCGCGCCGACTGGGGCATTGGCGGCGGCGCGGCGGCGGGCGGCTACTGGCCGGCGTATCTGTTCGGCAACGGCGAGGTGGGCGAGAAGGTGTCGCCGTTCAAGGGCGTGCCGATCGTGGGCGGCGGCGGTGGCCACGGCGGCCGCGCCCATGCGGCCAACGAGTACTGGGTGATCGAGGGCGCGGGCAAAGTGCTGGGCATGGCCGGCGCCGAGAAGTCGATTGCCGCGGCGGTGTACGCCTACGCCGGCAAGATTCCGCCCACCAAGGCCGCCACCAACTGAGCACGACCACCCTGAGCGCGGGCACGTGCGCGCGATCGACGGAATGTTGCATTGGTGGCCGGCCCCCTGCGCCGGTCACACCACGGAGGGAACTGATGCGGAAGGTGTCATTGTCGTTCATGTGTGCGGCTGCGCTCGTTGCGGCGGCCTGCCAGCAGCCCGCGGCACCGGAAGGCCAGAAACCGGCCGATGCCGCCGCGGCCGCCGCGCCGAAGCTGGGCATTCGGCCGTCGGGCGACGAAGCGATCAAGCCCGACATGAGTCAGGTGCCGCCCGATCTCGCCAAGGTCTACGCGCACATCGACGAGAACATCGATCAGCACGTGGTGAACCTGCAGAAGTGGATCCAGCAGCCCAGCATCTCGAACTCCGGTGAAGGCATTCCCGAGTCGGCCGAGATGGTGAAGGGCTTCTTCGACGAACTGGGCTGCCAGCAGACGCAGGTCTACGACGTGGGCATCACCGAGTACGGCTCGCCGGCCAACCCGGTGGTCTACGCCAAGTGCGACGAAGGCGCCGAGAAGACCATCCTGATCTACTGGATGTACGACACGATGCCGGTCACGCAGCCCGACGCCTGGCAGCACCCGCCCTTCGAGGGCAAGCTGGTGGAGCAGGCGCCCTACAAGAAGGTGCTGATTGGCCGCGGCGCCACCAACTCCAAGGGCCCGCAGATGGCCCAGTTGAATGCCTTCCGCGCCATCAAGGCGGTGCACGGCAAGCTGCCGGTCAACCTGATCGTGGTGGCCGAGGGCGACGAAGAACGCATGGACATCGGCCTGCGCAAGTGGGTCAAGGACCATCCCGAGCTGCTCGAAGGCGCCGACGCGATGATGACCTTCGGCGGCCAGTCGCCGAGCGGCGGCGGCGGCTACGGCGGCGGCTCCGAGGGCTGCGTCTACGTAGAGCTCACGACGAGCGGCACGGCGTGGGGCCGCGGGCCCACCGTGTCGGACATCCACGGCAGCAACAAGCGCGGCACCGACAGCCCGGCCTGGCGCCACATCAAGATGCTGGCCTCGCTCGTGAGCGACGACGGCAACACGCCCAAGATCGACGGCTTCTTCGACGGCATCCGGCCGCTGACCGCCGAGCAGGAAGAGAGTCTGCGCGCCGGGGCCAAGAGCATGGACCTCAAGGTGGCGGCCGAGAACCTGGGCGTCGCGCGCTTCATGTACGACGATCCCTACCAGGTGCATGCAAGACGCAGCGCTACGGCCAGTCGTTCAACCTCGACGGCATCTGGGGCGGCAACATGTATGCGGGCGGCGCCGGCGCCATCCTGCCCAACAAGATCACCTCGAAGCACAACTTCCGCTACGTGCCCGGCCAGAACGGCCTCGACATCGTGAAGAAGCTGACGCGCGCAGCTCGAGAAGAACGGCTATCCGGACGTGGACGTGAAGCTCATCGGCGACGTGCCGTGGGCGCTCATGAACTCCGACAACGAGATCGGCCGCGCCACCCAGCGCACCTACGAGATCATGGGCATCCCGCACGCGCCGGTGCGCGCCGATTGGGGCATCGGCGGCGGCGGCGCGGCGGCCGGCGGCTACTGGCCCGCCTACATGTTCGGCAACGGCGAAGTGGGCGAGAAGATCTCGCCCTTCAAGGGCGTGCCCATCGTGATGGGCGGCGCCGGGCTTGGCGGCCGCGCGCACGCGGCCAACGAGTACTACGTGATTGAAGGCGCCGGCAAGGTCTACGGGCTGGCGGGCGCCGAGAAGGCCGTCGCCACCACCATGTATGCCTACGCGGGCAAGGTGCCGGCGGCAGCGGCGAAAAGCACGAACTAGGGGCTAGGGACGTGGGGCTAGGGACTAGGGCATGACATCGTCACGCTACACAAGGACGCATCACTCAGCACGCTGGCGAACGGCACGCCCCAGCCCCCAGCCCCCAGCCCCCAGCACCTGTAGGATCAACGAATGATCGGGGTTCGTAGTTTGGAGAAGGAGTACCACGTGGGCGACCACGTGGTACGCGCCCTGCGGGGCGTCACGCTGGACATCGCCGCGGGCGAGTTCGTCACGGTCGTGGGGCCGTCGGGCTCGGGCAAGTCCACCTTCATGCACATCCTGGGATGTCTCGACCGGCCCACGCGGGGGCAGTACCTGCTGGGCGGCCGCGACGTCTCGACCCTGCCGCACGACGAGCTGGCGCGCGTGCGCAACGAAACCATCGGCTTCGTGTTCCAGGGGTTCAACCTGCTGGCCCGCACCACCGCGCTCGAAAACGTGGAGCTGCCGCTGCTCTACACGCGCCAGGGCGCCGTGAAGGCCGCCGAACGCCGCGATCGGGCGCGCCAGGCGCTGGCGGCGGTGGGCCTCACGGATCGCGAAGAACACCATCCCAACCAGCTCTCGGGCGGGCAGCAGCAACGCGTGGCGATTGCGCGTGCCCTGGTCAACCAGCCCTCGCTGCTGCTTGCCGACGAACCCACCGGCAACCTCGACACGACCACCAGTCACGAGGTGATGGAGGTGTTCGCGCAGCTGCGGGCCGAGCGCGGCCTCACCATCGTGGTGATCACGCACGAGCGCGACATCGCCGCCTGGGGCACCCGCACCATCGACTTCAAGGACGGCGTCGTCGTGCAGGATCAGCAGCATCAGCCCACCATGGGCTCGCGTGCCGCCGCTGGCGTGTAGCGCCGCGGCCCTTTCGTGTCCGGCCTCACGAGGAGTTTCGACGTGGCGTCACCGCTTCAGCGTCTTCGCGCTCTGCACCCGTCGATCGACATCGGCTTCAAGGCGCTCACTCGCAATCGCCTGCAGACCGGGCTGACCATGCTCGGCATCACCGTGGGCGTGGCCACGGTGCTGGCGATGATGGCCGTGGGCGCCGGGGCCCAGCAATCCATCGAGCAGCAGGTGCGCGCGGCCGGGCTGAATCAGTTGACCATCAAGGCCGGCAACTGGAAGCCGAAGACCGAAGACGTGGGCGGCGCGGTGGCGCACCAGGGCGATGCCGACGACACCATGCGCCTGCCGGTGGACGAGCTGATGCCGGAACTGCCTGAGTGCGGGCGATCCGTTCTACGGCGACGACGTGCTGCCGATCCGCCTCCACCCGGAAGACGATCCGATGGAGAAGCACGACCATCCGCTGGCCTGGCAGCGCCTGGGCGATCTCGAAGCCGGGCTCGGCGCCTCGGCCACGCTCTCGTTCGCCGATGCCGAGGCCATCCGCGAGCTCGAGGGCGTGCAGTACGTCGCCTGCGGCGTGCACGGCAACGCCCGCGTGCACTATGCCTCGCCCACGGGCGAGAAGCGGTGGTTCACCCGCATGCACGGCACCGACCTGCACCTGCTCGACATCAAGCGCACGTGGACGCTGCGCACCGGCCGCTTCTTCACCGAAGACGAACAGGAAGAGAAGGCCCAGGTGATGGTGCTCGGCTCGGTCGTGGCCGAGAAGGTGTTCGGCCTGGGCGTCGACCCGGTGGGCAAGGACGTCACGATGTGGAACCAGAACTTCCGCGTCGTCGGCGTGGTGACGAGCGCGAGCTGGGTGGTGCGGCCGGCGGCGGGCGACGACGAGTTCGATGCCGTCTACATGCCCTACACCACCACGCACCGCCTGCTGAACCTCACGAAGCTGAACGACATCACGGTCACGGCCGCCTCCACCGGCGAGGTGTCGATCGTGGCCAAGCGGCTGGAGGCGCTGCTGCGTCAGCGTCACGGCATCACGGTCGAGAAGCCCGACGACTTCACCATCGTCACCGAAGCCACGCGCGCGATCACGACCGGCGGCCTGCCGCCCAACGTGGCAGCGGCGATTGCCGGCAACGTCAAGGAGCTGGAGCGCGTCACGCTCGAGCAGCTCGCCGGCACGCTCGAACGCGCCAGCGGCACCATGCGCTGGCTGCTGGCGGCAGTGGCCGCCGTGTCACTGCTCGTGGGCGGCATCGGCATCATGAACATCACGTTGCTCTCGGTCACCGAGCGCACCAAGGAGATTGGCCTGCGCATGGCCGTGGGCGCGCGCGGGCGCGACGTCACCCGCCAGTTCCTCACCGAAGCGGTGGCGATCAGCCTGGCTGGTGGTGCCGTGGGTGTCGTGCTCGGCCTGATTGCGTCGTATCTCATCTCGTCGATGCTGAACTGGGCCACGCTCGTGTCGCCGTCGGCGGTGCTCGTGGCCTTCGGCGTGTCGGCGGCCGTGGGCGTGCTCTTCGGCTGGTATCCGGCGCGTCGCGCCGCGGACCTCGACCCCATCGACGCGCTGCGTCACGAATAGACAGGATTCCCGTGTTTCGACTGCTCGCCGTCAGCGGACTGATTGCCTGGAAGGCCCTGGGGCGCAATCGCCTGCGCACCGGGCTCACCACGCTCGGCGTCGTGATTGGCGTGGCCGCGGTGATTGCCATGGTGGCGCTCGGCAACGGCGCGCGCGCCTCGGTGGAGCGCACGCTGAAGTCGGCCGGCACGAGCATCGTGCAGGTCACGGCCGGCAACTTCATCAAGGGCGGCGAAAGCGTGAACATCGCCTCGGGCCTGGGCGCGGCCACCAGCCTCACGCGCGACGACGCGGCGGCGATGCGCGAGCTGGCCAACGTGGAGCACGTGTCGGCGGGCCTGCGGTCGCGCACCTTCGTGATTGCCTCGGCCGACGCGCGGGTCTTCACCGTGGTGCACGGCGTCGAAGAGTCGCTGGCCGACATCCACGCCTGGACGTGGCTGGCCGGCGAAGGGTTCTCGGCCGCCGACGTGTCGAGCAGTGCGGCCGTGGCCGTGCTGGGCCGCGTGGCGGCGTCACGGTTGTTCGGCGAGGGCGTCGATCCGGTGGGCAAGCGCGTGACCATCCACGACCGCGCGTTCACGGTCGTGGGCATGATGCGCGCGGTGGACGCCGACCAGGACGAGGCCGTCTACGTGCCGGTCACCACGCTCGGGCAGCTCACGAACCGAAGCGACTACCTGCAGTCGATCACCGTGGGCGTCACCGAAGCGGGCGTGGCCTCGTCGGTGGGCGACGCGATCTCGGCCCTGCTGCGCACCCGGCATGCCCCGGCGATTGCGCGCAGCCAGGAGGCCGCGCAGGCGGCGCTGCGGCCCACGTCGCTCGGCGGATTGCAGGGGCCCACGGGCAAGGGCGCGGGTCCCGACGACTTCGTGGTGCGCACGCTGGCGGCGCAGCAGGTCACCAAGGGGCTCTACACCGAGGTGGCGGCGTTTGCGCTCGCCAACATGCCGAAGCTCGACTCGGCCACGATGGAAGAGATGTCGGGCACGCTCAATCGCGCCGGCAACACCATGACGGCGCTGCTCGCCAGCATCGCCGCGATTTCGCTCGTGGTCGGCGGCATCGGCATCATGAACATCATGCTCGTGTCGGTCACCGAGCGCACGCGCGAGATCGGCCTGCGTCTGGCCATGGGGGCGCGGCGCAAGGACGTGCTGGTGCAGTTCCTGGTGGAGGCGGTGGTGCTCAGCCTGCTCGGCGGGGTGGTGGGCATCGCCGCCGGCATCGCGGCGGCGCGCGGACTCACCGCGCTCATGAGCTGGCCCACCGAGGTGTCGCCGCAGGCGATCGCGCTGGCGTTTGCCATCTCGGCGGTGATCGGCGTGGCCTTTGGCTACTACCCGGCGCGCCGGGCGTCGCGGCTCGATCCGATCGTGGCGCTGCGGCGCGAGTAGCCGGGCATTCACGAACGCGCACGCACTCGCTCGCTGACTCACGTCGCACTCGACCCGGCATCTCTCTCCTCTCCACCTTTCGCGCGGCGCGGCCGCGTCCCGATGATGTGATCGACGCGCCGCTGCTCCAGAGTGTCGCGTCGAGAGACGCCGGGCCGCGCACGCCGCTCGATGTCACCGCAGTCTCAGCGCGCCGCACTCGACGCGGCAGTCTCGCAAAAGCGCGCGTTTGCTAACGCCGCTGACGCGACAATGCTCGCCTGGCGGTCAGGGCGGCCCGCGAGAGTCTCTCGTCGAAGCTCGAGAACGTGACGGGCGCCGGGGCCGACGCCTTGACGACGTCGAGATAACACGCCAGGTGCACGCTGTCGAAGCCACGGAGCCCACGGCGGTCGGCGAGATCGCCTGCGGCTCGACAGATGGCGTGGGTGATCTCTATGGCTACGAACGTCGGCCAATCATCATCAAGCGAACGACGACAGGTCGCGAGCTGCGCTGCGGAGAGTCGCCCTTCACGTCGCTGCCGCGCCAGCGTCGCCCGGGCTTCCGGGTAGGCGATGGCGGACGTCGTGACGGACTCGCAGGATTCGACCAGGGCGCGCACCACGTCGCTGCCTGTCTCTGCCGAGTACAGCTTGACCAGGCTGCTCGTGTCCAGGTAGGCAATCATCCCCGGTCTTCAATCACGATGTCGGACGCGCTCTTGCCTGGCCTCGCTTCGATCGGTCTGGGGGTGCCTTTCGGTTTACCCCCGCTCCACGATGCTCGCCCTGAGGAGACCAGCCGTCGAATCCACTCGGTGTCGGCGGATTCCTCCATGGGTTGGATGCTCGCCACCGGCCGCCCGTGGTCGGTAACAACCAGACGTTGACCGGCGCGGACGCGGTCGAGGTGGTGACTGAGCCGGGCCTTGAGATCGCGGATGCCGACGGTCTGCATGGGCTCTCCTGAAGTGACTACAATTCTAACACGATGTGGTCTCGTCTATGCCAGTCGACCGGCGGGTCGACCTGAGCAATGATGGCACCCGTGACCATTCGCGCTGCGACGCTCACCGATCACGATGCGCTCATCGCCTTGACGGCGCGCCTCGCCGATTTCCCACGACCCGCGTGGCGCAGCGCGCACGAGATCGCCGTGGCCGACAACGGCATCCTGCTGGCGGCGGTGGGTGCGCCTGGTGACGACACCATCGTGCTCGTGTCTGGCACGGTGGGTGAGGCCCTTGACGGTGTGCTCTTCGCCGCCACCAAGACCGACTACTTCACGGGCGAACGGCATGGGCACGTGGAGGTGCTCGCCGTGGCGCCGCACGCGCAGGGCCGCGGCGTGGCCCGCGCGCTCATGGCGGCGGCCGAGTCGTGGGCGCAGGCTCGCGGCGACGCCTTCATCACGCTCAACGTGTTCGACGCCAATGTGCGCGCGCGTGGCATCTACGCGCGGCTCGGCTACCGGCCAGAGACGGTGCACTACCGCAAGGCGCTCATGGCCGATGCCTCGTCGGATCCGGCGCCCGCAGCTCCGTCGGCAGCGGCGGGGCTCACGGTCAGACCAGACACCGCAGACGACGCCGATGCGCTGTGGGCAATCCTGCGGCCCGTGATTGCGGCGGGCGATACCTATGCCTTTCCGCCAGATATGCCCCGTGAGGCGGCGCTGGCGGCCTGGCACCCGGCTGGCGGTCACACGTTCGTGGCCGAGCGCGAGGGGCGCTTCGTGGGCACCTACCTGCTCAAGGCCAACCAGCCCGGGCTCGGCAGTCACGTGGCCAACTGCGGCTACATGGTGGCCGCCGAGGCGCGCGGCCGGGGCGTAGGCGAGGCCCTGTGCCGGCATTCGCTCGACCAGGCGCGCAGCCTGGGTTTCACCGCCATGCAGTTCAACTCCGTGGTGAGCACGAACCACGGCGCCATTGCCCTGTGGCAGCGGTGCGGCTTCTCGATCGTGGGCACGGTGCCGCTGGCCTTCCGTCATGCCCGCGCAGGACTCGTGGACATCCACGTGATGCACCGCCTGCTCTGACGCGGGCGCCGTCCAATTCGAACGGACGCGTGGCACAATCCGTCCAAACCCCTGTGACACCCGCGCCGGTCATTCGTGTACACGCCCTGCGCAAGACCTACGGCCGCACCGTGGCGGTCGACGGCGTGAGCTTCGAGGTGCAGCAGGGCGAGATCTTCGGGCTGATTGGGCCGAACGGCGCCGGCAAGACCACCACGATGGAATGCGTGGAGGGCCTGCGCGCGCCCGACAGCGGCACCATCACGGTGCTCGGCCTCGACCCCGTGCGCGACGTGCGGGCGCTGCAGGAACGGATCGGCGTGCAGCTCCAGGAAGCGCAGCTGCAGAAGCGCATCACCGTGCGCGAGGCGGTGGGCCTGTGGGCGTCGCTCTATCGTTCGGCGGTGGACGGCGATCGCCTGCTGGAGCAGCTCGGTCTCACCGACAAGCGCGACGCGTGGTTCATGACCTTGTCGGGCGGCCAGAAGCAGCGGCTGCTCATCGCCCTGGCCCTCATCAACGATCCGGAGCTGGTGTTCCTCGACGAGCTCACGACCGGCCTCGACCCGCAGGCCCGCCGCACCATCTGGGACCTGGTGCGCGGCATCCGTGCTCGCGGCAAGTCGGTGTTCCTCACCACGCATCTGATGGAAGAAGCCGAGCGGCTGTGCGACCGGGTGGCGATCATCGATCGCGGCCGGCTGGTGGACATCGGCACGCCGGCCGAGCTCGTGCGGCGGCACTGTCCCGTGGCCGCCGTCGTGGTCGTGACGGACCACGCGGCGGCGCTTGCGGCCTTCCAGGCGATGCCCGGCGTGGCCTCGGTGACGCACGACGGCGGCCACCTTCACCATTCGCGGCCCGCCGCCGGCCTGGTCACGCAGGTGATCCGCTGCCTGGCCGAGCACCAGTTGCCGGTGCACGACATGCGCACGGAACATCCCACGCTCGAGGACGTGTTCCTCCAGCTCACCGGCCACGCGATGCGCGACTGAGGCAAGCGACCATGCTGCGTGGACTCTGGCGACTCACCTGGCTCGAGATCAAGATCTTCGTGCGCGAACCCCTGGGCGTGTTCGGCACGGTGGGCGTGCCGGTGCTGCTGTTCCTGGTGGTGAGCCGCCTGCTGGGCCGCCGCGTGCCACGTGCCACCGCTGGACGTGCCAGGCGTGGTGGCCGACCTGCCGGTCGTGATTGCGATGCTCGTGGCCATCGGCGCGGTGCTGTCGCTCGTGGCCATCATGGCCATCTACCGCGAGGGCGGCATCCTCAAGCGGCTGCGGGCCACGCCCCTTCGGCCGCACACCATCCTGACCGCCCACGTGCTCGTGAAGCTGCTGTTTTCGGCGCTCACGCTCACCGCCATGGCGCTGGCCGGCCGTCGTCTCTATCCGGCCGGGATCGACGCCCCGTGGCTGTCGTTTGCCGCGGCCGTGCTCTTCAGCACGGCCTGCATCCTGTCGCTCGGGTTCGTCATCGCCAGCGTGGTGCCCACGGCGCGCTTCGCTCAGCCGCTCGGGGCGATGATTCTGTACCCCATGCTCGGGCTATCTGGCCTGTTCGTGCCGATGGACGTGCTGCCGTCCGCCGCACAGGTGGTGGCGCGCGTGCTGCCGCTCACCTACGCGGTGTCGCTGCAGCGCGGCATCTGGCGCGGCGAGAGCTGGGCGAGTCATGCCGGCGACGTGGCGGTGCTGGCGCTCGTGTTCGCCGTGTGCGTGGCCGTGTCGGCTCGCGTGTTCCGGTGGGAATAGCCGTGCCTGGCGCCGGCAATGGCGTGCTCGGCTTAGAATCTCGCTATGCCTCTCGACACGATTCGCACGTGGCTCGGACTCGGCGCTACGCCGGCCAACCCGCACGACCACGCGCCGCTGCGTTCGCTCGTGGACACGCTCGAACATCTGGAGCCAGGGCCGGGCGCGGCATCTGGCCCGCTTCGCCTACCTGCTCGGGCGGATCGCGCACGCCGACCAGCACGTGAGCCCCGACGAAACCCGCGCCATGGAAGCCCTGGTGGTGCAGGAAGGCGCACTCACGGCGGAACAGGCCATCGTGGTCGTGGGGCTCGCCAAGTCGACCAACTTGATGTTCGGCGGCACGGCCGATTTCCAGGTGGCGCAGGAGTTCGCCGAGGGCGCCGCCTACGACGAGCGGCTCGCCTTGCTGCGGTGTCTGTTCACGCTGGCGGCCACCGACGCCTCGATCTCGGTGGCCGAGGAATCCGAGATCCATCGCATTGCGAGCGTGTGCAAGATCCTGCCGCACGATCTGACGGCGCTGCGCGTCGCCCACGCCACATTCCTGCCGGGGCTCGCGTCGCGCTCGACCCCGCGCGGCTAGGCGCGAGCAAGGCTGATCGCGGGCGGAGACGCTACGGCGTGGCTGGCGTCTGAACGACGAAGGGCAGCTCCACCTCGTGCGGCTCGCCCTGCAGCGCGTACGAGATCTTCACGTAGGCGCCGTCGCCCACGACGGGCCGGCCCGCCGCGATCCACGACTCGCCGGTGTCGTCGATGGCGAGCTTCAGCACTTCGGGCGTGTCCTTGTCGCGCGTGATCACCATGGTCACTCCGGTGGCTACCGATGCCGGCAGTTCCGACCGCACGGGGTCGCTGAACCAGATGCGGTGGCGGCCGTCGCGCGAGAACACCACTTCGTAGTGCATGTCGCCGTTCATCAGCACCATGCCGCCCTTGTGGGCCGAGTGGTCGCCGTGCGGCGCGGTCAGGCCCTGATGCTGCGGATCGGCTGTGGCCGTTGCCGCGGGTGGGGCTTGCGCGGCGGGCGGGGTGGCAGGGGACGAGCAGGCGGCCGTCACGAGGACGGCCGCGAGCGGCAAGACATGGCGCATGGTCGACGGGGGCCGCGGACGGCGGCCTAGGGCAGCTGCTTGTAGATCGTGGCGACGTTGTCCTTCGCGCGCGTCATCACGTAGGCCTTGAACTTCTCCGGCAGCACGAGCTCGGCGGCGGCCTGCTCGGGCGACTTGCCGGCTTTCTTCGCCGCCTGCACCGCGGTGAGCACCGCGCGGTTGAACTCGCCGTAGTCCACGAAATCTTGCCACGCCATCACCGTGCTGTGGCCGGGAATCACCGTGTCCACGTTCTTGATGGCGGCGGCCGCCTTGGCCAGCGTGTCGGGGTAGGCCACGCCCGACCCGCCATTGTTCACGTCGAGCAGCGGCAGCCCCTTCGAGGCGAAGGCGTCGCCTCCGTGCATGGTGCGCAGGTTGCGGAACACCACGAAGGTGTCGCCGTTGGTATGCGCGGCGCCGAAGTGATAGAGGTCGATCGCCTCATTGCCGCCGAGCACGGTCATCTTGTCGGTGTAGGTCTTGTCGGGAAACGCGTGCTTCTTGGTGCCGTCGGCAAACGCCGGCATCTTCGCCATGCTCTGCGACACATTGGCGTGCGCCACGATCTCGACGCTGGCGGGAAAGTACTCGTTGCTGCCCACGTGGTCGCCGTGGGTGTGCGTGTTGATGATGTGGGTGATCGGCTTGTCGGTGACCGTCTTCACCTTGTCCATGATCGCCTGGCCCCAGTTGGCGAGCTTGGTGTCGACCAGCACCACCCCAGTGGCGGTGACAAAGACGGCCGTGTTGCCGCCGCCGCCCGTGACCATGTAGAGGTTGTCCTTCACCTTCTCGATGCCGGCCACGTTCGGGCCGGTGGCGGCTGGCTGCTGCGCCACGAGGCCTCGCGTCGCCAGCGTCGTTAGCGCCACGCCCACCACCGTCGACAAGATCACGCTGCGCTTCATTGCCATCCTCCAGGGAAGAACACGCGCTGCACGAACCAATAGGTTCCGGCCAGCGCCACGATCACAGAGCCTACCATCGCCAGCCGCGATCCCGCGAGTGGGGCGCGCCGCCGGATCCAGGCGAGGGCCGCGGCCACCGGCAGCACGAACGCCAGTTGTCCCAGCTCGACGCCCAAGTTGAAGCCGAAGAGCGACCAGCCGAGAGCTTCTCGCGGCAAGCCGAACTCGCGCAGCACCGAGGCGAAGCCGAAGCCGTGCACGAGGCCGAAGAGCCCGGCCATCCAGGGGCGCAGGTCGCGCGTGGCGGGCAGCGCGGGTCCCAGCCCGGCGCCTGCCGCCCGGCCGCCGCCAACGAGCAGGTTGTCCACGCCGACCAGCACGACACTGAGCGCGATCAGCGGTTCGATGAACTGGCCAGGCGGCGTCACCACGCCGAGCGCCGCCAGTGACAACGTCACCGTGTGGCCGACGGTGAAGGCGGTGACGATGAGTCCGAGCCGCCGCAGCGATCCGCCGACGAGCAGCAGCCCGAGCAGGAAGAGCAGGTGATCGGGGCCAATCGCGATGTGGTACGCGCCGGCCGGCACGAACGTGCCGAGCACCGCGCCGATGCCCTGCCAGGAGCCGGCGTAGTAGGTGAAGGTCGCGTGACGCGCGTCGAGGATCGCCTGCTGCCGCAGGGCGTCGTCCTCATACACGTTCACGAACGTCTGATGATTGGGGTCGTAGGGAAACAGCGTGGTGTCGAGGTCGATGCGGCCTGGCGTGCCCCTGGCGGCGATCTGCACGGTGAACTGCAGGCCCTGGCGATCGGGCACGGGCGTGATGCCGCCGAGCGTGACCGCCACCGTCTGCCCGTCGAACTGGAGGCGGAGGCGGCGCGTGAGCGCCTCGATCAGCGCGGGCCCGTGGCGTCGTGCCACGGTGGGATCGAGCAGCGCGTCGGCGTCGCTCAGCTTCAGCTCGTAGGCGGCGTCGAGGTCGTGCACCGTGAGCGTGCCGGAGACGGCGCCGTCGGCCAGGCGCAGGTCGAGATAGCTGAAGGGTGCAGGATGGGCCGCGGCCGGCGTGGCGACGCAGGCAATCGCGAGGGCGAGGAGAATGGCAACCGGGCGAATCACGACGGACCCCGAGTGTACATGCGCGGCCGTGTGCCTGCCCGCCGCCCTGCTCACCACCCGGTGGCCGTAGTAGCATCTGGCGGCAGGAGCTGTCCATGTTCGCATTCACGCGTGTTGTCCGTGCCCTCGCCCTTGCCGCCCTCGCCGCGCTCGTTACCCTGCCCGTCGCGGCGCAGGCTCCAGACCCGGCGCTCGTCGCAAAAGCCAAGGGCATTCACGAGCGGGTGATTGCACTCGACACGCACAACGACATCAACCCGCGCGATTTCACCAAGGCGCGCAACTACACCCAGCGGCTCGACAACCAGGTGAACCTGCCGAAGATGGAAGAGGGCGGGCTCGACGCCTCGTTCTTCATCGTCTACGTGGGCCAGGGGCCGCTCACCCAGGCCGGTTACGACAAGGCGTATGCCGACGCGATCGAGAAGTTCGACGCCATCCACCGGCTGACCAAGGAGATTGCACCGGGCCGCATCGGCCTGGCGCTCACGGCCGACGACGTGCGCGCGATTGCCAAGTCAGGCCGCAAAGTGGCGCTCATCGGCGTGGAGAACGCCTACTCGGTGGGCACCGACCTTACGCGCATCAAGGCGTTTCACGACCGCGGTGCGCGCTACATGTCGCTGGCTCACAACGGCCACAGCCAGTTCGCCGATTCGAACACCGGCGAGCGCGACGGCAAGTGGCTGCACAACGGGCTGAGCGACCTGGGCAAGCAGGCGATCGTCGAGATGAACCGGGTCGGCATCATGATCGACCTGTCGCATCCGTCGAAACAGGCCAACCTGCAGGCCATCGCCCTGTCGAAGGCGCCGGTGATTGCCTCACATTCCGCGGCGCGCGCGGTGGCCAATCACAGCCGCAACATGGACGACGAACAGCTGGAGGCGCTCAAGAAGAACGGCGGCGTGATTCAGACCGTGGCCTTCGACAGCTACGTGAAGATCAAGCCGCCCGATTCACCGGAGCGCGCCGCGGCCCTGGCGAAGGCGCGTGGCGTCATGCCCCCAGGCGGCCCGGGCGAGATGACCGACGCCGCCCGCGCGCAGTTCCGGGCTCGGATGGCAGCGGTGGACAAGCAGTTTCCGCCCGCGCCCATGGCCACCGTGGCCGACTTCGTGAACCACATCGACTACCTGGTGAAGACCATCGGCATCGACCACGTGGGCATCTCGTCGGACTTCGACGGCGGCGGCGGCGTCACCGGGTGGAACGGCGCCGACGAGACGTTCAATGTGACGCTCGAACTGGTGAAGCGCGGCTACACCGAAGAGCAGATCGGCAAGCTGTGGAGCGGCAATCTGCTGCGCGTGATGGCGGACGTGGAGCGCGTGGCGAAAGAGATCCAGGCGGGCAAGCGGTAGCCGCTGCCCGGCCCGGACGGGCGCCCAACGGCGGAGCTACGAGCCGAGCTTGACGTCGATCGACGCCACGGTCGTATCCCAGGCCACGGTGAGCGTGGCGCCGCCCGTGGTGACGTTGGCGAAGCCGATCGTGAGCTGCTCCACCGACGTGTCGGTGGTGCGCACCGTCATGGGCGCCCGCAGCACGTCGTACTTCGCATCGTAGTTGTAGGTGCCGTAGAGCAGCACCTTGTCGTTGGGATCGTATTTCGGCTGACGCGGCTGGGTGCTCAGCACCAGCGTCCAGGCGCCGGGCTTGAGGTCGGCGAACACGTTGTAGACGCCCGGCGGGATGGTCTTGCCGCCGATCACGAGCGGCACCTGCGTGGTGAGCCGCGTGGTGTCGTTGGCGCCCATGCGCCAAATCGCCGCATCGGGGTTGACCCGCTTGCCGTAGTCGGCGCCGCTCCCGAAGATGCCGGTGCGGCCGCGCAGCAGCGGCCGGCCGTAATCCACGACCACCCACTTGCCGTCGCGATAGCGTTCGCCGTCGGCGCTCTTCTCCCAGCGCCCACCGAGCTGCGCGGCGGCTTGGCCGAGCGGCGACGGGGGCAGCTTCACCTCGGGCACGGTCTGCGCCAGGTTCGAGGCAGCGAAGAGCAGCACCAGGACGGCGGTCAGCGGCAGTCGGAATGAGTGTGGCATCGGTAGACTCCTGGCGACAATTCTACCCGCTGCGGCGAGCAGTGTGGCGCTCAGCGGAACAGACGCGCAAGAGCCACCGACCACCCCGGCACGAGCGGCGTCTCCAGCGTGTGCTGTCGTTCAGCCGTCAGGTGGGCGACGACAGGAAATGCACCGTCGGCGGTGCGGCGGTGCACGGTGACGGCATTCAGGTCCGGATCCACCAGCCAGTACTCCCGCACGCCAGCGCGCTCATAGAGCCGGCGCTTGACCTCGCGGTCGCGCGTGCGGGTGGAGGGCGACAGAATCTCAATCACCAGCGCCGGTGTGCCCTGAATATTCTTGGCCGTCAGGATATCGAGCTGGTCCGGCGCGACGAACACCAAGTCGGGCTCGACCACATCGTGGAACGAGAACACGACGTCGAAGGGCGAGACGAACAGGTGGCCTCGGTCGGGACGGTCTTCGAGGTGGTGACCCAGCGCCAGGCACAGTCGCAGCACCAGCTGCTGATGGCGCTGGTTTGGCGAGGGCGTCACGTAGTGCGCCCCATCGATGATCTCGTGCCGCAGACCGTCGTCTGGGAACAGCAGGAAGTCCTCGTACGAAAGGCGCGCGTCGGGCGATGGGATTGGCATCGCGTCCTCCTCGTCCACGAACGGATTCTACATCCGGCCACGAGGGTGCGCCTGCGAGCAGCGTGCCATGCCCGATCGGGCGTGAATCCTTCGCCGCGGGAGCATGTGCCGCAGAAACTGCGATTCTGCCCGCAGTGCGGCGTGGCAGCGAATCGAACCGGGATAAGATGCGCCACGCATGAGCCTGGCTCCCGGCACGCGCATCGGCCCCTACGAGGTGGCCGGCCCCCTCGGCGCGGGGGGCATGGGCGAGGTGTACCGCGCGACCGACACGAAGCTGAAGCGTCAGGTCGCGATCAAGATCCTGCCGGCGTCGCTCGCCGCCGACACCGATCGGCTCGCACGTTTTCAACGCGAAGCGGAAGTGCTCGCGTCGCTCAATCATCCGCACATCGCCGCCATCTACGGGCTCGAAGAGAGCGCGGGCATGACCGCGCTCGTGATGGAACTCGTCGAGGGCGACGACCTGTCGCAGCGCATCGCTCGCCTTCGCGCCCGGGCGTCGGCGCAGCAGGCCGAATGCCTCTCGACGAAGCGTTGCCGATCGCGAAGCAGATCGCCGAGGCGCTGGAAGCCGCGCACGAGCAGGGGATCATCCACCGCGATCTGAAGCCCGCCAACATCAAGGTGCGGCGCGGACGGCACCGTGAAGGTGCTGGACTTCGGTCTCGCGAAAGCGCTCGACGCGCACGCGTCGAGTGGGGCGGCGGCAGCGCGATCGACACTCGCCGACCATCACCACGCCCGCGCATGACGCAGGCCGGGATGATTCTCGGCACCGCGGCCTACATGGCGCCCGAGCAGGCGCGCGGCAACGCCGTCGACAAGCGCGCCGACATCTGGGCGTTTGGCGCGGTGCTGTTCGAGATGCTGACGGGCACGCGGGCGTTCGAGGGCGAGGACATTGCCGACACGCTCGGCAACGTGATGAAGGTCGAGCCGAACTGGCAGCGACTGCCGGCGTCGATTCCTGCCTCGCGTCGTTCAGGTGATGCGGGCCTGCCTCCAGAAGGACCCGAAGCAGCGCATGGGCGACGTGCAGAGCGTGCGCCTCGCGCTCGACGGCGCGTTCGAGACGGCCGCGTCCTCAGTCGACTCAGGCGGCATCGGCATCGTCGCGCGGACGATGGCCGTGGATGGCTGCGCTCGCGGTCGCGGCTGCGCTCGTCGCGGCATTGGCGCTGCCGGCCCTGCGGCATCTGCGCGAGACGCCGCCGCCTGAGACGCGCCTCGAGATCATCACGCCCGCCACCGACCAGCCTGGGATCGTTCGCGCTCTCGCCCGACGGCCGGCAGATCGTGTTCGTCGCCTCGGGAGACGGCGCGTCGCGCCTGTGGGTGCGGTCGCTGGCGACGACGACGGCGCAGCCGCTGGCGGGCACCGACGGCGCGACCTTGCCGTTCTGGTCGCCCGACGGCCGGTCCGTGGGTTTCTTCGCTGGTGGCGCCCTGAAGCGGCTCGACCTGGCCGGCGGCGCGCCGCAGACACTGGCGCCGGTGACCGGCCGGCTAGGTGGCGACGTGGAACGCCGAGGGCGTCATCGTGTTCGCGCCGAGCGTGAGGGTCCCTTGATGCGCGTGTCGGCCACCGGGGGCACGGTGACGGCGGTGACGACACTTGCCCCGCAGCAGAGCGGCCACCTGATGCCGTGGTTCTTGCCCGACGGGCGCCGGTCCTGTTCACGGCGTCGGGCGCGCCGGACGCGGCCGGGATCTACCTGGGCTCGCTCGACGGCAGCGCTCCGACCCGGTTGACGCCCGACGTCAGCCAGGCCGTGTATCTGCGCGCCCGGTCGGCGAATGCCTCGGGTCCAGGCCCTCGGTCCGCCGAAGCCTCTGGCGAAGGTGGATGGCTGCTCTGGGGGCGGGCGAGCACGCTGGTGGCCCAGCGGCTCGATCTGGACCGGCAGACGCTCGACGGGGGACCCCGTGACGCTGTCTGACGGGATCGTGTCCATGAGTATCGCGTCCATCAGTGGTGTGTCGTCCTACGGTTGGTCCGTGGCGGCGCCGGGGCTGGTGGCGTACCGCACCGGCGCGGGCAGCCAGCGGCAACTGACGTGGGTGGACCGGTCGGGCACGACGCAGGGCACCGTCGGCGACCGCGGATGATGCCAGCCTGTTCCAGCCCCGCGTGTCCCCCGACGGCCGGCGCGTGGTGGTGGCCCGGACGGTGCAGGGCAACGAGGACCTCTGGCTCCTGGACGGCGCCCGCATGAGTCGGGTGACCTTCGATCCGGCTGGCGAACGGGTCCCCTCTGGTCGCCGGACGGCACGCGGATCGTGTTCCGCTCGCTCCGCACGGGTGCCGGCGATCTCTACCAGACGCTCGCGAACGGCGCGGGCGGGGAGGAGCGCCTCGTTGCCTCCGAAGATCTGTTGGTTCCCACCAGCTGGTCCCCGGACGGGCGCTTTGTGCTGTACATGAGCGTCGACTCGCAGACGAACATCGACCTCTGGGTAGTGCCGATGGTGGGCGACCGCACGCCGACGGTGTTTCTGAAGACCCTGTTTCAAGAGCTGTATGGTGCGTTCTCGCCGGACGGCCGGTGGGTGGCCTACCAGTCGAACGCCTCTGGGCGGCACGAGATCTACGTGCGGCGGTTCGTGCCGCCAGGCGCGGCGGGCACGGCGGCGGCCGAGGCCGGTGGGCAATGGCAGGTCTCTGCCACGGGCGGCATCACGCCCGCGTGGCGGCCCGACGGCAAGGAGCTGTACTACCTGAACCCAGAGGGCGAGATGATGGCGGCGCCGATGGCCGTCGTCGGGAACGCGCTCGAACCCGGCGCGCCGGTGGTGCTCTTCCCTACGCGCATCGTCGGCGGCGGTGTGGAAACGCAGATCGGGCGGCAGTACGACGTCGCCCCCGACGGGCGCTTCCTCATCAACACGGAGCTGCTCGGTGCTGCGGCGCCGATCACGCTCATCCAGCATTGGAATCCTGACGCGAAAAAGTAGCGTAGGTCCCGCGCTATAATCCCGCCGTGCACGAACTGGTGTTCCTGGTGGAAGAGGCTCCCGAAGGCGGATTTACCGCCCGTGCGCTGGGTGCGCCTGTGTTCACGGAGGCCGACACGCTCGATGCGCTTCGCGAGGCCATTCGCGACGCGGTGCACTGCCATTTCGACCCCGGCGACGAGCCGCGCCTGTTGCGGTTGCACGTCGTACGCGACGAGCTGATTCCGCTGTGAGACTCCCGCGCGATGTGTCGGGCGACGAGCTGGCGCGGCGCCTGACGCGGCTCGGCTATCACACGACGCGGCAAACCGGCAGCCACCTCAGGCTCACTACCGATCGCCCCGAGCAGCACCACATCACGATCCCGAGGCACTCCGCGCTCCGGATCGGCACGCTCGCGGCCATTCTTGCGGACGTCGAGGCGCATCACCACGTGACGCGCGACGCGCTGCTGGACGTGCTGTTCGGCTGACCTCACGCGGTTGACGGCGGCCGACTCGGCGGGCGTGTTCCTGCCGCCGGACCAGATCGTGTTCGCGCCCACAGCTCGCTGGTGGCACGCCGGCTCGACCCCGCCGGCCGGGCGTTGACGGGCGATCCGATCACGCTTGCCGATCAGGTTGGCGTGGATGCCTTTGCCGGTGGGGGCTTCGCCGTATCGGGGGCTGGCGTGGTGGCCTATCGAGCCCGCTGCAGCGCGCCGCGACAGCTCATCTGGATCGACCGGACGGGCAAGGCGACCGGTACGGAAACGGCTCAGGCACCGAGGATCGGCTGGTGAGCTCGCCCAACAACAAGGTCACGCAGGCGTGGTCGGCGGACGGCCGGTGGCTGCTGTACTACGAGGTCCACCCGACGACCAGTCGTGACCTGTTGGCGCTCGATATGACCGCCGCCGATCGCCCGCCGCGCGTCGTCGCGAACACGCCCGCGGAAGAGGTGCTTGCGCAATTCTCGCCGGACGGGCGCTGGGTGGCGTATCAGACCAACGAATCGGGCCGCTTCGAGGTCGTGGTGCAACCCTTTCCCGACGCGGGCGGCAAATGGCAGGTGTCGACCAATGGTGGCGTGGCGCCGCGGTGGCGCGCCGATGGCAAAGAACTGTACTTCCTGGCGCCCGGTGCGACGATGATGGCCGTGCCGGTCACCGCCGCGGGCGCCTCGTTCGAGGCCGGCACGCCGGTGGCGCTGTTTCCTGCGCGTATTGTGGACGGCGGGACCGTGGCGGCGAACCGGCCGCAGTACGCCGTCGCGCGCGACGGCCGGTTCCTGATCAATCAGCCAGTGGGGGACGCCACCGTCGCGCCGATCTCGCTGATCCTGAACTGGCGGCCACCGGCGAACCCGTAGAGGCCGGCCCCTGGCGCAGTCGCCTTGACGACCGTGCCGTCGTCAGACAAAATGTCATACATGCAGAAAGCGTCCATTTCCATCCGCGAACTGCAGCAGAACCTCAAGCGGGTGCTGGCGCGGGTCGAGCGCGGTCAGGTCATCGAGGTCACCCGCCGCCGCCGTCCCGTTGCCCGGTTGGCGCCGATGCACGCCGCCGGCGCGACGGCGCCATGGCCCGATCTCGACGCGCGCACGCAGGCGGTGTTCGGCACGCGCCTGCTGGCATCGGCCGGGTCGGAGGCGGTGTCGGAGGGTCGAGGGGTTCGGTGACGACCTACATCGACTCGAGCGCCCTGGTGGCGGTCTACGTGCCCGAGCGCTATTCGACGGCGGCACGCCGCACGCTGCGCACGGTGCCGCAGGTGCCCTACACCCTGCTGCACGAACTCGAGGTGGCCAACGCATTCGCCTTGCTGCTCGGGCGCAAGCACATCACCGCTGGCGAACACCGCGCCATTCGGATCCAGGTGCGGGACGACGTCGAGGCGCAACGTCTCGTGCCCACGGCGCTCGACTGGCCTCAGGCCTTCGCCGGCGCCTGCGAGCTGTCGGAGTCGTGCACGCCGTCCCTGCTGACGCGCAGCCTCGACCTGCTGCATGTGGCTGCCGCGCGCGCGCTGGAGTGCACAGTGTTCGTCTCCGCGGACGACCGCCAATTGGCCGCCGCCAAGGCCGCCGGGCTGAAAGCCGTCGATATCAAGCGCACGACGGCCCGCTCACCACGCCGGTAGCGGTTCGCGGCGTGCGCGCGGGTGAACTGGCGGCCCCCGGTTGAGAAGTAGCGTCGGCTAATGCGGACGCGGGTGCGTCGTCTTCTCGCGCTCGATCGCGACGTCGATGACCCGCGTGGTGATGATCGGGCCCCCGCCGGTGCCGGGGTCGATCTCCATGTGCATCCCCACACGAATCCAGTGCAGCTCGATGAGGCTGCCGCCGAAGGTGGCGCCCACCAGGCGCGCCTCGGTCGGTTCGGGGAAGAATCGGCCGCCCTGGACCAGCACGGCTGCGTGACCCCACCGGAGGGGAATGATCCGGTAGCACGAATTCTTCGTGGTGACGAGAATCGGCACGAGCGGCTCTGCCTCGCGCACGTTGAGACCCTCGGTGCCATCGGCTTCCTGGGCAAACCCATGAAGGGTGGTTCGCCTGGGCACCAGAGTGCCGACGGCGTGATCCCCGTGTGCGCAGGACACGGGTTCTGGCTTCGCGAAACGCCTGGAAACCTCCGAGTCCATGTCTGCCCCCTGACCCGAGCCTAATCCCGTTGGCGCCGTTGCGTCACCCATATAATCTCGGCACCGTTGTCTCTCATCCCCGGCACCCGGCTCGGCGTCTACGAGATCACCGCGCCCATCGGCGAAGGCGGGATGGGCCAGGTGTGGCGCGCGACCGACACGACGCTTGGCCGCCAGGTCGCCATCAAGATCCTGCCCGACGCGTTTGCCGCCGACCCCGAGCGGCTGGCGCGGTTCGAGCGTGAGGCGAAGACGCTGGCGTTGCTCAACCATCCGCACATCGCCGCGATCTATGCCGTCGAGAAGTCCAGCGGCACTCTGGCGCTCGTCATGGAACTCGTCGAGGGCGACGACCTGTCGCAGCGCATCGCCCGCGGCCTTGCCTCGCCGAAGCCCGGGGGCGAAGGCGGGGCGATTCCGATCGATGAGGCGCTACCGATCGCCAAGCAGATTGCCGAGGCGCTCGAAGCCGCGCACGAGCAGGGGATCATCCATCGTGATCTGAAGCCCGCGAACATCAAGGTGCGGGCGGATGGCACGGTGAAGGTGCTGGATTTCGGTCTCGCGAAAGCGCTGGATCCGCCAGCGGGTTCGTTGCCGAACATGTCGCAGTCACCGACGATTACCTCGCCAGCGCAGATGACGGGCGTGGGCATGATTCTCGGCACGGCCGCCTACATGAGTCCCGAGCAGGCGCGCGGGAAGTCGGTTGACCGACGGGCGGACATCTGGGCGTTCGGCGTCGTGCTGTTCGAGATGCTCACGGGGCAGCGGGTCTTCGCCGGGGAGGATGTGTCCGACACGCTTGCGAACGTGCTGAAGACGGACCCGGCGTGGGAGCGCCTGCCGGCGGACGTGCCGCCGCGGATCCGGCAGGTGTTGCGGTCCTGTCTGCAGCGAGATGCGAAGCAGCGCCTCGGCGATATGCAGAGCGTTCGCCTCGCACTCGACGGCGCGTTCGAGACCGCCTCACCGGCGACCCCGACGACGACCGCATCGTCGCGCGGACGGCTGCCCTGGATCGCCGCCCTCGCCCTGGCGGCGGCACTGATCGCGGCGATGGCGCTGCCCACACTGCGCTACCTGCGCCAGACCCCGCCACCCGCTCCGCCCGAGATGCGCGTCGAAATCACGACGCCCGCTACCGACGCGCCGCTGCAGTTCGCCTTGTCGCCCGACGGCCGCATGCTGGTCTTTGTCGCGTCAGGCAATGGGGCGCCACGCCTGTGGCTGCGTTCGCTCGACGACACCGAGGCGCGGCCGCTGTCGGGCACGGAGGGTGCGATCAATCCGTTCTGGTCGCCCGACAGCCGCGCCGTCGGATTCTTCGCCAGGAACAGGCTCATGCGCCTCGATGTGGGCGGCGGTGCGCTGCAGGAACTCGCTCGGACGGTCGGAATCAACCTCACCGGCAGTTGGAGCGCGGACGGCACGATTCTGTTTCCGCGGCTCCCGACAGCTGGCCCCCTGATGCGCGTGCCGGCTGCCGGAGGCGAGCCGGTGGCGTTGACGCGGCTCGACCCGCCCCGCCACGTAGGCCACAGCCATCCGCACTTTCTGCCGGACGGCCAGCATTTTCTCTTCGCGACGACCGGTACCCCCGACTCGGCGGGGCTCTACCTGGGGTCGCTCGACGGCAGCGCCGCCGCGCGGCTCACGGCGGCGGACTCGGGTGGTGCGTTCCTGCCACCGAACTGGGTGGTCTTCGTGCAACAAGGGACGCTCGTTGCCCGCCAGCTGGACCTCGCGCGCGGGGTGTTGATTGGCGATCCCGCCATCCTGGCCGATCGCGTCGGCGTCGGAGCGTATGGCCACGGGGGGGTCGCCGTGTCGACCGCGGGTGAGATCGCCTACCGGACGGGTGGGGATGCGGCTCGACAACTCATGTGGGTCGACCGGATGGGCAAGGCGATGGAAGCGGCCGGCGAGGCCGACGCGAGTGACCTGCGGTTTCCCGAGCTGTCCCCCGACGGCCGGCGCGTCGCGCTCGATCGCGTGGTGCAGGGCAACCGCGACATCTGGCAGCTGGATCTGGCCCGCCGCGTGATGACCCGCCTGACGTTCGACGCGTCCACCGACATGATGCCCGTGTGGTCGCCAGACGGCACGCGGCTCGCGTATTCATCGAGTGCGACTGGCACTTTCGATCTGTACGCGAAGCCGTCGAACGGGTCAGGCGCCGAGGTCCGGCTGGTGACCTCGCCCAACACCAAGGGGGCGCAGGACTGGTCGGCAGACGGACGATGGCTGCTGTACCACGAGATCCACCCCACGACCGGACGCGACCTGTGGGCGCTCGCCATGACCAGCCCCAACGGCCCGCCGCGCGTGGTGGCAAACACGCTCGCTCAGGAAGCGATGGCGCAGTTCTCGCCGGACGGGCGCTGGGTGGCGTACCAAACCGACGAATCGGGCCGCTTCGAGGTGGTGGTGCAGTCGTTTCCCGACGCGGGCGAAAAGTGGCAGGTGTCGACCGCCGGCGGCGCGGCGCCGCGCTGGCGCGCCGACGGTAAGGGACTCTACTTCCTCGCCCCCGACGCAACGATGATGGCCGCGCCGGTCACGGCCGCGGGCACCTCGTTTGCGGCCGGCACGCCGGTGGCGCTGTTTCCTGCGCGGATCCGGGGCGGAGGGGCCGTGGCGACGGACCGGCCGCCGTACGCGGTCGCGCGCGACGGCCGGTTCCTGGTCAATCAGACGGTGGCGGACGCCGCCGCGCCAATCACGCTCATCCTGAATTGGAATCCTGACGCGAAGAAGTAGCGCTGCGCGGAGTTCTACTCCGCCCATGTCGCCCAGTGGTGAATGTTATGCTGGCCGCATGGCGAGCGCCCGTCAGCTGTCCGACGCGGCCGAGGCGCAGTTCTGGCGCGGTGTCGAGGTGGCCGGGAGGTTCTTCATGGGCCAAGCCGACGTTCAGAAGGCGCTAGAGCAACTGGTGGAGCGCCTCGACGCACTCGCCATTCCGTACGCCATCGTCGGGGCCATGGCGCTGAACGAGTTTGGCTATCAGCGGACGACCGTCGATGTCGACGTGCTGCTCACCCCAGAGGGATTGGCGGCGTTCAAGACGCATGCCCTCGGGCGCGGCTACTCCGAGAAGTTTCCCGGGAGCCGGGGGGTGCGCGACACCGTGCACGGCGTGGACATCGACGTCATCTTGACCGGTGGGTTCCCCGGCGACGGCAAGCCGAAGCCGGTGGCGTTTCCCGATCCGGCGACGGCGGCGCTGCGCGGGTCACGGGTGGCGCTGCTGCCACTGCCGACCCTCATCGAGCTCAAGCTCGCGTCAGGCATGACCGCGCCGCACCGGCTCAAAGATCTGGCCGACGTGCAGGAACTGATTCGCATCCAGCAACTCCCGCTCGCGCTGTCGGTCGAACTCGACCCCTTCGTGCGTACGAAGTATCTGGAGCTCTGGCACGCCGTGCACGACCATCGCGACGAGTAGCAGCGATCCGTCGTTGTCACCGCGCACTCAGCGCTGGCGTGGCGGCTCCGGGCAGAAGCCCGGCTCGAAGCCGCGGGCACGCTCACGCTGCTGCAGTCGATCGGCCGGCACCGCAGCGCGGCAGGATCCCGAGCCTGCACGAGCTGCGGACGGAACTCGTACCGGATGTTCACCGCCTGCGCGGGCGCGTCTTCGAGGTCGAGCCACACCTGCTGCACGGCGTGGCCGGTGCGGCGGCCCATGCCGGTGGCGGCGTATTCGTCGGCAGACTGCTTGCTCGCGCCTGCGCCTGCAGCGGCCGAGGCAGGTGCGTCGCGCTCCGCGGGTGACGACGGGCGGGGCGAGGGCATGGCGGCTTCGTTCGCCGTGTCGGGTCTGAACCGGGGCACGCGCTCCTTGAAGAACACCGCGGAGATCATGCCCAGGTTGGCGGTCTTGCCCAGCGCCTGGCCATACGAACCGCTCCTCGGTCGTGAACTCGAAACGCCGCGCCTCGCTCTGGCTCGTCTGCCAGCCGCTGATGGTCACGGTCTCGTAGGGGCCGAGCACCCACTTGCGCGCATCGGCCGCGGTGCTCTCGCGCGCGTCGATGGTGTTGAGGCCGTCGACCGACAGCGCCACGGCCACGCGAACGGGATAGGGATTGCGCAGGCGGATGGCGTATTCCCGCCCCTTGCGCGCCTCGACATACCAGCGTCCGTCGTGCGCGTAGCGGGGTTGGGGGGCGCCGTCCACGAGCAGCTCGACGTCGGCACTGGCGGGGCGCACGGACGACGCGGACATCACGGCGCGGGGACCGGCGGTAAGGGCGAGGCCGGCGGCGAACAGATAGGCGATTCGGGTCATCAGGTCCTCCTTCCTGTAGAACGGAGGCCCCGAGGATTCTTGCACCACCGACGAAGCGTTGCCGGTCGCGAGACAGATCGCCGAGGCGCTCGAGGCCGGCAAATGTGAACATGGCATGGCCGAGGTCGTGCGGTCGGCGACCTGTTCCAAGAGCGACCCATAAATATGGTAACCTGTGATCCCATATGGCCATAAAGACAACCGTCGAGATTCCTGACGAGTTGTTCGTCGCCGCCAAGCGTCAGGCCGCCAGCCAGCGCACCACGCTGCAGAACGCTGGTCGAGCGTGGCTTGCGGTCGGAACTGCGCGGCGCTCGGCCAGCCAAGGCACCCGCGAGGATCAAGTGGGTGACCGTCGACGGCGGCCTGCCGGCGGGCCTGGACGTGGCCGATCGCGCCGCGATGATCGAGCGCCTCGCTCGCCGGTAGGTCGCGGCGATGATCGCGATCGACACCAATCTGCTGGTCTACGCCCACCGCGAGCGGACGCCGCAGCACAAGCGGTCCCGCCAGGCCATCGAGCGGGCCGCGGCCGCCCCTCGCGGCTGGGGGCTGTCGGCGGCGGTGCTGCCGGAATTCTGGTCCGTCGTCACGCATCCTTCATCCGAAGGACGGCCATCCACGCCCGCGCAGGCGGCGGCGTTCGTGCGCGCGCTGACCGACGCGGGCGCACTCATCTGGCTCCCAGGTCCGGGCTTCGGCGAGCGGCTGCTGCAGACGGCGTCAGCCCTCGCGGTGAGTGGTCCACGCGTGTTCGATCTGCAGATCGCCCTGGCCGCGTTCGAGGGTGGGGCGACCGAACTGTGGACGCACGACGCCGCATTCATCACGGTGCCTGGCCTCCCTGTGCTCGACCCGTTGGCCCCCGCCACCCGCCCGGTCTGATTGCGGTGTCGTTTCCGTCGACGCGGAGTCGGCAACGACGTGGCTTCTACGGTGTGACCGACTCGACCGTATAATCACCGCCGTGGCTTTCGCCCCCGGCACCCGCCTCGGCGTCTACGACGTGCTCGCCGCCATTGGCGAAGGCGGAATGGGCCAAGTCTGGCGCGCCCGCGATACCAAGCTGAATCGCGATGTGGCGCTCAAGGTGCTGCCCGACTCGTTTGCCCACGACCCGGAGCGGCTGGCGCGGTTCACGCGCGAAGCGCAGACGCTGGCGTCGCTGAATCACCCGCACATCGCGGCCATCTACGGACTCGAAGAGTCGGCCCCTTCAGGCTTAGGGCAGGCCAACGTCGTCCGCGCCCTCGTGATGGAGCTGGTCGAGGGCGACGACCTCTCACAGCGCATCGCCCGCCTTCGCGCCCCTGGCGCTTCGGCGCGGCAAGCCGGAATTCCGCTCGATGAGGCGCTGCCGATCGCCAAGCAGATCGCCGAGGCGCTCGAAGCGGCGCACGAGCAGGGGATCATCCATCGCGATCTGAAGCCCGCGAACATCAAGGTGCGGCCTGACGGCACCGTGAAGGTGCTGGACTTCGGTCTCGCCAAAGCGCTCGACCCGGCCGCCGCGTCGAGTCCCGAGGCGATGAACTCGCCCACGATCACCTCTCCCGCGATGACGCAGGCCGGGATGATCCTCGGCACCGCCGCCTACATGAGCCCTGAGCAGGCGCGCGGCAAGCCCGTGGACAAGCGCGCCGACATCTGGGCGTTTGGCTGCGTGCTGTTCGAGATGCTCACGGGCACGCGCCTCTTCGCCGGCGACTCGGTGCCAGAGACGCTGGGACTGATCTTCTCGCGCGAGCCAGACCTCACGATGCTGCCGGCGGGAACGCCCGCCCGCGTGCGCACGCTCATTGCGCGGTGCCTCGTGAAGGATCCCCGTCAGCGCGTGCGCGACATGGGCGACGTGCGCCTCGCGCTCGACGGCGCGTTCGAGACGGCCGTGCCGCAGTCTGCGACGCCGGCACCAGCGGCACGTTCGCGCGCGCGGGTCGTGGCCGCCGTCGCCGTCAGCGGCCTTGCGGGGGCGCTCGTGGCTGCGGCGGCACTGTGGTCGTGGGCGGCCGCACGCACTCCCGCACCCGAGGCCACCACGCGCGTATCGGTGATGGTGCCGGCCAACCGTCCGATCTCCATCGGCGGCTCGCCCACGCGGTCGCTTGCCCTCTCGCCAGACGGCACGCAGCTCGTCTACGTGGGCACGAATGCGGAGGCGCCAGCCGATCCGCAGGGCAGGCGCACGCAATTGCTGGTGCGGTCCCTCGACACGCTGGCGGTGCGCGACCTGCCGGGCACCGCCGGGGCGCGTCAGCCGTTCTTCTCCCCGGATGGCCAGTGGGTCGGCTTCTTCACCCAGACCGGCGAACTCAAGAAGATCGCCCTCGCGGGCGGCACCCCCGTGACGCTGGTCGAGCAGATCAACGGCAGCGGGTCCGCTTCGGTGTGTGGACGGCGGAGGGCGCGATTGTCTTTGGCACCATCAGCTCGGGGCTGCGCCGGGTGTCGGCCGAGGGTGGCGCGGTCACCGATCTCACCACGCTCGATGTCGCCAACCGTGAGGTCTACCACACCTTCCCGGTACCTGACGCCATCGGGCCGGGCCATGCTCTTCAGCGTTCGCTCGGTGGGGTGTCGACTTCCGCACCGAAGCCGTGATGCTCGACACCGGGGCGCGTCGCGTGGTCGTCGAGAACGCGCGCGCGCTGCTCGTGCTGAGCAGCGGACATCTCGCATTCGAACGCGACGACGCGGTTCTGGTCGCGCCGTTCGACCTGGATGGACTGGCGGTGACGGGCCCCGCGGTGCCGCTCGTGGACGCCGTGCGGCGCAGTGCCACGAGACGTCACGACGCTCCCGACGGCGGAGTTGGCGGCGTCGCAAAGTGGCACGCTCGCCTACGTGCCTGCCATCGACGCGGCCAGCGCACTAGGGCTGGTTGGCCCGGATGGGACCTTCGAGGCGCTCGGACCGCCGGCCAACGATTACACGTTTCCACGCGTGTCTCCCGACGGGCACGCCATCGCGTTTCTCGTCGCCCGGGGTCAGGACGTCGATGTCCAGCTCTACGACCGGCTGCGCGGGAGCACGACGAAGCTCACGCAGGACGAAGTCGCCTCTGGAGTAGCGTGGCACCCAGATGGCCGTTCGCTGGCGATCGCGTCCCGAAAGAAAGACGCCGCCGGGATCTTCCTCAAGCATCTGGACGGCCGAGAGCGGCTGCTCGTGGCCACGCCGGCGGGCGTGAACCTCATTCGCAACGCCGCGTGGTCGCCTGATGGCTCGAAGCTGGCCTACACGGTGCAGACGGGCTTCCTGCACGACATCTGGATGCTGACGATGGGCGACCCGCCCACGACGACGCCGTTCCTGAGTCGCCCCGCGTCCGAGCACAGTCCGGCGTTCTCTCCCGATGGCCGGTGGCTGGCGTACGTGTCCGATGAGTCCGGGCGGTTCGAGGTCTACCTCCAGCCGTATCCCACGGGCGAGCGGCTCGCGGTGTCGACCGGAGGCGGCAACGGGCCGGTGTGGCGGCGTGATGGCAAGGCCCTCTTCTACCAGGGCCTCGACGCCGGGGTGTCGAAGATGATGGCGGTGGCGGTCACGCCCGATGGCGCGTCGCTGTCGCTTGGCCGGCCCACGGCGCTCTTCGACCAGCGCGTGCCGGGTGGCTCGGGTGCCGCCGAGCAGTACGCGCAGAGCAGCAACACGGGCGTGGCCTACGACGTGCTACCGGACGGACGATTCGTGATGGTGCGCGGCGCCGACCCGAGCGGCAGCCGCGAGTTCGTGCTCGTGCAGCACTGGTTCGAGGAACTGAAGCGGCTCGTGCCGGTGCCGTGATGGCAGGTGGCCTGTGGCCGAGCTCGGTCGGACCAACGCGGGTCGCCTTGTTGGACCGTGTCCCGCGGCGTAGAATCGAGACCGGATGCCGACCATCTCGATGTTCTATGGGATCTTGATTCGGATGTTCTTTCGCGATACCGATCGACATCACCTTCCCCATCTCCACGCTGACTACCAAGGCGAAGTCGCGGTGTATTCGATTCCCGAAGGGGCGCTTCTCGCGGGCGGATTGCCGCCGAACAAACACAAGTTGGTGGTCGCCTGGATCGAGATCCATCAGGAGGATCTCCTGGCTGACTGGAACTTGACGGCGAACGGCAGGACACCGTTTCCCATCAAAGGGCTTGACCAATGAGAATCGTGGAACTTCACCCTCAACCCAATTGGGTCTTGTCCGTCACTTCGGATGACGGTCGCGTCGGCACCTTCGATGTTGCTCCTTATCTAGAAGACGCGGCGTTTGCGGACCTTCGCGACCACAGCGAGTTCGTGAAGGTGACTAACGGTGGGTACTTCGTCGAATGGGACTGTGGGGCCGACTTGTCCGCGGATACCATCGAGGCGCGCTGGCAGGTGGTTGCCGAAGCAGCTCGGGAAACGACGGCCTGACCAGGCGACGTGCCCAAAAAGCGGCGCTCGCGACGTCTCGCCGCTGTCACCTGAAGCGGTGACGTCACGACCCCCGGGACAACGAATCGGAACGCCGGGCTCTCGACGGCATGCCCGCCCGTATAATCACGCCGTGGCCCTCACCCCGGGCACCCGTCTCGGCGTCTACGACGTGCTCGCCGCCATCGGCGCAGGCGGCATGGGGCAGGTCTGGCGCGCGCGCGACACCAGGCTGAATCGCGACGTCGCGCTCAAGGTGCTGCCCGACTCGTTTGCCCACGACCCGGAGCGACTAGCGCGGTTCACGCGCGAAGCGCAGACGCTGGCGTCGCTGAACCATCCCAATATCGCGGCCATCTACGGGCTCGAAGAGTCGGCCCCTTCGACAGGCTCAGGGCCAGGCGGCTCAGGGCAGGCGGGCGTGCGTGCGCTGGTGATGGAGCTGGTCGAGGGCGACGACCTCTCACAACGCATAGCCCGCGGCCTTGCCTCGCCGAAGCCCGGGGGCGAAGGCGGGGCAATCCCGCTCGATGAGGCGCTGCCGATCGCGAAGCAGATCGCCGAGGCGCTCGAAGCCGCGCACGAGCAGGGGATCATCCATCGCGATCTGAAGCCGGCGAACATCAAGGTGCGGCCTGACGGCACCGTGAAGGTGCTGGACTTCGGTCTCGCCAAGGCGCTCGACCCGGCCGCCGCGTCGAGCCCCGAGGCAATGAACTCGCCCACGATCACGTCTCCCGCGCTATGACGCAGGCCGGGATCGATTCTCGGCACCGCGGCCTACATGAGCCCCGAGCAGGCGAGCGGCAAGGTCGTGGACAAGCGCGCTGACGTCTGGTCGTTCGGCGTCGTGCTGCTGGAGATGCTCACGGGGCAGCGCCTCTTCGACGGCGAGACGGTGGCGCATACCCTGGCCGACGTGCTGCGGGGCCCCGTGGATTTCAGCAGGCTGCCCGCCGACACGCCCGCGGCGATCCGCGATCTGCTGCGGCGGTGCCTGACGCGCGACGTGAAGAAGCGCACGCGCGACATCGGCGATGCTCGCATTGCGATCGACGAGGCGATGACGTCGGCGGCCGGAAACGCCATTGTCGCACCCGTCCCCGCCACCGGAGCTCGGGCTCCAGTCGCCTCTCGATCGGCCACGCTGCCGTGGGCCGTCGCCGGCGCGCTCGGGGTCGGGCTGCTGGCAACGCTCGGGCTGTGGGCGCCGTGGCGCACGGAAGCGCCGGTGGATCGCCCGCTGGTCCGGCTCGACGTCGACCTGGGCGCGGACGTGTCGTTGCCCGCTCCGAGTCAGGCCGGCACCAGCGTCGTCATCTCCCCCGATGGCACGCGACTGGTCTATGCCTCGGGCACGCCGCCCAGGCTCTACATGCGCCGACTCGATCAGCCGAACGTCGTTGAGCTGCCGGGAACGCAGGGCGCCACTGCGCCGTTCTTTTCTCCCGATGGGCTGTGGGTGGGTTTCGCTGCCGGTCGCGGGATCAGCAAGATCTCCGTCGAGGGTGGAGCCGTCGTCCCGCTCGGGGATGTCGCCACGTACCGAGGCGCAAGTTGGGACGGCGATGGCAGCGTCATCGTGGCCTCTGGTGTCGAGCTGCGGCGTGTTGGCACAAGCGGCACCCCATCGGCTCTCGCGACGCCAGGAGACGGCGAGCTTGGTTTGTTTGGGCCCCAGAGTCTGCCCGGCGGCACGGCGGTGCTGTTCTCGGTAGACAATCAAGGCGACGTAAACCAGTCCACGATTCAGGTGTTGACCCTGGCCGATGGTCAGAGGAAGACCGTGATTCGTGGCGGCGCGTCGGGCCGGTATCTCGCCACGGCGGACGGCGCCGGCCATCTCGTCTACCTGAACCAGTCCACCCTCTTTGCGGTGCCGTTCGATGTGACGACGCTCGAGGTGCGGGGCGACGCGGTGCCGATCCTCAACGACGTCGCGTCCGAAGACCTGGCGGGCCTCGGTCAATTCGATGTCTCCGAGGCGGGCACGCTGGTCTACCGGCGCGATAGTGGCCGCGGGTCAGCACTGAACACGCTGCAATGGGTTGACGCGACAGGCGGGAAGGAATCGCTGCGCGCCGCACCGACCAGTTACCTGGGGCCACGCGTGTCGCCGGACGGCACACAGGTGGCACTGTTTACCGTGGGTCGGCAGGGCACCGATGTGGTCATCTACGACCCCCAACGAGACGTGACGACACGACTGACCTCTACGAACCAGGACAACTGGCCGATCTGGAGTCCTGACGGACGTCACGTCGTGTTCCGGCGCAACGGCGTCGGACTGCTCCAGGCGCGTGCCGATGGTGCACGTCAGCCGCAGGTCCTCGTTCCCGCCAATGCCGGGCTGTCGAGTGGGTCGTTCACGCCCGATGGCCGGCGGCTGGCCTACACGTCGATGGCTACCCGCACGCAGCAGATCTGGACCGTGCCAATCGAAGACCGCGGCGGCGAGCTACACGCGGGAACGCCTGAGCGGTTTCTCGCGAGCCAGTTCGTCGATACGCAGCCGGCGTTCTCGCCCGACGGGCGTTGGCTGGCCTATGTGTCGAACGAGTCAGGCACGGAGGAGGTCTACGTGCGCCCGTTTCCTCCGCCAGCGTCCGGACAGGGCAGCCGGTGGCAGATCTCGAACACCGGCGGCAGGACGCCGCTCTGGTCGCGGAGTGGGCACGAGTTGATGTACCAGGCGGGCGATCAAATCATGGCGGTGAGCTACGCCGCGAGCGGGGACACGTTCGTGGCGAATAGACCACGGGTGTGGATCGCGGCACTCGGCGCGGCCAACACGCGCACCACTATTGCCAGCATGTGGGACCTGGCGCCAGACGGCAAGCGCGTGCTGGTGGTGACGCCGGTGGACAGCGCGGACGCGACGAAGGCGGAGCACCACGTCGTGTTCCTGCAAAACTTCTTCGACGAGCTGCGCCGGAAGGTGCCGCTCGGGAAGTAGGCGGGCGGCCGATCGATCTCGAACGCGCGGTTTGCCGTGCCTGGCACGACTGTTGATCAGTCCAGGAAGTCGTAGGGCACGCGCACGCGGTCGTAGGTGACTCGCGCTCGTTGGTCCCGTGTGACCAGCGTGGCGCCGGCATGTAGGACCGTGGCCGCGATCAGCGCGTCGTAGATGGCCCCGCCCGTGAGCCCTTCGCGGCTCGCCATCTCGATGAGCGCCATGTGTGCCCGCGGCGGCAGCACAAGGGGCGCGTCGCCAAATCGCGCTGCCAGAAAGGCCTGCACCACATCTGCGGGCGCGCGATGCGGGGGCGGCAGGCGGGTCAGCACCGAGAAGGTCTCGATCGCGACGTGGGCGGGAATCCTCGGCGCTCGTGCGAGCACCGCTGCTGCCGAAGCGTGCCCCTCGTGCCAGCTGGCAAAGGCTGCCACCACCACGCTCGTGTCTACAGCGATCACCGCCGTGTTCCCTCGAGAGTGGCCCGCACCATGGCATCGGTCAGCGGAGGCAACGGCTCGTCCGGAACGGCCACCAGCCCACTGCCTCGTTGCTCGAGCGCCATCACCGTGGCCACCGGCTCGATTTCCAGTAGCCCATCACGCTCGCGAATCTCGACCACCTTGCCGGCCTCGAGTCCCAGCCGCGTACGAATGGCCTTGGGAACGACAATTCTTCCGGCGGCGTCAATGGTGGTTCGCATGGCATTATTATGCCATTTCAATGTGACTCCAGGGCCCGGCGGCCCGGATCGCGACTATCCAGCGGTTGACGGCCGCTTCATCGGCACCTAATATCGTGCTGCACGTGAACGACGTGCTGTCGAAAGGCCCTGCCATGAAAACCAACGTGACGCTCAAGCTGGACGTCGATCTGCTCAAGGAGGCCCGCGTTGTAGCGGCCGAAGAGGGGCGGTCGATCAGCGGCCTACTTACGGACCGGCTCGAGGTGATCGTGCGCGAGCGGAAAGCCTTCGACAAGGCCAGGCGCCGGGCGCTCGCGCGGCTGCGCGAGGGCCTCGACCTGCAGTGGACCCCGCCCATGTCGCGCGACCAGCTCCATGAGCGCTAAGTGTTTCGTCGACACCAATATCCTCATGTACGCCCACGACACCACCGCCGGTGTGAAGCACGAACGCGCCCGGGCCTTGGTCGAAGAGCTGTGGCGGGATCGGACCGGCGTGGTGAGCACACAGGTGCTGCAGGAACTCGTCGTGAACCTGCGGCGCAAGGCGGCAAGGCCGCTCGACCCCGCGGCAGCGCGGGACGTCGTCGTCGACTACTTGGCGTGGCAGGTCGTGGTGAATACCGGTGAGTCGATCCTCCACGCGCTCGACCTCGAGCAGCGATACCGCATTTCGTTCTGGGACGCGCTCATCGTCCACGCCGCGGACGTGTCCGGTGCGTCGGTGCTGTATTCCGAGGACTTGTCCACCGGGCAGCGTTATGGCGCGGTCACGGTGGTCAACCCCTTGATTCCGACGGCATAGGCACATGTCCCTCGCCCCCGGCACCCGCCTCGGCGTCTACGAAGTGATCGCCCCCATCGGCGCCGGGGGCATGGGCGAGGTGTACCGGGCGCGCGACACGCGGCCCGAACTGGCGCGCGAGGTGGCCATCAAGACCCTTTCGGGCGTGGCCGCCGACCCCGAGCGGCGCCGCCGCTTCGAACTCGAGGCGCGGGCCACGGGCGCGCTGAACCATCCCAACATCCTCGCCATCTACGACGTGGGCGCGCACCCTTCGACCAGCTCAGGGCAGGCGGACACGCTCTATCTGGTCGAGGAGCTGCTCGATGGCACGACGCTGCGCGCTCCGCTGGAACGGGGCGCGCTGCCGCCGCGCAAGGCCGTGGAGTACGCCCGCGCCATCGCGCAGGGGCTGGCCGCGGCGCACGCCAAGGGCATCACGCACCGCGACCTCAAGCCCGAGAACGTGATGGTCACCGCCGATGGGCGCGTGAAGATTCTCGACTTCGGCCTGGCCAAGCTGCACGAGCCGTCCAGGAGTTCAGACGCCGCGACCACCGCGCACCAGACCGACGCCGGCACCGTGCTCGGCACCGTGGCCTACATGTCGCCCGAGCAGGTGCGCGGGCAGGCCGTCGATCCGCGGTCCGACATCTTCAGCCTCGGCGTGGTGCTCTACGAGATGCTGGCGGGCGCGCGGCCGTTCGGCGGCGCGACCTCGCAAGACACGCTGGCGGCGATTCTGAATGCGGAGCCGGCGGACCTGCCCGACGACCGAGCGCGCGATTCCGCCGGCGCTCGAGCGCGTGGTGCGGCGCTGCCTCGAGAAGCAGCCGGAGCAGCGGTTCCAGTCGGCGAGCGATCTCGCGTTCGCGCTCGAGGCGTTGTCGTCGCTGTCGTCTTCGTCATCGGCGTCCGGATCCGCCATGGCTGCGGCCGCGCCACAGAGACGGCATGTGGGACCGCGCCGGGTGGCTCGTGGCCGCACTCGCGTCGGTGGCGGCCATCGCGTTCGCCGTGGCCGCGCGTCGGGCGGCGCCGGAGGAGACGGACCCCGCGTCCATCCACTTCACGCAGGGCGTCGTGGTCCCCACGGTGGCGCTGCAGTCGGCGCCGTTCCCCGACGTGTCTCCAGATGGGCGGCATCTCGCGTACGCGGCCGCCAGGGTGCAGGGCGGAGCCGTGTTCCTCTGGATCCGCTCCTTCGACGACGTGGATGCCAGGGTCATCGAAGGCACCGAGGGCGCGGCTCACCCCTTCTGGTCTTCCGACTCGCGCACGGTGGCGTTCTTTGCGGCAGGCCGACTGATGGTGGTGTCCCTGGATGGATCGCGGCTTCGCGAGGTGTGCGCGATTTCACAGGGCACTGGCTCTCGGGGTACGTGGAATGCCGACGATGTCATCCTCATCAGCTCGCTGAATCCACGCATCCTTCGGGTCTCGGCGAGCGGAGGCGAGCCCACGGAGATCACCACCCTGGACGCCGCGCAGGGCGAGCGCAGGCATGGACTTCCGTCGTTTCTGCCTGACGGCCGCCGTTTTCTGTACCTGAGCCAATCCGACCAGGGCGGCTCGGTGATGGTGGCCTCGCTCGATGGCGGCCCGGCGGTGCGACTCGTGGCGTCCACGTCGGTGGCACAGTACTCGAAAGGTCACTTGCTCTACATGAATGGCACGACCCTCACGGCGCAGCCATTCGATCCAGACACGCTCCGTCTCGGTGCCCAGGCCGTGTCGGTCATCGCCAATGTGAAGACCGAGCCGCAACTTGGCGACGCGGCGTTCTCGGCCTCGGCCTCCGGCACGCTGGTCTACATGACCGGAACCTCCTCGACATTCGAGATGTCCTGGTTCGACCGCGCCGGTCGCAAAGGGGCCGCCGTGGGCGAACCCGGCCCGTGGGCCCAGATGGCGCTCTCCCCGGACGACCGGCAGCTCGCCGTGCAGCGCGGGAACACGGCGGTTGGCGACCTCTGGCTGTTCGACCTCGTGCGCTCGGTATCGTCCAAGTTCACGACCGATGGCGGGAACAATGGACCCGTGTGGGCACCGGACGGGAAGTCGCTCGCCTTCCGTAACAACCGGAGAACGATGAACGAGGTGTTCCGCAAGCCACTCGGCGGCGGAGACGCGGTGGCGTGGAACGGGGTTCCCGCCGAACGGCTCGAAGACTGGTCACGGGATGGGCGCTACCTGTTGATGGTCGGGACCACCGGCGGGCAGCTGGTCGTGCCGTTGACCGGTCAGACCACACCGGTCGTCGCAGATGCGCCCTCCGGGGTCATCGATGAATCGCAATTCTCGCCAGATGGCCGCTGGATCTCGTACTTCTCCTCGGTCTCGGGTCGCAGCGAGATCTACCTGCAGCCGTTTCCTGGCCCGGGCGAGCGCCTTACCGTGTCCTCCAGCGGCGGCGTTCAGGCCAAGTGGCGCGGGGACGGCAAGGAGCTCTTCTATCTCACGCCTGAGGGCACGATGATGTCGGTCGAGGTGCGGCCCGGGGCGCGGCTCGACCTCGGTACGCCGAGGCCGTTGTTCACGACCCGGCTCCGCCCAAACACAGCGTTGGATCAGTACGTCGTGACAGCCGACGGTCAGCGGTTCATCGTCATGGAACCGCCAGTCGACGCGACGCCCGACGCCCTGACCATCGTGACGAACTGGACGACGCTGCTGAAGAAGTAGTTACCGCTGCACGGGGGACCAGGTGACGCCGTCCGGGCTGTTCTGCACCTCCACCCGCGCCAGCGTCTGGCCGGTCGTAAGGTCCAGCACCAGCATCGAGTTGTCGTTCCTCACGGTCACGAACGCGTGGCGGTTGTCGGGATGCGGGAACACGCCGGCGGTCGAGGGCTTCTCGACCTTCGTCATGCCGAGCGGAATGGACTTCAGAATCGTCTGCGTAGCCACGTCAGCGACGACCAGCGACGACGCGTTGGCGTGGGGCACGAGGGCGCGTGTGCCGTCGGGCGTGAACTGCACGCGGTAGGGGAAGCCGGGCGACGCGATGCGCTTCACCACCTCGAGCGAGCGCGTGTCGATGATCGAGATCGTGTCTTCGGCGCGGTTGCCGGCCCACACCCAGCGCCCGTCGGGCGTCACGCCCACGCCTTCGGCCTCCTTGCCGGTCGGCACGTCCTTGATCTTGGCGCCGGTGGCGAAGTCGAAGGCAGTGATGCTGCCATCACGCATGTTCGAGCAGTACAGCCGCGTGCGATCGGTGGAGAGCGCCAGCATGTGCGACACCGCCAGGCCGGTCTTGAACACGCGCTCCACGGCGCCGCTCGTGACGTTCACGAGCAGCAGCGCCTGGCTGCCCTCCACGGTGACGACCACGCGCGAGGCATCCACCCAGCGCACGTCGTGCGGCGCGCGGTACTCGCCCAGGTCGATGGTCTTCACGGTGTCGCCGCTCGGCAGGGCAATCAGGCTGAGCGTCTTCTGCTGGCCCACGCCCTGCTTGTTGTAGTTGGTCACGAGCACCAGGCGTCCGTCGGGCGACACGGCAGCTTCGTGCGGGCCGCCCACGACCGCCACGTGCCGGTAGGCGGTCATCGTCTTCAGATCGATGAGGGTGACCGTATCCGACTGCTGGTTGACGGCCACGACCGTGCCCGTGAGGGTGGTGCGAGGGGACGGCGTGTGGGCCGACGTCTGACCCAACGCACTGGCCGACAGCGCCGTTCCGGCAATGACCGCGGCAGCCGCGAGATTCCTGACCATGCGGAAACCGTAGCGTCGGCCCGGCCCTGATGGCAAGCCGAATGTGACGGATGTGGACGCGGCCGAAACGCGCCTGAGAAGGCCGGCGTCCAAGCGAGTACGCTTGCAGGCGGGGTTTCATCATCCACGAGGTTTCGACATGTCAGAGAAGAAGGTCATTGCAGTAGTTGGCGCCACCGGCGCCCAGGGCGGCGGGCTCATCCGCGCCATCCTCGCCGACCCGTCGGGCGGCTTCACGGCCCGCGCCATCACGCGCGATCCCAACTCGGCGGCGGCTCAGGCCCTCGCGGCGGCCGGTGCCGAGGTGGTGGCGGGTGACGTCGACGACCCGGCGAGCCTCGAGCGCGCCTTCGCGGGAGCCTACGGCGCCTACTGCGTGACGTTCTTCTGGGCGCACTTCTCGCCCGAAAAGGAGCAGGCCCAGGCGAAGCACATGGCCGACGCCGCCAAGGCCGCGGGCCTGCAGCACGTGATCTGGTCCACGCTCGAAGACACCCGGAACTGGATGCCCAAGGGCGACAACCGCATGCCCACGCTGCAGGGCAAGTACAAGGTGCCGCACTTCGACGCCAAGGGCGAGAGCGACCGCTACTTCACCGAGGCCGGCGTGCCCACGACGTTCCTGCTGGCGTCGTTCTACTGGGACAACCTGGTCGGCTTCGGCGCGGGCCCCAAGCGCGACGCCGACGGCCTGCTGCAGTTCACGCTGCCGATTGGCGACGTGCCCATGGCGGGCATCGCCGCCGAGGACATCGGCCGCTGCGCCTACGGCATCTTCCAGCGCGGCAGCGAGTTCATCGGCGCGCGCGTGGGCGTGGCGGGCGAACATCTGACCGGGGCCGAGATGGCCGCGGCCATGACGAGCGCCATCGGCCAGCCGGTGCACTACAACGCCGTCACGCCGGCGGTCTATCGCAGCTTCGGGTTCCCCGGCGCCGACGACCTGGGCAACATGTTCCAGTTCTACCGCGACTTCGAGCCGGACGTGAACGCCATGCGCAACGTGGCGCGCTCGCGGTCGCTGAACCCCGCGCTGCAGTCGTTCGACGCCTGGCTGGCCACGAACGCCCGGCGCATCCCGCTCGGCTAGCCGTAAGGGGTCTGACCCGCGATGGCACGGATCGTCGTGCCGATCGGGCGTCGCGACCGCTCAGTCGTTGAGCGAGATGACGATCAAGGCGGCCACGATCAGCGCCAGCACGGCGAAGAAGATCTTCACCCAGCTGTACGGCTGCTCGCCGGCGATGGCGCCGGTGACGCCGTTGACCACCACCTGGTACGCCTTGCGCCCGTAGTCGTAGTGGAGCAGCCACACCGGCAGCAGCGTGTGCTTGAACGTCTGGTCGGTGTAGGTCGGCGGCCACTTCGAGGTTGCGGTGGGTGTCGCCCGGCATGTCCTGCGCGCAGCGGGCGCGCACCTTCGCGTCCATCTCGGCGCGCGAGCGCTCGGCCGCGCCCACGAGATCGAGCTGGTACTGCTCCACGACCCAGCCCGACACGTAGCCGCGGTCGTAGGGCTTCAGGTCCTTGGTGGGGAAGGGCTCCACTGCCTTCAGCAGCGCCGCGTGGATGCCCTGGGTGGCCGACACCAGCTCGTCGTCGAACGCCGTCGACAGCTCGCCGGCGGCCGGTTCCCAGCGCACGCGCCGTTCCTGCACGGTCTCGGTGCTGCCGTTGCGCGTGACGGTGCGCGACACGTAGTAGTAGTGGCCCGCCTCGGCCTGCCAGCGCGCGTGCACCCGCGCATCGAAGGTCCAGTAGGGCAGGTAGATGCCGCCCACGCGGTCGGTGAGCGCGGCCTTCTTCAGCCGGTTGGGCGCAAACCAGCGGCTGCCGTACCACTGGCGGATGGCCTCGCGCACCTGCGACTCGGTGTAGGTGAAGGGCAGCAGGCTTTCGGGATAGATGGCGTTGCGGGTCTTGGTGTACGGCACGACCGACGCCGACCCGCAGAACTCGCAGCGTTGCGCCACGCGCGTGGATTCGAAGAGCGAGATGGCCTTGCAGCTCTGACACTGCACCGACGTGCGGTCCTGCTCCCAGCCGCGATTGGCGTCGGGGATGGCCCGCAGCGCCAAGGCCAGGTCGTGCTCCTGCACGAGCGACCCGTCGCTCGCGAGCTGCGCCGGCGACACCGTGCCGCAGTACGGGCACACGAGCGCCTGCTTGGCGGCGTTCCAGTGCGCCTCGGCGCCGCATCCCGGGCAGTGGTGCTTGTCGAGCGCCGACACCTCCGGTGCCGCGGCCGGAGGTATCGGCGGCAGAGGTGGCGGAAGGGGCGGCTCGGTGGCCACTAGTGCTTGAGGAACTCGTCGAGTGCGGAGCGCGTGACGCGCCACGCCGAGCCGATCTTCCGGCCCTTGAGGTCGCCCTTGTCGAGCGTCTCGATCACGTCGGCTTCGGTGACGCCAAGCGCCTTGGCCACGTCGGCCGGCGTGAGCACGTCGGGAATCGGCGGCGGGGCCGTCGACGTGGCTGCGCCCGCTGCGGATTGACTGCCGCCGCCGAGCATGCCGCCCGGCTGATTCGCCATCTGCTGCGCCATGGCGAAGCCCATGGCGATCTCGGCAGCCGATCCGGCCACGCCGCCACCGCCGCCGGGCTGCGCCATGCCCTGCGCCATCTGGTACTTCACGTAGTCGTTCAGGTTGCCGATCGCGCTCATGCTGGAGCGCTTGTCGATGGCCGCTTCCACTTCGGGCGGCACCGAGCAGTTCTCGAGGATGAAGCTCGGAATCTCGATGCCGTACTTCTCGACCAGCTGCGGGTTGATGAGCGGCAGCAGCGCCTCGCCCACCTCCTGATAGCGGGTGGCGAGGTCGAGCGCCGGCACCTTAGCCGAGGCGATCGCATCGGTGAACACGCTCACGATGCGCGAGCGCATGGTGTCGGCGAACTCGTCGAGGCGGAAGTTGTGGTCGGAGCCGGCTACTTCCTTGAGGAAGCGTTTCACGTCGACGACCTTGAAGTCGTAGGTGCCGAAGGCGCGCAGGCGCACGATACCGAAGTCCTGATCGCGCAGCATGATCGGATTCGACGTGCCCCACTTGTTGCCGGTGAAGAGGCGGGTGTTGACGAAGTAGATGTCGGCCTTGAAGGGCGACTCGAAGCCGTACTTCCAGCCCTTGAGGTGCGACAGCACCGGGATGTTGTCGGTGGTGAGCGTGTGCTTGCCGGGCGCGAACGTGTCGCCGAACTCGCCCACGTAGACGAACTGCGCGGTTTGCGACTCGCGCACGATGAGCTGCGCGCCGTTCTTGATTTCCTTGTCGTCGTCGGGAAACCGCCAGCTGATCGTGTCACGCGAGTCGTCGGTCCACTCGATGATGTCGATGAGCTGTGTCTTGATGTAGTCCATCAGTCCCATGGCGCGTCTGCCTCCAGGCAATCAAGCAATCAATAGGGGAAGACGATCTTACCGCGGCTGCGGTTCAGCCGGGCCCGGCGAGGCGTCGCAGCGCGGCGATGGCGGCGCCATTGCCGCGGGCGGCGGCATCGGCGTACCAGCGCTTGGCGGCCGCCAGGTCCACGGCCACGCCCTGGCCCTGCTCGTACGCCTCACCCAGCCGCAACTGGGGCACGGCGTCGCCCTTGAGCGCGGCCTTGGTCCACCACCCGACGGCGGCGGCCGCGTCGGCGGCCACGCCACGGCCAGCCGCGTAGGCGTTGCCGAGATTGTGTTCGGCCAGCGTATGACCTGCGGCGGCCGCTTTCTGGAACCACGCGAGGGCCGTGGCCGGATCTTCGCTCACGCCCAGGCCCTCGTCGAACGCCGTGCCCATCAGGAACACCGCCTCGATCGAGCCCTGCCCGGCCTGGCGCCGTACGCCGTCAACGAGCAGGCCCGCGATCGCCCGTGCTTTCGTTTCGTCGCGCGGATAGCCGAGCCGTCCGCGCGAGTAGGCCCGCGCCACCCACATCCGGGCGAGCACGTCGCCGTCACTGGCGGCGGCGTCGATGAGCGCGCGCGCCTTGGGATCGTCGACCCGGCCAGCCACGCCGGTGTACCAGCCGATGGCCTCGCTCACGCGCGGATCGACACGGGGCTGCGCGCGAGCGATCGGCATCAGGCACGCCAGTGTCAGCACGACGACCGCTGAGGTCACGCAGATGTCTCGTCGTGTCGCCATTTTGCATATTATCGCCTGCGTCCACCCGGATGGTGCAGGCGCGCCCGGCCCGGCCCGATAGTTACCCTGATGAGTGTTTCGCCGAAGGCGTCCGCGCCCCCATCGCGCGCGGCCGCCGAGATCCTCTCGGCGCAGGTCGCTCTGTTGTACGAACGCGCCGGCACGAGTCTGCCGGCCTCGGCCGTGGCCATGCTGGCGGCTGCGGCGATGTTGGTGCTGGCCACGCCCTCGTACCTGCTGGTCGCCTGGATGATGGTGATGGTGGCGATCACCGCTGGCCGCTACCGGCTGGTGCTGGCCTACCGCAAGGCCTTGGCCGCCGCCCCACCAGACGCAACCCTGTGGGGGCAGCGCTATGTCCTTGGCGGTGCCCTGAACGGGCTGGCGTGGGGACTCGGCGGTGCGTTGCTGCATCCGGAAGGGCTGCCGCATCTGGAAGCGGCGCTCGCGATCTTCGTGGTGGGCATGGGCACGGCCGGTCTAGCCCCGCTCGCCCCGGTGCGCGCGGCCTACCCGGCGTTTCTGATCCCGATGATCGTGCCGTTTGCCGCCGGCCTGGCGCTGGCCGGTGGCCCGGAACATCTCTTCTCGGGGCTCGCCATCGTCGTGTTCCTGGTGGCCATGCTGGCGGTGGGCAAGAGCAATACCGACCTGATTGAGCGGTCGCTGCGCCTGCGGCAGCAGAACGACGACCTCGTGCAGGAACTGACGGCGGCGCGGGCCCTCACCGAGCAGGTCAACCTGGGACTGCGGCGCGAAGTGGAGCAGCGGCTGCATGCGCAGGAGGTGGCGGAAGAGGCCAGCAAGGCCAAGTCCACCTTCCTGGCCAACATGAGCCACGAGATCCGTACGCCCATGAACGGCCTGGTCGGCATGACCGAGCTGCTGCTCGGCACCGACCTGGCACCCGATCAGCGGCGCTATGCCGAGACGGCCCACCGCTCGGCCGGCTCGCTCCTGGCGGTCGTCAACGACGTGCTCGACTTCTCGCGCATCGAGGCCGACCACCTCGAACTCGACGAGCGCACCTTCGACGTGCGCGAGCTGCTCGACGAGGTGTGCGCGCTCGTCGCCGACACGGCGCACGGCAAGGGCCTGGCGCTCATGTCGTCGGTGACGCCGGCGGTGCCGGCGCTGGTCATTGGCGACCCCGACCGCGTGCGCCAGGTGCTTGCCAATGTGATGGGCAACGCGGTGAAGTTCACCGAACGGGGCGAGGTGGTCGTCACGATTGACGCCGAAGAGGACGTGACGGCGCGCGACCGCAGCCGGTTGGCGTTTTCGGTGCGCGACACCGGTCCCGGCATCCCTCCGGCCCTTGCCGACCTGGTGTTCGAGGCGTACCAGCAGGGCGATGCCACGCTCACCCGCACGCACGGCGGCACCGGCCTCGGCCTGGCCATTGCCAAGCGCGTGGTCGAACGCATGGGCGGCACCATCGCCTTCACCTCCACGCCGGGGCAGGGCACCACCTTCCACTTCACGGTACGGGTCGCGCATTCGACCGAACGCCGGGCACCCCGCGTCACGCCACCGCCGGCGCCGTCGCGCACGCAGTACTCCGGGCTCGTACTGGTGGTCGAAGACAACGAGGTGAACCAGCAGGTGGCCACCGCCATGCTGAACCGCATGGGCTGCGAAGTGGACGTCGCGGGCAACGGCCGGGATGGTCTCGCCGCGCTCGAACGCACCCGCTACGACCTGGTCTTCATGGACTGCCACATGCCGGTGATGGACGGCTTCAAGGCCACCGCCGCCATTCGCGCCAGCGAGGGCCGCCGCGGGCGCTCGCGCCAACCGATCGTGGCCCTGACGGCGGATGCCCTGGCGGGCGACGCCGAGAAGTGCCTGGTGGCCGGCATGGACGACTATCTGGCCAAGCCGTTCGGCCTGAGCGAACTGCGCGCGGTGCTCGAGCGCTGGCTGCCGCGGCGCGAGGCCGCCGGCACGCGCGCTAGCTGAGGGCGCGAATCACGTCCCAGCGCGTGATGATGTAGGTTTCGTCGCTCTTGAAGTCGCGCACCAGCACGGCCGGCGAGTCGGGCGTGATCATGCCGGCCAGCGCATCGATGCCGGTCGAGATGTCGGCATAGGGAAACGCCGGTTCCATGATGGCCTCGACCGGCCCCTTCAGCAGCTCCGGGTGCTTCACGATCTCCGCGAAGAGGTGGCCCTCGTTGATCGCCCCGACTAGGCGGCCATCGGCCACCACGGGAATCTGCGAATAGGCGTGCGTGGTCAGGATGTGGGCGGCCGCGGCGACCGACTCGCTGCGGCCGATCGTGACGAGCTTGGCCTTCTGGCGATCGGCCACGAGATCCTTGGCGGTGAGCCCCTTCTTGTCGAGGAAGCCCTTCTCGCGCATCCAGTCGGGGTTGTACATCTTGCCCAGGTAGCGCGTGCCGTGGTCGTGGAAGATGACGACCACGAGCTCACCGGCCTTGAAGTGGGGCGCGAGCTGCAGCAGGCCGGCCATGGCCGACCCGGCCGAGTTGCCGGCGAAGATGCCCTCCTCGCGCGCGATCCGGCTGGTCATGATCGCGGCGTCGCGGTCGGTCACCTTCTCGAAGTGGTCGATCACGCTGAAGTCGACGTTCTGCGGCAGGAAGTCTTCGCCGATGCCCTCGGTGATGTACGGGTAGATCTCGTTCTTGTCGAAGACGCCGGTCTCCTTGTATTTCTTGAAGACCGACCCGTAGGTGTCGATGCCCCACGCCTTCACCGACGGCTTGCGCTCCTTCAGGAACTTCGCCGTGCCGCACAGGGTGCCGCCGGTGCCCACGCCCACCACCAGGTGATCGATGCGGCCGTCGGTCTGGTCCCAGATTTCCGGGCCGGTCTGCTCGTAGTGTGCTTGCGCGTTCGAGGGGTTGTCGTACTGATTCGCCTTCCAGCCGTTGGGCGTGTCGCGTTCGAGCCGTGACGACACCGAGTAGTAGGAACGCGGATCCTCGGGCTCGACGTCGGTGGGGCAGACGATCACGTCGGCGCCGAACGCGCGCAGCGCATCCACCTTTTCCTTCGACTGCTTGTCGGTGGTGGTGAAGATGCAGGAATACCCCTTGACCACGGCAGCAATGGCCAGGCCCATACCGGTGTTGCCCGAGGTGCCTTCGATGATCGTGCCGCCCGGCTTCAGCCGGCCGTCGGCTTCGGCATCCTCGATCATCTTCAGGGCCATGCGGTCCTTGATCGAGTTGCCCGGATTCACGGTTTCGATCTTGGCCACCACCTCGGCCGCGACGACGCCTTTGGGGATGCGATTCAGGCGCACCATCGGGGTGTGGCCGATGGTGTCGAGGATGTTGTCGCAGATTTTCTTCGGCATCACACGGATCTTAACCCGGCCCCACTCGTTCCCTCGTCCCTAGTCCCCGCACCTCAGTGGCTCATCGCATACAGCAGGACGTTCAGGGCCACGGCGTAGCCGTTCGGCGAGTACTTGTAGAAGTACTCGGGGTCTTCTCCCTCGCGCTCCCACGCATCCGAGATGTCGGTGTTGTGCGTCGCCAGCACCAGCAGCTCGCCCTTGGCATTGGTGATGCCGCGCAGGTGCACCTCGGCGCTGTCACTGCCGCGCTCCGACGACTCGCCGCTCCCGCGCCAGAACTGAATCGACGGGATCTGCGGGATGGCCGTGAGCGGGAACATGGTGCGGTAGATGGCGTGGTCGGGGCCGAGGTCGCGGAAGGGATACGTGCCCGGCGGCAGCACGCGCGCCATCTCCCGCTCGAAGACCTCCCAGGCGCCCGTGCCCCAGAAGTCGTCGACCCACAGGAAGCCGCCCTTGAGCAGGTAGTCGCGCAGCGCCGACACCTCGTCGTCGCGCAGCGCCATGGTGCCCACGTCTGACCCGAGCAGGAACGGGCAGCGGGTGAGATACGGGTCAGTGAGCCGCGTCACGAAGTGATTGGGCACGCCAGACGGCTGCTTGCTCACGCGCGTCTTGGTGAGTTCGGCAAAGCGAATCGAGAAGTTGATGTCGGCGTCGGGATAGTCGGTGGACCAGCCCTGCCCGCCGGCTTCGCGCCACTGGCTCGAGTACATCATGCGGCAGAAGTTGAAGCCGCCGTCGAAATTGGCGTCGCTCGTGGCGAAGCGTGGCGGCACGCGCCGCATGCGCCCGAAGCCCCCGCGCCCATATTGCGCGGTCGCCGTCACCGCCATCAGGAGCACGAGCACGGTCGCCGCGCCGGCGGCGCGCCGCCCGGTCATTTTTGCGGGGCCTTCGGCTTGGCGAGGCTGCGGTAGTACTCCTCGACCATGCTCTTGAACTCGGCCGGCACCTCGTCGCCGCCCGAGAGCAACACGTCGCGCTGATCGCCTTCGGCCGCGCGCCGCAGCCCGAACTCGAAGCGCCGCAGGCCGTCGCTGACCGCGCCCTGCAGCCGCGCCAGTTCCTGCACGTCGCGGTAGGCGCGGTCGTCGTCAAGCGCCTTCAAGCGCTTCAGGATGTCGTCGAGGTCGCGCGTGTCGACGCCGTCGGCGCGCAGGCCGCGCCGCAGGGCTTCCAGATCCTGGCCGAAACGCCGGGCCTCGCCGCGGAACTGACGCACGTCGTCGCCCGTGAAATTACCGGGCCGGCCATTGCCCCAGCCGCCGTCGTCGTTCCACCCGCCGGCGTTGTTGCCACCGCCCATGCCGCCGCCCTGACCCTGCTGCCCTTGCTGACCCTGGCCCTGCTGGCCTTGCCACCCTGACCGGCCTGCCCTTGCTGCCCGGCCTGGCCCTGCTGACCCTGGCCCTGTCCCTGCTGCCCCTGCTGTCCTTGGCCGCCTTGCTGGCCGGACTTGGAGGGTTGTCCCTCTTGGCCCTGCTGGCCGCGTTGATCCTGCTGGCCGGCTTGCTGGCCCTGCTGATTGCCGGCCTGCTGCCCCTGCTGATTGCCGCGCTCGCCCGCGGCGCGTTCCTGCATGCGGCGGCCGAGCGAGTCCACGCCCCGCACCAGGTCGCGCGCGCGTTCGAGCGAGTCGGCGCTCTTGTCACCCGCCGCGCCGCCCTTGCCGAGCGCGGAGGACGCCTCGGCGAGCTTGCGCCGCAGGTCCATCAGGTTGGAACCGATGTCGGCGTCCATGTCGCCGGCGGGGTTGGGCTGCCCGTCGCGCCCGAGCAGGCCGCGCGAGTAGCGCAGCTTCTCCTTGATCTTGTCGTCGCGGATTTCACCAGCCGCTTCCTGCAGACGGCGTGACGCCTCGCGTTCTTCTTTGGCGATTTCGTTGGCGGTCTTGTCGAGCTGCTGCTCGAGCTCGTTCAGCTTGGCCGAGAGGCCGTCGCGGCGCTGCGCGTTCAGTTGCGCCTTCTGCATCCGGTCGGCCCCGGCCCCCGCGAGCTTCTCGGCATCGCCGGCCACGTCGGCATGCTCGCGCGCGATCTCTTCGGCCTGGCGCACGGCCTCTTGCACATCGCGTTCGGCGCGCGCGGTCTGCGCCCCGCGCAGTTGCCGCTGCACGTTCTCCAGCCGTTCGGAGGCGGCGGCCGCCTGTCCCGAGGCGCCCGGATCGTTCCCGCCGGCGGCGGCCTTCCGCATGGCGTCGGCGGCCTGCTGCATCTGCCGCGCCGCGGCCGCAAGATCGGGCCGGTTCTGTTCGCGCGACAATTTCTCGAGCTGCCGGGCGGCCTGCTCGGCCTGCTCGGCCAGGGCACGCTGCTGATCGCCGCCACTGCTGGCGGCCTGGCCGGCCGCGCGCCGGCGCTGCCGCTCGAGTTCCTGCTGCTGACGCCGGGCCAGCTCCTTCAGCTTCTCGGCCAGCGCATCGACCTGCTGCTCGGCCTGGCTGCTCTCGGCCCGCGACGCCGTCTCGTACTGGTTGGCCATCTTGTCCATCTCGAGCTCGAACAAGTCCGCCAGGTCTTCCGCGATCGATCCCGCCTGTCCGCCGCCGCCCCCGCCGCCCGATTGGCGGCTGGTCTGCACCTGCATCTCGTACTCTTCTTCGGCCTGTTGCAGGTACTGCAGCGCCTTCTGCTCGGACGGCATCGCGCCCTCGGCGCTCCGCACCTGCAGCTTGGCCTCGGCCGCCTTCATCTCGGCGGCGGCGAGCGGCAGCAGGTCGGCGATCTTCTTGAAGGCCGGGTCGGGCGCGACCAGGCGCGAGTTCATGCGGCTCACGAGGCCCTCGACCTGCTCGCGCAAGCGGCCTTGCGACAGCGCCAGCACGACCGCGCTCTGGCGCAGCTTGTCGGCCGTGATGGTCTTCTTCTCGCGCAGCACGTTGAAGGTGCCGGCGATGATCTGGCGCTGCTGTTCCGAGAGCGCGCCCACTTCCGCGCCGCCGCCCCCGCCGCCTCCGCCGCCGCCCGACTGCGAGGTGGCCGGCTTGAAGTCCTTGCCGAACGGCCGCACGCGCAGGAAGTACATGTCGCTCGTGGCCTGCTTGCCGCCGCTGGCGTCATTGTCGTTGGCGCGCGCGTAGTAGGCCACCGCGTCGCCCGGCTGCACGCCGAGCTCTTCGAGATAGAAGGTGTGGCCGGCGGTGACCTCTTCGAGGCGTTTGGCGCCGCGGTAGAGCGACACGGTCTTCTCGGGACCGCCGTTCACCGAGTAGACCAGCTCGAGACCGCGCACGCCGAAGTCGTCGTCGGCGCGGGCCTCGACCACGAATTCCTCCACCGGCGTGGCCGCGGTGTCGCGGCCGGGCTTGGCAATCGACACGGTGGGCGCCATGTCCGACAGCACATCGATGACGTACTGCGGCGAGGCCGTGATCATCGTGCCGTCTGGCCCTTGCAGTCCGACGCGATAGAAGCCGTCCTTGTCGGCCACGAAGCGGCCCACGAGCGTGCCCTCGGCGGCGACCGCGAGCGGCACCTGCACCGACTCGTGCAGGGTGAGCTGCCCGGCCGGGGCCGGCATGGTGGGCGTGATCGTGACGATCACCTCGGTGCCCGTGAGCACCGCGATATCGCCCGCATCTTCGACCAGGCGCGGTTCGAGGCCGGTGTAGGCGGGGAAGCGGTATTCGAGATCGATGCGCTGGGCGTAGGGCAGGTCCACGACGTCGAGCGTGAAGGTGGCGGAGCGCACGCCGGCGGCTTCGGCCATGAACTCGAGCTTGGCGTCGAGGTCGAAGACCATGCCTTCGAAGGCGCCGTTGTCGCCCTTGATCATCGGCACGCGCTCGAACGCGGTGGCGTCGCCCTTGCGCACGAGCAGCACCGCGTCGTCGGCGGTGAAACCGCTCAGCGTGGCGGTGAAGAGCTGGTCGGCGCCGCGCGGCACCGTGCCGGTGCCGGGGGTGAGCGCGATGCGATACGGCGCCGCCGCTTCGAGGCTCGAGGTCCAGGCAAACATCGCCGACAGGCCCTGACGCAAGTAGGCCGGGCCGAGCGCGAAGACGGCGAGCGCGAGCGCCACGGCGCCGGCTGCCATCAGGCTGTAGCGCCGCACGAGCGGCTGGTCGATGCGGCGTCCCGCCTCGATCTCGTGGCAGCGCTCGATGGCTTCTTCCACCAGCTTGGCGACGAGTACCGGAGATTGCGCCTGGCCGTCGGCGCCGCGCTCGGCGTCCATCGCGCTCAGCAGCAGCGAGTTGAGCGACGGCTCGTGTTCTTCGAGATAGAGCGCCACTTGTTCGTCGCTCACGCGCCGCAGCAGCGGACGGGCAATCCACCACGCGGCGAGCGCGGCAATCGCGGCCAGCGTGGCGATGCGGAAGGAGAGGATGGCGCTCGGCGTGAAGCGCAACGCCTCGAGCGCCACGCCCGCGCCGATGAGCACCACCGCGCCGCCGACCAGCACGCGGAAGAGGCCGCGGACCAGCAGCTTCCGGCGCCACCGCGCGCGCACGTCGCCAATGACACTGGCGACGCCGCCAGGGGCCGTATTCGATCGCTCGCGGAGCATCGATCCTCCTCGTGGCCGGAAGAGCCCGGGACGTGCGCTAGGCGGGGCCGCCGGACATGCGGCTGGCGACCACCGATTCCCCGATCAAGAGCAGCATACCCGCAAGGAGCAGGTACCACCACAGGCGTTGCGACTGTTCCGTCACCTCGTCGCGAGGGGTGGTGGCGGCACTGGCGCCAGGGTCGCCGGCCTCGCCCGTGCCGGTCACCGCGGCGGCAATCGTGGCCGGGTCGACGCTGGTGAGGTCAGACTCCGCCAGGTCGACGTTGGCCGCCACCAGCGTGGCGGCGCCGCCGTCGGTGCCGCCCTGACGCACCTCGTAGAAACCGGGCATCGTCACCTCGAAGACATCGCCGCGGGCGGCGTCGAGCGGCACGGGCGTGCCCGAGGGGTCGACCGCCACGCGCGGACGCGCCGCGTCGGCGGCGGTTTCGGGCGCGGCCACCTGGCCCACGGTGAGTGACGGCGGACGATCCCGGAACGTGGCGAGCGTGCGCACGAGCTGGTGCACGAAGGGCAGGAACACCGGCTTCAGCGCCACGTCGTTCCACGTCAGATCCACACTGGTGGTCCACACCGCGATGTGTCCGGCGCCCACGGCGCGGTCGACGAGCGCCGCCTGACCGTCGTCGTAGCGCGCCAGCACGCGGGCGCCGTCGGCCGGCGTGAGGCGCCGGTAGCCGTAGACGCGAACGCTCGAGAAGTCGCCGCTGCGCGGCGCCCGGAAGGGCGCAAAGATGGCGTGGCCGTACTCGAGTCCGCCCAGGCGCCCGGCCTCGCCGCGTGAACGGTCCACGGGATCGGCGAGGACGCCCGGCATGGCCGCGTTCTGTGGCCAGCCGGCGCGCGGCCCGGCGATGAGCAGCACGCCGCCGCCCCGTTCGGCAAAGCGCAGCACGCGCGCCAGGGCCGCGTCGTTCAGCGGCGCGTCGTGCACGATCAGCACCTGCGCGCGGGCGAGGGCCTCGTCGGTGAGGCCATCGACGGTAGCGGTCGCCACGTCGAAGCGCGGCGCCTGGCCGATGGCGAGGGCGCGCCGCAGATAGGTGTCGTCGGCGCCGCGGGCGGCCGGCGACGCCACGAGCACCGCCACCGGCGTGGAGGGCGTGAGCAGCACGTGATAGGCGTTGTCGGCGTCGAGGGCGTCGGCGCCGATGCGCACCACCCCGCGCATCGCCCCCGGCGTCAAGGTGATCGGCGCAAACACCGCCGCGGCCGAGGCCTGCGGCGCCACGGCCAACGTCGCCGTCTCCACGACTCGGCCATTGACCTCGAGTGACAGCGTCACGCCGTTCGCCGGCTCGCTGCCGCGGTTGGTCACGCCGGACGTGATGGTGACGCGTTCCTGATTCTCGAAACGGCTGCGACTGATGGCCACCGGCGCCACCGACAGATTGCGCGTTTCCACGTCGGTGATCGCCACCGGCGTGACGGTCGTGCCGGCCGGCAGCCGGTCTTCGTCGTTGGGGGTCCACGCGTTCTTCTGGAAGTCGCTGATGAGCACCACTTCCTTCCGCGGCCGCGTCGATTCGGCCACGATCGTGGCCGCCACCTTCAGCGCCGGCGACAGACGCGTGGCCTCGGTGCCCGGCGTGGCGGCGGCCAGCGCCGCGGCGAGCCGCGCGCGGTCGTCGACCGATTGCAGTGCCACTTCCGCGCCGGTGCCGAAGAACACCAGACTGGCACGATCGCCCGGCCCGAGCGCGTCGAGCACTTTCCGGGCTTCGGCCTGCGCGCGCGTCCAGCGGTCGCCGTAACGCATGCTGTAGGAACGGTCGACGAGCACCACCACTTCGCGCGCGCCGCCGGCCATGGCGGCCACGCCGCCGCCGCGGAAGAACGGCCGGGCAAAGGCGGCCACGATCAGCAGCAGCGCCAGCAGCCGCATCGCGAGCAGCGCCCAGTGGCGAATCTTGCGGCGCCGTACCGATTCGTAGGGCACGCGGCGCACGAACATCAGCGACGGGAACGCGATGATCGTGTTCTTCTCGCGCTGAATCAGGTGGATCGCCACCGGCACGGCCAGCGCCGCCAGACCCGCCAGGAAGAAGGGCAGCAGGAACGCCATCACCGCACCCGGGTCGTGCGCTCGCGGAACGACAGGTAGTCGTAGAGTGCGAAGTCGAGCGGCCTGGACGTGTCGAGCAGGCGATAGTCCACGCCCCGCTCGGCCGCCTTGGCCGTGAGCGCGTCGATGTGGCCGCGAATGAGGGCCCGGTACTTGTCGCGGAACGACTCCGGCACGACCGGCATCTGCTCGCCGGTCTCCAGATCTTCGAAGGCCGACGGGTCGGTGTAGGGAAATTCCAGTTCTGCCGGATCGAGCACGTGGAACACCACGACGTCGCTGCCGCGGAAGCGGATGGGCGCCAGCGCGTCGAAGATCGCCTCGGGCTCGTCGTAGAGGTCTGAGATGAGCACGACCATGCCGCGGCGTCCGAAGTGTTCGGCCAGCTTCGTGAGCGGCGCCGACAGGTGGCCCGGTCGCGTGGCCTTCGCGCGGTCGAGGGTGTGCAGCACCACGTCGAGATGTTTGGCCGAGGGCGGCACGTGGTCGACGACGTCGGCGTCGAAGGTGACGAGGCCAACGCGGTCGCGCTGCTTGTGCACGAGATAGGTGAGACACGCGCCGAGCGTCTTGGCGTAGTCGAGCTTCGACAGGCGCGCGCCGAACGCCATCGACGCCGACACATCGAGCAGCACGGTGAAGTTCGAGTTCGAGTCGGCCTCGAACTCCTTCACGAAGTACTTGTCGGTGCGCGCGTAGACGCGCCAGTCCACCCGACGGATGTCGTCGCCCGGCACGTAGCCGCGGTGTTCGGCGAAGTCCACCGACGTGCCGAAGTAGGGCGACCGGTGCAGGCCGTTGATCACGCCGTCGACCACCGATCGGGCCACGAGGTCGAGGTTGCCGATGCGCGCGAGCACCGACGGGTCGACGAACTGCGCGCCGGGAATGGCACCACCGAGCTGCATCACATCCCCGAGCGCGGCGTCGGCACGGACTCGAGCAGCTTGTCGACGATCATGTCGGTCGTCATCCCTTCCGACTGGGCGTGGAAGTTGATGAGCACGCGGTGGCGCAGCACCGGATGCGCCAGCGAGCGGATGTCGTCGAAGGTGACGTGGTAGCGGCCGCTCATGAGCGCGCGCGCCTTGGCGGCGAGCACCAGGTACTGCGCCGCGCGCACGCTGGCGCCGAACGACACCCACTTCTTCACCGCGTCGGACACGCCCGGCGACTTGGGCCGGCTGGCGCGCACGAGCGAGAGGGCGTAGCGCATCACCGGCTCGGCCACCGGCACGCGGCGCACCAGGCGCTTGAAGGCAATCAGATCCGCGCCGTTCACGGTGCTTCTCGAACTGCGGCTCCAGGATGGCGGTGGTCGTGCGCACCACCTCGAATTCCTCGTCCTCGGGCGGGTGCTCGATGACGATGTGGAACATGAAGCGATCGAGCTGCGCCTCGGGCAGCGGATAGGTGCCTTCGAGCTCGATCGGGTTCTGCGTGGCGAACACGTAGAACGGCTCTTCGAGCGTGTAGGTGCGGCCCTGAATGGTGACGCGGTGCTCCTGCATGGCCTCGAGCAGCGCCGACTGCGTCTTGGGCGGCGTGCGGTTGATCTCGTCGGCCAGCAGGATGTTCGTGAAGATCGGGCCGGGCGCGAACACCATCTGGCGGCGGCCGGTGGCCGGATCTTCCTGGATGATGTCGGTGCCGGTGATGTCCGACGGCATCAGGTCGGGCGTGAACTGGATGCGCGAGAACTTCAGGTCGACGACCCGCGCCAGGGTGTGGATGAGCAGCGTCTTGGCCAGCCCGGGCACGCCGATGATCAGGCTGTTGCCGCCCACGAACAGCGTGAGCAGCACCTCGTTCAGCACCGCGTCCTGGCCGATGATGAGCTTGCGCAGCTCCTGGCGGATGCGGTCCTGGCCGTGTTTCATCCGGTCGGCGAGCGCGATGTCGTCGGGTGCGCTCAAATCCACTTGAATATTCGCCGTCTCGCTCACGCAAATCCCTCCGTCCTGGTTCGCCCGAGTCCCGAGCCCCGAGCCCCGAGTCCCGGCATCTAATGTGTCATGCCGTAGACGATGTAGTTCACGCCGAACTTGTAGGCCTCGTTCGACAGGTCGACCGGCACCCAGCCGGTATCCGAGAATTCCCAATATTCGCCCAGGTCGTTGTTGTAGTTGGCAATGACCTGCAGCCGTTTGGCCGGATCGCCGTCTTCGAAGACGCCGTAGAAGATCGGCGTGAGGCCGCCGTAGGGCGAGACGAAGCGGGCCGGATCGAGCTCGAAGAAGCCGTGGAAGATGGGATGCGCGGCGTCGAGCTTCACGAGCGCCTGGGTGGGCAGCACGCGGCGCATCTGCTGCTCGAAGTTGTACCAGTGCTCCTGGCGGAAGTCGTCGAAGATGAGGAAGCCGCCCTTGGCCAGATACGCGCGCAGGCCGGCGACTCTCCTGCGTCGTTCAGGGTCCAGTAGCCCGGCTCCGACATGTAGGCCACGGGGAAGTTGTGCAGTTCCGGATCGTCGAGCGTGAGCACGTTGCTCTCCTCGAGATGCGGACGCAGCAGGGTGAGCTCGCTCAGAATCTTCATGAGGTGCAGATCCGCCCGCGGGTAGTCGTGGGCCCACGGCGGCTCACGACGGAAGCCGCGGACGTTGCCGAGCTGCCCGGCCATGTTGTAGCGCAGCCGCACGAAGGCAAAGCGGCCGTCGTAGGGCACGCGTGCCTCGTCGTAGTCGGGCAGGGCCGCGCGCCGGCGTTCGCGTTCGCCGGCGAATGGACCTTGGGCCGCCAGGGCCAGGGCGCCAGCGGCGGTGACCAGCACCAGCGCCAGCGTGACGACTCTCGCAGGCCCTCGCTCCGTCACGGGCGGCGTGCCGCGCGCGGCCGCCCCCGAGCTACGAAAGGCCCACGGCACGCCGATACCCCCATTCCGCGCTGAGCAGTCCGAGGAGCAGCAACAGCATGAGCGGCGCGTTCCAGAGCTCGCGCTCTTCCACGGTGGTGACGCCGCGCCCGGTGTACTGCACGTCTTCGATCAGGGCGCTGGCGGTTTCGGGCGTGTAGGCGCGTCCGCCGGTGTCGTCGGCCAGACGCTGCAGGGCCGGCATCTGGCGGGTGGTCTCGATGTACTCGGCATCGCCCGGTCCGGCGTTCACATGGGCCGTCGACGCGCCGAGCGAGGTGCCGGCGCGCATCGCCTCGACGCGCACCTCGTACCAACCCGGCGCGCCCGTGGCGAGCGTGCCGGTGTAGGTGCCGTCGCGCTGGCCGTTCCACGTGAGCGCCACGGTGCTGGCCGTGCCATCTGGAGCCGTGACCACGGCCGTCACTGCGGCATCGCTGGCCGGCACGAACGACGGGTCGGCCACCTCGGCCGTGATGGTGACGCCTTCGCCCGGCTCCACGCGGTCGGCCGACATCGTGAGCTCGACCGGCTCGGGCACACCGTCGACCAGCCAGCGCAGCAGCTGCCGCGTGAAGGTCTCGTGCGTCTGGTCTTCGACGCTGATGCTGGCGTGCATCTGCCACAGCCAGGAGTCCTGCGGCGTGAAGGCCGCCGACTTGCCCCGGCCGAAGCGCTGGAAGGCCAGCACCGGCCGTTCGCGGCGCGAGCCGTCGGTCGCGCTCAGCAGGGTGGTGGCGCCCGGCTTCACGGCATCGACGCTGTTCACGGTGGTGAGTTCGGGCAGCTCGGGCCAGCGGGCCGCCGAGGCCACGTCGGTGGCGGCGATCTGCGACACGGCGTGCCCGCCGCCGGCGCGCGTGGGCCGCACGGCCAGCCGCGTGAGCGGCGGATCGGCGACCGGGGCCTGGCGCTGCAGCACCACCGGCAGGGCCTCGCCCAGCGCCGTGCCGGCGTAGCCGCCTTCGCTGAAGGCGCGCGGGCCGCCGAGCATCAGCAGGCCGCCGCCGCGCTTGTCGACGAACTCGGCCAGCATGGCGAGCTGGTCGCCGGTGAAGGCGGCGGCCTCGATGCTGCCGAGCACCAGCCCGCGGTACTGGAAGAGCTCGTCGCGCGTCTTGGGGAAGCCGCCGACCAGTTCTTCGGGGTCGTCGACCTCCAGCCGCAGGTACTTGTTGTCGGCCGTGCGCTGCAGCACCACGAGCTGCAGCTGCTTGTCGTCGGTGAGCGCGCGGCGCAGGAACTTCATCTCGAAGCGCGGCTCGCCCTCGAAGTAGAGGATCTTCTCGCGCCGGTCGCGCACGTCGACCAGCACGTCGCGCGAGTTGTTCTCGGTGAGCAGCTCGCCCGGCTGCGCCGGCACGCGGAAGGTGAACACGCGGGGCCCGGCCTCGGAGGCCGTGAAGCGCACCCGCACGGTGGCCGGCTGGCCGTCGGCGCCGAGCGTCACCGGCTGGCTGCCCACGATCTGGCTGCCGTCGAGCACGTCGAGCGTGAGCGTCTGGCCGGCGTAGCCGTGTGCGGTCACCACCGCGTCGAGCAGCAGGGTCGTGCCGGCCAGCACCGTGCGCGGTGCCGTGACCCGGCCCACCTGGATGTCGCGCTCGGCCGTGTCGCGGCCCACGCCAATGGCGAAGACCGGCACGCCCGAGGCCTTGAGTGCCAGCAGCGCCGGGTCGAGGGCGGTGCCGCTCGTGTCGGCGCCGTCGCTCACGACCACCAGCCCGGCCAGCGGCACGCCCGCCAATTGCTGGCGCGCCTCGTCGAGCGCCGCCGCCAGCCGCGTGTTCGTGCCGGTGAAGGTCAGGTCTTCGCCGGTCGGGGCGGGCCCGAGCGAGCCGGCAAAGCGCATCGTGCGCACGGTGAACTTCTCGCCGAGGGCTTTGCGCAGGCCGGCGTCGGCGGCGCCGAACTCCTGCTGCACGTAGGCGCTGCGCGGCTGGCCGTTCACGTCGGCAATGCGCATGCTGCGCGAGTCGTCGAGCAGCACGCCCACCACGTTCTGGTGCGGCACGGCGGCCCGCAGCACGAGCATCGGGCGGAGCAGGCACACGAGCAGCAGGCCGACGAAGCCGGTGCGCAGGGCCGTGAGCACCCAGCGGTCGCGCGTGGTGAGGCGGCGCGGCGCGCGCCGGTAGAGCACGACGGTGGCGGCCACCGCGGCCACGGCCAGCAGCGCCGCCAGGGCGGCGCCGGCCGGCGGCGCGAAGCGCAGTTCGCCCTGGCCGAAGACGACCCAGCGAACGCCAAGCAGCAGTTGAGACAGGGTATCCAGCACGGGAGTTTGCCGTTGGGGCTGGCCCGTGCCGGCCCGTGTGCGGGATTCTAGTCTCGTTCGACTCCGCTGCAACCGCGTTGGCCGTCACTCGAGACACTTTGACCGTCCCGTCGGGCCGATTCGCGGGTGACGTCCTGCGATACGATGCCGGGGCTCGAGTCTGGAGGATGCCGATGACGCGCCGTGGTCTGTTCGCTGTGTTCGTGAGTGTCGCGGTAGGCGCCGGCGTGTGGCTCGATGCCGGTCGGACCGGTGCGCAGACGCCGGCTGACCTCGTGCTGGTGAACGGGAAGGTGATCACCGTGGACCCGGGCGACACGATCGCCCAGGCCGTTGCCGTGACCGGCGGGCGGATCGTGGCCGTGGGCACCACCGAGGCGATCCGCGCCCGGGCCGGCAGCGCCACCCAGGTGATCGATCTGGGCGGCCGCACCGTGACGCCCGGGCTCATCGACACCCACGTGCACTTCACCGAGGTGGACGCGCTCTTCAGCATCGACCTGAGCGACATCGGCATCAAGAACATGGCCGACGTACTCGCCAAGGTGGCGGCGCAGGTGGCCAAGACCAAGCCCGGGGAGTGGGTGCTCGGCGACGGCTGGGACGAGGGCAAGCTGGCCGAGCGCCGGCACATCACCGCGGCCGACCTCGACACGGTGTCGCCGAACAACCCGGTGTGGCTCGGCAACACCACCGGCCACTACGGCGTGGGCAACACCTACGCCCTGAAGATTGCCGAGATTCGCAAGGGCACGCCCGACCCGCCCGCCGGCACCATCGTGCACGAGGCCGACGGCGACCCCAACGGCGTCGTGCTCGAGTCGGCACAGAACCTGATCACCCGCCATGTGCCGCCCTTCACGCGCGACCAGCAGAAGGCCGGGCTGGTGAAGATGATTCAGGACTTCAACGCCGAGGGCATGACCGCCGCCAAGGACCCCGGCATGAGCGAGCTGAAGTGGACGCTGTACAACGAGCTGCTGAAGGAAGGGAAGCTCGACGTGCGGGTGTTCGCGCTGTGGGCCGGGCCGCGCCGGCTCGACCAGGCCGCCGCCGTGCAGGCGCGCGTGAACGCCAATCCGCGCCCACCCGAGTCGCTCGGCGACGGCCTGCTGTTTTCGGGCGGCGTGAAGATGTACATGGACGGCAGTGGCGGGGCCCGTACCGCCTGGATGCACGACGACTGGAACAAGAACCTCACCGACGTGGACCAGGGCAATCCGGGATATCCGGCCACGCCTCCCGACGAATACCGCACGATGGCCAAGAACTTCCACAACGCCGGCGTGCACGTGAGCACCCACGCGATTGGCGACAAGGCCATCGACTGGGTGGTCGACACCTACGCTCAGGCGCTCGCGGCCAAGCCCACCAAGGGCCTGCGCCACGGCCTCATCCACGCCAACACACCCACCGATCGCGCCAACGACGAGATAGCGCGGCTGCAGCGCGACTACGACGCCGCGTTCCCCGAGGCGTCGGCCGGATTCATGTGGTGGATCGGCGACACCTACGCCGGCAACTTCGGCCCCCGGCGCAACGCGCGCATGAAGCCGCTGGCCACGTGGCAGAAGAAGGGCATCCGCTGGGGCGGCGGGTCGGACTTCTCGGTCACGCCGTTTGCCGCGCGCTACGGGCTGTGGGCCTCGGTGGCCCGCGAGACCTTGAACGGCACCTACGGCAAGACGCCGTTCGGCCTGGCCGAAGCGGTGGACATCCGCACGGCGCTCAAGTCGTACACCATCTGGGCGGCGCACACGATCTTCCTCGACGACCGCGTGGGCTCAATCGAGGTGGGCAAAGAGGCCGACCTCGCCGTGTGGGACCGCGACATGTATACGGTGCCCACCGCGGCGCTCAAGGACCTGCGCGCCGAACTCACGTTCGTGCGCGGCCGGATCGTGCACCGCGGTCCCGCGTTTGCGCGATGATCGTCGTCGAGTCCCTCGATGATCCCGCCTGAGCCCGCGCCGGGCGAGTCCGCGCCGCCTGAGCTCGCGCCCGCGCCGCGCCGGCCCCCCCGCCCGAGGGGCATCAGGAAGCGGCGCTGCCGATCGCGCGGCGGATCGCGGCGAGCCCGCTGTTCTTTCCGCTCTGGGTGCGCGGCCGCGTCGGGCCCGATGCGCGCATGCCCATGGTGGGCTGGTTCGAGCCGGCCCAGTTGCTCTCCACCGGCATCAAGAGCCTGATCTCGCTGGCGGTGGGGGAGCAGAGCGATCGGCGGATCGTGCAGGCGCTGGCCTCGCGCCGCCAGGAGTTCTACGACCACGCGATTCACTACCGCGATGGCTCACGCGGGCCGCAGCCCAACAAAGAAGCGGTGCGCGACGAGCTGTGGCTCGACTTCGTGTGCGACACCGGCGACGGCTGGAACTCGACCTATGCGGTAGCGCACGCGGCGGCGCAGCGCTCGCTGCGCGTGCCGCTCGGCGACGGCCACGCGGATTTGCCGCGTGGTGACGTGCTGGTCTTCGGCGGCGACGAGGTCTACCCCACGCCGAGCCGCGAAGAGTATCAGCGCCGCCTGGTGGCACCCTACGCAACCGCCTTCGGCGACGACGAGCCCGGCGAACGGCCGCACGTCTACGCCATCCCTGGCAATCACGACTGGTACGACGGATTGTCGGCGTTCACGCGGCTCTTCTGCTCCGATATCGGCGGGCGCCGCTTTGCCGGCTGGTGGACGCGCCAGCGCCGCAGCTACTTCGTGCTCAAGCTGCCGCACCGCTGGTGGCTGGTGGGCAGCGACGGCCAGTTGCAGAGCGACCTCGACGTGCCGCAGATGGAGCACTTCCGTGAGATTGCGGAGCGCTACATGCAAGCCGGCGACAAGGTGATCCTGTGCCTGTCGATGCCGGTGTGGGTCTACGCCCAGAAGTACCGCAACATGGGCCGCGTCTTCGATGAAACCGACCTCATCTATCTGCGTGAAGAGGTGTTCGCCAAGCGCGGCGTGGATGTGAAGGTGTATCTCACCGGCGACCTACATCACTACCGCCGGCATCAGGAGACCGCCGACTCGGCCGCGGGCGAGTCGCCCGTGCAGAAGATCACGGCCGGTGGCGGCGGCGCGTTCCTGCACCCCACGCACGAGGAAGACGTGTCGGTGCTGCGCGAAGAGGCGGTGACCGACGACGCGCGTGCGCGCACCTTCGAGGTGAAGGCCACCTATCCCGACATGGCGCAGTCGGCGCGGCTGGCCTATCGGAACCTGCTCTTCCTCTTCAAGAACCCGCGCTTCGGGATCGTGCCGGCCACCATCTACCTGATGACGGCATGGCAGGTGGGCGCGGCGGCCGGCGGCGAGGTGCCGTCGAATCCGTGGCGCGCGCTGCGGGTGACGGTGGACGCGTTCAGCACGCATCCGGCCCTGGCCCTGTGGTGCGGCGGCATCGTGCTCGGGTTCCTCGCCTTCACCGACACCCACAGCCGGATCTACCGCGTGGTGGGCGGCGTGCTGCATTCCGCGGCGCACTTCTCCGCCATGTTCTACATCGGCTGGGGGGCGCTCGACCTGGCCACGCGCGGGCTGCACGCCGGCGGTGTCGTGCGTTCGGCGGTGGCCGGCGCGGGCACGTTCGTGGGCGGCTGGATCGCGGGCTCCGTGATTGTGGGCGTCTACCTGCTGATCTCGGTGAACGTCTTCGGCCGGCACAGCGAAGAGGCCTTCAGCGGCCTCAAGATCGAAGACTTCAAGCACTTCCTGCGCCTGCACGTGGACCGCGCGGGCCAGCTCACGATCTGGCCGATCAAGATTCACCGCGTGCCGCGGCGCTGGCGTGACCGCGGCCCGGGCGACCCCACCATGTCGCGCGTGGTGCCCGATGAGCCGATGCCGGTCGAGCTCATCGAGCCGCCGATCCGCGTGCGCTGAGGCGCGGCGATGACCCCTGGCGCAGGTTGACCAACTCGACCAATCTGGCAGGACCTGCCTACACTACGTGCATGGTCAAGGTGCTCAACCTCTACGAAGCCAAGACCCAGCTTTCGGCGCTCGTCGAGCGTGCCGCCGCGGGCGAAGAAATCGTCATTGCCAAGGCCGGGCGTCCCCGCGCCAAGCTCGTGGCCGTGGGCCCGGCGGTCCGCCGCCGCGCCGGTAAGGGGCGGGGCACCGTTTGGATGGCCGATGACTTCGACGCGCCGCTGCCGCCCGAGGTGCTCGACGGTTTCGAGGGGACAGCGAAGAAATGAACGTGCTGTTGGACACCCATGCGGTGCTCTGGTGGCATGAGGGTGACCGGCGACTCGGTCGCACGGCACGCCGGGCGATTGAGAGTGCCGATTCGGTGTGGGTGAGCGCCGCGTCCGGCTGGGAAGTGGCCATCAAGATGGCCCTCGGAAAACTTCGAGTGGAAGCGACCGTCGCAGACATCGTGCGATCGAATCACTTCACCGAACTGCCTGTCGCACTCGCGCATTACGAGCGCCTCGCCCTGCTCGAACTCAGGCACCGCGACCCGTTCGACCGCATGCTGGTAGCGCAGGCGATGGTGGAAGGGGCCACGCTGGTCACCCGCGATTCGGCTCTGGGTGCGTACGGCGTGCCGGTGTTGTGGTGAGTCATGCGGACCAGGGGCACTCCCGAGGGGTTACCATCGACGAGGATGATCCCGGTGGAAGGTCGTCGCTTGGGCACCTCCAGAGTCGTCGGACGGCATGACGATGACGGCGCGTTCGACGGGACGTTCTGGGCCGATGTGCCGCCCGGCGCACGGCTCGAAGCGCTGTGGGACATGACGCTCGAGTGGCAGGCGCTTCAGGGACACCGTGGCGATCAACCCCGACTTCAGCGATCTGTTTGCCGCGTTGAACGCCGCGGGCGCTAGCGACCTGCTCGTCGGCGGCTACGCGCAGGCGGTGCATGCACAGCCGCGCTCACGAAAGATCTGGGTGAGCCGCTCAGCGAGTTTATCGAGGATTGTCCTACTGTAAGGCGCGCGTGGATCGCCGCCCCCGGGTGCGCTTGCGTTCCCAGAAAGGCTGCGGTACTCTCCCATTGGATTTCGATGGGAGCGGCGACCAAACCGGCCGGGCCGGACATTCTGAGAGGCACACTCGACCTGCTCATCCTGCAGGCGCTGAGTGCGGGCCGCGCGCATGGCTACGACATTGCCCGCCGCATCGAACGCTCGACCGATGACGTGCTGGCGGTCGGGGAAGGGTCTTTGTACCCGGCGCTGCACCGTCTCGAGGGCCGAACGTGGGTGGCAGCCACCTGGGGCACCTCCGACAACAATCGCCAAGCCAAGTTCTATGCCCTCACGCCCCGCGGTCGAGCGCAGCTGCGCGTGGAGACCGAGAACTGGCGTCGCTATGCTGCCGCCGTGTCGGCGGCGTTGACCGCGAGACCGTCCGAGTAGCGCGGCTGGAACGCGATGTTCAACCGCAGACGCTTTCGCGCGATGTTCGGTCTCGACCCCGATCGGGATGTCGAGCAGGAGCTGACGTTTCACCTGGAGATGCGGGTTCAGGAACTGATCGACCGTGGCGAATCGCGCGAGCGCGCGATGCAGCTTGCCCGTGAGAGGTGCGGAGACTACGACGCCGCGCGCCAGGGGTGCGTGGCCCTCAACCAGGCCGGAGGCGACAGATGACGCGGGCGAACTACGTGAGCGAGGTGGTGCAAGACGTGCGCTACGCGGTTCGCACTCTGGCCCGCAGTCCCGGGTTCACGGCGGCCGCGGTGCTCACCCTGGCGATTGGCCTCACCGGCACGATCACGATGTTCACGCTCGTGAACGGCGTGCTGATCAGCCCGTTGCCGGTGCGAGCGGAAGAGGAACTCGTTGTGGGTTGGCGAGGCCTGCCGGAAGCAGGTGCGCGACGCTGGCCGTTCACCACGGCGGACCTCGATCTGATGCGATCGGAGAGCCGCACGCTGGCGGGCGTGGCGGGCGTGGGCTACCACGACCCGGCGACGAGGCCGCTCGACGATGGCGGAGCGATGAGCTACGTGCGCGCCTCGCGCGTCACCGGCGAGTTCTTCGATGTGCTTGGCGTCGAGCCGCTCCTGGGCCGAGCGCTCGGACCCGCAGACGACGTCGCGGGCGCCGAGCACGTCCTCGTGCTGACGCATGCGTTCTGGCAGGCCCGCTTCGGCGGCGCTCGAGAGGTGCTCGGTCGGCGAGTCTCCATCGGAGGTCAGCCGTTCACCATCGTCGGCGTCATGCCGAGGGACGTGGAGCACCCGCGCCGCGTCGAGGTGTGGACGACCGTCGCGGGCATGCTGACGACCACGTCGAATCCGACAGCGAGGGTGGGCATCACGACCGAGTTCGACATGGTGGCGCGGGTCAGGCCGCAGGTGACCGCGGCACAGGTCGCTGATGACTTGCAGAGACTCGGGCCAGGCATCGACGCTCTGCGGCCAACCGGTGATGGGGGTGGCTTCGTGCCCCAGGTGCAGTCCTACAGAGAGTTCGTCGTCGGTGACGTGCGTCCGGTGACGCTGGTGCTGCTCGCAGCGGTGGGTCTGGTGCTGCTGATCGCGTGCGCCAACGTGTCGAGTCTGCTGCTGGTGCGAGGCGACGCTCGGCGATCCGAGTTCGCCGTGCGCGCTGCGCTGGGGGCCGGGCGCGCCCGCCTCATGCGACAGGTGCTGGCGGAGGGCCTCGTGCTGGCAGGATCCGCATCCGCCGTGGCCCTGGTCGCGACCGTGTCGCTCCTTCCCGTCCTGACGGGGTGGGTGCCCGACGGCGTGCCCCGCGCGGAGGCGATTCGCGTGGATGCCCGTGTCATGGGAGCCAGCGTCGTGCTGGCCCTGGTGTCCGCCGTCCTCGCCGCACTCCTGCCGGCCATCACGTCGGTGGGCCGGCACCTCTCTGCCAGCCTCCGCGCCTCCTCGCGAGGGACGGCGACGAGCGCCGGACGTTGGCGCCGCGTGCTGGTCGTCGCCCAGGTCGCCCTGGCCGTTGTCGGGCTGGCGGGCGCGGGTCTGCTCGTGAGCAGCTTTCGGGAGCTTCGGGCCGAAGCCACCAGGCTGGCCACCGACCAGCTCGTCTGGGTTCCACTCGACTTGCCTCAGGATACCTACAGCGACCGCGCGCGGCTGCGGCGTCTGGTCACCGACCTGGCAGAGAGTTTGGAGGCCGATCCGCGCGTGGCGGGTGCCACACCCATCAACGTCACACCCTTCTTAGGCATCGGATGGGACGTGCCCGTCTTCACCGCCGAAGGCCAATCGTCCACGGAAGCCACGGCCAACCCGCCTCTGAACCTCGAAGAGATTCACCCACGCTACTTCTCGACGTTCCAGGTCGCGCTGCTGCGGGGCCGGGCCTTCACAGCCGCCGACACTGACACCGCACCGCTCGTCGCGATTGTCAGTGCCGACGTCGCGACGCAGGTCTGGCCGGGCGTCGACCCGATTGGCAAGCGACTGAAGATGGGGCTACCGGATTCGCAAGGCCGGTGGCTCACGGTCGTTGGCATCACGGCGCCTACCCGGTACCGCGATCTGCGATCGGAGCGCTCGACCCTGTATCTGCCGGCGTTTCAGATGATCGGGGGCGCCGAGCAGCTGGCGGTGCGGACGTCGATGCCGACAGCCCAGCTGATGGACCTGGTTCGGACCCGCCTGCGGGCGCTCGATCCCAACGTGACCATCAAGCCGCTTCGTCCCTTCGACCAACTGCTGGAGGTGCCGCTCGCACGGCCCCGCTTCTACACCGTGCTCATGACCGCCTTCGGCGCCACAGGTGTGGCGCTGGCTGTGGTTGGCCTTTACGGCGTGATAGCGGCGACTGTGCGCCAGCGGCGCCGCGAGTTCGGCGTGCGCATGGCGCTCGGCGCCGAGGCGCGCGACGTGCGACGGCTCGTGCTGGTGGATGGCGCCAGGCTCGTGGGCGTCGGCGTTGTCATCGGACTGGCCGTCGCAGCGGCATGCGCGCAGGCGCTGCGCGGCCTGCTCTACGGCGTGCAGCCGCTCGATCCCCTGTCGCTCGCCGGTTCGGTGGTCGGCATCATCGTCGTGTCTGGCGTGGCACTCGCGTTGCCGCTGCGGTCGGCAGGCCGCGTCGCTCCGGCCGAGGTGCTGCGCTCCGAGTAGCGCGCGGTGTCAGCGCGCCAGGAGGAACGTCCGCATGGCCGGCACCACGATGGCAAGCTGTGCGGGGTCGGTGAGGAAGCCGCCATGACTCGTGTTGCGCAGCCGCAGAATCGTGCCGCGCTTCATGTCGCGGCGGAACTGGGCGATCTGCTGCGCGACGAAGTCCTTCTCGACGACCAGCTGCAGGTAGCGTCGATAGGCGGGGTTGTCGTCCTGCGGATGGACCGGCATCGGCCCATCGAAGACGACCACGATGTTGAGCCCGGGTGCCTGAAGCTTCGTGTAGTCCGGGCGAACCAGGCGGGCGGAACGCATGATGGCCGCCATGGGGCCGTCGGGCGGCCCTTCCAGTCCAGCCTCCGCGGAGATGTCGCCCAGGAGCTTGTAGTCCACGGCGGCATCCAGGTACACGAGCCGCGATACGCGGTCGCCATGCCGGCCCGCCAGCCGCGTCATTTCGGCACCCGCGAAGGAATGGCCCACGAGGTTGACGCGCCTGATACGCATCGCGTCGAGGAAGCCGAGGACGTCGGCCGCCAGGGTGTCCACGTCGTAGCCCGTCTCCGGCACTGCGGAGGGGGCCTGGCCTCTGCGCGTGAGGCCGAGCACGTGGAACCGGTCGGTGAAGGACGGGGCCAGAACGGCGAACTGCTCCTCGAGCTGTGCGCCCAGGCCCGTCAGAAACAGGAGCGGCTCGCCGCTCCCACCCCAATCCAGATACTGCAGACGGACGCCGTTCACGACGACGAAGTGTGCTTCGGGCGAGGGCCCGCGAGACAGTTGCCCGACGACGGAGGTCGACGCCCCCCCGAGGAGGCTCATCGTCACGAGCACGGTGGCACGCCAGACCCCGCCGTCAGTGGTTCGCACCGAAGCCCTCCGCACCGAGCCGTCCCGTGATCGCGCAGGGGCCGCTGAGTTCCTAGCCCCCGCTCTTCTTGAACTCCGCCTGCACCGCCGCTAGATCCTTCATCAGGTCGGTGTAGCGGTCCACGGCGTCTTTGCCGATGCGCTGATCGCCCTGGCCGATCATGCGCTGCACGTTGTTGAACTGATTGAGCAGCATCGGCTGCGGATACGCGCCGGGCATGTCGTTGAGCGTCGCCCACACCTTCTGCAGCGGGTGCTCGAAGGTCATGTCCATCGGCCGCTTGCCCACGGGCGCCGCCGCCGGCGGACGCACGCTGGCCTTCTGCATCGCCTGGTTCACGCTCTCGGCCAGCTTGCGTGCCTCGCTGATGGCGTCGCGCACCTTGATCTGGAAGGCCAGCTGACCATCGAGGTCTAGTTGGGTGACGCCGTCGCGGGTGACGCGCGGATCGACCACGAGCGCAAACGAACGCGTCTGCGTCTGTCCGCCCGCGGTGAGCGACACGGAGTACTTGCCGGGCGCGGCCAGCGGCCCGCCAGCGCCGCCGTTGGGTGCGTTCGGCGCCCACGGCCCGGGATAGCGCATGTCCCAGGTGAAGCGCTGCATGCCCGCGCGGCCTTGCACGGCCGTGGACCCGCCCATGCGCTGGAACGGATTGCGCATCTCCTGTCCGGCGCCCGCGGCTCGCGCCGGCGCCACGGCGAACGTGCGGATGGTGGCGCCCTTGGCGTCTTTCACCTCGAGCGTGGCGTCGGTGGGTGCGCCGGCGAAGTAGAGATCGAAGTGCGCGCCCGGCACCGAGTACTCGGGCTCTGATCCCGAGGGCGGCGTCGGCACATAGCGGTAGCGCATCGCGTCGTGTGGCTGGAAGAGATACGCGGCCGGTAGCGTGGCTGGCACGGCGGCAATCGCCGGCGCGGCCGTGGCGCGGCCGTTGGTGCCCGCGCTGGTCGTCATGGGGGCGAGCGGCGCATACATGTTGGCCAGCTGCTGCAGCGGCGACACGTCGTCCATGATCCACAGCCCGCGGCCCATCGTGCTGATGACCACGTCGTTCCTGTGCACCTTGATGTCGGTGACCGGCGTGGCCGGCAGGTTCTGCTGCAGGCTCTGCCACGACGCGCCGTCGTTGAACGACACGAAGGCACCGAACTCGGTGCCGGCGTAGAGCAGGCCCTGGCGCGTGGGATCCTCGCGCACGACGCGCGTGGGGTGATCCACCGGGATGCCGTTGGTGCCGCTCGTGAGCAGCGTCCAGGATTCGCCGTAGTCGGTGGTCTTGTAGATGTACGGCTTCAGATCGTGCTCGCGCATGAAGCGGTAGGCCGCCACGTAGAACGTGCCCTTCTTGTGCGGGCTGTCTTCCACCGTCTGGATGCGGCCGCCGGGCGCCAGATCCTTGGGCGTCACACGCTTCCACGTCTTGCCGTTGTCGCGGGTGATGCTGACCGGACCGTCGTTGGCGCCCACCACGATCACGCCCTTCTCGAGGCGCGACTCGATCATCGCGTAGATCGAGCTGTAGACCTCTTCACCGGTGATGTCGCGGGTGATCGGCGTGCCCGGGATGATCTGATACTCGGGTTCGCGCGCGGTGAGGTCGGGGCTGATCGTCTCCCACGTGACCCCTTCGTCGATCGAGCGGTGCAGCACGTGGCTGGCCTGATAGACGATCTTGTCGTCGTGGGGCGAGAGATACACCACGGTCTGGCGCGGGAAGCGGTACTTGATCTCGTCGGGGTCGTGGCCGTAGCGGTTCTGCGGGTAGATCCAGTAGTGCTTCTCCTGCCCGGTGGCCACGCTGTAGCGGCCCACTTCGCCCTTGCACGCGCCCCAGATCACCGAGCCGTCCTTGCGCGGCCAGATCTGACCGGTTTCGCAGCCCGAGGCCTGCACCCACAGCTCGGCGGGGTGATCGAGGCCCCACGACACGCTCGGGTTGCTCGGGATGATGAGCGTGGTGTTGTCCTGCTGCGGCACGTAGAGCTTGTAGGGATGCTGCTCGTCCACGCCCACCATGTCAGTACTCGGCGTGCGGCTGATTCAGGATCGACGACCAGCTCTTGCCGCCGTTCAGCGACACGTTGCCGCCGCCGTCGTTGACCTGCAGGATGATGTCGGGGTTGTCGGGGTTGAACCACATGCCGTGGTTGTCGCCGTGCGGCGTCTCCATGCTGGTGAAGGTCTTGCCGCCGTCGCTGCTCTTGTGGAAGCCGAGCTCGTTCACCCACACTTCGTTCTCGTTCTTCGGGTTGACGTGCACGTAGTTGAAGTAGAACGGCCGCGCGCGCAGGCGCTGGCTGCTGTTCACGCTGGTCCAGCTCTCACCGGCATCGCTCGAGCGGTAGAGGCCGCCTTCAGCGCCCGGCGCTTCGATCATGGCGTAGAGCACGCGCGGGTTGCTGCGGGCGATGTCGAGATCGATCTTGCCGATGAGCTTCGCCGGCAGGCCCGCGCTGATCTTCTTCCACGTCTCGCCGCCGTCGGTCGACTTGTAGATGCCGCCCTTGTCGGCCGGGCCGCCGCTGATGATGTCCCAGCCCTTGCGGAAGCCGCGATACATGCCCACGTAGAGCACGCTCGGATTCTGCCAGTCCACTTCGATGTCGCGGGCGCCGTGTTCGTTGTCGACGAACAGCGTCTTCTTCCAGGTCTTGCCGCCGTCGGTGGTCTTGTAGACGCCGCGGTCGGCGGTGGGGCCGAAGGGCGAGCCCGAGGCGGCGAGCCACACGATGTCGGGGTTGTTCGGATGGATCCGGATGCCGCCAATCTGGCCCACGTCCTTCAGGCCCATGAACTGCGAAGTTGGCGCCGGCGTCGGTGCTCTTGAACACGCCGCGGCCGATGATCACGTTGGAGCGAATGGGCGCGGACCCCGTGCCCACCCACACGTGATTGGGACTCGACGGCGCCACCTCGATCGAGCCGATCGAGCCGGTGGTGAACTGGCCGTCGCCAATCGGATTCCAGGTGATGCCGGCATCGTCGGTCTTCCACACGCCGCCGCCCGAGGCGCCGATGTAGAACGTGTGCGGCTGCTGCCGCACGCCGGCCAACCCAGTGACACGTCCGCCGCGCCCGGCACCCACGTTGCGCCACCGCAGCCCCTGATAGGCGCTCGCCGGCACCACCTGCGTGCCGTCGGCCTGGGCCGCGAGTCGGGTGGACGGTGACATGAGGACGAGGCCGCACACGACGAGGGCGGCCAGGGCAACGCGAAGAATTCGAGACATGGAACAGCGCTCCTTGGGGACGACCGTCGAGTATATCGGGGTCTCTCCCGCACCTGGCACGAAAGCCGTGCCAAAGGGGGCCAAAGGGGTCTGACCCCGATGGCACAAGAGCCGTGCCATCGGGGTCAGACCCCTTTACAAGTCGCGGCGATCCAACACGAGATAGGCCGTTACCGCTACGGCCAGGCTCGGCACGGTGGCGCCGGCCCACGGCGCCACGACGGGCACCGCGTAGTAGACGGCGATGCCGATCGCCCAGGCACTCAGGCCCGGCCAGCGGATGCCCGCGAGGCGGCCGCGCGGGTCATACAGCTCGGCCACCACCGTGGCGCGTCGCCTCAGCACGAAGTGCGCGAGCAGCACGCCGCCCACCGGCACGAGCACCGAGCCCACGACGGTCATGAAGCCGGCGAAGCGGTCGAGCCAGGCGCCGGCCAACGCGCCCAGCGCGGTGCCCACGAGCCCGACGATCCACACGGCCGCGCGGTCGGGTACCGACGGCATCACGCTGCGCCAGGCGAGCGACGACAGATACACGTTCACGAAGTTGGTCGTGACCGTGGCCAGGGTGATGAGCACGGCCGCCAGCATGCCGGTGTCGGCGGCGGCCAGCATGGCGCCGGGGTCGGCGCTGCCGGCGTGACGTGCCAGCCGCCAGCCGAGCGGCATCAGCCAGAGCGCGGTCAGTGCCAGACCCAGGAACACCGCCCAGCCGCTGGTGCGCGGCGCGCGCGTGAAACGCGAGTAGTCGGCGAACATGAGCAGCCACGACACCTGGTAGCCGATCACCACATCGAGCAGGAAGGGGAATGACAGCGCCACGGCGGCCGAGGGCACGGACGCTGGCACGGACGCCGGCAACCGCAGCACGGCCCAGGTGATGACCAAGGCAGCCACGGCCATGAGCGGCACGGCCCAGCGGTCGGCGCGTCGTACGGCCGCCGGACCGGCCGCCACCACGGCGGTGGATACCACGCCCAGCACCACCGCCCAGCCGCGTTCATCGAGCGGCAGCGGCAGCAGACGCGCGCACACCGATGCGGCAATCACGTTGTTCACCGCAATCCACGCAAAGTTCGTCACGAACAGCACCGTGGCGACCACCCCGGCGCCGGCGTGGCCGAGCACCGCGCGCGCGGCCACCATCGACGGCACGCCGAGCCGCGAGCCCACCGGGGCCAGGGCGGCCACGAGACCCGCGCCCAGCACGGCGCCCACGGCCACCACGCCGAACATCTGGAGCGGTGCGGTCACGCCGCCGAGCGACGCCCCCACTTGCAGCGTGGTCGCCACGATGTTCGCGGCCGCGAAGATCAGGAACAGGTCCCAGCCCGACTGGGTCTGCGCGTCAGAGGTGACGGGGGTGAGGTCGGCAGCCTGCACGGAGAGCTGCCCTCACACGACGTGGTGTTCGCCGGCGGCGGCGCCGCGGGCGAACCGGTCGAAGGCGAACGGCGTGAGGTCGAAGTGCGGATCGCGGCCGAGCATCACGTCGGCCAGCAGACGTCCGGCCGCCGGGGCGTGCTGAAAGCCGTGCCCGCTGAAGCCGGCAATGGCATAGAGGCCTTCGACCCCGAGCGATCCAATCACCGGGTTGTGGTCGGGCGTCATCTCGTAGAGGCCGGCCCACGCATGCGTCACCGAGGCGTCAGCGAGCGCCGGCAGGCGCCGCACGGCGGCGCTCGTCACATCGGGCAGGAAATCCCACTTCACGGTGGTGTCGAAGCCGGGCTGCTCGGTGGGGTCGCCCATGCCGAAGAGCAGGCCGCCGCCTTCGCGATGGAAGTAGAAGGTCGTGTCGAAGTCGATCACCATGAGCCGAGAGCGGGGTGTGCGTCCGGCATACGCCGCGTCGTCCCAACTCGCCCCTGGCGCGGGTTGCGCGATGAAGATGTGCCGCCGCTCGGGCACGACCGGCAGCGTCACACCGGCCATGGCGGCCACCTGCGCCGCCCACGGCCCGGCGGCGTTGACCACGGCGCGCGTCGCGATGTCGCCGCCCGACGTGCGCACGCCGGCGACGCGGCCCTGCGCCATATCGATGCCGGTCACTTCCGTGTCGCGCAGGATGGTGACGCCGGCAGCCTGCGCCGCCTTGGCAAAGCCCATGGTCACGCCGTTGGGATCGGCAATGCCGTCCTTGGCGCAGAAGCTCGCCGCGCGCACGCCGGTGGCGTCGAGCCCGGGCGTCATGGCCTCGGCCTCGGCCGCGGTCAACCAGGCCACGTCGAGGCCGAGCAATCGTTGCAGCGCCACGCTGTCGGCGAAGTGCCGCTCGCTCGCCTCGCTCGAGAGCAGGAAGAGATAGCCGTCCTGCCAGAAGTCGATGGGGCTGCCGACCTCGTGTTCGAAGCGCTCGAAGAGCGCGATCGACTCCCGCGACAACGCGATGTTGGCCGGGTCGGAGAACTGATGCCGCACGCCGCCGGCGTTCCTGCCGGTGGAGCCGGTGCCGAGCTGCGCGTCGCGCTCGATCAGCACCACGCGCCCGGCGCCGTGGCGGCTCAAGTAGTAGGCCGTGGCGGCGCCCATGCACCCGCCGCCCACGATGACGACATCCGCTGATTGCATCCGCGCGGCATCGTAGCACCGGCTGGCGCTATGCTTGAGCGCATGACGTCGTTGAGCGTGAGTCGTAGCGTGAGTCGCCGTGTGAGTCGCAGTGCGGTGCTGATCGTGACCGTGATGCTGCTGACCGGTCTGACCGGCCGCGCGCAGACCGAGGCCGTGGTGCTGCTGCAGCCGGCCCGGGTCTACGACGGCACGGTCATGCACGAGGGCTGGGGCGTGCTGGTGCGCGGCCGCCTGATTGCCGCCGCCGGGCCGATCGCGAGCCTCACCGTGCCGCCTGGCGCCGAGCGCGTGGCGTTGCCCGGGCTCACGCTGCTGCCGGGCCTCATCGAGGGCCACTCGCATCTGCTGCTGCATCCCTACAACGAGACGTCGTGGAACGACCAGGTGCTGCGCGAATCGGTGGCCTACCGCGTGGCTCGCGCCACCGTGAGCGCGCGCGACACGCTGATGGCCGGCATCACGACGGTGCGCGACCTCGGCACCGAGGGTGCCGGCTATGCCGACGTCGGCCTCAAGAAATCGATCGACGACGGCATCGTGCCCGGCCCCCGCATGCTCGTGTCGGGTCCCGCGATGGTGGCCACGGGCACGTATGGACCCAAGGGCTTCGCGCCCGAGATGACCGTACCCCAGGGCGCGGAAGAAGCCGACGGCGTCGAAGGGGTCACCCGCGTGGTGCGTAACCAGATCGGCCACGGCATCGACTTCGTGAAGATCTACGCCGACTACCGCTGGGGGCCGAACGGCGAGGCGCGGCCCACCTTCAGTGTCGAAGAGATCGCGGCCATTGTGGCCGTGGCCAAAAGCAGCGGGCGCTACGTGGCGGCGCACGCGGCCACGCCCGAAGGCATGCGCCGCGCCATCCTCGGGGGCGTCGAGACGATCGACCACGGCGATGCGGGCACGCCCGAGATCTGGAAGCTGATGGTGGAGAAGGGCGTCACGTTCTGTCCCACGCTTGCCGCCGGCCACGCCACGGCGCAGTACGCCGGCTGGAAGCCCGGCCAGGGCCCGGAGCCGGCGCGCCTCGCGGCCAAGCGCGCCACTTTCCAGGACGCCATGAAGGCCGGCGTGAAGCTGTGCTTCGGGGGCGACGTGGGCGTGTATCCGCACGGCGACAACCTGCGCGAGCTCGAGATGATGGTGGCGGCCGGCGTGACCCCGGCCGAAGCCACGCGCATCGCCACCTCGGGCAATGCTGCCACGTTCCACATCGGCGACCGCGTCGGAAGCATCAAGGCGGGGCTGCTCGCGGATGTGATTGCCGTGTCGGGCGATCCCACGCGCGACCTCGCGGCCCTGCGCGCGGTGGCGCTGGTGATGAAGGACGGCCGCATCTACAAGCGGCCCTAGCGCCGCCAGCGCAGCTCGACGGCCCCCCCGCCGCATGTCAGCCCTCGCCGACGTCGCTCAATCCTCCGTGCACCAGACCGAGCTGGTCTTGTCTGGTGTGCTGCTCCAGCTCGCCCTCATCGTGGCCGCCGGCCGCATCGCCGGGTCGCTCGCCGCGCGCGTGCATCAGGCGCGGGTGGTGGGTGAGATCCTCGTGGGCGTGCTGCTCGGGCCGTCGCTCTTCGGCGCGCTGGCGCCGGGCCTGTTCGCCCAGGTGTTCGCCTCGGTGTCGCCGTTGCCGCTCACGATCATGAGCCAGATCGGCCTCATCCTGCTGATGTTCGAGATCGGCATGGAGTTCGACTTCTCGCTCCTGCGCCACGCCGGCCACCGCCGCGCCACGTTGTGGGTGGCGGCGTTCGGCATCCTCTGCCCTTTTGCGCTGGGCACGGCCTTCGGCTACGCCACCGCGCCGTTGCTCGCGCCTGGCGTCAGCCCGGGCATCGCCGGGCTCTTCATCGGCACGGCCTTCTCGATTACGGCGCTGCCGGTGCTGGGCCGCATCTTGCTGGAATTCAAGCTCACGCGCGCACCGATTGGCGTGATCGCCATCAGCGCGGCCGCCATCAACGATGTGATCGGCTGGCTGCTGCTGGCCGTGGTCACCGCGCTCGCCGCCTCGCGGTTCTCGGCCGTGACCTTCGCGGGCAGCCTTGCCGCGCTGGCCGTCTACGCGGCGGCCTGTTGGCTCCTCGTGCGTCCGGTGCTGCAGCGAGTGGTGCGGCGCGACGCGGCGGGCCAGGGGCCCGGTGGCGAGACCGTGGCGTTCGTGCTGTGCCTGCTGTTCGTGTCGGCGCTGGCCACCTACGCCATCGGCATCTTCGCGATCTTCGGCGGCTTCATGGTAGGCCTGCTGGTGCACGAAGAACGCGCGTTCGTGACGGGATGGAACCAACGCGTGGGCACGCTCGTGCACGTGCTCTTCATGCCGATCTTCTTCACGCTCACCGGGCTGCGTACCCGCATCGGCTCGCTCGACACGGTCGAGGCCTGGGGCTGGTGCGCGCTGCTGATTGTGCTGGCCATGGCCGGCAAGTTCGGCGGGTGTTATCTGGCCGGCCGTCTGTCGGGGCAGAATCATGTGGCCGCGAAGATTCTGGGCGTGCTCATGAACGCGCGCGGGTTGATGGAGCTCATCGTGATCAACGTGGGCTACGACATCGGCGTGATCTCGCAGCAGATGTTCACCATGCTGGTGCTGATGGCGCTGGCCAGCAACGTGCTTCCCACTCCGGCGCTCAAGTACTGGACGCCGCGCCTGGTGAAACCATGACGACGAACCCCGACTTTCTCGGCCTCGACGGCCTCACCCATCTCGCCTCGGGCGGGCAATCGCCGGTGCTCACGCGGCATCTGGCCGCGCTCGAACGCTATGCCCGGGCCAAGGGCACCGGCCTTGCCGGCCAGCGGGTGAACGAGGCGACGCGCGCGCGGGCGGCAGCCAAGGTGGCGTCGCTCATCGGCGCCGAAGCTGACGACATCGGCTTTCCGTCGAGCGTGGCCCACGGCGTGAGCCTGCTGGCCGATTCGCTCGACTGGCGGCCCGGCGACAACGTGGTGCTCGAGGGCTGGGAATTCCCGTCGCTGCTGCTGCCCTGGCTGGCGCAGCAGCGGCACGGGGTGGAGGTGAGAGCCATTGCCCCCACAGGATGGCAGGCGCCGCTCGAACGGTTCGCCCACGCTGTGGACGATCGCACTCGCGTGGTCGCGCTCAGCCACGTGTCGTACCTGACCGGCGAGCGCCACGACCTCGAGGCCTACGCCGCCGTGGCGCGTCGTGTGGGCGCGCTCTTCGTGGTGGACGCCTCGCATGCGCTCGGCTCGGTGCGGGTGCACGCGCCCGTGGCCGACTTCCTGTTCGGCTGCTGTTACAAGTTCCTGCTCGGCACGCACGGCGCCGCGATTGCCTATTGGAACCGGGCACGGGTGCCCGACTGGCGGCCGCGCCTCGCCGGCTGGCATTCGGTGGAGCGGAGTTCGGCGTGGGCCACCCCGCCACAGCTACACCCCCTGGCCACGGGACAGGCGTTCGAACCGGGCAACCCGGCCTACGGCGCCCTGCACACCCTTGACGGCGCGCTCGACTACCTGCTCGACCGCGGCATCGACGTAGTCGAGGCGCAGACGCTGGCGCTCTCGGGGCACTTGCGCGATGCGCTCGTCGGCCTCGGCCTGGCGGTGATGACGCCGGAGCCAGCGGCGGCACGCGCCGCGAGCATCGCCTTCGAGTGGCCGCACCCCGAACAGCTGCGCGCAGCGCTCGAGGCCGAACGCGTGCTGGTGACGGGCGAGCTGGGTCGGGTGCGCGCGTCGGTCGCGCTGTTCAATACGAGCGACGATGTGGAGCGGGCGACCCGCGCCATTCGCGCGGCCGTGCCGGTGTAGCAGAGCTAGCGGCGCTCGTTCTTGTAGACCCGGCCGCCGCGCATCACGAAGCGCACGCGCTGCAGCGCCGTGATGTCGGTGAGCGGATTGCCGTCGACAGCCACCAGATCCGCCTGCAGGCCGATAGCGATGGCGCCGAGTTCCTGCTCCAGGTTCATCGACGCGGCTGCCAGCGAGGTGAGCGACTTGATGGCCTCGGCTGGTGCCTGGCCCGACTTCACGCGTTCGAGCACCTCGCGCATGTTCTGACCGTGCGCGCCGGCCACCGCATCGGTGCCCATCACCATCTTCAGGCCCGTGGTGGCGAGCGCGGCCGAGAACATCGCGTCCTTGAAGCCGAGCGCCTTCTCCATCGAGGCAAAGCCTTCGTTGGTGTAGTTGCCGATGCCCAGGAACTTCGTGCGGTTCTCGAGGTAGTTCTGCGTGACCAGGCCGATGTTGGGATCGAACCACACGCCCTTCTCTGCCAGCAGGGCGAGCGCCTCGGCGTTGGCCAGCCCGCCGTGTTCGACGACGGTGCACCCAGCGCGCGCGGCACGCATCATGGCCTCTGGCGCGTGCGCGTGCACCATCGAGCGCAGGCCCTGTGTCTTCGCCTCGCCGCAGGCAGCGTCGAGTTGCGCTTGCGACAATGTCGGCACGCCGCCGTCGCGGATGCTGGCCGAGGCGAAGATCTTCACCAGGTCGGCGCCGTCGCTCTTGAACTGTCGCACGGCCGCGCGCATCTCGTCGGGCGTGAGCTTCGGGTTGGCGATTTGTCCCAGGGAACTGAGCAGCCGCGGGCCGGGCAGCACGCCGCGGGCAATCGCCGTGCGCAGCGCCTTGTCTGACGCGGCCCCGACGCTCTGCACGGTGGTGAAGCCGGCCATCATCGTGACCCAGGCGTTTTCGGCGGCGTAGAGCACGGCCTGATCCGCGGGCTCTGGGCCGGTGGCGTAACGATCGTTGGCATCGAAGTGCCAGCCGATGTGCACGTGCGTGTCGATGAAGCCGGGCAGCAGGGTGAGGCCGGAAAGGTCGTAGGTGGCCGGTCCGCTGGCGGTGCCCACGGCGGTGATCCGGCCGCCGCTCACGGTCACCGTCACGTCCGGCCGCGAGCCGCCGCGGCCATCGAGCATGAGGGGCGCGCGCAAGGTGACGCTGCCGGTCTGCGCGGTGAACCGAGCCTCGGCCGTAGGCGCGATGAGCCGCTGAAAGGCGGGCGACGCCTTGAGCGGCGCGAAGATCGGGTCGGCCGCCGCTTGCGCCTTCCACTGCACGGGCTGCCGGCGAATGGCGAGCGCGAGCTGCTCGAGCGCCTTGGCCGTGTCGCCCGCCTGCGCGTAGCGCTGGGCCAGCGCGTAGATCGCCGGTTCGCTGCGCGGGTTGATCGCCAGCGCCTTGTGCATCTCCGCAATCGCCTCGGCGTGCCGTCCGCTCTTGGCCAACTCCGTGGCGTGTGTGATGAGGCGGGCGGGCACGCCCAGCGTCATGTCGAGCAGGCGGCGCAGTTCGACGAAGGGCTGCTCGTGATCGTCCACGCGGATATCGACGACGCGCTCCACGGTGGCATCAGACCCCGCTGGTATCGGCCGCACCACCAGGATGCCGGCCGACTGCATGCCGCGCGTGTCGCCTCCGGCGCGCTGCCCGGCGTCGAGCGCGTCCATCAACCGCTCCGCCATGGAACCCTTGCCGCCTTCATACGCCGCGGCCATCGCCTTCACCACCGCCTCGCTCGCCAGCGTGTTGCCCTGCGCCGAGAAGTTCACGCCGGTGACGTGGCCGGCGTAGCCGCCGAGGTGCACCAGGTCCTTGGGGTCGTGGTTGCGATCGATCACACGCTTGCCGGTGTAGACCGCGGAGCGGCCCTGCGCATCGATCACGGCGACCTGGCGGGTGTCGCGGCCCGGATCCTCGTCGGTGATGCGCTTCACGACCTCGGCCGGCGACAGGCCCTGCTGCAGCAGGGCGATGGCCTTGGGGCCATAGTGCCGGTTGGCTGAGGCCTGCGTCGCGATAGCGCCCACGCCCGGCACGGCATAGGGCACCGCTGCCCCCGCGCCGAAGGCACGCGACTGCACGCCCACGCCGAATTCGCGCGTGGCCGGATCCACCGCGATGATCGAGAACGTGCCGAACCACGGGTCGGGCCCGCCGGGCCGGTCCTGAGCCTGCAGGGTGAGTCCAGCGAGCAGCGTGGCCACGAGGATGCGCGTCATGTCGGGCAGTGTACGCCACCCCGCTCAAGGTTCCTGCCGCCCGGCCGAATCCGTCAGGGTGAGAAACGTCTTTCTGGCCGCCTCGGCGGCCGCGCTCGGTACCGTGGCGGCCCTGGCGGCCGTGTGGCCGGCGGCGTGGTGGTCGCTGCTGGTGGTGGTGCCGCTCATCGCCCGCGGCGTGGCCGACATGGTGCAGACGCGGCAGGCCATCCGCCGCAACTTTCCGCTGATTGGCCACGGCCGCTATCTGCTCGAGATGCTGCGGCCCGAGATCAACCAGTACTTCGTCGAGTCGAACAACGACGGCAAGCCCTTCAGCCGCAACGACCGGTCGATCGTCTATCAGCGCGCCAAGGGGGAGCTCGACTCGCTGCCCTTCGGCACGCAGCGCGACGTGTACGCCGTGGGCTACGAGTGGATCAACCACTCGCTTGCGCCGGTGCATCCCGACCCGGCCGTGAGCCGCGTCATGGTGGGCGGCCCGGCCTGCACACAGCCCTACTCGGCCTCGATTCTCAACGTGTCGGCCATGAGCTACGGCTCGCTCAGCAAGAACGCCGTGCTCGCGCTCAACTCGGGCGCGCGCCAGGGCGGCTTCGCCCACAACACCGGCGAGGGCGGGCTCAGCCCGTGGCATCTCGAGCCGGGCGGAGACCTCGTGTGGCAGGTGGGCACCGGCTACTTCAGCTGCCGCACGGCCGATGGCCGCTTCTCGCTCGACGAGTTCGTGAAGCGCGCCACGCTGCCGAACGTGAAGATGATCGAAGTGAAGCTGTCGCAGGGCGCCAAGCCGGGTCACGGCGGCATTCTGCCGGCGGCCAAGCTCACGCCCGAGATCGTGGCGATTCGCGGCGTCGAGCCCGGCAAGGACGTGATCTCGCCTGCCGCGCACACCGCCTTCTCCACGCCGATCGGCCTGCTGCAGTTCGTGGCGGAGCTGCGCTCGGCCTCGGGCGGCAAGCCCGTGGGCTTCAAGCTGTGCGTGGGCAAGCGGCACGAGTTCCTGGGCGTGGTGAAGGCCATGCTCGAGACCGGCGTGATGCCCGACTTCATCACCGTCGACGGCGGCGAAGGCGGCACCGGCGCCGCGCCGCTCGAGTTCTCGGATTCGGTGGGCACGCCGCTCAACGAAGGGCTGTCGTTCGTGCACAACGCGCTCGTGGGCGCGGGCGTACGCCAGCACATCCGCGTGATCGCGTCGGGCAAGGTGAACACCGGCTTCCAGATCGCCACCAAGCTCGCCCTCGGCGCCGACATGTGCAACGCGGCACGGGCCATGATGTTTGCCCTGGGCTGCATCCAGGCCCTCCGCTGCAACACCAACCAGTGTCCGGCGGGCGTGGCCACGCAAGACCCCGAGCTGGTGCGCGGCCTGGTCGTGGAAGACAAGTCGCAGCGGGTGGCCCGCTACCACAAGGAAACCGTCAAGAGTTTCCTCGACGTGCTGGGCGCCACCGGCCTCGAGACGCCGCGGGGGCTGAAGCCGTGGTACGTGATGAAGCGCGTGGGCCCCGGCGAAGTGTTGAGCTATCACGAGCTCTACGCCGTCACCGAGCCCGGCAGCCTGCTGGCGGCCCATCCGGTGGGCCCGCTGGCCGAGGCCTGGGGGCGCGCCCGCGCCGACTGCTTCTGAGCTACTATCGCCCGTCGCCCGTGCACGAGGTGCGCAGGGGCAACCATTCCTGGAGGTGACGGGTGAGACGTGTATTCGTGGCGGTCGTATTGGCCGTAGCGGCGCTGGCGCCGGTGTCCACACAGCAGCAGGCGGTTCCGGAGCTGGCCTTCGAGTCGGTGCCCAATCCGCTGACGATGCCCAACGACATCCACTTCGGCGAGATCGGCGGGGTGGCCATCAACTCGAAGAAACACATCTTCGTGTTCTCGCGCGGCAACGTCAGCGGCGCCGCCTACATGGCGCAGGCCGCGCAGCTGCTGGAGTTCGACGCAACCGGCAAGTTCGTGCGCGAAATCGGCAAGAACAACTTCGCGCTGTCCTATGCGCACGCCGTGCGCATCGACAAGCAGGACAACATCTGGATCGTCGACAAGGGTTCGAACATGATCGTCAAGTTCAACCCGCAAGGCCGCGCGGAGTGGATGTTCGGCCGCAAAGGCGAGTCGTCGCACCTCGACGTGCCGCCCGACTACGCCTCGCAGATCGGCGTGCTGTTGAAGCGCGCCGGGCTGCCGGTGGAGCTGCCGGCCAACAACAACCCGCGCAACCCGGTGCCCGTGCACCGCGACAACGTGTTCAACCAGCCCACCGACGTGGCCTGGGATTCGAAGGGCAACTCCTACTTCAGCGACGGCTACGTGAACTCGCGCGTCGGCAAGGCGAACGCCCGCGGTGAGTGGGTGGCGAGCTGGGGCTCGCTCGGCAATGGCCCCGGCCAGTTCGACACGCCGCACGGCATCGCCGTGTCGCCGGCCGACGAGGTCTACGTGGCCGATCGCGGCAACCGCCGGATTCAGGTGTTCGACACCGAGGGTAAGTACATCCGCGAGTTCACCATCGACGTGCCGGTCGACCCGAAGCGCGGCAAGATCGTCTACGGCGTGGAACTGCCCAACGCCAAGACCGGCTCCCAGGCGCCAGGCGCGCCCGACGCGTTGTGCATGACGCCCGGCCCGAACCCCGTGCTCTTCGTGGGCGACCTCTATCCCAGCCGCATCTACAAGGTGTCGCTCGAGGGCAAGCTGCTCGGCGTCTACGGACAGCCCGGCCGCAACCTCGGCGAGTTCGGCTGGATTCACGCCATCGCCTGCCCCTCGGAAGACGAGATCTGGGTGGGCGAGCTCATCAACTGGCGCGTGCAGAAGCTCGTGACCAAGGGCCGGGCCCGGACGACGGCCGCGGCAGCGCGCAAGCAGTAACCGCCTCTCGCCAACCGACGCACACACCGACGCCGGGGACGACATCACGTCGTCTCCGGCGTTTGCCGCGTCAGGGCGCGATCGACGCGCTCCGTTGCCGCCGCAGGCCTATTGTTGTCCCGCTGCGCGGAACAACTCGTCGGCCGACTGCAGCACGATGTTCTTGAGGCGCACGGGGTAACTGGCCGGCAGCGTCGCCACGAAACGCCGCACGTCGCCGGCCACGTCGCCGCTGCGGTAGCCGCCGAGCGTGTTGTCCATCCAGCGCTTGGGGAAGAAGATGTCGCCCGTTTTCTGGATCTCCCACAACAGGTCGAGGCTCGGCCGCACGTACTTGGCCGATTGGGCGGCGCGCAGCGGGTGATGCAGGTAGTCGAGTCCGTCGAGGACCCAGGGTTCGCGGCGGCGGTTGGCCACATCCTTGAGCGCCAGGAACCACCGCTCGCGCACGGCGGCATCCGTCGCGAGTGCCGGCATGATGAAAGCGAAGCGGGCCTTGCGGTCGGGGTTGTCGATGCGCGCCAGCTGGCCGGTGAGAATCTCGGCGGCGCGCGGCACGTCGCGTACCGCCAGCTCCAGCGCGAGCGACGAGTAGTCGGCTTCGGCCAGGGTGAGGCCCGGCACGGGCTCGGTCTTGTCCCACACCCGCGTGAGCCACGCCAGCGTGCCGGGCGTGGTGGCCATGCGACGCAGCGCGCCAAACCAGGTGGCCTTCTGGCCGCCGGTGGCGGCGGCGTCGAGACCGGCGCGCAGCGTCGCCTCGGCCTTCGCGGCTCGCGCCGCGCGCTCGGCCGGAGCGAGGAACCTCCACCACGCGTTGCTGGCGTAGCCCAGGAGCCGCTGCCGCGTCTGCTCGTCGGGCTCGGTGGCCACGGCCGCCAGCGCGGTATCCACGAAGGTCGTGGCGGGCACGCTGCGATCGAGCAAGCGCCTCCCACAGCGTGACCCACGCGGCGCCTTTGGTGAGCGGGTCGGCAATCGCGCCGACGTTCGTCGCCAGGTAGTCGCGCGAGATCCGGTCGAGCACGAAGCCGCCGTACGCCCAACCCTGGCCGGTGGGCAGCACATATGCGGGCGCCGGCCAGCCTGCGGCCTCGGTGACGACCACGCGCGCGCTGTTGAGCGCCACCTCGATCGTCCGCGGACCCTCGGGCAGCGCCACGATCACGCGCAGCTGCTGCGGCCACACCAGGCCACGCTTCTGCGGATCGGCCTGCGAGAAGGCCAGCGACGCGATGCGTCCGTCCGTCACCTCGAGCTCGGTCGTGATCACCGGACGGCCCGGCGATTCCACCCACACGGCGCTCCAGGCCGCCAGATCCGCCGGCGTGCGACGGTCGAGCACGGCGATGAGATCGCTCCACGTGGCGTTGCCGAAGGCATGCGCCTTCACGTACTCGCGCAGGCCGTCGCGAAACGACTCGGCGCCGAGCAGGTGTTCGAGGTGCCGCATGACGACCGGCGCCTTCTGGTAGATGATCGCGCCGTACAGGCTGCCGGCCTCGTTCAGATTGTCGAGCGGCTGGCGGATGGCGTTGGTGCCGGCGGTGCGATCCACCTCGTAGGCGGCGGGGTAGTGCGCGTAGAGGAAGCGCAGGTCGTGGTTCACCTCGGGGAACGAGGGATTCACGATCTTGGCGGCCATGAAGTTGGCGAACACCTCCTTCATCCACACGTCGTTGAACCAGCGCATGGTCACCAGATCGCCGAACCACATGTGCGCGGTTTCGTGGGCGATGACCGAGGCGCGGCCCAGGAACTGGTTCTGCGTCGCCGATTCGTCGAGCAGCAGGCCGGTGGCGTTGTAGAGGATCTTGCCGGCGTGTTCCATGCCGCCGAACTGGAAGGCCGGGATGGCCACGAAGTCGAACTTGCCGAAGGCGTAGGGGACGGCCGTGTAGTCCTCCATGAAACGCACGGCGCGATCGTGCAGGTCGAAGATCGCGTCTTTGTTCCGCGCCACCTTCGCGGCGTCGGTCTCGCGGTGGTACATCCGGTAGGTGCGGCCGTTGCGGACCGCCTGTTCGACCTGGAACTCGCCGACGACGAACGAGAAGAGATAGGTAGACAGGGGCTCGGTCTCGGCAAAGCGCGTCGCGACCGAGCTGCCCGGGGCGCCGGCCGGGCCATCCGCCAGCCAGATGTCCCCGAGGGTGCCTGGAGCACCGTTGCTCACCGCCTGCCAGTCATCGGGATGGCGCAACGCCAGCGTCCAGCGCGCCTTCAAGTCCGGCTGGTCGAATACTGGGATGGCCAGGTGCGCGCGCGCCGGCACGAACAGCGCGTAGAGGAACGCGGGATTGCGGTTGAGGGACGCATCGCCGGCGGTGAACGCGATGCGCACCTCGGTGGCGCCGGTCTTCAGCGCGGCGGCGGGCACCACGATGTGGTCCTGCGGGAACGTCGCGGTCACGGGGGCGCCGTTCACGATCACGCTCGTGACGTTCTTGGCGCCTGGGGCGAAGTCCAGCACCAGCGGCTGCGCCGCGTCGCTCAACTGGAACCGCGCCGTCATGGTGCCCGTCAGCGGTTGCTTCTGGTCGCGCGGGACGTTCAGCGACAGCTCATAGCGCAGGTCGGCAATGATCGCCGCCCGGCGCGTGGCCACCTCCAAGGGAATCCCCGGGCCCGGCGTGACGGTCTGCGCAAGGCAGGGCGACGCGGCAACGATGAACGCCGCCGCCAGCGTGGTTCTCAACATGCCCGAATTGTAACGGGGCCTGTCACCGTTACAAGTGCATCCCTGGCAGTACTTGCCAACAGCGCTGGGATCTGTGTCCTATATCTATACACGTGGTATATTTATAGACATGGAGGTGCCATATGGCCCTGAGTGTGAAGGCGCCCGAAGCCGACCGTCTGGCGCGCGAGGTGGCGGCTCGCACCGGTGAGACGCTCACGGAAGCCGTGGTGGTCGCTCTGCGCGAGCGCCTCGTGCGCTTGCGCGGCCGTCCGCGCCGCCGACCGCTCCGCGACGAACTGAGCGAGATCGGCGCCCGGTGTGCCGCCCTGCCGACACTCGAGGATCGCGACCCGAACGACCTGCTCGATTACGACGCGCACGGATTGCCCCGCTGATGGTGCTCGACACGTCGGCGCTGCTCGTGCTCCTGCTGAACGAACCCGAGGCTGGCGCGTTTCGCGTGGCGGTCGAAGACGACCACACGCGGCTCGTGTCCGCCGGCACGCTACTCGAGGCCGCGTTGGTCATCGAGGCGCGGAAAGGCGAGCCCGGTGGCCGCGAGCTCGATTTGCTGGTGCAGAAGGCCGAGATTCAGGTAGTGCCCGTCGACGTCGAACTCGTGGCCGAAGCCCGGCGCGCGTATCGCCGCTATGGCAAGGGCCGCCATGCGGCCGGGTTGAACTACGGTGACGTGTTCGCCTACGCGCTGGCGCGCACGACCGGTGAGCCGCTCCTGTTCAAGGGCGACGACTTCGCGCGCACCGACGTGCGTCGCGTGCTCTGACTCGCCGGGCGCCAGCTCCTGCTACTTCGCGGTGAGGCCTTCCTTCAAGAAGGCCACGAGCGGGGGCAGCACCTTGTCGGGCGCTTCGAGGTGCGGCACGTGGCCGAGCCCCGGGATGAGATGCAGGCGGCCGTTGCCGTTGGGCACTTCCTTGGCCAGGAACGCCATGCGGTCCTGGAAGTTCTTGGCCGGGCCGAGCAGCATGTCTTCGGCGCCGCCGAAGGCCAGCGTGGGCACCTGGATGTGCGCCCAGTCATACACGACTGGGTCGGCGTAGAGCATCTGGCCGATGAGCGCCTGCACCATGGCCAGGCGCGGCCAGTCACTGCTCAGCGTCCACGAGTAGCGGATGCGCGTATAGGTTTCGAACTCGTCGTTCCACTTGGTGGGGTCGTGCGCCACGTAGCGGCCAAGGCCGGAGCGCGTGCTCTGGTAGTCGGTCTTCAGGTTCGACTTGTAGCCCTCGTCGATCGGCGTCATGGGCCGATCGTAGCGGCCGTCGGTGAGCCCGATCGGGTTGTAGATGACGACCCGCTCGGTGGCCTTCGGGAACTGCGTGGCGAAGCGCGCTGCCATCATGCCGCCCATCGAGTGGCCGATCACCATCGCGCGCTCGATCTTCTCGTGCTGCAGGATGCGGTAGGTGTTGCGCACCTGCGAGTTGAAGTTGTAGGGCGCAATCGGCTTCGACGAGCGGCCGTAGCCGATCTGATCCGGCGTGATCACGCGGAAGCCTTCCTTCGTGAGGCCGTCGATGATGGCCTTGAAGTAGAAGCCGCCGAAGTTGTTGCCGTGCAGCAGCAGCACCGTGCGGCCGTTGGGCGCCGCCGTGGGCGCCACGTCCATGTAGGAGATGCGCACGTCCTGGTCGTAGACGTTGATGTCGAGGTATTTGCTGGGATACGGATACGGACACTCGTCACACGTGATGCTGCCCGGCTTCACGTCGGTGGGCGTGGGCACCGGAGGCAGCGGCTTGCCCTGCGCGGCGGCGGATGCGGCGGCAGCGAGGATCAGGAGCGAACACGTGAGCGAGCGCAGGTAAGTGGTCATAGGTGTCAGTCCGGACGCGGTCGAGACGCAAGGCGGTGCGCCGCGGGCGGCGCGGCGCCATGAATCTAGCACAATGGGCACGGGTTACCGTCGGCCAGGCGGCCCTACGAGTGCATCCACTGGCCGAGTCGGCGCAGCCCTTCGGTGATGCGGTCAGGGGTCATCACGAGCGGGCCGAACGAGATGCGCACGCCGTTCGTGAGCGACGCGCCGAACCCGCGGCCCGGCACCACCAGCACGCCCGTGGCCTTGAGGGCCTCGGGCACGAACGTCTCGGCGTCGCGGCCCACGTCCATCACCGTGTAGAGGCCGCCGGCCGGGGTGAGCCGCGGGCGGCCGATGTGCGCGTCGATGGCGGCCAGCGTGACGCGGGCCGCTTCGCGGTAGAGATCGTTGGCGTGGTCCACGTAACGGCGCAACGACCCGTCGTCGATGGCGCCGGCGAGATAGCGCGCCATGGCCATCTGCTCGAGCGTGTCGGGACAGAGGATGCTGCACTGCTGCACCCGTTCCATGGCGTCAATGACCGGCGTGGCCGCTTCGATCCAACCGAGGCGGCGGCCCAGGCCGCGCGCCCACTTCGAGTTCGAGTGGATGCCAATCACGTTCGGATGGTCGGCCGGCGACCACGTGTAGTATGCCGGCGGCGCGGCGAAGTACTGACACTTGTAGGCGAAGTCGATGGCGAGCCAGCTGCCGGCTGCCGCCGTGCGTTCGCGCATCAGCTCGGCCAGCGCCTGCGGCACCACCTGGCTCGTGGGGTTGTCGGGCGCGCCGAAGAGCACGAGCCGCGGCTGGTGCTGGTCGAAGAGGCGCGTGAAGTCGCGCGCCACGCCCTCCGGGTCGGAGACGGGACGGTAGCTCCAGGTGGCGGGGTCGAGCACCGGCAAGCGCACGACGCGTAGCCCGGGCGCCACGAAGGCGAGCTGGCCCTCGTAGTTGGCATACGTGGGGTCGAGCAGCAGCACCGTGTCGCCCGGATTGAGCAGCGTGGTGAAGAGATCCTTGGTGAGCTGCGTGCTGCCCATGCCGACCGCGATGTGCTCCGGACCGATCCGCGGCATTGCGAAGAGGTGCTGCTCGAAGCGCGCGATCTGCTCGCGGCAGGTCATGTCGCCGAGCGTGGCGGTGTAGCCGCCGCTCTGGTGGAAGAGGGCGGCGTCGCTGACGATGTCGAGATACGCCTGGCGGAACTCGTCGGGCGCGGCGTGGTTCACCCAGCCGCCGCCGAACGAGATCACCTCGGCCGGGTCGAGCCCCATGGCCACGATGTTCTGGCGCTCCGCCATCTTCATGATCTGGCGGATGGGCGAGGGCGAGTTGAGCTGCGCCTGCACGAGGCTCGAGAGAGAAGCGGAAGTGGTCGTGGCCATGCCGTTGGCGATTGTATCTCCCGTGGGCGGCGCCGGTTACAATCGCGCGGTGATCGCTTCCATCGACGCCCGCCGCAGTTTTCTTGCCCACTTCACGGCCCTCGGCCTCGGCAGCACGCTGGCGCCGGGCGTGCTCTGGGCGCGCCTGCAGGATGCGTCCGCCGACCGCGTCACGCTGGCCATGGTCACCGATGCGCTCAGGCTCTCGGGCATCGACCTGCCTGAAGACGACCGTAAGGCGCTCGTCGACGGCGCCAACACCGCGCTCACACGCCTCGAGGAGCAGCGTGCCATCGACATTCCCAACGACGTGTCGCCGCCGTATCACTTCAGCCCCGTGGTGCCCGGCATGACGGTGGACAAGACGCGCAAGCCGTTCGTGCTGAGCAAGGCGCCGGCGGTGAAGCGTCCCGCGAATCTCGAAGACGTGGCGTTCTGGCCGGTGCGGCATCTGGCCGAGCTGCTTCGGGCCAAGCAGGTGTCGTCGGTCGAGCTCACGCGCATGTATCTCGCGCGGCTGCACCGGCACAACGCCGTGCTCAACAACGTGGTGACGTTTCTCGACGACCACGGCCTGGCGGAAGCCACGCGCGCCGACGCCGAGATCGCGGCCGGCAAGTACAAGGGGCCGCTGCACGGCATTCCGTGGGGCGTGAAGGACATCATCGCGGTGAAGGGCTTCAAGACCACGTGGGGCTCGCCGGCCTTCACCGAGCAGTCGTTCGACTACGACGCGAGCATCGTCGAGATGCTGCGGGCCGCCGGGGCGGTGCTGATTGCCAAGCTCACGACGGGCGAGCTGGCCTCGGGCGACAACTGGTTCGGCGGGCAGACCAAGAGTCCGTGGGATCCGACGCAAGGCTCGAGCGGGTCGTCGGCGGGGCCATCGTCGGCCACCGCCGCGGGCGGCGTGGCGTTTGCGATTGGCAGCGAGACGAGCGGATCGATTCTGAGTCCCACCGCCCGCTGCGGCGTGGTCGGCCTGCGCCCCACGTTCGGCCGCGTGAGCCGGCACGGCGCCATGGCGTTGTCGTGGACGCAGGACCGGCTTGGGCCCATCTGCCGCTACGCGGAAGATTGCGCGCTCGTGATGCAGGCCATCAGCAGGCCTGACGGGCGCGACATGAGCGTGAGCGACCTGCCGTTCAACTGGAATCCCGCCGTCGACCTGCGCGGGCTGAAGGTGGGCATTCTCCAGGCGTCGTTCGAGGAGCTCACGGAGCCGGCCGCCACGGCCAACGCCGCGGCCACGCTGGCGGTGCTGAAGACGCTCGGCGTCACCACGCTCGTGCCGGTGGAGGTGCCCGCGTTCGCGCCCGACGTCAGCGCGATTGGCGTGGAATCAGCGGCGTTCTTCGATCAGCACGTGCGGACTGGCCGGATGAGCAAGGCTCGCGCCGGCGTGGGCCGGCCGACCAGCCGCCTGGTATCGGCGGTGGACTTCCTGCAGGGGCAGCGCCTGCGCATGATGATGATGGAGGCGCTGGCCAAGGCAACGGCGCACGTGGATCTCTACGTGGTGGCGTCCAACAGCATCGGCCGTGGCGGTCCCGGCGGTCCGCCGCCAGGGGCCGGCGCCGCCGGCACGCCGCGCGCGCCACGTCGCCCGCAAGGTCCCACGCAGCGTCACTTCACCATGGCCAATCTGGCCTGCTATCCGGCCGTCAACGTGCCCAACGGCTTCGCCGACGGCGGCACGCCGACGAGCATGGTGTTCTACGCGCAGCCCTATCGCGAGCTGGAGCTGCTGGCGTTGGCCAAGGCGTATCAGGACCACGCGCAGTGGCACACGCGGCGTCCAGCATCGGCAGGCGCGTAGGCGCGCCTCGATGGCTGACGGTAAGCTGAGGCGATGGCTTCTTCAGCGACTCCGGCCGTGCATGCGCTCCGGCGGCATGGCCTCGCGTTCACCGAGCACGAGTATCGCTACGAGCTGCGCGGCGGCACCACGGTGTCGGCGCGCGAGCTCGGCGTGCCCGAGCATCAGGTGGTGAAAACGCTGGTGATGGAGGACGAGGCGAAGCAGCCGCTCATCATCCTGATGCACGGCGACCGCGAGGTGTCCACCAAGCAACTCGCCCGGCAGATTGGGAAGAAGACGGTGAAGCCGTGCGCGCCCGAGGTGGCCGAGCGCCACACCGGCTACCAGGTGGGCGGCACGTCGCCCTTCGGCACGCGCAAGCCGCTGCCGGTCTACGTTGAGCGCAGCATCCTGGCGCTCGAGCGCATCTACCTGAACGGCGGGCGCCGGGGCTTCCTGGTGCAGCTCGATCCGCAGGCTCGCCGCTGCCGCGCTCGACGCGACTCCCGTCGACGTCGCCGTCCATTTGTAACGAAAGGTAACGAAGGGGTCTGACCCCTCGTCAGCGCAAGAAATGCCACGTACGCAGTAATGGCTGTGACAGGCCCCGTTACACGTCGCGGGACTTGGTCCAGGCCTCTTTCAGCGACACGGTGCGGTTGAACACCGGCGCGTCGGGATGCCCGTCGGGGTCGGCGGCGAAGTAGCCGAGCCGCTCGAACTGGAAGCGCGCGCCGGGCGCCGCCTGCGCCAGCATCGGCTCGAGCTTGCAGCCGGCCACCGCGTCGAGGCTGGCCGGATTCAGCAGGTCGAGGAACTGCTGCCCGGCCTTCTCGGCGGCGCCTTCCGGTTCCTCGGCGGTGAAGAGCCGATCGTAGAGCCGCACTTCGGCGTCGACTGCGTGCGCGGCCGACACCCAGTGCAGCGTGGCCTTCACCTTGCGGCCGTCGGGCGCATCGCCGCCGCGGGTGGCCGGGTCGTAGGTGCACTGCAGCTCGACGATCGCGCCCGACGCATCCTTGATCGCGCGCTGACAGGTGATCAGATAGGCGTTCCGCAAGCGCACTTCGCGCGCCGGGCGTGAGGCGGAAGTACTTCTTCGGCGGATCTTCCATGAAGTCGTCGCGCTCGATGTAGATCTCGCGCGAGAACGGCACGGCGCGCGTGCCGAGCGACGGGTCGTCGGGATGGTTCACGACGTCCATCGTCTCGGACTGCTCGGCCGGATAGTTCGTGAGCACGATCTTGAGCGGCCGCAGCACCGCCATGGCGCGCGGCGCCCGGCGGTTGAGGTCCTCGCGCACGCAGTGCTCGAGCAGGCCGATGTCGATGACGTTTTCCTTCTTGGCCACGCCGACGCGCGCGCAGAAGTCGCGCACGGCTTCGGGCGGGTAGCCGCGCCGCCGCATGCCCGAGATGGTCGGCATGCGCGGGTCGTCCCAGCCCGAGACGTGCTGCTGCGCCACGAGCTGCAGCAGCTTCCGTTTGCTCATCACCGTGTAGTTCAGGTTGAGCCGCGCGAATTCGATCTGCCGGGGCGTGTGCTCGGCCTGGCACTCGCGCACCACCCAGTCGTAGAGCGGCCGGTGCGCCTCGTATTCGAGCGTGCACAGCGAATGGGTGACGCCTTCGTAGGCGTCCGACAGCGGATGCGCGTAGTCGTACATCGGGTAGATGCACCACGTGTCGCCGGTGCGGTGGTGGGTGGCGTGACGAATGCGGTAGAGCACCGGGTCGCGCAGGTTGATGTTGGGCGACGCCATGTCGATCTTGGCCCGCAGCACGTGCTGCGCCGTCGGCGAACTCGCCGGCGCGCATGCGGCGGAAGAGGTCGAGGTTCTCGTCGACCGATCGCGTGCGGTAGGGCGAGTCGGTGCCGGGCTCGGTGAGGGTGCCGCGATGCGCGCGGATCTCGTCGGCCGAGTGCGAGTCGACGAAGGCCTGGCCGCGGCGGATCAGGCCCTCGGCGTCGAGGTAGAGCCGCTCGTAGTAGTCCGAGGCGTAGTGCTCGCGCTGCTGCCAGTCGAAGCCCGAGCCAGCGCACGTCGTCCTTGATGGAGTCGACGTACTCGACGTCTTCCTTGACCGGATTGGTGTCGTCGAAGCGCAGGTTGCAGTGGCCGCCGTGGTCGGCCGCCACGCCGAAGTCCACGCAGATGGCCTTGGCGTGGCCGATGTGCAGGTAGCCGTTGGGCTCGGGCGGAAAGCGCGTGACGACGCGTCCGCCGTTGGCGCCAGCGGCCACGTCGGCCGCCACGATCTCGCGCACGAAGTCGAGCGACGGCGTGGTGTCAGTGGCCGCCGCGGTGCCCGCGGTGCGGCTATCGGAAGCAGACATGTTGCCTATCAGTGTATTCGTGGCGGAACGCTTTGTCCCGTCCGGCCCGAGCCCCGAGCCCCGGCGCCCCAGCCCCTCGGCTGCGTCAGTGTGCGCAGGGCGGCCCCGAAAGCGTGGCCAGCATGATCAGGGGATTGCGGCCCCGGCGTGTGAAGCCGTAGCCGGTGGCCCGCGGCACCACGGCGAAGCTGCCGGCGGCCACCTGGATGTCGCGGCCGTCCATGCGCAGCGTGCCGTCGCCGCCCACCACGTAGAGCATCAGCTCGGCGTCGTCGTGTTTGCGGTTCTGCCAGGGATCGCGCACCTGCCAGAGCCACGACTGCGCGCCGCCGCTGCAGCCGATGAGCGATTCCTTCTGCGGTTCCTTGCTCGAGATGAAGTTGCGCTCGATGTGGTCGAGCAGCGACATGGTGGTGGCCTTGCCGGCGGGCAGATCGGGCACGGCGGGCTTGGGCGGCTTCCACCTTGGGCGGCTCGGGGGGCGGCGGCGGTGGGGCTGGCGCCGGCGTGAGCGTGGCCTCGCTGACCGGTGCGGGCGTGCCGGCGCGCCACGACACTTCCTTCTCGAAGGTGTGGAACCCCTCGCGCTCGAAGCGCACGCGGTAGGTGCCGGCGCGGATGCCGAGCAGCCGCACCTGGCCGGCGGCCGTGGTCACACCCTCGCGCTCCACCGGGCCCACCGTGGTGACCTTCACATCCGCGAGCGGTGCGCCCGTGGCGTCGTTCACGGTGATGGTCAACACGGCGGTGGCCGTGGACGGCGCCGCCGGGCGCGGCGCGCGGCCGCGGCGGCGCTGGGGCGGGCGCCGGCTGCGCCGGAGCGGGCTGAGGCGGCGGAGTCTGCGCCAACGCGGCACCTGGCACTGCGAGCACGAGCATCAGAGCAAGCGCGGATCTCATCTCGCTATCCTACTCACGCCCGCCGCCGCTTGACCAGCCGCGCGGCTCGCTCCTGGTCGCGAGTCTCTGGTCCCTCGTCCCTGGTCCCTAGTCCCCGCTAGTAACGCCAGCTCGTGAGGTCCGCTCCAGCCGGCGCCGTCTTCAGCATCCGCTCCACGCCCTTGGGGATGTACATCTGGTGGTAGCGCAGCCGCGAATAGGCGTTCTCGCGCGTGGCGTCGCCGTTCCAGCAGTGCTCGGCGCGGTCGCCGTAGGCCACCTCGCCGCCGTAGTAGGGGTTCTTCGTGGACTCCAGGAACTGCTCCGCCAGGTAGACGGCGTTGTTCAGGTAGTAGTTGTCCATGTCGCCCACGTAGATGTGGAGCTTGCCCTCGAGCTTCTTGCCCAGGCCCTTCTCCCAATCGCGCTTCAGGATGTGCATCAGGTCGTAGTTCTCGCGCCAGTAGTTGGCCACGGTGGGGTTGATGTCGCCCGAGCCCTTGTCGAAGATGCGTGCGGGATAGCCGTCGTCGCCGACCGGGCTGTAGACCGCTTCCCAGATGTCGAACTGCTGTCCGGAGCGCGTCTTGGTGCCGAGCACGAGTTCGAGCCGGTTGATCTCCCAGGCCATCGCGCTCACGTGGCCCAGGTAGTTGCGCAGGCCCGGACGCGGCGTGCGCTTGAAGGTGTCATCGAGCCAGTAGGCGTTCTTGTTGCGGTAGAGATCGATGGTGGTGAAGGCGCGGAAGTCGATCGGGTCGGGGCAGGCGATGTAGGCGCCGTTGAACACCTCGGGGTAGAACACCTGCGCGGCCATCGCTTCCCAGCCCCCGGTGGAGCCGCCATACATGAAGCGCGACCAGCCCTGGCCGAGGCCGCGATACTTCTTCTCGACGAACGGGAATCAGCTCCTGCACGATGGCGTCGCCGTAGGGCCCGAGGTTGGCGGAGTTCACGGCGTACGAGTCGTCGTAGTAGGGATTGGCGTGCTGAATTTCAATCACGATCGCGCGTGGGAAATTCGGCCCGGTCCAGTCCTTGTAGAGCTGATAGGCGTACTGCTGCTGCACCCGGTTGTAGCCCTTCATATTGAAGCGAGCCGAGAAGTCGGGCGCCAGGTTCGGATCGGGCGGCGTCTCGCGCCAGCCCGAGATGGTGGCGGGGAAGTGCCCGTGGTAGATGAAGAGCGGGTACTTCGCGTTAGGATGCGAGTCGAAGCCCTCGGGCAGCAGCACGTTCACGCCGAGATGCATCGGCCGGCCCCAGAACTTCGTGAGCAGCGCGCTCTGGATGCGCTCGTGCTTCACGTACTTCGTGTCGGCGGGTGCGGCAATCGGCGGGATGATCTGGTCGAGCGTGATCGACACGGCGCCGCTCGTCACCGGATCGATGGTGATCTGGCGCGGCGTCGAGTAGAGGTTGCCCGGGGCCAGATTCCACTGCTGGCCTTCGCCGCGGTCCATCGGCAGCTTCACCGTGTGGCCGTCGCTGCGCGTGAAGGTCTCGTAGCGGTGGAAGAGCGCCTGCACGGTGTAGGTGCCGGCGGGAATGTCGGAGAGTCGCTGCACGGGGAAGCCGATGGTGCCGCCGGCCACGCTCGCCGGCGCGCCGCCGGGCCAGCCTTCGAGATCGAGACCGAAGACCGGCTGCCCTTCAGGCCCCGCCGACACGTGGAAGCGCGGCTCGCCGTCTCTTGCGCGTGGAGAGCATCAGCAGCAGGCGGCCGTCGAGCGGTTCCTCGCTGCGCGACGCGGGATAGGTGACCTCGAAGCGCAGCGGTCCGGCTTGCGACGAGGGCGGCTGCGCCGCCCGCACGGTCACGAAACCCGCGGCTGAAAGCGTGGCGATCAGAAGGGCAAATGTGGCGGCGTCGCGACATGGCGGGGAGTGTAGCATCCGGCTATGACCCTCGCGCGCTTTCGCGCCCTGTGCCTGGCCCAGCCTGGCGCCACCGAGCAGATGCAGTGGCGCGTCGACGCCGTCTTCAAGGTAGGCGGCAAGATGTTCGCGGTGGCGTGCACGGACTTCACCGACTACCCGGACGTGCCAGTATGTTCGTTCAAGTGCGACGCCGAGACGTTTGCCGAGCTGTGTGAGCGTGACGGCATCGTGCCGGCGCCGTACCTGGCGCGTGCCAGATGGGTGGCGCTGCGCGAGTGGAGTGCCCTGTCCGACAAGGAGCTTGCGCCGCTCGTGGTGCGGAGCTACATGCGGGTCCGGGAGGGACTGCCGAAGAAGGTGCAGGTGGCGCTCGCCGGGCGTGAGGGCCCCAAGGCGTTCTCACGGGGTTAGCATTGTTCGTGGTCGTCGGAGACTTGGATCGGAGCCAGCCATGACCAGCTTCACGCGCGTGCTCGTCGGTGTTCTGTGCGCCGTCATCCCTCAATTTGCCGCAGCGCAAGACGGCCTGGTCGTCAACGGGCGCAACCGCAGCGCCGAGCGCCAATTCGGGGCCGACCTTGGTCCGGCCGGCGCCGACTGGTATCAGCCGCTGGCCGGCGGCGGACGGTATTCGGTGAACGACCACGCGGTGCTCGATCGGCGAACGGGCGTCACGATCATCGTGCCCGCGGACACCCGGGTGCTGGCCATTGACCCGGTGCGCCCACGCCTTTTCATCCGCTACGACAACAACCTGACCGGCACGATTGCCGAGTTCGACCTGACCACGGGCGGCAGCCGTCCACTCATCACCATCGGCGGTTCGCAGGCGCTCTGGGCCGACCGTGTGCGTTATGCCTACAGCGCCGACCGTCTGTTCGTGGATGTCACCGACGGCATCGGGGCTGGGCCCAACGTGGAGGCGCCGCACCCAATCCAGGTGTTCGATGGCACGACCGGCCGCCAGGTCGGCGCGTTCACGGTCAGCACGTTCGCCAACGGGGCCGAGTTCACGAGTCCGTGGCTGGTCACACCAGACGGAGCCCGCGCCTATTTCGACGGCTCGAGGTTTGGCTTTGGCTTTGGTCCAGGAGCCGTGAAGATGGTGCGCGTCGCTGACGGCGTTACCGCCAGCTACGACGTGCCGGTCAGCCGCATACAGTGGGACGAAGTGACCGAGCGACTGTTCGTGTACGACGGCGTCGCTGTGCATGTGCTGACTGCGGAACTCGCACTGCTAGGTTCGGCGGCGCTCGACGCACATGACTCGCTCCAGGTGAGTTCGCACACGGGGCGACTTTACGTAGCGAGCGGCCGTTTTCACGGCATCTACGGCGGCGACGTCAACCTCACGGTGGTTGACAGCCGCACATTCGCACCGCTCGGCTACGTCAACCTGGGGAATGACCGCAGCGCCAGTCTGTCGCTTGTGACGGCGCCCGGCGCTCCGCGCGCACTGCGCGCGTCGGTCGTCGGCCATGAGGTGACGCTCGACTGGACGAACGTGGGCGCGGCGTCGCACTTCGTGGTCGACGTGGGCGTGGGTCCCGGTCGCACCGACGCCTCGGTGTTCCTCGGAGCCAGCACGCATGTCATCTTCACCACGGTGCCGTCGGGCACCTACTACCTGCGGCTGCGCGGGGGCAGCGAGTTCGGCGGCGGCCGCCCGTCGCAAGAGATCCGAGTGGTCGTGCCGTGAGTGGCATCGGGAGTCATACATGCGGCTGAAGATGCGCATCCTCGTCGCCACCGCGTTGCTACTCGGCGCCAGCGCCGGCGTGAGCGTCGCCCAAGACGCTCTGATCCTCGACAACAAGTTCGTGAGCGCGAGCCGCGACCCTGGGCAGGCCATCGGCCCGGCGCCGCCCGAACTGCTCGTGCCCTTGGCTGGCGGCGGACGCTACGCCGTGGCCTATGGCCACGTGCTGGACCGGCGCACCGGCGTGGTCGCGCCGCTGCCCTTCGACGCAACGGTGCTGGCCGTCGATCCGGCGCGGCCGCGGGCGTTCTTGAAGCGGCAATTGTGACGTCGCGCGCGACGTCTGCGACGTGGTGACCTATGAACTCGTGAGCCGGCGCGAGGTGTGGCTCACGACCGCGGCCGCGTCGGCCGACCACGCCAGCCTCCCAACGCCGTTGGCCACATACGCGGTCGATGCCGACGTGCTGTTCGTCGACCGGTCGGCGTTCGCGCCGCCCTACCCGGTGGGACCGTTGTCGATTCAAGCGGTCAACGCCTCCACTGGCGTCACCGTGGGGCCGCCGCTCACCGTGCGTCGCGGGGCTTGGGACGTGCTGCCCGACGCCACGCGCCTGTTCGTGGCCAGCCGTCCCTTTGCGTCCGGCCCGAACGGCATCGACGCCATCGACACGGCCACCGGGCAGGTGGTGGCGTCCGAGGCCAGTTTCAGCTACAGCGTCGCATGGGAACCTGCCTTGGAGGTGCTGCTGGTCAAGGACGGTGGGCTCACCGCGTACGACGTGGATCTGCGCCTCGTGGGCTCCTCGTCGCTCGGTGGGCAATGTGGGGTGCACGTGAGGGTGAGTGCTCACACCGGCCGAATCTATGTCCTGGACGGCGGCGGCGACTCCACAACTGGGCCCACGCCGCACCGCTTCCAGGTGTATTCACCGGCCAGCGGCCAATGGCTGAACGTCGACATCGGCCGCACTGCTGGCCTCTCGCCGCGCACGTGCACCACACTTACGCTGCTCACGGCCCCTGGCCCGCCGCGCCACGTGCGGGCCACCGTCTCAGGCCGTGACGTGACGCTGCGGTGGCAGAACCTGGGCGCGGCGTCGCATTTCGTGCTCGACGTAGGCTTCGCGCCCGGGCGCACCGACGCGTCGGTCTTCCTCGGTCCTGACTCGCACGCCGCGTTCGCCAACGTGCCTTCGGGCACCTACTACTTGCGCCTGCGCGGCGGCAGCGAGTTCGGCGGCGGCCGCCCCTCACGAGAGATTCAGGTGGTCGTCCCGTAGATCGTCCCACCTCCCACGCGCGGCGTACACTGCCCCGATGACGCCGACATACCGCGCCGTGATCGCCGCGTTGGCGGCTTGTGCGGCCCTCGCCACGGCTACGCCACTCTCGGCCCAGACCCGCGCGCGCGCAGAATGGCTCGCCTTGCGCGCCAGCGGCTTCACGCTCCTGCCCGGCCAGTCGGCTGCGGCCCTATTGCTCGAGATGCACCCGCTGCTCGCCTCGCCGGATCCGGTGCTGCGCGACGACGTGGCGTTCTCCGCCGCCGAGAAGTGGATCGTGCGCGACAAGGTCGTGGCGCCCGACGATCTGCGACGCCTCATCACGCAGTGGTCGGCCAATCTCGACGACGGCTTGGGCACGAGTGGCGACGACCGCATCTTCACGCGCTCGTTCTCTGCCTTGTCGTTGTCGCTCATCGCGGCCCGCGAGGTGGCCACGCCGTTCCTCGCCGCCGACGAGGCGCAGCGCCTGTTCGATCGCCTGCTCGACTACTTCCAGCGCGAACGTGATCTGCGTGGCTTCGACGCCGAGCGCGGCTGGATGCACTCGGTAGCGCACACCGCTGATGCCTTCAAGTTCCTGGCGCGCGGCACGCACTGGACGCCCGGCAACCTGCCGCGTCTGCTCGACGCCGTGCGCGCCAGGATCACGTCGCATCCCGCGGTGTTTGCCTGGGGCGAAAACGACCGCCTGGCGCTGGCCCTGCACGCCGCCGTGCGCCGCCCCGACGTCGACGCCGGCGTCGTCACCGCCTGGCTCGCGCGCTGGGAAGACGATCACAAGGCGCTCTGGGCGACAGGGCCGCAGATCGACCCCGCGCGGTTCGCGCCGCTGGAGAATGCGAAGCAGGTGCTGCGCAGCCTGCACGCCGCGCTCGCGATGGACCGCAGTCCCACGCCGCAGGGCGACGCCGTCCGCGCGGCCGTGCTCACCGCCCTTGCCCGCATGCGCTGACGCCATTGCCCTGACGCCATATAATCGCTCCCGGCCCTGGAAGGAGCCCACATGCGTCAATTCATTGGAATGCTGGTGCTCGGCGCGCTGCTCGGCGCCACTGCCGTGTTCGACACAACCACACGCGCACAGGCGCCCGCGCCCGCCAAGAAGGCCTACAACGGCGCCGTCAAGCCGATTGGGCCCTATACGCCGGGCGTCGGCGTGGGCGACACGGTGTATCTGTCGGGTCAGATCGGGCTCGACCCGGTCAGCGGCCAGCTGGTGGAGGGCGGTACCGAGGCCCAGGCCAGGCGCCTGATGGAGAACCTGGCTGCGGTGCTCAAGGAATCCGGGCTGGGCTTCGGCCACGTGGTGAAGGCCACGATCTTCATGACCGACCTGACCGAGTTCGCGAAGGTCAACGACATCTACGGGTCGTATTTTCCGGCCGGTGGCGTGCCGCCCGCGCGGTCCACCGTGCAGGTCGCGGCGCTGCCGCGCGGCGCGCGCATCGAGATCGATTTCGTCGCGGTGCGCTAGACGCCCGCCCTGGAGACTGCAGATGGACACACCCACGCCCGGCGACGCCCACACCCGATTGCACCGGCTCGCCGGCCAGTGGGGCGGCGAGGAAACGGTACATCCCGGCCCGCACGACCCGGGCGGCCCCGCCACCGCCTTCCTCAACAACCGGATTGCGCTCGACGGCTTCACCGTGGTGCAGGAGTACGAGCAGTACCGCCACGGCCGCCCCACCTATAGCGGCCACGGCGTGTTCTGGTTCGACCCGGCAGCCAGCCAGTACGTGATGACCTGGTTCGATTCCATGGCCGGCGCGGCCTTCGAGTTCCGTGGGGACTTCGACGGCGACGTGCTGCGCCTGGCCAACGCTCTGCCCGGCGGCGGGTTCGTGCGCGCCACGTTCGATTGCGGCATGCCCGGCGAGTATGTGTTCGTCATGGAAGTGTCGATGGACGGCGAATCCTGGGCGCCCTCGATGGAAGGCGCCTACGGGCTGCTGAACGGCCCCACGCCAGCCGCGCAGAAGACACGAGCGCGGAAGCGCACCGCCGTCAAGCACGGCGCGGCGAAGAAGGCGGCCGTGAAGAAGAGGCCGGCGGCCCAGAAGGCGACCGCGACGAAGACGGTCGCCAAGAAGAAGCCGGTTGCGAAGAAGAAGCCGGCCGTGAAGAAGCCCACCAAGAAGACGTCCGTGACGCGAGCGGCCAAGAAGGCGGCACGCGGCAGGAAGAAGTAGGAGACGCCATGACTCTTGTGCGAACGACGCTGGTGCTCGTGGGCGGCATTGCCCTGGGCGTGGCCGCCACTTTGGGCGCGCAGACCGCGCAGTCCGGCACGCGGCGCGAGCCGCAGTTCGAGAACGCGCTCGTCAAGGTGTGGAAGAGCACCATCATGCCCAAGCAGCCGCTGGCCATGCACCGGCACGAACATCCGCGGGCGCTCATCGCCATCAAGGGCGGCCACGTCGACATCGTGCAGAAGAGCGGCGAGTCGGAGCGGCACTTGTGGGAATCGGGCAAGGCCTATTGGCTCACCGCAGACACGCCCGGCACCACCCACGCCGACGTGAACAACGGCACCGAGCCGATTGAAGTGATCGTCGTCGAATTGCAGAAGCACTGAGGGCGGCCGCCGTACGCCGATCGAGGGGCCGCCGACATACTCGGCTGGCCCCTCGCGTTGTCGTCACCCGTGCCGCGCACAGAGCGCAGCGACGCGGTGGTGCTACTTCGAAGACGTGTCGGCCTTGGGCATCAGCACCGTGTCGATCACGTGAATCACGCCGTTCGACGCCGCGATGTCGGTCTTGGTCACGTGCGCGGCGTCGATCATCACGCCGCCGCCCATCATCGACACCTTCGCCGTGCCGCCCTGCACCGTCTTGGCCGAGGTCAGCTTCACCACGTCAGCGGCCATCACCTTGCCGGCCACGACGTGATACGTGAGGATGGCCGTCAGCTTGGCCTTGTTCTCGGGCTTGAGCAGGTCTTCGACCGTGCCTTTCGGCAGCTTCGCGAAGGCCTCGTCGGTCGGCGCGAACACGGTGAACGGTCCTTCGCCCTTCAGCGTCGGCACCAAACCGGCCGCCGTCAGGGCCGCAGCCAGCGTCTTGAACTGTCCGGCCGCCACGGCCGTGTCCACGATGTCTTTGCCCTGCGCGCGCGCGGGGATTGCCGCCGACAGCGTCATGGCGGTCACTGCTGCGCCGAGTACGAACGTCTTGAATGACTTCATGTGGGGATGTCTCCAGTGGATCAAAGTGTCAGGTCTCGTGGTGCCGCCGCCATATGCCGCGTGACCACCTGCTCGACCTCGTTACGACGCCGCCGGTCGTGCGCGAGGTTCAGGAACGGCCGTCAGACCTGCTGCGCGACTTCACAGTGGCCAGACCGCCGTCAACACCGATGACCTGCCCGGTGACCCACGCGCTGTGTGGTGTCAGCAACCAGCACACGGCCTCCGCGATGTCGTCGGCTGTGCCGAGCCGGCCCAGCGGGTGCATGGCGATTGAGGCCGTGCGCGCCTGTGCATTCGTCGTGATGGCCCGACTCATGGGTGACTCGACAAGTCCCGGAGCCACGGCGTTGACACGGATGCCGTAGGGCGCGTAGGTCGCGGCCGCCGCTCGCGTGAGCCCCGAGACACCCGCCTTCGCCGCGGCAATCGCCTCGTGATTGGGCAACCCGATCACAGCAGCGGCAGAGCTGACCAGCACGATCGATCCGCCCGCGTGTCGCATGGCGGCCGCGGCCGCCCGCACGGTGGCGAAGGCCGACACGAGGTTGTCCGCGAGCACGTCGTGCAGTTCGTTCGCCGAGGTCAGATGCGCGGGCTTCAGCAGGATCGAACCCGCGCAGTTGACGATGCCGTCGATTCGGCCGGTCGTGGTGACGGCCTCGGCCACGCACCGCTCCACATCCGCGAAGTTCGTGGCGTCGGCGGTCACGACCTGTCCGCCGGTCGAGGCGGCCAGCGCCGCCAGCGCCGCGGTATCCCGGCCGGCAAGCACCATGCGCGCGCCGCGCGTGGCCAGCATCTGTGCCGCGCGCGCGCCCACCGCGCTGCCGGCCGCAACCACGACGTAGGTCGTGCCGCTCAGGTCCGCGGGCATCACGACTTGGCGTTACGCGAGAGGCGCTGCAATTCGGCGATCGTGAACCAGAGACCGAAGCCACAGAGCGCGGTCACGAAGATGCCGACCAGGAGAACGGCCATCGTCGACATGTCAGCGCCGCCTTGCCTGGGCGGTCAGGGTCGCGAACGACAGGATCGACGGCACCCAAATGCCGACGAACATGCCCTCGTCGCGCTGGCCAGAGAACCAGAGGGAGACCGAGAAGACGAAGGACAGCAACGCGGCGACGAGAAAGAGTGAATCGCTTCGATGGAACATACGAGGTGAGACGCGCGACCGACGCGAACCGGTTCCGCCACGAGCCCTTCGGCCTATCGCTGGGCGGCCACGAAGATGTAGGCGTTCACGACCATCAAACCCAGTGCTGGCAGCATCTGGACGAGACTATCGCCCACGCTGACCCGCACCACGACCCCGCACAGCATCAGCAGCGCCAGACCCCCTGCAGCAAGCCACAGCGCGGGAGTCCAGGCGAGGCCGACCAACAGGCCAACGCCTCCGAGCACTTCAAGGCTGCCGGTCAGCACTCGCAAATGCGCGAGTCCGAACCGGGTGAACTCGCGTTCCATCGCGAGCGACATCAAGCAAAACAGGCCGTAGCCGAGAAACGTCGCGCTCGAGAAGACCGTCAGCGCCGAGAGCAGGGTCACCGGCCAAACGTGCCCAGATGCACTCCCGCCACGAACAGAGACAGCAGCAGCAAACCGAGTGACGGCACGAACTTGTGCCACGGGTTCTTCACCCGCACGTGTGCGCCCTGTGCGCACAGCATCAGGAACGCCATGATCAGCGCCGGGCCCGCCACCAGCGCCGGGTACCAGATCCCGGCCACGAGCAGCGTGGCCAGCGAGATCTTCGTCGCCCCCACGACATTCCGCACGACATCGGGCAGCCCGTAGTGCTTGAACTCTTTCACGATGTTGTCGAACCGCCCGACCCAGACGATGGCAATCGAGATGGCGATGACGATCTGGGCGGCGACGGCGTAGTCAGCGAGGGTCATGGTGTGTGCTTAGGACGCCCCTCACCGGCGCCGCGGTTCGCGTCCGCGCCGACGGAGGGCGTTCCGGGTCGGGCCCGTGGTCGAAGGGCGCCGCGGCGCGCCAGCGCGCGTGCGCCTCGGGCGCCGTGCAGATCCACACGGTGTCCACGCGGCCGCACACCACGCGGTCGCCCGCGAGGCTCGCCAGTGCGGCGGCGCCGGGCTGGGACACGACGTACAACGTGTCGGCCTCGAGCGTGGCGGCATCGATGCGCGCGTCGAGCTCGGCGCAGTAGCGCCGCTGCGCGGCGACATCCCCGCGCGCGATGACGCCGGCGTTCAGCGTCAGGCCGTGGCGCGCCGCCAGCCGCACCGCCGGCTCGTAGGGCTGTGGCGACGGGCCACACTGCGGTGGCGGCACGAGCACCAGGTGCGCGTAGCCCGTCGCGATCGCCGCCCACCTGGGTGAGGCAAACGGGTTGGCCCAGGTGTAGAACGCGTCGCTGCGGGCGGTAGCGCGCCGATTCTCATGGATGGCGCGCAGGTCGGCGGCCTGTGCCACCACGGCCAGGCTGAGGGCCGCGATGGCCGCGGGTCGTGACAGCCGCGTCGCCACCGTGGCCGCGGCCCACGCCAGGCCCAGGTAGGCGAGCGGCCAGAAGAAGCGCCCCGACGACCGGAAGGTGGCCAGCGGCGCGCTCCAGGGGCCATTGAGATCGGCCAGCACCCGGCTGCCGAAGGTGATCGTCGGGCTGACGGCAAACGCCGCCATCAGCAGGCACATGCCCACCATGGCCGGCGTCCACAGCCGTGAGGCGATCGCCCCAGCGCGCGTCGCACCAGCGGTGCGGCGGGCGCGCCAGGCCAGCGCTGCGGCCGCCGCGATCAGCAGCAGGTTGCCGAGGCCCAGGTACTGGAAGCCTTCATAGGCCTGGCCATCGCCGGCAATGGGCAGTTCGGGCAGCACCGCCGACCAGCCAAACGGCGAAATCGGCGCGAGCAGGTTCATCGAGTAGTAGCCGAGCCCGCCGCTGGCGAGCGACCCCGCGCCTTGCAGCACGAACAGTCCCGACAGCCAGAAGCCGGCCAGCGTAGCCGCGACGGCCGACCGCCATCGCCGCGCCGCGGTTCACGACCGGCACGCCGGCCGCCCGTCAGCGTGGCCACGAACAGCACCGGCAGCACCATGGCGGCCAGGTACGGCTGCGTCATGCCCGCGACGAGTCCCAGCGCGGCCCACTGCGCCAACGGGAATCGGCGCCCCGGGGGAAATCCGGCAGCGCGCGTCGCCAGCAGCATCGCCCACAGGATCAGCCAGTGCGCGCACAGGGCGGCGTGGCCCACGCGGGCCAGCAGCGTGGGCATCAGCACGAACAGCGTGGCGCCCAGCGCCTGCACCACCACCGACGGGCTCCAGCGCGAGACGAGGCGCGCGGCCAGCGCGCCCTGCAGCACGTAGCAGAGCAGCAGCCACAGGCCGAGGTACTGAAACGGCTGCGGCAGCCACGCCGCCAGCGGCTTCAGCAGGTAGGCCGCAATCGGAATCGAGTCGGTGAGGCCAATCGACGTGCCGAGCGGCGCGTAGTAGCCGCGCACCGTGCCGGGCGGCCAGTGCCACGGCTCGGCGCGAAAGTAGGCCCAGCCGAAGTGGTGCGGCACCCAGTCGCCGGTCATCACCCAGTCGATGTTGGTGGGGTCGAGCGGACCGAGGCCCGTGAGCCACACGAGGAATGCGCCGCCGATGATCGCGCCGGCCACGACGCCCCAGGGCAGACGCGATGAGGGGATGATGCGCGCGGTCGCCAACCGTCGTGAGCATAACGCACCGCTCACGCGTGATAGTCTCGAACGCCGTGGCGGTTGATGCGTTGTTGCAGGAGTGGGACCCGCGCCTGAAGGCGCTCGTCGAGGGCGATGCCGCGCGCGCCGACGACCGCATGGCGGCGCTGGCCACGCGCGTGATCGACCCGGCGGTGCGGGCGGCCACCACGACGTATCTGTCGCATCTCACCGCGGCCGATCGCGCCGATGTGTCGGCCATGTGCCGCGACCGGCTGGTGTCGCTGCTGCGGGCCGTGCGCCGCGGCGAACGCTCGGTGCCGGTGGCCGACCTCGAGGAGTTCGCGCGCGCCTGCGCCGCCGATGTCTGCCGCGACTATCTGCGGCGCATCCGTCCCACCGCGGCCCGTCTCGCCAACCGTATCCGGCTGCTGTCGGCCCGAGGGGTGGGCCTGGTGGGTTGGACCACGCCTACGGGCCGCCACGTAATCGGCCTGCCGGCGTGGACCGATCAGGTGCCGCTCGAACCGCCCTTTCCGTGGACCGGTCGTGCCAAGGCCTGGTGGGGCAAGGCACACGCGTCCACCGACGGCCCGGCCCTGACGCCCACCGTGATTCGTCTGCAGGAGCAGACCGGCGCGCCGCTCTACGTCGATGCCATCGCCACGCTGTTGCTCGAGATCACCGGCGCCAGCGAGGGCGACGCGCGGCTCGACGCCAGCCCCGAGGGCGATGAACCCGACCTGGCCGTGCTCGATGCGGGCTCGGGTCCCGACCACCTGACCATCGCCCGCAGCTACCTCGACCGCGCCTGGAAGGAACTGCTGGCCATGCCGCTGCACATGCGCACGGCGCTGCTCCTCACGCTGCGCGACCAGCACGGCACGGCGCTGCTGCCGGTGTTCCACTGCGCCGGCGTCACGCCGCTGCGCCTCGTGGCCGACGCGCTCGGCATGAAGCCCGACGAGGCTGCGGCGATCTGGGCGCACCTGCCGTGGGACGATCGCGCCGTGGGCCGCCGTCTCGGGCTCACGGGCATCCAGGTGCTCAATGCGCGCACGGCGGCGCGATCGCGCCTGCTGAAGTGCATGGCCGGCAGGGACGGCCGATGAGCGTGTCCGAACATCTGTCGATCTCGCAGGTGCGGGCCTACGTGCGCGGCGCCTTGCACCCCTCGACGCTCGTCGGCATCGACGATCACCTCGAGGCGTGCGCGGCCTGCCGGGCGGCCCTGGCGCGCGAATCCGACGCGTCGTTCGGGGCCGAAGCCTTCGCCCGGGCGCTGGCCGCGCCCGAGGCGCGGCCCGAAAGTCCGCACCTCGGCTTCGAGCACCTGCGCGGGGCCGTCGACGCCACGCTCTCGCCCGTCGACCGCGAATGGGTGGATGCGCATCTGGCGCTGTGCGTGATGTGCGCCGAAGAGCTGCGCGACCTGGAACGCTTTGCCACCACGTTGCCGGCCCGCCCGAAGCCCAAGCCCGAAGCCGTGGCCGTGGCGCCCGCGTCCGACGACCCGGCGCTCACCGACTTCACGCCGGCGCCCGGCCGCCCGGCCTTTCGCGACGCGTATGCCACGGCGCGCGTGTCGCCGCCGCGGGTCAGCCCACGCGGCGAGGCCAGTGACGAGCCGCCCGCCCGTTACGGGCAGCAGCCCGTCGCGTCGCTGCCGCTGTGGATCAAGGTGGTGGCGGGGCTGTCGCTCCTGGCGCTCGTGCAGCTCTGGGCCTGCTGACGCGCGGGCTGCCCGCTCAGGGCACCAGCACGTCGTCGAACGATCCGGTCAGGCTGTCCACCGACATCCGCTCGTTGGGCTCGGGCAGCGACAGGAAGTATTCGTTGATCGGCCGGTCGTCGCTCAGTAGCGGTCCGGGCCCGGCAAACGACGCAAGCGCCCGCGGACCAGCGACGTAGAGCCGCCGCACAGTGGCTGAGATCCCAGTCGAACACCGCCCGGAACGCCGGATCCTGCCGCCGCTGCTCGAAGCGCGCGGCGCTCAGCCTCTGGGGCTCGAGCGTGCCGACCATGAGCGAGTAGTCGCCCCACAGTGTCGTCTCGGGAAACACCGAGAGGAACGTGCGCATGATGAGCTTGTACTCGAAGGCCGTGTTCGAGCCGATCCACTGCAGCACCAGCCCGCCAGGCGCGAGCGCCTTGCGCACCAGCTCGAAGTACTGCCGCGAGTACAAGCTCGTGGCCCCGGCGCGATTGGGCAGGATCAGGTCGGCCGTGATCACGTCGTACTTGGTAGTGGTGGTGAGCAGGAAGTTGCGGCCGTCGTCGACGCGCAGGTGCACATTGGGGCGCGTCAGCAGGTCGAAGTTGATGTGCCCGAAGTAGGCAGCGCCGCGCACCACCTCGCCCGAGAGCTCCACCACGTCCACCTGGGCGCCCGGGAACATGGCGACGGCCCCGGGTGTGGCCCCGCCGCCCAGGCCGATGACCAGTACCCGCTTCGGATTGGGATGCAGCATCATGGGCAGCGCGCCAATCCGGTGGTGCGTCAGGCGTGATCCAGCCGAGTCGTCGGCCTGGTGCATGCCGTCCAGATACATCACACGTGGACCTTGCACTTGCTGGTGGACGCTCACGGTGGTCTGCACGCCCTCGCCGAGCCACAACACGCGATCGGTGCGGTGCACGCGCCGCACGAAGTCGGCGAACGGGTCGACGACGTTCAGGCTCGCCATGACGAAGGCGACCGGCCCCACGATTGACAGGAAGCCGGCCACGTTGGGGTGTGTCGCCCAGAGCCGATAGGCCAGCGCCACGCTGGAGACGAGCACCACGAACGACACCGCGATGAGCGCGCCGCGGCTGCCGAACCACGGCAGCAGCAGGAAGCCGGCCGCGATGGCGCCCAGGATGGCGCCGCACACGTTCAACGAGTAGAACGTCGCCACGCGCCGGCTCGCATCGTCGCCAGCGCCACCCACCCAGAGGCGCAGGCCGATCGGGAAGGCGGCACCGAGCAGCAGCGAGGTCGGCAGAATCGACAGTACGCTCGTGGACACGAGCGGCCACACTGTACTCGTGAATGCCGAGCGCGCTGAACAGGGGTCCGGCCATGGTCTGCAGGGGACCCGCCCAGGGCACCACGTTCAGCGAGAGCAGGGCCAGCAGCGCCACGGCGAGCTGTAGCGACGCGAGGATCGCCAGCCAGGGCCGCTCCCGCCGGAAGAGCGGCGTCACCAGATAACTGCCGGCCGAGATGCCAGTGAGCACCGTGGCCAGCATGATCGTAAAGGCGTAGGCGGTCGGACGCAGGTGCAGCGCGAGCACGCGAAACCAGATGATCTCGAGGGCGAGAGAGACGAACCCCGACGCGGCGAACACGCCGAGCACCGTCGCGCGCGTGCGGGCATCTACGCGAGCGGCACCTGGTGCACCCGCGGCCGCGACCGCGGCATCGGCGGGGTTGCGGTCGGCCACCCTGGTGCGCGCCAGCATGGCGAGCAGCGCGACCGACAGGTTGACGCCGGCCGCGAGCCACGCCGACTGGCGCAGGCCAAGCGCCGGCACGAGGTAGAAACCCGCAAGCAGCGCGCCGGCAATGGCGCCGGCGGTGTTGGTGGCATAGAGCGCCCCCAGACGCGTGCCTACGCGTGGGTCGGCGCCGGTGGCGCGCACGAGCACCGGCAGGGTGGCGCCCATGAGCGAGGTCGGCACGATGAGCGCGACCGCCGCCATGATGAAACGCACAAGGGTCAGCAGCGTCAAGGACTCGGGCAAGCTGGGACCGAGGGCGGCGTAGCTGTCCGTGAGCCAGGTGACCAGGGGCGCGGCGACGAGAGCGGTGGCGCCCACGCCCAGCTCGATGGCGGCAAAGACGGCCAGTGATTGCCGCACACCCAGGCGCAAGCGACCGGCGAGGGCGCTGCCCACGGCCAGACCGGCCATGAACCCGGCCAGCACCGTGCTGGCCGCATGCACGGTCACGCCGAAGACGAGCGAGAGCGAGCGCAGCCAGACGACCTGATAGATGAGCGCCGCGAAGCCAGAACCGAAGAACAGCAGACACACGACCGGGAGCAGCCAGCGGTGCTCACCGCTCACACGAGGACTAGTCACGCCCGACGAGAATACTCCAGCGCCGTCACGCGCGCGGAGGCCAGGGCACGAACGCAGACGTGCGGCGCACGTACTCGGCGTAGCCCGGCTTCGATCGCGCCAGGCCCTGTTCGAGCAGCGTCACACCCGACACGCGCAGCAGCAGCCAGGTCATCACGATCGGACTCACGATCGTGGCCCAGCCGCCGGCGCCTGCGGCCATCACGAAGAGGCCCCACCACACGACCGACTCGCCGAAGTAGTTGGGATGCCGCGAGTAGCGCCACAGGCCCACGTCGCACACCGCGCCGCGTGCCGCCGTGCGCTTGAAGCGGCGCAGCTGCGCGTCGGCGACCGCCTCGACCGCGAGTCCGCCCAGGGCCAGCGCAAGTCCGGCGAGATCCCACACGGTGGGGAAGGCTGACGGGCCGCGGAGCGCGGCGCCGAGCGGCCACGACACGATCCACGCCACGGTGGCCTGCAGCAGGAACACCTTGACCCAACTGAACCACCACCACGAGGGGCCGTGCTGGGTGCGCCAGGCGGCATAGCGCGGGTCTTCGCCGTGGCCCACGTTGCGGCGGCCGATGTGCCAGGCGAGCCGAAGGGCCCAGAGCGTCACCACGGCCATCACCGCCAGTCCGCGCGGGTCGACAGCGCCCTGCGCGGCGCCGTAAACGAGTGATGCGAGCACGAACGCCGGCCCCCACCACATGTCCACGATGCTGGCGTTCTTCAGCGGCAGCGAGGCTAGCCACAGCAGCGTGAACGCGGCCACGAGCGCCACCCACACGAGCAGGGCGCCCGGGGCGATCGCCGTCGGCGAAGGGGTCAACAGATCCACGTGAGAAACGACGCTCCGAGCAGCCGCACCGGTTCAGCCGGGGTTCCAGCCCCAAGCGCCCGGCCCCAGCTCCTCGTCCCCAGTCCCCAGTCCCCAGTCCCCAGTCCCTAAGGATGTCCCCACCGCGAGGTGAGGAAAGCCACGAGCGGGCCCTTCTCGTCGGCCGTCACTTTGGCGCCCCAGCGCACCATCTTGTCCACCTCGCGGCCCCAGCCGGCGGCGGTGAGCCGCTGCTGTTCCGACAGGTCGTCGTCGTGACACACGCGGCACGCTTGCTTGAACACCGCTTCGCCCGCGGCCACCGCCGTGGCGTCGTGCGCGGCCGTGGGCCGCACGCCGAACTCGCGCGTGAGATAGCCGACGAGCATTGGACGTTCCTCGGGCGAGAGCTTCGCGCCCCAGCGTTCCATCTTGGCCACCTCGCGATCCCACCCGGTGGGCGAAAGGCGCTGCGACACGATGAGGTCGGCCTGGTGGCAGCCGATGCACTTGGCCGTGGCCACGTCCGCACCCGGGCTCTGGGGCAGGGAGGCCGGGGCCTGTGCCGGGGCTTGCGCGCCAAGCGCGCCCGCGCCCGCCACGCCCGCGACGATCACGCTCACGCCCGCCAGCACCCGGAGGCGTGCGGTCAGGCTGGCCGTCATGCCTTCGGTCATGCCTTTATCTCCACGCGCACCGTGTCTGGCGCGTTCCAGAGGTAGCCCGAGGGATTCCATGCCGGCACGACCGGCTGCACGGCGCCGCGGCTATCGGTGGCGCGCGACAGGATGGTGTGCGTGTCCTGGGTGGTGGCGGTGAAGGTGAACTCGAAGCGCCGCCAGGCGTACTTCACGGCCTGGCCGGTCAGCTTCGCCGGCTGCCACGTGGCGCCAGCATCCACCGACACGTCCACCTTGGTGATGTCGCGATCGCCCGCCCAGGCAAAGCCCGGCGACGGTGATCGGACCAGGCGGCACCACGGCGCCGTCGAGCGGACGCGTGATGAGCGACTTCACCACCAGGCCGGTGAGCGGCGCCATGTCCTTTGCGTCCACGGCCGCGCCCGGCGCGACGCGCTTGGTGGGATAGCGGTAGCCGGTCTGCACCCAGAAGCCGGGCTCTTCCTTGTTCGCGACGGTGAGCGTGTTCAGCCACTTGATGGCATACGCGCCCTCCCAGCCGGGCACGACCAGGCGCAGCGGGAAGCCGTGCGCCGAGGGAATCGGCTGGTCGTTCATGGCGTAGGCCACGAGGGTGTCGGGGTCGAGCGCCTTGGCCATCGGCACCTGGCGCACGAACGGCGGCTGCGTGCCCATGGGCCGGTCGGCGCCGCTCGCGTGCACGTGGGTCATGCCGGGCTTGGCGCCGGCGCGCTTCAGCAGCTCCGCCAGGCGCACGCCGGTCCACTTCGAGGTGCCCACCGCGCCCTTGCGCCACTGGATGCCGGCCACGGGCGGGTCGAAGAACACGCGGCCGTTGCCGGCGCACTCGAGCGTGACGGTCACCGACGCCGACGGCAGCTGCTTCAGTTCGGCGACCGACAGCGACAGCGGCGACGCCGACCTCGCCGCCCACGGCCAGCTTCCACGCGGCCTCGTCGAGCTGCGCCGGCACGGGCATGTGGCAGCGCACGTAGAACACGTCGTTCGGCGTGAGGAAGCTGTCGAGCAGCGCCACCGGCGTTTCGTAGTCGGGCGGGCGCACCGAGCGGGCCACGAGGCGCGCGTCCTTGCCGGGCAGGGCCTGGGCCGAGAGGTCGGCCGGCCAGAGTGCGGCGGCCGCGGCGCCGGTGCCGAGCTGCGCCGCGAGCGCCATCAGTTCCCGGCGCGACAACGTGAGCGGATCGATGAGGGCCATGGCGGTGATTATAGCCACGGCACGCGGGCCCTGCGCTGCGGACTGCGTGTTTCAGCGCGGCAGGCGGGGGTAGCTGCCGGCGGCGGCGCGCAGCAGCCTCAGGAAGACGTCGGTGTTCTCGTAGACGCCGGTGAACTGCCACGCCCCTGGCCCCTCGGCGGAGAGCGGCACGTCGCTGGCCGTGTGTGCGGCGTCGTCTTCGGGCGTCGCGGCCGTGTCGTCGGGGCATCGGCCCGGATCAGGACAGCCGGTCGCGCCGTTCTCGATCGAGCCCGGCACGAGGAAGCCGGGATACGGCTTGCCGTCCACGCCGAGGTTGTCGCTGCCTGGTCCCGGGCCGTCGCGCCGCGGGTTGGCCACGGCCGCCTTGGTCGTGGGATCGACGATCGTGCTCACCTGGGCCAGGCGGTTCGACAGCCAGTTCTCGTTGCGGTCCGGTCCGCCGGCAAAACCAATCAGCAGCTTGCGGGTCGGATCGGGATCGGTCGGATAGCCGTCGGCGCCCACGGTGTAGTTGGTGAAGAAGTTGAGCGTCTGCGTCGGCTCGAAGCGGAAGGTGGCGGCGTAGTCGCGCACCGACCGGCCGATCACCGACGGCGCATAGCGCTCGTTGCCCACGCCGATGATGCCGAGGCCGCCGCTCTCGTGATCCGCCGTGACGACGACGAGCGTGTCGTTGGCGGGATCCCCGTCGCTGTTGGTCGCGCGCGCGAAATCCAGGGCGACCTCCACGGCGTGGTCGAACTCGATCGTGTCCCAGATGCTGCGCTCGGCGTCCGAGACGTGCGACTGCTTGTCGATCGACGCGCCCTCGACCATCAGGTAGAAGCCCTTGGGCGAGTGCGCCGAGAGCGAGGCCAGGGCCAGCGCGCGTCATGTCGGGCAACATCGGCTGGTCGCGCACGTCCTGGTTGCGTTCGAGCGCGAGCTCGTCGCTGTAGCGGCCCGCGCCCACCTTGTCGAACGCCACCGACATGTGGCGGGGGTGGAACAGCCCGAGCAGCGCCTTCGGCGGCGCCCCGGCGAGCGTCGTCTTCACGTCGGCGCCCGTGCGCAGCACGGCGAAGCCGGCACTGCTGAACTCGCGCACGAGATCGCGATCGTCCTTGCGGGTGCCGCCCGCCGAGGCCGGCAGGAAGTAGGTGGACCCGCCGCCCAGCAGCACCGACACGCCGTTGGCCGCGCGTTCGTCGACGAGCCGCGTGGCGATGTCGTAGTAGGCGTCGCGAAACGAGGTGTGCACGGCGTTGCCGGCGGGCGTGGCGTCGATGACGGCGGCGGTCGTGACGATGCCGACGTTGAAGCCCGCGCCGCGGGTGCGCGTGAGCAACTCGCCGAGGTACTCCACGCGCGGGTTGTCGAAGTGATCGGGCGTGTTGTCGGGATAGACGCCCACGTGGTTGTTGTTGGACTTGTGTCCGGTGGCATAGGCCGACATGCCCGGCGCCGAGTCGGTCACGGTGGCGTTCAGCGACGAGGTCATCACGAGGCCGGTCACGCCCAGCGTGTCCATGGCGAGGGGACCGTTGGTCTTGCCGAAGGTCTGGCCGCGCGACACGATCCGCGCCGCCGTGCGGTGCTGGATGCCCATGCCGTCGCCCACGAGCATGATCACGTTGCGCGCCGGGCGCGCGCCCGCGCGCGCGAGCTGCCACGCGCCCACCTCGTAGGTGGCCGTCATGGTGGCGCCGTCGGCTGTGCGCACGGCCACCTGATGGCGGCCGGCGCGCGCGAAGCTGGTGTCGCGCAGCAGGAAGTTCGTGGACGTGGCCGGCGCCGGCACGGCCGGCCGCAGCGCGCCGCCGGCGGGCGTGCCCGTGCCGCCCGCCCCCTTCTCGCCACTGGGGCCGGGGGCCAGCACGTTGCGGGCGGAGACGTCGACGCCGTCGAGGTCACGGCGAGGCCCGCGGGCGCGGTGAGCGTCGTCCCGGTGGCCTCGACCCGCAGATCGAAGCGCTGGCCGACGGCCAACGTGGCGCCCGAAGGCGGCATGATCCGCAGCCGCGTCTGAGCGGCGACCGGCGCGGCCGGACGACACGAACAGCAGGAGCGCAACGACGACGGAAGCAGGCACGCGCATGGCGCGATGCTAGCACGCGCCCTGCAACGGCTCCGCGACGGCCAGGCTACCGCTCGAGCTCGTCGAGCAGCGGCCGCCAGCGCCGGCGGGACACCTCGATGACGGTGCCGTTCGAGAGCACGACCTGTCCGGCGCCGTCGCTGTGCGGCTTGGCTTCGCGCACCGCGTCGAGATGCACGACGGCCGCGCGCGACACCTGGAAGAAGCGCGCCGGGTCGAGCCGCCGCAGGAGCTGCGCCAGCGTGGGCTGCATCAGCAGCTGCTCGGTGGCGGTGTGCAGGCGCGTCTGTCCTTCGTCGAAGCTGAAGGCCACCACCTCGGCCAGCGGCACCACCTTGTAGCGGGCCCCGCGCCGCGCCAGGAAGCGCGTGGGTGAGCCGGGCTGCGTGGCGCCCTCCGGCGCGTCGGCGGCACTCGCGCCCGGCGCCGCGGGCGGCCGGCGGGCGTGACCCGGGCGAGCGCCGCGTCGAGGCGCGCGCGCGTCACCGGCTTCAGCAGGTAGTCGACCGCCTGCAACTCGAAGGCGTCCACGGCATGCTGGTCGAACGCCGTGCAGAAGATGATGGCGGGCCGCGCCGGGCCGAGCGACGCCGCCACGTCGAGGCCGCTGCAGCCCGGCATCTGGATGTCGAGGAAGACCACGTCGGGGGTCAGTTCCTGGATGCGCTCGATGGCCTCCACGCCGTCTTCGGCTTCGCCGACGATGGCCACGTCGGCGCGCTCCGACAGGAGCTGGCGCAGGCGGCCGCGGGCGGGCGCCTCGTCGTCGACGAGCAGCACCCGCAGGCTCATGCCGACCTCCGCAGCACGAGCACCGTCACATCGTCCTGCGTCTGATCGGCGCCGCGATGACGCTGCACCTCGCGCACGATCGCGCCGGCCAACGACGCTACGTCGCCGTGGCTCGCGGCGGCCATGGCGGCCAGGCACGCCAGGTCGAAGTCGTCGCCGCGTCCGTTGCGGGCTTCGCACACCCCGTCGCTCATCACGATCAGGGTATCCCCAGGCAGGAGCCGGTGTGTGCCGGACGGAAACTGCGCGCCGTCGATCAGGCCCACGGCCGGCGCCGTCGAGGCCAGGGCCGGCGTCCACTCGCCATCGGACGACACCAGCACCGCGGGCGGATGCCCGGCGTTCACGTAGAGCAGGTCGCCGGTGGCTGGGGTGAGCACGGCGTGCACCAGGGTGGCGTAGCGCGACCCTTCGGTGGAGGCCATCACATCGCTGTTGAGCGCCGTCATCATGCTGGCGAGCGAGAGATCGCGCTGGCGGATCGCCGCCTGCCAGCGGGCCTGCACGCTCGACGCGATCAGCCCGGCCGCCATGCCCTTGCCCGACACGTCGCCGAGCACGAAGGCCACCTTGTCGTCCACGAACTCGGCGTCGTAGAAGTCGCCGCCCACGGCCCGCGCCGGCAGGGTGCGCGCGCTCACCGCGAAGCCGGGCACGTCGGGCAGGGTGCGCGGCAGCAGGAACGACTGGGCCCGCACCGCGTCGTCGACTTCACGCGCGGCCTCATGCCGCGTCGTGAGCTTCTGGCGCAGGCGGTCGAGCGTGGCCTGCAGCCGCTGCCGGGTCACCGGTTTCAGCAGATAGTCGGCGGCGTCGTACTGGAACGCATCCACGGCGAAGCGCTCGTAGGCCGTGGCGAACACGATGAACGGCCGCGGCTCGGGCAGCGTGGCGGCCAGCTCGGTGCCGCGTTCGGCCGGCATCTCGATGTCGAGGAACACCACGTCGGGCGCCAGCGCCGCCACGGCTGCGCGCGCGGCATCGGCGTTGTCGGCCTCGCCCACGACCTGCACGCCCCCGAGCTCGTGCAGCAGCGCCGTGAGCCGCGCCCGGGCGGGCGCTTCGTCGTCCACCAGCACCACCCGCATCACGCCGTCACCTCGCGCCCCGCCCCGGCGCCGCGGCCGTCGGGCGTCACGAGGGGCATGCTGATGGTGGCCAGCGTGAGACCGTGCGCGTCGTCGCGGGTGAGCGTGAAGGCGGCGTCGTCGCCGAAGTGGCCGCGCAGCCGGTCGCGCACGCTGCGCAGGCCGAACTGTTCGCCGGCGCGGCGCGCGAAGTCGGACGGGCCAGGGGCCTGCGCCGGCCCGGGCCCGTTGTCGCACACCGCAATCGTGAGCCGGCCGCCGGCCACCCGCGCCGTGACGTCGAGCGTGCCGTGTCCCCGCACCTGCGCGATGCCGTGTTTCACCGCGTTCTCGACCAGCGTGTGCACGAGCATCGCCGGCACCTGCGCGCGGCGCGCCGCCGGATCGGCCTCGATGGCATAGCGCAGGCGCGTGCCGAAGCGCGCTTCCTCCACGTCGAGGTAGGCGGCGGCAAACGCCAGTTCCTGGTCGAGCGCCGCCCATTCGTTCTCGGAGCGCCGCAAGCGTGTGCCGGAACACTTCCGAGAGCTGCTCCACGGCCCGATCGGCGCGGGCCGGATCGCTGTGGATGAGCGAGGCCACGGTGTTGAGCGCGTTGAAGAGGAAGTGGGGGTTGATCTGCGCGCGCAGCGCCTTCAGTTCCGACTGGCTGGTCTGCACGCGCAGGGTCTGCGCGAGCAGGTCCTGCTCCTGGCGCCGCTGCTGCAGCCGCACGTTCTCCACGAGATAGGTGATGACCGTGCCGAGCGAGCGCAGCAACGTCAGATCCTGACTGAGCAGCACGCGTTCGCCCTGCACCCGTGGCACACACACCCACAGGCTGGGGTCGGCGGCGCTGCCTTCCACCTTGAAGGCCACGCGGGCGGTGGCGTCGTCGGGCGCGTTCGTGCTCAGCCTCACCGTGACGCCGAGCACCTCCTTCAAGCTGTCCTCGGCGCCGGCGAGCAGGCTGAGTTCGTCAGTGGCCACCTGCAGCGACGCCAGCACGGTGGTGACGGCCGACACCGGCGTGTAGTGCCGGCCGAACCACGCGCGATCGAGCTGACGGCTCAAATGGCCCGAGAGGCGCGGCGCGGCCAGCATCAGCGGCACGGCGGCGAGCGCAAACAGCCAGGGCCGCGCGCCGTCGCGCGGCAGCCCGTCGAGCCACGGCAAGGCGAGCGCGAAGAACGCGCCGAGGGCCACGAGCGTGGCCAGCAGCATCGCCCCGCGCTTCACCAGCAGGTCGTAGAACTCGAAGCGGTTCTCGTAGTAGGTGGTGGCCGACAGGAAGAGCAGCGGCGCCACGCTCATCACCCGGCCGAACACCGCGAACGAGAAGGTCTCGCGGTTGGTGAAGGCCGGCACCAGGTTCATGAGCGTGAGGAACACGAACAGCCCGTTCAGCACGTGCCGCAGGTTGTGCTGGTCGGGCGTGGCGGCCCGGCGCGGATTGCGGTTCAGCACGACCGCCGAGTAGACGCCGGCCACCGCGAAGAGCGCCGCAATCCCCCCGCCAATCCAGGCGCTGCCGTTCGGGATCGTCACCACGCCGAACACCAGGCTGAAGGCGCCCACGGCCATCAGGGGCGCCGCCACATAGCCGACCAGGAGCACGCGGGTGGCCCAGGCGCGCGCCGCGCCGGTCCACTCGTCGACGTGCGCCTCCTGATACATCGTGTGCATGATGAGCGGCGGGAAGCCCAGCACGAGCAGCAACTGCAGATGATCGAGCCAGCCGGGCTGCGTGCGGCTGCTCACGATGTCCGAGAACTGGTCGAGGCCGAGCACCACGAACCAGACCGCCGACCAGGCAAAGAGCGTGATGCTGGCGGCGTCGAGGCGGGTACGCCCGGCCACGTCGCGGTTGCGGTGCGGCGACCACACCGAGCTGGCCTGGCGCAGCGAGAGCGTCAGCGCCGACCCGTAGGCGAAGGCGCCGAGCACGTAGACCAGCAGGAAGACGATAGCAGCGGTAGTGGCCATGAGCCGTCATGAGGAGCATACGCTCCGCGGCGGGCTCCGGGTCGACAGCGATCGGCGGACGGCGCGGAGCTGCGTTCGAGTGGCGGTCAGGCCAAGTCCGGCGGCAGACTGGAGGCCGGTGGTTCCACGCGCCGCCCTGTGTGCTAGGGCACGGTCAGCACCACTTCGTTCGAGGCGGTCCCCACGCCCGTGGCGTTGACGGCACGCACGCGCACCACGTAGGTGCCCGGCGGCACAACGGGCACCGAGAGCGTGGGCTGGGGGCCGAGATGCAGGGTGCCGAGGTTGCTGAGGCCGGTCGCCGAACCGACCTCGACCACGTAGCGCGTGGCGGCGGGTGAGTGGGCCGGCAGCGTCCACTGCAGGCCGACCCTCGAGCCGGACACCGAGGCCGCGAGCGACGGCGCGAGCGGCGTGAAGGCGAGGCCGAAGGCCCGGGGGGTCACGGTGTCGGAAGAGAGCACGGTGGCCCCCGTCGCGACGTCGGTACTGCGCGATGAAGCCGAAGCCCAAGCGATGATACGAGGTCATGAAGACGGACCGGTTGTCGGGACTGAACACAGCCAATCCGGCACTGTAGGCTGAGAGCGTTGGCCCCAACGCGAGCGTGTCCACATCGAGCACCCGGACGGCAGCGCCGACGCTGATTGGCGGCTCATGCCAGGTGCATCCCACCACCGCTTTCGTCTTGTCGGGTGCGCTACCCACGAAGGCGCAGCCGGCGTTGGCAGGCCCCATGGTTGTCATGGCGAGCGTGACGCCGGCGACCGCATCGAGCGCGGCAATCTCGTTGGCCGCGCTGCCCACTCGCAGCGTCACGATCACGCGAGACGCGTCGTGATTCAGGCGCAACGATGTGATCGGTCGCGCGGTATCCGCAGCCAACGTGCGAATGACCCGGCCCGAGGTGGTGTCGAGCAGGACCACCTCGTTCGACTCGCACAACGCGGCCATCGTGCCGCCATCGGCTGACAGATCGAACGCCACCGTCGTGGCCGCCGGGCAGCCCACGCCTGAACGCACGCCCGACCCGTCGAGCCGCGCCAACGCGCCCGCGCTCGTGCCGAAGCCGGTCGAGTGCACGTCGACGAGTCCGTAGATCGCCAGCTCCCTCGGGTGCGCGAGCCGGGGCTCGAAGTCGAAGGAGAGCGGAATCTCCCGGTTGGTCGCCACATCCCGTGCGTACAGCACGTACGGCCCGGTGGGTGTGGCCAAACGGCGGTAGAACACGTACTGCCCGTCCGCGGTGAAGACGATGTTCGCGACGGCGTCTGGTTCCGTCCACTCGGCGAGGCCGGTGCCGAGGTCGATTGACTGGGTGATGACCGAAAATGTACCGACAGGTGGCCCTGACGGCACTGAGAAGCTGACGATCAGGCGCTGTCCGGCGGCGGGGAGCGGCGCGGCGAGGAGCGCAAGGGCAACGCCGAGGGCGACGGCGCAAGCAGATCCCGCCGACGATGGATTGGGCATGGTGTGACTCCCAGCGGCGAGCTTACTCGTGTCGTTCGTGATCAACAATCCCGGTGTGACCACACCGCCGAGACGGCCGCCCATCGCCCTCGCGGCATTGGCCGCCCGCCTGCCTTCGTCGCCGCTGACGCGCTTTGCCCCTGCGCCCACCGGCTACCTGCACCTGGGCCACGTGGTGAACGCCATCTTCGTGTGGGGCACGGCGCGTGCGCTCGGAGGGCGGGTGCTGCTGCGGATCGAAGACCACGATCGCCAGCGCTGCCGGCCCGAATACGAAGCGGCGCTGCTCGACGATCTCGATTGGCTCGGCTTCACACCCGACGTGTTTCCCACGGCCGCATTTCGCGCCGGCCCGTGTGAGGGACGCCAGTCCGATCACCTCGGCCACTTCCACCGCGCGGCGCAGACCTTGATCGCGCGCGGACTGGTCTACGGGTGCGCCTGCACCCGGCGCGAGATCGAGGCGTCCGGCACATCCACCGACGAGCTGCGCTATCCCGGCACCTGCCGCGCTCGCGGACACTCGCTCGGAGGCGCGGTGGGTTGGCGCCTGGTGGTGGACCCGGGCACGGTGAGCTTCGACGACGCCGTGCACGGCCCGTCGGGCCAGGACCCGTCGGCCCAGTGCGGCGATCTGCTGCTGCGCGACAGGCGCGGCAACTGGACCTACCAGTTCGCGGTCACGGTGGACGACCTGGCGCAGGGCGTAGATCTCGTAGTGCGCGGCGACGACCTGCTGGCCTCCACTGGCCGGCAGATGCTGCTGGCGCGGCTGCTCGGCCGCCCGCGCCCGCTCCTGTTCCTGCATCACCCGCTCGTGATGAAGTCGCGCACGCAGAAGCTCAGCAAGGCCGACGGCGACACGGGCGTGCGCGAGCTGCGGGCTGCGGGCTGGTCGCCCGAGCGGGTGCTCGGGCATGCCGCAGGCCTGGCCGGCCTCATCGAGGTGGAGCACGACCTCGGCATCGAGGACCTGCCGGCGCTGGTAGGGGTCTGACCCCTTTGGCACGAAATCCGTGCCAAAGGGGTCAGACCCCTCGCTTCGCGAGCACGACTCCCGGTCGCGCCGCGGTCTGTGCGCCCTTCGACACCACCGGCACGCCGTTCACGATCACGAAGTTCATGCCCTCGGGATACTGATGCGGGTTGTCGTAGGTGGCGCGATCGGCCACCGTGGCCGCATCGAAGATCACGAGGTCGGCGGCCTTGCCTGCGGCGATGCGCCCGCGAGACGCGAAGCCGAACTGATCCGCCGGCAGCGACGTCATCTTCCGCACCGCCTCTTCGAGCGAGATCACCTTGAGCTCGCGCACGTAGCGGCCCAACGCGCGCACGGCGTTGCCGTAGCCGCGCGGGTGGGGCACGCCCCGGCCCAGCGTGTTCAATCCGCTGTCGCTGGCAATGGCCACCATCGGGTGCGACAGGATGCGCGCGATGTCGTCTTCGGCCATGAACTGATAGACCATCGACGCGCCGCCGGCCCGCAGCATGAGCCGCATCGTCTCGAACTGCGCCTCGAGGTCGCGCCCGCCCTTCAGCTTCTGCGCCACGTCGGGAATCGTGAGCCCGTTCAGCGACGGGTCGGCAGGATAGTTGGCGATGCGCGCAAACGAGTAGTTCTCGATGCCGCGTTCGCGGATCAGGCGCCCCATCTCGGCCTTGATCTTCGCCCACGTCGCGGCGTCGTCCAGGCGCTTCACGATTTCGGGTTGGCCCCCTTCGAGCGCCCACGACGGAAAACGGATGCCCAGATTCGAGCTGGCCGCGTCGTAGAGATACTGGTCGGCGAGCACGGTCAGGCCGCGGGCCCGCGCCGCATCGATCAGGCCGAGCGCCCTGGCACTGGCGCCCCAGCGGCTGGGCGCGTCGATCTTCAGGTGCGACACCTGCACGGCGATCTTCGCCTCGTCGCCGATGGCCAGCGCTTCGGCCACGGCACTTTCGATCTCCGTGCCCTCGTTGCGCAGGTGCGAAGCGTAGACCCCGCCCGACCTCGCCGCCACCTTGGCCAGCGCCACGATCTCGTCTTTGGTCGCGTAGGTGCCGGGCACGTACTGCAGGCCGGTGGAGAAGCCCACGGCGCCGTCGGCCATGGCCGCCGCCACGAGCGCCTCCATCCTGGTCAGCTCCGCCGCGGTGGGCGCGCGCCGCGCCGTGCCCATCACCGCCTCGCGCACCGAGTTGTGGCCGACGAAGCTGGCGAAGTTGATGGCCGCGCCGGTGGCGCGAATCCTGGCGAAGGCCGCGGCGATGTCCACCGGCGAGCCGCCGCAGTTGCCGGCAATCACCGTGGTGACGCCCATGCGCGCGAAGTGGACGGCGGCAGGCTGGTCGGCGAGGTCGTCGGCGTGGGTGTGCACGTCGATGAATCCGGGGGCTACGACCTGTCCTGTGGCGTCGATGATGGTCGTGGCGGTGGCGCCGGTCAGCGCGCCGACGGCCGCAATCTGACCGCGGCGGATGCCGACGTCGGCCACCCGGCCCGGGCTGCCCGTGCCGTCCACGACGGTGCCGCCGCGCACGAGCACGTCGAACACCTCTTGCGCCGCTCCCGGTTCGGCGTGCCAGGCGCCGGGCAGCACCACGGCGGTGGCGACGAGGAGCAGGCGACGCAGGAGCACTGACTGTGGCCGCAGGTTCACGGGGCGGAAGTATAGCGCCGGGGCATGGCCCGCCCCAAGACAGACCCGCCCGCGATATGCGACGATCGGCGATTGTGACGGCGCGCCTCTCGACCATCTCGTGGGTCCAGCCACGGCTGCAGCCGGTGTGGCTGCGTGCGGCCACCTCGCCCGAGGATGCTGGCGTGGGCAGCGGCACCGGCGTGGCCGACGTGGCGGCGCCGCACGGGCCGGCGATGCTCACCGTGCGCCGCACGCACGGGCAGGACGCGCAGGATCGGCAGGTCTACATCTCGCTCGATGGCCAGGACTGGGGCACGCTCTACTACGGTCGTGAACTCACCTGCGAGATCGCGCCCGGCCGGCACACGCTCAAGGCCAACAACACCTTGGTGCGGCATACGGTAGACTTCGACGTGACGCCCGGCGAGCACGTGCGCTTCCAGTGCATCAACAAGACGCACTGGACGGGCATGTTGTTCATGGCCTTCCTGGGTGCCGCCGTGCTCACCGTGAAGCTGGTGCGCGAGCCCCACGAGCGCCTAGAGGCGCATTGGCCGGAGGCGTGGGCCGTGTCATCATCAAGGCCACCCCCTGCCGTCGCCCTGACCCACACCCTGATGGTGGAGCACCCATGACCTCTCTGACGCGCCCCTTCGCCGCCCTGCTGTTTGCCACCCTCGCCACCGCGCTTGTCGCCAGTGGCTGCGCCTCGTTGGAGCCGCCCCGGGTGCAGGTGCAGCGGCTCGGCCGCCCGCAGGTGGGGCTCACCGGCGCCACGCTCGACGTCACGTTCAGCGTGCGGAATCCCAATCCCGACCCGATCACCATCGAGCGCGTGCAGTACGACCTCATCCTGAACGGCGTGCGCGTGGGCGACGGATTCATCACGCAAGCGGTGGAAGTGGCCGGCTTCGGCGAGGCGCGCATGTCGTCGCGCTTCGACTTGAACTACCTGCGCGTGCCTGGCGCCGTGAAGTCGATCATGGACCGCGACCGGGTCGATGCCCGCACCCGCGGGCGCTTCTACATGCGGCGCGACGGCGGCCGCGTGCGCCGCGTGAACTTCAGCTCGGATGCCTCCCTCGACTTCGATCGCGGCCCGCGGCAGTAGGCGATGAACGACCTCACCACCGGGTCGCTCGCGCGGCATCTGTTCGCCACGGCCGGCTTCATGCTCTTCACGATGGTCTTCCAGACCTTGTACTTCCTGGCCGACCTCTACTGGATGGGCCGGCTCGGCAAGGAAGCGGTGGCGGCGGTCGGCGTGGCCGGGAACCTCAGCTTCGTCGTGCTGGCGCTCACGCAGATGCTCGGCGTGGGCACGACCACGCTCGTCTCGCACGCCGTGGGCCGCAAGGACCCGGACGAGGCGCGCCGCGTGTTCAACCAGGCGCAGTCGATGTCGCTCGTGGCCGGCGCGGGCTTTCTCGTGGTCGGCCTGGCCCTGACGCCCGCCTACGCGCGCGCCTTCAGCGCCGACGCCGCCACCGCGGCACTCGTGCGCCAGTTCCTGTGGTGGTTCGTGCCGGCCATGGCCCTGCAGTTCGCGCTCGTGGCCGTCTCTGCCGCGTTGCGCGGCATGGGCGACTTCAAGCCCGGCATGATCGTGGGCAGCGTCTCGGTGGCGTTGAACATCGCGCTCGCGCCGGTGCTCATCTTCGGCTGGGGCACGGGCCGGCCCCTGGGCGTGGCCGGTGCCGCCATGGCGTCGCTCGTGGCGGTGGCCGTCGGCGTGACGTGGCTCTACCTCTATGCCGAGCGGCCGGGCTCGATGCTGCGCGTGCGCCGCGCCGAGATGGCGCCCGACGTCGACCACCTGGTCGCGGCTGCTCGGCATCGGCCTGCCGGCGGGCGTCGAGTTCGGGCTCATCGCCGTCTACATCGGCATGGTCTACATGGTGAGCCAGCCGTTCGGCGCCGCCGCGCAGGCCGGCTTCGGCATCGGCCAGCGGATCGGCCAGGCTGGCTTCATGCCCATCGTGGCGCTCGGGTTCGCCGTGGCGCCGGTGGCCGGGCAGAACTTCGGCGCGCGCCTGCCGCACCGCGTGCGCGCCACCTTCCGCATCGCCGCCTGGCTGTCGCTGGCCGGCATGACCGTGCTTCGTGGCCGATGTGCCAGCTGTTTCCGGCCGCGCTCATCCGCGTGTTCTCGACCGATCCGGCGGTGGTGGCGGTGGGCGAGGAATACCTGCGGATCGTGTCGTGGAACTACCTGGCGGCTGGGCTGGTGTTCGTCACCTCGAGCATGTTCCAGGCGATGGGCAACACCAAACCATCCCTCATCGCGTCGGTGCGTGCGGGTGGTGATCGTGGCGATTCCGGTCTTCATCCTGTCGACGTGGCCCGGCTTCCAGCTGGCGTGGGTGTGGTACCTGACGGTCGTCTCGGTCACCCTGCAGCTGGCGCTCAGCCTCTGGCTGCTCAGGCGCGAGTTCGCCCGTCGCCTGCCGGCCGCACCGTTGCCTGCGGCCGTGGCGTGAACCGAGGCTGGCGCCGGGGCGCACGGCGCCAAGCCGCCGACCTGGCACGTCACAAAATTGTCAGTTGGTGCCTAGAAACGGCACAGGCGGCAAACCGTCCGGCGCCGCGGCTGGGCTGTATCCCACGCGATGACAGTCAGTTAAGGCCGCTCCTGGATCCTGGCGTGCCGCTTGCTTTGTCGGTGGACATGGAACAGCCCGCGAGATTCCCTGACCGCACACGGAGGCTTTTCGCTCGTCGAACTCCTGGTCGTGTCCGCGCTCATCGTAGTGGGTAGCGCCATGGCCATCCCGGTGACGATGAGCATGGTCAAGCGGGCCACCACCGACAGCTCGCTCGTCGGTCATCGAAACCTTCGTGGACGCCGCCCGCGACCGGGCCGTGGCCGAGCGCCGCAACATGGAACTCGAGTTCCTGGCGCCGAACCGTCTGCGGGTGGTGCGCATCGAGGTGCCGGGTGGCGCCAGGACGACCGTCGGCCGAGATGACCTTCGAAGGCGCCAACGAGTACTACAACTTCGGCAGCGTGCCCGACACGCCCGATGGCTTCGGTCCCTCGAGCGCGGCCTGGCAGTTCTCCGGGCCCACACCGGTGATGTTCACGAGTGACGGGTCGCTCATCGACTCGGCCGGTGACGTCACCAACGGCACGATCTTCATTGGCGACTCCGAACAAGACCGAAACCGCCAGGGCGATCACCGTCTTCGGCGTGACCGGCATGTTGCAAAGCTGGAGATGGCGAGGCACGGCATGGATCGAGTAGTGCACACCTACGACTGCACCGAGGGCGCGTCGCGCGATCAACGAGGGTTCTCGTTGATCGAAGTGCTGGCCGCGATGTTCATCCTGATGGCGGGTCTGCTGCCCCTGGTCGGCATGTTCACGATCGGCGTGAAGCAGATGACCGCGTCGACGCCGATGCTCGTGGCCCGCGAGAAGGCGCGCGAGGCGATCGAGAGCGTGCATGCCGCGCGCGACACCGAAGAGGCCTCGTGGCCGACCATTCGCAACCTGTCCGAGGGCGGCATCTTCCTGGACGGCCCGCAGACCATCAAGTTGCCGGGCAACGATGGCCTGGTGAACACCGCCGACGACGCGGCCGCCGAGCTGCCCGCCGCGCAGTACCTGCGCGAGATCGACATCAGCCCGTTGAACTTCGACGGCGGCGGACCGCTCAATCCCAACCTGCGCGAGGTCAGGGTCACCGTGTCCTACAAGGTGCACGGCGGCTGGCGCACCTACGTCATGACCACCTACGTCTCGTCGTACTCGTAACGCCATGAGTGTCACCATGTCACACACCCGTCTCACGCTTCGCTCCGACGCCGGCTTCTCGCTCGTCGAGATGATGATCTCGATGACGATCCTCACCGTCATCATGGGCGCCACGCTCGGCGGGCTCTCGGACATCATGAAGGCCAACCAGAACGTGATGATGGTGGCCACCACCAACAACACCCTGCGCGGCGGCATGGACCTGATGGTGCGCGACCTGCTGCAGGTGGGCTCGGGGCTGCCGGCCTCGCACGCGGTGACCATTCCGAGCGGCGCGGGCTCGCAACGGGTGCGCATTCCCGGGCCTCCCGGCACGCGCGTTCGTCACGACCACCGCCGACCTCACCCTGCCGGCCGTGATGCCGCGTGCCGGGCCTGGGGCCGAACATCAACGGCGTGGCCACCGACGTGCTCACGGTGCTGATGGCCGACAACGCCTTCGAGTCGGTGACCCTGTCGGCCGTGGCCGGAAACAACGTGGTGGTCGCCGCCGGCCCCGTGCTCGACACCGGCCCCGATCGCGTGCTGCCCGGGCAGCTGATGATGATCTCGAAGGGCTCGGGCACCACGCTGGTGCAGGTCACCACGGTGGACTACGCCGCCCGCCGCCTCACCTTCGCCGATGGCGACTCGCTGCGCTTGAATCAGTCGGGCGCGGCCTCCGGATCGCTGCCGGCGCTGAACGCCATCGGCGCCGGTGAACTCGGCCGCCGCCACCCGCATCTCGCGCGTGCGGATGATCACCTACTACATCGACGCCGACACCAACCCGGCGCGGCCCCGTCTGGTGCGGCGCGTCAACAACGGCGACCCGCTGGTGTTCGACAACTACACCATGGGCACGGCCGTGGCCTTCGACACGGTGAACCTGCAGTTCGCCTACGACATCAGCAACGGACTGGGCAACCCCGGCAACGTCGAGATGACCGCCGCAGACCTGGCCGGCACCGGCGCCTGCAGTCCGAATCCGTGCGGCCCGACCTTGATTCGCAAGGTCAACGTCACCGCGACGGGGCGCTCGAAGAACCGGATGCCCCCCGGCAACAAGTATTTCGAGAACACGTTGTCGTCGCAGGTGAGCCTGCGCGGCATGGCGTTCCTCGACAAGTACCGATCGTAGAGGTAGCGGTGATTCCCATGGATGCACTGACGCAATCGAGGCACACGATGACATCGCACGCACGACAGTCCGAGTCGGGCATGGCCATCATCACGGCCATCCTGGTGCTGATGCTGGCCAGCGGCCTGCTGGCCGGCATGTTCGCGGCGGTGGTCGCCGACGGCAAGTCGCACGCGACCGACCGCGACCAGACGCAGGCCTACGCCGCAGCGCACGCCGGCTTGGAGAAGCTCACCTCCAACCTCGGCACGCTCTTCGATGGCGACTTCAGCCCGAATGCGGCGCAGGTGAATGCCATCGACAACGTGCCGCCGGTGATCGGTGGCTTCGAGTTCACGGCGCCCGGCGGCGGCGTAGGCTCGGGTTTCGCGGTGTCGTTCACGCCGGATACCGCGCCGGGCAACGTGGGCAACCCGCGCCCCGAGCCCAACCTCGACATCACGACCGGGCCATTCGAAGGCCTCAAGGGCCTGATCACGCCCTACACCGTCACCGTCACCGCGCGCTCCACGACCGGCAACTCCGAAGTGCGGCTGCGCCGCGAAATCCAGACGGTGGCCGTGCCGGTCTTCCAGTTCGGCATCTTCGGCGAGAAGTCGATCGGCTTCCACGCCGGCCCCAACTTCGACTTCGGCGGACGGGTGCACACCAACGAGAAGCTGTACCTCGCGTCTGGTGATGGCTCTACGCTGACCTTCCGCGACAAGCTCACGGCCTTCGACGAGGTGGTGCGCAACCGCATCTCGAACGGCAACCTGATTACGAACACCAATCACGACGGCGTCGTGACCATTCCCAGGGTGTTGCCGCCGGCCTCGTTCCGCCCCTTGCTCTCCACCGAGAGCAGCGGCACGACCCTGGTGCCCTGGCTGCCTTGGGTCGACCTGTCGAAGAACGAATACAGACCATCATCCGCACGGAAGTGACCGGCGCCAAGCGCCTGACCTTGCCGCTCGTGAGCCCGGGCGCCACGCCGATCGACCTCATCAAGCGCCCGGATCTCAACGAGAACGTGACCCCGCCGGCCGTGTTGCCCCAGCGCTACTACTCGCAGGCCAGCCTGCGCATCCTCCTGTCCGACCGCGCCGCCGACATCACCGGTCTGCCCGGCATCACTGCCGGCGCGCCGCTGTCGCTCGACGGCAACCCGGCCGGCTACGTGGTGGGCGCAGGCCGGCCCCCGGTGGCCCTGTCGATTGGACCAGAGCCGCTCACTTCGCGCGCCAGCGTGGTGGCGAACGCCGCGGGCATCTGGACCTTGACCATGCAGACGCAGGCCGCCCCTCCGGGCGGCGCCATGGGTTGCGGGTGTGGCCGCCATGGCTCACGCTCACACCCGGCAGCATCGTCATCGCGGGCGTGCCCGTGACGTGCTCGGGCATCGTGCTGGCGCGCAACCAGTTCACCGGCTGTGGCGCGCACGTGGCCTTCGCCAACGGCGCCGCCGTGGCGATTACCGGGCTCGACGGCGTGGTGAGGAACACCACGCTGCGCAACCCTGCGGCGGCCAACAGCGCGACCATCGACGTCACGGTGTTCTCGACCGAGCGTCTGTTCCAGGCGTCGAAGACGATCTTCGTGGGACCGGACGCCGTGACCTGCACGGCCTACTCGACCACGCAGTTGCTGGGCTGCACGGTGGCGGCCGGCGGCACGCTCAGCAACAACGACCCGGTCTACAACGGGGCCACGAACGCCGCCGCCACGTCGCTGCTTGGGCGGCTTCATCAAGATCGAGCGGCAGAGCGCCGCCGGCGTGTGGACCGACGTCACCCTGGAGCTGCTCAACCTCGGGCTTCGCTGGTCGCAACCAGCACGGCGACCTGTGCGCCGACCCGACGCCCAACGCCGTGATCCGGCTGCAGCGCCTGCGCGACAACGGCTACCAGGGCGGCACGTGCGCGGGGGCCGACGGCAACTACGCCACGTCGCTCGTCGCCCTCGGACTTCTGGCCGCATCAACCTCTACGATGCCCGCGAGGGCAGCACGCGTGAGCTGCTGCCGGCGGGCACCACCGGCATGAACGCCGGGGGCATCTTCTCGCTGGTGGTGCTCGACGCCAACAACCTGCGGCGCTGGTTTGCCGGCGCCATCGGCGCCACCGGCGCGCTGGCCTGGAACAACAACGGCTACATCGTCTACTTCTCCGACCGTCGCGGCGACCACAACGAGGCCATCGTCGGCGACCCCGAAACCGGCGAATACGGCTTCGAAGACTCGATCAACCCGGCGGTGGCCGGCGTGGGCCAAGAACAACCTGCTCGACGCCGGTGAGAACTTCAACGAGAACCTCACGCTCGAGACCTACGGAGAAACGCCGCACCCGCTCGTCTACGGCGGCGCGTGTCCACGGCCTCGACCGCGCCGCTGGCACCGTTCAACGCCGCCACCCGGCCGTGGACGGCGATTCCGCTACAACAACTCGGGCTGGGGCCGCGTGGCCCGCCAGGTGCTCTTCCGCCGCGCGCTGAAGGTCGTCAACGGCGGCATCGTGGGCGGCGTCAACAGCCTGCCGGCCGCCGGCTTCACGGTGACCAGTGAGAACCCGATCTTCGTTCAGGGCAACTACAACGCCACCTCGACCGATGCCGCGGCCGAACCCAACGTGCCGGCGGCGCTCATCGGCGACACCATCACGCTGCTCTCGAACGCCTGGACCGACGCCATGTCGTTCCGCGAGCCCAACAACCAGACCAACCGCGACGCCAACGACACGGCCTACCGCTTTGCCATGATTACCGGCAAGGCCATTCCGTTCCCGAAGCCCGGCTGGGGCGTGCGAGGAACTGGGGTCCGACGGCGGCGTGCACAACTTCATGCGCATGCTCGAGGACTGGGGCGGGCGCAACCTGCGCTACCGCGGCTCGATGGTGAGCCTGTTCTTCAGCCGCCAGGCGGTGGGCATCTACCGCGCCGACTCGAACGTCTACGGCGCGCCCACGCGTGGCTACAACTTCGACTCGGACTTCCTGAGTCCGCCGCTCCTGCCCCCGGGCACGCCGATGTTCCGCGACATCAACACCCTGAAGTTCCGGCAGATTCTGCGGCCGAACCAATAGACGGCGGGGCGCGGCCCCGTATTGACATGTGGGCCGGGCGTCCGTGGGGGACGTCCGGCCCGTCGCCTGTACACCTTCGCCGGGGGGCTCGCGCCGCAAGACGCCGGGCCCGTGCTGAAACATTCGGCCCCCACCGCCCGTCAGAGCCAGAGACCATCCGCGGCCTGGTTTCCCTGGGGGCATGTCGTGCACGACGTCATCGGCGACCTGCGCAGTTTCCTTCCGGCAACTGGCGCGCGCGCCCGGCTTCACCGCCGCGGCGGTGGTGGTGCTGGCGCTCGGCATCGGCTTGAACGCCGGCGTGTTCGGCCTTGGCTACATGCTCGCGTTTGCCGGCCGCCCCTTCGCCGCCCCCAACGAGATCGTGCAGCTCTACTCGCGCCATGCGGTGGAGCCCAACTCGTATCGCGCGTTCTCCCACGGCGCCTACGAGGTCATCGCCGGGCGCCACGACGTGTTCGCCGCCGTCGCCGCGCACAACCTCGGCATGGTGGGCGTGCGCGACACCGCCGGCGCCCGAGACCCGCGGCGCACGTTTGCCGCCTTCGTCAGTCAGAACTACTTCCAGATGCTGGGCGTGTCCCTGGCCCGCGGCCGCGCCTTCACGGCCGAGGAGAGCCGGCCGGGCGCGGCGCTGCCCGTGGCCATCGCCTCGCACGTGCTGTGGCGCCGCATGGGCAGCGATCCCGCGCTCGTCGGCCGCACCATCCAGGTGAACGAGCAGGCCTACACCATCGTCGGGATCACGCCCGACGGCTTCACTGGCACGATGATGCTCTTCGGTCCGGAGCTCTTCTTCCCGCTCGGCGCCAGCGACACGCTGCAGAACGACTTCACCCGGAAGAAGGGCGCGCGGCTGGCCAATCCGGATGCCTTCGACCTGTTCCTGGTGGGCCGGCTCGCACCGGGCGTCTCGGTCGAGACCGCGCAGGCGCGGCTCGGCGCGACGGCGGCAGCCGTCAGTCAGGCCTATCCCGCCGAGTACCGCGAGCGCCAGATCACGGTGGGCGGGCTGCCGCGCTTCGGCACCAGCACGAGTCCGAGTGACGAGTCGCTGCTCGGCACGCTCGCGCTCGTGTTCCTGGGCCTGACCGGCGCCGTGCTGCTCATCGTGTGCCTGAACCTCGCCACCGTGCTGATTGCCCGCGGGCAGGCGCGGCGCCGCGAGTTCGCGATCCGGCTGGCGCTGGGCGGCGGCCGTTTCCGCATCGTGCGGCAGCTCATGACCGAGGCGCTGGTGCTCGGCCTGGCCGGCGCGGCCGGCGGCGTGCTCCTGGGCCTGCCGGCGGTGGACGCGCTGCTGACGGCGCTGCTCTCGCGCTTGCCCGTGTCGTTTGCGGTCGACGCCGACATCACGCAGGCCACGATCGCCGGCGCGCTCCTCTTCGGCACGCTGGCGGCGGTGATGTTCGCGCTGGGGCCGGCGTTGGCGCACACGCGGGGCCACGCGCTCACCGACCTGAAACATCAGATGGGCGACGCCGCCCCCACCACGCGCCGCCGCTGGTATCTGCCGCGGCATCCCCTGGTGGCGCTGCAGGTCGCGCTGTCACTGGCGCTGCTCGTGGCGGCCGGCCTGTTCGTGCGCCTGGCGCGCGAGGGCACAGCGGTCGACGTGGGCGCGAAGGCCAGCGACACGGTGCTCGTCGACGTCGACGCCAGTCTGGCCGGCGACGACGAGGCGCGGGCGCTGCCGCGCTACGCCGCGCTCGAGACGCGGCTGGCGGCACTGCCCGGGGTCGAGACGGCGAGCATCGGCATCACCATCCCTTTCGGCACGACGCGGTTCGGCGAGGACGTGCGGCGCGCCGGCACGCGTCCGGCGAAGGGCGAGCGTCCCGCCACGCCCGAGGCCGGGCCGGGCCTTCGGGGCGGACTGGAATGCGGTGGGCGCCACGTATCCGCAGGCGATGGGTCTCACGGTACTGCGCGGCCGCGCATTCACCGAGACCGAGGCGCAGCGGCCCGGCGCGCCGCGCGTCGCGTTGGTGGACGAGACGCTGGCGCGGCAGTTGTGGCCAGACGGCGATGCGGTGGGGCAGTCCATTCACATCGGCGACGCGCCCGAGTCGCCCGGGGCCGAACCGCAGCCCGAGGTGCAAATCGTCGGGATCGTGTCGCGCCTGAACAGCGACATGTTCTCGAAGACGCCGAACGGTGCGGTGTATGTGCCGTACGCGCAGGGCTTCCGTAGCAGCATCTACTTTCACGTCCGCCCGCGGCCCGGCGCGGACGCGGGCCTCGCAGGTCGCGTGCGACAGGAACTGCGTGCCGCCGCGCCGACCCTGCCGGTCTTCGGCGCGACCACCTTCGGCGCGCACCTGGCCACGTCGATCGAGTTCTGGGGACTGAAGGCGCTGGCGAGCGCCATGACCGCGGTGGGCGCCTTCGCGGCGTTGATTGCCCTCGTGGGCGTCTACGGCGCCAAGGCCTACGCGGTGTCGCGCCGCTCGCGCGAGATCGGCGTGCGGCTGGCCGTGGGCGCCACGCCCGGCAGCGTGGAGCGGATGATCGTCGGCGAAGGTCTGCGCGTGGGCCTCGTAGGTGCGGCCGTCGGCCTCGCGACTCGGCCTGGGCGTGGGCCGTGTGCTCGGCGCGCTCTTCGTGGACGTCGTGGCCTTCGACTGGGTGCTCTTCACCGTGGCCCCGGCGCTGCTCGTGGCGGCGTGTATGGCGGCCGCCTGGGTGCCCGCCCGCCGCGCCGCCGCCGTCGATCCGTCTCAGGTGCTGCGCGGCGAATAGGCTTGACCTTTCGCCTTTTGTTCTCTTATCGTCTGGGCGCGCCGAGCCGTGCCCAGCTAAAACGGTCACACTCGATCATCACCCATCCCCGGAGGCTCCGATGACGCCCGAACAAGCCACGTTCCTTGCCCAGCAGTACGTTCAGCTCATGCAGGGCGAGTTCCCCGCCACCTGCAAGGTGCTGGCGGCCGTGCACAACGACAACCGCGACTTCAAGCCGGATGCGAAATCCCGCACCGCGTGGGAGCTCGCCACCCATCTGGCCACCGCCGACGTGTGGTTCCTCGACAGCGTGATCACCGGCCAGTTCGCCTGGGACCCGGAACGCGTCAAGCAGGTCGAAGGGCAGTTCGCCTCGGTGGCCGAAGTGGTGGCGTTCTACGAGCAGACCTTCCCCGAGAAGCTGAAGGCCGTGCAGGCCATGGCGGCCGGCGATCTCGCCAAGTCCATCTCGTTCTTCGGCATGATGGAGAAGCCCGCCGCCGAGTTCCTCGGCATGGCCAACAACCACAGCGTGCATCACCGCGGCCAGCTCGCCGCCTATCTGCGCGCGATGGGCTCGAAGGTGCCGGCGATCTACGGCGGCAGCGCCGACGAGCCGATGCCGGGCGCCTAGGCCTCGTTGCGCGGTTGCCACGGGCGGTACACGCTCGTGGCCTCGTGGTACTTGCGCCAGTCGAACCAGTAGTCCGACACATGCGGCACGCGCGACAGGCGCTGGCCGGCCAGCGGGCCGGTGAGCGCCTGTCCAGCGAAGTCGAACTCGCTGCCGGTCACGCCGTCGATGTAGCGCGCCGGCGACGCGCCCACGCGCTCGAGCAGCTCCACGGTGCGGCCGTGCAACGCGCGCGAGAACACCCGCACCGAATGGCCGTCGTGAGCCTTCAGCACGGCGAGTCGGCACGCCGTGCAGCTCGTCGAGGATCACCCGCGCGCGCTCGAGGGCGTCGTGGGGATACGCGCGCGCCTCGCCCGCAATGGTCACGCCCACCACGAGGGCGCGCGGCGTGAGCGGGTCATCGGCGCGCACCGGGGTCACGACCCGGGCCTTGGCCGTGCCGATCTTCCCATTCCGTCTCGATCTGCGATTGCTGCGCATCGAGGGCGAGCACGCGGGTGGCCGGATGTTCCCCGCGCCACAGACCGAACGTCACTTCGTCGTGCAGCACGGGCGTGAGCCGCCGGCCTTCGAGCGGGCCGGAGATGGCTTCACCGGTGATCTGCTGCCACCACGAGCCGGTCTCCAGATCCTCCTCACCGCGTCACTCGCGCCGGACCCGCGCAGCGGAAGCCGATGGTGGGCTGTGCCGTGTCAGGGGCGGTGAAGTTGCGGTAGTAGACCGTGCCCAGCCGGGTTTCGCTGTCGGCCCAACTGCCGCCGCGAATCACCTTGTAGAGCCCCGTCGCCGGCCCGGACGGACTATCGACCGGGCTTTCGCTGTAGTAGTGCAGGTCGTACCAGTCGGCCGTCCATTCCCACACGTTGCCCGACACGTCATGGAGCCCGAACGCGTTCGGCGCAAACGAGCCCACCGGCAGTGGCCCCGTGCTCGCACCGCTGTGCGCGCGGCGGCCCGGGCGCGGCGGCCGCGTGACGGCCCCGGCCGAAGACGGCGCTGACGAGGCTGACGGCAGGGCAGGTGTGACTGCGGCGTCGAGGTAGTCGTTGCCCCAGGGGTAGTCGAGATCCGGCGCGTCGCCGCGCGCCGCGCGCTCCCATTCGGCCTCGGTGGGCAGGCGTCCGCCCTGTGCGGCGCAGTACTTGACGGCGTCGAACCAGCTCACGTTGTAGACGGGCACGCGCTCCTTGCCCGCTGGCGGCCGAGGGCCGCCCCAGTGGTAGGGCGGCTCCACGCCCGACGCGGGCGCCGCCGCGAACGCCGCGTACTCGACGTTGGTCACCTCGTGGCGGTCGATGCTGAAGGCCGGCAGGCGCACGCGATGCACGGGCCGGTCGTCGTAGCGTTCGCGAATCTGCCAGCCGATTTCGTCCATCAGCCACAGCCGCGTGCGGCCCATCCAGAACTCGCCGGCCGGAATGGTCACGGCGACGGCGTCGGTGACCACGCCGTCTTGCGCGCGCACGGCGCCGGCCACCACGCACACGAGGAGCAGACCTGCGGCGAGGCCGTGCCGGGGACGGTTGACGCTCACTGCCGTCACGCGAACAGGTCGCCGATCTCGTCGCTTTCCATCATGGCCGAGCCCCCGAGGCTGACCGTGTCGACGTAGTGGTAGGCGCGTCCCGACGGGGTGTTGTCGACCGACTTCTTCCAGTCGATGCCGAGCGCCGAGTAGATGGTGGCCACGGTGTTGTCCATGAACGGCTGCGACTTGTGGCGCCAGCCGGTGTCGAGGCAGGTGCTGCCATCGGCGTCGGTCTTGCCCAGGATGCGTCCGCCGGCCACGCCGCCGCCGGCGTAGAGGCCGGTGTAGGCGCCCTTGTAGTGATCCCGCCCGGCCACGGGATTCATGCCGGGGGTGCGGCCGAACTCGCTCTGGGCGACGATCAGCGTTTCGTCGAGCAGGGTCGCGCCCGGGGCCTGTCCGGGCATTGCCGCCAGATCGTCGAGCAGGCTCACCAGGCCTTTGTCGAGCCGCTGGCAGGTGCGGTAGTGGTTCCACTCGGCGCTCTTGTCGAAGATGCCGGCGTGGTGGTCCCAGCGGTCGCCGTCGTAGACATAGACCATGCGCGTGCCGGCGTTCTGCCCGAGCAGGTTACGCGCCAGGATGCAGCCGAGGCCGAACTCGTCGTCGCCGTAGCGCTGCTTGTCGCCGGCGCTCGCCGTGAAGACCTGCGGCCAGCGCGCGTCGGTCAGCAGCTTGTAGGCGTCGTCGTAGAAGGTCTGGTAGTCGGCGGCCTTCTGGCCCATGGCGGCCCGCTGGCCCTCGTTGATCTTGGCCAGTTCCGTGAGCAGCCGCCAGCGCTCGCTCAACACCTGGTTGGCCCCGCTCATGTCGCCGCCGAAGGCCGCGAACACCGTGCTGGGATCGAGGTCGAGCCCGGTCGTCCAGGTGGGCAGGAAGCCGGCGCCGATCGACCCGGCGCGCGCCTTCGTGAGGTTGGTGCTGATGTAGGTGGGAAAGGTATCCCGCTCGCGCCGCTGCGCGGCGAGCTCGAAGGCCACGACCGAGCCGAACGCCGGGATCTCGCGGGCAATGGCCGGATTGAGCGAGCGGCCCACTTGCGTGTGGTACTGGCCGTTGAAGTGAATCAGCTCGGGCGCCTGCAGCGAGCGCACCAGGGCCACGCGCTGCATGTTCTTCGCGAGCTGCGGGAAGAGCGTGCGCGACAGGTAGAGGCCCTTGCTCACCTCGGTGACATCGAGGTCCTGTGGCGTCCAGCGCGTCTCCTTGAAGTCCCACGTGTCCATCGGGCTGATGGCGCCGCCCAGTTCGATGAAGATGCAGTTGCGCGCCGTGCCGCGCGGGCGCGACCGGCCCTGCGCCGACATCTGCAGCGGCCACACGAGGCCATCGACCCAGGTGCTGGCCAGGGCGAGCCCGCCCCAGCGCAGGGCATCGCGGCGCGACGGCACGAGGTCGTTCAAGCGGCGGTCCATGCGGATCCTCGTTCAGCGGTTGACCAGGAATTCTGGGCTGTTGAGCAGCGCCCACAGCAGGTCTTCGGCCCCGCGCGCCCGGTCCACCGCGAGCGTGCGCCGCGCCACCTCGCGCTCGGCCGCCGATGGCGTGCGCGCCATCGCGCTCAGGTAGAGCTCGTCGACGATCTCGTCGGCGGTGCGCGGCGACTCGACCAGTTCCGCCACCCGACCCCGGGCCGACACGGCCACCCGGTCGTTCACCACCGTGCTCTTCATCATGAGCAGCGCCTGCAGCGTGGAGGGGCGGTTGCCGCTCTGCGGCGGCGTGCGGCGATTGCTCTGGAAGAAGCTCTGCATCAGCGCGTCCACGGTCATGCCTTCGGCGCCGCGGCCGATGTCCTGCGGCGTGGCGAGCTGCTTCACGCGCGTCATGGTCTCGCCGCCCATCTGGAAGGCCATGGGCACGCCGGTAACGGCCGACACCGCGTCGATCACCTCCGGTCCGGTGAGCACGCGCGCGAAGTGGCGCGAGTAGTAGGGGATGTAGTCGTCCTTCCACTGGCCGGGAAAGCGCGCCGACAGCTGATACGTGCTCGACTGCAGGATGGTGCGGATGGTGCGCTTCAGCCGGAAGCCGTTGGCCGTGAATTCCGCCGCCAGTGCCTCGAGCAGCGCCACGTTGCTCGGCTGCGCGTTGGCGCCGTTCAGGCGGTTCATGTCGAAGGCGTCGTGCGGTTCCACGAACGCCACGGCCATCAGCCGGCCCCACAGCAGATTCGCCGTGGCCCGCGCAAACTGCGGATGCGCGGTGATCATGCGGGCCAGCTCGGCGCGTGGCTCGGCGCCGGCACGCGGCTTCTCGCCGGTGAGGATGAAGGCCGGCTCGTGCGAACCCTTGGGCCGGGGGAACTGGCTCTCGGCCAGCGTGAGGAACGGCGCGTCGTTGCCGCCGTCGTAGCCGCCGGCCAGATCGTCGACGTGCAGGTCGCGGTCGACGTTGCGCGACTTGTCGTTCCAGTTGCCGATGAGGCGCGTCTTGCCGAAGAACGCCGACATGGCGAAGAACTCGTCGCGCGTGCGGTCGGCGAGATAACCGTTCACGGCTTCGAGGTGCGCCGCGCCGTCGTGGCACGAGATGCACGAGGTGTTGATGCCGAGGAACACCCGGCTCACGTCGATGGTCAGCGCGTCCACGTGATCGAGCCGGTTCGAGATGCGATAGTCGTCCACGCTCTCGACGAAGCGGCTCTTCAACTGGTTGCTGCGGCCGATGATGGCCAGCGACGGAAGGGTGGCGTGCACCTTGGCCGACGGCGTGAGCACGTCGTGCACCAGCCGGTCGTAGGGCCGATCGACGGCGAGCTGCTCCTTGAACCAGTAGTGGAAGGCGTTGGCGCCAGGGCCCGCCTCGTTCGACATGCGCAGCAGGTCGCCCCAGTACCAGGCCCACTGCTCGGCGAACTCGTCACGCGCCAGCAGCGTGTCGATCAGCCGGTCGCGCTTGTCGGCCGCCGGGTCGGCCACGAACGTGCGCACCTCGCTCGGCGACGGCGGCAGACCGATGACGTCGAGGTAGAGCGCGCCGCACGAACTCGTCGTCGCTCGAGAGAGCCGCATGCGGCACGCCGTCCTTGGCGATGCGCGCAAAGACGATCTCGTCGATGAAGTTCCGGCGCGGCACGGCGCGCGCGGGCGCCGGCGGGATCGGCGGCGGGCGCGACGGCATTCGTGAGGCGCGCGGCCTCGCGGCCGCGGTCGTCGGCGTCGCGCAGCAGGTCTTCGTGCGCGGCTTCCATCCGTTCGTGCGGCGTCGGCGCAGCGGGCGCGCGCCGGGCGGGCCTGCGTCCAGACCGTGACCGAGTAGAGGCAGGCAGCGGCAGCGACGAGCGCCGGCGGGCGGCGCAGCCAGGAGACGACGGTCATCGGGGGCCTCCGGAAAGTTCCGCTCAGTGTAGCGAAACGAGCGCTCCGCTGGCGACCAACTTCGCGGCGCGGGGAGGGCAGCGTGACGTCGGCACGCCCCAGCCCCCAGCCCCTAGCCCCCAGCCCCTGTCTTGGCGAGCCAGGCCGCAAACGCCGGCGACTGGCGCACGTCGACGGCCGTGCAGGCATCGATGCGTTCGAGCGCCTGCTGCAGCGACCGGGCGGCGGCCGGCACGGGATGGGCCTTGAAGAAGGCGGCGATCTCGGCCGAGCGGTCGGCCGAGCAGAACGCGCCCAGGGCGCCGACGATGGCGGGGATGCCCTGGAAGGTGCCGAGCTTGCCGGCCAGGGCGTCCCAGTTGGTCTGCACGAAGGCCCACGTGGCGGCGCCGTTGCCGCCGCCCAGCAATGGGGCGATGAGCGTGGGCACGTCCTGCGAACGCACTTCGTCCGAGAGCGCGAACTTCAGCGTGCGCTCGGCGAGGGCGGGATCGCCGAACGCGGCGAGGGCGTTGAAGAACCGGTAGTACTCGTCGGGCGTGCCGGCCGACGCGCGCACCCGCGCCAGGTACTGGTCGTAGAGCGCCGCATCGCCGCCGGCCGCCGCCACCTGCAGCACCGGCGCCACGATGGTCGGCGGCAGCGACGCGGGGTTGGCGAGGTAGCCGGCGGCCAGTGCCCGGGCCCGGGCCTGCAGCGCGGTGTCGCCCGCCACGCCGCCGAGCAGCCGCAGCAGGGCGCCCCGGCGGCTCAGCACGTCGTCGCTCTCGCCGGCCCGCGACTCGAGCGCCCACGGCCGTGATGGCGGGCGTGAACCTGGCGCGGATCCACGCGATCGAACGCCGCGCGTTCCGGACGCATCGGCAATCGCCCCGCGCACGTAGGCGACGCGCGCCACCAGATCGTTCAGCACCGCCGGCGTGTCGTCGGTGGCGAAGGCGCCGGCGAGGTCCAGGTAGGTGCCGATGTCGTGGCGGCCGGCGCGCACCATGCGCCACTCGTCACCGAGCAGGCTGATGCGTTCGGCCGAGGTGAGCGGCGGCGTGCGCGTGGCGAGCGCCGCCACGGCGGCGGGCTCGTACTCAGTGAAGTAGTAGCCGCGCGCATCGGCGTTGACGAAGGCCGCGCCGCAGCCCGGCGCCTCGAAGCTCTCGCTGGCCTTGCTCACCACCTGACACGTGGTGGCGCCGCCGCCGGTCTTCACGCACACCGGCAGCGTCCAGGGCTGGGCCGCGGTCGCGGCCGTTGCGGTCGTCGCGGCGTCGCCGGGCGTGCCCACGAAGCGCTGCTGCCGCACCGTCACGCGGGTCTTGCCCGCCACGCACGCCGTGCGCACCGAGAGCATCGGCGAGCCCGGCTGGTCCACGTAGCTGCGCATGATGCGGTTGACCGGCTTCTCGGTGACGCGCGTGACCTCCTGCCAGAAGTCCTCGCCGGCGGCGTTGCTCGACGGCATAGCGCGTGAGGTACGACGACACGGCCTCCTTGAACTTCGCCGGGCCGACGTAGGCCTCGATCATGTTGAGCACGCCCGAGGTCTTCTCGTAGGCGATCGGATCGAACACCTCGTTGATCTCGGCCGGCGTGGAGACGGCCGTGCGGATCGCGCGCGTCGAGCGCAGCGCGTCGAGGCCGAGCGCGGTCTGGGTCTCTTCGGCGGCGTTCAGGTCCATGCGCCACTCGGGCTTCCAGGCGGCGAGCGGCTTGTTGGCGGCCCACGTGGCGAAGCCTTCGTTGAGCCAGATGTCGTCCCACCACTTCATGGTGACCAGGTTGCCGAACCACTGGTGCGCCAGTTCGTGGGCGATCACCGACGCCACCGCTTTGCGCACGCCAATCGAGGCCGTGGCTTCGTCGACGAGCAGCATGCGCTCGCGGAACGTGATGGCGCCCGCGTTCTCCATGGCCCCGGCCGCGAAGTCGGGCACGCCGATGATGTCGAGCTTGCCGAACGGATACTTGATGCCGAAGTAGTCGTTGAAGAACTTCACCTGGTGTTCGGCGGCGGCCATGGCGAAGGCCGTGAGCGCCTTCTTGTCGGGCGTGGAGCACACCCGGATGGCGATGCCGTCGCTCGCGCCCTCGCGGCACACGAAGTCGCCGACCAGCAGCGCCACGAGATAGGTGGACATCTTCTGCGTCGTGGCGAACGTGACGGTGTGCTTGCCGGGCTCCGGGCCGGGCGTGTCCGACACGGGCGCGCCGTTCGAGATGGCCGAGTCGGCGGCGTCGATCATCAGCGCGATGTCGAAGGTGGCCTTCTTCGCCGGCTCGTCGAAGCAGGGGAACGCGCGGCGCGCGTCGGTGGCTTCCATCTGGCTCACGGCGTAGTTACGCCCGTTGGCCTTGCTCAGGTAGAACCCGCGCAGCTTGTCGTTGAGGATGCCGGTGTAGGTGATGCGGATGGTGGCCGGGCCCGCCGCCATGCTGGCCGGCACGGTGAGCGTCGCGGTTTCGGTGGCGGCGTCGGTGGTGACGGTGGCCGGGTGCGTGCGTCCGCCGGCGTCGATGGTGACCTGGCCGAAGGCGATCTCGGCGGCGTGCAGGGTGATCGCCGCGGCGGGCTGCTCGAGCCGCACTTTGATCTCGGCGCGTCCGCGGAACGTCGCGTTCGCCAAGTCTGGCGCAAACCACAGCGTGTAGTGCTCGGGCGTCACGCCGGACGGCAGGCGCTGCGCGGTGGCCGGGGCGGCAACGAGTGCGAGGACGACGGCTAGGGCAATGCGCATGCGTCCACGGTAGCAGAGGCGGGCGCTTCCGGGAGGAATCGGGTCGGCCTTCAGGGGGACGAACGCCGTGACGGCGGCGCTTCAGTCGCGGCCTCCCAGCATCAGCCTGGACACAGGCCCGCCCGCTCAGGGGCGCTTGCGGGTCGGTTCGGCTTCCACCTCCGCACGCTCGCCTTCGCCGAGATAGACCCGGGCACGGCGCACCTTGCCGTCGGCGAGTCTGGAAGAACACCGCACCGGGCGCGGCGTAGCGCTTCTGACGTGGCGTGGTCGGTGTAGACGGCGATGATCTGCACGGCCACGGCCGCCCCGCCCCAGGGGCCCTTCGTCTGATGGAAGAGCAGCGCGGTCGTCTCACGGGCGGTCTCGCTCTCGATGCGATAGGTGCGGTGGTCCTGGTCGGCCGCCACGCGCGCCGCCATCGCGCGGATGCCGACATGGCCCCGATACGTGGCCGTGCCGCGCTGGTCGGGCGTGGGTCCGGCGATGTGCAGCGCGTCGGCGGCATAGAGCGCCACGAAGGCGTCGAGGGTCTCCGGCGCCGCGCTGAGCCCATTCCAGCGCTCGATCCAGCGCTTCACGATGGCCTCGGGCGACGCGTCCGCGGCCGGCGCGGGGGCCTGGGCCTGGGCTGGGGCTGCGCCGCATTCCGCACGCCAGCAAGCACAACAGCAGCACACGCATCATCACCTCGCCGCGCCCAATCTAACGTACCCACGGCGGTGTGCAGAATCTGCAGCGCCCAAAGATGTCTCCGTGCCAGTCCCCGTTACAATTGGGGCATGAAACTTACGGCGTTGATGGCGGTCGGTGGTGGTGACGGGAGCTCGGCGGGCTCGTGGTCGCACAGGCGCCCAAGGCCCGGCACAATCGGGTGATCGCGCTGCTCGAGCAGAAGCAACCCGTGTTCGGCCTCTACGCGCCGAGCAATCGACGCCCCGGTGGACCTCCGGGAGCCGCGCGGCCAGCCGGAGCTCCCGTGGCCTCCGCACCCGAGGCCCCGCCCAAGACGCCGGCCGAGCTCGCCCAGCAGGCCGCCGACTACAAGCTCAGTGACTTCGTGTTCGACGGCAGCATGGAAGGCGACTTCGACCAGGCCTACGGGCGGTTCGCGGAGTTCGCCAAGGGCCTGACCGTCGCCGGCATCCTGGCCCGCACGCCGCACCTGCATCTCACCCATCCCGATGATCGTGAAGTCGCCCGAACTGCGGCCCGACCTCGCCGCCACGCAGGTGGCCATCGGCAAGCAGTTGAACCTGGGCGTGAGCGGCGTGATGCTGGTCACGGTGGAAACCGCCGCGGAAGCGCGCGCCGGCATCGCCGCGATGCGCTTCAAGAGCCAGGGCGGCACGCGCAGCGACGACGTGGGCCAAGCGCCGGCGGTGTGGGGCATGAGCGAGGCCGAGTACCGCCAGAAGGCCGACCTGTGGCCGCTCAATCCCAACGGCGAACTGATCAACTGGACCATCGTCGAAAGCAAGAAGGGCCTCGAGAACCTGAAGGAGATCGCCGCGGTGCCCGGCGTCGGCGTGTTGTGGCCCGGCGCCGGCACGCTGCGCGGCGTGTTCAGCACGACCGACGCAGCGGGCGTCGCGCACCGTCGACATGGCGGCCTGGGAAGCGGCGATTCAGCAGGTGCTGAGCGCCTGCAAGGCCAACAAGATCGCCTGCGGCTTCCCGGCCACTGCCACCGACATCGACAGCCGCATGGCGCAGGGCTTCAAGGTGTTCGTGATGAACTGGGGCGACGCCGGCTTCAAGACCGTCGAAGCCGGCCGCCGGCTGGCCGGCCGCACCGGCGCCACGCAGTAGGCCGGGACGCGCTGCCGTGACGGCTGACGAACGCGCGGCGCTCGACGCCTTTCGCGCCGGCACGCTCCCGACCAGCGCGTTCCGCCACGCCGATCACGTGCACATGGCGTGGGTCTACGTGCGGGAATTCGGTCTCGAGTCGGCCGCCCGCCAGTTCGTGGACGACTTGAAGCGTTTCGCGGTGGCCAAGGGCGTACCGGGCCTGTACCACGCCACCATCACGCAGGCCTACCTGTCGATTCTTGCCGAACGCGTGGCCGCTCACGCCGACCGACACCTGGGCGACCTTCAGCGCGGCGCAACCCGACCTGCTGCGCTGGAAGCCGGGCGTGCTCGACCGCTACTACTCGCCCGAGCGCCTATGGAGCGATGCCGCGCGCACCGGCTTCCTGCTGCCCGACCGCGTGCCGACGACGTAGCCGGCGAGCGGTCGAGGGCTGCGCCCGCCCCGGCCGGCGTGTTGTCCGCGCCGCAAACGCTTCGTCACGCACGCGTCATCAGCCTCGGCTAACCTCACTCGACGAACGCAGAAACTGCGGTCTGCGCACAATGTGCGTACTTGGGGATGAGGATTCGAACATGACGCGCGCATTCGATGCAGGTTCCGCACTTCGTTGGGGCGGGCGCCTCGCGGCGGCCATCACGCTGGCCGCCATGACCAATCCCATCCTGGCCGACTCCACCCCGCAGGCGCTGCCGTTCGTCCAGGACTGGAGCAACCTCCTCCTCATCTCGACCAACGACTCGTGGACGGGGGTGCCAGGCGTCGAGGGCTTCCGCGGCGACTCGCTCACCACGGGTAATGACGTAGACGCGCGCACTGTGCTGGCGGCCGACGATCCCGGCGTGATCGACGTGAACGCCAACCAGACCAGCACGAACTTCACAACCGGCGGCGTGAGCGAGTTTCATCTTCCCGACCCGGTCGTCGCGCTGCAGGGGTCGGGGACAGCGACCGCGCCCTATCTCAAGTTCCATGTGAGCACCATCGGCGTGAGCGCCGTGCGCGTGCGCTACCTGGTGCGCGACGTCGACGGATCGGCGGACAACGCCCCACAGCAGGTGGCTTTGCATTTCCGTGTCGGTGACACCGGCGTCTGGACCAACGTTCCGGCCGCCTATATCGCAGACGCCACGACGGGACCAAACCTTGCGACCCTCACGACCGCGGTGGATGTCACGTTGCCGTCGGCGGCCGGAAACCAACCACTCCTGCAGTTGCGCATCCTCACCACCAACGCTACGGGCAGCGACGAGTGGGTGGGCATCGACGACCTCGTGGTGGAGCCGTCGGTGGCGCCAACGACGCCCACGATCGTGGCGGCGTCGGGTGTGCCGAGCCCCGTCGAGTGGGGACAGACGCTGGTCGTCACGGCGCAGATCGCATCCGGCAGCAACCCCGCGAGCAGCACGTTCGCGGTGACCGCCGACGCGTCGGCCCTCGGGCTCGCCGCGCCGCTCGACCTGCTCGACAACGGCCTTGCGCCGGATGTGGCGGCCGGCGACCTGCGCTTCACCGGCCAGCTCGTGGTGAACGCCGTGGCCGGCGTGGGCGCGCGCGCACTGCCGCTGGCGGTCGTCGATGACCTGGGCCGCACCGGCGGCGGCACGCTCACCGTGCAGGTGACGCAGCCCGTGCAGGTCGTGCCGATTCCGGCGCTGCAGGGGTCGGGCGCGACGTCGCCCTACGTCGGACAAGTGGTGCGCACGAGCGGCGTCGTCACGGCCCGCAAGTTCAACGGGCTCTTCATCCAGAGCGTGCCGGGCGCCGAGGACGGCGACCCGCTCACCTCCGACGGCGTGTTCGTGTTCACGAGCAGCGCGCCCGCCGCCGCGTTTCAGCCCGGCGATGTCGTGAGCGTGCAGGGCACGGTCGCCGAGTTCGTGCCCAGCGCCGACCCGCGGAGCCTGCCGCTCACCGAACTCACGGGCCCGTCGTTCACCGAAACCGGCACGGCGGCGCTGCCGGCACCCATAGTGCTGACTCCCGCCGATGTGAATCCGTCGGGCGGTGTGCAGCAGCTCGAGCGCCTCGAGGGCATGCTCGTTGCGGCCTCGTCATTGACCGCGGTGTCGCCGGTGGACGGCGATGTGGCCGAGGCCACGAACGTGGTCTCGAATACCGGCGTGTTCTACGCCGTGCTGACTGGCACGCCGCGCCCCGTGCGTGAGCCGGGCATCGAAGTCCTCGAGGCCGTGCCCACGTGCGCGGCCGGCTCGGGCTGCACGATTCCCGTGTTCGACATGAACCCCGAACGACTGCGCGTGGATGCCGACGCCATCCTTGGCGTGACCGCGCCGATCGTGACGACCGGTGCCGTGATGACTGACGTGGTCGCGGTTGTGGATTACGGCTTCCGGTCGTATACGCTGCTGCCGACGAATCCGCTCGCACCGACCGGTCTGGCGGCAGCGACGGCGGCCCGCGTGCCGGCGGCCGACGAGTTCACCGTGTCGTCTTTCAATCTCGAGCGGTTGTTCGACACGACCAACGATCCGACGACGAGCGACGTCGTGATGGCTCCGGCCGCGTATCAGGGACGACTGGCGAAGCTGTCGGCGGCGGTGCGTCTCTATCTGCATGCACCGGACGTGATCGGCGTGCAGGAGGCCGAGAACCTGATCGTGCTACAGGACCTCGCCGCCCGCATCGACGCCGACGCCGCGGCCGCGGGCGCACCGGTGCCGGGCTATGTCGCGTACCTGTTCGAGGGCAACGACATCGGTGGCATCGACGTCGGCTTCCTCGTGAAGGCGCGCGTAGCCGTCGCCGACGTGCAGCAGATCGGCCTCACCGACACGTACCTCAACCCGGCCACCGGCCTGCCCGACGTGCTGAACGACCGCCCGTCGGTGGTGCTGCGCGGCACCGTGACCGCGGCGCCCGGCACGCTGCCGGCCCCGGTGATCGTGGTCGTGCATCATCTGCGCTCGCTGAACGGCCTCACCGAGGTGCCCGGCGGCGCGCGTGTACGAGCCAAGCGTCAAGCGCAGGGGGAGGACGTGGCGACGCTGCTGGCGAGTCTCCAGTCCACGCATCCCGGCACGCCCATCGTGTCGGTGGGGGACTACAACGCGTTCGAGGTGAACGACGGCTTCGTCGATGTGCTCGGCATCGCGCGCGGCGCGCCGGCCCCGGCCAGCGACGTCGTCAACTTCAGCGGCGACCTCCTGACTCCCGATTTCGCCCTCGCGGGCGAGGTGGCGGGCACCGCGCCGGATCAGACCTACTCCTATTCGTTCGACGGCAATGCCCAGTCACTCGACCACGTGCTGGTCTCGGTGGACGCGGCCGCCCGCCTGGCGGCCTTCGACCATGCCCGCATCAACGCCGACTTTCCGGAACTCTACCGCGGCGACCTGTCCCGGGTGGAGCGCACGTCGGATCACGATCCCGCCGTGGCCTACTTCCGATTCCCCCGCGACACGACGCCGCCGACCGTGACGGTGCCGTCCGATCAGCAGGCCGAGGCGCAGGGGCCGGCGGGCGCGGTGGTGAGCTGGACGGCAACCGCCAGCGATGACATCGACGGCGCGTTGCCCGTGACTTGTGCACCCGCGTCGGGTGGTCTCTTCCCCTTCGGCGTCACCGTGGTGAGCTGCTCGGCCACCGATGCCGCCGGCAACGTGGGCACGGCCGCGTTCGCGGTGACCGTGCGCGACCCCGCCACCTCCGGGCTGCTGGCGGGGGCCACCGTGCACGGCGTGGGCCCCGCGGCGGCGCGCGTCATCCTGACCGCCGTCCGCACGTCCCGTGGAGATACTGGCGCGGCCGTGCTCGCCACCGGACGAAGTGACGGCGGAGCGCCCTTTCTGTTTGCGGCCACGAGGATTGCCGCGGTCGCCTTCTTCAACGACCCATCGTCCCTGCCGGGCGTGTATCCAGCCAGTGGCGTGGACACGACTCGCGTTGCCGGCGCCGGCGTGTGGAATGGTCGCGCTGGCTACACCTTCGAGCTCGTGGCCACCGATCGTGGGGAACCGGGGCGGGGACGCGATGCGGTCAGCCTCACCGTGCGCGATGCCAGCGGCGCCCCGGTGCTGTACGTGACCGGCACCATCGACGGAGGCAACGTCGACTCACTGCCGATCTGGTAGCGTCAGCGCAGGCTCCACTTTCCCGACCCGGTCGCGGCGATGTAGAGGAACAGCCAGCAGTAGAGCGCGGCCAGTTCGCCGCCGTTCAGAATCGGCCACGGCCCCTGGGGCAGGTGCGCGGTGAAGTAGGCCACGGCCATCTGCCCGGACGCGAGAAACGCGAGCGGACTCGCGTAGAGCCCGAGCGCGATGCCGAGACCGGCGACGGTCTCGATCACGCCGGCGACACCCATCTGCGACATGAGATCGACCGGGGCGGGCCGGCCCAACACGCCCAAGACCTTCTGGACGCCGTGGAGCGAGAAGAGCAGTCCGGCGACGATGCGCAGGCACGCGTAGAGCGTGGCGCGAAACGGGGCGAGCACAGTGACCATGGGTCACTGTAGCACTCGCGCTGCGGTCGGGCCGGCCAGGTCAGTCGCCGCCGCGCATGCGCGCGATTGCCTCGCTGGAATAGCCGAGCGCACCGAGCACTTCGCTCGTGTGCTCGCCGAGCAGCGGCGCGCGGGTGGCCGGGTCGAGGGGGGTCGCCGACATCTTGAGCGGTGTGCCGAGCGTGCGGATGCGTCCCAGAGCCGGATGATCGACCACGACCGACATCTCGCGGGCGCGGGCTTGCGGCGCGTCGAAGGCCTCGGCGCAGTCGAGGATCGGGCCGCACGGAATGCCGGCGTGCTCGAGTCGTTCCAGCCACTCGCCGCGCGAGGCCGTATCCGTTTCGTCTTCGATGGCGGCGGTGAGGGCGTCGCGATGCGCCACCCGGGTCGTGTCGGTCAGGAAGCGGGCGTCGGCGATCCACTCGGGATGGCCGAGCACCTGCGCCAGCTTCTCGAACATGCGCTGGTTGCCGGCGCCGATGGTGATGTAGCCGTCGGCACAGCGGAACGCCTGGTAGGGGGCAATCATGCGATGCGCCGAGCCCAGCGGCTCCGGCACACCGCGGCCGCTGAAGTACTCGGTGGCTTCCCACACCGACAGCGCCAGCCCAGCGTCGCCGAGCGACGTGTCGATGTGCTGGCCCTGCCCCGTGCGATCGCGGTGGCGCAGCGCCGCCAGGATGCCGGCGAGGGCGAAGAGTCCGGCGCCCAGGTCGGTCACGGGAATGCCGGCCTTCACCGGTGGCCGGCCGGGTTCGCCGGTCACCGACATGATGCCTGACACGCCCTGCGCCACCAGGTCGAAACCGCCCTTGCTGGCCCAGGGACCGGTCTGACCGTAGCCCGAGATCGAGGCGTAGACGAGCCGCGGGTGATCCAGCGCGAGCGTGGCGTAGTCGAGGCCCAGCTTGGCCATCACCCCCGGCCGGAAGTTCTCCACCAGGATGTCGGCCGTGGCGGCGAGCCGCCGGCACGCGTCGCGCGCCTCGCTGAGGCGCAGATCCAGCACCACGCCGAGCTTGCCGCGGTTGACCGCGTTGTAGGCGTGGCTCTCGCCGCCCGCGCCGCCGGCCATGGCGCGCGTGGAGTCGCCGCGCGGCGGTTCCACTTTGATGACGCGCGCGCCCATGTCCGCCAGTAACATCGCGCAATAGGGCCCGGCCATCACCTGCGTGACATCGAGAACCACTATGCCTTCGAGCAACGTTGTCTGGGACATCGACGGACCACTCGCCACGTTGACCTTCGCACGCCCCGAGGCGAAGAACGCCATGACGTGGGACATGTACGACGCGCTCGTCACGGCCTGTGACACGGTGGACCAGTCGAACGCGCGGGTGCTCATCATACGAGGTTCGGGCGGCGCCTTCTCGGCCGGCACCGACATCGCGCAGTTCGCCGGGCTCACGACCGGCGAGGCCGGCGTGGCCTACGAGCGGCGCATCGGCGCGGTGATCGACGCGGCTCGAGCGCGTGACCAAGGTGACCGTGGCCTCGATCGACGGGCCCGGCCGTGGGCGGCGGCTGCGCCATCGCGGTGGCGTGCGACCTGCGGCTGTGCGCCGATACCGCCCGGTTCGGCGTGCCGGTGGCGCGCACCCTCGGCAACTGCCTGTCGGTGGAGAACCTGGCGCGACTCGTGGACCTCATCGGCGTGGGCAGGGCCACCGACATGATGGTCACGGGCCGGCTGGTGTCGGCGGATCAGGCGCTCGAATGGGGGCTGGCCACGCGCGTGTCGCCGGTCGGCGAACTCGAGGCCGACACCCAGGCACTGGCCGCGGATCTGGCCACGCGCGCCACGAGCACCATCACCGCCACCAAGGCAATGCTGCGGCGGCTGCGTGCGGCGCGGCGGCTGTCTGCCGGGCGCCTGCGACGACCTGATCGCGGCCTGCTACGCCAGCGCCGACTTCCGCGCGGGCGTGACGGCGTTTGCCGAGCGCCGCCCGCCGTCGTTCGGCTGAGGGCGGTGGCGCGCCAGGCTCTCGCCGGTCAGCGCCGTTCGGCGTGGCCCGCCGTGACCAGCCGGGCGCCGCCCTGACGCTTGCCGGCGTAGAGCCGCTCGTCGGCGCGCAGCACCAGATCGGGCAGCGTCACCCCGTCGTCGGGATAGACCGCCACGCCGATGGTGACGGTGGCCGGCGCCCACGGCGGCACCGGCGTCTGCTCCATCGACCTGGTCATCACGAGTTCGAGCAGCCGTTCCGAGAAGATCCGGGCGGCCCGCTCGTCGGCGGTGGTGAGCACGACGATGAACTCGTCGCCGCCGTAGCGGCAGGCGACATCGGCCGACCGCACCATCTGCTCCACCTGCCGGGCCACGAAGGTGAGCAGCTGGTCGCCGGCCTGGTGCCCATGGCGGTCGTTGGCCTCCTTGAGGCGGTCGACGTCGATCATCACCAGGCTCATCTGGTGCCCGGCGCGATTGGCGTGGGCCAGATGGCGAGGCGCCGTCTCGTCGAAGTAGCCGCGATTGAACAGGCCGGTCAGCGCGTCGCGCGTCATCAGCGAGCGCGCCTGTTCGTAGCGCTGACGATAGGTGAGCCCGTGAAAGAGATCGTAGACGGCTCCCTCCTCGGTGGTCTTCCTCCCTGGCGTCTCGACCAGGCGCGCGTAGACGGCGATGAGGCCCGCGTAGTAGGTCGTGGCGATGCTCTTGCCGACGACCAGCGCGGCGAGGATCGTCATGAAACTGGCGGTTGCCGACGAACACGCCGGTCGTGAACAGCAGGCTGTCGAGCACCATCACGACCAGCACTGAGAGCCACAGCCGCAGGAACAGCGAACTCCTGACCCAGCGGCTGACCTGTTCGAAGACCACGACGACGGCGACGACGTCGAGGAAGAGCGCGAGCGTGCCGACCAGGTTGATCCGGGCGTTCTGGGCCAGCAACTCCACCGGCAGGCTCAGCGGATTGCGGTGCCCGGCAATGCCGACATGCCGCGCCGCCACCATCGACACGACGTAGAGCGCGACGTTCGCGATGACGATGCCGTAGGCGAGCTTGCGTGTCTCGGCCGCGTCTCGTTCGATGTAGGTCAGCAGCACCACGAAGATCGTCAGCGGAAAGAGCACCGCCGACCCCGGGTTCACCAGGAAGCCCGGCGCCATCTCGATTTGCACCGACGAGGCGAGCACCACTTGCAGATACTGGAACGCGCCGATGGTCAGATACAGGGGCGTCAGGCCCATGTATCGGCGCAGCCAGAACAGGAACAGGACGAGGCCGCCGGCGAGCGTGGCTTCGGCGAGCGAGCAGGAGGAAGTGGATTTCCACGGTGCTGTCGGTTGGCTTTGGCGGGCGGGCTCAGAAGAGCAGCCAGCAGGCGGCCGTGCCCACGATGGTCATCGACAGGCCCCAGGCGAGCAGTTGGTTGAAGAGCGTGCGCGACTCCTCCGCCGACTGTCCGGGTAGCGCGGCGATGCAGAGCGCGCCGATCGTGGAGAGCGGCGAGAGATCCACGAGATGCCCGCCGACGACCATCGACGAGGCAATCGCCATCGGGTCGCCGCCCCCGAGACGCTCGACCAGTCCCGGAATGGTTGGCAGGAAGGCCGGCAGCACCACGCCCGAGGTGCTGCTGTAGACCGACACGATGCCGGTGGCGAAGGCCACGACGGCCGTGACCGTCGCGGGCGACGACACGCTCGCCAGCAGGTCGGTGAAGAGCGACATGCCCTGCGTCTTCTCGAGCACGCCGATGAGCACGGTGACGCCGCACACCATCAGCACCACGCCCCACGGCATCCGCTTGATGGCTTCCTTCTCGTCGCCGGCCTTGACGAGCGAGAGGAAGGTGGCACCGGTGAGCGCCGCCATGCCCACCTGGAACTCGAAAGCAATCACGCCGAGCACCACCGCCGCCAGCACGCCCAGCGTCAGCCAGTGTTTCGTCTCGAACGGCTCCGAGTCGGCCACCGCCGCGCCGTCACCGGCGCGGTGATTGGTGAAGAGCTTCCAGCCGCCGAAGAGAAAGTAGGCGACGAAGCTGACGACGAAGTGCGCGAGCAGGTTGTTGCCGTAGGTGGTCCACTCCTGGCCGCCCAGGCCGATCTTGGTGAGCACGCCGTTCACGATGACGCCGGTGGGCGCGAACGGCGACAGGGCGCCCGCCTGGGCGCCGTTGCCGAGCATGAGCGCCGTGAGGAACGGCGGCACCCCAGCCTGCGCGCCCACGGCCATGCCCATCGGTGCGAGCAGCGCCGCCGTGGCGATGTTGCCCGGGCCGATGGTTGAGATGACGAGCGCCACGAAGAAGAACATCACCGGAATGACCCCGGCATTGCCCCGACATACCGTGACCGCGCGGGCCGCGAGGCGGTGCAGCGTGCCGTTCACGTTGGCCATGCCGAAGAGCAGGGTGACGCCGGCGAGGGTGATGAAGAGCGGCACGGGAAAGGCGCCGATCACCGCGCTGTAGGGCATGCCGCCGATGTAGACGCCGACGATCCACGCGAGCGCCAGCGAGACGACGCCGACGTTCACCTTGCTCACCATGCTGAGCGCCACCGCCACGAACAGGGCGCCGAGCGAGATCCACGCGACGTTCATCAATCCTCCACCAGCGATCGCAACAGCACCGCCGGATGCATGGCGTCGACGGCCGCGAAGTCGGCCACCTGGTGCCGGCACGACGTGCCCGCCGCCACGAGCACCTCACCGGCGGCGAGGGCCCGCGCGGCAGGCAACAGCTTACGCTCTCCGATGGCCCGCGACACGTCGTAGTGCGCCCGCGTGTAACCGAACGAGCCGGCCATGCCGCAGCAGCCGGCGTCGAGGTCGGTGACCGTCGCCCCGGGGATGCGGCGCAGCAGCGCCGCGGCGGCCCCGGCCAGGCCCATGGCGCGCTGATGGCAATGCGGATGCAACGCGACGCGGGTGGGTCCTGGGCGCAGTGGCAGCGTCGCCCGTCCGGCTTCGAGTTCGCGCTCGAGGTAGGCCTCGAAGAGCAGGCTCTGCCGGGCCACGGTCTCGGCGCGTTCGCGGGCGGCGCCACGGAGCAGCGAAGGCACGTCCTCCCGCATGGCGGAGAGGCAACTCGGCTCGAGGAACACGATCGCCTCGCCCCGGGCCGCGGCGTCGTGCAGCGCCTCCACCGTTGCGCCGGCGGTGGTGCGGGCCGCCTCGAGCAGCCCCTGCGAGATGAGCGGCCGGCCGCAGCAGCCGTGCGGCACGAGCCGCGCGCCGAGGCCGGCACGGTCGAGCACCTCGAAGGCCGCGACACCAATCTCGGGGGCGCTGTGCTCGGTGAAGGTGTCGGCGAAGAGCACCGCGCGCACGGGCGACCGCGCCGACGTGCGGCGCAAGCGGTTCGACATCGTGCGCCGGTGCCACGCCGGTAGCGCGCGGCGGCGGTCCACGCCGAGCACGGCCTCGTTCACGGCGCGCCCCAGACCGCTCCGGGCCAGGGCGTTGGCGAGCGGCGCCACCAGGCTGCCCACGCGCGCGACGCGCCGCACGTGGCCGAAGGCGCGCACGCCCAGCGGGGCGCCGTGCCGATCCCAGCGCGCCGCCAGCACTTCGCTCTTGATGCGCGCCATGTCCACGCTGGTCGGGCACTCGCTCTTGCACGCCCGGCACTCGAGGCACAGGTCGAGCGCGTCGTGCACGGCCGGCGCATCGAGGCCCTCCGGGCCCAGTTGTCCGCTGAGCGCCAGCCGCAATACGTTGGCCCGCCCCCGCGTCGAGTCGGTTTCGTCGCGGGTCGCCATGTAGCTCGGACACATCGTGCCGCCGCGCGTCTTGCGGCACAGACCCACGCCGCTGCAGTTCTCCACCGCGCGCCCCAGGCCCCCGTCGGCGCCGAAGTCGAAGTGCGTGACCGGCTCGGCGGTGCGATAGCCCGGACCGAACCGCAGGTGCGCCGTGATGGGCGGCGTGTCGACGATCCGTCCCGGGTTGAAGATCGCCTGCGGGTCGAAGGTGCGCTTGACCTGACGGAACGCCTGGTAGAGGGTGGAGCCGAACATCTTCTCGTTGAAGGCGCCGCGCACCAGCCCGTCGCCGTGCTCGCCTGAGAGCGCGCCGCCGAACTCGAGCACCAGGTCGGCCACGTCGTTGGCGATCGCTTCGAACTGCGCCAGGCCCTCGGCGGTCTTGAGGTTCACGACCGGCCGCACGTGCAGGCAGCCGACCGACGCGTGGGCATAGACCCCGGCCTGCGTGCCGCGCCGCGCCACGACCTGCTGGAAGCGGCTGATGTACTCGCGCAAGCGTTCGGGCGGCACGGCCGTGTCTTCCACGAACGAGATCGCCTTGCCGTCGCCCTTCATGCCCATCGACAGGCCGAGCGACGACTCGCGCACGTGCCACACGCGGGCCTGCGCTGCCGGATCGATGAGCTGGCGGGCCGTGCACCGGACGCCGGCCCGCGCCAGGTCGCGTTCGAGCGCCTGCATGCGCGGCCGGATCTCGTCGAGATGCTCGCCGTAGAACTCCACGCAGAGCAGCGACGGCGCGTCGCCGTCGACGATCTGGCGCAGGGCGCGCTCGAGCGTGGCATGGCCCTTCGCGTGGCTCAGGATGAAGGCATCCATCACCTCCACGGCCGACGGGCCGTGCGCGAGCACGAGCGGCGTGGCGCCGAGGGCGTCGAGCAGGTCGTCGAACTCGAGCGTGAGCAACGCCTTGGCCGGCCGGCAGCGGGACCAGGCCGAGCGTGGCCTCGGTGACGAAGCCGAGCGTGCCCTCCGAGCCCACCAGCACGCGCGTGAGGTCGACCGGCGCGGCCGGATCGACGAACGCATCGAGCGCGTAGCCGCCCACCCGGCGCATCACCTTCGGGAAGCGCGCGTCGATCTCCGAGGCGTGGGCCTGGGCCAGGGCCGGCACCTCGCGGTAGGCGCGGGCGAGCAGCGAGTCGCCGGCGCGGGCGGCCGCGAGCGCCGATCCGCTGAGCGGGCCGAGGCGGGCGATCTGACCGTCGGCGAGCACCACCTCCTGCGTGCGCACGTGGTCGCCGGTCTTGCCGTAGACGACCGACCGGGCTCCGCTCGAGTTGTTGGCCATCATGCCGCCGACCGTGGCGCGGCTCGACGACGACACATCCGGCGCGAAGCGCAGGCCATGGGGCAGGAGCGCGGCGTTCAGGTCGTCGAGCACGACGCCCGGCTCGACGCGCGCCCAGCGCTCGCTGGCATTCACCTCGAGGATGCGATTCAGATGTTTGGAGGTGTCGAGCACCAGTCCCGCGCCGATCGCTTGTCCGGCCTGCGAGGTGCCGCCGCCCCGAGGGGTGATGGGCACGCCGTGCCGCGCGGCAATGGCCACCGCGGCCGCCACGTCGTCGCGCGAGCGCGGCAGCACCACGCCGAGCGGCTCGATCTGGTAGACGCTGGCATCGGTGGCGTAGAGCGCGCGGTTGGCGCGATCGAAGCGCACCTCGCCGGCCAGCGCGCCCCGGAGGTCGCGCTGCAGCGCGGCGACCAGCGTGGGGGTGGGACTGGCCACTACTGGCTCTTGCCGCGCGCGGCAATCCGCCACACGTCTTCGACGTGTTCACCGCGCAGCGCGTGGATCTCGTCGTAGAGGTTCACGGTCGGATCGCAGTGCGGCACGCGGAAAGCCACCCGATCGCCGACCGCCAGCCGGCGCGCGGCGTGGCGCAGGTCGAGCCGGCCGTGTTCGTCGCCCGCCCAGGTGTAGGTCAGTCCAGGCTCGTCGATGGGCTCGGGTCCGAAGGGCCGATCCGTGGCAAAGGCCTTGTAGCCGCCGTCGACGATGGCCTCGTCGCCGAGCACGCTGATCACGGTGGTGACGACGGTGAGGGCGGTGCGGAAGTCGGTGTAGGCCGCCGTGCCGCCAGCGCCGCCGATGCGCGCATAGTCGCTGTCCATGAAGATGAAGCTGCCGGGCTGCAGTTCCGTGAGCCCGGCCAGTTCGGCGTCGAAGTTGTAGCTCCCGGTGGAGCCGGCCGACACCATCGGGCAGGGGAGGCCGTCCGGCTTCGATCAGCTGGCGCGTGGCCACGGCCTGCGCCATCGTGCCGGCCGTGCGCGCCTGGCGCGCCGCGAAGCCCAGCGTGTGCGATGCCGCCGCGTCGTAGGCCTGCAGACCCACGAACCGGAGATGCGGGCACGAGGCGATGACCCGCGCCAGGTCGCGGGCCGGCTCACCGGGGGGCACGCCGGTGCGCCCGAAGTAGAGGTCGACCGCCACCTGCATCGGCGCGCCCTGGCGCGCGGCGGCGGCCTCGAGCACGCGCACGGCGCCCGCATCGTCGGCGACGAAGATCGTGTCAGGGGCCCGGGCCGAGAGCGCGGCGGCACGCGCGGCCTTGTGCGGTCCGACCACGGCGGTCGTCACGAGCAAACCGGGAATGTCGTGGTCCGCGAACACTTCGGCCTCGCTGAGGCGCGCGGTGCACGCACCCACGGCGCCTGCCGCCACGAGGCGGCGGGCGATCTCCGGGCACTTGTGGGTCTTGCCGTGTGGGCGAAAACCCTTGCCGCGCGCGGCCACGAAGGCGGCCATCGTGGCCACGTTCGACTCGAAAGCCTCGAGGTCGAGGAGCAGCGCGGGCGTCGGAATTTCGTCGCGAACCATGGTCCGCGCGATGCTAACAGATGTCGCGCCGACAATCCGCGGGGGCGGCCGGTCAGCGCCGCCTGAACGCGCGAGCCTGCCTCATTGAATCCGGAACGGCGCCGGGAAGCGCGTGAGGTCGAACGGCCGCTGGGGCCCCACGAGCAGCTCGCTTCGCCAGTAGCCGGTCGTCGGCTCGCACGTGTCCGGCTGGCCGAGCATCGACATGTAGCCGAACGCGCGCCGCTCGGTCGGGTTGCCGGCGTAATAGCCGGTCGCGTCGCCGGCCTCGACCGCCTGCAGCAAGCGCAGGAAGGGCGCGGGGTCGGTATCGAGGGGAAGGTAGGGCGCCGTGGCGCACGCCTCGTCGGCGTAGAGCGAATAGAACGCCGTGGGCATGAGGCCCGCCGTCGTCACCGGCGCCACCAGCCACACGCCGTTGTCCTGCAGGGTCACGAGCGAGGCCTGGCCGCCCACGCCGAACGTCTCGAGCGTGCCGAACACCGCGCCGTTGCTCGCCACCACCGTCAGGCCGCTGGCCGTGCCGGCGGGTCCGGCCACGCCTTGCAATCCCTGCGGTCCGGTGGCGCCCTGCGGCCCTTGCCGCCCCTCCGCTCCGGTCGCGCCGACGGCTCCGGCCGGCCCTGCCGGCCCTGCTGGTCCGGCGACGCCCGGAGCCCCTGCCGGCCCGGTGGCCCCAGCGGGGCCGGTGGCGCCCGGTGCGCCAGCCACGCCGGGCGCGCCCTGTGGCCCGGCGGCACCCTGGAGGCCCATCGGTCCCATCGGCCCCTGCGGACCGGCCGGACCGGCCGGGCCGGGCGTACCGGTGCCCGTGCCGGGCGCGCCGCCCAGGCCCAAGGTGACGACGAAGCGCTGCGTGCCGCCGCGCCGCTGCTCGACGACCAGGCGATAGCTCCCGGGCAGCAGCGTCGGCAGCTCGGCGCGAATTTCATGGCTCACGACCGACAGCACGCGCAGACGCCCGCCGTTCAACACGACGTCGACGCCCGGCCTGAAGCCCGTGCCGACGATCACGAGCTGGCCGGTCGCGGCATCCTGGCGGGTGCTGACGACGCGGAACTCCTGTGCCGCCGCCGATTGCGCGACAGCCGCCTTGGCGGCGAGCGCGAGTGACTGGTTGGAGGCCGAAGCGGGCGCTGCGGCCGGCACGGCAAGGGCGCCGACGAACACGGCAATGCGAGTTGGGGAGGTCATGGGGTGGGGCTCCTGCCCAAGAGCCTAGGCAAGGCCCTTGCCAGGACTGGGGCCGCGCCAGCAAGTCACACGGGATCAACGGCTTGCGTCTCAACCTTGGGAACGGGCCAGGGCCGCCGCGAACGGCCGCCAGTGGCTCGTTGTGCGACACCGTCTACCAGAATCGAGCGCGCGCGGCCGCGCGCCGCGGCGCCGCACCCCTCGCGGCGGGAATCGGCACGGCCGGCCCGCGCATGAGCCGCCCGCGGCGGATTGACAGCACGAATTAAATGAACGACCATTAATTTACTGTGGCCCGCCCCAAGAACGCCGACGGCCAGCGCACCCGCCAGGCCATTCTCGACGCCGCGCTCGACCTGTTCGCCGAGAAGGGCTACTTCGGCACCAGCCTGCGCGACGTGGCCGCGGCGGTGGGCGTGCGCGAGAGCGCGCTCTACAACTACTTCGCCAGCAAGGACGCGCTGTTCGACGCGCTGCTCACCGCCCATCAGCACACCAAGATGGAGCGGATGGCGCCGATTGCCGCGGCGCCGATCGCCGATGGCCGCGCGCTGCTGGAGCAGTTCGCGCTGGCCAGCCTCGAGGCGTTCGCGGAGCCGCGCGAGCAGAAGCTCCACCGCATCCTCATGTCCGACGGCATCCGGCTGGCCAAGGTCGGCCGCATCAACCTCTACGAGCGCATGAGCAGCGGCCGCGAGCAGCTGCACGAGATGCTGCGCCGCCTGATCCGCGAGGGCTGGTTGCGCCGCGCCGAGGTCGGCGTGCTCGGCATCGCCTTCTTCAGCCCGCTTGTTCATGTGGCGCCAGCTGCGGGCCATCGACGCGCCGCTGCCGATGATCCGGCAGCCGCGGGCCTTCGCCCGGCAGCACGTCGAGCAGTTCCTGGTGGGCGCCGGCGCGCCCGCCGTCGTCGCGGCCCGCACGCCGCGGCGTCCGCTCTGCCTCGCCATCCCGCCGGGCGCCGCGCCGCCGCGTCGCCCCGTGAGTTTCCTGGAGTGCCGCCTGTGTTCCGTCTGATCCCGTTCGCCCTCCTCGCTGCCACGCTCGCGACTGCCGGCTGCCGTGCCGATGCCACCGGTGAGGGCGCCCCCACGGCCGAAGCCGCCGCCATCGGCGTGTCGGTCGTCGCCGCGGCCGAAGCGCCCATTGCGCGCTTCATCCGCGTGAGCGGCACGCTCACCGCGCAGGAGTCGGCGGAGGTGGCCGCCGAGATTGCGGGCCGCGTCGTGGCCACGCCGGTCGAGCGCGGCAGCCGCGTCGGCGCGAGCGGCGACCTGGTGCGGATTGCCGCCACCGAGGTCGACGCCCAGGCGCGCGAAGCCCAGGCCAACGCCGCGCAGATCGAGGCGCGTCTCGGCATCGCCGGCGGCACGGCCTTCGACGTGGCCCGCGTGCCCGAGGTGGCGAACGCCAACGCCGCGCGCGAGCTCGCGCGCACCGACTTCGCCCGGGCGCAGACGCTGCACAAGGCCCAGCTCATCTCGCAGTCGGAGTTCGAGCAGAAGAGCGCGCAGCTGGAATCGACCGAGCGGCAGTACGACGTGGCCGTGAACGGCGCGGAGCAGCAGTACCAGTCGCTGATGGCGGCCCGGGCCCGCGTCACCGTGGCGCAGAAGGCCCTGGCCGACACCGTCGTGCGCGCGCCGTTTGCCGGCGTGGTCGGCGAGCGCTTCGTGTCGGTCGGCGACTACGTGACGCGCGGCACCAAGGTGGCGTCGGTGATGCGCGTCGATCCCGCTGCGCGTGGAGCTGACCGTGCCCGAGCAATACGTGTCGGCGGTCGAGACCGGCCGCCCCGTGACCTTCGAGGTCGACGCCTATCCCGGTGAGACCTTCACCGGGCAGGTGCGCTACGTCTCGCCGTCGGTCAACGCCGACACGCGCGCGCTGCTGATCGAAGCCGTGGTGCCCAACGGCACCGGCCGGCTCAAGCCCGGCCTGTTCGCGACGGCGCGCATCGAAGAGGCGGCGCCGCGCCCGGGCATCCTGGTGCCGGCCACGGCCGTGCGCACCATCGCCGGCACGGCCCGGGTGTTCGTGGTGCAGGGCGACCGCGTCGAGGAGCGCGTGGTCATGACCGGGCAGGTCGTGGGGCCGCGGGTCGAGATTGCCGACGGCGTGAAGGCCGGCGAGCGGTCGTGGCCACCGGCGTCGACCAGTTGGTCGACGGCGTGCGCGTCGTGGTGAGGTAACCGTCATGCAGTGGCTTGCCGCGCTCTGCGTCCGGCGCCCGGTCTTCGCCTGGGTGCTCGTGCTCTCGCTCACGGTCGTCGGGCTGTTCGCCTTCGGCCGCCTCGGCGTCGATCGCTTTCCCAACATCGACATCCCGACCATCGTCGTGACCACCCGCCTGCCCGGCGCCGCGCCGGAGCAGGTCGAAACCGAGGTGACCGACAAGATCGAAGAAGCGGTCAACACGATCAGCGCGATCGACACCCTGAGTTCGACCTCGTCCGAGGGCATCTCGCAGGTCGTCGTCTCCTTCATGCTCGACAAGGACGGCGACACCGCCGCGCAGGAAGTGCGCGATCGCGTCAACCGCATCCTGCCGCAGCTGCCGCGCACGGCGCTGCAGCCGACGGTGGAGAAGCTCGATTTCACCGCGGCGCCGGTCATCACCGTGGCGGTCACCGCCGACAAGCCGGTGCGCGACATCACCGAGTTCGCCGACAAGGTCCTGCGGCGCCGGCTCGAAAGCTCCGACGGCGTCGGCCAGGTGGTGGTGATCGGCGGCCGCAAGCGCCAGGTCAACGTGTGGCTCGACTCGGCGCTGCTGCGCGCGCAGACGCTGTCGGTCAACGACGTGGCCCGCGCGCTGCAGGCGCAGAACGCCGACGTGCCCGGCGGCCGGCTCGACCAGGGCGGGCAGTCGGTGACGCTGCGCACGCGCGGCCGGATCGAGACGATCGACGGCTTCGGCGACGTGGTGCTTGCGCGAAGTGGGCGGCCACCCGGTGCGGCTGCGCGACGTGGCCCGCGTGGAAGACGGCATGGCCGACCCCAGCACGCAGGCCAGCGTCAACGGCGTGGCCACGGTGCTGCTGCAGATCCGCAAGCAGTCGGGCACCAACACCGTGGAGGTGGCCAACAACGTGAAGCAGCGGCTGGCCGAGCTCGCACGGCATCCTGCCGGCCGGCTACTCGCTGCGCATCGTGCGCGACGAGGCGCAGTTCATCGAGGCCTCGATCGCCAGCGTGCAGGAACATCTGATCGTCGGGTCGATCCTGGCGGCCATCGTCGTGTTCCTGTTCCTCGGCAACTTGCGCTCCACGGTGATTGCCGCCATCGCCATCCCCACCTCGATCATCGCCACCTTCGCGCTGGTCTGGTACATGGGCTTCACGCTCAACATGCTGACCATGCTGGCGCTCACGCTGTCGGTGGGCATCGTCATCGACGACGCCATCGTGGTGCTCGAGAACATCTTCCGCTTCATCGAAGAGAAGGGCATGGCGCCGATGGAGGCGGCCGTCGAGGCCACCAAGGAGATCGGCCTGGCGGTGATGGCCACCACCTTCTCGCTGGTCGCCATCTTCGCGCCGGTCGGCTTCATGAGCGGCATGGTCGGACGCTTCATGCAGAGCTTCGGCCTCACCATGGCCTTTGCCGTGCTGGTGTCGCTGTTCGTCAGCTTCACGCTCACGCCGATGATGTCGGCCTACTGGCTGAAGCCGGCGCCCAAGGATCACGCCGGCGATTCCAAGCACAACCGGCTGTTCGACCCGCTCGATCGCGGCTACACCCGCCTGCTCGAATGGGCCATGGCGCACCGCGGCCTGGTGGCCGTGGGCACCGTGCTGGTGCTGCTCTCGAGCGTGCCGCTGTTCCGCGTGACGGCCGTGAACTTCACGCCCGAAGACGACCAGTCGCAGTTCGACGTCACCCTGCGCGCGCCCGAGGGCACCAGCCTGGCCGCGATGGACGTGCTCGCCAACCGCCTGGGCGCCGCCGTGCGCAAGATTCCCGAAGTGGACTTCACGCTGATCACCGTGGCCGGCGACGCCGCCGGCACGCTCAACACCGCCAGCATGCTGGTGCGACTGCATCCCATCGAGGCGCGGCGGCGCGACCAGTTCGCGGTGATGGCCGAGGTGCGCGACCAGATCCTGCCGCCCTACACCAAGGCCGGCATCCGCACGGCCGTGCAAGGCCGGCGGCGGCCCGGGCGGCGGCGGCGGCGGCATCCAGTTCATGGTGCAGGGCCCGCGAGCTCGAGCAGCTCGAGACCTACAGCGAGGCGCTGCGCGCCAAGGTGCAGGCCATTCCCGGCCTGGTCGACGTCGACACCACGCTCAATGCCGGCAAGCCGGAGATGTCGGTCTACCTCGACCGGCCGAAGGCGTCGGACCTGGGCGTGTCGGTGGCCGACGCGGCCGACGCGCTGCGGCTGCTGGTGGCCGGCGATCAGGTCACCACCTACAACGACGCCGGCGAGCAGTACGAGGTGCACCTGCGGGCGCAGGAAGTGAACCGCAGCACGCAGGCGGCGCTGGCCGCGCTGCCGGTGCCCTCGTCCCGGCTCGGCGTCGTGTCGCTCGACAACATCGCCACGTTCGCGCAGCGGCGACTCGCCGGCGACCATCAACCGCATGGGCCGTCAGCGCCAGGTCACGCTCACCGCCAACCTGCTGCCCGGCGTCTCGCAAGGCACGGCCCAGGAGCAGATCGCGGCGGCGGCGCGCGAGTTGAACTTCGGGCCGGAGTATCGCGCCGACTTCGCCGGCCGCTCGCGCGAGCTGAATCGCACCGCCACGGCGTTCCTCACCGCCATCGCGCTGTCGTTCGTCTTCATGTATCTGATTCTGGCGGCGCAGTTCGAGTCGTGGCTGCACCCGGTCACGATCCTGCTGTCGCTGCCCCTGACGCTGCCGTTCGCGCTGCTCTCGCTCATCATCTTCCAGCAGTCGCTCAACATCTTCTCGGGCCTGGGGCTGCTGGTGCTCTTCGGCGTGGTGAAGAAGAACTCGATTCTGCAGATCGACCACGCCAACCAGCTGCGCGACAGCGGCATGAACACCCACGACGCGGTGATCCAGGCCAGCCGCGACCGGCTGCGGCCGATCCTGATGACGACGCTGGCGTTCGTGGCCGGCATGGTGCCGCTGGTGGTGTCGAACGGCGTGGGCTCGGCCACCAATCACGCCATCGGCTGGGTGGTGATCGGCGGACAGACCATGGTGCTGCTGGTCACGCTGGTCGTGACGCCGGTGGCCTACTCGCTCTTCGACGACGCGCAACGGTTCGGCCTCCGCGGCCTCGTGGGCGCCCTCCGGCGCCGGGTGTCTGGCGATCGCGACGCCGCGGCGCGCGCTTCCGCGTAGAATGCGCGGCATGCCGCGATCTCTCGCCGTCGTGTGGTTGGTATGTCTGGCGGGCTGCACCGCGGCGCCATCGGCCCCAGCGCCGTCGGCCGTCGCCGCGTCGGCTCGCGGCGCCGGCCGCGGTGCCTGCTCCCGAACTCGCGTCGCTCAGCCCCGCGGACCTCGATCGCTACGTGGCCGCGGTCGTCGAGGCTCAACACGCCGTCGGCGTCACGGTGGGCGTGATGCACCAGGGGCAGATCATCTTCGCCAAGGGCTACGGCCTGGCCAACGTGGCGGCGCAGACGCCCGTGGCTGCCGACACGCTCTTTGCGATTGGCTCGGTGACCAAGCAGTTCACCTGTGCCGTGGCGTTGCAGCTCCAGCAGGAGGGCAAGCTGTCGTTCGACGATCCGGTGGCGAAGTACGCGCCGGCACTGACCCGCGCCGCCGACATCACCGTGCGCGACATCGCCGGCATGGTGTCGGGCTACCGCGACTACTACCCGCTCGACTTCGTCGACCGGCCGATGGCGGCGGCCAAGCCCAGCCGCCGCGATCATCACCGAGTTTGCCTCGCGCCCGCTCGACTTCGAACCGCGCTCGCGCTACTCCTACAGCAACACCGGCTACCTGCTGCTCGGCCGGATCGCGGAACTCGCCGGCGGCGAGCCGTTCGCGGCGGCCCTGCAGCGCCGCCTGCTGACGCCGCTCGGCCTGGCCCATACCCGCTTCGAGCCGGCGCGCGGCGGCCCAGGCATGGCGGAGGGCTACACGCCGATCGGACTTGGACCGGTGGAACCCGCCGTTCCCGAAGGCACCGGCTGGATCGGCGCAGCGGGTGGACTCTGGTCGACGCCGACCGACTTGCTCACGTGGGATCTCGCGCTGATGGACGGCAAGGTGCTGTCGCCGGCGTCGTGGGCCGTGATGACCACGCCGCGCACGCTCACCGATGGCCGCTCGAGTGGCTACGGCTGCGGCCAGTCGATCCGCGATCGCGGCCCGGTGCTCGTGTTGCAGCACGGCGGCGGCGTGAGCGGCTTCGGCTCGCGCAACGCGTTCATCCCGGCCTCGCGCTCGGGCGTGGCCGTCATCGCCAATGCCGACTGGGCCGGCGGCGTGCTCGATGCCATCGAGGGCGCGGTGCTCGCCAGGTTGATGCCGGTGGCCGATGCGCCGGTCGTGGCCGGACCGCCCGCTGCCGAGATGGCGCTGCAACTCCTCGCGCAGCTGCGCACAGGCGACGTGGACCGCGGCCTGCTGGGCGACGAATACAGCGCGTTCCTCACGCCGGCACGGCTGGCCGTGATGTCGCAATCGCTGGTGGCGGCGGGCGAGGTGTCCGAGGTCGTACCCGGCGCCATCCGTGAACGCGGCGGCATGGAGGTATCGAGCGTGCGGCTGATGCTCGGCACCACGCCGGCCACGACGCTCATGTATCGCACGCCCGACGGCAAGGTGCAGGAGTTCCTGTTCAACCGGCGCTGAGCGGCGCGCACCGCGCTACACTGATTCCCATGCGCGTCGCTGTCCTCTCGTGCGTTCTCAGTCTGGCGGCCGTGAGCGGGGCCTCGGCCCAGCCGGCGCCTGCGGCCGTCTCCGCCTGGATTGCGGCGCCCGCGGCCGGCGCCACTGGCGCCTCGGCCTATGTGGAGCTGAACAACCCGACCATGTACGACGTCTACGTCATCTCGGCCACGGCCGAGGGCGTCGCCGCCACGGTTGAGTTTCGGGCCGGACTTGCGCCCGGCGGAGCGCCGGCGCCCGTGCCCGAGTTTGCCATCCCGGCCTACGGCTCCGTGGCGGCTGCCGCGACCTCGCCGCACCTGCGACTCGTGGGCCTGACGCGGCCGCTGGTGGCCGGCGACACCGTGGCGCTCGTCTTGAAGACCGATGGCGGCGCCACGCTACGCGTGTCGGCGGCCGTCCGCACCCCCTGAGCGGACCCGCTCCTGGCCGGAGCGGGTAACCTGACCTGGGGCGTCCGGGCCGGACGAAAATGGCACAGAATAGGGCGTCGTCGGGGGTCTCCGAGATTGCCCCAGGGCAGTCCACCCGGCCGGTACCCGCACGAGTCCGCCGGGTGCCCGAATGTCGCAGATCGATCCAGAGGAGTACAGCGCATGAAGAAATTGATGTTCGCTCTCGTCACCGTGGTCGTGGCCGCCGGCGCCTTCACGGCCGCCCAGCAGGGCCCGCGGCGCGCGCCGGATCCGCGTTCGATGGGCGGCGGCGATTGCCGCGACAACCCCTACAACTGCGCCGACGCGCCCAATCCGCTGCCCAAGGCCGACACCGTGTGGCTGGAGGAGATGACCTGGATGGACGTGCGCGACGCGCTCAAGGCCGGCAAGACCACCGCCATCATCTCCACCGGCGGCATCGAGCCGAACGGCCCCTGGCTGGTCACCGGCAAGCACAACTACGTGCTGCACGCCAACTGCGACGCCATCGCCCGCAAGCTGGGCAACGCCATCTGCGCGCCGATCGTGAAGTACGTGCCCGAGGGTGACATCGAGAAGAAGACCGGCCACATGGCCAGCCCCGGCACGATCACCATGCGCGAAGAGACCTTCCAGGCGGTGCTCACCGACGTGGCCGAGAGCCTGCAGGCGCACGGCTTCAAGACCATCGTGTTCATCGGCGACAGCGGCGGCAACCAGAAGGGCCAGCAGACCGTGGCCGACACGCTCACCACCAAGTGGGCCGGCAAGGCCATCGCCCTGCACATTCCCGAGTACTACACCTACAACGTCGTCACGAAGCACTTCGAGGATCAGGGCCTGCTGCCCAAGGATCGCAAGAGCGACGGCATGCACGACGACCCGGTCATCACGCTCAACATGTTCATCGACGCGCCCGATGTCGGTGCGCTACGACGAGCGCGTAAAGGCCGGCAAGGCGACGATCGACAGCGTGTCGATTGCCGACCGCGCGAAGGCCACCGACCTGGCCAAGAAGATCGTGGCGTTCCGCGCCGACTACACCATTGCCGCCATCAACAAGGCCATTGCCGCCAAGGGCAAGGGCACGATGCAGCAGCAGTAACCGCAGCCCGTCGTATCTCGACCGGCGCCGGGGCGACCGCTCCGGCGCCGTGTCTCGTACGCAGAGGCCCTCTCCCCCTGTCGAGGTGCTTCCACCGTGAGCGGCGTGACGATTGGCCCGTATCGGGTAGTGCGCGAGCTCGGCCAAGGCGGCATGGGCACGGTGGTGCTTGCCGAAGACACGCGTCTCGGGCGGCTCGTCGCGTTGAAGACCGTGTCGGGCGCGCAGGCCGGCACCACCGGTGGACGCGCCCAACTGCTCGATGAAGCGCGCGCCGCCGCCGCCATCAGCCACCCGTCGATTGCCGCCGTGCACGACGTCGTCGACCACGACGGCGACATCGCCATCGTCTTCGAGTTCGTGGAAGGGCGAGACGCTGGCGGCCCGTCTCGCCAAAGGCCCGCTCGGCGAGGAGCAGGCCATCCAGATCGCCATCCACTTGGCCGACGCGCTCGGCGTGGCGCATGGCCACGGCGTGCTGCACCGCGATCTGAAGCCCTCGAACGTGATGCTCGCACCCGGCGGCGTGGTGAAGATTCTCGACTTCGGCATCGCCCGCTTCCGTCCAGTGGGCGCCGCGGCGGCCAGCGCCGACGGCGACGAAGGCTTCATGGGCACGCCGGGCTACGTGGCGCCCGAGCAATGGGTGGGGAAGCCGGCCGACGAGCGATCCGATCTGTATGCGCTCGGCGTCGTGCTGTTCGAGATGCTCACGGGCAAGCGGCCCTTTCCGGAACGCGAGCCGTTCACGCTGGCCCGCGCCGCAATCGAGCACATTGCCCGGCGCGTGTCCACGCTGGCGCCGCACGTGTCGCCTGGGCTCGACCGTCTGGTGGCGCGCCTGCTCGCCGCCGATCCGGCGCTGCGTCCGCCGCGGGCGCGGGTGGTCGCCGACGAACTGCGCGGCCTGCTGGCGCCGCCGGCGCCGCCGCCGCGCCGGGCGCCGCGCGTGGCTGGTGGCCGCGGCCGTGTTCGGCGTTGCGGCCGTGGCCGGTGGACTGGCGTGGTATCTGCGGCCCGTGCGTCTGGACGTGCGCAATCCCGGTCATTGCCGTGCTGCCGCTCACGAACGCCACCGGCAACGACGCCAACGACTACGTGGCGGCGGGTGTCGCCGACAGTCTGGTCACGAGCCTGGCGTCGTTGCCGGCCGTGTCGGTGCTGTCGCGGACCGCCGTGGCCGAAGCGCTGCTGCGCCACAAGAGCCCGGCCGACGTGGCGCGCGACCTGGGTGCCACCTTCGTCGTGGAGGGCGCAGTGCAGCAGGCTGGCGCCCAACTGCGGCTCGGGCTGAATCTGCTGCGCCAGGACGGCTCGGTGGCGTGGGCCGACGCCGTGGAAGGCGCGTCCGACCGCGTGTTCGAGATGCAGGCGCGTCTGGCCACGGCCCTCGGCGGGGCGCTCAGCGTGCAGATGTCGCCCGAGGTGCGCGACCGGTTGAGCACCCCGCCCACCTCGAATGCCGCCGCGCTCGATGCCTACTGGCGCGGCCGCGCGCTGCTCGAGCGGCGTGACACGCCCGGCAATCTGCAGCGCGCCACCGTGGCCTTCGGTGAGGCGCTCCGGCTCGATGCGCGCTTCGTCGACGCCCATGTCGCCCTGGGCGAAACCTACTGGGAGCTCTACAGCGCCACGCGCGACACGGCCTTCGCCGACGAAGCCGTGCGGGCCGGACAGCACGCGTTGCAGCTGGCGCCCGATCAGCCGACCGTCCGCCTGGCCTACGCCCGCGGCCTGGTCGACAGCGGGCGCAACGCCGAGGCCGTCGCCGAACTGCAGCGCACGCTCGCGCTGCAGCCCGACAACGACGAGGCGCGGCGTCAGCTGGGCCGGGCCCTGGCGGCGTTGGGCCGGCTCGACGAAGCCGTGGCGGAGTGGCGCAAGGCGATCGCCAGCCGCCCCAACAACTGGCAGCCCTACGCCGAGATGGGACGCGCGCTGTTCCTGGCGGCCCGCTACGACGAAGCGCGCGACAGCGCCGAGCGGCTGATCGCGCTGCAGCCCGACAACGCCGTGGGCTATCAGCAGCTCGGCGCCATCTACCAGACGCGGGGCGACAGCGCGCCGCGGCGGTGGAGTACTACGAAAAGGCCATCGCCATTGCGCCGGCGGCGCAGGCTTTTTCGAACCTTGGCGTGGTCTACCACGAGCGCCGCGACTACGCCAAGGCGGCCGAGGCGTTCCGGCGGGCGCATTGCCCTGCGCCCCAACGAACATCGCACCCACCGCAATCTCGGCGACGCGCTGGTGCAAGCTCGGGACAGCGCGCCGACGCCACGGCGTCCTACCGGCGGGCGGCCGATCTGGCGGAGGCGCAGTTGGCCGTGAATCCGACGGCCGTGCAGGACCTGTCGGCGCTGGGGCTCTATCTGCAGAAGGCAGGCGAGAGCGCGCCCGCGCGCCAGCGCACCGAGGACGCGCTGCTGCGCGCGCCGAAAGACCCGCAGGTGTGGTACCGCGCGGCGGCGGTGCACGCCCTGGCCGGCCGCGCGCGACGACGGCCTTGGCGGCGCTGGAGCAGGCGCTCAGCGCTCGGCCTCAGCAAGTCGCGCGCGGCCTCGGACGACGACTTCGCGTCGCTGCGCGGCCAGCCGCGCTTCGCGGCCCTGACCGGGCAGTAGGCGGTCGCGGCGCCACGCGGGCGACGGCGCGCTGGTGTATCGTGGGCCAGCACGACCAACTTCACAGGGAGCCGCCACATGGGTGCTGCACGAGCCAGAGTGAGATACGCCACCATCTTCGTCTTTCCCGCCGCCGCGAAGGGCAAGCCCGGTGCGGGTCAGCGCCGCGCCCGAGACCTTGAGCGTGCGCGCCGGCGACACCGTTGATTGGACCGTGGTGAACGCCACGGGCGCCGACAGCCCGGGCCGCGTGTCGATCAAGTGGAAGGACAAGAACCCGGTCAAGGGCGAGCCGAAGGACTTCGATCGCGCCGCCCGCGTCACCGTGCGCGACGACGTCAAGCCGAAGAAGCGCTATCGCTACAGCATCCTGATCGACGGCGTCGAGGTGTTCGACCCGGAAATCGAAATCATGCGCGCTGAGCCGTGCGGGTGAGTCGAGCGCCGCTCCCCATCATGCGCATCGTTCGCCGGCACCTTCGTCGAGGCGTGGCCGCGTGGCTGTTGTGCTACGCCCTGGCGTTTTCGGCCCTGGCGCCGCGCGACTGCTGCGCCGCGCACGGGCACCGCGACGCGGCCGCGCCCGCGTGCCACGAGCTGGTGCCAGCCGCCGACCCGTGCCAGCTCACGGGCACCTGCGACGCACCCGCCACCGCGCTCTCGGCCGTGTTGCTGCAGGGCGCCACGCTGGCCGCGCCAGTGCCGGCGGCGCCGATCGTCGCGACGCCAGGCCGAGGCTACTCCGCCACCCGCGCGTCGTCTCCTGCGCTTAGTCTTCCGCCCGACGCGCCACCGCCTCGAATCTGACCGCCGCCCTCGTGTGCTTGGAAGGCGTGATCGGCCCCGCGGGGGGATCGCGCGTGGCCGGTCGTTCTGATTGAGGTGTGTGATGGCGCGTGTGTCTCGATGGCTTCCCGTTCTTCCCTGTTCTCTGCACTGTTGGTCGTGTGCGGCGCCGTGGTCGCGGGCGTGGCGCTCGACGCCAGACAGCCGGTGCCGGCCGCCGGCGCGCCGCTGACGCTCGCGGTGCCTGGACGCGCCAATGCGACGCCGTGGATCGCGGCGCAGGGCCGCCACGTTGCTGTCGTGTGGGCCGCCACGGCCTCGGGCAAGTCCGACATCTTCGTGGCGACGAGCACCAATGGCGGCGCCGCGTTCGGGGCACCGGTGCAGGTCAACACCGTGGCCGGCGATGGCCGCGTGAGCGGCGAGATTCCGCCGCGCGTGGCGCTGCGCGCGCGCCCCGGCACGACGCCGGAGGTGGTCGTGGCCTGGAACGCCGAAGGACCAGGGCACCGAGATCAAGGTGGCGCGCAGCGTGGACGGCGGCGCCACCTTCGGCGCGCCTGTGTCGCTGCAGGCCGCCGGCGCCGCGGGCGATCGCGGCTGGCACGCGCTGGCCCTCGACGACCAGGGCGTGGCGCACGTGATCTGGCTCGACCATCGCGGTCTGGCGGGGCCCAAGACCGAACACGCACACGGAGCGGCTGCGGACGACGGCGTGGCCATGGCGCAGAAGTCGAGCCTCTACTACGCGGCCGTCGGCACGCGCTCCACGCCGGAACGCGCGCTCACGCCGAGCGTGTGCTACTGCTGCAAGTCGGCCATCGTGGCGCTGCCCGGCGGCACGCTGGTGTCGGCCTGGCGCCACGTGTATGCCGGCAACATGCGCGACATGGCCTTCACCGTCTCGCGTGATGGCGGCCGCACGTTCGCGCCGCCGGCGCGCGTGAGCGAAGACGGCTGGGCGATCAACGGCTGCCCCGACGACGGGCCGGCGCTGGCCGCGGCCGCCGACCGCCGCGTGCACATCGTGTGGCCCACCGTGATTCCCGGCGCCGAGCCGATGGGCGCGCTCTTCTACTCGGCCCTGCGCGACGACGGCACGTTCGCGCCGCGCACGCGCATCCCCACGCTGGGCAGCCCCAAGCCCTCGCATCCGCAAGTGGTGGTGGATGACGCCGGCCGCCTCGTGGTGGCCTGGGACGAGTCTCTGGCGGGCGTGCGCACTGCCGCCTACAGCGTGGGGGTGCGTCAGGCCGACGGCGCGGTGCAGTTCGGCCCGCCCACGCGGCTGGCCGCGGCCCGGCGCGCCCACGCTCTACCCGGTGATGGCGACGACCGGCAGCGGCGTGGTGGCGGCCTGGACGTCGGGCGTGCCCGGGGCCAGCGTGATTCATGTGCGACAACTGGTCGCGGCCGGAGCTCCCGCGAGCGCCCCAAGATAGGGGCATGACGATCCACGCTGCTCGCTCGGGCGCCTTGGCGTTCACCCTCGTCGCGATGTTCGCCAGCCAGACGGCTGCGCAAACACCGCACGGCACCGCGCCCGGCGCCCCACAGTCGCACGGCCAGAAGCCGGACGGCGTGCTGGGCCACATGGACCACGCCTTCGACGACCCGGCCCGCTACGCCAAGGAGTTCGACGATCCGGCGCGCGACGCGTGGCAGATGCCGTCGCGGGTGATCGAGGCCCTGGCCTTGAAGCCCGGCGACAAGGTGGCCGACATCGGCGCCGGCACCGGCTACTTCTCGATGCGCCTGGCGGCATCCGTGGCCAGACCCACGGTGTTTGCCGTGGACCTCGAACCGAAGATGGTGGCGCATCTCACCGCGCGCGCCGCGGCCGAGAAGCGCGCCAACGTGGTGGCGGTGCAGGCGACGGCCGCGCGTCCGAACCTGCCCGAGCCGATGGACGTCGTGCTCGTGGTCGACACCTACCATCACATCGCCAACCGCCCGGTCTACTTCGCTGGCGTGCGCGAGAAACTCCGGCCTGGCGGCCGGCTCGCCATCGTCGACTTCCGCAAGGGCGCGCCGGGCGGGGGCCCGGCCGACGCCTTCCGGTTCACGCCGGATCAGATCAGCCAGGAACTGACCGCCGCCGGCTTCGTGCTCGACGCGCAGCACGACTTCCTGCCGCGCCAGCACTTTCTCGTGTATCGCGGCGCGCCAGCGCCGGCCCAGCCGGCGCTCATGCCCGTGACGCTCCGTTTTGCGCTCACCGCCGGCGGCACCGCTGTGGGCTGTGGCGCGCCGATCGCGCAGGTGGGCACCACCAAGTCCACGGTGAGCATCATCGACGCGCGCCTGTATCTGTCGCGTCTGCGGCTGGTGCGGGCCGATGGCACCGACACGCCCGTCACGCTGACGCAAGACGGCCTCTGGCAGGTCGACGACGTGGCGCTGCTCGACTTCGAGAACGCCACGGGCGCCTGCGCCAATGGCACCGAGCAAACCCGCGATGTCGTCGAGGGCACCGTGCCCGCCGGCCGCTACACGGGCGTGCGCTTCGAGGTGGGCCTGCCGTTCGAGAAGAACCATCGCGACCCGACGCTGCAGCCGTCGCCCCTCAACCTGAGCCGCATGTTCTGGAACTGGAACGGCGGCTACAAGTTCATGCGCTTCGACCTCAAGAGCACGGGGCAGCCGCGCGGCTGGCTGGTGCACCTGGGCAGCACCGCCTGCACGCCGGCGGGGAGCCCCAGCACCGTGCCCGTGTCGTGCGCGAACCGCAACGCCGTGACGGTGGACCTGTCCGCCTTCTCAGCCGCGCGTGACGTCGTGGAGCTCGACTTCCTGTCGCTCTTCGCCACGAGCAACGTCGACGTGAACACCGACAAGACGGCCATGGGCTGCATGTCGGGCGGCACCGACCCGGAGTGTGCGGGTCTCTTCGGGCAGTTGGGGCTGCCGGTGGGCGGCGCGGCCGCCGCGGCGCAGAAGGTGTTCCGCGTGAAGTCCGCGGCCACCATGGCGCGGTAGGGAGACGACCATGCGGGCGACGGCAGCACTCGGCGGTGCGGCTCTGCTCTGGGCCTTCGCGTTGGCGGCGGGCGTGGACGGCCGGCAGGAGCACATCCATCACGCGCCGGCGCAAGCGCGCATGCTGGCGAGCCCGCTCGACCTCACCGACACCGATCTGGCGGCCGGTCAGGCCACCTACGCGGCGCGCTGCGCGGGTTGTCACGGCCCGCTCGGCAAGGGCGGCGTGGCCCCCGTGGCCAATCGCCCGGCGGCCTCGGATCTCACGCGCGCCGACCTGCGCACGCATGCCGACGGCGAAATCTACTGGGTGATCGCCAACGGCATACCGTCGAGTGGGATGCCCGCCTTCTCCGCGCTGTCGGAGACCGAGCGCTGGCAGCTCGTGGCCTGGGTGCGCAGCCTCGGCGGCGTGCGGCTCAGCGTGCGCGCCACCGACGGCGGGGCGAGCTACACCTGGGACCTGCCACCCGGCTTCCCGCGTCCCAAGGTGCCGGCTGACAACCCGATGAACGGCGCGAAGGTGGCACTCGGCCGTCACTTGTTCTACGACCGGCGGCTCTCCGCCGACGGCACGTTCTCGTGCGCCAACTGTCACGAGCAGCGGCTCGCCTTCACCGATGGCAAGGCGCGCGCCGTGGGCGTGACCGGCGAGGTGCATCCGCGCGGCTCGATGGGCCTGGCCAACATTGCCTACAGCCCGGTGCTGACCTGGGCCAATCCCACGCAGCGCCGGCTCGAGACGCAGGCGCTCGTGCCGATGTTCGGTGAAGACCCGGTGGAACTGGGGCTCTCGGGCAAGGAGCAGGAGATGTTGACCCGGCTGCGAGCGGAGCCGCGCTATCCGGCGATGTTCGCGGCGGCGTTTGCCGGCGATGCCGCGCCCATCTCGCTGGCCAACGTCACGCGCGCGATCGCGTCGTTCGAGCGCACGTTGCTCTCGGGCCGATCGCCCTACGACCTGTATCGCACGAGCGCCGATCCCCGCGCGCTCTCGCCCGCAGCGATGCGCGGCGAGGAGATCTTCTTCTCGGAGCGCACCGAGTGCTTCCACTGCCACGGCGGCTTCAACTTCACCGAGACGGCCGACTACGTGGGCAAGGGCTTCCTCGAGGTCGAGTTCCACAACACGGGGCTTTACAACCTCGACGCCCAGGGGTCGTATCCCGCGCCGAACACCGGTGTGCACGAGGTGACGCAGGACCCCGACGACATGGGCCGCTTCAAGGCGCCGTCGCTGCGTAACATCGCGCTCACCGCGCCGTACATGCACGACGGCAGCCTGGCGACGCTCACGGACGTGATTCGGCACTACGAGGCCGGTGGACGAACCGTCGCGGACGGTCCGCGCAAGGGCGTGGGCGCGGGCAACGTGCACAAGAGCGAGTTCGTGAAGGGGTTCACGCTGAGCGACGACGAGCGCCGCGATTTGGTGGCGTTCCTCGAGAGCCTCACCGACCTGGCGTTCACGAGCGACCCGCGGTTCGCGGATCCCTGGCCGCCAGCGAAGCCCGCCTCCACCAAAGGACGATGACATGACCACTCGACGCACACTGATGGCCCTGTGTCTCGCGGCGGCGCTGGTGGCGCCGGCGGCGGCGCAGGGGCCGAGCGCGAAACAGCAGGCCGCCGACCTGGCGAGTCAGTTGATGAGCCCGTTCTGCCCCGGCCGCCTGCTGGCCGACTGCACGTCGCCCAAGGCCGGCGACCTGCGCACGGAGATGGCCGTCCGCCTCGCCGCAGGCGAGTCGCCCACGGCCGTGAAGGCCGATCTGGTGCGGCAGTACGGCGCCGACATCCTCGGCGCGCCGGAGGCGCAGGGCGTGGGCTGGCTGGCGTGGCTCGTGCCGGCGCTGCTGGCCTTCGTGACCGCCGGCGCCGTCACCTGGAAGGTGGTGCAGGCGGTGAGCAGTGGCCACCTGGTGACGGCTGCGGCCGGCGCTGGTGCCGTCGACCACGCAGCGCTCACGCGTCTCGACGACGAACTCCGCGATCTCGACTAGCCGGTGACCGTGGCGACCAACGAGATTCAGTTCGACGACGGTGCCGCCTATGAGCGCTACATGGGGGTCTGGAGCCAGTCGGCGGGCGAGCGCTTTCTCGACTGGCTGGCTGCCAACCCGGGATGGTCGTGGCTCGACGTCGGCTGCGGCAACGGCGCCTTCACCGAATTGCTGACCAGGCGCTTGGCACCGCGCGCCATCGCCGGCATCGATCCATCGGCGGCGCAGATCGCGTACGCCAGGTCGAGGCCAGCCCTGCGGGATGCCGAGCTGCGCCAGGGCGATGCGATGGCGTTGCCGTACCCGGCCCGCACCTTCGATGCGGCGGTCATGCCGCTGGTGATCTTCTTCGTGACCGACCCGGCCCGCGGCGTCGCGGAGATGGCGCGCGTCGTGCGTCCCGGCGGCAGCGTCTCGGCGTATGCCTGGGACATGCCCGGCGGCGGTTTCCCCTACGAGCCGCTGTTCGACGACATGCGCGCGCTCGGGATGCCCGTGCCCGCGCCGCCCAGCCCCGAGGCGTCGCGGCTCGACCTGATGCACGCGTTGTGGACCGGCGCCGGACTCACGCACGTCGACTCGACGGCCATCACGGTGGCGCGGACGTTCGCGGATCGCAACGAGTACTGGGCGACGGTCACGGGCAGTGCGAGCGCCGGTACTCACCTTGCCGCGCTGACGTCAGACGACGTCGCGGCTCTGCGCGCGCGGCTGTGGGCACGTCTGCAGCCAGACGCCGCGGGCCGCATCATGTGCACGGGACGAGCGCACGCGATCCGCGGGCGCGTGGCGGAGTAGCGCGAGCCCCTGGCCAGCCCTGGCCAAGGCCCTCGAGCAGGATTCCCCCTCAGGCGGTAAATTGCTGCGGCGCGGCCATGCTCGACGCACTCCGCGCTGAGACGCGTGCCGGGCCACACGCGCAGTCTGCTTGAGCGCAGAGTGCGCCGAAAAGTATCGCGACGGAATCGTTTTCCCCTTGACACGTTTTCAGGCCCCGACCGCGATTTACTCGCCGACGTGATGCCAAGTGGGCCTGGTGTCGCCGTAGTCGAAGCACGACTCGCAAACGTCGGCATGTCCATCCCCGCCCTCGAATCGCGCGCAACTCGTAGCTCCTGCGGCATCCTGAGAGCCTGAAATCTTCGTCGTTATCATTGAGCATGAGGCCCATGCCCATGCTCGACACGGCTCAGGACCACGCGCTCACGTCGACGTCGGTTCATGGCGGCGATGCCACCCACGAGCTCGGCGAGGCCATCGCGGATTTGGCCGCACGCCTGCACGCCGCCACCTACGAACTACTCGTCATGCTCAGGGAGTTCGACGCGCGGTCCGGGTGGAACAACGGCTTTCTGTCGTGCGCCCACTGGCTTCACTGGCGCACGAGCATCGACCTCGGCGCGTGCCGTGAGAAGGTGCGGGTTGCCAAGGCGCTCGCCGCGTTGCCACTGACCAGCGCCACCATGCAGCGCGGCGCCATCTCGTACGCCAAAGTGCGCGCCGTCACGCGAGTGGCCACGCCGACCAACGAACGACGGCTCGTGGACCTGGCGTTGGCCGGCACCGCCTCGCAGGTCGAGCGGCTCGTGCGTGCGTGGCGGCGAGTCGATCGCGCCGAGGCCGGGCACCAAGCCAGGACACAGTATCTGGGCCGACACCTGTCCACGTGGGTGGATGACGACGGCATGGTCGTGATCCGGGGCCGGCTCACGCCCGAGATCGGCGCGGTGGTTCAACGTGCGCTCGAGGCGGCGGCAGACCAACTATTCCGAGAGGCCTCGGGCGTTCCAGCGGGGCCCACCCAGTGCGAGGAGGTCACGGCCGGACAGCGCCGGGCAGACGCGCTTGGACTGCTGGCGGAGACGGCGTTGTCGGCAGACCTCGACCGCGGTTCTGCTGGTGACCGCTATCAGGTCATCCTGCATGTGGACGCCGACGAACCCCGCGCGGCGCATCCGGCCACGGCGGCGCAGACCAACCCGTTCGACGGCGTGCTCGAAACAGACTCCGGCGCGACGTACGTTTCCGCGGAAACGTCACGGCGGCTCGCCTGCGATGCGTCAGTCATCGAGGTGCGCCACGAGGCGACAGGGGCGCTGCTCGCCGTGGGGCGGAAGACCCGCACGGTGCCGTCCTCAATCCGCCGTGCCCTCATCGCGCGTGACCGCGGCTGCCGCTTCCCGGGCTGCACGTCGCGACGGTGCGACGCACATCACGTGACTCACTGGTCGGAAGGTGGCCCGACAAGTCTCGAGAACCTGATGCTCGTGTGCCGACGCCATCATTGCGCCCTCCACGAGGGGGGATTCTCAGCAGCACGGCACGACGACGGCACCGTGACCTTCTTTCGGCCGAATGGCGGCATCGTCCAAGAGGTGCCAGATGTGATGCGAACACCACCCCTGCCTCTCCCTCCCGCCGGTCGACTTCCGGTATGGGACGGCACGCCGTTGAACCTCGGATGGGCCATCGGTGTGCTCTGGCGTCCGTGACCTTGATGAACCGTCCGGAGCCCGCGGGGCCGCGTGACCGTCCGCGCTGAAGCCCGTTCCGGGCCCCGAGCCCCGAGTCCCTGGTCCCTGGTCCCTAGTCCCTAGTCCCTGCTCTTACTGCCAGCTTCCGTACATCGGGTTGGGCAGCACGAAGAACCGCTGCCCGAACGCGGCGAAGGCCGCCTCGCCGCCGTCTTTGACCTTCTGCGTGAGTCCAGGAAAATCCTGGATGTTGTCGCCCACGAAGGCCACGACCTCAACCGGCGTGGCGATGCCCGGCGCCGCGCCGGTGCGCACCGCGTCGAAGCGCGCGTTCTTGTCGGACGGGCTGCCGTTGGGGCGACACAACATCGCGTCGTAGATCAGGGCGTCGCGCGTGAACACGGCGATCGTGTCGTCGCACTCGGAGCCCAGCCGGTTGGTGACGATCGCAATCTTGCCGCCGAGCGCACGCACCCGCGTGAGGAACGCCGCGGCGCCGGGCAGCGGCGTGGCTTCACGCCGGCGCACCCAGGCCGCCCAACTGTCGGTGGAGTAGCCCAGGCCCGCCCGCGCGCGTTCGGCCTGATAGGTGAGATTGCTGATCACCGTTTCATCGGCATCGAGCACCACCGCCCACGAGCCGGCGGCGCGGCCGGCGGCCTCACGCTCCACCTGCGCGGTGACGAGCCGATAGGTTTGCAGCACCGCGGCGCGATACTCCGCTGCGTCTCGCACCCAGCGGATGCTGTCGGGCTCGGCGCGTTCGGCCGTTGGCGCAGCGCCCGCGGGCGGTGCCGGCGTGGCGTCGGGCAGGGCGGGTGGCGGGGCGGCCGTGCGGCAGCCCGCCACGGCCACGATTAGAAAGCAGGCAAGCGCGCGTCGGTTCATGCCGACATTCTAACCAGGCGGGTCGCTGGGACGCGCGCTACGGTCGCCGTTCATTGAGCCATTCGATGTGCACGATCGACTCAGGCTCCACTCTCAGAAACCGCGGTCTCCGGACGAGTGCCCCGAGGCGCCCCCGCGGTTCTACTGGTTCGATTCTGACCCGCCGACCACGCCGTTCAATTTCGAGGGGCTTCCTGGTCTCGAGTACCTCGTCCAATAGTCTGTAGATATTGGCGCGAAGGCGTGAGGCCGCAATGGGCATGCCCCATGGTCGCACACCTCTTGTGCCATTGCAGGGGCCGCGGGGCGCGATACCATAGACGGATCCGCCATGATTTCCTTTTCCCGCATCGGCAAGCAGTACGGCCGCCAGGTTCTCTTCGTCGACGCCTCGTTCCAGCTCAATCCCGGTGAGAAGGTGGGCCTGGTCGGCCCCAACGGCGCCGGCAAGACCACCCTCTTTCGCATGATCGTCGGCGAGGAAGCGGCCGACGAGGGCGACGTGTCGGTGCCGCGCAAGCTGTCGATCGGCTACTTCCGTCAGGACGTGGGCGAGATGGCGGGGCGCTCGGTGCTCGACGAGGCCATTGCCGGCAGCGGCCGGGTCGGCGACCTGCACCACGAGCTCGAGGCGCTCAACCACGCCATGGCCGACCCGGCGCAGGCCGACGACATGGACCGGATTCTCTCGCGCTTCGGCGAGGTGCAGGAAGAGTACGACCATCTCGGCGGCTACGCGCTCGAGGCGCAGGCGCGCGAGATCCTGCACGGGCTCGGCTTCGAAGACGACCGCATCGATGGCGACGTCGGCGCCTTGTCGGGCGGGTGGAAGATGCGTGTGGCCATGGCCCGCGTGCTGCTCGGCCGGCCCGACGTGCTGCTCATGGACGAGCCCACGAACCACTTGGACATCGAGTCGATCATCTGGCTCGAGTCGTTTCTGAAGACGCTGCCGGGCGCGCTGCTCATGACCTCGCACGACCGCGAGTTCATGAACCGCCTGGTCACGAAGATCGCCGAGATCGACGGCGGCGAGATCACCAGCTATTCCGGCAACTACGACTTCTACGAGCGCGAGCGGGCCATTCGCGAAACCAACCGCGAGGCCGCCTACGCGCGTCAGCAGGCCATGCTGGCCAAGGAGCAGCGCTTCATCGACCGCTTCGCCGCGCATGCCGCCAAGGCCGCGCAGGTGCAGAGCCGGGTGAAGGCGCTCGACAAGATCGAGAAGATCGAGTTGCCGAAGCGCCGCAAGCTCGTGACCTTCGACTTCCGGCAGCCGGCCCGGTCTGGCGACCAGGTGGCGATGCTGGAAGGGGTGAGCAAGGCCTACGGCAAGCGCGTGGTGCACGACGGCGTGAACCTGACCATCCGCCGCGGCGAGCGCTGGTGCGTGATGGGCAAGAACGGCGCCGGCAAGAGCACGCTGCTCAAGATGGTGGCCGGACAGACGAAGCCGGATGCCGGCGAGGTGCGCCTCGGAGCCAGCCTGCAGATGGGTTACTTCGCCCAGCAGTCGCTCGAGGTGCTGAACCCCGCCTTGACCATCGAAGAGCAGTTGATGAACGACTTCTCCGACGAGTCGATAGGCACGCTGCGCAGCCTGGCGGGCGCGTTCGGCTTCTCGGGCGACGACGTGGACAAGAAGATCCGCGCGCTGTCGGGGGGCGAGAAGACGCGGCTGGTCATCGCCCGCATGATGCTCAACCCGCCCAACTTCCTGGTGCTCGACGAGCCCACCAACCATCTGGATCTGGCCACCAAGGACATGCTGCTCGATGCCCTGGCCAGCTTCGAGGGCACCATGCTGTTCGTGTCGCACGACCGCGCCTTCCTGCGGCGGCTGAGCAACCGCGTGCTCGAATTGGGCGGCGAGAGCGGCAGGGAAGCGCAGCCGCACGTCTATCTCGGGTCGTATGTGGAATACGTGGAGCGTACCGGCCACGAGGCGCCGGGCGTGCACGCGTAACCGCTGAGTTACTGCGACAGGTCGAACGTGCCGTCCGTCACGGTGCGCGACGCGGGACTGACGCCCGGACCGGAGACGCCCGTGAACGAGAACACGCCAGCGACGCGCGTCGGCGAATGGGTCGTCACTGTGACCGTGCAGGTACTTCCGGTTTCGAAAGGGCTGGCCAACCAAAAGCGGGTCGCGAGGTTCTCGTAGACGGAACAGCTCACAAACGAGGTGAGGTTCAGGGTGTGCGTGCCCACCGCCCCTGGCAGAATGAGAGAGATGTGTAGGCCGCCGGGTGAGGCCGTGCCCGAGAGTGAGGTGAGGCCGGCAAGCCCGCCGACCAGGACCGTCGGAGTTGCCGCCTCCCAGCGCGTGCCATCCACCACAGCGCTCATCGTGCCCCGGCTCAGGACCGTCCCCGGCGGGGCCGGAGTTGGCGGCGTCAGCCCCGCCGGACCAGGACTCGTGGGGGTGTTGCCGCTACTACCGCTACAGGCGACGGTCAGGGCGATGAGGGTGGCGAGGGCGAATACTCGGCGCATCCGTGGCTCCTGCGGAATCGGGCGCCGGGACGATACCACGGCGCTGGCTAGAACCGGACGGTGATCGAGACATCGACGGCGGTTGACCTTCCACCGGAGGTTTTCTCGCTATACCCGGTGGCGTGGGGCTGTTAAGCGGTCCTGCTTGAGCCGATAGGGCAGGGGAGCGTATCCTGCCCGGAACGCATCCTGTGGCAAGACCGTGCACGTTCGGGCGCGGCGTCCCCCGCGCGAAGGAGAGATCGATGGTCCGCTTTGGTCGACTGACAGCCGTAGTCCTCATGATTGGCGTGGCGCTCGTGGGCGCGCCGTCCAGCGTCTTTGCCCAGGCGAAGATCCGCATTGCGGTCTCGAACTTCGAGAACAACAGCACCTGGTCCTGGTGGGGCGATAACCTGGGCCGCGCGGCGGCCGACGAACTGGCCACGCAGCTCGTGCAGACCGGCAAGTACACCGTGATCGAACGCGCGCAGCTCGACGCCATTCTGCGCGAGCAGAACCTGGGCGCGAGCGGTGCCGTCACGTCCGCCACCGCGGCCAAGGTGGGCAAGCTGCTCGGCGTGCAGCTGCTGCTCACCGGCTCGATCACGGCCTTCTCGATCAAGCGCACGTCGATTGGCCTGCGCGGCATCGGCGGTTCGTATTCGAACGCCGAGAGCAAGGTGGATGCGCGCCTGGTCAACACCGAAACCGGCGAAGTGATGATCGTGGCCGTGGGCCAGGGCAACAAGCGCATGGGCGGCGGCTACTTCAAGGGCGTGAGCGCCGAGCAGACCTTCGACCAGGGCGCGGCCCAGGAAGCCCTCCGGCCGGCCGTGGAGCAGGTGGTGCTGAAGCTCTCCGAGCAGACCAATTCCCTGCAGTCGATGACCCCGGCGGCGCCCGAAGGCCAGATTGTGAGCACGCGCGCCGGTTCCTACTACATCAACCGCGGCGCGGGCGCGGGCGTGAAGGTGGGCCAGAAGTTCCAGGTGCACCACGTGGTGGACGAGATCAAGGACGCCGACGGACGGCTGCTCGACAAGGTGATCGAGCAGACCGGCATGCTCGAGGTCACGCAGGTGCTGGCCAATTCGGCGGTCTGCAAGCTGGTGAGCGGCAAAGCGGCCGTGAACGACACGGTGAAGTAGACCCGTCACGACGGCGGCCCTCGGGCCAGGAACGCAGCACGGCGGTCCCGCCACGGCGGGTGCCGCCGTTTTGCTGTACGGCCGCGCTATAATTCCCCGTTTCGGTTGCGTTCCAAGGAGCCTCACGTGAAGAAAATCACGGTCAAGAATCCCGTCGTCGAGATGGACGGCGACGAGATGACCCGCATCATCTGGCAGAAGATCCGCGAGACGCTGATCCTGCCGTATCTCGACATCGACCTGAAGTACTTCGACCTCGGCATCGAGGCTCGCGACGCGACTGGCGACCAGATCACCATCGACTCGGCCAACGCCACCAAGCAGCACGGCGTGGCGGTGAAGTGCGCCACGATCACGCCGGACGAGGCCCGCGTCAAGGAGTTCAACCTGAAGCAGATGTGGCGGTCGCCGAACGGCACCATCCGCAACATCCTCGACGGCACCATCTTCCGCGAGCCGATCGTGTGCAAGAACGTGCCGCGCCTGGTGCCGCACTGGGACAAGCCGGTGGTCGTGGCCCGTCACGGCTTCGGCGATCAGTACCGCGCGCAGGATTTCCACTTCCCCGGCGCCGGCACGATCACCCTGAGCTGGACGCCCGAGGGCGGCGGCGAAGGCATCTCGCGCGAGGTCATGAAGACCAAGAGCAGCGGCGTGGCCCTGGGCATGTTCAACCTCGACGCCTCGATCGAGGGCTTCGCCCGCGCCTGCTTCACCTACGGTCTGGGCCGCAACTACCCGGTGTATCTCTCCACCAAGAACACCATCCTCAAGGTCTACGACGGCACCTTCAAGAACACCTTCCAGCGCGTGTTCGATGCCGAGTTCAAGGCCGCCTTCGATGCGAAGGGCCTGGTCTACGAACATCGCCTGATCGACGACATGGTGGCCGCCAACATGAAGTGGAGCGGCGGGTATCTCTGGGCCTGCAAGAACTACGACGGCGACGTGCAGTCGGATACCGTGGCCCAGGGCTACGGCTCGCTCGGCCTCATGACCTCGGTGCTGATGTCGCCCGACGGCAAGACGGTGGAAGCCGAGGCCGCGCACGGCACGGTGACGCGCCACTACCGCATGCACCAGCAGGGCAAGCCGACGTCCACCAACCCGATCGCGTCGATCTACGCCTGGACGCGCGGGCTCTACTACCGCGGCATGTTCGACGGCACGCCCGACGTGGTGACGTTCGCCGAGACGCTCGAGAAGGTGTGCGTCGACGTGGTCGAGTCCGGCCGCATGACCAAGGACCTCGCCATCCTGATTCGCGCGGATCATCCGTACCTCACGACCGAAGAGTTCCTCGCGGCGATCGACAGCGAGCTGCGCGCGCGGATGGCGGCATAGATGGCAGCGCGTGCGGATCGTTGACCTGACGCCGGGGGACCCGGCGCTGTTGATTGCCGTGGCCGACGTGCTGGTGAGCGGATTCTCTGGCACTGGCACCGAGGTGTGGCAGACCCGCGAAGACGCCCTCGAGACGGTGCAGGAATCGCTCGAGGACGACAAGATCAGCCGCGTGGCCGTCGACGACGACGGGCGCGTGCTGGGGTGGATTGGCGCGGTCTCGACCTACGACGGCTGGGTGTGGGAGATCCACCCGATCGTGGTGCACCGCGAAAGCCAGGGCCAGGGGGTGGGCCGGGCCCTCATCGAAGACCTCGAGGTGCAGGTGCGCGAGCGCGGCGGCATGACCGTGTGCCTCGGCACGGACGACGAGAACGGCCGGACCACACTTGGTGGTGCCGACCTCTATCCCGACCCGCTGGCGGCCATGAACGACTTGCGGAGCCACGGCGGGCATCCGTTCGAGTTCTACCGGAAGCTCGGCTATGCGGTGGTGGGCGTGCTGCCCGACGCCAACGGCTTCGGCAAGCCCGATATCTTCATGGCGAAGCGAGTGGGACTCGTGCCGGTGCCGGCGGCAGAGTAGGAGCGGATATGAAGGCGTCGTGGTTGCTGCTTCCGGCCGCGCTCGTGGCCACCGCGCTCGTGGCCACTACTGCACTTACGTCGCTCGGCGCGCAGGGCCGTCCCTCGCAACCCGATTGGGCGGCGGTGGAGCCCGAGGCGCTCGGCCTCTACCAGTCGCTCATCCGCTTCGACTCGACAGCGGTCGAGAAGCCCGAGGCCGAGTGGCTGAAGGCGCTCTTCGACCGGGCGGGCATCCCGGCGCAGGTGTTTGCGCTCGATCCGCAGCGCCCCAACGTGGTGGCGCGGCTGAAGGGCAACGGCACGAAGCGTCCGCTGCTCATCCTGGGCCATCTCGACACCGTCTCGGTCGACGCGTCGAAGTGGACCTTCCCGCCCTTCAGCGCCACGCGCGACGGCGGCTTCGTCTACGGCCGCGGCGCCATCGACGACAAGGACAATCTCGCCGTCGGCCGTCATGACCATGCTGCTCTTGAAGCGGCTGGCCGTGCCGCTCGATCGCGACGTGATCCTGCTGGCCGAATCCGGCGAAGAGGGGCAATCGAACCTGGGCATCGGCCACATGCTGGCCCAGCACTACGACGAGATCGACGCGGAGTACTGCATCGCGGAGGGCGGCGACACGATTCGCGAGAAGGGCGAGGTGCGCTACGCCACCGTGCAGGTGATCGAGAAGATCTCGCGCGGCGTGGAGCTCACGGCCAAGGGCATCTCGGGGCATGGCTCGGTGCCGCTCACGGGGAACGCCATCGCGCACCTGGGCAACGCCGTGGGGAAGTTCATCGCGTGGCAGCCCGACGTGAAGCTCGACGAAACCACCGGCCGCTACTTCCGCCGCCTCGCCACCGTGGCCTCCTCGCCCGAGCAGGCGCGCGCCTATCGCGATGTGGTGTCGCCAGACGCGACGGTGGCGGCCGCCGCGGCTGACTGGCTGTGGCAGCACGAGCCGCGCCACGCCTCGATGGCGCGCACGTCGGTGTCGCCCAACATCTTCACGGGCGGCTATCGCTCCAACGTGATTCCGTCCGAGGCGAAGGCGCGGCTCGATGTGCGCATGGTGCCCAGCGAAGATCCGGTGGCGCTGCTCGCGCAGATCACGAAAGCGATCGACGACCCGGCCGTGGACGTGCAGTTTGCCGGAGGCGGCGGTACGCGGCCCGCCATCCCCCCGACCCGGCTCGATGCCGAGCTCTTCACCACCGCCGAAGCCGCGGTGCAGGCCGTCTACCAGGTGCCCACGCTGCCCTCGATGAGCACGTATGCCACCGACATGTGGCCGCTGCGCGCCAAGGGCGTGCAGTGCATCGGCATCGGCGCTGGCGTGGACCTGGAAGACCAGTCGGCCGGTTACGGCATGCACGGCGATCAGGAACGGCTGCGCGAAAGCGAGTTCCAGCGATTCGTGCGCTTCAACTGGGAACTCGTGAGCAGGCTGGCCCGTTCGCGCTGAGCGCCGGGGACGGCTGCTGAGGTAGAGTGACGCGCATCCACATGAAAGAAACCGTCATGAGAGTCGTGGCCGCCGGGGTGATGAGCGTGGTGCTCGGCGCGGCCGTGGCGCAGGCGCAGACGCCGCCGCCACTGACCGGCCCGAGCGGCACGAGCGTGCTGTTCGTCGGTAACAGCTTCACCTTCGGCGCCGGATCGGCCGTGAAGTTCTATCGTGCCGAGACCGTCACCGATCTGAACAGCGAGGGCATCGGCGGCGTGCCGGCGCTCTTCAAGTCGTTCGCCGACCAGGCCGGTCTGTACTACGACGTGTCGCTCGAAACGCGCGGCGGCAGCGGTCTCGACTTCCATCTCGAGAACAAGCTCGGCGTGATTGGCCGCCGGCCGTGGGACATCGTGGTGATGCACGGTCAGAGCACGCTGGACTTCGACAAGCCGGGCGATCCCGCCAAGCTCGTGGCCACGAGCCGGCAGATGGCCGACTTCCTGCGCGCGCGCAACCCGAAGGTGGAGATTCACCTGATGGCCACGTGGTCGCGGGCCGACCAGACCTATCCGCCCAAGGGCGCGTGGGCCGGCAAGCCGATCGAGGCGATGGCCCGCGACGTGCGGGCGGCCAACGACAAGGCGGCCGCCGGCGCCTCGCCGATCAAGTCGGTGCTGCCGGTGGGCGAGGCCTGGACGCGCGCCATGCAGACCGGCGTGGCCGACCCGAATCCCTACGACGGCATCTCACCCGGCAAGGTCAATCTGTGGACCTACGACCACTACCACGCCAGCACCCACGGCTACTATCTGGAGGCGCTGGTCGTGTTCGGCCGGCTCACCGGGCGCGACCCGCGTTCGCTCGGCGAAAACGAGTGTTCGGGGTATGAACTCGGACTGCCGCGCAACGAGGTGAAGGCGCTGCAGCAGGTGGCCTTCGACCAGCTGGCGGCCGCCGGCCGTGATCATGCCCGCGCCGCTCGTGCTGCCCCGGCCGGTGGCACCGGAGCGCTGCGCACCGGTGCGCTAAAGGCGCGCGGCGGAGCCGTTCTGCGGCCCCGCCGCCCCCGCCCCGTAATACAATTCCGGCGTGTCTACACCCGCCAAAGCCCGTCTTTCGCCCACCGCGCAGATCATGCTCGGCCTGGTGGTCGGCCTGCTGGTCGGCTACCTGATCAGCATCACCAATCCGAAGTGGGCCGAGATCATCCGCCCGTTCAGCCAGATCTTCATCCGCATGATCCGGATGATCATCGCGCCCCTGCTCTTCGGCACGCTGGTGGCGGGCATCGCCGGCGCGGGCCACTTCAAGGTGGTCGGCCGCATGGGCCTGCGGGCGATGATCTACTTCGAGGTGGTCACCACCTTCGCGCTGCTCATCGGCCTGCTGGCCGTGAACGTGCTCAGGCCCGGCGTGGGCATGGTGCTGCCGGCGCCCGCCGGCGCGCCGCCCATCACCGCCACGGCGCAGACCTGGGACCAGATTCTGCTGCACATGGTGCCCACCTCGGTGATCGAGGCGATGGCCACCGGCGACGTGCTGCAGATCGTGGTCTTCAGCATGCTCTTCGCCATCGGCCTCGGCATGGTCGGCGAGAAGGGCCGGCCGATGGTGCAGTGGTGCGAGGCCCTCACCGAGGCGATGTTCAAGGTGACCCACATCGTGATGCTCTACGCGCCGATCGGCGTGGGCGCGGCGATTGCCTACACCATCGGCTCGAGCGGGCTCAGCGTGCTGTGGAACCTGGCGTATCTCGTGTTCACGCTCTACGTGGCGCTGGCCTTCTTCGCCCTGGTCGTGCTGCTGCCGGTGATGCTGTTGTGGAAGATTCCCATCGTGGCCTTCCTCAAGGCCATCAAGGAGCCGGCGCTGATTGCCTTCTCGACCACCTCGAGCGAAGCGGCGCTGCCGCGCGCGATGGAGTGCGTGGAGGCGTTTGGCGTGCCGCGCCGGATCGTGTCGTTCGTGCTGCCGCTCGGCTACAGCTTCAACCTGGATGGCAGCACGCTCTACCTGTCGCTGGCCGCGGTGTTCGTGGCGCAGGCGGCCGGCGTGGATCTCACCATCGGCCAGCAGGTCACGATGATGCTCACGCTGATGCTGACCAGCAAGGGCGTGGCCGGCGTGCCGCGCGCCTCGCTCGTGATTCTCGCCGCCACCCTCGCCAGCTACAACCTGCCGCTCGAGGGCGTCACGCTGATTCTCGGCGTCGACGCCATCATGGACATGGCGCGCACGATGACCAACGTGGTGGGCAATTGCCTGGCCGCGGTGGTGGTGGCCAAGTGGGAGGGCGAGTTCCATCCGCCCGCTGACGTGCGTGACCCCGGTCTAAGGAGCGAAGCCATGCGTCAAGCCATGCTCGTGGCGGCGGTCGTGCTCACGGCCCTGGTGGCGCCGCAGGCGCAAACCGCGGCACCGGCGTCCGCGCCAGCCGTGTGCACGGTGGCCGAACTGCAGCGCCGGGCCCCGGCCGGCACGACCATCACCAGCGCCACGGCCGAGGGCGCTGGTGCGACGCCGGCACATTGCCTCGTCGACGGCCATGTGGCCGTGCCCGGCAACACCGTCAACTTCCGCCTGGCCCTGCCGGCGGCCTGGAACGGCAAGTTCTACTTCCAGGGCGTGGGCGGACTCGGCGGCGCCATCGGGCCGCTCGACGTGGGCCTGGCCCGCGGCTACGCGTCGGCGTCGACCGACACCGGTCACGTCGTCGAGCGATCCCGACGTGGGGACAGAATCGCGCGAAGGAAATCGACTACGGCCACCGCGGCACGCACGTCACGGCCGTGGCGGCCAAGGCCGCTGACCGCGTCGTTCTACGGCCGGCTGCCGGCGCACGCCTACTTCAACGGCTGCTCGAACGGCGGTCGCCAGGCCATGATGGAAGTGCAGCGCTACCCCGGCGACTTCGACGGCGTGATTGCCGGCGACCCGGCCACCGGCACGCCGATGCAGGTGGGACGCGCCGTGTTCTTCCAGCAGCTGCTCGCCTCGCCGGCCAACTACGTGCCGGCCGAGAAGGTGGAGCTGCTCTCGCGCAGCACGCTGGCGGCGTGCGACGGCAACGGACGGCCTGGTCGATGGCCTGATCTCCGATCCGCGCGCGTGCACGTTCGACCCCGCGCAGCTCGCCTGCCCGGGCGCCGACGGCGCCGACTGCCTCACGCGCGCGCAGGTCACCACCGTGCAGACCATCTACGCGGGCTTGAAGGACGCGTCAGGCCGCGAGTACGCGCCGCCCTTCCCCAAGGGGCACGAGGGTGGCGCCGTCGGGCTGGCGCGGCTGGATCACCGGCAACGAGCCGCCGGCGGCGCAGCCCGACGGCACGTTGGCCTTCGGCGCGCGCGCGCCCAGCGGCTACGCGCTGGCCGACTCGAACTTCCGCTTCCTGGCGCTCGAAGACGACGCGCCGGGCTTCTCGTGGCGCACGTTCCGGTTTCCCGCCGACCTGCCGCGTCTGAAGACCATGACCGAGATCCTGAGCCCGCTCGATCCCGACCTGCGGCCGTTCAAGCAGGCCGGCGGCAAGCTGATCGTGTATCACGGCTGGGCCGACCCCGGGCATCAGCGCCTACGGCACGCTTGCGCTACGTCGAGGAGATGACCCGCGTGGTCGGTGGGCAGGCGGCCGCCGATGCGTTCACGCGCACCTACTTCGTGCCCGGCATGCACCACTGCTCCGGCGGGCCGGGCGTCGACCAGTTCGACATGTTGACGGTGCTCGAGCAGTGGGTGGAGCAGGGCGTGGCGCCGACGCGGGTCGTGGCCCGCCGCAAGACGGGCGAGCGTCGTGACGCGCACGCCGGCCGCTCTGCCCGCACCCGCAGGTGGCGGCCTATTCAGGGCAGCGGCAGCATCGACGACGCGGCCAGCTTCGTGTGCCGCGCGCCGGCAGCGCGCTGAGGCGCCGCCGGCCGCACTACACTCGGTGCGCTACTTCAGCACGCCGACAGCCTTGAGCAGGGCGATCAGCACGCACGCGCCGATGATCGAGACGATGAGCGAGGCCGCCGTCGTCGTGGCGGCAAAGCCGAGCAGACCGGCCAGCACGCCGCCGAGCCAGGCGCCGATGATGCCGACCACGATGTTCATGAGCGCGCCCATCTGCGCGTTGGTCTTCATGACCAGGCTGGCGAGCCATCCGACAATCGCGCCGACGATGAGCGACACAATCAGTCCCATCGATCACCACCCTGCCTGAGTCGCGGCTCGCCGCGACCCGAACATCCGTCGCCGCGCCCCATGCGCGGCGTGGGCATTGTGTCACGCGCGCCGGTCGTCGCCCAGGAGGCGCTGCAGGAACATCAAGTCGAGCCAGCGGCCGAACTTGAAGCCCACCTCGCGGAAGTGCGCGACGGGCACGAACCCCAGCCGCTGGTGGAAGCGCAGCGACGCCAGGTTCTCGGCGTCGACGCCGGCAATCATCACGTGTTTGCCCAGGGCCGTGGCCCGGGCGATGAGCGGCTGCATCAGCGCGCCGCCCACGCCGGCCCCGCGGCAATCGTGGCGCACGTGCACCGAGTGCTCGACGGTGAAGCGGTAGCCGGGCCAGGGGCGGAAGTCGCCGAACGAGGCGAAGCCCGCCACGCCGGCGGCATCGGTGGCGACGAGCACCGGATAGCCCAGGGCCGTGCGAGCGCGAAACCACTCCTGATGGCCGTCGAGCGTGGCCGGCTCCTCGCGGTAGATCGCGGTCGACGTGGCCATCACCTGGTTGTAGATGGCCAGCACCGCGGGGATGTCGTCGGGCGTCGCGTCGCGGATCTGGATCATGTGGCCTCCCAAGGTGTCGAGTGTGGATACGATAGTGTCGTTCATCTGCGACGATTGCTGCAGGTGGCGCGCGCGGCCACCGGCGCTGGAGCCCAAGGGAGTCGACAGCACGAATGCAGGCACGTGAATCGTGTGGAGATGGTGACTTGCGCTGCTGCTGGCCGTCGGCGCCCGGTGTGGCGCAGGCGCAGTCGCGCGCGCCCTTCACGATCGGCGGCCACACCGTGGCGGCCGGGCAGCGGGCTGACGTCGACCTTCCGGTGGCTGCCGGCGCGGCCGATCCGGCCACGGTGGTGCCCGTGTCGGTGTTTCACGGCGCTGGCGCTGGTCCCGTGCTGGCCCTCACGGCGGGCGTGCACGGCTTCGAGTACACGCCCATCCTGGCGGCCCAGCGGCTGCTCACGCGCCTTGATCCTGCGCGCCTGCGCGGCACGGTGATCCTCGTGCGGCTCGCGCACGTCGAGGCTTTCCTGCAGCGCGTGCCCTACGTCAATCCGTTCGACCGCAAGAATCTCAACCGCGCGTTTCCCGGCAGCCCCACCGGCACGCAGGCCGATCGCATCGCCTGGGCGCTCACCACGGAGGTGATCCGGCGCTCCGACCTGCACATCGAGCTGCACGGCGGCGACGCCGCCGAGTGGATGGAGCCGTTTGCCGGTCCCTACGGCGGTCCGCTGGCCGCCGCGCAGTACGACCAGGCGCGCGCCATGGCCCTGGCGCTCGGCTTCCGCAACGTGATCAAGTACTCGATGCACACCCAGGCGCAGGTGGATCGCGGCCGCTCGCTCAACCGCCAGGCCGTGGCCGACGGCAAGCCCACCGTGCTCGTGGAGATCGGCGAGAACGGGCGCCGCGACGCCGCGTTCGTGGACCCGCTCGTGGCCGGCCTCGAGAACGTGCTGCGCGTGCTGAAGATGACCGACGGCGTGCCGGTGCCGCCGCGCGCCGACACGCGCTGGCTCGACGACTCGGCCAGTGCCGACGCCACGACCACCGGCATCTTCACGCCCGTCGCCACGACCGGGCGGGCCGTGAAGAAGGGCGATCTCATCGGCACGGTCACCGACTTCACGGGCCGGGTCGATCGAGCGCATCGTGTCGCCGGTGGACGGCTACGTGATGTACGGACTCGCCGGCCCGCCCGTGCGGGCCGGGCGAGTCGGTGGCGACGATTGGCCTGCGTGCCGAAGGGGCCGCTCTGAGGCGCGGCAGGCCCGCGGCTGCCGGCTACTTTTTCTGCAGCACCGGATGCACGTAGGGCTTGAGCACGCGGTCGGGATCGGGCCGCACGCTGAGGTAGTCGACGTGATCCGGAATGTCGGCCCAGCCGTGCGGCACGCCGGCCGGAATGATGATGATGTCGCCGGTCTTCACCAGGCGCTTCACCACGTCGCCGCCGACGATCGGCCCACTGCACGACGGGCCGTTGAGGACGAGCGTCACCGAGCTGTCGGGCGCCGACTTCCGGCCGTTGGCGATGCGGCCACCCGTGACCAGCGTGCCCGTGCCCGACACGATGATGTAGGTCTCGGTCTGATGGTCGTGCGCGATGCCGCTGCCGCCGATGACGGCCGGCAGCGAGGCCATCTGCTCGCCGCACGGCTGCGGCGGGCCGGCCGCGCCGGACCCGTCGGGCGGCGCGGGCGCCGGGGCCGGCTGGCCGCGGCCGGCGCGTGGGGCCGCGGTGCACGATGCCGACCGCCTCGTTCAGCTTGCCGACGTCGACGCTCACGATCTGGCGATCCACGCCGGGCAGCGCGTTGACCTTCTTCACGTCTTCGTCGGTGATGTAGGTGGCGGCCTTCGGGCCCATGTTCTGCACCTGGGCCAGCGGCCAAGGCGGGAGTGGTCACGACCAGCAGGGCAGCAACGGCGCGAGCGATCCTCATGAGGTGTCCTCCAGGAAGGCGCCACTATAGCGCGACTCGGCGGCCGCAACTTCAGGCCGCGCCCGCCGTCCGTTTCGGGTATCGTGCGCCGTATGCCGAGCATCCAGTCGGGTCTTGATCGTCGTCGCGTTCGCGGTCGTGGCGGGTGCTCGGCTGGCTGTCGGCGCAACCGACGCCGCTCACCCAGCAGCCGCCCTGCCGCCGCTGGTCGTGCCGATGCCGGCGCTGCTCGAGAACTACCCGCCGGTCACGGCCAGACCGCCTCACCGCACCGGCCGACGGCGACTGGCTGATGGTGCGGCGCACCTACGACGGGTGGGGCTACAGTCCGCTCGACCAGATCACGCGCGGCCAACGTGCGCGCGGCTGCAGCCGGCCTGGGTGTTCTCGACCGGCGTGAACAGCGGCCACGAGGCCGCGCCGATCGTGAACGACGGCGTGATGTTCGTCGTCCACGCCCGAACACCAGGTGGTCGCCATCGACGCGAAGACCGGCGTGCTGCTGTGGCGCTACACGCAAGCAGGTGCCCGAGGCGCTCGTGGCGCCGCATCCGACCACGCGCGGCATCGCGCTCTACGGCGACAAGGTCTTCTTCGCCGCCAACGACGCGGTGCTGGTCGCGCTCGACGCGCGCACCGGCACGCGAAGTGTGGACGGCGAAGGTGGCCGAGAACAAGGACGGCTACTACATGACGCTGGCGCCGCTCGTGGCCGAGCGGCAAGGTGATGGTGGGCGCGTCGGGCGGCGAACTCGGCGTGCGCGGGTTCGTGGCCGCCTACGACGCCGACACCGGCAAGCCGCTCTGGCGCACCTACACCGTGCCCGCGCCGGGCGAGCCGGGCAGCGAGACGTGGCCGAAGGGCGATCAGTGGAAGACCGGCGGCGCGCCGATCTGGGTCACGGGCAACTACGATCCCGACACCAACCTGGCGTATCTGGGGCACCGGCAACGGCGGCCCGTGGATGGGCGACCAGCGTCCGGGCGACAACCTCTACACCGCGTCCACGGTCGCCATCGACGTGGCGACCGGGCGCGATCAAGGGCCACCACCAGTACCACCCCAACGACTCGTGGGACTGGGACGAGGTGTCGCCGCCGATCCTCGTCGACTACCAGCGCAACGGCCGCACCATCAAGGGCCTCATCGACGTCGCCCGCAACGGCTACCTGTGGTTCCTCGAGCGCACCGACGGCCCGATCAAGTTCGTCGAAGGCAAGCCGTACGTGCAGCAGAACGGCGTTCCGCAGCCTCGACCCGATGACCGGCCGGCCCGACGTCGACCCGGCGCGCAAGCCCGGCACCGGCAAGACCGGCGGACTTCTGCCCGTCGCACTGGGGCGGCAAGAACTGGCCGCCGATGGCCTTCAGCCCGAAGACCCGCATGATCTACATCCCGGCCAACGAGAACCTGTGCGGCACGCATCGTCGGGCCGCGCGGCGACGTACACGCCGGGCAGCAGCTACACCGGCGCCACCAGCACGCTCGTGCATCGCGCCCGGCGCCGATCACATCGGCGAGGTGCAGGCGTGGAACGTCGACACCGGCGCGCGCGTGTGGACGCACACCTATCCGACGTCGGCCAACTGGGGCCCGATGCTGGCCACCGGCGGCGGCCTCGTGTTCACCGGCGGCACCAACGACCGCATGTTCCACGCCTTCGACGCCACCACCGGCGCGCTGCTGTGGGAGTTCCCGACCAACTCCGGCATCACCGGGCAGCCGTCGTCGTTCCTGGTCGACGGCCGGCAGTACATCGCCGTGGCCTCGGGCTGGGGCGTGGACGCGCGGGCCATGCAGGCGCGCCTCAATCGTCTGCAGCCGGGGAGGTTCCCCGACGTGCCCGAGGGCGGCGCGATCTGGGTGTTCGCGGTGCCGTGAGGCCGAGCGTCAGCGCGGCGCGAGGCGGTGCACGGCGGCGCCCTCGATGCGCACTTCGCGCACGCTCTCGCTGCCGGCCAGGGTGACGAGCGCGGTGAGCGCCTGGGGCAGGGAAGCCACGCCGTCCAACACCGTGGCCAGCACGCTCCCGGCAGGGGCACGGAGATACACGAGGTCGGCGGCCTTGCCGACACTGAAATCGCCGATCTCGTCGCCGAGTCCGAGCGCGGTCGCGCCGGCGCGCGTCGCCAGATAGAGCAGCCGCCCGGCGTCGAGGGCGGCGCCGTCGGGGGCGAGCCGTTGCACCAGATAGGCGTGCAGCGCTTCCTTCAGCACGCCGAAGCCGATGCCGCCCCCGACGTCGGTGCCAAGCGCGCACGGCACCCCCGCCGCCAGATGTCGCTGCATCGGAAACAGCCCACTGCCGAGGGCCGCGTTGCTGGCTGGACAGTGCGCCACCGTCGTGCCGGCGGCCGCCAGCCGTTCCAACTCGCCGTCGCTCGTGTGCACGCTATGCGCCATCACCGAGCGCCGTCCGCTCAGCCCATAGCGCTCGTAGACGCCGAGGTAGTCGCGGGCCCATGGAAAGTGCCGCACCACGGCCTCCGCTTCGGCGACGCTCTCGTTCACATGGGTCTGGAGCCGCACGTCGGGATGCTCGAGCAGCAGCGTCTGACACACCTCCAGCATCGCGTCCGAGGTCGAGAGCGCGAAGCGCGGGGTCACGGCGTAGCGCAGGCGGCCCTGGCCATGGAAGCGGCGGATGAGATCCGTGCTCTGTCGATACGCGTCTTCCGGCGTCTGATGCAGGTCGGGACGAAGCGCGCGATCGGAGAGGACCAGGCCGCTGACCAGGCGGAGGCCCGACGCCGCCGCGGCCTCGAAGAGCGCCGCGGTGGCGCCCACGAAGTGCGCGCCAAACGCGAGCGCGGTGGTGGTGCCGTGGGCGGCGAGCGCGCGTACGAAGTCGTGAGCGCTGGCCGTGGCGTAGGTCAGGTCGGCAAAGCGGGCTTCTTCGGGCAGGGCCACGTGGTCGAGCCACTCGAGCAGCGACCGGCCCAACCCGCCGATGATGCGCTGCTGAGGGAAATGGACGTGCGTGTCGATCAGGCCGGGCACCAGGTAGCCGCCGCGCCAGTCGGTGACCGTCACCTCGGGAAACGCTGGCCGGATCTGCTCGTAGTCGCCGCACGCAGCGATGCGGCCGTGCCTTATGACCAGGGCGCCGTCGCTGTGGCAGACGAGCGCCCCGGCCTCGAGGAACGGATTCGCCGGCGTATGGCAGATCGCCGCGCGGATGAGCTCGGTGTGGTTCATGCGGCCGCCGCGCGCGTCGACGCGCACGTGGCGCGATTCTACCAGCGCCCGCGCTGCTACATGGGGCGCGGTGGCGTCGGCAGGCTCAGCAGGAACGGCGTGGCCCGCAGTTCGCGGCTCAGCCGCGCGTGGCGCACGCGCCACGGCTCGAAGTGCCGGGCCATCGTGTCGAGGAACAGCGCGCGCGTGGGCGACGCTTCGTGCGCGGCGGCGCGGAAGTAGAAGCTGGCGCCGAGGCGCGCGTACCACCGCACGTTGTGCCGCTGCCGCATCTGGTCTTCGAAGAAGCCAGCCATCAGCAGGCAGTGCGAGCCGGCCGTCTCGAGCATCTCGGCGTCGACCGGCAGGTCGGGCGCGGCCACGAAGTGGTCGAAGACCGCGCCGAGGGCGCCGGGCGTCGGGAACTCGCTGTTGGAGTGCGTGGAGACCTGCGCGTAGTGGGCGAGGACGCTGGCGTTGTAGAGCAACTCGCGACGGTCCACGTCCACTTCCGACACGTCCTTGAGCCCGAGGAAGAAGAACTCGAGCGTCTTGCGGTCGTCGACGGCGAGCAGTTCTCTGAGTGGGCCCATGACACGCCTCCACCCCGAAGTCCAGCAACTCGCATGCCACCGCGGCGCGCGCCAATCGACGTGTGGATCCCAGGGCGCCCCCCGCGGGTGAGGACACCCGGTGCGGCGGGTGTGGCCCGGCGCTGACGATCGTTGACAGCGGCGCCGGTGGGCCGGTGTAGGCTGTAGCGGCTTGAGGAGCCTTCGCATGATCTTTCGCGTGTTGCTGACCGTGCCCGCCGTTGCATTGCTGCTCACCACGACCGCGCTGGCCCAACGTCCAGCGAGTGCCCCGGCCACGGGCCCAGGCGGCACGCCGCCCGACACGGTGTTCCTCGAGGAGCTGACCTGGGCCGAGACGCGCGATCTGGTGAAAGCGGGCTGGACGAGCGTCGTCATCGGCACCGCCGGCACCGAACAGAAGGGCCCGCATATGGTCGACGGCGAACACAAGTTCGTCATGACCTACACGGCCGACAAGGTGGCGCGCGGCCTGGGCAAGACGCTCGTGGCGCCGGTCGTCACGTATGTGCCCGAGGGCAGTTGGGAGACGGTGGGCGGCCACATGGGCAAGCCCGGCACGATCACCTTGCCCGAAGAACGCTTCGTGGAACTGCTCGTGAGCGCGGGCCGCAGCCTCAAGGCTGGAGGTTTCACCACCATCCTGTTCCTCGGCGAGTCGGGCGGCAACCGCACCGGCATGCGCACCGCGGCCGAGAAGCTGAATGCCCTCTGGGCCGGCAGCGCCAAGGCGCTGTGGGTGGATGACTACTACACCAAGGCGCATCGCGATCAGGAGGTGTTCGCGGCGAAGTTCCTGGGCGTGCCCGAAAACCAGGTGGGCAACCACGCCAACATCCTCGACACCTCCGAGCTGCTCTTCGTGGCGCCGCAACACGTGCGCGCCGATCGCCTCACCGGCAACGACTACGAGAACAACGGCGTGAGCGGCGTCAACCAGGCGAAGTCGTCGCCCGACGTGGGCCGCCAGTTGCTGCAGATCAAGGTCGACCTCGCCCTGGCGCAAGCCCGGCGCATGCTGAGCGGCGCCGAGCCGCTCGTGCCGGCGCTGCCGGCGGCTGGTGGCGGTGGCGGTCGTGGTGCTGGCGCCGGCCCGGCTCGCGCGGCGGCCCCGGCCGGACCGCGTCCGCCCACGATGGACACCGCGCCGCCCAGCAAGACGCCCACGCGCGCGCCCGACACGGTCTTCATCGACGAGCTCACGTGGGAAGAGACGCGCGACGCGCTGAAGGCGGGGAAGACGACGGCGATCGTGCCCACGGGCGGCACCGAGAAGAACGGGTACCACATGGTGCTCGGCAAGCACAATTACGTGGTGAGCTTCGCCGCCAACCAGATGGCGCGCAAGCTGGGCAACGCGCTCGTGGCGCCCACCATTCAATACGTGCCCGAAGGCGACCCCGATCGCCAGGGCCCCGGCTCGATCTCGTTGCCGTCGCCGGCCTACGACCAGTTGCTCGACGCGGCCGCGCGCAGCCTCAAGGCGCACGGCTTCAAGGACATCCTCTTCATCGGCGACAGCGGCGGCAACCAGGCCGGCATGACGGCCGTGGCCAAGGCGCTGAACGAGGAGTGGAAGGACTCGGGCACGAAGGTCTACGGCCTGGTCGACTACTACGAGCAGGGCCGCGTGCACTACCGCGCCTGGCTCGAAGCGGAATACGGCTACGCCGACGCCACCATCGGCGCGCACGCCGGCATCAGCGACACGTCGCAGATGCTCTACGTGCATCCGAAGGGCATCCGCGCCGAGCGCATCCTGCCCTGGGGCGGCCCGGCGGATTCGGGCGTGTCGGGTGATCCGGCGCTCTCCACCGCGGCGATTGGCCGGATGGGCATTGCGTTCAAGGTGAATGCGGCCATCAACCAGTTCAAGTTGCTCAAGAATCCGCCGCCGCCGCGCGGGGCCCGTCCGGCCGCCGCGCCAGGCCGCTAGCGCGCTGCGCCGCGCACGCCGCGCCGGCGGATTGGCGCTATGATCTGGACGTATCCGACGCGGAGCCGCGCTGCGGCGCGCCGGCCGTTGACGCAATCTCGCCAGGAGTGAACCCATGAAGCGTTTGGCTATGCGCGCCGTGCCGGTGGTGGCGCTGCTCGTGGCCGGCATTGCGGCGGTGACGCCGCGAGTGTCTGGACAGAGCACCGGTCAGCCCAGCACCAAGAACGGCGAGTGGCCGATGTACACCGCCGACCTCGCCGGCAGCAAGTACTCGCCGCTCGACCAGGTGAACGCCACCAACTTCAGCAAGATGGAAGTGGCGTGGCGGTTCAAGACCGACAACCTCGGCCCGCGCCCCGAGACCAAGCTCGAGGGCACGCCCATCATGGTCAAGGGCATGCTCTACGCCACGGCCGGCACGCGCCGCGCGGTGGTGGCGCTCGACCCGAAGACGGGCGAGCAGAAGTGGGTCTACTCCCTGGATGAGGGCGAGCGCGCCACGCGCTGGTCGCCCCGTCAGCTCTCGGGCCGCGGCCTGTCCTATTGGACCGACGGCAAGGGCGATGAGCGCATCCTGTATGTGACCACCGGCTACCAGTTGATCTCCCTGAACGCCATGACCGGCCAGCCCATCGCCAGCTTCGGCACCGGCGGCAAGGTCGACCTCAAGGTCGGCATCATGATCAACGGCAAGCAGGCGGATCTCGAGAAGTCGGAGATCGGCCTGCACTCGACGCCGACCGTCGTCGGCGACCTGGCGATTATCGGCTCGTCGCACTTCGAGGGGCTGGGCTACGTCTACAGCACCAACGTGAAGGGCAACGTGCGCGCCTTCGACGTGCGCACCGGCAAGAAGGTGTGGCAGTTCGACACCATGCCCGGCCCGGGTGAGAAGTACCACGAGACCTGGGAAGGCGGCTCGTGGAACTGGACCGGCAACACCGGCGTGTGGACGCAGATCACGGCCGACCCGGTCGCCGGTCTGGTCTACCTGCCGGTGGAATCGCCGACCATCGATGAATACGGCGGCAATCGTCTCGGCGACAACCTTTTTGCCGAAAGCCTCGTGGCCGTCGACCTGAAGACCGGCAAGTACAAGTGGCACTTCCAGTTCGTGCACCACCCGATCTGGGATCACGACATGTCGTCGGCGCCGCTGCTCATCGACACGGTGGTCGAGGGCACGCCGCGCAAGCTGGTGGCCGTGCCGAGCAAGCAGGGCTGGCTCTACACCTTCGACCGCATCACCGGCAAGCCGATCTGGTCGATTGACGAGAAGCCGGTGCCGCAGACCACCATGAAGGGCGAGCGCACCTCGCCCACGCAGCCGTTCCCGAGCAAGCCCCCGGCCTATTCGCGCACGCATGTGGCCGAAAGCGACCTCATCGACTTCACGCCCGAGCTGCGCAAGCAGGCGCTCGAGAACCTGAAGCACTTCCGCTGGGAGCAGATTCCCTACGTGCCGCCCACCGGGCCCGAATCGAAGGACAAGCTCGGCTCGATCAACATCGCCAACTGGAACGGCGGCGTGAACTGGCCGGGGTCGGGCTTCGACCCCGAGACCGGCATCTTCTACACGCAGGCCGGCAACTCGGCGGTGACCGTGGGCCACTACGACGAGGAAGAGTTCGACAAGGTGAACCCCGAGAACTTCAAGACGAAGCCCCGCCAGCCTCGGTGGGAAGCGGATCCCGACTACGGCCTGCCGCGTGCGCCGCGCGCCCCCGGTGCGCCGGTCGACACGTTCCCCGGCAACGAAGGCCGGCGCAAGCTCGCCGAGGGTCTGAACGGCCTGCCGATCGTGAAGCCGCCCTACGGCGTGATGGCCGCCATCGACCTGAAGAACGGCTCGTTGCTGTTCCAGGTGCCGCACGGCGACACGCCCGACGCCATTCGCGACAACCCGGTGCTCAAGGGCATGAACCTCGGCAAGACCGGCCAGAGCGGCAGCGTCGGCGTGCTCGTCACCAAGACGCTGGTGATTGCCGGCGACCCGCAGTTCACCTCGACGCCCGGCCGCGGCCGCGGCGCGATGCTGCGGGCCTACAACAAGCAGACCGGCGCGCAGGTCGGCGAAGTGCTGCTGCCGGCGCCGGTCGTCGGCATGCCGATGACCTACGCGCTGAACGGCAAGCAGTACATCGTGGTGGGCGTGAGCGGCGGCAACTACCGCGGCGAGTACATCTCGCTGGCGCTGCCCGACAGCGAACGCACGACCACCATGCAGGGCCGTCAGTAATACGCGCGCCGAAGCTGCGATCGATTGCGGAGGGGCGGGACCAGCGGTTCCGCCCTCGTGGTTCTGGGCGCCGGGCGCGCCCCGCCCGAGGTAACATCGCCACTTTGCCTTCCCTGGAGCCCACCCGCATGACTCGATCCGTCCTGGCCGCGCTGTTTGGTGTCGTTGCGAGCACTGCCTGTTTCGCGCAGGAGGGCGGCACCTGGCCCGGCGTCGACCCGCGTTCGCCCAACAACCCCGCGCAGAAGGCGGCGTTCGCCGGGCAGACGCGCGCGCCCGAGAAGAAGCTCGGCGTCGCCTTCAAGGTGGTGCCGGTCGCCGACGGGTTGCAGAATCCATGGGGTGTGGCGTTCCTGCCCGGCGGCAAGATGCTCGTCACGGAACGGCCCGGCCGCCTGCGCATCGTCGCTGCCGACGGCGTCAAGTCGGCGCCGGTGGCGGGCCTGCCGATCGTGGACGCGCGCAACCAGGGGGGCCTGCTCGACGTGGTGCTCGACCCGGCCTACGCGAAGAACGGCCTCATCTACTGGAGCTACTCCGAGCCGCGGGAAGCGGGCGCGAACAACACCGCGGTCGCGCGCGGCAAGCTCGTGGACGGCGCGCAGCCGCGGGTCGACGACGTGCAGGTGATCTTCCACCAGGCGCCGTCGCTCGGCTCCACGCTGCACTTCGGCAGCCGGCTCGTGTGGGGGCGCGACGGCACGCTCTTCATCACGCATGGGCGACCGGTCGATCACCGAAGGCCGCATGCAGGCCCAGCGCATGGACGGCCTGATCGGCAAGATCGCGCGCATCAACGCCGATGGCTCGATTCCCAAGGACAACCCGTTCGTGGGCAAGGAAGGCGTGCCGCCGGCCATGTGGTCGCTCGGCCACCGCAACAGCCAGTCGGCCGCGCTGCACCCCACGACCGGTGAACTGTGGGAAGTGGAACACGGCACCCGCGGCGGCGACGAAATCAACATCGCGCGCAAGGGCAAGGACTACGGCTGGCCGACCATTGCCTATGGCATCGAATACCGCGGCGGCCCGATCACCGGCGGCATCCAGCAGCAGGCCGGCATGGAGCAGCCGATCTACTACTGGGATCCGATCATCGGGCCGAGCGGCATGGCCTTCTACACCGCCACGCTCTTCCCGGCGTGGCAGGGCAGCCTGTTCGTGGGCGGCCACGGCACGCGCGACCTGGTGCGTCTCTCGCTCGAGGGCGAGAAGATCACCGGGGAAGAGCGTCTGCTCGCCGACCAGAAGTTCGCCGTGCGCGATGTGCGGCAGGGGCCGGACGGAGCGCTCTACCTGCTCACCGACGGCGCCGACGGCAAGCTGCTGAAGCTCGTGCCGAGCGGTAGCGACGCGCGAATACGGGCGCTCGCCATCGGTCCAGACGGCTGCTCGCTCGCGCGATGCCGTGCCGCTGTTCGACCTCGATGCCGGGCGGCTCAGCACGAGCCTGGTCGCGCGGCATGCGGCGCGTGTCGGTGGAGGCGCACGGTGGCGCGCCGACGCAGGCCGGCGAAGACGCAGGAACGACGCAGGACGCACTGCGAAAGCCTCGTCGGATTCTGGCTGGTGTCGATCTGCGGCGAACGCTCGGCGAACCGGGGCCACGCCAACGGGCATCATCATGTACGACGCCCACGGCAACATGGCGGTGCAGATCGTGCGGATCGGCCTGGCACCTACACCGGCACACCCACGCGAGCAGGCCGCCGCGGAGCGGATACACCGCGTACTTCGGCACCTACCATCGTCGATTCCGGCACGGTGGCGATCACGGCCCCTGACGTGCGGGGCGAGCACGTCGTGCTCGACACACTCGGCCCCGGTGGCATGTTCGGCGAGTTGAGCCTGCTCGACGGCGGCCCGCGCAGCGCCACGGTGCGGGCCGTCACCGACTCGACCCTGCTCGCGCTGCCCCGCGACGCGTTCCACGCCTTCCTGCGACAGCGGCCCGATGCCGCCATCGACCTGCTGCAGATTCTCGGCGCGCGGCAGCGCGCGAGCACCGTCACCATCCGCGGTCTGCAGAATCCGAACCTGGTCATCGCCGACGCGACCACCCGATGGCAGCGCGCGAGCGACGTCATCGCCACGGTGGCGGCCAGCCAGGCCTTCACGCTGAGCCACCTGGCGTGGTTCGGCGGTTGGATCCTGCTGAACAGCGTGGCGGCCGCGGGCCTGCTGCCCGCCGTGCTCGCCTTCGACCGGTTTCCGTTCGGGTTGCTCACCTTGATCGTGAGCCTCGAGTCGATCTTCCTGTCGATCTTCGTGCTGGTCAGTCAGAACCGCCAGTCGGAACGCGACCGGATCCGCACCGACCTCGACTACCAGGTGAACGTGAAGGCCCACGTCGAGATCGTGGGCATCGGTCAGCGGCTCGACCGCATCGAGCGCGCCCTGGCGCGGCCGGAGCCGTCGGCCACGGGTGCAGGTGGTGAATCCGCGCGAAACGCGACATCATAGCGCCCGCGACCAGGCCTCATGAAAAAACTCACCGGACATCTCTACTTCTGGGTGCTGCTCGCGATTCTCGCGGGCGGCACGCTCGGCTATCTGCGCCCCGAGGCCGGGGTGGCGCTCAAGCCGCTCGGCGACGGGTTCATCGCCCTCGTCAAGATGCTGATTGCGCCGATCATCTTCTGCACGGTCGTGCTCGGCATCGCCGGCGCCGGCGACATGAAGAAGGTGGGCCGGGTCGGCGGCAAGGCGCTGCTCTACTTCGAGGTGGTGTCGACCTTCGCCCTGGCCATCGGCCTGGTCGTGGCCAACGTGCTGCAGCCCGGCAAGGGCTTCAACGTCGACCCCGCCACGCTCGACGGCAAGGCGGTGGCCGACTACGCGCGCGTGGCGGCCAACCAGAGCACCACCGATTTCGTGCTGCACATCATTCCGCGCACCTTCTTCGACGCCTTCACGGGCTCAGGAGATCTGTTGCAGGTGCTGTTCGTGGCCGTGCTGTTCGGCTACGCGATGACCCACCTGGGCAAGGAGGGCAGCGCCGTACACGCGGTGATCGAGACCAGCTCGCACGTGTTCTTCAAGATGATGAACACGCTCATGAAGGTGGCGCCGCTCGGCGCCGGCGGGGCCATGGCCTTCACGATCGGACGCTATGGGCTGGCGTCGCTGAAGCCGCTGGCCGCCCTGATGGGCAGCTTCTACCTCACCTGCGCGCTGTTCGTGCTGGTCGTGCTCGGCGCGATCGCCGCCGTGACCGGATTCAGCATCGTGCGCTTCATCCTCTACATCAAGGACGAACTGCTGACCGTGCTGGGCACGTCGTCGTCGGAGTCTGCGCTCGTGCCGCTCATGCAGAAGCTGGAACGGCTGGGTTGTTCGAAGTCGGTGGTGGGGCTGGTGGTGCCGTCGGGCTATTCGTTCAACCTCGATGGCACGAACATCTATCTCACGATGGCCTCGCTGTTCGTGGCGCAGGCGCTGAACATCGAACTCACCCTGCGCCAGCAGCTCACCATCCTGGGCGTGGCCATGCTCACCTCGAAGGGCGCGTCGGGCGTGACCGGCGCGGGCTTCATCACGCTGGCGGCGACGCTGGCCGTGGTGCCGTCGATCCCGGTGGCGGGCCTCGCGCTCATTCTCGGCATCGACCGCTTCATGTCGGAGGCGCGTTCGCTCACGAACTTCGTGGGCAACGGCGTGGCCACGCTGGTGGTGTCGCGGTGGGAAGGCGAACTCGACATGGCCACGCTCAAGCGCGAGTTGGGCGGCTAGCCGCCGGCGCACTCCGCAAGCCGCGTACAGAGCACGGGCCGGCGTGCAGGTGGCACGGCCGGCCCATGTGTCTGTCTGTCCGAGCTCCGGGTCCCGAGCCCCGAGCCTCGCCTCTAGGAACCGGGCACCATGATGTGCGCGCCCGACGTGCCGGCAGCCATGATCCAGGCGCCGCCCAGCTTGTTGTGGTCGGGTAATCCCGTGGTGGCGGTGGTGGCGCCAGGCGTGGCGATGGTCATGTGGGAACGGGCCGTGGCCTGATCCGCGCCGCTCATGGTGTAGAACACCGACCCGTACTCTGGCTTCACGCGCGTGCCGTCCTTGTCGGCGGCGGCAATCGCGGCGTTGCGCTTCTCGCGGTCGGGCTCCATCTCGAACTTCTTGTTCTGGGCGACGCGCTTCAGGTTCTCCACACTCGTGCACTGCACCGAGAACGGCTGCTCGGTGGGCTGCGCCGACTGGTCGTAGCACACCAGTTTGTTGGTGCCCGGCTTGAGCGTGTCGTAGGTGCCGTCGGCCTTCCACTTGATCACGGCGGTGGCTTCACGCGCGTTGCGCGGGGCGGCGAGCAGGGCCTTGTCGACGTCGGGATTGGCTTGCGCAAATGCGCTGGCCGACACTGCCAGTATTCCCAGGGCCATACAGATGTTGCGTGTCATTTCAGAGACCTCCATGGCCCGGGTCCGGAGCCTGCCCCGGGAGGGCCGTCCGGAGGATACGCCAAAGACCCCGGGCCGGCGCGCCTTTCCCGTCGGGCCGGTCACAGGCCTGGGATGGACGGGCTTACCGGCGAATGACGCGGGCCAGACCCTGGCGGGCGGTGGCGGATTCGGGATCCAGCCACAGGGCTTCGGCGAAGCGCCGGCGCGCCTCCGGCCCGCGCCCCTCCGCGAGCGCCAGCAGGCCCAGGTTGGTATAGGCCGTGCTGTCGTGCGCGTCGAAGGTCAGCGACCGTTCGAACATGGCCCGGGCCCGGGTGGCCTCGCCGAGCTTCGTGAGGGCCGCGCCGGCCAGGTCGTAGACCGGAGCATAGCCCGGGTCGGCCGCCATCGCGCGCTCGGCGTGGGCGAGGGCGCCCTGAGCGTCGTCTTTCAGGAACGCCGAGACCGCGGCGTAGAAGGCCGTGGCGGCGCTGGTGGGATACGCGGCCTCGAGGGCGGCCACCGCGGCCTCGAGGCCAGGCCCGTCGCCGGCATCCGCCACGAGCGACGCGACCTGTTCGAGGGCCGCAGCCGGCGGCGGCGTCAGGCCCGCGATCGCGCGCGCGAGGGCGAGCGCGGCGCTCCGCTCGCCGCTCGCCGCGAGCAGCGTCGAGCGTGCCACCGAGCGCTCGACCGAAGGCGGACGGTTCGCGGGCAGCGCGTCGAGCACCGCGAGCGCCTCGGCGCTGCGCTTCAGCAGCGAGGCCGAGCGCACCAGGCCGTCGAGCGCGTCGCCATCGTTGGCGTCGAACCACAGCGCGCGCGCGAAGTCGTCGTAGGCGCGCGTGTGCACGTCGGCCGCCGCCATCATCGCGCCACGCTCGCGCCAGGTGGCGGCCCCGGCCGCGGCGTGCGCCGCCGCGAGCACCGGCGGCTGGGCCTCGGGCGCGAGCAGGGCCCGCAGCGCCGCGCCGTTCTCACCGCCGCTGCGGCGATGGATTTCGCGCGCGGCGGTGAACTCGAGGGTCATGCGATCGTCGGTGAGCAGCGAGGCGCCCGCCCCGTAGCGGGCGAGTTCGGCGGGACCGGCGACGTAGAGCGACAGCAGCGAAAACGGATCCACCGCCGCCACCCGCCGCAGGTCGTCGGCCACGCCCGGGCGCGCCCAGTGCCGGGCGATGGCGTCGAGGCGCGCCGGCACGCCGCGCGTCGTGGCGGGGTCGGCGCCCGGCACCGTGCCCACGAACAGCACGTCGTGCTCGCCAATCAGCCAGGCGGTGGCGTCGGGGAACACGTCGCTGAACGTGGCGGCGATCGACTGCAGATCGCCGGCGCCGATGTTGTAGGCGTTGGCCCACTGACAGAAGACGCCGCCCGGGCGTGAGCCGGTCGCGCGCGTCGGCGAAGAACTCCCGCGTGAAGAGCGCCGCCACTCCGGCAATCCACGGATTCGAGGGCTCCGAGATGATCACGTCGTAGCGTCGCTGCGCGAGATGCAGATGCGAGCGGCCGTCGCCGACGATGAGCCGCGTGCGCGGATCGGCCAGCGCGCCGCGGTTCTCGCGCGTGAAGTGGGCCGAGGCCTCGACCACTTCCGGCGAGAGCTCGAGCACATCGACGCGCGTGATCGGATGCGTCAGCGCGGCGCCCACCGTGACGCCGCTGCCCAGGCCCACGATGGCCACCTCGCGCGGCGCGTCGTGCAGCAGCAGCGGCAGGTGCGCGACCAGCGCTCTGCGTGAGCATGTCGCCGCGGTTCGAGGCGTCGGTCTTGCCGTCCACCGAGAGCGTGGTCGTGCCGGTGAGCGACTTGACCGACACCGTGGCCGCCGCGCCTTCCTGGTAGTAGAGCAGCGTGCCGGCCTTGAGCAGCGCGTCGAGGTCGAGGTCCTTGGGCACGAACGGCGCATAGAGATAGGCGCCGCTGGCCAGCAGCTCGCGATCCCACGGCGGGCTCGCCACCAGGGCCAGGAGCGCCGGTGGCCGCCGCCGCCCCGCCCGCCAGTTGCCCGGCGCGCGACAGGCCGGCGCGCGTCACGACGACGAGCGCGGCCGCCACGAGGCAACCGCTCACGACCTGCAGCGTCACCTGCAACCCGAACGCGCGGAATCAGCAGGAAGCCCGCAGCCAGCGACCCCGACACCGCGCCCACGGTGTTGACCGCGTAGACCAGCCCGGCGCGGCCGGTGACATCGCTGGCGGTCGCGCCGGCCACCGCGAGGGCCAGGGGAAACGCCGCGCCGAGGCCGATCGCCGTCGGCAGGATGAGCGCGGCGGTGAGCCACGCGCCGCGCGCGATCCAGTCGCCGGCGTCAGCCGGACTCGCCGCGAGTTGCTGCGCCACGAAGAACGGCAGGTCGCGTCCGGCGAGCGAGTAGGTGTAGCTGGCGGCCATGGCCGCGGCGGCCAGCGATAGCGCGAGCCATGTGGCCGGCGTGGCCGTGCGGCCGACGACGCCACGCGCCCAGCCACGAGCCGATCGCGGCGCCGGCGATCACGGCGGCGAGGGTGGCGGCGAACGCGTAGGTGGTGGGGCCGAGGGTGAGCGCGAGGATGCGCGTCCACGCGATCTCGTGCACCAGGCCAGCGAAGCCGGAGAGGCCGAGCACACCGGCGGCGAGCCACAGCCGATCCGGCGTGGGTGCGGGGCGCGTGGCCTTGTGCGGTGGCCACGGCGCGCTCGCCGGACACCCGCGCGCGCCGGCTGACACGCGCGCGCGTGCCCGGTGCGTCGGCGTTCGCCTCATCGCCCATGGCCACGATGACCAGGGCCACCAGCGCCGACAGCGACGCTGGCCGCCATGCCGATGCGTGTGGACAGGGCCACGCCCATCGTGGGGATCAGCACGAAGCCCGCCAGCACCGCGCCCGCCGCCGCGCCCGCCGTGTTGGCGGCATAGAGCATCGCGCTGCGGCGCGTGGGGCGGTGCGAGTCGCTCGCGAACCAGCGGACGGCGAGCGGGAAGGTGGCGCCCAGGGCCAGCGCCGGCACCATCACCATGGGCAGGCACGCCATCACGCGGACCACGGGGAAGAGCGCGCCGCCGGCGCCGTCCTGATACGCCCAGCGGAAGAGCGGCGTCAGGGCCGTGATCTGCCAGGGCAACGCGAACGCGGCGAGGGCCACGGCCAGTTCGAGCACGGCGTAGGCGCGCAGGGCCTGCGTGCGCGTGAGGCGCTGCGCCCAGCGTCCACCGGCGGCCGCGCCGAGCGCCAGGCCCAGCAGGAACGCGCCCACGACGGTGCTGGCCGCTGCGGTCGTGTGGCCCAGGTGCAGCGTGAGCAGCCGCGTCCAGGTCACTTCGTAGACCAGGCCGGCCAGGCCGGAACAAGTGTAGGCGGCGAGGAACAGCCAGAACACGACCGCCCAAGTCTATCGACACTCCGGCGATGCGTGACGAAGCCTCATCCGAGACATCGTCAACAGCGATTCGAGCCGGCCGCGCAGCGACGTAGAATGACGGCGCGAGGAATTCCTGATGTCGAGATTGAGCGTGTCCCTGTTCGTAACGATGCTGGCGACGATGACGTCGCTCGGCGCCCAGCAGTCCGCCCCGGCGCGGCCCGGCCCCCTGGCGTCGGTGGCCGACCGCACGGCGGGCCTGCGGAAGATCGACGGCTACTTTCCCGCTCTACTGGGACGAGCGCGCGGGCACGATGCTGCTCGAGATTCCGCGGCTCGACACCGAGTTCCTGTTGTCCACCGGCCTGTCGGCCGGCCTCGGGTCGAACGACATCGGGCTCGATCGCGGCCAGGGCGGGCAGGGACGCATCGTGAAGTTCCAGCGCGTGGGCCCGCGCGTGATGCTCGTGCAGGGCAACCAGTCGTTCCGCTCGAGCAGCCCGAACGCGCTCGAGCGCAAGTCGGTGGAAGACTCGTTCGCCAAGTCGATCCTGTGGGGCTTCGCGGTCGCCGCCGAGATCGAACGGCGCGCTGCTCGTCGACGCCACCGACTTCTTCCTGCGCGACATCCACGGCGCCGCCGGCGGCCTGCGTCCCGGCAACTACCGCGTCGACCGCAACCGCAGCGCGTTCTATCTGCCCAACACCAAGGGCTTCCCGAAGAACACCGAAGTGGACGTGACGCTGACCTTCGTCAACGACGCCGTGGCTGGACGCGGCGGCGCTCGGCCCGCAGCAGGGCCCGGCGCCGATCGGCGCGGCCGCTGGCGGCGGTGGCGGGGGCGGCGGCTTCGGCGGCGACCTCTTCACCGGCACGGTGGCCAGCGTCACGCCCACGGCCGATGCGGTGACGCTGCGCGAGCACGTGTCGTTCGTCGAGCTGCCCGACGGCAACTACAAGCCGCGCGTCGACGATCCGCGCGCCGGCTACGGCGGCCTGAGCTTCGTCGACTACAGCATCGCCGATCGGCGAGCCGATGGTGTTCCGCTACCTGCGCCGGCATCGCCTGGAGAAGAAGGACCCGAGCGCCGCGATCAGCGAGCCGGTCAAGCCGATTCGCTACTGGGTGGATTCGGGCGCGCCCGAAGACGTGAGCAAGGCGCTCATCGAAGGCGCGCATGTGGTGGAACCAGGCGTTCGAGGCCGCCGGCTTCCGCAACGCCTTCAAGGTGGAGGTGCTGCCCGAGGGCGCCGACCCGATGGACATCCGCTACAACATGATCAACTGGGTGCACCGCTCGACGCGCGGCTGGAGCTCGGGCGGCAGCGTGGCCGACCCGCGCACCGGCGAGATCATCAAGGCCACCGTCACGCTCGGCTCGCTGCGCGACCGGCAGGACTACATGATCTTCGAGGGCCTGCTCTCGCCCTACGAGACCGGCACCGAGCGGCCGTCGATTCTCTACGAGACGGCGCTCGCGCGCATCCGCCAGCTCTCGGCGCACGAGGTCGGCCACACGCTCGGCCTCGGCCACAACTACTACGACAGCAGCAAGGGCTGGATCTCGGTGATGGACTATCCCGCATCCGCTCGAGGAGCTGAAGGCGGACGGCACGATCGATCTGTCGAAGGCCTACGAAGCGCGCATCGGCGACTGGGACAAGGTGGCCATCAACTTCGGCTACCGCCAGTTCGCCGGCGGCACCGAAGACGACGCGGCGCTCACGAAGATCATCGACGACGCGTGGGCGCAGGACCTGCGCTACTTCACCAACCAGGACACCGACATCCACCCGCGCACCGAGCAGTGGTCGAACGGCGTGAACCAGGCCGACGAGCTGAACCGGCTGATGAAGGTGCGCCGGGCGGCGCTCGACCGCATCGGCGAGAAGACGATCCGCACGGGCGCGGCCATGGCGACGATCGAAGAGCCGCTCGTGCCGATCTACATGTATCACCGCTACGCGGTGGAGAGCGCGTCGTCGATGATCGGCGGCCAGGACTTCGTCTACGCCATGCGCGGCGACGGCCGCACGCCGGTGAAGTGGGAGACCGCGGCGAATCAGCGCAAGGCGCTCGAGGCGCTGGCCGGCACGCTGAAGCCGTCGGAGCTGACGGTGCCGAAGAAGATCCTCGACGCGATTCCGCCGCGTCCGCCCGGCTTCGGGCTGCACCGCGAGCTGTTCCCGCGCACCACCGGCGAGGGCTTCGACCCGCTCAGCCCCGGCACGATTGCCGCGGACGTCACCATCGGCTTCGTGCTGCAGCCCGACCGCGCCGCGCGCATGGTGGCGCAGCACGCCGTCGACCCGACGCTGCCCGGCCTGGGCGAAGTGATCGACCGCTTCACCAAGGCCACCTTCGACGCGCCGACCGCGTCGCCCTACGAGGCCGAAGTGCGGCGCGCCGCCGAGCGCGTGCTCGTCGACCGCGTGCAGTGGCTGGCCATGTCGGCGCCCGAACGGCCAGGTGCGCGCGATCGCGTCGCTGAAGCTGCAGAGCCTGGCCACGCGCATGCGCGCCACCGCCGCGACCGCCAACGAGTCCGACCGCGCGCAGCGCACGCTGCTCGCCGCCGACATCAAGCGCTTCCTCGAGCGGCCGAGCGCCGACCCGGTGAAGATCGTGCCGGCCGCCCCGGCGCCGCCGGGCGCGCCCATCGGCGACATGCCACAGGAGTGGCTCCTCCTGCCGCCCAAAGGCTAAGTCCATTTGTAACGGGGCCTGTCCCCGTTACATTTCCTAACGGTGCAGGATCTGCGATCTCGCATCGGCTACTATCACCGGCAATGGTCAACCGTCCATTGCCGGCTGCGATTCCGCGTGGCGAAGCCGGCGTGCATCCGCCCGCGGACGCGCCTGGCTATCGCGCCACGGAGCTGCGGCACCCGAAGCAGCCGCTCGTGATCATCCCGCAGACGCTGACGGAGCTGACCGGACCGGCCTTCGGCCACGACGCCGTGGGCCCGCTCGACCACGACCTCACCCGTCAGCATCCCGGCGCGCCTGCAGGGCAGCGGATCGTCGTCGAAGGACGCGTGCTCGATGAGGGCGGCCGCCCGGTGCCGCACACGCTCATCGAGGTGTGGCAGGCGAACGCGGCCGGGCCGCTACGCCCACAAGGTGGACCAGTGGGACGCGCCGCTCGACGCCAACTTCACGGGAGCCGGCCGGGCGCTGACCGACGCCGACGGCCGCTACCGCTTCGTCACGGTCCGGCCGGGCGCGTATCCGTGGCGCAATCACCACAACGCGTGGCGGCCCGCGCACATCCACTTCTCGCTCTTCGGCCAGGCGTTTCTCACGCGCCTCGTCACGCAGATGTACTTTCCTGGCGATCCCCTGCTGCCGCTGGATCCCATCTTTACTGCGATTCCCGAGGCGCGGGCTCGCGAGCGCTTGGTCGCCGCGTTCGATCTGTCGCTCACCGAGCCGGCCTTCGCGCTCGGCTATCGCTTCGACCTCGTGCTGCGCGGACGCGGCCAGACGCCGATGGAGGCCTGACCATGGCTGGACTTACGCCCTTCCAGACGGTGGGACCGTATCTGCATCTGGGGCTCCGCGCTGGACTCGGCCCCCTCACCTCGCCCGATGCGGCGACACCGGTCGTGATTCAGGGCCGGCTCGTCGATGGCGCCGGCGTGGGCATCGGCGACGGCGTGCTCGAGTTCTGGGCGGCTGGCTTCGACGGCGTGGGCCGCGCCTACACCGCCGCCGATGGCAGCTACCGGCTCGATGCCGTGCTGCCTATCACCCGCGTGGATGCCGATGGCCGCGTGCATGCGCCGCACTTCGCCGTACGCGTGCTCGCCCGCGGCGTCCTCACCGAGTATCTGACGCGTGTGTATTTCGACGGACAGCCCGACAACGACCGCGACCTGGTGCTGCAGGCCGTGCCGGCCCACCGCCGCGCCACGCTCGTGGCGGCGCCAGCGGCGCCATCCGAGTATCGGTTCGACGTGATCGTGCAGGGCGAGGGCGAGACCGTCTTCTTCGACGTCTGACGACGGGCGCGGGAGCCTGCCCGAGCGTCACACGCGCGGGCGCCGCGGGAGGGCCCCCGTGCGCGACACCGGCGGTGACGCCGGCACATGACAACGCTACCAGCGGCTGATTACCACGAGCACGGGCACGAGCACGCGCCGGCCCGACGATCACCATCGCCATGCCCCAGCGCAGCAATCCCGACCGCAGACGGGGACGATCGTCCTCCGCGGCCGAGGCAATCAGCGTCGCTCCAGTGTTGGAGAAGGGCGAGGCATCGACCACCGTGGCGCACACGCCGAGGGCGGCGATGAGGGCCCAGCCCGCCACGTGTCCCGACGCGGCCAGGGGCACGGCGAGCGGCACCAGCGCCGCCAGCACGCCCGTCGTCGACGCGAACGCCGACACCAGCGCGGCAATCATGCACACGAGCACGGCCGACAGCAGGGGCGAGCCGATGGCGAGCGCCGCCTGGCCCAGCAGATCCACCGAGCCCAGCCGCTGCAGCACGCCCACGAACGTGACGATGCCGCCCACCACCAACGCCGACGACCAGTCGATGCGGGCGAAGGCGCGCGGCCCGAGCGTGGGATCGATCACGGTGAGCACCGCGCCGAAGGCCAGCGCGGTCACGCCGATGTCGGGTTCGACCCCGAGCAGGGCGCACGCGATGATGCTCACGACGAGTCCGGCGAGACAGGCCATCGTGGCGATCTGTCCAGGCGCAAGAGGCGCGAGCGGCGTCGCGCGGTCCGGTGCACGAGACGCCTCCGTCTCAGGAACGACGTCGCTGGCGAGGCGGGTGGTCGCCGCGTCCGCTGAACGGCGGAACATCGCCAGGGCCGCCCCGAGCAGCACGACATTGGCCACGCAGGCCACGCCGAGCAGCGTGAACGGATCGAGGCCGATGCCGGCCTGGCGCGCCACGCGGTAGGTCACGATGCCGAAGAGGCTCGTCGGGGCAAAGGCGCCGGCGCTGATGCCCGAGTTGATGGCAATGGCCATGAGCGTGGCGTCGATGCCCGCGCGGCGGGCCACCGGCATGCCAATCGGCGCCAGCACTAGTCCCGCCTGGGGCGATCCCATGGCCGACGCGACGGCCGCGAGGGCGAAGAAGACCACTGGCAGCGTCGTCGGGCCGGGGCCGGTGCGGGCGAGCACGGCGGCAATCACGCGGTCGACGGTGCCGTTGACCTGCGCGATGCCGAAGAAATACGTGACCCCCACCAGCAGCACCAGGATGTTCACCGGGAAGCCGCCGACGACGTCGCGCAGCGGCATGCCCGCCAGCCACACGCCCGTGGCGCAGGCGGCCGGCAACATCAGCACGCCGAGGTGCGCGTGGCGTGCCGTGGCCAGGGCGAAGACCGCGACGAAGATGGCCATGGCGGCGACTGGCGCGAGCATGTGGCGGCGATGGTAGCCGTTTCCCGGCGCGCAGTCCCCGAGTATCATTCCGGCATCACCGCCTTCATGACCGACCCCGGCACCCGTTCCTTCACGACCGCCCAGCGTGTGCAGGCGATGCTTGCGGTGGAAGTGGCGCTGGCCGAGGCGCTGGCGGATGCCGGCGTGATTCCGGCCGCGAGCGTGCCGCCGATTCGCGCCGCCGCGCGCGTCGAGGACTACGACCTCGGGGCCCTTGCCGGCGACGCGGTCGAGGCGGGCAATCTGCTCATCCCGCTGGTGCGAGCGTTGCGGAAGCGCGTGGCCGAGACCGAACCTGCGGCAGCGGGTCACGTGCACTGGGGCGCCACCAGCCAGGACGTGATCGACACGGCCCTGGTGCTGCACCTGCGCGACGCCGTGACGGCGGTGCTCGCGTCGCTCGACCGGGCCGCCGACGGCGCGGCGGATCTGGCCCGCCGCCATGTGGCCACGCCGATCGCCGGTCGCACCTGGTTGCAGCAGGCGACGCCCACCACCTTTGGCGCCAAGGCCGCCGGCTGGCTCGATGGCCTGGCGAGTGCCCGCGCGCGCCTGGCTGCGGCGCTCGACGACGCGCTCGTCGTGCAGTTCGGCGGCGCCACCGGCACGCTGTCGAGTCTTGGTCCGGCCGGGCCCGCTGTGGCCGCGGCGCTGGCGGCGCGACTCGAGCTGCGCGTGCCCGACATGCCCGTGGCACACCGAACGCGGGCGCCTCGTGGCCGTGGCGTGTGCGCTCGGCATGGCCTGCGGCACGCTCGGCAAGATCGGGCGCGACCTTGCGCTGCTGGCGCAGACCGAAGTTGGCGAAGTCACCGAGCCCGCGGTCGAGGGCCGCGGCGGCTCGTCGTCGATGCCGCACAAACGCAATCCCGTGGCGGCAGCCGTGGCGGTGGCGGCGGCGGTGCAGGCGCCGGGCCTCGTCGCCACCATGCTGGCGGCGATGCCGCAGGAACACGAGCGCGCGCTCGGCGGATGGCAGGCGGAATGGGACACGTTGCCGGCGCTGGTCGACCTCGCGTCGCGGTCGTCGGCGGCGATGGCCGACACGCTGCCGCATCTCGTGGTGCACGAGCACCGCATGCGCGCCAACCTCGACGCCGACGGCGGCGTGGCCCGCGCGGAGGGCCTGGTCGCCGCGCTGGCGCCGCACATCGGCCGCGGCGACGCTCTCGCGTTGGTCGAAGGCGTCTGCGCGACGGCCGTGGCCCAGCAGCGCCCCCTCGCCGAAGTGGCCGCAGCCGAGCCGCGCATCCGCGCTCTGCTCGATCCGGCGGCGATCGATGAGGCCCTCGCGCCTGGCGGCTTCGCCGGGTCGAGCCGAGCCTTCGTCGACCGCGTGCTCGCGCGCTGGCAGCGCCCGAAGAAGTGAGGATGTCGCATGGACGAGAGCCAACGCCGCGAGGCCGGCATGTCGATCAGGCGCGCGGTGCTGGGCGACGCCCACGTGGACCGCGCCGTGGCCGCCACGACCCCGCTCACCGCGGAGTTCCAGGATCTGATCACGCGCTACGCGTGGGGCGAGATCTGGACACGACCCGGCCTCGATCTGCGCAGCCGGCGCATCCTCGTGATCGGCACGATGGTGGCGCTGGGGCGCTGGGACGAGCTGCGGATGCACGTGCGCGCCGCGGTCGTCGAGGGCGGCTTCACCGCCGACGACATCAAGGAGATCCTGCTGCAGCAGGCCATCTACTGCGGCGTGCCCGCGGCCCATCATGCGCTGCACGAAGCCGGCGCCGTGCTGGCCGAACTCGGCCTCACCTCGTAGCCGGTCATCGCCATGCCGTTCCACACCACCGACGACGGCTGCCGCCTGGGATACGAGCTGACCGGGCCTGAGACGGCGCCCGCGCTCGTGCTCAGCAATTCGCTCGGCACCGACCGCAGCCTGTGGGACCGGCAGGTGCCGCGCCTTCGCCGAGCGCTACCGCGTGCTGCGCTACGACACGCGCGGTCACGGCGCCTCCGACGCGCCGGCCGGCGACTACACCATCGATCGGCTCGGCCGCGATGTGCTGTCGCTCATGGACGAGGCTGGCTTGCGCCAGGCGCACGTCTGCGGCGTGTCGATCGGCGGACTCACCGCGTTGTGGCTCGGCATCCACGCGCCCGACCGCGTGCGGCGGCTCGTGCTGGCGAACACGGCCGCCCGGGTGGGGTCACTCGAGTTCTGGGCCGATCGGTTACGCGTCATCCGCGCCGAGGGTCTCGAGGCGATCGCGGAGGTGACCATGCAGCGGTGGTTCACCGAGCGGTTCAGGCGCGCCGAACCCGAGGTCGTGGCGCGGATGCGGGCCACGATGCTGCGCGTGCCGGTGGCCGGCTATCTGGGATGTTGCGCCGCACTGCGCGACGCCGACCTGCGCGAGCTCGCCGCACGCGTGCAGGCGCCGTCGCTGGTCGCGACGGGCACCCACGACGTGGCCACGCCGCCCGCGGCGGGCGAGGCCCTGGCGGCGGCCATCCCGGGCGCACGGCTGCTCGAGCTCGACGCCGCGCATCTGTCGAACGTCGAATGCGCGCCCGCGTTCACCGAGGCCGTGCTCGCGTTCCTCGAGAGTCCGCGAGCCGTCTAGCGGCGAGCGCCCCCGGGCGGCTTCGGCGGAGTCTTGGCGTCGGGCTCCGGCGTGTGCACGTACTTCAGGTTCGGCTGGTGCTTCTGCAGGTGCTCCACGTCCTTGTTGTTCTCGTTGCAGGTGTAGGGCAGCAGCCGGTCGCCCGCCTTGCCGCGCGTGAAGGTGCGCGTAATCGACCACGGCCGCGTGAAGAACACGGGGTCGTCGTAGGTGACCACCCACTGCATGGTGTCGGCGCCGGTCTTCGTGAAACGTTCGGTGAGGCGCAGTTGCGGGCTGTGCTCGTGGCCTGCGGTGTCGAGCCAGGTGCGCACGTCGATGCCGGTCGTGTCGACGACCAGCGTGTCGCCCTCCCACCGGCCCACCGAATGCCCCATGAAATACGGGTACTCGGCCACGTCCTCGGGATGGCCGCGGCCGTCCATGTAGATCGCCCGCCAGATGGCCTGGTACTCGAACAGCACACCCACCATGTCGGCCTGCTGGACGAGCAGGAACGGAAACGGTGCCGTGAAGCCGCGCGACGGGCCCACCGGCAGGCAGATGGCGGTCGGATCTTGCGACGTGTCCACGGTGCGCCAGCGTTCAGCGCCGAGTGCCGTGAACGGCGGCTGGCGGCCGAGGGCCACCGACAGGTCGGGCGTGTATTGATTGATCCAGAAGCCGCTCAGGTCGGGGCGCGCAGGCGCGGCACTTTGCGCCGACGCGGGCACCGGAGTGAGCAGGGCCGCACCGAGCAGCACGGCGGTGGCGAGCAGACGCGGCGAGACAGGCGTTCGCATGTGGGTCACCGGCCCGGCGGAGGTGGCTTCGGAGCGGTGGGCGGCGGCGCCCCTGTGCCGTAATACTGCTGACCGCCGAGCACTTCGCGCCCATCGGCCAGCGTGGCCTTGTTCATGTTCGCCAGTTTGCTGCCGTCGCGGGCCAGATACCCAAACACGGTGAGGACGTCGCCGATCTTGAGCGAGTCCTTCCGCCATCCCGCCCGATACAGCGAGTTCGGCGCGCCACCTTCGACCGACCAGTGCGCGACCGTGCCGGAGGCCTCGGGCACGTCCAGGTAGAAATAGACGTGCGGGTTCATCCATTCGACCTTGGTGACGGTGCCCTTGAGGGTGATCGTCTTCTCGCGGTCGTATTCGGCGGCAAACGAGTGATGCGCGGCCACCTGACCGCCCACCGCCCACAACGCCGTCACTCCTGCCACCAGCACCGCTGCCATGCGTCGGTTCATCGCAGACCTCCGGAGTCCCTGCACGGGACGCGCGGGTAGCAGGGTATACCCGAACATGACGCCGACGGAAGGGATCAATGCGGGGACCGGATGACAGAGGGGTTGCGCGTGCTAGCATTGCTAGCATGGCTCAGCTCATGGTCCGGCGCCTCGATGACGACCTCGTGCGGGCGCTCAAGGTGCGGGCGGCGCGGAAGGGGCATTCCGCCGAGGAAGAACACCGTGAAATCCTGCGGGCCGCGCTGCGCGGCGAACGTGGGCGGCAATCGTTGAAGGTGCTGCTGCAGAGCATGCCCGTCGTCGGGCACGACGACGACTTCGCGATCGTGCGCGGCAAGGGCCGCCGGGTGCGGCTGTGAGCTACCTGCTCGACACGAACGTCGTCTCGGAACTGCGGAAGGGCCCGCGCTGCAATCCCGGCGTGGCGGCGTGGCTGGCCGACGTCGACGAGGAGCTCTACCTCAGCGCCCTTGTGGTCGGAGAGATTCGGCTCGGCATCGAGCGCGTGCGTCGGCGTGATCCCGCCGGTGCCAGTGCGCTCGACCGATGGCTGACGCGCATTCAGACCGAGTACGGGCACCGCGTGCTGCCGGTCACCGCCGAGATTGCGGAGGCGTGGGGTCGACTCGCGGCACCGGCGTCGCTGCCGGTCGTCGACGGGTTGATGGCGGCCACCGCCATGGTGCATGGCCTCACCCTCGTAACGCGCAACGTGCGCGACCTGTCGCGCACGCCGGCCGCCACCCTCAACCCCTTCAGCGGTGCCAGATAGCGCAGGAAGCGCGGGAAGGCCCTGGAAGGAGCGGGAGAGCGTGCCGAAAGGCCGGCGAGGCCTGCGGGAGAGCGTGCGAGCAGACGGGCGCGGCAGCCGTGCGAGCTACGGGCGGAACAGGCGCGTGTAGAAGCCGCTCGTCTTCACCGTGACCGTCACCGGCGTGTCGTTCAGGTTCTGCCAGAACCAGCCGTGATTGCCGGCCATGGGCGCCTCGAAGGCGCCGTGACCCGACGCCTCGAACTCGCCGGTCCAGTAGCTGCGGTCGCCCGCGCTCTGGTCGAGCGACTCGCCGTGCATGTCCACGTCCACGCCGCCGCCGGTGGACGTCCACGAGAAGACCAGGCGCTCGCCGGCCGCCATCTGCGCCTTGATCTCGGCGCCCTCACCAGGCGCGAGCGTGACCGACATCTCGTCGTTGCGGAACGGCGTGGGGCTCTTGTAGAGCGAGCCGGCCATGGCCGCGGCGCCGTCGGCCCCCGCCGTGCTCGTCGGCAAGGGCTCGGCGGCTGCCGCAGGCGCGCGATACAGGCCCGTGGCGCGGCCGACGCCGGTGGGGTCGATGCCGTATTCGGCCGGCAGGATCACCGTCACAAGCATCATGCCGGCGATCGCTGCGGCCAGCAGCGTGGCGCGCACGAGACGGCCACTCGAGGGCAGATCGGCGGCGGCGGGCGCGGGCGTGAATGGGGTGTGGGGCATGGTGTGAGGACTCGTCGACGCGGCGCCTACGACACGAAGTACCCGGTGAGCTGATAGCCCATCAGCGCGAAGCCGCACGCCATCACGACCACGTTGGCGGCAAAGGCCTGGCGTGAGAACGCGGCCGTGCGCCGCCAGTAGGCCATGGCCAGTAGAATTGCAGCCAGCGCCAGCACCTGGCCAATCTCTACGCCCGCGTTGAAGGCCACGATCTTCGGCGCGAGGCCGGCGCGCGGCAGCGCGAAATCCTGCAGCTTGGTGGCCAGCCCGAACCCGTGGATCAACCCGAACAGGAAGACCGCGGCCTTCGTGTCGGGCTGCACGCCGAACCACGCGCGGAACGCGCCCAGGTTGTCGAGCGCCTTGTAGACCACCGAGAAGCCAATCACGGCATCGACCAGATACGCGTCCACGTGCGTGCCGCTCAGCACGCCGTAGAGCAGCGTCACGCTGTGGCCCACGGCAAAGAGCGTCACGTAGAGCGCCCACGTCGCGCATGCGGTAGAGGAAGAAGATCACGCCGAAGAGGAAGAGCAGATGGTCGTAGCCGGTCACCATGTGCTTGGCGCCCAGATACAGGAACGCCATCATGCCGCCCTGTTCCATGAACGCGCGATCGGCGGCCGACACGCCGTGCGCGTCGAGCGCGGCCGGCAGGCCGGCGAGCAGGGCAAGCGTGGCGACGAGGGTGACGACCGGCATGGCGGTGCCGACCAGACTACTTCAAGCCGTCGAGCTCGTCCCAACGGGCATAGGCCGTCAGCAGCTCGGCGGGAATCGCCTCGAGCCGGGCCATGGTGGCGGTGATCTCGGCGGCGGGCCGCTTGTAGAAGTCCGGAGCGGCCACCGCGGCCGTGAGCGTGCGCTGCTCCGTCTCGAGCGCCTCGATGCGCTTGGTCAGCTCCTCGCGCTCCTTCTTCTCCTTGTTGGTGGCCTTGCGCGGGGCAGCCGCCGGCGGCGCCGCAGGGGCAGCCGGCGCCGCGATCGGCGCGCGCGGTGGCGCGGAGGCTCGACGGCCGCTGCGAGGCCGCCGCGCTGGACCGGGCGCGGGCCGCTGGCGCAGCCAGTCCTCGTAGCCGCCGACGTATTCCGCCACCTGGCCGTCGCCCTCGAAGGCAAGCGTGCTCGTGACCACGTTGTCGAGGAAGCGCCGGTCGTGGCTGACGAGCAGCAGCGTGCCGGGCCAGTCCACGAGCTGCGCTTCGAGCAGTTCCAGCGTCTCGAGGTCGAGGTCGTTGGTCGGCTCGTCGAGCACCAGCACGTTGGCGGGCCGCGTGAACAGCCGCGCCAGCAGCAGGCGGTTGCGTTCGCCGCCCGACAGCGCCTTCACCGGCGAGCGCGCGCGCTCGGGCGGAAACAGGAAGTCCTCGAGATAGCCGTGCACGTGGCGCGTGCGGCCGTTCACGGTGAGCGGTCGTTGCCGTCGCCCACCGTGTCGACCACCGTGCGCTCGGGGTCGAGCTGCTCGCGCTGCTGGTCGTAGTAGGCCACCTGCACGTTGGCGCCGTGGCGGATCGTGCCGCTGTCGGGCGCGCATGTCGCCGAGCAGCAGGCGCAGCAGCGTGGTCTTGCCGGCGCCGTTCGGGCCGATGAGGCCGATGCGGTCGCCGCGCATGACGCGCGTGGAGAAGTCGCGCACCACCACGCGGTCGCCGAACGCCTTGCTGATGCCCTCGGCCTCGAACACCAGCTTGCCCGACGACTCGGCCTGCTCGAGCGACATGCTCACGTTGCCGGCCTGCGTTGCGCCGGGCCGCGCGCTCGGCGCGCATCGCCATCAGCCGCTTGACGCGGCCTTCGTTGCGCGTGCGCCGCGCCTTGACGCCCTGCCGCAGCCACACTTCCTCTTCGGCCAGCCGCTTGTCGAACTTGTCGTTGGCCAGGCTCTCGTTGGCCAGCCACTCTTCCTTCTTCCGCAGGAACGTGGCGTAGTCGCCCGGCCACGACGTGAGGTGGCCGCGGTCGAGTTCGACGATGCGCGTGGCCAGCCGTTCGAGGAACGCGCGGTCGTGCGTGACGAAGAGCACCGCGCCGGCGTAGTCGCGCGAGGAACGCCTCGAGCCACTCGATGGCCTCGATGTCGAGGTGGTTGGTGGGCTCGTCGAGCAGCAGCACGTCGGGCTCGGCCACGAGCGCGCGCGCCAGCAGCACGCGGCGCCGCCAGCCGCCCGAGAGCGTGTCGACCGGCGCGTCGGCCGGCAGATCCAGGCGCGTCAGCACCGTCTCCACGCGCTGCTCGAGCGTCCAGCCGTCGCGCTCTTCGAGCTCGTGCTGCAGGCGGCCCATCTCGTCGAGCGCGTCGAGGCTCGCCGTGCGCCACTTCGCGCCGAGGCGTGGTGATAGGCGGCCACGAGCGCCGCCAGGTCGCCGAGGCCCTGGGCCACCACGTCGAACACCGTGTCGTGCGTGTCGAGCGGCACGTCCTGCACCAGCCGCGCCACCTGCACGCCGGTGTCGCGCCACACCGATGCCCTTGTCGGGCGGCAGCTCGCCGCTCACGATCTGCAGCAGCGTGGACTTGCCGGTGCCGTTGCGGCCGATGAGGGCCAGGCGTTCGCCGGGCTGGATCTGCAGCGACACGTCGTCGAGCAGGGGCAGGTGGCCGTAGGCGTGGGAGATATGGTCGAGGGTCAGCAGGGGCATTCGATCCCCTTAGCGTATCAGGCCGGGCGGCCGCGGTGTGTGCGGCGTCTCGAACAGACGCACGGAGGGAGCGCGTTCAGCAGCGGTGACTAGTGCGGACGCGAATCCGTCGTCCTGTCGCGCTCGATGGGCGACGGCGACTCGAGTGGTAATGATGGAGCCCCCGCCGGTTCCGGGGTCGATTTCCAGGTGCATGCCCACGCGGATCCAGTGCATCTGAGGAGGCTGCCGCCGAAGGAGGAGCCGACGAGACGCACCTCGGTCGGCTCGGGAAAGAACCGGCCGCCCTGCACCAGCACGTGGGGGTTGCCCCACCGGAGGGAAATAATCCGATAGCGCGAATTTCGCGTGGTCACGAGAATCGGCACCAGCGGCTCGGCCTCACGGATGTTGAAACCCTCGGCGCCGGCGACCTTCTCGGCAAATCCTTCGAGGCTCGTTCGACCAGATCCTGGCCTCGAGGAGTCCCGGGGCCAGGCGGACTTCGCCACGCGGCGCATGACCCGAGCGTAATCGAGTCCCCGCCGCCGCGCCACCTACATATTCACGACACCGGCGTCGACTCCCGGCCCGACGATGATCTGGTGGCGGCTGGCAGCGCCTCCAGGGTTATGCCGGGGGCGCGTCTTATGGCAATAGTGTCAGGCCGAGCCTCTTGCCGACGCCGCGGATGCGGTCGTCGAGGCTCAGAAGTTCGAGCCCGGCGACAGCGGAGCGCGCGACGAGCACGGATGCCAGGTGAATGGCGTCGAGGGTCCGAATCGGGTCGCCCGGAAACGGTTGCCGCGCGCGTTCCACGACCTCCGGCCCGATGCGGAGGACGTGCCAGTGCGCCGCGGCCGTGGCCAGGTGGGCGCGGCGGTCCGCGACCTCCGCTTCCGTGAGTTCACCAAGCGCTGCGGCCCGATGGAGGACGCGGTCGCATTCAATGAGCGTGAGGTCCGACGCGAGCACGATCTCGGCCTCCGCCAACGTCTGGCGCACGAAGGTGCCGGCCGGTTCGTCGAGCAACCACGCGAGTACGGCGCTTGACTCGGCGTAGAGGCTCACCGGTCGCCGCGCTCGTCCTGAAGCAACTGGGCCGCCGTCCGTTTGCGCCGACGTGTGCGCGGAAGCGCGGGGTACAGGTCGCTGTCGGCCGGAGCGCCGATCACCAGAAGATTGCGTCGAGCGAGCGCGAGCAGCCCGGCGGGAACCGACGCGTCCGTCGCGCCATGGCCAGGCGGCGTGAGCTCTGCGACCACGTGGCCGCGATCGGTCACCAGCACGCCTTCGCCGGACTTGGCCTGCCGGATGTATTCGCTCAGTCGGTTCTTGAGTTCACGTACGCCAACGGTCTTCATGAATTGACAATGTAGCTCCGTGTGGCTACATTGTCAACTCGGCGATCCGCCGCCACGTCAAAATCAAGGGTCGTCCCTGCGCCCTCGATCCCCGCCGACAAGGCGGGCCACATCTACGTGATCCACCGGCCGACCGATCCGAACGCCGATCCGATCGTGGTGCTCGACCACGACGGGACGCTGCTGCGCTCGAGGGGGAAGGGGATGTACGCACGCCGATGGGGAAGAAGCTGCCGAGATCGAAGTGGGCGGCGGTGCACCCGAAGGGCGTGTCACTCGACGAGGAGTTCCAGGTGGTGCACTTCGACCTGACGACCGGCAGGATGCTGGGCCGCGTCTCCGGCCGGTCCCACCAACTCGGCATCGGCTTCGACGGCAGCATCTACCCGGCTACCAAAAGCGACACCCTGATCGCTACGGCCGAGGAAGTCGTGCTCGTTAGACCGTCACGGTTCGTGATCGTCAAGAGCGACACGCAGGGGTCGCCGCGCCAGCTCCGCCTCGTGGGGTGCCACTGGCCGGCCGTCACAACAGCCGCGTCACCGCCTGGATGAACGACTCGACGTCTCGAAATCCGTGGTCAGCGCTCGGTGGACGCGATGCCGATCGATCTCCAGGAAACTCGTGCACCAGGATGTTGCGGAACCCGGCCTTGGCCGCGAGCTTCACCGACGGCGCCTTCGAGATCACCTTGTGGCGGGCCACCAACTCGAACAGCGCTCTGTCGGCGGGCAGCGGCAGGTCGCGTCCGAGGCCGTGTCGGCACGTCCCCTGCCGGTGGCCGACGCGGTGCTCCGCTCGATTTTCGCTATGGCGAGAACGCGGTGCCCCGCCAAGCACGACCTGGCGAGAAGCACCGCGCCAACCACGAAGCAATCAACCACCGGTGCGTCCATCCCTGACGGGCTGCTTCAGGCGGTCGACGTAGCGCCCCATCGTCGGCGCCATGTCCTCGTAGCGTGCGCGGTTGCCACGTGAAAGCGCACGCGCGCAGCTCGCGAGCGTTGGAACACCAGGACCCCGCGCGAGAGGGCACGCTGCGCCAGGAGCGCCGGGGCGTCGTTGAGGATGACCAGCTGAACGCCGTTGCGGTGCAGCGCCGCCCCGAGTTCACCCGCCAGCCTCAATCGATAGCGCAGCGCGCGCGCAGCGGGGAGCCGGCGGCCCAGAGACGTCGTCTTGGTGCTCGCCGTTCGCGAGAGCCCGCCGCCGATCGGCTCGGCGCTGCCCCGAGACATTCCGTCCTCCAAACCGCAGGCGGATGCGCCCTCCATGGGATACTGCCGAGGTGCGCGGGCGGGTCCCGCTGTGGTGCCTCCAATGATGCCATAGGTCGAAGTCTCTCCGCCGCGGTGCTCGTGCTCGCCGCCGCCGTATCCGCAGCCGCGCAAGGGAACCCGACCGGCGCCATTCGCGGCAAGGTCGTCGATCCCGACGGGCTCGCCCTGCCGGGCGTGTCGGTCACCGCCGCATCGCCGGCGCTGCAGGGCGTGCGCTCCACGGTGACGTCCGGGAATGGCGACTACCTCGTGCCGCTCCTGGCGCCGGGCGAGTATGTCGTCACCTTCGAGCTGGTCGGGTTCCAGTCGATCCGGCGGGAACGTCTCACGGTGGCCATTGCCGAAACGGCGCAACTCGACGTGGCGCTGGCGCTGGCCGGGCTCAGCGAATCCGTGCAGGTGACGGGCACCGCGGCCTCGGCGGAGATTGCGACCGGCACCACCATCGCCACGACCTACAAGGCCTCGACCATCGAGCTGCTGCCTGTCGGCCGCACGATCGCCGCCGCCACGCTGCTGGCGCCCGGCGTGACCGACAACGGCCCCGGCGGCAACATCATGATCGCCGGCGCGATGTCCTACGAAAACCTCTTCCTCATCAACGGCGTGGTCGTGAACGAGAACCTGCGCGGCCAGGCGCGCAACGTGTTCATCGAGGATGCGATCCAGGAGACGAAGATCTCCACGGGCAGCATCTCGGCCGAGTTCGGGCGATTCCAGGGCGGCGTCGTGAACGTGATCACCAAGTCCGGCAGCAACGACTTCGCCGGTACCGGCCGCGTGTCGTTCGTGAACGACGCGTGGTCGGCGCTCTCGCCGTTTCCGGGCGATGCCAACCTCGATCGCACCGTGCCCACCTACGAGGTGACCGCCGGCGGTCCGGTGCTACGCGATCGGCTCTGGTACTTCGGCGCCGGCCGGTTCGAGAAGAACGAGGACAACCGCACCACCGACTACACCGCCTTCAACTACACGCGCGTCGATGACGAGCAGCGCTACGAACTGAAGGGCACGTGGTCCCTCAACGCCAGCCACACGTTCCGCGGCGGCTACACCACGCGCAAGGCCGAGATCGCCAACAACAACTTCGGCACCATCATGGATGCCCGCTCGCTCTACGACAGCTCGAACGACGAGAAGCTGTACTCGGGCAACTACGCCGCGGTGATCACGAGCGCGTGGTTCGTCGAGGCGCAGTACTCGCGCCGCGAGCTGTCGTTCCTCGGCACGGGCGGGTCCGAGACCGACCTGGTCAATGGCACGCCCATCTGGGATCGGTCGCGCGGGCAGGCGCGCTTCAACGCGCCGACCTTCTGTCGCGTCTGCGGCAGCGGCGTCGAGATCCGCAACAACTGGAATACGGCCGTGAAGGCCACCCGCTTCCTCTCGACCGAGCGGGCCGGGTCGCACACGCTGGTGGCCGGTGCGGACCTCTACCAGGAGACGCGGCAGAACGACAACTACCAGTCGGGCAGCTCCTACCGCGTGCAGGCCACCCGGTCGGTCATCCAGGGCTTCGACCTGTATCCCGTGTTCCTGGGCGACAACACCACCTACGTGGAGCACCTGCCGCTCGTGGCCAAGAGCGTCGGCAACGACATTCGCACGCACTCGTTGTTCGCCAACGACGTGTGGCGACTGAACACGCGGGTGTCGCTGAACCTCGGCGTACGCTACGACCGCAACCGATCCGAAGATCAGGGGGGCGCCCAGGTCGTCGAGGACTCGGCCTGGAGCCCACGGCTCGGCGCCACGTGGGACGTGCGCGGCGACGGCCAGTGGGTGGCCAATGCCGGCTTCGCGCGCTACGTCACCGGCATCAACACGGCCATCGTGGATGCCGGCTCGGCGGGCGGGCGCACGGCGACCTTCAGCTTCTTCTACCAGGGTCCGAGCATCAATGCCAACACCACTGGACCACTGCTCACCTCGGCGCAGGCGCTGCCGCTGCTCTTCGACTGGTTCTTCGCCAATGGCGGCACCTCGCGGGCGACCCGCAACGCGCCGACCATTCCCGGTGTGACGGTGGCCGTGGGTGAGGGGCTCAAGGCGCCCAATTCGAATGAGTGGACGCTCGGCCTCGCCCGGCAACTCGGCAACCGGGGCAGCGTGCGACTCGACTATGTGGACAAGCGCTACAACGACTTCTACGGCGACTTCCGCGACCCCTCCACCGGCAAAGTCACCGACCCCACGGGCCGCGTCTACGACCTCACGGTGGTGCGGAACACCGACCTGGCCAACCGCACCTACAAGGGCGTGGTGGGCCAGGCCAGCTACCGCGTGAGCCCGGCCTGGCTGGTGGGCGCGAACTACACGCTGTCGTGGCAGCGCGGCAACTTCACGGGCGAGGACGAAGGCAGCGGCCCGATCCGGTTCGGCGGCAACGACCAGCCGGAATACAAGCAGGAATCGTGGAGCTTCCCGACCGGGTACAACCCCGGCGACCAGCGGTCGAAGCTGCGCGCCTGGCTGCAGGTACCGCGTGCCTGCGCCGGCCGCGCTCGGCCGGCTCGATCTCGGCCTGCTGGAACGGTGGGATTCATCCGATGCGTCGAGCGCCGATGGCACCATCGACCCGCGTCCCTACGTGGCCAATCCCGGCTATCAGGCCGCGCCGTCGACGGTGACCTACTATTTCGACGACCGTGGCGCCCAGCGCTACGACGATCTGTGGCGCACCGACCTGTCGCTGACGTGGACGCGGCGGGTGCCGGGCGGCGTCGATCTCTTCTTCCGCGGCATCGTCAACAACGTCTTCAACCAGGCGGCGCAACTCGCCGGCAACGAAACCATCCTCACGCGCACCAACGACGCCTCGTTCGCGCTGTTCAACCCGTTCACGGAGCGGCCCGTGCAGGGCACGAATTATCAGTTCGGCCCGCTCTACGGACAGCCGACCGGCGTCGGCGACTACCAGACGCCACGGGAACTTAGCTTCTCCGTGGGCATCCGCTTCTAGGCGGCGGACGGGACGCGGAGCGCCGCCCGCCGCTACGGCTTCTTCGGCGCCGGATGCGAATGCGTCGCGGCCACCGGTCCGACCTGCACGGTGCCCATCAGCCCGCCGTCGGCGTGGTCGAGGATGTGGCAATGGAGCATCCACGTGCCCGGCCGCTCGTCGAAGGTGACGAGCACGCGAGCGGTCGTCTTCATCGGGATATTGACCGTGTCCTTCCACACCATGGGCGCCAGCGGCACGCCCTTCTCGTCCACGGCCATGAAGAAGTACCCGTGCAGGTGAAAGGGGTGGTCCCAGTCGGTGTCGTTCTTGAGCGTCCAGAGCTGTGTGTCGCCCAGCTCGGCCCGGAACGGCACAGCCTTCCAGAAGGGCACGCCGTTGATGCGGAACTCGGAATGTCCCGCTTCCTGCGGCGGCAGCGTGAACACCATCGACACGGGCGTGGCGCCGGCGGCGCGGGGCGGCGTGATGGCGCGCGTGATCGTCGGCAGGGTCACCTTGGTCAGCGCCGGCTCGGACGTGAAACTGATGGTCAGCACGTCTTCCACGCTGCGGTATTCGATGCTGCCGTAGCCGCGGTTGTAGAGCATGGCGCGCAGCGTGATCTGTGAGCCTGGGGCGCCCTTGGGCGTGACGATCACGTCCATGCGCTCGCCGGGGGTCACGAGCAGGATGTTGCTCTTCGTGGCCCGCTCCTGGAAACCGCCGTCCTGGCCGATCACCAGGAAGTCTTGCCCATCGAGATCCAGATAGAAGAAGCGGCTCTTGGCGGCGTTCACGATGCGCCAGCGTTGCGGCGCACCCGCGCGCGCGCGAATGGTCGGCGTGGTGCGGCCGTTCACGAGCACGTAGCTGCCCTCGCGCCCGAACACCATGCCGGCCGAGCCGCCGCTTTCGGCATCTTCGAGCGTGCCCTTGCTGTCGAAGCCGATGTCGCTCAGCACGAGCGTGAGCTGGTCGGCTACGCCCACGCCGTCGGCAGGATCTTCCACGAGCAGCGCGCCGTACAGTCCGTAGCCCACTTGCGCCGCCGACATCACGTGCGGGTGATACCAGTAGAGCGAGGCATCGCGCACCACGAAGTCATACGTGAACGACTCGCCCTTCTTCACCTCGGGCTGTGAGATGCCGGGCACGCCGTCCATGTCGTTGGGCAGGCGCACGCCGTGCCAGTGGACGGTGGTGGGCGCATCGAGCTCGTTGACGAAGTGGACGATGACCCGATCGCCGACCTTGGCGCGAATGAACGGGCCGGGGATGCTGCCGTTGTAGGTCCAGGCCTTGACCCGCTTCCCGGGGGCCACTTCCACGTCGGCCATCTTCGCGGTGAGGTCGACCTCGACCACGGCAGGGTCGGGGTTCCGGTCTGGCGCCTCGGTCAAACGGGCACCGGCATCCCAGCCGGCCGGCGCGTAGCCCGTGCCTGCGGGCTTGCCTGCGGGCTGCGCCCACGCGGGGGACTGCGCCGCCATCCAGGTGAGGGCGAGCACCGCCGCGGCCAGGATGACCACGCGCTTCCAGGGCGAATGACAGGAACAGAACATGCCGCTACTCCGATCTCAACACAGGTGGGTCATGCAAGCCAGGTGCCGCAAGACAGGCTGAGACAACCGCCAGGCATCCGCGCACGATCGCGCGTCCCCCTGGCGGCGCGCTCAACGCGCCGGGCCTGACTTTGCCAGCCCGCGCGTGGTGCGATGGGTGGCGGTGGCCGTCCAGGGATCATCGGGCCAGGGGTGCCTGGGGTAGCGTCCGCGCAGCTCCTTGCGGACTTCTGGGTAGGTGCGCTGCCAAAAACTCCGCAGGTCGCGTGTCGTCTGCACCGGCCGTCCGTTGGGCGCCAGCAGGCTGAAGGTCACCGGCATGGCGTGCGGCCCGAGCGTGGGCGTGTCGGCCAGGCCGAAGAGCTCCTGCAGCTTCACCGACGCGGTGACCGTGCCGTCGTCGGCGTAGGTGAGGGGCGCGGATCGTCCGCTCGGCACCGGCAGGCTCGAGGGGGCGTGCGCGTCGAGCCGGCGCCGCACGTCGAAGGGCAGATGCGCCGCAAGGTTGAGCGCGTCGAGACTGGCGACGGAGGCGGCAGCCTCACGCACGAGCCCTGGCAGGTCCACGTCCAGACCCGCGAAGCGCAGACGGCGCAGCAGTTCGGCATCGGCCTCGCCGGGCACACGCGCCAGCCACGCGTCGGCGAGCAGGCCCGCCGCCACATCGGCATCCGCGGCCACCGGCGTGCTGCTCAGGGTGATGGCGTCGTAGCGCGCCACGCGCGCCGCCTTCACGCGTCCCGATGCGGCATCGAGGCGGTGTTCCACCACCACGTGGGTGGGCGTGATCCATTCGGGCTCGACCCGGCTGGCCAGGTGGATGCGCGCCTCGGCCACGCCGTCGCGTGCGGCCGCCGTCACATCCAGCGCCACCAGGAACTCGCCGTCGCGCACGCCCGACTCGCGGCCCAGTGCGGCGCCGTGTCCTGACGCGAGCAGCACCGTGCCGGCCGTGGCCGACCGCCGCCGTGCCTAGACGATCGGCGTAGCCAACGAAGAGCGCGCGGCGCAGTGTTTCTTCCGGGGGTTCTTCCGGGGTTTCCTCCGAGGAGTCCGCCGCCGGGCCGGACGCGCGCGCGAGCCGGGTCAGCTCGTCGGCCAGGCGCCGCACGTGTGGCAGTTGCTGCGTGAAACGGTCGATGTCGCGCGAGCAGATCACAGCTGGTGGTGGCGGGGGAGCCTGGCTGTGACCGCGCGCCTCGACGCCCCTCGGCGAGCAGCGCGCACGCCGTCGCCACGTTGCGGCGCTCCGGCGCCCTCGACCAGCATGCGGGCCAAGCGCACGTGTACGGGCATGCGCTGCAGGCGCCGTCCCAGTTCGGTGATCACCACAACGTCGTCGGATCCGGCCACCGCGCCCAGGCGGCGGAGCAGTGCGAGCGCAGCGGCCACTGCGTCGGGCGGGGGCGCCGCGAACCACTCGAACGCCTGCGGACGCGCGCCCCAGGCCAGCACGTCGAGCACGGGCCCGGCCAGATCGACGCGGCTGATGTCGGGCTCGCGCGAGGGGCGCAGTCGATCGCGCGCGTCCCACAATCGACGCACGACGCCGGGGCCGAGCCGGGCGGCGCGACCCGCGCGCTGATCGGCCGAGTCGAGCGTGACCCGCTCGGTGACCAGGGCATCGAGGCCGCGGTCGGCATCGTAGCGCGCCACCTTCACGAGCCCGGTGTCGACTACGGCCGACACGCCGGGCACGGTGAGCGAGGTTTCGGCCAGGTTGGTGGCGAGGATCACACGCCGGGCCGACGAGGCCCGCACGGCGGCATCCTGTGCGGCGCCGTCGAGCGATCCGTGCAGCGGCACGATCTCCACTGTCGATGGCAGACGCGACGTCAGATCCTGACGCGCGCGCTCGATCTCGCGGCTGCCGGGCAGGAAGCACAAGATCTGCCCGGGTGTGCGCGGCAGCACCTCCGCCACGGCCTGGGTCACGCTTTCGCCTGGGGCGTAGTCCACCTGCAGCGGATGCAGCGTGCCGGGCACGTGCAGCACCGGCGCGTCCTGCAGATAGCGAGCCACCGGCGCTGCATCGAGCGTGGCCGACATCACCAGGATGTGCAGGTCGTCGCGCGCCAGCCACGCCTGGCGGGCGAGCGCCAGCCCGAGGTCGAGGTGGATGCTGCGCTCGTGGAACTCGTCGAGCACAATCGTGGCCACGTCCGAGAGCAGCGGGTCTTGCTGCAGTCGCGCGGTGAGGATGCCCTCGGTGACCACGAGTAGCCGCGTGTCGGCGGTGAACGTGCGCTCGAAGCGGATGTGCCAGCCCACCTCGCGGCCTACGGTCCAGCCCCGCTCGCTGGCGATGCGCGCGGCCACGGCGCGCACGGCCACCCGGCGCGGCTGCAGCACCATCACGCGCCCGCGGTCGACGAGTGCCGGCGGCACGCGCGTGGTCTTGCCCGCGCCAGGCGCGGCGGTGAGCACGGCGGCACGGTGACGGGCCAGATGCGCGCGAATGGCCTCGACGTGCGCGTCGATGGGCAGCGCCGCCCTTGCCCCATCACTCACCCTTTCACCGTCCAGCCCTTCTTCTGCAGCACCGGGCGGATGCGCGCGAGCTGGTCGCCCTGGATCTCGACGGTGTTGTCGGCCACGGCGCCGCCGACCCCGCAGGTGCGTTTCAGCTCGCCGCAGAGATCCTTCAAGAACGCCTGATTCTGCGGCAGGTCGTAGACGACCGACACGGTCTTGCCGCCCCGTCCCTTCTTCTCCACGCGCAGCTTGGCGACCACGCGCGTGGGCACGGCTTCATCCCGCGCGAACTGGCTGGAGCACTTGCAGTCAGTGGCGGGCCAGCCGCAGGTGGGACACAGACGGCCGGTGCCGGTGGATAGACGGGGCGGGAGTTGTCGCGGCTCACGGCCCTGCGATCCTATCGCGAGTGTCGTTCTTAGGCGCGTATGCGCGCGCGGTCGGGGGCTCAGAGTGGCTCGTAGCGATCCATCACGCGGTAGGGCACTTCCACGAACGGCGGCAGGTTCGCCGCGGCGATGATGTGCCGCAGGCCGTCGCGGTCGTGGAACTCGCGCCGGTCGCGGTCGATGACGACGGTGTTGGGATAGAGCGGCGCCAGGCGCCGGAACTCGGCGTCGATGATGCGGAAGCGGCGCACCATGTCCTCGGCGTCTTCGTGCGGACGATTGCGCTGGCGGATGTGCTTCTCGATCGTGTCGGTGCTCGAGGTGAGCACGATCACCCGGTCGGGCTGCCACGCGTCGCCGATGGCCAGCACGCGGCGCAGCTCGTCGTGACTCTCGGCCGGATACTCGGGGATGTGCGCCTCGAGCGTGATGCGCGCGCCTTCGAAGAAGATCACCTTGTCCGCACCGTCGTGCGTGGCCGCGTCGCGGTAGTTGGCGTCGTAGAGCCAGCCGAAGTAGGCGGTGACGCCGACAGGATTCACACCGGCCGCGATGTCCTGCAGCACGCGCGGGTCCCACACGCCCTGCTCGCCCTCGCCGTAGGAGCCGTGGTGATAGAGATCGCCGAGCTGACGCACGAGCGTGCTCTTGCCGATGCCCGGGCCGCCGACGATCGCTACCTTCATGTGCGTGGGCCGGGTTGCGCGCGCCGCGTCTAGCGGGCGCCCGCCGGCAGGTGGTCGAGGAAGTACTTCGCGATCTTGCGGTAGACGTGCACGGTGGTGCCGGCGCCTTCCGAAATCGAGTGGGTGCGGTTGGGATAGATCATCAGGTCGAAGGGTTTGCCGAGTTCGACGAGCTTGTTCACGAGCCGCTCGGTGCCCTGCACGTGCACGTTGTCGTCGCCCGACCCGTGGATGATGAGCAAGTCGCCCTTGAGTCCCGCGGCAAAATGAATCGGCGAGCCGAGCTTGTAGCCGGCGGCGTTGCCCTCGGGCAGGCCCATGTAGCGTTCCTGGTAGATGGTGTCGTAGAGCGCCTGGTCGGGCACCGGCGCCACGGCTACGCCCACGGCGTAGACGTCGGGAAAGCGGAACATCACGTTGAGCGTGTTCGAGCCGCCGCCGCTCCAGCCCCACACGCCCACGCGGGCGCTGTCGAGGAACGGGTGCCGGGCCAGCAACGCGCGCACCGCCGCCGATTGATCCTTCGACGACAGGTCGCCCACCGCACCGTAGACGGCCTTGCGCCACGGCGCGCCCTTGGGGGCCGGCGTGCCGCGGTTGTCCATGCTGACCACCACGTAGCCGGCCTCGGCCAGCGCGCGATGGAACAGCGCCTCGCTGCCGTGCCACGCGTCGGTGGCCGTGGTGCGCGGCGGGTTCGCCGTAGACGAAGGTGATGAGCGGGTACTTCCGCGCCGGGTCGAATTGCGAGGGCTTCAGCATCCAGCCGTCGAGCGTCACTCCGCTCGGCGTCGACGGTGAAGAACTCCACGGGCGGCGTCAACACGGGCTCGAGCGTCTTGCGCAGCGCGGCCGTGTCGGTGAGCGTGCGCAGCACGCGATGGCTCGGCAGTTCCACCACGTCGGTGACCGGCGGCAGATCGAAGCGCGAGTAGGTGTGGAAGGCGAGCCTGGCGCCTGGCGCGATGCGGTAGCTGTGGGTGCCGGGCTGCGAGGCCGGCGTCACGCGCTCAGGTGTGCCCGTGCCGTCGAGACGCGAGCGATACAGATAGCGCGTCGTGGGGTTGTCGGGCGAGGCGATCACGTAGACCCACTCGTCGCTCGCATCCACGCCGCCGATCGACAGGATGTCGGCGGGAAACGTCGTGACGAGCGTGGTCGTCGAGCCGTCGGTGGCGGCCTTGTACACGTGCCGCCAGCCGTCGCGCTCGCTCGTCCACAGGAACGCGCGGCCCTGGTCCACCCACTTCACCTGGTCGACCACGTCGAGCCAGGTTTCGGACCGGTCGCGGAAGGTGCGAGTGACACGGCCCGATGAGGCGTCGGCGCTGAGCAGGTCTTGCTGATTCTGCAGGCGGTTGAGCTGTTGGATCGCGAGCGTGTCCTTGTCGCGCCACTCGAGACGCGCCAGGTAGCCGTCGCGCGGGTCGCCGGGCGTGTCCATCCAGCGCGGGTTGCCGCCCTCGGCGCTCACCACGCCGATGCGCGCGGCCGAATTGGTGGTGCCGGGCTTGGGATACGGAATGCGCGTCACGACCGGATAGAGCGTGTCGGTGTTGTTGAGCAGCGTGAAGGTGCCCACGCCCGTCGTGTCGAACTGCCAGAAGGCGATGCGGCGGCCATCCGGACTCCAGCGGAACCCGTCGCGCACGTCGAGTTCCTCTTCGTAGACCCAGTCGGAGGTGCCGTTGATGATCGTGTCGGAGCCGCTGGTCGTGAGCGGCGTGACGCGGCCGTCGTCGATGCGCTCCACGTAGAGGTTGTTGGCGCGCACGTAGGCCACGCGCGTGCCGTCGGGCGAGAACTTGGCGAACATGAGCGACGAGGCCGGCGCCTGGGCGCCGAGCTGACGCAGACGGCCCGACTGCAGATCCAGCACCCAGTAGTCGCCCCGCGTGTTCTGCCGCCAGACCTTCGCCGTGTTGGTGAACACGAGCAGCCGCGCGCCGTCGTTCGACCAGGCGTAGTCGCTGATGGCGAGCGCCGTCTTCTGACCGGGCGGCAGCAGACGCGCGCCGGGCACGAGCACCGAGCGCGCGCCGGTGGCGGCGTCGTAGCGCACGATGTCGTTGCCGCCGATCCCGCCCGCCGCCGGTTCCACGGTGGAGTAGCCGGCGCCGTCGGGCAGCCAGCGGGCCGGACCGAACGACGGCGCGGCGTAGACGCCCGCCTGGAAGATGCGGCCCAGTTCGGCGTCGAGCCCCGCGCGATCGAGCGCAGGACGGGCGAGGGTGGCCGTGGCCGGCTGTGCCTCGGCCACGGCGGCCGACGCCATCAGCATGGCGACCAGCGTGACGGTGTTCCAGGGGCGTGCGGCCAGCATGATGGTGGTGAGCGCCGACGCCGCTAGCGCGAGGTGGCGCGGTCCACCGGCTCGAGCCGCACCACCGACGTGGGCTTGCCGTCGCGGTCTTCGGTGGCCAGGTAGATGAAGCCGTCGAGGCCCTGGCGGATGTCGCGGATGCGGCCCACGCCCGGCAGGATCGTCTCGCGCGACAGCACCTTCTCGCCGGCCAGCGTCACGCGGCCGAGCTGTTCCCCGGCCATGCCGGCAATGAAGAGCTGACCCTTCCACTGCGGAAAGCGATCGCCGGTGTAGAACATGGCGCCCGAGATGCCAATCGACGGCACCCAGATGTGCAGCGGCTGTTCCATGCCCTCTTTGTGCGTGCCGCTGTGGATGGCCTTGCCGGTGGTGTAGTTCACGCCGAAGCCAATCACCGGCCAGCCGTAGTTCTTGCCGGCGCGATCGAGGTTGAGCTCGTCGCCGCCCTGCGGGCCGTGTTCGTTGGTCCACACGTTGCCGGTGGCGGGGTCGATGGCGATGCCCTGCACGTTGCGGTGGCCGTAGCTCCAGATTTCGGGTTTCGCCGGCGCCTTGCCCACGAACGGGTTGTCGGCCGGCACGGTGCCGTCTTCGTTCAACCGCACCACCTTGCCGTGATGGTTCGACAGGTCCTGCGCGGGATGCGCCTCGAGGTTGCCTTCGGGCGGCACCTGACGATCGCCGAGCGTGAGGAAGAGATGGCCCTTGCCGTCGAAGGCGATCTTGCCGCCGAAGTGGCCGCGCCCGGTGGACACGGATTCGAAGAGCTGCGTCACGCCGGTGAGCGCGTCCTTCTCGAACTTGGCGCGCACGAGGGCCGTGGTGTTGCCGGTGCCATCGGGCCGCTTCTTGGCGTAGGTGAGATACACGAAGCGGTTGGCGGCGAAGTTCGGATGCAGGGCCACTTCGAGCAGCCCGCCCTGGTTCTCGTAGGCCACCTCGGGCACGCCAGCAACGGGCGTGGGCAGCAGCTTGCCGCCACGCACGATGCGCAGCCGGCCGGGCCGCTCGGTGATGAGCACGTCGCCGCCGGGCACGAAGGCCATCGACCAGGGCTGCACGAGGCCCTCGGCCACGGTGACCACGCGGTAGTCGTGCAGTGCCGAGCGCATCGGGCCCTGCGCCGAGAGACGCGCGCCCGCCAGGGCCACGCTTGCCACCACCAGCACGCCGACCAACTGTCGCATCATCATCGCTTCTTGCGCTGAAGCGCCGGCGCGTGCGCGCGGTCCGTTCGTCGGCGCCAGCCGTCAGCCGTGCGCTGTTTCCGGTACGAGTTCTTCACGGCGATCTTCCCGCCTTCGAGCGTGAAGAGGTCACAGCCGTTCACTTCCACCTTCGCGCCCGCGGCGGTGGTGCCGGTGAAGGTCCATTCCGACACGGCGCGGTTGCCGGCCACGAAATGGCGCGGCTGGTTCCAGCGCGCGTCGGCGTAGGTGGCAAACACCGCGGCGTAGGCGCGGCGCACGGCGGCGGCGCCTTCGTGGCGCTCGCCGGCCACGTCGGGACCGGCCGACGCGTCGAACACGCAGTTGGTGGTCATGCACGCCATGAGGCCGTCCACATCGTGACGGTTCCAGGCAGCGGCGAAATCGTCGAGCAGCTTCAGGACCGGCGCATCGGCGGCCACCGCCTGGCCGGGCGTGGAGGCCAGCAGCACCCCAGCTGTTGCGGTGAGAGCATGTCGTCGCGTCATCGCGCCATGTTACCCGGGAACGCCGTCAGCGCGCCGCCTCCGCCGCGCCTGTGGCCGGCACCAGCCGGATGTCCACTGGCTGGCCAGGATTGTGGCTGCGGATGCGGAATTCCTGATCGGTGAGGGCCAGGATGTCGACGCGGTACGGGCGGCCGTCCTCGACCATCGTGAAGCCGTCGCCGTCGCGCCGCCACGTGCCAAACGAGGGCGTGCTGGAGGGCGAGGTCATCACAAGGGTGCCCTCCGACAGGAACACATAGAGCTGTCCGGGAGCGACCGCGGTGGAGTCGGCCACGCGCCAGACCCGGTTCACGAAGGTGGCTGGTGCCGTGGCGGCGGTGGCCGGTGCCGCCGAGATGGATGCGGGTTCCTGGGACGCGGGCTGCGCTTGGACCGGCGCGGCGGGCGCGGCTGCGGGCGGCGCGGCGCACGCCGCCAGCGTGCCGATCAGCGTGAACGCCAGCGTGGCGCGGACGGGGTGACGCATGCTCTTCCTCTGAAGGCTAGACGCGCGGCACGTTGGTGGCGTGCATGTGCGCGATGAGCCAGCCGCGGTCGCGCCGGCGCAGCACGACCGTGCGGCGCGCGAGCCGCTCGGCGTTGCGCAGGTGGAACGTGGCGATGGCGGCTTCGGGGCCGAGCATCTCGACGTGCAGGTCTTCCGGGACGAGCCGCTGGAAGGGCGGACCGCCCGGGGCCGCGCGCCGGATCTGCGCGAACACCTCGGTGAAGTGCGCCTCGAACGCCGCCCGCCCGTCTGCCCGTTCGGGCGGGGTCGGCGCCGGAAAGAACACCGTGGCGCTGTCGTCGAAGCACTGTCGGAAGCGATCCCACTCGAGGTGTTCGAAGGCGGTCAGGAAGAGCGCAAGCGCGGCGCGCACCTCGATCTCGCCGCCGCTCGCCGGGGCCAGCGCCAGGCCGTGGCCGCCAATCGGCACCGTGGTGCTGTTGCTGCCGAAGCCGGCGATGAGCGGACGCCCTTTGCCGATGGCGTCGCGCACCGACGGCAGCGACAACGAGGCCGTGTGGCTGGCGGCGCTGTCCCACACCTCGGTGATCCAGATCCCGTCCGGCATCCGCCGGTTCGGTGGCCACCACGTAACTGAGGCAGCCGGGCATGCCGGACACGCCGTCGAGCAGAATCGCCACCAGGTCGTCGCGCCGGCCGGGCGTGGCCGTCATCTTGCCAATCAGGCCGTGCATGCCCTGCGTTTGTCCGAAGCGGCCGAGTGCCGTGACGCCCGTGCTCATCGTGAGACTCCCTGCGGCGAGGAAGTCGCGCCGGGTGAGATGCATGCGCCATGGTATCGCGGCGCGGGGGCAGCACCAGCGTCAGAGGTCGATGAGGCCGAACCGCAAGGCGCGCCGCACGGCGTCGGTGCGCGTGGTGGCGCCGAGCTTGCCGAAGATGGCGCTCAGGTGGAACTTCACCGTGTGCTCGCTGATGCCGAGCCGGCTCGCGATCTCGCGATTGCCGACGCCGTCGGCGAGCAGCACGAGCACGTCGTGTTCGCGCGGCGTGAGCGCCTCCACGGGACGCTCGTCGTCGCGCACGCCGGCCGCGCTGCCCATGGCCCCTGCGTCGCTGGGCCACGCGCTGGTGGGACCCAGCACGAAGTCGGCGTCAGCGGGCCGGTTCACCACCACCCATCCCGCGCGCGCAGCGTCGTCGAGCAGGCGGCGGCGCTCGTCGCCCGACCGCCGCCACGAACACCCGCACCGGTGCGCTCACGTCTTCCAGCTTACCCGCGCGGCCGCGTGCCTACCGTGACCGTCACGGGCACCATCACGCTCCCGCGCAGCAGCGTGAGCGTGGCCGCCTGACCCACCTGGTGCCCGCGCAGCCGCGTGAGCAGGTCGTCGGCCTCGGTCACCGGCGTGTCGCCGAACGCCACGATCACGTCACCCACGAGCATGCCGGCCGCATCCGCCGGCGCATCGGGCACGACGCCAGTGACGAGCAGGCCACTGGCTGCGCCGGTGCCGCGCTGACGCGCGGGCAACGTGACGGCCATCGAGCTCACGCCGATGAAGCCCTGACGCGATCCGCCTTGGGCCACGACATCGCGTGCGGCGGCCCAGGCGATGGCGGCCGGCACCACCACCGTGGTGCCGCGAATGGCCATGGCCGTGACCACGCCCAGCACCTGCCCGGCGCCGTTCACGAGCGCGCCTCCGGTGAGGGCCCCATGCGGCGCGAGGCCCACGCGCACCACCCGCGCCACTTCCGTGTGGCGCCCGGTGCGCAGCGGTCCGCCCACCACGGCGACCGGGGCCAGCGCCGAGAACACGCCGCCGCTCCACGTGCGGCCCACCGCGAGCGCGAGGTGACCGGGACGCGGCTCGTCGGCGATGGTGGCGGCCGGGGCGCCCAGGCCAGTGGCCCGCACCACGGCGAGCCCGGTGGCCGCATCGCGGCCCAGCACCTGGCCGTCGAAGGTCTGGCCGTCGGCGCGTCGCACCGGGGCGGTGTCGTCATCCAGATGTTGGCCGGGTACGAGAATCAGGTCGGTGTCGAACACCACGCCGGCCACAGGGCGGCGGCGGGTCTGCACCTGCACGACCGAGGTGGACGCCGTGTCGGTGGCGGCGGCAAGTTCAGCAGAGAGCGAGGCGAGCAGATTGGTCATGACCCAACGCTACGCGTCTGCGCGCGCCGGCGCGCCAGCCGTTCGGCTAGGGCGAACGACAACCGGCCGCCACGGCGGTCGGTCCGGACTAGAATCCCCCGATGATGCGAACCTGGACGGGCGTGGCCGGCGTGGCGGGCGTGATCGCGGCGCTGTTCGGCGCCGTGCCGGTCGGGCTCGACGCGGCCGATCGCGCGGTAGTGTGGCTGCTCGCCGGCGAACGCAACTTCGAGCGCGATCTCAATCGCGAAGCGGCGCGCGGCCTGCGCCTCGCCGCGATCAGCGACGGCCTGCCGTGCACGGTTGCGGCGCTGCAGACGGCGGAGCCCGCCGGCCCGCCGGCGGCGTATCGCGTGGTGCCCGAACGCGAACTGGCCGCGGCCCTGCCGGATCTCGTCGAACAGGGGTTCGTGCCCACGGCCTCGGCGCGCATGGTGGGCACGCGGCACCAGGTGGTGTTCGAACGCACGACGGCCACGCGGGCCCCAGGCGAGTGGCGGGTCATCGAGTTCGACAAGCTCGAGGATCTCGAGGGCGCGCTGGCGGCCGCCGCGAGCGACGGCTTCCAGGTGAAGCTCGCGGTGCGCCCACCGTTCCGCAGCTGGCCGGGCCTGTCCGAGAAGGGCGTGGTGCTGGCCATGAAGACGCCCGGCGCGGCCAGCAGGCAGTCGCGCGTGCTGATCGGCACCAAGCGCGATCTGAAAGACGTGACGGCGCCGCTGGCGGCGGCCACGGCCGAAGGCTGGACGCTCGACGGCCTGCTGACGAGTTCTCGCGACGGCGGCCGCGACACCCGGCGCGAGCGCGTCGTGCTCATGCTCTCGCGCGGCGGCGATGCGAAGGCGGGCCCCGCCGCGGCGGTGGGTATCGAACGGCACACGTCGTTCGGTCTCTTCGGCAAGGGCGTGCTCGCGGGCGCCGGCCTGTTCTGGAACGACTACCTGACCGCGTGGCTACCCGCCGACCGGCGACAGAACTGGGCATCGCCGATTCAGCTCTCGCCGCTCGAGGCCTCTTGCGTCGGCATCGAATTCAAGCTGCGCTTCGACGGCATGAAGGACCAGGCCTGGAACATCGTGGCGCTGCTGGCCAAGCCGCGCGAGCCCGGCGGCTACGAGCTGGTCGTGGTGACCGAGCAGCGCTTCGGGTTTTAGGGCGCGGGCCGTTCCGACAGCGCCTTGAAGGGCGTGCGCAGCACGCCGATGCCCTCGATCTCGATCTCCACGACGTCGCCCGGCTTCAGGAACACCTGCCGCTCCATCCCCGTGCCGGCTGGCGTGCCCGTGCGGATCACGTCGCCAGGGTAGAGCGTCATGCGCGAGGCAACGTAGGCGATGAGGTGCGGCTCGCTCCAGATGAGGTTGCTGGTGCGCGCGTCCTGCACCACCGGCCATTGAGTTGGTCGTGAGCCGCAGATCGCTCGGCAGCTTTGGCATGAACTCCTTGGGCACGATCACCGGCCCGAAGGGCGCGGCACGGTCGATGCTCTTGCCGTCGAACCAGTTGGCCCCGGGAAACATCGTCACCTCTCGCAAGCGTTCGCTGCCGCGGTCGCTGAGGTCTTGCATGATGCTGTAGCCGAACACGTAGTCGAGCGCGCGTTCGCGCGACACGCGGTAGGCCGGGCGCGGGCCCATGATGATGGCCATCTCGCCTTCGTAGTCGGTGCGCCCGCGGCCATCCACGATGTAGAACGGCTCGCCCGGATCGATGATGGTCGAGCGGGGCGACTTGGCGAACATGATGGGCGCATCGCGATCGGGCACGATGCGCGACGCGGCCGTGGCGTCGAAGCCGCCCGGAGCGGCGGGTGCCGCAGGTGCGGCCGGTGCGGCGGGTGCGGCGGTGGCCCTCGGCGTCCCTGGTGCGGGCGTGGCGGGAGAGAGTTGACCGGCGCCGGCCGTGCCCATGCCTTCGGCGTGCGCCTTGTAGTTGGCGGACGCGGCCATGAGGTTCCACGGGTACTTGATCGGCGCCTTCACCGACACCGCCGCGAAGTCGAACGCGAACGGCTGGTTGGTGGCGGGCGTGGCCGCGAAGAAGTTGGCGATCTGGTAGAGCCGCGGCGCCAGCGTGGCGTACTGCTCGATGAGCGCCTTCATGTCGCCGGGCATCGCCATGGCCGCCAGCTTCGCGCGTTCGCTCACGTGGCGATTGGCGCCAGCTGATGTCGAGCACGCGCGCCCCGAGTACCATGCCGACCCGCACCTGACCGCCGGCCTCGAACGTGGCGAGCTTGAACGGGGTGTCGGGAGTGGACTTCGGCGCTCCTTGCCCCGCGCTGCCAGCCGTCGTCCAGGCCAACGCGGCCAGGAGCGCGGCCGTGGGCACGCCCCATCGCACCAGGTGCAGTCGAGTCATCGCGGGCTCCTTATGTCGATCACGGCCTTGCCCAGCAGCTTCATCTTCGGCGTCACGCCGAGGCCCGGCTTGGTCGAGGCCGCCATGCGTCCGCCCACCCGCTTGGGCGCGCCGTCGGCAAAGGCGACGGTCACGTAGGAATTGAAGTCGGTGGTGGAGAAGAGATAGCGCGCAGGCGTGCTGTGCGCCAGGTGCGCGATGGCCGCCGTGGTGACGTCGCCGCCCCATGTGTCTTCGATGGTCATGGCCAGGCCGAGCGACACGCACAGGTCGCGGATCTGCCGCGCCTTGGTCAGTCCGCCCACTTTCGAGATCTTGAGGTTGATGACGTCGGCGGCCCGGTCGCCAGCCGCGCGCACCACCATGTCGAGCCCGTCGATCACCTCGTCGAGCACGAACGGCCGGTCGGTGTGGGCGCGCACCGCGAGGCATTGCTCGTAGGTGGGGCAGGGCTGCTCCAGGTAGACGTCCACGTCGCGCACGGCACTGGCTACGCGCAGCGCCGCGTGCTGCGTCCAGCCCGTGTTGGCATCGGCCACGAGCACGTCGCCGCGGGTGAGCACCGCGGCGGCGGCGCGGATGCGTTCGACATCCACGTCGGGGTCGCCGCCCACCTTCAACTGGAACTTGCGGTAGCCCTCGCGCCGGTACTGCTTCACGCGCGCCGCCATCTTGGCCGGCGTGTCCTGCGAGATGGCGCGGTAACACATCACGTCGTCGCTCGCGCGTCCGCCGAGCAGCGTCACCACCGGCAGGCCGCTGGCCTGGCCGAGCAGATCCCAGCAGGCGATGTCGATCGCCGACTTCACGTAGGGGTGCCCGCGCATGGCGCCGTCCATGGCCTCGTTGAGCACGCCAAGTGCGCACGGGTCGAGGCCGATCAGACTGTGGCGCCAGTTCCGCGATGCCGGCGCGCGCGCCCGCGGCGTAGGCCGGCAGGTAGGCCGGACCGAGCGGGCAAATCTCGCCCCAGCCGATGCGCCCGTCGTCGCTCTCGACCGCCACCACGGTGGAGTCGAAGACCGACACGGCGTTGCCGCCCGACCACGCGTAGCGGCCTTCGACGAGGGGTAGATCGATCTGATAGGCGCGAATTCTGGCGATCTTCATGTGGGGGCGTGGTCCTGACGTCATGTGGGGCTTGGTCAACGACTAGAGCTGGTGGTCGTCGGCGCGCCAGTGCTTCACGAGCTTCTTGACCTGGTCGCGCTTCTGCACGTTGTCACGAAGCACGGCGGCGGCCAGGTCGGGCAACTCGCCGTCGCTGGCAAAGCGCAGGCCGATCAGTTGCTCGCGCGTGAACTCGGGAATGCGCGCTTTCATCTCCTGCGGCAGCAACTCGCGCAGCCGCAGGCGTTCTTCGAGGCGGATCACGCGATCCTGCGCGGCGAGCGCGAACACGCGCGCGAACAGCGCGCCCAGGAACAGCGCCACGCCCATGAGCAGCCCCCACACGCTGGCCAGACCGGGCGCCTGCACCACGTGGTACGCCATCAGCAGGAGGTTGCCGAGCAACACCGGCAGCGTCACGAAATGGAAGAGCGGCACCATCTTGCGGTGCGTCTGGTAGGTCTGCGTGGGGTTGGCCATGGGGGGCTCCTTGGAGGTTACGGCTTGTAGGGCGTGGGTCCGGGCGGGGCCGTGCGCGGCGCGCCGGCCTTCTTCCAGGCGTCGTAGCGCAGGCGCAGCGTCTTCACGGGGTTGGCGCTCTCGCCTTTCACGATGTTGTCGTCGGTGACGCTGATGAAGGCGAAGTACGTGCCGTCGTTGTGGGTGACGCCCACAGCATCGTCCTGGTTGGCGATGGTGATGTAGGCCACGTGCGCGGTCTTGTTGTCGCACGGCACGAAGGTCGAGCGGGTTGTTGCCGCAGTTACAGCGGTGGTCGCCGCCGTTGAGGTCGGCGGCTTCCATCGCCGCCATCACGCGATCGGCCATCGTGCCGCTGGCGCGCGTGAAGGCGAGTGCGGCCTGATGCATCACCTGGTCGCCGAGCAGCGTGTTGCCCTGCACCTGGTAGTAGATGTCGCCCACCTGCCCACCGAAGTAGAGCGACGACACCGAGTTGCTGCTGCCGTTGAAGCCGGCGCGGTTGTTCCGCGCCGTGATGGCCTCGCCCTGCGGCATCATGACGATGCCGAACTGGCGGCGCTGCACGTCGGGGTCTTGCTGCAGCAGCTCGATGATCGCGGCGGGCGGCGTGCCCTTCTTGATCTCGTTGTAGACCAGCATCTGGTTCTTGCGCGTGTTGTCCACGCCGGCCTGGCACGCAGCCACGCCGAGGCCGGGCACGATCACCGCCTGCACGTCCATCAGGTCGCGTGCGCCGTTGGGGGCCCGCGCCGGAAAGCCGGCCTGACGCACACACGTGGCCGACGCGATGATCACCTGGCCGGTCTTCGCGTCGAGGGCGATGACCGACCACGTGGCCGAGGCGCTGCCAGGAAGGGCCAGCAGCAGAGCGGTCAGTAGGACGCGATGCAGAACGGTCGTCATGGTTCGAGGCTCCGAGTGGTCAGGCGTGCGCGCCTACAGGCCGTAGACGCGTTTGGTGTTGCCGCCGAAGATCAGCGCCTTCTGATCGTCGGGCAGCGGCAGGCTCGCCAGCGCGGTCTTCATCTTCTGGATGCTGCCGATCTGATGCGGATAGTCGCTGCCGGCCAGGATGTGATCGACCCCGGCGAACTTCACTGCCAGCATCAGCGCGTCGGGATCGAAGTTGACGGTGTCGAAGTAGAACTGCTTCAGGTACTCGGTGGGCGGCTTGGTGATGTTGGCGCGGCACTCGGCAAACGCCTCGTAGCCGCGGTCGAGCCGTTCGGCCAGATACGGAATGGCCCCGCCCAGATGGCCGAGCACCCAGCGGATGTTCGGGTAGCGCTCGGGCACGCCAGCGAACACGAGGTGCGCGGTGGCCAGCGTGGTGTCCATCAGGAAGCCCACGAGCGGCATGAGCCAGTAGTCCTTCATGGCGTCCACGCCCAGCGGATACATGGGATGGATGTGCAGCACGGCGCCGAGGTCGTGCGCCTTCTGATAGAGCGGAAAGTAGCGCGGGTCAGCCAGCGGCACGCCGTTCACGTTGCTGAAGAGCATGGCGCCGGGCAGGCCGTGTTCCTTCATGGCCCGCTCGAGTTCCACGACGGATGCGGCCGGATCGTTCAAGCGGCAGGGTGGCCAGGGCGGAGAAGTGCCGCGAGCGTTCCTTGGTGATCTTGCCCAGGCAGTCGTTGACGAGCCGCGCCCACTGGGTGGCCAGGGCCGGCCCCTCCACGTGCACGCCGGGCGTGGTGAAGGTGATCACCTGCTTGGTGACGCCGAGCTGATCGAGGATGTCCTGCCGGTAGTCGATGTCGCGGTGGCCCTTCACGACGATGTTGTAGTCGCCGGGATAGTGCACGCGCGGGTTGCCCTCGGCGTCTTCATCCACGGTGATGGTGCTGTGGCCCTTCTTCAGCTCGGCCAGGTATTCGGGCGGGTAGTAGTGGTTGTGGACGTCGAGGATTTCCATGACGCGCGAAGGCTACCACACGGCGCCTGGTGAGCCGACACGAGGTGATGGCAACGGCGACGGGCGTCAGCGGCGATCGACCACCACGCGGCCGTTCTTCATGACCCAGCGAACGCCGGTGAAGAGGGCCTCGATGTTCGTGGTGGGATCCCCTTGCACCGCGACGAGGTCGGCCAGGTAGCCGGGAGCGACGCGGCCGAGGCGGTCCTGCACGCCGAGCAGCTCGGCGGCCGTGGTGGTGGCCGTGGCCAGCGCCTGCACCGGGGTCATGCCCGCCTTCACGAACCAGCCGAGCTCGCGCGTGTTCTGGCCGAACATCGTGTAGACCGCGTCCGACCCCATCGCGAGGCGCACGCCGAGCGCCACGGCCTTGCGCACCGACGCCTGATTGCGTTCGATGTAGCCCGTGAGTGCCGTCTCGGAGCCCGCGGCGAAGCCGTAGTCCGCCTGCGCGTCCACGTAGTAGCGGTTGTGATCCACAGTGGGCACCCACACGGTGCCACGCCGGTGCATCTCCGCCAAGGTGGCGTCGTCCAGGTCGGCGCCGTGTTCGACCGAATCGGCGCCCGCCCGCACGGCGTCGGCCACGCCCGTGGGGCCGTAGGAGTGAATCGCCACCTTCGTGCCGAGCGCGTGCGCGGCGTCGACGACGGCCTTCATCTCGTCGAAGGTGACGGTCTGGGTGCCGTCGACCACCTCGAAGCCGCCACGCGATCCGAACACCTTGATCCAGTCCACGCCGGCCTTCACGCGCGCCTCCACGAGGGTTCGCATGGCTGCGGGATCGGGCAGGGCACCGGCGCGGGCCGACAGGCCTGGCCCCGACGCGAAGATGCGCGGGCCGATCATGGCGCCCGAGGCCGTGAGCTCGCGCATGGCGAGGTCCATGTCGTTGCCGGCGTTCAGGTCGCGCACGGTCGTGACGCCGGTTTCGAGCGTCCTGCGGGCGTTCTCTTGCGCGAGGAACACCGAGACCGCCGGCAGGCGCCGTTGTCCACGCGGACGCGTGCCTGGGGCGCGATCCCAGAAATACGTGATGTGGGTGTGCACGTCGATGAGGCCCGGCAGCGCGGTGTACGACCGCAGGTCGACCACGGTGGCCCCAGCCGGCACGGCGGCGTCACCCGTGGCCACGGCGCGAATGCGGTCGCCCTCGACCACCACGACGGCGTCGGCGATCACGCGTGTGCCGTCCCAGAGGCTCTTGAAGCGCACCGCGGAGGTCTGTGCCTCGGCCGGAAGGGCGCACAGGACCACGAGCAGGGCAGCGCCGCGCAGCAGGTGGTGGGTCATGACCGTGAGGCTGACGGACGGGTCACCCGTGGTCGGGTGACCCACAGGGCCACGGGCCAGCCGGTGGCCACGACGGCCGCCCCGAACAGGGCTTCGGCCGGCTGGGCGCGGAGCTGGTTCACGACGATGGCGGCCGACGCCAGAATGAACAGGAGCGGCGCCACCGGGTAGGCCCACATGCGGTAGGCGGGCTGGTACGACGCGCGCCGGCGCAGCACGAACACGCCAGCGGTCATGAGCGCGAAGAAGAACCACTCCATGTAGATGACGCGGCCGAAGAGCGCGGGATAGCTGCCCGTGAGCACGAGCACGCCCGACCACGCGGCCTGCAACACGATGGCCCGATGGGGCGTACGGTAGACGGGATGGATGGCGCCGGCCCACGGCAGCATCAGGCCGTCCTGCGCCATCGACAGGTACATGCGCGGGCCGGCCAGCACGATGCCGGTGAGCGCGCCAATCGCCGACACGATGACCAGCGCCGACACGGCCGACGCCCCGCCCTGGCCCACGAGCACCTGCGCGACATCCGCGGCGATACGCGGCGACTGGCGTACGGCCTCGAGCGGCAACACGTAGAGATACACCGCGTTCAGCGCGATGTAGCACCCGGTGACCACGACCACGCCGATCGTGAGCGCCTTCGGCAGCGTGCGCACTGGGTCGGTGGTTTCTCCGGCCGTGTAGGTCACCATGTGCCAGCCGCCGAAGGCGAACAGGCCTGCGCCCACGCCGAGCAGCAGGCGATCGAGCGGCACGGCCGTGACCTCGGCCAGCCGTGAACGTCCACGCGTCGCCGCCACCGGCCCCCGAGTAGGCCACGCCGCCGATGAGCAGCGCGGCAATGGCCGCCAGCTTCGCGCCCGTGATGGCGGTTTGCACCGTGGTGCCCGCGCGCACGCCCACGTAGTTGATGGCCGAGATGCCGGCGATCACCCCCGCGGCCGCAAGCTTCTGCTGAAGGGGCGTGAGGTCGACGAAGAACGCGAGGTAGCGTGCGCACACCATGGCGATGGCGGCGATGATGCCCGAGTGGATGCTCCAGAAGTTGGCCCAGCCCCACATGAACGCCACGCGCGTGGAGAACGCCTCGCGCAGGAACACGTAGACGCCGCCGGTCTGCGGAAACGCCGACGCCAGCTCGGCGCACACGAGAGCGCCCAGGAAGGTGAGGCCGCCCGCCAGCGTCCAGGCCACGAGGATGCCGGCGATGGTCGGCACCTCGCGCGTGATCTCGGACGGCTGCACGAAGATCGACGTGCCGATGATCGTGCCCACCACCATGGCGGTGGCCTGCGTGAGCCCGATCGCGCGCGTGAGCTGCGGCCCGGCGGCCGGAGTCGGCGTGGACATGACGGCCGAGTGTAGTCGAGGAGCGCAGGGCGCGGTAATATTCCGCGCGTTGTCGCTCACCATGCGGGAGCACAGATGAATCCGAATCAGGCGTTGTGGGAGAAGGGGGACTTCGCGGCGATTGCGGCGTTCATGCGGGAGTCGGGGTCCGCAAGGCCACGCCCAGAGAACGTGCGGGCTACGATCGAGGTTCACGACCATGAGGAAAGAGTACGACTTCACCAAATCGCGTCCCAATCCGTACTCGGCCCGGCTCAAGCGGGCGGACACGATTCGTCTCGACGAGCCAACCATCGCGTACTTCAAGGCTCTGGCCGACGAGACCGGCATCGGCTATCAGACACTGATCAATTCGTTCTTGCGCGATTGTGCTTCGTCGAGGCGGCGCCCGACCGTTCGCTGGGCACGCTCCAAGAGTGAGCGGTCGGGGACATAGGTAACGGATCAGTCCAACGACATGGGTGACACTTGTTTCCGGACGGTGCGACCCTTGTGGTCGGCAATACGGAGGGAGTCGATGTTCGTTCCGCTCTGGCTCGGGATTCCCGTGCTCGCCACCGTTGCTCTCGCCGTCGGCTGGCTCGCGTTCATCCTCGCGGGCCGCAATCCGCTGCCATTTCCGGATCGGGGGTCGCGCATCTTCACCGCCGCGTCACCGGCCGCGAAGGCGACGATCCTCGACTTGCTCGCGCAGCACGGCGTGCGCGAACGGTTCCAGGCCAACTCGTCCAACGTGCTCCGCTCGATCATGTGGGACGGGACGATCATCAACTACCCGGACCCCGCCGTGCTGCAGCGCCTCGGCTCCGCTACCGCGAGCATCGGGCTGGTCGTCGACGATCCCGCGGCAAGCGCCGAGGCCGCCGCCGTATTCTTCAGAAGTCGTGGCTTCAGCGCGCAGGTCGTGCGTGACGTGGAGCCGGGGCTTCCCATCGCATTTGTCGTGTCGGATGTGTTCATGGGCACGGTGCTCAACTTTCGCAAGCACCTGATTCACATGCCGCGTCCACCGAAGGGTGCGGCATGACGCCGCTTGAAGAGGCATGAGACAGCCTGTCATGCGAGCAGCGATCCGCGCGGAACTCACGGCCATCGCGCCGCTCGATGCCCTCGAGCAGGCGCACCTGACCGACGCGCTTGCCTGGCTCGACTCGGGCGCCGAACTCTGCCGTCTGGGCAAACCCGCCACGCCGCCCAAGCATCTGGTGTCGTACATCGCCGTGGTGGATGCGGACCGCATCCTGCTCGTCGACCACGCAAACGCGCGCTTGTGGCTGCCGCCCGGCGGACATGTCGAACTGGCCGAGCACCCGAGAGCCACGGTCGCGCGCGAATTGGAGGAGGAACTGGGCTTTCGTCCGGCCCACGATATCGAGGCGCCCGTGATGGTGACCTGCACGGCCACGGTTGGCCTCACGGCGGGGCATACCGACGTGTCGCTGTGGTACGTCGTGCGCGCCAGCGGCACGCAGCTGCTCACCCTCGACACGTCCGAGTTCGACGCCGCGCGGTGGTTCGCGTTCGCCGAGATTCCGTTCGAACGCAGCGATCCGCACATGCGCCGCTTCATCCACAAGTTGAACCGGCGGCCGTCTCAGGGCATTGCGCCCATCGACGTGGCCATCTAGCATCAGGCCGATGCTCACCTTGTTGCGAGACCTGGTCGCCCACAAGGGCTACGCCAACGCCGCGGTGCTCGCCGCCGTCCGGCACAGTGAGGCGGCGGCCGACGGGGAACTGCTCGATCTGCTTCACCATATTCTGATCGCGAACCGCTTCTGGATCTGCGCCGTTCGGCGCGTGCCGTTCGTGGGCGCCACTGAAGCCAGCGTTCCGCGCACAGTGGAGTCGCTGACGGCAGCCTTCAGGGCCACCCAGGACGAAGAGCTGGCGTGGCTGTCCGAAGCCACCGACGCCGACTGTGCCGCAACGCTGACCCACGCGCTCATGCCCGGCGGCGCGTGTTCCGTTGGCGACGCCCTCACGCAGGTGTGTCTGCATTCCCACGGGCACCGCGCGCAGATCGCCAAGCTGCTTCGGCGTCACGGCGTGGTGCCACCGCAAACGGACTTCATTGTCTGGCTCACAGAGCGGCCACGGCCGTCGTGGGGCGCACCGATGTCCGCCTCCACAGCGCCCGCTCGCCCGAGTCCGGCCGTGATCTGTCCGCTCTGTGGTGGTGCGAACGACTGCGCGGCCGCGTCGAGCGGCAGCGTCGACACCCCGTGCTGGTGCCGGGCGTCCGGGTTCAGCGCCCAGCTGATCGCGCGCGTGCCTGAGGCGCAGCGCGGGCTCGCCTGCATCTGTCAACGCTGCGCGGCCGCCGCAGTGACCACGGACGCCTGAGCCCATGCCGCTCCTGTTCTCGTACGGCACCTTGCAGGACGAGCGCGTGCAGCTCGCCACGTTCGGCCGCCGGCTCGACGGGCGGCGCGACGCGCTGCCGGGCTACGAGACGTCGCAGGTGCGGATCGATGACCGTGCCGAACGGGCGGCGACCGGCCTCACGCACTACCAGAACGCGGTGCCGTCGAGTCGGGTCGAGGCGCACGTGCCGGGCATGGCGCTCGAAGTGACCGAGGCGGAACTCGCGAACGCTGACGAGTACGAGCGTCCGGCCGCGTACGTGCGGGTCGCCGTGGTGTTGGCTTCCGGCACAGCCGCGTGGGTGTATGTGCACGCGCCCTCGTCGGCTACGTCGCGGGCGTGAAGATGTGACACGATCGCGCCGTGGCCATACCCCTGCATCGTGAACTCCATCGCACCGAGCACATCGGCTGGATGCGCGCGGCCGTGCTGGGCGCCAACGACGGCCTGATCTCCACGAGCAGCTTGATCGTGGGCGTGGCCGCCGCGCAGACGGCGCGTGAGCCGGTGCTGCTGGCCGCCGTGGCGGGCCTCGTGGCCGGGGCGCTCTCGATGGCCGCCGGCGAATACGTGTCGGTGAGTTCGCAGGCCGACACCGAACGGGCCGACCTGGCCCGCGAGCGCGCGGAACTGGCCACGGCACCCGCCCTCGAGCACGCCGAGCTGACCGGCATCTACGTGGGCCGCGGGCTCACGCCCGACCTTGCCGCGCAGGTGGCCGACCAGCTCACGGCCCACGATGCCCTGGGCGCGCATGCGCGCGACGAGCTGGGTTTGTCGGAGGCCACGCGTGCGCGGCCGATTCAGGCGGCTCTCTCCTCGGCGGCGGCGTTTGCCGCGGGGGCCCTGCCGCCCGTGCTGCTCGTGGTCGTGTTGCCGCTGGCTCAGATCGCGTGGGCCGTCACCGTGCTGTCGCTCGTGCTGCTGCTGGTGCTCGGCGCCGTGGCGGCGCGCCTCGGGGGCGCGCCACTGGTGCGTGGCGCCGCGCGCGTGGCGTTCTGGGGTGCGCTGGCGATGGGCGTGACCGCGCTGGTCGGGCGCCTGTTCGGCGCCGTGGCCTGAGGCTCGCGCCGCCGCAGCGAACGGCGGCGCTACCCGCGCCGCGGGTCTTGCACGTGCGCGGCAAACACGCGCCAGCGCTGCGGATCGTCGCCCAGCCGCTCGATGCCCCGGTCCACGAACGACAGGCCCGAGCCGGCCACCAGATCCTTCACCGTGCGCGACACCAGCACGTCGCCTGGCGCGGCCTGCGTGCCGAGCGCGCGAGCCATGTCCACGGCCGGGCCGCGAAGTCCGGTGCCGTCCACGTCGCATTCGCCGGTGTGCAGCCCCACCCGCACCGCGCGTCCGAAGCGCGGCGCCGAGGCGGCAATCGAGGCGGCGCAGCGGATGGCGCGAGCCGGTCCATCGAAGGCGGCGGTGTAGGCCGTGTCGCCGGCGTGCAGCGCGCGGCCGCGGAACCACTCGATTTCGCGCCGCACGTGCGCGTCGAAGGCCGCGTCGTGTTCGGGCTGCCCGGCGGCCGCGGCCACGTGCGCGCTGAGCACCGTGGCGAGCACGCGGTCGGAGTCGTGATCGTGATACGTGCGGTTCAGGAACGCCTCGATCGCGTCGAGCATGCCGTCCTGATCGCCCACGAAGGGCAGGTGATCGTGGCCCGGCAGTTCCACGAACGTGGCGCCAGGAATGCGGTCGGCCACGTAGCGGCCTTCTTCCGACCTTCAGGCACTGGTCGTCGGTGCGGTGCAGCACCAGCGTGGGCACGCGGATCGCCGGCAGCACCTGACGGATGTCGATCTCGGCGTTCATCTGCGTGAGCGTGAGGGCGGCGCCGGGGCTGGCGCCCATGCGCAGGTAGGTGGCCCACCAGTCGCGGAACGCCGGGTCGTTGGCGCGCGACGGGGCCCGCGCCTCGATGCCCACTGGTCCGCCCCAGTGCTCGCGAATCTCGGTGAAGAACCGCTCGCGCTCGGCGCGGGTCGGCGCCCACGGATAGTCGGCCGCCCACAGCCGCTTGGCATAGGTACCGATCATCACGAGGGCCAGCGTGCGGTCGGGGTAGGTGGTGGCGAACAGGCTGCAGAGCGGACCGCCCTCGGAAACGCCCAGCAGCGCGGCCCGGCGCGACCCCACCGCTTCCATCACCGCTCGCACGTCGTCCATGCGCTGTTCGAGCGTGGGCAGCTCCGATACCCGGTCCGACAGGCCCGTGCCGCGCTTGTCGAACAGAATCAGTCGCGAGAACGAGGCGAGTCGCGTGAGGAAGCGGGCGAACGACGGCTCGCGCCAGAAGTAGTCGAGGTGCGACACCCAGCCCATCACGAAGACCAGGTCGATGGGCCCGTCGCCCAGCACCTGGTAGGCGATGCTCACATCGCCGCTCTTTGCATACCGCGTCACCGGTGGCGTGATGACCGGCCGCGCGGCCCCGAGCGCGCGCAGATCGGACTCGGCGGTCAGAGGTGGCGCAGAGGGCGCGGGCACCGCCTCGGCCACCGTCACCGGGGCGACGAAGCGATAGCCGCGGCGGTGGGCGGTCTGGATATAGGTGGGCGTCTGCGGGTCGTCGCCCAGGGCCTTGCGGATCTCGCGGATACACACCTTGAGCGCGGCATCGCCCACGAACACGCCCGGCCAGATCACGTCGAGGAACTCTTCCTTGGTCACGAGCTGGCCCGCGTTGCGCACCAGGTGCAGCAGCACGCTGAAGGCCTTGGGCGTGAGCCCTTGCGGCGCGCCCTCGCGCTCGAGCGTGGCATTGCGCACGTCGAGACGGAAGGCGCCGAAGAGAAAGGTCGGGGATGGAGTGCCGGACATGACGCGCGGCCCTCACGCCGGGCCTGCGCTGAATCTATCGCACTTCGGTGTGGCCGCGGTGCACCCGGCGCAGGATGGCGACGAGCTCGTCATCGGAATCGAAGTAGCACGAGTCGCCCGAGGCCACGTGTGTCACGCGTCCGCGCAAGGCGGCAGCGCTCACGTCACGGGTGTCTCCGGCGATGTCCACGGTGCCGGCCTCGCGCAGATGCACGGTGAACACCCGCGCGCGGTCGGCAGGATCGACGGGCCCGGCATCGCGGGCAGGAGTAGCGGTTCTGGACATGAGGGTGTGTCCTGGGGCGGCCGCAGCTCAGCGGCAGCGGTGGGCAAGCAGAGGTCAGGCGCACTGGCGCAGACCCGACGCGATCCCGAGGATCGCGTCGAGTCCGGTCAGATGCAGCACGCGCAGCACGCGCGGTGAGGCCGCCTGGATGGTGAGGCGCGCGCCGCGGCGCGCCAGCATCTGGCGCAGCCGCAGGAGTCCGCCCACCCCGCCGGCATCGATGGCGGTCACCTCGCGCAGATCCACCACGACCGGGCCGCCGTCGCCCACCGACGGCTGCGTCCACGACGGATGTTCGGCGCCTGCGCCGGTCACGAGCCGGCCGGCGGCGCGCAGGATGTTCACGCCGTGCGCGCGCGTGTGTTCAAGGGCAAAACTGGCAGTCGGTCGGGTGGTCATCGGGTCCTCGAGAGTCAGCCGCGGTGCGTCTCGGTGGGCGCAGCCGCGATCCAGCTGGCGAAGCGCGCGATGTCGCGCGCCACGGCCGCCGGGTGTTCCCAGTGCACGGCATGTCCCGCGTCCGGATAGTCGGACGCGACCGCGCCGCGGATACCGGCCAGGAGCGCGTCGCGCTCCTGGCGCCGGCTGAAGGTGTCGTTGCCGCCCGACACGACCAGCGTGGGCGCGGTGATGCGGGCCAGGTCGGCCGCGCCATCCGCGGCCGCAAACCCGGTGAAGAGCGCCTGCCACACACGGGCCGGCACCTTGAGGCTTTCGGCGACGAACGTATCCATCAGCGCTCGCGCGATGGGCGTCGCCACGGTGCTCTCCTGGAAGGCGCGGACGAACTCCGGGTCGACCGGATCGGTCATTCCCTCGATGGCCGTGTCGAGCAGCTCCAGCACGCCCGGATGTCCGGTGAGCGTGTGGAACGAGCCGATGAGCACGAGGCCGAGCGTGCGTTCGGGATGTTCGGCCGCGAAGCGCTGCGCGATCAGCCCGCCCATCGAGTGTCCGACCACGACGGCGGCCGGGATGCCGCGCGCGTCCATGAAGGCGGCGAGGTCGCCGGCGAGGTCGGCGTAACCGTAGCCGCCCTCGGGCCGGCTCGAGTGGCCATGCCCGCGCTGGGTGATGGCGATTGCCCGCAGCGAGCGCGGCAGGTGCGGCAGCACCCGTTCGAACGAGCGCCACGAGTCGGTCACGCCGTGCAGCAGCACCGGCGTGCCGTGGGGCGCCCGCTGCTCGACCGACTCGAGCACCACCCCGTTGCCGAGCGGCGTCCGCGTCATGACGAGCGTGTCTTCGGCGGTCGTCACTGGGGCGCTCCAGTGGCGGTGGTCGTGGCCGGCCGGCCGAAGCGCGACGCGGTGAGCGTCACATCGGCACGCGCCAGCGCGCGCACCCGCCGCGCCTCGACCACGGCGGCCTGCGCGTCCTTCTTCTGCGCGCGCAGCGCCTGCACCAGACCCGTGAGGGCCCAGCCGTTCTCCCGGTTGCGCTTCAGGTCTTCCCAGTAGACCGTCTCGGCCTCGGCCGGCCGTCCGGCTTCGAGCAGCACTGCGCCGAGCGCGTGCCGCGGCGGGAAGGCCCATTCCGACGGCTCGGTGTAGACGAGCGAGTCTTCGAGCCGCACCGCCTGATCGAAATGCGCCACGGCCTGGTCGGACTGGCCCTTGGCGGCGGCAATCTCGCCGGCGAGCGAGGCCGGTGCGATGCTCATGATCGCACGCCCCGTGTTGGGCGAGAAGAGCGGCGCGTCGAGCGCCTTGTCGGCCAGCAGCGGGGTGAGCGCGGCCAGTTCCTGCTCGGCTTCGGCCACGCGGCCGGTGGCCACGAAGGCCTGACCCCGCGCGTAAGTGCCAGGCCGCGGTGAGGAACACGCTCGTGGCCGGGCGGCGCCGGCTCACGCAGCATGGCGTCCCATTTGCCGAAGCGCACGTTGGCCCAGTAGGGCACCACCCGGAAGCCCGCGGTGAGCGGCATCTCGGCGAGCACGGCGTCGGGAATCTTCCCGGCGATCTTGGCGGCAGAATCCAGCGCCACCGTGGACTGCACGTCGTAGGTCGCCGCGAACCACAGGAAGTGGATGTTGTGCGGATAGTAGGCCATCGGATACAGCCCCTGCGCCCGGCACTGCGTGATGTAGTCCTCGTCGGCGTCGATGGCGAGCTGATTGCTCTTCATGGCGTCGGCGTAGCGGCCCACGCGCTGGTAGATGTGCGAGGCCATGTGCACCATGTGACCGGCGCCGGGCATCAGCGGCATCAGGGTGTCGGCCGCCTTCTCGGCCCGTTCGGGCGTGGTGGTCGGCTCGAGCAGGTGGATGAGCATGTGCAGCGCCCCCGGATGCTTGGGGTGCCGCCGCAGCACGTCTTCGGTGAGGGCCACGACGTCGGCCGTGCCCTCGTGCGGGCGTCCGTCGGGCATCCAGTAGCCCCACGGCCGCAGGTCCATCATCGACTCCACGTAGAGCATCGCGATGTCGAGGTCGGCGGGGAAGCGCGTGTGCACCGCGCGCATCGCGTCGGCGTAGGCCTGGTCGTTCGACACGCGGTGATCGGCGCTGCCGGAATAGCGCGTGGCGAGCGCCTCGATGAGCGCGCGCTCGCGCGGCGTGGCCTTGCCTTTGAGCGTCACGGCCTTCTGGATCAGTTCGAGCGCGTGCGGTTCCTCGTTGGGTTCCATCACGGCGTTGATGTTCGGGCCGAGCACGAGCGCCTGGCCCCAGTAGGCCATGGCCAGCGTGGGATCGAGCCGGGCCGCCTCGCGGAAGGCGCGCCGGGCCTCGGCGTGGTTGAAGGCGTAGGCCAGGTTCAGGCCCTGGTTCACGAAGCGCTGCGCTCCGGCGTGTTTGGTGCTCACCGGGAAGGTGTGCGTGCCGAGGTTCTGCAGGCGCGGCGCCAGTTCGCCGGCGGGGCCGGGCTGCAGGGCGTGCTCCGACACCTCGTAATGCTTGTGGGTGGCGGCGGGCGGGGCGCCTGCGCCTGCGCGGTCAGCGGGGCGGCGGCCGTGGTCAAGGCGACCAGGGTGAGGGCGGCGTGACGGGTGACGAAGGACATGACGGGCTCCTTCCTCTTCTGCTCGCAGCCTACGGTTCGGTGTTGCCGACGACGGTCCAGCGCACGGCGTTGCGGCGCGACGTCTGGTTGGCGAGCGTGATGACGACCTGCAGCACGTGGTCGCCCGCGGCAATCAGCCCGCGCGGGATCGCGCAACGCAGCGTCAGCCCGCCGGCGGTGAGCGTGCCCGGTTGCAGGCACCCCACCAAGTAGGGCGTGACGTCGGCGCCGTCGAACAGGATACGCCCACCCGTGGGCACCCCGGCGGTGGCCTCGAGGCCGATGACCAGGTCGATGCCGGTGGTACGGAAGAGCGATCCGCTGCCCGGGGTCACGGCCAGCCCCGCCGTGGCGACCGGCTCGGCGAACAGGAAGTCGTCCATGGCCACCACGTTGGCGCCCACCTTTTCGTTCAGGCCCATGGCCACGTTGCCGGTGACGATCTGCACGCGGCCCACCACCTCGCCGGCGTTGAACGACACGCCGAGAAACGACAACGTGGCGTTGCCGGTGGCGGCCGGCACGGCGCGCTCGTAGAGCAGCACGCCGTCCGGCGCGTAGAAGCGCAGCACCGTCTTGTCGGCCACGTCGACGTTGGTGAAGACGGCGCCGAAGCCCGACACGCCGGCGGCAACGGCGGTATTGCCGGGCACGTGGAAGAGCACGTCCATCACGTTGCTGTCGAGCGGCGTGAAGATGCGGGGCGCGCTGAACGACGTGAACAGCCCGGCATAGGCGGGGTTCAGCTCCTCGAGCAGGGGCACCGGGGCGCCGCTGATTTCGAAGCCCGAGCCGGTCGTGACGAAGGTGGCGCCGCGCGCGCTGAAGCGGGTCATCGGCGAGGGGTCGAGCGTGACGGTGGCTGCCGCACCACCGCCGTCCCAGTTGATTTCACGCCGGCCCGAAGGCTGCGTACCCACGGCATTGGCATTGCTCGGGCCGCCCAGATCGGCCCGGAACTGATCGACGGCGGCTTGAATGGCGGCGGCATTGGCGCCATACGCCTCACGCGGCACGGGACCAGCGGACACGCTGGCCGAGGCCAACAACGAACCGACCACCACACACGTTCCAAGGAACTTCATGACTTGAGACTCCAGGGTGAACCAAACCATTTCGAGCGGGTCGTGTCGCCCGCCGGGCGGGGGCGGCAGGCGGTGACCAACGGTGACCTGCTCACGGTAGCGGCCCGTCCCACCAGCAGTCCTCAGCGTTCGGTAACGGTGCGGTGCGATTTCGGTAAGTGCAGGTGTATCCTTGGCGGTACCACCACCATGCATTCCCGCCTGTTCCTGCCCGTTCTCGGTCTGCTGGCCCTTGCGGGCTGCCGCTCGGTCGCCGGCTCGTCCGGCACCTCGATCATCCAGCCAGGTGCCCCGGGCGAGGCCAACCGCGTGATTTCGCGCGAGGCGGCCACCGACCTGTCGAAGGTGCAGCACACGCCGGCCGACGTGAAGTTCATGCAGGGCATGATCGGGCACCACGCGCAGGCCCTCGACATGACCGTGCTCATCGAGGAGCGCACGTCACGCGAGGAGATGAAGCGGCTCGGTCAGCGCATCTCGGTGTCGCAGGCCGACGAAATCAACATGATGCGCACGTGGCTGACCCGGCGCGGCCAGGAGCTGCCGGCGGCACATGCGCACCACATGCCCGGCGGCATGATGCCGGGCATGCTGACCGACGCGCAGATGGCCGAGCTCACGGCGGCCAAGGGCGAGGAGTTCGACCGCCTCTTCCTGAAGTACATGATTCAGCATCACGAGGGCGCGCTGAGCATGGTGGACGACCTGTTCAAGACGCCCGGTGCCGGTCAGGAAGGCGACATCAACGCGTTTGCCGCGGATGTCGATTCCGACCAGCGCATGGAAATCGACCGCATGCGCGCGATGCTCGGCAGCCGCTGAGCCCCGACGCCCGACCTGCACTACTCGAGGAGCGACCGAATGAGAGCCGATGTCATGACCCGTACGTCCCGGCGCCTGTGTGGCGCCGCGTGGACCCTGGCCGCCGTCGCCGCCCTGGCCGGCGGCACTGCTGGCCGCCGGGGGCGCAGGAGAAGCCCGCCATCGGCACGCCGAGCACGACCGACCCGCGCGCGTCGCTCAAGGCCGGGATCAAGGACGCCGGCACCGCGGCCAAGAACATGACCATCGTGTCGAGCATGGGCAAGCCCAACGGCTTCTTCGACCCGAAGAACCCGGCGGGCGATCCGACGCCGCCCGAACGCGCCCCCGGCGCGGCCCCGACGCCTGCGGCCACGCCCGCATCGGCACCTGCTCCTGGTGCCACGGCCACCGCGGCGGCCGCGGCCGCGGCGGTACCGGCGGCACCGCGCCCCGGCGGCGGCCTCGACTTCGCCAATTCCGACCTGGCCTTCAAGGGCGTCAACGTCGTGATGGGCAACTTCCACGGCTTCAACACCTACAACGTGGAAGACGCGCGCAAGCCCAAGCTCGTGGCCTCGATTGCCTGCCCGGGCGGCCAGGGCGACGTGTCGATCTACGGCAACCTGCTCTTCATGTCGGTGGAGCAGACGCGCGGCCGCATCGACTGCGGCACGCAGGGCGTGTCCACGCCGGTGAGCGTGGAGCGGTTCCGCGGCGTGCGCATCTTCGACATCACCGACCTGAAGAACCCCAAGCAGGTGGCGGCGGTGCAGACCTGCCGCGGCTCGCACACGCATACGCTGGTGCCCACGAAGCACGACCCGACCAGCATCTACGTCTACGGCTCGGGCACCGGCAACGTGCGCTCGGGTGAAGAGCTGGCGGGCTGCTCGGGTCTCGACCCGAAGGAAGATCCGAACACCGCGCTCTTCAGCATCGACGTCATCAAGGTGCCGCTCAAGAATCCCGAGAAGGCCGCCATCGTGGCCCGCCCGCGCATCTTCGCCGATGCCACCACCGGCGCCATCGCCGGCCTGTGGGCCGGCGGCGACCACGGCCCCGGCACGCAGCGCACCAGCACCACCAACCAGTGCCACGACATCACCGTGATGCCGGACGCGGGCCTGGCCGCCGGCGCCTGCTCGGGCAACGGCATCCTGATGGACATCTCGAATCCCGAGCAGCCCACGCGCCTCGATCACGTGGCCGACAAGAACTTCGCCTACTGGCACTCGGCCACGTTCAACAACGAAGGCACGAAGGTGATCTTCACCGACGAGTGGGGCGGCGGCACGCGGCCCCGCTGCCGCGCCACCGACGCGCTCAACTGGGGCGCCAACGCCATCTTCGACATCGTCGACAAGAAGATGGTGTTCAAGGGCTACTACAAGCTGCCGGTGGCCCAGACCGAAACCGAGAACTGCGTGGCCCACAACGGCTCGCTCGTGCCGGTGCCCGGCCGCGACATCATGGTGCAGGGCTGGTATCAGGGCGGCATCTCGGTCTACGACTTCACCGACTCGGCCCACCCGGTCGAGATCGCCTACTTCGACCGCGGCCCGATCGACGCCAAGAACCTGATCACCGGCGGCTACTGGTCGGCCTACTGGTACAACGGCAGCATCTACGGCGCCGAGATTGCGCGCGGCATCGACGTGTTCAAGCTGACGCCGAGCGAGTACCTCACCAAGAACGAACTCGACGCCGCCACGCTCGTGCGCTTCGAGGAGTTCAACTCGCAGAACCAGCCCAAGGTCACCTGGCCGCCGAGCTTACGTCGTGGCCAAGGCGTATCTCGATCAGCTCGAACGCAACAAGTCGATCGACCCGGCGCGCGCCACCGCCCTGCGGGCGGCGCTCGACAAGGGCGACGCGCGGCGCTCGCCAGTGCTCGACGACCTCGACAAGATGGCGGCCGACCTGCTGCGCGACGGCAGCGCCCCGGGCGCCAAGGACGGCGCGCGCTACAAGGCCATGGCCGCGGCCATCACTGCGCGCACCGCGCGCTTGCGTTAATCGGCGGGGCCCTTCGACTCGCCGAGGCCAGGCCCTCGGCTCGCTCAGGGCAGGCTCGGGACTCGGGACTAGGGAGACGACGATGATGCGGATGCGAACAGCACTTGGGGTCGGTGGGCGTGGCACTGGTCTGTGGCGTGGTGGCGCAGGCGCAGCAGGCCCCGCGCGATCCCAAGGATCCGCGCATCGGGCTCAAGAGCGGGCATACCGACGCGGGCGTGGCGGCCAGGAACATGGAGCTGGTGTCGAACCTGCCCAAGCCGCCGGGGTTCTTCGACCCGAAGGCGCCGGCTGGTTCGGTCACGGCGCCCGAACGTCCCGAGGGCGCGCCGCCGGAACCGCCGCCGGCCCCGAACGCGCCGCCACCGGTGGGCTCCGGGTTCACCAACTCCGACCTGGCCTTCAAGGGCATGCACGCGGTGGTGGGCAACTACCACGGCTTCAACACCTACGACATCGAGAACGCCAAGCGGCCCAAGCTGGTGGCCTCGATCGTCTGCCCGGGCGGCCAGGGCGACGTGTCGATCTACGGCAACCTGCTCTTCATGTCGGTCGAGCAGACGCGCGGCCGGCTCGATTGCGGCGTGCAGGGCGTGACCGCGCCGGTGAGCGTGGAGCGGTTCCGCGGCGTGCGCATCTTCGACATCACCGACCTGAAGAACCCCAAGCAGGTGGCGGCGGTGCAGACCTGCCGCGGCTCGCACACGCACACGCTCGTGCCCGACAAGCGCGACCCGACGTCGATCTACCTCTACGGCTCCGGCACGAGCAACGTGCGGTCGGGTGAGGAACTGGCGGGGTGCTCCGGGCTCGAGCCGGAAGAAGACCCGAACACGTCGCTCTTCAGCATCGACGTGATCAAGGTGCCGCTCAAGAATCCCGAGAAGGCGGCCATCGTCGCCCGCCCGCGCCTCTTCGCCGACGCCACCACCGGCAACCTCGCCGGCCTGTGGCAGGGCGGCAACCACGGCGAGGGCACGCAGACCTCGCGCATGACCAATCAGTGCCACGACATCACGGTCTATGCCGACATCGGGCTCGCGGCCGGCGCCTGCTCGGGCAACGGCATCCTGATGGACATCTCGGATCCGCAGAATCCCAAGCGCCTCGATGCCGTCACCGACAAGGGCTTTGCCTACTGGCACTCGGCGACCTTCAACAACGACGGCACCAAGGTGGTCTTCACCGACGAGTGGGGCGGCGGCTCACGGCCGCGCTGCCGCGCCAGCGACCCGCTCACCTGGGGCGCCGATGCGATCTACGACGTGGTCGACAAGAAGCTGGTGCACAGGGGCTACTACAAGATGCCGGCGCCGCAGACCGACACCGAGAACTGCGTGGCCCACAACGGCTCGCTGATTCCGGTGCCCGGCCGCGACCTCATGGTGCAGTCGTGGTACCAGGGCGGCATCTCGGTGTTCGACTTCACCGACTCGACCAAGCCGGTCGAGATCGCCTACTTCGACCGCGGCCCGATCAACCCGACCGAGCTCGTCACCGGCGGCTACTGGTCGTCGTACTGGTACAACGGCCAGATCTACGGCGCCGAGATCTCGCGCGGCATCGACGTGTTCCGGCTGCTGCCGAGCGAGTACCTCAGCGAGAACGAGATTGCCGCCGCCAACCTGGTGCGCTTCGAGGAGTTCAACTCGCAGAACCAGCCGCGCTACGTGTGGCCGCCGAGCTTCGTCGTGGCCAAGGCGTATCTGGACCAGCTCGTGCGCGCCAAGGCGATCGACTGGCGCCCGCGCCACCACGCTGCGCGCGGCGCTCGACCAGCGGCGACAAGCGGCAGGCCGCTCGGCCGCCTCGCTCGACGAGCTCGACAAGCTGGCGGCCGACCTGACGCGTGACGCGGCGGCGCCGAATGCCGCCGACGCCGTGCGCTACAAGGCCATGGCCGAGGCCATCACGGCCCGCACCGCGCGCCTGCGCTAGTGCACATCCTCGTCGTGGCGGCGACCGCGCAGGAGCTGGCGCCGGCCGAGGGCTGGCGCGTGCTCTGCTGCGGCGTGGGCCCGGTGGACGCTGCGGCCGCCACGGCCGCCGCCCTGGCCCACGAGCGGCCGCTGGCCGTGCTGCATGTGGGCATCGCCGGCGCGCGCCGGGCATCGGGCCTGGCGCCGCCGGCCGTCGTGGTCGGCACCGAGGCGCTCTACTGCGACCTGGGCGTGCCCGAGGCGTTTGCGCCACGACGGATCGTCACGCCCGAGATGCTCGTGGCCGCGGCCTGCCGCGCCGTGCCCGCCGCGCACCGGCTCGCCATCGGCACGAGCGCACGCGTCGGCCACACGTGCTCGACTGCGCCATCGAGGCGATGGAGGGCTTTGCCGTGCTGCGCGCCGCCGCTCTCGCCGGCGTGCCGGCCATCGAAGTGCGGGTGATCGCCAACGCCATCGAAGAAGCCGACCGGGCGAAGTGGCAGTTCGCCGAGGCGTTCGCCGCGGTGCGGGCCATCACGCCCGCGCTCGTGCAGGAGCTGGCCGCGTGCCCACGCTAGCTCACCGCGGGCCGACGTTAGCTCACCACGGGCCGACGCTGACCTTCGGCTTCTCGCCCTGTCCGAACGACACGTTCGCGTTCCATGCGCTGGTGCACGGCCTGGTCGACGCGCCCTTCACCGTGGCGCCGGTGCTGCTCGACATCGAGGAACTCAATCGCCGCGCTCAGACCGGCGCGTTCGATCTCACGAAGCTGAGCGTGGGCGCCTTTGCCGGCGTGGGCGATCGCTATCGCCTGCTGCGCAGTGGCGCCGCCCTCGGGCACGGCGTGGGGCCGCTCGTGGTGGCGCGCACGCCGCGCACGCTGGCCGAGGCCGCGCTCGGCCGGGTCGCCATTCCCGGCCGTGAGACCACGGCGTTTCGGCTGCTGCAGCTCGCCGCGCCGGATCTGCCCCGACGTCGTCGAACTGCGCTACGACCAGATCCTGGGCGCCGTCACGCGCGGCGACGTGGAGGCCGGGCTGATCATCCACGAGAGCCGCTTCACCTACGCCGACCATGGCCTCGTGAAGGTCGTGGACCTCGGCGACTGGTGGGAAGCCGAGACAGCTCTGCCGGTGCCGCTCGCCGGCATCTGTGCCCGCGCCGATCTGCCGCCCGAGCTCTACGGCCGCCGCCGAACGGGCCATCCGCGCGTCGGTGGCCTATGCGTTTGCGCATCCCGAGGCGAGCCGGGCCTACGTGCGGGCACACTCGCAGGAGCTGTCAGACGCCGTGTGCGACGCGCACATCGCGCTCTACGTCAACGACCTCAGCCTCGACATCGGCGACGCCGGCCTGCGGGCCGTATCGCGTCTGGCCGGCACCACGCTGGCGCCCTGAGCGCGTGATATCGTTGCCCGTCCGGCGCGGACGCCGCCTGTTGCGACCGCCGCCCGAAGGAGAGCCATACATCATGCAAGGACCTACGAAAATCGCCGCCACCGCGGCAGTGCTCGGTCTGCTCGTGGCCGGGTCGGTCTGGTCGATCGCCGTGGAGGCGCAGTCCGCCCCCGGCGCGCCCACCTTCAAGATTGACCCCACCTGGCCGCTCGAATTCAAGGACCACTGGGTCATGGGCTCGGTGACCGGCGTGTTCGTGGACTCGAAGGACCACACCTGGATCACCAGCCTGCCCGAGACGCTCACCGAAGAAGAGCTCTACGAAGAACAGACGCCGCCCATGGGCACGTGCTGCAAGGCCGCGCCCGTGGTCATCGAACTCGACGCCACCGGCAAGGTCGTGCAGGGCTGGGGCGACAAGGCCAAAGAGGATCCGGCCAACTGGCCGCGCAATCCCCACGGCATCTTCGTCGACCACACCGATCACGTCTGGGTGGGCACCCATATGCACCACCGCGTGATGAAGTTCACGCGCGCCGGCAAGCTGGTCATGACCATCGGCGAGTACGACAAGAACAACGGCAGCAACGACCCCAAGCTGCTCGGCGGCCCGTCGGGCATCTGGGTCGATCCGAAGACCAACGAAGTCTTCATCTCGGACGGCTACCGCAACCGCCGCATCGTCGTGTTCGACGGCGCCACCGGCGCCTACAAGCGCCACTGGGGCGCCTACGGCAAGGTGCCCGACGACACCGCCAAGTTCGACCCGAAGACGATGATGAGCGGCGAACTGCCCACGCAGTTCTCGACCCCGCACGGGCTCACCGGCTCCGCCGACGGCAAGATCTACGTGGCCGATCGTCGCGGCAACCGCATCCAGGTGTTCGAGCAGTCGGGCAAGTTCCTGAGCGAGAAGATCATCGCGCCAGCCACCCTCTCGTCGGGCTCGTCGTTCGTGATCGTGCTCTCGAAAGACGCCCAGCAGCAGTGGCTCTATCTGGCCGACGGCACCAATCACAAGATCTGGATCCTGCGCCGCAGCACCATGGAAGTGGTGGGCGAGTTCGGGCGCGGCGGCCGTCAGCTCGGTCAGTTCCTGCGTCCCCACGGCATGAGCATCGACTCGAAGGGCAACCTGATCGTGGGTGAGGCGTCCACCGGGCGGCGCGTGCAGCGCTTCCTCATGACGCCGGCGGGCCGCTAGGTTCGTCGCTCGGAGAGGTAACCATGACCGTGCGTGTGATCTGTGCCGTGGGCCTGGTGCTGGCGACGGTGTCGCTGCCGGCTCAGCAGCGCGCCCCGCAGAACGAGTCGATTCGCCAGGACGAACTGCGCGCCGACTTGTTCTATCTCTCCGGCGACGCTTTGCGCGGCCGGCTCACCGACACGGTGGAGAACCTGGCCGCCGGCGACTACATCCGCTCGCGCTTCGAGCGGGCGGGGTTGAAGCCGGCGGCGCCCGGCAACTCGTACTTCCAGAACTACACGCTGATGACCGCCACCCTCGGCGAGGGCAATGCGCTCGAGGTCAGTGGGGCGAGCGGCACGAGACGGCTGACGCACGGTCAGGAGTTCTATCCGCAGCGCTTCAGCGCCACGGGCACCGCGCGCGCGGAGGTGGTGTTTGCGGGCTTCGGGATCACGGCGCCGCGCCTCGGCTACGACGACTACGCGGGCGACGTGGCCGGCAAGATCGTGCTCGTGCTCGACCACGAGCCGGGCGAGCGCGACCCGAAGAGTCCGTTCGAAGGCGTGGTCACGGCCGAGCCCTCGACGGCGTGGCGCAAGGCGCTGGCGGCGCAGGAGAAGGGCGCCGTCGGCATCCTGTTCGTGAGCGACGTGCACAACCATCCCGGCCCGGTGAACTTCGACCAGGCCACGCGCGGGGTGTGGCCGGCGCAAGCGCCGCACCTCAAGACCTACACGCTCACGGCGTGGTCCGACCGCCTCCAGATTCCCGCCGCGCAGATTTCGCCGGCGCTGGCCGCCACGCTGGTGGCGGGCAGCGGCAAGGCGCTGGCCGACCTGGCCGCGTCCGCCGAAACGGCGCGCGGGCTCGCCGCCGTGCCGCTGCGATCCACCGTGACCCTCACCACGTCGGTCGTGCGGCACACCGTGCCCGACCGCAACGTGGTGGCGCTCATCGAGGGCAGCGATCCGAAGCTGAAGGACGAGTGGGTGATCGTGTCGGCGCACTTCGACCACAACGGCGCCGACGGCACGCAGATCTTCAACGGCGCCGACGACAACGGCTCGGGCACCGTGGCCCTGCTCGAGATCGCCGACGCCTATGCGCTGGCCGCGCAGCAGGGCCGGCGGCCGCGGCGCAGCGTGCTCTTTGCGGCGTGGAACTCCGAGGAGCGCGGACTGCTCGGCGCGTGGGCCTACACCGAGCAGCCGCTCGCGCCGCTCTCGACCATCGCCGCCGTGCTCAACATGGACATGATCGGCCGCAACGAAGAGATCCAGGTGGGCGGCGGCCCGCGCTTCAACGGCTTCGAGGTGCAGACGGCCGAGTCGAACGCCAACACGGTGAACGTGATGGGCTTCACCCGCGCGCCCGACGTGGCCAAGGCCATGGACGGCGGCCAATGCCGGCATCGGCCTCACGCTGCTCAAGCGCTACGACAACAACCCGTCGAACCTGGTGCGGCGCAGCGACCAGTGGCCGTTCCTGCAGCGCGGCGTGCCGGCGCTCGGCTTCATGACCGGCCTGCATCCCGACTACCACACCGTCTACGACCGGCCCGAGAAGATCAACTACGTGAAGATGGAGAAGATCGCGCGGCTGATCCATCAGGCGAGCTGGGATCTGGCCAACGCCGACGGCCGCCCCGCGTCCCAGGCCCGCTGACGCCGCCGGCCCGCGGATTCGCCGCGGAGGCAGGCGCGAGTGCCTGTATGCTCAGCAACCAGCATGTCCACATCCGCCAGTTCTCCGACTGTGTCGTCCACCGACGCCGACGCGCAAGCTCGTGCGCGGCATCGGCCTCTGGGGCGCCACGTTGCTGGTCATCGGCAACGTGATCGGTTCCGGCATCTTCCTCACCACCGGCGGGATGGTGGCCGAACTGCCCTCCACCGTGCTGGTGCTGGCGGCCTGGACGGCGGGCGGTCTGCTGGCCATGGCCGGCGGCCTCACCTACGCCGAGATGGGGTCGATGTATCCGCGCTCGGGCGGTCTGTCGGTCTACCTGGCCGAGGCCTACGGCCCGGTGTGGGGCTTTCTCTTCGGCTGGGCGTGTCTGCTCGTGATCCTCACCGGCAGCGTGGCGACGGTGGCCGTCGGCTTCGCCGAGTACTTCAGCTACTTCGTGCCGGCACTCGGCACCGACCGCCTCCTGTTCACGCTCGGCATGCCGTGGGGAGCGCTGGAGCATCAGCGCCGGGCAGCTCGTGGCGGCCGGGTCGATCGTCGATCATCACCGCCATCAACTACGTGGGCGTGCAGAGCGGCACGCTCGCCAACTCGGTGCTCACCGTGGCGAAGGTGGCGCTGCTCGTGGTGCTGCCGCTGCTGGCGCTGGTCTACATGCGGGTCGACCCGGTGTTCACGCCGATCGTGCCGCCCGACGCCGCTGCGGCCGCTCGCCTCGTTCGGCGTGATGATGATTGCGGTGATGTGGACCTACGAAGGCTGGTACTACGTGGCCTTCGCCGCCGGCGAGATCAAGGACGCCGCGCGCACCGTGCCGCGCGCCCTCATCTACGGCACCCTGGCGCTCACCGCCATCTACGTGTCGGTCAACCTCGCCTACGTCTACGCGCTCACGATCGAAGAGATGTCGGGCGTGACCCGCATTGCCGAGAAGGCGGTGACCATCCTGGTGGGGCCGGGCGGCGCAGCGCTCGTGGCGGCCACGGTGGTCGTGTCCACCTTCGGGTGCAACGTGGCCGGCATCATTGCGGCCTCGCGAAGCTGCTTCGCCATGGCCGTGGAGGGCCGCTTCTTTCCGCCTGCCGCGCGGGTGCATCCGGTCTACCGCACGCCACACATCGCGCTCATCCTCACCAGCACGTGGTCGGCGTTCCTCACGCTCACCGGCGGCTATGAGACGCTCTTCACCTACGTGACGTTCGCCTCGGTGCTGTTCGGCACCTTGGGCGGCATCGCCATCTTCGTGTTGCGGGCGAAGCGGCCCGACGTGCCGCGGCCGTACCGGGCGCTGGGCTATCCGATCATCCCGGCGCTGTACGTGCTGGGCTCGTTCGCGCTCGTGTGGAATACGCTGATGGAGCGGCCGACCGCGTCGATTGCCGGATTGGGTCTCGTGGCGCTGGGACTGCCGTTCTATTTCCTGGGCGGCAGGAAGAGATGCAGGCGGCTAGCGGCGCTAGGGCAGCGGCCGGAGCCACTCGCCGACGACCGCGCTCACGTCCACGCCCGTGGCCTCGCGCAGCAGGCCCGGCAGCTCCTCCAGCGTGAACGCGCGTTGCTCGCGCGCGCGTCCAGGCCACCAGATAGCGCAGCGCGTCACGCAGGCTCTTGGCGCCGCCTGTCGCCGCCTGGATGCGCTCGTCGATGGCGGCGGCCATCAGCCCGCCGCGCGAGAACACCAGCCGGCCCGTGCGGAAGTCTTCGGCGTAGCGCGTGGACGCCACGCGGCTCAGCTCCACGAGCGGCAACCGGGTGAGGAACGCGGGCGCGCTCGTGACGTTCGCCCGGAAGCGTCGCGCCAGCATCTCGGCCCGAAACGCCGCCGGGTCGGGGGCACCGGCCCCCACCGCCACGATCGCCGCGTACTGGCCGAAGCCCTTCGGCAAACCAGATCGAGTCGAGCACCGGCGCCAGTTCCCACTGGAACGGGAAGTAGCCGTGTCCGTAGGCGCGCTTCGGCACCCACGCGTGCGCGATGTGATGGGCGTAGTTGTAGAGCACGCGCGCGTCGTCGGCGGCGGTGGACGCGGCGGTGAGGCCAGCCGAGGCGGCCAGGTAGTAGGTGCTCGAGCCCAGGTGCTCCATGCTCATGCCGTATTCGTGGGCGGGCGAGATCGGCGTGAGCAGCTCCTGATGCAGGGTGTAGTGCGTGAAGGGCACGGTGCCGAAGTAGGCGACGACGCGGGTGAACGCGGTGGTGGCCAGGCCGGCCACGCGGTCGAGGTCGACCGGCCCTTCGGCGTAGCTCACGAGATAGAGCGGCACGGGCGCCGTGGCCAGGCGCCGCACCTCGGCCTTCGGCCCCATCACGATCTGCCCGTCGGCCAGCGCGTAGTAGTCGTCGGCGGTGGTCTCGATCGGCGCAGCGGCCACCGGCCAGCGAGGCGACAAGGTCGACACCACCGGCCAGCCCGCCGGGCCCTGCACGCGCAGCCGCACGGGCCGCGCCTCGAAGCCGTCGACGAAGGCGAACACCGAGTAGCCGAGGGCGCCGAGGTAGCCGTCGCGCACGCGCGACTGGTCGGAGGCGGCGTGCACCTCGCGCTCCATGCGCCGCAGGTCGACGCGGTAGGTCACGCGCGTGGTGCCGGCGGCGAGCCGCCAGCGCGGCCCCTCGTCACGCGCCGGCGCGGTGGTGGCGCCCGCCGCTGACATGGCCGAGACGTCGCTCACGAACGCGTCGTAGCGCTGTTCGCCGTAGCCCATGGGAATGGCGCGCGGCATCACCAGCGCCCGCGACTCGGCGAGCGGCGCGTCCCACGCCAGGCTGATGGTGACCGCGTCGTCGCCACTGGCGGCGTAGCGGAACTCGTACGACACGGCGGCTGGCGCGGTTTGTGCGGCCGCCTCGCGGGCCGACGCGATCACGAACAGCAGGGCCAGGCCACGGCGGCGGGGGAGGCAGCGGCGGATCATGGCAGCAGTGTAGGGCAGGCGGGCGGGCGCCAGCTACGAGAGTGGTGCCGCGGGACGCGCTTCTGACGTACGCTGTAGGACGTGGCCATCATCCTCGGTACCGTCACGATTGGCCAGGCGCCGCGGTCGGATATCGCGCCCATCATCGATGCCCATGTGCCCCCCGGCACCGTGCACACGCAGGTCGGCGTGCTCGACGGCATGACCGCCGAGCAGATTGCCGCACGCTACGCGCCACGGCCGCGCGAACGCCGGCTCGTCACACGCCTGCTCGACGGCACCGCCGTGGAACTCGACGCCGCGGCGGTCGAAACCGGCGTGCAGCAGAAGATGCATGCGCTCGAAGACGCCGGCTGCACGGTGATTCTGGTGATGTGCACGGGGGTCTTCCGCGGGCTGCGCACGCGCCGGGCGTGGCTGGTCGAGCCCGATCGCATCCTGCCCGGACTGGTGGCCGGACTGGCCGGGGCGCGCCGCGTGGGCGTGGTGATGCCGCTGACCCTGCCGGTCGACGGCGAGCGGCGCAAGTGGTCGACGCTGCAAATACCGCCCACCTTCGCCGTGGCCTCGCCCTATACGGCGGGCGACGATCAGGTGTCCACCGCCGCGCGCGACGTGCAGCGCGCCGGGGCCAATCTGGTCGTGCTCGATTGCTTCGGCTTCACCGCGCACCATCGGGACGCGGCGGCGCAGGCGTCGGGCCTGCCGGTACTGCTGTCGAGCGAGCTGATGGCGCGGGTGACCGGCGGGTGCCTGCACGGCGCCTGAGGTCGCCGCCCGCCGGCGTGTCGGCCAGGCGCGCGATCAGCTCTCCGAGTTGGAGGAGCCCTCACCGACACCGGGCCGCGATGCGACGGCGAACGCCACCGCCATCATCAGACCGAACAGTGCGAGCGTCCGAAACATCGGCGCGTAGCCGACCGCCGCCACGAGCAAGCCCGCGCCAATCGGGCCTGCGGCATCGCCCATGTCGTAGATGGTGCCGAATACGCCGTGAGCGGTGCCGTAGCGCGCGCGGCGTGAGAGGTCGGTGATGAACGCGCTCGTCGCCGCGGTCGTCGTCGCGACGCCGGCGGCATAGATCACGACGGCGGCGGCCAACGATCCAGCTGTTGGCGTGTGGACCGACAAAGCCCAGACGGCCATGCTGCACACGGTCAGGCCGGCCACGATGACGCCGCGCCGCCCACGCGGTCCGACATGGCTCCGATGAGCGGGCGCGCGGCAAGCGTCGTCACCGTCTGTGCGGCGAAGAGCCAGCCGAGCTGAGGAGTGGTCAGTCCGAAGACGTCACGACCATAGAGAGGAAGAAAGGCGCTCAGCGCGCCGTTGAGGACGAACTGCGCGGCATGAGCAGCACTGGTCACGAGAATCAGACGATGGCGCAGCACTTCCAGGATGCCGGCCCTGAATGCTGGCCACCGCGTGGGCGCATCGTGGACGGGAAGGGCTGGCGACCACGTGCCGACGATCAGGGGCGCCGCGAGCCCGACGACGCCCGCCGCGATGAACGCCAGGTCGAATCGACCAGCGGCGATGAGATACCCAGCCAAGGCGGGGCCCAGAGCCTGGCCTGCGCCTTGCGCCGTGGCATACGTGCCAAGCCAGGCGCCCCGCTGCGCGAGGGGGGCCAGATCGGACACCGTGGCCGAGGCCACCGGACCGAAGACTGCGGTGGCGCTTCCGTGCAGGACTCGGAGCACGATGAGGGCGGCGAGCGACGAGGCACCGAGGTAGGTGAACGGCATGAGCGCGAACACCAGGGCGCCGGCCAGAAGCAGGGGCCGACGTCCCAGGATGTCGGACAGAGCACCGGCCGGCAGCTTGACGAAGATGCCGGTGACCGTCGAGGCGCCCACGACGAGGCCGATCGCCGATGGGCCTGCGCCGAGCTCGTGAGCGAAGAGCGGGAGGAGCGGCGATGCGGCAGATCGCGTAGCTGACAGTACGCGACGAATCCGGCGGCACAGAGGCGCACCAGGGCTCGATGCGCGCGTCGCGTCGCCGCTGGCCGACGCGGTGGCGCCTCGGTCGAGGGGTGCCGGATCGTGAGCGGTGGACGTATCGCGCATGGCGCACGGGCCGCGGTCAACGTGCGCCGTGTCCGCACCGCAGGCGCGGCGTCGCACTGCGGTGGTGCTGCGGGCGCCGGTCTTCGCGAGCGGCCGTGGGCCCGAGGCGCGCGCCGATTGCGCAAACGCGCGGTAGAGCGACTCGAAGAGCGTGATCCCGCGCTCCAGCAGCAGGTCGTCGTCGGCCGTGGTCAGCTGGAGCCCCTCGATCAGCGTGCCGACCGTCGCCGGCGTCGGGGGCGCCGAAGCGGCCATCCTTCAGGTCGAGGTCGTGCACGATCTGGGCGATGCGCGCCACGGCCGGATCCGTGATGCCGAAGACGGTGCACAGGGTCTCGAACGTGCAGCCCTCGCCCTGGTGGCTGAACTCGACACCGAACATGTCGAACGGAATCGCCTCCGCGGCCGGCAGCGATTCGCGGTCGACGGCGAACCCGAATCGCGCGTCGGCATCGATGAAGCGTCGAATCAGCCACGCCGAGCCCATGCGGTCCACGCCGGGACGCGGGCGCGTCACCCAGAGCGCCGCGTGTACGCGGGACGTCCGTCGGCGCCGCCGGCCGTGGCCGGGCCCGCTGCGCGGCGCGCTGGGCGGGCCCGGTCCTCGAGCTGCGCCACGAGCGACGCCACGCGGTCGCGGCCGGCGCTGCCGAAGAAGTCGATGTGCTCGAGCGCCGCGAGCCGGCCGCGGAACACCTCGAGCAGGCGGCCGACGGCTGGTGCGCGCGTGCCGCGTGGGCGCCGCGTCGCGTTCACGCGCGAGAGCACGCGCTCGATCTCTCCCGCGAGCGCGCCATAGGCCTCCTGCCGCGCGCGGCGGAACTCGTCGATCAGGGCGTCATCGGAGAACGTATCGATGTTGTCGGCGGCGAACACACTGGCGTCGCCGCCGGCGCTCGTGACCTCCGTCTTCAGCCACTCGAAGTCTTCGCGCGCCGCGGGGGTGTCCGGGAGCACATAGACCGCCTGCTTGACCGCCACGGCGCCGAGCTGCTGCAGCCGCCGCCACGTGCGCACGCGCAGGTTGGACGGCGAGGCCGGCAACTGATGCACGAAGAGCAGCCAGCGGCGCGTCGCTGGGGCGCGGGACACGGCGTCGTCGCGATGGGGTGCGCCGCGTGGCGGTCGGCGTGGGCATCTGATTGACTGCTGTAACAAGTGTTTCAAGTATAGTACGTTCGTTTCGACGCGACAAGCCCAATGGCGGCGTGGTCGGCTCAGCACCGCGACGACGCGAGGATCGGACACGGCACGCAGGAGCACGCCATGGACGCGTCAACGGAGCGGGCACGACGAAGGCCACACGCCGGCACGCTCCGCCAGCCGCAGCGGCGCCATCCTTCGTGGCGGCGAGTCGTCTGCGGGGTCGCCGTCGCCGTCTGGGCCGGCGGACCGGCGCACGCCCAGGACCGGAGCGCGCAGGTGGCGGAGCTCGACCGGAAGCTCAGCTGAAGCCCAGGCGCGGGCGGAAGAACTGCAACACGCGATCGCCGCGCTGGCCGCCGAGTTGCGGGCCTTGAAGGCGCCTCCGACCGCGAGCGTCGCGGCCCCAGTCGTGGCCGCTGGCGACGACCGCGCGCCCTTCTATCGACCAGATCGTCCGGCCGGACCTCGGCGGCGACGAGCGCGGCCACGAGTTGACGGTCGCGCCCGAACTCTTCGTGCAATCCCGCTTCCAGTCGCTGCCGCTCGCCGGCGTGTCCGTCGAAGACGCGCCGACCAATTTTCTGCTGACCCGGATGGAGACCCGCTGGGCAGGACGACTGTCGCCGAAGGTCGGGCCTCGGATTCGAGCTGCAGTACCACCCGGCGCCCGGCGGCAGCTCCTTCGAGATCGTCAACGATGCCTTCGTCGAATACTACCCGTCTGACCGCGTCTCGGTCCGCGTCGGGCAGTTCGTCAAGCCGTTCGGGTTCGACATCCAGCAGTCGAGCGCCGAGCGCGAGTCCCCCGAGCGCGGCATCTTCGCCGGCTACTTCTTCCCTGGCCAACGCGACCGCGGCGTGATGCTCCACGCCGAGCCTGGCCGCGGGGCGTCGAACTGTTCCTCGGCGCCTTCAACGGCAATCGGTTCTTCGCCGACAGCAACCGCCGCCTGAACGTACAACGCCCGCGTGCGCAAGGTATTCGACCGGCTGCCGCTGGCCGCGGGCATCTCGGCGCAGATCGGCCGGCAGCTGCTGCCCTGACGGCGTGACCGGCAAGGACCACGAGCACCTGGTCGGCGCCGACGTGCAGTGGGCATGGCGCCGCCTCGGCGTGCGTGCCGAGTTCGTGACTGGCAACCGCCCGTCGACGCTGCTCGATCTCGAGCCCGACGTTCGCACCGGCGTTTCGGCCCGGCGCGCGGTCGAGTGGCGGCGCGCTGTTCTCGAGCGTGCGGCTGACCGGCACCGACCAGGTCTACGGGCGATACGACCAGTTCAACGGCGACCCGGTGTTCGGCTACGACGTGCGCGCCTTCAATGTGGGCTACCTGCGGAAGATTGGCCCATACTCGCGCATTGGTGTGGACTATCAGTTCAAGAACCGGGTCGACCGCGAACGACGACAGCCTGAACAGCCGGCTCCTCGTGAGCTGGAACGTCGAGAAATAGCGGCGATGCAGGCGCGGAAGAAGGAGAGGCCCATGCGGAGTTGGACGAAGGCGCTGCTGGCGCTGGTGGTGGTGTGGGCCGTCGGCGTCACGGCGGCGACGCAGACCAGTCGAGGCCCTCGTCCGCCGACGCGTCAGGCTGGCCAGTTCAGAGGGCAGGTGGTGAGTGCGTCTGGCGCCATGGCGGTTGGCGGGCCGGCGACCAACCCTGGCCATCCGGTGGCCAACGCCACGGTCTATCTCGTCCCGGTCGCCGCGATCGACACCACGACGCGCATCACCGCCAGCGCCATCTACGCGCGCTCCGTACCCGGCTGAGGCCGTCGACGAGCCGCTCGAGGATGCGATTCGACTGCGAGGCACCGGATTCCCGAAGGCCACCACCGACGCGCAGGGCGCCTTCCTCATCGCGACGGTGCCGGACGGCAAGTACTTCGTGCACATCACGCCCGACCCGCAAGGACGCCGAGCACCTGCCCGGCGGCGATCACAGCCGGCAGAGCTATACCGCGGAGCAGCTGCGCGGCCAGCCGATGACGATCAAGGTGTCCAGCCGTCCGTCAGCCGCCGCACGGTACACCGGCAGCTCGGCCTGCCTCGCCTGCCACAAGGACAGGCAGCACTACCAGGAGACGGCGCACAAGCTCGGATGGACCGTCCCCGGGGCTCCCGCGCGCTCGCAGGATTTCTCGAAGCACCCCGACTACTTCAAGGCGCTCGAGTCCTTTCCCGAGGTCGACGCCTACACCGCGCGGCACGCGCCTCGAACTGGGGGACTACGACGCCTCCCGAGGCGACGACAAGTTCATGCTGCGCGCCTTCGGCGACACGCGCATGCCCATCGCGCTGGCCTACGCCGACGTCTACCTGTGGCGGAACAAGGCCGACCGCAAGTACTTCATCACGATGGTGAACCGGCTGAACCCGCAGGATCCCAACAGCCCCGCGCACCTCGAGATCAAGCTGCTCTACGGCGGGGCCGTGCACGACCAGCGCTACATCGTGTCGGTGCCGCCGGGGTTGGCCGACCGGCAGGCCTGGTACACCGTGCTGCGCTACAACATGACCGGTCGCGACAACCGGCTGAACCGCGAGCGGCGCGTGTGGCACGACTACAAGTTCTACATGTGGTGGTCGGCCGGCGCGGACGGCCGCTACGGCACCGCCGGACGACGCGCTGACGGCGCCGCCGGTCAACACCAACGCCGTGCAGACGATGTGCGCGGCCTGTCACCTCACGGGGTGGCAGCGCTATCAGGACAAGGCCACGGGCCAGTTCCTCGTGCGGGCCGTCAACGATCCCGGCGGCGAGATCAACATCGACGACGATCCCGGAGCTCGACGAGATCAACGTCGGCTGCGAGAGCTGTCACGGTCCCGGGTCGGAGCACGTCGCCAACGGCGGGCGATCCCGCTTCATCGTCAACCCCAAGATACCTCTCGGCGGAACGCTCGAGCGTGGTCTGCGGCCGATGCCACGACCGACGGCAAGGCTACGGCGGGCCGACCAACGGCTACACGCAGGCCATCAGCGAGACCGGTGAGCTGGCCCCACCGGGCATCAGCCGTCAGGAACTCATCACGCGCTACACCGATCCGGTCAAGAAGGGGCCGACCATGCGAGGGCCCGGGCGGGAAGACAACATCTGGGCCGACGACATCCACTCGAACAAGCCCCATCAGCAGTACGCGGACTTCCTGAAGTCGAAGATGTACCGGAACGATCGCGTGCTGGTCGCCTGCTCGGACTGTCACGACCTGCATGGCGGCAAGCCGTATCCCGCGGGCGCTCATGCACGACGCCAACGACCCCGGCTCCGCGCTGTGTCAGCGCTGTCACACGGTGGACGTGCTCGCCCACATGGACACGCAAGCTGAACGCGAAGATGAAGGGCCTGCAGACGCGCTGCATCGACTGCCACATGCCAGGCACGGCCAACACCGGCGGCATCGCTGGCGACTTCGGCACGGATGATCAAGGTGCCCCCGTACGCCAACGCGCAGGACGAAGAGAACAGCGCCTACTGGCAGGGTCCGCTTGAAGTCGCACGTCTTCGACGTGCCGCTGAAGACCAATGTCGGCCGTCGACGGCGTGCGCGCCCGGTCGGGCGATGCCGATTCCCTACACCGCCGCCTGCGGCACGTGCCACGTCGTGAACGAGCTGCCGTTCAAGTAGTGGTGGGAGACAATCACATGATGATCTTTGCCCTGACAGCATTCTTGGCGCTCGCTGGCGTGACGCAACCATCCGCCGGTGGTGCGCCGCCGCACGTCGTGTTCGTCTGCGAACACGGCGCCGCCAAGAGCCTCATTGCCACGCTCTACTTCAACAAGCTGGCCGCCGAGCGCGGCCTCACGGCGCGCGCGTCGTTCCGCGGGGTGGATCCGCAGGATGCGCTGTCGGTGCGGGCCGTGGCTGGACTGAAAGACGATGGGCTCCCCATTCCCAGCCGAGCGCCCACCGCGATCGCCGCTGCGGATGTGGCGGCGGCCACCCACATCTTCGCGATTGGCTGCACCCTGCCGTCCACCGCGACCGCCTCCGGCAAGGCGAGCGCGTGGGACGACGTGCCCGACGATCAAGGCTACGCGCCGATGCGCGACGCCATCGTGCGCCGTGTCCGGGCGCTGATCGATACGCTGCGGTGAGGGCTCGCCGGGTTCTTCCGCTCGTCCTCGTGCTGCTCTGCGAAGCGCTGGTGGCGCACGCCCAGACGGCGCCGCCGCCCGAGGTGCGGGCCGGCACGCTCGACGCCGCGCACAGCATCGACGGCCGTCTCGATGAAGCTGGCGTGGGCCTCGGCCGGGGTCATCGATGCGTTCACGCAGGCCGATCCGCGCGAGGGCGCGCCCGCTTCGGCTCGCACGACCGTGCGCGTGCTGGCGGGCCCCAAGGCCCTCGTCATCGGCATCGAGTGCGAGCAGCCCGCAGGCGTCGGCGTCGTCAGCTTCAATGTGCGGCGCGATGCGGCGCTCGACGCAGGAAGATCACGTGCGGATCGTGCTCGGTCCCTTCATGGACGGCCGCTCCGGCTACGTCTTCGCCGTGAACCCCAGCGGTGCCCGCTACGACGGCATCATCAACCCCGGCGGCGAGAACGACAACGCCGAGTGGGACGGCATCTGGGATGCGGCGACCACGCGTCGCGACGGCGGCTGGAGCGCGGAGGTGTGGATTCCGTTCCTCACCTTGAGCTTCAAGCCCGGACTTGGACACGTGGCACTTCAACGTGCAGCGCCGCATCCAGGGCCTGCTCGAGACCGATCGCTGGGCCTCGGCGGCGCGGCAGTACCAGGTGACCCAGACCAGCCGTGCCGGCCTGCTGACGAACCTGCCGCGCGGTCGACCTTGGCCAGGGCCTCAGCGTGAGGCCCGCCGTGACGAGCCGGCGGCGGCGTGCCGGCGCCGTCGGCCGACGTCGACGGCGAGTTCCGCGGCAGCCTCGATGTCACCAAGCGGCTCGGCGCCAACCTGCTGGCCTCGGCCACGGTCAACACCGACTTCGCCGAGACCGAGGTCGACACGCGGCGCACGAACCTCACGCGCTTTCCCGCTGTTCTTCCCGGAGAAGCGGACGTTCTTCCTCGAAGGCGACGACATCTTCGCGTTCGGGCTCGGGCTCGACCAGGACGTGTTGCCGTACTTCAGCCGTCGCATCGGCCTCGTGGCTGGCTCCGAGGTGCCGATCCTCGCCGGCGGCAAGGTGAACGGCCGCGTCGGCGAACACGAACGTCGGCGCGCTCGTGGTCGGCACGAACGATCGCGCCGGCGTGGTCGACGACGAGGCGATGATGGCCGTGGCGCGCGTGAAGCAGAACCTGTGGCGCGAGTCGTGGCTCGGCGCGATGGCCACGGTGGGCGATCCGCTCGGAGCGCGCCGGCCGCTGGCTCGTCGGCGGCGACTTCACGTATGCGACGTCGCGCCTGCGCGGCGACAAGAACTTCCTGGTCGGCGTGTGGGGACTGGCCACCGACCGGCAGGCCGGCGACGACGCCAGTCGCCTACGGCGTGAAGGTGGACTACCCCAACGACAAGTGGGACATCGCGCTCAACTACAAGCGCATCGGCCGCGACTTCGCGCCCGCGCTCGGGTTCGTGCCGCGGCCCGCGGTGCAGCTCTTCAACCTCGGCATCGACAACCGGACGCGCATCGCCCGCGGGCCGTTCCAGCAGCTGGTGCACGAGTTCCGGCCCTTCGTGGCCACGGACCTGGCCGGCCGGTGGGAGAGCTACCGCGTGTTCTTCGCGCCCATCAACTGGCGCTTCCGCAGCGGCGACCGCTTCGAGGTCAACGTGAACCCGGTGGGCGAGCGCCTCGTGGCGCCGTTCGAGGTGTCGCGACGGCGTCGTCATCGCGCCTGGCCGCTATCACTGGAAGCAGTACCGCCTCGAGGTGGGCACGGCGCAGAAGCGCCGGCTCTACACGCAGGTCACGTGGTGGTTCGGCGGGTTCTACGACGGCTCGATCGACCAGGTGATCTGGACCGGCGCCTGGAATCCCAGCGCCGCTCCTCACCGTCGAGTTCACCGGCGAGCGGAACATGGGGCGGCTCCCGTCGGGCGACTTCAATCAGACGCTGCGTCGGCAACCGTCTCAGACTCAACGTGTCGCCCGACCTGTCGGTGTCGAGCTACGTGCAGTACGACACGATCACGAAGTCGGTGGGCGTGAACACGCCGCCTGCGCTGGACGTTCCGGCCCGAGGCCGACCTGTTCGTCGTCTACAACCACAACGTCCGCTCGCTGGTCGACCGCTGGCAGCTCGACTCGAACCAGCTGGTGATGAAGGTGCAGTACGCCTTTCGACGGTAGGCTCGAACACCCGGCCCTTTACCCCCCGGACGCCATCGCATATCATCCGGGCACTCCCGAATGCACTGCGTGTTCTCCCGCCCGTCCGCCGCCGTCACCCTGGTCGTTGCCATGACGACCGTGTGCGCGCTCGGACTGCCCGACGGCATCGGCGGCCGCGACAGCGTCGTGCGGCTCACGCGGGGCGGCCTGCAGCGGCATGGGCTGCGCCGACACGGCGTGTCGACCACGACGATCCCGACGCGCTCGTCGAGTCGGCCGCCGAGCCCCAGCCCGACGCCGATCGCTTCGACGGCTCCACCGGCCGTAGCCCTGCGGCCGCACGCCACAGGCCGTGCCGGTGCCCGTCGCCCACGCGGCCAGCCCGTCGTGGTTCGCGGCCGGCCTCGCGCCCCGTCGCACCGCCCGGCCATGCCGTGTCCGGCCGCGCCCCGCCCGCGCGCTAGCGCGACCCCGTTTACGTCGCGGCTCACGACGCGTGTGCGCTGCGCTCGAGCGCAGCCGACCCGCCGCCGACGTCATCCCGGTCATCTTCTCGATTTGCGGGACGTGTCTCCCGGAGTAGCCAACGCCCATGCATCACCACCCCTCGATGTTCGGCCATCCCAAAGAGGATGCCGTTGCCGGCCTGGTCGTCTTCCTCGTGGCCCTGCCGCTCTGCCTCGGCATCGCCGTGGCGTGCGGCGTGCCGCCGGTGTCGGGCCTGGTCGCCGGCATCGTCGGCGGGCTGGTCGTGCCGTTCATCAGCCGCTCGCCGCTTTCGGTCACCGGCCCGGCCGCCGGGCTGACGTCGATCGTGCTGGTCGAAGTGCAGCACCTCGGCGGTCTCACGCCGTTCCTGGCGGCGGTGATGATTGCCGGCGGGCTGCAGTTCGCGCTTCGGGTTGCTGCGCATGGGCCGCTTCGCCGCCCTCGTGCCGTCGGCGGTCATCAAGGGCATGCTGGCGGCCATCGGCATCACCATCATCTGGAAGCAGCTGCCGGTCGCCTTCGGCGCCACCGGCGGCCTCGGCGACATCGCGGGCCAGCTGCACACCGGCGCCACGCTCATCGCGGCGCGTGTCGCTGGCCATTCTCTATGGCTGGAAGCACACGCCGCTGGCGAAGCTGAAGCTGCTCTCGCCGGCGCTCGTCGTCGTGGTCGTGGCCAGCGCCCTGGCGGCGTGGTTCAAGAGCATGCCCGGACTGACCCTGGCCGACACCCACTACGTGAACGTGCCGCTCGGCAGCCTCGGCACGCTCTATGGGGCCCTGCCGCGGCCCGACATGCTGGCCTTCGGCACGCCCGGCCGTGTGGATGGCCGGCGCGACCATCGCGATCGTCGCGAGCATCGAGACGCTGCTGTCGCTGCAGGCCGTCGACCGGCTCGACCCGCTCAAGCGGCACAGCCCGCCCGATCGCGAGCTGCTGGCCCAGGGCGCGGCCAACGCCGTGTCGGGCTTCTTCGGCGGCCTGCCGGTCACGGCCGTCATCGTGCGGAGCGGCGCCAACGTGGCGGCCGGCGGCCGCGAGCGCATGTCGGCGCTGCGTGCACGGCGTGCTGCTGCTCGTGGCGGTGGTGTTCGCGGGCACGCTGCTCAACACGATTCCGCTGGCGTGTCTGGCGGCGGTGCTGATTCAGGTGGGTCTGAACCTGTGCAAGCCGGCGCTCTTCACCACGCAGGTGAAGCTCGGCCTCACGCAGCTGCTGCCGTTTGCCTTCACCATCGCCGCCGTGATGGCGCTCGACCTGCTCAAGGGCGTGATCGTCGGCATCCTGGTGGGCATCGGCTTCGTGCTCTACGAGAACGCGCAGCGGGCGGTCGTGGCCGAGCGCCGCGACGGCGTGCTGCGCGTTGCGCTTCCGCCGTGACGGCACGTTCGTGTCGAAGCCGGGCATCGTCGCGGCGCTCGACGAGGTCGACGACGGCGAGACGGTGATCATCGATGGCACCGGCGAGTACATCGACCACGACGTGAAGGAGGTGCTGGCGACGTTCATCGACGACGCGCACCACCGCAACATCACGGTGTCGCTCGTCGGCATCGACCTCGGCCTGGCCAAGGCCGGCGGCGGGCACTGAGCATGTCCGCGACACGCGCCGCCCGCCGCCGGCCGACCCGGTCGCGCGCGCGCTCGACCCGCGCCGCCGGCGTGCTGCCCGATCAGGGGCCGATTGGCGTGTTCGTGCATCACAACACGCTGCACGCCTATCAGCATCTGCCGTTCCATGAGGGCGTGCAGGCGGGCGCGGACGCCCTCGGCGCCGAGCCCTATCTGACGCTGCCGGCGTTCCGCGCGGCGTGGCGCGAGGGGCGCATCGACGACGCCGACCTGCGCACCGAGATCGGGCGCGCGCTCGGCCCAGCGCGGCGACGACCTGGTGCTCGGCACGGCTGACGCGCGCGGAGCTCTGGCACACGCTGATGGTGACCGGCGCCGAGAGCGACGACGCGGCCGGCCTCGCCTACACGATTCACGCGGGCGTGGCGCGCGAGTGCGAAGACCTGCCGCTCTGGCACGCGTGTCTGGCGCGGGCCGCCCGCGGTCCGGCGAGTGCGCCGCCCGACGCGCCCGTCGCCGCGCCGGCATCGCGATGCGCTCGTGGCGCGCGGCGGCACCGACACCGACGTGGCCGTGCACGGCGAGCTCGTGCGGCTCAGCGCCGGCTTTCTCGATCACGGCCACGCGCACGCCACGCTGCCCGGCCGCGATCGCGGCTTCCTGGCGGCCGTGAGCGCGCTCTACGCCGGCGGCGCCACGGCGCCGCGCGGCTGTCATGGCGCCGAGGCCGACATGCGGGCGCGTGGTCGAGCGCGGCGCTCGAGGCGCACGGCCGTGATTCGCTCGCGCGCTCGACGCGCTCGGCGTGCGCGGCGACGACGTCGAGCCCTTCGTGTTCGCCACGGCGCTGGCCCTGCCGGGGTGGGCCGGCATGTTCTCGCGCCTCGAGCGGCATCCCCACGAGCATGCCGGCGCCGCCGCCGCCGACGCTGGCGGAGTTCCTGGCGGTGCGCCTGCTGCTCGAACGCCGCGCCGTCGAACACGCGGCGGCCGCCACTCGGCGTGGACGGCGGCTGGCCGCGCCTGCGACAGGCGCGTGCCGGAGGCGCCGCGCGCGTCCGCCGATCGTGGATGCCGCGCTGCTGTGGTGGGTGGCCCGCGCCGGCGGCGTTCGCGCCCGCCGAGGTCGCCGCCTGGACCGACGCCGACCTGGCGCGGCTGTGGCGCGAGTGCGCCGCCGCTGCGCCGATCGAACGCCGCCGGGTGTTCCACGAAGCCTACGAACGCACCTACCGCCGCTGGATCCTCGATGCCGTGGCCGCGCGCCGCGCGCTGCCCGACCGAGTGGTCCACCGACCGGCCGCGCGCGCAGTTCGTGTTCTGCATCGACGAGCGCGAGGAATCGATTCGCCGCGCGGTCGAGGAGCAGCACCTCGGCTACCTCACCTACGGCGCGGCCGGGTTCTTCGGCGTGGCCATCGACTACCAGGGCCTCTACGACCGCGAGCCCGCCGCGCATTGCCCGGTCGTGGTCACGCCCGCGCACGAGGTCTACGAGCAGCCGGTCTACACCGAGCTCGGGTGGCACACCCTGCGGCTGCGCCTGCGCGACCGCTGGCTCGGCTGGGAGCGGCACGTGGCGTCGTCGTCGCGCACGCTGAGCGGCGGCGCCGGCTTCTCGCTGCTGCTCGGCCCGGCCTCGGCCGCCAAGACCTTGTTGCAGGTGCTGGCGCCGCGCTCGTTCAGCGCCGTCAGCGACCGCGTGACGGCGGCCGTGGCGCCGCGCCCGGCCACGCGCCTGTCGACGCTGCGCGGGCCGGCTGCCGCGACGCCCGAATGGCCGCGAGGGCGGCAAGCCCGTCGGGTTCTCGCTCGACGAGGCGGCCGACCGCGTGGCCGGCACGCTGAAGAACATCGGCCTGACGCGCGACTTCGCGCCGATCGTCGTGTTCCTCGGTCACGGCTCGACCAGCCTGAACAACCCGCACGAGTCGGCGCACGACTGCGGCGCCTGCGGCGGCCGGCGCGGCGGCGCCAACGCGCGGCTGGTCGCCGACATGGCGAATCGTCCCGACGTGCGCGAGGCCGTGCGGCAGCGCGGCGTGGAGATTCCCGCCGACACCTGGTTCGTCGGCGCCCTGCACGACACCGCCGACGACAGCGTGAAGTTCTACGACCTCGACACGCTGCCCGTGAGCCACGCCGCGCTGCTTCGACGAAGTGGCGCTCGCGCTCGACCGCGCGCGGCGCGACAGCGCGCAGGAGCGCTGCCGCCGCTTCCACGACGCGCCGCTCGACATCACGCCCGACCAGGCGCTGCAGCACGTGGAGCAGCGCGTCCACGCTTGCTGGCGCAGCCGCGGCCCGAATACGGCCACTGCACCAACGCCGTGTGCATCGTCGGCCGGCGCGCCACCACGCGCGGCCTGCATCTCGACCGCCGCGCGTTCCTGGTCAGCTACGACCCGACCATCGATGTGAACGACGCCATTCTCGAGCGCATTCTCGCGGCGGTCGGCCCGGTCGGCGCCGGCATCAGCCTCGAGTACTACTTCTCGTCGGTCGACAACGAGACGTTCGGCTGCGGCACCAAGCTGCCGCACAACGTCACCGGCCTCATCGGCGTGATGAACGGCCATCAGAGCGACCTGCGCACCGGGCTGCCGCTGCAGATGGTCGAGATCCACGAGCCGATGCGCCTGCTGCTCATCGTCGAGGCCACGCCGGCCGCGCTGCTGGCCGTGGCCTCGCGGCAGGCCGAGGTGGCCGAGCTGGTCGTCAACGCCTGGGTGCAGCTCGTGTCGCTCGATCCCGACGACGCGGCGCGATGCAGGTCTTCGACGGCGGCCGGTTCGTGCCCTACGAGCGCGGCGCCGACGCTGCTGCCGGTGGTGGAGCGCTCGGCCGACTGGCACATGCAGTCGCGCGCGCACCTGCGGCCCGCGCTCGTGCGGCGCGGCCTGCCCGATTCGGTGGTCGGGCCCGGGCCATCACGGCGCGCCCGCCGTGACCGAGGTGGCGCATGGCTGAGTGGCTCCAGCTGGCCATGCCGCTGGCGATCGTGGCGCCGGTGGCCGCCATGATGGTGGTGGGCCTGCGCGTGCTGCTCGCCGATCGCCATCCCAGCGAGACGTTCGCGTATCGCACCGTGATGTTCGGCCTGGTCGTCGTCGATGCTCGCGAGCGTGGCCGTGCTGCTGCGCTTCCTGGGCGTCGGCGGCGCCGCCGGTCAGCGGCGAGGTCGAGTTCGGCGTGCTGGCTGCGCATCCACGACTTCGACATCCCGCTCGTGCTGCTCGTCGACCGCGTGTCGGTCACCATCTCGCTCTTCGCCGCGGTGCTGACGGTGCTGGTCGGACGCTTCTCGCGCACCTACCTGCACAAGGACCCGGGCTTCGTGCGCTTCTTCGTGCTGCTCGGCTTCTTCGCCACCGGCACGCAGCTCGTGGCGCTGGCCGGCGCGCTCGAGCTGTTCTTTGCCGGCTGGGAGATGGTGGGCATCGCCTCGGCGATGTTCATCGGCTACTTCCACGAACGCGACGAGCCGGTGCGCTCGTCGGTGCGGGCGTTTGCCACCTACCGGTTCTCGGACGCCGGCCTGCTGATCGCCACCGTGACCACCTTCGAACTGCTCGGCTCGGCGCGCTTCTCGGCGCTCGCAGGGCGCGGCCGCGCTGCCGGCCGGCGAGGCCAGCCTCATCGCCCTGCTGTTCCTGCTCTCGGCGATGGGCAAGTCGGCGCAACTGCCGTTCTCGGGCTGGCTGCCGCGCGCGATGGAGGGGCCGACGCCCTCGAGCGCGCTCTTCTACGGCGCCGTGTCGATTCACGCCGGCCTGTTCCTGTTGCTGCGGGTGTGGCCGGTGCTCGAGGTGTCGCTGCTGGCGCGCGGCATCGGCGTGGCCGTGGGCCTGGCCACGGCCGTCTACGCCGCCGCGGTCGTGCGCGTGCACACCGACGCCAAGGGCGCGCTGGCGCACGCCACGCTGGCGCAGGTGGGGCTCATCCTGGCGGAAATCTGCCTGGGCTGGATCACGCTGGCGCTCGTGCATCTCGTGTGCCACGCGATGCTGCGCCTGGGCCAGTTCCTGAAGGCGCCGAACATGATTCACGACGCGCATCGCATCGGGCCATGCCCACCATGCGCCCACGTGGCTCGAGCGCTGGTCGCCGCGGCTGGCCGCGCGCGTGTATGCGGCCGCGCTGCACCGCCTGCGGCTCGATGACCGCATCGATGCCACGTTCGCGCCGGTGCTGGCGCTGGCGCGCGCTGCTCGACCGCGCCGATACCCGGCTGCGCCGGGCCTGCTCGCTCGACGGACCCGCCTCATGATGCCGTCCGTGCCGTGGTCGGCCCCGTGGGAGTCGCTGGTCTTCTGCCTGCTGCTGGTCGTGGCGCCGGTGGTGGCGGCCGAGTGGCGGCGCTCGCAGTGGACGCTCGCGCTGCTCGTGGCCGCGATCGTCGGCGCGCTGTTCTCGCCCGACGGCACGTGGGCGTATGCGGCCGTGGCCGTGGCCGGTCTCGGCCACGCGGTGAACGCGTGGCCCACGAGCCGCACCGGCGCGGCGGTCGCTGGTGCTCTCGGCCGGGCTCGCCCTGGCCACGGGCGTGGCGCTGCGGGCCGAGCAGCTCACCGCGGCGTTCGTGCTCTCGACCCTGGCCGTGGCGATTCGCGCCGGCGTGTGGCCGCTCACCGTCGGGATGGCCAGCGCTGTGCGAACGCGCGCCGGTCGTGCAGACGCAGCAGCTCGCCTCGATGATCGCGCTGGTGTTCGTGCATCTGCGCTTCGTCGACCACCATCCCGAGGCCGTCGCGCTCGCCCCCACCGTGGTGCGGCTGGGCGCGCTCGCGGCCTTCCTCGCCGCGCTTGTTGTCGCTCGTGCAGCGCGACCTGCGCGGCTTCTACCGCGCCACCACCGCCATGCACGGCGGCCTCATCCTGGCGGCGCTGGGTGCGGCGAGTCACGACAACTTCGCGGCGGCGCTGCTCGTGACCGTGGCCGGCGGGCTGGCGCTCGGCGGCCTGGGCATCATGATCGCGTCGCTCGAGGAACGCGTCGGGCCGCGTGCATTTCGGCCAGCCGGGCGGCCGCTCGCAGGCGTTTCCGCGGCTCACCGCGGCGTTTGCGCTCTTCGGCGCGGCCGGCGTGGCCATGCCGGGCTCCGGCGGGCTTCGTGGCCGACGACCTGCTGCTGCACACGCTGTGGATGGAGAGCCCCGCCAGCACCGTGGCGGTCATTCTGTCGAGCGCCATGCTGGCGGTGTCGACGCTGCGCTGCTACTCGCACGTGTTCCTGGGCAAGGCCACGACCGCGCTGGCGCCCGACCTTACGGCCCGCGAGCGCGTCGTGGCCGTCGGCGCTGCTTCTGCTGCTGCTCGTGCTCGGCGTGGCGCCGGGCTGGCTGCTCGGGCCCGCGGATGCGTTCTTGAGCGTCGTGCCGGCCATCTCGGCGGGGCCGAGTCGAGGGCGAGCGATGAGTCGAGTGCGGGTGTCCGCGGCCGTGGTCGCGCTCACGTGGACGATGTCGCTGCCGGCTGCCGTCGCGCAGCCCAATCCCGACCAGCAGACGTGGGGACAACTGCTGGCGATCGGGCCAGATCAGCGAGAACTGGCGCACGCACGTGGAAGTGCAGCCGCGTTTCATGAACGACAGCTCGGAACTCGGGCTCACGATCGTGCGCACGGCGGTCGGCCGCCGTGTGGCGCCGCGCGTCACGGCGTGGGTGGGTCACGCGTGGGTGCCGCGCACGCTCGGTTCTGGCGTGCGGCACGAGCAGCGCGTCTGGCAGCAGCTGTCGTTCGCGGGTCCGGTCGTGGGCGGCTGGACCCCGACGGCGCGGCTGCGCGTCGAACAGCGATGGCTCGAGCCGTGGCAGGGCACGTCGCACCGCGTGCGGGTGTTGGCCAGGGCGCAGCGCCGCATTGGGCGCGACGTCTCCGTGGGGCCTGTTCACCTACAACGAGGCGATGTTCACACTGGATCGCACGCCGCGCGGTCCGGTGCGCGGCTTCGACCGCAATCGCCTGGCCAGCGGCGTGGTGCGGCGGTTCTCGCCGGTGCGTGTCGACCGACCTCGGCTACATCTGGGAGACGACCGCCATTCCTGGTGGCCGCCGCCACGAGCACGTGCTCCTGGCCGTGCTCAATCTGTCCGTCCCGCGCTGACGAGGCTCGTCGCCGCGGATGGTTCGAACCAAGCAGGAGTCATCGATGCGCACGCACAACAAAGACAGCAAGCCACCATGACGCCCGAGAAGGCCCTGGCCTATCTGAAGGAGGGCAACGACCGCTTCGTCAGCAATCTCAAGGCCAACCGCAACCTGCTCGAGCAGGTCAACGACACGCGCGACGGGCAGTGGCCGTTTGCCACCATCCTGAGCTGCATCGACTCGCGGACTTCGGCCGAACTCGTGTTCGATCAGGGCCTGGGCGACATCTTCAGCATCCGGCTGGCCGGCAACGTCCTGTCGGACGGCGTGCTCGGCAGCATGGAGTTCGCCTGCAAGGTGGCCGGGTCGCGTCTGCTGGTCGTGCTCGGTCACACCAGCTGCGGCGCCATCAAGGGCGCGTGTGACAACGTGCAGCTCGGCAACCTCACGACGCTGCTCAACCTGATTCAGCCGTCGGTCTACTTCGAGCGCACGATCACCGAGAACCGCACGTCGACCAACCCCGAGTTCGTCGACCGCGTGGCGCAGATCCAGGTGCGGCGCGCCGTCGAGGGGGTGATCGAGCGCAGCATGGTGCTGCGCGAGATGATCGAGAAGGGCGAGATCGGCCTGGTCGGCGCGATGTACGACGTGGCCACCGGGGCGGTGCAGTTCTTCGACGACACGTGGATGTGCGGCGAGGTCGGCACTTCTACCTGGACGCCAGCCTGCACGCCCACGCCTCGCGTCGCCGCCGCGACTGACGCGGGCCGCAAGCGACGTAGAATTCAAGCGCCCCTCGGTGCTGCCCCTGCGGCACGGCACAGAATGCCTGCATTCACCTCACGTGGAGACGATGATGCGTAACCGACCCGCCGCCGTACTGACCGCCGCCCTGCTGATGCTGGCGGCCGCCGCCGTCGTGGCCCAGAAGGGCACCTCTGGCCCGCCCGAACACGCCAAGGTCACGCCGATCAACCACCTGCCCAATCCCTACGAGACGGTGCGCAACTTCGGCGTGCTGCCCGACGGCCGTAAGTGGGGCTCGGTGAGCGCCGTGGCCGTGGACGTGGACGGCAAGCACATCTGGGCCGGCGACCGCTGCGGCTCGAATTCCTGCGCCGGGTCGGACGTGAACCCGATCGTGAAGCTCGACCCGAGCGGCAAGGTGGTGGCCAGCTTCGGCGCCGGGCTCATCATGTGGCCGCACGGCATGGACGTCGACAAGCAGGGCAACGTCTGGGTCGTCGACGCGCGCTCGGCCACGCCGGCCGAGGTGAGCAAGTTCCCGAACGCGGCGGGGAAGGGCCACACGGTGCTGAAGTTCAGCCCGCAGGGCAAGCTCCTGCTCACGCTCGGCACGCCGGGCACGGCGGGCACGCCGCCGCAGGCGTTCAGCGAGCCGAACGACGTGGTCATCGCCGCCGACGGCAGCATCTTCGTGGCCGAGTCGCACGGCGCGCAGTTCCTCGATCAGGATCCGCCGAACGGCATCGGCCGCATCTCGAAGTTCAGCGCCGACGGCAAGTTCATCAAGACGTTCGGCTCGTATGGCTACGGGGCCGGCCAGTTCCGCGGCCCGCACGCGCTGGCCTTCGACTCGAAGGGCCGGCTGTTCGTGGCCGACCGCGGCAACCGCCGCATCCAGATCTTCGACCAGGAGGGCAAGCACCTCGACACCTGGTATCAGTTCAGCCGCATCAGCGGCATGCACATCGCCGCCGACGACACGCTCTACGCCATCGACTCGGAATCCGACGACAACTACAACCCCGGCTGGCGCAAGGGCCTGCGCGTGGGCAGCGCGCGCACCGGCGAGGTGTGGTACTTCGTGCCCGAGCACGTGTCGAAGCAGGCCTCGGGCATGGGCGGCTACGGCTCGATGGGCGAAGGCGTGACGGTGGACGCCGCCGGCAACGTGTTTGCCGGCGAAGTGGGCCCGATCCAGGGCATGACCAAGTTCGTGCCGCGGCTCAAGCGGTAGGCGCCCGGCCGGCGCGCGCGCCCGGCTCAGTTGCGCGTGCGCAGCACCGGATAGCGCGACGTCCTTGATGGCCTCGTCCACGACGTTCCACGTGGCGAGGCCATCGTTCGATCGGGGCTCGAGCAGGTAGAACGCCAGGCGCGCCAGGCGCTGCGTCATCGGCACGCGGGTGGCGCCCGCCAGGTCGCGCGGCTCGACCGGCGCCCACGTGCCGGTCACGGTGCGCTCCTGGTGGCTCTCGAAGGCCTGGGGCGTCACCGTGGTCGATGCGATCTGGAACGCCTCGAGCGGCGGCACGGCGGCGGTGCCCACGGGTTCCATCACGATGCCGTGCGCGCGCAGGCGCTCCAGCACGGCCTTCTCGCTCGCCGGCACGAAGTAGGCCGCCGGCACGCGCTCGCTGTCAGTGGAGGCAAAGGTCGTCTCGTCCCACATGCGCTCCGGCGTGCTCACGTTTCGTCGCTTGTGGATGATGCGGCCCGAGTAGGGATTCACCTCTTCGTCGACGGCGCCCATCAGGATCTCGATCTTCTCGGGCAGGCGCGCCACCACCGACCGGATCGACAAGCGCTGACCCACGAGGGACTGCGCATCGGCCGCCGCCGCCAGCTCGCGCAGGCGCGCGGCGTTGGTGTGCGCGTAGCCGAGCACCTCTTCGAGGAAGCGCCGGTTGCTCGTGACGCGCTCGGCAAATGGCAGGTAGGAATACGTCTCGCTCAAGATGCCGAAGCGATTGCGCAGCCCCCAATAGTTGTGGGTGTAGCGTGGCAGGTCTTCCACGGTCGTCCAGACGCGTTCGGGCGTCTGGCCCGATACGTTGCCGTAGGAGCGGAAGTCCCAGCCGTCCTTCGCCTTCACCGCCTGCACCACGTGCGCCAGCAGGGCGCGCGTCTCTTTCACCACCGCCAGGTCCACCGCCGGGTTGTTGGGGGTTTCGTAGGTGAGCTGATACGCGTGACGCGAGCCATTGGTGGTGTGCAGGTCGAGCATCACGTGCGGGTCGAAGTCGGTGAGCATGCGCACCATCGAGCGCGCTTCGGGCGTTTCGAGCTTGATGTTGTCGCGGTTGATGTTGAGGCCCTGCGCGTTGGCGCGCGTGCCTTGACCGCCGATCGGCCCATGCTGGAAGCCGCGGCTCGTGAGCGTGACCTTCTCGTTGCCGTCGGCGTTGTAGATGGGATTCACGAGCAGCACCATCGACTGCATCCACTCCGGATGCGCGCCCTTGGCGAGGTCGCGCACCAGGGCGAGCGCGGCTTCCTTGCCCTCCACCTCGCCGGCGTGGATGTTGGCCTGGATGTAGACCCGCAGGCGGCCCGACGCGCGCACCGCGGCGGCGCGTGCCCGCGGGCACCCGGCCCGACGATGGCCAGCGGCAGCGAGCGCCCTTCGAAGGTGTAGCCGAACGACGTGACGTGCACGAGGTCGGAGGCCTGGTCCACCGTGGCGAGGAACTGCTGCACGTCGTCGTAGCGGCTGGTCTCGGTGAAGTTCGAGCGCTCGGCCCGGGTGGTGAGGCCCGCCAGTGACGCGGCGGGGCGGGACTGCGCGAGGGTCACGGAGGTGGCGGCCGCGGCGAGCCACGAACAGGGCAATCAGACGTCGGCTGAACATCCCGCCATCTTATCCGTTGCCGAGATGTTGCCTCGTGTTGTTCGCGTCGCCATACGCCGTCAGTACAACGGTCTGGTCCGGGCCGCTCGACATTTCACCCGGACATGGAGCAGGCACACATGACACTTTCGTTCAATCACGTCCGGCTGATCGCTGCCGGTGGGTTGCTGCTGGCCGGCACGGCGCTGGCGGCCCACGGCGTTCGTTTCTCGGACTTCACGCCCCTCGCGACGTCGGCGGGTCCGACGGCCGACGAGAGCCAGCCCATGACCTTGGGCAATCCCGAGTTCGAGCAGCGCTCGATCGCCGACCGCGCGGCCGTGCTCGCGGAGAACACCCCCAACTCCGGCAACTGGGACATGAACACGCTGAACGAGACCGGACGCAAGCGCGGCCGGTTCCTGTTCACGGTGTTCGAAACCGGTCAGTCCGGCGTGCAGCGTCACGACTTGTGGAATGGCACGACCGACACCGTGTGGCAGAGTCCCTACGCGGCGCCGGACGTGCGCGGCCATGTCGCCTTCGACGCCTCGTTCTGGACGCCCTGGGGCACCTACATCACCGCCGAAGAAGCCTGGTCGAGCCCCGGTGACGCCGGGTATCCGTTGCCCTACGGCCGTCTGTTCGAGCTGAAGAATCCGCTCGACGCGCCGGCCATCAAGAACCCGGTGTCGCCAGCCAGCAACCTGGGTGCAGACTTCGTGCACCAGAACGTGATTCCCCGCACCTCGCACGAGGGCATCCAGTTCGACCGCCACGGCAACATGTACTTCATCGACGAGTTGAACGGCGGCAGCCTCTACAAGTACACGCCCAAGGCCGATTTCCAGCGCGTGCTGCGTGGCAAGGCTGACTACTTCGCCGCCGGTCAGACCTTCGTGCTGCGCGTCGGCGACGGCGCGACGCCGAACGCGACCGGTGCCTACACCTGGGTCGCCATCACCGATGCCCGCGGCGCGGGCCTGCCGGGCGCGCTCGTCATCACCGACGCCAACGGCGTGACCTCGGTGGACGGGCGCAACACCACCAACCTGGCCGCCTTCAAGGGCACCGACTACCAGCGCCCAGAAGACCTCCAGATCCAGCGGGTTCGTGGCCGCGAGTACCTCTACGTGGCCACGACCACGACCAACGAGGTCTATCGCCTCGACCTGCGGGCGCAGACCATTTCGGTGTTCGCCAACCGCGCTACCCTCGACTTGGCCACCGGGCTGGCCGTCGGCACTGGCCTCAGCAGTCCCGACAACCTCGCCATCGACTCGCGCGGCAACCTCTACATCGTGGAAGACCGCAACGGGGGCGTGGACAACGACATCTGGTTCGCCAAGGACCTGAACCGCGACGGCGACCTGCTCGACGCCGGCGAGGGCCTCGGCCGCTGGGCCTCGAACGGCACGCTCGGCTCCGAGTTCACCGGCCTCTACTTCGACCCCTTCAACGCCCGCCGCGCCTGGGTCAACATCCAGCACCCGGCGAGCGGCGTCGACCGCACCATCCAGATCACCGTGCCGGGCTTCGACCACCGGGGTGAGGACGACGACAAGGACGACGACGACCACGACGGCAAGGGCCGCAAGGACCGCGATCGCGACGACGACGACCGCAACAAGCCGTAGCGCGTCGCTGCCCCGCCCTGGGTGAATCCGCGCGCATGTCGCGGCTGTGCCCGGGGCGGTGCGCCTCTCCGCCCCACATCCAGTAGACTGGAGGTCCCGCTCCGGTCTCCCGCCCGCTTCGCGCCGCCTCGCCCCGACACATCGTTCGCGCGGCCCGAGGAGGGCCGACCGCATGGCCGTTGCCCCGACGCTTCCGATCGCTACGCCCGGCTTCGCCACCATGGTCACGCCCGCTCCGGCGGCCGAGGTGCACACGGTGATCGGCACGGGCGCGCACTGGGTGGGCGGGGCGCTGCAGGTGCTCTTCGTCGGCCTGCTGGTGCCGATCGGCATTCTGCTCGTCGGCGCACCGATTGTGCTGGTGGTGCGCGCCGTGATCGCCGTGATCGAACGCTTCTGAGACCCCCGGCACCGCCCGGCGGGCTGTGGTAGATTCCGCGCTGATGATCACCTGGATGCTGGCGGCAGCCGTGTGGCTCGCGGCGTCGCCCGCGATGGCGCAGACGCGGGCGCCCGACCGGCCGTTGACCGACGCCACCGCCGCCGATCGCGCGGCGGGGCAGCGCCTCTACGGCGCGCAGTGCGCGCTCTGTCATGGCATCGACGGCAGCGGCGGCTACGGGCCGTCGCTCCTGCGTCCCACCTTCGTGCGGGCCAGTGACGATGCCGGGCTGATCGGCATCCTGCGGAGCGGGCATACCGGGACTCATGCCCGGGTTCGGCGATGCCAACGGCGCGCCGCGCACCTGGCAACTGGCGGCGTTCGTGCGGTCGCTGAACGGCGCCGGCAGTGAACGCGCCACCGGCAACGCGTCGCACGGCCAGAGCCTGTATCAGCAGCGCGGCTGCGCCACCTGCCACGTGGTGGCCGGCGCCGGACGCGCACTCGGCCCTGATTTGTCGGCCATCGGCCTGCAGCGCGGACCGGCGTATCTCGCCGAAGCCCTCGTGGCGCCCGCGGCCCGGGTGCCCGACGGGCACGTCGTGGTCACGGCGCGGCCGAAGACCGGTGCGCCGGTGCGCGGCGTGCGCGTGAGCGAAGACGCCTTCTGGGTGCACGTGCGCGATACGGCGGGCCGGCTGCACGCCTTTCGCGTGGCCGACCTCACCACGCTGCAGCGCGAAGCCGGTGCCAGTCTCATGCCGTCGTACGGCACGCAGCTGTCGCCAACCGATCTCAACGACCTGGTGGCATACCTGGCGAGCTTGCGAGGGCAGCGATGAGGCACGGCACGGCGGTGAAGGCGGCGGCGAGGCTGGCGACGCTGACGGCGATGGTCGTGAGCGGCGCAGTGCTGGCGGCGCAGGTGCCCTACGCGCGCCTGGTCGATGCCGCCAAGGAGCCAGGCGCCTGGCTCACCTACTCGGGCGGCGTACAACGGGCAGCGCTACTCGACCCTGGCGCAGATCACGGCAGCCAACGTGGCCACGCTGAAGCCCGCGTGGGTCTACCAGGTGGCCGGACAAGGCCAGATGGAAACCTCGGCCATCGTCGCCGACGGCCTGATGTACGTCACCGAGCCGCCCACCACGGTGACCGCGCTCGATCCGAAGAACGGCCGGCCGGTGTGGAGCTACGTGCGGCCGATGCCGTCGAATCTGCGCCTGATTGGCTTTCCCGCCACCAACCGCGGCGTCGCCATCCTCGACGACATGGTCTACGTGGGCTCGCTCGACGGCGTGCTGATTGCGCTCGACGCCCAGACCGGGGCGGTGCGGTGGGAGACGAAGGTGGCCGACAACGGCACCGGGCACTCGATCACCATGGCGCCGCTGGCGGTGAAAGACAAGGTGATCGTGGGCATCAGCGGCGGGGAAGCGGGCATCCGCGGCTTCGTCGACGCCTACGACGCGAAGACCGGCAAGCTCGCGTGGCGCACGCACACGGTGCCGGCCGCCGGTGAACGCGGCGTGGAGACGTGGGCGGGCGAGAGCTGGAAGACCGGCGCCGGCGCCACCTGGCTCACGGGCTCCTTCGATCCCGAGCTCAACCTGCTCTACTGGGGCACGGGCAATCCGGGACCCGACTGGAACGGCGACGTGCGCAAGGGCGACAACCTCTACACGTCGTCGGTGCTCGCCCTCGACGCCGACACCGGGGCCATGAAATGGCACTTCCAGTACACGCCGCATGACGTGCACGACTGGGACGCCAATCAGATTCAGGTGCTGGCCGATCTCGAGATCAACGGCCGCGCGCGCAAGACGCTCGTCACCGCCAATCGCAACGCCTTCTACTACGTGCTCGACCGCGCCACCGGCGAGTTCCTGCACGCGGCGCCCGTACGCCAAGCAGACCTGGGCCAGGGGCATCGACCCGAAGGGCCGGCCGCGGGTGATCGAAGGCACCGATCCGACGCCCGAGGGCAACCTGGTCTACCCAAGCCTGCAGGGCTCCACCAACTGGCCGAGCCCGTCGTTCAGTCCGCAAACCGGGTTGTTCTACGTGCCGGTGCGCGAGATGGGGTCGTACTACTACAAGACCGACGTGGAGTACGAGCCCGGGCAGCCCTTCACCGGCGGCGGCGAACGCCGCAAGGCCGACGAGGCGTGGGGCGCCGTGCGCGCGCTGGATGCCAAGACCGGAGCGACGAAGTGGGACTTCCGCTTGCCGTCGCCGTCGTGGTCGGGCGTGCTGTCGACCGCTGGCGGCCTGGTGTTCTCGGGATCGAACGAGGGAAACTTCTATGCCCTCGACGCCACCACGGGCGCGCCGCTGTGGCAGTTCCAGGTGGGCGGCATGGTGCGCTCGAATCCCACCACGTTCCTGGTGGAGGGCCGCCAGCACGTGTCGGTGGCGGCGGGCCACGCCGTGTTCATGTTTGCGCTGCCCTAACCGTGCCCCGCTCGTCGACGGGCGCGGCGGCCACCGGCCGCGCCGTCAGGGAGTGGCGACGGCGCGCGCCACCGCCGTGATCTGCGCTTTGGTCAAGTTGTTCCCCACGATCCGCGCCACGCCGTCGGCGCGCTGCACCACGGCCAGCACCTGCGGATCGGCCGGGACGAACGCCGCCTTTTGGCCGATGCCGGCCAGAGCCTCGCGCTTCTTGCCGGCCGCGCCCGCTTCGCCGCCTTCGACGATCTGCTCAAAGAACGCGTCCAGCGTGGCTGCATTGGCGTTGGCTTTGACGGCACGCAGGTCGTAGAACTGCACCGACACCGTCTTGAAGCCGCCGCTGCCACCCCGCATCATCCACGCGCACTCGGTTTCGCCTTCGCCACGGACGTCCCCGCCCATGTCGGCGAACCCCGCGCTGACCGCCTTGGTCAGCTCGTCGGCGGTGAACAGCGTCATGCAGGTGGGCGGGGTCTGCGCGACGGCGGCCACGGGCGCTGCGAGTAGAACGCCGAGCGCGATCATCAGGTGGATGGACGTCTTCAACATGTCAGCTCCTGGGTGAGAGGAAGGGTAGGGCAGTGCGGGCGAGCCTACCACCGACCGGCGTCACCGACGCGCCGGCACGAACGTGCCCGGCGTGAGCGGCGGCAGCGGCGGTAGTTCGCTCATGAACCGGCCAAGGTGAGCAGCCCACACCGACGCCTTCACCTGCGTGCGGTGGGCCTCGGTGGCAGGTCCGGCTGGAATCACCACGTGTCGCCCACGCGGCACCTGCGCGATGAGCGGCTCGATCACGCCGAGCTCCACGGGGTTCAACTCGTCGTCGGCAAACAGAATCGCGAGCAGCGGAGCGGTGATCGACGCGACCTCCTTCGCGGGGTCGTAGTCGAACGACGCCTCGAAGCGGTAGAGGATGTTGTTGGCGTCGTCGTCCTCGAGCGATTCGTTCACCACCTCACGCACGTAGGCATCGGCCTGCGCGTAGGTGGTGAGCCGCTCCCCGAGCCGGGCCGGACTCTGCACCAGCATGTCGAACATCGGCATGATGTTCAGGAAGCCGCGCGGCTGCGCCGTGTAGTTGCCGCCGAGCCAGGCCGGATCGGTGCGGATGGCGTTCGACAGGATGCGCCGCCACAGCAGGTTGCGGCCGTCCACCTTCACGGGCAGCGAGGAAATCGGCACCAGGCCGTCCATCAGCGCGGGATGGCGGATGCCCCAGAGCCACGTGTGCATGCCGCCCATCGAGATGCCCATCACCAGACGCAGGCGCTCGATGCCGAAATGTTCGGTGACGAGCCGGTATTCGAGGTCGACGAGGTCGTCGTAGCCGTAGCGTGGGAACGTCGCGCGCAGGCCGTCACTCGGCTTGGTCGACTTCCCAGCGCCCAGGATGTCGGGGAAGATGAGGAAGTAGGTGGCGGGATCGAGCGGCAGGCCGGCGCCCACCAGCGGATCGCGCACCGATGCGGCGAGCACCTGCGAGGCGTCGCCGCTCGAGCCGTGCATCACGAGCACGGCGTTGCGAACCTTCCCGCGGGCATCGCGCATCGGCGTGCCGATGGTGCGGTAGTGCAGGCGCACGTTCGTCAGCGTCTCGCCGCTGCGGAAGCGATACGACGGCAGCACGTAGGTGCCGTCGACGATCGCCGCCGCGGGCACGGGCGCCTGGGCGCGCAGGGCCAACGGCGCCACGAGCAGCACGCCGACGGCGAGCAGGAGCCCGAAGGCCTTAACGCGGCAGGGCATTCCAGGCGCCCTCGGTGATGGCGTCGAGCTGGCGCTCCATCACGACCTGCCATCCGGACGCGCCTTTCACGAGCAGCGCCTCGAAGCGCACATACCCGGGCGTGGTCACGCCGGCCTTGTCGGTCGTGGCGTAGCGGAAGGCGCCGGCTTCGAAGGCCGTCGTGGCATCGTCCTGCCGCGTGGTGAACCGGAACTCGACCGACGCCTTCACGCCGTTCTTCTTGGCCGTGACCATGTCGCGGCCCCAGCGCTCGAGGGCGGCGGCAATGGGCGTGGTGCCGTCCTTCGACACCAGCACCGCCGCCGGGTGATACACGCGGCCCATCGCCACGATGTCGTCGGCGACCACCGACGCGGCCACCGCCTGCCACACCTGGCGGTCGATGTCGGCGGTGGAGGGACCGGCGGCGCCCGCCGGTGCCGTGATGCACACGGCGAGAGCGACGGCACATGGCAGCCAGGAACGCACAGACGTGGGCTGGGACATTGAAGTGACCTCGGAGCGGGGTGACGGCGCAGCGTATCACCAGCGCCTCCACGGCGCCGAATCTGGTGAGCCAGCTCCCGGAACGTCAGCATGCCATCAGGGGGCCGGCACGTTAGCGGCCTGCTCCGCCTGCCACTGCAGGTGCCGCTCCCACACGCGCGGCCACAGCGCGTCGATGCTGGGAATGGCGAGGTCGAAGCGCTCGCGCAGCACGTGGTCGAACTCCTGCGCGCTCTGCACGACGCGCGTGGTGACGCCGCTGGCGGTCACCTCGCGCACGGTGGCGCTGCGCAGCATGACGAAGCCGCCCGGCGTGTGCCGCTCGCACACGGTGGACTTGACGAAACTCGACTCCGCCGAGGTCTGCAGTTCGAGACACTGAATGGCGAAGTCGTCGAGCTGGCGCGGTGTGAGGCTGAAGTCGAAGCCGTCGGCGCCGCCGAACTCGTGATTGTGCACGCGCCAGCGCGGGCCGTCGCGCGTCACGTGATACTGCAGGTAGTCCTGCCGGTAGCTGCCCACCTCGAGCGGGAGCGGCGTGAGGAAGCCGTCGCCGAACCCGACATCGACGATCCACGGACGGTCGAGCGTGACGAGCAGCACCAGGTGATTGCCCTGCGCGCGCCAGCCGCGTTCGGCCCGTCCGACCGCACCGGACAGGTAGCGCACGCTGAAGCCGAGCGTCTCGAGCACGCGGCCGAGCAGGCCGTTCATCTCGAAGCACCAGCCGCCGCGCCGTTCGTCCACGAGCTTCGTGAACATCGCCTCGGGGTCGAGCGTGGTGCGCAGGCCCAAGTGAATATCGAGGTTCTCGTAGGGAATCGCGAGCAAATGCGCGCGATGCACGGTCCGAAGGGTGGCCAGCGTGGGTGGGCGCGGGCCCGAGACGCCGATGCGGGCGAAGTAGCGGTCGAGCTGCTGAGTGGAGAGCGGGCGCTGCACCTGTTCAGGATATGCTGCCGCGCCTGATGCGCACAGGCGAACCTCGTGGGCGGAGGGCCAACGCGCGCCTCGGATCGGCCGCTGTGCGCTGACCAACAGGCCGTGCACGTCGTGCCCCACCTCCCGGCGCAGCACGGCCGGCACGATGTCGACCGCGGTCAGCATCGCTCCGGCCAACACTCGCCGCACATAGGGCTCGGCGTGGCTGTAGCGTCCGCTCGACGTGAGCTGATGGGCCGGCACGCCGTCGTCGGCCCGCTCCATCCTCGCCGCCGTTAGAATGGCCAGGCACATTCGAGACCAGGCCGCGCCAGAGCGCCGTGCCGCTGGAGACGCCATGCATTTCGATCGCCGCACGTTCGTGAAGACCACCACCGCGGGCCTTGCAGCTGCGGTGGCACCCCTGGCCCCCGCGGCGGCTGCCGCGGCGCAGGCCGCGAAAACTCCGCCCGCGGACTTCGAGATGCCGCGCAACATGACGCTGCTCAACCTGCGTACCGCGGCTGGACCACGGCTCGGCGTGAAGCAGTCGCGCGGCATCCTCGATGTGGCGGCGGCCGCCGCGCTGTACAAACTGCCGGCGCCGGTGGATACCGACGATCTGCTACAGCACGGCAAGGGCGGGCTGCTGGCGCGCGTCGTGGCCGCGGCTGCGGATGGTCCCGCCAGGCTCTACCTGCAGGAGAGTGCCGTGCAGCACGCGCCCCTCGTGACGCGGCCTGAGAAGATCATCATGATGGGCTTCAACTACCGGCGCCACGCCGCTGAAACCGGCACGCCGATCCCAGCCAATCCCATCCTGTTCAACAAGTTCAACAACACCCTGAACCACCACGGCGGCACCATCGCGCTGCCCGCCGCGGCGACGCACTTCGATCACGAGATCGAACTCGTGATCGTGTTCGGGCGCGAGTGCCGCAACGTGGCGGAGGCCGACGCGCTCGACTACGTGGCCGGCTACTGTACCGGCAACGACTTCACGGCGCGCGATCTGCAGTACCTCACGTCGCAGTTCATGATCGGCAAGACCTTCGACGGGTTCGCGCCGCTCGGTCCGCATCTGGTGACGAGCGACCTCGTGGGCGATCCGAACAACCTGAAGCTCGAATGCCGCGTCAACGGCGAGCAGCGTCAGGACTGGAACACGAACGACATGATCTTCAACTGCCGCCAGATGATCAGCTTCGCGTCGCGCATGATGACCATCAAGCCGGGCGACATCCTGTTCACCGGCACGCCGCACGGCGTCATCTTCGGCAAGCCGAAGGCGGAGCAGGTGTGGCTCAAGGCCGGCGATCGTGTGGCCTGCAGCGTGGAGAAGCTCGGCGAGCTGGCGTTCAGCCTCACCTGAAACCGCGCCGCCCAGGCCTCAATCCCGTGTCAACACGTGGCGGTTGTTCCGGATCTGATGGTCGCGGAGCCGATCGTGCACCGCTCGGCGCAGGACGACTGGACAGTTCGTGCCCTCGCTCGCGACGACACGAGCGATCTCATCGGCGCGCCCATCCTCGATCGCTCGCTGGGCCAGGGCCTCCGTCCGCGCTGGTGCCTTCCATCGCGCCAGGTCGTCGCGCCGTTGCCGCCCCAGGCGCAGGAGCGTATCCAGATGCGCCTGCGCCTCCGCCGGCCGCGGTTCCGCCTGGATTTCCGGCAGGGTCGAGGTCGTCTCGAACACGGTCACCAGCGTGCGCAACGGCACGGTGGCCAGCCACGCGCGCAGCCGCCACTCCATCAGCATGTGCGCCACCACCACTTCGATCGCGCTGATCAGGTTGGCGCCCATCTGTTGCCCCCCGGAGCGCCGGCGCTTCTGGCCGAGGAAGTTGTCGACGCCAATCTTCAGCAGCATGCCGAAACGTCGCCAGGGGCGGGGCCCCAGCAGGTAGCGATCAGCCGCGCTCAAGATGCAGAGGTGCTTGATCTCGTCGCAGGCGAGATTCCGCATCATCGTCCGCAGGCCACCAGTCGCGTGGGCCGCCATCACGACGTAGGTGGACGACGACGACCACTCGGCCGCCTGGCGGGTGACGAGGTGATCCAGGGCCTCGTCTTCGTCCGCCGTCATCGCCCGCGGTTGATTGGGATTGTCGCGTGGGGGCGCGGCCGCGGTCAGCCGCTCGATCACCTTGGCGAACGTGTTGCCGTGACGCCGTTCCTCGGCGCACCAGGGGCTTTCGCACCACGGCAGGCCGTGCGCCGCCGCGTAGGCGGCCTCGGCGTCGCTCCGGCCCATGAATCGGGCGAGCGTGGGCAGCAGCAGCCGGAACCCCTCGCCGTTCTGATGGCTGTACTCGACGATCGGGTCCTCGATCTCCATCGCCACGTGCATCATGAACGCCAGCTCGCGCACCGGCAGTCCTGCGACGTCGCCAGGACCGATGTCGGCGAGGCGCACCCTGTTCCAGGATCTGGAGCGATAGTGCGGGTCCCACGTCTCGAGGTGGAAGCCACGGAAGGCCCACAGATGTTCGTCGGCCGCGGCCAGCGAACCGTCGCTCCGGATGATGCGGTGAATGGTGAGCAGCGTGAACGGCAGGCGCAGCAGCTGGCGCAGCCGTGGTAGTCGTGCTGCTGAGCGAGGCGTCACCCTTCTGCGCTCCAGCCTACAATACCGCTCAGACGGGTCGCGTCGATCCGGCGGCCAGGGGGAAGCGCATTATGAGTCTCGTGCTCCACGGTGGTCAGGGCAAGAGCCTGTTCGTCTCGCGCGACAGCATCAGGATCGTGCAGGAGCATCTGGCGGAGCGGCGCGACAAGGCCATCCTGCTGCGTCACATCTCGGCGATCGAGGTGAAGAAGCCGGGCGCCTTCGACGGCTACATCCAGTTCTCGTTCGCCGGCAGCCCACCGCACGACCGCACCGGCACGCTCACCGGGGGCGCGTTCGATGCGGCCCGCGACGAGAACTCGGTGACCTTCGCCAGCCTCGAGGATTACGACCTCGCGCTGAAGATCAAAGTCTTCGTCGAGTCGTGGACGTCGACGGTTCCGACGGCCACCCCGTGATCCTGACGGCCCGCTCATCCCGTTGCTCCCTCACGACGTGGAGCAATCCCCATGCCGAGGGCGGCGGGCGTTCGGCGCAGCCGGCGTGCCCCGCGCCCGGTCGCGCGCAGCCCGTGCAGGGCGATTTCCCCGTGCGTCGCGGGAAAATGCCGCGGCGACCGCGCGGCCTGCAGCGTGGAGAAGCTCGGCGAGCTGGCGTTCAGCCTTACTTGCTCGTGGCCAGTTCGTCGTAGGCGACGGTCAGGGCCAGGCCGAGCCGCGCCTTCGTGCCGCCGAAGTGCTCGAACGTCGGCAAGACGTCGACCTTGGCCAGCTCGTCGCGTGTCTTGCCGCTGCGACGCGCGTCGCGGGCCACGGCGACCACCGCCGTGAAGTAGTCGCGCTGGTAGTGCAGGTCGGTGCGCGTGCCGATGAAGGGATGGCCGGCCTCGGCATGGCCGAACACGTAGAGCGCGTCGGCCGGATAGGCGGCGGCGATCTTCTCGAGCACCTGCATCCAGCCGTGGATCGACCCGCCGGCCGGGGCATCCACGTTGGGATAACCGCGGTTGTTGAGCAGGTCGCCCAGGTGCACGACGTTGGCCTGCTCGAAGTGGATCGCCACGTCGCCGCCGGTGTGCGCGGGGCCCCAGTGCTTCGCGCGGATGGTCTCGTCGCCGAGCGTCATGCTCCACGTGTCGGGAAAGGTCACATCGGGCAACGTCGTCGTCGCCTTCGCCCGCTCGGCCTGCGCCTTCTGGTTCTCGCTCGAGCGCACATGCGCGACGATCTGCTTGGCGGCGGGCCGCAGCACGCCGTTGCCGCCGGTGTGATCGGGATGGTGATGGCTGTTGATCAGCACATCGATCTGCCGGGAGCTACGTTCCTTCAAGCCCGCCAGCAGGTTGGGCGCGGTATCGGCGAACTGGGTATCGACCACGAGCAGGCCGTCGGGGCTGACCAGCCAGCCAATCGTGCCGCCGCGTTGGTTGAAGATGCCGACGTTGCGCCTGAGCGGCGTGAACAGCGCTGGCGCCGGCGGCGGCGCCGGTGGCTGGGCGGCTGACGTGGCGACCCGCAGCGCGCTGGCAGCGGCGGCCAGTGCCGACACCTGGACGAAGTTGCGACGATTCACGCTCATGGCCATCTCCCGGAAAGCTCAGCCTGCAGCGCCGAGGTGCCGAGGATTATACGGCCGGAATGCCGGTGGGTGACTTTCCCCACCTGCTCGTGTCTAGACAGGCAAGCAGCCGGCGGGTCACGGCCTGCCACACGGCTTTCCTGGAGTCACCATGGACACGTCCCTTACGCAGTTGAATCAGCTCGTTGCGACCTACGCAGTGCCGCTCGTCTGGCGGCTCGCCGGAGCCGTGGCGCTGTGGGTTGTGGGCCGCTTCGTCATCGGCATGGTGCGGTCGACGACCGGACGGGCCTTGACGGCCCGGCGCCTCGACCCGACGCTGATCAGTTACTCGCAGTCCAGCCTCGTCGTCATCCTCACCATCGGGCTGGGCATCGCCTGCCTGGGTGTGCTCGGCGTGGAGACGACGTCGTTTGCCGCGGTGTTGGCTGCGGCAGGCGTGGCTGTTGGAATGGCGTGGTCGGGCCTGCTATCCAATTTCGCAGCGGGCGTGTTTCTGGTGCTGCTGCGTCCCTTCAAGAGGGGCGACATGATCGGCGCCGGCGGCGTCACAGGGGAGGTGGTCGACGTCGGGCTCTTCGCCACGACCGTGCACACCGCCGACAACCTGAAGGTGATCGTCGGCAACAACAAGATCTTCGGGGACAACATCGTGAACTACTCGGCCAACGAGTTCCGGGGCGTCGATCTCCGCGCACAGCTCGCCCACGGCGTGCCGCCAACGGACGCGATTGCCCTTCTGCGTCCACGGATCGCGGCCATCGCCAACGTCGTGCCGTCACCGGCGCCGCTCATCGAAATCCTGGACTACAACGCCGCTGGCACGCAGCTGGTCATCCGGCCGTTCTGCCACAACCGCGACTACTGGCAGGTGTATTTCGACACCACCCGTACCATCGGCCAGGCGTTCGGAGAGGCGGGGTATCCCGTACCCGAGCCGCGCCAGGCCGTTCGCGGACTCGTCTGATTGGGTGGTCAGCCTGGGCGAGAGACGTGCTCGTCGTCACGTGCTGCGCGCGGCACATGACGCCGCACCAGCGCTAGCGCCACGAACGTCGCGCCCATGGCGGCGGCGATCACCCAGAAATACGACGCACTGCCGCCGAAGTCGATAGCCACGGCGCCGGCATAGCCGCTCAGGATGGCGCCCACGCGGCCGAACGACGCCGCGGCACCCACTCCGGTAGCACGGACCGTGCTGGGATACACGTGCGCGGCCAGCGCGTACATCGTGGTCTGCACGGCGTTGATGAGACCGCCCGTGATGGTGAGCATCACCAGGATGGGCAGCACCGGTCGTGACGCGTCGATTGGCATCGTGCCGAGCGTGACGGCGCCGGCCACGGCGCCCGCTGCCATGGCCAGCATGGGCACGCGCGAGCCCATGCCGCCGATGGCGACACTGCCTGCGAGCGCCCCCACGACGCCGCCCAGATTGAACGCCGTGATGCCCAGGCTGGCGACGGCGGCCGGGAAGCCGGCACTGGTCAGCAGGGCCGGCAGCCACGAGAAGCCCATATAGACGGCCAGCAGACACGACGCGAAGGCGGCAAACAGCGCGAGCGTGTCGAGACGCAGGCCGGGGCCGAAGATCGTGCGCACCGAGGTGGGCTGCGTGGCCGGTTCGGCCCCATCGTTGAACCGCGCGCCGCCGGGCGACGGATGTCCCATGCGCGCCAGCGTGCGTGCCAGTTCGGGCCACCGGGCAGGGTGCCGCGCCAGATACCGGGGCGATTCCGGCAGCACGCGCCACAGCGCCAGCGCGCACACCACCGGCACCACGCCGCCGATCGCGAAGAGCGCCCGCCAGCCAATGAGGGGCAGCACGCGGATGCCGAGCAGTCCGGCGATGGTGGCGCCGAGTGGCACACACACAATCGTGAGGGTGACGGCCACGGGCCGATGCCGCCGCGGCACGAACTCCGCCGCGAGCGTCGTGGCGTTGGGAATCGCGCCGCCGAGCCCCGCCCCAGCGAGGAACCTGAGTACGCCCAGATGCCAGGGATTGCCCGCGAAGGCCGCCGCCGCCGTCATGGCGCCGAAGAGCAGCATGCTGGCGAGCAACGCCGTGCGCCGGCCCACGCGGTCGCCGGCCATGCCCGCCAGCGCGCCGCCCACCATCAGCCCGGCGTAGCCGATCGAGACGATCGGCGCGAAGGCCCCACGCGGCGCCGACCATTCCTGCATGATGGCCGGAATGGCGACGCCCAGCAGCTGGTTGTCGATGCCGTCGAAGACGATCGTGAGGGCGGTGAGCGCGATCAGCCAGCGCTGATACGGGCCCCAGTCGCCCTCGTCGATGCGACGGCCGACGTCGACGATGGGCAACCCGTTCGGCTGAGAGTGCATGGGTGGCGGTGACATCCGGCGCGGTGCGTGGGACACTCTGGCACATCCGGCGTACCCGGTCGAGCACTCATGGAGCACAGTTCTTCGTGACGGTCATCATCGCGGGTGCGGGCATCGGCGGGCTGGCCACCGCCCTCAGCCTCCACCACGCCGGTCATCGACTGCGATGTCTTCGAGTCGGTCGATCGCATCGACGCGCTTGGGGTCGGCATCAATCTGCTACCGCACGCCGTCAAGGAACTCGACGCCCTCGGCCTGCTTCAGCGCGTGCTCGCCGCCGGCCTGGCGCCCCGGGCGCTGGCCTACGTCACCAAGCGCGGCGAGGAAATCTGGCGGGAGTCGCGGGGCCTCGACGCCGGCTATCGGTGGCCGCAGATCTCCGTCCATCGAGGGCAGCTGCAGCGCGTGCTGCACGACGCCGTCGTGGAGCGGATCGGGGCCGCCCGCGTGCACACCGGCCATCACCTTCGCCGGTTCGAACTCACCGCCCACCACGTCGAGGCCGTGTTCGTCGGGCGCGATCGCCGCACCGAGATCGCCCGGGTGCGCGGCGCGGCCCTGGTCGCCGCCGACGGGATCCACTCGCAGGCGCGCCGCCAGCTCCTGCCCGACGAGGGGCCGCCGCTCTGGAATGGCGCCAAGTTGTGGCGCGGGCTGGCCGAGGGCCCGCAGCTGCTCGATGGCCGCACGCAGGTGTGGGCCGGTCATCGTCTCCAGAAGTTCGTGGCCTACCCGATTGCCGATCGGCCGGGCGGCGGCCAGGTGGTGAACTTCATCGCCGAACTGCGGGTCGACGGCGAGGCGCTGGCCGAGCGTGAGGACTGGAACACGCCTGGCGTGCTCGACCAGTTCTTGCCCCAGTTCGAGTCGTGGCGGTGGCCGTGGCTCGACGTGCCGGCCCTCATTCGCAGATCTCGAGGAACCTTCCTGTTTCCCATGGTCGACCGCGACCCGATCGAGCGCTGGTCGCACGGCCGCATGACCCTGCTCGGTGACGCGGCGCACCCGATGTATCCGGTAGGGTCGAACGGCGCGTCGCAAGCCATTCTCGACGCCCGCACTCTGGCTGGTTGCCTGCGTTGCCACGGTGACGACGTCGAACGCGCGTTTGCCGTCTACGACGAGCGCCGCCGGCCGGCCACCAGCCGCATCGTACTGGCCAACCGCGGCATGGGTCCCGAGCGGCCGATGCAGCTGGTCGAAGATCGCGCCCCAGACGGTCTGCGCGGCCTCGCCCTTCATGCGGTCATCTCACCCGACGAGATCCTCGCAGTCACCGAAGGGTACCGGGCCACGGCCGGATTCGGCGTGGACGAACTCAACCAGCGGCCCTCGCTGGCCGACCTCGACTACTGACGGCGTGGAGCAGCGCGGACCCATGGGGACACGACGCGTGCAGGTGGCCATCATCGGCGCGGGTCCCTCGGGCCTGCTGCTGGGGCAACTCCTGCACCGCGCGGGCATCGACACCGTCATCCTCGAGCGGCGTAGCGGCGACTACGTGCTCGGCCGGATCCGCGCCGGCGTGCTCGAGCAGACCAGCGTCGAGGTGCTGCACGAGGCCAACGTGGGCACGCGCCTCGAGGCCGAAGGGCTGGTGCACGGCGGGTTCGAGCTGTGCTTCGGCGGAGCGCGGCACCGCATCGACCTGGCCCGGCTCACCGACGGAAAGACGGTCACGATCTACGGGCAGACCGAAGTGACGCGCGACTTGATGCAGGCCCGAGCCGCGGCCGGTGGCGACACGGTCTACGAGGCCGAAGACGTGGCCCTCCACGACTTCGACACGGCGACCCCCCGCGTGACCTACACGCACGGTGGCCACACGCACGAACTGCGGTGCGACTTCATCGCGGGCTGCGACGGCTACCACGGCATCAGCCGCGCCAGTGTTCCCGCGCGGTCGATCCAGTCGTACGAACACACCTACCCCTGCGCGTGGCTGGGCGTGCTGGCCGACACCAGGCCGGTGTCGGTCGAGTTGATCTACAGCCATCACGCGCGCGGATTCGCGCTCTGTTCGATGCGGTCGCCGACGCGCACGCGCTACTACCTCCAGTGCCCGGCGCACGAGGCCGTCGAGCAGTGGAGCGACGCGGCCTTCTGGGACGAACTGCGCCGCCGTCTCGACCCCCAGGCCGCCGAAGCGCTGGTCACCGGCCCCTCGATCGAGAAGAGCATGGCGCCGCTCCGTAGCTTCGTGGCCGAGCCGATGCGGGTGGGGCGCCTGTTTCTCGTGGGCGACGCCGCTCACATCGTGCCGCCAACCGGTGCGAAGGGGCTGAACCTGGCCATTGCGGATGCGCGCTACCTGGCGAGCGCCGCCATCGAGTACTACGCGGAACGCAGCAGCGCCGGGCTGGACGCCTATTCGGCCACGTGCCTGCGCCGGGTGTGGAGGGCCGAGCGCTTCGCCGCGTGGTTCACGACCCTGACGCACACGCTCTCGGAGGCGGGGACGATGAGCGCGAAGCTGCAACGCGCCGAACTCGAGTACCTCATCACCTCGCGCGCCGCGTCGACGGCGCTGGCCGAGAACTACGTGGGCCTGCCGTTCTGAACGAAGGCGCGGAAATCGCGCGTGATATCGTTTGCCCACCTTCAGGAGCATCTGCCATGACCCGGACTCGACTTGCCCTTGCCGCCGTTCTGCTCGTCGCCCTCGTGCAGGTGCCTCAAGGCAGGCTGACGGCGGCCGAGCAGCAGCCCGCGGCCGGCGTCGATGCGTCGTACCTCGACCTGCTGCGCTGGCGCTCGGTGGGCCCGTCGCGGGGCGGGCGCGTGGTGGCCGTGAGCGGGGATCCGGTCAACAAGTTCACCTTCTACCAGGGCACGACCGGCGGCGGGGTGTGGAAGACCGAAGACGGCGGGCTCAACTGGGCCAACGTGTCGGACGGCTTCTTCAAGGCGGGGTCGGTGGGCGCCATTGCCGTGGCGCCCTCCAACCCGAACGTCGTCTACGTCGGCATGGGCGAGGGGTGCATCCGCGGCAACGCGTCGTACGGCGACGGCGTCTACAAGTCCATCGACGCGGGCAAGACCTGGACGCACCTCGGGCTCGAGACGACCCGGCAGATCGGCCGCTTGCAGGTGCATCCGACCAACCCCGACATCGCGTTCGTGGCCGCCCTCGGCGACGCCTGGGGCCCGCATCCCGATCGCGGCGTCTACCGCACGAAAGACGGCGGACGCTCCTGGCAGAAGGTGCTCTACAAGAGCGAGAACGCCGGTGCGATCGATCTGGTGCTCGACCCGGCCAACCCGAACGTGATCTACGCCACCACGCTCGAACTGCGGCGCTACCCGTGGGGCTTCCGCAGCGCCGGGCCCGGCACGGCCATCTTCAAGTCGACCGACGGCGGCGACACGTGGACCGATCTCAGCACCAAGACCGGCCTGCCGAAGGGCGACAAGGGCCGCATTGGCATCGCGCTCGCGCCGTCGAAGCCCAACCGGGTATGGGCGATCATCGACGCGGCGGGCGCCGATCAAGGGATCTATCGCACAGACGACGGCGGTGACACCTGGACGCACCTCACCGACAACGCCGACCTCACGCAGCGGCCGTGGTACTACCACCACATCTTTGCCGACCCGAAGAACGCCGAGGTGTTGTGGGCGCTCAACGTGAACCTGTGGAAGTCGACCGACGGCGGCACGAACTTCGTGGAAGTGGACGCGCCGCACGGCGACAACCACGACCAGTGGATCGACCCGCAGGATCCGCAGCGGATGATCAACGGCAACGACGGCGGCGCCACCGTCACCTTCAACGGCGGCAAGTCGTGGTCGCCGATCCTCAATCAGCCCACCGCGCAGCTCTATCATGTGGCCGCCGACAACCAGGTGCCCTACCGCCTCTACGCGGCGCAGCAGGACAACACCACCATCTCGGTGCCGAGCCGCTCCGACCACGGCCGCATCACCATCGAGGAGTGGGAGACGGTGGGCGGCGGCGAGGATGGCTATGTGGCTCCGCACCCTACGGATCCCAACATCGTCTACGCCGCCGACCACCACTGGCTGCACCGCTACGACCGGCGCACCAAGCAGGTGCGCGACATCTCGCCCAACCCCGAAACGCACTACGGCTGGGGCGCGGCCGACATCAACTTCCGTTTCTGGTGGACCTATCCCGTGATGGTGTCGCCGCACGATCCGCAGACGCTCTACGTCACCTCGCAGATGGTGCATCGCACGCGCAACGAGGGCCAGAGCTGGAGCGTGATCAGTCCGGATCTGACGCGCGCCGATCCCAAGACGCTCGAGAAGACGCCGTCCTACCTGAACCCGTCGCCGGGCGAGTTCTGGGGCCCGATCACGCGTGAGGCCTACGGGCCCGAGTGGTACGCCACGATCTTCGCGTTCGCCGAATCGCCGAAGCAGGCCGGCGTGTTGTGGGCCGGTTCCGACGACGGCTTCGTGCAGGTGTCGCGCGACCACGGCACGTCGTGGACCAAGGTGACCCCGCCCGACCTGCCCGAGTTCGCGCTCGTCAGCATCATCGACCCGTCGGCCCACGACGCTGGCACGGCCTACGTGGCGGCCACGCGTTTCAAGCTGCAAGACACCAAGCCCTATCTCTACAAGACGGCGGACTACGGCGCCACCTGGACCAAGATCGTCAACGGCATTCCGGCCACCGACTTCACCCGTGTCATCCGGGAAGATCCCAAGCGCAAGGGCCTGCTCTACGCCGGCACCGAGACGGGGGTCTACGTGTCGTTCGATGACGGCGCCCGCTGGCAGCCGCTGCAGCTCAATCTGCCCGTGGTGCCGATCCACGACCTGCTGGTGAAGGACGGCGACCTCGTGGCCGCCACGCACGGCCGCTCGCTCTGGATCCTCGACAACGTGGCGTTGCTGCATCAGTTGACGCCGGCCGCCATGACCGACGCGGTGCAGCTGTTCGCCCCGCGCACCACCGTGCGCTACGGACGGGGCGCATCGCTCGCCGGCAACTTCGCGTCGGCCTCGAACGTCGACGGCGCGAACCCGCCAGCCGGCGTCGTCGTGCCGTTCTACCTCAAGGACGCGCCGACGGGGCCGGTCACGCTCACCATCTCGAAGGAGGGCTCAGGCCCTGGCACTGGCGTGGTGCGCACCATCACGCTCGACCCGCCGGGCAGTGCTCCCGGCAGCGCCCCTGGCGGACCGCGACGGCCAGTCGCGCGCCCGGGCGCCAACACCTACGTGTGGGACATGCGCTACCCGGCCTCGACGGTGCTGCCAGGCGCGGTGTTCCAGGGACGCGCGGTGGGGCCGATGGCGGCTCCGGGCACGTATACGGTCGCGCTCGCCGTGAACGGCGTGCAGACCAGCACGACGGCGACGATCGTGAAGGACCCGCGCCTCACCTACACCGACGCCGAACTGCAGTCGCAGTTCGTGTTCCTCATGGACGTGCGCGACAAGCTCACCGACACCATGAGCGTGGTGAAGCGCGTGCGCGACACGCGGACCGAAGCCGAGGCCTTGGTGAAGAAGGCAAAGGAGACGCGTCGCGGCCGCACGCCGGAATCGCAGGCGCTGCTCGACAAGGCGATGACCGACCTGAACAACCGCCTCTACACCATCGAAGAGCGGCTGGTGCAGTACCGCGCCCGCGCCGGTCAGGACCTCATCGCCAACCCCACCGGCATCGACAGCAAGCTCGCCCAGCTCCTGGGCTTCGCCTCGATGGGGGATGGGCCGCCCACCGACGGCGCCAGGGAACTGCTGAAGCGTCTCACCGAGGGCATCGCCGAGCGCACCACGGCGTTCGGCGTGGTGGAGAAGACCGAGCTGGCGATACTGAAACGCCTGGCGGCGACGCTCTCGAGGTAGTCTCGGGTGGAAGCCGACGCTGGCCGGCATGAGCGGCTGGCACAGAAGACAGCAAGAGGGGAGCACCCGTGATGCCAACGTTGACCTGGGCCCTGGGATACGCGCTGGTCGTCGCTGCCGTGGCCACGCCGGCCGCGGCGCAACCGCCGGCCCCGACCTTCAGCAAAGATGTCGCTCCGCTCTTCTACAAGAGCTGCGTGGCGTGCCACCGGCCCACGATGTTTGCGCCGATGTCGCTCATGACCTACGACGCGGCGCGACCGTGGGCGCGCAGCATCCGCCAGCGCGTCGCCGACCGGAGCATGCCGCCGTGGAACGCAGACCCCGCCCACGGCACGTTCAAGAACGACCCGAGCCTGTCGCCCGACGAAGTCGCGACGATTCTCGCCTGGGTCGATGCCGGCGCGCCGCGCGGTCACGACCGCGACCTGCCCGCGCCGCCGGTCTTCGCCGACGGCTGGGGCATCGGCACGCCCGACGTGGTCTTCGCCATGCCGGCGCCGTTTGCGATTCCCGCGGCCGGCGAGATTCCGTATCAATACCTGCGCATCCCGACCGGGCTCACGAAGGACGCGTGGATTCAAGCACTCGAGATCCGCTCCAGCTCGCGCGAGCACGTGCATCACGTGATTGCCTACACCCAGCCGTCGGACGCGCCTACGCAGACCGACGGCGCGCTCGGCCCGGGCAACATCGGCGGCACGACGCCCAACAAGCCCGGCGTGGTGTACCCGAACGGCGTCGCGCGACTGCTCAGGGCCGGCACCGACATCGTGCTGCAGATGCACTACACGACCAATGGCACGGCCGATGTCGACAAGACCGAGGTGGGCGTGATCTTCGCGAAGGCGCCGCCGACGAAGCAGTCCGTGGGCGGCAGAGCCCTGAACGCGCGATTCCTCATTCCCGCCGGTGCGCCCAACCACGAGGTGCGGGCGTCGCGAGTGCTCGAGATCGACACGCTGCTCACGTCGTTCACGCCGCACATGCACGTGCGCGGCAAGTCGATGACCTACACCGCGAAGTTCCAGGACGGCTCGACCGAGGTGCTGCTCTCGGTGCCGAAGTACGACTTCAGCTGGCAGCATACCTACCAGCTCGCGCAGCCGCGTCTGCTGCCCAAGGGCACGATCATCGACGTGGTGGCCACGTTCGACAACTCGGCCGGCAACAAGTTCAATCCCGATCCCACCAAAGACGTCCGCTGGGGCGACCAGACGTGGGAGGAGATGATGATTGGGTTCTTTGGCGCCGTGGCCGAACGGACGCCGCCGTCGCCCAATGAGTGAGGGAGCGATGGCCGAGACGGAATGGTGGCAGCGAGGTCCAGTTGACGGCGTACCGGACGTGCTCCAACCGGTCGCCCACATCCTGCTGCAAGTGCGCGAGAGCGTCGGCCAGATGGTCGTAGGCCTCTCCGAGGCCGAATGGAACGCGCGTCCAGCTGGCGTCGCGTCTGCGGCGTTCCATGTCCGGCATATCGCGGGGGTCATCGACCGCCTGTTCACCTACGCTCGCGGTCAGGCCCTGAGTGATCGCCAACGAACGGCGCTGGCCCGAGAAGCGACGCCCGTTCTTCAACTCGCGGAGGTGCCCGCCGTGCTGGCCGAACTCGAGGCGCGGGTCGAGGCCGCGGTGGCTGAACTCAAGACCCTGGACCCGACGGCACTCGGAGCCTGGCGCGGCGTCGGACGCGCCCAATTGCCCTCCACGGTGATCGGCTGCCTGGTGCACGGCGCAGAACACGCCATGCGGCACGTCGGGCAGCTGTCGGTGACGGTGCGGTTGGTGAGGGTTCTGGCCTAGCCGCGCGCACTGTGGACACTCCTCTCGATCACCGGTCTGGACGGGTTCAAACGCGGCATGTCCACGCCGCTGGCGGGATAGCCCCGGCAGCCGCACTCATCCCGCTGGCGTGCGGCCGGCCGTCAGGTCGCTCGCCAGCGCGTCGAGCTCCGCATTCGTCAGGCCGGGGGTGAAGTGGCGCAGCCGGTCGAGGAGGTGCGGCGTCTCGAAGTAGGTCGCCGCGCACGTGGCGTGCACGAAGCCGGCCGGAGCGAACCGTCCGTCCTGCCAGAAGAGCAGGGCGATGCGCCAGGCGTCCTTCGGAATGAGCGCGCGACACTCGCGGCATGCGGCTCGCCCGGACGACGCCCGTTCCGCGCGATCGAGGCGCGGCAACCGGTGGTGGGCGATGCCCTCGGCGGCCACGGCAACGAGTCCGTTGCGGTCGGGCAGCGTCAGGTCGGACCCCTCCACCGCCTGAAGGAACGCTTCGGGCCGCCTGAACGCCGCGCATGCCGGGTGATGCCAGTGGATGCTCTCGGCGCCGTCCTTGTCGGCAAACAGGTTCGGCACGGCTTCGCCGAGACGCAGCGTGTCCTTGGCAATGGCGGTGCCGCAGCTGCGGCACTTGGCGCGGCCGGTCGTGGCCCGTTCGATGAGGTGTGGCATGGCGCTGTCGTCCTCGCGAAAGTACGCCCATCGTACGCCAGCCGCGCGCGGCGTCCGAATCCTCGGCTACAATCCCCGGGTTCAGCCGTTTGACGATCACCTCTGGAACCCGCATCGGCGTCCTCCAGTTCGTCGCGCCGCTCGGTGACAGCGGAGCATGGTCTTGCAGGCTGGTGGAAACAATGATCGATGGTGCCCCCCCAGGTCGAGGGAAACGCGACGCGATCGATCGCTGGACGGAACTTGCGGAGCGTGCGCTTGAAACCAAGGTGGTGCGAGTCGGCCAGCGTGTGCAGACTCTCGAACTCGTCAGGCCATCGCTGGAGGGGATCGTCGACCCGCACGACTTGGCGGAGTTCTGTGCCTGCACCCCCGAGACCGCTTCAGCGTTGGCCGCCCTGCTGGCGGACCGCCGCTACCGTCGCGTCGTGCAGCGCGTTGTCGAAGCCACGCGCTGCGTGCCAGAACCGCTGCTCCGTCCGATGCTCGCGGCCGCTGCGGATACGTTGTGTCCGTCCGCCAACCAGGACTTCGTGCTCCCGTGCATCGACACGTTGGGACGGAGACGGGTTGTGACCACTTTGGTCGAGATTGCCATGACCGGATCCGACTCGCTGAAAGCTGGCGCGACGTGTGCCCTCTACTGGGCGTGGTCCCCCGGAGTGGGCTGGTACTGACGGAGACGGGACGAATCCACCCAGGCACACCTTGGAGCCTGTGGAGGACGTGCGGATGGCGTTCGAGGATTGGGCGTTGCGAGAGTTCATCGACAACGACGACGTCGACGTCAGGCGAGCCGTGTTGCGTCACGTCGTTGCCGCTGGTAAGCGCGAGCCCGAGCTGTCCAGCCGGGCGATCGCGATCGCCCGCACCCACCCCGATGCCTACATTCGACAGAGAATCGCGTCAGATCTCGGGGAGTCGCACTTGCTTCCGTGTTTGCCGAGCCGCGCGGAGCCGTAATCGCGCAAGCGCCCCTCGCGAGCCGGTAGTACACTTCTTCGGCTGAACGGCCGCTCCTGGACGTTCAGCTCACCCTCACCGGAGAGATCAATGACCGACGCCGCTGCCGTGTTCAACGCCACCAATCTGAGCTGTTCGATCACCTGCAAGGACCTGCAGGCGTCGATTCGCTTCTACCGCGACGCCATCGGCTTCACCGTCGCTCAGAGCTACGAGAACGACGGGAAGGTGACCGCCGCCGTCATGGGCGCGGGCAACTGCGGCATCGTGCTCAATCAAGACGACGGCAAGCTGGGGTGGGACCGGGTCAAGGGACAAGGCTTCTATCTGCAGATCAACGTGGCGGGCCTGGCGGACGTCGATGCGACTGCGGCGCGGATCAAGGCCGCAGGCGGCGCGCTGCTCAGTGAGCCGGCGGACCGTCCGTGGGGGGTGCGCATGTTCCAGTTCACGGACCTGGATGGGTTCAAACTCGGCGTGTCCACGCCGCTCGCAGGATAGCGCTCTCAACCGTTGCGAGCCCGCCCGGCAGCACGGGCGGGGCTCGCCGGTTACGGCAGGTCGAGGCGCGTGGGCACCTTCAGGTTCCTTCCGAGAATGCCCTGCGCTGCCGCGTGGTGATACCCCCAGATCCAGAACGAGCCATCGGCACGCACCGCGCTCGAGCGGCTGTTGCCGAGGTAGACCGCCACCACGTTCGTGAGTGCGGTTACCGTCACAGGCGTGGTGGCATAAGAGCCGGGCGTTGCCGTGCCCATCTCGCCAAAGCCGTTGTGGCCCCACATGCGCAGCGTGCCGTTGTCGAGCAGGGCCGCCACGTTCCCTCCGCCAATTGCCAAGTGTCGCGCGCCGGCCACGCCCTTCACCTGCAGGGGCAACAGGTTGCGGCCGCCGGGGTCGTCTGGCGACAAGGCGCCGTGACCCACGGCCATGGCGGCGGACGCGCCGCTGCCCCACATCCACACCGTGCCGTCGCGCCGTACCGCGCCGGACACGCCGTGATTCGCGGCGTTGCCGGCGGCCACTTCCACCACGCCCTCGAGGCCAGTCACCATCACGGGCGTCCAGCCAGTGACCCGCGTGCCCACGCCGAGCTCGCCCGAGCGATTGGTGCCCCAGGCCATGACCTGTCCGCCGCGGGTGAGCGCGAGGCTATGTGTGCCGGCGACGGCAATCTGCGTGATGTCCTCGAGCCCGGCCACGCGCACCGGCGCCATGGCGCTCACCACGCGCAGGCTGCCGGCAGGCATGGCGTCGCCACCGCCGAGTGCGCCGTCATCGCGCGCGCCCCACGCCCACACGGTGCCATCCTGGCGCAGCGCCACCGCAAACTTGGTGCCCGCTCCGATGTCGACGACCTCGGAGAGACCCGTGACCCTCACCGCCGTAGCCGACGGCTTGGGATACGTGCCGAGCGGACGGTTGGCGCCCATGCCGCCGTTTCCGAGCTGCCCCTCATCGTTGTCGCCCCATGAGACGACCGTGCCGTCCTCGAGCAGGGCGTAGCCGGTGAAGCCGCCCGTGTTTGCGCCGCCGACCGCCACCTTGAGCACCGTGCCCGGCAGGTCGACGACCGTGGGCGTTGGAATGAGCCCGCTCGGTGAGCGACCCCACGTGAGCACCGACCCGTCGGCCCTGACCAACAGAATGCCTCCCCCCACAGCGACATCGCGAATGAGCGCAGGTGACGGCGGCGGTTGCGCGTTGATGACTGTGGCCGACAGAAGCGTGAGAGCGCCGACTGCGGCAAGTGAGAACCATCGCATGCCGCAACTCTATACCGCGAGTCCTCGGCAATGGCAGGCCACGCCCAACTGCCTGCGGTCGTCGGGCCTCTACTCGTGCCGCAGGACGCGCAGCGGGTCGATGCGCGTGGCGCGGCGTGCGGGCAGGTAGGCCGCGGCCGCAGCGGTCAGCAACAGGAGCAGCGTGACGGCCACCAGCGTCACCGGGTCGGTTGGGGCAACGCCGAAGAGCAGCGTGCCCATGAACGAGCGCAGCGCAAACGCGCCAGCGACACCAATGCCGATGCCGGCGACCACCGGTACCATGCCGCGTCCGAGTACGAGCAGGTGCACGCGGCGGGCACTCGCGCCGAGGGCCATCCGAATCCCGAACTCGGCGGTCTGCTGCGTGACGGTGTACGACAGCACGCCGAACACGCCGATGAGGGCCAGCGCCAGCGCCACACCCGCAAAGACGCTCACCAGCACCATGGACGATCGTGCCGGCGCCGTTGCCCGCCCCAGGATATCGGTCATGCTCTGCATGCGCACGAGCGGCACACCGGGGTCCAGCCGGCGCATGAGGGCGCGAACGGCGGGGATCAGGTCGGCGGGATCCAGGGCGGTGCGGACGGCGAACGTGAACCCGGCCGTGAACGGCACCAGGGCATGCGGCGCATACACCGTTTCCGGCCGTTCCTCGGTGAGGCCGACCTGCTTGACGTCGGCGACGACGCCGACGATCTCGGAGTCGGGCACCACGCGGTTGTCGGGCGCCCCCATGTAGATGTGCTGTCCGATCGGGTCGACGTCGGGGAAGTAGCGGCGCGCCAGCGACTCGCTCACGATGACCGCCCGCACGCCCTGCAGGCCATCGGCCGGCGTGAAGGTGCGGCCGCGGACGAGCGGAATCCCGAGCGTGTCAAAGTAATTCGCGCGCACGACCCGGTTGGGTACGCCCGGTGGCGTACGGTCGGCCGGCCACGGGCGCTCGACCATGTTGAACCACGCGCCGTTGCCCCGTCCCGCGACCGGCAGCGTCGTCGTGAGGGTCACGCCGGTCACGCCCGGCAACGACTCGATGCCGGCGGCGGCGCGTTCGAAGAAGGCTGCGCGCTCGGCGCCCGTCCGATACACCGCGGGTGGCAGTGATGCCGTGAAGGTCAACAGTCGATCGGTGGCGAATCCCGGCGGCACCTGAACGAGGGCGACGAAGCTGCGGCCGAGAAGCCCCGCGCCGACCAGCAGCATCAGCGCCAGCGCCAGTTCCGACGCAACCAGGCCGGTCCGCACCAACCTCGTGCGCGCGCTGGCACGGGTGCCGTCGCGCAGGGCCGGCATGGGCGCGCGGCCCGACAGATGGAGCGCGGGCACGAGGCCGAACAGCAGCCCGGCCGACACTGAGGCGACCGTCGCAAACGCCGCCACCGTCAGGTCGAGCTCGACGCCGGCCAGTCGAGGCAGGTTCTGGGGCAGGTTGGCGATGAGCACGCGCAAGAGGGCGGCGCCGAGCGCCACGCCTGCGATGCCTCCCACGATGGCCAGCAGCACGCTCTCCGCCAGCAGCTGGCGGACCAGGCGGCCGTGACCGGCGCCCAGCGCGTGACGCACGGCCATCTCGCTGCGGCGGGCGGAGGCCCGGGCGAGCAGCAGGTTGCCGAGGTTGGCGCACGCGATGAGCAGCACGAAGCCCGCCGCGCCCATCAGCAGCACGAGCCGCCGCTCGACGCCGTCGAGCAGCACGTCCTTTACCGGCATCACCGCGGCCACTGCATTCTGGGTGTATTGCGGGTAGGTCCGGCGGATGCCATCCATCACGGTGTTGAGTTGCGCGTCGGCCTGCGCGATGGGCACGCCGGGCTTCAGCCGCGCGATGCCGGCTAGCATGTACTGGTCGCGATTGGCGCGGAATGTCGCGTCGAACCGCGCCGGCACCCAGTAGTGGTAGTCGTAGTCGAAGAACGCGAAGTCGGCCGGCATCACGCCCACGACCGCATGCGGTACGCCGTTGATCGTCAGCGAGTGCCCGAGTGCCCCGGCCGGGCCGAACAACCGCCGGGCCAGGCCCGCGCCAAGAGCGACGACTGGCGCCGCGCCCGGGTCGTCGTCGGCCGTCGTCAGAAGGCGACCCTCGGCGGCCTGACGGCCAAGCACCTGGAACAGCCCGCCAACCACCATGCCGCCGCGGATGCGCTCCGCGCCGTCGTCGACGGTCACGATCCGCTCGGTGGGCGCGAAGCCGCCAACGCCGTCGAGCGCCGTCGCGCCCGCCATCCAATCGTAGAGATTTCCGGGCGTCGTGGAATCGAGGGTGGTGCCGCCGTTCGTGTAGTGCCCGAGCATCACGATGCGGTCGGGGTCCTGGAACGGAAGTGCTTTCAGCAGCACACCGTGCACGACGCTGAAGATGGCGGTGTTGGCGCCGATGGCGAGCGCCACGGTGGCGATGCACACGGCCGCGAAGCCAGGAGACCGTCGCAAGAGGCGGGCTGCGTAGCGAAAGTCCTGACCGAGCGCGGTGAGCATCGACGTCCTCCGATCGGGATGGGGTAAGACCGACCACTGTTCGAGGTGCGTGCGCGGTGCCGGCCGCCGGCGTTCGTCGAGTCCGAAACGGACGAGGGCGGCAAGCTCATGGGCCACGGTCGTCGACACGGCTCGCGGCCCGTGCCGCCGGGCGTCGCGCAGCTGCTCGCTGAACACGACGGCCATCTGGTCGCCGTACCGGAGCCGGGTCTCGGGTGGCAGCACCCGCAGCGCCAGGCGGTAGAGGCGGGCCATGATCGGGCGCACATCAGGCCTTTCGCGGCGCCAGCCGCTGCTGCCGTGCCATCGTCACCGCCCGTTCGAGGCGGGCGACTTCGAGGCGGATGACGTCGAGCCCGAGCGTCGTGATGCGGTAGTAGCGGCGGCGGGCGTCGTCGGCGCGAGGACGCTCGTCGAGCTCGCTGACGAGGCCGGACTCGAGCAGCCGTTTGATGGCCGCGTAGAGCGTGCTGGCGGTAAGCGTGACCTCGCCTTCGGTGCGCGCGCGAATGTCCTGGATGAGTGCGTAGCCGTGCAGATCGCGGCTGCCCAGCGCCAGGAGTATCTGAAATACCGGCACCGTGAGCGGCAGGTGCTGGTGCGGCGTGCGAGGGCGAGGATAGTCAGGCATCGTCTACCGCGCGAAGTTATACCGCATAACGGTATAGATCGCAACACCGGCGCGCCCCGTGCGTCTGGCGGGGCAGCGTCTGCCGCAACCGGCGGACCTCAGGAGCGTTGGTGCCGCATCAACGCCAGGTAGATCACCGCGCTGAGCGCGAAGGTGACGAACCAGGCGTAGGTGTAGAGGTGATCGAAGATTGTCGGATTGGGCACGATGCCACCGGCTGTCGTCGCCGCGCGCGCGAAGCCGGGCACGACCGGCAGAATCGCGAGCGCCAGCGCGATCATCGCCTTCGGGTTGATGCCGTTCGAGTAGCTGTAGCGTCCGCGCACGGCAAACAGGTCGGGCAGCGACAGCTCCTGCTTGCGCAGGATCCAATAGTCGGCAATCAGCACGCCGCCGATCGCGCCCATCAAGCTGGAGTAGCCGATCAGCCACGTGAAGATGTAGGCCGAGGCATCGGCGTAGAGCTTCCACGGCATCATCACCACCCCCAGCGCCGCCGTGATCAGCCCGCCGGTGACATAGCTGATGCGCCTGGGCGCAAGGCTCGAGAAGTCGTTGGCCGGCGACACCACGTTGGCCGCCATGTTGGTGGTGATCTGCGCAGCCAGGATCACCAGCGCGCCCACGATCACGACCCACGGGCTGCCGATGCGCGCGATCAGCACCACCGGATCCCAGATGGCTTCGCCAAAGATCACGAGGGTGGCACTGGTGACGGCCACGCCGAGAAAGGCAAACGCCGTCATCGTCACCGGCAGGCCGAACGCCTGGCCCAGGGCCTGCGACCGCTGGCTCCTGGCGTAGCGCGTGAAATCAGGAATATTCAGGCTGAGCGTGGCCCAGTAGCCCACGTTGGCGGTCAGCGCCGCCGGGAACAACGTCCAGAAGGGCGTGTTGCCCTGCTGCAGCTTCGGCGATTCGGACAAGATGTGCACGAGCCCGCCGCCGTTGGCGATGGCCCACCACAACAGCAAGGCGCCGCCCCCGAGCAGCAACGGCGCCGACCACGCTTCGAGCCGCTTGATGCCCTCGAGGCCGCGAACGATGATCGCCACTTGGGCGAGCCAGAACACCGCGAACGAAATCCCGATGCCGCCCGGCACGTCGGCCCAGCCAGGCCATGCGGCGGTCAGCAGCGTGTCGAGGGCCAGCGCGCCAATCCAGGTTTGAATGCCGAACCATCCGCACGCCACGATCGCGCGCAGCACGGCGGGCACATTGGCTCCGGTCACGCCGAAGGCCGCGCGGCACAACACGGGAAAGGACACGCCGTATTTCGTGCCGGCGTGGGCATTCAGGATCATCGGCACCAGGACGATGGCGTTGCCGAGCAGGATGGTGACGAGCGCCTGCCACCAGTTCATGCCCTGCTGCATCAGCCCCGAGGCGAGCGTGTAGGTGGTGATGACCACGCTCATGCCGATCCACAGCGCCGCGATGTGATAGGTGGACCACGTGCGGCTCGCGAGCGAGGTCGGCGCCAGGTCGTGATTCCAGAGCGGACTGGCCGAGACGTCTTCGGTCAGCTCTATGAACTCTTGGCGAAGCGCCCCGGTCGGGGCGCCGCGTGTCGGTGTCAACTCGCGTAACCCTCAGCGTCGTGGCCACCGTGATAGTCCTTGCCGTCGGGCCGCCGAATCTTCGAGTGCACCACCACGTGGCCCCGCCGCAGACCGCGGAACTCCTCGAGCGTGGCATAGCCGCGCCTTTCCATGAACTGTTCCATGCCGTCGATGAGCGACTTGATCACCGTGGGGCCGATCGCGCGATCGAGCATGGCGGCCGTGCACACCTGCACGGTGCCGCAGCCGAGCAGGAAATAGTTGAGGGCGTGGGCGAACTCGGCGATGCCGCCAATGCCCGAGAACGCCCGGTCGGGGAAGGCGCCGGTCAGTGAGGCCATCTTGGCCAGCGACTGCGGCAGGATCGCCGGGCCGCCCAGACCGCCGCTCGACACCAGGCCATCGACATTCATCTCGAAGTCCATCGTGTCGGGATCGATCAGCGGCAACGACGGGAAGGTGTTCGACGAGACGATGGCGCCGGCGCCGCCGCGAAATGCCGCACTCGCTTCATCGACGATGTCGGTGGTGGAGGGGGTGAGCTTGCACCACACCGGGATGGTGGCGACCTGCGTGACCACCTCGGTGACGATCGACACCTGCGCCTGGTCCTTGCCGAGGTTGGAGCCCATATCCTTGCGGTCCATGTGCGGACACGACAGGTTCAACTCCAAGGCATCGGCGCCCGCGTTCTGGCAGGCCGTCGCGAGCGTCTGCCAATGGGCCAGCTCGGTGTCGCTGCCCGAGCCGGCCATGATCGAGGCAATCAGGATGCGATCCGGATGCGCCTTCTTGATGCCCTCGATCTTCGGCACCCACCAGTCGAGCGTCTTGTCGGAGATCAGCTCCCAGTTCCACGACGAGTGGAGCGCCGTATCGGGCCTCTTCTGCATCGAGAGGCGGCCATCGAGGGTCGTGCGCAGGAACTTGGTCTTGGGTCCGGCGACATTGGTCACCGGGTGCAGGCCGATGGTCTTGGTCACCACGCCGCCCCAGCCCGCGTCGAAGGCGCGCATGATGTTCGTGTCCGACTCGGTCGGTGGCGCCGACGAGAGCAGGAAGGGGTTGGGGAACGTCAGGCCCGTGAATGTCACCCCGAGGTGCGGCGTCATGCGGGGATTATCGGCGCTGCGGTGCTGGGGCGCAAGCGCCCGGGTGTATGCTCCGGCGAGGTCCTGCCATGAGCATTCTGATCAAGAACGGCACCATCGTGACGGCCACCGACCTCTATGTGGGCGACGTCTTCATCGAAGGCGAGAAGATCACGACCATCGGCTCGGCGCTGACCATGCCGGCCGACCGCGTGATCGACGCCGCCGGAAGATACGTGCTGCCGGGCGGCATCGACGTGCACACGCACATGGACATGCCCTTTGGCGGCACCACCTCGGCCGACGATTTCGAGTCGGGCACCATTGCCGCCGCGTTCGGCGGCACGACGACGATCGTGGATTTCGCGATCCAGTACCGCGGCGAGCGGCTGCACGACGCCTTCGAGACCTGGTCGCAGAAGGCGCAGGGCAAGGCCGCTATCGACTACGGCTTCCACATGATCATCACCGAGCTGACCGATCAAGTGGAAGAGGAGATGGACGCCATGGTGCGGCAGGGCGTGAGCTCCTTCAAGCTGTTCATGGCCTACCCCGGCGTGTTCATGCTGGATGACGCCAGCATCTTCCGCGCCATGCTGCGCACCGGCAAGAACGGCGGCACCATCTGCATGCACGCCGAGAACGGCGGCGTCATCGACGTGCTGGTGAAGAAGGCGCTGGCGGAAGGCAAGACCGCCCCGAAGTATCACGCGCTGACGCGGCCGGCGCGCGCCGAAGGCGAGGCCACCCACCGCGCGATCGCGCTGGCCGAGATTGCGGATGTGCCAGTCTACATCGTGCACTTGTCCGCGGCCGAAGCCCTCGAGATGGTGACCGAGGCGCGCGACCGCGGCCTGCCCGCGTTCGCCGAAACGTGTCCGCAGTACCTGTTCCTGTCGGAAGACAACTACGACGAGCCGGACTTCGGGGGCGCCAAGTACGTGATGAGCCCGCCGCTGCGCAAGCAGGCCACGCAGGATCGTCTGTGGCGCGGCCTGGCGTTCAACGACCTGCAGGCCATCGCCACCGACCACTGTCCGTTCTGCATGAAGGAAAAGCACCTTGGCGCCGGGGATTTCTCGAAAATCCCGAACGGCGCACCGGGCGTGGAAACGCGCATGAGCCTGGTCTACGACGGCGGCGTGCGCACCGGCCGCATCTCGCTCAACCGCTTCGTCGAACTCACGTCGACGTCGCCCGCGAAGATCTTCGGCATGTTTCCGAAGAAGGGCACCATCGCGCCCGGGTCTGACGCGGACATCGTGATCTTCGATCCCGAGAAGACCACGACGCTCTCGGCGAAGACGCATCACATGAAGGTGGACTACAACCCGTATGAGGGACGCCAGGTCACGGGCGTGACCGACACCGTGCTCTCGCGCGGCAAGGTGATCGTCGACGCGGGAAGGTTCACGGGCAGGGCGGGCGCCGGCTCGTTTCTGAAGCGCAGCGCCCGTTCGATCTGATGCGCGCCAGTCGTCGTCAGCACGTTGCTGCTTCCGGCCAGGCTCGCTAGCTCGCACTCGTCGGGGGATGCACGTCGAAGTGCCGGATGGCGTTGACGTCGCGACGCAAGCCGGGCTGGAAGTCGGGATGGGCGATGCCAATCAGCAGGTCGGCCCGTTGGCGCAGCGTCTTGCCCCACAGGTTGACCGCACCGTATTCGGTGACCACCCAGCGCACGTGCCCGCGCGTCGTGACCACGCCGGCACCCGGTTGCAACGTGGCCGCCAGGCGCGACACCTGACCCCGGGCGGCGGTGGAGGGCAGGGCGATGATCGGCTTGCCGCCCTTCGAGCGCGCCGCGCCGCGGATGAAGTCCATCTGCCCGCCGATACCCGAGAAGATCCGGTGGCCGATCGAGTCGGCGCAGACCTGGCCGGTGAGGTCGACCTCGAGCGCGCTGTTGATGGCCGTGACCTTGGGGTTGAGGCCGATGAGGTGCGTGTCGTTGGTGCGGTCGCACGGGTGGAACTCGACGCGCTGGTTGTCGTGCACATGGGCAAAGAGGGCGTGCGTGCCCGACACGAAGCTCGTGACCGTGCGGTGCTGATGCACGGCCTTGTAGCGGTTGGTGACGACGCCCCCCTCGAGCAGGGGCACGAGTCCGTCACTGAACATCTCGGTGTGCACCCCGAGGTCGACCTTGTTGCCCAGGCGGGCGAGCACGGCATCAGGAATGGCGCCGATGCCCATCTGCAAGGTGGCGCCGTCGTCGACCAGGCCGGTGATGATCTCGCCGATGCGCGCCGCTACGTCGGTCTGCACCGCCGGCGTGCTTTCCGCGAGCGGGCGGTCGGTGACACAGAAGGCGGCCAGGCGTGAGAACGGCACCACGGAGTGCCCACTGGTGCGCGGCATGCGCAGGTTGATCTCGGCCACCACCACCCGTGCGTGATCGGCCGCGGCGAGCGCCGCATCGACGCTCGTGCCGAGCGTGCAATGGCCGTGCGCGTCGGGCGGCGAGAGCTGCAGCACCGCGACATCGAGCGGCACTTCGCCGGTCTTGAAGAGCCACGGGATCTCCGACAGGAAGATCGGCACGAAATCCGCCCAGCCCTCGGCAATCGGCGTGCGCCAGGGGCTGCCCGTGAAGAGCGAGTTCGAGTGGAACCGGCCGCGCGCTGGCGGCGCCACGAAGTCGTTGGTGCCAGCCGTGTGCAGGTGATACAGCTCCACGCGGTCGAGGTCCTGCCGGGCGGCCAATGCCTGCACGAGCGGCAGCGGGGTGGCGCAGGCGCCATGGATGAACACGCGGTCGCCGCTCCGGATGCGCCCGACGACATCGCCGGGGCTTTCGGCGCGGGAGCGCCAAGTAGGGTCAAGCGGCACGCTGGCTCCTTCGCGAGTGGTCCACAGTAGCGGCGCTAGTCGGCGTTGAACACCGCATCGACGGGCACCTGAAGGGCGGTGGCCAGCTGGTTGGTCTTTCCCGCCACCGCGATGATGGACAGCAGCTCGGCGAACTGGGCGTCGGTCATGCCCTTGGCTCGCGCGGCCGAGGTATGAGAGTGCACGCAGAAGCTGCAGCTATTGGCCACCGACACGGCGATGTAGATCAGCTCCTTGGTCAACGGGTCGAGATGTGAGGGTACGGCCATCACGTCTTTCACCTCGCGCCATGTGCGTTCGAGCAGGTCCGGATCGAACGCCAGGGTGCGCCAGAAGCCGTTGATGAAGTCGCTGTTGCGGGTGGCCCGCATGTCGGCGAAGACGGCCGCGACCCGGGGCTCCAGTTCAGGTTGCTGAGGACGACGCTGAGTAGACATGCGTCAGTCTAGCGCGCCAACAAATTCGGCGGCGCCCGCATCTCGGCGCGCGAGCGGCTGCATGCCGCGATGGCGTATCAGCGCCCGGCCTGCAACACCGACCCCGACGTCGACCCGACCACTGCGGTGGGCCTGACCCCACCGGCCGCGGTTCTACGCTGAAGGGCTCGGCGGCCGCCGCGCGGCACTCGACCTGCAGTATTCTTGCCCGGCGCCTTCACGCCGGCGCACTGGAGACACCCATGGCCAACCCCCTGACGCTGTTGATGCCGATCACGCCCGGCACGGATCCGAGCGCGATTGCGGCCGTTCTTGCCAAGGCCCAACCACAGACCCATGCGGCACTGACCGCGATCGGCACGGTGCACTACGCTCGCTTCCTCCTGCTCGATACGTCGGTCCCGAACCTGCAGCCTGGAGCCGGAGCGGGCCCGTACGTGTTGGGCGTGGTCACCGATTACGACGGAGATTTCGACGCCTACATCCAAGACTTCGTGGCCCACTTGGGAACCGTCTTCGACGCGCTGCTCGCGTTTACCGTTGGCGGCCCGGCCGTCACGCCGGTCGCGGACCATGTTGCGGCGTTCACGGCCTACGTTCAGAAACACGACGCCTCGCAGCATCCGCCGAACCCGGGGCTCTATCAGGCCTATCCCCAGACCGTGCAGCAAGTCATCGCCAGCAACTGAGCGCAGGCGCCCATGACCACGGGTCTCATCGACTATGCGGACGTGCAGGGCACGTTGTTGCGTGGCTATCGCGCCCGCCTGGCGCGACACTTCATCCTGAGCGTGGCCGATTCGGTCGGTGCGCGGGCGTTCATCGGACACCTGGTGGATGGCACCGGCGGCCTGCCACCCATCACCACCGCCTCGCGGTGGACCGAGAAGCCCGAGTACTTCGTCAATATCGGCTTCACCTGTGCAGGGCTCGCGGCGCTCGGCGTGACCGCCGCCGAACTTGCGACCTTCGATCTGGCGTTCCAGCGAGGTGCCACGAGTCCGGCTTCGGCGACCCTTGTGGGTGATGTCGGCGACAGCGCGCCAGCGCACTGGGTTGGTGGACTCGACGACGCGGCTCACGTGCACGTCGTCGTCAGCCTGTGGGTGCATGAGGCGCCGGCGGTGCTCGCGAGCGTGACGGAACGTCTGCGCGCCGGCTTCGCCGGAGGCCTGACGGAGTTGTCGGCCCACGACGCGCAGGCCCTTCCTGACAACGGCGTCCACTTCGGGTATCGCGACAACATCGCGCAACCGACGATCGACGGCGCGCCGCCGCGCAAGCACGCCATCCCGGACGCGCAGGCGGTCGTGCCCACCGGAGAGTTCTTGCTGGGGCATCAGAACGCGTACGGCTCACAGTATTCGGTGATACCGCCAGCACTGTCTACCAACAGCAGCTACGCCGCGTTCCGGATCCTCGAGCAGAACGTCGTGGCCTTCGAACAGTTCCTGACCACGGCGTCCGCGACGGCCGGCATCGATCGCGAGATGGTCGCGGCCAAGGTCTGCGGGCGTTGGCGCAACGGCAATCCGCTGGCCCTGATGCCGGAAACACCAGGAACGACCTTGCCGACCCAGCAGTTGAACGACTTCACGTATGTGAGCAGCACTCCCGAGGCGGACGACACGCTGGGCCTGCACTGCCCGATTGGCTCACATATCCGCCGCAACAACCCGCGTGACCAGGCGGTCGTGGGCACCGATTCGGCGCATCACCGCATCGTGCGCCGCGCCATGCCGTATGGCCCGGCCTACGACCCGGCTCATCCTGATGCGGAGCCGCGCGGGCTGATTGGTTTCTTCATCAACGGCAGTCTCACCAACCAGTTCGAGTTCTTGCAGGGGCAGTGGATGCTCACCGACGCGTTCGTGAAGGCGGCCACCGGGCCGCTCGGTCCGGACGCCGGCAACGCGGTATTCAATATCAGCGGCGAAGACGCGTTGCTTGGCGTGAACGATCCGTCACACAGTTCCTTCACTCTGGCGGCGCTTGGTCCCAAGGGCAAGAACAACACCCACGTCACGGGATTCCCGCGCTTCATCACGACCCGTGGCGGGGCCTACCTCTTTCTGCCGAGCATCACCGGGCTCCGGTATCTCGCCGCGCTGTGACCCGGCGCTGCGGCATTCCGCGCCTGGTGCACACGCGCGGCGGGCCTGCATCTTCGTTCCCAGCGTCAGCGCGTTGCGCTGGTTGATCGTTGCCCGGCTAGTTGATTGCGTCGGCGGACGGTGCGGGCAGGCCGCGGCCCCAGGGAGGTCGGAATGAATGAAGCCGAGGACGTGTTCGCACACATCGGCCACCGCTACGACTACTATCCGAATACCGCCATTGAGCTGTGCAGCATTGCCTACGACGCCATGTCGGCCATTCCGTCGGTGGTGTCGGCGTCGATCGGCCTCACCGTCGTGTGGGGGCCTGCTGATCTGACGAAGTGGGACGGCGTGTCGTATTGCCGGGCGTTCATTGCCGGTGACGCGGCCACTGGCGAGTACTTCGTGGTGATCAGCGGCACCAATTGCGACAGCCTCAGCTCGTGGTTGCAGCAAGACTTCGACGTCAGCACCGCCTCGCCCCTCGGATCGCTGCCGGGCGCGCCACCTGGGGTGCCACCGGATGCGCTGATTGGGCACGGCACCTTTACTGGCACCTCCGATCTGCTTCACCTGCGCGACCCGCAGACCGGTCAGTCCATGGTCGAGTTCCTGAAGGTGCTCGGGCCCCGCTATGTCTACGTCACCGGGCACAGCCTGGGCGGCACGCTGGCGCCGGTGTTGTTTGCGTACCTGAACGCCTTGACCTACGGCGGTGGGCCCACCACTCGCCAGGCGTTGTGGACGTTTGCTGGGCTGACGCCCGGCGGCACCGGCTTCAATGCGTATTTCGATGCGATCCTGCCTGGCAGTCAGGGGTTCCAGTGGCGCATCCAGAACAGCCTCGACGTCGCGCCGCTCTGTTGGTGGTCGCTGAGCGAGATCGAAGCGATCTATCGGCCGTACGACGTGCACTGGGGCGCGATCGAGCGACATCTCATCACGGACCTCTTCGGCCGGGCCGCGAAAGCGGCGATTGGATACAGCCACCCCCAGCCAGGTGTGGTGCTGGCGGGTCGCTTCGATCGCACGTTCGTGGACCGTGAGCTGTGGGCTGGACAGGCCCTGCATCAACATCATCCCGCGACCTATCAGGCGCTGGTGAAGGCGCGCTACCCCGACGCTCTGCGCCATGGCTGAGCCCCGGGGCCGCATTCACCGGGACGACCGGGCCCGGTCGGTCGAATCCTCGCGCACGACCGGATTCGACGCCATCGGGACAGGTAGCCCGAATGGCGCCGCCCAGCGGCACGGTTGCCGTGGCACGCGCGCTGGTTATGCCGGCTTCCGCTCGAGCTCCGTGTAGTTCATCACGGTCACGACTGGCTTCACTGAGACGAGGGCATTGCACGGGAACATCCCGATCCCGATCATGTGGCCGATCGCCGGAGGCGTGTTGAACTCGATGCCCCTGGCGTCTCTGACGACCATGTCTCGCGCCTTCTCGATGTCGCCCTGGATGGCGTCCATGAAGTCAACGTACGCCGTCGCCATTGGTACCTGACCACTCGCGATGATCGACCCCCAGTTGTCCCTCACACGCGCCAACGAGATCCAGACGAGTACGTTGGGCGCAAGCTCCCCAGCCGCCAGAGCCGTGATGCTGTTCCACACGCTGCCCTCGTCCTGCAGCTCGTGTTCTGGTGCGGCGGTGGCGTCGTCTGCGTCATTGCTGCCGCCGAGCGCCTTGTAGAGCGCCGCAGACGTCGCCGCGTAGTAGGCGCTGTCCGTGTAGCTTGGGCTCGGTTGCGCAGCGGCGTAGGCGCGCGCGTGGGCTTCCATGGCCCGTTGGACAATCGGCACGGCACCACTCAGAAACTCGAGCTTCGAGATACGGGTTCTCGCGACCACGAGATCGGCATAGCCGAACAGCGCCGCAGACATGGTGATCGCGCCGGCATCGACGAAATCGGCATACGTCTGCAAGAAGTCGTAGATGGCGTCAGCGGTCATCTGGGGCGCCCACGGCGTGCCCTGGTCGGGCGCGAGCGGCGTGAAGCCCGTAAACCTATCAAGGGTGCCAGTCATGCGCGCGTTGTCCCAGGCCGCATAGTCATCCACGGTGGCGAATGGCCGTATCTGCGCGGGAGTCAGGCCTTGCTTCTTCCACAGCGGTTCGAAGGTCGTCTGGCGATCCGCGGTGAACTCTTCGCCGAACAGCGCGAAGTGAAACCGGCTGAACGCGTCGAAGAAGTCCGCTCCTTCCTTGTCTCCATACACTTCCTTGAAGGCTGCAAGGTTGTGGGGAAGATTCAGGCCGATGTCGGCAACGACCGTTTTGTGCGCGGCACAATACGTGAACCACGATACGTCCGTCCGCACATAGTGCCGTTCGAGGATCCAATCACGATAGAACATCAACGCGGCGTTGATGTTGACGGGGCGGAACTGTGAGTTCTTGTAGTCGAGTGGGAACCTGACGCCGTAGTTGAGCACGTTGTCGGCCAGGTGCAGGTTCTTGTTGAGCGTAGCCTGGTCGACGCCACTGAGACGCAGGACCAACACGTTGGCGGGATAGCCGAACTTGTTGTAGGTCTCTCCCTTCACGGCCCAACCGCGATTGTGATAGAGCGCCGGTGAGTTGCTCGTGCGCCCATTGCCGAGATAGGCGCCCATGTGGGTGATGCCAAGTTCGAACTTGTCGGTCTTCGCCAGGTCCGACGCGCTCCCTTTGTTGAGCTCGGGATGGATGAAGTAGATGAGGGCGTAGACCGGGTCGTCTGCGCTCAGCCCCATGTGCTGCCTGAGGAACTCGTCTACCAACACCGAGCCGTACACCATGTTGCCGTCCGGACCGGCTGCCGCGCCGTTGTCGTTCACCGGTAGAAACGTCATGCCGACCGAGCCGTCATCGAGCACGTACTGGTAGTCCTTGACCCGGAAGGTGCTGCCATCCGCGTTGACAACCTCGGTGCTGCCGAACAGCTCTCGCGTGATGCCATACGCGCTCAAGGCGGCATCCGTCACTTGATAGGCTCCGGGGTAGGCAGCGGGTCCCCGGTCATGAATCACTGAGTTCCGGTATTTCGGGGGGATGACGTTGACGACGGCTTGGGGGGTGGCCATGTGGTTTCATGCTCCTCGTGAAGCGACGGTCTGACTGGCGCACGTGGCTGTGCGCGTGGTCTCAGTGCCATGCGCCACTCGGCGCCCACAGAGAACCGAAGCGCGCGGGATCCTCGCAGCCGCCGGCACGCAAGAAGGCGTCGGCCTCTGCCACGAGCGCCGCGCCTTCGTCACCGTCGAGAGTGACGCCGCAGGCCCGGCGCGCCAGATGGTAGAACAGCGGCGCCGTTTTGTCGCGCTGCAATTGCTCGAGCGTCGCGCGGGCCACGTCGACGGCATGCGCACGAGGACCTTCGACGTTCGCCAGGCCGAGCGCCACCAGCGGCGCCAGGTAAGGCATCGGCGCCTTGCGGTGCTGTGCGCGCACCAGACCGAGCAGCTCGGCCCGTTCGGTACCGTGAGCGCCGGCGGCGAGTGCCAGCGCCGCCATGGCGACGGAGCCCCGGACGACGCCTGCGAGCAGAGGCACGCGGCGTAAGGGTGAGCCCTCGAACCTGGCCAGTTCCTGCTGCGCTCGCGCCCAGACCAGCCGCGGCTCGCCGCGGCCGAGCGCCGCGAAGACGGCACCGATGATCATGCTCGGGTTCTGCAGCGCGTAGGCATTGTTGCACGATGCCCACGCGGTGGCGGCGCGCGCAAGCTGTCGCTCGGCCTCGTCGATGGCGCCGACGGCCACCAACGCCAGCGCGTTGAGGCCGCCCACGCACAGCGGCAACGTCACGTAGTCGCCCCGCTCGAAGAGCGTGTCGAGCAGGTCGGGAAGCTCACGCGCAACCTCGGCCAGCCGGCCGAGGTTGACGCGGATGGCGGCACGATGCCATTGCGCAAGGACTCGGTGATACGAGGCATTGGGTGGCCTGATCTCGTCCAGTAAGGCCAGATACCGATCGAAGTCCGCGAGTGCGGCCGCAAGGTCGAGCACGGGCGGCGTCGCGAGATAGAAGCCACGGCAGTGGTACAGCCACAGGCGCGCCAAGGGATCGTCGTGGCGTGCGAGTTGTGCCTCGACGCGCCTCACCAAGTCAGGCACACCCGCCACCTCGCCGATGCCCATCGTGCGGTTGAAGATCTCCAACGCTAGGGCCCGTGCGACGTGGGTGGCGTTGCCGTGGTGCAGGCCCAGCCGCAGATACCGCGCGTGGACGACCGCACCGGCCACAGCGTCCACACGCAACAGCTCGATGGATCGCGAGAACATCCGGTCGAGCAACTCCGTGCTTGCGGGGGCCGGTGTGCGCTCGCGGAAGTCGAGTCCATGAAGCCGCAAGCGCAGGCGCTCGAATACCAGCGAGGCCAGCGTGCCGGTGGGACTCGCGGGCAGCCGAAGCCCATCGCGACGCAGGGAGCGCCCCATCAGCGCGCGTCCGTCCTTGATCCGCCCACTGAAGAGGTATTGCTCGGCCGCGCGGTGTTCGAGCGCTCGTTGTGCCTCACCGGTCGCCTGCGGCATCGCGTCGAGATAGGCCTCGGCCGCGAGCTGACCGCGACCCGCTTCCGCGAGCGCGTCACCCCGGGCGATGCGCAACCGCTGGGTATCGGCAGGCTCGAAGCGACCATGCGCCAGCGCTTGCGTATACAGACGTGCGGCCCGGTCGAAGCTCAGCTCGGCCAGCGCCGAGTCGGCCGCGCGTGCCAGCTGCACGGCCGCGCGATCGGTCTGTGCCGACCCGAGCAAGTGCACCGCGAGCTGTTCGGCGTCGCTGTCGGGTCGAACGGAGAGCGCTTGGGCGATCGCCGCGTGATGCTCGCGCAACGTCTCGGCGGTGAGCGCCGCGAGCAACGCCTCGCGCACCTTGTCGTGAAAGCACTCGACCAGAGCCCCCTTGCCGGTGGCGCGCGCCAGCTGAGCGTCGCGCAGCATTTCGAACAACGTGCGCGGGGCTGTGTTCGTGCCGGCTGCCTCGACGGCGAGCTGGAGATCCACCGGCCGCCCGGCCACTGACATCACCTCCAGCAGCCGCCGCCCGGCCTCTGGCAGCACCGCCGCACGCGCCACCAGCACGGAATTGAGCGACACCTCCGTCGTCGGCTGGTGCGGATGTGCGAGGGCGTGCCGGCCAAGCTCGTTCAGAAGAAACGGATTGCCGCCGGCTTCAGTCGCGAGTGCGTCAGGCACGGTGCCGAACTGCTGGCGCAGCAGCGACTGCGCCGCGTCAGGCGCCAGCGGACCCAGGCGAAGCGTCTGCACGTCGAGACGCACGTCGGTCGGCAACACCTCATACAGCGGCGACAGATACGGGTGTCCCAGCGTCTGTTCGCTGCGGTGACTCGCGATCAACAGAATGCGCGGCGCGTCGGCCTGGCGCAAGAGGTGCATCAGCAGAATCGTCGAGTCGGAGTCGCTCCATTGCAGGTCATCCAGGTGCAAGACCAACGGCGCGCGGTCGCACATGCGCCCAAGCAACTCTCCGAACGCCGCAAACGCGCGCTGGCGCAGCTCGTACGCAGCAGGCACGTCGCGTTCGGGAGCCTCAGCAAACGCGGCAAGGCGCCCAAGCACGGGAAAGATGCGCCGCAACGCGAAGGCGTCGCGCGGCAAGAGCGCAAACAGCTCGCGCTCGGGCAGCTTGCGAAGATGGCGGCTCAGCTCATCGATCACGACGTCGAACGCCTTGAACGGCACGGTTTCCCGCTCGAAGCACCGCCCCGAGAGCACGACCGCCCGATGGCGCGCGCGCAAGTCCCCAAGGAACGCCTCGCAGAGCGTGCTTTTCCCCATGCCGGACTCGCCCGCAAGTAGGACGATCACAGGCTTCTTGCCAGAACACGACCGCAGAAACGCCTCACGCAGCGCGGCGAGCTCGAACTCTCGGCCGAGCAGCACGACGGCGGACGACGCGGCCTGTGGTGACGGCGCGTGCGCTGACGCCGCCGGCGTCCACGTGCCCGACGACGTCGCTGTCTCCGATGTGCCAGTCGGCACCGCGGCGAGCGTCAGGCGAAGGGCTGCGGCGTTGGGGCGGCGCGCAGGTTCGCGCGCGAGCAGGGCGTCGCAGATCGTGGCGAGGTCGGCCGGCGCCTCAGGCACGAGGGCGCGCACGGCCGTGGCTGCGCCGAGCTGCTTGGCCGCAATCACCTCACCGGCGCGCCCGCTGAACGGGAGCTGGCCGGTCAGTCCCTCGTACAACATCACCCCGAGCGCGTAGAAGTCGCTCGCCACCGTCGCCGGTTGGCCAGCCGCCTGTTCCGGCGCCATGTAGCTGGGGGTTCCGCTGACGGAGTACTCCTCCACCGTTTGGCCGATGCCTCCGATGTCTGGGTCCACGGCCAGTCCGAAGTCGAGCACGACCACGCGACCGTCGCGCGCCACCAACACGTTGGCCGGCTTCAAGTCGCGATGGAGCTTGCCGGCGGCGTGAATCGCACAGATGCCCTCCACGAGCTGAGGCAGTGCTGCCCACAGCCGGGCCTCGTCACCTCGCACCCACTCGTCGAACCGCTCCCCGTCCACCACCTCCATGGTGAAGAACCACTCGCCCAGGTCGTGGAACAGTTCGTGCAGGCGGCACAGGTTCTGATGACGCACATCGGCCAGTGAACGGAACTCGTTCTTCAGTCGATACACGCTCGCCGCATCAAGCCGATTGAGCGTCTTCAGGGCCACCAGCGCGCCACGCCCATCGTCTTGGGCCAGATACACCGCGCCCATCCCGCCTTGGCCGAGACGCTGCAGAATCCGCAGGCGGCCGTCGACCAAGGTGCTACCGACGCGAATCTGTGGGCCGGCGCCGACCGGCGCCCCACCAGACCCCCGCTGCGCGCTCGTGGTTGAGTCGTCCTCGCCGCGAGCGATGCGGGTCGGTTCGTTCTCTTCGCCCACGCGACGGATTGTGACGACCGACCCAGGGTGTGTCAAACGACGGCGCCCAGCGCGTGAATGCGGCGGCCCCAGAGTGGCGCGCGTCAGGACGAACTGGCTCATCATTTGGTGCTTGACTGGTGAGTGCTCGGCGCATACGCTTCGCTCGCTTGTCACGGACACGAACCTCGCACAGCGGGGCCCACGCCGTTGTAAGTGCCCACGTCTGGCTTGTCGTCACGCTGCTCACACTGTCTACAGCGTCGGCGTGGGCGCAGACGCGAGCAACCCGTGGCGACCTCACGGGCACCGTCTTCGACGAGACGATGGGGGTGCTGCCTGACACCGAGGTGACCGCGACCAACGCGGGCACGGGGGTGACACGCACAGTCACAACCGATCGCAACGGGCGTTTTGTGGTGCCCGCGCTGGCCCCGACGATCTACACGGTCGCTGCCGCACGGTCGGGATTCGCGAAAAAGGTCGTCGAGGGTGTCGTGATGACGCTCGGCGAGCAGGTGGACCTCTCGATCACGCTCACCCTCGCCGCCACGCAGACGACCGTGTCCGTGCAAGCCGACGCGCAGCTGATCGACCCGCAACGACGGGCATTGACGACGGTGGTATCGGCGCGGCAGCTCGAGGCGCTGCCCATCAACGGTCGAGACTTCATCGCCTTCACGCTCCTGACGCCGGCCGTCTCGACCGATCGCACGCCGACGCAGGGGGCGGCGGCGACCTCTGGCTTGACCTTCGCCGGGCAGCCGGCCCGGTTCAACAACATCAGTGTCGACGGGCTGGACAACAACGATCTGGTCAACGGCGGCGTGCGCGACACGTTCAGTCAAGAGGCGGTGCAGGAGTTCCAGGTGCTTGGCAACTCCTATTCGGCCGAATTCGGCAAGGCCGCGGGCGGCGTGATCAACATCGTGACGAAGAGCGGCTCGAACACCGCGGGTGGAAGCGTGTTTCTGTTTGGTCGAGACGACGCGTTGAATGCCCGCCAATACTTCGAGCGATTCACCCCCGCCGGGGCCCCGGTGGCGTACGACAAGGCGCCGTTCCGACAGTGGCAGTTCGGGGCGACGCTCGGTGGACCCCTGAAGCGGAACCGCACCTTCTATTTTGCATCGTTCGAGCGGCTGGACGTCGCCACCGCGAACCGCGTCACGATCGACGACACGACCGCCATCAGCGTCTTCGGCCAGCCGGTCGGCACCCCCGCGCAGATCCTGCGCCGTAACGGCTTCGCGATCGAAACCGGCAATGTGCCGTACTCGCGCGCCGGCAATCAGCTTCTCGGGAAGATCGACCATCAGCTGACCTCCAGCCAGCACGTCGGCGTGAGAGTGAACGCCGGGACTCGCCTGGACGAAAACAGCGAACCGTGGGGGGGGCTGGTCGCTCGGAGCAGCGGAGCGCTGCTCGACAGTGCTGATGCGACGGTGGCGGTGGCGCAGACGCACGTGGTGTCGCCGAAGGTGCTCAACGAGATTCGCGTGCAGTTCTCGTCCCGGCGTCAGGACGTGTTGTCGCTCGATCCGGCCTGCGGCGGCACCTGCGAGCGCAACGACCAGGGCGGTCCGCAGGTGGAAGTCCTCGGGGTGGCGACCGCCGGGCGGCAACGGTACACGCCGCAGCCGCGCACGAATCGGCGGCTGCAGATGGTCGACACCCTGAGCCGCTTCACCGAGGCGCATCAGTTCAAGGCGGGAGTGGACTATAGCTATGTCGACTTCACGGAACAGTCGATTCCTCTGGTCTTCGGCGGCCGCTATATCTTCGCGGCGTTGCCGGCGATTCCGGGAGTCTTGCCGTCTGCCGTGTCGTCGATTCAGGCGTTGGCGCTCGGACTGCCGGTGGCCTACGTGCAAGGCTACGGTGAGTCGTCCAAGCCGTTCGGGTATCACGACGTCTCGCTCTTCGCCCAAGACGACTGGCGCCTCAGGCCGAACCTGACGCTGAATCTCGGTGTCCGCTACCAGAAGCAGTTCTACCCGACGTTCGCTGGCAACGTCCCCGGGCTCGGCGCCACGAGCTTTCCTGCCGACAACAACGACGTGGCACCGCGACTGGCGTTCAGCTGGGATCCCCGCGGGAACCGGGCGACGCTTCTGCGCGGCGCCTATGGCATGTACTACGGCAACCAGCTCTCGGCGATTCCCGGCGTCTCGGGAGTGGTCACCGGCCAGCCGGATGGCGTGCGCCTGCTGGTACAGACGTTTCCGGCGTCAATCGCTACGTGGCAAGCCCCCGGGAGGCAATTGCCGGAGCCAGTCGGCCGCTACCCAAGCTTCGTCATCGCAGTCGACCCGGACATGCGGACCCCGTTCACGCACCAAGCCTTGTTCGGAGTGGACCGCGCGCTGCCTGGCCGCATCGCGTTGTCGGCGAACGTGGTCATCGCGCGTGGTTTCAACTTCGTGGAAGCGATCGACTATAACCCGCTGTTGGCCGATCTGGGACCAGGGCGACGGCCTCTTGACACGATCGATCCCACAACGGGCGTGGCCATCCCTGGATCGTCGACCACCGTGTATCAGTGGACCGACTTCGGACGGACCTGGTACCAGGCGATCGCGCTTTCGGCGACCAGACGCGCCACTCGCGGCCACCAGATCGCGGTCAGTTACACGCTCTCGAAGGCCGAAGACCTCGCCCGCGACCACAACGAGTCGAGTCCGCAGAATCAGGGCCGGGGGCGCAACCCCGCCGATCCCAACGGCCTGCCCATCGGATTCGATCCGATGAGCGAAAAAGGCCCGTCAGCTCAAGATCAGCGCCATCGACTCGTGGCAGCCGGCGTGTACGAGGCGTTCGCCGGCGTGAGGCTCTCCTCGATCGTCACCGTGGGGTCGGGTCGCCCGTACAACATCGTGGCCGGTGCAGACCTGAACGGGGACGGAGACGCAGGCGACGTATCGCCTGATCGCGCCCGCGTGAATCCTGCTGACCCAGCCTCCAGCCTGGGCCGCAATGCCGGCTCGATGCCGTACCAGGCGACGATCGATCTGCGCGTGAGTCGTGTGTTCGCCCTGCATGCTCACGCGCGGCTCGAGGTGATGCTCGAGGCCTTCAATCTGTTCAACCGCACCAACTTCACAGAAATCAACAACGTATTCGGTGTGGGCTCGTACCCACAGGATCCGCAGCAGGGATTCGGACAGTTCACGCAAGCGGCGGCACCGCGCCAGATTCAGCTCGCGGCCCGGATGCGGTTCTAGCGACCGGCGCCCTGGCGCGATCGACCCGCGGCCGCGGTGCAGGCGAAGTCCTCACAACACGGGAGAAGCGTCAATGACCGCAAAGACGGCGTTCGAGCAAATCTGGCACGGCGACGGCGCGATCAAGGACGGGGCGCCCGGGTGGGCCAAGTACCGCAAGGTGATGGTGTCGGAGTTCCCGTCCCCGTTCAGGTCTCAGGGCACAGATCCGTTGGCCGAGGCCGTCGCCAAAGCCGTCACCAAGATCGACCAGCTGAAGCCGACGCGCAACGGTCCGGCATTCCTCGGCACCAACGCTGCGCTCGCGTACCACTACCCCGAGGTCAAGAACGTCCACCTGCCCAAGACGATGTCGTCTGTCGATGCGGTGGTCGACGATGTGGTGAAGCTCTTCGAGGGTGCGCCCAACTGGGGCAGCCCGCTGACCATGTGTAACGTGATTCCGCAGGCCAACACTGCCGCGATCATCGCCTCCATGCTGGCCCAGGTCTTCTCTCCGAACATCCTCGAAGGTGAGTACGCCTGGAACGTGCACAAAGCCGAGTTGGAAACCGCCGGCATGATGGCCAATCAAATTGGCTGGGACCCGCTCAATACCGGCGCCATTTACACCTACGGCGGCGGTGGCTGTTGGCTCTACGGCTGCAAGTACGGCCTCACGCGAGTGATCGCGGATTCTCGCAAGACCGGCCAGCGCACGGATGCCAAGGTCATCTGCTCACAGCAATCGCACTTCGCGCGCCTCAACGCCACTGACTGGACGGGCATCGGCACCGACAACCTGGTCTTCGTTCGCACGGACCCCGACACCAACCAGATGGACGTGACGCACCTCGAGTCCATCCTGCAAGACCTATGCACGCGAAAGATCCCGGTGGCTCTCGTCACCTGCACCATGGGTACCACCGACGCCAGCGCATTCGACCCGATTGCAAAAGTGCGTGAACTGCTCGATCTGTATCCCAACCCCGTGGGCTTCGGCAAGACCGTCCTCTACGCGGACTGTGTGGTCGGCTGGTCGTGGATCATGTTCAAACACTATGACTTCGACGCGAATCCGCTGGGCTTCTCACCGGAGGTGCTCCCGCACATCCGCAAGAACATGGCGGCCCTCAAGGACATCATCCATGCTGACGCTGTCGGCATCGACTTTCACAAGGTCGGTTGGGCGCCCTACGCGAGCAGCGCGTTCCTCTACAAGAACGCCGGCGAGTTCGAGACGCTCATGAATTGGGGCAGCGACGTGTATCTGCAGGTGCGCACGCCGTACAACCCGATGTACCACACGTTGGAAGTGTCGCGGAGCAGCTCTGGCTCTCTCGCGGGCTGGGCCACGCTCAAGTACTTCGGCGAAGAGGGCTTTCAGGCGATTCTGGGAGGCATTCTCGAGACGAAGTACTGTCTCTGCGACAAGCTCAACGCCCGGCGCGAGTTCGTCGTGGTGAATCCCGACGATAGCGGTCTGATCACTTTGTACCGCGCGTATCCCGAAGGCATCGACGCGAAGGCGCAGTTCGCCAGTGAACTCAGCGACCCCAAAGCGCGCGCCGAGCTCCTCAAGCACAATCGTCTCACCGAGCTGATTGGCAACAAGCTGTTCGAGTGGTATCGCGAAGGTCGAGAAATCAACGGCGTGCCCTGCACCTACACCAGCTTCAGTACCGGATTCCGGAACACCACCTACAACCGTGACGGGGCGGATCCCGAAGCAGTCGTCTACGCGCTGAAAGCGTTTCCGATGAACGTGTTCGTGACGCCCGACATCATGGAGCACCTGCTCGACTGCGTTCGGGCGGCTCGCGAAGAGGTGATCGACCGCATGTAGTCGGCACCTGTTGCCATCGTCGGGACCTACCGGATCGGCCCGAGGTAGCGATCCAGCCAGTCGAGCGATTCCCTGATGAGATCCGGACGCGGGATGTTGTGCCCGGTGTCGTAGGCGACCCGGCGCTTCTGCGTATCGGGCGCGCCGAGAAGACGAAACATCGGGATCCGTGTTCCCTCCTCCGACAGGAAGTAGTCGAAGCGGCCATTGAGCATCAGCACAGGAACCTTGACCCGCGGCGCGAAATTGATGGCCTCGACCTCCGGCTTCGACCGCTGTGCGTAGAGCCCACCGACCAGCAGCACGGCCGACTTGAAGGGCGGCTCCATGGCCAGGTACACGGGAGCCATGGAGCTGCCCGAACTCACCCCCAGGTAGGCCACCGCTCGTGATCGATGTCCGGCCGCGATTCCAGATAGTCCACCGTCCGCCGCACGTCCTTCGCCCACATGATGACGTGATCGCGGAAGTCATTGCTCATGTTCGGGTAGTCGGCCACGAGCCCGTCGCCGCGCTCGAACGTGCTCTTGTAGATGGGGTGCACCAAGACCCGGCCGCTCTTCATGATCCGGTCGAACAGTCTCGGGTTGATCTGATCGCTCGACCGCTGAGACAGCGTGTTCGAGCCAGGAAAGAACACGACCGTCTGATACGGGGGCTTGCCCGTCTTCGGCGGCTGGACGGCACTCTCGCTTCGGGAGATGGGCCACTCCGTCGTGATGATCGATCAGTACGGCCCGGGAAACTCGAAGTCGAGCTCTGGCGGGGAAGTGCGCGGCATGCGCGCGGGCTACGGCGATCGCGAGTATTACACCCGGTGGGCGATCGCGGCGATGGAGCAGTGGCAACGTCGCGGAGCCGAGTTCGGCACACCGCTGTACTTCGAGTCCGGCGTGTTGGGCGTGTCGCGTACGCAGCCATCGCCGACGGTGCTGGCGAGCTTCGACAAACTGAGGTTCCCGTACGAGATCCTCACGCGCGACGAGCTGTCGAAGCGCTGGCCGCAGATCGCGACCGAAGACGCCGCAGACGTCGTGGGCTTCTATCAGCCGAAGGGCGGCACGATCAAGGCGCACGCGTCGTGCGTGGCGGTCGCCAACGCGTATCAGAAGAAGGGGGGGCGGTTCGTACTGGCGAAGGCGTCGCTGGCACCCACGTCGAAGGGCACGCTGCGGAGCGTGACGCTGTCGTCAGGCGAGACGGTCAGTGCCGGCACGTTCGTCGTGGCCGCTGGTCCGTGGCTCTTGAAGATGTTCCCAGACCTGCTCGACCGGAAGCTAAGGGTGGCCAGAAGTGGCCACGGCATGATTGGTCTGCCCGCGGACCGGGGCCGCGACTACTCGTTTCCGCATCTGCCGAACACCAACGCGATGCTGCCCAACGTGGATGGGCTGGGCCTCGCCGTGATGATGACCGTTGGCGCGACGCCGGTCGATCCAGACGTGCACGACCGGGTGCCGACGCCCGACGAGAAAGCGAACATCCTGGAGCGCGCCGTGCAACTGTTCCCGGCTCTCAAGGGGCAGCCCTTCATCAACGCGCATATCTGTCAGCTCGATAGCACGGTGGACGGCAACTTCATCGTCGACAAGCACCCCGGGTTCGACAACGTGTGGCTGGCCGGCGGCGGGTCCGACCACTCATTCAAGTTCGGGCCGGTGACGGGCGACTACGTAGCCCACCGGGTCGTCGGACGCGACAAGCAACCCGAACTGGCGTCGGTTTTCGCGATCAAGTCGCAGACGTTCCCCGACGCGAGCGGTAGGTGATGAGCCGTGAGCGAACTACACGCCCTTCCCAACAGGCCTTCGCGCCGGCAGGCACTGCGAAGCCTTGCCGCTGCGACCGGAGCCGGTCTCGGTGTCCAGCGCCCTGACGCCCATCCGCGTCGTGCGGTGCGCCGGTCGTTCGTTCTCGTGCACGGTGCGTGGCATGGCGGCTGGTGCTGGAGACGCGTCGCCGATCGCCTCGAGGCCGCGGGTCACAAGGTCTACGCCCCGACGCTGACTGGGCTGGCGGATCGGTCGCACCTCCTGAGCGACGCCGTCACGCTCGACACCCACATCGCCGACATCGCTCAGTTGATCGAGTGGGAAGACCTGAACGAAGTCATTCTCTGCGGACATTCGTACGCCGGATTCGTGCTTGCCGGCGTCGTTGAGCGCGTGCTCCCGAGGATCACTGCGGCCGTGTTCGTGGATGGCTACGTGCCACGTGATGGCGAGTCGATGTTCGAGGTCGCCCCACCATGGAGCAGGACCAGCTTGGAGGCGGCGACCAAGGCTGGCGACAAAGTAAGGCAACCGCCGCGCGCCGAGTCGTTCAACGTCAATGAGCGTGATCGTGCCTGGGTGGATGGCAAGATGACGCCACAACCCGTGGGGGTGGCGCTCCAGAAACTCTCGCTGTCTGGGGCGCTGGCGAAGGTGCCGCGCAAACGTTCGACCGCTACCTTGCCGAGGTCAAGCAGCGACAGGACTGGCGGACGTTCGAGATCCGCTGCGGTCACGATGTGATGGTCGACGACCGTGCGGCCCTGGCGGCGATTCTGACTCGCTTCGTGTAGAGCGCTAGGAGGCCCCCGTCATCGCGGTTGGGTCAGCGGGGAAGGGAGACATCGAGCCTCCGGCGCGGGCCGGCGCTTCGCAGACGCCCGCCGCCGCGGAGCTTCCGCGCGACGTGAATCCCGAGTCGCGAAATCGGTTGCCGGTCGTGAAACGCGACGCGCTCGGCGACGTCGGGCGCAAGCTATTCGAAGATCTCGTTGGGGACGCCAGGCGCGTGACCGGATTCCAGGGGCCGACCGGGATTCGACTGCACAGCCCCGACGCCGCAGGACCCCATCGCGAGCTCATGACGTACCTACGATTCGAAAGTGCGCTTCCCGGACGGGACGTGGAGCTGGCGGTGCTCACGGTCGCACGTGAGCTGGATGCCCAGTTTGTTTGGCAGGCACACGAGTCTGTGGCGCTGAGAGATGGCGTGCTTCCGATGGTCATCGACGTCGTGAAACATCGCAGGCCGCTCGAAGGGCTTGCGGACCGCGATGCCGCGATCATCGCGCTTGGTCGCGAGGCCATCGGACAGCGCAAGGTGTCGTCCCAGACCTACGCCCGAGCGCTGCGACTGTTCGGTGCCAAGGGCCTGGTGGACCTCTCTGTCCTGTTCAGTGAGTACGCAGCGACTGCGGTGTTGCTCGACATCTTCGACCAGCAGTTGCCGCCAGGCGCTGCGCCCCCGTTGCCGGCGATCCGGAGATAAGCACGGGCGGCGCCGAGGCCGGATACAATCCAGGCCACGAGTCCGCCTCGGCAGAATGCCCCTGACCGCCAACAGTTACCTCGGGCCTTATCAGATTCTCGCTCCGTTGGGTGCGGGCGGGATGGGCGAGGTGTATCGCGCGCGTGATACGCGGCTCGGTCGGGATGTGGCCATTAAGGTGCTGCCGGGCGATGTGGCCGATGACCCCGAGCGGCGCTCGCGGTTCGAACGGGAGGCGCGTGCGGTCGCTGCCCTGGACCATCCGCACATTTGTGGCATCTACGACGTCGGCGAGGTGAACGGGACGCACTACCTCGTCATGCCCCTCATCGAGGGGCAGACACTAGCGGCGCGGCTGGAGCAGGGGCCGTTGCCGATCGCCGACGCGCTGAGGGTCGCTGGAGAGATCGCGGACGCGCTCGATAAGGCGCACCGCCAGGGAATCGTGCATCGCGATCTCAAGCCGGCGAACGTGATGCTGACGAAGAGCGGCGCGGGTTCAGGCTCACCGCAGGTGAAGCTGCTGGACTTCGGGCTCGCCAAGCTGCGGCCGTCCGCTGGTGCGGTGGCGCTCTCGCACGCGAAGTCTGCTACGACCACGGCGGGCACGGCGGAAGGGACGATCCTCGGCACCATCCACTACATGGCGCCGGAGCAGGTGGAAGGGAGGGAGGCCGACCACCGCGCGGACCTCTGGGCGCTCGGCGCGGTGATCTACGAGATGGTGACCGGCGCGCGGCCGTTCCAGGGCGACACGGCGGCGAGCATCATGGGCGCCATCCTCAAGGACGCGCCAGCGCCACTGGCTGCGCGGCAGGCCTTGGCACCAGCGGCCCTCGATCGCATCGTGCGACGCTGCTTGGGCAAGCATGCCGACGAGCGATGGCAGAGCGCCAGCGATCTGAAGTCTGCTCTAGAGCTGATTCCCCATGCAGCACCGAATGCCGACGCGCCGGCACCTTCCCCGTCCGAGGCCCGCGGAAGGAGGCCACTGCTGGCGGCGTCTGCGGCCTTACTAACGTTCGCAGCCGGCGCCTGGCTAGGACCGCGTGCGTTCGCGCCTGCGGCCGCGCCGGCAGAGGTCGTGCAGTTCGACATCCAGCCTCCCGTGGACGTGATGCTCAGTCCGGCACCCGTCGCCGGAACGCCGCAGATTGCGCTTTCGCCAGACGGGCAGCAGATCGCCTTCGTGGGCATGCGTCGCCGCGGCACGTCGCAAATTTATGTCCGCTCCTTCGACCAACGCGACGCGCGGGCGCTGGCGGGCACCGAAGGCGCCTCGTTTCCGTTCTGGTCGCCGGATAGTGAGCATCTGGCGTTCTTCGCCAACGGCAAACTGAAGCGGATTGCGGTGAGCGGAGGTGCCGCGCAAGTTGTCGCCAACGCGCCGGCTGGGCGCGGCGGAGCGTGGGGCGCCGACGGCACGATCGTATTCTGTCGGTTCCCGAACGGCGGCTTGGAGCGTGTATCAGCCTCAGGAGGGGAGTCGTCGCCGTTGACGCGAGTCGATCGTGCCGCGGGGGCGCCGGGCGAGCGTGTCATCGGACACAACTGGCCGCAATTCTTACCGGGCGGCGTGCAGTTCCAGTTTTACCAGAGGTTAGAGAGCCCTCAGCGCCAAGGAATCTACGTGGCTTCGCTCAACAGCGACGCGGCGCCGACGCTGATACTGCCGACCAACGGATTGGCGCAGTTCTCCGCAGGCTACTTGACCTGGGTGCGCGACGGTGTCCTATTGGCTCAACGCCTGAACGAGCAGACGTTCGCGCCGACCGGAGAACCAGTCCAGGTCGCTGATCGCGTCGGGTACTTCAGTGGCACCTTCGGATACAGCGCATTCTCCGCCTCTCAAGCGGGGCTACTGGCCTACGGCCCGCCGATCGGGACGGTCACGAGCTTGCGGTGGTATACGCGTGCCGGAGAGGTTGCAGGACAACTCGGTCCGGCCGGCGTCTACTTCTCACCTCGGCTTTCGCCCGATGGACGGCTCGTGACAGTCGCGAGGGCGGGGGAGACGATGACGGAGCGAGATCTCTGGAACCTCGATGTCGAGCGAGCGTCCGTGTTGCGCGTGACCTCAGACCCCGCCGCAGACTGGTTCCCGGCGTGGGCTCCTGGCCGTCTCTACTTCAGCTCCGGGCGGGCAGCAGGGCTTACGTCGGTGTTCCGGAAAGTCGGTGCGGGTCCGGAGGAGTTCGTCTTTGGCCAGCGCTATGCCAATTATCCCGACGACGTCTCGGCAGACGGTCGCACGCTCATCTATCACCAGTCGACCGAGCGAGGCTACGACCTAGGCGTCGTCAACCTCGACGGCGAGCCGCGGCCCGAGACGTTCCTGGCCACCGAGTTCAGCGAGTTTCAACCCAGGTTCGCCCCCAATGGGCGATGGATCGCGTACGTGTCAGACGAGTCAGGACAGTTCGACGTCTACGTCCGCCCATATCCGCAGGGCAACACGCAGCCGGTGAAAGTGTCGCTCGCCGGCGGGATGCAGCCGGAATGGCGTCGCGACGGCAAGGAGCTGTTTTACGTGTCGGCCGACGGCAAGATGATGGCGGTGTCGGTATCGACCGCCAGCGCGAACTTCGAGGCGCAGGAGCCGCGCCCGCTCTTCGACGTCGAGACGCCGGAGTCGCTGGCGCCGTATCCCACCCATTACGCCGTCACTGCCGACGGTTCGCGGTTTCTCGTCAACACCGTCGTCGATCAACCCGTGCGTCCGGCGATCACGGTGATCATGAACTGGACACAGTTGATGCGGAAGTAGCGTCATGTTGCCTGCCGGTACTCGCTTCGGCCCCTACGAAGTCGTCGCCCCGCTCGGCGCCGGCGGCATGGGCGAGGTGTATCGCGCGCGCGATACCCGTCTGGGGCGCGACGTGGCGATCAAGGTGCTGCCTGGCGACGTGGCGGGCGATGCCGAACGGCGCACGCGGTTCGAACGCGAGGCGAGAGCGGTGGCGGCGCTGGACCATCCCCACATCTGTGGCATCTACGATGTCGGTGAAGCGAACGGCACCCACTTCCTCGTGATGCCGCTCATCGACGGGCAGACGCTCGCGGCGCGGCTCGCGAAAGGCCCGCTGCCAATTGCCGAGGCCCTCAAGATAGCGGGGGAGATCGCCGACGCGCTCGACAAGGCACACCGTCAGGGCATCGTGCATCGTGATCTCAAACCCGCGAACGTGATGCTGACGAAGAGCGGCGCGGGTGTGACAGGCTCTTCGCAGGCGAAGCTGCTCGACTTCGGCTTGGCCAAGCTACGCCCGACGGCTGGTCCGGTAGTCCTCGGCACCGGCTCCCAAACCGGGAGCGCCACCGCCACCGGTACGGCTGAAGGCACGATCCTCGGAACGATTCACTACATGGCGCCGGAACAGGTGGAGGGCAAAGACGCCGACCACCGTGCGGACATCTGGGCGCTGGGCGCCGTGCTCTACGAGATGCTCACCGGCGAGCGGCCCTTTCAGGGCGGCACGGCCGCGAGTGTGATGGGGGCAATTCTCAAGGACTCGCCGGCCCCAGTGTCTACGCGGCAGGCGCTCACGCCGTCCGTACTCGACTTCATCGTCGAGCGGTGTCTCGCCAAGGACGCCGACGAGCGCTGGCAGTCAGTAGCCGACGTCGGACGACAGCTGCGCTGGTTGGCGAGCGAGGTGGGGAAGCCCTTACAGCCAGCAGTCACGTCGTCTCGACCCTCGCGGGTGGTGCCGTGGCTCGTGGCCGCGGCTGGCGGGCTCGTGGGTTTGGTCGCGCTGTTGGTGCCACGGCAAGCCGTGCCGCCTGTGGCCTCGATGCCGATTCGTGTGGAGGCCAGGCTCACCGACGGCGCCTCGCTCGTGACCGATCGTGGGCCGGCGTTTGCGCTGTCGCCGGATGGATCGGTCGTAGCGTTCGTGGCCCGGCGACTCGGCGATGTGCCCAGGCTCTTCGTGCGACGACTCGATCAGCTAGCCGTGGTCGAACTCAAGGGCACCGAAGACGCGCGGACGCCATTTTTTTCGCCTGACGGCCAGTGGATCGGCTTCTTTACCGTCGGACGGCTGAAGAAGGTGCCCGTCCAGGGAGGCGAGATCACCGTACTCTGTGACGCCCCGAATGGTCGCGGGGCGAATTGGGGGGACGACGGCACGATCGTGTTCTCGCCCCACACCGCCGCCGGCACCACGATTCTGCGCGTTAGCGAAAACGGCGGTATGCCGAGTGCCATTACGACACTCCGAGCCGGCGAGGCTGCGCACAGGTGGCCACAAATGTTGCCTGGGTCTCGCGCCGTGATCTACTCGACGTCCGAGAATCTGGGCAATCACAACGACGGCCTAGTCATGGTGCAGCCGTTGCCGTCTGGCGAGCCGAAGGCGATCGTCACTGGCGGCTACTTCGGGCGCTATCACAAGAGCGGTCACGTGACGTATGTCCACGATGGGCGCCTGCTTGCCGTGCCCTTCGATGCCGACCGGCTGGAAGCCGGTGGCGCATCGGTTCCCATTCTCGACCGTCTATCTCGTTTGGTGGCGACTGGTTCGGCGCAGTTCGACGTCGGCGCCGGAGGCACCGCCGCCTACCTCGAGCAGGATGTCCGTGACGTGCAGCCACTGAGGTGGCTGACCCGCGACGGGAAGATCGAACCGCTCGACATGGCGCCGACAGACTGGAGCAACCCCCGCGTGTCTCCCGAGGGTCGGCGCATCGCTTTCGACGCGTTCGACGAGACGCAGACGGACATATGGATTCATGACATCGATCGTGGAACCACGTCCCCACTCACACTCGATGGAGGCGAAGACTGGATGCCCGTCTGGTCGCGCGACGGCAAGCGGATAGCGTTTCGATCGAGTCGGCGAGGTCCCGCATTCAATTCCTACGTGCAGTTGGCCGACGGCACAGGCGAGCCGGAACAACTGAGCAACTCGACCAATCCGGTCTTCCCTGGGCACTGGCATCCACAGGATGACGTGATTGCCATCACAGAGAACCACCCTGTAACCAACTACAACCTGCAGCTGCTGAGGCCGCCTGGGAGCCCGTCATCCGTAGGTGAGGTGACGTCGTTTCTCGCCACACCAGCGCAGGAGCTGACCCCCGCGTTTTCCCCGGACGGTAGATTCATGGCCTACGTATCAAATGACGGCGGGCAGAACGGAGTCTATGTGCGCCCGTATCCGGGGCCAGGCGCGCCCAGGCTCGTGGCGCCGGCGGGCGCCGATCCAACCTGGTCACGGGCACGCAACGAACTCCTGTTCATGGGCCTGGATCAGCGTTTGATGGTGGTGCCCTTTCGAGTCGTTGGCAACGCCTTCCAGCCGGACGTGCCGCGCCCGTGGTCGAACGCGCGGGCCGTGCCGCGGCCGCGGGGGCCGGTGGGTTACGACGGGCGCGGATTCGACATCCACCCGGACGGCAATCGGGTGGTTGGCGCGTGGCTCCCGGAACTGGCCCCCGTGCCCGTGAACGACACCGCCGTGCTCGTCTTCAACTTCTTCGACGAACTACGCCGCCTCGCCCCGGCGACTCGCTAGCCCTGACACCAGGTTCCGCTTGAAGCGGGAGTCGAACCGCCATCCGCGTGCTACGCTCGCCTCGCGCGCGGCGGTGCGGCTATCCATGGCACCACCACGGCAGGAGGGGCGCCCATGAATCGTCGGAAATTTCTCGAATCCGCCAGTGCATACGGCGGCGCGTTCGCCATCTCCGGAACGCGATCGTGGGGCGCCACCACGGCGCTGGCCCAGGCGCCGGCGATCCGTACCTCCACCGGCAATGTCATCACGGCCGACGTGGCCGTGATCGGCGCCGGTGTCTTCGGCGGCTGGACGGCACTCTCGCTTCGGGAGATGGGCCACTCCGTCGTGATGATCGATCAGTACGGCCCGGGAAACTCGAAGTCGAGCTCTGGCGGGGAAGTGCGCGGCATGCGCGCGGGCTACGGCGATCGCGAGTATTACACCCGGTGGGCGATCGCGGCGATGGAGCAGTGGAAACGTCGCGGAGCCGAGTTCGGCACACCGCTGTACTTCGAGTCCGGTGTGTTGGGCGTGTCGCGTACGCAGCCATCGCCGACGGTGCTGGCGAGCTTCGACAAACTGAGGTTCCCGTACGAGATCCTCACGCGCGACGAGCTGTCGAAGCGCTGGCCGCAGATCGCGACCGAAGACGCCGCAGACGTCGTGGGCTTCTATCAGCCGAAGGGCGGCACGATCAAGGCGCACGCGTCGTGCGTGGCGGTCGCCAACGCGTATCAGAAGAAGGGGGGGCGGTTCGTACTGGCGAAGGCGTCGCTGGCACCCACGTCGAAGGGCACGCTGCGGAGCGTGACGCTGTCGTCAGGCGAGACGGTCAGTGCCGGCACGTTCGTCGTGGCCGCTGGTCCGTGGCTCTTGAAGATGTTCCCAGACCTGCTCGACCGGAAGCTAAGGGTGGCCAGAAGTGGCCACGGCATGATTGGTCTGCCCGCGGACCGGGGCCGCGACTACTCGTTTCCGCATCTGCCGAACACCAACGCGATGCTGCCCAACGTGGATGGGCTGGGCCTCGCCGTGATGATGACCGTTGGCGCGACGCCGGTCGATCCAGACGTGCACGACCGGGTGCCGACGCCCGACGAGAAAGCGAACATCCTGGAGCGCGCCGTGCAACTGTTCCCGGCTCTCAAGGGGCAGCCCTTCATCAACGCGCATATCTGTCAGCTCGATAGCACCGTGGACGGCAACTTCATCGTCGCCAAGCACCCCGGGTTCGACAATGTGTGGCTGGCCGGCGGCGGGTCCGACCACTCATTCAAGTTCGGGCCGGTGACGGGCGACTACGTAGCCCACCGCGTCGTCGGACGCGACAAGCAGCCGGAGCTGGCGTCGATCTTCGCGCTCAAGGCTGAGATGTTCCCGGACGCGACCGGCAAGTGATGCTCGTTAGCATCTACCAAGCGCCAGCACGCGACACGCAGCGGCTCACTGGATTGAGGGACTCATGAAGCCATCGGCAGGCCCCACGCGCCGGGAGATGCTGGGCATGACGGCCGCGGCGGCGGGCGTCGAGTTGTCGGCCTCGCAACGCGCACAGTTCGCGGCACCGAGGCGGCGCAGTGTCGTACTCGTGCACGGCGCGTGGCACGGGGGGGGGTGCTGGCGGCGCGTTGCGGACCGAATCGAGGCCGCAGGCCACAAGGTGTTTGCCCCGACGCTGACCGGCCTGGCAGACCGTTCGCACCTCTTGAGCGACAGGCTCACGCTCGACACCCACATCGCCGACATCGCTAACTTGATGGAGTGGGAGGACCTCAGCGAGGTCATTCTGTGCGGACACTCGTATGCCGGATTCGTGCTCGCCGGTGTCGTCGAGCGACGGCTCCCGACGATTGCCGCAGTCGTGTTCGTCGATGCCTACGTTCCGCGAGACGGTCAATCGATGTTCGACGTGGCCACGCCGTCCAGCAGGGCCAGCCTGGAGCTGGCCATCAAGAACGGCGACGCGGTCCGGCAGCCGCCTCGCGCTGAGACGTTCAACGTCAATGAGCGGGATCGCGCCTGGGTGGATGCCAGGATGACGCCACAGCCGGTGGCCGTGGCCATGCAGAAGGTTCGCCTGTCAGGCGCGATGGAGAAAGTACCGCGCAAAGCCTACGTGCGAGCCACGGGCTACCCGAACGCCACGTTCGATCGCCACCTCGCAGAGGTTAGACAGCGGCAGGGCTGGCAGACGTTCGAGGTGCCGAGCGGGCACGACGTCATGATCGATCGGCCCGATACGCTTGCAGACATTCTGCTAAAGCAGGTGTAGCCGATGGACGTATGGCGACTCGGGACACGTAGCCAGCGACACCGCAAGCGGATTGCTGGCACCACGACACCAGAATGACCGAGGCGAGTCGATCAGCACGTCGCGAACGGTGTTCGTATGCGATCATGTACAATAAATGTTATGAAGAACGTGCAGGTCACTATCGACCCCGAAACCCTTGCCGCCGTCGATCGTGCGGCTGAGCCGCTCGGGCTCAAGCGCTCAGAGGTGGTCCGCCAGGCGCTTCGTGAGTGGCTGAAGCGTCGGTCCGTTGAGCGGTTCGAGCAGGAATGGCTCGCGGCCATCGGGCGCGCGCCCGACACGGGGAAGCGTGCCGACGATTGGCTGGCTGCGCAGACCTGGGGCGACAAGTGAATCGAGGCGACGTCTGGCTACTCGATCTCGGCGGGCAGGCCGGCCGCCGGCCCGCTGTGATCCTCACGAGGCAGGCCGTCATCGCTCATGTCAACAAGCTGACCGTCGCCGAGATTACCAGCGCTGGCAAGGGGTATCCAACGGAGGTGGCAGTCGGCAAGGCCGCCAATCTGGCGAAGGACTCGTTCGTCACGCTGGACAACGTGCAGACGGTGTCCAAGGCACGATTCGTGAAATACGTCGGCTCGTTCGACGATTCCACGATGCGGGCCATCGGACGGAAAGCGATCCTGGCTCTTGGCCTCGAGGATGTGTGACGTCGTGAAATTGACCGAGGGTTCGCTGAGATGATTGGCCAGACGCTCGGGCCCTACATCGTGCTGGCGAAGGTCGGCGCCGGCGGCATGGGCGAGGTGTATCGCGCGCGCGACTCCCGCCTGGGTCGCGACGTGGCGATCAAGGTGCTACCGGGCGACGTCGCGGGGGATCCTGAGCGCCGGGCGCGCTTCGAGCGCGAAGCGAGGGCCGTGGCCGCGCTCGACCATCCGCATATCTGCGGCATCTACGACGTGGGAGAGGCGAGCGGCACGCACTACCTCGTGATGCCGCTGCTCGATGGACAGACGCTGGCGGCGCGGCTCGAGAAGGGCGCGCTGCCGATCGCCGAGGCGCTCAGGATCGCGGGCGAGATTGCCGACGCACTCGACAGGGCACACCGCCAGGGCATCGTGCACCGCGACCTGAAGCCGGCGAACGTGATGCTGACGAAGGGCGGCGCGGGTTCGACTGGCTCACCGCAGGTGAAGCTATTGGACTTCGGCCTGGCGAAGCTGCGCCCGTCCGCGGGCGCGGTGGCCATGTCGGACGCGAAGTCCGCGACGACCACGGCCGGTACCGCGGAAGGCACGATCCTCGGCACCATCCACTACATGGCGCCGGAGCAGGTGGAAGGCAAGGACGCCGACCACCGTGCCGACATCTGGGCGCTCGGAGCCGTGATCTACGAGATGGTGACCGGCGAGCGGCCGTTTCGGGGGGACACGTCCGCCAGCGTCATGGGGGCCATCCTGAAGGACGAGCCACCAGCGCTCTCCTCCCGCCAGCCGGTCTCGCCGCCGCTGCTTGATCGTATTGTCGGGCGTTGCCTGGAGAAGGATCCCGACGCCCGGTGGCAGTCGGCCGCCGATGTTCGCCACGCGCTGACGTGGAGTCAGTTGCATGCTCCGGACCGCGTGTCAACTGTCGTCGCCCAAGTCTCTGCCTCGCGCTGGTGGGGTCGAGTCGCCCTGGGGCTCGTCGCCCTGATGGCTGCCGTAGCAGGGGGATTCGGGTTGGCTCGTTCGAGTGCACCCGCCACCGTCTCGCCAACGACCGAACGCCTCACGCTTGCCGTGTCACCGCCGGACGGTGTTCGCGTCACCGGTGCCATCGTAATCTCGCCAGACGGACGCCGGTTCGTGTTCGTGGGGCAGGCCGCCGAGGGGCCGCCTGCATTGTGGCTGCGCTCGTTGGAGTCTGGCGCCACGCGGCGTCTGGACGGCACGGACGATCCGCTATACCCGTTCTGGGCACCCGGAAGCGACGCCTTGGGCTTCTTCGCGGAGGGCAAGGTCAAGGCGCTCAGTCTCTCCGGAGGTCCGCCGCGCGTGCTGGCCACGGCGCCCAATGGCCGCGGCGGAAGCTGGGGACCGGACGGCACCATCCTGTTTGTGCCTGAGCCCGTTAGCGCAGTCTACAAGGTAGCGAGCTCAGGTGGAACTGTGTCACAGGCCACCACTATCAACCTCGCCAAGAGCGAAGTGGGGCATCGGTTTCCCGAGCACCTCGACGCCAACCGCTTCATCTACACCAACCAGGCAGGAAGTGAAGACGTCGTCGGTGTCTATCTGGCGTCGCTCGACGGGGCCCCGCCCACGCGGCTCGTGTCGCATTACTCGAACGCCACCGTCAAGAACGGCCACCTCTTGTATGTGGACAACGGCGCGATCGTCGCGCGACCGTTCAACGTCGCCACCCTCGCCCTCGGCGCGCCCGTGGAAGTGGCGGCCCCCGTCGCGGCCGGCGGCTTCGGCTACAGCGCCTTTTCTGTGATGGGCAGCCTTCTGGCGTTCTCGCCTCGAGCCGGTTCTGGAGCGTCGTCGGTGTCGCAATGGTTCGACCGGTCGGGCAGGTCTCTGGGCGTCGCCGGCGTTGCGTCGGGGCTCAACAACCTCGACACCTTCTATCCCGTGATGTCACGAAACGGCCGCAAGGCCGCCCTTGGCGTATTCCAGGCGCAGAACGCTGACCTTTGGATTCTCGATACCGATCGGGACGTGGCGTCGCGCTTCACGTTCAACACCGCGCCGGAAGTGAATCCGGTGTGGTCGCCCGATGACTCGCAGCTCGCGTACTCCCAGCGCGGCGACGTGGACAATAACATCTTCCGCCAGTCGGTGACGGCCCCAGGCACCGAGGAGCGTCTCACCACTGGCCGTCGCCCGCAGTTCCCGACGGACTGGACGAAGGACGGTCGCACGCTGGTGGTCACGCAGGTAGATCCCAAGACACAGGCCGACGTGTGGATGATCCCGGCGCAGGGCGGGGAGGGCACGCCCCTGTTAGCCGCGGACTACAACGAGTACGGCGCGCGCCTGTCGCCCGACAACCGTTGGCTGGCCTACACGGCCGACCCAGCGGGCCGTCCGGAGATCTGGGTGCAGGAGTTTCCGTCAGGCAGGGGACGCATCCAGATCTCCACGCAGGGTGGCACCCACCCGCTGTGGCGCGAGGACGGGCGCGAGCTCTATTACCTCGGCAGCGATCGTCGCGTGTATGCGGTCCCGCTCACGCAAGGTCCCGCGCTCGTCGCGGGTCGTCCCGCCAAGTTGTTCGATATCGCCGTAGACACGACTGTTGGGTCCATGCACGCCAACCATGTGGCGGTCAGCCCGGATGGTCAGCGCTTCCTGGTCAATGTCTCGACGTTCAGCCAGACGATGGTGGCCGTGGTGCAGAACTGGCAGACTGCAGCAGGCCAAGCTAGATAGGCGGTCGGGCGCAGGTGGGAGGACACGTGATCTCAGATCGACGACGGTTCCTGTTGAAGGCGGCGGCGTTCGGAGGCGTGGCGCTCTCCAGCTCCTCACGAGGGCACGCGGCGGTGTCAGCCACCGAGCAGTCTGGTGCGGCTAACGCATACGACTACAAGCGCAATTGGGGCCGCTGGGGGCAGGACGACCAGATCGGCGCAGCGAACCTCATCACGCCCGCCAAGCGCGTCGAAGCAGCACGCCTCGTTCGGACGGGCCGGGTCGTCTCGCTCAGTCGGGTCTTTACGCCGCCGCAGCACTACATTCGCGTAAATGCCGACCGCGGCTCGGTCGTCGACTACTACGGGTTCGAGTACCACGGCGTGACCATCACCCACATGGATGCGCTGTCGCACATGTGGGACGGGAATGGGATGTGGAACGGGCGAGATCCCGCGAAGGAGATCGACACGTTTGGCGCTCGCTATGGCGACATCGCCGCATTCGGCGATGGCCTCGTCACGAGAGGCGTCCTGCTCGACGTGCCCAGGCATCGTGGCACCACCCACGTCGTGCCTGGCCAGCCCGTGACCGGCCAGGAGCTTGAGGCCATCGCCAAGGCGCGTGGCGTGACAATAGGACCAGGAGACGCGTTGCTGGTCCATTGCGGGCGAGAGGCGTTCACTCGCGCTGGGCAGACGTACTCCGGCGCCACTGGCGCCAGGCCCGGGTTCGACGTCTCGTGCGCCCGATTCATCCGCGATCGCGACGTGGCGGCCTTCGCCTGGGACATGCACGACGCCCTGCCAGACCCAGCCGGGCACCGTTGGCCAGTACACGGCGTGCTGTATAGCTACGGCGTGCCTCTCATCGACAACACGCTGCTCGAACCGCTGGCCCAGGCCTGTGCGGAGGAACGACGCTACGAGTTCATGTTCACGGCGCTGCCGCTCAAGGTGGCCAAGGGCACCGGCAGTCCGGTCAACCCGATCGCGCTGTTCTGACGTTGTTTGTTGTCGCGCGGGGCTGAGGACGTCCGGATCGGTGATGGCCTGCGTGCGGCGCCTGACGCTATAATTCCGCGGCTTGGCCCTCACTACTGGCACGCGCCTCGGCTCGTATGACATCACCGCCCAGATTGGCGAGGGCGGGATGGGCCAGGTATTCCGCGCGCGGGATACCAGGCTGAATCGCGACGTTGCGCTCAAGGTCCTGCCTGACTCGTTCGCCAGTGACGCCGACCGGTTGGCGCGTTTCACGCGGGAAGCGCAGACGCTGGCGGCGCTGAATCACCCGCACATCGCTGCGATCTACGGACTCGAAGAGTCGAACGGCGTGCGGGCGCTGGTGATGGAGTTCGTCGAGGGCGAGGACCTGGCGCAGCGGATGGCCCGCCGCGGCGCATCGGGCGTGCCAGCGGGCCTGCCGCTTGACGAGGCGTTGCCGATTGCCAGGCAGATCGCCGAGGCACTCGAAGCCGCGCACGAGCAGGGAATCATCCACCGCGATCTGAAGCCCGCCAACATCAAGGTGCGCGGTGACGGTGTCGTCAAGGTGCTGGACTTCGGTCTCGCCAAAGCGCTCGACGCGCCCGCGTCGAGCGCGACGGCGGAGGCGATGAACTCACCGACCATCACGTCACCTGCGATGACTCAGGCCGGCGTGATTCTGGGCACAGCGGCCTACATGAGCCCCGAGCAGGCGCGCGGCAAGAAGGTGGATAAACGCGCCGACATCTGGGCGTTTGGCGCCGTGCTGTTCGAAATGCTGACGGGCACGCGGGCGTTCCCCGGCGAGGACCTCACGGACACGTTGGCGGCCGTGGTTCGTGCCGAGCCGAACTGGTCGCTGTTGCCGGCGGGTGTGCCGTCGAGCGTCGTCGTGTACCTCAAGCGGTGTCTGCACAAAGACCCGAAGCAGCGTATTCCCGACATCGCGGCGATGCGCCTGGCGCTCGACGGTGCGTTCGACGTGGCCGCGCAGCCGGCGAGTGCGGCAACGACGGCGTCGCCGCGTGGGCGGCGGCCTGTGCGTGCCGCGCTCGTTGCCATGGCCGCGATCACAACGGCGATGGCGGTGCCGACGCTGCGCCACTTGCGCGAAACGCCGCCCGTCGCGCCGCCTGAAATGCGCGTCGAGATCACGACGCCCGCTACGGACGCACCGCTCCAGTTCGACTTGTCACCCGATGGGCGTTCCATCGTGTTCGTCGCCTCGGGCGATGGCGTACTGCGTTTGTGGTTGCGTCGGCTCGACGAGACGGACGCGCGGCCGCTCGCCGGCACAGAGGGCGTGGTGTCGGCGTTCTGGTCGCCTGACAGCCGAACCATCGGATTCTTCGCGGGTGGCCGGCTCCTCCGCGTCGACGTCGCCGACGGTGTCCCACAAGTCCTCGCCACGGCGAGTGGGAGCAGCGCGGCTCTGGGCGGCACGTGGACAGCGGACGGCACGATTCTGTTCACCCGGCAGTTGAACAGCCCGATCTGGCGCGTTCCGGCCGACGGCGGTGAGCCGGTGGCCGTGACGCGCCTCGATCCTCCACGCCAGTCGGGTCACCGCTACCCGCACTTTCTCCCCGACGGCCGCCACTTCGTGTTCTACGTGGAAGGCACCCCCGAGACGGGTGGGCTCTACCTGGCGTCGCTCGACGGCGGCGCCCCGACGCGTTTGACGGCAGCAGACAACGGCGGCGCGTTCCTGCCGCCCGACCGCGTCGTCTTCGTGCGCCAAGGAACACTGGTGGCGCGGCGCCTGGACCTCGCAGGGCGGGCGTTGACCGGAGCACCCGTGACACTGGCCGACGGCATCGGCGTGGACGGCTTGGCGCTCGGGATCTCAGTATCGCGAACGGGCCAAGTGGCCTATCGCGCCATTGCCAACTTTTCGCGACAGTTCACGTGGTTCGACCGAACAGGTAAGCGCCTGGGCGTAACGAGCGAGCCCGATGCGAACGGCCCGGGATGGCCGGAGCTGTCGGGCGACGATCGACGGGTGGCGATGAGGCGCGCGGTGCAAGGCAATATCGACATCTGGCTGCAGGATCTCGTCAACGGCAGATTGACGCGCCTGACGTTCGACGCGGCCAGCGACGGCGTTCCGATCTGGTCACCGGATGGCGAGCGCGTCGCGTTCGCGTCTAACCGAACAGGGGTGCTGAACCTTTACGTAAAGTCAGCAAACGGAGCGGGCGTCGAGGAGGTCGTGGTGGACTCGCCCAACGCCAAGCAAACGCAGGACTGGTCGCGCGACGGCCGCTGGCTGCTGTACTACGAACAGGATCCAAAGACCGGGCGCGACCTGTGGGCACTGGACATGACGCGCCGCAACGATCCGCCGCGGGCCGTTGCGAACACGCCCGCGCAGGAAGTATTGGCGCAATTGTCTCCGGACGGGCGGTGGATGGCGTATCAGACCAACGAGTCAGGGCGGTTCGAAGTTGTCGTGCAGCCGTTTCCCGACGCGGTCGGGAGCAAGTGGCAGGTGTCGACCGCGGGGGGCGTGGCGCCACGGTGGCGCGCCGATGGGAAGGAACTCTATTTCCTTGCGCCTGACGCGAAGCTCATGGCCGTGTCGGTGACGGCCACAGGCGCCTCGTTCGAGTCTGGTACGCCAGTGGCGCTGTTTCCCACGCGCGTCATCGACGGTGGGACGGTGGCGACCAGTCGTCCGCAGTATGACGTAGCGCGCGACGGGCGCTTCCTTATCAACCAGCCCGTCGCGGACGCCGCAGCCGCGCCGATCACCCTGATCCTCAACTGGACACCGCCGATAGAGAAGTAGCGGCGCTGCCGCCTTGTCCTCGGTAGAATCGGCGCACCATGCGTCGTGCCTCTAGCGCGGCAATCCGGCCACGTCGGTCCGTGCTTTGAAGTGGGTCTTGCTGGCGGTGATGAATAGCGTCTTCATGTCCGGCCCGCCGAACCCGTTGCCGAGATCCGACGGATGTTCACCGAATACTGAGGAGCCAGGCGCGTCGCGCTGTTGTGGGGCCGAAGCCTGCGATTAGGCACTGTAGTCGCCACTTTGAATGATAAAATGGCGACATGTTCGCCAGATCGCTCAGGCCACCGAACGAGCAGAGTTTCTTCCTCTTCGGCCCCAGAGGCACAGGTAAGTCGACGCTCCTTCGGCAGGCGGTGCCTGATGCCTTCGTGGTCGACCTCCTCGACCTTGGCGTCTACGCGGAGCTTTCGGCACATCCCAATCGACTGGAAGCGCTGGTCGCGCCGCGCGCGGGCACGACGGTCGTCATCGACGAAGTGCAGCGCGCGCCGGCCCTCCTGGACGAAGTGCATCGTCTCATCGAGCGCCGGGGGTGGCGGTTCGCGCTCACCGGCTCGAGCGCACGGAAGCTGCGGCGGGGCGGCGTCAATCTGTTGGCTGGACGAGCTCGCACCTTGTCCATGCACCCGCTCACGGCGGCCGAACTCGGCGCGAGTTTCGACCTGGCACATTCGCTGCGGTTCGGACAGCTGCCCACGGTCTACGTTGCCAGCGACCCCAAACGGTACCTCTCCAGCTACGTCGGCACCTACCTCCGCGAAGAGGTGCAGGCCGAGGCGCTCACCCGCAACCTCGACGGCTTCTCGCGGTTCCTCGCCGCCGCGAGCTTCTCGCAGGCGAGCGTGCTCTCGGTGGCGAACGTCGCGCGCGAGGTTGGCCTGCCGAGGAAGACGGTCGAGGGCTACTTCTCGCTCGTGGAAGACCTGCTCATCGCGGTGCGACTTCCCGTGTTCGCCCGCCGGGCGAAGCGTGCCGTCGTGGCGCACGACAAGTTCTACTACTTCGACTGTGGCGTCTACCGCACGCTGCGGCCGACAGGCCCTCTCGATGCCAGCGAAGACATCGACGGTCCGGCCGTCGAGACCCTGGTGCTTCAGGAACTGCGCGCGACCAATGACAACCACGACCTCGGCTACGCGCTGCACTACTGGCGTACGCGAGCGCAGCACGAAGTGGACTTCGTGCTCTACGGCGAGCGTGGCCTCGTCGCGATCGAAGTCAAGCGTTCGTCGTCACTGAGGGACCGCGACCTTGCCGATCTCCGTGTGTTCGCGGGCGAGTACCCCGAGGCACGGTGCCTGATGCTCTACGGTGGCGAGCGGTCCTACGTGGTGGACGGCATTCGCGTCGAACCGCTCGCAGCGGCGCTGCCGCGGTTGCGCGAGCTCCTCGGGTGACCGCGCACACCGGCGTCGCTGGCGCGCGAGTGGTCACGAGGCGCGGGGCCTCTCAGTAGGTGTCGAACATGCGCTGAATGATCGCGCCGTCCGACGTCCGCGTCAGAGCCAGCATCAAGAGGATGCGCGCCTTGTGTGGCGTCAGGTGGCGCGCCACGACGAGCGGCGTGCGCGCAGCGCCGCCGCCCTGTCCGGCCCGGACGCGCAGTTCGGCGGACGAGAATCGATCGGACATGCCCGTCGGAAACGCAACGGCCACGAAGACGCCTTTGGCGCGAAGGTCACTGAAGTACCGAATCTCGTCGTCCGCCATGCCGGTCGTCGCAACGACAACACCTGCGGCATCGGCGTCGGCCACGCCGGGCGCGCCCGCGTACGAGTAGGTGATGCCGACCCTTGGAAGTGCCGAGACCTGGGCGAGGTCGAACTCCGCCGCCTGCGTGTGTCGGCGTGTGGGCTGGTAGAAGAACGTGACACCCTCTTCGGAGACGGTGCCCAAGACGCCCATCTCTGCGCCCTCGAAGCCGCCGCTTCGAGGAAACACCTTGATCGCCTCACGCGCGGAGATCACGCGGTCGTCCATCACCACGAGGGCGCCCTTGCCGCGCGCCTCGGTGGAACCGGCCACGCGAATCGCCGACAGCAGATTGACCGGACCATCCGGGCTGACCCCGGTTGAGGGCCGCTGCGCGCCGACGATCACGACCGGGCGATCGGACCGAATGGTGAGATGCAGGAAGAAGGCCGTCTCTTCGAGTCGGCTCGTGCCGTGGGTAACGACGATGCCAGCAAGGTCTGGCCGTTCGGCGAGCAGCGCGTTGATGCGCTTGGCCAGGCCGAGCCAATGCGCCGGGGTGATCGACGGGCTCGGCACGTTCGAGAACTGCTCGGATGAGACGTCGGCGTAGCGGGCGACGAGCGGCACCGACGCCACGATTTCGCTCACCGGCTTCTTCGGGTCGTAGCGCCCGAGCGTTCCGGGTTCGAACTGCTCGCCGGCGATGGTGCCGCCCGTGCCGATCACATGGACCTTCGGGAGGGCAGGTTGGGCATCGGCCTGAAGCGGGCCGAGGGCGCCGACAAGCGTGAACAAGAGTGTCGAGAGGAGTCGTCGTGAGGGCATGGGGCCTACTTGTTCTGCAGCGAAGGATGGTCGGGACAGCGGCTGCGCCTCAGCGCGAGGCAATGACGCCAAGATGTCTGCCGACCGGCTGTCTACCTCTTCTCATAGGGGAAGACCTCCCCGGGCAGGCGCGGTGTGGTCGGCGGCAACGGACGTGGCCCCCGCAGGCGCTCGTAGGCGCCGGACAGTTGGAGCAGCGTGTCTTCGGCGAAGGGCCGGCCGAGGAACTCGATGGCGATGGGGAGCCCGTCAGGATGCAGGCCCACCGGAACGACGACTGCCGGGAGCCCCGCCACGGCGCTGAACGGGTTGTCCCGTGGTCCGCCCACTTCCGCTTCGCCGACCGGAGGTGCCGTCAACGACTTGGTCGGATACGCGAGGACATCCAGCCGCTCGCGGTCCATCAGCGCCAGCAACGCGGCGCGCACGCGACGCTGGAGCGCCAGCCGGCGGCGGTACTCGACGTCGGTGTCGAGCGATTGCACCTTCATGGCGACGTCGTAGCGGCTATCGAGGTCCTGCAAGTACTTGCCAGAGGCAATCAAGTCGGCCAGTGACTTCACTGGGCTCGATGGCCCACGGCGACGCAGGTAGGCGTCGAAGGCAAAGCGCACCTCGTAGTTGTTCACGCGGAGCGAGGGAATCAACGACGGCAGGTCGAGGTCCGTCTTCAAGCCGTCGACGATCGTTGCCTGGGCGCCCAGTGTACTCAACGCCCGCTCCACAAGGGAGATGGCAGGGGCGGCCTCCGGTGCCGCCGGGAACAGCTCGCGAAGCACACCAACACGAAGTGGGGCCTGGCGAGCGCCGCGGGCTGGCGCAGGCGTGCCGTCCGCGGCGACCTCGAGGGAGGCCGACGTCTGGAAATCCTCGACGTCGAATCCCTTGAGAGCGCTGAGCAGCACGGCGACGTCTGCGGAGGATCGGGCGTGGATGCCGACACGGTCCTGGGTGAACGACAGTGGGATCACACCGGCCCGACTGATGACGCCTCGCGTGGGCACGAGGCCGACCAATGCCGCGTTCGACGCCGGACCGCGCGTGGACTGTCCCGTCTCGGTCGCGATGCCGAGCGTGGCGAAGCCGGCGGCGACGGCCACGGCCGTGCCGCCGCTTGACCCGCCGGGGCTGCGACGGACGTCGAACACATTGAGCGCCTGGCCACCCAGCGTGCTCAGCCCCTGAGAGCCCATGGCGAACTCGTCCATGTTCGTCTTGAGCAAGACGATCGCCCCCGCGGCCCGAAGCTTGGCGACGATCGTGGCGTCGTGGGGTGGATGCGTGCCTGCAAAGGCAATGTTTCCGCCGGTGGTCGGCATGTCCGCGGTGTCGACGTTGTCCTTGACGGCAATCGGGATACCGTGGAGCGGGCTGCGGAGGCCCGACCGCCGCCGTTCCTCGTCGAGCGCGCGAGCCTCGGCGACCGCCCGGGTACTGATGTAAAGGATCGCATTCAAGCGCGGCCCCTGCTTGTCGTACGCAGCGATTCGCGCGAGGTAGAGCTGGACGAGCCGCTCGTAGGTCAGGGCGCCGGCCGCGACAGCATCCTGAATGTCCTGGACGCTCGAGGTCTGCAGATCGAACGTGCGGGGCTGCGTGAGGGCTGGTGCAGGTCCGAGCGCCACGGCGAGAAAGACTGCCGGAATGACGACCGCGTGTCGAGTGAGTGGGTGAGACATGTGAGTGTTCGTCCGCCGGGCGCGGTTAGCGCGGAAGTGGCGGTGTCGATTGCGGCGGACGACGGTGGCGGGTGGCTTGTTCGTGGGCGAAGGCGTAGCCCAGGATCTTCGCGTCGTCGAAGGCACGGCCCATGATCTCGAGGCCCACGGGCAGGCCGTCGGGCGTGAAACCCGCCGGCACGGAGACGGCGGGGAAGCCGAGCACCGGCGCCAGCGACCGATTGCTGCCGACCCGCGTGTCGCCGGCCGCTGCGGCGTTCGTCATGAGGTCGGCCGGTACGATGCTCGGTGCGTGGTCGGCTGTGGCGTACACCAGGGCGTCGAGTCGTCGCTCGGCCATCAGGCTCAGCACCGTACGGCGGAGGCTTTCCGCTGCCTGCAGCACGCGTAGGAACCCGGCCTCGTTCGTTGAGCGGCCAATGGTGCCCATGAGCCCGCGTGCGCGCCACGGCAGCATGCCGCCCGGAGCCAGCAGCAGCTGGCGCAGGGATTGCACCGGCGCCGTCGGATGCTCCGCCAGGTAGGCGTCGGTTGCGCCCTCCGTCTCGAACACATCGTCGTCGTAGGCGTGACCGAGCCGCGTCGCGACGTCGGCGATGGTGACATCCTCCAGCTCGGCGCCGCGCGCTCGGAGGTCGGCGTGAGCGCGGTCGAGCACGGCGCGGATGTGGCGGTAGTCCTCAGCGGCCGTGTTGGTGCCACGGTCCATCGGCTCGCGGATGACGCCGAGTCTCACGCCACGGAGTGCGTCTGGTCGCAGCGCAGCGGCGAACGGCCCGGCGATCCGGCCAACCGCGTAGGCCGTCACTGGATCCTTGGGGTCGTATCCCGCAATGACGTCGAGCATCAGAGCGGCGTCCTTGACGGTCCGCGCGATCGGGCCCACCGAGTCGTAGATCGGCCTCGAGGGCAGTGCTCCGTGGCGACTCACGAGCGCCAGCGTGGGCCGATGGCCGACCAGGCTGCCCATCGCGGCCGGTCCCCGAACCGACCCCCCCGTATCCTCGGCCAGTGCGACCGTGGCGAAGCCGGCGGCAAGGCCGGCGCCGGTGCCGCTCGACGAGCCGCCGGGGTGCCGGCGGAGGTCGTACGGATTCCGCGGCGAGCCCGAGATCGAGCCGGCATATCCCGACGCGAACTCACCCATGGTGGATTTGGCGATGACGACTGCACCCGCCGCCCGAAGTTTTGCGACGGCGGTGGCGTCGCGCGATGGCACGAAAGCCTTGAAAGCCGCCGAGCCGTAGGTGGTGGGCATGTCAGCCGTCTCGAACTGGTCCTTCACGAGCACGGGGACACAGTGCAGCGGGCCCACCGGGCCGGCGGCGCGAAGGGCGGCGTCTAGGCGGTCGGCCTCGGCGTGCGCCCGCGCATTCAGGTTGACGATCGCGTTGAGGGCAGGCCCGCGCGTGTCGTAGGCGTCGATGCGTTGGAGGTAATGGTCCACAACCGCGCGGCACGTCACGCGGCGGGCGCGAAGCGCCTCCTGCAGCGCATCAATCGAAATCTCGTTCAGATCGACCGTCGACGCCCCGCCTTGCGCGGCGGCGAGTGGCCGCCGGGCCGTGGCGGCAAGGCCGAGCAGGCAACAGACAAGAGACACGAGCACTCTCTGCATTCAGTTCCCCCGGACGCTAATGCTAGCCGAAGCCGTGCGTCTCTGGCTCCGGAACTCGACGTGGACGAAGGCGCCCGCCGCTAGGACGACGGGCGCAGCCACCGCGAGGCGCGGCGCCACAGCGTGGGCGCCAGCAGGATCGCCAGACTCGCCACCAGCAGGGCCGCCGCGATGGGGCGCGCTGCGAAGATCGTGATGTCGCCCTGGCTGATCGCCAGCGCTCGCCGCATCTCCTGCTCGGCGACCGGGCCGAGGATGAGGCCCATCACGGCCGGGATGAGCGGCACGCCGAGCACCCGCATCGCAAAGCCGCCGGCACCCACGAGGAACAGCAGGGCCAGGTCCACCACGGAGCGGTTCAGGCTGTAGGCGCCGAGCGAGGCCAGCAGCAGGATGCCGCCGAAGAGCAGCGACCGCGGCACCAGCATGACGCGTGCCCAGAATGGCGCCAGCGGCAGGTTCAGAATGAGCAGCATCACGTTGCCCACGTAGAGGCTGGCAATCAGCGTCCAGACGAGATCCGGCCGTGTCGTGAACAGCATCGGTCCCGGTTGAAGGCCGTATTGCTGAAAGGCCGTCAGCAGCACGGCCGCCGTCGGGGACGACGGCAGACCCAGCGTCAGCAGTGGCACGAGCACGCCGGCCGCTGCGGCGTTGTTCGCCGCCTCGGGGCCGGCGACGCCTTCGATCGCGCCGCGGCCGAACTGCTCGGGTCGCGCGCTCAGCCGCTTCTCCAACGCGTACGACAGCACCGTCGGGATCACGGAGCCGCCGATCGGCAACACCCCCAGCGGGAATCCGATGAGTGAACCGCGCAACCACGGCTTCCACGAGCGGCGCCAGTCGTCGGCGCTCATTCGCGTCGAGCGGTTCAAGGCGATGGCCGTCTCGGCGTCGCGGCCGTGCACCCACGCCTGATAGAACGTCTCGCCAACGGCGAACAGCCCGATGACCAGGATCATAGGGTCCACCCCGTTGAGCAGTTGCGGAATGCCCAGCGAGAAGCGTGCGCGGCCCGAGAGCGGATCGATGCCGACCACGCCGAGCAGCAGCCCGACGAGCAGGCTGAGCACGCCGGCGCTGAAGGCGGCGCCCGGCAGTGACACCACCGTGGCCAGCGCCACGACCGCGAGGGCGAAGTACTCGGGAGGGCCGAAGAGCAGCGCGACCGACGCCATGGCCGGCGCGCACACCGTGAGCCCGATGGTGCCGAGGGTGCCAGCGACGAATGACCCGATCGCCGCCGTTGCCAGCGCCGCCGACGCCTTGCCGTCGCGCGCCATCATGTGTCCGTCGATTGACGTAACGACCGACGATGTCTCGCCTGGGGCGTTGATCAGGATGCTCGTGGTCGAGCCGCCGTACATCGCGCCGGAGTAGATACCAGCGAACATGATGAAGGCGCTCGTGGGATCCAGACTGAAGGTCACCGGCAGCAGCATGGCCACTGCCATGGCCGGGCCGATACCGGGAAGTACGTCAACCGCCGTGCCCAGGACCGCCCCTGCGAATGCCCACACAAGGTGGGGAAGGGTGACGGCACTCGCCAGTCCTTGCCAGAGTAGCGCCGGGGTGTCCATCTGGAAGTATCTTTCTAGAACCAGCGCCCGAGGACGCCAGCGGGCAACGGCAGCCCAAGCAGCTTCGCGAACACGATGTATGCCGTCGTCGAGAGGACGAGCGCCCACGCCGCGTCGCGGATCGGATGCCGTCGATCGAATGCGCGCGCCGTGGTCCAGAAGAGTGCCATGGCGGCGGGCACGAAGCCCGCACGTTCGATGAGCAGCACGGAGAGCGAACTGCCGACGCCAACCAGTCCGACTGCCGGCCACCCGGCGCCCGGAGCTTCCAGCGTGAAGGCAGGCGACCGCCGCCGCTGCACCGCGAAAGCCAGCGCCGCCGCGAGCGTTGCCACGACGACCACAGCCGGGTAGGCCTCGAAGGATCGCGCCTCACTCGCGGTCGTTCCAACCCTGCGGACGATGTCCCGGATGCGGGTCTGTTCGTCGGACAGGAACCGGGCCAACGGGGCGCCGGTCAGAAACCGATCCCTCCAGGCGTACTTCTCGAGAGCGTCGCGCCAGGCCGGCGCGCGGACAAGGCGCGTGGCCAGGGCTTCGAGACGTGCGCGCGCGGCTGGCGTGATCCCGGGAGGTGCGACCAGGGCCCGCCAGGCCTCGAGCTCGACGTCGACGCCCGCCTCGCGCAGCGTCGGCGCATCGACGCCCGGAACTCGTTCGGCGCACGACACGGCGAGGGCGCGCACGGTTCCCGCCGTGATGTACGGCGCCGCGGGCGTGAGCGGGTTGACCCCAACGGTGACCTGGCTGCCGAGGACGACGCGCATCACTTCGCCGCCACCCGCCACGGGGATGATGTTGACACGCTTGGGCTCGACGCCCACGGCATCCGCCACGAGCCACGCGGTGATCGCGTCGGTGCCTCCGGGGCCGCCCACGCCCCACGACACCGTGGCCGGCTCGGCCCGCAGCGATCGGATAAGGTCTGCGACCGACCGCAATGCCGACTGCGCCGGCACGATAAGGACCTCGCACTCGCCCGACAAACGGGCGATGGGCGTGACATCGGCCAGCGTCACCGCAGAGGCCGAGCTGACGGCGGCGCCGATGAGGCCGTTGCCGACGACCAGCAGCACGTTGTCGCTGCCTCGTTCGGCCATCGCAAAGCGTGTCAGCCCGACGACGCCGCCCGCGCCGGCGATGTTCTCGACCGTCGTCGTTCGTGCCAGGCCTTCGGCCTGCAGAGTCGGCTGGAGCACACGTGCCGTCAGATCCCAGGCGCCGCCTGGGCCACTCGGCACGACGATGCGGAGCTGCGGCATCTGGGCCTGCGCGCTGGCGCGCGCGGCAGGGAACAGGCCGAGTGCTACGACCAGCAGTCGCGTGAGACGGCTCGGGCGCCAGGACATTCTGCAGAGCTCCCTTCGAAGACTGGTGTGGCGACCGTCGATCGCTCAACGCGTCGCGAGCACGAACTCTTGACCTGGCGGGCCCATGCCCGCAGCCCCAATGGCGCGCACGCGCAGGTAGAACGTGGCACTCGGAGGCACGGCGGCCGGCCCCACGCTGGTACCGGTTGTGATGACGCGTGCCACATCTGCGAGCCCTGGGCCGCTACCGACCTCGAGCACGTAGTATGCGTTGGCGACGGGCTGCCAGGTCGCGGTATACAGCGGTGACGTTCCGGTGACGGTGAGACCGGTTGGGGACGGCGGCAGCGGTCCCTGGCCGACGGTGAACCACGCGTCTGGCGTGGGGCCGCTGGGACCACAGCTCGTGTCGGCGCGGACGCGCACGAAGTACGTGCCGGGCGGTGCCTCCGCGCTGAACGTCGTGCGATCGCCGGGAATCGCAACTCGCGCGAGGTCCGCGGCGCCATCGCGAGACCCCGCCTCGAGCGTGTAACTCGCGACCAGTTCGGGCGAGGCCGTCCACGTGAGCGTGACGGTGGAGCCACTGACGGCAGCGACCAGGCGTGTCGGCGGACTCGGCGCGCCTGAGCAGCCCGATACGTCGATGGCAATCTCGTTGCTCGGCGGGCCCGCTGGGTCGGTTCTCACCCGCACGAAGTACGTGCCCGTCGCAGCCAGCGTGGTCAGCGAGGTGGCGGCGGTGCCGGTGCGGAACGACCCGAAGTCCGTTCGCCCCGGTTCGGAGCCGGCTTCGATGACGTAGGACGCGGGCGGCGAGCTCGCCGTCCAGCTGAGGCGCACGACGTTGCTGTGCGTGACGGCGTCAAGCGTGATCGGAAACGTCGACGGCTGCCGCGGGAGCACGGCTACGCCGTGTACGGCGGCTCCGTTGCCACCCGTGACGTTCGTGATGATCACATCAGTGTCGGTGGTGAGGACGCGCACCCGAGCCGGGGTCGAGAAGTCCCACCGATCGGCCTGGCGGAGATTCGGATTCCAAGTCGAGAGTACGCCGTCGCTGCGAAGGGCGCGGATCTCCAGATGTCCCGTGGCTGCTACCGGGCGTGTCACCAGCAGCCAGCCGTCGGCGACGGCCAGGATGCCGGAGTCGTGCGTCGTGCCGAGAAAAAATGGGGTGATGCGACGTCCCGTGTCGAGGTCGAGTCCCAGCAGTTCCCTGCCAGGTCTGCTGGTGCTGAGGTACATCGACTGGCCCGTGATCGCGACACCTTCCAACGTGAGTTGACCTTCAGGTGGGGGCACCAGCGCGCGCTCGCCCCACCGCGTGAGCGCACCCGTCCGCCGTTCCACCGCCGCGAGGTACCTGCGCGTGGTGCCGTCGACGGAAAAAGAAGAGTCGCCGGCCAGGTAGAGGAGGTCCCCTACGGGGAACATGCGGGGTGTGTTGCAGCAGGCCACAACGCGCCACACGGGATCGACCACGCCGGTCTGCGCATCCACCCGCACGAAGCGACGTCCGAAGCCAGACGAGAGGTAAACCTGGCCATCGACGAGCCCTACGAGGTCCCAAGGGTCCCAGGGGTCGGTTGTTGGCGGGGCCCACGTGGACGGTTGTCCGCTCAGCGCCTCGAACGCGACCACAGATGGCTGTCCGGCAGGCAACGCCACCGGAGACCTTTGCTTGAGACCGGCGAAGATGAGTGGGCCGTGGTTCGCAAGGTCGGTCACGACGTACGGCATCGTCGGCGCCCACGGGCGCAGGGCATCGGTGTCGAGCGCAATTGCCGCCAGGTTCTCGCGCGCCACACCCCCGGCGACCGCGACCGAACCCGCGGCGAGCAGCGTGTCGCCGGCGACTGACAGTGTGAGCAGCTCAGTGGAGTAGGCGTCGGCGCTCCAGGCAGTGAGCGCACCGGCGGCGTCCACCCGTGCCAGTGCGTCGCGCGCCTGGCCGTTCACGCGGCGAAACGATCCGGCGAAGTACACCGCGCCACCGGGGGCCGGCAGGATGTCTCGGACGGTGCCCTCCACCTGCGGCGCCCACGCCGTGAGCGCGCCCGTGGCCAGGTCCAGGGCCGCCGCGTTGGCCCGCGGCTGTCCGTCAACCTCGCTGAACGCGCCGCCGACGAACACCGTGGAGCCGATGACGGCGATCGCGTTCAGCTGCGGATGGCTCGGCAGCATCGGCCACTCGGGCCCCCAGAGCGGATCCACGACGCCCGTCGCGGGATCAAGGCTCACCACGCCACGACCGTCGGTGCCGCCTTCGAACGGCCCGGCCACCAGCAACCGGCCTCCGGCGAGTACGGCATCCGACACCCACCCGTTGACGAGCGGCCGCGTCCACTGCGTGGCGGCCGTGACAGGGTCGAGAGACCACACGGTGGAGTCGCCCAGCACGAACACGCGAGAGGCCGTGGGAATGATCTTCGCGACCGTCGTCGTCACACCGGGATGCCAGGGACGCACCGCCCCGGAACTCGCCTCGAGCGCGATGAGCCCGCCGCCGCCCGGCACGGCTGCCAGCACGAACGTTCCGCCCACGTAAAGCACGCCGCCGCTGCGGGCCAGCGTGTGGACGTTCGGCGGCCCGTATCCCGGCGGCGCCAGCAAGGGCACCGTGAACTGGGCATCGACGCTGCCGTCTGACAGGACATGCGCAAGAGCCGTGCGTGGCACGCCGCCGATCTGTGTGAAGCGGCCACCTACAAAGTAGCCGCCGGCGCCATCCGACTCGATGGCATAGACCGGGGCATCGGTGTCCGGAAGGGCTGGTAGCGCCGCGCCGGACGAGGCGGACACCGCGAACCATGGGCCCAGCAGGTTCTGCGCGGGCGCCACGCGAGTGAACGAGCCGCCGATGAACAGCGTCTGGCCGCTGACTGCGGCTGCGTGCACGGATCCGTTCGTGACCCAACGCAGGCGCGAGGTCGCAGCGGGCTCCGCTGCCGCGTGCCCGGCGAGCATCACGAGAACAGCGCTACAAAGCGCGATGGTTCGTGTCACAAGATGTCGCTGCTAGCCATCGCCAGGCGCAGCGCCTCCGTCCGGCTCAGCACCACGCCCAGATTCCGAACCGCAGCGCGCTACCGCTCCGCGACATGGCCGTCAGGCATCTAGTCGAGCCGAGAGATGGTAACCCCGTTCCGCCGCGAGTCGCCCATCGAACAGAACCGATTGGCGCAACACTTCTTCGACGTTCATGCCTCGACTTGCGGGCAAGTGTAGACGCACTTACCGAAGCTCAATTCGACTCCGACCCGTAAGCATGCGCTTGCGGTGAAGTCCCGAAGTGAATATGAGGAGCAGGGGGCAGTGTGGGTCGGCTGCCCGGCCCGAGCCCGTCACTGCGCCAGGCGGGTGGTGGACCCGCCGCGACGCCGCCGTCCACGCGCGCGTCTCGGAAGCGACCATCGGTCGCGAGGTGAAAGCCGCCCGGCTTCGCCACGTGCGCGTGGGCGGCCGTCGGGCGCTCCGGTTCAAGCGCGAGTGGGTAGACCAGTGGCTCGACGGCAACGCGCCTGCAGCAGTGCAGAGCGGGCCTCAGGAACATCCTTGACTTGAGTCGCGCACCCGACGCATTTTCGACTTCATCCATGCGACGTCAGGACGGGCTCTCCAAGCGCTGCGGCTGTGCGCCCCGACAGTGGACGAAGTGTGCCCACCCGTGGCACTTCGCGTTCTGCCACGGCAAGGACGCCCTCGGGTCGAAAGGTGGGCCACCGCGTGAGCCTTCATCGCTTCACCGATCGGCCAGGAGGCGAGGTGATGTCGCGCAGCGAGGCGGAGGCGCTCGCCGATCGCATTCGAACGGACGTGCGTGCGGGCACGTGCGCGCTCACCGCCGTAGGTGCGCCGACGCCTGCAGAGCCCACGCCCACCTTGGCGGACGTGGCGGAGCGCTACCTGCGCGACTACGCGCGACGCGCCACCCGCAAGCCGCACGCGGTGCGCCAGTTCGAGATCCATGTGCGGCTGCTGCTGGAGTCTGTCGTCGACACAGCCGGACGCGCTCGCGGGGCACTCGGCGCGGTGCCCTTCAGGGCCATCACCCGAGCCGATCTTGATGCCGTGTTTCGCGCGCGGCTCGATGCCGTGAACGCGGCGCTGACTGCCGCGCGGCAGGTCGCGGCGCTGCGGGCCGAGCAGCGCGACGTACCTGCAGAACTGCTGAAGTCCGCCACGCTCGCCGGTCGCAGCACCAAGGGTGGGCATGTCGGCCTCAACCGGTTCAAGGCGCGCGTGCGTCATTTGTTCAACTGGGCGATTGCGCAAGGATACCGGGACGACACGCCGTTCAAGCGGCACGGCGTGAACGTCGTACGGCTCGACGGCGCGGCCGAAACCGTGCGCACGCGCCGGCTACTGCCCGGCGAAGAAGACGCGCTCATGGCGGTCGCCACGCCTCACCTGCGCGGACTGTTGATCGCGGCGCTGTCTACCGGGTGCCGCCTGGGTGAGCTGTTGTCGTTGCAGTGGCGCGACGTGCAGTGCGATGCGGCGGGTCGAGCGCGGGCGCTCGTGCTGCGCGCGGGCAAGACCAAGACGGGCACCCTGCGCGTCGTTCCAGTGGGGCAGCGCCTGGCTGCGGTGCTCGAGATGTTGCGGACCGATCCGGAAGGCGAGGTGCTACCGCCGGACGCTTACGTGTTCGGCGACGAGGTGGGCGGCCCTATCGCGTCGATCAAGACCACGTGGCGCACCGCGTGCGAGAAGGCCGGCGTGGTGGACCTGCACTTCCACGACCTGCGCCGCGAGTTCGCGTGCCGGCTGCTGGAGTCGCGCGCGGAGCTACACGACGTGCGCGATTTCCTCGGCCACACCAACCTCACGACCACATCCCGATATCTGCGTTCCACGGCGATGCGGCTGGAGCGCGCGTTGCGTCTGCTGGAGGAATCGCAGGCGACGAGCGAGGGCACGCCGCCCATGGTCCGCGAGGACGATCCTCAAACCAGTGCCACACCAGTGCCACACGGCGCGGTTGGGGCGTACGGCGTCGATGACGCGCTCGACGCGCAAACCATTGATGCCATTGCGGTTGGAGTGGTGAGCCCGCTCGGAATCGAACCGAGAACCAACAGATTAAGAGACGTCGGAAGAGCCATCGCACGACGTCGCAGGTCGCGATTTACTGAATGAATCGACGACTCGTGGTGGCCCCAGATGACGCCACGCACGGAAGCAGTGCCACACAGTGCCACACGGCGATGCCAGCCTGGGGCCTTGTCGTCAGGCGCGAGGCGGTCGGCCCAGCCGCACCCGCCCGGGCTCGACGACGACGAAACTGCCGACCAATCGCACGCCGAACCTGCTCACAGCATGCGCGACGGCCGCCCCGACTGTGCGCCGCGCCCCGGCCGGAAAGCGAATCAGGATCACCCCGGACTGGATATGCCCCGTTGCGTAGGCGAGTTGACCGAAGTCTTTGTCCTCCGTCAGCAGAATTCGCGCTTCACTGACCGCAAGGCCGGCGACGACCGTATCGTCCGCACCGCCCACGAGGTCTGCAGCGGTCGTTACGTCGTGTCCCGCCGCGCGCAAGGCGCGTACGACCGCGAAGTCGCAGCTCTCGTCCGCGAGGAACTGCACGAGCTAGTCCTGCGGCGTGGACGAAGTTGCGCCGATCAGCACCACTTCTTCGTGTGCGACCGTATCGGCGGCGTAGCGCATGGCTGCCTGCAAGTCGTCGCGCGTCAGCCGGGGGTACGCATCGAGCAGATCCGCCTCGGATGCGCCCTCGCTCAGTTTGCGAAGCAGCAGGTCCACGGGAATCCTGGTGCCTCGAATGACCGGCTTGCCGAGCATGATGCGAGGATTGATTTCGATGCGGTCAGTCGTCATGAACGCCCCCAATGTGCAGAACCCGGGAGGCAGGCACCTCCGTAAGAATTGTGGCACAGCCTGGCCTCGCCGTTGGCGAGGTGTTGACATCCAACATGAACATGGAGACACTCCTGTTGCACATCAACAGGAGGGTCCGTGAGTCCCAGCCAGGAAGTTCCCTACGGCACGCTCGACTTGATGGTGCTCAAGACCCTCGAAGGTCTCGGGCAACTCCATGGCTACGGCATCGCGCGACGCATAGAACAGGTTACCGAGGGTGGCCTGGCGTTGAATCAGGGGACCATCTACCCAGCATTGTTGCGGCTCGAGCAGAAGGCCTGGATCAAGAGCGCCTGGGGTACGAGCGAGAACAATCGCCGGGCAAGGTTCTATAGCATCACGGCCGCGGGGCGGCGACAGCTCACGGCCGAGGCGGACCTGTGGACGCGGACCGTCGCGATGGTGGCGCGACTCCTGGAGCAGGGCTGATGGTCTCGCCCCGCGTGCTCTGGTCTCGCCTCCGTGGCACCATCCTCGCGACTCGCCAGGACCGAGAGATCGCCGACGACATCGAGGCCCACCTCGATCTGCTGGCACAAGACTTCGAGTCCAAAGGGCTGACACCCTCGGAGGCTCGGCTGGCAGCCCGGCGCGCCTTCGGCAGTGTCGATGGCACGACGGAGGCGTACCGCGCTCAGCGGGGATTTCGGGCCGTCGAGGCGGTCGCTCAAGACCTCCGGCACGCCGTGCGCCATCTCGCCGGTGCGCCCTGGTTCAGTGCCGCCGTCGTTGCCACTCTTTCAGCTGGGATGGGCATCGCGCTCCTCGTCTTCGCGATCCTCAACGCGATGGTGCTGCGCCCCGCACCGTTCGAGCGTCCTGACGGTCTGTTCGTGCTCACCACCCGCGACGCCCGCGGGCGCGACCGCGGTGTCTCGTATCCGGACTACCTCGACTGGCGGGCCGGGCTGGCGTCCTTCTCCGAAGTGGCGGCCTTCGCTCGCGCCACCATGAACCTCGGTGGCGAGGGGCGGCCCACCGAGCGGGTCGAGGGAGCCTACCTGTCGGCGCAGACGTTCGGTCTGCTGGGAGTGCGTCCAGTGCTCGGCCGCGCGCTCGGTGCTGACGACGACTCGCCCGGAGCCGCGGCGGTCGTGGTGATCGCGCATGGCATCTGGCAGGACCGCTTCGCAGAGGCGCCGGATGTCATCGGGCGGAGCGTGCGCATCAATGGCGAACCAGCGATGGTCGTCGGCGTGATGCCGAAGGGCTTTGCGTTTCCCCTGACCGGCACGCTCTGGCGTCCCTTGGCACAGATGCCGAGTGTGCTCCAAGACGCGCGCGATGCGCGACGCCTCAGCGTCATCGCACGACTGGCGGACGGCGTCGCCGCTGCGACAGCGGGAGCGGAACTGACGGCGCTTGGGCAGTCGCTCGTCGAGGCGTATCCAGGCACGAACACCGACGTGCGCCCGGTCGCCGTCGGATTCCAGGAGCGATACCTGGGCCGTGTCGACCAGGGCCCTCCGCTCTTGCTCGTCGTCGCTGCGGGTCTGGTGTTGCTGATCGCCTGCGCGACGGCTGCCGGGCTGCTGGCGGCGCGCGCCTCCTTCCGCACGCCGGAGATCGCCCTACGAGCGGCGCTTGGTGGCTCGCGGGCGCGCTTGCTTGCGCAGCTGGTCACCGAGAGCCTGGTGTTGGCGCTGATCGCCGGACTCGTTGGCCTTGCCCTCGCTCGCGCCGGGTTGTCGATCTTTGCCGCGCAGACGACGAATCTGGGCCTGCCGCCGTGGACGGCGTTCACGATGGACGCCACGGTTGCGGGCGTGGCTGTCGGCCTCGTGCTGCTGGTCACGTTGGTGTTCGGTGTCGCTCCGGCGTGGAAGGTCTCTGGCACGACTGACCCGCGCCTGCCCGATGACTCGAACCGATCGGGCCGCCGCACAGCCGCCATGACCCGTCCCCTGGTGGCGCTGCAAACGGCGCTGAGCGTGCTCGTGCTGTCGGGTACGTGGACGATCGCGAACTACTCGGCGCGCCTGGCCACCCGCGACGACGTCATCGACGCGTCGGGCATCACGGTCGGGCGTCTCGCCCTGGATGCCACCGCCTACCCGACACCGGAACGGAGGGCGGCCTACTACGACGCGCTCCGCGCGCGCTTGACGGGGCATCCCGCCCTCGCCTCAGCGACGATCGCCACGGCGCCGCCCTTCGCGTTCGCCGACCTGCGCCCCTTGACCATCGACGGGTTCCGGGGCGACGACATTGAGCCGGTCTTCGTCGTCGGCATCGACCGCGTCTACTTCGACACGATCGGCCTGCCCGTCGTTCGCGGACGCCGCCTCGAAGCCAATGACGAGCAGGTGCTCGCCCAGTCGGTCGTCGTCAACGAACGTTTTGCCGCGCGCTACTTCGGCTCGTCGGATCCCCTCTCGCGCCGCATCCGGCTTGGCGCCAATCGCTACGGCGATCCGGCAACGGGCCCGCTGACGATCGTCGGCGTTGCCGCCAACGTGCGCCAAACGCCCATACAGGACCTGCAGCCCGTCGTCTACGTGCCCCTTCCCAGCGAGCGGCGCGCCGAGGCGTTCGTCCTGGCCAGAGCGGCACCAGGCGCAGCCGCTGGCCCTGCCCTGCGAGAGGCCGCTGCCGCGGTCGACCAGGATGTGCCGCTCTACAACCTGATGTCACTCGATCACATCTCGCGCATGTCGCGCTGGACACCGCGCACCTTCGGGGCCGGGCTCTCGGTCGTCGGCGTGGTGGCGCTGCTCTTGTCCACGTTCGGCGCCTACGCCGTAGCGGCGTATGCCGCTTCTCGGCGGGTCAAGGAGGTGGGCGTGCGCATCGCGCTCGGTGCGGCGCCGTGGGACGTCATCCGCACGCTGGCGGCCTCGTCGGCCCTGACGCTGGCGGTTGGCCTTGGCCTAGGCATCGCCGGCACCGTCGTGCTCACGCGGCTGTTGCGCGCGCTGCTGGTCGAGGCCGGCAGTGGCTCGACGCTCTCGATCATCTTCGTGCCGGTATTGGCGACCGCCGGGATCTCGCTGCTGGCCGTGCTGATTCCGGCGATTCGTGCCACGCGCCTCGATCCGTTGCTCGTCCTTCGGCGTGATTGAGCTGAGACAGGGGCTGCCATGCTGACGGTCGAAGGGCTGCGCAAGAGCTACGGCGGCGTGCAGGCGCTGCGCGACTTGAGTTTCGTCGTCACGCCGGGGCGGGTCATCGGTTTGCTCGGGCCGAACGGGTCTGGCAAGTCGACGACGATCAACCTGCTCACCGGGCTGATGCGTCCCTCCGCTGGCACCGTGTGCTGGCACGGGCTCGACATTCATCGCCAACTCGCAGCCTATCAGGCGCTGCTGGGATACGTGCCCGAGGAGCCGCGGCTCTACGCCTATCTCAACGCGGTTGAGTATCTGCAACTCGTGGGCGGCTTACGCGATCTCGATGGCGGCGTGATTGCGCGACGTATCGCCAGATACCTCGAGCTGTTCGACCTCGAGAGTGACCGCTACGCGCCGCTCTCGTCGTTTTCGAAGGGCATGCGGCAGAAGGTGCTGATTGCCGCGGCGCTCCTGCACGACCCGCAGATCGTGATCTTCGATGAGCCCTGCTCCGGCCTCGATGTCGCCTCCACCCTGATCCTCCGTAGTGTGGTGCGCACGCTCGCCGAGGCAGGGAAGACGATCGTCTACAGCTCGCACGTGCTCGACATGGTGGAGAAGGTCTGCACCGACGTGATCATCCTGCACCACGGCGCGGTGGTGGCGCAGGACTCGGTGGCGCGGCTGCGGGAGCTCTCGCGCGTCGGCCTCGCTCGAGGCGGTGTTCGCCAAGCTCGCCGTGGACGACAACGTGGACGGCGACGGGCCGGGCCATCGCGGCGGTGGGGACGATGTGACGCTGCCAGCAGCGTGGCAGCGGCGAGTGGCGGCAGTTCCGGCGGTTGCTGGACGTGTCGTATCGGCGGCTGCTCGACGCGGCCCTGGCGTCGCGTGAGATCGATGCCGAGCAGTTCGCGTTGTGGGGTGCCGCGCTGCTGGCCACGCCGCCCTTGTACGCCTCGTTCATCTGGCCGAGCCGCTATCCGTGGCTGCGCGCCCGCTCTCTCGAGCAACTGCACGACCGCAGTGTTGGCCGACCGGCTGTTCTTCGTCACGTGGTCCATGCTCGTGGCGCTGCTGGTCGCGGCGTTGCTGTGGGATGGCCTCTTCCCGGATCGCACCGACCAGCAGGTGTTGGGCGTGCTCCCCGTGCGCAGCCGCACCGTGGCGGCCGCACGCGTCATGGCGGCGATCGTCAGCGTGGTGGTGCTGCTCATTGGCGTGAATCTGCCTGCGACGGCGATCTATGCCCTGGTGGGCGCGGCCCATCCCTCGGTGGGCTCGGTGCCCGGAATCTTCGTGGGCCAGATGCTGGCATCGGTGGCCGCAGGCACCTTCGCATTCAGCCTGCTGCTGACCGCACGCGGGGCCATCGCCTGGCTGGTCGGCGCCTCCACGGCCGCGCACATCGCCATCGCGCTGCAGTTCGCGGCCGTCGTTGCGATCTTCGAGTCGCTGATGTTCATGCCGGGGTTGTTGGGCGGGATGGTGCGACAGGTGCTCGCCGGCGGAACGGACGTGGCGGCGTCGCTGCCGCCGGTGTGGTTCATGGGCGTCTATGCGTGGTTCGCCGGACCACATGCGGCAGCGCTGATGCCGATGGCCGCCACTGCCGTGGCTGCACTCATCGGCAGTCTGATCGCGGCGCTTGCCCTCTACGTGCTGCCGGCGCGGCTCGCGGCGCGACGAGCGATTGAGTCTCGCGACACGGAACGCGCGTCCTCGCTGCTGGTGGTCCCCCTGGTTGCGTGCGGTGTGCTGCTGCGCCGGCCGAGTGCCCGGGCGCGCTACACATTCGTCGTCCAGAGCCTTACCCGGAGCCGTCGGCACCTGCTGATCGTCGCCACATACCTGGGGCTTGGTGTGGCCTTGGCCGGAACGCGGGTGCTCTCGGCGTCCATCCGCTCGCGCGTGTCCCTGGACCAGCCGGCCGACTATCTATTGGTCATTCCGCTCGTGGTGACGTTCTTCCTGGTGCTGGGGGCTGCGCGCCGCTTTCGATGTGCCCACCGACGTGCCCGCGAACTGGGCGTTTCGCGTGGTCGGTCCCCGCAACCTGCTCGACGGTCGGTCTGCCCCGCGCCTCGCCCTCTACGCGATCGCCGTGCTCCCCGTGAGCGCCGTGACTCTGCTGGCGGCCACGTGGCTGTGGGGCGTGGGGACCGCCACCGCCATCACCGCCATGCACGCGGCGTCTGGCGTGATGCTGTGCGAAGTGGCGCTCCGCGGCCATGAGGCGGTGCCGTTCACGAAGGCGCGCGGGCTCTCGACGTCGTCGCTGCAGGTGGGCGTGGCCGGGGCCATCGGCGCTGTCTACGTGTTCGCGTTCCGGTTCGACGACCTGCAGCTCTGGGCTTTGGGAACGCCCTTACGTGCGACGGGTTATGTGCTCGCGGCCCTCACTATCACTGTGTTCCTCGCTGTGGCCGGCCGGCGCCGTGCGCGCGCCGAGACGGCGACGTTCGACGCGCCGGATGAACACGCCGTGACGCAGTTGAAGCTATCCGAGGCCAGCCTGTAGGGCAGGAGAGGTGAACGATGCGCTCGATCCGAGTGATGCTCTCGCGGCTGCTGGACATACTGGTTCGCGGGCGACGCGATCGTCGCGTGCAGGAGGAGGTCCAGCAGCACCTCGACCACCTCGCCGACGAGCACATGCGCCGCGGGTTGTCCTCCAGCGACGCCGCACTAGCTGCCCGTAAGAGCTTCGGTGGCGTCGACCAGGTGTTGGCCGACTACCGCGACCAGCGTGGCTGGCCCTGGCTCGATCGCGTGGTGCTGGACGCGCGATTCGCCGTGCTCCACGTGACGCGTGATGGCGGATTCACAGCGACCGCGGTCGTGGTGCTGGGCCTCGGCATCGGCGTGAGCCACCTGTTCTTCAACCTCACCTACGCCCACACGATGCGCAGCTTGCCGATCCCTTCGGTGGACCGCGTGCTGTTCCTGTCGACCGCCGGCCAGGAGGGCCAGGCGCAGGGTCTCTCGTATCCAGAGTTCATCGACCTTCGAGCCACGCAGCGGACCTTCGTTGACCTGGCGGCGTTCGCCAATGTGCCCATCACGCTCGGCGGCGAAGGGGAGGTGCCCGACCGGGTGGACGCCGCCTACGCCACGGGGAGCGGGTTCGCGCTCGCAGGTGTGAGCGCCGTGCATGGCCGCCTGTTTGCCCCTGAAGACGAGCGAGCGGGAGCCCCGCCAGTTCTGCTGCTGACGGAGCGCATCTGGCGCGACCGCTACGCGACGCACCCCGACGTGCTGGGGCGAACGGCGCTCGTCGGCGGCGTGCCGGCGACGATAGTGGGCGTCGTGTCGGACGCGTCGGGATTCCCGAGCGCGGCCGCCGTGTTCTTGCCCTTGACTCAGCAGCCGGGCATCACCGCGGCTACGAGGGACAGCCGTGGCCTGCGCGTGTTTGGCCGACTCAACGCCCATGTGCCGACCACTGACGCGGCTGAGGAGCTGGTGGCCCTCGGCACGCGGTGGGAGGCGGCGTTTCCGGCAACCAATCGCGGGATTCGGGTGGTGGCCGTGCCGATCGACGAGCGGTATGGTGGCGCATTGCAAGGGTGGCTTCCGTTCATGCTGGCGGGCGTGATCGTCGTCGCAGTCGCCAGCGCCAACGTGGGGAATCTCTTGCTCACGCGAGGTGCGCACCGCGCCCGTGAACTGGCCATTCGCACCGCGCTCGGGGCAAGCCGAGGCCGTGTGGTGCGTCAACTCTTGATGGAGAGCGCGCTCATCAGTGCGGGCCGCGTGTGTGGTCGGCTTTCTCGTATCTCGCGCCGGCCTCGCGGCGTACCTCAGCGGCGTCCCCGAGAACGTGCTGCCGTACTGGATCCACTACTCGATGGATGGCGTCGTCACCATGGCCTTGCCGCTCTTTGCTGTGGCGACGGCTGCCGTGTTCGCGCTGGTGCCCGCATACATCGTGTCGCGCACCGAGGTCGTATCCGCGCTCAAGGAAGGCGGCCGAACAGGCACAGGCCGACGCGGTGCCGGGTGGGCCGCTACGGCGTTCCTGGCCGTCGAACTCGCGCTCGCGGTCGTGCTGCTGACGCAAGTCGGCGCCGCCACCGTGAACTCGTTCGCCCACGACGTGCCGTCTGACCGGCTGCTCGACGACACTCGGGTGCTGACGGGGGCGTTGACCCTGCCGGTGGCGAGCACCGCGACGCCCGAATGGCGACGCCAGTTCCTCGACCGCGTGCTCGCTCGGATGGCCACGTTGCCTGGGGTGACGGCCGTGTCGTTGAGCAGCCACTTGCCTCTCGGGGGCGCATCTGGACGTCGTCTCCACCTGGCCGACCGACCGCTCGGCGCCGGTGACGCCGCGCCGCTGATTGGCACGGTCGACATCGACGCAGGCTACTTCGCAGCCATCGGGCTGTCGGTCACGCGGGGGCGGCCGTTCGCTGCTGACGAGGCGCGCGCTGAGGCCAAGACGATCATCATCAACGAGCGTCTGGCGAGTCTCCATTTCCCAGGTGTGGAGCCGGTGGGGCAGCGCATCGCTGTGCTCTCCGACGGAGCGGCGACCGCGGCTCCGGAATGGCGGACAATCGTCGGGGTCGTGCCAGACGTTCGCCAACGTCCGGTGCCGGAGGTGCAGCCGGTCACCTACCTACCCATGGGCACCACTTCACCCGGCGCGGTGTGGCTGCTGGTGCGGTCTGCGGTATATGCGGGCGACCTTGCAGGGCCGGTGCGGGAGGCGCTGAGACAGTTGGATCCGAACGTGCCGCTCTCGAACCCGAGGACGCTGGCGGCTGCCACGCGCGACCTGACCTGGAACAACCGCATCAGCGCCAGGCTCGCGACCGTGGTGTGTCTTGCCACGTTCATCCTGGCCACGGTCGGGCTCTATGCGGTGGTCGCGCACCGGGCGGCACAGCGGCGACGCGAGTTCGGATTGCGGGTCGCCCTGGGGGCCCGCGCGCCCGCGCTGGTCCGACTCGTGACCGGACACGTGCAGGTCGCCGTTCTGCTTGGGCTCGTGCTCGGACTCACGGGAGCCATCGCCTGGGACCGTGCGTTTGCGCCCGCCCGTCAGACGGCGTTGCGGGTGGCCGACCCGCTCGTGCTGGCCGTTGCCCTGGGCGTGCTGGCGCTCGTCGTCGGGCTTGGCTGCGCCCTCCCGATACGGCGAGCGCTCGGCGTGTCCCCGGCTGACGTGCTCCGGGAAGAATAGACGGCACGGCCACCAACGCCTCCGCCAGCTGGCACGTTTGTAAGGGTATGGACGCCGCATCACCGCCCGGGGCCGTGCCGAGGCTCTCGGTCAGCGCGGACGAGCGTCTGGCGATACTGTTCGACACCCACTACGACCGCCTGTACCGCCTTGCCCGGCGGCTGAGCCCGAGCGCAGACGACGCCCTTGACCTGGTGCAGGACACGTTCCTGCGCCTGGCCGGCTCGCCGCTTGCGATCCCGGTTGGCGGGTCCTTCGAAGAGGCGTACCTCGTCAGGGTGCTGGTCAACCTTCGGAAGGACCAATGGCGGAAAGAACACGTTCGAGCGAAGCACGCTGAGCGGTCCGTGGCGGCCCACGACGGCGGGGGTTCTGAGGCCAGCTTGATTGCCCACGGCGACGTCTGGCGGGCGCTCGACACCCTGGCTCCGAGGCGTCGTGCCGTGCTGGTCATGTACGAACTCGAAGGGGTGTCTGCGGCCGAGATCGCGACGCTGCTGGGCATCGCCGCAGTGACCGTGCGATGGCATCTGTTCCGCGCGCGACGCGAACTCGCGGCGGCGGTGCATGCGAAGGGGAAGACATCATGAGTGCTGTGCAAGAACTGCTGCGCCAGAGCGATCCGTTGGCCCGCGAATCTGGGCCAACCGCGGACGAAAGAGCCCGCGTGCGCGAGCTCGTGGTACGGGCCGGGAGGGCTGCGCCAGTAGCCAGCCAGCCTCGTCGTGTGGTTCTGCGGGCAGGGCTCGCTTTGGCTGGCCTGCTGGTGGCCGTGGGACTGGGCGGCGGTGCTCTCTGGAGGGCCGTGACCCCGCCTGCGTTCGCCGCGATGCGCTTCGAAGTGCGGCTCGCCGAAGACCTACCCGCGCCGGGGCTCCGCGAGGCGCCTGTGGGCCTGCAGCCACGCCTCGTGTACGTGCACGACGAGGCCATCCTGACGAACGCCGACATCGCTGGCGCGCTGGTCGTCGCTGGCGCGTCCTCCGAACGGTTCGGCGTCGAAGTGCGCCTCTCGGAGCGGGCCAGTGCGAGCATGCGCGCTGCGACCCGAAATCACATCGGCCGGCCAGTCGCCCTGATGCTCGACGGGTTCGTCGTGGCGGCCCCGACGGTGCGGTCTGAGATTGCAGAAGTGGGGGTGCTGACCGGGGACTACAGCCGGTTTGAAGCGGAGCGAATCGTGCGAGGAATCTTGCCTCAATGAAGACGCGTCACTTGATCGAACGGCATGCCCCGGGGGGAACACTGGGGGGAACACTGCCTGGGGAGGAGCGTTCCCCCCTGTAGTTCACGCCGCACGACCTAGCGGTGTCAGTCGTGCAGGAACAGCAACGCCGTAAGTGTCTCCACGCCAGTACTTTCCGCTGATTGCGCGGCTCGCCCGCGCCGGCACCGAAAGTCGCTGGCGACAGAGAGGAGAAGGAGAATGGGCGTGAGCGACCCCCCTTTCGCGCCCGGACTTCCGTTCCGGCCGCAACCCAGAGGGTCGCTCACGCCCACGTCCCGGGACGCAGTAGCGTCATCGCCGACACGTGATCGAGGTAGAGTCGGCGAGGCCCGAACGATGGCCACTCAGGAGTCTCTATGCGCGACGCGATCTGGCGTGACCTTCACGACTCGTGGCGTCGTATGCGCCGGTCGCCCGGGGCGTCGTTCGTCGTGGTCGTGTCGCTGGGCGTGGCGATGGCGGCAAGCGCCACCGTCTTCAGCTTCGTGAACGTGCTGATGTTGCGCACGCTGTTGGTGCCCAACCCGCAGCGTCTCGTGTCGGTAGACTCGATCGACCCGAAGACCACACAGCCTACCGGGTTCTACGGCGATGCGTTCGCGGTCTTCCAAGCGTCCCAGACGTCGTTTGCGGCACTGTCTCTGCACGCGCCAAGCTTGTATCGCGTCAGCGCCCGCGGCGTGACCCTCGACGTGGCTGCGGACGGCGTCACCTCGGGGTATCGCGACGTGGTCGGGCTCCGCATGATTGCGGGGCGTTTCATGTCTGGCGGCGAGGAGCCCGTGCGACCCGGTGACCCGCCGCACGAGGCCGTGATCAGCGAGCGTCTGTGGGCGCGGATGTTCGGTAGCGATCCACGGGCCGTTGGTGAGCGGATCACGGTAGATGGCATCGAGGTGGCAATCGCCGGGATCGCAGCCGCCAATCCAGATGGCCTCGATCCCGAGTCGCTGACGGATCTCTACCTACCCATCACCGTGGCACGCGTGGTCGCCGGCGACGCGTCGCCACAAGTGCGCGCACGGAACCTGGTCGGGCGGCTTGCCGACGGCGTGACGTTGGAGCAGGCCAGAGCTGAGGTCTTGGGCCGGTGGCCTGGCATTCAGGCGAGCACCATGACGACCCTGCCGGCGAGTGCGCAGCGCACGCTGCAGTCGCCGAAACTCGCAGTGGAGTCGCTGGCACGAGGGTTCTCGTCGCTACGGCGCCAGTATGGGCAAGCGCTGGTCGTGTTGACGGGCCTGACGCTGCTTCTGCTTGCTGTGGCCTGCGTCAACGTGGCAGGGCTCGCCTCGGCGCAGGCGGCAGCGCGCCAGCATGAGTTCGCGGTGCGTCTGGCGCTCGGGGCAGGGAAGCGGGGCATCGCGCGTACGCTGCTGGTGGACGGTGTGGTGCTGTCGCTATGCAGCGCAGTGGCAGCGCTGCCGCTGGTGTGGTGGGCCACGTCGTGGCTGACCGCTGCCGTGTCGGTGGCACGCGCCTTCCCGCTCGCACAGCCGATGACGCCGGATGCATGGGTGCTCGCGGTGATCGTGGCGGTGTCCATCGTCGTGGGCGTGTTGTGTGGCTCCCTGCCCGCGTTGAGGGCAGTGGAGGGGCGCGCCGCTGACGTGTCGCGCGGCGGGCGCACGTCCACGCGTGGTGTCATGGCGTCTGCGCGCGTGGCGCTGGCCACGCAGGTGGCGCTGTCATTGGTGCTGCTCGTGGGCGCGAGCTTGTTCGTTGGCTCGTTGGCCGGTCTGCGCAGCAATCACGCCACACTGGGCACAAGTCCGATCTTGTGGACACGCCTGGCACAGAATCCTGCACACCGAGGCACGCCCGGCACGAAGGACTACTACCAGGCCCTGACCAACGACTTGGCGAGCCTCCCTGGCGTGGACTCGGCCGTCCTGTCCAGCTTCTTCCCCGCGTATCTGGGATACGTGGGTTCGCTGCCGGTCGATCGCTACACGTCGGCAGACCGGGCCGGCGACACACCGTCCACGGCATCGGGGCTGACCGAGTTCGTCTCGCCTGGATTCTTCGACACGTTCGGCATCGCGCGGCTGCGCGGGCGCGACTTCACATGGGCCGATGACGAGAGCAGGCCAAAGGTCGCCGTCGTGAGCGCGTCCCTAGCGGGCCAGTTGTTTCCCGGCGGGAACGCCATCGGTCAGTTCATGCGCATCGAGGCCGCCACCGGCGACACGCCAATCGAGATCGTCGGGGTTGTCGCCGACGCGCCCATCGGCAGCGTCCGCGACCCACACCTGGCGGTCGCGTTCCGCCCCATGGCGCAAGACCTGACGCGTGCCCGGTTCCCCTTGGCGCATGTGCGTGTCCCCGGCGACATGTCGGTTGTGCGCGACGGCTACGTGCGCGTGGTGGAGTCGAAAGGGCACCACTTCGTGCGCGGCCTGTTCACGTTCCAGGAGTGGACCGACAACGCGCTGCTGCGCGAGCGCCTGATTGCCGGGCTGTCAGCCGTGGCGGCCGCGCTGGCGGTGGTACTGGCATGCCTGGGTCTCTACGGAATGCTGGCCTTCTCAGTGGCCACGCGCCGGCGCGAGATTGGCGTACGTGCGGCGCTGGGCGCCACCCGAGGCAGAATCGTGGCCGTGGTGGTGTGCGACGGCCTCCGCGTGGTTGTCCCAGGCGTGCTGATGGGCATCCCGGCGGCGCTCGCAGCGATGCAGCTCGTGCGGTCGCAGTTGTATGGCGTCGCACCCGACGACCCGAGGGCAATTGCCTTGGCCAGTGTGGCGTTCCTGCTGACGGGTCTCCTGGCGGCCGTTGTGCCGTCGATGCGGGCGTCGCGCGTGGAGCCGGCGGAAGCGCTGCGACACGAGTAGGTTGCAAGCTGTCGCCGGCCCGATGCGTTCCACCAAGTAGGCGATGTTCGCGTCGCCATCGGCCGCGTCTGAGCACGCGCGTCGCGGTGCTCCTCTCAGGGTGATTACCATCGTGCGCGCCCATCACGGGCGCGATTGTCGGGCGGCCCTCGGCCTCGTCAAGCCTCGGCGCGTTGCGCCGACCCCTACGGGGCTACGGGCTTGACGAGCCCTGCGTGCTGCCTCGAACTGGCGATTACGTGATGGTCGCCAAGCTCTGTGGTGGACCTCGAGACGGTCCACCGCTGCGGAGGCGCGGCAGAATACCGCCGTCGTGAAGCTGCGGAACGCGCATCTCGCCGTGATCGAGCGACAGCGTGGCGCCGCGGCTGGTCCCGGCCTACCCGGGCAAGGAGTGAGTCGTCGACATGATCAAGGAACATGATCGCGTGGTGCTGCTCGCGCCTGTGGCCACCGAACGCCTCGAGGCGGGCGATGTCGGTACCGTGGTGCATGTCTACCGCGATGGCGCGGCGTTCGGGATCGAGTTCACGACCCTCGATGGCGGGACGGCGGCCGTGGCCACCGTGGCCGCGGACCACGTTCGGCCCGTCACGAGTCGTGAGATCACCCACGCGCGCGAGTTGACCACGGGGTAGCCTTCCGACTCGAATGCGGCGAGCCTTCTGGCGCGGACGCCGCAGACGACGCCTTCAGGCAGCACGACCGTCGCGCAAGCGTGTCGCGGCGGCACTCGTGTGTCGTGCCTGCATGCACGGTTAGAACGAAGGGCGTGTAGATCCTTCCCTGGCGTGCCGGTGCATGCGTCCGGCACCACGGCTGAGTTGCACAAAGTTTTCCCAATGGACACGGAGACTGCATGCAGATTGCGATACCCTGCGTGCGGGTCTGGCGTGCGCATTGCTTCACGCTCGGTCCAGGCGGCCAGGTGATCGGCCGTAGCCCCTCCACTGAAGACGCGGCGCTCGGTCCCCTCCTTACGACGCCGTAGGACTGCCTCGACGCACGTTCGTACGCGGATTCTCGGGCGGCCACCGCCCGCTGTGGGTGCTCATGCGCGCAAGCCTTCGGTCCTGGGTAGTGGGTCTCGCCGGCATCGGTGTGCTGATCGGTGCGGGGGTGTGGACGGTGCGCGGCGGCACGCAGTCCGGCGGGATGGGGCACGTGGTGCTGAACACGCCCGGCGGCGTCGTGTGGACCTGGGGCTACAACGCCGATGGGCAGCTTGGCAGTAACAGCACCACGGCCCGACGGGTTCCCGGCAGCGTGTCAGGGATGGGCACGATCGTCGCGGTGGCCGCCGGGGCCTCGCACACCCTGGCGCTCGACAGCACGGGCGCGGTGTGGGCGTTTGGCGACAACGCCTTCGGCGCGCTCGGTGACGGCACCACGACCGACCGTCTGCTGCCGGTGCAGCTGGCCCTCACCAGCGTGGTGCAGATTGCCGCGGGTGCGAATCATTCCTTGGCCCTCCGCTCCACCGGCGAACTCTACGTGTTCGGCCGCAACACCAACGGTCAATTGGGCCTCGGCAACACCACGCAGCAGAACACCCCCGTGCTGCTGATGAGCGGCGTCACCGCCATGGCCGGCGGCACGAGCCACTCGGTGTTCGTCAAGACCGATGGCACCGCCTGGGCGATGGGCCTGAACACCAACGGCCAATTGGGCGACGCGTCCACCACCCAGCGCACGGCGCCCGTACAGCTGTCCGGCGTGACGTCGGCCGCCACGGTGGCGGCTGGCTCCGCGCACACGCTGGTGTTGCGCACCGACGGCACACTGCGTGCGACCGGCGCCAACGGCTGGGGGCAGCTCGGGGACTCGTCGACGACGCAACGCACCACCGCCGTGACCGTCACCGGGATCAGCACCGCCGCGGAGATCGCGGCCGGCAACACCCATTCATACGCCCGGCTGGCCGATGGCACGGTCAAGAGCTGGGGCAGCAACGGCAGTTACGAACTGGGCGACAACACCCAGACCTCGCGCAACGCGCCGGTCACGGTGTCTGGGCTCACGAGTGTGGCCGGCATCGGTGCCGGGCAGAGCTTCGGGATGGCTGTGTCCACCACCGGCGTGGTCTACACGTGGGGCTCGAACAGCTATGGCGAACAGGGCGACGGCACGATCACGACCCCCGCGCCGGTGCCGCACGCCATCAGCGGCGCCAACTACGACTGGAAGGTGGCCACGCCCACGCTGAACGTGGCGAGCGGGCACGTACTACACGAACCAGACGGTGACCGTGCAGAACGTGATGAGCGGCGCCGGCTTCGAGATGCACTACACGACTACTGGGGTCGAGCCCACGCTGGCCGACCCGGCGGTGGCGCACCTGGGCACCATCAGCGTGACCCAGAGCCAGACGGTGAAGGTGAAGGCGTGGAAAAGCCCGATGCCACCCAGCGACACGGCCACCCGCGTCTACGTGCTGCAGGTGACTGCGCCCACGGCGACCCCGAGCGGCGGCTCGAACTTGACCACCACACAGAATGTCGTGCTGGCCACGACCACGTCGGGCGCCACGGTGCGCTACACCCTTGACGGATCGACGCCCACCACCGGGTCCACGGCCTACGCTTCGCCGATTCCCATCAGCACCTACACCGTGCTCAAGGCCATCGCGTTCAAGAGCGGCTGGGCCGACAGCACGATGCTGGCACCGACTTACGCCTTCAACTACGGCACGCTCGCGGCGCCCACCGTCACCCCCGCCGCCGGCCCCTACACGACGAGCGTGGAGGTCACCATGTCGTCGCCGCAATCCGGGGCCGCCGTGCGTTACACCACTAACGGCAGCGCGCCGATCAGCACGTCCACGCTTTACACGGCCCCGATCACGCTCGTCGCCACCACCACCATTAAGGCCAAGGTCTTCCATCCGGACTACGTGACGAGTGCCGAAACGTCGCGCGCCTACGAGCTCGTCACGGCGGCCCCGACCTTTTCGCTCGCGCCAGGCACCTACGCGGCAGGCACGACGGTCACGGTCTCCACTGCCACGCCAGGCGCCACCATCAACTACACGCTCGACGGCGCCGAGCCGCTCACGACGCACCCCACCATCGCCAGTGGCGGCACGCTGGTGGTGGGCAATGTGACGCTGAAGGCCAAGGCCTGGGCCGCGAGTCAAACGAGCAGCCCGACGGCGACCGCGACCTACAGCGTGACGGGATCCAGCGCGACACCGGCGATTGGCGGTGGCGACTACCACTCGGTGGCGCTGCGCAGTGATGGCGCGGTGTTTGGCTGGGGCATGAACACGGGTCGGCAGCTGGCCGACGGCACGACGACGAACCGCCCGCTGCCGGTGGCCACAGGTGGCCTCACAGGCATCACGGCGATCTCCGTTGGCTCGAACTTCTCGCTCGCCCGTCTGAGCGACGGCCGCGTGGCCGCGTGGGGCAGTCCGCAGTCGGGCCGCTTGGGGAACGGCACTACAGGTCCCACGCCCACCTGGCCCGTATTCGCCACTGGAATCACGACGGCCGTGGCCGTGGAGGCGGGCGAGACGTATGGGCTCGTCCTCCTGGCCGATGGCACGGTGCGGGGCTTTGGCGCGAACAATGCTGGGCAACTTGGGGATGGCACCTCGGGCACGGACCGCCTGACGCCCGTCGCGGTCTCGAGTCTCACCAGCGTGGCTGGGGTGAGCGCAGGCGGCAGCTTCAGCCTGGCGGTGAAGACCGATGGCACGGCGTGGAGCTGGGGCACGAACACGAGTGGGCAGTTGGGCACCGGCACGACCACGGCCCGCACGACACCCGGTGCGGTGTCTGGCATTTCGGGCGTCACGAGCGTGGCGGCCGGCGGGTCCACGAGTTACTTCCTGCTGAGCGACGGCACCGTGCGGGCGGTGGGCTTGCACAACAACGGCTACACCATCACCGGCATGCTCGGCGACGGATCAGTCGTGGGGATGGCCACCACTCCCGTGACCGTGAGCGGGCTGACGAGCGTGGTCCAGATCGCCGCCGGCCAAAGCCACGCGATCGCGGTGAAGGGCGACGGCACGGTCTGGACCTGGGGCGAGAACTCCCTGGGCCAATTGGGCGTCGGCTCAACCGCGGATTCGAATGTGCCCGTGCAGGTGGGCGGGCTGCCGGCGATCGCGGCCGTCGGCGCGGGCCAGTCGCACGCATTCGCCATCGGCACAGACGGCTCCGTCTGGGCGTGGGGCGTGAACAGCCAGTATCAACTCGGCGACGCCAGCACCACGAATCGCCTGCTGCCCGTGCAGATCGCCGCGCCGGGCATGGGCTGGATCATGCCGGCGCCCGTGCTGAGCGTGGCCGCGGGTACCTATACCGCGAACCAGACCGTGACCGTCACGAACAACGACACCGCGTCCACCATGCGCTATACCACGACGGGCGTCGAGCCCACGACGAGCGATACGGTCGTGGCCTCGGGCGGCACCGTCTCGGTGACGCAAAGCCTCACGCTGAAAGTGAAAGCCTGGAAGACCGGCTACTTGCCGAGCAACACGACCACGGCGGCCTACGAGTTGAAGGTCGTGACGCCCACGGCTACGCCGGGCACCGGCGCCTACGGCAGCACGCAGAACGTCACGCTCAGCACTAGCACTTCAGGGGCCACGATCCGCTACACCACCGACGCGACCGAGCCCATCGCTACGTCGACGACCTACAGCGCCCCGGTGGCGGTGAGCACCACGCTCACGCTCCGCGCACGCGGCTTCAAGACCGGGTGGTCGGCGAGTGACAGCGTCACGCCCAGCTACTGGATCAGCGCGGGCACGGTGGCTACCCCGACCGCGACGCCGGCCGCGGGCACCTTTACGGCCGCGCCACTGGTCACGTTGGCGAGCGCCACCGGTGGCGCGACGATTCGCTACACGCTCGACGGCTCGGATCCCACCGCAACCGCCGCGCTCTACCGCTATCCGTTCGTGGTCGGGGCCACCACTACCGTGAAGGCGCGCGCCTTCAAGACCGGGATGACGCAGAGCGCCGTCACTGCCGCCGCCTATGCCGTGGACGCGGCCGGCGCGACGGCCACGCCCACGATCACGCCGGCCGGGGGCGTGTTCACCACGCGACGCACCGTGACCATCACCGGCCCAGGAGGGTCCACGCTGCGCTACACGACCACCGGTGCCGACCCGACCGCGAGCGATACGCTCGTGCCGGGCGGCGGGCAGGTGGTGGTGGACCGCGCGCAGATTCTCAAGGTGCGCGCGTGGGCGACAGGTCTCACCCAGAGCGCCGTCCGCCGTGCGGACTTCGTCATCACCGGCGCCATCGCGGCGGGCAGCGATCACACCCTTGCGCTCAAAGAAGACGGCACGGTGTGGGCCTTCGGGCAGAACGTGAGCGGGCAAGTGGGCAACGGCACCAACGTCAACCAGCTTACGCCCGTGCAAGTGCTCACGGGGGCGGTGGCGATTGCGGCCGGCACGTCGCACTCCCTCGCGGTGAAGGCCGACGGCACGGTCTGGTCGTGGGGTAGCAACGGGGCCTCGCAGCTGGGGCGCACGGGGACCACGGTGAGCCCCCTGCAAGTGTCCGGCCTCACCGGCGCGGTGGCGGTGGCGGCTGGGTCCACCCACTCCCTGGCCCTGAAGGCAGACGGTTCGGTGTGGGCCTTTGGTGCCAACGCCTCCGGTCAGATTGGCGACGGCACAACGACGACACGCACGACGGCCGTGCAGGTGCTGGGGCTGAGTGGCGCCACGTCGATTACGGCGGGCACGGAGACATCGGCGGCCATCCAGTCCGACGCGGCGGGGGCGGGGTGGGTCTTCACGTGGGGCAAGAACACCCTGGGACAGTTGGGCGAGGGATCGCTGGTGAATCGCCTCGCGCCCGTGCGGGTGCCGCTCGGCCGCGCCGGTGCTGGATCTGGCGGCCGGCGCCGACATGATGGCCGTGCGACGCAGCGATCTCACGGTCGCCACGTGGGGGGCGAACGCCGTAGGCCAACTCGGCACCGGCGGCGCTACGACCGCAAGCACGCCGCAAGTCCTGCCCTCGCTGGTCAGCGTGCGCCACCTCGTGGCCGGCCGCGAGCACGTGCTCGCGCAAGACAGCCGCGGCCGCGTGTGGGGCTGGGGCAGCAACGGCACCAACCGCCTGGGCGCCGGTGAGGCCATCGCCACCACCACCACGCTTGGCCACGCCGTATACCACGCAGTTCTCGTCGGTGGTCGCCCTGGCGGCCGGCTGGCAACACAGCGTGGCCATTACCGCCACTGGCGCCGTGGTGGGCGGCGGGCTATGGCGGCTACGGCCAGCTCGGTCAGGGCACCACGGCGAGCAGCGGCGGTCGCCGATCGCCGGCCGGCACGTTCACGGTGGCCCCGAACACGTGGCTGGCCACCGACGGCGACGGCGATGGCTTACCCGCGTGGCGCGAGTATCTGTTGGGCACCGACCCCCTGCTCGCCGACACGAACGGCAACGGCGTCAACGACGGCGCCGAGGCGGCCAACGGCGACCACCAACGGCGCGAACCCCGATTCCGACGGCGACGGCGTGGCCAATTGGATCGAAACCGCCCAAGGCAGCGATCCGTTCCGCGCCGACAGCGACGGCGACGGCGTCAACGACGGCGCCGACTACTGGCCGCTCGACCCCACGCGCTGGCAGGCGCCCACGCCCACCCCGGGCGATGTGACGCCGCCCGTCATCACCCTCACGTATCCCACCGGCGCGAGGCCCGTGCCATGACCCGGCCCACGACCCGCCGCCCCAAGCCACCCAGTTTCCCCGAGCCTGCGGACCATGACCCTGCGATTCGTGACGCGCTTTCGCCCGATGCCTCGCGTGACCTCCGTGCTGGTGTGGGTGCTGGTCATCGGACAAGGGGCGCTCGTGGGCCCGCTGCTGGCCACCGAGGTGCGCGGCCGGGTGGAGACACTGGGGCAATGGTCGGCCCAGGCCGCTGGCGCCGCGCAGCGGCGATTGCCCGCCGCCCGGGTGCGCGTGAATCGCACCGTGCCGCGCGTGACGCGCGCCGAACCTGGCCGTGGCCTTCGGCGCCTCGCCCACGACGGCGGCGCTCTCGGCCGCGCGCGTGTTCAGCCACCCGCTGTCGCCAATCGGCGGCGTGCCGTCGGCAGATGGACAACGTCGCCCTGGCCCGCGCGCTCGAGCAGTACGCCGCAGCCGCTGACCGTCCCCTGCGAGCGCAGGTGATCGAAGACTACCTGGGTGCCGCGCCGCAGTCGCCGTGGCGGGCATCCGTGGCGCTGAACCTGGGCACGGTACTGTGGCGCGAGGGCTACTTCACGCGGGCCGCGCGCTACTGGACCGATGCGTGGGAGCTGGCCAAGGGCGCCGACGGACACGCGCGGCCAAGCGCTGGCCGACACCGCGATTGCGGAACTCGTGACGCATCAGATGACGTTCGGGCAGCTCGACGCGCTCGACTCGCGGCTGCGCGAGGTCGAAGGACGACCGATGCGTGGGGGCGCCGCCGCCAAGGTGGACGCGGCTCGCCTGGGGGCGTCGGCGCTGCGCGACCACCACGAGAGCGCCACCTTCTCGGGGCCGGCGGCGCTGCATGCCCTCATCGCGAAGATCGGCGCGCCGAACAGCGAGAGCGCGCGAGTCATTGGCGCCTACGTGGGCACGCATGCAGGCACGACGCTGGGCGACTCTGCAGCAGTTGGCGGGCCGCGCAGGGCTGCGGCTGGCGATGCGCCATGTGGCCCGACCGTCGGAACTGCCGGTGCCGGCCGTGGTGCACCTCAAGAGCGAACACTATTCCGCCGTCGTCGAACGGAAAGACGGCGCGTACGTGCTGCGGGATCTGGCCCTGGGCGGCACGATGACGCTGACCGAGGCGGCCCTGGCGGACGAGATGAGCGGATTCGTGCTCGTGCCCGAGGCGAGCGGCAGCGTCGGGCGAGGGGTGACGGAGGGCGAGGGCCAGGCAGTCGTGGGCCACTGCATTCCCGGCGTACCCGGCGAGGAACCGTGCGGCTGCGGTGGCGGCGCGGGCATGCCCGTAGCCACACTGCATCCGCTCACGGCGTCCGTGATTCTCAACGACACCCCACTCAGCTACACGCCGCCCGTTGGTCCGTCTGTCGCGTTTCACCTGCGCTACAACCAGCGCACCACACGGCTCGCGCAGGTGCCCACCTATAGCCACCTGGGACTCGCTGTGGAGCCACGACTGGCTGTCGTGGGTGGAAGACAACAACAGCTCATTTGCGGCGTCGCATATTACTGGCAGAACGTGGTGGTGCGCGGCGAGAATTACGGAGCAGTACACCACCTTCGACGGCCCACCAACTGGCGCACGCGCGCCACGCTGGTGAAGGTGGCGCACGACCCGCCACGCTACGAGCGCACGCTGCCCGACGGCACCATGGAGGTGTTCGCGTTTCCCGACCGAGCCGCGTCGTCTGCCCCAGCGGCGCGTGTTCCTCACCCAGGTGATCGACCCGCAAGGGCACGCACTCACGTTCACCTACGACGCGCAGATGCGGCTCGTGGCGCTCACCGATGCTATTGGCCAAGTCACGACGCTCGCCTACGAGCACGCCGCCGATCCCTTGCGCATCACCAAGGTGACCGACCCATTCGGCCGCATGGCGGTCTTCGACTACGACGGCCAGGGCCGCCTGACCTCGCTGACCGACACCGTGGGGCTGACCTCGACCGTGAGCTATGCGCCCGACGACTTCGCGCAGGCGCTGACGACGCCCTACGGCACCACGTCGTTTCGGCGCGGGCCGGATGCGCTCTTCATCAACAGCTTCCGTCGCGTCGAAATGACCGACCCGGAGGGCGGAATGGAGCGCGTGGAGTACCACTTGTGGGGCTCGATGATGGGCCTGCCCACTTCGGTGCCAGCCGGTGAGGTGCCCGCGGGCTTCGCGGACGCGAATACGGGCCTCGAATTCTACAACTCGTTCCACTGGGACAAGAAGGCGATGGCGGAGGCACCGGGCGACGTGTCGCGCGCCACAGTCACGCACTGGCTGCTTGCACGCACAACATGTCGTACCTGTCGCCCGGGGGCACTATGGCCCGCAGCATTCCCCACAGCGTGAAGCGTCCCCTCGAAACGCGGGTCTGGTATCGCTATCAGAATCAACCAAATTACGGCATAGCGGGCGAGGGCACCCAGCCCACGCGAAGTGGCCCGGCTCCTGGAGAACGGCGCCACGCAGCGGTCCCTGGCCACCTACAATGCGAAAGGGATGGTCACCAGCAAGACCGACCCGCTCGGGCCGGCAGACCACGTACACCTATGCGGCCAACGGCATCGACCTGCTGGAGGTGCGCCAGGTGAACGGCGGCAGCACCGACCTGCTCGCCACCTACGCCAACTACACCGCGCTGCACGTGCCCGGCACCGTCACCGACGGCGCGGGCCAGAACACCACCACCACCTACAACGCCGCCGGCCAGCCGCTCACGGTCACCAACGCCAAGGGCGAAGTGACCACCTACACCTACGCGCCCACGACCGGCTATCTGCAAACGGTGGCCGGCCCCGTGGCCAACAGCACCACCACCTACGCCTACGATGGCTACGGCCGCGTCAGCAGCGTCACCGAGCCCGACGGCTACAGCGTGACGATGCTCTACGACGCGCTCAACCGCCTCACGCGGCGCACGTATTCGGACGCCACCTACGAGGAAACCACCTACCAGCGGCTCGATGCCGCCACCGAGCGCGACCGCAAGGGCCGCATCACGCGGCACTTCTACGACGGGCTGGGCCGCAGGACCAGCACGCGCGATCCGCAAGGCCGCGTCATCACGCAGGTGTGGTGCGCCTGCGGCGCGCTGGATGCGCTCATCGACGCCAACGGCAACCGGACCACGCTGGGAGCGCGACTGGCAGAACCGCGTCACCCGCGAGGTGCGCGCCAATGGCACCACCGACACGCTCTACACCTACGACGCCACCGGGCGGCTGAAGACCGTCACCGATCCCAAGGACCAGGTGACCACGCACACCTACGCCACCGACGACAGCCTGCTCACCACCGTCTACACCAACGCCACCATCCTCACGCCGGGCGTGACCTACACCTACGACCCGGTCTACCCGCGTGTGAGCACGATGGTGGACGGCATCGGCACCACTAGCCTATGCCTACAAGGCCGCCGGGCGTCCTCGGCGCCGGACAGGTCGCGAGTGTGGACGGCCCGCTGACGAACGACACGATCACCTACACGCTACGATCAGCTGGGACGCGTCACCGTGCGCGCCATCAACGGCGCCGCCAACACCGTGACGTGGGCGTTCGACGCGCTGGGTCGCGTGACCAGCGAAGCGAACGTGCTGGGAACGTTCACCTACACCTACGACGGGTCACGACCTCGCGCCTGGCCACGGTCACGTATCCGAACAACCAGACCAGCACCTACAGCTACCTGCCCACGAACCAGGACCACCGGCTGCAGACGATTCACCACAAGTACCCGAGCGGCGCGACGCTGTCGAAGTTCGACTACACCTACGACGCGGTGGGGAACATCCTGACGTGGCGGCAGCAGGCCGACACGACGGCCGTGAACTGGCGCTACGGCTACGACGCGGCGGATCAGCTGACGAGCGCCGTCAAGGAGTCCGACGGACCCGACGCCGGTCGTGCAGAAGCGCTACGCCTACGGCTACGACCCGGCCGGGAATCGCTTGTTCGAGCAGATCGACGACCAAGTGATGGCGGCGAGCCACGACAATTTGAATCGGCTCACCCAGCACACGCCCGGCGGGCCACTGCAGTTTGTGGGCACGGTGGACGAGCCCGCGAACGTGACAATTGCAGGCCAGCCGGCGGTGGTGGACCCGACGAACACGTTTCGCGGGCCGGCACCGACGATCAACGGCACGACCACGGTGAGCATCACGGCCACGGATCCGAGTGGGAACGTCGCGAGTCGGCAGTACGAGGTGGACGTGACGGGCGCGCCGAAGACGTTTACGTATGACGCGAACGGGAACATGACGGGGGATGGGACGCGGACGTTTGAGTGGGACGCCAGGAACCAACTTGTAGCGTTGCAGAATGCTGGCAGTCGCTACGAGTGGCAGCACGACGGGTCGAGGCGACAGGTGCGAGCTGTCGAAAAGTTGTCGGGCGTGGTCATTAGTACGCGAGAGTTGATTTGGGATGGCACCACGACAGTCGAGTCTCGCGACGGCACCGGAGTAGCGTCGGCGCGATTCTTTGCGCGTGGCGAGTCGGTGGGTGCCATCTCGCAATTCGTTGTGCGAGACCACATCGGTAGTGTTCGGGCCGGAGTCGATGGCGTCGGAACCGTGCTGTACAGGCGCGACTTCGGTCCGACGGGCGCCGTCGAGATGGAGTCTGGCAGCCAGGGCCTTCGAGGGTTCGCTGGCTTTGCAGTAGCGCCAGGACCAACCTACAGTGCGCCCTACAGAGTCTTCGATCCGACGCTGGGCCGTTGGCTCTCAGAAGATCCGATCGGATTGCGAGGCGGAAGCAATCGATACTCGTACGTTGCGCAGAACCCCCTGAGGTTCCTCGACAGCCTGGGCCTCAAGATCGACTGCGACGTGTCAACTAGATTCGAGTTCTACTACCGAGAAACGACCAGCATCAACAAAGCGCGCGGCCAAGTTGATGCGGCCTGGGCAAACCAATCGACCCAGTGCCTCAGAAGAGGCAGCTGCTACGCGTTTGATGCGAAGATCCCGTTGTGGCTTGTGATCAGGTTTTGGGGAGACCCTTTCCTTCCGAGTCATGAAGAACCGGGAATTTCGCTGATGATGCACGAATTGAACCACGCAAACGCGTTCCGCAATTGGTGCGAAGCAGCCGAAGGCATGAAAAGCGAGGATTTCAAGACCCTACCTGACTGCGAGAATGGCAAGAAAGCCCTTGCGAAGTACTTGCGCGAGGGATGGGACCGCGTAATGGCGGAAGAGAGGAAACGAGATGGTCAGTAGCATGTCGCTAGCGGTGTCTGCTGGATTGTTCGCACTGGCAACCTGCCACCAGGGTGGCTCAGAGGCCGGCGTTGCGCTGGAAGCGTCCATGACGATCGTCGCAGCGCAAGCCGCTGAACTCGTCGTCGAGGTTGTAAACCATCGAACGCAGTTGGCGAGGGTTTGTACCGTGAGCTGGACTATCGAGGTCGAGAACGGCCCTACTTCCGGAGGAGGGCAAACGGATGGCTGTCGGTCCGACAACGACTTCGTCGAAGTGCCGGCACGTGGCAGGAGTGTTCTGACTCGAGAGCGCTATTCTGGCGCGTTCCGAGTGGGAGATAAGTTCAGCTACAGAAGCCAGGCAGTGACTCGCAACGGAAGGCCCGACGGTGACCATGGAAGCGAACGGGAAGATCATGCAGAAGTAAGTTGGGGTGGCCGACGGAATGAGTATAGCGAGGTAAACGTAGGTGACCCTCGCTGTTTCGCGACAAGTCCGCTCGACCAAAGGACGCTCGCGGCCCCGACAGCAGCCATCAGCAGTGCCGCTAGATTACAGAAGGCGAAGTAGATGCCTTTGCTGCCTAGCGGTCGGACAGGACGCCGATGTCGTTACAGGCCGGCTCAAGACGGTCATCGATCCCAAAGTGAATCGTACCGGGAACCTCGGAGTGCGAATTCGTAGAGTCCCGGAGCTCCCTGCTGAGCAAGCCCCCGGGCCAGCTGCCTCAAGTCCTTGAAGGCGGAAGACTGCACCGCGCGGGAAGTCCGACTGCATGATAGCGTCTGCTCGGCAGACGGGCCGGGGCGGTCCACCTCTTGAAAGAAACTTGAAACGTTGCACCTCGAACAGCGGGTCAAGGGCACCCACCACCCAACGGTGGTCGGCAAAATGTCGAACAGTTCCTTCAAGACCGTAGACGGCCCAAGGGGCGGGCGTGGTTCTCAGCCTTGTAACCGGGGTTCGAATCCCCGTATCGGTGGCCCCCGACCCGCCCCGTTACGAGCGCATGCTGCCCGACGGCACCGTGGAGGTCTTCACATTTCCCGACCGCGCCGCGCTAGTCTACTTCTCGAGCGGCGTACTGGCCTACTTTACGAGCGCCGCGCCCACGTGAGGGGCACCGGGCGACACTTTGGAGGCTCTGAACGTCGGCGCTCCGATGGCCGAGTACGGAACGAGCCGCGTTGTGGATGTCAGAAATCGGCGCGCAGAAGCGTTCCACTTTGTACAGGGCAGCGCGCGACCCGGCGACTGAGCCGCGGGACATGCGATGCCCAGAGCACTGGTCTCAGGCCCGTGCGATTATCGAGCTGGCCACAGGCCGCTGTCCCTGCACCCTCCGGGTGCCACTTGGAATGTTCCCCAGGAGCCAGCCATGTCTGTTGCGACACCGAGCGGGTGGTGGACCCGCCGCGACGCCGCCGTCCACGCGCGCGTGTCGGAAGCGACGATCGGTCGCGAAGTCAGGAACGCTCGGCTTCGCCACGTGCGCGTCGGCGGCCGTCGGGCGCTCCGATTCAAGCGCGAGTGGGTCGACGCGTGGCTTGACGGGAACCCCCCGACGTCGGAGCACAACGGGTGTCATGAACGCTCTTGACTTGAGTGGCCTACCAGCGCACTTTTGAACGCAGTCATGCGACGTCAGGACGGGCTCTCCAAGCGATGCGGTTGTCCGGCACGACAGTGGGCCAAGTGCACCCACTCGTGGCACTTCGCGTTCTGCCACGGCAAGGACGCCTCGGGGCGGAAGGTGCGCCACCGCGTAAGCCTTCATCGCTTTACCGATCGGCCCGCCGGGGATGTGATGTCGCACAGCGAGGCAGAGGCGCTCGCCGATCGTATCCGGACGGAGGTGCGCGCGGGCACGCAGGCGCTTCCTGCGGTCAGCGCGCCAATGCTCGCCGAACCCACCTTGGCAGACGTGGCGGAGCGCTATCTGCGCGACTACGCGCGCCGGGATACGCGTAAACCGCACGCGGTGCGCCAGTTCGAGATTCATGTGCGCCTGCTGCTGGATTCTGTCGTTGACACGGCCGGACGCTCTCGCGGGGCACTCGGCGTGGTGCCTTTCAGTGCCATCACGCGAGCCGATCTCGATGGCGTGTTTCGTGCGCGCCTCGATGCCGTGAACGCGGCGCTTACCGCGGCCCGCCACGTCGCGGCGCTGCGGGCCGAGAAGCGCGACGTGCCTGCGGACCTGCTGAAGTCCGCCACACTCGCCGGTCGCAGCACCAAGGGCGGCCATGTGGGTCTCAATCGGTTCAAGGCGCGCGTGCGGCATCTGTTCAACTGGGCGATCGCGCAGGGATACCGGGACGACACGCCGTTCAAGCGGCACGGCGTGAACGTCGTACGGCTCGACGGCGCGGCCGAAACCGTGCGCACGCGGCGATTGCAGCCCGGGGAAGAAGACGCCCTCATGGCCCTGGCCACCCCTCACCTGCGTGGGCTGCTGATCGCGGCGCTGTCAACCGGTTGTCGCCTGGGCGAGCTGCTGTCGTTGCAGTGGCGAGACGTGCAGTGCGACTCGGCGGGCCGCGCGCGGGCGCTCGTGTTGCGTGCTGGGAAGACCAAGACCGGCACACTGCGCGTCATCCCGGTGGGACAGCGCCTGGCCGCGGTGCTCGAGATGCTGGTGACCGACCCGGAAGGCGAGGTGCTGCCGCCGGACGCGTACGTGTTCGGCGACGAGGTGGGCGGGCCCATCGCGTCGATCAAGACCACGTGGCGCACCGCCTGCGAGAAGGCCGGCGTGGTGGACCTGCACTTCCACGACCTGCGCCGCGAGTTCGCGTGCCGGCTGCTGGAGTCGCGCGCGGAGCTACACGACGTGCGCGATTTCCTCGGCCACACCAACCTCACGACCACGTCCCGCTATCTGCGTTCCACGGCGATGCGCCTGGAGCGCGCGTTGCGTCTACTGGAAGAGTCGCAGGCAGCGAGCTGAACGCACGCCCCCCATGGTGCGCGAGGGCGATTTCCGCTCCAGTGCCACACCAGTGCCACACGGGGCGGTTGGGGCGTACGACGTCGATGACGCGCTCGACGCGGAAACCCTTGATGCGATTACAGTTGGAGTGGTGAGCCCAATTTGTGCCAGTTGGAACCAGATCGCAGTTTGGCTGGGTCGCTGTGACGGGCTTCGTCGGACACCGTGACCATGGGCGGGCGCCGACAGGGTGGCATGACACAACCGGAGGTGCGCGCCACGCCGGGGCAGGAATCAGATGATATACAATGCTAGTTGTATATCAAGGAGGTGCGAGCATGCAGGTCGCAAAGTGGGGCAACAGCCTGGCGGTTCGGCTTCCCGCAGCTGTCGTCGAGGCGCTCGAGCTGAAGGAAGGCGATCAGATCGAGATTCGGATCGCCGATGTGAGGACGTTCGAGATCCAGCGAGACCGGAGTCGGCAGGACGCGCTCGACAAGCTGCGAAAGCTCCGTCGGCCTCTTCCCCCGGGTTTGTCTTCGACCGCGACGATGCCAATGCCCGCTAGTCCGTTCCTCGACACCAACGTGCTGATCTACTCGGTCGCGAAGAACGACGCGCGTTCGGAGATTGCCGAGGCGCTTCTGGCGGCGGGCGGTGTCGTCAGCGTGCAGGTCTTCAACGAGTTCGCGGCCACGGCGCGGCGGAAGCTCGGCATGTCGTGGGACGACATCGCCGAGGTGCTCGATGCGATCCGCATCCTGTGTCCGTCTCCGCGGGCCATCTCGATGGACACGCACGACGCGGCCGTGAAGATCGCGCGGACGCATGGCTTCCACATGTACGACGCCCTGGTCGTCGCCTCTGCGCTCGCGGCGGACTGCGAGACGCTCTACACGGAGGATCTCCAGGATGGCCAGGTCATCGACGAGCGGTTGACGATCCGCAACCCGTTCAAGGCTCTGGCAGGTTGACCGGCTCGTCGACGCGCCGGTTCGATTCCTGCGTGCGGTCGCCCGATCCGTCGCCCGCAAGGCGTTGACTGGTAAGGATGGCGTGGTGGTGAGCCCAATTTGTGCCAGTTGGAACCAGATCGCAGGTTGGCTGGGTCGCTGTGACGGGCTTCGTCGGACACTGTGACCATCTGGCGGGCGCGGCCGCCCGTGCCGTCTTTCGTGACCGGGGCGTAGCCCAGCCCGCGCATCTCACGAGCCAACCCTAACGAAAACGCCTTCGCCGTCGTTAGTGTCAGGTGAGGCTCGGCATTTGTATGGGAACCGACCTGGCTGCTCGGGTCACCGCGGGCGAGTTCCGCAGTTCCAAGGGGGAGGACTGCCGGATGAGTGACGGCTCGGAGCCAATAACGGCGGCAAGGCCGTTGTCTTCTGCCGCGGATGTCGTCACGGACCGGCAACGTCCGTGGGCAATGCCGGAGGTCCGGCGACTCGTGATCGAACGCGTGCGTGTCGCGTTCGCATACGAAGGTCATCGTGTTCGGCATGTAAGGATTGCCCTGTGGCGCCCACCTCCGATGCCATCGCACAGCGAGGTGCACACTGTTTTCGCCGTATTGGCGGCGGATTGGATACCACTCGTCGTCGCTTGTGCTCACGCTGGAACGCGCATTGCTTCAGGCTCGGTCCAGACGGCCACTCGATCGGTCGGACTCCCTCCACCGAAGACGCGGCGTTCGGCCCCCAAAACAGAGCGCCGTAGCACTGCCTCGCCATACGTTCGTACGCGGATTCTCGGGCGGCCACCGCCCGCTGTGGGTGCTCATGCGCGCAAGCCTTCGGTCCTGGTTGGTGGGTCTCGCCGGCATCGCCGTGCTCGTCGGTGCGGGGGGTGTGGCAGTGGCACGCGGTGAAACGCAGTCTGGCGGGCTGGGCCACGTGGTGCTCACCACGCCGTCTGGCGTGCTCTGGACATGGGCCAACAATAGCGACGGCCAGCTCGGTAACAAAAATACTACTGCGCGCCGCTACCCCGCCAGTGTGGCCGGCGTGGGCACGATCACGGCGGTGGCGGCGGGTGCGACCCACACCCTCGCCCTCGACACCACCGGCCGCATCTGGGCGTTTGGCGACAATTTCTACGGGGCCCTGGGTGACGGGACCGACGACGGACCGTCTCCTGCCCGTGCAGCTCGCGCTCACCAGCGTGGTGCAGATTGCCGCGGGTGCGAATCATTCCCTGGCCCTCCGATCGACCGGCGAACTCTACGTCTTCGGCCGCAACACGAACGGTCAATTGGGTCTCGGGAACACCACCCAGCAGAACACCCCCGTGCTGCTGATGAGCGGCGTTACCACGATGGCGGGCGGCACGAGCCACTCCGTGTTCGTCAAGACCGATGGCACGGCGTGGGCCATGGGCCTGAACAGCTTATGGGCAATTGGGCGACGCGAGCTACGACGCAGCGCACCTCGCCCGTGCAGATGTCGGGCGTGACGTCGGCCGCGTCGGTGGCGGCCGGTGCCTAGCATAAATGATTGGGGGGGGGGGGGGGGGGGGGGGGGGGGGGGGAAAAAGGGATTCCTGGGGCCAAATTGGGGACTACGTCGAACACGCAGCGCACGACCGCCGTGACCGTCACCGGCAGCCAGCAGCACCGCCGCCGAGATCGCGGACGGCAATACGCACTCGTATGCGCGTCTGGCCGATGGCACAGTGGAAGAGCTGGGGCAGCAACAACATAAGCGACGCACGGCGACAACACCCAGACGCTCGCGCAACGCGCCGGTCACGGTGTCGGGCCTCACGGGCATCGCGAGCATCGGCGCCGGTCAGAGCTTTGGCATCGCGGTGTCGACGACGGGCGTGGTCTACACGTAGGCATCGAACGGATTTTTTTTTTTTTTTTTTTTTTTTTTTTTTTTTTTTTTTTTTTTTTTTTTTTTTTTTTTTTTTTTTTTTTTTTTTTTTTTTTTTTTTTTTTTTTTTTTTTTTTTTTTTTTTTTTTTTTTTTTTTTTTTTTTTTTTTTTTTTTTTTTTTTTTTTTTTTTTTTTTTTTTTTTTTTTTTTTTTTTTTTTTTTTTTTTTTTTTTTTTTTTTTTTTTTTTTTTTTTTTTTTTTTTTTTTTTTTTTTTTTTTTTTTTTTTTTTTTTTTTTTTTTTTTTTTTTTTTTTTTTTTTTTTTTTTTTTTTTTTTTTTTTTTTTTTTTTTTTTTTTTTTTTTTTTAAAAAAAAATGCCCACAGCCACCCCTGGCGGCCGGCTCCAACCCTACCACCACGCAGAACGTCGTGCTGTGCCACCACCACGTCGGGCGCCACCGTGCGCTACACCACCGACGGGTCGACGCCCACCACGGGATCCACAGCCTACGCCTACGCCGATCCCCATCAGCACCTACACCGTGCTCAAGGCCATCGGCTTCAAGAGCGGCTGGGCCGACAGCACGATGCTGGCGCCGACCTACGCCTTCAACTACGGCACGCTCGCGGCGCCCACCGTCACCCCGGCCGCCGGCCCCTACACCACGACCCTCGACGTCACCATGTCGTCGCCGCAATCCGGGGCGGCGGTGCGCTACACCACCAACGGCACCGCGCCGATCAGCATGTCCACGCTCTACAACGGTCCCGATTACGCTCATCGCGACCACGACCTTATCAAGGCGAAGGTGTTCCATCCGGACTATGTGACGAGCGCCGAGACGTCGCGCGCCTATGAGCTCGTCACCGCGGCCCCGACCTTCTCGCTGGCGCCAGGCACGTACGCCGCGGGCACGACGGTGACGGTCTCGACTGGCGACGCCCGGCGCCACGATCAAACTACACGCTCGACGGCACCGATCCGTTACCCACACACCCCGTCGTGACCAGCGGCGGCACAGTCGTGGTCGGCAACTTCACTCTGAAGGCGAAGGCCTGGAAGTCGAGCCAAACGAGCAGCCCCACGGCCACCGCCGTGTACGCCGTGACCGGCACCGCGACGACGCCCACCGTCTCCGGTGGCAGCTATCACTCGCTGGCCGTGCGGAGTGACGGCGCCGTGTTCGCGTGGGGCGGGAACACGTCCTCTGAACTCGGCGACGGCACGACCACGCGGCGACTGCTGCCGGTGCCCACGGGGGGCGTGACCGGCGTGGCCGCGGTCGTCGGGGGACAAGGCTTCTCGCTGGCCCGCTTGCTGGACGGCCGTGTCGTGGGCTGGGGCTCGAACTATCTCGCGCAACTCGGGGACGGCACCTCCGTGCACCCGCGCGCGTGGCCCGTACCTGACCGCCGGGATCACCACGGCCGTGGCGCTCGACGCCGGCACGTCCCATGGTCTCGCGCTGCTGGCCGATGGCACCGTGCGGGGCTGGGGCCTGAACACCAACTATCAGGTGGGCGATGGCACTAACGTCAATCGCTCGACCCCGGTGGCGGTCAGCGGCCTGACGGGCGTGGCGGCGATTGCCGGCGGTAGCAACTACAGCCTGGCAGTGAAGACCGACGGCACGGTGTGGGCGTGGGGTTCGAACGGGAACGGGCAATTTGGGGATGGCACGACGACGCAGCGCACCGTGCCCAGTGCCGTCGCGGGCCTCACCGGCGTGACCAGCGTCGCCGCGGATCCGCCACCAGCTACTTCGTGCTCTCCGACGGCACCGTGCGTGCCACCGGCTACAACGAGGCGTCCACGTACGGAGGGGCTCTCGGCAACGGGTCGGTGGTGCAGCAGAGCCTGACGCCGGTCGTCGTGACCGGCGTCACGAGCGTGGTCCAGATCGCCGCGGGCGACATGCATGCGCTCGTGCGCAAGACGGATGGCACCGTGTGGGCGTGGGGGTCGAACGGGAACGGACAAATCGGGGATGGGACGACCGCGACCGAACGGCGGACGGCGGTGCAAGTGACCGGGTTGCCGACGATCGCGTCGATTGGCGCGGGGGCCTACCATTCGCTGGCCGTGGGAGTGGACGGCTCCGTGTGGGCCTGGGGTCGCAACACCGACGGACAAATTGGCGACGCCTCGCAGGTGCACCGCTATGCGCCTGTGCAGATTGCCGCGGCAGGCATGGGCTGGCAGATGCCCGCGCCGGTATTCAACGTGGCGGCCGGCCTCTACTCCGCTAGCCAAACGGTCACGGTCACCAACAACGACCCGGCGGCCACGATGCGCTACACGACGACCGGCGTGGAGCCGACCACGGCCGACCCGATCGTCGCATCCGGCGGCACCGTGGCGGTCGGGCAGAGCCTCACGCTGAAGGCGAAGGCGTGGAAGAGCGGGTATCAAACCAGCCTCACGACGACAGCCGCCTACGAACTGAAGGTCGTGACCCCGACGCTCTCGCCCGGCACCGGCAGCTACGGCGTGGCGCAGAACGTCACCCTCGCCACCACCACGCCCGGCGCCACAATCCGCTACACGACCGATGCCACCGAGCCCACACCCACCTCGCCGCTGTATGCGGCAGCGGTCAACGTGGCCTCGACGCTCACGCTGAAGGCGCGTGCCTCGAAGACCGGCTGGACGTCGAGCGACAGCGGGGCCGCGAGCTATTGGATCAGCGCCGGCACCGTGGCCGCACCCACGGCCACGCCGGCCGCCGGCACCTTTGCCGCAGCGCCGCTGGTCACGCTCGCGAGCGCCACCAGTGGCGCCACGCTGCGCTACACGCTCGACGGGTCAGCCCCACCGCCACCGCGCCGCTCTACCGGTATCCGTTCGTGGTGAGCGCCACCACCACCGTGAAGGCGCGGGCGTTCAAGACGGGCATGACGCAAAGCGCCCTCACCACGGCGGTCTACGCGGTGGATGCCGCGGGGGCCACGGCCACGCCCACAATCACGCCGGCCGGTGGCGTTCTTCACGACGCGTCGCACCGTGACGATCACCGGCGTGGGCGGGGCCACGCTGCGCTACACCACCACCGGCGCCGACCCGACCGCAAGCGACACGCTCGTGCCCGGCGGCGGGCAGGTGGTGGTCGATCGCGCGGGCAGATCCTGAAGGTGCGCGCGTGGGCCGCGGGCCTCACCCAAAGCGCGGTGCGCCGCGCGGACTTCGTGATCACCGGGGCCATCGCGGCTGGGAGCAATCACACGTTGGCCCTCAAGGAAGACGGCACGGTCTGGGCCTTCGGACGGAACACGCTTGGTCAGGTCGGCAACGGCACAATCGTCGATGCACTGTCGCCCGTGTAGGTGCTGACCGGCGCCGTGGCCATCGCGACCGGAACGGAGCATTCGCTGGCGGTGAAGGCCGACGGCACCGTCTGGTCGTGGGGCCGGAACGACGCCTCGCACCTGCGGCGCCTCGTGGCACTGCCACCACCCCAGCCGAGATGGCGGCGGTGACGGCCGCCGTCGCGGTCGCGGGCGGCGCGAACCATTCCTTGGTGCTCGAGGGCGACGGAACAGTCTGGGCGGTGGCTGCCAATGCGGCAGGCCAAGTCGGTGATGGCACCACGACGATGCGGTCCACAGCGGTGGCCGTGCTGGGCTTGAGGTTTCGGCGCCACCGCGATTGCCGCGGGCACGGACACCTCGGCGGCGATCCAGACGAACGCGGCCGGCGCGGGCTGGGTTTTCACGTGGGGCAAGAACACGCTGGGACAACTGGGCGAAGGGTCGCTGCTGAATCGCCTCGCGCCCGTGCAGGTGCCCCTCACGATGCCGGCCCTCGAGGTCGTGGCGGGAGCCGAGATGATGGCCGTGCGACGCAGCGACCTGACGGTGGCGACGTGGGGCAGCCACGCCGTGGGGCAACTGGGGATCGGCGCCTCGCCCAACCGATCGACGCCCGTCGTGATTAGCGTGGTCCCCGGCGTGCGACACCTCGCCACCGGCAAGGAGCACGTCTTGGCGCACGATACGCGCGGGCGCATCGTCGCCTGGGGCAGCAATGCCCTGTCCAAGTTTGGCGCACGGGGCCGACGCGATTGTCGCCAGGGTACCACCACTCCCTTTGCCACGAAGTTCTCGTCGGTGCTGGCCCTGAGCGCGGGGGCCAATCATAGTGTCGCCATCACGGCCAGCGGCGGTGTGGTCGCTGCAGGGTACGGGTGGTACGGGCAGCTCGGCACCGGCACGCAGGCCAATGCCGCTGCCCCCGTCGCGGCGGGCGCCTTCACCGTGGTCACGAACACGTGGTTGACCGGCGATACCGACGGGGATGGTGTGTCCAACTGGCAGGAATATCTGCGGGGCACTGACCCCCTCAACGTGGACACCAACGGCAACGGCGTGTCGGACGCGGTCGAGGCGCTGAGCGGCACGTCCGACGGCGGCGACCCCGACACCGATGGCGATGGTGTCGCGAATTGAGTCGAAGTCACCAGGGGCACCGACCCGTTTCGAGCGGACAGCGATGCCGACGGCTTCAACGATGCCATCGACTACTACCCGCTCGACCCCACGCGGTGGCAAGCCCCGACCCCCACGCCCGGTGATGTCACGCCGCCGGTCATCACGTTGACCTATCCCCTCGGCGCGAGACCCGTGCCATGAGGCGCCGGAGCGTGATGCCCCACTCGTGCCGCAGCCAAGGACCGACCATGAGACTTCGATGCGTGTCCCGTCTTCGACCGATGCCTCGGCTCACCGGCCTGCTGGTGTCGGCCCTCATCGTGGGTCAGGGCGCCGTGCTCTCGCCTCTGGTGGCGAGTGCGCTTCGCAGCCGCGTCGACACGTTGCACCAGTGGGGCGCGCACGGGGTGCGCGCGGTGCAGGGGCGGCTGCCCACCCGGCCCGTGCGCGTGAACCGCACGGTGCCTCGGGTCACGCCACCGCCGCTCGCGCCGCGTTTTTCGTCGCCCCCGACCGCGGACGAGGAATCACGCGCGCCCGGGTCTTCCGAGGAACCGTTGGTGCCACTCGGCGACGTAACGCGGGACGAAAACGTCGCGTTGGCCGCCGCCGTGCTGGCGTATCGGGCGGCGAGCGGCATCGCGGCCGAAGCGCCCTTCCGCCGGTTCCTCGACGCCTATCCGCACAGCGCCTGGCGCGCCTCGGTCCTCGTGAACCTGGCGACGGTCGTCCGCGATCGCGGAGGCTTCACCGACGCAATGGAACTCTGGGACGCCTCCTGGGCCCTAACGAAAGACGCGACCACCGTGCGGGGGCGCGCGGTGGCAGACCTGGCGATGGCGGAATGGATCGAGCACCACGGCCATGTTTGGCCAAGGCCGGGCTCGTGCAGGCTCGCGGGGCTGAACTCGGTGCCCGCGATGTCCGTGGCGTGGCCGGTGCTCGCGTCGGACAAGCCCTCGAAACGGCGGCCATGATCGCGGACAAGCCGCATCTCGTCCTGGCCTCTGGACCTCAGGCCCTGCGCGCCCTGCTCGCGGCGCAAGGGCGTCCGACCGCCGAGATCGATGCCATCCCGGCTCTGCGCGGCTACGTCCCAACCAGCGCGGGCATGACGTTGGCCGAGCTACAGCGCATGGCGACGGCGGTGGGCCTGTCGATGCGTGCGGTCGGGCACGACGGATCAGCGACTATCCCCGTGCCGTCCGTCGTGCACTGGAAGCTCGGGCACTACTCGGCCGTCGTCGAACGCGTCGCCAACCGCTACCGCATCGTCGATATCGCGCTCGGCGGGTCGCGGTGGCTCGATTCCCCGACGCTACTCGCTGAATCATCAGGGCACCTGCTGGTGCTGCCGACTCGGCGCCTGACTTCGCCACGTTGGCGGTCGACGAACTGGAGGCCGTGATTGGAAGCCCTCCTGCCCCGATTCCTCGGCCCGGCTCCTGGGACCTCCACCCCCATGCGGCGGTCCCGGGGGGGCGGCGGCGGAGGAGGTGGCGGCGGGGGCGGAGGCGGCGGGTGTGGGGGCGGCTGGTGCGGGTATGCCGGCTTCAAGACTTCCAGCCCGGTCGAGGCGTCACTGCATCTGCAGGGCACGCCGGTCTATGTACCAACCGCCGCAGGGGGCCTGGCGACGCGTTCGAGTTCTCGTACAACCACCGCCGAGAGCTTCCAGCCAGCAGATTCCCTCGTCGAGCCACGTCGGACCCAAGTGGACGTTCGGCTGGGTGTCGTACGTCCAGGAAGAACCGGCGCTCGTGTGTCAATTGCCCGGCTGCGTCTGGATCTACCTGCCCGGCGGATGGCGCGATACGTTTTCGATGCCGAATGGCTCCGGCGTGTATGCGGAGGACTGGCGTACGCAATCCACGCTTGTGCGCACGAACAGCGCGCCGCTCACGTTCGAGCGGCGCTGGCCGGATGGCACCGTCGAGGTGTTCGGTCAGCCAGATGGTGCGCCGGCCGGCTATCAGCGCGTGTTTCGCACGCAGCTCCGCGATCCGCAGGGCCTGACGCAGACCTTCACCTACGACGGTCAGCTCAGGCTCGTGGCCACGACCGATGCCGTCGGGCAGGTCACCACGCTGGCCTACGAGGACGCGGCTGACCCACTCCGCGTCACGAAGGTGACCGATCCCTTCGGTCGCACGGCCCTGCTCACCTACAACGCGGCCGGGCAGCTCGCGTCAATCACGGACGCGGTGGGCATGACCTCGAGCTTCGTGTACGGCACGAACGACTTCGTGAGCCACATGACCACGTCGTACGGGACGACGACGTTCCAGGAGGAGCCGAACCCGTACACCACGTTTACCTACCGCTACATCCAGACCACCGACCCCGAAGGCGGCACCGAGCGCACAGAGTTTCGCTGGGACGCCGACCCGACGGTTGTGCAGACGGAACCTGCGGCCGAGGTGCCAACGGGATTCTCGTTGATGAACCTTGAACTACATCGCTACAACTCGCTGAGCTGGACGAAGCGCGGCTGGTCAGTGGGGCCGGGGAATCCCGCCATGGCCACGCTCACCCACTGGCTGGGTGTGGCGCCATGGCCGGGCGGAACCAGCTTTGCCGTGCCCGTGCCGCATTCGATCAAACGCCCGCAGGAGCGGCGCGTCTGGTATCAATATCCAGGGCAAGCCAGCGCGTTCTACCTCAACGGCTATAGCCAACCCAGTCAGGTTGCGCGTGTGCTCGAGAACGGCGCCACGCAGGTGACGCAGGCCACGTACAACGCAAAAGGTCGGGTGACGTCTCGCACCGATCCGCTCGGGCGGCAGACGACGTACACGTATGCCGCCAACGGCATCGACCTCCTCGAGGTGCGTCAGGTAAACGGGGGCGCCGCCAATCTGCTCGCCACCTACGCCAATTACAACGTCCTGCACTTGCCGGGCACCACGACCGACGGGGCCGGGCAGAGCACGACAATCATCTACAACGCGGCCGGCCAACCCCTGACGACCACCAACGCCAAGAATGAAGTCACGACCTACGTCTACGATGGGGATGGCGACCTACAAACGGTGACCGGCCCGGTGGCCAATAGCACCACCACCTACGGCTACGACGGCTACGGCCGCGTCAGCAGCGTCACCGAGCCCGACGGCTACAGCGTGTCGATGCTCTACGACGCGCTTAACCGGCTGACTCGGCGGACGTATCCCGACGGGACCACGAGAGACGACATCTACGCGGCTCGACGTGCGACCGAACGAGACCGCCATGGCCGCATCACGCGCCACTTCTACGATGGCCTCGGCCGTCGCATGCGACGCGCGATCCGCAGGCCGCGATTTCCGCAGGTGTGGTGCGCCTGCGGCAGCCTGGAAGCGCTCGTCGACGCGAATGGCAACCGCACCAGCTGGGAGCGCGACGCCCAGGGCCGCGTCACGCGCGAAGTTCGCGCCGAACGGCACGACCGACAACCACTCTACGTCTACGACCTCAGCGGCCGCTTCAAGACGATCACCGATCCCAAGGATCAAGTCACGACCCACACCTATGCCAACGACGACAGCCTGCTGACCACCGCGTACACCAACGCAACCATCCCCACGCCGAGCGTGGCCTACACCTACGACACGGTCTACCAGCGCGTGACCACGATGGTCGACGGCATCGGCACGACCACCTACGCCTACAAGGCGCCCGGCATCCACGGCGCGGGACAAGTGGCAACGTCGACGGCCCGCTCTCGAACGACACGATAGCCTACGCCTACGACCAGCTGGCCCGCGTCACCGTGCGCGCCATCAACGGCGCCGCCAACAAGGTGACTTGGATCTTCGACGCACTGGGCCGCGTCACGAGCGAGGCGAACGTGCTGGGCACGTTCACCTACACCTACGACGGCGTCACGAGCCGATTGGCCACCGTCACGTATCCCAACGACCAGACCAGTATCTACAGCTACCTGCCGAATAGCCAAGACCACCGGCTGCAGACGATCCACCACAAGTATCCGAACGCCACCACGCTGTCGAAGTTCGACTACACGTACGACACCGTCGGGAACATCCTGACGTGGCGGCAACAGGCCGACACGACCGCTGTGAACTGGCGATACGGCTACGACCCGGCGGACCAGCTGACGAGCGCGATCAAAGACAGCACGGACCCGCTGCCGGTCATCCAGAAGCGCTACGCCTACGGCTACGACCCGGCGGGGAACCGGCTATTCGAGCAGATCGACGACCAGGTGATGGCCGCGAGCCACGACAATCTGAATCGCCTGACGCAGCACACGCCGGGCGGCCCGCTGCGGTTTGTCGGAACAGTGAACGAGCCGGCGAACGTAACGGTTGCGGGCCAGCCGGCCATGGTGGACCCGACGAACACGTTCCGCGGGCCGGCACCCACGATCTCCGGGACGACCACGGTGAGCATCACGGCCACGGACCCGAGCGGGAACGTCGCGAGCCGCCAGTACGAAGTCGATGTGACGGGCGCGCCGAAGACGTTCACGTACGACGCGAACGGGAACATGACGTTCGATGGGACCCGGACGTTTGAGTGGGATGCGCGGGATCAGCTCGTGTCAGTTACAGCCGGCACGCACAGGACCGAGTTCACGAACGATGGCCTGCAACGAAGACTCCGGGTGGTCGAGAAGGAGTCTGGTCTGACTCAGTCCGCGCAGCTGACTGTTTGGTGTGGCAGCGAGGTGTGCGAAGAACGGACAGAAGTGGGAAGCCTGGCAACACGGCTGGCCTTCACTTTGGGCGAACAAGTGGGTGGCGTGACGCAGTTTTTCGCGCCTGATCACCTGCGCAGCAACCACGCGGTCACCAGTGGAGCGGCGATTCTCACTGCGCGCTACAGTTTCAATCCCTGGGGGCGTCGTCCGATCGAGTCCGGAACAGACGTCACAGCAGTGGGCTTTACCGCACATCGATGGCACTCGGCATCAGCGGCGTGGCTGTCCGCCTACAGGGTGGTCGACTCGGAGTCCGGCCGCTGGCTTCGCGAGGACCCCCTGGAGAGGCTGTTGAACCAACCTGGGGGAATGCTCACTGCAGGTCGTGACCCTGGGATTCAAACTATTGGAGCCCGTCGAGGTCTCATTCAACTTCGGCAAACGAATCTGTATAGTTATGTCGAGAACCGGCCTACAGTCCTCCGCGACCCGTTGGGGCTGTGGTCGATGAACGACACATGTAAGGTAGGTCTGTGCCGCCCTGCTCGTCGGGTGCGTCGTGGTTTGTGCGCAGTTCGTGACTTTCGGCGTCATGTCTATTTGTACGATTTACTGCGCCGCGGCATATGAGGCATGTCTCTACAACTGCGACAAGTTCGTGTGCCCAAAACAATCCTAAGCCTCTGAAGGGCAGCGGGAACGACCCTGCTTTAGTTCAGGGGCAGGACTGGTAGACCGTGGTATGCCCCTCCGTCAAAGGGATGAAAGCGCCATGACTCGTGACACCAGCTCAACTAGTCAGCACCCGGATGAAGAAGACGTCAACAAGGTTCTCCTTGAGGGGCTGCAGCAATTCGAGAACGGCGCGCGGGCGATGGGACGACGGTGGTTTTCGCTCGAAAGACTGCTGTTTCGATGTTGCCTCTACCTGGCGTTTGCGTGCGCTGGGCTGGCATTCGTCGCTGGTAGCGTGCCCCCTCAGGCCTGGACACCCCTTGGCCAGCTTATCGCTCTGTCTTTGGCAACTTCAGTTGTTACCGCATACCTGGGATACCGAGAGATCGAAAGGAGCGTCTCAGGACCCTTGAGACTCGGTGATCCGAAGGCACAGGCGAGCCTAGCTCTGCCAGCGCTCGCCGCACTGAGCATCGCGATCGCCTTCAGCGTTCTCGACCCGACACGCGCTCTTGTTTCGAATCCGATCGTCTTGGCCGTGCCCGTGTCCTTTGTTGTCGCGGTGCTGACGATGATCGTGTGGCTACTTGTATATGAGAGGGAGCATGGGCCGGTGTTCGTCAACTCGAATCGGCCCCTGAGCTAGCTGAGCCGGCCTTGGGGGCCTGGGGCTGGTGGCGCGGGCCGATGACGCCGCGGCTGAAGGCTGGCGGCCGCGGACTTGCGCCCAGTGGGCGACGAGCGTATAAGAATCGAGAGTCGCCCGCCACACGGTCGCCCACAGGGCACCGAATCCAGGGCGCACCCTGACCGCGCCGTGACACTCGGACCCAGTCCGAGCGCCCCGGTGACGTAAGCGCCCCTCGCGGTCACCGCCGGGCCATCCCCACAACCCGACGGATTGTTCGAGAGGAGGAGCCATGCTCGATCCCCGAGATGCGTCACGCGACCGTGACGTCGATGGCCGCGACCGCGCGTACGAGGGCCGTGCGCGGAGCGACGACCCGCGTGACGCCTTGCTGCACGACCTCGACCTGCCGCTCGGCCGCGAGCGGGAAGCTGTCCTGGACCGCGACCGCGTCTACGAGCTGAACGGCGAGGAAAGCCGCACGCTGGCCACCGTGGGCGCGTTCCGCGTCGTGCCCGAGCGTGACCTGGCGGAGCCCCGCGACGAGTCCGCCGGACTGGGACGACACCCTGGCGCACCTGCACGAGCAGGGCCTGGTCCAGACGGTCGCGCTGGGCGACCACGAGCAGGGCATGACGCTCACAGACCGCGGCCTGGACCTGTTGGAAGCCAACCGCCGCGCCGGCAGCGACGAGGACGGTCAGGCGTTCCACGCCGGCGTCGGCAAGGCCCGCGAACTGCACCACGACTCGCACCTGTTCGCCGCCTACCGGCTCACGGAGGCGCGCCTCCGGGACGCGCATGACGGGGCTGCCGAGGTGCGCCGCGTCGTGCTCGAAGAGGACCTGAAGCGCGAGTACCAGTCGTTCCTGCAGGACCACAACCGCGACCGATCCGAGAGCGACGGCCGGCCCGACCGAGACCAAGACGAAATCCGCGACTGGGCTCTGCAGCACGACCTGCCGTACTTCGATGACCAGGTGCACTTCCCCGACTTCCGCGTCGAGTACGAGGTCGACGGACGCGAGCGGCACGAGGACGTGGAGCTGCTCACGCCGCACTATCGCGGCGCGCACGCGGCGAGCCGTGCGGCCAGCGGCTTCCGCTGCTTCCGGATCGGCGGCACGGGTCGCGGACGGGGCGGTCTCGGCATCCCCGTCTGGCCGAGGAGCTACTGGCATGAGCGCGCGCTGCATCCCGTTCTCCGACTACGCCAGCGTGCGCCCGGCCCGCGTCGCCGCCGTCCAGGCGTTCGGCCTGACCGAGCGCCAGGCCCGCTTCCTGACGCACGTGCTCGTGTTCTCCGGCGTCTTCCTCGAGCGGCAGTACTGCCAGTTCGCCGGCATCGTGCACGGGCAGAAGAGTCACGATTTCGTCGCGCGGCTGATCCAGCGCGGGTTCGTGACGCCGATCGCGCCCGGCTCCGTCCGGCGGGGCCGGCTGTATCACGTGCAGTTCAAGCCGCTGTACGAAGCCATCGGCGAACCGGACAACCGCCATCGCAAGCCGGCCACGCTGGGCCGCCTGATCGCACGCCTGATGGTGCTCGATGCCGTGCTCGCCGACGACCGGTACTACTGGCTGGGCACCGAGCGCGACAAGGTCCACTACTTCGACACGGCCTTCGACAGCCCGCCCCGGAAAGAGACGTATCCGCAGGTTCACCTACGGCGCGGGCCGGGACGCCGTCCGGCGGTTCTTTCCGCACAAGCTGCCCATCGGCGTCGAGAAGGACGGCTTCCGCCGACACGTCTTCCTCTACCTCGTCACGGACGCCCTGCCGTGGCAGTTTCGGCAGTTCCTGCTCGACCATGCGCAGACGCTCATGGCCTGTCCGCAATGGACGCTCCGACTGCTCATGCCGCGCCGCCTCACGACCGCCAAGGCCGTGTACCGGGCCGCCTTCCTCGACCAGTGCACGCGTCCCGTCGAGCCGTACTTCGCGACCTGGTTGGCGGGGTATTTCGCCGAGTGCCAACAGACGGGACGACACCTGTCGGCGCCTGAGGACCCCTACCTCGCCAAGGCGTTCCGGCAGTGTGGCGTGACGCGGGTGCGCGCCCTCTACCGGGCCTGGCAACGCCAGGGGATGGAGGCCCTCTGGACGGCGCCGTCGCCCTATCTGCGCGATGCCGTGGACCGGCGCGACGGCCGGCTGGAGTATCAGGACCTGCCGCACCAGTATCTGCAGTGCGCGGGTCTGATCGGCCATCGGCCGGGGGCGCGACGGGGGGACAAGTGTGAAACGCGGCAGGTTGGCCCCCCTCCTGCGACGGGCGTCGGCGGCGAGCCCCCTCCGCCTCAGGTGCGCGCCATGACCAGTCAGCGCGGGAATCCCACTGGCCGCGCGTGGGTTACGACGGTCAGGGCGATCGGTCGGGCGGCGCTGTGTGCCGCCCGTGAAACTGACCACGGTCCCGCGTCTGTACGCCAACCATGGCGTGAACGACCCCCATGCCGTGCCCGAGGGGTGGCCCCAGGCCACCCTGCGGGGGTCGTTCACGCCATGGTTGGCCGTGTCGCGTGTCGCAGTCTGTGGGCGCGTGTTCGTGCAGGAAAATGGCGCCGCCCACGTGCACCAACATGTGCGCGATGTGCGGGCCGCCGACCATCGCGTCCTCGAGTCTCGCGCCGTGCTCGTCGCCGTCCATGCGCGTCGCTGCGCTCCGCCCCCGCCGGCGGCGGGGCCTGCGGGCATGGACGGCGCCTGCGCGCGGCACGGCTGGGCACTTACGCGATGGTCGGCGTGGCGGATGTTCAGCAGGGTCACAGATCGGGATTGACGATGCGCCTCCGTCGGGCGTAGATTGACCCTGTCGCGTCTGTGCCGCTCGGCACATCCTCCGTGTCGCACGCAGTGCCACGGAGCGCGTTTCCGGTCGTCGCCTCCAGGGCACGATTCAAGCGCATCCGAACAACATCGCCTGCGGTAGTTGCGTATCGCCCTGTCGCGCACGTGGCGTTGATCGGGCAGGCGATCACCCGAACGCGTGTCGGTGCCTCGTCGTGTAGACCTGGTGTCGCCGCGCGTGGCGTACCATCGAGGCGCATGTCGTCCAAGCCTCGGTGTTCGCCCAGTAGTGTGACGGTCGCGCCTCGCGCGCGTCCGTCGCCGTGTGGAGCACACGCTCCCCCGGTTCGATGTCGGCTTCATGGCCCGCATCCGCGCTCCACGGACACGGCGCGTCAGGCTTCAGCCCTGGCGCGCTGGAGCGCGCGAATCCCCACCCCACACGCAATCGACTGGGAACACCGAGCGGGGGAGTGCCATGGACGTCGTTGAACGTCGGGAAGACGGGCCAGATGCGATCACGATCGCGCGCTGCCGGGAACTGCTCGGCGACGAGGCCGTCACGCTGTCGGATCACGAGATCGCGCGGATTCGTGGCCATGCCGAAACGATGGCGCATCTCGTGGTCGAGATCTTCGCCGCGAACCGCCGCAATCCGGCGTATCCGACTGTGTCGACCGCACGCGTCTTGCGAGAGGCCACGGTTGGATCTATGCTGCCGCTCATGGTCGGCGCGGTGATCTACGTGCGCGTGAGCACGAAGGAGCAGACCGAGAACCTCAGTCTGCCGACACAGCTGCGTGCCTGCGAGGAGTATTGCCGCCGTCAGGGCTACGACGTGCTCGCGCGCTTCCACGAAGAAGGCGAGAGCGCGAAGACGACCGACCGCAGCCAGCTCCAGGCGCTGCTGAAGTACTGCCGCACGCACAAGGGCCAGGTGCACTTCGTCGTGGTGTACAACCTCACGCGGTTCGCGCGGGAGAAGTACGACCACTTCGCGCTGCGCGCCCACCTGAAGTCGCTCGGCATCTCGCTGCGCTCGGCCACCGAGCCCATCGACGACACGTCCACCGGCAAGCTGATGGAAGGCGTGCTCGCGGCGTTCGCGCAGTTCGACAACGACTGTCGTTCCGACCGGACGCGCGCCGGCATGCGGGCGGCGCTCGAACTCGGGCCGCTGGACGTTCCCGGCGCCGCTCGGCTATCTGAATGCCCCGAGGGTCGACGGCACGAGCCTGGTGCACGACCCGGAGCGCGGCCCGCTCGTGCGGCGTGCGTTCGAAGAACTGGCGTCGGCGCGATTCACCAAGCAAGAGATCATCGCCCGCGCGACCGAGGCAGGGCTGCGCAGCCGCCGCGGACTGACGCTCTCGCCGCAGAGCTTCGGGCAGATGATGCGGAACGCCGATCTACATCGGCAAGGTCGAGAGCCCGGACTTCGGCGTGTCCACGGTGGGCGACTTCGAGCCGCTCGTGGACGAGGCCACGTTCTACCGCGCGCAGGCCGTGCTCGACGGCCGCGTCGCCGTGACCGGCCCGCGCCAGCGCAACCATCCGGACTTCCCGCTGCGGGGCTTCGTCCGGTGCGAAACCTGCGGCCGCCCGCTGACCGGCAGCTGGTCGAAGGGGCGCGCAGGCCGCTACGCGTACTACCACTGCCAGCGGCAGTGTCGCGCCGTGAACGTGAGCAAGGCCGCGCTCGAAGGGCGCGTTCGTCGACGAACTGGCGCTCTTGCAGCCCACGGCCGGCTACATGCGCCTGGTCAAGGACCGGATCCTGCTGCGTGTGGGAGCAGCGCCGGGCCGAGGCCAAGGACCGCACCGCCGAGCAGGAGCGGCGCGTCAAGGCGATCCAGCAGAAGCTCGATCGACTCGACGAGGCGTTCCTGTACGCGCAGTCGATCGACAGCACGAGCTACGAGCGCCAACGCGACAGGCTGCGCGAGGAGCTGACGCTCGCCCAGATCGACCACCACGCCGATGCCATCGACGAACTCGACGTACAGGGCATCCTGGCGTTCGCAGAACGCATTCTGCCGCGCGCGTCAGACCTGTGGGTGCAGGCGTCGCTCGACTACAAGCAGCGGCTGCAGGAGCTGTTCTTTCCGGAAGGGATCGCGTACGACGGAAATCGATTCAATCGAACCGCCGTAACCGCACCACTTTTCAACTACTTGGCGCCGTCTGCGGGTGCTGATGAAGGAGTGGTGAGCCCGGTAGGAATCGAACCTACAACCAACAGATTAAGAGTCTGCTGCTCTGCCAGTTGAGCTACGGGCCCAGAGGATGCTGCGACCCGAGGGCCGGCAACGCTCGCGGGTCGCGCTTGGCGGGAGCCAAAGCGCGACTGGCAAACTCAGACTATAGCATTCGAGCTTTCCGCCTCGCAACGCCTATCATCAGCCACGGAAACTTCATGGCCACCACTGTGACGCTCGTCCTCGACGCACCCGACGCCGTCGTGTTTCCCGATCGCTGCGTGGGGTGCGGTGGGGCGGCCACCACCACGTCGAGGCTCGCGTTCGCAAAGGTGGTCACCAACGCGCGCGGCACTCAGCACCCGGTGCACGTGAAGCTGCCGGTGCCGCATTGTGACGCGTGCGGGCGCACCACCAAGACCGTGTTCCTCGCAGCGTTGATTCCGTTCGCGCTGGGGTTTCTGATGGCAGGCGGGGTGGGCTTTGCCGTCGTCGGGCTTGGCGCGATGCGCGCTGGGCTCGACGAGGTCGGGCGTCTCAACAACGCCAACTCGCTCGTGCTCGGAGCGGCGGCGGGCCTCGTGGCCGGCATCATCGGCGCCTTCGTGCTGGAAGTCGCGGCGCGGCTGCTGCTGCTGCCCGTCTTCGGCCGGGCGCTGTGGCAGGCGCCGCTCTTCGTGCCGTCGCTCTTCACCGATGCGGACTACGTGGCGGGTCTCACCGGCCGTCCCAACGCCGACCTCACGGCCGTGACGCTGATCTTCGCGCGCGACGACCTCGCCAGCGAGTTCGCGGCGGCCAACGCCGCGCGGCTGAGCCCGTAGCCGCCGCGCTACGGCTTGGGGAACGGCGTGGCCTGGTAGACCGACGTCTGCAGCACGCCTTGCGCCTGCACCCGGATCGGCAGGCCGCGCGCCACGCTGATCCAGATGGTCGAGGGCGTGGACGCCGTTTCGTAGGTCCACACCCGTGCCGACTCACCGCCGACGCGTTCGGTGGCGCCGGCCGCGCACTTGCTGAACGCCATGCCCTGGTCGAGCATGTTGCGCTCCTGTATCTCAGGGTCGGTCGGCATGGCCTGCCACGGGCCGTTGTCGCGGCGAACGAACCAGCCGCCGGCCGTCTTGCGGGCGGTCATGGTCATGGTTGGCGTGGCGGGGTCGCCCATCACCGCCGTGCGCTCGACGCCGGCCTGGGTCTGCGCCTTGCGGGCCGCGTCGTAGAGCGGCTGACACGCCGCCTCTTGGGCGGCGGCGGACGTCGCCGCAACCCCGTTGAGCGCCACCCACATGGCCATGCCCGCCATCATTCGCGTCATCGGAATCTCCTGGTGCCCGAGCCGTTCACCCACATGCCGCGCTTGGCGTCCTTCGCCTCGCGCTCAGCCGCCTGGAACTGCGGCTTCCGCACGTACTCGAAGCGGCGATAGGTTTCGGCGAAGCCGGCCCGGATGATCGCTTCGTTGGCGCACCGCCCGTCGGGCAGGAACACATACGCAAGCGTGCGGTTGTACTGGTCCTTGCGCGGCCCGTCGTATTCCAGCCGCACCACTTGGCCTTCTACCAGCGCCCGCATCGCCTTCGTGGCGGCATCGCCGTAGGGTTCCGACTGGCGGTAGCCACCGGTCTTCTCCGGTGCATCGACCCCGAGCAGCCGCACCACCCCCACGCCTGACACGGTGATGGTGTCGCCGTCGATCACCTGGCGCACGCGTTGCGCCTCGGCCAGCGACGGCGCACCGGCGACGAGCGCCATGAGCACGGCGGTGAGCGTGGTGACGCGGCGCATGGAGGTCGGCATCCCAGGCACTATAGCTGACCGGCGGTGGCCGCGCGCTTGGCGTCGTAGAGCCGCTCATCGGCGCGTTTCATGCCGGGCGCCCAGTCGCCGCCGTCGGCAATCACGCTCACGCCGGTCGAGAAGCGCAGGGCCAGATTGCGTTCCGTGTTGAACTGCGCCAGCGTGCCGCTGAGGCGCCCGCGGATGCGTTCGGCCTCCTCCGCGCCCGTGGCGGGCAACAGCACCAGGAACTCGTCGCCGCCCACGCGCACCACGCGGTCGCCGGCGCGGAAGAAGTGCGAGAGGAAGGCGGCCATCGCTTGCAGGAGCAGGTCGCCGGCGGCGTGGCCGTGGCGGTCGTTGACCTGCTTCAGGCCGTCGAGGTCGAAGGCGAAGACGGCGACGGGGAACTCGCGGCTGGCCTGCAGACGCGCGGCCTCGTCATCGAGGTAGCGGCGGTTCGACAGGCCCGTGAGCCGGTCGCGATAGCTCTGCGCGCGCAGCTCCTGCTCGAATTGCCTCCGGGCGGTCACGTCGCGCGCCACGATCAGCAGGCCGAGCGAGCGTCCAGCCGCATCCCACAAGGGATGCCGCTGCACTTCCAGACACGTGGCCGTGCCGTCGCGCACCCATTCGCGCTCCACCACGTTGTGGCTGCCGTGCGGAATGGCCTGCCACTCGGGCGCGGTGAACGCCTGCACCCAGGGCAGGCCGAGCAACTCGCGTTCGGTGCAGCCGAGCAGGGCGCAGGCCGCGCGGTTGGCGTCCACCACCAGGTCGTTCTCGTTGAGCACCAGCACCACTTCCGGCATCGACTCGAAGAGCGCGTCTCGAGCCATCGGCCGCGGGTCGAGCAGCCGGTAGCGCATCGCCGCCCAGCCCACGAACAGACCCGAGAACGCGAAGCCGGGCAGGGTGGGATTCACCGGCACCCAGGCGGCAATGGCGGGCGACGCCTTGCTCAGCTCGTTCACGAGGTTGCCGGCGAACGGAATCGTGCCGCCGGCCAGCAGCAGCCCGCTCTGCACGCCCCCGCGGCGCATCCAGTTGCGGAAGAGCAGCGCGGCGGCCATCAAGAAGAGCGTGTAGCTGATGGTGAGGTGGAGCGGGAAGAGGGGCCCGTTCAGCCCGACCAGCTCCTGGCGCTGCACCACGTCGGTGAAGAACAGGCGGTGCCGGTCGTTGGTGAGCACGATCGGTCCGATCAGCACCGGCCACAGGTAGATGAGCCACCAGCCCCGCGACCGCGGCCGCTCGCCCAGCTGGTGCAGCGTGAAGACCAGCCAGCTGGCGGGAATCATGGCAATCGCCGGGAATTTGAGGGCGAACCACAGGCGGGCCCGTACCGGGTCGAGTTGCTCCCCCAGGTAACAACCAATCCACCAGGCCACCCCCAGTTCCAGGGCCGCGAAGTACGCGAACCCGGGAAAACGGCGGTTGCGCCAGGCGACGAGAGCGAGCGCGGCAGATGCCGCGCCGGCGGTGGCGAGCAGGGCCAGATACATTGCCGAAAGGGGATCGTAGTCCGAATCCGACCCTGTCCTCTGCCCCTGGTCCGTGCGCCCCTCGCCCAGCCCCCCGGCCGTCGGCTATGCTGTGCGGATGAGTCACGCAGTGGTGGCGCCGGGCATGACCGGCGAAGAGATGGTGGCCCTGTGCCGGCAGCACTCGCTCTACGAGTGGTCGGCCCAGGGCGCGGTGGAACCGATTCCGGTGGCCCGGGCCAAGGGCATCTACTTCTGGACGCCGGAAGACAAACGCTACATCGACTTCAACAGCCAGTTGATGTGCGTCAACGCCGGCCACGGCCACCCGCGCATCATCAAGGCGATTCAGGATCAGGCGGCCACGCTCGCCTACACCAATCCCTTCATGGCGAGCGAAGCGCGGGCCCGGCTCGGCGCCAAGCTGGCCGAGATCACGCCCGGCGACATGGACGTGTTCTTCTTCACCAACGGCGGCGCCGAGGGCAACGAGAACGCGATCCGCATCGCGCGCGCGGTCACCGGCCGGCACAAGGTCCTGGCGCGCTACCGCTCGTATCACGGCGGCACCGCCGGCGCGCTGACCCTGACCGGCGACCCGCGCCGCTGGGGCGCCGAGCCCGGCATCCCCGGCGTGGTGCACGTGCTCGACCCGTACCACGGCATGCAGCGCGGCTGGGACACGGCGGAGCAGGCCCTGCGCTATCTGGAAGAAGTGATCGAGCTCGAGGGGCCGAAACACATCGCGGCCTTCATCCTCGAGACGATCAGCGGCACCAACGGCATTCTCGTGCCGCCCGACGGGTATCTGCAGGGCGTGCGCGCGTTGTGCGACAAGCACGGCATCATGATGATCTGCGACGAGGTGATGGCCGGCTTCGGCCGCACCGGCACGTGGTTCGGCGTGAACCACTGGAACGTCGTGCCCGATCTGATGACCATGGCCAAGGGGCTCACCAGTGCCTACGTGCCGCTCGGCGCCGTGGGCATGCGGCGGGGCATCGCCGACCACTTCAAGGACAAGGCGTTCAACGGCGGCCTGACCTACAACAGCCATCCGCTCGGCTGCGCCACGGCGCTGGCCACGATTGCCGTCTACGAAGACGAAGGCATGATCGAGAACGCGCAGAAGATGGGCGTGCTGATGGGCCAGCTGCACCAGGAGCTGGCCGCGAAGCACCCGTCGGTGGGCGCCGTGCGCAACATCGGCCTGTTCGGCATCATCGAGCTCACGCGCAACCGCACGCACCATGGAGCCGATGGCGCCCATGGCCGGCAGCTCACCCGAGATGGCCGCGCTCGGCAAGGCGTTCCGCGCCGCCGGGCTCTACACGTTCGTGCGCTGGCACACGTTCTTCACGAACCCGCCGCTGTGCATCACCGAGGCCGAGATGCGCGAGGCGTTCGCGCTCATCGACCAGGCGCTCGAGATCGCCGACCGCGCCGTCACGGCGTAACCCGTCACTGGCCGCCCTGCGCCTAGTGCAGGCGCGGTTCGGCCATCAGGGCCAGCGGATTGCCCTCGCTGTCGGTGAAGGCCGCGAGCCAGACCTCGCGGTCGGCCAGCGTGGCGATCTTGTGGGGCGCTTCGGTGAACACCACGCCGCGCGACACGAGCCGCTCATGCGTCGCGGCGATGTCGTCCACGGCGAAGTAGAGCACCGAGCCCGGATGGTCGAAGCCGGGCGACGGCGGCGACAACATGAGCCGCACGCCGCCGCAGTCGAAGAACGCCAGGCTCGGGGGCGCCGTGAAGAGCAGCGGCACGCCGAGCGCGTCCCGATAGAACGCCACCGCGCGATCGAGGTCCTGCACCACTTGCGCGATCTGATGGATGCGCGAGAGTCCATGGGCGAGGGTCATGCTGTCGCTCCTTGGCGCCTAGCCTAACTCAGGCGGGCGCCCTTGCGCCCGGCGCAACACCGCCGCGCCGACGGTGGCGGCCAGGGCCGACCCGGCCATGATCCCCACCTGCGCCGCGTCGAACGCCGGCGACGCGCCGAACGCCAGGCCGGCGATGAAGAGCGACATGGTGAAGCCGATGCCGGCAATCCAGGCGCTGCCGTGCAGCATCCCCCACGTCACTCCCGCAGGCAGCGCGGCGATGCCCGCGCGGCAGGCGATCCACGCCGCGGCCGTGATGCCGAGCGGCTTGCCGGCCAGCAACCCCAGGCCCACGGCCAGCGCCGTGCCCGTGTCGAGGGCGCCGAACGACAGCGCCACCCCGGCGTTGGCAAAGGCGAAGATCGGCATCACCAGATACGCGCTGACGCCGTGCAGCGCCTGCTCGAGCCGCAGGAGCGGCGCCACCACGGCCTGGGTGTCGGCCTCGAGCGCGTGCAGCGCTTCCTGCTGGCCCTTGCTCGTCATCACGAGCAGGTCGCCCGTTTCCGTGTGCTCGAACTGGTCGAGATGGCCGCGGGCCTGCGCCGAGAACTGCGCGGCGTTGATGCGGGTGCTGGTCGGGATGGTGAGCGCCAGCACGACCCCGGCGATGGTGGCGTGCACGCCGGATTCGTGCACGAAGTACCACAACACGCCGCCGAGCACCAGGTAGGGCGCGAGGCGATACACCCGGGCCAGGTTCAGGCCGACCAGCGCCGCGACGGTGGCGGCCGCCAGGGCAACTGCCGTCCATTCGACCTGCGCGGTATAGAAGAGGGCAATGACGACCACCGCGCACATGTCGTCGACGATGGCGAGCGCGGCGAGGAACACCTTGAGCCCGGTGGGCGCCTGCGGCGCCACCAGCGCCAGCACGCCCAGCGCGAACGCGATGTCGGTGGCGGTGGGGATGGCCCAGCCGCGCAGCGTGGCGGGGCCCGCGAGCGCGGCGAAGATGAGCGCGGGCGCCACCACGCCGCCGAGCGCCGCGGCCAAGGGCAAGGCCGCCTGGCGCGCGGAGGAGAGCTCGCCGACGAGCAGCTCGCGCTTGATCTCGAGCCCCACGAGCAGGAAGAACACGGCCATCAGGCCGTCGTTCACCCACCCGCGGGCCGACAGCGCCAGCGGGTGGCTCTCGGGCCCCACCACCAGCCGCGTGGCCCACAGCGCGTCGTAGGCGCTGGCCAGGGGCGAGTTGGCGGCCACCAGGGCGGCCACCGCCGCGGCCAGCAGCACCACGCCGCTTACCGCTTCGGTGCGCAAGAAGGCGTGGAAGAACCGCGACGGCATCAGCTCCGCATCATACCGGTCGCGGCCACGATGAGATGGGGTCTAGGCAAGCCCAGCCGTCGGTGCGAGGATATGCGCCGAGGCGATGCGGATGAACCGAGCAGGTGCGATGCGTGTGGTGGGAGCCGCGGGTGTCACGATGGCGGTGCTGCTGGGTGGGGCGGGTGCCTGGCGCGTCTGGCGTCCCGTGGCGCGCGGCCGCCCCGCGCGATCCGGCAGCGATCACGCGGCAGCAACTATGGCAGGCGCTGCAGCCGGTCACGCTGGCCAACTGCGACCTGCAGCGCTTCGGCGAGGCGCACGACGGCGGCTATCTGGTGTGCGCCAATCTGCTGTCCGGCGTGGCTGCCGGCTACTCCTACGGCATCTCCGGCTACGACGGCTGGGGCTGCGCCGTGGCCACCACGTTGCGCGTGCCCGTGCATCAATACGATTGCTTCGACACGCGCCAGCCGGCGTGCCCCGCGGGCACGGTCTTCCACGCCGAGTGCGTCGGCATCGAGCCCGTCGAGGTCGAGGGCCGGCGGTTCGATTCGCTCTCGCGGCAACTCGCGGCCAACGGCCATGCCGACGCGCGCGTGGTCATGAAGATGGACGTGGAGGGCGCCGAGTGGAACGCCTTCCTGATGGCGCCCGATCGCACGCTCGATCACGTCGATCAGCTGATCGTGGAGTTCCACGGCACCGGCGAGACGCGGTTCCTGCAGGCCGTGCGCCGTTTGAAGGCGCACTTCGAAGTGGCCAACCTGCACATGAACAACCACGCGTGCACCGGGGGGCAGGCGCCATTCGGCGCGTGGGCCTACGAAGTGTTGTTCGTGAACAAGCGGATCGCCACGGTGTCGAACACCCCGCGGGCCACGCCCTACCATCCGCTCGATGCGGTCAACGCGCCGGCGCAGCCAGACTGCCAGGTGGCCGCCGCACCGTGACGCTACGACACCTCATGGCACGACTCGCAGTCCTGTCCGAGTGAGGTGCCCTCGGGCGTCTGGTGACTGTCGTCGTGACAGCGGAAGCAGCCAGGGGTGTCGATGTGGCCGAGGTGATTGGCGTAGGTGCCCCAACCGACCTTCATGGCGGGGAAGACGTTGTGACGGTAGACGTCCTGCACGCCGGCCACGGTGCGCGCGAGGGTGTCGGACGGACTCGAGGCCTGCGGCTGAATACACCTGCCGGAGTTGGGCCTCGATGCCGGTCAGGGCTGCATCGTTCGACGCGTAGGTGGCCTTCACGGCGGCGACCGCTTCGCGGCGCACGAACGGCAGGTCCCGAGGGATCTGGCCGAGCGCGATGGCGCGATCGATGGCCCGTTCCGCGCTCGGTGCGAAGGTGTGAGCCGGGCGGTTGTGGCAGTCCATGCAGTCCATCACCCGGTGCTCGCCCTGGGCCAGTTGCTCGGGCGTCGTCCCTGGAGTGGTGTACTCCTTCACCCGGCCGTCGCGGCCGGTGACCTTCATCCAGGGGATGGTCGCACGCTGGCGATCGGTCGCGATGTACTCCACGCGGTTGTCGAGGTTCATGTGCCAGTGGATTCCCGCGCCCCCGGGGAGGTCGCTGCGCCCGCCGCCGACGTGCAGCCGCAGCGTCGTCACCGTCTCTGAACTCTGTTCGTCGTCGCCGTATTCCCGCACCTGGCGCAGCGTGTCGCCGCGCGACGTCTCGGCCCAATGGCAGGTCTCGCACGTGTCACGCGCCGGACGCATCGCCTTCACCGGCACGGCGATCGGCGTGGGCACATTGTTGGTGACCAGCTGCCAGAGCTGCCTGGTGCCGGCCACCTTCGACTCGATCAGCGCTCCGGCGCCCGGGCCGACGTGACACGCCACGCACGCCACGCGCGCGTGCGGGCTGACCTGGTACGAGGCGTACTCTGGTTCCATCGTGGTGTGGCACGTCGTGCCGCAGAACGACGCCGACTCCATGTGGTGCACGGCGCCGTAGGCGGCCAAGGACACGATCAAGCCGTTCACCAGGGTGAGCGCGGCCACGGTGAAGACCAGCTGGCGCGTGCGCGGCAGCCGGAAATCGACCACGGGCCAGTCTTCGGCCGTGCCGCCGAGTGCCAGTCGGCGCCGCCGGCGCCAGATACCTACCGGAATGAGCAGCAGGCCCACGAGGAAGAGTGCCGGGATCGCCACGAACAGCAGCAGTCCCACATACGGGTTCCGCAGCAGCCCCAGCGTTTCGACCACGAGCAACCCGAGAAACAGCACGCTCGTGGCCGTGGCCACGGCCACGCCCACCAGGCTGATCGGATTGCGGGCCGCCGAAGGGAGATGGAGGCGCACGATGACTACTTCGTCTTGAGCGCGGCGAGGTAGGCGACCAAGGCGTCAAGGTCGGCCTTGGGCAGATTCGGATACGCCCGCATCGCGGGCTTTCGCGTCGATGCCGCCTTCGCGGTCATCTCCGCCGGCGAGACGATCCACTTGCGGATGTCGTCGGCCGTCATCTTGGCGCCCACTCCGTCGAGCGGCCCTTTGGCGTTGCCGCGTCCGCCGAGCGAATGGCAGAGCGCGCACCTCTGGGCGGTGTAGACGGCCACCCCCGCGTCCTGCGCCTGCGCCTGAGCGGTCACAAGGGTCGAGAGCAGAGTGAGCATCAGGATTCCACTAAGTCGTATCACGGTCGTCATCGTCGAGCGCCTCCAGCCTCGCCACACCTGCTTGCAAATCGCTCGCCGCCGCAAGCGCCTGAGGCCTCCCTCGTGGCCGCCGTCGCTGCCGAGGGGATTCCTTCCCACCGTCGCGTCGAGGTGGGGGAATTCCCGGGCACCGATCCCTCGAATGGTCCCTTCCTGGCCCTTCTGTAGGCGGCATCGGGCTTGCAACTGAGCCGACTGACGGCCGTCGCAGAGGCGCGAAACACCCGCGTGAGCGTGGCACAGCAGGAGCGGATGATGAGACGTATTGGCGATTGGGCGGTCGCACTCGCCACCCTCGTGGCGGTAGCGAGTGTCGGCATCAAGGTGCTGGCCGACCAGGCGCCGCCAGGCAGCGCCGTCGCCGCGCAAGTCACCGTGGCAGTAGCCACGGCGCCTGGTCCTCCGCCGCGCTTCACGCCGGCAGGGTCACCAGGCCTCTCGAGTCAGCAAGCCCCAGCGTCGGGCTACGTCGGCGCGGACACCTGCGTCGGCTGCCACACCGGCTACGACGGCACCGTCGCGAAGACCAAACACGGCTTCAAGGGCAACAGCCGCACGCCGATGGCCCAGCAGGGCTGCGAGTCGTGTCACGGACCGGGCGAAGCGCACGCCAGCGACCCCGAGAACGTGAAGCCGATGCAGTTCGACAAGGTGGCGGCGCCGCAAGCCAACGCGCAGTGCCAGACCTGTCACAACCGCGGCGAACACGCCCTCTGGGACGGCAGCCAGCACGAGAACCGCAACGTGAAGTGCGCCGACTGCCACAGCGTGCACTCGAGCGAGGGGCCGGTGCTGATGCGGGCGAAGACCCAGCAACTGACCTGCGCCAAGTGCCACCAGACCATCACGAACAAGCAGCAGCGCTTCAACCACATGCCCGTGCGCGAGGGCAAGATGGCCTGCTCGTCCTGCCACAACGTGCACGGCTCGGTGAACGTGAAGCTGCTGCGCGCCGGCACCACGGTGGACCAGAGCTGCACCAGTTGCCACACCGAGAAGCGCGGGCCGTTCCTCTGGGAACATGCGCCGGTGGTCGACAGCTGCACCACGTGTCACGACTCGCACGGCAGCAACAACGACCGGATGCTCGTGGCGAAGATGCCGTTCCTCTGCCAGCGCTGCCACGTCACCTCGCGGCATCCTCCCACCGTCTACGAGGGCTTCACCCTACAGAACTCTCAGAACGCCAACAAGATGTTCGGCAAGTCCTGCGCCAACTGCCACCAGCAGGTGCACGGGTCGAATCACCCGAACGGCAAGTTCTTCTTGCGGTGAACGGAAGGCATGCCATGCGCACCAGACCTGTATTCATGATTGCGGCGCTACTGCTGCTGGCCTCCGTCTCGGTGGCTCGCGCCCAGACACCGCCCACCAAGCCGGAACCTGCGGCCGGGCGGCCATCGCTCGGCGAACTCGACCTCGGCTACCGGGGCGGGGATGTCACCGGCGATGAAGCGCGCTTCGAGCGCTATCGCGACTTGCGCCAAGGCGTGACGTCGTTCTTCCAGCTGAAGCGGCACGTCGAGAAGTACCGCTTCGAGGCGGCGGCGTCGAACGTCGGCTACCGCGACCAGCGAATCGGCGCCGAATATACCGACGGCAAGCTGACCGTGGGCGGGTTGTTCGACTCGATCCCGCTCAACTACCTCTACGACGCGCCGCTCATCTGGACCAACGAGGGCGACGGCCGGTTCACGCTGCCGATTGCGCTCCGCCGAGCCGTGGAGGGCCCCACCAATGCCGTCGGCGACGGCACCGCGGTCGGCGTGCCCTGTGCGCCCGGCTTCGGGCCGACGACCTGCAGCGCCGCCACCGCCGCCCAGGCCATCGCCAACCGGTCGGTCTACAACTCGATCATCCGTCCCGGCGACATCGCAGTGAAGCGCGAGATCTTCGGCGTGAAGATCGGCTACGTCCCGACCGACGCGCTCGGCCTGAGCGCCGACTTCTCGTCCACCGGGCGCACCGGCTCCATGCCGTGGAACATGTCGTTCGCGTTCAACAACACCACGCAGCTCCCGGCGCCGATCGACCAGCGCAACAACGAGCTCAAGCTGGCAACCGAGTGGGTGAACCGCAAGGGCATGATCCGGCTCGACTACTGGGGCAGCTACTTCTCGAACGAGATCCAGGCGCTCACCTGGGACAACCCGATCCGGGCCACCGACTACAACACGGGGCTCGCCGTGCCCTTCGACGCCAGCGCCTACAGCAATGGCAACGGCGCCGCCTTCGGGCAGGCGGCGCTCTGGCCGAGCAACACGCTGAACTCGTTCGGCGCCACCGGCATGCTGAAGACGATTCCGAAGACGACCGTCAACGGCAACGTGCAGCTCACCTACATGCGGCAGAACGAGTCGCTGCTGCCGTGGTCGGTCAACTCGACCATCACGTCGCCGGCGACGCTGGCGCTCTATCCGGGGCTGCGGGGCCTGCCGCGCACGTCAGCGGAAGCGGCGGTCAACAGCCTGAACGCGCTCGTCAACGTGAGCAGCCGGCCCTTGCGCTACCTGACGCTGCAGGCCCGGTATCGTTACAACCAGCACGACAACAACACGCCGAGCTTCGACGGCACGACCTTCGTGACCTTCGACGGCGCCGTGCGCGCCGCCACCGACGACCCGCTCACGCATCACATCGAGGGGTTCTCCGAGTACTTCCACATCACGCGGAAGAACTTCGACGCCAACGCCACCTTCCGCCTGGCCGACTACGGCTCGTTGCGCGTCGGCTACGCCAACGAACTCTTCGACCGTGAAGGCCGCGGCTTCAGCGAAGTCTCCGACAACCAGCTGCGCCTGGCCTACGACGCGCAGCTCTTCGAGCGGCTCAGCGTGCGTGCGTCGCTCGACACCTCGCGGCGGCGCGGCGACGGCTACATCCTGAGCGGCATCGACTACGAAACCGGCCCGGCCGGCACGCAGCCCGGGCTGCGCTACTACGACGAGGCCGACCGCGACCGCACGAAGGGTGCCGTCATCCTGACCGCCAATCCGATCGACACGCTGGGCGTGTTCGTGCAGTTCGCGACCACGCGCGACACGTTCCTCGGCGACGGCTCCATTCCGGCCGGACGCGAGCAGTTCGGTCTGCTCAGCCAGGATTCCGACGCCATCGTCGGCGGCGTCGACTTCACGCCGAACGAGATGGTGCACCTGGGCGCCAGCGTCGGCCGCGACGAGTTCGCCGCGCTGCAGAAGTCGCGCAACGCCAACCCGCCGCCCGATCCCGACCTGGATCGACCCGGCCCGTAACTGGACGCTCGACAACAACGAAGTCGTGAAGACCTACATGGCCTATCTCGACGTGATCGGCCTGGCCAATGCCAAGGCCGACATCCGGGTGAGCTACGAGTTCAACGACTCGAACAACGCGTTCACCTATGGCGGACCCCGCATCCCCGTGCTGCAGGCGGCCGGCACGTTCGTGCCGCTGCCGAACGTCGTGAACGAGTGGAACCGCTTCACGGCCGACGTGAAGTACTACTTCACGCCGAAGATCGGCGTGGGCATCGGCTACTGGTTCGACAAGCTCGAGGTGAGCGACTGGAACACCGTCGACTCGAACGGGCCGGTCGGATTCACGGCTGCCACCGGCATTCCACGGATCGACTGGCTGGGCGGGCTGCTCACCGGCTATGGTAACCGCCCCTACGAGGGCAGCCGGGTCTTCGCGCGGCTGTTGTATCGGTTCTAGGAGGCCCCTTGGCGGCCGGGCTCGCCGAGCCGAAGCTTGCCGAGGAATCAGGCAAGCGAAGGATGGTGCGCCCGGCAGGAGTCGAACCTGCGACCTTCGGCTTCGGAGACCAACGCTCTATCCAGCTGAGCTACGGGCGCGCTCCCTCAGTCTAGTCGAACGGAGCGCGTGCCGGCAATCGCCGCAGGCGCCGCGCGTGGTTGATGAGCCCGTTGGTCGATCCGTCGTGGGCCGTGACGTCAGCCGTGGCGTCGAGCTCTGGACGGATGCGCGCGGCCAGCACCTTGCCCAGCTCCACCCCCCACTGGTCGAACGAGTTGATGCCCCACACCGCGCCCATGACGAACACTTTGTGTTCGTAGAGCGCCAGCAGGCGTCCGAGCGTGCGCGGGTCGAGCCGCCGGTAGAGCACGCTGGTGCTCGGCCGGTTGCCCGGGAACACCTTGTGCGGCGCCAGTCGCGCCACGGTCTCGGGCGGCAGGCCGTGCGCGGTGAGTTCGGCACGCACTTCCGTCTCGGTCTTGCCGTACATCAGCGCCTCGGGCTGCGCGAAGAAATTGGCCAGCAGCAACTCGTGGTGCTCGGGCAACGCGTGGCCTGATTCCGCCGCCGCGAGGAAGTCGCTCGACACCAGGCGCGGGCTCTGGTGCAGCAGTTGGTAGAACGCGTGCTGGCCGTTGGTGCCTGGCTCGCCCCAGACGATTGGACCGGTGGGCACATCCACGGGGTGCCCGTGGGCGTCGACGCGCTTGCCGTTGCTCTCCATGTCGAGCTGTTGCAGGAACGCCGGCAACCGCCGCAGATGCTGGTCGTAGGGCAGCACGGCATGCGTCTCGGCGCCGAGGAAGTTGGTGTTCCACACGCCCAGCAAACCCAGCACCACCGGCAGGTTGCGTGCCAGGGGCGCCGTGCGGAAGTGTTCGTCCATGTCGTGGGCGCCGGCGAGCAGCGCCTGGAAGTGGTCGAAGCCCACGGCCAGCGCAATCGGCAGCCCGATCGACGACCAGAGCGAGTAGCGGCCGCCGACCCAGTCCCAGAACACGAACATGTTCTCGGGGGCGATGCCGAAGCGCGCGACCTCGGCCGTGTTGGTGGACACGGCCACGAAGTGCCGGGCGACCGCCGCCTCGCCGAGCGCGGCCACGAGCCAGGCGCGCGCCGAGCGCGCATTGGTCATCGTCTCCTGCGTGGTGAAGGTCTTCGACGCGATGACGAACAGCGTCGAGGCGGCGGGCACGGCCCGCAGCGTCTCGTCGAGATGGGCGCCGTCCACGTTGGAGACGAAGTGCAGGCGCGGACCCTCGCGCCCGTAGGGCGTGAGCGCCTCCACCACCATGGCCGGGCCCAGGTCGGACCCGCCGATGCCCAGGTTGACCACGTCGGTGATGCGCGCGCCGGTGGCGCCCGGTCCATGCGCCCGAGCGCACGGCCTCGCTGAAGGCGCGCCAGATGCGCCAGCGCGGCCCGCACGTCGGGCATCACGTCGCGTCCGGCCACCTGGCATGGGCGCCGGCCGACTGCTGGCGCAGCGCCACGTGCAACACGGCGCGGCCCTCGGTGCCGTTGATCGGCGCGCCGGCGAACATCTGGTCGCGCAGCGCCTCCACGCCGGTGGCCTGTGCCAGCGCCGTGAGCAAGCGCATCGTGTCGGTCGTGACGCGCTGCTTGGAGTAGTCGACCAGCAGGTCGTCGAGCGCGAGCGAGAAGCGCTCGAAGCGCCCGGCATCCTGCGCAAAGAGCGTGCGCAGATGCACCTCGCGCAACTCGTCGCGATGTGCCTCGAGCGATGTCCAAGCGTCGAGTGAACGAAGGCCCATGTGCGTAGTCTACCCGTGGCGGGCGCGAGCCCGCCGAACGCGTGACGTGGCACGCCCCAGTCCCTAGCCCCTAGCCCCTAGCCCCGAGCCCCGAGCCCCGGTAAGATCCCCCCATGTCCTTGCTCGACTCCCTGAAGCGCTACACCGTGGTCGTGGCCGACACCGGCGACATCGACGCCATCCGCCGGCACACGCCGCAGGACGCCACAACCAATCCGTCGCTGCTGCTCAAGGCGGCGCAGCAGCCGCAATATCGCGGCCTCGTCGACGACGCGCTGGCCGACGCGGCCCGCGTGGCCGCGCCCGGCGAGGCGCGCACCGAAGCCTTCATGGACCGCCTGGCCGTGGGCTTCGGCCGCGAGATCCTGCAGATCGTGCCGGGCCGCGTGAGCACCGAGGTGGATGCCAAGCACAGCTTCGACACGGCCGCCACCGAACGCAAGGCCCACGACATCATCGCGCTCTACGAAGCCGCGGGCGTGGCCCGCGACCGCATCCTGGTGAAGATCGGCAGCACCTGGGAAGGCATCCGGGCCGCCGAACGGCTCGAACGCGAGGGCATCCACTGCAATCTCACCCTGCTCTTCAGCTTCGCGCAGGCGGTGGCGTGCGCCGAGGCGGGGGTCACGCTGATTTCGCCGTTCGTCGGGCGCATCTACGACTATCACCGCAAGGCCCGCGGCAGCGAGATCCCGGTGGATGACGATCCGGGCGTGCAGTCGGTGCGGCGTATCTACGCGTATTTCAAGAAGCACGGCTACGCCACGCAGGTGATGGGCGCGAGCTTCCGGCGCGTCGAGCAGATCACGCTCCTGGCCGGCTGCGACCTGCTCACGATCAGCCCCGACCTGCTCGCCGACCTGGCCGCAGCCCCCGGCGAGCTGACGCCCGCGCTCACGCCGGAGATGGCGGCGCGCGACGGCGGCGACAAGATCCACCTCGACGAGCCGCGCTATCGCTGGCTGCACAACCAGGACGCGATGGCGGTGGAGAAGCTGAGCGACGGCATCCGCCGCTTCGACCAGGACGCGCGCGCCCTCGAGGCGTGGGCGAGCACCGCCGCCACCGCCGCGTAGGCGGCCCCGGCCGCTGCGGCCGGCGCGAGCCGTGGTCCGGCGTTGCACCCGTTTTCTCGTGCGGGGCCGCCATGGCTGCTGGAATTGGCTACAATGCCCGAAACTTGACCGGAGGAGATGCGTACGATGCGTTTCCGTTTTCGGCACAGGGAGGCTCCATTGAGGAACGTTCTCGCGATGTTCGTGGCGCTGCTGCTCGCGGCCTCGCCGGCCCTGGCCCAGACGCCGCCCACGCCACCACCGGCGCCGCCGGAACAGCCGCCCATCTACGAAGAGCAGGTCGTCGTCACGGCCTCCAAGGTGGAGCAGCAGCTCGTGAACGCGCCGGCCACGGTCAGCGTCGTGACCGCCGACGTCATCGCCAGCTCGCCCGCTACCAACTACGCCGAGCTGCTCCGCTCGGTGCCGGGCATGAACATCACGCAGACCTCGGCGCGCGACTTCAACATCAACATGCGCGGCGCCACCTCCACGCTGTCCACCTCGCAGCTCGCGCTCATCGACGGCCGCAGTCTCTATCTCGACTTCTTCGGCTTCGTGGCCTGGGACTTCCTGCCGATCAACCCGAACGAAGTGCGCCAGATCGAGGTCATCCGCGGACCGGCCTCGGCCGTGTGGGGCGCCAATGCGCTGTCGGGCGTCGTGAACTTCATCACCAAGACGCCGCGCGAGATGCAGGGCGATAGCTTCACGCTGGGCGTGGGCACGTTCGGCCGCGAGGTGAAGGACAACGGCGAGGGCAACGGCGCGCTGTGGTACTTCAACGGCACGCACGCCGCTGCGGTGAACGATCGCTGGTCCTACAAGATTTCGGCCGGCGCGCTCGGCCAGGACGCGCTGCCGCGTCCCCAGGGCACCATCGCCAACGCGCAGAACACGCCGTATCCGTCCTTTGCCAACAGCGGCACGCGCCAGCCCAAGTTCGACACGCGCGTCGACTACGAGGCGCCCGAGGGGGCGTATCGCCTGTCGTTCTCGGGCGGCTTCGCCGGCACCGAGGGCATCATCCACACCGGCATCGGCCCCTTCGACATGAATCGCGGCACCAAGCTGGCCTACGGCTCGGCGCGGTGGACCAAGGGCGCGCAGAAGTTCAACCTGTTCACCAACATCCTCGACGGCGACGCCAACGCGCTGCTCTCGTTCGACCTGCAGGGCCAGCCGATTCTCTTCAACTTCAACACCAAGACGTTCGATGCCGAGTACGGCAACGTCAACGCGATCGGCACGCGCCAAGGTGATCAGCTACGGCGGCAACCTGCGCTACAACCAGTTCGACCTGTCGCTCGCCCCGCGCGGCGACAACCGGTCGGAAGGTGGCGTCTACATCCAGGACGAGATCTTCATCAACGACTACCTGCGCTGGGTGGTGGGCGCGCGCCTCGACCGCTTCAGCGTGCTCGACAAGCCGAACTTCTCGCCGCGCACGGCCATCATCCTGAAGCCGGCGCCCGACCACGCGGTGCGCTTCTCGTTCAACCGCGCCTTCCGCGCGCCGTCGCTCATCAACAACTTCCTCGAAGTGAGCATCGTCAACCAGCTCGATCTGCGCGCCATCAACCCGGCCTTCGCGGCGGCGCCCGGTGGTCCGGTCTACAACTTCCCGGTGTCCGCCACGGGCAACGAGGAACTGGTCGAGCAGCAGGTCGACGCCTTCGAGGCCGCCTATACCGGGGTGATCAACAAGCGCGCCACGGTCACCGCCGCCTTCTACTACAACAAGTCGAAGGACGACATCTTCTTCACGCAGGTGGGCCGCTACCGCGCCACCACGCCGCCGCCAGGCTGGCTCAACAAGGTGGGTCCGCTGGTGGGCACCGCCCAGGCGCTCGGCATCCTCGAAGTGCTGCCGCCCTCATGCGTGGGCCAGACCACGCTGCAACAGCGGCGGCATCCCCTCGGAGTTCAGCTACCGCAACCTCGGCACCGTGAAGGACAAGGGCTTCGAGCTGGGTGTGGACGCGGCCGTAAACCGCGCGCTCAACGTGTTTGCCAACTACTCCTACCAGTTCAAGCCGGATGCCCGACTTCGATATCTCGGAAGTGAACCTGCCGCCCACCAACCGTGTGAACGCCGGCTTCAACTTCAGCCAGGGCATGTTCCTGGGCAACATGAACGTGAGCTACCAGGACAGCGCGTTCTGGCAGGACGTGCTCGACTCGCGCTTCCACGGCTCGACCGACTCGTTCACGCAGGTGAACGGCGCGTTCGGCGTGAAGTGGCCGGGCAACAAGATCACGACCACCGATCAAGTTCAACAACCTGTTCAACGAGGAAATCCAGTCGCACATCTTCGGCGACATCCTCCGCCGCCAGGTGATTGGAGAGCTGCGCGTCCAGTTCTGAAGAGCGGGGACTAGGGACCAGGGATCGTTCCTAGCGGATCTTCGCGAGGGCGCCGAGCAGATCGGCGCCCTCGCTGTTTCTGGTGCCGGCCCACAAGTCGCCGACCTCGCGGAAGCGGTCGAGCACGGTGGCGATCGTGAACTGCTCGGGACGCACGTCGCCGTGCACCTCGGCCCACGTGAGCGGCGTCGACACGCCGGCAAAGCGGCTCGCGCGAGCGCTGTAGGCGCAGGCGAGCGTCTTGCCTTCGATGTTCTGCAGGTAGTCCACGTAGATTGTGCCGGGCTTGCGCTTGCTCACCGTGCGTTCGACCGTGGCCACGGCCGGATGCGCGGCGGCCACCATGGTGGCCACGATCTGGCAGAACAGCATGCCTGCCTGGTAGGGCGTGCCGGGCTGCAACGGCACGAAGATGTGCAGGCCCTCCGAGCCCGAGGTCTTCGGATACCCCGTGACCCCCGCGCGCTCCAGCACCTCGTGCACCCAGCGCGCCACGTCGAGGATCTGGGCGAAGGTGGCGCCCGGCTGTGGGTCGAGGTCGATGGCCACCTGATCGGGCGTGTGGAGCGCGTCGACGGTCGAGAAGAACGGGTCCATCGAAATCGAGGCGAGCTGCGCCATGTAGAGGAGCGTCGTGAGCGAGCCGCCGATGAGGCGCGCCGGCACGTCGTCGTCGGGCAGGGTCTCGACGTGCACGCCGGGCGGCACCGGCTCGGGCGCGCGATGCTGATAGAACGACTGGCCGTCCACGCCGTTGGGCAGCCGCTTCATCACGAGCGGACGGCGGTCGACCACCGGCAGGATGAGCGGGGCCACGCGGGTGTAGTAGCGGAGCACGTCGCCTTTGGTGCGGCGGCCCTCGGGCCAGAACACCTTGTCGAGGTTGGTGACATCGACGGTGTCGCCGCTCGGCAGGGCCACCTTGCCGTTCTTGCGCCGCTGCTGCAGGTCGTCGAGTTGCGCGACGATGTCGTCGCCCTCCGGGGTCCAGAGGGCGAGCGGATCGAGCGCCGAGGCGCGTGTGCCCCGCACCGGGCGGGCGGGCGCGCGTGGGGGGGCAGGCTTCACCGAGCGCAAGGGGTGGACGGTGCGTCGTCCCTTCGGCGTGGTCACGGCACGGGCGGCCTTGTCGTCGCGCAACCCCAGGTAGGCCGGGTGCCGCAGCCGTCCCTCATCGGTCATCTCGGTATAACGCACCTGCGTGACCAACACCGGGCGCACCCAGTGCGCCGCACCGGCGGCCTTCGGCGGCGGCTCGAAGGGACACGTCTCGGTGGCGAGCGACTGCAGCAACGCGGCCACGCGGTCCAGTTCGGCCTCGGGAAAGCCCGTGCCGACGTCGCCCACGTAGGTCAGCGTGCCGTCGGGTTCGGCCGTGCCGAGCACGAGCGCGCCGAAGTGGCGCCGTGCCCCCTTCGGCGGGGTCCAGCCGCCGACCACGAACTCGTCCTGCAGTTGAATCTTCAGCTTCTGCCACTCGGTGGTGCGCTTGCCGGCGTGGTAGCGGCTCGCCGCCCGCTTCACCACCAGTCCTTCCCAGCCCTGCGCGTCGGCTCGCGCATAGAGGTCGCGGCCGTCGCCTACGGCCTGTTCGCTCACGCGCAGCAGTGGTGAACCCATGTCGCTGCAGCGGGCCACGAGGGCCGCGCGGCGCTCGGTCAGGGGCCGCGCGCGGAGGTCGTCATCGCCCTCCCGCAGCAGGTCGAATGCCACCAGGGCGGTGGGTTGCTCGGCGGGGGTCTGCGGCGGCGCCGAGCTGCGGTAGCCCGGCACCGAGACGTTGATGCGCCCTTGCAGGCGCTGGAAGCCGGCGGCCCGGCCGTCGTCGTGCAGGGCCACGATCTCGCCGTCGAGCACGATCGGGCCGGCCAGCGTGGCGGCCCAGGCCGAGAGCGCGTGCACCAGTTCGGGAAACTGCGCGGACTTCTCGTTGCCGTTGCGTGACCAGAGCCGCACCCGCGGCGTCGGGCCCGGCTCCACCAGCACGATGGCGCGGATGCCGTCGTACTTGGGCTCGTAGACCGCCCGCGGATCGACCAGTGAGGGCGGCGCGTCAGGCGAGGAGGCCAGCATCGGCCGCAGGTCGGTGGCGGTGAACACGGCGTGTCCCTTGGGCGGCGGGGGCTGGCTACGACGAGTAACGATCGTCGAGCCACGGCTCGGCGGTGTTGGAGTAGCCGCGTGCTTCCCAGAAGCCCGGCCGGTCCTCGGCCAGGAACTCGATGCGTCGAATCCACTTCGTGCCCTTCCAGGCATAGAGCTTCGGCGTGACCATGCGGCACGGGCCGCCGTGCTCGGGCGGCAGCGGCGCGTCCTGCCAGGTGTGCACCAGCAGCACGTCGTCTTCGACCGCACGCGCGAACGGCAGGTTGGTGGTGTAGGGAATGGTCGAACCGGGCATTCGGTCGTAGCCGGTGCACGAGACGAAGCGCGCCTCCACGCGCGGCACGGCCAGCTCCGCCAGCGTGCGGAAGGGCACGCCGCGCCAGCGGTTGTTCAGACGGCTCCACGTCGTGACGCAGTGGAAGTCGCTCACGTCGTCGGCCTGGGGCAAGGCCATGAAGGCGGGCCAGGTCAGCGACCGCGGGTGTTCGCATAGCCCCAGGACCTCGAGGCGCCAGTCGTCGAGGTCGATGTCGGGCGTGTCGCCGAGGTCGAGCACGGGCCAGTTCGGCACGACACGCTGGCCCGTGGGCACGGCGGGCAAGCCGTGGCGGTTGCGCGGCCCGGTGCCCAGCGGCGCGGGATTCCTGGCGTCGCGCGAGGCCGCGTCGCGCTGCAGCGCACGCTGGCGCTCGAGGTAGCGCAGGCGGCGCTCGACCAGCGGTGTGGTTGGCTCGTGGGACACTCGGTCAGGCTCCTGTGCAGGTTGTATGCTACCAGTGAGGCTGCGGCTTGGGCCGGGCCAGCGACGCATGACACATCCAGGAACATCACGGTGGCCGATGGTGGCGGTGGCGCTCACCGCGCTCATGGCCGGGGCCTGCGCCGGGTCGCCGGTGCTGCCGACGGCCCCGAGCAGCGTGCTCTCGCGCGGCGCCGTGCCCCAGCTCGGCGAGCCTGGGGCGGCGGATCCGCTGCCGGGCCCGAATGCGCTCGGCGCCACGCGCGTCATGGCCTTCGGCGACAGCATCACGTTTGGCACGGCATCGTCGTTCGACGGCGCGTTTCTCTTCGATCCCGTGCCGGGCACGCAGTACCCGATTCAGCTCGACAACCTGCTCGAGGCCGCTTTTCCCACGCAGGACTTCACCGTGGACAACGAAGGCGTGCCTGGCGAAGCAGCCGTCACGGCGGTGTCGAGCGGGCGGTTCGCCCAGCGCATGGCCGCCCGGCGCCCGCAGGCGCTGTTGCTGCTCGAAGGCATCAACGATCTGAACGGCGCGATCAGCGTCCCCTCGGTCGTGAACGCCCTCGCCCAGATGATCGACATCGCGCGGCTCTACAACACCACGGTGTTCGTCAGCACCATGTTCCAGAGCTGCGTGTCGATTCGGCCGGATGGGTCCATCCGCGAAAACGCGGCGGACCAGGTCGTGCCATTCAATGCGGCGTTGCGCGCGATGGCGGCGGGACGGCAGAACGTCTATCTGGTCGACATGTACGCCGTCTTCGGCGACAACTGCGGCCCGAACGGCGGCGTGGGGCTGCTGGGCGGCGACGGGCTGCACCCGACGCCCACCGGCTACTCCGTGATGGCCGGCGCGTTCTCGAACGTCCTGCGGAGCGTGTTCGCGGTGCGCGGCTCGTACCAGTGACGCGCCTGCGGCGCATCCTCAGATCCAGAGCGTGCGGCCGGTGGCCGCGACGGCATCGAGCCCCGTGGCCACGCCGAGCGCCAGCGTGATCGGCGGCGGCTCGAGCGGCACCCGCCATTCGTCGGCCCGGCCCGCCGGCCGCCGTGAACGTGTCGACCCAGCCGTTCCACCACGGCGACGTGCGGCGCGACAGCGGCTCCATCACGAACACCCGCGTGCCGTGCCGCGCCGCCTCCATCACGCGCGCTGAGCAGGGCCGCGCGTTCGTCGCGCTCGAGTTCGTTCACCACGTAACTGAGCGCGATGCCGGTGGCGCGTGGGGCGTCGCCGCGGCTGCTTGCCGTCCTTCCAGAGCGCCGCTGCCGCGCCCACGGCGAGTCGCCGCGTCTGGCCCGGCAGGCCGAAGGCGCGCAGCGTGGCCCGCGTCTCTTCGAGCGCCCACGGATGCACGTCGACGCCGAGCACGCGTCGAGCCGGCCCCGGCGTGCACGGCCCAGGCGGCGCCCGCCGCGCCGGTGCCGCAGCCCAGGTCGACGACGTGCAGCGGCGTAGCCGGGGCCGCCACGGCGGCAAGCACGTGCGTCACCGTGAGGAAACGCCGGGGTGCGTAGTAGAGCGCGTAGGCGGCGCGCTTGCCCGCGGTGTCGAAGGCGCCGCGGTCCGACAGCCGCGACCGGCGTTCCACATAGGTGGACGACAACGCGCGCAAGGCGCGCGCCACCTCGGACGTGGTCATGTCGCGCAGGTGGCGGGCTTCGAGGTCGGCGAGCCAGCCGGTGAATCCAGTCGAGCTGCGTGCTGAAGGGGACATATGCGGGGAAGGCCGACCACTAGAATAGCCTCAGGGGCGCGTGACAGCCGGGAGAACGTGGAGCCGATGAAGAAGTGGGGAATCGCGCTCGGCCTTCTTGTGGTGCTGAGCGCGGGGCTGGCGGTCACGATTGGCGTGTGGGTGGCGCGTGAAGCCGAGCCGCGCATGCGCGAAGAAGTGGAGCGCTGGTTGTCGCTGCGCTTGAACAGCGACGTGCAGCTCGAGCCGCTCGACGTGCAGTTGCGGCCCGCGCTGCGCGTCGAGGGCACCAACCTCGTGCTGCGCCTCAAGGGCCGGCCCGATCTGCCGCCGTTCATCTCCATCAAGCGCATCTCGGGCACTGGCGGCTTCACCACGCTTCGCGCCAAGCGGCTCTCGGAGGTGCGGCTCGAGGGCGTCGAGATTCACGTGCCGCCGGGCCGCAAGGCCGACCTCGAGGCGCTGCGTCAGGCCGGACGTCAGGCGGCCGAGGACGCACCCACTGGCCCCGCCACCCGCAACCCTGGCCGTGCCGGAGCCGCCCTTCGTCATCGAGCGGCTGGTCGCCAGTTCGGCGCGCCTGGTGGTGATGGCGCGCGACGCCGACCACGACTCGCAGGAGTGGGACATCCGCGACCTGGTCATGGAGCCGTTCTCGCTCGACGCTGCCGCGCCGTTCTAGCGCCACGATCGACACGCCGCTGCCGCAGGACCGCGCCATGGTCACCGGCACGGTGGGCCCGTTTCCGCGCGGCGACTTCGATCAGTTGCCGATCGTGGCGGAGTACACCTTTGCCGGCGACGCCGGCGTCGGTGCCCGGGCTCGACGGCCGGCTCGAGGCCACCGGCGCCATCCTCGGCACGCTCGAGCGCCTGGCCACGAACGGCACCGTCACCTCGGCGGCCATCGGCTTGCGCGGCACGAAGGGCGGCCAGCGTGCCGATGACGACCGCGTTCGAAGCCGTGCTCGATGGCACCAACGGCGACCTCGTGCTCACGAAGGTGGCGACCACGCTGGCCGAGTCGACCTTCGAGACCGCGGGCAAGGTGCTGCGGGTGAAGGGCACGGGCGGGCGGCACATCTCGCTGGCGGTGAAGACGCCGGCGCGGGCCGATGTCGCCGACGTGCTGCGCCTGCTCGTCGACGGCGCGCATCCGCCGCTGTCGGGCCGCCTGTCGCTCGACGGCACGCTCGACCTGCCGCCCGGCGCGGCCGACGTGATCGCCCGCATCGTCGTGGTCGGGCGCCTTCCGCCTCACCCACGCGCGGTTCGCCAACGGCGAGGTGCAGGGCAAGGTCGACGACTTGTCGCGCCGCGGCCAGGGCAAGCCGTCGGACGCCACCATCGCGAAGGTGCCCTACGACATGCGTGGCCGCGTGCACCTGCGCCGGCAGCAGCTCACGCTGACGTCGGTCGCGTTCACCGCGCCGGGGGCGAACATCGCGGCGTCGGGCAGCTACGGACTGGCCAGCGAGCGCCTGCAGTTTCGCGGCGTGGCCACGCTCGAGGCGGCCATGTCACGCACGCAGACCGGCGCCCGCCGCTTCCTGCTGCGGCCGATCGATCCGTTGTTCCGCAAGGGGGGAGCCGGCACGCGGCTGGTCGTGGACGTGCGGGGCACCAAGACGGCGCCGGTCGTGGACCTGGACGTGGGCGCGTCGCTGCGCGGGCGGAAGTGACGGCTCCGGCCCGGCGCCAGGCGGCGTCGGGGGAGCGTTCACTGGCAGGAATTGGGGTGGATGACGGGGTTCGAACCCGCGACCACCGGAGTCACAGTCCGGCGCTCTACCACTGAGCTACACCCACCGTTCCCTGAGCCCATAATCGTAACATGGTCCCGTTTCTCGGTCCCACCGACCCGTTGCCGCCGGCCGAATCGGCGCGCCGGCAGCCCAACGGCCTGCTGGCCGCGGGTGGCGGGTTGTCGGTGCCGCGGCTGGTCGATGCCTACGCCCGGGGCGCGTTTCCGTGGTTCAGCGACGGCGACCCGGTGCTGTGGTGGTGCCCCGATCCCCGCCTGATCCTGCCGACCGATGCGGTGCACGTCTCGCGGTCGCTGGCGCGCCGGCTGGCCCGCAGCGACTACCGGGTGACCCTCGACGCGGCGTTCGGGCCCGTGATGCGGGCGTGCGCCGAGCCGCGCGCGGACGACGCGGGCACCTGGATCATCGACCGAGATGATCGACGCCTACGAGGCGCTCCACGCCGCCGGGCACGCGCATTCGCTCGAGGTGTGGCGGGACGGCGCCCTGGTGGGCGGCATCTACGGCGTGGCCGTGGGCGCGGCCTTCTTCGGCGAGTCGATGTTCTCGCGGAGCCACCGACGGGTCGAAGATCGCCATCGTGTGGCTGGCGGCACAGCTGGCGCGCTGGGGCGTGCCGTTCATCGACTGCCAGGTGCGCAGCGACCACCTGGTGCGGATGGGGGCGGTGGAGGTGCCGCGGCGCGTGTTCCTGCGCCGCGCTGCGGCCGCTGGTGGCGGCCCCGGCGACCCCCACGTGGCGGCTCGACGACGACCTGCGCCCGCCTGCGATGGCCGTAAGATCACGATATGTCTTCGTCGACCCCCGCCGGGGCGACCCCTGGCGGCGGGGTGCTCACCGAGTCCAGACCCGGCCTGGAGTCGTCCACGCCGCGCATGTGGCGCGTGCTGCTGCACAACGACGACTTCACGACCCAGGAGTTCGTCGTGTGGGTGCTCGAGACGGTGTTCAAGAAGCCGTCGGCCGACGCCTTCGAGATCATGCTGCACGTGCACCAGGCCGGCATCGGCGTAGCCGGCGTCTATCACCAAGGAGATCGCCGAGACCAAGGTGGCGGCGACCGAACGGCTGGCCGAGCAGAACGAATTTCCGCTCCGCGTGTCGATGGAGCCCGAGCCTGAGGAGGCCAAGCGGTGAGTGCGACCCCCGTGCCTTTCGCGCCCGACACGCTGGAGACCATCCGGCGCGCGTTTCGCTTCGCCGCCGACCGGCGGCACGACCTCGTCACCCTGGAGCATCTGCTGCGCGCGCTCGTCGACGACCCGAAGGGCCGCGCCGCGCTGCAGTCCCTGAACGTCGACCTGTCGCAGCTCACCCACGACCTCGACGACGTGCTGCTGCGCGCGCACACGCCGGTGCCCGGGATCGAAGCCGGTGAAGCCCGAATCCACCGTGGCCTTCGACCGCGTGGTCGAGCGCGCCGTCGTGCACGCCGCCTCGTCGAGCGCGCAGGAGGTGGACAGCGGCAGCCTGCTCGTGTTCCTGCTGCAGGAGGACGACTCGCACGCCGCCTACTTCCTCACGCGTCAGGGCGTGAGCCGTCTGCGCCTGCTGCGGGCCGTGGCCCACAGCCCCTCGGCCGCCACGCCCGGCGTGCGCACGCCGGAAGGCGACGACGCCGGGTCGAAGGACCCGCTGCACGCCTATGCGTCGGAACTGGTGGAGAAGGCCCGCCAGGGCCAGATCGACCCGCTCATCGGCCGGCAGCTCGAACTCGATCGCGTCATCCAGGTGCTGTGCCGGCGGCGCAAGAACAACCCGCTGCTCGTGGGCGAGCCGGGCGTGGGCAAGACCGCGCTGGCCGAAGGCCTGGCCCTGCGCATCGCCGAGCAGCAGGTGCCGCCGGGGCTGGCCGCCACCGAAGGTCTACGCGCTCGACCTCGGCGCGCTCGTCGCGGGCACCCGCTATCGCGGCGACTTCGAGGAGCGCGTGAAGCAGGTGCTCACGGCGCTCGAGGCGCAGCCCGGCGCCATTCTCTTCATCGACGAGATCCACACGCTCGTGGGCGCGGGGTCGGCGTCGGGCGGCACCATGGACGCCGGCAACCTGCTGAAGCCGGCGCTGGCGTCGGGGGCGCTGCGCTGCATCGGCTCGACGACCTTCGCCGACGTGAAGCAGGGCTTCGACCGCGACCGCGCGCTGTCGCGCCGCTTCCAGAAGATCGAGGTGCTGGAGCCATCGGAGGGCGAAGCCATCGACATCCTGAAGGGCCTGCGCGGGCACTACGAGCGGCACCACGGCGTGCGCTACACCGACGAGGCGATCGCCGCCGCCGTCAACCTGTCGGCACGCTACCTGAAGGACCTGCACCTGCCCGACAAGGCCATCGACGTGCTCGACGAGGCCGGCGCCGCCATGAAGCTGAAGGTGGCGCCGGGGCCTGTGGGGGTGCCGGCGCTCGCGCCCGTGCCGCTGCCGGCCGAGGGCGGGGCCGTGGCCACGGCCGATGCGGTCGTGGACCAGACGGCGCCGGATCCGGCCGCGCCGCCCGCGGTGGTGGAGGTGGCCGACATCGAAGCGATCGTCGCCAAGATGGCGCGCGCGCCGGTGCAGTCGGTGTCGAGCGACGACAAGACCGCGCTCAAGAATCTGGGCGACGAGCTCACGCGCGTGATCTTCGGGCAGGACGACGCCATCGCCGAGGTGACGTCGGCGATCCGGCTGTCGCGCTCGGGCCTGCGCGCCGCCGACAAGCCGATCGGCAACTTCCTCTTTGCCGGGCCGACCGGCGTCGGCAAGACGGAGCTGGCCAAGCAGCTCGCGCGCGTGCTGCACGTCGAGTTCCTGCGCTTCGACATGTCGGAGTACATGGAGAAGCACGCCGTGTCGCGCCTCATCGGCGCGCCGCCCGGGCTACGTCGGCTACGAGGAGGGCGGGCTGCTCATCGACGCGGTGCGCAAGGCGCCGCATGCGGTGCTGCTGCTCGACGAGATCGAGAAGGCGCACCCCGACCTGTTCAGCATCCTGCTGCAGGTGATGGACCACGCCACGCTCACCGACACGCACGGGCGCAAGGCCGACTTCCGCCACGTGATTCTGATCATGACGACCAACGCCGGCGCGCGCGATCTCTCGGGCCGCAAGCTCGGCTTCGGCGAATCGGCCGAGGGCAGCAAGGCCACGGCGGTGCTCGAGCGGGTGTTCGCGCCGGAGTTCCGCAACCGCCTCGACGCCACGGTGCACTTCAAGCCGCTCGGCGCAGCCTGAGATCGCGCGGGTCGTCGACAAGCACGTGGCCGAACTGCAGGCGCTGGTGGCGGCGCGCGTCCTGACCATCGCGCTGACGCCGGCGGCGCGCGCGTGGCTGGCGGCCAAGGGCTTCGACAAGGCGTTCGGGGCCCGGCCGATGGCGCGGCTGATCGAGAGCGCCGTGAAGAAGCCGCTCTCGGAGCTGCTGCTCTTCGGCGACCTGGCGCCGGGCACGACCGTGACCGTGGATGAAGAGGGCGGGGCCATCCGCCTGCGCGTGGGAGCCTAGTCATGGAGTTCTCGGTGGATCGCTACTTGGACGACGGCGCCGCGCGGCTGGTGACGCTGGCCGTGCGCAGCCGCAGCACCGAGGCGCACAGCGTGCTCTCGGCGCTCGACGCCGACCAGAAGGCCGCGGTGCATGCGGCGCTCTCGCGCGCGCTGGACGACATCACCGCGGTGATGCGGCCGGTGGTGGCGGCGATGCCGGACAATAAGGGGTAGAATGCTGGCACGCGCCTGTAGCTCAGTTGGATAGAGCACCGGCCTTCGAAGCCGGGTGTCGCAGGTTCGAATCCTGCCGGGCGCACCAACTCACTTCGTGAGTTGGCGCTCCCGCCAGATTCTAGGTTGCGCCGCGGCTCACAGGCTCGCCGCGAGCGGAATCGAATCCTTCAAGACTTCGTGAGTGGCCCGTGAAACCTACCGACCTGCGCGGCATCCTCCGCTACATTCCGCACTATCGCGAGAAGACCTTCATCCTGGCGATCGACGGCGCGATCGTCACCGATGAGAACTTCGCGAACATCCTGCTCGACGTGGCGGTGCTGCGCTCGCTCAACATCCGCGTGGTGCTGGTGCACGGCGCGTCGAAGCAGATCGAGCAGCTCGGCGCCGAACAGGGCGTCGTGCCGAGCGACCTCGACGGCGCCGGCGTCACCGATGCCGCCACGCTGAAGCTGGCGCTCACCGCCGCCAACCGGCTCACCCACGAGATTCTCGAGGGCCTGTCGGCCAACGACCTGCGCGCCGCCACCACCAACGCGGTCATCGCGCATCCCGCCGGCATCATCCACGGCGTCGACCAGGAGTTCACCGGCAAGGTCGAGCGCGTCGATGCCGAGCTGCTGCAGACGCTGCTGGCGCAGGGCATCGTGCCGGTCGTGCCGCCGCTCGGCTTCGACGGCGACGGCCGCACCTACCGCGTGAACTCCGATTCGGCGGCGGTGGCCGTGGCCGACGCGCTCAAGGCGATCAAGCTGATCTACATCACCTCGGAGGACGGGCTGATCGTCAACGGCCAGTTGATCCGCCAGATGAGCGTGGCCGATCTCGAGAGCCTGCTCCAGCAAGCAGCGGCACGAGTTCCGGCCCGACAGCGTCTCGAAGGCGCAGTACGCCGCGGAAGCCTGCCGCGGCGGCGTGCAGCGCGTGCACATCATCAACGGCCGCGAAGACGAGGGCCTGCTGGCGGAAGTGTTCTCGAACGAGGGCATCGGCACGCTGATCTACGCCAACGAGTACCAGCAGATCCGGCCGGCCAAGAAGAAGGACGTGCACGCCATCCTTGCGCTCATCCAGAAGGGCATCGAGGCCGACGAGCTCGTGCCGCGCAGCCGCGCCAGCATCGAGAAGTCGATCGGCGATTTCTACATCTTCGAGATCGACAAGAACCCGGTGGCCTGCGTGGCGCTGCATGTCGATGCGCGATCAGGGGAAGGGCGAACTGGCGTGCCTCTACGTAGGCGCGTCGCACGAGCATCAGGGCATCGGCCGCACGCTCGTGCAGTACGTCGAGAGCCGCGCCCGCGAGCTCGGCGTGAAGGAGCTCTTCACGCTCTCGACCCAGGCCTTCACCTACTTCCAGTCGAAGGGCGGCTTCCTGGAAGGCACGCCCGACGACCTGCCGCCGGCCCGGCGCGAGAAGTACGAGCGCGGCGGCCGCAACTCGCGCGTGCTGACCAAGAAGCTGGGCTGAACAGACACGGCAATCAATCCGCTCGAGGCATCGACTGTCAACGGTCGATGCCGCAGGTGGGCGACTCCGGGGCACTTCTGCACGCGGGCTATGATGGCCCCCGGATGCCCAAGCCCGTGCCCGTCCCAGAGAACTGGGCGGAGCTGCCCGACGAACAACTGCTCGATCTGCGCATGTGCGACTTGCCAATCGCGCTGGCCGGCAGCGTCATGCAGGGGCGCATCGCCGAACTCCAGGCCGAACTCGACACGCGCCGCTTGACCGTGCCGGTGCACTACTACCTGGCCGAAGAGTGGTTCACGCCCGACGGCGCCGCGTCGATGGCCGTGCCCTTCTATCTGGCGCATCCGCGACTGGAGAAGCTCGAACGCGCGCAGATGCTCGAAGTGGAGGGCGGCGACTACGAGTGGTGCATGCGCATCCTGCGCCACGAAGCGGGGCACGTCGTCGACAACGCCTACAAGCTGCGCCTGCGCCGTCAGCGCAAGCTGCTCTTCGGCAGTTCGTCGGAGCCCTACCCCGAGTTCTACACGCCGAAGCCCTACAGCAAGAGCTTCGTGATGCACATCGACCCGTGGTACGCGCAGAGTCACCCCGATGAAGACTTCGCCGAGACCTTCGCGGTGTGGCTCACGCCCGGCTCGAACTGGCAGGACCGCTACGTGGGCTGGCCGGCGGCGAAGAAGCTGGAGTATCTGGAAGAGCTGATGCGCTCGCTGCAGGGCAAGCCGGCGCTCGTCACGCTGCCCACCGAGGTGGACAGCCTCGCGGCGACGCGCAAGACGCTGCGCCAGCACTATCGCCGCAAGCGCCGGCACTACGGCGTGGAGCGGCCGAAGTTCTACGACCGCGAACTGCGGCGCTTGTTCTCGGACGCGCCCGAGCACGCGAGCAACATCTCGGCGATGCAGTTCCTGAGCCGCATCCGCCGGCCGGTGCGGCGGCTGGTGGCGAGCTGGACCGGCATCTACCAGTACACCATCGACCAGGTGTTCGAAGACGTGAGCACGCGTTGCCGCGAGATGAAGCTGCGCCTCGCCGTGCCCGAAGAACAGGCCCGCCACGAGTTCACCGTGTTCCTCACGGTGCAGACCATGAACTACTTGCACAGCGGACGGCATCGCGTGGCGTTGTAGAGTAGGCGTCATGATCGACGACGGCATGAGGGGCAGACCGTGAAGCAGGCGCGCGTGCTCGTCCTGGTGCACAAGCACCTGATTCCGCCCGATGCGCCGGCGCGCCGAAGACATTCCGAGCGCCGACTGGAAGATGGAGTGGGACGTCGTCTCCACGCTGCGCAAGCGCGGCCACGAGCTGCGCGTCATCGGCGTCAGCGACGACCTGTCGCCGATCCGTCCGGCCATCGACGAGTTCAAGCCCACCATCGTCTTCAACCTGATGGAGGCGTTTGCCGACGTCGGCGTCTTCGACCAGAACGTGGTGAGCTATCTCGAGCTGCTGCGCGTGCCCTACACCGGCTGCAACCCGCGCGGGCTGACGCTCTCGCGCGACAAGGGGCTGGCCAAGAAGCTGATGGCCTACCACCGCATCCCGGTGCCCGACTTCGTGGTCGTGCCGCGCGGCAAGAAGGCCACGCTGCCCAAGAAGCTCGGCTTCCCGCTGATCGTGAAGTCGCTCATCTACGAGGCGTCGACCGGCATCTCGCAGGCGTCGGTCGTGGCCAGCGACGATCAGCTCCACAAGCGCGTGCAGTTCATCCACGACACGATCGGCACGGCGGCCATCGTCGAGCAGTTCATCGACGGCCGTGAGCTCTACAGCGGCGTGCTCGGCAACGATCGCCTGCGCGTCTTCCCGGTGTGGGAGATGTCGTTTGCGAAGATGCCCGAGAACAGCTGGCACATCGCCACCGAGCGGGTGAAGTGGAGCGCGAAGTACCAGGAGCGCTACGGCATCGACACCGGCGAGGCGGCGCTCACCTACGGCATGGCCACGCGCGTGCAGCACCTGGCCAAGCGCGTCTACCGCGCGCTCGATCTCACCGGCTACGCCCGCGTCGACATGCGCATGACCGCCGACGGCCGCATCTTCGTGATCGAGGCCAACCCGAACCCGCAGCTGGCGCAGGGCGAAGACTTCGCCGAGTCGGCCAAGATTGCCAAGGTGCCGTACGGCGAACTGCTGGAGCGCATCATGGCGCTCGGCCTGCAGTGGCAACCGGAGAGAACAGCCTAGGGGCTGGGGGCTGGGGGCTGGGGCGGGCGTGCAGACGTCCCGCTGTACAGCAAGCAGTCTTCGTTCAGCTCTTGTCGATCGCGTGCTTGGTAACTTGACGCCAGCCCGCCCTAGCCCCTAGCCCCAGTCCCTATCTGAACACCACCCCGATCGTCGCGCGCCAGAAGCTGATCCGCGCACTGTCGCCCGACAGGTCCGAGGTGTCGCTCGACGAGATGCTCTTCAGGTAGCGCAGATCGAAGCGCAGGCCGGTGACGTCGCCGATGAAGCCCGACGGCGCCCAACGCCCGAGGGTGAGACCGAGGAAGTCGTTGCTGACCGGGGCAAATCCGAAAAGGTCTTGGGCCGAGGCGTGCATCCAGCCCAGGCCGGCCACGGCATAGGGGCGCAGCGACTCCCGGGTGAAGCTGATCGGCGCGGCCAGCATGACGTTGCCGCCGAGCGTGGTCACGCCGCTGCTCGTGACGACGCTGTTGGACTTGCGCTCGAAGAAGCGCGGCTGGTGGGCGAGTTCCAGCTCGATGCCGAGGCCCTTGTCCATGACGACCACGCCAGAGATGCCGACCGACATCTTTGCCTCGCGGGCGCCGTCGTCGCGGTCGAGGTCGAGTTCGTTGCTGTCGCCGCGGAACTTCAGGCCGAGGAACGGCGACACGAAGATGTCGGCCGACGCCGGGGCCGCGGCGAGACAGCAGCATCCAGCCCACGAGTGCCGCGGTCAGGAGGCGGGTCGATCGCACGGTGGCTCGGAGCGCGATCGAGACGAACAGCCGCAGGAACAGCTTGGCGAAGAGCGAACGCCGTGACGTCGCCCTCCGCGAGCGCGTAGGGCGCGCTCAAGCCGTCGCTGTTGGCCAGCAGGATGAGGGTGATGTCGCGGCCGGGCACCTTGAGCACGAGCGACGACGATGTGTCGCGCACCGCGCCGAAGTGCCACACCAGGCGTTCGCCGTTGTAGCTCTGCACGAACCAGCCCAGGCCCGAGGGCAGCGCGGCGCCGCTGCTGGTCGTCACGTTGGTCCAGGCCACGGCGCGCAGCTCGCCGTGCACCAGTTCGTCGTTGTCGATGGCCGAGTCGAACCGGGCCAGGTCGAGCGCGGTGGAGATGAGCCCGGTGGCCGTGCTGACGCGGTCGGTCGGATAGTCGCCGCGCGTGGCCTTGCCCGAGCGGTCGACCCGGTAGGGCACGGCCATCCGCTGCAGCACCGCCTCGTAGCGCTTCAGCGTGTCGTTGTCGAAGTACGGGCTGCTGGCGGCAATGCGCTCGAGGTCGCGGCCCGGCAGCGAGTCGCGCATGCCCGAGCCGGCCGAAGATGTCCTCGGCGATGGTGCGGCGGAAGGGCCGGTCGGCGCACACATCGGCCACGCTCGTGAGCGCGGCGTAGCGGGCCGGGTCGTAGAGGAAGGCTTCACCCGGGCGCGCCGCTCGAGGCGTGCGCCATGACCTGACGCACGGTGGCGCCGGATTCGGGGATGTCGGCGGTCCAGCGCCGCATCGGGTCGTCGATGTTCAGGCCGGTGCGCTCGATGCACTGCCCGAGCACGACGGCGCCGAACGACTGGGTGAGATCGCCAATGAGGTAGGGCGTATCGGGGCGGGCGGCAATCGACTTCTCGACGTCTTGCTTGCCCAGGCCCAGCGGCCCACACCACCTGCCGGCCCTGCACGATCACCGCGGACAAGCCGGGAATGGCGGTTTGCTCGCGCAGCGACTCGAGATACCGCTCGAAGAGCGAGTACGACAGCCCTGGGCGGCCGGTCGTGGCGTCAAGGCCAGAACCGCCAGCAGTGCGATGACGCCGGCGCGGAGGGAACGCATGTGGATCGTGACGGAATCCGTCGCACACATCATACCACCCGGCTATCGGCGCCGGCCGGCCCGGTCACTACCCACGAGGTGCGTTTCCCAGGCGCCGGGCCGCGGAAACCGTGCTACAGTCTTCAGCTGGTCTGCCCTGTGCTGATGTCCGTGCCTGTCCGCGCCGCGTCCGCCGCCTCGCCGCCCTCGTGGCCGCGGTGTGGCTGGCCGGTGCCGTGCACGGCCTGGGCAGATACGCTCAAGATCGTCCCGCTGGTGCGCGACGGCCAGGTGCTCGTCTCCTGCCACCTCGCCGATGGCTACACCACCGACGTGCGCGACGTGATCCAGAGCGGCCTCAAGACCACCTTCACCTACACCGTCGAGTTGCGTCTGAAGGTGCCCGTGTGGGTCGACCGGGTGGTGGAGTCGGCCGTGGTCACGACCACCGTGCAGTTCGACAACCTCACGCGCCGCCACTCGATCTCGCGCCTGCTCGACGGCCGCGTCGAAGATGCCCGGGTCACCGAGGACGAAGCCGTGGTGCGGGAATGGCTCACCGCCTTCGACAAGCTGCCGCTCTTCCGCACCTCCAGGCTCGAAGCCAACCGCGAGTACTACGTCGTCGTGCGCGCCGCCGCGCGGCCCAACAGCGACGTGCCGTTCTGGCCCTGGGGCACCACGGTGTCGGGCCAGACCAAGTTCACCTTCATCCCGTAGCCGGCCGCGGCGTCCGCCGCGCGCGTCTCCCCACGTCCCGCGCTGGCCGGCCTATCTGGTAGAGTAGGCGACGCTGAAGTCGCCTTTTTTCCTGCGAGGAGCACCAATGGCACAGTGGAACCAGACTTGGCGGACGCTTGCACGGTCGGTCGCGCTCGGCGCGATCACCGGCGGCACGGCGTTCGCGCAGACGGCAATGGCGCCGGTGAACGACGCGCCCAATCCGTACACGACCATCGAGAATCACTTCAAACTGCCCGAGGGCCGCACCTGGGGCTCGACGAGCGCGGTCGAGATCGACAAGGACGGCAAGTCGATCTGGGTGGGCGAGCGCTGCGGCGCCAACTCCTGCTGGGACCGCGCCAAGAACGCGATGTCGCCGCTGCCGGTGCTGCTGAAGTTCGACGAAACCGGCAAGCTGGTGCAGAGCTTCGGCACGGGCATCGCGGTGTTCCCGCACGGCATCCACGTGGACCGCGACGGCAACGTGTGGCTCGCCGACGGCAACGACAACCTGCCGCGTCGCGCGCCCGGCCAGCCCGCCGACGCCGCCGCTGCCGCCGATGCCCGCCAAGGTGGTGGGGCACCAGGTGTTCAAGTTCAGCCCCGACGGCAAGCTGCTGCTCACGCTCGGCAAGCCGGGCGGCAACCAGCCCGGCCAGCCGGCTGACCCGGCCTCGTTCTACCAGCCGAACGACGTCATCACCTATCCCAACGGCGACATCCTGGTGGCCGAAGGCCACGGCAATGCCGCCCCGTCGACGGCGCGCCTCATCCGCTTCGACAAGACCGGCAAGTTCCTCCGTGAGTTCGGCAAGATGGGCACGGGCACCGAAGGCGAGTTCATGCAGCCGCACGGGCTGGCGTTCGACTCGCGCGGCCGGCTCTTCGTGGCCGACCGCTCGAACAACCGCATTCAGATCCTGGATGCCGAAACCTACAAGACGCTCGACACCTGGTATCAGTTCAGCCGGCTGAGCGGCATCTACATCGACAAGAACGACATGATCTACGGCGCCGATTCGGAATCGGGTTCCGTGAACCCGCCGCACGGCGCGTGGCGCCGCGGCATCCGCATCGGCTCGGCCAAGGACGGCAAGGTGATTGCCTTCATTCCCGACCCGAGCAGCGTGGGCGAGACGCTCACCATGGTCGACGGCAAGGCGGTGATGAAGAAGGCCGACGGCTCGGCGGGTGCCACCGGCACGCTGGCGGCCGAAGGCGTCGTGGTCGACGCGGCTGGCAACATCTACGGCGCCGAAGTCGGACCGCGCGCCGTGAAGAAGTACACGAAGAAGAAGTAGTCATGCGGAGCGCGCGCATCGCCGCTCTCGTCGCGTGTGTGGTTGCGGGCGCCACGGCTTCGGCCGTTGGCGCCCGTCCTGTGTCAACCGCCACGCTGCTGACCTCGGCCCGTCAGCTCCTGCTCGTGACCACTGCCGACTGGAACACGGTGAGCGGCACGCTCCACGCGTTCGACCGCGGTGCCGATGGCACCTGGGTGGCGGCGCGGCTGCCTGCCGCGGCCGGGGCGGCCGCCGGTCCCCGCGGCGTGTCCATCGTCGTGGGCAAGAGCGGACTGGCGTGGGATCCCGGCATGGCGCCGCCGGTGAAGGGGCCGATCAAGGCCGAAGGCGATGGCCGGTCGCCAGCCGGGGTCTTCGCACTCGGCACGGCGTTTGGCTTTGCGCGGGCTGCGGATGCGAGCTGGCTCCGTCTGCCGTACATCGAGATCACGTCGACGCTCGAGTGCGTCGACGACCCGGCCTCCGGCTACTACAACACGCTCACCGATCGCACGGCCGTCGACATCGACTGGAAGAGCAGCGAGAAGATGCGCGAGATCGCGCCGGCTTACCACTGGGGCGTGGTGGTCGACTACAACACGCGGCCGGCGGTGCCCGGGCGCGGGTCGTGCGTGTTCCTCCACATCGGCGGCGAAGGGGGGCGCGGCACGGCCGGCTGCACGGCCATGGACGAGCCCACGCTCAAAGCCCTCATGCAGTGGCTCGACCCAGCGCAGGCGCCGGTGCTCGTGCAGTTGCCGCTCGACGCCTACGCCGCGCTGCGCACCGCGTGGGCCCTGCCAGCCAATCCCGCCGCTCGGTGAGGCGGGGTGGGATCCGGGGCAGCGTGTGCGCCCCGGTCCCCAATCCCTCGTCCCTATCTCTTGATCGCCCCGTCGAGCCCTTCGGTGAGCTCGATGTAGGTGCCGAACGGGTCGACGAAGAACGCGAGGCCGATGCCGATCGCCGCGTTCTTCGCGTACGGCCGATCGAACTTCACGCCCGCCGCCTCCAGCTTCTTGCAGAAGGCCTCGAGGTTCTTCACCTCGTAGCCAACGTGGTCGAAGGAGCGTCCCTTCGTCGGCACGACGCCGTCGGGCGCTGGCGAGAAGGTGAGATTCACGCCGGGCAGATCGGCCGCCTGGAACGAACCGCGCATACCGCCGGCGGCGCCGAAGGTCTGCACGTACCACGCCTTCATGGCGTCGACCTGCGGCGTGTAGTAGTGGATGTGATGCAGGGCCACGGGCGTGGTCTGGGTCTTGACCTCCACGAGTTCCACCTTCACGTCGTCGGGTGCCATCACATACGCCACCGAGGTGTTCTGGTTGGGGATGAAGGCCAGATCGTCCTTCACCTCTTGCGTGGGCGGCATCTCGGCGCGCGTGATGGCGGGGTAGCCCGCGGCCTCGAGCCGGTCGAGCGTCTTGCGGATGTCGGGCACACCGAAGCCGATGTGGTTCACGCTCGTGCCCTTGGAGCCGCCGGCGGGCGTGCCCTGACGGAAGAGCACGATGACGTTGGTGAACACTGCCGCCTCGTTGGTGGCGAGCGTCCCCGGCGTGCCGCCGAGTGTCTCGATCCAGAACTTCTTGTGGGCCGCGACGTTCGTGACAATCAAGTGGTGGTGGCCGTAGATCACCGGGCCGTCCGCCACGAGCTGCGCGCTCGCGGGCACGACGCCCGCGAGCACGAGAAGACCACCCAGCAGTGCGGCCGCGCTGCGCATCACGCTACTTGGCCGCGAAGCAGTAGAACGCGCCGGCGCCGCCGGTGGCCACGAGATTGGCCTGGCCGCAGCCCTTCGAGGGGTGCGCCGAGTTCCACGAGTTAGGATTGGCGCCGCCGCCCTGCTTGTCGTGATGGCCGACGAGCGCGCTGCCATCGCCCTTGTTGCTCGTCCAATTGCTGCAGGTCCTGTCACCGGCGCCGCTCGCGAGCGTGCCGTCGAGGCCCGAGCCGGTCAGGATGTCGTGCATGTTCGGCGTGTCGCCGCGGCCGTTCCACACGGCGCCCTTCTCGGTCAGTGAGCCCTCTTTGCCCAGCTTGTTGTTCTCGCTGTGCAGGTCGGCCACGTTCTGCGCGACCATCACGCCCTTGGCGTTGTACCAGGGGCCGGCACCGATGCGGTCCTTGGCGTTGACGGCGGGCTGCGCGCCCGACGCGGCCACGCTCAGGTAGGCGCGCCAGGTGCGGCTGCCGGCGCCGGCCGCGGCACCCAGCTTCTGACAGATGGCATCGGCCCCGGCCAGGCCGCCGAGGTTGGCGCCGTCGCCCGAGCCGGCGCTCGTGATGAAGAAGCCCAGGGGTTGCGCCTGCGTGTTCACGGTCGCAGACGTGCCCGTCAGGGCCAGGCCAACCACCGCGCATCCGAGCAGCATTCGTCGCATCGTGCACCTCCATTGGCCGCAGGCCGGAGAAACGTCCGGCGCGAGCGGCGCCCGTCAGTCTACGTCGCCTCGCCAGGCGGGGGCCAGATACCCGCGCGACGTGCTCCGCATGAGGTGCAGAGAGGCGTCTCGTGGTACGCCGGGACGTCTCGTAATGTCACGAAAATCGGGCCAATTTGCCGTGTAATATGCCATTCATAGAGCCCGGCTCGGCCCTCGACGGGCGGGCGCCGGTTCGGGCGGAGTAGCTCCATGCAGCGGTTCGTTCTTGCCGCGATCGCGGCGACGGTTGGTCTCAGCGTCGCTGCCGTGCAGACGCGTCAGGTTCCGCCCCGCGCGGCGCAGCCCGCGCCTGCGCTACGGGTGCCGTCGGCGGCCGCGCCAACGAGCGGCGCGCCTCGTCCGGTGCGCGCGACGGCCGCCGTGCCGGCCGTGCCCGCGGCGGCGTTCGATGCCGCCGGTCATACCACCACCGTGAAGACCTACTGCGCCACCTGCCACAGTGAACGCGGCAAGGCGGGCGGGCTGTCTCTCGCCGGCTTCGACGCGGCCACGTTGCTCGACGACGTGGCCCTGGCCGAGAAGATGATTCGCAAGCTGCGCACCGGCATGATGCCCCCGGCGGGCGCCAAGCGGCCCGAAGGCACCGGCATCGCCGACCTGGCCGGCGCGTTCGAGACGCGCATCGACGCGGCCGCCGGACGCGCGCCGCACCCCGGCTCGCGCTCGTTCCTGCGGCTCAATCGCGCCGAGTACGCGCGGGCCGTGAAGGACATCCTCGCGCTCGACATCGACGTCTCGGCGCTGTTGCCTGCCGACACCATCAGCCACGGGTTCGACAACGTCGCCGACGCGCAGACGTTTTCGCCGGCCTTGATGGAGAGTTACCTGCGGGCCGCCGGCCGGGTCACGGCCCTGGCCCTTGGCGATCCCGACGCATCGGCTGGGGAAGCCCTCTACCGCGTGCCCAAGACCGCGTCGCAGCTGCAGCGGGTCGACGGCGCGCCGTTCGGTACCCGCGGCGGCGTGTCGGTCGTGCATACGTTCCCGGCCGATGGCCAGTACCTGTTCCGCGTGGAACTCCACGGCAACGCCTGCGGGTTCCTCTTCGGCGGGCCGGCGCAGAACGAACAAGTCGAGATCTCGGTGGACGGCGAGCGCAAGGCCGTGCTCGACATCGACCCGAAGATGTACGAAGGCTCGACCAGCTTGATCCTGAAGAGTCCGGAGATTCAGGTTACGGCCGGACCGCACCGCGTCACGGCGGCGTTCATGCAGCGCTTCGAAGGCCCGGTCAACGACCTGATCGCGCCCATCGACCACACGCTCGCCGACACGCAGATCGGCGTGGCCTACGGCATCACCACCTTGCCGCATCTGAAGGACCTGGCCATTGCCGGTCCGCAGCGGGTCACTGGCATTTCGGACACCGACAGCCGCCGCGCCGTCTTCACCTGCCGGCCCACCTCGACCCGCAACGAGCAGGACTGCGCCACCGAGATCGTGCGGCGCGTGTCGACCAAGGCCTTCCGCCGTCCCGTGAACGACGTGGAGTTCTCGGAGCTGATGGCGTTCTACACCAACGGGCGGACCGAGCGCGACTTCGAAGGCGGCATCGCCGCCGCGCTCGAGGCCGTGCTCGCGAGCCCGCAGTTCCTGTTCCGTCTCGAGTCCGGGCCCACGCCGTCGCCGACGCGCCGCGCCGGCGCGCCCTACCGGCTGCGCGATCTCGATCTCGCGACCCGTTTGTCGTTCTTCCTGTGGGGCATTGGTCCGGACGAAGAACTGGTGCGCCTGGCCGGCCAGGGCCGGCTGAGCGCGCCCGGCATGTTCGACAAGCAGGTGCGGCGCATGCTCGCCGACCCGAAATCCGAAGCGCTGTCGTCGCGCTTCGCGGCGCAGTGGCTGCGGCTCCGCGACGTGGAAGAGATTCTGCCCGACGCCCTGCTCTATCCCTACTTCGACCGCACGCTCGGCCGCGCCATGATGCGCGAGACTGAGCTCTTCTTCGACAGCCTCGTGCGCGAGGATCGCAGTCTGCTCGATCTGATCAGCGCCGACTACACGTTCGTGAACGAGCGCCTGGCGCGCCACTACGGCATCCCCAACGTCACCGGCACCGAGTTCCAGCGCGTGACCGTGCCCGACTACCGACGCGGCATCCTCGGCCACGGCAGCGTGCTGGTGCAGACCTCGGTCGCCGATCGCACGTCGCCGGTGATGCGCGGCAAGTGGGTGATGGAAGTGATGCTCGGCTCGCCGCCGCCGGCGCCGCCGCCCAACGTGCCGACGCTCGAAGAGACGGGTGGGGCCAGCGGGGCCAAGATTCTCACCGTGCGCGAACGCATGGAGCAGCATCGCAAGAACCCGGCCTGCCAGTCGTGCCACCGCGTGATCGACCCGCTGGGCCTCACGCTCGAGAACTTCGACGTCACGGGCAAGTACCGCATCAAGGACAACGGCAACCCCGTCGACTCGGACGGCGTCCTCTACGACGGCACCGAGATGCGCGGCCCGGCCGGCCTGAAGGCGGCGCTCCTCAAGAACAAGACCGCGTTCCTCTTGAGCTTCACCGAAAGCTTCATGACCTATGCGCTCGGCCGCCGGGTTGGGCCAGAGGACATGCCGACGATTCGCCGCATCGTGCGCGACGCCGAGCAGCAGAACTACAAGTTGTCGTCGTTCGTGATGGGCGTGGCCGCGAGCCCCGCCTTCCAGATGAACACGCAGCCGCTGGCCGAACCGGCCACCGCGGCCGCCCGCTAGTTGCCCGATTCGCCGTTGCCCGACTTCAGGAGCCAGACATGCCCGTGTTGACCAAGCGCCATCTGCCCCGCCGGACGATGCTGAAGGGCATGGGCGCCGCCATCGCCCTGCCGTTCCTCGACGCCATGCTGCCCGCGGGCACGGCCCTGGCCAAGGCGCTGCCGGCCAAGCGCCGGTTGATTGCCATGGAGATGGTGCACGGGTCGGCCGGCAGTACGGCGTTCGGGGCCAAGCAGCACCTGTGGGCCCCGGCCGGCGTCGGCGCCAACTTCGACCTGACGTCATCGGCCATGGCCCCGCTCGAGCCGTACCGCGACTACCTCACGATCGTGAGCAACACCGACGTGAACAACGCCGAGGCCTTCACCGCGCCCGAGATCGGCGGCGACCACTTCCGTTCGGCGGCCGTGTTCCTCACCCAGGCGCATCCCAAGCAGACCCAGGGCTCCGACATCCGGTCGGGCACCTCGATCGATCAGCTCGTGGCCCAGAAGATCGGCATGGAGACGCCCATTCCGTCGATGCAGCTGTGCATCGAGAACGTGGATCAGGCGGGCGGCTGCTTCTATGGCTACTCGTGCGCCTACACCGACTCGATCAGCTGGGCCTCGCCCACCGAACCGCTGCCGATGATTCGCGATCCGCGGCTGGTCTTCGACCAGCTGTTCGGCATCGGCGCCACGCCCGAGGCGCGGTCGCAGCGCCGCAAGCGCGACAAGAGCCTGCTCGACTTCGTGCAAGGCTCGGTGGCGCGGCTGCAGAAGGACCTCGGCGCGTCCGACCGCGCCCGCCTGTCGGAGTACCTCGATGACGTGCGCGAGATCGAGCGCCGCATCCAGAAGGTCGAAGACACCAACTCGAGTGGCGAGCAGCGAGCCCTGCCCGGGGCGCCCAAGGGCGTACCCGACTCCTACGAAGAACACGTCAAGCTGATGATGGATCTGCAGGTGCTGGCTTTCCAGTCGGACCTGACCCGCGTGTTCGCCTTCAAGTTGAGCCGCGACGTGTCGAACCGGGTGTTCATCCCCGAGGTGAACACCGGCTTCCACATCGCCTCGCACCACGGCGAGCGCGAGGATCGCATCCAGGATCTGGCCAAGATCAACAAGTACCACGTCAGCCTGGTGCCCTACCTGCTCGAGAAGATGAAGGCCTCGCCCGATGGCGACGGCGGCACCTTGCTCGACAACACGCTCATCTTCTACGGGTCGCCGATGGGCAACCCCAACGTGCACAACCACAAGCGCTGCCCGTTGTTCGTTGCCGGCCACGCCGGGGGCGCGATCAAGGGCAACCTGCACATCAAGGCGGCCGACGGCACGCCGATGGCCAACGCCATGCTGTCGATGCTGCGCACCTTCGACATCGACGACGCGCAGTTCGGCGACAGCAAGGTGGCCATGGATCTCAACCAGGCGCCGGTCACGACGGTGGCCGAGAGGAGCGAGTAGTGATGCGCACATTCCGTTCGCAGGGGCTGGCCGCGCTGGCCGCGGCCGTGGCGCTGTCGTCGGTGCTGGTGCAGGCGCAGTCGCCGCGAAGTGCCGTGGCCGACGCCGCCATGGCCAAGGACGCCGCACTGGTGCGCCAGTTGCTCAAGGGCGGCGCCGACGCCAACGGCTCGCAGGGCGACGGCATGAGCGCGCTGCATTGGGCCGCGCTGCATGGCGATGCGGCCCTCACCGAGATGCTGATCGTGGCCGGCGCCAACGTGCGCGCGACCACCCGGATCGGCGGCTTCACGGCACTCCACCTGGCCAGCCAGGCGGGGAAGGCCGCCGTGGTGACGCCGCTCGTGAAGGGCCGCGCGTCGGTCGACGCCCCCACGGCCACGGGCGCCACGGCGCTGATGCTCGCGGCCGGCGCGGGCAGCGCCGAGATCGTGCGCACGCTCGCCGAGGCCGGTGCCGACCTCAACCTCACGGAAACGGCCAACGGCCAGTCGGCGCTGATGTTCGCGGCCTCGGGCGGCCGCACCGAAGCGGCGGCCGTGCTGATCGCCAAGGGCGCGGATCTCACGCTGCGCTCACGCGTCGTGGACCTGTCGAAGCTCGAGGTGCCGGAAGAGGTGCTGCAGGATCAACTGCGCCAGCAGCAGACGCCCGCCGTTCGCAACGAAGGCGGCGCCCCGGCGCCGGCCGCCGCGGCCGCGGCGCCGTCGAGCAGCCGGGTGGCCGGCGTCTCGCGGCCCTACAAGTACAACGAGCTCATCGGCAATTACGGCGGGCTGACGGCGCTGCATTTCGCGGCCCGCCAGGGGGCGACCGATACCGTGCGGGCGCTGGTCGAGGGCGGCGCCGATGTGAACGTCCTCACGGCCGGTGACAAGACCAGCCCGATGCTCATTGCGGCCGTCAACGGCCAGTTCGACCTGGCGAGCTACCTCCTGTCGAAGGGCGGCGATCCCAACCTTGCGAGTGACGCCGGTATGGCGCCGCTCTACGCGGTGTTGAACCTGCACTGGGCGCCGAAGTCGTTCTATCCGCAGCCGCGCGCGCAACTGCAGCAGCAGGGCTCCTATCTCGAGGTGATGGCGCAGCTGCTGGCCAAGGGCGCCGACCCGAACGCGCGCCTGCAGCGCAAGATCTGGTACACCCAGTACAACTTCGACCTGCTGCGGATCGACGATGCTGGGGCCACGCCCTTCTGGCGCGCCGCCTACGCCAGCGACATCGAGGCGATGAAGATGCTGGTGGCAGCCGGGGCCGACCCCGGCGTGCCCACCGCCAAGCCCGCGTCGAACGACCGGTTCCGGCAGGGGGGCGTGACCAGTGGCGACGCCAACCGCGATCACTCGGGCCTGCCGCCCATCATGACCGCGGGCCCGGATATTCCGCCGCTGCTGGCGGCCTCGGGCGCCGGCTACGGCGAAGGCTTTGCCGGCAACGCGCATCGCTTCGCCCCGACCGGCATGCTGGCCGCGGTGAAGTACCTGATCGAGGAACTCGGCACCAGCGCCAACGTGCGCGACGCCGACGGCAACACCGCCCTGCACCACGCGGCGTCACGCGGCGACAACGAGATGATCACCTATCTCGTGTCGAAGGGCGGCGACGTCACGCTGCTCAACCGCGGCGGACAGACCACGGTGGACATGGCCAACGGGCCGGTGCAGCGCGTGCAGCCCTATCCCGAGACCATCAAGCTGCTCGAGAGCCTGGGCGCCAAGAACAATCACAAGTGTGTGTCTTGCTAGCCGCCTTCGCTCGCTGACGAGCTTCGGCGAGCCAAGGGGGCTCGGGCCTCGGGCCTCGGGCTCGGGTTTCAGCCAACACGACGTCGGCCCTGCGGATTCCGCCGGGCCGTTTGTCGTCTATGCCTGCCGAGCCGCGGTGGGGCGAGCGGGGATACGGCGCCGCCGCTGCGACGTCTCGAGCTGACCGCACATCAGGTCGCAGAGGGCGAAGACCTTCGGATCGGCGATGGCGTAGTGCACGAAGGTGCCGTGGCGTGAGCGCACGACGAAGCCGTGCAGGTAGAGCTGTTGCAGGTGCCGCGACAGATTGGCCTGTTGCAACCCCGTGGCTTCGACCAGGGCGGTGACGTGCCTCGGTCCCTGGCGCAAGGCGTCGAGCACGCGCAGGCGGGCCGGTTCGGCCAGCACCTTGAAGCGTTCGGCTACCGAGGCCAGCAGCGCGGGAGTCATGGCGGCCATCACGACGCCCCGGACGTGCGGGTGACGGGCAGACCGGCGTCGCGCCAGGCCTCGATGCCGCCCGCGAGGTTGAAGACCTCGCGCCGGCCGAGCCGCCGCAAGAGCGATGCGGCAATGGCCGACCGCGAACCGCTGCGACACTGCACCACCACTGGACGGTCACTCGGCACCTCGGCGAGGTGCGCGGTCAGGTAGCCGAGCGGCACGTGCTGGGCCGAGGCGATGTGTCCTTCGCGCCACTCGGCGCCGTTCCGCACGTCGAGCAGATGCACGTCTCCGGCCGCCAGAAGGCCGGCCAGCGCCGAGGCGGTGAGCTGCGGGATGGCGTCCAGAGCCTCGCCGCGCGCGGCGGCCTCGGTGACGGCCCCGGCGGAGAACACGCCGGCCACGCGGTCGAGACCGATCAGCGCGAGCTGCCGCACCACCTCCCCGATGCCGGCCTCGTCGTCGTGATCGACGATGACGTAGAGGTCGTGGTCGTAGGGCAGGAGCCAGCCGGCCCAGGTGACGAACGACGCGCCGAGCGGAAGGTTGAGCGTGCCCGCCACGTGGGCGGTGGCGAAGTCGGCGGCCGCGCGGGTGTCGACCACGATGGCGCCAGCGTGCACGAGGGCCGCCAGCCGGACGGCGTCGAGGCGCGGCGGCGCGGTGGTGCGGCGTCGATCCGGGCCGCGCTTGTTGAGGGTCTTCATCATGGCGAAGTAGGCGGGCGGCTCCGGCTGCCCCTCGAGCACTTTGGTGACGAACGCGTCTTCCGTCGGCACGGCAAACGCCCAGTTGAAGCGCCGTTCGTAGCCGAGCGTGCTGTAGGGAATGGCGCTGATGCCCTTGCCGCACGCCGAACCGGCGCCGTGTCCCGGCCAGATCTGGAGCCACTCGTCCTCGCCGTCGAAGCTCCGCAGGCTGCGCCACAGCGTGCGCGCCCCCTTCTCCATGGTGCCCGCCATGTGAGCGGCGCGCTCGAGCAGGTCGGGGCGGCCGACATCGCCCACGAAGATGAAGTCGCCGGTGGCGGCGGCGATCGGCCGGTCGGCGGCCGCGCCGTCGGTGATCAGGAACGAGAGGTGCTCGGGGGTATGGCCGGGCGTGTGGCGCACGTCGAGGTGGATGTTGCCGAGAGTGATCCGGTCGCCGTGGTGCAGCAGCTGCGCCTCCTGCGCGAACGCATACTTCCAATCCGCGTCGCCCTCGTCGGACAACAACAGCGTGGCGCCGGTGGCCTGCGCCAGTTCGCGGGCACCCGACAGGAAGTCGGCATGGATGTGCGTTTCGGTGACATGGGTGATGCGCACGTGGTCGCGCGCCGCCGAGGCGACGTACTGGGCGATATCGCGATTGGGATCGATGACGATGGCCTGGCCCGTAGCCGCGCAGCCGATGAGATAGCTGGTCTGGGCGATGGCGGGTTCGAAGAAACGGGTGACGATCATGGCGGCGAATCCTTGCGCTAGAGGGTGGACCACACGTAGCTGGCGGTGAGGGCCAGCACGACGGAGAACGCGCGCTGCACGTCTGCCGGCGGCACGCGCCGGCCCAGGCGGCCGCCCGCCAGCACGCCCAGCACGGCGGCGCCAGCGACCAGCGCCACGGTAGGCCACGAGACGGCGACGCGACCCAGAAGCCCGACTGTTGCCGCGGACGTGCTCACTGCGATGACGAACAGCGACGCCGGCACCGCGTACTCGAGCGTGTGGCCGCCGAAGGCCACGAGGGCCGGCACGATCAGGAAGCCGCCGCCCACGCCAACCAGGCCGGTGAGCACACCCACGGCCACGCCGACACCCGCGAGCACATACGGCGAGCGGCCCGCCGGCTGAGCCTGGGCCCTCTGCCGGCTGCTGCGCCAGACGACCACGGCCGCCGCGCTCAGGGTGGCCGCCAGCAACGTGGACAGTGTGTCGGCCGATAGTGCCTGGGCCAGGCGTGCACCCACCAGGCTGCCGAGTGCCGTCGTGGCGGCGAGACCGAGGGCGGGCCCGAGCCGCAGGCGCCCGCGGCGCCACGCTGCGGCGGCGCCGGTGGCGGCGGCGACGGCCACCACCGGCAGGCTCATCGCGATGGCCACGCGCGTGTCGACGCCCAGCACCACCTGCAACAGTGGCGCGGTCAGCACCGTGCCGCCGCCGCCCAGCAACCCGAGGGCCGCGCCAATCACGAGCGCGCCGAGCAGAGTCGAAATCATCGCGGTGAACAGGACGTGCAGGCCAGGGAACGTCCTGAGGCGGCGTGGCTGTCCCCCATATTCATATATGACTAAATAGTAATACTGAACCGGGGCACTGGACCTGTCAAGACCAGGGACTAGGGACTAGGGCTGGTCCCAAGCGCTGCCGGACCCGCCACGCTGTGAGGTTCCTGGCGTGAAGCGGACTGAACATGCGAAAAAGGGCCCGGCGGTTCTCACCACCGGGCCCCTTCGGAGTCGTGCGTGCCCCAGTCCCTAGTCCCTGGTCCCCGTCCTAACAAGACACGCAGCGGTGGTTGTTCTTGGCCCCGAGCTTCTCGAGCAGTGCCACGGTGGCGGGGAAGGGCGATACGCGCTGCACGGGGCCGTTGGCCATGTCGGCCGTGGATTGTCCGCTGCGGGCGATCACGGCGACGTCGGCGCCCCGGCTCACCAGGTAGAGGATCACCTCGTTGTCGCCGCGGGCGGCGGCGTGATGCAGAGCCGTGTAGCCGTCGTTGTCGCGGGCGTTCACATCGAGCCCGAGTTCTTCGACCAGATACTTCACGGCCGGGAGCCAGCTGTCGGGCGCGTGCCGATGGGCGTTACCGGCGAAGCCCTCGCCGTATTCGACGCCCGCCGCGGCATGCAGTGCCGAAGCGCCAGGACCGCCGTACGGAATCGGCGGCAACACGGGCGCGGCTGCGGCGGACGGACCGCGACTCGAGCCGTCGGAGCCGGGACCGCCGCCCTCCGGGCCACGGCGCACCTGCAGCTTGGGCGCCATCGACGGGATGTTCACGTCGGCGCCGTGCTTCACGAGCAGTCGCATCGCGTCCACGTCGGTGGCGTAGGCCGCGCGCCAGAACGCCGTCGACCCAGACGTGTCGGCCAGGCCACAGTTCCGATTGCCGCACCCGCTGTAGACCATGTACCAGGGATGCTGGCGCAGGCGGGCGTTCGGGTCGGCGCCCTTCTCCAGCAGCGTCGCCATCACATCAAGGTACGTGGCCTTCTGCTGTTCCATCTCTTGAGGCTGCGGAAAGCGCGTGCGCGGCTGCCACTGCGTGTTCACGGCCGACCACAGCGGCGTCGCGCCATTGACGCCGGCCGCCAGGTTGGGGTCGGCGCCGCGCTCGAGCAGGAGCATGGCCACGTCGAACTGGCCGTTGATGGTGGCCATGAGCAGCGGGCTCGTGCCGTCACCCGCGCCCACGGCGTTGACGTTGGCGCCGCCGTCGAGCAGGGCCTTGGCGGCCGGCAGATAGCCCTGACGTGCGGCATGCAACAGGGCCGTGAGGCCGCCCTTCGACGAGAGACCGGGCGTCTCTTCGAAGAACTGTTGCTGCTGTCCGCCTTGCCCGCCCGCCGCGGCCGCGGCGCCGCCCGCGGCCGGCGTGGCCGGCTTCTCGGGTTCGGGGAGCTTGCCCGACACGTAGAGTTCGCGGCTCGCCTGCACCGCCGCCTGCATCTGGCTCGGCGACGCCTTGCCGTTCTTGCCGGCCGTGCCTTCGAGCACCTTGGCGAAACGCTGGTTCGACGCGCGATCGAGCGGGATGTGCTTCTGCAGGTCGATGACCTTGCTGGTCACGTTGGCATCGGCGCCGCGCGCGAGCAGCACCTTCACGGCGTCCACGCGGTTGAGCGAGGCGGCGAAGATGAGCGGGGTCTGGCCCCACTCGGTCTCTCGCGCGTTGATCTCGGCCTTGGCGTCGAGCAGCGCCGTCACCACCGCCGGCACTCCGGCCGAGGCGGCCATGTGCAGCGGGGTGGCGCCGCTGGTCGAGGTCATGGCATCGACCTGGGCGCCGGCCTTCAAGAGCGCCTGCACGGCCTCGGCACTGCCGGCCCGGCTGGCCAGATGCAGTGGCGTGTAGTGACCGATGCGGGTCACGGCGCCAGGATTGGCGCCGGCGTAGACCAGCATGGCGGTCAGTTCGGCGTCGCCGCGATCGGCGGCCCAGTGCAGCGCGCTCATGCCGTCGCCCTGGGCGGCGTTCACGTCGGCGCCCTGCTGCAACAGCGCGCGAATGGCGGCGTGGTCGCCCTTCATGGCGGCGTCAGCGACCGCACTTCGACTCCGCTCAGTGCGGCCCTGAGCGGCCGGTTCCTGGTTGTGTCGAAGGGCCGGCGCCGAGGTGGGCGCGGCGCCGACCATCGCGGTCATCGCCACGATGGCGAGCAGGTTGAGGCTCAGACGAAGTCTCATGTCGGGTCTCCGTCGCGCGAGCATCAGGCCACCGTGATCGGCGACTGCGTGAGCGACAGCTCGCCCGTGCTGTCGCCGAACGACTGCAGGTCGTCGAGGCCGAGATTGTGGAGCAGCGTGAGCATGGCGTTGGCCATCGGCGTGCCGTCGGCCGCCTTGATGTGCATGTTGCCGCTCAGCATGCCGTTGCCCTTGCCCAGCAGGATGAGCGGGCAGCGCCGGTGGTTGTGCACGTTGGCATCGGCCATCGGCGAGCCGAACATGACCACCGACTTGTCGAGCAGGCTGGCGTCGCCGTCCATCGTGCTCTGCAGCTTCTCGAGGAAGTAGGGCAGCATGCTCACGCGGAACTTGCAGATCTTGTTGAATTCCATGATCCGCTCTTCGCGATTGCCGTGGTGCGACGCCGGGTGGAACGGCTGATCCGACCCGCTTTCGGGGAACACGCGGTTCTGCGAATCGCGGCCGGTCTTGAACGAGATGATGCGGGTCATGTCGGCCTGGAGCGCGAGCACCTGCAGGTCGAACAGCAGCTTCATGTGTTCGGTGTAGGAGTCGGGCACGCCGGCCGGAGCGCCCGGCAGCTCGCGCGCATCGCCGCTCGTGTTGCGGGCCTCGATGGCCTGGATGCGGCGTTCGATTTCGCGCACGTGATCGAGGTACTTGTCGAGGCGGTTCTTGTCGGTCGAGCCGAGCTCCTTGCGCACGTCGGCCACCTGCACGCCAATCCAGTCGAGGATGCTGCGGCGGGTCTGACGGCGCTCGGCGCGGTCTTCCTTCGAGCTGCCCGAGCCGAACAGCATGTCGAAGGCCACGCGCGGGTCGCGAATCATCGGCAGCGGGTCGTTGGGCGAGGCCCAGCTGATCGAGTCGGTGTAGGCGCACGAGTAGTTGTAGGTGCAGCCGCCGGCCTGGTCGAGGTTCTCGATGCAGAACTGCATCGAGGGCAGCGGCGTGGACTGCCCGAACTTCTGGGCGTAGAGCTGGTCCATCGAGGTGCCGCACCAGATGTCCGAGCCCTGCGTCTGCTTCGGGTGCGACTGGGTGAGGAACACCGCGCTCGAGCGGAAGTGGTCGCCGCCGATTTCCGGCAGCGCGAAGGCCTCGGCCATGCGCACGTCGGTGTTGCTGATGATGGTGAGGTGATCGCGGAACGGCTCGAGCGACTTGAGCGCGCTGTCGTTCACCATCGTGAAGTCGCGGCCGGTCTTGGCCGGCGCGAACAACATCTGCTTGGCGCCCCAGTCGTTGCAGCCGGCCAGACCATGCACCTCTTCGATGGCGATGAGGCGCGTGCGCTCGGGCGTCTTGGCGAACAGACGGCCGGCGGGCACCATGGCATCGAGCAGGGGCAGAGCGACCGTGGCGCCGGCGCCGCGAAGGAAGGTGCGGCGGGGCAGCTGCTTTCCGGTGATGAACGACATCGCGATCTCCTCGAGTGGGGTGTGCGGGCTACGTCTACTGCTTGGCGGCGTCGGGCTGCACCGCGTCGGTCGTAACCGCGGTGTCCACGTGCTTGCGTTGGAAGGCATCGCTGCGCACGACGCCGAGAATGAACGACGACATCTTGTAGCCGTCGGTCGCGGCCGCGGCGGCGATGGCCCGCACGGCCGGCATGTCGAAGGTCTCCACGCGGCGGCCGAGCGCGTAGGCCATCAGGTTCTCGGTGAAGTTGCGCACGAGCGGCTCGGGCCGCTTGAGCAGCGCGGCCGACAGCTGGCTCAGGTTGTTGACCGGCGTGCCGTCGTAGTAGTCGCCGCGGGTGTCGAGCGGCATGCCGTTCTCGCGCTCGCGCCACTTGCCGGTCACGTCGAAGCTGTCGAGCGACAGGCCAATCGGGATCCATGAAGCGGTGGCAGGCGTTGCAGGTCGGGTTGGCGCGGTGCATCTCCATGCGCTCGCGCGTCGTCAGCAGCTTGCCGTCCTTGGCGCTCGCCGATTCTTCGAGCGTCGGGCACGTTGGGCGGCGGCGCGCGGCGGCGGCGTGCCGAGCAGCACTTCCATCACCCACTTGCCGCGCAGCACCGGCGAGGTGCGGTTGGCGAGCGACGTCTGCACCAGCACGCTGCCCTGGCCGAGGATGCCGCGGCGCGCGGCGTCGGGATAGGTCACGCGGCGGAACTGGCTGCCGGCCACGTCGGGGATGCCGTAGTGCCGCGCCAGCCGCTCGTTCACGAACGTGTAGTCGGCGGTGAAGAACTCCATGAAGCTGCGGTCGCGCTTCACCAGGTCGTTGAAGAAGAGCTCGCGTCTCCCGCTTCATGGCGCGCGGCGACGTTCTCGTCGAAGTTCGGGTAGAAGTTCGGGTCGGGCTTGACCTTGTCGAGGTCCTGCAGGCGCAGCCACTGCGCCGCGAAGCGCACGCCGAGCGCCGACGCGCGGTCGTCGGCGAGCAGGCGGCGCGGCCTGCTTCTCGAGCACGCCCTGGCGCCGTGAGCTTGCCGCTCTTGGCCAGCGCCAGCAGTTCCTGGTCGGGCGGCGCGCCCCACAGGAAGAACGACAGGCGCGAGGCGAGGTCGAGGTCGGCCACGCGCGTGACCGTCTGTGCGGCCGTGGCCGGCCGCTCCCGCTCCAGGCGGAACACGAACTTGGGGCTCGCGAGCACGGCCTCGAGCGCCGAGCGCACGCCGGCCTCGAAGCCGCCGGCGGTGGCGCCCTTCTCGAAGAACGGCATCAGGCCGTCGACTTCCGCGGTGGTCATCGGCCGGCGATAGGCCTCGCTGCCCAGGCGCGCGAGAATCGAGCGCGCGCACGTGCGCTCTTCCGACGGCGGCGGTGGGCCGGCACGAGAAGATGCGCTGGCGGCTCGGCGAGTCGGACACGCCCGTGGCGTTGTACGGGCCCGGCCACCATCAGGTCGCGCAGATGGGGCAGCGTGGTGATGCCGGCGCCACCCGACCCGCCGCCCGCATACGACCAGTCGTGCGGCCGGATCAGATCTTCGTAAGGGCCGTCGCCCTTGCGCACGAACGCGGCCGACACCTTGTGCACGCCGGCGCGCACCAGGATCGGCTCGGTGCGCAGGGCCATGCCGCCGCGGCCGTCGGCGGCCGCCGCCGGGCCGTTCTCGAACTTGATGCAGCGCCACGCGTTCGCCGTCGATCGAGAGGTCGATGTCCTCGCCGCGGGCGTTGTCGCCCGAGATGACCAGCAGGTCGAACTCGTATTCGGCGTCGGCCGGGAAGACGTGGTTGACCACGAGGCCGCCGCGCGTGCCGTAGGGCGCGCCCTCGACGTGATCCCAGGGGTGCTGCGAGACGTAGGCGGGATTGGTGTAGACGATGTCGACGCGCGCCGCCTGCTTGTCGCCCACCGCCATGCGGCTGATGTCGCCGGCGGCGTTCAGATAGGCCTCGAGCAGCGTGGGCGAGAGCGCCTGTTCGTCGGCGATGTTGTCGAAGTTGGCGCTCTTCTGATCGAGCGGCAGCCACTTGCCGGCATCGACGTCGAGCGCGAGCAGCTCGCGCACGGCGCGTTCGTATTCCGGCCGGTTCAGGCGCTGGAAGGTGCGGCGGCCCGGGATTGGGATTGGCGGCCGCGAATTCGTCCATGCGCGACTCGAGCGCCTCGGTGAGCGACGCGAGCAAGCGCGGCCTCGGGCTTCTTCGCGCCGGGCGGCGGCATCAGCCCCGCGCTCAGCTTGCGAATCATCTTCTCGACCACGTCCTGGCGTTCGGTGGCCTTCATGGCGTCGAAGCCGGCGAGCGAGAGCCCGCCGGCCTTGGCGCGCTCGCTGTGGCAGGTGGCGCAGTAGGTGCTGACGAGCTCGCTCTGCTGCTTGGCCGAGAGGGCCGGCGACACGAGGTGGGATGGGGCGGGCGCCGGTGCACCCGGGCGCGCAGCCGCGGTCCGGCGCGGCGCCGCGGGGGCACTCTGCGGCGCGGCCGCTGGCGTCTGTGCACGCTCGGCGGCGCCGGATGTCGCGAGCGCGACACCCAACAGCGCCGTGCCAAGAACCTTCACCGCGGCACGCGTCATGCGATGGACTCCCGAACCTGTCTTCGACCGGACGCAGCGACCGGCGGGGCCGTGACGACCCTGTCCTTCAGATTCCGCAGAAATATACCTCGGATTGGCGCGGCTTCTGCACCGCCGCGGCCGCGCAAGCACCCCGATTTTCAGGGCCTATTTGTCTTGTTTTGTCACGAGATCGGGCGGCACCCAGGTGGCGCGCGCCACCGGGTCGCGCACCACGTCGGCACGGTAGTAGCCGGCGTGCAGCGATCGCGCCTCGCCGAAGACCGCCACCGCCGATCGCACCGCCTCGAAACGGCTTGCGGGCTGAGCCGCGGCCAGGTGGCTCACGATCACCATGGCCCAGAACCGGGTGAGCGTCTCGTGATACCCGCTCGTGGCGGTGTTGGCCGTGCCCACCGCCTCGTTGTAGGCCCGGATACCGGCCTTCATGGCGGCGAAGACCTGGTCGAGCGGCACGTCGCCCCAGGCATGGTAGGCGCACACCGCCACGTGGGCGGCGTGCGTCCACGCCGGCTTGGGCAGCGTGCCGGCGCGCCACGCCGCGACGAAGGCGTCGAGCGAAGCGTCGTCGACGAGATAGGGCGGCGGCTCGCGCGGCGTGTCCGGGCCAGTCACGCGTGGCAGGGTAACAGGTCGGACGCCCTCGGGGGACTGCTACAATCGATCGGATGTCAGCACCGGCGGCTGACCCTCGGAAGGAACTCCCGATGATCTCAGTCAGCGGCGTGTCGATGCGCTACGGGTCGAAGGTGCTCTTCGACGACGTCTCGACCACGTTCTCCAACGAGCGGCGCTACGGCCTCACCGGCCCGAACGGCGCCGGCAAGTCCACGTTCATGAAGCTGCTCACCGGCGAGCTGCCGCCGCAGAAGGGCACCGTCACGCGGCCCGAGCGGCTCGGCGTGCTGCGCCAGGACCAGTACGCCTTCGACCAGTTCCGCGTGGTCGACACCGTGATCATGGGCAACGCGCCGCTGTGGGCCGCGCTGCAGGAACGCGACGCGCTCTACGCGCAGGCCGCCTTGAGCGACGCCGACGGCATGCGCCTGGGCGAGCTCGAAGGCACCATCGGCGAGCACGACGGCTACTCGGCCGAAAGCGACGCGGCGGTGCTGCTGGCCGGCCTGGACATTCCCGATGCGCTGCACGAGCGGCAGATGTCCGAACTGCAGGGCGGCCAGAAGGTGCGCGTGCTGCTGGCGCAGGCGCTCTTCGGCCATCCGCAGGCGCTGCTGCTCGACGAGCCCACCAACCATCTCGACCTCGACTCGATCCACTGGCTGCGCGAGTTCCTGGTGCGCTACGACGGCACGCTCGTCGTCATCTCGCACGACCGGCACTTCCTGAACGCGGTGTGCACGCACATCGCCGACATCGACTACCAGACGATCATCACCTACACCGGCGGCTACGACGACATGGTGCTGGCCAAGACGCAGATCCGCTCGCGGCTCGAATCGCAGAACGAGCAGCGCGAGAAGAAGATCGCGCAGCTGCAGGACTTCATCCAGCGCTTCTCGGCCGGCACGCGCTCGAGCCAGGTGCAGTCGCGCCGCAAGGAAGTGGAGCGGCTGCAGACCACCGACCTGGCGCGCTCGAACATCGCGCGCCCCTACATCCGCTTCCAGATCGACCGGCCCTCGGGCCGCCTGGCCATGGAATGCGAGGGCGTGAGCAAGGCCCACGAGGGCCGCGCCATCGTCACCGACTTCGACGCCATCGTGAACCGCGGCGAGCGCATCGTGCTCGTCGGCCGCAACGGCCTGGGCAAGACCACGATGCTCAAGGCGCTGCTGGCCGACGCGCCGGGACAGCCGGCGTCGCCCGGCGACATCGACGCCGGCACCGTGCGCTGGGGCCACGAAGTGTCGATCGGCTACTTCGCGCAGGACCACACCGGCGCCATCGAACACGGCACTCACGGCCGTCGAGTGGCTGCACCGCTTCGATCCCGATGCCTCGCGCCAGGACATCCACGGCCTGCTCGGCCAGATGCTGTTCAGCGGCGAAGAGGGCCTCAAGCCCACCGCCGCGCTCTCGGGCGGCGAGACCGCGCGCCTGCTCTTCTGCCGCATCATGCTGCAGAAGCCCAACGTGCTCGTGCTCGACGAACCGACCAACCATCTCGACCTCGAAGCCATCAACGCGCTCAGCGCCGCGCTGCAGAAGTTCGAGGGCACGGTCTTCCTGGTGACGCACGACGAAGACCTGATGGACGCCGTGGCCACGCGCGTGTGGCACTTCGACCACGAGGGCGTGCACGACTTCAAGGGCAGCTACGAGGACTTCGCCGCCGAACACGCGGCGAAGTAGGCGGCCGCGGCCGTGTCTGCGCCATAATGCGCCGGTGACCAACGACGCAATCAGCAAGGCCGGATGGCGGATCGTGCTGCTCGCCAGCCTGGGCGGCACGCTCGAGTTCTACGACTTCGTGATCTTCGGCGTGTTCGCCAACGACATCGCCGAAGCGATCTTTCCGTCGAGCACGCCGCTCGTCGGCCTGATGCAATCGTACGGCGCGTTTGCGGCCGGCTACCTGGCGCGGCCGATCGGCGGCATCGTGCTCAGTCACTTCGGCGATCGCTACGGACGGCGCCAGGTGTTCCTGGGATCGCTCTTCGTGATGTCGGCGGCCACGCTGGCCATGGGCCTCGTGCCGACCTTTGCCTTGTGGGGCGTGGCGGCGAGCGCCACCATGGTGCTGCTGCGGGTGCTGCAGGGCCTGTGCATCGGCGGCGAACTGCCCGGCGCCCTCACCTACGTGGTCGAGACCGCGCCGCGCAAGGCGCCGTTCGTGTGCGGCTTGATGTTCGCGTGCGTGACGCTGGGCGTGGCCGTGGCCACCGGGGTGAGCGTGGCCGTGCGCACCTTGCTGCCGCCCGACCAGGTGGCCTTCTACGGCTGGCGCATCGCCTTCGTGCTCGGCGGCGCCGGCGGCGTGATCAGCTTCGTGCTGCGCCGCGCCATGGAAGAATCGCCGGAGTTCGCCCGCATGAAGGCGCTGGCCGCCCGCCATCCGTTCCGCGAGGTGCTGCAGTCGCACCGCGGGCCGGTGCTCGTCGGCATCGGCGTGCTGGCCCTGACCGGCGGCTTCAACGGCCTCTACTTCTCGCACATGCCGGGCTATCTCACGCGCGTGCTGGGCTACGACCCGCGCGAGGCGGTCGTGGCCGCCACGATCAGCGTGGTCGTGCACTCCGTGATGATCTTCGTCGTCGGCTGGCTGGCCGGCCGCATCTCGCCGCGCGGTGCTGCTGCGCTTCGGCGCCGCCGGGCTCGTGTTGTTCGGCTATCCGTTCTACGTCGCCCTGGCCGCCAAACCGTCGTCGCCCACCCTGCTGCTCGTGGGCATCGGCCTGATCGCCGGCTGCATCAACGGCACCTACGCGTGTCTGCTCGCCGACCTGTTTCCCACGCGCATCCGCTTCAGCGGCGTGGCGCTGGCCTTCAACGTGTCGTTCTCGCTCTTCAGCGGCACGGCGCCGCTGGTCGCCACGACCCTGATCCGCGAGATCGGCACGCCCGTGGCGCCGGCGCTGCTGCTCGTCGTCTACGGCCTGCTCACGCTGGCGGCGTCCTTCGCCTTGCCGAAGTACGGCGGACACGTCTTGCACCAGAACCCGTAGGGACCAGGGACCAGGGATCCGCGCCGACCGCTGACCACGACGATGGCCGTCACCCTTGCGACGCTGCGGCGCTACGCGATTGCGCGCAGTCTCTTCACGCCGGGCACATTGCAGGCGGGGGTGACGCGCCTGGGCTTCGTGCAGGCCGACCCGATTCGCTCGCCGGCCCGCGCGCAGGACCTCGTGCTGCGGCACCGCGTCGCCGGCTACCGGGCCGGCGATCTCGAGCGGCACTACGCCGACCTCGACGTGGAAGAGGATTTCTTCGTCAACTACGGCTTCGTGACGCGCGCCGTGCAGGCGCTGATGCATCCGCGCGGCAAGCTCGGCGCGTGGCCGCCGCCGGGCAAGCGCACTGCCGATGCCGTGCTGGCACTTCGTGCGCGACCGCGGGCGGGCGCACCCCCGCGAGGTGGACGGGCACTTCGCGCGCGGCGCCGTCACCAACTACTGGGGCGGCTCATCGAGCGCGACCACCCATGTGCTCGACCACCTGCACTATCGCGGCTTGCTGCGCGTGGCCGGTCGCGACGCTGGCATCCGCCTCTACGCCCCGCGGGAAGATCCGCTGCCGCCGCTCGATGCCGCGGCGCGGCGCGCCCGTCAGGACGCGCTCGTCGACCTCGCCGTGCGCCTCTACGCGCCCCTGCCCGCGCCCACCCTGAGCTGGCTCGTGGCGCGCCTGCGCCTGGCCGCGCCGCAGTGGCGGCCCGAACTGCGCGCCGTGCTGGCGCGGGCCAAGGCTCGCCTGAGCCAGGCCCACGTCGAGGGCGTGGCGTGGTTCTGGCCGGCGGAGGAATCGCCCGACGCCTTCAGCCTGCCCGACGACGTCGGCGGGCAGACGCGTCTGCTCGCGCCGTTCGATCCCGTCGTGTGGGACCGCCGCCGGTTCGAGCACTTCTGGGGCTGGGCCTACCGCTTCGAGGCCTACACCCCGCTGGCCAAGCGCACGCGCGGCTACTATGCGATGCCCCTGCTGTGGCGCGACCGCGTGATCGGTTGGGGCAACCTGTCGGTCGCGGGTGACGCGCTGCAAGCCTCACTCGGATACGTGACCGGGCGCGCGCCGCGCGATCGCGCGTTCAGGCATGGCGCTCGAGGCCGAGCTGGCGCGCATGCGTGCCTTCCTCGACGTGAAGGGCTGAGACGATGATTCAGGTAACCGCCACCATCGCCATCCACGAACGCGAGCTCGACGAGCGGTTCGTGCGCGCGTCCGGTCCGGGCGGACAGAACGTCAACAAGGTGTCGACCGCGGTGGAACTGCGCTTCGACGTGGCCGCTTCGACCCTGCCGGCCGACGTGAAGGCGCGGCTCGTGGCCATTGCCGGCAGCCGCATGACGGCCGAAGGCGTCCTGCTGGTGGATAGCCGCGAGCATCGCACGCAGGCGCAGAACCGCGAGGCCGCGCGGGCGCGGCTCGTGGCGTTCGTGCAGCAGGCCGCGGTGCGGCCGAAAGCGCGCCGGCCCACCCGGCCCGGACGGGCGGCCAAGGAGCGTCGCCTGACCTCGAAGAAGCATCGCGCCGACGTGAAGGGCGCCCGTGGCCGGGGCGGCAGTTCAGACGAGTAGCGCCGCGGGCGGCAGAGCCTCGAGCACGAGGGTGCCCGTGCCGCATGGATGCGCGAGCTGCAGTCGATACGCGTGCAGCAGGTAGCCGCCGTCCCCAGGCAGGCCCGGCGCCACGTCGCGGGGGCGGCCACCCACGGCATATAACGGGTCGCCGGCGAGCGGATGTCCTGCCGCCGCCAGGTGAATGCGGATCTGGTGGGGCCGGCCCGTGGCGATCTGCACGTCGACGAGCGTCGTGTCTGCGCGCCGCTCCACCACGGTGGCCACGCTCTGTGACGCCCGGCCATCGTCGCGCGCGGCGTGCACGGTGCCCAGCGTGGGATGCGGCACCGGACCGATCGGCGTGTCGATCGCGCGCGTGTCCCACGAGGGCCGGCCGTCGACGAGCGCGCGATAGATCTTCGTGACCGCGTGCACGCGCCACGCCTGGGCCAGCACGGCCGCGGCGTCGCGGGTGCGGGCGAACAGCACCAGGCCCGACGTGAACCGTCCGAGCCGGTGCAGCGGGTGCACGTCGCCCCACCGCGCCTGCACGATCGTGAGCAGCGTGTGGGCAAGGAAGCCGCCGGCCGGCATCGTCGGCAGTCCGCACGGCTTGGCCACGGCCACGACGTCGGCGTCCTCGTGCACCAGGTCGAAGGTGAGCGGCACGTCGGGCTCGTCCCAGGGCGGACGATGCCACGCGAGGTGCTGGCCGTTCCGCAGCGCGCTCGTCGCCGTCCGCGCTTCTGGCCGTCGAGCTCCACTTCGCCGGCGTCGAGCCGCGCCTGCCACGTGGCCGCGTCGGAATGTGCGATAGGCCGCCGCCAGATGGTCGCGCACGCGCCGCCCCGCGGCCTCGGGCCCGATCTGCGCGCGATAGGTGAAGCCGCGGTTGAGCGTCATGCGAGTGATATCCTCCGTCGCGGCCGCGCGTCCACGGGACGGTCAGGGCGCGCCGCACGTGACAGGAGCCCGACCATCATGAGGCATTCGACGACTCGCGCGGCGCTGGCGGCACTGGCCGCGCTGCTCGTGCTACCCGCCCTGGCTGCCGCGCAGGGCGCGCTCGCCAACGCCGGCGCCGGGATCGCCCACCGCCGACGCGCTGCCCGTCTACGTGGTCGATCCCACGTGGCCGCCGACGCTGCCGAACGATTGGATCCTGGGCGACATCCGCGGCCTGTTCGCCGACGACAACGATCACCTGTGGGTGATCCACATGCCGTCGAGCCTGACCCCGCAGGAGATCGGCGCGGCGGTGAAGCCGCCGATCGCGGACTGCTGTTTCCCGGCGCCGCCGGTGCTGGAACTCGATCCCGAGGGCAAGGTGCTGCAGGCGTGGGGCGGACCGGGCACGGGCTACACCTGGTTCAGTCAGGAGCACGGCATCTACATCGACCACAACGGCTTCGTGTGGATGGGCACGAGCAACGGCATGCACGTGATGAAGTTCACGAAGGACGGCAAACACGTGCATGACCATCGGCGAGCCGGGCGTGAACAAGGGCAGCAACGACCCCGATCACCTGGGCGGCCCGGCCAACTTCTACGTCGAGCCGAAGACCAACGAGCTGTTCATCGCGGATGGCTACATCAACAGGCGGGTGGTGGTCTACGACGCGGCCACCGGCAAGTACTTGCGTCACTGGGGCGCCTACGGCAAACGCCCGACCGATACCGAGAAATACACCTACCCCGTGAAGGTGGACAGCCCGCCGCAGGAGTACTCGACGCTACACGGGCTGGTGGGCACGAAGGACGGGCTCATCTACGTGTCCGACCGGCGCGGTAACCGCATCCAGGTGTTCCGCCAGAACGGCGAGTACCTGATGGAGAAGTTCGTGCGCCCGGACACCGGCGGCTCGGGCAGCGGCTTCAGCCTGCAGGTGTCGCGCGACCCGGAGCAGAGCCTCCTCTACCTGATGGATGGCACCAACATGCGCGTGTGGATTCTGCGCCGCAAGGACCTGGCGATTCTCGACCGCTTCGGCAAGCCGGGCCGGCAATCCGGCGAGTTCATCCGCGCCCACATGATCGCCATCGACTCGAAGAACCGCATGTACACCGGCGAAGCCGGCAACGGCCGCCGCATGCAGCGCTGGATTCTCAAGGGCACCCGGCCCGCGGCCAGTGTCGCGCCGCCGGTGGTCAAGGACTAGCGGTCACTCCGAGCCGTCGGCCCGGCTCACCTCGACGTAGCGGTCGTCGCCGTCGCTCACGACGCGCAGCTGCCAGGGATTGCAGCACACCTCGCAGTCCTGTACGAGCACGCCGCGCGTGTCGGGCTCGAGATAGATCTCCACCTCTTCGCCGCAGTAGGGACAGGTGATGGTGAATGCGGTGTCGGACATGAGCGGCGCTATGGCACCTGCACCTGAATCGTCGATGACGGCGCACTCGTGCCCGCGGCGTTCATCGCCCGCAGGCGCACGAAGTAGGAGCCGCTCGGCACGCCTGGTGCCACCAGCGTGGTGCTGACCGAGCCGAGCCGCAGCGTGAGCAGATCGGCGGCGTCGGCGGTCGTTCCCACCTCGAGCACGTAGTCTGTCGCCAGGAGCGAGGTCGGAGCGAGCGCCCAGCCCAGCGCCACAGTTGACCCGGCCACCGCTGCCGTCAACGCCTCTGGTGCCAGCGGCGGTTCGACGATGACCAGATTCGACATGTCGTGGGCGAACGTGACGCCGAGCACGCCCTGGGCCAGTACCGTCTTGGAGGCCACGTCGAGCAGCACGCCCTGCAGCATCGCCGTCGAGCCGTTGGGTTCCTCCCGCAGCAGGACGGCACGCCGGCCGGTCGACGTGAACGCGACACGGGTCACCTGGTCCACCGGCCACGTGTCGACGACGGCGGCCGATAGGGCGTCGACCACGTACGGCCGCGAGCCCCCGGCCCCGAAAGACGCGCCGATGCCGACCACCACACGCGTCCCGTCTGGTGAGGGCACGGCCCAATCCAATAAACGGCCGGGCACTGGTGTGGGCGCATTGGCCAGCCGTGCGCCGGTCGTCAGGTCGTACACCGACATTTCCCCGGTGCCGAAGATGATGGGTCCGGCCGAGTCGAGCGTGAACAGCCGATGGCCGGCGACCACGTGCATCTCGCGCGGGGACGAGGGCAATGTGAATCGTCGCAGTTCAGCGAGAGTCGTGGCATCGAGCACGCGCAAGGAGTTGAAGCACGCCACGTAGAACTCCCGGCCATCCCGCGCGACGGCAACCGCCGATGGGATGTTCGGGCCGCAGGCCGCCTGGGTCCGCAGGCCACTGGTATCGACCACGCCGACGTCCCCGGATGTGAGTCCCAGAATCCCCTGCGGCCGGCGCGGATTCGACGCCATCCACCACACGTCCCTGGTGATGCTGCCGCTGGCGCCCGTCACGAGATCGCGGTAGGCGATAGGGTAGACCGGCGGAATCGTGATCGGCAATCGCATGTACGGGCCGACGACGTAGCGGCCGTCGGCGCTGAGTACGGCCCGGTGCCCCAGATTGGGATAGCTGCCGTCGACGGCGCCCGGCCATTGGGTCACGAGCCCACCGCCGTCGAGATCGATCAGCAGGTCGCGCGCAGCCGACGGCGGCGCCGCGGCGTCCGGCAGCACGGTGGTCACGAGCGCACGGGTCTGCGCCGTTGCCCAGGGCGCAGTCGCCAGGACTCCTGCTACGACGAACATCCAGCGTGTCATGGTCACTCTCCAGAGGTGTAGCCCGCGTCTATGCGGGGCCGCCGAAGCGCACGGCGTAGATCGGCGGAAGGTGTGAAGAGAGGGTCTTCCACGAGTCGCCGCCGTCGGTGGAGAGCCACAGGCCGCCAGTCGTGGAGCCCATGGCCAGCACGTGACCGGTGCGATCGACGTCGAGCGCGTGGCGGTAGACCGAGATCGTAGGAGGGCGCGGGCAGGCCGCGGTCGAGCACCTCGAAGGTCTGGCCGCCGTCGGTCGTGCGCGACACCACGAGCTTGCCGTCGACGGGCACGCGCCGTTCGTCCTTCACGGCCGGCACGAACCACGCCGTATCGGGCCGCTCGGGATGCACGGCCACGGCGAAACCGAAGCCCGAGGGCCGCGCGGCGTCGACGGCGTGCCACTGCCGGCCGCCGTCGGTGGAGCGGAACACGCCGCAGTGATGCTGCGTCCACAGCACGTCGGGATTGGCCGGGCTGCTCACGATGCGGTGCGGATCCTGAATCACGGGATCGCCCTGCTTGTCGGGGGGCATGTAGTCGGCGCGCATGCCGGTGGCGCGGCACGCCCACGACGCGCCGTCGTCGTCGCTGGTCCAGGCGCCGCCGCACGACACGCCGACGGTGACGTGACGCGAGTCGCGCGGATCGACCAGCACCGAGTGCACGCCGGGCCAGTCGTAGCCGCCGCCGAACCACTGCGCCCGCGCCGGTTCGTCCCAGAGCGCGCGGCAGATCGCCCAGGTGGCGCCGCGGTCGTCGCTCTTGAAGAGGCCGCCCGGCAGCGTGCCGGCCCACAAGCGTCCGGGCTGGTCGGCGCCGCCGGCTTCGAGCGCCCAGAGCATCTTCAGGGTCGGTGGCTCCGGCGCGGGCGCCGCGCCGTCCGGGCCGGCGGGCTTCGAGATGTCGGGCAGGCCGGCGTAGGACGGCACCGCCACTTCTTCCCACGTGGCGCCACGATTGGCCGAGCGATGCAGCTTGGTGCCGAAGTGCCCGAGGTTGAGCGCGGCGTAGACGCGTGCCGTCGCGCGCGTCGTCGAGCACCATCGCCACGGGATCGCCGAGGAAGGCCGGCGTGTCGACGCGCCACCCGTGCTCCGCGCGCAGCTGGAACAGACCCTTGCGTGTGGCCACCCAGAGCGGTTGTGTCATCGCCGTGCTCCTCATGTGTGTGCCCGTGCCGATCCTCGCCGGCCTCATCCGCCCGACAACGCCTGCAGCACGAAGATCTCGGTGTCGTCGTTCACCGCGTCCGACAGGGTCGCGCGGTCGACGAGCGCGGTGTCGCCGACGAACACCGACACGTGCTTCCGTACCTGCCCCGCGTCGTCGAGCACATAGCCGCGCAACCGCGGGTTGCCGGCGAACACCGCGTCGAGCGCGGCGCGCACGGTGGCGCCCTCGACCCGGTGTGGGGGCGCGTCGAGGAAGCGCTGCAACTGAGGGGTGAAGGCCACGCGCGGCATGTCGGCAGGGCCCGGTCGCGCCCTGTCGCGCAGTCTACCGGATATCATGCTGGCCATGAGAGCCGCACTCGCCGTCGTTGCGTTGCTGGCGGCCCTGCCGTCGCCGGCGTGGGCCACCTGGTCGGTCATCGCGGTGGACAAGAGCACCGGCCGGGTGGTGATTGCCTCGGCCACCTGCGTGGACCGCGATGATCAGTTCCTGATGGGCGTGCAGGCGGTGGTCGTGCCGGGCAAGGGCGTGGCCGCGTGTCAGGCCGGCGTGGACGGCACGCACGCGAACCAGATGCTGGTCTTCCAGGAGCTGCAGAAGGGCACCGACCCCGCGCGCATCATCGAGCTGCTGAGCACCGACCCCGCGTTCCAGACGCGGCAGTTCGGCATCCTCGACCTGCAGGGCCGGCACGCCGGGCATTCGGGTCTCGGCAACGGCTACGTCGCGCAGGACCTTCAGGGGCAGGTGCCCGGCACCGAGATCTTCTACTCGATTCAGGGCAACATCCTGCGCGCCGGCAACGTGATGCCGAACGCCGTGCAGGCGTTCCTGAAGACGACCGGGCGCCTTGACCGACCGCGTGATGGCGGCCATGGACGCCGCCGATGGCTCGGGCGGCGACAGCCGCTGCACCTGCCCGCCCTGGCCGAGCGACGGCTCGCAGCCGCCGGTGCCGTGCGACGGCCGCACCTCGCACGTGGCCTACATCCTGATGGCCGAGTCCGGTGATGCCACGGCGGCGCGTCGCACAACGACGGCAAATACGCGATGTATCTCACGGTGTCGCAGCCCGGACCCGACAAGGGTCCGGGCCAGATCACGGCCGGCGCGGGCGAGAACCTGAACCCGGTGAAGACGCTGCGCCGCCGCTACGACGCGTGGCGCAAGACGCAACCCGCGTCGTTCAAGTAGGAGCGCGATGATGCGTCATCTGCACGTCGCCGCTGGCGTTCGCGCTGATGCTGGCCACCGCCGGCGCGGCCGCCGCCCAGCCGTCCCCGCCCGCCGCTCCGGCCTCACCGGCACGTCCGCGCGGCGTGCAGGTGATGACCCTCGACTCGCCGGCCTGGGCCGATGGCGGCGCGTTGCCACTGGCGCACTCGCAGGCGGGCCGCGACGTGTCGCCCCCGCTGTCGTGGAGCGGCGCGCCAGACGGGCGTCGTGAGCTACGTGCTCGTCGTGCGCGACCTCGATGCGCTCACGCCGTCCGGTGAGGACACGCTGCACTGGCTGGTCTGGAACATTCCCGGCGCGCGCACCGTGCTGCCCGCGGCGTGCCGCCGGGCAACGCCGCGCCAGCCTCGCCCCGCTTCGGTGGCGGTCCGCCGCCCGCGCCCACCGACGGCCCGCGCCAGATCAGCGCCACGGGACCCGGCTACCGGGGGCCGGCGGCTCCGGCCTCGGGACCGGTGCATCACTACCTGTTCGAGCTGTTTGCGCTCGACGGCTGGATCGACGTGCCGGCGGTGGGGCAGTCACCGGCCGCGACCCGGGCCGCCGTGTCCGCCGCCATGGCCGGACACGTGCGCGCCAAGGGCGTGCGCGTGGCGACCTTCCGGCGCCCGCCGCCGTAGGCAGGCGCCGTGGCTCGGCCGACTCGCCGCGCCCGCCGCGGAACCGCGGACGCGCTCCGGCGTCCAACCAGAGTCAGCCATCCAGGCGGCCGCGAGTTAGTATCGAGAAGCTCATGCCGATGTCCCCTCTTCTCCGCCGTCGCCGGGTGCTGGCCATGGCCGCCGCACTCCTGGCACTCGCGAGCCTCGACGCCGCTGCCCAGTTGCGTCGGGTGCCGGTGCAACTCGTCGCGCTGGTCGGCAGCGACCGCGTGGCGGCCGGCAGCACCGTGCGCGGTGCGCTGCAGGTCACGCTGCCCGAGGGGCTGCACGTGCAGTCGAACAAGCCGCGCGACCCGGCGCTCATTCCCACGGAGCTGCTGCTCGAGCCGCCCACCGGCGTGCGGGGCGTGGAAGTGGTGTTCCCGAAGGCGCGTGGACTTCCCGCAAGAAGGATTGCCCGAACCGCTGCTCGTGTTCGATCGCGAGTTCACCATCGGCGTGCAGATGAGCGTGGCGGCGGGCCTCGCGCCCGGCGCGCTACTCCGTGCCGTTCACGCTGCGCTATCAGGCCTGCAACGACAAGGTGTGCTTCGCGCCCGGCGTCGGCGAAGGGCGAGTGGACGTTCGACGTCGTGGCGGCCGGCACGCCGGTGGCGGCTCAGCACGCCGCGTTGCTCGGTCGCGATTGCGTTCGGCACGGGTGAAGCCCCGGCGCAGCCGGAACCGTCGTTTGCGCCCGGTGGCGCGGCGGTCGCGCCCCGCGCCCGCCGCCGCCGCGGGCGACGGCCTCGCGGCGCTCGAGAAATTCTCGGTCGTGGCCACCACCGGCGGCTACCTCGGCACGGCCGACTTCATGACCTTCATCGGCAACGCCGAGGCCGGCATCACCGAGCAAGGGCTGTTCGAGGGGCGCGGCCCGCTCGCCATCCTGCTGCTCGTGCTGCTGGGCGGCCTGGCCTTGAATCTCACGCCGTGCGTGCTGCCGATGATTCCCATCAACCTCGCCATCATCGGCGCCGGCGCGCAGGCCGGGTCGCGGCAGCGCGGCTTCCTGCTGGGGCTCACCTACGGCGGCGCGATGGCCTTCGTCTACGGCGTGCTCGGGCTTGTGGTGGTGCTCACGGCCAGCACCTTCGGCACCATCAACGCCTCGCCGTGGTTCAACCTGGGGATCGCCGTGCTGTTCGTGGCCTTGGCCCTGGCGATGTTCGATGTGTTCGAGATCGACTTCTCGCGTTTCTCGAGCGGGGTCGGCGGCGGCGCGCGCGGCAGCTTCGGTCTGGCGTTCACGATGGGCGCCGTGGCGGCGCTGCTGGCCGGGGCCTGCGTGGCGCCGGTGGTCATCCAGGTGGTGCTCTTCGCGAGCAACCTCTACGCCACGGGCACGAGCCTCGCGCTGGCCCTGCCGTTCTTCCTGGGCATCGGCATGGCCATCCCGTGGCCCATCGCCGGGGCCGGGCTGGCGTCGCTGCCCAAGCCCGGGCCGTGGATGGTGCGCGTGAAGCAGGGCTTCGGCGTGCTCATCCTGGGCACGGCGGTCTACTACGGCTATCTGGCCTACGGCCTCTTCGCCAATCAGTTCGTCGATGCCGCCGACGTGTCGTCGAGCGTGGAAGAAAAGCTGAAGGAAGGCTGGCACTCGTCGCTGGCCGAGGGTCTCGCCGCGGCCGAGCGCGAAGGCAAGCCGGTACTGATCGACATGTGGGCCACCTGGTGCAAGAACTGCCTCACCATGGACAAGACCACCCTCGCCGATCCGGCAGTGGTACAGGCCCTCGCCGGCTACGTAAAGGTGAAGTTCCAGGCCGAGCAGCCCGATGAGGCCCCGGCGGCAAACCTGATGAAGCGCTTCAAGGCGGTGGGCCTGCCGGCCTACGCGATCATCCGGCCCGCCTCCGCCAAGGCTGCCACCGCCAACTGATCTGTGTAAGGATGGCACCGCCATGACGGTCATGCCATCCCGTTCATCACGCGCGCTCGCGGCGCTCCTGATGCTGCTCGCGTGTGCCGGAGCCGCCTCCGCGCAGGCGCCCCGGCCGGAGCGCCCGGTCCTTCAAGCGGCGGTCCAGGTCGCCGCGGCGGCAGCGCCGGCGCCCACAGCCGACGTCGACGCTCAACTCGCGTTCTTGCGCACCGCCAAGGTCGTGGCCAGCCGGCCGATCGGGAAGGGCATCACCGGCGCGCTGCGCGTCACGCTGAGCGACGGCGCCGCCACGCACGACGCGGCGTTCCAGAGCATCGCCGACGAGACGAGCATGCAGGATCGGCAACGCGGCCGCCGCCGCGCTGGCGAGCTGGCCTTCGTCGATCACTACCGCTACAACGTCGCGGCGTGGCGTCTGTCCGGCCTGCTCGGCCTCGCGCCCATGATGCCGCCCACCATCGAGCGACGCATCGACGGCAAGTCCGGCGCGCTGTCGTGGTGGATGGACGACGTGCTCATGGACGAACAGGAACGCGAGGCGAAGGGCGCACAACCCCCGAACGGCGCCCTGGGCTTCGCGCGCCAGCGGCAGACGATGTGGGTGTTCGCCGAACTCGTGCGCGACACCGATCGCAACAAGGGCAACGTCGTCTACACCAAGGACTGGCGGGTCATCATGCTCGACTTCACCCGGGCGTTTCGCCTGCAGAAGGAGCTGAAGGACCTGGCGACGTTGAATGGCTGCGGCCGGGATCTGTTGACGCGCTTGCGGGCGCTGACCGAGCCGGCGCTGAAAGAGGCCGTGGAACACCACCTGACGGGCGCGGAAGTGGCCGCCCTGCTGGCGCGGCGAGATCTGCTCGTGGCCCACTTCGAACGTCTCATCGCCCAGCGCGGCGAAGCCGCCGTGCTCTACTGACGGCGGGGTGAGCGGGCGGGGCCGCCACTGCCTTGACAGGTAGTGGCCCCGGCGATATTGTCCGCTCACCCATGATCGCAATACGGCCAAGTTCTGTATTTGCATGCGCAATGTGCATGGCTGTCATGCTCGCGCTCGCTCCTGTCGGCCGCCCGCAGGCCCAACCCGCACCATCGGTGCTCGACCTCGCCGGGCTCTTCGGCGCGCACGGGTTCGTGCGCGATACCAACGGCGATGCAATCGCGGATCGCATCGCGGCGCGCATCGTCGTGCCAAGCGCTCCGAGCACCGAGGACAGCCTCGCCGCCGCCAACATCGCCGCCCGGCTCGCCTTCGAGACGAGCGCGCTGTCGTTTCCGCTCGTCGTGCGCGACGGCGACCCGCCGAGCGGCGCCGACGTCGTCGTGCTGATCGGGAAGGGCAATCGGTTCGTGCGCGAGCTGATGGCGCGCGGCGATCTGGCGGCGCTGGCGCTCACGCCCGGTCAGGGGCTCATCGCCGCCACGGCGTCGCCCGTTGGCAACGGCCTGGCCGTGGTCGTGGCCGGCGCCGACGACAAGGGCACGCTCGCCGCCGGAGCCGTGCTGGCCGGGCGGCTGCCGCGGCTGTGGAACATGACCGGCGTGACGCTGACCGGCCTCACCGATCAGGTGCGCGCCTACCTGCGCGCCCGCGGGGCTGACCCGACCGCGCTCGCCGTCACGTCGCTCGTCGTCGACGCGGAGCGGCGGGGTCTCGCGGCGGTGCGCGTGCGCGCGCTGGTGACGGCGGCGCAAGCCGCGCGGGCCGCCAGCGCCCTCGAGGCGCTCGACGCGGCCCACCGGCGGGGGCTCGAACCGCAGGTGCTGAACTTCTCCGACATCGCCGCCACGCAGGTGGAACTGGTGGCCGCGGGCACCTCCGCCCGCGTGGTCGCGGTCGCCCGGGCGGGCCTGAATGCGCGCACGCTCACGCCGCCGATCGACCCGAGCGAGCTGGCCACCGACTCGCCCGGCGACCGCGGCCGGCCGGCCGATGGCGCCGCGGGCACCCGCGGCAAGACCTTCGACCTGTCCAACCCGTACTCGATCGACGGCTGGCTCGGCGACGGCTATGTCGACCTCGTGCCCGACCGCACCGAGACCTCCTTGGTCGTGGGCGGCGCCAGCGACGCGCTGGCGGCGGCGCACATCGCGGCGCGGCTGGGCCTCGAGACCACTGGCATCACGCTGCCCATCGCCAAGTCGGCCGACGACGTGCGCGAACCGGCTCGCGAGGCCAACCCCGTGCTCATCGGCCGCGACAACCGTCTGGTGCAGGAACTCATCAAGGTCGGCCGCGCGCGCCTCGACGACCTGCGGCCCGGCGAGGGCGCCGTGCAGCTGGTGCCGCGCGCCTTCGGCGATGCGACGGCCACGGTAGTGGCGGGCGCCGATGCGCCGGGCACCTTCGCCGCCGGCCAGTACCTGGCCGGCCGCCTGCCGTATGTGTGGGACACGCGCCGCGGCGCGTTGTCGCTCGCCGACATCCGCACCGAGCTGACCCGCTTCCTCGGCGGCAAGAGCGCCGCCGGCCAGGCATCGCAGGCCGTGCGCGAACTCGAGCAGATCGCCGCCGACCTGGTGGCGCAGCGCAAGACGGTGACGAGTCTCGACGCCACGCTGTTTCTCGAGGACGCCACCCCAGCGCTCGACGCGTTGCTCTCCAAACAGCTGAGCGCGGCGCTCGGCCCGGCCAAGGTCACCGTCGTCAGCAAGGCCATCACCGCGCCCACGCCGGTCGTCGACGAGACCATCGACGTGCCGTGGGAGGTCGACGAGTTCTGGACGAAGTTCCGCGCCGAGGTGCTGCCGAAGGTCACGCCGGGCGCGCGTGTGGCTGTCGAAGCGCGTCTGAGCGAGGCGCCCGAACTGCGCCGCACGCTCGAAGACCAGGTGCGCGCCGAGCTCACCAAGGCCGGGGCGGCCGCGCCCGACGTGCGCATGCTCTCGGCCTATAAGCAGGGCTACCTGTGGATCACCGAACGGGTGATCCCGGCGCTCACGGGCAAGCGAGCTGCCCGCCTCCAGGTGAAGGTCGCCGAGTACGTGCCCGACCTGACCAAGAAGTACAAGTTCTACCAGGTGCCCACGCGGTGGCTGCACGAGCTCTATCCGGTGGATGAGATCGTCACCCGTGAGCTCGGTCTGCCCAAGGCCCAGTTCAGCCTGGAACTGGTGAAGGCGCCCAAGGACATCTACACCGTGGAGGCGTTCGATGCCGCCGGTCGCGTGGTCTTCACCGACACCTTCAATCCCAAGTTCGTCGAGCGCGAATACCTCGACAAGTTCCCGGGCTGGAGCCGCGTGGACGTGACCACGGGCTGGCTGTCGGCGTCGGTGAACGGCCAGTCCGCCATCGACACGCGCATCCAGACCGACCCCGAGCGCGTGTGGGATCACTATCAGGCGAAGGTGTTGCCGCGCGTCTACGACCACGTGATGAAGGTCACCGACAACCGGCCGCTGCCCGACAAACAGCCCTTCCATCGCGACCTCGACGTCGAGGTGTGGATGAGCGAACCCGACTTCCGGATTGGCGTCGACGAGGAGCTGGTCTCGTCGCTCGAAGCGTTGCATGAAGACCTCTACTTCGTGACGCTCGACTTCTTCGACGCGCTCGGCCGCACGACCACGCGCCGCCGCCTGGCGGCGCCGGGCAAGGTCTTTCCGATCATCCATCCCGAGCGGCGCGGTCAGGCCGGCCGCGTGCACTTCCTCTATGCCGGCAACGCCTCGACCAAGGCCCAGCTCGAGGTGAAGGTGGTCGAAGCCGGCCGCGACACCCCGGAGACGATCCGGCGCGACCTCGGCAAGATCGACACGACCGCGCCCCTGGCCGTGCGCGCCGTGGCCCGCGCCGAGGCCGTCAGCGAACTCGAGCTGCAGGTCGAGGCGAAGGACGACCGCGAAGCCGGGCGCGCGCTCGATGCCCTCGACGCGCTCGTGCGATTGCGTCAGGCGGGCATCTTCCCGCAGACGCTCTCCTACGAGCACGTCGATCGGGTGGCGGTGAGCGTGACCCAGCGCGACACGCGCGCCCGCCGGGTGCTGGCCGCCACCACGCAGTTCGCGCCGTCGAACGTGCGCGCGGCCGCCGCCCGGCCGGCGCTGCCGCTCGTGACGTGGGACCACGTGATCAGCCCCGATGAGTCGGAAGCCCTCGTCGGCCAACTGGCGGCGTTCCCCGAGGTGCGCGCCTACCGGGCGGGGCAGTCCTACCGGGGCCGCGCCATCTCGGTGCTGGAGATCACCGCGCCGGCGAGCGGCGAACTCGTGTCGCTGGCCAAGCTCACGGCGCTCAAGCCCACCATCTTCATCACCGGGCGCCAGCACGCCAACGAGGTGTCGTCGACCAGCCACATCCTGAAGCTGGCGGAACGGCTCGTGTCGGATCCGGCCTACCAGGCGATCTTGAAGAAGGTGAACGTGATCCTGCATCCGGTCGAAAACCCGGACGGCGCGCAGATGGCCTTCGACCTGCAGAAGCTGACGCCCACGCACATGCTGCACGCGGGCCGCTACAGCGCGCTCGGCATGGATGTGGCGTCGCAGGTGGGTCTGGCCGATCCGCTGCTGCCCGAAGCGCTCGTGCGCGGCCGGCTCTGGCAGGAGTGGCTGCCCGACATCTACCTGAACCCGCACGGCTATCCGTCGCACGAGTGGGTGCAGCAGTTTGCCGGCTACGTGCCGCCCGGCTTCCGTTCCTACTGGACGACGCGCGGCTGGTACACCTCGATGAGCAGCCTGCGCGACCCGCGCGAGCCCGAGCACGCCGAGGCCGTCGCGGCGCTGCGTGAGGCGCTGGTGCGCGAGATCAACAGCCAGCCCGACGTGCGCGACATGAACCTGCGCTCCCAGGCCCGCTACCGGCGCTGGGCCTACGGCTTCGCGCCGTTCGTCTACGGCCAGGAGATCTACAAGGACACGGCCATCTACTACACCGACATGGAGACCGGCGAAGTGCGGGGCTCGCGCCGGGCCGGGGCGGCGCGTGGCGGTGGCGATGGCGGTGGTGGTGGCGGCCGGTTCGCCATGAACCAGTGGCCGCAGGTCACCTTCGTGTCGGGCGGCACCGAGGCGCCCGACGAGACCGCGCAGGGCGACTGGCTGAACCTCGTGACCAAGCCGGGGCTGTCGTATGTGATGGCGCATGTGAACTACCTGCGCGACGGGCGCTACGTGGTGGAGCGCATCGAGGAAGACGGACAACGCGACGCGACGTCGATCACATTGCTCCGAGTACGGCCAGTGCGTCCGGCAGTGGCGGGCACACCAGCACGGAAGGTTCGGTAATGCAAGAACGGGAGGACGGCATGGGTAGGTGGGCACGGCGGCTGATGGCGGCGGCAGTGGTGGTAGTGGCGGTGCTGGCGCCGAGCGCGGTCTGGGCGCAGAACGCGCAGGTGACGGGCACGTTGAAGGACGGCACCGGCGGCGTGTTGCCCGGCGTGACGGTGACGGCGAGAAATCAGGAGACCGGGCTGTCGCGCACGGTGGTCAGTGAAGGCACCGGCAGCTACCGGCTGCAGGCGTTGCCGCCCGGCGTCTACACCATCACCGCCGAATTGCCGGGGTTCAGCAGCGAAGCGCGCACCGGCCTGGTGCTGGTGATCGATCAAGTGGCGGTGCTCGACTTCGCGCTCAAGACCGCGGTGCTCACCGAGACCATCACGGTCACCGGTGAGGCGCCGATCATCGAGACGCGCGCGTCGGCGGTGGCGACGGCGATCACCAACGCGCAGATCCAGGACCTGCCGGTGGCGTCGCGCCGCTGGATCGACCTGGCGATGCTCACGCCGGGTGTGTCGCAGGACAACATTCGCGGCTTCTTCTATCGCGGCAACATCAACATCGGCGCCGGCACGCGCGAGTACTCGAACGGCTTCGTCGTCGACGGCGTCAACAACACCTGGGCGCAGATGGGCGAGCCGCGCCAGAACTTCGCGATGGATTCGATCCGCGAGTTCAAGGTGCAGCAGGCCACCTACAAGGCGGAATTCGGCCTGGCCACCGGCGGCGTGCTGAACGTCGTGACCAAGTCGGGCACCAACAGCTTCAGCGGCTCGGCCTTCAACTTCTTCCGCGACCAGGCCCTGACCGCCAAGACGGTGTTCGAGAGCACCCGTCCCGACTTTCGCCGCTGGCAGTATGGCGGCACGTTCGGCGGGCCGATCCGCAAGGACAAGACGCACATCTTCGGCGCGGCCGAGCGCACCGACGAGAACCAGTTCTTCACCGTCAACACCGGTGGACGGTTCCCGACCTATGACGGCACCTACCTGAGCGACCAGTACCGCTGGACCTACTCGGTGCGCGCCGACCACCAGCTGTCGGCCAACCAGATGGTCTTCGTCCGCGCCGCGCAGGAGGTAGAGTACCGCCCGGTCATCACCTCGGGCGGGCGCGTGCATCCGACGGCGAGCTTCGACTTCGCCGTGCCGCGCGATTCCTACGTGGCCGGTCATACCTGGGTGATGAATCCGCGCATGATCAACGACTTCCGCGTGCAGTACGCCTATGCCAAATACGAGGTAGCGCCGCCCTACAGCCACGGCTCGTGGGAGCCCGGTGACTTCGGCGAAGACCGCGTTGGCCAGTGCACGGCGATCTTCAACTATCCGTCGCTGCAACTGGGCGGCTGCGGCAACAGTCAGATGGGGCCCGAGAAACGCTTCCAGGTCCGCGACGACATCGCCTGGACCCTCAGCGACAGTCATCAGTTGAAGGTGGGCGCCGACCTGAGTGTGCTGTCGTTCAAGTCCGACAGCCTGGGCTCACCGCTTGGGTCCTGGACCTTCCCGCGCGACGCGGTCTACGATGCCAACGACCGCACCACCTGGCCGACGCAGTACAGCAATTCGCTGCCGACCTACGCCGAGATTCCGACCACGAGCTTCGCGGCCTACGTGCAGGACGACTGGCGGATCGCGCCGACGCTCACGCTGAACCTGGGCGTACGCTACGACCTGCAGGTCGGCTCCTACAACGAGGATCTCGACGCGTCGCTCGGCCGCATCGCCGACGAACTCGGCCCGGCCTTCGGCAGGTTTCCCATCCCGGTGCCGTTCCATCAAGGCGCCGACTCGCGCGGCGACCGCAACAACGTCGGCCCGCGCGTGGGCCTGGCCTGGGACGTGACCGGCGACGGCCGCACCAGCGTGCACGGTGGCTATGGACTGTTCTACGAGAACATGCGTACCCTGCAGAACTTCGGCGAGCTGACCTGGCCGCAGGCCCGCCAGATCATCCTCAACAACCCGAGCTTCCCCGACGCCTTGCAGGGGCGCTCGCGCGACGAGTTCGTGTCGACTGCGCCGCCCAACATCACCGTGATGGATAGCGACACGGTGAGCGCGTTCGCTCATCAGTTCAGCGGCGGCGTCTCGAAGATGCTCGGCGCGAACTTCGCGCTGGCCGCCGACCTGATCGTGGTGAATCGCCAGGCCGATCGCGACACCGTCGACCTGAATCTGCCCGATCCGGTGACCCGCGTGCGGCCCTACCCGCAGTTTGCCCGCGTCAACTTCTGGCAGACCACGGCCGACAACCGCTACCGGGCGCTGCTCGTGAAAGTGGAGAAGCGGCTCAGCAACCGCTACCAGTACCTGGTGTCGTACACGCTCAGCAAGAGCGACGACGACAGCTTCCAGAACGTCTACGGCGATCGCTACGGCTTCTTCAAGGAGACGTACCCGGGGCTGGCCGACCGCCGGCACCGGCTGGTCGTGAGCGGCATCGTGCAGGGCCCCTGGGGCATCCAGGCCTCGGCGATCGGCGATTTCCGCTCGAGCCTGCCGATGAACCCCACCAGCGGCATCGATATCAACCTCGACGGCTACGCCATCGATCTGCCCGCCGGCGTGACGCGTTTCAGCGGCTGCCGTGACCTGAACCTCTCGGCCATCAACACCTTCCGGCAGGGCCGCGGCCTGGCGCCGGTGAACGACGTGACGTGCCCCGGCTTCGTCAACGTCGACGCACGCGTGTCGAAGACCTTCCAGATCCGGGGCTCGCACGAGGTCGAGATGATCGGGCAGCTCTTCAACATCGCCAATCGCGCCAACTACAACATCGCGAACAACAACATCACGGCTGCGACCTTCGGCCAGTCGACGTCGCTGCTGCCGAACATCAACGCACCGTCGCGCCAGGTCGAGGTGGCGATCCGCTACCGCTTCTGACCACGGCGAGGGGTGCCGGTCGTACGCCGGCGCCCCCTGCCGTTCGCCCGCCGCGGCGTCCAGAACCACGGCCTCCATAGCCGGGCGGCTCCGGGCACGCAGGCTCACGCCGCGTGCGGTGTGTCTCTGGATTTCACCATTTGTCCCGCGGTGCCGGGAGCCTCCCCCGCGCGCCCGGCAAGCTGCTACTATTCGCCCAACACATGACCGCGATGCCCGCCCTTGCGCTCCGCGCCCTGGCCGTGCTGATGGCTGGCGCCGTCGTTGCCGCGATGTCCGACGCGCCGCCGCGGCTCGTGGCGTCTCATTCTCAGGGAGCGCCGCCGGCTCCGCAAGAGGCAGGGGCGGTCGAGCCGCAAGCCGTGGTCGAGCAGTCGTGTGTGACCTGCCACAACGATCGCGCCAAGGCCGGCGGGTTGAGTCTGTCCGGCTATCAGGTGGCGAAGGCGGCCGATGCGCTCGACGTCACCGAGAAGATGATCCGCAAGGTGCGCGCCGGGCAGATGCCGCCGGCGGGCGGACGCCGCCCGGCCGAGCGCGTGCTCGAGGCCCTGGCTGACGCCCTCGAAGCGGGCGCCGATGCCGCGGCGGGCGAGTCGGCCCCGGGGCGCCGCACCTTCCAGCGCTTGAACCGCACCGAGTATGCGCGCGCCGTGCGCGACCTCGTGGGCCTCGACGTGAACGCGGGGGCCTATCTGCCGCTCGACACCAAGAGCGCCAACTTCGACAACATCGCCGACGCGCAGCTCATGTCGACGACGGCGATGCAGTCGTATCTCACCGCGGCGGCCGAGATCAGCCGGCTGGCGGTGGGTGACCGCACCGCCACCGCGCGCGAGGCCAGCTACCCGGTGTCGCGGCTGACCTCGCAGCGTGAACAGGTCGAGGGCGCGCCCTACGGCACCCGCGGCGGCCTCTCGGTGGTGCACACCTTTCCGGCCGACGGCGAGTACCGCTTCCGCGTGTCGTTCTATCACGAGACCACGGGCGCGCTCTACGGCAACGGCCGCGCCGCGCTGCACACCGCCGAGGCGCCCGAGCAGGTGGAGCTGTCGGTCGACGGCGCGCGCGTGGCGCTGCTCGACGTCGACCGGTGGATGAACAGCTCCGACCCCGACGGCGTCGACCTGCGCACCGAGCCGGTTGCCATCACCGCTGGGCCGCACCGGGTGTCGGCCGCCTTCGTGCGGCGGTTCGAAGGCCCGGTGCAGGATCTCATCACGCCGCTCGAGTGGTCGATTGCCAGCACGAGCATCGCCGATGCCTACGGCTTCACCACCCTGCCGCATCTGCGCGACATGGCCATCACTGGTCCGTTCGCGACCACCGGGGTGTCGGCCACGCCCAGCCGCGCCAAGATCTTCATGTGCGAGCCGGCCAGCCCGGCGCAACAGACGGGGTGCGCGCACCGCATCATCTCCACGCTGGCGTCGCAGGCGTTCCGCCGCCGCGCCAGTGAGCGCGACGTCAACGCGCTGATGTCGCTCTACAAGCGAGGCCTGGCCGACGGCGGGTTCGAAGAAGGGGTGCGCATGGCCCTCGAGGGCATCCTGGCCAGCCCGCGCTTCGTGTTCCGCTTCGAGGAGCCGCCGCTCGCGAACCGCGCCGGACAGGCCTACGCGCTCAGCGACGTCGACCTCGCCTCGCGGCTGTCGTTCTTCCTGTGGGCCTCGGGCCCTGATGCCGAGTTGATGCGCGTGGCCGAAGCGGGCCGCTTGTCGCGTCCGGCGGAGCTCGAGAAGCAGGTCACGCGCATGCTCGCCGATGCCCGGGCGGACGTGCTCGGCGCGCGTTTCGCCGGGCAGTGGCTGCGGCTGCAGGATCTCGACAAGATCCACCCCGACGTGCGCTTCTATCCCGACTTCGACGAGCAGTTGAAGGCGTCGATGCGGCGCGAGACCGAAGTGTTCTTCCGGCAGATCCTGCGCGACAACCGCCCGATCACCGACCTCTTCACCGCCGACTACACCTACGTCGACGAGCGGCTCGCCCGGCACTACGGCTACCCGGGCGTGGTCGGGCCCGAGATGCGGCGGGTCGCGTATCCCGACGCCCGGCGCCGCGGCCTGCTCGGCCACGCGAGCATCCTGACGCTCACGTCGGAAGCCGAGCGCACGTCGCCGGTGCTGCGCGGCAAGTGGGTGATGGAGGTGCTGCTCGGCACGCCGCCGCCGGCGCCGCCCCCGAACATCCCGGCGCTCGACGAGACGCCCGAGTCGGAGGGCGGCCGCCTGCGCACGGTGCGCGAGCGGATGGAGCAGCACCGCAAGAACCCGGCGTGCATGTCGTGCCACCGGATGATCGATCCGATTGGCCTCGCGCTCGAGAACTTCGACGTCACCGGCGCCTGGCGCATCAAGGACAACGGCATGCCGGTCGATCCGGCCAGCGCGCTCTACGACGGCACGCCGCTCGCGAGCGCGGCCGACCTGCAGGCGGCGCTCATGAAGCGCTCGCGCGTGCTCGTGCAGAACTTCGCCGAGAACCTCACCACCTACGCGCTCGGCCGCCGTCTGGCGCCGGGCGACATGCCGATGGTGCGCCGCATCGTGGCGCAGGCGGCCGAGGCCAACTACACGCTGCCCGCGTTCGTGCGCGGCATCGTGCACAGCCCGGCCTTCCGTATGAAGGCGGCCGACGCGCTGCCGTCCACCACCGTGGCGCCAGGCGCCGCACTAGTCCGACTGACCAGAGCTCCGAACTCGAGGGGAACCGACGATGTCCTTCATCACTGGAAAGCACGTGGCGCGCCGGACCATGCTGCGGGGCCTTGGCGCCACCGTGGCGCTGCCGTTCCTCGACGCGATGCTGCCGGCGCGCGGCCTGCTCGCCGGCACGGCCACGGCGGCCTCGCTCAGCCGGCCGCGCCTCGTGTGCATCGAGATGGTGCACGGCTCGGCCGGCAGCAGCCCGTGGGGCGCCGAGCAGCACCTGTGGTCGCCGGTGGCGGCCGGGCGCGAGTTCGATCTCGGCCCCACGTCGCTCAGCCCGCTCGAAGGCTTCCGCAAGTACACCACCATCGTGAGCGACACCGACGTGCGCAACGCCGAGGCGGTGACGCAGCCCGAAATCGGCGGCGACCACTTCCGCTCGAGCGCGGTGTTCCTCACGCAGGCCCATCCGCGCCAGACCGAGAGCTCCGACGTGCGCGCCGGCATCTCGATGGATCAGCTCTACGCCCAGCGCTTCGGGCAGGACACGCCGATTCCGTCGATGCAGCTGTGCATCGAGAACGTGGACCAGGCCGGCGGCTGCGCCTACGGCTACTCGTGCGTCTACACCGACATGATCAGCTGGGCGTCGCCCACCGATCCGCTGCCCATGATTCGCGATCCGCGCATGGCCTTCGATCAGCTCTTCGGCGCGGGCGGCTCCACGCGCGAGCGCGCGGCGCGGCGCAAGTCCACGAGCAGCGTGCTCGACTACGTGACCAGCCAGGTGGCCGATCTGAACCGCACGCTCGACCCGAGCGACCGCCAGCGCATGGGCCAGTATCTCGACAACGTGCGCGAGATCGAGCGCCGCATCCAGCGGGTCGAGGCCCGGAACGGCACGGGCGAGGCGCGCGAGCTGCCCGGCGCCCCGTCGGGCGTGCCCGATTCGTTCGACGAACACGTGAAGCTGATGTTCGACCTGCAGGCGCTGGCCTTCCAGGCCGACGTCACCCGCGTGTTCTCGTTCAAGATGGGGCGCGACGCGTCGAGCCGCGTGTATCCCGAGAGCGGCGTGTCGAAGGGCTTCCATCCCTCGTCGCACCACGGCAACAAGCCGGCGAGCGTCACCGAGTTTGCGCAGATCAACCGCTATCACGTCAGCCTGCTGCCGTATTTCATGGAGAAGCTGCAGTCGATCCAGGAAGGCGACCAGACGCTGCTCGACAAGAGCCTGATCGTCTACGGCTCGCCCATGGGCGACGGCAACGTGCACAACCACAAGCGCTGCCCGCTCGTGCTGCTGGGCGGCGCGCACGGCCGTCTGGCGGGCAACGTGCACCACCGGGCCGAGGCCGGCACGCCGATGGCCAACGTGATGCTGAGCGCGCTGCACATGGCCGGGCTCGACGACCTCACGCAGTTCGGCGATTCGACCGCCGCGTTCTCGCTGTAGGCGCACTGGAGCGCGGTCATGACGTCTGCCCACCGTTGCCTCACCGCCGCCGCGGCGCGTCGCGCTGGTGCTGTCGACGCCGCTCAGCGCCGGTCGCCAAGCGGCGCCGAGGCCGGGCGCCGTCGCGGCGCCCGCCGCGCCGGCCCGCGACGTGCTGCTCGAGGCGGCACGCCGGGGCGATGCGGCCGCCGTGCGCGCGCTCGTGGCCAAGGGCGTGGACGTGAACGCCGCGCCAGGGCGACGGCATGACGGCGCTGCACTGGGCCGCGGAGCGCGGCCAGCAGGACGTCGTGGCGCGGTCTGCTGGCGGCCGGCGCGCAGCCGTCGGCGGTGACCCGTCTGGGCGGCTACCAGCCGCTGCATCTGGCGGCGCGCGGCGGCCACGCGGGCGTCGTCGCGGCCCTGCTCGCGGCCCAGGCCCAGGCCACGGCGCCGACGACCACCGGCGCCACCGCGCTGCACTTCGCGGCGGCAGCGGGCAGCGCGCCAGCTGCCACCGCGCTCATCGAGGCCGGCGCGGCGGTCGACGCGCGCGAGCCGCAGTGGGGCCAGACGCCGCTGATGTTCGCGGCCGCGGCCGGACGCACCGACGTGGTGCGCGTGCTGGCCGCGCGCGGTGCCGACCTGTCGCTGACGGCGAAGGTCGTGGACGTGAGCGCCCGGAATCGCGAAGACGGCGCCGAGAGCCGCGTGCGCAACCAGCGCGTGGCGGCGCTGCAGCGCGAGCGCGCGGCGCAGCTCGCCACGATTGCTGGCTCGGCCGGCGTGGCGCCCGCGGCTCGCGCGCCGCGAACGGCGGTCGACGACGGCGGCGAGCCGGAGCCGGTGGGCTACGCCGACCTGGTCGGCGCGCACGGCGGGCTCACCGCGCTGCTGCTCGCGGTGCGCGACGGCCAGCGCGACACCGCGCTGGCGTTGCTCGACCTGGGTGCCGACCTCAACCAGGCGAGTGCCGGCGACCACACGAGCCCGCTGCTCATGGCCACCATCAACGGTCACTTCGACCTGGCCGCCGCGCTGCTCGAGCGCGGCGGCGACGTGCACCTGGCCAGCGACGCCGGCGCCACGCCGCTCTACGGCGTGCTGAACATGCAGTGGGCGCCCAAGGCGCGGCATCCGCAGCCGGCGCACTACATGCAGCAGGCGGTGGACTATCTCGATCTGGTCGAGCGCTTCCTGAAGGCCGGCGCCGACGTGAACGCGCGGCTCACGAAGACCCTGTGGTACACCACCTACAACCGCGACCTGCTCGGCGTGGACCGCACCGGCGCCACCGCCTTCTGGCTGGCGGCCTACACCCTCGACATCCCGGCCATGCAGTTGCTGCTGAAGTACGGCGCCGACCCCAATATCCGCACCGCCAAGGTGCCGGAACGGTACGAGGAGGGCGGTCCCGGATCCCAGCCTGCCCGACCAGTCGGGTCTGGCGCCGATTCCGTGGTCGGGTCCCGCCGTGGCCGCCATTCACGCCGCATCGGGCGTGGGCTACGGCCTGGGCTTTGCCGGCAACACCCACCGCCACGTGCCCGATGGCTGGGTGCCGGCGGTGAAGTTCCTGGTCGAAGAGCTGGGCGCCGACGTGAACGCGCGCGATCACAACGGCTACACCCCTGTGCACCACGCCGCCTCGCGTGGCGACGTCGCCCTCATCAAATACCTGGTGTCGAAGGGCGCCGACGTGAAGGCCGTGGCCCGCACCGGCCAGACCACCGTGGACATGGCCAACGGCCCGGTGCAGCGCGTGCAGCCGTACCCCGAGACGATTGAGCTCTTGGAAGGTTTGGGCGCTCTCAACAACCACAAGTGCGTCAGTTGCTGAGCACAGAGAGTCAGTGCGCCACCGATCACCAGATCAACACATCCCGATCACCCGATCCACAGGTCACCAAATCTCATGAAAGTCCTTGTCATCCTGGGTAGCGTTCGTCGTGGGCGCATGAGCGGCCGCGTGGCCGCGTTCGTGATGCAGCGTCTGGCGGCCATGCCGGGCATCGAGCCGCAGCTGGCCGACCTGGCCGAGATTCAGTTGCCGGTGATGGAGGAGCGCTTGGGGCGCATCGATCCGCCGCCGCCCGGTCTGGCCGCGCTTGGCGCCGCGATCGCCGGCGCCAACGGCATCGTGATCGTGTCGCCCGAATACAACCACGGCTATCCCGGTGCGCTGAAGAATGCGCTCGACTACTTCCTGCCGGAGTTCAAGCGCACGCCGGTGGCCCTCGTCACCGTGTCGGGCGGCGGCCATGGTGGCGTGAACGCGTGGGCGCAGCTCGTGCCGGTGCTGGTCTACATGGGCGCGTTCGTGCTGCCGCAGACCGTGGCCGTGTCGAAGGTGCAGGACGCGTTCGATACCGACGGCAACGCCGTCGACCCGGCCTACGTGAAGCGCATCGACGGCATGTTGGCCGAGCTACGCTGGCTGGCGGAGCGCGTGAAGGGCGAATGATCCCGGCGGGCCGCGCCCGCGTGGCGCGCCTCGCAGGCGGCGCCGGGGCGGCGCTGCTGGCCGGATGTGTGGCCGCGCCCCCGAATCCGGTTCCCGCGTCGCCCGCGGCCGCGCCCGCCGACCTCGTGCTCACGCACGGCGTGGTCTACACCGTGGACGCCAGCCGGAGCTGGGCCGCCGCCCTTGCCCTTCGCCACGGCCGCATCGTGGCGGTCGGCACCGACGCCGAGGTGCGTCTGCTGGCCGGACCGGCCACGCGCGTCGTCGACCTGGGCGGCCGGTTCGTGCTGCCGGCCTTCCACGACGCGCACGTGCACCCAGTGAGCGCGGGCGTGGAACTGGGGCAGTGCAATCTGAACGACCTGGACACGGCCGAGGCCACCATGGCGGCCGTGGCGGCGTGTGTGCCCGCGCAGGCGGGGCGGTCATGGCTGGTCGGCGGAGGCTGGTCACTCACGGTGTTTCCAGCCGGCCAGCCCTCCAGGCAGGCGCTCGATGCCGTGACGGCGTCGCGGCCGGCGGCCCTCAGCTCCGCCGATGGCCACACCTTGTGGGTGAACTCCGCCGCGTTGGCCGCGGCCGGCATCACGCGCGACACCGCCGATCCGCCGGCTGGCCGGATCGAGCGGGATGCGCGCGGCGAGGCCACGGGTCTGCTGCGCGAGTCGGCCGCAGACCTGGTGCGACGGCTCGTGCCGGCGACGACCGCCGCGGAATACGAGGCGGGCCTGGTGCGGGCATTGGCCGAGCTGAACCGCGTTGGCATCGTGTCGTTCCAGGAAGCGAGCGCGAGCGAACCCATGGTGGCGGCCTACCGGGCGGTGGCGCGCCAGGGCCAGCTCACGGCCCGGGCGCGTCTGTCACTCACGGCCGATCCGGCGAAGGACGCCTCGCAGGTGAACGCGTTCATCCGCACTCGCACGGCCACCACCGAGCGCGGGGTCGTGTCGGGCACGGTGAAGATCTTCGTGGACGGCGTGATCGAGGCGGCCACTGCCGCGCTGGTCGAGCCGTATCTGCCCCTGCCTGCCGACCGCCGGGCCGGCGTGCCGGCGACGCGCGGCTTGCCCAATTTCACCGATCCGCAGCTGCAGGCGCTCGTCACGCGGCTCGATCGCGAGGGCTTCCAGGTGCACATGCACGCCATCGGCGACGGCGCCGTGCGCCAGGGGCTCGATGCGGTGGCCGCCGCCGACCGCGCCAACGGCCGCCGCGACCGGCGCGCCCACATCGCGCACGTCGAACTGGTGCAGCCCGACGACGTGCCGCGGTTCCGCCAGCTCGGTGTGATCGCCAACCTGCAGCCGCTGTGGGCGTATCACGACACCTACATCGGCGATCTCACCGAGCCGCGGCTCGGGCCGATCCGGTCGCGCTGGCTGTATCCGTTCGGCGCGCTGCACCGCGCCGGGGCGCTGCTGGCGGGCGGCAGCGACTGGTCGGTGTCGTCGGTCAATCCGCTCGACGCCATTCAGGTGGCCGTGACCCGGCGCGCCCTCGGTGCGCCCGCCGGCGCACCGGCGTGGCTGCCCGACCAGCGACTCGATCTGCCGGCCGCGCTGGCCGCCTACACAATCGGCGGCGCCTATGTGAATTTCGAGGAGCGCGACAGCGGCTCGCTCGAAGTGGGGAAGTTCGGCGACCTCGTCGTGCTCGACCAGAATCTGTTTGCCCTGGCGCCCGAACGCCTCCACGAGGCGCGGGTGCAGTGGACGCTGCTCGAAGGGCGCGAGGTCTATCGCGCGCCCGGCTTCACGCCCTGACCGTGGCGTGGCGGCCGCATGGGCTCGCGTCGAGACGCGCGGTCCCTACCGTACGACGAACCGCGCCTCGTCGAGCACTGCGCCACCGGCGGCGCGCAGCTCCACGCGCCACTCGCCCGGCCCCACCGTCTGGCGGCTGAAGGTGCGGTAGCCGTCCACCGCGTTGGCGCTGATGTTGAGCGTGACGTCCTGGCGGAGGCGGTCACCCTGATACCAGCGGTGCTGCACGCGCAGGCCGCGCGGAGAGGCCACGCGCGTGTAGTACGACAAGCGCCCGGCCGCCGGCGCGGCACCGGCCGCGGTGCAACGCCACGCGCCGCCGGTGGTCAGCGCCGAACAGACGGCGGCGGTGACCACGCGCACGCCGGCTGGCGTGACCGGCGCGCCGGGCGCCGGCGTGGCCGCCGCTGTCGCGGCCGCGGGGGCTGGCGCCGGTGCTGGGGAGGTCTGCGTCACGGGTGGCGCTACCGCCGCCGGGGCCGGAGTGGGAGTGGGCGCAGCGGCCACCGCGACGGGCGCAAGTGATGGAGCGGCGTCGGGCAGCGGATCCAGCGCGGGTGGCGCGAGCTCGGTTGCGCGACTCGAAGGGCCGACGCGGTCGCTCGCGGGCGTGCGCCACTGTCGGGCAATCGCGAGCGCGGCGAGCACGGCCACGACGGCCACCGCCACACCCAGGCCGCGGCGCGCGCGCTGGGCGGCTCGGGCCGGCTCTGTGGGCGTGGCCAGCCGCGTCCCCACGGCCGCCGCACGGGACGACGCCGTTCGCGCTGGTGCTGGCGGCAATGCCCTCGCGGGCATCGCCGCAGGGGGCGCAGGGGGCAGTGCGACGGCCGAAGGAAATGATGGAGGGGCCGAGGTGGGCGGTGCGGCCACGGACGCTACGGCTGGCGCAGAGTCCTTTCCTGGGGCGGCGGCAGCCGGCGGCGCTATGTGCGCGCCAGTCTCCATGTCCATCCATTCTTCAATCGGCAGGCCGCGCGCCACGCAGAAGTCGCGCAGGTTGTCGCGCGCGGTGGCCACCATCGGGTGCCCCGGGCTCAGTGACCACGAGGCAATGGCGTAGGCTCGGCGGTAGAACTGCTCGGCCTCGATGGGCTTGTGCGCCATCTCGCACACGACGGCCAGGTTGTTGAACGTGCTGGCGAGATCCGGATGCAGCGGGCCCGCAGTGGCTTCCTGCAGTTCGGCCGCCTCACGCAGCGACGCCTCGGCGGAAGCGATATTGCCGTCGGCCGCGGCCTTTTCGGCCGCGGCGACGAGATTCTGAAATTCGCGCACGTCCGGCATGATGACTCCGGGTGGCTGAGCTTCAGGGGGATGTCGCTCGACGACCGTGCCGCCATTGTAGACCACGGCACCGGGTCGCACGCCGCTTCGTGACGCCACGGTAGAATGCGGTCATCAAGGCGATCCTCATTCACGGCAACGGCGGGTCGACGGCGGCCGACGGCTGGCTGCCGTTCGTGGAACGCGATCTCGCCGCCCTGGGCCTCGAGGTCGTCAACCAGACCTTCCCCGACAACGTGCGCGCGCGGGCGGCGATCTGGCTGCCGTTCCTCGAGGAACTTGGCGCCGACGAACAAACCGTGCTCATCGGCCATTCGTCGGGCGCGCTGGCGGCGCTGCGCTACGCCGAGACGCACCGCGTGCTCGGCTCGGTGCTCGTGGGCGTCTGTCACACCGACCTGGGCGACGCCGACGAGCGCGCGAGCGGCTTCTACCGCGACCCGTGGCGGTGGGATGACATCCGCCGCAACCAGCAGTGGATGGGCATCTTCCACTCCACCGATGATCCGCTCATTCCGGTGGCCGAGGCCCGCCACGTGGCTGCGCACCTGGCGTGCCGCTACTTCGAGCACACCGACCGCGGCCACTTCACCGACCGCGCGGCGTTTCCCGAGTTGGTGCAGTTCGTGCGCCGGCAGCTGGCGCGCGCGCCGGGGGCGTGATGCGGCGTCCCCGCTATCCCGGCAAGAACCCGCGCGCGTTCCATCTCAAGTACAAGGAACTGCAGCCGGAGCGCTACGCCGCCGACGTGCAGAAGGTGCTGCAGGCGGGCAAGACCCCGGCCGGCATGCACCGGCCGATCATGGTCGACGAACTGCTGGCCGTGCTCACGCCGCAGCCAGGTGAGCTCGCCGTGGATTGCACGCTCGGGTTCGGGGGCCACGCGCGGGCCGTGCTCGAGCGTCTGCGGCCGGGCGGCCGGCTGATCGGCCTCGACGTGGATCCCTTGGAGCTGCCGCGCACCGAGATCCGTCTGCGTGCGGCCGGCTTCGGCGCCGACGTCTTCGACACCCGCCGCACCAACTTCGCCGGCCTGGCGCAGGTGCTGGGCGAAGGGGCGCCGGCCGGGGCCGACGTGATCTATGCCGACCTCGGCGTGTCGTCGATGCAACTCGACAACCCCGAACGCGGCTTCACCTTCAAGGACGACGCCCCGCTCGACATGCGGATGAATCCCACCCGCGGCGAGCCGGCCTCGGCCCTGCTCGCGCGCATCAGCGCCGCGACCTTGGCGGAGATCCTCGTCACGAACGCCGACGAGCCCTTGGCCGAGGCGATCGCGGCGCGCGTGGCGGGACAGCACCACGCCACGACTCGGGACCTCGCTCATGTGGTGCGCGTGGCGGTGATGGCGGCCCGGCCGCGTGGCGGCCTGGCGGCGGCCGATCTCGCCGTGCGGCGCGTGTTCCAGGCGATTCGCATCGCCGTGAACGACGAGCTCTCGGCCCTCGATGCGCTGCTGCGCGCGCTGCCGGCCTGCCTCGCGCCGGGCGGGCGCGTGGCCATTCTCACCTTCCACTCGGGCGAAGACCGCCGCGTGAAGAAGGCCTTTCAGGCGGGACGCCGCGACGGCGTCTACGTCGACGCTGGCGACGACGTGGTGCGAGCGACCGCGGAGGAAGTGCGCGCGAATCCTCGCGCCTCGTCGGCGAAGCTGCGTTCGGCGCAGCGGCTGTGCGCGGTACCATGAGGGGGCACGTGGCGAACGAGACGGGCAGGGCACGATGGTAGGCACGGCACTAGGCGGACGGTACCGGGTGGACGCTCCGCTCGGGCGCGGCGGCAGGGGCCGCCGGCGCGTTGCGCTACATGGCGCCCGAACAGGTCACCGGCGATCCGGTCGAAGAGCGCACCGACGTCTTTGCCTTGGGCGTCATGCTGGTCGAGATGCTCACCGGCCACGCCGTTCGGCCGATCGTTTCGCGTCGGTCAGTGCGCTGGCCGCCGCGCTCGCCGCCGCCATCGCGCCGGAGTGAGCTGCACGTGGACCAGTTGCTGACCGGCACGTTCCTGCGATCGGGCGCGCAGGTGCGCGTGACGGCACAACTGGTGTCGGCGGCAGACGGCACGGTGCTGTGGTCGGACACCGCGCAGCATGCCTTCGATGACGTGTTCACGCTGCAGGACGGCATCTGCAAGCACATCCTCGGGGCCTTGCCCCGCGCCGCCGCCAGCGGGTGACCGCGTCCGTTCCCCACTTCGACGCGACTGCCGCCGCTTGCGCCCGCCGGCTAGATCGCTGAGTGGAAGAGCGGCGCATCGCGGCGACCGCGGGCGTCGGCCTGCAGATTGGCCACCTCGCGCGCCTGCTCGCAACGAGTGCAGCGCACGGCAAACGGCAGCGCGCGCAGCCGCCGCTCGGCAATCTCGCCACCGCACTCGTGGCACCACCCGTAACGTCCTTCCTCCAGCCGCGACAAGGCCTCGTTCACCTTGTTCAACGTCTCGGCCTTCAACTGAATCAGGGCCAGGCGGATTTCGTCCTGAAGGTCGTTGTCAGCCAGTTCCCCGTCGTCCTGACCATCGTGGGACCGGGCGGTGACGTCGGCCCGGACGCCCCGCAATTGGCCGTGCACCTCATCCGAGAGCGCGCGGCCACGGTCGGTGAGCATCTGCTCGAGCTCGTCGTAGCGCCGCTGTGCGCCCTGTGGATTCGCGGCGGCCGTCGTCGTCGCTCTCTGTGCCATGGTCGTGTCCCTCGTGCCCGCACGCAGGCCGTGCAATGTGTCTGCGGCTACCGATTGTCGGCAGGCGGCGGTCTCTCATCACCGAAGAGTGGCCGCCTCGCTGAGGGCTCTTGCCAACGACGTGCCAAGGGCGAGGCCTGGTCCTGGGCTCCGGCGGCGCTCTGGTGAGGCGCCGTGGTGCATCGCCTGCGACAGCGCCAGCGCCGCGCCCACATCCCGGCACACGAACACCCGTCCAGACGGCACTCCTCGTTCGTCGGTGAGCGCCGCCTCGCAGACCTCGATGGCTCGCAGCGCGCCGTCGCGGCAGGCCAGGTGCAGGGAACGGCGTTCAGTCGGGGCGTACTACGCTCGAGAGAGAGCTGTGCACCGTGAGGACGCTGGGGGCGCCGTCGGTACTCGATGAAGCCGAGGGTGCGGAACTTGTTCATGAAGAAGTTCACGCGCGAACGCGTCGTGCCGACCATCCTGGCCAGCACTTCCTGCGACAACCTGGGCACCACGCGAGAGGTGTCGCGGTCGTGGCCGCAGCCGGCCAGAAGCAGCAGGGCCCGCGCCAGGCGCTTCTCGCTGCCATTGAAGATCTGATCGGTCAGGTCTTCCTCCATGCGGCTGTTCCGGGCCAGCACGTGGGCCAGAAAACGCTCGGCGAATTCCGGCTGCTCGCGCAACAGGACTCGCATGCGAGTCTTCGGTATGCGCAGCAACACGCAGGCATCGAGCGCGGCGGCCCCACCCATGCGAACGAGTTGTCCACCAAGACACCCTTCGCCGAAGAAGGTGCCGGGGCCCAGCATGCCGACGACCGCCTCTTTGCCCGCCGGCGACACGACTGTCAGCGTCACGCTGCCTTCGTGGATCCAGAAGACGGAGTTGGCCTCGGCACCCTGTGCGAAGACGAGAGTGCCCGGAGCCAGCCGCTGGGGCCGCGCCGCGAAACCTGCCGCCGCCAGAAGGCCGGACACGTCGAGTTGGGCGGCTGTGCCCGAGGGCGCCAGTGGCTGACCACGGCCGCCTGGGAAGGGCGTGGTGGTGGTGTGAACCGCGTCAGCGTGCAAGAGACTCTCCTGAAGGCGTGCCATTGACGTTGACCGCCCCCACTGGTGCAAGGCGAAGGCCGACCGCCCGAGCCGCATTCGGCCGAGGCGGTGCCACTTGTGGGACGGCGGCTGCCCACTGTGGGAGATGCGAGGTCCTCACGCGCAGCACAGGTGCTGTCGGCTGCGACTCGGCCCGGATCCAGCGCGACCACGCGCCGAGGGAGTGGAGTTCCACTGGCGGTGCGGGCCGGGATTCCGCCGGCACACCCCGGGTCGACCCGCGCGGCCACGTGGTGAAGCAGCGCGGACAGCGATAGAGCGGGCCAGTGGCGTCGCGGTCGAAGATCGGGTCGACGTGTCTCCACCAGCATCCACGCAACAAGCGCGCAAGAATCGTCGCCATCGGGCACTCTCCGACGTCGGAGGATGCATAAGGAGAGCCACATCTCTGCGCGGGCACGGCGCATGCATGAATGTTCCGCGAGGGCGAGAGATATGACGGACAGCCGCGCACGGTTCAGTGCATACTGCGCGTCTACAGGCCCACGCCGATGAGCAGACGCCGCGCCGGTCCCCCCGACGCTTCTCCCCCAATCATTACGCCCCTGCCCGATGCGCCCGCCGCACCGCCAGCAACGGTCGCCGTGGTCGGTGTGGGTGCCTCGGCCGGAGGCCTCGAGGCGTTTTCGGAGCTGCTCACGCACCTGCCCCTCGACACGGGATTCGCCTTCGTGCTCGTGCAGCACCTCGACCCTCAGCACGAGAGCGCGCTCGCGATGCTGCTGGGCCGCGTGACGGCGCTGCCGGTGCGCGAAGTGACCGACCACGAGCGCGTGGCAGCGAATCACGTCTACGTCATTCCCCCCAACACCGATCTCACCCTCGCGGACGGTGTGCTGGCGCTGCAGTCGCGGCCCGACACGCGCGCGCCTCATCGTTCGATCGACTTCTTCTTCGAGACGCTGGCGCGCGATTGCGGCGCCCGCGCCATCGGCGTGATTCTCTCGGGCACGGCCACCGACGGCACGCTGGGACTCGAAGCGATCAAGGCGGCCGGCGGCATCACGTTCGCCCAGGACCGATCCGGCGAAGTACCAGTCGATGCCGCGCAGCGCCGCGGCCGCTGGCTGCGTGGATTTCGTGCTCTCGCCGACCGACATCGCGCACGAGCTGGCGCGCATTGCCGCGCATCCAGCCGTGGCTCACGACCACGCGGCGCACGCGGCCGCGGACCACAGCGTGGCGCCTCACCCGGCCGATCCCCTCGGCCCCGCAGGGTTGGCTGCGATTCTGCGGCTGCTGCGCAGCCATGCCGACGTGGATTTCTCGCTCTACAAGACCAGCACCGTGCAGCGTCGCATCATCCGGCGCATGATCGTGACCACGCACCGCACGGCGGAGGACTACGTGCAGTTCCTGCGTGAGACGCCGCATGAACGCGACGCCCTCTTCCACGACATCCTGATCAGCGTCACGAGCTTCTTTCGCAACGCCGAGGCCTTCGACGTGCTGCGGCGCACCGTGTTCCCCACGCTGCTGCAGCGGCGCCGCGACGAGCCGGTGCGCGTGTGGGTGCTCGGCTGCTCCACGGGGCAGGAGGCGTATTCCATCGCGATGGCCTTCATGGAGGCGGCTGACGACACCCCGAACGCGCGGCCCCTGCAGGTGTTCGCCACGGACTTGAACGACACGCTGCTCGAGACGGCCCGCCAGGGACTGTATCCGCGCAGTGTCGCGAACGACCTCTCACCAGAACGGCTGCGCCGCTTCTTCGTGGAAGAGAGCGGCGGCTACCGCGTGGTCAAGTCGCTGCGCGACGTGGTGGTGTTCGCCCGGCAGAACGTGATCGCCGACCCGCCCTTCTCGCGTCTCGACCTGATCAGCTGCCGCAATCTGTTGATCTACTTCGAGGCGGCCCTTCAGCAGCAGATCTTTCCCGTCTTCCACTATGCCCTCCGCCCTGGTGGGTTCCTCTACCTGGGGGCGTCGGAGTCGATCGGCGGTTTCGGTGAGCTGTTCGAACCGCTCGACAAGAAACACAAGATCTACGTCAAGCGGGCCGGGCCCACGCCAGCGCTCCACCTGCGGGCCCGGCCGACGTCCGGCCACCGGCGGGTCACAGCGGCCAAGGTGGCGAACGCTCCGATCGACTTCGCAGCCGAGATGGACCGCGACGGAGGCCGTCCCGAACTCGATGTGCAACGCGAAGCCGACCGCATCACGGTGCACCGTTTCGCGCCGCCCGCGGTGCTCGTGAGCGACGACTTCCAGATCCTGCAGTTCCGCGGCCCGACCGGTGCGTTTCTCGAGCCTCCCACGGGCAAGGCCACCTTCCACGTGCTGAAGATGGCGCGTGCCGGCGTGCTCGCCCCGCTGCGGGCGGCCCTGCACCAGGCACGAAAGAACAACGAGACGGTGCGCACGGCCGCGATCGCGATCGAGCACGAGGGCACATCCCGCACGCTGCACGTGGAAGTGGTGCCGCTCAAGAACCTCGACGATCGCTGCTTCCTCATCTTGTTCCAGGAGGTCGCAGGCGAGCCGGTGGCCCTCGCCGATCCTGCTGCGGGGGCGGCCGTCGCCAACCGCGTGCGCGGCGCCGCCGCGCGGCGCATCGCGGAGCTGGAGCGGGAGCTGGCCGAGACGAAGGACTACGTGCAGGCCACGCAGGTGCAGCACGACGCGGCCAATGACGAGCTGCAGACCGCGAGCGAAGAGGCGCAGTCGGCCAACGAGGAGCTGCAGAGCATCAACGAGGAGCTCGAGACCTCGAAAGAGGAGCTGGAGTCGACCAACGAAGAGCTCATCACGGTGAACGATGAGCTGGCCCATCGCAACGCCGAGCTGAACCGGGTGAACAGCGACCTGGTCAACGTGCAGGCGTCAGCGCACATGGCGATCGTGCTGCTCGGCCGCGATCTGACCGTGCGGCGGTTCAGTGCCCAGGCCGAGAAGCGCTTCAACCTGCTGGCGACGGATGTGGGCCGCCCCATGAGCCAGATCCAGCACGACGTGGTGTTGCCCGCCCTCGACGTGTTCGTCACGGGCGTGATCGACGCGGTGCGGCCGCGCGAATGCGAGGTGCAAGACCGCGAGGGGCGCTGGTACTCGTTGCGCGTGCGGCCCTATGTGACGGTGGACAACGTGGTCGACGGCGCCGTGCTGGTGCTGGTCGACATCGACGACCTCAAGCGCAACGCCCAACGGCTCATCACGGCGCGCGACTACGTCACCAACATCATCGAGACGGTGCGCGACCCGCTCGTGGTGCTCGACGGGGCCCTGCGCGTGGAGCGGGTGAACCGGGCGTTTCGCCAGATGTTCCGGGTGGGCGATGTCGACACCGAAGGGCAAGTTCATCTACGACCTGGGCGATCGCCAGTGGGACATTCCCGAGCTGCGCACGCTGCTGGCGGAGATCCTGCCGCAGCGCACCACGGTCGAGAACTTCCTGGTCGAGCGCGACTTCGTGCGACTCGGCTACCGCAGCATGTTGCTCAACGCGCGCCGCATGCGCAGCGCCGATGGCGAGACCGAGCGCATCATCCTGGCCGTCGAGGACATCACCGAACGCCGGTTCCACGAGAGCCAGCTGCGCGACAGCGAGGAACGGCTGCGCTTGTCGCAGGAGGTCGCGCGGGTGGGGGCCTTCGACTGGCACATCCAGACCGACGAGCACATCTGGACGGAGGAGATGGAGGCGCTCTACGGCCTGCCCCCCGGAGGGTTCGGCCGCACCCGGGCGGCCTGGGCGGCCCTCATCCACCCCGACGATCGCGTGGCGGCCATGGCCGCGGTGGACCGCAGCCTGACCACCCGCGACACGGTGGACGCGGAATGGCGTACGGTGTGGCCCGATGGCAGCGTGCATTGGCTGAGCGCGCGTTTCCGCTGCCTGCTCGATCCGCACGGCACGCAGGTGCGGATCACCGGCGTCAACCTCGACATCACCGAACGCAAGCAGGTCGAAGAGGACGTGCGCCGGCAGACCTCGCGCTTCGAGACCCTGCTGAACGAGGTGCCGCTCGGCGTCTACCTGGTGGACCAGGACTTGCGCATTCGCCACGTGAACCCGTCGACGGTGCCGGTGTTCGGCGACCTGTCCGACCTGGTCGGCCGCGATTTCGTCGATGTCATCCACCGCATGTGGCCCGGGCCCTACGCCGACGAAGTGGTGCAGCGCTTCCGCCACACGCTGGCCAGCGGCGAGCCCTACATCACGCCCGAGCACATCGGGAAACGACTCGACCGCGGTGTCATCGAGTACTACGCCTGGCAGATTCATCGCATTCCCCTGCCCGACGGGGTGTTCGGCGTGGTCTGCTACTTCCGCGACATCTCGGTGGAGGTGCAGACGCGCGCGGCACTGGCTGCGTCGGACCGGCACAAGGACGAGTTCCTGGCCATGCTGGCGCACGAACTGCGCAATCCGCTGGCGCCCATCCTGGTGTCGCTCGACGTCATTCGCCAGGCCCGGGCCAGCAGCCCGGTGCTGGTCGACCATGCGCTCGATCTGATCCGCCGGCAGGTGGGCCACATGGTGCGGCTGGTCGACGACCTGCTCGACGTGGGGCGGGTCAGCCGCGGGCGCATCGACCTGCGGCGCGAACGGGTGGAACTGCTCTCGGCCGTGCGCCAGGTGGTGGAGGGCACGCGGCCGCTCTTCGAGCAGCGTGAGCAGACCCTGGTGGTCGACCTACCGCCCGATTCGGTGTTCGTCAACGTCGACCCCGTGCGGCTCGCGCAGATCGTGGGCAACCTGCTCAACAACGCCAACAAGTTCACGCCGTGCGGCGGGCACGTGTGGCTCACGGTGGAACTCGGGCCGCAGGCCGTGATCCGCGTGCGGGATACCGGGATCGGGCTGGCCGCCGAACATCTGGCCTCGGTGTTCGACCTGTTCACCCAGGTGGACACCTCGCTGGAGCGCACGTCGGCCGGGCTCGGCATCGGCCTGACGCTCGTGAAGACGTTGACCGAGATGCATGGCGGCTCGGTGACCGCCTACAGCGGCGGCCTGGGGCAGGGGAGCGAGTTCGTGGTGCGCCTGCCCGTGGAGGTGTCGCGCGAGGTGCCCGTGGTGCTGCCCCCCGCGCCCGCCGCGGCCATGGCGCCGCTGCGCATCCTGGTGGTCGACGACAACCGTGACGCGGCCGATTCGCTGAGCATGCTGCTCACGTTGAATGGACACCTGACGCACACCGAGCACGACGGGGTGGCCGCGGTGGCCGCGGCGGCCATGTTCCGTCCGGATGTGATTCTGATGGACATCGGGCTGCCGGGCCTGAACGGCTATGAAGCCGCGCGGCAGATTCGCGCCCAGCACACCGGCGCCGACCGGCCCGTGCTCGTGGCCGTGACTGGCTGGGGACAGAGTGAAGACCGCCAGCGCTCGAAGAACGCCGGCTTCGACGCGCACGTCGTGAAGCCGATGGACGACGTGATGCTGGGCCGGATGCTGGCGGAGTACGGCGCCGGCCGGCGCCCCGTCTAGCGCGGCCCGGAAGGCACAGCGCCCTCCGGACCCGCCGACGCCACCCGCCTGGCGCCTCAGCGCTTGATGGCTTCGCCGACCTTCTCGACTGCCTCACCCACCTTGCGCTTGGCCGTGCCGACGGCCGCGCGCGCTTCTCCGGTGGCTTCGTCGACCTTGCCCTCTTCCACGAGCTCCGGGTCGTCGGTGAGCGTGCCAAGGCTCTGCTTGACGCTGCCCTTGAGCTGTTCGGCCTTGCCCTTCACTTCGTCTTTGTTCAACATGCGCGTCTCCTGAGTGGTGGCAGCGATGGCGCTGCAGACGAGGCTGTCTCGAGCAAACCGCGCGCCATGGCTGGCCCCTGGTGACGCGACCGCAGTGAGCGCCACCGTGCTCACCTTCGGCAGCGCAGGGGCCACTTGGGGCACTGCGCCTCCACCCCCGCACTCGCCACGCACGAGATCGGGCGCCGTGACGGGGAACACTTCTTGCTCCCTTGCCTGGTGGCGAGCCGATATCCGGCGCCACTGTCAGGAGCGATGATGACGAACCAGACCTACGCCACGACGATTGCGGTGGCCGTCGCCATCGTGGCCAGCGCCGCCTGCGGCAACACCATGCGCGGCATCAAGGCCGACACCGAGTCCAACGTCGAGAAGACTGCGGGCGGCGTGGAGACGATGGACGTGAAGGCCGCGCTCATCGCCGACGGCCGGGTGGATGCCGCCAACATCAACGTCGACACGTCGGCGTCGACCAAGACCGTGGTGCTGAAGGGCTCGGTGCCCACGGCCGAACAACGCACCACTGCCGAGGCCATCGCCCGCGACCAGGCCAAAGGCTACGCCATCACCAACAACCTCGCCGTCGTGCCCAAATAGCACGGCACAGGCAACGCGTCGCCACAGATCACACAGAGACCGTGAGCGCGTCTCTGGAGTAGGCTTGTCTCATCGCCCTCTTCACGGAGTTGGCTATGCGGACATTGACGACGCCCCGTGTGACAAGGCTACTGCTGGCGGCGCTCGTCTTCGCCACGACGGTCGCGAGTTCAGACCTGATCTCCGCGCGTCCCGCGCTCCTGCAAGACCAGGAGGCCGCCGAGATCGGCAACGGCGTCACGGCGCCTCGCCTCCTTCGCGACGTGAAGCCGGTCTACACGCGGGAGGCCATCGAGGCCAAGATCGAGGGCGACGTGTGGCTGAAGGTGGTCGTGCTGCCCGACGGCACGGTGGGCCGCGTCGAGGTCGTGAAGTCACTGGATGCCGTGCATGGCCTGGATGACCAAGCCGTGGCGGCGGCGCGTCAATGGCTGTTCAATCCGGGTACCAAAGACGGCAAGCCGGTTGCCGTCAGGGTCATGCTCGAGCTGACGTTCACGCTGCGCAAATAGATGGCGCGCCAAGAGCACTCACGCGCCATCGTGCCGTAGCCCACCCCCCGAGCAGAAATGGGCGGAGGCGGATGGCGCGCCCGGCTGGACTCGAACCAGCTACCCCCGACTTAGAAGGTCGGTGCTCTATCCGGATGAGCTACGGGCGCGTGGCCACCATCGTAACAGCCCTGGGCGCGGTGCGGTCAGCGGGCGAGACGGCCGTACTTCTTCAACGCCGCCCGCAGCTGGTCGTGGGGCAGGGCGTAAACGGTGTTGCCGTTCACGCCGGTCATGGTGTCGGCCGCGACCAGCGCGTTCACGATGGCTTCTTCGGTAGCCTCCACGGTGGCGTCGAAGAACGGCGTCAGGTCGCCGTTCGGCAGCCAGGTGAGGGCGGTGGCTCCGGTGTCGGCCGCGGCACCAGGATTGGCGGTGGAGAAGGCCATGAAGATGTCGCCCGAGCCGTTCGACGCCGTGCCGCCCAGCCGCGCGATGCCCATGGGCACGCGGCGCGCGAGACGTTCGAGCTGATGGGGCAGGAGCGGCGCATCGGTGGCGACCACCACGATGATCGAGCCGTCGCGGTCGGCTGGCGGAGCAGGCGGCGCTGCGGCGCGACGCCGTTCGGCGCCGGTGATCTCGCGGCCCACGGGCACGCCGGCAATCGTAAGGCTCGCGCGCGTGCCGTAGTTGGCCTGCACGAGCACGCCCACGGTGTGGCCGCCGGTGACGCGGCTCGACGTGCCGATGCCGCCCTTGAAGCCGTGCGCCACCATGCCAGTGCCGCCGCCCACGTTGCCTTCCGTCACCGCGCCGGCCCGCGCGCCATCGAGCGCCGCGAAGACGTGGGCCTTGGTCACGTGCTGCCCCTGGCCGTCGTTCAGGAACGCATCCGACGTCTCGCCCACGACCGGCTGATGCCAGGGAATCTCTTGCTTCAGCGACTCGTGGAACCAGCTGTTCACGGCATCGCGCACGACTCCGACCGAGTAGGTGCCGGTAATCATCACGGGCCCACCGAGCACGCCGCCTTCGACCACCCAGGGCGCGCCGGTCATCTCGCCGAAGCCGTTGCCGGCGAACCAACCGGCAAAGACCGGCGACCAGCGCTTGCCGCGCGGCAGCACGGCGGTGACGCCGGTGCGCACGGGGCCCTGACCCACCACCAGCGGGCCGTCGCCGCGCACGATGGTGGCGTGGCCCACCTCCACGCCCGCCACGTCGGTGATGGCGTTGAGCGGTCCGGGCGTGCCGGTGAACGGCACGCCGAGGGCGCGCGCCCGGGCCCGCGATTGCCCCTGGAGCGCCGCGCCGGGCACCAGCGCGATCGCGAGGGCGGCCAGCGCCGCGATGAGGCTGGCGCCGCGATGAGGGGTCTGACCCCGTTGGCATGAAAGCGGCGCAGGATCTGTGCCATAGGGGTCAGACCCCTAGTCGCTGGCGGCGCCCACGAAGCGGTCGTCTTCGTCGGCAAACAGCACGTTGAAGCTCGTGAGCGAGCCGTAGCAGCCGGTGATGTAGCTCTGCAGCTTCACTTTCTGGTCGTCGGGCAGCTCCGACCCATTGACCTGCTGCTCGAGCGTGCGCAGGCGATTGCGCAGCATCACGATCTTGTGGAAGAACGTCTCGATCGGCACGCTCTTCTCCTGCACGCCCGGTTTGCCAGGCTTCAGCACCAGATGGCCGCCGCGCCACTTCTCGGCCGGGGCCACCGGCGTGAGGCCAGATTCTTCGCGGATGACGCGGCGCAGGAGCGCTTCGAGATTGACGGACGACGACGGATCGCTCATGAAGGGCTCCGCGAGTTCACGCTCGGTCACGAGCGGCAGGGGCGCGGCGGTCGATGGGCGCGGGTCGCGCGTGGCGCTGAGCCCGGCACTCGCCCCGGTGTGTGCACTCGACGACCCTGGCACCGCGGTGCGGCCGCCGCCGCGGTAGTTGTGCTCACTGCCGCAGAAGTCGCACGTGACGCGTAGCGGCTGCTGGTCGGCGTCCACGACCACCACGGTGTGGATGCGATCTTCGTGACACGACCGGCAGTGGTCTTCCACCGACTGGCCGGCGCGGTACGGGCGGGCGGCCATGTTACTTGCGCCCGGCCGTGGCCTTCGAGAACTCGAGCATCTGCGCCGTCAGATCCTGCGGGATACGAGATGGTCACGTCGGTGATGGCGCCGTTGGCGCCGGTGACGGCGGTGAGCTTCGGCATCACGAAGCCGCTGTACGACGGCAGCTGCAGCTTGTCCACGCGCGCCACCACCTCGTCGCGCAGCTTCGGATCGAAGTGCACGCCGTGGGTCTCGAACAGCGCCTTGGCCGCGGCGTAGTCGCCCACCGCCTTGATGCGCTGCACCTCGCCGAGCAGCCGGCCCACGCCCTCGCGGAAGGCCATCGGCGTCGGTCATCACGTAGAAGGTCTTGCCGTCGCGCTGCCGCACGTCGATGGCCTTGGTGTTGGCCATCAGCCACCGCACGATCATCTGGCGGTTGCGCATGTGGTCTTCTTCGATCTGGGTGCCCTGACGCACGCGCCGCAGCTGCAGCAGCGCGTTCTTCGTGTAGGCCTCGTATTCGGCCTGCACGATCTCGGCCTGATCCTCGGCCTTGAAGATGCCGAGCTCGGCCAGCTTCGGATCGGGCAGGAAATAGAGGCCGACCAGGTCGGCGCGGCCTTCTTCGAGCGCCGAGTACTGCTCCTTGAGCACCGTGGCCGGATTGCCGCCCACCTTGTCCGACACCTTGCCCGACGCGTGGCCGATCACCTCGTGCATGTTGGTGTGCAGCTCGCCGGCAAACGCGCTCCACTTCTCGGCGCGCGTCACTTCGCTCGGGCGCCCAGGCGAATTCCTGCCGCAGCGCCGGCACGGTGGACTTGTCGTAGGCCTCGGTCACGTTCGACAGCGACACCGACTTGCTGCCGTGCTCCTCGCGCACCTTCTGGTCGTTGGGCAGATTGATGCCCACCGGGGTGATCGGGCCGGAATCGCCGGTTTCGATCACCACGTCGATGGCCGTGGCGGTGATGCCCTTCACGCCGGCCTTGCGGAACTCCGGCGCCCACGGCATGCGATCCTCGAACCACTGCGCGCTCGTGGCCAGCTTCTCGATGTCCACCGTCTTCTGGCGGTTCACGTAGTAGACCAGCGCCTCCCACGAGCCCTTCACGCCGCGCGCGTCGAGATACACCTCGATGAAGCCGTTGATGGTGTCGACCGGCGAGTTCTTGTCGTTCACCCAGGCGATGTCGTAGGCCTTGCGGTCGGCGTCCTCGCCGGTGCGATACCACTGCACCAGCTTCACGAGCGCCTCGCGCATGGTCGGCGTGGCAAACGGCTGCGCCGCCTCGAGGTGGCCGATGATGGCGCGGATCTGCGCGTCGTAGCGGCCGCCCACCTTGTAGACCTCTTCGACGAGCGTGCCGTTCTGCTTCACGAGCCGCGAGTTGAGCCCGTACTTCTCGGTGAACCCCTTGAGATCCGCCGTGGACACGCCGGAGTAGAGGTTGTTCGAGCTGGCCTGCAGCACGTCCTTGCCGCCCTCGGGCGTCTTCTGCGTCACCATCGGATCGACCTTCGGGTCGAAGAAGAGCGGGCGCATGCGCGTCAGCATCGCGTCGAGCGATTCACCCGGCGCGGTGGCGAACACGGCGCCGTTCTTCACCGCCTGCGCGGCCGCGGCGGCCAACGCCTCGGGCGTCGCGGCCAGCACGAACTTGCGCGCGGTCAGGTTGTTGTAGGGGCCGGTGTTGATCCAGAACAGCTTGGTGTAGCGCGTGATCTCGGCGAGCGCAGCCGGCGTCGATGCCGGCGCTGTGCGTGAGGATCTGTTCGAGCACGCCGCGCATCGCCAGTCCGTGCGCGTAGCGCTGATCCCAGTAGATGTCGCGTCCGGCGATGGCCGCCTGCGTGAGGTGGTAGACGAGCTGCTTCTCGTTGAGCGGCAACTGCGTGAAGCCATCGGCGTAGAGCTGCACGACGGCCGCGTCGTCGATCCGCTCGAGCAGGTACTTGCGGTCGGCCGGCGCGGCGGCCGCCGGCTGGCCGGCGCGGCGGCGGGAGCGGGAGCCTCGGGCTGCGCCGAACAGGCGCCAAGGGCCACGAGCAGGGCAGCAGCGGACGCGAGGCGAATCACCATCCGCCGAGTGTAAACCACCGTGCCCCGCGTGGGACGACTGGTCAGTCCCGGGCCGAGGAGGGCGGAATCGCGGAGCGTGGCATCGAGGCCGCGGTGGCGCGGCCGGTCCAGCGTTCGGCGGCGTCGAGGTGCACGCCGAACTGGTCGAGCACGCGCATCACGGTCTGGTTCACGATGTCGTCCACCGTGACCGGCCGCTGGTAGAACGCCGGCACGGGCGGAAAGATCACGGCGCCCATGCGCGACAGGCGGAGCATGTGCTCGAGGTGGATGTCGCTGAGCGGCGCTTCGCGCGGCACGAGCACGAGCTTGCGGCGCTCCTTCAGCACCACGTCGGCGGCGCGGTGGATGAGGGTGGTGCCGCTGCCGGTGGACACCGCCGCCAGCGTGCGCATGCTGCACGGCGCCACGACCATGCCGCGGGTCACGAACGACCCGCTCGAGATCGACGCGCCGAAGTCGTCGGGGCTGTGCACCTCGGTGGCCAGGCGCTTCACGCCCTCCACCGTGTAGTCGGTTTCCTGCAGCATCGTCTGAATCGCCCACTTGCTCATCACGAGATGCGGCGCTCACGCCCGCCTCGCGCAGCCGTTCGAGCACGCGCACGCCGTAGACGATGCCGGTGGCGCCGGTGAGCGCGACGATGAGCGGAGCAGACGGCGTGGGCATGCAGGACTCGCGGACGGAAGGCGCCGCGGCGTGCGGACGCGTCTCTGGACTAAGTGTAACGCTGGCTATTGGACGCGGGGCGCGTCCCGACGGTCCCGGCGGAGGCGCGTCCACAGGGCCGGTGCCGTCGAGCACCAGGGCCGCGATGAGCAGGAGGCTGCCGGCCAGCGGCCGCTGCAGCAGCGCCGCCCAGTGGCCTTCGGCCACGGCCAGCGCGCGCCGCAGGTGCATGTCGGCGGCGGGCCCCAGCATCACGCCGATCATCACCGGCGCCAGCGGACAGTCGGCGCGGCGCAGGCCGTAGCCGATGAGGCCAATCGCGGTGAGCGCCACGACATCGCCGGCCGAGCGATGCACGCTCCACGCGCCCACCGTGGCCACGACCAGGATGCCGGCGTAGAGCTGCGGCGCGGGAATGCGCAGCAGCAGCACCCACAGGCGCACGAGCGGCAAGTTGAGCAGGAGCAGCAGCACGTTGCCCACATAGAGGCTGGCGAGCAGCGTCCACACGAACTGCGGCTCGTTCTGGAAGAGCAGCGGCCCGGCCTGCAGGCCGAACTGCTGGAACGCCGCGAGCAGCACGGCGGCGGTGGCCGAGGCCGGCAGGCCCAGCGTGAGCAGCGGCACGAGCGTGCCGGCGGCCGAGGCGTTGTTGGCGGCCTCGGGGCCAGCCACGCCTTCAATCGCGCCGTGGCCGAATTCCTCCGGATGCTTCGTGAGGCGCTTCTCGATGGCGTACGACAGCAGCGTGGGCAGCTCCGCGCCGCCCGCCGGCAGCGCGCCGAGCGGGAAGCCGATGAGCGTGCCGCGCAGCCACGGCTTCCACGATCGCGCCCAGTCGCTCCTGCTCATCCAGCGCGTGCGTTCGAGCGGCAGCACGTGCGATGCGCCGGGCGGCGCGGCCGCCAGCGCCAGCGTTTCGCCGACGGCGAAGAGGCCGATGGCGACGATGGTGGGATCGAGCCCGTCGAGCAGGTACGGCACGCCGAAGGTGAGCCGCGCCTCGCCGCTCAGACGATCGATGCCGATGAGTCCGAGCACCACGCCTACCGCGAGGCTGAGCAGGCCGGCCGTGCGGGACGAGCCGAGCAGCGAGGCCGTGGCCACGAAGGCCAGCACGATGAGCGCGAAGTAGTCGGCCGGGCCGAACGCAATGGCCACGCGCGCCATGGCCGGGGCGCTCACCGTGAGGGCAATCGTGCCGAGCGTGCCGGCCACGAAGCTGCCGATGGCGGCGGTGGCGAGCGCGGCGCCTGCGCGTCCGCGCTTGGCCATCTGGTGGCCTTCGAGCGCGGTCACGATGGTGGCGCTCTCGCCCGGCGTGTTGAGCAGGATCGAGGTGGTGGAGCCGCCGTACATGCCGCCGTAGTAGATGCCGGCAAACATGATGAAGGCGGCCGTGGGATCGAGGCCGTAGGTGGCCGGCAGCAGCAACGCCACGGTGAGCGCCGGGCCAATGCCCGGGCAGCACGCCGACGGCCGTGCCGAGCGTGACGCCGAGCAGGCCCCAGCCCAGATTGGCGGGCGCGAGCGCGAGCTGGAACCCCTCGGCCAGCGCCGCGAAGGCATTCATCGGGATCCACGCGCCCATGGGCAGCGGCACCTGCAAGGCCCGCGCCAAAGAGCAGGGCCAGCACGCCGGCGACGGCCAGGCCCATGGCCGCGTTGCGCCCCAGGCGCGTGCTGCCCAGTGCGTAGGCGGCGGTGGTGAAGACGGCTGCGGCCGTGGGCACGAAGCCCACGAGCGGCATCAAGCAGCGCCTGCGCGAAGCACGCCGCGGCAATGGCGGCGACGCGCGCGGAGCCGCTGCGCGAACGTGATGCGGTGGTTGACGCCGCGGTCGACGCCGGGGTCGACGCCGCAGGCGACGACGAGGCCGTCGCCCGGCCGTCATCGCGGCGCTGCCACACGAGCAGCGCCGCGAGCGCGGCCGCCAGCGTCACCGCCACCGTCGGCGCGGTGCGGGCGGAAAGCGTGAGGCCGCCCGGCGCCACGGCGCGGCCGGCCTGCAGGCGCTCGATCACGCCGACCACTCGCGCCTGTTCCGCGAGCAGGAACTGACGGAAGGCGGGACCATCGGCATAGAGGTCGGTCCAGCCGGTGCGCTGCAGCGTGTCGCGCCACGCGGCGCTGCCGACGAGCGCGCGCACGCGGGCCGTGAGCGCTTCCTGTTCGGCGGCGCTGATGCCCGGCGGCGCGACCACGCCGCGCCAGTTGGCGAGATCGAGCGGCACCCCGGCTTCGCGCAGCGTCGGCGCGTCGAGACCCGGTTCCCGCACCGGTGCGCTGGTGGCGAGCGCGCGCAGCTGTCCGGCGGCGATCGACTGCGCGAACTCGCCGTAGCCGCTCACGCCGGCCGTCACCTGGCCGCCGAGCACCGCGGCGAGCGCTTCGCCGCCGCCCGAGAACGCCACGTAGTTCACGGCGGCGGGCGGCACACCCACGGCTTCGGCCAGCAGCCGCGCCAGCAGGTCGTCGGTGCCGCCCGCCGAGCCGCCGCCCCACGACACGCTCTGCGGTGCGCGCTGCAGAGCGGCCACCAGATCCTGCAAGGTGCGAAACGGCGAATCCGCCGGCACCACGATCACCTCGTGTTCGCCGGTGAGCCGCGCAATCGGCGTGACGTCGGCGAGGGACACGGCCGAGCCGTTGGTGGCGATGCCGCTCACCATCACCAGGCCAATCACGAGCAGCGCATCGGGGCGGCCGCGCTCGCCGCTGATGAAGCGCGCCAGGCCCACCGTGCCGGCCGCGCCGGGCACGTTCTCCACCTGCACCGCCGCGTGCGGCTCGCTCTCGCGCAGCGCGCGTTGCAGGGCGCGCGCCGTCTGGTCCCACCCGCCGCCGGGCGCGGCCGGCGCCACGAGCGTGAGCGTCTGCGCGCGCGCCGGTGCCGCCCCTGCGCTGATGAGCCATACGAACGCGGCGACGAGGGCCGCGAGCGACGGTGCGGGTGCGGCGCGGCGAGACATGAACGGGTTGCAGTTTCTACAGCGTCGGAAGATGTAACCGTGACAGGCCCCGTTACAACTAGGGGGCGAGACGCTCGATCGTCCAGGCGCCGCTCGCTGCGGCGATAGCGCAGCCGGTCGTGCAGGCGGTTGGGGCGGCCCTGCCAGAACTCAATCGTGGCCGGCGTCACGGCGTAGCCGCCCCAGTGCGCGGGGCGGGGCACCGCGCCGCCCGCGAAGCGCGCCGCGGCGCTGGTCATCTCGCGCTCGAGCACGTCGCGGCCGGAAATCACCCGGCTCTGCGGCGAGGCCCACGCGCCCATCTGGCTGTCGAGCGGGCGCGAGGCGAAGTAGGCATCGCTCTGCCCGCCGTCCACGCGGGTGACCAGGCCGGTGACGCGCACCTGCCGTTCGAGCGCCGCCCAGAAGAACACCAGGCACGCGCGCGGATTGGCCTCGAGATGTGCCGCCTTGGCGCTGTCGTAGTTGGTGAAGAACACGAAGCCGTCGGCGCCCACCTCCTTGAGCAGCACGATGCGCGCATCGGGCGCGCCGTCGGGCGCGGCGGTGGCCAGCGTCATGGCGGTGGCGTCGAGCAGCTCGACGCGCACGGCTTCATCGAGCCACTGGCGGAACTGCGCGATCGGATCGGCGTGCGCGTCGCCTTCCGAGAGAGCGCGCGCGCGGTAGTCCCTGCGAAGATCGGCAATCGACATCAACGGAACTCCTCTGATGGCAGCCTGGGTTCGATCCACGCCCCCAGATAGCGGCGATCGCGGATGGCCGGGTCCACGTCGGAGGGCACGAACCCCGTGGTCGTGATCGCGTCGAACTCGATGACCTGGCCGGTCGACGGCGGCGGCACCAGCACGTCCACCGCCTGCTGGCCGGCCAGGTCTACGTCCTGGCTCCAGCCGTGCGAGGTCAGGCGCAGGCGATTGGGCCGGGCGCCGCTGTGCACGCGCAGCACCACGCCGCGCTCACAGCCGCCCTCACACGACACGGTCATGCGCGCCAGACGCTCGCCGGTGGTCCAGAAGCCGCCGGGTTCCGGATAGAGCGCGCCGTCATGGAACAGCACGACGAGCCCGCCATAGGCGGCTGCCGCAAGCACTTGCGGCGTGGCGGTACGCGCGCCGGCATCGACCACGTCGAGCGCCTCGATGCGCAGGCTCGCGATCGATCGCTCGAGCTCAGGAGATCCGCGGAAGGCCACGAAACCGGCGTCGACCGGCAACGCGAACTCCTGCTGCCAGGTGCCGCCGGGCGTGGGCGCGACCGGCCACGAGCGCAGCGGGTCGCCGATGCGACCCACCTGCAGGCCGATGGTCGCCCCGGCGCGCGCCGGCAGCGGATCGCGCGCGGCCCACTGCGCCGATGGCGCGGTAGCGGCCCGGCCGGCAGCGAGAAGCGGCCGTTGTGCAGCACGCGCACGGCTTGCGGCTCGGTGCGCTGACCGGCCGCAACCCCGACCGCCATGGCACCTTCGACCTCGGTGGCGCTGGTGATGCGCAGCGGCGCGTAGCGCACGGCCACGGGCCGGCTCACGCGATCGAACGAGTCGAGCAGCGCCAGCCGGGCGCGCGCGCTGAGATCCACGTCGGGCAACGGAGTGGGCGATGCCGGCAGCGCGCGCCATGCCCACCGCCCCGGCCACGATCACGACGGCAGTGCCGACCAGTGCGGCGAGCGACGCGGCGCCGCGCGAGGCCGGGCGCAGGCGGCCCAGGGCCCACGAACCCACGGCCACCGCCAGCAGCCACACGGTCACGTCGGCCAGCGCGCGCGGAGCTTCATGCGCGATGAAGGTGGGGGCGAGGCGCCAGATCGGCCAGCGGGGCGAGAGCCACTCGAGCAGCGACGAAGTGCCGTCGCGGCCATTGGCCACGAGCAGGCCGTCCTGCGCGAAGACCAGCACGCCGCACAGCGCCGCGCCCAGCCAGACGAGCAGGTGTTGGGCGGCGCGCCGTGCCGGCGCGTGGGCGGCCGAGCCGATCTGCACGGCGATGGGCATCATCAACAACAGCAATCCCGAGGTCATGGGCCGGCCCGGCGCCGCCGACCCGCCCCACCAGATGCGGAACGCGCCCACTGTCAAGGTCAACGCGGCCACGACGAGCGTCACCTCCAGCGCCAGACGCCGCAACGCGCCGGCGCGTCGCGACATGGTCCACAGGCCGAACCCGGCCAGCACGTAGGCGGGGGCGTAGGCCAGAAGTCCGTACTCCTGATCGAACAGCAAGCCGGGTACACCGAACACGGTGTTGGCCGGCGTGGTCTGTACCATGCTGCCGTAGGGCGCGCTCGGCAGCGGCGTGCCCCAATAGGCGTAGAAGAACGCGAACCAGACTGCCAGCATGGCGCCGTAGGGCAGGCCGAGCCGCATGAGCGAGGCAAGGCTGCGGTCGGGCCGTTCGCTCGCGTGCAGCGGCCACCAGACGCGTCCCCACGCCACGGCCACGATGGCCACCGACATGGGCGCGTACTTGGTGCTCAACCACGGCAGCAGGGCCGCGAGGGCGCTCACCGCCACGTCGTGCCACGGGCGGCGATCCGGCGTGGGGCGCAACGCGATGGCGACGGCGACTGCCGCCACGAGTGCGGCCGGCACTTCCGGATAGATGGTGACGGCATTGATCAGGAACGGCGCCGAGAACACGATGGCGGCCCAGGCCAGCGTGGCCGCGCCCGGCGCGCCGGTCGTGGCCACGGTCCAGCGCCAGGCCACGGCGGCCGCCGTGGCGGCCATGGCGATGAAGAACGCCACGACCAGGGTGTAGCCGCCCGCGGCCAGCACCGGCGTGATGAGCACCGGCATGCCCACGGGATGCACGGAGTAGATCTCGCCGTCGCTGCCGCGCGTGAGGAAGTGCGGGTCGAGGTCGCGCGCGTAGTACTCGCGGTAGTCGCCGCGCGTGTGGTTGTTCTCGATCTGCAGATCGCCGTCGCGCCACAGGCTTTGCGCCAGCACCAGGTAGTGCGGCTCGTCGCCCGAGGGAAAGAGCGAGGTGTGCGTGAGGCGCGCCGCGCCCACCGTGGCGGCGCCGGCGGCGATCAGCCAGATCACCGCCGTGTGCACGCGCAGGCTCCGGCTCGTGAACCACGCCAGCCGGGGCGACCACCACGGCCACAGCACCCACGCCAGCTGCGTGGCGACGAGCGCCCACACGATCCACCGGCCGGGTCCGGCCAGCACCTGCAGCACGGGCCACCAGTCGGGCGCGCCCGGCAGGTACGGCACGACCAGCGCGAGCAGCCCGAAGATCGGGAACAGGAGCGGTGCCCACGCGCGCGACGCCGCCGTCACGACGGCGCAGGCGCGAGACGAGCACCGCCACCGCGAGCGCGCCCAGTGCCGCGAGCGCCAGGAACGCCACGAACGGCTGCCACGACGGCACGAGCGCCATGCGCTGCCGCGTGCCCCCCGTGACGACCTCGTCGAGCGCCGCCCGCGAGGCCCACCCGGCCATCGCCACGGTGACGCACGCGAGCAGGGCGATGAGCGTGGAACGGGCGCGCGTCACAGGCGCGATCTTACTTCGCCGCGCCGGGAGCGTGGATGCGCGTCCACGGCCACGACAGCGTCGTGGTCACCGGAATGAGCGCCGGTCCCACGGCGCGCGTCGGCGTGGTCAGGTCGTAGACGCGCACGCGCGCCGCCCCCACGCGGGCTTCCCCCACCGGCGCCCAGTCGAGGCGTCCCCGCACGTCGCGGGCGAATCGCTGGCGGAAGGGCGGTTCTTCCCAGTCGTCCACGACCAGCCACGTGGCGCGTCCTTCAGCGGCGAGGCGCGCGCAGAACGCGTCGAGCGCGCCGGCCGGCACGTAGTCCCATCGTCCAACGGTGCGCCGAGCGTAATAGGCCACGGCGCCGCTGTGCTGCACGCTGAGCACCACGGCGTCGTCGGGCGTCGTCTGCGCGCACGAACTCCGCCACGGCGGCATAGCGCTGCTCCGCCTTCCACAGATCGAAGGTGCCCACCGCGGCAGCTATTCTCACGCCGCTGACGCCGACGGCGAGCGCCATGGCCACGACGGCGAGCGCGCCCGCGTCGGGTGACCAGCGGGCCAGCACCCGCCATGTGGCCCACGCGGCGGCCACTGCCAACACCGGCCACGCTGGCAGGTAGAAGCGCAGATACCACCATTCTTCGAACACGGCATACACGAGATAGCTGATGGCCACGGCACCGACGAGAGCGGCGGCGGGCCAGCCACGCGCGCCGGTCCTGGCTGACCGTCATCCACGGCAGAGCGAGCAGGCCCAGCGCGCTCCAGTAGCCGCGGGTGTCGGTCGTCCAGCGCCACACGTGCGCCAGGTTGTCGGGTACGCGTGCCACTTGGAAGAGGTCGGCGTTGGCGCCGTAGCCCGAGGCCGCAGGCGACCCCCAGAGCACGGTGTTCACCGCGGCGATGGCGGCCGCCGCGAATGCCACCGGCATCGCCCACAGCGCCGCGCGCGTCACCCGGCCGCGCGCCGCCGCACGCCGGCGCGGCGACGAGGCCGGCCACCCACACGGCGCCGGCCACGAGCACAAGGTTGGGGCGCACCACGAGCGCCAGGGCGGCGAGCGTGCCCGAGACCAGAGTGCCGCCAGCGCGCGGCGAGTCGAGTAGCAGCAGCGCGCCGAGCCACAGCGCCGCCGCCGGCAGGTCGCTCATCGTCTGCATCGCGGCAAAGAGCACCGGCGGACTCGTGGCCACGATCATGGCCGCGCCGAACGCCACGAGCGGCGGCGCCGCACGCCGCGATAGCAGGAACGTGCCCCATGTGAGCAGCCCGGCGAAGAGCGGCGTCCACACATAGCGGCCGACCTCGCCCGCCACCGCGGCCCCGGCCGCCATCAGCCACGGCAGGCCCGGCGCATACGTGGGCCCGAGCTCGCCCTCGACGGATGACGGGGCGTAGCCGAGCGGCGCCACGAGCCACCCGCGGGTGGGCCACGAGTCGGCCGCGAGTGCCGGCGCGCTCACGCGCACGTGGCCCTCGGCCCACAGTCGCGACTGGCTGACGTAGCCGCTGGCATCGGCGCCTCCGGCCACGTGTCCGCCGAACGCCGCCGAGGTCACGGCGAGCGCCAACGCGGCCAGCGCCGCCGCCCATGGCGCGACCGCGTCGCCGCGGTGACGGGCCCGCGCCAGGTGGCGCCGGCGGTCGCCGGCAGCCCACCCCCACAGCGCGCCGGCCAGGAGCACGGCCGCGAGCAGCGCAGGGCGGGTGGCGCTGCGCGACGATACCCGCAGACCCGCCACCGTGAAGGCCACGCCGCCGGTGATCCAGACCACGCCGGCCCACGTGCCGAGCACCAGCGCCAGCGTGGCGAGCAGCGGGCGAAGACGGGAGGATGGGGGCACGGGCGGGTGTGTGAAGGGACGTGGGAAGGGGCTTGGCGCGGCGGGCGCGCCCGGTCAGAATACGTCCGATTCGCCGCGCGCGCCTCGTGGCGGCGAGGACATCCTGATGAAGACGCCGTCGTTCGGAGGGCCCAGTCGCGCGCTGGCGGTGGTCGTGGCCCTGGTGGCCGCGCTCGCGGTCCGCTCGACGCCAGGTGCCGCGCAGGCCCCCGCACACGCGTCACTGTGGCAGGCGTTCTGGCGCGCCGGCTCGCCGCGCGACGCCGCGAAGGCCGGCGATGCGCTGCTGAAGGCCGGTGTCGACTTCGACGGCGGCGTGGGCCGCGCTCGAGCAGGGGCGCTCCTACACGCGACAGCCGCCGGGCGAACGCGCGATGCGCGGCAGCGCGCTCACGGGCGTGGCCTTCGACAACTACATCGAGGTGCCCGAGGGCTACGACCCGTCCCGCCCCTGGCCGGTGCGCGTGCAATTGCATGGTGGCGTCGGCCGGCAGGATCCCGAACAGGGCCGCCGGCGGCGCGACAACCGCATCCCGGGGGAACCGCAAATCGTCGTGCATCCCTTCGGGTGGGCCGACGCGGCCTGGTGGCACGAGCCGCAGGTGGACAACATCCTGTCGCTCATCGATCGCGTGAAACGCCAGTACAACGTCGACGAGTCGCGCATCTACCTGACCGGCACGTCCGACGGCGGCACGGGCACGTTCTACCTCGCCATGAAGGAGCCGACGGTGTTCGCGTCGTTCCTGCCGCTCATCGGCAATCCCGGCGTGCTGGCCAATCCGGCGGTGCAGGCCGATGGTCAGCTCTACGTGTCGAACCTGGTGAATCGCCCGTTCTTCGTGGTCAACGGCTTCAACGACCCGAAGTACCCGGCGGCGCGGATCGCGCCCTACCTCGAGCTGCTCGACACCGCGGGCGTGTCGCTCACGTTCCGGCCGCAGACGACGGGCGGCCACGACACGAGCTGGTGGGAGCAGCGAGCGCGGCCCCTACGAGACGTTCGTGCACGAGCATCCGCGCCGGCCGCACCCGCCGCTGCTGTCGTGGGAGACCGAACGCGTCGATCGCTACAACCGCGTGCAGTGGCTGGTCGTGGACGCGCTCGGCGCGCGTGCCTCGGACGTGCCGCTGCTCGACGTCAACGTCGTTCTCGGAGCGATTCGAACCCGACTTCGGCATCCGCGGTGACGTCGCGCAAGGAGAAGGGCACGCGCATCGTGCAGGTCATCGCCGGCTCGGACGCCGAGCTGATGGGGTTGAAGGTGGGTGACCGGATCGTCGAGATCGACGACCGGCCGGTGACGGATCTGCCCGGCATCATGGCCGCCTTCGAGCGCGCATCGGGCGGCAAGATCGACGTGACGGTGGAGCGCGCCGGCGGGCGCGAGGATTTGCGCGGCCCGTTCCCGCCCGAGGCCCGGCGCGGCAAGGAGCGGGCGCTCTTCGGTCGCGGCCGCGCCTCTGGCCGCGTCGACGTGACGCGCGCCGGCAACCGCTTCGAGGCGCGCACGCGCGGCGTGGCCCGCTTCACGCTTGCTGCTGTCGCCGGACGTGATCGACTTCGCCGCACCAGTGGTGGTGACGGTGAACGGCGCGGTCGTGCACGAGGCGGTCGTGCCCAGGGACACCGCCACGCTGCTCTCGTGGGCGGCGCGCGACAACGACCGCACCATGCTCTACGGCGCGGCGTTGCCAATCGTGGTGCCCTAGGCGCACACTGGCCGCGCAACCCACGGTCACGATCTTCCCGAGGAGACGCGCGATGACGATCGAGCAGCAGCGACGGCACCAGTGGATGGGCGCCATCGCCCTCGTGGCCCTGGCCGTCGGGGCGGGCAGCGCGCAGACGGCGCTGCGCGTGAAGGGCACCGTGATGGCGGCCGGCGGCGAAGGCATGCCGGCGTCGATCGAACTCGACGCGCTGCACGGCTATCGGGGCTTGGAGTTCGTCGGGCAGAAGGCTTTCAAGGCGCGCGCCAACGACAAGGGCCAGTGGTCGGTGCTGGGGGTGACGTCGGGTGTGTGGATGTTCACCGCCCATGCGCCCGGGCGCCTCCCGCACGTCGTGCTCCTGCCCGTGCAGTTCACGCAGAAGAATCCGGCGAGTGCGGCGGGCGGGCAGATCCCGTGGGAGGTGGCGTTCGATCTCGCGCCGGCAGTGGCTGGCTCCCCGCTCGAGCGGGCGGCGCAGCACGCGCTCGCCGGCGATCGCCACGCCGTGGCCGCCGACCTGGCGCAGGTGGCCGAGACTGGCGACGCGGCCGACCTCGTGGCTGCTGGCGAGATCGCGCTCTACGTGCGCGGATCGGGCTTGGCGCGCGCGCTCTTCGAACGGGCCGCCACGCTCGAGCCGTCGCTGGGACGCGCCCAGCTCGGTCTGGCCTCGGCGGCGATGATGGACGGCGCCTGGGATGCGGCCGCCAAGCACGTCTGGAACGCGCGCGAGCTTGGCGTATCGGAGCGGCTGCGCCGCGCCCTGGGTGGCGCCATCACCGAGCTGCAGCGCATTGCCGTGCCGGACGGCGCCTTCAAGTGTCCGCCCGGCACGCCTGGCTGCTGAACACGCGGCGCGCCCGGTGGGGGGCGGCCGTCAGGCCCGCCGGCGCATGATGATGGCGGCCAGCGCGGCGAGTCCGCCCGCCAGCACCACGGCACGGAGCACGCGGAACAGACTGAGCACCCACGCGATGCCCATGCCGAGGGCGGGCCACTGCACCCACCAGTGCCCGGGTGACGTCATCAGGTTGATGACGAAGAGGAACGCCAGGATGAGGGGCGCTTTCACCAGGAACGACGCGGAACGCAGCACATTCACGGCTTGATTCTCCTGCAGGTAGGAGACGCAGGGCCGGCCGGGCGGTTCCGTCCCCAGGGCGCGCTGGCGGCGTTCGCTGCTCGAACGGCAGCGGTGACCGCGCGAGCGGTACCGGAGCGTGGCTGAACGCGCGACGGACGTCTCCGGCTCTCAGCCGCGCGTCCCAGCCCCCTTCAGCCGCTCGCCAAAATAGCGCTCGAGCTTGTCCACCTTGGGTAGGGCCACCGCGGCCACGTAGGGCTGGGCGGGATTGCGCGCCGCGAAGTTCTGGTGATACGCCTCGGCGGGAAAGAACGGCCCGGCCGTTTCCACCGTGGTGACGACCGGCGAGGGATAGGCCCCGGCGGCATTCAACTGGCCGATATAGGCCTCGGCCACGGCCTGCTGCTCCGCGTCCACCGGGAAGATGGCCGAGCGGTACTGGGTGCCGCGGTCGCCGCCCTGACGGTTCAGTTGGGTGGGGTCGTGGGCCACGGCGAAGAACACCTTCAGCAGCTGGCCAAAACTGATCAGCAACGGATCGAACGTGATCTGGATGGCTTCGGCATGGCCGGTGGTGCCGCTGCACACGGCCTGGTAGTTGGCGGTGTCCGGGGCGCCGCCGATGTAGCCCGAGACGACCGCCTGCACCCCGTCGAGCGGCAGGAACACCGCCTCGGTGCACCAGAAACAGCCGCCGGCGAGCACCGCCACGGCGGGGCCCGAAGCGCCCGGAGCGACGTCCACGGCGGGGTCAGGGAAGCGAGCCAGGTCGGGATCCCCGCTGCCGAACAGTTTCGAGAATTGCATCGTCGTTTGACCTCGCGGATAGGACGTTCTGCGACGGTGGCAGGATACGCCACACGCGGAATTGTCTCCGTGCCAGACCCCGAGACAAACGGAGACACGGCAAGACTACAAAGTGCGTGGAAAGTGCGCGGGGCGGCGCCGGCATGGGCCTGATTCGGCCGTATACTCAGCCTGTGTTGGTGTATGGAATCAGACACTTAGCGTCATGTGTAGGGGTCCGGTCATGAGGCAACGTGCGCTTGCCGCCGCCACCATCACGCTGCTGTGCGCCGGGCTGGGCGTGCTCGTCAATGGCCAGCAACGCGCCGCGGTTCCCGCGCCGACGGCGGCTCGTGGCGCTGCGCCCGTCTCGGCGCCTGCCTCTGCCCAGGCGGCCCGCCGCACGCGGCCCGCCGCCGCTTCGTCGCACGGTGCTCCGTCGAGCGGCCTCACCGCCGCGCTGCAGACCGAACTCGTCACCACCTACTGCGCCACCTGCCACAGCGAACGGGGCAAGGCCGGCGGCCTGTCGCTGGCCAACTTCAATGCGATGAAGGCGCAGGAGCAGCCCGAGGTCGTCGAGAAGATCATCCGCAAGCTGCGCGCCGGCATGATGCCGCCCAGCCGGATCGAAGCGGCCGGATGCGGCCGCGATCGACGCCCTCACGGCGGCACTCGAGTCGCGGATGGACGAGTTGGCGTCGGTCAACCCGAACCCCGGCTGGCGTCCGTTTCAGCGTCTGAATCGCGCCGAATACACCACGGCCGTGAAGAGCCTGCTCGGCCTCGACCTCGACGTGTCGTCGTACCTGCCGCCCGACACACTCAGCAACGGCTTCGACAACGTGGCCGACGCGCAGGGCTTCTCGCCGGCGCTGATGGAGGGCTACCTGCGGGCGGCCGGCCGGATCAGCACGCTGGCCCTGGGCGATCCCAACTCGACGCCCACCGAAGCCACCTACAAGGTGCCCCGCACGCAGTCGCAGATGGAGCACATCGAGGGCGCCCCGGTGGGCACGCGCGGCGGCGTGTCGCTCGTGCACGTGTTCCCGGCCGACGGCGAGTACAGCTTCCGCGTGATGCTGCATTCGATTCCCACCGGCGAGCTCTACGGCAGCATCGCGCGCGGCGAGAAGATCGAGATCTCGATCAACGGCCAGCGCGTGGCGGTGCTCGACATCAGCCCGCGCATGACCGAGCAGGACGCCAACGGGATGAACCTGCGCTCCCCGAAGGTGCACGTGAAGGCCGGTCCGCAGCGTGTGTCCGCCGCCTTCCTGCGGCAGTTCGAGGCGCCGGTCGACGATCTGCTGGCGCCCCAGGACTACACGCTGGCCGACTCGCAGATCGGCAGCGGCTTCGGCATCACCACCCTGCCGCACGTGCGCGACTTCAGCATCAGCGGCCCGTTCAGCGTCACCGGCGTGTCCGATACGGTGAGCCGCCGGCGCGTGTTCTCGTGCCGGCCCACCACGCAGGCCGAAGAAGCGCCGTGCGCCACCGAGATACTGAAGCGCCTGGCCTCCGAGGCCTACCGCGAGCCGGCCTCGCCGAGCGACGTGCAAACGCTGCTGGGCTTCTATGAGCAGGGCCGCACCGGCGCCGACTTCGAGGCCGGCATCCAGGCCGCCCTCGAAGCGCTGCTCGCCAGCCCGCGCTTCGTGTTCCGTCTCGAGCAGCCGCCCGCCACGGCGCGAGTCGGCCAGACCTTCCAGGTGGCCGACCTCGACCTGGCGTCGCGCCTCTCGTTCTTCCTGTGGGGCGCCGGTCCCGATCCCGTGCTCGTGAAGGCCGCCACGACCGGCGGCTTGCGCACGGCCGCCGCGGTCGACGCGCAGGTGCGGCGCATGCTCGCCGACCCGCGGTCGGAATCGCTGGCCACGCGTTTTGCCGGACAGTGGCTGCGGCTGCAGGACGTCGAGAAGATCCGCCCCGACGCGCTGCTCTTTCCCTACTGGGATCACACCCTCGCCGCGAACCTCGTGCGCGAGACCGAGCTCTTCTTCGACAGCCTGGTGCGCGAAGACCGCAGCGCGCTCGACCTGCTGCGCGCCGACTACTCGTTCGTGAACGAACGGGTGGCCCGCCACTACGGCATGCCCAATGTGATGGGCGCGGAGTTCCGCCGCGTGCAGGTACCCGACGAGCGCCGCGGCATCCTCGGCAAGGGCAGCGTGCTCCTGCTCACGTCGGTGGCCGACCGCACCTCGCCCGTGCAGCGCGGCAAGTGGGTGATGGAGGTGCTGCTCGGCTCGCCGCCACCGGCGCCGCCGCCGAACGTGCCCACCCTCGAAGAGACCGGTGGAGCCCTGGGCGGGAAGCTCCTGTCGGTGCGCGAGCGCATGGAGCAGCACCGCGCCAACCCGGCCTGCATGTCGTGCCACAAGGTGATCGACCCGCTCGGCCTCGCGCTCGAGAACTTCGACGTCACGGGTAAGTGGCGGATCAAGGACAACGAAGTGCCGGTCGACGCCAACGGCGAACTCTACGACGGCACGAAGATGAGCGGCCCGGCGGGTTTGCGCGACGCGCTGCTCAAGCATCAGGACGCGTTCCTGCTCAGTTTCACCGAGCGGCTCATGACCTATGCCCTGGGCCGGCGGCTGCAGCCCTACGACATGCCCACCGTGCGCCGCGTGATTCGCGACGCCAGCAAGCACGACTACACGATGTCGGCCTTCATCCTCGGCGTCATCAACTCCAACGCCTTCCGCATGAGTCGCGTCGAAGGCACGGACACGACGGTCGCCGAACGCTAGATCCCGAACGAGCCCCATATGTTCATCACACAGAAACACCTCTCTCGCCGCACCGCGCTGAAGGGCCTCGGCGTCACCGTCGCCTTGCCGTTCCTCGAGGCCATGGTGCCGGCGCGCACGGCCCTGGCGCAGACGGCGGCCAACAAGGTGCGCCTGGCGGCCATCGAGATGGTGCATGGCTCGGCCGGCAGCACCGCCATCGGCATCCAGAAGCACATGTGGGCGCCGGCCGCGACCGGACGGGCGTTCGATCTGTCGCCGAGCAGCCTGGCGCCGCTCGAGTCGCTGCGCGACCACCTCACGATCGTCAGCAACACCGACGTGCGGAATGCCGAGGCGTTCGAGCTGCCGGAAATCGGCGGCGATCACTTCCGCTCGAGCGCGGTGTTCCTCACGCAGAGCCACCCGAAGCAGACGCAGGGGTCGGATGTGGTGGCCGGCACCTCGCTCGATCAGTTCTACGCCCAGAAGGTCGGCAACGAGACGCCGATTCCGTCGATGCAGTTGTGCATCGAGAGCATCGACCAAGCCGGCGGCTGCGCCTACGGCTACTCGTGCGTCTACACCGACACGGTGAGCTGGGCGTCGCCCAAGGAACCGCTGCCGATGATTCGCGATCCGCGCGCGGCCTTCGACCAGTTGTTCGGCGTGGGCAGCACGCCGGCCGAACGCGCCGCGCGGCGCAAGCGCGACAAGAGCATCCTCGATTTCATCACCGCCGAAGTGGCCAAGCTGCGCGGCGATCTGGGCCCGGCCGACCGGGCGCGCCTGGGCGAGTATCTCGACGACGTGCGCGAGATCGAGCGGCGCATCCAGAAGGTCGAAGCGTCCAACTCGAGCGGCGACCCGCGCGAGCTGCCCGGTGCGCCGGTGGGCGTGCCCGACGCGTTTGCCGAGCACGTGCGTCTCATGTTCGACCTGCAGGCGGTGGCCTTCGCGAGCGACATCACGCGCGTGTTCTCGTTCAAGATGGGCCGCGACGGATCGAGCCGCGCCTATCCCGAAAGTGGCGTCACCTCTGGCTTCCATCCGGCCTCGCATCACCAGGACCGCGAGGATCGCATCCGCGATTTCCAGAAGATCAACACTTACCACGTGGCGCAGCTGCCGTACTTCCTCAACAAGCTGAAGAACACGCCCGACGGCGAGCGCAGCCTGCTCGACAACACGCTGGTCATCTACGGGTCGCCGATGGGCAACTCGAACGTGCACAACCACAAGCGCTGCCCGCTGATCTTCGCCGGCCACGCCGGCGGTCAGCTCAAGGGCGGCCTGCACCTCAAGGCCGCCGACGGCACGCCGATGGCCAACCCCCTGCTGGGCGCGATGCACCTGCTCGGCCTCAGCGACACCAAGACGTTCGGCGACAGCACGGGCGTGATGGACTTGAACGCCGTGCCCGACCAGACGGCGGCTCTGTAGGAGACTGCGATGCCACTTCGTATGTGCGGTAGGTGGAACCTGCGTGGCCTCGCGGCCGGCCTCGTGGCCGGCGTGCTCGCCACGGGGCTGCTGGCGGCGCAGGCCCAGGCTCCGGTGGCCGATGCCGCCATGCAGGGCGACCGGGCGGCCGTGAAGACCCTGCTGCAGCAGGGCAGTGACGTCAACGCCGCGCAGGGCGACGGCATGACCGCGCTGCACTGGGCGGCCATGAAGAACGACGCTGAGCTGGCGCAGATGCTGGTCTACGCCGGCGCCAACGTGCGGGCCACGACGCGTCTCGGCAGCAACACGCCGCTCGTGATCGCCTCGCGCAACGGCAACGCGCCGGTGGTGCAGGTGCTGCTCAAGGCGGGCGCCGATGCCGTGGCCGCCACCTCCACGGGCACCACGCCGCTGATGCTGGCCGCTGCGTCGGGCAACGCCGACGCGGTGAAGGCCCTGCTCGCCGCTGGCTCCGACCTCGAGGCCAAGGAGTCGTCGATGCAGCAGACGCCGCTGATGTTCGCGGCGGCGTTCTCGCGCGTCGAGGTGATGAAGGTGCTGGTGGCGGCGGGTGCCAACGTGAAGGCCACGACCAAGGTCGTGAACGTGTCGACGCTGACCTCGCCCGAAGATGAATTCCGTCCGCCGATGCCGACCACGCCGGCCGCGGGCGCTCCCGCGCCCGAACCCAATGCCGGCACCGCCCGTCCTGCCGCCGCTGGCGGTCCCGCGGCCGCGACGACGCCGGCCCCTGTGGTGGCCCAGGGCGGCGGAGGTGGTGGTGGCCGTCGTGGTCCGGCCGTAGGCAAGGCCGGAGTCGATCGTCAGTTCCGCTACAACGAACTGGTCGGCTGGCAAGGCGGTCTCACGCCGCTGCTGTTCGCCGTGCGCCAGGGGTCGATGGAGGCGGTGAACGTGCTGCTCGACGCCGGCGCCGACGTGAATCAGGTCAGTGCCGGTGACAAGAGCAGCCCGCTCGTGCTGGCCATTGCCAACGGGCACTTCGACATCGCGCTGCACCTGCTCGAGAAGGGCGCCAATCCCAATCTGGTTGCCGAAAACGGCGTGGCGCCGCTCTACGGCGTGGTCAACGTGCAGTGGGCGCCCAAGGCGCTCTATCCGCAGCCGCGCTCGTACCTGCAGCAGAAGGCCACCTATCTCGACACCATGAAGGCGCTGCTCGATCAAGCGGCGCCGACCCCAACGCCCGCTTGCGCTTCAAGGTGTGGTACTCGGGCTACAACTTCGATCTCTCGGGCGTGGACGAGATCGGCGCCACCGCGTTCTGGCGGGCGGCCTACGCCTCGGACATCGAGGCCATGAAGCTGCTGCTGAAGTACGGCGCCGATCCCGAACATCCCCACCGCCAAGCCAGCCGGGCGTCCCCGCGTGGGCGACGCTGGCGTGCGCGAGGGCGGCGATGTGTCGGCGTTGCCGCCGCTGCCCGTGGGCGGTCCGGGCGTGACCGCGCTGCAGGCGGCTGCCGGCGTGGGCTACGGCGAAGGGTTTGCGGCCAACTCGCATCGCTACGCCCCGAGCGGGATGATGGCCGCCGTGAATTCCTGGTCGAGGAACTGGGCGCCGATGTGAACGCCGCCGACCACGAAGGCAACACCGCGCTGCATCAGGCGGCGGCGCGCGGCGACGTGGCCATGATCGACTACCTGGTGTCGAAGGGCGCCGACGTGACCCGCGTGAACCGCGAAGGGCAGTCCACGGCCGACATGGCCAACGGCCCGGTGCAGCGCACGCAGCCCTATCCCGAAGCGCTCAAGCTGCTCGAGAAACTGGGCGCCAAGAATCACCACAAGTGCGTGTCGTGCTAGCGGGGCACACGCACCCGCGGTAGCGGTCATGGAACGGCTGCGGGCATCCCAGGAGGCCCCAGCCGTTCTTGCGCAAGCGGGTCTGGCTCGGCGACGCGGATGAGACCACGAATGACGACTTCACGATCGACCCTGCTCGGCGGCGCAGCGATGGTCACGGCCTTCGGCCTGAGCGTCGCGGCGCAGACCGCCACGCCGGCGCGGCCCACGCCGGTGGCCTTCGCGCATGTGGCTGCGGCCCCCACCTTCACGGCGGCCAGCCAGACCGAGCTGGTGTCGACCTACTGCGCCGGCTGCCACAGCGATCGGGCCAAGGCCGGCGGTCTGTCGCTGGCCAACTGGAACGCGATGCGCGCGCAGGAGCAGCCGGAGGTGGTCGAGAAGATCATCCGCAAGCTGCGCGCCGGCATGATGCCGCCGGCCGGGGCCAAGCGGCCCGACGCGGCCACGCTCGACGCGCTCACGCACGCCCTCGAATCGCGCATGGACGAACATGCGTCGATCAACCCGAATCCCGGCTGGCGGCCCTTCCAGCGCCTCAATCGCGCCGAGTACACCCGCGCCGTCAAGGCACTGCTCGGCATCGAGGTCGACATCGCCGCGTTCCTGCCGCCCGATACGCTCAGCGCCGGCTTCGACAACGTGGCCGACGTGCAGGGCCTGTCGCCGACCGTGCTCGAAGGCTATCTGCGCGCGGCCAGCCAGATCAGCCGCCTGGCGGTGGGCGACCGCGAGGCCTCGGCCAGCGCCGCCACCTACAAGGTGGGGCGCACGATGTCGCAGATGCGGCACATCGAGGGCGCGCCCATGGGCACCCGCGGCGGCATCTCGGTAGTGCACATCTTTCCGGCCGACGGCGAGTACGTGATCGGCGTCAACCTGCACAACGAGCCGCTCGGCGGGCTCTACGGCCGCAGCACGCTCAGCGTGATGGACATCGAGGAAGAGATCGACATCTCGATCGACGGCGAGCGCGTGGCGCTGATTCCGCTCAACCAGCGGATGAGCGAATCGGATCCGAAGAACAGCCTGGATCCGAAGACGGCGCGCATTGCGGTGAAGGCCGGTCCGCACCGCGTCTCGGCGGCGTTCGTGCAGAAGTTCGAGGCGCCCATCAACGACATCCTGATCCCGGTCGAGAACACGCTGGCCGACGTGAGCATGAGCTACGGCGTGACCTTGATGCCGCACCTGCGCGACATGACGGTGAACGGCCCCTACGACGTGACCGGGGTCTCCGACACGGTGAGCCGCCGCCTGGTCTTCACCTGCCGGCCGACCACGGCGGCCGAAGAGGCGCCGTGCGCCAGCGACATCCTGAAGGGGCTCGCCGCGCGCGCCTTCCGCGGTCCGACCTCGCCGGCCGACCTCGACGTGCTGATGGGGTTCTATCAGCAGGGCCGCAAGAAGGGCGACTTCGAGCAGGCCATCCGCTTCGCGCTGCAGGCCATTCTGGCCAGCCCGCGCTTCGTGTTCCGCCTCGAGGAAGTGCCGGCCACGCTGCGCGCCGGCCAGAGCTACCGCATCAACGACCACGACGTGGCCTCGCGCCTGTCGTTCTTCCTGTGGGGCAGCGTGCCCGATGCCGAACTGCTCAAGGCCGCGGCGGCCGGGCAGTTCCGCACGCCGCTGGCCTTGCGCAAGCAGGTGAGCCGCATGCTCGCCGACCCGAGGTCGGAAACGCTGGCCACGCGCTTTGCCGCGCAGTGGCTGCGCCTGCAAGACCTCGACAAGATGATTCCGGACTACCTGCAGTATCCCGACTACGACGACACCCTGGCCGCTGGCATGCGGCGCGAGACCGAACTCTTCGTCGACAGCCTGGTGCGCGAGGATCGCAGCGTGCTCGACCTGCTCGACAGCGACTACACGTTCGTCAACGAGCGCGTGGCCATCCACTACGGCATCCCCAACGTCACCGGCGAGGCCTTCCGCCGCGTGGCGGTCACCAACCCCAACCGGCGCGGCATCCTCGGGCACGGCAGCGTGCTGGCCCTCACCTCGATTGCCGACCGCACGTCGCCGGTGCTGCGCGGCAAATGGATCATGGAGGTGCTGCTCGGCTCGCCGCCGCCTCCACCGCCGCCCAACGTGCCCACCCTCGACCAGACCAAGGACACGGCCGGCGGCCGCACGCTGTCGGTGCGCGAGCGCATGGAGCAGCATCGCGCCAACCCGGCGTGCATGTCGTGCCACAAGGTGATCGACCCACTGGGCCTGGCGCTCGAGAACTTCGACGTCACCGGCGCCTGGCGCATCAAGGACAACGAAGTGCCGGTGGATGCCAACGGAGATCTCTACGACGGCACCAAGATGAGCGGCCCGGCGGGATTGCGCGCCGCGTTGATCAAGCACCAGGACGCGTTCCTTCTGAGCTTCACCGAGCGTCTGATGACGTATGCCATCGGCCGGCGCGTCGAGTCGTACGACATGCCCACGGTGCGCCAGATCATCAAGGACGCGGCGGCTCAGAACTACAAGGTGTCGGCGTTCGTGCAGGGCGTCGTCGCCAGTCAAGCCTTTCAGAAAAGTCAAATCGCGCCGTCGGTCACGACGACGACGATCGATCGATAGATAGCCAACGAGCGCGGAGCGAAGCGAGCATATGTTCATCACTCAGAAGCACTTGTCGAGGCGATCCGCGCTGCGAGGCCTGGGCGCCACCATTGCGCTGCCGTTCCTCGAGGCGATGGTGCCGGCGCGTACGGCGCTGGCGAAGACCGCGGCGGGGAAGGTGCGCCTGGCCTGCATCGAGATGGTGCACGGCTCGGCCGGCAGCACCGCCATCGGCATCAAGCAGAACATGTGGGCGCCGGCGGCTGCGGGCAAGGCCTTCGACCTGTCGCCGTCCTCGCTCATGCCGCTCGACCCGCTGCGCGACTACCTCACGATCGTCAGCAACACCGACGTGAAGAACGCCGAGGCCTTCGAGCTGCCTGAGATCGGCGGCGACCACTTCCGCTCGAGCGCGGTGTTCCTCACCCAGGAGCACCCCAAGCAGACGCAGAGTTCCGACGTGCACGTCGGCACGTCGCTCGACCAGCTCTACGCGCGCAAGTTCGGCCAGGAGACGCCGATTCCGTCGATGCAGTTCTGCATCGAGAACGTGGATGCCGCGGGCGGCTGCTCCTACGGCTACTCGTGCGTCTATACCGACACGATCAGCTGGGCGTCGCCCACCGACCCGATGCCGATGATTCGCGATCCGCGCGTGGCCTTCGACCAGCTCTTCGGCGTGGGCGCCACGGCGCAGGCACGGGCCGAGCGGCGCACCGAAGACCAGAGCATCCTCGACTGGATCACGGCCGATATCAGCCGCCTCAAGCGCGACCTGGGCGCGGCCGATCAGGCCCGCCTGGGCGACTACCTCGAGGACGTGCGCGAGATCGAGCGCCGCATCCAGAAGACCGAGTCGTTCAACCGCAGCGGCGACGAACGCGCGCTGCCCGGGGCGCCGGTGGGCGTGCCCGACTCGTTCGAAGAGCACATCAAGCTGATGTTCGACCTGCAGGCGATTGCCTTCGCCAGCGACATCACGCGCGTGTTCTCGTTCAAGCTGGGCCGCGACGCCAGCAATCGCGTGTTCGCCGACAGCGGCGTGAAGACCGCGTTCCACTCGGCCTCGCACCATCAGGACCGCGAAGATCGCATCAAGGACTTCCAGAAAATCAACACCTACCACGTCGGGCATGCTGCCCTACTTCCTGAACAAGCTGAAGAACACGCCCGACGGCGAGCGCAACCTGCTCGACAACACGCTGGTGCTCTACGGCTCGCCGATGGGCAACTCGAACGTGCACAACCACAAGCGCTGCCCGCTTGTTCCTGGCCGGCCACGCCGGCGGCGAGCTCAAGGGCAACCTGCACATCAAGGCGGCCGACGGCACGCCCATGGCCAACGTGATGCTGAGCATGTTGCACGTGCTCGGGTTGAACGACGTGACGTCGTTTGGCGACAGCACGGCGGCGATGAACCTGAACTCGGCTGGCGACACGACCGCGGCCCTGTAGGGGGCTCGGGTCCCGGATTCCGGAGGGGTACTGGATGTATCGGAACGCGACGGCGGCGCTGGCGGCCGCAGCAGTGGGTCTCACCCTGGCCGGGCTGTCGGCGGCAGGCGGGCAGCAGGCGCCCGCGTCGGTGCCGCGGGCCGCGCGTGCCGGGACGGCGAACCCCGTTGCGCCTTCGGTGCCGGCCATGAGCTCGGCCGCGCAGACCGAGCTGGTCGCCACCTACTGCAGCACCTGCCACAGCGAGCGGGCCAAGGCGGGCGGTCTGTCGCTGGCCGGCTTCAATGCCATGCGCGCGGCCGAGTCGCCCGAGGTGGTCGAGAAGATGCTGCGTAAGCTGCGCGCCGGCATGATGCCGCCGGCCGGGGCCAAGCGTCCGCCCGCCGGATCACTCGACGAACTCACCGTGGCGCTCGAAGCGCGCATGGACGAACATGCCGCCGTCAATCCGAATCCCGGCTGGCGTCCGTTCCAGCGGTTGAACCGCGCCGAATACCAGCGCGCCGTGCACGAGCTGCTCGGGGTCGACGTCGACGTGACGCCGCTCCTGCCGCCCGACACGATCAGCCACGGCTTCGACAACGTGGCCGACGCGCAGACCTTCTCACCCACGCTGATGGAAGGCTATCTCCGTGCGGCCAGCCGGGTGACGGCGCTGGCCGTGGGCGATCCCGACAGCGCGCCAGGCGAGTCCACCTACAGCCTGCCGAAGACGGCGTCGCAGCTGGCCCGGGCCGACGGGCGCTCCGCTCGGCACCCGCGGCGGCATCTCGACGATGCACACGTTCCCGGCCGACGGCGACTACGTGTTCCGCCTCGATTTCTTCGCCGAGCCGCTCGGCATCCTGTTCGGCAACACCGCTACCGGCGAGCAGATCGAGGTGTCGATCAACGGCGCGCGCGTGGCGCTCTTCGACATCGACCCGCGCATGAACGAGACCACGTCGAGCCTGTCGCTCAAGACGCCCTCGGTGCACGTGCAGGCCGGGCCGCAGCGGGTCACGGCGGCGTTCCTGCAGCGCTTCGAGGGGCCAGTCAACGACCTGGTGGCGCCCATCGAGCACACGCTGGCCGACACCGAAATTGGCATCGCCGTCGGCATCACCACCCTGCCGCACCTGCGCAATCTCGCCGTCGTGGGCCCGCACAAGGTCACCGGCATGTCCGATACGGCCAGCCGGCGCAAGATCTTCACCTGCCGGCCCACGTCGGTCGCCGACGAGACGGGTTGTGCCACCGTCGATCGTGCAGGGCCTGGCGGCCCGGGCGTTCCGTCGGGCGCCGACCGAGCGCGAGGTCACGCGCCTGATGGCGTTCTACGACTCGGGCCGTCGCGATCGCACGTTCGAAGTGGGCGTGACCAAAGCGGTGGAGGCGGTGCTCGCAAGTCCGCAGTTCCTGTTCCGGCTCGAGAACACGCCGGCCACCGCCAAGCCCGGACAGCCGTATCGCCTGGCCGACGTAGAGCTCGCCTCGCGGCTGTCGTTCTTCCTGTGGGCGGCGGGGCCCGACCCGGCCCTGCTGGCGGCCGCCGCGCAAGGCAAGCTCGCCACGCCGGTGCAGCTCGAGAAGCAGGTGGCGCGCTTGCTGGCCGACCCGCGCTCGGAGACGCTGGCGACTCGCTTCGCGTCGCAGTGGTTGCGCCTGCAAGACCTCGACGACGTGTCGCCGGATCCGATTCTGTATCCCTACTTCGACCGGACGCTGTCGCAGGCGCTGCAGAAGGAAACCGAGCTGTTCGTCGACAGCCTGGTGCGAGAGGACCGCAGCGTGCTCGACCTGCTCACGGCCGATTACACCTTCGTCAACGACCGGGTGGCGCGGCACTACGGGTTGCCCGGCGTGAACGGCCCGCAGTTCCGCCGCGTCTCGCTGCCCGAGCAACGCCGCGGCATCCTCGGCCACGGCAGCGTGCTCACGCTCACCTCGATTGCCGACCGCACCTCGCCGGTGCAACGCGGCAAGTGGATCATGGAAGTGCTGCTCGGCTCGCCGCCGCCGCCGCCGCCGCCCAACGTGCCCGCGCTCGAAGACACCAAGGGCACGAGCGACGGCAAGGTGCTGTCGGTGCGCGAGCGCATGGACGTGCATCGCAAGAACCCGGCCTGCCAGTCGTGTCACAAGGTGATCGATCCGCTCGGCCTCGCGCTCGAACACTTCGACGCCACCGGCCGCTATCGCATCAAGGACAACGGCGTGCCGGTCGACGCCGTCGGCGACCTCTACGACGGCACGCGCATGGTGGGGGAGGCGGGCCTGCGGGCCGCCCTGGTTGGGCACAAGGACGCGTTTCTGCTCAGCTTCACCGAGCACCTCATGACCTACGCCCTCGGCCGCCGCATCGACGCGTCGGACATGCCGGCCGTGCGCGCCGTGATCCGGCAGGCGGCGCGGCGCGACTACAAGATCTCGGCGTTCGTGCAAGGGATCGTGGCCAGCGAACAGTTCCAGAAGAGTGTCGTTCGCGTGGCCGCCCCGCTCACGACGATGGACAGATAGGTGACCGCATGTTCCTGACGAAGACGCACGTGACGAGACGGACCGCCCTGAAGGGGCTTGGTGCGACGATCGCTCTGCCGTTCCTGGACGCGATGCTGCCCGCCGGCACGGCCTACGCCAAGGTGGCCGACAAGAAGCTGCGGCTCATCGCCATCGAGATGGTGCACGGCGCCGCCGGCAGCACCACCTTCGGCGCCAAGATGAACATGTGGGCGCCGGCGCTGACCGGGTCGGCCTACGACCTGACGGGCACGGCCATGGCGGCGCTCGAGCCCTACCGCCAGCACCTCACCATCGTGAGCAACACCGATTGCCGCAACGCCGAGGCGTTCAGCGCGCCCGAGATCGGCGCCGACCACTTCCGCTCGGCGGCGGTGTTCCTCACGCAGTCCAAGCCCAAGCAGACGCAGGGCTCGGATGTCTTCGCCGGCACCTCGTTCGACCAGATCTTCGCGCGGCAGTTCGGGCAGGACACGCCGATTCCGGCCATGCAGTTGTGCATCGAGAACGTCGACCAGGCCGGCGGCTGCTCCTACAACTACTCGTGCGTCTACACCGATTCGATCAGCTGGGCCTCGCCGACCGAGCCGCTGCCGATGATTCGCGACCCGCGCGCGGTCTTCGACCAGCTCTTCGGCGTGGGCACCACGCCCGAGGCGCGCAAGGCGCGCCGGCGCGACGACAAGAGCATTCTCGACTTCGTCGCCGAGTCGGTGGGCGAGCTGAAGGGCCGTCTCGGGGTGGCCGACCGGGCCCGCCTCGCCGACTACCTCGACGACGTGCGCGAAATCGAGCGGCGCATCCAGAAGGTCGAGGCCGCCAATACGAGCGGCGAGGCGCGCGAGCTGCCCGGTGCGCCGGTGGGCGTGCCCGATTCCTACGACGAACACGTCAAGCTGATGTTCGACCTGCAGGCCGTGGCCTTCGCCTCCGACGTCACCCGCGTGTTCGCGTTCAAGATGAGCCGCGACGTGTCGAACCGCGTGTTCGGGCCGAGCGGCTCGACCAGCGCCTTCCACACCGCGTCGCATCACCAGGAGCGCGAAGACCGGATCAAGGACTTCCAGAAGATCAACACGTATCACGTCGGCCTGGTGCCGCACCTGCTCGAGCGCCTGAAGAACACGCCCGACGGCGACGGCACCATGCTCGACAACAGCCTGATCGTCTACGGCTCGGCCATGGGCAACTCGAACATGCACAACCACAAGCGCTGCCCGCTGTTCCTGGCCGGCCACGCCGGCGGGCGGCTCAAGGGCAACATGCACGTGAAGGCGGCCGACGGCACGCCCATGGCCAACGCCATGCTGAGCGCCCTGCAGGCCGTGGGCGTCGACACGCCGGCCTTCGGCGACAGCACCGGTGCCCTCGAACTGAACCGCTCCGGCCGAGACGACGGCTGCGGCGCTGGCGGAGCTGCAGTGATGACGCGCACGTGGATACCGCATCTGCTGGCGAGCGCCGCGCTCGTGGCTGGCCTCGGCGGGGGCATGCACGCCTCGGGCACGGCACCCGTGGCCGACGCGGCCATGCGCCGCGATGCGCGCGACCGTGCGCACGCTCGTGCGTGCCGGCGGCGACGTCAACGGCGCCCAGGGCGACGGCATGACGGCGCTGCACTGGGCCGCCACCCACGGCGACACCGACCTCACCGAGGTGCTGCTCTATGCCGGCGCCAACGTGAAGGCCACGAGCCGTCTGGGCCGCTACACGCCCCTTCATGTGGCCAGCCAGGGCGGCTTCGCCGTGGTCGTGAAGGCGCTGCTCGATCGCGGCGCCGATGTGAACGCCGCCACCACCACTGGCGCCACGGCGTTGATGCTCGCGGCGCAGGCCGGCAACGCTGCCGCCGTGACGGCGCTGCTCGACGCGAAGGCCGAGGTCAATGCCACCGAGCTGGCGCACGGCCAGACGCCGCTGATGTTTGCTGCCGCCTTCGATCGGGCCGACGTGGTGACGCTGCTGCTGCAGCGCGGCGCCAAGGCCGGCGCCACGTCCAAGGTCGTGGACCTGGCGGCGCTCACGATGGGCGACGGCGAAGGCCGCCCGCCCGAGGCGGCGGCGCCCCCCGCTGCTCCCGCGCGTTCGGCCGCTGGCCCGCGCGCCGCGGACGTGCCCGGCGCCTCGCGCCCCTTCCGCTACAACGAACTCATCGGCGCCCAGGGCGGGCTCTCAGCGCTGCACTTGGCCGCCCGCCAGGGGGCGGCCGCGGCGCTCCACGCGCTGGTCGCGCACGGCGCAGACGTGAACCTGCGCAGTCCCGGCCGACCAGACCACGCCGATGCTGATTGCGACCCTCAACGGGCACTTCGACCTGGCGAAGTATCTGCTCGAGCATGGCGCCGATCCGAATCTGGCGAGCCGGGCGGGTGCCGCGCCGCTCTATGCCACGCTCAACGTGCAATGGGCGCCGAAGGCGGCGTATCCGCAGCCGCGGTCGTATCTGCAGCAGCAGACGACCTATCTCGACCTGATGCGCGCGCTGCTCGACCGGGGCGCCGACCCGAACGCGCGGCTGTCGCGCAAGGTGTGGTACTCGGGCTACAACTTCGACCAGTCGGGCGTGGATGAAGTGGGCGCCACGCCGTTCTGGCGGGCCGCCTACGCCAGCGACGTCGAGGCCATGCGTCTGCTCGTGGCGCGCGGCGCCGACCCGCAGATTCCCAGCGTGCGGCCGGCCGAACGCACCCGCGGCCTCGACGGCGTGGGCGAGCTGCGCGACACGTCGAGTCTGCCGGCCGTGCCCGTGGGCGGCCCGGGGATTCCCCCGTTGCAGGCGGTGGCCGGCGTGGGCTACGGCAAGGGCTTTGCCGGGAACTCGCACGTGTTCGCGCCCACCGGCATGATGGCGGCCGTGAGATATCTGGTCGAGGAGATTGGCGTGGACGTGAACGCCCTCGACTACGAAGGCAACACCGTGATTCACCACGCCGCCTCGCGCGGCGACACCGAGATGATCAAGTACCTGGTCGCGAAGGGCGCCGACGTGACCCGCGTGAACCGCGCTGGCCAGACCACGATTGACCTGGCCAACGGCCCGGTGCAGCGCGTGCAGCCGTTCCCCGACACCATCGACTATCTCGCCTCGCTCGGCGCGAAGAACAACCACAAGTGCGTGTCATGCTGAAACGTTCCCGCGTCCTGGCCGTCGCCGCCGTGGCCGCCGGCACTCTCGGTCTGTCGGTGCGCGCCGAACAGGCGCCGGCCGCACGCCGCGTCTCGCCGGCGCCCGCGCCCTCGCATCAGACGGTCGACCTGCCGGCCGCCTCGGCGGCCAAGCAGAGCGAGCTCGTCGCCACCTACTGCGCCACGTGCCACAGCGATCGCGCGAAGGCGGGCGGCCTGTCGCTGGCCGGCTTCGACGCGATGCGCGCGCACGAGCGCGCCGACGTGGTCGAGAAGATGATTCGCAAGCTGCGCGCGGGCATGATGCCGCCGGCCGGGTCGAAGCGGCCCGACGCGGGCACGCTCGAGGCGCTCACCACCGCGCTCGAAGGGCGCATGGACGAGTTCGCGTCGACCAATCCCAACCCAGGCTTCCGGCCGTCGCAGCGCCTCAACCGCGCCGAGTATGCCCGCGCCATCAAGGACCTGCTCGGGCTGGAGGTGGACGTCACGGCGTTTCTCGCCGCCGACACCATCTCGCATGGCTTCGACAACGTGGCCGACGCACAGCGCATCTCACCCACGCTGCTCGAGGGCTACCTGCGCGCCGCCAGTCAGATCAGCCGGCTCGCCGTGGGCGACCGTACCGCCACCGCCAGCGCCACCACCTACAAGACCTCGCGCACCGCGTCGCAGCACCGGCATGTGGACGGCGCGCCGCTCGGCACGCGCGGCGGCATGGCGGTCACGCACGTGTTCCCGGCCGATGGCGACTACACCTTCCGCATGATGATGCACGCCGGGCCCACGGGGCAGCTCTACGGCGGCCCCTACTCGGGCGAGCAGGTGGAGGTGTCGATCGACGGCGAGCGCGTGGCCCTGCTCGACATCAACCCGCGTATGGATGAAGCCGACGAGCTCGGCATGAACGTGTTCACCAAGCCGATCTACGTGAAGGCCGGCCCGCGCCGCGTGGCGGCCGCGTTCATCAACCGCTTCGACGGTCCGGTCGACGACCTGGTGATGCCGATCGAGCACACGCTTGCCGATACGAACATCGGCGAGGTCTTCGGCGTGACCGCCCTCGTGCACCTGCGCGACTTCGCCATCACCGGACCGCATTCGGTCACCGGCGTGTCCGACACGGTGAGCCGCCGCAAGGTGTTCTCGTGCCGGCCCACGACCACGGCCGAAGAAGCGCCCTGCGCCAAAGCCGCCATCACCAAGCTCGCGACGCAGGCTTATCGCGGCGCGCTGTCGGCCGACGAGGTGCAGGGGCTGCTGAAGTTCTACGACCAGGGACGGGCCGACGGCGGCGACTTCGAGTCGGGCGTGCGCACGGCGCTGCAGGCGATTCTGGCCAGCCCACGCTTCCTGTTCCGGCTCGAGCAGGCGCCGGCCACGGCCAAGCCCGGCCAGACGTTCGCGCTGGCCGGGGGCGACCTGGCGTCGCGGCTGTCGTTCTTCGTGTGGGGCGCGGTGCCCGACGAGGCGCTGGTGAAGGCGTCGGCGCGGCTCGCCACGCCGGCGGGAGTCGCCACCGAGACCCGCCGCCTGCTGGCGGACCGGCGGTCGGAGGCGCTCTCCACGCGCTTCGCCCACCAGTGGCTGCGTCTGCAGGACGTCGAGAAGGTGCGCCCCGACTATCACTTCGCGCCGAGCTGGGACACCTACCTGTCGACCGCGCTGGTGCGCGAGACCGAGCTGTTCTTCGACAGCCTGGTGCGCGAAGACCGCAGCATCCTCGATCTGCTCTCGGCCGACTATTCGTTCGTCAACGAGCGCGTCGCCAAGCACTACGGCATTCCCAACATCACGGGCGACGCCTATCAGCGCGTGACCGTGCCCGAGTATCGCCGCGGCATCCTGGGACACGGCTCGGTGCTGCTGGCCACGTCGTTTGCCGATCGCACGTCACCGGTCAACCGCGGCAAGTGGGTGATGGAAGTGCTGCTGGCCTCGCCGCCTCCGGCTCCGCCACCCAATGTGCCCGCCCTCGAAGACACCAAGGGCAGCGCCGGCGGGCGCCTGTTGTCGGTGCGCGAACGCATGGAGCAGCATCGCGCCAACCCGGCGTGCCAGTCGTGCCACAAGGTGATCGATCCGCTCGGCCTGGCGCTCGAGAACTTCGACATCACCGGCAAGTGGCGCGCGAAGGACAGCCTCGTGCCGGTCGATGCCAAGGGGCAGCTCTACGACGGCACGCCCATGGACGGACCGGCTGGCCTGCGCGCGGCGCTGCTCAAGCACCAGGACGCGTTCCTGCTCAGCTTCACCGAACACCTGATGACCTACGCGCTCGGCCGGCGCGTGGAAAGCTACGACATGCCGGTGGTGCGCGCCATCATCCGCGACGCAGCCAAGACCAACTACACGATCTCGTCGTTCGTCGTCGGCATCGCCACGAGCGCGCCTTTCCGGATGGGCAAGCTCGAACCGGCGCAGACGACGGAGATTGCGCCGCCGGCTCGCTAGCCCTGGATCCTGGGGCTAGGGGCTGGGGGCTGGGGCGGGTCAAAGACCAGCTAACGCAACACGCAACACGCAACACGAAGCACTCGGCTGGAGCATACGATGTTCATCTCGCAGAAGCACCTCTCACGCCGCACGATGCTGAAGGGCGTCGGCGTCACCGTCGCCCTGCCGTTCCTCGAGGCGATGCTGCCGGCGCGCACGGCCTACGCCAAGTCGGCCGCCGCCGGCAAAGTGCGCTTTGCCGCGCTCGAGATGGTGCACGGCTCGGCCGGCGCCACGGTGGTGGGCACGCAGAAGCACATGTGGTCGCCGGCGGCCACGGGCAAGGCGTTCGACTTGAGTGGCACCAGCCTGCGCTCGCTCGAGCCCTACCGCGACTACCTCACCATCGTGAGCAACACCGACGTGCGCAACGCCGAAGCGTTCGAGCTGCCGGAAATCGGCGGCGACCACTTCCGGTCGAGCGCCGTGTTCCTCACCCAGGCGCATCCGCGCCAGACGCAAGGCTCCGACGTGCGCGCGGGCACCTCGATCGACCAGCACTACGCCCAGAAGTTCGGGCAAGAGACGCCCATCCCCTCGATGCAGCTGTGCATCGAGAACGTGGACCAGGCCGGCGGGTGCTCCTACGGCTACTCGTGCGTCTACACCGACACGATCAGCTGGGGCGCGGCCGACGAGCCGCTGCCGATGGTGCGCGACCCGCGCGTGGCCTTCGACCAGTTGTTCGGCGTGGGCGCCACGGCCGAAGAACGTTCGCGGCGCCGGCGCGAGGACAAGAGCATCCTCGACTGGGTCACGACCGAGATCGCGCGCCTGCAGCGCACGCTCGGGCCCCGTGGACCGCGCGCGCCTCAGCGACTACCTCGACGACGTGCGCGAGATCGAACGGCGCATCCAGAAGGTGGAGACCTTCAACAGCAGCGGCGAGCAGCGGGCCCTGCCGGGCGCGCCGATTGGCGTGCCCGACTCGTTCTCGGAGCACGTGAAGCTGATGTTCGACCTGCAGGCCGTGGCCTTCGCCAGCGACATCACGCGCGTGTTCTCGTTCAAGATGGGCCGCGACGCCTCGGGCCGGGTGTATCCGGAAAGCGGCGTCACCACCGGCTTCCACCCCGCCTCGCACCACCAGGGCCGCGAAGACCGCGTCACCGAGTTCGCGAAGATCAACGCCTACCACGTGAGCCTCGTGCCCTACTTCCTCGAGAAGCTGCGCCAGACGCCCGAAGGCGACGGCAACCTGCTCGACCAGACGCTCGTGATGTACGGCTCGCCGATGGGCGATTCGAACGTGCACAACCACAAGCGCTGCCCGCTGTTCCTGGTGGGCCACGCCGGTGGTCAGCTCAAGGGCAACCTGCACATCAAGGCGGCCGACGGCACGCCGATGGCCAACGCCATGCTGTCGGTGGGGCAGATGCTGGGCCTCGACCTGCCGACCTTCGGCGACAGCACGGCGCCCATGGACTTGAACGCGGCGGCGAGCACGACGGCGGCGCAGTAGTGCCCGCCAGACGGAGTCTGATGATGATGCGACGACTCGTGGGAGTGGGTGCCGGCGCGGGCCTCGTGCTCGGCGTGGTGGCGATGCTGAGCGCGGCGGCGACGGCACCCGGTGGCCGATGCCGTGATGGCCGGCGACGTGGCGGCGGTGCGGGCCATGCTGAAGAGCGGCGCCGACGTGAACGGTGCGCAGGGCGACGGCATGACCGCGCTGCACTGGGCGGCCATGAAGGGCCAGGGCGAGATGGCGCAGATGCTCGTCTACGCGGGCGCCAATCACGCCGCCACGACGCGCCTGGGCGCCTATACGCCGCTGCATCTGGCGGCCAAGTCGGGCAGCGCCCCGGTGGTCGACCTGCTGGTGTCGGCCGGCGCCAACGTGAAGGCGGTGTCCACGACCGGCGCCACGCCGCTCATGATGGCGGCCGAGTCGGGTGTGCTCGCGGCCGCGCGAGCGGCTCGTGGCCGCCGGGGCCGACGTGAACGCCGTGGAATCGGCCAAGGGCCAGTCGGCGCTGATGTTCGCGGCGGCGTTCGACCGCACCAGCATGGTGACGTTGCTGCTCGCCAAGGGCGCCGATCCGGCGCTGTCGACCAAGGTGGTCGACCTGGCCAAGCTCACCGATCCGAATGCCGAGCAGTTCGAGCGCCGGGCCGCTGCGGCGGCCGGGCCGGCGCGGGCGGCGCAGATTCCGGGTCTGTCGCGGCAGTTCCGCTACAACGAACTCATCGGCACGCAGGGCGGCCTCACGGCGCTGCTCTTCGCCACGCGCGAGGGCTACGCCGACACGGCAGTGGCGCTCCTGGACGGCGGCGCGACGATCAATCAGGTGAACCCGGGCGACCACACGAGCCCGCTGCTCATGGCCGTGATCAACGGCCACTTCGACCTGGCCATGCGCTTCCTCGAGCAGGGCGCCGACGTGTCGCTGCCGGCGGCTAACGGCGCGGCGCCGCTCTTCGCCACGTTGAATCACCGCTGGGCGCCCAAGTCGCAGTATCCCAATCCCAAGGGCTACATGCAGCAGACCACCTCCTACCTGCAGCTGATGCAGGCGCTGCTCGACCGGGGCGCCGACCCCAACGCCCGCATCCGCAAGAAGGTCTGGTACCAGGCGTTCAACTCCGACTTCGCCGGGGTCGACGAGATGGGCGCCACGCCCTTCTGGCGCGCCGCCTACGCCAGCGACGTGGACGCGATGCGTCTGCTCGTGAAGTACGGCGCCGACCCGCACATCCCCACGGTGAAGCCGGCCGGGCGTCCGTTCACGGGCGACGGCATCCGCGCCACCACCGACGTGTCGGCGCTGGCGCCCGTGCCGGTAGGTGGCCCCGCAGTGCCGCCGCTGCTGGCCGCGTCGGGCGTGGGCTACGGCGAGGGCTTCGCCGCCAACTCCCACCGCTACGCGGAAACCGGCTTCCTGCCCGGCATCAAGTACCTGGTCGAAGACGTCGGCGCCGACGTGAACGCGGTGGACCACGAAGGCAACACCGCCCTGCACCTGGCCGCGTCACGCGGCGACAACGCGTCGATCGAGTATCTGGTGTCGAAGGGGGCGGTCGTGACGGCCGTGAACCGCGAAGGGCAGACCACGGTGGACATGGCCAACGGCCCGGTGCAGCGCACGCAGCCCTATCCCGACACGATTGCGCTGCTCGAGAAGCTGGGCGCCGTGAACAACCACAAGTGCGTGTCGTGCTGACGGCGTGAGCGCCGAGGGGTTCTGCGCTCTGCGCTTCGCGGCCAGGCCTCAGGGCAGCACGAGCGTGGCTGCGGCAATGCCCTGTTCACCGCACGTGGTGTAGAAGAGGGTCAGACGTCCGTCTTCGTCGAACACGAACGGGTCGCGCAGCTGTCTCACCGGCACGTCCACATCGCCGGCAGCCGACGGCGAATTCGGCAGGTCGGCGCATTCGTAGCCCGTCTCGGGGCTCAGCACCTCGACCGGGGCAGTGGCCCGCCAGGTCGTCCAGTCGCCGGTCAGATCGATGGTCGACCTCAACACGCGTTCCGGCGCGTCGCCGATCGCCGTGAAGAACACGTGCAGCTGGTTGCCGCGGCGCACGAGCGCGACGTGGCGCACGCGGTCGGCGTAGGCACCGTCAGCGAACGCGCGTGGCCCGAGGTCGAAGGCGGCACCGGCATCGGCCGCGCGAGACAACTGGCCGAGCCGTGACACCCCGTAGAGCTGGCCGCGGTAAGGGAACACGCGCAGGTACGACGCCTTGGTGATGGCGGGCCGCACCGTGAAGTGCAGGCCATCGGCCGACTCCGCCGCCTGCGTGAACTGGCCGTAGCCGCGTTCCCGTGCCCACCGTCTGGCGGCGGCTGGCTCGTTCGGCCAGCGCTCGCCGTTGGTCCACCACCCGTGGTACCACATGACGATCCGCCGGCCGACCGGATCGACCAGGATCTCGGGTGACGCCACGTGCGTGTAGAAGTCGGCGCGGGTCTCGGGCGGATCGGGCTGCGGCCGGAAGAACGCCGTCTCGCGCACGTGCAGCACGCCGGGCTCATGAATCGTCCAGGGCCCGGTGACGGCATCGGCGTAGGCCAGGCGGATGGACGCGCCGGTGTGGTTGGCGAAGTACATGTAGTAGCGGCCCAGGGGCCGCTCGACCCAGTCGGGCACGCGAATCACCGTGGGGCCGTTGACGTTGTCACCAAGCGACGCCGAGGTCTTGACGGTGACGAGCGGATTCTGCGCGAACCGCGTGGCAGACGGCGGCGGCGCCGGTTGGGCGAGTCCGGTGCCGGGCGCGACGAGGATCAGCAGGGCCAGCAGCCGCGGGGTCATGTGGCGGCGTCGAACTCCAGATTGCGCGTGACGCGCGTGCCGGTCGCGCGCAGCTCGCCCAGGTAGTGGGCCACGCGGCGCGCACATTCCGCCCGGTCGTAGTTGTCGAGCGTGAGGTTGAGCAGGTCGATGTACCACGGCGCCTTGGCCGGCGTGGTCACGAGCGCCTCCACCAGGTCGCGCGCGATCGGCAGCGTGGTGCCCTTGGAGGCATCGTGCACGTCGCGGGTGCCGGCCGCGCGCAGCTTGGCGTACTCCTCGTCGAGCAGCCGCGCGAACAGCGCCGGCGTGAGCGGGTCACCCGCGCGCACGCCCGACGCCGCGTCGTCGTCGCTGAACGGCGCCTGCTTGTGCAGCCATTCCCACAGGATGCTCACGCGGATCTCGCCGGTGGCCATGTCTTCCATCAGGTAGAGCACGTCGTCGTTGCCGAAGAAGTCGGCCGGCTTGAGCGCCGCCGCCTGCATCCCCTGGCCGAAGGCGTTGCCATACTGGATGGCCACGCTGATGCAGATCGCGCGCGCCTCGCACCGTGCGCGGCGCCGCCTCGAGCGCGCGCAGCCGGGCCGCGTCGTCGGCGGTGTAGGTGAGGGCGGGGAAGGTGCGTCCGCGCTGATTGGCCGACCCGGCGGCTTCCCAGACCGGTCGCACGATGTGCACCATCTTCCAGTGCGCCACCCACTTGCCGCTGGCGCCCGCGGCGCGCTCGCGTTCGGCGCCGGCCACGGCGCGCGCCATGCTGGCCGACACGCCGGCGGCTGAACCGACGGGGATGTTCGGCTCCATGCCGCCCTGCCAGAGCGCGCACTGGCCGTTCCGGTCGGGCGTGTTCACGGCGCGCCGCACCCGGTCTTCGTAGGCGCGCATGTAGCCGTAGGTCATGGTGATGGCGTCGATGTTCGGGTTCTGGAACGTGGCATCCCAGGCCACGGCATCGGACACGCTGTTGATGTAGTCCCAGCGGCCGGTGTTGAAGCCGGCGAAGTGCGGGCCGAGCGCCGCGCGAATCTCCATGAGCTGATAACACGCCTCGAGCTGCTCCACGAGCACGTAGGCCTTGATCGAGCCCGGGGCGATGCCCAGGAACTGCTCGAGCGCCGTCAGGAGGTCGTGCCAGAGCGCGGCTTCTTCGGCCGTCTGGATCTTCGGCAGGTAGAGCACCACGGGACGGCCGAGCGCCGCGAGGTGGCGGCGGCAGTTGGCCACGTAGAGCGCGAGGTCGACGATCGAGGCCGAGAAGCCACGGCCGTCGGCCCAGCGCACGTGGCGGTCGTCGAGGTGCAGGCCGCGCGCCCGGAAGATGGGCAGCGTCGCGTCGAGCTGCTGCCGCCAGTTGGCCACGATCGGCCGGCTGAAGAAGCCGGCCGACCAGGTGTTCATCTCGTCGGCCACCTGCGCCGCCACGTCGAGGAACACCTGGGCGCGCGCGAGCGCAAGTGCGAGATTGCGCTGGTTGTCGAGCGACATCGTGGAGACCTGCCCCAAGCGCGTCTTCGCCGTCGAACATCCAGCCGTCGGCGCCCGACAGCAGCGCATAGGCCACGTTGCGCAGGCTGCGTTCGAGCGGCGCGTCTGGCCGCGCGGCCGGTCCGGTGCCCTGAATCCACTGGCGATCGAGATCGGGCGGCAGCGTGCCGCCGTCGAACTGGCCGCTGCGCGCGTCGCGCACGCGAATGGCCGTGCGGCCGATGAGCGCGTCGGGATCCAGGAAGCCGATCGGCTCGCGCGCCGCGGCGCGAGCGGCGCGGCGGGCCATGCGTGCCTGCATCAGCGCCTGGCGGTCGCGGTCGAAGGGCGCCAGCACCTCCAGCGCGGCCAGCGCCGCGGGCGTGTAGACGTCGCCGTAGCGGGTGGCGAGGGTGCCGCGGATCTCGAGGGGACCGGCCGGCTGATGCGTGGCGGCGGAGGGCTTCATGGCGCGGGCAGTGTATCGCAGTAGAGGATCCAGCTGCGGATCCACCAGCGGCTCTACGTCGCATCCGCCGTTGACGCAGGCAGCGCGCGGGTATACAACAACAGCCTATGTACACGACGCGCGCACTCGCCGTAGCGGCGCTTCTCACGTGCGGGCCCCTGGTGCACGCGCAGGCGCCTCAGGTGCCGGCTCCGGCCGAGGGCATCAAGGGCCAGGCGCCCGACCGCGGACGCCCCACCAAACACGACGACGAGCAGCCGCTGCTCGACTTCGACACCTACTTCCTGGGCGCGCCCTGGGCGTTCGAATGGGACGTGCCGGAAGGTCCGCTCGGGCAGGCCGGCCGCATCACCGGCACCACCACCTACAAGGCGCTCGGCGGCAAGTACTACGAGGCCACCACGCAGGCGGAAGGGCCCGACGGCAAGTTCACCGTGAAGGAAGTGATCGGCTATCACAAGGACTACAAGGCGCTCTCGCGCCATGTGGTCGACAGCCGCGGCTTTGCCTTCGACGAGATCGCGCACGTGGGCGCCGACCTGGGCGGCTTCTACAACATCCTGTTCGAGAGCGCGCCGTTCACGGCCGGCGGACACACGGTGCGCATCCGCCACACCATGCGCCTGAACTCGCCGCTGGCCTACCGGATTGCCACGTCGGTGTCGGTGGACGGCGGCGCGTTCGTGAACTACGGCAATCCGTGGTGGCGCAAGCAAGTGCCCGGCGTCACGGGCGATCGGTAGCAGAACTGTGGAGGACGGCATGCGACGCGTGGTGATTGGCGTGGTGGCGGTGGCGGGCGCTGTGGCTGGCTGGGTCGTCGGGAGTCGGCGCGCAGACGGATGGCGGGTACAAGCTCGTGCCCAACTGGCCCACGCTGCCGGCCGGCATGTGGTTCGGCATGAAAGAGGCGCCTCCGCCTCCGGCCGAGCGCGAAGCGCTGGCGGCCGCGCGCCGCGCCCGCGGCCAGATGGGTGGCGGCGGTGGCGCGCCCACCAATCAGCCCGGCATCTCGGGCCTGGCCATCGACCAGCACGACAAGATCTACGTGTTCAACCGCGGCCCCAAGCCGGTGATGGTGTTCGACACGGCCGGCACCCTCGTGATGTCGGGCGGCGACCTCGAATACAACGGCAAGACCATCAACAAGGACTGGGAACACTCGGGCGGCGTGGACTGGGAAGGCAACGTCTACATCATCGAGCGCGATGCGCACCGCATCGTGAAGGTCACGCCGAAGATGGACCGCTTCCTGATGCAGATCGGCACCACGATGGAGAAGGGCAACGACGCCACCCATCTGGATCTGCCCTCGGGCATCGCCATCCTGAAGAACGGCAACATCGTGGTGACCGACGGCTACGGCAACAACCGCGCGATTCTCTACGACAAGGCCGGCAAGTTCATCAAGCAGGTGGGCAAGGGCGCGGGCGGCCCGGCCGACAAGGGCACGGGCCCGGGCGAGTGGGTGCTGCCGCACAAGATCGCCGTGGACGCGCAGGAGAACCTCTACATCGTCGACCGCGAGAACAAGCGCATCCAGGTGTTCGACAAGAACCTGAACTATCAGCGCGAGATCAAGAACGAGTGGAATCCGTGGGACGTGCACATCTCGCGCAAGGGCACCGAGGGCGTGGCCTTCGTAGCCGACCACTACCTGGAGCGCGTGCACAAGCTGTCGCTCAAAGACGGGAAGATTCTGGCCACGTGGGGCTCGCAGGGGCTCGGCCCGAACCAGTTCGACTGGGTGCACGGCATCGTGGTGGACTCGAAGGGCGCGGTCTACGCGGCGGATACCTACGGGCAGCGCATCCAGAAGTTCGTGCCGCCGGGCACGTCGTTCTAGGACGGGCTCGGCGGCTCGAGGCTCGGGCCTCGCGAGGCGCTCGGCGTGTGCTACTTCGGCCGGCTCACCGGCGGCACGATGCCGTTCACGCGGTAGGCGGTGACCAGCTTGCCGTAGTGCTCGCCCTGGTGGTCGATCCAGCCGATCAGCCGCGGCGAGGGGCTCTTCTCGACCAGCGGGTAGGACTCGGCAATCGCCGCCTCCATCTCGCTCACGACCGACGCGCGCGTCTTGGGCTTGCTCGCATCCGCCTTCTCGCGCGCTTCGAAGTCGAACTTCTCGCCGCGCGCCACGGCCGAGGTCATCTGCAGGCCGATGGTCACGTGCCGCAGCTCGTCGAGCACGCTGCGCGAGTCGGGATGCGGCTTCCATCCCAGCTTGGCGTCGGGATACTGCGTGTCCTTGGCCATCACCAGAATCTTGTCGTGCAGCGCCTTCCACGTGCGCAGCACGGCGGCCTCGTAGGTGGGCGGCGGCTGGGGCGCCTGCTCGGCGGCGAGCGCGGTGGACAGACCGAACACGAGCAGCGTCGATGCGGCGAATCGTTTCATCGGGGCCTCCTGGGTGAAAACGTCGATTGTATGCACGCTGGCCGCACCCGCTACTTCAGGCCTTCGGCCACCGTGAGGAATCGGTCGATGTCGGCGGCCGTGTTGAAGAGCGCCGGCGACACGCGGATCTGCGTGCCGTTCTCGCGCAGGCTCACGAGCGTGTTGGTGGCGGCGAGATGCTTCGTGACAGCGTCGGCGGCCTTGGTCACCTTGAACGCCACGATCGATGTGCGATTGCCGTCGGGCGTGAGCACCTCGAAGCCGAGCGTGCGCAGCCCGCGCTGCAGGCGATGCGCCAGGCCCACGGTGTGCGTCTCGATGCGATCGACGCCCACCTTCGCCAGATAGTCGAGGCCCGCGCCCAGTTGATAGATGGGGCCGAACGCCGGCGTGGCGTAGTCGAACTTCTTGGCCGTCTGATGCATCTGGAAGTCGGCGGGGCCAAGCTGCTTCTCGGCGTTACGCCAGCCGTAGCGGTCTGTGCGCACGCGCGCGAGCGCCTCGCGGCTCACGTAGAACGGCGCCACGCCGTAACTGCCCAGCACCCACTTGTAGGTGCCAATGGCCATGGCATCCACGCCGGCGGCCTTCACGTCCACGGGGAACATGCCCACGGCCTGGATGCCGTCGGTGTAGCAGAACGCCCCGTGCGCGCGGGCCAGCTCCACCACGGCGCGCAGGTCGTGCCGGTACCCGTTCTGGTGCGACACCCACGCCACCGACACGAGCTTGGTGCGACGGTTCACCAGGGGCTCAAGTTGCGTCACGGTGACCGCGCCGCCCACGGCCTTGGCAATCCGCAGCTCCACGCCGGTGGACTTCGCCAGCTCGGAGTAGAGGACGAACTCCGATTCGTAGTGCAACTCGTCGATCACCACGTTGTCGCCGCGGGTGAGGCCCAGCGAGCCGGCCACCACGTTCTCGCCCTCGCTCGTGGCCGACAGGAACGCGATCTCATCGGGACTCGCGTTGATGAGGCGCGCGTACTGGGCGCGCACCTGCTCCGTGCGCCGCAGCATGTCGCCCAGCACGATCGGGGCGATGCCCTTGGCGTCAGCGAATTCGCGCCCGACCTGCATCACCGACAGCGGGGTCGGGGCGATGTAGGCAGAGTTCAAGAACAGCGACGTGTTGGCGACGGGGAAGTCGGCCCGCACGCCCAGCGGATCCGGCGACACCCGCCCGGCGCCGGACTGCGCCGAGGCCAAGGTCGAGAGCCCGGCCACTGCGGGAAGGGCGGAGAGCACGGCGCGTCGTGTGATGGGCATGGGAATGACCTGTGGCTACTGCGCCGACGAGGGCGCGCTCAGCAACTGCCTGATCTGCTTCACGGCGTAGTCGCTCTTCATCTCGAAGAGCTTCTTGCCCAGCTCGGGCGACGAGCGCCGGCCGTCGCCGCTGATGCCGTTGTTCACGCGCGGCGCGGCGGGATCGGGCTTCTGGCCTTGCGGCAGCACGGGATCGCCGAGCGCGTCCTTCACCAGTTCCTTGCGCACCCAGCCCTTGTCGCCGCCCAGGAACAGCATCTCGGAGGTGTCGGGAATGCCGGCGTGCGCGCTGCTCGGATACTTCTGCGCCACCAGCCAGGCGTCGAAGTCGCCGTTGGCCTTGGCGTAGACCTCGTCGCAGAACACCACGCGGATGCCCTTGCCGGCGTACTTCGCGTCGAGCTTCGTGGCCACGGCCTTGAGCTGCGCCTGTCCGCCGCCGTGGTCGCCCATCAGCACCACGTTCTTGAAGCCGGTCTTGATCAGCTCTTCGGCGATCTGCTCGTTGATGGCCTCGAAGATCTCGTTGGTGAGGCCGATCGTGCCGGGCAGCTCCGCGCTGGCGCGATTGGGCGAGAAGGGCAGCACCGGCGCGGCGATGGCGTTGCCGAGCTTGAGCGCGATGTCGCGCACCTGCTCGCGGCCGAGCAGCGTGTGGCCGCCGTTGACGTTCTGCGGGCCGCGCTGTTCGGTGCCGCCGTTGTAGACGAGCGCCGTGGTCTTGCCCTCGGCCATGGCCTTCTTCACCTCGGGCCAGGTCATCATCTCGAATTCCACGTTGGGGGTGCGCGCGGCGGCGGCGCCGGCGGCGACGCCTTGCGCCGACGCGGCGCTGCGACCGAGCCCGGAACCGAGTGCCACTGCGACCGCCACGACGCCAAGTGCTGTCTTCATTGGATGTCTCCTTCGACGTCATTGATTATCGCCTCCGCGCCGGTCGCGTGCCGGGAAACGCGTGGCTTCCGCTTGCGTCCCGTCGCTGGAATGGGCCACGCTAGGCGCCACGTGTCCTCGCCGCCCCGCGACAGCAGCCGAGCCGAGGACGGCGAGCCGGCGCGTCCACGCCAGTTCGAGGCGCTGGTCGAGGGCTTTGGCCGGCTCGTCGCGCAGGCCGTGCGGCGCGTGGCCGGAAGGACGGCGGGCAACGACCTCGACGACATCCAGCAGGACGTCATGCTGGCCCTGTGGAAGCGGCTCTCGCGTGAGCAATCCATCGAGCACCCCGCCTCTTATCTCTACACGGCCGCGGTTCGCGAGGCGGTGCGGGCGGTCGATCGGCTTCGGCGCCGGGCGGAAGACCCCCTCGGCCCGGCGACGTTCGAGCTGCGGGTGGAGCCGGACGCCGAGCGTGCAGTCGAAGAACGCGAGCAACAGGCGGTGCTGGCGGCGGCCCTCGACACGCTGGCGCCAGACCGGGCGCGTGCGGTACGTGGACACTTGGCGGGGCTCACGGTGGATGAAGTGATGCAGCTGTATGGCTGGTCGTATCAGCGGACGCGCAACCTGGTGGCGCGCGGCATGACCGATCTCAAAGCGGCGCTGCACGCACGAGGGGTGGCATGACGACACCACACGACGACGTGCCGGTGGAGGCGGAACTGCAACGCCGCTACGCGGCGCTGGTGCGCGGCACGAGCACCGGGCACCCGTCCGAGGACGACTGGGTGCGCTTCGCCGACGGCGCCCTCGACGACCCGTCGCGTCTGCGGCTGGCGGATCACGTGACGGCGTGCGCGCGTTGCGCTGAGGTGTTTCGGGCCATCGTGCACGTGCGCTCGGGCGCACCCGCCCTCGACGCCGCGGCGTCGCCATCCAGCTCCGGCCCCATCGGTGGCGTCAGCCGCGCCTGGTACGGCCTCGCGCTGGCGGCCACGCTCGTGCTCGCGATTGCGGGTGCGGTGCGGTGGTCAGGACGCGCCGCCGCTCCCACCGAGTCGGAGCGGGTCGCCGTGTCCGCGCCGGGCCTCGCCGACCGTGCCCGTCAACGACGGCGACGCCGCGGCCGCTCCGGCCGTGGCTCCCGGCCTGAGATCCGTGGGCCGCCCTGCCGGTGGCACCCGCCATCACGCTGCCGGCATCGCTGGCCCTGGTGGCGCGTGGCGGATCGTCGGACAGCCGAGGCCTTCATGACCGCCTTTGGGGCGGCCATCGTGCCGTATCGCGCAGGGCGCTACAGCGACGCCGCCGCGGCGCTCGACGACGTGGCGCGCCGCCATCCCGACGTGCCCGAAGGCTGGTTCTATCTCGGCGCGGCGCGGTTGTTGGCCGGCGATGCCGTCGGGGCCATGGCGCCCTTGGAACGGGCGCGCGCGTCGACGGTGCTGGCGGCCGAGGCGCGTTGGCTGGGTGCGGTCGCCCTCGAACGCGCTGGCCGCGGGCCCGAGGCCGACGCGGCGCTCGCCGCCATGTGCGCGGACATCCCGCCAATCGGGATCGGGCGTGTGCGGCCGCGGCGGTGAAGCCGTGAGGCCAGGCCAGAGTCGTGCCCAGTGGGTCGGCCGACTCGCGACCACGGCGTGGATAGCGGATTGCGTCGAGCACGGGCGCCGGCGCCCAGACGGCCGATCCGGCCACCGAGGCGCAGGCGCTGCGCGCGCAGGCCACATGTGCAGGTGGCGCGGCAGGACGTCGCCCAGGCGGAGGCGTTGTGGTCCCGCGCGGCAGAGTTGTTGTCCGGGCTGCAGGATTGGAAGAGCCTCGGCGACGTGCACGGCGAGCGGGCCCTGGCGGTGTTCAACCGTGGACGCGAAGACGAGGCCGAGCGTTGGTGGCTGTCGGGGCTGGCGGCCTATGAGGCGGCTGGGGCGCTCGCGGAGCAGGCCCGCACGCTGCGCAACCTCACGTTCCTGCGCCGGCTGAGCCCCGACGAACGCCTCCTGCTCGCCCGTCGCGCCGTCGACGCGGCGGTCGTGTCGGGCGACCCCATCGTGGAAGGGTCCGCGCGCCACCAGTTGTCGGACCAACTGTACGGGGCCGGCGACATCGCCGGGGCCTCGGAACACCTGCACCTCGCCCTCGGGTTGCTGGAGCGCGCGCCCGAGTCGATCGGCCTGGCCCGGGCGCTGACGAGCGCCGGCCGCCTGCATCGGGTGCTGGGGCGCCCAGCTGAATCGGTGACCCTCAACACGCGCAGTGCCCTCGTGCTCGAGCGGATGGGCGACCTGGCTGGCGCCGCTCAGGCCCTCGACGCCGTGACCCGCGCGCTCATCGATGTGCGGCGGTGGCGCCGACGCCATTCCCAGTGCCGCCGCGGCCCTCGCCATGGCCCGGCGCAGCGGCCGGCCTGTGCCGATCGTGCGGTCGCTCTGTCGCATGGCCGTGGTGCTGGCGGATCGGGGCCGGGGTGCGGAGGGCCTGACACTGCTCGACGAGGCGGCGCCGCTCGCGGCCGCGGCGGACATGACCAGCACGTATCTCGACGCGCGCTCGACCACGCTGGCCTCGGTGGGCCGGGTCGCCGAGGCACTGGAGGCGCGCGAGGCCCGGCCTGCTCAGGGCCCCCTGGAAGATCGCATCTGGCAGAGCTACCACCGGGCCGCGCTGTTGAGCAGGCTCGGCCGGAGCCGCGGACGCGCGCGACGAACTGCGACGCGCCGTGGCGCGGTTCGACGAGCTGTCGGAGAAGCTGACGCCGGATGACGCGTCGAAGCGCGGCTATTTCGATCGCGTGAGTGTGCTGGTCGACCTCCACGTGCGGGTCCTGGCCGACCTGGGCGAACACGACGCCGCGCTCGAGGCCGCCGAACGCGGACGGGCGCGAGCGTTTCAAGACCTGTTGCTGTCGCGTGCCCTGGATGCCTGGGTGCCGGGCGCGGCCACCACGCGGGAGGCACGTCACGAACCCGAGGGGGCGGCTCGACCCGCCGCGGGCGTGGCCCTGATGCCGATCCGGTCGCCATCACTCGACGAGGTCTTGGGGCACGGCGTCCTGGCGTCGGACCGGCCCACGGCACCGGCGCCGCCAGCGATCGCCAGCCTGGTGACGGCGCGGGTGCCGTCGCTGGCCGACGTGCGTCGGGCCGCCGCCGTGCAGCAGTCGAGTCTGCTCGTCTACTGGGTCGGCCAGGACGACACGCTCATCTGGGTGGTGGCGCCGGGGGGACGGATCACGATGACGCGCAGCGCCGTCGGCGAGGCCGCGCTGACGGTGCTGGCCCGCACTGCGGTGAGTGCGTCCGGCGTGCCGGTGCGCGGCCAGGGAGGCGTGGCGTTCGCCGCAGACAGCCGCGTGGCGCTCCGTCGTCTCTACGACGTGCTCATCGATCCGGTGCGTGCCTCGCTGCCTGCCGCTGCCGACGCGCGACTGACGATCGTGCCGCATGGGCCGCTCTTTCGCGTGTCGTTTGCCGGGCTGCCCAACCGGCGCGGACGCTACCTGGTAGAAGACTACCGGCTGCACTACGCGCCCTCGGCCGGCGCGTTGGCCGACGCGCCCGCGCGCCAGCGCGGCGATGGACCGGTACTCCTGGTGGTCGACCCTGTGCTGACGCCGACCGGCGACGGCGCGGCATTGCCGCGTCTGCCGGCCGCGGCGGCCGAGGGACGCGCCATCACCCTGGCGCTCGGTGGCCACGACGTCGAGCTGCTCGGCGGGCGCGACGCCACCGAGGCACGCGTCAGACACGCCATGGCCGGCGCGTCGGTCGTGCACTTCGCCACACACGGCGTCGTGTCCGACACCGCGCCGTCGGCGTCCTATCTGGCGCTGGCTGGTGCGTCGGCGCAGGTCGACGACGACGGCCACCTGAGCGCCGGTGAGCTCTATGACCTGCGCCTCGACGCCGACCTCGTGATGCTCGGCGCGTGCCGTTCCGCGACCGGTCCCGACACCGGCGACGGCGTCACTGGTCTGGCCCGGGCGTTCCTGGCGGCCGGCGTGCCCACGGTGGTGGCGGCGCTGTGGGATCTGCCCGACGCCACGACCGCGCGCATGCAGCCGGCGTTCTATCGGCGGTGGAACGCCCACGCGTCGCCGTCCGACGCGCTGCGGCACGCGCAGCTCGACCTGCTGCGCCAACTGCGCGCCGGCCGCGTCACCGTGAACACGCCCGTGGGCGCCCTGACGGTGCCGGAGCATCCGTCGATGTGGGCGGGCCTGATCGCGATCGGCGTGCCCTGAGTTCGTCGGCCGCGCGCACCTGATCAGCGCGCCCTCGCGGCCCGTGAGCAATTCCGGCGGCGTGTCCACTCTCATCAGGACATGCCCCATCCTTCGCTCCGCCGTGTCGCCGCTGCCGTAGCCGCCGCCGTCGTGCTGTCGTCGATCCCCGCGCTGGCGCAACCGCCCACGCTCGGCCTCACCTTCAACGACGCGGCTCAGGCCCCCGGCAAGACGCTCGTGGTCGACGTCACCGTGACCAACCCGGGTGGCGGCCCGCTCGTGGACTTCTACTTCGTGATCGTGCTGCCTGATGGCACGACGGCGGTATCGGCTGGCCCGGGCGTGGGCGCCCAGATCGGCACTCTGGCGAATCTGCGCTCGCTCGTGCCGGTGGCACGGAGCATCAGCCTGGCGAGCGCCTTTCCCTTCCACGCCCCCGCGTTCTTCTCGTACACCTTCACCGGTCCGGAGCCCCAGGGCACCTACACGGTCTACTTCGTAGCGCTTGCCGCCGGAGCCTTGAACGACGGCGTGCTCGGCGGGGGCGACCTGGTGGCGTCGGCGTCGCGCACGTTCACGGTGGGGCCGAATGGCGCGCCGCAAACCGACACGACCCGCACGGTGGCGGCCACGATTACGCCCACCGGCGGGTCGGTGCAGACCAGCACCGCCAGCGGCATCGGGCTGCGCCTGGCGGTGCCGGCCGGCGGCCTCAACAACGCCACGCCCATCACCATCGCGCCGCTCACGGCCTTCAACGACTTGCCGGGCGGGCCGCTTCTGGCGGGGGTGCGGGCCGAGCCGTCGGGCCTGCGCTTCAACACGCCGGCCACGCTCACGATCACGCTGCCAGCGGGCTTTCAGGCGCCGCCGTTTGGCCTGACGGGCTTTGTGGCGGACACCGATGGCGGCAACCTGCAGCTGGTGCCGGTGACGGTCGTCGGAAACGTGGCCACCATGCGCGTGCCGCACTTCTCGGTGGCTGGAGTCTTCAACGATCAGAACCAGTTCCTCGGATCCGCGTGCCGCAATGCCATCACCGTCGAACACCTGGCGGCATGCGCGCAACTGATTCCGCTCTACGGGGCCGAACTGGCCCGCCTGCAGGCGCAAGGGGGCACTCTCAGCCCCGCCTTCAAGTCCGCGTTGACGTCGATTTTGCGGACCTGGCTGCAGTCGGGCATCCTGCCGCGGCTGGTTGCCGCCCAGAGCCCAGTCTTGGACAACGACGCGATCTTCACGGTCAGCGACGAGTTTCTTGCGTGGGCGAACCGCTACAGCGATCTGTTCGACATTCAAGACCGGACCAACGCCCAGGTGCCTGGTCAACAGTTGGGCCTGTTGTTGGACCAGGCGCAGAACGACTATGTGCGCGCCTTGTCGGCAAGCATGGACTTCTTCAATCGCTTGTGTCTCGCCGACAAGGCGAACGTCGCCAGCTACGTAGAGGACGTGGACCGTCTCTTCGAAAACTGGAGTTTCATGTTCGCCATCGACGTGCCGGAGCCATTCGCGCTGACGTTCTGCGTGGACATCGACATCCAGGCGGCGCCCCTGCCGGTGCTCACGATTGGCACGCCGGCCCAGATGCCGCTCGACATCCGCGTGCGCTTCACCGACCGCACGGAACTGCCGGGCATTCCGCTCGCGGTGACGATCACGGCCACCAACGCCACGGTGTCTCCAGCCGGTGGCGTTCTTGCGACGCCGATTGTGACGAACATCACGGTGACGCCCTCTGCCACGGTCGGAACCATTACGATCAGCGCGCAGATCGCTGCCCCCGGCAATCGCTTCGAAGGCCTGAATGTTCTGCCCGTCCGCGTCGTTACATTTCCCACGGGGGCGGATCTGGCGTTTACCGATGCGAGGTTGTCTGCGTCGGTCAACGTCGATGACACCTTCGTGAACATCGGTCCAGACCCCCCCTCCGTCAACTCTTCGGTCTCGGGATTCGTCTCTCCGGCCACCACGAACGCCACCGACTCGGTGAGCCGAGGTTATCCGGTCGGGGGCTATCAGGGCGGCGGCGCTGCCACCGTGACTCGCACGGTCACCCGCCCACCTGGGGCCCTCGTTGTTTCGTATGCCGGCACCGCCACCGCGTCGATTGCCGGCGTCGGCGCGCCCGTAAGAGAAGCCGCCTCAGTGAGCAGCGCCGTTGCGGATCGCTACCTCGCCACTCTTCCGGTGACGTTCGATGTCGTCTCGCCATCGTGCAGCGGACTGATCATCTTCTTCCCCCTTGACGGTCGCGGCGCGGTCGCTCTGTTGGATGGTGTCACGGAGCGGCTCACGGCTGGTGCCTACCAGGTTCAGTATCAGGATGGCACTGGCCTAGAACGAGACCTGTTCACCGGCACGACCCTAGGCGTGCCGTCGGCCACGTTTGCGTGCTCGCTCGAATTCCGCGCGGCGC
>CAWFCS010000028.1:0-20323 GCA_963814395.1 uncultured Acidobacteriota bacterium
GGTACTGATCGAGGCGCGCCGCCAGGCCATCGGCCCGCACGCGCACGTCGTCGATCGCCAGGATCTCGTCGTCGACGTTCAGGCCGGCGTCGATGCCGGCGTGCCGCGACGGACCGAGGTGATCACGAGGCGGCCGGCGTCGTTGCGCGTGCCGCCGCCGATGGTGGCGCGCGCGTTGCGAGGTCGACCGGACGGAAGCGCAGGCCGTAGTAGTCGAGCGCCTCGGCTGTAGTCGAGCTCGTCGGTGCTCGACGCCGTTCGGCGAACCAGCCCTTCAGGTCGGTGCCGGCGGCTTCGCTCATCACCGCGTAGAACTGCTCGAGGGTGTAGCCCTTGTCGCCCGAGTAGCGCTGCATCGGCCACCGCATGCCCGTCGTCGAGCGACTGGCGCCGCTCGTCGCCTTGCGGATCTTGGCGTCGAGCAGGAACGCGATCGACGCGCCCTTCGGGTAGTAGTCGATGCTCGTGTTGGGCTGTTCTCGTCGGGGCGGTACTGCTTGATCCAGGTGTCGAACGACGCCATGTTGACCGGCTGCACCAGCCGGCCCGGCCGCATCTGCACCTGCTCGATCGCGTTCGACAGCTCGTCGAGATATTCGTCCGGCGTGTCAAGCCGGCGCGCGCCACGAGCAGCGCGCCGTAGTAGTCGGTGAAGCCCTCGGCCACCCACAGGGTCTTCATGTAGTTTTCGTTCTCGTAGTCGAACGGCCCGAGCTCCACCGGCCGCAGGCGCTTGACGTTCCAGTTGTGGAAGTACTCGTGGCCCACCAGATTCGAGCCAGTTCACGTAGGCGCGATGGCGTGCGCGTGGTGTAGCGGCCCGACATGGTGAGGAAGGCGTTCTTGTGCTCGAGCCCGCCGCCGGACTCGACCACCATGTTCAGGAAGAAGTAGTGCGGATAGTCGAGCCGCCCCATCACGCCCTTGCCGGCCTCGACGATCTTCTTCACGTCGGCGGCCGCGCGGTCGGCGTCGAAGAGCGACGGATCGCCTTCGAGCACCAGGTGATGCCGCTTGCCGTCGACCTCGAAGGTCTTCACCACCGGGTTGCCGACGATGATCGGGCTGTCGACGAGCGTGTCGAAGTCGTCGGCGCGGTAGCTGTGCGGCTGCCCCGCCACCGGCATGAGCGGCGTGGCCGAGCCCTTCCAGGCCGCCGGCAGCTCGAGCCGCACCTCGTGCGGCGCGCGCGGTGCGCTCGGCCAGCGTGATGAAGGTGGGCGCGCCGTTCAGCATGGCGAAGCCGGCCTCGACCCAGTTGTTGCGCACGGTCATCTCGCGGCCGTAGACGCGGTAGGTCACGGTCACCGTGGCCGCGCCGCCGGTGTCGATGCGCCAGCGGTTCTTCACCGGCTTCACCACCGCGAGCGTCTTGCCGTCGGCCTTGGCCACCAGGCTCTCGACGTGGCGCTGGTACTCGCGCACCAGGTACGAGCCCGGCGTCCACACCGCCATGAAGAGCTCGACCTGCGGTCGCCGGCCGGTGGGATACACCGCCTCCACCTCGACGTAGTGGGTGTGCGCCGCCGGGAAGCGCAGCGTGTAGCGAATGGGCTCGGGGGCCTGCGCGGAGCGGGATCGGTCATGGCGAGGCTGAGGGCGAGAGCGGCGAAGAACAGATGCAGGAGGCGATGCATGGGCGCTATTGTATTCCCGGGGGCTAGGGGCTGGGGGCTGGGGGCTGGGGCTCGCGGCTGATTGCGTCAAGTGCTCCGACACTCGAACGCAATGCGCCTGACCGACCACAAGAAGCTGGCGCTCGTCTACGGCGTCACCGCTGGCGCGTTCCTGCTCGTGGGCTTCCTGCTCATGCTGCTGCTGCGCTGGCAGCTGGCCTGGCCGGGCCAGCCGATCGCGATTGCCGCGGCCATTTTCGGCGAGCGCAACGCGCCGGGCGGCATCCTGCTGCCCGAGTTCTACTACCAGCTCGTGGCGATGCACGGCTCGGTGATGATCTTCCTGGCGGTGGTGCCGCTCGCCACCGGCGCGTTCGGCAACTATCTGGTGCCGCTCCAGATCGGCGCGCGCGGCCTGGCGTTTCCGCGGCTGAGCGTGGCCGGGTATGTCGTCTACCTCACGGCCGGGCTGCTGATGACGGCCAGCTTCGCGCTGCCTGGTGGCGCGGCCAACTCGGGTTGGACGTCGTATCCTCCGCTCTCGATCCTGGCGTCGTCGGGACAAACCGTGTGGCTCGTGGGCGTCTTCCTGCTCGGCATCTCGTCGATGCTCGGCGCCGTCACGCTCGTGGCCACGGTGGTGGCACACCGCGCGCCGCGGCATGACGCTGATGCGCCTGCCCTTCTTCGTGTGGTCGCAGGTCGTGACCGCCCTGCTGCTGTTGCTGGCGTTCCCCGCGCTGCAGGCCGCCGCCGTCTTCCAACTCATGGACCGCGTGGCTGGGCACGAGCTTCTTCCTGCCGACCGGGCTGGCCGTGAGCAACACGCCGCTCGTCGTGTCGGGCGGCGGCAATCCGCTGCTCTGGCAGCACCTGTTCTGGTTCCTCGCGCATCCCGAGGTCTACGTGCTCGTGTTGCCAGCGATGGGCATCGTGGCCGAAGTGATCACGGCCCATGCCCGCCGGTCGCTCTGGCGCTACGGGCTGATGGTCGGCGCAGTGGTGGGCCTGGGCGCGTGGTCGATGGTGGTGTGGGCGCATCACATGCTGCTCACCGGCATGAGCACCACGCTCAGCAGCTTCTTCCAGATCACGACCATGGCCGTGTCGGTGCCGTCGGTCATCCTGATCACGGCGCTCGTCGTCACGTTGTGGGGCGGCGCGATCCGCTACACCACGGCCATGTGCTTCGCGCTGGCCTTCCTGCCGATGTTCGGCCTGGGCGGCGTCACCGGCCTGCCGCTGGGCCTCGCCCCCACCGACCTGATCCTGCACGACACCTACTACGTGATCGCCCACTTCCACTACCTGGTGGCGCCGGGCTCGCTCTTCGCGCTCTTTGCCGGCGTGTATCACTGGTTCCCGAAAATCACCGGCCGGCGGATCAACGAAACGCTCGGGCTCGTGCACTTCGTCGGCTCGTTCGTGCTCATGAACGCGATCTTCCTGCCGATGTTCCTGATGGGCATCATGGGCGTGAACCGCCGGCTCTACGACGGCGGCCTGCAGTACGAACTGGCGCAATCGGCGCTGCGCTGGAATCCGCACATGACGTGGAGCGCCGTCGCCCTTGGCGTGTTCCAGATCGTGTTCGTGTGGAACATCGTGCGTAGCGCGCGTCACGGCGAACCGGCCGAGAATCCCTGGCGCGCCACCACGCTCGAATGGACGACGTCGTCGCCCCCGCCGCCCGGCAACTTCGCCGAGCCGCCCGTGGTGACGGGGTCGCCGTATCGCTACGAGGAGACAGAAGCGTGAGCCCTGGCGGTGCTGCCGGGAGCGCCACCGGCATGCCGGACCGCGACGTGCGCGCGGCCGACGTCGGCACGTGGCTGTTCCTCGCGTCGCTCGTGATGTTCTACGGCGCGCTGTTCTCGGGCTATGTGCTGCTGCGCGCCGGCAGCACCGCATGGGATACGCCGTGGCTGACGGTGACGGCGCCGTGGCGGGTCTTCCCCTTTCCCCTGTCACAAACCATCTGGCTGGCCGGCGCGGGAGCCGCCGTGTGGCGGTGGCGGGTCGGTTATCCACGCGGCTCAGGGCAACAGCGGGCGATCTTCTGGCGGCTGCCGCTGCTCGCCACGTTCATGTTCACGGCCGACTGGGTGAACATGGCGGGAACGCTGACCGCGGCCGGACACGGCCCCGCCACAAGCGTCGGCGCGGCGAGCTGGTTCGTGCTCACCGGCGCAGTGGCCATGGGGGTGGTCGGCGGCGGGCTGGTGGCGGCCGGCACCGCGTGGCGGTATCGTGGGGCCACGCCGCCGCCGCACCGGCTGCGCCTGCAGCAGCGCTACTGGATGGTCATGCTCGCCTTCTGGCTCTCGATCGTCACGGGGTTCTATCTGCTATGACTGGAATCCCTGGCCTGCCGGCCGTGATGGCCTGCGTGGTGTGCGCGCGCCCGTTCGACTCGCTGCTCACGAGCGGGCTGCAGGCCGGCGTGCTGGTGCTGGCGCTCGTGGCGCTCGTGGTGCTGGGCGCGATCGCCCGAGGCGCGCTGCGGCTCGTGCGCGAAGATGCTGACGACACTCGCGCCACCGCGGCCGACGCCGGAGGCCAGGCGTGATCGGCGCCTGGCTCAATCGCTTCCTGCCCACAGCCGGGTCGTCGCACGCGGCGCAATTCGACGGCGTGCTCGCGGCCGTGCACACCGACGGCGCGCTCATCTTCCTCGGCTGGCTGGTGGTGTTCGCGATCATCCTGGTGCGCTTCCGCGCGCGTCCTGGCGTGGCTCCAGGGGCGCCCGCGGGCCCGCGTTGGCCCCTGGCCGCCATCGCGCTCGTGGTGGCCGGCGACGCGTGGCTGCTGGCGGGTTCGGCCCTGCCCGCGTGGTACGCGCGAACCGCGCCCGCGCCGCCCGGCGCCGTGGAAGTGCGCGTCGTCGGGGAGCAGTTCGCCTGGAACGTGCACTATCCAGGCCTGGACGGCCAGTTCGGCCGCACCGACCGCGCGCTCATCACGGCGGCCGATCCGATCGGCATCGACCGCACCGATCCGGCCGCGAAGGACGACTTCGTGCTGATCGGCCTCTTCGTCGTGCCGGTCGACCGCGATGTGGTGGTGCATCTGTCGAGCAAAGACGTGATCCACAGCTTCACGCTGGCCACCATGCGCGTGAAACAAGACGTCACACCCGGCCTGCCCGTCACCACCTGGTTCCGGCCGATCGCCACCGGGTCGTGGGAGGTGGGCTGCTCGCAGTTGTGCGGGCTCGGCCACTACCGCATGCGCGCGCTCTTCGACGTGCGCAGCGATGCCGACTGGCGCGCGTTCGTGGCCGACGAAGTGTCACGCGTCGTGGACGCACCCTAGTCCAGGGGCAGCGGATCGCCGCACAACCCGATCGGCCGTGCGATCGGGTCCGAGACTGGAAACGAGAAGCGGAACGTGGAGCCGCAGTCCACGCGGCTGCGCATCGTCAGCGTGCCGCCCATCGTCTCGACCAGACGCCGACTGATCGCCAGGCCCAGACCCGTGCCGCCGGCGGCGCGGGTGGGCGACGAGTCCACCTGCGAGAAGGGCTCGAACAGTTTCGACTGCTTGTCGGCGGGCACGCCGGTGCCGGTGTCGTGCACGGCGCACACCATGTGGCCGGGCCGGTTCGGCGATGGGCGCAGCCGCACCGTCACGCGCCCCTGGTCGGTGAACTTGAGTGCGTTGCCGATCAGGTTGAGCAGTACTTGACGGATGCGCACGGGGTCCCCGTATACCGCCATCACGCTGGGATGCACGTCCACGGCAAGCACGAGGCCCTTGTCGGACGCGCCGGTCTTCATCAGCTCGGCGAGTTCGCGCACCATGGCGGCCATATCGACGGTCGAGGTCACGAGCTCGAGCCGACCAACCTCGAGCTTCGAGTAGTCGAGGATGTCACCGATGATGCTCGTGAGGTGCCGGCTGGCCTGCACGACGTGGCCCACGTCGTGGGCCAGCGCCGTGTCACCGCGGTCGTTCATCTCGTCCTGAATCAGCTCGCTGTAGCCCACGATCGCGTTGAGCGGCGTGCGCAGCTCGTGGCTCATCATGGCGAGAAAAGCGGACTTGGCGCGGCTCGACTGCTCTGCTGCGTCCTTGGCCGCGGCCAGATCGATGACCGCCTGGTGATCGCGCGCGAACGCCTCGGCCGCCGCCGCGCGAAGGCGGAACACGATCACGCCTGCGGCGGCCGAGAGCAGCAGGAGGACCACGACCGCCGACATCGCGATGCGCTGCAGCCGGGCGAGGCGCTCGTCGAGGTGCCGCACCCACATGTCCACGCCGACGACGCCGACGAACTCCCCATGAGAGTCGAAGAACGGCGCGTAGGCGCTCAGGTACGAGCGCACCGCTTCCACCGTGGGCTCGTCGTTCACGGTCAGCGCGTGCGTCTCGAGGGCACGGCGCGCGTCCGGATCGTTGCCGTCGTAGACCTTCATCGGCGGGTCGTAGTTCTCGGTGTCGCCCGGCACCTTGTAGAGGAAGGCGCTGTCGAGCCCGAAGCGCACCGCGCCGTCGCGCAGCATGTAGGTGTAGACGTAGATCACGTCCTCGGTCGCGCGATGGAATCTGACGATGGGCTGCAGCGCCGTCAGGTACTGCGGCGAGCCTTCCATGCCGAGCCCGGTGGCGGCATCGTGCAGGTCGCCGTCGATATTCGCGGCCACCACGCGCCCGAGCTGGGACAACTCGTTCCGTACCGCCTCGAGCTGCGCCTGGCGGGCGAAGTAATACGTGACCAGGACGCCGAGTGCCGACACGGCGAAGACGGTGGCCGCTGCGCCGAGCGCCTCGCGCCGCGGGTGGATGCGGGGGTGCCACCCGTCCGGCGAAGGGAAGGTCGAGGGCGGCTGCCGAGCCGGCGAGACAGGAGCGTCGAGGGCGGACACGCGCAAACTCGGGCGCCCCGGGCTAGGCGGCGGGCTCCTGGGCGAGGTCGAAACGCCAGACCTTCCGCTCGCGCACGAGCGCGCCGGCGGCCTCCGCGTCGAGCGGCCGGGCGAACAGGTAGCCCTGCGCGTAGCCGCAGCCCATCGCGCGCAGCTGGTGGTACTGCGCCTCGGTCTCGATGCCTTCGGCTGTGACCGTCAGCCCCAGCTGTTCGGCCAGCATCACTACGGCGCGCAGAATCGCCGGATGGCGCCGCTCGCTGGCGATGAGCGAGCGGTCGAGCTTGAGGCCCGAGATCGGCAGCTCGTGCAGGCACGATAGCGACGAGTAGCCCGTGCCGAAGTCATCGAGCACGACGCGCAGACCCGGCCTCGCGGAACTGCCGCAACGTCTCGGCGGCTCGGTCGATATTGCCGATGGCCGCCGACTCGGTGATCTCGATGACGATGTCGGCGGGACATAGCCCGTGTTCGGCGATCGTGGCGAGCAGCGCTGGCCAGCACGCCCTCCTCGGCGAACTGCGAACTGGCGAAGTTGACATTGACCCACACCGGCGCGCCCAGCGGGTAGGCGTCGCGCCAGACCCGGATCTGCCGGCACACCTCCGCGACGAATCTGCGGCCGATGGGCAGAAGCAGGCCATTGGCCTCGATGAGCGGCACGAAGACCCCGGGCGCCAGGACGCTGCCGTCCGGCTGACGCCAGCGAATCAGCGCCTCGAACCCGGCCAGGCGGCCGGTCTCGAGATCGACGAGCGGCTGGAAGTACGGCAGGAACTCGTCGCGCTCGAGGCCGAGCCGCAAGCGCCGTCTCGAGCCGCAGGCGCTCGACCACCTTCTCGCGCATGCCGACGTCGAACATCTCGATGCGGCCCCTTGCCCAGGGTCTTGGCGCAGCCCATCGCCGTGTCGGCGTCGCGCAGCAGGTCGTCGGGCGTGGTGGCGGGGTCGCCTCCGCCGAGCGTGATGCCGATGCTGGCGGTCGTGAAGATCTCGCGGCCGTCGATCAGGAACGGCCGCGCCAGCCCGCGCTGCACCCGCTCGGCCACGCGCAGTCGCGTCGAACGGCGTCGCGCACGTGCGGCAGCAGGATCACGAACTCGTCGCCGCCGAGACGAGCCACCGTGTGCTCGTCGGGCGCGGCCAGGCCTGGGACGCGCCACGCCGTCGGTGGCGCGGAGCGAGCCCTCGAGCCGCCGCGCGACGGCCTGCAGCAGCTGGTCGCCGCAGGTGCTGGCCGTGGCCTTCGTTCACCAGTTTGAAGTCGTCCAGGTCGAGCATCAGCACGGCGCATCCGCCCGGCCGCTCCTGGACGTGCTGGGAGAGGACGCGTTCGAGCCGATCGTGGAGCAGCATGCGGTTGGGCAGGCCGGTGAGCCCATCGACGACCTTGCTGTCGGTGATGTCCGACTGCGAACCGGCCATGCGCACCGGCGTGCCCGTCGGCGTCGCGCACGACCACGCCACGGGCCAGCACCCAGCGGAACGTCCCCGACGTGTGACGGATCCGGTGCTCGCTCTCGAAGTGCGGGGCGCGGCCGGACAGGTGGGCGTCGAGATCGTGGCGCAGCCGCTGCAGGTCCTCGGCGTGCACGCGCCCGAACCACTCGTCGGGCGCGGCGCCGATCTCAGCGCCCTCGCAGCCGACAATCGCCTTCCAGCGATCCGAGTAGTGCAGGCGCTGCGCCAGGCAGGTCCCAGTCCCACAGGCCGTCATTGGCGCCCTTGGCCGCCAGCGCGTAGCGCTCTTCGCTGGCGCGCAGGCGCGCCTCCGCGTCCTTGAGCGCGAGCTGCGTGCGCAGCCGGGCCAGCGACGACCGGGAAGTCGATCGGCTTGGTGATGTAATCGTTGGCGCCCAGGTCGAGCGCGGCGACGATGTCGTCGCTCTGGTCCTTGGCCGTCACCATCAGCACCGGCAGCTCCGCCGGCACCCAGCGCTCGCGGATGAGGCGCAGCACCTCGAGGCCGCTCATGCCGGGCATCTGCACGTCGAGCAGCACGGCCGACACTGGCTGCCGCGCCAGCGCGTCGAGGGCTTCCTCGCCCGACGCAGCCAGCACCGACGCGTAGCCGCGCTTCTCGAGCCGGCGCGACAGCATGTCGCGGTTGGCCAGTTCGTCGTCGACGATGAGAACGCGCGAGCGTGGGCGCCGTCATGTCGTGGCCTCGATGCCGAGGAGCGCCTGCATCTTGTCGAGCAGGCGGCGCAGATCGATGGGCTTGGTCTCGAATTCATCGCAGCCCGCCGCCAGGCAACGCTCGCGGTCCGACACCATGGCGTGAGCGGTGAGCGCGATGATCGGCACCGCGGCAGTGACGGGCGATGCCTTCAGGCGCCGCGTGGTCTCCCAGCCATCGATCTAGGGCAGGCTGATGTCCATGAGGATCAGCGCGGGCACCAGCTCGTGCGCCAGTCCGAGCGCCGTGAGGCCGTCGCTCGCCAGGCGCACGTCGAACCCGTGCCGGGCCAGCCGGCGCGACAGCATGTCGGCATTGGCTTCGTTGTCTTCGACCAGCAGAATCAGCACGCTCATGCCACGCGCTCCGCCGCCGGCGCTGCCGGCGCCCGGCCGTTGTCGCCGTCACGGTCGACTCGGGCCGCTGGATCCGGCATCCACACCGAGAACGTCGAGCCGGCGCCGAACGTGCTCTCGACCTCCACGCGGCCGCCCATCAAGGTGCACAGGCGGCGGCTGAGGGCCAGGCCCAGGCCCGGGCCGCCGAACCGCCGCGTGTTGCTCTCGTCGGCCTGCGCGAAGTCCTGGAACAGGCGGCCGATCTGTTCGGGGCTGATGCCGATGCCCGAATCGCGCACCGCCAGCACCACGCCGGGCCGCTGGCCGGCGGGGCTGGCGCGGACCACCAAGTCCACCTGGCCGCGCTCGGTGAACTTGATGGCGTTGCCGAGCAGGTTGACGATGACCTGCTTGAGCTTGACGCGATCGGCAAGCAGCGTGGTCACGCCCGGCGCCACCGTCGCCGCCAGCGCCAGGCCCTTCGCGGCGGCGGCCGGCTGCACCGTCGCAACCGCGTCGGCGACGAACTCGTCCAGCCAACACGGCGCCGAGCTCCACGTCGACGCGGCCCGCCTCGATTCGCGCGATGTCGAGCATGGCGTTGATGATGTGGAGCAGGCGGCGGCCCGCGCTCCTGGATGCGATGCAGGTCCTGCCGCGCGGCCGGCTCGGCGTCCTCGGCCAGCAGCTCGCTGTAGCCGAGAATGGCGTTGAGCGGCGTGCGCAGCTCGTGGCTCATGTTGGCGAGGAACGCGCTCTTGGCCACGCTGGCGGCCTCGGCCCCTTCCTTGGCGAGGCGCATCTCTTCGCTGCGCCGGGCATCGGTCACGTCGCGGACGATGGCGAATGACGCCACCGCCGCCAAGGGTGGCCAAGCGAATCTCGTGCACGATCTCGGCGCCGCCCGTCTCGGCGCGTGTGGGTCACGGTCGTCAGGTCGCCGCTCGCGCGCGTGCGCGCCAGCGCCGCCTCGAAGGCGTCGACTTCGCCGGCATCGAACAGGTCCCGCAGGAGCTGGCCGACCAGCGCGCCGCGCGACGTTGCGAACGCCCGCGCGGCATGGCCCCGCTGCGCCGCAATCGCTCCGTCCGCATCGACGTGCAGCACCACGTCCGGAAACGCCTGCACCAGGCCCCGCAGTTCGGCGTTGGCCTGCAGCAGCTCCTGCGAACTGATCTCCATCGCCGACTCGACTAGCGCCCGGTCGGCATCGGCCTCGTGATAGCTGCGATCGATGACGGCGAGGAACCCGCGCCAGGGTTCGACCGTCAAGTCGACTCCGTCGAGGTAGCGTCGGATCTGCCGCTGGAGCAGGGAGTGCATCGGCCCTAGACTTCCGACAGCGTCGTGATGGTCATCGTCTGGTTGTGCAGACGGCACTGCCCGGTGGGCGTGAAGGGCGAGAGCTCGCCGTAGGAATAGAAGCCGGTCAAGGTCGCCTGCGGACCGATGACGTGGCGCACGGCCTCGACCTCTTCCTCGGTGCGCTGCTTGAGCACGAGCCTGCGGCCGACGCAGCTGATGAGCAGCGCGAATGCGGCGCGCGCGTCGCGGACGGCGTGACGGCACACGACGGCCGCGTCGTCGCGCCGTCGATGAGGCGATCGAAGTTGGCCTTCATCAATCGCGCGTGCGCGCCCTCGGGCACATCGCCGGCGAAGGTGAGCGACTGCTCGGCCTCGTCGACCGACAGGATGGTGCGCACGATTGGCTCGTCGAAGCCCGGCTGACGCACGGCCAACGGGAAGAGCAGGCCCGAGGCCGGCAATTCGCGCGCGTGCTCCCCGAGATAGCGTTTGTAGAGACCGAGCGCGGACTGGCCATCGAGTTCGAAGAGCACGCTGCCGCGCGACCGCGTGACCAGGCGTTCCGGCCCGAACGAGTCCCACCCGCCAAGCGACGCGCAGCCGACGCGCAGGCGCGAGCCGTAGAGGCCCACGGCGGCGACCATACCGCTTCGCGCCTCGCGCCCCGCCACGACGAAGGTGCGCGCGAAATCCGTGCCGTCCCCGGCCAGGCCGCCGGTAATGGCCACTTGCGCACTCACGGCGCCAGCCATGCCCTCGGCCAACTGGCTGCCGTTGACGGCGAGACCGTCCGACAGGACGAACACGTGGGTGAGCCTCTCGTCCGCGAGGGCGAGCCCGAGCCGCTGTCCAGCCAACCGGCTGTCGTGCTCGCCCGCGACCGGCGCCGTCGACAGGCGCACGTCGGTGTCCTCGAACTGAAGCGCAGTGGCCACGACCGTGTCGTCCGACACGGTCGTGCCGGCGATTTCGCCCGCTGTCGAGCAGCCGAAGAGCACCGCACCGGGGTAGCGCGCGGCTAGCTGGTCGAGGACGCCGGCCTCGACCAGGCGCGCGCCGCCGCCGAACACCATGACGAGCTGCGCGCCGGGCATCGCCGCGGCGCCGGTCACGCCCCACTGGCCGGCTGCGGACCACTGCCGCTGTTCGATTCTCACAATGCGTCCTTCGCCGTCGCCATCGGCTCGGGCACGCGATCGGCACACGAGAGGGGCAGACGGACCGTGAAGGTGGAGCCGGCGCCGAGCCGGCCGACGACGGTGATGCCACCGCCCATGAGGTGACACAGTCGCTGGCTGATGGCCAGGCCGAGCCCGGTGCCACCGAAACGGCGGGTCGTCGACACGTCGGCCTGGGAGAACTCCTTGAAGAGCCGCGACATCTGGTCGTCGGTCATGCCGATGCCAGTATCGGCCACGCGCACCTCCAGCCAGCCATCGGCGGCGCGGCACGCCTCGACGCGCACCTCGCCTCGGTCGGTGAACTTGGCGGCATTGCCCAGCAAATTGAGCAGCACTTGGTGGAGCTTGGTGCGGTCGGAGCGCATCTGGCCAAGGCCCGAGAGGTCGCCCAGGACCAGCGTATTGTGGTGCGCCCGCACGAGCGGCATCGAGGTGGTGGCGACGCCCTTCACCAGATCGGCCACGTCGAACGTGCCGACCTCGAGCTGCATGTGCCCGGCCTCGATCTTGGAGAGATCGAGCACGTCGGTGATGAGGGCCAACAGGTGCCGCCCGGCATCGACGATCTTGCAGATGTCGGACACCGGCCCGATCTGGCCCGAGTCGAGGGCGTCTTCGGCGAGCATCTCGCTGTAGCCGATGATGGCGTTGAGCGGCGTGCGCAGCTCGTGACTCATGTTGGCCAGGAACGCGCTCTTGGCCACACTGGCCTGCTCGGCCGCGGCCATCGCCAGCATCAACTCGGCCTCGGTGCGCTTGCGCTCGGCGATCTCGCGGGTAAGCTCGGCCGTGCGCGAGGCGACGCGCTCCTCGAGCTGGCTCTGCGCGCGCAGCAGCCGCGCCTGGGCCTGTGCCAGATCGGCCAGCAGGCGCGTATTCCGCAGCGTGTGTTCGACGTGACTGCTCATCAACTGCAGAAAGGGCCTGGCTGCCGCGCTCGGCGCCTCGCGGATGTGCGAGGCTTTCGTGGTGGCGCCGCACGACGCCATCAGGCACATCGGCGGCGCGTCGGGGGCCGTGCGCAGCGGCATCACGACGGCGACCCGGCCGGGCGCGTCGTCGGGCCGCAGCACTTGGAGTGCGCCGAGCAGGGCGTGCAGTTCCGTGGGCAGCGACTCGACCCCGACCACGACCGGACCGGCCAGTCCCTCGAGCGCCTGGGCGAGGCGCGGTCGGGGCACCGCTGCGACCGGCGCGCCCGTGACGTCGGCGTGCGCGGGGGGCACGGCTTCGGCCACGGCGACGACGACGCGGTCCACCGCAAACAGTCGGCGGAACAGCGCCGCCGCGTCGGCCAGGATGTCCGCCGCCGGCGACTGGCTGTCCCAGCGCAGTGCGAAGTGGCTCAGTAGCTCCACGCGCATGAGCTGACGGTCGAGGGCGCTCTGCGAGCGGTGCAGTTGCTGCTCGGTCTTGACGAGCAGCTTGATCTGCGTCTGGAGCGAGTCATCCTGGCGCCTCGCCGCGGCATCGTGCAGCGGGGCGACGGCACTCACGACGGGGGTTGCTCGTAGAGCGCGCATAGCACCACCGTGTAGTTGTGGTAGTACGGGCGGCCGCCGATCGGCGCAATTTCCCCGTAGGTGTGGAAGCCGATCCACGGCACCGTCGCGCCGAGCACGCGGCGCAGAGGCGCGACGATCTCGTCGCCGGCGCAGCCGCCCCAGAGGATGCGGCCTCGGCCAGCGCAGTCGAACTGCAGCAACAGGTCGGGAGTCCGTCCCGCATGACTCTCTCGCACCCGCATTGCGCACTCGTGCGCGCTGGCGCGGATTTTGTCGGGGTCACGGCGCGTCAGCGTGATCGTGCCGCCATCGGTCAGGCCGCCACCGGGGAAGAACAGCGCGCCGGTGGCCTGGTCGAGCTGCAGTGGCGTGCGGATCACGTAGGGGTCGTAGCCGGGTGCCTCGTCGCGGAGGCGCTCCCCGATGCACAGGTGGACGATGCCCTCGGCATTCAGGTCGTCGGAATCGTCGGTCAGATACTCCTTGAACAGGTGCCACGCCGGCCGGCCGTCGATCTCGTGAATCCAGCCCTGGTCCGACTTCGTGACCTCGCACTCGGAACCGAGGGGCGTGCAGCCGTGGCTCACGGCCAGTTCGACGTCCACCGGCCCCAGGATGAGGAGCGCCGACAGACCGCCGCTCACGACCCGCCCGGCGCCGTACTGGAACGTGCGCTCGAACGTCATCCCGTCGGCGGCAGCGCCGCCCACGATCGGCAAGGGCAGCGCAAGATGCGCGCGCAGCGACTCGAGCAGGGCCGTGCAGTTGCCCACCAGGCCGTCCGGCATCACGCACAGACAGCGCGCGTCGGACCCGGCGGCATTGACGAGCGCGGCCAGCCGCGCGCCGGCGCCCGCGGGATCGACGCCGTAGTCGTCGATCAGGAAGGGCGCGAACCGGATGCGGTCAGCGGCGATGAGCATGACCGCGACCGCGGCGAGCGTTTCCGTGGACTCGTCGCCGGCGATGACGCCCTCGCCGGAGCAGCCGACCACAGGCACGCCGGGCACGACGGCGGCGATGGCGGCCAGCAGGCGTTCATGGTCGTGGTCCGCCGAGGCGAACACGAGCGCGACAGCGGGCAGGGCGCCGGCCAGATCGATCAGGGCCAACCGAGCCGCGGCGGTGCCGGCCGCGGCGGAATCGACGTGGTTGCTGGTGCCGACGCGGGCAATGGTGGCCATATGGTCTAGTCCGCTATCGCGAGTGGCACCAGGGAATCGGCGGCACTGCCTGAGGCTTGAGGCCCGCCGGCGCGCTCCGGTGCGACGGCGGAAGCGCGGGCACGGCGCACGGCGGCCCGGAAGGCCGCCGCGCTGAAGGGCTTCTGCAGCGCCGGCGGGACCCCGCCGTGGGGAGCCATGCTCGCGTCGTGTCCCGACATGAACACCACCGGCACATCGGGCCGCGTGGCGTGCAGAGCCTCGCAGAGCGCCAGTCCTCCGATGCCGGGCATGACCATGTCGGTCACGAGCAAGTCGATGCCGCCCGCCAGCCCGGCGGCGGCCTCGAGCGCATGTTCGCCGCTGGCGGCTTCAACCACGGTGTAGCCCTCGCGCTCCAGCACGCCGCGCACGTAGCGGCGCACCTCGCGATCGTCCTCGGCCAGCAGCGCCGTGCCGGAGGTGCGCGCCTGACCCGCCGGCAGGACCGGGACCTCCACCTCCAGCTCCGGCTCCGTCCTGGGCAGCAACACCTGCACCGTCGTGCCCGCGCCGGGCGCACTCGTGACCGCGATGGTGCCGCCCAGTTGCTCGACGACGTGGCGCACGGTCGCGAGGCCCAATCCGGTGCCGTGGGCGGGCGCCTTCGTGGTGAAGAAGGGCTCGAAGGCGCGTGCCAGGGTGTCGTCGTCCATGCCGCAGCCGGTGTCGCGCACCGTCAGGCGCACGAGATCGCCGCCCGGCTGTTCATCCCGGGCCATGGTCGCGTTCTCGAGATCGATCGCCAGCCGGCCGCCCTGCGGCATGGCGTCGCAGGCGTTGACGACGAGGTTCAGGATCACCTGATCGAGCTGCCCGGCGTCACCGAGGACCTGCCAAAGGTGCTTGGGACGCGTCACCACGAGTTCGATCTGCTCGCAGATGACGCGCCGCAACAGTCGCGCCATCGAATCCGCGGCGGCCCCGAGATCGATGGCCTGCGGGACGGTCTGGTGGACCCGGCTGAGGGTCAGGAGCTGCCGGGTCAGCGCCGCGGCGGTCTGAGCGGCCTTCAGGATGTGCTCGACGTCGCCCTGCCGTTTGTCGTCCTGCGGCAGATCGTCGCGTAGGAACTCGCCGTGGCCGTGGATAGCCATGAGCAGATTGTTGAAGTCGTGCGCGACGCCGCCGGCCAGCTGGCCCACGGCCGAGAGCTTCTGGGCGTGCTGCAGATCGCCGTGCCGCTGCAGCGCCAGCGCCGCCCGTTCGGCCGCCGCTCGGGTAAGCTGCGCGCGCACGCGGGCAAGCGTGACCGGGAAATCGAGCGGCTTGGTGACGTAGTCGTCGGCGCCGAGATCGAGCGCTTCGACGACATCGCGGCTATCGCTCTTGGCCGTGACCATGATCACCGGCAGTTCACGCCAGGCGAGACTGCGGCGAACGGCCGCCAGCACGTCGAGCCCGCTCATCTCCGGCATCATGACGTCGAGCAGCGCGAGATCGAATGACTGGGCGGCGAGCGCCTCGAGCGCCTCGGCGCCGCTCGACGCCAGGATCACGCGGAAGCCGTGGTGTTCGAGCCGGCGGCCCAGCAGATCACGGTTCGGCGCCTCGTCGTCGACGACGAGCAACGTGGCGACGCGGGGATCGGCGGAGACCGGGCGAGGCGGCGCTAAGGGCGGCACACCTCGTCCATAGCAAACCAGGCGCCAGCGAGGTTTCCAGCCCTTTATCCCTACGAGTCTGGTACTCTGCGGCTGGTCGATGCGCCGTTCTGGTGCAGAGTGCCTTGTTTCAGCACACGACCGAGACATCGAGCGACTCGACAACTGTCGTGGGTCTGGGGGTGGGGCTGTTGGCGGGCAAGAAGCTCAAGACCCGGACCTGCCAGCCGATTGCTCCATTCGGAGGAGCTGGGAGCAGTGACTGAGCGCCGGAGCGCGGCTCCGCTTCCCGAATTCGATCTGCGGGTTAGCACGACGCTGCTCGAGCTGGCCTACCGCCGGCTGCCGCTGACGGTGGTACTGTCCCTGACCGTCACACCGGGCTTCGCCTGGGCGCTGCGCGGGCTGTTCACCGACGGCGCGCTCGCCGCGTGGCTCGCCGCGCTCTGGCTGTCCGCCCTGATTCGCTGGCTGCTGTGGGCCCTGTGGAGACGCACCGGATTCGGCCCGTCGGGCATACGCCGCTGGGCGATCGCGTTCTGGGCCTCGACGGCAGTGGCGAGTCTGGCCTGGTCCGGGGGGGCGGTCATGTTGCTCGGGGCGGCCGATGCGCGCGAGACGATGATGCTGGCGATCATGATGTTCGCCGTCGCGGCGTTCGGATCGAGTTCGCTGGCCTCGCACTTGCCGTCGGCCGCGACCTTCATCGTGAGCGTGCTCGTGCCCGTGGCCGTGGGCATGCTCGCGACGCCCGAACCGGTCGTGCGCATCGGCGCCGCGGCCATGCTCGTGGGGACCGCGGCCCTCGTGGCCACGGTCTTCCGCGCGCACCGCGAACATACCAACCTGATTCGGACGGACCTGCGGCTGTCGGCGGCAGTGGCGGAGGCGGTGGACGCGCGCGCGGCGGCCGAGGACGCAAACGTGGCCAAGAGCAGGTTCTTGGCGAACATGAGCCACGAGCTGCGCACTCCGCTCAACGCCATCCTCGGCTACAGCGAGATGCTGTGGGAGGACGCGCGCGCCGCAGGCGCCCACAATAGGGCGGCCGACCTCGAGAGGGTCACCGCGGCCGGCCGCCACCTGCTGGCGCTCATCACCGACGTGCTCGACCTGTCGAAGATCGAGGCGGGTCGTATGGAGTTGCACGTGGATACGGTGGACGTCGCCGCCGCCGTGCGACACGTCGTGGACACGACCGGCACCCTGGCCGCGGCCAGCGGCAATCACTTGAGCGTGGATGGCCTCGAGACGCTGGGCACGATCCAGTCCGACGCGCTCAAGCTGCAACAGGTGCTGCTCAATCTCGTGGGCAACGCCTGCAAGTTCACCAGCCAGGGCCGCGTGCACGTCGGCTGCCGCCGCGAACCCGGCCACCCGACGGATTGGGTGGTCATCGACGTCACCGACACGGGCATCGGCATGACACCCGAGCAGATGACGCGGCTCTTCGGCCAGTTCATGCAGGCGGATTCGTCAACGACCCGCCGCTTCGGCGGCACGGGACTCGGCCTGGCCATCAGTCAGCAGCTGTGCGCGATGTTAGGCGGCGCCATTGCGGTGCAGAGCGAGCTCGGACGCGGGTCGTCGTTCACGGTGCGCGTGCCGGCCTGCGCGCCACGCGCGGCAAGCGCGGCCGGACCCACCGGCGTCTCAGCGCCCGCACACGCTCCGGGCGCTTAGCTAGGGCGCCCGGCCAGCCCCAACCATCAGCGCACGACGACCGTGGCTTCGCTGATGCGGCCGCGCGCGTCGCGCGCTTCGATGCGGTGCGTGCCGGGCGCCAGCGCCCACTCGAGCCCGGCGTCGGCGGCCGCGGCGCCCACGAGCCGACCCGACACGCGCCACTCAATCGGCCCGCCGCCAGCCGACACGGCGCGCAGGGGCAAGGTCTGATACTCGCGCCGCAAGGTCGGGTCAATCAGGTAGGTGGCACCGTCGGGCGGGCTCACGATGGCAAGCGGCGTGGCGGGCGCATCCGGACGTGGCGCCGCCGGACGAGCCGAGGCGCTGGCATCAGCGCGGGTACGCGCGTCGAGCCGCGAGACGCGGGCCACCGCGGCGCCCCCGGCGCCGCGGCTCGCGTCATCCAGCCCGCGTTCGCGAGCCCACCCCCGATACTCGGCCGGCCAGTAGGTGACCAGGCCCTCGTCGCTCTGGTGATGCCAACTGCAGGGCACGTCGGCGGATTCCGCCGCCACCGTGTCGTGCCGGCGAATCGGGCACCAGGCGTTCGCCGTCTGACCCGAGAGCGCGCAGAATCTCACGCTCTTCGATGGTCGTGGGGGCCGCGGCAATGGGCGCCCACGAGAAGTCCGCCGTGGCCCCACCCAGCCGGCGCTCGGCCGCCAGCATCACCGCGTGGAAGATCGGCCCGGCGCCAGTGACCCCGCTGGAGTTGCGCAGGGGCGTGCGATCGAAATTGCCCACCCACACGCCCACCGTGACGCGACGCGAATAGCCGATCGCCCAATTGTCGTGGAACGACTGTGACGTGCCGGTCTTCACCGCCACCGGGAATGGCAGCTCCAGGCTGCCGCCGCGGCCGAACACGAACTCGCGCGCGTGCGGGTCGGAAAGGATGTCGGTGATCCAGAAGGCGCTGCGCGGCGACACGAGCCGGCGCGTGTCGGGCCGCGCGGCGGGCCCGCGGGGCAGGAACGTGGGGGCAATCCACTCGCCTTCACGCGCGAAGGCGCCGTAGGCCGCCACCAGCTCGTCGAGGCGCACCTCGGCGTTGCCGAGCGTGACGCCCAGGCCGTAGTGCGCCGCCGTCTTGTCGAGCGTGCTGAGGCCGGCGCGCGTCAGAAATCGGAGCAGCTTGGGCACGCCGAGGTCCGACGCCAGCACCACCGCCGGCACGTTCTCGGAGCCCGCCAGCGCCGCTCGCGCCAACATCGGGCCGCGGTACTGCCCGTCGTAGTTGCGCGGGCTGTAGACCACACCCGGTTCTGCGGTTGGGAAACTGGCCGGCACGTCGGCCAGCACGCTCGTGGGGCCATAGCCCTCATCGAACGCCAGGGCATACGTGAAGGGCTTGAGCGCCGAGCCGGGCTGCCGCGCGCGCACGGGACCGTTGATCGTGCCGCCGTGCCCGGCGTCGAAATAGTCGCCCGAGCCTTCCCACGCCAGCCATTCGCCGCGCAGGTGGTCGAGCACCACCACGGCCACGTTCCGGGCGCCGTGCTGACGCAGCGTGTCACGCTGACTCTCAATCACGCCGGCCACATCGGCCTGCAGTCCCGCGTCGAGCGTGGTGACGATGCGCTCGGGCCGCGGGGCGCCGGCCGAGGCCAGCACCATCTCCACGAAGTGCGGTGCCAGCAGGTGCGATCGCTGCGGGCTGAAGGCGAGCTCGTCGGTCAGCGCCTGACGTGCTTCCTCGTCGCTGATCAGGCCTTCCGCGCGCATGCGACGCAGTACCACGCGCTGCCGCGCCAGCGCGGCCTCCTTGCGTCGATAGGGATTGAAGCCGGAGGGCCGCTGCGGCAGACCGGCGAGAAACGCGGCCTGCGCAGGGGTGACCATGGCCGCCGGCACGCCGAAGTAGGCGCGGCTGGCGCGCTCGGCGCCGGCCATCTGATTGCCGTACAGCGCCAGGTTCAGGTACATCGCCAGCAGCTCGCGCTTGTCGAGGCGATGCTCGAGCCGCAACGCCACGACCGCCTCGCGCAGCTTCTCGAGCAGGCCACGCGTGCGGGCCGGTTCGCGGCGGTTGAGCAGATGCTTGGCCACCTGCTGGGTCAGCGTGGATCCGCCCTCGAGCACCCGCCCCTCCACCAGGTTGACCCGCGCCGCGCGCAGAATCGCCACCGGGTCGATGCCGGGATGCCGCCAGAAGCGCCAATCTTCCACCGCCACCGTGGCGTTCACGAGCACCTGCGGCAGCGTGCCGGCCGTGAGCCGCATGCTGCGCGTGGCGTCGGTCGAGAGTGCCTCGTAGAGCGGCTCGCCCCGCCGATCCACGACCAGCGTGGACGATCCGGCGGCGTCGTCCAACAGGCCCGCCGGCAGCGGCCCCATGCGGATCCAGGCCGCGACTAGCACGGCGACGCCCGCCGTGAAACTACCTGCTGGCGCCGCAGCGCGCGTCCCAGGCGCCCGGGGCGCCCGAGCCCGGCGGGCGGGCTCGTCACCGCTTGACCTCGATCACGGTGGTGCTCGCGCGGCCGAACACCTCGGGCTGGTACATCTCCTCCGCGCGCGCCGGGGCCGTGCGGAACGTGCCCGCCGTGGTGGCGCGCACGATGTAGCTGAAGGTGTGTTCGCCTTCATCGAGACGCGTGGCGAAGAGCTGGATGCGGTCGTCGTGACGCTCCACGCGATCGAAGCCGCTGTAGCGCCACCAGTTGAGCCAGTTGGTGGCATCGCCGCCCTCGTTGGTCTGGCTGTCGTGCTTGGCCGCAAGATCCGACGCCGGTGGCAAACCACGACTCCACCGCCTCGAAGCCGGCCGGCAGCGGATTGGTGACGGCCACGAAGCGCCGTTCCTTCGTCAGGCGGAAGGTGAGCGTGACGCGCAC
>CAWFCS010000029.1:0-18058 GCA_963814395.1 uncultured Acidobacteriota bacterium
AGGCGCGCTGGGCGACAGCGCCAGGCGCCCGAGACGCCGCCGGCTTTGACCCCGATGGCTCTCCACGCTACGCTGCGACGGCTGCCGGATCTGTTGAGATACGCCGGTCGGCATAGTAGTAGTAGGACCAATTCTCATCGCCATGGGCAAGACGCAAGCTGCCTTCCTCGCCGAGTTCGCCGACGCCTTCCGAGCGCGAACGGGAGTCGATGTCACCTGGGCGGGTGGCCAGGTCGTCGCCAATACGGCAGGCCTTCCGTTTAACGATGCGCTGCGTCGTCCCGGACCGGCCAAAGCAAGCGAGCGATTCGAGCTCGGCGATCTCACAGCGACAATTGGCGCATGCCGGGTCGTGATCGAGTTCGAGTCCGCTGAGGTGCCGCTTTCGAATCTGCTGAAGTACTGGCCCTACGTAAGGGGCGAGCTCGATACGCGGCCAGCACAAGCGCTCGTTATCTGCCACTTCTCCGACTGGTGGAGCTACGCGACACGACGCGATCTATGGGAGTGGACGCTGGGGCGAATGAAGACAGACCCAGACCGATTGGTTGACGTTTACGGGCGGCAATTCGATCACTGGGCCGACGACAGGCCGCGTCGAGCCGAGAGCATCGCAGATGCGATCGAGTGGATCGGCCTGACGACTGGCAACCGACCGGCTACAACACGGGTTTAGTCGACCAACGGTCTAACCAGCGCATGCAACCGACGGCGGTCGAGGGTTGTGGCATCATGCGGGGCACTCAACCGCCGCGGCTGATGCGCGGTCGTTAAGGCGGGCGAGCCGACACGTTCATGAAGCAAACCAACAAGTGCCCGAAATGTGGCTCGAGCGACGTCATCGCGGACGCCAAGGCCATTGACCGGAGTCAATACGGTGTTGAAGCGGAGCTGTCGCTGGCGACGTTCCGCAAGCCTGAGGCAATCATGTTCAAGGGCAAATCGACCACGACTGTGTCGGCCTACGTGTGCGGCGGTTGCGGGTACGTGGAGTTCTACGCGGATTCACCACAGAACGTCTGAGCGGCTGCTACGGAGGCAGTCCGACGATGACAGCCATGCGCAAGACGATCAACGTATCCGTTCGCGATGAGGTACTTCGCGAAGCCGGATACAAATGCGCTGTTCCGACATGCCGTAACGTGATCACGCTGCAGCTGCATCACATCCTCTCGGTCAGTAAGGGAGGTGGAAACGCAGCTACGAACTTGATCGCGCTGTGCGGCCACTGCCATGACCTCCACACCGCGGGCCATATCCCTGCGTCCGCGATCCTGCATTGGAAGGGGATGCTTCACGCCCTGAACTCTGCTTTCGATCGCGAGAGTATGGACCTACTCTTGTACCTGCATCGGCGTGGCGATGCGCCTCATTGGTATCCGGCGATGGAGTACTCAGGTTTGCCGGACTCTTCGCCGCGGGGCTCGTCGAGTTCGGGCAGCAGTCGGCTGCGGATACCTTCGTCAACATGTACGCAAGCTGTCACGAAGTTGTGCTCTCGCAGAAGGGCGCGCTTCTCGTCGAGGCGTGGAAGGCTGGCGACGAGACGACGTACCGGCAAGCGATCGCCATGCCGGACTCGGACCCGAGGTCGCGCGGTGGCGCTGTCTAATCGCATGATTGGGCGAGTCGAAAGCGATGCTTCCGGATCTGGCCGCCAGCCTGAAACGAGCGTAGGATCGGGGCATGAGAATCGAAGAGCTTGAGGCCGAAGCGCTGCGCCTAGATCCGAAGGGACGGGCGCGGCTGGCGGGGCGACTCCTCGAGAGCCTTGACGAGCTCACGCCCGAAGAAAACACGCAGATCTGGGCCGAAGAGGCTGAGCGGCGGGCGACCGCTCTCGACACGGGAGCGCTGTCGGCGCGCTCCGCCGCCGACGTGTTTCGCGATGCGCGGGCGCGGGTCTAGGTCGTGCGCGTCACGTTCAACGAGTTGGCCGAGCGCGAGCTCAACGACGCGGCGCAGTACTACGAACTAGAGCGACCCGGCCTTGGGGCGGTGTTCATCGCGGAAGTGCAGCGGTGCACCGAAGCAATCGTGGCGGTCACGCATCTTCGGCGTCGTCCCGGTTACTGGGCCGGCCGGCAATGAAAAGCGCCTGAACGCCGAGGACGTAACATCAAGGCGCTCGAGCTGAGGCAACAATGACGGAGCCGAAGCTTCTCACTCAATTCCTCTTCGCGCTGGCCGTGACATTAGTGCCGGCCGTCGTCGACGCCCGCCAGCCGACGCCTCCAGCCATGCTGTCGGTGGCGCTGCGCGCGCACGTGCAGAGCGAGCGGTTCCAGGCGGTCACGTCGATCCGAGGCCTGCCGCTCGGCGTGCGCGATGGGCTGCAGACCCTGTTCGGCAGCTCGGCCCTCGACATCGCCGAGCCCGGCGCGCCGTTCCAGGCCACCGACGACGTCGCCGACCGAAACCTGCCGATCCGACGGCTGGTCGCGGCGGGGTGCTCGGCCGACCACTGCCTCGTCTACTACGAGCGCGGCGGCATCGCCCACACATGGCAGGTGGCGCTCTTCCACTGGACGCCGGCCGCGACCCGGTTCGAAGGGGGCGGCGTGGCGCCGCGGGGCCTCACCTCCGTCGACGCCGTCAAGAACGCCGTGCTGTCCGGCGCGGTCAAAGGTCCGGCCCGGTCCTGGTAGTTCCGCCTGCCGGATCTATGATGCCGGTATGACTCAACGAAAACTGCTGATCACCGGCGCCAGTCAGGGCATCGGCGCGGCACTGGTCGAACAGGCGCGTGCCGCGGGCCACCAGGTCACCTTCACCGGTCGTGACTGTTCCCGCATCGAGGCGCTGGCGGCGAAGACCGGCGCGCACGGCATCGTGGCGGACGTGACGAGCGGCGACGACAACCAGCGCACGGTCGATGAGGCGCTCGTTCGCATGGGCGGCATCGACACGCTCGTCAACAACGCCGGCTACGCCTATCGCGCCGAAATCGGATCGCTGGATGTGGCCGCCATGCGCACCATGTTCGAGACCAACGTCTTCGGGCTGGTCGACATCACCAACCGCGTGGTGCCGCACCTCAAGGCGCAGTCCTTCGGCGACATCGTCAACCTGGCGTCCACCTCGGGCATGAAGGGCGGCGCCACCGGCACTGCCTACGGCGGCAGCAAATGGGCCGTGCGCGGCATCACCCAGTGCTGGCAGGCGGAACTGCGGCCCCACAACATTCGCGTGGGCTGCATCTGCCCGTCGGAGGTGCAGACCACCTTCGGCGGACGCGCCGGCCGCAACAACCCGAACAAGCTGTTCGCCGCCGACATCGCGGCCACGATTCTGGCTGGCCTGCACCTGCCCCAGCGCGTGCTGTGGACCGAACTGGCGGTGTTTGCGACCAATCCGTGGAAGGAGGACTGAGCGGCCCGTCAGGCCGCCGCCGCGGCGCTCTGCGCCTGCACGTCCTCGAGGATGATCTCGAGCTCGGCGATGGCAATCTCGGTCATGCCTAGCGTGGTGGCTTCGCTCAACGCGCCCAGCACCAGCGCAGGATTGGGGTCGAGACTGAGGCCCACCTTGGTGCAGGCGTGGTTGGCCAGCCGTACAATCTGCAGGGCCACGTTGGCCGGATCGGGATGCTCGGCGTGATGGTCCCGCACGATCGTCTGATAGATGTCGGGCAGATGCCAGGTCTGGAGCAGACGATGGCCCACGTCGGCGTGGGCGTTGGCCAGCACCTCGCGCATGAGCGCCGGCGACACCGCCTCGCCCTGAGCATGCTCGCGCGCCATCTCGTCGAGCACGCGCAGCAGGAACAGCTTGCCGATGTCGTGCACCAGGCCGCCGATGAACACCGTCTCGCCCAGTTGGGGAAACCGCACGCGCCGCGAGATCCACTCGGCCGCCAGGGCGCACGCTGAGGCGTGATGCCAGAGGTCGTGCATCAGGTTCACGATGTACGGCTGGCGGGCGGTGTAGCGGCTCTTCTCGGTCGCGAGGAACACCAGATTCGTCACGCGCTGCAGGCCGAGCCTGAGCACGGCCGTGCGAATACTCGCCACTTCCGTCAGCCCGCCGAAGAACGCCGAGTTGGCGGCGCGCAGCACCTCGGCCACGAGCGCGGGGTCCGACTCGATGGCCCGCTCGATCTCGGTGATGTCGTAGCTCTCTTCGCGTGCCGCCTTCTGCACCTTGAGCGCGACGTCGCTGAAGACCGGCAGCGTGATCTGCCGCGCTTCCGCGAAGTCGAGGGTCTGTTGCAGCAGGGACCGTTGGTCGTTCATTCGTTCACTCCAAGTAGACGCCGTAGCTCGCCAATGGGCCGCGGGCGTGACAATCGGGGCAGCTGTCGGATGATCTCGTCGAAGCTCGTGAGCCCCGCTGCGGCTTTCGCAATGCCGTCCTCGATGAGCGTCACCAGGCCGCTCGCTTCGATGCACACGCGGCGGATTTCGTAAGCCGTCTTGCGCGCCAGCAACGCGTCGCGCACCAGCTCGTTGAGCACGAGAATCTCGAACACCGCCACGCGGCCCTTGTAGCCGGCATGCCGGCAGGCCGGGCAGCCGCGCCCGCGCGAGAAGGTCAGGCCCGCGGCCTCGGCCGGCGCGTAGCCGAGCCGCGACAGTTCCTGCGGGGTGAGCACATGCGGCTCGGCGCAGTGCGGGCAGACGCGCCGCACCAGGCGCTGGGCCACCACGCTCACCACCGTGGACGAGATGAGGAAGGCCTCGATGTTCATGTTGAGCAGCCGGATCAGGCCGCCGATCGAGTCTTCGGTGTGGAACGTGGTGAGCACCTTGTGCCCGGTGAGGGCGGCGTTGATGGCCACCTCGGCAGAGAACTGGTCGCGAATCTCGCCAATCACGATCACATCGGGATCCTGCCGCACGATGTGCCTGAGCGTCTCGGCATAGGAGACGTTGATCTTCGGATTGATCGAGCACTGCGAGATGCCGTCGATCATGTACTCGACCGGATCTTCGGCGGTGATGATGCTGGTGTTGGCGTCGTTCAGGTAGTTGACCGCCGCGTAGAGCGTCGTGGTCTTGCCCGACCCGGTCGGGCCCGTCACCATGACGACGCCACTCGGCGCGTCGAGGGCGTCGCGCTGCAGTGCCTCCAGCATGCGCGGCAACATGCCGATGTCGCGGGTCGACAACAGCGTCTCGCGGTTGTTGAGCAGCCGCATCACGACCTTTTCGCCGTGGATGGTGGCGTAGATCGACACGCGGATGTCGACGGTGCCGCGCGGAGTCTCGAACTGGATACGGCCGTCCTGGTGACGGCGCCGCTCGGCGATGTCGGCTCCGGCCATCACCTTGATGCGGCCAACCATTGCCACGGCCTCGTCGTTGGGCACGTCGCCATGAGGAACCATCACACCGTCCTGCCGGAAGCGGATCCGGAGGCGGTCTCGGCCGGGCTCGAAGTGGATGTCGCTCACGCGATTGGCAAGTGCGTCTTCGAGCACCTTGTTCACGTGCGCGACGGCGCCCCGTTCCCCACCCGGCGCGACCACGCTGGCCGCCGCGACCTCGCGCTCGGCCCGGGCCACCGCCGAGGTCAGCGCGCGCCGGCCGCCGACGGCCACGACCAGGTCCTGACCGAAGTGCCGCTTGGCGATGTCGACGTGCTGGCGGTTCAGGGGGTCCGCGAACACGACCACGACACGGTCGCCCTCGCGCCGTACGGGCACGAAGAGATTCGCCTTGTAGACCGCAGTGGACGCTCGTTTCAGCAAGTGCGCGTCGAAGGCGGTCGAGTCGGCCTTCACGGCTGGCAGGCCGAGTTGATCGGCCAGTACTTCCACCACTTGGAACTCGTTCACGAAGTGGTGGTCGACGAGAATCTCGCCAATTGGCGTGTCGGGGTGCTCGTGCTGCAAGGCCAGCGCGAGCTTCAGTTCCTGTGGCTCGAGCCGGCCGAGCTCCACCAACATCTCGCCGAGCGGCGCGTCCACCGTGCCGGAACGCAGAGCCGCGCGAATCTGCTCCTCGGTGACGAACTTGAGCTCGATCAGCACCGACGACAACGTGCGCGACGCCTGGACCTTCGCGTGCACCCGCGTTGCCAGTGCCACTTGGGTCGGTGTCAGCTGGCCGGCCGCGACGAGCAGCGCCGCAAGCTGTTCGGCGACCGAGGCCACCGGTGGCCGATCGATCGACACACCGGGTGTGCCAGCCGCCGGCGTGGCAACGCTGTCGAACGACGATGGAATGGGGCTGGCCAAGGGGATACGACTCCTGCAGCCCAGGAATCGGCCGAGCTGTAGCGGACTTGAGCACCGCGACGGACGCGCGGGCGAGGCGGCAAGAGGCGGGAAAGGGCGAGACGCGGGCCGCGGTCGTTACGGCGCAGCGCCGGCGCCGGGCACCAGCCGACCGCCGGTCATGAAGCGCTTGTAGCCGCTGAAGGTCGTGGTCGTGCGGGTGCGCGGTGTGCCGGCGCCCCGAGTGACGTTCATGCGCGTGCTGGACACGGGCAGCACGAGAACTTCCTGCGGCTCGTCGAAGGCCACGCGCTTGAAACGCATGGTCGTGTCGAACCGCTCGATGGTCCAGCTGGGGGAGGCTCCGGGCCTCCGCGCGGCCTTCTTCGGCAAGGGCACTTCCACCTGGCCGCCGAGGCGTTGATCGAGGCGGAGCACGTCGGACGTCTCGGCGTCGATCCAGATGCGCCCGCGCATGCCGCCGGTCACGCTGTAGCTGATGCAGTCTTCGTTGTCGTCAGCTTCCCGCACATCGGTGACCTTGAGTTCGGCGATCTCCCGGAAGTCGATCATCACCGCGTCGCGCCGGTCGATGCGGCCGCGCCCCGCCCACGAGAACCGGTAGGCGTCACGCTCCTTGGGCAGCAGCATCGACAGCGGCTGCGGCTCGGTCTCGTGCTGTTCGGGGCCGGTGCAGTTGTTGCGGTCGTTCTCGCGCGGCTTGTGCCCGTTCACCTTCACGACCTGACGGCGCGTGCGCGCCTCACCGGCCGGCTCACCGTCGACGCCGGGCTCCCACGACAAGCGGAGTTCGGATTGCACGGTGCGGCCGAAGCCCTCGCCGGTCAGACCGGAGCTGAGCGGCTGCACGTGCACCGTCTCGGTACACACCAGGCTCTGGGCGCGGGTGAAGTATTCCTCGACCCGGGCGGTGGCCTTGGCGAGGGTGTCGGCCACGTCCCCAGGGGCGGCAGCCGGCGCCTGGCCGGACACGACGGCCGTCAACCACAGCCCCAACAGGACCAGGGATCCGAACAGACGGCGGCGGGGCAGAACGAATTCCACGGCTGTGGCCGCAGATTATAGCGGCACGGGACCCTCGCGGACACGACTCCCGTGTGACACCATGTGCACACCCGCCCGATGACCGCGCCCGCTGTGCCTTCCGACTCTGCCGTGGTTCCTGCTGCCTCCGCCCCGCTCGTGTCGGTGCTCGAGCGCTACTGGGGCTACACCTCGTTCCGGCCGCTGCAACGCGAGGCGATGGAAGCCATCCTGGCCGGCCGCGATTCGCTCGTGGTGATGCCGACCGGTGCCGGCAAGTCGATCTGCTTCCAGGCGCCCGCCCTGGTCACCGAGGGCCTGGCGCTGGTGGTCTCGCCGCTCATCTCGCTGATGAAAGACCAGGTCGACACGCTCGTCGGCAACGGCGTGGCGGCGGCCTGCTACAACAGCGGTCTGTCGTCGGAGCAGAAGGCCACGGTGATGGCCGGCATTCGCGAGGGGCGGTTCCGGCTGCTCTACGTGTCGCCCGAGCGCATCGTCGGCGAAGGCGCCGACGTGTTCTTGAGCCGCGTGGCCTCGGGCGGCGCGCCCGTGCGGTTCGTGGCGGTCGACGAAGCACATTGCATCAGCCAGTGGGGGCACGACTTCCGCCCCGAATACCGGCAGCTCGGGCGCATGCGCGAGATCTTTCCCGGGGCCAGCCTGCACGCCTACACCGCCACGGCCACGGCGCGCGTGCGCAAGGACATCGTGAGCCAGCTCGGGCTGCAGACGCCGCTCGAGCTGGTGGGCTCGTTCGATCGCCCGAACCTGCTCTACCGCGTGCTGCCGCGGGCGGCGCTGAAGAAACAGATCCTCGAGGTGCTGGGCCGCCACCGCGGCCAGGCCGGCATCGTCTACTGCACGTCGCGCAAGGACGTGGACATGCTGGCCGCGTGGCTCAAGGACGAGGGCCTGCGTGCCGTGCCCTACCACGCCGGCCTGTCCGACGAGGAGCGGCATCGGCATCAAGACGCGTTCCTCGACGAGAACGCCGACGTGGTCGTGGCCACGGTGGCCTTCGGCATGGGCATCGACCGATCGGACGTGCGCTACGTGATTCACGCCGGCGCGCCGCAGTCGCTGGAGCACTACCAGCAGGAATCGGGTCGCGCCGGCCGCGATGGGCTCGAGGCCGAGTGCGTGCTCATCGTCTCGGGCGCCGACTTCCTCAAGTGGCGGCAGATGCTCGAGCGCAACGGCGAGATGAACGAGCAGCGGCGCACGCTGCTGCGCGACATCGAGCGCTACGCCTCGGCCGTGGGCTGCCGCCACAAGCACCTGCTCGCGCACTTCGCCGAGCGCTACGGCAAGGACGACTGCGGCGCCTGCGACTTCTGCCTGGGCGAGCTCGAGACCGTGCCCGATGCCGTGACCACGGCGCGCAAGATCCTGTCGTGCGTGGCCAGGGTGGGTCAGCGCTTCGGCGCCGGACACGTCACGAATGTATTGCGCGGCAACGCCTCCGAGCAGGTCACGGCGCGCGGCCACGACACGCTCACGACCTTTGGACTGCTGGCCGGTGCGAGCATCGACGAAGTGCGTGGCTACATCGATCAGCTGCTCGCCCTCGGTCTGCTCCGTCAGACCGACGATCAGTATCCCGTGCTGGCACTCACCGAACCGGGCGTGGAGTTGTTGAAGGACGCCGGCGCCGCGCCTGATTTGGCGCTGGCGCGCCAGCGGCGTGCCGATCCGTCGCGAGCGCAGCGCCGGTCGAAAGCCGAAACCGAAGGCTGGGAGGGCGTGGACCGCGATCTCTTCGAACGCCTGCGCGCCTTGCGTCTCACGGTGGCCCGGACGCGAGGCGTGCCGCCCTACGTGATCTTCCACGACACGACGCTACGCGAGCTGGCGCGCACCAAGCCCTCCTCGATCGAGGCGTTGCGGCACGTCTACGGCGTGGGTGCGAAGAAGGCGGATGAACTGGGCCCGGCCGTGCTCGAGGCGATTCGCGCGTCGGACTAACGCGCCGCCGCGGCCTTGTCCATCAACGCAAACGGCAGCACGCCCACGTTCAGGAACGGGTTGAGCTGCGCCCCGGCTCTGGTGAGCAGGTCGGTCGTGGCCGAGTGGTCGCCGGCCGTGGCCCAGTCGGCGGCGCTCGCGCCGGCCGCGTCTTTCGCGTTGGCCGTGGCGCCCTTGTCGAGCAGCAGCCGCACCACTGCGTCTTTGCCGAAGTAGGCGGCGAACATCAGCGGCGACACGCGCAGTTCCGCATGCGGCGTGTTCACGTCGCCTCCCGCCGCCACGAGGGCCGTGACGGCGCTGGCGTCGCCGCGGGCGGCGGCGCGCATCAGCGCCGTGAGTCCGTCGGCATCGACGGCGGCCGGCGCGGGCGCCTGCAGCAACATCCAGGCGAGCATCACGGTCAGCATCAACGGCGCACCTCCGCCCCATGCTACCTCGTGCCCGCTGTCGGAAACGTCGCCGCCGTGCAGTAAGATCGGGGCCGTGGTTCGCCAGTACCTGCAGCTTGGCTCCCGCACGCTCGCCTACCTGGACAACGACCCCGGGGCGATGGGCAAGCCCGTGCTCGTCCTGGTGCATGCCTTCCCACTCGGCGCCCAGATGTGGGAGCCGCAGTTTCGCGGCGCCTTTCCCGGCTGGCGCATTCTGGCGCCCGACCTGCGCGGCTTCGGCGGATCCACCGACGAGCGAGCCGACGAGGTGGAGCCGACCATCGACGACTACGCCGAAGACATCGCTGCGATGGTGCGCGAGGTGGTGGGCGCTCCCGTGGTGCTCGGCGGCTTGTCCCTCGGCGGCTACGTGGCTTTTGCCGTGATGCGGCGTACGCCCGGCCTGGTGCGCGCGCTAATCCTGGCGGATACGCGCGCCGGCGCGGACACGCTCGAAGGCCGCGCTGCCCGCAAAGGGATGCTGACCGTGCTCGAGCACGACGGACCGCAGGGCGTGGCCCGCGACATGATGCCGAAGCTGCTCGGCCCGACCACGCGCGAGCACAATCCCGACGCTGAGGACACCGTGCGGCTGCTCATCAAGCGTCAGTCGCCGAGCGCCATTCGCGACGCCGTCGTGCGCATGATGGAGCGGCCCGACTCGACCGACCTGTTGCCCACGTTGCACGTGCCGACCCTGGTCGTGGTGGGCGACGAAGATCAGCTCACGCCGCCGTCGGAATCCGAAGCCATGGTGGCGGCGCTGCCCAACGCATCGCTCGTGCGGATCGCCGGTGCCGGCCACCTGTCGAATCTGGAACAGGGCATGGCCTTCGAGGCCAGCATCGAAGACTTTCTCTCCGGCCTCGCCACGGCCTGACCTGGCGCCATGGATCTTGGTCTGCTCGGCAAGGTCGCCATCGTCACCGGTTCGAGCCGCGGGCTCGGGCTGGCCAGCGCGCGCGCCCTCGTCACCGAGGGCTGCCATGTGTGCATCTCGGGGCGTGGGGAAGAGGCGCTGTCGCAGGCGGCGCTGGAGCTCGCGGCCGTGGCGACCGGCTCGGCCGAAGTGCTGGCGGTGCGCGCCGACCTGGCCAGCGAAGCCGGCATGCGCTCGGTCGTCGACGCCACGGTGACGCGTTTTGGCGGCGTGGACGTGCTCGTGAACAACGTGGCGCTGGCGCGCGGCGGCGACATCGTGGCCACGACCGACGCCGAGTGGCAGGAGGCGTTCGACCAGACCCTGTTCCCGGCCATCCGCGCCTCGCGCCTCGTGGTGCCTTCGATGCGTGCGCGCGGCGGCGGCGCCATCATCATCATCTCGTCGATCTTCGGCCGCGAGGCCGGCGGCCGCATGACCTACAACGCGGTGAAGGCGGCCGAGATCAGCCTGGGCAAGTCGCTGGCGCAGCAGCTGGCCACCGACAACATCCGCGTGAACAGCGTGTCGCCCGGGTCGATTTCGTTCCCCGGCGGGTCATGGTTCAAGCGCCAGCAGACCGATCCCGAGGGCATTGCCGCCTTCATCAAGGCGGAGCTGCCGTTCGGCCGCTTCGGCCGCGCCGATGAAGTGGGCGACGTGGTGGCGTTCCTGGCCTCGTCGCGGGCGACGTGGGTGAGTGGTACGTCGATCGTCGTGGACGGCTGCCAGAGCCGTTCGTTCTAGAATCGACGGGATGTCCTCGGGCGCGCCCGCCATTGGCTCTCACCTGTTGCACTACCACGTGCTCAGCCGGCTCGGCGCCGGCGGCATGGGCGAAGTGTTCCTGGCCGAGGACACCCGGCTCGGCCGTCAGGTTGCACTGAAGTTCCTGGTCTCGTCCGACAGCGCCGACACCGAAGCGCGCGATCGCCTGGTGCGCGAGGCGCAAGCCGCCTCGGTGCTGCGGTCGCCCCACATCGCCGTCACCTACGACCTGGTGGAACACGGCACGGATCTCTTCATCGCCATGGAATACGTGGAGGGCGAGTTGCTCTCGACGCGCCTGGCGCGCGGCACGCTCCCCGTACCCGAGGCGCTCGAGATCGCCATGCAGGTGGCCGACGCGCTCGACGAGGCGCACACTCGCGGCATCGTGCATCGCGACATCAAGAGCGCCAACGTGATGATCACGGCGCGGCAGCTCGTGAAGGTGCTCGACTTCGGCCTGGCCAAGTTCCTGCGCCGGCCCGACGGCGTCACCGCCCAGACGATGGGCGTGACCAGTCCGGGCGTGGTGCTCGGCACGCTCAACTACATGGCGCCCGAGCAACTGCGCGGCGGGGACGTGGACCATCGCGCCGACCTGTTCGGCCTGGGTGCGGTGCTCTACGAGATGCTCGCCGGGCGGCCACCGTTCATGGCCGACACCATGGCCGATACCGCCGACCGCATCCTCAACCACGAGCCCGAGGCGCTGGCGCGCTTCAACTACGCCGTGCCGGCCGATGTCGAGGCCCTGGTGCGCAAGGCGCTGTCGAAGGATTCCGCCTTCCGCTACCAGTCGGCGCGCGAACTCTACGTCGACCTGCACCACGCGCGCGAGCGCCTGCTGCGCGAGTCGCACTCGGCCAGCCATCACACCTGGCGGCCGGGCATGCACCTGCCGCCGGTGGGGTTCGGCCAGGCGGCGCCGGCGCCGCCGGCGTCGACGGAGCGCTCGGTGGCCGTGCTGACCTTCGCCAACCTCACGGGCAATCCCGCCGACGAGTGGGTTGGGCAGGGCATGGCCGAATCGCTCACCACCGACTTCGCCAAGGTGCGCGGGCTCCGATCGATCTCGCGCGAGCAGATCTACGACGTGCAGCGCGCCGCCGGGGGCTTGCAGGGCCGCGTCGTCGACGAGCGCCAGTCGATCGACCTGGGGCGGCGTCTGGGGGCCACGTGGGTCGTGGCCGGAGCCATCCAGCGGCTCGGCGAGCGCGTGCGGATCACGGCGCAGACGATTGCGGTGCAGGAAGGCCGCACCGTGTCGGCCACCAAGATCGACGGCACCATGAACGACATGTTCGAACTGCAGGACCGCCTCATCGAAGATCTGGTGCGGCAGGGTCTGCAGCGCGAACTCGAGCAGAGCGAGCGCCGCGCCCTGGGGGCCGAGGCGCACTCGCCCGAGGCCTTCGAGGCCTACTCGCGGGCCATGCTGAATCTGCGCATCGCAACCACCGAGTCGGTGGAGCGCGCGATCGCGCTCTTCGAGCAGGCGCTCGACCTCGAGCCGGACTACGTCGACGCGCTCATCGCGCTTGGCAGCGCGCTGCAGTTGCGCGGGGCGTTCCTCAACCTGCCGCACGTGCTCGAGCGCAGCCGCGCCCTGCTCGAACGCGCGGTGGCCAGCGCGCCGACCCGCGCCGAAGGACATGTGCGGCTGGGGCAGACGTTGGCGAGCATGGGCGATAGCACTGCGGCCGAGGCGGCGATTCGCCGCGGCCTGGCGCTCGAGCCAGAGAGCGCCCTGGCGCACAGCCAGCTGGCGCGCGTGTTGTGGTTCGGGCGCGCCGACATCGACGGGGCGATCGCGCACTTCGAGCAGGCCGTGGTGCTGGCGCCCGAGGCCGGCTACACCCACCTGCAGCTGGCCTTGCTGCAGGCGCTCGGGGGCAATCTCGACGGCGCGGAGCAGTCGGCGCGTACGGCGGTCGACCTTCAGCAGAAGGCCATGTCGGGATCGCAGGGCCTCATGGTGGTCGGCGCGCACACGCGCCTCGGCTACGTGCACTACCTGCGCGGGCGTTACGAGGAGGCCATTCACGAGTACCGGCGCGAGCTCACGTTCCTGACGCACACCGACCACGCGCTGCGCGACCGCTCGATCATCGAGGTGAACCAGAAGCTGGCTGCCGCCTACGCGCGTCTGGGCGCGGCCTTCGAATCGCGTGAGTTCGCCGACCTCGCCATCGAGGCGTTCAACCGCCGCCTCGCCACCGGCGCCGACGATCCTCACACCCGCTACTACGTGGCCGCGCTCTACGCCCTGCGCGACGACGTGGAACCGGTGCTGCTGCACCTGGCGCCGGCGCTGGCGGACCTGGGCCCCTTCACCCGCTGGCGGCTGCCGCGTGATCCGGATTTCGCTGGCGTGCTGGCCCATCCCGTGGTGGCGGCGCGCCTGCGGCACGCCGGCCCGTAGGCACAGACATGGCGTGCCCGAAGTGCAAACCGGTCGTGCACCGCTGGCGGCATGCGGCGCGTGCCGGCATGGCCGTGGCGCTCGCCACGCTGGCTCTGCCGGTTGGCGGTGCGGCCTTTCAGGAAGGCCCCTTCAGCGCCGACGCCGTTGATGTCGCGGCGCGCGCGCTGCCGCAGTTGCGCAGCCTGGTCGTGAGCCAGCGTGGACAGGTGGTGTTCGAGCGCTACTACGGTGGCGCGCGCGCCGACCGTCCAGCCAACGTGAAGTCGGCCTCCAAGAGCGTCATCTCGGCGCTCGTGGGCATGGCCATCGAGCGTGGGCTCATCCCGGGCGTGCGGGAGCCGATTGCCACCTACTTTCCAGAGCTGCGGACGGCGACCGATCCCGCGAAGCGGACGATCACGGTGGAAGACCTGCTCACCATGCGTTCGGGGCTTGCGGGCACGAGCGGCCGTGGCTACGGGGCGTGGGTCACGAGCGGCAACTGGGTGCAGCACGCGCTCACGCGGCCGATGACGGCGGCACCGGGCGCGTCGATGGACTACAGCACCGGCAGCACGCACCTGCTGTCGGCGATTCTCACGAAGGCCACCGGCCGCACCACCTGGCGCTTCGCCAATGACGTGCTGGCCACACCGCTCGGCTTCACGCTGCCGCCGTGGCCGCGCGATCCGCAGGGCATCTACTTCGGCGGCAACGACATGCTGATGACGTCGCGCCAGCTGCTGGCGTTCGGTGAGTTGTATCTGCACGGCGGGCGCGCCAAGGGCCAGCAGGTGGTGCCCGAGGCGTGGGTGCGGAAGTCGTGCGAGGGCCGCCCGCGCGAGCTGCCCTCGTGGGCGCGCGAGGCCGGTGCAGGAGGCCGCCCCGACCCGCTGCGCGACCGTCAGTACGGCTACGGCTGGTGGGTGCACGACCTGGCCGGCCACGACACCTGTTTCGCCTGGGGCTACGGCGGCCAGTATGCCTTCGTGGTGCCTGGCCTGCAGCTCGTGGTCGTGACGACCTCGTCGCCCGACGTGAGCGAGGAACGGCGCGACCATCGCCGGCAGCTGCTCGACATCGTGACCCGCCACATCGTGCTGCCGCTGTCGGCCGGCCGGCCTCCGGCGCCTTGACAACCCCTTCGGGGGAGGGATAATCGGCCAGCCGTGAGCGACATCTTCATCAGCTACGCCAGCGCGGATCGCGAGCGGGCGAAGCTGCTGTCCACCGCCCTGACGAACCGGGGGTGGACGGTGTGGTGGGACCGCATCATCCCACCCGGCATGGAATACGCCGAGGTGATCGAGCAGGCCCTCGACTCGTCGACCTGCGTGGTGGTGCTGTGGTCGACGGCCTCCGTCGCGTCGAGTTGGGTGAAGACCGAGGCGGCCGAAGCGTTGCAGCGGCGCATCCTCGTGCCGGCCCTGATTGAAGACACCAAGATTCCGCTGGAGTTCAGGCGTCTTCAGGCCGCGGACTTGTCGCAGTGGCACGGTGACGCCTCCCATCCCGAGCTGCTGAAGTTCCTCACGGCGGTCGAGACCAAGATCCAGGGCCGCGACCGGCCCGGCCGCGACGAGACCGCGGCGTCGATGCCATTGCCGCCGCTGACGCCGCCCTTGGCGGCGCCGCCCCCGTCCTCGCCGCTACCCCCGCCTGTTCGGCCGACGCGCGCGTCCTGGCCGGCCTTCGCGCTGGCCGGCGGCCTCCTTGCCGTGGTCGCTGCCGTGCTGCTCGTGCGCACGCGGCCGGCGGAGGTCACCGGCGCGGCCGGGGCAGTACCGCCCCCGACTGCCTCGACCAGTGCTTTACCTGATGTCGCAGCCAGCGTTGACGCGCGGCCCGCGGCGTCCCCGGCGCCACCGGCGCCCATGGCCGCTCAACCCGAATCCGTGGAGCGGCTGGTGAAGCGCGACGCGGCCATCCCCGAGCGGCCCGCCTCCCCCAGCCGGACGCCATCGGCGCGCGACTCGAGCATCGCCGCGCCCGCAGTGCCCGCTGGCCCCGCGGCCGTGACCGCGCCTCCGGTGCGTGTGCCAGACCCGCCGATCGCACCGCCAGCAAACGACCCACCGGCTGCCGCCCCGGAGCCGGCGGCCTTTGCGATGCAGAAGTTCGAGGAGGTCTTGTGCGTCGTCACCATCGACGGTGAGGCCGAAGAGATCGACGCGGTGCTGGTCTTCGGCGGCACGAGTCTGGTCGTGACCGATGAAGACGAGAAGGTGCTGTACACGTTGCCCTACCGCCGGGTACAGAAGGCCACCTACTGGAAGACGCAGCGCCGGTTCGTCAGAACGACTCGGCACTGGCTGACCTTGAGCGCGGGCGGGGAAGAGGTGCTCCTGGTGCTGCCCGGCAGATTCGAGTTGATTCTGTCCGTGCTCGAGCAGCGCACGGGTGTGGCCGTCACCCGACGTCCAGGGTAGACGCGCCGCCCTGATGGCCACGCTCGAGCACTTCCACCAGGTGGCCGCGACGTCCTTGAAGCAGGGCGCGCCGCTCGTGGCCTACGACGCCGTGGCCGAAGGGTTACGTCAGTTTCCCGGCGACATGCGTTTGCGCCAGTTGCTGGCGTTGTCGCTCGCGCGCAGCGGGGCCAGCCGGCAGGCCAACCACCAGCTGCGGACACTCGTGGATCAGGGGCACGCCGACGAAGAGACGGTCGGGATGCTGGCGCGGACGCACAAGGATCTGTGGGCGCGCACGACGGAGCCCGCCGCGCGCCGCCGCCATCTGGAGAGTGCCTTCCAGTGGTACCTCGATGCCCACGTGCGCTCCGGCGGCTACTGGAGCGGCATCAACGCTGCTACCGTGGCGTTGCTGATGGGCCATCTCGACGAATCCCGCGCCCTGGCCAGGCGCGTGCGCGACCACTGTCTCGAACGTCGCAACACGCACCCCGGCTCCAACGACGCCTACTGGCTGCTCGCTACGCTGGGCGAGGCGGCGTTGTTGCTGCACGATCTGTCGGCGGCGGAGGCGTCGTACCGCGAGGCCGTGGCCCTGGGCTCGCACGGGGTCGCCGATCTCGTGTCGACTCGCCGCAATGCGAGGCTGATCCTGCACTACGAACAGGCCGATGCCACGGCCATCGACGCGTGTTTCCGCATCCCGAGCGTCGCGGTGTTCTCCGGCCATCTGGCGGACCGGCCGGATCGGCCGGTAGCCGCGCTTTCCAGCGCATCTCGAAGAGGACGTGCGACGGGAGCTGTCGGCTCGGCTTCGCCAGTACGACGTGGGCTTCGCCTACTCCTCGGCGGGCAGCGGGGGAGACCTGATCTTTCTCGAGGCCGCGACCGATGCCGGCGCCGAGCGGCACATCGTGCTGCCCTACAACAGCGACGCGTTTCTCGCAGACTCCGTCGATGTCGTTCCAGGCGCAGATTGGCCCGCGCGCTATCGCGCCGTGCTCGAGCGCGCCACCGGCATCGTGACGGCGTCGGAACAGCGCATGCTGGGCGGCGCCATGTCTTATGAATACGGCTTCCTGCTGCTCGACGGCATGGCGGCCGTGCGCGCCGAAGAACTCGAGACCGAGCTCGTGTGCCTGGCCGTGTGGGACGGACAGCCAGGCGACGGACCTGGTGGCACCGAAGCGTCGGTGGCCCATTGGCGAAAGGCGGGCCGGCGCGTCGACATCGTCGACGTGGGCGCGTGGCTCCCGTCGCAGCGTCCCGTGACGGTGGTACCCGCTGCGCCCATCGCCGTGGTCGGTGACGGGGGCGCGGCGCCGTTCTCCCTCGATGCGCGGCTGGTGGGGCTCCTCTTTGCCGACGTGGAGGGCTTCAGCAAGCTGACCGAGAGCCAGATTCCCCGTTTCATCGAAGACTACATGGGGCTGATCGCGAAGATCCTGGACGCGTCGCCAGAGCAGCCGCTGCTGCGGAACACCTGGGGCGACGGCCTCTACCTGGTGTTTGCGAATGTGCGCGACACCGGCACGGTGGCGCTGCGCTTGAGCGAGGCCCTGCGGAACCACGACTGGACCGCGCACGGCTTGCCGGGCAGTTTGAGCCTTCGCATCGCGGTGCATGCGGGTCCCGTCTACGAGTGCCTCGATCCGATTACCGCACGCCCGAACTACCTCGGCGCGCACGTGTCGCTGGCCGCGAGGCTCGAGCCGGTGACGCCCCCCAGCGAGGTGTACGGCAGTGGTGCGTTTGCCGCGCTGGCCAAGGCCAGCCAGGTGCGTGAGTTCACCTGCGCGTACGTCGGCCGCACCGCGCTGGCCAAGGGCTACGGCACGCTCCCGATGTACGTGCTGGTGCCTCGCAATCTGTAACGGGGCCTGTCACGGTTACGAGCCCCAGCGCTGCAGTTTCTGCAATGCTGGTAACGGTGACAGGCCCCGTTACAAA
>CAWFCS010000030.1:0-17537 GCA_963814395.1 uncultured Acidobacteriota bacterium
CAACTTCCGCGCTCACATCCCCGCGGAAGTTGTCTGGCCGAAGCCCGCATAGCGGGCGAAGGCGGACCACACGAACAGCGGTGCCTACTGCTTGATCACGAGCACGTTGAACCGCGTGTTCACGGCCATCGCGACGAAGTTGTCGTGATAAGGCGCCACCGGCTGATGCTGGGGTCGTACCACACGCTGGTCGGATTGGGCTCGTAGACGGTGGCGCCGGCGTTGTAGACGTGGGTAATGAACAGCATCGCGTTCTGATCGCCATTAATCAGCGGATGGTCGATAGTGGTTGCATGGCCGCTGATGTTGGCGACGATAGCGGTGTGTTGAAACGCTGTCCGGGTCGATCGAGAGACGCGGAGGGCGCCGTCGCTGACATCGAGTGCGGTGCCAAGCGCGCCGTTACCGGTCGCCCTCACGCCGGTGCCGGTGCCGACCGTCGAGCCAGCGAGACCCACGCCGGTCAGCGTCAGGCCTCCTACCGCGAGTGACGAGTCGCTCAAGCCGAAGATCGCCGGACCGGACTGACTGCTCGCGAACACACCGGCTCCCCCGAGCACGCTGATCGATGACGGCGGCCCGAACTGCACGGCGATGGCCGGGGGCGTGAAGGCATCGGCGGTGGCACGAACCACGGTCAGGCCTTGCCCGGCCGGGCCGGCAGGTGCCTGAATCAGCGTGCCCCAGGCGGGCGCACCCGTTGGCACCGGGCGGGCGGAACCGGCGGCCGCGCCGTTGAACACGAGCGTGCCGCTGTTACCGGCGCTGTCGCTCCACGGGCCGCCGAAGGTCGCCAGGCTCATGCGCGCGTCCACGTGCACCGACTTGCCGCCGGGCACGGTGACGATATTCAGGCCGAAGCCGATGGTGCCGTCGGGATTCGGCGTTGCCAGGCCCACCAGCGGCGCCCGCTGCGGCGCCCCGCATTGATCGTCGAAGCCGTCGAGCGTGTAGACGCCCCCGTTCTGTGTCACCGATACCGAGATGCGGTTGCAGAAGGCTGCAGCTGCCAGGTGAAATCGCCGATCGGCTGGGCCTCGACAACACCGCTCATCACGAGCGCGGCGGCCACGCCCATCGTCCATACAGGTGCTACGCGCATGCGACCTCCTCCATTCACCCGCGATCGGCCCCGGAGGGGGAGCCGGCACCAGCGTGCGCCATGGTCGCACGTCCCCGGCCCGTCGGCCCAGGAGGTGCACGAGACGACGCACGAACAGGGTACGTCGGCGTGCAATTCAAGGAGTTCGCGGTCAACGCCGATTGCCCTGATCATGACCGTCAACTCGACCCCTCCTTCCGCGGCCACGCTCGAGGTAGAGCGGGAGGTGCTGGTGATGAAGAAGCAGCAGGACGTCGCGAAGCAGGTGGGGCAGGCGCTGGTCGAGCTCATCCAGGCGGCACCGGCGCCGTGGCGCATCGACACCTACGCCTGACCGCCCTCGTCACCTCGCCGGGAGGTGTGACTGACCGACGCGCGAAGCGGAGCCGCAAATCGGATGGTGCCGGTCCGACCCGCGGCTCGCAACCTCTAGCGGATGTCCAGGAACGTCCCGGCGCGCAGCTGCGCGAACGCCTGCGCGATCTCTTCCTGGGTGTTCATCACGACCGGCCCGCGCCAGGCGATCGGCTCGCCAATCGGCGCGCCTGACACCAGCAGGAAGCGCATCCCGTGTTCACCGGCCCGGACGCGGATTTCGTCGCCGGCGTCGAACACCGTCAGCGAGCGATTCGCGACATCGGTGCCGTAGCGCGCGCGGTCGTCATCGAGCAGCCCGCCCGGGGTCACCACGTCGGTCGCCACGGCGCGGGCTTCTGAGGCGTCACGAAAGGCGCCCGTGCCTTCGAACACGTAGGCGAAGGCGTTCTTCGAGCGGGCAATCGGAATCGTGCGCTCGACGCCGGCCGGAATCGTGATGTCGACGTCCTGCGGATCCGCCGCGATGCCTTCTACCGGGCCGCGCCGTCCCCAGAACTCGCCCGAGATGATGCGCACCCTGGTGCCGTCGTCGTCGGTCACCTCGGTGACGTCCTTCGACGCCACTTCCTGATAGCGCGGCGCCGTCATCTTCTGCGCCGCCGGCAGGTTCGCCCACAGCTGGAAGCCATGCATGCGCCCGACGCCATCGCCGTGTGGCATCTCCTGGTGCACGATGCCGCGCCCGGCCGTCATCCACTGCACGTCGCCGGGGCCGATGGCGCCTTCGTTGCCGAGGCTGTCGGCGTGGTCCACGGTGCCGGCGAGCACGTAGGTGATGGTCTCGATACCGCGGTGAGGATGCCAGGGAAAGCCGCGCAGGTAGTCGTCGGGGACGTCGTTCCGGAAGTCGTCGAGCAGCAGGAACGGATCCAGGCCCTCGGTTTCGCCGAAGCCGAAGGCGCGGCGCAGGTGCACACCGGCCCCTTCGAGCGTGGGACTGGACTGGACGTGGGAACGAACGGCACGAAGCGACATGGGTCCTCCTGAAGCAAGAGTGTTACAACACTCTTTGAGATGCGTCGGCCGGAGCTTTCGTTTCCTCCGGAAGCCGCAAAGTGAGCCAGGCACCCACGGTCAGTCCGCCGGCCAGCAGCCAGAGCCCAGCGGCGAAGCTGCCCGTGGTGTCGCGGGCGTAGCCGACCAGCGTCGGTCCGACGAAGCCGCCGATGTTGCCGACCGCGTTCACGAGCGCCACGCCGCCGGCGGCGGCGGTGCCGCGCAGGAAGGCCGTGGGCAGGGCCCAGAACGGGCCTAAGGCGCCCCAGATGCCGAAGGCCGCCACCGACAGCGCCAGCAGCGACAGCACGACGGAGGTGGGCACGGTCGCGGCGGCCACGAATCCGGCGGCGCCGATGAGGGCGGGAATCGCCACGTGACGCCGACGTTCACCGGTGCGATCGGAATGCCGCCCCACGAACACCATGCCGATGGCCGCCACGACGTAGGGCAGTGACGAGATGAGCGCCACCACGCTCGACGGCAGGTCGCCGAGCGACTGCACGATCTGCGGCAGCCAGAAGCTCACACCGTAGAACGCCAGCACGAGGCAGAAGTAGACGGCGGCGAGCCACCACAGGCGCGGCGAGGTGAGCGCCCCCCGCAGGTCGTGGCGCACGCCTGGGGTCTCGCGCGCCTCGGCCTCGAGCGTCGCCACCAGCCAGCCGCGCTCGGCCTCCGAGAGCCAGCGCGCCTCGGCGGGCCGGGTGTCGAGACGTCGCCACACGATCGGCGCCAGCAGGATGGCGGGGATGCCTTCGACCACGAACAGCCACTGCCAGCCGCGCAGGCCGAGCACGCCGTCGAAGAGCAGCAGGCCGCTCGAGATCGGCCCGCCGATGACGCCGGCGATGGCCGTGCCGGTCATGAAGAGCGCAATCGCGTGCGCGCGTTCACGCGCCGGGAACCACTGCGTGAGGTAGTAGATGATGCCGGGGAAGAAGCCGGCTTCGGCGGCGCCGAGCAGGAAGCGGAGCAGGTAGAAGGTCGTGGCGTCGCGCACGAAGGCCATCGCGATCGAGACCAGGCCCCACGTGAGCATGATGCGGCCGATCCAGGCGCGGGCGCCGACGCGCGCCAGGATGAGATTGCTCGGCACCTCGAGCAGCGTGTACGAGATGAAGAAGATTCCCGAACCGAGCCCGTAGACCGTGGCGCTGAACCCGAGGTCGCGGTTCATGTCGAGGGCAGCAAAGCCGATGTTCACGCGGTCGAGGTAGGCGACCACGTAGAGCAGGAAGAGGAACGGGATGAGACGGCGCCGGAGCGCGGCGACCGCAGTGACGGAGGGGGCCTGGGGTGCCGGCATGCGGCGCCATGATGGCATAGCGTGGTCAGGAGCCAGGAATGGCGCAGGAAAGTCTTGCGTGCGCGATTTCCTGGGCCGAAAAGTCAACCAAACAAGGGATAAGAAATGTGACCACGAGTGACTAGTGCCCTGTGCAGTCTCGTGCACATGGCACATTTCCTAAGGAAATCACCACGGTACGGTCCGTGCTAATCGACCGGTCAGCATGAACACGCACGGTACTCAGCAGAACTCGTTTTCTCCCCTCTCCCTGGCCTCTGACCGCGATCGCCGTTCGCAGCCAAGGCTGAGTGCCGAAGTGCTCGGCCTCGACGTCGATGCCACGCTCTCGCAGGGTGTGTATGTGCGCGTACTCAACGTCTCCACCGGCGGCGCGCTCGTCGAGCTTCACGAGTGGATCCGCCCCGGCACCCGCAGTTCGCTGAAGCTGTCGCGCCCGGTCGAAGACGGCGCCCAGGCCGACCGCATGGTCGCCAACGGCCAGATCGTCCGCTGCTGGGTCGACCGGCTGGCGCCGCTCCGCTATCGCGCCGCGATGGTGTTCGCCACGGCGGTGCCGGCGCCGCAACCGCCGCCCCCCGGCGATATCGACCTCACCGTGCTTCTGGAGCGCCCGGCATGACCATCACTGAGGCCACGCACGCCATCGCGACGCTTTCCAGGACAGAGCGGGCGCCCGAACGCGTCACCGCGTTGTCGGGAGAGTCCATGCGCCTGGTCGATGCCATCAAGAGAGTCGAGCCCACCTGGGTGGAAGCCGTCGCCGTCGTGCAGGCGGTCTGCGCGCAGCTGGCGCCCGGTGAGGCCGCCCCGGCCCTCGACGCCATCATGATCTCGCAGTCGGGCACGGTGTCGTTTCCGCCGGCCGGCAGCGCCGACGACCTCTCGACGGTGAAAGCGGTCGGACGGCTGCTGAGCGGGATTCTGCGCACCGGCGATTGCCCGATGCCGGTCTGGGAAGCCACCGAACGGGCGCGGCGTTCGCCGTCGGCGGTTGGCACCGCGCGCGCGTTCGGTGCGGCGCTCACGTGTTTTCCGGCCGCACAGGGCGCCCACGAACTCCAGCAGTATTTCCTGGCCTCGCGCAAGCTGGCGCCGCCCACGGCGCGTCCGGCCACGGCGCCGTTCAGTTTCGCGGGCCTCAGCGCCCGCGCCGGCCTGGTGCTGCTGCTGGTGGCGATGGGCGGCATCGGCGCCGGGGTCTCGGTGGGCACACTGGTGGCGACGAAGACGTTGGGGACGCCGGCCCCGTCGGTAGTCATCATGGCGGCCAACCACGCCGTGCGGCGCTAGACGGTCGCGGGGACGTCAGGCGCGCGGACGCGTCGCCGACGCGGCCTGCAGGTAGCGCGATCGCAGCGGATGATCGAGCCGTGCGGCCAGCGCGGTCGAGGCCGCCGCGACAGCTGCCAGCGACACGCCCGTCTCCACGCCGAGCCCGTCGAGCATGTAGAGCAGGTCTTCGGTGGCGAGGTTGCCCGACGCCCCGGGCGCGAACGGACAGCCGCCCAGGCCGCCAGCCGCCGCATCGAAGGTCGTGATGCCGGCATCGAGGCCCGCCAGCACGTTGGCGAGCGCCGTGCCGCGGGTATCGTGACAGTGCAGCGCCAACCGATCGAACGGCACTGCGGTGCCGAGAAATTGCAGCAGCTCGCGCACCTGGCCGGGATGGCCGATCCCGATCGTGTCGCTCACCGCCACCTCGTAGACGCCGGCGTCGAGCAGCGCCTGGGTCACGCGCAGCACCGCGGCGGGCGCCACCGGGCCCTCGAACGGGCAGCCACACGCGCACGACACGTAGCCCCGCACGCGCAGCCCGGCTGCGCTCGCGCGTCCGATCACCTCGCCGTAGCGGGTGAGTGACTCGTCGATCGACTGGTTGATGTTGCGCTGGCTGAAGGTCTCGGACGCGGCCGCGAAGACCGCGACCTCATCCGCGCCGGCGGCCAGTGCGCGTTCGAGGCCGGCCAGATTCGGCACCAACGCGGTGTAGCGCACGCCGGGTTGTCGGGTGAGCGCGGCGAAAACCTCGGCCGCGTCGGCCATCTGCGGCACCCATTTCGGCGACACGAACGCCGAGACCTCGATCACGCGGTGGCCGGCGTCGGCGAGCGCGTGCACGAAGCGGACCTTGTCGGCGGTCGGGATGGCGGCGACCTCGTTCTGCAGGCCATCGCGCGGGCCGACCTCGACGATGGTGACCACCGGCGGCACCCTCATGCGTCGATCTCCACGAGGCGCACGCCCGGTTTGACCAGATCGCCCACCGCGCAGCCAATCGCGCGCACGACCCCGTCGCGCGCGGCTTGCACGGTCAACTCCATCTTCATGGCTTCGAGCACCACGACCGGCGCCCCGGCACTCACGCGGTCGCCCACGGCCACGACCACCTTCACGACCGTGGCGGGCATGGGCGCGGTCATGTCAGACACGGTGGCGCGGCTCGACGCGGCTCGCTTCGGCGAGCCATCCACCACCAGCGTGCGCGCCTGTCCGCCGGCCATCACCCAGGTCTCATGCGGCGGGCCGGCCACGGCCACGATGGTGCGCGCGCCGTCGTCGCTCGTGACGCGGTATTGCCCCGGCGAGGTCTCCACGACGTGAAAGCGGCGGCCGTCGACGACGACGGCGCCGTCGGCCCCGGTTTCGGCGGTCAGTTCGTCGGCACCGTGCAGGACGCGGTAGCGGTGGCTCATGCGCGTCTCAACCTCGCCAGCCGCGCAGCGTGTCGAACGGATCCGCGGTCGCCGTCGTCGTGGCGGCGGTTCCCGTGGACGCTGCCGGACCGCGTGACGCGTGCCACGCAGCCGCCGCCGCCAACTCCGGTGTCAGCCCGCCGGCGTCGACCGTGAGCGTCTCAATCTCGCGGCCGAGGAAGCCGGTGTCGATGGCGCCGGCGATGAAATCCGGGTGGCGCAGGATGGCCAGCAGGAACGCGATGTTCGTGCGCACGCCGAGGATCTCGAAGCGCGTCAGGGCGTCGCGGCCGCGGGCCAGGCTTTCGGCGCGCGTCTCGCCCCACGTGATGAGCTTGGCGAGCAGCGGGTCGTAGTAGACCGACACGGTGCCGCCCTCGACCACACCCGAATCCACGCGAATGCCGGGGCCCGACGGCTCGCGGTAACGCAGCAAGGTGCCTGCCTGCGGCAGGAAGCCCTGCGCCGGGTCTTCGGCGTAGATACGGCACTCGAGCGCGTGGCCGCGTTGCGTCAGGTCCTCTTGCCGCCACGGCAGCGTGTCGCCAGATGCGACAGCCAACTGCGCGCGCACGAGATCGACGCCCACCACGCACTCGGTGATGGGATGTTCCACCTGCAGGCGGGTGTTGATCTCGAGGAAATAGAAACGCGCGTCGTCGCCGTCGCCGTCGAGCAGGAACTCGACCGTGCCGGCGTTGCGATAGCCGACTGTCCTGGCCGCGGTCACCGCGGCAGCGCCAATCCGCGCGCGTACGGCCGGTGTGACGGCGGGTGAGGGGGTTTCTTCGACCACCTTCTGGTGCCGGCGCTGGGCCGAACACTCGCGCTCGAACAGATGCACGGTGTGCCCGTGCGCGTCGGCGAACACCTGTACTTCGATGTGACGCGGGCGGTCCACGAGGCGCTCGAGATACAGCGTGGGATTGCCGAACGCCGCCTGGGCCTCGCGGCGGGCCTGCGGCAGCGCCGTCGCCAGCTCGTCGAGGTGGCGCACGGTCTTCATGCCGATGCCGCCGCCGCCCGACGCGGGCTTCACGAGCAGCGGCACGCCCAGAGTCGTGGCCGCGGCCGTGAGGGCGGCGTCGCTCTGGTCCACGGGCGCGGCGCCCGGCACCACTGGCACGCCGGCGGCCTCCATCAGCGTCCGGGCCCCGGTCTTGGAGCCGAGGCGGGCAATCGAATCGGCCGTCGGGCCGATGAAGATGAGCCCGGCGTCTTCGACGGCGCGGGCGAAGTGCGCGCGTTCCGAGAGGAAGCCGTAGCCCGGATGCACAGCGTCGGCGCCGGTCTGGCGCGCGGCGTCGATGAGCGCCGCCACGTCGAGGTAACTTTCGGCGGCCGGCGCCGGGCCAATCCGCACGGCGAGGTCGGCGGCCTGCACGTGGGGGGCGGCGGCGTCGGCATCGGAATACACGGCGACCGTGCTGATGCCGGCGGTGCGGCAGGCCCGGATCACCCGCAGTGCGATCTCACCGCGGTTGGCGATGAGCACACGACGAATCATTTCACCACCCACGACGGCTCGCGCTTGCCGAGAAACGCGCGCAACCCTTCCTGGCCTTCCGGCGACACGCGCTGGCTCGCGATGGTACGGGCGGTGAGCGCAGCCACGTCCTCCGGCCGCTGTCCCCACACCTGCGGGATGAGCGCCTTGGCCGCGGCCACCGCGGTGGGCGCGGCCGACAACGCGTCGCGCACGTGGACGGCGACGGCGCTATCGAGTTGGTCGGCCGGCACCACGGCGTGCACGAGGCCAATCGCCAGCGCCTTCGCGGCGTCGAAGCGCGTGCCGGTCAGAAAGAGCGCGCGGGCGGCCGAGACGCCAATCTTCGGCAGCACGAAGGGCGAGATCATCGACGGCAGGATGCCGAGCCTGGTCTCGGTGAAGCCGAAGATCGCGGTGTCGTCGGCGACCACGATGTCGCAGACCGCGGCCAGGCCCGCGCCGCCGCCGAGCGCGGCGCCGTGGATCCGCCCGATGACCACCACCGGCAGCGTGTTGATGGCGCGCAGCATGGCGGTCGTGGCCAGCGCGTCCTGTTCGTTCTCGGCTTCCGAGGCGTCGGCCATCCGCGCCATCCACGTGGCATCCGCCCCGGCGCTGAAGACCTTGCCGGCGCCCGCCAGCACGACCACGCGCACGCCGGGATCCACCGCGAGGTCCGCGGCCCATTGCCGCAGTTCGGCCACCACCTCGCCGTTGAACGCATTGCGGACGTCGGGGCGGTTGAGCGTGAGATGTTCGACGGCGCCGTCGCGCCGAACCTGCAGGTAGCGATACATCAGCGGCTACATCCGGAAGATGCCGACACGTGGCGGCGGCACCGGGGCGTTGGCGGCGGCCGAGATGCCCAGCGCCAGCGCCGCCCGCGTGTCGACCGGGTCGAGGATGCCGTCGTCCCACAGCCGGGCGGTGGAGTAGTAGGGTGAGCCTTCCTCCTCGTACTTGGCGAGGATCGGCCCGCGGATCGCCTGCTCGTCTTCGGCGGAAAATGTGCCGCCGGCGCGGGCGAGCTGGTCGCGCTTCACCGTCGTGAGCACGCCGGCCGCCTGTTCGCCGCCCATCACCGAGATGCGCGCGTTCGGCCACATCCACAGCAGGCGGGGCTCGAAGGCGCGGCCGCACATGCCGTAGTTGCCGGCGCCGAACGAGCCGCCGATGATGACGGTGAACTTCGGCACGACGGAGGTGGCCACGGCGTGCACCATCTTGGCGCCGTCTTTGGCGATGCCGCCCCGCTCGTAGGCGCGGCCCACCATGAACCCGGTGATGTTCTGCAGGAATACCAGCGGCACCGCGCGCATGTTGCAGAGTTCGATGAAGTGGGTCGCCTTGAGCGCCGATTCCGAGAACAGCACGCCGTTGTTGGCGATGATGCCGACCAGGCGCCCGTGCAGGCGGGCGAAGCCGCAGACGATGGTCGGGGCGTAGCGGGCCTTGAACTCGTCGAAGCGCGAGCCGTCCACCACTCGCGCAATCACCTCGCGCACGTCGACCTGCGTCCGCAGGTCGGCCGGCAGGATGCCGTAGAGCTCGCCCGGGTCGTAGAGCGGATCTTCGGGCGTCGCGATGTCACGCGCGGCCGGTTTCACGGTGTGCAGCGTCGAGACGATCGTGCGGGCCTGGTGCAGCGCATGCCAATCGTCGTCGGCGAAGTAGTCGGCCACGCCCGACTCGCGGGTGTGGACATCGGCGCCGCCGAGGTCTTCGGCCGTGACGTCTTCACCGGTCGCGGCTTTCACGAGCGGCGGGCCGGCCAGGAAGATGGTGCCCGTGCCCTTGACGATGATGGTCTGGTCGGACATCGCCGGCACGTAGGCGCCGCCGGCCGTGCACGACCCCATCACGACGGCGATCTGCGGAATACCCGCCGCCGACATCCGTGCCTGGTTGAAGAAGATGCGGCCGAAGTGATCGCGATCGGGAAAGACCTCGGCCTGCAGGGGCAGGAAGGCGCCGCCCGAGTCCACGAGATAGACGCAGGGAAGCTGGTTCTGCAACGCCACCTCCTGCGCCCGCACGTGCTTCTTCACCGTAAGCGGGTAGTAGGTGCCGCCCTTCACGGTGGCGTCGTTGGCGACGATCATCACCTCGCGGCCCGACACGCGGCCGATGCCGGTGACGATGCCGGCCGACGCGGCGCCGCCGTCGTACAGCTCCCACGCGGCGAGGGCTGAGAGTTCCAGAAACGGTGAGCCCGGATCGAGCAGCAGATCGATGCGCTCGCGCGCGGTCAGCTTGCCCTGCGACCGGTGGCGTTCGATGTACTGCGGGCCGCCGCCCTGCTTCACGAGGCCGAGCCGCTCTCGGTATTGGGCGACCAGGGCGGCCATGCGGTCGCGATTGGCCCCGAACTCCGGACTCGTGGTGCGGATGTGGGACTCGAGGACGTCCATGCAGCTCCTGCGCGTCGGGCGGATGGGGCCGGGGCCCCTACCAGCCGCAGCAGTCGGTCTTGAATCGGCACGCCGGGCAGCGCCAGACCGCGTGCATGCGATACATCTCGGCGCCGCACCGTTCGCAGACCGTGCGGGTATCCTCGGCCGGGGCCGGCGCGCTCCGGAGGGCCGACAGGACCGGCGTAATCGGCGGGAACGGGCGGGACTCGGCCATCGCGGCGATTATAGCGGAAGGGGCGGCTGCACCAGCCCGGCCCCGCGGATCGGGAATAATGGTCGAACAGTCATGGCGCGTGTGCAACCACGCCGGCGCCGCGTCCTGGTCGTCGATGACGACCCGGCCACGGTCGACTGGCTCAAGATGGTGATCGAGCAGGCGGCGGTCGAGCCGCCGTTCGATGTCCGATCCGCCGGCCTGGGCCGGACCGGCCTGGCCCTGTTCGGCGAGTGGCGGCCCGATATCGTGCTGCTCGACCTGCTGCTGCCCGACGGCGACGGCATGGACGTGCTCAAGCGCATGAAGGAACAGGCGCCGGGCGCCGAGGTCATCGTCATCAGCGGCCAGGGCACCATCGCCCGGGCGCTCGACGCCGGCCAGGCCGGCGCCTTCTTCTTCATCGAGAAGTCGCAGCTCGATCCGGCCGGCATCGTCGGCATCCTCGAACGCGCGGCTCGCCAGGTGGACGAGCGGGTGACCCACGAGGAACTGCGCGCCAAGCTGCGCGATCCCGACGGTATGGGGGCGGTCATCGGCCAGAGCCAGGTGATGCGCGACCTCTTCGAGCTGGTGGACGCCGTGGCGCCGAGCAACGCCAACGTGCTCATCCAGGGGGAAAACGGCACCGGCAAGGAACTCATCGCCAATGCGCTGCACCAGCGCAGCCCGCGCGCTGCCGGGCCGTTCATCAAGATCAACTGCGCGGCCATTCCGAAGGACCTGATCGAGTCGGAGCTCTTCGGCTACAAGAAGGGCGCCTTCACCGGGGCCAACACCGACAAGGTCGGGTTGCTCGAGCTGGCCGAAGGCGGGGCGCTGATGCTCGACGAGATCGGCGAGATGCCGGCCTACCTGCAGACCAAGCTGCTGCGCGTCCTGCAGGAGCGCGAGTACCGGCCGATCGGCAGCGACCGGTTCGTGAAGGTCGATTTCCGTCTCATCTGCGCCACCAACGTCGACCTCGACGCGGCGCTCGGTGACGGCCGCCTGCGCGAGGACCTCTATTTCCGCATCAACACCATCCAGTTGCGGGTGCCGCCCCTGCGCGAGCGCACCGAAGACATCCCGCTGCTGTGCGACTGGTTCGTCGAGAAGTTCGCCCGCCGGCATCAGAAGTCGGTGCGCGGGGTCAGCCCGACGGCGTATCACCTGCTCATCCGCAGCCGCTGGCCCGGCAACGTCCGCGAGCTCGAGAACGCCATGGAGCGCGCCGTGCTGGTGACGCGCTCGTCTGAGATCCAGGCGACCGACCTGCCGGATTCATTGCGGGCCGCGACTGCCGACGACAGCTTCGCCATTCCGGCACACCGCACGCTGGCCGAGATCGAGCGGATGGCGATCCTGCAGACGCTCGAACGCACCAACTGGAACAAGCAGGAAGCCGCACAGATCCTCGGGCTCTACCGGCCGACGCTCTACAACAAGATGCGGCGGCACGGCATCGTCGCCCGCGACCAGCGCCGGCGCACCGTGCCGGCGGTGGGGGAGGCCTGAGCGCGTGCGGCTGATTGCGCGCGCCGCCTGGAAGGGCGTCGAAGAGCTCTACAGCAGCGAGGGACTGACGCATGCGGCGTCGATTGCGTTCTATGCGCTGCTCTCAATCTTTCCGTTTTTCCTGCTGCTGTTCTCGGTCATTGGCAGCTTCACCGAAGATCCGGCCTCGCGCGACAGCGTGGTGTCGTTCGTCTTCCGCTATTTCCCCCGCCAGTTCGACTTCATCTCCGGTCAGATCGACAGCTTCCGGACCGATCGGGTAAGCATCGGCGTGGGCGGCGGCGTGGCGCTGGCCTACGCCTCGCTCGGCGTGTTCAACGCCCTGAGCTCGGCCGTCAACCACTCGTGGGGCGTCGAGAAGCGGCGCAGCTTCATCCGTCACCGCCTGTTCTCGTTCCTGATGATGGTCTCGGCCGGGGCCGTGTTCGTGGTGGCCATCGCCATCGTCAGTGCCGTGCGCGTCGTGGAGGCGCGCTGGTTCTCGTCACTCGAGCTGCAGGGCGCGTGGGTCGAACGGCTGCAGGGTGTGGGCACCGACTGGGCGGCGCTCGGCCTGCTGGTCGTGTGCGTGGCGCTGGTCTTCCGCTTCGTGCCGAACGTGAAGGTGAGCTTTGCCGAGGTCTGGCCCGGCGCCATCGTGACGGCCGTGCTGTGGCGGGTCGCCTTCGCGATCTTCTCGTGGTACGCGGCCGACCTTTCGCAGTGGAGCGTCCACGGCTCGGTGGCCGCGGTGGTCGTGTTTCTGCTCTGGATCTACGTGTCGGCCGTGCTGCTGCTCTACGGCGTCGAGATGACGGCCGCCTACGTGCGCCTGCGGGTCATGTCACGGTCGCCAGCAACTGGCGGATGATCGCTTCGGTGAAGAACGGCAGGTCGTCGGACTTGCGCGAGGTGATCACGCAGCCGTCTTCGACCACCGGCCGATCGACGTAGCGGGCGCCGGCGTTCTTTGCATCGACCGCGATCGACGGCCAGCACGTGATCATGCGGCCGCTGAGCGCCTTGGCGTTGATGAGCACCGAGGGCCCGTGGTCGATGGCGGCCACGGGCTTGCCGGCGGCGACCGCGTCGCGCACGAGATCGACCATGGCGTGGCGCAGGCGGATGCGGTCGGGCGCGAAGCCGCCGGGGATGACCACTGCGTCGACATCGGCCACCCGAACCGCGCTGGCCGCGAACTCGGCGGCCACCTGCTGGCCATCGCGACTCCGGTAGATGTGACCGGCGACCGGCCCCACGACGTGGACGGTGGCACCCACCACCGACAAGGCGGTGCGCGCCGCATCGAGGTCGACGTGGTCGTATTCCTGTTCCACCAGAATCACCACGCGTTTGCCGCGAAGCGGTGTCGAATCAGTCACGCCGGATCATGCCTCCACGGCGAGTGTACCCCAGCGCTCGGGGCGCGGCATATGATCGGAGGATGAATCGCCTTGCCGGGGAGCCCAGTCCGTACCTGCGCCAGCACGCAGCGAATCCCGTGGACTGGTATCCGTGGGGCGAGGAGGCGTTCGAACGGGCGCGCCGGGAAGACAAGCCGATCTTCCTGTCCATCGGCTACGCGACCTGCCACTGGTGCCACGTGATGGCGCACGAGTCGTTCGAGCAGGCGGCCATCGGCGAGCGGCTCGGCCGCGACTTCATCGCCATCAAGGTGGATCGGGAAGAACGTCCCGACGTCGACCGCGTCTACATGGCGTTCGTGCAGGCGACCACCGGCAGCGGCGGCTGGCCGCTCAGCGTGTGGCTCACGCCGTCGCTCGAGCCGTTTTACGGCGGCACCTATTTCCCGCCGGTGTCGGCGTGGGGCCGGCCGTCGTTTTCCGACGTGCTGCGCGAGATCGCGCGCGCGTGGCGCGACGAACGCGCTGACGTCGGAGCCTCCGCCAGCCGTGCCATGGCCCATCTCAAGGCCGACGCGCCGGTGCGTGACGACGCAACGCTCTCGGACCTGGCGGTGCTCGAGGCCGGACAGGAAGCCTGGGCCCGTGCCTTCGACGAGCGGCGTGGCGGCTTCGGCAACGGTCCGAAGTTCCCGCGGCCGAGCGAACTGCTGTTCCTGCTCCGCGAACATGCGCGCACCGGGGCGCCGGAGCCGCGCGTGATGGTGCTCGGCACGCTGCGGGCGATGGCGCTCGGGGGCATGCGCGACCATGTCGGTGGCGGCTTCCATCGCTACTCGGTGGACGGCGGCTGGCGGGTGCCGCACTTCGAGAAGATGCTCTACGACCAGGCGCAGTTGGTACTGGCGCTGCTCGAAGCCTGGCAGGTGAGCGGCGATCCGTTCTTCGCGCAGGTGGCCGAAGACACGCTGCGCTACGTCGAGCGCGACCTGGTCGGGCCCGACGGCGGCGTCTACTCGGCCGAAGATGCCGACTCGGTGCCACCCGCGCAGGCCGGCGAGCCGGGCGCACATGCGACCGAGGGCGCGTTCTACATCTTCTCGCGCGATGAGGTCGTCGAGGCGCTCGGGCCGGACAGCTCCGCCTGGGAACTGCGCTTCGGCGTGCTCCCGGGTGGCAACGCGCCGCTCGATCCGCAAGGGGAGTTCGGTGCCAGCAACCTGTTCTACACGGCCAAGACGATTGCCGCGATCGCCGAACAGACCGGCCGCAGCGCGCCCGACATCGGCGCCGCGCTGGCACGCGGCCGGCAGCGGCTCTTCGAATGGCGCAGCAAGCGTCCGCGGCCGCAGCTCGACGACAAGGTGCTCACGGCGTGGAACGGGCTGGCGCTGGCGGCCTTTGCCCGCGCCGCACGAGTGCTCGCCCCTGAGGGCGTGCTCGATGAAGGCGTGGCCGGCAGTGGACGGCGGCACCTGGCCACGGCGATCCGCATCGCCACGTTCATCCGCGCGCGGTTGTGGAACGACGCGACCAGGCGCCTGCAGCGGCGCGTGGCAGATGGTGCGGCCGGCATCGACGGGTTCGCCGAAGACTACGCGTGTCTGGCATGGGGGCTCATCGAGCTCTTCCAGGCCACCGGCGATCCGGCGTGGCTGGCCTGGGCGATCGAACTGCACGAGACGCTCGACCGCCTGTTCCTCGCCCCCGACGGACGCGGCTGGTATGCCACGACCGGTGAAGACCCGTCGGTCCTGCTGCGCCAGCTCGAAGAGTACGACGGCGCCGAGCCCTCGGCCACCTCGGTGGTGGTGATGAACCTGCTCGCGTTGTCGCGTCTGACCGGACGCGCCGAATATCAGCGGACGGCCGAACGGGTGCTGGCGGCGCGCCGGGGACAACTGGCGGCGCAGCCCCGCGTGGCGCCGCACCTGCTGGCGGCGCTCTCGACCACCCGGCAACCCGCGCTCGAAATCGTGGTCACGGGCGGCAATCGCGCCGGCACGTTACATCACACCGTCACATCCCGCTTCCTGCCGTCGGCGGTCTGCGTGCCGCTCTCCGAGACGCACGCGAGTGCGCTCGCCGGGCCCGCTCCGTGGACGGCTCCATACGCCGAACGCGCGGCGGAACCGGCCGCCTTCGTCTGCCGAGAGTTCGTCTGCGCGGCACCGGTCTCGGCGCCGGAGGCGCTCGCAATCCTGCTGGACCAGGCCACCCATCCCGGACCGGTCGAGGACGAGGGCACGATTCAGTAGCTGTTTCGCCTGCGTGGCAGCCTCAGGTATCGTGAACAGGAGCCGGGGTGGCGAATGGTGGCCCACTGGCAGACGCACCTGTCGCTGCACCAGTTTCGCCAGTGCAGCTGACCTCGGGTATCTTGATCTAGCGCGGGGTGGCGAAACTGGCAGACGCACGGGACTTAAAATCCCGGGCCCCGTAAGGGGCGTGTGGGTTCGATTCCCACCCCCGGCACCATCACTCGCCGTTGGCTCGTTCCGGCGCCGTAGGTGGGACTCAGGCACTCGGCCGCCGCGCGCCGCGCTCGGCCGTCGGGCACGATTCTCACCCCCGGCACTTGTGTCTCTTCGTCCGCTCGTTTCGGCTATCTGCGGCGTGACGCCGCCTGCACGAGCGCCTCGAGGCGGGCGAGTCGCACGCGCAGCGACGCGATGGTGTCCTGCTGCTCCGTATTGATCGCCTGCTGTTCCCTGAGCTGCGCCTCGAGTGCAAAGGGCGCAAGCATCATACCCGTGCCCGACGCCGCGGGCGGAGTCAACGTGCCCAACTGCCCGTTGGCATCGATGAAGACTTGTACAGGCAGGGCCACTCAGCTGGGTGCCGTGAATGCCGGCAATGAACGTCTGGTTCTGCCCGGCGCCGGCGCTGAAGGGCAGGCCGATGCGGATGGTGTTCGTGTCAGCGGCGTCGCCGACCACCTGCCCGCCGAGGAACACGTTGTGGTTGCCTGCCGACGCGCTGACTCCGGCATTGTGGCCCACGGCCGTGTTATTGAAACCTGTCGCATTGAACAGCGCGAAGGCACCGTCGGCCGTATTGCCCGAGCCAACGGCGTTGTTGTAGAGCGCAGCCGCGCCGCTGGCCGTGTTCCCGACACCGGTAGTGTTGTTGACCAGCACCACGTGGCCTGCGGCGGTGTTGTCGACGCCCGTGGTGTTGTTGAAGAGCGCCAAGACGCCGTTGCCCGTGTTGAAGCTGCCCGTGGTGTTCGAGAACAGCGCCGAGGCGCCGCTGGCGACGTTTTCGTTCCCGGTCGTCTTCGAATAGAGCACTGAATCGCCGTAGGCCGAGTTGGCGTTGCCCGAGGTGTTCTGGTAAAGCGCGCTCGACCCGGTGGCCGTGTTGGCAAGACCGTCAGTGTTGGAGAAGAGCGCCCGATAACCGTCGGCCGTGTTGGCAGAGCCAATCGTGTTCGAGAAGAGCGCCTCCGCGCCGCTCGCCGTGTTGGCGGTCCCGGTCGTGTTGGACGCGAGCGCATTCTGGCCGACGGCCGTGTTGGTTCAATCTCGAGGACCTGCGGGGGCGGTGCGGACTGTGCGGCGACGGACTGAGCCAGTCCAAGGGCCGCACAGAAGGCGAATCCGAATATGACAGGGGGAGCGTGTCGCATCGAGGAGCCTCATTGAAGCTCCCTCCAGCGGGCGGGCCGGGGGGAGGCTTCGGATTCTCCTCAAAGGGGCCTCCAGCCGCAATACCCAGTTCTGTCGGTCCGGCCGGCATCCGAGTGCCCCCGCCGGTCGTAGGAGCCTGCCGCGCCGTCCAGGCCCACGGCAGTGTTCAGAGTCTCCATTGGTGTCGGTCGCCGAGCCGGCCACATGTCGCGCCGAGATACACGTTCTCGGTCCCGGTGACCGCGCCGACGCGGCCCCATAGCCCACGGCCGTGTTATTGGAGCCAGTGGTGCTGTCGTAGAGGGCGCCCTGTCCGCTCGCCGTGTTGGCGTGGCCGTTGTTGGAGTAGAGCGCGGCATAGCCGCTGGCCGCATCGGCGGCCAGCGCGAAGTGTCCGGCGCCCCGTCGTGTCTTATCATCGCCCTGGCCCGAAGACGTGCCGTCACGCGTCGCGGACCATGGGAGGA
>CAWFCS010000031.1:0-433975 GCA_963814395.1 uncultured Acidobacteriota bacterium
AACGCCGCCCCTTCGCCGAAGCCCATTGGCCGCATCAACTTGCAGCGCGTTTGACCGAGATGGCTCGCCTCGCTATGCTGCGGCGGCTGCCGGATCTCTTGGGATATGCCGGTCGGCATAGTGGTAGTCAGCTGGACATGCTGACGAGGGACGAAGTTCTCCGCGAGATTCGCCGGGCTGCCGCCGAGAATGGCGGTGCTGCGCCTGGCAGGGGCGCGTTCTTCGCGGCCACTGGCATCCGCGAGTCCGACTGGAGCGGGCGCTGGTGGACCACGTGGGGCGCAGCGGTCCGCGAAGCGGGCCTTGAGCCACAGACACTCAATCATCGACTTGACGACAACATCGTGCTTCACGCCGCCGCTCGGATCCGTGCAGAAATACGGTCGGTTCCCGACTGCCGCCGAGATTCGGTTTGAGTGCCATGCGGACCCAGCACTTCCGAGCCACAACACCTTCCGTCGCTTCGGAGGGCTGGGCGGGCTCCGAACGCGGCTCGGAACATTCGCTGCAGAGCAGGGGCTCTCCGACGTCGTCGCTGCGCTACCAGACCACGCTGCAGAGCCGATCGCCGACAGTCCGGCTCAAGCCGACTCGGGCACGCGGGCGCTCGTTGACGGATTCGTCTACCTCATCAAGTCGGGTCGACACTTCAAGAGCGGAAAAGCGAACTCGGTCGAGGCGCGGCACCGCCAACTGAAGATTCAGCTGCCGCAAGCTGCAGAAGTCGTCCATAGAATCAAGACCGACGACCCGCTGGGCATCGAGGCGTACCTGGCACGGCCGGTTTGCAGACAAGCGGCTGAATGGTGAGTGGTTTGCGCTCTCCGCTGAAGACATCAAGACATTCAAGCGTAGGCGGTTCATGTGAGCCAAAGTGTCAGCTAACATCAAATGCAGCCGAAGCGCCGCGGGTCGCCCAGCGGCGCGCGGCTGATTTGGTACCGTTAGACGAAGACGCCCACGGGAGAGCACGAGTGACCGCGGATCAAGTATGTCGAGACGATCCTCGCAAAATACGCGGTGCCTCTGGGCCCGACTTCGCCTGCGGAGAAACTCGGGGAAGCGGTAGCCGGTCCGCTTAGCACTTGGGCGGGCCAGCAATTGAATGCGCTGCAGTACTCGGGTTCCTACGCGAAGGAGACTGGAGTTCGCGGTACGTCGGACGTGGACGTGTTCATCTCGCTCAAGTCCGACACAAAGCAGACTCTGAAGGAGCTCTATGAGATGGTCGTGTCGTTGGCACAGAGTAATGGCTGGTCGCCCCGCAGACAGAACGTGTCAGTGGGTATCACCGTGAATGGGACGAGTGGCGATCTGGTGCCAGGAAAGGTTCAGGTTGGCTACCAGAACTACCACAGCCTCTACCTTCGCAAGCGAGATTCGAGGACGCAAACGAACGTAGCCCTGCACGTGGAGTCGGTGCGGAACTCTGGCCGGTTGAAGGAGATCCGTGCCCTCAAGATCTGGCGAATGCTCCATAGTCTCGACTTCCCATCGCTCTACCTCGAGCTCTTCACCATCGACGCCTTGTCAGGACGGCCACGCTCAGCGCTTGCCGAGAATGTTCTTCATGTGCTGCGAACAATCGGCTCCTCACTGACGTCTACTCGCATCGTCGATCCCGCCAACACCAACAACATTTTGTCGGACGATCTGACGCAGGCCGAGAAACAGCAGGTCGCAGCGCAATCCCATGAGTCGGCGCGTGAGCAGCTTGGGGGAGCATCATCTGGTGAGCAGCCCTCCGCCTGACCGGCTAACGGACATACTTGACGGGCTTCAGGCACGGCTCGAGGGCGCGCTTCGCGGCAATCGCGTTGCCGTCACACATCCAGGAGCTCGCGGCGAAGCCGCCGAAGAGGACTGGGTCCGCATACTCAAGGACCATCTGCCGCATCGGTATCAGGCTGATCGTGCCTTCGTCATCGACTCGCAGGGGGCCTGCAGTGATCAGATCGACGTCGTAATCTACGACCGGCAGTACTCCCCGTTGCTCTTCAATCAGGCGAACCAGCGCTACGTGCCGGCGGAGAGCGTGTATGCCGTGCTTGAAGTCAAGCAGGATCTGAGCCGCGACCATGTTCTGTATGCCGGCGCGAAGGCCGCCTCGGTCCGTCGCCTTCACCGTACTTCCGCACCGGTTCACCATGTCGAGGGCGTGTCGAACCCTCGACCGTTGCCTCCAATCGTGGCGGGCATCCTCACATACCAGAGCACTTGGACACCGCCGTTCGGGGACCCACTGCGACAAGCCCTATCCGAAATGCCCATGGAACATCACCTAGGTATCGGGTGTGCGCTGGCGCACGGCGTATTCTGCGTATTCCGGTCCATCGTGAACACTCATTCCGTTTCAACGTGAACACCGATTCCGCTGATGTTGAACACCGATTCCGGTCATCATGAACACCGATTCCGGCCATGGTGAACACGGATTCCGGTGATCGTGAACGGCGATTCCGGGCATGCTGAACACTCATCGGGCGTGGTGAGCGATCGCTGGAGGGTTTCCCGCAAGGAGGGACCCCCTGGATGGCAGCCACACGGCTACTGATGAGACGACTCCGCGACGTTCTGCGCTTGCGCTACGAGACGGGCCTGGCCCACCGCGCCATTGCCCAGGCGTGTACGGTGGGCTTGGGCACGGTGTCGTTGTATCTGACCCGTGCGGCGGCGGCGGGTCTGACCTGGCCGCTGCCCGCCGATCTGGATGATGCCGCGCTGGAAGCGCGGCGTGTTTGCGCGCCCGGCCGACGCGGCCCGCCTCGATCGGACGGTGCCCGACGTGGCCGCACCTCCACCAGGAACTGAAACGGCCCGGAGTCACCCTGCAGCTGCTCTGGACCGAGTATCGCGCGGTGCACCCGACCGGGTACGCCTACAGCCACTTCTGCGACCGCTATCGCCGCTGGGCGCGCGTGCTCAAGCCGTCGATGCGGCAGGTGCATCGCGCCGGCGAGAAGCTGTTTGTCGACTTCTCGGGCAAGCGGCCGTCGCTCGTCGACGCGACGACCGGCGAGGTGGTGCTGGTCGAACTCTTCGTCGGCGTGCTCGGCGCCAGCGGCCTGATCTACGCCGAGGCCACGCGCAGCCAGGACTTGGCGTCGTGGGTCAGCGCGCATGTGCGCATGGTGGAGTACTTCGGGGGCAGCGCCGGCGATCTGGGTGCCGGACAACCTGAAGAGTGGCGTGACGACGGCGAATTACTACGAGCCGGCGATCAACCGGACGTACGCCGATCTCGCCGCGCACTACGGCGCCGTGGTGCTGCCCGCGCGGGCGGCGCATCCGCAAGATAAGCCCAAAGTCGAGGTCAGTGTCCAGATCGCCCAGCGGTGGATCTTGGCGGTGCTGCGCCATCGGACCTTCTTCACGCTCGCGGACTTGAACGCCGCGATTCGTACGTGCCTCGACGCGGTCAATGCCCGGCCGATGCAGATCGTGGGCGTGAGCCGACGCGTCCTCTTCGAGCAACTCGATCGGCCGGCGCTCCGCCCGCTGCCGGCCAGCCGCTACGAGCTGGCGACGTGGAAACCGTGTCGCGTGAACATCGACTATCACGTCGAGGTCGATCACAACTGGTACAGCGTGCCGTATCAGCTGGTCCACGTGAAGGTCGAGGCCCGCGTCACGGCGACCACGGTCGAAGTCTTCCTCGCCGGCCGGCGGGTCGCGTCGCACGTACGGCTGACCGGCCGCGGCCGCTATGCCACCGACGTGGCGCACATGCCGCGGGCGCATCGCGCCCACGCCGAATGGACGCCGTCACGGCTGATCGGGTGGGCCGACCAGACCGGCCCCGCCACGGGCCGGCTCGTCGCCGGCATCCTGGAGCGACGCCCGCATCCGGAGCAAGGCTATCGCGCGTGCCTCGGGCTCATGCGGCTGGGCCGGGTCCACGGCCTGGACCGCCTCGACGCCGCCTGTGCGCGCGCCGAGCGGCTTCGCTCCTACCGCTATCGCACCGTCGAGCACATTCTCACCCACCAGCAGGATCGGCTCCCGCTCGACGAGCCCGGTCCTGCGCGCCCGGCGATCCCGCACGAGAACCTGCGGGGCGCCGCGTACTACGAGGAGGCTTATGCTGACACACCCGACGATCGAGAAGCTCCACGCGCTACACCTGACGGCGATGGCCACGGCGTTTGAACAGCAACGCAGCTCCAGTCACCACGCGGAACTGAGTTTCGACGACCGCCTCAGCTTGCTGGTGGACACCGAATGGACCGCCCGTGAATCGCGGAAGCTGACCCAGCGCCTGCGCCATGCGAAGCTGCGCTACCCGGCGTCGCTGGAGGACATCGATTTCAGTACGCCACGCGGACTCTCCCGCGAGGCCGTGCTGAGTCTCGGCACGGGCGGCTGGATCCGCGATCACCATCATCTGCTGATCACCGGGCCGACCGGCATCGGCAAATCGTGGCTCGCGTCGGCCTTCGTGGAGAGCGCGTGTCGCCACGGCTTCTCCGCGACGTACGTCCGGGCGCCGCGGCTCCTGCACGACCTCGCCGTCAGTCGCGGCGACGGCTCCTACGGGCGCCTGCTCGCGAAGCTCGCCAAGCTCGACCTACTCGCGATTGATGACTGGCTACTCGCGCCGCTCACCGATGCCGAGCGGCGCGATCTGCTCGAGGTCCTCGAAGACCGCAGCGAACGGACCTCGACGCTCATTGCCAGCCAGCTCCCACCCACGGCGTGGCACGCGGCGATTGGCGAACCGAGCGTCGCCGACGCCATCTGCGATCGGCTGATCCATCACGCGCACCGGCTCACGCTGAAGGGGCCGACGATGCGCGACCCCGGCACGCGGCGTCCCACGAAAGCGAAGGTCTGAACGTGACGTCGAAGGGAGGAGCAGGGGTCGACCAGGTACACAATCGTCGATCCTGGGGCATCCTGAGCGGTCGTCGATCGTCGCCCAGGCCTATGGATCGTGCCGGACCCATGGAAAACGCTCAGGACGCGTTTCCCACAGGTCCTTGGACGGCGCCGAGAACGCGCCGCCCACAACGCTCCACAGGCCCTCATCCCTTGGGCCGTGTACGAACCCGACAAGAGCCAGTAAGATGACGTCCCTGATGGAAGGAGATCCCGTAATGCGCTGACCACTGCGTCGCTTCGCTCCGAGGAGTGATCAGCTTGCCCAGAATCAGCGATCACGATGACCGGATTGAGCGATCACGATGGCCGGAATGCGCAGTATTCGAGGCACGGTATGCAGCGAGTGGCGGAGTAGATCTCACTGTAGTCGACGGTCCCCGTTCGCTCGTGCAATTGCTGATGCGACTCCTGAAGCAGCTCCAAGAACTGGCCACCGCGCCAGCGATTGACTACGAGGCATACCTTGCCCGCTTTCAACGCGACGGAAGAGGTCGGGCATGACGGTTGGACAATGCGAACGGGCGTTTGACAACAGCATGCAGCGGACGGGGAGCGCCGCCGCTAATGCTGAGCGTTGGGCGAACCGGTGAGCAGCTACAGATCTTCGGGGCGCAAGCCAGTTCGCTTGCTGACTCTGGCGAGCATCTTGGGGCCAAGTTCTTCGTCGTCGTGAAACGCAAACACGACGTCGGGCCAATTCGGGCGGGCGAGAGTTCGGTGGGAACCCGACTGGCGCTTCACGACCCAGCCAATTCGTGTCAGCGCGGCGAGCACGCGGCGCGCCTTCGTGGCGGGCCAGTTGCTCACGCGGCGTTGAAGGTGACGTTCAGGAAGTCCGAGGGCGTTTCGCGGTGCTCGAGGCGTTCGGCAATCACCCGCAGAGCCAAGGCCTGTACCTTGGCCACAGCTTCACTGCGGTCGGCACCGTAGCAGAGCACGCCAGGCAACGCGGGCACCTCAGCGAGCCAGCGGCCGTCGTCTTCGAGCTCAAGCTCGATCGTGAAAGTCACGAATTTACTCTACACCCCGATCGGCTGACCAGCAAGCGGGCAGCCGACGGCGGTATGGCGCATCATGAGGCCGCCGCGGCTGAAGGCGCAGACGTTGGCTTAGCCGCCCCGCTCAGCGGAAGATCGCGCGCACGCGCCGGCCCGCCTCGTTCAGCCAGCTCTGCACCGTGCGCGTCACGCGCTGGCGGATGGTGCCCTGATGCAGGGTGCACAGGCGGTCGGGAACCTCGTCGCCCTCTTTGAAGTACTCCGTGTAGAGCGGGCAGCCGTCCACCGGCTTCTGATAGCTGATCGCGCAGAGCACTTCGTCCTGCAGTCCCGCTGGCCGCTCGAACGCGCCCGACGGCCGCACGCGTGACGCGCGCTTCATGAAGTCGGCCCAGATCGGCAGGGCGTAGCGCGCGCCGTAGGCCTCGCGGCCAATCGTCTCTGGCTGGTCGAAGCCCACCCACACGCCCACCACGAGCGACGACGAGAAGCCCACGAACCAGGCGTCCTTGAAGTCGTCGGTGGTGCCGGTCTTGCCGCCCACCGGGAAACGCACGCCGAGGCGCCGCGCGGCCGACCCGGTGCCGCGGTCGACCACATCGCCGAGCATCGACACCATCTGGAAGGCCACTTCGGGCGACAGCACGCGCTCCGCCTGCACCGTCTGGGTGAAGGCGGCGCTGCCATCGGCATCGCGCACCCGCGTGATGGCGCGCGGCTGCACCGCGAGGCCGCCGTTGGGGAACACGGCAAACGCCGCGGTCATGGCCAGCGGCGTGACGAGCCCGGTGCCCAACGCCAAGGACGGCACGTCGGGCAGGTCGTTCGAGCCTGCGTCCTTGGCCACGTTCAGCACGCGCTTCGAGCCCACCTGCTGCTGCAGCAGCGTGGCGGCGCGATTGTCCGATTCCAGCAGTGCCGCCCGCAAGGTGAGCGCGGTGGGCGTGTCGTCGTGCACGTTGCGCGGCGTCCACTCGTCGGGCCCCTGCGGCTCGATCCGGTCGAGCCCGCTCAGGATCGACACGGGCGACGACCCGCGTTCGAGCGCCGCGGCGAACACGAACGGCTTGAAGGCCGAACCCGGCTGGCGGCGGCTGCGACTGGCCCGGTTGAACGCCGACCGTTCGTAGTCGCGTCCGCCCACGAGCGCCAGCACGTTGCCGGTGGCCGGGTCGATGGCCACGAGCGCCGCCTGCAGCGCCGGCTTGCCCAGCCGGGCGAGCCCGCCTTCCACCGCGGCCTCCGCGGCATCCTGCAAGGCCACGCTGAAGGTGGTGTTCACGCGCCAATCGGGCGGATGGTCGCCGCCGAACTCGTCGCGAAAGAGCTGCCGCAGGTGGGCCTTGGCGTAGCCATGCCGGCCGGCGTCGGCGGGCCGGTAGGGGCGCACGCGGAACTGCGCCTTGCGCGCGGCCTGCTCCTGCGCCTCGGTGATGAACTCGGCGTCGCGCATCCGCCGCAGCACCACGTGGCTGCGAGTGACGGCGCCGTCGAGATTCGACCAGGGCGAGAGCGTGGCCGGCGCGCGCGCCAAGCCAGCGATGAGCGCGCTCTCGGCAATCGACAGCACTTTGGCCGGCTTGCCGAACACCCGCTGCGACATCGCCTCCACGCCGTACACACCAGCGCTCAGGTAGATGCGATTGAGGTACAGCTCCAGGATCTCCGGCTTCGAGAGCTGCGCCTCGATGAGCACCGACAGCACGGCCTCGCGGGCCTTGCGCAGGTAGCTCTTGCGGTTCGACAGGAACAGGGTGCGGGCCAGCTGCTGCGTGATGGTGCTGCCGCCCTGCACCGTGCCCGGCTCGCGCACGTTGGTCAGCACCGCGCGGGCCAGCGCAATCGGGTCGACGCCGGGGTGACGGAAGAAGCGGTGGTCTTCCACTGCCACGAAGGCGTGCTGCAGGTGCGGCGAGATGGCGGCCATGGGCACGTCGTGCCGCTGCTCGTCGAGGCGAAACCACGGCCGTCCGTCGGCGCTGTGGAACCAGGTATCGCCCACGCCGCGAGTGAGCTTGTGCACGGCGTAGCTTTGTTTGCCGAGCCAGCCCACGCTGACCGCGGCCACGAGAATCACCGCATACAGCAGCAGCCGGGCCCGGCCCAGGTCGGTGCGCAGCAACCGCAGCATCGCTTCTTTGGACGAAGGCAGGGGCAAATCAGTTGCTGAACCGGGCGGCCGCCACGATTCAGGTCAGCGCGCCGCCGTCCACTCCAGCAGAAACGGGTTGGTCATCCGCTCCCGCCCGATGGTCGTGTCGGGGCCGTGCCCGGGGCGCACGCGCGCGTCGTCGCCGAGCGGCAGCAGCACGTCGGTGATCGCCCGCATCAGCACCTCGTAGTTCCCGCCGGGCAGGTCGGTGCGGCCGATCGAGCCCGCAAACAGCGTGTCGCCCACGAACAGATCCATCCCGACCTCGCCGCGATGGCCCACCTGCAGGCACACGTTGCCGGGGCAGTGACCCGGCGTGTGGTGCACGAGCACGTCGTAGTCGCCGAACCCGATCGGACCTGGCAGGTCGTAGAACCGGTCCACTGGCGGCGGTTGTTCGAGCGCGTAGCCGAAGATCTTCCCCAGCTCCACGGCGCGGCTGTAGATGTAGGTGTCGTCGGCGTGCAGCCAGATCGGCGCGCCGAGGGCGCGTTTGGCCGCCGCCACGCCCGACACGTGGTCGATGTGCGCGTGCGTGAGCAGGATGCCGGTGACCTCCACCTGCGCCCGCTCGATGTAGGCGAGCAGCTCCTGCACTTCGTCGCCGGGATCGATGTAGATGGCCTGGCGCGTGCGCTCGCAGCTCACGACGAAGCCGTTCTTCATGAACGGCGGCGCGGCGGCGGATTCGATGATCATCGCGTTACTTCCTCGGCGGCTGCGACGGGCGGATCTCGATCCGGCTGGGCAGGCTGCGCGCGGGATGCGCCAGCAGGTCCACGATCACCTGCGCCACGTCTTCGGGATGAAGTTTCCACTCGGCGCCGGCCTCTGGCGCCCGGCCATTGAACCCGGTCGCCACCGAGCCGGGGCACACGTGGCTCACGCGGATGCCGTCGTAGCGCAGTTCCTGCATGAGCGCCTCGCTGAAGGCGTCGACGCCGGCCTTGGTGGCGCAGTAGGCGGCGCCGCCAGCAAAGGGATTGCTGCCGGCCAGGCTGCTCACGTTGATGATCCAGCCACCGCCGCGCGCCTTGAGCGGCCCGATCACGGCCTGGCAGCAGTGGAAGATGCCGGTCAGGTTGGTGTCGATCAACCGGTGCCACTCTTCTTCGGTCAGCGCCTCGATCGGCGCGCCCACGCCCACGCCCGCGTTGTTCACGAGCACGTCGAGACCGCCGAAGCGCTGCACCACGGTGGCCACGGCGCGCTGCACCGACGCCCGGTCGCGCACATCGCACACCACCCCCACGACCCGGGTAGCGTCGCCAGCGGCCGCGGCCAGCGCCTTTTCGGCGCGTAAGGCGCCGTCGTCGGACGTGGCCGTGACCACCACTGAATCCCCGCGCGCGAGCAACGCCTGCGCCACGGCGTAGCCGATGCCGCGCGTGCCCCCGGTGACCAATGCAATCGCCATAGAGGTCTGATGTTACTGGTCTCGGGCAGGAAGCCGGGGGCGGGACTTGACGGCCCGATGGTTTAACCGTATCTTCGATAGAAGTTTTGATGACTCAAAATTATTATTTTGCCCACTATGGCCAGGGCGGCGCGTCCGCCTGGGTCCGGCTCCTCAGTGCGGTCGGCCTAGGGCTCGTCCTCGCCGTGCCGCAGGCTCAGGCTCAGGTCACGACCGTGATTCGCGGCGTCGTCCTCGACGCGCAGGACGCCTCCGTGCCCGGCGCCACGGTGGCGCTCCGCCAGCCGTCGAGCGGACTGGAGCGGGTCGCCGTCACCAACGCCCAGGGCCGCTTCGAGCTGCCGAACCTCCCCATCGGCACCCACGACCTGACGGTCACGTTGGACGGCTTCACCCCGACCATGCAGCGGGTCGTCGTGGCCACGGGCGCCCCGGCCGACGTGACGCTCCGGTTGGCAGTGGCAACGCTCACCGACAGCGTGGTCGTGCGGCCCACAGAAACCGCCGTCGACGACATCACGTCGGGCACGCGCCACGCCGTGAGCATCACACGCATCGAGCGCCTGCCGGTCGCCGCGGCCAGCCGCGGCCTCGAGGCGGTGCTGGTCGGGTTCCCTGGCTTTGCGCAGAACGCCAACGGCGCGATTCACCCACGCGGCGCCCACAACCAGATGACCTACGTGATCGACGGGCTGCCGATCAGCGACCAGTTGACGGGCGCGTTCGCCAACGCGCTCGACGTGGGCGTCGTGCAAACGGCAGAGCTGATGACCGGCAACATCCCGGCGGAATTCGGCGGCAAGGTGTCGGGCGTGGCCGTGCTCGGCAGCCGGAGCGGCCTCGGCACCGGCCGCGCCTCGACCGGCTCGGTGTCACTCGCAGCGGGCGGTTTCGGCACCGCACAAGGGTCCCTACAGTGGGGCGGCGAACGCGGCCGCGTGGGCTACTTCGGCTCGCTCACGTCGATGACGACCAACCGCTTCCTCGATCAGGTGTCACGCAACAACCTGCACAACGACGGCGAGGTGGTGCGCGGCTTCGCCCGGGCCGATCTGCGGCTGACCGAACGCGACACGCTGCGCCTGCATGCCATGGGCGGCACGTCGCGCTTCGAACTCGCGAACCTGCGGTCGCAGCAGGCCGCCGGTCAGGACCAGCAGCAGCGCCTCGGGGACCTGTCGGTGTGGAGCGCCTACCTCCGGCCGCTCGGCACCGCGAGCACCATCGACGTCACCGTCGGCGCGCGCACGACCTCGGCGGAACTACGCCCCAGCGCGGGCGACACGCCGGTCACCGCGGAGCAGGATCGCCGCCTCTCGACCTTCACCGCCCAGGCGCGCTACACGCGCCAGGCCGGCCGCCTCGGCCTGCGGGCCGGCACCGATGCGCAGGTCTTTCCCGTGCGCGAGCGTTTCGCGATGGCGCTCACCTCGCCCGGCCTCAACGTGCCGGGTGCGCCCGGCTACAACGCCGCCCTGACCGCGCACGATCTCACCCGCGGCGGCACGCCGTTCCGCTTCGATGAAGCGCGCCGCGGCACGCACGTCAGCGCCTTCGCGCAGTCCACGCTGCAGCTCGGCGATGTCACGGTGAACGCCGGCGTGCGCCACGACGAATACCACTTCCTGGTCGAGGGCCGGCAGCTGCAGCCACGCGTCGGCGTGTCGTACCGGGTCGCCGGCCGCGACTTCGTGCTGCGAGCGTCCTACAACCGCAACTACCAGACGCCGCCGAACGAGAACCTGCTGCTCTCGAACTCCGACGCGGCCGGCGCGCTGGCGCCCGAGAGCGTGCGGGCGGCGCTCGGTCAGGCCACCCGCGCCATCCGGCCCGAGCGTCAGGACGTGTTCGAAGGCGGCACGCAGTTCTCGGTAGGCCGGCGCGTCACCGTCGACGGCGCGGTCTATCGCAAGGTGTCGCTCGACCAGCAGGACAACAACAACTTCTTCGACACCGGCATCATCTTCCCGACGACGCTCGCGAAGCTGCGCGTGACCGGCGTCGAGGGGCGGGCGACGCTGCTGCCGGTCGGCGGCTTGTCGGGCTCGCTGAGCGTCACGTCGTCGCGGGCCATCGCAACGCCGCCCTTCACCGGCGGCCTCTTCCTCGGGCAGGAGGCCGTCGACCTCCTGTCGGCTGGGCCCTTCCCCATCGATCACGACCAGCGGCTGAGCGTGCACGCCACCGCCGGCTACGACCCGGCGGGCCCGTGGTGGATCAGCGCCACGACGCGCTACGACAGCGGGCTCGTGGCCAATCCTTCCGATCCGGGCGAGGTCGCCGCCGATCCGGATTTCGCCGACCTGCTGCCCTACGTGAACCTCACGGAGGGCACGCCGCGAGTGCGCCCGCGCACCATCGTCGACGTCGCCGCCGGCTTCGACTTGACCCGCGCGAAAGGCCAGCGCACGTGGGGCCTGCAGGTGCAGGCCACGAACCTCACGAACCGCACCGCCCTCTACAACTTCCAGTCGGTCTTCGTGGGCACGCGCCTGGTGCAGCCGCGCACCTTCTCGGTGCGCCTCACCCGGCACTTCTAGCGCGCCGCCGCTCGCCGCTAGAATAGCCCCGTGTCCACACTCGTGGTGCTCGGCGCGGGCGACCTTGGCGGCGCGGTGGCCAGTTGCGCGGTGGCCCTCGCCGTGGCCCGGCGCGTCGTGCTGGTCGACGACGCGACCGACGTGGCGACAGGCAAGGCACTCGACATCCGGCAGGCCGCGGCGATTGGCGGGATGGCGGTGGAGACGACGGGCACGAGCGACCTCGCGGCGGTGATCGGCGCCGCCGTGGTCGTGCTCGCCGATCGTCATGCCACGCCGGCCGTGGAGCACCAGGGCGATTCCGCATTGCAACTGCTCGCGCGCGTGCGGGCGCTGAACCCACGAGCGCTCATCATCTGCGCCGGCGCATCACAGCTCGACGTGGTGGAGCGCCTGGTGCACGAGCGCGCGTTCGATGCCGCGCGCGTGGCCGGCTCGGCGCCCGAGGCGTTGCGGTGTGCACTTGTCGCGCTGGCCAGCCTGGAAGTCGGCGCGGCGCCGCGCGACGTATCACTGATGCTCGTCGGACGTCCGCCTCGCCAGGCTATCGCGATGTGGCACGACGCGTCGATCGCGGGACGGCGCGCCAGCGATGTTCTGGATGCCCCGGCCCTCACGCGGCTGGAAGCGCGGGTGCCCCAGTTGTGGCCACCGGGCCCGTTGACGCTCGCCGGCGCGGCCGTGCGGGTGGCCGGCCTGGCGCTCAGCCACGGCGCCGGCACGCCGTCGCTGTTCGTGGTGCCTCAGGCCCCAGACGGGGTCCGCGTGCGAGGGGTGGCCCTGCCGGCCACGGTGCGCGCCGAGGGCGTCACGCCCATCTGGCCCACGCTCTCGCCGCGCGACCGCACGCGCCTCGACACGGCCATCGCAGGCCGGTTCTAGTAGTGCGCCGCCGCCACGTTGTGCAGCGCCAGGCCGTCGGCGAAGTTCGCCAGGCGCTCGCGCAGAATCAAGCGGCCGCGGTGCAGACGCGATTTCAGGGTCTGGTCCTTCACGTTCAAGCGGCGGCTCGCTTCTTCGGTCGAGAGTCCGCGCAGGTCGCGCAGAATCACCGGCGCGCGGTAGATGGCCGGCAGTTCCGCCACCGCCACGCGCAGGGCATCGCGCATCTGGCGCCGATGCACCAGCTCGTCGCCCAGATTCGACCAGTCGGCCGGCTCGAGGGCGCGCGGCGTCACGTCGTCGTGCGTGCCCACCGGCTCATCGGGCACTTCGTGCATACGGGTGGATTTGGTGGCGCGCAGCCGCGACATCGCAGTGTTGAAGGTGATGCGGTAGATCCAGGAGGACAAGGCGGCGTCGCCGCGGAAGGCGTCGATCTTGTCGCGCACCTTGAGCAGGACGTCCTGTACCACCTCTTCCGCGTCTTCCTTGTTGCGCGTGTAGCGCAGCGCCAGTTGGTACACTTTGGCGCCGTAATTGGTGGCCAGCTCGGCCACCGCGGTGTCGTCGCCGGCTTGCAAACGTTCGATGAGGGCGGAATCGGTCTGGACGCTGGTCACGGGAACCTCTGTTGGTATGTGCCAGAGAGAACCCCGATACCACCCGACTATTCCCGCGGCGCCCCGCGGGTGCGGCCAGTGCGTGCTAGATCGGCCGCAGCGCCTGCCACACGGCCGACAGCAGATAGAGCGGCGCCACCACCCCGACCGCCAACAGGGCCGCCAGCCCCGCCGTGGCCCAAGGCCGCCGCCGTTCCACGACGGGGGCGCTCCACCGGCCCTCCGCGGCGGTCGATTCCCGCACCTTGACCACCACGCGCGCGCCCACCACCACCGTGGCCATCAGCGCAGTGATGAGCGCCAGCGCATAGATTTCCATGTCGCTGTCGAACGTGCGTCGCCACAGCGAAGCCAGGCGCCAGGCGTTCACCGCCTGAAAGCCGATCCACACGAGCGCGAGCAGCGCCACGCCTTCGGCCGTATGCTGAGCGGCCTGCGCCGCCGCTGCCTCGCCTTCGTCAGGGGGCATCACCGTGCGATGGATGAGCAACGCCACGACGGCCGCGAAGATCGCCCCCAGCGCCAACTGCAGCCCGAACGGCAGATAGACCAACCCGGGCGACTTGAAGGCGAACTGGATGGGGTTGCCGTCTTCGAACATGATCGGCACGATCATCGGGATCTGCTGGTAGGCAGTCTGCAAGTACCAGAAGGTGGCGGTGGCGATGAGCGCGCTCATCCAGCCGGCCAACCGCGTGTGTTCCGTGCAGCGGAGTGGGTATGTGGTCATGGTTGTGATGGGTCGACCATCGTGGCGCGACGGTCGAACACATCACCGAAAAGCTGCACGAAGCGTGCCTCCATGTCGTGCCACGCGAACTCTCCGCCAATCTCACTTTTCAGCGAAGTTACGCCGTAATCCGCGATCCCGCAGGGCACGATCAGACGAAAAAACTCAAGGTCGGTCCAGACATTGAAGGCGAAGCCGTGGCTCGTGATCCAGCGCGAGATCCGCACGCCGATGGCGCCGATCTTGGCCGGCCCGAGGCCCGGCTGGATGATGTCTTCGCCCGGCACCCGTACCCAGGTACCGGTCTTCCCGGGGATGCGGCCAGCGGCCACGCCGTACGAGGCGCACACCCGGATCATCACCTCTTCCAGGTCGCGCACGTAGCGGTGCACGTCGCGGCGGTCGGGGTCGAGGTCGATGATGGGATAGCCCACGAGCTGGCCTGGGCCGTGGTAGGTCACGTCGCCGCCGCGGCCGGTTTCGGACACCGCCACACCGAGTTCCGCCAGGCGCGCGTCGGGGGCCAGGATGTGCCCGCGCCCGCCGTCGCCCTTCACCCCGAGCGTGAGCACATGCGGATGCTGCAGCAGCAGCAACGTGTCGGGAATGGCGCCGGCCTTGCGCTGCTCGACCAGCGCCCGCTGCAGCGCCAGCGCCTCGTCGTAGGGCACGATGCCCAAGCGCCGCACCGCTAGCTCGCGCATCGCGCTCGCCTTGAAGGGGACTGGGGGCTAGGGGCTGGGGGCTGGGGCTCGCCAGCGTCACACTGCGTGAAGACGAGTCCCGGCCCGGTCGTGTTGGTGCGCATCTCTTGATAGCGTGACGTCGGCACGCCCCAGCCCCTAGCCCCCAGTCCCTAGCCCCTAGACTTGGCTCGGATCGTAGTTCTCCAGCGAGCGCTTGAGATCGGCCATGAACTGATCGGCCACGGCGCCGTCCACCAGGCGGTGGTCGTAGCCGAGCGTGAGATAGCCCATGGTGCGGATGCCGATCATGTCGTCGATCACCACGGCCCGCTTCTCGATCGCGCCCACGCCCAGGATGGCCACCTGCGGCTGGTTGATGACCGGCAGACCGAATTGCGCGCCGAAGTTACCCGGGTTGGTGATGGTGAACGTGCCGCCGTGCACCTCGTCGGGATTCAGTTTCTTGGCGCGCGCGCGGTCGGCCACGTCGGCGATGGCGCGCGACAACCCGAGGATGCTCTTCTCGTCGGCGTCCTTGACCACCGGCACGATCAAGCCGCCGTCGAGCGCCACGGCAATGCCCAGGTTCACCGCTCCGCGGAAAATCACCTTGTCGCCATCGATCGAGGCGTTGATCACCGGATGACGCCGCAGGCAGTCGACGGCGGCTTTCGCGATGAACGACGTGAAGGTGAGCTTGGCGCCCTGGCGCTCGTAGTCGTCCTTCTTCGCCTTGCGGATCTGGTCCACGCGCGTGTAGTTCACCTCGAACACCGAGTAGACGTGCGCCGAGGTGTGCTTGCTGAACACCATGTGCTCGGCAATCTTCTTGCGCATCACCGACATCGGCTCGACCCGGTCGCCGGTCATGCGCGCCACCGGCGCCGGCACAACGGCCGGAGGCGCCGGCCGCGCCGAAGCTCCGACCGGCACTGTTGCCGGAGCGGAGGCGGACGGTCTCGCCATAGCCGAAGCAGGCGCAGCCTGTGGGGCGACGGCGGACCCCTTCCCAATGAACTCCAGGATGTCGTGTTTGGTGACGCGGCCGCCGGCACCCGAGCCGGCAATGCCGCCGATGTCGACGCCGTGCTCCTTGGCGATGCGCCGCACGAGGGGCGACGACCGCTGGCCGCGGCCGTCCACGGTCAGGCCAGCCGCGATCGGAGCGGCCGGAGCCGCCGCGCCAGGGGCCGCCACCGGCGTGTCGGGCTGCCCCACCGCGGCCTCGGGCATCTGCGTTGCCGCCACTTCGCCGGCCGCGCCGATCGTGGCCACGACGCTGTGGATCGGCACCGTCTCGCCTTCCTTCACGGCGATCTCCAGCAGCACGCCGGCGATGGGCGAGGGAATCTCGGCGTCCACCTTGTCGGTCGAGATCTCGAACAGCGGCTCGTCGCGATCGACGGCGTCCCCGACCTTCTTGATCCAGCGGACGATCGTGCCCTCGGCAATCGACTCGCCCATCTGGGGCATCACTACGGGTGTGGACATTTGGCAGTTCCTCGCTGGATCGACCTTCGGAACACGGTGGGAACCGGGGACCAGGGACCAGGGAATCTCAGATGTGAATCGCGGCTCCGTGGGCCGCGTGAGCCGCCTCGCCCATGGCTTCCGACATCGTCGGATGGGCGTGGATGGTCTTCACCAGTTCCTCGACCGTGCACTCGAGGCGCAGGGCCAACACCGCCTCCGCGATGAGCTCGGTGGCGCGTGGGCCGATGATGTGTACGCCCAGCACCTCGTCGTACTTCTTCTCGGCCACGATCTTCACGAAGCCGTCCACCTCGCCCGCCATGCGGGCGCGTGCCAGGGCGCGGAACGGAAAGGTGCCGATGCGCACGTCGTGGCCCGCGGCCGTGGCCTGGGCCTCGGTGAGGCCGACGCTGCCGATCTCGGGTTCGGTATAGGTGCAGCGCGGCACGTGGTCGTAGTTGATGGCCGCCACCTGGTGCCCCGCGATCTTCTCGGCCAGCAGGATGCCCTCCATCGACGACACGTGCGCCAGCTGATAGTGCGGCCCGCCCATGGTGATGACGTCGCCGATCGCCGACACGCCCGGCACGTTGGTCTGGAAGAGCGCATCGACGACGACGTAGCCGCGGTCCATCTTCAAGCCGATGGTCTCGACGCCCAGGCCGTCGGTGACCGGGCCACGGCCGGTGGCCACGAGCAGCATCTCGACGGCGAGCGATTCGGACTTCCCGCCCTGCCCTGAGCCTGCCGAAGGGGCGCGGTCCATCGAGATGTCGACCCCGGTGGCCGTGGCCTTGGCGCTCGTGACCTTGGTGCCGGTGAACGCCTTGATGCCGCGCTTCTTGAAGGTGCGCTCGAGTTCGTTCGAGACAGCCTCGTCTTCGAGCGGCACGAGCTTCGGCATCAGCTCGATGATCGTGACCTCGCTGCCGTAGCTCTTGAAGATCGACGCAAACTCCACGCCCACCGCGCCGCTGCCCATGATGGCGATCGACTTGGGCACGTGCGGCAGATGAATGGCGTGGTCGCTGAAGATGATGCGCGTGCCGTCGACCTCGATGCCGGGAATAGAGCGCGGCGTCGAGCCGGTGGCGATGACCAGCTGCTTGGTAGCCGTGACCGTCTGCGTGCCGCCGGCCTGCAGGGCCACCTCGAGCGTCTTCGGGTCGGTGATGCGGGCCGAGCCTTTGATCCAGTCGATCTTGTGCTTCTTGAAGAGCGACTCGATGCCGCCGGTGAGCCCGGTGATCATCTTGTCCTTGCGGGCGTGCACGGCCGGCATGTCGATGCCCACCTTGCCGCCGTCGACGCCGGTGAGGCCCCACTCCTTGGCCGCCTGCGCCACCTTGAGCGCGTGCGCGTGTTCGAGCAACGCCTTGGTCGGAATGCAGCCCCAGATGAGGCAGGTGCCGCCGAGCGTTTTCTGGCGCTCCACCACCGCCACCTTCAGGCCCAGTTGCGCGGCGCGAATCGCGGCCACATAGCCGCCCGTGCCCGCCCCCACCACTACCACGTCGTATTCGCTCGCCACGCCTGACTCCTCCTCGATCGCGCCGTAGCGGCAGAGCCGCGAGGGCGGACAGCCTTCCACTGTCGCTTGGAAGCGGGCGCTCCGTCAACCGCGGCCGCGGGGCTTTCCGCTGCCATGCGCGAGCGGCATGCGGGTCATCGCTTCACGCTGGTCAGCGGCACGAACTGCGTGCCCGGCGCGGTGCGCGGCTCGGCGCCTGGACGGGGCGCAAGCGCGTCCACCCGGGTCTTCAGCTCGCCGTGATCGAACTTGAGCTGCCAGTACATCTCGGTGACCTGGCGCGCGTCACGCGACGCCCGGCGCGCGGCCGCCCACCCGGCCCCCGCCGTCACGAGCGCCACCGCCGACACGATCCACGTCCAGTTCATCGCGTGTCTGCCTCCGCCGCCCAGTATGCGCCACTTGGGTGCCACCGGCCCGGCGCCTCGCTAGCCCTATACTGGGCGCTGCCATGGCGCCCCCTCGCAAGACCGTCCTGGTCGTCGACGCTGACGAAACCACCCGGGAGCGGTTCGCCACCATCCTGCGCCGCGACAATCGCGTGCTGCGGGCCAGTTCCGCCGAGGGCGGACTCGGCATGATCGGGCGCGACGGCGTCGACCTCGTGCTGGCCGATCATGCCCTGCCCGGCGTGAGCGGCCTCGACTTCCTCCGGATCGTGCGCGAGAACTACCCCCTGGCCGAGTTCGTGATGCTCTCGGACCGCGCCGACGTGGACGCGGCCGTGGCCGCGGTGAAGCTCGGCGCGTATCACTTCCTGGTGAAGTCGGCCTCGCCCGAGAACGTGCTCTCGATCGTGGCGCATGCGTCGGAACGGCAGGACCTCAACCGCCAGGTGCTCGCGCTCTCGGAGCAGGTGCGCGACCAGAGCGGCGACCGCGAGTTCGTGTCGGGCCCGAGCCCGGCCACGCGTGAGGTGCTCGAGCGCGTGCACAAGGTGGCGAGTCTGCCCACCACGGTGCTGATTCTCGGCGAGAGTGGCACCGGCAAGGAACTGGTGGCGCGCATGATCCACCGCCACTCCGAGCAGCCCGACGGCCCGTTCATCGCGGTCAACGTCGCCGCCATTCCGCGCGAGCTGGTCGAGAGCACGCTCTTCGGTCACGAGAAGGGGGCTTTCACCGGCGCCGTGCGCCAGCAGATCGGCAAGTTCGAGCTGGCCCACGGCGGCACGCTCTTCCTCGACGAGATCGGCGATCTGAAATTCGACCTGCAGGCCAAGCTGCTGCGCGCGATTCAGGAAGGCGAGATCGAGCGGGTGGGTGGCGACAAGCCGATCAAGGTGCAGTTCCGCCTGGTCGCGGCCACCAACGTGGACCTCGAACGCAGTGTCAAAGAGGGATCGTTCCGCGAAGACCTCTACTACCGCATCAACGTCGTCCCCATCCGCATTCCGCCCCTGCGCGAACGGATCGAGGACCTGCCCGAGCTGGTGCGCTTCTTCCTGGCCCGCTACAACACGCGCTTCCGCAAGAGCCTGCAGGGCGTCGCCACCACCACCCTGGCCATGCTGCAGAACTACTGGTGGCCCGGCAACATCCGCGAGCTCGAGAACCTGGTGGAGCGGCTGGTGGCCACGTGCAGCCACGACTGGGTCACCGACGGCGATTTGCCGTTCGAGCTGCAGGTGGCCGACATCGACCGCGGGGCGGGCTCAGCCAATCTGCTCGAGCGCGCGCTCGTGACCTTCGAGCGCAACTACATCATTCGCGCCCTCGAGCGCAGCAAATGGAACGTCACCCAGACCGCCCGCTATCTGGGCATTCCGCTGAGCACGCTCAAGTTCAAGCTCGATCGCCTCGAGATCAAGGACTTGGCGAAGAAGATTCGAGGGAGCGGCGCCTGAGGCGCCAGAGGGCGAACGAAGCGACGGGGACCTGCGTCCCCGCCGTCGAGTCACCCGGGGGGTGGGTGGGAGCTACTTCCGCGGAAGGACGGCGTCCTTCAGCTGCTTGACGATTCGCGCCTTGACCACGGTCTTGGCGGGAATCTTGATCGGCTCGCCGGTCGCCGGATTGCGACCCATGCGCGCCTTGCGCTTCTGCACGACCAGCTTGACCATGCCGGGCATCACGAACTCGCCCGAGCGCTTCAGTTCCTTCTCGCACAACGCCGTGAGCTCATCGAACACCTCACGCACCTGCGTCCGTTTCAGTTCGAACTTCTCGGCGAAGTGGGAAAAGAGCTCCGACTTGCCCATCCTGCGCGCCTCTGCCATGTTGTCGTCCCCCTGGTCTGCAGCCGCGCGCCACTGGTGCAGTGCCCGCACGTCCGCGCGCGGCAACGGAGTGTACGGAAAACCTGTGAAAAAGCAGGGGGAATGCTAACGCGCACGCCGGAAGGTGTCAACGAGCGTGATGGGCCGCGCGCCGGGCCTCACGGGGCCGGGTGCTAAGATCGTGGCCATGTCAAGCGCCGCCCCGCTCGAGACGTTCCCCAATCCCAGGCCCGAGCGGCACTACGAGATCGCCATCTCCTGTCCCGAGTTCACGTCGATGTGCCCGAAGACCGGGTTGCCCGACTTCGGCACCATCCTGATCCGCTACGTGCCCGACCAGACCTGCCTCGAGTTGAAGGCCCTCAAGTACTACCTGCTCGCCTACCGCAGCCAGGGCATCTTCTACGAGGCCGCCACCAACCGCATCCTCGACGACCTGGTGGCCGCCTGCCAGCCGCGCCGCATGACGGTGGTGGGCGACTTCACGGCGCGCGGCGGGATCAGCACGACGGTGACCGCAGAGTTCACGAAGCCCACGGTCTAGCCGCCGCCGGCGAGCACCAGCGCGCGGCTCACGCGGCCGACGGCGCCCGCGACACCATCGAGCGCGCGAAGGTGTCGAGTTCGGTGCGCAGAGCGCCCGGGCGCAAGGTGGAGAGCGGTACCCGGCGTTGAGCGCCGAGACTACGGTGCGGTAGTCGCTCGTGAAGCGATGGTCGATGTGACGCCCGAGCGCCTCTTCAATCTCGCGCAGCGGCAGCACTTCCACGTCCGAGGTGCGGTTCAGCACGTAGCGCACGCGGTCTTCGGGCACGCCGGCGAGGCGCACCAGATCGCGCAGGCGCTGCAGGTTGCGCAGGCACGGCACGTCGGGATTCGCCACGAGGTGCACTTCATCGGACATGTGCAACGCGGCGGCCGAGCACGCGCTGAGCGTGCTGCCCGCATCGATCACCACGTATTCGTAACCGCGCCGCAGCACCTCGATCGCGTGCTCGATGTCGGGCGCATCGGCCGACCCCGGACGTCCGAAGTCGGACGACGCCGGCAGCACGTCGAGCCCGCAGTCGTGGCGCGCGATCATCCCCGGCACCGCCTTCGGGTCGATCCAGTCGAGTTGGTCGAGCAGGTCGAGCAGCGTGAATTTCGAACGCACGCCCAGGAACAAGCCGACGTCGCCAGTGCCCGACTTCAAGTCGACGATCACCGTCGGCCGGTCGGTGACCCGCCGCAACTCGGCCGCACAATTCACCGCGAGCGTGGTGGTGCCAGTACCACCCTTCGTGCCGAGAAACGAAACCACCATGTGGCCGGTCAGAACGCAATGCATGTGCCACAGCGCGTATCGAACGCCCGCGGGCCAATTGCGCGGCGTTGCACCTCGGCAGTCGCCGACAACCCTGAGGCCATGCTTTCCGTTTTGTAAGCGATCGGATCAAATTCGGTCACTCGGGTCTGGCAGCGGCTCACCGGACGCCAGAATCTGCGGGGATTCCACCTTGCGGCAGTGAGGCACACGGATTGCTTCGTCCGGTGCGGTCCCCACCACTATGGCGAAACGTCTGCCCGCTGAACGAGTTCCTCCCACCGACGAGTGGGGCATCTACGATCCGGCCAAGGCCGGCATGCAGGCGCTGTTCGCGCGGCTGGGCCGTCCCGTGCTGCGCGGGTCGAGCAAGAAGATTCGCCAGGAACGCCGGCGGTCGTACCGCCCGGAACGCGAGCGTTCGTCCGACGGAGTAGGCCTGGCCATCAAGGAAGCGATGGACCGCGCCGGGGCGATGGACCGTGCGGCGCTCGAGGCCAGGAATGCAGAACTCGAGGCCAAGATCGCAGAAGCTGGCGCGCCCGTGGCGGTCGAGGCGGTGATTCCACCGTCGCCAGCGCGCGCCGTCAGGGTCGCGCTGAAGGCGACGAGGCCGGCCAAGACCGTGGCAGCCATGCTGGAAGACGCCGCGCCGCCGCCGGTGGCTCCAGACGCCACCGTAGCCGGCAAGCGCAAGACCGCGCGCCGGGCCAAGCTCGACGTTGAAGTGGTTGCGACCGAGCCGGCGTCGGCGCCCGCTCCGCCGCAGGCGATGGCCGCTGCACCCGTGGCCGACCATGAGCCCGGGCCAAGGGCGCGAGTTCGCAAGGCCGCAAAGAGCCGCGCCAAGGCCGAGCCGGCCGCCACCATGCAGGCGGCGCCCGTGCCGCAAGTTCCGGTGGCGCCAGTCGCGCCAGTGCCGCCGGCACCATCCCCCCGCCGTCCGCGCGGGCCGGTGCCGCTGGCGGCGTGGGCCCACGCCGTCACCGACGCGCCCAAGCCAGAGCCCAAGCGCGGCGACAAGCGTGGGTTCTGGAAGGGCATCTTCCGCATCCCGGCCGACGTGGCGCTCGTGGAGTACGCGCACGGCTGCCGCATCCACCGGCTGCTCATCGAGACGTCGGACGAGCTGCCGATGCTCGACCTGATCTAGCGGCGACCAGCGGCGGCGACGAACCGAGGGTCGCGCCCCTTCGTCTAAACTGACGCCGACGTCTTCCCGACGTCCCTGGAGAGCGCTGTGCGTCAGTGGATCGTGACCTGCCTGCTGGCGGTCTTGCCGTCGACTCTCGCCGCCCAGGCGGTGCCGCCGCCTACCGACCTCGATCGCCTCATGGAAGAGGTCGTCAAGCGGCGCGACGACAACTGGAAGCGGCTCCAGCAGTACATCCTGAGCGAACGTCAGAAGGTGGCCGTCACCGGACCGGATGGCGTGCGCCTCTTCGGCTCCGTGCACGACTACCAGTGGTTCGTGAGAGACGGCTTCTTCATCCGCAGTCCGCTGGCGGCCAACGGCGTGACCCTGGCCGACGCCGAGCGACGCCGCTATGAAGACCGCTACCTGACGCGCATGAAGGCGCGCGACGAGCGCAAGGCCAAGCGCGACGCCGAACGGGGCACGACGGCCGGGGCGATCGTCGCCCAGTCGGTCGTCGCCGAGCCGATCGCCGCCGAGTCGGTCGGCGACCTCCTCAACCAGCAGGCCGAGCCGTCGTTCGTCTCGGCCGCCTACTTCCTGCGTTTCCCCTTCGAGGCCGGCCGCTACGCCCTCGCCGGCCGCGAGACCCTCGACGGCAAAGAGGTGCTGCGCATCGAGTACTACCCCGCGCGGCTCTTCAACGACGACGAGGTGCGCGTCGAGGCCGGCACGAACGGAACCAACGTGAGCCGGAGCGAGCGCGACGCGGCGCGCCAGCGCCGCAAGGAACGGCGCGGCGACGACGACGAACGGATCGAGCAGCAGATGAACAAGACCTCGCTCGTGACGCTCTGGGTGTTGCGTCAGGAGAGGCAGATCGTGCGCTACGTGTTCGACAACGTCGACTGGGGCTTCCTGCCCGGGCGCACGGTGGTGCGCCTGGACGACGTCACGGCGTCGATGCGCATGCACGAGGCGTTTCCAGGCGTGTGGCTGCCGCAATCGATTGCCGCCCGGGTGCGGCTGAGCACGGCCCTCGGCGCAACCGCAGCCGCCTACGACGTCACCTACAGCGACTACCGCCAGGCGGGCGTGACGGTGCGGGTGAAATGAGGGGCCTCGCGGGCCTGGCGGCCGTGCTGGTGCTGCTGGGGGCGGCCCCCGGCCAGGCGCAGCCGGCCGCCACGCCGCCGATCGTCGAATTGCGGGTGCACGGCAATCACTCGACGCCCAGCGAAGACATCCTCGCGCTCTCGGGCCTGGTGGTCGGTCAGCCAGCCACCGACGAACTGCTCGCCGCGGCCCGCGTGAAAGTGGAAGCCAGCGGACGCTTCGCATCGGTGGCCGTGCGCCGGCTCGAGCGGTCGATCGACGTGCCCGGCGATTTCATGGTGATGGTGCTCGTGGAGGAGCGCGCCGGCGTCTCGCCCGACCGCCTCATGCCCGGCTGGGTCGCGCGAGTGGCCAGCACCCGCATGTGGGTGCCGGTCGTGCGCTACGACGAAGGGTACGGCGTCACCTACGGACTGCACGCGGCGCTCGATGGCGCCTTCGGCGGCACGAGCCAACTGGCGCTGCCGGCCACGTGGGGCGGCGAGCGGCGCATCGGGCTGGAGGGCTCGCGGTCGTTCGCCGGTCCGGTCGTGTCACGGGTGCAGGCGGGCGCCGAATTGAAGCGCACCGAACATCCCGCCTTCGACCTCGTCGAGGAGCGCCGCCGCGTCTTCGGCCGCGTCGAGCGGGCGGTCACGGCGAGCGCGCGCCTCGGCATCGAGGCGGCGCACGACGTCGTCCGGTTCGCCGGCGCCCGCGACGACGTGGACCGCGTCACGGCGGAGCTCGTCATCGACACCCGCGCCGACCCGGCCTTCCCGCGCAACGCCGTGTGGGGACGCGCGGCGATCGAGCGGCTCGACGTGGTGACCGGCACCCGGCGGCGAACCCGCGCCGACGCCTCGGCCGCGCTCGGCCTCCCGTTCGGCTCGGCGCTCACCATGCGCGGGTTCCTCACGTCGGCCGACGGCGCCCTGCCCCGCTACGAGCAGGCGATGATCGGCGGCGGCCTGGCCACACGCGGCTACCGCCGAGGCTACCGCGTGGGCGACAACGCCGCGGGCGCGTCACTCACCCTCGCTCGGCCCTTCGGATCGCCGCTCGACGTGGTGCGGCACGGCGTGCGCACGTTCGTCGACTGGGGCGCCACCTACGACGCCGGCACCAAGGTGGGTGATGCGGCGTTCGACCGCGGCGCCGGCATCGGCTGGTTCGCCAACCTGATGGCCGTCAACGCCTACGTCGACGTCGGCCGCGGCAACGGCCAGTGGCGGGTGCACGTCAGGTTCGGCACGGGCTTTTAGCCCGCGCCGAACGGGGCTGGGGACTCGGGACTAGGGACTGGGGCGTGCAGACGTCACGCTGCACTAGACCTCAGTCTCTGCCCGGGACTCTACTCAGTTGGGACAGTTGCCCGCCCCAGCCCCTAGCCCCTAGCCCAGAGCCCCGAGCACGTATTCCCTAATCGCCTGCCCCAGGCCGGCGTCGTCGTTGCTGGCGGTGATCGGCAGGCCGAGACTCAGCAGCTCGGGCTCGGCGTTGCCCATCACGACGCCGGTGCCGGCCCACTGCAGCATGTCCACGTCGTTGTGGTTGTCGCCGATGGCCAGCACGTCGGCCTGTGCCACGCCGTAGTGCGCGGCCACATGCGCCAGCGCGCCGCCCTTGGTGGCGCCCGGCGCGTTGACGTCCACGAGCGTGAAGTCGCGCGCCGGGTAGGCCGTGACCGAGAGCGACACGCCGTCGGTCAGGCCCTCGGCCGACAGCGCCGCAAAGAGCGCGGCCATCGAGGCGGTGCGGCCGTTGAAGGCCACCTGCACGGGATCGTGATCGACGCAGGCCGTCTCGAGATCGTCCACCGTCTGCACGAGGTGCTGGATGCGCTCGTAGTAGCGCCGGCGATTGGGCTGATCCCAGGACAGCGTGTCGACCACCGTCTGGCCCAGGCCCTCGCGATCGAACTGCACGAGCGTGGAACTGCGCCAGGCGCGCGTGCCCGCGAGCAGGCGGCGCGCCACCGCGCGCGGCAGTGGCCGCGTCGCCAGCGTCGCCCCGTCACGCATGCGCGCCACGGCGCCGTTGTAGGCCACGACCGTGAGCGGATCCGGCAGCGCGGCCAGGGCCTGCAGCGCGAAGGGATAGTTGCGGCCGGTCACCACCACCAGATGGATGCCGCGCGCGGCCGCCTCGTGCAGCGCCGCCAGGTTCGCGGCGGGCACGTCGCCGCGGCGATCGAGCAGCGTGCCGTCGACGTCGAGCGCGATGAGCCGGATCACCCGATGATGCGCTTCAGGAATGCCTCGTATGCGCCTGGGCTCTGGGCTCGCATGTAGTCGGCGTACTCGAGCCCCACACGCTCGAGGTTGGCCATGTAGGACGGGTCCTGGTAGGCGGCGCGAATGCCCGGCAGCACCACCCGCATGCGCTCGAACACGACCAGCAGTTCACGTCCGCTCTGGAAGAACAGCTCCTTGCTGAGCACGCCCGTGACGATGAACGACGCCACCATGTCCCAATACGAGATGACCATCCGGAACGACGCGTTCTCGCCGCTGCCGGGCGGCACGAGTGTGGCCAGTTCTTCCCACTTCTTCGGACGGAAGTGCGCCGTGAACCACGCGCGCGCCTCGCGCATCCGGTCCTCGCGGCGCATCTCGTAGAGACGCAGGATCAGATTCGCGTCGTCATAGGTCGGTCGGGACATCATCGCGGTTCGCCCTCGGGGGAAATGAAACAGCCTGCACTACAATAATTGAGATATGAATCCGTGGGACCAGTTTACCGGGGCCAACGCGGGCTACGTGCTCGAACTGTTCGAACGCTACCAGCAGGATCCCGCGTCGGTCGACGACGCGACGCGCGCGGCGTTCCGCACATTCACCCCGCCCGCCGACGCCACGCCCGCGGGCGCGCCACTGGCCGGCACGGCCGACACCGCGGCGGCGATCGCCGCCGTCACGCTGGCCGAGTCGATTCGCCGCTACGGTCATCTGGCCGCCACGCTCGACCCGATCGGCTATCACCGGCCGGTCGGCGACCCGTCGCTGCACCCCCACGCGCACGGCCTCACGAGCGACGTGCTGCGCACCTTGCCGGCCAGCATCATCGGCGGGCCGGTGGCCGCCGGGGCCGCGAGCGCCTTCGAAGCGATCGAGCGGCTGCGCGCGATCTACTGCGCCACGAGCGGTCACGACTTCGCGCAAGTGTTCGTGCCCGATGAGCGGGTGTGGCTGCGCGAGTCGGTCGAGGCGCGGCGCTTCCGCCCGCCTGCCGATCCGATCGAAGACCGCGAGCTGCTCGACCGCATCACCCAAGTCGAGGTGTTCGAGCGTTTCCTGCAGCGCACCTTCCCGGGCAAGACGCGCTTCTCGATCGAGGGGCTCGACCTGATGATCCCGGTGCTCGACGAGATCATCGCCGATGCGGCCGCTGCCGGCGTCAAACACGTGTTCATCGCCATGGCGCACCGCGGCCGCCTCAACGTGCTCGCGCACGTGATGCGCAAGCCCTACGCGCAGATTCTGGCCGAGTTCAAGGACCCGCTCTTCACCCGCAGCAGCCGCATCGATCTCGGCTGGATGGGCGATGTGAAGTACCACGCCGGCGCCCGCGTCGAGCAGCCCGACCGGCCGACCACCCTCGTGGTCACCATGCCCCCCAACCCGAGCCATCTCGAGGCCGTCGACCCCCTGCTCGTCGGCATGTCGCGCGCGGCCGCCACGTCGGTCGACGCAGCGGGCGCGCCAACGCTGCGCCCGAGCGAGGTGCTCGGCATCCTGATCCACGGCGATGCCGCGTTCCCGGGCCAGGGCATCGTGGCCGAGACGCTGAACCTGTCGCGCCTCACCGGGTGGGACGTGGGCGGCACGATTCACCTCATCGCCAACAACCAGCTCGGCTTCACCGCCGAACCGCAGGAGTGCTTCTCGACCAGCTACGCCAGTGGCCTCGCGCGCGGCTTCAAGGTGCCGATCGTGCACGTCAACGCCGACGACCCGGTGGCGTGCATCGAGGCGGCGCGCCTGGCGTGGGCCTATCGCCACCGCTTCCAGCTCGACTTCCTCATCGACCTCGTGGGCTACCGGCGTCATGGCCACAACGAGGGCGACGAAGCGGCCTTCACGCAACCCTTGATCTATCAGCGCGTCGCCGAACATCCCACGGTGCGCCATCAGTACGCGGCCGCCCTCGTGGCCGCCGGCCAGGTGCCCGTCGCGTTCCCCGACGAACTCGTGGCCCGGCATGCCGCCGTGATGGAGAAGGCCTACGCCGACCTGCAACCCGAGGAGCACTACGTGCCCGAGGTGCCGGTCGTGCCGCCGAGCGGCGCCGCCGCGCGGGTGAACACCGCCGTTCCGCTGGCCCAACTCGAGGCCATCGCCGAGGCGCTCGCCCAGGTGCCGGACGGCTTCACCGTGCACAAGAAGCTCGAACGCGGCCGTGAACGCAAGCGCACCATGCTGGCCGCCGCCGACGAACGCGCCATCGACTGGGCCGCCGCCGAAGAACTGGCCATGGCCTCGGTGCTGGCCGATGGCATCGCCATCCGTTTCACCGGTGAAGACGTCGAGCGCGGCACGTTCAGCCACCGCCATGCGGTGCTGCACGATGCGGTCACCGGCGCCCGCCACACGCCGCTGCAGGCGTTGCCGCAGGCGAAAGCGGCTTTCGAGATCCACAACAGCGCGCTGTCGGAGCTGGCCGTGATTGGCTTCGAGCTGGGCTACAACCTGCAGGAACCAAAGCGGCTCGTGTTGTGGGAGGCGCAGTACGGCGATTTCATCAACGGCGCGCAGACGATTCTCGACGAGTACCTCATGTCGGGCCGCGCCAAGTGGGGCATGGCGCCCTCGCTCGTGCTGCTGCTGCCACACGGCTACGAGGGCCAGGGGCCGGATCACTCGAGCGCGCGCGTCGAGCGCTTCCTGCAACTGGCCGCCGATCTGAACGTGCGCATCGTCAACTGCACCACCGCCGCCCAGTACTTCCACGTGCTGCGCCGCCAGGCACTGCTACTCGACACCGATCCGCTGCCACTCATCGTGCTCACGCCGAAGAGCCTGCTGCGCCATCCGCTCGTGGCCTCGGCGCCGCGGGAACTGGCCGAGGGCCGGTTCCAGAAGGTGATCGAGGACGACCGTGCCGTGACGGCCGCCGCCAAGGTGCGCCGCGCCGTGGTCTGCAGCGGCAAGGTCTACGTGGATCTCGCCGGCAGCGAGCAGCGCAAGACCAGCGCCAGCGTGGCCCTGCTGCGCCTCGAACAGATCTACCCCTTCCCCGCCGATCAGCTGCGCAACGCGCTCGAGCGCTTCCCGAAGCTGAAGGACGTGTGCTGGGTGCAGGAAGAGCCCGAGAACATGGGCGCCTGGGATTCCGTGCGGCCCGAGTTGGAGCAGGTGATTGCCGGACGGTGGCCCCTGCGCTACGTCGGCCGCGTGCGCAACTCGAGCCCGTCGGAAGGCTCGGCGGCGTGGCACCAGGTGAATCAACGCGCCCTCGTGGCGCAGGCCTTCGAGGAGAAGGCCGATGTCGGCGACGCCAATCGCGTGGTGGCGAAACAAGTCTAGAACAGGGGCTAGGGGCTAGGGGCTGGGGGCTGGGGCGCGCTGACGTCACGCTAACAATGAACGTGTCTGGCTCCGCTGAGCGAAGATGCGTCTTGTCGCAGCGAGACACCGGCAAGCCCCAGCCCCTAGTCCCTAGTCCCCAGCCCCTAGGGGATCAAGTCATGGACATCGTAGTGCCGGAACTGGGTGAGTCGGTGGTCGAGGCCCGCATCGCGCGGTGGCTCAAGAACGAAGGCGATCAGGTGGCCCTCGGCGAGGCGCTGGTCGAACTCGAAACCGAGAAGATCGACCTCGAAGTGAGTGCCGATCGCGCCGGCGTGCTCACGAGCATCAAGCACCCGAACGGCGCCGACGTCAAAGTCGGCGAAGTGCTGGCCGTGCTGGACCCGTCGCTCGCGGCCGCCCCGGCACTGGCGCCCCCGCCATCAGCCGCCGCCACGCCGGCGGCCGCACCGGCCTCGGGCGCGCCCAAGGCCACGCCTACGGCCAGGAACGTGGCGCGCGAACACGACGTGCCGCTCGCGGCCGTGCCGGCCAGCGGTCCGCGCGTGACCAAGAGCGACGTGCGCGAGTTCGTGTCAGGGGGCGCCGCGGCCACGGCCGCCGTGGCGGCAGCGCCTGCGCCCAAAGCGGCCGCGGCACCTCCCCGGCCCGTCGCCCCAGCGCGGGCGCCCGGCGACCGCAGCGAGGAGCGCGTGCGCATGACCAAGCGGCGGGCCACGATCGCGCGCCGGCTGGTCGAGGCCCAGCGCACCGCCGCCATGCTCACGACCTTCAACGAAGTGGACATGAGCGCCGTGATGGCCTTGCGCGAACGCCGCAAGGAAGGGTTTCAGAAGAAGTTCGGGGTAGGCCTCGGCATCGCGTCGTTCTTCGTCAAGGCCGCCGTGGGCGCGCTCAAGGCGTTCCCCGAGTTGAATGCCGAAATCCAGGGTGACGAGGTCGTCTACAAGCGTTACTTCGACATCGGCGTGGCCGTGGGCGCCGAGGGCGGACTGGTCGTGCCGGTGTTGCGCGACGCCGACCAGATGAGTTTTTCGGGCGTGGAGCTCGGCATCCGCGACTTCGCCGCGCGCGCCGGCAACGGCACCTTGACCCTCGACGACCTGAAGGGCGGCACCTTCACCATCACCAACGGCGGCGTCTTCGGTTCGATGATGAGCACCCCGATTCTGAATCCGCCACAGGTCGGCATCCTCGGCCTGCACAAGATCGCCGAGCGCGCCATGGCGGTGAAGGGCGAGGTCGTGGTGCGGCCGATGATGTACCTGGCGCTCAGCTACGACCACCGGCTGGTCGACGGGCGCGAGGCCGTGCAGTTCCTCGTGAAAATCAAGGACTACATCGAAGATCCGGCGTGGCTGCTGGTCGAGGGCTGAGCCCAGTTGCAGTAGAATCACCCGGCCTCCCCAGAGGATCCGGCCCGTGGAACCACCAAGCGCAACGATACTGCTCCACGCGTGGAGAGGCGGTGAAGCCACCGCCCTCGACCGGTTGCTGCCGCTCGTCTACGACGAACTGGCGCGCATCGCCCGGGGCGCCTTGCGCTCGGAGCGGTCGGATCACACGCTGCAGACCCGCGCGCTGGTGCACGAGGCCTATCTGCGGCTCATCGATGCCGACGTGTCGTGGCAGGACAAGGCCCATTTCATGGCCGTCGCGGCCCGCACCATGCGGCGCGTGCTGGTGGACCACGCGCGCGGACGGCGCCGCCAGAAGCGCGGCGGCGGCGCGGTGAAGGTGGAACTCGAAGACGTGGCGGCCATCGTGGCGGCACCCTCCGTCGACGTCCTCGATCTGCACGACGTGCTCGAACGCCTGGCGGAGTTCGATCCGCGCAAGGCCAACATCGTCGAGCTGCACTTCTTCGGCGGCCTCAGCTACGACGAAACCGCCGAAGCCGTCGGCGTGTCGGCCGCCACCGTCGACCGCGAACTGCGCATGGCCAAGGCCTGGCTGCGTCACGAACTCACCGCGCGCGGCAGTGCCGCCGTGGATTAGCCGCGGCACCGTCCCGCCGAAGGACGAGAGCGAATGACCCCCGAACGGTGGGCGGCGGCGCAGCAGCTCTTCGAGGCGGCGCTCGCCTGCGGCGGCGACGCGCGCGCGGCCTTCGTCAATCGCGAAGCCGCCGATCGCGAGCTGGCCGAGCTCGTGCACGGCCTGCTCGCGGCCGATGCCGAAGAGCGCGCCGGCACGCCGCTCGTGTCGGTTGTGAGCGACGCCGTGGCCGAAGCCACGGCCCACCCGCGCCCGCCGCTCGAGCGCCTGGGTCCCTACAAGCTCGTGAAGATGCTCGGTGAGGGCGGCATGGGCGCCGTCTATCTGGCCGAGCGCGACGATGACGAGTTCCTGCAGCAGGTGGCCATCAAGGTGGTGCGCGGCCTGCTCGAGCCAGAGCGGGTGCGCCAGTTCCGCGCCGAGCGCCAGATTCTGGCGTGGCTCGAACATCCGAACATCGCCCGCCTGCTCGATGGCGGCACGACGCCGGAGGGCCTGCCCTATCTGGTGATGGAGCACGTGGAGGGCGTGCCGATCGACGAGCACTGCGACACGGCTGCGCCTGACCGTGGACGCCCGGCTGCAGCTCTTCCTCGAGGTGTGCGACGCGGTGAGCCACGCGCACCGCAGCCTGGTCGTGCACCGCGACATCAAGCCGAGCAACATCATGGTCACCGACGAGGGCGTGCCGAAACTGCTCGACTTCGGCATCGCGCGGCTGGCGCTCGACGGCGCGCCCGACACCAGCGCGGCGCACGCCGCCCGGACGGATGCTGACGCCCGACTACGCCAGCCCCGAAGTGGTGCGAGGCGAGCAGGTGACGACGGCCGCCGACGTCTACGCGCTGGGCGTGTTGCTCTACGAGCTCGTGACCGGCGCGCGGCCGCTGCGCTTCGCCACCATGACCAGCGCCGAGATCGAGCGCGTCGTCTGCCACGTGACGCCGCTCGAGGCCAGCGCGGCGACGCGCGCGCCCTCGGACCGGCTCCCGTCCCCCGAGGACCGCGCGCGAGTGCGCTCCGCCACGCCGGCCACGCTGAGCGCGCGGCTCGCGGGCGACCTCGACGCCATCATCCGCAAGGCGTTGCACAAGGAACAGACCAGACGCTACATCTCGGTCGAAGCCCTGGCCCGTGACCTGCGCCGGCACCTCGATGGCCGGCCCGTGGAAGCGCGAACGGCCAGCTGGTCGTATGTCGCCGCGCGCTTCGTGACGCGGCACCGGTGGGGCGTGAGCGCGGCGGCCCTGCTGCTGCTCGTGGTCGCCGCCGCGGCCGTGACGTTCTCGGTGCAGGCGGCGCGTCTGGCCGAAGAGCGCGACCGCACGGCGCGCGAACGCGACACGGCCCAGCAGGTGCTGGCCTTCCTCACGGAACTGTTCCAGGTGTCGAATCCCGATTCGCGCGCGGGCGGACCGGTCACGGCGCGCGAGCTGCTCGACCGCGGCGCCGAGCGGATCGATGCCGAACTCGCCGGCACGCCGGTCATCCAGGCGCAATTGCTCGGCACGATGGGCACGGTCTACGGCAGCCTCGGCATCTACGATCGCTCCGCCACGCTGCTCGAGCGGGGGCTCGAACTGCGGCGCACCACGCTCGGCCGCGAACATCCCGAGACGGCCACGGCGATGGAGGATCTGGCCGAGGCGTATCGGGAGCTGGCGCGCTTCGAAGAGGCAGAAACGCTGCACCGCGAGGCACTGGCCCTCAAGCGCCGCACGAATGCGCCTCCGTCGGCGCTGGCGTCGTCGCTGAACAACCTCGGGCTCACCGTGAGCGAGCGCGGGCGCTTCGCCGACGCCGAGCCGCTGCTGCGCGACGCCATCGAGATGTGGCAGGCCACCGAGGGCCCCACCGCCCTGCCCGTCGCCGTGGGTCTGAACAACCTTGCCGCTTCGCTGCGTCAACAAGGCCGGCTCGACGACGCGGTGCCGGTGCTGGAGCGGGCCATCGCGATTCGCCGGCAACGCCTGGGCAATGGGCACCCCGCGCTGGCGCAAGTGCTCGGGCACTTGGGCCAGGTGCTCAACGCCAGGGGAGACCTGGCCGGAGCCGAGCCGCTGCTGCGCGAGGCGCTCGAGATCCGCCAGCGCGTCTACGGCGCCGACCATCCCGATACCGTGACCGCGCTGACCAATCTCACGTCGCTCCTGCACGATCAGGGCAAGCTGGCCGCAGCCGAGCCGCTCTACCGGGCGGCGCTCGCCGGCGTCAGCAAACGCCTGGGCACGACGCATCCAGACTACGCGGTGCAGCTCAACAACCTCGCCACCCTGCTCGAGGACTGGCGGCGCTTCGGCGAGGCGGAGGCTCTGTATCGGGAGTCGCTGGCCATTCGGCGCGAGCGCTATGGCTCCGACCACGCGGCGGTGGCGCGGGTGGAACATAGCCTGGGCCGCGTGCTGTTTGCCATGGGTCGCGCGACCGAGGCGGAAGGACACGTGCGAGCGGCACTGGCGGTGAAGCGGAAGGTGCTGCCAGCGGGACACTTCGAGATTGCCCTCAGCCTGGCGGTGCTCGGCGAAGTGCTGGGAGCAACCCGCCGCCCGAGCGAAGGCGAGGCGCTTCTGGTCGAGGCCCTGGCCATGGCGCGGACCGGTCTGGGCACCGGCCATCCCGTCGTGGCCGACGGTCTGCTGGCCCTCTCGGCGCTCAACCGCAGGCGTGGCCGGCCAGCCGCGGCCGAGCCACTGGCGGCCGAGGCCGTCGCCATCCGCCAGGCCAAGTTGCCGGCGGCACATTGGAAGCGGGCCGTGGCCGAGGTGGAGCTGGCGTCGGTGCTGCTGGCGCTGGGCCGAAAGCGCGAAGCGCACTCGCTGCTCACCGGCGCTGCGGCCGCCCTTGCCGCGGGACTCGGTGATCGCGACCCGCGGGTGGCTGGCGTCCGTGCGCTGCTGGCGTCGAACTTCCCGGCCTGAGACGAGGCGGCCTTCGCGTCCTGGCGAGTACCTGCACGCCCGCGCCATGTGGCCACGTCTGGTCCGTTCGGTAGAAAGTTCCCTGTTTTGGCAGCCTATTGTCCTCTGTTCCAGGCACCTTTCCAGGACTCCTCCTGATGGTCGATTGGCAACATCCGTGCGGCGTGTCGCGGCAGGACTTTGAAAATCATTGATGTTTACCGAGCGAACGTCGCCGAACCGACGACGGCGTGCTTCTTGCTATTTGGCGAGGCGGGACCCGACATAGTGCCTGCCGGAGCAGGTCAAGGCGCGGCACTGCCGCCACACCAGATTCATGGCCCAGGGGCCGATTCGAGGACGACCGATGCTGGCCGGAACCGTCGAAGCACAACTGATTGGGGAAAGTCCCGCCGTCGCCGACCTGCGGACGGACATCGAGCGCACCGCCCGGTCCGACGCCAAGGTGCTCATCACCGGTGAGAGCGGCGTGGGCAAGGAACTGGTGGCCAGATCGGTGCATGCGCACAGCGGCCGCGCGGCCAAGCCGTTCATCGCCGTGAACTGCGCCGGCCTGCCCGAGACGCTGCTCGAGTCGGAACTCTTCGGCCACGTGAAGGGCAGCTTTACAGGCGCCTACCGCGACAAGCAGGGCAAGCTCGAAATGGCCGACGGCGGCACGCTCTTTCTCGACGAAGTCGGCGAGATGACCCTGCGCATGCAGGGCCTGCTGCTGCGGTTCCTCGAAACCGGCGAGCTGCAGAAAGTCGGCGCCGATCGGGCGCGCACCACGGTCAACATCCGGGTCATCGCCGCGACCAATCGCAACTTGCGCGAGCTCATCGCGCAACAGGCCTTTCGCGAGGACCTCTTCTACCGGCTGAACGTGATTCACCTGGTCGTGCCGCCGCTGCGCGAGCGCCGCGCCGACATTCCGGTGCTAGCGCTTCGTTTCTTGAAGAGCAGCACGGCCTCCGGCCACTACGCGCTGCGGTCGGTGTCGCCCGAGGCCATGGACGCCCTCTGCAAGTACTCCTGGCCAGGCAACGTCCGCGAGCTGCAAAACATGCTGGAACGGCTGGTCGTGACCTGCCAGCGGGAGGTCGCGCTGCCCGAAGACCTGCCGCCAGAGGTGCGCTTGCAGCCCTTCGGCGCCTTCCGCCCGCGCCGCGAGCGCCGGCGCACGGTATCAGACGAGCTCTACCAGAAGCTCGTGGATACGGGCGAATCGTTCTGGACGGTGGTGTATCCCCTCTACATGCAGCGCGAGATCACCCGTGGCAACCTGCGCGACCTGGTCAAGAAGGGGCTGCAGGAGGCCCGCGGCAACTACCGCATCGTCGTGCGGATCTTCAACCTGCCGCCCACCGACTACAAGCGATTCTTGAACTTCCTGCGCACCCACGAGTGCCAGGTGTCGTTCAAGGAGTTCCGATGACGCCAGACTTTGTTCTCGTGAGCAGTGCTGGATAGTCACTCAATCCTTACTCTTGTCGCCGGAACGCTGATATTATTGACGTGATACCAAGCCTCTCTGCCTTGGTACCCACGTCCATGCAGCCATTCGACGGCCCCCGCGACAACTCGGCGCCGAGGCCTCGCACCCACACCTTGATCGGCCGGAGCCAGGCGCTCAAGGTCGTGCACCAAGAGGTCGAGTACGCCGCCCGGTCCGACGCCAAGGTGCTCATCACCGGCGCCAGTGGTGTGGGCAAAGAGGTGGTGGCGCACCTGATTCACACGCGCAGCCGGCGCCGCCATGCGCCGATGCTCACCATCAACTGCGCGGCCATGCCCGACTCGCTGCTCGAATCCGAGCTGTTCGGCCACGCCCGCGGCAGTTTCACCGACGCCTACCGCGACAAGCGCGGTCTGTTCGAGGCGGCCAACGGCGGCACCGTGTTCCTCGACGAAGTCGGCGAGATGTCGCTCCGCATGCAGGCGCTGCTGCTGCGCTTCCTCGAAACCGGCGAAATCCAGCGCGTGGGCGACGAGCGCAACCGGGTCAACGCCAACGTGCGCGTGGTGGCCGCCACCAATCGCCGGCTGCCCGAGCGCATCGCGAGCGGCGACTTTCGCGAAGACCTCTACTACCGCTTGAACGTGATCCACATCACGATTCCGCCGCTGCGCGAACGGCGCGACGACGTCGCGCCGCTGCTCGACCATTTTCTGCGGCAGTTCGCAGTGGAACACGGCGTGCCTCTGCCGGCCTCGGCCGACGACGCCGTCACCGCGCTCGAGGCCTACGACTGGCCGGGCAACGTGCGCGAGCTGCGTAACATCGCCGAGCGACTCACGTGCCGCTGCCCGGGCGGCGTGATCCGCGTCGAAGATCTGCCGGCCGAAGTGCGGGCCATCGCCGCGCCGCCCGAGGCGGCCGGCGAAGGCCGCCGCAGCCGCGCCGGCGCAGGCGCTGCTCGATCGCATCCTGCTCAAGGGCGAGTCGTTCTGGGACGTGGCCTACGAGCCGTTCATGGCGCGCGACCTCACGCGCGAAGACGTGCGGCACCTCGTGCGGGTGGGACTCGAGCAGACGCGCGGCAACTACAAGGCGCTCGTGCAGTTGTTCAACATGGACCCGCAAGACTACAAGCGGTTCCTGAACTTCCTGCGCAAGTACGGCTGCCACATGCCGTTTCAACGGTTCCGCATGGCACCAGGTAGACAGGGCCCAGACACAGAGACCTGAGGGTGGTTATCTGGTGATTTGGTGATCTTGTGATCGGGTGATCGGGTGATCTGAAGAACACTCGGATCTTGCGATCTACGCAGCCGCGACTGCATCCACATACGACTGCCAGCGTGGGTTGTCGGGCATGGCGAAGGCCACGCCGCACGCCACCGGCTGCAACGGGTCGGCGCGGTGCGCCCACACGCGCTGGCCGCGCAGGTCGATGCCGAATTCCGGGATGACCACGTGCAGGCTGTCGCCCGGGGGCGCCGAGCCGAAGACCTCGAGGCAGGCGCCGCCGTAGCTCACGTCGAGCAGCCGGCCGGGCAGGCCCTCCACCATGGCCGCCACTTCCGACGCCAGACGCTTCCTCGGCCACCGCCGCTTGGGCCGGGGCATGGCCAGTAGCTCGGCAATCGCCATTTCGAGATCGTTGCGGGGTCACGGGCGCCAGCAGGTAGCGCGCACCCAGGCCGCCAGCTTCCACTTCGAGCACGTGATCCTGGCCGCCGATGACGATGGCAACGGTGCGCGGAAACTCGACGCGGGCGACCGCCACGAGGTGCAAGCCGTTGTAGGGCCCCAACCGGACATCGGTGACGAGCACTTCCGGAGGAGCACCCTCTTCCAATGTGCGGCGGGCGTCCGGAAAGCTCGAGCACGCACGGGCCGAGAATCCGGCCCGCCTCAAGGCGGTGACGCGCCCCGAAAGCACGTGGGGATCCGCGCTGACGACGAGGATGTCTGATGTCATGCTCAAGTTCTTGCCGACCCGGAGTTGTGCAAACGCACGGCCAAGCGAAACCAGGGCATTTAACTCTATTTCTGGTTCCATGGCTAGCCGGGCCCAGACTTGTAGGCCCTGCCATGGTGACTTGTCTTATCTGCGACAAGCGCGCCCTGGGACGGCCAAGGCCTAGGCGGGCATGCCCGGACCGCCCGACAGCGGCAGGATCCCGGGAAGCAGTTCGAGGCCATCGACGAACGACCGCCAACGGGCGTCGACGGCGCTGTCGCGGCGCAGCGCCAAACCGCACGCAATCGGCTGCGCCTTGCCAGGGCGCTTGGCCCAGACGCGCTCCACCGGCACGGCCAGACCGGTCGACGGCACGGTCAGCTCGAGGGCGTCGGTGGGAATGTCCTTACCGAAGAACTCGATGCCGGCACCGCCGTAGCTGACGTCGATGATGCGGGCTTCCACGCCCGACACGTAAGTGGCCAGTTCGCGCACGGGACGCTTCCGGGGCCAGCGGCGTTGCGGACGCGGATTGGCGACCAGTTCGGTGAGCACGGCCGCGAGCCGGTCGGCGGCGACGGGCTCCACGAGATAGCGGGCGCCGAGGTGGTAGGACTCGGCCTGCAGCGCGGAATCCCTGGGGCCGACCACCAGGCACGTGGTCCTCGGGTGCTCGACCTGGGCGATGGCGACGAGGTGCAGGCCGTTGTAGTCCCCCAGGTGCACGTCGGTCACGATGGCCTGCGGCTCCACCTCCGCCAGCACCCGGCGCGCCTCGAGGAAGCCCTGCACCGGCATCACCGCGAACCCGGAGCGCTTCAGCGCATCGAGCCGTTCTCCGGCGCTGACGTCTTCGACGCCGACCACGAGCACAGGCAGTTGCATCACGTTGGGTTCAGTTGCCACGCGTCATGCCCTGTTACAAAGATCGGGCCAAGTCGAAACGAGCAAATTCAGGCCTATATTTGCGCCAATCTCGCCGCCTAGCCGGTACGGCGTCAACACAATCGTAAAGGACACGTCGGGGGCGTCGTTGGATTGACGCTCGGCCGTCGCGTGCAATCCGTAGTTGCGCGCACGTCGCCGGCTGGTTCACGATAGGCCATGCGTTTCTCACTGCTCGCGAGCGCTCACGCTTCTGCTCGCCCCGGCCGTCCTGCCTGTGATGATGGCCGCCCAAGGTCCTCCTAAACCGGCACCGCTGCCGCCGCCCGCCGACGTCGCGGCACCGCCCAAGGACGCCGTCACGCTGCCCTCGGGCCTGGCGTCGAAGGTGATCCAGGCCGGCACCGGCGCGACCAAGCCGGCCGCCACCGACATGGTCACGGTGCACTACACCGGCTGGACGACCGACGGCAAGATGTTCGACAGCTCGCATCGCACGCAAGGAGCCCAGCACCTTCCCGCTCGACCGGGTCATCAAGGGGTGGGGCGAAGGCGTGCAGTTGATGACCGCCGGCGAGAAGCGCCGCCTGTGGATTCCCGAAGCCCTGGCCTACAAGGGCCAGGCGGGCCGGCCGGCCGGCATGCTGGTGTTCGACATCGAGCTCCTCGAGTTCACGCCGGCGCCCACCGTGCCGCCGCCCGACGTGGCGGCCGTGCCCGCCGACGCGCGGCGCACGCCCGTCAGGATTGGCCTACAAGGTGATCAAGCCGGGCACGGGCACTGAACATCCCCGCACGTCGAGCCAGGTCACCGTGCACTACTCGGGATGGCAGACCAACGGGAAGCTGTTCGACAGCTCGGTCATGCGGGGCGCGCCGGCCTCGTTCGGGCTGGGCGACGTGATTGCGGGCTGGACCGAAGGCGTGCAGCTCATGGTGGTGGGCGAGAAGACCCGCTTCTGGATTCCCGAGAACCTCGCCTACAAGGGCCAGAGCGAGCCGCGCGGGATGCTCGTGTTCGACGTGGAGCTCATCAGCTATCGCGATCAGTTAGACGGGCGCGCTGCCGCGCCGCTGCGCCACCTTCGTGGCCGATCGCGGCGACGCGGCCCATCGCCTCGATCACGCAGCCGCCCGGCACCTCGCCGCGCTCGTACGCGGTGTCACGCTCCGAACTGCAACGGCTGATCACCGGCGGACGCGTGCTGGTGAACGGCGTGCCGGCCACGCGCCCGGCGCAGCGGGTGCTGCTGGGCGACGTCGTGCAGGTGGACGTGGCGCCGCCGCCCGCGCGCCAGTCGCCTTCCGCGGAGCCGCTCCCGCTCTCGATCATCTACGAAGACGCGCAACTGCTGGTGGTGGTGAAGCCGGCCGGCATGGTGGCGCATCCCTCGCACAGGCACCGCTCGGGCACCCTGGTGAACGCGCTGCTCTGGCACGCCACCAAGGTGCGCGGCGACGACTGGCAGCCGCGCCTCGTGCAGCGTCTCGACAAGGACACCTCGGGGCTGCTGCTGGTGGCCAAGTCAGGCGCGGTGCAGACGGCGCTGCAGGGCGACCGCGTGCGCTTCGTGAAGGAGTATCTCGCCGTGGTGTGGGGCCGTCCCGCTGCCGGCGCGCGGCGCCATCACCCATCGGCTCGGACGCGACCCGCTCGATCGGCGGCGCGTGGTGGCCCTCGACAGCGGCGCCGACGCCGAGACGCGCTACCGGGTGCTCGATCGCATCGCGCGGCGCGGCGCGCGGCCTCAGCCTGGTGAGCTGCGAGCTGGTGACGGGCCGCACGCATCAACTGCGCGTGCACCTGGCCACCCAGGGCTGGCCGATCGTCGGCGACCCGGTCTACGGGCAACCGCCGCGGCGGCGCCTGCTCGAGTCGGCGGTCGATCGCGCGGCGCGCGGCGTTCGCGCGTCAGGCCCTGCACGCGTGGCGCCTGGAGTTCACGCATCCCGAGACGCGGCCGCCGTCTGCGCTTCGAGGCACCCGTGCCGCGCCGACATGGCCGGCCTGATGGCCGACGGCGGAACTCGGGCGCGGGCTGCCGCGTGAGCCCGGCGCGCCGCGCGTATAATTCGCCCGTTCGTGCCACTCCCGGCCGCTACCCCATGACCCGCGACGATCTCACGCGCCGCCTGTCCGTCATGCGCCGAACGCGCCTGGCCGCGTTGCCCACGCCGCTCGACGACGCCACGCGGCTGCGCGCCGCGCTGGGCGGCCCGGACCGGTGTCCGCGCATCCTGGTGAAGCGCGACGACCTGACCGGCCTGGGGCTCGGCGGCAACAAGGCGCGCAAGCTCGAGTACCTGCTGGGCGATGCCATGGCCGAGGGCGCCACGGCGCTCATCACGACCGGGGCGGTGCAATCGAACCACGCGCGCATGACGGCCGCGGCCGCGGCGATGTGCGGCCTCGAGGCGCATCTCGTGCTCACGGCGAGCAGCGCCGACCCAGCCCTCGAAGGCAACCTGTTGCTCGACCGCCTGTTCGGCGCCCAGGTTTACTTCGTGCCTTCGGTGGACCCGATGCTGGCGGTGGGACACGACGAGGCCAGGGTGGCGGAGGTGGCGCAGGCCATCCGCGCGCGCGGTGGACGCCCCTACGTGATTCCGGTCGGCGGGTCGAGTGGCGTCGGCGCGCTCGGCTATGTGGCCGGTACCGTGGAACTCGCCGGGCAACTCGAGGCGCTCGACGCGCGTCCGTCACGGCTCTACTTCGGCAGCGGATCGCGTGGCACCCAGGCGGGACTCACGCTCGGCGCGCACCTGGCGGGCCAGCACTACCGCTTGCACGGCGTGGCGGTGAGTGCCGGCGAGCCCGAGAAGATCGAACGCGCGCGGCGGGTGGCCTGCGAGGCCGCGGCCTTGCTCGAGGCGGGGGACTCGGTGCGCGGCGTCGAGTTCTTCACCGACCAGGGCTTCATTGGCGAGGGCTACGGCCTGCCCACGCCCGCCGCCCTCGACGCGCTCCGGCTCGTGGCGCGCACCGAAGCCCTCGTCCTCGACCCCACCTACACCGCCAAGGCGATGGCGGCGCTCGTCGACGACGTGCGCGCGGGCCGGATCGCCGCCAGCGACACGGTGGTGTTCCTGCACACCGGAGGCAGCCCGGCGCTGTTCACCGATGACGCCCGGGCTCGCCTGCAGGCGGCCGATGCGGGTGGCAGATACTCGTGACAGATTCGTCGTTTCGAAGTGTGCAAGAAACTGAGCGCCCTGTGCGCATACGGCACACTCAAGCCATATAACCCACATTTTCCACAACAAGTTAGCAGCGACGACGCGGCCAAATACTGCAGTTTCTGTGCCGCAGACGAGGCACGACCGGCCGCACGGCGACTGGCCTGCCGCGTCGCTGCAGCGCTGTGCAGACGCGTGCGCAGGTGCGCGAAATTCCTAGCGAAATCGCCTCTGGTCGCAGGGGCCGCCGTCAGCGGTTTTATTGTTGGCAGCGGCCTTGCGAATACGGGGGGCATGAACGCTCCGTCCCTCGCTCGCCGATCCGGATGGGCCGCATGGTCCCTCCGGCGGCTTTCGCTCTCGGCCCTACTGGTGGCTGTGGGCGTCGGTGCCTTCTCGACCGACGCGTCCGCACAGCGCCGCTTCAAGCCAACTCGCCCGGATGAGGTGAAGTTCGACAGCCTCCTCCAAGACGTCGCGGGCGACGACAGCGACGTGCCGGTCATCGTCGAGTTCAACGACGAGACCAACGCCGACCAGCTCGTCTCGAACAGCGGCGGGCGCCAGGGCAAGCGCCTCGGCGGCATGCGCGGCCGCACGACCCGCATGTCGAAGCGCATGCTGCGGCGGCTGGCCGCCAACGGCTCGGTCAAGCGGGTGCACTACGACCGCCCGGTCGAGGCGCTGCTGGGCCGCACGGCCGCCACGATTGGCGCGCTCACGGTGCATCAGCGCATGGGCTACACCGGCGCCGGCATCGGCGTGGCGGTCATCGACTCGGGCGTCACGCCGAACCACGACGACCTGCGCTACGCGGGCAGCACCGCGCAGCGCATCCGCAAGTTCGTGGACTTCGTCGGCACGTCGACCACCGCCTACGACGACTGGGGCCACGGCACTCACGTGGCCGGCATCATCGCCGGCAACGGCTACGACAGCCACGGCACGCGCAAGCGGCGTGGCGCCGGCGGCCACCGATCGTGGCGCTCAAGGCGCTCGACGGCAACGGCCAGGGCCGCATCAGCACGATCATCGCCGCGCTCGACTGGGCCGTGGCGAATCGCGCCGCCTACAACATCCGCGTGATCAACATGTCGCTCGGCGCCGGCGTGTTCGAGTCGTACAACACCGACCCGCTCACCCTGGCCGCCAAGCGCGCCGTGCAGGCGGGCATCGTGGTGGTGGCGGCGGCCGGCAACATCGGCAAGGACGCGAGCGGCAATCCGCAGTACGGCGCCATCACGGCCCCGGGCAATGCGCCGTGGGTGCTCACGGTGGGCGCGGCCGACAGCAAGGGCAACACCTTCCGCGGCGACGACGTCGTGGCGCTCTACAGCTCGCGCGGGCCGACGGCGCACGACTACGCCGCCAAGCCCGACCTGGTGGCGCCCGGCACGGGCGTGGCGTCGCTCGCGAGCCCGAACAGCAAGATGTATGTCGAGAAGCCGCAATACCTGCTGGCCGGCAGCCGGCCCACGCAGTTCAAGCCGTACCTCACGCTGAGCGGCACCAGCATGGCCGCGCCGGCGGTGGCGGGCACGGTGGCGCTCATGCTGCAGGCCAACCCGAACCTCACGCCCAATCTGGTGAAGGCGGTGCTGCAGTACACCGGCCGAGGCCAAGCACGGCGTCGACGTGCTCACGCAGGGCGCCGGCTTCATGAACGCGCGCGGCGCGGTCACGCTCGCCGAGTTCTACCGCGTCGGCCGGCCGGGCAACCGCCTGCCGTTTTCGAATTCGTGGAGCCGCCGCATCGTGTGGGGCAACCACCTGATCACGGGCGGCGTGCTGGCGCCCTTCGCCAACGCCTGGGCCACCAACATCGTGTGGGGCGAGAGCACCGCGCCCGGTGGCCAGAACATCGTGTGGGGCGAAGCCTGCGGCGGTTCGTGCTTCGGCAAGACCTGGGGCTCGAACATCGTCTGGGGCGAGAACATCGTGTGGGGCATGGACGAAAACATCGTCTGGGGCATGGACGACAACATCGTCTGGGGTATGGACGACAACATCGTCTGGGGCATGGACGACAACATCGTCTGGGGCATGAACATCGTGTGGGGCATGGACTGCGGTGCCGCCAACTGCTCCAACGTGTCCTGGGGACAGAACACGGGCGCTCTGGGCCTGAACATCGTGTGGGGCATGTCCGAAGGCCTCAACGTGGTGTGGGGCAACAACATCGTGTGGGGCATGAACATCGTGTGGGGTGAAAGCACCGACCCCGATGCCTCGTGGGGCAGTTCGGGCACCGACGCCGCGCTTCTACGGCGACGAGACGCCGAGGTGCTCGCCTTCGATCCGCTGGCCTGGGACGCCGAGAACAACCCCGAACTCCTCGAGGTCACGTCGCGGCGCCGACGACGACCACGACCACCGCGCACGTCGACGTGACGAGGAGGCAGCTTCTAATGGAGAAGATGCCGTACTCCGAGGCGCTGCACGCGTCGTTGCCCGCGATGGAATATCCGGTCGCGCACGACGTCACCTCCACCGACTGGCGCCAGCAGTTGCCGGTGCTGGCGGCGGGTTCCGTCACCCTGCGGGCGATGCGCGTCACCGACGCCGAGTCGCTCTGCCAGCTGCTCACCACCGACGAAGTGGCGCGCTTCATCTCGCCGCCGCCCACCTCGGTTGAAGGGTTCCGCCGCTTCATCGCATGGGCGGGCCACGAGCAGGCCGCGGGCCGCTATGCGTGCTTCGCGGTGGTGCCCGCCGGCACCGACACGGCGGTGGGCATCTTCCAGGTGCGCCAGCTCGACGCCGACTTCCAGAACGCCGAGTGGGGCTTCGTGATGGGCTCGGCCCACTGGGGCACCGGCCTCTTCGCCGACGGCGCGAAGCTGGTGGTCGACTTCGCCATCGACCAGATTGGCGTCAACCGGCTCGAAGCCCGCGCGGCGGTGCAGAACGGCCGCGGCAACGGCGCCTTGGCGAAGGTGGGGGCCGTGCGCGAGGCGGTGCTCCGCCAGTCGTTCGAACGTCACGGACAGCGCCTCGACCAGCACCTCTGGTCGATCCTGGCCTCCGACTGGCGCGCCGCGCGCCAGATCAGCACGCCGTCGGTCCACTAGACGGCCCAGCGCACCACCAGGAACGGCCGTGTTGCCTTCGGGCCGCACGGCCATTTTGTTGCGTACCCGTCGGCAGATCTGGGCCTCGCACGGCGCCGGTGCGGCCCGGTGCGGTCACACGGGAGACAACTCGTTACCAGTCCCGACAATTGAGCCGTGCTTCAATATGAGCGCCCCGTGAGTCTTCCAGCCCTGTCGCGGCCCCTCCGAATCGTGTGGATGTGCATCACGATGGCCCTTGCGGCCGGCACACCCCCCGTCTACGCGCAAGCCGTCGTCGACCGCGCGGCCGACCCCGACGAGCCCGAACCGGAAGCGGTGTTCTCCAGGGACGAGTTCGGTGACGCCACCGTACGAGCCACGCGCCTCTCCGGCGACTTCGTCCTCGACGGCGTGCTCAACGAAGCCCTCTACACCTCGGTGCCCCCGTACACCGACTTCCTGCAGCAGGAACCGATCGAGGGCGCGCTCGCCACGGAACAGACCGAGGTGTGGCTGTTCTACGACGAGGCCAACATCTACATCGGCGCCCGGTTGCACGAGAGCGACCCGAGCCGGCGCGTGATGAACGAAATGCGCCGCGACTCGACCAACATGTTCAACAACGACCACCTCGCGGTGTTGTTCGACACCTTCAACGATCACCGCAACGGCTTCGGCTTCGCCGCCAACCGGCTGGGCGGCATGTTCGACTGGACCGCCACCAACGAACAGCCGAGCCCGAACTGGAACGGCATCTGGACGTCGAAGGCCGCCGACATCGACGGCGGCTGGACGATGGAGATGCGCATCCCGTTCCGCTCGATCCGCTTCAAGCAGGGCGGCGAGGTGTGGGGCATCAACTTCCGCCGCATGGTGCGCTGGAAGAACGAGATCTCGTACCTTAACGTCGTGCCGCGTTCGTGGGGCCGGCGCGGCCTCAACAAGCTGTCGAACGCGGCCACCCTGCTGGGACTCAAGACGCCGGCGCGAGGGCTCAACATCGACATCAAGCCCTACGTGCTCGGTTCCGTGCTCACCAACCGGGTGGCTACCCCGCCCTTCTCGAATGCGGCCGATGCCAACTTCGGCGGTGACGCCAAGTGGGGCATCACCCAGCAGCTCGTCGCGGACTTCACCTACAACACCGACTTCGCCCAGGTGGAGGACGACGAAGCACAGGTCAACCTGACGCGCTTCTCGCTCTTCTTCCCTGAAAAGCGCGACTTCTTCCTCGAAGGCCAGGACGCCTTTGCCTTCGGCGGCGTGGGCGGCGGCGGGGGTGGCGGCGGCGGCGGCGGAGGCGGGGGCGGGGGCGGGGGCGGCGGGGGTGGCGGCGGGGGCAACAACCCCACGCCGATCTTGTTCTACAGCCGGCGCATCGGCCTGACCACCTCGGGCCCAGCGCCGATCATCGGTGGCGCCCGGGTGCTGGGTCGGACTGGCGCGTGGCAGGTGGGCGCGTTGTCGATGCAGACCGACGACGTGGCGGCGATTGCCGAGCCCTCGACCAACTTCTCGGTGCTGCGCGTGAACCGCGACGTGCTGAGCCGCAGCCGCGTCGGGTTCATCGCCACCAGCCGCGCCCCGCGCGGGGGCAGCGCCGGGAACAACTTCGCCGCGGGCGCCGATGCCCAGATCAACGTGACGAGCGATCTGCAGGTCACCAGCTACTGGGCGAAGACGCAGACCGACGACACCAGCGGCAACGACTCGAGCTATCGCGGCCGCATCGACTGGAATGCCGACCGCTACGGCGTCAACGTCGAGCACCTGTTCGTGGGCGAGGACTTCAAGCCGGAGGTCGGCTTCCTGCGACGCAGCGCGTTCCGCCGGTCGTTCGGGCAGGTGCGCTTCAGCCCGCGGCCGAAGAACATCCGCGGCGTCCGCAAGCTGTTCTATCAGGCCAGCGCCGACTACATCGACGGCGCCACCGGCGGCCGGCAGTCGGAAGAACTGCAGGGCCAGGTCAACGCCGAGTTCAACAACGGCGACTTCTTCAACGGCGAAGTGACGCAGGCCTTCGAAGCCATCGTCACGCCGTTCGACGTGGCCCGCGGCGTGAAGGTGCCGGCGGGCGAATACCGCTTCACGCAGGCCAAGGCGTCGTACCAGATGGGCCTGCAGCGGCGCATCAGCGGCGGCATCAGCCTGGGCCGCGGCGCCTTCTACAACGGCACGCTCACCGAAGTGACCTGGCGCGGACGGGTCGAAATCACTCCGCAGTTCTATGCCGAGCCGACGCTGTCGTGGAATCGTGTCGACGCGCCCTACGGCACCGGCAACGCCAATCTGGTGAGCACGCGGCTCACCTACACGGTGACGCCACGCATGTTCGTGGCGGCGCTGGTGCAGTACCAGTCGCTCTCGGCCACGATGCCCACGAACCTGCGCTTCCGCTGGGAATATCAGCCCGGCAGCGAGCTGTTCGTGGTCTACAGCGACGGCCGCACCACGGTCGGTCCGGGCTATCCGGAGTTGCAGAACCGCTCGTTCGTCGTGAAGGTGACGAAACTCTTCCGCTGGTAGCGATCGCGCCCTAAGCGCACACCTCGGCCAGCGCCTGCGCCACTACCTCGAGCAGCTGGTCCGCGTGCGCGCGCGTGATGGTCATGGGCGGCCGCAGCTTGATCACGTTGTCGTGCGGCCCGTCGGTGCCCATGAGCACACCCAGTTCCAGCGCCCGCTGCACCACCGCCGCGGCCGTGCGGCCGTCGTGGGCCTTGCTGCGCCGGTCGCTGACGAACTCGAGGCCGAGGAACAGCCCGCGGCCGCGCACGTCGCCAATCGCCGTGAACCGGTCGGCGAGCCGGCGGAAGCCCTGGAGAAGGTAGTCGCCCTGCACGCGGGCGTTGCCGAGGAGATGCTCGTCCTCGATCACGTCGAGCACGGCCAGGCCCACGGCCGACGACACGGGGTTGCCGCCAAAGGTGTTGAAGTACTCCATGCCGTTGGCAAACGCCGCGGCGTGCGCCTGCGTCGTCGCCACCACGGCCAGAGGATGACCGCCTCCCACGGGCTTCCCCATGGTGACGATGTCGGGCACGACCTCGTGCTCGGTGAACGCCCACATGCTCGTGCCCACGCGGCCAAAGCCCACCTGCACCTCGTCGGCGATACACAGGCCGCCGGCGTCGCGGATGGCGGCGTAGACCTCACGCAGGTAGTCGGGTGGCAGAAAGACCTGGCCGGCCACGCTGGGAATGGTCTCGGCGATGAACGCGGCCGGTGTAAAGCCGCCGGCGGCGGCATCCGCCAGCTCGGCACGCGCCGCGGCCGCGGAGCGAGCGCCGAGCTCGAACTGGGGCCAGTCATCGGGCGCGCGGTAGGGCTCGGGCAGCGATAGCTCGCAGACGAACGCCGGCCGCCCCTGCCCACCCGCGCGCTTGTACTTGTAGGGACTGATCTCGATGAGCGCCTGCGTGTGGCCGTGATACGCCCAGTCGAGCACCGCGATGCCGTGGCGACCCGTGGCCGTGCGCGCGATGCGCAGGGCCAGGTCGTTGGCCTCGGAGCCCGAGTTGCAGAAGAACAGGCAGTCGAGGCCCGGCGGCAGCGTGGCCGAGAGCCGTTCGGCGTAGCGCACGACGTTCTCGTGCAGGTATCGAGTGTTCGTGTTGAGCTGCGCGGCCTGCGTGGCCAGCGCCGCGACCACGCGCGGATGGCAGTGGCCCACGTGCGCCACGTTGTTGTAGCAATCGAGGTAGCGCCGGCCGTGCGCGTCGATGAGCCACACGTCGTCACCCCGCACGATGTGGAGCGGCGTGCGGTACGACAGGCTCAGGTTCTTGCCCAGGTGGTGCCGGCGTGATGCGAGCAGCGCCGCGGCGTCACGCGGGGGCGGCGCGATCGGCCCTTGCGCGCACGCCCGGTGCAGCACGCGGGCGAACCCGGCACGATCGGCACCGGCCATCCAGCGCAGCAACTCCCACGCCGGAGCCTCGCTCACGAACAGATACGGGTCGCTCGACGTGCTCTGCCGCATCGCCGACACGGTGACGCTGATGCACAGGCGCCCCGCAATCAGGTCGAAGAGCGCGTCGATCTCCTGGGGCGTGAGCGGCATCTCGGCGTGGTAGCCGGCGACCACGGCGGTGGCCGCCGCCACCGGATCCTGGGCCCCAAGCATCGCGTAGGCGCAGGCCACGGCGACTTCGGCAGCCACTGGCGCGAACACGGCGTCGCCGACGTCGATGAGGCCGCTGACGTCTCCGGTCGTGGAAGCGACGAGGACATTCCAGTCGTTGGCGTCGTTGTGGATGACCTGATGGCGCAGATGGGGGAACGCCGGCACGACACGCGCGTCGAAGCCCTCGAGCAGGCCGGCCACGATCGCGCGTTGCTCTGGGTCGCGCACGGCTTCGAGCCGCGCGCGAGAGCGCGGCACGGCGTGGATGTGCCAGTCGAAGTCGCGAAACGCGCCGGCATGCCCGAAGCTGGCGAGCGCCCGGTCGAGACGGCCCAACATGCGCCCCAATCCGAGCAGTTGCTCTGGCGTGCGGGCGCCTTCCGCCAACGGCAGACCGGGCACGTAGGTGACCAGCCGCACGGCATGACGTTCGCCGGTGGGGCCGTCGACGTAGCCGAAGTCGGCGCCACTGGCGAGAGGCACCACCCGCGGCAACGGCAACGCCGGGTCCACCGCCGCTACGTGGCCGAGCAGGGCCGTCTGGAACGCAATGGCACTGGCCGGCTCGGCGGCGTTGACGATCTTCAGCGTGAACGCCCCCTGCGGCGCGGTCACGCGGAAGTTCTGGTCCCGTTCGCTGTCGAGCGGCACGAGGTCGCCGTCGAGGCCGAAGGCCGACGTGAGCAGCGCGCGCGCCGCCGCCGTGGAGAACTCGGGACGGGGATGGTGAATCAGGCCGCCGGGCGATGGGGACTCCGAAGGCACGTCCTAGTACCTGATGTCCCGGCGTCCCGCGCTCTGGCCGATGTGGCCGACCCTCTGGCCCAACGTGAAGAACTCGCCGCAACCGGCCGCCATGCCGAAGAAGGCCGCTGACTCTGGGCGCAGGCGGCCATCAGCATCGCAGATGCCCTCGTGCACCGTTGTCGCGACCACCTCCGCCACGAACAGCGTGCGCATCGGCGGCACGCGCAGCGTGTGCAGCAGCCGGCATTCCAGTTGGATTGGCGCCTCGTTGACCGTGGGCGCATTCACGATCGTCGCCCGTCCGCGCGTGAGGCCCGACTTGGCGAACTTGTCGCCGGGCCGGCCCGAGCTGAAGTCGATGACGTCGAAGCCATGGATCATCGAGGCAGTCGGCACATTGAGCACGAACTCCTTGTGGAGCGCGATCAGCCCTCCGGCGATGTGCTCGTCTCCCGCCGCGACGCCGATCTGCGCGGGATCGCCGTTGACCACGAACGTCCAGAGTACCGATAGCTCGTCAGGATCGCCGGGCTTGCCGCGCACGCTCGTGATAATGGCCTGTGACGGCGGCAGCATCGGGCCAGGCTTGGCCAAGGCGGCGCGGTTGCGTCCTGCGGTCTGCTCCTCCAGGCCCGCCGCGGTCGGTCCGGCAGCCAGGATCGACCGGGCTGCCAGGAACGCGAGAGCGGGTTGGGCAAGGAACATGCGGCGCGGCGGCAATTGGTCCATAGGGCAGGAGATTCTACTTCGCTCGACGAAAGCGTGCTTCGTTTCTGAGCTTCGGATCGACCGACGACAGAATCAGCGTGTCGCCTTCCACGCGAAACAGTTGGGTCTGCTCCGTGCCTTCCTGGGCGGGATCGCCATGGGTCACGTTGCGTCTGGTCAGGCGGTTGCCTGCAACCGTGTAGGTGCCGCGGCGCGTTTCAAGCCGGTTGAACCGCTGGAGCAGTTCTTCCCTCGTCATCTGATCCAACGGCTTCTCGGTCTTCTCATATGCCCTCCATTTCGTCGATGTATCCGGGTTCCGTTCGATCGGCCATCGCGGCCCAGCCGCGGCGGGCCACGCGCTGCGGCCGCACACTACCACGACCTCGCGTGCCGGTCGTCGATCCGTGCTCGGCGTCGTCCCGAACCTTACCTTCGCCGTCCGCGCGCTCACCCACCCGCAAGTTCGCCTTCCGCGCGTTCGAGCCGATCGTCACGCCTCGACATCCCCGCGGCAACCTTTCCGCGGCCGTCCCCGTCTATACTCTCGGTTGCCGACAGAAGAGGCAATTTGCTAGCCGAATCATGGGAACTGACAACGCACTCATCAAGGGCACGCTCGACCTGCTGATCCTGAAGGTGGTGTCGCTCGAGGCCATGCACGGCTGGGGCATCGCGCAGCGCATCCAGGGGCTCTCGCAGGACGCGCTGTCGGTGCAGCAGGGCTCGCTCTACGCGTCGTTGCACCGGCTCACGCGAGAGGGCTGGCTCACCTCGGCCTGGCACGACACCGAACACGGCCGCCGGGCGCGCTTCTACGCCCTCACGCCAGCCGGCCGCGCCCAACTCGAGGCCGAGATTGGCCACTGGACGCGCCTCTCGCGCGGCGTGGCTCGCATCGTGAACGCGACCGCCTGATCGCGGCCGCCCCTACGCCGAGGTGTCGCCATGTCCTGGCTGTCGAATCTGGTCTTTCGCGTGCGAGCGCTGACCGGCCGCTCGCGCATGGAACGCGAGCTGTCCGAAGAAGTGGCCTTTCACCTGGAGATGGAAACGCGTCAGCTCGTGACCCAGGGCTTCACGCCAGCGGCGGCCGCCGCCGAGGCCCGGCGCCGTTTCGGCATCGTCGACCGCGAAGCGCAGCGCGCCCGCGACAGCTGGGGCATCGGCTCGGTCGTGGATGCGATCGCCGATGTGCGCGTGGCGCTGCGCCAACTGCGGCGACGCCCGCTCTTCACGCTGCTCGGCGTGGGCACGCTGGCGCTCGGCATCGGCGCCACCGTGGCGCTGTCGAGCGTGGCGATGGGCCTGCTGCTGCGCCCCCTGCCGGTGGCCAACGAGGCGCGCCTGCAGGTGTTCTGGAGCGACTTCAACTGGCGCGGCGTCGAGTTCGACTTCGTGAAGGAGCGGCAACGCGCCTTCTCGGGCCTAGCCGCCTTTTCGAATGAAGGCTACACGCTGCGCGTGAACGACCAGAGTTCGACGGTGATGGCCACCGTGAACTCGGCCGAACTCTTCGACGTGCTCGGCGCCACACCACTCCTAGGCCGCGGGTTCCGCCCTGGCGACGACCGCCCAGGCGCACTTCCGGTCACCGTGATCAGTCACGGCTTCTGGCAGCAGGAACTGGGTGGCGACCCGAACGTGGTGGGACGCCGCCTCGAAATCGACGGCGCGCCGGTGGAGGTGGTGGGCGTGATGCCGCGTGGCTTCTACTTCCCTTCCCCGGTGTTCCGCATCTGGCGGCCGCTGCGGCTCGACCCGGCCAGCGAGTCGTACCAGGGCAACGGCTGGCTCGTGCTCGTGGGCCGCGAACGCGCCGGCCTCAGCCGCGGCGAGCTCACGGCCGATGTGCAGGCCATTGCCGCCGCCCTCGGCACGCGCTTCACCTATCCGGCGGCCTGGGACAAGACCAAGAACGCCGCCGTGACCGGCTTGCGCGAATACACGCGCGGCGCGCTGCGGCCCGCGGTGCTGCTGCTGCAGGCGGCGGTGCTGCTGGTGCTGGCCATTGCCTGCGCCAACGTGGCCGCGCTGGTGCTGGCACGCACGACCGACCGCGCCGGGGAACTCGCGCTGCGCGCGGCGCTCGGCGCTGGACGAGGACGGCTGGTGCGGCAGATCGTGACCGAGTCCGTCGTGATGTCGATGCTGGCCGCCGCCGTCGGCGCCGCCCTGGCGGTGGCGGGCTTCAATGGCCTGGTGGCGCGCCTGCCGCTCACCGACGGACTGGAAGACACCCTGACGGTCGACTGGACGCTCTTCGCATTGGCGGTCGGCCTGTCGCTGGTGCTTGGCCTGGCGGTGGCCTTGGCGCCAGTACGCGCGCTCCTTCGCGGACAGATGCAAGGCCCGGGACGCGAGCGAGCGTGGGGCGGCGGCGCTGCGACCGGGCCGCGACGGGTGCACGGTGTGCTCGTGGCCGCGGAGGTGGCGCTGGCCGTACTGCTCGTGGCTGGTGCCGCGCTCTTCACGCGTTCGGTGACCACGCTCTACGCCATCGATGCCGGCTTCGATCCCGCCAACGTCACGGCCATAGACGTGGTGGCGCCGACGCGCGCCATGAGTGCACCGGCCCGGGCCGCCTTCTTCGATCAGGTCACCACGCGCGTGGCCGCCCTGCCGGGCGTGCAGGCGGTGGGCCTCGTGACGCGGCTGGCGCTGCGCGACGGCGGCTGGCAGGGCACCGTCACCGTCGAAGACCGCCCCGACCTGCGCGACGGCCGCGAGCCCAACACGCTCTTCCGCATCGTGTCGCCCGACTACCTTCGCGCCATGGGCATCGCGCTCGCGCACGGCCGCGGATTCACGGCCGCGGATGGCGCCGGAGCGCCTGCGGTCGGCATCGTGAGCGCGTCGTTTGCCGAGCGCATGTGGCCCGGCCGCGACCCGCTGGGACGGCGCGTGCAGCACACCTTCGGCGACGCCACGGCATGGGTCACGGTGGTGGGCGTGGCCGAAGAGACGCGCATGGTCCGCATGACCGGCGACAACCCGTTCGTGCTCTATGTGCCGTTGGCGCAAAGCGAGGCGCCCGAAGGGCCCGTGCTCGTGGTGAAGGGCGCCGACGCCGCGCCGCCGGTCACGGCGGTGCGAGCCGCGATTCGCGAAGTCGACGGCCGGGTGGCGATTGGCCGCGTCACCACGCTCGATAGCGTGGTGGCCACGGCGGTGGCCGAGCCGCTGCGCTTGCGGTTCTTCCTGACCGTGCTCGGTGCCCTGGCCCTCGTGATTGGCGCCGTGGGCATCTACAGCGTCGTGTCGTATTCCGTGACCCGGCGCCGCGCCGAGTTCGGCGTGCGCCTGGCGCTGGGAGCCTCGCCGCGCCGAATCCTGGCAGATGTGATGCGAGGCGGACTGACGCCGGTGGGCCTCGGCATCGCCGTCGGCCTCGCGGCTGCGCTGGCCATGGGCACCACCGTGGGCCGCTTCCTCTACGGTGTCGCGCCGGCCGACGCCACAAGTCTGGTGGCGGCGGCGGCCATCCTCGCAAGCGCCGGCGCCGTGGCCGCGCTCGTTCCCGCCATGCGCGCGGGCCGCACCGATCCCGTGAAGGCGCTGCGCGCCGACTGACGCCGCGCGTTCATCGAGCCGTCATTTTTTGCCTGAACAACCACGCAGCAAGACCGGCGCTTTCGTACGCGGGATCCCATGCGTTGTGTCCGACGCCTGGCAGTTCGGTGTACTGAACGTTGGCGCCAAGGGCTGTGAGAGACGCCGCCATTCGCCTCGACACCTCCACCGGCACGGTGAGGTCGGCATCGCCGTGAAAGATCCAAATCGGCAGACGCGATACGCGTTGCGCAAGCGCCGCGAAGGGATCTGCTTCCGAGGTTGGCACAATCGCCGGGTATCGGACGCCACTTGTAGTGCCGGTGAACTCTCCGACGAATCCGCAGACGACAACAAGGGCTGCGAATCGATCGGCGTGATGGTAGGCCAGGTACCACGCGCCGTTTCCGCCCGCGGAGAGGCCCGTGAGGTATGCCCGCGACGGATCGGCGCCGAATTCGGCCATCGACTTGTCCAGTGCCGCCAACGCGATTCGGCCGCCGAGGGCCTGAAACCCGGGAGTCCCTCCGGGCGGGCTCTGTGGGAAGACGACGATGGCCGGATAGCGGTCGGCATGCTGGCGAATGGCGTGCGCGAGTCCGCCGTCTGTCTGCAGCAACCCATCGCGACCGTACGAGCCCCCGCCGTGGAGAGCGAGGATGATCGGCGAAGGCGTCGAGCGCGCGAACTCGCGCGGGACGTAGACCTGATACCTGTACTCCGCGCCCTCGACAACGACTGATCGGTTCAGGAAACCGGTCTCACCAGTCTGAGCCGAGGCACCGCACGGGCCACGCAGGAGAGCCGCGAAGGCCAGAACGAGCGTTCTCACAATTCGCATGTCGTGGTCTCCTGCGCTCGATCCTCCGTCAAGGACCGCCCGCCTCAGCCGCGGCGGCCACTGCGCCGGATGATGCCACAGAAGACGAGCGCCGGCGCGCCTGCCGCGTGTCGGGTTCGTGCCGCCGACACGAGGCGGCGCGGCGTGGGGAGTGTTCAGCGGCGAATCGGAGCCCTCGCCGCTGCGCACTGTAAGTCGCCACTCGTGCCGTGAGTGCGAGTGATCCAGCCCCGGCGCGAATAGCGGGGGGCCGCTCGTATGCCGGACAAGCCGCCGGAAGGCACGTGTGGCCGGCGGGGCGACGTTGAGCCGATGAATACTCCCCACGCCGGGACGCCGCCCATCGTCGGGCGGCGCTGGCGACAGTGGGACAGGCGCCGTGATGGGCGCCGACTACTCCTCGCCCATGAACGGATAGGTGAAGCTGGTCGGCGGGTTGTAGGTCTCCTTGATCGACCGCGCACTCACCCACCGCGTCAGGTTCAGCTTCGACCCAGCCTTGTCGTTCGTGCCCGAGGCGCGCGCGCCGCCGAAAGGCTGCTGGCCCACCGTGGCGCCCGTGGGCTTGTCGTTGATGTAGAAGTTGCCGGCCGCGTTGCGCAGGGCCGCGTTGGCCTGCTTCACCGCCGCGCGGTCCTTCGCGAAGATCGATCCCGTGAGCGCGTAGGGCGAGGTCTGGTCCACCGTCTGCAGCATCTCGGCGAACTTCTTGTCGGGATACGCATGCGCCGTCAGCACCGGTCCGAAGATCTCTTCGCACATCAGGCGATAGCCGGGATTGTCGGTCTGCACGAGCGTGGGCTCGATGAAGTAGCCGACGCGGCCGTTGGTGCCGCCGCCCTGCACGATCTTGGCGTGGCGCTTGGCGTGATCCAGATAGCCGCCGATCTTCGTGAACGCCTTCTTGTCGATCACCGCGCCCATGAAGTTCGTGAAGTCGCGCGTGTCACCCATCTTGATCTCGCGCATCATGGCCACGGCGCGGTCGCGCACCTCGGGCCAGAGCGACTTGGGCACGTAGACGCGGCTCGCCGCCGAGCACTTCTGTCCCTGGTACTCGAACGCGCCACGCACCATGGCCACGGCCACTTCCTGCGGGTCGGCCGAGGCGTGCACCATGATGAAGTCCTTGCCGCCGGTTTCGCCGACCAGGCGCGGGTACGACTTGTACTTCTTGATGTTGGTGCCCACGTGTTCCCACATGCCCTGGAACACGCCGGTGCTGCCGGTGAAGTGGATGCCGCCGAGATCCGGCGAGCCCATCGCGATTTGGCTCACCATCACTGGGTCGCCCGGCACGAAGTTGATCACGCCCGGCGGCAGGCCCGCGGCCTCGAGCAGCTTCATCGTGTAGTAGGCGCCCAGCATGGCCGTGCCAGCGGGCTTCCACAGCACGGTGTTGCCCATGAGCGCCGGCGTGGAGGTGAGGTTGCCGCCAATGGCCGTGAAGTTGAAGGGCGACACCGCGTAGACGAAGCCCTCGAGTGGGCGGTAGTCGGTCTGGTTCCACATGGCCGTCGTGGAGACCGGCTGCTCGGCCATGAGCTCGGTGCAGAAGCCCACGTTGAACCGCCAGAAGTCCACCAGCTCGCAGGCCGCGTCGATCTCCGACTGGTAGACCGTCTTCGACTGGTTGAGCATGGTGGCGGCATTCAGCGTGTCGCGCCAGGTCGTGGCCAGCAAGTCGGCCGCCTTCAGGAACACGGCGGCGCGGTCTTCCCACGCCCAGCTGGCCCACTCGGCCTTGGCCGCCTGCGCGGCGGCAATCGCCGCCGCCACGTCCTTGGGACGCGCGTGGTGGTAGGTGGCCAGCACGTGTTTGTGGTCGTGCGGCATCACGGCGTGGCCGAGATCGCCGGTGCGAATCTCCTGCCCGCCGATGATGATCGGAATGTCAATCACCTCGTCGGCCATCGCTGCCAGACGCGCCTTGAGCGACGCCTTCTCGGGCGAGCCCGGGGCGTAGGCACGGATCGGTTCGTTGACCGGAGGAATTACTTTGCGAATACCTGAGAAATCTGCAGACATCGGCGCGCCTTTCGAGCGTTGGGAACCCGTAAGATTGTAGTCCGATGCCAGCCGCCACGGGAGGACTCGAGGCCGAATCCCTCGGACGACGCTTCGGCGACGTCACGGCCGTGGACGATGTGTCGCTCCAGGTGCGGCCCGGCGAGATCGTAGGACTGCTCGGCCCCAACGGCGCCGGCAAGACCACCACCCTGCGCATGCTCGCCGGCATCCTGTCGCCCGACCGCGGCCGGGTGCTCGTGGACGGGCTCGACATGCAGGCCGACCCGATTGCCGCCAAGCGCCGGCTCGGGTTCCTGTCGGGCGACACGCAGCTCTATCAGCGGCTGAGCCCCCGCGAGATGCTCCGCTACTTCGCCACGCTCTACGAGCTGGCGCCGGCCCATGCCATCGCCCGGATCGACACGCTGATTGCCGAACTCGACATCACCTCGTTTGCCGATCGGCCGTGCGGCACGTTGTCGTCGGGCCAGAAGCAGCGGGCCAACGTGGCGCGCGCTTTCCTGCACGAGCCGCAGCTGCTGATCCTCGACGAGCCCACCAACGCCCTCGACGTGGTGAGCGGCCAGTTCATCGTGCAGGCCATCCGCCGTGCTCGCGACGCCGGACGGGCGGTGCTCCTGTCCACGCACATCATGGGCGAAGCCGAATATCTGTGCGACCGGATCGCGCTGATTCACCGCGGACGCATCGTCGACAGCGGTCGGCTCGAGGCGCTCTTACAGCGGTCGGGCCAGGGCAACCTCACCGACGCCTTCCTGCACTACGCCGGCGCCGCCACCGGCGCCACCACGGCCTGACTAGCGAGCCATGCGTTTCTCCATCGTTCGCGCCATCCTCTTCAAAGAGCTTCGGGAGACGCTGCGCGATCGGCGCACGCTGTTCATGACGGTGGGGCTGCCCGTGCTGCTCTATCCGCTGGTGATCGTGGCTTTCACCCGCATTGCCGAATCCGGCGAGGATGCCATCGCCGCCGACAAGTCGGCCGTCGCATTGTGGGGCACGTTGCCGGCCCCGGTGACCGCCGCCCTCGCTGCGTCGGACGCGGTCACCCTGGTGCCCTGGGGCGAGGCGCCCAGCGAGGTGCGCGCGGGTCTCGTGGAGGGCCGGCTCACGCGCCAGAATCTGACCAACGAGGATTCGTCGGCCGTGCGCCTCAGACGTAGCCGCGGGCCGGGGCGCCGCGAGATCGAAACCGACAATCCCGTGCTCCTCGCGGCACGCGCGGCAGTGGCCAGCCGCAAGGTGCAGGCGGTCATCGTCACCTGGCCCGACACCACGCCGGCCTACGAACGTGGCGACGCGGCGCCGCTCACGGTCTACTACGACTCGGTGCGGCGAGAGTCGGCCGTAGCGCTTGGCCGCGTCGTCGGGGCGTTCGACGACGCGCGTGAACAAATCGTCGACGAGCGGCAGCGCGCCCGTGGGCTGCCGCCAGGATTCGCCGAGGGCCTCGCGGTGGACACGCGTAACACCTCGTCGGCGGAACGCCGTTCGGGACAACTGCTGGGCTCGGTTCTGCCGTACATCCTGCTGACGCTGTCCGTGCTGGGTGGCATGTATGCCGCCATCGACCTGACCGCCGGCGAGAAGGAACGGGGCACGATGCAGACGCTGCTCTGCGCGCCCATCACCTCGGGCGAGATCGTCGTCGCGAAGTTCCTCACCGTGTGGCTGCTGTCGATGCTCTCCCTCGTGTCCAATCTGTTCAGCCTGTCGCTCACGGTCTCGCGCCTGCTGCCAGCGGACATGCCGGGTATGGGCGCGGGTAACATCGCGATGGCCCTGGTCATCCTTGTGCCCGTCACGCTCACCACCTCGGCCCTGTTCCTGGCCTGCGCGTCGTTCGCGCGCGACTTCCGCGATGGCCAGACCATGCTCACGCCGGTCTACATGGCCGTGGCCTTGCCGGCGGGCGTGGTAGGGCTGCCGACCATCGAGCTGAATGCCTGGACGGCGTTTGTGCCGATCGTGAACGTCACGCTGCTCGTGAAAGCGCTCTTCCTGCGCGAGGCCAGCGCAGAGCTGGTCTTCCTCACGCTGCTCTCGGCCTGCATGTATGCGGCAGTGGCCATTGCCGGCGCGGTGCACGTGTTCCACCGCGAAACGGTGCTGGTCGGCGAGAAGACGTCGATGCGCACGATCTTCGAACGCGGCGCGCGGCGCGGCGGCACGCCCAACGCGGGCTTCGCGCTCACGGCCTTTGCGACGCTGCTGGTCGTGCAGTTCTACGGCAGTCTGACGCTGCGCGACCTGCCCATCCACTGGCTGCTCGTCACGCTGCAATATGGCGGCTTCCTGCTGCCGACGTTGGGCATGCTGGCTCTCTTCGGCTTCGACTGGCAGCGCACACTGGGGCTGCGCCGTCCGCCGGTGGTGGCGGTGGTGGCGGCCCTGGCGCTCGGCCTCAGCGCGTGGCTGTTTGCCGGCGGCGTGGTCGCCCGGCTGCTGCCGCCGCCCGAGTCGCTCACCCGGGCCATGGAACGGTTCATCCAGCTCGGCGATCAGCCGATGCCGCTGTGGGTGGTGTGGCTGGTGATCGGCGTCACGCCCGCCATCTGCGAGGAGCTCTTCTTCCGCGGGCTCGTGTTCTCGGGCCTGCGGCGCCTGGGAGTGTGGCCGGCTGTGCTCGGCAGCGCGCTGCTCTTCGCCCTGGCCCACGCGTCGATCTATCGCCTGATGCCCACCTTCATCCTGGGCATGGTGTTGGGCGTGCTGCGCTGGCGCTCGGGCTCGGTCGTGCCGGGCATGGTGATGCACGCCATCAACAACGGCCTGATCGGCACGCTGGCGCAGCGGCCGGAGCTGGCGGCGTGGTTCGGCATGCAGGGCGCGGGGGGCACCATGCCGTGGGGCCCGGTGCTGACCGGCACGGCGGTGATGATCGCGGCGCTCGGCGCGTTGACCCTGACTGTCGCACCAGCAGAGCACGATGCACGCGACTGACGTCGCATAGGCTCAGGTGGGTCGGCTCAGCAGGATGTTGACAACCCGACCCCAGGCGGACAGAGTGAGCGCCATATTGCGCCACTCACGGCGCCGTGGAGGTGCTGACATGACACGGCCTGTCCTTGCGTCGATCATCCTGTGCGTCACTGCGTCGCTGGCCGCGGCCCAGCAAGGCACCTCGGAGCTGCGCGGACGCGCTGTGGACCAGCAGGGCGGTGCCCTGCCAGGGGTGCCCATCGTGGTCACCAACCAGGACAACGGCACCTTTCGCGAGACCGTCAGCGGGTCGGACGGCGCGTTCCTGCTGAGCGGCATGACGCCTGGCATCTACGAGGTTCGGGCCGAGATGACCGGGTTCAAGAAGCACCAGGCCCGCGACGTCCGCCTCGAAGTCGGCCGCTCGGCACTGATCGAGATTCGGCTCGAGCTCGGGGCGATCGAGGAGTCGGTGACCGTCACCGGCGAGGCCCCGCTCGTCGACACGAGTTCGAAGGCGATTGGCGGCAACGTCAGCGCCAGAGAGTTCGTCGACCTGCCGTCCTTCAATCGCAACTTCGCCAGCTACTTGGCGCTCGTGCCGGGCGTGGTCGCCTCGGTGTCCGCCACCACGTTTGGCGCCGACTCCATCAACGTGGCCGGGCAGAACGTGCGCAATGTGAACTACACCATGGACGGCTCGAACAACAACGACGCCTTCAACGGCGGCAATGGCGGCGCCCAGGCGCGGATGCCGATCGAAGCGGTGCAGGAGTTCCAGCTGCTCACCAGCCAGTTCGACGCCGAGTTCGGCATGGCCTCGGGCGGAGTGGTGAACTCGGTGTCGAAGCAGGGCACCAACCAGCTCCACGGCAGCGCGTTCATGTTCTACCAGGACGAGAATCTCACGGTGCGCGACTACTTCGCCGAGCGGGGCGATCTCGAGAAGCCGCAAACGCAGCAGCAGCAGTGGGGTGGCACGCTGGGCGGCCCGATCGTCAAGAACAAGATGCACTTCTTCGGCAGCCTCGAGCGCATCGTGCTCGACGGCGGGGTCACCACCAACATCCCCAGCCGGCCCGACCTGGAACGTACCGACTTCGAGAAGACAAGGGTGTGGAACACCTACCTGCGCGGCGATCATCAGATCAATGCCAACCACAACTGGGGCGTGCGCTGGCTGCGCGAGACCTCGCCGCAGCCGATCCAAATCAACGCCGAGAACCACACCGTCTCCCGCTACGAGGCTGAGACCGACGTCGACTGGACCCTGGTCGGCAACCTCAGCTCGATCTTCGGCTCGAACAAGGTCAACACGTTCCGCATGTCGGCGGTGAAGGAAGACGTGTTCTTCGGCAACCCGCGCTTCAACGCCGGAGAGAACCAGGGCACGCTGCCCGCGACCCTCGTGCAGTTGAGCTTCCAGGACCAGCAGAGCCCGCGCGCCAACCGGCGGCTCGACGTCGCCTACGGCGCCGACAACATCTTCGCCTGGTTCCTGCCCAACCGGTGGGGCGGCGACCACGACCTGAAGATCGGCACGAGCTACATGTACTCGTCGCTGCGCAACCAGGACTTCGGCAACCTCAACGGGACGTTCACCATCCCCAGCGATCTGCCGTTCGACCGCAACAACCCTCGCACCTACCCGGAGCGGCTTTCGATCCGCGTCGGCAACCCGCTCGACTTCTACATGAAGGGCCACTTCATCGGCGGCTTCGTGCAGGACAAGTGGCGGCCGTCGGATCGACTGACGGTGAGCCTCGGCACCCGGTACGACGTCGAGATCACGCGGACGCCGAACCAGCTCAATCCGCTCTACGGAGGCGGTGCCGGCAGCAGCGACTTCCCCATCGACGGCAACAACTTCGCCCCGCGCGTGGGCTTCACCTACGCCATGGACGACCAGTCGCGATCGGCGATTCGTGGCGGCTTCGGCGTGTTCTACCAGCGCACGTCGTTCACCTTCCTGACGCCGATGTTCTCGGGCGGCCGCTTCTCGGACTCGTTCGTGGTGAACTTCCCGCTGAACAACGCCGACCCGGGCCCACGCGCCGGCAACTTGCCGACGGCGCCTGAACTCGCCAATGGTCCGACGGTGAACCGCGCGCTCTTCGATGCCCGCTTCCCGCCCGGCACGCTCAATCCGCAACATCGGGACGGTGCGTTTCGACAACCCGGACCGACAGAACTCGTGGTCGCGGCAGTACAGCCTGGGCTACGAGCGGCAACTCGGCGCGACGACCGGGCGTCGGCATCGACTTCATCCGCTCGGAGCAGCGGGCCCAGTTCGTGCTGAAGGACCTCAACCCCGGCATCCGCGACACGACGCTCGCGACCAGCACGCTGCGTCGCAACACGCCCCTCGTCGGCGCCCCTGGCGAATTCGCGGCGCGAGTCGAGACCATCGTCAACGAGGGCTATGTCGACTACAACACCGTGCAGTTGTCGATGACGCAGCGACAGCTCGGCGGTTTCAGCGGCCGCGTCTCCTACGCCTTCTCGCGGGGCCGCGGCAATGTCAGCACGGGGCAGGCCGATACCGCCATCTCGCAGGTGCTGGGCGATCTCAACCTCGACAACGATCAGGGCCCGACCAACGTGGACCGGCCGCACATCCTCTCGCTGGCCGGCACCTACGACGTGCCGAAGACCCGGGGGCTGCGCGTCAGCGGTGTCTACCAGGTGCGCTCCGGGACACCGTTCACGCTGGTCGACAGCACCAACGACCTCGATCGCAACGGCCAGACCATCAACGAGTACCTGCCGGCCGGCACCTACACGGGCAACGGCGTCGACGCCATCACGGTGGACTACAGGGGCGGCCGCAACGGCGGTCGCGGCCCGGCGTACGCCTCGTTCGACGTCCGCGCCGGCTACGTCTTCCGGCTGCCGGGCGGGCGCACGCTGAACGCGTTCATCGACATGTTCAACGGCACCAACGAGCCGAACTTCGCCAATCCGACCAACTTCAACGCCGGCGGCGCGGTGAGCAGCGACCGGCGTCTCACGCCGACGTTCCTGAATCGGACCAGCCTGGTGAACGGCGTGACGCGTACGTTCCAGCTGAACGCGCGTCTGGGGTTCTGACGGTCGCCCGCGGCCTTCGGCGGCGGCGGTGCCTTCTCATCGCCTGAGCGCCGCTACGTCGTCGGCGCGGGCGCCGGCGTGATCTCCACCTTGATGGCGCGCCACTTGCCCTGCCGGAAGCGCAGGAACGAGAGCGCGCAGCGGGTGAAGTGCCCGAGCAGAATCGCCAGCCAGATGTCCGACGGCACGAGCGGCCGCATGCTCTGCAGCACCGTGCACAACCCGAGCGGAATCGCGATCTGCGAGACCAGGGTGATCACGAGCGGGCTCTTGGTGTCGCCGGTGCCCTGCAGGCCCCCGGTGAAGGTAAGGGCCCCGCTGATGAAGAAGCCCGAGACGGCCAGGTAGCGCAGTAGCTGGCGGCCGATGTCCGAGACGTGCCCGCCGTCACCGGCGCCGAAGATGCCGAGCAGCTGGTTGGGGATGAGCAGGAACATGGCGCCGACGATGCCGGCCACGATCAGCCCGAACCGGGCCGCCGTGTAGACGCCCTGCAGCGCCCGGTCGGGCTGTCCGGCGCCCAGGTTCTGGCCGGCAATGGTGGCCGCGGCGCCCATCAGGCCCACCGACGTCCAGGTGATCATCGAGAAGAGCTCGGTGTAGCCAATCGTGTAGGCGGCTTGCGCGGCGGCGGAATGCTCGAGGCCGCCGATGAACCGCAGCAACATGACGCCGCCGATGTTCATGGCGATGCCCTGTACCCCGGTGGGCAGCCCGAACTTGAACAGCGAGCGAATCACCGTCCAGTCGGGCCGCGTACAGAGTTCGCGCGTGAAGCGGATGACGAGCTTGCCGCTGAAGAGCAGCCACAGCGCGTAGCCGCTGACCAGCGCCGAGGCCATCGCCGTGCCCATGGCCGATCCGGCAGTGCCGAACTTCGGGATGAGCAGCAGGTTGAAGATCAGGTTCAGCACCGTCATCGTGATGCCGAGCCGCAGCGGCGTCTTGGCGTCGCCCGCGGCGCGCAGCGCCGCCGACAGCATGAAGAACAGCAGCATGCCGATGCTGAACAGGAAGTTGATGCGCAGGAAGGGGAGCGCCTGCGCCCGCACTTCGGGGGCGGCGTTGACGAGCGAGAGCAGCCACGGCGTGGCGAAGTAGCCAATCGGCGCCAGCACCGCGAACATGCCCACGGCGGTGATGAACGCCTGGTAGACGACCTTGTTGACCGTGTCGTGGTCGCCCATGCCGGCGTAGCGCGACACGAGCACGGCCTGGCCGGTGAAGAGCGAGGCCATGAACACGATCACGACCAGGAAGATCTGCCACGCCACGCCGATGCCGGCGTTGGCGGCATAGCCCATCATGTTGCCGACGAGCGCGTGGTCGACGACGCCCTGCAGGCCGGCCACCAGGTTCTGCAGCATGGTCGGCCAGGCGAGCCGCCACACGGCCGGGGCCAGGGGACCTTCGATGAGGGAGCGGTCGAACTTCTTGTGCGGTGACGCCGGGCCGGCCATTCGAGACGCTGGAATTGTAGCGCGAGGCGGGCCGCCGGCGCTAGACGTCCAGTTCCTGTGCGTCTTCGGCGCGCTCCATGATGAAGCGGAACCGGGCCGAGGCGTCTTTGCCCATGAGCTCGTTGATCACGCGGTCGGTCAGCAGCTGGTCCGACACGTCGACCCGCAGCAACCGGCGCGTGCGCGGGTTGAGCGTGGTCTCCCACAGCACCTTTGGCATCATCTCGCCCAGCCCCTTGAAGCGGGTGATCTCGGGGGTGGCGCGCCCAGTCTTCTGCTTCAGGATCTGCGCCTTGTGGGCTTCGTCGAGCGCCCAGAAGGTCTCTTTGCCGATGTCGATGCGGTAGAGCGGCGGCTGCGCCAGGTAGACCTTCCCGGCGGCGATGAGCTGCGGCATGTGGCGGAACAGGAACGTGAGCAGCAGCGTGGCGATGTGGTGGCCGTCGGAATCGGCGTCGGCCAGGATGATCACCTTGCCGTAGCGCATGCGCGACAGGTCGAAGCTCTTGCCCACGCCGCAGCCGAGCGCCGTGGCCAGATCCGCCAGCTCCTTGTTCTCGAGCACTTTCGACGTGGCGATGCCTTCGGTGTTCAGCACCTTGCCGCGCAGCGGCAGGATGGCCTGGCGCGCCCGGTCGCGCCCCTGCTTGGCCGAGCCGCCGGCCGAATCCCCTTCCACCACGAACAGCTCGCTCGTGATCGAGCCGGGCTGGGTGCAGTCGGCCAGCTTGCCGGGCAGGTTCACGCGTCCAGCGGTGGGCCCCTTGCGGATGACGTCGGCTTGGGCGGCGCGGCTGGCTTCGCGCGCCCGGGCCGACAGGATGATGCGCGCCACGATGCCTTCGGCCACCGAGATGTTGGTGTTGAGCCAGTGCTCGAGTGCGGGCCGCACGAAGCCGTCGACGGCACTGGCCATCTCGGGGTTGTTCAGCCGGTCTTTGGTCTGGCCCTGGAACTGCGGCTCGGCGATGAACACCGAGAGCACGCCCGTGAGGCCCTCGCGGATGTCTTCGGCCGTGAGCGTCACGCCCTTGGGCGACAGGTTGTGCGTCTCGATGAAGTTGCGCACCGCCTTGCCGACGCCGGCGCGGAAACCGGCCTCGTGGGTGCCGCCCGACCCCGTGGGGATGCCGTTGACGTAGCTGCGCAGGTGCTCGTCGGTGGACTCGGTCCACTGCAGCACCGCCTCGAGCCGCGTGCCGTTTTCCTTGGCCAGCGCGAACGGCGCCTCGTGCACCGGTTTGCTCGAGCGCTCGACGAGGATCTTCTTCAGGTAGTCGACGAGCCCTTCCTCGTGCTGGAAGGTGTGCTTCGTGTTGGTCGTCTGGTCGTCGAAGCTGACCTTCACGCCCTTGTGCAGAAAGCTCGCCACTTCCAGGCGATCGCGGATGATCTGCGCCTCGAACTCGACCTTCGGGAAGATGACGGGGTCGGGCCGGAAGAACACGGTGGTGCCGCTGCCGCGGGCCACGCCGGTCTTCTTCAGGGGCGCCACGGGCTTGCCCTGCTTGAAGCTCATCTCGTACTGCGAGCCGTCGCGCCGCACCGTGGCCACGAGCTCGCGCGAGAGCGCGTTCACGACGCTGGCGCCCACGCCGTGCAGCCCGCCGGCGGTCTTGTAGTTGCCCTGCTCGAACTTGCCGCCGGCATGCAGCACGGTGAACACCACTTCGAGCGCGCTCGCCTTGCCTTTGGCGTGCGCGTCGACGGGGATGCCGCGGCCGTCGTCGCTGATCGTGACCGACGAGCCGTCCTCGTGCAGGGTCACGGCGATGGTCGAGGCGTGGCCGTTCATGGCCTCGTCGATCGAGTTGTCGAGGATCTCCCACACCAGGTGGTGCAGGCCGGTCGAGCCCACGCCGCCGATGTACATGCCGGGGCGCTTGCGGACAGGCTCGAGGCCTTCGAGAACGGTGATGTCTTTGGCGGTGTAGGACACGAGAACTCGGAACCTGGGGGCTAGGGGCTGGGGGCTGGGGCGTGCACGGAACGACTCCCGCAGTATAAAGCCGAGCGGAGCCGTCTTGGCTTGCCTTCCCGGGCGAACGCGCCTATGGTTGCGCCGTGACCAAGGCGGCGCTGGCCGCGGTGGTGGGACTCTGCAGTGCTGCGGGCGCCGGCACGTGGGTCTCGGTGCACCCCGCAGGGCGCGCGGTCACGCCGTCTGCGCCCACGCGGGCACAGCGGCTGCCGGCCGTGAAACGCGCCGCTGAGCCCTGGGCGCGCTGGACCATCACCGAGCAGGTACTCCGCGCAGAGCGTGCTCGTGCTGCAGGTCGAGACCCCGCACCTCGACGAGGCGCGGGCCATCGCGGTCGAGATCTCGGCGCCGCTCCAGGAGCGTTACGCCGAGATCCTCATCTACTTCCACCGCCCGGGCCGGCCCGACACGTTGCCGCCGCGCCGCGTGCAATGGAGCCGCACGGCAGGCCATGTCGAGACCGACTACGAACGCTGAACCCGGGCGCTAGCTCTTCTTGCGACGCGCCGGGGCCGGAGCGGCCGAACGGCGGCTGCCGCCGGCCGGAGCCTTGCGCGCGCGCTTGGGCCGATCCGCCGCGTCTTCCGCGCTCATCGTGCGCCGCGGACCACGCTTGGCGCCGCGGGCCGCCGGGCCCGCGCTGACCGGCTCCTTCGCGCTGCCGGGCGCGAAGAACTTCGACTGGTCGTCTTCCGAATCGGTCTCGTCGGGCACGATCGGCGCAATCTGCACCGGCACGTCGAGCTCGGGCTCGTCGCCCTCGCCGTCGCCTGACTCCACCGCTTCCTCGACATCATCGCCGACGACCCACCCGAAGGTGACGCTCTTAGGCCGGTAGACGTTGGCCGACGACGGCACCACGGCCGGCGCGTCCGACATCGGCGCCGACGAACCGGCGCCCGCGGCGGCCGAGCCGCCCGCGCCGAACACGCGCAGGCCGCCCTGACGGTCGCGTTCCAGCTTCACGAGCCCTTCCTTCTGACAGGCGCGCATCAGATCGACGATCGATCCGTACTTGCGGTCGTCGAAGTCGGGATGGCTGGCGCGGATGAACTGCTTGATCTGGCGCAGGTACATCGGCCAGCGCGGGGGCTGGGGCGGGTCGGACAGCAGCTCGCGCACGAGCTCCACGCCCTCGGCAATCGCGGCTGCCGTGGCGGGGTCGATCTCGCGCGGGGCGCGCGGCGCCATCTCGCGCACCGGCACATCGCCGGCGGGCGCCGTGCGGCGCCGGGACGGGAGCGCCGTCGCCGCCGTTCGCGCCGGCGTCGGACACCGGGGCGGGGGCCGCATCGGCCATGGCCGCGCCGGCCTCGCTCAGCTCCACGAGCGTGCTGCGCCCGGTGTGCTTCAAGAGCACGATGCCCTTTTCGGCCAGCTTCTCGGCGAAGTCGCGGAAGCTGCTCACGCCGTAGTCGCGCTCCGAGAACGACGAGTCGAGCTGCAGCAGCGTGCTCTTCAGCAGGCCGAGCTGCGGCGTCACTTCGCGATCCGCGAGCACCTTCAACGCGCGCCGCACGAGCGGCACGATCGCGTCGATGTTCATGGCCTGGCCCACGCCCACCGGGGCGCCAGCCGCGGCCGGACGCGAGCGATCGCCGCCACCGCGGTGGCTGGAGCCGCTGCTGCTGGTGGCGCCACGGCCGACCACGTTCTCGTAGGCGATGAACTCGGTGCAGTTCTTCTGCATCACCTGGCTGGTGAACTGGCGGCCGCCCACCACGAACACCTTCTTGTCGTACTGCTTCAGCTTCTCGACCAGCGTGATGAAGTCGCTGTCGCCGCCGACGATCACGAAGGCGTTGATGTGGTCGTGGGTGAACGCCATCTCGAGCGCGTCGAGCGCCAGGTTGATGTCGGCGCCGTTCTTGTCGCCGCCGGGGGTCATCACGCGCTGCACCAGCCGCACGGCGTGATTGGACATGGCCCGGCCGTAGTCGCCCGAGCGCTTCCAGTCACCGAAGGCCACCTTGGTGATGACCTCGCCGCGTTCCTTGATGGCTTCGAGCACGGCGCCGATGTCGAAGTTGAGACCGAGCGTGGTCTTGACGCCGATTTCGACGTTGTCGAAATCGATGAACACTGCAATCTTGAGTCGTTCGTCGGACATAGAGTCGTTCCTTTAGGTTGCGTTCCTCAGAAGGCAAAGTAGATGAAGTCGAGCGACGTCGTGCTACGCAGCACGAGCGTCAGAGACGCGAGCACACCAACGCCTGCCGCTTGGACACTCGCCAGGCGCAGACCCGTCATCTGGGTTTCCGTCCACGTCACCAGGGACACCTGACGCTCGCGTGCCAGGGCCCAGAGATCGTGGAGGAAGAGCGGCAGCGACCAGGTCGCTGCCAGCATGAAGAAGTGCAGGCCAATCGCCGCTTCGCCCTGCATCGTGGTGGCTGGGGAGAGCCGCACGAAGTGGCCGAGGAAGTCGGCGTTGGTCTCGCGGAAGAACAGCCAACCGGCCATCATGGCCAGCCACGTGAGCGCCACCTGCACGAGCGCGAGCGGGCCGGGCCAGTGCTCGGGCAGCCGCAGGGCCTGTCCCACGGCGCGCGTGCCCCACACGAGCAGCCCGTGGTAGAAGCCCCAGATCACGTAGTTCCAGCTGGCGCCGTGCCAGAAGCCCGACACCAGGAACGTAGTGACGAGCGTGCACGCGGCCACGACCGCACCGCCGCGATTGCCGCCGAGCGGGATGTAGACGTAGTCGCGGAACCACGTGGAGAGCGAGATGTGCCAGCGCCGCCAGAAGTCGGTCGGGCTGTGCGCGATGTAGGGGTGGTTGAAGTTGACTACCAGTTCGAAGCCGAACCAGCGGGCCACGCCGCGGGCGATGTCGGAGTAGGCGGAGAAGTCGGCGTAGATCTGCATGCCGAAGGCGAACACGCCGGCCCACAACACCTCGAACGCCGGGTCCTGCTGCGAGAACACGCGGTTGCTGATGACGCCCACGTTGTCGGCGATGACCAGCTTCTTGAACAGGCCCCACATCACCAGCACCACGCCGGAGCGGGCCAGCGTGGCGTTCCACGTGCGCGGCTGCTCCACCTGCACCAGCAGGTTCCTGGCGCGCATGATCGGCCCGGCCACGAGGTGCGGGAAAGAAGGCGACGAAGAGCGCGAAGTCGATCGGGTTGCGGCGCGCGGCCATCTCGCCCTTGTAGACGTCCACGGTGTAGCTGAGCGCCTGGAAGGTGTAGAACGAGATGCCAGCCGGCAGCGCGAGTTCGAGCAGCGGCGGCGCCACGGTGAGGCCGACGGCGCCGAGCACGTCGCGCACGTTCTCGATGAAGAAGTTGAAGTACTTGAAGACGCCGAGCATGCCGAGATTCACGGCCAGACTGGCGGCCAGGTAGCGCGCGCTTGTTCGCGCGCGGTCGTCTTCCATCCGCTGCCCGGCCCAGTAGTCGACCGTGGTCGAGGCCAGCATGATGAGCACGAACCACGGGTGCACCCAGCCGTAGAAGACGTAGCTGGCCGCCGAGCAGCAGCAGGTTCTGGCCGCGGTGCGGCAAGCGCCAGTAGATCGACACGACCACCAGGAAGAACGCGGCGAAGTCGAGGCTGTGGAAGATCATCGAAAGAGCGGGTCCAGCCGGCGGCGGAACACCTCGGTGTAGTGGCGGCGGTCGCGCACGTGGTCGCCGTCGGCGTAGATCGACTCGGGCAGCTCGGGGTCGCCCCAGTCGTCGTGGTAGAGCGCGCCGTTGGCCGCGAGATACGCCTTCAGGTCGCCGACGTAGCGCCGCAGATTGGGCGACTGCGGCGGCGGCGTCGTGCCGCGCGGGCGGCGCTGCACGCGCACGAAGCAGAGCTGCACGCCGCGCTGCTTGGCCAGGTCGATCATCAGCGGCAGCACCGACGAGGGCAGGTCGCGAGCGAAGTCGGCGGATTCATTGGGGCCGGCCAGGTCGGCCGCCACGTCGCTCCGCAGGTTGGCGAGATCGAAGCGTTCGCCGAGTGACTGATCGAAGCGGAGACGCGCGCCCGGGTCGGGAAATCGCCAGTTGACGAACCAGCGGCGAATGCCGGGTTCGAGCCAGCCGGTGGCGAGGTCGGTGCCATACGTGCGCACCGCGGCGGTGTGCACGCGCGACCAGATGCCGCGCTTGCGCGCGGCGATGACCGCGTTCAGCTCGGGCTCTTCGGCATGCGCCACCTCGTCGAGCACGTTGCCGTAGAGGCTGTCGACGCGGAACAGCGTGTCGGTGAGATTGGTGTCGCGGAAGAACACGAACACGGCGCGCGGCGTGATGCCCGACGCGATGAAGTGATTCTTGAAACTGAGATACCACCACGCCGGTCCGGTCGCCGGGTTGTAGAGGAACGACACCAGCTCGTCGTGCGTGGCCGACAGCTCGCCGAGGTAGATCGGATCGATGCGCGTGCCGAGCATCGAGTCGCCGATGAACACCCAGAGCGGCCGGCCGCGGCGCAGGTTGTCGATCTGTGTGGGGTCGAAGGGCCGGTGGTGACCGCTCTTCTCGAGCGCGGGCAGATAGCCGAGTCCGGGCGGCGTGCCCACCACCACGCCATTGACCGCGCGAATCGACAGCGGCGTGAGGAAGGCCGCCGCCATGACGAGCGCAAGCAGCCACGTCGCGCCACGTGAGGCGCGCGCGGATTCACCGCGGGACACGGCCGAAGATGCTGACGACACTCGGGTTGAAAAATGGTTGAGCCGCACCGTGCACGCGGTCCCGTGCGTGGTGCCCGCTTGTTCGCACGGCCAGTGCGCGGTGACGACCGAAGGTCCGCGCGGCCTGGACGCAAGCCACCCGCCGGGTGGCTGCTGGTGAACACCCGGTGCAACGACTGCAGCCCCGGAGTGCCCCTGTGCGTAAAGCTCCGCGCCAGTATAGCAGGTTCAACCTCGAGGCACGCCGCCCGGTCTAACTGATTACCGGCCCCCGTGATCGGGCCGCCTTTCCCCGGAGGTCTTCGATGACAACGCTGCTGTCGCCCGCGTGGATTCGCACCGTCGCCCTGAGCGCGCTGGCTGTGCTCGTGCTGGGTCTGGCGCCCGCCGACGCCCATCCGCACCGCCGCAACAACCCGCCTGGAGCCCGCGGCGGCCCGGGCACCAACTGGCTGAACCCTCCGGGCCCCCGCGGCGGACCTGGTGCCAGCCGCTACCGGCTGCGCCACTACCGCGACCGCGACCACAACCCGCCTGGTCCGGCGGGCGGCCCCGGCACGAACTGGGAAAACCCGCCGGGACGCGCGGCGGTCCGGGTGCGAGCCCCGATCGCCGCTGGGGCCGGCGGCGCTGGTAGCGTCTGCGCGGCGGGATTGGCGGGGCCGCATCGCGCGGCCCCGGCCCGTCGCGGCGGGCTCACTTCATCGCCTGGACCGCACGGACGAGCACGGCGATCTGGCCCGCGTGGTAGGCCGTGTGATGCACCAGGCCATGTAGCGTGAGGTAGTGCGACAGGCCCGTGCCTGCCGCGCGGTCGCGCGGATCGCGCACGGCCGTCTCGAGCACGGCGTCGTCGGTGGCCCGCACCGCGGCGGCCAGCGTCTGATGACTCGCCACGAGCGCCGCCACCGCGCGCGCCCACGCCGCCTGGCTCACGTCGGTGACGGCCGGCCAGTCGCCGCCCTTCGGCTCGCCCGCGGCTTCGCCCGCCAGTCGCGCCCCCGCCTCGTTGGCCCACCCCGTCATGTGCAGCACCAGTTCCCAGATGGAATGAACGCCCGGCACGGGGTGCGCGGCCGCGCCCTGATGCGACACGCCCTCGAGCAGCGCTAACACAGTGGACCCGTGCCACGGGTCGCCGTCGATCACCCGCGTCACGAGGTCGGCCACCCTCGATGTTTCGGTCATTGGTTACCCACCCGGTGTCAATTTGTACAGGCAACAGGGCAGTGTGGCCAGCCCACCGACCTCAAATGGCCGCAATTCGGCCAAATTCACGACAGGTGGCCCAGGCTTTCGATGGCACCTGCCTTGCAAAGTGCAGCAGTATGACGAAAACCTGCGTGCTCACCATGGCCAGCACGGCTCTTGCCGTGGCGCTGGCGGTTCCGGCCGCGGCCCAGGATTCAGCCCAGCGTTTGCTCGAGCGCGGCGCCTACGCCGAGGCGGTGCAACGCGTTGAAACCGAACGACAAGCCGGCAACAACGACCCGGCCTCCACGTATCTGGCCGGCCAGGCGCTGCTGAAGCTCGACCGCGACCAGGACGCGCGCACCGAGTTCGCCAAGCTGTCGGGCGGCGACAACGAGACGTGGGCGGCGATTGGCCAGTCGTCGATCGGCCTGCTCGACAACAACCTCGACGAGGCGGTCGGCGCTGCCCGGCGCGCCCGCGACATGAACGGCGACACCGGCTTCACCCACTACCAGCTCGGCCTGGCGTTGATTCGCCAGAACCAGTTCGACGAAGCCGCTCAAGTTCTCGACCGCGCCGCCGAACTCATGCCTGAGTTCGCCTACGCCCACTACCACGCGGGCGTGGCGCATCAGCGCGCCAAGCGGTTCAATCAGATGGCGGAACACTTCAGACGGTTCCTCCAATTGGCGCCCGACGCACCGGAGACGCGCACGGTGCAGCTCGCGCTCAACGCGCTCAGGGGCTGAGCGCACGACATGCGGTGGCGTCGGGTCTTCCCGCCGTGCACCGTGGCAGAACGTCGCCGGCCGCGCGCCTCATGGCCTGCATTCCGGCGGCGTCTCTGCACCCTTCCCTTCTTCCCTAGTCCCTGGTCCCCAGTCCCTGCGCTAGAAGATCTGCCCGATCCCGATGTACCAGCGCCGCGTACCGCCGCCAGACGGCATGCCGAAGTCCACGCGCAGGATCGAGAACGGCGTATCGAGGCGAAGGCCGGCGCCGTAGCCGATCTGGAGATCCGAAAAGCTCGGCCGCTTGGCAAGAAAGACGTTGCCGGCGTCCACGAACACCACGCCCTTGAGCCACTTGTAGATCGGCGCCCGCAGCTCCTGATTGAGCACCAGGAGCGCGTTGCCGCCGCTCGCCGCGCGGCCGAAATCCTGCGGCCCTAGCGAGTTCTGCGCGTAGCCGCGGACGGTGTCGGCACCGCCCGCGAAGAACCGCTCCGAGAAGAGCAACGGATCGACGAACGACATGCCGGCGCGCACCGCCGAAGCGGCCGTGAAGCGCCCGATCGGCTGATAGCGATAGAACGTGCTCAGCACCTTCACCGAGTCGCTGTCCGACCCGAACAGGCTCAGACGTTCGGCGCTGAGGGACGCGAACCAGCCTCGGGTGGCGTTGAACGGGTCATCACGGCGGTCGAAGAACACGCTGCTCGTGAAGTGTCCGACCTGCACGTCGAGCAGGAAGGGATCTTCCAGGTCGAACGGCCGCTGCACCTCGTGGCTCAAGCGGTAGCCATAGGCGACCTCGAGCGCGCGGCCGCGCCGGATCCGCTGTTCAATCGACCCGACGTCCTTGGTGCGTCGCAGCGACGGCTCCGGGCTGTCGGTGAGGAACTGGTCCTGGCCCACCCGCGAGACGAACACGTTGGTCTGCACAGCCCGGCCGAACAGCGTCGGAAAGGTGAGGTAGGCGCTCGACGACTGCAGGCGGCGCTCGGCGCGCCCGTAGAGCCCGAAGGTGAACGCGCGGCCGAAGACGTTGCGATTCTGCAAGTCGCCCACCACGCCCAGCGTCTGCGCCCGGGTCGTGGCGAAGTCGCCGTCGTCGGCGAGTTGGGTTTCGGCGGCGTCGTTCAACTGCAAGCCGTAGCGGAGCCGCCACGCTGGCCACTCGGTCACACTCACTCGCGCGCGCACGGCTTCGGTGCCATCCGGCTGCGCGCCCGGCACGACCTCGGGCACCACGTCGACCTGGCGAAAGACGTTCGTGTCGTAGATGCGCTTGCGCGCCTCGGCCCATTTCGTGAGGTCGGCCGGCGTGCCCGGCTCGAGGCGCAACGCGTTGACGACCGCCGAGGGCTTCGTGCGTCCGCGGCCATCGACGACCACCTCCTGCAGCACCTGCTGGCGGCCCGGCGCCACGGCCATCGACACGTCGGCGAAATGGTCGTCGGCGATGGCGATCCTGGGGCGTGACGGCGACGTTGTTGTAGCCCTTGGCCCGGTACAACGCCTCGATGCGGCGCAGCGCGTCGTCCACCTGCACGTCGCGAAACGCGCGCCCCTCGAGCGGACGGGCAATGGCCTCGACCGCCGCGCTGAATTCGTCGCTCACGCCGCTGACGGTCACCACGCGCATGGTCGTCAGCGGCCCCTCCACGATGGCCATCGGCAGCACGCGCGCGCCCGGCCTCCACTCGCGGCAGGGACGGCGTCACCGTCGTGGCGCGGAAACCCGACTCGACGTAGCGCGACTGCAGTGGCTCGATGGCCGAACTCGGGTCCATCCACACGTAGTCGTTCAGGCCGCGGGCCCGGAGCGCCGCCTCGAGGTCGTCCGTCGCGAGCGACTCCACGCCCGCGAACACGATCTCGCGCGCCGTCACCTTCTCGCCGCCTTGCACGGTCACCGTGATGAGCTTTTCGCCTTCGGCCGGCGTGGTCACCGCCGCTTCGACACGGCCGCCGATGAGGTCGCGCCGCACGAGGTCGTAGGCGACGGCCCCGCGTATCTCGTCGGTGCGGAAGCCGTCGAACACGCCGTCCGACCACGCGCGTTCCAGTTCGCCGCGCAGCCGCTTGGACACGTCGGTGCCGATCACGCGGAGCTCGGTATGCGGGCCGCGCGTGATGCGAAAGCTGAGGCCGATGCGCCCGTCGCCGGCGATCCGGCGTGCGCGACGCGCGGACACGCGCCTCGAGGAAGCCGCGCTCCCGATACCACGACTGCAGCCGCTCGGTGTCTTCGCGCCACGTGATGAAATCGAACCGCTTGCCGCGCCGGAGCTTCAGCTGGCCGCGCAGGGCTCTGCTCCTCGTCGGCCGAGGCGCCTTCAATCGCCGTGTCGGCCACCGGCGACGCGCGACTGCGGACGAGTGGAGGCCGGGGTCGAGCCGCCGCCGAACGACAGCTCGTGCCGCACGCCGAAGGTCCGGTCGTTGTTGTCGAGCGAGCTGCCGCGCAGCTCCACCCCGCGCCACGGGCGGTAGCTGACCACCGCCGACAGGTCGCCGCTGCCCGACAGCCGGCGCGACAGGATCACCTCGACGTCGGCGCGCAGGCGCTTCGAGAGCGTGAGGCGGGCGTCGGGGTTCGGCACGATGTCGGCGACCAGTCCGGGGTCGCGCACGAAGTCGGTCTCGAAGCCGCGTTCGATGCGCACCGCATCGAGACCCAGCGCGCGCCCGGTCAGGCCCAGCAACTCGCCCGAGAAGAGCTGGCGCGGCGCCGGCGCCGTCGAGCGTCTTGTTGCCGCCGATGCAGCACGTTCAAGAGGTCGGTATTGGCGTTGGGATTGGTCGACGTCACGTTGGTCTGCAGCCGGTTGAGCGTGCCGGAGAGCGTCACGGTCACTTCGCCGTTCTGCTGCGTGACCATCGAGATGTTCATGTCGGGTTCGATGGCCGCCGGATTGGTGAACGAGATGCCGCTCGCGTTCAGACGGTAGACGCTGTTCAGCAGGAAGATCTCGCCGCCCTCGCGCAGTTCGGCGCGGCCGGTCATGCCCGGCCGGCCGACCGTGCCCTGCAGCCGCACGTTGGCGCCGGCTTCGAAGCGGCCGTAGTTGTTGTCGAAGATCATGTCGTCTTCGGTGGAGAGCGACACGTCGAGACGGATGCCGTCCAGGGCCGAGGGCTCGCCCGCCACCGCCGTGGTGCGTGGCATTGAACGCCACCAGCGCCGGCACGCTGATCGTGGCGCGGTAGGAACTGCGCAGCACGCGCACGTCGCCGCTGCAGCGTCGTCGCCGTTGGTCCTGGCGACAGGGTCAGCAGCGCGTCGATTTCACTGTCCACGTTGCGGGGATACTCGACCGCCACGCCGCGCGCCTGGAACGTCACGCTCGCCGCCCGCCAGCGCCAGCCCCTTCATGGTGACGGCGCCGCTCGCCTCGAGCGAGCCGCCGTTCAGGAAGCCGGTCAATCCGGGGATGGAGATACGGTCGCCCTCGAACAGGATGGGGCCGCTGATGTCCGACGCGATCACCCGCGGGTCGCGCATCACGATCTCGGCGTCGTCGAGATCGACGCGGCCGGTCATGCGCGGCGCCGTGGGCGGACCGGTGATCCACAGATCGAGCGTGGCCGCGCCATCCACCGCCATCGACGGCGAGAGCACCGAGAACGGCCGCAGGCCGGGCGTGCCGGTGATCCAGACGCCCAGTTCCGGCGTGCCCAGGAAGCTGATGGTGCCGCCGATCGACACGGGCACCCCGGCGCTGAACTCGACGTCGTCGAACTTCAACACGCCGTCGGCGATCGACAGGTAGCCGGGCCGCGACTGCGTGATGGGCACGCCCGACGCGGTGACACTGGCCTCGTCGAGCACGAGCAGGCCCTGCATGCCCATGAGGGTGGCGGTCGTGAGATCGAGGCCGAGCGTGGCCGAGACGCGGCCCGACATCGACGCCAGCGACGCCGCCGGCAGCCAGGGCGCCAGCGCCTGCTCGGTGAGCCCGGTCACCTTCACGTCGAGGCGGCCGGGCCGGGCCACTGCGCCGGTCGTGCCGGTCTCGAGCAGCTCACGCGGCACGCGCGCCGTGCCGGCAATCATGCCGCCCTGCCACTGCGCGCCGAACTGTTCCACGGCCAGCGTCGATCCGTCGAACGTGGCGCCGGCGCTGAGCGCGGTCACCGGCGGCACGCCTTCGATGGCCATCGTGCCGTTGGCGATGGTGATGGTCGAGCGCGCGTTGGCAAGGCTGCCGCGGCTCTCCCAGCTCGCGGTCACGGCGCCGGTGGCCGTGGTGCCCGTGGGCACGGCGCCGAACGCACGGGCCAGCGCCACGACGTCGCCCACCTCGCCCGCGAACGAGGCCCGCAGCGGTTGGTCGAGCGGATCGCGGAACCGTCCGGCCAGGGTCAGGGTGGTGCTCGTGCCGGCACGCAGCGCCAGGTCGTCCACCGTGAAGTCGTCGGCCCGCAGCGTGACGCGGGCGGGACGTTCGAGACGCAGCGGCAGGCCGCCCACCATGAGGTCGAGGTCCTGCAGGTTCACGAACCCCGTCGCCGTGGCGAGGTCGTTCAACGTGCCCTCGAACGCCGAGCTGAAGCCCACCGTGCCGATCACCGCGTCTTCGAGCGCCCCGGCCGTGAGCGCCAGCGGCTGCACGTCGAGACGGCTCACGAGTGCCGTGCCGCGAAACGCGTAGGGCGCCACAGGTTCGACGGTGGCCTGCGCGAAGGCTCGCAGCTTGGGCAGCAGCGCGCTGATGGCAGCGGTGCCGTTCACGAACTGCCAGCGCACGTCGGCGGCGCCCACCAGATCACCCACGCCACCTGACGGCGTGACCAGGAGCGTGCCGCTGCCGCCGGGCACGGTGAGCGTGCCAGCGCCGGCGAACGCGACGTCGACGGTGACCGCGTCGACGTCCACGCCTGGTGCCGGGCGCGTCCACGTCAGGCCGTGGCCCTCGATGGTGGTGTCGTAGGCATAGGACTCGTAGTCCACCGTACCTGACCCGCGGAGTTGCCCGGGCCCCTGATCGAGCACGAGATGATCGACCCGCAACTCGGTGCCGACCAGGCGTGCCTCGCCGGCGAGGGTGCCGAGCGCCTGGGTGTCGTAGGTGAGCGGCGTGGACTGCACGCGCAGGGGCACGTCGGGCACGTCGGTCGTGCCGCCGATGGTGCCGGCAATGTCAATCGTGCCGGTGACGGGTGGCGCCGGCGCGCCGTCCGGGAGGAACGGCGCGAGGAACGTCGGGCAGCGGACCGAGGGTCGCCGCAAACGCGCCCTCGAGACGGCTCGAGACCATGCCCATGCGCGCGTGCCCGGTCACGCGTGCGCCCGCCGTGTCGAGCTCGAACGCCGGGGCGCCAAGCGATTCTTCGTCGTAGACGAGGTCGGCGCTTGCCGTCGCGGCGGCCCCGGTCGGCAACACGAGATCGCTCGACTCACGTGGCCGGTGACGAGCGTGCGCTCGAGCGTGCCGCCCAGGCCTGAGATCGCCGTGGGCCGTGCCCGTCAGGTCGACGAGCGCCGCCGACATGCCGATGCCCGAGCGCCGCGCCGCCGCCACGGCCGGGCCCACGTTCGAGATGTCGAGCGTGAGCGGACCAGTGATGGCCGTGCGCGCGAGTTCGCCGCCCGCCGCCCATCGAGCCGTGCCGAAGAGGCGCGCCGTGTCGAGCACCACATGGTCGTGGCGCGCGAACCACTGCTCGCCTTCGAGCGTGGCGTCCCAGGTGCCGTCGAGCGCGACGCGGTCGGCGCGCACGAGCGGCGTGCTGCGGCCGCTGGCGCGCAGCCGGAGCGGCGCCAGGCGCGAATCGCGTCCCAGCCTGACCGTGCCTTGCTCCCAGGCCGCCACGGTCAGCGGCATCCTGGTCGTAGAGCGCGAGCGCCATGTCGAGATCGAAATCCCGATACGTGCCGGTCAAGTCGGAGCCACCGGGATCGCCGAACAGGTAGATGAACGCGCCCTCGAACACGCCGCGCCGGGCCGTGCCGCCTTGCGGCGGCGTGGTGATGGTGAGCGGCTCGATGACGGCGCGCGGTGAGGTCAGCGTGAGCACGCCGGCCAGCGTCACCTCGGGCACGCGCGCGATGGTCATCTGCGACGTGCCGAACGTGGCGCGCAGCTCGTAGCCGCCCAGCGGTCCCGAGAACGTGCCGGTGAAGGTGCCGGGGCCCGACACCGGCACGGGTGGCGGCGTCCACGCGGCGATGGCGGCGAGGTCGAGCGAGCCGGTCAGCGAGAGTGCGAACCGCACGTCGTCGAGCACGCGATTGATGCGGCCGTCGGCCACCACGGTGGCCTCCGGAAAGGGCGCGGTGAACTTCTCGAGCACCAGGTTGGAGCCGTCGAACGACATGCGGCCGGCCACGGCGCCGCTGGCCGTGGCGCGTTCGCCGATGCGCGCCATGATCGAGGCGGCGGTGATCGGGCCGCTCGGGCCGATGAGCGGCAACACGCCAGGAGCCCCAAGGTCGGCGCGCAGATCGCGCACCTGCACGTCGACGTCACCCGTGCGGTCGACGTAGTCCACGTCGAGCCCGCGCAGCTGCAGGCCGCGCAGGTCGAGGAACCGCGCCGTCTCGGGTGGCGGCGCGCCCGACGAGGGCGGCAAGTTCACGATCACACCGTTCTCGCGCACGAGCAGCACGCGGCCGGCCTCGACCTCGAGACGCGACACGCGGAAGGGCCCGCGCACGATCGACCAGGGCAGGATGCCAGTGACCCGCGCCGCCGCGAAGAACGGGGCGTCGGCGTGGCCGGGAGCCGCCAGGCGCACGTCGGCGAACGACACGCGGCCGGTGTAGAGGTTGTAGTCGACCCGGCTCGTGGCCAGATCGAGCTGCCAGGTGTCAGCCACCTGCCGCACGAGCCAATCCCGGCTCCACCGTGCCACCGGCGGCGTGTGCACGAGCACGAGCAGCGCCACGACGAGCGCGGCCACGGCCGCGACCGCCCAGGCGATCCAGCCTGGGACCCTCAACCTCACCTTCCCATCATACGGGCGTCGTCGCGCATGAGCACCCGCGGGAATCGCGGGCCGGGCCTGATACCATCTCAGGTGGAGCGAACATGGGCGTACGCGCGTGGCTGAAACTGGGAGTGACGATGGTGCTCGGATTGGGCGCGGCGACGGCCGGCCAGGCCAGAGCGGCGGCCGACCCGAAGGTCGGCGATCTGGCCCCGAACTTCGCGCTGCGCGGCTCCGACGGGAAGACGCACACGTTGAGCGACTATCGGGGCAAGAGCGCGGTGGTCGTGGCGTGGTTCCCCAAAGCCTTCACCGGTGGTTGAACGATCGAATGCAAGTCGCTCCGTGAGAGCGGCGCCGCGATTCGAGCGTTCGAGGTGACCTACTTCGCCGCCAGCGTGGACTCGGCCGACGAGAACGCCCGGTTCGCGGCACACGTCGAGGCCGACTACCCCATCCTGGCGGATCCAACGAAAGCCACCGCGCGCGAGTACGGCGTGCTCGGCATGTTCGGCATGGCCTCGCGCTGGACCTTCTACATCGGCCTGGACGGCCGCATCCTGCACATCGAGAAGTCGGTGAAGGTCTCGACCGCCGGTGCTGACATAGCGGCGAAGCTGGCTGCGCTCGGCGTCGCGAAGAGATAGGGACTGGGGGACGTCCCGTTACGCAGAGACGTGACTCTCGCCGTCGGAGCTTTCCTGGCAGCGTGACAGCTCGCAAACCCCAGCCCCCAGCCCCCAGCCCCTAGTTCAGGGAACTACCACCGTGACATCAGCAGTAGCTGATCCGAGGCCCGCGGCGTTGAACGACCGCACGCGGATGTAGTACGTGCCGCTCGGCGCGCCGGGCACGACCAGCACGGGCACGGGCGTCGTGGCCACCGCGATCACGCCGCCGGGCACGTTGCCGCCTTCCACCTGATAGCCCGCCGGTGTGCCGCCGCTCGTGGGCGGCGTCCACGCCACGCTCACGACGTTGCCGGTCACGGCCGTGATCACGCTCGTGGGCGGCGCGGGCACGGCCACGCTGCCATCGAGCGTCACGGTCACTTCGTTGGATGGTGCGCTCACGCCGCAGGCGTTCACCGCGCGCAGCCGCAAGTAGTACACGCCAAGGGGCGGCGAGCCGGCGGCGGTCGTGGTGTTCGGCAGTTGGAACGTGCCGAGATCCGACGCACCCGGCGACTGACCGGCCTCGAGCAGGTAGCCTGACGCCGTGGCGGCGGGGCCCCACGTGAGCGTGGCTGAGGGCCCAGCGGTGGTGAAGGTGAGCGCACCGGGCGCCGGCGGCGCCGTGAAGCATCCCACCTGCAGCGCCACCTCGTTGGACGGCGCGCTCACGCCGTCGCCGTTCCGAGCCACCACCGTCAGATAGTAGATGCCCGTTGGCGCGGTGGTGGTGAACGTGGTCGTGCCGCGCATCAGCAGCGACCCGAGATTGCTGCCCCCCGGCGCCGAGCCCGCCGACAGCGTGTAGCTGGTCGGCGCACCGCCCGAGAGCGCGCGCGTCCACGACACGTCGACGCGGTTGCCCGTGGCCAGCGCGGTGAGCACGGGCGGGCCGGGCGGGTTGCCGGGCAGCGCCGGGTAGTACTCCGCGCTGCCGTCGTTGTCGGGCAGATGCAGGAGCCCCTGCGGGTCGGCAACGACCGTCGACCACACCGTGGGCCGCGCGGTGGGCATGCCAGATTCGATGTCGTACTCGAGACCTGCGTAGAGTCGCCCGCCCACGAACGCCGCACTCGTGGGCACGACGCCGGGCGTCGGGCCGTACTGCGTGAGGATCGTGTCGGGAATGCTGGTGGAGCCCACGAGCGGCGCGCCGTAGGTCACGCCCGCTACGAAGGTCTGCACGCCGTCACTGGCCAGGCCGTAGATGCGGGTGTCGCCGAGCACGAACATCTCGGGTTGCGTAAGCGCGCCAGTGGTCGGATCGACGGCCGCGAAGCCGGGCCTGAACTGGCCGCCCACGGCGGTGAAGTCGCCAGCCAGATAGATCGTGGGACCAAGCGCCAGCAGCGCCCGCACGAGCGTGCCGGGCTCGGAGCTGTCGACTGCGGGCGCCCACGCGCTGAGCGTGCCGTCCACGCCCACCGCTGCGAGAGCGCGGCGCGCGGTGGGCGCCACGGTCGTGCCCGACACGCCCTCGAACTGGCCGCCGAGATAGACGACGCCACCGGCCACCGCCATCGTCGTGACGGTGCCGGGCGTGCCGCCCGTGCGCGACACCACGACGCGCCACGTCTGGTCGACGTCGCCGGTCGCCAGGTCGGCGCGCAGCACCTGCCCATTGGTGGCGCTGGCGAAGTAGACGTGGATGTCGTCGGCGGCGAGAGCCGAGACGGGCGTGGGCTGGTGCAGGAGCGTGCGCGCCGCGTCGTTCGGATCCCACGGCGTGGCCAGCCCGGTCACTCGATCGACCGCCGCCAGGTAGCGCCGGGTGACGAGGTTGGTGCCAATCGGACGCGACATCAGCAGCCCGCCGGCCGAATATTCGAGCGGGCTCACCAGGAGCGGCGAAGGATCCCACGCGTCGAGCGCGCCACCGGCCGCCGAGATGGCCGCCACACCCGCGCGATCGTTGCCACCGACACGTTCGAAGTCGCCACTGAGGTAGAGGCGCAGTCCGTCGGTGGCCAGCTGCGTGAGGGCCGGCACGTAGGGCGTGCCCGACGGATCCGGCGTGCGGCGAGTGAGGGCTGCAGGCATCCAGGTCGGGTCGACCGCGCCGGTCGTGGCCAGCACCGCCGCCGGCTGCGCCACGGCCTGGCCGTTGACGGCACTGGCGGCCAGAAAGACGCGCGCACCCACCACCTCGATATCGATCAGCGCCGGCGCTACCGGCGGGGTCCAGCCTGCCTTGGGGGCCAGCGTGTTCAGGTCGTAGGCCTCCAGCGTGCTGACCGGGGCCGGGCGCGAACGGAACAGCGTCTGGTTGCGCACCCAGGTGCGCGCGCCGCTGCTCTCGTCGGCGAGCACCGCGGCGCCCGGTTCGAGCGCGAGGGTGTTGGGCGTAACGGCGCCGAGCGTGTAGGCACCGGCCGAGCCGTCGCGCACCCGCGCGATGCCGCGCGTGGCCGACGCGCCGAGGAAGCCAATCTCGCTGATGTTCGGGTAGGTCTGGAACGCCACGCGCGCGCCGGTCACGGCATCGTAGGCCGCCACTTGCGCCTGCAGGAAAAAGTTGACGATCACCGCATTCGAGGCGAGCACCACGTTGCCCACGCGCACCGGCAGGCCCACCGTGAGGTCGCTCGGATTGGCCGGGTCGATGCCCGGCGCAGCGAACTGCCGGTCCCACAGGCAGTCTTCGGCAATCCGGATGATGGCCGTGTCGGGCGGCGGCACGAAGGCGCCGTTCACGTCGGCAAAGGCGTCGCCGCCCCGTGCCACCACGAGCAGGCCGCCGTGTCCATCGGGCGTGGCGGCGATGGCGCGGGTGGCCGTGGACCGCGCGCACTGCGTCAGCACGCGACCGGTGGACGGCTCGTAGAATTGATCCTGGCTGGTCGACGGCGTGTAGAGCTGCGTGAACGCGCCCGCCACGTAGACCACGCCGCCGCGCGGCAGGGCCGTGGTGACGCCGCCGTTGACGCGCCACGCCGGCGCCGGCGCCACATCGGCGCGTAGTGCTGCCGCCGCCACGGTCACCACCAGCGCCACCGCCGCGATTGCGGCATGGATCAGCCGGCGGCGCTCAGGATTCCTCACTCCACCCTTGTACCACGGCCGCCGCAACCACCACGCGCGTGAACTGCCCGCGCTGCATGAGCTCGCGGCCCTTGCCGCCGCGGCCGGTCACTTCGTATTTGCCGGTGCTGACGGTCTGCTCAGCGCCACGCGAGGTCTCCACCGTGAGCAGATCGCGATCGCCCTTGGACGCCACGAACCCAAGCACGCGGTCGTCGTCGGCCACCTTGATGAGGATCACGCCCTTGCCCGGCCCGGCCAGGAAGTTCACCTCGTTTGCCGCGCACAACATCGCGCGGGCTTCGCGCGTCACCGCGATCACCGTCTCGTCGCCCGTGGCCAGGCTGACGCCTACGATCTCGGCGCCGTCGGATGGCCGCGCGTAACGCCGCCCCGAACGCGTGCTCGGCTCGGCCACGTTGGCGAGCGAGAAGCGCAGGCTGTAGCCGTCGCTCGACACGGCCAGCGCGTGCACGGGCGGCACCACCACCTCGGCATCCGCCGCGCTCGCCGGCTCGTCGTCGCCGCCGGGGTTGGCCCGGCCGATGTCGCCAATGGCGCGCGGGTCGAGACTGAACGCCGCCACCACCCGCTCGTTGTCCTTGAACTTGAAGAGCCGCTGCACCGGCTCGCCGTAGCCGGTCGAGGCCGGCACGTCGATGACCCGCGCCGTGTAGGCCACGCCGAAGTTGGTGAAGAACACCACCGTGGCCCGCGTGCTGCCGGCCATGGCGGCCATCACCGCGTCGCCCTCGCGCAGGCGCGTGGTCGACAGATCCTTCACGTCTTTCTGCCGCTTGACCCAGCCGTCGCGCGACACGATCACGACGTTGTCTTCGTCGACGATGAAGGCATCGGGCGCGTATTCGGTTTCATCGGCCTGCTCGATGGCCGTGCGGCGCGCGTCGCCGTACCTCTTCTGCACGTCTTCGAGTTCCTCGCGCACCAGCCGCCACCGAGCGGCGTCGTCGCCGAGCAGCGCGTTGATGGCCCGGGTGCGGCTGCGCTTGTCCTTCAGCTCGTTCTGGATGACCAGAATCTCGAGCCGGGCCAGGCGGTAGAGCTTCAGTTCGAGAATGGCGTCGGTCTGCGCGGCGTCGAGCACGAACCGCTTCATGATCTGCTCAGCCGCGTCGGCCTTGCCGTCGGACTTGCGGATGATGCGGATGATCTCGTCGAGGGCGTCGAAGACCTTCTCGAAGCCTTCCAGGATGTGGATGCGCTTCTCGAGCTGCTGCAGTTCGTGCTCGAGCCGGCTGGTGACGACCTCGAGCCGGAAGTGCAGGAAGTGCCAGAGCATCTGCTTCAGGTCGAGCCGCTCGGGGCGGCCCGCCTCGGCGTTCTCGGTGGGCACGAGGCAGGTGAGATTGACCGCGAAGTTGGTCTGCAGCGGCGTGTGCTTGAACAGGTACGCCATGACCATCTTCTCGTCGGCGTCGCGCTTGATCTCGATCGCAATGCGCACGTCGTCGGTCGACAGATCCTTCACGTCGAGCAGCTGCGGCAGCTTGCGCGCGAGCACCACGTCGCCGATCCGCTCGACCAGCACCGACTTGTCCACCATGTAGGGGATGCTGGTGATGTAGATCGTCTTCTCGGTGCGTCCGACCGGCCCGGCTTCCCACGTGGCGCGCAGACGGATGCCGCCGCTGCCGGTGCGGTAGATCTCCTTCAGCTCGTCGCTCGAGTTCAGGATCTGGCCGCCGGTGGGAAAATCCGGTCCCTTCACCCAACGGCACAACTGCGGCACGGTCAGGTCGGGGTTGTCGAGCAGCTTGATGAGCGCCTGGCACACCTCGGTGAGGTTGTGCGGCGGGATGTTGGTGGCCATGCCCACGGCGATGCCGGTGGCGCCGTTGACGAGCAGGTTCGGGATGCGCGACGGCAGCACCACCGGTTCGGTCTTGGTGCCGTCGTAGTTGGGCCGGAACGGCACCGTCTCCTGTTCGATCTCCTGCAGGATCTCGTCGGAGATGCGGGCCAGCCGGCACTCGGTGTAGCGCATCGCCGCCGCGCGATCGCCGTCGAGCGAGCCGAAGTTGCCCGAGCCGTCGACCAACGGGTAGCGCAACGAGAAGGGCTGCGCCATGCGCACGAGCGTTTCGTAGAGCGCGGAGTCGCCGTGCGGGTGGTAGTTGCCCATCACGTCGCCGACCACCTTGGCGCACTTGCGGTGCTTGGTGTCGGCGGTGAGGTTCTGCTGCCACATCGTGAACAGGATGCGGCGCTGCACGGGCTTGAGCCCGTCGCGTACGTCGGGCAAGGCGCGCGAGGTGATGACCGAGAGCGCGTAGTTCAGATAGCGGCTCTGCGCCGCGTCGTGCAGCGCGACGACCGAGTCGCCTGAGCCGCCGGAGGGCGGCGCGGGCGGGCCGCCGGCTGGGGGCGGCGGCGGGCCGAAGCCGCCAGCGCTCTGTTGGGGCGTGCGGCTTGCCTCGCCGAAGCCGCCTCCGTCAGAAGGCGGCGAAGGCGGGTCGAAGAGCGAGGGTTCGGGTGTGCGCTTGGCCATCAGGAACGATCAGGATATCAGTGTCAGATCCAGCGCACGTCGTGGCCAACGGCCGTCAGGTAGCGCTTGAAGTCGGCGCCGGTGAGCACGAGCGTGGCGGTGTTCACGTTCGGGTGGAACGCCACACGGGCGGCATTCCGGATGGCGGCGTCGATGGCGACCTCGACGAGATGCGTGCGGTCGTTGATGAGGCCGAAGGGCGACACCGACCCCGGCGTGAGCCCCAGAAACGTCTGGAGCCGTTCTGGTGATGCGAAGCCCAGCTTGCCTGCGCCGAACGTCTCGCCCAGCCCCCGCAGGTCGGCACGCCGCGTGAAGGCCAGCACGACGAGGAAGTGGCGCAGGCCCTTCTGGTCACGCAGGAACAGGTTCTTCGCGTGCAGGGCGTCGATGCCGCCCCAGGTCCTGCTCGGCCTCGGCCACCGTGGCTACGGGCGGATGCTCATGCCGCGTGAACGGAATGCCGAGGGCGCTGAGATAGTGCTCGACCGGATTTTCCGTCATACGCCGGGGACGAGCTTGCCCGGATTCATCCGGTTCGCGGGGTCGAGCGCGCGCTTGATGGCGCGCATCACCTCGAGCGACGCGCCGTGTTCCTGTTCGAGGTACTTCAACTTGCCGAAGCCCACGCCGTGTTCGCCCGAACAGGTGCCGCCGAACTTCAACGCGCGCTCCACCAGCCGGTGATTGGCCGCGGCCACGCGTGCCAGTTCCTCGGGGTCGTCGGGGTCGAGCATGAAGATCAAGTGGAAGTTGCCGTCGCCGGCATGACCCACGAGGGGCGCGATCAGGTTCGAGGCTTTCAGGTCGGCCTGGGTCTCGACGATGCACTCGGCCAGGTGCGCAATCGGCACGCAGATGTCGCTGGTCCACGCCTTGGCGCCCGGCCGCGACGCAATCGTGGCGTAGAGCACGTTGTGCCGCGCCTCCCAGAGCTTGGCGCGTTCTTCGAGCGACGTCGTCCAGGTGAACGACGTGGCGCCATGGCCGTCGGCCACCTCGCGCACGATGCGCGCGTGTTCCTCGACCACCGCCTGGCTCGGTCCGTGGAACTCGAAGAACAACGTGGGCACCTCGGGAAACGTGGTCTTCGAGAAGCGGTTTACGATCGCCAGCTGCGCCTCGTCGATGATCTCGATGCGCGCCACGGGCACACCCAGCTGGATCGTCTCGATCACGGTGGTGGCCGCGCCGGCCATCGAGGCGAAGCCGCACACCGCCGTGGACACGGCCTCGGGCCGGCCGTAGAGCCGCAGCGTCACCTCGGTAATCACGCCGAGCGTGCCTTCGGAGCCGACGAAGAGCCGCGTGAGGTCGTAGCCCGACGACGACTTGCGGGCGCGGCCGCCGGTGGCGATGACCGTGCCGTCGGCGAGCACCACCGTGAGGCCGAGCACGGTCTCGCGCATGGTGCCGTAGCGCACCGCCGCCGTGCCCGAGGCGCGCGTGGCCGTCATGCCGCCGATGGTGGCGTCGGCGCCCGGATCCACCATGAACATCAAGCCGGTGTTCTTCAAGTGGGCGTTGAGCTTCTTGTGCGTGAGCCCGGCTTCCACCGTGACGTCCATGTCGTCGGCACTGAGGCGCAGCACCTTGGTCATGCGCGTGAGGTCGATCGAGACGCCGCCGTGGATGGCGTTGACATGGCCCTCGAGCGAGCTGCCGATGCCGAACGGGATGACCGGCGCGCCGTGCGCCGCGCACACCCGCACGATGGCGCTCACCTCGGCGGTGGTTTCGGGGAAGACCACCGCGTCGGGATCAGCCGAGGCATGCCACGACTCGCCGTGGCTGTGGTGGCCGCGCACCGCGGCGGCGGTCGAGACGCGGTCGCCGAGAAGGGCCCGGAGATCCGCGACCAGTGACTGGACAATGGCAGGGGCAAGCGGCATGGCAGCTGAAGGCGCCCAGTATACGCCGTGGCCTCTTCGTCGTAGAGTGGCGGGGTGACCGTGGCCCGCCTGCGCAGCGCCGTTCGCCCCGTCGCGGCCGTGGCCGTGGCCGCCGCCCTCGTCGCGGTGGCCAGCCTGGGCGTGGACGTGGCGGCGCGGCAGCGCCGGCAGGGCATGTCGAACCGCTTTCCGCAGCCCACCGAGAGCAGCTTCGACGGCGGCTTCAACTTCTGCCGCGTCGCCTTCCAGACCGGACGCCGGCGCGGGTCGGGCTGGAGCGTGGACTATCCGCGCGCCGACGTGAACCTGTCGATTCGGCTGTCGGAGCTGACGCGCACGCGCGTGAGCTTCGATGCCGACAAGGAGCCGCGGCACTTCGTGCTGACGCTCACCGACCCGTCGCTCTTCCGGTGCCCCTTCGTGATGATGACCGAGCCGGGCGGACTCGTGTTCGACGAGAGCGAAGTGTTGCCCCTGCGCCACTACCTGCAGAAGGGCGGGTTCCTCTGGGTCGACGACTTCTGGGGCTCGGCGGCGTGGGCCGGCTTCGAGCAGGAGATTCGGCGCGTGCTGCCGACCGACCAGTACCAGTGGCGCGATCTCGACCCGAGCCACCCGATCTTCCGCACGCAGTTCCCGGTGGCTGACGTGAAGCAGATTCCGTCGATCAACTTCTGGGGCGGCACCGGCGGCAACACGTCCGAGAACGGCAGCGACAGCCGCGTGCCGCACGCCCGCGCCTTCCTCGACAAGGCCGGCCGCATCCTGGTGCTGGCCACGCACAACACGGATTACGGCGACTCGTGGGAACGCGAGGGCGATGACCCCGACTACTTCTATGCGTTCTCAGTGGACGGTTACGCCTTTGGCATCAACGTCGTGCTCTACGCCCTGACGCATTGACCCGGATGCCGGCCGACGCTCGCCCTCGTACCGGCGCCGACGTGTGGCTCGCAGCGCTGGCCTTCCTCGCGCTGGCGCTCGCCGCCACCTGGCCGCTCGGCCGCGTGCTCACCGCGAGCCTGCCGGGCGACTACGGCGACCCGCTCTTCGTCGTGTGGGCCATGGCGTGGGCGGCGCAGCATCTCACGCGCGCGCTCACGGGCGATGTGGGGGCGCTGGCGTCGATGTGGAACGCGCCAATCTTCGCACCGGAAGTGAACACGCTGGCCTACTCGGACCACTTCCTCGGACCGGCCTTCCAGGCCTTGCCCATCTACTGGCTCACGGGCAACCCGATCCTGGCCTACAACGTGATCTGGCTCTCCACCTTCGTGCTCTCGGGTCTGGGAGCGTACCTGCTGGTGCGCGAGCTCACCGGCAGCCGGCTCGGCGGCCTCGTCGCCGGCTCGCTCTTCGCGGTGAACGACTTCCGCGCCGCGGCGATCGCACACCTGCAAACCTTGTCGGCCCACTGGGTGCCCTTCGCGCTCGTCGGCGTGCTGGTGTTCGCGCGGTCGGGGTCGCGCGGCGCGCTGGCGCTCGCCACCGTCAGCGTCATCCTGCTCAACGCCACCAGCGGCTACTACACGCTCTACTGCGGACCGCTGATTGCCGCGTTCGCCGTCACGGTGCTGGCCCGCCACACCGCGTGGCGCACGCGCGCCGGCGGAATCGCCTTGGGCATCGCCGCCGCCGTGGTGATCCTGACCGAAGTGCCCCTCGTGCTCCCCTACTTGGAACTGCAGCGCGTCGAGCAGTTCGCCCGCACGCGGGTCGAACTCGAAGCTTTTTCCCTGACTCTCGACCTCTATCGCGACCGCCTGCCCTACCTCGCGCCGATGCTGCTGCTCTCGGCCGCCAGCCTGCTGCCCTGGCGCGCCGACGCGCGCGTGCGGTGGGCCGTGGCGTTCTTCGCCGTGGCCGGCGTGCTGGGGCTCTGGCTCTCGCTCGGCCCGGTGCCCAGGCTGAACGGCGCGCCGCTGGGTCTGCCCGGACTCTACGACCTGCTCTACACCTATGTGCCCGGCTACTCGGGACTGCGCGCGGTCAGCCGCATCGCGATCGTGCTGACGGCGTCACTGGCGGTGCTGGCGGGCATTGGCGCGGCATGGCTGCAGCAGCACGGGGGCCGGACCGGCGTGGCCCTGGCTGGTGTGCTCGCGGCCGCACATCTGACGGTGCAGTGGATGGGCCCGATGCCGCTCGACGCTCCCCTGCTGACGCCGGGTCTGCAGCCCATCCCGGCCTACCTGCGGCCGGTGGTGGCCGCGCCGGACATCTATCGGGCGGTGGCGGCTACGGCACCGGAGACGATCCTGGTCGAGCTGCCGATTGGCGACCCTGGCTACGAGCTGCGCTACCAGTACTTCGGGCTGATGCACGGGAGGCCGCTTCTGAACGGCTACAGCGGCTACTTTCCTCGCTCGTACCGCGACCGGGTGGCGACGCTGGCCAACCCGCTGGCCCAGGCCGACGCCGCCTGGGCGGCACTGGCCCCCGCCACGCACGTGGTCGTGCACGCGCGGGCCTGGAGCGACGAGCGCGGCACGGCCATTGGCGCATGGCTCGCGAGTCGCGGCGCCGTGGTGATTGCCGCGCACGACGGGGCCAAGCTGTGGCATCTTCGTAGGAGCCAGTGACCTGTCAGGAGCGCCTCAGATGATCGACACGATTCTCGTTCTGCTGCTCGCGGCGGGGCTGCCGTGGCAAGAGCCTGGCGCCAAGAAGATTCCGAGCGACTCGGTGGAGGTCGGTGCCCGCGGCTGCCTCAAGGGCCGGGTCTTTGCCGCCGCCGAGCGCACGGAGGGCGAGGGCGTGCAGCTCGGTCCCGACATCTCGGGCCACAGCTTCCGCGTGGCCGCGAAGAAGGACGTGATGAACGAGGTGAAGACCCACAACGGCCACTTCGTTGAAGTCGTGGGCATCGTGAAGAAGGCCGACCTGGGCGAACATCTGCTCGGCGCGCGGGTCGGCAGCGCGCGCGTGGTGATTGGCCAGCCGGGACGCGACCCGATGCGCGGCGGCAGCGGCCTGCCGCAGCCCGTGGGCGTGCCGGTGATGGACGTGACGGCGGTGAAGTTCCTGTCCTCGGAGTGCCCGATTCGATAGCACGAAGCAGATCGCCCTGGGCCGGGGCGACCGCGCAATCAGAAAGGGGTCTGACCCCTATGGCACGGAATCCGTGCCAAGGTGGCTGATTCAAGAGCACGAAGCGGATCGCCCAGGGCCGGGGCGGCCACGCACACTGCGGACATGGCGTCTCCAGTGCTGCCGTTCTCATCGCCGCCCATCGCCGACCCGCGCCTCGATCGCTATCCCTGGGGCGACGTGCACGCGCACGTCGATGCCTGTGGCTGGGCGATGCTGCCGGGCCTGCTCGACGCGGAAGAGTGCGGCGACGCGGCCGGCACCTACGACGACGACACGCGCTTTCGCAGCCGGGTCGTGATGGCCCGGCACGGCTTCGGGCGCGGTGAATACAAATACTTCGCGCACCCGCTGCCACCGCTCGTGAGCACGCTGCGTGAGGCGCTCTATCCGCGCCTGGCGCCACTCGCCCGCCAGTGGCACACGTCGATGGGCCTGCCAGCGACGTATCCCGACTCGCACGCGGCGTTCGTGGCGCAGTGCCATGCGGCTGGGCAGACGCGGCCCACGCCGCTGCTGCTGCGCTACGAGGCGGGCGACTTCAACGCCCTGCATCAGGATCTCTACGGGCCGCTCGTGTTCCCGCTGCAGGTGGCGGTGCTGCTGTCACAGCCCGAGCGCGACTTCACCGGCGGCGAGTTCGTGCTCACCGAGCAGCGGCCACGCCAGCAGTCACGCGTGGAAGTGGTGCCGCTGCGCCAGGGCGACGCCGTGATCTTCGCCGTGCATCACCGGCCCGTGGCCGGCACGCGCGGCTCCTACCGCGTGAACCTGCGGCACGGCGTGAGCCGGGTGCGCTCGGGCAGGCGTCACACGGTCGGGATCATCTTCCACGACGCCTCGTAACCGCCCGCGGCGCGGGTGCACGTTCCGCCACACACACGAGGACGCTACGGCACGACCGTGGACACTTCGGCCGACGGCGCCGACGCGCCGCAGGCATTGGCCGCAAAGACGCGCACGAAGTATGGCCCTGACGGCACATTGCCGGCGGCGGCCGTCGTGTCGCCGCCCAGGCCTACCGTGCCCAGATCGGCTGCGCCACTCACGCTGCCCGCCTGCAACAGGTAACTGGTCGGGAATCGCGCCGCGCTGCGCGGCCTCCCACTGCACGCTCAACGCGCGCGGGAGCCCCACGGCCATGAGGCCGGTCGGCGCGGTGGGAATCGTGCAGGCATTCAGGCCCGGCGTGAGCACGACCTCGTTCGACGCCGCGCTGACGCCGGCGGCATTCACCGCCACGACCCGCACGAAGTAGGTGCCGGGGGCGGCGTTCGCCGCAAACGTGCGGGCGCGTGGGCGGCAGCGGCAGCGCGCCGACATCCGCCAGGCCGGCGGCCGTGCCCGCCTGCAGGTAGTAGCCGGTAATCGCCGGGCCCAGCGGATTCTCGGTCCAACGCAGTGCGATGTTGGTGCCCTGCACCGTGGCCAGCAGCGCCTGCGGCGCCAGGGGCGGCGCCGACTGGCCGGTGGCGAGCCGCACTTCGTTCGAGGGTGGGCTCAGACCGGCCGCGGTCTGCGCGCGCAGCCGCACGTAGAACACGCCGCTCGGCGCGCCCGTGATGGTGTGCGTGAGCACGTTGCCGAGAGCCAGCGTGCCCAGGGTCTCACCGGGCGAGAATCCCGCCTCCACGCGGTAGCCGGTCACGGGCTCCGTCGTGCTGGAGGTGGGCGCCTGCCAGGTCAGGATCACGGTGTTGCGCGCGACCACGGCCATGAGATTCTGCGGAGCGGTCGGCGGCGCTGACGGGCTCACCGTCACCACGAAGCGAGGTCGTGGCCGTAGTGAGGCCGTCGCTGGCGCGTGAGGGTGACCGTCGACGTGCCGTAGCTGCCGGTCGGTGGCGATCGTCACGGTGCGCGCCGTGCTCGTGTCGGCGCCGCCGAAGGTGATGTTGGCCGGCGGCACCACCGTCGTGTTCGACGAGGTGGCGGTCATGGTGACCGGACCCGCTTCCGGATCGCTCACGGTGAAGGCGATCGGTCCGGACGTGCCGCCGATGCCGCCATCGAAGATCGTGCGATCGGCCGGCACCGTGCCGAACACCGGCGGCTGGTTCACGCCGTTTCCCACGATCAGGCCGGCGACGAGCGACGCGGTCTGGCCGTCGGGATTCGTCACGGTGAGCGTGCGGGCGCCGAGCGGCGCGCCCACGGTGTTGACGGTGAGCGTGAGCGACGTGGGGCTGTTGACGATGACGCTCGATGACCGTCACGCCGCTGCCGCTGAACGACGCCGCCAGGCGCCGCGGGAAGCCGGCGCCCGGGTCGAAGAAGCCGCGGCCGCCGGTCGCGGCCGATCCGGTGACCGTCACGGCGACGCCGGTCTGCCCCGGCGCCACGTTGGTGGGCGTGACCGACGTGATGGCGGCGGGCGGCGGCGCCAGCAGCCGCGTGAGCCGCACGGCATACGAGTCGGTGGCGTTGACGTACTGCTGCAGCGTCCAGAGCGTCATGTCGTCGTTGGGATCGACGCTGGTGTAGGAGTAGTCGCCCCACCGCTGAGACTCAGCGGGCGCGCTCTGCACGTTGTAGGCAAACGCCGTGTTGGCGCTGTACGACAGGGGCGTGTCCATGGCCCCTGCCGGATCGCCCGACAGGCGTCCCGTGTAGGCGGCGTTGACGCGTGCGTTCGCGCCGGCGCGCGACATGCCGAGCGCCACGTGGCCCTGCGCGTTGGGCATGATGGCGCCCATCCAGTAGCTGAGCGGCGTGGTGGCCGCGCCGTCGAACACCGTGCCCGACTGCACCACCGAGGGCGTGGTGTCGAGCCCGCCCAGTTCGTACCAGCGCACGCCGTTCCGGCCGCCGTTGGCCACGGCGACGCCACTGGCGTTCACCTCCATCTGGTGCGTGGTCCACAAGCGGCCGTTCCTGATCACCGCCTGCAGCAGCCGGTCGTCGAGTCCGTCGAGGGGCAGCACGCCGCCCAGGTGCGGCACCTTGATCGGCAGCCGCGTGACCGGCACGTTCACCGTGATGTCGCTCGAGATGCTCGGCGCCGCATTGGGATTCACGACCCGGCGCAGCACGAGCAGGCTGGCCTGCAGGTTGTCGACGCCGATGAAATAGCCGTCGTTGGTATTGGCGTCGAAGTTGTCGACGCCCTGCGGCGTGTAGATGCCGCCTGACCGAGCCGTTGGTCAGCCCGTCGAACTGCACCACCGCGAGCGTGCCGCCGGTGAGAGCCGGCTTGTTGAGCACGTAGAGCGTGGTCGAGTCGAAGGTGAGCGGCGAGGCCACGTCGGCGCCGCAGAACTGGTTCACGCCGATGTAGAGCGCGTCTTCGTCGACGCCGAGCGTGGGGTAGTCGCCCAGGCACGAGGCGGCGCCGCCGACGCCGCCGAGGGTGCGCGTGTTGGTCCAGTCGAGAAACGTCCACGTCGTGGCGGCGGTGATCGTGGCGGTGTTGCTCACGGCCACGAGGAACTGGTTCGGAATCGCCACGCTGATCATGATCACGAACCAGCGGCTGGTGCGGCGGTCGTAGCGCACGCGCGGATCCGACGTGCCGGTGCCGCCGGGCAGGCGCGAGGCGAAGAAGGTCTCGAAGTCGGCGTTCAGCACGCCGTCGGCCGTGCCCGTGGTCTTGCCAATGGTGCGGATACGGCCGTTGACGCCCAACCAGGTACTGCGTGGGCCCGACATCGCCCATCGTGTCGGGCGGCAGCGATCCGGTATCGGCCAGCGTGGCCACGTCGACCGTCGGGGTCGTGGCCGTCTGCGCCACGCTCGGGGCGTCGTCAGCAGCAATCAGCGCGGGCGTCAAGCGGATCAGGCAACGCATCGGGATTGGGCAGCAAGTGCGCGCGATTCGGTCGCGCTTTGCGAAAGCGCGGGCGGTTGAGGTCGAGCGAGGCAGCCGGCTTGCGCGCGGCCTCGGCCATGATCGCGGCGGTGGTGCGCACCGTGCCGGGCCGGCCCACCCAGGGCTGTGACGGCATATCCACGGCGGTGACGCCTTCCGGGCCATCCACGCCGGCCACGGCCGGCGGCCCGACGCGCAGCACCCGGTCCTGCACGAGTGGCCCGTCGGGCGCCGCCGGCGGGTGCGAGCAGGCCGCGGCGAAGAGCAGAGCCAGGCAGGTGAGACCGGCGAGTGAGCGGTGCTTCATAAGAATCCTGACGGGGGCGGCCGCTTGCAAGTATCGGTCAACTACGCGACGCGGGCGGCCAATACCCGCAACGGCCGAGGCGCACGGCGACTGGTAGGATGACGATCATGCCCGCCGCTGCACCCGGCTTCACGGCCCAGACGCTCGCGTTCCTGCGCGCACTCAAGCGCCACAACACGCGCGAGTGGTTCCACGAACGCCGCGCCCGCTACGACGCGCACGTGCACGCGCCCATGCTGGCCATCGTCGAGCGCCTGGCGGTGGACCTGCCACGCGTGGCCCCGGGCTTTCACGCCAGCCCCAAGCTGTCGCTGTTCCGGCCGTGGCGCGACACACGCTTCAGCGCCAACAAGGCGCCGCTCAAGACCAACGTGGCCGCCGTGTTCCCCTACCGGTCGCTGGCGCGCATGGAAGGCGCGAGCCTCTACTTCGAGGTGGCGCCGGAACACGTGTGGATCGGCGGCGGCCTCTACGCGCCCGACCCGCCCACGCTGCACGGCGTGCGCGCGCACATCGCCGAACGGCATCGCGTGCTGGCGCGGCTCGTGGCGGCGCCGGCGTTCGCGAAGCGCCTGGGCGCGATGCAAGGCGAGCAGGCCACCCGCATGCCGCGCGGCTTCGACGCCGACCACCCGGCCGCCGACGTGCTTCGCCACAAGCAGTTCCTGGCCGCGCGCGAAGAGGCGCCGGCCTTCGCCGTGCGGGCGGACTTCTATGAGGAGCTGCTGGCCACGTTTCAGGCGATGGCGCCGTTCGTGGCGTTCCTGAACGAGCCGATCCTCGCGCGGCGGCGCGCCCTCGAACGCGACCCGCTCACCGCCGAGCTCGGGCCGGCCACGACGCCGCCGGCCGTAGCGCACACCGGCAGCTCCACGGCGGGCCGTCCGCCGGCGCGCGTGCGGCAGGGCCACGAGGCGTGACGCCTCAGATGTGACAGGCCGGGTGGCGGCAGTTGCAGTGCAGCTCGGTCTCGGGCGCCGACTTGCAGTAGTCGCTGCAGAACTTCTGCCCGGGCGGCACGACGCAGTCGCAACTCGGGTGGGCGCACTTCGGCTGTGGAGTCGACGTGGGCGCGGTCATCGGGTCCCTCGCTTTCCAAAGACAGTATGCGCCCAGACGAGGCGGCCGCTGTCTCCGACGGCACACGTTGCGCCGGCACAGGCATGATGGTGTAGTGGGACGACAGCACTCAGGAGGTGCCCCATGCGCCGGCAGTTGTCCCACCCGTCCGCCCTTGCCATGATTGGCGCGGCGCTCCTTGTCTTCGTCTCGCCCGCCCACTCGGGCCAGAATCCGTCGCCGATCGTGCTGGGCGCCACCGCGGCGCAGCGCCACGAGGCGGCGCGAGCCCTGGTGCCGCTGCTCAAGGATGTGAAGGGGCACGCGCAGCCGGGGGCCACGGTTAAGCCGGGCACCACGCCCGACTCCCCCTTTACCGGCACCCAGACGACCCTCTTCGCGTTCACCCTCAGCAAGCGATCGGTGCCCGTCGACCCGCGGGTGGTGACGGCCATGAACCGCCTGCTCGACTGGAACGTCGGCGCCCAGGGCCAGGAAGAGAATGCCCGGCTGTTCGACCGCTGGCTGGTCGAGCTGGAGGCGCGGTCGTCGGCCGCTGGCCGCCTGAGAGGCGACGTCGGCCTGTGCGACGTCACGTGCGTGGTGGCGCGCATGACCACGCTGAACGAGGCGTGGAGCAGCTCGCCCAAGAACCGCGCAGACGTGCGCGACGAGATGCTGCTCGAGGCGCTGAAGGTGGCGGTGCTGACGCCGTAGCGGCGCCACGCCGCGCCTCAGCGCCTTGCCTCAATGAGGGGGCACTCAGGCGACTGACTTCGCGGCACCCATCGTCGCCACCGCAAAGAGCACGCCGCCCACGGCCAGCGCGGCCACGCCGGCCAGCAGCTGCTGCGACGTGGCGCCCGCCAGGATGGTGCTCGAAATCAGGATGGCGACGATGGGGATGACGGGCCCCAGCGGCACGGTGAAATTGGCCGGAGCCACGCGCGTGGCCATGTCATCGCGGCGCAGCCGCAAGGTGGCGCCGCACGCCGACAGATACACGACCAGGCGCGCCACCGCGCTCACCGCCGCCAGGAACACGAACGAGCCGGTCAGGGCCAGCACCACGAGCACGATCGCCGTGAACCAGATGGCCACGTGCGGCGTGCGGTAGGTCGGGGTGCACGCGGGCGAACACCGGCGGCAGGTCGCCGTTCTCGGCCAGCGCGAACACCGTGCGCGACCCCGACAGCAGCTGCCCCATGTTGTTGCCGGTCATCGACACCGCCGAGCCGGCGCTCACGAGCAGCGCGCCGAAGGCGCCCATGATGAGAGCCGAGGCGTCGGCAATCGGCGTGCGCGTGGCGCCTACATCGGGCAGTAGGCCGGTGGCCACCGCCGCCGTCAGCGTCATCACCGCCGACACGATGAGAATCACGGCCACGAAGGCGAACGGCACGTCCTTCTTCGGATTCGACGCCTCGCCCGCGGGAATGCCGGTGACCTCGTAGCCGCCGTAGGCGAAGATCAGCAGCAGCGCTGCCGTGCCCATGCTGGCGAGCGGCGCCGGGCCCGACGGCATGACGCGGCTCAGGTCGGCGAAGAACACGCCCACGGCAATGAACACGGCCAGCGGCAAGAGCTTGCCGATGGTGAAGAAGTTGACCAGCCACGAGGTTTGCTTGATGCCGCGCAGGTTCGCCCAGGTGAGCCCCGCGAGCACGGCGAGAATGACCAACGAGCGAGGGGCGCCGGTGGAGAGCACGGGCCAGTAGTAGCCGAGGGCCACGGCCAGGCCGTTGATTACCGACGCGCCACTCGACACGCGGCTGAACCACATCATCCAGCCCACTTCGAAGCCCACGAAGCGGCCGAACGCGGCGCGCGCCGGACCAATCGGCCCGCCGGTGGTGTCGAAGCGGCTGCCCACCTCCGCGAAACACAGCGCCACGAAGAGCGACGCCAGCCCCACACCCAGGAACATGAGCGGCGCCCAGTTGCCTACGAGGCGCGCCACATCCGCCGGCAGCAGGAAGATGGCGGCGCCAATCACCTGGTTGACGCCGATGGCGGTGAGATCCCACTTGCCGAGCGCGCGCCGCAGCGCGGGGGTCGCGGCGGGCGCGACGCCGGGCGCGACCGGATGCGCCACTACCGTCCCACCCACCCGGCGTAGAGGTCGGGACGACGGTGCCGCAGGAACAGCTTGCGTGCCGGCGCGCGATCATTGGCCGACAGATCGACGTCGGTCACGAGCAGATGATCTTCGAGCTTCGGCGCCTGCGCGATCATCTCGCCGAAGGGGCCGCACACGAACGACTCGCCGGCGAACTCCACGCACTCTTCTAAGCCCACGCGGTTGCAGAGCGCCACGTGATAGCCGTTCTGGAACGCCGCCACCCGCATCTCGGCTCTCGTAGAGCCCATCGGGCCACTCGCCCACCGTGCCGGCCTGCGGCACCACGACGAGATCGGCACCGGCCAGCGCGAGTCCGCGCATGTACTCGGGGAAGTGACGGTCGTAGCAGATGGCCACGCCGATCCGTCCGAACTTGGTGTCGTAGACCGGTACGCCCGTGTCGCCCGGCGTGTAGTAGCCCTGCTCGTGGAAGCACGCGTACTCGGTGATGTGCACCATGCGCGTCATGCCGAGCACGATGCCGTTGGCGTCGACGACCGGCGAGCAATCGTAGGTCTCGAGTCCGTCGCGTTCGAAGAAGTTGAGCACGAGCACGACGCCGTGCTCTTTTGCCTTGGCCTGGAACGCCGCGACGAGCGGGCCTTCGAGCGTTTCCGACAGGCTGCGCATGTCGCTGCCGGCCGGACGTTGCGGGTGGAACCACTCGAAGGCCAGCTCCGCAAAGCAGATCACCTGGGCGCCGAGGGCCGCGGCGCGGTCGACCGCGTCGAGCCCGCGCTGCACGTTGGCCGCCTTGTCGCGCGTGGCGTGTTGCTGCACCAGGGCGAGTTTCATGGCCTGGAGTCTAGCATCGGGCCAGCGGCCCTGGGGTCAGCTCTTGCGGCGCCCCAAACGGGGCGACAGATCGAGATGGCGCAGGCCCGTCACGCGAGCGATCGCGGCAAAGTCGCGGTCGCAGTGCACCACGGTGAGGCCGTGACGGAGGGCGGACGCGGCAATCAGACAGTCGACGCTCGAGCGGATCGTCACGCCTGCTCGACGTGTCTGTCGACAAATCTGCACCGCCTCTTCGACCACGGCGCTGGTCACCGGCGAGTCGACGGTGGGCCACGCCGTCATCGCCGAGCGCAGGCCGACGAACGCGCGTTCATCGTCGATGCCCTGAAGCACTTCTTGGATGACCGGCAGGCACGTCACGATCGGCCCGCCACCGGGCGCAAAATCCTCGAGCACGAGCCGGCGCGGCGGCCGGAAGAACTCTACCCAGGCACTCGTATCAACGAGCCACACGGCGTTTCCTCGTGCGATACACGCCGGCGCTCTCACGAACCACGGCTGGATCGTCGCGCCGCATCTCGCTCAGGTTGCCCTTCCACACGCCGGAACCCGCGAACTGCTCGATGCTTCGGGCCCGCGCACGCAGCACCATCTCACTCAACGCCCGCTCGATAGTGCGCGCGTAGGTCTTCTCGCCGCTGACCTTCACGGCTTCTTCGAGCAGATGCTCATCAAGCACAACATTTGTGCGTTTCATACACATCAATTTACCACGATTCCGCCCAGGGCCTCCACAGCGCCATGGCCTGCCGTCGACTGACGGATAGAATGGCCGCGGAGAACATCGAACATGACGGCAACGACGCGACTGGTTGGCTTGATCCTGGCGGCGCTCGGCATCCTCAGCTACCTGGGCACGGGGCGCACGAGCATCACCGCGCTCATCCCGGCGTTCTTCGGCGTGGTCTTCGTGCTGCTCGCCTGGGTGGCGCGCAACGAAGCCGCCCGCAAGCATGTGATGCACGCGGCCATGGTGGTGGCGCTGCTCGGCATCGGCGGCACGGCCTCGCGCCTCATTCCCGGCATCACCGCCGGCACCCTCGACCTGACGCGGCCGGCCGTGTGGGCGCAGATCGCGACCGTGGTACTGCTGGCCTGGTACCTGATGAAGGGCATCCAGTCGTTCAAGGCCGCCCGCCTCGCGCGCGGCTGACTTGTAGCGGTGACAGGCCCCGTTACAATTCGGGGGCTGCGGTTCGGCGGGTGAGCTTCAGGAACGGCGTGGGCACCACGGTGGCCGTAGCCGTGTAGCGCGTGGCCTCCACCGTGATCTCGATCTGCAGCTCGGTGCCGTCGGCGAAGTGCGGGCGGTCGATCGTCGCCAGCGCGATGAGTTTCTTCATCGTGGGCGACCACGCGGTGGACGTCGCCTTCCCCACCTGCCGTCCGTCCTTGTAGACCGGCACGGCCACACGTGATGCCGCGGCCGGCACCGACGGCGGCAGCCCCACGCCCAGGTAGATGGCCTCCACCTCCGACCAGCGCACCTCGAGTCCCACGATCTGCCGGCGATGTCCGGCGGCGTGTTCGCGCGCCAGTGCGGCGCGGCCCACGAACGGCGACGCCTTGTCGAGCTGCACGAGGCGGCCGAGTCCTAGTTCGTAAGGCGAGTACATCTGCGCGGCGATGTTGGCCTTGCGGCTGCTGTGAAAATCCACGTCGGTGAGCAGCAGTCCGGCCTCCACCCGCGCCACGTCGAGCGCGAGCATGCCCGTGGGCCGCAGCACGTGCGCGCGACCGGCGCTCCACGAGCGCGTCCCACACCGTGAGCGCCTGATCCCACGGCATCCACAGCTCATAGCCGAGGTCGCCGGTATAGCCGGTGCGGGTCACATCCACCGGCACGCCGGCGATGTGTCCCGAGGCCGCGCGGAAGTACTTCAGGTCGCGGATCGGCAGATCGCTCACCGCGGCCAGCAGGCGCGCGGCACTGGGGCCCTGCAGGGCCAGCGCGGCCACCTGCTCGGTCACCTCGTCTACGGCCACGTTCAGCCCGCGGCCGTGCTCGAGCAGCCAGCGCAAATTCGGATCAGCAGCCGTGAAGCGATATAGCTCAGGGCGCCACGCGCGTGACCGTGCCGTCGTCGATCACCTTGCCGTCGTCGTCGCACCACGGCGTGTAGAACACCTGCCCCACGCTCATCTTCGAGGCGTCGCGCGTGATCACGCGGTCCACGAGACGGCCAGCATCGGGCCCGCGCAGGTGGTACTTGAAGAGCGGCGAGATGTCGATGAGCGCGCAGCCGTTGCGGATGGCGTTGTACTCGTGCTCGTGGTGCGCCTCGTAGGCGCTCACGGCATAGAAGCCCGCCCAGTCGCGAAAGCTGAGGCTTCCGGCGAGCGGCAGCGTGCGAGCGTGGAACGCGGAGCCGACCGGCACGGGGAGAGTATAGCCGTCCGGGACGCGGCCACGGCAAGGGCCGAGACCTCGCATCCGGCCGCTAGGTCTGCGCGGCGCGCTGTTCGCGCTCGTTGCGCGTCTTGTCGGTGATCTTCGAGCGCAGGCCGAGCAGCTTGTCGAGCAGCCCTTGCCAGAACGGCACGCCCAGGCTAACCAGAACGAAGGTGGTCCACACGCCGGGCTCGGTGAGCGACCCACTCACGGCTGCCCGTGCGGAACAGACCACTGCGCTCTGGCACGCCTTGATCTTCGCCAGATGCACGCTGCTGTCCGAGAAGACGTCGCCAAACAGGCCGTCCTCCTCCACGACGGCCAGCAGTTCATGCTTCGGGTCTGTCATGGCCGCTTGCGCTGTCAGGGCGGCGGAAATGGCGTCGTCGTGGACCAAGCGCGCAAGCAGGTCGAACGAGTTGACGGGGTAGACGACCAGGAAGGCCAGCGTGAGCAACGCGCCGGCGACCTTGCGGGAGTAGGACGTGTTGTCGTCGGTGCGCACCAGCACGTCATCGAAGTGCACGAACAGGCGCGCGGCCAGAGCCGGCGCCTCCTGCTTGAAGGCGCGCGTGCGCCACACGTTGGCAGGGTCGTTCGGGCGGTCCGCTTCTTCGTTCAGGATGGCTGATTCCACGGCGCGGAGCAGATCTTCCGGCGCCTTGTCGGTGAGCCTCTTGACCGCTTCGCCAACCTTCGGCCAAGCATCAGCGCGGCGCAGCAGCATCAAGACGAACTCTTCGCGGCCAATGGCGTCGGTGGCGCCGAGTCCGAACCGGCGAAAGGGCGACCCACTGCCCATGAGCTTGTCGCGCAGCAGACTGCGCACGATGGTCAGGCGGTCGGCCTCGGTCAGGTCGGCGCCCAGCGTGCCCAGCACGTGCGTGAGGCCACTCTCGAGATTCCGCACCTTCGACTGAATCGCCGCCAGCCACATGGCCGTCGTGGTGCCAACCAGCGTCGCCAGCACCATCATGGCGAGCGTGAACCCGATGGCGACGTCCAGGTAGTGCAACATGTCCACGCTATCCTCCCGCGGTCCCTAATCTATGGCCCTGCCAAGCTCCACTGGCAGATGCGTACGAGCCTGACCTATCAGAACGTGGCCGGCATTCCCCTCACGGCCAGCTACGTGGCGTCGAATGCCGCCATCCAGCCCTCGCTCGGCCGCGACCGCCCTTGTGGATCTCATGCCGAACAATCAGGTGTATCGCGAGGGCCGGAACACCCAACTGAACGTCCGGCTCTCGCGGATCGTGCGCGTGCGTGGGCTGCGGGTCGAACCGCAGCTCGATGTGTTCAACCTGCTGAACTCCAACCAGGTGCTGGGGATGACCACGCGCTACGGCGCGGCGTGGCAGAACGCGAACAGCATTCTGGCTCCCCGTGTGTTCAAGGTGGGAGCGCAGGTCAGCTTCTGAGCGGTCGCTACCGGCTGCTCGTGGCGGACGGCGCTACCCGGCTCAAGTCGGCGCGGCGGGTCGAGATGAACTCCTGCCGGAAGGTGGTCATCTTGTTCAGCTCAGCGAGCATCGCCGCCCACTGGGCCCCGAAGAACTTCTGCAGCAGCTGAGGACCCGTCGGCCCGTCGAAGTCACTCATGGCGCCGACCTGCTCGACGCGCCGGTAGGTGTAGCCGCTATTGGCACCCACCCGCAACACCCACCGCGTGACGACCGGCTTCCCAGCCGAGGCTTCATAGGCCGGCTTGAACTTGGCCGTCATGGCCTCGTAGTCGGGGGCCATGCTCGGGGCGACACGGACGATTTGCGCGCGCACGAAGTTGCCGGCCGGCGCCGGCGGCGTGGTCTGATTCGCCGACGAACCCGGCAGATACTCCCAGACCTCGACGACCGACCGCTCCAGGGCGCTGCCGCCCTCCTTCATGAGGCGCTCGCCCTCCTGCTGTCCGTAGGCCTTGACCATCATCGCGGGAATCGTGCTCCAGGCGCCGCGGTCGGCCCACGAGTTGAAGTTGAGCGCCACGCGGTAGGTGGAGCCCGGCTTGCCGAGCGACACGGTGTACGACGTCCAGTAGGTCTTGGCTCCTACCTTGTCGGCCGCCGCCACCAGCTTCTTGACGTAGTTCTCGTAGACGAGTTCCTGCCCCGGCTTCACGCTGTTCTCGTAGACCTGCTGATACCTGGCCTGCGCGAACACCCCCTGGGCCGACAGCAGAACGATCGGCGCGACGAGACACAGCAATTTGCGCGTCATACACTCTCCTTGGGATCCGGGTTACTTTCCTGGCGCCTTCAGTTGATTGAGCAGCGGAATGTCCTTCACGGCGGTCGGCGCCGGCAGCGCCCGCAGGAACGCGTAGATGTCGAGGAGCTGCGCATTCGAGATCTGCTGTTCCGAGTAGGCGGCCATGCGCCGCTGGCTGCCTGACGTAGCGGACGAAGTTGTCGGCGCCGCGCTGCACGCGCGCGATGCGCGGATAGGCCCCGCCGCCCTGCCCCTCGGTGCCGTGGCAGAAGAAGCAGCGCTTCTCGGTGAAGAGCCGCTTGCCGTTCTCGGCGTTGCCGGTGGGCGCGGGCGGCGGTGGCGACGGTCTGGGCGAGCAGCGGGGCCGCGAGGCTCCAGGACACGAAGATGGCGGCGCAGGCGAGCAGGGGTCTCGGCATCAGTGGCTCCTCGGTCAGCGCGCTTGCGTCACGACGTCCACGAGCGCGGGCTCGCCGCGCTTCACCACCTCGATGGCGCGCTTCAGCGCCGGACCCAGGTCGTTGGGATTCGTGATCGGCCCGGTGCCGTAGACGCCGTAGGCCTTGGCCAGCGATCGCGTAGTCGATGTTCGGATCGCTCAGGTCGTTGCCGATGCCGGCCCGCCCGACATCACGATTGGCGCGCGCCGCCATGTCGACCACGAACATCCGCTCCTGGTGGTAGGCGCGGTTGTTGTGCATGACCGTCAGCAGCGGGATGCGGTGATGCGCGGCGGTCCACAGCACCGCGGGGGCGTAGTTCATGTCGCCGTCGCACTGGATGTTCACGCTGAGCCGCCCGTGCTTGCGGTTGGCCAGCGCGGCGCCCACCGCCGCCGGCGCGCCGTAGCCGATGCCGTAGGCGCCCGACCAGCCGATGTACTGGTGGTGCTTGGTGATGTCCCACAGCCGGTGCGGCCAGCCGCTGATGAACGTGGCGTCCGACACGAGCGACCAGTCTTCGTCCTTGATCTGGTTCCAGATCTCGGCCGACAGGCGCGCCGTGGAGATCGGGCTCGCATCCCAGCCCCACGACGCCTGTTCCAGCGCCTGCTCGCGGGCGCGCCGTGAGTCCTCCGCGAGCCGGACGCCGCGCGCGTCGAACGCGCGGCGCCGCTCGGGCGTGATGAGGCGCCGGCACGCTTCGATGAGCGCCGGCAGGGTCGCTTCCGCGTCGGCGGGAATGGCCAGGTCGGCTTCGACGTAGCGGCCGGCGTCCTGGTAGTTGCTCTTGGTCAGCAGGTCGCTCGACGAAATGGTGGCGATCTTCGTGCCGGGCTTGTAGCGCGGCGCCGTCTCCATGCCCATCCGGTTGGTGGGCGTCATCGAGTTCAGGTTCATGTAGAACTCGGGATGCTCGAGGCCCAGGATCACGTCGGCATCGGTCACGCGCACGGTCGGCGCCATCTTGAGCGGATGGCGGCTCGGGAAGTTCATGCGCAGCGTGAAGCGCATGTCCTGCACCGGCGCCTGGAGCAACTCCGCCAGCTCCACCAGCAGATCGACGCCCTTCGGCGTGCGCGCCACGCGACCGGCGATGAGGCGGGGATTCTCGGCGGCCACCAGCATCCGCGCCAGTTCCGACACGGCGCCGGAATCGCCCACCGGCGGCGCTCGTCGGCGTCAGGCGCGGCACGCGCAGGTGCGTGCGTTCGCCCGGCGGCGATCGGTTCTTCCTGCAGGGCCGCGTCGGCCACCAGCACGACCGGCCCGTAGGGCGGGGTCGTGGCCATTCTGTAGGCCTGCGCGGCCGATTCGCCGAAGTGCGTGAGCGACACCGGCGTGTCGTCCCACTTGGTGTAGTCGCGCACCATGGCGGCGGCATCCTGCACGGCGTGCGCCCATTCGGCGTCGCTGCGCCGGAACTGCGCGTCGAGGATGTTGCCGACGACGATGAACACCGGCACGCGGTCGGCGTAGGCGTTGTAGACCGCCATCGACGCGTGCTGCAGGCCCACGGTGCCGTGGGCCATCACCATCATCGGCTTGCCTTCGATCTTGGCGTAGCCGTGGGCCATGGCCACCGACGACTCTTCGTGGCAGCAGGTGAGCAGCTCCGGCTTGGTGTTGCCGCCGTAGTTGATGAGCGATTCGTGCAGCGCGCGGAAGGCCGAGCCGGGGTTGGCCGCGACGTACTCGAAGCCCAGCGACTTGACGACGTCGACCATGTAGTCCGAGCCCGGCCGGTCGGTATGGAACACCTCGACCCGTGCGGGTGCCGGGGCCGGCGAGGCGGCCCCGCCCTGCTGCGGTTCGGGAAGGGCCTCGGCCTCGCGCGCATGGGCCACGATGCCTGCCGCGCCCACCGCGGCGCCCTGCAGGAACTTGCGACGACCAACCGGCTGACGTGTCGTGGCCATGATGTTTCTGTGACGCCTTACTTCTTGTCGTAGAGCTGCACGTTGAGGAAGGGCGTCCCCTGGGCATTGGTGCCCTTCTGCGTGATGGTCATCGTCTTGCCGTCTGCCGCCACCACCGACGTGCTGACCGACGTCATCTTGCCGGCCTTCGTGAAGGTCGTCTCGGTCGTCGTGGGGCTGAGGCGCTTGCGCGTGGCCATGTCGGCCATCGGGTTGCCAGTGACCGGCACCGGCTTGCCGTCGTAGGTGCCGCCGTAGACCCAATGCTGCGTGGAGCCGTCGGGGGCGACGACGTCGACCGTGACTCCGGTGGCCGCGATCGTGAGCATGGCGCTCTTCGGCGGGGTGTTCGGGGAGTAGGTGGACTTGCTGATGTTCGCGGCCCACGTGCCCATGTTGCTCTGGGCCAGTAGGGGCGAACCGAGGGAAACGATGAGGCCGGCGACGGCGATTCCCATCAACGATCGGGCGGTGGTGTGGCTCATGGTGCGCTCCTGTAAGGGGTGGACGGCCGACGGTGATGGGTCGAAGAAAGTCGACTCATCCAATCCATGCACGGCATAGGATTCAGACGCTGGCCGTCCGGTGCCCTGCACGATGACGGCCAGCCGGCACGAAAGTCTTAAGGAAGTTCTAGGGTTTCTCTAGTTACGCTGCCTATGCGCTACGACTTCGGACGCTGCCATCTCGACACGGTGAACCGCGAGGTCACCCTGGACGGTGTCGCCATGCACCTGTCGCCCAAGGCCTTCGAGCTGCTGCGGCTGCTGGTCGAAAGCCGGCCCCGGGTGATACCAAAGACCGAGCTGATGCAGCGGTTGTGGCCCGACTCGTTCGTGGAGGAAGCCAATCTTCCGGTGCTGATTGCCGAGGCGCGCGCCGCGATTGGCGACGCCGGCGTCGGCCTCATCATCAAGACCCATCACCGGGTGGGCTACGGCTTTGCCGCCGAGGTCCGCGAGACACGATCGAACCGCGATCGCCCGCCGGCGGCCTCTCTGGTGCTGGTGCTCGTGCTCCTGCGGGAGGGCCGCCGCATCGCGCTTTCCACCGGCATCAACATCGTCGGGCGCGACCGCGAGGCCGACGTGCGCATCGATGATCCCAGCGTGTCCCGTCGGCACGCGCGCATCGTGGTCGAGGGTAACGACGCGAGCGTCGAAGACCTCGAGAGCAAGAATGGCACTCGGGTCGGGGGCGTCCCCGTGTCGACGGCAGTGCGCCTGGCGAAGGGCGACGTCGTGGCGTTTGGGGCGATCGAGACGCGCTTCGAGACGCAGCCCTTCGACGACACGGCCACCACGCCCCTGTAGGGTCTTTGTGGACGGCCGTACACGCTCCGGAATCGACAGCGCATGACGTGGCCGTTGCCCGCGCTCGTGGCCTGGGGCCTGGCGTGGCTGTCCTTCACTTCCCTCAACGCGCTGGCCGTTCCGTCGTGGCTGGCCCTGGCGGCCGCCAGCACGGTGGGGGCGCTACTGAGCGTGTGGGGCAGCACGCCGTGGCGGCGCGTGTTCATCGCCGGCGGCTTTCCGCTGTCGCTGCTCGCCAGTGGCGTGGCTGGCGCTATCCCGGCGTGGGCGTGGCTGCTGCCGCTCGCGCTGCTCGTGCTGCTTTATCCCGTGAGCACGTGGCGGGATGCGCCGCTCTTCCCCACACCAGCGGGCGCGTTACAAGGGCTGGCCGCGCTGGCGCCGCTACCCGCGGCGAATGCGTCGATTGTGGATGCCGGCTGCGGACTCGGCGACGGGCTGCGCGAGCTGCACCGCGAGTACCCCGCCGCCCGCATCGAGGGCCTCGAGTGGAGCTGGCCGCTGCGCGTGGCCTGCGCCTGGCGCTGCCGCTTCGCCCGCGTGCGCCGCGCCGACATCTGGACGGCAGACTGGTCCACGCACGGCATGGTCTACCTGTTCCAGCGCCCCGAGAGCATGACCCGCGCGAGCGACAAGGCGGCGCGAGAGCTGCGGCCCGGCGCGTGGCTCGCGAGCTTGGAGTTCGAAGCGACCACGCTCGAGCCGCACCATGTGCTGCGCTGTCCCGACGGACGTCCGGTGTGGCTCTATCAGGCGCCGTTCCGCCGGCGGTGAGCAGCGCTGACACCTCCGCGCCGACCGGGCTACGGCACGGTGAAGGTCACCCCTCCGACAACTTCTGACGTGCAGGCGTTGCCTGTAATGAGCACCACGTCGTACGTTCCGGACGGCAAACTGGCCGAGACGCTGGTGGTCGTGATTGGAATCAGGAACGGCTGTAGTGGCGCACCCGGCGGCCGGCCGCTCAGCAACGCGAGTTCGTAGAAAGTGAACGGGCCCCCGCGTTCTGGCGGTAGCGACGGTGCGGTCGGCGTCCACGTCAGTGTCACTTGGTGGCCCACGATGGTCGCGTTGACGTTGCTGCTCTGTTGGGTCCACTCCGACGTGCAGTCGGGCACCGATACCGGCAGGACCTGCGAGTAGGGTCCGATCCCGAATTGGTTCCTGCCTCGCACGCGAACGTAGTAGCTACCGGCGGGCACGCCGGCGGCGCTGAGAACGAAATCAGGCGTCTCGAGCGACGCCACGTTGGCTGCACCAGGGCTGGTACCCGCCTCCACGAGATAGCTCGTGGCGCAACCGCCAAAGGTGGACAGGAACAACCGGACGGTATTGGGCTCGGCGTTGATGGACCGCCGCTCGACCAAACCCACGCCAGGGGCGCCGGTACACGCGCCGGGCACCACGAGCTGGGTCCAGGCTGTGGCGGGGATGGCCGGGGCGTTGACGATGCCATAGACCAAGGCCACGTAGTAGGTGCCCGGTGGAACACCGCCGAAGATCCATGGATCTGGCGTGACCGAATCAGGGTCGATGTGCGGCGGGGGCAACGGGAGGCGGGCCAAGAGCGGCCCGTTCGGCGCGTAGGCGGAGAACAGAGTGACGCCACCCGCACTGGTTGCCGCATTCACCTGGTTAGAGCCGCTGAGCCCAATGCTGGCAAAGGCTGGACCGGCTTGGATGGTCAGCGGCGTTGCGGCCGTGCCAACCTGCGCAGCCGCCGAGGCCGCGGTCAACAGGCACGCCGCCGTCGCCGTCGCCAGCCGGCGCCATGAACGGGGTGAGAACAGTCGCCGCATGTATCGGTCCTCCATGACTTACCAGAACAAGCGGATTCGGGTGCCCGATTCGATCACGCGTGGAATCCGGGGCGGATACACTGGCGCCAACGCCGTGACGTGCCTCACCCCCGACCGCTGGCAGCGCATCGAAGAGCTGTTCTCGACCCTGGTCGAGCTGCCAGTCGAGGGTCGAGCCCATGCCCTTGCGGCGGCGGCAGCCGGCGACCCCGAGCTGGCCGCTACCGTCGAAGGGATGCTGGCGCACGCCGACGCGGGCGTGCGCCTGCAAGGCGTGGTCGATGCCGTGGCCGACACCTTCGAGCGAGACGCCAGCGCGCCGGCATTGCCGCAGCGCTTCGGCCCCTACCGGGTCGTGCGCGAGATCGGCCGCGGCGGCATGGGCGTCGTGTACGAAGGCGTCAGCGACGACGAGTTCGCCCGCCGCGTGGCCATCAAGCTGGCGCCACTGGCGGCCGCAGGCGCCGCCGCCGAGGCGCGCTTCCGCCTCGAACGCCAGATTCTGTCGTCGCTCGACCATCCGCACATCGCGCGCTTCCTCGACGCTGGCACGGAAGGCACCATGCCCTACCTGGTCATGGAGTTCGTGCCGGGCGAATCCGTGACCAGCTACGTCACGCGCAAGGCGTTGCCGCTGGCCGACCGTCTGCGGCTGGTGCAGAAGCTGTGCGGCGCCCTGCACTACGCGCATCAGCGCCTGGTCGTGCACCGCGACCTCAAGCCGTCGAACATCCTCGTGACCGACGACGGCACGCCCAAGCTGCTCGATTTCGGCGTCGCCAAACTCCTCGACGCCGGCGACGTGACGTCGCCGACACTCGGCGCGCTGGCCTGGACGCCCGACTACGCGAGTCCCGAGCAGGTGGTGGGCGAGCTCGTGGGCACGCCTTCGGACATCTATTCGCTCGGCCTCGTGCTCTACGAGGTGCTCACCGGCGCGCGGGCGCAATTGACCGACACCTCGTCACCGCTCGCGCTGTCGCGCACGGTGTGCGACGTGAACCCGCCGCCGCCCAGTGCACGGGTGACCACGGCCGGCGATGCGGCGCTGGCGCGCCGCTTGCGCGGCGACCTCGACACGATCGTGATGACGGCGATCCAGAAGGATCCGGCGCGGCGCTACACGAGTGCAGCCGCCGTGGCCGACGACCTCGAGCGCTATCTCACCGGCCTGCCGGTGGAGGCCCACCCGAGCTCGCTGTGGTACCGGGCCCGCAAGACCTTGACCCGCCATCGCGGCGCGGCCGTCGCCGCCGGCCTGGTCGCCGTGGCCGTGATCGCCGGCCTGGTGTCGACGGGTTATCAGGCGCGGCGCGCCGACCGCCGCTTCCAGCAGGTGCGGGCCCTGGCCAACGAGTTCGTGTTCGGCGTGCACGACCGCATCCAGACGCTGCCCGGATCCACCGAAGCGCGCCGGGCGCTGGTGCAGACGGCGCTCACGTATCTCGAGAACCTGCGTGAGGACGCCGCCGGCGACGCGAGCCTCGCGAAGGAACTCGCGGCGGCCTACATGAAGATTGCCCGGGTGCAGGGCTATCCGCTCGAAGCCAATCTCGGCGAACCGCAGGCGGCGGCCGAGAACTTTGGCCGCGCGCGAGACCTGCTGACGCCGCTCGAGGCCGCCGGCGATTTCGACGCGCGGCTCAGTCTGGCGCGTCTGGAGCTGCTGGTGGCGAACCTGCGCCGGTCCGAGGGCGACCTGGCCGGCACCGACGGTGGTTTCGCGCGGGCCCTCGCGCTCACCGATCGGCTGCGCGCCGAGCGGCCGCGCGACGAAGCCACACTCGAACTCATCGGCGAAGTGAACTCCGACATGGCCCGCACCGACAGCGACCGGCGCCAGCACGACTCCGCCGCGCTGGCCGCGGGGCGCGCGCTGGAGGCGGCCCAGGCCGTGCTGGCCCTGACGCCGGACGATCCCAATCGCCAGAACAACCTGGCCTCGGCGCACAGCGCCGTCGGCGCGGCCAGTGTGTCGCGTGGCCAGCTCGTGGAAGCAGCCGCCAACTACGGCCGCGCGGCCGCCATCCGGGAGGCGCTCGTGCAGGCGTCGCCGAACAACACCGACTGGCTTCGTGGCCTCGTGGTGGCCCTCGGCAACATGGGCGATGTGCTCGGGGTACGGTCGGGCGAGAATCTCGGCGATCTCGAGGGCGCGGCCCGGGCCTTCGAACGGGCCACCGCAATCAGCCGCGCGATTCTCGACGCCGACCCGAACGACCGGCGTGCCTCCTTCGACCTCGTCAACGTGCTGCTGCGCCTGGGCAGCGTGCTCGGCGACACGCCCGGTCATCTCGACGAGGCCGTGGCGCACCTGCACGAGGCCGATCGCATCAACGGCCGGCTGATGCACGACGAGCCCGCGAGCACGCGCTATCGGTTTCTGCAGCTGGTCCTCGACCGCCGGCTCGGACGGCTGTTGCGTGTCGCCGGCCGCGCGGCGGAAGCCGACAGCCGGCTCAGACGGGTGCGTCGCGACGGGCCATCGCACTTCGACGGCCCGTCTGGCAGCAACGCACGGCTGCAGTTCACCCTGGCGGGTGTGGAACTGGCCCTGCTGCTCGCCGAACAGCGCGACCGCGGCGCCCTGGCCGCGGCGTCGACCGTCCGCGGCGAGCTGGCCGCCGGTTTGGTCACGCCGGTAATCGAGGCGCAGACCCGGGCCGACCTTGGCCGCGCCTTCCTGATGGTGGCGCAGCAGGAATCCGCGGCTCGACGCCGATCCCCGGCGGCAGCGCCGCTGGCTCCGTCCGAACCGCTGCAGGCGGCCCTGACCGAGTTCCGCGCCAGTGTCGAGGCGTGGCAGCGGCAGCCGCTGCCACCGACCCTGACGGCCCAGCGCGACCGCGCGCTTGCCGCTCTCGCCGCGGACCGCGACGCCGCACTTGCGCTGGTGCCTCGATGAGCGACGACACGTCCGTCCCACCTCCGCACTCCGGCGGCGTCACCGAGCTGTTGCTGCGCTGGACCGGCGGTGAGAGCGATGCCCTCGAGCTGCTGATGCCAGCCGTCTACGCCGAGCTGAAGAAGACCGCCAGTGCCCTCATGCGTCGCGAGCGCGCCGGGCACACGCTGCAGCCGACCGCGCTCGTGCACGAGGCGTGGCTGCGCCTGGTACGCCAGGACCGGGTGACGTTCGAACACCGCAAGCAGTTCTTCGGGCTCGCGGCGCAGCTGATGCGGCGCATTCTCGTCGACCATGCGCGGGCGGCGAGCGCGGAGAAGCGCGGCGGCGGCGTTGAACCGGCGTCGATCGACCTGGTCACGATCGCCACGGAAGACAAGGCGTTCGCGCTGCTCGCCCTCGACGACGCGCTCACCGAGCTGGGCCGCATCGACCCGCGCCAGGCGCAGGTGATCGAGCTGCGCTACTTCGGCGGCCTGACCATCGACGAACTGGCTGCTACGCTCGGCGTGTCGGCCGGCACCGTCTCGCGCGCGCAGCGAGCCGCGGAGGCGTGGCTCAGCTACACGATGTCGAAGACGTAGTAGTTAGGAGTCACGGCGCCACGCCACGCTACGAGCGCCCGTGGCCTTTGGACCAGTCCCTCACGTCCAGGTCCTTGAAACGCGCAAAGTCCTTGACGTTGAGCGTGATGAGCGCGAGTCCGTTCGCGTGGGCAATCGCCGCGATCTGACCATCGGCAAACGGCGCGGGTTTCCCGAGCGCCTCGAGGCGCGCCCGCTCGTGCCCGTGCCAGGTGGCGGCCGCTTCGTCGTACGGAAGAATCGGGAAGGACGCCTGCACCACGTGGTGCAGATAGTTCTCGAGCGCATCTCGACGTTTCCCTCGCGGGAGCCGGCGACAGCCATACGTCAGTTCGTGCCACACGGGGGCGCCAATCGCACTCTCGTGCCCGTGCACTTCGAGCTGCCTGACGACTTCCGGTCGTGGCGTCTTGGTCATCGGTGCAGAGACGATGCTCGTGTCGAGCAGATACCGCATGGTCACAGCGATACCTTGCGTCCACTGTCTCTATCCCGAAGGGACGTCACGAAGTCTGGCTCCAGGCCAACGTCTTCCAGGACGTGTTTCTCCAGAAACGCGCGGTAGGCCTCGCCAAATCGCGTGCGGTCGGTGCGCAAGCGCTCGAATTCCCTCAGGGAGACGACGACCGCCACTGGCTTCCCCCGTCGCGTCAACTCGACCGTCAGGCCGGCCTCGGCCTGATCGACAATCGTGGGAAGGCTGGTCCTGGCTTCGGCGATGGAGTATCGTTGGGCCATGTCATGAATGTACATGATTATGTACATCGAGACAAGTGCGGAGAGCGAGATGTCCAGATCCTTCACGCAGTGCCTGTGGGCGGCCACCCTCCTCATCGGCATCCCGAACGCAGGTCGGACGCAGGAGCGCCTCGAACTGGTAGCGTCTGTGAACAACCAGACGCGCATCGTAGAAATGGATGCCACGGTGCGAGGCTTCGGCGTCGTGACCGCCATTACGCCCGTCCCGGCCGGTGTGGCACCGTTTGCCGGCGATCCACCTTTTCCGAATGGCAACGAGCCAGTGGCAGTGGCCGGCGGACGTTATCTGGCGTGGGCGGCCAACGACGGTCTGCTGGCCTTCGACCGGCGCACGCGCACGGTCCTCAACGCCAACAGCTTGCTGCCACAGACGCCCTACGGCTATCCCGCGTTGTCTCGCATCCGCATTCTCGAGGCCGACACCCACCAGCCGCGTCTGTTCGCCGCCAGCGCGGGGTTTGGCGACGCGCAGCTCTGGTCCATCGACTTTCGCGGCAGGCCCCCAGTGCGCCTCGGCACGGCGCCCCTGTCCATCACGGCCGCGGCCTATGCGGCAGCCACCGACGAAGTCTTCTATCTCGAAGCGGCGCTCGACGGCTACGTCCCCCTGACATGGCTCGTCGTCGTCAACGCCACCACCGGCACGGAGCTGAGGCGCTGGCGGCTGTCTGGCCCTGTGACGGCGATTCACGCGGAGCCGACGGGCCGCGTGATTTGGGTCAACCAAGTCGGCCTCGAAGCACGCGATGCCGCCACCGGCGAGGTGCTCGCCGCCACCGACCAGTTCAACGCCACACTGACGACGGTCGATGCCGAACGCGGGCTGCTGTTCGCGCGGCAAGGCGATTTCCTGGTAGCCATCGATCCCCTTCGCCTCACCGAGCTGGGACGCACGCGCGTGGCGTTCACCCCTCCCGATCCAGCCGTTGCCCGGACGGCGGCGACGCTGCCCGGGCGATGGATGACCGGCGCCTATACGGTGCGCACCGAAACCAGCATCCGGGTCGTGCGAGGCGGGCGCGTACCGAGGGAGGACCTCGTCGAGAAGACGTGCCAAGCAATCGACGTCGACGCGATCGATCCAGACGGCAGACGCCGCGACACCGCGGACGTGCTCTCGCCGCTAGGGGTCGGCGGCGGGGTGGTCGGCGAACGCGAACCGACGCCGAACTGCTGGGCCGTGGGGGTGATTGTTCGCTCACCCTTCGCGCCAACCGGTCTTGCCTCCACCGTGCGCGGACGCACCGCGTCGTTCACTTGGCGGGATCCTGGCAACACGACCGCCTTCGAGGTCGAAGTGGGCTTCGCCCCAGGGCAGCCGGCGGTGAGGGCAGTGCTCGGCCCTGGGTCGAGCGCCATCTTCACCAACGTTCCACCCGGCACGTATTACGTGCGTCTGGTGGGCCGGAACGAGGTGGGTCCCAGTCCCGCGTCGAACGAAGTGCGCGTCGTGGTGCCCTAGCTACTTGTACCTCGGCACGCTCGGCGGCAGCGGTTTGTCGATGCGTGGACGCTCCGACGCATCGGCCAGCGCCCACACACTCGCCAGAATCGTCCGCGCGATGTCGCGCATCTGCACCGGGTCGAGATGCCGCGCTTCATCCGCACGGCAAGTGGTAGCGGGCGTGGATGCCGGTCGTGAACCCCAGCGCGAGGATGCCCCGCTCGAGGAACGGGCCGGCGTCACTGCGCGGATAGAAGAACTCCGAGTCGGGCCGGTCGTTGGCATGATTGAAGCGCAGCTTCAAGTATTCGTGGTTCACCCGGTCCAGCAAGGCACCCGCACTTGCGCTGAGGGTTCTCGGCCCGAGCACGAACACCTCGCCGCGTTCGGTGACCTCCGCCGACTGCGCGTCGGCGCCGCCCGGGCTACGGCTGGCGCCGATCATGTCGACGTTCAGGTGCGCCACGATGTTGCTGAGCGGCACGGGCGGGCGGTGCACGAACCAGCGGGTGCCCCACAACCCTTGCTCTTCCCCGCTGTCCCAAATGAAGAGCACCGAGCGCTTCGGCCGTGGCCCGCGCGCCATCTGCTCGGCGATCGAGAGCAGGGCGGCGCTGCCCGAGGCGTTGTCATCGGCCGAGTTGTAGATGCGGTCGCCCGCCACCTCGCGAGTGCCCACGGCACCGTCGAGATGCGCAGCCATCGTCACGGCCTCGGCTTTCAGCAACGGGTCGCTGCCTTCGATCCGGGCCACGAGGTTGTAGGGGCGCAGCATGGTGTGCGCGCTCGGCACGATTCGGACCGTGACGGATTTTCTCAGAGCGAAGGGCGCGGGATAGACGCCGCCATCGCCGGCGCGAACCGCGGTGCGGCCGTCGAGCAATTCACCCTCGAGCAGCGCCTCGGTGACATGCGGCGCCAGCAGCACGGATGTCGTCGGTGTGGCCAGATAGGCCGACGGCACGGCCGGCTCCAGCTCGCGACGCACGGTGTTGGCGGTCTTCAGCTCGTCCCAGCGCACGAGCTCGCTCGCCTGGGTGATGAACAGGATGCCGGCGGCGCCGCGCTCCGCTGCCGCGACAAACGGCGTCTGGGCGTTGATGGCCGTGCGCCCCACCTGCTGGATCTCGACGCCCTTCGGCAGCGCGCGCGGACCGTGCGCGAGCACGAGCTTGCCCTTCACGTCGAGGCCCTTGTAGGGATCAATCCCCTGGCCCGGCACGACCCAGCCGTGACTGACGTAGACGACCGGCACGGCACCGTCGACCGCCGTCATGAACGAGCGCAGGACGAAGTCGCGGCCGAACCTGAAGCGCGTGCCGCCCACTTCGAGGAACGCGCCGTCGGTATCGACGCGGGTCTCATGCAGGTCGTAGGTCTGCCGAAAACTCCCGCCGTCGCCAGCCGGGGCGAGGCCCGCCCGCCGCAGACGCGCGGTGAGGTACTCGGCGGCGGCATCGAAGCCGGGCGACGGGGTATTGCGCCCCTGCCACTCATCGGATGCGAGCGTGGCCGCGTCCCACGCGAGCTGCTCGCCTGAAATGCCGTCTGCGGCGGCGCGCACGGCGGCAGGCAGCGCGGTCTGCCTGGCCACGAGAACGGCGCCGCACGAGACGGCGGCCACGAGGGCGAGGACGACGACACGCACGGTCACGGGCATGGGCACACTCTATACTTGGTCGCGATGCGCTACGACGCGATCGTGATTGGCGGCGGCCACAACGGCCTGACCTGTGCCGCCTACCTGGCCAAAGCCGGCAAGAAGACGCTCGTGCTCGAGCGCCGGCACGTGCTCGGCGGCGCGGCGGTCACCGAGGAAGTCTTCCCGGGCTTCAAGTTCTCGGTGTGCAGCTACGTCGTGTCGCTGCTGCGGCCCGAGATCATCCGCGACCTCGAATCTGCCCAGCCACGGCCTGGAGCTGCTGCCGCTCGACGGCACGCTCACGCCGATGGAGAGCGGCGACTACCTGTGGCGCGTGAACGACCACTCGAAGACGCGACGCGAGATTGCCCGCCACAGCCAGAAGGACGCCGACGCCTACGACGACTACGGCATGGCCATGGTGGAGATGGGCCGCTTCGCCAAGCCCATCCTGGGCATGACCCCGCCCGACCCGATGTCGCTCGACCCGCGCGGGCTGCTGGAGCTGCTGTCGATCGGCAAGCGCTTCCGCAACATGCGCTATCACGACAAAGTGAACCAGGTGCAGTTGCTCACCATGAGCGCGGTGGACTTCCTGGATCAGTGGTTCGAGACGGATGCGCTCAAGGCCACCATGAGCGCCTCGGGCATCATCGGCACCTTCCTGGGCGTGCGCTCGCCCGGCACCGCCTACGTGCTGCTGCACCACTACATGGGCGAGATCGACGGCGCGTTTCGCTCCTGGGGCCTCTCGCGCGGCGGCACGGGCGCGGTGTCGAACGCCATTGCCGGCGCGGCACGACAGTTCGGTGCCGAGATTCGCACCGAGACGCCCGTCGCGAAGATCCTCACACGTGCGGGACGCGCCACAGGCGTGGTGCTCGAAAACGGCGACGAGATCCTGGCCGACGTGGTGGTGAGCAGCGTCGACCCGCGTCTCACCTTCGAGCGCTTCATGGAGCCGAAGGAACTGCCCGACGAGTTCCTCGAAGGCGTGCGCCGCTACAAGTACCGCGGCTCCTCCGGCAAGGTGAACCTGGCGCTCGACGCGCTGCCCGACTTCACGTGCCTGCCAGGCCGCGGCGAACATCTGCGCGGCGCCATCTCGATCTCGCCGAGCGTGGACTACATGGAGCGCGCTTACGACGAGGCCAAGCACGGCGCCTTCTCGAGCCGGCCGTACATCGACATGGTGATTCCCACCCTTACCGACTCGTCACTCGCCCCGCCGGGCAAACACGTGATGTCGTGTTTCGTGCAGTACGCGCCGTATCACCTGAAGCCTGGCGACGTGTGGGACGACGCGCGCCGCGAGGCCTTCGGGGATGCGGTGATCGACGCCATCGCCGTGCATGCGCCCAACATCCGCAACATCATCCGGCACCGCCAGGTGCTCACGCCGCTCGACATCGAACGCGACTTCGGGCTGAGCGAGGGCAACATCTTCCAGGGTGAGCTGTCGCTCGAGCAGCTCTTCTTCCTGCGGCCCGTGCCCGGCTGGGCGCAATACGCCACACCGGTGCAGAAGCTCTACATGTGCGGCTCGGCCACGCATCCCGGCGGCGGCATCATGGGCGCGCCGGGACAGAACGCCGCGGCACGCATCCTCAAGGACCTGCGCAAGTGAGCGCGCCCATCGTCATCATCGGCGGCGGCGTGAACGCGCTGGTGTGCGCCACGCTGCTGGCGCGCGCCAAGCGCGCGGTCACGGTGGTGGAACGCCGCAGCGACGTGGGCGGCGCGGCCGTGACGCGCGAGCTCGCGCCCGGCTTCCTCGTGCCGGCCGGCGCGCACAGCGTGGGGCCGCTGCGCGCCGACGTGGCCCGCGACTTGCGGCTTGGCGAACACGGCCTCGAGTTCGTGTCGAGCGAGGCCTGGCTCACGGCGCTCGATGGTCACGGTGGCGCCGTCACGTTGTGGCACGACGTGGCCCGCGCCGCCGCGGGCCTGGCCGCGCACTCGCCCCACGACGCCGCGGCGTGGCCCGCATTCATGCAGACCCGCGCCAAGCTCGGGCGGGTCGTGGCGTCGATGTTCAACCACACGCCCCCGTCGGTGGACGCGCCGTCGACACCGGAGCTGTGGCGGCTGTTCCACACCGCGCGCGCGTTTCGCGCCCTGGGTCGCGCCGACGGCTATCGCCTGCTGCGCTGGGGCCCGATGCCGGTAGCCGATCTGGTGGCGGAGCACGTGGCGACCCCGGTCGTGCAGGCGGCGCTCGCCGCCGACGGCGTGTTCGGCAACCTGCTGGGTCCGTGGTCGGCCGGCAGCGGCCTGCTCTTCCTGCTGCACGCCGCCAACGACATGGCCGGCAACGCTGCGGCCACCTGGCCGCGCGGCGGACCGGGCGCGCTTGCGGCGGCCTTGCGCCGGGCGGCCGAACAGGCGGGCGTCACCATCCTGACCGGCACGGGTGTCGCCGAGATCCTCACCGGGACGAACGGCAAGGCCACGGGCGTGCGTTTGGACGACGGCCGCACCCTCGACGCGGCGATGGTCGTGTCGGGCATCGATCCCAAGACCACGTTCGGTCTGTGCGATCCGATGGCGCTGCCGGCCGAGTTCCGCTGGCGCGCCAGCAACTACCGCACCAGAGGCGTGCTCGCGAAGGTGAACCTGGCGCTCTCGGGTCTACCCGTCGTGCCCGGCGCCGATCGCGAACAGCTCGCCACGCGGCTGCGCATGGCGCCGGATGTGGACGCCATGGAGCGCGCCTTCGACCACGCGAAGTACGGGCGCTACTCGCCCACGCCCTGGCTCGAAGCCGTGATCCCCACGCTCGTGGATCCCACGCTGGCCCCGGCTGGCGCGCACGTGATGTCGATCTACGCGCAGTACGCGCCGCTGACCTTGCGCGAAGGCTCGTGGGACACGGAACGCCAGGGCCTGCTGCGCGCCGTGCTCGACACGCTCGATCGCTATATGCCGGGCGTGCGCAGCCTGATCGTTGAAGCGGAAGTGATGACGCCCGCCGACCTGGAGCGCGAGTGGGGCATGGCCGGCGGCCACATCCACCACGGCGAGCTGGCGCTCGATCAGCTCTTCACGATGCGCCCGCTGCTCGGCTGGAGTCAGTACCGCACGCCCATCGACGGCCTGTGGCTGTGCAGCGCCGGCACGCACCCGGGGCTCGGCCTCACGGGCGGGTCGGGCGCCAATGCCGCCCGCGAGATCCTGCGCGCGGGCTAGAGATACGACCCCGGCGCAAACACGCGCCGCTTGCGCAGGAAATTCGTGCGCCGGTGAGGAGGCAGCGCCAACCAGCGGGCAATCAACTCATCGAGCGCGCGGGCGCTTTCGCGCTCGAGCGCTGCGAGCCTTTGCGGCCGCGTCGCAGGTCGTGGCTTCTTGGGCTTCTTGGGCACGAACGACCTCCCAGAAGTCGAGTATAGCGCCGCGCTCAGCCGCGAATCGCCGTAGCCGGCGCAATCCGCGAGGCCGTCACGGCGGGCACCAGATTCGCCGCCAGCGCCACCAGCAGCAGCAAGCCCGCGGCCGCGCCGTAGGCCGCTGGATCGAATGCGCTCACGCCGTAGAGCATCGATCCCAGCAGCGTGGCCACGCCCGCGGCCAGCACCACGCCGAGGCCAACGCCGACCAGCGCCAGGCGCAGCCCCTGGCCGAGCACCATGCGCAGCACCTGCGATCGCTCGGCGCCAAGCGCCATGCGAATGCCGACCTCGCGCGTGCGCAGGCTCACCGAGTAGGCCACCACGCCGTAGAGCCCCACGGCCGCCAGCAGCAGCGCCAGCACGCCAACCACGCCGATGAGCGTGGCGCCGATGCGCGTGGGCGCCATGGTGGCGTCGACGGCATCGCTCGCGGGGCCGTCGGCCGTGAAGACCGCGTCGGGCTCGAGCGCCCACACCGCCTGGCGCAGTGCCGGCATGAGCGCACCGGCGGCACCGGCCGTGCGCACGATCGAGATCGATGGCGCGTCCCTTGGGGATCGGGCGATGCAGGTAGGGCATGGCGGCTTCGCCCGCCGACCGCACTTTGTGATCGCGCGACACGCCGACCACTTCAATCGCCGGCTGGTCGAAGCCGCCGGAGTGAATCACGCGCCCCACCGCCGACGCGCCCGGCCAGTAGGTGCGGGCGAACGTCTCGTTCACGATCGCCACCGACCGGCCGCTGGCCACGTCCTGCTCGGTGAAGGCGCGGCCCGCCACGAGCGGCACGCCCGTCACGGTGAAGTAGTCGGCGCCGACGTAGACGGTGTCGATCGACGTGCCGTCGTCGCCGGGGGCTGTGATGACCGGGCACGACGATGCTGTCCATGTTGATGTCGGAGGTGAGCGGCAGGCGCGTGGCCACGGAGGCGGCGGTGACGCCGGGCACGCGGCGCACGGCGTCGAGCACCTGCGCGCGCAAAGCCATGGCGCGATCCTCGTCGTAGCCGTTCATCTGCGGGTTGAACGGTGAGCGTGGCGATCCGCGACGGGGTCGAAGCCCAGGTCGGTGCCGCGCGCCACGACCAGGCCGCGCGCCAGCAGCGCGCCGGCCACGAGCAGCACGAGCGACAGCGCCAACTGGCCCACGACCAGCGCATCGCGCAGCGTGATGCGACGCCGCGGCCCGCCGGTGCCTTCGAGCGTGTCCTTGAGCGCGGGCACCAGATCGGGCCGGGAGGCCGACCACGCGGGCGCGAGCCCGAACAGCACCGCCGTGGCCAGTGACACGCCGGCGGCAAACGTGAGCACGGTGCCATCGAGCGAGAAGTCGAACGTGCTGCGGATGGGCAGCATGTCGGTGGCAAAGGCCCCGAGCGCCTGCCCCGCCCACGACGCCAGCAGGATGCCGAGCGTGCCGCCGAGAGCAGCCAGCACGACGCCCTCGCTGAGCAACTGGCGAATCAGGCGGCCACGACCGGCGCCGATGGCCGCGCGCACGGCCATCTCGCGGCGGCGGGCCGAGCCGCGCGCGAGCAGCAGCGCCGCCACGTTGGCGCAGGCGATGAGCAGCACGAGTCCTACGGCGCCCAGCAGGCCGGAACTCGCCGCGCGCACGTAGCCGTCGAGCATGGGATGGAAGCGGATGTCGGCGGCGGGCACCAGGCTCACCACCACCTTCTCATTGGTGATGGCGAACTGCTGACTCAACCGGGCGTAGAGCGCCTCGGCCTGCGCCCGCGCCTGGGCGATGGTCTGCCCGTTGGCCAGCCGTCCCTTCAGGAACAGCCATCTGGTGGAACGGCGGTCGAGGCGGGAGGTGCCGGGGTCGGTGTCGCTGCCAGTCCACTGCATGCCCGTGAACTGCAGGCTCTCGATCATCGTCACCGGCACCCAGAAATCGGTGGCGATGCCCGGCATGGTGCCGGGGAAGGTGTCGGGCGCCACGCCGATGATCGAATAGGTCACGCCAGACAGCTTCACCGTGGTTCCCACCACGTCGGGCCGCCCGCCCAGTTGCCGCACCCACAACCCGTGACTCACGACCGCCACCGCCGCGGACCCAGGCGAGGTGCCCTCGTCGGCGCGAAAGCCGCGGCCCATGGCCACCGGCACGCCGAGCACGTCGAAGTAGTTGGCCGAGACGGCCTCGCCGGTCACGAGCAGGGGCTTCGACCCGGTCGAGAGGACGCCGCGCACGAAGGCGTTGGCGGCAATCGCGCTGAAGGCGGGCACCTCGGCAATCAGCGACTGATAGTCGGGGTAGGAGGTGGTGAGGGCCATCGACTCGCCCTGCTGGCCGGAATACAGCTCGACCAGGCGCGCCGGTTCGCGCAGCGGACTCGCCTTCAACAAGCACCGCGTTGACCACCGTGAAGAGCGTGGTCGTGATGCCGATGCCCAGGGCCAGCGAGCCGATGGCCGCCACGGCAAAGCCCGGCCGGCGCAGCAGTTGGCGCGCGCCGACGCGCAGGTCTTGCAGGAACTCGCCCATCTCGAAACCCCCGTCATCAACTTACGGGCGAGGCAGCACCCGGGTTCGCCCCGCGCTGCCGGCACCCGATCGGGCCGGCCGGTGTCCAAGTAGACTGCGGGACGCAATCGTCGCCCGGGCGAAGTGTATGGCTCAACTGACATCGGCGGCAGTGCCTCGTGGTGGCGGCGGCGGTGCTGGCCTCCGGCCCCACCCTGCCCACGCGCGCCGCAGCGCGCCGCGGCCGGCGCGCAAGCACCGGCCCGCGACCTGCCCGCACGGCGCGGCACCGCCGTGATCCGCGGCGTGGTCGTGGACGGCGTCACCGGTGCGCCGATTCGCCGGGCGGCCGTGTCGCTCGTGATCGAGCAGCCCGATCGCGAAGGCGCCAGCGTGGTGTCGACCACGGCCGACACCAACGGGCAGTTCGAGTTCGCCGGCGTGCCCGCCGCGCGCGTGCAGATCACGGCGTCGCGAGTTGGCTACTTCGACTACGACAACCTGTGGAACGGCGAGCCCGAGGAGCCCGTGTGGCAGCCGGTCGCGCGCCGGACAGCGCATCCAGGGCGTGCGCATCGCTCTCTATCGCGGCGGCGTCGTGGCTGGACGCGTGCTCGACGAGTTCGGCGAGCCGGCCGTGGGCGTGGAGATCGAAGTGCTGCGCCGCGAGCCCGGCGAGGGCGATGGCAGTGGCAGCGTGCGCACCACGTCGTCGCCCATCACACCCACCACCGACGACACCGGCGCCTTCCGCGTGTGGGGACTCGCCCCGGGCGACTACCTCGTGGGCGCGCGGCCGAACCGCTTCGTGGCCGACGCGTCGGACGCCGAGGTGCGGCGCGAGGGCTACGCCTCCACCTACTACCCGGGCACCGCCAACCTCTCGACCGCGCGAGCCGTGCGCGTGGAGCCGGGCAAGGACACGGCCGGCGTGTCGTTCGGGCTCGTGACGGTGCCGCTCGTCGACGCTGCGCGGCACGGTGCAGTTGCCGCCGGATACGCCGGGCCGAGGGCGTGACGGTGGGCGTGGGGCTGGTGGCGCCGCAGCGGCTCGACGGCTACGTCACGCGCGGCACGCGCGTGCGCGACGACGGCAGCTTCGAGCTCACGCGCCTGGCGCCCGGGCACGTATCAGGTCACGGCGCGGTCCTTCCAGCCAGGCGGCGTCGAGTACCGGGGCACGGCCAACGTGGACGTGACCGGCAGCCGACCTCGACGGCGTGTCGATTCCGTTGCGGGCCGGCGCCATCGTGCGCGGACGCGTGGTGAACGAAGCCGGCGAGCCGGTGGGCGTGCCGGTGATGGTGAGCCTCACGACCGACGGCGACCGGGCGCCCATGCCGCGGCCCGCGCGCACCTACTCCGACGGCTCGTTCCGCCTCGAGGGCGCCTTCGGCACGCATCACCTGCGGGCGGTGGAAGCCCGCCTGATTCCCGGCGCCGAGGCGCCCGGCATCAACGTGCGGGCCCTGCAAGAGGTGACGCCGGCGACGCGCGCGCTCACCACCTGGTGGCTCAAGTCGATCGTGCTCAACGGCCGCGACGTCACCGACGAGCAGATCGATTTCGACCAGGGCGCGGTGAACCTGGTGGTCACCATGACCAATCGCGCCTCGAGCGTGCGCGGCACGGTGGCCTGGAATGGCGCCCCGGGCCGGCGGCGGCCGGCGGTGGTCGTGTTCGTGGACGACGACACGCGGTGGACGCGTCCGTCGCGGCTGGTCGGCGCCTCGGAAGTGGACGAGGCGGGGCGCTACGACGTGCGCGGCCTGCCGCCGGGCGACCGCTACCTGGCCGTGGCGGTGGAGGGCGCGGCGCGCGCCGTGCTGGCCCGTCCCGAGATGCTGGCCGCCCTCCGCGCCCTGGCCACGCCGCTGCGGGTCGACGAGGGGGGCACGCACGAGGTGGCGCTCACGGCCGTGCCCCGGCCGCGGCCGTGACCCGCCTCCTGCGCCCTCGGCGCTAGCGAATGGCCGGCACGCCGTGCGACGCGGTTTCACCGGTGAACCGGAACTCCCTGAGTTCCTTGATCGGGGAGTCGCTGGCCGAACCCACCACGACGGTGGCGGAGGTCGGTTCGGGCCGCTCGAGGTGCGTGCAGTGGAACACCACGACGGGCTGGCGCCGGTCGGTGGCATCGTAGATGTAAGTGCAGGGCTCGCCTCGCGCCATGCGGGCGTTGTCGTGCTCGATCACGTAGCGGCCCATCAGGATGACGTCGCCCACCCTCACGGGGTCGCGGAAGGTCACGGCCAGCGTCTGCGTTGCGGGCGGCGCGGCGATGCCAAGCGCGGCAACGGCGACCGCGGGGTCGTTGGCGGTGCAGCAGGCCATCGCCTGCGGGGCGGCCGGTGTGTGGTCGGCGCAGCACGGCATTGCCTTCTGCACCTTGGCCTCGTGATTGTCGCAGCAGGCCATGGCCTTCGCGGCTGGCCCGGCGTGTTGGGAATGGTCCTGTGCCACCGCGGTGGCAGCCCAAGGCGACAGCACGACTGCGGCAAGTACCGAGGCAAGAAGGTGTGGCGTCCTCATGTGACCCTCCGTCGAGCGCCGACTGGCGCTCGTAGCGACGGACCTCACGCTCCGCTGTCCGTCGAGCTGGCGGCGACCCGCGCCACCACACCATTCACAAGAGCGAAAGACGTGCCACCGACTGCGCAGGAATTGCAGAGGGCGAAGGGGTAAATCGCAGCGGGCTGAGGCGGAGCCGTGGGCAATTCCGGCTGCCCTGGCGGAAATCCCGCAGCCGCCCTGGCGACCTCCCCCGCCGCGGCCATAGCCTGCGCAGGGCTGCGCCGAGAGGGGAAAAAATTACGCGACGGGTGCAGTAGTTGGGCACTTTCCAGGCGCACAGGGCCGCGGCGCGATCTAAACTGACGCGTTTGGCCACTGCACAGACTCAGTTTGCCTCCCCAGCCGTCCTCAAGGTCGCCCTGGATCGTCGCGTGAACGCCCTCGTCGGCACACGCAGAACCGTCGACAGCCCGCTGATGTACGCCAAGGCTGCCGCCCTCATCGGCGCGTCCGTCTGGTCGTATGTGGTGCTGGTCTACCAGGCCCAAACGCCCCTGGCGGTGCTGCTGTCGGCCTCGGTGCTGGCGCTGGCGCTCGTGGGCATCGGCTTCAACGTGCAGCACGACGGCAACCACGGCACCTTCTCCCGGTATCCGTGGGTCAACCGGCTGGCGGGCTTCACGCTCGACCTGATGGGCGCCAGTTCCTACTTCTGGAAAGACAAGCACAACCACAACCATCACGTGTACACGAACATCCCCGAGGAAGATGCCGACATCAACCTCGGACCGATGGCGCGGCTGAGCGAAGACCACAAGTGGTACTGGTGGCATCGCTACCAGCACGTGTACCTGTGGGCGCTCTACACCTGCGTGCACCTGCGGTATCTCTACAGCGACATCCAGCGGCTCGCGCTCGGCAAGAACGACGGCCTGACTGCCGGCTACCCCAAGGGCGCCGACATGGCGTGGCTGATCGGCGGCAAGGCCTTCTTCATCACCGTGGCCTTCATCATTCCGCTCACGCGCCACAGCGTGGGGCAGGTGCTGGGCACCTACGTGCTGGTGTCGATGACCATGGGGCTGATCTTCAGCGTGGTGTTCCAGCTGGCCCACTCGGTGGACGCCGTGGAGCATCCCGACGGCCGAGGATCTCGACTCGCGGCCCGAATGGGTCGTGCACCAGATTGCCGACCACCGCGAACTTCGCCACCAGCAGCCGGCTGGCCACGTTCCTGTTGGGCGGCCTCAACTTCCAACGCGAGCACCATCTCTACCCGCGCATCGCCCACGTGCACTACCCGGCGCTGGCGCGCGTCGTGCGCGAGGTGTGCGAGGAACACGGCGTGCCGTGCCGCGAGAACGTCACGGTGATGAGCGCGCTGCGTTCCCACTACCGCTTCGTGCGGCAGATGGGCATGAAGCCCGCCTGAGCCGCGGTCGGCTGAATCGCGCCCGTCGCCCGAGCGATCAAGGCCAGCGGCGGCCACGCGTCGTCCAAGTAGTCGCCACACCGGCAATCCCGCCCCCTCCTCGAAAGGCGGTCGTGATGCGTTGCGTGCTCGTTCCGCTTGGCGTCGTGCTGCTCGCGCTCGCCGTCTCCCCGACGGCTCCGCTCTACGTGTCGGCCCAGGTCACGCCGCCGCGGGCCACCACCCCAGCCGCCGCCAAGGGCACGGCCGTGCTCAGCGGCACCGTGGTGGCCGCCGACACCGGCGCGCCGATCCGCCGCGTGCAAGTGCGGGCGACGACCAGCGACGGCAAAGACAACCAGGTGGCGCTCACCGACGAGCAGGGCCGCTTCGAGCTGCGCGAGCTCGTGGGCGGGCGCTACACCGTGATTGCATCGCGCTCCGGGTTCGTGGGCGTGCAGTACGGGCAACGGCGGCCCAACGAACGGGGCACGCCGGTGGACGTGGCGCCCGGCCAACGCCTCGACAAGCTGACGATCGCCTTGCCGCGCGGCGGCGTGATTGCCGGCCGCGTGATGGACGAGTTCGGCGAGCCGCTGGCCGAGGTGCAGGTGCAGGTGCTGCGCAGCGTGTTCATGGGCGGCAGCCGGCGGATGATGCCCGCGGGCCGCGGCGACACCACCGACGACCAGGGCGCCTTCCGCATCTACGGGCTGCAGCCCGGCGAGTACGTGGTGTCGGCGACGCTGCGCAACGACATGAGCATGGGCATGAACGGACGGGCGGCCCCGGAGCCGAGCAGGGCTACGCGCCCACCTACTATCCCGGCACGCCGAGCGTGAGCGACGCGCAGCGCGTCACCGTGGGCGTGGGCCAGGAGGTGACGGGCGTGGCGTTCGGGCTGACGCCCACGCGCGTGGCGCGCATCAGCGGCCGGGTGGTCGGCGGCGAACCCGCGGCGCGGTGGGCGGCAACTTCGTGACGCATGATGCCGGACGACCAGCCCATGAACTTCGCCGGCAACAGCGGCGGGATGGTGAACCCGGATGGCACCTTCGAGATCGCCGGCGTGCCACCGGGGCGCTACGTCATGCGCACGCAGCCGCGCGGCGGCTCGCGCGACGGCGACACGCTGGTGGCCATGACGACCGTGACCGTGGCCGGCGCGGATCTGGCCGGCATCGTGCTCACGCTGCAGCGTCCCGGCACGCTGCGCGGCGTGTTCGAATTCGAGGGCGGCGTGCCGGCTGGCGTGCAGCCCACGCAGGTGCGCATGCAGCCCATGCCGGCTGATCCGGCCTCGTCGCGCTTCTTCATGACCGGCCCGCCGCCGCTGACCAACGCCGACTTCACGTTTGCCATGCAGGGCCTGAATGGCCCCGGTGCTGGTGCGCGCCAGCGCGCCGCCGGGCTGGTATCTGCACTCCGTCGTGCACAACGGCGAAGACATCACCGACACGCCCGTGCCGCTCGGCCCCGGCGTGGAGGTGCGCGACGTGCGCGTGCGCCTCACGCAAACGGCCTCGACGCTGTCGGGCACGGTGCGCGACGACCGCGGCCAGCTCGTGCTCGATGCCACCGTGGTGATCTTCCCCGCCGACGACACGAAGTGGGGCTTTGCCTCGCGCTTCGTGCGCACGGCCCGGCCCGACACGCAGGGACGCTTCGAGGTGCGCACGCTGCCCGCCTACGCGAACTACCGCATCATCGCGCTGCAGGGGCTCGAAGACGGGCAGGCCTCCGACCCGGAGTTCCTGTCGGGCGTGCGCGACCGTGCCGAACGCCTCACCGTGAACGAGGGCGAGACCAAGACCCTCGACCTGCGGTTGCGCCAGTAAACGGCGGGTCTGGCGGGCTCGTAAGCACTGCACGATGATCACGACGCGGCCTTTCCTCGTTGCGCTTCTGGCCCTGGCGGCGCTGCACGCGATTCCGGCCGGCGCGCAGCCAGGCGGGCAGCCCGGTGGTGCCCAACCCGGCGGCGCACAGCGCACGCCCGCGCGAGGGCTGCGGCCCGGCGAAGAAGCGCCCAAGGGCACTGCCGTGCTCAAGGGCGTGGTGGTGGCGGCCGACACCGGCGCGCCCATCCGCCGCGCGCAGGTGCGGGCCGTGGCGCCCGACACGGGCGACAACCGCATGGCCACGACCGACGAACAGGGCCGCTTCGAGATCCGCGAGCTCGTGGGCGGACGCTACAGCATCACGGCGTCGAAGGGCGGCTTCGTCACGCTGCAGTACGGCCAGCGGCGGCCCAGCGAACGCGGCACGGCCGTGGATCTGCCGGCCGGCGCCACCATCGAGAAGCTGGCCATCGGCCTGCCGCGCGGCAGCGTGATTGCCGGCCGCATCGTCGACGAATTCGGCGAGCCGCTCACCGGCGCGCAGGTGCAGGTGCTGCGCTATGCCTACGTGAACGGCGCGCGGCAGTTGCGCCCCGCCGGCCAATCCGACCGCACCGACGATCAAGGCTCGTTCCGCGTGTTCGGACTGCCGCCGGGCGACTACGCGGTTTCCGCGACGCTCCGCGAGGATCGCCGCGGCATGCGGATCTCGCAGAGGGCGACCGGACGACGCGCCGGTCGACCGGCTATGCGCCGACATACTTCCCCGGCACCACCAATCCCGGCGACGCGCAGCGCGTGAGCGTGGCGCTCGGCCAGGAGCTGAACGGCATCACCTTCGGGCTGTCGCTGGCGCCGCTGTCGCGCGTGAGCGGACGCGTGGTGGCTCCGGCGGGCACCGAACCGGGCGGACTCGTGATGGCCGTGCCGGCCGGCGGCCTGGCGCTCGGCATGGGCAGGCGGCAACACGCGCGGCGCCGCCGTGCGCGGCGACGGCACGTTCGAGCTGCCGGGCCTGGCGCCGGGCAACTACACGCTGCTCGTGCGGCCGCAGGGACGTCGCGGCGACGCGGGCCTGGCTGGCAGCACGCCGATCACGGTGGCGGGCGGCAACATCGACAACGTGTCGATTGCGCTGCTGCCTACGGCCGTGGCATCCGGACGGGTGGAAGCCGACACGGGCGCGCCCAATGCGTTCCGCGCAGCGCAGGTGCGCGTGAGCGCGGTGGCGGCGCAGCCGTCGAACACGCAGCTTGGCGGCAACGCGCAGGGCACCGTGGCCGACGACTACTCGTTCGAGCTGCGCGGCCTGTTCGAGCCGTCGTTCCTGCGCGTGAACCCGCCCTCGGGCTGGAACCTGAAAGCCGTGATGCTCGACGGGCAGGACGTCACTGACTTCCCCGCTCGCCTTCGCCCCCGGCTCGCGCGTGGCTGGCCTGCGCGTGGTGCTCACGCAGACGGCCACGGCAGTGTCTGGCGTGGTGCGCGACGACCGCGGCGACGTGGTGCTCGACGCCACCGTGGTGGTGTTCCCGGCCGACGACGCGAAGTGGTCGTACTTCTCGCGCTTCATCCGCACGGCAAAGCCGGATACGACGGGCAACTTCACGCTTCTCGGCGCTGCCGCCATCGAAGGACTACCGCGTGCTGGCCGTGCAGGGCCTCGAAGACGGCCAGGCGCAAGACCCGGAGTTCCTGGCCAGCGTGCTCGACCGCGCCGAGCGGCTGTCGCTGAACGAGGGCGAGACCAAGACGCTCGACCTGCGGCTGCGGCAGTAGTCGCGCTGCGATAGCAGTCACGCTGCGCCAGGTGTGCGCCTCCCCACACCCGGCAGGTCCTCATCGGCTCAACGTCGCCCCGCCGGCCACACGCACCTTCCGGCGACTTGTCCGGCATACAAGCGGACCCCTGCTATTCGCATCCCGTCTCTGTCGCTCGCACTCACGGTGCGAGTGGCGCGTCAGAAAACGCAGCGGCGAGGGCTCCGATTCGCCGCTGAGGACCCGCCGGGCGCGGGGAGCTGCCGCAAAAAATCGCTCACGAATCGTTTCACAATGTGTGTCGGTTCAACCGAGTGCTCAACAGCTGCGGGGAATGCCGATGACGAGAACGTCTCTAGCGGACTTCATGCTGGTGGTGAGTGCGCTAATTGCCATGGTCGGTCTGTTGTCGCTCAACCGGGGTGGGGCACTCGCTGCGCAGCCAGACCCCAATGCACCGGGCTGGCAGTCGCCCGCTGGCAACCAAGCGCGTGAGCGTCACCGCCGACAGCGCATGGCAGGGAAGAGGCTTGACGCCCAGATCGACAGCTCTGAACTTGGAGCCATCCCTCAAGGTGACACGGTCGAGGTAGTCGACGTTGGTTACGATCCTCCGAGCCTTGTCCTTGACCCCAAGAAAGATCTTCTCGCGAACCTCGCTGAAAGTCCGCTCGTTGCCGTTGTTGAGATTGAAACCGCAGAAAGCAGGCTATCCAGCGACGAGGAATGGATGAGTACCCACGTTGAAGCAAGGGTTGTTGATGCGCTGCGCGCCGAAGGCGCGTCGGCGAGGCGATACCAACAGGACTCGGCCCTGGCGTTCGAGTGGTTTGGTGGTGAGCTGACCATTGGCGGGCGACACGTCGTCGCAACAGTGCAGGGATATTCACGCGTTGAGGCGGGGCGGCAATATCTCGTGTTTGCCGACTTCGTGGACGGAGTCCCAGCGATACACCCGCATGGGCTATACGAGATATCGGGCGGACGTGCGGGCTGCAGCAAGAGTGGGAGTGGCAAGGCGCGCCGACGGCAAATCCATCGCTCAGGTCCGCGCAGCGGTCCAGGCAGTCGCTAAGCGCGGGCCTTTGGCTGTTGCTCCATGAGTCGTGCCTTGCCGCGCCCGGCGGGTCCTCAGCGGCGAATCGGAGCCCTCGCCGCTGCGTTTTGTGACGCGCCACTCGCACCGTGAGTGCGAGCGACAGAGACGGGATGCGAATAGCAGGGGTCCGCTTGTATGCCGGACAAGCCGCCGGAAGGTGCGTGTGGCCGGCGGGGCGACGTTGAGCCGATGAGGACCTGCCGGGTGCGGCGAGCTGCCGCACCGCCTGCGGGACAGCGCGGCAGCCGAGAGCCGCTAGAACAGATCCCCGTGCCAGTAGGCGATGTCCGAGGCGCAGATCGGCGGCATCGGCAGCGTGCGATCGCGCAGCGGGCGAATCATCATCACCTCGCTCGTCGGCTTGAGCGACACCACCTCGAGCTGCGGCGGACGCAGGTCGTGCGGCCAGTAGCCGCTGATGCGCGGCGGCTCGAGCGAGGGCTCGCGCGCCAGCATCACCTGCAGCATCGCGCCCAGGCGGGCGCCCGACGGATCGCGGTCGCCGGCCTCTTCGATCGTCCACTCGCCGTTGTGCACGCTGCACAACATGTAGGCCACGGCGTGGTGCCCTTCCTCGGCCACGAGGAACTCCACCTGGCGCAGCCCGAGCGGGGCCGAGCCCCGCCAGCAGACGCCGCTTGCTGATGGCGTGGCGAATGAACTCCTCGGAGCGGTCGAGCGCGAAGCGGGCCTTCGAGGCGCGCGTCAGGCTCAGGTCGGTCACGTGCGGCAGGTCCTTGTCGTCGCCGGCGCGCACCAGCATGGCCGGGGCGCCGTCTTTGGTCAGCACGCGCAGCGTGGTCGAGTCGAGCGGGATGGGCACGAACTCGAGCCGCTCGTAGAGCGCGGGCCCGATATCCGAGAACAGCAGCACGAACTCGTAGCCCTCGGTGTTGGCGGCGTCCACAAGGTGCGCGATCATCGCCGAGGCCGCGCCGCGCCCGCGCAGCTCCTTCGGCGTGAAGAGCGCGCCCAGGCCGAGCACGCGGCGGATCCGTCCATCGACGCGCGCGCTCAGGTCGTAGCGCTTCACGCTCGCGAGCAGGCGCGGCCCGTCGAAGAGCGCCATGCGCTCGATGTGGGTCTGGCCCCAGGCCGTGCGCCGTTCGGCCGCCTGGAACTTGGCGTAGGCCTCGAACGTGAGGCCGCCGCCCCACACCGGGTAGGTGTCGCGCAGAATCTGGTCGAGCGCCGCGTCGGACGCGGACTCCAATCGTAGGGCCATAGGTCGTTGCCGGGGGCCAATGACGCCGCCGATCCCGACAAGGTTACTCTAGCGACGCTGCGCCTGACACCGCCCTGAGAAGCCCCTCGGCTCGGCTCCGCTTCGCTAGCACAGCGTCTCTTTGCCCCACTCCGCGGGGCGGGGCAGCCGCGTATCATGTGCGGGTGACCATCGCCGACCTGAAAACGCCCGCGGTCCTCATCGAGCGCCCGCGCCTGCAGGCCAACATCGCGCGGATGCAGGCGGCCGCCACCGACGCCGGCGTCACGCTGCGGCCGCATGCCAAGACCCACAAGAGCCCGCTCGTGGCGGCCATGCAGATCGAGGCCGGGGCCGCCGGCATCTGCTGCGCCAAGCTCGGCGAGGCCGAAGTCTTCGCCGCGGCCGGGGTGACCGATATCCGCGTGCCCTATCCGCTGCAGCCGTCGCACGCCGCGCGGGTGATGGCCCTGCAGGCGCGCACGCGCCTGTCGTTCGTGGTCGACCACATCGACGTGGCGCGCGGCTGGTCGCAGGCCATGACGGCGGTGGGCAGCCTGGTGGAGGTGCTCGTGAAGATCGACGTGGGCTTCCACCGCTGCGGCATCTCGCCGTCGCCGATCGATGCCGTGCCGTTCCTGCGCGAAGTCGCCAGCATGAAGGGGCTTCGCCTGGCCGGCATCCTGAGCCACGCCGGTCATGCCTATCACGCGCACTCCGACGCAGAGCTCGCCGCCATGGCTACCGAAGAACGCGACCTGATGGCCGCCATCGCCAGCGCCGCGCGCGGCGACGGCATCGCCATTGGCGAGGTGAGCGCTGGCGCCACGCCGCCGGCGCGGCACTCGCTGCGCGTCGCGCGCGGCACCTTCACCGAATACCGGCCCGGCAACTACGTCTACTACGACCGCACGATGGTGGGCCTCGGCGCCGCCACGCGCGACGACTGCGCGCTCACGGTGCTCGCCACGGTGGTGAGCACGCCCGCGGCCGATCGCCTGGTGCTCGACTGCGGCAGCAAGACGCTGGCGGCCGACGGCGCCCGCGGCTTCGCGGCGGCGCCCGGCTACGGCGACATCTACCGCGCGCTCGCGCCCACGGCCGGCGAGGAACCCGATCCACACTTGCGTGTCGAGCGGCTCTCGGAGGAACATGCGACCGTTCACGTCAATCCGGGCGCCGCGCCGCTCAAGCCCGGCGATCGGGTGCGCGTGCTGCCCAACCACGCCTGCGTCGTGTCGAATCTGGTGGACGAGGCCTGGCTCGTGGACGGGCTCGACGTGGTGAGCGCGCTGCCGATTGCGGCGCGCGGCCGGATTCAGTAGGCGCGATGGCACGACAGAAGGGATCAGACGTGAGCGACAGCCCGATGACCGGCGAAGCCCTGGGCATGGTGGAGACGCGCGGCTACATCGGCATGGTGGAAGCCGCTGACGCCATGCTCAAGACCGCCAACGTCGTGTTCGTGGGCTGGCAGAAGGTCGATGCCGGGCTGGTCACCGCGATCGTGCGCGGCGATGTGGGCTCGGTGAAGGCCGCCACCGATGCCGGCGCCGCGGCCGCCCGCCGCGTCGGCGAACTGGTCGGCGTGCACGTGATTCCGCGACCCGCCGACGACCTGGAAACGGCGTTCCCGATCCTGCCGAAGAAATAGGCCCCGGGGCCACCGCCCCTAGCGCTGAGAGGGCATGGCCGGAAGCTTGGTCACGTCCTCGAAGTAGCGGCGGTGGGTCACCCTCAAGCTGGCCTCGTCTTCAGCCTCGAGAATAACGACTTCTCTTTCAACCCCTTGGGCGTTGAGGCAGATCTCTAGTTCAAGGCGCGCGACCTGAGCAAGCACGCGTCCTTCAGGCGCGAATGACGTTACCGAGATCAATTCCCCGCTTTGACGATCGTAGTCGACGAGGAAGTACATACCAACTACTCCTTGTCCCGAGGCCGTTTCTCGGTCGGCGCGAAGATCGCCGCAAGTATTGGGATCGAGCCCTCTTCAACTGTCCACGTCCCGCCCTCGCGATCGGCGGCTTTGGTCACAGCCAGGGCGGCCTCGAGCCCCCGTCGAGTTTCAATCGGCCCGCCGCCGTATTTTAGCGCCGGGTCTACGCGGTCAGCTACCTGCTCAGATAGCTCCGCCCAAAAATGTTGCGGCCTGGTCCGCACCTGTATTTCGACTGGCTGACCAGCAACGTCCACCACAACATGCACAGCCCGGTAGCCGTGGCTTGGGCGGGCTCGTCGGTCCAGCACTTTGGACGCCGGCATGACCCGAATCAGTTCAGCCACGACTCTGTCCTGATCGACGATCTTCTCTACCACCACGCGGCATCCTGCGATGTCTTGAATCTGACTCAGCCGAATCGACTCGCGTTGTAACTTGTCGATGATGGCCTTGGTGGACTTCGCAGGCCTGCCCGTGGGTCGCAAGCGCATCGCAGAGATCTGGTCGATGACCGATTGATAGGCTCCCGCGAACGTCAACCGGTACTCGTCGAGCAGACGAAGGTCCGCCTCGGTCGTTGGTCCGGCTTTCAGCCGCTCCCCCAGCTTGTCGATCCGCGCTCGGCTCGTCACGTCGATCTGAGCATAACGCTGTCAGGGCGGCGTCAGCGGGGTCTACGGGCGCACCAGTTTGTAGACCCGCACCACGCCGCCGTCGTCGCTCGACGTCGCCACCGGCGCCACGTCGCGACGCTCCTCGAGCGCGGCCACGACCCGGCCGAACTCGTCCCTCGTGGCGTAGTACTGCTCGTGCACCAGCAGGTACTCGGCGCCCGTCTCGCGGAGCGCCGCCATCGCCCGGTCACCCGCCAGGCCGCGCGCGCGTTCGAGCAGTTGCACATAGGCCGGCGGATAGAATCCGCTGTTGCCGTTGATGAGCGCATGGCGGTGGTACTGCGCGAAGTACTGGTAGTTGGCCTCGGCGCCGGGCAGTGTCTCTGGCAGGGGCAGGGGCACATGCACGACCACCGTGGGTGGCAGCGTGGCCAGCAGCGCGTAGACGGGTGGGGCAACCGGCGGCAGCCGCCGCACCGGCACGATCGCCGCGCTCTCGGCCATCACCACGGCCAGCGCCAGCCCCGCGGCCACTGACGCGCCGGGCCACGTGCCGCACGCGCGCGCCAGATTGGCGCAGCCCAGTGCCGCCAAGAGCGCCACGCCCAACAAGCGTCACCGCACCGAACCGGGCGGGCACGCGCAAGCCGCGATAGGGCGGCGCCAGCACGCGCAGCACGCGATAGGTCACGCCGTTCAAGCCGGTCGACGCTTCGGCCGCAAACGCCGTCGTGACGGCCAGCGCCAGGGTCCACGGGGCGGCCGGCGTGGCCAGCGCGGTGACAGCCAGCGAGGCGCCCAGCAAGCCGGGAAAGAGACGCCGCTCGTAGTCCTCGGCGCCCGCGGTCCAGCCCCACATGCGGCTGCTGGGCGGCGAGGCCGCATAGCTCGCGAGCGTGGCGCTGTAGGTCTGCACTTCCTCATCGGAGCGCTCGCCCACCACCTGCCGTGCGCGTTGATAGGGCACGGCATACGTGCCCGGCCACGACCGCGGCAAGCCCAAGGGCCACGCCCCCGCGCACGAGCGTGCCGCGGGCCAGGCCAGCCCGCGCGCGCAGCCACTCGAGGCCGGCCAGCAGCGGCCATACGGTGAACAGGAACACGCCGTAGTAGATGCTGCACAGGAACTGCGCGGCGAGCGCCACGCCGAGCGTCCACACCGCGCGGCCGTGGCCCTTGAACACGCGCGCCGTGGCCAGCACCGCCAGCGGCATCCAGGCGGTCCACAGCAACTCGAGGTGCATCACGTGATCGAGACGGCTCGGCGCCCCCGTGAAGATCGCCGCCGCCACGAGCGCGCCCCAGCGGCTGCCCGAGAGCTCGCGCGCGCAGGCATACATCGCGAGCCCGGCGCTCAGATAGGCCGCCCACACGAGCAGCGCATACACAAGCGCCACCGGCACGCCGGCGCGATGAACGGCGCGCCGAGCAGTGCCGGCAGCGCGATGGCATCCGAGAAGAGCAGCACGTCGCCGGCGGGGTGGAAGATGTTGCCGGCAGAACAGGCCGCCCGAGGCGCCGCCGGTGAGGTTGCGCGTCCACTGATAGAGCCGCCACGTCGAGAAGAGCGGGTCTTGATGCGCCGGCACGAGCCAGGGACTCGTGGCCAAGCGGCCACGTGGACACCACCGTGGTGAGCACCACCACGAGCAGCGCCACCAGCCACTCGGTCCGGGTGATGGGGCACATGTTCGCGGACTCCGCGCCCACGCTACAACCGTCCCGCGCGCGCCGGCGTCACCGCGGCAAGCGCCTCGTCGCGCCGCGTCGCCCTGCACGAGCTGTCGCACCAGAGTGGCAGTGAGCGGCGCCAGCAAGGCGCCGTTGCGGTAGTGCCCGCACGCGTAGATGAGGCCGGGCAACACCGCCGACGGACCGATGTACGGCAGCTCGTCTGGTGACCCTGGGCGCAGGCCCCGGCGCGCCTCCACGAACGTGGCGTCGGCCAGTGCCGGTAGCAGCGCCGTGGCGGCGTGCAGGAGCTGCGCGACGCCACCCGCCGTGGCGCGTTCGTCGAAACCCACGTCTTCCGAGGTGGCGCCGACGAGCACTGTGCCATCGGCCCAGGGCACGAGATACACGTCGCTGCCCCACACCACGTGGCGCACGGTGCCGGGCGGCGTCGAAAGATACAGGAGCTGTCCGCGCACCGGGCGCACCGGCACTGCGGCGGCGCCGGCCGGGGCAAGGGCCGCCGACCAGGCGCCCGCCGCGAGCACCACCTGTGACGCGCGATAGGGTCCGGTCGAGGTCGCGACCACGAGGCCGTCGCCGTCGGGCGCGATCGACGTGGCGGCCACGCTCGTGAGCACCTCTGCGCCGCAGGCGACGGCGGCGGCCTCGAGCGCGGCCGTCAGCGCCGGCACGTTCACGCGCGCGTGCGACGCGATGCGCAGGGCGCCGAGCACGCCTGGGTGCAGGGCCGGTTCGGCCTCGACCAAGGCGCGTTCCTCGAGCCACTTCCCCGCCACGCCTTCGGCGGCGATCATCTTGCGGGCGCCGTGCAGACGCACGGCATCGGCCTCGGTGACGGCCACTTCGAGCGTGCCGCATCGCGCGAACTCCACCGGCTGCCCCGAGCGCTCCACCGCACGCGCCACGAACGCGGCATACGCATCGAGCGATCGCCGGCCCAGCGTACGCAGCACCTGTCGAGTCGTGCCCCTCCACGTATGGCGCCAGCACCCCGGCCGACGCTTGCGAGGCGCCGCCGCCAGCGCGTCGCCCTTCGAGCACCCGTACCCGCGCGCCGGCGTCAGCCAGCTCGAAGGCCACGGCAAGGCCAATGATGCCGCCGCCGATGATGAGGACATCTGTCGCCGACTGCTGCACCACGTGACTCTATCAGTCGGCGGGAGCGGGGCCCCTGTTCTCGGCACGCCCCAGCCCCCAGCCCCCAGTCCCCAGCCCCTAGAAGGAGATCGTGGCTCCCAGTTCCACTCGCCGGGCGGGTCCGGCCGAGGTCGCGGAGCCGAAGAAGGGCGAGAGCTGGTTGCCGATGAACGAGTTGAGGTTGGTGCGGTTGAACAGGTTCTGGAGGTTGGCGTAGAGGTCCAGCCGGTATCGCGAGTTGGACCCTTCCATGATCACCATCTGCGGACCGCCGCCGTCGCCGCCGCCCGGGCCACCGGGGCCGCCGCCCATGCCGCGCTGCGCCGCGGCGGGGGGCGGGGGCGGGCCGCCCATGGGCACGCCCTCGGGACCACCGCGCAGGATGCCGCCCAGGTTGAACGAGCGCGTGATCCGCAGGTCGGCCGTCACCATGCCGGCGGCCCGCTCGGAGTTGCGGCTCACGCCCGCCGGGCGGTCGTTGAACACCGTGTCGCCGTTGCTGTCGAGGCCGGTCGTGATGCTGTAGGGCCGGCCCGACGACGCCTGCAGGTTGAGTCCCGCGCGCGTGCCGAAGAGCAGCGGGAAGTTGGCCATCACGAACACGCGGTGTCGCACGTCCTGCGCCGCCGGGCCCCAGTCGGCGTCGGGGTCGTTGGAATTGGCCGGCAGGCTGAGCGCGCTGTCGGCGAAGTTACGGGTGTTCGACCACTGATACATGACGTTGCCGAAGATGCGGCGGTCGGGCACGCGCACGTTGAGGCCGATGCTGACGCGGTCTTGCGCGCGTTCGCCGGTGGAACGCAGTTCGGTCACGTTGCCCAGCAACGGATCGGGCCGCACGCCGTCGACCGGCGCGTTGACGTTCACCGAGCGCAGCATGTCGTAGCCGCGCGTCCACATGTAGTCGCCGCGGATGCCCGCCCACGCCGTGAGATTCCGGTCGAAGCCCAGGGAGGCCTGCTGCACGATCGGCTGGGCGAGCGAAGCCGCGGTCTGAATCTTGCTGGCCGGCAGCCGGGTGCCCGTGGACGTTGCGGTGAGCGGATAGGTCGGGTTGAGCACCACCTCGTCGAACTGGGTCACGCCGTTGGCGCGAATGGTCTGCTCGTAGGTGCCGCTCTCGAACCAGTCGTAGAACACGCCCCAGCCGCCGCGCACGTTGGTCTTGGCCACCGTCCACGTGAAGGCGGCGCGCGGCGCCAGGTTCCACTTGTCGCTCACGTGCGTCTGCAGTTCCTGACGCAGGCCGAGGCTCACCTGCAGGTTGCGCGTGAGGCGGAAGTCGTCTTGCGCGTACCACCCGGCCTGGTACTGGGTGTACGACACCGCGGGGTCGCCCACGCGGCGCGTGTAGGTGCGCGCGAGGCCGGCCTGGAAGTCGGCCAGGCTCGAGAAGGTGTAGGTGCCGTTGGCGTTGGCCTGCTGCGTGCTATCCCACTGACCCGCTTCGAAGAGCAGCCCGGCGCGCAGCGAGTGCTTGCGCAGGGTGAAGTCGAAGCTCTGGTCGAGCACGAACTGACGGCCCTCGCGCGTGCCCGCCTGGCCGGCGCCGCCGCCGGTGAAGGCGTCGAGCACGCGCAGCGTCGGCACCTGCGAGAACGCCGTGTTCTCGGTGCTGGACTGCACGAACTCGAACTTCAGCTCGCTGAACGCCTTCTTGCCGAGCACGCGCGTGTTGCGCAGGCGCAGCGTGTCGGTGACGCTGTTCGTGCCGTAGGCGTGTTCGGGCAGCTCGAAGTCGCCCACGCCGAGATTGCGGCGGTCCTGCGTGCGGCGCTGATATTCCGCGCGCAGGGCGTTGCCGGCGCCCAGCGCCTGCTCCACGCGGATGCTGGCGTTGACCACGTCGTTGGGCCGGCGCACCAGGTCGCGCACGTCGCCGTCGGGCGTGGCGGCCACGATGGTTTGCGAGTCGTAGGCCTGATTGGCCTCGACCGAGAAGGTCACGCTGGTCTTGCCCTTCACGAGTCGGGCCCTGGCTGCTCAACTGCACGCGCTTCACCTGTTCGGGCGGGATCACGTCGGCAAAGGCGTTGCGCGCGTTCAGCGACTCGTCGCGGAAGCCGAAGGTGACGCGGCTGCGCCACGCCCCCATGCCCGGCTTGGTGATCACCTCCACACGCACCATGCCGGCGTCGTGGTATTCGGCGGCATAGGAGTTGGTGCGGAAGCGGACCTGCTGAATCTGATCCTTCGGCGGCAGACGGCCGCCGCGAAAGCCGTCCACGAAGATCTGCGCGCCCGGACCGGCCATCTGGGCCAGCTGGTCGGCCATCTCGTCGGGATCGTCCGACAGCCCGTCGATTTCGTCTTGGGTAAGCGTGGTGGTGAAGCCGTTGTCGCGCCGCTCGGTGGCGTCGGTCTCGGTCACTTGCACTTCTTCCCTGATGGCGACCAGCAGCGTGAGCGTGGCCTGGTTGGCGCCGCGCTTGAGCGTGATGGCTACGCTGGCGGGACGGAACCCCGGGAACGAGGCTCCCAGGGTGTAGGTGCCGGGCGTGAGGTCGCTCGCCGTCACGACGCCTGCCTCGTCGACCTGCAGCGTGTGTTCCACGCCGTCGTCGCCCACGAGCAGCACGGTGGCGCCCGGCAGCACGGCCGCCGTCTCATCGAGCACGGTGATGCGCAGCGACGCACCCCCACGGCTCTGGGCGTAGGCGGTCGCCCCCGTCACCACGACGGCCGCCACCAACGCCACCACTGCCACCACGACTCGCAACCCGGCACGCATGTTCATGTCCCTTTCGCTTCCGTTCGTCTCAGTGCGGCCGCGGCCTACTGCTTCTTCTCGAACAGGTCGGCCTTCACCGACGGATTCACTTTGATCTTCTCGAGCGTCCATTCCTCGACCGGCGTGTTGTCGGCGGCGAGACTGATGCGCTTGGGCAGCTTCACGCCGTCGACCGAGGCGAACTCGTCGAAGGTCATGCGCATCGCGCTCGGCGTGGGCGGAGGCATGGCCGCCATGCGGCGCTGCATCTCTTCGGGGCTGGGCCGCTCGCCTGCGGGTGCGCCCGGGGCGCCGCCAGGACCAGCGCCGGAGCCGCCGCCCGGCCCACCACGGCCGCCGCCGCGTCCACCGGGACCGCCAGGGCCGCCCTGCATCATGATGCGCGGCCGGATCTCGGAGTAGGTGAGCATCAGCGGCAGGTGCGTCGACTGATCCACGAACAGGCGCAGCGCCTGTCCGCGCGCGTCGGTCATCTCGATCATGTCGGCCTTGCCGTCGGGCGATTCAGCCACACCGGCGTAGGTCACCGCGCCGGCGGGCGTGCCGAGCAGCGCGAACATCCAGCGCTGCAACTCGGCCTTGAACATCGTGGTGCGACGCTTCTCGGCCTCGGCAGGGTCGGCGCCCGGCGCCCCTGGGGGGCCGTCGCGCATCATGATCTGCATGCCGCCACCCATGCCGCCGCGGTTCTGCAGGTCGGTCCACGAGGTCTCGCCGTTCAGCGCCTGCGTGCGCTCGATGGTGGCGGGGCCCATGGCCATCTCCTCGATCCGGTGCATCTTGTCGGGGCCAATCAGCACCAGCGCGATCGTGCCTTCGGTTTCGCGCTGGCCCATCGTGCGGCGGAACGGCCCTTCCACACTCAAGCCCTTCACCTGGTCGACCTTGGTGCCGCCCAGGGCCTGGCGCATCTCGGCCAGCACCTTGGCGGCCTGGTCGGCGGCTTGTTCCGCCGCGTACACCGGCAGGGGCACCACCCGATCAAGACCGGGTGTGCCGACACCCACGAGCATTGCCGCCGCCATTGCCATCCACGCCTTCATGCCTGTCTCCTTCGCTGCGCTCGCCGTCGGCCGCTGGGCCCACGGATGCGTTCGCTGTTGTGCTGACCATTTTGACGGAGCCAGCGAAGGGATCGACGTTAAGCGTCGGCAAAGGGTTTGTTAAGGATGTTAAATGCCGAATCGGGCCATTTTTAGGGCCTGTTTCGCGTGTTACAGTCGCCTCCATGACGCGCACGTCCTGGCGCTTCGCGAAGAGCACGTGGCTCGCCGCCACCGTGGCCGTGTTGCTGCCCGCACTGGCCTGGCTGCAGTACGGCTGGGCCAATCAGATTGCCGATGCGGAGCGCGATCGCAGCCGGCGCACGTTGCGCGCGGCCGCCGGTCAGTTCACCTCGGCCGTCGATTCCGAGCTCTCGCGCGTGAGCGCGAACCTGCAACTCGACGGCGCCATGGTCGAGCGCCGCGACTGGGACGCCTACGCGCTGCGCTACGACAGTGCCGTGGCCAACGCCGCCACGGCCGCGCTCGTGAAGCAGGTGTGGTTCATGGAGTCGCGGGGCGAAGGCGCGAGCCGCGGCCAGCTCCTGGTCGCGCATCTGTGGAACGCCGAACGCCGGAGCTTCGACGAGACGGCGTGGCCCAGTGAACTCACGGCCCTGCGCGGGCAGCTCCAGAAGTTCGTCGAGACGGCTGGGGATGACGCGTTGGGCCGGCGCGAACGCATGGCCGCCACGGCCGCACTCGGCGACGAGCGCACGCTCGTGTCGCCGGTGGTGCGTATGTCGATGCCCAAGGCCGGCGAGACGAGCGAGCGCTTCCTGCCCGACGTGCTGGTGCGCGGCTTCACCGTCGTGACCCTCGCGCTCGACGCCCTCACCGACGATCGCCTGCCGGCGCTCGTCGCCGAGCACTTTCCGGAGTCGGCCGACTACCGCGTGGCGATCGTGGCCAAAGACAGTGGCCGCGTCGTGTTCGAGTCGCAACCCGGCGACGCCGACGCCACGGCCGCCGCCCCCGACATCACCGTGTCGTTCCTGCAGCCGCACGTGGGGCCGATGATGGTCTTCACGCGCTTCGATCGGCGCCCGGGCGAGGAACGCTCCAGCGAGGCACGCCCGGGCGGCCCTCCGCCCGCGCCGCCCCCACCGCCGCTCGCGCCCTCGTCGGCCGATGTCGATCTGCCCGACCAGCCCGGCAACGCCGTGGTCAGCGTGATCGAACTGCGCGACGGCGACGGCCGGCGTTCGGTACGGGCGCGCACCATCAACCACGGTCAGGGTCACTGGGATCTGCGCGTGCAGCATCGCGCCGGCTCGCTCGATGCCGCGGTAGCGGCGTCGCGGCGCCGCAATCTGTCGCTGAGCGGCGGCGTGCTGCTGCTGCTGGGCGTGGCCGTGGCGCTCATCGCCGTCTCGGCGCGTCGGGCCCAGGCGTTGGCCCGCCAGCAGCTCGAGTTCGTGGCGGCGGTGTCGCATGAGCTGCGCACGCCGGTGGCGGTCATCAACTCGGCGGCCGGCAACCTGGCCGACGGCGTCGTCGGCGACCCGGCCCGGGTCAAACGCTACGGTGCCACGATTCAAACCGAGGCGCGGCGCCTCGGCGAAACCGTGGAGCGCGTGTTGCAGCTGGCCGGACTCGGCTCAGGCCGCCCGTTGCCCTCCGGCGCCAGTGTCGGCGGCCGGCCTCGTGCACGGCGCCGTGCAGCAGTCGGCGCTCGATGCGGAGCGGGCCGGTGTCGAGGTGCATGTGCAGTTGGCCAGCGACCTGCCGCCGATTCTTGGCGATGCCGGCGCGCTGCAATCCGCCGTGCAGAACCTGGTCGGGAACGCCATCAAATACGCCGGCGAGGATCGCTGGGTGCAGGTGCGCGTCGCCGCCGCGGGATCGCCGCGCGGGCGCGAGGTGCGGATTGCCGTGGAAGATCACGGACCCGGGCTCGATGCGGATGAACGGCAGCTCGTGTTCGAGCCGTTCTACCGCGGCCGCACGGCCGTGGCCAATCAGATTCAGGGCAGTGGCCTGGGGCTGAGCCTCGTGCGCCGCATTGCCGACGCGCACGGCGGCCGCGTAGAGCTCACGACCGAGGCTGGCCGGGGCAGCACGTTCACCATCTGCCTGCCCGCGGCCCCGCCCGCAACCGGCGCCCCTGAGGCCTCGCCGGCGAGCCATGCCGGCGCGTCGGCCGCGGTCTCCCCCGCCTCGTCAGCCTCCTGACCGTGGCTGCCGGACGCCTGCTGCTCGTCGAAGACGAACCCGGCCTGCAGCTCACCTTGAGCGATCGGCTGATGTCCGAGGGCTACCAGGTGGACACGGCCGGCGACGGCGAGTCGGGCCTCGCCCTGGCCACGAGCGGCGCCTTCGATCTGATCCTGCTCGACGTGATGCTGCCCAAGCGCGACGGCTTCGACGTGTGCCGCACGCTGCGCCAGCGCGGCATCACCACGCCGATTCTGATGCTCACCGCGCGCGGCCAGGTGGTGGACCGCGTGGTGGGCTTGAAGCTCGGCGCCGACGACTACCTGACCAAACCCTTCGAGGCGCTGGAACTGCTGGCGCGCGTGGAGGCGCTACTGCGGCGCGCGGGCCAGTCGCTCGCCGCAGCGGCGCCGGCCGGATCGGCCGGCTCGGCGAAGTACACCTTCGACGATGTGGTCGTCGACGTGCGCAAGGCCGAGGTCATGCGCGGCGGCACGCCGCTCGAGCTGTCGGCCAAGGAGTTCCAGCTGCTGCGTTACTTCCTGGAACACCGCGGCGCCACGCTCTCGCGCGACGAGCTGCTGCAGGAGGTGTGGGGCTTCGACCACACGCCCTCGACCCGCACCGTGGACGTGCACGTGGCATGGCTGCGACAGAAGCTCGAGGTGAATCCGAAGGTGCCGCAGCTGATCCTGACCGTGCACGGCCTGGGCTACAAGTTCGCGGGGTAGGCCGGGCGGCGTTGGCGCGCGCACCTGCTATCCTGGCGCCACATGCGTCGAATCTGCGTTTTCTGCGGCTCCACGAGCGGCAACCGTCCCGAGTTCGCCGAGGCGGCCCGCGCCCTGGCCCGGGTCATGGCCGCACGCGGCCTGGGCCTGGTCTACGGCGGCGGCAACGTGGGTTTGATGGGGGTCGTGGCCGATGCCATGCTGGCCGCCGGCGGCGAAGTGGTGGGCGTGATTCCCCACACCCTCATGGCCCGTGAGATCGGCCACACGGGCGTGACCACGCTGCACGTCGTCGATTCGATGCACGAGCGCAAGGCGCTCATGGCCGATCTGGCCGACGCCTTCATCGCGCTGCCCGGCGGCATCGGCACCTTCGAGGAATGGTTCGAGGCGGTCACCTGGACGCAACTCGGCCTGCACCGCAAGCCCTGCGGGCTGCTCAACACACACGGGTTCTACGACGACCTGATCCGCTTCATGGAGCACGCGTGGGCCGAGGGCTTCATCAAGCCCGAGACCCGCGCCGTGGTGCGCTACGAGGCCGATCCAACCGCGCTGCTCGACGCGCTCGACGGCGTGACCATGCCGGTCGTGCCGGCGTGGCTGACCCGTCGCGAGCTGTAGCGGCGCCGTCTAGGGCCGATCGACAAGAGTCAGGTCGGCACACACCTCAAGCGCGAAGCGCCCACGGCCGCGTGGCACCAGACATACGCCGGGCAGCTTCTGATCGAGCCGCCGCCGCAGCAACAGCAGGCGCGTCTCGAGGTTGTCCTTGTACTCGGGCAACTGCAGCGACTTGTCGAGACGCAGCTCGCGGTTGGTGCACTCGGACCGTCCGTCGGCCTGATGTGCCGTGAGCCGCTTCCACAGGACCCGCGCCGGCAGGCCGCGAATCAAGTACTCGCCGTCCACGAGCGCCACGTGATCGGCGTGATGGAACGCCACTTCATGACGCGCGCGGCTCACTGGGGGCGGCCCCGGCGGCGGGGCCACGCCGGCAGCCGGGAGGCGCTGGCGCTCATCACGGCGTGGATTCAGTCCAGCGGCAACTCGGCGGCGCCGCCGGAGTGCGGTGCGCGCGTCACTACCCACCAAGGGGTCTGACCCCTTTGGCACGGTTTTCGTGCCACCGGGGTCAGACCCCGGTGAAGGACCAGAACGGGCCAGTGAAGCCGGTGGACTCGAGCAGCGTCTGCGACGCCTCGAGGGAGCGCGGCTGCCAGTCTGGCGCCAGCCGCCCGCGATACCAACGGCGGCCTAGCGCCGCGATTTGTGCCACCGGCACCACCCGGCCCGGCGCGCGACCGAGCGACCGCTCCCACGGCGCGACCTCCTCTTCCGACCGGAAGAGTCTGATGGTCGATCAGGTGAAGCCGATGTCATCCCACCACTGCGCGGCCGGCACGCCCACGTAGGCCACGGCGCCAGGATGAGCGAACGCCACGCCCCGGCGCACGCCCCCGGCAATCACCGCGCCGGAGGCCGGACACGGCGAGGTAAAGGCGATGTCTTCGTCGAGCGCGGCGGCGATGCCAAAGGCGTCCCACGCGCAGTTGGCCCACACCGCCCGGCCGCCAACCACGACCGGAAACGGCGTGGGTACGGCCGAGAAGGGCATGGCCATCCACACCTCCCCGGTGTCCCGGCTCGGCACGATCACGTGCGCATCGCTCAGCGTGACGTAGCTCGACGACACCTGCGCGTAGTCGAGCCCGAGCGCCTGCATCACCGACACGCGTGTGGGGATGCCGCCAGACGCGAGCGTGGCAAGGATATGGCGGCGCACGGAGAAATCCTGGGCGGTGAGTGTGTGCGACACAGCGGGCGATCCTAACCGGCCTCAGCGAAGATGCGTCAGCCGTTCACGAGCTTCATGCCGCCGGCCATGTAGCGTTCGCCCGTCACCTCAGGCGCAAGCGCCGCGAGCGACGCCAGATCCGCGGGTGAGAGCTGCACCATCGTGGCGCCGGCGTTCTCTTCCACGCGTTCAGCACGCGTCGAGCCGGGGATCGGCACGATGTCCTCGCCCTGTGCCAGCAGCCACGCCAGGGCGAGCTGCGCCGGCGTGCAGCCCTTGTCCGTGGCGAGCGCCTGCACCTGTGCCACGACGTCGAGATTCTTCTGGAAGTTGTCGCCCTGGAAACGCGGATTCTGGCGGCGCCAGTCGTTCGGCTCCAGATCATCGATGGAGCGGAAACGCCCGGTGAGGAAGCCGCGGCCGAGCGGGCTGTAAGCCACGAAGCCGATGCCCAACTCGCGGCACGTGGCGAGCAGCTCGCCTTCGGGGTCGCGGCTCCACAGCGAATACTCGGTCTGGAGCGCTGCGATGGGATGCACCGCGTAGGCCCGCCGCAGCGTGGCCGGCGCCGCTTCCGACAGTCCGAGATGGCGCACCTTGCCGGCCTGTACGAGCTCGGCCATCGCGCCCACCGTTTCTTCGATCGCCACGGCCGGATCGACGCGGTGCTGATAGTAGAGGTCGATGGTGTCCACGCCGAGGCGGCGCAGCGACGCGTCGCACGCCTCGCGCACGTAGTCGGGCCGGCCGTTGATGCCCACTGGCGTGCCGTCGGGATTGCGCTGGAAGCCGAACTTGGTGGCAACCACGACCTGGCCGCGCCGATCGCGGATGGCCGTGCCAATCAACGTCTCGTTTCGGCCCGGCCCGTAGGCGTCGGCCGTGTCGAAGAACGTCACGCCGAGGTCGATGGCGCGGTGCAGCGTGGCGATGGACGTGGCGTCGTCGGCCGCGCCGTAGAAGTCGGACATGCCCATGCAGCCGAGGCCGAGCGCCGAGACGGAGAGGCCCGAACGGCCGAGCGCGCGAGTGGGGACACGACTGGACATGTCCGCCACCATATCAGGTGCAGCCGCCTACGCGCTGAGCAGCACGCCGCTGGCGGGCCGCCCGGTGACGCGGCGCAGCGCTTCGAGATAGACGGCCACCTGGTGCGCGTAGACCGCGACATTGCCCCTCAGGTCGACGTCGGTCTTGAAATCCACGACCATCCAGCCGTCGCCGTCGTCCCAGAGCAGGTCGGCCTGACCGTCGACGAGCGCGTCGCCCACGGTGACGACCAGCGGCATCTCGCGCCGGCACACGCGTCCGGCCGACGCCGCCGCGCGCGCGCGAGCGAGCACCGGGTGCCCGAGCAGCGCGGCCGCCGTCGTGGCCGCCGACGCGCGTTCGTCGTCGCTGGCGCCGAGCATGCGCGCCTGCACCGACGCCATCTGCGCGATCGCCTCGGGCCCGGCGTCGAGCGCCACATGCGCGAGCAGCGCATGCACGAGCGTGCCGAAGCGGGGGCCGGACGGCCGTGATGGATCGCCCGCATCCACGGTGAGCACCTGCACGCCGGCCGCGCCGTCGGCCATCTCGGGGGGCACGACCAGGGCGCCGTCGACGCCCGCCCGCGCCCACTCGGTGGCGGTCATCACCTTCAGGCTGGGCACGGCGCTCGTCACGATCGTGGCCTCACGCCGGCCGCGCCACTGCGCGTAGCGGGCGCGGTCGGCCGCCACCACCGCCGCAGGCGCGTCCTTGCCGATCAGGTGCTCGTGGCGCAGCCCGCGTCGCTCGGCGCCGGCCTTGTCGAGCAGCAGCGGATCCCACCACGCCACCGTGTAGGGCTCGTGGGTGACCGGGTCGACGTGCGCGTAGGCGCCGGGCCGCATGGTGTGGAGCGTGGCCGTGTTGTTGGGGGGACGATCGAGATGGGTATCGCGGCCGGTGAAGGCCGGCACGCCCGACGCCGTCGTGGCCTCGCCGCCGTACAGTGCCGCCGACAGGGGATGCACCCAGTGCTTGTCCTGCGGTCCGTCGCCGATCGCCGGCACCACCAGCAGATCGCGCGCGCGGGTCGCCGCCACGTAGGCGAGCCGCACGCCTTCGGCGGCATCGCGGGATGCCTCGAGCGTGTTCTTGTCGCGCAGGTCGAGCGGCGTCCACCCGGCGAGCTTGATCGCCGCCAGGCCGCGCGAGGCGTCGAGGTGGCGCTGCGCGTCGTCACGGCTCAACTTGCAACCGATGTCGGCCAGGATCACGACCGGGAACTCGAGGCCCTTGGCCTTGTGTACGGTCATGAGGCGCACGCCGTCGGTGCCTTCTTCCAGAATCGGCGCTTCGGGCGTGGGCGCGCGGTCGGCCGCGTCGCGCAGCTCGTCGACGAAGCCGCGGAACGAGAGCCCGCCCTCGGCCTCGTAACGCCGGGCCAGTTCGGCGATCTGCAGCACGTTGGCCAGCACCTGTTCCCCGCCGCGCCACAGGGCGAATCCCGCATGCGCCCGGGTGGCTTCGATCAGCCGGCCAATCGTGTCGGCCACTGGACGGTGATTGCGCAGCCGGTTCAGCTCGCGCAGCGTGGCAAGGGCCTGCGCCACGGCCGCGAACGGCTCGGGCACCGGGTCGGGCACGTGATACGGCCGGAAGCCGTGTCCCAGCGCATGCCAGGCCAGCAGGTCCTCCTCCGCCACCGCGAAGAAGGGGCCGCGCAGCGTGGCGAACACGCTCAAGGCGTCGTCGGGCCATTCGATGGCCGTGAGCGCCGTGCGCAGGGCATCCACTTCTTCGCGCTCGTGGAAGGCCTTGCCGCCCACCAGCAGATGCGTGAGACCGCGCGATTCGAGCGCCTCCACATAGAGCCGCGTCACGTCGGTGGTGAAGTCGAGGAAGCGGCGGAACAGCAGGCACACGTCGCCCGCGCGGATGGGCCGGCGCGGCGGAAGACCACCGGCGGCGGGGACGGCGTGCTCATCGGGCACCGTGTAGCCGCTCTCCATGACCAGCCACCGCACGAACTCCCCCACCGCGCCCGGCAGCGACGCGGCGATGGCGCCCTGCGTGACGTTGCCGCGGTCGCTGAGGGCGCGCGGCACGGGCAGGGCCACGACGGCGGGCTGCGCCGGATGGTCGTCGCGCGCCGGTTGCAGCTCCACGTAGTCGGCCTGTAGCGACGCCCGGTCGCCGGTCATGTGCACGCTGAACGCGGCGTTCACCGCGCGCTGAATCGCCGGCACGCTGCGGAACGACGTGCGCAGCCGCACGCGCACGGCCCCGCGGGCCACGAGCGTGTCGCAGATCGCGCGGTAGACGCCCACGTCGGCGCGGCGGAACCGGTAGATCGACTGCTTGGGGTCGCCCACGATGAAGAGCGCGCCGGGCCGGATGGGCCGTTCGAAGCCGGGCTCAGAGCCGGGAGCGGCGTCGCGCTCGTCGGCCGCCAGCAGCATCAGAAGCTCCGCCTGCAAGCGGATCGGTGTCCTGGAATTCGTCCACGAGCAGGTAGCGGAAGCGGCGCTGGAAGTCGTGCCGCACCTCGGCGTGGTCGCGCACCAGGTCGCGCGCGCTGATCAGCAGATCGAGGAAATCCACGGCGCCGGCCTTGCGCTTCTTCTCGCCGTAGCGCTCGACGGCGTCGCGCAGCGCTTCGTGCACGAGGGCCGCGAGGTCGGCGTCGGCCCGATCGCGAAAGGCCACGAGCGCGTCGACGATGAGGTCACGCGCGGCCACGACCACCTGGCGCGGCACGTCCTTGGCGTAGTGGCCGCTCGTGCTCTTCCCCTTGCGCAGGTCGTAGTGACGCGCGGCCAGATTGCAGAGCATCGACTCCCAGCCGTCGTAGTCGTCGAAGCCGCGGACGCGCAGTGGCTGCACCTCGGCCCACACGCGACGAATCGGCTCGGTGTCGCGGCACAAGGCATCGCGCGCGTTGCTCGGCGTGGCGCTGAGGGCGGTGAAGCTGCCGATGGCATCGAGCAGATGGTCGATGGCCCCGTGCTGGTCGAAGTCGTCGGGACGCCGCCATGGCGCCGGGTAGTCGCGCCAGTCGAGCAGCTCGCGACCCGCCCGCTTCAGGCGCTCGATCGGGGCGTCGTCTTCCTCGTCGCCGCCGAAGCGCCGCACCGTCGCCCGTCGCAACGATCGGCGCACGCCCTCGCAGGGGTCGTCGAGCTCGTGCTGGATCCAGTCGCCGAACGCCTCGTCGAAGAGCCGACCAGCTTGTCCTTCGGTGAGCACGGCAAACGACGGGATCGATGCGGGCTTCGACGGGACGCTCACGTAGCAAATCGGCGCAGAAGCCGTGAATGGTGCTGACGTGCGCCTCTTCGAAGCGCTGCACGGCCCGCTCCAGATAGGCGCCGGCGGTGCCGTCGGCCGTGAGCCGCGCGCGTTCCAGTTCTTCGCGCAGGCGCAGTTTCAACTCGCCCGCGGCCTTCTCCGAGAAGGTGACGGCCACGACCTGATCGATGGTGGCGCGGCCGGTCGTGACCAGCCGCACGATGCGCTTCACGAGTTCGGTGGTCTTGCCCGTGCCGGCGGCGGCTTCGACCACCAGCGTCTGGTCGAGCGCCTCGGCAATCAGCCGGCGATCGGCGAGATCGGCGATCGGCCGGCTCACGGCAACCTCCGCAGCGCGTCGAGGTCAGGCACGGCCGGTTTGCGCAACGTGCGCATGGCTTCGTCGGGCCCGCACACCGGGCGGAAGTCGCAGTAGTCGCAGGCCGCGCGAAGGGCCGAGCGTGCCGGGCTTGGCGGCAAGCGTGCCGTGTTCGACGGCGCGGTCGATGATCTCGAGCACCTCCACGCCGCGCCGGCGGATGTGCTCGTCGAGCAGAATCGGCCGCTCGGTGAACTGACCCGCGGTCGTGCAGTACGAGAGACGCCCTTCGTCCACGGTCTCGCCGGTGAGCGCCTCGAGCGCCACGGCGTAGAGCACGGGCTGCAGCACCCGTCCGCCGTCGACGATCGTGGCCGGCGTGGTGCGGTTCTTCCCGGTCTTGTGGTCGGTGACGCGCAGGTGCCGGCTGCCGACGCGCCGCTCCACGAGATCGATCGAGCCGCGCAGCAGGTAGCCCGCCTCGCCCACCCGCACCGGTTCGCGCACGGAGGCGGCGTCGCGGGCCGAGTCGAGCGGCAGGCCGAAGGCGAACTCGAAGCGCTCCGGCAGCCAGTGCGCGGCATCGCGCACCAGCTGCTGATCGAACCACAGCCGCAGGTCGCGGCGCAGGCCCTCGATTTCGTCCCTCCACACGCGGTCGATGGCCGGCGCCAGATCGTCGTAGGCCTTGGTCGTCACCTGCGGTGATGGCCCAGTCGAGCTGTCCGCGCGCGCCCGCGGTATGCCCGGGCGAGAGCGGCAGCATGCCGTTCTTGACCAAGCGTGCGGAAGAACGCCGTCTGGATTTCGTGGAAGAGGCTGCCGCGCGTGAGCGGGTCGAGCCGCTGCAGCGGCGCCGGCTCGTCGAGCGGCGCGAGCTGGTAGATGGCGGCGAGTTGGAACTGATAGGGACACGCGGCGAAACGCTGCAGCGCGGTGAGCGAGTAGGGGCGCGCGGTGAGCCGCTGCGCGGCCAGCGCGGGCGCCGTGAGCGGCTGCACGCGGATCAGCCCGTCGGCCGTGGACCACTTGGGCTGCCAGCGCGCCCAGCGTTCGATGACCGACCGGCGCAGCGCGGGGTTCAGCTCGAGCAGGTAGCGCGCGCGGCCCTCGTGCCCGGCCTGCTGCGACGAGCGGCGCGCGCAGCAGCGGCTTCAGCACCGCCAGGTCGTGCTCCATGTCGTCGATGGCCGTCGTCGGGGTCGGCCGGAGCGGGCCAGTCGAGCGAGGCGCTGCCGAGCGCCGCTGCCTCGTCGGCGAGGGCGCCGTAGCGCGGGATGGCGCCGGTGACGGCGCGCATCACGTCGAGCACGTAGAACGACGGCACGCGCGGACGCGATTCGGCGAGCTCGAGACGCGGATACGAGAGATACACGCGCTCGGCGGCGGCCCCGACGGCCAGGCGCAGCTGCAGGCGCTCGTCGTCGGCGCGCGTGTCGGCCATCGCCAGGCCGGCATCGAGCGTGGCGCGGCGCGCGTCGACCAGCAGGGCGTCTTCGCGCAGGCGCTGCGGGAAGATCCGCTCGGCCAGACCGGGCACGAACACCACGCGGAACCGGCGGCCGCGCGCGGCGTGCGGCGTGCCCACGAACACGCGTCCATGGCGTCGCCGGGGCGGCTCGTTGGTCAGGCTGAGCAGGCGCGGCGTGAGCACGGCGCGGGCCTCGCGCAGCGTCACGGGCCCGACGGTGCCGAGCGGCGCCATCTCGGCGAGCACGCGCGCCACGCGCGCTGGCTGTCGCAGCACGCGCGGCAGCAGGTCGGAGAACGCGCGAATCCACTCGGCCCAGGTGCGGGCGGCGCGCCAGCCGTCGAGCGCCGTCACGATCGGCACGGCAAACGACTCGAGGTGCTGGAGCTGCTCGCGGTCGCGCTCGAGGGCGCGGAGGCGGGGCGCGTCCTGATCCTCGTCGGCCAGCTCGCGCATGCGCCGGTCGTACTCGCGGCGCAGCCCGGGAAGGCGTCGCTGCCAGCGCGCCAGGCCCTCGATGACGTACGCCTCGACCAGCAGCTCTTCCCATCGCCAGGGCGCGCGCAAGGTGCCGGCCACCACCCGGTCGCCGTCGCGCTCGGTGGCGGCGGGCGCTTCGTCGATGGGCGCCGCATCTTCCACCCGCTCCGCCGGCGGGATCAGCCCCTCCGCCTCCTCGAACGCCGCAGTTTCTGCAGCACCAGAAGTTGCAACGGAGTCAGACCCCGTTACAAATGGCGGGACCTGGCCCAGGGAGAGGTACTCGGCGAAGCGGCGGGCGGACAGGGCCTCGTCGGCGCAGGCCAGCAGCGCCAGGAAGGCACGGCCGGCGGGGTCGGGGCGGCGCGTGCCGCGTTCGAACCAGGCCGGCACGCCAGCGCGCGCGAAGGCGTGCTCGAGCAGGCCCAGGTAGGTGTGCGGCGCGCGCAGCAGCACGGCCATCTCGTCGAGCGGCACGCCGGCCGCCGCCTCCGCGAGCACGCGCCGGACGATCTCCACGGCCTCGCGGCCCTCGCCCGGCGCCGAGAGCACCTGCACCGAGGGGTCGAGCTGCCCACGGGCGGCGTGTCGGGGGCAAACAGCCACGTCTGCAGCCGGTCGAGCGCCCGTGACGGCGACGCTGGCCCCCTGGCCTCACCCGCCTCGGCGAACACGATGGCTCCGCACGCCGTCAGCGCAGCCAGCGTCGTGGCATCTCCCGCAGGCACGGTGGCATACACGGTGGCAGCGGCGGCGGCCACAGCCGCCACGAGCGCGCGCTCGGCCGTGGTGGCCACGGCCACGTCGAGCAACAGCACATGCCGCGCGCCGAGCGCAGCCGGCGACGCGCGCAGGCGCGTGGCGGCGAGCATCACCGTCGCCGCACGGTTGACGGTGCCGGCCCGCCCGGCGTCGCGCTCAACCCGGGTGAGCAGCGCCGCCAGATCGGGTCCTACGTGCTCGACGGCCGCCAGCGTCCTCCGCGGTCACGCCCGCGTGCTGCAACTCAGCGAGGGTACGCGTCAGCGCGCGCGGAAACCCAGGCAAGTCGGCCACGGGCCCGAAGTAGTCGAGTTCGCCGGCCTGGTGCGCCTCGAACGCCGCGCGCGTGGCCATGGCCTCGGCGCCGAGCGCCCCGCCTGGGCTCACGAGCCGCTCCGCCAGGACCGGCAGCGCCAGCTTCGTAGCGAGTTCCCCGAACGACGCCCGCGCGACGCCCACGAGCGCGCCCTCCTCCCGCGCCAGCGCGAGCGCCAGTTCATCCGCCGAGGCCCGGGTCGCGCCCACGACCAGCACCTGGTCGAGCGCATGCGCCCGCAGATAGGCCCGGGCGGCCGCGAGCCGGGCGCCCGCCGATGGCGCGACGATGCAGTGGAAGGGCGCAGACGCCACGACGGAACCGCCGTCGAGGATACACGACCGAACCCCGCGCCCAGCCGCCCCGACGCGCAGGGCCAGCTGGGCGTGGCGCGCCGCCTTAGGGCGCGAGGCTCGACGAGAGACGGTACTTCGCCGCCTTGGTGAAGTTGCCGGTCACGCGCACGTGCACGGCCTCGCCGGCGGTGACCTGCACGGTCACCGATTCGCTCGCCGCGTTGCTCTGCAGGTCCTGGTCGGACCGGTCCTGCGCGTCGGTGAACTTGCCACCGGTGTAGACCTCGAGCACCAGATCCGGCGCATCGCCATTGCCCAGTTGCCGCGTGACGACGGTGAGGGTGCCAGCCTCGGTCGCCTTGAGCACGAACCAGTCCCAGGAGTCGCCGGCTTCGGGGTCGAGTCCGTCTTCATAGGGCTTGCCCACGTTCACCGGCTTGGCGGATCCAGGCCGCCGATCCGGGTCGCCAGGGCGCTGGAACGCCGGAAAGCCCAGGAACGATCCGGCGATGGTGAACGTGCTCTTCTCGCCGCCCTGCAGGCGCACCCGCACGCGGTAGTTGCCGGGTTCCGACACGGTGGCCGAGAGCAGCTCGGTGCCTTCGTCGCCGTTCAGGTCGCGGTCCGCCGAGCCGTTGGGCAGCACCTGCCCGTCTTCGTCCACCAGCTGCAGCGACAGATCGCCCTGTCCTTGCACGGCCACCGACAAGACGCCCGCCGACTTGGCGGTGACGGTGTATTCGACGGCAGTGTCGGAGGACACCGTGCTCTGAGCCGGGGCGCCCATCGGCAAGGGGGCCGGGGCCTGCGCTCGCGGCGGATCCCGCCATCATGAACATCGTTCCAACTGACCACAAGATCGACCGGCGCATGGGGGAACCCTCCTTGGGGTGAGCGGTCTGGCCGGAGGGCCGGACGCGCCATTGGCACTATAAGCGTCGCGGACGCGCCGCGGCCGTCGCGCTCCAAGGGGTTCTATCGGCCGCTCCAGCAAGGCGCATGAAACGAGGACACGATCCCCCGGACAGGACACCGAACGGGTCTAGAATCTGGGGGATTCCCTGGCTGGAACGCCACATATCGCGTTCCGGGCTGGGTACGCGCCTTGCTTTAGCCCGGATGAGGAGTTGGCAATGCAGATCAACAAGCTGGTCTTCGGCGGGCTCATTCTGGCGTGCCTGACAGCGGCCGGCGGCGGCGCCTATCTCGCCACCAGACACAACGGGCAGGCCGCAAACACGCGCACCTGACCCAGTGTCGGCTGCCGTGCCCGCCCCCCAGGCGGTGACCGCCTCCGAAGGCGTGGTCAGTGAGCCAGCCACGGCAGCCCAGCCTGCCATCCCGACCCGGCCCGCACCAGTTGTGGCCGCACAGCCCCAGCCGGCACCGGCTGCGCGCCGTGCCCAGCCAGCCCCCATCGCCCCCCGTCGCGAGGCTCCGGCGCCTCAGCGCCAGGCCTCGGCTCGTCCGGCGCCGCCGGTTGAGACCGCCCCGACCCCCACGCCCGTCTCTGCGCCCGCCACCGGCGGCTCGATGTGGGAATCGCGTCCCGCCGTGCAGCCCGCGGTGCCCGACCTGCCGGCGCCCGAGCCCGAACCGGTCGCCCCGCCGGAACCCGAATTCGTCGAACTGGTCGTGCCGGCCGACGCGGTGATTGGCCTCCAGCTCGAATCCACCGTCTCGAGCGATCGCGCCAAGGTCGAAGACGCCGTCGACGCCCGGGTCACGCGCGACGTGCGCGTGGGCGGCCGCGTGGCCATTCCCGCTGGTTCCCTGGTGCATGGCACCGTCACCGAAGTGGAGCGCGGCGGCAAGGTGCGCGAACGCGCCCGCCTCGGCATCCGCTTCCACACGGTGGTGCTTGCCGGCGGCGACCGCCTGAGCCTTCGCACCGACGCCATCACCCGCGAAGGGGCGTCACCCGGACGCGAGAGCGCCGCGAAGATCGGCGGCGCGGCGGTCGGCGGCGCGATCCTGGGCGCCATCCTCGGCGGTGGCAAGGGCGCGGCGATCGGCGGCGCCGTGGGTGCGGGTGGTGGCTCGGCGGCGGTCATGGCCGGCGAACGCACCGTCGTCACGGTGCCGGCCGGCTCCACGGTGAGCGTGCGCATCCAGCAGCCCGTCACCGTGACGGTCGAAAAGGAATAGCCGGCGCCGCTGGCGTCCGGCTGGTGGCGTAGAATCGACGTCTCTACCCCTGCAGAGGAGACTTCATGCGTCTTGCCACCTTCGCTTTGTGTGTCGCCTTGGCCGCGCCCGCGCTGGCCCAGAAGAAACAGGACTATCCCGGCGTCACGAACTTCACGCGCGTCGACGCCACCGTGGCCTGCGGCGGCGCCACCGAGGTGGCCACGCTCGACTTGCTCAAGAAGGATGGCTTCAAGACGGTCATCAACCTGCGGATGGCGAGCGAGCCCGGCGTGAACCTCGAACAGAACCAGGCCAAGGCCAAAGAGCTGGGCCTCAACTACGTGCACATCCCGTTCAGCGCCGGCGCGCCCGACCCGAAGGTGATCGACGCGTTCCTGGCGGCGATTGCCGACAAGGCCAACCAGCCCGCGTACGTGCACTGCGGCTCCGCTCAGCGCGTGGGCGCCGTGTGGCTGGCCAAACGCGTGATGCAGGACAACTACTCGATCGAAAAGGCCACCGACGAGGCCAAGGCCATCGGCCTCACCAACCCGGGCCTCGAGAAGTTCGCCCTCCAGTACATTGCCGACCACAAGAAGTAGACCCCCAGGCATGAAGAAGGCTCTGATCGCGTCCGCCTTCGCGCTGGCCCTTTCGCTCGCCACGAGCGCCCGCGCGGATATCCTTGCTGACCCCGTATGCCGGCGTGAACTTCGGTGGCGGCACGGTCGACAAGCGCGCCAACGTCGGCGCCTCGCTGGCCTGGCTCGGATCGCGCGGCCTCGGCGTGGAAGTGGACTTCGGATTCATCCCGGACTTCTTCGAGCCCAAGGACACGACCATCGACTACCCGACCAACAACGTCGCCACGCTGATGGGCAACGTGGTGCTTCGGCCGATCGGGCGGCGGCATCCGGCCCTACGTCACGGCCGGCGCCGGGCTGCTGCGCAGCAACGTCGGCTCGTTCGGCGAGTTCTTCGATGACGTCACGACCGACAACGGCCTGGGCGTGAACGCCGGCGCCGGCGTGCGCGTGGGCGGCGGCCGCTTTTCGCTGCGCGGCGACGTGCGCTACTTCCGCGCCCTCACCGATGTCGACATCGCGCTGCAGGACGTGCTCGCCGACTTCGGTTTCTGGCGGGCTACCGGCGGACTCACGTTCAAATTCTAGACACTAGGGGCTCGGGGTGGGGCGTTCCGCGTCATCCCAGCCCCTGACACTCAGCCTCCAGCCGCGGTCCGTGAGATACTGAAGGGTCATCTGACGCGGCGATTTCCCGACTTGATGGGCCGCGTCCTGGGATTCTCGAATCCCGGTAGTTCTATCTAAGTCGCGGAACGCCCGCGACCCATGGTCGCGGGCTTTTTTATTTTTGGAGCGTTATGACCGATCGATACATCTTCTCGTCGGAGTCCGTCGGAGAAGGCCATCCCGGACAAGGTCGCCGACACGATCTCCGACGCCGTGCTCGACGCGTGCCTCGCGCAGGACAAGTTCAGCCGCGTGGCGTGCGAGACGTTCGTGAAGTCGAACGTCGTGGTCATCGGCGGCGAGATCACGACCAAGGCCAAGCTCGACTTCGAGAAGATCGCGCGCGACGGCGATCCGCGAGATCGGCTACGTCAACGACGACGACGTCTTCCACGCCGACAAGGTGTTCATCAACCTGCTGGTGACCCAGCAGTCGCCCGACATCGCCCAGGGCGTCGATGCCCGCAAGGCCGTCGGCAAGAAGACCGCGCAAGCAGGGCGCCGGCGACCAGGGGCTGATGTTCGGCTACGCCAGCAACGAGACGCCCGAGCTGATGCCCGCGCCGATCATGTTCGCGCACCGCCTCGGCCGCGAGCTGACGCGCATCCGCAAGAGCGGCGCCGTGCCGTGGCTGCGTCCCGACGCCAAGTCGCAGGTCTCGGTGATCTACGAGAACGGCAAGCCGGTCGCCATCTCGAACGTCGTCATCTCGACCCAGCACGCCGCCGACGTGTCGCACAAGGAGATCGAGCAGTTCTGCATCGAGCACGTCATCCGCAAGGTGCTGCCGGCGAAGATGCTCTCCGACAAGACGCAGTTCCTGATCAACCCGACCGGCCGCTTCGTCATCGGCGGGCCGCAGGGCGACACCGGCCTCACCGGCCGCAAGATCATCGTCGACACCTACGGCGGCATGGGCCGTCACGGCGGCGGCGCGTTCTCGGGCAAGGATCCGAGCAAGGTCGACCGCAGCGCGGCCTACATGGGCCGCTGGGTGGCGAAGAACATCGTGGCCGCCAAGCTCGCCGAGCGCTGCGAAGTGCAGTTCGCCTACGCCATCGGCCATCCCGATCCGGTCAGCGTGCACATCGACACGTTCGGCACGGCCACGGTCGCCGACGCCGAAGATCGTGCGCGCCGTGAACCGCGTGTTCAGCTTCCAGCCGGCCGACATCATCGACCAGTTGAACCTGCGCCGGCCGATCTACTCACAGACCACCAACTACGGGCACTTCGGCAAGAAGGGCATGACCTGGGAAGCCACCGACAAGGTCAAGGCGCTGCTGAAGGCGATCTAGACCAAGAGATTCGGTTGTCTCGTGACGTGATGATCTGGTGATCGAGTGATCTGAATCCAGCGATCGCGGGATCGAGTGATCGATGGAGTGATCTGGCGATCGAATGAAGCGGCCCCGCGCAGGACATCCCGCCGGGGCCGCGTGCTACGGCTTGGCCAGACCGGGCTCGTGCGCCATCTGGCCCGGGTGGTACTCCGAGTAGACATAGACCGGAATCGCGAGGGCACCGAGGCGCTCTTCGAGCACCGGCAACACGTCGTCCCACGGCAACGCACCCACGCCGGTGGCCAGGCGCGGCACCGCGATCGACGTGAACGACTCGGCCTCGGCCATCTTGACCAGTTCGCGCAGGGCTTCCCGCACGTTGTGTGCGGAGGCGCGTCCGGGCTTCGCGCCCGATGCCGTAGCCGCCCTCCTGCGTGATGAGATTCACCACGCGCACGCCGCCCGGCCGCACCCCACATCCACGCCGTGCCGGGTTTGGGATGCTGCTGGCTGCACCAGTGATGGAAGTCCTTGTGCAGCGCCGGATATTTCTGCCGCAGGGCCAGCGCGAGGCCGTGCGTCATCGGGTCATTGGGCGCGACGCCGTGCGCCACCACCTGTGCGCGCGAGAGCAGAATGTCACCAGACACGAAGTGAATCACGCGGTGTTCCTTCCTGAGTGAGTAGCCCGGCTCACGCCGGGGCGCAGTCGACGCACGTGGTGGCGCTCGGCATCGCGGCCATGCGGGCCGCGCCGATCGCTGCGCCGCAGGAGGCGCACGCGCCGTAGGTGCCGGCGTCGAGCCGGCGCAGAGCGGCGCGCACCTGCGCAACCTCCGCCCGGCTGGATTCGTCGAGGGTCTCCAGCACTTCGTCGTTCTCGTTCTCGGTGGCGCGCTCCTGCCAGTCGCGATCGGCCGGCCGCCTCAGGTCGCCGCCGATTTCGTCGACCCGCTTCAGCAGCACGTCGAGCCGTTCCTGCAACTGCGCCCGCACGTCGTTGTTGCCCAACATGGCCACGCCTCCACACCCAACGACATCAAGAAGGATGCCGCGCGGCCTGGCGGCAATTGCTCAGCAGATCGTCAGGGCGCGGGCGAACCAGGGCGGGTGGGATTCCTGGCGCCGCGGAAGATCCCGCGCACGCGCGGCCGGCAGGCGGCATACTCGAGGGGATGGTGACGGAAGATCAGAGCGAGGTCATCGCGTTCCTGCTTCGTCCCGACACCTACGGCGCCGGGACCACGCGCGTGGAACACCTCGAGACCCACAGCGCCATGGTCTTCCTGGCGGGCGACCGCGCCCTCAAGCTGAAGCGCGCGGTGCGCTACGACTACCTCGACTTCTCGACCGCCGAGCGGCGCCGGCGCTGGTGCGAGGCGGAAGTGGCGTTGAACCGCCGCATGGCGCCGGCCATCTACCGGGGCACCGCGGCGGTGACGCGCGAGAGCAGCGGCCGTCTCGCCCTCGACGGCACGGGCACGCCCGTCGAGTGGCTGGTCGACATGACGCGCTTCGACGGCGAGGCGCTGGCCGACCGGCTGGCCGAGTCGGGCACGCTGCCGCTCACGGCCATGGCGCCACTGGCGGCGTCTGTCGCGGCACTGCACGCGGGGGCGGCGCATCGGCTCGACGCGGGCGGTGCGGCCGGCATGCGCTGGGTGGCCGACGGCAACCGCGAGGCGCTCGCCGCGTTCGGCGACGCGGTGTTCCCCGAGCCCGCACGATCGCGCGTGGTGCTCGACACGGCGCGCGCCCTCGACGCCGGTGCGGCACGCCTCGACCAGCGGCGCGCCGATGGCTTCGTGCGGCAGTGCCACGGCGACCTGCACCTCGGCAACATCGTGCTGCTCGACGGCGCCCCGACGCTCTTCGACGCGGTGGAGTTCAACGACGACATCTCGTGCATCGACGTCGCCTACGACCTCGCCTTCCTGCTGATGGACCTGTGGCATCGCGGCTTGCCGCGCCATGCCAACTTCGTGCTGAACGAGTACCTGCGCCTGACCGGCGACCTCGAGAGCCTGGCCCTGCTGCCGCTCTTCCTCGCCTGCCGGGCCACCGTGCGGGCGAAGACCAACGCCACCGCCGCGACGCTGGCCGACGCCGCCGCCGCTCGCCAGCCGCTGGTCGAGGCCGCACACCAGTATCTGGAGCTCGCGCAGCGCTTCCTCGTCTCCGCCAGGGCCGGTGCTGGTGGCGGTGGGCGGCCGGTCTGGATCGGGCAAGTCCACCGCGGCCGCAGCGGTGGCCCACGCCATTGGTCCGGCGCCGGGTGCGCTGCACCTTCGCACCGACCTCATCCGCAAGCACCTCTGCGGCGTGGCGCCGCTCACGCGCCTGCCGGCCGAGGCCTACTCCGCCGACATGACCGCGCGGGTGTATGCCCACCTGCGCCAACAGGCCGCCATCGCCCTGGCGGCCGGCCACGCGGTGGTCTGCGACGGCGTCTTCGGCGCGGCGCGGGAGCGCCGGGCCCTCGACGACCTGGCCGCGAGCGAGCGGCGCGCCGGTCGTGCGGGTGTGGCTCGACGCGCCGGACGCCACGTTGCGCGCCCGCGTCACGGCCCGTCGCGACGACGCGTCGGACGCCACCGCAGACGTGGTCGGCACGCCAGGCGGCACACGTGCAGCCACCGCCTGACTGGGCCAGGGTCGACGCCAGCGGCCCGGCCGAGGACACGGCCGGGCGCCTGATCGCGGCGCTCGGCGGCGGCTGGTGTGCCACTGGCGATCGAGAGTCGGCCTACCGGCCGCGCATCGCCGGCGTGATGATGCCCACGCGGTCGACGCCGGCGCCTTTCGCAACGTCGATCACCGAAATCACCTCGCCGTAGCGCAGCGCGCCGTCGCCCATGAGGTAGAGCGTCTTGTCGCGGCGCCCGGCGAACACGTCGCGCAAGCGATCGCGCAGCTGGCCGAGCGTGAGGTCCTCGCGGTTGAGCGAGAGGCGCCGCGCGGCCGAGGTACTCGACCACGATCTGAGAGGTGACGGGCGGGCTGGCGCTGCGCTGCGTGTCGGCCGGCACGGTGGCGTCGAGGCCCTGCTGCGAGAGCGGCAGCGCGGCCATGAAGATCACGAGCAGCACGAGCAGCACGTCGATCATGGGCGCGATGTTCATGTCGGCAGTGGCGTGCAGGCGGCGCGGCACCACGGCCGGTGGCGCATACTTCGGGGTGTAGGCGCGCATGGCGGTCACCTCAGGGTGAAGTTGACGGTCACCGTCATCACAACGGCCACCGGGGCGCCGTTGAGGCGCGTGGGGGTGTAGCGCCATTGCCGCACGGCGGCCAGCGCGGCTTCGTCGAGCAGCGGCACCGAGCGCAGCACGGTGGCGTCGATCACCTGGCCATCCACGCCGATCGTGGCCTGGATGATCACGATGCCCTGCACGCGCGCCGACTGCGCGATGGCGGGATACACCGGCGCCGCGTCGTGGATCTTGACCGGCTGGCGCACCTCGCCGCACGCGCACCTTGGCCGGGCGGCTTCTCCACCGGCGGCGGCGGTGGCGGCGGCTCGAGCGTGTCGACGCCATCGATGATGCCGTTCATGAATGTCGGGTCCGTCGTTGGCGGTGGCAATCGGATCACCCTGCCACGCGGGCTCCTCGGTGATCCGGTCGGGCGCGTCGAGCGGCGCCGCGTTCGGATTGGCGACGGCGACGGCCGCCGGTCGCATCACGCGCGGACGCGGCGGCTCGGGCGGCACGAGCGGCGTGACCATCGACAGCTCGAGGCGTTCGCGCAGCGCCGGCAGCGCGTCGGAGGCCACGAGCGGCACCACGACGACGACCGCGACGACAAGGGTGTGCGCGGCCAAGCGAGAGAGGCACGGTGTAGCGCGAACGCGCGCCGACGCCGTCGAACGGCTGAGTGACGTTCCGAACAGATCGCGAGGCATAGCCAGTCCTCCTCGCGCATGTTCCGCCCGTCGAGGCGCGGTCACGCGCTTTCGAAGGACGACGTTCGGGCCCGATTGTCGTCAGTTGTATGTGTTGGACACCAGGCGCGATGTTTGGTTCCGCGCGTGCGTCAGTCCCAGCGCAGCGCCCGCATCGGGTCGATCCGTGCAGCGCGCATCGCCGGCGCCAGCGCCGCGGCCAGCGCGATGATCGCCAGCAGGCCGACGGAACTCGCCACGACGAGCCGGATCGAAGCCGTCGAGTCCGTAGAGCAGTGACCGCGCGGCCGCGCCAAGACCAAAGGCCGCCAGCAATCCCACGCCGGCACCCACCGCGGTCATGCGCGCCATCTGGCGCAGCACCATGCCCCGCACGGTGGCGGCATCGGCCCCGAGCGCCATGCGCAAGCCGATCTCCTTGGTGCGCTGCGCGATCGTGTAGGTGAGCACGCCGTAGAGACCGAGCGCGGCCATCACCGTGGCGAGTGACGCAAACGCCAGCGACAGCACGCTCACCATGCGGTCGAGAAAGATGTTCTCGCGCACCTGCTGCGGCATGGTCACCAGGTCTCGCACCGGCACGCGCGGGTCGATCGCCCGCACCACCCCGGGCACCGCCGCAAGCAGCGTGTCGGGCGGCAAGGCCGTGCGCGCGTAGAAATACATCGCAAAGAGCTCGGCGTTCTGGCGATAGGGCTCGTAGAGCACGGCCGGCAACTCGCCCTTCACGTCGCTGTACTTCGCGTCGCGCACCAGACCAACGATCTCGGTATCGAGCGCGGCGGCGCCGCGCCGGCTCAGGCGACGGCCGACGGGATTCGGCCCGAGGTTGAACTTCCTGGCAAACGCCTCGTTCACGACGGCCACGCGCGGCGCGCCCGCCGTGTCGGCGGCAGCGAACGCCCGCCCGGCCAGGAGCGGCATGCCCATGGTGTGGAAGAACGCCGGGCCGACCCCGTGCATGCGCACGTTGGTGTCGGCGTCGAGGTCGGTGCTGAAACCCTCCACCACGAGGTTGCCGCCGTTGCTGTGGTTCCCCAGCACGCGAATGAGTGAGGCCGAGGCCGAGGTGACGCCGGGAATGGCGGCGAGATCGGTTTCGAGGCGCTCGGCGAATACCCGCGTGCCATCGGGCGAGTAGCCATTCAGGCCCGGCGCCACGGCGAACGTCACGAGGTGTTCGGGGTCGAGGCCGAGCGCCACGTTGCTGACGTTGACCAGGCTGCGCACGAACAGCCCCGCCGACACGAGCAGCGCCATCGCCAGCGCGATCTGCGCGGTGCACAGCACCGACCGCAGTCGCGCGCTGCCCCTGGCGCCCGACGGCTGGCCCGACTGGTCTTTCAGCGTCGACAGGATGTCGGGACGCGTGGCCTTCAGCGCTGGCGCCAGACCAAAGAGCAGGCCTGCGCCAATGGTGAGCGCGGCGCCAAAGAGCATGGCGGGCCAGTCGAGCGCGAACGTCAGCGCCATGTCTTCGGCGGTCGGGAGCAACGTGGCGATGCCCTGCAGCGTCCACCGCGCCACGAGCAGTCCGGCCGCGCCACCCGCCAGTGCGAGCACGCACGATTCGATGAGCAGCTGGCGCACGAGTTGCCAGCGGCTGCCGCCAATCGACAACCGCACAGCCATCTCGCTGGCGCGAGCAGCGGCACGGGCGAGCTGCAGGTTGGCGATGTTGGCGCAGGCAATGAGCAGCACCACGCCGGCCACGAGCAAGAGCAGCGTAAGGGGCGTGTTCAGCGTGGCGTGCAGGCGGCTCTGTCCGCGCGATCCGTCGGTGGCGACGATCTGCTTGGCGATGAACTGGGTGCGCGTCTGGTCACTGACCCCCGTGAGCTGCGGCGACTCGACCTCTTCGAGGATGCGCCGGTACGGCGCGTCGAGGGCGTCACGTGCCTGCGCGAGCGATACGCCAGGCGCGAGCCGGCCGAAGAGATACACCCAGTGGAAGCGCCGGTTCTCGAGGTCCTTCCCTCCGCCCGGCTCGATCAGGGCGCGTACCGGAAACGGCATGAACGCCGCCGGACGGAAGCCCAGGGTGGTGCCCTCGAATCCCGCGGGCGCCACGCCCACGATGGTGAGCGGACGACCGTTCACGAGCAGCGCCTCACCGAGCACCGTAGGATCGCCGTTCAACCGCGTGCGCCAGTAGGTATGGCTCAACACGGCCACGGGTGCGGCAGACGCCACGTCGGCCTCGGCGATCATCCGGCCCAGCGCGGGCCGCACCTGCAGCACGTCGAAGTAGTTGCCCGACACCAGCATGCCCATGGCCCACTCGCTGCGGTCGGCGCGCGCAGGGGTGAGCGTGACGTCGGAGGCGCGATGGGCAGCGATGCCCGAGAAGCCCGGCGACAGCGCCGCCAGGTCGCGGTACATCGGCAGGCTGAAGACGTCGCTGCAACGGCCCGCCTGGTTGCAGTTGTCGCCGCCCGGCTTCGGGCCCGGCGACGACAGGTTCACGAGGTCGCCTGGCGCGGCCACTGGCAACGGCCGGAAGAGCGTCTGCTCGAACATCGAGTAGATGGCCGCGTTGGCGCCAATCCCCAGCGCCAGCATGGCGATCGACAGCGCCGAGAACCACGGATTGCGGATGAGCAGCCGCATGCCGAGCGCGGTGTCGCGCATCAGATCGGCCACGAGGGTGCTGGCGCGCTGGCGCCATTCGACGCGGGTGTCGACCCGCGCGCACGCCGAGGCCCCGATCGCCTCGTCGCCGAACTCGCGCCGGGCCTGGGCTCGAGCGTCGGCTTCGGATGCGGCCCGCCGGCCACGAGCTCGGCGGTGCGCATGTCGAGGTGGAACTGGAACTCTTCGCGAATGTCGGCGCGCACAGCGGCGCGGCTGCGCCAGGGGAACTTGAACACGCGCTTGGTGCCGTGGGGAATCATGGCTCGCCTCTCCTACGTGGTCTCGAGCACCTTGAACACGGCGCTGGCATAGCGCTTCCACGCCGACACCTCGGCGCGCAGTTGCGCGCGGCCCTCGGGGGTGAGGGTGTAGAACTTGGCCCGGCGGTTGTTCTCGGAGAGGCCCCATTCCGACGCCACCCAGGCGCGGGCCTCGAGGCGATGAAGGGCCTGGTAGAGCGCCGCGTCTTCCATCGACAGCACGCCCTCGGTGCGTTCGCGCACCCAACGCGACACGGCGTAGCCATGCGCGGGGCCCTGACGCAGGGCTTGCAGAATGAGCAGGTCGGCCGTGCCCTGGAGCAGGGCCAGTGTCTCGTGGCTCAACGGAGTGACCTCACCGGGAGTGGACGGCGAGGCGGCGCGGTTTGTTCCCTCACGACGTGAGGGGAGAGGCGGGCGGCTGGGACGAACGGGGCGGCGGGCTACTTGTCGGCCTTCTGCACCACCATCGCGACGATGTTGATGATCTTCTTGCCGTCGCGATCCGATGACGTCGGCCCTTGGCCTCGACCTTCTTGGCGACGAAGTCGAGCAGCTTGGCGTTCTTGTTGGCGGTGTAGTCGCCTTCGATGACGTAGACCTCATCGGCGGTCAGGATGGCCATGGCCTGGCCGTCTCTGGCGCAGCTCATGGCGCAGGCGCGCGTGGGCCTCGCCCTTGCCGGCCGCCCCCTTGCCGAGGGAGCACTCGAGGTCCACGACCTCGCCCTTGATGGTGGTGGTGGCGGCGAAGGCGGGGATGACGAAGGCCGCGGCCACCAGGGCGGCAGCCGCGACGGCGCCGCGCAGGGACGAGGAGAACGGATGCATCCCTTCGTTGTAGTGCCTGAACCGAACGGGGTCAAGGCGCGGTACAAAGGACCGGCCGGAGCCCTCCCCCCTAGAAGAGCATCCGGCCGGGCTGGTCCACGACGAGCGTGGCGCCAGTGCGTTACTTGGCGGCTGCAGTCATGCCAAGCGTGGTCATCAGGGTGTCGATCATGGGCTTCACGTCCTTGGCCTTGGCCACGGCTGCCACCAGATCCCCCTTGGCGAACGCGGCGGACGCATCGGTCCACAACGTGTTCACCGAGTCGAGCGACGCCTTGGCGCCGTCGAGCGCGGTCTTGTCCATGCCCGCGGGCAGGCGCCGCATGGCGCCCAGCTCGGTCACCTTCGCGGTGATCTGGCCGACCACGGCCGGCAGGCTCGCAAAGCTGCCCCACTCGGTGACGAGCTCGGCCTTCTTCCCGGCGGCCGCCGCGGCAGCGGCGGTCACGGCGGTGGTGGTGGACTGCACATCGGCAAGCACGCCGGCGTAGTCGCCACCGTCGAACTTCTTCCGCGCGGCAGCAACCGCACTGGTGATGCCGGCCATTTGCTCGCCCGCGAACTTCTCGATCTCGGGCCGAGCCGCCGCCACGGCTGACTCCAGGCCGGTCAGCGCCATTTCCGCCGGCGCCTTCTGATTCGCGCACGACACCATCGCCACTACCGCCACCACTGCCATCCACTGCTTCACGGTCGTTCCTCCATGCCGATGAGTGCCACCAGCACTGGAGAGAGACACGGCCCCGCTGGGGGAAGTCACATCGGTGTAGACTTCCCCGGTTGTGAGGGGGTGCGTGTGATGACGATTCGACCGCTCGAGCCACGTAACGCGCGAATTGCCGCGGTGTTCCTGATGATTGCCGGCGGTGCGGCCCTGGGCTGCAACGCCGCCCCGGAACCCGCTGCCGCGCCGGCGGCCGCGCCGGCGCCGGTGGACCCGGCCGTAGCCGCCCGCGAGAAGCTGATTGCCCGCGCCAAGGCGCTGGAACTGCCAACCAAGTACGAGCCGGTACCCGGCGACGCGTTGTCGCACCACACCTCGGGCTACGCCAAGACCATGTGCTCGGCCGTGTTCATCACCGGCTACGACATCGACTTCGCCGCCGAACACGTGGGCTACTTCAGCGGGCCCTACGAAGAGCGAGCGAAGGTGGGTAAGCCGGTGGTCGACAAGGTGAAGAAGACCGTGAGCATCACGCTGCCGAACGGCACCGTGCGCACCGCGGTCTACACCAACGGCCAAGGCTGCGTGACGTATCCGGAGGGCACGGAGAAGCTCGACTTCACACCGAAGCCGGTGCGGCCGAACCTGCCCGCCGCCGGCACCCAGGCGTGGCCCATGGGCGACCGCATGCCCACGACACCGCTGCCCGAAGGCGTGGACGAGGCGAAGGTGAAGGCCGCGGTGGAAGCCGCCTATTCACTGCCCGAAGCGGAGACCACGGCGTTCGTCGTGAGCTACAAGGGCCGGATCATCGGCGAGCGCTACGGCGAGGGCATCACGCCGACGACCCCGCTCGAGAGCTGGTCGATGGGCAAGAGCGTGACCTCCACCATCATGGGCACGCTCATTCACAAGGGCGTCTACACGCTCGACCAGGCGGCGCCGGTGCCCGAGTGGCAGGCGCAGCCGAACGACCCGCGCGCGCAGATCAAGATTCAGGACATCCTGCGGATGTCGAGCGGCATCCGCATCATCAGCCCGTCAGATCCCGACTACGACTCCAAGGGGCCCTACCCGGACCATCTCTACCTCTACACGGACGCGGGTAACGCCTTCAAATACGCGGCGACGCGGCCGCAGCAATGGCCGCCGAACACGGTGGGCCGCTACCGCAACACCGACCCGGTGCTCACCAACTACCTGAACCGGTTGGGCATCGAGAAGCTGAAGCTCGACTACCACTCGTATCCGCAGCGCGCGCTGTGGGACAAGATCGGCGTGCGCACGATGGTGATGGAAACCGATCCCTCGGGCAACTTCCTCACGCAGGGCTACGAGTACATGTCGGGCCGCGACTGGGCGCGTCTTGGCAATCTGTATCTGAACGACGGCGTGGCGCCCAGCGGCGAACGCTTGTTGCCCGAGAACTACAACGACTTCGTGAGCACGCTGGCCCCCGCGTGGGTGGCCGACGAGCGGCCGGTCTACGGCGGCTTCTTCTGGATCAACGGCGACGGCGGCTGGCCGATTCCGAAAGAGGCGTACTCGATGAACGGCGCTGGCGGACAGCAAGTGTGGATCATCCCGTCGCACGATCTGGTGGTGGTGCGCATCGGCAACTTCAAGGGCCAGCGCGGCGTACGGCCCACGCTGGGCAAGGCGCTGGAGATTCTGATGACCGCAGTTCCCAAGAAATAGGGACTGGGGACTAGGGACTCGGGACTGGGGCTCGCCAAGAGCTTCGGACCGGAGCACGATTCACGATGCGCCTGTTTACGACATTCGCGTTGGCGGCGGCGACGCTCGTCTTGTCGGCGCGGCAGCCCGCCACGTGTGACCTGCTGATCACGGGCGGGCGCATCGTGGATGGCACGGGCGCGCCGTGGTTTGCGGCCGACGTGTGTGTGGCCGGTGGCCGCATCACGTCGGTGCGCGATCGCGATACCTCCACCGCCACGCGCCGCATCGACGCGCGCGGCCTGGTGGTGTCGCCCGGCTTCATCGACATGCTCGGCCAGTCGGAGTACTGGGTGCTGCGCGACAGCCGCGTGGGCAGCAAGATCATGCAGGGCATCACGACCGAGCTCACCGGTGAGGCGAGCTTCAGCAGCGCCGCCCATGATCGTGCACGCCAGCTCCATCCCTTCGCGGCGATGTTCGACAAGGAAGGGGTGCCCTCGTGGACCAACCTGTCGGGCTACCTCGCCGTGCTCGACCAGCGGCCCGCCACCATCAACCTGGGCACGTTCATCAGCGCCGGGGGCGTGCGCGATTCGGTGATCGGCCGCGACGACCGCGCAGCCACGCCCGCCGAGCTGACCTCAATGGAGGTGCAAGTGGCCGCGGCCATGGAGGCCGGCGCGTTCGGTGTGTCCACCTCCCTGCAGTACGTGCCCGACCGCTTCGCGCGCACCGACGAACTCGTGGCCATGGCGCGGGTGGCGGGCCGCTACGGCGGCAGCTACATCTCGCACCAGCGCTCGGAAGCCGATGCCATCGACGACAGCCTCGACGAGGTGTTCCGCATCGCGCGCGAGGCCGGCGTGCCGGCCATCGTGCACCACCTGAAGACGGCCTACACGCAGAACTGGGGACGCATGCCCGCGGTGCTGCAGCGCTTCGACCGGGCGCGGGTCGAAGGTCTCGACGTGGCGGCCGACCTGTATCCCTACACCGCCGGCAGCAACCCGCTCGACGCGAGCCTGCCGGTGTGGGTGCGCGAAGGCGGACGCGCCGCCATGGTGAAGCGGCTCACCGATCCCTCTACACGCGCCAAAATCAAGGCGGAGATTCTGCGGCCATCGACCACGTGGGAGAACCAGTATCTCGGCTCTGGCGGCGCGGCCGGCATCCTGGTGTCGGCGGTGGGACGCGCGGAGCTGAAGGCCTATCAGGGACGCACGCTCGAGGACATCGCCAAGGCCGAGCAGAAGGACCCGCTCGACGTGCTGTTCGACCTGATTACCAGGGACGACACCACCGGCAGCGGCATCATGTTCTTCATCAACGAAACCGACATGCGGGCGGCGCTGGCGCACCCCAACGTGATGCTCGGCACCGACTCGGGCGGCATGGCGCCGGATAGTGGCCCACCCACGGCCGGTGTGCACCCGCGGGCGTGGGGGTCGGCGGCGCGCATCCTCGGCACCTATGTGCGCGAGGAGCGGCTGCTCACGCTCGAGAACGCCGTGCGCAAGATGACGTCGCTGCCCGCGCAGCGCATGCGGTTATGGGACCGCGGCGTGGTGCGTCCGGGTGCCGCCGCCGACCTGGTAGTGTTCGACCCGGCCACGATTCGCGACCGGGCCACGTTTCAACAGCCGCGGCAGTACGCCGAAGGCGTGCGCTACGTGACCGTGAACGGCCAGCTCGTGGTGGACGGCGGGCAGATTACTGGCGCGCGTCCGGGCAAGGCGCTGCGCGGGCCCGGATATCGCGCCCGGAAGTAGACCGAGCACAGGCTGGCGTACGCTAAAGCGATGCTCCTTCCCGACGGCTATCACGACGTCCCTGCCGGTTCCCTGGCCACGGTCGTGACCTATCTCGAGATGACGGCGTTGGCGCCAGCGCGGCCCGGGCGCGCGGGTGCACCGTGGACACTGCGGCCGGTGACGCAACCCGGTCTCGACTGGTATCGCGATCTCTACCGCCGGGTCGGCGCGGACTGGCTGTGGAGCTCGCGGCTGTCGCTGACCGACGCGGATCTCGCCGCCGTGCTTGGCGCGCCGGGCGTCGACGTGTACGCGCTGATGGTGGACGGACGCGACGAGGGCCTGCTCGAACTCGATTTCCGCGTGCCGGGCGAATGTGAGCTGGCGTTCTTCGGCCTGACGCCGGCGCTCGTCGGGCAAGGCGCCGGTCGCTGGCTGATGAACCGCGCCGTTGCGCTCGCGTGGTCGCAGCCAATCCGCCGCTTCTGGCTGCACACGTGCACGCTCGACGCGCCGGAGGCCCTGCCGTTCTACGTGCGCTCGGGTTTCGCGCCCTACGCCCGCAAGGTGGAGGTCTACGACGACCCGCGCCTCACGGGCGTGCTGCCGGCCACGGCGGCTCCGCACGTGCCGGTCATCACATCAAGGCTCTGACGGGCCTCGACAACGGGCGCGCTCACTATCGGATGTCGACGACCACTTCGTCGCCAGGCACGCTCGCGCCAACTGCATTCACAGCCCGCACGCGCAGGTAGTAACGACCCGGCGGCACGCCAGCGGCCGCGAACTCCAGAGCGCTCACTGGCAACACGCCGATGTTGGCGGTTCCAGGAATCGAGCCGGCCTCAAGCAGATATCCAGTTGCGGGCCAGCCGCGCGGAGGCGCCTGCCATCGCACGCGCACGCCGCCCGCGCTTACGTCCGCCACTGTCGCCAGGGGCGGTTCCGGCACTGACGGCCGCACGTCCACGCGCACTTCAGCGGACGGCGCACTCGTGCCGGACGCGTTTCGGGCCGACACACGTACGAAGTACGTGCCGGGCGGTGCCGCCGCCGTGTAGTCGGTGCTGGACGAACCCGTCTCAACCTGAGCGACGGGGGGGCCACCCGCGGTTAGGCTCGCCGTGATCACGTGGGCGATCGCGGCCGTGCCGCCCACCGGCGGCGGCGACTCGAGTGGCTGCAGATCGCCAATCCCTGGCGACCAGCGCAAGGTCACGAGGTCGGCATTCAGGTCGGCCACGAGGCCGACCGGAACAGCGGGCACGACCGGCGAAATGGCGGCGTGCCACGCCACGGCGGACCCCATGGGATCCGAAGAGACATCGAGGACGCCGCCGGCAACCGCGATCGGCTTCTGCCAGCGCACCGGGTTGCCGGTAGGCAGGCCCGACGCATCGTCGCGCTCGACATCTGCGTAGAGTCGAGCGTCAAAGGACGCAAGCGACGACAGGAGCGGCGTGAACACCGAGCCTGGGGCCAGCGACACAATCACGCGGGCGCCGCTCGCGGCATCCAAGCGTGCGAGCTGGCGATCAAGCCCGACCGTCGCGGCGGCAAAGAGCGTGGTCTGGTCGGCCGCAATGGCCGAAATGATGCCGGCCGGCACGAACGGCACGAGGGGATCGAGCGCCCCCGTGTCTGGGGACACCGCGAGTAGCGATCGCCGTGCCTCGCCCGGTGCGTCGAGGCGCTCCAGGGAGCCCTGGAGGAATACACGTCCAGCGCTGATCTTCATCTGGCCGATGCACGAGTAGGGGACCGGGAACCGTCCACCCAAGAAGCACCGCGCCTCTATGCGCGGACGCCAGGCGGTGAGCGCGCCTCCGGCGGTGATGGCCACGCCCCCTTCCCTGGCCTCCCACGTGGGCGTTGCCCCGTCTCGGGCGCGATAGAAACTACCGGCGACGTGGATGCGGTCGTGGTCGATTGCTATCGCGGACACCGCCTCGGGCACGTCGGTTGCGGCGGCGAGATCGAGCTGCCACGACGTGTCGAGCAGGCCGGAGAGCCGGTCGTATCGTCGCACCGCACCAGACCAGCCGGCGTAGAGATAGCCGGCATCGGCGGCGACTGCCGTCACCGGCGCCGCTGGCCCTGGAGCTTCGGCCGTCCACGAGAGCGGCTCGCCGGTGGACGCGGCGACAGCAGCGAGCCGGTTCCGCGCAGCCCGAGCCGCGGAGCTGATGCCGCCAAAATGCAGCCGGTTGCCGGCCACCAGTGGCAGGCCCGTGGCGTACGGCAACACCCAGGGATTGAGGGCTCCAGTTGCCGCGTCGAGCGCCGCCACCGTATCCCGCGGCGCGCCAGGCGCGAAGTCACCGAGCACGAGGAGCCGTCCGGCTGCCGCATACAGCCTGAGAAACGTCGAGCGTGTGTCGTCCATCCACGCCGGAGCAACCCACCCTGGAAGGCGCGCACCCGTGACGCCATCGAACGCTAGAATCTGGGGCGCCGGCACATTGTCGAGCTTCAGGCCAGCCCCGGCCATGAAAATTCGACCACCGCCTGAGTCGAACCACTGAGCGCCGGCAAACGCATACACCTGAGGCCACGACGGCAGCGGCGTCAAGGTGGCTGCGTCGAGCGCGATGTACTCGTAGCCGTTGGCGACGCCGGTCGACACGATGACTGCGGCGCCCGCGTGCTCCACCCTGAAGAACCCCGCCGGCGTCAGCACCGGCTCGAAGCGGCCCTGGTCTGGATTGAACCAGCCAACGACCGTTCCCGTCGGGCTCGGGCCGGTCGCCACGAGTCGACCGGCCGCCGTGAGACCTTCGAGCTTGAGGAGGACTTGCCAATATCGAACAAGCGCGCCAGTGACGCCGTCGAGCTCGACTACGACGTTCACGGCATTGCCGGCAGTCACCGGAAACGCTGGCGCGTACGACATGGACACGAACACGCGGGCACCCGCGTCCACGATTCCCGAGATCAAGACGACGCCAGGCAGGACGGTCTGGAAGCGTCGGTCGAAGCGGCAATCGACGCCCACTCTGATCAACACCGTCGAGGGGACGGCCGAAAACACGCCCGCCCCATCCTCCAACCTGGCCGTCGATGTGAGGTAACGGTTGAAGGCGTTCGAAAGCACCGGCCTGCCCTCCTGCCGGGCACAGCCGGTTTCCCGGGTCAACGTCAGCGTCGCGGGATCGAGCACGCCATCGAACGGCGCGATGCCGCGACCGATCTTCGTAAAGCTGCCGCCCAAGAAGACGGCACCGCCGGCCTGCACGGCCTGCGCGATGGTGCCGTTGGCGACGACGCGCCAGGACGGGAACGGCGCGACGTCGGCACGGAGCGACAGCGTTGCGCCGATCAGAACGGCACCGAGGGCTCCGACCTGGCGGAACGATGCACGACGGACCGCTGTTCTTCTCACCACTCCTCCAATCGTACGTCCGTCAGCCCTTCGTCTTCCACGCCGCCAGCATCGCGCCCTCCTGCTCCGCCGTCATCACATAGCGCGGCTGCTTGCGCAGCGCCTCGGGCACCGCGTCGCTCTGCCGCCACGCCAGCGTGTCGCGCGCCGTGGTCACGAGCGGCCGGTACGTGAGCCCGGCGCCGAGCGCCTTGCGATTGCTCGATGCGCATGTGGCCGAGCTCCGTGCCGTCGGCCATCACCCACGGAATCGCTTCGGTGAGTCCGCCGGGGTCGTCGGCCGTGGGCGTGCGCAGCGGGTACTTCTTCAGCCACTCGTAGTCGTCGATCCAGGTGTAGGTGGTGCCGGCGGGCGCAAGCGGCTGCAGGCCGTCGATGAACTGCGTCAGCGTCTGCGCCGCAGCGGGGCCCACCGCATTGAAGGTGCCGGCCGCGTTCTGCTCGATGAGCCGCACCATCCAATCCGCCAGGTCGCGCACGTCGACGTACTGCACGAGGTCGGCCTTCTTGCCCGGCACCAGGATCTCGCCACCACGAGCAACGCGCACAGGCCAGTAGGTGAAGCGGTCGGAGGTATCGCCCGGGCCCACGATGTAGCCGGGCCGCACCACAAGGTGTCCCTTCGGAAAGCCCTCGCGCGCCGCGTTCTCGCTGAGCGCCTTCATCACGCCAAAGCTCGGCGGGTCTTGCGGTGGCGTGTCGGCGAGCAACACCGGACCGTCTTCGGGAATGTTCACCGTGCGGTACGGCCAGAAGGCGCCGGTCGACGACACGTAGAGGAATCGCCCGGTGGCGCCCTTGAGCGCCGCCACGGCCTGGCGCGTCCACGGCACGCTGTTGGCCGTGTCGATCACGATGTCCCACGACTTCCCCGCCAGGCTCGCATACGCGTCGGGCTGCGAGCGATCGCCGCGCAGCGCCTCCACCTTCGCGAAGTCGCCCGCGTTCTGATTGGGCGTGCGGCGGCCGCGGTTGAGCATCGACACCTGGTGGCCGCGCGCCAGCGCCGCGTGCACGAGGTGTGGGCCGATGAATCCCGTGCCGCCCAGCATCAGGATGCGCATCGGCTTCTGGGCGAACGCGAACCGCCCCGGCAGCAGGCCTGCGGCCAAGGCCGCCGCGCCCATCTTCACGACGTGCCGCCTGGTGCTCATGGGCTGGAGCGTAACATCAGCCGCGCGGCGGGGACGAAGCGTGTGACGCAGGCACATGCGCCTGCCACCACTGCACCGCCTGGGCATTCGTCCAGGCCGCGTCGCCGCCGTGCGCGTCGATGCGGCGCACCACGTCGTCGGCATCCGCTGGCCGCCCGTCAGGATCTTTGGCCAGGCACGCCAGCACCAGCGCGTCGACCCACGCGGGCACATCATCGGCCATGCGGCGCGTCCATCAGCAGGCCGATGCCCCACAAGCCGCCGCTGACGAGTGCAAACACCGTGAGGGGCTTGACCTGATCGGCAACGACGTCGTCGGGCAGCCGCGCGTCGGACGCGTCGCGCAGAACAGAGGAGGCGCTGGGTGGCCGGGGCGAAACGCGCTTCATCGGGGTTCGGCGGGTGGCCGCCGACGGTGGCGGCTGAAGCGGCCAGACCGCTCGCGGAGTATAACCGGGCAAAGACTACACGGTAGCTCTTGCTCATCCGTGGGCGAGGCGCGGATGACGGCCTGAAATCATCGCCATCGCCGGGTTTACCCATCTGTCACGCATCTTGCACTGGCTGGGGATCAGGAGGTGTCGCATGTTCGACAAGACATCCATGATGGTGCTCGGTATGGCTGGTGCGTTCGCGCTTGGATTGGCCGTGGGTCCACAACTCGACGCCAATCGGCTCCCGGCGCCAACGCCAGCGCCAGCAGCCACCGCTCCGGCTACGCCGGCCGCCGAGGTCGTAACGCCGGTCACGTCGAGCGCTGCCGCGCCGCGGCTCGAGCGCGTGTTGCCGGCCACGGCCAAAGCCGTGCAGCAGCAGGTGAAGGAACTGCTCAACGACGGCGCCGACGCACGCGTGGCCGCCGCCGGATTTCCGAACGCCCGCGAGCTCATGACTGTGGCGTATGCGGCCAGGAACACCGCGATCCCGTTCGTGCTGCTCAAGCACCGCGTGCTCGACGAGCACATGTCCCTTGCTCGAGCGATTCGCGAATCGAAGCCCGAGTTGAACGAGGTGGCCGAGGTGAACCGCGCGCGCGCGGAAGCCAAGGCCGACCTCGCTCGCATCTCGAGCTAGGCGCTAGAGCCTGTTATGAAGTTCCCGCCGCCAGCGCGTGCGGGAGCATGAGACATGCGAAGGCGAGATAGTGATACGCCGCGAGCGTGTCGGCCAGGCGTTCGTAGTCGCGGGCCAGGCGCCGGAAGCGGGCGGCCCACCCGAAGCTCCGTTCGACGACCCAGCGGCGCGGCAGGAGGATGAAGCCGCGCTTGGCTTCGGGGTGCTTGACGACCTCGAGGCGGATCCCGTGGGTGGCGGCCGCCGCCGCGGGATCCGCGCCCGTATACCCTTGGTCGACGTAGCCGAGGGACACGTGCTGCCCCGTGATGTCCTGCACCGCCGCGGCCAGCGTGCCCACCTGCGCGCGGTCTTGTGCGTTCGGCGGGCGTGACGTGCAGCGCGAGCAGATGCCCGAGCGTGTCGACGGCGGCGTGGACCTTGGCGCCCTTGCGCCGCTTCGCGCCGTCGTAGCCCGGCGCGCGCGCCCGATTCCGGCGTCGATTGCAGGGTCCGACTGTCGAGGATGATGGCGGTGGGCTGCGCGGCGCGGCCCGCCTGCAGCCGGAGGATCACCCGCAGGTCGTGCACCAGCGCCTCGAAGCACCCGGCGCGCACCCAGCGCTGCCACTGCTGATAGATCGCCGGCCACGGCGGCAGGTCGTTGGGCATCATTCGCCACGAGGCGCCGGTGCGCACCAGCCACCGGATGGCATTGAACACGGTCCGCAGATCGTGCGTCCGCTGCGGACTATCGAGCCGGCTCAGGGTCAGATACGGCGCGACCAAGGCCCACTCCTCATCGCTCACATCACTGGGATAGCCGGTCGATCGCGGTCGCGGGATGCGCTTGGGCATCCCTCCAAGTACCAAATCTCCCCGGCCAGGTACAAGTGAAAGTACATAACAGGCTCTAGCGGGCCGTTGCCGGCGTGCGGGTCTCGGTCTTGCCCGCGTCGAGATCGTTCCAGTTCATGATCGCGTTGAAGCCCGAGCGAGTAGGTGCCCTGCGTCTGCCAGCGCCAGAACGGGCGGATGGCGAACATCACGACGTGGCCCTTGCCGAGCGGCGCGTCGAGCAAGCGCGCGCGGTTGCCGGCGAGGACCTGGCCGCTGGCGAGCGTGCCCGACAGCAGCAGGTCGTTCGGGTTCTGCGGGAACGACAGCACCACGCGCGGGCGCGAGTCGTCGAAGGTGATGCCGAACTGCGCCGCCATGCGCCGGAATCTGCGCCGTCTCATCGACCGGCGCGGCGCTCCGCCCGGCCGCGCCGCGGTCGGCTCGGCCTCGAGCGGCTGAGATCTGCAGCGGCGTGCGCGTTGGGCGTGACGTTCTGGCCGAGGCCGGCGTTCGCGCGCCGCCGCCGCCGAAGCCGCCAAACCCGGCCGGAATGCCGCCGCCGCCCGCGTTCAGCACCGGCGATCCTGGTTGAAGTAGACCGGCAGGTCGCTGCCGTCGTAGCCGTAGGCGATCGGGCTCTTCGTGTCGCGCCATCTTGCCGCGCAGGATCGAGCCGCGCACGAAGAGCTGCGCCGGCGTCTCCACCGTGACGCCGGTCGTGATGCCGTACTCCGGGAAGATCGTCGCCGTCGATCCTTCGGTGATGAGCGTGCCGCCCTCCTGCACGAACTTCGCGAGGTTCGGCAGGCCTTCGAGGCCCATGCCGCCGCGGATGTCGTCGCTCGAGTCGACGCAGCCGAGGTTCGGCGTCTGCGTCGGTCTTCTTGTACGGCAGCGGCGCGCTGCCGGTCATCGGCCATGCCGTTGACCTGCGACTGCGGCCGTGCCGCCGACGTGCGGGAAGATGATCACGTCGTACTTCGCGCGCAGGTTGCCCTCGCGCAGCTTCTGATCGGCGAAGTAGGTGTAGGGCACGCCGTAGGTGTCGAGCGCCGCGCGCACCCAGCCTTCGTCCTGCGTGCGCGTCCAGCTGTGCACGTAGCCGATGCGCGGCACGTCGAGGTCGTGCGTCTTCACCGCCGGCGCCGCCGCCACGGCCCAGGCCGACAGGCCCAGGTCGCTGCAGCATCGGCTCGAGCTGCGCGCGATCGGCGTTCGGCACGATGATCGCGCCGGCGCGGAACTTCGTGGCCGCTCAGCTCGAAGTCCTCTTCGGCCGCCAGCATCTTCACGTCGGCGTTCTTGAAGCGGAACGTCACGAGGCGTTGTCGGCCGTGTGCTCGACGACGAGCGTCGTGCCCGTGCCCTCGATGCCGCCGGCGCGCCTTCACGTCGGCCGGTGACCGAGCGTCATCGGCTGCGTCGAGCACGCTCTTGTCGTTCACCGGCAGCGATGCGTGATGTCGCGCATGCAGCTGGAACGTCCAGCCGGTGTCGTCGTACGGGCGCGGGTTCTGCGGCGCGTAGTTCTGGATCGAGAAGTACATCTCGGCCAGCGTGCGGTACGGCTGGTCGCCGCGCACGATGTAGTCGCCGGCTGCGACGTCGACGTTGCCGGCCGTGAACGCCGTCGTGGCCGTGTGAGATCTCGAGGCCCTGGCGCCGCAGCTCGTTGACGGCGTCGGCCGCGTCGGCCTTGCGCCGCTGCCGGCCGGGAATCACCCACGCGTTGATCGGGCCGGTCTTGCCCTTCGTCGACCGCGCGCTTGTTCTTCAGCCAGTAGTTCTCGAGGTACAGCTCCTTGTTCTTCGCGACGTGGCTGAGCGAGAAGAGCAGCGCCGACTGCTGGATGTTGGTGTTGTTGCGCGGGCCCCACTTGATGAACGGCAGCGGCGGGTTCGGACGGAACCACTCCCTGCTGGTCGTGGTCGCGCCGGCGCGGACCTCGTAGTTGTCGGGGCCGTAGCTCTGCACCTCGTAGAAGCGGCCGATCGCGTTGTGCGAGTGGGCGATGAAGAACATGTAGTTCGGCACCCAGCCGTCGTAGAAGCCGTAGGTCCACACGCCCGGGCACGCCGCGCTTGGTCATCTCCATCACGTCGTTCTGCGCCAGCATCCACCACTCGCTGATCGTGATCGGATCGAGCGCGTCGTTGTACGGGCCGGTGCCGGTCGACGAGTAGAGGTAGGTCTGCGCCTCGTGCAGGTCGTGCATGATGGTCGGGTGCCACTCGCAGCTGCATGCGCGTCACCGCCTTGGTCAGCTCGAGGAACTGGCCCATGCCGTCGCGGTTGTTGTCGTGCTGCACGTACTTGCCCCAGTACATCAGCGGCAGCCGCGCGTCGCCCTGGGCGCGCGTCTTGTTGAAGTAGTAGGTGTCGACCTGCTTCTCGCGGCCGTCCACTTCGATCACCGGCGTGATGAGCGTGATGACGTTGTTGCGGATGTCCTGGATGAACGGCGTCTCTTCGACGATCAGCCGGTAGGCCAGCTCGATCAGCATCTCGGGGCCGCCGTTCTCGGGCGAGTGCATGCCGCTCGTGATGTAGTAGATCGGCTTGGCCGTCTTGAGCAGCGCCTGCGCCTGCGCCTCGGTGGTCTTGCGCGGATCGGTGAGCGCCGCGAGCTGGTCGCGGTACTTCTCGAGCGACTCGATCGTCGCTTCGTCGGCGATCGCCAGCGCCACGATGTCGCGGCCTTCTTCGGTCTTGCCGATCGTCCAGTAGCGCGCGCGCGGCGACACCTTGCGCCAGCGCCTCGTAGTAGCGGTGGATGTCCTTGGCGTAGGTCGAGCTCGCCCGGCTGGCCGACGAAGCGGCCGAGGAACTTGAGCGGCGTGGGCACGGTGTCGGAGGCCGGCAGGTGATCGACCAGCTCGGTGGTGATGCGCGGGTCCTGCAGGGCCTCCTTGATCTTCGCGGTGTAGTCGGCGTCGATCTTCTGCGCGGGCCGAGCCCCTCTGGCGGGCGCGGTCGAGGTGGCGGGAGCCGGCTGCTGAGCCAGCACGCCGGCGCCCAGGCCAAGCGCAAGGACGACGGCGGCGAAACCCGCCGAGAACGTGGGGATGGCGGTGTGCCTCATGGGACTCTCCAAAGCTGTGGGGTGTGCCCTTGAGTATATTTCGCGCAGGCTTGCCCGGAATTTCCGAGACTGCTACACTGAGAGGCATGTTCATCCGTATCTGTGCCGCTCTCGTGCTCGGTCTCGCCGTGTTGTCGCCTGCCCTGCTTCGCGCCGACGTGAAGACGCAGGAACGCACCCAGGTCAAGTTCGAAGGCGCCATCGGGCGCATGGTCAACATGTTCGGCGGCAAGAACGCGCGCGACGGCGTGGTCAGCACCGTGGCCCTCAAGGGCAACCGGATGCTCTCGACCACGGGCGAAACGGGCCAGATCATCGACTTGACCGAAGAGAAGGTCTACGACCTGGATCTCGAAGGGCAAGAGCTACACGGTGGTCACCTTCGCCGACATGCGGCGCCGCATGCAGGAAGCCATGGCCAAGGCCGAGAAGGATGCGGCCGCGGCCAAGCCCGAGCCCGAGAAGCCGGCGGGCAACCAGCAGGCGAAGAAGGAATACGACGTGGACTTCGTGATCACCGCCGGCAGCTGGCGCCAAGCAGGTGGCCGGGCTCGACACGAAGGAATCGGTTGCCACCATCACCGTGCGCGAAAAGGGCAAGACGCTCGACGAAGCGGGCGGCCTCGTGCTCGAGACGCACCTGTGGATGACGCCCTCGGTGCCGGCCCTGCAGGAGCTGAACGCGTTCCGTCAGCGCTACGCCGAGAAGGTCTACGGCCCGCTGATGTCCGAGGCGGCCGCGTCGCCGAACATGACGCAGGCGCTGGCCATGTATCCGCAGATGAAGGACGCCATGGCCAAGCTGGCGGCCGAGGGCAAGAAGCTCAACGGCACGCCGCTCCTCACCGAGCTGATCTTCGTGGTGGCCGCGCCGCCCGGCAGCCAGACGTCGCAGCAGGCCGAACCCGCGCCCGGTCTGGGCGGATTGCTCGGCGGCCTGGGCCGCATGCGCGGCAAGAAGAACGACGCGCCCGCCGCCGCACCCGCGGCAGCCGCGGCCGCGCCGGGGCGCAGCCAGGTGCTGACCACCACCACCGAGACGCTGCAGCTCACTCCGAGCGCCACCGACGCCGACGTGGCGCTGCCGGCCGGCCTCAAGCTCAAGCAGTAGCTGCGACTTTCGGCGGACCTACCCGCCTTCGCCATACGCTGCCGACGGTGGTAAGATTCTTACTGGTATTACTCTTACAATGCGCATTACCAGCAAGGGCCAAGTCACGATTCCCCAAGACATCCGCGAGGAACTCGGCCTGCTTCCGCACACCAACGTGGAGTTCGTGGTCGAGCGCGGACGGGCCGTGCTGCGACCGGTGCCCGGCACGACGAGCCGAGGCGCGCGCATCGTGGAGCACCTCAAGTCGCAGGCGGGCAAGATGCGGATGAGCAGCAAGGAGCTGTTGAGCTTGCTCCGGGACGCGCCAGATGAGTTCGACCCTCGTTGACTCGAATGTCCTGATCGATCTGTTCGATGAGGACTCGGAGTGGCGGGACTGGTCGGATGCGATGTTGACGCGCGCCGCCGACCGCGGTGCCCTGATCATCAATCCCCTCATCTTCGCTGAGGTCTCGGCAGGGTTCGACTCGCTCGACGACGTAGAGGCGGCGCTCCCGCCGGCCTTCGTCCGTCGCGAGGCATTGCCCTGGGAGGCCGCGTTCCTTGCCGGGCGCGCATTCGTGCAATACCGGCGCTCTGGCGGCGCTCGACCGGCTCCCCTTCCCGACTTCTACATCGGCGCCCACGCCGCTGTGGCTGGCTACACGTTGCTCACCCGCGACCCTCTGCGTTACCGCCACTACTTTCCCAAGCTGAGGGTTGTGGCCCCGTAGCCGCTGGGCTTGCGCACTATCGAGTGCGGCGACGGCAACCGACCGAGCTCACGCATTAGGATGACGAGCGTCGGCTTCGTCGGCCGGCGCTTTGCGATAGGGGTTCCTCATGCGTGCCATCTGCTTGGCCTTGTTTCTGGTCAGCTCCGCGTCGGCACTGGCCGCGCAGTCGATTGACGACCTCATCGCGCTGAAGCGCACGAGCCGGCACGCCCGGCCATCTCGGCTGATGGGCGCTGGGTGGCCTACGGCGTGCGCGAGACCAACTGGACCGACAACAGCTACGAAATCGAGATCTGGCTCGCGGATGCGCGCACGGCCGGCAGCGGGCGTCAGCTCACCAACGCCGCGAAGTCGAGCACACAGCCCGCGTTCTCGCCCGACGGCAAGTGGCTCGCGTTCATTTCCGACCGTTCCGACACGCGCCAGCTCTATCGCTTGTCGCTCGACGGCGGCGAAGCCGAGGCGCTCACGAGCGGCACCGAAGGCGTCACGGCATTTGCCTGGGCGCCCGACGGCACGCGCATCGCCTACACCATGACCGACCCGGTCACCGCGGCCATGAAGGAGCGCACCGAGAAATACGGCGAGTACACGCACGAAGATCGCGATGCCCGCATGGCCCAGCTCCACGTGATCGATGTGCGGACGAAGACGTCGCGCGCGCTCACGTCCGGCGCGTTCGTGGTCGGCACCTTCAACTGGGCGCCCGACGGCGCGCGCCTCGCCTTCGACCACCGCGTCAGCAGCGACGCCGGCATGAGCGGCACGGCCGACATCTCGCTCGTAGACGCGGCTTCTGGACAGGTGACGCCGCTCGTCACGCAAGCCGGACCGGACACCAATCCGAAGTGGTCGCCCGACGGACGCCAGATCGCGTTCGAGTCGGCCATGGCCAAGGCGTTCTACTTCTTCGAGAACGGCACCGTGGCCGTGGTGCCCGCAAGCGGCGGCGCGCCCGAGGCACTGACGACCCGCTTCGACGAGAATCCCTCGCTGCTCGCGTGGACCTCGGCCGGCATCTTCTTCTCGGCCTCGCAGCGCACCTGGTCGTATCTCTATCGCCTCGAGCCTTCGAGCCGGCAGGTGGCCATGCACCGCGTGCGCGAAGACTGGATCGGTCAGTCGTTTGCCGTGACGCCGAGCGGCACGCACACGGCGTTCGTGGCCAGTGGACCGCGCGACTTCCCCGATGTGTATGCCGCATCCGTAGCCACCACTCTTGCGCCCACGAAGCTGAGCGACCTTGGTGCGCAGGTGGCGGCCTGGCCCACGCACACGCGCGAAGTGGTGCGCTGGAAGAGCCAGGACGGCGCCGAGATCGAGGGCGTGCTGCACAAGCCGGCCGACTTCCAGACCGGACGCCGCTATCCCCTGCTCGTCGTGATTCACGGCGGGCCCACGGGCGTGTCGCGGCCACTGCCCTACGGCAGCGCCAGCTTCTATCCCATCGACGGCTGGCTCGCCAAGGGCGCGCTCGTGCTCGAGCCCAACTATCGCGGCAGCGCCGGCTACGGCGAGGCGTTCCGTTCCCTCAACGTGCGCAACCTCGGCGTGGGCGACGCGTGGGACGTGCTGAGCGGCATCGACGCGCTCGTGGCGCAGGGCCTCGTGGACAAGGACCGCGTCGGCTCGATGGGCTGGAGCCAGGGCGGCTACATCTCGGCGTTCCTCACGACCAGACACGCCGATCGCTTCAAGGCGCTGTCGGTGGGCGCGGGCATCTCGAACTGGGTCACCTACTACGTCAACACCGACATCCACCCGTTCACGCGCCAGTACCTGAAGGCCACGCCGTGGGACGACCCGAAGGTCTACGCCGACACGTCACCCATGACCTACATCAAGAGCGCCAAGGCGCCCACGCTCATCCAGCACGGCGACAAGGATCCGCGCGTGCCCATTCCAAACGCGTTCGAGCTGTATCAGGGCCTGCAGGATCAGAAGGTGCCGGTGGAGCTGATGATCTTCCGCGGCTTCGGCCACGGGCTCGACAAGCCGAAGGCGAATCGCGGGGCGATGCAGCAGAACTGGGACTGGTTCGGGCGCTACCTGTGGCCGGGAGACAAGGGCACGGCGGCCGGAGAGCGGTTAGGGATCAGGGACTAGGGACTAGGGACCAGGGGAGGCCGATACGTACACCTACCGGCATACCCAGGTCGGCTACTGGATGTTCGTGGTCAGCGTGGTGCTGGCCCTGGCGATTGCCGCCCGCGCGCAATCGCTCGCGGCCTTTGGCGTGATGGTGTGCATCACGACGTTGGCATCGTGTCTCTTCGGCACGCTCACCACCACCGTGGACGACGCGTCGGTGGTCGTGCAGTTCGGCCCGCTCAGCCTTGTTCGCGACAGCTTTGCCATCGCCGACATCACGTCGGCGCGAGCAGTGCGCAACTCGCCGCTTCACGGCATCGGCATGCGCTACATCCAGCATGGCCGGCTGTGGAACGTGTGGGGACTCGACGCCGTGGAACTGCAGCTCAGGAACGGCACCCGGTTCCGCATCGGCACCGACGAACCGCAGGCCTTGCTGGCGGCGCTGCAGCGTTCGGGCGTGCCGGGCTGAGCTACAGCTTCGCGAGCGCCTTGATGGCCAGCGCGCGCGCCGCAGGGCGCTTTTGCCCCGCCTTGGTCAGGTCGACTCCGCCAATCAACATCGACATCACCACGTCACCACGAATCACGACCATCCGCGCCGACGTGTCGGAAGAGGCCCAGAACGCGCGGTCGCCGAGGCCTGGCTCCGGCACCACCGTCACGTCGTCATCCATCAAGCTCTTGATGCGCTCAGCCGTCACCATCCGCAGAGCGTCGGCTGGCGACTTGTAGGTGTCGACGTAGAGGATGATGCCGATCGGCGCACCGCTCATCACGCACCATGTGACGCTGGCCTTGGTGTCGGGGTCGCGCTCGGGGCCGTAGGGTAGAACCGTCGTCGGCGCCTTGCCGGTGACCGTAGCGGCCTCGGTCTTGGTGATCAGGGTGCAGGGGCCGGCGGCGAGCAGGGCGGCCACGGTCAGGGCACTTGTCAGCATCAGAACCTCCGTCACCCATCCTACCAGCGCGCCTGCAGCAAGAGTTGCAGCAGCCGGCTCTGCAGAGTGGTCACAAGCCGGACGATCGGTGTCCAATAGGAGCAGGGGGCGTGCCATGCGGTGCATGTGGCGGAGCTTGGCGTATTCGGTAGGCGTCGTCGCTCTGTGGCTCTGCGCTCCGGCCATGGCCGAGGCGTGCTCCTGCGTCTCGATGGCGCCGTGTGAGGCGCTGTGGCTCACGCGCGACGGCGGCCCCACGGTGTTCGAGGCCACGGTCGTTTCGATCGAGCGTCATCCAGTCGAGCACGGCACCGTCAACGGCGAGCCGATATCGAGCGCCGGTACGACGACGGTGCACCTCGAAGACAGTCGCCATCTGCTCGGGAAAGGTGCCGACACGATCGTCACGTCGGGCGACGGGGCCTCGTGCGGCTACACCTTCAAGGTTGGGCAGCGCTACGTCATCGACGTCTATCGCGGTTCAGGCACGCTGTCCACGGGGTCGTGCTCGCAAACGAAGCCGATTGAGCAAGCCGGGCCGCTGCTGGCTTACATCGACAGCCTGGCGCGGCCGTCGCCGGGAGCAACCGTGACCGGATGCTGTTCGGCTGTCAACTCTTGGCTACGCGTTCGCGCCGACGGCCCGCGCCACGAGGGCGTCAGGGGCGTGAAGGTGACCGTCGATGGCCCGGTGTCGCGAACGACCGCCACGACGCAAGACGGCGCGTTCTCGTTCGATCGCCTGCCGCCCGGTCACTATCGGCTCGACGTCGATGCCAGCCAGGCCATGGTCTACGCGCCGGCACGGGTGAGCGAGTTCGAACTGCCGAACCCGCACGCCTGCCACGCCGCGCACCTGTCGTTGACACTCAACGCAGCGATCGAAGGCACGGTGGTGGACGCCGCCGGGAAGCCCGTGCGCGAAGCCTCCATGGCTTTGAGGCGCACCGACGCCCTGACTGCGCCGCCCACGCCCGGTTTTTCGAACTTCGTGGGATATGCCACCACGCGCTCGGACGAGTCTGGACGCTACGTGTTCGAGAGCGTGCCACCGGGTCAGTACGTCGTGGGGCTCAACATCGACGCCGGCCCCACCTATGGCAGCCTCTACCAGCCGGCCTTCATCAACGCCCCGAACGGCCAGCCCGAGGTCATCGACCTCCCACTGGGCGGCAGCCGCCTGCTGCCGCCGGTGGTGGCGGTGCCCACGACCACCATTGACGTCACGGGCCGCGTGCTGTGGCCCGATGGCACACCGGCGCCCAGCATGTCTAGAACACCTTGCGGCTCTCGAGATTCGCCTCGATCTCGGCCTTGGTGCGCCACATCGGCCGCATCTCCTTGCGCGACGCCAGCGGCAGCTGATCCTCGATGTGCTTCGAGCCGGCCTTCGACCAGTTGCCGTAGTTGAGCAGCACCTCGCCGCGCTGCGGCACCGAGAACTCGATCACCGCATAGAACGTGTCGCCCGACACGGCCTCCACCTTGCCGTCCTTGAACGCGCTCACGCCAATCGTGCGGATCGCGCCGAGCGGCGACGGCGCGCCGTTGCCGGGCACGTCGGCGTTGCCGCGACGGAAGCGCAGCACGTCGCCCCACTTCGGGTTGAGCACGCCGTACTCCTTCTCCACTGCGCCGGCCACCGTGTCGAGCAGCGGCCATGGCCTTGGCGGGATTCTTGAACCCGCGCGGCGTGTCGAGCGGACGCGCGTCGTCGGTGGGCACCTTGAAGCCGCCGATCTCGCCGAACGCCGGCCCGGCCGCGGTCATGAACTTGTAGAAGAGCAGCATGCCCTCGCTGGTCACCTCGGCCTCGCGGTCCCACTTGGCCAGCACATCGGCGGCGCGCTTGGCACGAGCCGTGCCGCGGGCCTTCGCCGTGGCCACGATCTCGTCCACGAACTGGTCGGCGGTTTCGACGCGGGTCGAGAGCTTGCCCTTCTTCACGTCCTCGAAGGTGATCTTCGGCGGCGCCGTGCTCAGGATGCGGATGCCGCGCTGCGCGCGCTGCGTGATGCCTTGCGGCGCGGCGAAGCCGGCGGCGAACTTCGTGTGGTCGAGCATCATCGGATAGGTGGACGTCCACGGCATGTCGTTCGAGTTCTGCACCCAGCCCTCGGGCGGGTCGAGCACCTGCGGCACCTGGTCGTAGGGCACGATCTCGGTGGCGATGAGATCCGACCGGTCGCCGGGCACGACGCCCTGCCAGAAGCGGTAGTCGCCGGTGGGATGCTTCCACAGGGTGGCGTTGTAGACGTAGCTGATGTGGCCGTCGCGGTCGGCGTAGGCGGTGTTGAAGAGCGGCAGCTGCTGCATGCGCATCGCGGCGTCCCACTCGGCGTGGTTCTTGGCCAGGCCCATGCGCCAGAACTGCTCGAACATCTTCGGCCGATCGAGCGCCGCCACGTGCATCGCAATGGGCATGCCGCGCCGCTCGGCCACGACGGGTCCGTGCACGCTGCGCCGCACGACCAGCGGTTCGTCTTTGCGTCGTGCCGTCGGCCTGCTTCACCTTGATCGTCTCGGTGTGCGTGTCGAACGGTTTCACCTGGCCGTCGAGCACGTAGCCGCCGTCTTTCAGCACCAGGCCGTAGAGGTCGGATTCGGCCGGGTTGTTGGTGGTCTGCGTCCAGCCGACGTACTCGGTGAAGCACTGGCGCAGCACCGGGAAGCCCACCCACACGGCGCCGTACGAGGTGACCCCGGGCGCGGTGAGCTGCACTTCGAAGTAGGTGTGGATGTCGCCCCACTGCAGGTGCGAGTTGCTCATGAGCAGCGCCTTGCCGGTGGCGGAGCGCGCCGGGCCAATGGCCCATTCGTTGGAGCCGTGCACCTCGTCTTCCCAGCGCGCGAGGCGGCCTTCGAGGCGGCGCGGGCTCACGACCCAGTCGTAGTGGATGACGCGCAGCCCGTGGGCGTAGACGTCTTCCACGGTGAGCGGCAGCACGCCCTGGGCCTCGGCGCTCAGCTCGGCCTTGTGCTCAGTCGGCCCACGCGTTGAGCCCGCGCGCGAACGACGCGATGAGCGGCGCGAACTCGGCGCTCTGCCCCGCCGCCCACTGCTTCGCCGTGTCGGGCAGGCCGTTGGTGCGCACCCAGCGATCCGAGTCGAGATACTGCGCGCCGTAGAACTCGGCGCCGCGGCCGCGCGCCTGCGCGTAGAGGCGCACCAGCAGCTCGGCGTGCGCCTCCATCTGCGCGTAGCCGTAGGCCTGGAACAGGCTGGGATGGTCCGGCGCGAAGATGTGCGGCACGCCGTAGCGATCCCAGAGGATCTCGGTGCTGGTGGCGGCGGCCGCCGCTGGCGCCGCCGGCGGCGTGGACTGACAGCCCGCCAGCACGAGGCCGAGGAGCAGAACGGGCACGAGGCTCGACCGCACGAGGCGGGGCAGCAGGCTGGTCATGGGGCACTCCGTGGCGCGGAGTCTAGCAGAAGCCCGCGGACGTGAGCGGCCCGGTCGTTCCGCGCGTCACTTGCGCAGGATCTTCTCCATGGGCCGGCCCTTCGCCAGCTCGTCCACCAGCTTGTCCATGTAGCGGATCTTGCGCATCAGCGGGTGCTCGATCTCCTGAATCTTCACGCCGCAGATGGTGCCGGTGATCTTGTCGGCGTTGGGATGGAGCGCTGGCGCTTCATCGAAGAACGTCTCGAAGTTGGTCTTCGCCGTGATCTGCGCGTCCAGCGCCTTCTGGGTGTAGCCCGTAAGCCAGCAGATCACGGCGTCCACCTCGGCCTTCGTGCGGCCCTTCTTCTCGGCCTTGGTGACGTAGTGTGGGTAGACGCTGGCGAAGGACGCCTTGTAGATGCGGTGGTTGTCGTCGCTCTTCATTTCGCCGGCGCCTCGGTCGCGGCCGCGTTCACGTTCCACATGTTGGAGATGATCTTCCAGCTTCCGTTCACGCGCGTCCACACGTTCAGATACTTGCCGCGCTCGGTGACGTGGTCTGGGCCATAGGTGACGACATAGGTGCCCTCGTCGACCACGTGTGTGTCATTGCCGTAGAACCTGGTGGATTCCTCGCGGAACTCGGTCAGTCCGGCCTTGATGTAGCCAACCGTGAAGTCGTGAAGCGTCCCGCCACACGCGCCCGACGCAAGACACGTCACCAAGAGGCTCACCACGGATGCGATTCGAATCATCAGGTTCATGGTCTACCACCGGAGCACCAGGATGATGCCACAGCCAACGGCCGTCGGGCTCAGCGGTCAGCAGTCCCGAGGGTCCTTGCACGCTGTCGGGCGGGCGGCGTGACGCAGGCGCTGCACCGATCTGGTAACGGATGAGGGACGCGGTGCCGATACTGCGCTAGTGAGAGTGGAGGACTAGAGACATGCGTAAGGTGATCGCGGGTGGATGGGTGCTGGCTGTTGGGCTTGCGAGCGCACCGGCGCTGCACGCGGATGCCAAGGGCAAGGTGAGCGTGAGCGGCGTCAGCTTCGCCGTGGTCGACGCGGTGGCCTACAAGACCGACGACGGCGTGGCCGTGGCGCTGCTGCCGGCGCCGTTCGATCGCAAGGCCGCCGCCAAAGACCGCAAGATCGACACCTTCGACTTCATGCGCATGGGCGGCGCCTACATCACCCTCAAGGTGGACGCCGATGGCGGGTTCAACTGCATCGACTTCTCGACCGGCCAGGGCGGCGGCTCGTCGTGCGACAGCAGCTTCACGCCGGCGCTCACGCTGACCACCCGCACGGCCGAGCGCATCGCCGGCACGTTCCGCCTCAAGGGCAAGAGCGACAACGCCGACGTGACGTTCGACCTGAAGGTCGAGTCCACGCTCACGCCGTCTGGCACCGCCCTGCCGCCAAATGGGGGCGAACCGGGCCGGGCCGTGCTGGCGCACTTCGCCGCCATCGAGAAGAACGACTTCAAGGCGCTCATGGCCACGGCCGCGCCCGATCAGGCGAAGATGATGGCGGCATCCGAGAAGTCGGGCGAAGCCAAAGAGATGTTCGCGATGATGCGCGCGATGTCGCCACGCAAGGTGCGCGTCACCGGCGGCACGGTCGACGGCGATTCGGCGCTCGTCGAATTCGAGGGCGTCGAGGACGGCAAACCCATCAAGGGCACGGCCGACGTCGATCGCATCGCCGGCAAGTGGTACATGTCCGGCAGCAACACACGCCAGTAGTGCTCCTGCTCGCGCGATCGCACACGCAGGGCGTGTGCCGCTACTGGCGGCGCACGCGAATCGACGTGATGCAGTCGTTCAGGCCGTCGTGCGGGCAGTCGTGCTGCGTGATGAGCTGCAGGTTCGGCACGTCCGCGGTGACCTCGAGCGCGTCGTCGTCATAGCCGTCGCCGCGATAGAGCGTGGCCCGCCAGCCGGGCGACACGCGCACCGACGACACGCAGTCGTTCCAGTCGTAGACGGTGCGGCCAGTGTCGGAGTCGTAGTGCTCGCACGGCCCCCGCACCTCGCCAGGTCGCGCACGTCTTCGGTGATGTGGGCGGACCGGCCCTGGTAGTTCGCGTCTTCGTAGATGACGATGCCGGTTTGCGGATCCGACGGCCCGCTCGGCAGCGATTTCTGACAGGCGACCGCGCCGGCGGCGACCAGCACCACGGCAAGGCCCACGGCGGTAAGACGATGCATCACATGTTCTCCTCGGCCATTATGACGGCAGCGCCAGGGCGATAAGTTCCGGCGCGTGACCCTCGTCGGCCACGGCTACGACGATGTACTGCCGGCCCTCGTGCTGATACGTCATGGGCGCGCCAGTGGCTCCGGCGGGCAGCAGGATCTCGGCCACCACCGCGCCGGTGCGCTTGTCGAAGGCGCGCATGCGCGGACCGCCGCCGCCCGGGGGAATGCTGAGGCCCGCGGCGCTGCCTTCGGTGACGAACAGCAGCGTCTTGGTGAGCAGGGGCGCGGCGCGGCCCATCTGGCCGAGGGGCGGCAGGTTGAGCGCTTTGAGCGCTGGATGATCGCGGGGACCGTCGCCATTGGCGGCCATCCACACGTGGTCGCCGCTGTTGAGATCAATCGCGGTGATGCGCCCATACGGCGGCTTGGTGATGGGCAGGCCGCGCGGGCCAGGACCAGGCTCGCGGTCGAGACGCTTGCGCGTCTGCGTGTAGGTGAAGCGGCCCGGCCCCTTCACGAGCGCGCCGAGCCACGGGAAGGTGACCGACGGCACGTAGAGCACGCCGGTGTCGGGATCCACGAGCTGCGCCGCCCCAGTTGGCGCCGCCCACCCAGCCGGGCAGATACAACGTGCCCTTCTTCTCGCCGGGCGCCGTGCCTTCGAGCGTGGGCGGCGTGAACATCGGCCCGATGGTCCACTGCTTCGCGATCTCGCGCGCTTCCTGCTTCAGCTCGGGCGTGAAATCGATGAGGTCGTCGTCGGTGAGACCCTGGCGATCGAACGGCGCCGGCCGCGTGGGAAACGGCTGCGTGGGCGAGGTCCACTCGCCGGGCACGGTGGATTTCGGCACCGGACGTTCTTCGATCGGCCAGACGGGCTTGCCCGTGACGCGATCGAACACGAACGCAAACGCCTGCTTCGTCACCTGCACCACGGCCTTGATGCGGCGGCCATTCACGGTGATGTCGGCAAGCACGGGTGCGGTGGGATTGTCGTAGTCCCACAGGTCGTGATGCACCATCTGATACGACCACTTCATCTCGCCGGTGCGCGCGTCGAGGCACACGAGGCTGTCGGAGTAGAGGTTCGCGCCCGGACGCTGACCGCCGTACCACTCGTTGGCGGCGCTGCTGAGCGGCACGTAGAGATAGCCGAGTTCCGCGTCGGCGCTCATCAGGCTCCACGCCTTGGCGCTGCCCGTGTCGCGCCACGAACGTCGTTCCCACGACTCGAGCCCGGGCTCGCCAGGCCGCGGCACCACGTGGAAGGTCCAGCGCAACGCGCCGGTGCGCACGTCGTAGGCGCGGATGTCGCCGGGCGGCAAATCCACCTGCGTGCCCGAGTCGGTCCAGCCCTGGCCGCCGATCACGACCACGTCGCCCACCACGAGGGGACCGGGAGCGCTCCAGCGGAAGGAGGTGACCTTCGCGCCGAGGCCGGTCATGAGATCGACGCGGCCGTCCAATCCGAATCCGTCGGCGGCACGGCCGGTGCGCGCCTCGAGTGCATACAGATAGCGGCCGCGCACGTTGAACACGCGCGCGCCTTCCGCGCTCGTCCAGTACGCGAGGTTCCGGCTGGCGCCGGCGCCGCTCAGGTCGTCGGCCTCCACGGTCTGCGCCCACACGGTGGCGCCCGTGGCCGGATCGAACGCCTCGGCCAGGCCAAGCGCGTTCGAGGCAAAGAGCAGCGCGCCGGCCTTGAGCGGCGTGGCGCGGAAGTTGGTGGGCACGATCACGTCGGGATGGGCGGCGCGAATCGCCGGATCCACGCCTGGCCGGCGCCAGGCGATGCGGAGGGAGGCCACGTTGGCGGCCGTGATCTGGTCGAGCGGCTGAGTACTTGGTGCTGCCGGCGTCGCCGCCGTGATTGGGCCAGTCGCCGGATGCGGAGCCGCGCTGGGCGCGGGGCTGCCCGACCTGCGGCCACGAGCAGGGCGATGAGCGCGGCAAGGCCGAGTGGGGAGCGCATCGATCGCGGATGGTAGCGCATCGGCGAATCCACGGGGCGCACCGGCCGCGGAATGTGGCACCATCGGCGCATGGCGACACGGATCTCGGCCTGGGCGCGGCGGGCGGCAATGGCTGTGGGCGGGGCTTGCGGTACTGCTCGCGACGGCGATGATGGCCGAACCAACGCGGGCGCAGACGCCCTCACGCGCCGCGCCGGGCTCGACCAGCTCGGGCTCGTACTTGAATCTGCAACCGTATCTCGCGGTGCCGCCGTTCGATGTGAAGGCGTTTTCACGTCGCGGTGCCGAGCCCCGGCCGCTCGTCCAGGCGCCGCTACGTCCAGACCGCAACGCGGCGGTTGGTGCGGCACGCCCGCGGGTCGTCTGCGGCATGACGGTGGTGCCAGGAAACCCAGCAGTGGATCCCGGCATCACAGCGCGCATGACCCCGCCCGAGGCACGGCCGGCGTCGCGTGCTGTCGTGCCGTCGATCTGCGGCGATACGAGGCAGCCCTAGACCATGTCGTCCATCAGCACGGAACTCGCTGCCCTCTACACGCGCGATCTGGCGCGGCTCCTGCGTCAGCTCGATGCGCTCGACGACGCGCATCTGTGGCAGGTGCGGCCCGGCGTGACCAATTCCGCCGGCAACCTGATGCTCCACTTGAACGGCAACCTGCGCGAGTTCGTTGGCCGGCAACTCGGCGGCGTGCCCTACGTGCGCGACCGGCCGCGCGAATTCGGGGCCAAGGATGTGTCACGCACGGCGATGCAGGCTGAACTGGTCGAGCTCGCGTCGCTCGTCCCCGGTGTGCTCGGCCGCATGTCCGACGCGCGATGGAGCGACATCTTCCCCGAGAACGTGCTGGGCGAGCCGCTCACGAACCGGCAGTTCGTCACGCATCTCTACGGGCATCTCAACTACCACCTCGGGCAGATCGACTACCTGCGGCGCGTGCTCACGGGCGAAGGCGCGCTGACGAAGCCGGCGTCGTAGGCGGCGAACGACGAATCCCCGCGTGACTCGACGTTCGCGAGAGGACGCCTAGCCTAGGGGGCCAGTTCGCGGTGGGCCGCGCGCAGCGTGGCTCGCACCTTGTTCAGCTCGCGCGTGAGCCCCACCAGCATGAATCGCTGCAGCTCGGGCGACGCCGCCGCGAGGCTCGCGGCCGCTTCGAGCTTCGGCACGGGCCCGAGCTTGAGCGCCGGGTCGTGGTCGAAACGCTCGCCCTTCGCGTAGTTGAGCGGCACCAGCAGGCGGGCAATGCGCCGGATCGTGGCGTTGAGGGCACGACGGGTGGCCGGATCGGCGCCCGTCACACGCGCTTCCGCTCGCGACCGCCATTCGGTGATGGCCCGCGACAGCGCGTCGAGCTCGGTCAGCAGCGGCGCGAAGTCCACGGCGCCGGCAGCGGCCGCGTGATACGAGGTCACGGCCGCGCGCATCTCGTCAGCCGCAGCGGCGTAATCGAAGGGATGCAGCGGCGCGTTCAGGATCCGCACGATGGTCGTGAGATACACCTGCAGGTCGCGCCGCAGAATCTCGAGGTCGGCCACCGGCATCAGGTCGTCGGGCGTGTGCCACGCGATGTTGCCGCCGCATCCCCCGACCGCGTAGTAGCCGCGGCGTTTGCGCTCCTCGATCGGGATGTTCGAGAGCAGCATGTAGAGGCCGGTGGGCCCGATCTGATTGAACGAGTAGTCGCCGGCCCGCAGCGGACGCACGCGCTCCGACGTCACGCCCAACGCATCCTGGATCGACGACCGGCACAGCGCGTCGGCCTCGGCCATCCACATCACTTCTTCGTAGGCGGTCGCGCCTTCGCAGCCGGGCGAGTCGATGTCGAGCTGCGCGATGCAGTGCTCGTCGATCTCGTCGGCGAAGGTGTCGGCGTACCAGGTGGACCCGGCGTAGCGGCCGGTGGAGTGTCCGGGCCACCAGGCGATCCGCACGGTGCGCTTCAATCGATCGCGCATCCCCCACAACACGCGCGCAAGTTCGAGCAGCGCGGCATCACCCGTGGCGTTGTCGCCGATGCCCTCGTACCACGAGTCGTAGTGGCCGTGCACCAGCAGGAACTCGTCGGGGTCTTCCTGTCCGCGGATCTCGACGACTGGAAGGAGGCAGCGCATCCAGCCTTCGCGCAGCCACGTCTTCATGCTGGCGCGCGCAGCGCCGCGCTGGATGTCGGCGATGAGCGCCTGCCCGTCAGGGTTGTTGATGCACACCACAGGCACCGCTGGCTTGCGGCCAATCGACTCGGCCGTGGGCGCGCCCCAAATCGACGTGCAGATGCCCTCGTGCACGTTCTGCCCGGGATGGATGTAGATCTGGCCGATGGCGCCGCGCCGCTCGAACGCGCCGACCGACGCGGGCATCGAGAAGCCCTCGGTGAGCACGATGCGGCCGCGCACGGGGTCGTCGACGCCGCCGCCGCGCGCCGCGTCCGGCAAGTCGAAGAGCGACGACGTGCCGCCGGCGTACTTCGACGGCACGTAGCAGATCTCGCCCTCTACCGGCACGTCGCCGGTCGAACGGCCCATGGCGGGAGGACGCGCATGGAGCGAGCGTGTGCCGCTCGCGGTGGCGATCGACAGCTCCGCCCGCACCGGGTTGCTGATGTAGAGCTCAGGCGTGTGCAGCGTAACCGGCACGCCGAGCGCGTTCAGGCGGCTCACGAGATAGCGGCCGGCCGTCTCCTCGTCGGCGGTGCCCGATTCGCGCACGAGCGTGATGAACCGGTCGAGCAGCGCGCGCGATTCGTCGAGCCGCACCGCATCCCGTGCCGCCGCTTCAAGCGCTTCGTCTTTGAACACGTTTCTGCCTCCGCCGCCGGGGTCTGACCCCGATGGCATCAGTCTTGCGCAATTTCCGTTCCAGAGGGGTCAGACCCCTTTGGCATTTCGAAGAAGACGGCGAGGTTCCTGGCGGGCGTGGGGGGCGTGATGCGGCTGACCACCACGAAGGTCAGCGCGCTCAGCACCACACCCACCTCCACCGAGTCGATGCCATGGCTGGCGAAGCTGCGCTGCAGGGTGAACGTCCAGGTCAGGCAGGCCACGAAGCCGACGACCATGCTCCAGATGGCGCCCTGTTTGGTGCCGCGCCGCCAGTTGAGTCCGAACACGACCGGCACGAAGAAGAAGCTGGCGATGAACTTGGCCTGCTCGATCACGATCGCCTGCACGTCGCCCAGTTTCAGCGTCGCCATCCAGAAGGGGATGAGCGCGAGCGCCACGATCGACAGGCGGTTCACCCACACCAGCCGCTGCTGGGTGGCCGCCGGGTTGATCAGGCGCTTGTAGAGATCGTGCGCAAACGCGCCGCCGGTCACGAGCAGGATCGAATTCACGGTCGACATGATGGCCGACAGCATGGCCATGAGGAAGAGCGAGCCGAGCAGCGGCGACATGAGCGTGGACGCCATGATGCTCGAGGCCTGGTCGGGCGACGGCAGGTACGGGAACACGCCGCGGATGCCGATGCCGAGCAGCATCACACACGTGCCAATCAGCACCTGCATGGCCATCGAGATGCCGATGGCGTAGCGCACCGTGGCCACGTCGCGCATCGAGTAGTAGCGCGTCATCTCGTAGGGCGCGGCGGCGATGCCCAGCCCAAACGCGAGGCCGAAGGCCAGCAGCTCTTTACCCGAGAACCACCACGCCGTCATGCGCGGCTCGATCGAGCCCACGTACTCGCCGAGCGCCGTGATGCCGCCCACGTGCGCCAGCACCACCGGCACGGCGCACACGAGCGCCAGCAGCATGACGAGCGTCTGCACGAACTCGATGTAGGAGCTGGACCGCACGCCCCCGAGCGCCGTGTAGAAGCCGGTGCTCGCCAGCAGCGCGCCCATGGCGAGCATCGGCGACACGCCGAACACGGCCGACGCGATCTCGCCAATCGCCTGGAACTGCGCGGTGAGCAGGATGCTGTAGCACACGATGATGAGCACGGCCGCCAGCGTGCGCGCGCCCTCGCTCGCAAAGCGCGTGCCCACGTAGTCGGCCACGGTGAGCGCGCCAAAACGGCGCAGCTTCGGCGCCACGAGCAGGGCGGAGGCCGCCCAGCCGGCCCACACGCCAAACCAGATCCACGTCCAGCTCACGCCGGTGAGGTAGTGCCGGCCGAGCGTGCCCACGAAGGTGCCGGCACTAATCTGCGTGGCGGCCAGCACCGCGCCGCCCACCCACGGGCCAATCGATCGTCCCGCGGCGAGGAAGTCTTCTTCGGTCTTGCTGTGCCGGTAGCCCCACACCGACACGCCCATCACCATGGCCAGATACGCCACCGTGACCACGAGCAGCACCGAGGAGTCAGCGACCATTGACCTGCCCCCGCGCCTGCCGCCGGTCGCGCGCCGCCGCCCGCGCCGCCCACACGAAATAGACCACGAGCCACGCGAGCGCCGCGGCGAAGAAGCCGTAGAAGCTCCAGCCGAAGCCCGTGACCACGTCCATGACTACTTGCCCACCCGGGCCTGATGCGCCGCCCCGCGCGCACTGGCTGCTCGCGCCCGCCGCAGCCACAGCGCCGACGCCCCGGCCAATACCAGCAGCGTCACCACGTCCATCAGGCGCGACACATCCCACGGCGCGCGCGCGCCAGCGCCTGCGAACGACACACGCACGAACGCCGGCAAGTGTCCCAAGCGTGGCCTCGCCTCGCTCGCCCGTCCACGCGAACCCGGGCATGCTGCCGCCCGGCACGGTGCCCGGCGGCACCTGCACGCGCAGACGCACGTTGCGGGCACGGCCGTCGGCCGGCACCGTCGGCAGCCACAGCGCGCAGCGATGCGCGTCGGCCCTCAGGGTTCGTCACGGCATAGCGAATCGTGTAGGACGGTTGCCCTGGACGCACCACCACGGCACGCGTGCGCCCGATATCGCGCGCGGCGCTCACCGCGTCGGCGCCGTCGATGCCGGTGAGCTCCACCTCGGCGCCCAAGCCCAGCGCGAGGCGATGCTCCACCTCGGCCGCGCCGCTCACCGACACGGTCAGCGCCACCGTGCATGAAGTCGGGGAGCCGAAGTCGATGCGCGCGTCAGCGGCGGTAAGCACGGCCGCCGCGTGAGCCTCGCCGGGCAGCGCCCACAGGGCGCAGATGCACGCCAGGACCCGGGCGGAGGGGGACATGGACGGCATTTCAGGTGGGACTCAAGCGCGCGCAGGACTCTACCAGCCGCGGTCCGGACGACGCAAGCGCGGGGCCGCCTCGGCCGGTCACCCGGTTGGTCCCAGCGGGCGCAACCTCGGGTATCCTCGGCGCATCATGAGCTTCGTCTCCGACCTTCGCTACGCCTTCCGCTCGCTCGCCCGCACCAAGGGGCTCACGATCACGGTGGTGCTCACGCTGGCCCTCGGCATCGGCGCCAACGCCGCCATCTTCAGCGTGGTGCGGGGCGTGCTGCTGCGACCCCTGGTGAATCGCGATCAGGACACGCTCATCTACATCCGCCAGAGCGCCCGCGGCATGGGCACTGAGAACGCCAACTTCTCGGTGCCCGAACTGCGCGACCTGCGCGGCCGCGTCAAGACGCTCTCCGCCTTCGGCGACTTCTCCACCATCGAGTTCACGATGATCGGCCTGGGCGAGCCGCGGGTCGTGCGCGCGGGGGTTGTGGGCGGTTCGTATTTCGAGGTGATGGGCCTCAGGCCGGTCGTCGGTCGCCTGATCGGACCGAGCGACGACGGCGCCGCGGCGGCCGGGGCCGCCGTGCTCACCCACCGGTTCTGGACCACCGCGTTCCAGAGCGACCCGGGCGTGATCGGCAAGACCATCCGTCTCAGCGACCGCACGGCCACGATCGTGGGCGTGCTCGAGCCGTCGGTGCCGTATCCCACCGAAACCGAGATCATCGCCAACGTGGTGACCAGCCCGCATCATCTCGACGCCACGATGGTGGAGGGGCGGGTGCACCGCATGACCGAGCTCTTCGGACGCCTGGCCCCGGGCAGCACCCTCGAGAATGTGAAGGCCGAGCTCGGCACCGTGCACGGCGCGATCAAAGCCGAACACAGCGAGGACTACCCGGCCAACGCCGACTTCCGCATCGACGCCGTGAACCTGCGCGAGCAGATCGTGTCGCCGGCCCGCACCATCCTGCTGGTGCTGCTGGCGGCCTCGGCCCTCGTCTTCATCGTGGCCTGCTCGAACGTGGCCAACCTGATTCTGGCGCGCTCGGTGCGACGCGAAGGCGAGCTGTCGGTGCGCGCCGCCCTCGGCGCCAACACCTGGGCGCTGCGCCGCACGCTGCTCGCCGAAAGTCTGGTGCTGTGCGTGGCCGGCGCGGTGCTGGCGGTGGTCGTGGCCCGGCCGATGGTGTCGGTGCTGGCCCGCTACGCCTCGCGCTTCTCGGTGCGCGCGCTCGATGTCACGGTTGATGGCACGCTGCTCTGGGTCGGCGCCGTGCTGGCCGTGGCGGCCGCCGTGCTGCTGGCCTTCGTGCCGCGTCTGCCGTCGGCCGACGCCGTGAGCGGCCCCGGCATCTCCACGGGCAACGTGCGTATCACGCCTGGCACCAACCGGCGCCTGCGGCTCTTCGCGGTGGCGCAGATCGCCGCGTCGTTCGTGCTGCTGGCCGGCGCGGGCATGCTGCTCACGACGCTCATCTCGCTGCAGCGCACGCAGACCGGCATCAGGGGCGGCAACGTGCTGGCGCTGAACGTGCCGGTCGTGTCGTTGACGCGCAAGCCCGAGGAGCTCAACGCGTTCTACAAGGAAGTGTTGCGCCGCATCGGCGAGCTGCCCGGCGTGGAGCGGGTGGCGCTCGGCACGGTGGTGCCGTGGCGCGACCCCGGGTTCTTCGCCGCGCAGTTCACGGTCGAGGGCTATCAGAAGGCCAACGGCGAAGAGGATCCGCGCGCGCAGTTCCGTACCGTGTCCTCCGGGTTCTTCGACTCGCTGGGCGTGCCGGTCGTGGCCGGCCGCGACTTCAACGCCGACGACCGGCAGGACGCCGAGAAGGTCGTGATCGTGAGCGAGAGCCTGGCGCGCCGCATGTTCCCCGGCCAGGACGCGGTGAACCGCAAGCTGATGTGGACCGATCCGGTCACCGACTTCATCGGCGTGGGCAAGAACGGCCGCCGCATCGTGGGCGTGGCCGCCGATCTCGACGACGTCAACGTCGTGCCCGGCCCGACCATGACCGTGTATCACCCTTTCGAGCAGGAGTTCCACGGCGGGCGAATCTTCGTGCACGCGAAGACCGACCCCTACGCGCTCGTGCCGACGATCACCCGCGTCGTGCGCGACATCTCCTCGGAACAGCCGGTGGAACAGGCCGCGACGATCGACGACATCCGCGCCGAAGTGCTCGCGCCAACGCGCCTGAACGCCTTCGTGTTCGGCGGGTTTGCCGGCGTGGCGCTGCTCATCGCCGTGGTGGGCGTGGCCGGCGTGCTGGCCTTCTCGGTGAGCGCCCGCACGCGCGAGTTCGGCATCCGCCTGGCCATCGGCTCCGAGCCGCGCCATCTGCTCACCGGTGTGCTCAACGAAGGCGTGGTGATTGCCGGCGGCGGCATCGTGGTGGGCGTGGTGGGCGGCCTGATCCTCACGCGCGTCGTAGGCGGCTATCATCGAGAACGTGCAGCTGCCGGGCGTGTGGGCCACGCTGGCGGCCGCGCTCGTGCTGGCCGCGGCGGCGGTGGCGGCATCGCTCATCCCGGCCGCGCGGGCCGCGCGCGTCGACGTGGCGCAGGCCTTGAGGTCGGAGTAGCCGACTTGTCGCCTATCCTCGCGGGCAGGTACGCGTAGACTGCATCTGCGCTCCCCCAACCGCGAGGACCCTATGGCGAAGAAGGCGAGGAAGACCCGCGCGACGCGCACCCGCAAGACCGCAGCCACCACCGGCCTAGCCCGCAGGGCCGTCACTCGCACCCCTGCGCCGAGCCGCCGAAAAGCCGCGCGCCTCACGGCCGCCGCCACCACGGCCGACCAGGCCCGCACCATCGTCTACGTGCATGGCATCGGCAACAAGCCCGTGGAGGCGGTGTTGCGCTGTCAGTGGGATCACGCGTTGCTCGGCTTCGGCCTGGGCGAGCGCAGTCGCATGGCCTACTGGTGCCAGACCGACCGCCACGGCCCGCCCGAGTCGGCCACCTGCGCGGATGCCGACGCCGTGGGCGCCAAGGCCATGCACGTCGGCGGCTTCGGCGCCCGCGCCATTGCCCGCGCCGTGGAACGCGAGCAGCCGCTCACCGCGGTGGTCAAGGACCTCACCGACGATGCCAAGGAACGCGCGGCGCTGACCCGTCTGCTCGACGAGATGGGCGGCGGCGGCCGCGCCGGCGTCAACGGCGCCAAGCGCGCCACGCGTGTGGGCGCCAAGGGTCTGGGCGACGTGGACTTCTTCGACCCCCTCACCCGCCTGCTCACGGCGCTCTTCCTGAAAGACGTCAACGACTTCTTCTTCGACAGTGCCCGCCGCAAGGCCATGAAGGACCGCCTGCGCGAACGGCTCGAGGCCGGCAACGGCCCATTCGTGGTCGTCGCCCACAGCCAAGGCACGATGATTGCCTGGTCGCTGCTGCAGGAATTGGGCACGGCCGTAGACGTGGCGCAGTTCGTCACGGTCGGATCGCCGCTCGGCCTCGCCGAGGTGCGCGCGCAGTTGCGGCGGCTGCATGGCCTTGGCGCCGGCAAGCTGCCCACGCCGGCCGGCGTGCGCGAGTGGGTCAACGTATTCGATCGGCACGACGTGGTGGCGCAGCACGAGCGGCTGTCGCCGCACTACACGGGCGAGGCCGTGCCCGTCGACAACGAGCTGCCAAACGCCGACGGCCCCAGCAACGCGCATTCGGCCACGGGCTACCTGTCGCTGCCTTTCGTGCAGCAGAAGGTACGGGCCGCCGTGGACCTGCAGCGCTTCCAGCGCACGGCGCAGTTCATCATGGCCTCGGATGTCACCACCGACTTCGAGCGCGCGCCGCGCGGCGATCGCCGGCCCCTGCTCATCGAGCTGACCGACCCGGTGTGGGCCATGAACAAGCTGGCCACGATGGACGAACCGGCCGCCGGCCCGATGCCCGAGAGCCGGGCCGAGATGGCCGAACGCGTCGTAGACCTCGTGGAACGGGTGACGGGCCTGAAGGAATCCAACATCGCCCTCGGGGTGCAGCGCCTCGAGCGCTACGTGTCGGTGCGGCTCACCGAGCCCGAGGCGCAGCGCCTGTCAGCGCAGGATGAGCTGAAGGCGCTCGGCCTCGCCTTGCCGCCGCTCTACCGCGTGTGGCGCAACGCGCGCAAGTTCGCGCTGCTCGACAAGTCGATTCAGCAGGTGCAGGCGGCGCCGGCGCATCAGGCCTACGACGCCACCGGCCGCGACATCCAGTGGGCCGTGCTCGATTCGGGCTGCACGCCCCATCCGCATTTCGACAAGCACAGGAACATCGCGGCACGCTGGGATTGCACCAAGCTGTCGCACGCGCCGGTGAGAGACGGCGAAAAGGCCCGCGACGGCACCGGCGACAGCGCCGACGCCTATGGCCACGGCACGCACGTGGCCGGCATCATCGCTGGGGCCTTCGACTTCCAGGGCAAGACGCGCGGGCTCACCAAGCTGTCGGGCATCGCCCCGCAGGCCAAGCTGCACATCTACAAGGTGCTCGACAACGACGGCGTGGGTGACGACTCGTGGATCATCAAGGCGCTCGATCACATCGCCGCCATCAACGACAAGGCCGGATCGCTCGAGATCGCCGGCGTGAATCTGAGCCTGGGCGGCGAGTTCGAGCAGGGCGTCTTCGGCTGCGGGCATACGCCGCTCTGCGACGAGTTGCGGCGGCTGTGGCGTCAGGGCGTGGTGGTGGTGCTGGCGGCGGGCAACGAGGGCTTCCGGCGCCTGATGAGCACCGACGGCGATTTCGGCGCCAACATCCCGTGCTCGATCGGCGATCCCGCAAACCTCGAAGAGGCCATCGCGGTAGGCGCCGTGCACAAGGAGAAGCCGCACACCTACGGCGTGTCGCACTTCTCGTCGCGCGGGCCCACGGCCGACGGCCGCAACAAGCCCGACTGCGTGGCCCCGGGTGAGCAGATCCTGTCGTGCCGCCACGACCCGCGCAAGGCCAAGGGGAAGGCGCCGCTCACGAGCGCCGACCTCTACTACAAGCTGGATGGCACCAGCATGGCCGCGCCGCACGTGTCGGGCCTGATTGCGTGCTTCCTGTCACTGCGGCGTGAGTTCATCGGGCAGCCCGACAAGGTGAAGCACATCCTGCTGCAGAACTGCACCGACCTGGGCCGCGACCGCGCGATGCAGGGCATGGGGATGCCGAACCTGGTGAAGATGCTGGTGCAGACCTAGGCGGCCTCGAAACGCGCGGCCTACCGTCCGCCGGCCACGTCGAGCAGGGCTCCGGTGGTGTACGACGCCTCATCCGAAAGCAGCCACAGGATGGCGTGGGCGATCTCGTCGGGCTGACCGGCGCGCTGCATCGGGATCAGACCCTTGATGCGCTCGATGCGATCGGGCTGGCCGCCGCTGGCGTGAATCCCGGTGTGCGCGATGCCTGGCCGCACGGCGTTCACACGAATCCCCTCGGTAGCCACTTCCTTGGCCAGGCCGATGGTGAAGGCGTCGATGGCCGCCTTCGCGGCGGCGTAGTCCACGTATTCGCCGGGCGAGCCCAGGCGCGAGGCCACCGACGACACGTTCACGATTGCGCCGCCGGCCCCGCCGTGCAGCGTCGACATGCGGCGCACGGCTTCGCGTGCGCACAGGAACGACCCGAACACGTTGATGGCGAACATGCGCTGTAGCCGCGCCGTGTCCATCTGGTCGACGCGCGCCTTCACGTCGACCACGCCGGCGTTGTTCACGAGCGCCGTCACCGTGCCAAGCGCCTGGTCGCAGGTCTGGAACAGGCGCTGCACGTCGGCCTCCACCGCCACGTCGGCGGGCACCGCCACGGCCGTGCCGCCGGCCTCGGTGATGTCGTGCACCACTTGCGCGGCGGCCTCGCGATTCGATTTGTAATTCACGCACACGGCGTAGCCGCGCGCCGCCGCCAGCAGCGCCGTCACCGCGCCGATGCCGCGGCTGGCGCCGGTCACGAGCAGAATCTTCCTGGCGGGGTCAGTCGGCATCAGCGTCCCAATGGAACTTGTGCAGCAGCCGGTGCACGAACGGCGCCAGCGTCAGGCCCGCCACGGCGAGGAACACGAGCCCGGCATAGAGCGCGTAGAGCCCGGCGAAAACCTTGCCGCCGTCGGTGTGGGGCGCGTCTACCGGCCCCATGCCGCCGAGCAGCATGGCCGCGTTCAGAAAGGCATCCCGCCACGCCAGGTGTTCGTAGTAGGCATATCCCGCCATGCCGAGCAGCAGCGACCCGAGGATCAGGGCCACCGCGGCGCTGGCGTGATTCACCAGCCGGCGCACGAAATGCTGCGACGGAATCGGCCGGTGCGTGCGGGGTTCGTACATCACGGTGCCGATTCAGGAGCGGGACGCGATGGCGACGGGATGCGTGGGTTGATAGAGGCCCAGTTCGCCGCCGCTCGGCAAACGGAGCGTGGTGCGAATGCCCCAGCCCACCGTCTCGATCTCCGATGCCGTGCCGCCCTTGGCCGCGATCGTCTTGACGGTGGCGTGGATGTCGTCGCACATCAGGTAGAGCACGGCGCCGAGCAGCTCGTGGCCGCCGTGCTTCTGGACGAAGCTCTGGCCGGCCGGGTGCACAGCGATTTCCGCGGGCGGCAGGCCGAGGATGAGCCAGCCGCCGCCGGCATCCACGCCGCTGAGGCCGAGCACGTCGACGAGATACTGCCGATCGGCGTCGGCATCGCGGCTGTAGAGCAGGAAATGGGCGCCGGTGATCATCGGTGACGCTCCTTCGGTCTGCAGGACCTCAGGTACTCGCGAAACATGCGGGCGATTTGCGCCGGGTCGTGGGTTTTGGTCAGCGCGAGCATGAGCAGCACGCGCGCCTTCTGCGGGTTCAGGTTGTCGGCCGGCACCATGCCCATCACGTCGTAGTCCTTCTGCGCGATGACGCGGCCATTTCCAGTGCGGTTCGAGCGCACGATCACCGGCCGGGTGGCGGCAGGCATGGCGGTGAACGGCTTCAGTGCCTCGCGCTCGGCCGTCGACGTGAGGCCTGCGCCCGTGCCGGCAATCACGATGCCCTTCACCCCGCCGGCCACGAGCGCCTGCGCCAGCGCGGTGCTCGGCTGCACGTAGGAATAGAGGATGTCGACCTGCGGCAGGCCGGTGAGGCCCTTCACGTCGAACTCCGACCGCGCCGTGTGGCGCTTGAGTGAGGCGCGGTAGAAGCTCGACGGCATCGGCGTCCACGTAGCCGAGCATGCCCAGCTCGGTGGCGCGAAACGTCTCCACGCGGTAGGTGTTGGTCTTGGTCACGTCGCGGGCCGCGTTGATGGCGTCGTTGAGCACCACGAGCACGCCCTTGCCGCGCGCGTCCGGAGAGGCGGCCGTGCGCACGGCGTTCAGCAGGTTGAGCGGACCGTCGGCACTGATGGCCGAGGCCGGACGCATCGAGCCCACGAGCACCACCGGCCGGTCGTGCTTCACGGTGAGGTTCAGGAAGTAGGCGGTCTCTTCGAGCGTGTTGGTGCCGTGGGTGATGACCACGCCCGCCACCGACGGGTCGCTCTCGTAGATGACGTTGATGCGGTTGGCGAGCGTGAGCCAGTTCGCAATCGTGATGTCGGTGCTGCTCACGTTGGCGATCTGCTCCACCTTGACCCGCGCCACTTGCGCGATCTCGGGCACGGCGGCAATCAGCTCGGAGCCGAGCAACGCGCCCGACTGGTAGTCGGCCAGGCTCGTGGACGTCGCGCCTTTGCCCGAGATGGTGCCGCCCGTGGAGAGCACGTACACGAGCGGCAGTGACGCGGCCGGGGCGGTCTGGGCCGCCACGGGGCTCGTCCCAGCGGCAACGGCGGCGATGGTGAGGCAGGCGGTGAGACGAGCGGCGGATGCGAACATCAGGGGCAGCTTACACCGTCGCCGCGGACCACGGCCATCGGCGGCTCACGGTCCAGCAAGCTCGCGCACTTGGAAGATGTTGCCTTCGGGATCGCGTCCGTTGCGGGCCAGGAAGCCCTCGCCCTCCCACGTCTCGTCGAACACTTCGCCGCCCACGGTGCGCGCGAGTCGTTGCGCCTCGGCCAGGCTCGGCACCGTGAAGAACAGTTTGATGGGCGTGTCTTCCCGCAACTCGGGAGGCGACGCAATCGCGATGGTGCTGGCGATGATTGCCGGGATGGCGTGCACGACGAGTTGGATGTCGGGGGATGCCAGGACCGCGTGGTCGGCGGCGGCGGACAGCCGGCGCATCCCTAGCAGCGTTTCGTAGAACGCGGCCATGCGCGGCAGATCGACGGCGTAGATCACGGCTCCAGCGCGAGCGGGTGCAGGCATTGGCTCATTATCGCCAGTCTTGTGCGGCGCGCCTGCGGCTGTCGCCCGGCGGCCACCTCCCGGAGGCCGAGCTCGGTGACAGTCCCTCACGGCATCCTCTTCGGATTCCAGGCAATCTCCCACAAGTGCCCGTCGGGATCCTGGAAATAGCCGGCGTAGCCGCCGTAGAACGTGTCGGAGGCGGCCTTCACGACGCGCCCGCCCGCCCTGGCCGCCTGGGCCATCAGCGCATCGACCTCGTCGCGCGACCGCAGGTTGTGCGCCAGACACATGTTGGTGGGCGCCGGCCCATCGACCGGCAAGCCGGTGTCGCGGGCCAGGCTCGCCCGCGGCCAGAGCGCCAGCGTGAGCGCCGGCTGCAGCGCGAAGAACGCCACCGCGCCGTATTCGAACTCGGTGCCGATGATGCCGGGCGTGGGCAGCCCCAGGCCGTCGCGGTAGAACGCCACGGCGCGCGCGAGGTCGTCGACGCCCAGGGTGATGAACGAGATGCGCGGCTCCATCAGATCTCGCCTACGGCCGAGGGATTCTGACACAAGGCGCAGGGCGGCTGTCGCCCGGCGTTGCCTCCTCCCGGAGGCCGAGATGCTTGTGGGGGATCTGGCGGGGACGGAGGGAGGTGGCGGCGCTGGGCGGCAGCTCAGGGCGCCGGAAGCGGGCTGGGACAGTGACCTCGCGTGATCTAGGGCTCGGTGGCAGTCCCTCATGGTCTCACCGTCGCGACCGTGCACACGGTTGAGCCACGCGCGGGGAATCGCGCCAGCGCCGCGTCGTGGGCGGCATTGAACTCCGCCGTGCCGAAGTCCCGCGGACACACCGCCACCGCGTCGGCCCCGGCTCCGCGATTGATCTGCAGCTCGACCCGCCCGTTGCGGTTGCGCCCACGGTCGTTGAACGGGCCAATCCGACCCAGTGTCTGGCCGGCGGTCACCGTCTGCCCTACCGTCACCTGCGGCGTCAAGACATGGTCGTAGATGAGCAGGTAGGTCGACGCGCTCGACGGACGCAGCTGAATCTCGGCGTCGGTCTGAGGCGCGGCGTTGGGCGTAACGGCCACCACCACACCGGCATTGGCGGCGCGCACCGTGGCGGTATCCGCGCTCGTGTAGAGCTCATACGCGGGATTGGCCTGACCGCTATCGAGCAACGCGCCGAAGGGCAGGAAGTCGGTGAGCTGCCCGAGATCCACGATGGTCGCGGACAACACCGGGGGTGTGGCATCCGCGGTCGGCGACGGCGACGACGGCCCACCCGAGCCGCCGCAGCCGGCCAGTGCCGCGCCTGTGGCCAGCAGGCAGATCACGGCCATCTGAGCGCGCGCCTCGCCGTGACGATGGGCCGGCATATCCACACCGACTCTACACCGCGTCTCAGCGCATCACTTCTGAATCAGGTAGTTCAGCTTCACCGCGAGCTGGCGATCCTTCTGCGGAAACACGTCGCCCGGCAGGCCGGTCTGCCGCAGGTCGTTGTAGACCACGTAGAGATCGCTGCCGGCGTGGTGGATCAGATTGAAGCGGATGTTGTTCGAGATCTCGTTGGTGCTGGTGTTGTACTGCGTGAGGCTGCGGATGGTCATCTTCGGCGAGAACGTGAAATCCACGCGCAGCGAGGCCAGATTCACCAGGAAGTTGCCCCACGGCATCTTCACGTCGTTGCGGTTGTAGTTCATCTCGGCCGACAGGCGGCTGGTGGCCCGCGCGCCCAGGCCGTACGAGAGCGACCGGCGGGAGCCGCCGTAGAAGTCGTTGGGCTGGAACGTGACGCGCTGGAAGAAGCGCTTTCCGGGGCTGGTGTTGTAGGTGAACATCCACTCGTTCATGTTGTAGGCGCCAATCGGAATCCGCACATCGGGGCGGATGTTGAACGGCAGCTCGAGCACGTCGAGATTCTTCTGGTAGATGACGTTGATGAACGAGTCGTCGCGCAGCGTCGCGCCCACCATCAGGTGATGCAGGCGGCCGACGAGCTGCCCCTGCTGGTTGGTGGTGTAGGTGAGCACGTACATCGGCTCGACCAGCTTGATGTTGCCCTTCTTGGGACGCGGCGTGCGGCTGAAGTAGGCCTTGGTCGTGCGATGCCCGCCGGTGCGCTGCAGGAAGCCGGCTTCGGGGTTGAAGTTCTCCTGCACGTCCATGTAGTTGAGCCACACCTGCCAGCGCGGGTCGCGATACGCCACGCGGCCGTAGAACGCCATGTCGTTGCCTTCGCCGATCGGCCGGCCGCCCAGCCACGGCTGGCCTGGGTCGGTGGCGGTCTTGGCCAGGTAGGTGTTCACCTGGAAGCTGTTGCCCAGCGAGAAGTTGCCGTCGACGCCCATGGTGCGGTTGTAGTGCGGGCTGCCATCCATCGATTCCTTGTTGATGAAGATGGCGCCGACCCGCGAGCGGCGCAGCACATCGCGGCTGTAGCGGCTGACGAAGAAGTTGTCGCCCGGCCGGCTGAAGGCGCTGTCGGTCTGCACGTCGAGCACGGCGATGTTGTTCTTGCCGACCTTGCCGGTGAGGCGCGCGCCGCCCAGAATCGGCACCGGCTGCCCGTTGTCCGAAAGGCCGATTTTGCGGCTGAAGAAGAGGTCGGTCTGCACCGGCGTCGACGTGAAGGCGCCGCCCGTGCCCATGGTGAAGAAGTTCGAGGCCTCGAGGAAGAAATCCCGCTTCTCGGGAAAGAACAAGCCGAAACGCGTCAGGTTGACCTGCTGGTCGTCGACCTCGACCTGCGCGAAGTCGGTGTTCACCGTCACATCAAGGTTCAGGCCGGCCGTCACGCCGTAGCGCGCGTCGAGGCCCACGTCGCGCGCCCAGGTGGTGGTCGTCGAGGCGGCACTCAGGTCGCGGTGGCGCGGGTCCGGCGACCACGAACGGCTTCAGCTTCAGGTCGAGGCCCAGGCTCAGGTCCTTGCAGGCCGCGCAGTTCCCCGGCCAGGCTCACGCGCGTAAGGCTGTAGGCGCGCGGAATGGGCGCCCAGTAGTCGAGTTCGTTCTTGCGGCGGATATGGCGCAGGAAGTTGATGCCCCAGGTTTGCTCGTCGCTCGGGCTTGAAGCGCAGGGTGTTGGTGGGGATGGCCATCTCGGCCGTCCAGCCGTCGGCGGTGACCTGCGCCGCTGAATCCCACACGCCTTCCCAGTTGCGGTTGACGTTCGAGGTGGTGCCGCGGCCGCCGCCTTCGCCCTCGTCGAAGATCTGCTGCTCGAGCTTGGCGCCGAGCGGGGTGGTGAGGAACATGTAGCCGTTGCGCGAGTCCTTGAAGGTGTCGAGGATGACCTGGAAGTTGTCTTCGTCGAACAGCCGGTCGGCATCGCGGCGCATCTCGGTGGCCACGACGCCGCTGTGGTGGGCGTGGGGGTCGGCCGCCGGGTCGACGGCCGCGGTCGGCGCCTCGGCCGGCGTCACGCCCGCCGCCCTGGTAGGCATGCACGCCGATGTAGATGGTTGCGGCTGTCGTAGAGGATGCGCACCTCGGTGCGCTCGGTGGCCGGCTGGCCCAGGTTGGGCTCCTGCTGGGTGAAGGTCTCGACCGGGGTGGCGGTCAGCCAGACGGCGTCGTCGAGCAGGCCGTCGACTGCGGGGCCCGCTGTCGACCTTGGTGGCCTGAATGAGCGGGCGTTCCTTGCTGGGCTGCGCGCCGGCGGGGGTAGCAGCGGCGCCGACGAGCAGCGCCGCGCATCCATAGGCCACGAGAATTCGAGTCATGCGCCTGCAACTGTACACCGGCGTCCCGGCCCGGCAATCCAACCGCCCTCGGCGGCCGTAGGACTGTCGGAGGACAGCCTGATATGAAACACCTGCTCTTGAAGACCGCCCTGGCCACGGCGGTGGTGGCGGCCCCGCTGGCCGTCTACACGGCCAATCACCGCGAGGCGCCCATCACCGCCCTCGACCGTGCCGCCGACATCACCGACTGGTACTCGTTCGTGAGCTACGACGACCCGTCGAAGATGACGATGGTGCTGTCGGTCGACCCCCTGCTCGAGCCGTCCAACGGCCCGAACTACTTCCCGTTCGATCCCGAAATCCTCTACGAGATGAAGATCGACAACAACCACGACGCGGTGGAGGACCTCACCCTGCAGTTCCGCTTCCAGACCGAGCAGCGGCTCCCGGACGTGTTCACCGGCCTGGTCGGCGACATCGTGGGCATTCCGCCGATCACCGCGCTCGACGGCCCCGGCTCGCAGGGCCTGGGCACGCGGCAGAGCTACACGGTGGTGGCCATCAAGGGCAACCAGCGCTTCGAGCTGTCGGCCGGCCGCCGGCTCTACGCCGTACCCTCGAACGTGGGTCCGCGCACCATGCCCAACTATCAGGCCCTCTACGACCAGGGCATCTACGACCTCGGGCTTCGGCATCAAGACCTTTGCCGGCACCACCGACGACCCCTTCTACATCGACCTCGGGCGCGGCCTTCGACTCGCTCAACTTCCGCACCGCCGCGGGCGGCGGCGTGCTGTCGGCCACCGACGACGCCAACAACACCGTGAACGTGGCTGCCAGACGACGTGTCGGGCTTCAACGTGAACACCATCGCCATCGAGATTCCGATTGCGCTGCTGACGAGCGACCTGCGGCAGCACCCCAACACCGACCGGCAGGCCGTGCTCGGCACCTACGCCACCACCTCGCGCCAGCAGATCACCGTGCGCCGCACGCCCCGCGAAGGCGACCGGCAACCAGACCTCCGGGCCGTGGCGGCAGGTGCAGCGCATGGGCAACCCGCTCATCAACGAGCTCATCATCGGCACCGGCTCGAAGGACCGCTTCAGCATGGAGAACCCGACCAACGACGCGCAGTTCGCGCCGTTCTTCGTGCGCCCGCTGCTGGCCGACATCTTCGCCGTCGATTGGCGTGCCGATGCCCCCGGGCGACCGCTGGACCTGGCGCCGCTCGTGGTCTACCGTGGGCCCACCATTCCCGCCGGCACGCCGGACGGGCCCGTGGCCGACCTGCTGCGGCTCAACACCGGCATCCCGCCGACCCCGGCCGCGCAACAGCAGCGCCTCGGCCTGCTCACGCTGCTCGATACCAATCCCAACAACAACGACGCGGCGGGCTTCCCGAACGGACGGCGGCCTGACGACGACGTGGTCGACATCGCCGCGCGCGCCGTGGCCGGCATCCTGGTCGAACCCCACCACCTACGGCACCCGCATCGGCGACGGCGTGAACGTGAACGACATGCCCAAGCGCGCCACCTTCCCCTTCGTGCCGCCCGCGCACGATGGCCGCAACAGCCGCCACGTCGACCCGACCGAACCGGGCTGCGCGGGCGTGTGCCCGCCGGACTGTAGACGTGCACGACGCCGGGAGACGCGATCATGACCACGATCAGACTGATGCTCACGGCGGCGGTGGTGGCGGGGAGCGCGCAGGCGCTCTCCGCCCAGTCGTGGCCGGCCCCCTCGCCCGCGCCCGCACCGCCGGCCACTCTCACGGCCCAGGCCGCACCCGCGGATCGTGCGGCGGGGCCAGGCATGGACACGCCGGCGCAGCGCAAGATGGCGATGGCGCAGCAGAAGATCACGCGCGAACCCAAGCACTTCCACGGCTACAACGAGCTGGCCCTGGCCCTCACGCAGCGCGCCCGCGAAACCGCCGACCCGCGCTTCTACCTGCAGGCCGACGAGGCCGTGAAGACCTCGCTGGCCCTCTCGCCCGACAACTTCGAGGCGCTGAAGGTGCGCACGTGGGCCATGCTCGGCCAGCATCGCTTCGCCGAGGCGCTCACGCTCGCCACCACGCTCAACAAGAAGGTGCCCGACGACCTGATGGTCTACGGCATGCTCACCGATGCCAACATCGAGCTCGGCAAATACGACGACGCCGAGAAGTCGGCGCAGTGGATGCTCGACCTGCGACCGGGCAACATCCCGGCGCTGACGCGCGCGGCCTATCTGCGCGAGCTGTTCGGCGACATCGAAGGCGCGATCGACCTGATGCAGCAGGCGTTCACGCGCATGCCCTACCAGGAAACGCGAAGACCGCGCGTGGGTGCTCACGCAGATCGGACACCTGGAACTCGTGCGCGGCAAGCCCGCCACGGCGGAACAGGCGCTCGAGCAGGCGCTCGAGCTCTTCCCCAACTACCACTACGCGCTCGGCCAGTTGGCCGACGTGCGCACCGCGCAGCAGCGGCACCGCGAGGCGGCCGACCTGCAGCAGCAGCGCTACACCGTGGCGCCGCATCCCGAGAATCTCTACGAGCTGGCCGAAGCGCAGGCGCGCGCCGGGCTCACGGCGCAAGGCGGCAAAGAGCTACGCCGCGTTCGAAGCGGGCGCGCGGGCCGAGATGAAGGGCGAAGACAACGCCAACCGCGAGCTCATCGCGTATTTCGCGGGCGCCGGCAAGAAGCCGGTGGAAGCGCTGAAGCTGGCCGAGCAGGAGATGGCGCGCCGCAGCGACGTCTACACGCGCGAAGCCTACGCGTGGGCGCTCTTCAAGAACGGCCGCCGGGCCGATGCGCGACGTGAAATCGCCACGGTGCTGGCGGTGGGCGTGCAGCATCCGCGAGTGCTGGAACGGGCGGCCGCGATTCAAGGCAAGGCGGCGGTGAAGACGGCGGCCAGGTAGCCGCGGGGAGGTCCGGCGCGGGGAGGTCCCCCACCTCGCGCCGGGCACGCGCTCACCGCGTGGGATGTGCTAGAAAGAACGAGCGCATCCCATGCGGACGTCTCTGCTCATCTGCCTCATGGCCCTCTCGACCGCTGGCTGCGGCGCAGAGTCGTCTTCCGCCGCGCCGTCACCCCTATCGCCGTCGCCCGTGGCGCTGATACAGCCCGCCAATTTCGCTGGCGAGTGGCAGGTGACGTACCGCGTTGCGTCATGTCTCGGCCGCTACTGCTACATCTCGCACATCAACCGCGAGCAACAGTTCACGCTGCGACTACTTCAGCTCGGCGACCGCGTGACCGGGGCGTTCATCCATGGGCTCGCCACCGCCGTGGAAGGGCGCGTCGATGCCGAGGGCCGGCTCTCGCTCACTGGCGGTACCACGTCAACGACGCCCTACTTCGCGGCCCTCGAGCTCTTGCGCTTCGAGGCGACCCTCGATCCTGCCGACGGCCTGCACGGGGCGCTGCAATACCAGGCCCTCATCCCAGGTGAACTCAGCGGTTACTCCAGCGGCGCGACCGGACCGATCGTGCGTGCAACTCGCGCGCCGTTTGCGGTCACGTCGTTCACTGGCACATGGCGGGGCGGCTACCAAACCACCTCCTGTAGCCGACCGATCGGCTGTGTGCTCGACAACCCGGGCAGCATCGAGTTGGTGCTCGACGATCGGGGTGGGCAGGTCGCGGGCACGTTGAGCACCTACCCAGGTCTCCGCATCCCGTTGTCGGGCACGGCGACTGGTGACACGATCGGTACTGAGCGGCTCGGATGGCCGCGTCACGGTGACGGAGCTCAACGTTCGCCGCACGCCCGCCGGAATGCTCGCGGGCACGGCGGCCTTGTCGAGTGGCTGGACCTCGGAACTGAACTTGCTCGGTGTGACCCTGATCAGCGGGTCGCCGTAGGCGCTTCGCCCGAGCTAGGCAACCGCGGTCGTGGCCGGCCGCGTCGTACCCGCGTGGTAGATTGGGGCTCTTCCCGTCCTCTCAGGAGACATCCCCTATGAGCGCCATCGCCGACCGCGGATACCGCCATCCAGAGGCTCTCGTGTCAACCGAATGGGTGGCCGCGCACACCGGCGACCCGAACGTGCGCATCATCGAGTCGAACGAAGACACGCTGCTCTACGCCACCGGCCACGTGCCGGGCGCGGTGCACGTGGACTGGACGAGCGACCTCAACGATCAAGTGCGGCGCGACTACATCGAGCGCGACGGCTTCGCGGCGCTCATGGCCAGGATCGGCGTCACGCCCGACACCACGGTGGTCTTCTACGGCGACAAGAACAACTGGTGGGCGTGCTACGCGTTCTGGGTGTTCCAACTCTTCGGCCATACCAAGGCGCACGTGATGGACGGCGGACGCTTGAAGTGGCAGAAGGAAGGCCGCGAGTGGTCCACGGCCACGCCCCACTATCCCGCCACGAGCTATCCGGCGCCCGCGCGCAACGACGCGCGTCACCGCATCCTGCGCGATGACGTGATCGCGTATCAGAAGGCGGGCGGTCAGTTCGTGGACGTGCGGAGCCCCGAAGAATTCGCGGGCACGCGCATGCACATGCCTGAGTATCCCAACGAAGGCGCCATTCGCGGCGGGCACATCCCGGGCGCCAAGAGCGTACCGTGGGCCAAGGCGATCAATCCCGACGACGGCACGTTCCGCCTCGCCAGCGAGCTCACGACGCTCTACGTCGAGCAGAACCGGCTCGACGCGGCGAAAGACGTCGTCGCCTATTGCCGCATCGGCGAACGCAGCAGCCACACGTGGTTCGCCCTCACCTATCTGCTCGGCTTCGAGAAGGTGCGCAACTACGACGGCAGCTGGACCGAGTGGGGCAACATGGTCGGCGTGCCGATCGAGAAGTGATGCCGGAGTATCCGGAGCGCCTGCAGACGCTGCTCGACGTCTTTGCCGGAGTCACCGACACCCACGAGCGCACGCAGCTGCTGATCGACTTCGCGCGCAAGTTCAAGGACGTGCCGCCCGAGGTGGCCACGCGGCCGTTCGCGCCGGAGCACCTGGTGAAGTTCTGCGAGTCAGAGGCCTACGTGTGGGCGGTGCCGCACGCCGACGGCACGCTGAAGCTGCACTTCGCGGTGGAGAATCCGTCCGGGGTGTCGGCCAAGGCGCTGGCGGCCATCCTCGACAAGGCGTTGTCGGGGCTGCCCGCGGCCGACATCGCGCGCGTGGATCCCGAGATCGTCGAGAAGCTGTTCCGCCAGAACATCTCGATGGGCAAGGGCATGGGCCTGATGTCGATGGTGCAATCGGTGGCGGCCCTGGCCAGACGCCAGCTGTCGTAAGGGGGGCGCTACGGCGCGACCAGCCGGCCGCCCACGCCAGCACCGACGATCACGAGCAGCCACGACACGACGCCCGCCACCGCCATCACCACGCGTTGCTTCGAGGTCATGGCCCGGCGTAGTGCAAGGGCCGCGCCCGGCCAGGATGGCTCGACGGCGTGCCATCGGTGCGGGTCCCGTGTCATGGCGTGCATGTCGCAGTGACCGGAACCGTCAGGGCGACACGAAGTGACCCTCTGGGTTTCCCGCGTATACTGCCCCGCGTGACGACCCTACCCCTTTTCTCCGCCCTGCTGCTGGCTGTCGCCGGCATCGCGTTGCCGACCGTGGCGGTGGCCCAGTCAGCCCCCGCCCCCCTCACGGTCACGAGCCCCACGCTTACAGCCGGACAGCCGATCCCCAAGCAGCACACCGCCGACGGCGAGAACACGTCGCCGGCCTTTGCCTGGACGGGCGCGCCGGCCACGACCAAGTCGTTCGCGCTGATCTGCGACGACCCCGACGTGCCCATGCCGCAGCCCTTCGTGCACTGGGTGATCTACAACATTCCGGGCACGGCCAAGGGCCTGCCTGCCAATATCCCAATCGATCCCGCCGCCGCCATGCCGGCAGAGATCGCCGGTGCCACGCAGGGGCCCTCGGGCTTCCGCCGGCCGATCTACCGCGGACCCGCGCCGCCGCCCGGCAAGGTGCACAACTACCACTTCACGGTGTTCGCGCTCGACGTGGCTGACCTGCCCGCCGGCCTCACCAAAGCACAGCTCGTCGAGGCCATGGCCGGGCACATCGTGGGCCAGGGCCAGCTCGTGGCCACCTACGAGCGCAAGCCGCCCGCGCCCGGGCGCTGACGGGGCCACTGCCATGGCCGACCAGTCTCCGTCTCGCCGCGATCTGCTGAAGCTGGCCGGCGCCACAGCCGGCGCCTCATTTGTCTCTGGGCCTGTCACAGAGACAATTGCCGCCGAAGGCGAACAGCGCGGGCGCACGCGTCCCCGGCCGGCGCGCGAGCCGCTCAAGGCGCTGACCGCCCACGAAGCCGACCTGCTCGATCGCATCGCCGAGCTGCTGGTGCCGTCCGACGAGCACGGCCCTGGCGCCACCGAGGCCATGGCCGTGCGCTACATCGATCGCGCGCTCGCTGGCGCCCTCGCCGATCAGCGCGACGCCTACCGCGTGGGCCTCGAGGCGCTCGAGCGCTACGCGCGGCAAACCCGCGGCGGGCCGTTCCTGACCCTGACCGAGACGAAACAGATCTCGCTGCTCATCGACGTGGAGAGCGGTACGGCCACTGGTGCCAACGTGGGCTTTGCCGGCAGCTCGGCGCAGTTCTTCGGCCTGGTGCGCGGCCACGTGATGCAGGGCACCTTCGGCGACCCCTACTACGGCGGCAACGAGGGCTTCGTCGGCTGGGACTTGATCGGCTACCCAGGCGTGCGCACAACGGTGACGCCCACCGAGCAGAAGCTGCTCTCGCCGCCCACGCGCGTGCGCCGATCCGCCTACGAGAACCCGATGTTCAACAAGGCCATCGTCGACGCCAAGCCGGCCGGGAGCGACCGCGATGCCGACTAACCTTCCCGGCACCGACGTGGTGGTCATCGGCCTGGGGGCCGCCGGCGGCGTGGCCGTGCTGCCGCTCGCCGACGCCGGCCTGAACGTGGTGGGACTCGAAGCCGGCACGTGGCTCACGAACAAAGACTTCGCGCCGGATGAAATCCGCAACAACGTGCGCGACTGGCCGATGGCGGTGCAGAAATGCAATCGCGAGGTGCCCACGCACCGCATGAACGAGAAGGCGCCGACGACCCGCGCCGCCGGACACGCGATGATGAACGGCGTGGGCGGCACCACGCTGCACTACTGGGCGCAGAGCTGGCGGCTTTCGCCCTTCGACTTCAAGACGGTCAGCGACACGACGAAGCGCTACGGACGGTCGCGCCTGCCGAAGGGCTCTACCGTGGAGGACTGGCCGTTCGGCTACGACGAGCTCGAGCCGTTCTACGACCGCATCGAGCACGAGATCGGCGTGTCGGGCCAGGCCGGCAACATCCTCGGCGCGCTCGACCCGCGCGGCAACGTCTTCGAAGCCCCGCGCACCCGCGCGTATCCAATGCCGCCGCTGCGCAGCACCGGCTACCTCGATCGCATGACGGCGGCTGGACGCGCGCTGGGCTGGCATCCCTTCCCCGGGCCGGCGGCCATCAACTCCGAGCGCTACCAGGGGCGGATGCCGTGCATGTATCACGGCTTCTGCAACCGCGGCGGCTGTCACGTGGACGCCAAGAACAGTCCCAACGTCACGACGATTCCCCGCGCGCAGAAGACCGGCAAGCTGAAGGTGGTCACCGAAGCGCACGTCACCAAGATCGAGTGCGACGGGAACGGCAAGGTCACCGGCGTCACCTACGTGACCGGCAAGGAAGAGTTCTTCCAGCCGGCCAAGGCGGTGCTGCTCGCCAGCTACACCTACGAGAACACGCGCCTGCTGCTGCTCTCGACGTCGAAGGCGTTTCCCAAGGGCCTGTCGAACAATCACGGCCAGGTGGGGAGGCACTACCTGTCGCACGCGCAAGGCGGAGCGGTGACGGCGCTCTTTCCCTTCAATCTGAACAGTTGGTACGGCTTGCCCGCCCAGGGCGTGGCCATCGACAACTGGGCCGACGACAACTTCGATCACGCCGGCCTCGACTTCATCGGCGGCGGCAACCTGTGGGTCTACTCCGACCGGCGCCCGATCGCGGCCGCCAACATGAACACGTTCGGCCGCACGCCTGGGTGGGGCAAGCAGTGGAAGGCGTTCGTGCAGGAGAACGCCGACCGCGTGAACACCGCGTATCTGCAGAAGACGACGCTCCCCTACGAGAGCAACTACCTGGACCTCGATCCGGTCGTGAAGGACCCGCTCGGCTTCCCGGTGTGCCGCATCACCGCCGACTACCAGGACAACGAGCGGAAGATCTCCGACTTCATCCAGGACAAGATGGAGCTCTGGTTTCGCGCCGCCGGGGCCATCGACATCGTGCGCGGTCCGCTCGGCACCATGGGCGTGAACACCCATGCCTACGGCGGCACGCGCATGGGCGACAACGCCGACACGAACGTGGTGAACCGCTACGGCTTCTCGCACGAGACGCCGAACCTGGGTGTACTGGGCGCGTCGGTGATGGGCACGAGCGGCGCGCACAACCCGACGCTCACCGCGCAGGCACTCGCCTGGCGCACGGCCGAGCATCTGGTGAAGAACTGGAAGGCCATCGCGGAATGAAGACGCGGGCCCGAGTGGCTGCGGCCGCGGGGGCTGTGTCGCACTGACGATAGTAAACATTAGCGGGGTCTGGGGATGACCGAACCCCGTTATTCAGACCCTGGCCGCCGACCCAGCCGCCGCCCCTGGGTAGATATCCCGCCGTGGCACAGCAGATTTCTTCTCTCCGTGGCACAGCCGGGTGGCCACGCACGCGTTATCGTATGCGCATATGATACGATTGGAACCATGCCGAGGAAAGCGGTCTCCGTCACGCTGGATGAAATCAACCTGACTTGGCTGCGCGGTCGTGCCCGGGTGACGGCGCACGGCAATCTCAGCGAGGCGATCGACCGGCTGGTGACCGAGGCGCGCGCTGGAGGCGGGACGAGCACCCCCGTGCGGTCGGTCGCCGGCACCGTCCGGCTCCCGGCCGACGACCCCGAGTTGAAGAAGGCCAAGGCGGCCGTGCGAGCCCTCTTCGAGGCCTCGCTCGCGCGTCCACTGCTCGTGCCCGAAGCCGGGGAGCCGTACGATCGGATCGGCGCAGACCGCGCGCGCCCACAGCGCCCGGCGGACGCGTCGTGGGTGACGCCGCGGTCACTGACACCAACGCGCTCTTGTACTTCGCGGCGGGTCCGGGCCGGTTGCTGAGCCGACGGGCCGCCGCTCATTTCCAGGCGTGCGACTCCGGCACGGCGCTGATCTATGTGCCAGCCGCGGTGGTCTGGGAACTCGCGATCCTGGTGCGCGTCGGGCGGGCGGATCTCGGACGCTCCACTCGCCAGTTCTTCGACGATCTGTTCTCCAACTCGTCGTTCCAGGCCCTGGATCTCACGCCAGCGCAGGTCTTCGACGCACACGACCTCGGGTTCACACGCGACCCGTTCGATGGGTTGATCGTGGCAGCGGCACGGTCGCTCGACCTGCCACTCATCACGCGCGACGAGGCGATTCGCACCTCGGGCGCCGTTCGGGTGCTGTGGTAACACGTGCGCACGAGTGCCCACACCGGCCTCCGGCGTAAGAGTACGGGCGGGCCAGCACGCGTCCATGCGGCATACTCCGAGGTCGTGACGGTTGCGGATCTGCCGCTCGCGTCGCGCTGCGCGCGATCCGGCGGCGCGCTCGACACAGCCGACGGTGCTCGTGCACGAGGCGTATCTCCAGCTGCGCGGCGCGCGCGGCGTCGCGTTCGCCTCGTCGAACCGCCCGAGCACGAGCTGGTAGCGGCCGAGGCGATAGATCGCCTGCACGTTCAGTGGATCGAGGTCGACGGCCCGACGGGCCAAGGCGAGCGCCTCCGCCCGACACCGGGCGCACTATACTGCTGCAGAACTGGCTCACACCGTCAGGATCCCCTTCATGATCGGAACCAAGCTCGGCCCCTACGAGATCCTCGCGAAGTTGGGCGCGGGTGGCATGGGGGAGGTCTACAAGGCGCGCGACACCCGCCTCGACCGGACGGTGGCCGTCAAGACAATGCCGCCCCACATCGCCGCGGCGCCCGGGTTCCGCGAGCGGTTCGAGCGGGAGGCGCGCGCGATTTCGCAGCTGAGCCACGCCAACATCTGCACGCTGTTCGACGTGGGCGAGCAGGATGGCACCAGCTTCCTCGTGATGGAGCATCTCGAGGGCGACACGCTCGGCGACCGCATTGCCAAGGGGCCCGTGCCCATCGCGCAGGCGCTGACCTGGGCGATGCAGATCGCCAACGCTCTGAACGCTGCGCACCGCCAGGGCATCCTGCATCGCGACCTCAAGCCCGGCAACGTCATGGTCACCGCGTCGGGCGTCAAGCTGCTCGATTTCGGCCTGGCGAAGATCGTAACCGGTGCCATCGACGGCAGCGGCGCGCCCTCGGTCACCGCCCCGCCCACGCAGTCGGCGCCGCTCACGGCGCAGGGCACCATCATGGGCACGTTCCAGTACATGGCGCCCGAAGTGGTGGAGGGCGACGAGGCCGACGCACGCGCCGACATCTGGGCATTCGGCTGCGTGCTGTACGAGATGCTCACCGGGCGGCGGGCGTTTGCCGGCAAGAGCCAGGCGAGCCTGTTTGGCGCCATCCTGAAAGAAGACGCCCCCTCGGTGTCGGCCGTGCTGCCAGAGGTGCCGCCGGCGCTCGACCGCATCGTCCGCACCTGTCTGGCGAAAGACCCGAACCAGCGTGTGCAGAGCGCGCACGATCTGCTGCTCAACCTGCAGTGGGTGGCGGAAGGCGGATCGGCGGCCGGCGTGCCGGCACCGGTGCTGGCGGGGCGCAAGTCACGCGACCGCGCGGTGTGGGCGGCGGTGGCGGTCGCCGTGGGCGCACTCGGCGCCGCCGCGGCGTGGATGGCGAAGCCGGTGCCCGCATCCACTGGCATCGTCACGCGCTTCGTGCACACGCTCGAGCCAACGGTGCGCTTCTCGCGCACCGGTCGTCACAACGTGGCGATGTCGTCCGACGGCACGTTCTTCGTCTACGTCGCCAACAACCAGTTGTTCATCCGCCGCATGAACGAGGTGAACGCCCAGCCGATCAAGGGGAGCCAGGAAGATCCCATCGATCCGGTCGTCTCGCCAGACGGGCAATGGGTGGCGTATTTTGTGCTGGCCACGACGCCGGCGCAGACGCCGACGCCGACGCCGAGCGGCGGTGCGCCGGCCGCCCCGACGCCCGCGACGCTCAAGAAGATTCCGGTCACGGGCGGCACGTCGACGGTGCTCGCGACGCTCGGTATCCCGTACGGCCTCAGCTGGTTGGGCGACGTTATCGTGATTGGACAGGGACCTGGAGGCGTGGTGTCGGTGCCCGCCGGCGGCGGAACGCCTCGGCCCTTGGTCACCTTGCAAGCCGACGAGGCGTTTGCTGCGTCGCCACAACTGATCGACGGGGGTCGCACCCTGCTCTTCAGCCTCTTGAAGAAGGATGCAGCAACGTGGAGCGGGGCTGAGATCGTGGTTCAGCCAGTCGCCGGCGGCGACCGGAAGGTGGTGGTTCAGGGCGGCCACGACGGCCGGGTGCTGCCGACGGGGCATCTTGTCTGGGCCCGCGACAACACGGTGTTCGGCGCGCGGTTCGACGAGCGGAGCGGCCAGCGCACCGGCGACCCGGTGCCTCTGATCGTCGGGGTGACGACGGGCACCGCCACCGTTCAAGCCGGGCCAGGGCAGTTCAGCGTGTCGGGCAACGGTCGCATTGCGTACCGTCCCGCAGCGGTTCAGACCGGCGCCGAGCGCCGGCCGTTGGTGTGGGTCGATCGCCAAGGACGCGAGCAGGCGATTGCCGCCGAACCGCGTGGATTCATCTACCCACGCATCTCGCCGGACGGCAAGCGGATCGCGCTCGACGCGCTCGACACGCGCCGCGACATCTGGATTTGGGACATCGAGCGCGACATCCTGACGCGGCTGACCCAGGAGGCCAACGCTTCTGACAAGCGGGGGCCCGTCTGGTCGCCCGACGGTCGTTCGTTGTTCTATACGTCGACCGACGGCGGCCGCTCGGCGCTGCTGCGGCGCGCGGCAGACGGCACCGGGGTATCCGACACGCTGGTTGAGGAGACGACACAACAGATGGCCGCATCGACCGTGTCACCCGACGGGCAGGCCGTGGTCTACGTCTACGCGGCGGGCAACAGCGGGGCGAACTACGACATGAAGGCTGTGCCGCTCGCCGCACCTGGCACGCCGACGCCGCTGCTGGTGTCGCCGCGAGCGGAGCGGAATCCCGAGGTCTCACCCGACGGGCGGTGGCTGGCCTACGAGTCCGACGAATCCGGCCGGCTCGAGATCTACGTGCGGCCGTTTCCGGCCGTCGACGCCGGACGCTGGCAGATCTCGAACACCGGCGGCACCCGGCCCGCGTGGGCTCGCAACGGGCGAGAGTTGTTCTACGTGTCGGCCGACGCGCAGATGATGGCGGTTCCGGTGTCACGGGATGCAGGTAACGCATTCACCTACGGCCGCCCCGTGGCGTTGTTCAGCACCAGTGCCTTGTATACCGCCCTGATCGGCCGCACCTACGATGTCGCCAGCGACGGCCGTTTCCTTCTGGTCAAGCAGTCGCCCGGCACCGGTGCGACAGAGAACCAGGCCATCGTGGTGGTGGCAGACTGGCTCGACGAGGTCCGCCAGCGGCTCAGAACCCCTTGACGACCGGCCAATGCAGACGTCGGGTTCATCTGGCAGTACAGCAGAATAGTTGCCAGCTATAGACAAATTCGGCAACATGGTTGCCGTATGTAAACGTCACGGCGCCGCTCACGCCTCACCGAGTGGGACGACCTGCACGGCGGCGTCCGGCACCGCGCCCAGGAACCGGTCGAGTGTGGACCCGCGCCAGATGAGTTCCCAGCGGGATCTGGCGCTCTGGCCGAAGATCACGTGCGTGACGCCTTCCCGCTGCGCAAACGCGACCAGCCCGTCGGCGGGCCGTTCTGCCCGCACGCGCACCACGGTGGCCCCGAGGCTCTCGGCCAGGCGGATGTTCTCCCGCAGCGCCTCCGCATCACGGGCCTTGATGCGGTCAGGCTTCTCACCGGGCGTCTCCACGTAGACCGCATACCACTTCGACCCCAGCCGGCCGGCAATCCGCGCGCCGGTGCGGAGCACGCGCGGCGCCAGCGCGTTCGAGCTCATGCACACCATGACCCGTTCGGGGATGAGCGCCGGCTCGAGGCCCTCGCGCGCGCGATAGCTGGCGGCCTTCTCGCCCACCTCGTCGGCCACGGCCCGCAGGGCCAGCTCGCGCAGGGTCGACAGGTTGCCCTTGCGGAAGAAGTTCGCGAGCGCCTGCTCCACCTTCTCGGGCTTGTAGATCTTGCCCTCGCGCAGGCGGCTGCGCAGCTCTTCAACCGTGACGTCGACATTGATCACCTCGTCGGCGCGGTCGAGGAAGGTGTCGGGCACGGTTTCGCGCACACGCACGCCGGTGGCGCGGGCCACGGCGTCGTTCAGCGTCTCGAGGTGCTGGATGTTCACGGCCGTCATCACGTGGATGCCGGCCTCGAGCAGCTCGAGCACGTCTTCGTAGCGCTTGGTGTGCCGCGACCCCGGCACGTTGGTGTGGGCCAGTTCGTCGACCACGCACACTTTCGGCTGGCGGCGCACGATGGCATCGACGTCCATCTCCTCCAGCGTGGCGCCGCGGTACTCCACCTTCCGCCTGGGCACGACCTCGAGGTCCTTCACCTGCGCCTCGGTCTCGCGCCGGCCATAGGTCTCGACCACGCCGATGACCACGTCGAGGCCGCTGGCCCGCAGGGCGTGGGCCTCCTGCAGCATCTGGTAGGTCTTGCCCACACCGGGTGCGGCGCCGATGTAGATGCGCAGGCGCGCGCGATCCTTCTCCTTGAGTCGGGCCAGCAGCGCGTCGGCGGACGGCCGGTGCTCAGTCATCACCGGTCACCGCGGCAGCGGGGCGCGCGCGTCGAGCGCCAGGTTGAGGAGCAGCACGTTCACCACCGGCTCGCCGAGCACGCCGAACTGGCGCGGTTCGATGTGGGCCTCCACCAGCTCCTGCACCACCGCCGCAGGCAGATTCCGCTCGCGCGCCACGCGCGCCACCTGATACAAGGCCGCCGCCGGGCTGAGATGCGGATCGAGGCCGGAGGCCGACGTCGTCACCAGGTCGATCGGCACGGCCGCCCAGGCATTGCCCTCCTGCAGCCGCGCTACGTCGGCCGCAACCCGGTCGATGAGCTTCTTGTTGGTGGGTCCCAGATTCGACCCTGACGACGCCCCGGCATCGTAGCCGGCGCCGGCCACCGACGGCCGCGAGTGGAAGTAGCCCGCCGAGGTGAACGGCTGGCCGATGATCCGCGAGCCGATCACCCGGCCATCCCGCTCGATCAACTGGCCGTTGGCCTGATCGGGAAAGAGCACCTGGGCGAGCCCCGTGATGACCAGCGGATAGACGAGGCCGAGCAGCACCGTGGTCACCACGGTCATGAGCGTCGCGGTCAGAAGATGTCGGGTCAGAGCCATGGCGGTGTCCTACGCGAGTCCGAGCGTCGTGATCACGACGTCGATCAGTTTGATGCCCACGAAAGGCGCAATGATGCCGCCGGCGCCGTAGACGAGCAGGTTGCGGCGCAGCAGGGCCGCGGCGCTGAGCGGCGTGAACTGCACGCCCCGGAGCGCCAGCGGCACGAGCGCCACGATGACGAGCGCGTTGAAGATCACCGCCGACAGAATGGCCGACTCCGGCGTCTTCAGCCGCATGATGTTCAGGGCGTCGAGGGCCGGAAACGCCACCAGGAACATGGCCGGGATGATGGCGAAGTATTTGGCCACGTCGTTGGCGATCGAAAACGTGGTGAGGGTGCCGCGCGTCATCAGCAGCTGCTTGCCGATCTCGACGATCTCGATGAGCTTGGTGGGGTTGGAGTCGAGGTCCACCATGTTGCCGGCTTCCTTGGCGGCCTGCGTGCCGGTGTTCATCGCCACGCCCACGTCGGCTTGCGCGAGCGCCGGCGCGTCGTTGGTGCCGTCGCCCGTCATGGCCACCAGCTTGCCGGCGCGCTGCTCCTGCTTGATGAGCGTCATCTTGTCTTCCGGGGTCGCCTCGGCCAGGAAGTCGTCCACGCCGGCTTCCTTGGCGATGGCGGCGGCGGTGAGCGGGTTGTCGCCGGTGATCATCACCGTCTTGATGCCCATGGCGCGCAGCGCCGCGAAGCGCTCGCGCATGCCGCCCTTGATCACGTCCTTGAGATGGATGACGCCGAGCGCGCGATTGCCCTCGGCCACGACCAGGGGCGTGCCGCCGGCGCGGGCGATGCGTTGCACGGTGGCCTCGAGCTCGGCCGAGGTCGTGCCGCCACTGGCGCGCACGTACTTCGGCGATCGAGTCGGCCGCGCCCTTGCGGATGGCGCGTCCGTCGAGATCGATGCCCGACATGCGGGTCTGGGCCGTGAAGGGCACGATCACCGCCTGGTGGGCCGCCAGATCGCGGCCGCGGATGCCGTACTTCTGCTTGGCCAGCACCACGATGGAGCGCCCTTCGGGTGTTTCGTCGGCGAGCGACGCGAGCTGCGCGGCATCGGCCAGCACGGCCTCGGTCACGCCAGCCATCGGGATGAACTCGGCCGCCTGCCGGTTGCCGAGCGTGATCGTGCCCGTCTTGTCGAGCAGCAACGTGTGCACGTCGCCGGCCGCCTCCACCGCGCGGCCCGACATGGCCAGCACGTTGTGCTGAATCAACCGGTCCATGCCGGCAATGCCAATGGCCGACAGGAGCCCGCCGATGGTCGTGGGGATGAGGCACACGAGCAGCGACACCAGCACGAAGATCGACTGGGGGGCGCCGGAATAGATCGCAAACGGCTGCAGGGTGACGACGGCCATCAGGAACACGATGGTCAAGCCGGCCAGCAGGATGTTGAGGGCGATCTCGTTGGGTGTCTTCTGCCGCTCGGCCCCTTCCACGAGCGAGATCATGCGGTCGAGGAAGGTGTGGCCGGGGTCGGCCGTGACCCGCACCGTGATCCCGTCCGACAACACTTTCGTGCCGCCGGTCACCGCCGAGCGGTCGCCGCCGGCCTCGCGAATGACCGGGGCCGATTCGCCGGTGATGGCCGACTCGTCCACCGAGGCCACGCCCTCGATCACCTCGCCGTCCGACGGGATGAACTCGCCCGGCTTCACGACCACCACGTCGTCCTTGCGCAGCGACGCCGCCGGCACCGTGGCCGTCGTGCCATCGGCGTGGCGGCGCGTGGCGTAGGTTTCGGTGCGCGCCTTGCGCAGCGTATCGGCCTGCGCCTTGCCCCGCCCCTCGGCCATGGCTTCCGCCAGGTTCGCGAACAGGACCGTGGCCCAGAGCCATCCGGTGATCTGCAGTTCGAAGCCGGTGGCCACGCCGCCACCCACGAAGTGGCTGACGAGCAGCGCCGTCGTGAGCACCGCGCCGGCCTCGACCACGAACATGACGGGATTGCGCACCATCACGCGGGGATCGAGCTTGCGGAACGCATCGAGCGACGCGGCCCGCACCAGTGCCGGGTCCCAGATGCTCAGTTTCTGTGTCTTCGCCATGACAATCTCTGTCTCGCTCTCTGCCTCGCCCTATGCCTCGTCGATCAGAAAGTGGTGCCCGCGCGCATCAGGAAGTGCTCGACGATCGGGCCGAGACTGAGCACGGGGAAGAAGGTGAGCACGCCAACGATGACGACCACGCCCACGAGCAGGGTGGCAAAGAGCGGCGTCGTCACCGGAAAGGTGCCGAGCGAGGGCGGTACCTGAGTCTTGCGGGCCAGGCTGCCGGCCAGCGCCAGCATCGGGATGATGATCATGAACCGGCCGATCAGCATCGACGCCGCCAGCGTGAGGTTGTACCACCTGGTGTTGGCCGAGATGCCCGCGAAGGCCGACCCGTTGTTGGCCGCGCCCGAGGTGTAGGCATACAAGATCTCCGACAGTCCGTGAGGGCCGGGATTCCAGATGCTCGAGGTGCCGAACTCGGGCGACACCACCGAGATGCCGGTGAACACCAGGATCACGAAGGGGAACACCAGCACGGCGAGCATCGCCATCTGCACGTCGAAGGCCTCGATCTTCTTGCCGAGGTACTCAGGCGTGCGGCCCACCATCAGGCCGGCGATGAACACGGCCAGCACGACGAAGATGAGGATGCCGTACATCCCGGCGCCGACGCCGCCGAAGATCACTTCGCCGAGCATCATGTTGACGAGCGGCACCATGCCGCCGATGGGGGTGTAGGAATCGTGCATGCTGTTCACCGCGCCGCAGCTGGCGTCGGTCGTGACCGTCGCGAACAGGACCGAGTTGGCGATGCCGAACCGCGCCTCCTTGCCTTCCATGTTGCCGCCCGGGCACATGGCGCCGGCCTGCTGGTCGGTGCCGGCGAGCAGCGGGTTGCCCGCGGCCTCGGCCCAGTAGGCGGTGGTCACGCCGGCGAGGAACAGGAACGCCATCGCGCCCCACACGGCCCAACCGTGCCGGGGCGACTTCGTCATGTGGCCCAGCGTGTAGGTCAGGCCCGCCGAGATGGCGAAGATGGCGAACATCGCGATGAAGTTCGAGAGCGGCGTCGGATTCTCGAAGGGGTGCGCGCTGTTGGCGTTGAAGAAGCCGCCGCCGTTGGTGCCGAACTGCTTGATGATTTCCTGCGAGGCCACCGGCCCCTGGGCAAGCACCTGCTCGCTGGTCGTCGTGGTCGTCGTTTGCCCGCTGGCGTCGGTCGTGCTGGTCGTCTGCGGGTCGACGAGCTGCACCCGGTCGTAGGGCTTGAAGTTCTGCACGACGCCCTGCGATACGAGCACGAGCGCGCCCACGAGACAGACCGGCAGCAGCACCCAGAGCGTGGCCCGCGTCATGTCCACCCAGAAGTTGCCGAGCGTGTCGCGCTCGCGGCTCGCGATGCCCCGGATGAAGGCGATGGCCAGGGCGATGCCGACGGCCGCCGACACGAAGTTGTGGTACGCCAGGCCGGCCATCTGCGTGAGATAGCTCATCGTCGTCTCGCCCACGTACGACTGCCAGTTGGTGTTGGTCGTGAACGACGCAGCGGTGTTGAACGCCAGGTCCGGAGCCACGCCCGGCAATCCCTGGGGATTGAGCGGCAGCACGCCCTGGAGACGCTGCAGGCCGTAGAGCGTCACCATCGACACGAGGCTGAACGCCAGCATCGACACGCCGTACTCCGTCCAGCGCATCTCGTGCGTCTCGTCCACGCGCGTCAGGCGGTAGATCAGGCGTTCGAGCGGCCGCAGCAGCGGGTCGATCCAGGTGCGCTCGCGCGCGAACACGCGGGCCATGAACCGGCCCAGCGGCGCCGTGACCGCGGCCACGGCGCCGAGGAAGAGCAGAATCTGAATCCAGCCATTGAGGGTCATGTCAGAACTTCTCCGGCCGCAGCATCGCGTAGACCAGGTAGACGAGGAGCCCCAGCGCAATCAGCAGGGCGGCGATCGATTCCAGTGTCATGAACGGCCTCCCCCGGCCAGGTGCTGGCAGGCCGCGACGTAGCCGGCGCCGAGCACGAAGAACAGCGTGGCAAGGGCAACGAACAGCAGGTCGGCCATGACGGTTACCAGGCCCCTTGCTTGTTGCCGAACCACCACACGAGGCCCACGAGCGCGGTGTTCTGATGGTCGCGGCGATCGTTCGGTTGCGGGCCGGTGAAGAAGCGCTCGTTCGACCAGTCGCGGCGCACCTCGCCGCGCACGAGGAAGCCGTCGGCCAGCTTGTATTCCGCCGTGGCGGTGAGCCCGTGCAGCACCTGATCGATGCCACCGAACAGGCCCTCGTCGTCGAGGCGCTCGTAGCGCACCGAGAGCGCCGCCGGCGGCGACACCTGGTAGCGCGCGTAGAGCCCTGTGCCCTGCAGGGCCAGAGCCTCGTCGGCCTTGTTCACCTCGTTCGTGACGTAGTTCACGTCGAGGCCCAGGCTGAGCGCCGGGGTTGCCGTCCACGCCACGTAGCTGTCGATCACCTTGAAGTAGCCGTCCGGACCCTTGGGCTCGCCGCCGTCAGGCTGCTCCTGTCCGGCGTAGTAGTTCACCGTCCAGGTCACCGAGCTCGTCGGCTTGACGACCGCGGCCACGTGGTTGCTCTTGAAGTCGTTGAAGTCTTCGGTTTGCTGGATGCCGTTCGTGAGCATGTAGACCAGCGTCACGTCGTCGCTGACCGGCAGGGTCGCCCGCAGGCCGGAGTGATAGAACGGCAGAAAGTTGAAGAGATAGGCCCGCGAGAAGTGGCTGTTGTCCTTGGCGTAGTTGGTCTCGTAGCCGAGGCTCGAGGCGAACTTGCCGAAGTCCATCTGCAGGCCCCGGCCAATCGGGAATACGTAGGTGCCGTAGGCCTGCCAGACGTGGCGGTAGACATCGGGCCGCGGCTCGTTGGCGGCCCCGCCCTGGACGGTGTCGGTGGCCTGGCCGAACTGCAGGTCGACCCGGGCGCCGAAGCGCCGTCCCTGGTCCACCGCGGGCACGCTTTCGATGACGATGGCCGTCTGCTGAATGCCGAAGACGTTCGAGCGCGTGTCGTAGGCACGCAGCAGGTTGATCCGGTCGTAGGGGCGATTCCAGTTGTACTGGTAGAAACCCTCGAGAGTCACGCCGAGCTTCACGTGCTCGAACGGGCCCGGTGCCGGTGGCGGAGCCGACTGGGCCCCGGCGGCGGTGGCGACGGCGACGACCAGCCCGAACGCGCGAAGTGACGTGCACACGAGATTCATGACGACCAACTCCTTGATCGTCACGATAGCGGGCAGGACCTGAAAACGGCCGGAGAAGTCCCTGAGAAAATCCTGAGGAAGGGCCGCGGTTGCGGGCCTGCCCGGGTCGTGCTCAGTCGGGCGGAGGGTCGCCGGTGGAGAATCGGTAGCCGACCCACGGCTCACTCACCAGATACTGGGGATGGCCCGGATCCAGCTCGATCTTCTTGCGCAATTGCGCCACGAGCGTCCACAGATGCTCCGGCTGCTCCACGGCGTTGCCGCCCCAGATGGCCTTGAGAATCGTGCGGTGCGTGAGTACGCGGTCGTGCTGCCGGGCCAGCAGCGACAGCAGCTCGAATTCCTTCGGCGTGAGCCGGATCTCGGTGTCGCCGCGCACCACACGGCGGCGGTCGTAGTCGATGGTCAGGTCGCCGGCGCGCAGGTGACCGGTCTCGGCCTCGCCGGCCACCACCACCCGCCGCAGGGCCACGCGAATCCGCGCCAGCAGCTCTTCGGGTCCGAAGGGCTTGGTCACGTAGTCGTCGGCGCCCAGGTCGAGCGCGTTGACCTTGTCGGCTTCGGCGCCACGGGCCGACAGGATCACGATCGGCACGGCGGACCGGGCCCGGATGCGCCGGCACACCTCCGTGCCCTCGATGTCCGGCAACCCGAGATCGAGCACGATCAGATCGGGCGGATGGGCGTCCACCACCCGGAGCGCGTCGGCGCCGGTGCCGGCCACCTCCACGTCGTAGCCGCGCGAGCGCAGCAGCGGCCCAATGGCGCGCTGGATGGCGACCTCGTCGTCGACGAGCAGGATCCGCGGGCGGGCGCTCATGCGCGGGGCCCTTCGGGCCGTCGACCGCGAGCGACGATCCGGGCACGACCACCGTGAAGCGCGCGCCGCCGTCGGCGCAGTTCTCGGCCCACACGCGGCCGCCCTCCACGGCCAGCAGGCCGCGGGCAATCCACAGGCCCATGCCCGTGCCCGAGGCCCGGGCGTGGGCGGCGTGGCCGCGATAGAACCGCTCGAACAGGTGCGGCAGGTCGGCCGGCGCGATGCCCGGCCCATGATCGCGCACCGCGATGGTGAGGCCGTCGTCGGTCACCTGCGCGCGTGACCTCGATGGTGCGACCCGGCCGGGGCATACTGGGCGGCGTTCTCGAGCAGATGCGCCAGCGCCGACGCGGTGAGTCGCGGGTCGAGCTGCACCGGGATGTCGGCGTCGATGTGCACCTCCAGCGGGTGGTGGCGCAGCGTGTGGTCCACCTGTTCGCGCGCCGCCGCGATGATCTCGGAGGGGTGCGCCCGCCGCGACTCGCTCGCCACGGCCCCGGCGTCGATGCGCGCCATCTCGAGGATGTTCTGGAACAGGCGGTTGAGGCGCTCCACTTCCGCCTGGATGAGCTCACTCTGGTCGCGCCGGTCGGCCTCGTCGAGCGACGGGATCTGCAGGTTCGCCGCCGCCACGCGGATGGCCGTGAGCGGCGTGCGCAGGTCGTGTCCGAGCGAGGCCAGCAGCGCCGTCTTCAGCTCTTCGCTCTGGCGCGTGAGCTCGCCCGCCTTGCGCTCCTCCAGGAACTGCGCGCGCTCGATGGCGATGGCCACGACGCCGGCGAGCGTGTCGAGCGTGCCGGCCTCGACCGGGCGTCCGGCCGCCGCCAGCAGGCCAATGGGCCGGGTGCCGACCCTGAGCGGCACGAGTCGCACCGTCCGGCCGTCGACCTCCATCGTCTTGTGGCCGGCGTAGGTGCGGGCGTAGGCATCGAACTCGAGCGTGGTCTGCGCCGCGGCGAACGCTGAGGCGAGCTGTCGGGTGTCCATCGAGATGGTCGTGGCCCCGGCATCGAAGACGTCCCACTCGTCGAGGCGGGGCAGCGCGATGCCCACGTACTCGAGGTCGAAGCGTCGCGCCACCGACCGGGCCAGCGTCGACAGGGCCTCGCGGCTCTCGGTGGTGCCCAGCACGTCGCGGCTGAGGTCGAAGAGCCGGGCCATCTCGTCGCGCCGCCCGAGCGCTTCGGCGGTGCGCGCCCGGGCCACGGCCGACAGGTTGCTGGCCACGAGACTCACCGCGAGAAACGAGAACAGCGCGACCCAGTTGTGCGGATCCGCGATCGTCAGCGTGCCCACCGGGGGCAGGAAGAAGAAGTTGAACGACAGCATCGCGACGACCGAGGTGACCACGGCGATCCAGAGGCGGGAGGTCGCCGCCACGACGAGCACCACCATCAGGAATGTGGTGGACACGGTGGCCGCGTTGGCCACGTGCAACCATCGCACGAACACGACGGTGAGCGCGGCGATGCCGACGAGGGCGGCAGCGAGGCGCCACAGCTCGGAGGACGCCCGGGTCATCACTTCGCGGCGGCGGCCTGCGCGAACGAGATGTCGAGAATCGGGTAGCTCGGCCAGTCCTTGTAGTTGAAGTGCCACCACTCATTCGGTTCCACGGAGAATCCCTGGCGCTCCATGACGGCGCGCAGCAGATCGCGCTTGGCGCGCGCTTCGGGTGGTCCGCCAGTGTAGGTGGGATACGAGCGCAGGGTGGACTCGTCGTAGTCGCCGGGCATCTGCACAGCCTGTCCGGTGGCCAGGTCGTAGAGCGTCAGGTCCACGGCACAGCCGCGATTGTGCTTCGAGCCGGTCTTCGGATCGGCGACGAACTCGCGCATCGGCCCGCTCGACATGTCCCAGAACACCTTGGTGATGGCCCAGGGTCGATAGCCGTCGTGGATCATCAGGCCGTAGCCGTGGCGGGCCAGCTCGTGGTGCGCGGCCAGCAGCGCCGTGGCGGCTGGACGCTGCAGGAAGGCGCGCGCCTCGGGATACACCACCTTGCCGAGGAAGTTGTTGGTGGTGGCATAGCGGATGTCGAGCGCGATGGTGCGGTCGAGCGTGACGAGCTCCACCAGGTCCGGCGGGCGCGTGGCTTTGGGATCGCGCGGCGGGCTTGTCCTGGGCGCGAAGGTGCGCGGCCGCCAGCAGCCCGGCGAGCAGCACTGCGGCTCGGAACGTCGTCGGCATGGTCCGCATTAGACCACGTGAAGGGGAGGGGTCTGACCCCGATGGCACGGATTTCGCGGGAAGGGGTCTGACCCCGATGGCACGGATTTCGCGAAACGGGGTCAGACCCCTACGACCTACCGCGCCAGCCGGCTCACACGCGGAAGAAGCGGGTCACCTTGACGACGAAGGCGCGGTTCTTCAGGCCGGGATAGCCGGGGGTGCGCGTGTCGCGTTCGTCGGTGTAGACCACGAAGAACTCGCTGCCGAGCTTGTACTCCCAGCGGAAGCGGACGTTGGTGCTGAAGCTCTGGTCGGTGGAGTTGTACTGCACGAGCGCGCTGGCGAACATGCGCGGCGAAAAGGCGTAGTCGGCGCGGGTACGCAGCAGCGTGGTCTTGAAGTCGCCGTGCGGCAGCGCCACGCGGCGTGTACTGCACGGTGGGCTCGATCGAGAATTGCTTCAGCACCGAGACCCGGGCGGCCGTGTAGTTCAGCGAGCGGATGGTGCCGTTCCAGAACTGGCCGATCTGGGTGCCGATGGTGCCGGCGACGCGGCGCTGCGCGCCCATCGCGTAGCTCAGCTGCACGTCGTCGAACGAGTAGCTGCCGGCCGGAATGGCGATGCCAGTGGCCACCGTGAAGGGCGGCACGATCATCTCGTAGTCGCGCGTCGCTTCGGCCTTGATGATGTCGCTGTTCTCGCGTTCGAGCACGAACTTGCCCACCTGCACGCGCGTCTCGAGCGCGCCGGCGCCGTTCTCGAAGTGCTCGAAGTCGGCCTGGAACGTGAGCTTGCGCACGCCCTTCAGATGCTTCGGACGGGGGCTGAAGCGGAACGAGGCGAACGAGCGCTGGAAGTTGTCGCGCTGGATGAAGCCGATCTCCGGATTGAAGTTGTCGCCGACGTCCAGATACTCCAGACGCGCGCCGTAGCGATCGGCGAAGTAGTCGAACCGGCCCTGGAAGCTGTCGTTGTTGCGGTCGTAGCCCGGGGCGTCGGTGTCGGTCTTCGCGTAGTAGCCGCCGATGGTGAGGTTCTCGAAGAAGCCGAACGCCGCGTCCACGCCGTAGGCCTGGTTCGACGACGCGCCGGGACGTTCGACGCCGTGCGGCCGGTGAACATGCCGCCGATCGTGCTCTTCTTCAGGATGTCGCGCTTCACCCGCACCACGCTGAAGTTGGTCGAGGGCGAGGCCGACACCGGCTCGTCGTCGCTCTGGATGTTGAGCAGGCCGACGCCGAACTTGCCCACCTTGCCGGTGACGCGGGCGCCGACCTCGATGGGCACGACGCGGCCGCGGTTCAGCCCGATGCGCCGGCTGTAGAACAGGAACGGCGTGGCCGACGCCGAGTTGACGCCGCTGCCCAGTCCACCGCCGCCGCCACCGAAGCCGCTGGCGCCGCCGCGGCCGAAGTCGAAGATGCCGCGGCCCTCCAGGAAGAAGTCGCGCTTCTCCGGGAAGAACAGGCTGAAGCGCGTGAGGTTGAGCTGTTGCTCGTCCACCTCGACCTGCGCGAAGTCGGTGTTGTAGGTGAAGTCGGCCACCAGGTTGGCGGTGATGCCGTACTTCACGTCCACGCCGAGTTGCGCGTCGACGTCGTTCGACACCGCCGGCACGCGGAGCCGATCGGTGGTCGAGCGGGCGAAGGTGTAGGGCTTGATCTCGAAGGTGCGGCCGGCCGGCGGCGCGTCGATGCCGGTGGCGCTGCCGTAGAGCGACACGCGGTTGAGGCCCTGGGGCCCGCCCATCGAGGCCGGCAGCAGCGTGAGGTAGGCCCACTCGTTCTTCCGCCGGATCGACCGGCGCACCTGGAACCCCCAGGTCTGGTTGCGTCCGCCCTTGAAGCGCAGCGACTTGAACGGGATGATCATCTCCATCGTCCAGCCGCCGTCGAACCGCCCCGTGCGCACGTTCCACACCGGGTTCCAGTCGGCGTTGGGCTGGCCCTCGTCGATGATCGAGTAGTCGGAGAAGGCGCCGAGCGGAGTGGCGTAGAACATGAACCCGCTGCGGCGGTCGTAGAACGTGTCGAGGCCGACGCCGATGTGGTCGTTCTGCCGGAGCTGGTCGGTGTCGCGGCGGTATTCGTTGGCGATCCACTGCCCGGCCGGCGCGGAGTCGTGCACGCGGGCGCCGACGTAGACGTTCTTGTCGTCGAACATCAGCCACAGGTCGGTGCGCTCGGTGGCGACCTGACCGGTGTTCGGCACCACCTGGATGAGATCGCCGAACGGCTGATTCGAGGTGTAGACGTCTTCGTCGAGAGCGCCGTCGACCACGAGGGGCGCCAGCAGTTTGATGGCGCGCACCGTGGCCTTGCCGGCGTCATCGCGCGCGATGGTCGAGGGCGGCACCGGTGCGGCGGGGCCGTCCACCGGCCGGTCATCGGCGTGCTCGGCCGGCTGGGATCCACCTGGCTGGGCCAACGCCGGCGTGGAAAAGAGACACACAAGGGCTAACAGGCTTGCAAGGCGGTACATGTGGAGGGATCAGCTTAGCGAGGTTGCAGATTCTGCCGCGTCACGAGATGTAACGGGGACAGGCCCCGTTACAAGTCACCACTGGCCGAAGTCGCCGGGAAAGAGGAACTGCAGCACATCGCCGACGCGATGTGCCCATGCGCCCTCGGTATGGGTGGCCCCCTCGGGCTCCGAGTAGGCGAGGTCGATGTCCTCCCGCCAGCCCGCCTTCACGAGCGCGTTGCGCAGCTTGCGGGCGTCGGACACGCCGTGCCGGCTCTCGGCCGTGCCCATGTCGAGCCAGATGCGCGTGTCGGGGCGCGGCTTCGCCTTGGGCACGTAGCGCAGGATGGCGCGCCGGCCCCACCAGACCGACGGCGACATCACGGCCAGCCGCCCGAACACGTCGGCGTGCCGCAGGCCCAGGAACATCGTGGACAGTCCACCCAGCGAGGAACCACCCAGGCCGGTGTGCTCGCGCTCGGGCCGCGTGCGATAGCTGCCGTCGATGAACGGCTTCAGCTCGTCGACGAGCAGCCGGCCGTAGTCCTTGGCCAGGCCGCCGCCGAGGCGGGGGTCGCGGGTGGGCGTGTATTCGTGCACCCGCCCGTGACCGGTGTGGTTCACGCCCACGATCACCAGGGGCTGCACGCGCCCCTCGGCAATCAGCATGTCGGCCAGCTCGCCCAGCCGCCAGTGCTGCCCGCGCACGTAGGACGTATCCGGATCGAACAGGTTCTGGCCGTCGTGCATGTAGAGCACGGGATAGCGGCGCGCCACATCGGCCGCGTAGCCGGGCGGCAGATAGACGGTCACGTCGCGGGCGCGCTCGAGCACGCGCGACGGAAAGGCGGCGAGGCGTTCGAGATGGGGCGATGACACGGTGGCGGTCACGAGCAGGTACGCGCCGGACGAGCCGGCCCTATTAGTATAGAGGCCGGCCGCGGCACCGCGAGACGCCCGGCCGCTTCCCTGGGGATCCCGACTGATGACGCGCGACTACCACCGCTGGCACTCTCGTTCGCTCGGCAAGGACATGGACCTGCTGGTCTTCGGCCACGCCGGTCCGCCGGTCGTCGTGTTCCCGAGTTCCATGGGCGCCTTCTTCGAGTACGAAGATCGCGGCATGGTCGGCGCGCTCCGCCAGAAACTCGAGAGCGGCTGGCTGCAGTTGTACTGCGTGTCGTCGGTGGACAGCGAGAGCTGGTACGCCAAGCGGATGCACCCGCGGCAGCGCATCGAGCGCCACCTGCAGTACCAGGCCTACCTGCTCGGCGACGTCGTGCCGCTCATCCGGCAGTTGAACGGCCACGAGGGCATCGGCGTCACGGGCTGCAGTTTCGGCGCGTATCACGCCATGACCTTGGCGCTGCGCCATCCCCACGTGTTCACGTCGTGCGTCACGATGAGCGGCGCCTTCGACATCAGCCAGTTCCTCAACGGCTACGCTGACAACGACGCCTATCTGCTGAACCCGCCGGCCTTCCTGCCGGGTTTGAGCCAGCCCTACTACCTGGATCAGCTCCGCCGGAACAAGTTCGTGCTCGCCACCGGGGAATGGGACATCTGCCGCAAGGCCAACGAGGACTTCTCGGGGCTCCTCGCTGCGAAGGGCATTCCGCATTCCCTGCACGTGTGGGGCTACGGCAGCAAACACGACTGGCCCGACTGGCAGCCGATGGCCAACGCCTACCTGCCATAGACGCGAGGACCCTACGTCTCAGCGCACCAGTGCCGACGCGCTGGTCGTCACCACGCCTTGACCCGCCCGGTGTGGGTCGCGTCAGCGCTTGATGACGAGCACGTTGAACTCGGCGCCAACCGGCATGGACAACCCGTTCTGCGTGACGATTCTCCAGCGCGAGTCGAGGTAGGCGACGCCAATGGGAGCGCTTACAGTGACGCTGCTCCCGTAGGGCGTGACGTAGACCAGTGCGTTGGGGTCGCCGTCGAGCTGCGGATGTTCGAGCAGCGTGCCGTTGCCGTCGATGGTGGCGGGGGTGGCGACGTGCCGGAAGGCCGGCGCGTTGCCGGCAACCTTGATCGGGCCTTCAATCCGCAGCGCGGTGGACCCGGTCCCGGGTCCGGCCTGCACCAACAGCCCGGTGCCCATGAAGGAAGTGGCGCGGATGCCGGTGCCGGTCCACGAGAAGCCGAAGACGCCATAACGGCCCTCGCTGTATCCGTAGACACCTGCTCCGTTGTCGGAAATGCCGAGTACCTCCATTTTCGTTGGCACTCTCGCCACGAACGCCCGCGTTCCCCGGCGTGTGGCTGATGGCCGGACTCCCCCACTGTCCGTAGATCGCGGCGTCGCCATTGACCGGATCGCCGTTGACGCTGGCGCGCGCGACGATCCCGCGCGGGGCGCCACCCGGCGCCTGTTGCCACTCGAACGCCGTCGAGGTGGTCGTGGCGGGCGGACGCGGCAGCCCGGCACTCGGCGGCCCGGGCGTGAACGTGAAAGCGCCGCCGTGGCCGAGCGCATCGCGCCAGGCGCCGCCGAGCGGGTCGACGGTGATGACGGCCGAGACGTGGATAGGCAGGCCCGACGGCGCGTCGACGATGGTCAGGCCGAGGCCGATCGTGCCGTCGCTATTGGGCACGGCAAGTCCCGTCGCCTGCGCCGCTCGCGTGGCCCCGCGCAGGTCGTCGGTGCCGTCGAGGCGGTAGAGGGTGCCCTCTTGCTCCACCTTGAGCGTGAGGACGTTGCAATACGGCTCGAGCTGCCACCTGAACACGCCGATGCTCTGCGCGGCCAGCGGCCACGGCGTCACGAGCAGTGCGGAGGCGAACGTAGCGAGGAGGCGGAGTGACGGCATGGGAGGAGTATCGCCCAATGGCCCGGCCGAGGCCCGCGCGCCTTCACCTCGTCGAACGGAATCGGCTAAGCTGGGCATCCCGGTCGGGCGCCGCGCGCCTGTGGCGGTCCGCCGGCCCCACGCTCAGTCGGAGCCTCGCATGGCCACCATCGGCGTCTTGTTCGGAATGGAAAACGTCTTCCCGGGCGCGCTCGTCGAGCGCATCAACGCCATGGGCGTGGCCGGGGTCTCGGCCGAGTTCGTGCAGATCGGCGGCGTCAAGATGGAAGGGCCGTGCCCCTACCACGTCGTCGTCGACCGCATCTCGCACGACATCCCGTTCTACCGGGCCTGGCTGAAGACCGCGGCCCTCGACGGCACCTACGTCATCAGCAACCCGTTCTGGTCGAGCGCCGACGACAAGTTCTTCAACTACGCGCTGGGCAAGCGGCTGGGCGTGGCGGTGCCGAACACGGTGGTGCTGCCGCACAAGGAACATCCGCCAGGCACGACCGACAAGTCGATGCGGAACCTGATGTACCCGCTCAACTGGGACGAGGTGTTCGAGTACATCGGCTTCCCCGCCTTCCTCAAGCCGTTCGACGGCGGCGGCTGGCGCGACGTGTTCCAGGTGAAGTCGCGCGAGGAATTCTTCGCCGCCTACGACCAGACGCGCACACTCTGCATGACCCTGCAGACGGCGGTGAAGTTCAACGAGTACTTCCGCTGCTACGTGGTCGGCCAGCAAGACGTGCACGTGATGCCCTACGACCCGCGGGCGCCGTTCCACGAGCGCTACGTGAAGAACCCGCCGAAATACCCGGCGGCGCTCATCGAGCGGGTAACGAAAGACTCCCTGACACTCTGCCGCGCCCTGGGCTACGACCTCAACACGGTGGAGTTCGCGGTGGAAGACGGCGTGCCCTACGCCATCGACTTCATGAACGCCGCGCCCGACGCCGATCCGCATTCGGTCGGGCCCGACAACTTCGCGTGGATCGTCGAGAAGGTGGCGGCCTTCGCCGTGAAGAAGGCGCAGGAGCCGAAGACCCCGTTGACCTACCGCTGGTCGTCGCTGCTCAAGGGCCGGGCATGACGCCGCCCTCGTTCTCGATCGGCATCGAGGAGGAGTACCAGACGGTCGACCCCGTCACCTTCGACTTGCGCTCGCACATCCAGACCGAGCTGATGGCGCAGGGCAAGCGGGTGATGAAGGAGAAGGTCAAGTCGGAGATGCACCAGTCGGTGGTGGAGGTCGGCACCGGCGTGTGCCGCAACATGACCGAGGCGCGTGAAGACCTCGTGACGCTGCGCCGCCAGATGGTGTCGCTGGCGCATGACAACGGCCTGGCGCTCGTGGCCGGCGCCACACATCCCTTTGCCGACTGGCGAGCGCAAGACATCTCACCCGACGAACGCTACCTGCAGGTGGTCGAGGACATGCAGCTCGTGGCCCGCTCGAATCTCATTTTCGGGCTGCACGTGCACGTGGGCGTGGAAGACCGCGAAACGGTCATCCATCTGATGAACCAGATTCGCTACTTCCTGCCGCATCTGCTGGCGCTGTCGGCCAACTCGCCCTTCTGGCTCGGCATGAACACCGGCCTCAAGTCGTACCGCTGCAAGGTCTTCGACAAGTTCCCGCGCACCAACATCCCCGACGAGTTCAACGGCTGGGCCGACTACGAGAACTTCGTCAACCTGCTCATCCGCACCAACTGCATCGACAACGCCAAGAAGATCTGGTGGGACGTGCGGCCCCATCCGTTCTTTCCGACCATCGAGGTGCGCATCTGCGACCTGCCGATGCGCGTGGAAGAAACGCTGGCCATCGCCGCGCTGATTCAGGCCACGGTCTACACGCTGTGGAAGCTGCACGAGAAGAACCAGGCGTGGCGCCCCTACAGCCGCGCGCTGATCATGGAGAACAAGTGGCGCGCGTCGCGCTACGGCATCCAAGGCTCACTCATCGACTTCGGACGCGAAACCGAAGTGCCCGAGCGCCAGTTGGTCGAGGAATATCTTGGCCTGGTCGACGAAGCGGTCGACGAACTGGGTAGCCGCCGCGAGATCGAGGGCGTGCGCTGGATTCTGAACCACGGCACCGGCGCCGACCGTCAACTGGCCGCCTTCGAGCGGTCGGGCGGCGATCTGCGGCAGGTGGTGCAGTTCATGGCCGAAGAGACCAAGGCGGGACTCTAAGGGCGGGGACTAGGGGCTAGGGGCTAGGGGCTAGGGGCTAGGGCTTGCCAAGAACTTTCATCGCGCTGACGTTCGCCACGCTGCTCGGCGTCCAACTGGCCGCGCAGGCCCCCGTCGTGCCGCAGAAGCCGTACGAGCCCGAGATCGGGCAGGGCGGCAAGGATGTGGTGTGGGTGCCCACGCCGCCGGCGCTGGTCGAGAAGATGCTCGACATGGCGCAGGTGACGCGCAACGACCTGGTGATGGACCTCGGGTCGGGCGACGGGCGCAACATCATCGCCGCGGCCAAGCGCGGCGCCCGCGCCATCGGCGTGGAGTACAACCCCGAAATGGTGGCGCTGGCGACACGGCTCGCGCAGGAGGCTGGCGTGGCCGACCGCGCCACCTTCATCGAAGGCGACATGTTCACGGCCGACATCTCGAAGGCCACCGTGATGGCGCTCTTCCTGCTGCCCGACAACCTCGAACGGCTGGCCCCGACGTTTCTCGCACTGACGCCCGGCACGCGGATGGCGCTGAACACCTTCGCTGTTCCCGAATGGGAGCCCGATGCCAGGGAAGACCTCGGCGAGGGCTGCGGCAGCTGGTGCACGGCGCTGCTCTACTACGTGCCGGCGCGCATTGCGGGAAGGTGGACGACGACGCGCGGTGAACTCGAGCTGCGGCAGGAGTTCCAGATGGTGGCGGGCACGCTGACGAAGGACGGGCAGGTCACGAAGGTGACCGGACGGTTGCGCGGCCGCGACCTCACGCTCGCGGTGGACGGTGAGTCGCTGAGCGGGAAGGTGGACGGCAGTCGTATCGACGGACCTTTGGCGGCGACCCGCATCGCCCCGTAGGTCCTACAGGGCTCGACCGGCCGGCGCGGAGCGCTACGTGGTGACGATCTGCGGAATCAGCGTGCCGTAGACGTCGGTCAGCCGCATGTCGCGCCCGTTGAACCGGTAGGTCAGCTTCTTGTGGTCCAGGCCGAGCAGGTGCAGCATGGTGGCATGCAGGTCGTGGTACGAGATCGGCTGCTCCATCGCCTTGTAGCCGAAGTCGTCGCTGGCGCCAATCACCTGGCCACCCTTGACGCCGGCGCCGGCCATCAGCACGGTCTGGGTGCCGGGGTTGTGATCGCGCCCGGTGCCGCGCTGCGAGATCGGCATGCGCCCGAACTCGGAATGCATGATGACGAGCGTGGAGTCGAGCAGCCCGCGCGCGCGCAGGTCGCGCAGCAGGCCGGCCGCCGGCTTGTCGGTTTCCGCCGCATGCTGGGTGTGGTTCGCCTTCACATCGCCGTGCGCGTCCCAGGTGTCGACGTTCTGGTTGCCGACGCCGCCTGAGAACACCTGCACGAAGCGCACGCCGCGCTCCACCAGGCGTCGGGCCATCAGGCACTGACGCCCGAACGGCTCGGTCACCGTGTCGTCGAGGCCGTAGAGCTGTTTCGTGGCATCGGTCTCGCTCGCCGTGTCCACCGCTTCGGGCGCGCATCCCTGCATGCGATAGGCGAGCTCGTAGGACGAGATACGCGCCGCCAGCTCGCTGTTGCCGGGGAACTTCTGCATGTCGAGCTCGTTGAGCCGCGCCAGCGCATCGAGCCGCGCGCGCTGATCCTGAGGGGTCACGCTGGCCGGCGGCTTGAGGTCGACGATGGGATCGCCGGTCGACCGGAACATCGTGCCCTGGTAGGCGGCCGGCATGTAGCCCGCGCTCCAGTCGTTGGGCCCGCCGAGCGGTCCGCCGCGCGCGTCGGTCATCACCACGAACGCCGGCAGGCTCGACGCTTCCGAGCCCAGACCATACGTCACCCACGAGCCCACGCTGGGGAACCCGAGGTTGATCTGACCGGTCTGCATCTCGTAGGTGCCCTGCACGTGGTCGTTCGAGCGCCCGTAGACCGAACGCAGGAACGCGAGCTCGTCGACGTGCTGGCTGAGGAACGGAAAGATCTCGGACACCTCGATGCCACTCTGCCCGTACTTCTTGAAGCTGAACGGGCTCGGCATCAGCGGACCCGGCGAGCCCTGCCGCACGATCACGTCGCCCTTCACCTTGTCGTCGATCGGCTGGCCGGCGTACTTCGTGAGCGCCGGCTTCGGGTCGAAGGTGTCCATCTGGCTCCACCCGCCGCCCATGAAGAGCGAGATCACGGCGGTGGCGCGCGGCTTGAAATGGGGCGCCTTCGGCGCGTACGGGTTCACGCCGGTCGCCGCCGCGGCGCAGCCGTCGGGCGCCAGCGGCCGCCGCCGAGAGCGCGCCCTCGCGATCGAGCAGATACGCCAGCGCGAGGCCGCTGATGCCGCCGCCCGAGCGGAAGAGGAAGTCGCGACGGTCCCAGAAGTATTGGCTGCAGCGATGTGACACGACTCACCTCATGTAGATGAACTCGTCGAGATTCAGGAGCACGTGCGTGAACGCCGCGAGCGACTGCGTCTCGAATCAGCCCGAGCGCGACGTCGAGTTCGGCCGGCGGCCGGCGGACGCGCCAGCGCGATGCGATAGGCGAGATCGACCTGCGCCGCCGGATCGGCGGCCGCCTGGCGCACGCGATCGGCCAGGCGATCGGCCTGCGCCAGCACGAACGGGTTGTTGAGCAGCGTCAGCGCCTGGGTCGGCACGGTGGAGACGTTGCGCGCGCCGGCCACCACGTTCATGTCGGGATGGTCGAAGGTGTCGAACATGGGATACGGCAGCGAGCGGCGGCGATACACGTAGACGCCGCGCCGCCAGGCGGCGGGACCGTCGGGCGTGTTCACCCACTTGCCGCGGAACTGTCCGGTGAGGACATCCGCCGGCATGAACGGGAAGATCGGCTCGCCGCCCACCTCCAGGTTGATGTTGCCGCCGGCGACGAGCATGCTGTCGCGCACGATCTCGGCGTCGAGGCGCTGCGGGCGGAAGCGCCACAGATACCGGTTCTCCGGATCCGCGCCTGCGCCGGCGTCCGTGCCTGACGACGCCATCTGGTAGGCCTCGGAGGTCATCATCAGCCGGTTGGCCTGCTTGATGCTCCAGCCGCCGCGGACGAACTCCACGGCCAGCCAATCGAGCAGCTCCGGATGGCTCGGTGCCTCGCCCATCTTGCCGAAGTTCTCGAGCGTGGAGACGATGCCGCGGCCGAAGTGCTTCTGCCAGAGCCGGTTGACGATGACGCGGGCCGTGAGCGGATTCTCGGCTGAGCCGATCCACTTCGCCAACGCCAGACGGCGTCCCGACGTTCGCCCGTCGGGCCGTGGGATCTCGGTGGGCGGCGAGCCGCGCGTCACGACCTGCACGAACCCCGGCTGCATCTGTGGGCCACGGCTCTCGACGTCGCCGCGAATCAGGAAGTACGACGGCGGCATCTCGTAGCGTCCGGGGCCCTTGTGCAGGTAGCTGCCCGGGAACGGCGGCGGTATCCGGCACTTCGGGCAGCTCACGGTCTCGTCGCCTTCGCCGAGCGGCGAGAAGCGATGGTCGCCGTCGGTGGCGATGTCGGCCATGGGCAGCGGCGGCGGCCGCTCGAGCTCGAGGGCTCGCAGTTGCGCGTCCAGCTCGCGTTTGGCGGTGCGCTCGGCTGGCGCGAGGGCCTTGTCTACTTCGGCTGCCGGAGCGGTGACGGCTTCGAACACCTGGATCGCGAGCAGCCGCTCGCCCGGCGTGCGCGCGGCCTCGGGCTTGGCTGCGGCCTGGTAGATCGCGCCGGAGAACCGGGCCTTGATCATCGCCAGCTCCAGTCGCTCGCGATGCGGCTTCTCGAGCGCGGCCACCTTCGCGCGCAGCGCGGCGCGCCGGGCATCGAGTTCCTCGTTCTTCGCCAGGTAGGCGGCGGCTTCGGCCGGCGGCGCCAGCGGCACGCTCGTTTCGACGTAACCGAAGATCGACGCCTGAATCGCGTAGTAGTCCTTCTGGCGAATGGGATCGAACTTGTGATCGTGGCACCGCGCGCAGCCGATCGTGAGTCCCAGCGTGCCCTTTCCGATGGCGCCGATGACGTCGTCGAGGTAGTCGAAGCGGCGCTCGGGGTTGTCCTTCTCGCGGAAGAGCACGCGTGGGCCGGCGCGCAGGAACCCGGTGGCAATCAGGCTGTCGTGGGTCTTGCCGTCCATCTCGTCGCCGGCGAGCTGCTCGGTGAGGAACACGTCGTAGGGCTTGTCGGCGTTGAAGGCGCCGATGACGTAGTCGCGGTAGCGCCAGGCGTTGGGACGATGGACGTCGTACTCGAAGCCGCCAGAATCGGCATAGCGCGCCACGTCGAGCCAGTGGCGGCCGTAGCGTTCCCCGTAGTGGGGCGACGCGAGCAGCGTGTCGATCAGCCGCTCCCAGGCGTTTGGCCGATTGTCGGCCACGAAGCGCTCCACTTCGGCAGGAGTGGGCGGCAGTCCTAGCAGATCGAGGTGGGCGCGGCGCACGAGCGTGCGGCGGTCGGCGCGGGGCGCGGCAACGAGACCGCGGCTCGCGCGCGCCTGCTCGAGGAAGCGATCGATCGGATGCACGAGATCCGTGCGAGCCACCTCTGGGAGCGGAATCTGCACCGGCGGTGTGAACGCCCAGTAGGCGCGCTCCTCATCGGTGATTGGGCGCTCTTCGATGGCGGGCGGCGCGGCGGCCTCGGGGCGCGCGGTGATGCCGGCCTCCCACACCGCGCCGGCATCGATCCAGCGCTTCAACGCGGCGACCTCGACTGGCGCTGAGCGCCGGGCCACGCATGGGCATGGCCGGCTCCTCGAGACCCGCCACGACGCGGTACATCCGGCTCTTGTCGGCCTGGCCTGGCACGAGCGCAGGGCCGTGCACGCCGCCGTCGATGGCGGATTCCCGCGTGCGCAGGTCGAGCCGCGAGAGCTTCAGCTTGTCGCCATGACAGCTGAGGCACTTGGCCTCGAGCACGGGGCGGATGTGGGCGGCGAAATCGACCTGGGGCTGAACGGCGGTCGACCCGGCGGGCAGTGCTGGCGGCGCGGGCGCCTGCGCGCCGGGCACGCGCACGGCCAGCAGCACCGTGGTGGCCACGAGGAGGCACGAGACGAGCGACCGGGACATCGACCTTCCCACGTCTCCCTTCCGCCGTCGCGCGGCTGCGGACGCTGCCTGCGAGGGCCACCGACGGGGTCACTCTACCTCAGGCGAGGCCGCCTTGCGCGGATTGAGCCATGGCCCCGGGCGGCCGACTGCAAGCCGTGGTGATGACCGTGGAGCCGTGTGGCTCGACCTGCCGCTCAGTCAGTCTGCGCCCTGCAGTTGCAGCCACGTCCCTCCCGACCAATACCACACGACCGACGCCTTCTCGACGAAGATGTCATTGATGCCATCGTGATCAAGCCGCGGCGGCGTGGGGCCGCCGTACCGCCGATGACGTTCCTGAATGTACGTTGGGTCCGCAATTCCAATCGCGCGCGAGAACCCGACCGCTCCGCCCGCTGTCACGGCTTGCAGAAAGTCGGCGTCCGGCCTCTCTCCGAGTTCCGACACCGCATCGGTCGTGCCGCCGCGGAAGACCAGGATCGCCGACACCCGCTGCCTCGAACAGAGAACCGCGATGTCCGTCGGTGCGCCCGAAGTGAACCGCCCACGAACGACGTTATGGGGAACCCTGTTCGAATAGGACTGCGGCACAACGCAGCCCCGACGCTCGAGCTCCTGGCGCACGCGCGGAGGAAGTCCCACGAACACCGCGGGCTCGAGCCGGACCGTTTCCGCGTCAGCTCGGGCGAAGTCCTGGCCCACCAAGGTCGAACTGGCGAGCGCCGAAGCAAGCAGGATGAGAACTAGCAAGATGCGATCGGCTCCCTACTGGTTCGTCGGTGAGGAACTCCCGGGTGGGTGTGGTGCAGGCCATTGCGTCTGGCTAAACAACGACGCCAAATCAGGCGCGCGCGGCCAAGCGTCACGCGGTGCGTCGGCTGCATCCGATGGATGTCAGGCAGACTTCTTCATGCCGCGATCATCGGCGCGAGATCAGCTTCGCTCACTGGCGCCTGCCCGAGTTCCTCGAGCACTGCATTGAGGGCATCGAGCGACACCGCCGCGGGCGCCGTGATTTCGATGCCGATGGCTTGGCCTTCGGCCGTGAAATCGATGATCAGGCCGGGCTCAATTCGTCGGGTTCGAGTGACCCTCTGGCCCGTATCCCGTGGCAGGTAGTAGTACGCGGCAAGCGGCCTGCCGTGCCGGAACGTCACTTCCAGGTAGGTGTCCTTCATGATTCGCTCCGACCCACAGCATACGCCGTTATGACTACGAGGAGCCTGGGAGGTTCGTCCGGTTCGACGATGACTTCCCACGGCTCGCCAGCGTGTCGGGTGTCGACCACGAACCGCCCGGAAAGGATGTCTGGGCGACACCTTGTCGCGTACTCCATCATTCGGCGCAGATCGACCTCGCTGAACCGCCGGTCTTCCATACGCTTCAGCAGGTGGGCACTCAGTTCGAGTTCCCACGCCCACCATTCCGGCCACGCGCGTATCGGCAGAGCTCCTCCGTCTGTCAGGTCGTATCTTGTCCGCTACTCCAGCATCAGCGGTGCGGTGCGCTCTTCCTCTTGCACCGCCATCTCGGGATGTGCGTTGAGCACCCGCGCACACGCGTTCCAGCGCAGCCGGGCCTCGTCGTTGCCCTGCGGGCGCAGCTCTTCCGCTTGCTCGTAGTGCTCCATCGCATCCCGCAGCCACGGGCCGGCCGTGCGCGCGCGTCCGGCGCCGCTGCTCATCAAGGCGCGAGCGCGCCGCTCGGCGACGAGCCCGGCGAAGTAGGCCCGGTCGTATGGGGATTCCATCCGCGCGGCCAGTTCAAGCGCCCGCGCCACGAGATGCCCGTCGCCCTTCGCGAACTGGTCGGTGAGCGCCAGCAGCAGGATGGCCACGGCCTGCACGTTGCCCGGATCGGCGGCCAGGATGTCTTCGCAGATGCTCTCGGCCTGATGCGGCTCGTTGAGCAGGCGGTAGCGTTCGGCCTTGGTCAGTGCCGCCGGGATGGCGTCGGCAGAGAGCGGCTTGAGCGGAATCATCGTGACCCCTCCTACGACATGAACATCCGCAGCACGCGCGTGACCGGATCGTAGAACCGATCGACGACCCGCTCCTTGAGCGGGATGATGGCGTTGTCGGTGATGTGGATGTGTTCCGGACACACCTTGGTGCAGCACTTGGTGATGTTGCAGTAGCCGATGCCGTGGTTGTCCTTCAGCTCGGGCAGCCGATCGGCCGTGTCGAGCGGGTGCATCTCGAGCGCCGCGGTGTAGGTGAGGAAGCGCGGGCCGATGAACTCCTCGTGCTTGTCGTGATCGCGCAGCACGTGACACACGTCCTGGCACAGGAAGCACTCGATGCACTTGCGGAATTCCTGCACGCGATCGGCATCGCGCTGCGACATGCGCCAGGTGCCGTCGGCGGCATCGGGCGTGCGCGGCCGGAAGCGCTGGATGCCCTTCTTCACCTCGAAGTTCCACGACACGTCGGTGACCAGGTCCTTGATGAGCGGAAACGCGCGCATCGGCTCCACCGTCACCGGTTGGGTCAGGTCGAGCGTGTTCAAGCGGGTCATGCACATCAGCTTCGGCCGGCCGTTGATCTCGGCCGAACACGACCCGCACTTGCCCGCCTTGCAGTTCCAGCGGCAGGCGAGATCCGGCGCCTGGTCGGCCTGGATCTGATGCACGGCATCGAGCACCACCATGCCTTCCGACACGTCGGTGGTGTAGTCGCCGAACCCGCCGGCCTCGCCGGCCTTGCCACGCCAGATGCGGAATGTCGCCTGCATCGTCTTGGTGTCCTGGCCCGTCTGTCGTTCGTCGGTGCGTTCTTACTCGTGTGACGCCTGCATGTCGGTGCCAGGTGTGGCAGCGTGACGCTGCCCGCCCTAGTCCCTAGTCCCCAGTCCCTAGGTCTTCTGCTCCTCGATCACTTGCGCCAGTTCCGGCGGCATGGCCGGCACGGGCATGCGCGACACCTGCATCGAGCCATCGGCGGCCCGCCGCGTCACGATGTTGCAGGCGCCGAACTCGGCGCTCTTGTCGGGATGGTCGTCGCGGAAGTGGCCGCCCCGGCTCTCGCGGCGCTCGATCGCCGACAGCGTGATCGCCTCCGACACGTCGAGCAGGTTCTTGAGGTCGAGGCAGGTGTGCCAGCCCGAGTGGTACTCGCGATGGCCGTCGACGCCGGCGCGGGCGGCCCGCTCGCGGAACCCCGTGAGCCGGCCGAGCGCCTCGCGCATCTCGTCTTCGAGGCGCACGATGCCCACGAGCGCCTGCATGGTGTCTTGCAGGTCCTGCTGCACCTTGTAGGGATTTTCGGCCGACCCGCGCTCGAACGGCGCCAGGGTGTCGCGCATGGCCCCCTCGACCGCGCCGTCGTCGACGCGCACCGCGCCTCTTCGGCGCGCATGCGCGGCCGCGTGTTCACCGGCGCGCTTGCCGAAGACGATCAGGTCGGAGAGCGAGTTGCCGCCCAGGCGGTTGGCGCCGTTGATGCCGGCGGCGCATTCGCCCGCGGCAAAGAGACCCGGGATGGTCGACTCCTGCGAGTCGGCGTTCACGCGGATGCCGCCCATGATGTAGTGGGTGGTGGGCCCCACCTCCATCGGCGTGGTCGTGATGTCGAGGTCGGCCAGCTCCTTGAACTGGTGGTACATGCTCGGCAGCTTGCGCTTGATGTGCTCCGCGGCCCCGGGCAGCTTCTCCTTGATCCACGCGATATCGAGGAACACGCCGCCGTGCGGACTGCCCCGCCCCGCCTTCACTTCGCGGTTGATGCAGCGCGCCACGTGGTCGCGCGTGAGCAGCTCGGGCGGGCGCCGGGCGTTCTTGTCGCCCTGCGTGTAGCGCCAGCCCTCTTCCGGATCCGACGCGGTCTGCGGCTTGTAGTTGTCGGGGATGTCGTCGAACATGAAGCGGCGGCCTTCGCTGTTGCGCAGCACGCCGCCTTCCCCGCGCACGCCTTCGGTGACCAGGATGCCGCGCACGCTCGGCGGCCACACCATGCCGGTGGGGTGGAACTGCACGAACTCCATGTCGATGAGCTCGGCGCCGGCGCGATACGCCAGGCCGTGGCCATCGCCCGTGCCCTCCCAGCTGTTGCTCGTGATCTTGTAGGCGCGGCCCACGCCGCCCGTGGCGAGCACCACCGCCTTGGCGAGGAACGTGTGGAAACGGCCGCGCTCGCGGTCGTAGGCCAGCACGCCCGACACGCCGTTCTCGTCGAGCAGCAGCTCGATCACCGTGTACTCCATGTGCACGGTGACGCCCTGGTGGATGGTGTGATCCTGCAGCGTGCGGATCAGCTCCAGCCCGGTGCGATCGCCCACGTGCGCCAGGCGCGGATAGCGGTGGCCGCCGAAGTTGCGCTGGTTGATGCGGCCATCGGCGGTGCGGTCGAAGACCGCGCCGTAGCCTTCGAGCTCGCGCACGCGGTCGGGCGCTTCCTTGGCGTGGATCTCGGCCATGCGCCAGTTGTTCACGTACTGGCCGCCGCGCATGGTGTCGGCGAAATGCACCTTCCAGTTGTCGCGGTCGTCGTTGTGGCCCATGGCCGCGGCCATGCCGCCTTCGGCCATCACGGTGTGGGCCTTGCCGAGCAGCGACTTGCAGATGAGGCCCACCGACACGCCGCTCGCCGCCGCTTCGATGGCCGCCCGCAGGCCGGCGCCGCCGGCCCCCACGATGAGCACGTCGTAGCTATGCGTGTGTGCAGCCGGCATCTACCAGAGCCTCACGTCGGTCAACACGCCCATCGAGCAGAGGCGCACGTAGAGATCGCTCGACATCACGCTGAACAAGCGACAGCCACGCAAACAACTGGTGGCGGCCGTTCAAGCCCGACACGCACGCGTAGGCCATGTCGCAGGTCTTCGACTTCGACACCTCGTCCATCCGCCCGCCCACCACATGGCGCAACACGTGGCAGCCCCAGGTGTAGCAGGTCAGCAGCACGACGTTGACGGCCAGCACGATCGTGCCCACGCCGATGCCGAACTCCGCCGCGCCCGTGGCCGGACTCGTGAACCAGAACGCGACCCACACGTCGTAGGCGAGCAGCGCGATGAACACCAGCGCCACCCACATGAAGAAGCGATGCGCGTTCTGCAGGATGAGCGGAAACGAGTTCTCGCCCCAGTAGCTCTTGCGGGGTTCACCGACGGCGCACGACGGCGGGTCGGACCAGAACGCCTTGTAGTAGGCGCCGCGGTAGTAGTAACACGTGAAGCGGAAGAGGCCCGGAAAGGGCAGGATGAGCAGCGCCGGCGAGAACGGCAGCCAGGCCGGCCAGAGCGCCGGCTTGGGGCCGAACCACGCGTGCGGCGAATCGCCGAACAGCTCCGGCGAATAGAACGGCGAAAGGTACGGGCCGTACGTGTAGTGTTCGCCCTGGAACGCCGACCAGGTTGCGTAGACGACAAACGCCGACAAGCCCACGAACACCGCAAGGGGCGTCGCCCACCACGCGTCGCGCCGGGACGTGGTCCCGAAGCCGCGGTGGACGGCCGCCACCGGAATGACCTGCATCGGGTCCTCCAGAGGCCTAGTGACTAGCTGTTACGAACGTCGGCGTAACCATAGTCAAGAGCCGTCTGGATGTAAACCGCGAAAGGGCAACGGGCGCGCGCGGTCCGGCCGCGCTACTTGCGGCCGACGATGCCCGTGCCGGCCAGAACCAGTCCGGCGGCCAGCACCATGCGTCCCGACAATGGCTCGCCCAGCCACAACGTGCCGAGGGCCACGGCGATGATCGGGTTGATGTAGGCGTAGAGCGAGACGAGCGACAGCCGCAAGTGCTGAATCGCGTAGATGTAGGCCGAGTAGGCCACGAGCGACCCCATCACGGTCAGATACGCCATCGCACCCAGCGTGCGCGGCGTGAACGACAGGTGTTCCCAGTCGCCGTGGGCGGTCGCGGCCATCAGCAGCATCACGCCGCTGAAGACCATCTGCAGGGCCGCCGAGGCCAGCGGATCGGCGCCCAGCTCGTGCCGCTTGGCGTAGGACGTGCCGCACACCCAGCCGATGCAGGCGAGCTGGATCGCAATCACCCCCATGATGAACACGCGCCCGCTGGCGCCGCCCTGCGCCATGGTGGGCCACACCAGCACGACGATGCCGGCAAAGCCCACGAGCAGGCCGACCAGCGCGCGCGTGCTGAAGCGGTCGCCGTTCGGCAGGCACCGCTCGAGCAGGGCCGACCAGAACGGCGTCACGGCGATGAGCACGGCCGTGAGCCCACTCGCGACGTACTGCTGCGCGAACACCACGAAGCCGTTGCCGACCACGTTCATGAGCACGCCCAACAGCATGAGCGCGCCCCACATCCGGCGAGGCGGCAGCCGCCGGCCCATGGCCAGCAGCACGCCGCACAGCAGCACGCCGGCCGCCATCCAGCGCAGCCCGGCCACGAGCAGCACCGGTACCGACTCGAGGGCCACGCGAATCCCGAGGTAGGTCGTGCCCCAGATCAGGCACACGGCGACGAAGGCGAGGTGCGCAAGGCTCACGTCGCGCTCCGCGACGGCGCACCCTGGGTCTTCTCCTTCGGGATGGTGATCCGCGGATCCTCCTTCACCGTCTCGAGCACGATCGTCGTCTTGGTGGACGTGACGCTCGCGGTCGAGGCAATCTGCTGACGCAGGATCTGGCCGAGGTGTTCGGCGTCGCGGGCCCGCACCTTGAGCAGGTAGCAGTCGTCACCGGCGACGTGATGCACTTCGAGCACCTCGGGAATGCGGCTGAGCTCGATTGCCGACGGCATGTCGGGGCCGTGCTCCGACGTGCGCACCGACACGAATGCGAGCAGGCCGCGGTCGACGACGTGCGGGTCGATGAGCGCGATGTAGTCCCTGATGATGCCCTTCGACTCGAGCTTCTTCAGGCGCTCGGTGACCGCCGACGGCGCCAGGCCCACCGACCGAGCGAGCTCAACCTGGCTCGTCCTGGCGTTGTACTGGAGAATATCCAGCAACATGACGTCTATATCGTCGATCATTCGCAAATTGTAGTCATACTTGCCAATATATTCAATTGTGACACCACTACTCCGAGTGGCGACGGCTGGCGATTGCTTCCGGAGGCCGAGATGCTCGTGGGGGATCTGGCGAGGCCGGAGGAAGCGGTCGCCGGCCGTCGCACTCCGCCCCCATGGGCATCCGAGGGTCGTCGAGCGCCAATCGTCGGCCGTGGTGAATAATCGGGGCGGCGATGCGGCCCCAGGAACCAGGAACATCAGCGTGACGAGAACGCCATGATTACGGCGCTGCGCGAGCGCTTCAACGCCGAGTGGACGCCGGACGCCCACGCCCGGTTGCTGGCGGGGGTGGTCGAACGGTCCGGTGTGCCGATGGGCTTCACGCTTTCGGAAACACCGTGCTTCTTCCCGCCCGCCCTGCTCGATGCCATGGCCACGACCGGCGCCGACCTGGTGAGCCGGGTTCCTGGCCAACACGGCGGCCCGCGCGGCGGTGGAGGCGCTCATCCCCGAGCGCTACCAGGGCCCGGGGCAGGAGCCGATGCCCACCTGCGTGCAGGTGGATTTCGGCCTGGTGCGCGCCGCCGACGGCCGCTACGAGCCACGGCTCGTGGAACTGCAGGCCTTCCCGTCGCTCTACGGCTTCCAGCACGCGCTGGCCGAGGCCCATCGCGAGGCCTATGCCCTGCCGGCCAACCTCGTCACACACCTGGGCGGACTCGACGGCGAGCGCTACGTGGCGCTGATGCGCGACGTGCTCGTGGGCCCGCACGAGCCCGGCGACGTGGTGTTGATGGAGATTGCGCCCGAGCAGCAGAAGACGCGGCCCGACTTCGCCATCACCGCGCAGTTGTGGGGCATCGACACGGTCGACCCGCGCGACGTGACCGTGCGCGACCGGCGGCTGTGGCGCCGCACGGCGAGCGGCGAACGGCCCATCCGCCGGATCTACAACCGCATCATTCCCGACGAACTCGATCGCACCAGTCATCCGATGCCGTTCGACTACCGCGATGACCTCGACGTGGAGTGGATCGGCCATCCCGCGTGGTATTTCCGCCTGAGCAAGTCGGCCATTCCGTGGCTCGCGCATCCCGCGGTGCCGCGCACGTGGCGGCTCGAGGAGGTCGACCGCCTGCCCCTCGATCGCCAGGACCTGCTGCTGAAGCCGCTCTTCTCGTTTGCCGGCGGCGGCATCGTGTTCGCGCCGAGCGACACCGAGCTGGCCGCCATTCCGGCGTCTCAGCGGCACCTCTACCTGCTGCAGGAACGCGTGGCGTTCGCGCCGACCATCGCCACGCCCCACGGCATGACGCAGGCCGAAGTGCGCATCATGTACGTGCACACCGACCGCCTGCGGCCGGTGCTGCCGCTCATTCGCATGGGCCGCGGCGCCATGATGGGCGTGGCCCACAACCGCGGCCTGGCGTGGGTCGGCGCATCGGCGGGGTTCGCCCCTCGGCCATGACCACCTGGCAGCGCTACGGGCTCGCGGTGCTGTGCGTGGCCGTGGCGACGGTGGTGGGCCTCGCGCTCGACGTCTACTACCTGCAGGCGGGCCGGCTCTCGTCGGCCATGTTCCTGCCCGCGGTGCTCGTGGCCACCGCGGTGGGCGGCCAGGGCCCCGGCATCCTCGCCGCGGTGCTCGGACCGATCGCCGGCGAAATGGTGATGGCCCACGACCACACGTCGCTGCAAGGCGCCGGACCCGAGATCGTGGGCCTCGCGCTGTTCGCGTCGGTGGGGGTGGGCGTAACCATGCTGGCCGGGCGGCTCGCCGACGCGCGGGCCGAGGCGGTCGAAGCCGCCGCCCTGGCCCGGCGCCACACCGACGCGCTGGTCGTGGCGCAGGAACGCGCCGACCGCCTGTCGCGGGCCGCCGAGCAGCGCACGCGCGACTTCGTCACGCTCTTCGACACGGCGCCCATCGGCATCGCCGTCGCCGAAGATCCCGCCTGCGCCAACATCCGCCCCAACCGCGCCTTCGCCGAGATGCTCGGCGTCGACCCCGGCGAGAACATCTCGCAGTCGGCCGATGCCCGGGAGCGCGTCACGCTCAACATCGTGACCCCCGAAGGCGATCCGCTCCGTCACGACGAGCTGCCGATGCAGCGGGCCGCGCGCACCGGCGAGCCCGTGCGGGGAGTGGACCACGACATCGTGCGGGCCGACGGCTCGCGCCTCTCGCTGCTCGAATTCGCGGCGCCGCTCTTCGACGACGCGGGCCGGCCGCGCGGGGCCATCGGCGCGTTCCTCGACGTGAGCCGCCGCCGGCGCGCCTCCGAGGCGCAGCAGTTCCTGGGCGACGCCACGCACCTCCTGACCGGCTCGCTCAACGCGGAGCGCACCCTGGCGCACCTGGCGCAACTGGCCGTGCCCCAGATGGCCGACTGGTCGCAGCTCGACATGCTCAACGAACGCGGCCTGCCGATTCGCGTCGGCCAGGCGCACCGCGATCCGGAGATGGAGCGCGTGATGGCCTCGCGCCTCGGCCCGGTGTTGCCTGGCGACGACGGTCCGCGCGCGCCCGGGCGGCTCACCGAGATCGTGAAGTCGGGCGCGTCCCACTTGCTGGCGCACGCAACACCCGACGCGTTCGCCGCGCTCGGCTACTCGCCTGAGCAGGTCGAGGTGGCGCAGCGCTACGGGATGGCGTCACTGCTCTACGTGCCGCTGGTGGTGCGCGGCAAGGTCGAGGGCGGCTTCGCGTGGGTGCGAAACGAGAGCCGGCCACGCTTCGACGCGGAGGATCTGGCCCTGGCCGAAGAGGTCGGGCGCCGGGCCTCGGCCGCCATCGAGAACGCGCGGCTCTACAAGGAAGCGCAAACCGCCAACCGCCTGAAGGACGAATTCGTGGCCACGCTCTCGCACGAGTTGCGCACGCCGCTCAACGCGCTGCTCGGCTGGATTCAGCTGCTGCGCACCGTGGAGCTGTCGCCCGAGCGCGAGCAGCAGGCGCTCGAGGCCATCGAGCGCACCGCGCGGTTGCAGGCGCAGATCACCAACGACCTGGTGGACGTCTCGAAGGCGGTCTCGGGCAAGTTCCGGCTGTCGCCGCGCGACGTGGATGCCGGCGCGGTGGTGCGCAGCGTGGGCGAAGCGTTCCGCGTGGGCGCCGAATCCAAGGGCGTGCGGCTCACGATCGCCGTGCCCGCCGATCTGCCGCACATCTACGTCGATCCCAATCGCCTGCAGCAGATCGTCTTCAATCTCGTGGCCAACGCCGTGAAGTTCACCGCCGCCGGATCGGTGGAGGTGTCGGCCGGCACCGACAACGGCTGGCTCGAGGTGAAAGTGCGCGACACCGGCATCGGCATCGCACGCAGCTTCCTGCCCTATGTGTTCGACCGCTTCCGCCAGGCCGACGGCAGCGTCACGCGCGAGTTCGGCGGCCTGGGCCTCGGGCTCTCGATCGTGCGGGCGCTCGTAGAACTGCATGGCGGCACGGTGTCCGTGCACAGCGAAGGCGAGGGGCACGGCTCCACCTTCTCGGTGTGGTTGCCGGTGGCGCCGCCGGCCGCCACCAGTGCCCGCGCCGAGGCCGGCACGGGGCACTGGCCCTGATCAGCCGCGGCCGACGCGGCCGAGCAGCGGCAGGGCCCCACTCACGGCGCCCGCGTAGACCACCGCGCCGCGATCGATGACGAGCGCGCGATCGGCAGCGTGGGTCAATTCGTCGACGTCGTGCGTCACCCACACCATGGCCACGCCGAGCGCCTGACGCGCGCGCAACACGTAGGGCAGGATGCGCTCGCGGCGTGCCGGGTCGAGCGCGCCCAGAGGCTCATCGAGGAGCAGCAGCTCGGGGGCCGCGGCCAGGGCCCGGCCGAGCGCCACGCGCTGCCGCTCGCCGCCCGACAGTCCGGTGGCAGGCCGATCGAGCAGCGCGGACACCTCCAGCATCTCGGCCACGGCGTCCACGCGCGCCGCATCCGCGGCACCGTAGGCGAGATTGGCGCGCACGGTGAGATGCGGGAAGAGCAGCGCGTCCTGCGGCACGTAGCCTACGCGGCGCAGGCGCGGCGGCAGGTCGAGGCCGGCGGGCGTATCGAGCAGCGTGCGCCCGCCCACGCGAATCACGCCCGTGGCGGGGCGCAGTCCGGCCAGCGCCTCGAGCAGCGTGGTCTTGCCCGCGCCCGACGGACCGACCAGCCCCAGCACCTGCACCTCGGCCTGGTCGCGCAGATGCAGCGCGAACTCGTCTTGCTGCACGCGCACGTCGAACTCGAGGGCGATCATCGCCGCGGCTCCCGCCGCAGCACGGCGTTGGCGGTGGCCAGCACCGCGAAGGCGATGAAGATCGACACCAGCATCAGCACGTTCGCGTCGGCCTCGCGCCCCGCCTCGGTCAGGTTGAAGATGGCAACCGACAGGGTCTGGCTCTGGCCCGGAATGCCGCCGGCCACGACGATCGTGGCCCCGAATTCACCGAGTGCGCGGGCAAACCCGAGCAACGCGCCGGCCATCACGCTCTGCCGGGCCAACGGCAGGGTGATGGTCCAGAACACGCGCAGCGCGCCCGCCCCCAGCGTGGCCGCCATGTCTTCGAATCGCCGGTTGACCTGTTCGAAGCCGGCGCGGATGGTCATCACCATCAGCGGCAGGCTCATCACCGCCATGGCCAGCACCACGGCCTTCCACGTGAACACCACTTCGATGCCGGCCGCATCGAGCAGTCGGCCAAGCGGGCGCTCGCGGCCCAGCAGCTGCAGCATCACCAGGCCGATGGCCACGGGCGGCAACACCAGCGGCAACGCCACGACGGTTTCGAGGAACGACTTGCCAGGGAACGCGCGCCGCGACAGCAGCCATCCAACGGCGATGGCCACCGGCAGGGCCAGCATGGTGGCCACGGCGGCCGTGGCGACCGAGAAGAGCGCAATGCCCCAGATGCTCTGATTCATGACGTCACGCGCCCGACCGTCAGCGAGCGGCGAGACCGAAGCCGGCGGCCTGCAGCACCGCTCCAGCTTCCGGCGACCGCAGGAAGGCGACGAAGCGTTCAGCCGCGGCCTGATGGGCACCTTTCACCACGGCGGCGGGATAGATGATGGGCGGCGCGTCGCCGGGCGGCACGCGGAAGAGCAGCGGCACCGAGGGCTCGCTCCGCGCGTCGGTGGCGTAGACCACGGCCGCGTCGACGCGTCCGGCGCGCGCGGCGGCCAGCGCGGCGCGCACGGTCATCGTGGGCACGACCTTCGGCGCCACCGCCGCCCACACGCCCTTGGCCTCGAGCCAGCGGCGCGCATAGACCCCGGCCGGCACGCTCTCGGGATTGCCGAGCGCCACGCGGCGCACCTGGCTCGACGCCAGGGTCTGGGGGTCGCCGCTCGTCAGCGGGCTGCCCGGGCGGCCGACCACGACGAGCTGATTGGTGAGCAGATCGACGCGCGTGCCGGGCACCAGGCGTCCGGCGCGCTCCACCACGTCCATCTGCACTTCGTCGGCGCTCACGAAGGCGTCGGCTCGGGCGCCCTCCACAATCTGGCGGGCGATGAAGTTGGAGCCGGCCACGTTCAGGCGCACGGCCTGCCCGGTGGCGCGCTCGTGGCGTTGGGCCAGTTCGCTCATCACATCGCTGAGGCTGGCGGCCACCGACACCACGAGCGGCGGCCCCTGGGCCAACGCGGGTGCGGCCGGGCCGGCCAGCACGAGCGCGGAGAGCAGGGCGATGGCGCGCGACATTGGCTGACAGAATAGTATGATTCCAGCCGTTCATGATGACGATTCAATGCGATTCAAGCTGCGCGGCATTGCACGCCGTCACTGGAGGTGAGCGATGAGCCCGACCATGCTCTCGGTACGCGAGGCGGCCAGCCGGCTCGGCGTGAGCTATTCGGCCCTGAAGCAGTGGATCTACAAGGGGAGCGTGCGCACCGTGCGCACCGGCGGCGGCCACCACCGCGTGCCCCTGGCGGAAGTGGACCGGCTGCTGGCCCAGCAGGGCGGGCCCGACACACCGCCGGCGCGCGGGGCCCGGCCGCAGCCGTCGCCCCGAGGCGTGCTCGTGGCCCTCAGCGGCCGCAATCAACTGCGCGGCATCGTCGACGAAGTGCGGCACGACGGCCTGCTCGCGCAGGTGCGGCTGCGCATCGGCGACCAGCGCCTCACCGCCGTGATCACGCGCGATGCCCTGACGGAACTGGGCTTGCGCCGCGGCGACGAGGCCGTGGCCATCATCAAATCCACCGAGGTGATGATCGGCCGCGAGCAGCTTCCGGCGACGGCGCGGCGCAGTAAGATTCGCTCATGATGCGCACGCCCGTTCTGCCCACGCTCGGCCTCGTCCTGCTCACCCTCACGCTCTCGGCACAAGGCCCGGCGGCCCTCGACCCAGCCACCATCAGTCGGGTGCGCGACGAGGCCACGGTGCGCTCGAAGGTCTACGAGCACGTGTGGTGGCTGTCGGAGGTCTACGGTCCGCGGGTCACCGGCACACCCGCGTTCGCGCAGGCCAGCGACTGGGCCATGAAGCAATTCCGCGACTGGGGCCTCAGCAACGTGCACCAGGAACGATGGGCGTTCGGCCAGGGCTGGACCATCCAGCGCTTCTCGGCGGCGATGGTCGAGCCGCAGCCCGCCATGCTCATCGGCGCGCCGCGTAACTTCTCGCCCTCCACCGCCGGCACCATCAGCAGCGACGTGGTGCGCGTGCAGATTGGCAGCGAAGCCGACTTCGCCAAGTACGCCGGGAGGCTGCGCGGCAAGATCGTGGTGATGCAGCCCACGCGCGCGGTGCGCATGCTCGAAGGTCCGGTGATTCTGCGCATGGACAACGGCCCGTGGTGGACCGAAGCCGCCACGCCCGTGGAGCCCGCGCCGGTCGTGGCGCCGGCACCGGGCGCCGCCGACGCCGCCCGTGCGCGTCAGCAGCTCGCCCTCGGCGATTCAGAAATTCCTGGTCGACGAAGGCGTGGGCGTGCTGCTCGAACGCGGCAGCGATGCCGACACCGCGGCCGGCGGCAGCGACCTCACCTGGCGCACGCAGATGACCGACGGCGGCACCATCTTCCCCACGGGCGGCGGCAGCCGCGACCCCAAGGCACCGGCGCAGGTGCCGTCGGCCACGCTCGCCGTGGAGCACTACAACCGGCTCGTGCGGCTCATCGATCGCCAGGTGCCGGTGCGCATGGAGGTGAACATCCAGACGGCGTTTCACGCCGAGGGCGCGCAGCCGAACGGCATCAACACGATCGCCGAGATTCCCGGCACCGACCTGGCCCACGAAGTGGTGATCATGGGCGCGCACATGGACGGCGTGCCCTACGCCACCGGGGCCACCGACAACGCCACCGGCACGGCCGCCATGATGGAAGCCGTGCGCGCCATTCAGGCGCTCGGCCTCAGGCCGCGCCGCACGATCCGCGTGGCGCTCTGGGGTGGCGAGGAACAGGGCCTGCTCGGCTCGCGCGCGTATGTGGCCGAACACTACTGGAACACCGCGGCCAACACGCCCAAGCCGGCGCACGCGAGCGTCGCCGCCTACTTCAACCTCGACAACGGCACCGGCCGCATCCGCGGCATCTGGGGCCAGGCCAACAAGGGCGCGTTGCCGATCTTCGAGAAATGGGGCGAGCCGCTCAAGGCGCTTGGCTGGAAGATGGCGAGCCCGCGCAGCGTGGCCGCCACCGACCATTCCTCGTTCGACAACGTGGGCCTGCCCGGCTTCCAGTTCATCCAGGAGCGGCTCGAGTACAACTCACGCTCGCACCACTCGAACATGGACACGTTCGACCGCGTGCAGAAGGCCGACGCGGAACAGCAAGGCGCGGTGGCGGCGGTGTTTGCGTGGCAGGCGGCGAACTGGCCGGAGAAGCTGCCGCGCAAGCCCATGGCGACGAAGTAGCGGAGGCATCGATGGGGAGACACCGGTGATGAATCTTCGCGACACGTATCCGCCCCCGCTCGAACGCGCCATCCTGAAATCGCAGGCCCAGCTCGACGGGCACATGAAGGCGTTCATCGCGCTGTCGCCCTTCCTGTGCCTGGGCACCTCGAACGCCAGCGGCGCCGACGTGACGCCGCGCGGCGACCGGCCCGGCTTCGTGCAGGTGCCCGACGACCACACGGTGCTCATGCCCGATTGGCCGGGCAACAATCGGCTCGACGCCTTGAGCAACGTGCTCGACAACCCGGCCGTGGCGCTGCTGTTCTTCGTGCCCGGCATGCTCGAGACCTTGCGGATCAACGGCACCGCCGAGGTGTCGTTCGACGAGGCGCTGATCGCGCGGTGGGAGGTGGACGGCAAGCGGCCGCGCTCGGTGCTCCGCGTCACCGTGAGCGAGGCGTTCATGCACTGCGGCAAAGCGCTGATTCGCTCGAAGCTGTGGGCGGCCGAATCGCAGATCGATCGCGGCGCGCTGCCGAGCTACGGGCAGATGCTGAAGGATCAGACGCGCCTGCCGCAGAGCGCCGAAGAGATGCAGCGGTCGCTCGAGGACGGCTACCAGAATCGCCTGTATTGAGGCGCCGGCTTCAGCCCCTGTCCGGCAGGTGCCGCACCAGTGTGTCGAACAGGCGCGCCAGCGTGGCCTGCGGGTCGGTGGTGCGGCCGGTATGCACCGGCGAGGTCTGAATCATGGTGCTGCGCGGCGAGGCGAGCCAGCGGAAGCGTCCACGCGCTGGCAGCTCGCCGATCTCACCGGCGGCCGCGCCGCCCGCGCAGATGAGCGGGATGGTCGCCACGGCCGCCCGCACGGCGTCGAGGTCGATGGCGGGATCGAGCGCCAGCAGCCGCGCGTCGTCGAGTTCGATGCGCGCCTCGAGCACGTCGGAATCCACGCACGACAGAATCACGCCCACGTTGATCTGCTCGCCCCGCTCCACCCGCGGCATCACCCGCACGATGACGTAGTCGTAGGTCATCTCAGCCGACACGGGGCGCCTCCCGCAGAAAAGGCCGGGGCGCATCGAGCCGGGCGCGCAGATAGCGCACGTAGGCGGCGCGCGTGCGCGGCACATCGCGTTCGGGCGCGTCGGCCCTCAGCCATGAGTCGGGCACGGCGTTCACGATGGCCTCGAGCCGGTCGCCACTGAGCGTCTGCGTCAGGGCCTCGTCCACCCTCGCAAGCGACCCGCCGCGGGCACGCAGCACGTGCCGATCGAGCAGCGCAAACGGATCGCGGGCGCGGGCCGGCTCGTCTTCCCATCCCGGCGCGTGGTGGAAGTAGAGCGTGGCGCCGTGGTCGATGAGCCACGGCGCCCGGTGCCACATCAGCAGGTTGGTGTTGCGCGACGTGCGGTCCACGTTCGTGACGTAGCCGTCGAACCACACGATCCGCGCCGCCAGATCCGGGTCGATGGTGTGGGTCACCGGATCGAACGTCACCGATCCTGGCAGGTAATCGAGTGCCAGGTTGAGCCCGGCGCTGTCGTGCATCAAGCCGTGAATCTCAGGGTCGGGTTCGGTGCGCGACAGCTCGGCGTCGAGTTCGGCGAAGACCAGTTCCGGCACGGGCAGGCCGAGTGCGCGCGCGATCTCGCCCGCCACGAGCTCGGCAATCAGGGCCCGCGCGCCCTGCCCGGCGCCGCGGAACTTCAACACGTAGAGGCCGTCGTCGTCGGCCTCGACGATCGCCGGCAGCGACCCGCCTTCGCGCAGGGGCGTCACATAGCGCGTGACCTGCACCGTGCGCAGGGCGATCATCGAAGGGCCTCGCGCAACTGGCGGTGCAGGGCGCAGTGCCAGATCCAGATCCACACCACCGCGCCGTAGAACCCCAGGATGACGGCCGGCCCGGCCGGCCCCGAGGCGATGGCGGCAAACGACCCGAAGAACACGAGTCCGCTCAGCGCCGAGTAGGTCGCCCAGGCGCGCTGCCCCAGCGCCGCGAAGCGGCGCGCGAACACGCCGCTCGCCGCAATCAGCGCGTAGAAGCCGAGCCGCCGTAGAGAAGGGCATCAGCCACTCGTGCTCATCGACGGCCCCGCAGCGTGCCCGGCGGGCCCGGCCGGACCGGGCCTGGCCACAGGCTGGCCGAAGGCCCGCACGCCGGGCACGGCTCGACGCACGCCCTCGCGCCGGCCACGACGAGAGCGCCACACGCGAAGACGTTCGCGATCTGGATCCAGCCCCAGTGGCCGTTGCTGAGCAGGCTGAGCGCGTGCCGGCGCACGTCGAAGCCCTCGCGCGTGAGCACCTGCGCCAGGCCCACCAGCACGTAGACGGGGCCGGCGGCCATGCCGCACGAGAGCAGCGCGCGCGTGGTCATGACCAGGCCTTCACCAGCGTGGCGCCGCGCGGCGACAGCCGGTAGCCCACCTCGAGGCTCTCGGTGAGGCCGAGCGCCTTGAGCTTGCGGATCTGCGTCTTCAACCACATGCGCTCGAAGCCGAGGTCGGCGGCAAGCACGGTCGACACCGTGCCCGGCCGCGTGGCGATCGCGCGCAGGGTGGCCTCGGTCCACGGCCCATGCGGCGAGGTGGCGTCCATGCGCGTCAAGCGCGTACGCAGCGCGGCGAGGTCACCGGCAGACAGGCGCGTGTCGGCGCGCAACGCGTCACGGGGATCGGCGATGCCCGCGGGCGCCAGACGAATGCGATAGAGCACGCCGTCGGCGTGCGCGCCAAGTGCCTGCAGCAGCGCCACGCGCGACGGGGCGCCGGCGGCTCGCGCGTCGGCGTCGGTGACGGCCGACTCGGGCACCTCGTCCACGGCGTCGATGCGCAGCAGGCCTACGGCGGTGCGCAGCGTGCCGCCCGCTTTCACCGTGGGCCGGCGCCACCGGCGGAAGGCCAGCGACACCTCGCCCGTGCTGATGCGGTCGAGGTCGGCGCGACGAATCAACATGGCGCGCCTATTTCAGCACACCCACGATCGGCACGCCGTCCACGTCGGGCAGAGTCGACCCCCAGCAGCCGGGCGATCGTGGGGGCGATGTCGATCTGGCGCAGCACGGTCAGCGGCACGCCCTGACGCAGGCCGGCGCCCGCGGCAATGAAGCCCGTGTGCATCCGCGCTTCAGTGGGCAGGAAGCCGTGCGCGCCGTAGCGCGTGGAGCCAATCAGCACCGCGTCGTTCACGACCCCGTCGGTCACGTAGTAGCCCTCGGCCGGCTCGATGAAGAAGGCCGCCTCCGGATACGCGCCGAGGGCATCGAGCTCGTCGCGCGGCACCACGCGGAAGATGCCCCGATAGCGCCCGTCGGCGGCTGCGCGAAACGCCCGTTCGATGCGCGCGGCCAGCGCGTAGTCGTTCGGGTCCTTCAGCCGGATGGCCGAGGCATGCGCCGCGGCCTGCCAGGTGGCGACGCGGCCGCGCGCGTCGGTCGTGAGCCAGCCGCCCTCGCGCAGGATCACGTTGGGCTGCACGAGCGCGTGCACGCGCGAGAAGCCGTGGTCGCCGGTGACGATGATGGCCGTGCGGGCGCGGATGCCGGCCTCGTCCACGGCCCGCACGATGGCGCCCACATGCGCGTCGATGTGCTGGATGGCGTCGCGCGCCGCCGGTGAGCCCGGCCCGGCCGCGTGCTGCGCCGTGTCGGTCTCCATCAGGTGCACCATCAGCAGATTCGGACGGTCGGCGCGGATGATGTGCGCCGCCATGGCCGCAGTGAAACGGTCGCGCTGCACGGCGTTGCGGTTGTCGTTCTCGCCGTAGCCGCCCAGCTCCTTCACCACCGCGTCGACGAGCCCGGGCGTGGAGTCGGCGCGGGCGCGGGCCAGCCAGGTACCCTCTGGCGGCGCCTGGTTCGATTCGGGAAAGCGCACGTCGATGTCGGCGCCCACGGTGACCGGCCACGAGGCCACGGCCGTGGTGAGGCCCTGCGCCTTCACGCGATCCCAGATCGCCGGCACCTTCAGCGCGTCGGCCTCGTAGTACCACCGCTGCGATCCGGCGGGCGGATCGAACCTGGTGTTGCTCACGATGCCGTGGCGCTCCGGGCGCACGCCGGTGGCAAGCGAGGTGTGCGACGTGTAGGTGAGCGAGGGATGGCTCACCTCGACGCCGTCGGCGGCCGATCCAGCCGCGCGCAGGGCCTGCAGATTCGGCAGGGCGAGGCCTTCGCGTTCGGAGTCGAGGTACATCGCCGGCCGGAACCCGTCGATCGAGATCACGATCACATGGTCGGCGAGGCGCACCGGCGCCACTGCGCTCGGAGCAGGCGGCGGTGTGGTCTGATCGCCACGAACGATAGCCGCGCCCGCAAGCAGGCCGGCGAGAAGAACGACAACGCGTGAATGGCGGATGGACATGGCGTGGGGCGCAGGGGCTGCCCCGGCGCGTTCGTCAGTATCGCTCGGTTGATAATCGCTGCACATGACGAACGACACAGTGCCGCTCGGCGACGAGGTGGCGGTGACGGTGCGGCCGATGGGCGCGGGCGACGTGACCGCGGTGGCCGGCCTGCACGTGGTGAGCTGGCGGAGCGCCTACCGCGGCCTGATGACCGACGAGTACCTGGACCTTCGCGCGCCGGCCGATCGGCACGCCCACTGGGCGCAGCGGCTGGAGCATCCTGGCGCCGAGCAGGCCGGGGTCATCGCCGAACGCCAGGGCGAGCCGGTCGGGTTCGCCTTTCTCTTCGGCAACGCCGACCCGCGCTTCGGCACGCTGCTCGACAACCTGCACGTGCGGCCGGAGCTGCGCGGCGCCGGCGTGGGCCGGCGGCTGCTGGCGCATGGTGCGCAACATCGTGATCGCGCGCCACTGGGCGCGCGGCCTGCATCTCTGGGTGTTCGAGGCCAATGCCAGCGCCCGACGCTTCTACGAACGGCACGGCGCCGTGGCGGCCGAGTGTCTGCCGCTCACGACGGCGGATGGATCGACCAACCCCACCGTGCGCTACGTGTGGGCCGACGTGGCGACGCTGGTGTAGCAGGCCCGCGGCACAGCGAGCGCAGCACGCTAGGTGATTGGCTGGCGGAACGCCGCCACGACGTAGACGCGCGCGGCGGCTGGCCGGCCATGCACCTGGCTGGGCGCGAAGGCCAGGGCACTGGCGGCGCCAATGGCGGCTTTGTCGAAGGCCGGCGACGACCGCACGACGCCGATGCCTTCGACGCCGCCGTGCGCTCCCACGTTCACCTCGAGCAGCACCACGCCGTCGCTGAGCGCGCTCACGGGATACTCGGGCATGGCGAGCGCAGCGGACGGCGCCGGCGAGGCGCCCGACGGCTTGGCCACGTCTTTCGGCGGCTCGCCGAGCGTGACCGGAAAGAGGGCAGGCGGACGGAAGACCCCGAGCACGAGCACCGTGGACGCCATCGGTGCGGGCCCCTTGGGATCAGGTGCGGCTCCAGGCTTCGTTACGGGCGCGTCGATCGCCGGCGCGAACGTCCAGCCGCGCACGGCCGCGACCATGGCGTCGGTGAAGGGCGCGGTGCCCCGCAGTGGCCTCACCGCCGTCACCCGGCCCTGGCGGCTCACCGACAGTTCGAGCACCACTTCGCCGCCGCTCACCGCCCGCACCGGAATCTGCGGCAACGCGCCGCCGGCAAGCTTGGCGGGCGACACGGCCACCCTCGGCGCAAGCGGGTCGTCGGTGGCGTCCGGCTCCTGGGCGGTCTCTGGTGACGGTGAGAGGGGACGAAGCACCTCGCCCAGATCATCGCCGGTGATGACACGGGCCGGCGCCGTGATGGCCTTGCGACGCGCCGCTTCTTCAGCGGCCAGCCGGCCCAGCGACTGCGCCGCGACCGGCGCCGCGGTCAGGCCGATGGACAGGCACAGGGTGCAAACGACGCTGCTCGTGGCCATGGCGGTAGTGTGCCACGACTCGGTTCGCGTGCCAGCGCCGGAGAAAAGCTCGTCAGTAGGTGCCGATGAAGCCGCTGCCCGAACAGGTGCCGCACGTCCCGCCCAGGTGGCTCTGGCCGCTCCCGGAGCAACTCGGACACCGCGACGGCGCGCTGAATCGCGCCGGTTCGGGCGCCGGCGTGGTCAGGTTCTGCTCGAACTTGGCGCGGATTTATTCCCGCAACTTCGCCGCCATGTCGCTGGTCTTGGCCTTACGAGGATCGGTCACGGCTCCCCCCTTGTTACCGATAGCGAGTTCCGCCGGCCGTCGGGGCCACCCCCTGCGGGGGCAAACTACAAGTCGGCCGGATGGCAACGCAAAAACTGGCGCCCGTAGATATCCAGGTGCGCTCAATATGGGACCGGGATCGAGTCATACGCAACGCAGCATGTAATATACAGACGCATTCGTTCCATAATGGACGCAATGGACAGCAAGAACGCAGGCAGGGCCGGCCGGTACATCGCGCAGCCGACCGGCTACCGAGCCTTCATCCCCACCCCTCTGCCTCCGGTTCCGCCTGTCAGGCTGGAAGGGGACCTGCTGCGCCTGCTGTCGGAAGCCGACCGCGCACTGGGCCGCTTGGACGGCTCGGTCCACACCCTGCCCAATCCTGATCTGTTCGTCTACATGTACGTCCGCAAAGAGGCAGTGCTGTCGAGCCAGATAGAAGGCACGCAGAGTTCACTGCAGGACCTGCTGTCGGCCGAAGCGGCGATGAGCCCGCGTGGCAGCCCGCCCGACGTGGACGAGGTCGTGAACTACGTGCGCGCCATGAACCGCGGACTTGCGCGTCTGAAGGACCTGCCGGTGTCGGTGCGCCTCATCCGGGAGATTCACGCCGAACTGCTGCAGGGTGTTCGCGGATCGCGCCTGACCCCCGGTGAGCTGCGGCGCAGCCAGAACTGGATCGGACCCGGTGGCGCTTCACTCTCAAATGCCACGTTCGTGCCCCCACCGCCCGAAGACGTGCCCAATGCGCTCGGAGACCTCGAGACGTTCCTCCATCGAAGCGATGACGTACCGCTCTTGATCAAGTTCGGCCTGGCACACGCGCAGTTCGAAACGATTCACCCGTTCCTCGATGGCAACGGTCGCCTGGGCCGCCTGCTCATCACGTTCCTCCTGTGCGAGCGAGACGTGCTGAACAAGCCCGTGCTCTACCTCTCGCACTACTTCAAGGCCCATCGGCAGGAGTACTACGAGCGCCTGCAGGCGGTTCGTGACACGGGCGACTGGGAAGGATGGCTCGCCTTCTTCCTGAAGGGCATCATCGAGGTCAGCGCCCAGGCTGCCGACACGGCGAGACGCGTTCTGGCGCTTCGGGAAGAGCACCGCTCGCTGATCGCTGACCGCCTCGGACGCGCTGCGGGAAACGGGCACCGGGTGCTACAGCACCTCTACGTGCGGCCGATCGTGAGCGCGAGTGAGGTGCAGGCCTTGCTCAAGACCACCTTCACTGGCGCGAATCAGGTCGTGCGCCGGCTCGTCGATATCGGCGTGCTCGTTGAAATCACCGGACAAGCTCGCCACCGACGTTTTCGCTACGAGCCCTACGTGCGCTTGTTCGACGGGGCTTGACCTGAAGCCCAGCGGCCGCCACCTTCGTCAGCGCCGCCCGCCGCTGAGCACCTGCTGGAACCGGGCCTGGTCGACCGTGGTGCCCTGCGCATCCACGACGAAGCGCCGCGCGTGGCCATCCACCCGCATCGTGTACCACGGCGCCCGCACGCTCTGACGGCCGGCGTAGAACCGGCCGTCGTGATACACGGCGGCCCGCACCTGACGGCGCGCCACGACAATCCTCGTGCCCCACCATCCGCCCACGGTCTGAATCGCCACGCGGTCGCCGGCGTCGTCGATCCACAGCGCCGCCACATAGGCACGCGCATAGACCCACATGCCGACGGCAAACGCCACGCCCAGCCCGCCCATGCCGAAGGCCCACGCGCGCCGCACGCCTTCCGGCGCCAGCACGCCGCCATCGGCGGGCCGCAGGCCGTAGGTGCGGTACAGGTCGAAGCCCCAGATCACGAACCACACGGCCACGACGAGCGAGAGCCAGAGCAAGCCGCGCACCCGCCACACGCGCCGGCCAGCCTTGTAGACGAGCGTCATGTTCACGCGGCCGGGATGCTAACACGAACCCCGAGGACCGGCCTTGCGGCGCCGCCGCCACCTCATGTGGCCCCTCACGCCGCTGCTTTTCGCTTGGTAGGGTGGCCCTCGTTGTCGACACGGCGGGGCCTCGCCACGAGGACCGTCATGGAACTGACACCGGAACAGACCGACGCCATCTTGACCTGGCTCACGTGGGGCCTGATGGCCTTCACCACGCTGTGGATCGTCACCAGCGTGATCTCCTACATGCACCGGCGCACCTACAACCTGACCTACGCCGACTCCGGCCACTCGAAGCCCATCGCGCCCGACTTCCTCGACGTCGATGTCGCCAAGCGCCGGGCCGCCGTGGCCCGTGGGCAGGCCTACGACGACACGCTGCGCGCACGCGAGGTGGCCGCCGCGGCGGCCGCGGTCTCACCGGCGGAGCAGGCCTCGGTGTTCGCCCGGTTCGGCGCGCTGGCCGCGGCGCTGCTCACGCTCATCGCCACGGTGTTCGGCACGGTCACGAAGGTGGACGCGATCGAGGCGGGCATCCAGCAGGTCGGCTCCATCGACCAGTTCCTGGAGTTGGTCAATCAGCACAAGGTCGGCGCCGCCGTGGCGCTGGCGGTAATCGGCACCCAGATCGTCGTCTTCGCCAAGTCGTCGAAGAAGACCCTCGCCGGCAAGTAGCGCGGAGACCCCCAATGGCCACGACCCACATCACGCTTTCTGACGACGCACTGCTCGGCGAGTACGTCCGCCTCGACGATTTCAAGCGCCTGCTCGAACAACGCGTCGCCATCGGCCCCGATCTGCTGGCGATGCTGATCAAGGACGGGCAGATCGCCCAGGCAGCGCCCGGCGGCCACTTCGCCGTGGGCGGCGTGTGGCGCACCATCAAGGACGCGGTGGCCGGCGCGCACGCCATCCGGCTGCTGGTCGCCGACCTCAAGCCGTTTCCGGTCTCGAAGACCATCCCGGCGCTGACCAAGGACGCGGTCGAGGTGCTGTGCGAGCTCACCATCGAGCTGCAGGTGAATCCGGAACGGCCGGCCAACGTGCTGGGCCTCATGAAGGACCACGCCGCGGTGACCAAGGCCGGCGTGCTCACCCGCCTGGCGCCGCATCTGGCCGAACGGGTGGTGAATGCCGCCGTCACGCGCGTGACGGCGCTCGAACTGCGCGGCAACACCGGCCTGCAGGACAAGCTGCAAGCCGACGCCATGGCCGAAGTGGAACGCATCGCCGGCGACATGGGCCTGCTGGTGCGCGCCGTCGCCATCGACTTCGGCACCAACGAGGAAGAGCAGGCCCGCATCCTCGAGCGTCAGCAGAAGCGCGAACAGGAAACGCTGGAACGCGAGTTCGCCATCCTCAACCGCTCGATCACGCGCGAGGCCGAATCGAACATCGTGCAGCTGAAGACGGCGCTCGACGTCGAGAAGGTGAAGACCGCCACCGACGACGAGTTACGCCGCATGATTCTCGGCAACGAGCTGGCCTTCAGCGACGCGCGCGATACCGGCATGCGCGTGCTCGAGATGAAGGCCATCCAGCACGAACTCGACAAGAACCGCAAGGAGCGCGTCGAAGGCTTCACCGCCCAGATGGAGCAGGCCCGGCACGCCATCGAGATGGCGCGCACCGGCGGCGAGCAGCGCGACGTGCAGATGGACCTCTCGCTGCGCGAGGCCAAACATCAGGTGACGGTCACGCGCATCCGCGGCGAGCTGCGGGGCGTTGAGCGCGAGATCGATCAGGCCGACACCCAGCAGCGGCTGGCGCTGCAGAAGCTGGAGCAGCTGCAGGGCCTCGAGATCGCCGCCCGCGCCCGCGAGGAGCAGGTGCGCACCATGCGCGATCTGCAGGGCGTGGAGCTCGACGGCGAACGGGGCCACATCGAGAACCAGATCCTGGGGGACAACGCCGCGCATACCCGCGCAATGGACGAACGGCGCCACGCCGCCGACACCGAACTGGCCAAGATGCAGATGGCCAAGGACCTGTCCGAGGCGCAAACCCTCGCCATCACCGCCGGCTTCTCGCCAGCCGTGGCCAACGTGCTGGTCGAACGCGCCCGCGGCGCGGCCGATGCCGACAAGCTGGCGCTCATGCGCGAGATGGTGCAGCAGGCCAAGGACGCGCAGGTGTCGTCCGAGGCGCAGGCGCGCCACTTCTTCGACTCGGGCATGACCGGGGCCGTGGGTGTGGCGCACGGAGTAGGCGCCGCCGCGTCGGGCGCGGTGCACATGCACGGCGGGCTCGCCGGCGAACTCGGCACCATCGAGTGCCCGGGCTGCCACGTGGTCATCCCGGTGTCCGACCGCTTCTGCCGCAACTGCAGCCGCCCGATGCGGCAGTGACGTAATGGACTGGCGTCCCTACGGCTCCTGCTGCGCACGGCACGCCGCCGACACCGGCGTGTCGTTCTGCCCCGAGTGCCGGCATCCGCTCGTGCGCTGCATGGCCTTTGCCGACTGCGGCAGCCTGGTGCCGGCCACCGGGCCGTGCCCGGCGTGCGTGGCGCCGGTGCTGATGATCGATGCCGGGGCCGTGGTGCAGTCGCAGGCCGGCGAGCGGCTGGCCGTGCCGCTCATCCTCAAGAACGCGTCGCCGGCGCAGCGGCCCATCTGGGTGAAGCGCATCGCCCGCCTCGACAGCGGCCACGCCGAGCCCATCGCGCTCACCTGGGAGCAGATCGACGCCGGCACCGAACGGCGCTTCACAGTGGATACCCCGCCGCTCGAAGCCGGCGGCACCCACGGGCTGCACGTGGTGATCGTGGTGGCCTCGCGCCACCGCGGTCTGGAAGAGGAGTACGCCTTCGCGGCGGGCACGACCATCCGCGTGTCGACGCCGCGCTCCCATTCCTTCCAGCAGGTCATCAACGTGGACGGCTCGTCGAGCCAGGGTGGCGGCGTGGCCACGGCCGGCGCAGTGAACGCGCCGGTGAAGGTCGACTTCGGCGACGCCGGAGCGGGCACCGCGCTGCGCGATCGCATGCCCTTGCCGCTCGACCGCGCCGAGAAGTACGAACTCGAACAGGGCGTGCGCGGCTACCGCGCCGAAGGCGTGCGGGCGCCTCGGCTGGTGACGTTCGCCTTCCAGGGCTTCCGCGCCGGCGAGTGTCCGCCGCCCGGCGCCACGCTGGCCGCGCGCGGCACGCTCGCCTTCGGCCGCAACGCCCGCAGCGCGACGGCCGGCGCCGACGCGGCCCCGAACGACGTGTGCCTGCGGGCCTACGACGGGCGCACCGGCCAGGTCGACGAGCCGGCCACCATGGCCATCTCGCGCCACCACTTCGATCTGGTGGTCGTGAACGACCGCGTCTGCCTGCTGGCCCGCACGACCCGGGGGGTGCAAGTGAACACGCGCGATCTCGTGGCCGGCGAACTGGTGCCACTCCAGCCGGGCGACGCCATCGTGCCCATTCCGGGCCGCCCCGACAAACTCAGCCTGCAGGTGTCGTTCAGCACCTCGATCGGATCGGTCGATCGCGTCGACGTGCTCCGCACTCCGGCGGCCGGCGCGTGACCCCGCGTATGTGTTCCCGTCATTCACGGACCTCCGCGTCATGAACTGCTCTCATTGCCACGCTCCTGTTCCCGTTGGCTCCACCTTCTGTCCGGAGTGCGGCACGAAGGCCGCCGCCCCCGGCGCGGCCGGCCCCGCCACGCCCGCCACGCCGCCAGGCGGCGCGCGCGGCACCTACAGCGGCTTGAGCACCGTGGCGCCGATGCGCGAAGCGCGTTCGTCGGTGCTGGCCATCGGCGCGATCTTCGCCAACCGCTACGAGGTGCTGCGCAAACTCGGCGAAGGCGGCATGGGCGTGGTCTACGTGACCCGCGACTCGAGCACCACCGAAGAAGTCGTGCTGAAGCTGATTCATCCCGATCTCGTCGCCGGCGACGAGGCCCAGCAGCGGCTCATGGCCGAGGGCCTCACGGCGCGGCAGATCCGGCATCCGAACATCGTGGCGGTGTATGACGTGGCGCAGTGGCAGGGTCAGCCCTACTTCACGATGGAGTACGTGAAGGGCGGCTCGCTGCGTTCGTGGATGCACAAGCAGGCGCGCGACGGGAAAGACGTCTCGCTGGCCACGGCGGCGGGCCTCATGAAGACCATGCTGGCCGGTCTGGCGGAAGCCCACCGGATGAACGTCGTGCACCGCGACTTGAAGCCCGAGAACGTGCTGCTCGTGAGCGACCCGGTCGAGGGCCGTGCCGACCTGAAGATTCTCGACTTCGGCATCGCGCGCGCCATCGACGCGCCGCGCGCCGCCAGCAGCGGCACGGGCCCGATCGGCACGCCGTACTACATGGCGCCCGAGCAGGTGACGTCGGCTGATGCCGTGGGCCCGCCCGCGGACTTCTACTCGCTCTCGGTGATGCTCTACGAGCTGCTCGTGGAGGCGCTGCCCCAAGCCCGCTGGGAGCCCGTGACAAAGCTGCGGCCCGAGTTGCCCAAGGCCATCGACGCGCTGCTCGAGAAGGGCCTGGCGGCGCGTCCGCGCAGCCGCTTCTCGAATGCCGCCGAGTACGCTGGAGCCCTCGACGCAGTGGTGCAACAGGGCGCGGCGCCGGCGCCCGATCCCGACCCCGTACCAGTTCCCCCACCCCCGCCCCCACCGCCGCCAACCGCGAGCTGGTGGAAGACGTATCAGGCGTGGTGGGCCGGGCTGTCGACCATGGCGAAGGCCGGCCTGGTCGGCGGCATCATCGTGGTCGGGGTCGTCGCCAACCTCGTGGACCCCACCACGCCCCCGACCCGGACCGGCGTGCTCGACTCCGGAGGCGGTGAGGTTCCCGACGACGACCGGGACGTGACCCCGGAACCACCTCCGCCACCGCCCGTGCGGCCGCTGCCGAACATCGCCGGCGACATGGGTGCATCCGAACGGGCTCGTGTTGACCATCGGCTTTCGCGGCCGGCAGTTTTCCGGCAGCGGCAACGGCAGCCAGCGCATCGAAGGCGCCTTCGACAACGACTGGAACGCTGCCTTCTCGGTCTGGGACAGCTTTGGCAATCCGTTGTTCCAGACCCGCGACGCCCGGCTGGTCGACACCGGCACGGGCTTTCACCTCGTGTATGCCAACGGGTCACAGGTGCTGTTCATCAACCACGCGCCGCACAACTGACACCTGCCATGCGGGCCGGCGGCGACGTCTTCTGGAGAGCCACGGATGAAGTGCTACAACTGCGGACGCTCACTGCCACCCACGGGCGGCCATTGTCCCAACTGCGGGCAGGCGGTCTACACGCGGGCCGGGTCAGCCGGCGCCGCCAAGGGCCGTCGTCTGGACGGCTGCCTGCCGCCCACCGATTCGCCGAAAGACTTTCGCGCCGTGCCGAAACTGGGCGGCCTGCCGCGCGCGGTCGACCTGCGCGGCGATTGCACGCCGGTTGAAGACCAGGGACAGATCGGCAGCTGCACGGCCAACGCGGCCGTGGGCGCGTTCGAGTTCCAGCGGCGCAAAGAGGGCAAGCCGGCCGGCGACCTGAGCCGGCTCTTCGTCTACTACAACTCACGCCGCATGGCCGGCCAGGAGCAGGAAGACGGCGGCGCCACCATCGCGCAGTGCATGGCGGCCCTGCTGGCCTTCGGCACGCCGCCCGAGAAGTCGTGGCCGTACGATCCCGCCCTGGTCAAGAAGGCGCCCGATCCGCCGGTGTTCCAGGAGGCGCTCGACGCCACGCCGCGCGAATACGCCAAGGTCGAAGGGCTCGAGCACGTCAAGGGCGCGCTCGCCCGCCAGTTTCCGGTGGTCTTCGGCACGAGCCTGCCGCAGCGCTGCTTCGAAGAGGCGGCGCGCACGGGCGTGATGCCCACGCCCGACGGCCGCCGAGATCGCCGAGGCCGAGAAGACGGGCGGCCACGCCATGTTGCTCGTGGGCTACGACGACGGCACGCGCACCTTCATCGTGCGCAACAGCTGGGGCACGCAGTGGGGCCACCAGGGCTACTGCCAGATGAGTTACGACACCTTCGAGCAGTCGCGCGCGGCCACCACGTCGTGGATTCTCGGCAACCTCGAAGCCTCGGGCGCCTTCCAGGTGACGAGGCCGGCGCTGGTCGCCAAGCCGGTCGAGGGCAGCGTGAAGGATCTGGCGGCGAAGATGCGCGAAGAGATTCGCGGCGGCCTGAACAAGGATCTCGAGAGCACGCTCAAGGACGTGCGCACGCGCTTCACGCCGGGCGGGCGAGGCTGAGTGCGCGCGCCCACGCCGTTCAGCCACGGGTGGCCATGCCGGCGCGGCCTGGCCACGCTCGCGGCGCTCGCCTTCCTCGCCTGCGCCGGTCCTGCGGCGGCACAGCCGGTGGCGAGTGCCGAGCGCGCGCTGCTGCCCATGCAGTCGGGCACGCTCGCGGAGCTGCCGCCGGCGTTCTGGAACGGCCTGGCGTTCGTGCGCGCCGAAGAAGACCGGCAGCGGTCGCTGCGGGCCGACATCACCTTCGGCATGACCGGCGATGAGACCGACTCCCGCTCGCTCTTCCGGCTGAACACCGGCATCGCGCTGGCCCGCGCCGCCTTTCCTTCCGAGATCACCGTGGTGAACCGTCTGTCGCTGCTACTGCGCGACGGCGAGGTGCAGGAAGACGTCACCAGCCTGCAGATCTCCTACGACTACCACGCCACCGACAACGTGGAGTACTTCGCGTTCGCCGAGCGCTTCGCCGACAACTTCCTGAGCATCCAGCAGCGCTACGAAGTTGGCGTCGGCGCGCGTACCGGGATTCATCTCGGCCGCATCGGCGCCTGGCAACGCACCGGCGCGCAGTTCGACGCGGTGGAGTCGGGGCTCGACACGGTCATGCCCGCACTCACCCCCGACGGCGCCGCGCAGCTCGCGACCGCGCTGCGCTACCTGCGCGCGTCGTACCGCGAACGGCAGTCGCGTCTCTTCCTCGGACTGGCCACGAGCATGTTCGCCGAGGTGGAGCGCGCGGAACTCGAGGTGCTGCGTTCGCCCATCGATGCCGCCGGCGGTGCGCCGACGCGGGTCAAGGTGCCGCTGCCGGGCACACATCGCTACCGCGTGAGCGTGCGGCCGACCATCCGCTTCCGGCCGACGCGCGATGTGCAGATCACGGTGCTGCCCTACTACAAGCTGCCGCTCGACGGCCCCCGGCGCGTCACCCCGGCCGATGGCCGGCGGCGGCTCGACTACCGCCGCGATCTGTTCACCGAGATGGTCTGGGCGATTCGCCCCGAGCAGGGGGGCACCGAGAACGTGGACCTGGTCGTGACCCTCAACCACTTCTACGACAACATCCCGCCGCAGCTTCCGGCCGCGCTCGTGGCCGACACCGCCGCCGAGGGCCGGGTGTTCAATCGCACGATCGCCGACGAGAGTCACCGCTTCGCCACCATCTCGCTCCGCTTGCGATGGTAGGCCCTTCACGAGGACACGCCCGATGAGCGACGAGACCAAGCCCTGTCCGGTGTGCGCCGAGACGATCAAGGCGGCCGCGCTCAAGTGCCGCTTCTGCAACACCGATCTGGGCGCCTACCGCATCGAGCAGGAGGCGGCGGTCGAACGCACGCTCTTCCACGGTCATCCCGCGGCGCTCTACACCGTGGGCCAGTGGGCCATCGCCATCCTCACACTCGGGCTCGGCTATCTCTACTTCTGGGTGCAGAGCCGGGCCGTGACCTACACGCTCACGACCCAGCGGGTGCAGATCGTGCGCGGGCTCTTCTCGACGCTCGAGCAGACGGTGGACCTGTATCGCCTCGACGACTTCGACCTGCACCGGCCGCTCGGCATGCGCCTGCTCGGGCACGCCACGCTGCACCTCAGGTCCACCGACCCAGACCTGCCGGTGGCCTTCATCAGCGGCGTGCCGGGCCTGGCCGCCATGGCCGACGAGCTGCGCGAGTGCGCGTTGCGCGACCGCGTGCGCCGCCGCGTGACGACCTTCGTGAACGCATGACCGACGCAGGGGCGGCCCGCCGATGATCGAAGACCTCGCCTGGATCGCCGGCCTGTCGCTCGTGGGGTGGCTGATGCTGCGCCCGCTGCTGCCAGGGCGGCGCATCCTGCACGGCGGCGTGCCGCAGGCGCACCTGGCGGCGGGTCCGCTGGTGCTCGTGGCGCCCGCGGTCTTCTACGGCGGCCACAAGAGCCGCTTCCTGTCGGTCGCCAGCGTAGTACTGGGAGTCACGACGCTGGCCCTGGCGCTCGCGGCCGCGCGCGCCGCTGACGACGACGCCGCGATCTACCTGGGCCTGGCCATCAGCAGCGCGATCATCGCGATCACGTTTGCCTTCGGCAACTGGTTCGCCACGCGGATGCGGCTGCGGATCGACGGCACCGGGCTGCACAGCCGGGTGTTGTTCGGCGAGCACACCCTGCCGTGGAAAGAGGTGTCGTCGCTGACGCTGCGCTACGTCACCGTGCCGCGCACCGGCGTGCGCCTGATCTACTACTGCGTGCGCTCGCCCACGCGCGAGTTCGCCTTTCCCAACACGCAGCAGGGCGCCGACGACTTGCGCCAGCTCATTGCCAGAGCCACGGGCCTGGCCTGGCCCGAGCCCGACATCACGCCCACCTGGCGCTAGCCGGCCGGGGCGCGGTTGCGGCCGTTAGCCGATGAGCGGGTTGACGACGCGGAGGCCGGGGAACCGGCTGAAGTCGCGGTCCGCCGTAGAGTTCCCGCACACCGTGCGTGAGGCAGAGCGCCGCGACCCGGGCGTCGTGAAACTGGGGGCCGTCGATGCTGGCCGGCCGATGGCGAGGGCTTTCAACGCCGGCCAGTGCCCGTCGGCCTCGCCGAGCAACACCAGAGAGGGCGATTCGAGCCACGCTTCGACCTGGGCCCGGCCCGAGGCAGCGGGGTAGGCGGCCGATCAGATGCGTGGATGGGTCACGACGGCGAGGAACTCGTGCACCACGGCCACGGCAGCGCCCAGGCACCGCTGCCTTCGACCAGTTCGCGCAGGCGCGCGACAGCAGCCGCATGCCACGGCGAATCCACCCGGTGGGCGTAGACCACGATGTTCGTGTCGACGGCGATCACGCGCCCCGCCCCTTGTAGGCCGCGTCACGCACCTGCGCCGCAATCTCCGTGTTCGAAAGACGGATCGAGCCCCTCGCCCGCAAATGACTCGTCGCGCAGTTGGAACTTCCCCTTCGCGCTGGTCTTCACGACCTGCCGAAGGCCCTCTTCGATGAGGGTGCGCAGCGTGACCCTGCGCCGGGTCGCCACCTTCCGGGCCTGGGTGATCAGCGCGTCGGAAATCTCGACGGTGGTCTTCATATGGGTGCCCGTACTGTAGCACCCATCCACATGGGAGTCGACGTCGCGTCGGGTCAACGCCTCGCGGCCAGGGGGTTCGCCCAGGTCACTCCGGGGAACCTGGCGAAGTCGCCGTCGCTGGAGCACAGCGTCAGCCCGTGCTCGATGGCGAGGGCCGCCAGATGCGCATCGGGCACAAGGCGCGATGTCATCCAGTTCGTTCGGCAGAACTGCTCCATCAGAGCACCGTGGCGGTCGGTCGGCGCGGGCACCCAGGCGCACTCGGCGCTGAGCCACTCCTCAACCTGTGTCCACGCCGCCGCCATCGGCACGGCGTTGCGAATGACGAGCGGGTTGGTTGCGAGCCGGACGAATGCGAGCAGCGACGGCCAGGGCAACCCCACGCGAGCGGTCGACGAGAGCTTTGCGTCGAGCCAGACCCGAGCAGCCTGATGTTCGGGCGCGTCATGGTTGGCAGCATAGAGCAACAGATTGGCGTCGACCAGAATCATCGATGTGGCTCGCCCTCGACGCGCGCCAGCACACCCTCCACGTCGTCAAGACTGCCGACCAGACTGGGCCCCAGAGCGAAGCCGGTCGTACGGAACTGGGGTCTGACGACGTCAGGACGATCGAGCTCGGCTAACCCGGCTCGAAGCGCGGCGTTCACGACGACCTTCAGTGGTTGGCGCCGCTTCTTGGCCACTTGCGCTAGTCGCGCGGCGACGTCCTGGTCGAGCGTCATCGTGGTGCGCATAACGTGATGCTATGACGCGCGAACGAAGGCGTCAAGAGCGTAGAGGCGTCTAGACGCCGGCCGTCAGCGGTGCGGCACGTAGACCGTCTTGGCGCCGCCCTTGGTGAAGGCCAGCGTGTCGTAGGGCTGTTTGGCGCCGCCTTCCATACCCGGCGATCCGGCCGGCATGCCCGGCACCGCGATGCCGCTGATCTTCGGGCCGCTCCTTGAGCATCTTCTGCACATCGCTGGCGGGCACGTGCCCTTCCACCGTGTAGCCGTCGACCTTGGCCGTGTGGCACGAGCTCAGCTCGTCGGTGACCCCTGTTTCGGCCTTCACGGCCGAGAGCTTGGCGTCGGTCACATCGTGGGCTTCCACCTGGAAGCCTGCCGCCCGGAGATGTTGAATCCAGGCGCCGCAGCAGCCTCAAGTGGGGGATTTGTAAACGACTACCTTGGCAGCGGCAGGACCAGCGGGCTTCGGCGCCTGCGCGGCGGGCCCGAAGCCGGTCGAAGCCAAGGCAGCCAGGGCAACGACCATGGCTTTGGAGTTCATGAGTCCAGTGTGCCACCGAACGCCGTTTCCGGCCAGAGGGCGGGGGTGGCCCCAGCCGGCGCCTGTTGCCGCATGTATGCATCAGACACCCGGTACGGACTCCTGATGACCACGGAGCCACCCGGATTCAACTGTGTGCATGGAGTCAACGATGTCCAACTCGCGTTCGAGGTGTACGAGGAAGTTCTGGCACGCCACTGCGGTCGCCTGGCTCATGGTCGCGGCGGGATTGTGGGCAACGACGGCCGAGGCACGACAGCCCTTGCAGCGTCAGGCCTCACTGTCTGGGACGTCGGGGACCTTCTTCGGATTCGTGGCGGTGGATGGCGCAACCGCGGCCGCGGGTGCACCGAGAGCAACGGTCAGCGGTTCTGGCCTGTCGCGACAGGGCACAGTGTCGGTCTACACGCGGAGCGGCGCCACCTGGGCGTTCGCCCAGCGCCTCGTCGCGGCCGATCCGTTGAGTGATGGCAACTTCGGCCAGTCGGTGGCCATCAGTGGAACGACGATGGCCGTCGGGGCCGACCTGGCAGAGCCGTCGGCCGCCGGCGCCATCTACATCTTCGTCTTCAACGGCACGTCCTGGGTGCAGCAGGCGCGCCTGACGGCCGAGGCCGGAACAGGAATCCTCTTCGGACAGCAAATCAGTCTGCACGGCGACACATTGATTGCCGGTCACGAATGGGCCACGACCAATTCGCTCGACCGGGCCGGCACGGTCTACGTCTTCCAGCGCTCCGGCACAACCTGGACGCGGACACGGGTGAGCGCGCCGGCGCCGGTGGCCTCCCAGAACTTCGGCGCCAGCATCGACATCTCGGGTACGACGTTCTGCGTGTCGAGCCGTTACTCGCCGAGTACCTACGTTTACGTCGGCAGCGGCAGCGCCTGGACGCTGCAACAGACGCTGCTGGGTCCGACCGGCGGCATCGCCGGCTGCAGGTTGGCTGGCGACACGCTGGTCACGGCGCCGGACGGCGCCGTGCACGTGTTCACCCGGTCGGCAAGCACCTGGACCGAGCAACCGGTGGTCAACAGCACGCCGGCGCGCGCGCTCACATTTGCCGATGTCTCGGGCGACACGCTGGTCGCAGGTGCGCCGGAGGGCTCACTGGGCGGTCCAGGGCTGCCGGGGTCGGTATTCGTGTTCGCGCGTTCGGGCGGGGTATGGACGCAGACGCAGCGGATTCAAGAGGGCAATCCGGTTTTCAACGACGCCTTCGGCCAGATTGTCGTCACCGACGGCACGACCCTGGCGGTGGGCGTGCCGACGTTCAGCTACGGGTCGCTGTATGGACGTGTTGCCACTGGCCCGCCCGGCGCCCCCACGAACCTGCAGGCCAGCGCCAACGGCAACGCGTTGAGCATGTCGTGGGGCGCGCCCGCCTCAGGCGCTGCGCCCACCAGCTACACGCTGATCGCCCGCGCCACCCCTGGTGGCACCCTGCTGGGCACGCTGCCGCTCGGTAACGTCACCAGCTTCAGCGCGGCGGCACCGAACGGCGTGTTCGCGCTCAGCCTCACCGCCACCAACGCGTCGGGCACCGGGCCCGAATCAACCTCCGTCACCGTCACGCTGCCGTCGGTGCCCCCGCCGCCGGCCGCGCCCACCAATCTGGTGGCCACCGTCCTCGGCAGTACCGCCACCCTCACGTGGTCCGCGCCCGCGTCGGGGGGCCCCGTGGGCAACTACGCGCTCGTCGCCGGTCTCACGCCCGGCTTCGCCGTACCGCTCGGCACGCTGCCTCTGCCGGCCGGCGCCACGACCACCTCGATTCCCGGGATTCCCCCGGGCACCTATTACCTGCGGGTCCTCGCGCAGAACGCCGGCGGCACCAGTGCCGCCAGCAACGAAGTGGCCATCACGGTCGCGGCGCCGTCCGCTCCGGGTGCGCCGACGCTCAATGCGCCGACGGTGTCCGGCAACACGGTGGGTCTCTCGTGGACGCCTGGAGGCGGCGGTGCGCCGACGTCGTACGTCCTCACGGCGCTCACGTCTGGCGGGGTCGTGCTCGGCAGCGCGCCGCTCTCAGGGTCGTCGGCGTCGTTCCCGGGCGTGCCCAGCGGCAGCTACCTGCTGCGCCTCGTAGCGGTGAACAGCGTGGGCCCGAGTCCCGCTTCGAACACCGTCACCCTCGTGGTGCCCTAGACACATGTGCGAGGCGCTGACCTGCGAAGGTCAGCGCTTCGCTGTCAGCGCGCCGCCCTCACGGATCCTTCGGCAGCCGGGCGCGCCATCGCTCGGCGTCGGCCGGGCGGTTCTGCGCCGCATAGAGATCGCCGAGGCGGCGCCGCGCATCGGCGACGATGGGCGACTCGTCGCCGAGGGCCGCCACCAACACGCGTTCGGCGTCGAGCAACATCGGCTCGGCCTCGCCGAATCGTTTCGCCAGCACGAGGTGCGCGCCGAGCGTGCTGCGGCTCGAGGCCAGCATCCAATGTCCCGGGGGCAGCAGTCGTTCCCGCACGGCCAGGCTTTCACGCAACCATCGCTCTGCCTCGTCGAGGCGTCCGAGGGGCCCGAGCGCGCGACCGAGCAGCGCCATCGTGAACGGCACCATCGGATGGCTGTCGGCCAGCGTGCGGCCGCGCAGGGCGAGCACCTCGCGCGCCAAGGCCTCGGCCCTGGCATGTTGCCCGAGCCAGAGCAATGAGTCGGCATAGTTGGCGAGCGTCCACGCGTAGTCGGGATGTTCCGTGCCGTGGGTCTTGCGGCGAATCGCCAACGCTTCTTCGTAGACACCGAGCGACCGCTCGCGTTCGCCGGCGTACCACAGGGCACTGGCGTAGGGCGACAGCCGGTCGGCCACCAGGGCCGCGTCCGGCCCCACCGCCACGCGCGTCTGCTCGACGGATTCGGCATAGAGCGCCACCGATTCCTCGTGGCGACCCAGGTTCGTCAAGGCGAAGGCGAGATTGGCGGCCACCATCGCCCGCACCTCTGGGGCGAGGGCGTGTACACGAGCCAGGTCGCGCGCCGCCTGAATGACCGGAACCGCGGCCTCGAACTCGCCCGTGCGTGACAGCAGACGGCCCCGCTGGTCGAGGTGTTCTACCTGCCACTGCGGGTCGGTCTCGGGGTAGCGCTGCAGCAACGCCTCCGCCTCGGCAAGGGTGCGCTTGGCCTCGTCGACCTGCCCGTTCGATTCCTGCGCCTCGCTCAGGGCGCCCAGCAAGCGCGTCGTCTCGACGTTCCCGTCGGGGGTCACGCGCCGGTTCGCCGCCAGCGCGATCCGCAATTGCTCCTGGGCCACGTCGTAGTTGCCCAGACCGATGTGGGTACGCCCGATGATGCCGCGCACTTCAGCGGCCAGTTGCGGCGTCGGCTCGAGCGCGGCGGCATCGCGCGACGCGCGCTCCAGCACCTGGCGCACGGTGGCGTCCTTGCCCAACGCGCCGGGATCGGCCGAGCCCAGCATCGTGGTGAGGAAGCGCACCACCTCGGTGGCGCGACGGCTCTGCGCGTCGGCGCGGCGGGCCTGGGCAACGGCCGCGAGCAAGCCGCCCGTAAGCGCCAGTACCGCGAACACGATGGCGGCCGCCTCCAGCTTGCGCCGCAAGATGAGTTTCCGCAGGCGGTAGCCCATGCTGTCGGGCCGCGCCACGATGGGCTCACCGGCCTGCCACCGCTGCAGGTCGTCGGCGAGGTGCTGCACACTGGCGTAGCGTGCCGCCGGGTCGTGCGCCAGCGCCTTGCCCAGAATGGTGGCGAGGTCGCCGGTGAGCGTGCGTCGCAGCTTCGCCAGCGAGGTCTGCCGCGCCTGCGCTGCCGCTTCGGTCAGCACCGCGTGGGGCGTCGTCGCGGTGGTAGCCGCGAGGGCCCGTTCGACGGCCGCCATGAGCGAGACGCGCGCGCCGAACGGCGGCGCCCCGGTGAGCAACTCGAAGAGCACGAGACCCAGGCTGTAACTGATCACTGGCCGTGCCCACGGCGCCGCCGATGAGCTGTTCAGGGCTGGCATACGCCGGCGTCAGTGGCGCGCGAGAGGTGGTGGCCAGGCGATCGGGTTGCAGCAGCGTCGCCGTGCCGAAGTCCACCACCTTGGCACGGCCTTCGGGGGTCACCAGGATGTTGGACGGCTTGAGATCGCGGTGCAGCACGAGCGCGCGATGGGCGAAGGCCACGCCGTCGCACACCTCGGCGAACAGCCGCAGCCGCGCCAGCACGTCGAGCCGCCGGCCGTCGCAGTGGCGATCGATCGGCTGACCCTCCACGTACTCCATCACGAGGTACGGCTCGCCCAGCGGGGTGACGCCGCCATCGAGCAGGCGCGTCAGCGACGCGTGCTCGAGCGCCGCGAGAATCTGCCGCTCCGCCCGGAACTGCGCCACGAGCGCCGGGTCCGACAGCCGCAGGTCCATGATCTTGACGGCCACCCGCTGCTGGAACTGGTCGTCGGCACGTCGGGCTTCGTAGACCGCCGCCATGCCGCCGCGGGCAATGAGCGCGGTGACCTCGTAGTGGCCCAGACGCACGCCCAGATGCGGGTCGACGTCGCCGCCGTGGTCGAGCTGGTCCTCCTGCGCGAGCAAGGCACGGACCTCGGCCACGAGCGCCGCATCACCGCTGCAGCGCGCCTGCAGGGCGGACTCACGATCGGGGCCATGCGGCATATCCACCAGGTCGTGGAAGATCGCCTCGAGCTGCTGCCAGCGGGTGTTTTCCATCGCGATGAGTCGGGATCCTACTGTGCCTGCGCTGTGAGCGCGATTCCTCAGATGACCGAGGTGTGCGGCCCATGGCGGCCATGGCCCCGTCCGGCGCCGGTTTCCGTTTGTGTTGGTCGAGGACAGAGTAAAGGAACTCACCCTTGATGACACACGAGACGCTTCTTCATGTCTGTCGTTGCGGTCGCGATGACGGGCCTGCTTGCCGCAGACGCCACAGCGCAACCCTATTTCGTTCGCACGCAGGTTCTGGCGGCCCCGGAACGCGAACAACAACTTCGCGGCGGGCGTGGACGTGGACGGCGAGTGGGCGGCGGCAGGGGCCACAGGGTTGGCGACGGTGGGCGCGACCTCGGCGGTCTACATCTATCGGACGGTCGCGGGCGTCTGGACGCCGTATCAGCGAACTGGCGTGCCCGGTCACCAACACCAACTTCATCTGCAATCGCGTTCGGCAGGTCCGTGGCGATCAGTGGCACGACCCTCGCCGTGAGCAACGGCGGATCGAATAACTACGATGGCTTGATTTGGGTCTACACGTGGAACGGCACGTCGTGGACGCTTCAGACCACGCTCTCGGGCCCGGCCGGCCGGCTGATCGGCGACAGCCTCGCCTTCGAAGGCGACTATCTGGTGACCAGCAGCGCAGTCAGCAATTCATCGATGGGGTGGACGGCCTACGTATTCGAGCGCAGTGGCACCTCCTGGACCAGGCGGGAACTGGTGGGCTCCGACCGGGCGGCAGACGACCGGTTTGGCTCGGCAGTGGGGATCTCGGGCAATGCGGTGTGCGTGGGTGCCCCGGGGGCCTCCTCCCCGGCGGTCATGCCCGGAGCGGTGCACGTCTTCCGCCGCGGGGCGTCGAACTGGACGCAGGAGGGCCCGAAACTCACGCCCTCGACGACCAACGGCGCCCGCGTGGGCGCTGTCGTGCGCCCTCGACGGCGACACCGTGGTGTTCGGCTCGCCGTCTTCACCTAGGGCAGCCCGGGTCGGGTCGGGCGGGTTACGTCTACCCGCGCACGGGGGCGGCGTGGTCGCTGCACGCAGACGCTGGTGCCGGACGCGGCACGATTGCTGAGCTTGGGGCAGCCGTGGCCATCAGGGAGATGCCCTGGTCATCGGACGACGCGGGTGCCGTCCTCACGCCGAGCGGCGCTGCTTTACACGCGCGTGGGAGGTCGCTGGGTCGTGCGCCAGCGGGCTGACCACGCCAATCCCGATTCCCAACGGGTGGTCAGATCTTGGCGATGCGGTGGCGACCGACGGCATCACGCACCTATCGCCGGCGGCGCCGCTCGACGTTCGGCAGCGGTCTGCTCGCCATCTACGCGCCGAGCGACGAACGCCACCTGTGCTCACCGGGCCGCCCGGCGCCGCCCGACGAACCTGCAGGCCAGCGCCAATGGCAACGCCCTGAGCATGTCGTGGGGGGCGCCCACGTCGGGTGCCGCGCCCACGAGCTACACGCTGATCGCGCGTGCCACGGCGGGTGGCGCGGTGCTGGGCACGCTGCCGCTCGGCAACGTGCTGTCGTTTGCTGCCGCGGCACCGAACGGCGTGTTCGCGTTGACCCTCACGGCCACCAACGCCGCGGGCACCGGGCCGGAGTCGGCCTCGGTCACGGTCACGCTGCCGTCAGTGGCGCCGCCGCCGGGCGCTCCCACCAACCTGGTGGCCACGGTGCTCGGCAGCACCGCCACCTTCACCTGGGCCGCACCCGCCTCGGGTGGACCCGGTCGGCCAACTATGTGATCGTCGCCGGCCTCACGCCCGGCTTCGCCGTGCCGCTCGGCTCGTTGCCGCTGCCGGCCGGATCCACGACCACCGCGATTCCCGGCATTCCGCCCGGCACCTACTACCTGCGTGTGCTCGCGCAGAACGCCGGCGGCACCAGCGCCGCCGAGCAACGAAGTGACCATCACGGTGGCGGCGCCAGCCGCGCCCGGCGCGCCCACGCTCAACGCGCCGACGGTGACGGGCAACACGGTGGGCCTGTCGTGGACGCCCGGCGGCGGCGGCGCACCCACGTCGTACGTGCTCACGGCGCTCACCGCCGGCGGTGTCGTGCTCGGCAGCGCGCCGCTCTCGGGCTCGTCGGCGTCATTCCCCGGCGTGCCCAGCGGCAGCTATCTGCTGCGGCTCGTGGCTGTCAACAGCGTGGGGCCAAGCGCCGCCTCCAACACCGTCACGCTGATCGTGCCGTAAACGCGGCGCACGACCGGCCACGTCAGCAACCGTCACGCCCAACGCCCGCTGGAACGGCCATGAGCCCTTCCGGCGGGCGTTTCCGTTTGTCTGATTGAGATCACTCGAAAGGACTCCCCCCAACATGGCCCATCGTCGACAGCTCTTCCTTGCCCTCGCCATCGTGGCACACCTCACGTCGGCCACCGTCGCTTCCGGTCAGGTCGCCACGCTGCGCGGCGAAGTGTTTGGCACGTCTGGCACCGAGTTCGGCATCGCCACCGCGCTCGAAGGCACCACCGCGGTGATTGGAGCCGGCGCCGAAGGAAACTTCGTGGGCGCCGCCTACATCTACCGGCTCGCGGGCGGCACATGGACGCGTCAGCAGCGGTTGACGGCGAGTGACGCCGCCACGTCGATGCGTTTCGGCAGCAGTGTGGCCCTCAGCGGCGACACGCTCGTCGTCGGCGCATTCGGCGCGCGAATTGGCGCCACGGGCAGCCGGCACGGCGCAGCCTACGTGTTCGTGTGGAACGGCACGGCGTGGGTGCAACAGGCCAAGCTGGTGGCCTCGGATGTCTCCGACAACGCGCAGTTCGGTTGGGCCACCGCCATAGATGGAAACACCGTGGTGGTGGGCGCGCACAACAGCGCCGTGGGAGGCGCCGCCCGAGGGCAAGCCTACGTGTTCGAGCGTGACCTGGCACGGTATGGCAGGAACGCACGCTCACGGCTCCAGGAGTGGCCGCGGGCGACAAACTCGGCGGCTCGGTGGGTGTGCTCGGCGACACCGTGTGTGTTGGGGCCACCGGTGACACGGTCGGGGCCAACGCCGGCCAGGGATCGGCCTTCATCTTCACCCGGAGCGGCGCGGCCTGGAACTTCCAGCAGCAGCTGCTCGCCGGTGATGGAGCCGCCGGTGACGCATTTGGTGGCGGGTGCGCGCTTGACGGCGACACCGTGGCGATCGGGGCGGCAAGCGACGACGGGGCGACGCTCACCAACCAGGGATCGGTCTACGTGTTCACGCGGGCGGCTGCGACGTGGTCGCTGCAGCAGAAAGTGACGGCCAGCGACCCTAGTGCGAGCGCTGGCTTCGGGGCGGTTGCCCTCGACGGCGATCTGATGGCGGTTGGCGCAGGAGGCGAATTGGGGGCCACCGGCGCCGCGTATCTCTTCCAGCGGACGGGCACGTCGTGGAGGCAGTTGCAGAAGGTGCGCCCGACGGCTGGGGCTGGACTCGACTCATTCGGAATCGATCTGGCCATTGCCGGAACGGTGGTGGTGATCGGAGCGCCGAGCTATTCACTCGTCGTGCGTGAGGGACGAGCGGCGTTCTACGACGTGAACCTGGCAGCGGGCACGCCGGGCGCGCCCACGAACCTTCAGGCCAGTGCCAACGGCAACCAGCTGACGCTGTCGTGGGCGGCCGGCGCCGGCGGCGCGCCCACGAGCTACACCCTGCTGGCGCGGTCCACGTCAGGCGGCGCCGCCACGCTGGTGCCGGTGGGCACGCTCACGACGGTGAGCGGCGTCGTGCCGAACGGCACCTACATCGTGAGCGTGCGGGCCGCCAACGCGCTCGGCACCGGTCCGGAATCGTCGACGGTCACGATCGCGGTGCCGAACCTGCCGACGCCACCGGGAGCCCCAGGCGCCCTCACGGCCACCGTGCTCGGCAATACGGCCACGTTTACCTGGACCGCCCCCGTCTCCGGTGGACCCGTGGGCAACTACGTGATCGTCGCCGGGCTCACGCCCGGCTTCGCCGTGCCGCTCGGCTCGCTGCCGCTGCCCGCCGGGTCCACGACTACCGCGATTCCCGGCATTCCGCCCGGCACCTACTACCTGCGCGTGCTCGCGCAAAACGCCGGCGGCACTAGCGCCGGCAGCAACGAAGTGACGGTCGCGGTGGCGGCGCCAGCAGCGCTGGGTGCGCCCACGCTGAACCCGCCGACGGTGGCGGGCAACACCGTGGGCTTGTCGTGGACGCCCGGCGGCGGCGGCGCACCCACGTCGTACGTGCTCACGGCGCTCACGTCGGGCGGTGTCGTACTGGGCAGCGCACCGCTCTCGGGGTCGTCCGCGTCGTTCCCCGGCGTGCCGAGTGGCAGCTACCTGCTGCGGCTCGTAGCCGTGAACAGCGTGGGCCCGAGTCCGGTCTCCAACACGGTCACGCTGGTCGTGCCGTAAGCGCAGCGCACGAGCGGCACCATTGGCAACGTGCGCAGATGTCGTCAGCGTGGCGGTGAACGGCGTCGGCCCGGGCCCGTCGTCGAACGCCGTCACGCTCGTGGAGCCCCGACGGTGATGACCCCGCGCGCCGATCTCGTTCGAGTTTCCAAGACACCCAGAAAGGGCCCCGCGATGATCAAGCCTCAGGTTCGAAAGTGTACGTGGGCGCTCGCAGCCGTCATCGCCACCGTCGGAGTGGCCCACGGGCAGCCGTTGTCATTCGCCCAGGCGCTGACCTCGACCACTGCGTCCGGGCAGTTCGCAAAGACGGTCGCCGTTGATGGCGACACACTGGTCATCGGTGCCCCGACGTCGAGCGTGAACGGCAACAGTGGGCAGGGAACCGCGCATGTCTATCGGAGAGTCGGTGGCAGTTGGAACTTCCAACAGGAGATTTCCGGCAGTGGCGGCGTCGTCAATGACGGCTTCGGCGACGCCGTGGATGTGAGCGGCGACACGCTCGTGGCCGGCGCACCGCATAGCTCGACCATCGCCAACCCGAAGCCCGGGGCCGCCTACGTCTTCGCTTGGAACGGGACGTCCTGGGTCGAGCAGGCAAAGCTGCTGCCGCCCGGCGCGGCGCCCACGGCCGAAATGTGGTTCGGAAAGGCCGTGCGGATCGTCGGCGATACGATCTTCGTCGGCGCGCCGTCGGGCCGGGCGGCCTATGTGTTTCGGCGCAGCGGTACCACGTGGGTGGGCGAGCGCCTCATACCGGCCGGCGCCACGACCGTCAGCGGGTTCGGTAGCGCCATCGACGTCGCTGGGGACGTGCTCTGCATCGGAGCCAATACCGACCCGCTGGGAGCGGTCGTGCGCGGGTCGGCGTTCATCTTCGGGCGAAGTGGCAACGCGTGGACCGTCCAGCAGAAGCTCGTGCCGGCGGATGGAACCCACTACGCACGCTATGGCGAGAGCTGCGCGGTAGACGGCGAGACGGTTGCGATCGGCGCGTATCAGGCGCCAGGCAGCGGAGCCACCGACGCCGGGGCGGCCTACGTGTATCGCCGGTCCGGCGGCACCTGGACACTGGAACAGAAGATCGTGTCCCCAGTGCTGACCGTGCGCTACTTCGGCTACGACCTGGCCCTTCGCGGCAACGTCCTGCTCATCGGCGCGCCAACCGTCACGAACGGAGCCACGATGCGCAACGGTTCGGCATTCGTCTTCGAACGCGCGGGTACGACATGGAGCAACCGTCAACGGGTGGTGCCCACAGATGTGAGCGCGTCGCAGTTCGGCGAGAGCGTGGCTCTCGATGACACAGCGGCATTCATCGGCCGGACGCACCCGACGCAGACCGTGGCCGTTTACTCTCGGGGAGCTGCAACCAGTCAACCAGGCGCGCCGACGAACCTGCAGGCGAGCGCCAACGGCAACGTCCTGAGCATGTCGTGGGGGGCGCCCACCTCAGGCGCCGCGCCCACCAGCTACACGCTGATCGCGCGCGCCACGCCCGGTGGCGCCGTGCTGGGCACGCTGCCGCTCGGCAACGTCATGTCGTTTACGGCGGCGGCGCCAAACGGCGTGTTCGCGCTCAGCCTCACGGCCACCAACGCTTCGGGCACCGGCCCAGAATCGGCCTCGGTGACGGTGACGCTGCCATCCGTGTCGCCGCCGCCTGGCGCCCCCACCAACCTCACGGCCACCGTGGTCGGCAGCACGGCCACCTTCACCTGGACCGCACCCTCGTCGGGTGGCCCGGTGACCAACTACGCGATCGTGGCTGGCCTCACGCCCGGCTTCGCCGTGCCGCTCGGCTCGTTGCCGCTGCCGGCAGGATCCACGACCACCGCCATTCCCGGCATCCCCGCCGGCACCTACTACTTGCGGATGCTGGCGCAGAACGCCGGCGGCACGAGCGCCGCCAGCAACGAAGTGGCCATCACCGTGGCGGCCCCCGCCGCACCCGGCGCTCCCACGCTCAACGCGCCGACGGTGACCGGCAGCACCGTGGGCCTGTCGTGGACGCCGGGGGGCGGCGGCGCGCCCACGTCGTACGTGCTCACCGCCCTCACCGCGGGCGGCGTCGTACTGGGCAGCGTGCCGCTCTCGGGCACATCCGCCTCGTTCCCCGGCGTGCCGAGCGGCACCTACCTGCTGCGCCTCGTGGCGGTGAACAGCGTGGGGCCGAGCCCGGCCTCCACCACCGTCACGCTCGTGGTGCCCTAGGCATCGCGTTCAGGAAGCGGCACCAGTGCACAGTCCCGGCGGGACACCGTCGGGACTGTTTCGATCGTGGGTGTGCGACCCCCAGTACGGCGATGGCAGAACCGACGAATCAGTCGTCGGCCACGACGTCGAGCTGCATGCGCTGCGACAGCCACACGCGCGCCATCCGGAAATCGCGCTTCGCGGTGGCGAGCGAGACGTCGAGCAGCTCGGCCGCCTCGGCGCGCCCACACCCAAGAAACGCGCACAGTTGCACCAGTTCCGCTTTCCGGGGATCGAAGGCGGCCAGCTCCGTCAGCGCCTGATCCAGATCGAGGATGTCGTGATTGCTGGGGTCGACAAACTGCAAGTCGTCGCTGAGCGGCACGCGCACGCGCCCGGCGCCGCGCTTCCCGGCCGTCTGCGCACGAATGTGATCGATCAAAATGTGGCGCATCGCGCCAGCCGCGAATCCGAAGAAGGCGCGGCGGTTCGGGAAGCTCGCGCGTTCCTGCCGAAGCATCTTCAGGTAAAGGTCGTGCACGAGCACCGTCGCCTGGATGGTGCCGGGGCGGTCGCGACTCACGAACCGAGAGGCCATCGCGCGAAGCTCGGCGTATACCTCGGGCATCAGGCGGTCGAGGGCCTCAGCTTCGCCCTTGCCCCAACTGTGCAACAGCTGCGTGAGATGTCCCGGTGTGTCGGCCACGGCGTCGCCCGGTAGTATGGCCCACCCCCAATGACGGACGCCACTCGCTGGGCCCGCGTCGAGCAGATCTTTCACACGGTGGCCGACCTGCCGGCCGGCCAGGCGCGCGACGCCATGGTGAGCGACTTGTGCGCCCACGATCCGACCCTCGCCGTTGAAGTGCGCGCGCTGCTGGAGGAGGACGCCAGCCTGCGGGCCGCCGAAGCCCCACCGATCCGCACCTGGGCCTGCGGCTGGGGCACTACCAGGTGGATGCGCTGATCGCCCGCGGCGGCATGGCCGCCGTGTACGCCGCGCATCGCGCCGACGACCAGTTCCCAGCAGCGCGTGGCCATCAAAATCATGGACCTCCGCCTGTCGGACCCATTGCTGGTCGCCCAGTTTCGCGCCGAGCAGCAGATTCTGGCCGGCCTCGAGCATCCGGCCCTGACGCGCCTGCTCGACGGCGGCATGACGGCGCTGGGCGAGCCGTACCTGGTGATGGAGTACGTGGACGGCCAGCCGATCGACCACTACTGCGACGCTCAGCAGCTCGATCTCGACGGCCGCCTGCGCCTGTTTGCTGAGGTGTGCGAGGGCGTCGCTTATGCCCATCGCAACCTCGTGCTCCACCGCGATCTGAAGCCCTCGAACATGCTCGTCACCGCCGACGGACACGTGAAGGTCGTGGATTTTGGTAGCGCCACGCTGCTCGCGCCCGACCGGCTGTCGACCGTGTCGAAAGCGCCACTCACACCCGCGTTTGCCAGCCCCGAGCAGCTCATGGGCCAGGCCGTGGGCACGGCCAGCGATCAGTACAGCCTGGGCCTGGTGCTGTACGAACTGCTCACCGGCACGCCGCCCTTTGCGGGACGCACCTCGCTGATGGCGGCGGTGGAACGCGCGCTGGCGCGCACCACGACGACGGCGCCGCACACGGTGGTCACCGCGGCCGCGGCCGCAGCCAGGCGCACGACCCTGGCCCGCCTGCGCCGTGTGCTCTCCGGTGACCTGAGCACCATCGTGGCCAAGACGCTGGCGCACGACCCGGCCGCGCGGTATGCCAGCGTGCAGCACGTGGCCGACGACCTGGCACTGTGGGCCAAGGGCGAGCCGATTCTGGGCCGCACGCCGTCGCTCGGCTATCACGCCTCCCGTTTCGTGCGGCGGCACTGGGTGGCCACGGCGATTGCCGCCACTCTGGCGCTCGCACTGCTCGGTGCCACCGTGGTGTCGTTTCAGCAAGCCGCGATCGCACGGGCACAGACCGCCGTGGCGCAAGCCGAGTCCACGAAGGCCAAGACCGAATCTGACAAAGCGCGGCAGCTCAATCGCTTCCTCACGCGAATGCTGTCCTCGGCCGACCCCACGTGGACCAATCCCAACGCGACGCGATCCGGTTCGATCACGGTGCGGCAAGTGTTGGATGAAGCAAGCCAACTGGTGCAAACCGAACTTGGCGGCAACCCCTCCGTCGAAGCTGAGATGCAGCGCACAATCGCCGCAACCTACATTGGACTTGGCGCAAGCGACGCGGGGGAGCGACACCTGGATCGAGCCCTCGAACTCTACCGGCGGCTGGGGGACGCATACGGGATCGCAGTTGTCGCGCACAGCAAGGGCACAATCCTGAATCAACGGGGCCGCCCCAGCGAAGCCGAGGCACATCTTCGCGAGGCATTCGCGTACGCGCGGTCACGTGACGAACACGACGATCCCGAGTTCCGTTTCGGCGTGGCAGCCGATCTCGCGCTTGCCCTCACCACCCAGCGCCCTGCCGACCTCGAGGCGCTTGCGCTTCTTCGCGAGTCGATCGCGCTGGCCGATCGTATCGGGCTCAACCCCGGTGGCACTGCGGTAGCCCTGCAGAACCTGGGACTGCAACTCCTGGTCGGCGGACAACTGAAGGAGTCCGAAGCCACACTGCGAGACGCCGTTCGACGATTGGAAGCGCTGCCGTCACCGCCCCCGAACCGTTTCGCCGGGATGAGAAACCTGTCGGAGCTCATGCGCACCGTGGGCAACTACCCGGAGGCCGTCCGTTTCGGAGCCGCCGCCGCCGAAGGGGCTGCTCGGGAATACCCCGCCGATCATGTGTATCAGCCGTCGTTCAAGACCACGTGGGGCCGTGCGCTCGTGGCCAATGGCGACGTCGAACGCGGGCGCCTGGTCCTGCTGGACGCGCTCGAGGACTTCAGGCGATTTCGTCCGGACAATCACCCGGAGCTATCTGGCACACGCCTCGGCCTCGGCATGGCCTATCGCCTGCAGGGACGGCTACGCGAGTCTGAGCGGTATCTGCGCGAGGCACGAGCCAGCGTGGCGGCCACGTCGATGCTGTCGGTGATGGCAAGCATTGCGGGAGAACTTGGCATGACATTGCGCGCGTCGGGCCGCACCACCGAGGCCAACGCGCTGCTCAACGAAAGCTACACCTCGTTCAAGACGCGACTTGGCGACGCTCACCCCTACACCATTCAAGCGCTCGCGCGCCTGCGCGGCGGCGAGTAGGCCGACGCGGCCATGTCATCTCGCGGCGGCGCGTCAGGGCCTTTCCCGGCCACCAGGGTACGCGGCCTCAACGGTCAGCTTGGGAACCGCTCGCCAGACGGTGCGGAACTCGGGTGCGCGTCGGATCGGTTCCAGTCCCCAGTCCATCACGAGAACGGCGGCAGATGGGTCGTGGCGCTCGATCGCGACGAGAAGCCACTTGCCGGCGTCCGTGGGCCGTCTCAGCTGCGCGTAGCACGCCCCCAGCAGGTACGGCTGCTGCTGTCCGGCGCCGGCTTCCCACACCTGAAGTTCGTGAAGCGCCTCGGCGTGGCGCCCCCTGTGCTCCAGCAGAATCACCGTGGCTGCTGTGACCAGGGACGAACCACTCGCCACCGCCTGGAGGGCGTCGAGCGATGCGTGCGCCTTGTCGACGTCACCTTTCCACGCATACAGCAGAACGCGTGCATAGTGCGTGGCGGGATGCCCCGGGGCGATCGAGTCGACGGTCAGGTAGTGAGCCAGCGCGTCGTCGAATCGCCCTTGCGCCGTGATGACCCCAGCGACCTTGAAGTGCAGCGCCAAACTCAGTGGGTCCCACTCGAGCGCTTTGCGATACAGCGCCTCGGCGTCGCGCAGCCGACCGACCAGGGCCAGACCTCCAGCATAGGCTTCGAGCGCCAGTCGCGGCGAAATCTGGACGGCGCGAAGATACTTGGCGCGGGCCGCCAGCCAGTCGTAGCGGTAGAGGATGTCAACGCCGCCAAGGTTGGCGAGCGCCGTGGCGTTGCCGGGTTCGAGTTCGACCGCGCGCTCCATGGCTCGCTCCGCTTCGCCGAGGTCGCCCGCCGAGACGGGGCCCGCCGCGGCGAGGAGGTACGAACGCACGACACCCCAGCCGGAATGGCACCGCCCGAACGCGGGCTCGATCCGGATGCACTCCTCAAACGCACGTTTCGCGGCTTCGTAGCCAGCCGGCGTCGCCAACCGCGTGAAGTGACGCCCCTGAGCATACGCGTCGCGGGCGCGCGCATCGTGCGGAGACGTGACGTCCGACTGAATGGCGGCGGTGTCGACGCGGGTGTCTATCGCACCGAGCACACCCACCGCGGCCTGCTGCGCCAGCACGAACATGTCAGTGGCGACCGTCTCGACACTGCTCGTCCAGACCTCGGCCCCGTCGCTGGTGCGCGTCGCTCGCAAGGTCACGTTCAACGCTGTGCCGCTGCGGTCCACGGTGCCCTCGACGACGTGCTGCACGCCAAGAGCCGCCCCCACGGCGCGGATGTCACGCGGCGTTGAGCGGTACGCCAACGTGGAGGTACGAGCCGTCACGCGTACCGCTGGCGCTCGCGTGAGCGCCTCAGCCATGTCGTCGGCCAACACGTCGATGAACGCGTCGAGCGTTGGATCGCCTGTGAGATTCGAGACCGGCAGCACGGCAATACTGACCGCCTCTTCGGGAAGGGTGAACGAGCCGGCGACTGCGGCCGTCGTCTGGCGCAGGGGCCAGGTGAGCGTCACCACGGCCAGGCTCAGTAAGACCACGGCGACCGCCGACAACGCCCGCGTGCGCCTCGTCGCCCGTGAGAGGCCCCGACGCGCCACTGGCACACCATCGAGCCAGCGCCTGAGCTCGTTGGCCATCTCATCGACGGATGGGTAACGATCCTCATGAGCCGCGGACAACGCCGTCGAGACGACTGCCTCGAGGTCTCCCTGCAGGGTCGCCCGCAGTTGGGACAGCGACGTGGCGCGTGCGGCGGCAGCGGCGTTGGTCACCGCATCGGGAAGTGTGGTCGGCGGCGTGCCTGCAAGCGCGCGCTCCATCGAGGCCATGAGCGACCCGCGATCCGAAAATGCCGGCGCGCCCGTGAGCAGTTCGTAGAGCACAAGACCGAGGCTGTATTGGTCGCTGGCGACGCCCACCGGCTGCCCCGTAAGCTGCTCGGGGCTCGCGTAGGCTGGGGTCAGCGGCGCTCGCGACACCGTCGCTAGGCGATCGGGCTCGAGCAGCGTAGCCGTGCCGAAGTCCACCACTTTCACGTGCCCGTCGGCGGTGACCAAGATGTTCGAGGGTTTCAGGTCGCGATGCACCACGCGCTTCCCGTGCGCAAACGTCACGCCAGCGCACACGTCAATGAACAGGCGCACGCGCGCCGCGGTATCGAGTCCCGCGCGATCGCAATGCTGGTCGAGCGCCACGCCGTCCACAAACTCCATCACCAGGTACGGCTCGCCAATCGCGGTGACGCCGCCGTCGAGCAACCGCGTCAGTGCAGGATGTTCAAGCGTGGCCAGCAGTTGGCGCTCGGCCTTGAACCGCGCCACGAGGGCAGCGTCTGACAGACGCAGGTCCATGATCTTGATGGCCACGCGCTGGTGGAACTGGTCGTCGGCGCGAAACGCGGAGTACACCGCCGCCATGCCGCCGCGGGCAATCAGCGCATCGATTTGATACGCGCCCAGCCGCAGGCCTAGGTGAGGGTCGCCGGGGGCCTCAGCCGCGCTCGCGAGGGCGTCGCCAGCCAGTAGCGCCTGCACGTCGGCCACGAGCAATTGATCGCCGCCGCACCGCGCCAGCACCTGGGCGTCGCGGGCGGGGCCGGCGTCGAGATCGGCGACGTCGTGAAAGATCGCCTCGACGGTTTGCCAACGGTCGGCGCCATGCGGTGACGGAGGGGCGCTCATGCGTCGCGCCGCCAGTTTACCCGAGACAAGGTGCTTGGACCCTCCGCGAACGCGTTCATGGGTCGCGTTGAAGCCTCAAGTCCCGGCGGGCGGTGCGCCGGTCGGCCTGCCCTCGCTCACGACCGTGCATGTCAGGCTGCCAGGTGTGGACACGCGGTGGAAGAACGGGCTTATCTGCACGGCGTCCGGCAAACGCAGACAACCCCTTCGCGTTCGAAGGCTGCCAGCACCCGCTTGAGGACGTCGAAGTCCCGACTGCAGTGCACGCGCTCAAGCGCGGCCCCTTTTCCCAATCGTTTCCGCTCGTGTAGGGGAAGACCTGATTCGCGCCATGAGGTGCGGGGGTGACTTCCTGGAGAACGATATGACACTGAAGCGTGCCGCAGTCTTGCTAATTGCCCTCGTGGCCGTCATAGGGGGCGGCCCCGAAGCGCTGGCTCAAACGTATTCGGTGGAACAGCTGATTCGTCCAAGTTCACCAACAGTCGGCCCATTCACTAGTGGTGTTGCGATCGACGGCTTGACCGCCGCCGTGGCAAGCAGCGAGGAGCCCGTGAACGGCGCCAGGGAAACCGGCGTCGTCTACATTTACGTCAAGAGCGCCACTTCCTGGGTGTTGCAGCAACGGATTGAAGGACAGATTCCAGGGAAGCAGTTCGGTTGGAGCCTGGCTCTAAGTGGCGACACGCTCGCAGTGGCGGACTTCGACGGAACCTTCAACAATCCCGTCAGAAGCAGGGTGTTTGTCTATGTCAGAGCGGGTTCGTCGTGGGCGCTCCAGACTCAGATTGCAACGGGCTATCGCCCGGTCATCAGGCTAAGTGGCAACAGCCTACTGGTCGGCTCCCAAAGCGCCCAGCCCAATGCGCCGACGGGTTCAGCGCTCGTGTATGAACGAACTGGAACCACATGGTCATCTGGCACGACGCTGCCGCCGACTGGAGTCGTCCCTTCAGATGGGTTCGGCAGCGCCGGCGATATCTCTGGCGACACGATTTGCGTCGGCTCCTCGTTCCCTGCACTTTCCGGTGGGTCGGTGCGTGTGTATGTGCGGTCCGGATCTGGATGGATTCTCCAGCAGGCACTTTCAGCTCGGGTCCCCACGAGTGGAGATACTTTCGGATATTCGTGCGCCGTCGATGGCGACACCATGATTGTCGGGGGAAGGCTAACCGGGCCTCCGCAGAATGTCGTGAATGGTGGGTACGTCTATGTCCGTAGCAGTGGGACTTGGACGCTGCAGCAGGAGATCATCGGCAGCAACCCGAATGCCCGCCAGCTTGGACTGTCAGTCGCACTCAAAGGAGATGTCGCAATCCTGGGCGCCGATGGCTTCAGTGTCTTTCGCCGCAACGGGGCGACGTGGGCGGAATCACAATCAGTACCTCAGCCCTCTTCCTATGCTGAGAACTCAGTGAGCCTCGACGGCGTCAACGGCAGACTGATGACCTCGCAATATGCTGAGTCGGCGAGGATTTACTCCTTGTCGTCTACGCCCATTGGTGCTCCTGGTGCGCCCACGAGCGTGCGAGCCACGGTCAACGGCAACAACCTGAGCCTGTCGTGGGGCGCACCCGCCTCGGGCGGCGCGCCCACGAGCTACACCCTCGTGGCCCGCACCACGGCGGGCGGACCCGTCCTGGGCACGCTGCCGCTCGGCAACGTCACGTCATTTGGCGCGGTCGCGCCGAACGGCGTGTTCGTCGTCAGTCTGACCGCAACCAACGCCCAGGGCACCGGGCCGGAATCGGCCGCCGTCACCGTCACCCTGCCGTCGGCGACGGCGTTGCCGGGCACGCCGACGAATCTGGGCGCGGTCGTGGCCGGGAGCACCGTCACGTTCACCTGGACGGCGCCCGCGTCGGGCGGGCCGGTCGCAAACTACGTGCTGGTCGCGGGCCTCACGCCAGGCTTCGCCGTGCCCGCCGGGTCGCTGACCCTCTCGGCCGCGACAACCATCGCCGTCCCCGGCATTCCGCCCGGCACCTTCTACGCCCGCGTGCTGGCCCAGAATGCCGGCGGCACCAGTGCGGCCACCAACGAGGTCGCGTTCACGGTGGCCGGGGCGTCTGCGCCCAGCGCGCCCACCCTGAATGTGCCAACGGTCACCGGCAACACGGTGGGCTTGTCGTGGAGCCCGGGTGGTGGCGGTGCGCCCACGTCGTACGTGCTCACCGCCCTCACCGCGGGCGGCGTCGTGCTGGGCAGCGCGCCGCTCTCGGGCGCGTCCGCGTCGTTCCCTGGTGTCCCGAGCGGCAGCTACCTGCTGCGCCTCGTGGCCGTCAACAGCGTGGGTCCGAGCCCGCCGTCGAACACGGTCACCCTCGTGGTGCCGTAGCGCTGGCATGGGCGCTTGCGGGGCGGGAGCCGAAAGGCCCCGCCTCGCGTGCCCGCCGGGGGGCACAGAGCGAGGCGTTCAGTCTTCGGCGACCACGTCGCGCTGCAGCCGGTGCGCCAGCCAGGCGCGCGCCAGCCGGAAGTCGCGCTTCGCCGTGGTGAGCGAGATGCCCAGTACGTCGGCGGCTTCGTTGCGGCCGCAGCCAAGAAACGCGCACAGCTGCACCAGCTCCGCCTTCCGCTCGTCGAGCGCGGCCAGCTCGGTGAGAGCCACGTCGAGGTCGAGAATGTCTTCGTTGCTCGGGTCAACAAACTGGAGGTCGTCGCTGAGCGGCACGCGCACCCGACGAGCGCCTCGCTTCGCGGAGTGCACCGCGCGGATGTGATCGATCAGCATGTGACGCATGGCGCCGGCGGCGAATCCGAAGAAGGCCCGGCGGTTCGGAAAATTCGCCCGCTCCTGCTTGAGCATGCGCAGATAGAGGTCGTGCACGAGCACGGTGGCCTGAATCGTGCCCGGCCGCTCGCGGTTCACGAACCGGGCGGCCATGGCGTGCAGCTCGGGATAGACCTCAGGAATGAGGCGCTCGAATGCCTCGGCGTGGCCGTGGCCCCATTGCTGCAACAGGTGGGTGAGGTGGCCGGGAACGTCAGACATGTCGTGAGCAGATAGTATGACGGACGAGCGGTGAGCGCCTTTACACGGTGGCAACAGGTTGAAGACGTCTTCCACGCCCTGGCCGACGAGGCCCCGGGGCCGGCCCGCGATGCCCGCGTGCGGGAGCTGTGCGGCCACGACGCCGCCCTCGCCGCCGAGGTCAACGCGCTGCTCGCCGCGGACGCCACGGCGGAAGAGTCCGCCCGCCAGACCGACCCGCACGTAGGACTCCGCCTGGGCAGCTACGAGGTGGCTGGCCTGATCGCGCGTGGCGGCATGGCCGCCGTCTACGAGGCGCAGCGCGCCGACGACCAGTTCCGCCAGCGCGTGGCCATCAAGATCATGGACCTGCGCGTGTCCGACCCGGCGCTCGTCGCGCAGTTCCGTGCCGAACGCCAGATCCTGGCGGGCCTGGAACATCCCGCCCTGACCCGCCTGCTCGACGGCGGCGTGACCACGTTTGGCGAGCCGTACCTGGTGATGGAGTACGTGGACGGCCAGCCGATCGATCGCTACTGCGACGCGCAGCGGCTTGACGTGGCCGGCCGGCTGCGCCTGTTCGCGGAGGTGTGCCAGGGCGTGGCGTTTGCGCATCGCAATCTGGTGCTGCACCGCGACCTCAAGCCCTCGAACATCCTGGTGACCGCTGACGGCCATGCCAAAGTGGTGGACTTCGGCACCGCCACGCTGCTGCAACCGGATCGGCTGTCCACCCTCTCGAAGGCGCCGCTCACGCCCGCCTACGCCAGCCCGGAACAGCTCACCGGCCAGGCCGTGGGCACCGCCAGCGACCAGTACAGCCTGGGTCTCGTGCTCTACGAGCTGCTCACCGGCGTGGCGCCCTTCGCCGACAGCGCCTCGCTGATGGCCGCCATGGAGCGCGCGTTGACGCGCACGACCACCACGGCCCCCCACGCCGTCGTGACCGCGGCCGCCGCGGCCGCGCGAAACACCACGCTCGCAAAGCTGCGACGCACGCTCACCGGCGACCTGGGCACCATCGTGGGCAAAGCGCTGGCCCACGAGCCGGCCGCGCGCTACGCCAGCGTGCAGCACCTGGCCGATGATCTCGTGCGCTGGTCCGCGGGCGAGCCGATCGAGGGCCGCACGCCGTCGCTCGCCTACCGCACGTCGCGTTTCGTGCAGCGCCACTGGGTGGCCGTGGCGGTCGCCGCCACGCTGCTGGTGGCGCTGCTGGCGGCCACGGCGGTGTCGGTGCAGCAGGCGCGCGTGGCCCGCGCCGAATCCGGCAAGGCCAGCGCAGCTCAATCGGTTCCTGACGCAGATGCTGTCGTCGGCCAATCCCAGTTGGTACAACGCCAATCGCCGGGCAGGCTGGCTCGATCACCGTGCGCGCAGGTGCTCGACGGCGCGGGAGCGCTGATTCAGACCGAGCTGAAGGATGCGCCAGAAGTGGAAGCCGAGATGCGACGCACACTGGGCCGCACCTACATCGGGCTGGGCGCCGCGGACGCCGCGCTACCCCACTTGCAGCGGGCGCTGGCCCTCTATGAAGTGCAAGGTGATGCGTTTGGCATCGCCTCCAGCAAAGAGCTGCTCGGCGAGCATCTACTGCAGACCGGCGACTTCAAGGGCGCAGAGGCCCTGTGTCGCGAAGCCGTCGCCTATGTGCGTTCGCGTGGAGCCGAGGCCGATCCCGAGCTCCACCTGATCGCGACCAACGACCTGGCCGTGGCGATCCTCTATCAGCGGCCCGGAGATCCAGAAGCACTAAGCCTCCTAAGGGAATCCGTCGAAGTGGCGGACCGCTACCGGCTCAATCCTGGCGGCACCAGTGTGGTCGTCTCCAACATTGGCGCCCTGCTACTCCAAATGGGCGAGACGGACGAAGCCGAAGCGGCATTGAACGACGCGCTCAGGCGCATGGACGCCCTGCCCGCACAGCCGCCCGAGCGCCTCATGGTGCTCAACACCCTGTCGGTGCTCTCGCGAATCAGCGGCAACTACGTTGACGCCGAGCGCCAGTCGGCAGCGGCCGTCGAGATGATGGCGCGTAGTTGGCCTGACGGGCACCCCTTGGCACCTGTCGTGCGCGGCAACTGGGGACGCGCGCTCGTGTCGCTCGGGCAGCTCGACCGCGGGCAGGCGGTGCTGCTCGATGCCTACGAACGATTCACGCGAATACGGCCGGCAGGCCATCCGGATCTGGTTGGACCCCTCACCGGCCTGGGCGTGGTGTATCGCCTCCAAGGCGACCCACAGAAGTCGGCACAGGTGCTGCGGGAGGCCCAGGACATCATGCGACGCTATCCCGACATAAGGGACCGGGCAGCCGCGGTTGCCGGCGAGCTGGGAGTGACGCTGCGCGCGCTGGGCAGGACCAACGAAGCCGACGCGCTGCTCAAGGAAAGCTACGACACCTTTCGCGCCGCCTTTGGCGACTCGTATCCGCTCACGGTGCAAGCGCTCGCGCGAATGCAGGGTGGACAATAGTCTCGCAGGTCCGAGAGTGAGCCCGGTTGCCCTGGACGCGGGATTTCGGTTAGGCTCGTCAGCATCGTGTTCCGGTTGACTCATGCGCATCACGTCCCTCATCACCTGCCCCAATGCGGGCCGGCCGGACTGTGCGTGTAGCTCACTGACACGTCTTCAGCGTTCACTCTCGAACCTGAACAGCCCCGCCGGACCCCGGCGGGGTTTTTTGTTGTGGGCCGCTCCAGGACGCAACAGCACTCGATCGAAGGACTCACGATGACTCTGGATTTCACGAAACTGGACGGGCTGGTGCCCGCGGTGGTGCAGGACGACACGAGCGGCGAGGTGCTGATGGTGGGCTTCATGAACGAAGAGGCCTGGGCCATCACCAAGCGCATCGGCTACGTGACCTTCTACAGCCGCACGCGCAACACCCTGTGGACCAAAGGCGAGACGTCGGGCAATCGCCTGGCCGTGCGCCAGATCCTGATCGACTGCGACGACGACACGGTGCTCGTGAAGGCCGCGCGTGAGGGCGACGGCAACGTGTGCCACACCGGCGAGCGCACGTGCTTCAACAAGATCGAAACGGCATGGACGGAGGCGGCGCGATGAGTCTGTTGAAGCTTGGCATCCCCAAGGGATCGCTGCAGGATGCGACGGTGGCGCTCTTCAAGCGCGCGGGATTCGACATCCACGTGAACACCCGCTCCTACTTCCCCTCGATCGACGACAGCGAGATCGAATGCATGCTGATCCGTGCGCAGGAGATGGCGCGCTACGTCGGCGACGGCGTGCTCGATGCCGGGCTCACCGGCATGGACTGGATTGCCGAGCACGCGATTGGCCATCCGGAGGAGCCGGCGCTCATCCCGGTGTGCGACCTCGTCTACTCCAAGCAGAGCTTCGGCAAGGTGAAGTGGGTGCTGGCCGTGCCCGAGGACTCGCCCTTCAAGACGGCGCAGGACCTGAAGGGCAAACGCGTGGCCACCGAGCTGGTGCGGGTGACGCAGCAGTGGTTCAAGGCCCGCGATGCCGAGGTGGACGTCGAGTTCTCGTGGGGCGCCACCGAAGTGAAGCCGCCGGTGCTGGCCGATGCCATCGTCGAGGCCACCGAAACCGGCTCCACGCTGCGCGCCAACCGGCTGCGCATCATCGACACGTTGATGGAGAGCAACACCCAGCTGGTCGCCAATCCCCAGGCCATGACCGACCCATGGAAGCGCGAGAAGCTCGAGACCATCGCCCTGCTGCTCAAGGCGGCCATCGAGGCGCAGAGCCGCGTGGGCCTGATGCTGAACGTGAAGCGCGCCGACCTCGATCAGGTCATCGCCCAGTTGCCGGCCTTGCAGCGTCCCACCGTGTCGGCCCTGAGCGACCCCGAATGGGTGGCCGTGAACACCATCGTGGAAGAGAAGACTGTGCGGACTCTGATTCCAAAATTGAAAGGGGCTGGAGGACATGGGATTGTGGAGTATCCCCTGAACAAGATCGTTCTCTAGGGGCTGGGGGCTGGGGCTGGGGGCTGGGGCGAGCAAAATGTCACGCCGGTCAAAAGACGTGTCTTCTCTTGCCGTTGTCGAAGCTGGTCACCAGGTAGCGAGACAGTTGCGCGCGCCAGCCCCCAGAACCCGGCCCCCAGAACCCAGTCTCGGCACGCCCCAGCCCCTAGCCCCCAGACCCCAGCACCTGCGAGCAACGCGAGCATGATCAGAATCGTCTCCTCCTCCAATCGCGCTGAAGTCGAGTCCCTCTTGAATCCGAAGACGATTCAGGATCGAGCAACCGAGCGCACGGCCGCGAGAATCGTCGGCCGAGTGCGCAAGGAAGGCGACGTCGCTCTGCGCGAGTATGTGCGCGCCCTCGATGGCTGGAGCGGGCCGCTCGAGGTCACGCAGAAGCAGATGGAGGCGGGGGCAGCGAAGGCGCCGGCCGCCGTGCGCGCGGCCTTGACAGAGGCCGCGGAGGCGATTCGCTCGGTGGCGACCGCCCAGCGTCCGCGCGAATTCCGCGTGCGGCCCCGGCCTGGCGTCACCGTGGAGCAGCGCGTGGTGCCGCTCGAGCGCGTGGGCTGCTACGTGCCCGGCGGACGCTATCCGCTGCCGTCGTCGCTGCTCATGACGGCCATTCCCGCACGCGTGGCGGGCGTGCCCGAAGTGGTGGTGTGCAGTCCATCGGTCGACCCCGTGGTGCTCGCGGCGGCGGTAGAAGCCGGCGTCGACCGCTTCTTCCGCATCGGTGGTGCGCACGCCGTGGCGGCCATGGCCTACGGCACGAAGACCGTGCCGCGCGTGAGCAAAATCGTGGGCCCGGGCAACCGCTGGGTGTCGGCGGCCAAGGCGCTCGTGGCGCCCGATTGCCCGATCGACTTCTACGCCGGCCCGAGCGAGATTCTGATTGTGGCCGAACGCGGACCGGCGGCCTGGATCGCCGCCGATCTGCTTGCCCAGGCCGAGCACGACCCCGACGCCCGCGCCGTGTTCATCACGGCGAAGCGCGCCTTGGCGCGCGAGGTGGCTGAAGAAGTGGCGCGGCAGTTGCCCGCAACGGGGCCCGCGGCCACGTCGCTCTGGAACCACGGCGGCATCATCGTCACGCGCACGATGGCGGAAGCGGAGTCGCTCGCCAACGCCGCCGCGCCGGAACATCTGGTGGTCGACACCGACTCGCGCGCCGCTCGTATCCCCAACGCCGGCGCGGTGTTCGTGGGCGCGTGGACCGCGCAGGTGGCCGGCGACTACGCCATCGGCTCGAACCACACGCTGCCCACGGCCGGGGTCGCGCGCGTGCGCGGCGGGCTGCATACCTCCGACTTCGTGAAGCTCGTGTCGATCCAGACATTGACCAAGGCCGGACTCGCGGCGATCGCCGGCACCGTCACCACACTGGCGCGCGCCGAGGGTCTCGAAGGCCACGCCCGCTCCATCGACCTGCGCATGTCGGCCATGGCCGCCGTGACCTCCCCGCGAAAGGGCAAGAAGCGATGACCACCATTCAAGGCATGCCCAATCTGGGTCCGGGCCTGCGCCTGCACCTGAACGAGAACACCGCCGGCTGCTCGCCGCGCGTGCTCGCGGCCATCCGCGCGCTGTCGCCGCTCGACGTGGCGACCTATCCCGACTACGAAGCCGCCGTGCGCGAAACGGCCGAGTATCTCGGCGTGGATCCCGACTGGGTCGTGTTGACCAACGGGCTCGACGAGGGGCTGCTGCTCACCGCGATTGGCTACCTGGTGCAGCGCGCGCCAGACGCGCTCGTCGCGCTGGGTGCCACGTCCACCACGCTGAGCGGACAGCCGGAGCAGATCCTGGCGCTACCCGCGTTCGAGCCGTATCTCGATCAACGCCAAGGCGCTCGGCGCGCGCACCGTGGCCTTGCCGATGCGCGCGGGTTTCGCCTTCCCCACCGACGCCGTGCTCGCGGCCGTGGGTCCGAACACGCGTCTGGTGCACGTGAACACGCCGCACAATCCCACCGGGCAGACCGTGGCCGAAGCGGACGTGCGCCGTATCGCCGAGCGGGCCGGCCACGCCGTGGTGCTGCTCGACGAGGCCTATCACGACTTCCACGGCTCGCACCTGCTGCATCTGGTGCGCGCGTATCCCAACGTGATCGTCGGCCGCACCTTCTCGAAGGCGCACGGCCTGGCTGGCATGCGCGTGGGCGTGTTGATTGCGCCGCCCGCGCTGCTGGCGCCGATCCGCTACGTGATGCCGCTCATCAATCTCAACGCCGTGGCCGTCGCGGCCCTGCGCGCCGCCCTCACCGACACGGAGTACGTGCCGTGGTCGGTGGCCCAGGCCACCGAATCCAAGGCGCTGCTCTACGAGGCGCTCACGCGGCTCGGTCTGAGCTACTGGAAGAGCGCGGCCAACTTCGTGCTGGTGCACGGCGGCGACCGCACGCCCGAGCTCGTGCGGGGCATGATTGCGCGCGGCGTGCTGGTGCGCGATCGCAGCAAGGAGCCGGGCTGCGCCGGCTGCTTCCGCGTGACGGCGGGGGTGGTGGAACACACGCGCGCGGCTATCGCGGCCTTGGAGGCGTTGTGCGCAAAGCCCTGATCGACCGCAAGACCGCTGAGACGCACGTGAAGGTGGCGCTCACGCTCGAAGGGCGCGGACGCTTCACGAATCGCACCGGCGTGCGCTTCCTCGACCACATGCTGGATCTGGTGGCGCGGCACGGCGCCTTCGATCTGGCGGTGACGGCCATGGGCGACCTCGACGTGGACCAGCACCACACCGTGGAAGACATCGGCATCGCGCTCGGCCAGGCGGTGGATCAGGCGCTCGGCGATCGCAAGGGCATCAACCGCGCCGGCTACTTCGTGATGCCGATGGACGAGACGCTGGCGGTCGTGGCCATCGATCTGGGTGGACGTCCGCACACCGTGGTGGACACCAAGGTGCGCGTGCGGCTCGTGGGCGATCTGCAGACCGAACTCGTGACCGACTTCTTCGAGGGCTTCGCCTCGGCGGCGCGCGCCAACGTGCACGTGAAGGTGCTGCACGGCCGTTCGAATCATCACAAGATCGAGGCGTGCTTCAAGGCGTTTGCCCGCGCGCTGCGCGTGGCGTGCGCCAAGGACGCGCGCATGGCCAAGATGCTGCCGAGCACCAAGGGCCTGCTGTGATTGCGCTCGTCGACTACGGCGCCGGCAATCTCACGTCGGTGCGCAAGGCGCTCGGGGCGGTGGGCGCCGAGTTCTACACGCCGGCGGGCCCGGCGGCACTCGCGCACGCGGCTGGCGTCATCGTGCCTGGCGTGGGCCACTTCGGGTCGACGCGCACGCTCGATCAGGCGTGGCGGCACGCGATCCTCGAGCGGCTCGACGCAGGGGCGTCCGCTGCTCGGCATCTGCGTGGGTCTGCAGTGGCTCTTTGCCGGCAGCACCGAAGCGCCAGACGTGCCGGGCTTCGGCGTGTGCCAGGGCATGTGCGCGCGGCTGCCGGATGTGGTCCCCGCCACCGGCGCGCGACAGAAGGTGCCGCACGTGGGCTGGAACACGCTGGCGCTGCCGCGCTGGTCGAAGCTCTTCGCCGGCGTCGCGGATGGCGCGCACGTCTACTTCACCCACTCGTATGCCGCGCCGCTCACGCGCGGCACGGTGGCCACGAGCAGCTACGGCGTGGAGTTCACGGCGGCGGTGCAGGACGGCCTGGTGTCGGGCGTGCAGTTCCATCCCGAGAAGTCGGGGCAGGTCGGGCTGCAGGTGCTGCGCAACTGGCTCACGGAGGTGCGCTGATGCTGGCCAAGCGCATCATCGCGTGCCTCGACGTGCGCGACGGACAGGTGGTGAAGGGCGTGCAGTTCGAGGGACTGCGCGCGGCTGGCGATCCGGCGGCAGCTGGCGCGACGCTACGACGTGGAAGGCATCGACGAGGTCGTCATCCTCGACGTGACCGCCACGCTCGAGGCGCGTCAGGCGCGGGCGCACACCATTCAGGCCGTGGCGCGCGAGCTGTTCCTGCCGCTGTGCGTGGGCGGCGGCATCCGCACCGAAGACGACGCGGCCGCGGCCATCGACGCGGGCGCCGACAAGGTGAGCCTCAACTCGGCGGCGCTGGCCGATCCGACACTCATCACGCGGCTGGCCGAGCGCTACGGCAGCCAGGCGGTGGTCGTGGCGATCGACGCCAAGACGGTGGACGAGCACTGGATCGCCTATACCCGCAGCGGCTCGGCCGCGTCCACGCTCGACGTGGTGTGGTGGGCGCGCGAAGCGGCCGATCGCGGTGCCGGCGAGATCCTGCTGACGTCGATGGACCGCGACGGCACCAAGTCTGGCTTCGACTGCGCGCTCACGGCCGCGGTGTCGGACGCGGTCGCCATCCCGGTGATTGCCTCGGGCGGCGCCGGCTCGTTCGAGCACTTCGCCGAGGTGTTCACCACGGTCACGCCGACGCGGCGCTCGCGGCCTCGATCTTCCACTTCAACACGCACGGCGTGGCTGAACTGAAGCAGTTCCTCAGCGAACGCGCCATCCCCGTGCGTTTGTAACGAAGGGGCCTGACCCCTTTGGCATGCTACTTGCGCAAAATGCATGCCGGAGGGGTCAGACCGTGACCCCCGTTACAACTAGGCCAGCGCGGTCTTGAAGAGCACCAGCAGACGCGCCCAGGCGCGTTCGGCGAGCTTCTCGTCGTAGACGGCGGAATCGGGCGGACACCAGCCGTGGGCGGCGGCGTAGACTTCGATTTCCGCCGGCAGTTTCGCCTTGGCGTAGGTGTCCTTCAGCACGTCCTTCGCCGTCGGGTCGCGCTTGTCGTCGTTGTCGGCCACGGCGAACAGGAAGTGCGCCTTCATCGTGGGCACGAGCAGATGTGGACTGTTCGGCTCCTTCGTCACCAGCCCGCCACCGTGGAACGACGCCCCGGCACCGATGCGGTCCGGCACGGCCGCCGCCGTGCGCATCACGATCGGGCCGCCCATGCAGTAGCCGGTCGTGCCGATCTTGCGCCGCTTGTCGACCGCTGCCTGACCGTCGAGCCACGCCACGAATGCCTTCGCATCGGTCACGTGCGTGGTGGCATTCAACGCCTGCGCCAGCGGCATCACGACGTCGCGCGTGGCCTGATCCGCAAAGCTCGCTCCCGCCGGCACGACCGGCGCCTTCTTCTGGCGGTAGAACGGATTGACGGTCAGCACCGCATAGCCCGACTCGGCGAGCCGCTTGCCCATCTGACGAAACGCGGGGCGGAGGCCGAGGATGTCCGGCCAGACGATGACGGCGGCACTCGCTCCATTCGCCGGATGCACGAAGTAGGCGTCGCACTCACCGTCGGGCGTCTTGATGGTGACGTCCTGCTCCTTCACGGCCTGCGCATCGGCGGCACGCGGCAGCAGAAACGTCATGCCGGCGCCGAGCGACACGGCGCCGAGCTGCCGGCGGGTCAACGCCGGGAAGCGAGCGTAGTTTTCAAGATCGTGTTCGAAGTTCTCATCGCACATGTGTCGCACTCCTTCGCTCGGGCCAGCGGACTACCCCGCATGGCAGAATCTGCAGCGCCAGAAATTGTAACGGTCACAGGCCCCGTTACGACTACGCCGCCGGCCAGAGCCAGCCAAACGCGCCGGCAGTGAGGCACGCGTAGAGCAGGCCGTCGGCCGTGGACTTCAATGTCGTCACGACCGAGCGCTGATACCAGATGGTCATCTGCCACAGGCCCAGCGCATAGCCCATGAACGCCGTGGTGCCGACCACGCGGAACACCACCAGGTAGTTGCCGCCCGCTGGAATCGTGTGACTGGCGACGTAGCCGGCGAAGAACGCGACCACGGCGGCGTAGACGAACCACAGCGCCAGCTGCGAGCCCATGAAGTTGACGCCCGAGGGCATCACCGTGAGCACCGCAATCGGGCCCTTCTTCCACTTGGCCTGGAACGCCGGATCCTTGAAGCCGGCCATGCCGCCGGCAAACGGCAGGAAGTAGTCGCCCGGCGGGATGCCGATCGGCCCGAGCGCCGCCAGGATGTCGTCTTCCTTCGGCAGCTTGGCGTAGTCGGAGTTGTGATAGCCGAGCGCCATGTGGATCACGGAGCTGGCGATGAACACGAGCACGGCCGACACCAGCACCGGCAGCCAGAGCGAGGTCAGCGCAACCATCGTGTCCTCACTTCCTGCCGGGCGCGGCCTTGTAGACGGCGTCGGTCACGGGCTCGAGCCACTTGACCTCGCCCTCGTAGATGGTCAGCTGCACGATGTCCTGGTCGGGCGCGGCGCCGTGCCAGTGCTCGACGCCGGCCTTGGTGAACCACGGCTGCCCGGGCGTGACCTCGACGAGCGCCCCGCCGCGATCCTGCGTGCGGCCCTTGCCCTCCTCGGCCATCAGCAGCTGCCCGTGCGAGTGGCTGTGCCAGTTCGAACGGCTGCCCGCCGGGAAGCGCAGCCGCAGCGTGCGAATCGCCTTGGCGTCCATTTGCGTGGGATTGCCGCCCATGAAGTTGCTCTGGGGCGCCTGCGCGGCGGACATGGTCGTGCCCATGGCGGAGCCGAGCACCCCCAGCGCCGCGGCGACGACAACGACCGATCCCAGGACCGTGACCCGCGACCGCGTACTCGAGATCTCGCGCATGATGCGTCCTCCCCGGTGAGCGTGTTTCGGCCGGCTCACGACCTGCGTGGCGGCCCGTGACGAAGGTGGCGCCGGCAGTATACTCGCGCGCATGTTGCGGCGCGTGCTCCGCGCGATGACGGGCTGGGCGGCGATGTCGGTCGTCGCCAGCTGGTCCGTCGTGGGCCGCGGCAAGCGCCCGCGCCCGCCCCCGGCGGACCGGCGCGCCGCCGGCGCTGCGCTCTTTGCCGCGCGCTGCGCCGATTGCCACGGCGCCGACGCCACCGGCGTGCGCGGACCCGATCTGACGCGTCTGTGGGGTGCGGGCGCCACCGACGACCGCGTGTTCCAGGCGATCCGCCAGGGCGTGCCCGGCAGCATCATGCCCGCCTACCACCGCCCCCGACGCATGAGGTGCGGGCGCTCGTGGCCTACCTGAAGGCGCTCGGCACGGCCGGCGCCGGGCCCGGGGCTGGCCCGGGCGGCGCTCGGACCGGCGCCGGCGCGGCCGTCAGCACGCACGGCATGAATGGCGCGCGGGGGTCGGCCGCGCAGGGCGAAGCCGCCTTCTGGAGCACCTGCGGCGGCTGTCACCGCGTGGGCCTGCGCGGCGGCCGCCTGGGGCCCGACCTCACGCGCATCGGCGTCACGCAATCGGCCGACGCGCTGCGCACGGCCGTGCGTCGCGCCAGCGCGGTCATCACGCCGGGCTATCAATCGGTCACGCTCGTGACGAGAGACGGCGCCCGCATCCGCGGCCTGCGCAAAGGCGAAGACGCCTTCTCCGTGCAGATCCTCGACACCCGCGAACGGCTGCAGGGCTACCGCAAGGCCGACCTGGCCAGCGTGGCGCGCGACGCCCAGTCGCTGATGCCCGACTACGGACCGGATCGGCTGCCCGACGCCGGTCTCGACGACGTCGTGGCGTTTCTCACGTCGCTGAAGGGACCGCCATGACGCGACTGCCGGCCACCATCGTGTGTCTCGTGAGCGCGAGCATCGCGGCGCTCGCGCAACAGGGCATCAGCGGTCCGACGGCCGCCGACTTGCTCGCCGGCCTGCGGCATCCCGAGCGCTGGGTCACGTTCTCTGGCGACTACACGGGCCAGCGTCACAGCCCGCTCACCGAGATCGCGCCGGCCAACGTGCACCGGCTCGCCGCGCAGTGGACCTTCCAGACTGGCACCATGACGCGCGGGCGCGGCTTCGAAGCCACGCCGCTCGCCTGGGACGGCGTGCTCTATGTGACCGGCTCGAACAACTTCGCGTGGGCGCTCGACGGCCGCACCGGGCGGCCGTTCTGGCAGTACCGGCGCGACCTGCCGGCCAACCTCACCTACGGCGCGCAGGCTCCGGTCAACCGCGGCTTCGGCATGCTCGGCGATCGCCTGTTCATGGTCACGCTCGACGCGCACCTGCTCGCGCTCGACCGCGCCACCGGCACGGTGCTGTGGGACGTCGTGCTGGCCGACTACACCGTGGGCTACGCGGCAACGCTCGCGCCGCTCGTGGTCGACGACAAGGTGATCGTCGGCATCTCGGGCGGCGAGTACGCCACGCGCGGCTTCATCGATGCCTACGATCCGCGCTCGGGCGCGCGGCTGTGGCGTCACTACACCGTACCCGCCAGCGGCGAGCCAGGCAGCGACTCGTGGCCGGCCGCTACCGATGCCATCGCGCGCGGCGGCGGCGCCACGTGGATGACCGGCAGCTACGACCCGGCGCTGCGCACGCTCTACTGGGCCACGGGCAATCCCAATCCCGACTACTACGGCAAGGATCGCCAGGGCGACAACCTCTACACGAACTCGCTGCTGGCGCTCGACCCGGACACCGGCGCGCGCAAGTGGCACTTCCAGTTCACGCCGCACGACACGCACGACTGGGATGCCAACCACGTGCCGGTGCTGGCCGACCTCACGATCGACGGCACCAGACGCCAGGTCGTGATGGTGGCCAACCGCAACGGCTTCTTCTACGTGCTCGATCGCGTCACCGGCCGCTTGCTGCACGGCAGGCCCTTCACCGCCACCACGTGGGCCCGCGAGCTCGATGCCGCGGGACGTCCCATCGTGCTCAACGACGGGCAGGGATCGTGCGTGCCGGATCAATGGGGCGGCACCAACTTCATGCCGCCGTCGTTCGACGCCGCCCTCGGCCTGTTCTTCGTGACCGCGCGCGAGACGTGCGCCACCTACCAGCCGCAGGCGCCAAAGCTGGTGCGCGGCGAGTCGTCGTTCGGCGGGGTCGTGAAGCGCGATCCCGACAAGGCCTCCGGCGCTCTGCGCGCCATCGACGCCGTCACGGGCGAGCGCCGATGGGAATTCGCGTACCCGTCGCCGAGCATGGCCGGCGTGCTCTCCACCGCCTCGGGCCTGGTCTTCGCCGGCGACAACGAGGGCAACTTCATGGCCTTCGCCTCGAAGACGGGCAAGAACCTCTGGCACTACCAGACCGGCTCGCCCATCTGGGGCGCGGCCGCCATGACCTACACGCTCGACGGCCGCCAGCAGGTGCTCATCGCGTCGGGCACGACGCTGATGGCCTTCGCGCTGCCGCAGGAGCGCACGCCGGTTCTGCCCTAGCGCTTCGGGCGGCCCTTCCCTGCCGCGGCGCGTATACTCGCGCGCATGGTTCCCAAACCCCAGCCCAGTCGTGAATCGCTCGGGCCGCTCCCCGCCGCACTCGTGGCGCACCTCACCTCGGTCGTCGGGGCGCCGACCTCTCACCTGCTGTTGGATGGCCAGCCGCAAGTGCGACAGGACGGCTGGACCCTGGGCGAGAATCAGGTGGACGACACCGAGGGCGAGGGGCACATCACCGACGTGGAAGTCTGTCTGCTGAAGTCGGGGGCCATCCTGACCAGCATCGTCTCGGTCACCGGCCACACGGATTCGCATACCGCCCACGTGCACGACACGCCGGAGGAGGCGGCCCATTGGTTGGTCAAGCACTGCCACGGCAAACTCGAAGCGCCGGCCCAGGCCGCCTGGCGCCAGGCCTGTGACACACTGCCGGCGCTCCTGGTCTCGCCCGGCAAGAAGTAAGCGGGCGGCGACGGCAAGAGAAGACACGGCGGCCGTTCTGTGCGGCAATTGCGCGGCGAACGGCGCTACTTCCCCAGAGGCCGACACTCCGGCCAGCATTCAAGGGGAACACCGTGAGCAAAGGACGCGATCTGATCCATTCCCTGCCCGAACTGCCGCTCGAGCCGTTCGAACTGGGCGGCACGCTGGCCCACGCGCGGCGCGGACCGTATCTCACCATCATGCCGCCGGCGCGGCCGGTGCCACCCCCGCCGAAGCCGACTACCCCACCACCGCTGCCGCACATTCCGACGCCGTCGTACCAGACGCGCAAGTACCTGGACGCAGGCCATCTACCCGCGCGTGATCTGTCAGGATCCTGGGCCGTTCTCGGACGAGATTCTGCTCGCTGCCGCGCCGCCCGCCAGCACCGGCGCCGCCGGCTATCCCAACGTGACCGGGCACACCGACCTGGCAGTGCTGGCCAAGCACGAGCTGCACTACAAGCTGAGCGCGTTCAATGGGCTCGAGCTCCAGACGCCGTTCTGGTGCACGGTGAAGTACGGCCCGTGGCTCGGGTTGGTGCAGGAGACCGAGTCGTGCATCCTCGGCGCGCCCAATCGTTGGGAGTTCGCCATCGTGGAGATGCCGCAGGTGGGCATGACCTGGGACGGCGAGTGGCTCGACCAGCCGACGCTGCCGAACCTCACCGTGATCAAGGGCGACCTGCAGATGTTCGCCGTGTCAACGAGCTGCTGCCCGGGAGCCAAATGGTGTTCCACCACGCAGTCGTGCATCCCCAGCCAGGTGAACTGTGGAGGCAACGTGCCGGCCTGATGCGAATGCGCCCCCACGGGTTGACGGCGTCGGGAATTCCGCATAGATTCCGCGGCGGCACGAAAGGATGGGCGCGATGAGCAACCGGAATCCGTCGGCGGGTCGGCGTTTCAGAAGCAGGGTGGCCTGCGCCGTGGCGCTCACGGGGTGGCTCGGGGCGGGCACATCAGCCTTCGCGCAATCAGCGCCGGCCGCGGCCGGTGCCGTCACCTTCGCCAAGGACATCGCGCCGATTCTGCAGCGCAGCTGCCAGAACTGCCACACCGCCGAAGGCGTGGCGCCGATGTCGCTCGTGACCTACGAAGAAGTGCGGCCCTGGGCCCGCTCGATCAAGCGGCGCACCGGCATGGGGCCGCGCGCCGGCGTGATGCCGCCGTGGTTCGTCGAGCGCGAGATTGGCATCCAGCACTTCAAGGGCGATCCGTCGCTGACCGAGAAAGAGATCGCAGCCATCGCCGCCTGGGCCGATGCGGGCGCACCGCTCGGCAACGTGGCCGACCTGCCGGCCGCACGGGCCAAGGCCGCCACCGACACCTGGACCATTGGCACGCCCGATCTGGTCCTGCGCTCCAAGGAGATGGTGGTGCCGGCCAAAGGTCCCGACTGGTGGGGCGATGTGGGCCACGTCCCCACTGGCCTCACCGAAGACCGCTACGTGTCGGCCGTGGAAGTGCGCGAGATCAACGACATTCCTCGCTCGGGCCCGACGAGCACCGTTGGTGGGCGCTACGTGTTCCACCACATGACCTACGAGAGCGAGGTCGTGGGCGGCTCCGACGAGGCGAATACCTCGTGGCCGATCCACGAAGTGGGCAGGAACGCCGACATCTTTCCGCCGCAAGCCGGACGCCTGCTGGCTGCCGGGTCGTCGCTGGCGCTTACCGCTGGACACATCCACTCGAACGGCCGGGAGACAAAGGCGCAGCTCGAGTTCGGCTTCAAGTTCTTCCCGAAGGGCTATCAGCCGCTCTACAAGCGCTCGCCGCTCAGGCTCGGCAACGGCATCGACCTCGACGTGAAGTCGAATCAGGCGAAGCAAGAGATCCACTCCTACGGCGTACTGCAGGAGCACACCAAGATCATTGCCTTCGAACCCCATCTGCACGCGCCCGGCGTACGCATGTGCATCGAAGCCGTGTGGGGCCACAACATCCTCACCCTCAACTGCGTGGGCTACGACCACAACTGGGTGAAGCAGTACGTCTACGAAGACGACGCGGCGCCGCTCCTGCCCAAGGGCACGATCGTGCACCTCATCGGCTTCCTCGACACCACGGCCGCCAACACCAACCTGGCCGACGCCCGGAACTGGGCCGGCGGCGGGCGCCGATCGGTGGCCAACATGTTCATCGACCTGGGCTATTCGGTGTCGTTGACCGAAGAGCAGTTCCAGGCCGAGATGGCCACGCGCCGCGCGAAGATGAAGAACCGTAACGAGTACGACATCGGCTGCCCGCTCTGCTGGGCCACGCCGCCGCCCACCACGGCCGCGCCCGCCGGGGCCGCCGCGGGGAGACCGCAGCAGTGATCCGACCGTCGAATCGACGCCCCCTGACCTTCCTCGCCGTTCTGGCCGCCGGCCTGGCGCTGCTGGGTCCGGTGCGCGCGCAGACCCGCTACACGTTTTCCAGCGGACAGTCGCTCTCGCCGTCGTACGAAGGCTGGATGCCCAACATCGACGGCTCGTTCACGATGTATTTCGGCTACATGAACTCGAACTGGCAGCAGGAGTTCGACCTGCCGGTCGGCCCCGGCAATGCGATCGAGCCGGGCGGGCCCGATCAGGGTCAGCCCACGCACTTCTATCCGCGGCGCAACCCGTTCCTGTTCACGGTGCGCGTGCCGAAGGAGTTCGGCACGAAAGAGCTCACGTGGACGCTTGACCGCCAACGGCAAGACCGAGAAGGCGTACGCGTCGCTCAAGACCGACTACCAGATCGATCCGCAGGTGATCTCCACCGAAGTGGGCGGCGACTTCGGCAGCCTGCGCGACGAGCTGCGCACCAACGTGCCGCCCACGCTCGAGGTGTTCGGCGCCCGCACCCGCACCGTGAAGGTGGGCGAGCCGGTGACGCTCACGACCACGGCCGCGGATCCCGACGGCATTCCGAAGCGCCGTCCCGATCGCGTGCTGACGCCGGCGCAGGCCCAGGCCGCGCTCTACCGTCCGCCCGGCTCGGTCGTGCCGTCGAGCGGACCCGGTCTGCGCTTCTCGTGGCTGGTCTTCCGCGGCAAGGCGGCGGCGGTGGCGTTCACGCCCGATCAGATGAAGACGTGGACCGACACACGCGCCTACGGCAACTCGCCGTGGTCGCCGCCGTGGTTCATTCCCGAGGCGCCGAAAGACGGCAAGTGGCTGTCGCAGGCCACCTTCTCGGAACCCGGCGAGTACGTGCTCCGAGCCGTGGCGAGTGACGGCGCGCTCTTCACCTACAGCAACGTCACCATCGTCGTGACGCGCTAAGTCGGCCGCGTATTTCCGTCGCTGCTCGACTCTTCGAGTCCAATTCCGCCGCGCGCCGGCGTGTTTGCAATGCGGGTTTCGATTCTCTGTAATTTGTAGAGGCGCGGCGCGTGGCAGACACTGACGGCGTGGCCTGTCCTTTGGTGATTTCCCGCCGGTACTTCCCGTGGCACGCCTCTCGCATCGACCGAGTGCGTGGCCGGGAGTAGAATTCGAGCCGGAACGGAGAGAACGCGATGCCAACCACGTCTCACGACGCGCGCCTCACCTACCACGACTTCGTGCGGCTGCCCGATGACGGCCGTCGGCACGAGATCATCGACGGGGTGCACTACGTGACACCCTCGCCGAATATCAGTCACCAGGAACTGGTGCTGCGGCTGGCACTCGCTATCGGTCACCATCTCGAGGACCGTGTCGATCGAGGCCGCCTGTTCGTGGCTCCACTGGACGTCGTGTTCTCGTTCCATGACGTGGTCGAGCCCGACCTGATCTTCGTGGCCCCAGACCAGCTCGACATCCTGACCGACCAGAACATCCAGGGCACGCCGGCACTGGTGATCGAAGTCCTGTCACCGTCGACGCGGAAGCGCGACCAGGGAATCAAGCGCCGCCTCTACGACCGCTGCGGTGTCCGGGAGTATTGGCTGGTGGATTCGGCAGCAGCCAGCGTGACGATCCTGAGGCGCCACCCCGATGGTTCGTTGCGCACGTTCTCACCGCTGACGGCCATGGCGCGCGACATGGTACGGACGCCGCTGCTGCCAGGATGGTCGCTGGCACTCGCGCGTTTGTTCCGCTGAATCAGGCCCCCGGGGACACCGACCCTCGGGCGAATGGCGGATTCACTTCGTGCCGAGCGGCCGCAGTTGCTTCCACCGCTCGATGAACGCCACGGCGGCGTTGACCGACGCCTCGGTCTCGTCGCGACCACGCTCGGCCGTGGCCGTCTTCACGTCGAGGGTGCTCCAGACGCCGGTCTCGGTCATGTCCTTCGTGGTCGTGCCCTTCCCGGTCTCTTCGGCCTTGAGCGCCTCGGCGAGGAAGAGTCGCTCGGCCGTGGGGTCGCCCGCCACCACGTCTGGCAGGATCTTCGCCAGATGCGGCGGCAGCGTGAGCGGCGCCGTACGCCCGGCGCTCAGGTTCACCAGGCTGGGCGTGAGATACAACGACCGCGAGGTCTCGCTCACGCCGGCGTGCCGGTCGAACGGTCGCGGCCCTTGGCGCGTCGAGCGCGTCAGGAACGGCTGCGCGGCCACGTCGAGTTCCACGGCGATGCCGGCCGTCTCGTGGTTGATGCGGTCGACCACGTAGTTCGTGATGGCGGCGTTGCCGGCGTGGCCGTTCAGGAACAGGAAGCGCTTGAAGCCCGAGGCAATCAGGCTCTGCGCGGCCTGGAAATACACGAGCTGAATCGTCTCGGCCGGCAGCGTGATGGTGCCGGGAAACGCCAGGTGATACGGCGAGTTGCCAGGAAACAGAATCGGCGCCACCAGCACGTCGGTCTTCTGGGCGATGAGCTTGGCGCGCTCGACGACGCTCAGGAAGTCGGTGCCGATGGGCCCGTGCAAGCCGTGCTGCTCGAGCGACGCCACGGTCAGAATCACCATGTCGGTGCGCGTCAGCAGGTCGCGCACTTCGGGCGAGGTCATGTGCGGTAGGTAGTTCTTGACCTTCTGCTCGTGCCACAGGGGGTTGGCGGGGGCCGGGGCGGGTGCTTGCGCGAACGACGTCGAGGCCGACGCCACACACAGGGCCATTGCAACCATCACACGCACACGGACTCGCACCATGAGATTCTCCTCGTTCGTCTTGAATGGGTGGCGCGACTACTTGCTGCGCACGGCCGTCATCGTCACTTCGAGCCGCGCGCCCCGCGCCAGCTCTTTCACGGCGACCGTGGACCGCGTCGGGTAGGCGCCGTTTGGGAAGTACAGACTTGTAGAGGTCGTTGTACTTGCCGAAGTCGCTCATGTCGGCCAGATACGTGGTCACCGCCACGACGTCGCCAAGTGACATGTCGGCCGCGGCCAGCACGGTTTGCACGTTGGTCATGATCTGCTTCATCTCGGGCTCGAGGCCGCCGGCCACGAGCTGGCCAGACCCCGGGTCGCCGCCGGTGCTGCCTGACAAGTAGAGCGTGTCGCCCACCAGAATGCCCGGCACGAGCGGCGAGGGCGTGGGCTTGTAGCTGGCGGGCTGAATCACGCGCCTGGCCGGCGCGGGAGTACGGCTCTGCTGGCCGGCGGCGAAGCCGGCACCAGCGATGAGCAGCGCCGCGCTGACGACAAGCATGGGCCCTACTGGGCGGGTCGATCTCGTGAACGGCATCATCATGTCTCCCTCTGAACTCCTGTGGATTGCGACGGCGCGACGGCGCGTCAGCGCTCGCGCGACCGCGCGGAGCCGCCGAAATACAGCACGTTGGGCGCCTCGGACCGCGCCACGGCGATGTCGAGCCGGCCGTCTTTGTCGACGTCGCCAATGGCCAGGCCGTACGCCGTGCCCTTCGCGTCGCCAAACAGCACCGGCGTGAACCGGCGGCCGGAGCCGTCGTTGAAGAACACGGCGGGACGCGCCTCGATGTAGCCCACGACCAGGTCGGTCGTGCCATCGCCATCAAGATCGCCAAGCGCCAGGGCATACGGCGACTTGTCGCCCAGGCCGATCGGCACGGCGGCCGACAGGCGGCCACCCGCCTCGCCGAAATACACGGCCACGCCGGTCTGTTCGTCGATGGCCACGAGATCCTGCCGGCCGTCGCCGTTCAGATCAGCCGCGGCCGACATGCGGATGTGCGCGGTGGCGGGCCCAAAGGGCACGCGCTCCGAGGCAGGGAACGTGCCCTTCCCCGCGTTCACGTAGACGTGACTTTGGCCGCCGTCGCGATGCGGCACCACGAGGTCGGTGAGTCCGTCACCGGTGACATCGGCGGCGGTGATGGTGGTCGCCGATTCTCCAGAGAACTTCTGGCACTCCGCGTCGAAGCGCCCCTGGCCCTGGTTGAAGCAGATGTAGTTGGCCCCGAGCTTGGCACCGGTGCGATTCGCCACGACGATGTCGGGCCGACCGTCGGCGTTGAGGTCGGTGATGGTGGCATTGCGCGTCGACCACTCGGGCCGGCCGTAGTTCGACCCCGGGCGGAAGTGGCCGGTGCCGTCGTTCAGATACACGAGCTTCGGATCGGGGTTGTCGTTGCTGATCACCACGTCCCGATCGCCATCGCCATCGAGGTCCACCAGATGGCCGGAGTACGAGCGGTCGGAGGCCGTACCCAAGTCGTGCGCCGCCGGGAATCCGCCGCGACCATCCCCGATCAGCACGCGGTCGACCAGCGGCCAGTGCCGTCCCTTGGCGAGCACGATGTCCACGTGGCCGTCGCCGTTCACGTCGCCGATGCTGGCGTTGGCCGAGGTCTCGGACGTGGTCTCGAGCAGCACGTTACGCTCGTAGTGCGGGAGGACCCGTGGCGAGGCAGGTTGGGGCGGCACGCCGTCGAAGTAGTCGACGATCCGACGAGCCACCTGGCCCATGCGGTCTTCCGCCTCGCCGTACGATCCCGTGATGCCGTTCACGAAGAACGAGATCACGATCGTGCCGGAGCGTGCCGACACGAGGGCCACGTCGTTGGCGATCACCCCGCTGTCGCCGGTCTTGTGCGCGACCGGCACGGTCAGAAAATGAGGAATGCGGCGGCTCCCAGCTTGCTGCCGCCCCAGGATGGTCTTCATGGCGGCGGCGCTGGCTTTCGATGTGAGCGTGCCGCGGTCAATCGCTTCGAGCAGCCGGCCCGTTTCGTGCGGCGTCATGTCGCCCAGCCAGTAGGCGCGGTCCTCCACGGTGAGCCGGTTGCGATGCTGCGCCAGCGTACGGCGATGCGCGGGATCGCGCACGGTCTCGACCCACGTCGCGCGCGCTCCGGTGAACAGGTCCGCGTAGAGGTCGAAGAGCGCGCTGTCTTGCGAGGCGTACTGCAGGCCCGTGGTCTCCTCAGGCGTCAGCGTCGAGAATTCTGGATCAAGCAGCGTCAGCAGCTTCTGGCGATACTCGTGCCCGCGATTCAACATGCGCGTGTGCGTGAATCCGCTCTTCGCGAGCCACGCGTTCAAGGCTGGCACGCCGCCAATCCGTTGCACCAGCAGGTCGGTGGCTGTGTTATCGCTCGTGATCACCATCTCGGTGAGCAGATCGCGGTAGGTCGGGTTCGCCCCCAGGTCGTGGAACTGCAGGATGCCGCTGCCATCGCGCAGGTCGGCACGGCGAATCAGCACGCGCTCGTTCAGGTCGAGCGACCGTTGGTCGGCGAGCTGAAAGGCGCGAATCAGGATCGCGATCTTGATGACGCTCGCGCTGCTGAACGATTGATCGCCGCGCACCGACGCCTCTTCGCCGGTGCCCAGGTGCTTGACGTAGAGGCCAGTGCTGGCTGGGAAGCGCGCCAGTTCGGACTCGAGCCAGGCGGTAAGGCCGCCCGGTGGGGCCTGGGCCGACAGGCCGCCGGCCAGCGGCAGAAGCAGGAGCAGGGCAACGGTTCGCGGGCGCATCAGGTTCACCTTTCGCGTGGAGTCGAGATGGTAGCGCCAAACCCCGGCGTCGGCTCAAGGCAGGGTCGGCCGGCCGGTAAACCCTCCGACGAGACTGGCGGCCTTGACGGTTCCGCCGGCCGAGAGCAGAGTCGCGCCGATGCGGGCAGCCTGCTCGCGAAAGCGAGACTCCGCCAGGAGCCAGCGGACGCCCTGGCGAAGGCGCTCGGGTGACACGTCGGCGTTGGCCAGATAGACACCGGCTCCGAGCTGCTCGACGCGGCGACTCACCAGCTCTTGCTCGCCCATCTGCGGCACCATCACCATCGGCACGCCCAGGCCGAGGCTCTCGCTCACGCTGTTCATTCCGCCGTGGGTCACGAACGCTGATGCGCGCTGCAGCACCTCGAGTTGTGGAACTACCGGGGCCACCGTAATGTTGGCGGGCAGTTCGCCAAGCGCCGTGGCCGGCACGCGAGAACCGATCGACATGACGACCCGCACCGGCTCGTCGCGAAACGCCGTCACACAGTGGCAGAAGAAGGCCGCGTTGGCGTTGAACAGCGTGCCGAGCGAGACGTAGACGAGGGGGCTCGTGCCGGGGGGCCAGGACGGCGCGGGCGCGGGCATCCTGAGTGCCGCGTCCGGATCCACGGTCGGCGGGCCGACGAAGTGAAACGAGCCGTCGAAGGTGTCGCCGTGCGGCTGGAACTCGCGCGAGGTGTGCACGAGGTTCAGCGCCGAATGGCCGAACACCGTGTCGAACACGCCGAGGCCGGGCACGCCGTAGCGGCGCGCCAACCGCCGGCGCTGCATGAGAGCGCTCGCCACGTGCGCCAGCTTCGACAGCACCAACCGAAGGCTCTTGGGCCGCACGCCCCGTGACGCGGCAAACGCCAGCACGTGCCGGTTGATGGCGAAGGTGGTGATCGAGGTGACGAGGGGCACGCCGAGCACCTGTGCCACCCAGTGACCCCATGGAGCGAGCGAGTCGGTCACCATGTAGTCGGGACGGCACTCGCGCATAGCGGACAGGTCGGCGGCCAGCACGTCACCCACGATGCCCATCAGCACCGTCGCAATCGCATCGGTGCGGTCGGGCAATTCGCTGAGATCGACGAGGCGCCTGGCGGCATAGGGCCGGTAGCGCGCACCGCTCTGGGCGATCGCATCGGCAAATGGCGCAGTGGCGTACACGACCAGCTCGTCACCGCGCGCGGCCAGCTCGCGCATGAGCGGCAGCAAGGGCGCCATGTGCCCGTGCAGCGGCAGGCACACGACCAGGCCGCGCGCCACGGCTACCGCATGCCTCGGGTCGCGCCCTGAACCGCGGCCATGCCGATCCTCACGTTGGTGCCATCGCGTCAGCGGCCACTCACGGCAGCCGCGCGCGTGCCGCCAGCGCGCACTGCTCAGCCACAGTGAGATACCGCGCCACTCCGGCGGCGCCGATCACGTAGGGATGCGCGTCGCCAGGCTGGCGCTTGGCGATCGCCGGGAGCTTCGTCTTCGATCCGTCGAAGGCCGTATGATTCGACAGCAGCACGTCGGCGCCGGCGTCGGCGGCGATGCGGCGGAAGCGTTGGGCCGAGCCGATGTACTCATTGAACCAGAACACGTCGGGCCGGTCCTTCGTGATGTAGCCGGCGCGATTGGCCAGCCAGTTGAACGCGGTGCCGCCCCAGTAGGCCACCGTGTGGCGGGCCGTACCGTCGCGCACCGGAATGAGGGTGGAGAACGTGCCCAGCGTGTGCCCAGGCGTCTGGTGCAGCGTAAGGGTCGTGTCACCGAGCGTCACCTGGTGGCCGTCCTTGGCCACGACATCGCGCCGCGGCTTCTTCCACGAGGCAGTCGTGCGCTCCATGAGGTCCCAGTCCTCGGCCGACACGACGACGCGCGCCTTGTAGCGGTCTTGCAGGAACGAGGCGCCGCCGGCGTGATCCGAGTGGCCGTGACTTACGACCACGTACTTGATCTGAGCGGGATCGACGCCCAGCGCCTCGAGCCCGCCGACCACCTCGTCGGCGACCGAGTAGTCGAACAGCGGATCGATGACGATCACACCAGCCGACGTGATGACGGCCCACGCGGAGTATTCGGTCTGCCCGATGAAGTAGAGGTTGTCGAACACCTTCACGGGGTCGGCATGCCATGTCGACCGCGGCGGCGGGCCGGACGGCCGCGCGGGCACCGGCGGGCGGGCTGCGCCGCCCGCGGGTGCCACCGGTGGCGGCGCCGGCGGCACGCACAGCCGGTCGAACAAGGGCACGAAGTCCGTGCCGGCGGCGGCGCGTGCCGCTGCCACGTGGGCCGCGACATCTGGCGCCTGAGCACTGGGAGTGGGTGCGACAACCGCCGCGAGTGCAACACCTGCCGCGATCAGCCGACCTGTCATGCGCGCCTCCGCGGGTATGGTCGCGGCCGGGTGGGCCGTGAGGCCGCACATGCTATCAGGGGTCTGACCCCTATGGCATGGATCCTGCGCGAAATGCGTGCCAGAGGGGTCAGACCCCCATACAATCCCTCCCCATGTCCTCCATCGCCCTTCTGCTGCTGACGCTGGCGCTCGGCGCCGGGCAATCCGCGGCCCCGCCGGCGGCATCCATGCGGGCCCGGCTGTCGCCGCTGCCTACCGACTTGGCCATGCAGGAAACCATCGCCGGCCTGGGCGCCGCCACGGCCACGCTCGTCGGCACCACGCTCACCATCGAAGGCACCTACCAGGGGCTGAAGTCGCCCGCCACGGTGGTGCGCGTGTTCGACAGCCCGCAACCAGGCCTGCGCGGTCCACTCGTGGGCGAGTTCGCCTCGGGCGGCGGCACGCGCGGCACGTTCAAGGGCTCGGTGACGCTCACGCGCGAACAGGCGGCGGCCTACGCGAAGGGGTTGCTCTACGTGCAGCTCCACAGCGAGAAGGCCCCGGATGGCAACTTGTGGGGATGGCTCATGGCCGCGAAGGGACGACGCTGATGCACCGCCAACATCGTGGATACGGATGGATCGCTCTGGCCGTGGCCGCACTCGGCGTGGCGCTCGCCGGCACGCCCGGCACCGCGCTGACCGCCGGCACGGCAAGCACGGAGCAGGCGGCGGCCTCCGGCATCTTCACGGCTGCGCAGGCCGCCACCGGCCGCGATGCCTATCAGGCACGCTGTGCGTCGTGCCACCTGGCGGACCTGGGCGGACGCAACGAAGCGTCGCCGCTGGCTGGATCGTCGTTCATGAACGTGTGGCGTGGGCGCTCCACCAAGGAGCTCTACGATTACATCCGCACGTCGATGCCGCCCGGCGGAGCCACGCTCGGCGCTGACGAGTACCTGAGCATCACCGCGTTCATCCTGCAGGCCAACGGCGCGGCCAACGGCGTCGTCGCGCTCACGCCCACGACGGCCGTGCCGATTGGCTCTGTGGCCTCGGGCGTGCGGCCCACCACCGCTGCGCAAACGGTCGCACCCGCAGGGGGCGCCGCCGCGCCGCGCCCCCCTGCAGCGCCGCCAGCCCGCGGCCTCTACGTGTCGGGCGAGGTGCCGCGCTTCACGCCCGTGACCGATCAGTTGCTGCGCACGCCGCCGGCCGGCGACTGGCTGATGGCGCGCCGCAACTACCAGGCGTGGAGCCACAGCCCGCTCGATGAGATCACGACCGCCAACGTGGGGTCGCTGAAGCTGGCGTGGGCATGGAACATGAACGAGGGCGGCGCGAATCAACAGATGCCGCTCGTGCACGACGGCATCGTCTACCTCACGAACACCATGAACGAGGTGCAGGCCCTCGACGGCGTCACCGGCGAGCTGATCTGGGCCAATCAGGTGGGGCCCAATCGGGCCATCGGCTTCGGCTCGATGCGCAACCTGGCCATCTACAGCGACAAGATCTACCTGGCCACGAGTGACGCGCGGCTGGTCGCGCTCGACGCGCGCACCGGCAAGACGGTGTGGACCACGGTGATTGCCGACGCGGCCAAGGGCTTCTCGAACACGAGCGGCCCGATCGTGGTGAAGGGCAAGGTGATTCAGGGCCTGCAGGGCTGCGACCGCTACCGCGAGGAACGCTGCTTCATCAGCGCCTACGACGCCGAGTCGGGCAAGCTGGCGTGGAAGTTCCACACCGTGGCGCACGCCGGCGAGCCCGGCGGCGACACCTGGAACAACCTGCCGAACATGATGCGCCAGGGCGGCGAAACCTGGATTGCCGGCAGCTACGACCCCGACGTGGACCTCACTTTCTGGGGCGTGGCCCAGGCCAAGCCGTGGATGCCGGTGAGCCGCGGCACGCGGCCCTTCGACGCCGCGCAACACACCGCGTCCACCGTGGCGCTCAATCCGGCCACCGGCGAACTGGCCTGGCGCTTTCAGCATCTGCCTGGCGAAACGCTCGACCTCGACGAGGTGTTCGAGCGCGTGTCGGTGGATGCCGGCGCGCAGAAGGCGCTCTTCACGATCGGCAAGTCGGGCATCCTCTGGAAGATGGATCGCAAGACCGGCGCGCTGCTGGATTTCACCGAGACCATCTTCCAGAACGTCTACACCGACATCGACAAGAAGACCGGACGCGCCACCTACCGCGGCGACATCCTCGAGCAGAAGCTCGATCAGTGGATCCTGTCGTGCCCCAGCACCGAGGGCGGCCACAACTGGCAGGCCATGACCTACCACCCGGGCACGCAGGCGCTGGTGATCCCGCTCACGCAGTCGTGCATGGAAATTGCCCCCCGCAAGGTGGAACAGGTGGCCGGCCAGGGCGGCACCGCGGCCGCGCGGCGCTTCTACGAGATGCCCGGCAGCGACGGCAACATCGGCAAGCTCGCGGCTTACGATGTGCGCTCGCTGAAGGAGCTATGGAGCGTGGAACAGCGCGCGCCCTTCCTCACGGCGGCGCTCTCGACCGGCGGCGGCCTGGTGTTCATCGGCGACCTCGATCGCTACTTCCACGCCTACGACGTGAAGACCGGCAAGGAGTTGTGGAAGACGAGACTCGGCACCTCGGTGCAGGGCTTCCCAGTGTCGTTCACGGCCGGCGGCAAGCAGTACATCGCGGTGACGACCGGCCTGGGCGGCGGCTCGCCGCGACTCGTGCCACGCACGCTGGCACCGGAAATCAACCACCCGTCGACGGGACACGTGTTATATGTGTTCGAGGTGGGAGCACGATGAGCACACACGATTCCTTGACTGCGCCCATGACCGGCGCCGATTCGCGCGTCGTCGGCGGCGTGCAGCTCGACATCGTGCGCACCGGCACGGGCCGGATCAAGCGGGCCATCTATCCCGCCGGGTTCCGCTGGTCCACGCACATGAAGCCGGTCACCGGCACCGACACGTGCATGCATGCCCATGTCGGCTTCCTGGCGCGCGGCCGCATCCACGTGCACTTTCCCGACGGCTGCGTGCAGGAGTACGAAGCGCCAGCGGCCATGGCGATCGAGCCGGGGCACGACGCCTGGGTGATGGGCGACGAGCCGGCCGTGCTCATCGAAGTGGATTTCGAAGGCGACACCATCAGCCACTTCGGCCTGCCCGCCGCTCATCGGCACGCCTGACGTGCTCGCGCCTCTCCGCCTCTTCACAACGGCGCTGCTGATCCTCGCGGCGCTGCCGGCACGCTTCGACGCGCAACGCGCCCCGTCGGCGACGCCATCAAGGACTTCGTGTCGGTGGACGCGCCGGTCGTGGCGCTGACCAACGCGCGCGTCATCGATGGCACCGGTGCGCCTGCCCGCGAGGGTTACACGCTGGTGCTGCGCGACGGCCTGATCGCCGCCATGGGTCCTACCGCCAGCACGCCTGCGCCCGCGGGCGCCCGCGTCATCGACCTCACCGGCAAGAGCGTGCTCCCCGGTCTGGCGATGCTGCACGAGCATCTCTACTACCCCACCGGACCCGGCGTCTACGGACAGCTCGGCCAGAGCTTCGTGCGTCTGTATCTGGCCGGCGGCGTCACCACCATGCGTACCGGCGGCAACATGAACGGCTTCATGGACATCTCGCTGAAGCAGCGAGTCGAGGCCGGCGACATCGCCGGACCCGCCATCGACGCCACGGCGCCCTACGTGAACGGCCCCAACCCCTTCTTGCAGATGACCACGCTCGGCACCGCCGACGCCGCGAAGCGTCACGTCGACTACTGGGCCGATGCCGGCGCCACCTCGTTCAAGGCCTACATGCAAATCTCGCGTGCGGCGCTCGGCGCCGCCGTGCAGGCCGCGCACGCGCGCGGCATGAAGGTGACCGGTCATCTGTGTTCGGTGACCTATGCCGAAGCGGCGGGGCTCGGGATCGACAACCTGGAACACGGCTTCATCGCCGCCACCGACTTCGTGACCGATAAGGTGCCGGATCAGTGTCCTGGTCAAGGCCGCGGCCAGCAGAGCGTGGCCGACCTCGACCCGCAGGGCGCCCCGTTCAAGGCGCTCGTGGCGACGCTGATTCAGAAGGGCGTAGCGCTCACCTCCACGCTCACCGTGTTCGAAACGCTGACGCCGGGCCGGCCGATGCCGCCGGGCCTCGACGTGCTCACGCCGCTGCTCAAGACCCAATTCGAGCAGAACTACGCGCGCACGGCCAGCAGCGCCACGTCGGTCTACCGCACGCTCTTCTCGAAAGCAATGGCGCTCGAACGCGCGTTCGTACGGGCCGGCGGCGTGCTCGTGGCAGGCACGGACCCCACCGCGGGCGGCGGGGTCATTCCCGGCTTCGCGAATCAGCGGCAGCTCGAGCTGCTGGTCGAGGCGGGCTTCACGCCGCTCGAGGCCATCGCGATTGGCACGCGCAATGGCGCGCGCTTTCTTGGACGCGACGGCCGCATCGGCACGATCGCGCCGGGCAAGCAGGCCGACCTGATGGTGGTGACGGGCGATCCGTCGCGGGTGATTGGCGATGTGCGCAAGGTAGAGACGGTGTTCAGGCAGGGCGTGGGCTTCGACTCGCAGAAGCTCGTGCAGTCGGTGTCGGGCCGCGTCGGGATCTGGTGATTCCGGCAGGGACCAGGGACTAGGGACTAGGGACTAGGAAATACACGACGTGCTGATTCCATCGATTGACTTGAAGAGCGGGCGCATCGTGCAGCTCGTGCAGGGCGAGAAGCTCGCCCTCGAATCCACCGACGTCGACGGCTGGATCGACAAGTTTCGCGGCTTCGCGGCCGTGCAGCTCATCGACCTCGATGCGGCCATGGCCACGGGCAACAACGACCTGCTGGTGCGCTACATCGCCGGCAAACTGCCGTGCCGCGTGGGCGGCGGCGTGCGCAGCGCCACCCGGGCGCTCGAACTCATCGACGCGGGCGCCACCCACGTGATCGTGGGCTCCTCGCTCTTCCGCGGCGGGCGCGCGAGTGACCCGCAGGATCAACCGGTGAACCTGCCCTTCGCGCAGGAACTGGTGCGAGCCGTGGGCAGTCAGCGCATCGTCGGCGCGGTCGACAGCAAAGCGGGCCAGGTGGTGATCCACGGCTGGAAGACGTCGCTGCCGATCACGGCGGTGGAGGCCGTGAAGACGCTCGAGCCCTACTGCAGCGAGTTCCTCTACACCCACGTCGACCGCGAAGGGCTGATGCAGGGCACCGACATGAACGCGATCCTGGCCGTGGCGCGCGCCACGTCGCGTCAAGTGATCGCTGCCGGCGGCATCACCACGCGGGAAGAGATCGACGAGCTGCATGCGCACGGCGTGCACGCCGTGGTGGGCATGGCGATCTACACCGGCCTGTTGACGCTCACCTAGCCGCTGATGAAGGCCACGGCCCGCACGGCGCGGGCCACCACGAAGATGCGGTCGTTGTTCGACTTGGGATCGGCCGGCGTCATCCAGAATCCGGGCCGCGCGGCGTCGTAGGCGGTGGTGACGCCCACCAGCGTCTCGCCGTCTTTGAACACCACCTGCAGCTTGCGGCCCGGCACCAGTTTGTCGAAGGCCTTCTTCTCGCTGTAATCCTTGTTGCCGGTGTGGTCCTTCACGAAGAACACGGCCTTGAGCGCGGGGATGCCCACGCGCACCGGAGGCACGCCGGGCTCAGGCGGAATGACGTGGAAGTAGTCACGGGTCACCGAGAAATCCTGCGTGGTGCCCTTGACGACTCGACCATCCGCGAACCGCGCCACGATGCGATTGTGAATCTGCATGACCGCGCCTTCTGCCGGGGAGGCAGCTCTTGGGCCGCAGCTTAGCGTACAAGCGCGGCTGGTGCCCGGCCGGGCGGCCGTTCGTCCGGCTATCATCGGGTCGCCCCCATGGCCAACCGTGACCGCATCGTCGCCACCTACACGGCGGCGGCCGACACCTTCGACGGACTGCCGTTCTGGCATCACTTCGGGCAGCGCACGGTGGAGCGGCTGGCGCTGCGCCCAGGCGCGCGGGTGCTCGATCTGTGTTGCGGCACCGGCGCGTCGGCGCTGCCGGCGGCCGAGCGCGTGGGCCCCACGGGCCGCGTGCTCGGGGTCGATCTGACCCCAGCGCTCGTCGCGCAGGCGCGGACGGCCGCGGCCGCGCGAGGGCTGGCTCAACTCGAGTTCGAGGTCGCCGACGTGGACGCGCTCGAGGTGTCCCCGGCCTCACTCGACGCCGTGGTGTCGGTGTTCGGACTGTTCTTCCTGGACGACATGGCGGGCACGCTGCGCCGCGCCTGGTCGTGGCTCGCGCCCGGCGGTCAGCTGGCCGTGACGGTGTGGGGGAAAGTCGTGCTCTCTCCAGGTGAGCCCTTCTTCTGGGAGGCAGTGCGGCGCGAAGACGCCAGCATGGAGCACATCAGCCCCGCCGACAAGCTCGCGGAGCCCGACGCGCTCGCGGAGCTCTTTCGCGAGGCCGGCGTCGACGCGCCGATGATCGTCGTGGAGCGGTGGCGCATGCCCCTGGCCACGCCGGACGACTTCTGGCCGGTGATCATGGGCACGAGCAATCGCGGCGTGTTCGATGCGCTGCCCCTCGACGGGCAGGCGCGGGTGAAGCGCGCGGTGATCGACCGGCTGCGCGACGAACACGTCACCGGCCTCGACATGGACGCGCTCATCGCGGTGGCAACGCGAACGCGATGACGCTGCTGCCCGACGGCGCGCCGTTCTTGCCCCCGCCGCACGCGATCACGACGTACTGCTTGCCGTCGATCATGTAGATCGAGGGCGTGGCGTTGCCCGCCGCGGGCAGGGTCGTCTCCCACAGCAAGGCGCCGGAGCGTGCGTCGAAGGCGCGGAACTTCTTGTCGAAGTTGGTGGCGCCGATGAACAGCAGTCCGGTTGCCGTCACGACCGGGCCGCCGTAGTTGTCGCTGCCGGTGTTCTTCAGCCCTGCGGCAGCCAGCGCCGGTACCTCGCCCAGCGGAATGCGCCAGCGCATGTCGCCGGTGTTCAAATCGATGGCGTTGAGCGTGCCCCACGGCGGCGACACGGCCGGGTAGCCGTCCGGGTCGAGGAAGATCGACTCGCCGTCACTGCGGTACTTCAGCCGGGCGGGATCCTTCAGCAGCGCCGGATCGGCGCCCTTGTCCTTGCCGGTGATCAGGAACTCGGCCACGTCGGTGATGTTGCGGGCGCCCATGTCTGGAAAGGCCGGCATGCGCCCGGTGCCCTGCCGCACGACCGTGGCAATCTCGTCGCGCGAAAGCTTCGCGCCGATGTTCACGAGCGACGGTGCTGCCGGTCCGCCGGTGCGGTCTTCCTTGTGGCAGGTGGCGCATTTCGAGTTGTAGAGCGACGTGTCGTTGTTGGGGATGAGCTTGACGATCCACGGCATCTCGTTCGAGTTCACGAAGAGCAGCCCGGAGCCTTCGTCGAACGCCACGCCGCCCCACTCGGCCCCGCCGTCGAAGCCCGGGAACACGATCGTGCCCTGCAGCGAGGGCGGCGCGAACATGCCCGATTTCATGGTCTTGAAGCGCGCCAGCACGGCGGCATGCGCCTCGGGCGTGCGCGTGGTGAGCATGTCTTCGGTGAGGCCCTGCCGGGCAAAGGGCGCCGGCCTCAGCGGACGCGGCTGGGTGGGCGAGGCGAACTCGCCGTCCATGCTGGAGGGTGGCACCGCGCGCTCCTCGATCGGAAAGAGCGACTGCCCCGTGCGGCGGTCGAGCACGAACGTGTCGCCGAACTTCGTCACCTGCGCCACGGCCTCCACCTTCTTGCCGTCGCGGGTGACGGTGACGAGCGTGGGCGGCGCCGGGAAGTCCCAGTCCCAGAGGTCGTGCTTCACACCCTGGAAGTGCCACACGTGGCGGCCGGTACGCGCGTCGAGCGCCAGCACCGTGTCGGCGTAGAGGTTGTCGCCCGTGCGGGTCGGGCCGTAGAAGTCGAACGAGGCCGAACCGGTGGCGGCAAACACGAGCCCCAAGGCCGGGTCGACGGTGACGCCGGCCCAGGCGTTGGCGCCCCCCGCCAGCTTGTAGGCGTCGGCCGGCCATGTCTCGTGGCCCGGTTCGCCCGGCTGCGGAATGGTATGGAAGATCCAACGCTGCTGGCCGGTCTTCCAATCGAACGCGCGGATGTGGCCGGGCGTGCCCGGCAGCGTCTCGGGCACGCTGCTCGGCAGGATCAGCACGTCCTCGAACACCACGCCGGGCGTGCTGGCGCTCACGCTCAGCCCCTCGGCCGGCTTGCCGAGTCCCTCGCGCAGATCGACGCGGCCCGCGGTGCCGAACGTGAGGATCGGCGCGCCCGTGGCCTTGTCGAGCGCGATGAGGAAGTTGCGATAGGTGACGAGCACGCGGTCGGCGTGCACGGCCACGCCGCGATGCCGGAAGCGCGTGCGCGCGGAGGTGCCGCCGCTCGGGTCGTGCTTCCAGATTTCTTGTCCCGTCACTGCGTTGACTGCCACCACCTGCATGGTGGGAGTCGTGACATAGAGCACGCCGTCGACCACCACCGGGTTGCTCTGCATCTCGGACGCGGTGAAGTGGTCGCCGCTCTCGTAGGTCCAGGCCACCTGGAGCTGCGCCACGTTGTCCTTGGTGATCTGCGCCAGCGGCGAAAAGCGCGCGTTGCCCGGACCGCCATTGATGGGCCAGTCGGCCTGCGGCAGAGGTTCGGGTGCGCAAGCCGAGAGCAGTGCGAGCAGCAGGCAGGCCGGAGCAGGGCGGATGGTCACGCGGGGATGATACTGGGTCGGTGTACAGTGAATCCAGGGCACGCGAGCAGGCGTCGAATCGAATGCTCGAGTCCAGGAGGATGTGAATGCGCGCAGCAATGGCGATGGGAATGGCGATGGTGTTGGGGGTGGGACTGATGGCACAGGCACCGGCAGAGCTGAAGGTCGGCGACATGGCCCCCGAGTTCTCGTTGCAGGGCACCGACGGCAAGCTACACAAGCTGGCCGACTACCGGGGCAAGAAGGCCGTGGTCGTGGCGTGGTTTCCGAAGGCCTTCACGTCGGGCTGCACGATCGAGTGCAAGTCGCTCGCGGCCAACGGCGACAAGATCCGCAAGTTCGACGTGGCCTACTTCATGGCCAGCGTGGACCCGCTCGAAGGCGAAGGCGGCAACCTCGCGTTCGCGAAGTCCGAAAGCGCGGACTTCCCGCTGCTGAGTGATCCCGACAAGTCGGTGGCCACCAAATACGGCGTGCTGAGTGCTCGCGGCTTTGCCAACCGCTGGACGTTTTACATCGACAAGAGCGGCAAGGTAGCTCACATCGAGAAGACCGTGAATCCCGCGACCTCGGCCGAAGACATGCTGGCCAAGCTGGCCGCGCTGAACGTGACGACCAGCCGCTAGGGGTTTGCCGCAGGGCCTGCCCAGGGTCTGTCACCGAGCCACGCATCAGACGGGGTGACTGACCCAGCTATCCGATGGCCCGGTTCCCGTTCGCGGGGGCCGGGCCGTTTGTCTACGCGTCGTTGTCTGGTCGCTTGACGCCCTCCCGCCTGTATGACACAGTCATACACATGGAAGAAGTGCTGACCATTCGCCTGCCCAAGGGCACGCGGCGCCGCCTGGAGCGGCGCGCCAAGGCGCAGAAACTGTCAGTGAGCCAGCTGGTACGGCGCGCGCTCGAACAGGACGAGCTGCTCACGAGCCTGGCGTCGGCACGCGCCGAACTTCTGCCCCAGGCACGCGCGCACGGTATCTACACCGACGAGGACGTCTTCGCGATCGTCTCGTGATCGTCGTCCTCGACACCAATGTGATCGTCGCGGCGCTGGTCGCGAAGGGGCTGTGTCACGAAGTCGTCGTGCGGGCCTTGGGTTCCAGCACCGTGGTCACCTCCCCCGCCCTGCTCGATGAGCTCGAGCAGACCCTGCACGCCAAGTTCAGCCTGGGACCGGCTGCGACAGCGTTTCTCGAGCAGCTGCGCCTTCGCGTGCATCTCGTGGCGCCAGCGCCGCTCGCTGCTCCGGTGTCGCGCGATGCCGACGATGACGTGGTGCTGGCAACGGCCGTCGCTGCCAATGCTACGGGCATCGTGACCGGCGATCTGGACCTACTCCTCCTCCGCCGCTACCAGGGCATCGACATCCTCGCGCCGCGCGACTTTCTGAGCCGCCTGCCGTCGTGACCCGTCTCCCCGTGCTGGGTCAGTCACCTCGGCTGATTGGGGCCTCGGTGACAGACCCTTAGCGCAGCGGCGGTGTCGTGGGGGGAGGCCGGCGGTGCCGGGTGGCCTGTTCGTATGAGTAGGCAGCGCCCAGCAACGTGGCTTCGCTCCATGCGCGGCCGAAGAACGTGATGCCAGCCGGCAGCAAGCCGCCGCGCGTATAGCCCATGGGCACTTGCACCGACGGCCATCCAGTCGTGGGCGAGAAGAATTGGCTGTTGTCGCCGCCGGGGGTGTTCAAGTCGCCGATGAGGCGGGGCGGGTTGCTCCACGTGGGATACACGTAGGCGTCGAGCTTCAGTGCATCCATGGTCTTCAGTACGGCCGCGCGTACTTGATCGCGGTAGCTCGCCTCGGCCCTGCATTCAGGCGTGTCCGGTCCGTTGGCTGGTCCTTGGTCCGCCTGCTCCAGCCGCCGTTGCACGGTGGGATGGAACTTGCCGCCCTTCACCACGGCCGCCAGATCGGCGACGGGCACGCGTCCCGAGCGCGCCGCCAGAAACTGGTTGATGTCGTACTTGAAGCCCTGGCACGGGCCCACGCCCTGGGGACGCCGAATCGCCTCGAGGCCCTCGACCGGCGCCGGGTCGATGACCACCGCGCCCGCCTGCGTCAGGTCGTCCACCGCCCGCATGAACACCTGCACGATCTCGGGATCGGTGCTGTCGCGTTCGTAGGCCTGGCGCAACACGCCAATGCGCAAGCCACGCAGCGCATCGCGCTTCAGGGCCTCGGTGTAGTTCGGGGTGACGCGTCCGCGCGCGGCGGCCGTGACGCTGTCGTTCGGGTCCTCCCCCACAACCACCTGGAACACCGTCGCGACGTCGGCCACGCTGCGGCCCATGGGTCCCGCGATGTCGGCCAGCAGGCTGAGCGGAAACACGCCGGCGCGGCTGGTGAGGCCCATCGTCGAGCGGATGCCCACGAGCGCCTGGTGTGACGACGGCCCGCGAATCGAGTTGCCGGTGTCGGATCCGAGTCCCACCGCGCCGAAGCTCGCCGCCACCGAGGCCGCGGTTCCGCCGCTCGATCCGGCCGTGACTCGGTCGAGCGCGTACGGGTTCTTGGTGTAGCCGGGCAGGATCGAACTGAGGGTTTCGTTCGGCGTGAAGGCCCACTCCGCCAGGTTGGACTTGGCCAGCACGATGGCGCCAGCGGCCTTGATGCGCGCCACCTGGAAGGCGTCGGTCGCGGGCACGTAACCCTCGAAGGTGAGCGAGCCGTTCGAGCTCTGCAGGCCCACCGTCTCGAAGTTGTCCTTCACGATCATGGGCACGCAGTGCAGCGGGCCGGCTGGTCCGCTCGCCTTGAAGCGCGCGTCGAGCGCGTCGGCATCGGTCAGCGCCTTCTGATTCACCGTGACAATGGCGTTCACGGCCGGACCGTTCTTGTCGTAGGCGTCGATGCGCCGCAGGTAGCGTTCGACCAGACCGCGACAGGTGAGGCGTCCAGCGCGAAACGCCGCGTGGATGTCGGCAATCGAGGCCTCTTCCACCTGAAATGGCGGCAGCGTCTGCGTGGGTAGCGGCGTCTGCGCGCGCAGGGTCAGGGGCAGGACGAGGGCAAAGGCCGAGAGTGACAGAGCCGCGATGATGCGCACGCGCGGATCATACGACGGACCCAGGTCTTCGGCGCTGGTAGGCACTGCGCCGTCCGAGCGGTACTGGAAGGCCCTGCCGCGGCCGGTCACGGCATTCGACCCCAGCGGCTTGACGCGCAGGTAGAACATGCCTGCAGGACAACGTGATCGGTCGGACCCGGTGTATGGTACGCGGTCATGCGCACTTGTCTCGCCATCGTCATGTCCTCGATTCTGTTGGTTCCGGTCGCCTCGTCGGCGCAGCTCGTCGCCGCCAAGGACGGTCCGGTCGTCTACGGCCACCACCACCTGAACGTCACCGATCTGGCCGCACACCGCAAGTTCTGGGTCGACGGGCTCGGCGGCACGGCGGTCATCATCGGCACCTCCAAGGCCGAGCGCGTGAAATTCCGGAACGTGCTGGTGTTCTTCACCGAGCAAAGACCAACCGGCGGCACCAAGGGCTCGGTCGTGAACCACGTCGGCTTCGAGGTACCGAACCTGCGGGTGGCGATCGACAGGCTCAAGGCCGCCGGCTTCCCGATGGCCACGGCCGGGGAAGCGCCCTCGACGATGCCGGTGAAGGACGACATCGCGACCAACCCGTCCGGCAACAAGCTGGCGTTCGTCCTCGGGCCCGATGAGACGAAGGTCGAGCTCATCGAGAACACGGCCGTGCCGGCGATCGTCATGCACCACATCCACTGGGCCGCGCCAGACGTCGCGGCGATGAAGGCGTGGTACGTGCAGATGTTTGGCGCCAGGCCGGGCATGCGCGGCACCTTCGAGGCCGGCGACCTGCCGGGCGTGAACCTCACCTTCGGCGCCGCCGCCGGTGCGACGGTCGTAGCGACGAAGGGCCGCGCGCTCGACCACATCGGGTTCGAGGTGCGGAACCTCGAGCAGCTGGTGAAGGACATCGAGGCCAAGGGCGTGAAGTTCGACCGGCCCTACACCACGGTGCCGGCGCTCGGCATCGCCATCGCGTTCCTCACCGATCCCTGGGGCACCTACATCGAGCTGACCGAGGGCCTGGCCGCGGTGCCGTGATCGCCGCATCGCGGACGGGAGGATGACCATGGTGAGACGGAGCGAGTCGTCGCGACGCGAATTCCTTGGCGGCGTGGGCGCAGCTGCCGCCCTGACCGGACTGGGCACGGCGACAGTGGACGCCACGGCACAGGGTCCGCTCACGATCGTCGACTTCCACAACCACTACGCCGACCCGTCGTGGGCGCTCACCACGGTGGCGTTGGCGGCGCCCTCGGACAAGCCGAGGTGGCAGGCCATCAACGGCAAGCTGCAAAGCGTTGCGACGTTGTTGGGGTCAATGGAAGCCAACGGGGTGTCGGCGCGCGTCATCAACACGCCGACCGCGTTCCTGGAAGACGCAGACGGGAACCTGCCCAAAGACGCCCACCTGCGCATCAACGATCAAGTGGCCGCGTTGTGCGCCACACACACCGGCAAGCTCCACGGCCTGGCGACGGTCGATGCATTCGCTGGCGACGCCGCCGCGCGCGAACTCACTCGGGCCGTGAAGGATCTCGGCCTGCGTGGCGTGTTCGTCGAGAGCGCCAGTCCGAGGCGTGGACTCCTCTTCGGCGACGCGCCTACGCGTCCGGTGTTGAAGGTCGCCGCCGACCTCGGCGTACCGGTGTTCCTCCATCCGCAGACCGACCCGCAGCTCCACGAGCGCTTCTCGCGCTCCGGGCGGCTCGGCCTCAGACTCGCGCGCGGCACGATCAACAGCGCCGCCCTCATCAACGCGCTCGAGGGCGGGGCGTTCGACGAGGCGCCCGCGCTGCGGTTGGTGGTGACGACCTGGGCCTTCGGCGGGCTGCTCCTGGCGGGTGCGAACGACGACGGCGCACGGATCCGCCGTGATACCCCCCCGGCGACGCGCCGGCATGTCTACGTCGATACGATGGGACTGCATCCCGTCACCGTGCGCGCCGCCGTTGATCTGCTCGGCGCCGATCACGTGTTGATGGGCACCGACTGGCCGGTGGCCGACGAGCGGTCGATCCCGGAGCGCCTCGCCGCAGCGATGGCCCACGCCGGGCTGGACGCTGCTCAGCAGCAGATGGTCGCGGGCGGCAACACGTTGCGGCTCCTCGGCGTGGCCTGAAGACCCTGCCTCGTCGTCAGTAGGTCTCGACTTCGAGGTGCGGCACGCGCCTGAAGTGATCGACGTTTCGAGTGACGACCGGCATGCCGTGTGCGAGCGCCGTTGCGGCGATCCAGAGATCGTTGGCGCCGATCAGTTGCCCAACGCCCTGAAGGTGGCGGTAGGCACGTCCGTACTCCCACGCGACGTCGGGCGTGACCGGCAGAAGGAAGAACGGCGCCAGGAACGCCTCCCAGCGCGGCCGATGGGCCATCGACGCGCCAGCGGCGAGTTCCCCGGCCACGATGGCCGGAAGGTAGAGCCGGGCATCTTCGAGGCGCTCGAGGAACTGCACCGCCCCAGTGGTCGTGCCGCGGGCGTGTTCGCGCTCGAGGTCGATGAAGAACGACGTGTCGAGGATCAGCGATCGCCCCACTTGTCCTCCGGCGGCGCGTCACTGCGATCGGCGGCCTCGATCGCGTCCACCTCCTCGGCGGTGAACCAGGGCGGCGACGATCGCACCATGGCGAGCAGCTCGCGCGCGGTCACCGTGTCTTCGGGCCACGTGGCGCGCAGCACCACTTCACTGAACGACTCCGTCGGATATCGCCGGGCGGCCTTGAGGCGCTCGTGCGCCTCGATCTTGAGGGAGATGGTCTTCGTTCCCATGCATGCAATGTGCATTATGCACAGACATCGTGTCAATACGATGCGTGATGCCAGATGTATGATGCGTCATGCGGACCACCCTCGACATCGATGAAGACGTGCTGAACGCCGCCAAGGAGATTGCCGCCGGCAGGGGGTCGTCTGCGGGGAAGGTGCTGTCCGAGCTGGCCCGCAAGGGTCTGACGCCGGCTCGCAGAGGCCGTCGGCACCACACGGAACGGCGTGCCAGTGATGCCGTCGCGCGGTGCCGGCGCCGCCGCGTCCCACCATGCACCAGGTGAATCAAGCTCCGGGACGACGCGTGAGCGTGCATCTGCTCGACGTGAACGTGCTCGTGGCGCTGTTCGACGTCGACCATGTGCATCACGAGATCGCGCACGACTGGTTCGCCGACCACCGGGCGGGCGGCTGGGCCACTTGTCCGATCACCGAGAACGGCTTGCTCCGCGTGCTCGCGCATCCGGGTATCACGGGAGCCCGGACAGCCGATTCGAGGCGATCGTCGAGCGCCTGCGATCGTTCCGCGAGAGCGGGCATCACCACTTCTGGCACGACGCGGTGTCGATCGCCGACCTGGCGGCCGTGCGACCGTCGTACATGCGCGGCCATCGCCAGGTGACCGACACGTATCTGCTGGCGCTGGCCGTGCGCATGGCCGGCCGGCTCGCCACCTTCGACCGCTCGATCCACGTGAGCGCCGTGGCTGGCGCCACGAAGGGCACGATCACGCTGATCGGCGCGCCCGAGACCGCCGCAGACGCCTGAACCGACGAATCAGCTCCGCCCGCGGCGCGCTCTCACCGTGAGCCCGGAAACCCCGACCCGCACCTCGATCTCGTGCCGCCGTTGCTTGTTGAGCGGCGCCTGATAGCCCAACAGGTAGTAGCTGCCGCTCTCGCGCCAGATCCGTTCGACCGCCGTGTTGAAGTTGTTGACGCCGACCCAGGCCGCGCCCCCGGTCTCGCCGGCGAAGTTCTCGGTGTAGCCGTCGGCACGGCCGAACGACCCGGCCGGATCGATGGCGTAGACGCTCACGCTGCTGGTGGCCGTGGCGTGAATCGCATCGAGCCAACGGGTGCTCATGTCGGGGCCGCGATCGTCGAACGCCGATGGCTCGTTGGGGCTGAAGATGCCCGCCGACCCGATGAACACCAGCACCTTGCGGCGATGCGGGCTCCTGGCCAGTTGCGCGCTGAGCTCCGCGATGGCCTGCAGGCTGCTGGCCGCCTCCTGCGCGGGCGTTGCGATGCTCTCGCCGAACCCCGGGGTGAACCCCTTGATCGCCGCGCGCACCTGCGCCGGGCTCGACGTCGTGAAGGCGCGGCCGCCGGCGAGCGTGACCACGCCCATCGTGTCCGACGAACTCGCGCGGTCCGCGAACTTGTTGGCCACGTCGCGCACGCGGTGAGCGATCTCGGGCGGCGTCCGCACGTTGTCGAGCACCAGCACCACGAACCGGCCACCGCCCGCCTCGGCCGTGTCGTCCGGCGCCGTGAAGGTCTGCAACGGCACGGGCTGGCCGTCTTCGAACACCTGGAAATCGGCGGCCGTCAGCGTGGACACGGGCTGGCCCTTCTTGTCCACGACCACCGCAGGCACGACCACCAGGTTGGCCGTGGAGGTGAATGGCGGCGTCTGCTGCGCGGCAGCCACCAGCCCTCCGCACGCGACTACGATCGCGCCGGCCATGCGCATCATCCGCGCCCGCCGCAGGTCGACCATGAGAGGCATCCGCTCAGTGCGCGAGAAACGCGCGGATTTGTTCGTTGATGAAGGCGGCATCGGCCGGATTGCCGCCGCCGCCCGCCGAGTGGCCCCACAGCGATGGAATGGGCATGAAGGTCGAGTGCTTGAGGAACTGCTGCTCGTACCTGGCATCCCCAATCGGGAAGTACAAGTCGGTCTCGCACGGCATGTAGAGCACGCGCGCCGTGATCGACTGCAGCGCCTTCTCGTGGTCGCCGCCGAAGCCCGCGCGTGTCGCCCACGTTGTGCTGCTGCCACGTGCGGGCGTGCAGGATCAGGTTGTTCGGGTCGCGCACCGAGTCGCGCGCGATGCGCGTCGCGAGCGCCTGCTCCACCGTGGCCGATTGCGGCTTGAACAGCTCGCGCCGCCACCATTCCTGCGACCACACCCACGCCGCCCAGTGCGTGGACCATGCGGCCATGCCGGCCTTCGGCGGCGAGGTGTAGCGCCCGCCGGCAAACGCAGGGTCGGCCGTGAGCGCGCGAATCGCGCTTTCGAGCCGCACCACGCCGTGCGGATAGGTCTTGGCCGTGCCGCACCACGGCACGATGCCGTCCATGAACGTGGGATGTGACACGGCCCACTGGAAGGCCTGCTCCGCGCCCATCGAGAAGCCCGCCACCGCGCGCACGTGCGTCACGCCCAGATGTTCGAGCACGCGCCTGGACGCCTCCACGTTGTCGCGAATGGCGATGGCCGGAAAGTCGGGGCCGGCGTGCGGCGCCGGCGTGTTGCTCGGCGACGACGAGAAGCCGTTGCCGAACATCTCGGTGGCCACCACGAAGTAGCGCGCCGGGTCGAGCGCCTTGCCGGGCCCGATCAGGAAGTCGTAGCCGTGATAGTCGGCGCCGTAGTACGACGGCACGAGCACGGCGTTGTCTTTCGCCGCGTTGAGCGTGCCGAAGGTGGCGTAGGCCACGTTGGCCACCGGCAGCACCGCTCCGCTTTCGAGCCGGAACTCCTTCAGCGCCAGGATGCGGCGATTGGGATCCGGCGGCGCGGACGGTTTGCGCCGCGAGCACGACGCCGGTACACGTGAGGGCCGCGACCGCGGCGAGCCAGGATGGGTCGACATGCGGTGAATTCTACGCCCGTCAGGCGCACGGGTTGGGCCTCCTGCTAGACTGCCGCCCATGAATCACGAGTTCGCCTTCGAGATGGCCGCCTCCAGCGTGCGCTTCGGCGCCGGGGTCACGCGCGAGGTGGGCATGGACCTGGTGGATCACGGCGTGCGGCGCGCGCTCGTGGTCACCGACCCCACCGTGGCGCAGCTGGCGCCGATGCACACCGTGCTCGAGGCCCTGGCGGCGCAGGGGGTCACGGCCGTCGTCTACGACCGCGTGCGCGTCGAGCCCACCGACGTGTCGTTTCGCGAGGCCATCGACTTTGCCGCGCAGCACGACATCGACGGCATCGTGGCCGTGGGCGGCGGGTCGGTGATCGACACGGCCAAGGCCGTGAATCTCTACACCACGTATCCGCCCGCCGACTTCCTGGACTACGTGAACGCCCCCATCGGCAAGGCGCTGCCCGTGCCCGGACCGCTCAAGCCGCTCTTCGCCATTCCCACCACCGCCGGCACCGGCAGCGAAACCACCGGCGTGAGCATCTTCGACCTCACCGCGCTGCACGCCAAGACCGGCATCGCGAGCCGGCGCCTCAAGCCCACGCTTGGCCTGCTCGACCCCGACAACACCCGCACCATGCCGCCCGCTGTGGCGGCCTCGAGCGGGCTCGACATCCTGAGCCACGCCATCGAGTCGTTCACGGCCATCCCCTACTCGTCTCGGCCGCGGCCGGATCGGCCGGCCGTGCGGCCGGCCTATCAGGGGTCGAATCCGATCAGCGACATCTGGTCGATTGCAGGCGCTGCGTATCGTGGCCGCGTATCTGGTGCGCGCGTTCGACGACCCGGGCGATGACGAGGCGCGCGGGCAGATGATCCTGGCCGCGTCGTATGCCGGCGTGGGCTTCGGCAACGCCGGCGTGCATCTGCCGCACGGCATGTCCTATCCCGTGTCGGGTCACGTCACGGACTACCGCGCGCCCGGCTACGCGGCCGACCACGCGCTCGTGCCGCACGGCGTGTCGGTGATTCTGAACGCGCCGGCCGTCTTCCGCTTCACCGCGTCAGCGAATCCCGCGCGCCACCTGCAGGCCGCCGAGGCGCTTGGTGCCGACATCACCGGCGTGCATGAGGCCGACGCCGGCACGGTGCTGGCCGATCGCATCACGTGGTTCATGGAGCGTCTGCGCGTGCCGAACGGATTGAAGGCCGTGGGCTACACGACCAGCGACATCCCGGCCCTGGTGGCAGGCACGATGCCACAGCATCGAGTCACGAAGCTGTCGCCACGTGCCCGCTGGCCCCGACCAGTTGGCGGCGCTGTTCGAAGACGCGATGGTGGCCTGGTAGCCACCCTCGCGCACGCTACGGCACGACTAGCGTAACCTGTGCGGACGACGGGCTCGGGCCCGCGCTGTTCAGCGCGACGAGCCGCAGAAAGTAGGTGCCGCTCGGCACGCCCGGCACCGTGAGGGACGTGCCCGACAGTGGCGCCGTGCCCACCGCCGCACCCGTCACGCTCAACATATACGACGTGGGTGCGCCGCCGACGCCCGGCGTCCACGACAAGGCCACCGTGTTGCCCGTCACGACCGGCGCATTCAGCGTGGGCGCGCCGGGGGCCGTGGCACCCGCCACCGCCATCGCGATCTCGGGGCTCGCCGCACTCGTGCCGGCCGCGTTCTGCGCAACCATCCGCAGGTAGTAGGTGCCGGGCGGAATCCCGCTGAACGACACGCTGCGGGGCGAAGCGGGCAGCGGCACCGCCGCCAGGGGCGTCGTGAATCCCGGGGTCCCGCCGACTACGAGCACGTAGTTGGCCACCGCTCCGCCCGACGACGGCGCGTTCCAGGTGAAGCCGACGGTGCTTCCGGCCACCGACGCCGTGAGCCCAGATGGCGGGCCGGGCGGCTGCAGCGCCGAGGGCAGCGATACCGTGACTGTGTTGGATTCGGGCCCCGTGCCAACCGCGTTGGCCGCCAGCACGCTCAATAGGTAGGCGCCGTTCGGCGCCGCCGCGCTGAAGTTCGTCACCAGGCCCAGCGGCAGGGTGCCGAGCGGCGCGCCGCTCGGGGTCTTCGCGACCAGCGTGTAGCTGGTCGGCGCACTGCCCGAGGTGGGCGCACTCCACGACATGTCCACCGTGTTGCCGGAGGCGGTGGCCTGGAAGTTCTGCGGCGCCCCTGGGCTCGTCGGCGGTGGCGGGGGCACGATGCCCAGGAACACGCCTGATTGCGAGCGCATGCTCAGTGCGGCCGGGAAGGTGCCAAATCTGAAGGCCCCGCCCCTGTTCCCGCTCGCGAAGTCGCAACTGGTGCCCGACCGGCAGTCAACGGCGACCCTCAAGTAGAAGTTCATCTCGGACTGGCCAGGCGGGATGATCAGCGCGCCGTCCATGCGGGCCCCGTAGTTGCCCACGCGGGTGATGGTCCAGGCCGGCGTCGTGCCGAACGGGAAGACCTGGCCGCTCAGCTGGTCGTAGAACGTCGTTGTGCCGTTGATGTTCAGGAAGTAGAGCGCGTGCGAGACCTGATTCGTGCCTCGCAGTACGGGCGACGGTATACCCCCGCCGACTGAGGTGAAGTAGAAGGTCGCAAGCGAAGAATAGCTGATGCTCGATGTGTTGATCGTCAGCTCGCCATCGACGGTCCACGACAGCGGCAGGACGATCGGTGCTGCGCTCGTGTTGGTGAAGTAGAGGTGGTCGCCCATGCGCCCAGCCGCGTCGCCCGTCGTCCCGCTGCCCGGGACCGCGGTGTTGATGATCGACGCGCGTACGATGCCGGTCCGTAAGTCGGCGTCGGAATGCGCATCGTTGCGCGCCGCCTGCGGCGGATTGCCGATGGTGGACGTCTGGAAGGCGTCGGCGACAGCGGTCGTGACGCCAGGGCCGGTCGGGCCAGCCGTGGCTCCACCGCCGGCACCGATGACGGTCGTCAGCACACCATCGACCACGCTGGCGTAAGAACCCAGGGCGTTCGCATCTGCACTCATGTACTGCTGCGCGGCGGCCGGCAAGGTAGACCCAAGGACGGCCAGGACGAAGCCGGCGAGAACGAGCGGGCGGGGGAGGAGTGCGAACGTAGTCATGCCCCTACACTCGGAGCCGGCGGGGGAACTGACTCAGCGCGTCGCTAGCGCGGCCTGAAACAACCCGGAGAAGGGCGACGAGCGCTTTCGCGCTGCGTTCATGGCCACTGCGCCCTCGATGAGGGGGCGGGCCTCGTCTCGGCGGCCCTGCCGGGCGAGCACGAGCCCCAGCAGGCCGCGGGCGCCATGCAGACGCGGATCCTGCGCGGCCGGCTGCGGCCCCAGCGTTTCGATGGCCTCGGCCGCCAGCGCGCCACATTCGTCGTTGTGGTCGGTAATACACGACGCGGACGCCGCGGCGATGAGCGGCGTCCACAGCAGGTAGCTGCCACGCTCGGGGTAGACCGTGCGCGCGGCCTGCAGCACCGTCTGCGCTTCGCGGTAGGCGTCGTCGAACCGGCCCACGCCGATGAGGCTGGTTGCCCAGGCCGCCTGTTGCCAGAGGGCGGATACGCTGTCTGGGCCCTGCAGCCTCACCAGGATCTCAGCGGCCTCCCGCTGGGCCGCCTCGTCGGCGGCGAAGCGGCCGCGATAGCGGTTGGCGAATCCCAGCATCTGCAAGGAAGCCGCGAGTGCGGCCGTCGCCGTCGGATCGGCCCGCTGCAGCGCCACCGTCTGGCGCAGCAGGGCGTCGGCCTCGTCGTAGCGGGAATCGACGTTCGTGTAGGCAATCGCCAGCCCGCGCAGGCACTGGGCGTGGCTGGCCGCATCTATTGCCTGGGGGTGAGCGCGCACGACGGCAAGGCACGCTTCGAAGTGGTCGCGAGCGGCCGGGTCGGAGATGTTCAGGTACGACAGCGTTCCGGCGGCGCTCGACAGGGTGCCCACGGCCTGTGTCGGGGAGAAGTCGCTGGCGTGTTCGCGCCAGAGCGTGAGCGCCGTCTGGGCGTGGCGGACGGCTTCGTCGCCCCGGTTCTGCACGTAAGAGACGTACGCCAGACCCGCCAGTGCCGCGGCCTCGCGCGGTACGTCGCCGAGCGTCCTGGCTCGCAACATCGAACGTTCGAACAGCACGCGAGCCTCGGCCGGGGCGTTCTGCGTGATGTAGCCGTAGGCCAACGTCGTCTCCACATCGGCCGCCGCCGGCGGATTGGCACCGAGGGAGGGCGAAATCCGCGCCTCGGCCAGCGCCAGCAACTGTCGAACAGTCATGTCGTGGCGCGAGGCCGTGTCCGCCCCTGCCAGCGTGAAGACGCTCGTGAGGAAGCGGTTTTGCAGTTCCGCGCCGGCCGCCGCCCGTCTCGCCTCGCGCGCCTGGCCAGCGGAGTAAACGGCCGCGCCAGTGAGCGACGCCAAGAGCATGACGACGCCGGCTACTTCCCCCGCGTGGCGGCGCACGAACTTGTGGGCGAGATAGCCGAGGCTCGGCGGCAGGGCCAGCACCGGCTCATCGGCGAGGAAGCGGCGCAGGTCTTCAGCAAGCTCCGCAACCGAGGCATAGCGAGCTTCGGGGTCGTGCGCCAGCGCCTTGGCGCTGACCGCGTCGAGGTCGCCCTGGACGGCCGCGCGGAGGCGGGCGTGCGTGGTCGATCGCGCGTCGGCGGCCTCGTCGGTGATGACCCGCGCGAGCGACAGCGGCTCGACGTCGCCCGAAGCGCGCTCCGCCATCGACAGGATCGAGTCTTGCCACCGAAACGGCCACGCGCCTGAGGCGAGCTCGAACAGAATCAACCCCAGGCTGTAGACATCGCACGACACCGACACCGGTTCGGCGCGCAGCCGTTCCGGGCTGGCATACTGCAGGGTCAACGGTTCGGTGCGCGTGAACCCGGTCGAGGGGTCGGCGAGCTTCGCCGCGCCGAAGTCGAGCAGCTTCACGTGCCCGTCCGCCGACACCAGCACGTTCGACGGCTTCAGATCGAGGTGCACGATCAGGTGCCGGTGCGCCGACCGTACGGCGTCGCACACCGACAGGAACAGGCGGACCCGGTCTGGCAGCCGCAGGCGGCGCCTGTCGCACCAGGTTGTAATGGACTCGCCTTCTACCAGGTCCATCACCAAGTACGGCCGTCCGTCATCGGTCACACCGGCGTCGATGAACCCGACGATGTCTGGGTGCGTGAGCGTCGCCAGCATCCGCTGCTCGCGGGCGAACCGCTCGAGGTGCTCGGGGCCAACCCGGTTGGCGTGGAAGCGCTTTACGGCCACGAACTGCTCGGTGCCGTTGACGGTGCGGACGCCGCGAAACACATCGGCGGAGCCGCCCGAGCCGATCAGGTCGAGGATGCGCACGCCACCGATACGATCCGGTCGCGTCTCGAGCGCCGGTTCCGGAGCAGCGACGAGGGACTGATAGAGCGTCTGTTCGACCGCTTCGGCCCGCATGGCTTGTAGTAGCTCGAACGCCTCGGCGCGCACGTCGGGGTCGACTTCGAGCGGCGTCAGCCGGGCAATCTGCTCAGCCGCCGAGGCGCTCTCGAGCCCGGCGCAGAGATCCTGCACGCGTCGCCAGCGATCCGAAGCATCCACTCTCATTGGACATTCGCAACCCCGGCGGGCATTGCCTCACGCAGGCGGCGAAACAGCCATCCGCGTGCCAACTGCACGCGCCGGTCCACGGTGGCCTTCGACAGGCCCGTCAGCGCTGCGGTTTCGTCGGCGGTGCATCCCAGCACGAACCGCATGCTGAAGACTTCGGCCTGTTCACGGTCGAGCTGTTCGAGCTCCTGCATGGCAAGGTCGAACGCCAGCACATCCGTGCTGTTGGCATCCACCCAGGCCAGGTCTTCGTGCAGGGGAACCCGTTGCTGATGACCGCCCCGTTTCGCGGCGCGGTTCTGGCGGTAGTGATCGACCAGCGCCATGCGGATGACCCGAGCCGCCAGCACATAGAAGTGCTTCCGGCTCTCGAGGCGTTTGGGCCGGTTGGCGAGCAACTTCACGAACAGGTCGTTGACCACGGCCGTGGTCTGCAGCGTGACGTGCCGGCTACCGCGGCGCAGGTAGGCCCTGGCAAGCCCATGCAGGTCGGGATACACCAACGGCAGGAGCCGCTCTAGCGCGCCGGGCTGGCCAACCACCCAGTCGTTCAGCAGGACGGTGACGCTGGATGAATCCGGTCCCATGTCTCTTCATGCGAAAGATTGCGCGCATCGGGGCCATCGGACGCCGACGCGACCCCGGGGTCTGCCCATCGCGAAGCCGCCGAGCGGTCTGGAGGGATGCGGTACCCTCGCCAGATGAACGCTCCGCACAGCGCACGACCGGGGCGTAACGAGCCCTGCCTCTGCGGCTCAGGCCGGAAATACAAGCAGTGCTGCCTGCCCAAGGACGAGGCGCTCGCCGCCGCCGCCCGCAGGGTGCAGGCCGAAGTGGCGGCCGTTGTCGAGGTGCCTGCCGAGGGCGTGGCGACTAGCGCGCCGCGCACCCCGAAGCATCAGACCGTGCAGCCGTGGCGCAACGCCACCTCGCGCGGCTTCGTGCCGCGGTCCACGACGCCCCGCAAGGCCGGCGGCAGTTAGGCTAGCGAGGCTCCGCCCGAAGCCGCCGAGCGTGTGGCTCCGCCTCGCTAGCGCGGCGCCTCTTGGCCGGCGTCTTCCGTGAGCGCACCCAGGTAGTCGAGCATCATCTGACGCGCGCCCGGACGCGTGTACACGTCGGGCCGGCGCGACGCGATCACCCCGGCAATCACCGCGGCGACTTCGTCCGCGCTCTGGGAGTTCGGCAGCACGCGGCTGTCGACGCCGCCGTGTACGGCATTCACGCCGAAAGGGGTACGCACCACGCCCGGTGACACGAGCGACACCTGGATGCCCGGATGGGTGGCCGCCACTTCGTCGCGTGCGTTGGCGGTGAGCGCATGCAGGAAGTGCGCGGTGGCTGGCGTCGCGCTCGTCCTGGCGGGCGCGGTGGCGCTCACGCGCTTTCTCGAGAACCAGTTGTACGGCGTGGGCGCGCGCGACCTCACGGTGTTCGCGGCGGCGGGCAGCCTGCTGCTCGTGGCCTCGATTGTCGCGTGTTACCTGCCGGCGCGGGGCTCGACCCGGATCGATCCGATGGTGGCCCTGCGCGACAGCTAGGCGGGGTACTCCCAGACGTTACGACCCAGGCCACCGCGGCGCCAGCCGCGGCGACCCAGGGAAAACGTCAGCACTCGCCTACGGCACGACCAGCGTGACCTGCGCCGATGGCGGGCTCGGGCCCACGCTGTTCACCGCGACGAGCCTCAGGAAATACGTGCCACTCGGCACGCCCGGCGCCGTAAAGGACGTGCCAGACAGCGGCGCCGTGCCCACGACCGCGCCGGTCACGCTCAGCACATACGACGTGGGTGCGCCGCCGACGCCCGGCGTCCACGACAAGGCCACCGTGTTGCCCGTCACGACCGGCGCATTCAGCGTGGGCGCGCCGGGGGCCGTGGCACCCGCCACCGCCATCGCGATCTCGGGGCTCGCCGCACTCGTGCCGGCCGCGTTCTGCGCAACCATCCGCAGGTAGTAGGTGCCGGGCGGAATCCCGCTGAACGACACGCTGCGGGGCGAAGCGGGCAGCGGCACCGCCGCCAGGGGCGTCGTGAATCCCGGGGTCCCGCCGACTACGAGCACGTAGTTGGCCACCGCTCCGCCCGACGACGGCGCGTTCCAGGTGAAGCCGACGGTGCTTCCGGCCACCGACGCCGTGAGCCCAGATGGCGGGCCGGGCGGCTGCAGCGCCGAGGGCAGCGACACGGTGACGGTGTTCGATTCCGGCCCTGTGCCCACCGCATTGGCCGCCAGCACGCTCAATAGGTAGGCGCCGTTGGGCGCCGCCGCGCTGAAGTTCGTCACCAGGCCCAGCGGCAGGGTGCCGAGCGGCGCGCCGCTCGGGGTCTTCGCCACCAGCGTGTAGCTGGTGGGCGCACCGCCCGAGGTGGGCGCACTCCACGACATGTCGACGGTGTTGCCTGAGGCGTTGGCCTGGAAGTTCTGAGGCGCGCCGGGGCTCGTGGCCGGCGGGGGCGGCACGATGCCGAGGAACACGCCGGATTCCGACCGCATCGACAAGCCGGGCGGAAACGCGCCGAAGGAAAAGGAGCCGCCGTTGTTCCCACTCCGGAAGTCGCAGCTGGTGCCGAAGCGGCAGTCGACGTCGAGTATCAAACTGATATACATCGCCGATTGACCCGGCGGCACGATCAGCGCACCCTGCATGCGCGCCCCAGACAGGCCCAGCGGAGTGATGGTCCAGATCGGCCCTGCGCCAAGCGGATAGTTCCGGCCGCTCAGCTGATCGTAGAAGGTGAGCGCGCCGTTGGTGTTGACGAAGTAGAGCGCGTGCGACGTGGCGGTCGTGCCTTGCAGAACCGGAGAGGGGATACTGGCGTTGATCACGCTGAAGTAAAAGGAAGCCAACGTGCCGTAGCCGGTCGGGAGATTGGCCGAGATCTGCCCATTCACCGTCCACGTCAGCGGCAGGATGATGGGCGTGGTGCCCGTGTTGGTAAAGTCAAGCCGGTCGCCCATCCTGGCCAACGTCAAGCCTGACATGCCGCTCCCGGGAACCGCCGTGTTCAACACCGACCCACGCAGGATGCCGGTGCGAAGGTCCACGTCGCTGTGAACGTCGCTGCGCGCTGCCACCGTGCCGAGCATCGCTGTCTGGAATGCGTCGGTCGTGGCCGAGGTGACGCCTGGGCCAGTCGGGCTGCCGGTGGCGCCGCCGCCCGGGCTGATGTTCGTCGTGAGCACCCCGTTGATCAAGCCGGCGCTCGAACCGAAGCCCGCATTCGCCTGTGCTTCGATGCGCGGCTGAGCCGTCGCCGGCGAGGAGAGCACGACGGACAGGAGTGCCCACGAGAGCACGGCGATGCGGCACGCGATCCGGGAGGATGTGGTCATACCTCAACACTCGGAGCCCGTCCGGAAAGTGACTCACGCGCTGAGGGCGCGAAGGGGGCGTCAGGGCGTGTGGAGCGCCGCTACGAACAGATCCGTGAACCGGGACGCGCGCTTGCGCGCTGCGTTCATGGCCAAGGCGCCCTCGATGAGCGGACGCGCCTCGTCGATGCGGCCCTGCCGCGCCAGCACCAGCCCCAGCAGACCCCGGGCGTGGTGCAGGCGTGAATCCTCAGGCGCCGGCCGCGGGCCGAGCGTGGCGATGGCCTCGGCCGCCAGCGTCTCGCATTCGTCGTTTCGGCCGGACAGACACGAGGCCGACGCGGCGGCGATGAGCGGCGTCCACAGCAGATAGCTGCCCTGCTCGGGATAGATCCGGCGAGCCGCGCTCAGCACCTGTGTGGCTTCGCGGTAGGCCTCGTCGACGCGGCCCACCCCTGCCAAGCTGGTGGCCCACACCGCGCGCTGCCAGAGGGCCGCGATGCTGTCGGCTCCCTGCAATCGCACCATGACCTCCGTGGCCTCGCGCTGCAGCGCTTCGTCGTCGGCGTAGCGGCCGCGGTAGCGATTGGCCAGGCCCAAAATCTGCAGGGTGGAGGCCAACGCCGCCGTCATGCCCGGATCGGCGCGCTGCAGCGCCACGGCCTCGCGCAGCAGCGCATCGGCGTCGTCATAGCGAGAGTCCACATTGGTGTAGACGACCGCCAGGCCGCGCAGGCACTGCGCGTGGCTCTCTGGTTCGACGGCCTCGGGGTGGGCCCGCACGATCGCGAGGCACGCCTCGAAATGATCACGGGTGGTCGGGTCGGTGGGGTTCACGTAGGACAGCGTGTTCCCAGCGTTGAGCAGCGTCGACACGGCTTGGGCCGGCGCGAAGCGGCTGGCGTGTTGCCGCCACAAGCCGAGCGCTGACCACGCTTCGCGAACCGCCTCGTCACTCGCGTTCTCCGTGTAGGCGACATACGCCAGAGAGGCACGGGCCGACGCCTCCCTCGGCACGTCACTGGCCAGGCGGGCCCGGTCGATCGAGCGGGCGAGCAGCGCGCGAGCTTCGGCCCGGGCGTTCTGCGCCAGGTAGCCGCTGGCCAGCGTCACCTCCACATCCGCCGCCGCCGCCGGATTCGACCCCAACGAGGGCGCGATGCGCGCCTCGGCGAGCGCCAGCAGTTGTCGCACCGTCATGTCGTGGCGCGACGCGCTGTCGCTGCCAGCGAGCGTGAAGAGGCTCGTCAGGAACCGGTTCTGCAGCCGCGCGCCGGCCGCCGACTGCCGGGCCTCACGTGCCTGACCCGCTGAATAGAGCGCGGCCCCGGCCAGGCTGGTCACGAGCGTGATTGCCGCCGCCACTTCCCAGGCGTGACGGCGCACGAACTTGCGCGCGCGATAGCCGACGCCAGGCGGCTGTGCCCGCACGGGCTCATCGGCCAGGAACCGGCGCAGGTCTTCGGCGAGATCCGCCACCGAGGCATAGCGCGTGCCGGTGTCGTGCGCCAGCGCCTTGGCCGCCACCGCCTCGAGGTCGCCGCTCACGGCTGACCGCAAGCGGCTGTAGGTCGTGGCCCGCGCCTCGGCGGCCTGTTCGGTCACGACCCGCGGCAGGGCTTGCAGCTCGGCCTCGCCGGCGGCCCGCTCCGCCACCGAGAGAAGCGAGTCCTGTCCGCGAAACGGCCACGCCCCAGAGGCCAGCTCGAACAGGATCAACCCCAAGCTGTAGACATCGCACGAGACCGAGACCGGTTCACCGCGCAGCCGTTCGGGGCTGGCGTATTGCAGGGTGAGCGGCTCGGTGCGCGTGAACCCGGTCGAGGGGTCGGCGAGCTTCGCCGCGCCGAAGTCGAGCAGCTTCACGTGTCCGTCCGACGACACGAGAATGTTCGACGGCTTCAGATCGAGATGCACGATCAGGTGGCGATGCGCCGACTGCACGGCATCACACACCGCCAGGAACAAGTGGAGGCGGTCCGACAGCCGGAGCCGATGCTGATCGCAGTGGCTGGTGATGGCCTGGCCATCCACTAGATCCATCACGAGATAGGGCCGTCCGTCGCCGGTGAGGCCGGCGTCGATGAAGCCCACGATGTCGGGGTGCGTGAGCGCCGCCAGCATGCGCTGCTCACGCGCGAAGCGCTCGAGGTGCTCGGGCCCCACCCGATTGGCGTGAAAGCGCTTCACCGCCACCAGCTGCTCGGTGCCGTTGATGGTGCGCACGCCGCGAAACACGTCGCCCGATCCACCCGAGCCGATCAACTCCACGATGCGCACGCCGCCAACGACCTGCGGTGGCGGGTCGGGCACGGCAACAGGCGTCGGCGCGAATGCCTGGTGGCGATGTTGCTCGACGGCTTCGTCGCGCACCGCCTGCAACAACGCGAACGCTTCGGCGCGCACCTCCAGGTCGGCCTCGAGCCGGGTCAGCCGGGCGATCTGTTCGTCCGGCGAGGCATGGGCCAACTCCTCGCACAGGCTCTGCACGCGGCGCCAGCGATCCTGGGCATCCACCCTCATGACGCCGTGGCCACGCTGGCCGGGGCCGGCTCGCGCAGGCGGCGATACAGCCAGCCTCGGGCCAGCATCACACGCCGGTCCACCGTGGCCTTCGACAGTCCCAGCAGCGCGGCGGTTTCGTCGGCCGTGCAGCCCAGCACGAACCGCATGCCGAAGATCTGCGCCTGTTCGCGGTCGAGCTGCTCCAGTTCCTGCATGGCCAGATCGAACGAGAGCATGTCGGCGCTGTTGGCATCCACCCACGCCAGGTCGTCGTGCAGCGGCACGCGCTGCCGTTGGCCGCCTCGCCGGTCGGCACGGGTTTCGCGGTAGTGATCGACGAGCGCCATGCGGATGACGCGCGCCGCCAGCATGTAGAAGTGCTTCCGGTTCTCGAGGCGCTTGGGCCGGTTCACGAGCAGCTTCACGAACAGGTCGTTGACCACGGCCGTGGTCTGCAGCGTGATCGAGCGGTTGCCGCGACGCAGGTAGGACCTGGCCAGCCCGTGCAGGTCTGGATAGACCGACGGCAGGAGGCGTTCAAGGGCTCCTGCGTCGCCGCGCACCCAGTCGTTCAGAAGCACGGTGACGTTCGCCGACAGCGCTGCCATGTTGACTCATGCGACGGGAGACGGGCCGGGGGGCCACGCGGCGGGATGCGGTACACTTGTGCTCGTGATTGCTCCGACATCGGCCAAACCGGGGCGTAACGAGCCCTGCCACTGCGGCTCCGGCCGCAAGTACAAACAGTGCTGCCTGCCCAAGGACGAGGCGCTCGCCGCCGCCGCCCGCAAGGTGCAGGCCGAAGTGGCGGCCGTTGTCGAGGTGCCTGCCGAGGGCGTGGCGACTAGCGCGCCGCGCACCCCGAAGCATCAGACGGTGCAGCCGTGGCGCAATACCACCTCGCGCGGCTTCGTGCCGCGGTCTACAACGCCCCGCAAAGCCGGCGGCAGCTAGGCTGAGGCGACGGCGTGCGCGCGCGACTGCTCGGCCAGCGCGACCAGCGCCTGCAGCGTGCGATTCACCGGCGTGGCCACCCCCAACGCCCGGCCGCGCCGCACGACGAAGCCGTTCAGGTCGCCAATCTCGGTGGGCCGGCCAAGCTGCAGATCCTGCGCGGTCGACGACAGCGCCTCCGGCATCACCTCGGCGATGCGGCGCACCGCGTCGGCGAGCGCTGCCACGGTAACCGGCACGCCGTCGGCCTGCGCCACGGCGGCGTTCTCTTCGGTGACCATGCGCATCACGTCGCGCGTGCCCTCGTCGGCCACGAGATGACGATAGCGCAGCTGCGTCAGGGCCGACACGGCGTTGTAGGCGCAGTTGGCGGTGAGCTTGGTCCAGAGGTCGACGCGGATGTCGTCGGACACGCGGCACGGCACGCCGGCTGCGAGCAGCCGCTCGACCAGTAGGTCGAAGGTGCCGTGCGACGCGGCGGCTGACGTCGAGACAGCGCCGGCCGCGGGCGACGGCAGGGGCCGGCCGAGTACGAGCGAGCCGCCGCCGTTGTGGCGCAGACGGCCCGCGCCGGTCATCTCGACCGAGACGTAGACGGCGGCCGGCACGACCGGATTCGGCACGCGCTCGCTGATGCGCCAGGCGTTGTCCACGCCGTTCTGCAGGCTCACGAGCAGGGCCGTGGGCGGCACCACCTGCGCCAATGCGTCGGCCACTGATTCGGTGGCCACCGACTTCACGCTCACCAGGATCACGTCGGCATCGCGCAGCGCGCTCAACTGGGTGGATGCGGCCATTGGCACATGATCCACGTGCCCGGCACTCGTCACTTCGAGGCCGGCGGCGTTCACCGCGTCGGCATGCGCCGCGCGACCCACCAGCGTCACCCGCACGCCGGCTCGGGCCAGCATCGCGCCAAAGAAGCAGCCCACGGCTCCGGCACCCATCACGCCCACGTGCAGGGCCGATCGTTCGTTCGCGCTCATCGCCCCAGCCTACCTTGCCACCGCGGTGAACGCCGCCGCCAGCCGCGCGAGGCCCTCGTCGATCCGCGCCCCACTGATGCCGCCATAGCCGAGCACGAGGCCCGGCCGGCCCGGTGGACTCATCGAGAAGTCGACGAGACTGCGCACCGCCACGCCGCGGGCTCCGGCCCGCGCCACCACGTGCGCGATGTCTACCGTTGCGCCAGGCGCAACCGTGGCGGCCAGATGCATGCCCGCCGCCGACGGCACCACGCGCAGCCACGGCGCCAGCCTGCGCTCGAGTCCCTCGACGATGCGGCCGTACCGTGCGGCATATTCTCGGGTCACCGCGCGGATGTGCCGGGCCAGCAGGCCCTCGTCGATGAAGCGGGCCAACGCGGCCTGCGTGGCCAGCTCGCCGTGCCAGTCGGTGAGCTGCTTGGCGGCGTGCAGCGCCGGCTGCAGCGAGATCGGCGCCACCAGGAAGCCGACGCGCAGCGTCGGCAGCAGCACCTTCGAGAACGAGCCCACGTAGATCACGCGGCCCGTGCGATCGAGGCTCTGCAACGGATCGAGCGGACGGCCGCCGAAGCGGAACTCGGTGTCGTAGTCGTCTTCGAGAATCACGGCACCGCGGCGCTCGGCCCACGCCAGCAGCGCCGTGCGGCGGCGCAGCGACATGGTGGTGCCCAAGGGAAACTGATGCGACGGCGTCACGTAGACCAGCCGGGCGCTGCGCGGAATCGCGTCCACCACGAGGCCTTCGTCATCCACCGGCACGCCCACCACCCGCGCCCCAAGGCTCTGATACAGCAGGCGCACGCGCGAGTAGCCGGGGTCTTCCATGGCCACACACGTGCCCGGCGTGAGCAGCACGCGGCCAATCAGGTCGAAGGCCTGCTGCGCGCCTTGCGTGACCACGACGTCGTCGGCCTCGGCCCGCACCGCGCGCGACACGCCCACGTGGCGGGCGATGGCCGCGCGCAGGCCGGCGTGACCGGCCGGGGGTCCGTAGGTGGCATACGGCGCCGCCGAGGTTCTGAATTCGTTGGCGATCAAGCGGCGCCACGCGGTGAGGGGGAACAGGGTGTCGTCGGGCGTGCCCGGGCTGAAGTCGTAAGCGGCATCGCCCTGCCGCCGCGTGGGCAGCACGGGCACGGTGCACCAGAACTCCCGCGGATGCACGGCCCCGGCCGGGGCGCGCCGGGCGGCGGCGGGGGTGGGCACGGGACCTTCGGTGACGAAGGTGCCCGCCCCGACCCGGCCCACGGTGACGCCCTCGGCGAGCAGCCGTTCGTAGGCCACGGCCACGGTGTTGCGCGACACCTCGAGCCGCCGGGCCAGTTCGCGGGAGGGCGGCAGGCGCTCGCCCGGCCTCAGGCGGCCATCCAGGATGGCCGCGAAGAGCTGGCGGTAGATCTGCTCCGACAACTCGCCGCGCCGGCTCAGCCGAATGTGCACGTCCATGGGCACCCAACTGTGGATTGGCCCACTCACGTTTGTCAATATTGGCTCTTCTGAAGGTCCATTGATGCGGCTAGAGTGCCCATGGAACGAGGACACACGCGATGAACCCCCGCTTCGACCTTGCGCAGGCCGCACCATGATCACTCCGGGCCTGATCGATTGGGCGCTGCTCGTGACGCCGGGCCTGATCTGGGGCGCGTCGTTCCTGTTCATCGCCGAGGGCCTCGAGGCGGTGGCGCCCGACGGCATCACGTTCCTGCGCTTCGTGATTGGCTTCACCACGTTGTCGCTCGTGCCGGGGGCGCGGAAGCCGGTGCGCGCGAGCGATCGCGCGGGCATCGGGTGGCTGGGGGTGATCTGGCTGGCTTTTCCGATGAGCATGTTCCCGCACGCCGAACAACACGTGTCGTCGGCGCTCACGGGCATGCTGAACGGCGCCATTCCGCTCATTGCCGCAGGAGTCGCGGCCCTGGTGGCGCGGCAACGGCCCTCGCGGGCGGTCGTGTGGGGCCTGGCCGTGGGCTTCGGCGGGGCCGTGCTGATGGCGGTGCCCGACCTGGGCGCCGGGGGCAACAGCACACGCGGCGTGCTGCTCATCTCGGCGGCGCTCGTGTCGTACGGCGTGGCGATCAACCTGGCGCGGCCGCTGCAACAGCGCAATGGCGCGCTGCCAGTGGTGTGGCGCGCGCTCGGCGTGGCGGTGGTGCTCACCGCACCCCTGGGCGCGCCGGCATTGCTGCACGCGCAGTGGACCACGCGCGCGCTGCTTGCGGTGCTGGCGCTCGGCGCGTTCGGCACGGCCATCGCCAACGTGGTGATGGCGGTGGCGGCCGGCCGGCTCGGCGTCACGCGCGCCTCGGGCAGCGCCTTCATCATTCCGGTGGTGGCGCTGCTGCTCGGCGTGACCGTGCGCGGCGAACGCGTGGCGGCCCTCACCCTCATGGGCGGCGTGCTGTGCCTGGCCGGCGCGTGGCTGCTGCGTCGCGCCACGGCACCGTCATTCACCACGTCATCCCCGAATCTGTCCCCTCGCGACACTTCGGCCGCAGGAGCCCTGTCATGACCATGCCCCGAGTCGTCGTCGGACCCGCCGCCCTCGTCGTGGCCCTCGTCGCTGCAGGGTCGCCGCTCCAGGGGCAATCGACGCCGGCCACCGCGGCCCCGGTGGCGCAACCGGCACCGCCGGCCGTGCCGGCGACGTTGAAGGTGCCGCCCGGGTTCGCCGTGTCGGTCTTTGCCTCCGGATTGCCGGGCTCGCGGCTGATGGCCGTGAGTCCGGAAGGGGTGCTGGTCGTGGCCAAGCGCGCCGAGGTGGTGGCGCTGCCCGATGCCAATCACGACGGCGTGGCTGAACCCAAGGTGCTGCTGAGCGGCATGACCTACGCGCACAGCGTGGCGTTCAATGGCGGCTATCTCTACATCGGCACGACGCCAGCGGTGGTGCGCGTGAAGTGGACCAACGGCGCTGTCGCGGGCCCGATAGAGACCTACGTGGAGCTGCCGTCATCCGCGCCGGCCATGCACACCTCGCGCTCGATTGCCTTCGGGCCCGACGGCCGGCTGTATGTGGGCATCGGCTCGTCGTGCAACGTGTGCGTGGAAGGTGACCCGCGACGCACGACCATTCAGGTGTTCGACGGACCCGGCAGCACGGGCCGCGCGTATGCGTCGGGGCTGCACAACGCCGTGGGCTTCGATTGGGACCCGGTCACCAAACGGATGTGGGCGGCTGACACTGGCCAGGAGCAGCTCGGCGACGACTACCCGCCCGACGAGATCAACCTGATCGAAGAGGGCAAACACTACGGATTCCCCTACTTCCACGGCAAGAACACGGCGAGCACCGTGCCCGAGCTGAAGGACGCGCCGCGCCCGCTCGCCTCTGCCGACGTCGTGCCGCCGGCCTTCGAGCTGCCGGCCCATGCCTCGCCACTCGGCCTGGCGTTCTACCGCGGCACGCAGTTTCCCGCGGCCTACCGCGACTCGATCTACCTCGCCATCCACGGCTCGTCGGCGCGCTCCACGAAGGTCGGCTACTCGGTGGTGCGAGTGGTGATGAAGGACGGCCGCCCCGCGGCCAGTGAGGACTTCGTCACGGGCTGGCTGCACGACGGCGTCGTCACGGGCCGTCCCGCAGGGGTCGTCACCGGCGCCGACGGCGCGCTCTACATCTCGGACGACAACAAGGGCTTCATCTACCGCGTGGCGGCGACGCAGACGGGCGGCGCGGCGGCGCAGGCGCAGGCCCCGTCAGCAGCGCCGGCACCCGGGGCCGCCGTGCGACCACTGCTGATGCAGCGCTTGCCGGCACTGAGCGGCACCACGCTCGACGCGCGGCTGGTGGAAGTGACCTATGCACCGGGCGGCATGTCGGCGGCCCATCGTCACCCCTGCCCGGTCGTGGGCTACGTGCTCGAGGGCGCGCTGCGCATGCAGCTGGCCGGACAGCCCGAGCGCATCGTGCGGGCGGGCGAGAGCTTCTACGAGAGCCCGAGCGACATTCACGCGGTGTCGGCGAATGCCAGCGCCACAGCGCCCGCGCGGTTTCTGGCCTACTTCACGTGCGACAAGGACACGCCCACGTCGGTGCCGGTTCCGTAGGGTAACGGGCTGACGTTCGCCGCCACGGGCCGGTATCCTGTGCGCATGTCCAAGCGCCCAGCGTCTGGCCTCGTGCGGCGCGGACCATTCGAGACGACGCTGTTCCGCTACAAAGGCAAGGGCGCGTGGTTCTTCGCGATCATCCCGAGCGCCGTGGCGCCGCCCGCCACGCGGCCGTGGGGACGCACGCCGGTGACGGCCACGGTGGATGGCCACACGTGGCAGACCAGCCTGTGGCGCGACACGAAGTCGAAGCGCTCGCTGCTGGCCGTGCCCAAAGTGCGTCGCGGCGGCAAGGGCGACGGCGACGCGGTGACGGTGACGTTCGAGTTCGACCCTGACGACGACTGAGGCTACGGGAACGTCACGCCGATCGTGACATCCACGATCGACTGCTTCCAGCCCGACGCCACGGATACGCCGCGGCCCTCGATGGTGCCGATGTGGCCGCGCCAGTAGTTGACCGCCGGCGTGAGCGCCACGCGCCCCAGACGGAGGTCGTAGCCCGCCCCCACGATGAAGCCGGGGCCACTGCCCAGGTCGATCGTGACGGTGGAACCGCGGCGCTCCACGTCGGTGTCGAGATAGGCCACGCCCGCCCCGCCCTTCACGAACAGCCCAGCGGTGGCCGACGGGTAGAACGTGACCGTGGCCGAAGCGTTGTACATCGTGAGCCACGCGTCGGTGTCGCCCAGGTCTTCGCGCCGCGTCCACACGTTGAGCTCGCCGCCCACGAGCACGCGCGGATTCAGCGTCCAGCCGGCCTTCACGTAGCCAGATCCCCCGGTTTCGCCGCCCTCGTCGTCGCAGTCATCGCACGAGACCTCGGCCCGCCCGGCGCCACCGCCGATGCCGAACCAGAAGCCCTCGCGGGATGTGATCTGCGCGGACGCGTCGGCGTGCAGCGCCAGGAGCAGCCACACGGCGAGGCCGACAGTCGTGCGTAGGTATCGAGCACCAGTCATGGTCGTCCCTCGCGCTCGACGATACTCTTGCCGCTCCCGGTGATCAATCCACGTAACGCCAAAGGATTTTGTGGCGGCCCTCGCTCTTAGGAACCAGAGGAGCCTTTCATGATGTCCAATTCCGTTCGCACGTCGTTGGCCCTGTCCTTCGTTGCCGCGGCCCTGATGTTCCCTGCTGACGGTCCGATCGCCGTACACGCGCAGGAGCGCGCCACGCCGTTTCCCGTGGCCAGTGTGTTCTTCGAACTCAACAACAGCGCAGGGGATCTGGGCATCCACGGCGAGATCGACGGTGGACCGTGGACCACGCTCGAGATCGAGGGGCCCGGCGACCGGAAACTCCTCAGTCTCGTCAGCAAGGGGCGCTTGCGCACGCAAGGCATGACGCAGCTGGCGTTCGAAAGCGCCGAGCCGCCGTTCTCGGAACTGTCGCCACACGTCTTCTTCAAGAGATTCCCAGAAGGGGAGTACGAGATCGAGGGGCGCCTGCAAGACGGGGGCACACTCGAAAGCACCGTGCAGCTGTCGCATGTCATGGCAGCGCCCGCTGGCAACATCACGGTGAACGGCCTTCCGGCGGCAGAGAACTGCGAGGCCCTGCCGCTGCCGGTGGTGCAGTCACCCGTGCTCGTGCGCTGGGATCCGGTGACGACGTCGCACCCCGACATCGGCAAGACGGGCCCGGTGACCATCTCGCGCTACCAGTACTTCGTGGAACTGGTGGGCGGGAAGCTCTCCATCGACCTGCCGCCATCGACCACCGAGTGGAACTTACCGTTCACCGCGGCCGACCGGGGCAGGACGTTCAAGTTCGAGATCATCGCCCGCACGTCCACCGGCAACAACACCGCCGTGGAGTCGTGCTTCGTGCTGAAGTAGAAACGCCGGTCGAGGAGCGATGCCATGAACACGTCGATGGGTCTACATGGAACACGCCGGGTCGTGGCGTCGCTGCTCGTGTTGCTGGCGCCCGCACTTCCCCAATCAGCGCAGGAGGGACACCCTCGCCAGCCGCCCGTCCCGCCTGCCGACGTCGCCACTCGCGACGAACAGGCCGACGCCGAGCTCGTCAGCCGCGCGTTGCTGAACCCCGACGACGACGCGCGCGAAGACGCGGTGCGCCGTTTGCCTGACCTGTTGCCAGCGCTGGCCCTGCCCGCGTTGCAGCAGGCCCTGCTCGACGGGCGGGCACGCGTGCGGTCGGCGGCCATCGACGCGATCGCCGACATCGGCGGCGACGCCGTCGTGGGGATGCTGACCGCCGCCCTGGTGGATTCGCTGCCCGAGGTGCGCGAGGATGCCGTCTACGCGCTCGGACGCGTGGGCGGCCCGCTCGCCCAGGAGGCGCTGGCCCTGGCCGTCGACGACCCCGATGCGTCGGTGCGCGACGCGGCGGTCCAAGTAGCGCGTGAGCTGGCCCGTCGACGGTCGGGGCGGCCAGCCTCACCACCGCCAGGGTCACCGCGAACCCGGCCGTAGTCGTGTGTATCGGCGGGCAGATCCGGCGGCGAAGGATTTTCTGGCCTCGCCCACTCATACACCCAGACCGCTACCATGAGCATCGTGTCGTCTCCATCGAACCCGTCGAAGCGCGATGTCTGAGCCCTACGGCGACGACCGCGCGCTCGCCACACGCCTGCTGCGTGGCGACGAGCCGGCGTTCGAGTACTTCTTCGACACCTACTCGGCGCGTCTCTACCGTTTCGCCGCGGCCCGCGTGCGCAACGACGGCGACGCCGCCGAAGAGGTGGTGCAGCTCACACTCAGCAAGGCGCTCGCGAAGCTGGCCACCTACCGCGGCGAAGCCGCCCTCTTCACCTGGCTGTGCACCTTCTGCCGACACGAAATCAGCGCCTTCTACGCGCGGCGCGAACGCCTGGCCCCCGAGACCTCGCTGGTCGAAGACGCGCCCGACGTGCGGGCGGCGCTGGAGTCGCTGGGTGCCATGAGCATCAGCGGTCCGGAAGAGCAGTATCGCCGTCGCGAGGTGGCGCGCCTGGTGCAGGCGACCCTCGACCGCCTGCCGCAAACCTACGGCGACGCGCTCGAGTGGAAATACATTCAGGGGTGGTCCGTTGACGAGATCGCCAACCAGCTTCGAGTCGGGCCCAAGGCGGCTGAGTCGACGCTGACGCGCGCCCGACAGGCGTTTCGCGACGCATTCTCCGGCCTTCAGAACAATGGCGAGGCGTGGGAACGATGAGCGACCAGAAGCAGTGGCCAACAATCGGCCAGCGTGGGGCCCAGGACGACGGCGCCGTGGAGTCGCTGTTGCGACTGGCGGGAGCGCGTGAACCCGTGCCGGCCGACCGGATGCAGCGCCTGAAGGCGAGCGCGCACGCCGAGTGGCGTCGACAGGTGACGACACGGCGGCGACGACACGTCATGCGGTGGTCGCTCGGCGGCCTTGCGGCAGCCGCCGCGCTGGTGCTCGCGCTGCGCGCGACGATGAGTCTCGGCCCAGCGCCACCCGCCACGGCAGCGATCATCCTCGTGGAGTCACTTGGGGGCAACGCACGGCTCGCTACGGACGCGGACGCACAGCGCGGGGCATTCCTGAAGGTAGGCGATCGCGTGGCCGTCGGGCCGAGCCGGCTGTCGCTCGACGGCGGCACGGCCAAGTTGCGCCTGCCTGGCGGCTCGGCCGTGTGGGTCGACCGCGGCTCGGCGCTGCGCGTCACGGCCGTCGACGTGGTGGTGCTGGACGGTGGCGCGGTCTACATCGACTCCGGCGGGACGACGTCGCTCGAGATTCGCACACCGCTGGGCGTGGTACGCGACGTGGGCACGAAGTTCGAGGTTCGATTGACAGCGGCCGCTCTTCGGGTGCGCGTGCGCGACGGCGCCGTGCTGGTGCGACGCGACCAACAGCAGCACGACGCGGGTCCTGGCGACGAGATCCTGCTGGTGGCCACCGGCGCGGTGACGCGACGCACGGTTGCCGTGGACGGTCCCGAATGGAGATGGCCCACCGGCGCGCCGTTGCCGTTCGAGCTCGAGGGCCGATCGCTACGCGAGTTCCTCGACTGGATTGCCGGCGAGAATGGCTGGCGGCTCGAGTTCGCGGACGCGGCCGTCGAAGACAAGGCGCGCACGACTACGTTACACGGGTCCATCCGGGGACTCACACCCGAACAGGCACTCGCCGCCGTGCTGCCCACCAGCGGCGTCGAGCATCGGCTCGACGGCAGCGTGCTGTCGATTCGGCTCGGCGTAGGCGGTCGCAACTGAGGCACGACTGAGATGAGGGTGGGCGTTCGTGGGGTGGTGGCGTGGCTCGTGCTGGTCTGCGGTGCGGCCGGCCCGGCGCTGCACGCCCAGGAGCGCCAGATCACCGCGGAAGGACGGCGCCTCGACGAGGCACTCGCGGAACTGCAGCGCTTGGGCCTCAAGGTGATCTTCAGCAGTGAAGTCGTGCGCCCGACCATGCGCGTGCTGCGCGAGCCGCAGTTCCCGTCGCCGCGCCGGGTGCTCGATGCCCTGCTCGAGCCGCATGGTCTCATCGCCCAGGCCGGACCTGGCGGCACGGTGCTCGTGGTGAAGAATCCCCGCGCGCGCCTCGTGAAACGTTCGGGACCGACCCTCGCCGCAGCCACCGCCGTCGCGGCAGAGCCCGTGCGGCCGGTGCCGCGCTACGACGAGACGATTCAGGTGGTGGACATCGTGACGGCGGGGGCCACGAGCGGGCCTCAGTCGGTGACACTGCGGCCGCTCGAGCTGCGCGACTTCGCCGGGGGGTTCGAAAACGTATTCCGCACGCTGGCGGCCCTGCCGGGCGTCACCGGCACCGACGAGCTCGGCAGCCGCATCGCCGTGCGCGGCGGCGCGCCCGACCAGAACCTCACGGTGATGGACGGGATCGAGATCCACAACCCGTTCCGCCTCATCGTGCCGTCGGAGGACCTGGCGCTGGTCGGTCTCGCCAGCGCCTTCAACCCCGACACCGTGGAACGCGTGGAGTTCTTTCCCGGCGCCTTCGACGTACCCTACGGCGACCGGCTGTCGTCGCTGCTCGTCGTGAAGAACCGCGATGGCTCGCAGGCCGAGGCGTTCCAGGGGGCGTCGTCGGCCAGTCTCGGCGACGCGAACCTCACCGTCGAAGGCGGCTGCCCCGAGGCGCCGACGGCTCATGGCTGGTCAGCGCGCGCCGCACCTACCTGGGCCTGCTGGCCGAACGGGTGACCAGCACCGCGCTGCCGACCTTCACCGACGTGCAGGCACGCGCCACGTGGCTACCGCACCCAGGCCGGCGCGTGTCGTTCGTGGCGCTGGCCGGGCGCGAACGCCTCCTCCAGAGCACCAATGCCAATGCTGATGCCGGCTCCACCGCCGCCACCGACAACGCGCTGGCGGGCCTCACCTTCGAGACCAGCCTGGGCGGCCGCGGGTTCTCGCGCACCGTGGCGTCGTACTCGGGCTTCACCGACGGGCTCGACGCCTACGAACGGTCGTTCGACAACAGCCGCGGCGCCAACACGCCCGACAGCATCACGAGCGGCGGGCTGCTGCAGTTCCAAGTCAATCGCCGGATCGAAGTGAACGACGTCGCGGTGCGGCAAGACCTGATGTTCGTGCCATCTCCGCGCCATTGGTTCGACCTCGGCGCCGAACTACACGTGCTCGATACGGGCTGGCAGTGGAACATCAGCGGCGACCGCAGCCTGCAGCAGGCCAATGGGTCGAGCATCCGGCTCGGGGCGGCGCTACCGAGCCGGCTGGACTCGTCGCGGCAGGCCCGGCGCGCCGGCCTGTGGTTCAAGGACCGCTGGCAACTGGGATCGCGCGCGGTGGTCGAGCCAGGCGTGCGGCTCGACTACAGCTCCATCACCAGCGCCGTCACCGTGTCGCCACGTCTGAGCGCCGCCGTGCAACTGGGCCGCGGCTGGCGGCTCGACGGCGCCGTGCGCATGCACGCGCAGAGTCCAGGCTACGAAAAACTGCTGCAGGCCGACTACTTCGTCGACTTGAGCGTGGCCGCTAGCCGGGGTCTCACCGCCGAACGCGCCCAGCAGGCGGTGCTCGGCGTGCAGCGGTCGTTTCGCGGCGGGGTCTCCGCGCGCGTCGACGGTTACTACAAGCGCTATGACGATCTGATCGTCGGGCGCCTCGAATCGGAGACCGAACGGCAGGCTCGCCTGGCTACCTACGACGTGCCCGCGTCCTTGTGGTCCTCGGTGCCGACGAGCCCGGAGATCACGACGTGGCCCGTCAACGCCGGGCGCGGGCGCGCCTACGGGGTGGATGCCCACGTGGCGCGCCTGGGGGGAACGAGCACGCCGGTCACCGGGTGGATCACCTACAGCTTCAGCCACGCCGTGCGCACCGAGTACGGCGTCACGCGGCCCTTCGACTACGACCGGCGGCACGGCCTCACGGCGGCCGCCAACGTCAAGGTGGGCGCCCGCCTGGATGTGTCGTTGACCGGCCGCGCCAGGAGCGGCCTGCCGCGGACGCCCGTGCGCGGCGTGCGGCTCTCGCTCAGCGAAGACCTTGCGGATAGCGATGGCGACGGCAATCGCACGGAGGTCCTGCCGCAACGCGACGCGTCTGGGGCGCCGGTGTTCCAACCCGACTACGGTGAGGTCGGCTTCCTCAACAGCGCGCGGCTGCCGCGCTTCTCGCGCGTCGACGCACGACTTACCTATCGGCCCGCCTGGGGCGGCGAACGCTGGGCGTTGTTTGCCGACGTGGTCAATCTGCTCAACACCAGGAACATCACGCAGATCGACTCGATGCTCGCGGTCGACCCCGGCGCCGACCGCCCGCGCATCAGCGAAATGGCACAGGACCGCGGCTTGCCGTTCTTTCCGTCGGTCGGCATCCGCTTCTGGTTCTGACCGCGCCGTCCCTCCCCTCGCGCGTCTTCACCTGAGTGCGAAGGATTCTCACGCGGCCATTGCTCTCACCGGGTATGACAACGCCATACCCTTTCGTGCCGTCCGCCCTGTGCGCGTGGCTGCTGGTGGCCGGCCTGCACGCGAGCCCCGCGCAAGCGCAGACGCCCGCCGCCAGTGACACCGGGCAGCCCGCCGACATCGCTCCATCGTCGCCAGGTCCGAAGGCCACGTTCTACGGATTCGTGCAGACGCACTACCGCCACGCCTTCGAGACCGGCGACGACGGCGTGTTCGACGCGCCGAACTTTCGCGTGCAGCGCGTACGGCTCGGGGTCAGAGGCGATCTGAATTCGTGGCTGTCGTATGAAGTGGACGTCGACCCGCGCGCCCCTGCCGCCACCGGTTTCCTGCGCGATGCCTACCTGGCGTTCAAGTTCATTCCCAGGCACGAAGTGCGGGTCGGCCAACAGAAGACCCAGTTCGGCTATGAGAACCGTGAGTCATCGAGCGACCTCTTCGCCGTGAATCGTTCAGAACTCTCAGACGCGCTGTCGCGCGGGCCGAACCTGCGCGACATCGGCGTGGGGCTCATCGGCAACGTCAGGCTCAGCAAGGGCTGGCGCTTCGAGGACGCGATCACGGTCGTGAACGGCGACGGCATGAACGTGCAAGCGGATGCCACGCGGCGGAAGAACATCTGGGGTCGCGCCGGCTTGCGCTACCGCCAGGACGCGGCCGACCTGACCGTGCGGGTCGGCGTGTCGGGCGCCACAGGCGACGGCATCGTCGAGGGCATCGACCCGCTCGATGCGGCCGATGATTATCGGCAATCGTTCACACGCACCGGCGCCGACGTGCAAGTGAACCATCGCCGATTCCTGGCGACGGCAGAGTTCGTGACAGGCGTCAACGAGAACACGCTCACCGGAGAGGCCGACGACCTGAGCGGCTACTACGTGAACGTGGCCGGCAAGACGCGGTGGCGCGTGGGACCCACCGTGCGGCTCGACACGTTCGCCGACGAGTTCCGCCGCTGGACCATCGGCGCCTACTACGGACTCCCCAACGTGCCACTCCGAGTGATGGTCAACTACGAGTACCGCGAACTCAAGGACGGCGTGCGCGGCGACGACAAGCTCTACGTGTGGACCCAGGTGCGGTTCTAGTCATGGCGACCTGGACAGCGCCGTTGGACAGCTTCACCCGCGCCGACGCCTCGCTCGTCGCCGACCGCGACATGCAGCAGCGCGCCGAGTCGAAGTTCGTGGTCTCGGAGGCGGCGGCGGCAGCATTGGTGCTCGCCCTGCACGACGACTTCGCCGTGCTGCCGGCCGGCGACGCGCTCGTGGCCAGCTACCGGTCGCTCTACTTCGACACCAATGCCCTGTCGTTCTTCCACGCGCACCGGTGCGGCCGCCGGATTCGACACAAGGTGCGCATCCGCCACTATGCCGACCGCGAGCTGAGCGTGCTCGAGGTCAAGACCCGACGGGGCGAGTACTGCACGGCCAAGGTGCGCTGCCCCAGGGAGTACGGCGACATCACGTTCGGCGCCGACGACCTCGCCTTCGTGCGCCAGCACTGCGGACCGACCGACGACCTGGTGCCACAGGCCTGGATTGCCTACCGCCGGGTCACCCTGCTCGGCGTTCGCTCGCCCGAACGCGTCACCTTCGACACGCATCTCGACCTATGGCGCGTCCACGGTCATGGACAGTTCCGCCACGCCGTCGTGATCGAAGTGAAGCAGCCGCGGCTGAACCACCACAGCGTGGCGATGACTCTGTTACGCGCAGCCGGCTGCCGCCCGGGCTGGATGAGCAAGTACTGCACGGCCATTGCCCTGACCAGTCCAGGCGTGCGCGCCAATCAGCTGATGAGTCGCATGCGACAACTGAAAGCGGTAGGCACATGGACACACTGATGGGATTCGGCCCGGCCAGCCGCGGCGACCTCGCCACGCTGGCGGCGCGACTCGCGCTCGACCTGGCGATGACGGCAGTAGTGCTGCACGGCGTGTACTTCCGGCTCTACCGGCGGCGCGAGCACGTCTTCACCTGCTATCTCTTCAACGCCGTCACGCTGTGTCTCTGTGTGCTGCTGCGCAAGGGTCCAGCCGATCTGGGGTTCGCGCTCACCCTCTTCGGTGTCTTCGGCATCTTGCGGTATCGCACCGAGCAGATCCGGAGCCGCGACCTCACCTATCTGTTCATCGTGATTGGCTTGGGCCTGATCAACGGGGCGTCGGGGCCTGGGGTGAGCCTGGCCGAAGCGCTCGCTGTGAACGGGGTGGTGGTGGGGCTGACCGTAGTACTCGAACTGGGACTCGGCGGTGGTCGGGAACACGCCACACCGATGTGCTACGACCGCCTTGACTTGCTGCGGCCGGGCAATGAAGCGGCGCTCGTGGCCGACGTCGCCGCGCGAACCGGCCTGATGGTGACGCGCGTGGAGACTGACCGCTTCGACATGCTCCGCGACGCCGCTGAGGTGACGGTCTACGCTCGCGGCCACGGGCGGACCCGCCCCGAGGAGACCGCATGACCAGCATCGCGCACATGTTGCTGGCGGCGGTCGTGACGGCGATCACTTCTCCACTGTTCGCTGCGCAGGCCAGCTCGACGGGCTCGAACTCTACGAACCGTATCACTTGAAGGACTTCAACGAACACGCCATCAGCATCATCGACACGCAGACAGTGGACGGCGTGGAACTGCTGACCGGCGGCGTCGGGACAGATGTCGATGTCTGATCCCCACGCGATCGCGCCATGCGCACTCAGTCGAACCGCGTCGAAAAATGACACGTCATCCCATGCCTGGAATACTCCGCGCCCGGCCAAGTCGGACAGATCGATCTCCCCTACGGTGCCGTCGTCGTACCGGAGCCAAATCCTGAGCTTCGGGAGCGCTTTCACTGCAATCGGTCGAGCCATGGTCCGGCCACCTCGACGGCCTCGAGATTCGCGACGAGCGTCGGTGGCCGAATTGTCAACAGGATCGTCGTGTGGGATTCCGACGGCACAACGTTCGGCATCAGTCGCGCGCGGAGCGCGTCGGCTGCATGCGAGAGAAGCTCATTCGAACTTGTAGTCCACGGGGAGCGGTGGCGTGGTCGCCATTGTTTCCACAAGTGCCGCTTTGGCGCGCTCATAGAGTTGGCACAGTCGCGTGAAGTCATCCGCTGGCCAGACATTGGTAACAGCGGTGTGCCCAATGATTGGATCCTGAACTCCGACGTCATAGAACCCCATCGGCACAGGGTGTCGGCCTTTCCACTCGATTATCCGTGTAGTCCGCTCGAGCGTTTCATGCTCTTCTGCGGACGCCGCTATACCCGCGCGCTCGAAGAGAGTCGCGAGGTCATGCCTTTACCATGCCAATTCTCGAGTCGTGCTTCTGATACCACGCTGGGGTCACGGCAGACGATGGTGCCCTTCGCGAGGTTCTCGAGCGCGAAGCCAAGCACCATGCATTGCCAGCTGCCCATGGGTCTTCCGCCGCCTGCCTCAGAATCGTTGCGTGGGTGAGCCATGACGTTGGCTCGGCGGCTGCGTCGGCCTAGTTCCAGCGCGTCGGTCGTGCGGTGACGGCGGCGCCCGCTCAGCGCTTGTCGCCTGACAACTGAGCGCGGGCGGCTTCACGCAGCGGCGCCGGCACGCTCGGGTCGAGGGCTAGTTGCTCGAACACGCGCGCGGCCTGCGGGGCCCGGCCCGCAGCAGCCAGGCGCGTGGCCAGGTCGAGTGAGTAACGGAACTGCTCGTCGGCCTCCGCGGCCTGACCAACGCGCATCAGCACGCGTCCCAGCGCGATATGCGCGGCTGGCCGGTCGGGGTTGATGTTCACTGCGGCTCGCAGGTCGTGCAGGCCTTCATCCACGCGTCCGCCCGCGGCCAGCAGTTCGCCTCGGAGCGTGAGCGCCTCGGCGTAACGCGGGTCGATGGCCAGCGCCAACTCCGCCTCCGCAACGGCGGCATCGAAGTCGTCGAGCTGCAAGTGGCAGATGGCCAGCCAGTGATGCGCATCGGCGCTGAGCGGCACCTGCTCGAGGTAGCCGCGAAACTGCACGGCGGCCTCGCGATAGCGGCCTCGGGCGCGTTCCGCCTTGCCCAGAATCAGCATGGCGAACGCGTTGCCCGGATCGGCCTGGAGGGTCGCGTGCGCCGCGCGCGCCGCGTCGTCCACCCTGCCGGCGTCGAGTGCGGTGTTGGCCTCGCGCAGCCGGTTGAAGACGCCGATCATGGCTTTCGGATCGGGACGCGAGAGGGGGTTGTCGGACCCTTGCGTGCCGCCTCCGCCCACGTAGCCGAGCGCCGCCAGCTTCTGCAGCGTCTCTCGGTCCGGGCCGGCAGACGCGGCTGCCGTGCCTTCGGCGGCGACCAGTGCGTAGAGCGCGCGCCGCATGCGAGCCGCGCGATCGGGCTCCCGCGCCGCCAGGTTCGTGGTTTCGCCCGGGTCGGACGCGAGGTCGTAGAGCTCGAGCTCAGGCGCCTCGATGAACTTCCACGGCCCATCGCGCCACGACCGCAGCGGCGCCCAGTTCATGAAGAGCTGCGGAAAGTAGGTTTCGCCGTAGGCCGTGGCTGGCGCGGCTGGCGGCGCGGCCGCCGTGCCGTTCACGAGCGGCGCCAGGCTTACACCCGTGGCGCCGGCCAGGGGCGCGCGTCCCGCCAGATCCAACAGCGTGGGCGCCAGATCGATGGCGCGCACGAGACCGGGCACGCGCGTGCCCGCCGGCACACGCGCCGGCCACTTGAGCAGCGCCGGCACCCGCATGGCCGACTCGTAGACGAACATGCCGTGCGTGGCCTCGCCGTGTTCGCCCAGGCTTTCGCCGTGGTCGCCGATCACGGCCACGATGGTGTTGCCAGCCAGCCCCTGGCGCTCGAGCGCCGCGAGCAGCGTGCCAACCGCCATGTCGGCAAACGCAATCTCGGCGTCGTAGAGCGTGGCTGCGCTGGCGCTGCCAGGCGCGTTCGGTGCCTCGTAGGGATCGTGTGGATCGTAGATGTGCACCCACAAGAAGAACGGCGCGGCCGCTGACGCTGAGACGGGCGTGCCGGCCGCCCCGCCTGCAACTGGGGCCGGAGTGGTCAGCCACGTCGCTGCCGCCGCCACCGTGCGATCGCCGCGACGCTCGATCGCGTCGGTTGCCAATCCTGCGGGCGGGTCGAGGTGGTCGTCGTAGGTGTCGAAGCCGCGTACCAGACCGAAGCGCTGGTCGAGCACGAAGGCGCTCACGAAGGCCGCCGTGCGATAGCCGGCCGCGCGAAAGGCGTCGGCCAGCGTGGGCACGTCGCGGTCGAGCGGCACGCCGTTGTTGCGCACGCCGTGCGCCATTGGATTGCGGCCCGTCATCAGGCTGGCGTGCGCGGGCAAGGTGGTGGGCGCCACGGCCACGGCACGCTCGAAGAGCACGCCCTCCTGCGCCAGACGGTCGAGCACGGGCGTGCGCGCGGCGGCGTAGCCGTAGGCGCCCAGACGGTCGGCGCGCGTGGTGTCGAGCGTGACCAGCAGCACATTGGGCGGTCCGGACGGCGCCGGCAGCCGGTCACCGCGCGGCCACAGGACGCCGGCCGTGCCGGCCGCGACAGCCAGCGCCGCCACGCTTCCTATCCAGACTTTGCGGGTCACGGCCGCGAGCGTACTACGAGCCCGGGCCAGCCCCGTCCCGGCCTGAGCGCCGCGCGCCATATCATTGGGGCGATGCGCGAACACGAACCTCGGCCGCTGATCATGGGAATGGCCTGCGCGCTGATGGCAGGTGTGGTCGTGATCGCGGCAGGCAGCGCGAGGCCCAGCGGCGGCCAGAGCCAAGGGCCCGACCGCGCCGCACTTGACGTATTGCACTACGACGCCACGCTCGACCCCGACCTGCGGGCGGGTGCCGTGGCGGGCACCGTCACGGTCCGCGTCGCAGCCGCGACGCGCACGGAGCAGCTCACGCTCGACCGCGGCGCTCTCGAGATCGACTCCGTGCGTATTGGCACCGTCGATCAACGCTTCGAGCTGAAGGCGCGGCGCGTGGTCGTGCACTTCGATCCGGCCCTGCCCGCCGGCGCCACGCGCGAGATCGAGGTGACCTACCACGGCGCGCCACGCAGCGGCCTGCAGGTCCCGCCCGACCGCTCGCAGGTCTATGCGATCTTCACGACCAGCGACTGGCTACCAAGCGTGGACGAGCCTCACGACCGGGCCACGTTGAGGCTGCGCGTCACCCTGCCGGCAACGCTCACCGCCGCCGGGGTGGGCCGCGCGCAACCCGTGACGCCCACCGGCAACGGACGGCGCGTGCACGAGTGGCGGCTCGAACAGCCGGCCCCCACCTACACGTTCGGTTTCGCTGCCGGTCGCTTCACCGAGGTCACCGCTGGCCGGCTGCGTTTTCTGGGCGACGGGTTCTCCGCCGCCGAGCTGCGGCACGTCTTCGCGGAAACCGACGCCATGCTGCGCTTCTTCGAGCGGCGCGCCGGCGTGCCCTATCCGCACGACAGCTACACGCAGGCGCTCGTGGCCCGCACCGTGGGGCAGGAGATGAGCGGTCTGTCGCTCATGTCAGAGGCGTATGGCCGCAGCGTGCTCGACGATCCCACCGCTATCACACTGGGGGCGCACGAGGCTGCCCATCAGTGGTGGGGCAACCTCGTGACGTGCGAGGCCTGGACGCACTTCTGGCTGAACGAGGGCATGGCCACGTTCATGGCGGCGGCGTTCCTCGAAGAGCGCTTTGGACGGCCGGCCTACGACCGCGCGGTGGAACGCTTCCGCGCCGAATACGCGCGCGTGCGCGACGCCGGCGGCGATCGGTCGCTTGTGTTCCCCGACTGGAACCGGCCGTCTGCCAATGACCGAACACTCGTGTATCAGAAGGGCGCGCTGGTGCTGCACGAGCTGCGCACGCTGCTCGGCGACGAGGCATTCTGGGCCGGCGTGCGCGCCTACACGCGCGCCTACGCCGGGGCCTCGGTCACGACCGCGGACTTCCAGCGCGCCATGACCTTCGCCTCGCAGCGCGACCTGACGGCGTTCTTCGACCAGTGGGTCTACCGACGGACTAGTGGTTAGCGGCTAGTCGCTAGCGGCCAGATCTCATGGGTCAGCACTATCGGGGAGACGGCACCACAATCGGCGGCAGGTTCTTGCTCTTCAATTGCTCGTTGAAGCCGCCCAGGATGCGGCCGCGCAGGGCGTCCACGAGCGCCTGCACCTTCTTCACCTCGTCGGCAATCACCTGCGCCGCTGCCAGATGCTGGTCGGTGGGCTTGTAGTCGCTGCCCGACACGCCACCCGCCAGGTAGCCGATCTTGCTCATCAGCTTCGAGCCGAAGCGCACACCGTCCTGGCCGGTACCAGTCTGGCGCAAATCCACGAGGTTCATCTCGGTGTCGATGAGCTGCTGGGTGAGTTCGGTGACGGCCGTCTTGGTGGCCGCATCCGCACCCAGTCGATCCAGTCCTTCGAGCTGGCTGCGAATCAGCTCGATTTGATTCACCATGCCGGCCGCCACGTTGAGGTGGCCGCGCAGGTCGGTGACGAGCCGCGTCTGCGCCTCGATGTCGGCGTCGGTGCCCTCGGAGTTGGGGTCCTTGCGCACGACGAGCGATTCGCGTCACGTCGCGGCCGCCCACCGACAGCTTCACGGTGTAAGTGCCGGGCGGCATCAGCATGGCGATCTGTCCCGTGCCTGGCGCTGCGCGCGTGCCATCAGGGCCCGGACGGAACTGCGGCTGGGGCGCGTAGAGCGGACTCGTGCGTAGGCGCGTTTCGGTGGTGGGCTCGCCGCGTAGATCCCAGTAGATGCGATTGAGACCCGCGCGCGCCGTGCCGGCCAACGTGCGCACCACCTGATTCTTGGCGTCGAGGATGGTGACGGTGGCGGGCCCCGAGGGCACGCTCTTCAAGTGGTAGTTGATCGACGCGCCGTAGCGCGGATTCTCGCCCACGGTGGGATCGTCGTAGGTGGTCGAGGGCGCGGTGATCGGCCGGAAGCGATAGGCGGCCCGCGGCGGGAACAGATGGGCGTCGGCGGCCAGCACCTGCGGCGTGAGCTGCTGCAATGGCGTGATGTCGTCGAGGATGAAGAAGCCGCGCCCGTAGGTGGAGATCACCAGGTCGTTGAAGTGCGGCTGCACCACGATGCCCGACACCGGCGCGTGCGGCAGATCCATCTGCAGCGGCTGCCAGTTCTCGCCGTCGTCGAACGACGCGTAGATGGCGTTCTCGGTGCCCACGTAGAGCAGGCCGCGGCGCACGGGATCTTCGTAGATCACCTTGGCGTAGCTGAGCATGCTCTTGGGAATGCCGGCGGTGATCGCCTTCCAGGTGCGGCCGTAGTCGGTGGTCTTGTAGATGAACGGATCGCGGTTGTTCACCTGGTGGAAGTCCACGGTGAGATACGCCGTGGCCGCGTCGTACTTCGAGGGCGCGATGCTGCGCACGCTGCCCCAGGGCGGCAGGCCGGGCAGGTTCTTGGTCACGTTGGTCCACGACTTGCCGGCGTCGCGCGTCACCTGCACGAGGCCGTCGTTGGTGCCCACCCAGATGAGACCGCGTTCGCGCGGGGATTCGGCGATGCCGTAGACCACGCCGGTGTACTCGACGCCGATGTTGTCGGGCGTGAGGCCGCCGGAGCTCCTCTGCCGCGTCTTGTCGTTGAGCGTCAGGTCGGGGCTGATCTCTTCCCAGCTCTGCCCGCCGTTGGTGGTGCGATGCAGGTGCTGGCTGCCCACGTAGATGGTGTTGTGGTCGTGGGGCGAGATGTGGAGCGGCGCGTCCCACACGAAGCGGTACTTCAGGCTCGGCCGGCGGGCCGTTCTGCTGATACGGCCACACCTCCACGTTGCGCAGCTGCCGCCGGTTCTCGTCGAAGCGCACCACGATGCCGCCGACCATGCCCGAGCCCGACGCCGTCGACCAGATCAACTTCGAGTTCGTGGGATCAGGCGTGGCCCAGCCGCTCTCGCCGCCGCCCACCGAGTGCCACATGCCGCGCGGGATACCCGGATCGCCGCCGAAGCCGCCGCCCAGGCGGCTGTTGCTCGGCCCGCGATACGACGGCTCGTCCTGCTTGTTGCCGAGCACGTTGTAGGGAATCTCGTTGTCGACGGTCACGTGGTAGATCTGCGCGTTGGTGAGGCGCTGACGGAACCAGGTGCGGCCGCGGTTGATGGTGATCGACAAGCCCTGGTCGTGGGCCACGATCTGCCGGTTGGGGTTGGTCGGGTCGATCCAGAGGTCGTGATGGTCGCCGCCCGGCGCCTGCGCGCGCTGCTGAGTGACGAGCGTCTGCGCGCCGTCGATCGACTTGGCGTACGACGCGGTGAGGAAATAGACCTCGTCTTCGTCGTCGGGCGCGACGACGATGCGCGAGTAGTAGTGCGCGCGGCCCATGGCGTTGCGGTCGTAGGTGACGATGCGCCAGGTGCCGCCGCCGTCTTCCGACCGCCACACCTGCCCCGCCTCGGTCGGCGAGCCGTCGAGCGGCACGCCGTCACCCGTCTCGATCATGGCGTAGACGCGATTCGGGTTCGAGCGCGAGATCGCCAATGCCACCTTGCCCACGGGCTTGGTGGGCAGGCCGTTGCCGGTGAGCTTGCGCCAGGTGACGCCGCCGTCGCGCGAGGTGAAGAGCCCGCCGCCCGGCCCGCCGCTCGTGCGGCCCCAGGTGTGGATCTCGATGCTCCACATGCCGGCAAACAGGATGCGCGGATTCGACGGGTCCATCGCCAGATCGGAACAGCCGGTGTTCTCGTCGGCAAAGAGCGTGCGGGTCCAGGTGACGCCGCCGTCGGTCGTGCGGAACACGCCGCGCTCCGGCTGCGGCCCGTAGGCGTGGCCCAGCGCGCACACCAGCACTACGTTCGAGTCCTTGGGGTGCACCACCACGCGGGCGATGCGGCCGGTCTGCTCGAGACCCATCAGCGTCCACGACTTGCCGGCGTCCTGCGACTTGTAGATACCCTGGCCCACCGAGATGTGGCTGCGGATGTGCGCCTCGCCAGTGCCGGCCCAGATCGTGTTCGGATCCGACGGGTCGACGGCCAGCGCGCCCATCGACTGCACCGGCTGGGCGTCGAAGAGCGACGTCCAGTTCACGCCGCCGTCGGTGGTCTTGTAGATGCCGCCCGAGGCGGCGCCCACGTAGTAGGTGGCCGGGTCACCCGGAATGCCGGCCGCGGTCGAGAAGCGGTTGCCTTCAGGACCGATGAAGCGCCAGTGCAGGTTGCCGTAGACCGCCGGCGCGATGCGCGCCGGCGTCTGGGCATGACCCGCGGGAGATCCGAGCATCGCCACCGCCGCCGCGAACATCCAAAGCACAGGGGAGACACGTCGGCGCATGGCAGTCCTCGAATGATTCGGACCGAGGCGAACCCCGGTCCCTAGTCCCTAGTCCCAGTCCCCAGTCCCTAGAACTTGTAGGCCATCGAGAGCTGGAACGCGCGGGGCGGATGCCGGTTGAACCGGTTCTGATAGTTCGGGCTGTAGGTCAGGTTGGCGTCGGTGCCCCACTGAGTGTTCGCCCCGGTGTTGAAGGCGTTGAAGATGTTGAGCGCCGGCTCGAACGACTGCGTGCCGAAGCGGAACACGCGGCCAATCTTGAGCTGCATGTACTTCGCGTCGTCGTTGCGGATCTGGCCGTCGCTGCGCGTCGGCCCGGCAAAACGCAGCCGCGTGGCCAGCGGATTCGGCTGACTCGTACCATTGGCGAGCCGCACGGTGGACGGACCGAACTGCGTCACCTGCGGGTCGTTGGCCTCGAGACGCGTGACCAGCGGCCCGATGTAACCACCGGCCTGGATCACGTAGCTGCCGCCGACGCTGATCCCGAGCGGCGCCAGCCACTGTCCGCCGATGCGCACCGAGAACGGTCGGTAGGCCGCGCCCGATTCGCGGCCGCCCCCGTTCAGCGAGTTCTCTTCGCCGTTGCCGAACAGCTGCTGCGACATGTCGCGGTTGTTGTCGAAGGCATCGGGCTGCACGAAGCGCGCCGGATCGGTGCGGGTTCCACGTGCCCGACAGCCAGTTCCACTGGCGGGTGGCGCTGGCGATGAGCTGGAACCCGTGCGACATGTTCTTGGCCAGCGTGACTTCGAGCGCATTCACGATGACGTCGGTCCAGGTGTTGTTGGTTTCCTGGGTGATGATGCCGCGGTTCGGGTCGACCTTGCCGAATCCCAGGAAGGGCTGGTCTGGGACCGTCCGGATAGAAACCGTTGATCTCGAGTTCCGCAAAGTTGTCCTGATAGCGCCGGTGGGTCGCTGCGACGCCGACGCTGATCTGGCCGGGCAACTGCCGGTTGAAGCCCATCGAGAACTCGTCGACGAAGGGCTGATGCAGGTTCTTGTCGAACAGCAGCGAGGGGTCGACGCCGCGGGTCGCCGGCGTGAAGACCGACGTGCGGTTACCGGCCTTGTCGATGTAGATGTCCGTCAAGTCAGTGGCACCAGCCTGGTTGAACGTGACGATGTAATCGCGTCCGTTCACCTGCTCATAGAGCCGGCCGTAGCTGGCGCGGATGACGTTCCTGGCATCTTCGGTGATGAGATACGACAGGCCGACGCGGGGCTGCACCGCCACGCTCTTCTGCCGATCGATACCGAGCAGCTCGTCGGTCCGCTTGATGAAGTCGGTTCTGAGCCCCACGTTCAGGGTCAGGCGCGAATTGGGCGTCCACGAATCCTGCACGTAGAGCGCGATGTCGCGATCGCGCTCGTTGATGGTGGGAGCGACCACTGGCGAACGGTAGCGCAGGTGGAAGGGGGTGGTGCCCAGCAGATGGTTGCTTGGGTCGACGTAGCGGTCTTCCTGCAGGATGAACCCGTCGTTCACGTACTGCTGCGTCGTCTCGCGCACCATCTCCGGGGCCGCCCAGAACCCGGCGCGGAACTCGTGCCCGCCCAGCCAGCCTTGTTTGAAGTAGGTGAGGTCGCCGCGCACCAGCCAGATGTGAGAATCAGAGAGCGAGATGATGTCGGGCGTGTTGAGACGCGCCAGCGCGCCCGTGCCGTCCTGGCGGCCCGCATTGGCAAACGAATCCTGATGGATTTGAATCTGCGGCCCGTTCAGATTCACACCGTCGTAGGTATTGGCATCGTTGCCGCGTTTGTCGTTGTAGTTGACCGAGACGGTCGTCGTGAGGGAGTTCGACCAGACCGAACTCACCCGGGCATGCGACAACCCGCCGCCGGTCGAGTTGTAGAGGTACGGCTTGTTGTCGAGTTCGCGGTTGCTCGAGTACTTCGAGCGGTCGTTCTGGTAGAAAGCGGCAAATTCGTGCTTGGGGTTGATCTGCGCGGTGATCTTCAGAAAGGGCTGATTGCTCTTCATGAAGTTGTCGAACGGCTCGAACTCGGGCACGAGCTTGGCGATGTTCGCTTCGTTCAGCGGCGATCGGCTGATGCCGTTGGTCAGGTCGGCCCGGCGGAACGCGCCGAAGAACCAGACGCGGTCCTTCATGATGGGCCCGCCGAGCGAGATGTCGAACTGGTTGACGGACTGGGCCGTGGGCAGGCCGCCTGGTGCGCTGCCGCTCTTCGTGTTGTCGCTGTTCCACGACGCGTCCTGGAAGTCGTAGATGGCCGACCCCTTGAACTGGTTGCCGCCTCGCGGTGCCAGGATGTTCATCACGACGCCGGTGCCAGACGGCGACGCCGCGTCGACGCCGCTCAGCTTCAGCTCGGTATCCTGCACGGTGTCGCCGCCGAAGCCGATCGAGTGCGCCGACGAATCCAGGAACGACCCGGCCGGCGCGCCTTCGAGGGTGAAGACGTGCGAGAAGATGACGGCGCCCTTGAAGTAGTAGGAGCGGCGGCCGACGCCGTCGTCGACGTTGCGCGACGAGATGCCCGGTGCCAGGTCGAGCGCGTCGCTGAACACGCGGCGCGACGAGATTGGCGCCGCGCGGATGAGCTCGCGGTCGAGCGTGATCGACGTGGTGGGCTTGCTCGTCTCGATCATCGGCGAGTCGCCGGTGACGGTGATGGTCTCCTGCAGCGCGCTCAGCTTCAGGTCGAAGTCGATGGTGAAGGTGGCGCCGGCGCGCACCAGGATGCCTTCGCGCCGCACGGTCGAGAACCCCGTCAGCTCCGCGATGATGACGTAGGCGCCAGGCGGCAGGTTGTTCAGCCGGTATAGCCCCGTACCGTCGGTGACCGACGACACCGGCGCGAGCAGCTCGGGGCTCGTGGCCGTCACGCTGACGCCGGGCAAGATGGCGCCCGACTCGTCCTTGACGTAGCCGCGCAGGTTGCCGTCGCCGGTTTGCGCCGCCGCGGGGCTCGCGCTCCACATCAACGCCGCCATGAGCACGCAGGACAGGATCCGGAACATCGTCCACCCCCTCTGATTGGCCACCGACCCGAAAAGTGCGAAGACGCACATTCAGTCCCAGTGCGGATGGTTTGTCAATCATCGATGTCGGATTCGTTGCATACGGTGTGCGTATGCCCTCACGACTACCATCCCGATTCGAGATGGACGAATCAGCGCAGGTAGGGGGCGGCGTCGGGCTTGGTGTCGCGCAGGATCTCGCGCACCGCGCCGGCGATCGGCAGGCGACAGGCGGGTGTATTTCGGCGCCGCCTCGTCCCCCGCCAGCACCTGTTGCAGTCGCCGGTAGACGGATGCCTTCACCGGCGGCGGCAGGGCGTCGAAGGCAGCACTGTAGATCGTGTAGCTGCAGGGATAGCGCAGCAGCCGCGTCTCGAGGTCGAGCTGGTGCAGGGACCGGCCCCGCGCGTCGCGCAGGCCTTGCGCCGAGAACCACTCGGCGAAGCCCGAGCCGCCCGCAGGCCGCCGTCGAGCGGCGCTTCGTCGACGAACAGCAGGTAGTCGACCAGGTCGCTCACCAGGCCGCGCACCACCGGCGACTCCACTGGCGTGCCTTCGTGCGCCGCCACGCGGGCCTCCCACGCCAGGCGCGTGAGCAGATTGAGGGCGCGCGTCTGGTGGTCGAACACGGCGAGCGCCACCACGTCGGAGTGGCGCGAGAGATAGCCCGCAAGATTCACGGCGCCGTCGAGCGTGCGCGCGTTGAGCGCGCCACCAGGCACGAGCGACACGGGCGCGTCGGCGCTGTTGGTCACGACGTTGCCGAGGTGCGACATGCGGCCGTGGCGGCCGGTGACGAACCAGCCGCCCCAGCGCTGCGCGATCGGCGTGCGGTGGTCGACGTGATGGGAGCCCAGGCGCAACTTGAGGGTGCCGTCGGGCGCCGCGCGCAGGCTGCGCGTCATGAAGCCCGGCACCTCGAGCGTGGTTGCGGCCACATGACACGTGAGGCACGCCGTCTGCCGCGAGAACGCCGGTGTCGGCGTGTCGCGCTGGTTGATGGTGTAGAACACGGCGCCCTGTTCCGGGTCGTGGGCCACGAGTTCGAGGAACGGCGAGCCGCGAATGTAGCCCACCGCCACCGTGTCGTTGTAGTAGAGCGCACGAGGATTGGCGGGGCTCGTGACCAGGCGCTGCACGCCGGTGCGTGACAACACGAGCATCTGCGACTCGGTCGGCACCCGCAGCGCGCCCAGCACCGAGCGCAGGTAGCCGGTCTCGGGCTCGTAGGTGAGCGCCGCCCGCCCAGCGTCGAGCGCCCGATTGAGTTCGGCGATGGGGTCGTGCGGGGGCCGGGTGGCGTATTCGATGGCGGGGTGCTCGTCGAGCAGGCCCACCCACGCGCCCTTGCTGTCGCGTTGCGAGGCCGACCCGGCCGCGGCCGCGCCGACCGCCGCGATGGCAACTGTGAGGGGCAGCCAGCGCCGCGCCGGACCGCGGAGCGGAGCACGCGTGACGTCGGGCACCGTGAGCCGAGTATACCGGCCGAAAATGGTTACGCCGGAAGTGACCCCGGAATCATCGGGTTTGCGCTTTAATGACTGGCCGGGCCAGTGCGCGATGGTGCCCGGGGTTGAGACCCCGTCTTGGTCTCGACAGAGCGCCAATAGGTGAAACTGTGAGCATTTCTCATCGTCTTGGGTCGATCGCAGCTGTCTTGGCAGCCGCTCTCGTCGTGGCCGCCGCCACGCCGGCCGCAGCGCAGGTGCCGGGAGCGCCAATCGGCGTCTCTGGCGTAGTGAATCCCAACAACTCGGTGACCCTGTCGTGGAACGCGCCAAACAGCGGGGCCCCGGTGACCAACTACTCCGTCGATGCCGGCACCACCACCGGTTCCTCGAATCTGGCCGCCAACGCGCTCGTGGGCAACGTGCTCACCGTGACCGGGCCGCCCCTGCCGGCCGGCAGCTACTTCGTGCGGGTCAGGGCCGTGGGCCAGTTCGGCGCCGGTCCGGTGTCTACTGAAGTGGCCTTCACGATTGGCGGGGTGGCCGTGCCCGGACCGCCCACCAACCTCGTGGCGTCGGTGAGCGGCACCACGCTGAGCCTCACCTGGGGCGTGCCTGCCAGTGGCGGCGCACCGCTCGGCTACCTGATCGATGCTGGCACGGGCCCAGGTGGCAGCAACATCGCCGCGGGCGTCAACGTCGGCAACATCCTGGGTGCCGCAGCGGGCGTGCCGGTGGGTCAGTACTTCATCCGCGTGCGGGCCGTGAACGCGCTCGGCGCGGGTCTGCCCTCGAACGAAGTGGTGGCGCAGGTGGGCTCCAGTGGCCCCCCCGGAGTGCCCACCAATCTCGACTACACGGTGCTCGGCGGCAACGTGCAGCTGCGCTGGAGCGCGCCGGCCACCGGCGGCACCCCCACCGGCTACAACGTGGAGGTGGGCAGCGACATCGGCGCCTCGAACTACGGGATCGTGGCCGTGGGCAACGTCACGTCGGTGAGCAACCCCAACGCCCCGGCGGGCACCTACTTCGTGCGCGTGCGGGCCACCAATGCCTTCGGCCAGAGCGCGCCCTCGAACGAGCGGATCGTCACCTCCACGCCGAACTCGTGCGTGGGCGCCTTCGTGGCCACGCTTACGTGGGACACCGGCTCGGTCACCGGCACACCCTATCAGTCGGACATCGATCTGCACGTGCGTGAGCCCGGCAACGTGCACGTCTTCTACGGCAGCCGACGTGGCACCACGCTGCTGCTCGACGTGGACAACACGCGCGCGTTCGGCCCCGAGAACATCTGCACCACCACGGCCCCGGCCAACGGCACCTACGAGGTCTACGTGGTGGCCTACTCCGGCAACCAGTGGCCGAGCAACGCCCGCGTGACGGTGCGCACCAACGTGGGCACGCCCAGCGAGGCGTTCCGCGTGTTCACGCGCACCTTCACGACCTCGAATGCCGGGATCGCGCAGAACGTCGCCACGGTCACCTTCCCGGGCGGCGTCATCACCGAAACGAACGGCACCCGCTCGCCGCTCGCGCCTGAAGACCTGATCCAGTTCGACCTGCCCAAGGCCACCACGCCGAAGCAGTAACCAGCGCCACCCCTCGGCCGGCGCCGCACCTGCGGCGTCGGCTGACGCGCCCCACACGCGCTCGTTCCGGGAGTGGTAAGTTGTGGGCGTGCCAGCCACCTCCCTGCTTGCGCGAGTCGGCCTCGTCACGCCCGCGCAGCGCGCCTGGGCGTGGTACGACTGCGGCAACTCCGCCTACTTCACCACCGTGATCACGGCGGTGTTCCCCGCCTTCTTCGCCTCCTATGCCGCCAGTGGCCTCACCCCCGCGCAAGCCACCACCCGCTTCGGCCTGATCACCACGCTGGCCATGACCGTCGTGGCGCTGGCCGCGCCGGTGATGGGCGCTTTCGGCGACTACACCGCCCGGCGCAAGCAGTTGCTCGTGGCCTGCGCAAGCGTGGGCATCGTGAGCACCTTCCTGCTCACCACCATCACCGAGGGCGGCTGGCAATGGGCCGCGGCGGTGTTCATCCTGGGTAATCTGGGCGTGTCTGGGTCGCTCGTCTTCTACGACTCGATGTTGCCCAGCGTGGCCAAGCCGCACGAGACCGACCGCGTGTCGTCGGCCGGCTACGCGCTCGGCTATCTCGGGCGGCGGCGTCCTGCTGGTGCTGAACCTCGCCTGGATCCTGCAGCCGGCCATGTTCGGCCTGTCGGGCACCGTCGCCGCCACCAAGCTGTCGTTTGCCAGCGTGGGCGTGTGGTGGCTGCTCTTCATGATTCCGCTGCTGCGCCGCGTGCCGGAACCGCCGCGGGTGCTCGCCGAGGCAGAACGGGGTAGCGAGGCGCCGCTGCGCGCGTCGTTCGCGCGTCTGGCCACGACCTTCAACGAGATTCGCCGCTATCGCCAGGCGTTCCTGATGCTGCTGGCGATGCTCGTGTATCAGGACGGCATCCAGACCATCATCCGCTTTGCCGGCATCTACGGCGCCGAAGTGGGCGTGGGCCAGTCGCAGCAGATCGCCGCCTTCGCCATGGTGCAGATCCTGGGCGTGCCGTTCGCGTTCCTGTTCGGCAGCCTGGGCGCCACGCTGGGCACCAAGCGCGCCATCTTCCTGGCGCTGGCGGTCTACGCCGTGGCCGCCACGCTCGGCTACTTCATGACCAACGCCACGCACTTCTTCATCCTGGCGGCGCTCGTCGCCACGGTGCAGGGCGGCGCGCAGGCGCTCAGCCGCTCGCTCTTCTCGCGCGTGATTCCGGCGGCGAAGACCTCGGAATATTTCGGCTTCTACGCCGTGGTCGAGCGCTTCGCGACGATTCTCGGGCCGCTCGTGTTCACGCTGAGCGGCGTGCTCACCGGCTCGTCACGCTCGGCCGTGCTCGGCATGATTGCGTTCTTCGTGGTGGGCGGCTGGCTGCTCTCGCGCGTCGACGTGGAAGAAGGCGAGCGGGTCGCGCGCGCCGGCTGAAGAGCGGCGGTGCACGCGCCGGCTCAGGCCGCCTTCGCCACGTAGCCGAGCAGCCTGCGCTCCTTGACCAGTTGCGCCACGGCCGGCGGCACCATCCCTTCCCACTGATCGTCGCCCGAGCGCATCCGCTTCAGCACGTCGCGCGAGAAGATCGACAGGCAGCGCTCGTCGTAGTCGCGCACGCTTTCGATCAGGCGATTCTCCACCAGGTAGGAATACAGGTGCCGCAGGTGCGGCGCAACCCGCAGGTTGCCGGCGGTGACGAGCGATCCGGTGGCCTGATCGAGCAGCGGGTAGGCATACACCCGCAGGTCGTTCTTGAACAGCCTGCCGAACGATTCCAGGATGCCGCCGTCGAGGTCGGCGTAGTACTTCTCATCGAAGAGCTCGCGCAGCGTGGGCACGCCCATCACGATGCCGATCATCTTCTTGGTGTGACGGAACAGGTAGGCGGCCAGGCGGTGGTACTCGGCGTAGTTGGAGATCAGCACCGTCTTGCCGAGCGCGCCCAGGATGTCGGCGCGGTCGAGGAAGTCCTGGGGGTCGATGGTGTCGGCGTCGGTCAGGTTCTTGAGCGTCATCTCCATGATGGTGACGGTCTCTTCGCCGCGCATGTGCGGCTCCTGCACGAACTGCGCCTGCGCGCAGCGCAACATGTCGAGCGACACGTTGGTGGCGGGACGGAAGCTGCCGCGTTCGACCAGGATGGCCTTCTTGTAAAGGGCGTCGGCGGGCTGCACCACCTCGCCGGCGGCCGTGAACATGGCGGCGTTGGTGAGACCGTGCTGCACCAGCTTGAGGCTCATCAGGCGGTTGTCGACGGCGGCGAAGCCGGGGCCCGAGAACTCGATCATGTCGACTTCGACGCGCTCACTGGTCAGCCCGTCCATCAGCGCGGCGATGAGCGCCGACGGATCATGATGCAGGTAGTTGGCGGCATGGGCCAGGTTGACGCCGATGAGGCCGAGCGCTTCCTGCTCCTGCACGTTCTCTTTGTCGAGCAGCGCGCACGTGCATGATGATCTGCGACGCCGGGGCGCGCGGCGCGGTCTGGAAGCGCACGCCCAGCCACCCGTGCGGGTCGTCCTTGCGGACGTAGCTCTTGGCCGCCACCGTGTCGGCGAACACGAAGAACCTGGTGGTGTCGCCACGCTTGCCGTCGAGGCGTTCGACCAGCAGGCCGAACTCGTGATCGAGCATCGCGTTGATGCGCTGCTTGCTCACGTAGCGTTCGCTCGGGCCGTAGATGGCGTCGCTGAAGGTCATGTCGTAGGCCGACATGGCCTTGGCGATGGTGCCCGCCGCCCCGCCGACGCGAAAGAACCAGCGCGCTACTTCCTGCCCGGCGCCGATCTCGGCGAAGGTGCCGTAGAGACTGGGGTCGAGGTTGACTTGCAGGGCCTTCTCATGAGTATCCACGGCATGCTCCGAGCCTGAAATCGGCCGCGGGCGACCGGCCTTGACTGCGCCGGGCCGGACAACCCCGCTCCAGGTCGCGGCTGAGCCGCCGATTGCCTCTGTGAGGTAGCAATGCACATCGGCATGGTCGGTCTCGGACGAATGGGCGCCAACATGGTGCGCCGGCTGATACGTGGCGGCCACGAGGCCGTGGCGTTCGATCTCAACCCCGAGCGGGCGCAGGAACTGGCGACCGAGGGCGCCACACCCGCCGCCACGCTCGACGCGCTCATCGCCACGCTGCCGACGCGCCGCGTACGGTGTGGCTGATGGTGCCGGCCGGCGAGGCCACCGAGCAGATGGTCATGGCCGTGGCCGACCGGCTCAGCCCCGGCGACGCGATCATCGACGGCGGCAACTCCAACTTCAAGGACGACGTGCGCCGCGCGGCGACCCTGGCGGCGCGCGGCATCGACTATGTCGACGTGGGCACGAGCGGCGGCCTGTGGGGGCTCGACCGGGGCTATAGCCTGATGATCGGCGGCGCGCCGGCGGTGGTGCAGCGACTCGACCCGATCTTCCGCACGCTGGCGCCGGGTCACGACGGCACGCCGCCGACGCCGGGCCGCAGCGGGCGGCGGCACGCGCCGAGGCCGGCTATCTCCACTGCGGGCCGGCCGGGGCCGGGCACTTCGTGAAGATGGTGCACAACGGCATCGAATACGGCCTGATGCAGGCCTACGCCGAAGGCTTCGACATCCTGCGCCACGCCGGCGACGCGCATCTGCCGGCCGGTCAGCGCTACGACCTCGACCTGGCCGACATCGCCGAGGTGTGGCGTCACGGCAGCGTGGTCGGGTCGTGGCTGCTCGACCTGACGGCCAGCGCCCTGGCCGAGGACCCGGCCCTGGCCCAGTTCACCGGGCACGTGCAGGACTCGGGCGAAGGGCGCTGGACCATCGAAGCGGCCATCGCCGAAGCGGTGCCGGTGGAAGTGCTGGCCTCGGCCCTCTTCGCGCGCTTCCGCAGCCGCCAGGACCACACCTTCGCCGAAAAGGTGCTGTCGGCGATGCGCTTCAAGTTCGGCGGCCACGTCGAACGCGCGGCGGGCGGCTAGTCGGCCGGTCGAGGGACAACATGAGCATGACGGCCACCGAACCGCTGATCGACCCGACGCCTTCCTCCGCCGCTGGACCGCGGCCGCGCATGGCCGACGCGTGCGCCGTCGTGCTCTTTGGCGCCAGCGGCGACCTGGCGATGCGGAAGCTCCTTCCGGCCCTCTACAACCTCAAGACCGAGGGCTTGCTGAACGACCACTTCTCGCTGGTGGGCGTCGGCCGCGACCCGATGTCGCGCGAGCAGTATCGGGAGAAGGTGCAGCGCGACATCATCCAGTTCGGGCCCGCGCCCGTGGACCTCGAGCGCGCGGCCTGGCTTGCGGCTCGCGCCACCTACATCAGCGGCGCCTACGACAGCGAGACCACCTACCGGCAGCTGCGCGAGGAGCTGCTCGGCGGCGCCGGGCCCACCAGCGCGCTCTTCTATCTGGCGACCCCGCCCAGCCTGTTCGAGCCGATCGTCGAACGGCTCGGGGCGGTGGGCCTGGCCGGCGAAGCGCCGGGCTCGTGGCGGCGGGTGATTGTCGAGAAGCCCTTCGGCCGCGACCTGGAATCAGCGCGCGTGCTCAACCGGAACATCCGGTCGGTGCTCGATGAGTCGCAGGTCTACCGCATCGATCACTACCTGGGCAAGGAGACCGTGCAGAACATCATGGCGCTGCGGTTCGGCAACGGCATCTTCGAGCCGCTGTGGAATCGCAGCTACATCAACCACGTGCAGATCACCGTCGCCGAAACCGTCGGGCGTCGAGCAGCGCGGCGGCTACTACGACACCTCGGGCGCGCTGCGCGACATGGTGCAGAACCATCTGTTCCAGCTGCTGGCCGTCACCACGATGGAGCCGCCCTCGTCGTTCCAGGCCGAAGCGGTGCGCGATGAACGGCTCAAGGTGCTCGAGGCCGTGCGCCCGTTCACGGCGGAATCGGCGGCGCGCGACGTGGTGCGGGGGCAGTACGCCGCCGGTCAGCAGCGGACCGCACACGCTCCCCGGCTATCTGGCCGAGCCCAAGGTGGCGCCCGGTTCGCAGAACCGAAAGTTACGTAGCCCTCAAGGTGCACATCGACAACTGGCGCTGGGCCGAGGTGCCGTTCTACCTGCGCACCGGCAAGCGGATGCCCACCCGCGTCACCGAGATCGCCGTGCAGTTCAAGGGCGCGCCGCACGCGCTCTTCCGCGACACGCCGGCCGACCGCATGCATCCCAACTGGCTGGTCCTGCGCATCCAGCCGAGCGAGGGCATCTCGTTGCAGTTCGAGGCCAAGGTGCCGGGGCCGCGCGTGCAGCTGGGCACCGTGAAGATGGACTTCTCGTACGCCGACTACTTCGGCCACTCGCCGAGCACCGGCTACGAGACGCTGCTCTACGACTGCATGATTGGCGATGCCACGCTCTTCCACCGCGCCGATGTGGTGGAGACCGGGTGGGACATCGTGCGGCCGCTGCAGGCGGCCTGGGAGGACGCTGACGCCGCGCCGGTCGAGCCGTATGCCGCCGGTTCGTGGGGACCACCCGGGGCCGATGCCCTGCTGCGGCGTGACGGCCGCGCGTGGCGCGAGCCGGTCGCGTAGGGTGACCATGCCCCACCGCTCCACTCCTGCGCCCCTGACGGCCGAGGAGGTGCGGCTCGACGAGCAGCGCGCCCGCAGCCGGCATTGGAGCCGCTGGGGCCCGTATCTGAGCGAGCGGGCGTGGGGCACGGTGCGCGAGGACTACAGCGGCGACGCCGCCGTGTGGGAGTACTTTCCCCACGACCACGCGCGGTCGCGCGCCTATCGCTGGAACGAAGACGGGCTGGGCGGCATCTGCGACCGTCACCAGCGCATCTGCTTCGGTCTCGCGCTCTGGAACGAGCGCGATCCCTTCCTGAAGGAGCGCCTGTTCGGTCTGACCGGCAACCAGGGCAACCACGGCGAAGACGTCAAGGAGCAGTACTTCTATCTCGACAGCACGCCGACGCACTCGTACATGAAGTGGTTGTACAAGTACCCGCAGGCGGCGTTTCCCTACGACGCGCCTGGTCGAGGAGAACCGCCGCCGGGGACGCGACGAGCCGGAGTTCGAGCTGCTCGACACCGGCGTCTTCGACGACCACCGCTACTTCGACGTGTTCGTCGAGTACGCCAAGGCGTCGCCGGAAGACCTCCTGATCGAGATCACGGCGTTCAATCGTGGCCCCGACCCCGCCCCGCTGCACCTGCTGCCGACGGTGTGGTTCAGGAACACCTGGTCGTGGACCGGCGAGGGCTGAGCGCCCGGCGCTGGCCGCTGGCCAGCATCCCCACCACGCCACCATCACCCTCGACGAGCCGCTGTACGGACAGCGCTGGCTGCACTGCGAGGGCGCGCCCGCGCTGCTCGTCACCGAGAACGAGACCAACCGCGAACGCGTCTTCGGCTGCCCCGGTCCGCGCTTCGCCAAGGACGGCATCAACGACGCGGTCGTGCACGGTCGGGCCGACGCGGTCAATCCCGAGCAGCGGGGCACCAAGGCGGCCGCGCACACTCCTGCGTGGTGGTGCCCGCTGGCGGCCACGTGCGGCTGCGCCTGCGCCTGACCGACCAGGATCCGGCAGCGCACGCGGCGAGTCCGTTCGGTGACGATTTCGCACGCACCTTCATGGCGCGCCGTCAGGAGGCCGACGAGTTCTACGACACCCTGGCCCCGGCGTCGCATACCCAGCAGACGCGGCAGGTGATGCGACAGGCGTTCGCCGGCCTGCTCTGGTCCAAGCAGTTCTACCACTACGTGGTCAGGGACTGGCTGCACGGCGACCCCGGCCAACCGCCACCGCCCAGCCGACCGGCCATCGCGCAACGGCGACTGGACCCACCTGTTCGCGGCCGACGTGATCTCGATGCCCGACAAGTGGGAATACCCCTGGTACGCGGCGTGGGACCTGGCCTTCCACTGCGTGCCGCTGGCGCTGGTCGACGCGGAGTTCGCCAAGGCGCAGCTCGTGCTGATGCTGCGCGAGTGGTACATGCACCCCAACGGGCAGATGTCGGCCTACGAGTGGAACTTCGGTGACGTCAATCCTCCCGTGCATGCCTGGGCGGCGTGGCGCGTCTACAAGATCGAGAAGCGGCGCCGCGGCGTCGGCGACCGGGTCTTCCTCGAGCGCGTGTTCCAGAAGCTGACGCTCAACTTCACGTGGTGGGTCAACCGCAAGGACGCCGACGGCCGCAACGTCTTCCAGGGCGGATTCCTGGGCCTCGACAACATCGGCGTGTTCGACCGCAGCTCGGAGATGCCCACTGGAGGGCGACTCGAGCAATCCGATGGCACCAGCTGGATGGCGATGTACAGCCTCAACATGATGGCCATTGCCCTGGAACTGGCCGATGGCAACCCGGCCTACGAAGACATGGCCAGCAAGTTCTGGGAGCACTTCCTGAACATCGCCAAGGCCATGACCGCGCGCGGTGGGCAGGAGGGCCAGTCGCTCTGGAACGACGAGGACGGCTTCTTCTACGACGTGCTGCACCCGACCGGCTCGCCGCAGTTTCCCATCAAGGTGCGCTCGATGGTGGGCCTGATTCCGCTCTTCGCGGTGGAGACGCTGGAGCCCGAGCGGCTCGAGCGGCTGCCCGCGTTCAAGCGGCGGCTCGAGTGGTTCATCGAGCACCGGCCCGACCTGGGCGCCGGCGTGGCCAGCATGGATACGCCCGGCCGCGGCGAGCGCCGGCTGCTGAGCGTGCTCGATCCGGAGCGCCTCCGGCGCGTGCTGGCGGTGATGCTCGACGAGCAGGAGTTCCTGTCGCCGCACGGGGTCCGCGCGTTGTCACGCGCGCATCGCGACCAGCCCTACGTGCTGTCGTTGAACGGCACGGAGCACCGCGTGGACTACGAGCCCGGCGAGTCGTCCACGGGCCTCTTCGGCGGCAACTCGAACTGGCGCGGGCCGATCTGGTTTCCGGTCAACTTCCTGCTGATTGAGTCGTTGCAGAAGTTCCATCACTACCTGGGCGATGGCTTCACGGTGGAGTGCCCGACCGGCTCGGGGCACATGATGACGCTGTGGGAGGTGGCGGCCGAGCTGTCGCGCCGGCTGTCGCGGATGTTCCTGCCCGATGCCGGCGGGCGGCGGCCGTCCAACGGCACCGCCGAGTTGTTCCACACCGACCCGCACTGGCGCGACCTGATCCTGTTCCACGAGTACTTCCACGGCGACACCGGCGCCGGGCTGGGGGCCAGCCACCAGACCGGCTGGACGGCGCTCGTGGCCAAGCTGCTGCACCAGACCGACGGCACCGACTGACCGTCGCACGTGGCAGAAACTGCCACAGGAAAAGTTGTAACCGGGACAGGCCCCGTTACAATTCGCTGAAACCACATCGACCCGGCATGTATCGTAGAGGTGATGTCCGTTCCGCTGTCGGTGCTCGACCTCTCGCCCATCGTGCAGGGCGCCACCGCGGCTGATGCGTTCCGCCGCTCGCTCGACCTGGCGCAGCATGTGGAGCGGCTCGGCTACACCCGCTTCTGGCTGGCCGAGCACCACAACATGCCGGGCATCGCCAGTGCCGCCACGGCGGTGCTGCTGGCGCACGTGGGCGCGGGCACCGCGCGCATCCGCATCGGCGCCGGCGGCATCATGCTGCCCAATCATGCGCCGCTGCAGGTGGCCGAGCAGTTCGGCACGCTCGAATCGCTCTTTCCCGGCCGCATCGACCTCGGCCTGGGGCGCGCGCCGGGCACCGATCGCGCGGCGGCCATCGCCCTGCGGCGCACGCTCGACGTCGATCCCGAGCGCTTCCCCGACGACGTGCAGGAACTGATGGCCTACTTTGCCCCGGCGCAGCCCGGCCAGGCCGTGCAGGCCGTGCCCGGCGCCGGGCTGGCCGTGCCGATCTGGATTCTGGGATCGAGCACCTTCGGCGCGCAGGTGGCGGCCGCGCTCGGGCTGCCGTTTGCCTTCGCCTCGCATTTCGCGCCGGCCATGCTGTTCGACGCGATGCGCATCTACCGCGAGCGCTTCACGCCCTCGCCGCAGTTGGCCGCGCCCTACGTGATGCTCGGCGTAAACGTCGTGGCGGCCGACACCGACGACGAAGCGCGCTTCCTGTCGTCGTCAGGACGCGAGAGCTTCGCCAGTCTGCGCGCGGGCCGTCCGACGCAGCTGCCGCCGCCGTCGAAGGAGTGGGAGCGCGATCCGTTCGAGCCGGCCGATCCGCTGCAGCGCACGCGCGTGTCGTTCGTGGGCAGTGCCGCCACGGTGCAGGCGCAGCTGCAGGCGTTCGTGGCGCGCACCGGCGCCGACGAGGTGATGATCACCTCGCACATCTACGACCACGCCGCGCGCCTGCGGGCTCGTACGAGATTGTGGCGCCCAGCGCGATGCGTGGCCAAGCAAAAAAAAAAAAAAAAAAACGAGCCCATTCGCCTCCAGTTCTACCTGCACGGCAAGGTCGATGCGCTCGAAGGCGCCCTCGGCGTCGCGTTGCCCGACGGCGTGGACGAGCGCCTCTTCGTGGTGGCGCGGAGCCCGGCTCTACAACTCGGTGGCCCGTCTGCGCCGTCTGCGCGACCTGCCGCCGCCGGCCATGCTCGCGCGTTCTCACGCCGGTGCTCGACGAGTGGTTCCAGCAGACCGCCCTGCCCGCGCTGGGCCGCGAGCTGGCCCGCGGGGATCCACACGCGGCCTACTGGTTCTACGTGCAGTCGGGCGGGGTCGCCGAGGCAGGCGTCGGCCTGCGACCCGGTCACGCGTCGTCGTCGGCGCGCCGCTCTTCGCGCTGAAGGACCTGCGCGGGCTGTCCCTCGACGCCGCGGTCGCGCGCCTCGAACAGACCCGCCTGCCGCCGGCGTTTCAGCAGGCGCACGCCGCCATCGAGGCGGCGTTCATCGGGCTGACCCTGTCCACGGCAGGAGCTACGGCGGAGCGACTCGAGCAAAGTCGCCGTGCCACCGGCCCGTGGCGGCGCAGGCTCCAGGCCGCCTATCCGGGCCAGCGAGCTCTCGGACGGCAGCGTGTCGTCGATCGACGTCTTCACGCTGCTGATTCGCGATGCCCCCATTTCGTCGGCGAGCGCCTGGATCGGCAGGTGGTGCGGGGCCGGCATCGATCTGTTCTACGCCGCCAAGTCCGCCCGTCTGCACGACCACGTGCAACAAGCGTTGCGCTCCAGTCCGACCCGGCGCCGGATCCGCGCCTGGCCGGCTATCTCACCACGGCGGCTGCGCTCTGATGCTGGAACTCGAGCAGCGGCAGGCCACCGACTCGGCGTTCCGTCAAGCCACCGGCGGCGGCGCGGTGGGCTGGCTGCGCGGACGCTACTCCGTCGGCACGACGGTGCCCGTCGTGCTGTTTCGCGCCAGAGGGCGTGGCCGGCGCCGGCGTTCGGCCGAGATGGTCGATGCGCTGACGCCGAAGAACCGCGAGTCGGGCAACGACTATCGCGGCCGCGCGCGTGGCCGCCATCGACCTGGTGCTACGACGGACGCGAGTACCACGAGGCGCTCGTCGACGGTGGTCGACTCGGCCAAGCACTTCCTCAACATCTCGGCGTTCGACTGGAAGACCGACACGCGGCGGCCGCGATCATCGCCTATCGCCTGATGGGCAAGAAACTCGGCATCGACGGCGCCGCCTACGCCCACTTCCTGCGAGACCTTCGCCGCGGGGCTGCCGATGAATCCGGAAGACCCGGCGCCGGTGGCGTTCTACGACATGCCGACCACCCGGGTGAAAGACCTGCTGGTGTGGCACTTCGTCATGACGAGCACGCCACCCCGAGGTGGTGCGGGCGCGCGAGGCGGCGCGCGAGGCCGGCGCGACACTGGCGTGCGCCACGGTCATGACGTGCGGTGACCTGACGGCGCTGCTGGCGCGTGACCGGCACGCGCTACGACGGCGCGCGGCACACTGCCGCGTACGCTCGGCGCCGTGGCGACAGGCCTACCAGCGCGTCGCGGGGCTGTTCGCGGACGGGCCCACGGCGCTGGCCGATGTCGCGCGCTCAAGCGCGTCCCTGGCGGATCTACGCGAAGACGCCGCGGCGTTGCGGCGTCTGGTGCGCCGGCATCGGCCTGCGTCGCGCCGATCGCCCCGACGAGCCGTTTCCCATCAGCATCGTCGCCGATGCCAAGCAGACGCTGTTCAACGTGCGGATGGGGAGAGCGCAGCCAGCAGTTCCCCTACGTGGTGACGGAGCCGGTGCGCGACATCTATTTCATGCTGCTCGAGTTCGACGTGCGCGTCGTGCTCTGGAAGGGCCTGGTCGAATTTCCGTGGCACGCCGGCCCGGTGCCCTGGCCGGGCCGGAAGGTGCTCGGCAAGGTGCCGTTCCCGTTCGTGCCCTGGCCGTGGCTCTCGGCGGTGCCCGGCTTCGGCTGGGCCAAGCGGCGACCAGCCTGACGCTGCAGTGGGCGCTGGCCTCCGACCTCCGCATCTGGTGGGCGTCGGTCAACCACACCAAGAGCTGGTCGAACGAGGCGATGGCGCTCGAAAGCGGCATGGGCATGGGGTCGAAGTACTTCAACGAGTACCGACACCCACAAGACCTGGCACGATATGGGCGTGCTGGTGCGCGGCGCCGTGGTGGACGACGTCAACGATCACTTCGTCGAGGTCTTCAACGAGGCGCGCGTGAACAACGCCGGTCTGCCCGCCGCGCGCGGCGTGCCGGTGCCCCGCCTGCGCTATGCCGGACTACCACCCGGGCGATCGCGCCGACGCCGCCGTCGACGGCGAGCCTCGGGCGTGGCTGCTCACCACCCATCCCGAACGCGGCGACGCCAACTACCGCGGCATCTACCTGGCGGCGCTGGCGGCGGCGCGGCACAGCATCCTCATCGAGAATTCCTTCTTCTCGGATCCGCTCGTGGCCCGCATGCTGATTCGGAAGGCGCGCGAGTTCAGCGGCGCGGGTGAACTGCGCCGGGCCTCGGCAATCCACGCGTGTGCCGCGACGCGGCGCGAGGCGGTGCGCATCCACATCGTGCTGCCGGACCTGACCGACAAGCCGATCGTCGATGCGGTGGGCGCGGCGGACTTCCACGAGATGCTGCACCTCGGCATCAAGGTGCACCGCTGGAATCCGCGGCAGGGCTGGGCGGCGTCGCGGATGCTGCACACCAAGGTGTGGCTCATCGACTACCAGCCGGGCGCGGCGGGCTGGCCTACGTGGGCGCGGCCAATGCCACGCAGCGGAGTCATCTGGCCGACAACGAAGCCGGCATCCTGTCGAATAATCCGGAGTTCGCCCGGCAGATTCACGACCGGATCTTCGTTCCCGACACCCGGCGGCCTCGCGGCTGGAGTCGGTCGAGAATCTCTTCGTCGTGCGGTCCTACAACATCGTCGTGCGCGGCAGCCGATGGTTGCGGCGCTTCCTGGTCGAACTGCTGTGGCTGGTCTGAGGAAAAAAAAAAAAAAAAAAAAAAAAAAAAAAAAAAAAAAAAAAAAAAAAAAAAAAAAAAAAAAAAAAAAAAAAAAAAAAAAAAAAAAAAAAAAAAAAAAAAAAAAAAAAAAAAAAAAAAAAAAAAAAAAAAAAAAAAAAAAAAAAAAAAAAAAAAAAAAAAAAAAAAAAAAAAAAAAAAAAAAAAAAAAAAAAAAAAAAAAAAAAAAAAAAAAAAAAAAAAAAAAAAAAAAAAAAAAAAAAAAAAAAAAAAAAAAAAAAAAAAAAAAAAAAAAAAAAAAAAAAAAAAAAAAAAAAAAAAAAAAAAAAAAAAAAAAAAAAAAAAAAAAAAAAAAAAAAAAAAAAAAAAAAAAAAAAAAAAAAAAAAAAAAAAAAAAAAAAAAAAAAAAAAAAAAAAAAAAAAAAAAAAAAAAAAAAAAAAAAAAAAAAAAAAAAAAAAAAAAAAAAAAAAAAAAAAAAAAAAAAAAAAAAAAAAAAAAAAAAAAAAAAAAAAAAAAAAAAAAAAAAAAAAAAAAAAAAAAAAAAAAAAAAAAAAAAAAAAAAAAAAAAAAAAAAAAAAAAAAAAAAAAAAAAAAAAAAAAAAAAAAAAAAAAAAAAAAAAAAAAAAAAAAAAAAAAAAAAAAAAAAAAAAAAAAAAAAAAAAAAAAAAAAAAAAAAAAAAAAAAAAAAAAAAAAAAAAAAAAAAAAAAAAAAAAAAAAAAAAAAAAAAAAAAAAAAAAAAAAAAAAAAAAAAAAAAAAAAAAAAAAAAAAAAAAAAAAAAAAAAAAAAAAAAAAAAAAAAAAAAAAAAAAAAAAAAAAAAAAAAAAAAAAAAAAAAAAAAAAAAAAAAAAAAAAAAAAAAAAAAAAAAAAAAAAAAAAAAAAAAAAAAAAAAAAAAAAAAAAAAAAAAAAAAAAAAAAAAAAAAAAAAAAAAAAAAAAAAAAAAAAAAAAAAAAAAAAAAAAAAAAAAAAAAAAAAAAAAAAAAAAAAATTTTTTTTTTTTTTTTTTTTTTTTTTTTTTTTTTTTTTTTTTTTTTTTTTTTTTTTTTTTTTTTTTTTTTTTTTTTTTTTTTTTTTTTTTTTTTTTTTTTTTTTTTTTTTTTTTTTTTTTTTTTTTTTTTTTTTTTTTTTTTTTTTTTTTTTTTTTTTTTTTTTTTTTTTTTTTTTTTTTTTTTTTTTTTTTTTTTTTTTTTTTTTTTTTTTTTTTTTTTTTTTTTTTTTTTTTTTTTTTTTTTTTTTTTTTTTTTTTTTTTTTTTTTTTTTTTTTTTTTTTTTTTTTTTTTTTTTTTTTTTTTTTTTTTTTTTTTTTTTTTTTTTTTTTTTTTTTTTTTTTTTTTTTTTTTTTTTTTTTTTTTTTTTTTTTTTTTTTTTTTTTTTTTTTTTTTTTTTTTTTTTTTTTTTTTTTTTTTTTTTTTTTTTTTTTTTTTTTTTTTTTTTTTTTTTTTTTTTTTTTTTTTTTTTTTTTTTTTTTTTTTTTTTTTTTTTTTTTTTTTTTTTTTTTTTTTTTTTTTTTTTTTTTTTTTTTTTTTTTTTTTTTTTTTTTTTTTTTTTTTTTTTTTTTTTTTTTTTTTTTTTTTTTTTTTTTTTTTTTTTTTTTTTTTTTTTTTTTTTTTTTTTTTTTTTTTTTTTTTTTTTTTTTTTTTTTTTTTTTTTTTTTTTTTTTTTTTTTTTTTTTTTTTTTTTTTTTTTTTTTTTTTTTTTTTTTTTTTTTTTTTTTTTTTTTTTTTTTTTTTTTTTTTTTTTTTTTTTTTTTTTTTTTTTTTTTTTTTTTTAAAAAAAAAAAAAAAAAAAAAAAAAAAAAAAAAAAAAAAAAAAAAAAAAAAAAAAAAAAAAAAAAAAAAAAAAAAAAAAAAAAAAAAAAAAAAAAAAAAAAAAAAAAAAAAAAAAAAAAAAAAAAAAAAAAAAAAAAAAAAAAAAAAAAAAAAAAAAAAAAAAAAAAAAAAAAAAAAAAAAAAAAAAAAAAAAAAAAAAAAAAAAAAAAAAAAAAAAAAAAAAAAAAAAAAAAAAAAAAAAAAAAAAAAAAAGGGTGAGGGTGGGTATGAACGGGCCGTTCAGGTCGCGTTCAGGTGCGCCTGCGCTATAACTCTTGGGACATGCGCCTGCTCGTGGCCGAGGACGACGCGTCGCTCCGGGAACAGCTCGCGTCGGCGCTGACCCAGGCGGGCTACGCGGTGGATACCGCGGGCGACGGCACGCAGGCGGAGTTCCTGGGACAGACCGAGACCTACGACGCAGCGGTGCTCGACCTGGGCCTGCCCGGTCTCGATGGGCTCACCGTGCTGCGGCGCTGGCGCGATGCCGGCATCGGGGTGCCGGTGCTGGTGCTGACGGCGCGTGACAGCTGGTCGGACAAGGTGCGGGGCATCGACGGCGGCGCCGACGACTATCTGACCAAGCCGTTTCGCACCGAGGAACTGTTGGCGCGCGTGCGCGCCCTCATCCGGCGCGCCTCGCGGCAGATCTCGTCGGAGGCGCGCGTGGGCGACGTGACCTTCGATGCCACGCAGGCACGCGTGGCCGTGAACGGCACGCCGGCGCGGCTCACGGCACTGGAGTTCCGGGTGTTCGCCTACCTGGTACGCACCGAGGCCGCATCGTGTCGCAGGCCGAGCTGGTCGAGCACATCTACGCCCGGGATGACGACCGCGATTCGAACACGGTGGAAGTCTTCGTGGCGCGGCTGCGCCGGAAGCTCGGCGCCAACACCATCGAGACCGTGCGAGGTCTCGGTTATCGCGTGGGTGCCGGGTCGTGAGCGCGCCGCTCTCGCTGCGCTGGGGATTGCTCACGGGCGCCCTGCTGTGGACCGTGGGTCTGTTCATGCTCACGGGCGTCGCCGCGACGGCCTTCGTCATGCACTACCCGGATGGGCCACGCATCCTGCACGACCCGTTTCGCTACGTGGTGGGGTCGCTGGCCGTTGCGCTGGCCTGCATGACCGCGGGCCTGTTCTACGTGCGCCGCGGGCTCTCGGCGCTCACCTTGTTGCGCGCGCGCCTGGCGCGGGTTCGCGAGGGCGGCGGCCACCGGCTCACGGGCGCCTTTCCCGAGGAAGTGCAGCCCCTCGTGGACGATCTGAACGCGCTGCTCGACCATCGCGAAGACGCGGTGCGCCGCGCGTTGTCGCGCGCAGGCGATCTGGCGCACGGTCTCAAGACGCCGCTGGCGGTGATCGCCCGCGAGGTGGAGCGTCATGCGGGCGACACGGATCGCCTGGCAGTGGTCGGCCTGCAGGTGGAGCGCATGCGGCGCCAGGTCGGCTATCACCTGGCGCATGCTCGGGCCTCGGCGTCAGGTGCGCTGCCAGGCGCGTCGTGCGACGTGGCGGCCTCGGCAGGCGCGCTGGTACGGACACTCGAGCGGCTGCATGCCGATCGCGGCTTGACCATCGGCTCACGGGTGGGCGCGGGCACAGTCGCGCGCGCGCAGCGCGAGGACCTCGAGGAGATGCTGGGCAACCTGCTCGACAACGCGTGCACGTGGGGCCGCACGCGTGTCGACGTGTCGTCCGGGTGGCGGGTGGCATGGTCGAGATCGGCGTCGACGACGATGGGCCCGGCGTGCCCCCGGAACTGCGCGCCTCCGTGCTGCAGCGCGGCGTGCGCGCCGACGAAGCCGCGCCCGGCTCGGGACTCGGCCTGGCGATCGTGGCCGACCTGGCCGAGCTCTACGGCGGCGCGATCGTGCTCGAGGCGTCGCCGCTCGGCGGCACGCGGGCCCGCTTGCACCTGCCCGAAGCGACCGGCCGGAGCTGACGCCGCTCAGCCGCGCAGATCGAATGCGCCCGTGCTGTCGCCGAAGGTCTCGAGGTCGTGCAGGCCGAGCGCGCGCAGCAGGCTGAGCATCACGTTCGACAGCGGCGTGCCTTCGGGCGCCTGCAGGTGACGACCGCCAGGGAGCGCCCCGCCGGCCCGTCCGGCCAGGAAGAACGGCACGCGCTTGTGATCGTGCAGATTGGAATCGCCCATGGGCGATCCGTAGAGCACCACCGTGCGATCGAGCAGCGACCCGTCGCCGTCGGGCGTGGCGTGCAGGCGGTCGAGATAGTAGCGGACCATGCTCACGTGGTAGGCGTTGAGCTGGGCGAACTCCAGCAGCCGATCTTCTCGACCGCCGTGATGCGACGCGGGATGGAACGCGCCGGCGAACCCGCTCTCGGGGTAGGCCCGATTGGAGTTGTCGCGGCCGAGCTTGAACGCGACGACGCGCGTGACGTCCGAGGCAAACGCCAGCACCTGCAGGTCGATGAGCAGCTTCACGTGCGCGCCGAACGAGTCGGGCACGCCGGCGGGGGCGCCCGGCAGCTCGCGCGGCTCGCCGGTGCCGTTGCGCGCCTCCACCGCCTGCAGGCGCCGCTCGATCTCGCGCACCTGCGTCAGGTAGTCGCCGAGCCGGCTGCGGTCGCTGGCGCCGAGGTCGCGGCTGACGCGCGCCACCGCGCCGGACAGCCAGTCGAGGATGCTGCGGTTGTCGTCGCGGCTGCGGCGCCGCGCCCGCTCGTCGGCACCGGCGCCGAAGACGCCGAAGATCTCGTCGAAGACCACGCGTGGGTCACGAATCATCGGCAGCGGCTCGGTCGCCGAGGCCCAGCTGATGGTGTCGGTGTAGACACACGAGTAGCCGTGGCCACACCCGCCGCCCTGGTCCACGTTCTCGATGCAGAGCTGGAGCGAGGGGATCGGCGTGTCCTGCCCGAAGCGCTGCGCGTAGAGCTGATCGAGCGACGTGCCCACTTCCACGTCGGCGCCGGCGGTCTGCTTGGGATGCGCGTGGGTGAGGAACGACGCACTCGAGCGGAAGTGATCGCCGCCGATCTCGCGCGTGGCATACGGCTCGGCACTCGGCACGTCGGTGTTGCTCACGATCGTGAGCACGTCGCGGTAGGGCGCGAGCGATGCCAGGCTGGTGGGCGCGAGATCGAAGTCCCGGCCCGTGCCGGCCGGCGCCCACAGGTGCCGCTCGACGCCGAGCTGCGCGCTGCCGGCGGCACCGTGCACCATCTCGAGGCACACCAGACGCGCCGGCGGCGCCGCGGCAGCCAGCACGCGGCCCGCCGGGGTCATGGCGTCGAGCCATGGCAGTGCCACGGTGGCGCCGAGACCGCGGATCATCGTGCGCCGCGACAGGGACTTTCCAGTGATGAAGGGCATCGCTACCTCGCCGCGCTGGTCATGGTGAACGGCGCGCTCGCGGCCACGCCCCTGACGAACGACGACATCCGGTAGCCGTCGGCTGCGGCCGCCTCACGATGGCGCGCACGACCGGCATGTCCGAGCGCCTCGAGCCGCCGGCCCAGCGCGTAGGTGAGCAGGTTCTCGGTGAAGGTGCGCAGCACCATCGTCTGACGCTCGAGCAGCGCGCGCCGCAGCCCGGCCGGTCCGTCCATGGCGGTGCCGTCGAAGAGCTCGCCGCGGGCGTCGATGGCGGCGCCGGATTCCTCGGTGCGCCAGGCGCCGGTGACATCGAACTGCTCGAGCGTCATGCCCAAGGGGTCGATGAACCGGTGGCACGAGGCGCACTGTGGGCTCTTGCGGTGCGACTCGATCCGTTGCCTGGTGCTGAGGCGCACGCCGTTCTGCACCGCCTTCGCTGAATCGTCGAGCGACGGCACGTTGGGCGGGGGTGGCGGTGGCGGCGTGCCGAGCAGCACCTCCATCACCCACTTGCCGCGCAGCACGGGCGAGGTGCGTTCGGCCAGCGACGTGGCCATGAGCACGCTGCCCTGACCGAGCAGCCCACGGCGCGAGTCGGGCAGCGTGACACGCACGAAGCCAGTGCCGCGCATGCGGTGGCAGGCCATAGTGCGCCGCCAGCCGCTGGTCCACGAACGTGTAGTCGGCCGTGAGCAGGTCGAGCACGCTCCGGTCGTCGCGCACGAGACTGTCGACGAAGAGTTCGGTCTCGCGCAGCATCGAGGTGACGAGGCGCCGGTCGAAGCCGGGGGCCACGTCCTTGGCGGGCGCGAAGTCCTCGAGCGCCTGCAGGCGCAGCCACTGGCGGGCAAAGCGCGAGGCCAGGCCGATCGACCGGGGATCGGCGAGCAGGCGCCGCGCTTGGCGGTCGATTGCCGCGGGTGTGTTCAAGCCACGCCGCGCGGCCGCGAGCAGCGCGGCATCGGGCGCGCGTCCCCAAATGAAGTAGGACAGGCGCGAGGCCAGCGCTTCGTCGCTCACGCGACGCACGGCGCCAGTGCCGGTGACCGGCTCGAGCCGGAACAGAAAACGTGGGCTGACGAGGATCGACTGGAGCGCGAGCTGGATGCCCTGCGGAAACGATCCTCGCTGGCGGCCTCGGGCGTAGAAGGCCAGCGCGTCACTGACGTCGTCGGGCGTCGCCGTGCCCCTGAACGCCCGAGTCGTCAGGTCGCGCACGATGCGCGACGCACAGGCGGCTTCGGCGGCGGGGGCCTGCGGCCGGCAGCTGAACACCTTGGGGTTCGACCCGGTGGACGTGGCGCGCTCGGCGACGACCGCCGCGGCACGAAGGTAGCTCGTGACGTGCGTGGCGGCGAAGGGCTGCACGTCGGCGATGTTGTCGAACCCGGCGCTGACGGTATCGGGCGGGAGCAGTCCGGTCACGTCGATGGTCACGTCCACGAGGTCGGAGACCGTGCGCGCGTACTCCTCGCGCGTCAGCCGCTGGAAGGGCCGCGCCCCGGGCGTGACGGTTCCCGCGGCCGCGGCGTCGATGGCGCGTTTCGAGCTCGTCGGCCAGCGCCGGAAGCACGTCCGGCGACGGCCGCTTCGCGCCGGGCGGGGGCATCATGCCGCTGCGCAGTTTCCGGATCACCTTCTCGGCGGCTTCGGCGTTGCGCCGCGGGGTTCGTCAGGTCGAAGCCCGCAAGCGACAGGCCGCCCGAGCGGCGCCGGTCGGTGTGGCACGGCACGCAGTAGGTCTGGATCGTGTCGCCGCCGGGCGGCGCGGGCGCACCGGACGACACCTGCGGCGCGGCCACCCGAGCCTGGGTCGTCGACGTGAGGGCCGCGGCCGTCAGCGCGAGGGCCGCCAGAAACCCGGCTACGGCTCGCGTCATCACCGGACTACTTCGTGCGCGTGCCGGTGATCGGCGCCGTGCCCATCGGGCCCGTCATCGTGCCGGTGAGCGTGCGCGGGTCGGTCAAGGTGGCGTGGAACTCGATGAGCTGCGGCGTGCCGGTCATCTGCACCGCGAAGTGGAGGGTGCTGCCTTCGACCCGCGCCTGGCTGAGCGTGAGCAGGCCGGAATGATCGCTGCCGAGCGTGCCCGTGATGGCGTCGCCCACGGCCGCGATGGTGACGGCAAAGGCCTGGCGCTCCGCGCCCATCGCCACGGTCACGGTCCAGGCGCCGGCAAACGGGGCGCCCGGGCCCGAGGCGGGCGCGGCCGATGGCCGGCGGGCCGCGGGGGCGCGCACCGGACGTTCCTTGAAGCGCTCCGCGGTGAGCTTCATCTGCCCCATTGCGCCCACGCCGATCGTGCCGGCCAGCGTGCCGTCGTCGTTGAGCGTGGCCACGATCACGCGCTCGCCCGCGGCGCTGCCGTCGGTCGGCGTGAGCGTGCCGCCCACTTCCAGACGCCCGGCCGCGAACGAGCCGCGCAAGTCGACATCGCCGTTCCACAGCATGAGCGTGCCGGTCACGGTGCCGCCGTCCTGCGTGAGCTCCATGCCCACGGGGATGACGTGCTGGCCGTGCAGCGACACCTTCCACGATCCGGTCACCCCCGCCGTTCCAGCCGGCTTGTCCTGTGCCGCTGCTGCGGACGCGCCCGCGATCAGCGCTACCGCGGCTGCGGCCGCTTTCCACCACGTCATCTGATGTCCATGACGAGGTTGTAGCGCGGCGGCGCTGAATCAACCCTGAACGCGCTGTTCAGCCGTCGTTCAGGTGGCGCGCGCGTAAAAAAAAAAAAAAAAAAAAAAAAAAAAAAAAAAAAAAAAAAAAAAAAAAAAAAAAAAAAAAAAAAATTTTTTTTTTTTTTTTTTTTTTTTTTTTTTTTTTTTTTTTTTTTTTTTTTTTTTTTTTTTTTTTTTTTTTTTTTTTTTTTTAAAAAAAAAAAAAAAAAAAAAAAAAAAAAAAAAAAAAAAAAAAAAAAAAAAAAAAAAAAAATATGGGATTCAGTCTCGGTCCGGCGGATACCTTTTTATAAAAAAAAAAAAAAAAAAAAAAAAAAAAAAAACGCCGCGGGAGCTGGCGGCGCAGTGAGTCGAGGACGCCACGGCTATACTGCGCGGAGATTTGGTCTCCTGGCCTCTTGTTCAGGGCACGCTTTCAAGGGTCAGGCGGCGGCTGAGCGTGTCGGGATTCAGTCTCTCGGTACACGGCGGACCCGCCTCGCGGAGCTGGGCATCGCGCAGAGAATGAAAAATCCAGGACGCCACGGCTATACTGCGCGGAAAAAAAAAAAAAAAAAAAAAAAAAAAAAAAAAAAAAAAAAAAAAAAAAAAAAAAAAAAAAAAAAATTACCAACCTTCATCGAGCAAAAAAAACCGCGCTGGTCCGTACATATCCGCCCGTTCTCGAAACGGAAGAAGCGGACCTGTTCAAAGGTAAGCCGACGTAATAACAGGGCGCCACGCCGCCTCGACCTTCAACGAAAAAAAAAAAAAAAAAAAAAAAAAAAAAAAAAAAAAAAAAAAAAAAAAAAAAAAAAAAAAAAAAAAAAAAAAAAAAAAAAAAGATTTGAAGTCTCCTGAGGCCTCTTCTGTCAACAGGGCACGCTTTCAAGGGTCAGAACAGCGTCCGCTCCGTCCTGTCCCGCCGCTCAGGGCTGGCAGCAGATCGATGCCTTCGAGCTGCGGAACCGAACACGGGATGGTGGTTCGTCGACATGCAGGATCGGCGGTCAGGTCCATGGTGATGCTGACTTGATGATATTCGCGGCCCGGGGGAACATGGCCGGGCCAGCGGACGATCGTCGGCACGCGGATGCCGCCTTCCCAGAGCGTGCCCATGCCGTGGAAGAGCGGCTCAGTTGCGGGCGAGCCAGTCGCCGCCGAAGTCGCTCGTGAAGATGACCAACGTCTTCATCCGAGCCCGGCGCTGCCGTCCGAAGAACATCTTGCCGTTCTCGAACGGAAGAAGGGACCTGTTCGGCGACGTAATCCGGGCGCCACGCCGCCTTCCGATTCCTTCAACGTCACCTTGCCGGCGGCCTCGTCGGATCGTTGCACGGTCCACGCGTATGCGATCTACCCAGGCAGCAACGCGGCGCTCATCTGCTCGCTGACGCCCGGTGTGGCCGCGCCAAACGTCGGCACGTCACTCGACATGATCTGCACATAACAATGGCCGCCCTGCACGACGATGGCGCCGACGGGGTTCTTGCCCCAAAAAAAAAAAAAAAAAAAAAAAAAAAAAAAAAAAAAAAAAAAAAAAAAAAAAAAAAAAACGGCAGCCGCGGCCACCGAGCCATCGGCGCGGATGTCTTCAGCGGCGATCAGTTTCCATCGGCCGTGGATGGTCTGCGCGTCAGCCAAGGTCGAGCATCCCACAAGCACGAGCGCGATGATGGTGTGTGTCATGGCCGTTTCAGCAATTGAACCGCATTCCCCCTGGCGCAGAAGACCTGGAGGCCGCATAGCCTGGCATCGTAACGCCATCCCACCCTGGCCCCCAGGGCGGATGCGGCCGTGCTACCCGCCTACTGGCAGTTCCCGAAACCGCTCCGGCGGGTGCTGGAACGCGAGCATGGCGCCGGGCGCGGTGCCCGCGTTACGCCGCACGCCGCATAGCGCGCAGGACGAAGCTGACAAAAAGGGCGCCCACACCGCGTGTGGACGCCCCCATGTCGATCCGGCCGAAGCCGAGGTCGAGGCCGAGCCCGGTCGGGCTACTGGCGCTCGCGTTCCATCGTGGTCGTGCCGGCCTTGCGCTTGTCGACCTCGGCCTTGTAGTCGTCGTCCTTCATGTAGACGATGTTGATCCAGGCGTGGGCCATTTCGTCGACCGTGCGGTCGCCCCAGCCGACCCACTGATTCGGATCGGGATTGCTCTTCTTCGCCGAGGTGTTGTCGTGCCACGCCGTGACCTTGAGGAGGTGCCCTTCGGCAGCAGCGGCGCCGCGTCGTCGGCGTAGACGTAGGTGGTCATCCAGTTGAAGTTGAAGTTGCTGACGTAGCTGAGACCTGCGCTGCCCGCTCGGCAGCACCGCTTCCACCATCATGGCCTTGCCGCGCAGGTGCATGTGGGGCTGGAAGCTCTCGATGCGGGCGTTCTCGCGCAGCGGGAAGAACCCCTCGGACATCGGTGATCGAGTTCGGACGGATGTCCATGGTGCCGATCGCCGCCGGCACGAGCGACAGCGAGTTGCGGTACTTCGGCTCCTGGCCCTTCGGGTAGAAGTAGATGCCCATCTCGACCTGGTTGGTGATCTCTTCACCGGCCTGCGAGTAGTGGATGTCCCAATGGAACTTCGAGCCGGGCAGCAGCAGCTTGCCGGTGTCGGGGCGCATCATCTCGCCCTGCTTGCCGACCGCCCATTCCATGAACGGCACGGGCAGACCGCCGAGGCGGGCGCGCCGGGCTCGTCCTGCTCGAGGTAGGCGATGGCGTGGTGCGTGATCTTGCGGCCCTTCACGAACTCGGGCCGGATCTCGATGGCGCGCACCCAGCGCGGCTCGGTGATGCCGGTTCGGTGACGCGCTTGTCCCAGGCGTCCTGCGACACGGCCGGCATCGTGAACGTCGTACGACTTGATGATCAGGTCGGGTTCCTTCTGGCCGAACTGCTCGGCGAAGTTCCAGCCCTGATCCTCGGCCAGGTCTTCGCCGCCGGCATGTCCTTCGGGTCGCCCTGCGGCGCGCCGGCGTCGATCCACTTCACGACGGTGCTGATTCGCGTCGGTCAGCGAACGTCGTTCTTGAACTTCTGACGCCGACCGTGCGGTCGATGTGCCACGGCGGCATGGTGCGGTCCACGACGCGCGCCTTGATCGAGCGGGCCCACGGACGCGCCTCGGTGTAGGTCACGAGCGACATCGGCGCGATCGAGTCGGGCCGATGACACGCCTCGCACTTCTCCTGGAAGATCGGCGCGACGTCCTTCGTGAAGGTCGGCGCCGCCGCCTGCGCTCGCCTGGCCACGGCCGTGCCGCGGAAGCCACAACGCCGCCGCGAGCACCGTGGCGTCGTCGACCGCCGTGCCGCGCCTGATTCAGCGTTCATGCACAGTTCATGCTCCTGAGCTACTCATTTCACGGACACTTTGACGTAGGTGTTGGTCCAGCAGCACTGGAAGCCACCCGCCGCCCTCGCCCGATTCGTCGTTGGCCTGCACGCGCACCATGTATTCCCCGGCGCCGTGAAGGTGGCATTGGTGCGTCACCTGCTCGCCCTGCTTCGGCACCGGAAGCGCGCGCTCGAAGGTCACGGGCCCGGGCCGCGAAACTTGTGGAACGACACGCGTGGCGACCCGGCCCCGGCGCGCGGCGACGGCACTGCCCCTTCGGCTCTTCGGATCCTCCACCCACACCTCGATCGCGATCGGCGTGTTCACCTTGGCGGTCAGCGTGGTCGCCACCGCCGTCGGCGGTCCGGTGAACTTCGGCCCACCCTGCGCGAACGAGAACACCGGCGGCTGGTTGCCCATGCCGATTTCCTTAAACGGCGCGATGTTGTAGGCCTGTTCAGCTGAAGCGGAATGGACTGCGTTTCGCCGTTCGCCGTGATGGTCCAGGTGACGGTCTTCTTGCCGAAGTCCTTGGGCACCTTGACCACGAACACGCCCCACTGCGGCCCGTTTCGAAATACGTGGGCTGGCCCTGATCCACCGGGCCGGGCTCGATCCGGTTGTTCGGCCCGACCGGGATGTCGAGCGGCTTCTTTGCATTGCGGTTGTAGTAGCCGAGCAGCAGGCTGAAGCTGCCGTCGGCGTTTGGTACCAGCCCTCGTAGGCGGGCGTGACGCTCGAGCCCTTTTCGCGGGCCGGCTCAGCGGAAGACGGGCGGAGCCTTGGGGGCCGGCGCCGCGGGGGTCTGGGCGGCGGCACTCAGGGGCAGCGCCGCCACGACGGCCAGGGCCGCAAGGGTCAGGAAGCGAATGCTGTACAAATCCAGCCATGGTCATGGTGAGTGCCTTCGTGGAATCCGCTCGGCGGCTGGTGATTATACCGCCGCTCCGCTCAGGAAGACGCGGACAATCTGGTCGCTCTGGTGGGCGAATCCGGTGTCGCCGCGCACCACCGACGTGACGACCACCCCGCGCACCATGCCGAGCAGCATGGCGGCATACATGCCCGTGTCGGCCGGGTGCAGCAGGCCGGCCTCGATGCCGCGGGTCATCAGCTTCTGCGCGCGGGCGAGCAACTGCGTGGCCACGGTGTGCTGGCGGTTCATGGCCGGCGGCATCTGCGCCGCTCCGCAGCAGGTCTTCCATCATGAGCGTGAGCAGCACGCGGTTGGCGTCCCAGTGGGCCACGAGCGTGGCCACGAACTGGCGTAATTCGGCGGTGACATGCGCGCCCGACGGCCGTCAGCGGCTCGCCGTGCTGGCCGGCGTAGCCGCGGCGTCGAGCGCATCGAGCAGCACCTGCGTGCGCAACGTAGCAGGGAGGCGACGAGGGTCTGCCGGTCGCGGAAGTAGTTGTAGAGCGTGCCAACCGCGATGCCGGCGCCCGCGGCGATGTCTTCCATGCGCACGGCGCTGGCCCCGCCGGTATTGAACGCCGAGGCCGCGGCATCCAGGATGGCGTCGCGGGTGGATTCACGCAGGCGGTCGCGCAGATTGAACGCAGGCTTCATGAAATGAATCTGAATTCATGATAGTGCGCCTTGGCGCCGTCGCGGTCAAGCGTTATCGCGGTCCGGAGCAACTACCGCCGGGAGCGCGACCGGGTGCGCGCTGGCTCGATGGCACGGCCCCGGCGACGCGCCTTCGTCCGGCCGGCCGGCCGCCGTCACGAAGCCGAATCTTGGGCGCCGGGCCCACGCCGCCCGGCACGGCGTAGGCCAGCACCACGATGCCGCTCGCCGGCAGCACCTTCGTGTCGCTCAGCACGAGGGTGGTCGAGGCGCCCGGCGGCAGCAGCGGGATGCCGTCGCCGAGCAGCACGGGAATCACGGCCAGCTCGACCGTGTCGACGAGTCCGGCGGCCAGCAGGGTGCGGAAGAGCGTCGCCGCCGCCGTAGAGCCAGATGTCCTTGCCGGGTTCGGCCTTGAGCGCCGTGACGACCGCCACCGGGTCGTCGCTGGTGATCCGCAGCCCGGGCCGCGTGACCGGCGCGAGCGTGCGCGAGAACACCACCGTGTCGATGCCGGGCATGGCGCCCTCGCCCATCGCCAGCACCACCTCGTGGGTCTTGCGGCCCATGACGGCGATGTCGAACTCCGCGTACATGGCGGCGAAGTCGATGGCCGGATCCATGACGATCCAGTCGAAGTCGCCGTTGGCGCGGGCGATGAAGCCGTCGAGGCTGACGGCCACCTGATAGCGAAGACGTCGGCGCATGAGTATCTACCTCACCAGGGCCACTACCGCACCAACGGCTTGTCGAGCGTGTCCCAGCCGTAGGCGGCCGCCACGCGCGCCTCGATTTCGTTGATGAGCGCGCGGCCGCGATCGCCGTTGGTCATGACGGCCACGCCGTAGCCCTTGCGCACGTGGCCGACGATGTCGCGCCTGGAAGCCCCAGTTGGAGCCGCCGTGCGAGAAGTACCAGCCCTCGCCGCGCTGATCGATGGCGAGTCCCACGGCGTAGGGCCCAACGCCCACCGGCGCGGTCATCTCTTTCGCGCGACGCCTGCGACAGCACCTTCCCGCCGGTCCGCGCGCCGCCGTCTGCACCTCGATGATGAAGCGCGCCAGGTCGGTGGGCGTGGTCCACAGCCCGGCCGCCGCCTGCTCGGGATACACGTGCCACGCCGTGTTCATGGCGCGGCCCTGGCCGTCGTGCGCGCGCGCCAGCTGCGCGGCCACCTCGGGCGGCGGCGGCTGCGCGAACGAGCTGCTGGTCATCTGCAGCGGGCCGAGCACGGTGGCCTGCATGAAGTCGGCGAAGGGCTGCGCGGTGAGCTCTTCGAGCGCGAGCTGCATGATGGTGACGCCGCCGCCGGAGTACTTGTAGCCCTGGAACGGCGGCCGGGCAAACAGCACCTGGCCCACGTTGGACGGCGTCTGGCCGTTGAGGATCTGCACGAGCCGCGGACGCAGCGCCGCCGGGTCGTAGCCGGGGAAGCCGAAACCGTCATCCGCGCCCGAGGTGTGGCTGAAGAGCGCGCGCGGCGTCACCGGCCGCCCGCGCGTGTGGTCCGACACGGGCACGCGCCACGACTTCAGCACCGTGTTCACGTCGGCGTCGAGGTCGAGCTTCCGATCCTGCGCCAGGCGCACCGCCGCCATGGCCGTGACCGGCTTGCTGATCGACGCGGCCTGGAAGCGCGTGGACTGTCTCCACCGGCCGGCTCGTGCCCACGTCGGCCACGCCGTAGCCCTTGGCCCAATGCACCTGGAAGTCCTTCACCACCGCGATGCTCACGCCCGGCACGTTGAGGCGCTTCATCACCTGCGGCAGCGTGAGGCTGTCGAAGCCCTGACGATCGGGCACCTGCGCGGCTTCGACGCGGGCGATGAAGGCCGCCGCGTCGCCCTCCGCCGCCGATTGCACCGCCGACCGCGCCGCCGGCCGCGACGTGACCAGGCCAGCCACCACGGCCAGTACGGCGAGGGACTTCAGGACCGCATTCGCCTGTCTCATGGCGCCGTAGTTTAAACCTTCCCGTCAGTCGTGGTCTGACTGTGCATGAGGGTCTCCATGATTGCGAAGCTCACGGCCGGGCTGCTCGTGTGTGCTGGACTGGTGGCGGCGGGGGCGCCCGCCGTCCCGGAGACCGATCAGGCGGCCGCGCACGCGCTGAACCGTCTGGGCTACGGCCCCCGCGCGGGCGATGTGGCGGCCGGTACGGAGCCATGGGCGTGGCCGCGTGGATCGAGCGGCAGCTTCACCCCGAACGGATCAGCGACGCCGCGCTCGATGCGCGCCTGGCGCCCCTCACGACGCTGGCGCTCGACGCGGCGACGATGGCGGGGAGGCCGTCCGGCCGTGCACGAACGCCGGCAACGGCAGCGCGCCAAGGCTGATGCGTCAGGCGCCATGGCCACATGGAGCGACTGCCGGCGACGAAGCGGCCGGCGCTGAGCCCCGCGCGCAGAAGAATCGCGAGGTGCTGGCGCGAGCTCGAAGACGCGAAGATCCTGCGCGCCGTCTACAGCGAGCGCCAGCTCGAAGCCGTGCTCGTCGACGTGTGGTTCAACCACTTCAACGTGTTCGCCGGCAAGGGGCCGACGCGCAACTACGTCACCGAGTACGAGCGCGACGTGATTCGGCCGCATGTGCTCGGCCGCTTCCGCGATCTGCTCGGGGCCACGGCCAGGAGCCCGGCGATGCTCTTCTATCTCGACAACTGGAGAACGTCGACCCGGCGGCCGCTAGCGCCCGGCGCCGATGCGCGCGGAGACGGCCGACGCCGCGCGACCGATGCCGGCGCTCCGCGCCCGCGGTCTGAACGAGAACTACGCGCGCGAGCTGCTGGAGCTGCACACGCTCGGCGTCGACGGCGGCTACACGCAGCAGGACATCGTGAACGGTGGCGCGCGCCTTCACCGGCTGGACGATGCGGCCGCGCCAGGGCTCCGGCTTCCGGTTCGTGGCGGCGTTGCACGACCGCGGCGCCAAGACGGTGCTCGGCCACGAGATTCCGGCTGGGGGTGGCATCGAGGACGGCGAGCGGGTGCTCGACCTGCTGGCCGCGCATCCCGCCACCGCGCGCGTCGTTGCCACCACGCTGGCGCGGCGCTTCGTGAGCGACACGCCGCCGCCCACGCTCGTGGATCGCGCCGCCGCGCGGTTTCTCGCACCCATGGCGACTTGCGCGAGGTGGTGCGCGCGATCGTGACCTCGCCCGAGTTCTTCGCGCCGGCCACCGCGCACGCCAAGCTCAAGACGCCCTTCGAGTTCGTGGCCAGCGCGCTGCGCGCCGCCAACGCCGACGTGCGGAACGCGCGACCGCTCGCCCGCACACTGCGTGAGCTCGGCATGCCGCTCTACTTCTGCCAGCCGCCTACTGGCTATGCCGACGCCGCCGAGGCATGGGCCTCGGCCGGGTCGCTCGTGAGCCGCGTGAACTTCGCCCTCGCGCTCGGCAAGAACGGCGTGCCCGGCAGCCGCCTGCCCAACGACGCGGCCACGCGAGCCGACGCCGACGCCATCGGATTGCCGGCGTTCCAGCAACGCTAGGAGCCGCCATGACCAATCGCCGCGTGTTCCTCAAATCGGGCGGCGTGGCGCTGCTCTCGCTGGGCTTCGCGCCGTCGTTCCTGGCACGCACGGTGGCGGCCGCGGGCACGCGCACGAAGCTGCTCATCGCGATCTTTCAGCGCGGCGCCGTGGACGGGCTCAACATGGTGGTGCCGCACGGCGATGCCGGCTACTACGCGGCGCGGCCCACCATCGCGATTGCCCGCCCGGGCAGCGCCGGCGGGGCCCTCGACCTCGATGGGTTCTTCGGGCTGCATCCGCGCATGGCGCCGCTCACGCCGTGGTGGCAGGCAGGCCACCTGGCGGTGGTGCACGCGTCGGGGTCGCCCGATGCCACGCGGTCGCACTTCGACGCGCAGGACTACATGGAATCGGCCACGCCCGGCGTGAAGAGCACGCGCGACGGCTGGCTGAACCGGTATCTGCAGGCGCGCGAGGCGCACGAGGCGCGGAGCCCGCTGCAGGCAGTAGCGCTGACCACGCAGATGCCGCGGGCGCTGCAGGGCCGCGCGCCGGCGCTGGCCGTGGGCCGCATCGACGACTTCGCGGTGCGGGCTGACGCAGCCACGACCGCCACGTTCGAATCCGCCTATGCCGGCAGCGCGGATCCGGCGCTGACGGCCACGGCCGCCGAGGCCTTCGACGCGATGCGCATCCTGGCGGCGTCCACCCGCCGTCCGTATGCCCCGGCGCCGGGCGTAACCTATCCTCGCTCCCCATACGGGCAGGCCCTGCAGGAGATCGCGCGGTTGGCGAAGGCCGACGTGGGCCTCGAAATCGCGTTTGCCGAGAGCGCGCAGTGGGATCACCACGCCAACGAAGGCGGTGCCACGGGCCAGATCGCCAATCGCCTCGACGACTTCGCGCACGGTCTGGCGGCCCTGGCGCAGGATCTCGGCGACCGCATGGCCGATACCGTCATCGTCACCATGTCGGAGTTTGGCCGCGCCGTGGCGCAGAACGGCAGCGGCGGCACCGACCACGGACACGGCAACGCGATGTTCGTGCTCGGCGGCGCGGTGAAGGGTGGCCACGTCTACGGACGCTGGCCCGGCCTCGCCCCCGAGCAGCGGCACGACGGCCGCGATCTCGCGATCACGACCGACTTCCGCGATGTGTTCGCGGAGCTGGTCGTGCGGCATCTGGGCGCGGACCCGGCCACGGCCGCCGCGGTGTTCCCGGGTCACACAGTGCGCCCGGCGTCATTCCCGGGCGTGCTGTAGCAGCGGCATGCCCCAGGCGCGGGCGGTGAGCGAACGGCGCAGCGGACGCAAGGTTGGTGGTAGGCTCCGCGGCATGATGCGTGGCGCCCACACGACTCGACTGACCGCATGCGCTGCGGCCCTCGGCCTGCTCGTATCGGTGGCGCCATCCGGGCCGCCGGTCCTGGCCCAATCCACCGCGCGCCCCGCCGACGACACGACCATCCGGCCGTTCCGCATCGACGTGCCCGACGACGTGCTCGCGGATCTGAAGGCGCGGCTGCGCAATCCCCGCATTCCCGCGCCGCTGCAGGGCGACGGCTGGGAGCTCGGCACCGACACCGCCTACCTGCGCCAGCTCGTCACCTACTGGCGCGACTCGTTCGACTGGCGCGCGCAGGAGCGCAAGCTCAACGCGATGGAGCAGTTCACCACCACCATCGACGGGCTGCGTCGTGCACTTCGTGCATCGCAAGGCGAAGCAGCCGGGCGCGTTCCCGCTGCTCGTCACGCACGGCTGGCCGGGCTCGTTTGCCGAGTTCACGAAGATCATCGGCCCGCTCACCGATCCGGTGGCGCACGGCGGCCAGGCCGCCGATGCGTTCGATGTGGTGATGCCGTCGATTCCCGGCTTCACGTTTTCCGAGGCGCCGAAAGCGGCCGGCTACGACCCCGCACGCATCGCCGCAATCGAAGCGGCGCTCATGGCGCGCCTGGGCTACGCGCGCTACGGCGCGCAGGGCGGCGACTGGGGCTCGATCATCAGCACGCAGGTGGCGGCGCGCGACGCGGCGCACGTGGCCGGCTTGCATCTGAACATGTGCACCGGCGCGGCCCCGGCCGGCAGCGATCCCGAGGCCGGTCTCACCGACGCCGAGAAGGCGCGGCTCAAGGTGCGCCAGACGTTCCAGAACGAAGAGACCGGCTACCAGCAGATCCAGGGCACCAAGCCGCAAACCATCGGCATCGCGCTCAACGACTCGCCGGTGGCGCTGGCCGCCTGGATCGTCGAGAAGTTCCGCACCTGGTGCGACTGCAACGGCAACCCCGAGACGATCTTCACCAAGGACGAACTGCTCACCAACATCACGCTCTACTGGGTGACGCAGACGGCCGCATCGTCCGCGCGCATCTACTACGAGAGCCGGCATCCCACGAGCGCGCCGGTGCCGGGCGCATCGAGGTGCCCACGGCGTGCGCGGACTTTCCCAAGGAGATCATCTGGTCGCCGCGGCGCTGGCTCGAGACGCGCTACAACGTCACGCGCTGGACCGAGATGCCGCGCGGCGGGCACTTCGCCGCCATGGAGCAGCCGCAACTGCTGGTCGACGACGTGCGCGCGTTCTTCAGAACCTTGCGCTGACGACCGCCTCGCTATCGAGCGGCGCGCGCCTCGCGCAGTTCGGGCCGGCCGGGCGCATCAGCCCGCGCGGCAATCTGCACGAGCTGCGCGAAGTAGCCGGCGCCGGCCTTCTGGTTGCCGGCGTCACGCGCGGCGCGGGCGGCGCCGAGCACGGCGCGGAAGCGGTTCGGCTCCTTGGTCAGCGTCGCTTCGAACGCCACGAGCGCCTCGGCCGGTTGCTTCACCTGCAGCAGCATCTCGCCGAGCAGCTCACGCGCCGGCTTGATCGGTCCAGGCGTGAGGGCGGCCTTCTCGGTGGCGTCCTCGCGGTCCGCGGCCTCGCGCATGAGCGCGAGGGCCTGGTCCTGCTGTCCCTCAGCCAGGGCCACCCACGCCGCAGCGCCGATCCGCTGGATCTCGACCTGCTCGGTCCAGTAGCCGTCGTTGGCCGCTTTCAGCGTGTCGCGTAGAGACGCCAGCGCGGCCACCTCCTGCCCTGCGGCCTCGGTGCGGCCGCTGCGCGCGGCGCCGAGCGCCCGGGCGAAGTGCGACACGGCATTGGCGAACGGGAACGGCGACTTGAGCGGCGTGAGCCCTGCCGCCTCGGCCCACGCCCCGCGCTCGAGCGCGTAGCGCGCGGGAATCGCGGCCACGGCATAGTAGCCCGCCGAGGGCGGGGCGGCGTTGCCGGCACCCGCGTTGGGAATCCTCGTCGCCAGCGGCGGTACGCAATGACAGCGTGCGCTGTGCGGCGGCATCCTGCGCGGTCTGCAGGTAGGCATACACCTGATAATCGAGCGCGTGCAGTTCCTCCGACGCCGCCCCCGTGTCCTTGCGCGCCGCGGCGGCCGACTTCAGGTTCGTGTCGATCGAGTCGTGCCACAGGCCGAGCCGCGTGAAGGTGTGCGACGGCATGTGGAGCGCGTGCGGCGCGTCGGGCGCGATCGCCGCGTAGCGGCGTGCGGCGTTCAAGCCGCGCGCGGCCAGCGGCGGCACGTCGAAGCTGTGAATGATGTAGTGCGCCAGTCCGGGATGCTCGGGCTGACGCGCGAACTCGGCTTCGAGAATCGCCGCAGCCTTCAGCTGATTCGCGTAGCTCTTGTCGGTGGGCAGGGCCGTCTGGCCCAGCGCCAGCGCATAGAAGATGCGCGCCTCCACGTCGTCGGGCCAGCGCGGCCACGAGCGCCGCCATCGCCGTTTCGTAGGCCACGGTGCGGGTGCGCTGATCGCGCGTGGACGCGTCGCGGAAGAGCTGTTCGACCGCTCGAGATACGCCCGCTCGCGGTCCGTGCCGCCGCTCGCGGCGCGCGCGGCGTCGATGGCCGACCAGGCCGGCGACCAGCGCCTGGGGCGTGCGGAAGCCGCCAAAGGGATTGCTCCACCAGCTCATGGCGATGCCCCAGTGCGCCATCACACACGTCGGGTCTTGCGCGAGCACGGCCGTGAACGACTCGACCGCCGCCGAGAACCAGAACGAGTGGAGTTGCGCCACGCCGCGGTCGAACACGGCTGGACTGGCGCCGCGCACGACGTGGCGAAGTGCACCGCGCCGAGGCGGCCCGTCGGCGCGCCGTGATCGTGGGTGGCAGGCACCTGCCCCTGCGCGGCCAGCGTGACGGAGAGCGCTACGAATCCAGCGGCGATCGACGATGGACGACTCATGCCGAACCTCCTCGAGGGAATCACTGGGTCGATCGTAATGCGCCGAAGGAACCCGCCGCGCCTCTTCTCGCCGCCCAGCAAACGCTAGCAGGCGTATCATCGGGGTCACCATCCTGCGTGCCATGGCCCGACCACCTTCGCCCTCGCCTCGTCGCCTGCTGCTCGGCAGCCTGGCGTGTCTTCTCGTCGCGACCGCGGTGCCGGTGCGTCCGGCCGCGCCCGCAGAACGGCAACCCGTGACCCCGATGCCCGAGGCCGTCAAGGCCGAGCTGGCGCCCAACGGACGGCTCCGCGCCGCCCTCAACTACAGCAACTTCCTGCTCGTCTCGACGCGCGCGCCCGAGCATACCGGCGTGGCGCCCGACCTGGCGCGGGAACTGGCCCGCCGCGCCAACGCCACCGTCGAGTTCGTGGGCTACGAGAACGCGGGCCTGGTGGCCGACGCGGCCAAGGACCGGGCGTGGGACGTCGCCTTCATCGGCGCCGAGCCGGCCCGGGCCGGCGAGATCACGTTCACGCCCGCGTACGTGGAGATCGAAGCGGGCTATCTCGTGCCCGGCAACTCGAAGCTCTGGTCGGTCGACGACGTGGACCACGAGGACGTGCGCATCGTGACCGCGGCGCGCGCCGCCTACACGCTCTACCTGCAGCGCACGCTGCGCCACGCCACCGTGGTCGAAGCCGACGGCGCGCAGGGCGCGGCCGACCGCTTCACGCGCGAGAACTTCGACGTGATGGCCGGCCTCATGCCCCGCCTGCTCGACGACGTGCAGCGCATGCCCGCCACGCGGCATCATCCCGGGCCGCTTCACCGCCGTGCAGCAGTCGATGGGCGTGCGCAAGGAGCGCGCGGCGGCCGCCGCGTATCTGGCGGCCTTCGCCGACGAAATCAAGACCTCGGGCCTGCTCGCCTCGCTCATCGAGAAGCACGGCGCCCGCGGCCTGACGATCGCGCGGTAGCGCCACGAGCCGGAATTCCCGCTCGGGTTGGGGAATCTAACACGCAGGACCGGGCGTGCGCCGCGATTCGCTGCACCTCGCCGTGCCTCGGGGATTCGCCCGGCATTGATTCAGCCGCGGTGTCCGCAGGGCACTCGCGTTTGCATGGCCTAACTTGCGAGGCCTTGAGGCAATTAATGACTACTGTGACGGTGACGAACAAACTGGAAGCCCCAGTCGACCAGGTCTTTGCGGCCTTTACTGACATCGAACACAACGCGCAGCGCGTCTCGGGGATCAAGAACGTCGAGGTGCTGACCACCGGTGGATTCCATCTGGGCACGCGTTGGCGCGAAACCAGAGAAGTGATGGGCCGGCTCGACGACGCCGAGATGGAGGTCACGGCCTTCGATCAGGGGCGCGGCTACACCATCACCCACTACAAGGGCGGCGCCAAGATCGACACCGTGTTCACCTTCGCGGCCCACGGCGAGGGCACGCAGGTCAGCATCGACTTCGCGCTCGAGAATCACGGCCTGCCGCCAGGGCTGCTCACCCCGGTGAGCTGGGCCATTGCCGGCAAGGTGAAAGAGGCCCTCGGGCAGGACCTCAGCGACATGAAGAAGTCGGTCGAGTCGCTGCCCTAGAGTCGACCTCAGCGCAGCATCCCGGCCGGCACCGACTCGTCGAATTGCCAGACCGCGCCGGTCTTCACCATCTTGACGAGCGACAACTGGCGGCTGCCGAAGCGTTCGCCCTCCATCTCGAGCACGGCCGTGGTGTCGTTCACAAGCACGCCGCTGGCGACCTTGAACTTCTCGGTGGGCAGCCAGGCGCTCAAGATGTCCACGGCCGAAGCCGCGTTCTCCGCCGGCGTGTTGTAGTCCTTCTCGAACGACGGCAGCTGGCGCGGTGACAGGCCGGCCTTCAGGCCGGGCCAGTTCTTCTTCACGAGCGCGCCCATGAACGCGGTGAGCGCCTTGCCCGGCTCGCCACCACCGGCCGGCAACGCCGTGCCGGTCACGGCCGGGATGACCTCGGCCGTGAACGTCACGTCGATGGTGTAGGGCGGGCCGTCCATCGTCTTCAGAGGCGCGGCCGAGAACACGCGGCCGGTGATGGTGGTGGCGGTATTGGCCGTGAACTCGCCCTTGAGGCCGCCCGACGCGTCGTTCAGGTACTGCGTCATGGTCTTCGAGTAGGTGGCGTTCATGCTCACCGCGCCGTCAGGCGCCACCCACAGCAGCAGGTAGTTGCGATCGCGCAGCGGCTCGAGATTGATGGCCGTGGCATGCGGATCGAGGTTGCCGCGCAGGCCGGCTGCGTCAATGGGCACGTCGGTGAGCAGCACTTCGACGCGCGTGTTTCTGGCGTTCCGCCCATCGCGCACCACGTAAGCAATGGCGTGCTTGGGCGAGATGGTGCCGGTCCCCGACTTCACGGCGCCCGATGCCGGACCAGCCGTGGCGAGGCTCGTCGTGCCGAGCAGGAGCGTCAGGACATAGCCAAAACTCTCATCCTTCCCTCCATCATCGCCAACCGGGCCCGGCCATCGTCCGGCGCATCTGTCACAGGCGCGTCAGCGCTAGACTCTCTGGCATGAAGTCTCCCGATGATCCAGAGTGGCAGCGGTTCCCCGGTGTGCGCGTGGTTGCTCGCGGGCTCGCTGCTCGCGGCAGTGGCGCCCAGCCGCGCCGCGGCGCAAGGCCCGGCCGCCGCGGCCGCCTGCCGTCCGTGACCGCAGCCGACTACGCGCGCGCCGAGCGGTTCCTGGCCGCCGCCGCGAGTCCGCTGGTGGTGGGCGGCACGGTGAACGCCGCGTGGCTGCCCGACGACCGCTTCACCTATCGCAGCTCCACCGGCGACGGCGGCGAGTTCATGCTGGTCGATCCCGTGAAGAAGACGCGCACACGCGCCTTCGACCACGAACGCCTGGCCGCGGCGCTGGCCACGGCCATGGGCAGCGCGGTGGACGCGAAGAAGCTGCCGTTCCAGAGCATCGAGCTCTCGGCCGACGGCGCGTCAGTGGCCTTCGACGCGCGGCAGAAGCGCTACTCGTGCGATGTGAAGGGCACGGCCTGCGCGGCCATTCCGGTACGCGACGCCGTCGCCGTGGTCTCGCCCGACGGCACCCGCGCGGTCTTCATCAAGGACTGGAACCTCTGGGTGCGCGACCTGGCCTCGCAGGTGGAACGGCCGCTCACGACCAACGGCGAGCCCAACTTCGGTTACGCCACCGACAACGCCGGCTGGAAGCAGAGCCTGCGCCCGATCGTGCTGTGGTCGCCCGATTCGAAGAAGGTGGCCACCTTCCAGCAGGACGAGCGCACGGTCGGCGACATGTACCTCGTGGAGACCAAGGCCGGGCATCCGGTGCTCAAGGCCTGGAAGTACCCGCTGCCGGGCGACGAGGCCGTGGCCATGCTGCACCGCGTGATCGTCGACACCGATAGCGCCGCGGTGGTGCGCTTCACGACGCCGCCCGACTATCACCGCGCCATGCTCGGCGACGACTTCTCGGTGAACGACATGACGTGGAGCCCCGACGCCACCAGGCTCGCCTACGTGTCGACCGCGCGCGACCACAAGACCGCCACGGTGCGCGTGGCCGACGCCGTCACGGGCGCCGTGCGCACGGTGTTCGAAGAGTCGGAGAAGACCCATTTCGAGTCGCCGGCCGGATGGCGGGTGCTGTGGGCCACGAACGAGATCGTCTGGAACTCGCAGCGCAGCGACTGGAGTCACCTGTATCTCTACGACCTCGCCACCGGGCGGCTGAAGAACGCCATCACGTCGGGCCCTGGTCCGGTGACGCGCATCCTGCGCGTGGACGAGAAGACGCGCACGGTGTACTTCGCGGCCAACGGCCGCGAGCCGGGCCAGGATCCCTACTTCAGTCACTTCTATCGCATCGGCCTCGACGGCAAGGGCTACGCGCCGCTCACGCCCGACAGCGGTCATCACGCCGTCCAGGTGTCGCCCACTGGCGCGTTCGTGATCGACGCCGCGTCCACGCCTGAGCGCGCGCCCGAGGTGGTGCTGCGCGATGCGGCCGGCGCGGTCGTGATGCCGCTCGAAAAGGCCGACCTCACGAAGCTCGTGGCCGCCGGCTGGAAGCCGCCCATGCCGTTCACCGTGAAGGCCCGCGACGGCAAGACCGACCTGCACGGCCTGCTCTTCCGGCCCACGACCTTCGACGCCGCGAAGAAGTACCCGATCATCAACTACGCCTATCCGGGGCCGCAGAGCGGCAGCGTGGGTCCGCGCTCGTTCGTGGCGGCGCGCGGGGATCACCAGGCGCTGGCCGAGCTCGGCTTCGTCGTGGTGATGCTCGACGGCATGGGCACGCCCGGCCGGTCGAAGTCGTTCCACGACACCTACTACGGCGCCATGGGCCGCGACAACACGCTGCCCGATCAAGTGGCCGGTATGAAGGAACTGGCCGCGCGCTTTCCGTGGATCGACCTCGACCGGGCCGCCATGTGGGGCCACTCGGGCGGTGGCTTCATCACGGCCGACGCCATGTTCCGCTATCCCGACTTCTTCAAGGTGGGCATCAGCGAATCCGGCAATCACGACCAGCGCGTCTACGAAGACGACTGGGGCGAGCGCTACCAGGGCCTGCTGCATCGCATCGCCGGCGCGCACGAGGGCGGCGACGAGCCGCGTGACACCTACGAGGCCGAGGCCAACCAGACCCACGCCAAGAACCTCAAGGGCAAGCTCCTGCTCATGCACGGCATGATGGACGACAACGTGCCGCCGCAGAACACCTACCTGGTGATGGACGCGCTCATCAAGGCGAACAAGGACTTCGACCTCATCCTGCTGCCCCATCAGCGCCACGGCTTCGGCGTGGACGGGCCCTACGTGATGCGCCGGCGCTGGGACTACTTCGTGCGTCACCTGCTGGGCGTCGAGCCGCCCAAGGAATACGCGATGCAGCCGGTGACGCCGCCGGGGTAACCGGCCTTCAGCCGCGGTCGCCGCGGCCGGCCAGGGCGCGCTCCGCCAGCACCAGCGCCCCCAGCGCCCCCGCGCGGCGCCCCAGCACGGGCGGCACCACGTAGGCATCGATGTCGCGCAGCAGCTCTGGCGCCTGAATGTAGCCGCCCAGCAGCGTCTGCAGCTCCCGCCGCACCCGCGCCAGCAATTGCGGCTGGTCCATCACGCCGCCGCCCATCACGATGCGCTGCGGCGAGAGCGTGCACACGAGGCCCTGCAGCGCCTGCGCCAGATAGTTTGCTTCGAGTCGCCACGCTGGATGGTCCGCTGGCAGCTCATGTGCGGGCTGGCCCCAGCGCGCCGTCAGTGCCGGGCCACTGGCCAGGCCCTCGAGGCAGTCGCCATGGAACGGACACGCGCCCGCGAAGGGATCGGCGCGATGATCGTGCGCCACGCGCACGTGCCCCATCTCGGGATGCACCAGCCCGTGCAGCAAGCGGCCGTTCACGAGGGCGCCGCCGCCGATGCCGGTACCGACCGTGAGATACAAGAAGGTATCGAGTCCGCGTGCCGCGCCGTGGCGCCACTCGCCCAGCGCCGCCGCGTTCACGTCGGTGTCGAACGCCACCGGCACCTCGAGCCCGCGGCGAAACACACCCACGACATCGGTGTTGGCCCATCCCGGCTTGGGCGTGGAGGTGATGAAGCCGAAGAGGGCCGATGTGGGATGCAGTTCCACCGGACCGAACGAGCCGATGCCGAGCGCCGCGAGCGGGCCGTGCGCCGCCTGCTGCGCCTGGAAGAAGTGCAGCGCCGCCGCCAGTGTCTCGCCCGGCGTCGTGGTGGGCGCGCGCAGCTCGGCGCGGATGTCGTCGGGGCCTGTGCCCACGACACACACGAACTTGGTGCCGCCTGCTTCGATGCCCCCGAGCAGCATGCGCGTCTACTCGATGCCGAGCTGGCGCTGAATCGCTTCGAGCGACACGCCTTTGGTTTCCGGCAGGAACACCAGCACCATCACGAACTGCAGCAGCATCATCGCGCCGAAGAAGGCAAACGCGAGCCCGCCCGAGGCTTCCGCCACCACTGGAAAGCTCCAGCTCACGGCGGCGGCCCAGAACCAGTGCGTGAAGCTGCCGAGCGCCTGGCCGCGGGCGCGCACGCGGTTGGGGAAGATCTCGGCGAGGTAGACCCAGATGACGGCGCCCTGCGAGAAGGCGAAGAACGCGATGTAGCCAATCAGGCTGCCGAGCAGCAGCGCGCCGCCGATCTTGTTCTCGAAGGCATACGCTGCCACGAACAGGCACGCGGCGAGTCCGAGCGAGCCTACCAGCAGCAACCGCTTGCGCCCCACGCGATCGATCACCGTCATGGCGAGCAGGGTGAACACGAGATTGGTCACGCCGATCGTGACCGACTGCCACAGCGCGCTCGTGCGCGCCGCCCCGGCCATGGCGAAGATGTCGGCCGTGTAGTAGATGAGCGCGTTGATGCCCGACACCTGGTTGAAGGTGGCCACCATGAGCGCCAGCAGAATCGGCCGCCGGTACTTGCGCGTGAAGAACGGCTCGTCGGCCGCCACCGTCTCTGACCGCAGCGACTCGGCGATCTCGGCAGCCACGGCCGGCGGATCGTCGGTGCCCACGCGGGTGAGCACGGCCACCGCCTCGGCCTGGCGCCGCTGCTTGATCAGCCAGCGCGGGCTTTCGGGAATGCCGAGCGCCAACAGGTAGAAGAGCACCGCCGGCACGGACGGCACGCCGAGCATGACGCGCCAGGCGCCCGACTCCGGGCCGCCCAGCGCAAGCTCCACCAACGAGTTCGAGAGGTAGGCCACGAGGATGCCGATGACGATGTTGAGCTGACTGAGCGCCACCAACCGGCCGCGCACGGCAGCCGGCGCGATCTCGGCGATGTACATCGGCGCGGCTACCGACGACCCGCCAATGGCCACGCCGCCCAGGAAGCGGAAGAGCAGCAGCGCCGTCCAGTTCCAGGCCAGGCCGCAGCCCAGCGCCGACACCACGTAGATCACCGCGAGCGCGCGCAGCACCGCGCGGCGCCCGTGGCGCTCGAGCGGCGGTCCCACGCCGAGCGAGCCCAGAATCGTGCCGAGCAGCGCACTGGCCACGGTGAGGCCGAGCAGCTGGCTGCTCAGGCCGTAGTGCAGACGCAGCGCTTCAGTTGCGCCCGAGATGATCGCGGTGTCGAAGCCGAAGAGGAAGCTGCCCAGGGCGGCGACGCCAGCACTGCGAAGAAGCTGTGGGTTCAGGTGGCGCATGGCGGCCGGTGCGCCGGGAGCTTATCCCACTTCGCTGCGTGTATGCTGCGCGGCGATGCCGTTCACGCCGCCCCCGACGATCGCCCGTTTCGCTCCCGCGATCGCCGCCATTCGCGCCGACATGAATGCTGGCGTCAGGGCCGCCGCGCCCGGCTGCGGGTTGGTGCTGCTCGCTGCACTTGGCGGCGCCGCGCTGCTCACTTACCAGTTCACCTGGGACACCGGCTGGCACCGTGATCCGACGACGCTCGCCGCCCTGACGGCCTACGGGGCGGTGCTGTGGCTGGCGTGGAAGGCCGGCAGTTGGTGGGCCACGCCCGGCGCTGCCGTGGCCGAACAGGCGATGCGCCGGCTCGAGACCGACGTGCTGCAGCCCTTGTTGGCCGACCTGCGGCCGGGCGCGCGCTACGCGGCCCGCGCGGTGGCGCCGAAGCGCACGCTGACGCGCTCACAGCTCGTGCGTGCCGCGCCGTTCACGAGCGGCAACCAGATTCGCTGGCGCTCCGGAGATCTGTCCTTCGAACTGTTCGAAGTCGAGAGCATCGTGACCGGCTCGACGAGCCAGGACCAGTCGACGACCGAGCGCTATTTCGTGGGATTGCTGGCGTGGGCCGATCTGCCCCCGCGCGACAACGACTTCCAGCTGATCGTGCGGTCGCGGCACGAATTCCCGAATCAGGTCGCGGGCCCAGGTGAAGGCACGGCGCTCGACGGCTTCGCCGTGAACGACCACTACCGCGTGGTCAGCAACTGGGAGCCGTTTGCCCGCGCGGTGTGCACGCCGCAGCTGCAGGAGCGGCTGCTGGGCCTGGCGCGCGAGCGCACCTGGGTGCATGCCGCGGTGGCCGACGGGCGCGTGTGGGTCGGCATCGAAGTGGACAAGAACCCCTGGTTCCTGGGCTATCCGACGTTCGCCTTCAGGTTGCTTGGCGCGCTCGACGACGCGCACGCCGGCGAGCTCGACCGTCAACTCGCCATCGTGGAAGACCTGGCGACGGAGCTGGCGCGCGCCGTGGCCGCGCTACAATCGCGCGCATGACGACCTCGAAGCTCACGGCGTGGGCGGTGATGCTGTGCGGCGCGAGCGTGCTGGCGGCCCCCGGCGACCCGCCGCCCTACTGCACGGTGGCGACGCCCGGCGCGTCGCATGAAGTGGTGCGGCCGGGGCCAGGCGACCCGGCGCTCGACGACGTCAACTGGTTTGCGCGGCCCGTACCCAATCCCAAAGGGCATCGCATCGTGGCCGTGGCCAGCCACAACCTGAACTACCTCTACAACCTGACGACCGGCACGCGCGTGCGCATGCCCGACAAGTCGGACGCGGTCGCCACCCCCGACGGCCGTTACATTACCGTGCCCTCACACTACACCGCCGCCAACACGGTGAGCTTCTACGACGCCGCCACGCTGCTGGCGCGGCTCGACGAGGGCCGCGACGCCAGCGACGTGCCGGCCGTGTTCGAGCATCGTCACCGCGACGTGCACGACGTCTACTACCAGTCGGTCGGCATCGTGTCGCAGAGCGGCACGGCCAGTGACGGCACGACGGTCTACCGCATGATGTTCTCGGGGTCGACGATGCCGGCGCCGCCCGGCTTCCGCGTGGTCGACTACACCTTCACGCGCGCCAAGGGCGTGCTCACGGTGACGCCCACCGTGCCCATGCGCCTGTGCCCGCAGATCACGCGCGACCTGGCCACGCCGTTCATCTCGAAGGACGGCCGCTACGTGGTGGCCCACGACGACAGCAAGACCGGCCAGGCCGCGTCACTCAAGATCTTCGAGATCCTGGGCACCGATCCGGCGGCGCAGACCTCGACGTGCGCCGAACGCGTGGACTTCGGCTTCGCCGCGGGCAAGGCCGACTTCAGCTTCGATGGCAGCACGCTGGTGTTCCACATCAGCAAGTTCGACTACCTCACGCCCTTCGTCACCGGCGGCCTGCGCGCGCCGGCGGTGACCGATGTGGTCGTGGCCGACCTGACGCGCGACGCGGCCGGACGCATCACCGGGGCCGGACCGATGGCGCGGCTCACGACGTCGACGACCGAGGGCGTCGGCAACTACTTTCCGGCGTTCTTCCCCGACGGCAAGGTGTTCTACATCGCGAATCTGGTGCCGAAGGACAGCGCTGAGCCCAAGCGCTTCGAGTTGCGCGTGGCCGACCCCGCCGCCGAACGTCGCGCGGCCAATGTGTTTGCCTCGCCGGCGCGGCGCGAGCTCGCCGACGCCGTGGGCGAGCTGTGGCGCCAGTCGTGCGCGCCTGAACTCACGCCCTACCGGCCGCAGGAGGCGGCGTGGGCCTTCCTGAGCCTGTCGCCCACGCAGTGCCGGCAGCTCGTCGAGGAGCGGTGGCTGCCCAAGACCGACGCGCGCAAGGCCGCGCTGCTCGCCGCCTGCGACGCGCGTTAGGCAGCCGCGCTCACGCGGTCAGCGCTGCGGGGGCGTGGCCAGCACGCGGTCCAGAAACGCGCCGTACTCCTCGGCCGAGTGGTAGCCGGGAAACGCGCTGCCGCGCAGGTGTCCGCCGCCGTAGGCCTGGATCGACGGCGCGTGCAGCACCACGTCGCGAAAGGTGAGCTCCACCGAATCGGCCACGCGAAGCGCCGTGGCGGGCAAGCCGGCGGCCGCGAGTGACGCAGCGGCAAAAGCGCGGTCGGCGGCCGGATCGAGCACCGCATGCACGGCGAGTCCACGGGCCTCGGCCGCGGCGCGCACCGCGCGGAACCCGTCGACCGAGAGCGGCATGTGCGGTGACCACAGGTAGATCACGCCGCGTCCGTGGCCGGCGACCAGGCGCTGCAGGTCGTCGTCATCGAAGCGTGGTTCCGGCACGTGCGGCCGGTGGCGCGTGGTCTCCGCCGCGACACACGACGCGGACCACTCGATGCGCGTGATCCGATCCGGCTCCATCCGCACCAGGCTGGCGGCGCCGGCGCGCTCCACTTCCACGACCCACGTGCCGAGGGTGGCCGTGGGCCAGTGGCGCACCACGCCTCCATCCGCGGCGCCGGGCTGCGCGCGCGGCGGCGCCACCACGCTCCACCCCTGCAGTTGCGCCTGCACGTCGCTCCGGCACGCGGAAGCCGACGCCGGCGTGGCCGCTTGGGCCAACCCGATCGCTGGGGCGGACCGCGCGAGCCCGGGCGCCGTGAGTACGAGCGCACCCAACGCACATCGGACGAGGGCGATGGACGCGCAGCGGGCGCCGGGGATGAGCACGGCTCAGTATTGCACTGCGGAACGGGGGTAGACTTTCGCGCATGAAGACACTGCGTCGTTCGGCTCTGGCGGCCGCGCTCGTGGTCTGCACGTCGGCGGTGGTGGGGGCACAAGGCCGGGAGTTCCGCTCCGCTGACGAGGCTCGCGCCTGGTTGAAGAGTGAGCAGCTCAGCACCGACCCCGAGGTCATGCTCATCCACCTGTCGTTCGATGCCACACGGTCGATCGAGGTCATTCGCGCCTACGTGGCGCTCAAGCTGCCGCTCGATCGCCCGGCGCGGCCCGACGGGCTCCCGCCGCTCACCCTCGTAACCCGCTCGTGTGTGGGCAACGAGTCGGCGGCCGCCACGACCGCCGTGCTCATTCAGGCGGGTGCCAATCCCAACGTGCCACGCGGTTGACGGCGACAAGACCACCCCGCTCATGGAGGCCGTGTCGTGTCCGGCGGTGCTCCAGGCGATGCTCGCGCGCAAGCCCAACCTGTCGGTGGTCGACGCGAAGGGCTACACCGTGATGCACCACGCGCTCAGTTCGCACGAGGCCCGCGAAGAGGTGTCGCGCATCGTGCTCGACGCGGGCTTCGACGTGGCGAAGTGGCGGCCGGCACTGCTCAAGGAGTTCGGCAACGACCCGGCGGCGCGCGCGCTCCTCGAAGGTCGATCGACGGCGAGCACCGCGACGCCCTCGCCGTCGGCGCCGAGCGGCGCCGTGGATTGGACAGCCGTGGGCCCGTATCCGGCACGCAGTCGCGCCGAGGCGACAGCGCTGCTCTTCCGTGCCGGCAGCGACGACACGCCGCACGACCACTTCTGGGACGCCATCAACCAGCGCGAGCCGCAGCGGCTGGCCCTGGCGCTGCTTGCCGGCGCCGACGTGCGCCGGAGCAACTTCGGCTCCGACTACACGCCGCTCATGTCGATGGCCGACGGGTGCGACGATCGCAACGTCGAAGCGCAGGTGGACATCGTGCAGCAATTGGTCGCCGCCAAGGCGGACGTCACGGCGGTGAGCGCCAACAAGAGCAACGCGCTGATGGTGGGCGCGCACAAGTGCCCGATCGCCGTGCTGCGTCTGCTGATCGCCGCCGGCGTGCCGGTCAACGGCGTGGACACGTCGGGCAACACCGCCCTGAAGCTGGCGATCATGAACGGCCGCGCCGACGTGGTGACCGCGCTCATCGAGGCGGGCGTCGATCCCCGTAAGGAGCCCTACAACGCCGGCCGTATCGCCTCTGGCAACAAGGCCGTGCAGGACGCCCTCAAGCAGCGTCCGCGCAAGTAGCAGCGGCCCAGCGCGTGGGCGGCGCTCACGCCGATCAGCGATTGAACGGAAACTCCTGCACCCAGTGGAAGCCCCGGCTCGTGAGCTGGAACGCGGTGTGATCGACGCGCCGCGTGTCGAGGTGCACGGCGTCGCCCCTGCACCTCGCCTTCGAGCATCAGGCGATCGGGTGCTGGCCGCTCGTAGCGAAGTCTGCCGGCCTCCTCGGTGCCGCTCTTGAGCACGATCCTCCTGGCCTGGTCGTCGATGGTCGCGGTGAGCGCCAGCGGCGTGTCGTCCATGCGCCAGAACGCCAGGCGCGGGGTGTCGTCCACGACCAGCCGCCGCCACCGGTCGTAGTCGGTCACGAGCGGCAGTCGCTCGACGCCGTCGATACGCATCCGCTCGATGTTCCAGATGCCGTAGAGCGCCGGCTTCGGCGCGCCTGGTCCGCGCGTGGACCAGAGTGACGACGACTGGTAGGCGGCCGCGGCTGCGAGGTAGAGACCGAAACACACCTGGGCCGCCGTGGCCAGCTGGCGTACGCGGGCCCGCGCATGGTCAGCGCTCGCACGAGCCGTGGCGCGTGCGGGGCAATCAGCACCGACGACATCAGCACCAGATGGAACGAGAACAGCTTCACTGGCACGTCGTAGGTCATGTTGAGCACGAAGATCTCGACCGACGCCGTCAACGCCAGCAGCGCGCCCAGCAGGTGCGTCTGGGGGATGAACAGCAAGAGGCCAGCCGACAGCTCCACGGCCCCGACGAAGCGCTCGTAGGCGAACGACGACCCAATCGAGTACCAGAGCACGCCCATGGGCGAGAAGTTGCCGAACGGCTCGAGCAGGCGCGTCAACTGGGGCGCCGGCATCTGCAGCGGAAACACCTTGGCCATGCCGTAGCTGAGGAGCGTGGCGCCGACGCGCGATCCGCAGAAAGACCCGGAACGCCCGATCGACCGCCGCGTAATGGGGCCGCCTCCGGTCGAGCAGCGACCACACCGCGCCCGCTCCAGCGGCAATCACGAGCACACAGAGCGCCGTGAGCCAGTCGTACAGGCGGTCGCCGCTGCCGGTGGGCGCAAACGACACGGTGGCGTGGAAGAACTGGCGGCCGACCCACCCGACAAGAGGGCGCATCGCCGGTTCGAGGTTCGGACTGAGCGCGGGAAACGGCCACATGGCGCGCGCCATCTGCGTGACGAGCACGTAGAGCACGCAGTACGACACCACGAAGCGAAAGGCCAGGCGCAGGGGCCAGGGCCAGACGCGCGGCACGGCGACCACGTCGGACATGCCGGGATTCTACGGCACGATCGACCTACCTCGAGGCGGGGCTAGCGCTTGCCGAGCGCCCCGCGCAGCTTGTCGGCGAGTGACCCGAGCGATGCCGACGGCGTGGCATCGGGCCGCTGGGCGTAGTCGTTCAGCTCGGCGCGCTCGCGCTGCTCGGCCACGGCTTTCTTGCTCAGGCGAATACGGCGGCCGACGGCGTCCACCTCGAGCACCGCGACCTCCACGTCGCTGCCCACCGGAAACGCCTTGAGCATGTCTTGGTCGCGGTCCACGCCGGTTTCTGAAAACGGGATGAGGCCGGTCTTGCCCGGCGCGAGGAACACGAACACGCCGAACTTCTCGTGCTTCTCCACCTTGCCCATCACGATGGCGCCCGGCACGATGCCGATCTGCGCCGCCGTGGCACTGGCCGCGCGCGTGGAGCCTTCCTCCACCAGCGCCACGCCCATGCGCTTCTGCGCCAGGTCGATGGTCAGGATCTCGAACGCCGCCGTGGTGCCCACGGCAATCGCCTTGGCCCAGCCCCCGGTGCGGCCCGTGGGCGCAAACGTGGAGGCGTGCGCCAGTGCTTCGATGCCGGGCTCGAGTTCCACGAAGGCGCCGAACTCGGCCACGCGGGTCACCTTGCCCGAGCGCACCTGGCCCACCTCGTAGGTGGTGGCCACGGCCACCCACGGATCGTTCAGGAGCTGCTTGAGGCCGAGCGAGATGCGGTGATTGCCGTCGTCGACGCGCAGCACCTGCACGGTGATCTCGTCGCCCGGCGCCACCACTTCGTTGGGATGGGTGACGCGCGACCAGCCCATCTCCGACACGTGCAGCAGGCCCTGGATGGCCGCCGCCGAGATCGACGAAGGCGCCGAAGTCGACCACCGAGGCCACGCGTCCGGTCAGCACCGCGCCCACGACGATCGAGCGGCGCACGTCGGCCGCGCTGGCCTTCTGCTCTTCCTCGAGCTGCTTGCGGCGCGACACCACGATGTCCTTGCCGCCGTCCTTGTACTCGATGATCTTGAAGGTGTAGGTCTGGCCCTCGTGCACCGCGGGATCGGTGTTCCGGGCGATGTCGATCTGCGAGAGCGGGCAGAAGGCGCGCTCGCGGGCGATGCGCACTTCGTAGCCGCCCTTCACCGCCTTCTCGACCTTGCCTTCCACCGCGAGCCCGGCCTGATACGCATCTTCGATCTCGCGCTGCGTGGCGGCGTTGCGCACGCCCTTGCGCGAGAGCACGATGCCGCCGGCGGTGGAGACGACCATGGCCTGCATGCGATCGCCGACCGAGAACTCCACGTCGCCCTCGGCGTCTTTCAGTTCCTCGAGCTCGATCTGCGCTTCGCCCTTGCCGCCGACGTTGACGAAGGCCACCTTGGGGCCGAACGCCACGATGGTGCCTTCGATGGTCTGGCCCCGGTCGAACTGCCTGGCCTTCACCGACGCCTCGAACATGGCGGCGAAATCTTCTTCTGGCTCGCTCACTTGCGTACTCCTCGGAACTGGGAGCCTTTGATTATACGAGGCCCCTGCTCAGCGCGTGGCCTATGGGAGAATTCCCGGGATCCGCGCCGTGAGTTCTCCCTTCCGCGCCCTCCGTTCCCGCAACTACCGGCTGTTCTTCATCGGCCAGGGCATCTCGCTCATCGGCTCCTGGATGACGCGGCTGGCCACGGCGTGGCTGGTCTACCGGCTGACCGACTCGGCGTTCCTGCTCGGCCTCGTGAGCTTCGCCGGCCAGGCGCCGTCGCTCTTCCTGCCGCCGCTGGCGGGCGTGTGGCTCGACCGGTGGGACCGCCACAAGGTGCTGATTGCCACGCAGGTGCTGGCCATGGTGCAGTCGCTCGCGCTGGCCGCGCTCACCCTCACCGACCACATCACCATGCCGTGGATCATCGGCCTCACGCTCTTCCAGGGCGTGGTCAACGCGGTGGAGATTCCCACCCGGCAGGCCTTCGTGGTGCGCATGATCGACGACCGCGCCGACCTCGGCAACGCCATCGCCCTCAACTCGTCCAACTTCAACAGCGCGCGGCTGGTCGGTCCGGCCATCGCCGGCTTCGTGGTGGCGGCGATTGGCGAGGGCTACTGCTTTCTGGTGGACGGCCTGAGCTACATCGCGGTGATCTGGGGGCTGCTGTCGATGCGGCTCACGCCCGACGAGCGTCCGCCCGCCAACCGGCGCCTGTGGCCCGAGCTGACCGACGGCTGGCGCTACGTGGTGCAGTCCACGCCGATTCGCAGCCTGCTCATCTTCCTGGCCGCCATCGGCGTGCTGAGCGCGCCGTACAGCTCGCTGATGCCGCTCGTGGCCGGGCGTCTGCTCGGTGGCGAGGCCCACACGCTGGGCTTCCTGATGGCGGCCTCGGGCGTGGGCGCGCTGGCCTGCGCGGTGCGGCTGGTGCTGCGCAGCTCCGTGATCGGGCTGGGCCGCACGGCCGCCGTGGCCGTGGGCTGCTTCGGCGTCGGCTGCGCGCTGCTCGGCGTGTCGCATTGGCTCTGGCTGTCGATGGCGCTGATGGCCGTGACCGGCTACGGCCTGATGTATCAGGTGGTGGCCACCAACACCATCGTGCAGACCATCGTCGACGACGACAAACGCGGCCGGGTCATGTCGTTCTACACCATAGCCCTGCTCGGGTCGGCGCCGATCGGCAGCCTGCTCGGCGGATCGCTGGCCGAACGCATCGGCGTCGGAGGCCACCTTCATGGTGAGCGGCGCGGCGTGCGTGGTGACGGCGCTGTGGTTCTGGCGGCAGTTGCCGGCCATCCGCGTGGCCCTGCGGCCGCGCTACGTGGAGCTCGGCATCATCGTCGAGAGCAGTAGCGCCAGCGCGCGAATCCGCGGCTACGGAGGCCACGACCCAGCCGGCTGGCCGACTCGCGCCAGCCGCCGATCTGCGGCCGGCGCGCGGCGACCCGAGCCTGTTTGTCCGATCCGCCGAGGGCGGCGAGGCGTTTCGCGCTCTCGCGACCCACGAGCGCCTCGAGTCCCGCGTGCACGACCGCCGTCTTTTCGCGGAGACCGCTCAGATCGGTAGCACGCTGGAGCAAGTCGTCGTCGATGTTCAATGTCGTGCGCATATGCATCAGTATGGCTATCTGAGGCATACCGCACAAGGTCTGCTGAGCTGCACCGAGCGGCAGCGTCTTGGCGCCGCCAACCTGCGGTCGGGCGAGATGGCCACATCGCCCAGTCCGGGCATCGGGCCGAACTCAGCGGAAGGACAGCTCGACGCCGGCCCAGGCCGCCCGCGGCGCGGCCGGGCTGAGGAACCGCGGATCGTCGTAGTCGTCGCCCAGCACGTCGCCGGCTTCGCCGAGCAGGCCGAAGGTCGAGTACTTCCGGTCGAACAGATTGGCGACCCGGGCGAACAGCCGCACCCGGCTGGTCACGGCGTAGCTGCCGGTGAGATTCACCACCGCCGCTCCCTCGAGGGCCGGCAGCAGGTTCGCTTCGTCCCCGCGCAGGAACTGGCTGGAGGTGACCAGCAGATTGGCGCCGACGGTGGCGCGGCGAATCGTGCCCGACGCGTTCAGCTTCAGGTTGTGGGCGGGCACGCTGGGGATGGTGTCGCCGGCCTCGACCGCGATCTCGCCGTCGTCTTCGTCGGGATGGTTCGGGCTGCTCAGCGTCAGCGACGTGCGGAAGCGGGCCCGCAGATACGAATAGGCGGCGCCGAACCGCACGGCGTCACCGAGCGCGCCCGACGCACCGAGCTCGATGCCCTGGCGGAGCGTGTCGCCGACGTTGGCGAAGTGGCCGGTGTTGGTCAACGCGCCGCTGCTGATGAACACGATGTCGTCGCGGTTGGCGGTGCGGAAGAGCGCGGCGTTCCAGGTGACGCCCCGGCCGCGCCCGCGCACGCCGCCCTCGCAGGTGCGGGCCACCACCTGCTCGAGCGGCGGGTCGGCGACGAAGGCGTTGGGCAGACGGCACGGATCCTCGGGGTCGGCGCAGCTCAGTTCCGACGGCGCCGGCACGCGCGACGACACGCTGAAGCTGCCGAACGCGGTCACCGCCTGCGGCATCTGGATGGTGACGCCGACGGCGGGATTGACGCGCGAGAAGGTGTGGTCGCCGTTCAGGTCGGTGCCCACCTGGTCGCGCAAGCTCGACGACGCTGTGATTGAAACGGGCGGCCCCCATCAGCGTGACCCGCGGCGCCACCGAGAGGAAGTCGGCCACGAAGACCCCGGTGTGGCGCACCTGCGTGCGCAGACGCACCACCGCCTCCTCGTCGAAGAAGCCGCTGCCGATCGTGCCGCGCGCATCGGTGAGCCGCGCGATCTCGGTATCGGCCTGGTAGCGCGACCGCCCGCCATCGAAGGTGACCCCGGCCACGAAGTGATTCTCGCGACCGGCGACCGGGCGCGTCATGGTCGCCTGCAGCGCCCCGCCCCACCCGTTGGTGCGCGTGCCGGAGGTGTTGTTCGTGCCGTCGAACTCCGCGTCGTCGTCCACCGGGACGAAGCCGCTCGAACTGGTCTTCCACCGGCTCGCCGTCGCCCTCGTCGGCGCACAGGAACTCCTCGAACCCGGCGGCCTCGCACGCGTCGTAGTCGCTGTCGTCGCCGTTGAAGGTGTTGATGGTGGCGCGGCGGAAGAAGAACATGCCGTCGAGCGAGATGCGGCTGGCCGGGGTGTGCTGGCCGCGCACCGTCAGCAGCGTCATGCGCGAACGCGTCTCGTCCGGGTAGGTGAAGATGGCCCGGCGATTCTCGTCGAGCAGCTCGATCGGCGCCGTGCCGTTGCCGATGAGGGTGTTGCGGCCGGAGGTGACCGAGGCATTCAGCATCGACCCAGCGCCGCGCCATTCGAGGTCGCCGAACAGCTGGCGCACGCGCGACGGCGAGAAATCGCGCCAGCCGTCCTCGGCGATCGCGGCCCCAGCCACGAAGTAGCTCAGCCCGCCCCGGCGGCCGCCGCTCTCCGCCTCCACGGTCTGCCGGCCGAACGACCCGCTCGAGACGCGCGCGGCGTGGCCAGGGTGCGAGAACCCGGTCTTGGTCTGCAGCGAGATGGCGCCGCCGAGCGCGTTGAGGCCGAACAGCGGGTTCGATCCGGGCATCAAGGTGATGCCGGCCACCGCGTTGCCGGGCAGCAGATCCCAATTGACCGTGTCGCCGAAGGGCTCGTTCAGGCGCACGCCTTCCTGATAGACCGCAATGCCCTGAGGCAGCCCGAGCAGGGGCGAGCCGGTGAAGCCGCGAAACTGCAGGTCGGGCTGGAACGGACTGGTCGTGGCCTCGTTGACGTGCACGCTGGGGCTGGCGAGATGGATCTGCTCGGCCAGCTGAACGCCGCCGGTGCGCCCGAGATCGCCGGCGGTGGCGCTCTGGATGTTGCTCGGCATCTTGTCGCGCGCGATGCCGAGCCCGTGAATCGGCGTCGCCGCGACCACCTCGACCGTCTCCTCGTACGTGGGTGGTGCCGGAGCGCCGGCGGGGCTCGGTGTTGGTGTGGGAGTCTGCGCGGTCGCGACGCCGTTCATCGACAGTGCCACGAACACGACCACGGCGGCGCGGACCTTCATCGGCGACCTCTCACTGGAACACGGGCGTGCCGCCATCCTACCGCCGAACACAGGCCGGTCACTGAACGAACCCGGCTGGGCTGGGCTAAGCTTCGCGATCGAGGAGATCGAGATGCTGCCACCTGTCACTCGTCGCGCGTGTGCGTTCGGCCTTCTGCTCTGTGGTCTGGTGCTCGCCGCGGCACGCCCGAGCGCACAGCCGGGGGCCGCGACTGCGTCTGTGGCGAGCGATGCCGACGTGCAGGGCGCCGTGCGCCTGTTCACGGCGTGGCTCGAAGGGCAACTGCTCTACCGGCACCTGCCAGGCGTGGCGGTGGGCGTGGTGGCCGATCAGCAGCTCGTGTGGTCGAAGGGCTTCGGCCTGGCCGACGTGGCGCAGAAGACGCCGATGACGCCGCAGACCAAGTTCCGCATGGCGTCGCACAGCAAGCTCTTCACGGCCACGGCCGTGATGCAGCTGCGCGAAGCAGGGCAAGCTGCGGCTCGACGATCCGGTGTCGAAGTACCTGCCGTGGTTCCGCGTGAAGCGCGCGGCGGAAGAAGACCCCGAGATCACCATCGAGGAGCTGCTCACGCACAGCTCCGGACTGCCGCGTGAAGCCGGCTCGCACTGGACCACCTTCGACTTCCCCACCACCGAGGAGCTGCGCGCGCTCATGGCCGAGCGCCAGGCGCCGTTCTCGCCCGAGGTGCGCTGGAAGTATTCGAACCTGGCCTACTCGGTGGCGGGCCTGGTGGTGGAGGCGGTGAGCGGTCAGCGGTGGGCCGACTACGTGCAGCAGCACATCTACGCGCCGCTCGGCATGACCTCGTCGAGCGTCGATGCGAACGTGGCCGGGCTCGCCACCGGCTACAACCGCCTGCTGCCCGACAACACGCGCGCCACCAACCCCTTCATCGACGCCAAGGGCATGGCCGCGGCCACCGGCATCACCTCCACCGTGGACGACATGGCCAAGTTCGCCTCGGCCCAGTTCCGCACCGGCCGGCGCGGCGGCGCCAACATCCTGAGCACCGGCTCGCTGCGCGAGATGCACCGCGTGCGCGTGCTCGAGAGCAACTGGACGCAGGGCAACGCCATCGGCTTCGCGGTGCGGCGCGAGCGCGACAAGGTCTACGTGTCGCACGGCGGCAGCTATCCCGGCTACCAGACGCAGACCATGCTCTACCCCGAAGGCAAGGTGGCGGTGATCGTGCTGACCAACGCCGACGACGCGAATCCTGGTGGCATCGCCACGCAGTTGATGAACACGGTTGGCGAGGCGGTGGCCCGCGCGACGGCGCCGAAGCCCGAATCGACGACCACGTCGTGGGATCCCGTCGTGGGCGCGCTTCGCCGGCCTCTACCGTGGCCGCGGCGGCGAGTCGCAGGTGATCGAGCTCAACAAGCGACTGGTCATCATCACGCCCAACGCGCCGAATCTCGACAACCCGGTGCGCCTCGAGCCCATCGGCAACGGTCAGTTCCGCTACACCGCGCCCACGGGAGGCGGACCGGTGGGCGAGGTCGTGCGGTTCGTGGAAGAGAATGGCCGGGTCGTGCGCATGTATACCGGCGACGGCTACGTGGAGCGTGTGCGGTGATCGCCGGCTGGTGGCGGCGGCTTGCGGCGGCCCTTCCGGCGGCGACCCTCGCGGTGATGGCGGGCGGCACGCTGCTCGCGCAGGGGCCCACATGGGACTACGACCTGGCCATCGGCGACGCCGACCGCCTCGCCGTGCAGCTCACGGAGGTGACGGCCAAGGGTTATCGCTGTGCGCGCGTGGCGCGACCCGATGGCGGCGTCGTGCCACAACACGTCTCCATCCTGATGGTTCGGCCCCGGCAGAGCGGCGCCGTGCCCAGGGTGAGCGACATCCGCGTGGAGGTCGGCTGGGCCGACGACGGCGTCGAGCGCTTTGCGCGCTTCGTACGCTTCGAGCGGATGCTCAATACCTGGGCCGAGCGCGGCTACGAGCTGTGCGGCTTCACGATGGCCGGGTCATCGCAGCTCCGGCAGCGCGGCTTCGGCCTCGTGGCCGTGCTGGAACGCCTCGAGCGGCGGCCGCCGTCGGGCGTGTCGTACCGCGTGGTGCGCACGCAGCGGCGCGAGGATTGGCCGCTCGTGGAGGCGGTGGCGGCGGAAGGCTTGACGCTCACCCACATGGTGGCGCGGCCGGGTCCCACCACCGACCTGACCTACGACAACTTCTACCTGTTCGAGAAGCGGCCCGGGACGGAGCGGCCCGTGACCTATCGGCTCGACCGCGCCGCCAGCGAGTTCGAGCTGGAGCAACGGCTCGAGCGCGCCGCCAAGGACGGCTACCGGGCCGACACGATGTGGCCGGGGCGCGACGCGATCACCCTGCTGCTCTCGCGTCCGGTCGAGGGCGCCTGGGAAGGGCGGCGTGAGTACCGAGGTGGACGAGTCGAGCAGCGCCCGCACCAGCCTGCTCACCGGTCCGTCGATCCGCTTCGTGCCCTTCAAGGGCAGCCTCTTTGCGTTCTACGACAAACACGGGGCCACGCAGGATTCCGCCAACGAAGGCACGATCGACGACCGCCGCCGCCAGCCGGCACACCTGAACAACGACGAGCGCGGGCTGCTCGGCCGGATCAACGTGGACGGCGGCCGCGGCTATTGGCCGGCCGATTTCGCGGTGCGGCAGCGCGAGCCCGGCAACGCGCAGCTGGCGGCCATCGTGGTGATGGCGCGGCCGAAGCCGTAACGTCCGTGCCAATGCCCATTTGATAAGCGAACCACGCGCCGGCTGAGCTCGCCGAGCCGGCAGATCCAGGCCCGCGCCCGTATCGCACGTTCTGCGGCACCTGACGCCCCGGGTGGCTGCCGCCGTTGACGTGCGGCCTGCGCCTGTCGTGGTATCGTGCGCGCTCATGAAGATCCTCCGGCGAATTGCCGTGGCTCTTGTCGGCGTGGCCATGCTTGGCGGCGGCTATTGGGCCACGGCGTGTCCGTGTGGCGGCGTTCCCGGATTCGTGTTGCGAGGGGAGGAGCGCGCCGCGCCGATTCAGGATTGGCGTTTCGCAAACGACGTGTCGCTCTGCCAGGTCGAGATCAACATCGGCTGGCGGCCGCACTCAGTGAACCTGAACTGCATGGCCACCCCGGAGGGTGACCTGTATCTCAGCTGTTCGGCCGGCGCACGAAAGTACTGGTGCCCGCGGGTCGAGGCGGATCACCGTGGCCGCCTGCGTCTCGACGGCGTCGTGTATCCCGTCGTGCTGAACCGTGTGACTGACGAGGCGACGCTCGACGCCGCCTGGGCCGCACGAATCATGAAGCTGCAGAACCCGGCCGTGCAGACGCAGCAGCCGCCGGGGCCGGTGCCTCCGCCTGATGCCAAGCGCCCCGAGACGTGGTGGACGTTCCGCGTGCGCTCGCGCGTCTCGAGTTAGCGCGCGGTTACCACGACTCCCGGCGCACGCCCGGCACGGCGTCGAAGTGTTCGTCGCGGCTCATGACAGCCAGACGGTGCTGCAGCGCCAGGGCGGCGATCCAGGCATCGTTCGCGGGAATTGGGCGCCGCGCCTTCTTGAGCGCCGCTCACACGCGGGCGTAGGTGCGGGTCGTGGGCTCGGTGACGTCAAGGATCTCGAAGCTGGACAGATGATCGAAGTTGTCCGAATCCCTTCATGAACGGCGCCTGTTCCGCGGCCA
>CAWFCS010000032.1:0-12188 GCA_963814395.1 uncultured Acidobacteriota bacterium
GGCCGCGCCGTTCACGTCGGTTGACAAATAGATGTTACAACATCTATTATCGTCACATGGTCACCACGCCGCTCCACGTCGAGCTGCAGCAACCCGGCCCTACGACCTCCTCGAGGAGGAAGTGCATGTGAGCATCGCGCGCACGGCGGCCGTACTTGAGCGGGCGGTGGCGCAGACGCTCAAACCGCACGGCCTGACCCCCACGCAGTACAACGTCCTGCGGATCCTCCGCGGGGCTGGGGCCGAGGGCCTCTGCCGCAATGAAGTCGGCGCCCGGCTGATTGCGCCCGTGCCCGACGTGACGCGCCTGCTCGACCGCATGGCCGAGCTGGAGCTCATCTCCCGAGAACGTTCCGAAGCAGACCGCCGGCTGGTGCGCACTCGGTTGACCGCCAAAGGCCTCAGCCTGGTCGATTCGCTCGACAGCGAACTGCGGGCCGGTCACCGTGGGCGTCTCATCCAGCTCGACCGCACAGCGCTGACCCAGCTGGTCGACACCCTGGCCGAGGTCAGAGCCGGCCTCTAGCCTCCCCTGAAACCTCTCCACCGTTCGTGCGTCCTAATAAGTGTTGTAACACTTAGTTCAAACCACTACTCAGCAGGAGACCTTCCATGAGCACCGCCACCACCACCGCCACCGCCCTGCGCACCTTCGCCATCGACAAGACCCACTCGGAAGCGGCCTTCCAGGTTCGCCACCTCATCACCAAGGTGCGCGGCCGCTTCGCGGACTTCGCGGGCAGCATCCAGTTCGACGCCGACCAGCCCGCCCGCTCGGCGGTCAGCTTCGTCATCCAGGCCGCGAGCATCGACACGAACACACCCGACCGTGACGCGCACCTGCGCAGTGACGACTTCTTTGCCGTGGAGACGCACCCGACGATCACCTTCACGAGCACCGGCATCACGGCCACCGGCGGCAGCGACTACAAGGTGGCGGGCAACCTCACGATGCGCGGCGTCACCAAGGGCATCGTGATCCCGGTGACCTTCCTGGGCACCGCGGTGGACCCCTGGGGCAACGAGAAGCTGGCGTTCGAAGGTGAAGTGACGGTCAACCGCAAGGACTACGGCTTGAACTGGAACGCGGCGCTCGAGGCCGGTGGCTTCCTGGTGGGCGACGACGTGAAGATCAGCCTGACGGTTCAGGCCGCGGCAGCGAAGTAGCTGCGCTGGGGGCTAGGGGCTGGGGGCTGGGGCATGACAAAGCGTAGTGTCTTCCCGAGCGCGACTGATGACCGTATGGTAGCGGGACGGCGGTCCCGCCCCAGCCCCTAGCCCCCAGAACCCAGCTACCGGCTCTTCAGGGTGACCTTCTGCACGCGCCAGTTGGTCAGCTCGCCGATGAGCAGTTCGTTTTCGTTGCGGCAGTCGATGGAGTTGGCGAGGCCAAACTCCTTCGGCAACTTACCGGCGCTGCCGAACTTGCCCACCACCGTGCCGTCGAGCCGCACCTTGTAGATGGCGGCGTCGTCCATGCCGTCGGTGTCGCCGGCATGTGAGATGTAGAGGTGCGGCGTGGCGCCTCGCGTGAGGCACATGGCGATCGGGGTGCCGACGTTGGCGAACTCCGACTTGAACGTGCCGTCGCCGTCGAACACCTGGATGCGCTTGTTGCCCACGTCGGCCACATAGACGTCGCCGCGCGCGTCGACGGCAATGGCCTTGAGCCCGCGGAACTCGCCCGGGCCCGTGCCGGTGGCGCCCCACTGGCGAATGAAGCGCCCTTCCTTGTCGAACTTGGCCACGCGGTTGTTGTTGCCGAGTCCGTCGGTGATGTAGATGTTGCCGGCCGCGTCCCACGCCACATCGGTGGGCCGGAAGAAGGTGGACCCAGGCGTGCCTTCGCCCGGCCGCCGCGCCGCGCCGCCCGCACCGCCACCCGCACCGCCACCAGGAGGCCCGCCGGGGCCCGCCCCGGGTGCGCCTTCAGGCCGCGGCATCGCTGGCCGCACCGGCATCGTCTCGGGCTTGCGGCCGAGCACGAGGGCCACGCGGCCTTCGGTGTCGAACTTCACCACCTGGTTGGCACCTGCGTCGATGGTCCAGACGTTGTCTTGCGGATCCACGCGCAGGCCGATGGCGGCGTTGAAGCCGTAGACGTCTTGACCCAGCTCGCGCACGAACTTGCCGGTGGCGTCGAACTGGAACAGCCGCGAGCCGTTTCGGAAGAAGGTACGGTTATCGCCGAGCGTGGCGTAGGGATGGCCGGTGCGCGTGTAGACGAAGATCTGGCCCTTCGAATTGGCGCCCACGCCGCCCACTTCGCCCACGAACGTGTCGAGTGGCGTGCGCAGCAGATCCGCGTTCGACTCGAAGCTGAGGTCGGGCACTGCCGTCTGTGCGAACAGCGCGGTGCCGCCGGTGACGATGGCCGCGGCAACGAAATACAGGGTGCGCTTCATGATGGCCTCCATTAGCGGGCGCTCGACGTGGCCATCGGCTTCAACAGGATCTTCTGCGAACGCCAGTTGTTGATCTCGGCCGTGTAGATGATGTTCGGGTCGCGGCAGTCCATCTGGTGGATGGTGGCGAATTCGCCCGCCGCCTTGCCGGCGCGGCCGAACTTGCCGACGATGGTGCCGTCGAGCTCCATCTTGTAGACCTCGCCCGTGAACTCGGCGCCGGCGGCCGGCGCGCTGTCCTGCCACGAATTCGACGAGTAGAGATACTGCTTGCCGGGGTTCTTCGGTCCAGGTCCGCCCGACACGCACACGGCCCACGGGTTGCCCACGTTCGGGTAGTTCGCCTTCCAGCCCAGATCGTTGTCGAGTACCTGCACGCGCGCGTTGCCGCGGTCACCGACGTAGACGTTGCCCTGGAAGTCGGTGGCAATCGAGTGCGGCGTGTTGAACTCGAGGTTGCCGGTGCCGCGCTTGCCCACCGCCTTCACGAAGCGGCCGTTCTTGTCGTACTTCACGACCCGGGCGTCGAAGTAGCCGTCAGAGACGAAGATGTTGCCCTGCTGGTCGAAGGCCACGTCGGTTTGCCGGCCGAAGCGGTATTTCTCATTGCGGCCGTGATAGGTGCCGCCGCCCGGCATGTTCAGGATCGAGAGGATGGGATCCTCGCGCCGGCCAATCGTCATCAGCACGCGCCCCTCGGGGCTGAACTTGACGAGCATGTCCGTGCCTTCGTCCACCGCCCAGATGTTGTCCTGGGCGTCGACCCGCACCGAGTGGGCGAACGAGAAGCCGTAGTTGTGGCGGCCGATCTCGCGCACGAACTGGCCCTGCGGCGTGTACTCGAAGAGCCGCGTCTCGTTGGCGCGGTGGTAGATGAAGACGTTGCCCTTCGAGTTGGTGGCAATGCCCATGTTCTCGCCGGTATAGATACCCGGCGGGTTCTTGAAGAAGTTGGGCACGGCCTCGTGCGGAATGACCGGCACGTTGGTGGCCGTGGCGCGGGTTTGCGCCGCGAGCGGCAGGAGCGTGAGCGAGGCGGCGGCGGCGAGCGCGGCAACCATCGGAATGAGCGGCAACAAGCGCTTCATGGGCGCAACCTCCGGGAATCGCAGCCTGGTCGACGGGCTGAGGCACTGGGACTCTATCCGAGCGACACATGCACCGGCAAGGCCGAACCCATGCGGAGCGTGGTTCAGGTTAGGATGCCGCCATGCCAACCGCCTGGGATTCGGCCGTTCGCGCCGCGCTGGTCAATCGCGCCCGCACGCTCACGCCACAACACACCGCCAAGTGGGGCACGTTCACCGTGGCCGGTATGCTGGCGCACCTGAACGAATCGGGCCGCATGACCACCGGTGAGCTGCCGGTCGCGGACAAGGGGCCAGCGCTGCTGCGCTTTCCGCCGATGCGCTATCTGATCATCCACCACCTGCCGATGCCGAAGAGCGCGCCCACCGCGCCCGAGCTGCTGGCGCGGTCGAACGACGCCGACTTCGCGCGCGAGCTGCAGGCGTTCACGGAGGGCTTCGTACGCCTCGATGGCACGTCACATGGGTTGGCGCCGCACCCCGCCTTCGGCGTGCTGTCACACGACAGTTGGGGCGTACTGATTCACAAGCACACCGATCACCACCTGCGCCAGTTCGGCGTGTAGCGCCGCTACTTGCTCCAGGGCGGCACGATCTTGTTGCTGCGCGCGTAGGCGATGAGCTGACCGAGATGCTCGTGCAGGTGGGTGACGGTGCCGACCCACGTGGTGCGTACCGCGCTCTCGCGGCCGAACATCTTCATCGACGATTCGAGCTTGGCGTCGGTGGTGTCGGTCATCGCCTGCTTGAGGAACACGAACGATTTTTCCAGCTCCGCGACGATCTCGGCACGCGTGCGGGCGCGCTTTTCGTAGGCCTCGACCGTCTTGTAGTCGCTGCCCGAGATGCCCGTGCCGGCCGGCGCCGCTGCGCCGAGCGCAACCGGCATGAAGTAGTTGTCGGCGGCCACGTGGGTGAAGGCCTCCCCAGCCGAGCGCACACCGGGCATCGGCCGCCACGCATACGACGCCTCCGGCATGGCCTTGGCCAGCCCGACGATCTTGCCTTCCACGTCGGTGACGTCGGCGAGCAGATCGCCCATCAGTCCCGCGCGTTTCGGCTGCGCGGCGGCCACGATCGACGCGACGGCCACGAGGGACAGGAGCACGAACAGACGGCGGCGATTCGACATGGGGTCCTCCAGCATTGGATTGGTTCCGGCGCTACGCGCCGATGAGTGACTTGGTCAGGATGAGATACGGCGCTTCACGGAAGCCGAAGCGCTGGTAGGCGCGCAGGGCCCGGGCGTTGGTGTTGTAGCCGTAGAGCCGCAGATCCAGCGCAGCGCCGGCCCGGGCTTCGGCGACGAGGTGCTGCAGGATGGTGTCGACGAGCCCGTGGCCGCGATGCTCGGGCACGATGTACAAGCTCTGAATCCACCAGTAGTCGCCGCCGCGGAAGTTGCTCCACTCGGTGACGATCGAGGCACAGCCCACGAGCGGGCCGCCGGATTCCACCACCCAGGAGCGGGCCTTGGGTGGCGTGGCGAAGGCGCCCGCGATGCCGCGCTGCACCTCGACCCGATTGAGCGCGCGCCGCTCGGCATCGAGGGCTTCGCTCAAGGTGAAGGCCACGAGGGTGTCGCTGTCGGCGACGGCCGCCGGGCGGATGACGTATCCGGCGGCGGGGCGTGCCGTGTCGGCGGTGCTCATGGCGACAGCGTAGTCGAATTCGCGCGCGGCATCAGCGCGCGAGGCGGGTCGTGAGGCTGTCGTGCAGCGCGACGAATCCCGGCTCGGAGCCGGCCGGCACCGACGCCGCGCCATCGGTGCGCTTCACGGTCTGCATCAGCCGGCGCGCCTCAGCGAGCCAGGCCGCGCGTGCCGGATCGCCGGCTTCGCGATCCGCGCGATCGCGCAATGCCTCGGCCAGACGCAGCGCCGCCCACGCCCGATCCGCACGATTGCCCGGCAGGTCGCCCACTCGTTGCCGCAGCTCCTCGCGCAACCGTAGCTCCTCGCGATAGTGGGCCACGCCGGCGGCGAACTCCTGCTCTTGTCGCGCCGCTCCGCCAAGACGGCCGTAGAGGGTGGCGACGCCCGTGAGGGCGCGCACGTTCTTCGGATCGGCCTCGACACTGGCCTTCCGGATGGCGAGCGCCTGCATCCACAACGCCACGGCATCGGTCCACAAACCGCGCCGCGACTGCACCAGCGCGAGATCCGAGAGCGTGAACGTGATGTCGTAGCGGGTCTGCGGCCGATCGTCGAGGCGCAGCGCTTCCTCGTCGAGGGCCAGCGCCTCACGGTAGCGCGTCTCGCTTTCGTCGTAGCGGTCGAGGCGCAGCAGCACGCCGCCAAGCCGCTTGAGGGCGTAGCTGTGGTCGCGGATGTCGATGAGGCGGCGGCCGTCGCGCGGCACCCGCTCGAACTGCCGCACGGCCTCGCGATAGGCCGTCTCGCCAGCGGCGAACTCGTCGTGTTCCACGTGCAGCCGGCCGATGTCCGAATAGCCCTTGGCCACCACGAGTGCCGCTGCGCCCGTGGTGTCGCGCTGTTGCAGTTCGTGCACGAGCGCGGCGTGGCGCACCCGCCAGTCGCGCGCGTCGGTATCACCGCGCATCGCCCGCACCGAGGCCAGGTCGCCGGCGGTGCGGAGCGCGCGCACGAGCGGCTCGATGGCCTCCGGCTGGGAGGCGCGCACCTGCTCGGCCAACCACATCGCCTTCTGCAGACTGGCGACCGAGGCGGCCGTATCGCCGACGTTCTCGCTGAGACTGTTGCCTTGCACGTTGGCGAGCTGGTGGTAGCCCGCCGACAACTCGAGCTTGAGCGCGTCGTCGTCGCCGGCATCCGCCGCCAGACCGTCGAGGAACTGCACCGCGCGATCGAGCAGCAACCGGCGCGCGTCGGTGGCGCCGGGCAGGGGCACGAGCGCGCTGTGCACGTCGAAGAGCAGCGAGCGCGAGAACTCCTGCACTTGGCGGAAGCGGTTCTGCGCCTTGTCGCGCTCGGCCTGCGCGATGCGGGCTTGCCAGGCCGTGGCCACGCCGCCCGCGGTGACGGCCATGACGAACGCGGCCGCCGCCGCGACCGCCTTCTTGTGGCGGCGCACGAACCGTCGCGCGCGATAGCCGAGCGAGGCCGGGGCCGCCACCACCGGGTGGCCCGATCGCCAGGCCCGCAGATCCGCCGCGAGTTCCGACACCGAGGCATACCGATCACCCGGGGCCTTGCGCAGCGCCTTGCCGATGACGGCATCGAGATCGCCTGACAGCGCGCGCCGCACGTCGGCCGGCGCCACCGCGCTCGGCGCTGGCGGATCGACGTCGCACACCGTGCGCAGCAGGTCGAGCGGCGACAGCCCGGCGAGGGTGTAGGGGTGGCGGCCGGTGAGCACGACATACAGCAGCACGCCCAGCGAGTAGACGTCGCTGGCCGTCGTGACGCGCTCGCCGCGCACCTGCTCGGGGCTGGCGAACTCGGGCGTGAAGCTGTGGTGCCCGGTCTGCGTCGTGCCGGCGCTTCGCCCGCCCTCTTCCGACAGCAGCGCCGCGATGCCGAAATCGAGCAGCTTCGGCTCGCCCTCGGCTGTCACCAGGATGTTGGCGGGCTTCAGATCGCGGTGCACCACGAGATGGCGATGGGCGTAGGCCACCGCGTCGCAGATGCGCTCGACCAGCGCGACCCGCTCGCGCAGCGGCAGCTGGCGCTCGGTGCACCACGTGGTGACCGGCTGCCCGGCCACGAACTCCATGACGAACCAGGCGACGCCGTCGTCGGTCGTGCCCGAGTCGAGCAGCCGCGCGATGCCGGGATGGTCGAGGGCGGCAAGCACCCGCCGTTCCATGCGGAAGCGCTCGGCGAAGCCCGCGCTCCACGCCGGCAGGATCTTCACGGCGGCCGTGCGGTCGAACTCCTGATCGTCGCGCTGCGCCTGGTAGACGACGCCCATGCCGCCCCGGCCGATCTGGCGCACGAGGCGATAGGCGCCGAGCCGCCGGCCCACCAGCGTGTCGGTCACCACCGCGTCGATGGCGGGCCCGGGCCGGGCGGGCTGTTCGAGGAACTCGGGCTCGGTGTCGTAGGCGGCCAGCATGGCCTGCACTTCGGCCCGCAGGCCGGCGTCGGCCTCGGCGCCGTCGAGCCACGCCGCCCGCTGCGCCGCCGGCTGGCGGCGGGCGTCGTCGAAGAGCTCGGTGACCCGCGCCCAGCGCTCTGGCGTCATGCGCCCGCCAGATCCCCATCCAGGCGACGCCGGATCCAGGTCTTGGCGGCGAGCCAGCCGCGCTTCACGGTCGACGGCGACGCGCCGAGCGCTTCGGCGGTTTCGTCGATCGACAGGCCCGCGAAGTAGCGCAGTTCCACGATGCGGCTGTGCTCGGCGCTCATGGCTTCCAGTTCCACCAGGGCGGCGTCGAGATCGAGGATGTCGACCGACAGCGCGGCCACGCTGGCATGCCCGTCCAGCAGTTCCACGGCCACGGCGCCGTCACCGCGCTTCACCGCGCCCCGGGCCCGGGCATGATCGACGAGCACGGCCCGCACCACGCGCGCCGCCACCGCAAAGAAGTGGGTGCGGTCCTGCCACTGCTTGCCCGGCTGCGCGTGCGCCAGGCGCAGGTAGACCTCGTTGACGAGCGCGGTGGGCTGCAGCGTGTGGCCGATGCGCTCGCGGCTGAGCAACCGCGCGGCAATCTGGTGCAGCTCGGGATAGACCAGCTCCACCAGCCGCGGCAGCGCCTCGGAGCGGCCACTCGACCATTCCCGCAGCAGCCGGGTGAGTTCCTCGTCGGTCGGCGAATCCATACGTCAGAAGTTGGGTCAGAGCAGCGGATAGAGGAGCGCGCCCCAACTCGTGAAGCGGCACGCCACCGCCAGCCGGGGATGCAGCCGCTCGATGTTGTTCCACACGAGCGCCAGCGTGGTCATGGCCACGAGCATCACCACCACCCACACGAGCACGATGCCGGGGGGCTGCGGGCCAAGGCGGGGGCCAAGGCCCACCGTCCAGTGCGAGCCGTAGAGCAGCGCCACGTGCACGGCGTAGACCAGCAGCGACTCTTCGGCCAGGCCCTGCAGCGGCGGCGTGAGGCGGGTCACGTAGTGGCCAATCGCGGCCACGACCGCGAGCAGCAGCAGCACCGAGCCGAGGCGCTGCGCAAACGACAGCGGACTCGCGCGCCACCAGTCATGCACGCCGTACTCGAACCACCCGAGCTCGCCCATCACGGCGGCGCCGATGGCCAGCACGGCGCCGGTCAGGAAGAGCGCGCGCGCCAGCGGCTGCAGGTGGTCGCGCGTGGCCCAGGGCGCCGCGGTGACGCCGAAGGCCGCCCCGATCAGCGTGAATCCCGCCCACGGAAAGAGCGGAAACAGCGAGCCGGTGCCGTGCGAGAGGTACGAGGCCGCGATGAGCGGCACGTGGTCGGTCCAGACCACGCCGTGGGCCAGCGGCGTGAAGCCCACGAGCAGTGCCGCCAGCACGCCGCACGTGATCGCGAAGCGCCGGGCCGTGCCCGTCAACGCGATGAGCAGCTGCAGCGCCAGCAGCGTGATGGCCACGTTCTGCAGCACGTCCACCGCGAAGAACGAGCGCCAGCGTTCGTCGCTGGCGAAGGGCAGGTCCACGAAGCGGCCCATCGGGAACTTCACGAAGTAGCCGAGGCCGAGGAAGAACGCCAGACGCCGCACGCGCTTGAACGACCGCCACGACACCCGGCCCTGATCGCCCCAGTGCCTGAGGGCGGTCAAGCTGAAGGCCGCGCCCGAGAGGAACAGGAACGTGCACGAGGTGAGCCCGCGCAGGTAGAGCCACCCGTTGTACTGCAGGCTGGTGCGGAAGTCGGGATGGAGCAGCGCGTCGATGGTGTGGCCCTGCACCATCAGCAGCACGGCCACGGCCCGGGCCAGATCCACGAACAGGATCCGGCCCCCGCCGGCCGAGGGTGCGGCGGCCGGGCCCGCCGCGCTCCCCGCCACGGGGGATTGCGTCACACGGCTTTGGCGCTGGCGAACACGGTACGCATCGACTCGAGCGCGCCGGTCAGCTCCTTGCGATCCCGGCAGGTGCAGAAGCGCAGGTAGCCTTCACTGGCCGGGCCGAAATCCACGCCGGGCACGCAGCCCACGCGCCCGTGCTTGATGATGTATTCGGCCGTGGCCCACGACACCGACGGGCCCTGGTCGAGGCCCATGTCGCGCGCCCAGTCGGGATTGATTTTCACGAAGGCGTAGAACGCGCCTTCGGGCGGCGTGCCCGAGAACACGTGGCCAGCCACGTCTTTGAGGCCGTTGTAGAAGAGGTCACGCCGGATCTTGAGTTCGGTCTTGAACTCCTCGATGCAGTCCTGCGGCCCTTCGAGGGCGCCGATGGCGCCGTACTGCGCGATCGAGCACACGTTGCTGGCGGTGTAGAGCGCCACCTTGGCCGCGCGCGCGCGGATGGCCTTGTCCTTGATGGCGATGTAGCCCACGCGCACGCCGGTCACCGCGTAGCTCTTGCTCATCGTGTAGATGGGAATGGTGCGGTCGTACATGCCCGGCATCGAAGCGATGCTCACGTGTTCGCCGCTGAAGAGCACGTCTTCGTAGGCCTCGTCCGAGAACACCCACAGGTTGCGCGCCGTGGCGATCTGGGCGATGCGCTCGAGGTCGCCGCGGGTGAACGCACCGCCGCTCGGGTTGGTGGGCGAGTTGATGTAGATGGCACGCGTCTTCGGCGTGATGGCACGTTCGAGTTCGTCGATGTCCCAGCGGAAGCCGAGTGCCTCGTGCACCGGCACCTGCACCGGCACGGCGTGCGCCGACTGCGTGATGGCGAGTGACGGCGGCCACAGCGGGTCGGGACAGATCACCTCGTCGCCCGGCTCGAGCACCGCGTGCAGCGCGCAGTAGATGCCGTGCGTGCCGCCGTTGCTGACGATGATCTCGTCGTCGCTGCCCACCGGAACGCCGTTCTTGGTGCGCAGCTTCTCGGCAATCAACTGGCGCAGGCGCGGCAGGCCGAGCGTGGGCAGGTAGTGCGTGTGGTTGGCGTCGATGGCCTTGCGCATGCCCTGCTTGAAGGACTCGGGCGCATCGAAGCTGACGTCGCCCTGATCGAGGCGGAAGGGGTTTTGAATCGTGTACATCATGTCGCGGATGCGCACGATGCCGGACATTGGCAGGGAGTCGAGGAAGATGCCCATCTTGGCGGGTCTCGGGGCTCGGGTCTCGGGGCTCGGAAGAGAGCCGGCGGGCCGGAGCAATAGCGCCCTCGATCATCGCGGAATCACGAGTGCCGCGCGCCAGCCGCCGAGGCGCCACGCGGCCGCGTCCGAGGAGTCGGGTCTAGCGTCGCAGCAGGGCCTCGAGCCGGGCCAGCCGTTCCTGAAGCGCGGCGAGCTCGGCGCGTAACGCCGCGTTCCCGGCGTCGCGCTGTTCGCCATCCGTTCGCGTGCGCACTTCGAGCGCCCGCACGCCCGCCAACGCGACGCCGTCGGCGTCCAGCGAATTGATTCGGCGCGGAATCTCGCCGAGGCCGAACGCCGCGTGGAAATCCTGGGCGGTCGGGCCGATGTGGCGAATGGCGCTATCCTGCGCCTTGAAGCTCCAGGCGCGCACGGGCATGGCCGCGATCCTCCGCAGCACCTCCTCGTCCTGCAAGTCCACGAAGTGCTCCTTGGTATTCGCATCCGAGAGCGTGGACCAGGCCGACGCTCCAGGCATCAGGGTCACGTTGGGACCAGAATCGGTGGCGGGCGGAGTAGAACGTCACGCCCCCGGCCGCGCGCACCAGGAACTGATTCGGCGCCGACGACACGAGATTGGTGTCGCCCGAGTTGTCGCCGAACACGAACAATCCGGAGGCCGCCGGCGTGGTCACCGCTCGTTACCCAGCACGACGCTGATGTCGCCGTTGGCGGTCGACAGCTGGCCCAGGGCCAGCGACGCCGCGCCGTTGGCGTTGGTGGCGAATCCCGCGGAATGCGCGTATGGACCGTTGGCCCAACTGGCTCCCATGGCCACACTGGCCTCGCCCGTCGCCTGCGAAGCCACCCCCATCGCCACGCTGTAACGCCCGGTCGCCCCAGTGGCATATCCCATGGCCACGCTAGCCTGGCCGGACGCAATCGTGTTGAAGCCCGCCGCCAGGCTGTATTGTCCAAGGCGGTAGTCGGCCCATTGATCCGAGTCCACGATGCCGGCGCGGAAGGCTCCGGTAGCGGGCTGCCACAGGAGCCGCGCGCCCTGACCGTTGCGGCTTTCCAGTCCACCGTCATTGCTGAGCGAGATGGCAGGGGGAATGACCATCCCCGGCGCCGGCGGCCGTGGCGCGCCTGCGCCCGCCACCCCGAAGGCGAACGCACCTTGGTTGCCGGCGCTGTCGGTCCAGGTGCCGTTGCCCGTGCCCGTCGCTATCCTGGCTGAGACCGCCAGAGGACGTCCTGACGGCGCCGTGACGAGATGCAAACCCAACTCCAGCGTGCCGTCCGAGTTGGGAGTGGCTACCCCGACGAGCGGAGCGCGGCGCTCCGCGCCGCACTGATCGTCATAGCCATCGAGCGTGTAGACGGCGCCGTGCTGCGTCGCGGTGACGTGGAGGATGTTGCAGAAGGGCTGCAATTGCCACTGAAACATGCCGAGTGGCTGGCCCATGGCCGGGACGGAGGTCGTCAACGCCACGGTGAGCACGATGAAACGGAACAGCATCATCAGCCTCCTCAGACGAGATGGAACGCGTCAGCGCGCAGGCGTCACGAGTCCAGCGCGTT
>CAWFCS010000033.1:0-362686 GCA_963814395.1 uncultured Acidobacteriota bacterium
CGACGAAATCTCCAAGATCATCCGCGAACAGATTGGCGGCTTTGCCGTCGACGTCGACGTCGCCGAAGTCGGCACCGTCATCTCGCTGGGCGACGGCATCGCGCGCGTGCACGGCTGCGAGCGGGTCATGGCCGGCGAGATGCTCGAGTTCCCGCACGGGGTCTTCGGCATCGCGCTGAACCTGGAAGAAGACAGCGTCGGCGCCGTGCTGCTCGGCGACTACACGGCCATCAAGGAAGGCGACCCGGTCAAGCGCACCGGCCGCATCATCTCGGTGCCGGTCGGCGAAGAGCTGGTCGGCCGCGTGGTCAACGCGCTCGGCCAGCCGATCGACGGCAAGGGCCCGATCGCTCACCAAGCAGTTCGTCGCCGATCGAGCGCTGGCGCCCGGCGTCGTCGACCGCCAGCCGGTGCAGCGAGCCGATGCAGACCGGCCTCAAGGCCATCGACGGCATGATCCCGATCGGCCGCGGCCAGCGCGAGCTGATCATCGGCGACCGCCAGACCGGCAAGACCGCCGTGGCCCTCGACGCCATCATGAACCAGAAGGGCACCGGCGTCATCTGTATCTACGTCGCCATCGGCCAGAAGCAGTCGACGGTCGCGCAGGTCGTGCGCACGCTCGAAGAAGCCGGCGCGATGGGCTACACGCATCGTCGTGGCCGCCGCGGCCGCCGACCCGGCGCCGCTGCACTACATCGCCCCTACTCGGCGATGCGCGATGGGCGAGTACTTCCGCGACAACGGCCGGCACGCGCTGCTGCATCTACGACGATCTCTCCAAGCACGCCGCTGTCGTATCGCGAGATCTCGCTGCTGCTGCGCCGTCCGCCCGGCCGCGAGGCGTATCCCGGCGACGTCTTCTATCTGCACTCCCGCCTGCTGGAGCGCGCCGCCAAGCTGAACGACGCGCTCGGCGGCGGCTCGCTGACGGCGCTGCCGATCATCGAGACGCAGGCCGGCGACGTTTCGGCCTACATCCCGACCAACGTCATCTCGATCACCGACGGCCAGATCTTCCTCGAAGCCGACCTGTTCAACCAGGGCGTGCGGCCGGCCATCAACGTCGGCAACTCGGTGTCGCGCGTCGGCGGCACGGCGCAGATCAAGGCGATGCGCCAGGTGGCCGGCACGCTGCGTCTCGACCTCGCGCAGTACCGCGAGCTGGCGGCGTTCGCGCAGTTCGGCAGCAGCGACCTCGACAAGGCCACGCAGGCGCAGCTCAATCGCGGCGCGCGCCTGGTCGAGCTGCTGAAGCAGACCAGTATCAGCCGCTCGCCGTCGAGCAGCAGGTGGTCGTCGCTCTATGCCGGCACCAACGGCTACTTCGACGACATCGCCGGTCGCCGACGTGCGCCGCGTCGAAGAAGAGCTGCATCGCTTCATGGCCAACCGCTTCGGCGCGTGCTCGCGACGATCAGCAGACGAAGAAGACGATCGACGACGAACTGAAGGCGCAGCTCGAACGCGGCGCTCAAGGAATTCAAGCGAGCGTTCACGTTCCTGGCGCGCGCGTAAGAGCCCGTCCACTGGCGCTGACGGTCAGAGACCCATGCCGTCACTGATCGACATCCGCCGCCGCATCCGCGCGACCAAGTCGACGCAGCAGATCACGAAGGCCATGAAGATGGTCTCGTCGTCGAAGCTGCGCCGGGCGCAGGAGCGCATCGTGCGCAGCCGGCCCTACGCGCAGGAGATGCTGCGCGTGCTTCAACAACCTGGCCACGCGCGTCGACCCGTCGGCGCATCCGCTGCTCACCGACGACCCGCAGGCCGGGCGCACGCTGCTCGTCGTGATCAGCGCCGACCGCGGCCTGTGCGGCAGCTTCAACACCAACGTCATCAAGACCACGGCGCAGTACATCACCGAACATCCGGGCGACCCGGGCCGGGAAGTGGCGCTGGCGCTGGTCGGCCGCAAGGGCCGCGACTTCTTCATGCGCCGCGGCTTCGACGTGCGCTACGAGGAAGTCGGCCTCTTCCAGAACGTGAAGTGGGCGCACGCCCAGGCCATCGCGAACACCTGCATCAAGGAGTTCCTCGGGCCCGACGTGAGCTCCGTCTATCTCGTCTACAACGAGTTCCGGTCGGTGATCGCGCAGCGCGTGGTCATCGAGCGGCTGCTGCCGATCCCGAAGCTCGCGCCGCTGGCGCGGTCGCGGCGCGCGCGGCCGGCGCGGCCGACTACCTCTTCGAGCCGGCGCCGGCGGCGCTGCTCGAGACGCTGCTGCCGTTCCACGTGGCCGTGCAGGTGAACCGCGCGCTGCTGGAATCGTCGGCGGCCGAACACGCGGCCCGCATGACCGCCATGGACGCGGCCACGCGCAACGCCAAGGAGATGGTCGACCGGCTCACGCTCTACATGAACAAGGTGCGGCAGGCCGCCATCACCCGCGAGATCATCGAAATTGTCGCTGGCGCTCAGGCGACCTAGGGGCTGGGGACTGGGGCTGGGGCGTGCCACATGCCCGCAGCAAAGCAACGGACCACGGCGAAGCGGAACAGATATGAACACTGAGAAGGTCGGCAAAGTCATTCAGGTGATCGGTCCGGTGGTGGACGTCGAGTTCGCAGACGGCCATCTGCCGGCGATCTACAACGCCGTGCGCGTGCTGTCCGAGAAGACGGCCACGTCCGAGGCGATGGACGTGGTGGTCGAGGTGCAGCAGCACCTGGGCGAGAACCGCGTGCGCGCCGTGGCCATGAAGCCCACCGACGGCATGCAGCGCGGCATGCGCGCGGTCGACACCGACGGCGCCGATCATCGGTGCCGGTGGGCCCGGCCACGCTCGGCCGCGTGCTGAACGTGCTCGGCGAGCCGGTCGACTTCCCCGACCGTCCGGTCGAGGCGAAGGAGCACTGGCCGATTCACCGGCCCGCGCCGACGCTCGTGCAGCAGTCCACCGAACTGAAGATGTTCGAGACCGGCATCAAGGTCATCGACCTGCTCGAGCCGTACCTGCAGGGCGGCAAGATCGGCCTGTTCGGCGGCGCCGGCGTGGGCAAGACCGTCATCATCATGGAGCTCATCAACAACATCGCCATGAAGCACGGCGGTGTGTCGGTGTTCGCCGGTGTCGGCGAGCGCACGCGCGAAGGCAACGACCTCTGGCTCGAGTTCCAGGAGTCGGGCGTGATCGACATGAAGGACATGTCGAAGTCGCGCGCCGCGCTGGTCTACGGCCAGATGACCGAGCCGCCGGGAGCCCGTCAGCGCGTCGGCCTCTCGGCCCTGACCGTCGCCGAGTACTTCCGCGACGCCGAGAACAAGGACGTGCTCCTGTTCATCGACAACATCTTCCGCTTCACGCAGGCCGGTTCGGAAGTGTCGGCGCTGCTCGGCCGCATGCCGTCGGCCGTCGGCTACCAGCCCACGCTGCAGTCGGAAATGGGTCAGCTGCAGGAACGCATCACCTCGACCAAGAACGGCTCGATCACCTCGGTGCAGGCCATCTACGTGCCCGCCGACGACTACACCGACCCGGCGCCGGCCACCACCTTCGCCCACCTCGACGCCACCACCAACCTGTCGCGTCAGATCGCCGAACTCGGCATCTACCCGGCCGTCGATCCGCTGGCCTCGAGCTCGCGCATCCTCGACCCGCGCATCCTCGGCGCCGAACACTACGACGTGGCCCGCCAGGTGAAGCAGATCCTGCAGCGCTACAAGGACCTGCAGGACATCATCGCCATTCTCGGCATCGACGAGCTGTCGGAAGAAGACAAGCTGGCCGTGTCGCGCGCCCGCAAGATCCAGAAGTTCCTGTCGCAGCCCTTCTTCGTCGCCTCGCAGTTCACCGGGCTGCAGGGCAAGTACGTGTCGATTGCCGACTCGATCAAGGGCTTCAAGGAAATCTGCGACGGCAAGCACGACAGCGTGCCCGAGCAGGCGTTCTATCTCAAGGGCACCATCGAAGACGTGCTCGAGAGCGCCGCCAAGATGAAGCAGTAGTGGAACGCTAGCATGGCCCTGCCCACCTCGCTCACGCTCCAGATCGTCACGCCCGACCACTCGTTCACCCACGAGGTGGACGAGGTGTCGCTGCCGGGTTCGGAAGGCGACTTCGGCGTGCTGCCCGGGCACACGCCGCTCTTCTCGGCGCTGCGCACCGGCCAGATGTGGTACCGGAAGGGCAGCCGAGAAGCACTTCCTGGCGGTGTCGGTGGGCTTCGTGGAAGTGCTGCCCGGCAAGGTCACCGTGATCGCGCAGGTGGCCGAGCGCGCCGAAGACCTCGACCAGGCGCGGGCCGAAGCCGGCATGAAGCGCGCCGAAGAGATGCAGGCACCGATCGCGCCACGAGATGGACTTCGAGCGGGCGCGCCTGGCGCTGCTGAAGCACGCTGCAGCAGCTGCAGTCCGACTCGCGGCGCGGCCACTGATGGCCGTGGCAGCCTAGCGGCCGCGCCAGATGTTCTACCACCTCCGGGCTCTCCTCAAGTACCGCGGCCTCATCCAGACGCTCGTGACGCGCGACCTCAAGGCGCGCTACCGCGGGTCGGTGCTGGGCTTCTTCTGGTCGTTCTTCAACCCGCTGCTCCTGATGGCGGTGTACACCTTCGTGTTCACCGTGATCATGCCGGGCGCACATCCGGCCGACATCCAGCCCTACGGCCTGTTCTTCTTCTGCGGCATCCTGCCGTGGACGTGGTTCAGCTCGTCGCTCACCGAATCGGCCAACGTGCTCATCTCGGGCGGCAACCTGATCAAGAAGGTGCTGTTCCCGGCCGAAGTGCTGCCGATCGTGTCGGTGCTGGCGAACCTGGCGCACTTCATCCTGGGCCTGCCGATTCTGGCGGTGCTGCTCGTCTACTACCAGCGCCCGCTCGACCCGGTGGAGCTGCTGTGGTTCCCGGTGATCCTCGTGGTGCAGTTCTTCTTCACGACCGGCCTGGCGTTGCTGCTCGCGGCGCTCACGGTGCACTTCCGCGACATCAAGGACATCCTCGCCAACCTGCTCACCCTGTGGTTCTTCTCCACGCCGATCATCTACTCGATGCAGATGGCCACCGACAGCTACCGCTGGGTTCTCAACCTCAATCCCATGACCCATCTGGCCATCTCCTACCAGGAGGTGCTGTTCCACGTGGGGCCGCATGGCCACTGGAAGTGGCTGCTGGCCATGGGCGGCGTGTCGCTGGTGGTGTTCCTGGCCGGCTACTTCGTGTTCGACCGCCTGCGTGATTCGTTCGCCGAGGAGGTCTGACGGTGACGAATGCCATCGAGGCGGTGAACGTCACGAAGGTGTACCGCAAGTACGCCAGGAAGAAGCAGTTCGCCACGCTGAAGTCGGCGCTGCTGAGCGGCAGCCTCGTGAGCGAGTTGCAGCCCGACGAGACGTTCGAAGCGCTGCGCGGCGTGTCGTTCACGGTGCCGAAGGGCTGCACCTACGGCGTCGTCGGCCGCAACGGCTCGGGCAAGAGCACGCTGCTCAAGTGCGTGGCCGGCATCACCAAGCCCACGACCGGCTCGGTCGTGGTCGATGGCCGCATCTCGGCGCTGATCGAACTGGGCGCCGGCTTCCACCCCGAGATCTCGGGCCGCGAGAACGTCTTCATCAACGGCATCATGCTCGGCCTGACCAAGCGCGAGATTCAGAAGCGCTTCGACGAGATCGTCGAGTTCGCCGAGCTGAAGGACTTCATCGACGCGCCGGTGAAGACCTACTCGTCGGGCATGTACATGCGTCTGGGCTTCGCCGTGGCCATTCACGTCGACCCCGACGTGCTGCTGGTCGACGAGGTGCTCGCCGTCGGCGACCAGGGCTTCACCGTGAAGTGCCTCGACAAGTTCGCCGAGTTCCGCCGCCGCAACCGCACCATCCTGCTCGTCACCCACTCGCTCGACCTGGTGGAGAAGTTCTGCGACCAGGCGCTGTGGCTGGACCGCGGCAAGACCCACGGCGAAGGCGACCCCAAGCGGGTGATCACGGCCTACATCGTCAACGTCGAGAAGTCCGAAGAGCAGCAGCTCGCCAAGGAAGAAGCCGTGCGCGTGGCGCACGCCGCCACCGAGAGCCAGCCCACGAACGACGAGCAGCAGCCGCACAACCCGGTGGAGACGGCCGAAGCCCCGCCCGACATGTTCAAGGCCACCGAAGGCCGCTGGGGCTCGCGCGAACTCGAGGTCACGAGCGTCACCATCGTCGATGGCGCCGGGCACGCCGTCGCACGTCTTCCAGAGCGGCGATCCGCTCACGGTGCGCATCGGCTTCCGCGCCCATCGAGCCGATGCGCGACTTCGTGTTCGGCTTCGGCATCTTCAACGGCGACGGCGTGTGCTGCTACGGCACCAACACCAACATCGACGAACTCGAGCCGGATCGCCTGTCGGGCGAAGGGGAAGTGCGCTTCGTCATCGATCGCCTCGACCTGGTGGAAGGCACCTACAAGTTCGACGTGGCGGCCCACAAGCTCGACGGCTTCCCCTACGACTACCACCGCCAGCTCTACACGATTCGCGTGAAGGCGCGCCGCAAGGACGTGGGCATCTATCGTCCGCCGCACCGCTGGGAGGTCACCGGGCAGGTGACGTTCCGCGAGCCGGGTTCTGGCTTCAAGCGCGGCGTCGACGACGAGCAGGACTAGACGCGATGGCGGTGCTTGACGCGTGAGGCCGCGGCGGCATGGGCAGAGGCGGCACGGGCCGCCGGCCGGCGGGTGGTGTTCACCAACGGCGTCTTCGACGTGCTGCATCCCGGCCACACTCGCTATCTCGCCGACGCGCGCGCGCTGGGCGACGCGCTGGTGGTTGCGGTGAACTCCGATCGCTCGGTGCGCGCCCAGCACAAAGGGCCCGACCGCCCGATCAATCCCGAAGCGGAGCGCGCCGAGGTGCTGGCCGCGCTGGCGGCGGTGGACGCGGTGGTGGTCTTCGACGAAGACACGCCCCACGAGATCGTCACGGCGATTCAGCCCGACGTGCTCGTGAAGGGCGCCGATTGGGCCAGCGACGCCATCGTGGGTCGCGACGTGGTGGAGGCGCGTGGCGGCCGCGTGGTGCGCATCCCGCTCGCTGCCGGCTACTCGACGACGGCGATTCTCGAGCGGGCGCGACGCGGCTAGCCAGGCGGCAGCTGCTTCAACACGGCGCACGCGTCCTTCGTCCCCTGGTCGCAGCTGGCCTTGAGCACCTGCCGCGCGGGGGCCATGCTGCCGGGGCGTCCGCTGTCAGCCAACGCCGTGCCCAACGCGACACAGGCGGCCGGCGCACCTTCGGCACAGGCCTTCTCCATGGCCTCGAGGCTTGCACCACTGGCTGCCAGCACAAGCGTCGCGCCTTGAGCACCAGCCGGCCGAGCGACCGAGGGTCTGACCGTCACTGGCGTTACTGGCGTTACTGGCGCCACTAGCGTTGCTGGCGCAGGCTCGCCAGCCACACTGGGCTGCGGCGGGTTGGCCGGCATGGGGTCACTCGCGTCTGGCGGCGGGTCGGGTGCGGGAGCCTCTGCTGCCGTCGCCAGGCTCTTCGCCAACTCGCTCAGCATGCTGGTGGCGCGCGCGCGATCCTCGGGCGTCTTCGCCAACGCTCGGGCGATGCCAGCCGCCTTCAGGGCCTCTTGCGGTCGATTGAGCCGTCGAAGGACCCGGGCCATCGACACGCGATGCGCGCTCGACGCCGGCATCAGGCCAATCGCCCGTCCGACCGGTTCGAGGGAGGCGTCGCCGCGATCGAGAGCCGCCCGCACCTCGCCGAGGTAGGCCCATGCCGCATCGGCATTCGGGTTGAGAGCGGTGGCGCGCTCGAGCAGGGTCTCGGCGCGCGGCAGTGAGTCGTTGGCCGACAGCAGCGTGGCCAGACGATAAGGGGCATACCAGGTGACGTAGCGCTGCCCAACCGCCCGCTCGAGGCTCGCGCGCAAGTCATCGCGGCGATCATCGGCATCCGCCAGCAAGGCCGCCACTTCGTCGGCGACGCCGGCGGGTTCCAGCCTCTGCGCCTCGGTCGCCAGTGCCTTGGCCTCGGCCGGTCGGCGCATGGCCACGTGGAAGGCGGCCCGCACGACGGCGGACTCGGCGGCGGCCAGCTCGCGCACCTCGAATCCCTCGCGGCTCAGCCGCGCGGCCGTTTCGAACTTCGTGAAGCCAAACACGTCGCGGTTGACGTAGATGTTGAACGCGGTGTCGAAGCGAGAGACGTCGCCCAGCGTGGTGGCCAGACTGGTCGTGGGATCGGCGCCGTTCAACACGCCGACGATGTATTTGTCCAGCGCCGCCTGATGTGCCCCCTGATCGGCCCAGATGAGAAAGTGCACGAACGCCCAGGCGTGCGCATCAAGGGCCTGCAAGAACCCGGACTGGCCGAAGCGCGGGTCGTCCTGCGAGGCCACGCTCACCACGTCCTCGAGCGGCATCCGCCCGCGTGTGCGCAGGTGCTCCAAATGTTGCGGCAAGACCCGGCCCAACTGGATCTCGTCGTTCCGCACCAAGGTGTTGCTCACGACCGAGGCCATGCCGCGCAGCAGCCACGACGGCCACGCCCGCGCTGTGTCCAGGAGGGACTGCGACGCATATCCCCAGTAGGCGTTCTCGTACGGGTTGATGCCCTCCCGGTCGTCGCTCGCGAGGTCGGCCCTGAGCAGCGTGTAGGCACGGTCGAATCCTGACGTGGTGACCCCGGCCAGGATCGTGTCGCTGCGCTTCTCGAAATACCCAGGCGCCAAGGCCCGCATCGACGTCTCGTTGCGCGCGGCGATCACCACGTGCGGCTTGGAGGGCTGCGAGCGCACCCACGGAAAGATGCGCGACATGGCCTCGCGCACCTGTTCGAACTGCCAGGCCACGTCTCGGGCCCGTCCGGTGCTGGCATCCGAGATCACCGTGACATGGGGCCCTCGGGCCTCGACCCACGGGCGCTGCGCGGCGGCCGGCACCGTGGACAAGAACACCAGAAGCGCGGCAATGACGACGGTGGATGATGTGGTGGTCATGGGGCCTCCGCACGAATTGCACGGACCGACGCCTCGACATTTGATAGCCTTCGCCGACGGATTTCAATCCCGGAGGGGAACCCCATGCGTGCAGGTCGACTATTGACGGTGGCTGGAGCGATCGTGGCGGGTGTGGCGACGCTGCCCGGCGGCGTGCTCGGCCAGGCGCCGGAGCCGTCGGTGCCCCTGTATCAGGAGCCGCGGCACCACGTGGTCTACGACTCCGCCGTCGATGCGGATCCACGACATCCAGATCCCGCCGGGCGACACCACGCTCTACCACACCCACGACACCGCCATCCTCTACGTGCCCATCGCCTCGTCCCGCACGCGCTCGCAGGTGCTCGGCGCGGAGTGGGGCGGAGGCGGAGCGGCTGCCGCCGCGCCTGCCGCCGCCCCGGCGCCCGTTCCGGTCGAACCGGCCCGGCCCGGCAAGGTGAACAGCGTCATCACCTACGTGGAGAAGCCCTACACGCACCGCGTGAACAACGTGGGCACCACGGTGTTCCGGCTGGTGGGCATCGCCAACCGCACGGCCGGCGCCGCGGCCGACACCGACGACGTCTCGGGCCTCTCGGCCACGCCGGAACTCGTGAACAAGTGGTACCGTGCGCACCGGCTGGTGCTCAAGGCGGGCCAGGCTACGGCGACACACCGCCACGCCACGCCCGTAGTGGTGGTGATGCAGACGCCGGGCACGGCCTCGGCCGCCCTGGCCGACGGCGCCGGCTGGCTTCCGCTGAACGGCCCCGGGTCGTTTGCGCGGCACGAGGCCGGCACGCACGTGGTGCGGAACGTGGGCGCAAACGACGTGGAGCTCGTGGAAGTCGAAGTGCGCGGCGCCTCCAAGTAGCACTGCGGCCGGCCACCGGCCGGCCGGCGGAGTGGCACCAGAGCCACGTGCCGTAGGACAATAGACGATTGGCCGTGACGCCCCGACCCCGGCAGGGGAGCGGGGCCACCGCCACGTACCGCATGTCCTCATCACTTGCCCTCCGCTCCCTCTTCAAGAGCCTCGTCTCGCGCGAGTCGCTGGTGGCCCGTGCGCCCGGCCTGCACGGGCTCACGACCCAAGCCAAAGCCCTGGCCGTGGCCGCCGCCGCGCACGAAAAAGCCGGCGAACCCGTGCTGCTCGTAGTGCCGAGCGATGCCGACATCGACGGGATGATCGCCAACGTGCGCTTCTTCCTGGGCGCGCTGGAAGGTGCCAGCGACACGCAGCTCGGCGCCGCCGTGCTGCCGTTCCCGTCGCTGCAGGTCGATCCCTACCGCGCGCTTGCGCCGCACATGCGGGTCACCTCGGCCCGTGCGCGCGCGCTCCTGGCGCTGGCCACCGGCCAGGCCCGCGTGGTCGTGGCGTCGGCGCCGGCACTGCTGCCGCGGCTGCCCGACCCGTCGGCCCTCGTTGCGCGGTCGCTGGGGGTGAAGACCGGCGCGGATCTCGATCCGCACGGCCTGGCTGCCCTGCTCGTGGACGGCGGCTACGAGCGTCAGGACCCGGTGGACCAGCACGGCGAGTTCTGTCTGCGCGGCGGCATCCTCGACGTGTATCCGCCGAACGAACTGTGGCCGGTGCGCATCGAGTTCGTGGGCGACATGGTGGAATCGATCCGCCGCTTCGACCCCGACACGCAGCGCTCGGTGGAAACGCTCGACCAGTTCGTGGTCGTGCCCGTGCGCGAATCGACCGAGCCGTCCGACCTGCCCCTGGCACTGAACGGCACGGCCAGCGTGTTCGACTACGTCACGGCGCGGCGCAGCGCGCACGTGATGGTGTCGGAAGGCGACGAGGTGGGCACGGCCATCGCGCGCGCGCACGAGCAGGTGGCGGCGAGCTACGAAGAGGCGTCGGGCCGCACCAATGCGCCAGCCTCGCTCGTGCCGCCAGACCGGCTCCTGCTCTCGGCCGACGATCTCGCGGCGCGGCTCGCGCGCGGCACCCAGCTGTCGTCGCTCGACGTGCAGGGCGGCGATGGCCAGGCGCTGCACCACGTGCCCACGCAGCCGATCGCGCACTTCCACGGGCGCATCGCCGACTGGATTGCCGAAGTGCGTGAGCGGCGGGCGGCCGGCGAAGCCGTGCTGTTCGTGGCCGAAACGAGCGGCCGCGCCGAGCGCACGCTCGAGATGCTGGGCGACTACGAAGTGCGCGCGGAGCTGGCCACTCGTTCTTCCGAGATGAGCGCCGGTGCGGTCATCGTGGCCACCGGCACCCTCACCCACGGCATCCGCTTCACCCACGGCGAGGTCACGATCTACGCCGAAACCGACATCTTCGACGAAGACCGCCATCGCGGCGCCGCGGCGCGCAAGCGCTCGGCCACGGCGGCGTTCCTGTCGGACCTGCGCGATCTGAAGGTCGGCGATCTCATCGTGCACGTCGACAACGGCATCGGCGAGTTCGTCGGGCTCAAGCAGATTGGCGTGGGCGACACGGCGCACGAGTTCCTCGAGTTGCGCTATCACGGCGACGACAAGCTGTTCGTGCCGGTGGAACGGCTCGACCTCATCCAGAAGTACACCGGCGGCAGCCGTCCGGCGCTCGACCGGCTGGGCGGCACCACGTGGGCCAAGGCCAAGACGCGCGTGAAGAAGGCCATGCGCGACATGGCCGAAGAGTTGCTGAAGCTCTACGCCGCGCGCAAGGCGGTGCCGGGCCATCCGTTTGCCGCCGACACGCACTGGCAGCAGGAATTCGAAGACGCGTTCCCATACCCGCTCACGCCCGATCAGGCCACGGCCGTCACCGACATCAAGCGCGACATGGAAGGCTCGACCCCCATGGACCGCCTGCTGTGCGGCGACGTCGGCTACGGCAAGACAGAGGTGGCGATGCGCGCCGCCTTCAAGGCGGTGATGGACGGCAAGCAGGTGGCGATTCTGGCGCCCACCACGGTGCTGGCGTTCCAGCATCTCGAAACACTCAAGGCGCGCTTTGCCTCGTTTCCCGTGCGCGTGGAGATGGTGTCGCGCTTCCGCTCGAAGACCGAGCAGGCGGCCATCCTGCAGCAGCTGGCCGGCGGCCACCTCGAGATTCTGGTGGGCACGCACCGGCTGCTGTCGAAAGACGTCGTGTTCCGCGATCTCGGGCTGCTCATCGTGGATGAAGAGCAGCGCTTCGGCGTGGCGCACAAGGAACGCATCAAGCAGATGCGGCGCAAGGTGGACGTGCTCACGCTCACGGCCACGCCCATTCCGCGCACGCTCAACATGTCGCTCGTGGGCATTCGCGACATGTCGGTGATCGAGACGCCGCCCAAGGACCGCCTGTCGATCCAGACCCACGTCGTCAAGTTCGACCAGGCCGTGATCACCAGGGCGCTGCGCACCGAGTTCGCGCGCGGCGGACAGGTCTACTTCGTGCACAACCGCGTGGAGTCGATCTACTCGATGGCCGGCCTGATCCAGCGGCTCGTGCCCGAAGCGCGGGTGGTCGTGGGCCACGGGCAGATGAGTGACGACGCGCTGGAGCGCACGATGCTCGATTTCGTGTCGCACAAGTACGACGTGCTGCTCTCGACCACCATCGTCGAGAACGGCCTCGACATCCCCAACGCCAACACCATCGTCATCAACCGCGCCGATCGCTACGGCCTGTCGCAGCTCTATCAGTTGCGCGGGCGCGTCGGCCGCAGTGACCGTCCGGCCTACGCCTACCTGCTGATTCCGCCCGAAGAGGCGCTGTCGCCCGTGGCCAAGAAGCGCCTGGCGGCGATCAAGGAGTTCAGCGACCTGGGCAGCGGTTTCCGCATTGCCGCGCTCGACCTGGAGATTCGCGGCGCCGGCAACCTGCTCGGCGGCCAGCAGAGCGGCCAGATCGACGCGGTGGGCTTCGAGATGTACATGAAGCTGCTCGAGCAGACCATCAAGGAGCTGAAGGGCGAAGACCTCGAGGACGACCTGCGGGCGATCGTGAACCTGAAGGTCGACTTCCGCATCCCCGACGACTACGTCACCGACATGAACCAGCGCCTGTCGATCTACCGGCGCATGGCGTCGGCCCGCACCGACGACGACATCCGCCAGCTGCTCGACGAGATGTCCGACCGCTACGGCGCGCCGCCGGCGGCGGTGCTGAACCTGGCCGACTACGGCCGGGTCCGCGTGGGCGCCGACCGGCTGGGTCTCGAGACCATCGACCGAGATGGCTCGCTCGTCGTCTTTAAGTTCAGAGAGCGCGCGAAGGTCGACGTGACGCGGCTGCTGACGCTGGTGCGGTCGCGGCAAGACCTGCTGCTCGTGCCGCCCGGGAGCCTGAAGCTGGATGTGCGTCAGGGGGCCCCGGCCACCAAACGCACGAGCCGGGCGTGGTGGACGGCCCGGGCCACGGCCGGGGAAGTGACGTCGGGATTCACGAAGGCGGAGATCCAGCGGGAAGTGCCCGATGACCCGCGCGCCGAGGGGGGTCTGCTCGACCGTGTGCTCGGCGTGCTGCTGGCCCTGTCGGACGTGTGAAGGCTGCTAAGCTAGGAACAACGACCATGAACAGACTACACACGATTGCACTGGGCCTGATGCTCACGGCCGCCGCGGGTACCACCCTGGGCGCCGACATCGTCGAGCAGATTCTCGTGCGCGTGAATGGCGAGATCATCACCAAGTCGGATCTCGAGCAGCGGCAGATTGCGGCGCTGCGGCAGCGGCCCGAAGTGGCGGGGTTGCGCGGCGACGACGCGGCGCTGGCCAAGTTGCTGAGCGAGGTGACGCCGCAGGTGATCGTGGATGCCGTGGACGAACTGCTGCTCACGCAGCGCGGCAAGGAACTGGGCTACGCCATGGGCGACGACCAGTTCAAGAGCATCGTCGACAACATCCGCAAGGAAAACAAGATCGAAACCGACGAGCAGTTCGCGCAGGCGCTGCAGCAGGAAGGCATGACCATGCTCGACCTGCGCCGTCAACTCGAGAAGCAGATGCTGGTGTCGCGCGTGCAGCAGACCGAGGTGTCGGGAAAAATCTCGGTCAGCGACGAAGAAGTGGCGGCCTACTACGACGAGCACAAGGCCGAGTTCGCAACCACGCCGCAGGTGACGCTGCGCGAAATCCTCGTGGCGGTGGCGGGCGCTGAGGGCAGCGTGAACGTGGCGGCCGACGAAGCCGCGCGCGACAAGGCCGAAGATATCCACAAGCGCCTGCTCGGCGGTGAGCCGTTTCCGCGCCTGGCGGCCGATGCGTCGGATGCGGCCTCGAAGGCCAACGGCGGCCTGCTCGGCGAAATCCCCTGGGAAGACATCTCGCCCGAACTGCAAAAAGACCTCAACGAGATGAAGACCGGCGAGATCACCCGCGTGCTGCGCACGCCGCGCGGCTACCAGATTCTGAAGATGGACGCCCGCACCGATGGCTCGCTCAAGCCCCTGGCCGAGTCGCGTGAAGCGGTGTCGGAGAAGGTGTTCGAGGGCAAGCGGCGCGGCGAGTTCCAGAAGTATCTGGTGAAGCTGCGCGCGCAGGGCATCATCGAGTGGAAGAACGACGAAGTGAAGAAGGCGTGGGAGACGGGCGTGGCTGCGCAGCCCACGGCCGCGACCGACGCCACGAAGCCCGGGCGCTAGCGCGTCGAGTCGCCAGACGCCGGACACCAGGCGTCACGCTGCACGGTGATCGGCGCCGACATCGACGCGGCATCTCCCCTCGGCTCAACTTCGGTTCGGCCTGTCGGGACGTCCTGCCGCGGAGTGAAAAGCACCCGAGACCACGGAGGACCGCCAAAGCGGCCGATCCTCAGATTTCGCCTCACGGAGACGCCGCGTCGATGCCGCCGCCGACCGCCGCCGCGAGACGTGCGTCGCGCCGTCGCTGAATTGGGGGCTCCGCGCCGCGACACAGATTTCGGCGCCGCCTTGTCGTTTGCCGTCTTACGCCTGCGCGGCATGCTCCGGACGTCCGCGCGATCGCCCTCACCACTGCGCCGCCGCCACTAGTCCCTGTCAGCGCTGCCGCGCGCCAAGCCGGACAGCGTCGGGACGAACACCGCCGCGTCCTGCGAGCAGCGTTGGGGAGTCACCCTTGATGAGGGTTGGCCTGAATGCCCAGAGGACGATTGCCGGGAACGCTCACCTACCGAGTTCGGGAATGCCACAGGGAATGCGCGGCACCTTCGCGCTTGAGCACGCAGCCGAACCTTCGCAGGTGCTGCAGCAGGGCGCTGCGCTTCACCGCAGAACCACCGTCTCCTGTTCGGCATCAGCCGGCAATCCGCGGAGGCCGTCTTCGCGGCGATCTTGCAGAATCAGGGCAATCGCTTGCGTGAGGTTCTCGCGGGCTTCCTCTCGCGTATGCCCTTGCCCGTTCGCGCCAGGAATCTCTGGGCAGTACCCGATGATCCACTCCCCGTCGCGCTCGAAGACCGCCGTGAATTCGTTGTGCATGACCAAGCTCCAACGCCTACGATAGCGCGAGCGTGGCCCGCTGTCTAACACGCGGCCGTTGATTCTAAGGCGCCACACGCTACCAGCTCAGACGTCACGCTGCACGGTTCGCTCGGCTGCGCCTTCGCGCGCCAGTTCGCTCTACCAGCCCGGTCGCACCGGCGACGACGCAATGGTGAGGGCACTCGCGCGTCCGGCCCTCCGCATGCCGGCAAACGACTGCGGGGGCGACTTGTCGGTGGCAGCGCGGGGCCCCACCGCCCGTACACGACGCGAAAACACTCTCAGCGTGGTCGCGTCGCTGAACACCCCACGCGGATTCGGCGCCGCCTTGTCGTTTGCCGACTTACGCCGGCGCGGCATGCTCCGGACGTCCGCGCGATCGCCCTCACCACTGCGCCGCCGCCCGCGCTGCATGTCCGTGTTCCTCCGATGAAGGCGACCAACACCACACGAACGCGCGAGTGGTGCCGAACCGTGCCTCCTGGGATTACACTGCGGAGCGCGTTGGCGGCGATGGCTGGATATCAATCAGAGATATGACCAAGCAAGACATCCTCGACGAGGTTCGGCGCACCGCCGCTGAGAACGGCGGCGCGCCGCTTGGGCTTGCCAGGTTCCAGCGCGAAACTGGTATCAGCAGGGACGAGATGCTCGGCGTCCACTGGCGCAACTGGGGAGATGCGCTGCGAGAGGCCGGCTTTGATGCGAACAGGCTGAACGCGCGCATTGACGATGCGCTGCTTCTTGAGCGATACGCGCTCTTGACCCGTGAGCTTGGTCACGCGCCTGTCAAGGCAGACCTGCAGATGGCGAAACGCCGAGATGCATCATTCCCCTCCGACGACGCGTTTGTTAGGCGCTTCGGGTCCTACGGGACGCTGCGGTCACGTGTGCGCGAGTGGGCCGTCCGTCATGACAACTTCGCAGACGTGCTCGCCTTGCTCCCGCACCTCGCTGGTGGAACGCGCTCGAACTCCAACGCGACGTCACGCGACATGCCTCCTGGTTTTGTCTACCTCATCAAGCACGGCGCGCGATCCGACTTCAAGATCGGAAGAACCCAGAACCCCGTCCGTCGGGAAGGCGAGTTGCGAACTCAACTTCCAGAGCGAGTTGCACCAGTTCACTTTATCGAGACCGACGATCCTGCAGGCGTTGAGGCCTATTGGCACACGCGGTTTGCATCGAAACGCAAAGAAGGTGAATGGTTTGCGCTGACGCCGCAAGACGTCCAGGCGTTCAAGAAGTGGCGGAAGATCTGGTGAAACTAGAAGTCGCGACGCCAGCTGACTGGACCATCGGGCGCCATACGTGACAGATGTCTCCGAAGCCACGGAACGCAATCAACGCTGCAGGAACCGATGACCAACTTGAACCCATCCCCAAGTCGCAGACTACGGGTGGTCGTCTGGAGTATGGCGGGAAGGAAGCGAGATTGGGCGGCCCTGGACTGACTCGACGCTCACATCTGCCTGCTGAACGCAGCGGTCGTTCCAGCTGGACGACGCGGCGTGTGGTATGAGGGCGGCACGGTCGGACGCGATGACGCGACTCGGCGGTGGACAGCGGCGGTCGTGACACGCTTCATCTCGTCGCCGATTACCGACGCCAAGCCGCGATGGCGACACAGCGTTCGCAACGTTCCGTTCCGGTGCTCTCGCCCTGGCTCATGGGCTGCGGCGAAGGTGGAGACCGGACTCGGGATGGTTACCGCGGTGTCCCTGTATGGTTTGATGGATGAGCTGTCAGACGCGTCAGTCCATCGCTCGCTCTCGGAATTGAGTCCGGTGGTCGACGACCCGAAGTACAAGCGGCAAGTCGTTCTGGGCGGCGATCTGAACACCGGAACGCAGTGGCCGGAAGGCGAGAGATTCAATGCGCGGGACCGCAACGTGCTGGACCGAATCGAGGCGCTCGGCCTGGTTGATTGCATTCGCGCTCGACGCGCGCCAGGGCGGCTCCCTGGCTGCAAATGCGTCGAAGGCGACAAGTGCAGCCACGTCAGGACTCGGCGGGATCCTAGGCATCCATTGGTGCCCTACCAGACTGACTACCTCTTTGCTTCGCCGAAGCTAGCAGCAAGCCCCTGGCGCTGCGCTGCTTCACGTCGTCCCAAGATTCGAGGGCCAAGGCGCCGGATTCGATGGCGGCGATGCGACGACCGATCTCTGCTTCCCACGACTGCTGGGCACCGGCGTCGGCATGCCGTCCAGGCTGGCCAGGCGCTCGGCCGCCAATTCGGCCCGGGCACTCACTGAGACGCGGAGCGTCGGCGAGCCGGCTGGGCGAGGCATCACGGGCGCGGGTAGTGGTCTAGTTTCGATTTTTCGATCACGGCGTCTGAACGCTGTGGACTACGCGTTCGGCATTGACATCGATTACGCGATGCTCGAAAAGCACTAAGGCTCGTTCGTCACCAACGGCAGCGCGGCGCACCGCTACACGCCCGCGAAGAATACCGCGATGAAGGCGGCGACGATCACGGGCGACCCGAAGCGCCGCCACGTCTCGACGAGCTACGTCGAGCGCCAGAACCTCACGATGCGGATGCACATGCGCCGTTTCACGCGCCTCACCAATGGGTTCTCCAAGAAGGCCGAGATGCACGCCGCCGCCGTCGCGCCGCACTTCATGTGTTACAACTTCGCTAAGAACCATCAGACCCTCCGGGTGAATCCGGCGATGGAGGCGGGCTTGACGGATCGTGTTTGGTCTCTTGAAGAGTTGGTGGCGCTGGCTGGCTAGAGGGATGCAGCAGGGGAAACGGCGTAGGCGCAGTAATCGACATCCAGGGGGCTTGCCCTATCGCAGTGACATGACCGACTGGAATCGGGATAAACACATCGGAGCGAAGCCGCTTGATTGTGGAAGACAGCGCCACGAGTCGCCGGTGAAGCGATTCGTCTGATGCGTTCGTAGCGGTTGGAAGAACTAGTTTCACCGCATCATCTAGTTGGGCCAAATACCCTTCGAGTTCCTTGATTTTCGCTTGGTCATCAATGAAATCAACGGCCCCGTCAAGGGCAACAGAGAGCATCGTGGTGTCTCCCCCGCAATACGCGGCGTATTGCTTCGCGTGACGGATGACATGAGCGGCCACGACTCGCGCCCACGCCAAGGTCATAGGCGTCGAATAGAGCTGATCTAGTAGATATAGAGCGAGGGGGGCGCCCCACCCTATGCAAGTGCCGCCCTGGGACACTGGGCCGAGCACCGCCGACCCGTCGCTCTCGTAGAGGTGACAGCCGTCCGATGAACGAATCGCGACCAGAATCGAGACCGGAGGTGCGTCCTCGTCACCAGTGCGAGGCGTGTGCTTATAGAGAAGAGAGGTACAAGACGCCGTCAATTTCTTGGATGACGTCGATGGCGGTAGCGGTCACGCGCCCACTAAGCCTCCGAGCGATTTCCAGCTTGGCACGCTCCAGGACGACGCCGAGGCCAGATCCGGACAAGATCACCACGGTCTCCCCGAGAGGCGGGAGAACCCAAGTCTTCGACGCATACCGTTTGTTGACACCGGTAAACAGTGTGTCCGCCGCAAGAAGCACTCCGTCAGTGCAGACAAACCCAGCCGCAATCGTCATGGCAGTCACCGGCCGATGCCTGCGCGGGATGCACGGGAGAGGCGGCCGTGGCGGAGCATAGCGCGGCCAGCTAGCCACGGCCACACCCCGTCAAACGGCGCGCCAACAGCTCTGGCGAGCCGCCGCAAACTAGACCCCTACCCGGGCGCGACCGCAGAACCGCGCTAGACTTGTTGAGTGCCGACAGTCGTGTCCGACGGTCCGTACCGGTTCTTCTTCTACTCGGCGGATCGCCATGAACCACCGCACGTTCACATTGAGCGTGATGCCAACCGAGCGAAATTCTGGCTCGTGCCAGTGCGCCTCTCACGGAGCGGTGGATTCGGTGCGGCCGAGCTATTGCGGCTCGAGCGAGTCGTGCGGGAACGGCAGTCGAGCCTGATGGAGGCGTGGAATGAGTGCTTCACGGATGCCGAGTGAGCTCATCGCCGCACGTGCACAACTCGTGGTCGTGACCGTCGACGCGCTGGTGGTTGACCTCGTCGATGGGCGTAAGATTTCCGTGCCCGTTGCTTGGTACCCAAGGCTCGCGCGAGGCACCGCCGAGGAGCGGGCACAGTGGCGGTTCATCGGCGAGGGCGAGGGCATTCACTGGCCCGAACTCGACGAGGACATCAGCATCGAGGGCCTTCTGGCAGGCCGGCGGTCGGGCGAGACACAAGCGTCGCTGCAGCGGTGGCTCGATCGGCGAAAAGCTGGCTAAACCGCGATAATCAACTAGTCCCCACCATGAAGATCGGCCCCATCGAACTCGCCTCGCCACTCGTCGTCTCGCCCATGGCGGGCATGACCGATACGGCGTTTCGCCGCCTCGTGAAGCGGCACGGCGGGTGCGGCCTGGTCGTCAGCGAGATGGTGAGCAGCGAGGGTCTGGTGCGCGGCATCGACCGCACGCTCGAGTACGCCGAGTACACCGAGGAAGAGCGGCCCGTCTCCATCCAGATCTTCGGCGGCGAGCCCGACCGCATGGCGGAAGCCGCGCGGGTCGTGGAGCGCATGGGCGCCGATGTGGTCGACATCAACATGGGCTGTCCGGTGCCCAAGATCGCCAAGCACCATGCCGGCTGCAGCCTGATGCGCGAGCCCGAACACGCCGCCAAGATCGTGAGCGCCATGGTGAAGGCGGTGCGCATTCCCGTCACCGTGAAGATGCGCAAGGGCTGGGACGACGATCACGCCAACGCCGCCGAGGTGGCGCAGCGCGTGGAGCAGGCCGGCGCGTCGGCGATTGCCCTGCACGGACGCACGGCCAAGCAGTCGTACACCGGTTCGGCCGACTGGGATTTCGTCAGCGACGTGGCGCGGCTCGTGTCGATTCCCGTGTTCGGCTCGGGCGACTGTGTGGAGCCCGAGCAGGTGGTAGAGCGCTTGCGTCAAGGTGTGAGCGGCGTGTTCGTGGGCCGCGGCGTGCTGCGCAATCCGTGGATTCTGGCGCAGGCGCAAGACCTGCTCGAGGGCCGCGTGGCCCGCGTGGTGTCGCCCGAGCAGCGAGCGGCCTTCCTGCACGACTACATCGATCTGCTGCTCGACGATCGTCGCACCGAGGCTGACGGCTTTCGTCACGTCGCGCCAGGCTCGACCGGCGCCGATGTCGCGCGGGCGCGCAGCCGTGAGCGGTGGGTGGTCAACAAGGTGCGCGCGCTCTGCACCTGGTACACCAAGGGGCTCGACAACGGCTCGCACTTGCGCATCGCCATCAACGCGGCGCCGTCGATTGCCCAAGTGCGCGACACGATCGACCGCTTCTTCCTGGCGCCCGATACGTTCGTGTTCACGCCCGCCGGCTCGAGGCACGAGGCCGAAGACGTGCTGGTCGAGGGCTAGATCGGATGGGGCTGCGCGTGGCCATCGACCTTGACGGCACGGTCGCAGACCTGTCGCGCGCCATGCATGCCGTGGCCACGAAGTACTTCGGCGAGGCGCGCACGGCCAGGCCCGCCGCCGCGCCGGATTCCCACGACGACGCTGCCGCCGCCACTGCGTCCCCTTCCGATTCCGCCGCGCCGGCACCGGCCGATCGGCCCTCGCTGCGCGACCTGAAGCTGCGCCCGTCGGAACTCGATGCGCTCTGGACCGAGGTGCTGCGCACCAAGAACTTCTGGACCACGCTCGAGGAAACCGAGCCGGGCATCGTGGCCCGCATCGCGGATCTGGCGGCCGAGCGTCGTTGGGATGTGCTCTTCATCACCACCCGGCCCACGGCCACCGGCGCCACTACGCAGGTGCAGAGTCAGCAGTGGCTGAGCGCGCACGGCTTCGCGCAGCCAAGCGTGTTCGTGGTGAAGGGCTCGCGCGGCAAGGTGGCCGACGCGCTCTCGCTCGATGCCGTGGTCGACGACCGCTTCGAGCATTGCCTCGACGTGGCCACCGAATCCAAGGCCAAGGCGGTGCTCGTCTGGCCTGGCTCCACCGACGCCCTTGGGCCGGGGGTAGCCGCTCACGGCGTCGTCATCACGCGTTCGATTGGCGCGGCCATCGACCAGCTCGTGGAGATCGATCGTGCCCGTCGTGGCGGTGTGGTGCAATCGATCAAGCGCTTCCTGCGACGGCACTAGTCGAAACCGCCAGCTCTTGGAGGGCACCTGCATGCAACGAAGCCTGGCCGTCGCCGTGGTTCTGCTGCTGGGCGTCGGCATCGACGGCTACGACTCGCGGTCAGTCCCCGGCCAAGCCGAACATCGTCGTCATCTTCGCCGACGACCTGGGCTACGGCGATCTCGGCAGCTTCGGTGCGCCGAGTGTCCGCACGCCTCGCCTCGACGCGATGGCCGCCGAAGGGCAGAAGTGGACCAACTTCTACGTGCAGCCGGTGTGCTCGCCGAGTCGAGCGGCGCTGCTCACGGGACGCCTGCCGGTGCGAAACGGCATGTTCGGTACCCCAGCCGGCACCGCCCCGAAAGTGTTTCGCGACAACGCGGCCGAAGGCCTGCCCGCCGCGGAGGTCACCATCGCGGAGCTGCTGAAATCCGCGGGCTATCGCACGGGGATGGTGGGCAAGTGGCATCTGGGCCAGCTGCCGCAGTTCCTGCCGATGCGCCAGGGCTTCGATTCGTGGTTCGGGCTGCCGTATTCGCACGACATGCGCATGACCGTGCCGCGCGACAACGGCACGCAGACCGCCGCCTACTACGCGCCGAAGCCCGAGTACTGGGACGTGGCGTTGATGCGCGACGACGCCGTGATCGAGCGACCCGTGGATCACCGCACCCTCACCAGGCGCTACACCGAAGAAGCCGTGCGGTTCATCAGCACGAACAAGGGGGCGCCGTTCTTCCTCTACATGGCGCATTCCCTGCCGCACATCCCGCTGGCGCGATCGGACGCGTTTGCCGGCCGCAGCCCCGGAGGCATGTACGGTGACGTGATCGAGGAGATCGACTGGAGCGTCGGGCAGGTGCTCGACGCCCTTCGATCCGCCGGCATCGAGCGCAACACGCTGGTGCTGTTCACGAGCGACAACGGCCCATGGCTGCCGTTTCGCACCCACGCCGGGTCGGCCGGACCGCTGAAGGAAGGCAAGGGCACCACCTGGGAGGGCGGCGTGAGAACGCCGGCGATCTTCTGGTGGCCCGGCACGATTCGCCCGGCGACCATCACCGGTATCGGCTCGGGCCTCGACCTGCTGGCCACGGCGGCCGGCCTCGCAGGCGCGCCGCTTCCAACGGATCGCGCGATGGACAGCCTCGACCTGAGCGCCACGCTGAAGAACGCAGCCCCCAGTGCGCGCGGCGAGCTCTTCTACTACTGGGACAGCGAGCTCAGAGCGGTACGCAAGGGCAACTACAAGGCCCACTTCATCACCAGCGGCGCCTACGGCGAGGGTCAGCCGCGTATGGAACACGATCCGCCGCTGCTCTTCGACCTTGCGACCGATCCCGGCGAGCGCTTCAACGTCGCCGCCGAGCCACCCGCAGGTCGTCGACGACCTGCGCAGGGCCGTCGCCGAACATCGGCGCGGTGTTGCGCCGTCGGAGCCGCTGTTCGATCGGCTCCTGCCGAAGCCCGCGGGTCACTAGGGGGTGATGATGACGAGAGTGGCCGCCGCCGCGACCTTGCTGCTCGCACTGGGCGCCCTACGCGGCGACCTCGGCGCGCAGCGTTCCGACCGCCCCAACATCATCTTCATCATGACCGACGACCACGCGGCGCACGCCATCGGCGCCTACGGGTCGCGTGTGAACCAGACGCCGCATCTCGACCGGCTGGCCCGCGAAGGCGCGCTCTTCACGAGCGTCTTTGCCACCAACTCGATCTGCACGCCGAGCCGGGCCGCCATTCTCACGGGCCAGTACTCGCACCTGAACGGCGTCACGATGTTCAACCGCTTCGACAGCAGCAAGATGACGGTGGCGCGTCTGCTGCAGTCGGGCGGATACCACACCGGGATGATCGGCAAGTGGCATCTGGGCAGCGACCCGGTCGGCTTCGACCGCTGGGAGATCCTTCCGGGGCAGGGCGTGTACCACGATCCGGTCTTCTACACCGCCACCGGCGAGAAGACCTATACCGGCAAGTACGCCACCAACGTCATCACCGACCTGGCGCTCGAGTTCATCGCCGCGCGGCCGAAGGACAAGCCGTTCTTCCTGATGATGCACCACAAGGCGCCGCATCGGCCGTGGGAGCCCACGAGCGAACATGCGGCGCACTTCGCTGCCCAGCGCATTCCCGAGCCGGTCACGTTCTGGGATGGCTACGAGACTCGCACCGATGCGCTGCACGAAAACCAGCAGCGCGTCGCCGACGACTTGAACAACCGCGATCTCAAGCTGCCTCAGCCGCCCGGCCTGACCGCAGAGGGCCTGGCGGCGTGGTACCGCGAGAAGCCCTCCACGGTGACAATCGAGCGGGACGGCCAGCCGGTGACGCTGGCCGGCGAGGCGCTGGTGCGCTGGAAGTATCAGCGCTACATGCAGGATTACCTGGCCACCGTGCAGTCGGTGGACGACAGCGTCGGCCACGTGTTGGCCCTGCTCGACCGCTCGGGCCTCGCGAAGAACACGATGGTCGTCTACACCAGCGACCAGGGCTTCTTCCTGGGCGACCACGGGCTGTTCGACAAGCGCTTCATGTACGAAGAGTCGATTCGCATGCCCTTCCTCGTGCGCTGGCCAGCGGCGATCAAGCCAGGCACGAAGAGCGACGTGCTGGCGCTGAACGTCGACTTCGCGCCGACCTTCCTCGATGTCGCGGGGCTGCCGGCCTCGACCGAGATGCAGGGCCGCAGCCTGCTTCCGGTGCTTCGCGGCCGTCCACCCGCGAATTGGCGCACGTCGATGTACTACCGCTACTACCACGATCCCGGAGACCACAACACGAGGGCGCACTACGGCGTGCGCACACGCACCCACAAGCTGATCTACTTCTGGCAGAAGGATCAGTGGGAGCTCTTCGACCTCGTCAACGATCCGTACGAGCTGCACAACCTCTACGGGTTGTCAGGCCAGGAGGCGCTCGCGACGACGTTGAAGCAGGAGCTGTCGCGGCTCAAGCGCGACGTGCGCGACGACGACCAGCTCGCCAACGCGCAGCTCCCGAACGGTGTCGATGGCCCCGTGGCCCGGCTCCGCGGGAAGTGAGTTAGGGCTTCCGCTTTGGACCCGAGTACGGCCGGCTGCCGCCGCCGCCCGAACCCGGCTTCTTCCACGCCGGCTTGGGCCGGTCGCTGAAGGGGCGATCGCCGCCCGCTGGCTTCGGTCGATCGCCACTGGGCCGATCGCGCCACTCGGGCTTCGGTCCTCGCGCATCGGGTCGCGGCGTCCATGCGGGCCTTGCGCCGCCACGGTCGCCGCCACTGGGCTTGTCGCGCCAGGCGGGCTTGGGCCGATCGCTCCAGGGCCGGTCGCCGCCAGGACGTCCGCCGCCCGGGCGATCGCCACTCGGCCGATCGACGCCATTCCGGCTTGGGACCACGCGAGTCGGGCCTCGGCGTCCACGCCGGCCGTGCGCCGCCGCGGTCGCTGCCACCGCCGCCGCCGGGCTTGTCGCGCCAGGCGGGCTTGGGCCGATCGCTCCAGGGCCGGTCGCCGCCAGGACGCCCGCCACCGGGGCGATCGCCACTGGGCCGATCGCGCCATTCCGGCTTCGGTCCGCGCGAGTCAGGCCGGGGTGTCCATTCCGGCTTGGGGCCGCGTGAGTCGGGCCTTGGCGTCCATTCGGGCTTGGGCCCGCGCGCATCTGGCCTGGGCGTCCACTCCGGCTTGGGTCCACGCGCATCGGGTCGCGGAGTCCACGCCGGCCGTGCGCCGCCGCGGTCGCCACCAGCACCGCCGGGCTTGTCGCGCCAGGCGGGCTTGGGCCGATCGCCACTTGGGCGATCGCGCCATTCGGGCTTCGGCCCACGCGAGTCCGGCCGCGGCGTCCATTCGGGCTTGGGCCCTCGCGCATCGGGTCGCGGCGTCCATTCGGGCTTCGGTCCGCGAGAATCGGGGCGCGGCTTCCACTCCGGCTTCGGCCCGCGGGCATCGGGTCGCGGCTTCCACGCCGGCCGTGCGCCGCCGCGGTCGCCACCAGCCCCGCCGCCGGGCTTGTCGCGCCAGGCGGGTTTCGGCCGGTCGCCGCTCCACGCGCGCTTTGGCGCGGGGGGACCATCGCCAGCGGGTTTGGGACGGCCACGCCAATCAGTAGACGGCGGAGCCGCGTCGCCGGCAGCGGGCTTCTCGTCGTCCGCCTCGTTCGCGTTGCCGGCGGTTGGGGCGTCGTCGTCACCCAGGTACTGCGCGGTCACGTCTTCGAACTCGCCGCCGCCGAAGGCCGCATTGTCGAACGCCGGATCTTCGAACCCGGCCTCGATCGGCGCGTCGTCCACGGGCGTGTCGCCGCCTTCGCCCGGCTTCGGGCCGTGCCCGGGCCTGGACCGCACCATCTGCTTGAATTTCTGCCACTTGGCCTTCTTGGCCAGTTGGTATTTTTCGCGCGGGTCCTTGTGCTCGCCGCCCGGACGCCAGCCCTTGCCGCGGCCGGCCGTGGCTTCGGGGGGCACGAGCGCGCCGTCGGGGCCCACGGTGTAGCCCTGATCGAGCTTGTCCCTGGCCTCGTCCTTCGACTCCCACAGGCGTCCGCGCTGGAACCACTTCATGAGCGCCCCAGGCTGCTTCACTTGCAGTCGTTTCAGCGTGGGCAGCAGCTCGTCGGGCTCAGCGGCGCGAAACGCCGTAGGCTGGCCGTCCACCAGGATGGTCCAGTAGGCGTAGCGGGGCGGCATTCTAATATCCTCAGTTCGAAAGTTCGGGGAGACGTTTCAGTTTTTCCACGAGCGTGGTGCGCTTCAGGCCGAGCAGGCGCGCGGCGTCGGCGCGATTGCCTTCGGTGCGCGCCAGGGCCCGGCTGATCAGGTCGCGTTCGATCCGGCCGACCAGTTCCGGCAGATCCACGCCAATCTCGGGCAGGTCGAGCGTGGGCGCCGTTTCCACCGGCACCGCCTGAATCTCGGGCGGCAGATCCGACACGTCGAGCTGCGGCCGCGTGCCGCGCAGAATCAAGGCGCGTTCCACGGCGTTCTCGAGTTGCCGCACGTTGCCCGGCCAGGCGTAGGCCATGAGCCGGCGCATGCCGTCCTGCGACACCATCACATCGGGCACGTCGATTCCGCCGGTGCCGTCGCGGGCCACGAACTTGCGGATGAAGTGCTGCACGAGCAGCGGCACGTCTTCCTTGCGATCGCGGAGCGGCGGCAGCTGCAGCGCGATCACGTTCAGCCGGTAGTAGAGATCCTCGCGGAACGTGCCCTCGGCCACCATCTTCACGAGCTCGGAGTTGGTGGCGGCCAGCACCCGTACATCCACCTTGATGGTGCGGTTCTCGCCCACGCGCTCGAACTCGCGCTCCTGCAGCACGCGCAGCAGCTTGGTCTGCAGCGCCGCGCTCATGGTGCCCACTTCGTCGAGGAAGAGGGTGCCGCGGTCGGCTTGTTCGAGCCGGCCCTGACGCGCCGTCACGGCGCCGGTGAAGGCGCCGCGGGCATGGCCGAAGAGCTCGGCTTCGAGCAGGTTCTCGGGAATGGCGCTGCAGTTGAGCGCCACGAAGCGCTGCTGCCGGCGCGGGACTGGTCTGGTGGATGGCGCGCGCCACCACTTCCTTGCCGGTGCCCGTTTCGCCCGTGATGAGCACCGTGGCACCGCTCGGCGCCACCGTTTCGATCATCTGGCACAGGTCGCGCATGGGCTGACTGCGGCCTACGATGCCGGGCAGGCCGTCGCGCTGTTCGAGTTGCTGGCGCAGATACTGGTTCTCGGAGCGCAGCCGGCGCTGCTCGAGGGCCGATTCGAGCACGTGCAGCAGCTCTTCGAACTGGAAGGGCTTGCTGATGAAATCCGAGGCGCCGCGCTTGATGGCGTCGACCGCGTCTTTCACGGTGCCGTAGCCGGTGACGACGATGCCGATGATGCCCGGGTAGCGCTGCAGCGCCGCGGCCAGCACTTCGCGGCCGTCGATGCCGGGCAAGCGCAGGTCGGAGACGAGCACGTCGAAGGCAAAGCGTTCGAGCTTCTCGAGGGCTTGCTCGCCCGACGACGCTTCGGTCACCTTGTACCCGGCGTCGGCGAGGCGTTCGGCCATCACAGTGCGCAAGGCATCTTCGTCGTCGACCAGAAGGAGATGGGTAGGTTCAGGCAAGGCGGGATTCTCGGACGCGAAGGAGCGTCAATATACTGACACTCTTGACGGCAGACCGTCAACCTCGAAATCCGAGCGGCTTGGCACAGACCTGCCCTAATCCCCACGCGGCAGCAACCGATACCAGCCTTTGAAGGAGAACGGCCTGTGGAACGTCAGACAATCAGCATCATGAAGGCGTGTGAGCTCGTGGGTGTCAGCCGGCGTACGATCTACAACTGGATCGCCGCTGGGAAGGTTGAATACGTCCGCACCGCGGGCGGCAGCATCCGCATCTTCGTCGACACTCTGTGGCGCCAGCCCGACGGCAGCACCCGCGCTGGATCCAGCCCCGCGGCGTAAATCACGACGAAGTTCGAGCCGAGGGCGTCAGTGAATCCGACCACTATCCCCGTGGAGACAGGCCAGCAGGTGCCATCCGACCTGCGCGGCCTGTTTCATCAACTCAGCAACCAACTGGGCGTCATCCTGGCCCATGCCGAGTTGATGGAGATGAAGGCGCCCGACCCCGCCCAGCGCGCGCGAGCCACGCACGTGGTCAACGCCGCACTCGAAGCCATGGCCGCCACGCGGACCATTCGCGACCTCTCCGGCGCCTAACCCGCGCCGCCCGCCAGTTTTCGCCCCACCTCGATCAAAATCCGACAATTCCGGCGGCACTCTGCGTCAGTGCCTTGGCGTGGACCGACACCACACGTCAAGAAACCGACGTCTTTGGCGCTCGTGCGTACCTCTGCCACCCGCTGCACACCACCGCCATACGAATCCGTAAGTCATTAATTATCAGTCACTTAATAACTGTTTACGCACGTCGGTGCTCACCCCGTGGCAGGGCTGCGCGGTTCTGGCATCGGGACTGCAAGAGGGACAGCGTTCGCCAAGACCGGCGGACCCAGGAGCCCGATTCCCCATGATCGCCCAGCAGACCGCCGAAGCCATCAACCCCCGCATCGAAGCCGGCATTCCTTTCGTGGAAGCGCTGGCGCGCCGCGTGGCCTCCACCATGCCGCATTCCATCGACCTGGGCGACCTGGTCCAGGACGGCGTGATTGGCCTGATTGACGCGGCGCGGCGGTTCGAGGAATCGCGCGGCATCAAGTTCGAGACGTTTGCCGAACGGCGCGTCCGTGGGGCGATGATCGACGCGCTGCGCAAGGATGCGTGGCCCCGGGGCGTGCGCCGCGTGCGCCGCGAGCTCGAGGCCGCCCGCGAGCGGTTGCGCCTCTCGCTTGGTCACGAGCCGTCGCTGGCCGACCTGGCCGCCGCCGTGGGCTCGGACGAAGAGCGCCTCGGCAAGGTGATCGTGCGCATCAACACCATCGAGCAGACGTCGCCCTTGTCGTGCGCCGAGAACATCGACGAATCGCAGTTGCCCGCCGTGATGGTGCCGGTCGAATCCGAGCGTCCCGACGCCGCCTACGAACGCAAGGAAGTGCAAGACCGCGTGAAGGCCGCCGTCGACTCGCTGCCGCCGCGCGAACGCCGCGTCGTGGCGCTTTACTACTACGCCGAAGTCACCATGAAGGAAATCGGCGCCGAGCTCGGCGTGAACGAATCACGCGTGTCGCAGCTGCATGCGCGCGCGCTGCGCCGCCTGCGTGAAGCGCTCGGCCCGGATGCCACGCCGACCGCGTCGATCGCGGCGCTGCGTCAGGCCGTGGTGGCCTTCGAACATCGGCCGCGCATGGCCAAGGCCGACCTGCCCGAATCGGATACGGTGGTGCCCGAAGCGGCCGCCGACCGCGCCGCGCGCCGCGGCATCGTGCTCGACTACGCCAGCGCTTCGCGCGCCGCGCGCAGCAACTCGCCGAGCCTGAAGGGCTTCGACAGCCACCGGCAGCCGCTCTCTTCGAGAAAGCGTTCGGCGTCGGTGCCGGCCACATCTCCCGTCACGAAAATCACGCGCCGGGCGAGCGCAGGTGTCGCCGCCGTCATGGCGCGGTAGAACCGGATGCCGTCGACCCGCGGCATCTTCAAGTCGCACACGATCAAGTCGTAGTGGTGTTCGGCCACGCGGGCGAGGCCTTCTTCGCCGTCACCCGCGCGGTCGACCACGAAACCCGCATCGACGAACGCTTCCTTCACGGCGCTGGCCAGCGCCGGCTCGTCTTCCACCACCAGCACGCGCGCGCCCTTGAACACATCGCGCGGCGTCGGCGTGGTGGGCTGTAGCCGTCGCGGCGGCGCGGGCTTGCCGCCCGACACCGGAAACTCCACGAAGAACGACGCCCCGGCACCCACCTTCGACTTGAGTGAGATGCGGCCGCCGTGCTCCTGCACGATGGCGTAGGCCACCGTCAGGCCGAGGCCGGTGCCCTTGCCCACTTCCTTGGTGGTGAAGAACGGGTCGAAGATCTTGCCTTGCACGTCGTCGGCCACGCCCGGGCCGTCGTCGTTCACCTCGAGCACCACCTGCTGCTTGGCGCCGTCGTGCCACGTGCGAATCACGATCGTGCCGCGGCCATGGGCGCCGAGCATGGCCTGCTCGGCATTCATCAGCAGGTTGAGCAGCACCTGTTTCACCTGGTGGCCGTCGGCGAACACCTGCGGCAGGCCCGCGGCCAGCGCGGGAATCACCGAGATGTTGGTGATGCGCTGCTCGTAGGCGCGCAGGCCGAGCGTCTCTTTCACGATCTCGTTCAGGTCGACGAGCGCGCGCGTGCTCTGGCGCTTGCGCGCAAAGGTCAGCAGGTTGCGCACGATACGCGCGGCCCGCTCCGACTCGCTCAGGATCACGTCGAGCCCGCGCTTGAGCATGTCGTCGGCGTCGGCCCGCTGCTGCAGGCGTTCGGCCCACGACAGGATGGTGGCGAGCGGGTTGTTCAGCTCGTGGGCCACGCCCGAGATGGTCTGGCCCAGCGCCGCCATCTTCTCGGTCTGCAGCAACTGGTAGTAGAGGTCGCGCGACTGATCTTCGATGTGCTTGCGCTCGCTCACGTCGCGCACCAGCGCCTCGATGCGCATGGCGCCGCTGGCGTCGGGCGGATCGGCCGTGGCCGTGATCTCGAGCCACACCGGCGCGCCGTCGGCGCGACGCAGGCGCAACAGGTAGTCGGCCACCGACCCCGCCACGGACAGCCGCTCGAGAAAGGCGGTGCGCGCCTGCGGATCGGCGAAGCGGCTCGCATCGAACGGCCGCACTTCGCGCTCGATCGCTTCCGGCGGGTAGCCGAGCACGAGCTTCAGGTGCGGGTTGGCCGCCAGCGTGGTGGTGGACGACGAGCCGATGAGGCCGATGTACACGCCTTCGTGCACGGCCTCGAAGAGGCGGGCGAATGCAGATGCGCGATCGTCCGCCACCCGGGTCAGCGCTTCTTGGCGGGCACCGGGGGCGTGGGCGTCTTGGTGCGGTACCTGTGGCGTCCACTTCTTCTCGATGGTGGCCCGGATGCTCTGCGGATCCGCGCCGGAGTTATAGAGCTGCATCGATTCCCTGGCCACGTCCACGCAGATGGCGCAGCCGAAGCCGTGCGTGTCCCACGCCGTGACGTTGCCCGCGGCATCGCGCGCGCCGATGAAGCAGTTCTCGTTGTTGCGATGCCCGTCGGCTTCGCAGCCGCAGTAACACGGCACGTGCTTCGACACCTCGGGATGCCGGGCCACGAACTCGTAGACCGCGCGCGTCACGGCCAGGGGCCGCGCCAGCGCGTAGCCGGCGGTGTTGAGCGGCGGCAGCGGCGCCAGCGCCGGCGCTGCGGGCTGCGGCGCCGGGCTGCTGACCGCCGGCTTGGCGGGTGCCGCGGCTGGTGCTGTCGCTGGCCGCGCGGGCGTGCTCTGACGGGCCGCCAGCGCCACGCCGAATGCGGCGGCGAGGGTCACGACCGCCACGCCGAATCGAAAGGGCATTCGCATGGGCCTACTTTACCAGCGTAGGGCCTGATGTACGCTGCCAGGATGAGTACCCGGCTGGCGCGCGTGTCACACCTCGAGCCCGACAAGACCGGGTGGAACTTCTACCTGTGCGTGCGCAAGGACGTGCGGGTCGGCAAGAACGGCGAATACCTGGCGCTGCTGCTGCAGGACGCCTCGGGCCAGGTGGCCGGCCGCATGTTCGACGGGGTAGAGCGGTTCAAGCACGAATTTGAAATCGGTGAGTTCGTGCGGGCCGAAGGCCGCACCAGCACCCACAACGGCGAACTGCAGCTCGTGGCCTCGTCGATCCGGCGCGTGAATCCGGATCAGGACGAGGCCCAGGGCTTCCGCCAGGACGAGTGCGTGCCAAGCGCGCCGCGCCCGATTGGTGACATGTGGGCCGAACTCGGGGCCCTAGTGGAGGGGGTGAGCGACCCCTCGTTGCGGGTGTTCCTGCTCCGCATCCTCACCGATTACGAAACTGCGCTCCGGGAATGGCCGGCTGCCCAGTCGATCCATCACGCCTACCGTGGCGGTCTACTCGAGCACATCCTGTCGATGGCCACCGTGGGCAAGGTGCTGGCGGCGCACTACGGCGCGCGCGAAGACCTGCTCGTGGCCGGCGCGGTCATCCACGACATCGGCAAGCTGCAGGAACTAGCCTACGACAACGGCGCGATCAGCTATTCACGCGACGGCAACCTCGTGGGCCACATCGCGCTCGGGCTGGTGATGGTGCGCGAAACCGCCAAGGGCATTTCGGGATTCCCCGACGACCTGCGCGCAGAGCTCGAACATCTGGTGGTGTCGCACCACGGGGCCAGGGACAAGGGCTCGCCGGTGGAGCCGAAGAGCGTGGAGGCGTTCATCCTGGCGGCGGTGGACAACCTCGACGCGCAGTTGCACCAGGTGCGCTCGGCCCTGGGCGACAGCGGCACCGACCCGGAATTCACCGGCTGGCACCGCCGCTTCAACCGCGTGCTCTACCGCGGCACGCGCGACGCGTAGCCGCCAGGCGCGACGGTCGGCCACGGCTGAACTGCCAGATTGTTCGCAGCGGATAGGCGCGAATGGCTTCGTCGCTCGTCACGAAGAACGCGTCAGCTTCTTCATCGCCAAAGGGCCGCTCCCAACCGGTAGTCATCGAAAACTGCCCACGCATCGCCCCGAGCGGGGAGGCGCGGCACGCACGCACGGGCACGAGCTGCGCCACCGGCCGTCCGCGCCGCTCGATGACGATGGCTTCGCCGTCTTCCACGAGGTCCAACAGCTTCGAGAGCTGGGTCTTGGCGCCGTGCAGGCTGACGTTCATGACCTCATCTTTGTGAGAGCGGTAGGGACGACAGCTCCGCGAAGCTCTGCTTGACAGCACAGGGGGGGGGGTACGGGATGCTGCCCAACCCTCACGGCGGAATCCTGCCGTCTCGTGTCTTCGAAACGAGGCTTCTCGCATGCGTGCATCCGTCGGATCCCTGCTCGTCGTGCTCGCCCTGGGAGTTGAATCCGCCACCGCCCAGTCCATTTCTCTGAACACCCAGGCTCCGCCCGCCGGGGTGACCGTGGCCGCCGCCTCGGCAGTGGCAGTAGCGATCGCAGGTGGACCAGGCAACCCCACCGACTGGCTTGCGCTCTATCCCACCGGGGCGAGCGACTCCGGATATTTGAGTTGGAGCTACTTGAGCGGCTCCTCTACGCCGCCCTCGAACGGGCTCACCAGTGCCACCCTTTCGCGCACTGCCCCGGTCGCGGTAGGTACCTACGAGTGGCGACTCTTCGCCAGCAACAGCTATGCGCGAATTGCCACCAGCGCCGTGTTGACGGTGACGGCGTCGCCCGCTGTGGTGACCGTGAACGGCGCGGCGGGTCCAAGCCCGGCGAGCGCTGTCGCCGGTGCTTCCATCGCCGTGGCGATCGCCGACGGCCCCGCCAATCTCACCGACTGGGTAGCGCTTGCCCCGCTTGGTTCGCCTGACAGCACGGTGATCGATTGGCGCTATCTCAACAGCACGACTGTGGCGCCCACAACTGGCCTCGCAAGCGGCACGGTATCGTTCCTGGCGCCGGTGACGCCCGGAAGCTACGAAGTGCGCTTCTTCGCCAACGGCACCTACGGCCGCTTGGCCACGAGCGGAGTCATCACCGTTTCAGCGTCCCCAGCGGCTGTCACAGTGAATGGCGGCGCGCCACCCGCGGCCGTGCCGGTCAACGCGGGCACCTACGCCAACGTGGCGGTCTCGGATGGCCCTGGGAATGCAGGCGACTGGGTGGGACTGTACGCCGCGAACACTGCTGACACGGCGTTGCTGTCGTGGCGCTACTTGAATGGATCGACCACGTTGCCGGTGTCGGGGTTCACGGCGGCCACCGTGAACTTTGCGGTGCCCACTTCGGCCGGCAGCTACGAGTTCCGCTTCTTTGCCGCCAACACCTACACGCGGCTTGCCACCAGCACCTCGATGGTGGTGTCGGCCGCAGCCGCGCAGCTGAGCGTGAACGGCATCGCCGCACCGGCCGCGACGACCGCCATGCCCGGCTCGCAGGCGGTGGTGAGCGTGGCGGCGGGCCCGGCCAACCCTGGCGACTGGGTGGGGCTGTACGCGGCAAGCGCCGCAGACAACGAGCTGCTCGATTGGCGCTATCTGAACGACACGGCCTCGCTGCCGGGGTCTGGACTCGCCACTGGAACGCTGCACTTCGTGGTGCCCACCATTGCGGGCACTTACGAATTCCGGTTCTTCATGGACGGCAGCTATGGGCGGCTAGCCACGAGCGGCGCCATGGTGGTACCGCAAACGCCGGCGCAGATCGCGGTGAACGGCACGGCGCCGCCCACGTCGGTTACCGTGGCTCCCGCCAGCAACGTCACCGCCACGATCACCGGCGGCCCGGGCAACACCACTGACTGGGTGGCGCTGGCGGCGCAGGGCGCGCCCGACGCCTCGTTCCTCGCGTGGCAGTACTCTGAACGGCTCTACGGTAGCCCCGACGACCGGCCTCACTGGTGGCGAGTTGACCTTCGCGTTGCCCGCCGCCGCGGGCACCTACGAGGTGCGGCTCTATGCCTCGAACAGTTACCAGCGCATCACGACTAGTGCCGCGATCGTGGCGAGCACTGCGCCGCCCGTTGTCACCATCGCGCTGACGAGTCCGTTCCCCGGCACGACCTTCAATGCACCGGCGAGCCTCGTGCTGACGGCACACGCGGTCGCTACCGGCGGCGCCATTCAACACGTGACGTTCTACGACGGCGCCACGGCTATCGGCACAGCCACGACGGCGCCGTATCAGATCACCTGGAGCGCGCCCACGCAGGGGCTGCACGTCCTCACAGCTGCGGCCCTGGACCAGACGAACGCGACCACCACGTCTGCGCCCGTCGTAGTGACGATTACCCCCGGCGGCACCACGCAGGGCATTCTGGCCGCTCCTGTCGCCAACCCGCCTGGCGGGGCGATTGCAGCGGGGCAGCTCGTGACCCTCACTGCCGCTCCGGGCACGACTGTGCACTACGCGACCGACGGATCGGTGCCAGACCAGGCTTCGCCGCTCTACGGTGGCCCCGTGGCGATGTCGCAGTCGTCAGTGCTGCGGGCGCGCGCCTATCAGTCCGGCTGGACGGAAAGTGTGCCCAGCAGTGACATCTACGTGATCGACACGGCGCCCCCCACGATCGTGGCTACCGTGAGCCCGGGAGCCAACGCCGCGGGCTGGAACAACACCCCGGTCACCATCTCTTTCGAGTGCGCGGATGCCTCGGCGGTTGCAAGCTGCCCCCAGCCAGTATCGGTGACGCAGCAAGGGGCGGGACAGCTCGTGACAGTGACGGCCGAAGACGCGCTCGGCCAACAGAGTTCCTTGACGGTCACGATCAATATCGATTCGGTCGCCCCGGTCGTGGCCCTCTCCTTCCCAACCGCCGACCTCTCGACGACCGATGCGGCCCTGCTGCTCTCAGGCACCGTGACCGACACGGGCTCGGGTGTAGCGAGGGCGCTGTTGGCGCTCACTGATAAGCGCGTAAATCTGGACCGACCGTCGCCGGGCGGTCGCCCCAGGCCAGGGCGCGCTATGACGCCCGTCGCGTCTTCTGGGCGTGCTCGGCCTCCCGGAGCCGATAGCTGTCGCCGGTGACCTTGACGATGGCGGCGTGGTGCGTGAGCCGGTCGATGAGGCCGACCGCACAGGACGCGTTCGGAAAGATCGTGTGCCAGTCGCGAAACGCGAGATTGGTCGTGAGCACGATCGACTTCTGCTCGTAGCGGCGCGTGACGATTTGAAAGAGCAGGTCCGCGGCGTGCGCGTCGTAGGCGAGGTAGCCGATCTCGTCGATGCAGAGCAAGTGCGGCCGCAGGTAGTGCTTGAGCCGTCGGTCGAGCGCCCGGGCCGTCTCCTGGCTGTTGAGGTCGAGCAAGAGGTCGGCGGCCGTCGTGAATAGGGCGGAGTGGCCGTGCAGGATCGCCTGATGCACGGTGTTCTTCGCGATCATCGTCTTGCCGAGGCCCTGGGCGCCGACGAGCACGAGATTGTCGGCGCGGCCGAGGAAGTCGAGCGTCAGCACCTGCTCGACGAGCGGGCGGTCGAGCGCTTTGGGCCAGCTCCATTCGAAGTCGGCCATGGGCTTGAAGCGGCCGAGGCGCGCGCGCTTGAAGCGGCGCTCGAGGCTGCGGTGCGCGCGGTCCTCGAGCTCGGTGGTGGCGAGCGCCTCGAGGAGCGCGACCGGCGTCCACCGATCTTTGGCGGCGCGGGCGAGCAGGTCATTCAAATCGTCGGCACTGCGCGTGAGGCCGAGGCGGCGCAGCTGGCTACTCAGGGTCGCGGGGGCGGTCGGGGCTGAGGGCATCGTAAGTCTCCAAAGCATGCGGCTGGACGGTGAGGTCCTGGACGCCGGGGTGGGACGGCAGGAGGAGCGGGACGGCGGGTCGGAGGCCGCGGCGACGGCGCTGCTGATCGAGCAGGTGCGCGATGGTGCCGGCACTGGGGGCTTCGTGCGTGAGAGCCTCGGCGACGGCGGCAGCCAGCGCGGGCGCGCCGTGGTCGTCGAGCAGGGCGAGCAGGCGGCGGAGCTGGGCGACGCCGGCATCGCCCTGCGCGGCCCACACCGTGAAGAGGCGATCGAGCGCGGGCACGGCCTGGCGCAAGCGCGCCCGAGCGGTGATGGGCCGCGCCGCGTGTTTGGCGGCGGTGAGCGCGGCGACATGCGCGGCCACTTCGACGACGGCGCCGGTGTCGTAGCTGCGATCGTGCCGCGCGAGCTCGGTGGAGCCGTCGACGACGCGGACGGTCGTGGCATCGGCGAGCAGCGTCACCGGTCGTCGGACGTGCGTGTGGGGCACCGAGTAGTGATTGCGGTCGAAGACGACGTAGGGCTGCTTCCCGGTGCGCACCGGCCGCACGAGCGTGGTCTCAAACGGATGGGCGGGGAGCGGGAGCAGGACGCGCTGCTCCTCGACGAGGACCTGCGCCACCGTCTGGTCACGCTGATCGGGATGGCGCCGCTGATGCGCGACGGTGTCGCGCCACTGGATAAACTGCGCGTGCAGGTCGTCGAGGTCGCGGAAGGGCCGGGCGGCAAAGAAGGCGTGGCGCAGATACTGGATCTGCCGCTCGACTTTGCCCTTCTCATTCGCCCGCGCGGGGGCACAGGGGCGAGGCGCGAAGTGATAGTGCCCGGCCAGCTCCAGCAGGCGCGGATGAAAGTGGATCGCGCTCCCCTGGCGATCGAGGACCGCCGTCTTGAGATTGTCGTACTGGATCGTGCGGGCGCAGCCGCCCAGCGCGGCGACGGCCTCGACATGCCCGCGCAGGAAGCTCTCCAGCGTCTGGTCGAGGGTGAAGACCGCGTGGATCGCGCGCGAGTAGCCGAGCACCAGCACGAAGGCGGACAGCGCCCGGACGCCACGGCCCACACGGATCGTCCCGAAGCTGCCCCAGTCCACCTGCGCGATTTCTCCAGGCAAGGTCGTCAGGCGGAGATACGCCTCGCCCGCCGGCGCAGGCCGCAGCGTGCGCACCGCGCGACGGACCTGCACCGCCGAGCCCGGATAACCGCGCTGACGCAGCATCTCGTGCAGGCGCGTGGCCCGCAGCCGCGGATACTGCGTCAGCGTGTCGCGCACGAACGGCAGATACGGGTCGAGCGCGGTGGCCCGACACCGTCCGGCCTGCGTGAGCACGCTGGCGCGATTGAGCGCCGCGGCGACCGTCTCATGGTGGACGCCGAGCTGGGTGGCGATCGTGCCGACGCGCCAGTGCTCGGCGTAGTAGAGGCGGCGAATCTCGGCGTGCTGGGCGGGCGTGATCATGCGAGGCCTCAAGCGACACGCGACGGATCTGCCAGGGCGGTGGAAGGAGCCACCTGCTTTGGCGACCACAGACCATGCATCGCGACGCCCCCATCAGGGGGCCGGTCGGCACCGGATCCGTCGACGTGTCAGCCGGCAGTGTGGCGGCGGGCGGCGCGCGCTGGGAAGTGTGATCCCTCACGCGGGTGCGATAGGCGCGCTGGTGATCGCGATGATCGAGCCGGCCTTCGGGGCTGGCGCGGTGCCGGCGACGGGCCGCGCGCACGGAGCGGTCGCGCGCGACGACGCGACACGCGGGCGAGCAGAACGCATGGCCCCGATCACACGACGCGCAGATCGCGAACGGCTGGCTACAGTGCCGACAGGTCTTGAGTCGCAGCGGCCGGTCCACGGCGTCGCGGCGACGCCCGCGCCCGACTGGACAGCTACGCGAATCCGTGCCACAACACGGGCGATCGGCTCGGTCTGTCGCAGCATCGAGGCGGTCATCGAGGGCCTGGAGCCATCAACTCCAGGTCCTCACCTCTCCGTCGCCGCCCGCCAGCCTACTGCATCCGGTCAGGCCGCCTTCGGCGGGGCGCTCGGCGGCCGGCTGCGCTCGTCACCGGGGCCGTCACCCCCGCCGCCGAACGCCTGTCAGCCCATCAACGACCGCGGACACCAGGGGAGAGGCGACCCGCACGCCGGCCTCGACCGCAGTCCAGAATTCCGCGCTTCTACGTGACCGCTGACAGGGCGCAGTGCGGTGGGCAGCTGGCCACCCTCAGTGGCGCGGCCGCAAGCTGCACGGTGCCGTTGGCGCCGGGGCAGAACACGGTCGTGCTTGCCGCCATCGACGTGGCCGGCAATTCCTCCTCGGCGGGCCTGCGTGCCACGCGAGAGACGGCAGCCACCGCAATCGTGATTGCGCCAACCAGCCTCGCGCTCGCGGTGGGCGACATCCGCGGCCTCACGGTGACGACCGATGCCGGCGTGGCGCCCACCGGACTCGTTTGGAGCTCGAGCAACCCCAGCGTGGTCTCGATTGCGCCTGAAAACGACGGGACGATTCTGGCGGAAGCCCTTGGCCAAGCCACTATCACGGCCACCCTCGGTGGCCTCACCGCCGATGCGGTCGTGCGTGTGCTCCCGGGATCCGTCGCGCCGGGCGAGGCGATCTGGACCGCGGCGCCCACTCCTGGACGGCAACTGCAGGCGCCGTTGCGCGCGAATCCCGTGCGGGACGACGACCCCGACCTGTTCAGCGTCGAAGTGGATCCTGTCACGTCCGGCACGGTCGCAAAAGCGATCCGGGGCGCCGACGGAGCCACGCTGTGGAGCGAGGCTGTCGACGAGCGTCCGGTGGCTGATGCGTTCGGAGGCTTCCTCGCGCGCAGCGTCGGCGAATCGCCGGACCCCAGCAGCTACACGACAACCCTGCGCCGTGTAGGCGGGGGCGGCATCGCTCCCTGGGAGTACGTGACCGAGTACATCCCTTCGGTAGCGTCCTCGGCAGACGGCACTGTGTATCTCACCGAGATCGTTGGGAGCGGCTCCTTCCCCGCAAGCCCACGCTTCCCGTCAGGAGGAGGCAACTTCCGGAGTGTGATCGTCGCGCTGGACGGGCGGACAGGGGCCGTTAAGTTCCGTGTGCCGTTACCCGTGAGCACTTGGCGATTCCCCGATCGGCTATCGTCCCCGGACGGCTGCCCGGTCGTGAATCAGAACATCAGAGAGCAGGGGTCGCTCGGTGCCATTAGCGTCATGCCCAACGGTGACGCCTACGTGCAACACACCGAGCGGCACCTCCAGTGGGCGACCGCTTGTCCAGGCGACACCACCGGCACCGCATCCGACAGTTTCACTCTGCGGCTGTGGCGGGTTACCGCGAGCGGGACAGTAACGAGCCATACGATCGCCGACTGGTCAGGCACGTGGCCAATGGACCCCGACGGCGCGTACAACAACGCAGGCCAAGAGTATTTTTGGGAGGGCGTCAACAGACCAGACGGCCGCGGCGGGGCACTCGCGACGTGGCACCGATTCGCGTACGACGGCGCGAGCACCCTCAACGAGTCTCGCATAGCCACCGTCGGCGACGCGGGCGTTACTGCGAATCGACTTGCGCCCTGGGCCGAGAACGACGCTGTCGACCGCCTTGGCGTCATGGTGACCAACGATGGCACGATCTATCATCCGGACGAGCCGAACGCAGAAACGATTGCGCGATCCACTGAGACATGGGCGCCGCAGTGGACGGCGCCATCCTTCGGGACGCTCATTCAGGGTCTGGGAAACGGTGGGATGCAGTGGCTCACTTGGGACGGCGCCACAACCGTGCTGCAGGAGCGCGATGCCAGCGGGTTGGTCATCGGTAGTTACCCGACGGCGATCAGCGCTTTCAGTTCGCCGCTGATTGTTTTGCGCGATCAGGACTTACTACATGGGCTCGATCTGGACGGTGCCCTCGCGATGGTGGCTGCACCATCGACACGAGCTAACGAGTGGACCTACTCGAGCGGACAGAGCAACAGGTGTACACCAGGTAGGCTGTATCGAGACCTGCCCGTGGCTGACAGCCCACACATCGGGCTCGTGCCGAATGCTGTGTACTCTTACGACCTCATCGACACTCCGGCCAACCCAACAGGACAGTTTCAGTCGTTTCAAGGGGCGGGCGTCAAGGACGCATTCAAGGAGTGGAATGACACGAGCACAGCGGAGAACCTCACGCGAGCATTCAGGATTCGAACCGACGAAGAGCGCCAGCAGAATGTGCCGCCCAGTATCGGTGTGCGGAAGGTACCGCTCGGACGCGACGACCAGGGGCGTCCCCGCATCGGGGCGTTTCCCCCTCCCGATAATCACCCGGGACGCACAAGGATCACCAGTGGCACGATGTTCCTGACGACGGACGCGGCTTATCTGAGCCAAGAGGAAGGGTACAAGTTGGCAGCGATGCACGAAATCGGCCATGGGCTTGGCCTTGCGCACCCCACCTCCTTCGTTCGGGGCGGAACGGTGATGAATATCTTCTATATTCCGCAGTCACCCCAGAATGTCCTCGAGACGCGCGACGATCGCGTCGGTCGGAACCTGGCACGGCATCCGACGAGCTGCGATGTGGAGGCTGTTCGTGCTGCGCAGACCCCTTAGCGTGCTGGCATCGGCAACGGCACTCGCCATGTTCGCTGTCAGCGTCGACGCTGGGGGCCAACCGACGCCGAGAAAAGTCCGTACCATTCACATCACGGGTGAGCCGATCGCAAAATCACTCAGACAAGATGACGAGATCGTAGAACTCGCCCCGCTCGGTGAAGGCGCATCCCACTTGTGGCAGCCGCCACGGGTCCTATTCGAGAACGCAATGCGACAAGGCGACAGCTCAGTCGTGCGCGTCGATGTCACCGGCGTATCTGGAGTGCTTGCCGTCGAAGGAGCGTTCGTATGGACGAAGTTCGTCGGTACGATCGTGGAGGCGCTCAAGGTCGGTAACGCCCGAGGGGCGCGCGCCGCGCTTGTAGTCGGCCGGTCAGTGGAGTTCGCGGACGTAGGAGGCGAGGTTGCGATCGGCGGCGTGGTCGTGCGCTCCTCGTTTCTCGGTACAGTATCCCTACCCCGCTCAGTACTTAGTTGTGCTCAATCATCTGCAGCACGAGAACGGCTGGGCTATCGGCCTGTCACCGCCGTTGAGAGTGCAGGGCGACACCCTTGAACCAGTTGCCCCTCAAAAGAGTTGGCTCACGGGACTTGGCCTGGCCGAGATGCGCCAGCTCATCAAGGCGTTTCGCTGACATGCTCTTTGCGGGCTTGAGAAGCGAGTAAGAGGAACTACTCTTCGCCGCCCTCAGACCCGTCGGCTTTCGGCCCCAGCGCAAACGTCATGGTGCCCTTCACCAGAATGCGGCCGTCCACGCTGGCGTAAGCCGGTCAGCAGGCCCATGCGACTGCGCAGGCGAATCACCTTGGCCACGATCTCCACCGAGTCGCCCGGCTTGGCCGAGCCGCGGAACCGGGCCCGTTCGATGCCTCGAAAGTAGATGAGCCGGCCCACGTTCTCGGGCTTCGACAGAATCAGGATGCCGCCAACCTGGGCCACCGCTTCGGTCAGAATCGTCGGCGGCAGCACCTGCTGCCCACGCTCGTCGGGCGGCGACAGATAACGCTCGCTCGAGGTCACGTTCTTGATGCCGGTGATGCTCACGTCGGGCACGAACGCCGTGATGCGGTCGACCAGCAGGAACGGATAGCGGTGGGGCAAGATTCGCGCGATGGCCGCGTAGTTGAGCGGTAGGGACGCAATATCCACGAGGCCGGTAGTATCCCATGCCCTGCGAGGCCGGGGCTATACTGCGCGTTTGGCGCGGGGCCGGCCGCGCCTGGAGGTCCGCCGATGCGCGCTGCTGCTCTGCTCGTTGCCCTGCTCGTTGCCGTCACGCCCGCGTCGGCGCAGGTGCGTCCGGTGGCCATCGACGACGTGCTAGGCATTCGCGTGGTGCGCGATACCGTCATGGCGCCCAACGGCAGCGCGGTGCTCTTCACCGTGCGGGCCTGGCACGACGCCAAGCCGGAGGGCCGAAAAGACTCGCGCACGCACGTGTGGCGTGCGCCGGCCGATGGCAGCAGCCCGGCCCGTCAGGTGACCTACGGCGAGAAGGGCGACGCGCAGCCGGCGTGGTCGCCCGATGGCCGGCACATCAGCTTCGTGTCAGCCCGGGGCCAGCGTGCCGGCAAGGAGCCCGTGGCGCAGATCTGGCTGATGCGCACCGACGGCGGCGAGGCCTGGCCGCTCACCGACGTGCCCGACGACATCCAGCAGTACGCCTGGTCGCCCGACGGCGCCACCATCGCCTTCACCCGCACCGACCCCCGCAGCGCGGATGAAACGGCCACGCTCGACCGTCGCGACGACGAGCGTGTCTTCGAGCGCACGGCCCGGCCGGTGCACCTGTGGACCGTGAACGTGGCCACCAAAGCCGTGGCTCGCGTGACCAGCGGCGACGCGCTCACCATTACTGGGCCACTGTCGTGGCACGCCGACAACACGCGCGTGGCCTTCACGGCCGGCGCCTCGGCGCTACTGCGCGATGGCCGGCGCGATGTCTACATCGTCGACACGAAGACCCAGGCGGTGGAGCGCATCAGCACCAACTTCGGCCCCGATTCGGGTGCGCGCTTTTCGCCCGACGGCCGGGCGCTCGTGTATCTGTCAGAGCCGGTCACGTCGCCCGCGATTGCCGACGGCACGCCCAAGGGCACGGTGGGGCATTCCCGCGTGATGCTCTACGACGTGGCCAACAAGCAAACCCGCGACGTCACCGGCAACCTCGCCGTCGATCCCGGCGCGCCGCAGTGGTCGAGCGACAGCTCGCGGCTGTACTTCACGGCCGGCACCCGCGCCTACGTGGAGGCCTGGTCGTTCGAGGTGGCCACCGGCCGCGCCACACAGCTCACCAAGGGCCGCACGCTGCAGCTCGGGTCGTTCAGCGCCGATGGCACACGCGTGGCGTTTGCCATGGACACGCCGTCGGCCCCCGCCGATGTGTACGTGGCCGATGCAGCCTTCACCACGCCGCGCCGGGTGTCGGACGTGAACCCGCAGGCCCGCGACTTCGCGCTGGGCGACGTGGAAGTGATCTCGTGGAAGAGCAGCGACGGCCTCGAGGTAGAAGGCGTGCTGCTCAAGCCCGTGGGCTTCAGCCCCGCCAAGCGCTATCCGCTGCTGGTCGTGGCGCACGGCGGCCCGGCCGGCGCGCACGTGAACAACTACCGCGTGGGCGGCCTCGAGGGCGGGCAGCTCTGGGCCAGCCAGGGGTGGGCGGTGTTCTATCCCAATCCGCGCGGCAGCACCAACTACGGCGAGAAGTTCCTGCGCGCCAACATCGCCGACTGGGGCGGTGGCGACTTCAAGGACATCATGACTGGGGTCGACGCGCTCATCGCCCGCGGCGTCGCCGACAAGGACAAGCTCGCGCACATCGGCTGGAGCTACGGCGGCTACATGACCGCCTGGACCATCACGCAAACCGCGCGCTACAAGGCGGCCATGGTGGGCGCCGGGCTCACCAACCTGTGGAGCATGTACGGCACCAACGACATCCCCAACGTGCTCACCGGTTACTTCGGCGGCATCGCCAGCAAGGAAACGCTGCCGCTCTACGTGAATCGCTCGGCCATGACCCATGTGGACAACGTGACGACGCCCACGCTGATCCTGCACGGCGCGGCCGACGAACGCGTGCCGCTCGGCCAGGCGCAGGAGCTCTACCGTGGCCTCAAGGATCGCGGCAAGACCACGGAACTGGTGACGTATCCGCGCGAAGGGCACGGCTTCACGGAGTACCATCACCTGCAGGACCGCCTCTCGAGAATCCAGTCGTGGGTCACCTCCCATGTGACCGGAGACGGGGCCACGCCGCCATCACCTCGCCAATGACCAATCCGACGTCAACCGAACCCTCGAGCCACGGCCCCATCGCCGACCGCAAGTCCGACCAGGAACGCCTCGCTGCGCTCTTCGCCCTCAGCCGCGAGGTCACGGGGGTGCTCGACCTCGACGAGCTGCTCCAGCGCATTCCGCGGCTCATCGCCCGCCTCACCGACTTCGGCGTGTTCTCGGTGTATCTGCTCGACGAGGCCACGCAAACGCTGCGTATCGCCTACGCCGAGGGCTACCCGGAAGAGGTGTCCAAGAGCGTGCGCCTGGCGCTCGGCCAGGGCACCGTGGGCACGGCCGTGCAGGAGCAGCGCTCGATTCTGCTCAACGACGTGAGCACCGACCCGCGCTACATCAGCGTGGTGCCCGGTGTGCAGTCCACGCTGGTGGTGCCGCTGCGCAACAAGGGCAAGGCGATTGGCGCGCTCAACCTGTTGAGCAACGAGAAGGGCGCCTTCGACGACACCGACGAGTCGATGCTGCGCGCCTTCGGCGCGGCCGTGGCGCAGGCGATCGTGAACGCGCGGCTGTTCGAGTCGGAACGCGAGTACTCCGACACGATGGAAACGCTGGCCGAGGTGGGGCGCGAGATGAGCGCCATTCTCGACCTCGACGAGCTGCTCACGCGTGTGGCCCATCTGGTGAAGCGGGTCATCTCGTATCGCACCTTCGGCATCGCCCTCGTGAACGACGCCACGCAGATGGTGGAGTTCAAGGTGGCCATCAGCTACGGCGACGGCTCGGCCAGTTCGCCGGTGCGGGTCGGCGAGGGCCTGCTCGGCTACGCGGTGCAGCACAAGGAAGTGGTGCTCGTGCCTGATGTGACGCAGGACCCGCGTTACATCAACGCCGTGGTCGACGCCAAATCCGAACTGGTCGTGCCGCTGCTCGTGAAGGATCGCTGCATCGGCGCCTTCGACCTCGAGAGCCCCGAGCTGAACGCGTTTTCGAAGCGGCACGTGGAGCTGCTCACGCTGCTGGCGTCGGAAGCCGCCGTGGCCATCGAGAACGCGCGTTTGTGGGAGACGGTGCGCGCCAACGAGGAGCGCATCGAGAAGGAACTGCGCTTTGCCCAGCGCGTGCAGATGGCGCTCCTGCCGCAGGAGCTGCCCAAGCGCCTGCGCGCGGTCGACGTGTCGTGGCGCTTCGAGCCGGCGCGCGAGCTCGGCGGCGACCTCTACGACTTCCTCGCGCCCGAGCCCAACCAGTTCATCGTCGCCGTGGGCGACGTGTCGGGCAAAGGCGTGCCCGCGGCGCTCTACAGCGTGTTTGCCGCCGAGGTCGTGCGCGGCCGCACCTTCCGCCGCCGTCTAGGGCAGGACCGCAATCACCAAGGCCCGGGCGCGATCCTGACGTCGATCAACCGCATCCTGCACGAGCGGCAGCTCGAGGAGTACTGACTGCACGCTGTGCTACGCGCAGTTCGACCTGCGCAAGCACACGCTCACCATGGCCAACTCCGGTCTGCCGTTTCCGATCCGCTGTTCGGCCGATGGCACCGAGTGCGCGCAAATCGAGCTGCCGGGCGTGCCGCTCGGGTCGTTCGGCACGACCACCTACGACGAAGTCGTGGTGCCGGCCAACGTGGGCGACGTGTTCGCGTTCTGCACCGACGGCATCTCGGAGACGTTCAGCGAGAGCGGCGACGAGTTCGGATCGGGCCGCATCGCCGCGGTAGTGCGCGCCAATCGCGACCAGACGGCCGCGGTCATCACCGAGCGCATCTTCGCGGCCATGGCGGAATTCCGCGGTGCGGCGCCGCAGACCGACGACCAGACCGTCGTGGTCGTGCGCATCATGGCCTGAGTGTCTCGACGGCGCGCCTAGCGAGGCGTGGTGGGCGCCGGCGTGCCGCGTTCGAGCACGAGGCCCAGGGCCGTGCCCCGCTTGAAGCCCTTCCAGTAGGTATGCGTGGGCAGCGGCGTGCCGTCGCGGTCGAGCGCGAACACCGCGTCTTTGCCCTGCGGCACCACGTCGAAGTAGGCGAGCCGCGTGCGATCGCCCTTCACGTAGGCATCGAAGTGCGCGGTGGCAAAGTGCGCCAGGATGTTGTTCATGCGCACCGTGTCCCACACCGGGTCGGCGTAGTGCGCGAACGGGAATCCTTTGAGCGTCTCCGAATACGCGTAGGTTTCGGCCGGTGCCGGCATGGGCGCGGCGGCGTTGTGGTTGGCGTTCACGAACGTGAGCAGGTGGCGTTCGGCGTTGACGGCGCCGGTGAAGATGGCGCGCGTGCCCTTCTCGTAGCCCGACACGTCGTCGGCGCTGCCGGCCACGAAGAGCGTGGGCGTGCGGATGCCGGCCAGACCCGCAGCATCCCAGTAGCCCGCCTGCATGCCCCACGGACCAATGGCCACGAGCCGCCTTGATGCGCGGATCGCGCGCGGCCTGATAGGCCGGTGTGTCGGCGCCCCGCTCGAGCAGCAGGCGGTTCGGGCGGCGATGCGGGAAATGCCGCGGCCGCCGTGCTGTAGCCGCCGCCAATCACGTTGACCAGGCCGTAGCCGCCCATCGAGTAGCCGACGATGCCGGTGCGCGAGGCGTCCACCCGGCCTGCCAGGAAGCTGCCCGAGCCAGCAGCGCCGAGCCGCGCCATTTCGTTCAGCACGAACAACTGGTCGAACGGGCGGTTGTAGAGCGTGCTGCCGAAGCTCTTCTGGTCGTCGTAGGTGCTGTCGGCGTGATCGATCGAGGTCACCACATAGCCCTTGCTCGCCAGGTTCTCGGCGAGGTGGCTCATGAGATAGCGGTTGCCGGGATAGCCGTGCGAGACGATCACGAGCGGGAACGGCGCGCCTGCGGCGAGCGGCGCGGCATCGCGCACGGCCCGGCCGCGCAGCGTGACCGTGACGGCGGGGTCGCGCGTGATGGCGCGGTAGTCACCGCCGGCCCGTTCGGTGCCGGCCAGCGCCGCCGGATACCAGACCTCGAGCGTGAGCGTGCGGTCGTAGCGGGCGGTCGGGCCGCCGGCCGTGGTCTTCAAGATGTCGGGCCGGTTCGGGTCGGTGGCGCGCAGCGTGCGCACGCCAATCGCGTGGCTGCCGTAGGGCGCCAGGTCGGGCGCCGTGGGCGCCACCATGTCGATGCGGTTCTCTTGCGCGAACGCGGTCCGCGCATCGGCGGCGAGCGTCACCAGCGCGACGAGCACTCCCCATCGCTTCCACGTCATGACTTGGCTCACGGGCACGGCTCCTGCCAGAGATTAAGAGAGACGAAACGGCATGCTAGTCTACGTCCGATGAGCGACGCGCAGGCGCGGGTAGGCGATGTGTTCGAAGCGGGGCTGTTTCCCCTGTCGCCAGAAACCCACGACCAGGGTTTGCGCTGGCTCTTCGACCTCTCCACCTTGCTCATGCTGCTCGATTGCCGGCCCGGCGATCGCGTGCTCGACCTCGGCGCCGGTTCGGGCTTCTCGTCGGAGATGCTGGCCCGCTTCGGCTACGACGTGGTGGCCGTGGACCCCGACGTGAACGCGCTCGCCAACAACCGGCGCCGGCCGTCGTTCGACGCGGGGCGCATCAGCGGCACGGTGCAGGTGGCGTGCGGCGTGGCCGAACGTCTACCCTGCGCCGACGCCACCTTCGACGGCGTGCTGTGCATGAACGCGATGCACCACGTGAGCGACCTGCCGGCGGCCGTGGCTGAACTGGCACGCGTGCTCAAGCCGGGCGCCCGAGCCGTGCTGTCGGAGCCGGGTCTGGCGCACCTCGATCACGCCGAAACCAAGCGCGCGCGCGCCGAACACGGCGAAGACGACCGCGCCTTCGACGTGCTGGCCTTCCTGCGCCTGGCCCTCGACGGCGGGTTCTCGGAGGCCATGCTCGCCGCCACGCTGCAGCCGCCGTTGCGCCTGCTGCCCGTGCAGGAGATCGACCTCTACGTCACCGGCCGGCATCCGCGTCCGCACATGACCGCGGCCGGCGTGGTTGCCGAACTGCACCGCCACCACGCGTTCGCCATGTTGGTGCGCGCCGGCGCCAAGCCCAAGACGTCGCGGGCGCCCGGCGTGCTCGCTGCCGAGATTCACGCCGATCCGCTGCCCGCGGCGGTGCGCGCCGGCGGCCGCTTCGAGATCCGCGCCCGCGCCACCAACACCGGCGACACGGTGTGGCTCGCTCAGCCGCTGCCACGCGGCGGCTACGTGCGCTTCGGCTGCAAGTGGCTCGAGGCCGCGACCGGACGCCTGGTGACCGACCTGCCCGGCCGCACCTGCCTGACCAGCGACGTGGCCCCGGGCGCCCGCACCGAGGCCACGCTCGTCGTCGATGTACCGGCCACGCTGCCCCCAGGGAGCTACGTGGTGAAGGTCGATCTGGTGGACGAGTTCATCTGCTGGTTCTCGGACCATCCGTCGAACCGGCCGAGCGAACACCGCGTCGTCGTCACGCCATGACGCACGGCCGGTGGCTGTGGCTGACCGGCGCGCTCTTTGCGGCGCGAGTGGCGGCGCAACCCCTGGCCCGCGTTACCGGCTGGCGCGCGTTGCCGCCGTTTGCGGCGTGGCAGAGCGGGGCCTGCCCTACGGCTGGCTGCTGGCCGCGCAGATCGCGATCTCGCCTGGATGGCCCGCACGGCCTGGCGCGTGAGCCGCGGATCCGAAGGGCGCGTGCCCACGCGCGGCCGCGTCATCGGCGCCCTTGCCGCCCTCTACGGCGCGGTGATGCTGGCGCGGCTGATACTGGGCGCCACGGCGTACTCCGGACACTGGTGGCTCGATGCGCCGCTGCCCACCGTGTTCCACCTCGTGATCGCGTCATACTTGGGGGTCTACGCCCACTTCCACCTGCAGGCGGACCGCCGCCGCCGGAGCCGGACATGACCGCGCCGCGCCGTCGCCTCGCGCCCTATGTGATCTATCCGGCCACCATGGCCGGCGCCTACGGGTTGTTCGCGCTGCTCCAGTCGGCTGGCGCGTCCCTCGTCGTGAGCACCTACACGCCCATCCTGCTGGCCGCCGCGGCGGTCACCGCGCTCGAGCGGCTCTATCCCTATCGACGCGACTGGCAACCGCCCACCGGCGAGGTGGCCACCGACCTGGGCTTCATGCTGGTCGTGCAACTGGCCTGGCCGCCGCTCGTGAGCCTGGGGTTCATGCTGGCGCTGGTGGCGCCGGCGCGCGCGCTCGACCTGCCCGTGCAGGCCTGGTGGCCGCACGCCTGGCCGCTCTGGATGCAGGCGCTGCTGATGGTGCTGGCCGTGGACTTCCTGCGCTATTGGCTGCACCGCTTCTCGCACGAGAACGACACGCTGTGGCGGCTGCACGCCGTGCATCATTCGGTGGAGCAGCTCTACTGGCTCAACACCGGCCGCTTCCATCCGCTCGAGAAGACGCTGCAGATGTCGCTCGACAGCGTGCCCTTCCTGCTCATGGGCGTGGCGCCCGAGGTGCTGGCGCTCTACTACCTGTCGTATGCCACCAACGGCTTCTTCCAGCACTGCAACATCGACTTGCGCTACGGCGTGCTCAACTACGTCGTCGGGCAGCGCCGAGACGCACCGCTGGCACCACGCGCGCGAACCGCGCGACTCGAACGCCAACTACGGCAACACGGTGATCGTGTGGGATCTGCTGTTCGGCACGTGGTTCCTGCCGCGGGATCGGCAGATCACGGAGCTGGGCCTGCGGGAACGGGACTATCCCAAGTCGTTCCTGCGCCTGCTGACGGCGCCCTTCAAGCGATGAGCCGCGCCCCGTCGCTGCTGCTCAAGGCCGCGATGGCGACCTACGGCGTGCGCTTCTGGGCGCCGCTCGATCGCGCCGCCGCCCGGCCGGCCGACGCGCAGCGCGCGGCGCTATTGCGCATCCTGACGGCCAACCGCGACACGACCTTCGGCCGCACCCACGGATTCGCGGCGGTCGGTTCGCATGCAGACTACGCGCGTCACGTGCCGGTGCAACAGTACGAGCACCTGCGTCCGCACGTGGAACGCCAGCGCACCACGGGCGAGCCCGTGCTCACCGCCGAGGCGCCGGTGTTCTACGCGCAGACGAGCGGCTCGACCGGCGCGCCGAAGTACGTGCCGATCACGCCGTCGGTGCTCACGGTCACGCGCACCGAGCAGAAGATTTTCTCCTACCTGCAATATCGCGCCTGTCCGGCGGCGTTTGCCGGGCGCACGTTGGGCATCATGGGCGCGGCGGTGGAAGGGCAACTTGCCTCGGGCCATGCCGTGGGCTCGGTGTCGGGCCATCTCTATCGTTCGATGCCGCGTTTCGTCAAGGCGCGCTTCGTCGTGCCGCCGGACGTGTCGTCGGTGACCGACTACGCGTTGAAGTACCTGCTCATCCTGCGCCTCGCACTCGAGGTGCCCGACATCACCTACATGGGCGCGCCGAATCCGTCGAGCTTCCTGCGGCTGGGCGCGCTGCTGCAGAGCCATCGCGAGCCCCTGCTGCACTCGCTCGCCACCGGATCGTTCGCGGCCCTCGACGAGCTGAGCCCCGAGGTGCGCGCGGCGCTGGCCGGCCGCATCACCCCGCACCCCGCGCGGGCCGAGGCCCTCGATCGGCTGGCCGATCTGACCTTTGCCACCGTGTGGCCGCAGCTGGCACTCGTCACCACCTGGACCGGCGGCAGTTGCGGCATCGCGCTCGACGCCGTGCGCCGCACGCTGCCCGAGAGCACGCAGGTGATGGAGCTGGGCTATCAGTCCACGGAGTTCCGCGGCACCCTCGCGCTCGCGCCGGAGCAACCCGGCGGCCTGCCGCCGCTGCACCATACGTTCTTCGAGTTCATCGAGGAAGAGGCGTGGGACGCGGGACGCGCGGAGTGCCTCACGGTCGACCAGCTCGAGCCGAAACGCCGCTATCAGGTGATCGTCACCACTACCGCCGGGCTCTACCGCTACTTCATGAACGATCTGGTGGAAGTGGCCGGACAGCATCGACACACGCCGCTGCTGCGCTTCGTGCAGAAGGGCCGCGGCGTCACCAACCTCACCGGCGAGAAGCTCTACGAGGCCCACGTGATCGAGGCCGTGCAGGCCACGGCCCGCGCCTTCGGCTTCGGCACGAGTTTCTTCGTGATGCTCGCGAGCGAGGCCACGAGCGCCTACCGGCTGTATGTGGAACCGGACCGCGGCGTGGTGCCGCCGTCAGCGGCCGTCGAGGCGGCGCTCGATGCCGCGCTCGGCGAGCGCAACCTCGAGTATCACGGCAAACGCGCGAGCGGCCGACTCGGCGCGGTGTCGATCGCGTGGTTGCGACCAGGTGCGGCCGAGATCTACAAAGCCGCGTGCGTGCAGGCCGGTCAGCGAGAAGGACAGTACAAACCCGCCGTGTTGCTCCTCGAGCGGGAAACGAAGCTGCCCGTGGCCCAACTCGAGGCGCTGCGATCCGCGTAGCGGACCATGACCATGTCCGAGTCCATCCGCCTGCGTGCGGTCGTCGCCAGCACGCTGGCCATTCCCTTCACGACACGCTTTCGCCACGCCTCGGCGGAGCGCGCCGAGACCTCGTCGGTGTGGGTGGAGGCCACGTCGGAAGCCGGCGTGACCGGCCACGGCGAATCGTGCCCGCGTCCGTACGTGACCGGCGAAACGCTGGCCTCGGCCGAGGCGTTCGTCGGCCGCCACGTCGCAGCGCTGTGCCGCGAGGAGGCCAGCCTCGGGGCCGTGCGCGGCTACGCCCACACGCACGTGACCGACATCGACGCCAACCCGGCGGCGTGGTGCGCCATCGAGCTGGCGTTGCTCGATCTCGTGGGCAAGACGCAGGGTCAGCCAATCGAGGCGCTGTTGGGACTGCCGCCCCTGTCGGGGCCGTTCCGCTACTCCGCCGTGCTCGGCGACGCCGAACCCGACGTCTTCGCGCGCCAGGCGGAGCGCTATCTGGCGATGGGCTTTCGCGATCTGAAGGTGAAGCTCTCTGGTGACCTCGCGCGCGATCGCGCCAAAGTGGCGGTGCTGGCGGCCGCGCCCGACGTGCGCGTGCGCGTCGACGCCAACAACCTGTGGGCCGACGCCGGCACGGCCAGCACCTTCCTCAACGCGCTTGGCGTGCCGATCGTGGCGGTGGAGGAGCCGCTGCGGCCCGGCGACTTCGCGGGCCTGGCGCTGGTGGCCGCGCGCTGCGGCGTGCCCATCGTGCTCGACGAGAGCGTGACGCGCACCGGCCAGGTGGCCGCGCTACCCGGGGCGCCCGAAACCTGGATCGTGAACGTGCGCGTGTCGAAGATGGGCGGCGTGCTGCGGTCGCTTGCGGTCGTGGCCGCGGCGCGAGCGGCCGGGTTGCGCGTGGTGGTGGGCGCGCAGGTGGGCGAGACGAGCCTGCTGACCCGCGCCGCGCTCACCGTGGCTCAGGCGGCAGGTTCTGCGTTGTTCGCACAGGAGGGCGCCTTCGGCACCTTCCTGCTGACGCGCGACGTGTGTGACCCGCCGCTGATGTTCGGTGCTGGCGGCGTGCTGCGCGTGGCCGACCATGCGATGCTGGCCGAGCCTGGCTTCGGCATCACGCGCGCGCAGTGAGCAGCGCAACGGCTGGACGCTGACGCTGGGCCCGGGCCAGAGTTCTTTCGAGCCCCAGTCCCCAGTCCCCAGCCCCTAGTCCCTGGTTCTTAGTGGTGTTCGTCGACGGCCGTGGCCGAGGCCAGGTAGATCGCGGTCAGCGTCATGAAGATGAACGCTTGCAGCGGACCGACGATGAGGCCGAGCGCCTGAATCGGGAGCGGCGCCAGGAACGGCACGATGCTGCCGATGATGAGCACCACCAGGTGCTCGCCGAAGATGTTGCCGAAGAGGCGCAGCGTGAGCGACATCACGCGCGAGGCGTGGCTGATGAGCTCGATCGGCAACATCAGCGGCGCCATGGCCTTGGGCACGCCCGGGGGGAAGGCGAAGTGCAGCAGGTAGCTGCCGAGGCCCTGCGCCTTCACGCCTTCCACGTGGTAGTAGAGCCACACCACCAGCGCGAGCGCGAACGGCACGTTGACGTTGCTCGTGGGTGACCCCAGGCCGGGGATCTGGCCCATCAGGTTGCCGAGCAGGATGAAGACGAACACCGTGCCCACGAGCGGCAGGAACTTCTTGCCCTTGTGGGGCATCATGTTCTCGAGCTGCTCGACGATGAAGTTGACGATGTCTTCGAGGACGATCTGCAGCTTGCCGGGATGGTCGACGCTCAGGCGCGACCGGATGTAGAGGCCGATGCCCGCCAGGAAGAGCACGATCAGGGCACAGAAGACCAGGTAGTCGGGCACGTGCACCCCGAAGGCCCCGAACAGGACGTTGACCAGGTCGACGAGGGGTGAAGGGTGCTGCAGCTGCTCCACAGCCCTACATTGTACTTGATTTCACAAGGGGGTCAGCAGGCGCCGGGCACAAAAAAGCCGGACCGGCTTGGGACGTTGGCCGGTCCGGCACCCTGCGAGCGCGAGAGCGAGGGGACGCCGCGCGGCGGTTGACGCCCGGCGTCGAGAAATCGTGTGAAGCGTGCCCCTTAGCGGTAGCGCACGCGTTGTTCGCGCAGGTGCAGACCCAGCGGGCGACCCGCCAGCACGGCCACATCCTGCACCTTGCCTCTGACCTCCACTTCGGGCGCCGCGGACGGGCACGCGCCGGTCGGTCGACACCACGGTGATCTCGCCCGTGCCGTCGCTCGATGCGGTAGACGTTGAAGCCCACGAGGGGCACGCCCCATGAGGTGGTGACCGGCCGGTGACGGTCACCGAGTGGTCCACGAAGCGGCCGGACTGTGTCTGCACCTGGCGAATGTCGGGTCGCGCCGGCACGGACGCACAGGCGGCGGCGGAGAGGGCCACGGTGAGCGTGAGGGCCGAGAGCGTCCAGCGAATGTCGGGATGCGTGCGCATCGGAACCCCTCCCATGAACGAGATAGCCCTTGTCCGCCATGGCGCCGATGGCGCGACGGCGGAAGTGAACGCGACGGATCGTGAAACCACGGCCGGGATGCGGCGATGCCAGCGCCTGCCTGATGAACGCACCCCGGTGATCCGCCGCGCTCGACACGCTACATATCAAGACGCGTGCCGATTGCGCGCGGCCGTGGACATACGACGATTCGTTCCGGATTCAACGCGGATCGCGCGCATCCAGCGCTGACGACCACGGGCGTGGCGTCCTGGGCTGCGGACGCGTTGACCTCCCGCGGGGCCACCAATCGGCCCGGCGGAGCGGCAGGCCGGCGCGCACTGTGCCCTTATCTGCTGCGCAACGCCACGGCCGGATCGATGCGCGCGGCCCGCCACGCCGGCCCGGCAATCGCCGCGGTGGCGGTGATCGGCGAGCAGCAGCGCCACCCACCCGAACGTCGTCGGGTCGAGCGGCTCCACGCCGAAGAGCACCGACGCTGAGCACGCGTGCGAGCCGCCATCGAGAGCAGCAGGCCGATGGCCGCGCCCGTCACCACCACGCGGGCGGCGCTGCCGGCCACGAGCCGCAGCACGTCGCTGGGTCGTGGCGCCCATGGCGCGGCGCACCGCGAAGTCGCGCCATGCGCTGCTGCACCGAATAGGCGAGGATGCCGAACACGCCCACCATCGCCAGCAGAAGAGCCAGGGCGGCAAAGCCGACGACCAGCACCGCGCGGAAGCGGTGCGCCGAAGTGGCGCCGCGGGCCACGTCGTCGAGCGTCTCGGCCGCGCCCACGCTGACGAGTTGCGCGGTGTCGATGCGTCCGATCGCAGCGCGCACGGCCGGCGCCAGTGCCGCCGCGGTGCCGACTGCCGGCCGCACGACCAGGAAGATGTCGTCGAGCCCGCTCTGCGTCATCGGCACGTAGACCTGCATCAGCTCCTCGGCCTCGTCGGGCCGGCCCTTCACCTGCCGCGCCACGCCGACGATCTCGCGCACGACCGGCTTCTGCTGCGGTGCGTTGGTGGTGGTGAGCGCCACCTGCCGGCCGATCGGATTCTGCCCGCGCAGGTGCGTGCGGACGAACGCTTCGTTCACGATGCACACGAGCGGGCTCTCGCGCAGGTCGCGACCGCTGAACGCGCGGCCATCCACGATCGGCAGGTCGAGCGCGTCGAAATAGGAGTGGCTGACGATCTGATAGTCGGCCACCGGCCGGCGCGAGTCGTCGGCCGCCTGATCACCGACGATCGAGAACGCGCGTTGCCCCGCGTAGGACGGGCCCAGCGGCAGGGTGCTGGCCCACGCCACGCTCTTCACACCGGCCACGGCACCTACTTCGGCCGCGACCTCCTCGTAGAACTGTTGCAGGGCCTGGTCGGTGGGATAGCGCGACCCGAGCGGGTCGACCACCATCGTGAGAATCTCGCGTGCGCCGTAGCCGCGCTCGACGTTCTGCACGGCCAGCAGCGTGCGCAGCAGCAGCCCCGCGCCCACGAGCAGCAGCACCGCCGTTGCCACCTCGCCGACGACCAGCAGGCTGCGCAGTCGGCCGCCGCTGCCGGTCGACGTGCGTGAGTCGCTGGCGATGGCACGCGCCGATGTGAGGTCGCCAACCTGCCAGGCCGGCACGATGCCGAAGAGCACGCCCACCAGCACGGCCGCCGCCGCGCAGAAGGCGACCACCCGCGCATCGAAGGTGACGGTGACCGACGCCGGCAGGATACCGGCTGGAATCACTGCCGGCGCCGCCGCGAGAATCGCCGCGCCAACGGCCGCGCCGAGCAGCCCGCCCACCGCCGCCAGCACGAGACTTTCGGTCAGCAGCTGGCGCACGACACGGCCGCGGCCGGCGCCGAGCGCCGAGCGGATCGCCAGTTCCCGCGATCGCGCCGTGGCCCGCGCCAGCAGCAGGTTGGCGACGTTGGCGCAGCAGATGAGCAACACGAAGCCCACCACGCCCAGGAACAACATCGAGGTCACGCGCAGGTCGCTGCCGATGATCGCCTGACGCACCGGCACGACCTCCACGCCACGGCCGCGGTTCTCGGGCACCGTGCGGGCCAGTTCGGCGGCCACGGTCGTGATCTCGGCGCGGGCCACGTCCACCGAGGCGCCGGTGGCGAGCCGTCCGATACCGCGCATGAAGTAGGCCGTGCGCAGCGTCGGATCGGGCCGCACGCGGATGAGCGCCCAGATGCTGTTGTCTTCGGTCCAGCGGAAGCGTGCCGGCGCCACGCCCACCACGCGGTAGGGCTCGCCGTCGAGCACCAGATCGCGGCCGATGATAGCCGGGTCGGCATTGAAGCGCGTGCGCCAGTAGGCTTCGGTGAGCACCACCGACTCGTGTTCCACCCAGTCGTCCCCGGCCTGGAACAAGCGGCCCACAAGCGGCGGCACCCCGAGCGCCTCGAAGAAGCCAGAGGACACCCACTGCCGCAGACACCGTCTCGGCGGAGCCGTCCACGCCCCGCATCACCATCCCGCCGACGCCGTTGGTGAAGCCGGCCGTGGCGGCGAGGGACGGACTGCCGGCGTCCCAGTCGGCCAGGTTGAGGGGCGAGACGCCGCTGCGGGCGCCGCTCTGCGTGCGCTCGGTCAAGATGACGACCTGGTCGGGGTCGCGAAACGGCAGCGGCCGCAGCAGCGTGGCGTCGACCAGCGCGAAGATGGCGCTGTTGGCGCCGATGCCCAGCGCCAGCGTGAGCGCCGCCACGAAGGTGAAAGCCGGCGTGGCCCGCATCTGACGAAGCGCAAAGCGCACGTCGTGGCGGAACTCGTCGAGCCATTGAAGAATCGTCATGTGCCGGTCTCGCTTTCTGCCAAGGTCGATGCAGGTGCGGCGGAGATCGCCGACGTTGCCCAGCCGGGCGAGGGCGGCGCGGCGCGCCTCGGCGGGGTCCATCCCCGCGGCGACCAGCTCCCGTGTGCGCATCTCCACGTGAAAGCCGATTTCTTCGTCCACTTCCTGGTCGAGCGGCACCCGCCAGAGCCACGAGCGGAGGGATCGCTTCATGACGCGAACAGCACCTTCGAGACGCCGGCCGAGAAGCGCCGCCACGTCTCCACCTCGGCCGCGAGCTGCGCGCGGCCGGTGGCGCGTGAGGCGGTAGAGCTTGGCCCGGCGGCCGAGCTCGGAGAGGCCCCACTCGGCCTCCACCCAGCCGCGCCGCTCCAGGCGATACAGGGCGGGATAGAGCGACCCTTCTTCCACCAGAAGCGCGTCGCCGGTCGTGTCTTCGATGGCCCGCGCCACGGCGTAGCCGTGCGACGGGCCCGCGCGCCAGCACCTTCAGGATCAACGCGTCGAGCGCCCCGTGCAGCAGGGCATTGGGCGACTTGGCGGGCACGCTTCATGCGGGACGGCTCATTACCATGACAGTCTAGGTATCTTGGACGGGGCCTCGCCCGAAAAGGTTGCTCGGCCCGAACTGGGGGCTAGGGGCTAGGGGCTGGGGCGTGCAGGCATCCAACTGCGGTCGAGCCCGGACACGAAACTGAGGTCTATCCAGCGTGACGCTGCCCGCCCCAGCCCCCAGCCCCCGCAGGTCAGTAGACCGAGAGGTAGCGGTCGAGCTCCCAGGGCGAGACGTGGCGGATGTAGGCATCCCACTCGTCGCGCTTGGCGGCCAGGAAGTGCTCGAAGATGTGGTCGCCGAGGGCGTCGCGCACCAGGTCGCTCTTCTCGAACTCGTCGAGCGACTCGCTCAGGTTGGCCGGCAGGTCGTCGATGCGCAGATGGCGCCGCTCGCGATGGCTCATCTTGTAGATGTTCTTGTTCACCGGCGGCCCGGGGTCGAGTTCCTGCACCACGCCGTCGAGGCCCGCGCGCAGCATCACGGCTAGCGCCAGATACGGATTGCACGACGGGTCGGGCAGGCGCAGCTCCACGCGCGTGGCGTCGCCGCGGGCGGCCGGCACGCGCACGAGCGGGCTGCGATTCTTCTCCGACCACGCAATCGCCGTGGGCGCTTCGTGGCCCGGCACCAGCCGCTTGTAGGAGTTCACGAGCGGGTTGGTGACGGCGCAGTAGGCGCGCGCATGTTTCAGCAGCCCGCCGATGTAGTGCAGCGCGGTCGCGCTCAGCTGCCACTCGCGCGTGGCATCGAAGAAGGCGTTGGTCTTGCCCTTGAGCAGCGTCTGATGGGTGTGCATGCCCGACCCGTTCACGCCGAAGATCGGCTTGGGCATGAAGGTGGCGTGCAGGCCGTTGCGCTGTGCCACGTTCTTCACCACGAAGCGGAAGGTGCTCACGTTGTCGGCGGTGGCGAGCACGTCGTCGTAGCGGAAATCCACTTCGTGCTGGCCAGGGGCCACTTCGTGATGCGCGGCCTCCACCAGAAAGCCCATCTGCTCGAGCGCCAGCACGATCTCGCGCCGCACGTCTTCGCCCTGGTCGACCGGCGCCAGGTCGAAGTAGCCGGCTGTGTCGTGGGTGGTGGTCGTGGGAATGCCGTCGCGCCGCTGGAACAGGAAGAACTCGGCTTCGGGCCCGGCCACCATGCGGAAGTCCATGGCGGCGGCGCGGGCGATGGCGCGCTTCAGTGCCGAGCGCGGACAGCCCTCGAAGGGCGTGCCGTCGGGGTTGGCGATGTCGCACGTGACGCCGCCCACCTTGGCGCCACTGGCATCGGGCCACGGCAACACCTGAAAGGTGTTCAAGTCGGGCTTGAGGTACATGTCCGACTCTTCGATGCGCACGAAGCCCTCGATCGACGAGCCGTCGAACAGCACCTGTCCGTCGAGGGCATCGGCGAACTGCCGGTCGGGTACCTCTACGTTCTTGATGACCCCGAGGATGTCGGTGAACTGGAGGCGCAGGAACTTCACGCCTTCGCGTTCGGCGCGTTCGAGGATGGCGGCTTTCTTGTCCATGGCGGTCCGCGGTGCGGCGTTCCAGTATACGGCTCGTCCCACCTGTGTCGCTGGCACGGCGTGCCGGGCAGACCAACCGCGGAAACGCGTCGTCTGTAGTGGGGAAGGCGCCAGCAACCACGGCGCGCCCGCACCCACATTGCGGGCCGATTCCTCAGGAGAGACACCGATGAAGCGTCAGCGTATGGCCATGTATGGCGGAGTGCTCGCGGCGGCGATGGCTGCCGCGGCCACGGGCGTGACGGCCTGGTCCAATGACGGCGAACAGCAAGCGATGATTCGCCTCGACGGCGGCGGCAGCCAGCTCGGCGTGATGGTGAGCGATGGGGACGAGGCCGCCCGCTCTGGTGTGCGCATCGACGTGGTGCACGAGGGCGGCGCAGCGGCCAAGGCCGGCGCCAAAGAAGGCGATCTGGTGGTCGATTTCGACGGCGAACGCGTGCGAAGTGCCCGGCAGCTCACGCGGCTCGTGCAGGAGTCTCCCTCGGGCCGCGCGGTGAAGATGACCGTGCTCCGCGGCGGCGCCAAGCAGACGCTCGACGTCACGCCATTCGAGGCGCCGTCGCCGTTCCCCTGGAACGACCGGGGCGGCGATCCGCAAGGCGAGTTGCGGGAGGACATCGAACGCGACGTCCGGCGCGGTCTGCGCGGTCGCGAGATGGCACCGCCCGCGTTCGACTTCCGCTTCGACGGCCCTCCCGGGCTGTTGCCCACCCCGGCGCACCCCGCCCTGCCGCTGATGGCCGGACGCGGCCGCCTGGGCGCGCAGGTGGAGCCGCTCAGCGAGCAGCTCGCCGGCTACTTCGGCGCCGCCAGCGGCGGCGTGCTGGTGTCGAGCGTGGCCAAGGACTCGGCGGCCGAGAAGGCAGGCCTGAGGGCCGGCGACGTGATTACCTCGGTGAATGGCACCGACGTACGCGAAGCCGGCGCCCTGGTCGACGAACTCACCAAGGTGAAGGACGGCGGCGAGGTGTCGCTCGGCGTGGTTCGCGACAAGAAGGCCACCACCGTGAAGGCCACGCTCGAGGCACCGCAGCGTGCCCGCGCCCGACGATCGACTCGTCCGGCCTGACCCCGGACTCAGGCCGGGCGGGCCGGCAGTTTGCGGGCGACGGCGAGAAACGCCTCGACCACCGGCCGCACCGGTCCGCTCGGCCGCACCATCGACAGCCGCACGGTGGCCCGAGGAATGGTCTTGTAGACCACGCCCTTCCGCGACATGCGGCGCACGGTTTCGGGCACGATGGTCACGCCCACGCCGGCGCCCACCAGGCCCACGGTGGTGTAGACCTCGCGGCTCTCCTGCACCACGTTGGGCGTGAATCCCGCCTGACGGCAGAGGCGAATCACCTGCTCGTGCAGCCGCGGGGCGATGGCCCGCGGAAAGAGCACCCACGGGTCGTGTGCGAGCGAGGCCAGGGGCACCCGTGCCGCGTTTGCGCCCGGATGGTCGCCGTGCAGCGCGATGAGCAGCGGCTCGCGCGCGAACAGCTCCACGTGCAGGCGCGGATCGGCGTCGGCGCCGCGCACGAAGCCCACGTCGAGGTCGCCGCGCAGCAACGCCGTGATCTGCTCGCTGGTGGGCATCTCGCGCAGGTCGATGCGCACACCCGGGTGCCGCTGCCGATAGGTGCGCACCACGTGCGCCAGGGTCGACAGCATCAGCGTGGGGCCGAAGCCCACGCGCAGCACCCCGGCATGGCCCTCGTGCACCTCGCGCGTGGCTTCGATGGCCGTGTCCACATCGCGCAGGATGCGCCGCACCGCGTCGTCGAAGGTGCGCCCGGCGTCGGTCAGCGACACCTGTCGTGTGTGGCGCTCGAAGAGCCGCGCTCCCACCAGGGTCTCGAGCTGCTTGATCTGCACGCTGAGCGTGGGCTGGGCCACGCCGAGCTGCGTCGCGGCCCGGCCGAAATGCAGCTCGGTCGCCACGACCCGGAAATAGCGCAGGTGGCGAAGCTCGAGGTGGGCCGGGTCTTTCATAGTCAGAGAGTATCAATCACGACGTTCAGGCGTATTGGACATATCAGTACGTCGCTGCCAGAGTAGAGCGATGCGGCGCGCGAGCACCACCGCCCTGTTGACGGGCGTCATCGACTACGCGGGGCTGTTTCCTCCCGCGGGGCTGTCGATGCCCGCCGCCGCCGCCGAGTATCACGCGGCGCTGAACAGCCCCTACGCGTGGATGCTGGGCCGCTTCGTGACGCCCGCTGCGCGTCTGCCCGAACTGGCCGCCGCGCGTGCGACCCTGCCTCTGGTGAGCCCCTGGGCGATCAGCGCGATCGTGCGCGATGGCTCGACCGACGACCTCGCCGCGATAGCGGCGTTCAATGCCGATACCGCCCGTCACCTCGCACGCGTCGACACCATCGAGGCGAAGCCGCAGTTGCTGGCCGGTGTGGACTGGCTGGCCCAGGCGGGCGACGGCCTCGAGGTCTACGTGGAGGTCGCGCCCGGGCCCGAGGTGAACACCTGGCTCGCGCGCGTGGCGGCGCGTGGCCTGCGGGCCAAGGTGCGCACCGGCGGCCTCACCGCCGACGCGTTTCCGACGCCCGCTGCGCTGGCGGCCTTCGTCGGCGCAGCGGTCAGGCACGGCGTGCCGTTCAAGGCCACGGCCGGCCTGCACCACGCCGTGCGCGGTGCCTACCGCCTCACCTATGACGACGGCGCACAACACGCGCCGATGTATGGCTACCTGAACGTGCTGCTGGCCACGGCGGCGCTGCGCGCCGGCCGGCCAGAGGCCGTGGCCGCAGCGATCCTGCAGCAGACCGACACGTCGGCGCTCGTCTTCGCAAACGAGGCGGTGTCATGGGACGCGGAGCAGTTCCCGCTCTCGACTGTGCGCGACACGCGGCATCACCATCTGGTGAGCTTCGGGTCATGTTCGTTCCGTGAGCCCGTCGCCGAGTTCGACGCGCTCGCATCCCGGCAATAGGAGCATTCCGATGGGTCCCTTTCCGCACGACGCCGCGCCGCCGCTCATCAGCGACGCCAACCCGATGGGCACCGACGGGTTCGAGTTCGTGGAGTTCTGCCATCCGCAGCCTGCCGAACTCGACCGGTTGTTCACGCAGATGGGCTTCGTCGCCGTCGCCAGACACCGCTCGAAGCAGGTCACGCTCTATCGTCAAGGTGGCATCAACCTGCTGCTCAACGCCGAACCGGGCTCGTTTGCCGCGCGCTTCGCCGAACGTCACGGGCCCTCGGCGCCGGCCATGGCCTTCCGCGTGGTCGACGCCCAGTACGCGTTCGATCGCGCGCTGTCGCTCGGCGCCAGGCCGGTGGAACGCGTCGCCGGTCCGGGCGAGCTCGCCATTCCCACCATCGAAGGCATCGGCGGCCTGCACATCTACCTGGTCGACAAGTACGGCGCCAAGGGCTCGATCTACGACGTGGACTTCGAGTGGATCGCCGAGAAGGACCCGGCGCCGCCGGGCCTGGGGCTGTGGTACATCGACCACCTGACGCACAACGTGCAGCGCGGCCGGCTCGATGAGTGGGCCGCCTTCTACGAACGGCTCTTCAACTTCCGCCAGATCCGCTACTTCGACATCGCGGGCCGCATGACCGGCCTGCACTCCCGGGCCATGACCAGCCCCGACGGCAAGATCCGCATTCCCATCAACGAAGACGCGGGCGAGCGCGGACAGATCGCCGAGTACCTCGAGCAGTACAAGGGCGAAGGCATCCAGCACATCGCCCTGGGTGCGCAGGATCTCTACACCTCGATCGAGGCGCTGCTGGCGCGCGGCGTGGACTTCATGCCGGCGCCGAACCCGGTCTACTATTCACGAATCGCCACGCGCCTGCCGGGCCACGGCGAAGACCTCGAACGGCTCGCGCGCACCGGCATCCTGATCGACGGCGAAGGCGTGGTGGAAGGCGGATTCACGAAAGTGCTGCTGCAGCGGTTCGGCAAGACGGCGATCGGGCCGATCTTCTTCGAGTTCATCCAGCGCAAGGGCGACGACGGCTTCGGCGAAGGTAACTTCAAGGCGCTGTTCGAGTCGATCGAGGAAGATCAGATTCAACGCGGCGTGCTGAAAGGCGCCTAGCGAATGCCGTGGACCCAGGTCGCGAAACGCGAAGATTTCGGCGACCGCCAGGTGATGGGCGTGGCGTGCCAGGCCGGTCGTCTGGCCCTCTTCCAGTTGCCCGACGGCATCTTCGCCACGAGCGACATCTGCCCGCACCTCGGCGCCTCGCTCTCGCAAGGCTGCGTCGTGGAGGGCTTCGTGGAATGCCCGTACCACTTCGCGCTGTTCGACATCCGCACCGGCGCGGCCGAGGGCGGCGTCACCACCCGCAGCGTGCGCACGTTTGCGACCAAGGTCGAGCACGATGCCATCTACGTGGACGTGCCCGACCCCGAGGAGACCGGTTCATGAGCGCCCCGCAACTCACACCAGGCTACCTGTCGGGTTTCGGCAATGGCTTCGAGACGGAAGCCTTGCCCGGCGCCCTGCCGATGGGCCGCAACTCTCCGCAGAAGTGCGCCTACGGCCTCTACGCCGAGCAGTTGAGCGGATCGCCGTTCACCGCCCCGCGCGCCAGCAACGAGCGGTCGTGGCTCTACCGGATCCGGCCGACCGTGGCGCACTTCGGCGACTTCGCGAAGGCCGACATCGGCCTGTGGCGCACCGCCCCGTGCCACGAGGTGGACCTGCCGATTGCGCCGATGCGCTGGAGCGCGCTGCCGCTGCCGAGTGAGCCTGTGTCGTTCGTGGAGGGCGTGCGCACCATCACCACGGCCGGCGATGCCGGCGCGATGGCCGGCATGGGCGGGCACATCTACCTCGTCACGCGCTCGATGCAGGACGAGTACTTCTACAACGGCGACGGCGAGCTGCTGTTCGTGCCGCAGCTCGGCGAGCTGCGGATCTGGACCGAGTTCGGCATCATCGACATCGAGCCCGGCGAGATCGCCGTGATCCCGCGCGGCGTGAAGATCCGCGTGGAGCTGCCGAATGGGCCGGCGCGCGGCTACCTGTGCGAGAACTACGGCGGCGCCTTCACGCTGCCCGAGCGCGGGCCGATTGGCGCCAACTGCCTGGCCAACCCGCGCGACTTCCTCACGCCCGGTCGCGGCCTACGAAGATCGCGACGCGCCGTCGCGGCTCTTCGTGAAGTGGGGCGGCACGCTGTGGACGTCCACGCTCGACCACTCGCCGCTCGACGTGGTGGCGTGGCACGGCAACTACGCGCCCTACAAGTACGACCTGCGCCGCTACTCCCCGGTGGGGCCCGTGCTCTTCGACCACGCCGACCCGTCGATCTTCACCGTGCTCACCTCGCCCTCGGAAACGCCGGGCACGGCCAACATCGACTTCGTGATCTTTCCCGACCGGTGGCTCGTGGCCGAGAACACCTTCCGTCCGCCGTGGTACCACATGAACGTGATGAGCGAGTTCATGGGCCTCGTCTACGGCCAGTACGACGCCAAGCCGCAGGGCTTCGTGCCGGGCGGCGTGTCGCTGCACAACTCGATGTTGCCGCATGGGCCCGACGTGGACGCGTTCGAAGCGGCCAGCAACGCCGAACTGACGCCGCGCAAACTCGAAGGCACGATGGCGTTCATGTTCGAGACACGCTTTCCGCAGCGGGTCACGGCCTACGCCGCGCAGACCGATGCGCTTCAGAACACGTATGCCGGCTACGGCCGTCAACTGAAGAAGCACTTCAACCCCAATCAGCGATAGGAAGCGACCAGCTCGTGACCCTGCCACCTGGACGAGACCTACGACCCGAACCGGCGCAGCTGGGTGACCTCGGCCAACGGCCACAGCGACTTCCCCCTGCAGAACCTGCCGATTGGCATCTTCACCCCGCCGGCCGGCGGCCACGCCCAGGGCGGCATCGCCATTGGCGATCATGATCCTCGACGTGGCGGGTGCGGTGCGCAGCGGCGTCTTCGACGGCGACGGCGCCAAGGGCGCGCATCTGGCCTGTCAACCCACGCTCAACGAGTTCCTGTCGGCGGGCCGCTATGGCCGGGAGAGCTTCCGCGCCCGCCTCTTCGAGATTCTGTCGGAAGGCGCGAGCGAACGCGGCGCGGCTCTGAGCCGCTGCTTGCATCTGGCGGCCGACTGCACCATGCACCTGCCGGCCGACGATCGGCGACTACACCGACTTCTACGCTGGCATCCACCATGCGATGAACGTCGGGAAGCAGTTCCGTCCCGATCAGCCACTGCTGCCGAACTACAAATACGTGCCGATCGGGTATCACGGCCGCAGCTCGTCGATTGGCGCGTCGGGCATGCCCGTGCGGCGCCCGCACGGCCAGCGCAAGGCGCCCACCGACGACGCGCCCACCTTCGGACCCTCGCGCCGCCTCGACTTCGAGCTGGAACTCGGCATCTGGATGGGGCCCGGCAACGCGCTCGGCACGCCGATTCCCATCGCGACGGCGGCCGATCACATCGGCGGCTTCTGCCTGCTCAACGACTGGTCGGCGCGCGACCTGCAGGCGTGGGAATACCAACCGCTCGGGCCGTTCCTGGCGAAGAACTTCGCCACGTCGGTGTCGCCGTGGGTGGTGATGCCAGAAGCCCTCGCGCCGTTCCGCGCGCCGCAGATGCCGCGGCCCGATGGCGATCCGGCGCCGCTGCCGTATCTGCTCGACCTGGCCGATCAACATGCGGGGGCGCTGAATCTCGAACTCGAAGTGCTGCTCATGACGCCGTGCCTGACCGCCCAGGGTTTGCCGCCGCATCGGCTGTCGCTCAGCAGCGCGCGTCACATGTACTGGACGGTGGCCCAGCTCGTGACCCATCACGCGAGCAACGGCTGCAACCTGCGGCCGGGCGACCTGCTGGGATCGGGCACCATCTCGGCGCCCACCCCCGACGGCCTCGGCAGCCTGCTCGAGATCACCGTGGGCGGCAAGCAGCCCATCGCGTTGGCGTCGGGCAACACGCGCACGTTCCTCGAAGACGGCGACGAGGTGATCATGCGGGCGCGCGCGCGCCGCGAGGGCTTCGCGCCCATCGGCTTCGGCGAAGTGCGCGGCGTCGTGCTGCCAGCCTGAGCCGCCGGGACTGAAATCCGCCCCCTCTCAGGTGAAGGGCAGGTAACGCGCGCCGAGCCGTTCGAAGGCCGCACGGTCTGCGCCGACGACGTCGGCATCCAGTGCCTCGGCAGTGGCCACGAGCCACGCGTCGTTTTCGCCAAGCCGGCGCCTTGACCTGCGCTGCAGCAGCGCGCATCGCCTGGCCTGGGCGAGGTGAATCCCCTGGATGGCGAACCGCTGCAGGGCCGCGAACGCCCGGTCTCCGTCCGCAGCGCCTTCGAGGATCTCTTCGACGCTGACCACGGAGACGACGAGCGCCCGCCCGCGGAGCGCGGGCAGGAACCGGCGCGCGGGTCCGACCTCGCCGCGCGCCGTTTCGCGTTCGAGCGCAATCAGGAACGAGGTATCGAGCAGGACCGGGCGGCTCACGGCTTCCGTTCGGCCAACCCGAGTCCTCTGCCGCTCGCCTCGTTCACCCAGCGTTCGAGGTCGTCTCCGGTATCGATCGGGCCGGCTCGATCAATCAGCGCGCGAATCACATCGGACTTGGGGAGCTTGCTCCGGCGCGCCCACCGGGTCAGACGTGCGGCACGTTCTTTGTCGAGCTTGACGGTGACTGTGGGCATGGTAATACCTAAATATTACCACGACTCCGGGGCTCCGCCAGCCGTCGTCTACTTGGGCCGCGGCAGTCGCGGAATCGTGATGGCGCCGGCCTTCTCCACGGCGGCCCACACGCGCTTGCCCACCTTGTCGGCCTCGGCGATGATCGCGGCTTCGTCCACGGTCGTGATCTTGCGATCGCGCATCACGAACTGCCCGTCGATCATCACCGACTCGATGTCGTTCGGCTGGCCGTTGTGAATCCACGCCGACACGATGCGCACCGCCGGCACGAGATGCACGCGCTGCGTGTCGAGCACCAGCAGGTCGGCCTTCTTGCCGACCTCGAGCGAGCCGATCGTGGACAGTTGACGCACGGCCCGCGCGCTGCCAAGCGTGGCATCGGCAAGGATGTCTTCGGGCTGGGGCTGCACGCCCGGGAACGCGTCGTCGCGGCGGATGCGCTCGGTGAGCAGCGCCACGCGCAGCACCTCGAAGAGATCGGTGGTGTTGTTGTCGGTGCCCATCGCAATCGGCACGCCGGCCGCGCGCAGCGCGGGAATCGGCGGGATCACGCCGCGATTGGCCGCCATGGCCGCCTGATGCGACACGATCGTGCCGCTCTTGGCGAGCAGCGCGATGTCGGCGTCGTCGACGTAGCGGCAATGCGCGGCAAAGAGCCGCGACGACAGGAAGTCGTGCCGGGCCAGGAAGCCCACCGGGCTCACGCCGTGGTGCTTGCGCACGTAGTCCACTTCGGCGCGGCTCTGTGACAGGTGAATGGTGTAGCCGAGGTCGTGCTTCTCGGCAAACGCATGCACGGCGCGCAGCAGCTCCGGCGACGAGTTCTCGGCCAGGCCGGCGGCGGGGAACACGCTGATGCGGCCGTTCTCCTTGCCGTGCCACGCGGCGTGCAGGTCGGTGATGCGCTGCAGGCCGTCGTCGCGCATCTTGGGCGAGAAGCGAGGCGCCTCGCCGCGCGCGAGAATCTCGGGCGACATCGGCGATCCGCCTTCGCGGTCGGTGGCCGATTCGGCGAACACCCAGCGCAGACCCGTCTTGGCGAGTGACGCCGCGGTGCTGGCGGTGCCGCCGACGTTCTCCACCACCGTGGTGCTGCCGGTGCGAATCGCCTCGAGCGCGCCGACCACGGCCATGAGCGTGGCTTCGTCGCGCGACACAAGACTCGTGGGCTGCACGGCCAGCTTGTAGGCGTTGGGGAAGCCGAAGTCTTCGTTGAAGCCGCGCGACAGCGTCTGGCCCAGATGCGCGTGGCAGTTGATCAAGCCGGGCAGCAGCGCCTTGCCGCGCCCGTTGTAGACCTCGGCCTGCGGATACTGCGCGAGCACCTCGGCCGTGGGTCCGATGGCGGCGATGCGATTGCCCACCACCGCCAGCGCCACCTCGTGACGCACCTCGTCCACGGTGACCACGGTGGTATTGGCGAAGACGACGGCGCGGGCAGCGGCGGGCTGCGCCGGCGCGGTGCGCGAATCGAGCAGAAGGGCGGCGGCTCCGGCGCTCGCGCTGGCGAGCAGTTCACGGCGGCTGAGATTCGTGGCTGGCATGGCGCACCGTAGCGCCGCACTCGAGCCAAGTCAAGAACGCCCGGCCGTCAGCCCTGCTGCGCCTTGGGCGCGTCGGCGTTCGGTGTGGCTGCGGGCGTGGCGGCGGGCGACGGTTCGAGCAGCGTGGCGAGCTGCGCCGCCACGATGCCGGCCACGGCCACCACGTCGGCAGCAGGCGCGCCCGTCGACGTGAGCTCCACCGACAGCACGCCGGTGGCGCCGCTCGACCCCACAATCGGCGCGGCCACGGCGGCGGGCTGGCCCGACCGGCCGGCCGCGGTCACGACGGCCCTGGTCGAGAACGCGCGTGCGGTCAGGTTGTCGTCGCCCGCGGGCACGGCCGGGAAGCGTTCCACGAGGCGCGGGTCGTAGCCCCACGCTGCGGCCACGCGCAAGGCAGTGCGGTCGGCGTCGGCCAGCCACACCACGATGCCGCTGGCGCCGATGGCGGGTGCCACGCGCTCGAGCACCGCGGTCAAGCGCGGCGCCGTCCGACAACCGGGCCAGTTCGCCGCACACGGCGGCGACGGGCGCAAGGTCGAAGGCCGGCGGCGTGAATCGCGCCGGCGCCGGCGCGGGGGCGCTTACCGGCGGGGTCGCGCGGTCCAGGATGAGCGCCAGATCCGCGGCATCGCTCTCGGTGATGACCGGCGCGACGGCGTGGTCGACGGGGGCGCGCGGTGTGGGCGTAAGCATGAGCGCGGCCAGCGCCAGCGTGCCGAGCGCTCCGGCCAGGGCCAGCGCCTGCTGCTGGCGCGTCACCGCCATCTGCTGTTCGGCATTCGCGCTCAGTTGCGCCAGCGCGTCGGCCACCTGCACGTCGATGGCGTCGAGATGCGGCAGCGCCTCGCCAAAGGCGATGTCGCTCGCTTGCAACGATCGCCCGCCCACGGCGTACTCGCGCAGGCGTCCCTCGGCTTCGGCCAGCCGGTCGAGCCGCTCGACGCTGGCCGCCAGGTTCACGCCGCCGGGCCCGGCGCCCAGGCTCGTGAGGCGGGCGCGCGCGGCCTCGATGGCCACGCCCACTTGACGGCTCCAGCTCACGGCCGGTTGTCCGGGCGACGCCATGGCGGCCATGGCGCGTCTGGCATCGGAAAGCGCCGCCTGCAGCGCGCGCGCCTCGCTGGTGGCGGTGACCAGGCTGCGCCGGGCGTCGAGCAAGAGCTGTTCGAGTGTGGCCGCGCGATAGCCGAGGCCCGCCGCCACCGAAATGGCCAGCACCAGCAGCACCCACCGGGCCCCGGGATGTCGCATGCGTCTCAGTCTGGCAGGCGGGTCGTCACCGCGCCTAGTCCGAGGCCCGGCCGAGTTCTTCGGTGACGAGGCGCAGCGGAATCACCGACGGCTTGGCGGCGTGTTCCATCTGCACGTTGTGCCCCTTCACCGGCGGCAGGTCCTGATACATCACGTCCCACTTCCAGCGTTCGGAGGGGTTCGACGCCTGCAGCCAGGTTTCGGCGCTGACCGGACGATTGAACGTCTTGGCGCCGAGGCCTTCGTATTCCGCCTGGCCGGCGAGCGACGCCGCCAGATCCACCCGCACGGCCGCCGCGCTGGCGTAGCTGAAGGGCAGCCCCAGGGCGGCCGCCACGCTGGTGAGAATCTGCCAGTCTTCCACGGCCTCGCCGGGGGTGACGATGGCCTTCGACGCGGCCTGCACGCGGCCCTGGTCGTTCGTGAAGCAGCCGTCCTTCTCGACCCACGCCGCGCCCGGCAGCACCACATCGGCCGCCGACGCGAGCGGGCCGGTGAGCACGCCCTGATAGATGAGCGCCTTGATCTTGCCGGCCTTGCGCGCGTCGACCACCCACGCCACGTCGCCAATCGAATCGGCCGCGCCGGGGTCCACCATGTAGAGCACGTCGACCGATCCGGCGTCGACCGCCGAGCGCAGCGCCGACAGATCCGCCGTGCCGTCGAGGCCCGCGCCCACGCTCAAGCCGAGGTCGCGCGCGCCGAGCACGTTTGGCGCATCGGTGGCGGGCACCACGAACTTGGTGTCGGTGGGCTGCGACTTGACCGAGCGGCGCCACGACACGGCCACGTGGCCGGCGCCGGTCTCGCCCTTCAGTTCCTGCGACACGCGCTTCACCAGGTAGAGCTCTTCGAGGCTGGCGTGCGCCGACACCAGGAAGCGCACCGAGGCCGGATCGCGGCGCCCAGCGGCGTTCAGCAGGTCGCGGACTTTGGTGAGCGCGTCCTTCCACGTGGCGTCGTGCTGCGCGCCATCCTTCGCGGCCAGGCGCGGCTTGCGCAGGCGATTGGCGCCCTCGACCCAGCCGTAGTCGAAGCGGCCGATGTCGCACATCCAGAAGCCGTTCACCTCGGGGTTGTAGCGCGGCGTGACGCGCACGAGCTGCGAGCCCTTGGCCCATTCCGGCTTGGCCTTCAGCCAGGCGGTGGTGGCGCAGCCCTTCGAGCAGCCGGTGCAGATCGTGTCAACGGCGTTGGGGTTGTCCCACGGCCGCGAGCGGAAGCGGTACTGCTTGGTCGTGATCGCGCCCACGGGACACACGTCCATGAGGTTGCCCGAGAGCAGCGAATGCACGCCTTGTTCGTTGAAGGTGGCGATTTCGCTGCCGTTGCCGCGGTTGAACACGCCGATCTGCGCGTCGCCGTCGACCTCGCTCATGAAGCGCGCGCAGCGCGTGCACATGATGCAGCGGTTGCGGTTCAGCATCAGCGTGGGACCGAAATCCACGTCGGCCTTCACGCCCTCGCCGTCGAAGGTGCGCCGCGGAAAATCCATGCGGCTCTGCACGTTGCCGAACGCGTAGGAGAAGTCTTGCAGCGGGCACTCGCCGCCCTTGTCGCACACCGGGCAGTCGAGCGGGTGATTGATGAGCAGGAACTCGAACACGCCGGCGCGCGCCTCGGTGCTCTCGACGTCTGTGGTGTGCACCACCATGCCTTCGGCCGCGGGCGTGGAGCACGACGTCTGCAACTTCGGCATCTTCTCGATCTTCACGAGACAGACGCGGCAGGAGGCGTCGATGCCCAGGCCGGGGTGGTAGCAGTAATAGGGAACTTGAATCCCGGCTGAAATTGCCGCCTGCAGCACCGACGTCCCCTTGGGAACCGTCACCGGGGCGCCGTCGATGGTAAGCGTCACCTGTTCCATGGCGGTCGAATCATATCACGCGAAGCCCTGTGATTCGGGCCTCTGAACCGCGTGGAAGTCGTATCGATTCAACAAGATGTGGGCAGTACGCGGACGACCCAGCGAACCCGCCGGACCGCCCTGTAGGCCGGGCCCCCCCACGCCGAAACTACAGACGTGATTACGCTCCGCGCGCGCCGCGCCGGTCTCGTCGCGCTCACCGCCCTGCTTCTGATCGGGGGCGGAGCGGCCGACGCATGGGCCCAGGCGGGCGACATCCGCGCCGCCGCGCGCACCGCGGCCATTGCCGGACGGCGCGACGAAGCCGTCACGATGCTCGAGAGCCATCTGAACGGCTCGCCGCGCGACGCCGACGCCCGGTTGCTGCTCGGCGTGGTGCTGTCGTGGGACGGCAAATACGAGGACGCCGACCGGGAGCTGCGGCGCGTGCTCGAGCAGTCGCCCACCTACAACGACGCCCGCGTGGCACTCGCCAACGTGGCCTGGTGGACCGGCAACTACAGCGTGCTCCAAGACCTGAGTGCCACTGGCCGCATCCAGCGCCCCTACGACGTGGAGTGGATGCTGCTCGAGGCCCGGGCCCTCGACGGCCTGGGCCGGCCCAAAGAGGCCCGCAAGGCCGTGATGGATCTGCTGGCCCGCCAGCCCGGCCACGTGCAGGCGCGCAACCTGAAGAGCCGCCTCGACACGCAGCTTCGGCCGTGGACGCTCACGATGGGCTACGGCGGCGACCGCTTCTCCGACCAGCGCACGCCCTGGAACGAGTACTCGACCGTCCTCAGCCGGCAAACGCCGGTGGGCAGCGTGATTGCGCGCGTCAGTCAGGCCGAGCGCTTCGGCTATCTCGGACCGCCTGTTCGAAGTGGACTTCTACCCGAGCATCCGGCCCGGCACCTACGGCTTCGTGTCGTACGGCCGCGTCGCAAGACGACGCGCTCTTCCCGAACTACCGCATGGCCGCCGACCTGTACCAGTCGCTCGGCCGCGGCTACGAGGCGTCGGTGGGCTTCCGCCGACTGGCCTTCAGCTCCACGACCGACATCTACGTGGCCACGCTCACCAAGTACGCGGGCAACTGGATGATCACCGGCAAGGTGTTCTCGGTGCCCGACTTCGAAGGCGCCGAAGACTCGGTGTCGTTCCACGGCTGGTGCGCCGCTACATTCGCGGCGACGGCGAAAGCTTCCTCACGCGCCGGCTACAGCCGCGGGTCGAGCCGCGAAGAGCTGAGCGACAGCGCCGAGCTGCGGCAGCTCGACGCCGATACCTTCGCGCCGGCGCCGAGGTGCTGTTCGGCCGCGCCACCGTGGCCGTGTCGGGCAGCACCAGCCGTCAGGAGCGCGCGCGCTTCGGCACGCTCTGGCAGCACTCCTTCGGCGCCTCCTCTCGTCGGTCTACTTCTGATGACGAGCGCCCTCGCTGCTGGCTGCTGACGCTGCTGGCGCCGGTCGCCGTCCACGCCCGCCGCGCCGGCCCACGCCCGACGAGCGCGCCAGCAATCGCCGACGGCCTCAGCGCGCGGTGGATGCCGAGCAGTGGGACGACGGCGCTGGCCGCAGACGCTCGCGCTCATCGAGCGCTACGGCGCGCAGCCCGACTATCTGGCGCGCCTGGCCGACGATCTACAACCGCACTGCACCGCGCCACCGACGAAACGGCTGCGTGGGAGCAGTTCATGGCGGTGTCGCCGCATCCCGACCGCGCCTGTCCGATGGTGGGCCGCGCCTACCGCGGCCTCGGCCAGTACGAACACGCCATCGACGCCTTCACGCGCTGCCTCGCGGCCGATCCCACCAACGTGAAGCTCGTGCACTTCCTGGGCCTCGGCTACGAATGGGCCGGTCAGCTTGCCGGCGGCCCGCGCACACTACACCCGCGCCATCGCCCTGGCGCCGCCCGGCTACGACTACCGCGTGTCGATGGCCCGGCTCGACTTGCATGCAGGGCGCGCTCGGCTGACGCGCGCGACCGCGCGGCCGCGGTGCTGGCGCAGGTGCCCACGCACATCGAAGGCGCGCTCGTGGCCGGCTTGGCCGAGCAGCGCGCCGGGCCACCGAGCCGAGGCGCGCCGCTATCTGGAGCTGGCGGCCTCGCTGGCGCCGGAGTACTTCGACGTGCGGCTGGCCCTCGGCATCCTCGACTACACCGAGTCGCGCATGCCGCAGGCGCGCGGGCACTTCGAGGCGGCGTTCCTGGCCGATCCCGCGCGGCGCGGCCGAAGTGCAGCCCTGGCTCGACCGCACGGCCGGGCCCAAGTGACCATGCCGCCCACGCTGCGACTCGCGCTGGCGGTGGCCACCTTGGCCACGTTCTGGTTCGGCCTGTTCGTGTCGACCGCCGTCAACATGGTCCGGTCGTGGCGGCCGCGGCTGTCAGCACGCCAGTGCGCCGCTGCCAGTGGCGAGGCGTGACGCTGCCGAGGCGACGCGGCAGCATCGACGGCTTGCTCGTGGCCAGCCGCGAAGCGTTCGTGAGCGAGCGATGGCAGGACGCGCTCGAGCCCACCAAGGCGGTGGTCGAGCGGTTCCCCGGGCAGCACGTGTATCTGGCGCGCCTGGCCGAGATCTACAACAAGCTCGAACGGCCCAAGGACGAAGCTGCCACCTGGGAACTCTTCATGGACCGCGCGCCGCTGCCGGCCGACGCGTGTCCCAACGTGGGCTACGCCTATCGCCGCCTCGGCAAGGACGACAAGGCGCTGAGACGCGTTCGAGCGATGCTTCGCGGCCGACACGAAGAACGCCGAGCTCGCCTTCTTCGTCGGCCTCGGCAACGAGTGGCTCACGAAGTTCGATCCGGCGCAGGAGTACTACGAGCGCGCCATCAGCATGGCCACCGACCCACTACGACAGCGAAGTGGGCCTGGCGCGGCTGCAGCTGCACCGCAACCAGCTGCCCGACGCCCTGAAGCGCGCCGTGGCCGTGCTGACGCACGTGCCGACCCACGTGGATGCGCTGCTCGTGGCCGGCCTGGCTGAGCAGCGCGCCGGTCATCGGCGCGAGGCGCGCACCGCATCTCGAGAAGGCCGCGTAGCGGTCGGAGGACTACTTCGACGTGCACCTGGCGCTCGGCGTGCTCGACTTCAGCGAATCGCGCTATCCCGACAGCCCGCAAGCGCTTCGAGATCGCCAGCAGGCTCGACCCCAAGCGCGCTGAAGAAGTGCGGCCGTGGCTCGAGCGCACGTCCGGCGTGAAGAGCGGCGTGAAGGCCGCGAAGAGCCCTGCAAAGGCCGCGTCATGAAGGCGCTGTCATCCGTGCTGTCCACCGCCGCGCTGTCACGCCGCGCGCGCGTCGTGATCCTGTTCTGGCTCGCCTCGGCGGCGCTCGCGTTCCTGATCTCGGTGCCGTTCGTCTACGAGCAGTTCCTGCAGCCCGGACTCGTGCCGGCGCTCGTGGCCTTCGCCCGCTGGCACGGCGCTGATGGCGCTCGTCGCCGCGCCGCTCACGGCGCTGGCCGTGTGGCCGGATCTGGCGGCCCGCCGCGCGTTCATCAGCGGCGGCGCGCTCGTGTGGCTGGCCGCCATGGCCGGCGTGGGCGCCTTCGTGGCCTCGCCGCTGACGTCGCTCGAGCCCGGCCCGTGGGCGCTGGCCGCGGCGGCCGCGGCGCTCGTGCCGGTGGTGTGGCTGGCGCTCATCGATCTGTCGCAAGCGCCGTGGACGGATACGGCCCGCGCGAGCGACCCGCTCGCGCGCGACGCGGTGGTGGTCGCTCTTTGCCGCGGTGGCCGCGGTGATGCTCTTTGCCGTGACCGGCATCGCCGTGACGCGGTCGTTCGATCTGCTCGGCGCGGCGCTGAGCGTGAGCGCACATGCCCTGCTCTTCGGCGCGCTCTTCGCCGTGTTCGTGCTGGTGCGCGCCGTGGGCGACCTTACCTCGAAGCCGGCGCAGTGGGAGGCCTTCAGCGCCGTGGTGATGGTGGCGGCCTCTGGCCGGTGCCGCCGCCGTGGTCGTGATTCTGCCGGCCGTGTCGCAGCGCGACGGCGCCTCGCAGGCGGTGGTGGCGGCCTTCGGCGCCACGATTGGCCTGGTGCTGGCCGCGCGCGGCGTGCGCGTCGGTCACGCCCGCGAGCGCGACGGCATCGTGCTCGCCCTGAGCGGACTGCTGCCGCGCTGGGCGCTGTCGCACAAGCCGCTGAACCGCGCCGCTGGGCCGCGCTGGTGATCCTGGCGGCGCTCGGCCTTCCGCGCCGCCAGCGGCGGCATGGACTGGAACTTCGTGGTCGCCAAGCTGGGCGCCGTGGTGGTGTGGTTCCTGGTGCTGGCCACGGCCGTGCAGTGGGCGCCGGCGCGCGTCTACCTGCCCGGCCTGGCGCCCTTCGCCGCGTGCGCGGCCACGCTGGTGGTCTACTGCTTGCTGGCCGGCCGCCTGCCGTTCGGCCCCGTCACGCTCGACGCCGCCATGCAGGCCGGCGACGCCTGGGCCGTGGGCGACCCGTCGTTCCGCACCTTGCGCGACTGGCTGCAGCGGCCGGTGCCGCAGGTGGATGCCAGCCGCCGACGAGGCGCCGGCAGCCACCGGCCGATCCGTGCGGCGGCACGCCCTTCTTCGACTACCTGCAGACGCACACCAACATCGGCCGCTCGATTCCGGTTGGTCCAGTGCCCGTGCAGCTTGCCGCGCTCGACGGTGCGCCCGCCGTCCGCGCGCCCGCACGTGTTCGTGTTCGTGATCGACAGTCTGCGGCGCGACTACCTGTCGCCCTACAACGGCAAGGTGCAGTTCACGCCCGCCGTGCAGCGGTTCGCCGCCGAGAGCACGGTGTTCGAACACGCCTTCACGCGCTATGGCGCCACGGGCCTGTCGGTGCCCTCGATCTGGGTGGGCGGCATGCTGCTCCACAAGCAGTACGTCACGCCGTTTGCGCCGATGAACGCCCTGCACGCGCTGTTGTCGCAGCAACGCTATGCGCGCGTGATGAGCATGGACAACATCGTCGAGGTGATCATGCCGCGCGACGGCTCGCTGACCGAGATCGACCAGCGGCGCGGCGTCGGCGACTTCCGCCTGTGCTCGTCGCTCGCCGATCTGCGCGGCCGCCTCGACGCCATCGCCGCGAGCAACACGCCGACCTTCGTGTGGTCGTTGCCGCAGGACATTCACGTCGCGGTGCTCAATCGCGAAGGCAACGCGGCGATCGACGATCGGAGCTACGACGGCTTCTTCGCGCCCTACGCCTCGCGCGTGCGCAAGCTCGACGAGTGCTTCGGCGCGTTCGTCACCGACCTGAAGGCGCGCAACCTCTACGACGAGAGCGTGATCGTGCTCACCTCCGACCACGGCGACTCGCTCGGCGAAGAAGGCCGCTGGGGCCACGCGTATACGCTCTACCCGGAAGTGGTGCAGGTGCCGCTCATCGTGCACATGCCGAAGGCGCTGCAGGCCACGCTCGACAGCAACCCGAAGGCGCCGGCCTTCACCACCGACATCACGCCCACGCTCTACGCGCTGCTCGGCCACGCGCCCACGATCGCGTCGCCGCTCTTCGGCACGCCGCTCTTCTGGGCCAAGGGAACGCCGGCGCCTGCGCGTCCGGACTTCGGCCTCATGGCGTCGAGCTACGGCAGTATCTACGCCTGGCTCGACCGCGGCGGCCAGCAGATGTACATCGCCGACGGCGTGGCCCTGCGCGACTACGTCTTCGATCTGGACGGATCGCCCACCGGCGTGTCGAAGCCAGTGACGGCCGAGGCGCGCGCCAAGGGGCAGCGGGCGATTCGGGCCGGCATCACGGAAATCGCGTCGTTCTACAAGTTCACGCCGCCGGCGCAGTAGTGCAGTAGTGCAGTAGCGCCGCCGCGCCACTGGCGCTACTTGCGCTCGAAGTGCCCGAGCGCCGCGTCGTCGCGATTCAGCTCCACCGTGCGCACCGCTGACTTCGCCTTGAGCGGCATCGTGCCGGCAGCCTCGGTGAGCACCACCACCACGTCTTCACTGGTGCCGTCCGTGTAGCTGATGGTGGCCGTGACCGGCAGGTCGAACACCTCGCCCACCTGCTCGTAGGTCAACGTCACGCCGTCGCCGGTCGCCGCCGACCCGTAGCGCACGCGCGGCACGGCGGAATCGAGCACCCACCGTTCGAAGAAGCGGTCGAGGTCGCGTCCGCTCTCGGCTTCCATCGCCCTCTGGAAGTCGTCGGTGCCGGCTTTCTTGTAGCGGTTCTCGGCGTAGAACCGGCGCAGGCCCTTGAAGAACACCTCGTCGCCCACCATGCGCCGCAGCATGTGCAGCACCGAGGCGCCCTTGTTGTAGACCACCGCGCGGAACACGCGCGGCTCGGCCTTCACATGGCCCAGGCGATAGCCGAGCGAGATCGGGCCCTGGTCGGAATGGGTCATGGCCCAGCGCCGCAGGTTGCGCAGCGCCGACTTGTAGACGCTTTCGCCGCGGCGCTCGCGCGCGTAGAGCGTGGCGAAGTACTGCGCGAAGCCTTCGCTGATCCACTGCTCGTGGTAGTTCTTCCAGCCCACGGCCTGGCCCCACCATTGGTGCGCCACTTCATGCGCCAGGATGAACTCGGGGAAGTCGCTGGAACACCGCCGGGTCGTTGCGCCACACGAAGGGCGTGGTCGGCAGCGGGTTGTTCAACACGGCGAAGTAGGCTGGGCTGTGTCCGCCCGGCAAGTCGTTCTCGAGCATCGCGACCGAGAAGTTGGGATACGGCGCATCGCCCATGAGCGACGCGTAGAAGCGCATGATGTCGGCGGTGGTGCCGAGCGCATCGCGGGCGCGGCTTTCCTGGCGCCGGTTGCCCATGGTGACCAGGCTGACGGTGTTGCGGCTGCCCACCGGCACCGGCTTGGGCGGCGCCATCAGCTCGGCCAGCGTCACCGACTTGGGCGGCGGCGGCGGTGGCGGCAGCACGATGTCGAGCGCCACGGTGGCCGCGTCGGCGCGAGTCATGCGGCTCACGACCGCGCCCAGATACCGCACGGGGTGGGTCGTGCGGAAGCTGAACAGGCGCTGGCCGGCAATGGCGCCGGGCGCGGGCAGCAGCACATCCACGCTCGACGCCGGCACGCCCGACGCGGCCACGGCGTACTCCACGGGCACGGCCACCCGCAGCGCCGCAGTGGCGTAGTCGGTCACGCCCGGCTGCGGATACCAGTTGGCGCGGTTGCTGAGCAGCCAGTTGGGTTCCGCCGGCACGAGCGGCATGTCGTCGCGGGCGCGGCCCTCCTGGATCGACTCGGAGTCGATCGACTGCCGCTCCATCCGCCCCTGATAGTGCACGGTGAGCGTCAGCTCGTAGTCGCGCGACAGCGGCGTGGGCAGGTTCACCACCACCGCGTTCTGGCCCCGCACGCGCAGGAACAGCAGCCGCCCCAGTTCCTTGCTGGTGATCGACGAGATGACGAAGTTTTCGGCCAGCTTCAGGTTGAGCGCGGCCAGCTGGAAGGCCTTCACGCGCAGCTTCATGGTGGCCACGCCCGACAGCCACTCGCGCTCGGGCGCCACGTCCACGTCGATGTCGTAGTCGAGCACGTCGTACTCGACCAGGTCGTCTTCGTTGTAATAGGCGCCGCGGCTCGCCAGCTTCTGCGGCGAGGCGTAGACCGAGATGTTGCGCTTGCGTTCTCGGCTGAAGAACGTGACGTCTTCGGCTTCGCCGGTGGCGCGCGCGTAGGTGAGCGTGCGGTACTTGCGCGTGCGCACCTCGGCCACCATGTCGCCGGGCTGCGGCAGAATCGACCACGTGTCGCGGCTCATGTCGACCAGGTCGAGGCTGAACGACCGGGCCACGTCGTCGTCGAACACCTCGCGGGCGCGCGTCAGTTGCCGCGGGTCGGGGGTGGCGGGCGTGAGGGTGCCGGCGGTGAGCTGCTGCTCGAAGTCGTAGGGGTTGACGCGCACGAAGGCGGCATCGAACCGGCTCTCGACCGTTTCGGTGCCGGCAAAGAGCCGCACCTGTCCGCGTTCGGTCTTGGGCGTGGGGTGAAAGGTCATCAGGCCGTCGCCGAGCAGCACGAGCGCGGTGACGCCTTCGGTCGTGTCGGCCACGAACACCGAGCCGGTGGCCAGGCGCAGTTCGAAGTCGACCGACGAAATCACCAGGTCGCGCGCGGTGAAGGGCCGTTCGCGGTTGAGCGCGAGCCGGTGCAGCGCGTCGAGCTGCGACATGCGCTCGTGCGCCACGATCCGCCACGGGGTGGCGGCGTCGGCGGCGACGGCGGCCGTGCCGGCCGGCCGCCGGATGTCGAGCCGCCAGGTCGAGAGCTGCCCGCGTGGTCCGCTCTCGAAGAACACGTCGACGGTGAGGCGATGGCCGTCGCCGGGCAGCGCGCCTTCGAGCGGCAGGCGATCGCGTTCGCGCACCACGGCGCGGGTCACGCCGCGCGGCACTTCCGCATCGAAGAACTGGCTGGCGGCATCGCCGTCGGCGTTCACCGACACGAGCGCCATCCAGGCCGCCTTGTCGCTCGACGTGAGGGCCGTCTCGACCTGCTGCAAGGCGCGCAGCACCTGCAGGTCTTCGGCATCTGGGGTGGACGGCTGACCGGCGGACGCGGGCAGCGTCCACAGCATCAACACGGCCGCCAGTAAGGCCCGGCCCATGCCCCGATTAGACGCCAGATTGCGAGCCCCGGGCTATGGGTTTTGTGGGGGCGCGGACGGGCCGGTCAAATCGCCCCGGGGACGAGCGTTGGGACGGAATCGCGCCGGGCCGCCGTCGGCTGCGGCCGCAGGTGACGCTCAAATTGTATACCGTAACGACATAGGTTACACTGCGCGTGGTGGCGATCAAGAGCTTTCGGCATAAAGGACTCCAGGCCTTCTTCACCACCGGCAGCAAGCAGGGTATTCAAGCGAAACATGCCGACCGGCTCCGGATGCTCCTTGGCCGACTGCACGCTTCCGCCGACCCGCGCGACATGAATCTGCCTGGCGTGGACCTGCACGAGCTCAAGGGTTTGCGGAAGGGCACTTGGGCGGTGAAAGTGAGCGGCAACTGGCGGGTGACGTTTGGGTTCGTCGGCAAGGACGCCGAGCACGTAGATTACGAGGATTACCACTGAGGCCTGCTATGAAGATGCACAACCCGCCCCATCCCGGTGAGGTGTTGCGGGAACTATGCCTGACGCCGCTCGGGTTGACGGTCACCGACGCGGCCCGGGCCCTCGATGTGAGCCGCAAGACGCTGTCCGCGATCTTGAACGGGCGCGCCGGCGTCAGCCCAGAGATGGCCGTGCGCCTGTCCTTGGCGTTCGGTACCACGGCGGAGAGTTGGCTCAACCAGCAGGTGCAGTTCGATCTCTGGCACGCCGAACGAAGCCGCAAGAAGCTCCGAGTTGCCCGATTGTCGGCCGCCTGACGCCTCTTACGCGGCCGGCACGAGCGGTGGGACCGGCGGCACGATCGGCCGGCTGAGCACCAGCACCGTGAGGTCGTCGGCCAGCCGCTCGCCTTGCCGGTGGTGGTCAACCGCCTTGAATACGGCCCGGCTGAGCACCGCCGCGGCCACGCCCGGCGTGGCCCGCACGGCGGCCTCGAGGCCCGTTTCCTCGAACATCACGCCGGCCGGCGATTCGGCCTCGGTGATGCCGTCGCTGTACATCACGAGCGCGTCGCCGGGTTCAAGGCGCGCGTGGCCCGATTCGTAGGTGGATTGCTCGAACATGGCCAGGGCAATGCCGCCGGTAGAGAGCCGCTCCACGTTGCCGCCCGCGCGCAAGAGCAGCGGAGGGGTCTGCCCCGCGTTCACGAACTCGAGGTCGCCGGTGCGCGGGTCGAACAGCCCGAGAAAAAGCGTGATGAAACGTGAAGGCGGCGCGTGCTTCGACACCTGGATGTTGAGCCGGCGCGCAAGCTCCGACAGCGACATGGGCTCGTCGACCAGCGTGCGCAGCATGGCCAGGAACAGGGCCATGAGCAGTGCGGCCGGGCTGGCCTTGCCGGCCACGTCGCCCAGGGCCACGATCACGCGGCCGTCGGGCCGCGGCAGGATGTCGTAGAAATCGCCGCCCACGGTGTTGGCCGGCCGGGTGAGGCCGCTGGCCTCCACGCCGGGCTCCGACCAGGTGCCGTCGGGCAACATCGCCAACTGGATCTCGCGGGCCACTTCGAGATCCCGCTTGAGCGACAGCCGGTCGAACACCTCGAGCAGCACCAGCAGGTTCATGGCCGCAAAGGCCAGGATCAGCCAGTTGGTGCCCGAGGCGAACGACAGCGTGGGCACGCCGATGCGGAAGAAGAACGGCGGAATCAGAATGGGCACGCCGAACACGCTGAAGCCGCGGAAGAGCATGATCACGCCGATGGCGGCCGACACGAGCGCCACGGCGTAGATGGCGCGCCGGGCCGGCGTAAGGCGCATGGTGAAGGCCATGAAGAAGGCCTGCGTCCACTTGAGCACCCGGGTGTGCCGGGGCAGCGACCGAAAGGCCTTGCTGTCGATGCCGCGTGTGAAGAAGCGGTAGGCCTCGGGCGCGTCGCGCGTGAAGACCTTGCCGAGCTCGTCGCTCGTGAGGTCTTGCGTGTAGGCGGAGAAGAATTCCCGCGCGCGGGAGACGGGGGCCATCGACCGGGTACTACGGCCTCGCATGGCGCCGGGTTCCCGTCGCGGGCGACAACATGCGGGGATTATAGGGCCGCGCCAGCGGCTGATGATCTACCTGTCGGACTTCGCCTTCCCGATCGAGACCTGCCCAGGTGCGTCCAGTGGGCGACGTACCTGATCCCGCCGCAGCTAGAATGTGCCAACCGACAAATGGACCCGAACGACCAATCCGTCAAGATGGCCGCTTTTCGATTTCTCGACGAGCAGACCCGACTCGCTGGTGAGGCCGGCGTCCTTCGCCGAACCTTGTTGGAGCGCGGCTTCACCTACGAAGGACAGCGCGTTCCCTTGCTTGGGCCTCAGGGGATCTTCAAGCCGCGCGTCTTGGCGTCCATGCCCCTCAGCATCACCACGGTGCCCGTAGTGGACGGCGCATCACGCCCGTACGACGACGCGTTCGGAGACGACGGGCTCCTGCGATATCGCTACCGGGGGAACGATCCGACCCACCACGAGAACGTCGGATTGCGGCAGGCTATGCAGCAGCAAGTGCCGCTGATCTACTTCCATGGGATCGTGCCCGGCCTGTATGCGCCCGAGTGGCCGGTCTACATCGTTGGCGATGATGTCGTACGACTGACCTTCACGGTCAGTGTCGAGGAACGTACGTTTGCGAGCCTTGGTAACGTTGACACCGACGTCGACCAAACGCCGCTTCGCCGTCGATACGCGACCAGAGTCTTCAAGCAGCGTCTTCACCAGACAGCCTTCCGAGAGCGCGTCGTTCGCGCGTATCTGCACCACTGCGCCATCTGTCGCCTCCGGCGAGACGAACTGCTCGAGGCGGCGCACATCATGCCCGATTCAGATCCGATGGGGGAGCCGTCTATTCGCAACGGCGTGTCGTTGTGCCGCCTGCATCACGCCGCGTTCGACGCGTACCTGATCGGGATCCGACCGGATTGCATCGTTGAAGTGCGCCAGGATGTGCGGGACGAGACCGACGGACCGATGCTGCTCCACGGCCTCCAGGGATTCCACGGCTCGCGACTGATTGTGCCGCGCCAGGAGAGCTGGCGGCCGGATCCCCGGCTACTCGAAGAGCGTTACGAGCGTTTTCGCCAAGCTCCTTTCTGACTGTCGGAAAGGGCCATCGAAAGAAGGCACTGCGGCGCCTCACTTCGATCAACGTGGCAAGACCTGAATCGTCGCGCGCCGCGCGGTCTCGCAGATTCCGCGTCCTGAGCACCGGCCATGCGGATTTTGGGCCTGTTCTCGCGTGGCACGACACTCGCTCCACCGACGGCCGTGGGCAGCGCTACACTCACTTCATGCCCGGGGAGGATCGGATGCGTCCAGCCGCGCCTGCCGCCGACATGCGGCTCACCTACGACGACTTCCTGCTGTTCCCCGACGACGGGAAGCGGCACGAGCTCATCGACGGGGTGCACTACGTGACGCCGTCGCCGCGGTTGCGTCATCAGGATCTCGTTGGACGGCTGCACTTCGAGTTTCTGCTCTACTTGCGCGACCATCCAGCAGCCGGCCGCATGTTCCCGGGGCCACTCGACGTGGTGCTCTCGAACTACGACGTCGTCGCACCCGACCTGCTCTTCATTGCGCGTGATCAGGCTGGCATCATGACCGAGAAGAACATCCAGGGCGCGCCGGCACTGGTGGTCGAGGTGATGTCGAAGGGCACCCGGAAGCGCGACGCGCAGATCAAGCGGCGGCTCTTCGAGCAAGTCGGTGTGCGCGAGTACTGGCTAGTGGACCCCGAACTCGACACCGTGCAGGTGTTCCGGCCCTCGGCCGAGGCACGTTTGGTCCGGGTCGAGGAACTCACCGCCGAAGACGGCGGCACACTCACCACGCCCCTGCTGCCAGGGTGCGGCATCGACGTCCGCACGCTCTTCCGCCCCACCCTCTAGACGGTTGCGGCAGGGCCCGCCCCTCAGGCCGCGACAGCGTTCTGGCAGCTGCGCACGTGCTGACAGCCCCGACGTGACGCCACCAACTCCTCGACGACGCTATGTCCGTATCGTCGTGTCCGACAAGAACGCAGAAAGGGAGCAGGCAATGAACGCTGTGACGTGGAGGACGCTCATGGGCATCCACAACTCGCTGCTCGGCTTGGCCGTGTGTGGCGCGGCGTTGGCGGCGGCGCCGCCACCCCAGCCGCAGCTCGGTCCAATCATCGATCCGTCGGCTCAGCTCGTTGCCGCAACCGCGCCGCAGTGCAGTGCCTCAAAGATGAGGGCGGTCCGCGCCCCGGCCACGCGAGGATCCATACCCGAAGAAGGCGCCGACTTCGAGTTCATCGACTGTTCCCTCACGTTCGATCCCAAGGATGTTCGGCCCGTCACCAAACGCCTCGTCCTCGAGGGCACCAAGGCCAACGGCGTAACGGTGAACTGCAACGGCGTCACCATCGATGGCGCCCCCGGCATGCCGACCTACAACCCTGCCGAGCCGTGGAGCATGGTGGAAATCGTGTCGAAGCGGTTGGATAACACCGGCAGGAACTGGGAACGCCCGGTGAACATCGCGTTCCGCAATTGCAAGATCAGAGGCTCGGTAACCGTGCTGGGCATTACCGGCGTGGAAAGCACTACTCCCGGCTATGCCGCGCTTGCCCGCAACAATGCGCCGCGCAACATCGTCTTCGACGGCGTCACCATCACCGGGGTGAGATGCAACGAGGCACAAGCCGGCGGGGCGCAGTGCGTTCCGCTCTATCTCTTCTCGGGCGTCAACCGTTTCCAGCTGCTCAATTCCACGATCAATGGCACGAGTGGCGGCCCGAACATCTACCTGGACGACTTGTCTTTCCGCAATACGATTCGCAACAACCGCATCGAGGCCAGCAATCAGCGGGATGGAAAAGCGCGTGAAGTGCTGGCCATCGACGGCTCCAGCGAAAACCTCATCGTCAACAACTTCTTCTCATCGCTCGAGGACGGCGGCATCTACCTGTATCGCAACTGCGGCGAAGACAACTCCCCGCGCCTCGGACGGCCTACCGACAACGTCATCATCAACAACGTCTTCTTCTACGACAAGTACAACGGCGACAACGCGAGCATCTTCGTGGCCGAGCGCAACGGCAGAGACACCAAGAAGACGGACTGTGCAGACAACTTCTTCGACCTGGCGCGGGGCAACGCGGTGATGCAGAACCAGGTCTTCAAGCTGCCGGTCAGCGATACGACCATCCGTGTTCCCCTCACCGGCGGCGTGGTCACCAGGCGCGGCATGATCAGGGTCGGGTTCCCCGAGGTCAACACGCCCAACTTCATCGATCACAACGAAACCGTGAAGAAAGAGATCGGGCGTGCCGCGGGCTGCTTCGTCAGCAACGGCTATCCGAATTTCATCCGGGACGGCCAGTTCACCAATGCCTTTCACCACGGCAACGGCGACCCGATCTGCACCGACTTCCGCTCGACGTGTCACGATGGCGCGCTCAGCCAGACGAGCGATGCCACGTGCCAGGCCAATCCTGTACGCCAGATGGACGTCGAGTGCCACGCGGCCGGCAGCAACAGCGGCTGCCAGAAGACGGTGTCCGTACCTCGGGGAAAGAAGATCGTCGGGGCCAAGGCGGCCTGCAATCTGGAGTTCGGCCGAATCTCTTCGGCTGAACTAGACGCCGTGCCTGCCAACGTCGTGACGGTGCTGCGCGCTTCGGATGACGCGTCGGACGGACGGTGCACCGTGGGCGGTACGAGCATCAGGAGGAGCATGGCTGGCATCACCGGCATCAACGGGTTGAACAGCGTGTCCGTGGGCTGCCGCGAGCAAGACTCCAACGGCGGCGACTGCGACATGAAGGTGAGGCTCTACTTTCGTTGACACCCTCCGCGGTCGTGCATCGAGCGTCACGCGGAACGCGATGTGCTGATCGCTCTCATCCTTGCCACACTGATTGCGCCGCGGCGACGCAGATTTCGAGACCTCTTGCAGCGACCGGGCGATATTGAGGCCGATGTCGCCGTGGCACGACACTCGCTACGCCCACGGCCGTGGGCAGCGCTACACTCACCTCATGCCCGGGGAGGATCGGATGCGTCCAGCCGCGCCTGCCGCCGACATGCGGCTCACCTACGACGACTTCCTGCTGTTCCCCGACGACGGGAAGCGGCACGAGCTCATCGACGGGGTGCACTACGTGACGCCGTCGCCGCGGCTGCGTCACCAGGATCTGGTGGGTCGCCTCTACTTCGCCATCACCGCACACCTGATGCAGCATCCGGCTGCAGGCCGGGTGTTCCTGTCGCCGCCTGATGTCGTGCTCTCGTACCACGACGTCGTCGAAACCAGACCTGCTCTTCATCGCCGGCGATCAGGCCGGCATCATGACCGAGAAGAACATCCAGGGCGCGCCGGCACTGGTGGTCGAGGTGATGTCGAAGGGCACCCGGAAGCGCGACTCGCAGATCAAGCGTCGGCTCTTCGAGCAAGTCGGTGTGCGCGAGTACCTGGCTAGTGGACCCCGAACTCGACACCGTGCAGGTGTTCCGGCCCTCGGCCGAGGCACGTTTGGTCCGGGTCGAGGAACTCACCGCCGAAGACGGCGGCACTCTCACCACGCCCCTGCTGCCAGGGTGCGGCATCGACGTGCGCACGCTCTTCCGCCCGACGCTCTGACCGTCACGAGCACACTGGCGACGCGCTGATCAGCCGGCAGCTCGATGCCGACGATCCGAACCGCTCTGAAGACCTCGCGCTGAATTCTCAATGTGAGTCCGTCCACCTCGTGAACCTTGTTGAAGGAGGCGGCAGATGAAGAGGCTACGACTGCACGTGCTCGCGGCAACCCTCGCGGCGCTGCTCTGCCCTGGCGGGCCGGCCGTGCGGCCGCTCTGGGCGCAGGCCATCACCCCGGTTGAAACGCCTGATATCGGGCGGCGCCAGGTGGTGCCGTTCCTGGAAGGCACCAAGGTGTTCGTGAATGTGCCGCGGGCGTCGATTAGGTTCGAAGCCGACATTCAACCCCATCTCGTCGTCTCCCAGAACTTCTCCGACAAGCTGGTCATCGAGGAGTCGCTGACGTCAGAAGGCGAACCCGGGCGCTGGCGTGTCGCCTACTCGGTGGTCGGCACGCCCAGGGTGCGTCTGCGCATGCTCGACGAACGCTCAGCGCCCGTGCGAACGCCGTCGTACATGCCCAAGGGCACCCTGATGATGATGTTCTTCCGGGGAGAGCGCACCGAGCCCCGGCATCGCGTGGGCATCTGGTCGCCCGAGCTGACCGTTGGACACCACTCGAACGGTCAGGACGGCTGCCTGTTTGCCACCGATACGATGCTCGACGACGACTGCGTCGGCCAGGAAGACCTTGCGCAGATCAACCGGCTCGACGGCAGCTTCTCGACCAACTACGTGCGCGTCGGCGGACGCTATCGGCGGGAATGGCTGCGAACCATCAACGCCGGGCAGCCAGACGAGGAGCACATTGGCAGCACCCACTGGACCGTCGGCGCCTTCGCCGACCTCCACTTCAATACGGCCAGCCGGCTCGAGCCGTTCTACGGCACCAAACGCTTTCACGGCTACTTCGGCATCGGCCGCCAGCTCTCCAAGGTGTGCAAGAGCCGCGCTGCCGCCTCCGCCACGGTCTTCTACGTCGGCCGGGAGCCAGACGGTGTGCCCCCGCTCGCCTATCAGGTGGATGCACTCTGCACCTTCACGCCCAGGGGCGGCTGGGGGCTGTTCGCTCGCTACTACGACGGTCAGGACTACTACAACCTGGCGTTCGGCCAGCGCATTCAGCGCCTGCAGGTTGGCATTCACTACGACCAGGACGGGTTCTTGCGCTTCATCACCGCCCAGGCCAAGCGCTCACTCGATCAGCGGCGCCAGAAGGCCGAACAGCGGCCATAGAGGCACGCACGCTTCAGACCATCGGCTCAGTGCGGAGATCGGAGTCGGCGGCTGGTAGCGGCCGCCGCGCAATCTCAGGATTCGATCTGGAGAGGACAGCGCAGATGATACAGCGCAAAGCAACAGCTCAAGTCTCGGAAGCCGTGGTGGAGTCCGATCTGCTCCGCAACTACATGATCGGCAGCTACAACACCATGCGACTAGGGATGGCTGCCTTTGCAGCAGGCTTCCCCATAGCCGTGTGGATCTCCGGTGCCTTCTACGGAAAGAAGCTGCCAGGGTCACTGAGTGCGTACTACTGGCTGCTCGACACAGAGCCGAATCACCCGAGGATAGTCTTCGTTGGCGGCTTGTTCGCAATGGCGTTGTTCTTCTTTGTCTACAAGGGATTCAGCCCCAAAGAAGACAAGTTGCTGAATGTTGCGGCGTTCTGTGCCGTCGGCGTTGCACTCGTGCCGAAGTCGCACGGCTCCTGGGATCCCGGCTACTGGCACGCCGGCGTCGCTATCGCGCTGTTCGTGTGTCTTGCCTGCGTGATTCGCTTCTGCGCAGGCGACACGCTCGAGGAGCTGGAGAAGAGCGGCAATGCCCCGAAGGAGGGACCGTATTCCGTGGCATGGCACCAGAAGCGGTATCGGCTGATCAGTTACGTGATGGTGCTGTCTCCGCTGATCGCTGGTGCGCTAGATCTGTCCTTGGGTGGCAGTTTCGGCGACCCGGATCTCGGCAAACTCGGGACGACAATTTTCTTCGTCGAAGCCGTTGGCATCTGGGTTTTCGGCTGGTACTGGCTGTTGAAGAGCCAAGAGCTTCGACGCGCCACTGACAAGAAGGAACCGGAAGCGGGTGCGGCCACTTGAGATCGCGGGCGAAGTCGCTGGCCATCTTCTTCTTCGTCGACTTGCTACAGCGCATGGTCGCGGAGTCGCTCGAATGCGGACGGTCACGAATGCCACTGAGGGGCTGTTCGAACGAGCTACCTACCGAACGTCTCGCACTTCCCCAGGCACCGTGAATAGCTCGTGCCCCCGCAGCTCCGGTGCACGCCGATCGGCCTGGCTCGGCACGTTCACCGGCACATGCACGCCGATCGATCGCGCAGCGGCGATCCGCCGTTCGAGCACCCGGCGTCCCTCGTCACTCGTCAAGAACCAATAGGGCGGAAACGCCACGTGGGTGCGGCGGCGGTGCCAGTAGGCGTCGTCGCGGGCGAAGTGCGCGTCGCTCGTGTCGGCGTCACCCAGGTGCACCACGGTGGTGGCGGCATCGAGCGTCACGCGGAACGCGATGTTCTCCACCTGCTGCTGCCGCGTGGGCCAGCCGGAATGCGGGATGCGCACGGCTTCCACCACGAGCGAGCCCTGCTCGAGCGTGACCGGCGCGTCTTGATGGGCCAGCGCGATCGCATGCACGCGCGACGCCACGGCGGCCAGGCGTGCGGCCGAGATCGCCCGCATGCCCGCCACGGCCTGCGCCGGGGCGAAGAGGCGCAGACCCGGACGCGCCTCCAGCAGTCGCAGCACGTCCACGGCCGAGAAGTGGTCCTCGTGATAGTGGCTCACGAACACCGCGTCGAGGCCGTCGAACGGCGCCGTGCCGTCGAAGAGCGCCCGCTCCACCTGCGCCGGCACGAGCGCGTATTGCCCGAAGTCGTTGCGGAAGAGCGGGTCGAACACCACCTTGGTGTCGCCGTGGGTCACGAGCACGCTGGCGTTGGCCACGTACTGCGCGGTGGAAGTGACCGGCGCCGCGGCACGCGTCGCTGCAGACTGACCCGGGGGCTGATGGGCGGCCGCCGCGTGCGCGATGACGACAGCGGCCAGCGCCGACACGATCAGCCATCCATGGATACGAACGCGACTTGTGGCGTGCATGGCTAGATGACCCCGGCGTCGCGCAGCGCCTTCTGCTCATCGCCGGTGATGTAGGCGAAGATCTTCGGCCGCCGGCCCTTTACCTGTACCAGGTAGATGTTCGTGAAGCGGATCCGCTTCTTCGCGCCGCTCGGGAGGGTGTAGCGCGTGTCCCAGCCGACACGCACCAGATAGTGCAGGTCGTCGAGCCGCGTGGGCTTGACCGACGAGACGAGCATGGCGGTTGTGCCGATGCGCCGGTAGTGGCGGAAGCCGGCCGGCACGACCAGCCGGAAGCGGAGCCCATTCTTGCCTCCCATTACGCCCGCCGGACTGGCCCCAACGAAGTAGTCGGCGAAGGACGCGACGACTCCGGCCGTGTCGACCTTCGGCTCGGGCGCCAGCGCGTCGTTCACGCGCTTGGCGTAGGCAGCGAAGAACTTGCGAATGGCGGCGCGTTGGTCGGGCATGTCCCGACTCTACGACAGCAGTGCCCGCTGCCGCTCGCGTGGTCGAGATGATTGTGGAAGAGCACGCGCTCCCGGCCCACGGCTAGATCACGCCGAGTTCCCGGCCCACCTGCGCCATGCGGTCGAGGGCAAACTGCAGATCCTCGCGCGTGTGCGTGGCCGACATGATGGTGCGCAGCCGCGCCTGACCCTTGGCCACGGTGGGGAAGCCGATGCTCTGGGCGAACACGCCCTGGGCAAAGAGCTTGTCCGACATGGTGGCCGCCAGGGCCGCGTCGCCCACCATCACCGGCGTGATCGGGCTCTCGCTCTGGCCGGTGTTGAAGCCGAGCTCCGTGAGCCCGGCCTTGAAGAAGCGCGTGTTGTCCCAGAGCTGCTGCATCCACTGCGGCTCGGTTTCGAGCACGTCGAGCGCGGCGATGCAGGCAGCGGTGACGGCCGGCGGATGCGAGGTGGAGAACAGGAACGGCCGCGCGCGGTGGTGCAGGAAGTCGATGAGCGCGCGGGTGCCGGCCACGTAGCCGCCCAGCACGCCGATGGCCTTCGAAAGCGTGCCCACCTGGATGTCGACGCGGCCGTGGCAGCCGAAGTGGTCCACCGTACCGCGGCCCTGGCGCCCGAACACGCCGCTCGCGTGCGCGTCGTCCACCATCATGATGCAGCCGAACTCATCGGCCAGATCGCACAGGGCCGGCAGCGGGCCAAGGTCGCCGTCCATCGAGAAGACACCGTCGGTGATGAGCAGCTTGCGCTGCGCCGCCGGCAGGCCCTCGAGAATCACGCGCGCGGCCGCCACGTCTTTGTGCGGGAACACCTTGATGGGCGCCTTGCTCAAGCGGCAGCCGTCGATGATGCTGGCGTGATTGAGCGCGTCCGAGATGATGACGTCGTCTTTGTTCAGGATCGCCGACACGGTGCCGGCGTTGGCGGCAAAGCCGCTCTGGAACACCACCACCGCTTCCACGTTCTTGAAGGTGGCGAGCCGCGTCTCGAGCTCCACGTGCATGGCCATGGTGCCCGAGATGGTGCGCACGGCGCCCGAGCCCACGCCGAAGTCGCGAATCGCGTCGAGCGCGGCCTGGCGCAGCTTGGGGTGCGTGGTGAGCCCCAGGTAGTTGTTCGACGACAGGTTCACGACCGAGGTGTGGTCGTAGGTGGCGTGCGACAACGCCTCGCCTTCGAGCACGCGCAGCGTGCGATACAACCCCTGGGCCTTCAGCGAGTCGAGTTCGGCGTTCAAGAAGCCAAGCGGATCCGGGCGTGACGACATGGCGACGATTATAGGGCGCGGCGCTCACATCGCGAGCAGCGTGACACCGTGCTCCACGAAGGGCGAGAAGTCGCCGGCGTTGTAGGTGGCCAGCTCCGCTCCGGCCAGCAGGGCGGTCGCGGCAATCAGGCTGTCGGTGCGCACGCTGCGCTTGCGGCCGGCGAGGTTGAACAGCGCGGCGGCGCGTTCCGCCGTCGCGTCGTCGACCACCACGATGTGGCCGCCGATGGCGGCGTAGACGAGCTGCCGCTCGACGTCGTCCACTGGGCCACACAGGTACTCGAACCACGCGAGGGACGATGTCGCCACCGGCTCGCCCCGGGCAATGCGCTGGGTCAGCGAATGCCGCTTGCGGGCCAGCACCGGCAGCGCAATCAGCACATTCGTGTCGAGATGGATCATCCGCGCGCGCTGTCGGACGCGTGGCGGTCCGCCCGCTGTTTGCGGACGCGCGCCTTCAACGCCTTCGTCGTCTGTCGCGCCGACGGAGTGTTCGCGAGCAGGTCGAGCGCGTCTGCGGGAGTGGCCGGGGCGGCCGCCTCGCGCTGTTCGAGCAGCCGCAGCGACCGTCGCACCACCTGCGACTGCGACGTGCCCAGCCGTTTGGCGAGATTGCGCAAGGTCACGAGACTGGCCGGGTCGAGAGCCAGGCCCACGCGGGTCATGTTGTCCTCGGGCGCATCATCACGGTATGTCAACCATAACATACGCTTGGCGCGTCGGCGGCGATGGCGCGCGTCTATCGGGGCAGCGCGAACAGCTTGTCGCCGTCGCTGAACTCGGCGACGAGGCGGGCGCCGTGGGTGAGCGCCCAGGTCGGCCACGGCCGGGCCTTCGAGCGGCACGAAGGCGCGTTCGTGCAGCAGCAGGTGCGTGGCGCCGGCGGTGGTGGCCGCGGTCCATGCCGCCTCGTGATCGCTCCACATCCCCGACAAGCGCGCGGCCCGCGCCAGGTAGCCGTCGGGGAAATAGCCGCTGTAGCCGTTCACGATGCGCTTGCCGTGCAGGCCCGCGTAGTAGACATAGCGCAGGTCCCAGGCCTGATCGCCGAAGGGCAGCTCGAGCAGCACGGTGTCGGCTGGCATCAGCAGCACGTGACGATACGCGAGCGGACCCTCGTTGAGGCGATGCACCGCTGGCCACGGCGCGCGCGTAGCGCGCGCCCGACGACCACGTGAGGTTCATCGGCATGGGCACGGCGTAGGCTTCGGCCAGAAACGCCGCCGCCACGAGCGCGAGCGCCAGCGTGCCCACGCGGCCCCAGCGCGCCATGGCCCGCAGCGCACCGCTGGCCAGCACGGCCAACAGCAGCGTGGCCACCATGGCAAAGCGCGCCGGCGCGCGCAAGCCGTCGAAACCCGGCACCCAGTCGTAGAACGTCTCGTAGAGATTGACGCCCACGATCGGCGCCCCTGCCGGCGCGCGGCAGCGGGCCGAGCGACATCAGCACCGCGAACACGATCGCCAGCAGCAGGAACGGCGTGAGATCGGCCGGGCGCGGCCGGGCCGCCACGCGCATCCGCGGCGAGATCCAGAGCAGGCCCGCGCCAAACAGCACGAACAGCAGCAGCGGCCGCCGCGGGCTGGTCATGCGCAGCCGCAGACCCGCCACGTCCCACACGGCGCCCCCGGTCAGCAGGATGGCCAGCAGCGCCACGAAGGCCAGCGCCGCCAGCGCTGCCAGCACGCGGGCGCGTTTGTCGAGTGCGGCGGAATCAGCCCACGGCAGGCCGGCACTGCCGAGCCACGCCTGGCGCAGCCAGAGCGCCAGAGCCGTGAGTCCCGCACACGATCGGCACGGCGCCAAAGAAGAGGTCGCCTTCCGGCTGCGGAAAGCGGTTCAGCACGCCGCCCCACAGCCACAGCTGCGGCGGCGCGTTCAGGTAGGCGTAGAGGTCGGCGGAATAGGCCAGCACTTCTTCGAACGGACGCGTGTGGCCGAAGGTGGTCTTGGCCTCGGCGTAGGGCAGCAGGAACGGCAGCACGCACAGCAGCGCCGCCACGCCGCTCGCCGCCATGGCCACCCAGGTGCTGCGGTCGCGCAGCCGGCCGCGCGTGGCCATCTCCCACAACACGTAGGCCAGCAGCACCGGCGCGAAGTAGAACAGGTAGTAGCCGGTGGACAGCCCCTGCAGCACGAACGCCGCGGTGCCCCACGCCAGGGCGCTGTGGCGCCCGGTGTCGAAGTAGCGGCGCATGCCGTAGAGCGCAAACGGCATCCACTGCGACGAAATCGTCTGGATGTGCGGGAACTGGCCCAGGCGGTAGGGCGCAAACGCGTAGAACACGCCCGGCCACGAAAGCCACGCGGGCACTGCCCGTGAGCTCGCGCACGAACAGGAACACACCCAGCCCCGACAACGCGAACGTGGCCAGGAACACGAGGTTGTAGGCCAGCACGATATTGCCGGTGGCCAGGTAGACCGGCGCGCCCTGCAAGGCCAGGGGCACGAGATGCTCCGACAGCGTGAGCGTGAGGGTCGAGGGATGGAAGATGTTGGCGTTCCACAGATCGCCGAACGACATGGCCCCCTGCGCCATGGCCACGGCGCCATCGGCCACCCACGCCATGATCCACATGTTGAGCAGCGAGTCGCCGAGGTCGGCCGGGATGTCGTGGCTGAGGCCGCGCGCGATCGGCCATGTCATCACGACCGTGAGCGCGGCGTAGGCCGCGGCCGCGAGCAGGGTCTGGCGAAGCCGGAGGCTGAGGATGTGCACCCGTCAGGCCTGCGTGAACTCCTGCGCGTAGTCGGCCACCTCGTCGTAGATCGACGCGAGCTCCGCCGGCGCGGCCAGGAACACGATGCGGAAGTACCCGCCGTCGGCCGGCAACCCGAAGCCCGAGCCGTGCACGCACAGGATGCCCCTGGCGCGCAGCAGGCCGAGCACGAAGTCTTCGTCGGTCTTGCCGGGCGGCAGCGCCACGCGCGGCATCGCGTAGAAGGCGGCCTGCGGCGCCACGACCGACATCGACGGCATGGCGTTGAAGCGCGCGGCCGTCAGATCGGAGCGCAGCCGCAGTTCTTTGCGAAACGACACCTGATGGGAACGGTCGCCGTTCAGCGCCGCGGTCACCGCGTACTGCATCGGCCCCGGGCTGCACAGCCGTCCGTCGGCCAGCTTCTTGATGGCGGCCAGCGCGTCGTCGAGCCGCGGCGTGGGCGCCACGGCCATCCAGCCGGCCCGCCAGCCGGGCGCGAGATACGCCTTCGACAAACTCGAGTACGAGATGATCGGCGCGTCGGGGGCCATCGCCGCCAGCGGCGGCACCGGCCCGTCGAAGCCGAGATCGCCGTAGACCTCGTCGGCGAGGATCACGAGACCGTGCGCCAGGGCGAAGTCCACCAGCTGTCGCCGCACCGCCTCGGGATATACGGCGCCGGTCGGGTTGTTCGGGTCGATCAGCACCAGCGCGCGCGTCTTCGGCGTGAGGGCCCGCGCCATGTGATCCAGATCCGGCAGCCAGCCATTGGCCGGGTCGGTGCGGTAGTAGACGGGGTTGGCGCCGATCTTCGCGAGCACGGCGGTGTAGAGCGGATACGTGGGACACGGCACGAGCACGTCTTCGCCCTCGTCGACGATGGCCGTGAGCGCCAGCTCGATGCCTTCGGACGTGCCCGACGTGATGAGCACGCGGTCGGGCGACACCTCCACGCCGCGCCGGCTGAAGTCGGCGGCGGCCGCCTCGCGCGCCGAGACGATGCCGGCCGAGGCGGTGTAGCCGTTGTGGCCATCGCGCATCGCCTTGGCGGCGGCCTCGATGAGGTGCGGCGGCGTCAGGAAGCCGAAGGCGTTCGGGTCGCCGATGTTCAGGTACTTCACCGTGCGGCCGGTGGCCTCGACCTTCTTGGCCTCCACCACGACCTGGCGGATGGCATACGAGAAGCGGCTCACGCGCTGAGCTGGGCGAATGGAAGTGGAGGCCGGTGAAGTCATGACGCGGGCGATCTTAACAGGCAGAGGCGACGGCGCCAGGTTCCTCACAATGGGTCACGCAAGCTCTACTGTAGCGGCGCGACTTTACATGGTGGGTGTAAGACTTACCGGTTTTTGCCAGTTCTGAGCCAAGTCCAGACCGCCTCCAAAATGTTAAGTGCTTATTTATCAACACTTAACAGAGATGGCACAGGGGTTGTATTTAGGCCGGGCATGCAGCGGGCAGTGATTGCCTCCCTCGTCGCCCTGCTGACGGCTCCGGTGGCTGGTCAAACCAGCAAGCCGGAGACTCAGGAGCCCTCAGCCGGAATCTTCCGGTCGGGTGTCGACCTGGTTACCGTCAGCGCCACCGTCCGCGATCGGCGCGGACGGGCCGTCTCCGATTTGACGGCGGGCGACTTCGAGGTGCTCGACCGGGGTCTGAAGCGGAGGATCGCTGAGTTCCGGACCGAGGCCGCGCCAGTGAGCGTGGCGATTCTGTTCGATGTGAGCGGCAGCATGGACATCGCGTCCAGATCGCTGGCCGCCAAGTTTGCGGCGAACCACGTGCTCTCCTGGTTGGAGCACGGCCGCGACGAAGCCGCGCTGTTTGCTTTTGACAGCCGGCTGCACGAGGTGGCCCCGTTTACGGTCGATACGCGTGCCCTGCAAGGTGCGCTGGGGGAGGTCGATCCGTTCGGGGCCACTTCGCTGCACGACGCCATTGCCGATACGGCCAAGCGCATCTCGGTGCGGGCCAACAGCCGTCGAGCCATCATCGTGCTCACCGACGGCATCGACACCGCGAGTCGTTTGACTCCGGCGCAAGTGTCGGGCATTGCCAGCGAGATCGACGTGCCGGTCTACGTCATCGCGGTCGTGCTCCCCATCGACAATCCGGACGAGAACGGGCGACCCGCCCGCGACGACGAAGCTCCGGCATCGGTGGGCACCATCCGCGAACTGGCGGCGTGGACGGGGGGCGAGCTGTTCTACGCGAGCACCCCCTCGGACACGAGTCGAGTGGCCCGGCAAGTCGTGCGCGAGCTGCGTCAGCAGTATTTGATCGCGTTCGAGCCGGGTGCGGGTGCCGGTTGGCATCCGATTGAGATTCGCACGACCAAGAAGAACCTGACGGTTCGAGCGCGGGGCGGCTACGTGGCCGGCCCGGGCGGACGAAGCAACGAGTTCTAGTGGCCTGGAATCCACTGGAAGTTTAGGAGGACCCCATGAATAAATCATCAGTGTTCGTAGTGAGTTGTTTTGCAGTAACGCTCGCGGTGGCTCCCGCCTGCGCGACCAAGAAGTTCGTGCGCACCGAAGTTGGTCAGGTCAACGAGAAGGTGACCACCATCGGCAAGTCGCTCGAAGAGACCCAGGAACGGGTGCGCGTGGCCGAGACGCGCATCGGTGAAGTCGACACCAAGGCCGCCGCGGCCGGTCAGTCGGCGATGCAGGCGCAGGAAGCGGCCAAGACCGCCCAGGGCACCGGCAACCAGGCCATGGAAGTGGGCAAGACGGCCGTGGCCAAGGCCGAGGCCGTCGAAGCCTCGACCCGCAAGCTCATCTTCGAAACCGTGCTGACCGACGACCAGGCCAAGTTCAAGAGCGGCATCGCGAAGCTCTCGGACGAAGCCAAGGCGGCTCTGGATCAGATGGTGGCGCAGGTGAAGTCGCAGAAGTCGGCCATCTGGGTGGAGATCGAAGGCCACACCGACTCGGCCGGTCCCGCGACCTACAACGAGCAGCTCGGCCTGGCGCGTGCCGAAGCCGTGAAGCGGTATCTCTACGAGCAGCACCAGGTGCCGCTCCACAAGATGAACGCCATCAGCTTCGGTGAAGAGAAGCCGGTCACCGACAACAAGACCCGCGACAACCGTTCGGCGAACCGCCGCGTGGTGATCAAGGTGCTGGCGTAACGAGCGCCTGAACCCCACGCTCGTTACGCGAGCACGGGGCTAGGGGCTGGGGGCTAGGGCCCACCAGCTGTCCAACTATCGGCCGGTGGGGCTTACGCCTCGCCGGCCGTTGTCTTTGTACGGAGACTGTCCGATCAGTGGGACGTCAGTGACCCCAGCCCCAGCCCCAGCCCCTAGTCCCTGGTCCCCAGTCCCCGCACTTAGCGTTTCGTGGCCAGCACCAACAGCGACATCCCGAAGCTCGGCGGATGCGTTTCTTCGCGCTTCAGCAGCGGCATCAGCCACTTGAACGCAGCCAGTTGCCCCTTCGGCAGCACAGTCCGCTTCAACAGGCGCGAGTTGAGCCACCAGCCGGCGACCCCCAGGCGGTTCAGGAACCGGATGTCGGTGACGTCGAACCCGGCGTCGGTCACGAGCCGGGCCAGCCCGTCGCGATCGTAGCGGCGGAAATGCAGCAGCGCCTTGTCGAGCGTGCCGTACAGCGACGGCATGGCCGGCACGAGCAGCACCATGCGGCCGCCCGATTCGAGCACCGAGGCGAAGTCGACGAGCGTCTCGCGATCGCGCTCGATGTGCTCGAGCACGTTCATGCACACGATCGAGTCGATCCGTTCGCCGCGCAGGTCGGCGCGGTCATCGTCCGAGAGGGGAAACGAGAACGACGCCACCCGCACGTGCGCCTTGTCTTCGAAGCGGCGGCGCAGCTCCCGCAAGTAGTGGCTCTCGATGTCGGAGGCGACGACCCGCTCGCGGTCGGCGAAATACCGCGTCTGGTTGCCCACGCCCGAGCCCACCTCGAGCACGCGCCGGCCCAGGAACCCGTCGAAGCGATCGTGCAGCCACTTGTTGTAGGCGCTCAGACCCGCCATGCGGCGCAGGGTCGCTGCGCCCACATCGCCGGTCGGGGCCTCCCAGCGCGCGAAGCGCATCAGCGTGTAGACGGCCTTGAAGGCATCCTTCAGGCCGATCTTCTTGCCCTCTTCGTAGGTGCGGCCGTTGTAGGAGATCGGCACCTCGTAGACGCGCGCCTTCATCCGCGCCACCTTGCAGGTGATTTCGGGCTCGATGCCGAAATCGCGCGATTGCAGGTCGAGGCGCTGGGCGACGTCGCGCACGAAGACCTTGTAGCAGGTCTCCATGTCGGTGAGGTTCAGGTCGGTGACGGCGTTCGAGAGCAGGGTGAGGAGGCGGTTGCCGATCGAGTGCCAGAAGTAGAGCACGCGGTGGCCGCCCTGGGCGCCGAGGAAGCGCGAGCCGTAGACGACATCGGCGTTGCCTTCGAGGATGGGGCGCAGCAGCAGCGGGTATTCGCGGGGATCGTATTCGAGGTCGGCGTCCTGGATGATGACGAAGTCACCAGTGGCTTCGCGGAACCCGCGGGCCACGGCCGCGCCCTTGCCCTGGTTGGTGGGCTGCAGGAAGACCCGCACGCCGCCCTGGCCGTCGAGCGTGGCCAGGATGTCCCGCGTGCCGTCTTTGGAGCCGTCGTCGACGATGATGATCTCGATGGCCACGCCGCCCAGGTCGACAGCCTGCACACGCGCGACGATTTCCCGAATGGTGCCCCGCTCGTTGTAACAGGGCATCACGACCGACAGCTTCATCCTGTCGAGTATAAGCCGTGGCAGCGCCAGCCGGCGACGAGGCCGGTCGTGCTGACGCGACCCGCGTGGGAGCGGGCCGCGCCGGCACCGGTTGCGACGCCTACTGCGGCGCCACGGTCAGCTGACCGCGCGTTTCGCCGCCAGGATTCACGGCGCTGTGGATGTTCACGTAGACCTGGCCGCCGATGAGCGCCTGGATGAAGTCTTCCCAGGTGCGGATGCCCTGATCGGCGCGCACGCGCAACGCCGATTGCGCCACGGTGCCGCTGAGGGAGAAGTCGTTGGAGATGTTGGCCGGGGGCGCCAGATCGACCACCACCGGTCCGCCGGCGCCCGGTCCGCCCACATGGAAGTGGCCGCCCACCGCGCCGCTTGGCAGGTTGAACACGTCCACCTCGTAGGTGACGGTCTGCGTCGCCAGGTTCACGAACACCTCGGCGGTGCCGGTGGCGCCGGTGACGACGATGGCGGGCGTTTCGTTCGAGCCCGACAGCACCGCCGTCAAGCGGATGGTCTGGGCGTTGGCCTGGGCACTTGCGCCGAGCAACAGGGCGCCGGCGGCAATCAGGCACTTCATCGTTCGTGACATGGGTCTCTCCTTGAGTGGTCGTTCGGCCGAACGCCGAATCGACCGTGGCAACCGCGGCAGGTTCGCACGATTCGCGCCAGACCTCGGGGTGAGAGTTACGGCGGGATTCCGAAGAATCAGGAGATGGCGCGCGGCTCGGCCTTACGCCGCCCGAAAGCCCTTACGGGGATGGTAAGCGGCATGGCGCCGGCACTCAGTGGGATCCCTTGGCTGGCTTGAGCATCTTCTCGAGCTGTCCGAGCCGTTCGTTGCTGCCGAGCAGGGCCAGCACGTCGCCTGGCTGCACGACGTCGTCGGGCCCGGGCGACACCGTGGTGAAGTCGCCGTGCCCGGTCTTCGAGGTGCGCTTGATGGCGATGGTGGTGAGGCCGAAGCGCGCCCGCAGGCCGATGTCGCGCAGGGTCTTCCCGTGGAAGTCGGCCGGGGCCGGGATCTCGACGATCGAGAAATCGCCCGACAGCTCGATGTAGTCGAGCACGTTCGGGATGACCAGGCTGTGGGCGATGCGCACCGCCATTTCACGTTCGGGGAAGACCACGCGCGTGACGCCGAGCTTCTCCAGGATGCGGCCGTGCAGCGGCGTGACCGCCTTGGCCACGATGTTCTCGATGCCCAGCTCCTTGACCAGCGTGACCACGAGCAGGCTCGCCTCGATGTTCTCGCCAATCGACACCACCGCCACGTCCACTTCGTGGATGCCGGCGGCGCGCAGCGCGCGTTCGTCGGTGGCATCGAGCTTCACCGTCTGCGACACCTGGTCGGCGAGTGCCGTCACCCGATCGTCGTTGCCGTCGATGCCGATCACTTCGTGGCCGAGCTGAGACAAGGTCGTGGCCATCGCCGCGCCGAAGCGGCCGAGGCCGATCACTGCGAAGGTTCGTTTGCCCATGTGTGCTACCCGACGAGAATCTTGCCTTCCGGATACCGGATCTTGGCCTGCGCCGTGCCGCGTCGCGCCACCGCGATGGCCAGCGTGAGCGGTCCAAGGCGGCCGATGAACATCATCGCCATCATCAGCACCTTGCCGGCCGGCGTGAAGAAGGCCGACAGGCTCACCGCCGATCCGTTCTCGCCCATCGACAGGCCCACCGTGCCGAAGGCCGAGGTGGTCTCGAACAGCGATTTCAGCAGGTCGCGGCCGTCGGTGAGCATGAGCAGCCAGGCCGCCAGGTTCATCGTCACGAAGGCGATGAGCGACACGAAGAAGGCCTTGGCCACGAGCTCCGGCGCGAGCCGCCGCTTGAAGATCACCGTGTCGTCCTGGCCCCGCACGGTGGCCCAGAGCGCCGCGAGCGTGATCGAGAAGGTCGACGTCTTCACGCCGCCGCCGGTGCTGCCGGGCGAGGCGCCGATGAACATCAGGCCCATCACCACGAACAGCGCCGGACCGGTCATGGCGCCGATGTCGATGGTGTTGAAGCCGGCCGTGCGCGTCGTCACCGACTGGAACCACGCGGCCAGCAGCTTCTCGCCGAGCGGCAACCCGGCGAGCGTGCGCGCGTTGTTCCACTCGAGCGCCAACAGCGTGACCGTGCCGACGACGAGCAGCAGCGCCGAGGCGAGGAGCACGAGCCGGGTATGCACCGACAGCTTGACCCGCCGCGTGCGCACGGCGAGCAGCTCCGCCCACACGAAGAAGCCCAGGCCGCCGGCGATGATGAGGAAGGTGATCACGAGATTGACCGTGACGTCGCCGCGCCACGACATCAGGTTGTCGCTCCACAAGCGCGAACCCGGCGTTGTTGAACGCGGAGACGGAGTGGAAGAGGCCGTACCACAGCGCCTGCCCGAGGCCGAGCGTGGGCCACCAGCGCGCCGCCAGCACGAGCGTGCCGGCCAGTTCGAACGCGAGCGTGAGCTTCAGCACCGTGCCGGCGAAGCGCACGAGGCCTTCCATGTTCTGCGCGTTGAGCGCTTCCTGCAGGGTGAGCCGTTCCTGCAGGGTGACCGAGCGGCCGAGCGCCGCGGCAAACACCGTGCTGAGGGTCATGTAGCCCAGGCCGCCGGCCTGGATGAGCAGCATCACGACGATCTGGCCGAAGAGCGACAGGTCTACGGGCGTGTCGACCACGATCAGTCCCGTGACGCACACCGCCGACACCGAGGTGAAGAAGGCATCGAGCACCGACACGTGACGTCCGGCCGCCGCCGCAAACGGCAGCGACAGCAGCACGCCGCCGACGGCGATGATCGCAAGGAAGCTGAAGGCGAGGAATTGCGAAGGCGACAGGGGACGCCGGCGAGCCAAGACGCCGCGATTGTCTCTCATTTACCGGATCGCGCTGAAGTCGAACTGCACGCGACCCAGGTTCTCGCCGCCGTTCTTCACCGCCACCTCGTAGCGCCCGCGGGTCAGCCCGGCGGCCTCGAAGCGGGCATGCACCCAGCCGCCGGTGAGCGGGTCAGCACCGCCGAGGATGGGCGTGTTCGCCGGCGGGAACGGCCACCACGGGGCGTCCACGGGCGTGGGCTCCCAGAACATGCCGAAGCGCGGCTGCCGGTCGGTGGCGTCGGCCACGAGCGGCATCGGGTGGCCGGGCTCGTCGAGCGGCACGAGCAGCACGTCCACCGGCGGCACGCGCACGAACGTGTTCTGCGGGTGGAACTGCAGCTCCACGATGATCTCGACCAGCCCCCGCCAGGGCGCGAGGGCCGCCGTCATCTGGCGCACGCCGTAGTTGCGGTCGAGCAGGCGCTTCTTCTCTTCCATCAGCAGCACGACCCGCCGGTACTCGGTGACCACCGACACGCGTCGCACCTCGCCGACGAGCGTGCGGTAGTAGCCGTCGTGGAATGCCTGCCGTTCGCCACGCGTGGCCTGGCGCCCGAAGACGAGCGCGTGATCGATGCCCTCGCGATCGAGGTTGATCTCGAGGGCGCGCATCGGTGTCTGGCTGAGCAGGCTCAGGGCGAGTGCGGCGCTGGCGGCCGGTTTCGTCCACGGTCGAGTCGTCCGCGTCACCAGGCGGTGCAGGCTGCCCACGCGATCGAGCATAGCAGGGCCGAGCGGGTAACATGCGGGCAGCGGCCCGTGGGCCGAGGGAGGCCGTTCGTGACCTTGCAAGGCTGTGCCGCACTCATCACCGGTGGCGCCCGCATGGGCGAGGCCGTCGCCGTCATGCTGGCCGGCCGTGGCGCCGATGTCGCGCTCGTCTACCACGCGTCGGCGGAGCCGGCCGAACGCGCCGCCGCCAGCGTGCGCACCCTGGGCCGGCGCGCGCACGTCGTGCGCGCCGACCTCGCCGACCCGCACCGCATGCCGAGCCGCGGTGGATGCCGCCGCCACGGCGTTGGGCCGCCTCGACGTGGTCGTGCACATGGCCTCGCGCTACCAGAAGACGCCGCTCGACGCCCTCGACGCTGCGGCGTGGGACGGCCAGATGGCCGTCGACCTGCGCGCCGCGTTCCTCACGAGCATGGCGGCCGTGCCGCACTTGCGGCAGCAGGGTGGAGGACGAATCGTGCTCTTCAGCGACTGGATCGCGGCGAGCGGCCGTCCGCGCTATTCCGGCTACCTGCCCTACTACGTGGCCAAGGCCGGCGTGAAGGCCCTGGCCGAAGCGCTCGCGCTGGAGTTGGCGCCCGATCACATCCTGGTCAACGCCGTGGCGCCCGGGCCGATCGTGCCGCCCTCCGGCATTACCGCCGACGAACACGCCGCGGTCGAACGCGCGACCCCACTCGGACGGTGGGGCGGGCCGAGGAGATCGCCAAGACCGTGGCGTTCTTGTGCGAGAGCGATTTCGTGACCGGCGAGACCATTCGCGTGGATGGTGGCCGCCACGTGAAGTAGGCCGCGCCGTTCACGTCGGTTGACAAATAGATGTTACAACATCTATTATCGTCACATGGTCACCACGCCGCTCCACGTCGAGCTGCAGCAAGCCCGGCCCTACGACCTCCTCGAGGAGGAAGTGCATGTGAGCATCGCGCGCACGGCGGCCGTACTCGAGCGGGCGGTGGCGCAGACGCTCAAACCGCACGGCCTGACCCCCACGCAGTACAACGTCCTGCGGATCCTCCGCGGGGCTGGGGCCGAGGGCCTCTGCCGCAATGAAGTCGGCGCCCGGCTGATTGCGCCCGTGCCCGACGTGACGCGCCTGCTCGACCGCATGGCCGAGCTGGAGCTCATCTCCCGAGAACGTTCCGAAGCAGACCGCCGGCTGGTGCGCACTCGGTTGACCGCCAAAGGCCTCAGCCTGGTCGATTCGCTCGACAGCGAACTGCGGGCCGGTCACCGTGGGCGTCTCATCCAGCTCGACCGCACAGCGCTGACCCAGCTGGTCGACACCCTGGCCGAGGTCAGAGCCGGCCTCTAGCCTCCCCTGAAACCTCTCCACCGTTCGTGCGTCCTAGTAAGTGTTATAACACTTTTCGTTCAAACCACTACTCAGCAGGAGACCTTCCATGAGCACCGCCACCACCACCGCCACCGCCCTGCGCACCTTCGCCATCGACAAGACCCACTCGGAAGCGGCCTTCCAGGTTCGCCACCTCATCACCAAGGTGCGCGGCCGCTTCGCGGACTTCGCGGGCAGCATCCAGTTCGACGCCGACCAGCCCGCCCGCTCGGCGGTCAGCTTCGTCATCCAGGCCGCGAGCATCGACACGAACACACCCGACCGTGACGCGCACCTGCGCAGTGACGACTTCTTTGCCGTGGAGACGCACCCGACGATCACCTTCACGAGCACCGGCATCACGGCCGCCGGCGGCAGCGACTACAAGGTGGCGGGCAACCTCACGATGCGCGGCGTCACCAAGGGCATCGTGATCCCGGTGACCTTCCTGGGCACCGCGGTGGACCCCTGGGGCAACGAGAAGCTGGCGTTCGAGGGTGAAGTGACGGTCAACCGCAAGGACTACGGCTTGACCTGGAACGCGGCGCTCGAGGCCGGTGGCTTCCTGGTGGGCGACGACGTGAAGATCAGCCTGACGATTCAGGCCGCGGCAGCGAAGTAGCTGCGCTGGGGGCTAGGGGCTGGGGGCTGGGGCATGACAAAGCGTAGTGTCTTCCCGAGCGCGACTGATGACCGTATGGTAGCGGGACGGCGGTCCCGCCCCAGCCCCTAGCCCCCAGAACCCAGCTACCGGCTCTTCAGGGTGACCTTCTGCACGCGCCAGTTGGTCAGCTCGCCGATGAGCAGTTCGTTCTCGTTGCGGCAGTCGATGGAGTTGGCGAGGCCGAACTCCTTCGGCAGCTTGCCGGCGCTGCCGAACTTGCCCACCACCGTGCCGTCGAGCCGCACCTTGTAGATGGCGGCGTCGTCCATGCCGTCGGTGTCGCCGGCATGTGAGATGTAGAGGTGCGGCGTGGCGCCTCGCGTGAGGCACATGGCGATCGGCGTGCCGACGTTGGCGAACTCCGACTTGAACGTGCCGTCGCCGTCGAACACCTGGATGCGCTTGTTGCCCACGTCGGCCACATAGACGTCGCCGCGCGCGTCGACGGCAATGGCCTTGAGCCCGCGGAACTCGCCCGGGCGCCGTGCCGGTGGCGCCCCACTGGCGGATGAAGCGCCCTTCCTTGTCGAACTTGGCCACGCGGTTGTTGTTGCCGAGTCCGTCGGTGATGTAGATGTTGCCGGCCGCGTCCCACGCCACGTCGGTGGGCCGGAAGAAGGTGGACCCGGGCGTGCCTTCGCCCGGCCGCCGCGCGCCGCGCCGCCCGGACCGCCCGCACCGCCACCTGGAGGCCCGCCGGGGCCCGCCCCGGGCGCGCCTTCAGGCCGCGGCGTCGCTGGCCGCACCGGCATCGTCTCGGGCTTGCGGCCGAGCACGAGGGCCACGCGGCCTTCGGTGTCGAACTTCACCACCTGGTTGGCGCCGGCGTCGATGGTCCAGACGTTGTCTTGCGGATCCACGCGCAGGCCGATGGCGGCGTTGAAGCCGTAGACGTCCTGGCCCAGCTCGCGCACGAACTTGCCGGTGGCGTCGAACTGGAACAGCCGCGAGCCGTTGCGGAAGAAGGTGCGGTTGTCGCCGAGCGTGGCGTAGGGATGGCCGGTGCGCGTGTAGACGAAGATCTGGCCCTTCGAATTGGCGCCCACGCCGCCGACTTCGCCCACGAACGTGTCGAGCGGCGTGCGCAGCAGATCGGCGTTCGGTGTCGAAGCTGAGGTCGGGCACCGCCGTCTGTGCGAACAGCGCGGCGCCGCCGGTGACGATGGCCGCGGCAACGAGATGCAGGGTGCGGTTCATGATGGCCTCCATTAGCGGGCGCTCGACGTGGCCATCGGCTTCAGCAGGATCTTCTGCGAACGCCAGTTGTTGATCTCGGCCGTGTAGATGATGTTCGGGTCGCGGCAGTCCATCTGGTGGATGGTGGCGAATTCGCCCGCCGCCTTGCCGGCGCGGCCGAACTTGCCGACGATCGTGCCGTCGAGCTCCATCTTGTAGACCTCGCCGGTGAACTCGGCGCCGGCGGCCGGCGCGCTGTCCTGCCACGAGTTCGACGAGTAGAGGTACTGCTTGCCGGGGTTCTTCGGTCCGGGTCCGCCCGACACGCACACCGCCCACGGGTTGCCCACGTTCGGGTAGTTGGCCTTCCAGCCCAGATCGTTGTCGAGCACCTGCACGCGCGCGTTGCCGCGGTCGCCGACGTAGACGTTGCCCTGGAAGTCGGTGGCAATCGAGTGCGGCGTGTTGAACTCGAGGTTGCCGGTGCCGCGCTTGCCCACGGCCTTCACGAAGCGGCCGTTCTTGTCGTACTTCACGACCCGGGCGTCGAAGTAGCCGTCGGACACGAAGATGTTGCCCTGCTGGTCGAAGGCCACGTCGGTCTGCCGGCCGAAGCGGTACTTCTCGTTGCGGCCGTGATAGGTGCCGTTGCCCGGCATGTTCAGGATCGACAGGATCGGATCCTCGCGCCGGCCGATGGTCATCAGCACGCGCCCCTCGGGGCTGAACTTGACGAGCATGTCGGTGCCTTCGTCCACCGCCCAGATGTTGTCCTGCGCGTCGACGCGCACCGAGTGGGCGAAGGCGAAGCCGTAGTTGTTGCGGCCGATCTCGCGCACGAACTGGCCCTGCGGCGTGTACTCGAAGAGCCGCGTCTCGTTGGCGCGGTGGTAGATGAAGACGTTGCCCTTCGAGTTGGTGGCAATGCCCATGTTCTCGCCGGTGTAGATGCCCGGCGGGTTCTTGAAGAAGTTGGGCACGGCCTCGTGCGGAATGACCGGCACGTTGGTGGCCGTGGCGCGGGTTTGCGCCGCGAGCGGCAGGAGCGTGAGCGAGGCGGCGGCGGCAAGCGCGGCAACCATCGGAACGAGCGGCAACAAGCGCTTCATGGGCGCAACCTCCGGGAATCGCAGCCTGGTCGACGGGCTGAGGCACTGGGACTCTATCCGAGCGACACATGCACCGGCAAGGCCGAACCCATGCCGGTACGTGGTTCAGGTTAGGATGCCGCCATGCCAACCGCCTGGGATCCCGCCGTTCGCGCCGCGCTGGTCGATCGCGCCCGCACGCTCACGCCCCAGCACACCGCCAAGTGGGGCACGTTCACCGTGGCCGGCATGCTCGCCCACCTCAACGAATCGGCCCGCATGGCCACCGGTGAGCTGCCGGTCGACGGCAAGGGGCCAGCGCTGCTGCGCTTTCCGCCGATGCGCTACCTGATCATCCACCACCTGCCGATGCCGAAGAGCGCGCCCACCGCGCCCGAACTGCTGGCGCGGTCGAGCGACGCCGACTTCGCGCGCGAGCTGCAGACGTTCGCGGAGAGGCTTCGTGCGCCTCGACGGCACGTCACATCGGTTGGTGCCGCACCCCGCCTTCGGCGCGCTGTCGCACGACGAGTTGGGGCGTGCTGATCCACAAGCACACCGATCACCATCTGCGCCAGTTCGGCGTGTAGCGCCGCTACTTGTCTCCAGGGCGGCACGATCTTGTTGCTGCGCGCAGATGAGCCGAGAGCTCGTCCAGGTGCGCGCAGATGCGACCAGATACCCAGCAGTCCGATCCGCCACGTCACCCGACCGCGAGATGACCAGGCGCCAGCGTTACCCGCCGACGAGCGACTTCGTCAGGATGAGATACGGCGCCTCGCGGAAGCCGAAGCGCTGGTACGGCGCGCAGGGCGCGGGCGTTGGTGTTGTAGCCGTAGAGCCGCAGATCGAGCGCAGCCGCCGGCCCGGGCCTCGGCGACGAGGTGCTGCAGGATGGTGTCGACGAGGCCGTGGCCGCGATGCTCGGGCACGATGTACAGGCTCTGGATCCACCAGTAGTCGCCGCCGCGGAAGTTGCTCCACTCGGTGACGATCGAGGCACAGCCCACGAGCGGGCCGCCGGATTCCACCACCCAGTAGCGGGCCTTGGGTGGCGTGGCGAACGCGCCTGCGATGCCGCGCTGCACCTCGGCGCGATTGAGCGCGCGCCGCTCGGCATCGAGGGCTTCGCTCAGCGTGAAGGCCACGAGCGTGTCGCTGTCGGCGACGGTGGCGGCGCGGATCACATACGGGGCGGAGGCGCGCGGGTCGGCCTCATGGCGGCAGCGTAGACGAATCGGCGCGGCGACCGGAGCTCGGCTCGACCCAGAGCGGAAGTCGCGCAGGCATCGGGTCAGAGCAGCGGATACACGAGCGCGCCCCAGGTCGTGAGGCGGCAGGCCACCGCCAGCCGGGGATGCAGCCGCTCGATGTTGTTCCACACGAGCGCCAGCGTGGTCATGGCCACGAGCATCACCACCACCCACACGAGCACGACGCCCGGCGGCTGCGGGCCCAGCCGCGGCCCGAGGCCCACCGTCCAGTGCGAGCCGTAGAGCAGCGCCACGTGCACGGCGTAGACCAGCAGCGACTCTTCGGCCAGGCCCTGCAGCGGCGGGGTCAGGCGCGTCACGTAGTGGCCGACCGCCGCCACCATCGAGAGCAGCAGCAGCACCGAGCCGAAGCGCTGCACGAACGACAGCGGACTCGCGCGCCACCAGTCGTGCACGCCGTACTCGAACCAGCCGAGCTCGCCCATCACGGCCGGCGCCGATGGCCAGCACCGCGCCGGTCAGGAAAGCGCGCGGGCCAGCGGCTGCAGGTGGTCGCGCGTGGCCCACGGCGCCGCGGTGACGCCGAAGGCCGCGCCGAGCAGCGTGAAGCCGGCCCACGGGAAGAGGGGAAAGAGCGATGCCGGTGCCGTGCGACAGATACGACGCCGCGATGAGCGGCAGGTGGTCGGTCCACACGATGCCGTGCGCCAGCGGCGTGAAGCCCACGAGCAGCGCGGCCAGCACGCCGCAGGTGATGGCGAAGCGCCGCGGGCGTGCGCGTCAGGCGCGATGAGCACCTGCAGCGCCAGCAGCGTGATGGCCACGTTCTGCAGCACGTCCACGGCGAAGAACGAGCGCCACCGCTCGTCGTTGGCGAAGGGCAGGTCCAGGAAGCGGCCCATCGGGAACTTCACGAAGTAGCCGAGGCCGAGGAAGAACGCCAGGCGCCGCACGCGCTTGAACGATCGCCGCGAGAACCGGCCCTGATCCTCCCAGTGCCTGAGCGCGGTCAGGCTGAAGGCCGCGCCCGACAGGAACAGGAACGTGCACGACGTGAGCCCGCGCAGGTAGAGCCACCCGTTGTACTGCAGGCTGGTGCGGAAGTCGGGATGGAGCAGCGCGTCGATGGTGTGGCCCTGCACCATCAGCAGCACGGCCACGGCCCGGGCCAGATCCACGAACAGGATCCGGCCCGCGCCGGCCGAGGATGCGGCGGCCGGGCCCGCCGCGCTCCCCGCCACGGGCGAGTGCGTCACACGGCTTTGGCGCTGGCGAACACGGCGCGCATCGACTCGAGCGCGCCGGTCAGCTCCTTGCGATCCCGGCAGGTGCAGAAGCGCAGGTAGCCTTCACTGGCCGGACCGAAATCCACGCCGGGCACGCAGCCCACGCGCCCGTGCTTGATGATGTATTCGGCCGTGGCCCACGACACCGACGGGCCCTGGTCGAGGCCCATGTCGCGCGCCCAGTCGGGATTGATCTTCACGAAGGCGTAGAACGCGCCTTCGGGCGGCGTGCCCGAGAACACGTGGCCGGCGACCTCCTTGAGCCCGTTGTAGAAGAGGTCGCGCCGGATCTTGAGTTCGGTCTTGAACTCCTCGATGCAGTCCTGCGGCCCTTCGAGCGCGCCGATGGCGCCGTACTGCGCGATCGAGCACACGTTGCTGGCGGTGTAGAGCGCCACCTTGGCGGCGCGCGCGCGCATGACCTTGTCCTTGATGGCGATGTAGCCCACGCGCACGCCGGTCACCGCGTAGCTCTTGCTCATGGTGTAGATCGGGATGGTGCGGTCGTACATGCCCGGCATCGAGGCGATGCTCACGTGTTCGCCGCTGAAGAGCACGTCTTCGTAGGCTTCGTCCGAGAACACCCACAGGTTGCGTGCCGTGGCGATCGCGGCGATGCGCTCGAGGTCGCCGCGGGTGAACGCGCCGCCGCTCGGGTTGGTGGGCGAGTTGATGTAGATCGCCTTGGTCTTCGGCGTGATGGCGCGTTCGAGTTCGTCGATGTCCCAGCGGAAGCCGAGCGCCTCGTGCACCGGCACCTGCACCGGCACGGCGTGCGCCGACTGCGTGATGGCGAGTGACGGCGGCCACAGCGGGTCGGGGCAGATCACCTCGTCGCCCGGCTCGAGCACCGCGTGCAGCGCGCAGTAGATGCCGTGCGTGCCGCCGTTGCTGACGATGATCTCGTCGTCGCTGCCCACCGGGATGCCGTTCTTGGTGCGCAGCTTCTCGGCAATCAACTGGCGCAGGCGCGGCAGGCCGAGCGTGGGCAGGTAGTGCGTGTGGTTGGCGTCGATGGCCTTGCGCATGCCCTGCTTGAAGGACTCGGGCGCATCGAAGCTGACGTCGCCCTGATCGAGGCGGAAGGGGTTCTGAATCGTGTACATCATGTCGCGGATGCGCACGATGCCGGACATGGGCAGCGAGTCGAGGAAGATGCCCATCTTGGCGGGTCTCGGGGCTCGGGTCTCGGGGCTCGGAAGAGAGCCGGCGGGCCGGAGCAATAGCGCCCTCGATCATACGCGGAATGCGGCCGTCCGGCGCACGGCTGGCCGCGGCCGCCGCACGGGCTACGCGCGGCAGGCATGGCGAGGCCGGCGCGATCGAGGATCGCGTGCAGCACGGCGGCGGTCTTCACGAGCGGCAGGTTGCTCACGTAGAAGTGCCGCACGCCCAGCGCCATGAGCTCGCGAATCGACCGGGCGCACACGTCCACGGGCGTGGCCCCGGCGGCGAACTCGGCCGACAGTTCGTCGACCGGCACGGGCAGGAACTGACTGAGGGTCTGCAGCGTCGACGTCTTGGCGCTGCGGTAGTAGAAGACCCCGAACATGCCGGGCGCGGTCACGCCCTGGCGGTCGGCCTCGCGCAGGAAGCCCGTCGACGTCGCCGAGGCGATGATGCGACACGATCTGCGTGAGGTAGAAGTCGGCGGTGAACTCGCCCGCGCCCACGAAGGCCACCTGACGGGCCGGGTCGCCGGCCGGGTTGGCCCAGCCGCCGAGCGGCAGCTCGGGATGGCGCGTCGCGAATGAGCTGGCGCAGCTGCCACGCGTGCTCGACCGCGCGCGCGCGGCCCACGTGTTTGTCGCCGCCGAGCACGACGAGCGCCGGGAAAGCCGTGCTGCACCACCTGATCGGCGTAGCCCAGGCAGAAGTCGATCGAGTGTTTGGTCGTGAGGAACGGCACCACGCTCTGGCGCGGCACGTCGGGGCCCAGGTTCGTCACCAGGTGGCGCAGGTTGTTCTCTTCCTGCGCGCCGACGGCGCTGTCGGTGACCATCACCCGCACGTTCTGGCGCACCAGCCCGCGAATGGCGTGATAGGTGTCGATCCAGGCGTCGATGCCGGCCGCCGCCTCGAGCTCGGCCCGCGGGCGGACGCAGCTCCACGGCCACGACGTGCGGCGAGGTCTGCAGCGCGGAGAGGATTACTGACGCTCCTTCACGGAAGCGTCAGTATAACGTTGGGACCGGCGGTCGTCGCCGGTGTGCCGGGCTTGACGCGCGATTCGCCCGGCACACCGATGCACTCTCCGAGCTACGGCACGACCACTTGCAGTTCGGCCGAGGCCGGCCCCAGACCCGCGCCGTTCACGGCCCGCACCCGCACGAAGTAGGTGCCTGGCGGCACGTTCGGGCGCGGTCACCGTCAAGCCAGCGACTGGCGCACGCGCCAGGTCGTCGAGGCCGGGCCCGGAGCCCGCTTCGATGACGTACCCTGCTGCCGCACCACCCGTGAGCGGCGCCGCCCAGGTGAAGGTCACCGCGGTGCCGTTCACGATGGCCGCGACGTCTTCGGGCTCGCCCGGCGGCATCGCTGCGCCGCCGATGCCGAGCACCACCTCGTTCGACGCCGCACTCGCTCCGCACGCGCTCACGGCGCGCACGCGCACCACGAACACCCCAGGCGGCGCGGGCGCCGACACCGTGGTCGTGCCCGGCGGGCACGAGCGTGGTGAAGAACGCGCCGGCCCCGAAAGGATTCGCCACGATGCGGTAGCCGGTCACGCCCGGCGTCACGCTCTCGGTCCACGTCACCGTCACCGTGCCGCCGTTCACGACGGCGTCGAGATCGGTCGGCGCCTCGGGTCGCGCGGCACAGCCGTTCGGCCCCACGACCAGTTCCACTTCGTCCGAGGCGGGCCCCACGCCGCCAGCCGACACCGCGCGAATGCGCACGTAGTAGGTGCCGGGCGGCACGCCGCTCGCATCGAAGTAGCGTGTCGGCGCCCACCGGGAAAGCCGTTCGCGATGTCGCTCGCGCCGGGTGTCGCGCCGACGTCGATGACGATAGAAGCGCGGCTCGGCTCCGTGCAGCGGCGGGCCCCATTCGATGGCCACCTGGCTGCCGTTCGTGATGGTGTGCGGATCGGTGGGCGCTCCAGGACGCCCGGGCACGCCGGCGCGCGGATAGAACGCCAGGCGTCCCACCGGGTCGATTTCCTGATCGTCGAGATCGGGCAGCGCCTCGCCGCCGGCCAGCACGCCCTCGAGCCGCGCGTCGAGCGCGTGCACGACGCCGTACCAGCGCGGGCGCCAGGGCAGCAGGTACGGTCCGGCGCCCGTCGCCGCCGACAGCACCGCGGCCAGCCGCGGCCGGAACACCGCCGTCGACCGGCTGAATGCGCCGCCGAGGAACACGTACGGGCCGTCGCGATCGACCGCATGCACGGCGCGATCGGGATTCGGCTGCCAGCCGGTGACGGCGGCCGGCGCGGCAAGCGTCAGCGCCGCCACGTTCGCGCGCGACGGCCCCGGCCATCGGTCGCGAAGCTGCCGCCGGCATAGACCGTCTGTGGCCCCAGGTTCACCGCGCGCACGACGCCGTCGGGTGCCGGCGCCCACATGGCGTCGGTGGTCCCGGTGAGTCCGATCGACACGTCCGAGGTAGGGCGTGGCCGTGCCGCCAAGCGCGGTGAACGCGCCGCCCGACATACACGTGCGTGACATCGGCCTCGAGGGCCAGCACGGCGTCGTCGGTGGCGCCGGGCACGAAGCCCGGCAGCGCGAGTCCGCTGGCGCCGCCGATGGCCGCCAGATGGCTGCGCGGTTGTCCGCCCGCCAGGGCGAAGTCGCCGCCGGCAAAGATGGTCGTGGCGCCGGCGACACCGGGGGCGCCCGCGGCTCCGTGAACACCGCGAGCGCGCGCACGGCGGCATCGGCGCCGGGATTCCACGACGCGAGCCCGCGGGTGGCCAGGTCGAACGCCGCCAGCCGGTCACGCGCCTGGCCGGCGACGTTCGTGAACGTGCCGCCCACGTAGATCCGTCGATCGCGGGCCGCCGCCAGCGCCAGCACGGCGCCGTCGGGGCGCGGATTCCACGGCAGCAGGTGGCCGGTGTCGAGATCGATGGCCGCCAGGTTCTTGCGCAGATGACCGCCGAGCGCTTCGAACGAGCCGCCCAGGGCCACGCGGTCGGCCGAGGCGGCAATCACGCGCACGGGGTCGTTGGTCGCTGGATGCCACGCGCGCCACCGCGCCGGTCGCGGCGTCGACCGCCGCGGCATGCAGCCGCACGCGTCCGCCCACGTTCAGGAACTCGCCGCCGAGGTAAACCGTGGTGCCCGCGACTGACAACGCCAGCACGGTGTCGTCGACGTTCGGATCCCACGGCAGCACCGCGCCGCTCGCCGCGTCGACGGCGCCGGCGTGGTTGCGCGCGGTGCCCGCGAGCTGGGTGAAGCGGCCGCCCGCGTAGACCGTCGGTGCCGGCCAGCGCCAGCGCCGTGACGGCGTCATTGGCGCCGGGGTTCCACGCCGTGGCCAGGCCGGTGGCGGCGTCGATCTGCGCGACGAACGCCCGCGCGGCGCCGCCCGCCTGCGCGAACGCGCCGCCGACGAACACGACGCTGCCGTCGGTCGAGGGCACGATGGCGCGCACCGCGGCGTCGGCCGACGGATTCCACGGCGTCACCGTGTTGCCCTGTGTGTCGTAGGCGGCCAGGCGCGCGCGCGCGGCGCCGCCGAACGTGGCGAATTCGCCGCCGGCGTAAAGCGTGCCGCCGGAGGCAGCCATCGCCGTCACGACGCCGTCGGCGCCACTGGGGCCGCCCGGGAGCAACGCGCCATCAGTGGCCGCGAAGGCCGCCACGTTGACCCGCGCGTCGGGCATGAGCCCGCCCGCGCCCGCGCCGGCGTGGGTGAACTCGCCGCCCACGTAGAGCGTGCCGCCCACGAGCGCCATCGCCGCCACGCGGCCGTTGACCCGTCCCGTCCACGCCGGGTCGACGCGTCCATCGACCAGGATGTGGGCGATCTGCGGCCGGCGGTGTTGACCCACGAAGGTGAAGTTACCGCCCACGAACCAGCCGCCCGCGCCGTCGGGCACGATCGCGTTGACGTTGCCGTGCACGCGCGCCGCACGGAGCGCGCGCTGGCTCGTCAGTGACGAGGCTACGGCGAAGCCGCCGGTCACGTTGTGACGCGCCGCCACGGCGTTGAAGCGCCCGCCCACGAACGCCACCTGACCCACCCGTGCCACGGTGTGTACCGCGCCGCCAAATGCCCAGTTCAATGCCGATCCCGGCCGATGCTGCGCCGAGGCCGCGGTTGCGGCCATGAGCAGCGCGGCCGTCAGGGCACACGTCCACCATCCTCGCCGTTCGTACATATCGCCTCCTGCAAATGGGAGCGACCCGGCGGGGAGATCACGGGCGCGTCCGATGGCTTAGACCGGGGCGGGCGGAAAGGGTTGAAGCGCGGTGATGACACGGAGGCGCCCGGCCACCTATGCTTGGGTCTGGTTTGCGCGCGCCCCCACGCGCGCTCGGTCGTGCGGGATCAACACATCACCATGTCCGGCCACCGCCTGCTGATCATCGACGACGAGCCAGCTATCGCCGCGCTGATCGCGCGCATCGCCACGAGTGCCGGCTACCAGACCCTGGTCGTCGACCAAGCCGACGAGTTCATGCAGCACGTGAACACGTGGCAGCCCACGCACATCGTGATGGATCTGCAGATGCCCGTGGTCGATGGCCTCGAGCTGCTCTCGCAGCTCGCCGCCGACCACTGTGCGGCCAGCATCATGCTCATCAGCGGCGTGGGCGACAACGTGGTCAATGCGGCCCGGCGGGTCGCCGTGGCGCGCGGTCTCAACGTGATCGCGGCCTTGACCAAGCCGTTCAGCGCCGCCGTATTGACCGACGTGCTGCGCGCCCATCGGCTCGACGATCCCTGGCTCACCGTGACCAACATCGCCGCCGCCATGGCCGGTGATGAATTCTTCCTGCACTACCAGCCCAAGGTCGACCTGCGCACGGGCACCGTCGCCGGGGTCGAGGCGCTCCTGCGCTGGCGGCACCCCACGCGCGGCGTGATCGCGCCGCTCGAGTTCATTCCCTTTGCCGAGTCGTCGGCGTGCATCGACCGTCTCACCCAGTGGATTGGCGCCACGGCGTGCCAGCAACTGCGGGCGTGGGATGCCGCGGGTTGCCACCTGGACCTCGCCGTCAATGTCTCGGCCCGGAACCTGAGCGAACCGCGGCTGGCCGAACAGCTCGACGGGCAATGCCGCGACGCCGGTCTCGAGCCCTCACGCCTCATGCTGGAGCTCACCGAAACCGCGGCCATGCGCGACCCGGTGCAGATGACCGATGTGCTGACCCGGCTGCGCGTGAAGGGTTTCGGTCTGTCGATCGACGATTTCGGCACCGGCTACTCGTCGCTGCTGCAGCTGCACCGTCTGCCGTTCAACGAGATCAAGATCGACCGCACGTTCGTTGCTGGATGCACGAGCTCGACCGAGAGCCGCAGCATCGTGCGCATGGTGATCGACCTGGCACATGCGCTCGGCATGCGGGCCGTGGCCGAGGGCGTGGAGACCGCCGAGGCGCTGCTCCTGGTGCGTCAGCTCGGCTGCGAGCAGGCACAGGGCGTGTTCATCGCCGCGCCGCTTGCGGCCGCTGACGTGCCGGCCGCGGTCTTGGGGCGGCACGCCGCCGAGTGGCACCGGTCGGGCGTGCCCTGGCCGGCGGCCGCCCAGTAAACCCCGCTACAGCTCGCGCAGCGCCGCGGGAATCGGCAGGCGCGCGGCGCGAATGGCCGGGAACAGGCCGCCGACGAGTCCCATCAGCAGCGCGTAGATCACACCGAGCACGAGCAGCGCTGGCGTGACCCGAAAGGCGAAGGCCACCTGGCTGAAGGTCTGGAAGTTCATGGTCGAGGTTTGATAGCCGTTGAAGGCCAGATACGCCAGGATGCCGCCCATCACGCCGCCGATCGCCGCCAGCGCCAGCGACTCGACCATCACCGACACCACCACCGAGCTGGCGTCGAAGCCGAGCGCGCGCAGCGTGGCGATCTCGCGCGAGCGCGTCGACACGGCGGTGTACATCGTGAGGATGGCGCCGAACACCGCGCCGATGCCCATCAGCGCGGCGATGCCGAAGCCCACGCCGCGGATGAGGCCGCTCAGGGCCCGTGACTGCTGCGCGTAGTACTCGGTTTCGCGCCGCACCTGCACGTTCAGCTGCGGGTTGGCGGTGAGCCAGTCGCGGAAGGTGTCGAAGGTGTCGGAGGAGTCGAGCTTCGCCACCACCAGCTGGTAGGAGTTGCCGCGCCGATAGGCGCCCTGCAGCACGCGCGCGTCGCACCAGATCTCGGTTTCCGACACGCCGCCCTGCGCGTCGAAGATGCCCACCACTTTCCACGTGTTCTGTCCGGAGCGTACTTCGCTGCCGAGCGTGAGCCCGGTGAACTGCGCGCTGGCCCCGCGGCCCACCACGATCTCGTTGGTGCCGAACTCGAGCATGCGGCCGGCCGACGATGGTGGTGTTGTCGCGCACGGCCAGGGTCTGCGGGCCGACGCCGCGCATCGGCACGTTGGCCGGCGACCCGGTGCTGATCTTCGGCAGGTCGATGATCACGTAGAGTTCGGCCGAGGCCAGCGCGGTTTGCCCGTCGCGGCGCAAGCCTGGCGCCTGCCGGATGAGGTCGGCTTCGCTGCCGCTCACGCCGCTGGTCATCTCGCTGTCGGCGCCGCTGCGCATCACCAGCGCGCGCGTGGGCGAGCCCGAGTTCTGCATCGCCGCGGTGAAGCCGGCGGCGATCGAGAGCACCGACACCAGCACCACGACCACGCCGGCGATGCCGATGATGGCCACCCCCGACGAGCTCAGGCGCTGGGGAATGGTGCGCAGGTTGAGCGCGGTGATGGCGATGGTTTGACCAATCCAGTGCAGCATCTCGTCCTCGTCCTCAGCCGCGCCGCAGGGCGTCGGTGATCTTCAGGTTCATGGCGGTGAAGGCCGGCAGCGCGCCGGCCACGAGTCCGAGCAGCACGACCAGCCCGGCGCCGATGGCCACGTCGCGGGCCGGCAGCACGAAGATCGGCAGCATGCCGCCGGTGGGGTCGCCCTGCTGCACGATGAACCACGCCAGCCCGAGTCCGGCCGCGCCGCCCAGGATCGCGATCAGCACCGACTCGCCCAGCACCAGCCCGAGGATCGAGCCGTTCGAGAAGCCAAGGGTCTTCAGCACGCCCATCTCGCTCGTGCGTTCCCGTACCGACTGCGCCATGGTGTTGGCGGCCACGAGCAACATGGTGAAGAGCACGGCAATCAGAATGGCCACCATGATGGCGCCGATGTCACCGACCTGCTTGGCGAAGCCTTCGACGAAGCCCTTCTCGGTCGTGGTCTTGGTTTCGGCCGACGAGTTGGCGAACATCCCGTCGAAGGTGGCGCCCATGGCCTGCGCCCGCCCCGGGTCGGCAATCTTCACGATGTACCAGCCCACCAGGCCTTCCCCCTGCCGCCGGTTCTCGTTCAAGTAGTCGTAGCGGAAGAAGAACTGGGTCTTGTCCACGCCCGGATCGGCGTCGTACATCCCGGCGATGTTGAACTCCCACACCTGCCCCTCTTTGGGCTGCCAGATGGTGCCCAGGATGGGCACGCGGTCGCCCACCTTCCAGCCGAACCGCTTGGCCAGATCCACGCCCACCATCACGCCCTGGCGATCGCCGAGCCACGCCGTCATCTGCTCGGGCGGCACGCGGTACTCGGGATAGAGCTTCATGAACGGCTCGGGCTCCACGGCGATCTGCGCGAAGAAGTTCGAGGGGTCCTGGTAGACGCCGCCGAACCACGTGTTGTGCGTGGCCATGGCCACGCCTTCGGTGGCGCGCAGCCGTTCGAGGTAGCTGACTGGCAGCGGCATGATCAGGCTCACCTTGTGGATGAGCACCAGACGATCGAGGCCGGCAATCTCCACGCCGAAGCTGAAGGCGCCGCGGATCGTCATCAACATCCCGAAGAGCAGGAAGGCAATGAAAATCGAGAGCAGCGTGAAGATGGTGCGCACCTTCTTGCGCCACAGGCTGCTCCATAGCAAGGGCAGGTACTTCATGCCACCTCTCCGAGCAGCACGCCCTTCTCGAGGTGCAGCGTGCGCTTGGCGCGCTCGGCCGCACGCGGGTCGTGGGTGACCATCACGATGGTCTTGCCGTGTTTCTCGTTGAGCGCCGAGAGCAGGTCGAGGATCTCGTCGCCCGACTTGCGATCGAGGTCGCCGGTGGGCTCGTCGGCGAGCAGCAGCGTGGGGTCGGTGACGATGGCCCGGGCGATGCCCACGCGCTGTTCCTGGCCGCCCGAGAGCTGACGCGGGTAGTGTTTGGCGCGCTCGGCCAGGCCGACCACGTTGAGCGCGATGGCCACGCGCTTCTTGCGCTCGGCCTTCGACAGGTTGGTGAGCAGCAGCGGCAGGTCGACGTTGCGTTCGGCGGTGAGCACCGGCAACAGGTTGTAGAGCTGGAAGACGAAGCCGATGTGATGCGCGCGCCAGCGCGAGAGCTGGCCGCCGCCGAGCGCGGCGATGTTGGTGCCGGCCACTTCGACCGATCCGCCCGAGGGCGCGTCGAGTCCGCCCAGCAGGTTGAGCAGCGTGGTCTTGCCCGAACCCGACGGGCCCATCAACGCCACGAAGTCGCCCTGGGGAATCTCGAGGTTCACGCCCTTCAGCACGTCGATGCGTTCGTTGCCGCGGGTGAAGTACTTGTGGACGCCGGTGACCTGTACGAGTGCGCTCATGAGACCTGCTGCTCCTTACTTGACGACGATCGGAGTGCCGGCGGCGATGCCGGCCGGCGGCGCCACCACCACGCGGTCTCCGGCCGACAGGCCGGCGATGACTTCGAGGCGGTCGCCGTCGGTGCCCGCCGTTTGCACGGCGCGCCGTTCCACGGTGTCTTGCGTCACGAGAAAGACGTAGCTCGCGCCGCCCTCGGTGCGCACGGCGCTCTTGGGCACGAGCGCCACGGGCCGCGCCGCCGGGGCGCTGCCTTCGGCGGCCTCGCGCAGGAACGTCACCTTCACGCCCATGTCGGGCAGGATGCGGGGATCGAGCGCGTTGAAGCCGATGCGCACGAGCACGGTGGCCTTCTGCCGGTCGGCCGTGGGCACCACGGCAATGACCTTGGCCGGAATCTCGAAGTCGGGATAGGCATCGAGCACGGCCGTCACCGGCTGGCCCGCCGTGACGCGGTTGATGTAGCTCTCGTTCACGTCCACTTCCACCTCGAGCGAGCGCATGTCGACGATGGTGCTGATGCCGGTGCGCGTGAAGCCGCCGCCGGCCGACACCGGCGACACCATCTCGCCCGGTTGCGCGTCCTTCGACAGCGCCACGCCGCTGAACGGCGCGCGAATCACCATGTCGTCGATGGCCGTCTGCTGCAGGGCCACCTGCCGCTCGGCCACGGTGATCTGCTCGCGCTGTGACCCGATGCGGGCGATGAGCGAGTTGACCTCGGCCTCGGCTTGCTCGAGGTCGGCGGGCGTGGCCAGGCCTTCCTTCGCCAGGCGCTGGCGGCGGGCTAGGGTGAGGCGCGCTTCGTCGAGCCGCACCTCCACCTCGGGCACGGCGCGCCGGGCGGCTTCGAGCTGCGCCTTGGCCAGTTCGAGCCCAGCCCGCATGGTGGAGTCGTCGAGCCGGGCCAGCACCTGACCTTCGCGCACGGCCATGCCTTCCTCGACGTTCACCTCGATCACCTTGCCGGTGACCTTCGACGACACGGTGGCGCGGCGCCGGGCGGTGACGTAGCCGGAGGCGTTCAGCACCGAGGCCTGCGTGCCCACGGCCCGCTGGCTCACCTGCGCCACCTCGACCTCGATGGGCACCACGCGCTGCGACCACCACCGGGCCCCGCCCGCTGCGGCCGCCAGCAGCACCAGCAGTACCACCCAGCGGCCCCAGCGGCGCGAGGGTGCGGACAAGGGCGCGCGTTCGATGCGCAGCGAAGACAGGTCGTCGATCGGATCAGGCACGAGGGTTCCTCTGGAACCTGGGACGATAATGCGAATGAAAGGCGAAAATCAACTCTGGCCCACCCGACGGGAGCCGCCCGCGCCCGGTGCTGCCTATCGAAGACGGCGCCTCGGCCCAACCGTTCGCTGGGCCGCCGCCAACGGTCGAACCGTCGCGTCCGGCGGCGCAAATCCCGGCTCGCGCGGAGCGCCTCGCGGCCCCCCGTCGCTCCGTCCCTCATCTCGGACGCGCCAGGCCTGGGTTCAGATCCGGGCGGCGCCGCGGCCGGCCATCCAGCCCGTGGACCACGCCCAGTTGAAGTTGTGCCCGCCGATTGGCCCAAAGGCGTCGAGCAGCTCGCCGCACAGGTGCAGGCCGGGCGCCCGCTTGCTCTCGAGCGTGGCCCGGTGCACCTCGTCGAGCGCCACGCCGCCGCCGGTGACCTCGGCCGTGCGGTAGCCCTCGTCGCCGGTCCACGGCAGCGGGAACGACGTGAGACAGGCGAGCAGCCGCTCCCGCTCGTCGCGCCGCAGCTGCGTGCACGTGCGCGACGGCGCGAGGTGCGCCTCGTGCACCAGCGCGTCGGCCAGCCGCTGCGGCACATGCGCGGCCACCGCCGTTGCCACCAGTCCGCGCGCGCTGCTCAGATGACGCGTCCAGGCGGCGCGGTCGAGTGTCGTCCAGGCCACGCGCACCGAGGCCGGCGTGGCTCCGGCCCACTGGCTGCGCACCGCCACGTGTGACACGTCGAGCACCGACGGCCCGCTGTAGCCACGGTGCGTGAACAGGAATCCGCCGCGTGCGGTCGCGCGCTCGCGCGCCGACTCTGCCTCGATGGCCACGTCGAGCGACACGCCGGCCAGGCCCACATGCACGGCCGGCACCGCGCGCAGGGGCGTGAGCGCGGCATAGGTGGGGTGCACCACGTGGCCCAGCGCCCGCGCAAACCCCAACCCGGCGCCGTCGCTGCCGGTGGCTGGCACCGAGAGTCCGCCGGTGGCGAGCACCACGCGATCCGCCGTGACGGGCCCGCCCGGCGTGTCGAGCAGCCACGTGCCGCCTGCCGGGCGGATGGCCGAGACCGGCGACCTGAAGCGAAACACGACGCCGCGCGCCGCCGCCACTGCGGCCAGGCCGTCGCGTATGTCGCTGGCGCGGTTCGATGCCGGGAACAGCTTGCCGCTGTCGGCTTCGAGCGCCAGCGGCACGCCGGCCTCCTGCTCGAAGAAGCGCGTCTGCTCGCGCAGCGGCCAGCCGCCGAGCAGCGCGCGCACGAGCGAACGCGGCGAGTCGCTCACGAAGCGGTCGGGCGCGGATGCGGCCGGCAGCACGTTGCACCGTCCGCCGCCGCTGATCAGGATCTTCCTGCCGCCGTCGGCCGTGCTCTCGAGCACGGTCACGCGCGCGCCGGCCCCGCGGGCAGCAATCGCCGCCATGAAGCCCGCGGCGCCCGCGCCCACCACCACCACGTGCGGCGTCACCGCGGTGACCTTGCGGGCGTCGTGGATTCCGTCGCGGCAATCACGGCTCTCATCGTATCGTGAGTGCGTCATGAGTCTTGCGCGCACCCTGCTGCTCAAAGCGTCCGACAACCGCTGGCTCCGCGAACACGGCGTGAAGGCGCCGTTCGTGCGCCGGGCCGTGTCGGCCTTCATGCCCGGCGAAACCGCCGACGACATGCTCGCGGCCGCCGTGCAGCAGGCCGCGCTCGGCGTGGGCGCCGTGTTCACCCGCCTGGGCGAGAACGTGGCCGACATGGCCGAAGCCAACGCCGTAACCGCGCATTACCTCGAGGTGATTGCCGACGTGGAGCGGCGCGGCATCGCGTGCGAGCCGTCGGTGAAGCCCACGCAGCTCGGGCTCGACGTGGACCGCGACGCCGCCTTCGCCAACGCGCTGGCCATCGCCCGCCGGGCCCATGCCGCCGGCAACTACTTCTGGGTCGACATGGAGCAGTCGTCGTACGTCGACGCGACGCTCGACGTCGTGACCCGGCTGCGCGCGGACGTGCCGGGCGTGGGGGTGGCGCTGCAGGCCTACCTGCATCGCACCAAGGACGACGCCGCCCGGATGATCGCGCAGGGCGTGGGCATCCGCCTGGTGAAGGGCGCCTACAACGAGCCGGCCAGCGTGGCCATCCCGCTCAAGGCCGACGTGGACGCGAACTATCTGGCGATTGCCAAGCTCATGCTCGCGCCCGCCTCGCGCGCCACGGGATCACGCGCGGTGTTCGGCACCCACGACACCACCCTCATCAACGCCATCGAGCGGCACGGCGATGGCCTGGGCCTGGCGCCCACCGACTACGAGATCCACATGCTCTACGGCATCCAGCGCGGCGAGCAGAAGCGCCTGGCGGCCGCGCGCAAGAACGTGCGCGTGCTCATCGCCTACGGCGCCTACTGGTTCCCGTGGTACATGCGCCGCCTGGCCGAGCGGCCGGCCAACATGTGGTTCGTGGCCAAGAGCATGTTCCGCTAGAAGCGCGGTCACCGGTCGCGCCAGCCGGCCGGCAGTTGTGGCGCGGCCTGAATGGCCCGCGCCTTGTCGGGATCGGTGACGGATTCGGCCATGAGCGCAATCGTCACGCCGTGATCGGGTCGCGTCACCACGCGCACGGGATCACCGGCGGTCACCGTTCCCTCCGTGATGATGCGCAGATACGCGCCGGGGCGAGTGGCGGCCTGAAAGCGCCTGAGGAACGTGGCATCGCCGACGCGGATGCCGAGCTTGAAGCAGGGCAGGCGCGGCTGGGCCACTTCGAGCAGCGTGGAGCCGACCTGCCACCGCTCGCCGATCACGGCGCGGCCGAGGTCGAGGCCCTGCACCGTCAGGTTGTCGCCGAACACGCCCGCGTGCACCGGAAAGACCTCGCGCTCGCCCCAGTACGCGTAGTCCTCGACGGCGTAGGCGTAGACGGCCTTGTCCGGGCCGCCGTGCACGGATCGATCGGCCTGGTCGTCGCCGGCCAGGTTCACGCCGCGCACCAGCACCGGGCCGTCGACCGGCTTCTTCCAGATCCCGGTGCGCACCATGCGGCCGCGCGACTCCACCTCGCGGATGCCGCCCACGTTGACCGAGAGGATCACGGCCTCTGGCACCAGGGTGCGCGTCATGGTGCCGCGCTCTGGCGCAGGGCGCGCATGAAGGCCGCCACGGTGTCGCGGTCGGTGGCGGCCTGCGTGTGGGGCGCAGGCAGGAGGCGCGCATGCACCTCGCGCACGCCGGTGGCGTGCACCAGTGCGCCAACGTTGTGTGCGCGCACGCCGCCGCCGGCCATCACCACGAGCGCGTCGCCGGCCTGGCGCACGAGCCGCGCAATCATCGCGGCGCCGTTCTCGGCCGTGGCCGCGCCGCCCGAGGTGAGCACGCGGTGCACGCCAAGGTCCAGCAACGCGTCGAGCCCTTCCGGCAGATCGCGCGCGTCGTCGATGGCCTTGTGACAGGTGACCGGCAGGGGACGCGCGAGATCCACGAGCCGCCGCATCAGCGCCACGTCGATGCGCGCCGTCGGCCGTGAGCGCGCCGAACACGAGTCCGTGCGCTCCGGCCGCCGTCATCGCGTGCGAGGTCGCGCGCCAGCGCATCGGCCTCGGCGTTCGAGTAGACGAACGATCCGCCGCGCGGCCGCACCATCGCGAACACCGGGATGTCGAGTGCGGCGACGCAGCGCTCCACCAGCGCGGCAGACGGCGTGGTGCCGCCCACGTCGAGATTCGCGCACAGCTCGATGCGCCCGGCCCCGCCCGCCGCGGACGCCACGGCGGCCTCGAACGACTCGACGCACGACTCGAAGAGCACGCGTCGATTCTATCCGGCGGCCCGGGTCGATGCGCCCGCCGCGCTACCAGCCCTCGCGCGCGCGCAGGGCGGTGATGTGCGCCGTGTGATGGCGCGAATGCCAGTCGTAGAGCGCCAGGTAGTCGTTCAGCGACATCGGCTCCGCGTTCGGGATGGAACATGGTGCGGTCGAAGGTGGCGTCGTCGAGCGAGCGCAGCAGGAACACCAGCCGGCCGTGCACCGCGTCGAGCAGGTCGAGCGACAGCGCCACCGGCGCCCGGCGGGCGTCTTCCATCTCGGCCCAGAGCTGTTCCGGATACGGCTTGATGGTCGGGTTGTCTTCGCTCAAGGCGAACTTCATGCGCGTGTAGGCGTGCACGTGGCTGTCGGCGGTGTGGTGGACGACCTGGCGCACCGTCCAGCCGTCGGGGCGGTAGGGCGTGTCGAGCTGCGCGTCGGTCAGCCCGGCGCAGGCGAGCCGCATGCGGGCTGGAAGTTCAGCCAGGGTCGTGAACGCCGCGCGCGCGTTCGGCCGCGGAGAAGGCGGCGGGGGCGACGAAGGGGCCAACAGGATACCGGAGGTCTGCCATGGTGTGCGGATGATCGCGTGGTGGCGGCCCAGCCGTCGAGTGGCAGGAACGCCAGCAGTGCGTTAATATTTTGCCATGACCCCGACCCGAGTACCCGGGCCCGCCAATCGTCTCGTGGCCGTGCTCATCTGCGACGGCGTCGCCCTCTTCGAGTTCGGCATCGTCGCCGAGGTGTTCGGCTTGCGGCGCCCGGAACTGGGCGTGCCGTGGTACGACATGGTGGTCGTGAGCTACGACCGCGGGCCGCTGCGCGCCACCGGCGGCGTGAAGGTGCTGCCCACCCATTCGGTGCGCATGCTGGCCAAGGCCGGCACCATCGTCATCCCCAACTGGCCGCGTCTCGACGACCCGCCGCCGCGCGGCGATGCTGAACGCCTTGCGGGCCGCCCACGCCCGCGGCGCGCGCCTGATGTCGGTGTGCTCGGGCGCGTTCGTGCTGGCGGCGGCTGGCGTGCTCGATGGCCGCCGCGCGACCACCCACTGGATGCACGCCGGCGCGCTCGCGCGCCGCTATCCGAACGTGCACGTGGAGCCGTCGGTGCTCTACGTGCAAGACGGCCAGGTCTACACCGCCGCGGGCAGCGCGGCGGGCATCGACCTCGGCCTGCACGTCGTGCGGCAGGACTACGGCTCCGACATCGCCAACCAGGTGGCGCGCCGCATGGTGGTGCCGCCGCACCGCGAAGGCGGCCAGGCGCAGTTCGTGGCGGCGGCGATGCCGCCGCGTGGACGGATCGCTGGCGCCGCTCATGGACTGGGCCAGCGCGCGGCTCGATCGGCCGATCGCGGCGGCCGACCTGGCGCGCAAGGGCCGCATGTCGCTGCGCACGCTGGCGCGCCGGTTCGAGACGCAGGCCGGCACCACGCCGCATCAGTGGCTCACGCACCAGCGCGTGCTGGCGGCGCAGCGCCTGCTCGAGACCTCGAGCGCGTCGATCGATCGCGTGGCCGAGCTCTCGGGCTTTGCCACGCCGGAGACGCTGCGCTTCCACTTCCGCCAGCGCGTGGGCACGTCGCCGGCGGCCTACCGGCGGCGCTTCGCGCAGCGCGCGCCGGCGCCCGTGCCAGCGCCCTGACCCGCTCCGCGCCGATCTTCCGCTTTCAAAGGCAGACGCGCCCTGGGCGCGAAGGAGCCGTCATGCGGATGTCGCCTGTTACCGTCGTCGCCCTCGTGGCGGCGTGCCTCTCTCCTGTAGTTGTCTCGGCGCAGCCCACGCTCACTGCCTCCGCCACCTCGGTCACACCCGGCGCGCCGATCACGCTCATCGTGGCGGGCACTCCCGGGCAGAACTACGCGGTGCTGGGCAGCACGGTGGGCGCCGGCGTGGCGCACGGCGGCGTGAATCTGGCTGTGGGCGCCGACGTAGTGCTGATCGCGACAGGCGCGATTGGCGGTACCGGCACGGTGACGGTGGCGTTCACCCCGCCGTTCGTGGGCACGACGCTCGACCGCTACTACCTGCAGGCGGCCACCTCGTCGTCGCCGGTCTTCATTCCGCTGACCACGTCGAGCAGCGTGGTGCTGCGCAACAACGACCTGCTCGGAGGGGTCACCGGCGTGGCCGGTCCCGCCGGGCCCGCGGGGCCCGCTGGCGCGGTGGGTCCCGCAGGTCCATCTGGCCCAGCCGGTTCAGCTGGTCCCGCTGGTCCAGCCGGGCCGCAGGGCTCTTCCGGCGCAACGGGGGCCACTGGCTCGAGTGGCCCAGCCGGTCCCGTCGGGGCCACCGGCGCCACGGGAGCCGCCGGTCCGATTGGGCCGACGGGCGCGACCGGCGCGACGGGCGCCACAGGCGCTACCGGGGCCACCGGCCCGCAAGGGCCGAGCGGCATCATCGGCTTCGACACCAACCAGAGTTCTGGGAACGGACCGGGTTCGAACACGGTCAACAACTTCATCGATTTCGTCGGGCCGCTGCATGCCATCACATTGCAGGCTGGTCAGAAGGCCTTCATGACGGTGACCAACGCCCTCGGCGTCGGCGCGGCTGGCGGCACGCTCACGCTCTTCCCGTGCTTCCGGCCGACCAACGCTCCCGGCGGCACCCAGGCGACCCTCGTGGGCACCGCGTTCACTCAGGTGCTCGCGTCGCCAAGCACCCGTCAGATGTATTCGGTGAACTACGTCTACCGCCCCTCGGTGTTCAACGTGCCCGCCAACCAGGCCATCTGGATCGGCATGTGCGCATATGGCTCGGCCGCGAACGTGAATTGGGACCCCCAGGTCTACGGATTCATCTCGGCGCTCATCTTCCAGTAGCGCGGCCCTGAACGTCCGGCGGCCTGACGCCCGCGGGTGCGCCGCTACTTCAGCACGTCGGCGATCGGCACCACCGTGACCGGGCCCAGCCCGGTCGCGCGAATGCCGGCCTCGACCTTCGCGCGGTCGCCCACGATCACGACCGCCATGCGGTCGAGCAGCAGGTATTGCTTGGCGACGCGCGCCGAGTTCGGCCGCGCTCACGGCCTGCACCGCGCCCACGTATGTGGAGAACACGTCGTCGGGCAGCCCGTAGACCGCCATCTCTTCGAGCTTCGCCGCCAGCTGTCCGGTGGTCTCGAACTCGCCGCCGTAGCTGAGCGCGGCGTAGTTCTTCGCCTTCTCCAGTTCGTCGGCGGGAATGGGCGCGAGGATGCCGGTGAGCTCGTTGAAGAACTCCTTCAGCGCCTCGGCCGTCTTGTCGGTCTGCACGCCGGCGCCCGCCTGGAACGGGCCCGCTGCGCGCCGCATGTCGAAGCGCGACGTGGCGCCGTAGGTGTAGCCGTTCTTCTCGCGCAGGTTCTGGTTGAGGCGCGAGGTGAAGGAGCCGCCGAGAATGATGTTGAGCACGTCGAGCGCGATGTAGTCGGTGGTGGAGCGCGACACGCCGACGAGGCCGATGCGAATCTGCGACTGCGCGGCCCCGGGCTTGTCCACCAGGTAGATCTGCCGCTTGCCGGGCTGCGGCGAGGCGCGCACTGGGAACGGCGCGGCAGGCGGCCCGTCGGCCTGCCACGTGCCGAAGCGCGGCTCGAGCAGCGGCGTCAGCGCGGCAGGCGTCGTGTCGCCCACCACGATCAGCACGGCGTTGTCGGGCCGGTAGTGGCCGCGATGGAAGGCGCGCAGTTCGCCGGCGCCGAGCGCCTTGAGCGAGGTCTCGGTGCCGCCGGCCGGCCGTGCCGTAGCGATGCTCCGGTCCGAACAGCAGCCGCGGGAACGCCAGGCCCACGAGCGCGGCCGGGTCGTCGCGCGCCTGCAGCAGTCCGGTGAGCCGTTCGGTGCGCAGGCGTTCCAGTTCCTCGGTGGGGAAGTCGGGCCGGAAGGCCACGTCGGCCAGCAGGTCGAGCGACTCGCGCAGCTTCGCGGCCGGTGTCGACAGTCGCACGACCGACGCGTCGAACCCCGCCGAGGTCGAGAGCTGCGCGCCGAGGAACTCCACGCTGTCGGCCACGGCCAGCGCGGCCTTTCCGGCCGCGCCTTCATCGAGCATCGCCGCGGTCATGCTGGCGGCGCCGAATTGTCCCGGCACGTCGGCCGACGCGCCCGACAACACCACCAGATTGGCCTGCACGAGCGGCACCTCGTGCTGTTCGAGCACCCACACGCGCAGGCCGTTGGCCAGCGTGAGCTTCTGCACGGCCGGCAGCGTCAGCGTGGGCGATGGGCCGAGCGTGGGCGGCTTCGAGCGATCCGGCGCCTGCTGGGCGGCGACCGACACGGCGAGCGCCAAACGCCAGCGCCGCTGAGAGGGGTCTGACCCCTATGGCACGAAACTTGTGCCAGGTCATCGCTTCTCCTCCGGCAGCACCACGAGTTCCACGCGACGGTCGCGCGGCAGGAACGACTGCACCGCCGACGAGATGTCGGTGGCGTCGAGCGCGCGATAGCGCGCGAGATCCTCCTCGAAGAAGTCCGGCGTGCCGGTGTTCGTGTAGTAGGCGTTCATCTGGTCGGCCTTGCCGTACATCCCGCCCACCCGTTCGGCGCGCCGCAGGAACGAGGCTTCGATCGCGTTGCGCACGCGCTCCAGTTCCCGCGCCTCGGGCGGTGTCGCCGGCCAGCCGCGTCGATCTCTTCGTCGATCACCTTCTGAATCTCGTCGAGGCTCGTGCCGGGCCGCGCCGTGGCCTGCACCATGAACACGCTGCCCAGGCCCTGCGACTGTTGATAGGCGGTGACGTCCTGCGCGATCTGCAGGTCGTAGACCAGGCGCTTGTAGAGCCGCGAGTTCTTGCCCCCGCTAAGCAGCGACGCCACCACATCGAGGGCCGCGTCACCCGGCCGGTAGGCGGCCGGCGTGAGCCAGGCCAGATACAGCCGGGGCAGCTGCACCTTGTCGGTCATGGTCTTGCGCGTCACCGACGTGAGCATGGCGGCGGGCGGCGCCACGGGCAGCACCGGCGTGCCGCGCGGGATCTCGGCGAACCACTTCTCCACGAGCGCCTTGGCGGACGCGATCTCGATGTCGCCGGCAATCACCAGGCTGGCGTTGTTGGGCGCGTAGTAGGTGCGAAAGAACTGCTGCACGTCTTCGTGACTGGCGGCGCCCAGGTCTTCCATCGATCCGATCGTCGACCAGCTGTAGGGATGGCCCTTCGGGAAGAGCAGGCTGTCGAGTTCCAGTTCCGGGATGCCGTAGGGCCGGTTCTCGATGCTCTGGCGGCGCTCGTTCTTCACCACGTCACGCTGGCCGTCGACGCGCGCCGGCGTCATGGTGTCGAGCAGGTAGCCCATGCGATCCGACTCGAGGAAGAGCATCAGCTCGAGCGCGCTCTTCGGCCCGTCGATGTAGTAGTTGGTGCGGTCCACGGTGGTGGACCCGTTGTTGTCGGCGCCGGCGCCTTCGAGCCAGGTGTCGAATGCGCCCTCGGGCACGTGCTTCGAGCCTTCGAACATCAAGTGCTCGAAGAGATGCGCGAAGCCGGTGCGGCCGGGCTTCTCGGAGCCGGAGCCCACGTGATACCAGACATTCACCGTGACGATTGGCGTGCTCGGGTCGCGGTGCAGGATCACGTGCAGGCCATTGGCGAGCGTGAACTCGTGATACGGCACGGCGAGCCGGACCGGCCCCTGCGCGCGCACGCGCACCGGCGCGGCCAGCGTGGCCAGCACGACGGCCAATCCCGCGGCGACCAGAAGGCGAAGCGATCGTCCCATGGGGCCAGTGTAGCGCCACGGGGTGTGTCCTTCGAGCTGGCGCCGCAGGCGCGCGGGACGAATGGCGGGACGCGCGAGCGCCCAGCGGGATTTGATAAGCTTGGCCGTCCGTATCCTCGCCATGGCCGAACCGCTCGTTGCCGTCATCATGGGCTCGAAATCCGACTGGGACACGATGTCCCACGCCGTGGCCGTGCTCGACGAATTTGCGGTGCCCTACGAGAAGCACATCGTGTCGGCGCACCGCACGCCGGTGTGGATGGCCGAGTTCGCGCAGGGCGCCGAAGGCCGCTCGCTCGAGGTGATCATCGCCGGCGCCGGCGGGGCCGCGCATCTGCCGGGCATGGTGGCCGCGCATACCGTGTTGCCGGTGCTGGGCGTGCCGGTGCAGAGCGCCGCGCTGCAGGGCCTCGACTCGCTGCTCTCGATCGTGCAGATGCCCGCGGGCGTGCCCGTGGCCACGCTGGCCATCGGCAAACCGGGCGCGAAGAACGCCGGGCTGCTGGCCGTGGCGATCCTGGCCACCTCGCGCCCCGACCTGCGGGCCCGCCTGCGCGCCTTCCGCGACGCGCAGACCCGGCAGGTGCGGGAAGACGAGCTGCCGTGAACCGCATCGTGCTGCCCGGCGCCACGCTGGGCGTGCTCGGCAGCGGCCAGCTCGGCCGCATGTTCGCCCTCGCGGCCCGCCGCATGGGCTACCGCGTGCACACGCTGTCGCCCGGCATCGACACGCCGACGGGTCAGGTCGCCGATCTCGAGATCGACGCCGACTACGACGACCTCGACGCCATCCGCGCGTTTGCCCGCGGGGTCGACGTGATCACCTTCGAGTTCGAGAACGTGTCAACCGCAGCCGCCGATGCCGCCGCCGAGATCGTGCCCGTGCGGCCGACCGGCCACGCCCTGCACGTCACCCAGCAGCGCGGCCGCGAGAAGGCCTTCCTGGCCCTGAAGGGCTATCCGGTGACGCCGTTCGAAGCGGTGGGTTCCCTCGACGAGCTCACCGCCGCGGTCGATCGCATCGGCCTGCCCGCCATCCTCAAGACGGCCAGCTTCGGCTACGACGGCAAGGGCCAGCATCGCCTCACCTCGCCGGCGCGAACTGGAACGCGTCTGGTCGCTCGTGGGTCATCAGCCAGCGGTGCTCGAACGCGTGGTGGATTTCGTGCTCGAATTCTCGGTGGTGGCGGCGCGCGGGCTCGACGGCGGATTCGCCCACTACGGCGCGATCGAGAACGCGCACCGGCACCACATCCTCGACGTGTCGGTGACGCCCGCGCGTATCGGCCCGGAAGCGCTGGCCGAGGCCGTGGCCATCACCGAGTCGATCATGGAGCAGCTCGCCTACGTGGGCGTGTTGTGCGTGGAGTTCTTCCTCACGAGCGACGGCCGGGTGCTGGTCAACGAGGTGGCGCCGCGGCCGCACAACTCCGGGCACCTCACGATCGACGCGTGCGTGACCAGCCAGTTCGAGCAGCAGGTGCGGGCGATCTGCGGCCTGCCGCTCGGCGCCGCCACGCTGCTGCGGCCGGCGGCGATGGTCAACCTGCTCGGCGACGTCTGGGCGCGCGGCGAGCCGAAGTGGGATGCCGCCCTGGCCCTGCCCGGCGTGTCGCTGCACCTCTACGGCAAGTCCGACCCCCGGCCGGGCCGCAAGATGGGGCACCTCACGGCCCTGGCCGACACGCCGGCCGAGGCGATCACCCGGGTGCTGGCGGCGCGCGACGTGCTGGCCTAGCACTTCGACAGATGGCTTCACCGCCATTCATTGCCAATCCTCATCTATTCCGTAACCGGGCGCCGGCAGGGGACGCTACCCTCATGGCCGACCGCGATCCGTTGAGCGAGCAGATTCACCTGCTCGGCGATCTGCTCGGCCAGACCATCGTCGAACAGGAAGGGCCGGCGCTGTTTGCGCTGGTCGAAGACGTGCGCGCCCTGGCCAAGGCGCATCGAGGTGGCGACGCGGCGGCCGGCGAACGCCTGCTGGCCCAGGTGCGCGCCCTGCCGCTGGCGGATGCACGCGGCGTGGTGAAGGCCTTTGCCTCGTACTTCCAGCTCGTGAATCTGGCCGAAGAGCAGGAGCGCGTGCGGGTGCTGCACCGCCGGCAGCACGACGAACACGCCAGCGGCACGCCCATGGCCGAGACCATGCGCGCCGCCTTGGTCGAGCTGCGCACGCAAGGCGTGCAGCCCGCGGAGCTGCAGCCCCTGCTGGCCCGGCTGCTCGTGAAGCCGGTCTTCACGGCGCACCCCACCGAAGCCAAGCGGCGCACGCTGCTGACCAAGCTGGGACGCATCGCCGACACGCTGCACGCCTTCGACTTCCACTCCCCACGCCCGACGAAACCGCGGCGGCGCTGCGCTCGCTGCGCGAAGAGATCGTGTCGCTGTGGCAGACCGACGACACGTGCACCTACCGGCCGAGTGTGCTCGCCGAGGTGCGCAACGGGCTCTACTACTTCGAGAGCACGCTCTTCGACCTGGCGCCCGAGATCGAGCGCAGGCTGGGTGAGGCGCTGGCCGAGGTCTATCCCGACGTCGCTTTCGAGGTGCCGCCCTTCCTGAAGTTCGGCAGTTGGATCGGCGGCGACCGCGACGGCAATCCCTTCGTCACGCCGGCGGTCACCGAAGCCACGCTGCGCGAACATCAGGTGCTGGCCTTGCGCCTCTACCGGCGCGGCCTCGAGCGGCTGCACGGCCACTTGAGCACCGCCGCCCGTCAGGGCGTGGACGCCGAGCTGAGTGCCAGCATCGAGCGCGACGCCGCCATCTTCCCCGACGAGGCATGACGTTCGGCCGAGCGCTACGCCCAGCAGCCGTACCGCCAGAAGATGGCGTTCATCTACCGCAAGCTCGGCGCCACGATGGAGGCCAGCCAGCGGCCGTGGCGGGCCGATCATCGCCCCAAGGCGGGCACCTACGGCAACGCCGCCGAGTTCCTGGCCGACCTGCTCGTGGTGCAGACGAGCCTGCGCCGTCACGGCGGCGAGCGTCTGGCCAACGGCCGGCTCGGCACGCTCATCCGCCAGGCCCACATCTTCGGCTTCCATCTGAGCGAGCTCGACCTGCGTCAGCACGCCGCGCGGCACACGAGCGCGCTCGCCGAGGTGTTCGAGCGCTACGGCCTGGCGCCGGGCTACAGCGAGCTCGGTGACGAGGCTCGCGCCGAGATCCTGACGCGGGCGCTGCTCGACGGCCGGCCACTCACTCCGCATCGGCTCGACTTCAGCGACGGCACCACGGAGACGCTCGAGCTCTTCCGCCTGATCCGCAAGGCCCACGAGCGCGTGGGCCCGGCCGCCATCGAAACCTACATCGTGAGCATGACGCGCGGGCCGAGCGACCTGCTGGCCGTGCTGCTCATGGCCCGCGATGCCGGCGTGTCGGACCGGCTCGACGTGGTGCCGCTCTTCGAGACCGGCCGACTTGCACGCGGCGCCCGACACGTTGCGGCGGCTCTTCACCAATCCGGCCTACGCCCGGCATCTGAGTGCGCGCGGCGGCCGGCAGACGGTGATGCTCGGCTACAGCGACTCGAACAAGGACGGCGGCTATCTCACCGCCAACTGGGAACTGCACCTGGCGCAGCGCGCCATCGCGTCGGTGTGCACCGAGCATCACGTGGGGCTCACGCTCTTTCACGGCCGCGGCGGATCGGTGGGGCGCGGTGGCGGCCCGACCAACCAGGCGATTCTGGCCCAGCCGCCCGAATCGGTGGCCGGACGCGTGCGCATCACCGAACAGGGCGAGACCATCACCAATCGCTACGTCAACCCGCGCCTGGCCCGGCGTCACCTCGAGCAGCTCGTGCACGCGGTGCTGCTCACGAGCGCCAAGCGGCCGATCAAGAGCCCGTCGCGCGGCGGCGTCTGGGAAGAGACCCTGCGCGAGCTCAGCACGCTGGCCGAACGGGCCTACCGCGGCCTCGTGTTCGACACGCCAGCGCTCAGTCGCTACCTGCACACTGCCACGCCGCTCGACCAGATCGAACGGCTGAACATCGGCAGCCGGCCGTCGCGCCGTGCCGGCAACGGCGCGGTGACCGACCTGCGGGCCATTCCGTGGGTGTTCGCGTGGACCCAGAGCCGGGTCACGCTGCCGGGCTGGTTCGGCATCGGCAGCGCCGTCGAGGCGTGGGCGGGCGGCGACGCCAGCCGGCACGAGGTGCTGGCCACGATGTACCGCGAGTGGCCGTTCTTCCAGGTGGCGTTGCTGCGCCGGCTGCGCTCGGGGGATGCGCCCGCAGAGACCGATGCACTGCGCGAGGCCGTGCTGTTCAGCGTGAACGGCATCGCGGCGGGCCTGCGCAACACCGGCTGATAAGATGCTGACGCGGATCACGACGATCCGCGCCATCCGCATGAACGCACAGCAGATTGTCGTCTTCACCGACGGCGCCTCGAAGCGCAATCCCGGCCCGGGCGGCTGGGGCGTGGTGATCGTCACGCCCGACGGCCACGTCACGGAGCTGGGCGGCGGCTCGCCGCTCACCACCAACAACAAGATGGAGCTCACCGGCGCCATCCAGGCGCTCACGCACCTGCGCGAGGTGAGCGGGCCGCTCTCGATTCACACCGACTCCACCTACGTCATCCAAGGCATCGAGCAGTGGGTGCACAACTGGAAGCGGCGCGGCTGGAAGACGGCCACGGGCGGCGAGGTGATGAACCGCGAGTATTGGGAAGAGCTGTCGGGCCTGACCGCGGCGCGACCGCCGCGTTCGATCGCCTGGCACTACGTGCGCGGGCACACCGGCATTCCCGGCAACGAACGGGTGGACGAGATCGCCGACGCCTTTGCCGTGCAGGGCCGCGTGACGCTCTACGACGGCCCGCTCGCCAGCTACGGCATTCCCATTCTCGACGTCCCCGACGACACGACCGTGCCGGCGCGCAGCAAGCCGGCCAGCAGCGGCAGCGGCGGCGGCAGCGGCAAGTCGAAAGGGCCGGCCTACTCGTACCTGAGCGTCGTCGACGGCACGCCGATGCGGCACAGCACCTGGGCCGAGTGCGAACGGCGCGTGTCGGGCCGTTCGGGCGCGAAGTTCAAGAAGGCCACGAGCGAAGCCGACCAGGCCGCCATTCTGCGATCGTGGAGCTTCGAACCCGGCGACGTCTAGCCGTCGGGCCGATCAGCGCATCAGGCCGCGCAAGAACGACTGGGGCCGCGCCTCGACCCGCTTCTTGCCGCGGCGCTTGGCGTCGTAGAGCGCCTCGTCGGCGCGTTTTACGATCGACTCGGCCGTGTCGCCGGTCACGTACGCGGTCACGCCGCCGCTGAACGAAAACGTCACGAAACGCGTGCGTCCGCCTTCGCCGAACTCGAACGACGGCGGCAGGCGATCGAGCAGCGCGGTCACGCGGTCGCGCGCCAGCGCGGCACTCGGCGAGGTGAGCAGCAGCGCGAACTCTTCGCCGCCGAAACGCGACACCAGCTCGCCCTCCACGATGCCGCTCTGCAGCAACTGCGCGGCGGCGACGATCACGCGGTCGCCGATGGGATGACCGTAGCTGTCGTTGATCCGCTTGAAGTCGTCGAGGTCCACCATGGCCACCGTGAAGGTCTGGCCGTCACGGGCGGCGCGATTCACCCACGCGCGCACCGCCAGGTCGAAGGCGCCGCGATTGGGCAGCGCCGTGAGCGCGTCGGTGGCGGCGTCGGCCTGGGCTTTCACGAGCGACTGCTCGAGTGACTGCACGCGACCGGTCAGCGTGGCGTAGTGCTTGGCCTCTCGTGTCTGGCGCTCGACGACGGCTTCGCGCAGGGTGTGCACCTCGCGGCTGAGCGCGCGCTTCAGCTCGCGGATGTCTTCGATCTCCACCATCCGGCTCATGGCCGTGGTGGAGCGCATCAGCTCGTGCTCGAACTGCAGGGAGTCGCCGCGCACGGTGTCGACCACCTCGCGCAGCACGTTCACCAGATCGATCAGCTCCGCCTCGCGGTCGGTGCGATAGCTGCGGGTGCGGTCGAGGAAGCGGCCGCAGCCCTCGGCGATCTCGCGCGCGAGACGGGTGATGCGAGGCACGTCCTCGTCGTCGTGAAGCACGTGCCGCCAGGCGTCGAGTTGCCGGCGGAACGCGTCGGCGTCGAGCGAGGGCGTGTCGGGTGCGTGCTCGGCGAGCAGGCCGAGCAGGTGGTCGCACAGCGCCAGCAGCGCCTCGGCGCGGTGGCGGTCGGCGTGGGGCGACAGGGACAGCGCAGTGATCGATGACGGCAACGGTGGATCCAGGGTGTCTCCGCACAATCGGCTCCGGCTCGCTCAGCTTGAATGTTCCAGTGCGTGCCGGTGTGCTGGCTGACGGCACACGCGCCCGCCCCAGTGGCGATGAATCGCCCGCCGATGTGCGCAAGGGCGTGTGCTTCTGGGCTGGCAGCGCGATTGCAACATCGCCGACGTGTCCAGCAGCCTGCTCGTCGGCCTCGCCCTGTCTGACCGTGCGGAGCGGGATGTCGTCGCCGCCTGGCTGGCGACGGCCGACATGGTCGTGGAGGTGCTGGTCGAAGCCTGCAAGGTTGACGCCGACGTGGCGGGTCGCGGTCTGAGTTGCGTGGTGATGGATGAATCGCTGTGGCGACGCGGTTTCCTGGCCAGCCTTCGCAAGCACGACCCGCGCTTGCCGGTCGTGGCCGTGGTGAGCGCCAGCGCCGTCGCCGACGCCGACGGCGACCTCGCGCGGGCTGGTGTCGGCGTCGTCGCGCGGCCGCTCGATGCGGAGGCCTTGGTTCTGGCCGTGTCCCTTGCGTTCGGGGAGGGCCGCCAGGCTCGCAGCCGGATCCGCACGCGTACGCCGCGCGTGCCGTCCCGCGTCGGTGGCGCTTCGGCGACCATTCTCGATATCAGTGCGAACGGCGTACGCCTGGAAGTGCCGCTCACGGCCCTGGCCAGGCTCGGTCCGCAGTTCCGGCTGCACGTCCCCATGGTGGCCCTCGACGTGGTCGTGCGTCGGGCTTGGGTGGGTCATGCGGTCGGCGGTCTCGTGCAGTGCGGCGCGAGGCTGGTGAATCCCGACGCCGGGCAGATGCTGGCGTGGGAACGCATCATGGAACTATCGGGCAGCACCGTGGCGCCGCCGCGAATGCGTGGCATCATGCGCCCCCCGTCCACCCCCGTGGTGCCACCCCGCCTGCTCGGCCGCGTGTCGCGGCTGCTCGTCTCGTCGCTGGGTGGCTGGGCGAACCAGGTCTCGCGCGGATAGGACCGTGCCGCACCGGGGCGCCCGGGCGCTCCCCTGGCGTATCATCGCCTCCTCACTCGCTGGAGGAGATCCCCCAATGACATCCAACCTGCACCGCCTGTTGCTCTCATGTGTGCCCGCGGTCGCGCTGGCGTCGGCAGCGTCGGCCCCTCTCGCCGCTCACTTCAAGATGCTCGAGCCCGCGTCGTGGATCGTGGAGAACGAACGCGGCGATCCGCAGAAGTCCGCGCCCTGCGGCGCCGATCCGAAGGCGGCGATGAGCGGCGTCGTCGGCAAGGCGGTGGGCGGATCGCTGCTGCACTTGAAGCTGGTCGAGACCATCTACCACCCGGGTCACTACCGCGTGGCGCTGGCCGTGAACTCGCGTGAGGAACTGCCCCCCGATCCGACGACCATCGAGCGCACCACCGAGAAGGGCCCGCGGTCGGTGTGGGCGGCGATTCAGAGCCCGCCGCAACTGCCGGTGATCGCCGACGGCCTCTTCCAGCACTACACCCGGCCGGCCAGCCCGCAGACGTTCGAAGCCGACATCCAGCTGCCCAACATCTCGTGCGCGAAGTGCACCCTGCAGGTGCTGCAGTTCATGGCCGACCACGCCTACAACCAGCCGGGCGGCTATTCGTACCATCACTGCGCCGACCTGACGATCACGGCGGACCCGGCCAAGCCAATCGACAAGGGCTGGCCGGCGATGACGACGATCGCGCGGTAGCCGGCTGCCGGGGCGTGTCGCGGCTCAGCGCCGGCGGCCCACGAACACGTCGCGCCCCCACTGATCAGTGCGCGCGGTGGCATCGATGCCGGCCTCGTCGAGCCACGCCAGCCACGACGCGCGGGGAAAGATGCCGTTCGTGTGCACCTCGTGCGTGACGTCGATGGTGCCGTCGGCGCGCCGCAGCACGAACGCGTAGACCGTCTCGAAGGTGTCGTCGCTGGGATCCGGATCCCACGACCACTCGATGAAGCGCAGCCCGCGGCCGTCGGCCATGTCGCTGCCGCCGTTGTGGGTGTCGGGCTCGAGCGTTTCGGCCACGCTGTCGGGAATCACCATCACCGCCCCGCCCGGCCGGCAGTGCCGCGCCGCGGTGGCCAGGGCCGCCTGCACGTCGGCGCGCGTCGTGGCGTACATGATGGCGTCGTGGATCAGCACCACGTCGAAGGTGCGGCCGAGGTCGAGCGTGCGCATGTCGCCCACGACGTGTTCGCACTCCGGGTTCACGGCCTGACTCACCGCCAGCATCTCCGGCGACAGATCCGAGAGCGTGAGACGTAAGTGCGCCTTCAGATGCCACGCAAGGCTGCCGCCGCCGGCGCCGAGCTCCAGCAGGCTGCGCGGCGGCGCGTCGCCGCTGCCGAGCAACTCAGGCAGCAGATCGGCCGCCTCCTCCTCGTACTCCGCGGCCGGAGAGAGCAGCGGCCACCATTCCGCCAGATCCGAATACATGCGCCATGACGGAGCCATTGCGCAGCATCGTGTCACGTTCGCGGCGCGCTGCGGCACGCGCGAGGGGCTACTCGAGCGCGCGTTCGAGAATGTGGTCGGTCTGGCGATCCGGGCCGACCCAGAAATCCGCGGTGCCCGATTGCTGGAAGCCGCACTTGGCGTAGAAGGCGCGGGCGCGGGGATTGTGTTCCCACACGCTCAGCCACACCGTGCGGCCGCCGAGTTCGCGGATCGCGTCGACGCTTGCGGCCATCAGGCGCGCGGCCACGCCCTGGCCGTGCCACGGCCGCTCCACGTAGAAGCGATGCAGCTCCACCGGCGCCGGGCCGGCCACGCAATCGGGGGCGTCTTGACGGCGCACCTGCGCAAAGGCCGCCAGCGCGCCGTCCAGGTAGGCCAGCAGCGTGACGTAGTCGGCGCTGGTCAGCTCGGCGGTTTGCTGCGGCACTCGCCAAACGTCGTGGCCAGATGCGCGGCCATGTCGTCGGGCCGGTTGTCGGCCGCGAACGTGTCGTGAAACGTGCGCGCGCCGATCTCGGCCAGCGCCGCCGCGTCGGCCGGTGTCGCCCGGCGGATGGTGAGCGTCACGCGCGTCGCTACTGCTGCTGCCGCTGCGCCGTCGAGGTCGATGCCGGCTTGGTCCACTCGTTGGCCCAGTTGAGCATCTCGGCCACGGTGTGCAGCACCGACTCGCGCGCCACGTAGCCGTGCGCTTCATGCGGCAGCGTCACGTAGCGCACCGTGGCGCCGTGGCCCTTGAGTGCCACGTAGAACCGCTCGGACTGAATCGGGAACGTGCCGCTGTTGTCGTCGGCCTCGCCGTGAATGAGCAGCACCGGTTCCGTGATGAGTGGTGCGTTGTTGAAGGGCGACATGCGGGCGTAGATCTGCGGCACCTCCCAGAACGTGCGCTGCTCGTTCTGGAAGCCGAAGGGCGTGAGCGTGCGGTTGTAGGCGCCGCTCCGGGCGATGCCGGCGCGGAACAGGTCGGAATGCGCGAGCAGGTTCGCGGTCATGAACGCGCCGTAGCTGTGCCCGCCGGCGACGAGCCGGGCCGGATCGGCCACGCCCATGGCCACCACCTTGTCGACCGCGGCCTTGGCGCTCGCCACGAGTTGCTCCACGTAGGTGTCGTTGGCCGTCTCGCCCGCACCGACGATCGGCATCGACGGGTCGTCGAGAATGGCGTAGCCCTGCGTGAGCAGCAACAGATGCGAGGCGCCGCTGATGCCGGTGAACCGCTGCGGCGAGCCGGTCACTTGCGAGGCCGCGTTCGGATCCACGAACTCGCGCGGGTAGGCCCAGAAGAGCAGGGGCAGTCGGCCCTGCGCGGGCGTCCAGCCGGCCGGCGTGTAGAGCGTGGCCGAGAGCTGCACGCCGTCGGGGCGGCTGTAGGTGATGAGCTGCTTCTGTGCCGACGAGATCTGCGGCGCCGGGTCGGTGGACGTGGTGAGCGTCACCCGTCGTCCGTCGGTGGTGGAACGCACCAGCGTGGCGGGCGGCGTGGCGCGCGTCTCGAAGCGCGTGAGCACGCGCGAGCCGTCGTCGCTCAGCAGGCCCAGCACGGGCTCGTAGCCTTCGGTCATCTGGTAGGCGCGCTCGGCACGCAGCGTGGTGAGGTTCAGCTTGTCGAGGAACGGACGATCGCCCTGGGGCGAGGCGCCGGTGCCGGCGAGAAAAATCGTGTCGCCGTTCTGCACGACCGCCTCGGCGCCGGACGCAGTGACCTTGCGCAGCGGCGTGCCGGGATTGCTGTAGGCGTCTTCGGCGCTGCGGTCCCACACCTTGCGCGGGGCGGCGCCGCCGCCGTCGAACACCCACGTGCGCGTGCGACGGGTAGCGCGGTCGTTCTCGGTCACGAGCGCGAGGCCCTTCTCGGTCCAGGCCACGTTGGCGAAGCGATATTCGGTGCGCGTCAGTTCGGTGGGCGCGGCCGTGAAGGGCGCGGCCAGCGTGACCACGAGATCGCGCTGCGGCACCTGCGTCTTGGGGTTGCCGCCGTCGAGCGCCTCGGCCCAGGCCAGCATGGCCGGGGCGGTGGGCTGCCAGCGGAACGCGCGCGGGCCCGTGGCCACGCCGCCATTCGGCACGGCATCGGCCACCGGCGACGCGGCGAGTGACTTGGCGATTGCGCCCACGCGGTCCCACACCCGCACCGTCTTGCCGAAGTCGTTGTAGGGCACGAGCCGCGAGAAGGGACGCGTCACGGTGGTGACGAGCACGTACTGGCCGTCGGGCGAGGGCAGGGCCTGCGTGTGCAGCCCCGGCCGTCCATAGGCGCTGCGCGCGCCCGTGGCGGCGTTCACCATCGTGAGCTGGCTGGTGGCGAAGTACTCGAAGAGCGCGTCGTCGTACGCCGAGGTCAGCAGGTCTTGATAGGTGCGCACTGGCGCGGTGCCGCCGCGATGTTCCTGCACGTTCGGTCCGCCGGGCACGAGGGGCGCGGCGGGCGCGGCCGGCCGTTCCGGCACGGTGGCCGAGCAGAGCAGGCTGGCGCCCGTGCCGACGAACGTGCAGGGCGTGGCGAAGACCGCATTCAGTCCCAACCCCTCGACCACGCGGGCGCGGCCCGTGGCCGACTCGCCGATCCACAACTCGATGCCAGTGTCGCGCGTGTGCGCAAACGCGAAGCGGGCACCATCGGCCGAGAAGCCGAGCCACGTGAGTGCGGGATTCGGCGGCAGCGTCACGGCGCGGGTCGAACCGTCAGCGACGAGCTTGAGGGCCAGCCCCTTGGCCGTGCGCGCGTGGTGGCGGCCGTTGGTCCTTGGGTCGATGCGCAGGCCGGCCAGGCGCAGCATGGGCCGCGCCAGTTCGGCGATGGTGGGCATGGGCGCCAGGTCGAGCACCGCCACGACATCGCGGGCCGGACTCAGATGCACGTCCGGCGGTGGCGGCGCATCGAGGATGTCGACGATGGCTTTGGGCGGCAGCAGATAGGTGCTGTCGCCCGCGATTTGCGCCAGACTCGGCGAAGCCGGCAGCAGCACGAGGAGGGCGATCGACGCCAGGCGCCAGATCCGCATGAGACGCTCCTTCAGTTGAGCCGGATGACGGCGCCGGCGCGCGATACCGGCGATTGTAGCCGCAGCAGCGGCCGGAAAGGTCTCCGCTCCGCGCGGGCTTTCCTGGGCGGTTTGCGGTGGAGCTTCGCTAGGAGGCTTCGACGGGCACGTCGCGCCACACGACGCGGTCGCGGCCGGCCCGCTTGCCCACGTAGAGCCGGTTGTCGGCCAGGCGCAGCAGATCTTCGGGCGTGAGCACCATCGGGTCTTCCAGGAACGTGGCCACGCCCACCGTCGCCGTGATGCGCACCACGCCGCTCGGTAGCGCCACGCTTGCGCGGTCGCGCAGCCGGCGCCGGAAGCGCTCGGCAAACGCCGCGGCGCTGGCGGCATCCGCGCTCGACAGAATCACCACGAATTCGTCGCCGCCGTAGCGGCACACCGTGTCGGCGGCGCGCGCGTGTTCGCCGAGCAGCTCGGCCACGAGCCGCAGCACCCGGTCGCCCACGAGGTGGCTGTGCGTGTCGTTGATCTCCTTGAAGTGATCGGTGTCGACCAGCAGCACGCTGAGCGGATGCTGATAGCGCGCGGCTTGCGCCACGGCGCGCGGCAGCGCCTCGTCGAAGTAGCCCCGGTTGTAGAGCCCGGTCAGCGCATCGCGGGTCATGCGCGTGCGGGCCTGCTCGTAGAGCTGCCGGTAGGTCAGCGTCTGGAACACGTCGGCCACGTCGCCGGTGCCGACCGTGACGGTGTCCGGTTCGATGAAGCGCAGATACAGCGTGAGCGCGGCCGCGTAGAACAGCACGGCCACGGTCTTGCCCACCACCGCCGACAACATCAGGGCCGGCAGCTCGGGCCGTCCCTGCTGCACCGCCATGGTGAAGAACACGCTGTCGAACGCGCCGATGGTCACGAGCGCCGCCGCCGTGCGCGCGAACATGTTCTGGGTGTAGCGGCTCACGAACTCGTAGACCAGGATGATGCCGAGGGCATCGAGGAAGAGCAGCAGCGTGCCCACGAGGGCCACCCACGCATTGGCCTGCAGCGATCCGGTGGTGACGCCGGCCGGCACCTCGCTGCCGGGAATGCGCACGTGCTCGCTCACGATCATCGAGATGAGGGACAAGCCGGCATTGGCCAGCACCAGTCCGTAGACCAGCTTGCGCGCTTCGCGCGTCTCTTCCTTGATGTAGACCAGCAGCAGTGCGAGCAGCGTGGCCGTGAACATCACCGTGGAGGCGGGGTAGAGCGCCCAGCCGGGCGCCACGTCGACGCGCAGGCTGAGCGACGCCTCGAGGTACTGGAAGCCGCCCATCACGATGTAGAGCGGCGACAGACCGAGCAGCGTGCGGCTGCGGAAGAGGCCCAGCACGAGCAGGGCCATGACAATGGCTTCGACGCCGAGCAGCGCCAGCTGAATGGGATACATGCGACCGTCGTCCGAGGCGGAATCGCAGCCTACCACGGGCCCCGGACCCGCGACCTGCCGCGCAGCCGAGCTAGCGCGGAGTCAGGGTCAATGTGTGCACGGCGGCACCCGGCAGCAGCGGCAACGGATCGCCGGCGACCCACGCGCGCTGCTGGTCGCCGTAGTGCGGCGAGAGCGGGTGCCCGCTTTGCCCGCCGGGCATGTGCAGGATGGCCGTGGCGTCGTGGCCGGGCGAGGCGACGAAGCGTTCCGACGCGCCCGAGCGCGGGGTGAGCACGCGCGGCGTGTAGACATCGCCGGCCAGCGGATCGCGCGGCAGGTCGAGCCAACGGCCGAGCAGCGGCACGGCGGCCGTGAGCGGATGGGCGATGTCGGCGGCGTTCAGCTCGCCCCACGTGCGCGCGGCGAGCGGCTGGCCGCCCGCGGTCATGGTCTCGATCGCGCGATCGATGGCGGCGAGCAGGAAGGCGTCCCACGAGGCATAGGCCGGATCGAGCAGAGTGCGCGGGACGTTCGTGCACGAGCCGCCACAGCGGCCCCTCGATCCGGCGGATGGTGCCGACGTCGAAGGCGCCGGCGCCGCGCTGCTTCAGCCCGCCGATGATGGCCTCCGTCGCCATGCGCGACGCGGTGAGGCGGAAGGTGCGCACCAGGCGATAGGCCACCGAATCGGCGGCGGCGCGTCCGGTCCACGACCGATCCACCAGTTGCCTGGCCTCGGCCCGCACGGCGCTAGCCCGGGCCGCGTCGGCGCGTGAGCGCTTGCAGGAACACCGTGCGCCAGCGATCGAGGAACACGGATCGGTTGTCGAGTTGGATGTCGAAGAGCGCGCGCTCGTCGGCCGTGTCGAGTTGCGCGAGGCGGTCGTGGATCATCCACGCGCGAATGCCGTCGCTGTAGCCGCCGTCGCCGACCTGGTCGAGCATGGCGCCGCCGACCACGCGGGCGTTGGCGGTCCACAGCCGGCCATCGGGCGGGTCGACCACGCGCGGATGTTCGTCGTAGCCGAGGTAGCCGTCCCATCGTCGCGTGCCGTCGGCCCACGACGTGGGCACGTCGCCGCGGAAGCCGATGCGCCTGGGGATGGCGCCGTAGATGGTCCAGCCGATGTGGCCCGCGCGATCGCCCACCACCATGTTCTCGGCGGCGAGCGCGGCGCCCACGGCCAGACGCATTGCGTCGTCGACGCTGCGGGCCTGCGCCACGCGCGCGGCATCGGTGGCCAGCACTTGCGGATCGTGCGCCACCCACTTCAGCGCCAACTCGCGCCGGGCGTGGTCGATGCCCACCACCGGCCCCCAGATCGTCCAGCGCACGGGCAATGACACGGGCGCCGCGCCCTTCACGGCAATCATCTCGTCGTGCACGTCGAAGGCGCGCGGTCCATCAGGGGTCTGATACTTCGTGGCATCGCCCGGCACGGGATCGATCAGCACGAGGTCGCACCAGTCGCCGAGCGAGTTGGTGAAGCCCCACGCGATGTCGCCGTTGGTGCCCACGGCCATCTGCGGCCCGCCCGGCAGCGTCACGCCCGACAGACGGCGCGTGGCGCCCGCGCGCATCTCGTCGGGCAGCACGTAGGTGGCGCGATACCAGATGTTGGGCGCGGCCAGGCGCAGGTGCATGTCGTTGGCCACAATCGCGCTGCCGGTCTTCGAGCGCGCGCCCGACACCGCCCAGTTGTTGCTGCCGAGCGTGGCTTCTTCGTCGCGCGGCAGGCGCGCCCAGTAGGGCAGTGAGTCGAGGGTGGCGACGGGGTCGCCGGCAGCCTGCGGCGCGATCGTCGCGAGCTGCGCTGCGGGTGCGGGCCGTCTTCGCGAGTCGGTCACGGCTCCCGTGCCGGGTTGGCGCAGGTCGAACACGTCGGCGCTGGGCAGCGGGCGGCACCGGATACGGATCGCCCACGATCGGGCTTTCCCAATCACTCGCGCGACCGGCCAGGAACTCGAACATCGCCTCGGGCAGCGTGTCGTGCATCGTGCCGAGCGTCTTCTCGTATTCCCACTGCGCGCCCTGCAGCGTGGTGTACATGGCGATCGCGGTGAGCATCGAGTCTTCGGCGCGCCACGGCTCGGGTGTGGCGCGCAGCATCAGGTACTCGAACGGCGCCGCGGTCAGCGCCGCGAGTCCCGCGTTGACGCCCGCGGCGTAGGCGTCGAGCTCGGCGCGATAGTCGGCCGGCGCCGCGGCCAGCGCCAACCCCGCGATGTGACGGAAGCGATGGACGCGCACGGCGCGATCGGCCGTGAGCGCGGCCGGGCCGACCAGCGCCGAGAGCTCGCCCGCGGGTTGCCGGCGCTGCAAGTCCATCTGGAAGAAGCGCTCCTGCGCGTGCACGAAGCCGACGGCGCGCGCCAGGTCCACGCGCGACTGCGCCGTGAAGGTCGGGATGCCGAGCGCATCGCGCGTCACGGTGACGGGCGCCGCGAGTCCGGCCACGGGTACGGTGCCGTCCTGCACCGGCAAGCTGCGCCCTACCATCACGCGCGCGCCCACGGCCACGACGATGGCGGCCACGACGGCCAGCCCGAAGAGAAGTACGAAGAAGCGAAGCAGGTGACGACGCATGGGCCCGGTCATCGTAGCAGCGCTTGTCACGGTGACAGGCCCCTTTGCAAGTTCGCCCGCAAGGGACGGATCGCGCGCGCGGGAGGCGCGCCGCTACGCTCGTGCCATGATGATTCATCAGGACGTGCCGACCGTGTCCGCCATGCCCCGTCCCCGCCTCGACGACACCCGCTGGACCCAGGTGCTGACACGCGCCGTCGAAGCCGATGGCCGCTTCGTCTACGCCGTGCAGAGCACGGGCGTCTTCTGCCGGCCCACCTGTCCCAGCCGGCGCCCGCGCCGCGATCGCGTGCGCTTCTTCGACCTGCCGCTGCAGGCGGAACACGCGGGCTACCGCGCCTGCCTGCGCTGTGCGCCGCAGGGCGCGCGGCCCGTGAATGCCGCGGTGCGGGCCGTGGCGCAGGCCGCGTCCTACTTGCGCGCGCAGGCCACCGAGCCGGTCGCGCTCGCCGACCTGGCTGCGCACGTGCACCTGAGCCCGTCGCACCTGCAGCGCGCCTTCACCGCCCACACCGGCGCTCTCGCCGCGCGAGTTCCACGCGGCCTGCCGGGCCGAACACTTCCGCCACGCCTTGCGCGAGGGGCGCGATGTCACGACCGCCACCTACGAGGCCGGCTACGGATCGCCGAGCCGCGTGTCGGCGCACAAGCCCACCGGCAGCGGCCTGACCCCCGCCGCCTACCGGCGCGGCGCTGCCGGCGAGACGATTCGCTACGCCGTGGTGGCGTGCACGCTCGGCCGGCTGCTGGTGGCGGCCACCGCGAAGGGCGTGTGCGCCGTGAAGCTCGGCGCCGCCGAGGCCGGCCTCGTGGCCGAGCTGACGCGCGAGTTCCCGGCCGCGCGAAGTGCGGGCGGGCGGTTTGCCCCCGGCCTGGGTGGCGTCGGTGAGCCAGGCCGTGGACCGGCACCCGGCCGGTTCTCCCGACGTGCCGCTCGACGTGCAGGGCACGGCCTTTCAGTGGACGGTCTGGAAGGCGCTACGCGCGATTCCCGCCGGCGAGACCCGCACCTATGCGGCCCTGGCGCGAGACATCGGCCGGCCCACTGCCGCACGCGCCGTGGCTAGGGCATGTGCCACAAATCCGGTGGCCGTCGTGGTGCCATGCCACCGCGTGGTGCCGGCCAGCTGGCGGCACCGGCGGCTATCGCTGGGGCACCGCGCGCAAGCAGGCGCTGCTGCGGCGCGAAGCGGCCGGTCACGGCGCGGCACCGAACCGGCGCTGATCCGTTACAATCCGCCCTCGTGGATCGCCGGTCTCGCGACGTCGCGGCTCTGCTCGAGGCATTCGTCTCGGGTCACCCCGGTCTGCGCCTGGGCACCTGCTTCGGCGAGCCGGCGGTGTATGCCGGCCGGCGGGTGGCCATCCGAGGCGCCGGCGCCGAGGTGGCCCTGCGGCTGGCACCGGCGGGCCGCGATCGCGCCATGACCCTGTGCCCTGGCCGCGTGCAGCGCTGGCACCGCGGTTGGTTGTATCTGTCGACGCGGGCGGACCGCTCCGCCGGCGTCGTGGCGTCGCTCTTCGAGCACGCCGTTCATCACGTGGCCACCGCATGAGCCGCATTCGCTACGGCGTCTCGCCGTGGACCCTCGTTGCCACCCCCAAGGCCCGCCCGTTTCCCACCACGCTGGCCGAGTCGACACCGCCGACGTCGTGGTGGTGGGCGCCGGCCTGACCGGCATGCTCACCGCCGTGGCGCTCAAGTGCTGCCGGGCAGAACGTGGTGCTGCTCGAGGCCGGCCGCGCCGGCGCGGCGCACAGCGCCGGCGCGTCGGGACATCACCGGCCTGCTGCTCGGGCTGGACTACCGCGTGCTCGAAGCCACCGCATGGGCGACGCGTGGCGCGCGCGCTCGTCACCACCGTGGCCGATGCGGGCGCAGGACTCGCCGCCGGCCTCAAGGCCGCCAAGATTCCCGGCACCGTGACCAGCCGCGACCTGCTGCTCGCCGCGGATGCGTCGGTGCGCGGCTGGGACCGCGAGGTGGCGGCGCGCGAAGCCGCCGGACTCACGGCTACGGCGATCTCTGGTGCCGCGCTGGCCAAGGCCACGCGCGCCGACATCACGGCGGCCCTGCGCGTGCGCGGCGCCGGCCTGGTCGACGTCGCGCGCATCGTGCCCGGCGCGGCGGCCCGTCTGGGCCCAGGCCGGGTGAAGGTGTACGAGCGTAGCCGGGTCACCAAGATCACGTTCACCCGCGTCGATGCCACGGTGCACGTGGGCACCCGCGCCATCGTCACGCCGCGCGTCGTGATCTGCACCGATGCGCCCGGCGCGCTGGCGCCCACGCTCGACCGCCACGTGCGCGCCTACGAGCGCTTCCATGTGCTCACGGCCGCGCTTCCCGCCGCCATGCGCAAGGCCCTCGGTGCCGATCTGGGCACGACGGCGCTGGTCGATCGCGCGTCCGATTTCGCGTTGACGGTCACCGCCGACGGCCGCTTGCTGCTCAGTGGCGCCGACGTGCCCCTGCTCGGCGAGAAGCAGCGCCCGGCCGCGCTCGTGCAGCGCACCGGACAGTTGATGTACGAGTGTCTCAAGCGCTACCCCGACATGGCGGGGCTGGCGCCCGAGTTCGGCTGGTCGTCGCCCGCTCGTCGCCGCCCCCGACCGGTTTCCCGCTCGTCGGGCCGCACCGTCAGTATCCGCACCAGCTCTTCTCGTTCGGCACCGATGCCGACCCGTCGCTCGCCTGGATGGCCAGCGGCATGCTCGTGCGCGCCGTGCTCCGCACAGCCCACGGCCACCGACGAGATGTTCGGCTTCGCACGCGTGCAGGAAGACCGGTCCTGACCCGCGACTGAGCATGGTTCTTGCTCTGTCTGCTGGCATTCCGACCGAGAGCACCTGCGGCCCCCGCAAAGGGATCCAAAACGTGACCTTGTGTCGGTTTGACAGATGACTGTTGTGCAACGAGCGGCGCAGGCCGCGGTCACCGCGTTCGACCGGTTCCTCCCGAACAGGCCTCCCCCAGCGGCCACACCGGAGCCCCGTCTGCCGTCGGAAACCCTGGCTTCGGCCCGGGAATCCGCGGCAGGCGTGTCGCCGGTGCGTTCGAGTGCACCGCCGGTCTTTGCGCGGCCGCCCGTGGATGTGCGGCGGCGGGTGACCATTCCGCCTCCCGGGCCAGCGCGAACGCCGCTCGCGGCCCGAGCGGCGCCATCGGGACCGCCGGCGCGTCGACTCCGGTCTCGCCCTACGGCACCGAACGACGCACGGGCGACGACGACCGCCTAGGCCGACCGGCGCGGCACCCGCGCGCGCGCCCACGCCGGCATCGGCCTGACGCGCGACTACTTTGCCCAGGCCGACGCGCGTCCGGCCGACGTCGCGGGCAGCGGCATTCCGGCGCATCTGCTCGTGCGGTTCAAGAGCTAGCGTTCGCTCCAGCCGCCGAGCGGCGCGCGGCCCGGCCCGCTCCGGCGCTGGACACGAATCTGACACGCCGTGTCCAAAGGTGACGCACCGGCCGGTCGACGTTGCCGGAATCAGTCAGATCGCCAGCAAATCTTGCATAGTCCAGCGCCGGTACTGGCCTTGCAGCCGGGCCGACCATGGCTCGACGTGCCCGCCGCTTCCTGATCGCGCTCGTGCTGGTCGCGCTGGCCGTGCAATGGCCGGCCGCGGCCGCGGCGTCGCTGCGGGCGATCTCCGACGACACCCTGGCCCGCTCGAGCGCCGCGGCAGTGCACGGGCGTGTGGCCGAGGTCACCTCGGCGTGGGATGCCGAGGTCGAGACCATCTACACCTACGTCACGCTCGAGGTGCTGCGCGCCTGGGGGCTCGAGGGCGCGCCGGCCCGGGTCGTCGTGAAGCAGCTCGGCGGCGTCGGTGGGCGACACCGCGTTCGTCGTGGGCGGCCAGGCGCGCTTCGAGGTCGGCGAAGAAGTGCTCGTGTTCCTCGACGTGCGGCCGCGCGACCGCACGCTGTCGGTGGCCGGGCTCGAGCAGGGCAAGTGGCTGCTGACCGGAGCGGCCGATCCCGCGGCGGCGTTCGCGCGCGAGGTGCGCGGCACCGCGCCGTCGGCCGTCGTGGCGCGCGACTACCGCTCGGCGGCGGACCTCGATGCGCTCGCGGCGCTGGCCGGCACCCGCGTCAGTGCCGTCGGGGCGGTGCTGCAGCCCGACCCCGGCGCGCTCACCCCAGACTCTGGCGGCGGTCGCGCGGGGCCGTCCTTCACGCTGCTGAACCCTTCGGTGCCCGCGCGGTGGCACCAGGGCGACACGGGTTTGGCGGTGTACGTGGACACCCAGACTGGCGGCCATCCGCAGTTTGCCGGCGGTGGCCTCACGCAACTGGCACGCTCGGCGGCCGCCTGGTCTGGCCCGGGCTCGCTCAATCTGCAGATGGGCGTGGCGCGCGGGCCGCGGTGCTTCTCGAACAGTGAGAGCGACGCGCGCATCTCGATCACCTACGGCGACCCGTGCGGCGAGATCGCCGATAGCAGCAACACCCTGGCCATCGGCGGCGCGTACTTCTCGTCCGACACGCGCACGGTGAACGGCGTGGCCTATTGGCGAATCCTCAAAGGCATGGTCATCACCGACAACGTCCCCAGCAAGTACTCGTGGATGTCGACGGGCTGCTACGAAGACATGATCACGCACGAACTGGGTCACGCCATCGGCTTTGGCCATTCCGCCGCGAGTGGCGCGGTGATGGCGCCGTCGATTGCGTCCGGCTGCACCAGTCGCACCATCGGCCTGCCGCTGCAGCCCGACGATCGCGCCGCCGTCACCGCCGTGTACCCGGGCGCGGCGGTGCCGCCGCCGCCCGCCTCGGCGCCGTCGACGCCCACCGCCTTCGGCGCGGTCGTGTCGGGCTCGACCGTGACGTTCAGCTGGACGCCGGCCGCCACCGGCGCGGCCGCCACCGCCTTCCAGATCCAGGCGGGCAGCGCGCCCGGCGCCGCCAACTACGGCGCCGCCAACGTCACCGGCACGTCGCTCGTCGTGCCCGGCGTGGCCAACGGCACCTACTACCTGCGCCTGCTCGCCATGAACGCCCAAGGCGTCGAGCGCGCCCACCCCCGACACCGTGGTCGCGGTCGGTCCGGCCCTGCCGGGCGCGCCCCGGAACGTCACGGCCTCGGCCGGGGCCGGTGGCCTGGCCACCGTGAGCTGGCAGGCGCCGGCGAGCGGCGGGGCGCCGACGAGCTACCTCATCGTGTCGGGCTACACGCCCGGGGCCACCACCTTCCAGGTGCCCGTGACCGGCACCACGGTGTCGGGCGTGGTGCCCGCCGGCACCTACTACGTGCGCATGGTGGCGCTGAACGGCGCCGGCGTGGGCCCGGCGTCGTCCGAAGTGGTGCTGATGGTGCCCTAGGCGATTCCCAGCGGGACGGCCGCACGCCCCAGCCCCCAGCCCCCAGTCCCTGGGCGCTATACTGCCTCATTGCACTGCATTTGCTTTGGAGGCTCTCACCCCATGCGTCGTCTGATCCTCGCTCTCGCTCTCCTCGTCGCGGCCGCCAGCACCGCCGCCGCCCAGTCCACCGCCATCAACGGCTCGATTGAAGGCATCATCACCGACGAATCGGGCGGCGTGCTGCCCGGCGTCACGGTCACGATCACCAACCTCGACACCGGCGACACGCGCGTCGTCGTCACCAACGAAAGCGGCCTCTACCGCGCGCCGCTGCTGTCGCTCGGCCGCTACAAGGTCGAGGCCGAGTTGCAGGGCTTCAAGAAGCTCGAGCAGACCGGCATCAACATCTCGGCCGGGCAGACCGCCGTGATCAGCATGAAGCTCGGCGTGGGCGCGCTCACCGAGACCATCTCGGTCACGGCCGATGCCCCGCTCGTCGATCTCAGCAAGATCGAACAGGGCCGCACCATCACCGAAGCCGAGATCAAGACGCTGCCGCTCACCTCGCGCAACCCCTACAACTTCGCGCTGCTGCAGCCCGGCGTGGTCGGCTTCGAGAACTCGGAGTTCGGCGTGCCGCGCCTCACGACCAACGGCGCCCTGCTGCGCGTGAACTACCAGATCGACGGCAGCAACAACACGCAGAAGGATCGCGCCGGCCTGCGGCAGATGCCGATGTCGGAAGTGATGATTCGCGAGGTCAAGGTCGTGACCACGGGCTACGCGCCCGAGTTCGGCCAGACCATGGGCCTCATCTACAACGCCATCACGCCCTCGGGCACCAACACCTTCAAGGGCCAGGGCAGCTACCGCCTGCAGCGCAAGTCGATGGCGGCGTTCCCCTTCTTCACCCAGGGCCCGCGCACCGACGCCACCAAGCCGCCCACGGAAGTGAACGTCTACACCGTCGACCTCGGCGGTCCGATCGTGAAGGACAAGACGCACTTCTTCGGCGGCTACGAGCACACCGAACGCGACCTCTCGGGCACCGCCGTGGGCACCATCACGCCGGCCAACCAGGCGGCGCTGGGCCTGAGCGAACCGCAGTACCACGACAAGGGTCTCAACACCGAGTTCGCGATCGGCAAGATCGACCACCAGTTGAACGACGCCAACCGCATGTCGGTGCGCTACATCTTCTTCGACAACTTCATCACCAACAACGTGGGCGGCGGCATCGGCTCGGTGCAGCGTGACACCAACTTCAGCGACCGCCAGCACTCCACCGCCGCGCAGCTGGTCTCGACCATCCGCACCAACCTGCTGAACGAGCTGCGCGTGCAGCACGCCACGCGCGCGCAGAGCCGCGCGCCCGGCACGCAGGCCGGCACCGGCCCGGCCATCAACATCGCCAACGTCGCCAACTTCGGCGGGCCGGTGGCCAGCCTGACCGACGCCGGCTTCGCCTTCACCCAGGACGTGTCGCAGCTGAACAACAGCATGACCTATCTGCTGGGCGACCACTCGTTCAAGGCCGGCGTCGACTTCCAGCACATCTCGGACACGCGCACGAGCACGCCCTTCCAGCTCTACACCTTCCCGACCGTGGCCGCCTACCAGGCGGCGGCGAACGGCTCGAATCCGTTCGGCTACAACACGTTCACGCAGTACTTCGGCGAACCCAACCTGGACTTCTCGTCGAACACCTACGGCGTGTTCCTGCAGGACGACTGGCGCGTGACCGATTCACTGAAGGTGCTCTACGGGCTGCGCTACGACCTCTACGACATGCCCGCGCCGAATGCCGCCGCGCCGTTCGAGACCTCGCGCGACTTCGTCGTCGACAAGAACAACATCGCGCCGCGCCTCGGCGTGGTGTGGACGGTGGGCAGCGATCGCCGCACGGTGGTGCGCGCCAACACCGGCATGATGTACGACCAGGCGCTGCTCGCAAGCTACGAGCAGGCGCTCATCAACGACGGCACCAACCAGCGCGCGGCCGCCTCGTTCCAGCCCGACGCAAGTCGGCGCCCCGGCTTTCCCGGCAGTGCTCTCGGCCGGTGCCGGCGCCACGCCCAACACCCTCACCACGGTGTCGCGCGACTTCAAGGTGGCCAACAACTGGCAGAACAACGTGCAGCTCGAACGCCAGTTGAGCGACCGCTTCGCGGCGTCGGTGGGCGCGTCCTACTCACGCGGCTACAACCTGCCGCTCATCAGCAACATCAACGCCATCAACCCGATTGGCCGGCTGGCCGACGGCCGGCCGATCTACAGCACGGCCGTGAGCGCGGCCACGCGCCTCGATCCCGCGCTACAACGTGATCAACCAGATCGAGTCGGTGGGCGACTCGACCTACAAGAACCTCACCGCGCAGCTCACCGGCCGCAACATCGTCGGCATGCAGTTCGACTTCGCCTACACGCTCGGCAAGAGCGAGGACAACGCGCCCATCACCAACGTGCTGTCGGTGCAGGGCGATGCCGGCCGCACCAACCCCGAAGACCTCGAGTTCGATCGTGGTCCCAACGTGCTCGACCAGCGCCACACCTTCGTGGGCAGCATCGTGGCGCGGCCCACCATCGACGGCGGCAACGCCGTCACCCGCGGCCTCGTCAACGGCACCATCCTCGGTCTGGCCATGCAGTTCGCGAGCGGCGTGCCGATCAACCTGCGCGCCAATCCCGGCGAGATCAACAACGACGGCATCGCCAGCGACCGGCCCTCGGGCGTCGCCCGCAACTCGCTGCGCCTGCCGGCGCGCTACAACGTCGACATGCGGCTCTCGCGGCAGGTGCCGCTCGGCGGCTCGCGCAAGGGCGAAGTCATCGCCGAGGTGAAGAACGTCTTCAACACCGTGCAGTGGAGCGGCGTGCAGAACGCGGCCATCGCCGTGACGGCGGCCACGGGCCTGCCCACCGGCGTGGGCGCCGGCGTGCTGCCCACGAGCGGCGACCAGTTGATTCCCAACGCGGGCTACGAGCAGCGTCAGCTGCAGCTCGGGTTCCGCTTCGTGTTCTAGTCTGGTTCGAGGAAGGGCGCCCCTGGCGGCGCCCCTTTCCCTGCTCGACCTCGGTCGCCATGTCCCGCCTGTTACCATTCCTTCTCGCCGCAGGGCTCAGCGTCTTGGCCAGTTCGGCGTTCGCCTTGACCGGCCGCGTCGTGCGCGCCGACGGCACGCCCGTGGCTGGCGCCGAGGTGAGCATGCTCGGCAGTTCGGGCACGGCGACGACCGACGCCGACGGCCGCTTCACCTGGACGCCCAATCCGCCGGTGCCGTTCGAAGTGCTGATCGTCACGCCGGGCGGCAACTTCATGAAGCCGATCCTGGTGGAGCGGCTCGACGCCGGCCAGGTGCTGGTGTTGACGGTGCAGTCGCTCGTGAGCGAACGCGTCACCGTGTCGGGCGCCGCGCCCGACATCGAAGCCACACCCACCGCCGCCACGGCCAGTTTGTCGCAGGCCGAAATTCAGACGCGCCTGCCGTCCAACCTCGTGCAGGCGCTCGAAAACGTGGCTGGCGTGAATCAGGTGAGCGAAGGACAAGCCGCCGTGCCAGCCGTGCGCGGCCTCTCGGGCGGACGCACCCTCATCCTGATCGACGGCGCGCGGGTGAATTCCGAACGGCGGGCGGGATCGAGCGCGACGTTTCTCGATCCCGAAATCCTCGAAGGCGTCGAAGTCGCCCGCGGACCAGGCTCGGTGGCCTACGGGTCGGATGCGTTCGGCGGCGTCATCGCGGTGACGACACGCAAGGTGGCGCCCGGGTCGAAGCTGTCGGCGCGGGTGTCGGCCACGTTGGGTGAAGGCGTGCCCGAGCGCCGGCTGGGCGCCGACGTGGCGAAGGGGCTGGCGCGCGGGTCGTTGCTGCTCGCGGCCCACGCCCGCGAGGCCAGCGACTGGCACAGTCCCGACGGGCCCGTCTTCAACTCTGGCTACCGCGACCAAGGCCTGCTCACACGCGTGACCCACGTGGTCGGCAACGGCTTCCTGTCGGCCGGCTACCAGGGCGACTTCGGCCGCGACATCGAACGTCCGCGCAACAACTCGGCCACGACGCGCTTCTTCTACCCGGAAGAGAACTCGCATCGTCTCACCGCCGAATACGACAAGCCCGACGTCGGGCCGTTCGACGAGCTGGGGCTCAACGTCTTCTACGGACGCTACGGCCAGATCACCGATCAGGACCGCTTCGCCACCGCCACCGCGCCACGCAGTGTGGACCGCGCCGAGATCAGCGCTCACGACTTCCAGTTCCGCGGCTACGCCCGCCGGGCCCTCGGTCAGGCGCGCTGGGAGCTGGGCGTGGACGTGAACGGTCGCGCCGGACTTCGCGCGCTCGACATCCTGGAGCGCGACACGCTGGCTGGCGCGCTCACCACCACCGAGAACGTGTCGATCGACTCGGCCCGGCGCATCGATCGCGCGGTCTACTCGAGTCTCGACCTGGTGGTCGTGCCCAACGTGTCGCTGGCCGGCGGCGCGCGCGCGGATTACATCAGCACGACCAACCGCGGCGGCTACTACGGCGACCGCGCCACCAATCACGGCGCCGCCTCGGGTTTCGTGGCGCTCACGGCCGGCAGCTACCGCGGCTTCACGCTGACCGCCCAGGCGGCACGGGGCTTCCGCGATCCGGTGCTCTCGGATCGCTACTTCCGCGGGCCGTCGGGGCGCGGCTTCATCACCGGCAACCCCGATCTCGATCCGGAATCCAGCCTGCAGTTCGATACCGGCGTGCGCTACACGTCGCGGCGGGTGCGGGCGGCGGCCTACGCCTATCACTACCGCATCGCCGACCTCATCGAGCGCTTTCAGACGACGCCCGACGACTTCTTCTTCCGCAACCGCGGTCGCGTGCAGTTGCGCGGAGTGGAGCTGGAATCGCAGATCGATCTGCCGGGGCGCCTCACGGTGGAGGTGGCCGCCCAGGTGGCCCGCGGCCGCGCCGTGGGCGGCACCGTCTACCTCGACGGCATCAGCACGGAGACCGGGTCGGTGCAGGTGCGCCGCAGCATCGGCGCGCGCGCCTTCGCGCAGGCACGGGCCGCCTGGTTCGCCGACGACGACCGGCCGGGCCCGACCGAACGTGTGGTGCCCGGCTACACGCTCATCGACCTGAGCGGGGGCGTCACGATGGTGCGGCACCTCGAGCTGCGCGGCCTCGTGCGCAATCTGTCCGACGAGGCGTACTTCGCCAGCCAGGACGTGCGCGCCGTGTCGGCCCCGGGCCGCACCGCGTCGATCACGGCCGTCGTGCGCTTCTAAAGGGCGGGGCCAGGGACCGGGGACTAGGGACTAGGGCGAGCGGCTCGGTCTCCTGTACGATTGACCATGCGCAGGCTGCTCTCCCTCACCCTTCTCGTCGTCTTCGCCTTCACCCTCTCGTTCGTGCCCACGCACGCTCAGCACCGGCTGCAGCCGGTGTCGGCCATGACCGGCCGGCCCGCCCTCGAGCTCGCCCTGCGCAAGCTCGACACGGTGGGCAACGTGATGATGACCACGGCGCATCCCGACGACGAGAACAACGCGCTGCTCGCCTTCTACGGCCACACCAAGGGCTTTCGCACGTCGCTCGTCACCGCCACGCGCGGCGAGGGCGGGCAGAACGAGATCGGCCCGGAGATCTTCGAAGCGCTCGCCGTGCTGCGCACCGAAGAACTGGCGGCCGTGCACAAGTTCGATGGCGCCGAGCAGTACTTCACGCGCGCGGTCGACTTCGGCTTCTCGTTCAGCGTCGAAGAGACGCTCGAGAAGTGGGGCGGCCAGACCATTCTCGGCGACTACGTGCGCATGATCCGCACCATCCGGCCCGACGTGATGGTGGGCTTCGTCTACGACGGCGAGGGCGGCGGGCAGCACCACCAGACCTCGGCCCGGCTCACGGCCCAGGCGTTCCGCGCGGCGGCTGATCCCAATGCGTTCCCGGATCAGATTGCCGGTGGCCTGCGCCCCTGGCAGGTGAAGAAGTACTACTACACGGGCGGCTTCTTCGGCCCGCCCGGCAAGGCGCCGGCTCTGGCCGGCGACGGCGCGTCGTCGCTCTTCATGTTCACCGGCGGCGACACCTACGACCCGCTGCTCGGGCGCACGTGCAACGAGATTGCCGGCGAAGCGCGCAGCATGCACAAGTGCCAGGGCATGTCGCAGCTGCTGCCGCTACCGGGCGTGTCGGAAGGCTTCGGCTCCGGCCCGCGCGCCTACCGGCTGCGCGACACCGTGCTGCCGGGCGGCGTGAACCGCCCTGATCCCGACATGTTCGACGGCGTCGACACCACGCTGGCGGGCCTGGCGGCCTATGCCGGCGCCACGCCTCCTGCCGGCCTTGCCGCCGGCCTCACGCGCATCGGCGCGGCGGTGACCGGCGCGCGTGCCGCGGTGGCGGCCACCGGGTCGTCGGCCGCCGTCGCCCCGCTCGCCACCGGCCTCAAGGCCACGCGCGACCTGCGCGCGGCGCTCGCCGGCTTCGGGCTGAACGACGCCGCGAAGTACGAGATCGACCTGCGTCTGGCGCAGAAGGAAACGCAGTTCCAGCAGGCGCTCGTGCTCGCCGCCGACGTGCGGCTCGATGCCGTGGCCAGCGACAACCTGGTCGTGGGCGGTCAGCCGGTGCCGGTGCAGATTCTGGCGGCCAACCGCGGCGACGTGGCGGTCACCGTGGGCGGAACGCTCGGCGGCTTCGCGTCGGTCACCGGCGAATGCGCGGCCACGACACTCGCGCCCAAGGGCAACCGCAACTGCCGCATGACGGCCACCGTGCCGGCTCAGGCCAGGCTCACCGCCGCCCACTTCAAGTACGCGGAGCGCGTCGCGCAGTTCGTGGTCGATCCCGACGTGCCGGCGGGTCTGCCGTTCCGTCCCACGCCGTTTGTCGCCACCGTGGCGCTCACCATCGGCGGCGAAGCCGTGTCGATGCCCGTGCCGGTGGCCTCGCGATCGGAAGGCAATCTCTACAGCGGCGAGAAGCGCGCCGAAGTGCACGTCGTGCCGAAGTTCGCCGTGTCGGCTTCGCCCGAGATCGTGATCGTGCCGGCCACCGGCGGCCCGCGCGCCACGCGCGACGTGCGGGTCACGGTCGTGAACCACTCGAAGGCCGCGGCCACCGCCGAGGTGCAGCTCGAGGCGCCCTCCGGCTGGCGCGTGGCGCCGGCCTCGCAGGCGGTGAGCTTCTCGCGCGAGGACGAAGCCACCACCGTGAAGTTCACGCTGACGCCGCCGGCGCCAGCGGCGCTTGCGACGCTGGTGAAGCAGGGCGGCTCGCGCCTCACGCTGAAGGCCTCGGCCCGCGAAGGCGGCACCACCTACGCGCAGGGCTACCAGGTGGTGGAGTATCCGCACACCACGCGCCGGCACGTGGTGCGCGCGCCCGAGGTGCTCGTGAGCGTGCTCGATCTGCGGGTGAAGCCGAACCTCACCGTGGGCTACGTGATGGGCGTGGGCGACGAAGTGCCGCCAGCCCTGGAGCAGCTCGGCGCGCGCGTGGAGCTCGTCACCGAAGACCAGCTCGCGTGGGGCGACCTCACGCGCTACGACGTGATCATGACCGGCGTGCGCGCCTACGAGCGGCGCGCCGACCTGCGCGCCTACAACCAGCGTCTGCTCGACTACGCCCGCGCCGGCGGCACGGTGATCGTCAACTACAACAAGTTCGAGTTCAACGACGCGCAGTACGGGCCCTATCCCGGCAAGGTGAGCAGCCGGCGCGTGACCGACGAGAACTCCGCGGTCAACGTGCTCGTGCCGCAGCATCCCGCCTTCACCACGCCCAACAAGATCACCGAGGCCGACTGGAAGGACTGGCGCCAGGAACGCGGCACCTACTTCTTCGACAAGGCCGACCCGAACTACACCGACTTGGTCGAGTTCGTGGAGCCCTTCCCCTTCAACCAGGGGCCGAAGCTGGGCGGCTTGGTGGAAGCGAAAGTGGGCACTGGCAGGTGGATCTATGTAGGACTCGGCCTGTGGCGGCAGTTGCCTGCCGGCACCGACGGCGCCTACCGGTTGATGGCCAACCTGATCAGCCTGGGTGGCACGGCCGCGGCCCGGCCCGCCACGCCTCCCCGCGCCGACAAGTAACTTCCGCGCACGCCGCCGGTCAAAGGCTAGGAACGGCCGCGCTGGCCCTTCGAGCGGTTACAATCGTTGACACGGCGCGCCCGGCCAGTCTTGGCCGGCCTGTCCGAATTCGGGGGCTCAGGCATGCTGGACCACGTGCTTCGCAGGATGAGTTTCGGCGCGAGCGCCGCCGATCTCGACACGTTTGCCCGCCTGCCCCTGGTGGGCGTCGTGGGCTACCTGCTCAACTACGACCGCGCCCCCGACGACGTCGACGCCAAGATCAACAACGCCGCCTACATCGGCGTCACCACCCGCGGGCAGTTCTCGCCCAACACGGTGATCAACGATGCGCGCCAGCGCTGGCTCTTCCGCATGGTGCACAGCCAGCGGCCGATGCAAGAGAAGCTCGCGCTCTTCTGGCACAACCACTTCGCCACCGCCTACACCAAGGTGGCCGGCACGTTCGGTCAGGAACACGCCACCAAGATGATGGACGGCAAGGCCGCCGACGTGGCCGGCCAGCGCCGCGGTCAGATTCAACTCTTCCGCGACCTGGGCCTGGGCCGGTTCGACGACCTGCTCATCGAGGTGGCGAAGAATCCGGCCATGCTCGTGTGGCTCGACGGCCGCCTCAACGTGCGCGCCCGCCCGCAGGAGAACTTCGGCCGCGAGCTGATGGAGCTGTTCACGACCGGCGTGGGCCACTACTCCGAAGACGACGTCTACGCCGCCGCCCGCGTCTTCACCGGGTGGAACCTGAGGCTGAGCGGCGATCGTGCCTCGGCCCTCACCAGCTACTACGAGTACGTCTACAACGCGGCGCAGCACGACCCCACGGCCAAGACCTTCACCTTTGCGGTGATGCCCGACGGCGGGCGCACGATTCCCGCGCGGGCCGCCGCCGAGGGTGAACAGGACGGCATCGACCTGATTCGGGCGCTCGCGCGCCGGCCGGAAACGGCGGATCGCCTGGCGCGGCGCTTTTTCGCCTTCTTCGTGAGCGAGTTCACGGCGCCGAGCGACGAGCTCGTGGCCAGCATGCGCGAGAGCTACCTGAACAACGACACGAACATCAAGGCCATGCTCGTGCGGCTCTTCACCTCGCCCGAGTTCCTCGACGGCTCGGCCGAGTTCGCGCGCTACAGCTGGCCGGTCGAATACGTGGTGAAGGCGATCAAGGAAACCGGCTGGAGCGGCCTGTCGGTGGATGCCGCCATGAACCCGCTGGTCAACATGGGCCAACAGCTCTACGAGCCGCCCGATGTGAACGGCTGGGCGCTGGGGCCGGAGTGGTTCTCCACCGCCTCGATGCTCTCGCGCATGAACTTCGCGGCCACGCTCATGGCCAACCAGCGCTTCAACCTGCAGCAGGCCGCCGCGCCGGCCCGCACGTCGCCCGAAGCGCTGCTCGAGTTCCACCTGAAGCGCTTCACGGCGGCGCCCTTCTCGGCCGACACGTCCACGGCGCTGCTCGACTACCTGCGGCAGGGCGGCGCGTGGAGCGGCAGCGATACGCAACTGGCCAACAAGGCCGCGGGGCTCGGCCGGCTCATCGTGGGCTCGTCCGAATACCAGTTCAACTGAGGGCGGCCATGCGATTCACCCGCAGACAGTTCGTGCGCGGCGGCGTCACCGCCTTCACCTTCGGCTTCGCGGCGCCGCAGTTCCTCACCGAACTGGCGCTGGCGCAGAGCGGCGGCGGCCGCAACCTGGTGGTGGTCTACCTGAACGGCGGCAACGACGCGCTCAGCACGCTCGTGCCCTACGGCGACCCCGACTACTACGCGCGCCGTCCCACGATTGGCGTGCCGGCCAGCGCCGTGTTGCAGGTGGGCACCGACCGCGAAGGCAATGTGCTCGGCCTGCATCCGTCGCTCACCGGGCTCAAGAGCATCTTCAACGACGGCCGGCTGGCCATCATCCAGCGCAGCGGCTACGAGAACTCGAGCCGCTCGCACTTCCAGGGCTTCGACATCTACGGCACGGCCAATCCCACCAACTCGCAGGGCACCGGCTGGCTCGGCCGCTATCTCGACACCCTGCCCTCGCCGGTGGATCCGCTGGTGGGCTGGAACACCACCCGCGAAACGCCACGCTCGCTCGTGGCCCGCACCGTGGGCGTGCCGGCCATCACGAGCCCGGCCACTTACGCCTTTGCGAGTCCGAATGCCGGCGCCGAGGCCGGTTTCGAACGGGCCGCCGCCGTGCGCATCTCGTCGCACCTGCCGGCCGATCGCCCGCATCTGTCGTTCGTGAACTCCACCGCGCAGGCCGCGCTCGGCACGCTCGATCGCGTGGCCACGGTGGCCACCTACCGGCCGTCGATCACCTATCCGAACAACGGCTTCGGCCAGGCGCTGCAGGCCGTGGCCGGCGCCATGAACCGGCAGATCGGCACCAAGGTGTTCTGGGTGTCCACCGGCGGCTTCGACACGCACGCCAACCAGAACCCGGTGAACGGCGCCTACAGCACGCTCATGGCCACGGTGAACGGCGGTCTCATCAACTTCTACAACGACCTGAAGAACCAGGGCCTGCTCGATTCCACGATGGTGCTGATCTTCTCGGAGTTCGGCCGCCGCATCACCGAGAACGGCAGCAACGGCACCGACCACGGCGCCGCCGGCGTGATGATGGCGCTCGGCGGGCTGGTGCGCGGCGGGCTCTACGGCACGGCCGCCAAGCTGCGCCAGGATCCACAGAACCCCGGGCTCGAGAACGCCGCCGGCGACGTGCGCTACGAAACCGACTTCCGCGCCGTCTACGCCCGCGTGCTCGACGACTGGCTCGGCGCCAATTCGGTGTCGATTCTCGGCGCCGACTTCAGGCCCGGCGCGCCGCGCATCCTCTAGCCCCGAGCCCCGGGTCCCGGGTCCTGCACTAGACTGGATCCATGAGCGCATCCAGAGTTGCTGTCCCTGCTCTGCTGGCCCTCGCGCTCGTGGCGCAGCCCACGGCGCAAGAGGGCGTGAAGGAATCCGATCGCATCACCGCGGCCATTGCGGTGCTCGGTGAGGTGATGGGGGCGAGCGACTCCGCGGTGCCGGGGTCGATTCTGGAGAAGGCGGAAGCCATTGCCGTGTTCCCCTCGCTCGTGAAGGCCGGCTTCGTCGTGGGGGCGTCGCGCGGCCACGGCGTGATCAGCGTGCGTGACGCGCAGAGCGGCGCGTGGAGCTCGCCGGCGTTCCTCACCATCACCGGCGGCAGCATCGGCTTCCAGATCGGCGCGCAGGCCGTGGATCTCGTGCTGGTCGTGCAGAATCGCCGCGGCCTGGATCAACTGCTCAAGAACCAGTTCAAGATCGGCGCCGACGCCTCGGTGGCCGCCGGTCCGGTGGGGCGCGATGCCTCGGCCTCCACCGACATCCAGTTGCGCGCGCAGATCCTGAGCTACTCGCGCACGCGCGGCCTGTTTGCCGGCGTCACGCTCAACGGCAGCACGATTCGTCAAGACCGCGACGCCAACGAGCGCTTCTACGGCATCGCGTATCGCACCAGCCAGATCGTGACGCAGCGCCTCGGCGGTTCGCCCGAGCCCACCGCCGAGTGGCGCGCCGCGCTTGCCAAGCACGCCGGCGGCCTGCCCTGAGCCCGTCGAAGGGCCTGCCCTGAACCTGTCGAAGGGCTTGCCCTGAACCTGTCGAAGGGCTTGCCCTGAGGCTCGAGGGCGTCGTCGCTCCACCAGGTGATGGTGCCCTCGCGGCCGTTCCAGGTGACGTGCACCACGAGCTGCGCTCAGCGCCGTCCGCCCACGCCGGCAAAATTCAGCAGATCGATCATGCGAAACTGCCCGGGCAGGGCGCCCAGCGTGGGCAGGAACTCTGGCTGTTCGTTCAGGTACGAGTCCGGGTCACTTTGCAGCAGACCCATGAAGAGCTCGGCGACGAGGCGCGAACCCACGGGGCCGAGGCGCGCGCCTTCGCCCAGCACGTCCGCCTCACGCAGCACGTAGACCCACAGCGGTGTTGACGTGGCGAATCTCGGATGGACGGTCGCCAGGTCAGCCAGGTCGACAGGTCGCAGTGCCGGCACCAGCATGGCGCGCGCGATGGCTTGGCCCGATGGTGCCGACCACGTCAGGTGCCGCAGCAGGTTGCGCTCCGCCAGCGACGTGGGCGGCGTGCCGCTGGCGATTGCTCCGAGCGGCAAGTCGAAGAGCGGCGTCGAGAGGCGCGTGTCGAGGCGCTTGTTCGGACGCACGTCGGCCTCGAGGCCGGGGAAGCGAAAGAACGTCGACCACCCAACGAAGCGGCGGGGGCTGCGCGCGCCGCCGCGCAGGTCTGACGGATCGGCTGCGCCCTCTTGGCTCGGGTCGAAGATCATCCCGAAGAACGGCGCACCGCCGTTGCCGGTGAAGTTGGCGCGGTACGACGGGCGCACCATGCTGTGCCCCATGCGGTAGGCCAGTTGGAACTCAATCGGGATGAACGCGTCCCCATACCTGGGGCGATAGAATCGACGTCCGCGGCGGCGCAGGTCGTCGAGCGTGACGGGGTCGACGATCTGCGGCAAGAACTCGTGCAGAATCAGCCATTGGTAGTGCCATCGCACTACCTGTTGGGCCGCAGCGAAGACGTCCTCAGGGTCGAGCGCCGGCTGCTCGCGTCGCACAAGATCGACGACGTTGTTGTGGGCGAGCAGAATCGCGGCCTGAAGACCGGCCAGCACGACGTGTTCGTCGTTTCGCGGATCGGCGATGATGGCGCGCCCCGATGGTTCACGCGGCAGGTCTTCGAACAGCCCACCGTGTTCCACGCGCAGCTTCGCGCGGTCGGTCGCGTCGTAGAGCTGCGGCGAGCCGGCCGGACCATCGCCGTAGACCGAATCCAGATCGAAGAAGGGGCGGCGCACGTTGGGCGAGCGTCGCGGACTGGTAGGGCGACCCAGTCGCGAACTCGAGTCGAACGACATGTCGTGATCGAGGAACTGTCCCACGAACGTCACGCCGGCCGTGTGGGTGTCGTTGTTGGGATTGTTCACGCTCAGCAGCGGATCCACGATGAGGGCGATCGGTCCGGCCGCCAGGTTGTCCTGCGCGTCGAGCAGGCCGCCACGCTTCGCCAGGCGCACGAGCGCGGCCTTGATCGCAGGAGTTGGCTCGGCGAAGGCAGGCAGATGGAACATCCGTCCGAAGCGGCTCGAGTGGCCCTCAAGGTCACCGGTCGTGTCGTCGACGGGCGCGCTGCCCTGCGCTGCGTGAGCGCGGGCGTAAGGCAGGCAGGCGGCCAGCAGTCCGGCCATGCACATCGTTCCGATTGCGGTTGTCTTCCACGAAACTCGAGCCATCGCTACCTCCCAACGGGCCCACAGTGGGTGCCGTGTTATGGAGATCACGAGTGGCCGGCGAAACCCGACAAGCGGGCTGCTGGCATGCGCACGCGCGCCGGCGCGCGGGTAGCGCCGGCCGCTACCGGCGGCCTGCCTGGCCTCGCTCGAGTGAGGCGAGCCGCCGGGCCACGAAAGGGCTGTTCGGCAGCGTGCGGTTCCAGTGCTGCCAGAGCGCCAGTCGCTTCGCGTCGACGTCCGCCGCCTCGTCCGCCGCCCCAGTCTTCCGGAGCAGGTGCGACAACCTTTCGTACAAAACCGAGAGGCTGTTGCCTGTCCTCAAGTCGGCCTCGGCGTATGGGCTGGTGCGCAGCACCGTCGCCAGCAGCTCGCGATACTGCGCAGTGGCCTCTGCCGCGTGCCCGACTTCGGCCTCATGATCGGCAAGAGCGAGCAGTACAGTGTAACGTTCGCTCTCGAAAGTGAGGCTATCGACAGCATCGTCCTTGGTCGGGGCCAAGAGCGCCAGGGCTTCATCGATGCGTCGCCGGGCCTCCGCCGTCCGATCGAGGCGCCTCAAGGCATAGGCCGAACTGGAAAGCACGAGCGCGATGCCGCGTTGTGCAGTCACGTTGTCCTTGACCTCGTGCAGGCGGCCCAGCGCGATGTCATAGACGGCAAGAGCCTCGCGCGGATCCCGCCAACGGAGGACATCCCCTAACTCGCGGGCCGCCGTGCCGACCCGCAGGCGGCTCGTGGCGTCCTTCGGGTCGGTGTGTGCGGCCGCTTCCTGCATCTCGAAGGCCTCGCGAAATGGAACCAAAGCCTCTGCCGGTCGCTCGAGGCTGACCGCGCCATCCTCGCCCAGGATGAAGCCTTCGCGGAGCAACAGCCCGTAGCGGTTGGACTGGCGCTTCTTGTCGGCCTCCGGCGTCGCGTCGGCGAGCGCTCGGGCTTCGCGGATCGCGGCCAGCGCCTCGGTGAGATGGCCTTGTAGTCTCTGCGCATTGGCCAACACGCTCAGCCCGAGGCTGAGCACCATCGGATCGAACCCCGGCGCTCGCGCCGCTGCGATCTGGCGCGTGGCGTAGCGAATCGCATCGTCGTAGCGGCGCACGTTGAGGGCGGCCAGGGCCACGTTGGAATACAGGGTGACGACGGAGCGGCGCTGCGCTTGAGTCGCGCGCGGGTCGCCGAGCACGGCCTCGATGCGCTCGACCGTCTCGACGATCCGGAGCATCGTATCGGCGTCGCGTCGTTCCGAGTCGGCCACGATCATGCGGTCGTGACGAATCCGCGCCGAAAGTTCGAGCGCCCGCAGGTCGTGAGCCCGCGACGTCAGCACGCCTTCGACCAGCGCGTCGGCCCTTTTCAGACTCGCCTCCGCCGTGACGAGGTTGCCAAGGCTCGGGCCCGTAGGGACGCCCTGTATTCGGGCGACCCGCGCGTAGTGGTCAGCCACTTCGAGGGTCAGGTCGCGATCGGAACGGGCATCGGCCGATAGCCCCTCCAGATACGCGAGCGACATGGCGACCAGGGACTGCCGGGCCTCGACCGAACCCGGCAAATTGTTGAGACGCGTGTCGAGCAAGACCACCTGCTCGGACAGCTGGCGAAGGTGACGGAACCGGTTCTCGGCGACGCGTCGGTCGCGACTGGCGACGAACAGACCCGCCGTCAGAAGCGCGATCGTGACGACGGCCGCGGCCACGGGCCAGCGATGCCGGCGCGTAAACTTCGCGGCGCGGTACGCCATGCTGTCTGGTCGCGCCCCGATTGGCTCATGCCGCAGGTGTCGTCGCACGTCTTCGGCCAGGGCCGTGACCGAGACGTAGCGTTCGGATGGCTGCTTCTTGAGCGCCGTGGCGACGATCGTATCGAGGTCACCGCGGAGTACTCGACTCGCACGCACCCCAGTGACGATGTCCGACGGACGCCTCGGCTCCGCCTCCAGGATCGACCGGATCAGAATCGGCCGGAGACCGCACGCCAGGCCCCGCCGGATGCTGACCGGTCAGCAGGTGGTACAACAGCACGCCCAGGGCATAGACGTCGGCACCGGTCGTGATGTCGCCGCCCGTCACCTGTTCGGGCGCAGCAAACTCCGGTGTGAACGCCCGAGCGGTCTGGCTCGAGGCCTGCGGGCGCTCGACGTCACCGTCCTCCAGCAGCTTGGCGATACCGAAGTCGAGCAGTTTCACCTGCCCTGATCGATCGACCAGAATGTTCGATGGCTTGAGGTCACGATGCACGACCAGGTTGGCGTGTGCGTGGGCCACGGCGTCGGCGACCTGCAGAAAGAGTCGCAGTCGGGCCGACACGTCGAGACGCTGCTCGGCCGCGTAGCGATCGATGGGGACGCCGTCCACGTAGTCGAGGACGAGATAGGGCTGGCCGGCCGGCGTCACGCCGGCATCGAGCAGCCGCGCGATGTTGGGGTGCGACAGCCGGGCCAGCGCCGTGCCTTCGCGGCGGAAGCGCGTTTGGCCGGCACGGTCGAGCACCGCCAGGTTGACGAACTTCACGGCTGCCTGACCGTCGAAGCGTCCGTCGGCTCGGCGCGCGAGCCACACCGTGCCCATGCCGCCGCTGCCGAGCGGGCGGTCCAGCACGTAGCCGCCCACCGGCGTGCCCGCAAGCCCCGCCTCGGGCTCGACGGCCGGGCTCCCGAGGAAGTGTTTCTGGATGGCCTCCTCATGCGAGGCCAGCAGGTCCGCGAGTATGCCCGACACGTCTGGACGGGTCTGGCGAAGGTGCGCGAGCCACGGGCCCCGGTCTTCGGACTCGAGATCCAGCAGCTCGTCGAGCAAGGGGCTCACGAGCGTCCAAGTCGTGGGATCGATACCGCGCATATCTACGAGATCACGATCTGCCAGCATCACCCGCCAGCATGGGATTTGGGAGCCCGGTGCTAGTCCGACGCGATCGAGCGATGCAGCAGCAAGCGCGCCTTCGCCCAGTCGCGCTGCACCGTGCGCTCGGAGACGCCACGCATGGCGGCAATGTCGCCGAACGAGAAACCGCAGAAGAATTTCAGGTCGACGAGCTCGGCCAGCTGTGGCTCCAGGGCGCCAAGGTCGTCGAGCGCGGCGCCCAGCGCTTCGAGATCGCCCCCGCGGTCTGGCAGAGCCGCGCGCGACTCATCGAGCTCAACGAACGTCAGCTCGCCGCCACGCTTCTGCGCGCGGCGGTCGCGCACGTAGTTGATGACCAGGCCACGCATCGCGCGTGAGGCGTAGCCGAGGAACCGGTTGCGATCTGGAAAGGCCGTGGCGTCGCGCTTGGCCAGGTCGAGATAGGCTTCGTGCAGCAGTGTGGTTGCGCCGAGGGTCACGGGCCCGGAGGACCGGCGTATCTGGGCCTGAGCTATTCGGTGGAGATCGGAGTACAACGCCGTGAACAGGGCTTCGCCGGCCGGCCCGTCGCCCGCGTCCGCACGAGCCACGAGCTTCGCAAGCGTGTCGTCCTCTGCTGCTCCCATTGACCCCGGCCGGACGATGCTACCACCGCAGTGCGGCAGGGTGGATGCCGCTCGAGCCCGCGCGGGTCTCGTGACGCAGCGCCTGGGCGGCTCGCCCGGGCCCAGCGCCGACTGGCGCGCCGCGCCTGCCAAGCACGCCATGAGCCCGTCGAGAAGCCTCCAGTAGTTCGCGCGGGCGCCCCCGCATAGCGTCGTGCGCGCAATCCTTCCCTCATCCCCGAAAACGCGTCGCAGGGCCCGTCCAGCCTTGTAAGACCGGTTGATCCCGCGTGCACGCCAGGCCTGCTGGCGCGCTCCCCCCCGCGAGACGGAGGTCGCCACGCAGTAACCAATGGGGAGGATCCAGGGCTCGTGGGCGCCGCAAGACGACGACGACCAGCTCGGGGCGGCGCTCGTGGGCCGGCATCGGAGGCGCTCTGGAAGAGTGGCCACGACGGCCTGGTCGGCTATCTGCGCGACTCCATGCCGCGCTTCAATCCATCCTTCAACCCCGACGGCGGCGCGCTCACCGACGACGAGCTGAAGCAGTGGGATCCCTCGAGAAGTCCAGCCGCGGTGCAGGCCGAGTTGCGCGCGCTCGACCTCTCGGGCGCCCTCACCAGGCCCGTCATCGTGATGCACGGCACGGCCGATGCCATCGTGTCGCCTGGCGAGAGCGCGGGGTATCAGGCGCACGTGCAGCGCCGGCTCGGACGCAAGAAGGCGGCGAGCGTGCTTGCCACCTACTACATTCCGGGCATGGGTCACGGCGGCCCGGAATACGACGCGCTCATCGGCACCCAGCTCGACGCGCTGGAGGCCTGGATCGACCACCGCCAGAGCCGCGGAAAGCGAGGCGCCGAGGCGCCCGCGTCGCTTGGCGGCTACCCGCGGGCGCGCCCCCGGCGGGCGCTAACCCTTCACGTACGAGAGCTTAGCCGCCACCTTGCCGCCGCGCACCGTGAAGACGTCGATGCCGCGCAGGTGCCACGGCTTGCCGTCGCGCATCTTGCGGTAGATCCACTGCACGGTGCAGCGGTCGCCGGCCACCACCACGTCTTCCGCCTCGAATCTGGCGTCGGCGTTGGCCACGAGCCACTTCTCCCAGAACGCGGCGACGGCGGCTTTGCCCTCGACGCGGGTGCCGTCGGGCGCGGGCCCGGTGTTCTCGAACACCGTGTCGTCGCTGAGCAATGCCACCACGGCGGCGGCGTCGTGGCGATTGACGGCGTCGTTGAACCGGTTCACGACGTCGAGCGTGGACCCGCCAGGCGCGGGTGTCTGACCGGCCATGGCCATGCCTCCTGCCAGCGTGAGCGCAATCACGATGAGCCGCATGGTGCCCCTCACGCCCGCTTGGCGTAGTTGCTGGCGCCGAACCAGTCCACCACGACCGCCGGCTCGTCGCCGACGACCCACGCGTCGTGTCCGCTCGGCAGCGAGGTGACGTCGCCGGGACCGGCGATGAACTCGGTGCCGTCGTCCATGCGAATGCCGAGCCGGCCGCTCACGTGATACTGGAAGTGTGGCGCCAGGCAGCTGGCCGTGCCGGCGAGCGGCTTCACGTCGTTCGACCAGCGCCAGCCCGGCTCGAACACGAGGCGGCCCACTTCGCCGCCGCCCACCGTGAGGATCTCAGCGCGTCCGCGCGGAAACTCCCGGGTCTCTTCCGGCTTCGAGAACGTCTTGTGTTCGGTGGTCTGCATGTCTCGCCTCCTGGGGGACGGGGCCCGGGCGCGGGCCGGCTGGCATACTTACCTACAGGTAGATAGAATGTCAACATGCCCCGCTTGACGCCTGCCCCGGCCCGCCTCCAGGGCGCCGACGCCCCGCGCACGTCCACCCAGATCCTCGACGTGGCCGAGCGGCTGGCGCAGACGCGCGGCTTCAACGGCTTCAGCTACGCCGATATCGCCGCGGAACTCGGCATCACCAAGGCCAGCCTGCACTACCACTTCCCGAGCAAGGCCGAACTCGGCCGGGCGCTGATCGACCGCTACTCCAAGGCCTTCGCCCTGACTCTCGACCAGATCGAACGGAGCGGCGCGCCGGCGCCGGCGCAACTCGAGCACTACGTCGCGATCTATGCCGCGGTGCTCAAGCGGGGCCGCATCTGCCTGTGCGGCATGCTGGCGGCGGAATACACCACGCTGCCCGCGGGCATGCAGGCGGCGATCCGCGGCTTCTTCGATGTGAACGAGCGCTGGCTCTCGCGCGTGCTCGAGGCGGGCCGCGCGCACGGCACGCTCGCCTTCGACGGAGCAGCCCGCGACGCCGCGCGCATCATCACCTCGTCCCTCGAAGGGGCCATGCTGCTGGCGCGCCCCTTCGGCGGCGGCACACGCTTCGCCGTGGCGGCCGAGCGGCTGCTGCGCGAGTTCGCACCGCCGCTGCCCGCGGCGAAGCCGGCGCGCTACGCCACGGCCCGCCGGTCGCGCAGCGCCAGCCAGCCGCGCGCGATGCGGTAGATGGCCCAGATACCGAGCGCGATGAAGCCCACGATCCAGATCGCAAAGCCCACGAGCACGATGGCCAGCAGGGCGCCCGTGAGACCGACCACGCACGCCCAGGCGAACGCGGACCAGAAGGTGCGGATCTGCCAGGTGAAGTGCGATTCGAGCCACGTGCCGCGCGCCTCGCCGCGCTTCACGTAGTTGATGATCACGGCGATGATCGACGGCCAGCCGAACAGGAACGCGCCCACCACCGTGGAGGTGCCGAACGCGCCGATCGCCAGGCCGAGCGCGTGCAACCCGTAGGTGACGTGCGTGATGGTCACGAGCGAGGGATCGGGTTCGCGGTAGGCGGTCGTGTCAGTCATGGCGCCCCCTCCAGTGGGGTCACTGAATTAGACGAGCCGCAGTCCGCGCTGTTCCGCCTGAACCGCGCGGTGCGCGGCTAGCTCCCCTTGGGCGTCGGATCCACGCCGTCCCACAGGTTGGTCGTGTTCAGCTCCTCGCGACCGCAGGCCTTCAGATAGCCGAAGAGCTGTGTGCGATAGGCCGCGTGACCGCAGAGCACGTAGGCGACGATGAACGCGCCGCGCGAGGTGGCGACGTCCCACACCGTCAACCCGGTGCGGTAGTCGTCGTCCGCGAGGGCACCGAGCACCTGCGCGTAGGTGTGGTGCTGGGCGGCGATGGCGCTCACCGTCTGATCGAAGTCCAGGCGCTTGGCCTCGGCTTCGCGCGCCGTCCAGACAGCGCCGTCGAACACGCCGGTGATCGACACGTCGACGAGCGCGGGTCCCATCATGGCCAGGTACTGCAACAGCTCGAGCGTGCTGCGCTGTTTGGGGGTGGGCCGGAAATCGAGCTGCGCGCGGTCGACCTTGCCGGCCAGGTGGAGCAGGATGCGGACCTCGTGCTGCAGCGCGGCAATCAACTCGGACTTGGACAAGACCATGGTGGGCTCCTGAATCGCTCTCGCGCCGCAGGATACCTCACCGTCGTCGGCGCGTCGCGCTACGGCGCCTGAAGGGCGGCCGCGAGCGCATCGGCGAGCACGGGGTAGCGGAACGTGTAGCCCAGGGCCATCGCCTTGGCGGGCACGGCGCGTTGCCCGGTGAGCAGCAGGTCGGCCATCTCGCCGAGCGCCAGGCGCAGGGCAAAGCCCGGCACCGGTATCACGGCGGGACGATGCAGCACCCGGCCGAGCGCGCGCGTGAAGTCGGCGTTGGTGGCCGGCTGCGGCGCCGTGAGGTTGAAGGCGCCGGTGGCGTGGGTGTCGGCGATGAGCGTGGCGGTGAGCGCCGCCCAATCGTCCACGTGAATCCACGGCATCCACTGCCGGCCCGAGCCGAGCCGGCCGCCGAGGCCGAGCGAGAAGGGCAGCCGCATCTTGGCCAGCGCGCCTTCCCGGCCGAGCACCAGGCCAGTGCGCAGGAGCACGAGCCGGCCGATGTCGGCGGCGGGTTTCGCCGCGGCTTCCCAGGCCGCGGCCATTCCCGCCACGAAGTCGGTGCCGGGCGGCGTGTTCTCGCGGATCGGCTCGTCGCCGCGCGGTCCGTAGTAGCCCACGCCAGACGCGCTGACGAACACGCGCGGGCCGTTCTGCACCTGCCGCACGGCCTTTGCCAAGCTGGATGTGGCCTTGAGCCGGCTGTCGAGCAGCGCGGCTTTGCGGGCGCTCGTCCAGCGCGCGTCGGCCATGCCTTCACCGGCCAGATTCACCACTGCATCCAGGCCCGACAGGGCCTGCGCCCATGGCCCCGACTCGCCGTCGGGTGTCCAGGCGATATCCTCTGGATGGCCAGGACGCGCCCGCCGGGTCAGCACCGACACCCGATGGCCGTCGGCTTCGAGCGAGCGGGTCAGGGCGCGGCCGAGAGACCCACTGCCACCGGCGATCACCACGTGCATATGCCCATTGTGACGCGGCGCCGCAGGCCACCGGTGCATTTGTCACGGGGCCTGTCACCGTGACAAATGGGAACTTGACAGGCGGGCAGCCCGCAATTAACCATACAGTTAGTTTAACCAAATGGTTAGTTAATTCATGTCGCCATCTTCACCCGAAGCCATCACCGGCAGAAGCGCCCACCGCGCCACACGCGCCACCGGCAAGACCGCGGTGCTCGTGCCCGTCACCGCCCGTCTGCGCCGCCCTGGGCCAGCCCCCGCCGCCGGACGCACCACAGAACCCATCGCCACCCGCGATCTCGTGTTCAGGGCTGCCGCCGACGCCTTTTCCCGCTCCGGCTTCGACGGCGTGGGAGTGGATGACATCGCCCGCGCCGCCGGCGTGAACAAGGCGATGCTCTACTACCACTTCACGAACAAGCTGCAGCTCTACCGCGACGTCGTGCGCGACATGCTGAGCGCGGTGAGCTCCGCGGTGACCGCCATCGCCGACAGCCACGACGCGCCCTCCGCCAAGATCGAGCGCTTCATCGAGACGCTGGCCACCATGCGCGAGGCGCGTCCGTGGTTTCCGCCGCTCATGATGCGCGAGATGTCGGCCGGCGCGCCGCACCTCGACCCCGACACGCTGCTCCTGATGCGCGCCGTCTTCATGGCCTTCGGCCGCATTCTCGAGCAGGGCGTGAAGGCCGGCGCCTTTCGCAAGATGCACCCAGGTACTCGCCTACGTCACCATCCTGGGCCCGATGATGATGAACGCCGTGCGCGAACGCGCCGCCGCCGAGCCGGGCCGCGCTCACCTGCCGATGTTCGCGTCCATTCCGCGCGCCGACCTCATCGCCCACATGCAGCACACCGCCCTCAGCATGCTTGCCAAGGACTCTGCCCGATGACCTCCCTGAAACCGTTCTCTGCCGCGGCCCTGCTCGCCTGCGTGGCCGCCTGCGCGCCCGCCGCCGACCCCAACCAGCTGCGCGTCTCTGGCCATGTCGAGGCCACCGAGGTGCGACTGGCGCCCGAGATGGGCGGACGCGTGTTGACGCTCGACGTGAAGGAAGGCGACACGGTGGAAGCCGGCGCCCGTATCCTCACGCTCGATGCCACCGACCTGGCGCTCGCGATCGCGCGGGCGAAGACGGAACAGGCATCCGCCGAGGCGCAACTGCGCCTGGTGCGCGTGGCCGCCCGACCGGAAGATGTGCGCCAGGCCGAGGCACAAGTGGAGGCCGCCAGGGCCGACATTCCGGCTGCCACGGCGGAGCTCGAGGCCGCCAACGCCGACCTCAAACGCTACGAGCTGCTGCTCGAGCGGAAGAGCGGCGCGCAGAAGCCGCGCGACGACGCCGCTACCCGGCGCGACGTGGCCCAGGCCCGCGTGGAGGCCGCCCAGAAGCGCGTGGCTGCCGCCGAAGCCACGCTCGCGCGCGTGAAGCTGAGCGCCCGGCCCGAAGAAGTGGCCGTGGCCGCGAGCCGCATCGCCACGACTCGAGCGGCCATCGCGTCTCTCGAAGATCAGTTGAAAGACGCCACGCTCGTGTCACCCGTGAGCGGCGTGGTCACCGAGAAGCTGGCGGAGGCCGGCGAAGTGGTGGCGCCCCGCGCCCCGGTGGTTGTCATCACCGACCTGGATCACGCCTGGGCGGACGTCTACGTGCCCGAGCCGTCGGTGCCGCGCATCAAGATGGGGCAGACCGCCACCCTCTTCACCGACGCTGGCGGCCAGGGCATCCAGGGCACCGTCACCTACATCTCGCCGAAAGCGGAATTCACGCCCAGGAACGTGCAAACGGCGGACGAGCGCGCCAAGCTCGTGTACCGCATCCGCATCACCGTCGACAACACCGCCGGCGTGCTCAAGCAGGGCATGCCCGTGGACGCCGTGTTTGCCCTTACGCCCGTCACCGACACGCCCTAGGCCATGAACGCGATCACGCTCAGCAACGTCACCAAGCGCTATGGCACGACGCAGGCGCTGAAAGGACTCTCCCTCGAGATCGCGCGGGGTGAGATGTTCGGGCTGATCGGCCCCGACGGCGCCGGCAAGACCACCGCGATTCGCTTGATCTGCGGACTGCTGCACGCCGACAGCGGCGACGTGCGGGTGCTCGGCATGAACCCGGTGCGTGACCATCGCGCGATCACCCACAAGGTGGGCTACCTCTCGCAGCGCTTCAGTCTGTACGGGGATCTCACGATCGACGAGAACATCCAGTTCTTCGCCGAAATCCACGGCGTCACCGACTATCGCGAGCGCCGCAATCACCTGCTCGAGATGACGCAGCTCACGCGCTTCCGCGACCGCCTGGCCGACAAGCTCTCGGGCGGCATGAAGCAGAAGCTCGCGCTCGCCTGCACGCTGGTGCATCAGCCGGATGTCGTGCTGCTCGACGAGCCCACCACCGGCGTGGATCCCGTCTCCCGCCGCGAGTTCTGGAAGCTGCTCTCGCACTTCCTCGACAGCGGCATCACCATCCTGATGACCACCCCCTACCTCGACGAAGCCGAGCGCTGCCACCGCGTGGCGCTCGTGCACGACGGCCGCACGCTGGCCCTCGACACCCCGGCGAAGCTGCGCACCTCGTTGCCGGGCATCTGGATCGAGTCGTTCTCTGCGGATGCTCGGGGCGTGCGCGATCGCCTGCGCGCCACTGGCCACGCGCACGTAGAAGTATTCGGCGAGCGCCTGCATTTGTGGATGCCCGCGGCCGCCGACGAAGCCGCCGCGCGCCACACATTGGCTGCGCTTGCGGCCCAGGCGGGCCTGCCGCCCATCGAGGGACGCGTCATCACGCCGTCGCTCGAAGACGTGTTCATCGCCAGGCTCGCGGAACTTGCCCCCGCGACGCCGGCCGGAGCCCTCGCATGAAGCCTGTCGTGTTCGCCTGTGCCGTGGTTCTCACCGCTGCCCTCACCGTCGCGGCCACTGCCGCCGCGCAGCCTGGCGTGCTGCGCCTCACGCTCGAAGATGCGACCACCCGCGCGGTGGAGCAGAGCCATCGCCTGGCCGAAGCGCGCGCCCGTCAGCAGGCCGCCACCGCCAACATCGACGTGCGCCGGAAGGCCGACGACCCCACGCTCACTGCCTCCGCCGGCTACACCCGCACCAATCACGTAGACGAGTTCGGCGTGCCGCAGCCCAACGGCCAGCTGCGTGTGATCTACCCCGACATCCCCGACAACTTCCGCACGCGCCTGGAACTGGTGTGGCCGATCTACACCGGCGGACGCACCAACGCGCTCGAACGCGCCGCCCAGGCCGAAGCCACGGCCACCGGCAAAGATCTGGACGCCGCCCGCCTCGACCTGCGGCTCGAAGTGGCCCGCGCCTACTGGGCGCTCGTGACCGCGCGCGACACCATGCGGGTGCTGGAACAGTCACTGGCCACCGCCGACCAGTCGCTCACCGACGTGCGCTCACGCGTGGACGCCGGCTTCCTGCCGCCCAACGACGTGTCGCGCAGCGAAGCGCAGCGGGCCAGAAGCGAACTGCTGCTGGTGGAAGCGCGCGGCCGCGTGGAGTCGGTCACCATCGACCTGGCGCGGCTCATCGGCGCAGCCGACGTGCCGGCCATCGAGCCCGCCGACGCGCTCGAAGGCCCGGCCGCCACCAGCAGCGATGCCAGTGCGCTCGTGACCGAGGCGCTCGGGCAGCGTCCAGAACTGGCGGCCATCAGCGAACGTGCCGGCGGCATCACCGCGCGGCTCGACGCTATTGCCGCCACGCGCAAGCCCGCCGTGTCGTTCGCCTCCGGCTACGACTTCGCCAATCCCAACCCGCGCATCTTCCCGCGGCAAGACAAGTGGCAGGATTCGTACGACCTCAGCCTCAACGTGAGCTGGCAGTTCTGGGATTCGGGCCGCGCCAAGGCCGACCGCGCCGAGGCGCTCTTCAACCAGAGCGCCCTCACCGAACGGCAGCGCGAGGTGGAAACGCAGATCACGGCGGATGTGCGCCGCGCATTGGTAGACGTCAGCACCAGCCGCGCCGCCCTCGCCCCCGCCCGCCTGGCCGTCACCGCCGCGCAGGAAACGCGTCGGGTGGTCAACGACCGCTTCGAAGCCGGCGTGGCCACCACCCTCGACGTGCTCGACGCGCAGCTGGCCCAGATGCAGGCCGAACTCGACCGCGCCCGCGTGCTCGCCGACATCCGCCTGGCCGAGGCGCGCCTCACGCGCGTGGTGGGACGATGACCGACGCCGTCGCCATCGACGTGCGCGACCTCACGCGCAAGTTCGGCACCTTCACCGCCGTGGACCGCGTGTCGTTCCAGGTGAAGAAGGGCGAGGTCTTCGGCTTCCTCGGCGCCAACGGCGCCGGCAAGAGCACCACCATCCGCATGCTGTGCGGCCTGCTCGCGCCCACGAGCGGCACCGCCACCGTGGGCGGGGTCGACGTAGCCACCGACCCCGAAGGCGTCAAGCGCAACATCGGCTACATGTCGCAGAAGTTCTCGCTCTACGAAGCGCTCACCGTGGACCAGAACATCGCCTTCTTCGGCGGCGTCTACGGCCTGAACGGCGAGGCCTTCGCCAAGCGCCGCGAGTTCGTGCTCGACATGGCCGGCCTGCGCGGCCGCGAGAAAACGGTCACGAAGGCGCTCTCGGGCGGATGGCGCCAGCGCCTGGCGCTCGGCTGCGCCGTGCTGCACCAGCCGCCGATCGTGTTCCTGGATGAACCCACTGGCGGGGTAGACCCAGTGAGCCGGCGCCAGTTCTGGGACCTCATCGGCAGCCTCGCCGAAGGCGGCGTCACTGTGCTCGTCACCACGCACTACCTCGACGAAGCCGAGCACTGCCGCCGGCTCGCCATCATCCACCGTGGCCAGATGGTGGCGCTCGGCTCCGCGCACGAACTGAAGAGCGTGTTCGCCGACCGGCCCATCCTCGAAGTGCAGTCGTCCAGGCCGGTGGAGACGATGACCGCGCTCGAGCAGATGCCCATCATCGAGAAGACCAGCATCTTCGGCACCGCCGTCCACGCGGTGCTCGGCAACGCCGGCGTGCGCCCGGAAGAACTGAAGGCCGCGCTCGAGGCCCGGGGCCTGCCGATTTCAGCCGTCAACGTGGTGACCCCGTCGCTCGAAGACGTGTTCCTCGACGTGGTCGAACGCACCGAAGCCAAGGCGCAAGGCAGGGCAGGCCGCATGATGGTCACCGCCCGCGCCATGGTGCGGAAGGAACTGCACCAGATCAGCCGCGACCGCCGCACCCTGCTGATTCTGGTGTTCGTGCCGGCGCTGTTCCTGCTGCTCTACGGCTACGCGCTCAACTTCGACATCAAGAACATCGACCTGGCGGTGGAAGACCAGGACGGCTCCACGGCCAGCCGCGAGCTGATCTCGTCGTTCACCAACTCCGGCTACTTCTCGTATGCCGGGGCGGTGCACGGCCAGCAGGAGCTCAACTGGCTGATCGACACCAACGCCGCCAGGGCCGCGCTGGTGATTCCCGCCGGCTACGGACGCGACCTGGAACGCCGCGTGCCGGTGCGCGTGCAGGTGATCGTGAACGGCGACAACGCCAACACCGCGTCGGCCGTGGTGGGCTACGCCGGCGCGATTGTGGCCGAGGCCGGGGCCGAGATGCTGGCGATGGCGGCCGGCACCACCGGTGCGGCCGGGACGTCGCCACGCCCGCTCGTGGGCTTCGAGCCGCGCGTCTGGTACAACCCGCAGCTGCGTAGCGCGCTGTTCCTGGTGCCCGGCCTCATCGCCTACATCACCATGATCACGGCCGTGATCTCTACCTCGCTCGCCGTCGTGCGCGAGAAGGAACGCGGCACCATGGAGCAGATCCGCATGGCGCCGGTGAGTCCGCTGGCGTTCGTGATCGGCAAGACCATTCCGTATTCGGTGATCGCGTTCGTGTCGGCGGTGCTCATCGTGCTGGTGAGCATGGCGCTCTTCGGCCTGCCGCAGCGCGGCCCGTGGTGGCTGCTGTTCGTGCTGATTGGCCTGTTCCTGGTGGGCGCGCAGGGCCAGGGGCTGCTCATCAGCACGGTGGCGCAGAACCAGCAGGTGGCCTTCCAGCTCGCGCTGCTCTCGAGCTTCCTGCCCACCTTCATTCTGTCGGGCTTCATCTTCCCGATTACCTCGATGCCGCCGGCCGTGCAGGCGGTCACGCACATCGTGCCGGCGCGCTACTTCGTGGCCGCGCTGCGCGCGGTGGTGCTGAAGGGCACGAGCGTAGACGTGGTGTGGCCGCAGATGGGCGCGCTCGTGATCTTCGCCACCGTGATGCTGGGCCTGTCGGCCCTTCGGCTCAACCGGGAGTGGCGGTGATGCCGGCCGGCCTGCAACGCCTCGCGCAACTCGTGCGCAAGGAACTGATCGAGCTGAAGGCCGACCCGCGGCTCTTCGGCATCGTCATCATCGCGCCGATCCTTCAGCTCGTGGTGCTGGGCTACGCCGCCACCACGGATGTGAAGGACATTCCGCTGCTGGTGGTGGATGCCGACCGCTCCACCGCCAGCCGGCAACTGCTCGAGCGCTTCGACGCCTCGGCCAATTTCTACATCGTGGATGTGGTGAGCGGCGACGACACCGTGCAGCGCCGCCTCGAAGACGGCACCGCCTGGATGGCCCTGACCATTCCGGCCGGCTTCGGCCAGCGCCTGGCCGGCGGACGCCCCGACACCGTGCAGGTGATTGCCGACGGCACCGATTCGAACTCCACCGGCGTGGCCCTGGGCTACGCGCGCTCGGTCGTTGCCGCCTTCAGCGCCGAGAAGACCGGCGAACTCAACCCGGCGCTGGCCGGCCGGCCCGCACCCATCGCTGCCGACATCCGCGTGTGGTTCAACCCTGGCCTCGACAGCCGCAACTTCATGGTGCCCGGCATCCTGGCGCTGCTGCTGCTCGTGGTCACCACCAACCTGAGCGCCATGGCCATCGTGCGCGAGCGCGAGGTGGGCACGCTCGAACAGCTGAACGTGACGCCGCTGGCGCGCTGGGAGTTGATCGTGGGGAAGCTCCTGCCCTACGCCGCCATCGGCATGTTCGACGTGGTGCTCGTGACACTGGTGGCCGTCTACTGGTTCCAGGTGCCGTTCCTGGGCAGCTTCCCGCTGCTCTTCGCGTGCAGCATGATCTACCTGCTGAGCACGCTGGGCCTGGGCCTGTTCGTGAGCACCATCTCGCAGACGCAACAGCAGGCGTCGATGACGGCCACGTTCTTCTTCCTGACGCCGATGATCTACCTATCCGGCTTCACGTTCCCGATCGAGAACATGCCCGGGTGGATTCAGTGGGTGACGTACCTGATCCCGCTGCGCTACTTCCTGGTGATCGTGCGCGGGATCTTCCTGAAGGGCGTGGGGTTCGCCGTGCTGTGGCCGCAGATTGCGGCGTTGCTGGCGTGCGGGCTGGTGCTGATTGCGCTGGCGACGTTGAGGTCGAGTAAGCGGTTGGCGTGAGACTCACACCCCACTATGTAGGGGTTGGCGTTTGGTCGACCGCAACCTCAAGAGTGACGGTCTGAAAAAATTGATGCACTGGCGTGCGATGGTAGGCGCCATCGGGTTGCCTTCCTGGTAGGGACAGGTGTGCCGGAACCTGCTACTCTGGGGCCGAGACCGCAGCGTCGGGACAGTCGCAGTGCACCGTCGCCGACCAACACTGAGAATCCAAATAGCGTGGCATACGTAAAGCCTACCCTCGTCGAGATGTATTCTGAGCTCCATCTGGATGCCGGTACCCTTTCAGAGAAGCGGTTCTTCGACGCTGTACCGCGATTGATTGAGAAGGGGTTCTCTGATGTTGAGTTCGCCCGCGGCCAGATCAAGGTAGACCTAAAGCAGGCCATCCCGCTCCCGCAGCTTCAGCAACGCGTACGTTGCTGGAAACAAGGTCGAAGAGAGCTTGCTCAAGTGGCCGAAGACCTGCTTGTAACGAACCTCGTCGGAGACTACCCGGGTTGGTCTGCGTTCTTGGCCCTTTTTCGCGAAACTAGGTCTGCTCTTCATGCCGGAATCGGAAAGGAAGCGCTCAGGTCGCTTGCATTGGTGACTCTCGACCGATTCAACGTGCCGAAGGCGGACTTCGTTCTCGAGAAGTTCTTGAATGTTGGTGGCAGCGTGGTCCCGGAGTGGTATCGGGGAGGGCGCGAATCCTTAGACATAACGCTCGGTAAGGGGCACCTAGAAAGCGACGGCTGCAATCGGCAGGTTCACATAGGTGTTCGAGCGGCGCAGGATCCCGTCGTCATCGAGTTCCGTGTGCATCTTCAGCGCTCAGTCGCAGGTGACACCGCTGAGCGTGACTTGGAAGACTTGCACGCTGAGTCGACTCAGACTTTCGAAGCGCTCATTACCGACCACGTAAGAACTGAGACCATGGGAGGGATGAAGTGATTCTTGGCACTCTGGAGTTGTCACCTGTCTTCCTGTCTCGCGAAGAGCAACGACATGGTTCTACCATTGAGTGGACAGCCTTTGACGGCTCCACTTCTGCAGGCCTTGGCGGAATGCTGATTGGTTTTGACCGCGTGCGTGAAGACATCCAGGCTGAGCTGCTGTCGCTTTCGACATTCGCTCCGTCTGGATTCTCATTGACCGAGGCCAGGACTCGCTCGTCGTTCGAATCGGCGCAGCGTGAGCTAGAGCGATATGGCCGTTATCCTTCCAGTTGGGACGGATACGGCGCCGCCCCGTTTGATCGAGGCCTCCTTCAAGAATTCGCCGAGCTTCTCTGCGTGTCTGAGAAGTATTTTCTCCGTGGTTCGCAAGCGCCGAGTCTCGTAACTACGGGCCCGGCAAGTGACGGCTCGATAGATCTTGAGATCGAGACCCTCGATCATAGGCTGTTGCTGACAAAATACCCGGGTGAGTCCCAGGCCAAAGTCAGCGTGACGAGCACGTCAGATTCGAATGAGCATACAGTCGCATTTCGAACCGTTGATCTGGCGCGTTGGCTTGCTGGGGTCGATAACACGGAGCTTCTTCAAGAGCTTCTGGTACTCGATCAAGAAGATCCCCAACCGTGAACGGATCTGGCGCGCAGTTCATCGGCCAGATCAGCTGTACGCTGAGAGCGGAAAGCCAAAGCCTGCCTTTTTCAGAGACAAGGCCGGCCTGAGCTGTGACCTCGCTCGCTTTGCTACCGTTGAGCGATCGCGGCTCGGATATGGTGAGAAGCCGTATCCCCACGACGCGGGACTGGTCGAAGTGCCAGTTCGTCTCGTGCGCAGGACGAACTCAGACGTAGCGCACGTGCCGGTGGTTTCGCCCAAGAAGAACTATGCACACGTCCAGCTAACAAGCGTCCCGGGGCCATTGGGCCTTCAACTTCTATCGGACAAGGCGCGATTCGCGGTAGAACCGACGTTCTCGAAGCGCGTCAGGTGATCTCGGAACGGCTGCCGGCCAGATCCCGCGTCAGCGCGCGCGCCGGTAGTGCATGGCCACCGCGCCGCTGCGGAGCGGCTTCGCCGAAACCAGCTCGAGCCGTCGCGTGCTGGGCAGCCCGCTCTCGTACAGGGTCGGGCCGTGGCCGGCGATCCTGGGGTGCACCAGGAACATGTACTCGTCGATCAGATCCAGCCGGTCGAGCTCGATGGCGAGCTTGCCGCTACCCAGCAGCACGCCGGCCGGGGTCGCGTCCTTGAGCCGTTGCACGCTCGTGCGCAGGTCGCCGTGGATGTGGTGGCTGTTGGTCCAGGGGAAGTCCTTGCGCGTCGACGACACCACGTACTTCGGCTTGGCCTCCAGCTTCACCGCCCACTCGCGTATCGCCGGCGGCGCCTCGACGTCGCCGCGGGCGACCGACGGCCAGTAGCTTTCCATCATCTCGTAGATGACGCGGCCCCAGAGCATCGCCCCGCCCTCGTCCATGAGGCGGGTGAAGAAGGCGTGCGTCTCGTCATCCGCGATGCCCTCGCGGTGGTCGACGCAGCCGTCCAGGGTGAGGTTGATGCCGAAGGTCAACAGGCCCATGCGCTACTGTGCCGCCGTATGCGGATGCTGCTGGTAGTGCTGGCGCAGCAAGTCCTTACCGTAGTCGTTGCCGTTCGGCGTGCGCATCACGGCGTGAATGTGCTCGCGAAAGGGCACGCCCGGCGGGTAGATGTGACGCAAGCCGACCGGCGTCTGGTGATCGAACTCGATCAGCAGCACCGGGCTGTGCACCCGGTAGTAGAACACCGCGTCGGTGTCGCTCTTGCCGATCCACGCAAAGTAGGTGCGATCGAGATGGGCTGTCACCTCAGCCATTCGCACGGCCGCATGGCCTTCGCGCATGTTCCCGACGTACTGCTCGATCAACGCAAGCAGCTGCTCCCGTTGTGCGCCGTTCAACTCGGTGCCGCGCACGCCGGCATAGTCGAGCACGACGTTGTCCGACCACGCCTGGGTCAGGATGTTGTTGCCGGTCTTCGAGAGGGTGAGCACCGCCTTGCTGCGCTGGGTCTCGGTGAGCGCGTTGACCATCGCCAGGCCCTTGCGCGCTTCGTCTCTCAGGATCTCGGTGCCCGCGTGCTTCCCGCTCTTGGCTACCACGGGCTCCGATCCGGCGAAGAACGGCGACATCACCACCTGGTCGCCGAGCACGAAGTAGTTGACGATGCCGTGATGGCCGTCGAACTGCCAGCCCCACGGTTCGGTCGCCGACGGCGTGCCCATCACGGTGAGGTGATACCGGCCGTCGTTGTGCGCGGTGAAGTCGTTGCTCTGCAGTTCACCGAGGGTGTAGTTCAGCTTCCGGATGTTCTCTGTGAGCGTGAGGCCGCGGGCGCTGAGGCCCGCCCGCATCATCCCGAGAGCGGCTTCGCGCTGCGCGTCGCTCATCTCGCCGAAGCTGACGCCGCGCGGCCAATAGGCACTCTGGTTGGCCCAGCTGCGCCACTCGCTGGCATCGTGCGCAAACGTAGTCTTCTGCCGCTGTTCCGGGGTGAGCGAGGCAAGGAACGCCTCGGCCGCCTTCCGCACCGGCTCGGTAGACACGCCCGTGGACGCGAGGCGGAACAGGCCCGCCTCAATCTGCCCGTTCGCGGTGATGCCCTTGAACGGTATCGCCAGTTCCTTGGCCTCGAGGTCGCGCGACCGTTGAACGGGATTGGACTGCTGCGCGTAGGTCCAGGCGCCAAGCATCGTGCCGATGACGACGGTGTGGGTGAGCAGCCTCTTCATGGCCGCGAGTCTAACTCCACCGGTTCAAGGGTTCAAAAGTTCCGTTCGCCCGAGCGCCGTCCCCCTTGGTGCCTACCCAGCCGAGCGCCAAGGCGCGTCGGTCTGCATCACATCGATAGCTCAGCTTCACGCAATTGCATGCTGTCGTCGTCTCCGAATCTCGAACGCTGTGTCCGTCTACTTGGTTGACGCACGGCGGCCTGCCACAGCCCGACATTCCCGCTTGTGCAAACGTGTGGCTGAGTGGCAAGCTACGGTGCCCTCCCCAGAAGGCGGCATGTGGCGATGCCTGCGAGAAGCGTGACGTCATGAACATCGTCGTCGTGACTCCCGTGCGACTCTTCGGCGACGGTCTCGGTGCGTGCCTCGGCAGTCGTCCCGGTGTCACCGTGGAAGCCGTGGTCAACGACCTCGCGCGCCTCCGCGACGTATTGGCGCAGACACCCGTCGACGTGGTGATGGTCGACGTGACCCATGCGGTCAACCCGTTCGACGTGCGCAGCATCGCCGTTCAGTACCCCGCCGTCAAACTCGTCGCGCTCGGACTCGTCGAACAGCGGCAGGACGTTGTCCGCGCCGGCCGCTCTGGATTCGCCGGCTACGTCTCGCGCGACTCGTCCCTCGACGGGCTGTGCCAGTCGCTGGTCGATATCGCCGCGGGCCGCATGGCTATGCCTCCAGAGATTGCGGGGGGTCTTCTACAAGCGCTCTTTCGGCCCGAGGCGAATGCTGCGGGCGATCTTCCGGACGTGGCACTCACTCGTCGCGAGGGTGAAGTGCTGGCGCTTCTGGGACAAGGCCTCTCGAACAAGGAAATCGGCAACGAGCTCTGTCTCAGCGTCGCCACCGTGAAGCACCATGTGCATCACGTACTCGAGAAGCTGCACCTGCCGCGCCGCGCTGAGGCCATGCGCAAGGTTCGCGATCTTCCATGGCTGGCGGATACCGGCCCGCTCATCAGACGCCGTGAAGGGTAAGCGTTACTTCGAGCGGCCCGCCGCCGGAGGACCGTCGACGCGCGTCGCTTTCTGTTTCTTCCCACCGTACACCGATGGGATGCTTGTCGCGAACGACTCCTCGACCTTCCCCGTGTCGTCCTTGAGAATCGCCCGGCACACGAACGTGCTCTCCACGTAGTTCTCGGCGCTCTTCGAGCCGCCATCGAGGCTGGACGAGATCCCGGTCACTTTCACCTCGTAGAAGACGAAGCGGTCGGCCTTCTTGATCCAGCTCTTCACCTGTTTCTCGGTGGAGTGCAGGTGCTGACTGTTGGCGTTGCCGGTAATCGGGAACAGGTTCTCGTCGGTTCCCGGCCCGCCCAGGTGCTCGTTGAGCAAGTGGCCACGGATGAACTTGTTCGTGCTGCCTTCCGAGGGATTGGTCACGAGCAGCTCCATCAGCGTCGCCTGTGCCCCGGACGCCGGGGGACTGCCCGCGGGATGTTTGTCCGTCAACCAGTCCGCCGTCATGGCCATCCCCACCGTGTGCCCCTTCAGTGATCCCTTCGTGTGCTTCACCGTCGGCTTCTGCTCGACCGCACCATCGCCAACCTTCGCTTTGGTCTTTCTCTTCTGCGCTGGGCTCATCGAGCCCTCCACCCACCACTCCGAGCCCACCTTCACGGCCTCGAGCACCTTGAACCCATAACGCACCTTGATCGCCCCGAGCAGCGGATTCAGCACGGCCTGGCCCACCTTCTTGCCGGCAAACCGATCGACCGCAGCCGTGGCCGCGTCCATCCCCAGCCGCATCCGCTCTTTCGGGTCGGCGGGCAAGCCGGCCTGCGCCACCATCTTGCCCAGCTTCTTGGCCAGGCCCACGATCCACCCGACCAGCCAGTCGAGAGCCTTGTCGATGGGGGCGCGGATCTTGTTGATGACCGCCATCACCTTGTCGGCAACCTTGCCCAGACCCGCGAAGCCCGCCAGGAAGCTGATGGCCAGCGACAAGACCCCGGCCAGGGCGTTCTCGACCCGGCTGGCTGCGGCGCCGATCTGGCCCGCGGCGATGGCGACGATGGAGTCCACGAACCCCTTCACCACCGCGACGATCTGCTTGATCTTGTCTACGAACACCATGATGGTTTCGTAGATGGAGAAGATGGCGGAGATGAAGCCGGCGCCGGGGATGAACATGGCGATGAGCTTCGGAATCGCCTTCTTCACCACCATGTCGACGACGAAGTCGGTGATGCCGCCGATCACCATGTCTTTCAGGTTCGCCAGCTGCTCCTTGATCTTGTCCCAGGCCGCCGCCGGACCGTCGCGCACCAGCGTGACCACGATGTCGAAGCCGGTCTCCAGGGTCTTGACCACGGTTTCGCTGGTGGCCTTGACCAGCTTCTGGCGGATGTTGGCCCACGTCAGGCCGAGCACCGAGAACGCGAACTTCGCGATCTCCGGCAGCGAGAAGGCCTTGGGGATGTAGACGCCCGGCAGGGACCCGGTCAGCCAGTTGATGAGGCCGGCCTTGAGATGGGCGAGGAAGTTGCCTCCGAAGTTCGTGAAGCCGAGTTTCGCCGCTTTCACCAGGTTGCCGACAAACGGCAGCGGGTTGCGCAGAATGCTCTTGAGCGCGGCGCCGGTCTTCTTGATATAGGCCAGCGCGCCAGGGCTGACGACGTCGAAGATGATCTCGAGCAGCGTCCACAGCGCGGTGCCGCCCCACGTGATGAACCGGCCCGCGAAGCCGCCGAACACGTGCGCGAGCTTCACGAACGCGCGCGGGATGAGCACGATGTCCATCACCTCGAGCGACCGGAACGCCGTCACGAACAGCGCGGGAATTTCGGCGATGAAGCCCTTGAGCGCGGCCAGGGCGTCCTTGAACCAGGCGAACGCGCGCGGCACGGCCTTCGCCTGCTGCATCGTCTTCCACAGCTCGTCTTCGCCGATGAACTTCATGAAGGCGCCGAGCAGGCTCTCGGCGTCCTGCGCCACCACTTCGCCGGTGATCGGATCCTTGCCCATCACCGTGCACAACAGCGGGTAGCCGTTGGTGGTGCGGGCAAGAGCGGCGACGGGCTTCAGGATGGCGTCCTTGATCAGCGTGACGATGCCGTCCTTGAGCGCCTTGGCGAAGGCGATCACGCGTGCGATCGGCCGCTCGACAATCGCTTTGGCGCGATCCCACAGCGCCCCTGGGCTGGCCAGGTCGGCGATCGCGAAGCCCTTGAGGAACCCCTCGACCTCTTGCGCAATGGACGCGCCGATATCCTTGATGGTATCGAACTGTGTCTGCGCCCAGGCGCTGACGCTGGCGAAGACGCCATGGTTGTTGAGCGCGTCGGTGATGAACGAGCCGCCCGGAATCAAGTCGATGGCCGCGCGCAGGATGTTGCCGGCGTTGCGTTCGACGCGTTCGTTGTTGATCGGGTTGACACCGATCACCACGGTCAGCATGGTGAAGCCGGGGATGCGCCGGGCCTGATCGGCGAAGTACTTCCGCGGATCGGCGAAATCCAAGAGGCCGCGCTGGATGTGCGGTGCCGCGTGCTGGGTCACCTCGGGCGCGGCGCTGCGCTGCACGACGTCGCGCTGCACCGCGGCGCCCTGCTGGATGGTGTGCGTCAACTCGTGCGCCAGCAGCTCCTGCCCCGACGCGGTCTGCGGCTGGAATCGGTTCTGCCCGAAGAAGATGTGCTGGCCGACGGTGAAGGCGTTGGCGCTGAGGGCCGCGCTCTGCTGCGCGGCCGCGCCGTCGGCGTGCACGCGCACGTGGCCGAAGCCGGCGCCGAAACGTCGCTCCATCGGCGCGCGCACGGCCGGCGACAACGACTGCCCGCCGGGAATGCCCACCAGGCGGGGCGTGCGCACGGACGGTGCCGCCGCCGGCGCGCTGGCGCCCGACGCCGGCGCCCGCTGCGTCGTGTGCGCCGGCGCCGTGGCGGCGACGGCAGCGGTCGAGGGCTTCGCGCCGGACGCGGCCGGCTGCTCGCGCATCCGCATGACCTTCCGCGCGGTCTCTTCGGCCTCGAGTTCGGCGCGATCGGTCGGCTGCGACACCTTCAGGGGCAACCGGCTGGCGCGAGCGCGTTGCACGCCCGCCGGTGACGACACCCCAACCCGTGCCAGCACCTCGCTGTCTCGCGCCGAGGTGGTGGCGGAGCGCGCCAGCACCGACTGCGTGGCCTGGTTGCCCAGGCGCCGCTGCAACGACGCGACGGCGGAGACACCGGTATCGAGCCGCGGGCGGGGAGCCGGCGCGCTGACCGGACGCCGCCGGTCCGCCGCCGCCGCCCGCTGGGTTGCGCGGTCCACCGCCATGCGTCACACCCTGGAGACGTCGTGCACGGGTGCGCTCAGCGTCGCTTCACCGTTTTTGCTGCGGTGCCACTGCCGGTTGCGGCCTTCGGCTTCTCCGCGCCGGTCTGCGCGGCGGCCGCCGCCCTCGTCGTGTCGTGACCTGGCGCCGGATCTCGCATCAGCACGGGACGAACGAAGCGGCGCACGGAATGGTCGGCCGTCCACGTAGCTGCCTCGCCGTCGCCCTGCCTGGTCAGCCGAGCCAGCACGATGCAGTCGCAGCATCCGTCGCCGCCCTCACACGCACAGAAGCACACGCCGTCGTAGTGATCCGCGTAACACGGATCCGCAGGGTTGGCGCAGGCGCAGTCGTGGCCGGACGTGGTGCCCTGCGGCGGCGCGGTGGCGGTGGCGCTTTCGACCAATTCGGTCGTGCTGGCCCCCGCACCCGTCGCCTTCTTCTGCGGCTCGCAGTAGCAGGCGCACTTCGGTCGTTCGGGCAGCACGCGCACCTCGAACATCCCGCGGATCCTGGTGGCCGACGACCCCATCTCGTCGTCGTCCGACGCACACATCGACGGACGTGGCGAGCACGCCTTGGCGCTGGCGCACAGCACGACCCAGAGCTCCTTGTCCTTAATTTCGGCGCAGTTCTCCTCGAGCACCACCGTTTGGCGGCGTGGCACGTGCACGGGGTCGCCAGAGCAGAGCAAACCGACGCCCGGGTCGATGGTGATGGTGTTCTGGCCGCAGTTGTTCCGCTGGGTCACCTCGAGTCCGCAGATGACACCGCAGCCGAACAACGAACGGAACAGGAGCCGGCTCAGGTCGCGGGTGTAGTCGGTCAACAAGCCGAGGTCGTCGTGCTGCAGGAGCATGCCGGGACCGAAGCCTGGCCACACGAGCGTCGACAGGCCCTTGACGCCGGGAATCTTGTTCGTGGTTCCGATCATGACGCGGCTCCTTTACGAGACAGTTGGTCGCCCTGGCCCCGTTTGCCGTGCGGGGGCCGCTCCCTGGGGGCAACCTGAAAGGCAGAGACGAACGTGCCGCCGGGCGTGCCGTTGCCCGTGCGGCGCCTCGAGCGGCCGACAGCATTGGCGTCAACGGGCTGCCCGTTGCAGTCGAGAATGAAGTCGCCGCGCACCTCGACCTCGATCGAGATCGACAGGTGCTTTTCCGGATCGGGCGTGAAGACGTTGCCACGCCCCCAAATCGCATCCTCCACCCAGCCGCCGTCGAAGACGAGGTGCGCGCCGCGCACCAGATCCGTCGTGGCGGGCACGCTGGGGAGGTGCTCGACACGGGTGATCGGGACGCGCTGTGCGGCCAGCCATCGGCCTTCGCTGGCGAGGCTCAGCACCGTGAACGCAAAGCAGTCGGCGGTCAGGGTCTCCTTCCGCACCGGACGCGAGAAGGTCACCCAGAAGTCTCGGGCGATGTACTCCTCCTCGCCATCGCCGCCGTCGGGGCCAATGGCCGGGGCGAAGGCGTCGAACGGAATGGCATTGGGCTCGCGGTGCCACGCCTTCCACCCGAAGTCGTCGATGAAGGTGAGGTCGCAGCCGCGAATCAGGTCGAAGAGCAGGTCGTTCCGCTTGACGAGGCGCCTGGGCCCGCACGCATCGACGCCCTTCACCGTCCACGCGCCGCAGTCGTCGGGCTCGAGCTGCAGGCACGCCAGTGGCACGCCGTTCGCGAGGTCGACCGACACCGTAGCGCACGGGTCATCGATCTCATGCAGGTGATGGGTGCATGCCGGCAGCGTCAGGCCGGTCACGTGATCGCACAGGCAGCGGCACCCGCCGCGCTGAAACGGCGGGGGCGCGTCGGTCTGCCCACGCGGCTCGGGCGGGTGCTGTGCGGCCGCCGCCTTCTGTGCCGCGTGTTCGTGACCGCAGCAACAGGGGTCGGTCGCGCACTGGCACGTCCACTCGCAAGCACAGCCGGTGCAACAGGTGTCGCAGGGCACCGCCTGCAGCGAGAACCGGACGGTCTCGCACACGTGGTCCCATTCCTCGCGCTCGCAGTTGCAGCGGTCTTTCACCGTGACGGGGTCGGTGCGCCGCTCCGCGTAGTGCGCGCGCAGCAGCCAGCACATCTCCGGCGCCATCAAGCCATCGAGGTTGGTTGGCGCGCCGTCGGCATCGAGCGCGATCAGATCTTTCAACCCCTGCTCCAGGGACAGGTGCAGCAGCTCGCGGCCACAGGCGTCGAGCGCGAGCCCCTCGCCGATCCAGAGGCGCGCCGTGCTTCGATCCTTGCGGCCGCTCTTCGGCGTTCGCAGCTGGACGTCGTAGCCGTAGACGACGCCATGGCCGTGGATGGCCCGGTTGAGCAGCCGCCGCCGCTCGTTCAGGTACTGCTGTTCCACGCGGAACATGTCGCTGGAGAGCCGCTTCCCTTCGAAGTAGTGGTTCCGAAGGCCAGACGCGCACGTGTGGTCGGTGCAGCATTCCTCGGTGGAGGCCCCAGGGCGCGGACGCGATGTGGGTGTGTCTGGTTTCCGCATGGATCGGTCTCCTGTTATCGCAATCTCGTGCCCAGCGTCGGACCCGCCGCCGACAGTCGAACCGGGCGCTCGGGCAGGCGCGCCAGGCCGGTCACGGCGCCCGTGCCGAGCTCTGCCGCCGGCGCGCCGTCAACGGTCAGCGTTCCATCGAGGCGGCGTCCGCGCAGCGCCTGCATCGGCACCCACCGCAGGCGCAGCCGGACGCCCAGCGGCACCATGTCGCGCAGCACCGGCTCGAGCCACGGCTCGGCGAGGCGGCGCTCTTCAGCCGCCAGCCCGACGTCCACCACCACCTGCCCCACCAGGTGCCGCACGCCATCGGCCACCTCGGTCGGACAGGGCAGGCGCATCCGGCCGACGACCGAGTCGCGTCCGAGCTCCGTGCTCCACGGCGTACGGCCCCCGAGCATGGCCGGCAGCGCACTGCCGACGCACGCGCCGCCGCCGACGCGGGCGAAGCCGACGTCGGCCGTCGCATCGGTGAGGCGATACCGGGGTCTCGACGCCGCTGGCGTCGGGAACAGGCACTCGAGCAGCGTCTCCAGGCCGGCGCGTGTGCCGCGATGCCTCGTGAGGGATGCCGCATGGCCGAGCACGCAGCGCTTCTGCGCGAGGCTCATCGCCTCGTCCCAGGGCACACCGAGCCACCCGGCGACGAAGTCGAGCCACGGTCCGGACGCGGTCTCGACCCTGAGCCCGCGGCTCATCCCAGCGATTCGCGCATCCAGGCCCTGCGTGGTCTCTTCCAGCACCCCGACCAGGGAGCGGAAGAAGCTCCCGGGGCGCTCTTCCTCTCGCTGGAAGACGGCCGGCAGGTGCTCCATCAGTGTGCGGCCGGGATAGACGACGTCGAGCGTCCGGAGCTTCGGCAGGCGGGCGCCCGGAGCGGCGCGGAGCGTGACGAGCACCCAGACGTAGCGGTCGGCGACGCCGAAGAGCGGCGCCGAGAGCGGGTCGCCGACGGCGCTGGCGGACGCCGCGCGACCGTGGAACACCGTCGTCGTCTGCCAGATCTCGCCTTCGTCGAGCAGGGCTGCGATGCGCTCGGCTGCGGACGCCGAGGCGTCATCGGCCAGCCGCGCCAGACGGTTGCGGCTGTCGTCGCCGTCCGTATGCGCGCACGCGATCTCGAGCGTCGTGCCTTCGGGGAGGTCCGCCGTCGCTTCGATCCGCAACCATCGCCGTCGATCGTCGCGGTCGGGGGCGGTCAGCATCGGCGTGAGCACCGCGGCGCGCAGCTCGCCCGCGTCCTCGGGCACCTCGTCGGCCGACTCGAACCGCAACAGGCCTCGAGCACCCGAGACGAAGAGCCACCGGCGAGCGCCGACCACGCCCGTCACGGGAAGATCGGCGGGCTCGATCGGCACGTCGCCCAGCAGCTGCCCCTGAGCGTCCAGCACCAGCACCCACGACCGGGCGCCGAAGGCCGCGCCGTCGGCACCGGCGACGAACAGGCGATCCCTGCCGTCGCCGCCGAGGCTGACCGCCGCGAAGCAGGGATGCCACGCGCTCACCGAACGGGCGAACAGCGGCGTGCCGTCGGAGGCGAACCACTGGAGCCGTTGGGTCCGCGACTCGGGGTTGCCGTCCAGCACCACCAGCTGCCGGGTGCGCCGCAGGTACGTGAACGACTGCGGGCTTCCACCCCCAGCCAACGTCATGTCTGACAGCTGGCGTCCTGCGGGATCGACGCGCACGACGACCGCCCCAGCTCTTCCCGTGGCGAGGACGAGGACGGTGCCGCGGTCGCCGTCGGCGATGTCGAGGCCCGTCACAGGGTGGAGCTCGATGACCAGGGTGCGGCTCAGCGTCTCGTCGTCGAAGCGCTGGAGCTGGCGGCCTGACGCCGAGAGCACCCACAGCCCGCTGGCATTCGTGACGATGCGCGTGGCGCTGGCCAGCGCCTCTGGCGCGCGCGATCGTTCCGGCGGTGTTTCGCATGCCGTGACGCGCAGCAGCCCGCCGCGGTCGTCGCGCCACAGGACATCTCCTGCCGGCGTCACGGCCGGCGCGTAGGCGGCGCTCGACGACATCCGGGTGGCCGTTCTCGTGTAGGCCGGAAACGGCTGCACGATGCCCGCAGCCCGCAAGGCGCCCGCATCCGCCTGCACGAACGCGCACGTGCCCCACTGCGCGGCCGTCTCGAAGTGGAAGCGGTTGAGGGTCATGGCCGTTCCCCGGTGGCCGTGCGCGACACGTGAACGCGGCTGGTGTGCTCTCGCCATCGCGGCAGGCCATCCGCAGGCACGTCGACGCGCGTCTCAGGTCCGCCTCCTCGCCGCAACTCGAGCGACACGATGCGGCCAACGCCCGCCACCTGGCGAATCCACGACGCGACGTCGCGGCGAGTGACGGGATCCCCTGGGTCACGCGGCTGGTGTCCCGCCTTCAGCTCGACGCCGGCGAGCCGTTCGCGCAGCGCGCGCGTCACCTCTGATTCCACTACCGACGGCTCGCGCCCGGGCTCGGCGTCGATCTCCGCGCGGATCGTCATGTCCACGTACCGCGGCGCACGGACGATGAGCCTGGTTCCGAGCGGGATCCGTTCGACCAGGCGTCGGCGGACAGCCTCCAGCCATCGCGGCGTCTCCAGCACGCGCTCGCTCTCGTGGCCCATCGGGCGCGCGCGCATCGCAATGAGGTGGACCTCACCCGTGCGCGGCAGGCGCGCGTTCGGGGATGCCACCCAGCAGCGCGCCACGTCGAGCAGCGGCACGGCCAGCGCCGCCGCACAGATGTCGGCGGGACTCACCAGCGCATGCTCCTCGGTCGATCGGCGGCGTGCGTCGCGTCGCTGATCGTTCGGGCCGGTCGCGGCGGCGCCGCCGTCGATGGGCTCGACGTTCACGCCGAACACCCCGCGGAACCCCGCCACGCGCCACTTCCGGTTGCGGCCAAGGTTGCCCGCCCCTCCGTCCGACACGGCGTAGCTGACGAGGACTTGCGTTACCTGGGGCGGAATGCGTCCGTTGATGCCGTTGCCGAACGTGATGCGGCCGGTTCGGAGGTCGAGCTCGAAGACGCGATCGTCGGGACCGCAGTCGGCGAGCGCCCCCGTCCGCGTCCAGGTCTGAAGGCCCGCGCCTTCCGACACCTGCAGGGTCACCGGTTCGGCGCCGGCCTCGAACTGGAGGCCCGGCGCCCGCAGGTCGAGATGCCAGCCCAGTGAGCCGCCGGCCACGTGCAGCTCGTCGCGAATCGCCCGGCCCTGGCGAATCGGCAGCACATTGGCCTCGATGCGCAGCACGCGCGGGGGGCGGGGCAGGCCGCGGCGCGCGGTCAGCTCGATGGTGAACTCGCGAGGTGAACCTGGCACGGTCGACAGGTCCAGGGCGATCGCGCCAGTGGTCAGCATCCCGCGCGACGAGTCGGCCACGATCGTCACCGGATACCGCTCGTGGCCGGCCACAAGCGTGGCGCTCAATGGAGACGGCGGACGCGGCTGGGCACCGGCCTCAGCAGTGCCATCGACGCTGCGAGCCGGCGACAAGGAGGGCGCGGCGTGCACGCCGATGACCCACGCCGCTGCTCGCGCCACCCCCGGATCGGCGCCGAAGAGCCCGGCGTCGTCGCGGACCTGAAAGGTGAGCGCGCAGGCGCTGCCACGCCCGGCGCTGTCGCCGAAGGGCAGAAACGGTGTGGCGCCGCGTTCGTTGATACTGGTCAGGTCGATGCGGCTCTGCCGCGCTTGGCGCGCTTCCAGTCGCGAAATCCGGCCAGGCGTCCAGAGAATCGGACGCTCGACGCGGAACGTCAACGCTTCGTCGCCGGCGACGCTGATGGCGCTGTCGTCGCCGATGACGACGTTCTTCGAGAACGTGCGCGATGGACTCGTGGGATCGGCCACGTCGGGCCAGATGCATCCGGACGACGCGCGCGTGCCTCGTGGTTCGAGGCCCAGCAGCGACGCAAACGCCGCGCGCTCGTCGCGGCGCACGTGGCCGGCCGCATACATCTGGGCCTCAGCCACCCACGCCAGCAACTCGACCAGCGTGATGCCAGGATCGTGGGCGTTGTGGTCGGTCCACTCCGGCGCCAGCGGGCGCAGGCGCGCTCGCCCCAGCTCGATGAAATCCTGGAAGCGGCGATCGAGGACCAGCGGGGCCAGCAGGGTGCTCATGCCAGCACCTCCGCCGTCTCGACGTCGATGCCAACGAAGTCGGGCGCCAGCATGACGATCTCCGTTGGCTTCAGCGCCTCCGGCCACGGCTGACGGCCGCCGTGGCGGTCGACTTCGCGCAGACGCACGTCGACGATGCCGTCCAGGTACGTGGCCTCCGAGAGCGCCAGGACGACGTCGTCGTCGCTGGGGCTGGCGCCCAGCGGCCAGCCGCGCCCGTGGAGGCCGCCCGTGCCGGTGTCGAAGAAGGCCGTGAGCCGCTCGTTGACGCTCTTCGACAGCGCGGCGGCTCGATCGAGCGACTCGACCCGCAGCCGCAGGTCGATGCGCAGGAATCGCACCGCCGGCCCCTGGATCGTCAACGCACCCGGCTGCGCCAGTGCGTCGGAGCATCCCTCGAGCAGCACACGACGAATCTCTCGGGCCTGTGCCGCGGTGGGCGCGGGAACCGACCCCTTCATCACCAACAACAGCCGCACGCCACCCCGGCGCGTGAACGCTCGAGCCTGCGTGACGTCCGGGGAGGCCTGCAGCGCCATGTCCTCGAGGTCGCGCTCCGTGAGTACGCGGCGGCGGTGGCGAAGCTTCGCGAAGCCGAACCGCACCACGCGATCCACTGACTCCGGGGGGGCGCCGCCCGCGGCCTGGTCGGCGGCCACGACCGCTTCGACGGTCTCAACCGGCGTCACCAGGTTCAGCGGCGTGCGCGCGGCGACGGAGTTGGCCGGCACGACGTCGCTGCCGGGTTGCGGCGGTTCCGTTCGCTGGTACCGGAAGGCCACGATGGAATCGCGGCCAATCGGCGGGATCATTCCGTGAAGGCCGTTGCCGAACCGCACGTCGCCGGTTCCTTCGTCGAACGCGTACACGCGCGCCCCGGCGGATGCGTCATCGGGATCGACGACGGGGTCCCAGCGCACCCAGTCGCCATCGAGTCCGTCGGCGTAGCGCGTCACCTTGGCCGGGTCGTTCTTCACCAACGCGGCCCGGTCTTCGTCGCCCAGCGGCTCGCGCACGCGCAACTCGAGCGTGCCTCGCAGCACGGGTGGACGCGCCAGCCGGAAGGTGAGCCCGGGGGCGCCGTCCGACGAGCCCAACAGCTCGCGCGTCAGCGTCTCGGTGGCGCTCGCCCAAGCTGCGTTCAGATGCGCGCCGCGAATCGAGGGCGTCCACGGCGCCGTCGACCCAGACTGCGGAGTCAGCTTCAGCCAAGTCAGCGAGCGGCCGAACAATTCGCGCCGGCTCGGCTCCTGTGGGAACGCCATCGTCAGCACGCCGCTCTCGCCCAGCGCCCGCGTGTCGTCGCTCGCGACGATTCGCTCGAAGCGGTCGGCGACCAGCGCCTCGACCGTCAGAGGCGCGAGCGCTCCGTGCGGACGCTCGTCGACGAGCACCAGCAGGTTCACGGAGGCGCCGGTCAGGCGTCCGCTGACGCCAACCATCAGCGCGCGGTTGCCCGCCGTGACGGCGCCGTCACGGGTCGCGTGCGCCGGCGTGCCGCGGCTGCAGTCACAGTCGCCCGGCGCGGACGGGCCGCTCGTGCCTGCGGCCGGCATCGCGGCCGCGAAACCGGCGAACATCTCGCGGAGCGGCACGAACGCCGCGACGACGGCTCCGGCCGTCTTGTTGGCGTCGCTCTGATCACGGAACGAGCCGCTGTCTTCGGTCACGACGAACGTCGGCGGCGTGCCCGTGCACAGTCGATAGCGGACCTGCAGCCGTAGCACCGAAGGCGCGCGGATGCCGTCGGTGCTACGCTCGACCGTCTGCTCGGTCTTGCCGCCTCCGATGGGCGTCGTGATCACCGTCACCTTCTCCTGGCCATAGTCGCCTCCGATGAGGCGGGCGCGGATCCAGAAGTTGGTCTTACCGGACCAGTCGCTTTCGCGAAGGTCTGCCGGCACCGTGAATGTCACACCGCCGCTGCGCTTCAGGTTCTGCGTGTCGTCGCGAACCGCCCCGAGCGTCCACCACCCGGTGCCGTTCCAGGTACTCCCACGACAACTCGGGGTTGGTCGACGTGTCGGCGAGCTGCCGCGACCACGTGCCGATGGACTCGTCGACGATGTAGGTGATGGGCGAGGCGGGCTGTGTTCCCGTCCAGAAGGTGCCAAGCGCCACGGCCTTGAGACCGCTGGAGTTCTGGTCGATGACGACCCCGTCCTGACGCCTCGGGAGCGCGCTCGGAATCGTCAGTTGCGTGCAATCCAGGACTGCGGCATCCCAGGTGGCCGGAGGGTTGAACTTCAACATCGGCAGCATCTCGATGCTGCTGGTGGCGGGCACCCGGTAAGAGAGGTTCGTGTTCGGCCCGGGCCAGGCGGTGAACTCCAAGTCGCGATCGAGCGTCGCCACGCCGTTGGCGACCGGGCTCATGACCTCGTACAGTCGTGGCGCCGCCGGCGGCGGGTCGGTGTCAATCAACAGGAACGTGCCCTGTTGCACGCCGGTCTGCCCGGGCTGCAGCTTCAGTTCGTCATGAGCGGTGCGGGTCGTCCCCGTGCGCACGTCGGTGGCTTTGTAGACGAACGTGTCGCTCGTGACGGCCACCTCGTCGAACTGGTGGTAGACCTTACGCCGCACTTCCTGTCCGTCGTTGGTGACGGCCTTGAGGAGCGGCAGCGTCGTGGCCGTGCCGTCGAAGAACGCCACGTGATCCCCGGTCACCAGGCGATCGGCGGCGGACTCGGCGGCGAAGACGGTGCCGAGGGGGGCGACCCGGGGTTGGCGCCGGCCGACGTCGACCGAGGCCAGCAGCACCTCGCCCGAGGTGCTCGGCACCATGAGGTGTTGCGGCAGCAGCGTCGGCGATCCGCTGGCGGTGCCGTTGCTGCTGGCGATCTTCGTGCGATAGAGCGGGGTCTGGCCCACGAACATCGGTGACCAGAGGGCCACGGCGCGTTCACCGGTCGGGGACGTCAGGCTGAAGGCCGCGGTCACCTCCCCACCTACGATGTTGGCGTCCACCGACGCGCCATCGAAGGCCCACTCGAGTTCGGCGTCGTCGCTTCCGCCGGCCTGGAACGACCGAGGTTGGGCGGCCGAGCGGAACGCGAGCACCTTCCGACTGGGCCCGGTGGCCTCGATGGCCATCGCGACGAGGCGGTTGTCGGTGCGACGGGTCGCCGCCGGTGCGATCGCTGGGTCGACGCCAGCCAGCAGTTGGGTCGCTGTCGCCGTCACCGGAGGGTTCGCGAACGCGATGCCATACAGCCGCCCCGACGGACTGATGCCGACCATACCCTCAGTCAGAGAGCCGCCTCGACTCAACGCTTCGACCTGCACGGGCGCAATCCGCGATAGCTCGATCGAGGTGCCGCCGACCTTTACGGACACTTCCTGCCACGACGCCGGCTGGCTGGTCGGATTGCAGACGAACAGCTTGCGGTCGCGGAGCGCGAACAGATAACCCTGGGCGCCATCAGCGAGATAGTCGAGGCCGCTCACCGTTGGCGTGGTCGTGGATGGAGCCGACACAGGACCCAAGGGCAGCCAGCCGCTTTGCGATTGCGGCGAGCCGTTCTCGCGCCAGAGCCACACGTCGCTTCCCGCGGTCACGGCGATGAAGGCCTGGCTCAGGCCGAGCATCCACGCCGCCGGCCGGACGTCGGATGCACGGTCCAAGGTGACGGGCGGACCGCCAACCGGTCCACCGTTGAGGTCAGGCGACGGAGGTCTCACAGGCAGGCGGTTCGGAATTCTCACCAGCCGCGGGCCGGACGGATCGAGCACCATGAGGTGCAGGTGACCGTCGGCGGCGACGCCCGCGAACAACAGGTCCGGGAAGGGCCCTCCGCGAAGTGCGGCGATCACCTTGAACCTCGGATCCGCCATCTCGAAGCACAGCCGAGCCGTGGCGTTCGCCTTGGAGAACGCCTCCTTACTCCCCAGATAGAAGGCATCGAACTGCCGGGGTTCACGCCCGAGCGGGAAGAACGTGTTCTCGAGCACCAGCGGCGTCGTGTTGGCCATGCCCTCGGAAGGAGGCGACACGTAGGTGTCGTCCTTCGGGCACTCGACATCTGTCACATTCGCGCAGTCGACGCTGTTGAGGTGCAGCGTGAACTCGTCGGCGGTGATACTCGCCTCGGACGACGCGCGATGGGCGCGAATCCAGCGGCCGCTTCGGCCGGCGATCTCTCTGACCTCGACCGCGCCCTTTCCCTTCTTCAGGAAGACGCCGCCGTTGGGCGGCTGCGGCGCAACCAGGTCGAGCGATTGCCACCCGACCTCGTCGTTCCCGTCGACCTTGCCCCAGGTACTCCCACGCCACGCCGGTGCGCAGCGCGTTGGCGCCCATCACCTCGATCGTGGCGGCGGCTTCGATGTTCAGCAGCTCCGCGTCGCCGAGATAGAGGGCGTGCTCCTGCCAGTTGCGCCTCACCGCGTCGAACGGCGTCAGGCGATCGGCCTTGGTGACGACCACGTCCTGCGTCAGGTCGGTGTCGAGCGGCGGGGAGATCGTGACCAGGTCCTTCTCGACGGCGACCACCCGGTATTGCCGGCCCGCGGCGTCGATGACCGTCCCTTCGGCGAGGCCACCCTCTGGGTCGAGCTGGAACGTCGTCGTACCCGCCGACACGTAGCTTCGCGGCTGCCACCGTGCGGGTGCAGGCTCCAGCGGGTCGAGGCTCAGCACGCCAGATGGCGCAACGTAGTACGCGTCGTTGGCGATGTCCACGGCCACCAGGGCCTCGACGCGGCCGGGCACGATGCGCACGTCGCGCTCGGTCTCGAACACCACCGGCGTGCCGCCGGCGTCGACCTGCAGGCGCACCGGCGCCTCGGCGAGCACGGCGTTCGTCGCGGCGTCGGCCAGCCGGAACGCGACCGGCATGCGCGCCGGGCGGGCGGCCTCCCCACGCACCGCGAGCCAATCGAGAAAGCCGCGACGCATCTTGTCGCCCGCGTTGTCCAACCGCTCCGCGACCTCGGCGTTGAAGCGCGCCGCGATGTCGAGCAGCGCCCGGCCGAAGTCGCCGACGCCGTCGTCCAGTTCCCATCCCGGAATCCAGGCCCGCGCGCGCGTCCGCAACTCCGCCGCGAAGTCGGCGGAGCGGCGTGTGTCGAGCCGCGGCGAGTCCTGACCTGGCGGCCGGCGGCTCACGGCTGGCCCCCTTCGCGGAAGTAGAACGGAAACACGAGGTTCCCAATCTGGTTCGTGCGACGGACGCGATACTCCAGCTCGATGAGCAGGGTGCCTCGTATCGTCGGTGCCTCGGCGACGGTCACGCTCAACACGTCGATGCGCGCCTCGCAGCGACGCATCGCCTCGGTCACGACCGACCGGATCCGTTGCATCGCCGTGCTGTCGATGGCTTCGAACACCAGGTCGTGGATGCCGCAGCCGAAGTTCGGACGCATCACGCGCTCGCCCGGCGACGTCTCGAGGATGATCCGGATCGACTGACGGATGTCTTCCTCGTAGGCCACGCTCTGCACCTGGCCCGTACGCGGGTCGAGTTCCACGGGCATCGCCCAGCCGCGGCCCAGGAAGTCCTTCCGATCGATCGCCGGGTTCTCGAGGCTCATCCGATGAATACCGTGGGCGCGCCCTTGACGATGGCGTTGGGCGGCCCGGCCTCGGTGACCATGTCGCCGACGCGGGCGGCGGCGAGACCACCAATCTTCACGGTCATGCTGCCGACGGCCACGATGCCGCCACCGTGCGGCTTCGGACCATCCGACAGCGGGCACACGTGTGAATCCGAGGTCGAGCGCCAGGCCGGCATCCCGCCGATCATCACGTTCACCGCGCCCGGCCCCGGGCCGAGTGGGGTGCCGTGACTCGTGTTGTCGCCGACTCGTGCCGCGGGCTGACCCATCGCATCCCTCAGTTGATGTTGACGATCGAGCCTTTGACGTTCGCCACTCCGCTGGCCTTGACGTCGATCTGCCCGGTGGCCTGGATGGTGATGCTGGAGGCCTTGATGGTGAGCGCGCCCTTCGCCTCGATGGTCATCGCGCCGCTCTTGCTGTCGACCTTGACCAGGTTGCCGTTCTCGTCCTGGACGACGAACCCATCGTCGTCGAGGACAATCTTTCGCCCCTTCTCGTGCACGAGTTCGACGGCGCCTTTCGAGCCGTCGTCGAAGACCAACCGGTGGTTCTTGCGCGACGTGAACATGCGCTTGTCGTTCTTGCCGTCCTTGTTGTCGAAGGGCGGCTTGTCCTTGCCGTTCCACAGCGCGCCCAGCACGCACGGAAAGCGCAGGTCTTCGCGTTCGAACGCCACGACCACCTCGTCGCCGACCTCGGGAATGGTCACGAACCCGCGGTCCTTGCCCGCCATCGGCATCGCCAACCTGGCCCAGTAGCTCTCACGCGGCTGGTCGTGCCAGGGATAACGGACCTTGACGCGGCACATGCCCTCGTCGTCCTTGTTCTGGGTGACGAGCGCGATCGCGATGCCCTTGACGTAGCCGCCCGATTCGTGGGCCGTCTCACGCAGCGTCTGGTCAACCGACAGGCTCATAGTCCGGTCTCCTTCACCTTGAACCGCGTGCGATAGCCGCCCGAGTCGATCTTGTGAGTGGCCTGTTGGATGTAATAGGTCTTGGAGAACGGCGCGCCCAGGCGATCCAGTTGCACGTTGCGGTCGGGCCGGATGTCGGGCAGGCCGATGGCCTCGCCCTCGCCGGTGAGGAATTCCTTGGCCCGTTCGTTCAGCGCCGCCTTGGCGCGCTGATCGGCCTCCGCTTGGGAGAACACGGGCTGCCGCAGGCGCAGCGTGGGTCGCTTCTTGGGATCGCGGACGAAGGCATTCAGGCGCTGCCCGGCGCTCTGGCCCGACAGCCCCGACTCTTCGCCGGCCGACGCGCGGCCGATGAACTGGTCCTTGGTCTTCGGGTTCCAGCCGTAGACCTCGACCTGCGAGATCTGCCCGGCGAGGTTCGCCTGCGGCTTGAAGCTCAGCAGGCCTTCGCCGTAGGCGAGGCGCACGATGGCGGTGGCGCCGTCGCTCGGCCGGGCGAAGTGCAGCGTCTTGCGCTCGTCGACGAACAGCTCGAAGTGGTTCCGCTCGGCCAGCTTCTTCATGAACTCCCAGTCGCTCTCCTGGTTCTGCTCGATCTGCTTGTGCTGCTCCTTGGTGGTTTCGATCTGTGCGTTGAGGTTGTTGAAGCTGGCGATCTCGGTCACGGCCTCGCTGTCGCGTGCCTTGGTCCAATTGCGCGTGTTCTTGCCGATGGTGAGCGGGAAGCCGTGGTCGTAGCCGGCCACCGTCAGCTCGGGGGCGGCCCCGTCGGGGAAGTTGGTCGTGATCTCGGTGATCATGCCGCGCACGGCCGTGGGCGTAGACTTGGCGTCGCCGTAGCCGAGGCACACCTCGATGTCGGCGCCGAACGTCAGCAGGCCGAGGACGTCGGCAACCCGGTCGCTCCTGAAGACCCGCAGCTTGTGGCTGTAGGCGTTGACCACGGTGAAGGCGAAGCGCGACGCCGCGCCCAGCACCAGGTCCACTTCGATCTGCGCGATGGCGAGCTGCAGATCCCGCTGCAGGTCGTCGCGCCCCAAGCGGACGGCGAACGCCGGCGCGTAGAAGTCGCCGTAGCGATTAGCGAGCGTCGCCAGTTCCATCGGGGTTCTCGATTGGCGGCAGGGTCAGCCAGTCGCCCGGCTCGATCTCCCGCGGGTCGTCCAAGTCGTTGGCGACGGCGATGCGCAGCCATTCTGAGGGGCTGTCGTACTCACGCGCGGCAATCAGCCACAACGCTTCGCGGCCGACGACGACCCGCCGCTTGGTCTTGTCGGCAGACTCCCGCCGTGGGTCCTCGAGCTGCTGACGCAGGGTGCGATATTCCTTGAACGCGACCGACAGCGTGGCTCGCGCCGGCGTGCCGTCGGGATGGAACATCGTGGTCTTGCGCCCGAGCTTCTCGATGACGGCCGAGAACTCCAGCGGCCCCCAGTTGAAGCGCACCGGCGGCGGGGCGTGCAGGTCGCGGTCGATCTCCATCAGCCGTGCGAAGTCGGCGAGCCGCTTCATCAACGGATCCTTCTCGCGCTGCAGTTGTGAGGTGGGACCCTCCGGATCGGTGTAGTCGTCGAGGAACAGATCCATGGCGAGCTGGTCGCTCTCGCCGTTCACGAACTGCAGCAGGGGCGAGCCGAGGCCGGGCACGGCCGACGCCTTGTAGGAATTGGTCTTGTCGAAGCTGTACTCGGTGGGGTTGAAGAGGACGGTAATCACCTTCCCCTTGTCCGCCCCGTCGAGCACCGTGATGGTCGCCTTCTTCAGTTGCGTCTTCATCACAGCCCTCGCCGCTCGCGCTCGATGCGAATGCGCCGCTCGACGCGCTGAATGACGTCTTCGGTGAGACGGTCGAGGACACCGGGATCGAAATCGACGAGCCGGAGTCCGGCCGTACGGGCGTGGCCTGTGGCCGAGTGGGCGCTCGTGACGTCGCCTGACGGCGGCGGCGTCGCGGACGTCACACTCGCCGTAGGCGTAGGCGCCGACGGGGCAGGACGCTCGTGCCCTCCACGGCGAGGAGGCGCTGAGGCGCGCCAGACGATGGGGGGGGCTGCACGGAGCGCCGGTGGCGCGCCGGGTGCTCGGCACGAATCGCAGCCGACGCAGAGCCCATCTCGGGGGAGACTGGCGCCACGGTGGAGTGCGGCCGGCTACGCACGGCGCGGCGCCATTCGGTTGACGCTTGCGGCATCAGGCCTGACGCCTTCGGTCTGGCCAGATGGACCCTCGAATCCCCTTCAGGTCGGGCGGCGACTCCGGTCGCAGCGGTTGGCGCCAGGCCGGCCATGGCTAGAACGGAACGCATCGGCCACGCCGACATGGACCGCGCCTGCCGCAACGCCCGGATGTCACTGGCGCTCGACCGCGATGATGGCGGGGCGACGCGCGCGAGCCATCGCGTCGTGACGGACGCCGCAGCGCGCACCGCCGCTGGCCGGGCCTGGCGAGGCGCCACGCCGATGATCTGCTCGACACGCGTGGCGCTGTCGCGCCTCGTCTCGCGCCAATACACCCTCGCCGCCGAAGCCACCAGGTGAATATGGAGGTGGGACTGGCACACCGTGATCCGGCGCACTGGCTGCGGCCGGCGGCCGGTCGCGACGGCGCGGGCCCGGCGGCGCCGCCAGTAGAGGCTCGCCGCACGCCACAGGCGGGACGGCGTCGGCAGCGGCGCGCGTCGGATCATCCGTCGAGGGGCATTCGTCGCCAACGTCACGTCGCCCTCCGCAGTCCGTGATGGGCCAACTCCAACGTCTCCATGACGACCGGTGATGCCTGCGCGTCGAGATCCGATGACGCCCACTTCACCGGCAGGGCGTGTTCGATCTGCCAGGCCCAGGCCATTTCGTTGGCTTCGTTCTGAAGGCGAATGCGAATCGTCTTTCGCGTCACCTCGCCGTCGGCCGCGGCGAGCGCCCACTTCCACAGGTCCTCGAGGGCGAGGCCGCGTTCGAGGACGACGACGGGGTACGACACCTGCGTGATCAGCTTGTGCTCGTAATCGTTCGACGCCGCCCTCGCGATACGACTCGTGCTTCACCTCGCGCGACAGTCCCTTGACGCGCGCGAAGCCGCCGCTCGCGATCCCGTCGATCTCGACCAGGAAGCGGAAGCCGCGCAGCGGGTCTCGGCGCGCCATGACTCAACCGTCACACGTCGAACGGGTTCGCGCGGCGCGCCGTCGAGCGCCCGGTTGATGCCGAGATCTCGCGGCACCAGCGCCGCCGCTCGCGGTGCTCGAGCCGCATCAGGTCGTCGTGCGACCAGTGGAAGTGATGGGCGATGAAGGCCATCTCCTCGTACAGCGACGTGCACGGGATAGGCCTTCATGCTTCCCCCACGGCGGCCATCCTCCGCAGCGTCTTCGCCACTGCGGCTCGGGGCCGCTCCAGCGCCGGGTCGACGTGTCGTCGTCGTCGGCGGCGTTGAATCGCTCGTAGAGCCGCTGCAGGTACGCGAGGTCGGAGGCGAAGAGACCCTCGATGACGCCGGTGTGACGTCCGGCAGCGAGCCCAGTCGCGTGATCACCCGCGCCAGGACGATGACCGCGAGGTAGGCCTCGTTCTGCTGCACGCGCGGATCGCGCAGCGGCAGGATCTCGTCGGCCGCCGTCGCCAGCCGCATCGTGCCGCGCCGGTGCAAGCGTGCCGGTGTCGTCGAGATAGCCCTTGGGCAGCTCGAACTCGATTTCGGTCTGGAAGCTCGGGTGCGTGACGTGCTCATGGCCTCCCTCCTATGCCACCCGCTCGATGCCTTCGTTGGCGAGCTCGAGCAGCTCGATCAGCACCTCGTTGCCCTTGGCGTTGAGGTCGCTCGGGTCGTACTTGACCGGCCATGCTTCGCTGACCACGAAGCGCGCCGCGTCCGCGCCGGCCTCGTCCTGCACGACGATGACCACCTTCTTGCGGCGGTCCTTGACCTGCCCGGCGGAGACGTCGTTGTGCCACTTGAAGAGGTCGAGCGACGTGCCGCCGATGGTCACGCCCCACTTCAGCGTGATGTTGCCGTACTTGGTGAGGCCGGTGAGCTTGCGCACGTGCGGCGGGTCGGTGCCTTCGCGGTAGTCGACGGCGTCGATCGTGGTCTCGCCGATCGCGACCTCGCTGAACCCGGCCTGGGTGATGCTGTCGATCTCGAGCCGGTAGCGGAAGTTGCGAAGCGGATCGATGCGTGCCATGGCGTTCTCCTAGCGCTGTGGCTTCGGCCGTGTTCTGGAAGATGCGGAAGATGACGAACTCGGCCGGACGCACCGGCGCGATGCCGATCTCGCAGATCAGCCGGCCGTTGAGGATGTCGTCCTGCGTCATCGTGGTGCGGTCGCAGGTGATGAAGAACGCCTCCTGCCTCGGTGCGCCCGAAGAGCGCGCCGAGCCGCCACTGCGCGCGCAGGAACAGGCGGATCGTGTCGGTGACGCGGGCCCACAGGCGGTCGTCGTTGGGCTCGAACACCACCCACTGCGTGCCTTCGTAGATCGACCGCTCGAGGAAGATGAACAGCCGCCGCACGCTGACGTACTTCCACAGCGCGTTCGAGGTCATCGTGCGCGCGCCCCAGACGCGGATGCCGCGCCCGGGAAAGCTGCGGATGGCGTTCACGCCCTTGGGGTTGAGGACGTCCTGGGTGCCGTCGTTGATGTCGAACTCGAGGTCGAGCGCGCCGCGCACGATCTCGTTGGCCGGGGCCTTGAACACCCCGCGCTCGGTGTCGGTGCGGGCGTAGACGCCCAGCACGTGGCCGCCCGGCGGGATCAGCTTGCGCGCGCCGGTCCGCGGATCCGCGGTCAGCAGATCCACGGGTAGTAGAACGCGCGCGTACTGGTGAATCGCTGCACCGTGCCACGCGGATCCAGCTCGGGTACTGCTGGCCTGGTTCTTGGGGCTATCGATGACGCGCGAAGCGGAAGCGCAGGTTCTCGCAGTGCGCGATGATCCCCTTCGCGATGTCGGTGCTGACGTCGGGTGCGTAGACGAGCGCCACGTCGCGGTAGGGGTCGAGCTTCGAGCGCCGCGAGGCCCTGCTCGGTCCTGCGGTTGCCGGCGATCAGGCCGGCGTAGTCGTCGACGCCGAGCGGCGTCTGGTCGTCCGCCCCGTCCGCTCAGCGGGTGGAGTCCGTCTGCAGGGCGTGCGTCCTTCGCGACGCCGACGGGCCTGACGAGGACGACCAAGCGCCGAGCTCTCGGCGCCCTGGTTGGCGTCACCCTTCTCCTCGTCGACGAACGGCAGGCGCTTCCCGTAGTAGTCCGGCGACGTCTCGTCGGTGACGAGGTCGTCGAACTCCTCGATCAGACTGGGTCGCGGCAGCGTACGTCCGATCGACGTGAAGGGGTCGAACGACGTCTGGCACCGTCGTTACTCCAGTACGCCAGCTGCAGTCGGAAGCCGACGCGGGCTGCCGTCGGCCTTCTTCGTGGTGCCTGGCGCTCGATCTTCGCTCATGACGCGGTTGCCCCACGCACCGGGGCCGCCGGCGCGGACGATGAAGTCGCCGAACGCCGCCTCGCGCGGTCGCCGCTCCGTCGCCCACCAGACGGCAGATGAACGCGCGCTTGCCGCCGTTCTCGAAGAAGCCGTTGACGGCGTACGGCAGGAACTTCGTCGTCGCCGAACACGTCGCCGAACCAGCGCTGGTAGTCCTTGTAGCTGGTGACCAGCCGCGGCGTGGTCGGGCCGCGCTCGGCCTCGCCGAGCAACGCTGCCGTGCTCGTGGGCACGCCCTCGATGGGCCGCGGTCCGCGCTCGATCTCCTCGATGTAGACGCCCGGGTGCAGATATTCAGGCATGTCGTGTCTCCAGACTCCGAATCAGTGCGTTCACGAGGCGGTCGAGGTGCCGCCGTCTGTCTCGAAGTCGCAGCAGTTGACCTTGGCCGGGATCGCGTCCTTTGCGTCCTTGAGGAACCTGGCGAACGTATCGCCTGGCTTGATCGTGGTGCGGGCCTGCAACGCCTTGACCTTGTCGCTGGCCTTCGCCAACTCTGCGTCGGCATCATCCAGCGAGTTCTTGGCCAACACGTAGCGGTCCACCAGACAGCAGATCAGATCGAAGTACTGGTTGGGTTGAATGAGGTACGGCAGTGGTCCGATGAGACGCTGCAGCACGGGACGGATGCCGACGTCGGGTCCGCAGCAGTCGTCGGCCGTACCCGTGTCGCACTTGCAGAGGTCGGTGTACTTCTTGTCGATGTTGGTGCTCACACCGGCCCCAGACGGAGGGGCGACGGCCAGGTGCCTGGGCACGATGTAGCCGAAGATGTCGATGACCGCCTTGAACGAGCCACTGCCGATCGCGGTTTCGGCAGCCTCGATGGCCTTGACGTTCTCGTTCAGGACCTTGTCGATCGTGGTGCCGGGCTTGTCCCATGCACCGAGCACGTCCTTGACGCGATCGCGACGGCGTGCCTTGGCGTCCCGGTCCCGCTTGCGCCAGTACTCGAGGTCAAGGTAGTTGTGCAGGTCGGACGGCAGCTTGTAGTCGCCGTACAGCTCGAACTCTGCCTTTCGGACGTCGTCGAGCAATGAGCAGAAGTAGCATTCGACGACGCAGCGCCAGCACTTGATGTCGCACGTCACTCGGTGGATCGAGCGGACGATCCGCTTGTCGTGTTCCACCCAGGTCTTCTCGAGCCGCTCGTAGGTGCCCTGCGTGTAGTCCTGCGCTCCTGCCTTGGCCTTGCCCAGCAGCGCTTCGAGCTCGGTCTTGAACGCCTTTGCACCCTCCGCCTTGGCAATCACCCCCGACTGCTCGACGATGGCGTTCTCGAGGCATTCCGGCACGGACGGCGGCGGGGCGTTCTTCGTGCAGTTGCAGTCGGACAGCTCGCATACCGGCACATCGGGCAGAACGGGCGGAGTGGGATCCACGAATGGCTTGCACTCCGTGTTCTTCGGGGGCTTTGGCTGGCCGCCCGGATTGTCGGTGGTTGGTTCGCACTCACGCTCGTTCTGCCGCCTGTTGTCGGTCATGACCGTCACCTTTCATCGCGGACTCAGGACTGCAGTTCGTCCCAGGCCAATACCAACGCGCTCAAGGTCGTCGGGTCCGCGACGCGACCTTGCGGCAGCTTGAGATCCCCAGAGTGGCGAGACACGCCATTGCGCTGCGCCACCACCCGCACCGTCATCGCGCCGCCGGCGTCGACCAGCGGCGCGTCCGTGGCGGTCACTCGCAGCACGACCACCATGTCGCCACCGGCGTTCGTGCGCGAGATGGTCGGTGCGTCGAACCAACTCGTGCCGTCCTCATCGAGCCACCGAAGCCACACCCGCGCATCGGCGAGCGGCGTTCGCGGCAGGCGCGTCTCGAGCAACGTGCCGCGCGCGGCGGTCGTGCCCGCCGGCAGCGGATAGTCGAGGCGAGGCGACAATTCGACCGTCGTGATCGGCGCTGGAGGGAAGGTCAGGTTGAGGTCGACCGGCAACAACTCGATCGGATCGAACGGCTGCTGTTGCGGATCGACTGAGACCCTGAGGAGCGTCGTCGTGTCGGTGCCCAGCCAGACGAACAGGCCGCTGGAGTTCACGGTCGGCACCGGAGCCGCCAGGCCCTCACCGACAACCTTCACCCCCGCTGTCACCCGCGCGAGCGTCACGGGGTCCAGCAACTCCAGCCCGAACAAGCCGCGCCGCGAGTAGGCGAGCCCGAGCCCGGCGATCGGGAAGGGGCGCCTCACAGCCGGCTCTCCGTTGCCGCCGTGCCGGCCATCAACTCGTCGACGCGGACGCGCCCGGCCACCGGGTCGGGCATGGCGGGATCGATCCACACCGGTGTCGCAAGGTAAGCAATCGACGTGCGGTAGTTCGCCGTGGGGAACAGCGCCCAGATGCGGCTCGACTCCTCGGTGCTGAGCGGCTCGAGGGTCACGCGCACCGTCTCGTGTTGCACTGCCGTGCCGGTCAGTTCGGGCTCGGCTTGGAGCGACTGCATCACGTGCCCAAGCGCGCGCAGCGGCGCCTCTTCGCTGGCGCCGGGGGTGGAGCCGACCGTCACCAGGAAGAACAGGTCGAGCGGCAGCGCGTTGGCGAACACCTGCACCGGCGGCACGCCGCTCGCGGCGACGCGGTGTTCCCGGTTGCGCAGCGATGCACTGGGCACGATGCGATAGAGGAAGAGAATGAGCGCCGCGCCGCTCACGTCCGCGTCGTCGAGCGGGCCGACGAAGACGGTGCCGGGCACGTTGGACGCCGCCAGCGCCGCCTCGAGGCGGTGGCGAAGGGCCTCGGTCACACGGAGGAGGGCGTCGGCTTTCACGCCGCGCGTCTCCCGGGCGGCGTCGAGATCCACGGGCGGCATGCCAAGCTTGGCCAACTCGGCCTTGGCGGCCTGGGCAATGTGGCGCAGTTCGATGCGCGAGCCGGCCGCGGCGGCGATGAACGCGGCGCGGATGGTGATTTGGCGGATGTGTCCGCCAGTCACGTCGATCTTGCGCGCCACCTGTCGCACGTCGGCCTCGCTGAGCCTGTGCGCGGCGTCTGGCAGACAGAGACGCCAGATGTGTTCTCGCGCCTCGGCGTCGGGCCTCGGGAAATCGATGATGAATCTCAGGCGGCGCAGGAACGCCGAGTCGAGACTCTGCTTCATGTTCGTGGTCAGGATCGCAAGACCGTCGAAGGCCTCCATGCGCTGGAGCAGGAAGGCAATCTCGATGTTGGCGTATCGGTCGTGCGCATCCTTGACCTCGCTGCGCCGGCCGAGCAACGCGTCGGCTTCGTCGATGAGGATCGCCGCACCGGTGCGTTCGGCGTCGAGGAACACCCGATCGATGTTCTTCTCGGTGTCGCCGATGTACTTGCTCACGACGCGCGAGAGGTCGAGCCGCAGCAGCTGGATGTTCAGACGCCGGGCGATGCCCATCGCCGCCATCGTCTTGCCCGTGCCGCTCGGACCGAAGAAGAGGGCGGTGACCCCGCGACCGTAGGGCAGCCGATCGCCGAAGTGCCAGTCGTCGAGCACCTGTGAGGCGAGCCGTATGTTGTCGACGATCTCCACAAGCTGCGTCTTGCGGTCGGTCGGCAGCACCACGTCGTCGAGGTCGAACACGGGGTCGAGTCGATCAGCCAGGTGCGACAACCCCTCGGCGACGATCGCCTTCGCGGCCTTCGTGAACCGCGCCAGGCGCGGATCGGCCACGTCGTGGTTCAATGACCAACCGCGGGCCAGGCGCATGGCCTGCTCGAGTCCATCGATACGAAGGGGATAACGACTGGCGAAGGTCGCCGCCTGCTCCTCGCTCAGCCACAGGTCGGCGTTGGAGGCCGCGGCGCGAATCGCGTCGAGCAGGTCATCGCGGTCGAGCGCCGGTCCCTCGACCAGGTCAAAGGCCGTTGCGCCGAGCAGCCGGACGCCGCGAGCCTCGTCGGTCGCCACCACCGCCGCTAGCGCGCCGAGCGACGCGACGGCGCCGAGAAAGGACGTGAGCGTTCCTGAATCGCTGCTGGCGTCTGCCGCGTCTTCCGCGCTCGTGACGTCAATCGCGAGTGGGTCACCGGTCAGGCGAGCCCACCGCGCCACGCGCCGGCCGGCGTCTTCGGCGTCGCCGGCCTCTCGGTCGGTGAGCCTGGCCCCGTCGATCCGGATCGGCCCGCGCGAGCGGCCTCGGGCGCCTAGTTCGATCAGCGCGCGCCAGCCCGCAGGGTCGCGGCCGTTCAGCAGCACCCACGTCAAGTCTCGCGGCGGCGCAGCAGCCGTGAGCCGGTCGACCAACGCGCGGGCCCTGGCCCCCACGCGAGGTGACGCCAGCAGGCTGACTCCGAGCCATGGAGTGCTCCGCGCCACCCGGCGCACTCGTGGATCCTGAGCGAGCGCGTCTGGCTCGCCGAGCAGCCAGCGCGCCAAGAATGGGTCGAGTCGGAGTGGCTCGTCGGCCGGTGGTCGGTGTCCCAGGGGCGCGTCGAAGACGAGCCACCGCTCCAGCGCGCCGGTGCGAGCCAGCGCCTCACGCAGGCCCGGGGCGCCGTCGAGCAGAACGGCGCACAGGCCGAACGTCCCCACGCGTCGTCCCATATCGTCCAGGAGGAACCCGAGGCACCGCTGGAAGATGATGTCGACTTCTGGCGCGAGCGCCAGGACGACCAGGCGAAATTCGGTCGAACCGAGTTCAAGGACTCGCGCCAGCTGCGCCAGCGGCTCCATGGGTGTGGTCGTCTGTTCCAGTGCGGCATCGAAGGCGGTGTCGAGGGCGGTCGACGCGGCCTCGAGGTCCGACGCCCGATGCCCTGCGCCCGCCATCGACGGCGTGTCGAACATCTGCAGCAGCGTGGCTTTGGTCAACGACAGCCCATGGACGTCGCCGTTGTCCGATGGCACACCGTCGACGGCGTCGCGCAGCAGCGCGCGCAGCCACCGTATCGAGGCCACGAATAGCGGTCGGCTGCCCGCGCGTCCCTCGCGGAAGGTCCCGTCCGGTGCGGGCGACAGCGGCGTCGTCAGGTCGATACGAACGACCCGCTCGGCGGAGTCGGGTCCGACGCGGTCGACGATGTCGCGCAGTGTGGCGAGAAATGCGTCGAGCCCGAGGTTCCTCAGCGCAATGCCCTCGATCCGCACGACGTCGTCGACGTAGTCGAGCAGCACGACAACGAGGTCCTCCCGCTGCTCGATCCACGGTGAGGCGATCACACGCGTCCGGACGGGATCGCCAAGGAGCACGACCGCGACGTGGGTCAGCGCCGGGTCGCGCTCGAGAACGCGGCCCACGTGACTGGCCGGCATGGGCCGGCCGCCAATCAACGTCATGTCGGCACGGGCCGTTACGCGTTCGGCGATGACGGCGGCCTTCGCGTCGGCAAGAGTCGATGCGACGATGACGTTGATGCGCGACACGCCGGTTCTTATCCCACACACCGCGCGCCGCCGCCTATGCACCGTGGCGTCGCAAAATGGATGCAGCGTGGGATCGAGTGCTGGCTGCGCCAGACGGCTCATACGGGAGCCCACGCCCGGCTCAGATGCAAGCGATCTTGGGATCTAGAAAGGATCTAGTCGCTCGTGCCGAAGTGGTGCCCCTCCGCTTCGAAGGGCCGATGGCGAAGCTTGAATCGTTGCGCGCCGCCCGGTCTCGCAGACTCCGGCTCTTTTGCCCGGGCGCCGTCGGCGCGCCGGCTCGGCCTACAGGGTGAGAAGCAGCTCGTCCAGTTGCACGAACGTCTCGACCATCGCCTCCGCCGCACCGGTGCCGGCAGCGTCGAGCGCCTCCTTCGAGGCATGCCGTTCGTGCAGCACCAGCAGCGTCTGGCCAGCCCTCTCCTCGAGCGTGACGGTGGTAACAGGCCCCCCCTCGCCCCCTTCCTCATTCGTCCACACGAGGCGCGAGGGCGGCGTCACTTCGCGGTAGGTGCCGAAAAACGCCATCCCGTGGGGTTCGAACACCAGACGGTAGGTGCCCCCAACACGCACATCCATCTCACACGACCGCAGCACCATGCCCATCGACTTCGGCAGCCACCACCGCGTGAACAGTTCGGGATTGGTCAACGCCTCGAACACGACGCGCGCCGGGCCATTCACGGTGCGGGTCACGACCACCTCACGCTCGGAGGTCCGCTCCACCGTCGTGCGGTTCTTGATCAGCGTGGTGTCACCGTCTCTTCTTGCGTCCATCAGCTCTCTCCTTCGCTTTCAGTTCCTCGACAACTTTGTCCAGCTCGTCGAACCGTGCCACCCACACCCGGTGGTGTCTCGAGATCCATGCCGCCTCTTCTTCGAGTGCGCGTAGGCCGAGCCTGCAGGTCCGCACGCGCCCGACCTTCTCCGTGGTGACGAGCCCGGCCTGCTCCAGCACGCCGACGTGCTTCTTCATGCCCGTGAGGGTCATGTCGAACCGATTGGCCAAGTCCGTAATCGACGCGTCCGCGCGCCCTAGCTGCTCCAGAACCCCGCGGCGGGTGACGTCCGAGAGCGCAGCGAACGACGCGTCGAGACGGGACGCCACAGACTGAACCATATGGTTCAGTATAGCAACGCACCGCGGGGCGGCATGCAAGGCCGGGCGTGCGGACGTCGATGCGGGTCCGTGCCGCGCTACCATGCTCCCGCTGACATGTGGGGCGTGTTTCTGTTTGCGGCCGGGATGGCCGCGCTCGGCTTCTACCTGTTGCAGGTCGTGTGGCGCTACCTGCGTCTGCGTACGGCCATGCGCCGTTGGCCGCGCGTGCCCGCCCGCGTCGTAGGCTATCGAACCGAACTCGGCGTGCGAAGCCGTCGTGTGGACGTGCAGGTGCGCTACGACTACGACGGCCGGGCCTTCGAGGTGTGGAGTGGATCGGCAACGCGCGGTGGCTACAGTCGCGACGACGTGCAGGCCGAGCGGCAGGTGGCGGCCACCTACCCGCGCGGCACATCGCATCAGGTGTTCGTGAATCCTGAGCGACCGGAGGAGGCGTTCCTCGAACCACCCGAGCCGCATCTGCTGGCGATGATCTCCACGGGCGCCGTGCTGCTCATCGGCATACCAACCGCTCTGCTGGCGCCGGTGGTCTTCGATGTCGATCCAGAGGTTGTGAAGATGATGTTCATGCTGGTGCTGGCTGCCGCGCTGTCGCTGGTGGCGGTGTTCGCGGGTATCGCACTGTTGCCGTCACCGCCACAGAACGTCGCCGCATGCAGTGGCACGCACCGGATACGACCGGGCAGCGGATGCATGGCCATGCGCCTGACAGCCACTGCCGCCAGCTTGAGACGGATCAACCAGCCATGGATGCCAGTGCGACTGTGTCGTTCATGCTAGATGACCCCGGCGTCGCGCAGCGCCTTCTGCTCATCGCCGGGAAACAGCGCAAGAGGTGGCATTCGGGGCGCCGACGCGCGTGCTCCCTGCGGCCTCATTTGTGGCCCTTCGCCGTGCCCTCCCGCCGCGGATCCGCGCCTCCGGCCCAACGCCCCTTGCCCGGAGCCTTGGCAAACGGCGCCAGCACCTTGCCCCGCATCCCGTTGAAGACGATGCCCTGCAGGCCGCTGTTGATGTCCGCGACCGCCACCGTGTGACCCCGCGCCGCCAGGCCAGGCTGCAGCGCACTCAGCACCGTGCCCTTCTCCACCTCGGTGGTGGCGCTCGTTTGCGCGCCGAAGTTGGGCAGGTCGATGGCCGCCTGAATATCGAGCTTCCAGTCCACCAGACCCACCAGCGTCTTCACCACGTACTGGATGATGTTGCTGCCGCCGGGCGAGCCCACCACGGCCTCCACGTCGCCGTTGGCCGCGAACACGAACGACGGCGCCATCGAGCTGCGGGGCCGCTTGCCGGCCTCCACGCGATTGGCCACGGCGTGCCCCTCCGCGTCGGTGGGCGTGAGCGAGAAGTCGGTGAGCTGGTTGTTCAGCACGAAGCCCTTCACCATCTGCAGGCTGCCGAAACCGCTCTCGACCGTGGTGGTCATGGCCACCATGTTGCCGTCCTTGTCGACGATCGACACGTGACTGGTGGAGGGCAGCGATAGCGAGTCGTCGAGTCCGCGCGGCTCGGCGCCGGCGGGATTGCCCGCGGCCGCAACGCCCATCGTCTTGTCCATGCTGATCAGCGTGGACCTCTGCTTCAGGTAGCTGAGGTCGAGGAGTCCTGCGACGGGCACCGACAGGAAATCGGGATCGCCCACGAACTTCTGCCGATCCGCATAGGCCAGCCGGTAGGCCTCGCTGATGAGATGCACGGCGTCGAGGGAGTTGGGCGCCAGCTTCGCCACGTCGAAGTGCTCGAGGATGCCGAGCGTTTGCAGCACGGCAATGGTGCCCGAGCTTTCCGGCGGCATGCCGCAGATGCGCAGGCCGCGATACGGCCCGCAGATCGGCTCGCGCACCTTGGGCGTGTAGCTGGTCAGGTCTTGCAGCGACAGCCGGCCGGGATTGGTGGGGTGCGAGCGCACCGTGTTCACGATGGCATCGGCGATGGGTCCGCTGTAGAACGCCTTCGGGCCGCCCTTGGCAATCGTCCGCAGCGTGGCCGCTAGCTCGGGATTCTTCAGCAGCGAGCCTTCGTCTTTCGGCGTGCAATCGGCCTTGAGGTAGTGCGACGCCACCGCCTTCTCATTGCACATCCGCTTGGCGAGGAAGCCGAGCGTGGTGTAGAGCCGCGGCGAGATGGGGAAGCCCTTCTCGGCCAGGTCGATCGCGGGCTGGAAGAGCGCCGCCCACGGCAGCTTGCCGTGCGTGGCGTGCGCCATGGCCATCATGCTCACCACGCCGGGCGTGCCCACCGACAGGCCGCCGGTTACGGCGTCGATGAAGTTGAGCGGCTTGCCTAGCTTCAGGAACTGATCGGGCGTGGCCGCCGCCGGCGCGGTTTCGCGGCCGTCGTAGCCCACGAGCTTCTTGGCCTTGCCGTCGTAGTGCATCAGGAAGGCGCCGCCGCCGATGCCCGACGACTGGGGCTCCACCAGCGTGAGCATCATCTGCACGGCGATGGCGGCGTCGAGGGCCGAGCCGCCGCGGCCCAGGATGGTCACGCCCGCTTCCACCGCCAACGGATTGGCTGCTGCCACCATGTCGCGATTGGCGAACTGCGTGGTCTTCGGCGTCCACCCCGAGGGGAACTCGGGCTGGCTCAGCGTTTGGGCGGGGAGGTGGCTGGCCGGGCCGAGCAGTGTGGCCAAGAGGAACGCGAGAGCCAAGGGAGTAGTGCGCATCGGCGGATTGTAGCGGCTGCGTCACTTGGCGCCATGAACTCGGTGTTCTATGTGTCCACCAAAGCGTTCGGCACCTTGATGAGTTTCGAACCCGCGCTCGCCGGCGTCGTGCTGCTGCACGAGCGGCTGACCGTCACGCAGTGGTCGGCGATTGCCGCCATCGTGGTGGCGTCGGTGGGCGCGGTGACGGGCGAGCGGCCGGAGCTGGCCACCGAGCGCGCGGATTTCGCGCCATAGAGTCTGGCCAATCTGGGCAACTGGCAAGGTCTTGACATGAGTGTCTTGACTTCATATTATCTGCCTTTATAGGCATCATATCGATGCCAGCCCGGACCTCGGAGGGAGGTAACGATGTTCCGCATGACCCGTGTTTCGCCCTACGACGAGATGTTCACCCTACAGCGTGATGTCGACCGCATGTTCAACCAGTTCTGGAACGATCTACCCGCGCGCACCGCGGCGGCCCCGGCGTCGTCCTTCCAGGCCACCAATTCCGACGACGGCTGGACGCTCGACGTGCCCCTGGCAGGCATCGACCCCCAGCACGTGTCCATCGAAGCCGCCGGCAACACCCTGAGCATTCGCGCGCAGGAGCCCGGCGACGGCAACAAGCCCGGCCGCGTGCTGTTCGAGCAGACGCTCACGGTGCCGCAGTTCCTCGACCTCGAGAAAGTGTCGGCGTCGCATCGCCACGGCATGCTGCAGCTCGCCATCCCGGTGAAGGAAAGCGTGAAGCCGCGCCGCATCCAGATCGCAAGCAGCGGCCAGCCAGCGCAGTCGCAGCTCGTGGGCACGAACAGCTAGGCCGCACCCGCGCGGCTCAACTCGAGGCGGACCCATCGCGCCGCGTCGGCGAGTCCAGTCAGCGGGGCGAGAGATGTCATGCGATAGCTCCTCGCCCGGTTCTCCCGGCCGACGCCTGCTACAATCCGCGCTCGATGCATCCGGTGCGACCCGAGGCCACACGTGCGACCGGTCGGGCGTGGCTGCCGCCACTCGCGGTGGCGTCATGACGGCTCGTTCGCGTGCGCCCCGCGTGCTTGCCGTGCTCGCTGGCGCTGCGCTCGTCTTCGTGGTGGGCGCCTCGGCACTCTTCGCTCGAGACATGCGCCGCGCTTACGAACGCATCCGCGGCAAGAGCACGGTCGTGCCTTCGCCCTTCGGCGACATCGAGTACTCCGAAGGCGGCGTTGGACCGGCGGTGCTCGTGGTTCATGGCAGCGGCGGCGGCTTCGACCAGGGCGAGTTCATGGTGCGGGCGGTGTTGAGCGATCAGGTCCATTGGATCGCGCCGTCGCGGTTCGGCTACCTGAGGTCAACCTACCGCGCTGGGGCGACGTTCAACGAACAAGCAGACGCCTACGCGGCCTTGCTGAGCCATCTGGGCGTTCGCGAGGCCCACGTCGTGGCTCTCTCGCACGGCGGGCCGTCCGCCCTGCTCTTCGCCGTGCGGCACCCGGAGCGCGTGCGTTCGCTGACGCTGATTTCTGCTGGTGTCGCCTCGTCCCCAGAAGCCGCGCAATCCCAGGCCAATGAGAAAGGCGACCGCTTGACGGCGATCTTCCAGCGCGACTACCGCTACTGGGCCGTCACCACAGCGTTTCGTGGCACGTTCCTGACACTCATGGGCGCCACCGATGCGGTCATCGCAGACCTCACGCCGGTGCAGCGCGATTTGATTGATCAACTGATCGACGGCATGAACCCGGTGTCGCGGCGGGCCGCCGGGGTGGCGTTCGACAACCGCGCCGCCATGCCAAACGAGCAGATCGCCGGCATACGTGCGCCCACGCTGATCGTGCACGCCCAAGACGACACCCTGCAACTCTTTCGCAACGCCGAGTACGCGGCCGCCACGATTCCCAGGGCGCGTCTGGTGAGCTTCGCGCGGGGCGGCCATGTGCTCATGGCAGTGGAGCAGGCGCAGATCCGCGCCTTACTCGCACAGCAGATCGCGCAACCGTCGAACCCCTAGGCCGGTGCCGCTCACTCCATCTCGACGCGCGCGAATGCCAGCGACACCTCTTCCATCACCACGCTGCCCGCCATCGCGTTGAGCGCCGAATGGGTGAGGGCGACCGGCCACGCGCCGATGAAGCGCCACGTCATCACGATGGTGCGCTGGTCGTCGGCCAGCAGATGCACCGTGACTGTGCGCGTGGGCGGGGCCTTCTCGCGGCGGGCTGCGTCCCACCACTCGTAGAGGTCGAGCCGGCCCGTGGCGCCGCGCCGCAGTACGAGTGTGGCGCGAGCCGCATCTGCCGGTGTCTCACGCTCGTGGTGCCACGCCAATGGAGGGAACACCACCTCGGCGAAGCCGGCGGCGGCGTGGCGTCCGTCTTGCTCGCCAATCGCCACCAGGAAGTGACTGCTCGTGTAGGGCTGGTCGCGCGTCACGGCCACGTCGTGCCCCGTCACTCCATCTCGAGGCGCTCGTACGCGAGCACCATCTCTTCCATCGCCACGTCGGTGCCCTTGGCGTTCAGGGGACCGCTCACATGCTTGACGATGCGTGCCCGCAGCAGCTTCCAGGTCTGCACGGTTAGAGTGTGGTCTTCGCTCTGCAGGTGGATGGTCACGGTGCGCAGGGCGGTCTGGTCGCCGTTGCGGATCTGGTCGAGCCAGCCGTAGAGGCTGAGCGAGCCGATCATGCCGCGCTTGAGCGTGAGGTTGGCGTACTTGGCCAGGCCCGTGATCTTGCGCGTCTGGTTTTCGCGTTCGTTGCCGTTGCGGTACTCGGCCACGGTCACTTCCATGCCGATGCCGCTGACCTCCTGGAAGCCGGCGTCTGGGCCTTCGGTGTTGCCGGTGCCAAGATCGACGAGGAAGTTGAACTGGTTGTACGGACGGTCTCGCAGCACGGCGATGGCGTCTCCCGGTGAGTGGTTCACGCACAATAGCGCCGAACGGGGTGGCCGCCGCTCATCGGACCCGCTGTTACAATCTGCCGCCATGCAGCGCGACCCCTCGCAAGACTTGTCTGGTTGAGTCGACAGCACACCCGGCTGTTCTGCACGCCCGAGCGCCACCACTGAAGCCGCGGACGCGGGTAGAGTAGGGGCACATGACCCCGCCCTCGGCCAGCACATCGCCAGGTTGGTCGAGCCGCCTGCCGGCCGGCGTGCGGCCGTACCTCGAAGCGGCGCCGCTGGCGGCGGCTTTTCTCGGCGTGTCGTCGGGCTTCGCTTTCGCCATGATCGCCGCCACGCTCACGACTCGCCTCGCGCAGTACGGCGTGCGCAAGAGCGCGGTCACGGCGTTTGCGTTCACGTTCCTGGCCTACAACTTCAAGTTCTTGTGGGCGCCCCTCGTCGACACGGTGCGCCTGCCCGTGCTCGGGCGATTCGGTCAACGGCGTTCGTGGCTGTGGCTGGTCGGCATCCTGGTGATGGCCGCCGTCGCGTATCTGGGCAGCCTCGATCCGGCGTCGGCCCTGCCGCAGGTGGCCGTGGCCGCGATTCTGGTTGGCATCGCCGGAGCCACGTTCGACATCGTGATCGACGCCTACCGCATCGAGCTGCTCGAGCCGCGGCAGCTCGGCGTGGGCTCGGGGATGTCGCAATACGGCTGGCGCATCGGCTCGGCCACCGCGGGCGCACTGGCCTTGGTGATTGCCGCGCGCTACGGCTGGGCGGCCGCGTATACCGCCTGCGCGCTGTTTGCGCTGCCGGCCATGATCGTCGGCCTCGTGATGGGTGAACCGGCGCGCCGTCGTCCGCCCCCGCCGGCCCACGGCGTGGTGGCGGCAGTGGTCGCCTACTTCAGTCCGCTGGCGGAGTTCCTGCGGCGGCCGGGCGCGCTCGTGGTGCTGGCCTTCGTGCTCATCCACAAAGTGGGCGACACGCTGGCCAACCTCACCTTGCGTCTGCTCTTCGCAGACCTGAAGTTCACCAACGACGAGATCGCGTTCTACGACGTGGCGATGGGCTTTGCTGCCTACCTCACGGGCATCTTCGTGGGCGGCTGGCTCTACGCGTCGCTGGGCATGAAGCGTTCGGTCTTCGTGAGTCTGGTGTTGATGGCGATTTCGAACCTGAGCTTCGCGGCGCTGGCGGCCTATGGCCACAGCAATCTCGGCATGGCCGGCGCCATCGGCTTCGAGAATTTCGCCAGCGGCGTCGGCGGTGTGGCCGTCGTGGCGTACCTGTCGGCGCTGTGCAATCTACGCTTCACGGCCACCCAGTACGCGCTGCTGTCGGCGCTGGCCAGCATTGCCGGACGCTTTTTCACGGGTACGACGGCCGGTGGGCTCATCGAAGCGATGGGCTACGTGAACTTCTATCTGCTCACCACGCTGATTGCGCTGCCGGGCGTGGCGCTCTACGGCTACATGGTGCGGTCGGGTCTCGCGGACGTCCCAGTCGGAACGGCCGGGAGTGGCGCGCAGTCTTAGAACAGGATCCGCAGACCCACCTGGATTTCGCGCGGGGCCCGCGTGTCGAGCAGCTGGCCGAACGTGTCATTGGCCACCGTGCAGCTCGTGACGCTCGTGGTGCAGGTGTTATCGAGGCCGTTGGCGGCCGGGTCGGCGAGCCACTGACGCTGGTTGAAGGCGTTGATGACGTCGGCCCGCAACTGCATGCGCACGCGGCTCGTGGGATAGAAATTCTTCGAGAGCGTGACGTCCCACTGGTGGCGGCCCGCCTGCCGGAACGGCGCGCGCCCTGAGTTGCCGAACGTGCCGTCGGCCGGTGGCGCAAAGGCCGCCGGGTTGAACCAGAACGCCCGCCCGTTCACCTGGGAATTACCGGGGTCGATGTCGCCCACGAGGTCGGCGAACCCGCCACGCCGGAAGTTGTTGGTGAGCACGCTCACGCGCGGCACCGGCTGACCCGAGCTGATGTTGACGATGCCGGCCACCTGCCAGCCGCCGGCCACCGCCCGGGCGAGCGCCGGGCCGGTGCGGAAGAACGGCAGCTCATACACGTATGAGGCGTTGAAGATGTGACGGCGGTCGGTGCGCGCATCAGCGTAGTCGGCACCGGGATCCAGCGGGTTCTGTGGAATGTCGATGGCGTCGCGGTCGTTGGTCGAATCCGTCTGGTTGCGGCTGAGCGTGTAGTTCATCGTGAGCAGGCCGCCCTCGCGCCCACCCTCGAGCCTGAACGACGTGAGCAGCCCGTGGTAACGGCTGCGCGCCGTCGTCTCACGCATCGTGATGGCGCCAAACGAGCGGTACGGGCGCGCGGGATTCACTGCGCCGGCTACCGTGTCCTGCAACGCGACGACGGCTGCCGGCTGCGGATAGTTGATGTCGGTCGGACGGATCAGATTGTCTCCGCGCGACCCTACATACGACACGTCGGCCACCGCCCGGCTCCATAGCCGGTGCGTCATGCCCACGTTCCACTGCTGGGTGCGCGGGTTCTTGAAGTCGGTTGCGGTGGCGATGATGGTGCGCACGCCGGTCGTCGTCGGCGTCTGGCCGACCGCCGGGTTCGAGAGCTGCGGCGCCGTGAACGTCACGTTGTTCACGATCGGCGGTGTCGTGAACGCGTTCTGCTCGATGGCGCCCACGAGCGGCTGGTCGTAGTAGATGCCGTAGGCGCTGCGTACGATCGTTCGGCCATCACTTCTTGGATCCCACGATACGCCGATGCGCGGCTGGATGCTGCCCTTCTGGAATTCGTAGATGCCGTCGCCATACGGCGAGTTCACGCCGCCCTGGACGACGCCGACCAGCAGATCGCCGGTCGTGCGATCGATGAGCGTGCCGGCGGTGTTGGCGAACCGGGGTGCGGAGGCCGCACTGTAGCGCGAGGGATCGAAGGTGACGAGCTGGTTGTTCCTGTCGGTGATGGGCGGGTAGAGCGAGTAGCGCACGCCCAGATCGAGCGTAGCGTTCGAACGGAAGCGCCAGGAATCCTGAGCGTAGAACTCGAAGCGGTTGAAGCGCAGATTGAGGTCGATGTCGCGCTCGGCCTCGGTGTAGGAACAGGCCAGGCACGCGCCGCTGGCGTTGCCGGTGAGGAACGCCTGGAACGCCGTGAGGCCGCCGGTGGTCGCGACAAACGCATAGTTGCCCTGGCTGACGCTGGCGGCGTTCTCGTTCTTCTGCTCGAAGGCCGCCAGGCCGCCGGCCTTGATCGCGTGGTTGCCGCGCTGCCAGGTGAAGTTGTCGGTGAAGGAGTGATTCAGGTACTGGATGCGATAGAGCTGCGCCGCGCCGATCGTGCCAAGGCCCGTGACCGACACGAACGGCAGCAGGTTGCCGGCATTGTCGGGGAACACTTCGGGAATCGTCAGGCCGTAGTCGGCGCGCAGGTTCCTGATGTCGTCTGGATTCTGCGACTGGATGTTGTTGCCAGAAAACTGGTACTGGAATTCGTTGAGCTTCGTGCCGCCGATCACGGTCTTGACGCCGAGCGACAGCACCTGGCCCGGCACCTTGGTGTCGGTGGCGGCCACGCCCGGAATCGTGTTGGTGCCCTGAAAGAGTCCCTGCAGTTCACGCGTCTCGCTCAGGTCGTGCGTGTAGCGGCCCGTGAAGCGCCAGCGCGGGCTGAGGTCGTAATCGACCCGCACCACTTCCTGACGGGTGTTGTTGATGTTCGGCGCCGTGAGCTGATACCGGGCCGGCCCGCCCGCAGTGTTCGGGCCGAGGTTCGGCGTGGGATAGGCGGCGAGCAGGCGCAGGGCGTTGGCGTCACGCAGCGCCGGCGCCACGTAGTTGGCGCTCGTCGGGTCGGTCAGCCACGACGGGTCGGGCACGCCGATCGTGCGCGACGCCGGGGCCCGCGAGAATCCGGCGCCACTCCTGCGAGTAGAAGTAGAAGAGTTTGTTCTTCACGACCGGCCCGCCGTTCGTGAAGCCGAAGTTGTTGTAGCGCAGCCGGGGCGGGTTGCTCCGGATCTGCTCGTCGGTGCTCTGCTTGCGCAGCCACGAGTTGGCATTGAGCGCGTCGTTGCGGAAGTACTCGTAGCCGGCGCCGGTGAAGGTGTTGGATCCGGACTTCGTCACCACGTTCACGATCCCGCCGCCGCTGCGCGGCCACTCGGCCGTGTAGCTGCTCGTGATGATCTTGAACTCCTCGATCGACTCGAGCGTCGGCGTCGAGAGCAGCGTGATGTTCGATCCGACGTCCACGTTGCTGACGCCGTCGACCATCCAATTCACGGCGTTGCGGCGTCCGCCGTTCACCGAGATGCTCACCACACTCGCCAGCCCCACGCCCACCTCGTCGGGCAAATCGCTCGACACGCCGGGCGCCAGCGTGGCGAGCTGCACGAAGTTGCGGTTGTTGAGCGGCAGCTCCTGCACCTGCGTCGCGCCAATCAGGCTCTGCAGGGCCGCCGTCGGCTGCACGAACTGCGACGCCGCGGTGACCTGCACCGTCTCGGCCACGCCGCTCACCCCGAGCGTGCCGTTGATCGACAGGCGGTCGCTCACCGAGAGGCGGATGCCCGCGACCGACTGGGGCTGGAAGCCTGCGAGCGTGAAGCGCACCTCATACACGCCGCCGGGCAGCAGTGGCGCCGTGTAGGCACCCTGGTCGTTCGTGACGCGTTCGAACGCGAAGCCGGTGCGCACGTTCGTCACGGTGACCGTCACGCCGGGCAGCACGCCGCCACTCGCGTCGCTCACGACGCCGGTAATGGTGCCAGTGGTGTCCTGCGCGGCCGCGGGCCGCACCAGCAGGACACCAGCGGCAACCATGGCCATCACGAGAGTCAGACGTCGAATGGCGTAACCTGCCACGCGTGGGAAGCTCAACCATGATTCCATGCGCCAAGCCTACACCCGCGCAATACCGCACTCTTCGACCTGATTAATGGGTCTAATCATGGTAAAATAATCACCATGATTACCACCATGGATGCCGCCGGGCGCCTTGTGTTGCCGAAAGCCGCACGCACCCGCGCTCGGTTCCGGCCTGGCGTGCCGCTTGAAGTACGGGTCGTCGATGGGCGGATCGAGATCGAGCCCGCCGCCGCGGTGGTGACAGTGGAGCAGCGAAACGGATTCTGGGTGGCGGCCTCGGCAGAACACATGCCGCCGTTGACTCAGGATCACGTCGACCAGACGATCGATGATCTTCGTGGGCCCACGGCCGACGACTCAGGGGATGAAGGGTGAGCCGGGTTCTCGTCGACAGCAGTTGCCTCGTCGCTGCGGCGCTGCCGCACCATGAGCACCACACTGCGACGCTGGCCGACTTGGCGCGCCGCCGGGCCGCCGGCCACGCCTTCCTCGTGGCCGCGCACTCCCTCGTCGAAGCGTATGCCGTGCTGACCCGCCTGCCGTCGCCGTACCGATTGTCTCCGGTCGACGCGCTGGCCGTGCTCGATCGCAACTGGAGCAGCATGGAGACGGTGACGCTGAACGGCGCCGAGTCGTGGCGCGCCGTGAAGCACCTGGCGGAAGCAGGCGTCGCGGGTGGTCGCGTCTACGACGGATTGATCGCCGAGTGCGCGCGCAAGGCCAACGCCGACGAGCTACTCACGTGGAACGTCAATCACTTCGCGGGCCCACACGGCGCCCGCGCTGTGAAGCCCCTCGCCTGAGCATCGTCTAGCGCGACGTCCAGCCCTCGCGCGGCACTCGTGTCAGAAACTCGTTGGCGCCTGCGTCGTTCGTCACCCGCATGTGCGCGCCGTCGTAGACGAGCTTCTTTCCGGCACGCAGCGACACGATGCCGAGCAGCATCACCTCGGTGAGCTTCGCCGCGTACTCGAACGGACACGACACGGCCACGTGCCCCTTGGCCGCCTCCACCCAGTTCATCTCGTGCAGCTCGTCGGGAACGCGCGGGAGCGTGCGCGCGGGCGTGCCCACCGAGTCGTGCAGCGACGTCGGCAGCAGGCGCGGCTTGGCGCCGTAGGTTTCGTAGAGCAGCTTGCTTGTGATGCGCGGGAAGTCGCGCCCGGCAGTGGAAGGCTTCTCATCGTGGGCAACTGGCAGCCGCCCGTCCTAGCGGCTTCAGGTCCTGCAGTCTCGCCCTCATCAGTTCGTTGATTCGGCGCAGGGCGTCATTGCACCCTAGCGCGACGTCCACCCCTCGCGCGGCACTCGTGTCAGAAACTCGTTGGCGCCTGCGTCGTTCGTGACCCGCATGTGCGCGCCGTCGTAGACGAGCTTCTTTCCGGCACGCAGCGACACGATGCCGAGCAGCATCACCTCGGTGAGCTTCGCGGCGTACTCGAACGGACACGACACGGCCACGTGCCCCTTGGCCGCCTCCACCCAGTTCATCTCGTGCAGTTCGTCGGGAACGCGCGGGAGCGTGCGCGCGGGTGTGCCCACCGACTCGTGCAGCGACTTCGGCAGCAGGCGCGGCTTGGCGCCGTAGGTTTCATAGAGCAGCTTGCCCTTGGTGCCAATCACGAGCGTGCCGCCGCCCGGGTTCAGCGCCTCTTCGCCCATCTCCACCGGCTTGGGCGGCAGCAGGCCGCCGTCGTACCACGTCATCTTCACCGCCGGCTGCCGGCCGCGCGCGGCGAACTCGTAGTAGGTGGTGGTGGCGTGCGGGAAGCACAGGCGGTTGAACGGCGTCGACACCGTTTCCACGGTCGTCGGCAGGCCGAGGTCGAGCGCCCAGTAGGCGTGATCGATCAGATGCGCGCCCATGTCGCCGAGCGGACCTGAGCCCCAGTCCACCCACCCGCGCCAGTTGAACGGGTGATACACCGGGTGGTACTCCACGTGTGGTGCTGGGCCCAGGAAGAGATCCCAGGCCAGTCCCTCGGGCACGGGGTAGTTGCCCATGAGCGCGGCACCGACTCGCGCGTTGATGCCCGGGCCGTTCCAGCGCAGGCTCTCAGCCGGCGTGGTCAGCGCTGCGGGTCGCGGCACGCCCTGCGGCCAGAAGCCGAGCGGACGGTTGGTCCACACGTGCACGTCCCTCACCTCGCCGATCGCGCCACTGCGGATGTACTCCACCGCCGTGCGGCCGTCGTCGAGCGAGTGGCCCTGGTTGCCCATCTGCGTCGTCACCTTGGTCTCGGCGGCGCGCCGGGCCAGCTGCCGGGCCTCGGCCACCGACCAGCAGAGCGGCTTCTCCACGTAGACGTGTTTGCCCAGATCCATGGCCGCAAGCGCGATGCCCGCGTGCAGATGATCGGGCGTGGCCACGACCACCGCGTCGATGTCCTTCTGCTGCTCGAGCATGCGGCGGAAGTCCTGATGGCGCGTGGCTTTGGGCGCCGCCTCCGCAAGTGCTTGCTGCCGCGCCACGGTGGCGATCGCGCGCGCACGTTCGAGCGGCGTCATTGGTCGCGTCGTGATCGTGGGCGGGGCGCCCTCGTTGCGCGCCGACGCCGGCACGCGCACCTCCACGGCATTGGCCGCAATGCGCTTCTCGAGCGTGGCGATCTCGGTGGCGAGTCCGGCGAAGCCCTGGTCGGCGTAGCCCCAGTCCACATCGCACATCGCCACCAGATTCTGGCTGGCCATGTTGGTGATCACCTGGCGCCCGCGTCCGCCCACCCCCACGGCAGCGATGTTGAGGCGATCGCTCGGCGCCTGGAAGCCCCGGCCCAGCACATGACGCGGCACGATCGTGAAGCCGGCCGTGGCGAGGCCCACGGTGGAGAGGAACTGACGCCGCGATCGCGGGGCACGTGTCGCCATGGTCACTTCACCTCGCGAATGCGGATGTTGCGGAAGGCCAGGGCGCCGGCGTGGTCGCCCTGAAGCGCGATGTGGCCGCGTGTGGCACGGCCGAAGTTGGGCCACTTGCCGAACTTGCTGGCCGCCACCTTCGCCTCCCAGTCGGGGCTCCAGAGCTCGGTACTCGACGACCTTCACGCCGTTCAGCCAGTGCTCCACGTGCGGGCCGCGCGCGAGGATGCGCGTGGTGTTCCACTCGCCGACCTTGTTGAGGTGTCCGGCGGGCGAGGGATAGAGCGCATAGGCGGCCCCGGCGCAGGTGAGCCGTGTCTTGTTGTCGGCGCCCTTCTCGTCGTCGAGCAACTGGTACTCGGGGGCCGACCAGTAGACGCGGTCGTACTCCTCGGTGCCGCGATAGAAGATGCCGGCGTTGCCCGCCTCGGCGATCTTCCACTCGACCACCAGCTCGAAGTCGCCGAACTGGGCCTTGGTGATGATGTCGGTGGTGGGGGCGTCCTTGGCCATCGTGCCGTTCACGATCGACCAGCCCGATGGCATGGCGGTGGACTTGTAGCCACGGAACGCGTCGAGCGACGTGCCGTCGAACAGCACCTGCCATTGCGGCTGGGCCTGGGGACGCGTCGCACCGGCGACGACGATGAACGCACAGAGCAGGAAGTGACCTCGCACGGCGACGACCTCCGTTGGCTGGCTGGAACGGCTGAGCGCAGGTAGTTGTAAACGATTGCAGAGGCGAATGCAATCGTCTCGCTGACCCGGCCGGCTGCTGGCGTTGGACTAAGATCCTCGAGGGCTAAGATCCTCAAGAGCTATGGCTGACACTTCGTTCCCACGCGACAAGATTCGCATCACGCTGCTCGAGAACGTGCATCCCTCCGCCGCCGTGGCGCTCAAGGAGCAGGGCTATTCGGTCGACGTCATTCCACGGGCGCTGGAAGGTGACGAGCTGCAGGAAGTGATGGCGGCCTCGCACGTGCTTGGCGTGCGGTCGCGCACCAAGGTGCGCGAGGAACATCTGCAGCACGCCGGCCGCATGCTGGCGATTGGCTGCTTCTCGGTGGGCACCGACCAGGTTGCCATTCGTGACGCGGCGCGGCGCGGCATTCCCGTGTTCAATGCGCCGCACGCCTCCACGCGCAGCGTCGCCGAACTCACGCTGGGCTGCATCATCGCCCTGGCCCGCCGCCTCGGCGACAAGAGCAACGCCCTGCACCAGCGCCAGTGGGACAAGTCGCTCGCCGGCGCGCACGAAGTGCGCGGCCGCACCGTGGGCCTCATCGGCTACGGCCACATCGGCCAGCAGGTGGGGCTGCTCGCCGAAGCCTTCGGCATGCGCGTGCTGTTCCACGACATCGTCCGGAAGCTGCCGCTCGGTCTGGCCCGCCCCGTGGCCGACCTCGAGGGCGTGCTCGACGAAGCGGATTTCGTGTCCCTGCATGTGCCGGAAACGCCGCGCACCGTCGACATGATTGGCCGCGCGCAACTGGCCCGCATGCGCCCGGGCAGCTATCTGCTCAACCTCTCGCGCGGCAAGATCGTGGACGTCGACGCCTTGCGCGACGCGCTGGGCAGCGGTCAACTCGGTGGCGCCGCGCTCGACGTGTTTCCCACGGAGCCCACGCCCACCGTGGCAGCGTTCGATGTGGGCTTCGCCGATCTGCCCAACGTGATTCTGACCCCGCACGTGGGCGGCAACACCGAAGAGGCCCAGCGCGCCATCGGCCTGGAAGTGGCGCATGCCGTGAGCGAGTTCATCGACCGCGGATCCACCGAGGGCGCGGTGAACTTTCCACAGGTGAACCCGCCGTCGATGCCGGATACGCACCGCATCCTCAACATCCACCAGAACGTGCCAGGCGTGCTGGCGGCGGTGAACAACATCGTGTCGGAGGTGGGCGCCAACATCGAGGCGCAGCAGCTCGCCACCACGCGCGACATCGGCTATCTGGTGATGGACGTCAACCGCGAGCTGTCGGATGAAGTGCACAGCCGCATCTCGGCGCTGCCCATGAACGTGCGCACGCGCATCCTCTACTGACCATGGCCGGCGTTCTCGACGCGCGCGATTTGACCGGGCCGGTCACGGCCATGCCCGCATGTGTGCGCCTGGCGCCCAACGCCGCCGACGCGTCGGATCTGCTGCACGACGAATCACGGATGGCGGCCGCCGCCGTGGCCTCGGTGGCCGAGCCGGGCACCATCGACGAGCTGCGGCAGGTGATGCGCTGGCACGCCGATCACCGTCATCGGGTCACCGTGAGCGGCGCGCGCACGGGCGTCGCGGGTGGCGCCGTGCCCGACGCGTCGACGCACCTCGTGTCGGTGGCTCGCTTGCGCGGCATCGTCGACCTCGATCTGCAGGCCAACCCGCCGTGGGTCAGAGCCCTCGCCGGTACCACGCTGCGCGAGCTGCACGCTGCGCTGGCCGCGCGGGCCCCTGGCTTCACCCTGCCGCTCGACCCCACCGAGACGAGCGCGTCACTGGGCGGCATGGTGGCGACCAACGCGGCCGGCTCGCGGGCGTTCCGCTTCGGCGCCACGCGCGACTGGGTCGTAGGGCTCACCGTGGAATTGGCCTCGGGCCGCACGCTCGATCTGCGCCGTGGCCGCGACCGTGCTGACGGCGACACGGTCAGCCTGGCCGACGGCGGCGACAGCCGCACCGCGCATCTGCCGGCCATTCCCAAGCCGCACACCAAGAACTCGATCGGCTACGGCTTCGGCCTGGGCGGCGACGTGCTCGACCTCTTCATCGGCAGCGAGGGCACGCTCGGTGTGGTCTCCGAGGTGACGCTGCGCCTCGACGCGTCAAGCGAATCGCGGCTGGCGTTCCTGCAGTGCTTCGCCACGCCGGCGCAGGCCTTCGCCCTGGTCGAAGCGTTACGTGGCGATGGCGCCTTGCGTACCACTGCCATCGAGTTCCTGGATGCGCGGTCGCACGAGCTGGCGCGCGAAACTGGCAAGCCCGAGGTGACGCGCGTGCTGGCCCACGCGCCGGCCGGGAGCTGCTCGCTGTTCGCCGAGTTCGGCTACGACGACGAAGCAGGCCTGGAGGCCACGATCGAGCGCGTGCTGGCGCATGTGGCGGCCGCGGGCGGCGACGAAGCCGCCGGGCTCGCCGGCATCGACGAGCAAGTGCTGCGCGACATTCGCGTGTTCCGCCATGCCGTACCCGAGCGCATCAACGCCACCATCGCGCGGCGTCGCGAGCAGCATCCCACGCTGCACAAGATCGCCACCGACATGGCGGTGGAGGACAAAGACCTGCTCTGGGTCTACGACCTCTACACCACGCGGCTCACCGAGGCCGGGCTCGACCACGCGGTGTTCGGGCATGCCGGCAACAACCACTTCCACGTGAACATCCTGCCCAAGGACGACGCCGAGCTGCGGCGCGCCAAGGTGATCTACGCGGAGTTTGCGGCGGCCATCGTGGCGCGGGGCGGATGCGTGTCGGCCGAACACGGCATCGGCCGCATCAAGAAGCACTTCCTGCCGGTGCAGTACCACGCCGCCACGCTCGACGGCATGCGGGCTGCCAAGCGCTGGCTCGACCCGGGCTGGCGGCTCAACCCGGGCGTGCTGCTCGATCCCTGACGCGACCGACTCGTTGTTCTGGGCCGGCCACGACTCTCATCGGCCGATGCGCAGTTTTGGCGCCGCGAGTGCCAATGCGCGCTGGTGATTCCTGCCACGCGCGCAGGGCCATTGCGCGTCGCTGCTCACATCCACGCACGGGCACGATTCCTGCTCTCTGAGGCAGCACGGGATTTCGTGGTTCACCGCGGCGCGTGCCGCGGGGTCAGGCAGGGCTGATGGAAAAGCGCGGACGTCAACGTAAGAAGACCCGGCTGTCGATTCGCTTCGGCGCCGAGCGGCCCGACCGCATGGGCCTCATCACCGACGTGTCGGCCCGCGGCATCTTCATCTCGACCAATGCGGTGCTGCCCCAGGGCTCGACGGTGCGCGTGCAGGTGCCGGTGCCGGGCGGCGAGCCGCTGCACCTGGATGGGCGCGTGATGCGCGCGCGGCGCGTGGCCCCGGCGCTCGTCTCGAGCACCACCGGCGGCATGGGCGTGCGGCTCGATCAGGCGCCGGCCACCTGGCGCAGCGCATTGTCACTGCCCGAGGAGCCCACCGAAGGGTAGGGCGCCGAACCGTTCAGAACGCCATGTTCCTGAGCGCCGCCGCCAGCATCGTCACGCCCGCGAACACCAGGATCCAGAGCACGCCGTTGCGGAACGCCACGGGGCTCATGCCGACGTAGATCTTCGAGCCGTAGATCGACGGAATCACGAGCGATCCGGCCACGACGGCCATCTGCGGCAGGTGCTGCGCGCCGACCCGGCCCGACCACACCGACGAGGTGAACGTGGCGGCGAGCACGATCAGGTTGAAGTTCTGCAGCACCGCGCGATGTTCGTCCTTGGTGTAGCCGCGCAGCGTGGCCCACAGCGCCGGGGCCAGGCCGCTGAAGCCGCTGAGCGGCGCCATCAGGCCGCCCAGCAGGCCGACACCCGCGTCGGCCACCTTGCCTCCGTGCGTGATCTTCGGCAGCTTCGCCGTGGCCAGCATCGCGCCGCAGCACACCACCAGCATGCCGCCCAGCACCAGCTTGAAGCGGTTGGGGTCGAGCAGCGCGAGGAGCCGCGAGCCGAGCGGGATGCCGATGGCGCTGCCGAGCACGAACGGCCACAGCAAGTGAAGGTGCCAGCCCCGGCGCACGCGAATGGCCGAGATGATCTGGCCGGTGAACCCGCCGAACACGGCCATCAGGGCCGCCAGCTTGGGATCGACGCCCCACACCCAGATCGCCATGGCCACCATCGCGAAGGCGAAGCCGGAAATGCCCTGTACCAAGCCGCCAACGGCCGCGCCAAACGCCAAGAGCCAGAGTTCAGAAGTCATGTCACCACTTTCGGGCGGCCGTTCCACCCCGGGGAAACGATGATTTTATGCCGGTTTGCCCCGCTGGCGCAGAGGTGGGTCACGCCGGCCCATGGCGGGGCTGCGCCTGGTGCCCACGCCGGCCACCCGGGTTAGGATGGATTCATGACGCGCGGAATGATGTGGCTGGCAGCAGCGGCGGTGACGATGGCGGCATGTGCGAGCACGGTCGGGGCCGTGCGCACGCAGGCGCCGTCGACGAGCGACGGGGTCTACACCGCGGAGCAGGCCACCAAAGGGCAAGCGCTCTACGCCCAGACGTGTGAGAGCTGCCACCAACCGGCGAAGTTCACCGGTGCCGAATGGACGCGCGCCTACGTGGGCCGGCCGCTGGCCGAAATCGACGGCGCCATGGCCGAGATGCCCGCCGACAACCCGGGCACCCTCACGCGGGATGACATCGGCGCGCTCATCGCCTACTTCCTGCACATGAACAAGTACCCGGCGGGGCAGACGCCGCTGTCGGGCACGGCCGACGCGCTGAAGAGCATCATGGTGACGCCGCGGCCCTAGCGGTGGATGCCGACGGCCCGCCTCCTGCCAGTAGCACGCCGTGAGCGGATGGCGCCTCGCACACACCTACGCTGACCTGCCCGCGCTCTTCCACGCGCGTGTGGCGCCCACGCCCGTGCGCGATCCGCAGTTCGTGGTCTTCAACACCGTGCTCGCAGAAGCCCTTGGGCTCGACGTGCCGGCGCTCGAGGCGCCGGCCGGAGCCGCCCTCTTCGCCGGCAACGTGTTGCCCGACGGCGCCCGTCCCCTGGCGCAGGCCTACGCCGGCCATCAGTTCGGCCACTTCACCGCCCTCGGCGACGGCCGCGCGATCCTGCTGGGCGAGCAGATCACGCCCGATGGCCGCCGTCTCGACGTGCAACTGAAGGGCGCGGGGGCCACGCCCTACTCGCGGCGTGGCGATGGCCGGGCGGCGCTCGGGCCGATGCTGCGCGAGCTCGTGATCAGCGAGGCCATCCACGCCCTTGGCATTCCCACGTCGCGCAGTCTGGCGGTGGTGTCGACGGGCGAGCCGGTGCAGCGCGAGCGGATGCTGCCCGGGGCCGTGCTCACGCGCGTGGCCGCCAGCCATGTGCGCGTCGGCACGTTCGAATGGGCAGCGGCGCACCGCGATCCGGCGGCCCTGCGGGCCCTCGCCGACTACACGCTGCAGCGGCACTATCCCGAGGCGGTGGGTGCGGCCACGCCCTACGTGGCGCTCTTCGACGCGATCGCGGAACGGCAGGCCGCGCTCATCGCGCAATGGCAACTCGTGGGCTTCGTGCACGGCGTGATGAACACCGACAACATGTCGCTGGCCGGCGAAACCCTCGACTACGGTCCGTGCGCGTTCCTCGATGTCTACGACCCGGCCACGGTGTTCAGCTCGATCGACGCCGCCGGCCGCTACGCCTACGGCCAGCAGCCCGCCATCGCGCAGTGGAATCTGGCCCGGCTGGCCGAGGCGCTGCTGCCGCTCTTCGCTGCGGATGAGGCGCGCGCCATTGCCCTGGCCAACGTGTCGATCGAACGATTCGAGACACGGTTCCAGCACCACTGGCGGGCGGGCATGCGCGCCAAGCTCGGACTGCTGACCGAGGAACCCGAAGACGCCGCGCTCGCCGAGAGCCTGCTCACCTGGATGCACGACACGCGCGCGGATTTCACGAGCACGTTCGCCCGGCTCTCGGCCGCGGGCGCGCCCGGGGCCGACCTGCTGATCGACGCATCGTTCGGCGCGTGGCACACCGCGTGGCAGGCGCGACTCGCGCGACAGCCGCACGCACCCGAAGTGGTCACGGCGGCGATGCAGCAACGCAACCCCGCCGTGATCCCGCGCAATCACCTGGTGGAAGCGGCGTTGACGGCGGCGACCGATGGGGGCGATCTCGACCCGCTCGAACGGTTGATGGCGGCGCTGGCGGCGCCCTACGACCACGCCCGCAACCAGGCGGAGTTTGCCCTAGGCCCCACGCCGGGCGGCCGCCCGTATCGCACCTTCTGCGGCACGTAGGCCACGCGCGCCCGTCGGCGACGGGCGCAGATAGACGGGAGTGCGGAGCGCCTCAGGTCAGGGCGTCGCCAGGGCGCGGGCCAGCGCCAGCATCTGCGCCTTGGTCAGGTTGTTGCCCACGAGGCGCGCCACGCCGTCCTTGCGCTGCACGGCCACGAGCATCTGCGGCGGCGTGGCCACGAAGGCTGCCTTCACCCCGACCCCTGGCAACAGCTCGCGCTTGGCGGGCGCCCGCGATTCCACGCTCGATACCACCGACTCGAAGGTACTCGTCGGCACTGGCGTAGCCCGGGCTGGCCTCGAGGGCCACGGCGTCGAAGAACGTGAACGCCAGCGTCTTGAACGTGGGCGTGCCGAGTCCTGTCGCCCATTCGCAGTCGGAGGCACCCGAGCGCCCCACCTCGCTGCCCATGTCCTTGTAGGTCTGGCCCAGGATCTTGGTGAGGGCCTCCACGGGTAACAGGGTCATACACGTGGGCAGGGCGGCGCCTTGCGCCCGCGCGGCGGTGGGGGTCAGCACGGCGAGGGCCAGAATCGCGGGCGCGACGACACGGGTCGGACAGAACATGCAGCCTCCAAGCGGGTCAAAGGTCGGGGAGCGGCGTCAGTCTATCCCCGGTCGCGGGCCGGCGCGATCCGCATAGAATGCGCGGCATGGCCGACTGGATGTCCGCGTTCAAGTACGCCGCCCGCGCCCTGCTGCGCCAGCCCACCTTCCTGCTGGTGGCCCTCGTCACGCTGGCTCTCGGCATCGGCGCCACCACCGCCATCTTCAGCGTGATCAAGGCGGTGGTGCTGAATCCGCTGCCCTACGACGCGCCCGAGCAGATCGCCGTGTTGTGGGAAGTGAGCCCCGAAGGCAATCAGGAACGCGTGTCGGTGCCGACCTACGAGGACTGGAAGCGCGAGAGCCGCAGCCTGCAGGCCGTGGCCGCCTATCGTCAGGTGGACTTCTCGTACGCCGGCACCGGGGATCCGCGCAACGTGCCCGGCGTGCGGGCCACGCCGGATCTCTTCGCGGTGCTGCGATGCGCAGGCGCAGCTCGGCCGCACCTTCGTGCCCGACGAGGCGGTGGTGGGCGCCGACCGCGTGGTGGTGCTCAGCCACGGCTTCTGGACGCGCGTGCTCGGCGCCAACGCCGGCGTCGTCGGCACGCGCCTTCAGCTCGACGCCGTGCCCTACACCGTGGTGGGCGTGATGCCGCCGGCCTTCGAGTTCCCGACCAGCACCAACGTGGAGGTGTGGACGCCGCTGGCCTTCGACCCCAAGGACCTGCACGGCGCGTCGCGGCGCGCCCGCTCGCTCACCATCGTGGGCCGGCTGGCCGACGGCGCCACCATGGCGCAGGCGCAGGACGAGCTCGCCGTGCTGGCCACCCGCATTGCCTCGGCGCACGCCGACAGCAACGCCGGCTGGGGTGCGCGCGTGGTGGCCGCGCATGAGCAGCTGGTGGCGCAGTCGCGTCCCGCGCTGCTGGTGCTGATGGGCGCGGTGGCCTTCCTGCTGCTCATCGTGTGCGCCAACATGGCCAACCTGCTGCTGGCGCGCGCCTCGAGCCGCCGGCGCGAGATCGCGGTGCGCGGCGCGCTGGGCGCCGGGCGCTGGGATGTGGCCCGGCCGGTGCTGGCCGAAAGCCTGCTGCTGGCCGTGGGCGGCGGCGCGCTCGGTCTGGTGGCCGCGTTCGTGGGGCTGCGCCTGCTGGCCACGCTGCCGGCCAGCGAGTTGCCGCGCCTGGATCGCATTCAGCTCGATGGCGGTGTGCTGCTCTTCGCGCTGGCCGTGTCGGCGGCCGTGGCTCTGGCCTTCGGCATCCTGCCGGCGCTGCGGGCAGCAGGCGACCTGCGCACGCAGATGCACGAAACCTCGGGGTCCACCGGCAGTCCCTATGCGCGGCGCATGCTCAGCGCCCTGGTGGTCGTGGAAGTGGCGCTGGCGCTCGTGCTGCTCGTAGGCGCGGGCCTGATGACGCGCAGCTTCCAGAAGCTGCTGCAGGTGAGCCCGGGCTTCGATGCCACCAATTTGGTGGCGGCCCGCGTGCTGCTGCCGACCACGAAGTACAACCAGCGGCCCGCGGTGGCACGGTTCTACGAAGAGGTGGTCGAACGCCTGCGCCGCGCGCCGGGCGTGACCGCGGCGTCGGCCGTGTCGGCGATGCCGCTCCACGACGTGGGCGCCGCCGGCGCGTTGCCCTTCACCGTGGCCGGCCAGCCGCCGCCGGCCACCGAAGATCCCCTGGCCGACGTCCGCATCGTGGCCCCGGGCTATTTCCAGACGATGAAGATCGCGCTGCTCGATGGGCGCCTGCTCGACGAGCGCGATATCGAGACCGGGCCGCGCACGAGCGTGATCAACCAGACCATGGCCCGGCGCTACTTTCCGGGGCGCAGCCCGATCGGACAGATCATCCAGAATCCGCACGGCAAGAGCGAAGTGGTGGGCGTCGTGGGCGATGTGCGCAACCAAGGGCTCGAGAGCGAGCCGAAGAAGCAGGTCTACCTGCCCATGCGTCAGAGTCCGTCGGCCGGCATGGCGCTCGTGGCCCGCACCAGTGGCGATCCGGCCGTGTTCGCCGGCACCATGCAGCGGGTCATCTGGGACGTGGATCCGCAGCAGCCGATCTACGAACTGAGCACCGTCGATCAGATCCTGGCGCGCGCCGTGTTCCTGCCGCGCCTCAGCACCACGCTGCTCGCGCTCTTCGCGCTGGCGGCCCTGCTGCTGGCCGCGCTCGGCATCTACGGCGTGTTGTCCTACTCGGTGAGCGAGCGCACCAAGGAGATTGGCCTGCGGCTGGCTCTGGGATCGACGGTGGCCGAAACCGTAGGCCTCGTGGTGCGCCAGAGCGTCACGCTGGTCACGATTGGCGGTGGGGTGGGGCTCGTGGGCGCGCTCGTGCTGGCCCGGTCGTTGTCGGGCGTGCTCTACGGCATCGGCCCGTTCGATCTACCGGCGTTTGCCGCCGCGGCCGCCGGGCTCATGCTGGCGGGGGTGGTGGCCAGCCTGCTGCCGGCGCTGCGCACGACGCGGGTCGACCCGATGGTGGCGTTGCGCGAGCCGTAGCGCTGCCGGCGACATCGGAAGACAACGACGCCGGGGCCCATGTAGGATGATCGGCCAGTCATGGCCGACACGCTCCCGTTCGTCGCCCCTCGCTCCACCGATTGTCAGCGCCGCACCGTGCTGCGCGGCGCCGCCGCCGGGCTCGTGCTGGCGTGGCTCACCCCGGTGCGCGCGTTCGCGCAGCCGGCGCCGGGGCCGCCGCCCGCCGAGGGCGACCTGCTGGTGCGCGTGGATGACCCCAATCTGATTCCGATCGCGCCCGACGACGTGCCCTTCGACGGCCGCGGCATGATGGTGTGGGCCATCGCCCCGAAGGGCGACGTGGTGAAGAACTTCCCGATGCACCGCATCATCGTCGCGCGCCTGAATCCGGCCTCGCTGGCCGACGCCACGCGCGCCCTGGCGGCCGACGACCTGGTGGCCTATTCGGCCATCTGCACGCACAACGGCTGCGAGGTGGACGAGCCGCTCGGCGAAAGCCAGACCATCTTCTGCAGCTGCCACAGCTCCACGTTCGACCCGCGCGAGTCGGGCGCGGTGATTGGCGGGCCGGCGCCCCGGCGCCTGCCGCAGTTGCCGCTCCGGCAGGTGGATGGCCGCATCGTCGTGGCCGGTGCCTTCACCGCCACACCCGGCTACGGGCCGCTGTAGCGGCGGAAGGCGGGCCGGGGCGGGCAGCGGCGGACTGCGCGCGAACGCGTCAGCCGCCCGTGACCACGGCGATCACCCGGCGATACTTGACCGGTCGCCCCTGGCGGGTGGCCGGCCGGTAGCGCCACAGCTTGGACGACTCGAGCAGCACGTTGTCGTAGAAGCGGCTCACCGACGCGCGGATCGTCGCGCTCGCCACGCTACCCGCTTCGTCGATCACCACCTCGATCGATCCCAGGTTGGTGCCCGGGCGCGGGCTCGGCAGCGCACCCACCCACCGCGAGATGTCCTGACGCTCGATCACCGGCGGCGTGACGTCGGCGTCGCTCGCGTCGAAGATCCGCTCGGCCAGGTCGGGCGGTGGCGGCGCCACCGCCGCCTGGGTCCGGGCCGCTTCGGCGGCCTGCGCCGCGGCGGTCTCGGCCGCGCGAGCGGCTGCGGCGGCGCGTGCCTCGGCGTCGAGCGCCGCGCGATTCAGGTCAGCAAACCCGCCGGCCAGATGGCCCAGGTCCTCCAGCGTGGCGTCGGTGCTGGTCGCCAGGTCGGGCTCGGCCAGCAGATCGCGCACCACCGCAAAGGCCGTGGCGGCCTGTTCGTGCTGCTTGGCGTCGTAGAGCCGTTTGGCCTCGCGGTAGCGCCGGCGCACCACATCGGGCAGGGCCCGGCGCCGCACCTCGGTGAACAGACGCAGCACGCGCGGCGCGGCGTCGTCTTCGTTCAGGCGGTAGGTCGGCTGCTGATCGAGCAGCGACACGATGGCTCGTTCGGCATCGGCGGTGCGGCCCAGGGCGAGCAGACAGAGCATCCGCATGTGATCCACCGAGGCGCCGTCGGCGGGCGACGCGCCGGCCGCCGGCATCGTGTCGAGTGCGGCGAGCGCGCCCTCGTAGTCGGCCGATGCGTAGAGGGCCGTCGGCCGCCTCGAGCGGCGTCTGGGCCGCGGCCGGCCGGGCCGGGCCCGCAAGGCACAGCAGCGTGACCAAGGCCGCGGTGAGGGCGGGGATGGCGCTACGCATGCACTACTTCCGCAGATCGACGCTCACGCGATTCGGAGCATCGAGGCGGACGGTCGCGAGTTCGCGCCGCTCGCCGAGCGTGGGATGCCGCAGCGTGACCTCATGCGTGCCGATCGGCAGGGCGATGTTGGCGAGCGGGGTCTCGCCGTAGCTGCGCCCGCCGATGACCACTTCGGCCCAGGGCTGGGCGTTCACGCTGAGGGCGCCTTGCGGCAGGTCGACGGCCAGGCGTGCCGTTTGGCCGGGCCCCACCACCACCGTGTGCTGCGACCGGAAGCGCAGGGACTCGTTGACCAGATCGAACGTGTGACGCCCGGCGCCCACCAGGATCCGCTCGCCTTGGTTGGAGCCCACGTAGGTGCTGCCTTCGTAGACCTGCACGTCGAACGGCAGCGACACGGTGATCCAGCCAGTGACGCCCGCCGCTGACGGCGCTTCGAACACCAGCGACGTGACCGTGCCGGCCACGACGGCGACGCGGCGTTCGATGGTGCCGGCTCCCCGGCGCACCTGCACCACATGCTCGCCGGGCGCCAGACTCGACACGGTCAGGGGCGCGACGCCGGCTCTGACGCCGTCGACCAGCACCTCGCCGCCCGCGGGCGCGGCATCGATGGCCAGGGCGCCGGTCGTGGCCACAGGGGCGGGCGTGACCAGTGCGACGTGACGCGTGGCGGAGGCTCCAGCCGCCACGTCGGCGCTGAACTGCTCGAAGACGCCGGCGGCGCCCGTGACCACGACCGCGTGCGGGCCGGCCTTCAAGCGCAGCGCCACGGGCGTGCTGCCGGCGGGCTGACCATCCACGGTCACCTGCGCGTCCGAGGGGTGCGACGAGAGCACCAGCAGGCCGAGCGTCGCCTCGGCCTGGGCGGCGCGCCACTGGCGGGCCGCCGCAAACGTCGCGACGCCCACGCCGGCAATCGCAACGGCAGCCACGGCGAGCCACATGACGCGGCGGCGCGGTGCCTCCGCCGGATGAATTTCGTCGGCCCGGGCGGCGACGCCGGCTGGCACCACCGTGACGGCGTCGGTGCTCTTGGTGAGACCCCACGGGTCGTCGACCTTGGGCGCGGGCGGCGTGCGGTCGACCTTCAGACTCGTCATTGCGGTCCCTGAAGCGTCTGGAGGATGGCGTCCACGGGCACGAAACAGCAAGGCCGGTACCACAACCTGCGAGGGTACCGGCGTGCCGCGACTTGCGCCCGCATGCGCGGTTCGCGCATGGCTAGGCGCCGCCTGGCGCGGGCGGCGAACGGGAAAGAGCTGAACATTAGTCTGGCTGCAGGTTGCCTGCGCGCCAGCGCCGGGCGGCAGGATGCCGCCGGTTCAGCGCGGCAGGCGCAGGGCCAGCAGCTCGCCGCTGTAGCCCGCCCCGCTGACCGCAATCACCAGATACTGCTGGCCGTTCAGCAGGTAGGTCATCGGCGACCCAGTTTGGGGAGCCGGCAGCTGATATGCGGCCACTTCCGTCCCTGTGGCCTTGTCGTAGGCGCGCAGCATCGCTCCGCGCGCGCCCGACGGCGTGGGCCCGTAGTTGCCTTCGCCGGCGATGACCAGCGTCTTGGTCACGAGCGTGCCCACGTTGTTGCCCGGCCGGCCCGTTGGCGCCACATCGAGCCCCTTCAGTGCGGGATGGTTCTTGACCAGGTCGGGCGTGCCGCCGTGCGGCACCTGCCAGCGGATCTCGCCCTTCGTCAGATCAATCGCGCTGATGCGGCTGTACGGCGGCTTCACGAGCGGCAGCCCCTGCACGGTGAGCGGAGGATTGGCGCCGCCGGCGTCGGCCGTGGCCGACCCCGAACCTCCGGATCGCCGCGCCCCGGAGAGCACCGTGCCTTGGTGGTATGGCAGGTCTGACACGCCGGGCGGCGGCGGCACCAGCCCCATGGGCCGCGGCGAGCTCTCGGAGGCCACATACAGGATGCCGGTCTCCGGATCGAACGAGCCGCCTGGCCAGTTCGTGGCGGCCCCCTGCGCGCCCATCACCAGCGTGGCGATCGGCCCTTCCTTGCGGCTGAGCGACGGCGGCGTGAAGACGGGCCCGATGCGGTACGAGGCAATCGCCGCTTCGCCTTCCTTGCGCAGCTCGGGGGTGAAGTCGATGAGGTCGTCCACGGCGAAGCCCTGCCGGTCGTAGGCCGGGGGCTTGCTGGGGAAGGGCTGCATCGGCGCGTAGTGCTCACCGGGCACGTCGCCCTTGGGCACCGGCCGCTCCACAATCGGCCAGATCGGCTCGCCCGTGAGGCGATCGAACACGTAGAGAAAGGCCTGCTTGGTCGGCTGCGCCACGATCTTGCGGAGCCGGCCGTCGATCATCACGTCGGCCAGGATCGGCGCACACGGGATGTCCATGTCCCACACGCCGTGGTGCACGAACTGGAAGTGCCACTTGCGCTCGCCGGTCTGCAGGTCCACGGCCACGAGGCTTTCGCTGAACAGGTTGTCGCCGGGCCGCGCGCCGCCGTAGTAGTCGTGCGTGGGCAGCTCCACGGGCAGATACGCGAGGCCGGCTTCTGCATCCACCGAGATCTGCGCCCACACGCCGGTGTTGCCGGTGTAGGCCCACGAATCCTGCCGCCATGTGTTGTTGCCGAACTCGCCCGGGCTCGGGATGGTGCGGAAGATCCACAGGCGCTTGCCCGTGCGCACGTCGAAGCCGCGCACGTAGCCCTTCACGTTGATCTTGCTCTTGGGATTGGCGCCGGTCTCGAAGGCCGCGCCCACGATCACCACGTTCTTGGCGATGATCGGCGTGGCGTGCAGGCCGACGGCCGCGGTCGTGAGGTTCAGATCCTGATCGAAGTTCTGCTTCAGGTCGACGATCCCCTGCTCGCCGAAGCCCGGCACCGGCTGGCCGGTGGCGGCGTCGAGCGCGATCAGGCGATAGCCCGGCGTGACGTAGAGGATGCGCTCCTCGGTGCCGTCGGTCCAGTACGACAGACCGCGGCCCGAGAGCAGGCGCGGTGCGGCCGCGCCGCGCGCGCCTTCATCGAGCGAGTACGACCACTTCAGCTCGCCGGTGGCGGCATCGATGGCCACCGACGGCGCGGCGCGAGCCGGCGGTGGAATACAGCCGGCCCTTCACCATGAGCGGCGTGCTCTGGAAGTTGAACTCCGGGCGCGGCCCGAGGTTGTCGGTCTTGAAGCGCCACGCCACCTCGAGAGCGCCGAAGTTGGCGGCGGTGATCTGGTCGAGCGGCGCGTAGCGCGTGTGACCGAGATCGCCGCCGTAGGTGGGCCACTCGCCGCCGGGAGCACCCCGCTGCGCGACGAGCGTCACGGACGAGAGCAGCACGGCCGCAAGTGCGCGCGTGTAGGTGGCTCCTCGCTTCATGGCGGCAGTATACGGCGGCTCGCCATCCGCGGCCGGCCTGCGCTCAGACGTCGCGTTGCGCGCCCCGCCTCTCAGGCCGCCGATGACCTAGCGCCCTTCTATGGCGCCGTCCAGGGCTTCCCGGTCAGCCACGTCGACCAGGGCGCCGCCGCTCGCGAACGACGGCAGTGGCGGGAGCGCCGACCGCTGCAGCCGAGGGCGCAAGCGCAGCCGCAACGCCGTTTCCGCCACGTCCGAGATCGTGCGTCCATGCGCTGCGGCATAACGCTTCAGCTCGACGAACGTGTGATCGTCGAGCTGCAATGTGGTCTTCATCTGAAAAACCGTATCACAAGAAATTCCTCCCGCTTCCAGCCAGAAGTGCCGATGTCCCTGGCTCTGGGGAGTTGACCCAACGGTGGCCTGGTCCGAAGAATGGTCGACGAATTGGAGACTTGATGGCCATCACCCGACTTTGTCTGTGCGGCGTGCTCTCCGTCGCGACGTGGCTCCTTCCGGTCGGCGCCGTGGGCCAGACCACCGGCGCGGCTGCAATTGCAGCAACGCCACGGAACGACTTGCCCCAACCGTACCGCACGACGCGCGACTGGGGGCAGTTGCCGCCCGGCGTGAAGTGGGCGGCGGTCACGGCCATCGAACCGGCGCCTGGCGGCGTGCTCTACGTCGTCCACCGGTGTTTCGAGAACTCGTGCGCCGGGCGCGGTGAGGCGCCGATCCTCAAGTACAACGAGAGCGGCACGCTGCTCGCCAGTTGGGGGCAGGGGATGTTCGAGTTTCCGCACGGCGCCACGACCGATCGCGACGGCAATCTGTGGCTGACCGATGCCCCGGGTAGCGAGGGTGGCAAGAGCGGCAAGGGGCACCAGGTCTTCAAGTTCAGTCCCGACGGCAAGGTGCTGATGACCCTCGGCCAGCCGGGCGTCAGCGGCACGGGTCCGAACCACTTCGATCGACCCACCGATGTGGTGTTGGCGCCCGACGGCACGATCTTCGTGACCGATAGCCACCGCAACGGCAAGAGCAATCGCGTGGTGAAGTTCACCAAGGACGGCAAATTCCTGAAGGAGTGGGGCGCCAAGGGGTCGGGCGGCGGCCAGATGAGCGAGCCCCACACCATCGCCATGGATTCGCGCGGCCGTCTGTTCGTCGGCGATCGCGAAAACAATCGCATCCTGATCTTCGACCAGGACGGCACGCAGCTGGCGGAATGGCGCCAGTTCGGCCGGCCCAGTGGGATCTTCATCGCGCCCGACGACACGATCTACGTGGCCGATTCGGAATCCGGTCCCGATACCGGCGCACACGAACTGCCCGGGATCAAGAAGGGCATTCGCATCGGCAGCGCGAAAGACGGCTCGGTGACGGGGTTCATCGAAGACCTGGAAGCGACCGTGGGCGACCATTCCGGCGCCGAAGGCGTCGGCGTCGATGCGCAGGGCAACGTGTACGGCGCCGTCGTTCGACGCCGGATGCTCGAACGGCACGTCAAGATGTCGCCAGGAACCGTCGCCCGCCCGGCGCCGATGACGTACCAGCCGGTCGCCAACTGGGCGCAACTGCCCGCGGGCACGACGTGGGGGGCCATGACCGCGGTCGACATCGACGCCGGGGGCAACGTCTACGCCCTGCAGCGCGAGCCCGGACAGGTGATGGTCTTCGATGGCCACGGCAAGCACCTCCGGTCGTGGGGCGATGGCATGTTCACGCAGGCGCACGGCTTGCGACTGGATCGTGCTGGCAACGTGTGGGTGACCGACCGCGGCTCGCATCAGGTGCTGAAGTTCAGTCCCGAGGGCAAACTGCTGCTCGAGATCGGCAAGAAGGGCGTGGCGGGCGACAACACCTCGATCGATGCGTTGAACGGCCCGAGCGACCTCGTGTTCGCGCCCAACGGCGAGATCTACGTCTCTGACGGCGAGAGCACCAACGCCCGCGTCGTCAAGTACTCGAAGGACGGGACGTTCTTGAAGTTCTGGGGCAAAAAAGGCGCCGGGCCCGGCGAGCTGAACGTGCCGCACAGCATTGCGATGGACTCCGTGGGCAGGCTCTACGTGGCCAACCGCTCGAACAAACGCGTCGAGGTGTTCGATCAGGACGGCAGATTCCTTGACCAGATCACGAGCGCCGGCACGCCCTACGGGCTGTTCATGACCAAGGACGACGTGTTGTACGTCGTCGATGGCACTCAGGGGAACCCGGACGAGTTCTTGACCATTGTCGACACCAAGACTCGGGCCATCCTCGGCGAGATCCACGGGCTTACCGGCCCTCACATGCTGTCGGTGAACACGCGTGGCGACATCTACGTGGCTGAGGTGCGTGGCCTGTCCGTCAAGAAATTCGTCCGGAAATGAGCACTCGGCACGGCGTACGCTCGGGGCGTCCCTGATTCTGGGGAATTGACCCTGCGGGGCCGGTTCCGAAGAATAGTCGTCGCACCACAGATGGGTGCCATCCGCATATGGACTCAGGAGACCCGATGACATTCAAGCGATTCTATCCTCTGTGGCGCCCTCGGCGTGGCGGTATGGCTCCTCCCCGTCGTTGCGTTCGCCCAGAGCACCGTCGCGGGCGTCGTCACCGACGACACCGGCGCCGTGCTTCCCGGGGTGAGCGTGGAGGTGGCTAGTCCCGCGCTGATCGAAAAGGTGCGCACGGTCGTCACCGACGGCCAGGGCCGATATTCGGTCACCGACGTGCGCCCCGGTGAATACTCCGTCACCTTCAGCCTGCAGGGCTTCAGCACGGTCAGGCGGGAAGGTGTCGCTGTCGCCTCTGGCGCCACCGTCCCCATCAACGGCGAGCTGCGCATCGGCGCGCTCAGCGAAACGGTGACCGTCACCGGCGCCTCACCGGTCGTCGACGTGCAGACCACGGCCCGTCGCCAGGTCGTCGACCGTGAGTATCTCGAGGCGCTCCCGAACACCGGCAACGTGGCCGCCGTCGCGGCCTTCGTGCCCGGCGTGCGGCTCGACGTGGGCGCCGGCACCGGCGCGTCGCGCATCGCCCAGACCTACGCCATCGGCCGTGGCCTGGTCAACATCAAGGAAACCTCGTGGAACGTCGATGGCCTGCCGGCGAGCAGCATGCAGGCCAACGGCCAGGTCAATATCTTCCTGAACGAAGCCATGAGCCAGGAAGTCACGTACGAGACGGGGGGCAACGCCGAGAACCCGAGTGCGGGCCTGCGCATCAACGTCATTCCCCGGGATGGCGGCAACGTCTTCCGCGGCGGTTTCAACGTGCAGGGGCATCCGAAGCGTTGGGTCAGCAACAACATCACCGACGAACTGCTGGCGAGTGGCTTCACCGCTGGCAACTCCAAAGGGCGTTCCTACGAGGGCGACGCGACCGTGGGCGGCCCCGTGCTTCGCGACCGCCTGTGGTTCGTCGGATCGTACCGGCAGTTCGGCGAGCGCCTGCTACCCGCGAACATCTACGAGGACGACACCCTGACCCGTGCCAACTGGTTCTTCGCGAATCAGACCGTGCCCCAGGCGGTCGACGACTCGACAGTCTACAACCTCAGCCTCAGGCTGACGGGGCAGGTGGGGCAGCGGAATAGGCTCACGGCCTACGTCGATCGCTCGCTCCGCGAGACCAATAGCACCAACCAGGCGCAGGCGGCCTACTCACCCAGCGACACGAACTACTACTTCGGGCAATCGAAGTGGACCTCGACGTTTTCGAACAAGCTGCTGTTGGATGTCGCCTACGCCGTGACGAACTACTCCCGCACCCAGGACTACGCCTCGGAGGCACTGCGGTTCGAGCGCGGCACCCCCGAGTGGTTCTCGTCGGCGGGACACGAAGACCTCATCACGGGTCGGTTCTGGAAAGAGACGATCCAGCGAGAAGGGCGTCGCGGTGTGTTTCCCATCCGCAATGTGGCAGCCAGCACCATGACCTATGTGACGGGCTCTCACACGGCCAAGCTTGGCCTGCAGCTCACGACGGGTCGCTACGGCGAGACTACGACGTTCAACGGCGACCTCATGCAGCTGTACCGGAACGGCGTGCCCGACAGCGTGCGGGTGTACAACACGCCCGGCAAGTTCTTCAACTCGGTCAACGGCGACCTCGGCCTGTTCGCGCAGGACGCCTGGACGATCAAGCGACTGACCCTCAACGTGGGCGCGCGCTTCGACCGTCTGGCTACGCAGGTCGATGGCACGACCGTCGAAGCAGGGCGATTCACCCCGTTCGAACGCGTGCAGCCCGAGATCAAGATGCCGGTGTGGACCACCATCTCGCCGCGCTTGGGCTTTGCCTACGATGTGTTCGGCACGGCGAAGACCGCGGTCAAGGGCAGCTGGGGCAAGTTCGTCGAGACGTGGGGCACCGGCTTTGCGCAACAGTACAACTCGGTGGCGGTCAGGAACGAGACGCGCACCTGGAGCGACCTGAACGGCGACGACATCGCGCAGGACAGCGAAATCGGCCCCGCCGCCGACGTCAACTTCGGCCGCGTCACGGCTCTGACCCGGTCGCCCGATCCGAACATCGAACGCGCCTACAACCTGAGTTCGTCGCTGGGTGTCGAGCACCAGGTGCTGCCGGGCTTGGGCGCGACGTTCATGTGGTACCACCGCGAATGGCGGAACCTCCATCGCACTGACAACGATCTGGTGACTTTTGCCGACTACGCGCCGATCGATATCGTGAGCCCGCTCGATGGCACGGTGATCACGGCCTACAACCTGAATGCGGCTAAGCGAGGCCTCGTGCAGCAGGTCGACCGCAATGCGAGCGACACGTCGACGCGCCGCAACAGCTACAACGCGTTCGAGCTCAGCCTGAACGGACGGTTGCCCGGTGGCGGCAACGCGTTCGGCGGCTGGACCGCCGACCGCACGGTGGACGTGGTTTGCGATTCGCGCGACGACCCGAACACGCTGCGGTTCTGCGACCAGAGCAAGCTGGGCATGCCGTTCCAGCACGAGTTCAAGGTGTCGGTGGCGCAACCGCTGCCGGCCCGCTTCCAGGCCGGTCTCACCGTCACCAGCTGGGCGGGTGGCCTGAATGGCAATCGCGCGTTCGCGCCGGCCGGCGGTGCCCGCTTCACGGGGCTCTCGACCAACTGGAGCCTGTCGCGAACGACGCGTTACGCGGCCAATTGCCTGGGGCCGTGCACGCCCGGCGCGCTCGTGATTCCCAACATGACGAACGCCTCCCTGGTGGTGCCGCTCGTGGCTCCGGGTGAAGAGTTCACGGACCGCTTCGTGCAGGTCAGCCTGCAGTTGTCACGGGTGTTCCAGTTCGGCGACCGGCGCCTGACCGCGAACGTGCAAGCGTTCAACTTGATGAACACCAGCGTGGTCCTTCTGCAGAATCAGACCTTCGGCACCGCGCTCGGACGGCCGGATCGCACCGCTGAACCGCGCGTCATCCAATTCTCGGCGCGTTTCGACTTCTGACCAGGCGCGCGGGCGGTGCGAACGCCGTGAGGCTGCTCGTGCCGCGGATGTAGAGTGAGGGCGCTGCCATGACCAATCGACGACACCTGCCGCGGACTGCGCTGTCACTTCTGGGCCTCATTGCCGCGTGGCTGGTGCTGTCGCCGCCGCTGCCAGTGACGGCGCAGAGCCCAGCGCGTCAGGCGCCGATCTTCGAGGTCGATCCCTTCTGGCCGCGCCCGTTGCCGAATCATTGGGTGACGGGGTCGACGATCGGCCTGTCGGTTGACGCCAAAGACCAGGTGTGGACGATTCACCGTCCGAACACGGTCGAAGACAACTTCAAGGCCGCCGACATCACGGTCGGCGATGAACGTGGGCGCGACCCCGAAGCCCTGCCCGGCACGCCCGGCGAACAGGTGCCGCCCGGCACCCCGATTGGCGCGTGCTGCACGGTGGCCCCGCCGGTGCTCGTCTACGACCAGGCGGGAGCCCTCGTGACGTCGTGGGGCGGGCCGGGCAAGGGCTACGACTGGCCCGACAGCAATCACGGCATCACGGTCGACCACGCCGGCAACGTGTGGCTCGCGGGCAATGGCGACAAGGACACGCAGCTCCTCAAGTTCAGTGGCGCCGGGCAGTTCCTGCTGCAGATCGGCAAGCACGGCGTGCACAACGGCAGCAACGACCTCGGCAACTTCTGGAAGCCGACCAAGGTGTTCGTCGAGGCGGCCACCAACGAGGTCTACGTCGCCGATGGCTACGGCAACCGCCGGGTGATCGTGTTCGACGCCACCACGGGCGCATACAAGCGGCACTGGGGCGCGTACGGCGCCAGGCCCAGCGACGACGTGGTGCCCGCCTACAATCCGAAGGGGGCGCGCTCGAAGCAGTTCAACACCGTGCACTGCGCGATCGTGTCGAACGACGGCTTGGTCTACGTGTGCGACCGGGTCAACGACCGCATTCAAGTCTTCCGTAAGGACGGCACGTTCGTCACCGAAGCGGTCGTCGATGGCAACACCTTCCGCTCAGGATCGCTGTGGGACATGGCCTTCTCACGCGATCCGCAACAGACCTATATCTACGCGGCCAACGGCGTGGACGAGAAGATCAACATCCTGCTGCGCAGCACGCTCGACGTGCTGACGTCATTCGGCGACGGCGGCCGCCAGCCCGGACAGTTCTTCGGCGTGCACAACCTGGCGACCGACTCGAAGGGGAATCTCTACACCGCGGAAACCTACACGGGCGCCCGCGTGCAGCGGTTCATCTACAAGGGCATCGGGCCGGTGACCACGGCGTCGCGGGGCGTGGCGTGGCCCAAGGGCCGCTGAGCTGAAGGTGCTCAGGACATGACCGCGTTACGGGTCGCGGGTTGGATCGTGCTCGTCGCCGGCCTCTGGGGTCTGGCGGGCGATCGCGTGGCTGCCGCTGCGCGGGCGGCCGCGACCGCCGAAGCGGCCCAAGCGCCCGTGTCGTTGACCGACTACACGCTGACCAACTGGCCAGAGGAACAGGGCCCGTTTCCGTTCGGGATCTACTCGATCGCGCAAGACCAGAGCGGCTATCTGTGGCTGGGCACGCGCACCGGCCTGGTGCGGTTCGACGGCTCGGAGTTCGTGCCATGGAAGGGCCGCCAGCCGCTGCCCGACGACCGGATCGCGGCGATTCTCGCCGCGCGTGACGGCAGCTTGTGGGTCGGCTTCGGCACCGTCGGTGGAGTGGCCAGGATCGTCGACGGTTCCGCCAGCCATTTCACGACCAAAGATGGACTCGCCCATGGCGACGTCAACGCCATCGTCGAGGACGCCCAGGCGACGATCTGGGTGGCCAGCCATGGCGGGCTCTCGGCCTACGACGGCCAGCGCTGGCGCATCGTCGGCGAGGCCGATGGGCTGCCCCGCGGGCCAGTTCTCGGTCTGCGGTGTGATTCTCGGGGCCGCCTGTGGGTGGGCACGGCGACGGGCCTCTACCGCCGCCACGCCGAGCAGCGCGCGTTCATACCGGTCGAGGCCGGCAGCGACGCCGAGGTCGCGGAAGACCGCGCCGGCACGGTCTGGGTCAGCGACCCGCACGAGGCCTTTCGCATCGTCGGAACCGCGCGCTCGAGCAGCGCGCCGTTGGCCCGTCGCACGGGCGCCGGCCGCGGGCTGCTCATCGATCGCAGCGGTGCGCTGTGGGTGGGTACCCGCGGTGCCGGCCTCATGCGCGTCCACGGCGACACCGCGGGTGTCGATCCCGACCGTATCGAGCACTTGACTCGGCGCGAGGGGTTGCTGAGCGACGAGGTGCGCGCTCTGTTCCAGGATCGCGACGGCAGCCTGTGGATCGGCTCACGACGCGGCCTGAGCCGGCTGTCCGAATCGAACATCAGAGCGGTGCTGCATGGCGCGGGCTCCGACGGCTTCGTGGCGGCGGTGGCGGTCACCCGCGACGGCGCCGTGTGGACGGCCACGGCCACCGGGTTGACGCGTAGCCAGGGCACGGCGGAGCGGACCTTCACCGAACAAGACGGTCTGCCGGGCCGCATCGTGATCGCGTTGCACGAAGACCATGGCGGCACGCTGTGGGCCGCGACCACCCTCGGGGTGGCGCGGCTGGTCGGGCAGCGGTTCGTTCCGCTGCTGACCGCTGCCGGCACGGCGTGGAGCGGATATCAGATTCGCGCCATCGCCTCTGAGAGCGACGGCACGCTCTGGCTGTGCGACCAGGAGCGGGGCCTGTTTCGCTGGAAGCACGGTGTCATCGACAACCTCAGCGATGTCGTCGGGCAGCGCAAGGCCTACATCGTGCACGTCGACCGTGCCGGCCGGGTCTGGATCGGCTTCTGGGCCGGCGGGCTCTCGGTCTACGACCACGGCACCGTCTCCACCTACGGCACCGAGCACGGCCTGCCGCCAGCGTCGGTCAACGCCATCTTCGAGGATCGCTCGGGTCGCCTCTGGGTCGCGACAGAAGATGACCTTGCCCGCGTGGACGGCGAGCGTATTCGCACCTTCAAGAGCAACGGCTTCCCACAGTCGGGCGTCGTCTCGATCATGGAAGACAGCGCGGGTGACTTCTGGATCGGGCTGGGGCAATCGCTGATGCGAATCGCTCCGGGCGAGTTCGAGTCGGCCGCGGCCGATCCCGCATACCAGCTGCGCTACCGTCTCTACGGCGCGGAGGACGGCCTGCCTGGCACCGTGGGCCGGCCCGGCGTGCCGAGCGCGGCCCGCACCTCTCGTGGGGAACTGCTGTTCGTCACGTCGGTCGGCCTGGCGATCGTCGACCCCGGCCGGCTGCGCGATCGTCCGATCCCCACGCTGATCGGCGTCAACGGCGTATCGGCGGATGGCCACCCGATTGCGTACGAAGGCGATCGCGTCTCGATTCCCGCCCAGACGACCCGTCTCGTCCTCAACTACTCGTTGCTCAGTCTCACGGCTGGGCGGCCGCGATTCCGTCACAGGCTGGAAGGCTTCGACCCTGACTGGCAAGACGTCGGCGAGCGGCGCGACGTCTCTTACACCAATCTTCCGCCCGGCAGTTACACCTTCCGTGTGTCGTCGCGTCACGAAGATGCCTGGATCGAGTCGCGTACTCCGTTGGTTGTCACGATCCTTCCAGCGTTCTATCAAACCAAGACGTTCTACGCCGTTGCGGCGACATCGCTGGGGCTGCTCGTGTGGTTCGGCTGGCGGCGCCGGGTTCGCCAGATGAACCGCGAGTTCGGCCTCGTGCTGGCCGAGCGTTCGCGGCTCGGCCGGGAAATCCACGACACACTGCTCCAGAGCCTGGTGGCCGTTGCCCTGGAGTTCGACGATATCTGCGAGCAACTCGAGCCGGCCAAGGTGGCGCTCAAGGCCCAGGTGGTCAACATCCGTACCCGGGTCGAGGAGTACATCCTCGAAGCGCGGCAGAGCATCGCCAACTTGCGCTCGCCAATGCTCGTGCGGAGCGACCTGGGAACGGCGCTGCAGCGCTCGGGCGAGGCGGCCACGGCGGCGCACGACATTCGCTTCGAGTTCACGCTGCGCGGCATGGCGAGACGGCTCGATGGCACGCTGGAAGAACAACTCCTTCGCATCGGTCAGGAGGCCGTGAGCAACGCCGTGCGCCACGGCGCGGCCAGCACGATTCACATGGAGTTGTGTTTCGACCACGCGGCGGTGCGTCTGCGCGTGTCCGACGATGGCTGTGGCTTCGATCCCGATCGACCGGCACCGCACGCCGAGGGGCACTGGGGGATCGCCGGAATGCGCGAGCGGGCGGCGAGGGTGGGCGCGCAGTTGCGCCTGGAGAGTCAGCCCGGGGCCGGCACGACCGTCGAAGCCCTGGCTTCACTGATGGCGCACGGGTGACCATGATCGAACAGAGCACGAACGCCTCACCCATCACGGTGCTGTGTGTCGACGACCACCCGCTGTTGCGGGAGGGGGTGGCGCGAAAGATTTCACGACAGCCCGACATGAAGGTGGTCGGCACCGCCGGCACCGGACAGGAGGCGGTGATTCTGTACCTGCGTCACCGGCCCGATGTCGTGCTCATGGATCTCCAACTACCCGGCATGGGCGGCCAGCAGGCCATCGAGGCGATCCGCCGGGAGGATCCGGCCGCGAAGATCATCGTGTTGACCATACTGGGCGGCGACGAAGACATCTACCGCGCGATTCACGCCGGAGCCGCCAGCTACCTGCTGAAGAGTTCCCTGTCGCAAGACCTGATCGCGACCGTGCGGGCCGTGTTTGCCGGCGAGCGGCCGATGCCGCCCGAGGTGGCCGAGCGACTGGCCGCACGGGAAGGGCAAAGTGGTCTGTCGGCGCGCGAGGTCGAAATTCTGGAGCTCATCGCCAAGGGTCTGCGCAACAAAGAGATCGCCGCCGCCCTCGGCATCGGTCAGGAGACCGTGCAGACGCACATCAAGCGACTGTTCGTGAAGCTGCATGTGAGTGACCGCACGGCCGCCGTCACGGTGGCGCTGAGCCGCGGCATCGTGCACATGCCCTGACGGCGCTGTCACTGGAACTGGTGACTGGTATCTCGGGGCGGCGCGCTGAACAATCGCGCCCGCAACCGCAGGAGATCGTCACCGTGATTCCCACCACCAGACTCGCGATATTGGCCGCCATCCTTGCCCCACTCGTCATGTCATCGACCTTCATCGAAGGACTGCAGGCGCAGACCAGCGCAGCCGAGGCGCTGACCAAGGCCAAGGTGCTCGAGCGGCTCGCCGCGGCCTGGGCGCCGGCCGCGACGAGCGCGCAGGCGCCAGGGTTCGTCGTCGATCCGGCGTGGCCAGCGCGGCTACCCAATAGCTGGGTGATTGGCGATGTCGGGGGCATCACGGTGGACCGGCGCGACCACATCTGGGTCTACCACCGCCCGCGCGCGCTCAGTTCCACCGACAGCGGCGCGCAGGGAGTCGCCGGCAAGGACGACGCCGGGAATGCCATCAGCGCGCTCGGATTTCGGCGCCCGTACGGCCGGCTCTCCGGCTGCTGCCTGCCCGCGCCATCCGTGCTCGAGTTCGATCGCGAGGGCACGCTCGTGCAGGCGTGGGGCGGACCCAGTGATCCCGGGTTCCTCGAAAAGCGCTGCCGCGTGCAGGACGGGTGCACGTGGCCGGCGCGCGAGCACGGCATCTTCGTCGACCACAACGACTTCGTCTATGTGTCCGGCAACGGCCAGGGGCGCGACTTCCACGGCCAGTTTCCCTGGGCCGCCAACTTCGGCAACGACTCACACATCCTGAAGTTCACGCGCGACGGCACCTTCGTCTATCAGATCGGCACGCCCGGCGTGAAGGCGCCGAACAGCAACGACACGCGGGGTGGCGTGAACGGCACACCGCAACCGTATCTCGTGGCCGACATGAACGTCGATCCCAAGACCAACCGGATGTACGTGGCGGATGGCTATGGCAACCGCCGCGTGCTCATCGTCGATGCCGCCACGGGGAAGTACTCCGGGCACTTCGGTGCCTACGGCGCGAACCCGGTCGTCGACGACCCCGGCGCGTCCGTCGAGGGCGAGGGGGTGGGCAACTGGGCGGCCGATTTCGCCAAAGGGCAGCTGCAGCCGTTGAACTTCCGCAGCCCCCTGCACTGCGCGAAGCTGGCGAGTGACGGCCTGCTGTATGTCTGCGACCGCGGCAACAACCGCGTGCAGGTCTTCACGGCGTCCGAGGTCGGCAAGCCGTGCGCGAACCCGAACAAGGAAGTGGGCAAGTGCGGGTTCCGCGGCGAGATTGCCGTCGCCCCCCAGACGTCGGCGGGCACCGCCGGGCAGGTGAACTTCTCGACCGACGCCGGGCAGACCTGTCTGTATGTGACCGACTTGACGAACTACACGGTCTACGCCATCAACCGGCGCAACCATCACGAAGTGGCCAGGTTCGGCACTGGCGGGCGCCAGGCCGGCAATTTCCACTGGCCCCACGCCGTGGCCGTGGACAGCCAAGGCAATCTCTACACCGGCGAGGTGGACGGCGCCGCCCGGGTGCAAAAGTTCCTGCGCTATGGTCCGGCCGGATGCACCGGCGAAGGCACCCCACAGGTCGGACGATACCCGAACTAGGAGCAGCGATGCCGAACACTCACACCCGTCGCAGCGTACTGCGCGCCGCATCCGCCACGGCCGCCGCCATCAGCTTGCCGCGTTCGGCGGACGCCCGCGGCGTCACCGCTGGCGCACAAGGCCTCTCTCCGCAGCCCAGTCAGGTGTTGACCGCCGACCGGATGGAGCGCGCGCTGAGGGCGCTTGCGTCGAAGCCGGGCAAGAAGAACGACGACGCCATCTTCGGCACGAAGATTCTGCCCTTCACCGTGGCACTCACGGTCGAGTCGAACACCATCGACACGCAGTTCGAGTATCACGAAGACCGCGACCACCTGTTCCAGATTCTCGAGGGCGAGACGATTCTCGAGGTCGATGGCACGCCCCAGGGTGGGCACTCCGAACAACCAGGTCAGTGGCATTCGCCGGCGTCGCAGGGCACCACCGTGCATACGTTGCGCAAGGGCGACATGCTGCTGGTTCCCCGCGGCGCGCCGCACAAGCGCAGCACGGCGACGAGCGTCACGTTCATGCTGATCTCGGTGACCAGCCCACTGACGCGGTAGAGGCCCGCGCTGCGGCGCAATTGGCGATACCATGCGCGGGAGGATAAACGGAGAGACTCCCATGCGATACGCGATTGTCATCCTGAGCGCCCTGGCGCTGCTGGCCACCGCGTCGCCCGCGCGGTCCGCACCCGCGCCGGCGCCGTTCACCGATCACTACGCCGACGTCAACGGCCTGCGCCTGCACTATGCCAGCGTCGGCGAAGGGCCGCTCGTGCTCTTCCTGCACGGCTACCCGTCGTTCTGGTATCAGTGGAAGGACCAGATGCTCGAGATGGGCCGCGATCATCGCGCCGTCGGGCTCGACATGCGCGGCTACAACCTGTCGGCGCGGCCCGAGGGCCTGGAGCCGTACACCATGCCGCACCTGGTGGAGGACGTGCGGCGCTTCGTCGAGACCATCAACGGCCCCGGCAAGAAGTTCACGCTGGTGGCGCACGACTGGGGCGCGAACGTGGCGTGGGTGTTCGCCATGTATCACCCCGAGATGCTCGAGAAGCTCATCATCGTGAACGGCGCGCATCCGTTCATCTCGGAACGGGAGCTGCGCGAGAACCCCGCGCAGCGCTACGCCAGCAACTACTTCTTCGTCTTCAACAAGTACCTGGCGCCGGGCGAGCAGCCGATCGACGAGAACGACACCAAGGAACGCGCCACGCGCCGCGCGCACGCGGGCTTCGTCGACGCCGAGGTGAAGAGCGGCCGCTACACCGAAGCCGACCGGCAGATGTGGATCGACGCCTGGTCACAGCCCGGTTCGACCACCGCGGGGCTGAACTACTACCGCGCCAACCACCGCAATCCGCCGTTCAACGACCGGCATCCGGCCGCGACGATTCCGCGCTCGTGGTCGGCTGCCGAGATGACCAAGGGGGCCAAGGCCACGACCATTCGCGTGCCCACGCTCGTCATCTGGGGGATGAAGGACGGCGCGATTCTGTCGGGCCATCTGAGCGGTCTCGACAAATGGGTGCCGAACCTGAGCGTTCGGCTCTATCCCGACGACGACCACTGGATCATGCTGGCCAACGGCAAGGCCGTGGCGCGCGACGTGCGGGCCTTCATCGACGACCCGGCGTTTCCGAAGGAATCGGTGTTCCGGCCGGCCGCCAAGTAGCGGGACGGCCGCGAGCGGTTTGCCTCCGCCCGCGGCCGGCAGTGCCGGTCTACTTCACACCGAGTACTTGGTGAACGCGCCGCCCGCCTGCACCAGCGAGTTCGGGCCTTCCGCCGCGAACACGTTGCCGTCGGCATCGACCGCCACGCCTTCACCCGCCGTGCCCTGATACACACGATCGTCGCGCTCGAAGGGCGGGATGAACGCCGTGATGCGGTCTTCGTCGAGCGGCCCGATGCGCACGCCGTTGCGCCAGCCCACGTGGTTGAACGGGCCCGATTCGGAGTCGATGGCATAGAGCGTGTCGCCCTTGATGAAGAACCCGCTGATGCGGCCGTAGGCGTAACGCGATTCCAGATACTGTCCGTCCTGGTCGAAGATCTCGAGGCGGTGGTTGCCGCGGTCGGCCACCCACAGCCGGCCCTTGCCGTCGAAGGCCATGGCGTGGGGCGTGCGGAACTCGCCGTGGCGCACGCCAATCTTGCCCCACGACTTGATGAACTTGCCGTCGGGCGCAAACTTGCTGATGCGCGCCGTGGCGCCGCGCGCCAGGCCCTCGGCCACCGCGGCCGCGTTGATCATGCCCTGGCCGTCGTGGCCGTCCGACACGTAGATGCTGCCGTCGGGTCCGGTCACGACGTCGTTCGGCTGGTTGAACTGGCCGTCGGCGTTGCCCGGCTTGCCGGCGATGCCCAGGCTGAGCAGCTTCTCGCCCTTGGGGTTGAACTTGTGCACCTGGTGGCCCTTGGTGCCGTCCTTGTTGCCGGCGAAGTCGGCAATCCACACGTTGCCGTCCTTGTCCACGTGGATGCCGTGCGGCGTCACCATCACGCCCTTGCCGATGTTGGCGAGCACGGCGCCGGTGTTCGCGATCGAACTTGAAGACCGGATCGACCGGGTTGTTGTCGCAGTCCACGGGTCCGCCGCCGGCCGTGCCGGCGCCGCAGCGCTCGTAGGCCCACACGTGGCCGTCTTTCGGGTCGATGTCGATGCCGGCCGACGTGCCCCACTTGCGGCCCGCCGGCAGCGTGCCCCAGTTCTTGGTGACGGTGGGCGCCGGATTCGGCATGCCTACGCCCGAGATGGGGTTGCCGGCCGCCATCACCGTGGCGACCGGGGCCGCTGCAGGAGCCGCCGGCGCGGGGGCCTGGCCGCATCCGGTGAGCAGCGTGGCGGCGCAGGTGCAGAGGGTGGCAAGCGCGGCAAACGAAGAACGTGTCGATGACATGGCGGCTCCTTATGAGTTGGGCTGCTAGTAGAGCGGAGGAACGCGAGCCACGCAAGCGTTTCCGTCGGGCGTGTCAGCGCTTCAGGCGCGTCAGCCAGCTCGTCACGATCGACACCGGGCGGCCGGTATCGGTGGACGTGCTGACGAGCACCCGGCTGCCGTCGGGCACCACGGCATAGGAGTCGCCCTGGCTCGCCGACTCCCATTCCGTGATGCGCGTGTCCATCAGGGCCTGCGGCGCGGACAGAACGAGGGCGTTGCCGTCGACCCGCGCGTCCACGACCATGAGCTTGCGATCCGGGGTGATGAAATACAACTGGCGGCCGTTGGCGCTCCACTGCGGTTGCACGCCCCCACCCCTCGACACCAGCCACTTCGCGCCGCCGCCGGCCATCGCCTGCACGTAGATCTCGAAGCGGCCGCTGCTGTTGGAGCAGTAGGCGAGCCAGCGGCCATCCGGCGACAGGCTGGCGTTTCGTTCCTCGGCCGTGGTCGCGACGAGCGGCTGCGATTGGCCGCTGCCGAGCGACAGCGAGGCCACGTCCCAGCCGGTGCCCGGCGTGAGCACGGAGTAGATGAGCTGCGAGCCGTCGCGCGACCAGTCGGTGGGGATCTTCGGCATGGGCGATTCGAGCAGCGACACGATCTGGCCGGGCGCCGAGAAACTCAGCCGGAACAGGTTGGGGCTGGTCGGCTTGAGCGACGCCAGCGCGATGTCGCCGCTGTTCGGCGCGCACACGGGATAGAACTCCACCGGCCCCACGAAGCTCAGCTGCGTCGTGGCCGCGGTGGCGAGATCCATCGTCCACATGTCGATGTTGCCGCTGATGGCGTCGGCTTGGTCGTAGACGACCCGGCGACCGTCCGGGGTCATGCACAACACGTTGAACTCGCCGGGTGCCCCCACGGCCGCCAGTCGCGCCCCGGAGCGGCTGAACCAGACCAGCTCCGCTCCAGGCGCCGCGTCGCGGTACGCGACCACGCCGGCGTTCGAGGCGGAGAACAGCGCCTGATAGGTGACCGGGTTCAAGCCGACATTCTCCGCAACGGCCACGGGTTCGCCGCTCAGTTGCAGGGTGTCGGCATCGAAGGGTTGCGCGAACAGCGTCGTGTCCCGCCGGAACAGCAAGTGGCCCGAGGCGTAGACGCCGCTGGAGTTGGTGGCGACGAGCCGGCGTGTCTCGGGACCATCGAGAGAGCCGAGCACAAGACTTTCGACCAGCCGGTTCTCGGTGCCCAACTCGGTGAAGATGTAGTGCCGCCCATCGGGAAGAAACGACGGGAAGCCGATTGCCCCGGGTTTGGCTTGCGTCTGAACGGGGGTGGGTTCGCCGCCGCTGGCGGAGACGAAGACCATCGGCGCCGTGGGGCGCTGCGAGAACAGAATCAGGTTGTCCTTGCTCCAGGCCGCGCCCCGCGGCAATCCCGAGCGCGCCAGCACCGTCGGCGTGCCGCCGGCGATGGCCACCGTCTTGAGCTGGCCCTCCGCAAAGAAGCCGAGCATCCGGCTGTCGGGCGACCAGAACGGCTGCGTGCCATTCTCCGTGCCCGGCAGGAAGCGCGGCGTGGCCGTGTCGAGGCTGCGCAGATAGAGGCCTCGCGTGCCGGCGCGATCGGTCGACGACGAACGCCAGGTGCCGGCCGTCGGGCGAGACCTGCGGGCGCTTCGCCGCGCACGAACGTCGAGTCCGGCGGCGGCATGATCGACAGCAGACGAGCGCTGGGCGATTCGGGCTCTCGGCGTACGCGTCGTGAGCAGGCCGCCCAGCGCCGACGGACGTGACCAGGCCCACCACCGCGAGCGCCCAGGCCAGCCGCGCGCCACGGCGCGGCGCCGGCGCGGGGGCAGCGGCGCCGCATGACTGCTGCCGGAAGTCGCCCGCCGCCAGCCCCTTCAATTGCAGCAGCACGTCGCGCGCCGACGACCAGCGGTCGTCGCGATCCTTCGGCCAGGCACACCGAGACGATGCCGTTCCAGCGCGCGTGGCGTGCCGGGCACGAGCCTGTGACAGGCGGCGCCGGCTCGAGCGTGCAGAATCGCGCCGATGATCGATGGCCTGGCTCGTGCCCGCGAAGGCCCGCTGACCGGTGATCATCTCGTGCACCATCGCGCCGAACGCGAAGATGTCGGCCCGCGCGTCGATGTCGCCGCCCTGCAGCTGTTCGGGCGCCATGTACGGCAAGCGTGCCGAGCAATCTCGCCCTTGGGAGCGTCAGCGCGGTGGCCGTCGGGTCGCGTCCGCCGCGTCGCTGGGTCGCCACCTTGGCCAGCCCGAAGTCGAGCAGCTTCGGCGCCGCCCGTGCGTGTGAGCATCACGTTGGCCGGCTTCAGGTCTCGGTGCACGATGCCCGGCGCGATGCGCGCAGGCCGAGGCCTTCGGCGATCTGCACCGCGCAGGTCGTCGCCTCGGGCAACGACATCGGTCCCTGGGCCAGCCGGGCGGCCAGCGTGACGCCGTCGAGCTTCTCCATGACCAGGAACATGGCCCCGTCCTGCTGGCCGACGTCGAACACGGTACAGATATGCGGATGCGTGAGTGACGCGATGGTCGCGGCCTCGCGTTCGAAGCGCGCCCGGCGGCCGGCGTCGTCGCTGAACGCCCGCGGCAGCACCTTGATGGCCACCGTGCGGTCGAGCCGCGTATCGCGCGCCGCATACACCTCGCCCATCCCGCCGGCGCCGAGTGGGCGCACGACCTCGTAGGGGCCGAGACGTGTTCCAGACGGAAGGGCCATGGGGCGGAGCGATTATACGTGCCGCGTCCTCGCCCCCGACGGTCCACTGCACCTCGTCTCAGCCCCTCGTCTCAGCTATGCTCGTCACATGAGCGACCCCGCCCTCGATGTGCGCGTCGTGAAGGGCGCGTGCCCGCACGACTGCCCCGATACCTGCGCGCTCGAAACCACCGTGCAGAACGGCGTGGCCATCAAGGTGGCCGGCTCGAAATCGCACCCCTTCACCGATGGCGCGCTGTGCGCCAAGGTGTCGCGCTACCTCGACCGCACCTACGCCCCCGACCGCGTGGTGTATCCGCATCGCCGCGTCGGCGGCAAGGGCCCCGGCCAGGGCACGTGGGAGCGCATCACGTGGGACGAGGCGCTCGCGACCATCGCCACGAAGTTCCAGGCCATCATCGACTCGCCGGATGGGCCCGAAGCGATCTGCCCCTACAGCTACGCGGGCACCATGGGCCTGCTCAACTTCGCGGGCATGGACCGCCGGTTCTTCCTCCATCTCGGCGCGTCGCTGCTCGATCGCACGTTGTGCTCGTCGGCCGGCAAGGTGGGCATCAAGATCTCGCTCGGCGGCGGCGTGGGCATGGATCCGGAGCGCGTGGAGGAATCGCGGCTGATCCTGATCTGGGGTTCGAATCCCATCACCTCGAACCTGCACTACTGGTCGCGCGTGCAGGAGGCCAAGCGGCGGGGCGCGCGCGTGGTGGTGATCGATCCCTACCGCAGCCTCACCGCCGAGAAGGGCACCGACCACATCCCCGTGCGGCCCGGTACCGACGCCGCGTTGGCGCTGGCGATGATGCACGTGATCATCAACGAGGGCTTGCACGACGCCGACTACGTGGCGCGCTTCACCGTGGGCTTCGACGCGCTGCGTGAGCGGGTGCAGCAGTATCCCCCCGAGCGCGCCGCGGACATCTGCGGTATTCCGGCCGACACGATCGTGCGGCTCGCGCGCGACTACGCCACCACGCGTCCGGCCGCGATTCGCGTGAACTACGGCCTGCAGCGGCACCGCGGCGGCGGCGCGGCCGTGCGCGCCATCACCTGCCTGCCGGCGCTCGTCGGCGCGTGGCGTGAGCCGGGCGGCGGCGTGCTGCTCAGCACCGGCGACTTCTACGGCATGAACCACGCGCGCCCTCGAGCGCCAGGATCTGCTGGCCGGACGCCGCCCGCGCACCATCAACACCAGTTCGATCGGCGACGCGCTGCTCGAGGCGCAGCCGCCCATCAAGGCGCTCTTCGTCTACAACTCGAACCCGGTCACCATCGCGCCCGATTCCGAGAAGGTCGTGCGCGGCTTCTCGCGCCCCGACCTGTTCACCGTCGTGCACGACGTGTTCTTCACCGACACCGCCGACTACGCCGACATCTTCCTGCCGGCCACGACCCAGCTCGAGTGCCTCGACATCCACAAGTCGTACGGGCATCTCTACGTGCTGCTCAATCAGCCGGCGATTGCGCCAGTGGGCGAGGCGTTGCCGAACACCGAAGTGTTCCGCCGCCTGGCTCGGGCGATGGGCCTCACCGAGCCGGCGCTCTTCGAATCCGACGAGGTGATGGTGGCGCAGGCGCTGCAGTCCACGCATCCGCGCATGCAGGGCATCACGCTCGAGCACCTGAAGGAACACGGCTGGCAGCGGCTCAACGTGCCGGCGATCTACGCGCCGTTTGCCGAGGGCGGCTTCCCGACGCCGTCGGGCAAGTGCGAGTTCTACAGCGACACGGCCAAGGCCATGGGCCTCGACCCGCTGCCCACGTTCACCCCGCCGGTCGAATCCGCTGCAGAGCGCGCCGGAGCGGGCCAAGACCTATCCGCTGGCGATCATCTCGCCGCCGCAGCGCCACCTGCTCAACTCGTCGTTTGCCAACCTGCCGCTCTTCCTCGACAGCGAGAAGGAGCCGCACCTCGACATCCATCCCGACGACGCGGCGCCGCGCGGTATCAAGGAAGGCGACTGGGTGCGCATCTACAACGACCGCGGCGCGTTCGGGGCCCGCGCGCGGGTCACCGACAAGGCGCGTGTGGGCTGCGTGGTGGCGGTGTCGCTGTGGTGGCGCAAGCTCACGCCCGACGGCAAGAACGCCAATCAGGTGACATCGCAGCGGCTGGCCGACATGGGCAACGCCGCGACCTTCTACGACGCGCTCGTGGAGGTGGCTCCCGCGCCGGAACCCCCGCCGCAACACATCGCCTAGTCGGACGTATTGGAGGTGACCTCGACGCCCACGGCGTTGGCCACGAGCGTGGCGGTGGCTCGCGCCTGCGCCTTGCCCGGGGCGTCGCTGACCACCACTTCTGACCCGTCGCGCATCACGAGGGCCACGGGAAAGGTGACCACTTGCTTTCGGGGATGGTCCCGAGTCACGGCCACCCGTGCCACGTCGGCAAACGCGTAGCGCCGCCGGCGCGTGTAGATGCGGTCGTTGCGCACGGCGGTGAGATGCCGCTGGGTCAAGTCGAACACCGTCGATCGCCGGCGCAGCAACAGCACCCAGGCGAAGGCGCACGGCACTACGCCGGCCAGGGTGTTGAAGGCGAGGTCACGGACGAGGTTCGGCCATTCCTCTGGCGTGGCCACCGCGCCGGCCTCGCGCCAGATGCCCACCACGTGGTCCAGCGGGAAACAGGCCAGGAACAGCAGCACCGCGGCCAGCATGTCCGCGTGCGAACGTGAACAGCTTGCGCTCGATCACGAGCTGGCCGGGCACGTCCCGGCGCACCACGACGCCCGAGGCCTGCGGTGTCCGCACCCGTCCGCCCGCCATTACGGCGCCGGCTCGATGCGGATCACCGCGCCGTCGTCTTCCTCGGTGAGCAGGTAGATCAGGCCGTCGACTCCCTGGCGCACGTCGCGCACGCGCTGATGGAAGTCTTCGAGGATGGTCTCGCGCCGCAGCTCCCACAGCTTCTCGTTGAAGGCCACGCGCTGCAGCCCGCCGGTGCCCGGGATGCGGCCGCGCTGAATGCTGCCCACGAACAGATTGCCCTTCCACTCGGGAAACCGGTCGCCGGTGTAGAAGAGCAGCCCCGACGGCGTGATGCCCGGGTTCCACGTGATCCACGAGTCCGCCATCGCCGCGGTGGGCAGCGGCATGGGCGAGCCGTCGTTGTCGCGGCCGTAGCCGTGCGTGGGCCAGCCGTAGTTGCCGCCCGGCTTCAGGAAGTTGATCTTGTCGCCGCCGAGCGGGCCGAGTTCGGCCTCGACGATCTGCCCGGTGGGCGGATAGACCGCGATGCCGTGATGATCGCGGTGCCCGATGCGTGAAGATCTCGGGCCGGCTGCCGGCCGTGCCCACGAACGGATTGTCGGCCGGCACCGTGCCGTCGTCTTTCAGGCGCAGCACCTTGCCGAAGATGGTGGTGGTGGCTTGCGCATCGGGCAGGCGTCCGGCGCCGCCCACCGTGATGTAGAGCAAGCCGTCGGCACCGAACGTCATGCGCGAGCCGCCAGTCTGCACGGCGTTGCCGGCGTAGAGCTCCTGCACGTTCGAGAACCCTGCGCCGTCGTAGCGGCCGCGCGCCAGGGCAAGCGTGAAGGTCGTGGCGTCGAGCGCCTTGTGATACGTGAAGTAGACCCAGCGGTTGTCGGCGAAGCGCGGATGCAGGGCCAGGTCGAGCATGCCGGTGGTGCGGCTCAGGCGCATGGCCGGCAGGCCGGCCAGCGGCGCCGGGTCGAGCACGCCGCTACGGATGGCCCGCACCTGGCCGGTGGACCGCACGCTCACCAGGAAGTCGCCGTTCGGCAGCGGCAGCAGGCTCCACGGCCGCTCGATGCCGTGGGCCACCACACTCACCCGCACCTTCTGCCGGAACAGCTCGTAGACCCGCGGCTCGGTGGGCAGCGGAAACCTGGGACTGCCCGGCGCTGGGGGGCGCGGCTGCGCGAGCACCACGAACGAGCAGGCGGCCACGCTCGCGACGACGAGCGCACCGAGACGAGCAACAGAAGACGTCAGCACCCGCCCATTCTAGGCGGTGCGGGCTACTTCCGCGCGGTCGCCGCGGCGGCGGGTGCGGCGGGCACGATCACGAACGTGCCGTACATCATGTCGGAGTCGAGCACGATCGTGCGGAGGCGCGTGGACGCATCGGCGGAGTAGACCTCGATGGTGCGGCCGGCCTCGTAGATGTAGCTGAGGCCGCTCGAGCTCGGCCGCATCTGCATGCGCGTGCGGGTCGGCACCTCGATGCGGCTCTGCACCCGCCGTTCGGCCAGGTTGATGGTCCACAACTCGTGGCGGCCGATCTCGGCGAGCAGCAGGTGCGCGCGCGCCCGGTCGGGCCCCACCGTGAAGCTCATGCTGTCGGCTGTGGGCACGGGCCCGATCGGAAAGGTGTCGACGGTCTTGGCGGCCAGGTCGATCTGTCCCACCACGAGCAGCTTGCGGCGCATCACCGCGTCGCTCATCGTGAACAGGCTGGTGGCGGTGCCGCGCGCATCGGCGGAGTCGTCCCAGGGACCGGGATCGAAGCGGCCCATGGCGGCCTCGGCTGGCAGCGACAGGTCCCAGCTGTCGACCTGTTCCATCGTGGCGGCATCGAAGATGTCGACCTGATTACCGAACACGTAGAGCAGCTTGCCGTCGGGCGAGAAGCGCAGCGCCACCGAGAAGTGCGTCGGCTCCGGGTCGATCGGCCACGGCACGGTGCGCGTCACCTTGTGCGCCGCCAGGTCGTAGAGGATGAACTCCGGCGCGCCGATCTCCCAGCGGTCGACCAGGCGGGTCGCCACCTTCGCCACGATCACCATGGTGCGGTGCTGCGGGTCGACCTCGTAAGCGAGTGCCCGCACGTGGCGGCGCGCGTCGCTCAGGGTGAAGCTGTCGAGGCTCTTGCGGCCGCGCACGTCGACCACCTCGAAGCGCTCCTGGTTGGCGCTCTGCACGTAGAAGCGCGAGCGATCGGGCGAAAGCCGCACCGCAGATGGCGCGCCGGTCGTGAGCGGGATCTTCGTGAACGTCTCGGTGGCTTCGTCCACGGCCGTGAGGTGGCCGGAGTAGGAGCCCACGAAGATCGTGCCGGTGCCGGCCGACGGCGTGGGACGGGTTTGCGCCGTGAGACTGACGGCGGTCAGACCGAGCATCGCCACGAAGGACGCGACCACACGAGTCATGGGCCGGGATTCTGTCATGGAACCTTGTCGCTGGCGCGTCGGGATCGCCAACGCTGCTCCAGCGCCGGCACGAGCACGCCGCCGATATTGGCCAGATTCAGATCTGGCAGCGGTGGGCGCTCGGCGCCTGGCCGAATCGACCCGACCGCCGTGCGGCACACCCGGCCGAACGCCCGCAGCCGGTCGCCCACGGTGTAGCGCGTCTGCCGCCCGGTGGCCCGCACGAGCATCAGCGTAAGATCGTCGGCCGCCAGGTTGTCGGGGTAGCGGTCGCCAATCTCACCAAGCAGCGCCGCGATGAGCGTGGACGGCTCGAGGTGGCCCAAGAGGCCCAGGATCTTGTGCACGCCGGCCTCGCCGAGCATCTCGCCGTCGGCATCCTGGGCCTCGATGAGCCCGTCGGTGTAGGCCAGCACGCAGTCGCCGTCCTGCAGTTCCACGTCGCTCGCGTCGTAGTCGGCGATGCCGAGAATGCCGAGCGGCAGGTTGCGTGGACCGGCCGCCCGCGATCCGTCGTGGCTGCTCAGGAAGCGCCATTCGCGCCGCGCGGCGCTGTAGATGAGCGGCCGCGGATGGCCGGCGTTGCAGACGGTAAGGCGGCGCGTGGGCGCGAAGTAGGTGGCGACGATGGCCGTGGCGAACGCCGCCTGCGCCTGTAGTTCCACGAACTGCCGATTCAGCTGCCGCACGAGCTCGGTCTGGTCGAGGCAATTCACGAACCGGCGCATCAGCAGCCGCAGGTCGGCGGCCGTGCCCGCCACCACCTGCCCGTGCCCGGCCACATCGGCCACCATCAGCCGCGCGATCCGCCCCGTGGCGCAGCTCGAGGCGTAGACCACGTCGCCGCCCCGATGGGCGCCTTGATAGGGTTTGCTGTAGATCCACGCATCCAGCCCGCCGAACTCGGTGGCATGGTCGGCCAGATGACTGCCGCCCCACACCTCCATGCAGGCCATCTGCTGCTGCCGCCCCGTCTCCATCCCGCCTATACTACGGCCCCTGACGCAGGCTGGATGGGTGAACCGGAGGCGTTGATGCATCGCATGTTCGGCATGCTCGTAACCGCCATGGCCGTGGCCGGAGGCGCACTGACGATGGCCCATGATCAGACCACCGGCCCGGCCGACGACCACGCGCAGCTGGCGTCACTGAACGACGACTACGTGCGGTCGGTGCTCACCTCCGACACGGCCCGCTTCGAGCAGATCCTGGCGGCGGATTTCCGGAACACCGGCGCCGACGGCACGATCGCCAATCGGCGCGAGTTCCTCGCCCAGATCGCCAAGCCCTCGAATCTCACCAGCCTGCGCTGTGAAGACGTGGAGATTCGCCTCTTCGGCGACACCGCCGTCATTCATGCCCGCACCGAATACGTGATGAGCGACGGCCGGCCCGGCAGCGGCCGCTACACCGACATCTGGCGCAAGCAGGATGGCCGGTGGCTGGCGGTGGCTGCGCACGTGACGCGCCTGGTGCGCTGACCCGGCTCGGCCGGCCCTGGGCCGGCAAGGCACCTCGGCGCGCCGTGGTCCCCTTTCCGTGCCCCTGCCGCGTATGTGGGTGAGGAGCTGCCCACATGCGTCTGCTTGCACGCGCGTTCGCCACGATGGCCGTGGCCACTCTGCTGTTGGCGCCAGGGCGGGCCGGCGCTCAGACGACGGTGCCGAGTGCGCCGCTGAACCTGGCGGCCAGCATCACCAACGACGTGCTGCTCGTGACGTGGGACGCCCCGGCCACGGGCGCGCCGATCCTGGCTACGTGCTGCAGGTGGGCGGGCGAGGGTCTGGGGAGCGGTGTTGCGATTCCCACCACGGCCCCGTCGTTCACGCTCGCCCATGCCCGGCGGCTACGCTCCCATCCTCACTTTTTCGGTGAGTGCGGTGAACATCGTGGGCCAGGGACCGGCCAGCGCCACCGTCGGCGTTGGCGCCGGGCTCGCAGGTGGTGCCGAGCGCGCCGCTGAACCTCGCGGCCAGCGTGGCCAACGAAGTGCTGACCATCACCTGGGACGCGCCGCTCATTGGCACGCCGATCGCCTCGTACACGCTCTTCGCGGCCGGGACGGGCCTGGGGGGCGGCGTGCAGCTCCCCACCGTGGCCACGTCGTACTCCACGCCGTTTCCGAACGGCGTCATCGGCACGTTCACCTTTGCCGTGAGCGCGGCGAACGTCGTGGGGCAAGGCCCGCTCAGCCCCGCGGTGAGCATCAGCATTGGCCCGACCTCGGTGCCGGTCGCCCCGCAGAACTCAGGGGCGGCGTCACCAACGACGTGCTGACGCTCACGTGGGACGCGCCCGCGCGGGGCGGGCCCATCGTGTCCTACGTGCTGAGCGTCGGCGGCAGCTTCTTGGGAGCCCGGCTTCCCCTGCCCTCGGCCGCCACCTCCTACAGCACCCCGCTACCGAACACGTACGTGGGCACGTTTGGGGTCACGGTGAGCGCGGTGAACCAACTTGGCGAAGGGCCGCCCAGCGCGGTGTTCATGCTGATCCTCGGACCCACGGCCGTGCCCGATCCGCCCCGCAATCTCACCGCGCAGGTCGTCGGCAACCTGCTCACCGTGGCATGGCAGCCGCCGGTGTCAGGCGCGCTGTCGTACGTGCTGCGTGCCACCGGCTCGAGCTTCCAAGGCGTGTGGACACTGCCGACCGAGTCGACATTCTTCACGGCTCCCGCCGGCCAGATGGCGCCGGGCAACTACGCCTTCACCGTCAGCGCCGTGAACACGCTCGGCGAAAGCGCCGCCACGGCGCCCGCCACCGTCACCATCGGGCCCCCGTGTCCCGTGCCGTCGGCGCCCACGCTGAGCGCGTCGCGCAACGGCAACGTGGTGTCGTTCTCGTGGACCACGCCCACCGTAGGCGTCGTGCGCAGCTACACGGCGCTCGTGTCTACCCCGGCGGTGGCGCCAATCAGGTGGCCGCCGACGTGGGCCTGGTGACCGCCATCTCCGGGCCGGTCGCGAGCGGCACCTACTTCGTGCAGGTGCTGGCGCAGTCGGTGTGCGGCCCCGGCGCGGCGTCGAATCAAGTGCGGGTCGATGTGCCCTGAGCGCCTACTTCGAGGCGTCCTTCAGAAACCGCTCGATGACGGTCTGATGACCGGCGTACTCCGGCCGTTGCGCCGCCGTTTCGGTCGGATACACCTGCAGGAACTCGCGCTGCACCGCGGCGAGCGCTGCGCTGATCGCCGTTCACCTCGGCGATTCGGCCCTTCAACAGCAGGCCGAAGAGATGGCCAGGTCGTTCGGTGGCGATCGACTCGGCCAGGGTCATGGCGCCGGCGCGGTCGCCCGAGGCGATGCGGATGAGGCCGGCGTGGAAGCGGGCATCGACGTCGGGCGAGACCAGCTGGTCGTAGGCCGCCAGGGCCATGGGCGAGAACGTCTTGACGGTGGCGGTGTCGGCGCCCTCGCTGGCCCGCATGACGCGGTCGAACAGGCGATCGAACCGCTCCACCGGGGTCATCGCGCTCAAGTCGGCTGGGGTGCTCCCCGGCCCCGACCCGAGATCGCCCGCACCGGGCGACAGCGCCGGCGTCGGACCGGTCGAGGCCGCCGGGGCCGGCCGAGCGGGTTGCGGCCGGCCCCCTGCGGGTGAGGGCAATCGCAGCGACCAGCGCAAGCAGCAACACGACCACCACGGCGTAGGGCCACCACTCGGCTCGAGCTGCCCCGGCGGCCGTCGTCGCTGCGCCCGAGGCCGCGCCTCCGCACTCACTGCAGAACGGCCCGTGAAGGGTGGCGCCACAGGAGGGGCAATAGCGCACGGCCTTGGTCATGAACCCTCAGCGTAGACGGAACGTCAGGCCGGTCATGACCCGCCATTCGTTGTAGCCGTCGTCCATCGTGCGTTCCGTGGACACGAGCAGCGACGTGGCGCCCCACAGCAGCGCCGAGGCCGAGAGGCCCATCCGCTTGGTCTTGGGCCGCGTCTCGATGACCAAGCCCGTCGCCTCGAGTGAAGCGGACCAGCGACAACGCCGTGGAGAAGTCCGCGGTGGCATACACGCGGCGGCCCAGCCCGCGCCCGGCCGACAGGTAGGTGGAGTGATAGCTGCCCGTGGGCCGCGACATGCGTGAATTCGAGAACGTCAGGTCGACGCCGGTGTCGAACACGTTCCCGCCGAAGCCGCCCACCAGCCACCGCCCGGTGGCCGCGTCGTCGCGGTTGTTCTTGTCGCGCGAATAGCCGGCGTAGACCCGCACGCGGGGCAGCACCTCCACCGTGGCCCGGCCGCCGAGCGATTCGTATTGCAGGCCGTCGATCGACTGCTGCGATACGGCCCGGCCCATCCGCAGGTCGTCGCTCAACCCGCGGGTGTCGACGGATCGGCCGCGACTGAGCGTGCCCAGGAACTCCAGCGCGGCGCCCGGCGCTCACGCGGGCATTGCCGAAGAAGTAGGTCAGGCCCTTGTGACCCAACCCGCCGGCCGTGCCTGCGACGTCGTATTCGGCGGCCTGATACACGAAGAGCGGACCGGCCGGCACGAAGTTGGTGAAGGTCATCACCGAGCGTTCGGTCAGCGAGCCGTTGTGCACGTTGACATAGCCTGCCACATGACGCCGGCCGCGCGCGCCCTCGAGCGTCATGTAGGCGCCGGCCTTGCGCACGCCCTCGCTGTAGCCGAACTTGTAGACGTTGGGATCCAGGCCGCCAAAGAGGCCGCCGCGCCAGCGGCCCAGGCCGCGTGGTCGGGATGGGCGCCGATCGCCCCTCCAACTGCACGCCGGCCAGGGCGCCGAGGCCGCCGAGGTCGTCGAGCCAGAGATGTCCGGCACGGGCGCGCACGGCGCCGCCAGCCAGTCGGCCGCCGACGTAGCCGGTGTACACCGACACGCGGGGATCGCGGCCCTGAATCGAATACGCCGTGTGGCGCACATCGAGGCCGTACTCCACGCCGTCGGTGTCGCGTTCGGTGAGCTCGTAGGTGACGGCGGTGGTGACGTCGTTGTAGCTCGAAGTGGCACCGGCCGTCTGCGACGACCGCGCGCCGCTGGTATAGACCGATACGCGCCCGTTCGGGCGCACGCCGCGCGACGCGCCGAAACCCGATCGGCTGCGTGGATCTCGGCGGCACGGTCGACCCCGCGGCGGCGGCTGGCGCGGATCGCGTGCGCCGACTGCGCCGCGCCTGTCAGCCGGTGCGGCAGACGTGGCCGGGGCAGGTGCGCTGGTTGGCGCGGGGCGCCGACGCTGAGCGGCGGGCTCGCGCTGGCGGGGGCGGGAGTCGGTGCAACGAGCGCACGTTCGGTCAGGCGCGCTGGCGCTGCCGGCGCCACGCCCATCGATCGATCGGCTGATGGCCGGGGTGGCGGTGGCTCCGCCGCGCCGGGCGCCACCACGATGGTGAGCTCCGAGTCGCCCGGCACGACTGCGGTCGTGACCGGCCCGGCAAGATCGAGCACCAGGCGCGTCACCGGCGGGTCGGCGGAGTTGAGCGCCACCCGCACCCGGCGCACGATGGCCCGTCCGGTGAGCGACGCCGGCACCTGGCCCGGTCCCACCCCCGGCAAGTCGATGAACACCCGCGGTGGGCCTTCGGTGGTCGGTGTCGCGGTGGCGGCGGGCAGCGCGGAGGTGCCGCGTACCGTGATCCGCACGAACGGGACCATCGAGGCTGACGGCCACGGTTCTGAAGCTGCACCGGCGCCACTGCCTGACGGCCCGCGGCCGGCGGCGCCGGCCGGCGCCGGCCAGGCGAGAGCAACGCAGCCCATCAGTGCAGCGTAGCGAAGATGTTGCATGGTCAGCTCCTTCCGTTCGGATGGCACGAGTAACAGGCCGCCGATTCGTAGCGGTAGCCGGCGCGGCCGCGGTGCTCGTTGTCGGTCTCGGACCGGCCATGGCACGTGAGGCAATTGAAAGCCGGCGGGGCGTTGGTCGTATGGCACTGCACGCACGCCACGTTGTGGCGCCCGGTGAGCGGGAAGCGCGTGTGGGTGAAGCGGCCTTGCGTCCAGGCGGTGTCGGTGGCGCGGTGACACGACTCGCACGCGGTCGGGAAGCCCGACTGCGCGTGGTTCGGGCTGCGCGTGGCGTCGTAGCGCGCCCGATGGCAGCCCACGCAGTCGCGCGCGGTGCCGCGATAGACGCCGCTCACATGGCAGGTCGCGCACGCCTGAGTGGCGTGCACGCCCTGCAGCGCGAAGAACTGGCTGTGATTGAACGTCACCCCGCGCCAGCTGGTGTCGGTGGCGCGGTGGCACGACTCACACGCGGTCGAGAACCCGGCCTGCGCGTGATTGGGCGTCGTGGTGCGGTCGTACTGCGTGCGGTGGCAGCCCACGCAGTCCCTCGCGGTGCCCCTGAACACGCCGCCCACGTGGCACACGGCGCAGGCCACCGCCCCGTGCCGGCCCACCAGCGGGAACACCTGACTGTGGTTGAAGCCGGCGCCTGCCCAGGTCGAGTCGGTGGCCCGGTGACACGTCTCGCAGGTGGTCGAGAAGCCGGCCTGCGCGTGATTGGGCGCGGTCGTGCGGTCGTACTGCGTGCGGTGGCAGCCCACGCAGTCGCGGGCCGTGCCCTTGAAGACGTTGTTCACGTGGCACGCGGCGCAGTCCACGGCGGCGTGCCGGCCCACGAGCGCAAACGTCTGGTTGTGGTTGAAGTTCGCGCCGCGCCAGCTCGTGTCGGTGGGCCGATGGCAGTTCTCGCACGTGGTCGGGAAGCCGGCCGAGGCATGACTCGGCGCCGTCGTGCGGTCGTATTGCGTGCGGTGACAGCCCACGCAGTCGCGCGCCGTGCCCTTGTAGACGTTGTTCTTGTGACACGACACGCACGACTGGTTCTGGTGCAGGCCCACGAGCGGGAAGAACTGTCCGTGATTGAAGCCGGCGCCGCTGCCACTGCGCCAGCCGACGTCGGTCGTGCGATGACAGCTCTCGCACGTGGTCGGGAAGCCGGCCGCGATGTGATTCGGACTCGTCGTGCGTTCGTAGACGGTGCGGTGGCAGCCCACGCAGTCGCGCGGGGTGCCTTGGAACACGTTGTTGCGGTGGCAGGAGACGCAGGTCTGCTGGGTATGCTGTCCGGTCAGCGGGAACGTGGCATGGGTGAAGGCGCCGCCCCCGGTGGTGCGCCAGGAGGGCTCGTTGGCCCGATGGCAGGTCTCACACGTGGTCGGGAAGCCCGCCGCCGCGTGATTCGGATTCTGGGCCCGGGTGAAGTCGGTCATGTGACACGAGGAGCACTCGCGTGACGTGCCCTTGAACACGCTGTTCTTGTGGCAGTTCGCGCACGTCGTGGTGGCGTGCGGACCACTCAGCGGAAAGCTCGCGTTGTGATCGAAGCGGGCCTGGCTGAAGGCCACGTCGGACGGCCGGTGACAGGCTTCGCACGCCGTCGGGAATCCGGCCGCGGCGTGGTTGGGCGTCTTGGTGGCGGCGTAGTCCTTCTGATGACAACTCGCGCAGGTCACGGCCACGCCCGTGAACCGGCCGTTCGTGTGACACGACTCGCAGCCGATGGTGCGATGGGCGCCGTTGAGCGGCATGTTCGTCATGGCGCCGTGGTCCCAGCGCACGGCGGCCCAGCTGATCGTGCGGTGGCAGTTCTCGCACTGGGTGCCGAGCTGCGTCTTGAACTTGTCGTCTTGCTTACGCGCCCAGTGGCAGTCGTAGCACTGCGTCGGCGTGCCCTTGAAGACGCCCTTCAGATGGCACGACTCGCAGGCCACCGTCTGGTGCCGGCCGGTCAAGGGGAAGGTCGTGTTGCTGTGGAAGGCGCGGTTCGGCGTGTCGAACTGCGCCAGCGTCTGGCGGGTGGCGAGCGAGCTGAGGAACAGCACCACCGTGAAGGCGAGAAGCCAGGCGAACCGTTTCATCGGGCGTTCCCTTTCGCTGTGCGCGCCGCCGCCGGATGGTCGAAGCGGCGGGCGAGCACGTCGGGTTTGTGGCAATCGGCACAACGCGGTGCCCAACGCGCCGTTGTGCACGTCGCGATGGCAGCTGGTGCATTCGCTGCTGACCGCATAGCGCACGGCGGTGCCGCGCCCGGCCGGGAACTGTCCCGTGGCCTGGTCGTGGCAGGTCTCGCACTTGGCCGACACGTGTGCGCCCACGAAGAAGCTGCGCAGCGCCGGGTTCTTGTGGGTGAAGTTCGCGATCTTGAAGGTCTGATCCGAGTGGCAGGTCTCGCACGCCGTGCCCACCTGGCCCAGATGCACGTCGGCGTGACAGGTCAGGCAGGCGCTGCCGATGCCGGTGAGCTTCACGGCCGTGCCGGTGCCGGCGGGGAACGCCTCGGTCTTCGACTCATGACACTTCTGACACGTCACCTGCGCGTGTTTGCCGCCGAGGCGGAACTGTCGCGCGCGCGTGGTCGAACGCCGGGGTCACGGCAAACTTCGCGAGCGACACGGCATGACACGACTCGCAGGTCTTGCTCACCTGGCCGAGGTGCACGTCGGCGTGGCAGGTGGCGCAGACCTGGGTCGCCGCGGTGAACTTCACCGTGGCCAGGGGCCCGTGAACGCCCGCGCCCGCGCCGCCCGACCGGCACCGATGGGGGCGGGGCGCTGGTCCGGGCTCGCACCAGTGCGGGCATCGCCGCCGGGCCCGACAAGGTATGGCACGTCACGCACGTGGCGGGCGTGTGCGCGCCCTCGAAGAACGGCGCCGGGGTGCGATGGGCATAGGTCGTCACCGCGAAGCGCTCGGTGCCGTGACAGGTCTCGCACGACGCGCCGAGGTCGCCCTTGTGGGTGTCGTCGTGGCAGGCGCGCACAGTCGCGCTTGAGCCCGCGGAAATCGATGGCCGGCGCCGGCGCCGCCCGTCCGGTGCGGGCCGCCACGCGCGTGAGGTTCTTGTGGCACGCCACGCACGTGGCCGGGGCGTGCTTGCCCGTGAGCGGGAACGGCGTGGTCGCGTGATCGAACGGCGCCTTCGCGAAGCTCTGCTCGTTGTGGCAGGCGCTGCACGGTCTGCGTGAACGAGCCGCGATGCGGATCCTGGTGGCAGGCCGCGCAGGTGTCGTACTTGGGCGTCACCTGCAGGGCCGGCCGCACGTGGCACTCCGCGCACGCCGTCGTCTGGTGTTTGCCGAGCAGCGGATACTTCGTGCGCGCGTGGTCGAAACGGCGCGACCGCCACGACGCGGCGGTGTGGCAGGAGGCGCAGGATCTCGGTCATCCGCGGCGTGTGCGGGTCGGCATGGCAGTCGTTGCACTTGGCAAACGCCACGCCCTTGAACACCTGATTCTTGTGGCACGACTCACAGGCCACGCGCTGGTGTGCGCCGTCGAGCTGGAACGCGGCCTTGGTGTGATCGAACGCCTGGCGGCCCTCCTTGAAGGTCACGCGCGTGCGTGTGGCAGGTCTCGCACTTGGTGCCGAGCGAGCCCTTGTGCGAATCGGTGTGGCACGAGGCGCACGACGTGCTCACGGCCAGGAACGACCGCGTCTTGTGGCACGCGGCGCAGTTGGTGGCCAGCGGGGCGTGGCGGCCGTCGAGCGGGTAGTTCGCCTCACGCGCGTGATCGAACTTCGCCGTGTCGAAGGGCCGCAGTTCGCCGGCGGTGCCCTGGTGCTCGGCATGACAGGTCACGCAGTCACCCTGCACATCCCGATGCACGCCGCGTCTGGCGCGAATCCGATCGGCCACCGGCTGATGGCAGGAGAGGCACTTGGCGGCGGTGACACGTTGACCGGCTTCGTGACACTTGTCGCAGCTGCGGATGCCTTCGAGCGAGGCGTGCGGCTGGCTGAGGCGTCCGGGAGAGACGAGCGCGCCGAGCTGCCGGGCGTCGGCGCGCGCCGGCGCCACAGCCCACATCGCCAGCAGCAGGGCCGCCGCGCACGTGAGGCGAATCGACGAGTGGCTCCACCATCGGCTCACCATCGGAACGGCACGTACCCGAGATAGAGCGACACCGCCACGTGCAGCGACACGATGGCGAACATCACCCACACGAGCGGCAGGTGGAACACATGCCACAGGTCGAACAGCCGCTTGGTGGCCGCCAGGGTGTGCCGGCGCTGCTGCAGGCGGGCCCGTTCTTCGAACAAGGCCACGACCTGGGCCGCGGTGGTGGCGTCGGTGGTGGTGGCGAGGCTGGCGGCCAGGTCGTCGAGCGATCGCCGGATGGCCGCGTCGCCGCGGCGGCTGAACCACGACGGCCGGCTGATCGCGATGTCGGCCTCGAGCTGGTCGAGTGCCTCGAGCACGCCCGGCCCGGCTGTCCACTGCAGGTCGTCACGCACCGCCGACGCGCGATCGTCGAGCTCGGCCTGCGACAGCTCCACGCCGCGGATGGTGCGGGGAATGCGCACGTACAGGTAGCGGCCGACGAATCCCGACAGGGCCACCAGCACCATCGACCAGTAGGCGGCCGACACGATGCCGTTGAACTTGAAGGCGGTGTGGAACGTGACCAGCACCGGGCCGACGATGCCGCAGAAGATGTGCACTTCGAGCCAGCGCTTGAGGTTGCCGCCCGGGCGCGTGCGCGCGAAGCGTTTGCGCGCCATGTAGATGAACGGCATGAGCATCAGCACCGCGCCGGCCAGTCCCAGCGTCTGGCCCACCGGCCCCGACGGCCGCAGCAGGCGGTGCGCCGGGCTGTAGCCGCGCACCGAGAGCGGCGTGCCGTAGTAGGTCCAGCCGTCGAGGCCGACGAGAATCCACAGGGTGACGCCGATCGCCACGGCGCCGCTCACGACCATCACGTGCATGAGCGCGCCCAGGGGCATGAGCAGCTGGCGCGCGCGCGACGGCGCGGACGCCGCCACGGCCGGGCGATCGAGCGTCATCGTCGGCGGGGCCATCGGTCAGCCCACCTCAATCACGCAGTTGCTGCGCGGCGACGCCACGCAGGCCAGCACGTAGCCCGAGGCGCGGTCGTCGTCGTCGAGCACGCCGCCGTCGCAACTCACGTCGCCTTCGATGACGCGCGTGCGGCAGGTGCCACACACGCCGGCCCGGCACAGTGACGGAATCTCGAGGCCGCCGGCGTCGGCGGCTTCGAGCAGCGTCTGCCCGCGGCCCACCGCGACGCTGCTCGACGACCGGCGTTCGCGCAACTGGAACTGCTCTTTCGACGGCGTGGCCTGCTCGGCCTCGCTCACGGCCTTGCCGGCCGAGGCGGCGACGGCGGCCTCGAAGAGCTCGGACCGCACTTGATCCTTGGGCACGCCCATGCCCAACAGGGTCTGCGTCAGGCCGTCGATCATGGCCTGCGGCCCGCACAGCATCGACACGGCGTGCTTCAGATCGGGAACGGTCGAGGCCAGCAACCGGGCGTCGATGCGGCCGCGGTGCACGTCGGCCGGCGCGTCGCCGTTGGTCACCGCGAAGCACAGACGCAGCTGGTCGTGACGGCGCGCGAGCGTCAACAGGTCGTCGCGAAACGCGAACTCGCCCAGGGTCTTGGCCGAATAGAGCAGCGCCACGGGCCGGGTCGGCTCGGTCAGCAGCGCATGGCGCAGCATGCTCATGAGTGGCGTGATGCCGATGCCCCCGCCGAGCAGCACGAGCGGACGGTCGTCGCCGCCGGGATAGGTGAACGCCCCGGCCGGCGCTCGTACGCTCAACAGCGTGCCCGGACGGGCCATGGCATGCAGGGAGTTCGACACGAGTCCTTGCCGGCGCACGGAGATCTCCAGATAGCCGCGCGCGGCCGGAGCCGAGCTGATCGAGTAGCAGCGCACCACATCCTTGCCGTCGGCCCTCACGCGCAGCGTCAGGAACTGCCCGGGCGTGAAGTCGAAGCCGTCGGGTCGGGCCAGGCGGAAGGTCTTGATGTCATCGCTCTCCGCCATCACCGAAAGCACCGGCGTCTGCACGAACCCTTTGGGCCGTGTGTCGGAGGCGCGCGGCTGGCGCGCGCTCGGCGCCGGCGCGGCGGACGCGGGCCGGGCGGCGGGCTTCGCCGGTGCCGCCGGGCCACCGGCCGTGGTCAAGCGAGCGCAGACCATGAACCACGTCACCTGCGTAGCGAGGCCCGCAAACACCCCAAGCGCCGCGGGAAAGACCCACGGCGCGCCGGCGAGTGCCAGCGACACGAGCGCGAGCGGACTCAGGATGCGCTGGCCCTGATGTCGGTGATTGCACAGCGCGGCAAATGCGAGATGCGCCGTCGTGGCGGCTGAGAGCCACGGCACGTCGAGCGCAGCGGAGGCGGTCATGTCGTTGTTCCGGTTTAGGAAGTGTTTGGTCCTCGCAGTCGGAATGGCTGCATGGCGCATATCCACGCCATGCAAAACGACGGCCTGCCAGCCCGGCCATGGCCAGCCGCAGAAAATCCTGCGGCAAATGCGCTGGCGCAACCCTCATGAGAAATGCGTGAGAGCAGTTCCGTGGCTCGTTGTTACACGGCTGGTCAGTGCGCAGCCGCGGAATGATGCGGCTCTCATCTGGCTCTCATGTTTCTTCGCGCCGCACGTCGTCGACGTGTGCTGTGCGCATCAGCGGGCGCAGCGCTGCGACCTCTCACGAAGGTCTCATGCGGACTTGTTACAACTGCCTGCGGATGGCCAAGGCACGGCGCGAGCGTCGGCCCACCGCGCCATTCGAGGTGCCCCACGCAATGCGTCTACTCGTCGTCGAAGACGACCCGGACATCAGCCGCTTCATCGTGCGCGGCCTTTCGGAAGAGCGTCACCTGGTGGATCTCGTCGAGGACGGCCTGTCGGCCGTCGAACTGGCGGCCGCCGAGGAGTACGACGTGGTCATCCTCGATCTGATGCTGCCGAGTCTCGACGGCTTCGACGTCTGCCGCCGCATGCGGGTGCGGGGTGTGGACACGCCGGTCATCATCGTGACTGCGCGCGACGCCGTGGCCGACCGCGTCGCGGCGCTCGATGCTGGCGCCGACGACGTCTTGGTGAAGCCGTTCGTGTTCGACGAGTTGCTGGCGCGGCTGCGCGCACTCGGCCGTCGCGGCCGTAGCCGGCACGTCACCCACCTGCTCGAGTACGGCGGCATCGCGATCGATCCGGTGGCCCATCTGGTGACGGTGGCCGGCCGACCGGTGACACTCACCGCCACCGAATACCGGCTGCTCACGTTCCTCGTCCGCCGTGCCGAAACGGTGGTGACGCGCGAGCAGCTGGCCCAGCACGTGTGGGGCGGCGACTACGATTCGCGTTCGAACAATGCCGACGTCTACGTGGGCTACGTGCGCCGCAAGCTCCAGGCGATCGAGCCGCGGCCGCTCATTCACACGCTGCGCGGTCTGGGCTACATGCTGAAGGTGAACGCGCCGTGACGACACGCGCCGGCCGGGGCCCTGCGGCGGCTAGCGGGCGAGGTGCAGCGGAAACGGCGTGCGCGCCACAAAGGCGTTGACCGCCGCCAGAAGGCCGGCGCTCTGGTCACGCACGACGAACACCGATTCCTCGCGCTGGCCGGGATTCAGGTCGTGGTGATCGATGAGCACGAGGTCGGGCCCGTACGACGGGATGACGCGCCCATCGAGGGCGAAGTACTCGGCTTGCGCCACCGCATCGAGCTGACCCGAGGCGAACTGCGCATAGAGCTCGGGGAAGGTGGTGGTCGACACGATGTGCACGCCTGAGGGCGCGCGCCGCAGCAGATCACGCTCCGCCGCCATGCCCTTCACGGCGCCGACCTTCTTGCCCGCGAAGTCGGCGATGGTGCGGTAGCGCGACTGGTCGCCGGCGCGAATCCGCAGGGCGCGCTGCTCGTAGAGGAACGGCGCCGAGAACGTGCCGCCCGGGCTCACGCGGTCGGGGAAGTTCGCAAGGTTCGTGGCCACCACGTCGACCACGTTCTGCCCGGCCAGCTCCCACGACTTGTCGAACGGCACCACCACCCACTCCACCCGCAGATCCAGATCGCGCGCCAGGTGATTGGCGTAGCGATACATCCACTCCTCGGGGTCGAGCGGATCGGTCACGGTCGTGCCCGTCACTGCGATCTTCACCACGCCGGGGGCGATGGTCTGGATGGCCGCAGGCCCAGGCGTGGGCGTGGGCGTGGACGCTGGCGCGGGCGCAGGCGTGGCGCGGCATCCGGCCAGAGCGGCGATCACCACGATGGGCAGCAGGCGATTGAGCGACATCAGGGTGGTAGCATAGCCGCCCTATGCCCGTCGCGCCTGTCACGTTCGCGGAAAAACAGGTTCACTGCTGGCACCCCGTGGCCTACGGACACGAGCTGCGCGACACGCCGGTGGCGGCGACGCTGCTGGGCGAAGCCGTGGTGCTCTGGCGCACGAGCGACGGCCGTGCGCGCGCCATGCGCGACCTGTGCATCCACCGCGGCACCGCGCTCTCGCTCGGCTGGGTGGCGGATGACTGTCTGGTGTGTCCGTATCACGCCTGGCGCTACGACGCCTCGGGCGCGTGCGTGCGCATTCCGCAGTCGGCCACGGCGACCATTCCCGCCAAGGCGCGCACGCCGGTGTATCGATGTCAGGAGCGCTACGGTCTCGTGTGGGTGTGTCTGGCCGAGGGCGAGCCCGCCTACCCGTTGCCCGAGGTGCCGGAACTCGAGTCGGGCGACTGGAAGGTCGTGAACACTGGACCGTTCGCCTGGCACAGCGATGCGTCGCGGCAGGTGGAGAACTTCACCGACTTCGGTCATTTCCCGTGGGTGCATCCGGGTCTGCTCGGCGATCCCGAGCGGCCGGTGGTGCCCGAGCACAGCGTGGACACACAGGGGCACGTGCTGCACTACACCATCGTGCGTCCCGAAGCGCCCAACAGCGACGACTTCCAGGTGTTCGCCAACACCGACACGGTGAGGCCGGAACGGCGCAGCCGCTACGAATTGCATCTGCCCTATACGATCGTGCTGAGGCTCGGCTGGGGCGGTGACAAGGGCATGGTCTACTTCTTCGCGTCGCAGCCGGAAACGCCGGAGCGCTGCCGCGGCTACTGCATCATCGGCCGCAACTACGACTTCGACGATCCCGACACCACGCTGCAGGAGTTCGAGCGCGTGATCTTCGGCCAGGACCAGCGCATCGTGGAATCGCAGCGGCCCGAGCAGGTGCCGTTCGACCTGGCCGACGAGCTGCATCTGAAGTTCGATGCCGTAGCCGTGGCCTATCGGCGGGCGATGCGCACGCAGGGGTTGGCCAGCGCGCGGTGACAAGTGTGCGCCCAGCTTGTATCGTAGAGGCGGGGGAGATGAGCATGATTCGCGGAATCCGTATCGTGGCGCCATTGGCGCTCGCTCTGGCCGTGGCGGCCGTTGGCGTTGGCGCCGAGCAGGCGGCCGTGCGCAAGTCGTTGATGGTGCCGGCGGCGTTCAAGGACACCGCGCCCGACACCTACAGCGTGAAGTTCGACACGAGCGTGGGCGTGTTCGTGATCAAGGTCACGCGCGCCTGGGCGCCCAACGGCGCCGATCGCTTCTACAACCTGGTGAAGAACGGCTTCTACGACGAGACCCGGTTCTTCCGCGCGGTGCCCAACTTCATGGTGCAGTTCGGTCTCAACGGCAACCCGAACGTGTCGAAGGTGTGGCAGAGCGCGCGTATTCCACCCGACAAGGTGACGCAGAGCAACAAGAAGGGCTTCATCACCTTTGCCATGGGCGCCTCGCCCGACACGCGCACCACGCAGGTGTTCATCAACTTTCGCGGCAACGCCAATCTCGACGGCATGGGCTTCGCGCCGTTTGGCGAGGTGGTGAGCGGCATCGAGGTGGTGGACAAGATCTACACCGGCTACGGCGAGGGCGCGCCGCGCGGCGGCGGTCCGCCGCAGGGCCGCGTCGTGGCCGAGGGCAACGCCTACCTGATCAAGTCGTTCCCGAAGATGGACTACATCAAGACCGCTACGATCGAGCCGTAGGGCGTGCCCGTTCTGGACCTGCCGCGCGCCGCCATCTTCGATCTCGACGGCACCGTCGTCGACAACATGTCACTGCACGCCGAGGCGTTCGCGGTCTTCGCCGAACGTCACGGCTTGCCGGCGCTCACACCGGCCGACCGGGTCAAGCTCGATGGCCGGCGCAACAGCGAGATCTTTCCGGTGCTGTTCGATCGCGAGATGTCGCGCGAAGAGTGGCAGGCCTACGAGCACGAGAAGGAAGGGCTCTACCGCGAGCTGTCACGGGGCCGGCTCACGCCTCGTGGCCGGTCTGCCAGCCCTGCTCGAGCGCTTGACGGCCCAACGCGTGGCCGTGGCGCTCGCTACGTCCGCCCCTGAGTTGAACGTGGCGCACACGCTGAGGGAAATCGGCCTCACGGCCGCGTTTCCCACCATCGTGCGCGGCGACCAGGTGCCGCACGGCAAGCCCGCGCCAGACGTCTTCATCGAGGCCGGACGGCAACTGGGCGTCACGCCCGACCGCTGCGTGGTCTTCGAGGACGCCCCGATGGGCATCGTGGCGGCCAAGGCCGCCGGCATGCGGGTCGTGGCGGTGACGACCAGCTTCAGCGCCGCGCAGTTCGCGGCCATGCACCCGCCGCCCGACCTGGCCTGCAGCGACTTCGCGGAGTTCCTGACGATCGAGCGCTGGTAAACGCCGGCGTTCCATCGTGCCTCGTCCACCCGGTCGTGCCACCATTGTGGTGCTATATTGGTGGCATGGCGAGTCTCACGCTGAAAGATATCCCGGCCGGCCTCCACGAAGAGTTGCGGCAGCGCGCCGTGCGCAATCGGCGCAGCCTCAGCCAGGAAGCCCTGGCCTGCCTGGAGCATGCCACAGCCGGCGAACGCGTCGATCCCGATCAGGTGCTGGCACAGGCGCGGCGGTTGCGTGCCGGTCTGAAGCGCGTGAACGACCGCGACCTGCGCACCTGGGTGACGCAAGGCCGTCCATGACCGTCGTCGACACCAACGTCGTGGCGTACTTGTGGCTGCCTGGCGATTTCACGACTGCAGCGGAACGACTGCTCGCTGACGACGCGGAGTGGGCCGTGCCCCTGCTCTGGCGTTCCGAGTTCCGCAGCGTGCTGGCGGGAGCCCACCAACGCCGCACCCTGTCGCTGCCCCGCGCGAACGACATCGCGGCGGCGGCAGAATCGCGGTTGCGGGGGCGCGAGTTCTCGGTGCAGACGAGCCACGTCCTGAAGCTCGCGAGTGAGTCGGGTTGCTCCACCTACGACTGCGAGTTCGTGGTCCTGGCCTACGATTTGGGCGTGCGGCTGGTCACCAACGACGCGGCGGTGCTGCGCGCGTTCCCCGACGTGGCCGTGCCCCTGCAGCACTTCGCGCCCGCGAGCTAGCTACCAGCCCACCGCCTGACCATCCTTGCGGTGGTCGGAGCCCGCGCGATACACGCCATTCACCGCGTGATCTTCGGTGATGCTGCGCCGGTCGAACGTGGGCTCGGGCAGCCGTGGATCGCGCGCGAAGAAGATGCCCTGATAGCCGCCCACGGCGCCGCCGTCCACGCCGCGCACCTTGTGGCCCTTGCCCTCGAGCGCCTTGCCCACCAGCGCGAACAGGTTGTGCTCGAGCGACAGCATGTTGCTGTTCTGATTGTGCGTGAAGCGCGCCGCATCGGTGGTCATCTGCACGTTCATGCCGTGGTCGATCAGATTCACCATGTGCTGCGCGTGCGTTTCGGGCTGCACGCTGCCGCCCATGTTGCCGAACGCCATCAGCGGCTGGCCGTCCTTCATGACGAAGCCGGCGATGATGCTGTGGAACGGCCGCTTGTGCGGCGCCACCACGTTGGGGCTCTTCGGATCGAGCGAGAAGGCGCTGCCGCGGTTGTGCAGGATGAAGCCGTACGGGCCCACCGTGGCGCGGCTGCCGTACACGCTGAACACGCTGTGCACGAGCGACACCATGTTGCCCCAGCGATCGGCCGTGGTCAGGTAGATGGTGCCGCCGTCGGTGCCGCCGTTCACGCTGGGCGTGGCCGCCTTGTTGGGGTCGATCTTGCCGCACAGCGTGGCTGCGTGCGCCTTCGAGATCAGTTGCGCCACGGGCACGGGCGCAAACTTCGGGTCGCCGTTCTTCGCCAGCAGGTCGGCGTAGGCGAGCTTCTTGGCCTCGACCATCATGTGCCAGTAGGTCGGGTCTGACGGCCCGAGCGAGGCGAGGTTGACGCCCAGCTTCGGCATGCACACCTCGAGGATGTTCAGCATCTCGAGCGCCGCGAAGCCCTGCCCAGGCGGCGGCAACTGGTTGATGTCGTAGCCGTGGTAGTTGGTGCTGATCGGCTCCACCCACTCGGGCGCGAAGGTGGCGAGGTCGTCGCGGCTCATCACGCCGCCGTTGGCCTGCACCTTGGCCACGATGGCGGCGGCGATGTCGCCCTTGTAGAACGCGTCTTTGCCCTGCGCCTGAATCAGGCGCAGCGCCTTGGCCAGATTGGGATTGCGGATGATGCCGTAGAGCGGCGGTGGCGCGTCGCCGTCGAGGAACGTGGCGCGCGAATCCACATCCGCGGCCAGGCCCTTCTGCGCACTGCGCACGTCGCTGTGGCGGCGCTCCGCCAGACCCCAGCCTTCGTCGGCCACCTGCGCGGCGCGCGCGAACGTCTCCTTGAAGCCCATCGTGCCGAAGCGCGTGAGCAGCGCGTCGTAGCCGGCGATGGCGCCCGGCACCGTGGCGGCGTTCACGCCGGACCCGGGCACCTGCTTGGCGCCGAGCTTCTGCGTGAAGAACTCCGGCGTCCAGCCGGCCGGCGCCCAGCCCGCGGCATTGAGCGCGTAGAGCTTCTTCTCTTTCGCCACCCACACCAGCGCGAAGAGGTCGCCGCCGATGCCGGTGTCGTTCTGCGAGGTCACGTCGAGCATGGCGCCGGTGGCGACCGCGGCGTCGATGGCGTTGCCGCCTTGCCGCAGGATGTCGAGCCCGGCCTGCGCCGCCAGCGGATCGCTCGTGGCCACGATGCCGTGGCGGGCCACCACCTCGGAGCGGCCCTGGCCCAGCCAGCCCTGCGCGCGCGATCCGGGCACGGCCTTGATGTCGGCGGCCGGCTGCGGCTTGGCGGCGGACGGCTGCCCGAAGGGATTCTGCGACTGGGCGGTCAGCCCGGCCCAGGCGGCGAAGGCGAGGAGCAGGGCGACGAGGGCGATGCGAGTGGTTGGCATCAGAACCTCCGGGGAGCGCCTATCGTCGCGTACTTCTCACCTCGTGTTCATGTCCCTGAGGCTGGTGCTGGGCCTCGTTGGGCTATTCAACAGGCGAGACATCATGCCCGGCAAGTGTTCGAAGGCGGTCGATCACGTACTGGCGCAGCTAGTCCGATACAATCGGCGCATACCCCTGTAGTTGCATGGCCCAGACAGGGAGGCCCAGCACGCGGGCCGCCTGAGGTGACTGAATGAGGCCGAAGCCGACCGCTGCACCACGCGCCAGAGCGCGCATCGAATACTTGAAAGTGAAGAATTTCCGGGCGTTGCGGGAAGTTGAGTTCAGGGATCTCACACCGCTCACAGTTTTGATGGGCCCGAATGGTAGTGGAAAGTCGACTGTCTTCGATGTCTTCGCGTTCCTCGCCGAGTGCTTCGAATTGGGCCTGAGACGCGCATGGGACAAGAGAGGCCGCGAAAAGGAGCTAAAGACGCGGGGCGGCGAAGGACCCGTCACCATTGAGATCAAATACCGTGAGCCAGGCTATCCGCTGATTACCTACCACCTTGCGGTCGAGGAGCGAGCCGGTGGCCCCGTCGTCGTCGAGGAGTGGCTTCGATGGAAGCGTGGAAGCCATGGCCAGCCGTTTCGCTTTCTTGACTATCGAGAGGGAATGGGCAAAGCCGTGAGCGGCGAGCAGCCAGACGAGCAGGACACCCGAATTGATGTACCGCTGAAATCGGCAGATTTGCTGGCCGTGAACGCTCTTGGCCAGTTCGCCGAGCATCCGCGCGTTGCGGCACTTCGCGACTTCATAACTGGTTGGTACGTATCCTACCTTTCTGCAGACAGCGCCCGCGGCCAACCCGAAGCTGGGCCACAGGAACGCCTTACGAAGAATGGCGACAATCTAGCCAACGTCATTCAATATCTGGCTGAGCAGCACGGCGACACGCTGGAGAAGATCTTCAGTGTGCTTCGGCGCAGGGTGCCCAGAATTGAGCGGGTGCTAGCTGAGACGATGCCGGACGGCCGGTTGTTGTTGCAGATCAAAGACGCACCCTTCAGCCATCCGATATTGGCGCGCTTTGCGTCGGATGGCACGCTCAAGATGCTGGCATACCTTGTCCTGCTGCACGACCCCACGCCTCCTCCGTTCATCGGTATTGAAGAACCCGAGAACTTCTTGCATCCTAGGCTGCTCTCCGAGTTGGCTGAGGAGTGTCGCACGGCCAGCGCGCGCACGCAGTTACTCGTGACCACCCACTCTCCATTCTTCCTCAACGCTCTCAGAGCAGGGGAAGTTCGAGTGTTGTGGCGTGACGAGCGCGGCTACACCTTGACTCAGCGCGCAGACCTTCTCACGGGAGTGAATGAGTTTGTTGCGAACGGTGCATTGCTGGGCCAGCTCTGGATGGAGGGGCAGTTGGGTGTAGGCGATCCGCTGGTCAACCAGGGCGCGCCGACCAGACCCATCAAGGGCAAGTCAGCGTGAGGGGAACGCACTTGGAGATGCTAGTCGAGGAGCCTTCGATGGAGGCGTTCTTGACGGCATTGCTGCCGCGGCTATTGCCGCAGGGGCGATCGTTCGCGATCCATGCATTTCAGGGGAAGAGCGACTTGCTCGGGAAGCTCGAAGCGCGCCTACGTGGCTATTCGGTCTGGCTACCCAAGGACTGGCGCATCGTTGTCGTGGTCGATCGGGATGACGACGACTGCAAGAAACTGAAGCAGCGGCTGGAAACTGTAGCGAAGCGAGCTGGTCTTCGTAGTAGAAGCCGCGTATCGGCAGGGACTGGCTGGCAGGTTGTCAACAGGATCGCAATTGAAGAATTGGAAGCTTGGTATTTCGGCGATTGGCAGGCTGTTCAAGCCGCCTATCCGCTCGTCTCTCCTTCAATTCCTCAGCGTCAGGGTTACCGAGATCCGGATGGAGTTGCTGGAGGAACGTGGGAAGCGTTCGAACGAGTCATGCAGAATCATGGGTACTTCAAGGGCGGCCTTCCAAAGATCGAAGTGGCGCGGGCACTCGGCACGCGTGTCGACCCGAAGAGCAGTCGGTCCCACAGCTTCCTGGCGCTCAGCAGCGCCCTTGACGAAGCCGTCTCGTGATCTAGCCCGGATTATTCGGATCGAGGGAACCGGTCCAGTTGCTCCGCGTAGCGATGCATCCGCTGCTCGGGGTGAGCGGGTTGTCCACCGTCACGCCGGTGATGGGGATCTTCACCATTCCGATGCGAGTGCCTGAATGGCCGGCGCATTCGGTGCTGCGCTACATGCGGCGAGCCCACCGAGCATCGCCCTTGACAGAGAGCGGAGAGCGAATCAGGGCGGTAGACTTGCCGCCTTGACGGCCGTCGGCGGCGCATAGAGCACGTCGATGGCGTAGGCCAGGTTCAGCGGCGTGCCGTCCCACACCGGGATGTCGTCAGGCTTCCACGAACCCCCATCGAGCCGCGCGAACGAAGCCGGCAACGCCGGCGCCTGCTTAAGCACCGTCCCATTTGCCCGCAGAAACGTCGTCGTCCCGTCCTTGTACTGTTTCACCTCGAATCCGCCTTCGTGCACCGCTCGGTGATGACGTCGGCACAAGAGCACAAGATTGTCGAGGCTGGTTGGGCCACCATCCACCCAGTGCTCCACGTGATGCGCGTCGCAGCGGCGGGCCGTGCAGCCTGGAAACCGGCACCTGTGGTCGCGAGCCTGGAGTGCTCGCCGTATCGAAGGCGGGACGCTGCGTGTCTTGCGCCCGACGCTGAGCACCTCGGCATCGGTGCCGTGCTCCATTCGCACCACCCCGGCATCGCAGGACAAGCGTCGCGACGTCTCCGCGGAGACGTGGAGCGCGGAGTGGTCCAGCTCCATCACGCCGGCCAAGCCATCCTGTGCTGTCGCTCCGGATGACGCCTCCACGTGAAGCACCACCTGATAGCGATCCCCGGCACAACCGCGGTCCAGTTCTGATGCGAGCGCGGCCTCGGCCAGCAGGCCAAGGGCGTCGGCCCGACGTTGGGCCGACGTCACTTCATCCGCCTCGCGTTCCGCCCTCGGCTCCCCTTGCGCCTCGCGGAACAACCGATCGACCGCGGCCTCGAGCGCGCGTTGCACGACCGCACCCAGTTCGGGCGTGAGGCGACCGCGAATCACCACCATTCCATCGTCGTCGATCGACGTGTAGAGCTGCCGGCCGAGATACCGCGTGTCGGCCTCCGCCGCCACCACTCGATCCACGCGCCGCCACGCACCCACGAAGCGTTCCACCTGAGCGGCGGTTCCGGCCTGCGCGAAGTCCAACAGTGAGCCTTCGTTGTCGGGTGTGGCCACACGGGTGAGGGCTCGTACCTTGGCGTAGGAGATCGCGCCGCGCTGCATCGTGGCGCTCACGAGCGGGAGGGTCGCCAACGCGTGCGCTACGCGCACCTTTTCGCGAGCTGCGCCCAGGGCGATTCCAGTGCGCCAGTGCAGCCAATGCGCGCACGATGCGAAGCCGTTGTTCCACGTGATGCGATCGTCGAACTCGCGCAGCAGCGCGAGCAGTTCGTAAGTGCCGGCATGAAGGCGCGCCGCCTGCGCGACAATCTGCTCGGCGATGGCCTCCGTTGAGGCCGGCAGAGGCTGCATCGTGGCGGGACCGATTGCCGTGGGCGACGGTTCAGCGAGAGCGGCAGTTGTCATGTCGCGATCATCGCATCGCAGATTTTGCCGCCGCAGGTTGACCCAAGGGGCACGAACGCGCCGTGATCCACCTTCGATGATGGGGCCGCTCTCGATCGCGCGCAGCAGGCGAGCCCCGGCGCCCATAGACCGACGCCACGACGCGGTCGAAACCATTCGCAGGTCGCCTCCGAAATCCTGTCAAGCAGAATATGAACGCGGCCGTGGTTTTTCGCGCAATGGAAGGGACACATCGGCCCCCGCGCGGGCAAGATGCCGTTGCATGGCCATCCGCCCTCGGTCACGGCCAGTACCGAGTCGGCGCCGGTGCGGTTCACCCCCCCCCGGAAGCGGCTGCAAGGCGTAAGCTGTCGAAGGCTATGCTCCAGGCAATCCTCGCTCTCGCCGCACTCTCCATGATCCACACCAACGCGTCAGCCCAGCCGGCTTCGCCCATCAAGCCCGCCACCCCCACCGCCACGCAGCGCATCGCCCTCGTCACCGGCTCCACCGACGGCCTGGGACGCGAAGTGGCGAAACGGCTCGCCGCCGAAGGCGCGCACGTCATCGTGCACGGCCGCAACGTGGAACGTGGCCAGGCCGTGGTGGCCGAGATCGCTGCCGCTGGCAAGGGCTCGGCCCGGTTCTACCAGGCGGATTTCGCGTCCCTCGCCGAGGTGCGCCGCCTGGGCGACGAGATCCGCCGCGACTTCACCCGGCTCGACGTGCTCGTCAACAACGCCGGCGTCATCGTGCCGCAGCGCCAGCTGAGCAAGGACGGCCACGAGATGCAGTTCGCCGTGAACTACCTCGCAGGCTATCTGCTCACCTACCTGCTGGAGCCGCTTCTGGAGAAAGGCACGGCGGCACGCATCATCAACGTGTCGTCGCTCGCGGCGTCGCCGCTCGACTTCACCGACGTGATGCTCGAGCGCAACTATTCTTCGAACCGTGCCTATGGGCAGAGCAAGCTGGCACAGGTGATGTTCACCATCGACCTGGCGCAGGAACTGGCGGGGAAGGGCATCGTGGTGCAGGCCCTGCACCCGGCTACCTACATGGACACCGCGATGGTCCGCTCCAATGGCATGACGCCGGCGAGCACCGTGGAGGAAGGCGCAGCGGCGGTGATGAGCGCCATCGTCACCACTGCACCGAGTGGCACCTACTTCGTGGGTCAGCGCGTGAGCACGCCGCACTGGCAGGCTGGCGATGCCACCGCGCGCGGCCAGCTGCGGGCGCTGAGCCGGAAGCTGACCGGGCTGAACTGAATCGGCGTGCACGCTCGTCCCACGCTCCGACCCAGCGCGCCTCGAGAGCGGCTGGGCTTGCACCGGCCATTCGGGTGCGGCATCGTCTAACAGACATGCCACGCCATATTCCATCGCTCGTGCTTTCCGCGGCCGTCTTCATGTCCTTGGCCGCTCTCGCACCGCGCGCCTCGGCCGAAGGCCAGGACCCGCACGGCGTCTACTACACGCAGTTCGAGAACGACTCGGTCAGGCTGGTGCGCGTGCGCTATCCGGCCAACAGCAAGGTGCCGCTGCACGGCCACCCGCCCACGGTCACGGCCTACGTGTATCTCAGCGAGTCGTCACCGGTGCGTTTCACCCACCAGGGCTCGCGCACGCATGTCGTCACGCGGCAGCCCACCACGCCCGGTGGCTTCCGTGTGTCGCGCGGCGGCGACGAGACCCACTCCGCCGAGAACCTCGGCACGATTGCCAGTGACTTCCTGCGTGTGGAGTTCAAGACGGATGCCGGCCGGCGCCACCGCGCCGTTCTATCGCGACTCCACGGCCCCTCGGCCCGGCGGCGAAGACGACCACGGATGTGCGATTCACGAACGCGCAGATGCGCATCACCCGCGTGGCGATTCCGGCTGGGCAGACCGCGGAGATCGCCACCACCGCCAACGCCCCAGCGCTGCTGATTGCCCTCGGCAACGCCACGCTGACCGCCGACGGTGCGGCCCTGCCGTTGACCGTTGGCCAGGAGCGCTGGGTGGCGTCATCGCGCCGCGAACAACTGGTGAACGCCGGTGCGTCCCAGATCGAGCTGCTGCGGATCGACGTGCTGACCGCGCCGCACAAGGCACGGTCGTGACGCGCGCCGTCCTGGCCACCTCGCGTGTCGTCGCGTCGGTTCTCGCGGGCCTCGTGCTGAACGGCGCCGCGCCGGCGATGGCGCAACAGCCCGCGCCCGCAGGTGTGGCCGCGGCGGCGCCCACCACGGTGACCCTGCCGCCCGCGCTGAACCGCGTGCTGCGCGACTACGAACGCGCCTGGCGCGAGGGCAACGGCGCCAGCCTGGCCGCCCTCTTCACTGACGACGGCTTCGCCGTGCAGAGCGGCAGCCCGCTCCGGCAGGGGCACGCGGCCATCGCGCAAGGCATCACGGGCCCCGGCGGCGAGCTGCAACTCACGGCCTACGCTTTCTCGGTGGCCGACACGGTGGGCTACATCGTGGGCGGCTATCGCTACCCGCACACCACCGGCCCGGGCGGCCGTTTTGTGCTGGCACTGCGGATGGGCGCGGGCGGACGCTGGCTGATCGCGGCGGATCTCGACAACAGCGGCCCGCGTCAATAGCCGCGCGCGCCGGCCCGCGATCTCAGCTCACGATCCCCACACGCCAAGCGCTCGTCGCACCGCCAGGAGCTGGCCCACGTGATACGCCACGTGATCGGCCGCCAGCAGGATCGCGCGCAGGTAGGTCTGGCCCGCGTTGCCGGTTGGCACGGACGCCGTGAGGTCGGCCACGTCGCGGGTGAGGTGTTGCAACTGCGCTCGCGACGTCAGGCACGCCGCGATGCTCGCATGCCATGCGGCGTCGTCGGGCGGTGCAGCTGTGGCGGGCCAGTCCGGAAAGATCGGAGCGTCACGTCTGGCGCCTGGCGGGTAGAGAATACGGCATGAGGATCACGACACACGTCGTTGCAGTTCCGCGCACTCGCGGGATGGCTGGCGATTGGCGCATGTGCGGCAGCAGCGCCTCCGGCCCCGGCGCCGCCGCCGGCGGCACCGGTAACCGCAGTTCCCCCAGTCGTAGCAGTGGCTCCAGCCACTCCCGCCACCTCAGCCCCTCCAGCCGCGTCGTCGCGCCCGGCGCCATTGCCCTCGGCGCAGACCGACGGCGAGATCATCGCTTCGCTGCACATCGGCGAGTCGGTCACGCCGCCGAAGTCCACCGTGACCGTCACGTTCACCGAGGTCTCGGGCGACTCGCGCTGTCCTACCAACGTGGCCTGCGTGTGGGCCGGCGATGCCGCCGTCACGCTCCGCGTGCAGCCCGCCACCGGCGCGGCCCAGGTCGTCGAGCTGCACACCGGCGTGGCCGACAAGCAGTCGGCCACCGTCGCCGGACTGCGGTTTCGGCTCGACCGCCTCGAACCCAGCCCTACGTTCGGGAAGCCGACCGAGCGCAGTGCCTACGTGGCCACGATCGCCATCGCGAGCAGCGCTGGTCCACGCTAGCGGCGCGCGCTCGGCGACGCCGCACTCGGCCCGGTTCGCAGGAACGAGTAGATCGCCGATTCGAAGGCCAGCAGGCCGAACCAGCCATACGACGACATGCCCGAACATAGCGCGCGCAGCCCAAGGTGGAACACACCCACTGCGCCGAAGAGCAGCACCAGGCCGAGCTGCGTCGATTCGGCGAACAGGTCGCGCTCGATCACGCGCGTGATCGGCCCCACCTCGAAGGGGCCTTCCACCGGTCCCGCGGCCCCTGGCGACTTGCCGTCGGCGCGCCACACGCGCAGCGCCACGACCACCGATCCGTCGGCCTCGCGAGCCGCCGCCGGCACCACATAGACGCGGTGGCGGTCGTGCTGCATGGCTTGCGTGGGGGGCAGTTGGCCCACGCCGCCCAAACGCCGGCCGCCGACGAACACTTCGTAGGCGCTGTCGATCTTGCCCAGGGCGAGGCCCACGGGTTCACTGGTGGGCACGCCGACCGCCACCCGCGTGCGATACCACGCCATGCCGAAGACGTGGTCGTAGCCCTGGCGGCCCCAGCTCTTCGGCACCTGCAGCTGCGGCCACCCGCGATCGTCGAAGGCGGATTCGGCCCAGCGCAGGTCGTCGCCGGGCTGGAATCTCCACTGGACACTAGAGCGACGTGAAGCTGTCGCGCTCGAGCGTGGGGCGGCACGCCGGGGCCGTGACGAGCAGGCAGGAACAGGCCGAGCACGAACCACGGGCGAGGCAGACGGCGGCGGAGCGCCAGGGGCCAGGTCACGCGCGCACCGGCGCAGGCGGGCCTGCCGAATGCCGTGCGGGCGCGCGTCGATCTCACCACTGAGACCTTCCGCGGGCTGAAGGCTACCAATGCCGTGGCGGTCATCCCCGGCCGCAGCGCCGAGAAGTTTGTGCTGAACGCGCACGCCGATGCCTGGTTCGACGGCGCCGGCGACAACGCCGATGGCTACCGCAGGCGAGGTTGCAACTCGTGACATCTCGACCATCCGCACAGCCGACGGGTGGCTGGGCCGATTCTGGCCGGCGAGGGGCTGGCCGACGAGATAGCCGACCGTGTCTTCGAGCGCCTCAACGAGGTGTCGATCCGCCGCAAAATGGGCCGCTAGGCCAAGAGCGGTATCGGGGCGTGGTCCTGGGCCAGTACAATTCAGGGATGCCCACACTGACAGTTGAAGGATACGGGACGTTCGACGTTCCGGACGGCAAGCGGCTCGTACTGGCCATCGAGCAGGATGCCGGCGTGGACATCCTGCATGCCTGCGGCGGCAACGCACGCTGCACCACCTGCCGCGTGGAGTTCCTCGCCGGCGAGCCAGCGAAGCAGACCGTGGCCGAGCGCGACCGGCTCACCGCGCGCGCACTCACCGGCGTGCGCCTGTCGTGCCAGATCCTGTGCGACCACGACATGACCGTGCGCGCCATCAGCCGGCTCGAAGGGTCGGGACGCCCCGACCCGGGCAGCCAGCCACAGAGCTCGATCATGCCGCCGGCGGAGTGGGTCGAGTCGGACTGACGTCGACCGGGCGCCGCTGACGGCCGCGCCGTCGGCCCGCGCGTCTCAATCGAGGAACGTCGTGCGGATCGCGCGCCGCAGCGCGGCCATCGACGCGTCGAGGGCGGCCCGCGCCTGCGCGGCCCGCGGCGTCGCGCCGGCACACGCCGCGATCGCGTCGGCCACGCGCTCTTCGAGCGGCAGGCGCACGGGTCGTGCCTCGACCGCGGCGAGCAGCGTCGCCACGTGCTGCGCGAGCCCGCGCGCGTCGGCAATCCGCGCAAGCGCGTCGCCCACCGCGACGGCGCCGCGTTGCGTGTCCTGCAGCAGCCGGCACTCGAACGTGCGGCACGTCCGCGGCCGCCGCGCGTAGATGCTGCAGCACGTGCCCCGCAGCGCTGAGCAGGGCAGCGGCAGCACGTCGGCGTCGCCGTCGTCGCTGTCCACGTCGAGCCCCAAGAGCTCGAGGCGCGCGGCTTCCGCCGGTCCGGTCAGCTCCACGTCGCCGAGCAGCGTGCCGTCGCAGCACAGGCCGCAGCGCGTGCACAGCGTGTCGGTCAGCATGGGGCTACGCGATGTGCGCACCGGCCGTGTTCACATACACCGCGTAGAGCGATTGACTTGCCGTCATGAACAGCCGGTTGCGCTTGGCGCCCCCGAAACACACGTTGGCGCAGGTCTCGGCCAGGCGAATCATGCCGATCGCCTCGCCCGTGGGGGCGATCACCTGCACGCCCGGACGCGCCCCGGCCCACACGTTGCCGTCCACGTCACAGCGGATGCCATCGGCGGCCGCGGGCGAGGTGCGTGCCCGGAATCGTCAGCGTGGCAAAGGTGCGGCCGTTGCGCAGCGTGGTGCCCTCCACGTCGAACACCTTGATGGCCCGTGGTGCGCCGGTGTCGGCCACGTAGAGCCGCTTGTAGTCGGGCGAGAAGCAGAGGCCGTTCGGGGCGCCGAATTCGTCGCTCACTTTGTCCACCTGTCCGCTGCGTCCATCCACCCGGTAGACCGACATGGGCAGTTCCGGACTCGGCCTTGAACCCCTCGTAGTTGCCGTTGATGCCGTAGGGCGGATCGGTGAACCAGATATCGCCGCTCGGATGCACCACCACGTCGTTGGGCGAGTTGAGCCGTTTGCCCTGGTAGCGTTCGGCCACCACCGTGATCGTGCCGTCGGGCTCGTAGCGCACCACGCGCCGCCCGCCGTGTTCGCACGACAGTTGCCGGCCCTGGTAGTCGAAGGTGTTGCCGTTGCTGTTGCCCGACGGATGCCGGAAGGTCGTGACGCGGCCGTCGTCTTCGATCCACCGCATCTGCACGTTGTTCGGAATGTCGCTCCACACCAGGTAGCGGCCCACGCCGTTCCAGGCCGGACCTTCGGCCCAGAGCGTGCCGGTGTGCAGGCGGCGGATCGGCGTGTTGCGGATCACGTAGCGGTTGAAGCGCGGATCGAGCGCGATGATGTCGGGATCTGGATAGGGCAGCGGATCGCCGGTCCATGCGCGCGGCGTGGGCACGGGCGACACGGGCGTTGCGGCTGGTACCTGCGCGCGCGTGGCAGGTGCCGGCGGCGATACCGCCGGCCACGGCAAGAAACGCTCGGCGGTTCATCTCGCTATCGCTCCTTCTGGCCGGACGGCACGTAGGTGAACTCGAGCAGCGCGCCCGGCTCGGCGAGCGTGTCGGTACGGCGCCACTGCTCGTCGAGCACCGAGCCAAAGCTGTCGGTGACCACGAAGATGCGGCGGCCGTCGGGGGCCACGGCGAGGTCGCGGTAACGATTCGCGCGCCGGAAGTACGCGAGCGGCGGCCCCATCATCGCCGTGCCGGCGTCGTTCAGCGTGAGGCGATACACGGCGCCGGTACGCATGCCGGTCACGAGCAACGACCCCCGCCAGCCGGGAATGGCGGCAGCCGTGTAGGCGTCGAGGCCGCCGGGCGCAATCGTGGTGCTGCCGTCAACGGCCAGGTTGTAGTCGATCGGAGGAGTGAAGAGCGTGGCGAGTGGCGCGACGAAATCGGGATGGTGCCACGCCGACTCCTTCACCACCGGCACCGAGGCCGGCGGGTTCAGGTTGTCGAACTTCAACGTGGGGCACGGCGCCGGGGCCGACCCCGCCCAGTTGGCGAACACATACCCGCGGTCGTCGTTGAAGCCAGCCACGTACGGCCAGCCGTAGTTCTTGCCGGCGTGGATGAGATCCACTTCGTCGTCGGTGCTGGGTCCGTGTTCCGACGCGTAGAGCCGGCCCGCGGCGCCGAACGCCATTCCCTGCACGTTGCGCAGACCGTAGCTGAAGATGTGGCTGCGCACGCCGCGAATCACGGGGTTGTCGGCGGGAATCGCGCCATCCAGTTCCAGGCGCAGGATCTTGCCTTCGTAGGTGCTCCAGTCGCGGGCCGCCACGGCGCCGGCATCGGGAAGGTCCTGCGCGCGATTCGGCAGGCAGTAGTTCGCGAGGAAGTTGGCGCCGTGATCGCCGCGCGACAGGTACAGCTTGCCGTCGGGCCCGATGGCGAGGCGGCCGCCGCCGTGGTCGCTGCCGGCGGGCAGGTTGTCGAGCACGGCCACGGGCGAGCCGAGCGTGTGCGCGGCCGCGTCGTAGGTGTAGCGGCGCACGCGCATGCGCCGGCTCAGGGCGTCGCCCGGATCGGCGTCGTAGGTGTAGGCGAGGTAGACGTAGTCGCGGCCGCGATTGGTCAGCAGGTCCGGATGCAGCGCCAGGCCGAGCAGGCCGTCCTGCACCACCGACTGATGCACGTCGGTGAGCGTGAGCGCCACCTGGCGCGAGCCATCGGCAGGATTCACGCGGGTGACGCGAAAGGCCGTGCGCTCGGTGATCCACAGATGACCGTCGGGCCCCCACGTGACCTCCCACGGGTTGGCCAGGTCAGCGGCGACGACGCGGCGCGAGAACGTCTCGGTTCCAGCCGCGCCAAGGGTGCGTGGATTCTGCCGGGCACTCAGGCCGGCCGTCGCGGCCAGCACTCCCAATAGCACGGCGGCGATTGAGCGACGAGACATCGGCACCCTCCGGGCTCTGGCGCCGGGCGCGGGCCAGTCGAGCGCACGGATTATATGTCCCAGGCGGCTGCGTTCGACGGTATCGTCGGCGCGTTGCCATGATCCCGCCGCCTCATCGCCGCCGTCTCGCCCCCGTGCCTGCGCTGCTTTCCGCGCTTGCCGTGCTCGTGGTCGTGGCTCCGGCCTCGGCCCAGCGCTACGCCGCCACACAGAGCGCCACCGCGCAGGGCGAGGTGGTGACGCTGACCGATCGCGTGACCGACACCGTCGTGGTGGTCGTGCCGGCGAAGGGCAACATGGCCACCGAGATGCGCGTGAAGGGCCACAACGTGCTCGAGGCCCGAGGCATTCCCTTCATGGGGCCGTGGGCCAATCGCCTCGACGAGCCCGCCTTCTACGCCAACGGACGGCGCCACGCCTTCGACATGACCCTCGGCAACATCCGCGGCGACGTGCCGATTCACGGCTTCGTGACCACCACCGATCTGTGGCGCGTGGTGGCGACGCGCGCCACCGCGAACGAAGCGTCGGTCACGAGCCGTCTCGAGTTCTACCGGCAAGCCGACGTGGATGCGGCAGTGGCCCTACGCGCACACGGTGGAAATCACCTATCGCCTGGCCGGTGGCGTGCTCGAAGTGGCCACCGCGATCGCGAACCTGAGCCACGAGCCGATGCCCGTGGCCGTCGGCTTCCATCCCTACTTCCAGCTCACCGACGCGCCGCGCGACGAGTGGCGCCTGTCGGTGGCCGCCACCACGCGTTGGCGGCTCGATGCGCGGAAGCTGCCTACGGGCGAAACCGAGCCCGCCGCTGCCCTGCTGCCGCCGCCCAGCGTGAGTCTGCGCGACTACAACCTCGACGACGTGTTCAGCGACTTGGTGCGCGATGCCGACGGCGGCGCGACGATGACCGTGATGGGCGCGGCACAGCGGCTCGACGTGGTGCTCGGCCCGAACTACCGCTCGGCGGTGGTGTGGGCGCCGAATCCGTCCGGCCAGGGTCGCGGCGGTCAGGGCGACTCGCCACCGGCGGCGCGCAACTTCATCTGTCTCGAGCCCATGGCCGGCGTTACCAATGCGCTCAACCTGGCGCACCGCGGACAGTACCGCGAGCTGCAGACGATCGCGCCAGGCGGCACCTGGCGGGAGAGCTTCTGGGTGAAGCCGAGCGGGTTCACCGCGGCCCGCTGAGCACCGCGCTACACTCCACCCTGTATGGACGCCACGCGGTGGCAGCGCGTCGAGCAGTTGTTCCACCAGGCGCTCGAGCTGCGCGCCGAGGCGCGCGACGCCTACCTGCACGCCGCCTGCGGTGACGATCGCGCGCTGCGCGCCGAGGTGGAGTCGCTGCTGGCGCAGGCCCCCCACAGCGACCGGTTCCTGAACGTGCCGGCGCTGGAACTGGCGGCCGCCACGAACGCGCCCGTTGACGCGCCGCCTCGTCGGCCGCGCCGTCGCTCGACGGGCCGGGGCCCGACCGCCGCACCGTGCGCGTCGGCGATCGCGTGGATCACTACCGCGTGCTGCGCAAGCTGGGCGAAGGCGGCATGGGCGTGGTGTTCGAGGCCGAAGACGAACGCCTCGGCCGGCGCGTGGCGCTGAAGGTGCTGCGCCACGACGGCGCAGATCCGCAGGCGCGCGAGCGGCTCATCCGCGAAGCCCGCGTGGCGGCGAGCGTGGTGCATCCGCTCATCTGTCAGGTCTACGCGCTGGGCACGCTCGGATCGTCGCCGTTCATCGCCATGGAACTGGTGGAAGGGGAATCGCTGGCCGAGCGGCTGGCGCGCGGGCCCGTGCCGGCCGACCGAGGCCCTGCGCCTGGCGGTCACCGTGCTCGAGGCCCTGGCCGTGCTGCACCGGCACGGCGTGGTGCATCGCGACCTCAAGCCCTCGAACATGTTCCTCGGCCGTCACGGCCTGAAGCTGCTCGACTTCGGCCTGGCGCGGCCGTGCACGCGGCGACCGGACGTCACCGGCGAGCCGCTCACGGCCGCCGGCATGTTCGTGGGCACGCCGCAGTACGCCTCGCCCGAACAGCTCCTGGGGCGGCCGGTGGACGCGCGCTCCGATCTGTTCTCGGCCGCGGCGATCGTCTTCGAGATGCTGGTGGGCCGGCCGCCCTTCAGCGGCGCCACGCTGGCCGCGCTGGCGCACGCCGTGCTCTACGAGGCCACGCCGGTGCTCACCGGATCGGCCGCGGTGACCGCCGCCGATCGCGTGCTGCACCGCGCGCTGGCCAAGGCGCCAGACGACCGCTACGCCACGGCCGAGGCGTTTGCCGCCGATCTCGGCCTCCGCGCTGGCGCTCGTGGACAGCGGCCAGATCGTGGACGCGCGTCCCATCCTGCGCCTGGCGGTGCTGCCGTTCCGGATGCTCAAGCCCGACCCGGCGGCCGACTACCTGGGGTCGAGCCTGGCCGACGCGCTGGCCAGCGCGCTCACCGGCCTCGAGTCGCTGGTCGTGCGCTCCACGCTCAAGTCGGCCCGCTACTCACAGCCGCCGCTCGACCTGGAGCGCATCGCCGCCGACCTGGCCGTGGACGTCGTGCTCACAGGATCGCTGCTCGTGTCGCCGCGCCAGGTGCGGGTCACCGCCGAACTCGTGTCGGTGCCGGCGGGCGACGTGTGGTGGTCGCACGTCACCGACGCGGCCCACGACGGCGTGCTGGAGCTGCACGACGACATCGCCCGCCGGGTGCTCGCGGCGCTGCCGCTGAGCGCCCGCGACCACAGCGCGCGCGCCGCCGGCGCGGGCGGCCAACGAGAAGGCCTTCGATCTCTACCTGCGCGGCATGCAGTTGCGGGCCGAGGCCGGCGCCTGGCGGCAGGCCCAGCGTTCTTCGTGCAGAGCCTGCAGCACGACCCGACGTTTGCCGCGGCGTGGGCCGAGCGCGGACGCCTCGAGCGCATCCTCGGCAAGTACGAGGACGCCGACGGCGCTGGCCCGAGGCCGAGTCGTCGTTTCGCCAGGCCCTGGCGCTCGACCCCGATCACGGCGCCGCCCAGCACTACTACGCGCAGCTCGAGATCGACCTCGGGCGCGTCGACGCCTCGCTGGCGCGCCTGCTCGATCGCGCCTGGCAGCGGCGCGCCGAGCCGCACATCTACGCGGCGCTGGTGCACGCCTGCCGCTACGGCGGCCTGCTCGACGCCTCGGTGGCCGCGCACCGCACCGCGGCGCGGCTCGACCCGACGGTGCCGACGAGCGTGCTGCACACCTACTACATGCAGGGCGACTTCGCGCGCGGGCTGGAAGAGGCGCACCGCAGCAGCGATCCGTTCGAGGCGCGCCTGCTCGGCGCCATGGGCCGTCGCGACGAGGCGCTGGCGGCGGCCCGGCGCGAAGAGACGCGCTTTGCCGCCGTGCCGCTGCTGCGCGCGTTCTCCACCGGCATGCGGGCGGCGCTCGAGGGCCATCGTGACGAAGCCCTGGCGGCGCTGCAGCACTTCGACGGCGTCCCGCTTCGTCGACGGCGAGGGCCTGTTCTACGTGGCCGAAATCTTCGCCATGCTCGACCTGCCCGAGCGCGCGTGTGCCATGCTGACGCGGGCCGTCGACGCCGGGTTCCTGTGCCTGCCGGCCTTCGAACGCGACGTCTACCTGGCGCCGCTGCGCGACAGCGACGCCTGGCGCGGCCTCGTGGCGCGTCTCACCGTGGCGCAAACGGTGGTGTCGCGCGAGTTCGATCGCAGCCGCGGCCGCGCGCTGCTCGGGCTCTGACGGCCGCGGCGCCCGGTGGCGCGCACTCAGGGCGCGGCCGGCGTGTCGCCCGCGAGTTCCCGCAGCAGCCACGCCTTGGCAAACGCCCAGTCGCGCATCACCGTGTCTGGCCGAGACGCCGAGCACCTCGGCGGTTTCGTTCACGGTGAGCCCGCCGAAGAAGCGCAGCTCCACCACCTGGCTCTTGCGCGCGTCCTCGGCGGCGAGCGCGTCGAGCGCGTCGTGCAGCGCCACGAGGTCGTGACCCGGCGTGGGCGACGCCACCTCCACGTCATCGAGCGGCACCACCGGCATGCGGCCGCCGCGCTTCTGATAGCCCTTGGCGCGGGCCATGTCCACCAGGATGCGACGCATGGTGCGCGCCGACACGGCCAGGAAGTGCGCGCGGCTCTGCCAGCGCACGTGCTTCACGCCCACCAGCCGCAGGTAGGCCTCGTTCACGAGCGCGGTGGGCTGCAGCGTGTGGCCCGGACGCTCGCCGCGCATGTAGCGCGCCGCCACTTGTCGCAGCTCGCGTTCCACGAGCGGCATGAGCTCGCGCAACGCGTCTTCGTTGCCCTCGCCCCAGGCCTGGAGCAGGGCGGTGACGTGGGCGGGAGACGGCGGAGGCGGCGGGTCAGGCTCGGCTGACATCCAGGGACCGCCGTGCATTGTAGTGCGCCGGCGCGCATGCCAGTTCCCGCGCCGTGGTTCCCGCCTTACAGAGATGACGGCGGCATTCGCCGCCCTCATTCCGAGGAGCACACCATGTCGCAGCACACCGCCGAGAAGGCCGAAGTCGTGTCGTTCGGCCGCCCCCACGAGATCCGCGCGTTCCCGAAGGGCAAGCTGGAACTCGTAACCATCGGCGGCGCCACCGTGGGCCGTGGCGTGTTCGAGCCCGGCTGGCGCTGGTCCACGTCGGTGCAGCCGCTGGCCAAGACGCGGAGTTGCGAGGCGCCACACTTCCAGTTCCACGTGTCGGGCGTGCTGCGCGTGCTGATGGACGACGGCAGCGAGTTCGACTGCCGCCCCGGCGACGTGTCGCTGCTGCCGATGGGGCACGATGCGTGGGTGGTGGGCGACGAGCCGGCCGTGGTGGTGGATTTCCAGGGCATGCTCGACTTCGCCCGCGCCCGCTAGCCCGCTCGTGCCGCGTGGGGCGGATGTGGCCTTGCCCCTCACGGGCGGCCGTAGTAGGGTGCGCGTGATGCGCAATCGTCTTGCCGTGGTCCTCACGGTGTGCGTCTTGTCACTCGGCCCCGCGATGGTTCCTCGGCGCAGCCCGCGGCCACCGCGCCGCCGGGTGGCTGGCCCGTGGTGACCGTGCACGGCGAGACGTGGAATCAGCAACAACTGCTGCAGCGCAATCTGGGCGGACGCGACGACCAGACCACGGCGTTTCCGCCGCACCGCGTGGCCGGCAACATCTACTACGTGGGCTCCAACAGCCTGGCCTCGTACCTCATCGCCACGCCGCAGGGCCTCATCCTGATCAACAGCTCGTACGAGCGAAGCGTGCCGGTGATCCAGAAGTCGGTCGAGGCGCTCGGCTTCAAGTTCTCGGACATCAAGATTCTGCTCGGCAGCCACGCGCATGGCGATCACATGGAAGGCGACGCGGCCGTGAAGGCGCTGAGCGGCGCGCAGGTGGTGGCCATGGCGGAAGATGTGCCGGCGCTGGAACGGATGCGGCCTGGCGGGAAGCCCCATCCCATCGACCGCGTCATTCACGATGGCGACACCGTGACGCTCGGTGGCACCACGCTGGTGGCGCACCTCACGCCGGGGCATTCGCGCGGTTGCACCACGTGGACGCTGAAAGTGACGGAGGCTGGACGCGTGCTCGACGTGGTGATCGTGGGCAGCCTGGGCGTGAACCCTGGCTTTCAGCTGGTGAACAACGCCGAGGTGCCGGCGATTGCCGACGAGTTCCGGCGCGCCTTCACGGCATCGCGCGCGCTGCCCTGCGACGTGCCGCTGGCCTCGCACCCGGCCATGTACAAGATGGCCGAGAAGCACGCGCGGCTCGCCGCGGGCGGCGCGAATCCGTTCATCGATCCGGCTGGCTACGTGGGGGAACTGGACCTGACCGAGGCCATGTTCCAGGCGGTGCTGGCCGCGCAGACGAAGCTGGCGGGGAAGTAAGGCGGCCTCTTGCTTCAGGTAGTCAGGGCAGCGGCGCGCTCCATCGTCGACCGATGGCATTCAGTCGATTTGTCGTCGCCGAGTCGGGATCGACATCGGGTGAGCGGTTGCCGGGCTGGCGATCGAACGCGATGCGGGTGGCGTCACGGTCGAATGCCGTAGGCTCGAGCAGAGCCGTCGCATTCATCACCGAGAGTGCCGCCGTCACATGGCGGTAGCCGAGCGCGTGCCCCAGCTCGTGTACACGAAGCGAGCGCACGAACGGGCTGCCGCTCCGCTGGAAACCGCTGTCGAGGAGGAGGAGGCCCGCGGTGACCGTGCCGTCTCCCCGCGAGCTCCAGCGGCCGTAGCCCCACGACCCCGTCGCCGCCTGCAGGCCGGCGACCCAACTCACCGTGATCACGCCATCGCTCCACAGGTCGACGACGGATCGGGCCGCACTCACGTCGATCCGCACACTCGAGAACTCCCTGAATGCGCGTCCGGTCATCGGTGCGAGCGCTCGGTTGAGATCGGCAAGCACCGCGTCGGTTTCTGCGGGCGACATCATGTCGTCGAGCGTCGTACCGTCCAGCATCTCCGCGTCGGTGAACTGCACCACGCGCCGTTCGATGACGAGTGCAGGTGCGGAGGTCCACCGGGTGAGCTCCGGCGCGCGAAACATCTCATCGAAGGCGTCCAGGTCGAAGGCTGTTGCGATCAGCGAGATGATCGCGTTGGCGCCAGGCACCCGAACGCCGGTTCGGCGCTCCACCACGTTCGCGCCGGTGAAGACCAGCCGCCGGGCCTCCGGCGACGTGTCTGTGGTGATCAGCTGGAACGCGCCCGTGGCGTCGGTCGGCGCGCCCGACACGCCTGGACCCACGAAGGCAATGTCACCCAGCCCTGCGCGAGTGAGCGCATCGACGGCCCTGCCGTTGGTCACGAGCGGCACGACTGGGACCGACGAAGCCTGCAACCCGAAGTCCGTGGTCAGATCTGCGGTCAGCCTCACGTGTGTCGTCGCCGAGTCGTACCCGGTGGCCGACGCAACCAACGTCATGTCGCCTGGTAGCAATTGGCCAAACGCGTACCGCCCATCGGCTGTGGCCAGGGCCGACTCGCCGGCATTCACGCCGGCCACAACGTCGACTCTCGCCAGGACCGCCGCCGCGCTTGCCGGCACGAGCAGCACCTGACCGCTGAGCGAATATTGCGTGGCGCCGGGCTCTACATCGGTCGGCGACGGCGACGTCACCGATCGCGAGTCACAGGCCGAGAACAGGAGCGCGGCCACCAGGGTGACCGCTGCCGACGGTCGGGCGCGACCGACATCCATACATCCTCCTCGTCGGCAGAGAGACACGGCAGCTGGGTGGGTCATGTGTCCGAGTGGCGCCTCTGCTACCTGAGTGGAAGCGCGTTGCCCTCTTGTGGACATCCGGTGCCACATCTGCGGTCCGGTCGTGGCGTTCAGGCGTCCTTCTCCACTGTGTTTTTCAATACGCATGCCATCGCCCGAGAGGCGAACCCTCCATCCAGTCGCGCGCGGTCCCACCAACGACCCCAGGAAAAGCACTCGCCGGCCCCGTGGCCGTGGAACACCGCCGTGTCTGGCCGCGTCTGTGAGCGCATGACACGTCCCGTGCTCGCGGCGCTCGCCACTGCACTCGGTGCCGCGGTGATGGGCGCGCAGAGCCGTTCGATGGATGACATGCTCACGTCCGTGCGGCAGCCGATCGCCGTGCGCGGCGGACGGCTCGAAGGCCCCGGTGCCGCCGTCATGCGCGCCGCCATGAAGGACGCGCCATTCGTGCTCATCGGCGAGGACCATGGGCTGGTCGAGGTTCCGGCGTTCTCGTCGGCCGTGTTTCGCGAGCTGGCCCCGCGCGGTGTGCGCGACGTGGTTGTGGAAGTGGGGCCCGAAGCGGGCCGGCGCCTCACGCGCCTGCTCGGCAGCGCCGACCCCGTGGCCGAGACGCGGGCCTGGCTGCAGCGCTACCCGTTCAGCCTGGCCTTCTACGATCTGCAGCAGGAGCTGACGTTTCTGCGCGACGCGCGGGCGGCCGCCGGCCCGAACCTCCGCGTCACCGGCGTGGACCAGGAGCTGATGGGCGCGAGCCGGATGCTGCTCGAGTCGCTCGCCACGAAAGACGCGGCGCTGCCCGGGTTGCTGGCGCAGGAGCAGGCAGCCTACGAGCACGCGGCCTCGAGCGGCAATCCGTTGGACCTGTTCATGCTCAGCGGCCCGGCCGAGGCGCTGGGCGCATTGCGCGACCGGCTCACCGCGGGGAGGCACTCGCGCGACGCGGCGCTTGTGACGTCGCTGCTCGACAGCCGGAACATCTACGCGCTGAATGCGCAGTCGGGACTCGTGAGCAACCTCACGCGCGCCGCCCTGATGAAGCGCAACTACGTGGCGCAGCTCCCGGCCGACCTGCGCGCCAGTCCGCCGCCCGCCCTCTTCAAGTTCGGGGCATTCCACGTGATGAAGGGGCTGAACACGCTCAACAGCCGCGAGATCGGCAACTACATCGCGGAAGTGGCTGACGGGATGGGCACGCCGTCGTTGCACATCCTGATCATGGCGGTGAAGGGCAACCAGCGGCGCTTCGCCGGTGTGGGCAAGCCGTTCGTCGTCGCACCGGTGGATCAGGTGGGGCCGGGCGTGTCGGATTTCCCCTACGCCAAGCCACTCTTCGAGCGCGCGCTGGGCGAACAGGGCTGGTCCCTCTTCGACTTTCGCGAGCTGCGCCGGTGGGCCATCGGCCAGCGCGACCTCGACCCACGCCTGCTGCGGCTGTTCTTCGGATTCGATGTCGCGGTGTTGATTCCCGAGGGCACGCCGAGCGATCAGATTCAGTAGGCCGCAGTACGGGAGCTGATCCAGGCGTCAGACGCATGCGCGCGTGGGCGGCGCTGCTGTCCTCCAGCCTGATCTTCCCGTCTATAATCACCCGCACCCGTGGCCCTCATTCCCGGTACCCGTCTCGGCGTCTACGAGATCACCGCGCAGATCGGCGCCGGGGGGATGGGCGAAGTCTACCGCGCCACCGACGGCAATCTGAAACGTCAGGTCGCAATCAAGGTGCTGCCCGCCGCGGTGGCCGGCGATGCGGATCGCCTGGCGCGCTTCCAGCGCGAAGCCGAAGTGCTCGCCGCACTCAACCATCCGAACATTGCGCAGATCTTCGGGTTGGAGAGGACGCCAGACCTCACCGCCCTCGTGATGGAACTCGTCGAAGGCGACGACCTGTCACAACGGATCGCCCGTCTCCGCGCTCCGGGCGCGTCGGCGAGGCAGGCAGGCATGCCGCTCGATGAGGCGCTGCCCATCGCGACGCAGATCGCCGAGGCGCTCGAGGCCGCACACGAACAGGGGATCATTCACCGCGATCTCAAGCCCGCCAACATCAAGGTCCGCGCTGATGGCACCGTGAAAGTGCTCGACTTCGGTCTCGCCAAAGCGCTCGACGCGCACGCGTCGAGCGCGACGGCGGAGGCCATGAACTCGCCCACGATCACGTCGCCCGCGCAGATGACAGGCGTGGGCATGATCCTCGGCACGGCGGCGTATATGAGTCCCGAGCAGGCGAAGGGACGGGCCGTCGATCGGCGCGCGGATGTCTGGGCATTTGGCGCGGTGCTCTTCGAGATGCTCACGGCCCAACGGGCCTTCGCTGGCGACGACGTCTCCGACACGCTCGCCAACGTGCTGAAGATGGAGCCTGAGTGGGAGCGGCTGCCTGCGGACCTCCCTCCGCGCGTGCGGCAGGTGCTGCGCGCCTGCCTGCAGAAGCACGCGAAGCAGCGCCTCGGCGACATGCAGGACGTGCGGCTCGCGCTCGACGGCGCGTTCGAGACCGCCGGATCTCAGGCGGTGGCACAGGCGGGCCCTGCCACGCCGCCGTGGCGCCGCGCGCTGCCATGGCGGCCGCGGTGGTGCTGACGGCTGCCGTCGTGGGCGGCGTGGCATGGGGGCTCAGGCCTGCACCAGCCCCGCCCGCGCCGGTCGCGCAGTTCTCGATCGCGGTGCCTGACCGCGGAGTCACTACCGGTATCGCCATGTCGCCGGATGGCACGCGGATGGCCTTTGGTGCGCGCGGCGTAGGACTTGGTGCGCGCGGCGTAGGACTCTACCTTCGCGCCATCGGTGATGTGGAGGCACACCTCATCCCCGGACAGGCTCCAGGTTTTGCTCCCGTTGGTGTCGCGTTCTCGCCCGATGGCGAGTCCGTGGTCTTCTATAGCACTGCAGACGGTTCGCTCAAGCGCATCCCGGTGGCAGGCGGGCAGGCGCTGACGATTGCCCAGGGCACTCAACAACCGAGTGGCCTCACGTGGGGCGAGGGCGGCATCGTGTTCGGCCAGGATGCCGCCGGCGTGTTCCGCGTGTCCCCCAATGGGGGGAAGCCGGAACCGCTGGCCACCGTCGAAGCCGGCGAAGTGGCCTACGGTCCGCAGCTGCTGCCCGGAGGCACGGCCGTGATGTTCACGGTGGCCAGCAACATCAACAACGTCGTTGTCGATCGATGGGACACGGCGCACATCGTCGTGCAGTCGCTCACCTCGGGCGAACGCCGCACCATCATCAAGGGCGGCGCCGACGCCAGGTATCTCCCCACCGGCCACGTCGTCTATGCGGTGGCAGGCACGCTGTTCGCGGTGGCCTTCGATGCCGACACGCTGACCGTCCGTGGAAACCCGGTGGCGGTGGTCACGGGGGTCAGGCGCGGACCTGATGGCTCGGCAAGTGTGGCCGTCTCGAACAGCGGCTCTCTGTTGTTCGTCCCGGGCCCCGTAGAGCGGTCCATCGCGGCCTTGCGAGTACCGACCCTGGCGCGCCGCAACGGCAAGACGGAACCTCTGGCCCTTCCCCCCGGGTCGTATCGGCGCCCCAGGGTGTCGCCGGATGGCAAGCGCCTCGCCGTGGGCATCGACGAGGGCGCGAGTGCAGAGGTGTGGATTTACGACCTGTCCGGCACCACCGCGATGCGGCGCCTCACATTCGGAGGCCGTAACCGATTTCCGGTCTGGTCCTCCGATGGACGCCGGCTGGCGTTCCAGTCCGACCGCGACGGCACCCCGTCGATCTACGTGCAGAATGCCGACGGTGGTGGTGCCGCCGAGCGCCTCACCACGACTGCGCAGGGCGTGGTGCACACACCCGATTCGTGGTCGCCCGACGGACGCACGCTCCTCTTCTCGGAGCTAAAGGGTGACACGTTCTCCCTGATGGCGTTGGCCATCAGCGAGCAGCGCGCGGTGACATTTGGTGGTGTGCAGTCGCTGCAACCTGTCGACGCGGTGTTTTCCCCTGATGGACGCTGGGTGGCATACGCCTCGTCGCCTGTGGCCGGCGGACTACTGTCGGTAGATCGGGGATCTTCGTGCAGCCCTTTCCGGCCACAGGGGCGACTTACCAGGTTCCCAAGACCCGGCTCGATTTTCATCCCACCTGGGCGCCCTCGGGCCGCGAGATCTTCTATGTCCCCACCATCAGCGCCGCCGAGTTGACGGCCGTCAGCGTGCAGATCCAGCCGAGCCTCACGTTCGGGCCGCCGGCGACCGTGACCGGTGTACCCCAGCCCGCCTTCACCTCCAACCTGCCTCGGGGGTACGACGTCCTGCCGGATGGAAGCTTCATCAGCCTGGTGCCGGCCGACAACGCGACGAGTGGCGCGGCAGGGTCAGAGATGCGCGTGATTCTCAACTGGTTCGAGGAACTGAAGCGGCTCGTCCCAAGATAAGGCGCTGAGTGCGCGAAGGCGCCGAATCAGGCGTGGACTTCTTCCAGATGCTTCAACGTCGGCAGTTTCTTGATGGCCTTCCCAGTCTTAGCCTCGGCCAAGCGAAGTTCATACAAGTTCTGGAGGTTGAGCCAAAACTCAGCGCTGGTTCCGAAGAAGTGCGCCAGGCGCAGGGCGGTGTCTCCGGTGATTGCGCGCTGGCCGTTCAGAATCCCGGTCACCCGATTCGTGGGCACCTCGAGCCGCCTCGCGAGTGCGGCCGCACTCATCTTCAGGGCCTCGAGCTCTTCAGCCAGGTGCTCCCCTGGGTGAATGGCGATGCGTGACATGTGTTCTCCCTAGTGGTAATCCACGATCTCCACGTTCATCGGTCCGGGCGATTTCTCTGGCCACTCAAAGCAGATCCGCCATTGGTCGTTGATGCGAATGCTGAACTGGCCCTTGCGGTCGCCCTTCAATGCCTCGAAGCGATTGCCGGGCAATGCTGCCAGATCCTTCACCGTGTGGGCCGCCTCGACACGGTCGAGCTTCAAACGGGCGGGCCGTTCAATGCCCGACAGCGCCTTGACGCGCTTGCCAGCGGTGAAATCAGCGGTTCGCCTGCCGCGATAGCTGACGATCACTCTTCAGATGTTGACACGAATTATGAGTTACGTCACGCATAATTCTACGTCGCTACCCACACCTGCTCTACGGGTAGGCGCCGCGAGCGCCCGCGGCTGTGTAGGGAGCGGGAGCGCACGATGCGCGTGGGAGGCGCGGTATATTCGTCACTATATTCATGGCGACGACCGTGCACGTACCGCCCGCCCTGTTGAAGTCGGTCGACCGACGCGCGAAAGCGTTGGGCCTGAGCCGAAATCGCCTGATCGTAAGGGCGCTCGAGCGCGTTGTCAGCGATCGATCGGGCTGGGCACCAGAGTTCCTTCACAAACTGCGTCACGCCGACCCTGTTATCGCCGAGGCGGTTGATCGCCTGGTCGCCGATGTGACGTCAGCGCGTCGCTCGAAGCGGGGCCTCCGTGCTGTGACCGCCGTACAGGCGCCGGCGATCGCGGCACATGCACTGGCACTCGGCGCCACCCTCGTGACCTCGAACGTCGAGCACATGGCCCGTGTACCAGGAATTCGAGTCGAAGACTGGGGCCAGTAGCCCGAGGCTCCGCCAACCTTCGGACCCATCGGCCTCGCACGGCAGCTGCTCCAGGCGTCAGGCACGATCGCGCGTGGGCTGCGCGGCGTGAATCGTCATCACCCGACGGGTGATGGCGGCCAGATTAGGCGTTCCACAGCAGCCCATCACGCGCCCGAGTTCTGTTTGCAGCATCTCGATCACAGACTGCACTCCGTCGGCGCCGTAGGCGGCCAGGCCCCACATCACCGGCCGGGCCACGAGCACCGCGCGCGCGCCTGACGCCAGCGCCTTCATGACGTCGCTGCCGCGGCGGATGCCGCCGTCGAGTAGCACCGGCATCTGAGGGCCGACGGCGCCGACAATCGGCGCCACGGCGTCAAGCGGTGCGGGTTGCCCTGGTGCCGCGGGCCGTCCGTAGTTAGAGACGACGAGGCCCTGTGCTCCGTGGGTCACGGCAGTCGTCGCGTCGAGCGCCGTCATCACGCCCTTGACCAGCACCGGCACCGACACGGCGCCGCGAAGCGCGTCCACGGCGGTCCAGTCGACGCGCGCTGACCGTCGAGCGCCAGACACTGGGGCGCCGACGGTGAGCAGGATGGCCTTGCAGCCGGCGCGCTCTGCGTCTCGTGCCTGCGCTTGGATTTTCGTTGCGCCGTCTTCGCCGAACACCTGGAAGACGAGCGGTGTCGTGGCCTGCGCCGCCATCGCCTGCACGCTGTGCGACGAGCGGCTGCTCACGACGACGGCGGCCTTGGCGGCCGAGGCGCCGCGCAGCGTGGCCAACTCGCCGTCGGGATGGAAGCGGCGCTGGTCGCTGACGGGCCCGACGACAATCGGCGCAAAGAGCGGCATGCCGGCGAGATCGAGTGACAGGTTCAGGTCGAGGCAGTTCACCATCATCCGCGGCCGGAACGTGATGCGCTCGAACGCCGCACGCTCGCTGCCAGAGACCAGGCGGAAGAGGTCAGCCGGCAGGATGCGTTCCGCCTCGGCCTCGAACTCCGGGACGTTGACCAGCTCGGCGCGCGGCGCCACCCGCGCCAGCCACTCACGTCGTGTTTGCATCGCCATGGTCAGAGAAACCTCGTGCGCACGGCCGTTCGGTCGAGGTCGGCGAGCGATCGCCGTCCGGCGGCGGCCATCGCGGCCACGAGCTCGGTCTGCATCATCTCGATCACGCGCTGCACGCCCGGCGGTCCGAAGGCCCCGAGTCCCCACCGGGTCGCGCGGCCCAGGCAGACGGCGTTGGCGCCCAGGGCCAGCGCCTTCATCACGTCGGCACCGCGCCGGAAGCCGCTGTCGATCAGCACGGGCACGCGCCCGCGAACCGCGTCGACGATCTCGGGCAGCACTTCCAGGGTGGACTGCCCGTAGTCGAGCGACCGTCCGCCGTGGTTCGACACGATGATGCCCTGCGCGCCGTGTTCGAGGCAGAGCAACGCGTCTTCGGCCGTGAGGATGCCCTTCACGAGCAGAGGCCCGGTGATGAAGGGGCGGATCTGCTCGAGGTAGCGCCACTCGTACCACAAGCGGCCCTCGGGCACGCGATACGGATTGCGCGGCCCGCCGGTGGCCGGTCGCGCCGGTTGTGCCGCCGGCGTACGCGGGCTGCCGCCCAGGTTGCGCAGATGCTGCGTGCGCTCGTAGAACGTCGCCTGCTGATCGACCGTGACGACGATGGCCTGACAGCCAGCGCCCTGCACGCGATCGAGCATCGCCCGGCTCTCGTCGAGGCTGCGCCGCGGGTAGAACTGGAACCAGGCCGGGCCGCTCGACGACGTGGCGATCTTCTCGGCCGGCTGGCTGGAGTTGTTGCTGATGATGAACGGCGTTTTGGTGGTGGTGGCCGCCTGGTGCATGCCCACTTCGCCGTCGGGGTGCAGTGCCACCTGCAACGCCGTGGGCGCCACGAAGAGCGGGAAGTCGAGGCTCAGTCCAAGCACCGTCGTGCGCGTGTCGACCGTCGCGGCGTCGATGGGCGCGCGTGGCACCACGTCCACCCAGTCGAACGCGTCGCGATTGCGCCGGATGGTGGACTCCGAATCGGCGCCGTGTGCGGTGTAGTCGTAGACCGTCTGCGGCACGTTGCCGCGAAACACCGGCTCGAAGTCGAAGATCGACGTCATCTCATCGAACCCCGGCACCCGTCGATGGTCGGTGCGGGAACTGGGATCGCGCTGTGCGGACACGAGGGGCGACCCGGCCACGAGGGCCGCCAGGCTCATGAGCGCTTCGCGCCGGCTCGCGCTTCGCTGCCATCGCCGTTCGAGTGGCCCCACCATTGCCTCCTGGGCAGCGCGGCAGACGGGTCGTTGCCGGCCATCTCGCCCCTGCGCGCGAACACGCTACGCCCGCGGCTTGCCGAAGTCAACGCGTGGTCAGAGCGGCGTTGGCAGTAGCCCGGGCCTACTTGAGCGCCGCCAGCCGCGGCAGGTCGATGGCCTTGGCGGCCCCTTCCACCACGGCCCGGCTCTCCACGAGGTCGCCAGTGACCTTCACCATGAAGCGCTCGGCCACGAGCACGTGCATCTCGCCATGGCGCGATTCCTGCGTCCACTCCTCGTAGGCAGGGAACCCCAAGACGGGCACGCTGCGCATCACGGTGCCGGCCGTGGCCGGCGGCCCCTGCGCCAGGAACTCGCGCAGCTGCGACAGCATGTCGGGGTTGCGGCACGAGTCCATCAACTCGATGCTGACTACCGCGGCTCCCGCTTCGTAGTCCACCGTGGTGCGCGACACCGCTTCGAGGTTGTCGGTCTCGCCCTTGGGCCGGTTCCGGGCAAAGCCCGCAAGCACGGGCAGCAGCGCCTCCAGTTGGGAATGGAACACGGGCTGGCAGGCCTGGCGGGATCCGGCGGTCGCGCCCGCTTGACCGCACAGCACCACGACGCACGCCATTGCAACCATCCTCATTGGGGGCCTCCTTACGTTGCCCGGCACTATACTGCGCCGCATGCCGCGGACGTCCTCGTTCATGCGCCTGCTACCGCTCGTCTGCGTGGCTCTGGTGGCTACGGCCCCGTCCGCCCAGGCCGACGTCACTACGTTCGAGATCCGGAGCCGCGCCCCGGTGGGCAACTCCGGCTACGAGAAGATCGTGGGCATCGCGCACTTCGCCGTCGATCCGCGACAGCCGGCCAACCAGGCGATCGCCGACATCGACAAGGCGCCGGTCAACGCTGCAGGGAAGGTGGAGTTCTGGTCCGACGTGTACATCCTGCGTCCGATTGATGCCGCCACGAGCAACGGGGTGGCGCTCGTGGACGTGCTCAACCGCGGCCGCAAGGTCGTGCTGAGCGGCTTCAATCGCGGCGGCACGAGCGACCCGGCCACCGAGGCCGATCTAGGCGATCGCTTCCTGATGCAGCGCGGCTTCACCATCGTGTGGGTGGGCTGGGAATTCGACATCCGCCGCGCCGCTGGCGCGCGCGCGGGCGAGGCCGAACGCGGGTCCGGCATGGCCATCTCCATTCCGTCGGCCCGGGGCGTGAGCGGCGTGATTCGCGCCGGCTTCACGCCGAACGACGACGGCCCGCAAACCGTGAGCGACCTGGCCGGCTATCGCCCGGCCGACGACACGGCCAGCGACATCACGCTCACCGTGCGCGACGGCGAGTTCGGCGCCCGCACGCCGATTGCGCGTGAGCGCTTCGTGGTGCGCGCCAACCAGATCACGCTCACTGGCGGCTTCGAGAAGGGCCGCACCTACGAGGTGGCGTATCACCCCACCGACTGGCCCGTGTCGGGATTGGGACTTGCGGCCTACCGCGATCTGGCCTCGTGGGTGAAGTACGACCCGGACGCCGTCGCGCACGCGAGCACGGCCATTGGCTTCGGCTCGTCGCAGAGCGGACGCTTCCTGCGCTCGTTCCTTTACCACGGCTTCAACGCCGACGAACGCGGCCGCCAGGTGCTCGACGGTGCCATGGTGCACATTGCCGGCGCCGCGCGCCTCAGCATCAACGAGCGTGGCGCCCAGCCCACGGCGCTGTCCATGTACACCACCACGCAGTTCCCGTTTGCCGCGAGCGCCCAGCGCGATCCGATCACGGGAACGACCGACGGACTGCTCGACAACCCGCGCGCGCGGGGCACGCAGCCGAAGGTGATGTTCACCAACACCGCCGTGGAGTACTGGGGTGGCGGACGCGCGGCGGCGCTGGTGCACACCAGTGCCGACGGCACGCGCGACCTGACCTTGCCGGCCAACGTGCGCGCCTATTTCCTGACCGGCGCACAGCACGGCCCGGCGCCGTTCCCGGTGCCGCCTGGCGGGATGGGGCAGCAGCCCGCCAATCCGCTCGAGTACTGGTGGACGATGCGCGCGCTGCTCGTGGGCATGACCGAGTGGGTGACCCAAGGCACCGAGCCGCCGGCCTCACAAGTGCCGCGTCTGGCGGACGGCACGCTCGTGCCCATCACGAAGCTGAAGTGGCCGCACATTCCGGGCGTGCAAAGTCCGACCATCGTGCAAGGTCCCCGATACGACGGGCACGACCTGCCCTTCCTGGTGCCGCAGGTGGATGCCGACGGCAACGAGCTGGCCGGGATCCGCACGGCGGAGCAGCGCGTGCCGATGGCGACCTACACGGGATGGAATTTTCGCGGCAACGCGATCGGTGGCACGAAGCAGCTGGTGAACCTGCTGGGGTCGGCGCTGCCGTTTGCGAAGACCACGGCGGAGCGGGAGAAGACGGGCGACCCGCGGCTGTCGGTGGAGGAGCGCTACCCAACGGCAGAGGCGTACCTGACGATGGCGTCAGGCGCCACCGACGCCCTCGTCAAGGGTGGCTACCTCCTTCGTGGCGACGTCGCCGCTGCGATGCTCAGGCTGGAGGCGCACCGGCCGTCGAGCCGCTGAGAGGCGTCGTGGTCCCCCCCGTCGCGCCTTCACGCGTATACAGACGGGAGAGATCCAATGACACGTCTGACACTGGTGCTGGTCTCATGCGCGCTCGCCTCGGCCTGCGGCGGCGGCAGCACGCCGACGCCGACCAGCCCAACCCCTGCGCCCACCACCACGACCCCGCCAACCCCGACGCCGACTCCAACGCCAAACCCAACCCCCGCCACGAGCTGGCAGGGCACCTTGACCGCGGCACGGCGCACCCAGATTCCGCCCCTCGACACGACGCAGACCTTCGAGGGCACCGTCGGCTTCGAACCCGGAAACATCCCGACAACCTACGAGGGGCCGGACGGCGAACTTGCACCCCTTGTGCCCGCGGGCGCAGGGGCCTACGTGCTCAAGCCCGGCTTCTTGAGGCTCACCCACACCGGCAGCGTCGGACCCTGCAGTTACGGCACCGGTACGTGGGACGTCTTGATGAAGAAGAGCGATGGCTATCTGATCGTAGGAACCAACGGCACCGTCACCGGCCGGGTGACCCTGCCAAACACCACGTTCCCCGTCACCATCACGTGCCCAACGGGCTCGGCGCAGACCGAGAGCGCCGTGCAGATGAACCTGGTCATCGCTGGGTCTGCGGTGGGCACTCGCATCAGCGGCACCATGACGCCAACCTCGGTTGCCGGCACCACCTTCACTGGGTCCTGGAACTTCGAAGCGCGCTGAGTCGAGGTTCTCACGTCGTTCTCATCGTCGAGGTCCATACTCTGCGGCATGGCTGAGCTCCATCCGCAGATCGTGCACGTCACCATCATCCTCGCCCTCGTCGGCGTGGCCTTCCGAGTGCTCTCGTTCGTGGCCCGTGTGTCGTTTGCGGGGCCGGCGGCAGCCGTGCTGCTCATCGCCGCGGCGGCGTCCTCGATTCCATCGGTGCAGTCGGGCATCGACGCGCACGGACCGGTCGAACGCGTGCCGGGCGCCCGGCCGGCGGTCGTGGAACACGAGGAATGGGGCGAGCGTGCCCGCAACGTGCTGCTCGTGCTCGGCGCCATCGAACTGCTCGGCCTCGCCCTGCGCAAGTCGCCCAAGGTGCGCGTGGTGCACGCGGCGTCGGCGGTGGTGGGGTTGATGGCGGCCTTTGCGGTCTACGAAGCCGGCCAGCACGGCGGCGAGCTGGTCTACGCCTACGCCGGCGGCGTCGGCATTCGCTCCGGCGATCCGAAGGACGTCGAGCGGCTGCTCGTGGCGGCCACGTATCACCAGGCGCAGGTCGACCGCAAGAACGGCCGCGCCGATGACGCGGCGAACCTGATCGCGCTGACGGCGAAGCGTCTGCCGTCCGACCCCGAGATGCAGATGTTCGCGGCCGAATCGCTTTTGATCGATCGCAAGAATCCGCAGGGCGCCATCGACGCGCTGACGGCCGTGGCGCCGCCCGAGGGCAATCGCATCCTCATCGGCCGCAAGGCGACGCTGCAAGCCGATGCCTTCGAAGCGGCGGGGCAGACAGACCAGGCCATCGCCGTGCTCGAGAAGACCGTGGCCGCGTTCCCCAACCCGCGCATGCAGCAGCGGCTCGACGCGCTCAAGGGCGGCGCCGCGCGCTGATTCAGCGCACGACCTATCGCACGACCGGCCGCGGCACCAGGGCCTTCACCGCCTCGTAGACCGCGTCGGGCGACGCGTGCGCCAGCTCCTGCACGGTGTCGGGATGCGCCGCCGGCGCGGTGGCGGCCCGGCACACCGCCTGATGCAGCAAGAGCTTGTCGCGCTCCGCGGCCATCCAGCCGGCCGTCACGAAGCCGATCCAGAAGAACGCCAGGGCGGATGACGCCGCCGCGCTCCCGATCATCCAGGCCGTGGCGGCCGCCGTACCGGCCGCGACGGTGGCGGCAAGCGCGGCATAGCCGAGCCGGCCCACGGTGCCAGCCCTTCCCACGCCCGGGCCCACGCTCGGCTGGGTGACGTGCGAGCCCCGCTGCCGCGTCAGCCAGGCGCTGACCGCCCCGCCGGCGCCGCCGAGGTATGCCGCCCAAACCCACGTGCTCCCTGTCACGTCCATGTCAGGAATAACGCCGCCGGGGCCGCATTCGTACGCCCGGCCGCGTTTCGGGGCTTGCGCGCACCGCACTGCAAGGGCAGAATCCATGCGTTCTCTGAAATTTACACGGAAAGCACGAGCCCCCTGCATGCACCGTCACTCCGGCAGCACGCCCCTTGGTGGCCCGCCGTCGCACCCCGCGTCGGAAGAGCTGCTGGTGCGCGCGCGCTCCGGTGACGACGGCGCGCTCGATCAGCTGTTCGCCCGCTACGTCCCACGGCTGCACCGCTGGGCGCATGGACGCGTGCCGCTGTGGGCGCGCAATGCCGCAGACACGGCCGACTACGTGCAGGAAACGGTGCTCCATACGCTGCGGCACCTCGGCACCTTCGAGCCGCAGCGTGAAGGCGCCCTGCTCGGCTACCTGCGCCGTTCGCTCGTCAACCGCGTGCGCGATCAGTTCCGTCACGCGGCGCGCCATCCCGCGCCGTCCGAGATCGACGACAGCGTCGTGGATGGCGGCCAGTCGCCCTTGGACCTCGCCATCGGCGAGAACGACCGCGAACGCTACGAAGCGGGCCTGAAGCGCCTGCGTCGCGCCGACCGCCAAGCCATCCTCGCCAGCATCGAGCTGGGCTACAGCTACGACCAGATCGCGCTGCTGCTCAACAAGCCCTCGGCCGAAGCCGCGCGGCTGGCCGTGCGGCGCGCCCTGTTGCGGCTGGGCGAGGAGATGGCGCGTGGAGCCTAGGCGCAACGCGTCGGCGGATGCGCTGGCGGCCGCGCTGGCCGACGGCTCCGCCATCGATTGGCGAGCCGTGGACACGGCCTCGGGCGGCGCGAGTAACACCGATCTCGTGCATCAGTTGCGCGTGATTGCCGCCATGCGTGGGCGGCAGGTCACGACGCTCGCCATCAGTCGACCCTGGCTGGGGCGAGTTGCCGCGGCGGCCTTCGTCTTTGGCGTGGCCATTGCCGCAGTCAAAGTAGTACTGGCGCTCGCGGGCGTGCCAGCAGCGCTGGCCCGGTTGTCGTCGTCGGCGCTCGTTGGGCCGTTTGCGTTCAACCTGGCGATCTTCGGCGTTGGCGGCTTGCTCATGGTGGCGGGCGGGGGCCGCGATCGTCGATTGCAGTTGCTCGGCGGGCTCTACCTGACGATCGCGTCGGCCTTCGTCGGGCCATTCCTGGTCACTGAGGGCGGCCCGGCTGGAGTGCTCGCAGGTGCACTGGCGGCGTGTCAGCCCGAGGCGTTCTTTGCGCTCGGCGTGTGGCTGTTTGCCTGGGCGTTCCCCCGCGAGCCGATGCAGGGCCGCGGGCGACTGATCGCCGGCCTGCTGATCGCGGTGGCTCTGGTTGCGGCAACGGTGCTCTTCTCGGCCAACGCGCTCGGCCAGTGGCATGCATGGTCGTTCGAAAGCGCCCGCATGCAGGTGGCCTTCCGGGCGTTCGATCGGCAGGCGCCGGCGTCGATGTACTGGCCGGTGCTCTTCGCCATCACGTTGCTGGCCGTTCCGTTTCTCATCGCCAAGGCCAGGCTCGAGACGATCGAGCGGCGGCGCAAGGTGACCTGGTTCCTTGCGGCGTGGGCGCTTGGGCTGACGCCCATCCTCGTTGCCGCCATGGTCACCCCCTTCGTGCCCGCCCTCCGCGATCCCGCCGTGCGACAGCGGGTGAGCCTCGTCCTCTACCTGGCGCTCGCGTCGATCGTGCCCATGACGGCTTACGCCGTGGCCGTGAACCGCGTGATGGACTTGCAGTTCGTCATCAGAGCGACGCTGCAGTACGCGCTGGCGCGCTACGCGATCTGGGCCGCCATTCTGGCGCCGCTCACCTATCTGCTCCTCGACGTGGTGGTGCACCGCGGGCTCACCTTCGTGCAGTATCTCGACGTGCGTGAGCCGGCCGGCCTGCTCGGGTTCTCCACGCTCGGGCTCGTGGCGCTCACGTTCCGCCCGCAGCTCGTTCGTGCCGTCGACCAGTGGTTCTTGCGGGAGCCAATCGATTCGCCGGAGGCGATGGCTCGTCTGGAGCACCGGTTTCGAGCGAGTGAGAGCCTGCGCGACATCAGCTTGGCGCTTGGCGAGGAACTGTCGATCGCGCTGCATGCCGATCGGGCCACCGTGCTGTTGCTCTCCGAGGCCGGCGACGCACTGGTGACCTTCGACGGGTCGCTGCCCGTCCTGCCCAGGCAGTCCGCCCTGCTCGACCTGTTGCAGTCGACGCGCACCGAGCTGCATCTCGATGCCGGCTCCGCCATCGTTCGCCTGCTGCCAGACGCCGAGCAGACGTGGCTGCTCGACAGTGGGGCACGGCTGCTCGCGCCGCTGGTGGGATCGTCAGGTGTTCTGCTCGGCCTGGTGGCGATCAGCAAGGGCGCCAACGACTTGCCCTACACGCCGCGCCACGTGGCGCTCGTGACCGCCATGTGCGGCCACGCCGCGATGCAGCTCGAGAACCGGTGGCTGCGCCAGACGCGCGAGTTGCCGGTGGGCCGATCCGCGCTCGGGGCCGGCGGCGTGTCGTGGCAGGACGAACCAGCCACCTGGTGTCCGAACTGCTCAGAGACCTCGAGCAGCGACACCCGGCGCTGTCGCTGCGGCACCGCCACCAAGCCCGCCGTGCTGCCGCTCTTCGTCAACGCTAAGTTTCGCCTGCAGCGGGTGCTCGGCACCGGCGGCACCGGCGTGGTCTATCTGGCCACCGACATGGCCCTCGATCGCCAGGTGGCGCTCAAGGCCCTGCCGCCGATGAAGCGTGAATATGCTGAACGCCTGCGGCGCGAAGCACGCGCGATGGCCTCGGTGCGCCACCCCAATCTGGCCACCATCTACGGCGTGGAAGAGTGGCGCGACACTCCTCTGCTCGTCGTCGAGTATCTGGAGGACGGCACGCTGCACGACTGGCTGGCCCGCGGCCCACTCTCGGTCGACGAAACGCTCGACCTTGGCATCATGCTGGCCGACGCGCTCGACCGCGTGCACGGGTCGGGGGTACTGCACCGCGACATCAAGCCCAGCAACATCGGCTATACGGCCGACGGCGTGCCCAAGCTGCTCGACTTCGGGCTGGCCGCCATGCTCGACCGCTCCAAGGGCCCCGACGTGACTGCCGCGGTCGTGCCGGCCGACCCGGCGGAGCTGGCCGCGCGTTTCCGCGACCTGCAGGCCTCCTCTACGCTCACCATCACCAATCAGGTGGTGGGCACGCCGTTGTACCTGTCACCGGAAGCGCTGGGCGGCTCTCCGCCCCGGGAATCCTTCGACCTGTGGAGCCTGCACATGGTGCTCTACGAGGCGATCGCCGGGCGTCATCCGTTTGCCAACCGCTCGGTCACCCAGGTGGTCGAGGCGATTCAGCACACACCCGTGCCCGACATCAGGGACGTGCGGCCGGACTGCCCCGCTGCCGTAGCCGCCTTCCTCAACGACGCCCTGTCGCGCGTGGCCGCCCGGCGTCCGGCGGCCGCGGCCGACGTGCGCACCGCGCTCCGGGCCCTTCGCGGCCGTCCCTAGCGACCACAGGGCCCTCGCGGTCCAGCGCGGCCCGCTGGTTGGCCGACCGGGGCGCCTGTACGAGATCCGGCTCTTCGGCGTTCTCACCTTGTAACGGCTCGGTCCGATTACGAGGTGAGCATGTCCGTGGAGCACATCGACGCCATTCTGAACGACTGCCTGCTGGCTGCTGGCCAGGGCATCGGCACCGAGAAATCGGTCGATTTCGACGTGGTCGTGTGGTGGCGTAGCCGTTACCGCCGGTTCTTCCTGCACGCCATCACCGCCCAAGGCAACGATTACGCCATCGACCGGCGCCGCGTCACGGCGGTAGGCCGCTACCTCGGCCAGCGGGCGCTCCAGCACGCCAGCGGCTCGCTCTCGGTGGACATGCGCGCCGCCGAATTGGCGTCGCACGACGTAGAAACCGGTTGCCAAATGAACGCCACGCGTGAGGGGCTCACCCCCACCACGCACTCGTCCCCTGCTTGACAGTCACCCACCCGGAGGATTCGCATGAACACCGACACGACACGCCAGCACGTTCCACCCGGCGCCATCGCTCATGGCTACGACCAGACGATCGCCGACGCGCCCGACGAGACGCTAGCCCACGAGCGCGCCGTCGATGCCATTCTCGACGACTGTTTCCTCAGCATCGGGCAGGGGATTGGGCTGCGCGCTACCCTCGATTTCGACGCGGTGGTCTGGGTGCGCACCAACTTCCGCGCCAAGTTCCTGGCGGCGATGGGCCACTTCGGCAACCGGTGGCTCGAAGATCGGGCGACCGTCACCGCCGTGGCCTCGATGCTCGGTGAGCGCGCCGTACGGCACGCGAACGGCGCCGCGGCGATCAGCCTCGATGCCGCCATGCAGGCGTCGGCCGACGTCGAACGCTACTGCCAGCTGCACTCTGCGCGCCGCAGCGCCGCCCGCGCCCGCCCGTCGTCCGAATCCGCCACGGCCATGATTGCGGGCTACTGGTGCACGTGGGATCCCAAGGAGTAGCGGTGTGGGGGCTGCTCCGCGAGGGTTGCCCCACATGCATTCTCCCTTGACGCCGGTGAGCAGGTCCGAGTTCGACGACGGCCGCGTCGATGCGCTGTACTGGCTCACCGCCGGTACAGCGCACGACATCAACAACCTGCTCACGGTGCTCATCGGGTGCGCCGAGCTGGCGTTGACCGACGGCACGTTGCAGCCACAGACAAGGCAGCTCGTGCGCGACATCGTCGGCGCGGGCGAGCGTGCCGGCTTGCTGACCAGACAGCTCCTGGCGGCCGGCCGGCCGCCGGTGTCGCCCACGGCCGTCGTGGATGTGAGCGCCGTACTGCGGCAGGCCGAAACGCTGCTCCGACGACTGGTCGGCACCGGCGTCAGCCTGCACTTGGTGCCGGGGGAGCAGCCGCTGCGGGTGCGCGCCGACGCCAGCCAGATCGAACAGGTCGTCGTCAACCTTGCGCTGAACGCCCGCGACGCCATGTCGGCGGGCGGCGTGCTCACGATCGAAGCCAGCGAGGTCACCGGTCTCACCCGCCTCACCGTGACCGACACGGGCGCGGGCGTCGACCCGGCGATTCAGGGGCGGATGTTCGAGGCCTTCGCCACGACCAAGGTGGCGCCGTCGAGCGCAGGCAGCCCAGGCCGATCGGGCGGCACCGGTCTGGGCCTGGCCGTAGTGCGGGCGATCGTGGCCCAACTGGGCGGCTCCATCCATGTGACCACGGTGCCGGGCCATGGCACCACCTTCGCGATCGATCTGCCCCGGGCCACCGAACCCTCCTGACCCTGCCAGTTCACCTTGCGCGGCTCCCTCGGATGAGGTGAGATGCGCCCCTGCCATCCCCGTCAGATCGCCGTCGCTTCATGGGCGCGATGTCGCTTGCCGGGCTGGCCGCGGCGGCGGTGCCGGCCTGAACGCCACGTTGGCGAGCGTGTTCGGTCCCTGCTGCTGACGCGGCGTGCGTCAGAACCGGTCGTCGATCTGCGCGATCGCCCACTGCACCGCGCGCCGCACCGCCGGAGAGCTGTCGCCCTTCACGGCCTCGAGCGCCGGCAGCGCCGACGAACTTTCGATCTGGCCGAGCGCCCAGGCCGCCACCGCGCGCACGTCTGGTTCCACGTCGGTGAGCAGTGGCGTCAGGCTGCGCACCGCGTCGACGTCTTCGATCTCGCCCAACGCCCACGCGGCCATCCGGCGCACACCGGGATCGGCGTCTTTCAGCGCGGGCGCCACCACCGTCACCGCAGCTCCAGCTTCGATCTCGCCCAGCGCCCACAAAGCGGTGCGCTTCACCTCGCGGTCGGCGTCGCGCACGAGCGGCGCCAGCACCGGCACGGCCTTCGGACTTTCGATCTCGCCGAGCGCCCACACCGCCCGGCGGCGCACCAGCGGCGACTCGTCGCGCAGGGCGCGGCCGAGCGCCGGAACGGCCTCGGCCAGCTCCAGTTCGCCCAGGGCCCAGGCCGCCATGGCCCGTACGGCAACGTCGCGGTCGCGCAATCCCTCCGTGATCGCGCCGATCGACTGCGGATCGTCGAGCTCCCCGAGTCCGAGCATGCCGATCTCGCGGAAGCCGGCTTCCGCGTGCCTGGCCAGTGCCGCGAACTCGGCCGGGGCCCACGTGGGCCGTTCGCGCGCCACCACGCGGGCCGCGATGTGCCGCACGCAGTGGCTCTGGTCGCGCAGGGCCGCGCGAAACGCCGCCAGCGCCCCGGCGTTCATCTCGGCCCGCGTCCGCGGGCCAGGCCCGGATGCAAACGGCGCGCTGCCCCGCCCGGCAAACGGCATCGGCATCGGTACCGGCATGGGCATCGGCATGGGGGCAAACGTGGGGTCGTCGCTGGCCCACGCGCCCCAGCCGCCGAAATTCGTCAGCGAACGCCCAGCCAGCGCGCACACCGCCGGGTCGGCGGCACGGAGCGAGGCGAGCAGGCGCGCCACGGCATCGGCATCGCGAAGCTCGGGTTGTTGCACGGCCAGCACGGCGGCGAGAAACAGGACAGTCATCGGCATCGCTCCAGGACTCGAGGTAGCGATTGGACGGGCGGGCAGGCCGTTTCGTTGGAAGTGGAAAATGGCGAGGACGAGGCGAGGGCAAGGCATTCACCGTGCGGCGCCAACGCGAGGGCCGCCGGCATCAGGTAGGCTGTGGCAGTCGCGAAGGAGCACGACTGATGGACAACAAGACGCTGACCCGCAATTTCTACGAGGCGCTCACCGAGGGCCGGCTCGAGGTGATCGATGAGCTCGTGTCGGAGGCCTTCGTCGAACACGAAGAAATCCCGACCGATGCCGAGGGCCGCGATGGCCTGCGCGAGATGTTCCAGACGCTGCACGCCGCCTTTTCGGATTTCGCGATGACCATCGAAGACATGGTGGCGGAAGGCGACAAGGTGTTCGTGCGCGCCACCATGCAGGGCATCCAGCGGGCCGAGTTCCTGGACATCCCGTCGAAGGGCAAGCCGATGCTGGTGCCGGTGGCCGACGTGATGCGCTTCGAGAATGGCCGCATCGTGGAGCACTGGGGCGTGATGGACACCGGCCAGTTGATGCAGCAGCTGCTGTAGGGGCAAGGGCACACTGGTGCGTCGCGGTCGTGGTCCTGACGCTTATCGCCCGGCGATCTCGACAACGATGTCCACCAGTTGCCGGGGTCTTACTGAAGAACGGAGAGTGGCCAGTGGCCATTCCGTAGGCTTCTTCACACGGCCTGTCGTGATGCAGCCCAGCCTTGTAGATCGCTGACGCCAAGGTCGACGAATTGGTGCCGGCGTAGTTGGTGATCGTGCGCCCGAACCCGCCATGGCGGCGCGCCCGCGGGCGGGTAGAATGGCCCGTCTGGCATCGGAGGTGGCATGCGCGACTCGTCACGGCGGCTGGGGCAGGGGTTGGTGTTCGTCGCGCTGTTCGTGCTGGGCCTCGTGCCGGCGTCGTCCGAGCTCGCGGCTCGTGCGGCTGACCCGTCGTGGCGGCACCGCATCGTCAGCGGCTTCACGCCGGTGGACCGCGAGTACGGGTTCGACCTCGAACAGCGCATGAACGAGCTCGGCGCGCAAGGGTACCGTTTCGCTACGGTGGTGCAGCCGCGCCCTCCGCTGGTGGCGGAAGAGGCGACGGTCATTCTCGCTCGCGACACGTCGGTGCCCCCCGCACCGGTCCGCTTCGCCGTGCTCACCGCGCCGACCGCTGCCGACCTGCAGACGCTCGCGACGGCGCGTGCTGCCGAAGGCTTCGCGGTGAAAGCCCTCACCGTCACCCAGCACCAGTTCCGGCCCACGACGCGTCGCGGTGACGCGATCCGGTTCTTCGATCTCTCGCAAGTCACCCTCTACTACGTAGCCTTCCTCGAGCGCGCGCCTGGGGACACGGCGCTGCCCACCAGAATCGTCGAGGCCGTCACCGAGCCCCAGGGCTGGGACCCGTTCATTGCCGCCACGCGCGCCAGCTTCCGCGTGCGGCAGTCGCTCTGGCTCGGTCCGCGCACCGACACCCGCGAGCGCGAGCGCATCCTGTTCCTGTTGCAGGACGACGGCACCGGCACGGCCTACGAAACGGCCGTGCCCGCCACCTCGCCGCGCACCAATCTGGCTGACCACATCGAGCGGTACCAGAAGCGCGGCTTCGATGTGGAGAGTGTGTGGTCGATGCGCGACCGTGCCGAAGTGCTCTTCAGCAAGCCGCTGGGCCGCAAGACCGCCGTGGCCACCGGCGCCTTCGAGGCCACCATGTGGAACATGGACGAGTCGCTTGACGTGTCAGGCACGGGTCGCGTCGTAGGGGGCGGCTACGTACCTGGAAAAGACGACCTCGTGCGGCACTTCGTGCAGGACCGTCGCGTCACGGGTTATCAGTACGACGGCGTCACCGGCGTGCTCCCGCGCGCCGTCGACGATCAGGGCCGCCTGGGCGGCGTGGGCTTCGTGGGCCTCGGCGCGCCACCCGAAACCGAGCAGACGTGCGCGGCCTGCACGGCGCTGAACGAGCGCGGGCAACAAGGTTACCGCGCCGTCTGGGCCACGGTAGGACCCGGCTACAAGTTCGACCGGCGCATGGACGTGGTACTCGAAGCCTACCGGCCGTAGCCCGTCAGCGGTGTTGGCGGGGCAGCACCGGCGCTGGGAACGTCTTCGCCGACACATTGATGTCACCGCAGGCGTGCAGCGGCACGGGCGACTCGGGCACGAGTGCGTCTTCGACGATCCAGCCCGTGGCGTCGCACACGAGTGCCCGCGGATGAATGACACGCTCCCGCGGCTGATACGCCCGGATGCGCACGATGCGGCGTTCGCGCACGGCCGCCGCCAGCGCCGTCAGGCGCGGATCGCCGGTGGGGACTTCGCCCGCGGAGACGAAGCGAAAACACTCCGCCGCCTCCTGCGCCCGCGCGCGCACGGCGTCCGGAAACGACTCGAGCAGCTTGCGTCGCGCCCGGCTCGCGGCCTCGGCGATGCCAAGCGGCGCGAGGTCGTCCAGTGGACGCGCCAGCAGCACGCCGAGGGCTTCGGCTTCGTCGGCCGCCAGGCCCGTGAGCCGCGTGCGGTAGTCGAAACCGAGTTCGATGCCGCCGCGAAATCCGGGGTGTACGACCATCGGCAGGCCGGCTTCGGTCAGCGCATCGACGTCACGCAGGATGGTGCGCGGGGTCACCTCGAGCTCGCGCGCCAGACGCGCGCTCGTCATGCGGCCGCGGTTCTGGAGGATGAGCAGGATCTGCAGGAGCCGCGAGGCGCGCATCGCCAGGAATATGACACAAGATGTCATATTCACTGCGCGATAACGGCGGCACGCCATTCCCCGGGGAGACCGCCGATGAAACGTTTCGAAGTCCGACGCACGATTGCCGCCTCGCCCGACGCCGTTTGGGCCCGTCTCACCGACGCGCAGGCCTTGGTGACGGGCGGCCTTGGCATCGAGCGTCTGCAGGTGCTCGCGCCGCGCATCGCCAGTTCTCTTCCCGACCTGCAGCCGTCGTTCGAGCAGTTCGGTGACGGCCTGCGGCGCCTGTGCGAGGAGACCACGCGATGAGGTACGGGCCGCGTGACCTACGGGGCCGGTACCGCCGATGATCCCTGGGTGCTCAAGACGCCCTCACTCTCGTCTGAGTATCAGGCGTGGCGCGACGACACGCGCACGCCGCCGGCGCTCGTCGTGCAGGTGGCTACGACCGTGTTGTCGTACCGGCTCGAGTGCCTCGACCATCTCGCGGCGATGCTCGCGGCTCGCGGCGACTGGATGGTGCTCGGCAACGCTGACGAAGGGAAGACGGTACAGCCCGACACCGTGGAGGCGTGGGCCCGCGACCCCGGGAACCCGGTAGGCGGATACTACGGCTTGCGCAAGGGCTACCGCGGACGGTTCGCCAACTACGTCACGCCGATTCTCGAGCTGATGGGGCGCGTGGAACTCGAACACGGCCCCCGCAACAACCGGGTGCGGAGCAGGCCGGGCGCGTAGCCCGCGCCGCCGCCCCATCCATTGAGTCGGGTGGCGGAATGCGCGTATCCTAGCGGCCCCGGTGCGCGCTGCCGGCATCCGGGCCGCGCCGCTCCGGATCGCCCGAGGCCGCTCGCCCCGTGACGACCCTCAGGAGCGAGCATGAAGAGAAGGATCGGCCCACTGGCTCGGGCGCGCTACCTCGCGGTGGCGCTGTGCACGGGCGCCCTGGCGGTTACCACCGCCGACTCCACGCTGCGTCTGCGCGCGCAGGCGGCCCAGGTCGTCTCACCCGTGCCGAACCTCGCCGGCGTGTGGGATGGCACGGGCCGCGCCCATCCCATCAACTCCGAAACGATCCCGTGGGCGCGCACCATGGCCGTGGGCCGCACCTTGCCCGACGGCACCAAGGCCGACGCGAACTACGTGTCGAACTTTCCGGTGCTCAACGAGCGGGGCCTGGCGTTCCAGAAGATCTTCGACGAGCCGCTCTCGCCGAAGTACGACTGCCAGCCGGCCACGCCGCCGGCCATCGAGTTCGACCCCTACTACATGGAGGTCGTGCAGTGGCCCGACCGCGTGCTGCTGCGCTACGAGAAAGACGACCAGCTGCGCACTGTGTGGCTCGACGGCCGCGAGCCGAAGGTGAGCGACTACGGCATCCAGGGGCTGTCGGTGGGCCGCTATGACGGCACTGCGCTCCTCGTCACCACCACCCACTTCGTGTTCGACATCACCGGCTTCGACGACTACAACGGCATTCCCTCGTCGCCGCAGAAGAAGGTGACCGAGCGCTACTGGCGCGAGGGCGACCAGTTGAAGGCCACGGTGTCGGTGGAAGATCCGATGTTCCTGCGGCAACCGGCGTCGTACACCATGCGCTGGCTGCCGGCCGCCGCCGGCTACAAACTGAAGCCCTTCGACTGCGATCCTGAAACCGCCCGCATGTCGGTGCAGTTCATTCCCGCCAAGTACAAGTGAGCGCCGTGAGAGACGAGGACCGTATGACTGTTCGTTCGTGGACCGGAATCGTCGTGGCGGCTTCGGCTGCCGTCCTGCTGGCGACGGCGGTGCCCGTGTGGGCGCACCATTCCGCGGCCGCCGCCTATGACGAATCGAAGCGCGTGGAGACGCAGGGCACGGTCACGCGCGTGCTGCTGAAGAACCCGCACTCGTGGGTGTTCCTCGAGGCCACCGACGACAAGGGCCAGAAGGTCGAATGGCAGATCGAGATGGCCGCGGCGGCCTCGATCGGCTGGACGGCCGCCACCCTGCCGATCGGCACGGTGGTGAAGGTGGGCGGGCATCCCTCGCGCGCGCCTGGCTCGCACGGCATGACGGCCGCCCGCTTCACGAAGCTCGACGGCACGCCCATCGGCCGCGGCCAGTAGGGCCGCGCCGCAGCGCAGCTCGGGTCAGAACGCGTTGCCGATGTAGGGCAACATGCGCCCCCAGTAGAGCACCATGAACCACGACGCCAGCGAGATGGCGCCCGCGATCTTGAACGCGGTCGGCATCGGCTCGTCGGGTCCGATCGTGAGCGCGCGCTGGCCCTGCGTGGTCTCGAAGTAGAGCACGTTGAGCCCCGACACGGCGATGAACAGCATCTTCATGCCGAACGCGATGTTGGTGACGTACTGCTCGGGCGTGCCCACGAAGAAGATCACGCCGGTAACGGCGTTGATGACGAAGCCGGCGATGCCGTAGGGCAACAGCGGCCGCAGGGCCGGCAGGGGAATGCGCGGCAGGAAGCCGAGCAACCGCAGGTCGAGCAGGCCCACGATGCCGACGAGCAACGAGAGCCCGATGAAGTGGAGCGTCTCGCAGATCGCCCACGTCCACGGCCAGTAGCGCACCCACTGTGACGGCGCGGTCTCGTGCAGCCAGGCCGCAAACGCTTGCAGTTCCGGCGTGAACATGGCTACGTCGGCCCCGGGGTGAGGTAGGCCATGAAGCGGCCGGCGGTGATGGCCCCGGCCCACAGCAGCAACGAGGCCCCGGCCAGAGCCTTGGCCGCAAACGGGATGGTCACGGCATCGGTGCCCGCGCGATAGATGGTGCGGCGCAGGCGGCGCGCCACGATTAGGGCCGCCGCGATGAAGCCAGCTTCACGAGGAACACGGGCGTGGCGCCCTTGGTGGAGGCGTCGGCGCCAAAGAGCAGCAGGCCCGACCCGATGCTCAGGGCGGCGCCGGTCCACAACGCGCGGAAGATCACGGCCAGCGGCCCGAGCGGCACCTGCGGGGCCACGCCGAGCAGCCGCAGGTCGAGTGCGGCGTTGGCACCCACGAGCAAGCTCATGCCCACCGTGTGCGCCGCGAGCACCGTGGGATACGCCCACAGCGAGCCCGATTCACGCACCCACGTCGACACGGCCGTAGCTTCCAGCCAGAGCAGCACGTCTTGCACAGCGACGTGATTCTATCCGGCTTCTTCCCACACCTTGGCCAGCTCCACGATCACCTCCACCGCCTTCTCCATGTCCTGCACCGACACCCATTCCAGGCGGGAGTGGAAGTTCTGTTCACCCGCAAAGACGTTGGGCGTGGGCAGCCCCATGAACGAGAGGCGGCACCCGTCGGTGCCGCCGCGGATGGCGCGTTCACGCACGGCGAGGCCGATCCGCGCAATCGCCTCGCGCGCCCGTTCCACGACCATCGGGTGCTGGTCGAGCACCTCGCGCATATTGCGGTACTGCTCGTCTACCTGCACGTCCACGGACGCCCCCGGTGTGTCCGCCACCACGCCCTCGGCCAGCCCGCGCAGCCACGAGGCCTTGTCGCGCAGGCCAGCGGTGTCGAAATCCCGCAGCAGCAACTTCACCGACGTGCGGTCCACGGCGGCCTGCATCACGTAGGGATGCACGAAGCCTTCGCGCCCGCTGGTCGTCTCTGGCGACAGGCGATCGGGCGGTAGCCGGTCGATGAAGCGCGCCGCCAGCTTGATGGCGTTCACCATGCGGCCCTTCGCGTAGCCCGGATGCGTGTTGTGGCCGCGGAACGTGAACGTGATGGCATCGGCGGAGAAGCTCTCGAACTCCAGCTCGCCACGCGGACCGCCGTCCATGGTGTAGGCGCAGTGCGCGCCGAAGCGCGCCACGTCGAAGTGCGTGGTGCCGCGGCCCACTTCCTCGTCGGGCGTGAAGCCGATGCGGATGGCGCCGTGCGGAATCTCGGGGTGCGCCATCAGGTACTCGGCCGCTGTCATGATCGCGGCCACCCCGCTCTTGTTGTCGGCCCCGAGCAGCGTCGTGCCTGATGCGGTGACGATGTCGTGGCCGAGGCACTCGCCCAGATACGGCAGATCGGCCACCCGGAGCACCGCCTCGGGGTCGTCGGGCAGCACCAGGTCGCGGCCGTCGTAGGCGCGATGCACGAGCGGCCGCACGTTCGCGCCGCTCATCTCGGGCGACGTGTCCACATGCGCGATGACGCCAATCACCGGCACGTGCGGCTTCGTGGTGGTCGCGGGAATCGTCGCCATCACGTAGCCGTGCGCGTCCATCTCGGCATCGGCCACGCCCAGGGCGCGCAGCTCGGCCACGAGGTCGCGCAGCAGCACGAGCTGGCCTGGCGTGCTGGGGTAGGTGGTGGCGTCCTCGCGGGATTGCGTGTCGTAGGCGACGTAGCGAAGGAAACGCGCGAGCACTGGGCTGACCATGTCCATGCATCATGCCATCCCCAGCCGCGCGGCACGCGGGCCTCGCGCTAGAATGCGGCGAGATGCACTACGCCACCGCCGAGAAGCGCGAACACCTGAAGCATGGGCTGCGCCACGATCCGTTCAAGGCCATCGTGGCGCCCCGGCCGATCGGCTGGATCGCCACGGTGAGCCCCACGCGGCGTGCTCAACCTGGCGCCCTACAGCTTCTTCAACGCCGTGTCGGATGCGCCGCCCATGGTGATGTTCTCCACTGTGGGCCGCAAGGACAGCTTCCAGAACATCGAGGCGAATGGCGAGTTCACCTGTTCGGTGGCCAGTCAGGATCTGGTCGATCAGATGAACCTGAGCTCGGCTGCGGTGGCGGGCGACATCGACGAGTTCGCCCTCACGGGCCTGGCCACGGCGCCCTCACTGCTCGTGGCGCCGCCGCGCGTGGCGGCGAGTCCGGCCGCGCTCGAGTGCCGGCTCTGGAAGACGCTGGAGCTGCCGGGCGAAGGCGCCCCGGTCGTCATCTTCGGCCACGTGGTGGCCATCTACATCGACCCGCGCGTGGTCACCGCCGAGGGGCTGCTCGACACGGCGGCGATGCGGCCGCTGGCGCGCATGGGCTATATGGACTACGCGGTCGTCACGCCCGAGACGACGTTCACGCTCAACCGGCCGCGCGTGAGCGACGATCGCCGCTCCGCCAGCGTCACGACCGGGCCGTTCGACGGCATCTACCGCTGACCTTCGACCCGGCGCGCCTAGCGGCCAACGGCCTTCCGCTGTGCCGCGGTGACGGCTGGCCCGCCGCCAGCAAACGCCGGCCCGATGTCGAAGAACAGCCGCACGCCCTGATCGTAGCGGGCCTGGAAATCGGCCGTGCCGTTGATGCCGACGGGCAGGCCGAACTCCTTGCCGGCCTCGATGATCTTGGTGAGTCCGGCCTGCGTCAGTTTCTCGTCGTGCCCATACGACAGGCTCAGATCTCCACCGCCGGCCCACAGCACGGCCTTGATGTTGGCGGCCTTCAGCGTGCGCGCGATGTCGCGCACGTTCTCCACGCCGAGCTTGTTCTCGATGATGAGTAGGATCAGCATGTCGGCGCCCGGCCGCAGGCCCCAGACGTCCGACCGGAGTTCGTACTTGCGGCTGGCCATGCCCCAGTAGCGCGCGGCATTGATGTTGCTGGCGCCGCGCACGCCTTCCGGCTCCACGTTCGGCGCGCCGGCCGGCTGCGGATAGCGCACGGCCTTGATGGCGTTGATGGCCTGCTCGGCGGTTTCGATGTGCGGAAACATCAGGCCGGCCACGCCGGTGTCGAGGATCTGCTTCACCATCCACTGGTTCTGATGAATTTCGCGGCCGTTGGGCGGGATGCGCACGATCACTGGCTTGGTGACGCTGACGCCCTCGCGAGCAATCTGGGCCGGATCGAGCAGGGCGCGCAGGAACTCGCTGAGCCCGGCCACGTCGAGCGGGTCGTGTTCCAGGTCGTAAATGATGAAGTCGAAGTTCTTGTTGTTCTGCAGCGTGACGGCGGCGTGGTAGTCCTTGCCCACGCCGATGTAGTTCGCCCAGATGGAAAAGGCCGGCTTGCCCTGCTCTAGGAGCCTGATCACGGGATTGGTGCGCGGCGCGGGCGGCGCCGTCAGCCCGGCCGACTGCGCCGTCACGAGGGGGATCGCTGAGACGACCACGAGCACTGCACCTGCGGGTGCCGCCAGAGGTCTGCGCATCTGCTTGTCTCCCTGTTGCCTGCCGCCGGTTCCGATGGGGCCGATTCTGCCGCGACCGATTCTGCAGCCTGCTGCCATTCCCGTTCCCGACGTGCGGGCGGCGTGAGTGACCGAGCAGCTGATTGCATACGGCGCACGCACGTCGCGAGCAAGGCCGGATCGCCGGGCACCATGGGCCGCGCGCAGGCAGTTCCCGGCCCGCCCAAATGTGATTCCCGGCAAGGTCGTGGTCACCCTCGAGATTCGCGGATGCCACTGTCCGCGCTTCCAAGACCGCGCCGTGGCGCCCCGGCGCGGGGCTGATACGAAACACCCGCCGGCTGCGCGTTACGGTCGAAGGAGGCGGCGCCTCCACCTTGACCCTCCCTGAAAGGAAACGATCATGACCCGCGTCACCTTGGCCACGACCTTGCTGTCGATCGCGCTGTCCGTCGCGTGCGCCAACTCCGACACTCCAACCGCGCCCTCGACGCTCACCCTCAGTGACCCGAGTTCCGCCACCGGCACCGCGTCGGCAAATGCCACGACGTCGGCAAGCGGCGGGAGCAGGCTCCTCGCACCGGTGAAGCAAGCGACGGCCGCGTTTCACGATGTCTTGAAAGCCGTAGCAGAGGGCTACCTGGCCCCACACGCAGCCGAGTGCGTGGCGAGTCCGGCGGGTGCGATGGGCGTCCACGCGGTGAATCCGGCGCTAGTGGGCGACCAGACAATCAATCCCTTGCGTCCGGAAGCCCTGCTGTATCTGCCGAAGGATGGAGGCGGCTTCCGACTCGTCGGCGTCGAGTACGTGCAGGCCGTGCTGGTACGAAACAAGGCCACGGGCGTGGTGTCGCCGTGGTTCGCGCCCACGCCGTGGCCGACCGCGGAGTACGAGGTCGTCACACCGCGACCGACGGTCCTCGGGCAGGGCTTCGATGGCCCGATGCCCGGGCACGAGCCAGGTATGCCGTGGCACTTCGACCTGCACGTGTGGGCGTGGGCCCCGAATCCGGCCGGCGACTTCGCCCCCTTCAACCCGCGCCTCAGTTGCGCCGGCGAGGAGCACGACTGAGGTGCCTCGCGACACCGGCCAGTGGGCAAACGGATTGGGCTGACCCTGAAGGTCGAGGGCCGGCGAGCCCAAGCTATCTTGGGACCGGCGATGTGAACTGCGCGCCCGCATCGAACTAGGCTAGGCGCGTGTCAGCTCGCCGTGCAGCCACGCCTTGGCCATGCGCCAGTGACGATTTGCTGTGGCCGTACTGATGCCCATCGCTTCGGCACACTCTTCGATGGACAAGCCTCCGAAGAAGCGCAGCTCGACGACTCGGCTCTTCACAGGATCAAATGTGGCCAGCCGCTCGAGCGCGTCGTCGACGGCAATCAGCTCAGCACCGCGCTCGGCGGTGCTGACGATGCCCTCATGCAGCTCGGCGTGCTCCAGGCCGCCGCCGCGCTTGTCGGCCTGGCGACCCCGGGCGTGATCGACCAAGATCCGCCGCATGGCGGTGGCGGCAATGCCGAAGAAATGCGATCGGTTCTGCCACTCCACGCGCGACTGGTCCACGAGCTTCATGTAGGCTTCGTGGACCAGGCCCGTGGCGTCGAGCGTATGCCCTTCGCGTTCGCGTTTCATGTAACCGCCGGCCAGTCGCCGCAGCTCTCGGTAGACGTGTGGCAGCAGCGCATCGACGGCGCCGCGGTCGCCGCCGGAGGCCTGCATCAAGAGTTCGGTGACTTGTGCCTGGTCCGCGAGTGCCATGGCCCGCTTGCTACCCTACACCGCTCGGTCGAGGTCGGCGACCCGGCGCGCGCACGCCACGAACGCCTCGACCACCGGGCGTCGGTCGTCGGCACGCCAGCAGGCCGCCACGACGGCTGGAGCCAAACCCTGCACGGGACGAGTGACCAGATCGGTCCAGGGCAGAGCGGGTACGATGAATGCCGGACACAGAGCCACCGCGCGCCCCGTCCGCACGGCGACGAACATGTCTTCGTAGCCGGTGATTCTGGCGCCGATCTGTGGCGGCCGCCCTTGTCGAGCCGCCGCCAGTGTCCAGAAGTCTCGGGCGATGGGGTCCGGGAAGTCTTCCACCCACACCTGGGGTTCATGGGCCAGTTCCCGGACGTCGATGTGCTCCTGGGCCGCGAGCGGATGGGCGGCGGGAAGCATGGCCACCAACTCTTGGGTGAAGAGCGGCTCGCAGGTCAGTCCGTGGTCGTCGAACGGCAGGAACACGAGCGCGACGTCGGCCTGCCGGCTGCGCACGCCGCCGGTCGGGTCGGTGAATGGCACACTGCGCATTGACACCTCGACGCCGGGCTGACGCTTGGCGAACTCGCGCAACAACCGTGGCGTGAAGTCGAGCGACGCCGTGGCCAGAAGCCCCACCTCCAGTCGTGACACCTTGACGCTGGGGGGCATGACGACGCTGGAGGCCGTGCCCACCTTCGCTGAAGCGTTTGAAGGCAAGGTGCGGTCGGTCCCGACAGAGGCGCCGATCTTGTCGGCCATCTCGGGGCTCATTGGCCGCAGCAGAGACAGATAGCGAGGGTCTCGGTGCAGCGTGCGAAGCCTGGGTTCAGTGCCGAACCAGATCGTCCAGGTGTCGCGCTCCGCAAAGCCTTGGTCGAAGTAGGTGAACGCGGTGTCGATCTCGCCGATCGCGACGTGGGCCATCGCCAGGAACCACGGCTTCACATGCGTTGTGCGCGACGTCTCGACGAGATCGTGCGCCAGCCGCCGCGCCTCGTCGGCGCGCCCGGCCCCCATCAGGGCGAAACACAAGGGGTATACGGACAACGAGCCTCCGCCCATCAAACGGGCACCGACCTCCAAGGCGTCAATGGCCTCGTCGAATCGGCCAAGGCGTTCGAGCACGTTGCCTCGCTGGAAGTGTCCCAGGGGATAGTTCCGGTCCAGCTCGATGGTCTCGTCCGCCTTGGCGAGGCACTCGGCCAACATCCCGACGTGATAGTGCTGCCACGCCAGGAGCGCCTTGGTGCGCGGCGACAGCGGGTCCAGTGCCTCCGCTCGCTTGGCGTGCAGCGTTGACTGGTCCCATCGCCCGACCGCCGCCAGGAGGGCGCCGTACCACTCGTGCCCGAGGGCGTAGCTCGGGCTCAGCTCGATCGCGCGCACGGCGTGCCGTTCGGCCTGGTCGAAGTCCCATTCGACATTCCACATGGCCAGTCCGAGCGAGGCGTGCGCTTCGCCGAGCGTGTCGTCCAGCTCGAGGGCGCGACGCGCGTAATCGTACATCGGCTGGAGGGCCTGCGCCTCTGGCAGCACGCCGACGTTCGCCGCCCAAATGTAGAAGTCGGCCATGCCCACGTAGGCCAGCGCGTAGTTCGGGTCGAGCGCGATCGCGCGCTCGAAGCACTGCCCGGCCTGCATCATCGCGGCCGGCGTGAACTGGGCCCAATGGAAGCGCCCGCGGACATAGCTGTGAAATGCCGCCTCGTGGTCGGTACCGCGCTTCGCCAGCCGACGCTTCTCCGTGCCCGTCAGATGGGGAGCGAGGGATTGTGCCACCTCGGTGGCGATCTGGTCCTCGAGCGCGAGCACTTCGTCGGCTTGGCCCCGGAACTGCTGCGCCCAGATCGTGGCTTCGCGCGAGACGTCGAGCAGCTGCATCGTGACGCGCAGCAGGTGTCCCAAGCGGCGAAGGTTGCCATCCACGATGTAGCGCACACCGAGCTCACGTCCCGCGTTGAACGGGTCGGAATCGTGCGTGAACTTCAGAATGGAGCTGGTCGGCCGCACGGCGAAGCTGCGGATCTGGCTCAGTCGCGTGATGAGCGTGTCGGCCAGACCGACGCCGAGGTAGGCAGCGCTGTCGTCGTCGTCGATGCGGCCCAGGATCTTGAGTGGCAGCACGGCCAGCGCCTGGTCGTCCATCGATCGAGGGGCGCCCGCGGGCGCCGCCACAGCATGGGCCGCGAAGGCGCGGGCCTCCACGGTACGGCCGCCCAAATAGCTGAGGAGATCCGCACGCAGGTCGTCGACGCGGGCGTAACGTTCGGCTGGGTCCTTCCGCAAGGCCTTCTGTACGACGTTGTCGAGGTCGCCGACCAGTTCGCGGCTCAGTGCCGGGGACGTCGTCGATGGAGCGCCGGCCGGGCTCATTGGGGCCACACTCTCGGGAAGCAGCACGACCTCACTCGGTTTCCTCGGCTCCACTTCGCAGATGACCCGCGCCATCTCGTGCAGCAGACGAGTCTGGAACAAATACGGTCGCCGCCCGGTGATGAGCTCGTAGAGCAAGATGCCGCACGCGTAGACGTCGCTCACGGCCGTCACCGGCAATCCGAGCACCTGTTCCGGACTGGCGTACTCCGGCGTCATCAGCCGCATCTGCGGGGCCGTTGGCGCGGGCGTCGCGCCGGCCAAGTCGGGGCCGGTGATCTTCGCGATCCCAAAGTCGAGGAGCTTGGGCGTGCCGTCTGCCGTCACCAGGATATTGGACGGTTTCAAGTCGCGGTGCACGACTCCCCGCGCATGGGCGCAGGCCACCGCCTCGCACACCTTGCAGAACAGATCCAGTCGCTGACGTGTGGCGTGCTGATGCTTCGCACTGTACGCATAGATGGGCTGGCCATCCACGTGCTCCATCACGAAGTAGGGCAGCCCGTCGTCGGTCGAGCCCCCATCGAGGAGGCGCGCGATGTACGGGTGACTCAACGACGCCAGGATCTGCCGCTCCTGGCGAAAGCGGCTCAGGATGAAATCCGTATCCATTCCGCGCTTGACCAGCTTGACGGCGACCTGCTGGCGGAACTGGCCATCAGCGCGCTCCCCCAGATAGACCGCGCCCATGCCGCCGCGCCCCAGTTCGCGCACCAGATTGTACACGCCAACCCGCGAGCCCACGCGACTCGGGCCGGTGTCGGCGGCCATGCGCTGCGCGGCCTCCATCAGCGTGGTCGATGTCCACGCCGGGTCCTCGAGGGCGGCGCCCGACGCGTCGTAGTCGGCGAGCAGCTTCTCCACGGCGGCCTGCAGCGCGGCGTCACCGGTGCACTGCTCGGCGAGCACGCGCTGGCGACCCGCAACCGGCTCGTCTAGCGCCGCCTGGAAAGCCTCTTCGACTCTTCGCCATCGCTCCGGTGTCATGTGCATGCCTCTGGGCACCCTGGTCGGTCATGGTAAACCCAATCGGGCCGGCCCCCGTTCCTGGCCGTCGGGGTCGCCCGAGAGGGTGTTCGCGACCGTCGTGATACGAATGCGCCGCCCATTCCGCATGGGGGTGTAGGGAGCGGCGACATGAGACGCTATCCATACACACTCGACAACGGGCACGGCGAGCAGCTGACGTTCACGGGCGTGGCCTACGGTCCCCGGGGTGCTCGGCTCGAGGGGGAGGGCGTGGCCTTGCCGGGCGCCGGACCGCCGATGCACGTGCATTATCTTCAGGACGAAGCCATCCGCGTGGTCTCAGGGCGCCTCGGCTACCAGGTGCTGGGGCAGGAAGTCCGCTACGCCGGCCCGGGTCAGCTCGTCGTCTGGCCCGCTGGCACGCCGCACAAATGGTGGAATGCGGGTCGTTCGGAGTTGCGCACGACCGGCTTCTGCGAGCCGCCTGACAACGTCGAGTTCTTCCTCAGCTCGCTGTTTGCGGCGGTGAAGGCGAACGGCAACGGGCGGCGCGGCCGGTTCGATGTCGCGTTCCTTCTCACCCGCTATCGCGCCGAATACGCCGTGCTCGAGATGCCAACCCTGGTACGACGCGTGGTCGTGCCGCTGGTCTACACGGTGGGGCTGATGCTCGGCAAGTACGACAAGTATCGGGACGCGCCGCCCGCCATGACGTCGACCTCGCGCCCTGATTCGGCCCGAGTCGCGCTACCAGGTTGACGCCCGCCCTCACCAGTGTCTTGGAGATGCAGCATGTCCTGGCAGGCGCGGGTCTTCAACGGCTACGCTCGGCTCGCCATCCGGCGCCGCCACTGGGGAGATTCAGCGGCCCTGGCGCGTCGCGCGCGCCGACTCTTCGGCGCCCCGCCGCTGCTTCAGCGGCTCGCGACCCGCGGCGTCGGTCTCACCGATGTCCGGCAGGACCGCGTCTGCGGTGAGTGGCTGACGCCGCCCCGGTGGTCACCCTACGATGCGCGGGCCGGCGTCCTGATGTATGTCCACGGCGGCGGCTACGTCTCCTGCTCGGCGGCTACGCATCGCCCGCTCACGGCGGCGCTCGCGGTGCTGATGGGGCATCGCGTGTTCAGCGTGGACTACCGCACGGCTCCGGAAGCGCAGTTTCCAGCCGCGTTCGACGATACGGCGGCCGCGTATCGCTGGCTGCAGACCGAAGGCGCGCCTGGAGCGCCGATCGCACTCGCCGGCGAATCGGCCGGTGGTGGTCTGGTACTCGCGCTGGCGCAGCGCGCGAGAGCTGTGGGCTGGCCAGTTCCCGCGTGTGTGGCCGCGCTCTCTCCCTGGACCGACCTCGTTGGCACCGGGCCGTCGCTCACGGCCAACGACGGACGCTGCGACATGTTTCGTCCGCAGAACATCCGCGACTTCGCCGCCGCCTATCTTGGGGACGCCGAACCAGGCGACCCGCGAGCGTCGCCGCTCCTGGGCGACCCGGCTAGCCTATCGCCCGTGCTGCTGCAGGTAGGGTCGACCGAGCTGCTGTTCGACGACGCGCGGCGCATGCACGAACGCCTGAAGGCTGCGGGCGGCGAGAGCCGCCTGTCGGTATACGAGGGCGTCGCGCACGCGTGGCAGCTGGCGACGCCGTTCGTGCCGGAGGCGACTGCCGCGCTACGCGAAGTGGCGTCCTTCTGCGTGGACCACCTGTCGCAGCCCGCGAAGCGCGTCGGATTGGTTGGCGCTGACACGAATCGGCCGCCGACTACGCGTCACGGGCAGGAGGCGTGATCTGGGGTCGCGTCTCGACGAAAGGAAGTGTCATGACTCGCGTGCTCAGATGGATCGCTGGACTTCTTGGGGTCGTGGCTGCGCTGGCCGGCGTTGGCGCCGCGTACCTGTTCACGCGCTACCCGAACGTGCCGCCGGCCGACGACGTCCGCATCGAGGCGACACCCGAGCGGCTCGCCCGCGGCAAGTACTTGTTCGACCACGTCGCCGGCTGCGTCGATTGCCATTCCACCCGCGACTGGACGAAATACGGTGGCCCGGTGGTGCCTAGCACCCTCGGCAAGGGCGGCGATCTCTACGGCACCAATCTCGGCCTCCCGGGCGATTTCTACGCCCGCAACATCACCCCGGCGGGTGTCGGCGAATGGACCGATGGCGAACTCGTGCGGGCCATCACCACGGGTGTGGACCGGAACAACGAGCCACTGTTCCCGATCATGCCGTATCCGAAATATGCGCAGATGGCGAAGGAGGACGTCGAAGCCATCGTGGCCTACCTGCGCACGCTTCCCGCCATCGAGAACGCGGTCCCGGCACACACCTTCACGTTTCCGATGCAGCTCATCGCGCGCACGCTGCCGGCACCCGCCAAGTACTCGACGCGACCTGATCCGAACGACCGCGTGCGCTACGGACGTTACCTGGCCGCAGGATGCTCCGATTGCCACACGCCGGCCGTGCAGGGCGTCCCGATTGCCGGCCAGGACTTTGCGGGCGGCGTGGAGTTTCCACTGCCCGGCGGCGGGTACGTGCGCACCGCCAACATCACGTCAGACGCGATCACGGGGATCGGGTCGTGGACCGAACAGCAGTTCGTGGACAAGTTCAAGGCCATGGCCGAACTCCCGGACCAGGTACTGGCATCGCCCGCCGACAGGCGAAAGAACACGGTCATGCCCTGGAAGGTCCTCGGCGGGATGACGCGCGAAGACCTGGCGGCGATCTTCGCGTATCTGCGCTCGCTGCCGCCGGTGGTCAACCGCGTCCAGAAGCATAGCGACACGCCGCTCGAGCCGTAGCCATGCGAGGCCGCCGCGTGTGCCGGGGAACCCAGCCGCCCTCGCTGGCGCGGCAGACGGCGCATACAATGCGGGGACATGTCCCACGTGGTCATCACTCTGGGCCCGCATCGCTTCGGTGCGCGCTTCGAATCAGTTGCTGCGCCAGACACGTGCGCGGCGTTTCGCCGCCTGCTGCCGTTTGCCAGCCAGGTGATCCACGTGCGCTGGAGCGGCGAGGCCGTGTGGGCGCCGCTCGGCGACCTGTCGATTGGCGTGACGCCGGAGAATGCCACCACCTATCCGCATCCTGGCGAGGTGCTCTGGTATCCGGGCGGCGTGAGCGAAACCGAATTGCTGATCGCGTACGGACGCACCCACTTTGCCAGCAAGGCCGGGTCGCTCGCCGGTAACCACTTCCTCACGATCACCGACGGGCTGGAGCAGTTACCAGGGATCGGCCGGCAGGTGTTGTGGCACGGGGCGCTGCCGCTCACGATCGCGCTGGCCTGACGCCGGCGACGCCAACTCATCAGTGAATCGGCGCATCTGCGGCTATTGACACGTTCGCGAGTGTGGCCCAGCATGCAGGTGCCTTCTCGCGGAGCACACCATGCAACGCCGTACGATGCTACAAACTGCGCTAGCTGTCGTGGCGTGGCGTCCGTTCGGCCGCGCCGCAGCGACCCAGATCCCGTTTGGCGACGCGCAACTGCCTCGTCTCGTGGCCCTGGCCGGCGCGGTGCTGCCGCAGGAGATCGGCGTCGCCGGTCAACGCGCGGCCGTTGATCAGTTCCTGCGCTGGGTGCGCGACTACCGCGCTGGCGCGGAGCGCGACCACGGCTACGGCGTCACCGGACTGCGCGTGGCGCCGCCGTCGCCAGCTGCTAAGTATGCCGCCGAGCTCGACGATCTCGACCGCCGCGCGGATGGCGCGTTCGCGACGCTCGCTCTCGCCGACCGGCAGCGCGTCGTCAGCGCCGCGATTGCCGCCGCGGGCGTGAAAGACCTGCCGGCACGTCCCAACGGCGGTCACGTGGCCACCGACGTGATGAGCCACTACTTCAACAGCCCCGCCGCCAACGACCTGGCCTACCGCCGCGCCATCGGCCGCGATGCGTGCCGCGAGTTGGCCGGCTCCGACGAACGTCCAGCCGTGCTCTCGGGCACCACGGGGAGGCGCGTGATGGCCCGCTTCGAATCGGACGTCTGCATCATTGGCGGCGGCATCTCGGCGGCGCTGCTGGCCTGGAAGTTGTCGGAGCGCCGGCCGGGCACGTCAATCCTCATCGTCGAGGCGGGCGACCGCGCCTTCGACGCGGAGAAGCGCTGGGCCGATCGCAAGCGCATGCTCGACTACGGCGAGAATCCGTGGCCCGGCGACTACATCGCCGATCAGGCCGGCGACGGCGTCATCTCACGCACGATGGTGGTAGGCGGTTCGGCCATGCACTGGGGCGGCGTGACCAATCGCTTCTCGGAAGAGGACACGCGCTTGAAGTCGATGTTCGGCCTGGCGGTGGACTGGCCGATCACCTGGACCGAACTCGAGCGCTACTACTGCGAGGCCGAGCGACGCCTCGGCGTGTCGGGCGATCCCAGCCCGATCGCGGCCGATGTGCGCTCCGAGCCCTACCCCATGAAGGGCATGCCGCTCTCGTGGAACCTGAGGCAGTTGAAGGCATGGGGAGAGAAGAGCGGCATTCCGTTCGGCGGCACACCGCAGGCCAAGAACACCGAGCCCTATGACGGCCGGGGCGCGTGCAAGCGCTGCAACACCTGCGAGGTGTGTCCCACCCAGGCGCGCTACGCGCCGGACTTCACCTTCAAGCGGCTGCTGGCCAGCAAGGCCATCACACTGCACGATCGCACGCTCGTGCGCAAGCTCACGACCGCCACGGGCGGCGGACCCGGAGCGAAGGTCGAGGTGGCGCACGGCGTGCATCGCGACCGTCCCAACGACCCGGTGGAGTATCGGGCGAAGACCTTCGTCGTGGCCTCGGGCTACGCCTGGAGCGCCCATCTGCTGCTGCTCTCGGCCTCGTCGCGCTTTCCGAACGGCCTGGCCAATTCGTCCGGCCTGGTCGGCAAGTACATGAACGGCCACGCCTTCGTGCAGACGCAGATCGAGCTCGACGCCGAGATCTATCCCGGGATGAACGAGCAGCACAGCCTGATCTCGCGGCAATTCTTCCGGGCCGACCCCAAGAAGCCGTTCGTGCGCCACGATCTGCGAGTGTGGGACAGCGGCGTGAACCGCGGCCCCCGTCTGCGCGATGCCAACGGCGCGCTCCTGCTCGGGGATGCCGTGATGGCCGACTGGCGCTCCCGTACCACCCGCGGCACCGCGCGCGTGCGCGCCTACTACGACGTGCATCCGGATCGCTCGAGCGAGCTCACGCTCGACGCCACGAAGAAGAACGGCTACGGCGACCCGCTGCCCAAGGTCGTGCATCAGCCTGACGCCGCGTCGCTGGCCCGGCGCGAGGCCACCGTCGAGCACATCCGCGGCGTGTTCGAGCGGATGGCCAAGCACCACAACGGCCAGATGCGGCCGCTCAACTTCGGCACCTACTGGGATCATCCGGCCGGCGGCTGCCGCATGGGTGCCGATCCCGGCACCAGCGTGACCGACAGCTACGGCCGCACGCACGACGTCGAGAACCTGTTCGTGGTCGGCTCGCCCACGCTGCCCACGGCGGGCTGCACCAACGGCACGCTCACCTTCTCGGCGCTCACGCTGCGCAGTGCGGACCACCTCGCCGACGCCCTCGAGCGCGGTTGAGGCGCATGTTGTGAGGTCTGCCATGGGCGCACGGCCGGTGCTGCTGCCGCTGCTCGTCGTGCTCGCCCTGGCACATCCGGCCGGAACGCAATCGGCAATCCAGGAGTGGCCGATCTACGGCGGCGATGCCGGCGGCACCAAGTTCTCGCCGCTCGCCGACATCAATCGCGGCAACGTGGCCGCACTGACGCAGGCGTGGGAGTGGCGGCCCGAGGAGGGACCGCTCGAGGCGTTCGGCACGCGGCCCGGCAACTTCCAGAACACGCCGCTGATGATCGACGAACGTGCTGTACGTGTCGACCCCCTACAACCGCGTCGTGGCGCTCGACGCCGACACGGGGAAGGAGAAGTGGCGCTTCGATCCCAAGGCCTACGAAGACGGCCAGCCGCCCAACGGCACCGGCTTCGTGCATCGCGGCGTGAGCGCGTGGCGCGATCGGCGGCAAGCTGCGCATCTTCCTCAACTCGCGCTACCGGCTCATCTGCCTCGACGCCGACACGGGGAAGCCGGTCGAGAGCTTCGGCACCAAGGGCAGCATCGATCTGAGCCGGGGGCTGCTCTGGCCAATCGAGCGCAAGCACTACACGCAGACCTCGCCGCCGGTCATCTACGGCGACCTCGTCATCCTCGGCAACGGCGTGGGCGATCGGCTCGTCTACAAGAACGATCCGCCTGGCGACATCCGCGCGTTCGACGCACGCTCGGGCAAGCTGGTGTGGACCTTCCACACGATTCCGCAACGCGGGGAGCCGGGCCACGAGACGTGGCAGGAAGGCGCCACCGCCACCACCGGCCACACCAACGCCTGGGCGCCGATGACGCTCGACGCCGCGCGCGGCCTGCTCTACGCGCCGGTCGGCACGCCGAGCAACGACTTCTACGGCGGCACGCGGCTCGGCGCCGGGTCTCTACGGCGAGTCGCTCGTGTGCCTCGATGCCGCGACCGGCAAGCGCAAGTGGCACTTCCAGATCGCGCATCACGGCATCTGGGACTACGACCCGCCGTCGCCGCCGAACCTCGTGACCATCACCGTGGACGGCAAGCGCATCGACGCGGTGGTGCAGCTCACCAAGCAGGGCTACGCCTTCGTGTTCGACCGCGTCACCGGCACGCCGGTGTGGCCGATCGAGGAGCGGCCGGTGCCGCCGAGCGACGTCAAGGGCGAACAGGCCTGGCCGACGCAGCCGGTGCCCACGCTGCCGCCGCCGTTCACCGAGCAGGGCGTGACCCTCGACGACGCGTTCGACCTCACGCCGGCGCTGAAGGCCGCCGCGCAGGCCGCGCTCGGCAAGCTGCGCATCGGCCCGCTCTACACGCCGCCGTCCATCGTCGGCACGGTGATGCGGCCCGGCACCATCGGCGGCTCCAACTGGGGCGGCGCGGCGTTCGATGCGCAGAGCGGGTTGCTCGTGCTGAAGACCACGAACCAGGCCAACGTGGTGCGCGTGGCGCCGGCCGACCGCTCGCCGGCCAATCCCCGCGCCTCGGAAGTGGACGCGCAGTTGGTCGGCGATCTGTCGGTGCCGTCGACAGTTCGTGCCGCCCGGCGCAGACGCGTCGGGCCGGCCCTTGCCGCCGCTGCCGCTCTTGAAGCCGCCCTACGGGCACGTCGTGGCGATCGATCTGAATCGCGGCGCCATCGCCTGGCGCGTGCCCTTCGGCGACAATCCGCAGCTGCGCGAGCATCCGGCGCTCGCCGGCGTGACGCTGCCCGAGCGGCTGGGCGTGCCCGGCGCGGCGGGCGTGCTGGCCACTGCCGGCGGACTGGTGTTCGTGGGCGGCAACGATCTCGGCGTTCCACGCCCTCGACCTGACGACCGGCCGCGAAGCTGTGGGCGAAGACGCATGCCGCGGCGCCTCACCGGCACGCCGATGACCTATCGCTCGCGCGCGGGCCGGCAGTTCGTGGTGGTCGCGAGCAGCTCTGGCGCGGATGCCGCGCTCGTGGCGTTCGCCCTGCCCACGCGCTAGAGTGGCGCCATGAATCGACGCCGCTTCACCAGGCATCTGGCCGCCACGGTCGGCGCCCTCTCGCTCGGGCGCGCGGGTCGCAGTGAAGGCGCGCTGGTGGCGCCCACGCTGCGCGTCGACGGCGACGCGCATCAACCGGCAGCTCGCCGAGCTCGCGGAGTTCGGCAAGAACCCCTACGGCGGCGTGAGCCGCGTGGCCTATTCGGAGTTCGACAAGCAGGGCCGCGCCTGGGCGATGGGCGTGATGCGCGAAGCCGGCCTCGCCGTGAGCATCGACCCGGCCGGCAACATCTTCGGCCGGCGTGCCGGGAGCAACCCGGCGCTGCCGCCGATCATGTTCGGCTCGCACATCGACTCGGTGCCCTCCGGCGGCAACTACGACGGCGACGTGGGCTCGCTGAGCGCCATCGAAGTGGCGCGCACGCTGGGGGTGAACACAGCTCGTCACGAAGCATCCGCTCGAGATCGTGATCTTCCAGAACGAAGAAGGCGGCACGGTGGGCAGTCGCGCGCTCATCGGCGAAGTGCACGCGGCCGACCTGGCGGTGGTCTCGAACAGCGGCAAGACCATTGGCGACGGCATCACCTTCGTGGGCGGCGACCTGGCGAAGCTCGCCACGGTGAAGCGCGCCCCGGGCGACGTGGCCGCGTACGTGGAGCTGCACATCGAGCAGGGCGGCAATCTCGATCGCGAGAAGCTCGACATCGGCGTGGTCGAAGGCATCGTGGGCATCGGCCAGTGGGAAGTGACCGCCGAGGGCATGGCCAATCACGCCGGCACCACGGCCATGAGCGACCGGCGCGACAGCCTGCTGGCCACGGCGCGCTACATCGACATGGCGAACCGCGTGATCACGAGCACGCCGGGCCGCCAGGTGGGCACCGTGGGCCGCGTGCAGGCGTTTCCCGGCGCGCCCAACGTGATTCCCGGCAAGGTCGTGTTCACGCTCGAGATTCGCGACCTCGATCAGGCGAAGGTCGATGCGCTCTACGCCAAGGTGAAGGCCGAAGGCGACGGCGATTGGCCAAGCGCCATGGGCTGCACGTTCAGCTACACGTCGCTGCACCACAGCCGTCCGGCGGTGTGCGACGCGCGCGTGAAGCAGGTGATCGAGACGACCGCCCGCGGCCTGAACCTGACCACGAAGCACCTGCCGAGCGGCGCCGGGCACGACGCGCAGCACATGGCGCGGCTGTGCCCGTCGGGGATGATCTTCGTGCCGTCGGTGGGCGGCATCTCGCACGCGCCGAAGGAGTTCACGAAGCCGCAGGACATCGTGAACGGCGCCAACGTGCTGCTGCAGACGATTCTGGCGCTCGACGACGCGGCGTGGGCGTCGCCCCCAGCGGTTGACTAACGACATTAGCTAACGTTACGATGCAGGCATGAAGCCGGTCCGGCAGGTCAACGTCCATACCGCCAAGACCGAGCTGTCGAAGCTGCTCCTGGACGTGGAGCGCGGCCGCGAAGTGGTCATCGCCCGCAATGGCACTCCGGTCGCCAAGCTCGTGCCGTTTCCAGCGGTGGGCGCGAAACGCCTGCGCGTCGACAGCTGGAAAGGGCGCATCCAGATGGCGGTCGATTTCGATGCGCCGCTCACGGCTGCCGAACTCGAGGAGTGGGGCGTGTGACGTTCTTGCTCGACACGCATTGCTGGCTGTGGCTGAAGTTCGATGCGAGCCGCTTGCCCTCACCGGTGCGGCGCCGGGTGTTGAGGCATCCGCGCGAGCTCGTGTTGTCGAGCGTCTGTGTGATGGAGATCGTCATCAAGCAGGCCACCGGGAAACTGATCCTCGGCGCCGGCGGCGCACAGCAGTTCGTGGCGGAATTGGTCGACGAGGGCGTGGCCACGTTGGATGCCGGCGTGGAGCACATGCTGCGCATGGGCCTGCTCCCACCCCGACACCGCGACCCCTTCGATCGGCTGCTGGTGGCGCAGGCGCTGGTCGAAAACCTCACGCTGGTCAGCGCGGATCCACATGTGCTGGGCTACGACGTGAAGGTGCTCGACGCCCGCAAGTAGTTCCGGGCCGTGTGCCTCACTTCACGACCAGCTGGCCGTCGCGCACCCACACCTCGTCGCCGAAGGTCACGGTGGCGTCGGTGAAGAAGTTCCAGCGCACGTAGCCGCCGCCGGTGGCGCCGCCCAGTTCGGTGTCGTCGCCGAGCGACAGGCGCACGACGCCCGCGCCGTAACCGTAGTAGGGAATCCACGGCGTGCGCTCGGGCACGGCGAGCAACGGATTCAGGCCCAGTGCGAACTCGCGGAAGTGCCGGCCGGCGACCGGCACGCGCGCCATCTCTGCCTCGGCCGCGGCCTGCCCGGACGTGGCCGTGACGCTCACGGCCTGCCCGCGCTCGAAGCGCAGCTTCAAGCCTTCCACCGCCTTGCCGTCCCACTGCGAAGGCGGAAAGGCGATCGTGCCCTCTACGGTGTCGGACAACGGCGCGACGCGCACGACGCCCGCCGGCAGCTCCACCTCGCGGTCGATCAGGATCACGCCCGCGTTGGTGCGCGCGGCCGAGGCATCGCCGTCCTGCCGGTTCACCGGGCGGGTGCCGATGCGGAACTGCAGGTTGGTGCCGAGGGGCGTGGTCACCCGCACCACACCACCCCGCATGGCGGCCTCGGCGCGCCGGGTCATGACCCCGAGCGCGGCGTAGTCGGTGCCGAGCAGCGCGCGCTGGTAGGTGGCATCGATGACATGACGCAGCGGCAGCGGCTGCCCGGGCAAGGGATACGGGCTGCCATTCTCGACCCAGTGGAAGTGCACGGTGCGTCCCTTGCCCTCGCGCAGCCAGTCCTGCATGGCCGCATACACGGGATGAGCGGGCACGGCGCCGGGCATCATGATGGCCACGTCCACGTCGCGCAGCATGGCCTTGTAGGCGGTGCGTGACGCCGCGGCGCTGCGTTGCAGCAGGGCCAGGTCGAAGCCGGCCGGCACCGGCTCGCGCAGCACGTCGATCACGCCCAGGTCGACGCCGCCCGCCTTCATCACCGCGTGGCGCAGGTGCGGCATCAGATCCTCGAACAGGCCAGGCATGGCCACGATCAGCACCTTCTCTCCCGGCTGCAGGCGCAGTTGCTGGGTGAGCCGGTCGGCGATGGCCGGATGGTCGAACGAGAACTGCGCCGGTTGCGCCGTCAGCGTGACCGTGCTCGCGACCGAGACCGTGGCCACGCCGGCCAGAAACAGGCCGCTCCACCAAGACAATGTGCGCATCGGCGCCTCCGGGGCTATTATCCTCGCCCAGATGAACTGCCTTCGGCCACGCATGATCCGTCGCTCGCTCGTCGCTCTGACCGTCGCGTCGTCGTCCGTGCTTGCGAGTGGCATGGCCGCAGGGGCGCCGGCAGGCACGCCCTGCGCGCAGCTCACGGCGCTCACGATTCCCACCGTCACGATCAGCGCGGCGGCAGACGTGGCCGCCGGCGCCTTCACGCCGCCTGGCGCACAGACCGCCCTGACCATGCCGGCGTTCTGCCGGGTCGAGGCCATCGCGCGACCGACGAGCGATTCCGAGATCCGGTTCGAGGTGTGGATCCCACCGGCCGCCGCGTGGAACGGCAAGTTCCAGGGCGTCGGCAATGGCGGCTACCAGGGCTCGATCTCGTACGGGGCGATGGCGGCCGCCGTGCGCCGGGGCTACGCCACGGCCAGCACCGACACCGGCCACACCGGCGACGACATGCGCTTCGGGCAGGGCCATCCCGAGAAGCTCATCGACTACGGCCACCGCGCCATTCACGTGATGACCGAGTCGGCGAAGCTGATCGTGCGGAATGCCGCCGGACGGTTCGCCGAGCGGTCGTACTTCGTGGGCTGCTCGGCGGGCGGGCAGCAGGCGTTGTCGGAGGCCCAGCGTTATCCCGACGACTACGACGGCATCGTCGCCGGCGATCCCGCCAACAACCGCATCCGGCAGACGTTCGGCTTCCTCTCGTCGTGGATCGCCACGCACGACGCCGATGGACGACCGATCATCGCGGCCGGCGAAGCTCGCGCTGCTCACCAGGTCGGCGGTGGCAGCCTGCGACACGATCGACGGGCTCGAGGACGGGCTGATCGACGATCCGCGCCGCTGCACATTCGACCCGGCCACGCGTGGCGTGCACGCCGTCGACGGACGAGGCCAGTTGCCTGACGGCGCCGCAGGTGGCGGCCGCCAAGAAGATGTACGAGGGCACCAAGCATCCGCGCACCGGCGAACTCATCTTCACCGGCTGGCCGCGCGGCAGCGAAGGCTTCGGCGCCCTGGCCAGCCAGGGGTGGCGCCAGTACATCCTCGACCCGGTGGCGCCGATGCGGGCCGACTTCTTCCGCTACTGGCTGTTCCACGATCCGAACTGGAACTTCCGCACTATCGATCTCGAGCGCGACCTCGCCTACGCCGAGCAGAAGCTGCCGTTCCTTGCGGCCGTCGAGAAGGATCTGAGCGCCGTTCAAGAAGCGCGGCGGCAAGCTGCTCAGCTACACCGGCTGGATGGACCCGGTGGTGCCGCCGCAAGACACCGTGGCCTACTACGAGGGCGTGACCAAGACGATGGGCGGACCGGCGGCCACGCGCGACTTCTACCGCCTGTTCATGGCGCCCGGCATGGGCCACTGCGCGGGCGGTCCCGGGCCGAACCAGTTCGATGCCCTCGGCGCGCTCGAGCAGTGGGTCGAGAAGGGCGTCGCGCCCGACACGCTGGTGGCCACGCACCGCACGGATGGCAAGGTCGATCGCACGCGGCCGCTCTGCCCGTATCCGCAGGTGGCGCGCTACAAGGGCACGGGCAGCATCGACGAGGCCGCCAACTTCTCCTGCGTCAGCGCGACGCCCCGGCCGTAGGAGCTGACTGCTGGCCCGCGGAGCGCTGCGGGCCGAGCGCGCCGCGTCGCGGGCGGCGTGGGTTCGACTACCAGCGCCCGCTCGCGCCGCCGCCGCCCGAACTGCCGCCGCCGAAGCTGCCGCCCGAACTCGAACCACCGGACGACGACGAGGAGCCGGGCTCACTCGTGCCGCTGGCAATCCACCGGCCGCCGCCGCTGCCAGGACCGCGCAAGCTGCGCCGCCACTTGGGACGGCGTCCGAGCACGAACCCCAGAGCCGCCACCCCGATGGCGAACACGATGAGCGCCACGACGCCCGCTCGGGGCGCGATGAACTGGCTCAGGTAGAGAGCCCCGCTCATGAAGACTGCGCCGAAGATCAACTGCACCACCACGTGGGCGCCGGCCGCGGTGCCCAGCATGAAGGCGCCGATGCCGACGAAGATGCCGACAAACGCGGTCAGGCCCCACGTCTTGCCCTCGTCGCGCGCCGCCTGGGCGTAGGCCTCGCGCTGCTCGGTCGGTGACCGTCTCGTTCCGCCGCACGATGTCGATGACGCGCGCCGTGCCCTCGAGCAGGCCCGTGCGGTAGTCGTCGGCGCGGAACCGCGGCAGGAAGTTCTCGCGGATCACGGCCCCGGCGAGCCCGTCGGGCAGAATGCCTTCGAGGCCATAGCCCACTTCGATGCGCATGGCGCGGTCTTGCACGGCCACCAGAATCAACACGCCGTTGTCGCGATCCTTCTTGCCGATGCCCCAGGTGTTGAAGAGGTCGGTGGCGTAGTCCTCCACGGTGCGATCGCCCAGTGTGCGCATCGTCACCACAGCCACTTCCGCCGACGTGTCGCGCTCCAGTTCCGCGAGCTGCGTGTCGAGGGTGGCGCGTTGCGCCGGGTCGAGCACCTCGGCGAAGTCGTTCACCTTGCCCACGTGCGCGGGCAGCTCCTGCGCGCTGAGCACGTGCCCGCCGAGCGCGGTCGTGAGCAGCAGCATGGCCAGTGCGCCCCAGCCGCGCCGTTTCATCGAGCTCATGGTGGGGCCATGCTACTTCGGAGCGCGCTACTATCGTCAGGCTGTGTCCTCCGACCCCGACCGCCTTCCCGAGGCGCTGCGTCTCGTTCTCTCCCGCTACGCCGCGCAAGTCGTCCGCCGCCCGGCCACGGCCATTCCGGCGCTGTTGCTGCCCGGCATCGGCAACGCGTTCCTGTTCTATGGGCCGCCGTTCGTCGTGGCTCGCCTGCTGGGAGAGTTCGCGCAGAGCACGCCGCCGACCGCGGCGGAGCTCGTGCCCTACGTGCTGACGCTCGCCGGCCTGTGGATCACGGGCGAGGCGCTGTGGCGCCTGGCCGGGTTCCTGCTGGCGCGCACCGAGATCCGCGCCATGGAAGCGCTCTACATCGAAGCGGTGGAAGAGCTGCTGGCCAAGGACGTGTCGTTCTTCCACGACAACTTCGCCGGCTCGCTCACCAAGCGCGCCCTGGGGTATGCGCGGCGCTTCGAAGACGTGTTCGACGTGCTGAGCTTCTCGGTGGCGGCCAACCTGATTGCCCTCACCTTCGTGGGCGTGGTGCTGTGGCGCTACTCCCCGGTGCTCGTGGCGGTGCTCTTCGGCATGCTCGGTCTCACCGTGGCCTTGGTGTTGCCGCTCATCCGGCGGCGGCAGCGGCTGGTGGAAATGCGCGAGGCCGCGTCGAACGTGCTGGCCGGGCACGTCGCCGACTCGCTCGGCAACGCCGACGCCGTGCGGGCGTTTGCCATGGAGGCCCACGAGGCGCGCATCCACGCCGGCAACGTGCGCGACTTCGGCGCCAAGACCCTGCGCTCGTGGGACTACCAGAACCTGCGGGTCGACCTGGTGACGGCGCCGATGTACGTGCTCACGAACACCGTGGGGCTGAGCGTGGCGCTGGCCATTCACGGCTCGACCGGCGCCGGCCTCGAGCCGGTGTTCCTGACCTTCAGCTACTACATGACGGTCACCCGCGTGATGTGGGAGTTCAACCGCATCTACCGCACGTTCGAGGGCGCCTTGACCGACGCCGCGCAGTTCACCGCGCTGCTGCTCGATCCGCCGCTCGTGCGCGATGCCGAGCCGCCGCAGGCGTTCGTGCCGCGCGACTACGGCGTGGAGCTGCGCGACGTCACGTTCGGCTACAACCCGTCGACGGCCGCCGCTCTTCCGAGGGCTGTCTCTGGCGATTGCGCCCGGCACGAAGGTGGGCTTCGTCGGCCGCTCGGGCGGCGGCAAGACCACGCTCACGCGCCTGCTGCTGCGCTTCTCGGATCTGGACGGGGGCGCGATCCTGATTGGCGGCCAGCCCATCGATCAGGTGCCACAAGGCGCGCTGCGGCGGGCGATCGCCTACGTGCCGCAGGACCCGGCCATGTTCCATCGCACGATTCGCGACAACATCCGCTTCGGCCGGCCCGAGGCCAGCGACGAGGACGTGCGCCGCGCCGCCGTGCAGGCGCATGCCGCCGAGTTCATCGAGGCGCTGCCCGACGGCTACGACACGCTGGTGGGCGAGCGCGGCGTGAAGCTCTCGGGCGGGCAGCGTCAGCGCGTGGCCATCGCGCGCGCGCTGCTCAAGGACGCGCCCATCCTGGTGCTCGACGAGGCCACCAGCTCGCTCGACTCCGAGAGCGAGGCCTACATCCAAGAGGCGCTCTGGACGCTCATGAAAGACCGCACGGCCATCGTGATTGCGCACCGCCTGTCGACGGTGCGGCGGATGGACGAACTGGTGGTGCTCGAGCAGGGCCGGATCGTGGAGCGTGGCTCGCACGACGCCTTGCTGACGCGGCGCGGGCACTACGCGGCGCTGTGGGCCCGCCAGTCGGGTGGCTTCCTTGGCGCCGATGAGGGGGCCGAACAACACGCCGAGACCGGAGGGTGACCGGCTTCCACAAATTGGAATCTTGCGGTGTTGCTTTGGGCACCGCCAGCCGTCTGTGACCGCGTCGAGGCCGCTTCACTGGACTCTGCCATGGCATCGAAGATGCAACTCCGATGGCCAAGAGAGAGCCCCATGAACCTAATTGTCCTGCTGCTTATTCTGTTGTTGCTGTTTGGTGGCGGTGGTTTCTACCTCGGTGGGCCCGCCATCGGCGGCGGCCTGGGCGGAATCATCCTGGTGATTCTGATTGTGATGCTGGTCTCAGGGAAACGGTTGTAGCCGTTCCGCGCGGTGCGCGCGTGAAGCGTTCGCGTTAGGCGATCAACGCGTCCAGCTTCGCCGCGCAGATGAAGTCGTTCTCCGACAACCCGCCGATTTCGTGCGTGGTGTAGCTGACCGCGCAGTAGCCCCAGCCGAACGTCACGTCGGGATGGTGGCCCTGCTTGTCGCCGAGCCAGGCCGCCAGGTTGGCCATCTGCACGGCCTTGGCGAAGCCCTTGAACGCGACCCGGCGGGTCAGCGTGGTGGCCGCGGCATCGAGGCGTCCAGTCGGCATGCAGCTCGCGTCATCATGGCGGTGCTGGCCTCGCGATCGAGCGCCGGCACGCCGCCCTGGCACGGCTGGCAGGTCTTGTCCTTCAGATCGCACACGCTCATACCGCCACCGCTTCCTTGGCCGGGTACTTCGGCGCGTGCAGGCCGAGCGCGCGGGCGTGCGCGATGTCGGCCAGCAGGTCGCGTTCGGCGGCGGCGAACAGGTCGTCGAGGGTGTCGATCACGAAGTAGACCGGCTGGTGGATGTCGATGCGGTAGGGCGTGCGCAGGATGTCGATCACGTCGAACGGCCGGCGCTCCGGTCCGCCCTCACTGACCGACCAGGGCAGCTCGGTGGGCGACGACGCCAGGCCCGAGCCGAGCGCCTTGATCTGGCCGTGCTCGGTCGTGAGGCCGAATTCGATCGAGAACCAGTAGAGACGAATCAGCCACGCGTAGTCTTCCTTGGCGCAGCGCAGGCCGGTCTGGCCGATGGCGTGCGAGAACCCGGCAAAGCGCGGGTCGGTGAGGAGCGGCGTGTGGCCGAAGATCTCGTGGAAGATGTCGGGCTCTTCGATGTAGTTGAAGTCCTTGCGCGAGCGGATGAACGAGGCGGCGGGAAACTGCTTGTTGGCCAGCATGCCGAAGAACTTCTTGAAGCCGATGAGCGCCGCCACCGGCACCACTTCCCAGCCCGTGCGGGCGCGCAGCACCTCTGAGACCTCGCCGCACTGCGGCACCCGATCCTTGGGCAGGTCGACAATCGCCAGGCCATCCAGATAGGCCTTGGCCGAATGGCGCTGCACGTTGGGCACCTGCTGCGCGCACAGGTCGCGCCAGACCAGGTCTTCCTCGGCGGTGTAGGCGATACGGCCCTGCAGGTCGGGAATCTTGGCCTCGTAGGCAGTGGTGGCGGGCATCGGCATGGGCTCCTTGGCGAGTGACGAGCGCCAATGATCATCGAAGAACCCCGGAATACTTTAGCTTTCGTGGCGTCATTTGCGCCACTTACGGGTATTATCTGCCTCGAAATGGCTGAAATGAGGTATTTCATACCCATGGAGTTTCCCGACGAATTCGACAAACGCCTGCTCCGGCTGTTGCAGCGCGACGCGCGCCTCAGCACACAGGACCTGGCCGACCAGGCGGGGCTCTCCGCGTCGCCCAGTTGGCGCCGCGTGCGGCGGCTGGAACAGGAGGGCATCATCCGCAAGCACGTGGCCATGCTCGACCCGAAGAAGCTCGGGCTGCATGCGGTGGCCTACGTGCACGTGTCGCTGCTCGACCACACCGAGGCCACCATCGCGCGCTTCGATGCCTTCGTGCAGGACCAGGACCAGGTGGTGGAGTGCGCCTCGATCACCGGGTCGAACGACTACATGCTCAAGGTCTTCGCGCGTGACCCGGAAGACCTGGAGTTCTTCATCATGCGCAAGCTGCTGGCGCTCGGCGTGGTGCGATCGTCGACCACCAACTTCGTGCTGCGTCAGACCAAGTACACGACCGAGTTGCCGCTCGGCTGACACGCGCCGCGGCGGGTTGGATCAGAAGCGCAGGAAGCGGTTCACCTTCAGGATGAGCGCCCGGTTCTGCAGCTCCGGCCGGCCGAGCGTGGCGCCCCGATCGCGTTCGTCGTTGTAGACGAGGAACAGCTCGCTCCCGAGCCGGTACTCCCAGCGCAGACGCGCGTTGACGCTGACGATGCGGGTGGTCGAGTTGTACTGCACGAGCGCGCTGGCGAACATGAGCGGCGTCATCGTGTAGGTGAGGCGCGAGCCGACCAGCGTGGACGTCACGCGGCCGGCCGGCAGATCGAGCCAGTTGAGCGTCAGGCTCGGTTCCATCGAGAACGCCGACGACACGTTGACGCGCGAGCGATTGATCGTGAGCGCCGAACGCGTGCCGCCGTAGAAATCGCCGCGCTCGAAGAGCACGGCGCCCGAGACCGGACGCTGCTGCCCCAGGGTGTAGCCGACACGGCTGGTCGTGAAGCGGTAGCCGCCGGTGGGCACACGCAGGCCGGCGACGGTGAAGGGGCGCAGCAACAGCTCGTAGTCATCGAGCACGCCGACGGTGAAGCGGTCGCTGCTCTGGAACTCGATGTCGAAGGCGCCATCAGCCAGCCGCGTCGAGAGCCGCCCGGCGGTGTCCTGGATGTAGGTGTACTGACCGACGGCGAAGAACTTCCGGACGACCTTGTTCCGTCGTGGTCGAGGGCTGAAGCGCAACTGTGCATACTGCTTGCGCAGGTCGGTGCGGCGCAGGAAGCCAGCCTCGGGATTGAAGTCGGGATCGACGGTCAGATGCTCGAGCTGCACGCCGTAGCGGTCGCCCGTGTAGTCCATCTGCGCGCGGTAGCTCGAGTTGCGCGTGTTCGTCGCCTTCGGACTGTGTCTCCGCCCAGTAGGTGTTGAAGAGCAGGTTGTTGAAGAACGCGAACGTGCCGTCCACGCCGTAGAACTGGTTCGAGCCCGGCCGTGTCTGGGCCTGCGAACGGGAGGTCGCCATCACGCCGATGCCGCTCCGGCGCAGCACGTCGCGGCGCACGCGCACGACCGAGAAGTTCGTCGCCTCGGCGCCGCTCGCCTCGTCGTCGCGGGTCTGCAAGTTCACCAGCCCCACCTGGTACTTGCCGATGCGGCCGGTCAGGCGTCCGCCGCCGAGGATCGGCACACTGGCGGGCCCTGCCGCGGCCTGCACGAGACCGATCCGGCGACTGTAGAACGGCAGGGGCACATCCGACGTGACCGCGCTGGCTCCGCCGAACACATTGTTGCCAAAGGTGAAGACACCCTGATTCTCGAGGAAGAAGTCGCGCTTTTCTGGGAAGAACAACGTGAAGCGTGTCAGGTTGACCTGCTGCTCGTCGGCTTCGACCTGCGCGAAGTCGGTGTTCAGCGTGAAGTCGGCCGTGACGTTCTGGGTCACGGCGTACTTGGCATCCAGTCCGGCATCGGCCGTGAAGTCGTTGGTGCGGGTGGGCCGGCCGACGTTGTCGGTCGTCACATCCGCGATGGCGAAGGGCTTCAGTTCCAGCGTGCGCGCCAGATTCGGCACCTCGAGGCCGTGCAGCGTCGAAAAGAGCGAGGCGGAGAAGTCGGCGCGACCGATCCCGAAGGCGTTCGGGATCTTCGTGAGATACGCGATCTCGTTTTTCCACTTGTTGGTGCGCCGCGCCTGAAAGCCCCAGATCTGTGACCTGCCTGGGGCGTAACGCAGCGACTTGAACGGGATGATCGCTTCAATCGTCCAGCCGCCCTCGAACGTGCCAGCGGCCACCCGCCACACGGGGTTCCAATCGGGATTGAACTGGCGCTCGTTGGTGCTCTGGCCCTCACTGCGCGCGCCGAGCGCATTGGTCTCGAACTGGAGCGCGTTCCGCCGATCACGGAAGGTGTCGAAGCCGAAACCCACCGAGTCGCCCTGGCGGATGTTGCCGCTGTCGCGCCGCAGTTCGTTGGCCACCCGGCGCTCAGGCTGGGTCTCCCACGCCTTGAAGCTCACATACAGGTTGGTGTCGTCGAACGACACCCAGACCTCGGTCTTTTCGGTGGCCTCCTCGCCGGCGCGCGGCTCCATCTGGATGAACCCGGAGGCCGGTCGCGCCATGGTGTAGAGCGCTTCATCGAGCACGCCGTCGATGCGCATGGGCGTCGGCACCCGCACGGCGATGACCGTGGCCCGCCCCTGGTCGTCGCGAGAGATCGTGTCGGGCAGCGTCGGCACCGGCGGGCCGTCGCTCTGGGCCACAGGGGGCCGCGGAGCGCCGCCAGGCTGCCCCGCGGCGTCTCCGGCAAGGGCGAGGAGCGCGAGAAGCGCTACGAGGACGTTCATCGGTGAACGGACACAACGCCGCGCAGTATACCGGCACCGCGGCGCCGCGTGGTGGTCTGCGGCACCATTGGCCGGCGGTGTACCGTGGTCGTCAGGGCATCGGGAAGTGTTCCTGAATCCACGCCTGCCACCGCGGCGTTTCGCGCGCGACGTGCTCGGCCGCCTGATCGCCGTACAGATAGAAGCTCAAGGTGGCCATCACCACGTCACCGAATTCGATGGTGCCCAGCGCCGCGGTGCCTGGGGCCAGGCCTGTCCAACCGCAGCATGGCGCCGAACGGAACATCGCTGACGTACTCCACGACGCCGCTGAGCGCCGGGACGCCTGCCGCAGCAGACCAATGCTGCCCGGCGGCCACGCCGTTCAGCCCTAGCGCAGCGGTCAGCGTCGCCCATGCCTGCGCTGGCGGTGCCGCAACGGGGGCCATGAGCTGCATGATGGCCGCGCGCTGCCCGCGGAAGTGGGTGAGGTAGAGCCGCAGGATGCGGATGATGCCTGGCCAGCCCTCCTCCGCGCCGGTGAGTTGCCCGTCCCAGTCGTCCGTGCTGGAGAACAGGCTCTGCACCACGCGAACGACGCACACGCCGCCGGCGCGCGCTTCGACGCTGAACTCGGTCGCGATCGGCGGCGACCCCGGGACCCAGCCCGCGCTCTCCCTCGCGAACACCCGCGGCGGATCCCAGGCCGTCACCACGGAACGCGACTCCATGCCGGGACCGAAATCCAAGGTGACGGCGACCGGCTTCCCGCCCTCCTCTTCGAACTCAGCCGGCACGAACCACGCCGAGATGCCCGGTCCGGTGGCGATCGCCTGCCAGACGTCCTCGGGCGTGCCGGGGACCTCGATTTCAATCTGGATGGAACGGCGTCCGGAGGCTTCCTTCTTCACGCTCATGATGGCTCCTTGGGCCCGCCTTCGCGCCGAAGGTGCTTCGGCGACGTCTCGCCGGAACCTGCGGAGGCGGAGAGAGGGTGCGCCACGACCACCAGGCGATGCCTGCGACCGGCGGGCGCGGATGCGTCGTGATACTTCGACACGAGTGTCGCGATCGCGTCGGTGAGTTCGGTGCTGAACGCCGCCCGGTCCGCTGCCGAGCGGAAGCGCACTTCGGTATCCACCGCCAGGGTCGCCAGGCGCTTGCCGGTGTCGGTCGCACGACGCACGAGGTCGCCCACCTCACGCACGACCCGTGCGCCCAGGGCAATGAGGTAGCTCGCGGACAAGCTGTCGATGGCCCGATGCGGGTCCGCGGCCACAGGACCCAAGGCGCCCGGCGAGATGACGTAGGACGCGGCCGTGGCCACGAGCAGCCGTTCCGTGAGCCCGCCCCATCGGCATTCCTGGGCCAGGCGCACCAGCCCGTGCGCCTCGAGCGCGTTCAAGTGGTAGGTGACTTTCTGCCGAGCCAGGCCCACCCGTGCCGCCAACTTTGCCGCCGAGGCGGGCGTCGCCAGCTCCGAGAGGAGCCGACTCCGCACGGGCTCCAGGGCCACTGTCGCCACGGCCGGCTCGTCGATGACGTGGATGTCGAGCACGACGCGAATGGTAGGGTTGACAATTTAAACTGTCAAGACCCGGCGGATCGATGTCTTCGGCGGCGCGTCGCCTCGCGCCCGGCGCTACTCGGTGCGCAGCGCCTTCATCGGCGCCACGCCCGCCGCCCGGAGGGCGGGCACCAACGAGGCCACGAACGCCGCCAGCGCCAGCGATCCGGCCGCCGCGCCGAGCGCCACCGGATCCCACATCGCCACCCCATAGAGCTGCGACGACAGCAGGTACCCGGCGCCCACCGCGAGCGGCAGCCCCAGGGCCAGCCCCAGCGCCACGCGCCGGAAGGCACCGCTCAGCACCAGTGCCATCACCGAGGTCCGGTCGGCGCCGAGGGCCATCCGCAGACCGATCTCGCCGGTGCGGCGGGCCACCGAATAGGCGGTTACGCCGTAGAGGCCGATGGCGGCGAGCACGAGCGCGACGACGCCGAACAGGCCGGCCAGGCTCGCCACGGCGCGCGGCTGGTCGAACGTGCGCTCCACTTGCTCGGCGAGCGTGCGGACGCTGAGCACCGTGAGATTCGGATCGGCCTCGGCCAGCACTCGGGCCACCTGCGGCTCCAGCACGCCGGGGGGCGTGCCGGTGACCAGCAGGATGCCGCCGACGTAGTGAGAGGCCGTCTCCACCCGGCGCATCATCGGGTTGGCGTAATCCACGGTCTGCGCCAGCGGCACGAAGAACATCGGCCGCATCGGGCGATTGAGCTGGAAGCCCGCAAAGCGCGCGTCTTCCACCACGCCGACGATGCGGAACGTGGTGGCGTTCTCGGGCAGGTTCAGGCCGAAGTGCTGATCGATTGGATCGTCGTCGGCGGTGAAGAAGCGCTTCACGAACGCTTCATTCACGACGGCGACGTTCTGAGAGGTAGCGGTGTCGTTGGCGCCGAGGTGTCGGCCCTTGACGATCTTCACGCCCAACTGCTGCAGGTAGTCGGCGCTCACGCGGTCCCACGAGGCGCCGGTCTGCTCGCCCGGCTCGGCCAGCGGCTTGCCGGCGATGATCACGCCCTCGCCCCAGTTGTCGGTGAGCGGGTTGTAGAGTGCCAGGCCGACGCCCTGTACGCCGGGGATGGCGCTGAGGCGCTCTTCGAGGTTGCGGTAGAGCGCGCTGAGCCGCTCGCCGGTGACGGTGGACGACGGCCGCCCCACCGAGACCAGCACGCGGTTGTCACGCTCGAAATGGAAGTTCTGACCTTCGAGGTTGCCGAGACTGCGCCCGAGCATGGTCGACCCGGCCACCAGCACCACCGAGAGCGTGGCCTGCACGACCAGCAGCGCCGTGCGCGCGAACGACGACCGGTCGCCTGCAGTGCGGCCAGCGCCGCGCAGCGCCTCGATCGGATCGGTGCGCGTGGCGAGCCAGGCGGGGGCCGCGCCGAAGAGCAGTCCGGTCAGCAGGGCGAGTGCGGCCGCGAAGGCCAGCACGAGCGGCGACGGGGTCGTGTCGATCGGCAGCATCGCAGCGCCGGCGAACGCGAGCGACAGCAGCAGGCGCGCGGCGCCCATGGCCACGATCAGCCCCGCCAGGGCCCCGCCCACGGCGAGCAGCACGCTTTCGACCAGCGCCTCGGTCACGATCTCGCGTCGCGATGCCCCCATCGCCAGACGGATGGCCGTCTGGCCGCGCCGCGCCACCGCGCGCGCCAGCAGCAGGTTCGCCACGTTGGCGCAGGCGATGAGCAGCACCAGGCCGCACACGCCCAGCAGAATCTGCAGGCTGCGTCCGTACTGCTCCTTCATCACGCCCACGCCGGCGCCGGCCGGCACCACCGCGATGACCTGCTGCGGCAGCACCCGTTCCACCGTGGCCATCCAGTTGGGCGGGTAGCCGGCTTCGTGCTGCATCCACTGACGGAGCAGCCCGGTGAGCCGGGCATCCATGCCCGCGACGGTGGCGCCGGGCCGCAGCCGGCCGATGACGCGCAGCCACGCCGAGATCGGCTGGCGCAGGAGCGAGGTGTCGCTGCCGGCGATGAGCGGTTCCTGCTGCAGCGGCACCCACAGGTCGGGCGGGTTGGCCTTGAGCGTCTCGCCGTAGAAGCCGGGCGGCCCGACGCCGGCCACGGTGAAGGCACGCCCCTCGATGATGAGCGTGGCGCCGACGAGGGCCGGGTCGCCGCCGTACAGCCCCTGCCAGGCGTGATACGCGAGCACGACCACCGGCGACGAGGCGGGCGTGTCGTCGGCGGCGCTGAACACCCGGCCGGCGAAGGCGTTGATGCCGAGCGTGTCGAAGTAGTTGCCGGCGACGTAGGTGGTGCGGTGCGGACGCGGCGCGTCGTTCGAACTCTGCCGGCGCACGCTCATGCGGCCCATGCCCGCCTGGAAGGCGGTCAGCGCCTCGAACTCGGGCACGTCGGCGGTGATGCGCTCGAAGAGCGGGAACGAGAACATCCCCCAGCGGTCCTGCGGGCCGCCCTGCACGCAGCAGTTGTCGCCGTCGCCGATGCGGTACAGCCGTGCCGGGTCGCCCACCGGCAGCGACTTCAGCATCACCGCGTGGATGAGCGTGAAGATGGCGGTGGTGCCGCCGATGCCGAGCGCCAGGGTCAACACGGCCGTGGCCGTGAAGACGCGGGCCGAACGAAGCTTGCGCAAGGCGTAGACGAGGTCGCGGATGAGGGTGCTCACGCCCGCGTTAGACGGAAGTGGGCAGGGATTCGTTGGACCGGGGATGACGTGACCTGGACGAACGGGGTGCGAGGCGGCGGGATGGGCCGCCCCGCACCCCCTGGCGCGCTACTGCTTGCGGTAGCTGCTCACGGCGGGAAGGCGGGAGCCGGTGCCCGGCGGTGGCGCCGGCTCAGCGACGACCGGCATCGTGATCGAGCCGATGCCATCGACCGACGCCACGATTGTCTCGCCCGGCTTCAGGAAGCGCTCGGCCCCCCGATAGGCCTGGCCCATTCCGGTGCCGCCAGAGGTTCCGTTGTTGATGAGATCTCCCGGGTAGAGGGTGATGATCGACGACCCATATTCGATGAGCTCGTAGATCGAGTGAATCATGTCGGCGGCGCCCGCGTCCTGCATCACCTTGCCATCCAGCGTCAAGGTCTGGCGCAGGCGCTTCATCGGGTCGCCGTAGAACTCCTTCGGCACGATCCACGGACCCATCGGCGCCGACGCGTCGTGGCCCTTGCCGACGAACCAGTCGGAGCCGGGCCGTGAATCGGGCGGACGTCCGCCGCGATCGGAGATGTCTACCGTGACCATGTAGCCGAAGATGTGATCGACGGCCTTGTCGGCCGACACGTATTTCCCGGCGCGGCCGATCACGGTGCCGATCTCGACTTCCCAGTCGATGCGATCGCGCCCATGCGGAATCACCACCGCGTCGCCATCGCCGATCACGGCCCCGCGCGTGGGCTTGAGGAACAGATAGGGCACGCCCCGCTTGGCCCGCCGCTCGGCTTCGGCTTTCTTCTGCTCCTCGGCCGTGCCCGTCTCGCCCACGTGGGTGTAGAAGTTGACGGCGGCGTTGAGAATCTTCCCCGGCATGAGCGGCGCCAGGATGTCCACGCTCTTGACGTCGTGCACGTAGCTGGCCCGCTGCGCGCCGGTCAGCCGGTTGCCGCGCACCAGGCTGTTGACGATCTCGTACAGGCGCGTCTTCATGCCGTACTCGTAGCGACCGATCAGATCGACCATGACCGGCGGCATGGGAATCGGCGGATACGCCGGGTCGCGCTGCAACGCGCGATTCGCCGCCACGAGATCGACCACCAGCGTGTCGCGCAGCACGATGCCGATGCGCGGCTCGCCGGCGATCTCGAAGGTGCCGAGCTTGAACGGCTCGGCGCTGCTGATGGACGGATTGCCCTGCGCGGCGGCCAGGGCCGGACTTCCCAGGACGGCCAGTGCCGTCAGGATGGTGCCAAGTCTCATGTGCGCTCCTCCCCCAAATGCCGCTTCTTTGTAGCAGACGGCGGCGCTCCCCGCCGGTAAAACGTTGTCTGGAAGTTGTCGACCCACGCTACCTCGTCACCGTGCACGGCAGCGGGTCCCAGTTGCTGACATAAGGGCTCACCGTGCGGCCGGCGCGGGCAGCCGCAGCGCCACCAGCGATCCGGGCACGGTGCCACTGGCGATCTGCACCACGACGTGTTGCCGCCCCTCGTGCAGGTAGCCCATCATGCCGTATTGCCCGGGCGCCGGCAGCTTCACGGTGCCGACCCGCCTCCCCGTCCGCTTGTCGAGCGCGTAGAGCACGGGATCGCCGCCGGGCGCGCTGAGCAGCAGCGTGCGGGTGGGCATCGTCACGCCGTGCACCAACTGCCCGGTCGGCGGAAGGTTCAACCCCGCGAGCCGCGGATGCTCGCGAATGTGCCGCGGCGTGTCGCCGTTCGGCGTCTCCCACAGGAACTCGCCGGTGTGCATGTCGATGGCGATGATGCGGCTGTAGGGCGGCTTCCAGATCGGCAGGCCCTCGGGTCCCCGCAGATCCCCGCGATTGGCCACCACCCAGCGCGACAAGGTGGCGCCGGTCGTCTTCGGATCGTCGGGTTCGTCCATCTTCTCGCCGGGCACGAGATTCTCGGCCCGGCACAGGCGCTGCGTCGCCACGTAGAGCACGCCTGCCTCAGGGTCGGCCGTGGTCGGGCCGTTGATGTTGCTGGCCCCGGCCGGACAGCTCACGAACGATCGCAGCCCGGAGGGATGCCCCACCTGAATCGGCGGCGTGAAGAGCGGCCCGGTCTTGTAGCGCTTGCGGATCGCGATGGCTTCGGCGCGCAGTTCCGGCGTGAAGTCGATGAGGGCGTCTTCGGTGAGCTCCTGGATCTCGAGCGGCTTGGGCCGCGTGGGATGCGGCTGCGTCGGCGACAGCTTCTCGCCGGGCAGATCGGAGGCCGCGACTGGACGTTCGGGAATGGGCCAGACCGGCAGACCGGTCTCGCGATTGAGCGTGTAGGCGAAGCCCTGCTTGGTCGTCTGCACGGCGATCGGCGTGGGCCGGCCGTCGATCACGACGTCGAGCAGCACCGGGGCCATCGGGTTGTCGAAGTTCCAGATGTCGTGGTGCACCGTCTGGTAGTGCCACACGCGCTTGCCGGTGCGGACATCGAGCGCGAGAATGCTCGTGCCGAACAGGTTGTCGCCCGGGCGGAAGCCGCCGTAGAAATCGATCGTCGGCGGATTGGTTGGCACGTAGACGAGGCCGCGGCCGGGGTCGGCGGACATCGGTGCCCACGACGAGACGTCGCCGGTGCGGCGCCACGCGTCGTTTTCCCACGTCTCGTGGCCGAACTCGCCCGGCCGGGGGATGACGTGGAACTTCCACAGGTGCTTCCCGCTGCGCGCGTCGTAGGCCAGCACATCGCCGGGGATGTTCTCGATGCGGGTCTGGTAGTACCCCTGTTCGTGCACGTTCCCCACGACGATCACGCCGTTGACGACAATCGGCGGCGACGACGTGGAGAGATTGCCCAGTTCGCGCGGGATGCCCTTCTCCGCGTCGTACTTCTTCTCCGCGGTGAGCCACGGTTCCCAGTCGCGCACGAGGTCCGGGAGCATGTCGACCACGCCGGTGCTGGGGAAGCCGGGAATCGGCACGCGCCCGCCCCAGTTCTCGACGTGCGCCCCAGACTTCGCGTCCAGGGCATGCAGGAAGAACGCCGGAGAGGTGTAGAAGATCACGCGCCGCCCGGCGATCTCGCCATACGCCACGCCCTTGCCGTAGTTGTTCCGCATGCCGCGGTCGAAGCGCGTGGTCGGCGGCTCCCGGTAGGTCCACAGCGTCTCGCCCGTGCCGGGGTCGATGGCCACGACGGTGCGCCGGCTCCCGGCCACGGTGTAGAGCACGCCGTCGACGTAGAGCGGCGTGGACCGGGAGACGTAGTCCACCCCGGGACCGAAGTTGTCGCCGCGCCAGACCCAGGCGGTTTCCAGCGTCTCGAAGTTCTCCGCGGTGATCTGATCGAGCGGCGAATAGCGCGTCTGAGCGGCGTCGCCGCCGATGTAGCGCCACTCGCCTGGCGGAGCCGCTGATGCGGGCGGACGCCCCGTCTGGCGCGCCGCGAGCGCGGCCGCGCCGGCCACGAGCAGAGCGCCGACCACGCCGGTGAAAGGCATCGGTGTTCCCGGCAGTCGTCGTACCATCGCCGCACCTCCCCGAATCGAGTCAGATACTACAGGGGCGCGCGGTGCCAGAATAGCCCGCTGTCGTCTTCCCCGAACGAGGTCCGCCATGACGAATCCGCTGAAGACCATGATCCTGGCGCTCGGCGCCGTCGCTTGCGTGGCCGCGGGCATGCTCGCCCAGGCGAAGATCAATCCGACCGATCCGCAGCCCACCTGCGAGCTGTGCCCCGGCACCTACATTCCGCTCTCGGAGCTCGATGCCTACACGAAGAAGGCGATGGCCGAGAAGATCATCGACCAGCAGGTGCGCGACGTGCTCATCGGCAAGGCACACATCGGCATCGGCATGGTCTACCGCGGCCGCCTCGACAAGCCGGCGCCGGATTCGGTGGCCGAACACGACCTCGTGAGCGAGGTCTATCACGTGATCTCTGGCGCGGCCACGCTCGTGCTCGGCCCCGACATCGTGAACCGCCAACGCCGTCCGGCCACGCTGCGCACCGTCATCGAATACAACGGCCCCGGCAACAACGGCTCCGAGGTGCGCAACGGCGTCGCCCATCAGCTCAAGGCCGGCGACGTGGTGGTGATTCCGGCCGGCACCGGCCACTGGTTCACGAAGATCGACGACCACATCAACTACCTGATGGTGCGCATCGACCCCGACAAGGTGACGCCGCTCAAGAGCGAGGCGCAGTCGAAGGCGTATCTGGCCAAGCCGGCGGGCGACTGACGCGGGGCGGACGACAGCACGAGCGAGTGCGCTACAGGCTGAGCCAATTTCGCAGCGCATCCTCCACGGCGTGCGAGGTCGCCTCATCACAGCGTCCGACTTCGCGAACGAGGCTGGCGCGGGGCACGCTCACGATCTTGTCGACCATCACCTGGGATGCCGACTTCAGGCCGGTGCGCTCTCCCGGGGGCACGCTGACCCGGAAAAGCGGCGCATCGATGCAGGCCGTCGTGATCGGACAGATCGTCACGCTGGCGTGGGTGGGATTGAACGAGTCGGCCTGCACGACGAGTGCCGGACGAGGCTTGCCGGTGTAGGCACCGCGAGCCGAGATGATGACGATGGCGCCGCGAGTCACTTCCATCCGCGCGGATCCCCGGCGTGCTCGATGAAGTCGAGGGTGTCACGGTCGGCGTCCTGGGCGCTGGCCAGCAGCGACTGGCGGCGCGCCTCCGCGTGCGGGTCGACGACGGGCCCTGCCAGGTGAGCCTCGAGAATCGCGCGAGCGACTTCGCTCCGGCTGCGGCGCAATCGACGCGCCTCCCGGGCGAGTCGGCGCTCCAGCTCACGAGTCAGTCTGACGGTCACGACCGCGGACACGTTAGTGGGATCCGGCACCGTGTATACAGTATACATGGACTCGGCAATCAGCCCTGGGGCGTTCGTGTACCCGATGTAGGATGCGAGTCCCATGAATGCAGCGTTTCGAGTCCTGTTCCTGCTTCTGCTCACGGCACCCGTCCTCGATGCTCAGGCCCCGATTCCCAAACCCGCTGAGCCCTCGGTTGCCGCCGCCAATCGCGCCGTCCTCCGCGGCTCCCTTTCGACGACCGTCGGGATTTCGAGGACGCCGCACGCGGGTTCATCGCCACCAGGACCAACGCCGCCGATCTCGCGGCGTACGACTTCCTGAAGCAGGAGGCTCCGCCCACGGCCAACCCGAGCCTCTGGCGGCAGGCTCAGCTCAACGCCATCCACGGGCTGTTCAAAGTGGCCGACGGCATCTACCAGCTGCGCGGTCTCTCGCTTGCCAAAATGACGATCGTCGAAGGCGCCACCGGCCTCATCGTGATCGACACGCTCTACGGCCCCGACGTCGCCCGCGACGGCCTCGAGCTCTACTTCGCCCATCGTCCGCGCAAGCCGGTCACCGCGCTCATCTACACCCACAGCCACACCGACCACTACGGCGGGGCCAGGGGCGTGGCGCGCGAAGAAGACGTTGCCTCTGGTGCGACACGGGTCTTCGCCCCGGCCGGTTTCATGGAGGCCGTGGTGTCGGAATCCGTCACCGGCGGCAACGCCATGGCGCGCCGCGCGCA